>CAWJJV010000001.1:0-259695 GCA_963843235.1 uncultured Alphaproteobacteria bacterium
CTATGCCGGCATGATCATGGCGCTGCCGGAAATGCGCGAATGGATCGAGGCGGCCAAGGCCGAGCCGGCCGATATCGAGGAGCTTGAGGTCGAATATTAGGCAGTGCGAATGACCTGTTGCCTGTTTGTCGGGCGCTCAAACAAAGCCATTTCGGGCACGCTTTGCTTAACTTGATGTCATCGGCCGCTCTACTTCACCGGTAAATTCGCGCCGGCCGTCGCGCCTGGAAAAATTACCCGATCCGGATTCCGAATGGCGTGCAGCGGCTTCGTAGCCATTGGCGGCGTCGCGAAGCAAATTCGCTGCGGCGCAGCGCGGCTGGCGCGATTTTCGCATAGCACCATGAAGCTGTGAACGCGGTATCGCGGTTGCCAAAAAATTGGACGCGCAGGACCTCGCCGCGATTTGCATCAACGAGAACGGTGGAGGCCTCGATGAACCAGCACGCTGTCGTCAACAAATTTTCTCACGTGAAACCCGGCGAAAGCGGGCACGGCGGCTGGTCTGCGCGACTTCTTCCTCTATCGCGACCTTGGCGTCGCCGGCGCCACCGGCGGCCGGGTTATCGCCCAACTGGTAAAGGCGAACGAGGCGCCGGAAAAAGGCACCGGCTGGCACCGCCACGAGGCCGAGTTCCACATCGTTTTCATGACCAAAGGCTGGGCGAAGTTCATGTACGAAGACGAGGAACATCTCGTCTCGGCCGGCGATTGCGTGCACCAGCGGCCGGGCATCCAGCACTATCTGTTCGATTACTCGCCGGACATGGAATATCTGGAGGTCGTCGGCCCAGCGGATTTCAAGACGGTGGACATGCCGCCGGCGACCGACAGGTTTCTGCCCGCACGCCCTGGAAGTAGCGCCAGCTGCAGCTGAGGGCGGTCCGCCCAATAGGAAAATTAACCTTTTCGGCTCTCGCGCGCCGCCCGTCGATTTCGGCTTTGCTGGATATGGTGCGCCGCACGACCTCAAGGCCGATCTCTAGTCGTGAACAGGCGCGTACAGAACCCGGCGGCTGATTGGCGCGGTTCGTTCTATCCGCGTTCCGTTTCTTAAAATGCCCGCCCGGCGCGTTGCATTATGGCACAGCGCCTCGTGACGGGCGAGGGAGCCGCCAGCCCACCACGGTCGCCTCGACCGCGCCGCCGCTGCCATCGCGCGAGGTGCCGGCGATGAAACGGCAGGCGAACGGCAGTTGATAGGTGCCGCTGTGATCTTCGCAGAGCACCTGCACCGGCTGATCCGGCGGCGGCGCGCCGTGGCCATCGAATTCGGAAAGACGTCTTTCGCGCGTAGCCATTCCACGTTTCTCCATTGCGGGGGCGCCTGCCGACGCTTCTGCGGCTGGCGCATGCCGGCCAAAGCTCAATGCGCGATTGAGGTCTCAGTATGATATCCTGGGGATACCGTAGCCGGCTCGCAACAAATTGACCGTGGCGAGCGCCGTCCAGATGAGGTTTTACGATGATTGGCAGGATCGTTGTCGCCCTGATGGTTCTGGCGCCTTGTCGTGCTATCGGCCAACACCCGCGCGCAGGACATTCCAGGCATCGAAATTTGCACCGCCGAAAAGACCATGGAGCGGCGCACCAGCTGCCTGCAGAGCAATGTCGATTTCCTGCAGAAGACCGATCGCCAAGGTCGCCGCCGACCATCAGCAGAAGCTCGACGCCGCCAACCGGCAAGCTCGAAAGCCTCAAGGCGACCGACCGCCGGCCTGCAGAAGGCCTTGGACGAGCCGCAGGCGGCGCAGAAGAAAGGCGGCCGAAGATCCGAAGAAGAAGAACAGATGCGCCGGCGGCGAAGGACAGCGCGAAGTAAGTAGGATGCATCTCACGCCAGCGGACCGGCCGTCAACGACACACGGGATCGCTCCATGATCTCCTTGTCCGGCTCGAAGCCCAAGCCCATGCCCTTGCGGGCACAGCGACGGCTGCCATTCGTGTCGATATCGATGCGGCCGCGCCAAAGGCATGCGCGCGCGGTTCACGTAGAGTACTTCGATGAACGTGCCATCATCGCGGAGCGACATGAGCTGCAGCGTCGCCAAGAAAGCCGGGCCCGAAATAGGGGGAATGCGGCGCAAGTTCCGACGCCCACGTTCGTCGGCCAGCGCGACAACTTTCAGGTATTCGGTGATGCCGCCGACCTTGGTCACCGACGGGCTGCGCATAGGTCACGGCGCCCTCGGTCATCATGTGGCGGAATTGATGGACCGTGCAGGCGTTCTCCCCCGCCGCAATGTCGAGCCCGCCGTTCGCGCGCACCTCGGCCAGGGTCGCAAAGTCCTCCGGCGGCCAGACGGGCTCCTCGAGGAACATCGGCGCAGCCGCGTGACAGGCATGCGCGAACGCGATCGCGGCAGCCCCTGTCCATCGGGCAGTTCATGTCGACCATGAGCGGGACGCCGCTGCCGATCGCCTCACGTGCCGCAAATACCGCTGGTGCCGTGGTCTCGTGCAGCTTGATTGCGCCATAGCCTAGTCGCCGCGCTGTTTCGCATTCGCCGGCAATGAGCTCCGGCGTCCCGATCCGCAGCAGGCTTGCATAGGCCGGGATCCGCGCGCGCTTGGTTTCGCCGATCAATCGATGCAGCGGCAAGCCCTTCGCTTTGGCGGCAATATCCCACAAGGCAATATCCAGCCCGGAGATCGCAAACATCGTGATGCCATAGCGGCCGAACAGATGCAGGTTGCGCTGAATCTGCTCCATGAACGCGGGAATGCCGGCGGCGTCGGGAACGGCCTGTCCTCTCGCCTGTGGCGCAATCATCTCGTCGATGGCGGTGCAGGTGGTGCGCGGGGACACATAGGCAAAGGCATCGCCCCAGCCGGTGATGCCGGCGTCGGTCGAGACCTCGACCAGAACGATATCGAGCGCCGCGATCGCTGAAGCGCCTTGCTTGAAGCTGGCCACGCCGGCGTCATAGGGGATGCGGACGTGGTGTGCCCGGACGTTCGTGATCAGCATGGTTTCCCCATTTTTTTAAACGCTAGCGCAGCACCGCGCGGGCGAGGTGTTTGGCGTTTCCAATTGGCGGTTTTCGCGATCGCCGGATCGGCAATGCCGCGGATCAAAAAGACAGCGCACCCCAATATCACGGGGTGCGCCGGATTTGCCCAGGCGAATTGGCTTACGAGCTCTTCTCGCCCGACATGATCGGTCCGAACAATTCCCAGCTTTCGCCCTTGAAACGCATCATCTGCAATTGCTCGAGCGGTGCAAAATCGGTCGGGCTGGTTTTGATCTTGGTGCCCGGCAGATAAACGCCGATCTCGAAATTCAGGTTGGCGGCCTGCTTCATGATGTTTTCGCGGGTGAGGTCGTCGCCGCACTGCCGCAGCACCTGCTCCAGGCCCTTGGCGACGCCGTAGCCGAACGTGGTCGACGCGTCTTCCTGATCGCCTTCGGGATACCATTTGGTCATGAAGGCACGCCATTCGTTCATGGCGGCGTCATTCTTCCACTGCGGATCCTTGGGGTCCTTCAGATACGCGGCACTGAGAATCCCTTGATCGTTCTCATAGCCGGCGGGCTTCATGACGCCGCCGACCGACGCCGACACGTTGGTGACGAACTGGATCGGATGCCACGCCAGTTCACCGACTTTCTTGATGGCCTGGGCGGCGAATTTCGGCGTCGCGATGTTGACGAAGATGTCGGGATTGGCGCCCTTGATCTGTACGACCTGCGAGTCCACCGTCGGCGCGCTTGTTTCATAGGAGCTCTCGACCACGATCATCTTGCTGGCCTGGTCGCCCAACCCCTCATGCATGCCGATGACGTAGTCCTTTCCGAAATCGTCATTCTGATAGAGGATGCCGATGGTCTTGCCGGGATAATTTTGCAGGATGAACTTGGCATAGATGCGCGCTTCGACCTGGTAGCTCGGCTGCCATCCCATGGTCCACGGGAAGTTCTTCGGGTCGTTCCACTTGGCGGCGCCGGTCGAGACGAAAATCTGCGGCACTTTCTTCGTGTTCATGTATTTTTGAATCGCGCTGTTGCTGGGTGTTCCCAGCGAATTGAAAATCAGCAGCACCTCATCGGCCTCGACCAGTTTGCGGGCCTGTTCGACCGCTTTCGGCGGGCTGTAGCCGTCGTCATAGGAAATGAAGTTGATCTTGCGGCCGTTGATGCCGCCCTCGGCATTGATCTTGTTGAAATAGGCGGCCTCGGTCTTGCCGATGGTGGCGTAGGCGGATGCCGGTCCTGAATAGGGCATGATGTTGCCGATCTTGATCTCGGTGTCGGTGGCGCCCGGATCGTATTTCTTCTGCGCGTTCGCGGCACCCGCGACAGACGCGGCGACAAGCCCCGCAAGCGCGATCGATTTGGCAACTGAACTCACTCGGTAGTGCATCATCGTCCTCCCTGACGTGCTGGCCGTGGCTCAGGCAGTCTTTTTATTGGGGCAGCTTTGGTGAGCCGTCGGATTGAATGCGTGAGGCAGTATGCACGATTGGATTGAGGTTGCCAGCGATGCCTTTGCCGTTCATCTTCGCAGCGCGGAAGAAGGCCGTGTTCTGGTTTATGTACGCGCCCGGCGGCTCACCGGGGCGAAGTATTAAACGCTTTCGGCACCCTTGTGCCGACTGACACGCGGGCTAGACTGCCCTCAAAGTTCCGGGAGGGGGTCCAATGAATTCACGTCTGTTGCTGTGCGTGCTGGCCTGCGGTGCGCTGAATCTGATGGCATCGCCGGCCCGTGCCGAAGGCACGTTCGATATTCCCGCAGGAGCGCATTTCAACCAGGACAAGCTTGCGAAGATCACCGAGTTCTTCAAGAACGAGGTCGAAACCGGCAAGATCGCCGGCGCGGACGTCCTGATCCAGCAGCGCGGCAAGCCGGTCTATCACGAAACCTTCGGCGTGCAGGACGTGGTGTCCAAGACGCCGATCACCGACAAGACCATCTTCCGCCTGTCGTCGCTGACCAAGGTGATCACCTCTGTCGTGGCGATGCAGTTGATCCAGGACGGCAAGATCAAGCTCGACGATCCCGTCTCGAAGTACATTCCTTCCTTCGCGAATATGAAGGTCGGTGTGGAGAAAAAGGCCGAGGACGGCACCAAGACGCTCGAACTGGTGCCGCTGACCCGGCCGATCACCATTCTCGACCTGATGCGTCATACCTCCGGCATCACCTATGGCTTCTATGGCGACAGCCTGGTGCGCAAGGCTTACAAGGACGCCAACATCTATGCGGGCGATTTCGACCTTGCCGAATTCGCCGAGCGGATCGCAAAACTGCCGCTGCACAACCAGCCGGGCGCGCTCTGGCAATACGGCCATTCCACCGACATCCTGGCGCGGATCATGGAGATCGTGTCCGGAAAATCATTGTTCGAGATCGAGAAGGAAAAGCTGCTCGATCCGCTCGGCATGACCGACACCGGCTTCTTCGTCACCGAACCGGAGCGGCTGAAGCGGCTCGCCCAGCCGGTGCCGAACGACAGTAATTTCCGGGTCGGCCGCGAGTACCGGACCGAGGTTCGCCAGAAGTGGGAATCCGCCACCGGCGGCATGGTTTCGACCATGGCGGACTTTTCGCGCTTTGCGCAGATGCTGCTCAATGGCGGGACGTTCGAGGGCAAGACCTATCTCAGCCCGAAGACGTTCGAACTGATGGCGACGGACCATATCGGCAAGGGCTCCGGCGTCGAGCGGGATTATTTCTATTTTCCCGGCGACGGTTTCGGCATGGGCCTCGGATTTGCCGTGCGCACCGATCCCGGCAACGCAAAACCGCCGCCGCCGGGATCGCTGGGCGAGCTGAAATGGGACGGCGCCGCCGGCTGCTACATGGTGGTCGACCGCAAGCAGGACATGTTCTTCGTGGTGCTGGAGCAGACGCCCACCGAACGCCAGCGCGTCCAGCGCACGCTCAAGCAGCTGGTCTATGAAGCGCTGGAGAACTGACGGCGCCGCAGGGCGCTGCCTTGCTGCGGCGGCGCTCGCGGTTTTCCTGATCGCCGGCTGGCCGCAGGAGGGACGAGCCGAATCGCCGGCGCCGTCGCGGGAACTCTTTCGCGCTGCGGACCTCGACCGCATCGGCGACCTCGTCCGCAACGAGGTCGCGACCGGCAAGATTCCCGGCGCGGTGCTGCTGATCCAGCAGCACGGCAAGCCGGTCTATCTCGAAAGTTTCGGCGTGCGGAGCGTCGCGACCAAGCTGCCGATGACGCCGGATACCATCTTCCGGATCTATTCGATGTCCAAGGCCGTCACGTCGGTCGCAATCATGATGCTGGTCGAGGACGGCAAGCTGTCGCTCGACGATCCCGTCTCGAAATACATTCCGGCGTTTGCCGACACGAAGGTCGGCGTCGATCTTTCCGATGAAGCCGGCCAGTATCCGCTCAAGCTCGAGCCGCTGAAGCGTCCGATCACGATCCTGGACTTGCTGCGGCACACCTCGGGCATCACCTACGGCTTCTATGGCGAAGGCCAGGTGAAAAAACGCTATCCTCGCGCTGTACGCCGGCGATTTCGACAATGCCGAGTTCGCCGAGCGGATCGCCAAACTGCCGCTCGCCGATCAGCCCGGCGTGCGCTGGGACTATGGCCATTCGACCGACATCCTCGGCCGCGTCGTCGAGGTCGTGTCGGGGCAGACGTTATTGCAGTTCGAGAAGCAAAGACTGCTCGATCCGCTCGGCATGCGCGAGACCGGATTCTATGTTGCCGACAAGGCGAAGTGGTCGCGTATCGCCGAGCCGTTGCCCGAAGGTCGTTTTGGCCGGCGCATGAGGTTTGGCCGCCCGATCGCGGGAATCATGAGCCCCACAGTGCCGCGGCGCTGGGAATCCGGCGGTGCCGGCATGGTCTCGACGGCGCCGGACTACGCCCGCTTCCTGCAAATGCTGCTGAACGGCGGCGAACTGGACGGCCGGCGTTATCTCAAGCCCGAGACGGTCGCGTTGATGACGTCGGATCATATCGGGCCGGAGACCGGGATCTTGCACGACCCGTTCTATTTTCCGGGCCCCACCAGCGGCTTCGGCCTTGGCTTTGCCGTGCGCACCGCGCCGCCGCCGAATACAACCTGGCCGCTGGGCGAATATCGCTGGGACGCCGCCGGCGGCTCGTTCTATTTTGTCGATCCCAAGGACGACATGTTGGTCGTCTTCATGGTGCAGGCCCCCGAACAGGGCGGGCGGATTCAACTGGAGCTGAAGACGCTGATTTATGAGGCGATGGGCAAGGGATTGCGCAAGGATTGACGATCTTCCGGATCACGCCACGGCGTTTCGCGCGATGGTCTCGCGATAGAACGATGCGCTGAGCTTGGGCGTGCGGCGCTTGGTATCGAAGTCGACGTGGTAGAGGCCGAAGCGTTGTTCAAATCCATCCGACCATTCAAAATTGTCCATCAGACTCCACAGAAAATACCCGAGTACGGGTACGCCCTCGGACGTCGCGCGCTGCAACTGCGTCAAATAATTGCGCAGATACATGATGCGATCCACATCATAGACAGTGCCGTCCGCGGCCGGTTGGTCGCTCCCCGACGTTCCGTTCTCGGTGATGTAGATCGACTTCACGTTCCACAGTTTCGCGACGTGGCGCGGCACCCAATACATCGCCTCGGGACCGGGCCTGAGCCAGCTCGCCTTCATGTGCGGAAACGATGCGGGAAACGGCGCCAGGGTGAAGCCGCGTTCGTTGTCGGCGGCAACGACGTAATGGTCGGGCGTGTAGACATTCAGTCCGACAAAATCGATCGGCGATGAAATGATGCGCAAATCTTCGGCCGTGTATTTCGGCGCATCTTTGCCGGCCTGCGCGAGGAATGCATCGGTATATTTTCCCTCCAGCATCACGGTCAAATAGCCGGCATTGAGTTCGCGCGTCGCGATCTCGGCGGCGCGGATATTCGCAGGCGTTTCGATGGCGGGGATACAGCTCACGGCATTCTCCGCCGGACCGACCCTGGTCCCGGCGCGCCCGTGGGCCCGGATGGCTTGCACCGCGAGACCGTGTCCCAGCGCGACGTTGTGACGGACCTGGTTCAGTTCCGATTGGGACAATTTGAGGCCCGGCGCATCGGCGCCACTTCCATGCCCGAGGTGAACGAGCCGGGAGCATTCGTTGATCGTGAAAAAGTGTTTCACGCGGTCGCTCAAACGCTCCGCGACATAGGCTGCATAATCCGCAAAGGCCTTTGAGGTGTCGCGGGAGGTCCAGCCGCCGAAGCGATCCTGAAGCGCCTGAGGCAGGTCCCAGTGATACAGGGTCGCAAATGGCTCGCATGCCGTTCGCCGACAACTCATCCAGCAGCCGGTTGTAGAAATCGAGGCCCTTCGGGTTCGGCGTGCCGGCTCCCTCCGGGAAGACACGCGGCCAGGCAATCGAAAAACGATAGGCCTTTGCGCCCAGCGCCTTCATCAACTGAACGTCTTCCTTGTAAAGATGATAATGGTCGGTCGCGGTGTCGGCGTTGCTGTGATCGGAGATGGTCCCGCGCGTGTGGGCGAAACGGTCCCAAATCGATGGGCCGCGGCCGTCTTCGTTGACGGCCCCCTCGATCTGATAGGATGAGGTCGCCGTCCCCCACAGAAACCCGCTCGGAAAACCGGAAGAGGGCCCCCGGTCGGGCAATCCGCCTTCATTGGCCGGGTCAGCCTGACTGGATCCGGCCGACAGCGCCGATATTCCAAGAATCGACCAGCCGGTGATCCCGGTGAATTGGCGACGGGAAAGTCCTTTGAATGGCATCACTTCACGTGTTCGCGCTGGGACAAATATGCGGCAGGCACAGAGCTCCCCCTTCGCACCCGGCCTTGATGCCGGTCGGAAGCGGATGCTACAAATTCCTGTCAACTGGCGCAAACGGCGTGCCCGCCGATCGACTTGCCGAAGGACCATCGCCTTGCGCACGCCATTGGCGCTCTTTTTCATTTCCCTTGGTGTCGTGGCGACAGTCTGGTGGTGGTTGGCGATACCGGTAACCCTGGCACGCGCGCCGATTGATCCCGCGGCGAAACTGGAATGCGTTTCCTATACGCCCTTCAGGGGCGATCAAACGCCGCATAATCCGGACCTGATCGTCAGCCCGGAGCAGATCGCGGAGGATCTGGGCGAACTCGCCAAGATAACCAAATGCATCCGCACCTATTCCATCGACAACGGACTGGACAAGGTGCCCGAACTCGCGTCCAGGGTTGGTTTGAAGGTTCTGCTCGGAGTCTGGATCGGACGCGATCGCGCGAAGAACGCTCTCCTCATCGACACCGCGATCTCGCTGACCAAGGATCATCCCGGCACGGTCACGGCGATCATCGTCGGCAGCGAAGTGCTCCTGCGCGGAGAGATGACGGTGTCCGACCTTCAGGAAATCATCCGCTCGGTCAAACCGCGCGTGGATATTCCGGTGACCTATGCCGACGTCTGGGAATTCTGGCTGCGCTACCGGGAAGTCGGCGCCGATGTCGATTTCGTCACCATTCATTTCCTGCCGTATTGGGAGGACGTTCCGCCCCGCGCCGAAGACGCTGCCGCCCATGTGGATGACATCCGAAAGCAGGTGGCGGTGGCCTTTCCCGGCAAGGATATCCTGATCGGCGAAACGGGTTGGCCGAGTCACGGACGGATGCGCGACGGCGCTCTGCCCTCCCGCATCAATCAGGCACGTTTTATTTCCGAGATTCTCGATCGGGCTAGACAGGACAACTTTCGTGTCAACCTGTTCGAGGCCTATGACGAGCCGTGGAAGCGCCGGTGGGAAGGAACGGTGGGAGGTTATTGGGGCTTGCTCGATGGCGGCCGATCGCAAGTTGAAGTATCCGGCCGGAGCGGCCATCAGCAACTACCCTTTCTGGAAGCTGCAGATGGCGTGCGGGATGGTTCTTTGCATCTGCGTATTCGGAGCAGCATTACTGACGCTGAGGGCGCCGGCCATCGTCGCCGCGATTGGCGGTATGGATTGCGGTCGCGATATCCGCGACCGCAGGTGGGGTTTTGTTCGGAATAAGCGCCGAAAAGATGCTTCATGAAAGCTACGGGATCGGCGGTTGGCTGGTCCAGGGCTTGCTGCTGGCCGCGGGAATAGTTGCGCCGCTGCTGTCCACCAACGCCTTGATGTCGGGGCGCGCGCTTCCGTCGTTTCTTGAAGTGTTGGGACCGCCCAAAGACCGAACCCAATTGTTCATGACGAATATGCTGGGCATTACGCTGATTGTGACGACTCTTATTGCTGCGCAAACCGCGCTAGGCCTCGTGTTCGACGCACGCTGGCACGATTTCCCGTTCGCCGCCCTGACCATGGCCGTGGTGCCGTTTTGCACAGTGGCGTTCCTCAACCCTCCAAAATCAGCCACGCGCCCGCTCGCCGAGGCCGTTTTCGCGGGACTGTTCGCCGCTGCTGCACTCTACATCATCCTAAACGAAGGGTCTCACAACTGGCAATCGTTGTGGACCTGTGCAGCGTACCTCTTGCTCGGCATTACGCTATGGCGGCCGCGCACCGAGGAAGCCGATAACCTATTTTGAGTGCTTTTCGAGCCAGGCCAACATCTGCATGACCTCTTTTTCCTGGGCCTCGATGATCTTCTCGGCGAGTTTGCGGTTCTCAGGATCTTTGCCGTACTTAAGTTCGACGCGAGCCATAGAAATGGCCCCCTGATGGTGCGGAAGTATAGCGCAGTTGAAGGCCATGTCGGGGTCGGTCGCTTGTATGCCGACTGACATAGCGGCTCGCATCTTGGCCATCCCCGCTGCGAGTTCCTTGTGTGCATCGTCCGATCGGCATTGCCATGGCGCCGGCAGACGATTCGTTGGCGTTCCACCCTGCGCCGTCATTGCACTTTTGGTGCAGATGGCTGGAAGCGGCGCCGATCATATTTGTCCTGCGCAAGAGCGCGTCTTATACCAGAACCAGTGAAGCAACAATGAGACAATGAAACTGACGCATGGTCCGTACTCCCTTTAGGTCTATGAGCCAACAGATAGGGGACAGGGTTTAGGTGCGCATCAATGATGCCAGTTCAATGCCTGAACAAATGTCTGTGGCTCCTCGTGGCAGATAGTGCGGCAACGTTATTTCGGAATTGTAACGAGAAACATAGCCACCAATAAAGTTCGCGGCAAAGAATTTCTGACGGACACTTTTGCGAATATGGATACCCGTGAGGTAGTAGCGGTGGCAGGCGCGGACGGCGTTCGCTGCGCGTCTCCCGCAGCACTCTCAGTTGGACTAGTCAATTCCTTCGTCGGCGCGAACATCAAAACGTGAATAGGATTGAAGGCGTACCAAGCCACCCTGAAACAATTCCGTAGATGGGTCTGGGATTGCCGTGGGTTCGAAGCAGTCGTCGAGACAGCGGGGCTCCTGACGTGGCGGGGGCTGTTTGCGGCGCGAATTGCTAGCAAGTTTGGTGGCAGATGCAACAGTCGAACGGTCTCGCAAACTCCGAAGGCAAGAGTTCACACCGACCCCGCTGCGCTTCAGCAGTCGATGATTATAAATGAATTCGAGATCGGCGCTCAGACAGAACGTAAGCTATCCGGCCTTCCACCCGTTTCGAAGAAGATGCGTCCGCGTATCGCCTCGATAGATCTATTGCGTGGAACCGTCATGGTCGTTATGGCGCTCGACCACACGCGCGACTTCTTCGCGAAGAACGGCGTCAATCCACGGGACGTGACCGATCCGGCGCTATTTCTGACGCGCTGGATCACGCATTTCTGCGCGCCCGTATTCATCCTTCTTGCCGGCGTTGCGGCTTATCTCTACGGAGCGCGGAACCGCTCCGGCGGCGAGCTGAGCCGCTTTCTACAGACGCGCGGCCTCTGGCTCATCTTCGTCGAGTTTATCGTGGTGCGGCTCGGCTTTTCGTTCAGCCTCGATCTAAACGTGTTCGTCGCCCAGGTCATCTGGGCGCTCGGCGCCTCGATGATCGTGCTCAGTGTCCTCGTTCATCTGCCGCGCTGGGCGGTTGCCTTCATTGCTCTCGTCATGATCGGCAGCCATAACCTGTTCGACGGCATTAGCGCGGATCAGTTGGGAGCGGTGGGATGGATATGGCACGTTTTGCATCAACCGGGATTGGTGCAGGTTGGGCCGTCCGCGAGGCTGTTCGTGCTTTATCCGCTCGTACCCTGGATCGGCGTGATGGCGGCCGGTTATGCGTTGGGGCCCCTGTTCGAGCTTGAACAGGACGCGCGGCGACGCTGGTTTGCGACGCTCGGCGTAGTGACGCTTGCGGGCTTCATCGCGTTGCGGGCCTCCAATCTATATGGCGATCCCCAGCCATGGTCGATGCAGAGCTCGTGGCTCCCGACCTTGCTGTCGTTCGTGAATTGCGAAAAATATCCGCCGTCGCTGCTTTATCTCGCGATGACGCTGGGGCCCGCTTTCCTGTTCCTCGCGCTGTTCGAGCGCGCCCGCGGTCAAGTCGCGGACTTTATCATCACTTATGGACGCGTGCCTTTCATCTATTACGTCGCCCATATTTTCCTGATCCATGCAGCCGCGGTCGTCCTCGCGTGGGTTCAATGCGGCACAGCCTCCTTCCTTTTCCGGCATGGCCCGGGTGCGCGGCCTTCGACTTATGGCCTTAGCCTTGTGGGCGTCTACGTCGTCTGGCTCTTGGTGGTCGTAGCTCTTTATCCACTCTGCCGCTGGTTCGCCGATCTCAAACAACGCCGTTTCGACTGGTGGCTGAGCTATCTCTAAGCGGATCTTTGAAAGGGAAGAGATTCGGGTGCGACGATCACCCGGCGGTCGGGGAGAGCGCCGCGATTGAACTGCGTTTTTCCTAGTGGTCTCAAGCTGATTTGCCCTGTCCAGCCTCGCTTTCAAAAACAATCCGCTTCCCATTTGACCCAAATCATCTCTTCATCCCCGCCATCCCGTTCCGGAAGAGGGGCGTTGGCCATCGTCACGAACGTTGGGATGGGATGCGGTGGACGCGGCAGCGTCGTCGCGCGAGGGGATCGCAGGGCAAGCTTCGGCTTGTGAGCGATCACCGGCGTGTGGACGAACGGCGCAGACGCGGACGGCAAAACCGTGTGGTCCTGGCACCCGTTGCTGGTGCTAAATCGGCGGAGGTGTTGCGAGCCCGACCGGGTTCGGCAAAACCGTCAATCCGCTGATGACGGTGACAAGACGAATTCGTCGCCGGGGAGATCACGGCATAAGCCGTTAAAACCATTGCGTGCGGGAATGCCGGGTGTTCCGGTGCGACCGTGGTGACTACCCGTGTGCTTACTACACTTCGCACACGGGCCGCGGGTGCAACGGGCACCCGGCATTCCCTGCGCCCTCTCCCGAGGGTCGCGCCCGCGCCCTCCCTTGAGGGTCGCCCGCGCCCTCTGTTTTGGCGCGAATGTCCTTGCACAATTCGGGCGTATCGCGCCGCGAAATCGTGAAACTGCGTTTGCGAACCAGACCCGCGTCGTCGACGCCTGCCCGGTAATACCTGTTGCGCATGGTCTCGGGTTGGCAAGCGATAACGACTTTGCCATAACATGGCGCAACGATGTGTTGCGCGTGCGGGATCGAAGCTGGAATCCGCCCTGCGGCCAAGAAAAAGCGGGAGGATTTCATGCCCAATGTTCGCGTGCTCGCCACCGGTCTCGAATTTCCCGAAGGCCCGGTGGTGATGCCGGACGGATCGGTGGTGCTGGTCGAAATCCGTGGCCGGCGGCTGACGCGGGTATGGCCCGACGGGCGCAAGCAGGTGGTCGCGGAAATTCCCGGCGGCCCCAATGGCGCAGCGCTCGGGCCCGACGGCAAAATGTATGTCTGCAACAATGGCGGCTTCAGCTGGATTCCTCGCGCGGCACCATGATGCCGGGCGCGCCGGAGCCACACGAATATATCGGCGGCTCGATCCAGCGCGTCGATCTCGTGAGCGGCAAGGTCGAAACCGTGTTCGACAAATGCGGCGAGCATCCGCTGAAGGGACCGAACGACCTGGTGTTCGACCGGCACGGCGGCCTCTGGTTCACCGATCTCGGCAAGCGCCGCGCGCGCGACATGGATGTCGGCGCGTTCTACTACATCAAGCCCGGCGCCAAGGAGATCGTCGAAGGCGGCTTCGGCATGCTGCCGGCCAACGGCATCGGATTGTCGCCGGACGAGAACACCGTCTACGTCGCGGAGACGCCGACGGCGCGGCTGTGGGCGTTCGATCTGTCCGGCGCCCGGCGAGGTCAGGCCGCGCGACGTGATCTATCGCGGCGAGCGCGGCAAGCCGATCGCGGGGCTCGGCGGCTACCAGATGTTCGACTCGCTCGCGGTGGAAGCTCTCCGGCAATGTCTGCGTCGCCACCCTGATCTCGGGCTGCATTTCGGTGATCGCGCCCGACGGCAGCGTGGTCGAGCAGGTCCCGACCGGCGACCGCGTCACCACCAACATCGCCTTCGGCGGACCCGAACTGAAGACCGCCTACATCACGCTGTCCGGCAAGGGCGAACTGATCGCGATGGACTGGGCGCGGCCCGGCCTGCCGCTGAATTTTTTGAACAAGTGATGATGTAAGACCAATGTACAATCGTCATGGCGAGCGCAGCGAAGCAATCCAGGCGCTACGAAGCCAGAGCTGGATTGCTTCGTCGCAGTCGCTCCCTTGCGAGACGCTGCGCGGTCGCAGGCAATGACGGATGAGGCGAGAGGAGCACTCAATGCCCTGGCTTGAACCGGTTTCGCTGCGCGGCGCCCATGCCCGGCTCGAGCCGCTGTCGCAGCATCACTGCGACGGGCTGACCGAGGCGGCGCAGGACGGCGAGCTCTGGAAGCTCTGGTACACCTCGATTCCGAGCGCCGAGGGCATGCGCCAGGAGATCGATCGCCGGCTCGGCCTGCAGGCCTCGGGCGCGATGCTGCCGTGCACGGTGTTCGATGCCGACGGCAAGATCGCCGGCATGACCACCTACATGAACGTCGATGCGGCGAACCGTCGCGTCGAGATCGGCTCGACCTGGTATGCCAAGCGCGTGCAGCGCAGCGCGCTCAACACCCAGTGCAAGCTGCTGTTGCTCGCGCATGCGTTCGAGAAGCTCGATTGCATCGCGGTCGAATTCCGCACGCATTTCTTCAATCATCAGAGCCGGCGCGGCATCGAGCGGCTCGGCGCCAAGCAGGACGGCATCCTGCGCAACCACCAGATCGCGCCGAACGGCACGCTGCGCGACACTGTCGTCTACAGCATCATCGCCAGCGAATGGCCGACGGTGAAGGCGCATCTCGACTATCAACTGAACGAAAAAGCGCGGGTAACGATGGATACATTCGATTATGTGATCGTAGGCGCCGGCTCCGCCGGCAGCGTGCTCACCAACCGGCTCAGCGAGGATGCCGGCACCAGCATCTGCGTGCTCGAGGCCGGCCCGAGCGACTGGCATCCCTACATCCATCTGCCGGCCGGCTTCATCAAGACCTTTCACATGAAGAGCATCAACTGGGCCTACCAGCAGGAGCCGGGACCCTGGACCGGCGGCCGCAGCATCTATGCGCCGCGCGGCAAGACGCTCGGCGGCTCGTCCTCGATCAACGGCCACATCTATAATCGCGGCCAGCGCCAGGATTTCGACACCTGGGCGCAGTTCGGCAATCGCGGCTGGGGCTATCAGGACGTGCTGCCGTATTTCAAGCGGCTGGAACGGCGGGTCGGCGAGGGCGATGACGCCTTTCGCGGCCGCGACGGCAATCTGACCGTCACCACCATGGACTGGCGCGATCCGCTGTGCGAAGCGTTCATGGCCGGCGCGATCAGTCTCGGCATTCCGCGCAACCCCGATTACAACGGCGCGATCCAGGAGGGCGTCTCCTACGCCCAGCGCACCATCAAGAATGGTCTGCGCGTCAGCGCGGCGACGGCGTTTCTGCATCCCGCGATGAAACGGCCGAACGTCCATGTGCGAACCCATGCGCATGCGACCGGCATCATGTTCGAAGGCAAGCGCGCGGTCGGCGTGCGCTACGTCAAGGGCGGCAAGGGCGGCACGCCGGTCGAAGTGCGCGCCGCAAGGAAGTGATCCTGTCCGGCGGCACCTACAACTCGCCGCAACTGCTGCAATTGTCGGGCGTCGGCTCGCCCGAGCTGCTGCGATCGCTCGGCATCGAGGTGCGCCATGCGCTGCCCGGCGTCGGCGAGGGATTGCAGGATCATTACGCGCCGCGTTCGGTCGCGCGCGTCAAGAACATCAAGACCATCAACGAGCGCCGGCGCGGCCTCAGCCTGATGATGGAGGCGATCAAATGGGCGACGACGCGGCGCGGGCTGCTCTCGCTGTCGCCGACCATGGTCTATTGCTTCTGGCATTCCGGCGAGACCACCGAAAGCTCCGACCTGCAACTGACGTTCACGCCCGCGAGCTACAAGGAGGGCGTGCAGGGACAGCTCGAGGACCAGCCCGGCATGACGGTGGCATCCTGGCAGCAGCGGCCCGAAAGCCGCGGCTATGTCCGCGCGCGTTCGGCCGATCCGTTCGAGCCGCCGATCATCCAGACCAATTATCTGGCCGAAGAGCTCGATCGCCGCACCGTCGTCGCCGGCATGAAGCTGGCGCGGCGGCTGCTCACCTCCGCGCCGCTGGCGCCATATTACGCCTATGAGGATTTCCCGGGACCGAGCGTGCAGAGCGACGATGAATTCCTCGCCGCGGCGACCCAGCGCGGCACCACGACCTTCCATCCCGGCTGCACCTGCCGCATGGGGCCGGCCGACAGCACATGGGCCGTGGTCGACGATCAGCTGCGCGTGCACGGGCTGCAGGACCTGCGCGTGATCGACGCCTCGATCATGCCGCGGATGATCTCGGCCAATCTCAACGCCTCGACCATGATGATCGCCGACAAGGCCTCGGACCTGATCCGTGGCCGCAGCGCGTCGGTGAACTGAGTGGCTCCTCGCAATGAGGAGCGTGAGGCACAGTTCGGTTGGCGCGATCCATTTTTCATGAATCTTTGCCGAAGGATCGATCGTGACATCGGGGTGGGTTTTTCTGGTCACGTTTGCGGCGACCATGGCCGGCGTCGGTGCTCGGCATGGTGCTGCGCGCCTGGCTCCCGGAGGCCTATCTCAAGCCGGAGACCAAGGAAGTCGTCAGGCTCGGCGTCGGCCTGCTGGCAACCTGGCGGCGGTCGTGATCAGCCTGATGATCGCATCCGCCAAAACCTCCTACGACACCCAGGACGCCCACTTCCGGCAATTCGCCGCGCATATCGTGCTGGACCGATCAATTGCTCGCGCAGTACGGACCGGAGGCGACGGAGATCCGCAAATTGATGCGGCAGGCCGTTCCGGCCGCGCTGGATCGCATCTGGGGTGAGAAGGCGACGGCGCGTCGCAGGAGACCGCGTTCACGCCAGCTTCGCCGCCGAGCAGCTTTACAATGCGATCGAGGCGCTGACGCCCGCCAACGACGAGCAACGCGCGCTCAAGCTGCGCATCGAGCAGGCCGGCAGCGACATCGCCCACGCGCGGCTGTTGATGTTCGCCGATGTCGACACCCCGATCATGACGCCGTTTCTGCTGATCCTGGTGTTCTGGCTGACGGTGATCTTCACCAGCTTCAGCCTGTTCGTCGAGCCGGGCCCGGTGATCGTGGTCGCGCTGCTGGTGTTTGCGCTGTCGGTCTCGAGCGCGCTGTTCCTGGTCGCCGATCTCGGCCAGCCGTTCGCCGGATTGATGCAGATCTCGAGCCAGCAGCTCCGGCACGCGCTGGCGCCGCTGGACTGATCGCGGCGGTACCGCTGGATCTATTCGTAGACGAAGGCGCTGATCGCTGAGATCGATCGCCGGAAATTCGTCCTTCTCGGCCCAGTAGTCCTGGTTGTGCTGCCATTCCGGCTTGTCGCCGCGCTTCGGCAGCAGGTGCATGCCGCGCATCATGTAGCCGGGGTTGAAGTTCTCCGGATCGATCCACGGCAGCAGCGGCATGTTGTGGTCTTCCGGACGCAGCGCCGGCGTGACCTTCTTCGCGCCGGTCTGCTTCATGTGGTTGAGCAGCCGGCAGACGAAGTCGGCGACGAGATCGACCCGCAGCGTCCAGCTGGCGCGGAAATAGCCGAACACCCAGACGAGATTGGGCACGCCGGTGAACATCATGCCGCGATAGGTCACGGTGTCGGCGAAGTCGAGCGGCTTGCCGTCGATCGCGAATTCGATGTCGCCGTTGGCGCTGAGGTGGAAGCCGGTCGCGGTGATGATGATGTCGGCTTCCAGCGTCTTGCCGGATTTCAGCAGGATGCCGCTCTCGGTGAAGCGGTCGATCTCGTCGGTGACGACCGAGGCCTTGCCGGACTTGATGCCCTGGAACAGGTCGCCGTCCGGAATGAAGGCGATGCGCTGCCGCCACGGCCGGTATTTCGGCGTGAAGTGGGTCGCGATGTCGTAGTCGGGGCCGAGATAGGCTTCGACCGCGGACAGCAGATCCTTCTTGGCGGCCTCGGGCTCTTCAAACGTCTTGCGGGTAAACGCGTCCTGATCGAACAGGATCTTGCGGCGCGTGATTTCGTGGATCCAGCTCTCGTCGACCTGCAACTGGCGCAGCGTTTCGGCGATCTCGATCGCGTTGCGGCCGGTCCGGAAATAGGTCGGCGAGCGCTGCAGCATGGTGACATGCGCGCAATCCTTCGCCATCGCCGGGATCAGCGTCGCCGCGGTCGCGCCGGAGCCGATGACGACGACGCTCTTGTTCTTGTAGTCGAGATCGTCAGGCCATTTCTGCGGATGGATGATCGGGCCCTTGAAAGTCGCCATGTCCTTCCACTCCGGCGTATAGCCCTCGGCGTGACGATAATAGCCCTGGCACATCCAGAAGAAATTGGCGGTGAAGCGAAGCGTCTCGCCGGTGTCCGCCCGGACCGCGTCGATGGTCCAGAGATTGTCCGCGCTCGACCAGTTGGCCGGGCAGATGGTGTGCTGATAGCGGATGTGGCGGCCGAGATCGTTTTCCTCGATCACCTCGCCCATATATTTGAGGATTTCCGCGGCCGTCGCGATCGGCGCGCTGGTCCACGGCTTGAAGCGGTAGCCGAAGGTGTGAAGGTCGCTGTCGGAACGGATGCCGGGATAGCGGTGCGTGCGCCAGGTGCCGCCAAAGGTCTTCTGCGTTTCGAGCACGACAAAGCTCGTCCCCGGACATTGCTGGGTCAGATGGTAGGCCGCGCCGACGCCGGAGATACCGGCGCCGGCGATGACGACGTCGAAATGTTCGGTCGGGCAGGCTCCGCCGCGCGGATCTGGGTTTGAACGTTCATCTTCCCGGTCTCTTTGTTCATTATTCTATTGTTTATTGGGTCGTTCTTCAAACCGAAGCACCGGAACCGAAATTCCGGCGCCTCGGGCCGCAAGTTACACTTCCCGGCGGCTCAGGAATGCCAGCCGCTCGAACAAATGCACGTCCTGCTCGTTTTTCAGCAGCGCGCCGTGCAGCGGCGGGATCAGCTTGCGCGGATCGCGCTCCCTGAGCATTTCCGGCGTGATGTCCTCGTTCAGCAGCAGCTTGAGCCAGTCCAGCAGCTCCGACGTCGACGGCTTCTTCTTCAGGCCGGGCACTTCCCGCACCTCGAAGAAGATCCGCAAGGCTTCTTCCACCAGCCGTTTCTTGATGCCGGGGAAATGCACGTCGACGATCCGGTTCATGGTGTCGACGTCGGGGAACTTGATGTAGTGGAAAAAGCAGCGGCGCAGGAATGCGTCCGGCAATTCCTTTTCGTTGTTCGACGTGATCATCACGATCGGGCGCAGCTTGGCCTTGATGTTCTCGCCGGTCTCGTAGACGAAGAATTCCATCCGATCGAGCTCGAGCAGGAGATCGTTGGGAAATTCGATGTCGGCCTTGTCGATTTCGTCGATCAGCAGCACCGGGCGCTTCTCATGGGTGAAGGCTTCCCACAATTTGCCGCGCTTGATGTAGTTCGCGATGTCGGACACCCTGGAATCGCCGAGCTGGCTGTCGCGCAGCCGCGACACCGCGTCGTATTCGTAGAGACCCTGCTGCGCCTTGGTGGTGGACTTGATGTGCCAGGTCAGGAGCGGCGCGCCGATCGCCTTCGCGACTTCCTCGGCCAGCACGGTCTTGCCGGTGCCGGGCTCGCCCTTGATCAACAGCGGGCGCTCGAGCACGATCGAGGCGTTGACGGCGATCTTGAGGTCATCGGTGGCGACGTAGTCCTTGGTACCGGTAAATTTCATCGAGTATTTGCCTTGTTGTTTGTTCTTGCGCGCAGCGGCGTTTAGTCTGCTGAGGACGACAGCGAGCGTCCCAACACCAGATCGGCGGTCGTTGCGGGGGATAAAGCCTTTGTGGCTCAATTCTAGTTGAAAAACCCGGCAGGTCTAGGCCTCCGACGCCGCGGACAGGCCCTTGACGTGCCGCGGCGGCGGGCAATCTGTAGTCCATGTTCCTGCAATTCTTCACATCGCTGCGCGACGCCCAGGTCCCGGTGACCCTGCGCGAATATCTGACGCTGATGGAGGCGCTCGACGCCGACCTCGCCGAGCAGACGGTGGAGAATTTCTATTATCTGTCGCGCGCCGCGCTGGTGAAGGACGAGCGCAATCTCGACAAGTTCGACCGCGTGTTCGGCACCGTGTTCAAGGGGCTGGAGAGCCTGCTCGACGCCATGGAGAAGGCGGACATTCCGGCCGAATGGCTGAAGAAGCTCGCGGAAAAATACCTCACCGAGGAAGAGAAGAAGCAGATCGAGGCGATGGGCTGGGACAAGCTCATGGAGACCCTGCGCCAGCGCCTGAAGGAGCAGAAGGGCCGGCATCAGGGCGGCAACAAGTGGATCGGCACCGCCGGCACCTCGCCGTTCGGCGCCGAGGGCTACAATCCCGAAGGGATCCGCATCGGCCAGGAGAAGAACCGCAATTTCCGCGCGGTGAAGGTGTGGGACCGCCGCGAGTTCAAGGATCTCGACGGCAATGTCGAACTCGGCATCCGCAACATCAAGATCGCGCTGCGGCGGCTGCGCAAGTTCGCCCGCACCGGCGCGCCCGACGAACTCGATCTCGACACCACGATCAAGGAGACCGCCAACCACGGCTATCTCGACGTGCATATGCGCCCGGAGCGGCGCAACGCGGTCAAGGTGCTGGTGTTCTTCGACATCGGCGGTTCGATGGATTCGCACATCGAGCAGGTCGAGGAATTGTTCTCGGCGGCCAAGACCGAATTCAAGCACATGGAATATTTCTACTTCCACAACTGCCTCTATGAAGGCGTGTGGAAGCAGAACAGCCGCCGCTTTACCGACCGCACGCCGACCTGGGACGTGCTGCATAAATATCCGCACGACTACAAGGTGGTGTTCGTCGGCGACGCCTCGATGTCGCCGTACGAGATCATGGTGCCCGGCGGCTCGGTCGAGCACGTCAACGAAGAAGCGGGATCGGTCTGGCTCGAACGCATCACGCGCACCTATCCGCACGCGGTGTGGCTCAATCCGGTGGCGCAGCGGCACTGGGATTATTCGGAATCGACCACCATCATCCGCCGGCTGTTTTCGCAGCGCATGTTCCCGATCACGATCGAGGGTCTGGAAGGCGCGATGAAGGAATTGGTGCGGTAACATCGTTGGCGTCATTCCGGGGCGCGCGATAGCGCAACATGATGTGCAATGGCACATCGAGAATCTCGAGATTCCGGGTCTGGTCCGGAGCCTGTCATCGGGCGCGCGTAGCGCGACCCGGTGGGACCATCCCGGAATGACGGAATGGAGATATTTTCCAATGCCCCAGACCATCCATCGCGGCATCAAGGCCCTGATCGACGAGGCCAATGCGGAGATCGAAACCGTCAGCGCCGCCGACGCCATCAAGGCGGCGCAAAGCGATGACGTCGTGATCGTCGATATCCGCGATCCCCGCGAGATCGAGCGCGACGGCCGCATTCCCGGCGCGTTCTCCTGTACCCGCGGCATGCTGGAATTCTGGATCGATCCCGCGAGCCCCTACGCCAAGCCGATCTTCCAGCAGGACAAGAAGTTCATCTTTCATTGCGCCGGCGGTTTGCGCTCGGCGCTGGCGGCCAAAACCGCGCAGGACATGGGACTGAAGCCGGTCGCCCATATCGGCGGCGGATTCGCCGCCTGGCGCGACGCCGGCGGACCGGTCGAGAAGTACGAGCCGAAGAAGCCGAAGGAGTAAGCCGTCACACGCGGGCTTGACCCGCGTGTCCATCCTTCGAAAGATGGATTGCCGGATCAAGTCCGGCAATGACGGTTGGAATATCAGGAGATTCGCACGCATGACATCATCCACCGACGATCCGCTGGTCTCCACCGACTGGCTCGCCGCGCATATCGACGATCCCAGGGTCCGCATCATCGATGCGTCCTACAAGATGCCCGGCGTGCTGCCGTTGCCGTCGGACGATTATCTCGACGCGCATATTCCGGGCGCGGTGTTCTTCGACGTCAACACGATTTCCGATCACAACGACGCGCGACCGCATATGTATCCGGACGCCGAGCAGTTCGCGCGCGACGTCGGCGCGCTCGGCATTTCCTCCGGCGACACGGTGGTCGCCTACAATTCCGGCGGCTGGGTCGCGGCGCCGCGGGCATGGTGGATGTTCCTGTCGTTCGGCCATCGCGATGTCAGGGTGCTCGACGGCGGCCTGAAGAAATGGCTGCGCGAGGGCCGCCCGACGCATTCCGGCAAGGTCACGCCGAAACCGGCGAAATTCAAGGCCGAGCTCGATCCAAGCTTCGTCCGCAGCCAACAGCAATTGCTCCGCAATCTCGAAACGCATGCCGAGCAGTTGGTCGATGCGCGCCCGCAACCGCGCTTCGAGGGCACGGTGGCCGAGCCATGGCCCGGACGCCGCTCCGGTCACATTCCCGGCAGCCGCAACGTGCCCTATGCCGGGCTGTTCGACGCCGCGACCGGCGCGATGAAGCCGCTTGAGGAGTTGCAGCAGGCGTTCAGCGGCGCCGGCGTCGATCTGAGCCGGCCGATCGTGACCACCTGCGGGTCCGGCGTTTCCGCGCTGGTGGTGACGCTGGCGCTGTACCGGCTCGGCGTGCGCGGCAGCGCGCTGTACGACGGATCGTGGGCCGAATGGGGCCTGCCCGACGGGCCGCCGGTCGCCACCGGTCCGGCCTGACCGGCGGAAGTCGCCGCGGCCGATCAGCGCGTCGTCATCGGCTGACCGAACAGGTCGAGCGGCGGCTGCGAGGCCTGTTGCGCCGCGCGCGCCGCGGCCTTGCGGCGGGCGTTCGCTCGCTGCGTCTGCAGGCGCTTCTTCTTCAGCGTGCTCTTGTCGGGTTTGGCAACGGCGGGTTTTGCCGGCGGCGCCGTCGCGATGGTGACAGCCGGGCCGCCCAGCGTGGCGATGGTTTTCGAAGCGCCGTCGACGCCAGCGGCGGGCGGGTTCGGTGCGCCCGCTTGTTCAGGCGCGGCCGGGGCGGCTTCGGCCGGGACAGCTGGGGCGGCAACCGGAATGGCTTCGTTTGCCGTCGGCGCCGCGGCCTCGCTGGCGGCCCCCTTGGTTTCGTCAGGAGATGCGGGCGTATCGGCAGGCGCCGGGGCTGCCTCGGCCTGGGGCGGATTTTCCGCGGCTGGAGCCACGCTTTCCGCGGCCGAGCTTGCTGTGACCGGGCTTACGGTGACCGGGCTTTCAGCGACCGGACCTGCCGCGCCGAGGGTTTCAGAGACTGGTGATTCCGCGATCGGGGGTTCCAGCCTGGCAGCCTCGGCGAGTGAGGAATCCTGCGGCGATAGCACGGCCGGCTCAGCCGGCGCGGCTACGGAGCGGCCGGCCGGTACGGAAATCGCGGCCGGCGCGGTCACCGCGGCAGTGGCCGATGCCGTTGGCTCGGCCTTGGGCGCATCGTCGACGCGCAACAGTGCGAGAACCGGCTTGTTCGCTTCCTTGGTCGCGTCGCTGGCCTGCGCAAATCTGGTCTCGGGGGCCGGCTGCCAGCTCGGCGCGCTGGCAAACTCCTCGTGCGCGGTGCGCAGCAACGCCGCCGCGCCCAATCCGAAGATCAGGATCGACATCGACAGGATGATCGCGGCGAACAGAAAACGAAAACCGGGGAGCATGGACGCCAGGTTCCACTTCGCGGCATTTGCGAAGGCTTTGGGCTATCGGGAACGCGGTGAGAACAGTTTGCCGTGTTCGTAACGCTGCAGGCACCGCCCGCGCATCGCGAATCAGGTGATTTCAGGATAGCGCAAGGCTCTCGCGGCGTTGGTTAAAAATTCGTCGGAATCATGCCCGCCGTCGCGCCGAACGGTGTTTCCTTCGCCGGTGAGACTTCGTTACAACGGTTGCCACCGGATCATCACAATTGTCGGAACCTGGCGCCAAACCACCGGAAATGTCTTGAATGCGCCGCTATCTTCGGTCATGTCGGTCAAAGGTCCGGTGTCGGCTTGGGGACTAGCAAGAGCGATGATGATCAAACGCATTCTGACGATTTGCGCTGCCGTGACGGCTGGCGCGGCGGGAACCTCGTTCGCGCTGGCTCAGAGCTATCCGGTCCCGCCCGGCGCGGTCTATTCCTCGCCCTATCCGACCTCACCTTATCCCCCCGCCGATTATCGCCGCGCCCCCGGGCCCGGCGCGCCCGATTTTGATTCGCTGGACGATGACGACGACGCGCAGGGCTCGGCCGCGCTGTCGCCGCCCGGTCCGGTGCTTTCGCCCGACGATCCGCGCTACGGCCGGCCAATGGGTGCTCCGCCAGTTTATTCCGACCGCGGTGCGCCGACCGGGCCCGTGCTCTCGCCGGACGATCCGCGCTACGGCCGCCCGATGGGCGCTCCGCCGGTTTATTCCGACCGCGGCGCGCCGACCGGTCCGGTGCTTTCGCCCGATGATCCGCGCTACGGCCGCCCGATGGGCGCTCCGCCGGTTTATTCCGACCGCGGCACACCGACCGGCCCGGTGCTTTCGCCCGATGATCCCCGTTACGGCCGTCCCGTGGCCCGCCGGCGGTGATCTATTCCGATCGTGGCAATGGCGATAACCGCGCGCCGGCAGCGGACGGCTTGCGTCCGCCCGAGGCGATCGGCGCTCAGGGTGGTGCCACCGGATCGATGGGAGCCGACGGCCGGCCCATGACGGTGGCTGCGCTGCCGCCGGAGGATCAGCCGGAAATCGGGCCTGCGCAGCTGCCGCCAAACCTGCGCCGGCAGGAAGTCGCTTTTCAGACCAAGGAGCCACCGGGCACGCTGGTCGTCGATACGCCGAATACGTATCTCTACTACGTGCTGGGAGGCGGCCGTGCGATCCGCTACGGCGTCCGCGTCGGCCGCGACGGCTTCACCTGGACCGGCGTGCAGAAGATCACGCGCAAGGCTGAATGGCCGGATTGGCATCCGCCGTCGGAGATGATCGACCGCCAGCCCTATCTGCCGCGCTTCATGGCCGGCGGCCCGGGTAATCCGCTGGGCGCGCGTGCGATGTATCTTGGATCCACGGTCTACCGGATCCACGGCACCAACCAGCCCTCGACGATCGGCAAGTTCGTCTCGTCAGGCTGCATCGGCATGCTGAACGAGGACGTCTCGGACCTGTTCGACCGCGTCAAGGTCGGCACCCGCGTGGTCGTGCTGCCCGGCGGGGCTCCGCCGGCGGCGGTGGCCTCGGCGCAGCCGGTGCCCGGACCCAATGCCGCGTCGTCGGCGCAGATGTCGGGCACCCAGCCGACCGTGGTGCCGCCGCTGCCCGCGCCGGTGACGGTGCGCTAAACCGTCATTCCCTCGCCCTTAGCGGGCGAGGGGAACGTTAGCGACCAAGCAATCCAGCCTTGACCATCCAGCTTGACCTATGACGCCGGATAGTTTCGCCGGGCTCCTTGCCGCAAACGGCTACGCCAGCCGCCGCAGCGGTTCGCCCTTGAGCCAGGCGCCGATGCCATCGACCATCTGGCTGTAATGGGCGCGGAACGCGTCCCTGGACACGTAGCCGAGGTGCGGCGTCACGACCATGTTGTCGAGCTTGCGGAAGGGGTGGTCGACCGGCAGCGGTTCGACCGAGAACACGTCGATCCCGGCGCCGGCTATTTTGCGCTGCTGCAGCATGTCGAGCAGTGCCGCCTCGTCGACGATCGGCCCGCGCGAAGTATTCACGAGGTAGGCCGTGGGCTTCATGCGCGCCAGGTCTTCCCGTCCGACCAGTCCGCGCGAGCGTTGGCTCAGCACCACATGAACGGTGACGACGTCGGCGGTTGCGAACAATTCTTCCTTGGTGGCGTAGCCGACCCCGACTTCCTTGCAGCGTTCCGGCGTCAGGTTGGGACTCCAGGCGATCACCTTCATGTCGAACGCCTTGGCGAGACCCGCCATCTTGGCGCCGAGCTTGCCGAGGCCGACCACGCCGAGCGTTTTGCCCTCGATTTCGATGCCGCAGAACTTCTGCCAGGGCTCACCCGCATGCATGCGCGCGTTCTCGCGGCCGATGCCGCGGGTCAATTCCAGGATCAGGCCCATCGTCAGCGGCGCGGTAGGATCCTGGCTCCACTGCGTTCCGCATAATACGACCCCGCGCTCCTTCGCGGCTTCGCTGTCGATGGCGGCGTTGCGCATGCCAGAGGTGATCAGGAGCTTCAGCTTCGGCAAGGCTTCGAGCACCGCGCGCGGGAAAGCCGTGCGCTCGCGCATCGCACAGACGATCTCGAAATCCTTCAGCGCGCTGACGACGGCTTCCGGCGAGGCGAACGGCTGGTCGAATACCGTGACGTCGACGCGGTCCGCGATCGCTGACCAATCAGCGATCTCCAGGGCGATGTTGAAATAGTCGTCGAGAATTGCACAGCGCAGCCGCGTCATCATGAGGTCCGTTCAAGGTGAGGGGACGGTTAAGAAACAGCCGTCGGGGAAGCGCCATGGTCGCGCGCATGGCGCATGCGTGCAAGCGCCCGAAGCCGAAAAAAGTCCGCCGAAAAAATCCGCAGGCTATGAACGCGCGGACGGCTCGCGTGCCTTCGCGGCCTGGATCTCGGCGAGCATCGACTGGACCGCAGGCGACAGCGCGTTCTGCTTGGCGCGGCAGGCGGGTCCCGGACCGCGCATGTAATGCAGCTCCGGCCGGTACGGGTTGAAGGCCCGGGCGAACAATTGGTGCCAGAAGACGCGGATTCCGGTGAAAGGCTTGGTTGGTCCGGCGCGGCGGTGCGTCGGGGAAGAAAAGGATGCCGAGGTGATGGTTGCCATGACGCGGCCCCGTGATTTTCTCCGGCGGCGTGGCCGCCCTCGATGGCGCCTTTTCGGCGTTCATGACGATTTTTCGCCTAATTTGTTAAAAGAAGGTTTCAATTGTCTGGATTGATCAGCCACATGGTGACCGCTCCGTAACGATCCATGGTGAACGAATGGAAAACGTCGGCCCGTAGTTGCCCTTTGAGGGCGGCGCCGCTACATCAGCGGCAGCAAAATTTCCATAATTCCACAGGGTTCAGGGGTCGCGATGGCTCGCCAGTTTGTCTATTTCATGCAAGGTCTGACCAAGAGCTACCCGACCCGCAAGGTGCTCGATAACGTCCATCTGTCGTTCTATCCCGACGCCAAGATCGGCGTGCTCGGCGTCAACGGCTCGGGCAAATCGACGCTGCTGCGAATCATGGCCGGCCTCGACAAGGAGTATAACGGCGAGGCGTGGGTCGCCGAGGGCGCCCGGGTCGGCTACCTCGAGCAGGAGCCGCAGCTCGACGCCAGCAAGACCGTGCGCGAGAACGTCATGATGGGCGTCGCCAAGCAGAAGGCGATCCTCGACCGCTACAATGAGCTGGCGGTGAACTATTCCGACGAAACCGCCGACGAGATGACCAAATTGCAGGACGAGATCGAGGCCGCGGGCCTCTGGGATCTCGACAGCAAGGTCGACCAGGCGATGGACGCACTGCGCTGCCCGCCTGATGAGGCCGATGTCACCAAGCTCTCGGGTGGTGAACGCCGCCGCGTCGCGCTGTGCAAGCTGCTGCTCGACCAGCCTGAGCTGTTGCTGCTGGACGAGCCGACCAACCACCTCGACGCCGAGTTGGTGTCGTGGCTGGAAGGCCATCTGCGCAATTATCCCGGCGCGATCCTGATCGTGACCCACGACCGCTACTTTCTCGACAACGTCACCAGCTGGATTCTCGAGCTCGACCGCGGCAAGGGCATTCCCTACGAGGGCAATTATTCATCCTGGCTGGTGCAGAAGCAGAAGCGGCTTGAGCAGGAGGGCCGCGAGGATGCCGCCCATCAGCGCACGCTGGCGCGCGAGCAGGAATGGATCGCGGCCTCGCCGAAAGCCCGCCAGGCCAAGTCCAAGGCGCGATACCAGCGCTATGAAGACCTGTTGAAGCAGGCGAGCGAAAAACAGACCCAGACCGCGCAGATCACGATTCCGGTGGCTGAACGGCTCGGCAGCAATGTGGTCGACTTCGAGGGCCTCAGCAAAGGCTTCGGCGATCGCGAGCTGATCGACAATCTCACCTTCAAGCTGCCGCCGGGCGGCATCGTCGGCGTGATCGGTCCCAACGGCGCCGGCAAGACCACGCTGTTCCGGATGATCACCAAGCAGGAGACGCCCGACAAGGGCAGCATCACCGTCGGTGAAGTCCGTGCATCTCGGCTATGTCGACCAGTCGCGCGATGATCTCGATGGCAAGAAGACCGTGTGGGAAGAAATATCGGGCGGCAACGAGCTGATCCTGCTCGGCAAGCGCGAGGTCAATTCGCGCGGCTACTGCTCGTCGTTCAATTTCAAGGGCGCCGACCAGCAGAAGAAGGTCGGCGCGCTGTCGGGCGGCGAACGCAACCGCGTCCATCTGGCGAAGATGCTCAAGTCCGGTGCCAACGTGCTGCTGCTCGACGAGCCCACCAACGACCTCGACGTCGATACGCTGCGCGCGCTGGAAGAGGCGCTGGAGGATTTCGCCGGCTGCGCTGTGATCATCAGCCATGACCGCTGGTTCCTCGACCGCATCGCCACCCATATCCTGGCCTTCGAGGGCGAAAGCCACGTCGAATGGTTCGAGGGCAACTTCCAGGACTACGAGAAAGACAAGATGCGGCGGCTCGGGCAGGACTTCATCATCCCGCATCGCGTAAAATACAAGAAGCTGACGCGGTAAACCCGCAAGGGAGCATGAAATTCGGGAACGGGCACTGGCATGGCGGACTGGAACGCAGAGCAGTATCTCAAATTCGAGGACGAGCGGACCCGGCCGTCGCGCGACCTGCTGGCGCAGATTCCGATCGCCGACGCGCGCAAGGTGGTCGATATCGGCTGCGGGCCGGGTAATTCAACCGAGCTCCTGGTCAAGCGCTGGCCGCAGGCGGCGGTGACGGGCGTCGATACCTCGGCCGACATGTTGCGGCAGGCGCGCGAGCGGTTGCCGGGACAGACCTTCATCGAAGCCAACATCGCGCACTGGGCGCCGCCGGCAAATACCGACGTTCTGTTCGCGAACGCGATCTTTCAATGGGTGCCCGGCCATCTGAAGCAGCTGCAGCGGCTGCTCGGCGCGTTGACGCCCGGCGGTGTGCTCGCGGTGCAGATGCCCGACAATCTTGACGAGCCTTCCCATGTCCTGATGCGTGAGGTCGCCAATCTCGAACCATGGCGCAAGACGCTGGCCGAGGCCGCGCGGGTGCGCGACACGCTGCCGAAGCCGGGAGCTTATTACGACGCCTTGAGGCCGCTCTGCACGCGGCTGGAGATCTGGCACACGATCTACAATCACGTGCTCGAAGATGCCGGCGCCGTGGTGGAATGGGTCAAGGGCACCGGGTTGCGGCCATTCCTTGATCCGCTGGAGCCGCACGAGCGCAAGCAGTATCTCGCGGAATACACTGCGCGCATCGCCGCCAGCTATCTGCCGCAGGCGGATGGCAAGGTGCTGCTGCGGTTTCCGCGGATTTTCATTGTGGCGGTGAGGTAAAAGCCGCGTCGGTGTTCACGAATGGTAGGCAGCCATGCGACAGATCAGGTTCGTGAATGCATTTAATCGGATACTGCTTGGGCTTTGCATTGTTGCAATAATTTTGAGCGTGCCTTCCGCCCGCGCCGCCGATGCCGGCTTCACGCAATTCATCGCTTCGCTGTGGCCGGAGGCGCAGGCGGCCGGCGTCTCGCGCGCGACGTTTGACGCTGAAACGCGCGGGCTCGAGCCCGATTACAAATTGCCGGATCTGATATTGCCGGGACGTCCCGCGACCGGCGCGCCGTCGCAGGCCGAGTTCGTGCAGGTGCCGGCGGACTACGTGAAGGAAGCCAGCATCGCGCGGCTGGCGGACGAAGGGCAGCGGCTGATGCAGAAGTACCGCGCCGCCTTGACCGCGATCGAGGCGCGCTTCGGTGTGCCCGGCACCGTCGTGCTCGCGATCTGGGGTCGCGAAACCGATTACGGCCGCTACACCTTGCCCTATGACGGGGTGCGGGTGCTGGCGACGCAGGCCTATGTCGGCCGGCGCAAGGATCAGTACCGCAACGAGTTCATCCTGGCGCTGAAGATGATCGGCGACGGCGAGGTGACGCGCAAGGATTTGCGCTCGTCCTGGGCCGGCGCCACCGGCTATACCCAATTCCTGCCGTCGGAATTCTACAAGCATGGCGTCGATTTCGATGGCGACGGCCGTAAGGACATCTGGCATTCGGTGCCGGATGCGCTTGCTTCCGCCGCGCAGCAACTCGTCAACAAGGGCTGGCAGCCGGGCGTGCGCTGGGCCTATGAAGTGCGGGCGCCGGCGACCGCCGATTGCACGCTCGGCGTGCCCGAAGTGACAAAACCGATCGGCGAATGGCTGCGCGCAGGCTTCGTGCCGGTGCGCGGCGAGAAGCTCAGCGCCGCCGAACAGGCCCAGCCGGCCTCGCTGCTGCAGCCCGAAGGCGTCTATGGCCCGGCGTTCCTGACCACGAAGAATTACTTCGTCATCAAGGAATACAATTTTTCGGATCTCTATGTGCTGTTCGTCGGGCACCTCAGCGACCGCATGCGGAGCCCGCTTCCGTTCGCAACGCCGTGGTCGGCTTCGACGCAGATGCGCAGCGCCGACGTCGAGGCGATGCAGCGCGGGCTTACGCGTCTTGGCCTTTACAAGGACAAGCTCGACGGCAAGGCAGGAATGCAGACGCGCGCGGCGCTCGGGACGTACCAGAAGTCGGCCGGGCTGAAGGTGGATTGCTGGCCGAGCGAAGCGGTACTGCGCTCGATCAACGCGGCGCATAGAAGGGCGGCAGGCTGCCTCTGCTGTGTCCTGTGGTAGAACGGGCCGGACGAACGACTTCGGGTGATCTGGCCTGCGGAGGCGTTGATGGATGCTGTGCTGCCTTACCGAGCCATGGCCTACAACAATGGCTGGGCCAACCATCGCCTGCTCTTGGCCTGTGAACGGCTGTCGCAGGCTGATTTCGTAGCGCCGCGGAGCGGTTTCTTTCCAAGCCTGTGCGCAACGCTCAATCACATCCTGATGATCGATCGCTTTTACGTCGATGCAATGGAGGGCGGCACGCTTGGGCCAGCAGCCTGGGTGGACCAGCAGCCCTGCGAAACCGCAACCATGCTCCGAACCGCGCAGAGGGAGATGGACCGGCGATTGATTGCTGTCGTCGAACATCTGGACATAGCCGATCTCAATCGCGTCGTTGACATCCACCGCGCTGATCGCATTCAACGCGAGCGGATCGATCGGCTGCTGCTTCATTTGTTTCAGCATCAGACCCATCATCGGGGTCAGGCGCATGCGATGTTGAGCGCTACCGAAGTCCCCCCGCCGCAGCTCGACGAGTTCTTTTCCGCAGGAGAGGCGCCACTGCGCGCAACGGAGTTTGAAGCGCTGGGTTGGACCGAGGATACGGTTTGGGCCAGTTGAGCAACGGACATGCTGAACGGAAAAACCCGGCCTTTCGGCCGGGTTTTGAATTCAGCGCATCAATGGTCCGGTTAGTTGCAGACCTCGACGCGGCGGAAGCGCCAGCCGTAGCCGTCCCAGAAGCGCTCGCGAACGAAACGGCAGGGCGGCGGGGCTTCTTCCACGTAGACCGGGCCACCATAGGCCGGCCGGCTGGCGGCAATGGCGCCGCCCACGATCGCGCCGCCGATGAGGCCGCCGGCCACAGCCGCGCCAAGGCCGCGCTGGGCGCTTGCGGGGGTCGTCGCGAGCGAACCGGCAACGGTTGCGACCGCGACAAGGGCAGCAAATGTCGTCTTCATGTCTTGGGCTCTCCTAGAGATGGCGCCTCAAGTCAGCGCCGGGTTTAAAGTGACTCATACGCTGGATTCGAGTCTGGCCGTCTCGCCAAAAAGCGCACAACAGTCAATCGAAAGAAACGTGATGAGGGCGGTGGGCCGGAAAAAAGGTTTTTTCAGGCCAATTCTTGGTGACGCTCCCGAAAACGTACCGTTTCCGCGGGCGCCGATGCTGATTTAATGAAGGTGAACGGAATCAACCGCACACCCGCACGCGGCGGAAGCGCCAGACATAGCCGTCCCAGAAACGCTGCCGCTGCCAGACGCAGCCGCCATAGGGATCGCCGGCGACATAGGCCGGACCGCCGCCGTAGTAGCCGTAACCGGGCCCGTAGTAGCCGGGACCATATCCGTAGCCGGGGCCGTAATAGCCGGGACCGGCGAGCGCGCCGCCGACAATGGCGCCGCCGATGATTCCGCCCGCTATGGCGGCACCCACGCCACGCTGCGCATGGGCCGGTGCCGACGCCGCGATGGCCGAAACGGCCAGCGTGGAGACGGCCGCGAGTGCCATCAATGTTTTCCTCATGGCTTCACCTTTCTCATTGAGCCGGGACAGCTCGTATTGGGCCGGCGGATCAAGCGATCTGTTGGCGCGAAAGTTCCACATTCCCCTTGAATGATCAATGAACGGGCCGGCCATATTTGCCCGCCAATAGCGGCGGGTGCAGGCCGTTTTTGCGGCGCACAATGCTGGATGTTTCCCGAACATTTCCGCTTGATGACAATTCATGACGACGCCACTGCAAATCGCGATGCCATGGCTGACATGCTCGTGTGGATGGCGACGCGACCAAGTAGTTACGACCGGGCTCGCGGACCGTCCGGCGGCAATTCGCGGTCCGCCGATCGGCGGCGAGCAGCACAGCATCGCGGCTGGGGCGGTCCATTCGGCGTCGGACCATTCCGGCGATGGCGGCAGCTGCGTTCGCGGGAGAGGCGGAGCCTAATTATGCCTGTGCCGCAGCCACTTTAGAGCCGTTCTAGTCTTTCGCGCGACCAGTTTGGAATCACTTGAAAATGGGGTTTTTCCTTTTGCATCCCCCTCGGGTCTTCAATATCGATTGATCATCCGCAGCCCTGATGAGCGCCCCGCTTTCATGATTGTTTGTTCCTGTAACGTCCTGACCGACCACGATGTCCGCAGTGCCGTCCAAGGTGCGGAAGATCTGCCCCGGAATCCCAAGCAACTCTATGGTTGCCTCGGCTGCAGCGCCGAATGCGGCCGCTGTGCGCGCACCATCAAGACCATCATCGACGAGGCGCTCGGAGCTTGCGCCAAGGCCTGCTGTTCCGGCTGCCCGCACAGTCAGGCGAGTGCGGACGCCCACAGCCACGATGCGCCCCGCTCGAAGCCGCCGGCCTGACAATCCGATCGTTCCTGCCCATCGTTTCTTGTCCATAATTCATAATTCATTGAATCGACGCGCGGTTTTGTCTCGTCGGCAAAAGGGTTGCTCTTGCCGGTAAACTGATTTAGAAACGTTCTAAATTCAGTCACGAGACCGATTTGCGGTCTCTCACAACCGGAGCGCATCATGCAGGGCGACCCCAAAGTCATCGATTTCCTCAACAAGGGTCTGCGCAGCGAACTCACCGCCATCAACCAGTATTGGCTGCATTATCGGCTGCTGAACAACTGGGGCCTGCTGGAGATGGCGAAGCAGTGGCGCAAGGAATCCATCGAGGAGATGCACCACGCCGACCGCTTCACCGATCGCATCCTGTTCCTTGACGGATTTCCCAACATGCAGGTGCTCGATCCCTTGCGGATCGGCCAGAACGTCAAGGAAATCATCGAGTGCGATCTCGCGACCGAACTGGCTGCGCGCACCCTTTACCAGGAAGCGGCGACCTACTGCCACGGCGTCAAGGATTACGTCTCGCGCGATCTGTTCGAAAGCGTGATGAAGGACGAGGAGCATCACATCGATTTCCTCGAAACCCAGCTCGATCTGATCGGGCGCATCGGGCTTGAGCTCTACACCCAGAAGCACGTCGGCGGGCTCGAGAGCGAGCACTGAGGCAGTTCACGCCAGCGCGTAGGTTGAGAAGTACATTTGTCATGGCCGGGCTTGACCCGGCCATCACGACTTGCTTCCTGCGATGCCCTGAAGCGTGGATGCCCGGCACAAGGCCGGGCATCAGGAAGAACGAGTTCGAACCCGAACTCTCGATGTTTCCTACAACTGCGTCTTGTAGCGCGCCTCGACCGCGGCCTGGGTTTCCGGCTCGCCCAGTTTGGTCTGATCGTGGATCACCTGGCTGATGCTGGGGAATATCTCGCGTTCGACCCGCGTCTCCGGCGACCACAGCTTTGAGCGCATCAGCGCCTTGCCGCAATGGAAATAGGCCTCGTGCACGGCGATGCCCAGCACCGCGCGCGGCAGTTTGCCGAACTCCTCCATCGTTGCCAGCAGCGCCGGATCGGCCGAGAGTTTGCCCTTGCCGCCGACGCGCAGCGTCTCGTCGATGCCCGGCACGAAGAAGATCAGCTGCACGAAGCCTGAGCCCTCGACGATGTTGCGGAAACTGTCGATCCGGTTGTTGCCGGAGCGATCCGGCATCAGAAGCTCGTCCGGCCCGGCGACATGGACAAAGCCGGGATTGCCGCCGCGCGGCGAAGCGTCGACGCTGCCGTCGGAGCCCGACGTCGCCAGCACGCAAAACGGCGACATCGCGATAAAAGCCTTGGCGTGGCTGTCGAGCTCCGGCCGCGCCTTCGCGATCACGCGCGGCGAGGGCTTGGGATAGATCGAGGCGAGGTCACCGGCGGCGAGATCGGTCAAGGGCGGTCTCCCGAAGAAAGATGCATCGTGACTTCACGAGGCTACCATCGCGATGTCGCGGCGGCCACCGTTCATCGCGGATCATGCGATGGTGGAGCGTCGCGCGACGACCGCATTTCACACCGCGTCGGCCGGCACGAAGCAACTGATGATGATGCTGCCGCGGTGGTGCACATACCAGACCACGGCCTCGCCGACCGGATTGCCGCGGTCGCGGATGATCGCGTGTGCGGGCACCGGCATCCACTGGCCTTCGATCGGCACCCAATAGGCGCCGTCGCGGAAATCATATTCGGTGCGATGGCCGTCGGCGATATCGCAGCAGGGCACGCCGTTGGGGGCGACGACGCCCTTGAACCAGGCGCGGATGTCGGGCGGCACGTTGTCGTATTGCCCGTTGTCGAAGGCGAGCGCCGCGCTCCCTAGCGCGGACACGCACGCCAGCAGGGTGATCTGCGCGAACCGTCGCATGCGATCCTCCACCGCGTTGCCCTCGCACCATCGTCGCACGCCGGCCTGGCGCGCGAAACGAATCGTGCGGCAGGCGAATTAAGCCCGAGCCCCCGTCTCGATGCATGCTCAAAGAATATGCGATGCCGCGCCGCATCGATTGATGCGCTGCGGAATCAATCTTGCATGCTGGCGGTTCGCGCGCGCTTCACATCGTCCGCTGCGGCGCGGTCTGCAGCAATTCCCGCAATGGCTGGGCGTAGAATGCCGCGTTGCCGGTGGTGAGATGGCCGCGGGTCGCGGTGCTGGCTGGGATCAGAAACAGCCGGCCGTTCTTGACCCGCTTCAGCGCGGCGTCGGTGACGCCGGTCTCCGGCGGATTGCGCTCGTCGTCGGCGGCGTTGATCGCGAGCAGCGTGGCTTCGATCTTCTCCATGCCGCCGGAAGGATCGTAATCATGCGACGCCTCCCACTGGTAGATGAAGTCGTTGGCGTCGGCGGTCGGCTGCGCGAGCTGCTCGTCGACCATCTTGTCGGCCTTGGCGGCGGTCGGCGCCAGCATCTGGTAGGCGAGGGTGCCGCCGGCGGACGCAAATCGATACGCCGAGACGGCGTATTTCATCATCCGTGGCGGCGCGGTGTAGTTGCCGCCATTGTAATCGGGATCGTTGCGGATGGTCTCGATCATCATCCGCCGCAGCATCCAGTTGCGCGCCGCCATCGCGGTCGGCTGCGCCGCCATCGGCACCAGCGCATCCATCATCAGTGGGTAGCGCACGCCCCAGATCCAGGTGTGCATGCCGCCCATCGAGTTGCCGATCACGAGCCGCAGATGCTTGACGCCGAGGCCTTCGGTGACCAGCCGGTACTGCGCATCGATCATGTCGGCGTAATCGTATTTCGGAAAGGCGGTCTTCATGCCGTCCGAGGGCTTGGATGACTGGCCGTGGCCGAGACCGTCGGGAATGATGATGTAGTATTTCGACGCATCGAGCGGCTGGCCGGGGCCGAACAGTTCACCGGCGAAGGTCGGCGTCAGCATGCTGGCCGACGAGCCGCCCGAGCCGTGCAACACCAGCACCGGCTGGCCGGAGGGCTCGCCGATGGTGGTGTAGTGCAGCCGCAACTCCGGCATGGTCTCGCCGGTGTGGAACTTGAAATCCCTGGCGATCCAGTCGCCTTGTTTCGGTGCGGGATAATCCGCCGCGATTGCAGCAAATGACGTCATTGCAAAAACAACCGATAGTGCCGCACGCGAAAACCCCATGATGTTTCCCCCAGAGCAGCGGCCTCGTTGTCAGGGCCGCCATCGCGCACGTCTATCACGCCGTGCGCGACGATCCGAGATGGCAACGTCGCGGAGACCTCTAAAAACCTTCGACGGACGCCGGCGGCGCCGGGGGAATATCGAGCGATAGCGGAAGAATACTACGGTTTGTCCTCGATGTCGGTCTCGGGACGGTCGTTGCCGGCGGCGGTCTCGGTGTGCCACTTGCCGTCAGCGGTCTCGTATTCGATCGCCTCGGTGCGGCCCGGCACCCGCTGCTCGGTGGCGGCGCGCTTGGCCGCGGCCAGCGCCGCCGCGTGGGTCGCGAACGGCTCGGAGAACACGCCGTCAACGGTATAGGCCCAGCCGCCGTCATGCTGGACGATTTTGTAGGTGACGTGGGACATGCTGGAACTCGCTTTTTGTCGGTTTCGCTGCGGCACGGGGGTGAACGCGCCGTCCATTCTATGACAAAATAATCCGTCATGCAGGTTTTTGCAGCGGCCGATCGTCCTCGATTCGACACGCGAAGCGGCGGGTCGTCGTATCTGGCCAAAGGAGCAAGCCAATGTGCCGCAATATCAAGACGCTGTTCAATTTCGAGCCGCCGGCGACCGAGGCGGAAATCCACGCCTCCGCGCTGCAGTTCGTGCGCAAGCTCTCGGGTTTCAACAAGCCGTCGGCGGCCAATGCGGCGGCGTTCGACCGCGCCGTCGCCGAAGTCTCGGCAAGCGCCCATCGGTTGCTGGTGTCGCTGCATACCCATGCGCCGGCGCGCGACCGCGAGATCGAGGCCGACCGGGCGCGGGAACGCTCGAAGCTGCGGTTCGGATAATCCGCTGTTCCCGCGTTTGGCGTCGCCTGCGATTATTTTTTGTCCTTGCGCCGCTTCTTTTTCTTATCGTGCTTTTCGCGGCGATCGTCGTCATCGTCATACGGATCGCCGAAGTCGTCGCTCAGTTCCGTGAGCGCTTCCTGCGTCGCGGCCTCCAGTTCCGAGGTCTCTTGCGCGGCGGCTTCGCGCGCGCGCCGGTGCTCTTCCCACGCATCGAAGATCAGATGCAGCCACGGCATCACCTGTTCAATCGAGGGCAACTGTCCCGGCGGTCCAGCCTCGCCGCGCGGTCCTGCTTCGCCACGAGCACCGGCCTCGCCACGGGGGCCGGCATCGCCCCTGACACCCGGCTTGCCCTGCGGCCCGGCCTCGCCAGGCTTGCCCTGCGGCCCGGGTTTGCCCTGCGGTCCGGTCTCACCGCGTTTGCCTTGCGGGCCGGGCTTGCCCGGCGCACCGGCTTTGCCGCGCGGGCCGTCAGGTCCGGGCCGTCCGGGATGGCCTTGCGGTCCGGGACGCCCCGGCTCGCCCGGTCGTCCACGTGCGCCCTGCGGTCCTGCGCGCCCTGGTCGGGTCGTTGTGTCGTCCGCCACCTGTACCCCCCGATAATTTCAGCGTGTTTTTTAACAGAGGTTTGATGACCGCAGCAATTAAGCTGACGATGCCGGCGGATTCATCAACAGTAAGATAGAGCGGAATGATTATTCCGCGTCCCAGATAACCGGCAGATTGAGCAGCCCGCGAAACGCCCAGCCGCCGATCCGCACCGGCTCGGATCGGTCGAGCCGCAAGCCCCTGAGCTGCGCGAAGATGCCGGGCAGCGCCACGTCGGCCACCATTGCGCGCGAGGCAAAGGCGCCGGCGCAGTAGTGGGGACCGGCGCCGAACGCGATGCTTTTGGCGGTGTCGCGGGTGATGTCGAAGGTGTCGGGGTCATGAAAGCAGGCCTCGTCGCGGTTGGCCGAGCCGAACATGAAGAACACGCGATCCTCCGGCTCGAAATCGACGCCGCCGAACGACCACGGTTTGGCGACGCGGCGCGGCGACATCCCGATCGGCGCGATCCAGCGCGCATATTCCTCGAACACGTCGATCCACTTGGCTTTTCCGTCCGTCACCAGCGCAAGCTGTTCGGGATGCGTCAGCAGCGCCCAGATCGTGCCGGCGATGGCATCGCGCGGCTCGTTCTGTCCGCCCGAGATCGCCAGCTTGATGTTGGCGCGCACGCTCTCGATCGGCTGGCCGGCCGAAAGCAGCACGCTGAGGATCGAGGCGTTGGGATGTTTGGTGACCACCGGAATCATGTCGTCGATCGCGGCGTCGATCCCGGCGGTGGCGGCATGGCAGCGCGCCTCGACGTCCTTGTTGCCGGTATAGTTGGCGATGCCGTCGATCATCGCCTGCGACCACGCATCCATGTCCTGGTAGCGCATGTTGGTCAGGCCCGTGATGTCCTTCAGGCACTCGGCCGACAACGGCAGCGCGAACGCCTTGCAGAGGTCGGCGCGGCCTTGCGGCGCGAGCGCTGCGAGGATGCGGTCGGCATGGGCCTGGAATTGCGCCCGCCAGGTGTCGCGCACGGTGCGCGGCGACACCGACGGGAACATCGCCGTTCGCTCCGACAGGTGCGCGTCGCCGTCCTTGCGCATCATGTTGTGGCCCATCAACGTGTTCATCAGCCCCGCCGGCTGATGCGAGGAGAACACGTCGATGCGCTTTTCGGAGACGAAGATGTCGTCGCGCCGGGTGAAGATGGTCGAACCGAGCTGCGGCACGAACGCGATCGGCGCCGCCTTCCGCATCTTCGCGAGATCCGGATAGGGGTCGGCCCAGAACGCCTTCACGTCGATGTCGAAACGCGGCGCGTTGGACATGGGTCTCCTCCACCCGGGACTTTCGCCCGGCTGGGGACACCCTATTCGCTATGCGCGGGAACGTCGATTCCGTCGGCCGAATACAGCCGGATCTTGTTGCGCAAGGTACGGACGGATACGCCGAGCACCCGCGCGGCGCGGGTCCGGTTGCCGTCGCAACGCGCCAGGGTTTGCAACACCAGTTCCTGCTCGATCTCGCCGACGGTGGACCCGATCAGCAACGGCACGATTTCTTTGCGGGCCAGCGCGGACGCCGACAGCGCCGGCGCGGGAACGACAGACGCGAGATCTAAAGATTCGAGAGCAACAAACTCGTGGGACATCAACACCTCCCGATCAACGCCCGCTCGAATCGCCGAACGGAAACATCGGAAAAACAACCCCGCGGAGACCGTGGTCGGACTTGGTTAATGAAAACTTAACGGCTGGGGGGTACGCGGAAATACCCTGTAAGCGACACTAAATCGCCCGATATCCGCCGTCCGCCATCACAATCGAGCCGGTGACGTAGCTGGAAAGGTCGGAGGCGAGGAAGATCGCGGGGCCGACAATGTCCTCCGGCTGGCCGGCGCGGCCGAGCGGGGTGTGGTCGAGGAAGATCTTCACCAGCCCGGGGTCGTTGGCGCGCACGGTCGCATTCAGCGGCGTTTCGATCAGCCCCGGGCCGATCGCGTTGACGCGAACCCCGTCCTTGCCGAGCTCGGCGGCGAGCGCCCGGGTGAAGCCGAGCACGCCGTGCTTGGAGGTGGTGTAGGCCGGCGAGTTCGGGGTGCGCACATGCACAAAGGACTGGATCGAGCCGATGTTGACGATGCGGCCGCGGCTGGCGCGCAACGGCCCAAGGAACGCATGTGTGACGTTGAAGGTGCCGTTGAGGTTGATCGCCATGATGTCCTGCCAGTCTTTCAGCACGGCGTCGGCATCGGCGGTGAAGGCGTTGCGGCGGTTGATGCCGGCATTGTTGACCAGGATCGAGACCGGCCCGACGGTGTCGGCCACCCGCTTCGCCACCGCGATGCAGTCCTCGCGCCGGCTGACATCGAGCGCAAAGCTTTCGGCCTTGCCGCCGGCCGCGCGGATGTCCTGCGCGGCCTCCGCCGCCGCCTTGTCGTTGAGGTCGAGCAGCACCACCTGCGCGCCTTCGCGGGCATAGCCCAGCGCGATCGCGCGGCCGATGCCGGACGCCGCGCCGGTGACGACGGCGATGTGGTTCTGGAGCAGGCCGGGCATGTTTTCCTCCGCGTTTAGATTTCAGCGATAAGCTAATTTAAAATGGCGCGATCGGAAACGCCGGGCGTGTTGGCGCGTTGCCATTGTTACGATCGAGCTTGCCGATAGGGTGATGGCCGATAGGGTGCTTGCCGACAGGATGCTTCGCTGATGGATCAAACGTTCAGCCAATGGCAACGCGCCGTCGAGCGGTTCTGGCAGGGTTCTGCGCCGGACTACCACGAGATGGCGTGCCTTGCCGCCGACATGGCGGCAAGCCGGGAGACGACGCTGCGGCAGGCGGCCCAGCAGGCGCTGCCGAGCCTGCGCGGCGCGTTGGCTCCCTCAGCGGACCGGAGCGCGAGGGCGGCCGCGCGCCGGCGGGTGGGGGTCATTCGCGATGTCCTGCATTCGCTCAATGTGCCCCGGTTCGGCAAGCGCGGCGTGGCGCCAAAGCTGCTGACGGCGGAGCAGCGCCATCGGCAGCTTCTCCGTCTGCCGCTCGACAGTCGGCTGGCCCGCGCGGAAATTCACGAGGCCTACAAGCGCGCCGCCAAGATCATGCATCCGGACGGCGGCGGCGACGCGCAATCATTCTGCGAACTCGCCGCGGCGAGGGACGCGCTGATGAAGCCGGGCCGCACCAACGGCGGATGACGCCGTTGTCCACGGCCGCGTCGTCATGGCCGGGCTTGTCCCGGCCATCCACGTCTTTCTCGCTGCGAAGAAGTTAAGACGTGGATGCCCGGCACAAGGCCGGGCATGACGAAGAAACCGTTACATCACCGACCAACCGCCGCGTGAATCGCCTCGCAATGCCGCACGAGATTGGCGTGGGCGGAAACGAATTGCTTGAGCGGCGTCTCAATCGGAAAGAAGTGGATGTTGGCGATGAAGCCGTAGATGCCGGCATCGATGCTGGTCGGCTTCGCGCCATGCACATAGCCGTCGGCGGGAATGAGATCGGCCAGCACCTGCAAATCCGCCAATCCCCGCGCATAGGCCTGGTCGCGCGGGTAGCGGCCGATGCCCTGGTAGAAATAGCGCTGGGCATTGTAGTCCCGCGCCTTGTTGAGTCCGTCGACGCCGATCTGCGCATGCTGCGCCATGAAGCCGTCGCGAAACGCCGGGAAATAGCGATCGTCCTTCCAGCGCGAATACGACATCACCCAATAGAGATCGTCGAGCATGCGGGTGACGAGCTGGTCGGCGATCCGCTGCACCGGCGTCAGCGCAGCGTCGATGGTCAGGCGATATTTGCCGATCAGGTGCGCGATAATGGTCTCGCTGTCGCCGATCGTCTCATTGTCGTCGACGATATAGGGCAACTGCCCGCGCGGCGCCGCCGAGGCGTCGAACACGTGCTCATGGATAAAAGGCACCCCCGCAAGTTTGAGGAACGCGAACACCTTCAGCCCGTAGCCGTTGTTGTCGGCGACGCCGAACAGTTCGGGATAGGAGTAGAGGGTCAGCATGGCTCGGCGCCCCGCCAGCGATTGAATAAAACTTGCCGACGCGGGCCGTTCAGCGCCCCGCCAGCGATGCGACGCATTCGATTTCGATCAGCATGGCCGGATTGGGCAACGCCTGCACCACGCAGGTGGTGCGGGCGGGATAGGGCGGCGGCCCGAACGCCGAAGCATACAACTCATTCATGGTCGCGACGTCGGAGGCGCGGGTCAGCAGCACGTTGACCTTGACCAGATCGCGAAAGTCCGCGCCGGCCTCTTTGAGAACGCGTTTGATGTTGCGAACGACAAAGCCGAACTGGGCGTCGAAGCTGTCCCGCAAGCCGCCCTTTTCATCGAAGCCGGGCATGCCCGAGACGAACAGGAGGTCGCCGACCCGCGTCGCGAACGAGAGCGGCGGGGCCTTGATGTCGGCCGGTGCAGCGAAGTGTTTGATTGAGGCCATGGATCACCCATCGGTGCGGGAGGTGAGACCGGGTTTCTCCGCCACGCCACGCGGAACACCGGGCGTGGGCAGCAGTTGATAGCCGAGCATACCAAGGATCATCGCGACGACAAAGACGACAATTGGCAGGCTGAAGCCGGCGAGATTGACCAGCGCCGGTCCCGGACAGATGCCGACCAGCCCCCAGCCTATGCCAAACAGCACGGCACCCACCACGAGCGGCGGGTCGATGTCGTTGCGCGAGGGCCAGAGATATTTCGTCGCAAGCACCGGCGCGCCGCGTCGCCGCGCCAGTGCGAAACCAGCGGCGGTGACTGCCACCGCACCCGCCATCACGAAGGCGAGCGTCGCATCCCACGCGCCGAAGATGTCGAGGAAGCCGAGCACCTTCTCGGGCTGTGTCATGCCGGAGATCAGCAGGCCGGCGCCGAAGATCAGCCCGCAGGCGAAGCTCGCGACAATGATGGGCATGCGCTAACCTCCAAAGCCGTGACGAATGACGGCCACCGTGATGACGGCCGCGCCCATGAAAATCACCGTTGCCGACGATCGAGCGCCCGAAAGCCGCGCCAGGCCGCAGACGCCATGGCCCGAGGTGCAGCCGTTGCCCATGCGGCTGCCGAAACCGACCAGCAGTCCGCCGACGGCAATCAGCGCGAGACTTGACGTCATCGCCGGGTTTGGCAGCGGGACGCCCGCGAGCGCCGCGAGCAGCGGCGCCGCGATCAGCCCCGCGACAAACGCGATCCGCCAGGCCCGGTCGGCAGGCCGCAACGCCAGCAGTCCGCCGAAGATGCCGCTGACGCCGGCGACACGGCCGGTCAGCAGCATCATCGCCGCGGCCGCAAGCCCGATCAGTGCGCCGCCGAACAGCCCGGCGACAGGCGTGAGGTTGTGCATGGTGATAGTGCCTTCTTAGTGGTTTGATTCAACGCCAACCGGATTTCCGGTCAAAGCCAAGGGCATCAGGATCCCCGGCGCGTCGGACGTTGCCGAGACTAGCCCGCAACGCACCCGCAGGCTACTCGCACGGCCGCGGGATATCGGGAGAGGTCGGGGCGAGCGTCCCATCCCGCAGGGCGCGAACAGGTGTTGCCGGTTCGGCGCATCGGCTACATTGGGTCGGGGCGATTCGAACGGCTGCGCAACGCTCGCCCGCAAGATCCCACCTGCCCACCATACGCCGGGAGAAAATGAGATGAAGATTTCGTCCACCGTTCGCGTTGCCCTGATCGCGCTGCTGGCTTTCGCCGGCGCCGGTCTGCCTTCTGCTTCCCGTGCCGACAGCGGCACCGTGACGCTCACGATCTATAAAGCGGGATGGATCATCGGCGGCTCCGGCGGGGGCGGCACGCTGACGTTCCGCGGTCGGAGCTACGCACTGTCGACCGGCGGGCTCGACTATGGCCTCGTGTTCGGCGGATCGAAGACGGTGCTGCACGGCCGGGTCAGCAACATCGTCCGGCCCTCGGACGTCGCCGGTGTCTATGGCGCGGCCGGCGCGGGGCTCGCGATCGGCGGCGGTGCGCGCGCGATCGTGCTGACCAACCAGAAGGGCGCGGTGCTGGAGCTTGCCGGCCGGCAATTCGGACTGATGGCCAACGCGGATTTGAGCGGGCTCGCGATTACGCTGAGGTAGCGGATCGTTCTCACGCGCGCGAGATGGGTGCGTGGTCCGTAGCTCGCGTGAGCGCAGCGATATGCGGGACAGCCATCAACCCGGATGTCGCGGAGCCTGTCATCGGGCGCGCGTTCGCGCGACCCGCTGGCTCATCCGGGCTACCCGCGCTGATCCAATCCACACCACGGTCTCCGACCGGTTTTCAGATTTGATTGTCAAACAGGGAATTGTACGGCGTTCTCAGCCGTTCTCGGCTATTCGCATAAACTCACGTAAAGCCTATATCAAAAGGGGTTTTAGGGCTATAATGCGTGCAGACGTTCGCACGTATTTTCTCAGGTGCGCGGAGGGTTTGTAGCCCAGCCGTAGCCCAGAACCCGAGCAGGCCTCTAGATGGCCGACCGCAGACTGATCACCGACCGCTACTTACGGTCGCTTCCACCAGCACCGCGCGGCCAGCGTGTCGAGGTGTTCGACGCCCGGCTTCCCGGCTTCGGCATTAGGATCAACGACGCCGTGGATGCCGACCCGGCGCGCCGCGGCAAGGCCGGGCGCATCAGCTTCATCCTGTTCACCCGCTTCGCGGTTGGCGCGGCTCCAACCCGGCGCACCATCGGCACGTATGGCGCGATTACGCTGGAGCAAGCACGTCAAACCGCAGGCGAATGGCGCAGCCTGATCGCCAAGGGGATCGATCCTGCGGTGGTCGAGGCCGAAGCCCGAGAGAAAGCCGACCATGAGCGGGCGCTGCGCATCCGGCATTCGTTCGCCAACGTCGCCGAGGCTTTCATCACCGACAAGCTGGCGCACGAGCGGAGCGGCAAGGCCGTGGAACGCGACCTCCGCTCCGTCTTCATCGCCGCATGGGCCGACCGTCCGCTCACCGAGATCACCAAATTCGATGTGTTGGCGATCATCAACGCCAAGAAGCGCACCGCGCCCCAGATGGCCCGGCATCTGCTGATCATTATCAAACGGTTCTTCAACTGGGCAATCGACCAGCACGAATTCGGTCTAACCACGTCACCGTGCGACCGGCTTAGCCGCGCGAAGATCATCGGCGAGCCGGTGCCGCGCAGCCGACGCCTCATCGATGCTGAGCTATTCGCGTTCTGGCGCGCGACCGGCCGCATGGGTTACCCGGTTGGTTCGGCCTACCGGATGCTTTTGCTCACCGGGCTGCGGCTCAACGAGTGCGGGCGGCTGTCGTGGCCCGAGGTTCACGGCGACCACGCTATCATCCCGGCCGAGCGGATGAAGGGCAAGAATGGCCGGGCGCGCGAGCATCTCGTGCCCTTGTCGTCGGCGGCGCTGGACGTGATCGCGTCACTGCCGCGCATCAAGAGCGGACCATTCCTGTTCTCTTACAACGCGGGCCAGCGACCGTTGGTGATGGCCAGTCCGAGCAAGCGCGAGTTGGATCGGCGCATGTTGAGGACGCTCCAGGCGCTGGCCCGCCGTCGCGGCGAGGATCATCACGCCGTGACATTGCCGGGATGGACCAACCACGATTTGCGCCGCGTCGTTCGCTCCGGTCTGTCGGCATTGCGCGTCCCGTTCAACGTCTGCGAGGCAATCCTCGCGCACAAGCCACCCGGCATCGTCGGCGTCTATGACGTTCATGAGTACATGGACGAAAAGCGCGAGGCGCTGGAGGCATGGGCGCGGCGACTTGGGTCTATCGTCAGCCCGGAGCCTCCTAGGGTCATCACGTTGCCGAAGCAGCGGCGGTTATGATTCGCTGTTTGATACCCAGGGATGGACCACTCTTGGCGAGTGTCCGAGCCCTGACTACCAGTTGCTGATCACACAGCCGACAGCTGCCCAACTGCTCTCGCGTTGAACGTAAAGATTTCAAGAGCGGCTCTATTTTTTTTCGTTGCTGCATCGTCACAAAAAACGGCATATGGAAGAGGTCGCCCGCAAATTGGAGCGACCCGATGATTATAGACGATCATCCCACCAACAAGACGCCCAACTTCACCGCAGCGCGCGAACCCGCTAAACCCGCTCGTCGACCCAGAGCCGGTGCCAGCCAACGCCAAGCTGGGGCGGCGGCGATGATGATCCTCTACACTCCCGAGGAGTCGGATTCCGATCAGGACGGTGGTTCTCGATGCACTTGGTCTCGACGCCGACCAGATCGAGATTCCGACGCCCCGTTACGGCAAGGAGAACGTCTACGTGATGCATTCGCTGCGGGGCCGCTTGGAGGCAGCGGCGTCCATGTATCTAGCGCGCAGCGCAGCCAAACGTTATTCGCTGCGTCGCGATGAACTCGTCGCCCTGCGTCAGAAAGCCGAGAACTGGAGGGTCGAAATCCGTGATGCGCTCGCCATACCGATCCCCAGCAAACTCGTTGAGGCCAGGATTATTTCGTCCGGCGTCGATGTCAGTATGCTGACCGAGACCGATGACTATTTCCGGAAGCTGTTGCTTACCCTCGACCGCCTGAGCGAGCAGGCCGGACCGCGCAGCGGCAACGCACGCAAGACCGCCCGCGATCATTGCTGGAACGAGCTGCTGGCGATCTGGTGCCATCTTGGCGGCGAGACGACGGGTGAGGCAGCGGCGAATTTTTTGATCGCTGCGTCGAAGCCGGTGATGCGCAGTGCTGTCCCGGGCCTTGCGTCGGTCCTGCGATGGCTCAGACGCCGCCAAAACAAGACCGGCAACAAGGTCACCAAGCCAGGGTAGTGTCGGGGACACCAAGTAGCGCCGGTTCGCATCATCATAGGACAAACAAACCCGATTTTGTCGCCTCGAAAGTCCGTCGCGTTTGCTAAAAAAGTTGACTATTTAAAGGTCGCCCGACAATTGGAGCGACCGCATGAAGAGCCGAACGACCAGCGGCAAGACGCTGCAAAATCCACCCGACGACACACCAACGCCCGAACCCGACGATGAACTTTGGGACAGCCGCAAGGTCCGCGCGTACTTCGGCGGCATCCATGTCTCGACGCTCTATCGCGGCGTCGTCACCGGGATTTATCCGCCGCCCATAAACGTTTCGCCAAACGTCGTCCGCTGGCTCCCCCATGAGTGTCGAGCAGCACTTCAGCACATGATCGCCGCGCGTGGCGAACCCAAGCCCCCGACGCGCCGGGGCCGACCGCCAGGGCGCAGGCGAGGACCTGCGAGCAAGGTCGAGGCCGCCGAGGCCCAGTAAAAAACCGGGGCGCTGTGAGCACAGCGCGCCCGGCCAATATGTAGGGCACTTGGAACTGCATCTCATATGTGCCAGCGCGCGAGACACTGCAAGCCCCGGCTTCCAACCCAAACGGAGGCCACCGATGACTATCAAGCAATCCAAAAGCTGGCGCGACGTGATCGAGGTGCATCCGGCAGCCGAGATGTTCCCGTTGATTGAAGCGCGGAGTTCGACGCCTTGGTTGAGGACGTTAGGCAGCACGACCTACGGACGCCCATGACCGTCTGGGAGGACGTATCCACTGGCACGCTGTCTCTGCTTGATGGCCGCAACCGGTTGCGGGCGTTGATTGCCAGCGGGCGTGAACTTCACGACTATTACTTCCATGTGGTCGGGCACTGCGAAAGCACGCGCGACCCCTACGCCTACGTCATCAGCGCCAACATCCACCGCCGCCATCTCAGCGCCGAACAGAAACGCGACCTGATCGCGAAAGTGGTAAAGGCGACGCCGGAGAAATCAAATCGCCAGATCGCCGAGGTGCTGAAGGTCGACCACAAAACCGTCGCCTCGGTCCGCGCGGTGAAAGTTGCAACTGGGGAAATTCCCCAGTTGACGAAAACGCTTGGCAAGGACGGCAAGAAGCGCAAGCAACCGAAGCTCAAGCCGAAGCCGCCAACCACCGCCATCAAGCCGAAGGACCCCGCCATCGCTGCAGCGGCTGACCGCGCGGTCGCCCGGTCGGAGGTAAGCCAGAAGAATCAGGCGCTGATCAGTGGGACTGCCGATGCGGCCTGCGCAAGTGCGAAAGAGCCGAAGACCATCATCGTCCTCGAGCGGTACCTCGACTTCGCGATGATGATCGAAGAGGAGGCCGAGCGCCTCGCTGGAGATCGGCGCACCGAATTTCTCCTATACCTGCGCAAAGAGATTGAGCGCCTGCTCCGCGACACGAACGTAGTCTCGACCATTGCCTCCGCCGCTATTGCGCGCACCCAACGGTCACAATGATTGTCGGATACCAACCTGTCTGGGCGCTCGGCGGCGCGGGAAACATTATGAAATTCCCTGCTGTGCTGAGCGGAATCGAGGCGCTGAAGATCCTGACCGAGATCAACGACGGAGGAAAAAACGCGGAGGCCATCCCTGAGGTCTCGGCGTCCCGGCATGAGGCTGGCCGTGAGGTGTTCACCCTCGAGATGCTGGCTGGCGATGACCTCAACGAGACGTGGCGCGAGGCGACGCCATGAACGACAAAAGGATCACCGAATTTCCGCCGCCCGATCCGCGCCTCGTCGGCAAGGTCAAGCAGACCGAGCTGGAGCAAAAATCAAATGGTCATGATGCCGCGCCACGTGCCGACTCACAACTGCCGAAACGCGACCGGCGGCTGATCTTATCGAGTGCGAGATTTGTCTTGGGCTTCGTGCCACCTGACTACGTCATCTTCGGTCTGTTGCAGCGGCGCTTTCTCTACAGCCTGACCGGCAAGACCGGCGCAGGAAAAACCGCGATCCTGCTGTTGATCGCCGCGCACGTTGCAGAGGTTAAGAAGATCGCTGATCGCGAGGTCGAGAAGGGTCGCGTGCTGTATCTCGCTGGCGAGAACGCCGACGACGTGCGGATGCGCTGGATCGCCTTGGCGCAACAGATGGGCGTCGACGTTGACACTATCGACGTTCACTTCATCCCCGGCGTGTTCAAGATTTCTGAGATGCAGGAACGTATCCGCGAAGAGATTAAGCAGATCGGCCCCGTCAGCCTGATTATCGTGGATACCGCCGCAGCGTATTTCGAGGGCGACGATGAAAACTCCAACACGCAGTTCGGTGACTATGCGCGCCGCACCTTACGTCCGCTCACCACGATGCCCGGAGAGCCGTGCGTCATCGTGGCCTGCCATCCTGTCAAGAACGCCACCGACGACAACCTGATCCCGCGCGGTGGCGGTGCCTTCCTCAACGAGGTCGACGGCAACTTGACGGCAGCCCGCACCGCGTCGGGCGTGATCGAGCTGCATTGGCAAGGCAAGTACCGGGGACCTGACTTTGCGCCGATGCACTTCACGACGCGCACGGTGACGAACGAACAGCTTAAGGACAGCAAGGGGCGACTGATCCCGACCGTCGTTGCATCGCCGCTCACCGAACAAGGCCACGCCGACATTACCCAAGCAGTGCAAAGCCGCCAGGACCAGCTATTGGTAGCACTGCGCGACCCAGCCAACAGAAAGGCGTCACAGATCGAGTTGGCGCGACAGCTTGGCTGGAAGCTGAGCGACGGCCAGCCGCATCACGTCGCGGTCCAGCGAACCTTCAAGGCGCTGCATAAGGCCAAGCTGGTCACTGGGGAGCCGGGCCGTATCGATCTCACTTAGAAGGGGGAAAAGGCTCTGAACATTCTTGTTCAGAACACGCCCGATCTGAACACCCGGTGTTCAGACCTGAACACGTCTGAACAAGGAAAACGGTGAAATGAGAAAACGCCATCAGATCAAGACAATGACGCCTCTGAACATGTTCAGGCACTCTTTCAGAACTGTTCAGAAAGGGTGTTCGGAAGGGGTCTGAACACACCTCCTCCTCCCTTAGGGAGGAGGTGTTCAGAACACCGACCCTCCACACCACCCTGATCTCGCCTCTGACCACGGCGCAGCTTACCGAATGATCGATATGACCGAACAGCAAGCTGCTCGAAGAAGGCGCACGCCGCTATTGCACCGGCATGAGTCACCAAGCCGCAGCAAAGTATTCTTCGAGATGCGTTAAAACCCGGTGCAGGGAGCGGGAGCGCATCGCGGCTCGTTGCCGAGCATTGATATCGCAATTGCTGAGAAAAGGGACTGTTAGAAAGAGGGACACACCATGACGGATAACATCAGGCCGACCAAGCCAGTCGATACCATCGCATCGCTTCGTTTGGCGGAGGCTGCACACTACGATGATTTGGCTGCGCAAGCGGAGCGGTGGGGGCACTTCCGCATGCAGTTCTCGCATCAAGCAACTGCAGCGGAGCTCCGTCGCCTCGCTAAAGAACCCGAAGGGTGATGTGCCATTTTAAAAGGGCGGCCGGTTCGGTAGGGACCGTACAATGGGCAGCTATAGTGCGCGCGCCCCGGCGCGCGCCATTTCAGCATATTTCGGATTAAAAAATTCGCATTTTCCTTGTGAGCGGAGTTGCCGGTGAAATCGCGCTTTAGAGCCGCAACAGGTTTCGCGAACCGACCGCTCGCACTTCGGCGCTCGATTATTGAAATCCTTCGACGGCGCGACGAGCTGACCGTGCGCGATATAGCTGGTGTTGCCTATGGGGGCCGTCGGCTGATCGTTCGACCGGGGCACCGCAGGCGCGTCACGTCTTCCGAGTTGGTCGCGACGAGGCGCGCACTGCGTGCGTTGGCCGCCAACGGCCGGATCAAGGTCCTCTATCGTCGGCGACGCTGGAAGACATTTACCCTGCGGCGGCTGGAGGTCGACCGGTGAACGACGCCGAAATTGACGCGCAGGTCGCGATGTTGCGGTCGGCAATCGAAATTCTTCTCAGCATGAAGCGGCACAGCGTAAATGCGCCGCCAATTGCGCCGCCGACCGCGGCCAAACCATTCAATGCTCGCCCGAAGTGGATGCTCGCCGCTCGTGCCTTTGCCGACCGGTATCCGTTCGCCGCATGGCAGGTTCGCAGGATTTGCGCCAACCACGATTGGGCTTTGAAACTCTCCGGGACATGGCACGTCGACTACGACCGGTTTAGCAAATACGCAGACACGGTCGACCGAGGTGAAGCATCGTTCGATTCGTCCGAGAAGTCCGCATCGTCGCTGGCGAAGGGGCCGCAACTCGACGAAAATGAACACGATCAATTTGACTTCCGACGAGGGTGATAATGACCCAGATTGAAAAACAACTCGATCAAGCTCGTACTGATCTCGACGCAGTTAACAAGGGTCTGACGACACTGGAAGCGGCGAAGGGCGAAGCGTCAAAGGGGGCGGCTACATTCGTAAAATGGCGCTCTTCGGTAGACGATAAGATTAGTGAACGCGAACGGCTTGAGACATGCATCGCGGCGCTCGGGGCCGAGGTTAAGCAGCAAAAGGAAGATGCGGCGCGTGCCGATCTCCTGTCTCGTCGCGCCGCGCTGGAGAAAACGACTGCCGCGCTGGCTCGCCGGATCAACTTGGATGGCGCTAAGGCGGCTGAAGTGCTCGTTCAACTGACTGAGGAGGCCACGGCCAACGCCCAAGCCGTCGCCGGACTTAATCGCGAGTTAGCCGGTGACGAACAACTGCTCGATGTGGACCATATAGCGCGCCATCGCGATCCCGTGCCGCGAAAAAATCTCGAGGAGACCGTCGTCGATTTGTGGGTTCACGAGGGCACTATGGCGCTGATCCGTGATCAGGACTGCGTGGTCGAGCTTTCGAACGGGCGTGGTACCATACCTGCCACTGAGCACAGCCTCACAACCAAGCGTGTGGTCCGCAAACGGTTTAGGCAGGTCCGCTATCTCGCGGCTGGCGACCGCGAATATGCCGATCCGCTCGGCTCAATTCTGAGGCTGCCTCGCTTCGATGGACCGGGAATGCTTTTCGACTGGGGTCATAAGGCGGAGTCCGCGCGGCGCAAGGAGCTGATGGAGCTGATCGCCCTTCCATGATGCGACCGCCAAGCCAGCTGCTATCGAGGTCTTTTGATCCCCAGCCGGGCGCGGCTGATGTGTCGCAAAGGTGCAAGGAGCGGAGCAGGCCTACCTTGTGTGCGTAAATGCGCCGCGTCGTGAGGCACACGGGTTGATTGGTTCGGCACCGGGGCGGGTCCGCATGGCGGTGTCGTCGTTTCGGGGGTCAGTTCCCTCCGACGCGCCGACTGCATGGAATGGCGCGCACAAGTAATCCTGCAGAGCGAGCGGTCCTTCTGCTTAGTCGGGGCGCGGCTCGCGCCGTTCGCCGCAAGCGGTGATCGCGCCGGGCCGCCTGCCGGTGCGCTGACACGGCTCCTGAATGATGGTGCGTCAACCACTTCCGGTCCCCCTCATGAACGGACATCTTGAGAGCCAGACCGCCATTGCCAAATCCCGGAAATACCGTGGCTAGACCGCCGATCCGATTAGTTTAGGGTGAATAGGCCAAGCGCGGTTCGAACCTCGCGCAAAGTGGCATCTGTGATCTCCCGCGCGCGCGCTGTGCCACGCTTGACGACTTGCAGCACATGGCCGGGATCACGAGCTAGTGCACGGCGACGGTCCCGGATTGGCGCGAGAAGTGCCTGCAGCACATCCTCCAGACGTTTCTTCACAAGACTGTCGCCCAAGCCTCCACGGATATAGCGTGCCTTCAAATCCTCAACCGCAACGTGATCTTCGTCGAACGCATCTAGGTACGCGAAGACAATGTTGCCCTCGACGCTACCTGGATCGGAAGCCTTTATGTGGTTTGGATCGGTGAACATGCGCCGAACTGACTCACGTATTTCATCTACCGTGGCCGATATCGGAATGGCATTGCCCTGAGACTTGCTCATTTTGCCTTTGCCGTTGATGCCGGGAAGCCGCCCGACGCGAGGTATGAGCGCGCGGGCTTCGGGCAGCACGTCAACACCAGCCTGGCGATTGATGCGGCGAACGACCTCATTGGTTTGCCGATCATTGGAGCCTGGTCATTCCCAACCGGGACAATTGTCGCCTTGAAACCGGTGATGTCGGCGGCCTGGGCGATGGGATAGCAGAGAAAGCCTGCTGGAATATCTCTGCCAAAACCTCGCGCCTGGATCTCGTCCTTGATGGTTGGGTTGCGCTCAAGCCGGGCCACCGTGACATAGTTCATGTACAGCAGGGTCAAATCGGCAAGTGCCGGGAGATGCGATTGAACACAGATAGTGGTCAGGCTCGGGTCGATCCCGACAGCCAGGTAGTCTGTCGCGATCTCAAGGACATGGTCACGCACCCGACTGGGATTGTGCGCGTTGTCCGTGAGTGCCTGGACATCCGCGAGCAACAGGTACTGCTGGTGTGTCGTCTGCAGGGTGACGCGGTTCTTCAACGAACCGACGTAGTGCCCGAGATGTAGCGGGCCGGTGGTTCTATCCCCGGTTAGGATGACAGGCCGGGTGGCTGACGAATGTTGCATAGCGGTTCTCCAAATAAGAACCGCCGTTCAATCGGACTGTTGATGCAGGCAACCTCGCAAGCCGATGAACGGCGGCGACGGTTGCGTAAATGACAAAGCCGTGCCGCTCCTAAATGGAGCGCCACCACAAGTTCGCGAGCGTGATCACGACGGCAGTCATGCCGCCGTTATCGACGAAACTTTGGAGGAAAGCAACCCGGCTTTGATGTCTCAAATGGGTCAAATAACTCAGTGCGAGCGGATGTTTTCCGTATCGCCCTCGAACTCGGACATGACATGACGATGTCGGGCACTTCGCTTTTGTGCCAACCGCCGACATTGCAGCTTTGCTTCTGCTATCCAGGAGGCCGCCAACCGAGGCGGGCTCCTTCAATCACGCGACCGCTCGCGCTGCCGATGATAAACGACGAACATCACGCCGTTCACACCCAAAACACCATATAAAACGAAGGCTGCGTATTCAAAAGGAGCCTGAAACACCGCCATAGCCACTATTATGGCAATTGCCCTGGACCAACAAAGGCATGCGCAGCAGAGCGCTAACGGTCGTTCTTGGTCGGCCTCGGTGGCGGCGAGACGGCCTGCCCACCGATCACGTAGCTCTGGCCATATTCCTCTGGCCTCGCTTCTCGAATCCGAGATGACGTGCCGGTACTGTTTGATGGCTTCGTTGCCTTGCTAGGCGTCGGTACCGTCTTGTTTTTGCCCGATGAAATCTGCTTTGCCGTTGACCACTCCATCACGTTGCGAGTTGTTCGGCCTCACATACTTAATCGGCACATACGTTAAGCTTTCTGCCTCGTACCGACCGGTTCCTTTTAGCAAGTGAGCAAAATAGGACAGCGCTACCGCTCCGAATCTGATCACTTTTGCACCGCGCCGACGACGATAAGCGACGGTGTTCTCAGGTGGCCCCAGCGCGAATTAACCTCCCGCTGCTGGGGCCATTCCTGCGAACAATCAGGCAGAGCGACTGTGCGCGTAGGTCTGTGAGAGCGCCGGGCCAGCAAGCCCGTGGCGCGCGCGCCAGGATCAAGGCTGATCGCTAGCCTAACGTCCAAGGAGCGAGCGCGGCTATATTGCGCGAGCGGCAACTCGGCGCTTGGGCAGCGTCTCCTGACGTCGGCATGGCTTCGGCACGCAGAGGAGTTCAAACGTGCTTTCCCGGAGAGATATCATAGTAGGTGGCGCTGGCCTGGCGACCTCCCTCTCTGTCCCCATCGATCCCGGCGCTCGCGCGCAGGAGGCCAGCGTAACCGGCGGCGGCCCGGCTCAGCTCGCCGCCGCCGTTTCCGACAAGCTCTTCGACGAAGACGGGTTGGCTCGGCCAGTTCCGGAAAATCCCACGGTCTCAGACCTCGCCCGCGGTCTTAACCGAACTCTCGTGCTTGGCGGCGGTGGCGAATATTACGTCGCCTGGTATTGCGGCTTCTTTCATGGCCTTCTCGAACTCGGCGTCGATTTGACTATAGCGGATATGGTAGTTGGCACCTCCGCCGGCGCCTATGCAGGATCGTCCCTGTTGTCTGGTCGTTTCCAGCAGCTGCGCGCCGAGTTCGATTTCTTCGGCCATTTCCCGAGCCTTTTTGCCAAGCTGGCGCCGGTCACGGCTCCCAATGCGAGTCAGAAGAGAGCGCAGGAGATCAATTTCAACGTCAAGGACGGAAGTCCAGCCTCGATCCGAGCCATAGGCCACGCCGCGCTCGCGGCCGACAATCACCTGAATGGGGACGGTGTCGAGCGGCTCGCCTGGCTGCTGACAGGCGACAGTCGGACCGACTGGCCGGTGCCGAAAATGTTCACCACCTCCAATGATTGCTACACCGGCGAGCGGCTCGTGGTGTATCAGGATGTGGCGCGGCGGAACGGCATTCCTCTCGCGCATGCCGCAGCGGCGAGTTCGTCGCTGCCCGGCGTCATCGGCCCAACGCTGCTCGGCCAGCGGTTCGGCATGGATGGCGGAATTTCAAAGAGGTGGGCTCACACCGACCTCGTGGCCGGTTCGAAGCGGGCGCTCGTCATCGCATTGACCAATGGGTATGAGGGTAGCCTGCTCAGCGGCATCCCGCACAATATCTACAAGGAGATCGAGGCACTGGAGGCGACCGGCACGAAGGCGATGCTGATCATCGCCGGCACGCCGCCGGGGGTGAATCTGTTCGATCCCCGGCAGATCGAGCCGGCCATGCGGGCGGGATATGACCGCGCCAAGGTCGAGGCGCCGAACATCAAGGCATTCTATATCTGAGAACGGTGGCGGGACGGCTGCAGCCCGCAATAATGCGATATGGCGCGAAAACCCTTCTTCCCTTGGCGAAAACTCGCGCCATCGCACGTCGGAGACTCATGGAACGCCTGGCGGCCGGAGGTTCGACGGCAGGGAAGGCTTCAATAATGCCGCCGCTCTGTTGACCGCCGTATGGCGGGCGCGGCGAGGCTCTCGGTTAACCCGTTAGGGCCGTCTTATAACTGCGCAGGTCGCTTGTGAATGTCGGCTTGTGGGCACCTTTCCGACGTGTTCGGTTTGGCCGGCGATGTCGGTTCCCGGGAGCAAAGCGGACTCATAGCCGACATGCGCCTTATAGGTCCTCACGGATACCCTTAAAGAACGGATGACGCACCTTGCCCTCGGCGGATTTGGCTCGATATTCGATTTCGGCCAACAATGACGGTTCGACCCAGATGCCCCGATGCGCGATCTTTTTGGCGTAAGGCTGCGTCTTCCTGATCAGCGGCTTGAGGCGCGTCTGTAGCTCTTTGGCGCTGTCCTTGTCGAAACCATGATCAACCTTTCCGGCATAGATCAGATCGTCGCCCTTGCGCCTGCCTGAGATACAGGCCATCCCATTTGCTGCCATCGAGCGCGAAATCAGCGATGGTCAGCGTCTCCCGCTGGGCGCATGTCTTCTCGACCCAATCATTTGATCGCCCGGCAGGATATTTGCTGTTCGCACCTTGGAGACGACCCCCTCCAGACCGACGCCGCAAGCGTGCTTGAACATCGCCGGGCCGTCGATCTCGAGGCTTTCGCTGAACTGGATGCCAGTTTTGGCGATCAGTTTTTTCAGGTGTGCCTTGCGCTCGATCAGCGGCAACTTCCGCAGGTCGTAGCCGTTGAGATAAAGCAGATCGAAAGTGACCATCACGATCTTCGTGGACCGACCCTTTAATTCATTTTGCAGAACGGAAAAGTCGGTCGTGCCATCGGCTGCTGGCGCCACCACCTCGCCATCGATGATCGCGGACCCGGCGTTGATATGCCACGCGTCATCGGCAACTTTCTTGAATCGTTTGGTCCAATCGTTGCCGCGTCGGGTGAAGACCGTGATCGCCGCGTCCTTGATGTGGACCTGCACGCGATAGCCATCGAATTTAATTTCGTGCAGCCAGCGCTCGCCGCTCGGCACCTTGGTAATCGACGTCGCCAGCGCCGGTTCAACGAAGCCGGGATAATTGGCCTTGATGCCGGGCTTACGGTCAGCCATGGATCATAGGAGCCGCATCGGCAACGGTAGCTGTACGTCGTGATAGCGGCCTTCGTATCGATCAACGAAGTCTTGCAAGAAAAATGGTACGTCGCGCATTTGAAGGTCGCAGCGATGGCGCAGTTCGCGCGCCACCTCGGCGGATACATCCCGCGACCACTTCTCGACGGTGTTGAAACTGACGACCCTGATCGGACTTTTATACTGGCCGTCGAGCAGATCAGCGATCACGGTTTCCAGATCGGTGGTCTCGACATCGGCTTCCCGGTAGGCTCGGCCATTGCGACCGAAGTCGTCCACCACAAGGTAGACGTTCTGATCGTCGCCTTTGGGTACGATAGACGGCGTCCAGCCCATTCTAGGCATACGCGATACTCCAGCAACAGAACCGGGACTCAAGCGTTCTTCTGCTGATTCGTTCCGGGCAGCGGGACCGCTCACGGGCGCTGCGGAAAGGCGGGTGGAGCTGGGCTTGCTCCTAGAACCCGTGCGCCAGCCAGCGAAGGCCGTAGTACGCAGAAACCACAACGGCTGCTGTCGTACCGAAGGCGAATAGGATGCGCCCAGCGTCATTCATGAGTTCGGCCCGTTGAGAGGGGGCTACTGGAGGCAACCCTTAGACAGCTCGAAGGTAAAGCCCGATTTATTTCGGCTGTTGCAGTCCGAGCGACGTAAGCCAGTTGCTTATGTGTGAAGCTGTTTCGGCTTGCCGTGCCCGACGTAAAAGCAGTTCGCGGGCTGTACTACCTGGAGGCTGCTTTTCGGCCGCTTCCTTAAACTGCCGCGACTCTTCTGCAAGCAGCTCTTCAAATGTGTCCCTGTGTTTGTGCTGCCGCTGCCGTGCCATGGCAGGTTCCCTCTCAAAACTAGGTACTGGCGAAAAATCGCCGTTGCCAATTTATGGCCATTCTCTCCGATCTGTCTGTCCGGTAGCGGACCAACGATCAAAACAGTACGTTACTAGTGGCGCGACCAATTCACGCAGTAGGAACGATCTACGGATGGGCTGGTTTAGACTAGGTGCCGAACGCCTGTCGGCACAAATCCCAAGGCGGCCTCAGTGCTCCCCCTGCGCTGGGGCCGTTTTTTTGGGGACTGAAGGCATCGCCAGTTCAGTGGAAAGCAGCTGCTATCCTACCACCTTGATCCCCTAATCCCAACGATGGTCGCACCAACAACCATCGTGAGGACGGCGAACATCCAATACTGGACATGAACGCCAAAGACATCGAACCCTTCAAAGAATCTGCATTGTACTTTGGACCTCGACCGACACGGGCCATTGTTCTAAACCCCGCTTTACCGTTTCTTCTCGCGGACCTTCGCCTGGAGGTCGAGTTGCGTTGCCATATCCAAATCACGCTCCAGAGCCTTCTTGTAAGGCTCCGCAGCGAAATCCATTTCTTGGCCGCAGTCTTTGCAAGTCCAGCGACTTTTGTTCGCCAGCCTGCCCAGAACGACGTGGTGGCCGCAGCGCAGGTTGAATATTATTTGGTCGAGCATGCTTATCGTCATATTTGGCTCCGCTGGCTCCGGAATAACAGGGCAAGAAATGCACCGTCGCGGAGCATTTCCGTTGGTCGGGCGCGGAAAAATGAGGTTTGTTCAACGAACATTTTCCGGAGAATGCGCCATGCGGCCCATGACGGAGACCGAGACCGCGGTTATCATCGCCACCGTCTTGCTCGTGGTGGGGCTGATCGTGGCCGTGATAGTGAAGGATCTGCTTCTTATACCGAATCCCGTCATAGCCCGCTGACTTGAAGGCTTCAGCGCTCTACCTCATAAACTTTTGTTCCTCAGCCATGCCGTTGCAGATGCGATGCAGGAGGACCAACAGGTCCAATTGAGGCCAGGCCTACTCAGTGATGGGCGTGACCTGAAGATTGCCGCACCTACGACATTGAAAGATATGGTCGCCCAGAACGCCCATTCCCGGCATGACGTTGGCATGCTCCATGGGCCACTGGCATTTGCTGCATTGCGGCGCAGCAATCAGCAATCGGGTAAGCTTTTATGGTCAAATTTTGGGTCGTCCCATGCATTGCAATCCCCGTTGAGTCAGGGCGTTAACGCAACATTCTTTTTCACCGTTAACGGTGATGACACCACTCTAGCTCCACGTGTGTACGGAAAGCGACTCAATTTGAACGGTCGAGTTGACGCAGGGGTAATGCCCCCGCTCACGGCGGGCGGTGGGCCTCAATGCCGCGAACCATCCTTGTCGACCTCAATCCGCGTTCCCGCTGGCGGTCGCGGCGGGTGCTCTAGATCGCTGGGATTGCACCTCGGGCAAGGGATCCCCGCACCTCCGCAACCAAAGCCATGCTCGCCATCCCAAGGTTTGTCAGAATGGTTCTCGCATAACCAGCCGGTATCCTCGCAGAGGGCGCATTTCATTTTCGGTGAATTTCGATGCTCAGTCCGGTCCTTCGATCCATTCAGGAACGTGAATTGGAGCCACAGTCCGCTTTGGCCGAAGGGGATTGAGCGTACCAGCGGAGATATTTTGCGCGTAAACTAATTTTTCCTTGGCAAATTGCTTTGCCTCGTGCTCGCTCGCAAAGATTTCCGTCACCCTTGCAAATTTTCGCTTCTCATCCCGTGGCGTTTCAAATGAGACGTACCACTTTCCTTGTGCCTTGTTATTGGCCATGGCCCACCTCTACGACCCAGACCGAAAGGCGTCGAGCGCGTGCGCAACGAGAATTGCCACGCTTAGAACGACCAAAGCGCCCACTATGTTTGCCAACTCCGCCAATCCTATGCTGGCTCCGATAGAGAGCGCTCGAGCACGCACAGTCAAAGCGAATCTAAATAGCTCGATGGGATTGCCGGGGGTCTGATGATTTTCAGCAACAATAGGTGACACATGAATGTTGCGACTCGGCGGAACAGTGTCAAAATGCGAATGACAGTCGGGAACGAGGGCGTATGGTCCGCAAGCCGATCACTCGGGAGGACGTTATCACGGCGATGCTGGACATCGTCTTGTGGAGCGCCCTAGTTGTCGGAACCGTTTACGTAGCAAGCCTCTGTCTCACTCCCGTCACCCCCCTAAGTTCGGTTCACGACTCAGATCATATGAGGACGGCTTCCATGTGGACAACGGGCGTATTGTCGCGAAATTGCAATATCAAATTAGAGAGTAGATTATCGTTTGGTACCTGCGGGTGACCACCAACGCAGGTGTGGCGGGGTCACTTGTGCAGCGGCGGGCCAGGTGACCCCGCCTAGCCGCCCAAATGGGCGACTACCGCGAATTCTCAGCATCGGCCTTTGGATCACAGAGCGACATTCCCTGACGAGATACGACGATCTCGGTGCGCCAGCCTCGCGCCCACCTCGTATCAGAACCGCGTCGTCGGGTTTCACCGCACTCGAATGGCGCGCGCCAGGGCGGCAAGCCACGCGGACGTTTCCGCCGACGCCGCTGCGCGGACTGGGCCGCCTCGGCGCGTTTGACCCGCGCCCGCAACCGGGTCAGTGCGTCGTATTGGGTCGCAAGTTCAGTCGCAATAATGGTAATGGCGGCCAAACGCCGCTGCAAAAGCACCATAGGACAATTCCCCCCAGCGAAGCGGGTCAACTTCTCCATGTCTTGAGCGACACGCGTCATTTAAGGTGATTGTCCGGCGTTAGATCAGGCGGCGCGGGATAAGGCAACTTAGCAGTTAGTTGATGTCAATCGAATGGGCGGCGCGCCAACTGGCCCGTCCCCGAACAGCTTGGCGGTATCGACAGGCGCGATCACCATAATCGGCAAGATTGCGAAGCCACAAACTACACTCGCCAACGACACGCTCAACCGTGCTACATAATGACCGCATTGGCCGGATCACTTTAAAGGATAATTCGAATATGCCGTTCGACGTTCAACGGAACGAACGAGTTCATTGCCGGGAGCTTATTTCAGAAAACCGCCACACGGGTTTCGTTTTCATCAACGAACAGACGATCGCGCTACAATCTATAGCTACGATGACCAGTTCAACGTTGACGTTGACCAACCAGTTTACCTTCAGACAGCAACCGCCGCCATCGTGTCCTTGTATTGGAATATTCGCGGCAATTCTGTCGGACCTCACGGTCTCGGCGAAGCGGTAATCTACAGTGAAGAAATCAGATCAAGTCTGGCTGTAATCGGCCCCGACCGTTGGTCAGAGGGAGATCGCCTTAAGGTAGTTAACTTCACTGTCTACCACGCCGACCTGATATTACGCCACAAAGAGAAGACAGATTACCTTTCGAAACTTGACCGGCCTTCGGAGCGATATGCGGAACTGTTCTCCGCGCGCGTGGGTCAGGTCACAATCCGTGCAGAGTATTTCACTAGCGATGTGGTGCAGTTCGGGCGTGTACGGAAAATATTGCCGCGTTTGCAGATCGAGTTCGACCGCGGCGTTTCACTATCGGATTACTTCACGCACGTCCTTTGTGTTGTCACTTTCCTATCGTTTTCTCTCGGAATAAATCTGAGACCGAAAACCATCCAGATAGGGAGGATGTCGGTCGACGAGGAGCGCCTTGCGGCTGTTGAGAAGCGCGAATTTGGCGGCTATCACTCGGTCGAATACACTTGGCCGACCGAGAAGAAACGACCAGAAGGTTGGGCCAATTATCCCGTGCTTTCGGCTACGGATGACGCGCAGTTGGCCGTCTTCATGGGGGCTTGTCTAAGTGGACTGAGCGCTTTCCGGTATGGCGGTCAGCTAACGCTCTTATGATAAAATGTTTGGCGCTGGAAGGTGAAATGACGGGTACCCGTTTGCTTGCCGCGTGTACTTGGTTTGAGGAAATACCAAACACGAAATCGGAGGTTGCGATAAAGCCGGACGACATCGAAGCTATCGCACGATCTGCGACTGAGAAAGCCATCGAACTTGGCTATTCGGATTTGGAAGACCGGCTAAAATCTTCGGTGACAAAAGTTAGTGGCGAGACCCGGCGCAATCAATTCTCCCGCTTAATCAGGAGCATCAAAGAAAAATTCGGTGATGAAATCGTAAACGACGACATAGCAAAACATCTTGAAGCGGTTATGAAGTTTCGAGGAATGGCGGCGCACGGCCACCTGAACACCGAAGGCGATGAGAAATACCGGGCTTTTGCGAAGGCCGTGTATGCAATGGAGGCGCTGTGCTTCTTGCTAACGGCGAAAGACTTGCCCATTGAGGAAGTGGGCGTCGAGCGCATGCGGCAAAGCCCGTTCCTACAAAATTATCATCTCAGCTCGTGAGCGACCCGGTGGTCACGGCGACTTAGGCAGCGATGGCATGACCGCATCATGGCCAACTCGTCGCCCGGCATCGGTGCGAGGCTGCCGACATAGCGGTTGTACGGATAGCCCCGGACCTGCGAGCAATCATCGCACCGCATGTAGCGTTCCAGTTCGTGGACCGGCGTTGCCTTCGGTCGCCGCACGGTGTCGAGGGCGACGGTCTGGTGGGTATTGCAGCCCAAGCATTTCACTTCGAAATAGCCAAACCCGGCGTTGATCGCGTCGCCCAGCGTCGGCGATGGCTGCGCCGGCCCTGAAAGACCAGCATGCGCTTATTCCATGCCGCGACGGCGAGCCGGTCGGCTTCCTTGTGTGCTTCCGTCGCCCGCTCTGCCGCTGCCCGGATTGACGCGCCGTAAATGGTCTCGCGTGATTTGGTCCCCATGGCGAGAGAATGCGCCGGGCCGCGCAGGAAGGGCAAGCCGCTACACATTGCGGTGGATAGCGTGGCGGGCACAAAGACGACGGAGGTGATGCATCACCCCGGCGACGGCGTAGTGTTCTCGCTGCCGATCAACGCGCGACCGCCACCACCAGCGCCAGCGCCACCGTGACGATGACCAACTCGATGAAGAGTAGGCTTTCAAATTCCGACATCAGCCACATCGGTCCCTCCCCAAGCTCCAGATCGCCAACTTGGGAGTGATTTTATCGGACGCCGTCATGCGCGGCATCTCCCTTGAAGTAGCGGGGGACATAAACCTTCGTATCGTTCCGTGAACCCTACGTTCGATTGAGCCGCTGATCGCGATCATCTCAGCTAGGATGTGCGGTAGCGGCCCCCGCGGCTATCGCTGCCCTCCCTTGGGGGTATGCTCACCCAGACTTGGGCCGCTTGTGGCAACGCGGGCGGCCACTTTTTATGTGCACCCCCTTCGGTTTCGGCGTCCCTCCAAGGAGCGTGGTAAGTGGGGACCGCCGGACCGCCCGGCGTCGGGCCGAACGACGTTTACGTCCAGGGAGCCTACCGGCGGCATGGCAAGTGATCACTCATTGGTCGACGCCAGCGCCGGTTGCGACGGCACGTTGCTGGCGACATGCGGTAAAGACGCGCGCAAGGTGAGGTAGGCCGGGCTTTGCGTTCTTCCCTTACTATCCTTCCGAACTCACGATGGTCGCAAGGTTCTCAAATTGGTGCGCCAGCGCTGTCCAACTACGTGAAATGCCCAAAAGCACAGCGGATCGGCGGGCCGAATTCGCTGGATCATCTCCGAGGGTTTTGTAATTCGCCGCATATGCTCTGCATTGTTCAACTGTAGGCATTTGGCCCTTCCGCCGGGCCATTAGCCCAACCGTGTTTGAGGGCGACATCCTACTCACTTTTCAGTTCCTACATAGGGTGTTCGTCAGTTTCTGCCGCGAGTTCTTCCACAGCAAGGCTGCCGGTCAGCGCTCACGCAGCAGCGGCGCGACTGAGACGGCCCTCAACAGCACTTCCCGTTCTGCTGGACCGGCGGGCACGGCACCGAGCCGTATGAGCAAAACACGCAGCAATCGCCGGGCTTAGGCTTGAGCCGCTGGCCGCAGCCCTTGCAGTCGTAGAAAAACTGGCAGGCGTCAGTCGGCATGGCCTCGACGGCAGAGTGCTGGCAGGACGGACAGATGAGAGTTGATAGCAGTTGCATGACGCCGCAATCTAGTCGGGACGCTGGAAAGGTCCAGTCCCGAACGACCGACATCACCCCACGATCACGCCAGCAGCAGCAACACCGCGACCATCACGGCGACCAGTCCGATAAAGATCAGGGTGTCCCACGTCCCCATGGTCCACATCGCGCACCGCCTCGCCAGCGCACCGCATCACCTCGACCGCGTTGCCAGTGTCCGATAATGGACGGGCACCGCGTCCACCTTTCGGGCGCAGCAGGTTATTACTCTGGCATGGCTGGGTAATAAAAACTCTAAAATTTCTTTAGGGTTTGGAGGGACTTTAGAGTTTTGGAGCCTTCCACCAGTGCTGCTGCCGGTCAGCGCGCGGCCAGCAGCGCGACCATGACGGCGGCCACCACGACGAAGATCAGCGCTTGCGCGTTCGACATGCGCCACATCGCGCGCCGCCATTTGTGTACCACCCGCACACAATTTAGACCGAAATGCAAAATTGCAAATATCCTCGGAGGTCGGCGTCGCGCGGTCCCCGCACAAACGCACGCCCTCAGAAGGACCCGAAGCCGCAGACCATCGCATCGTCCAACGCCTCATCAAGCAGGTCGCATCGCGCATCTATCTCGACGGCGATGAGGAAGCGGTGCGTTGTCCGCTATCCCCCTGCGATCACGTTGCAGTGCAGCGAAACGACGCGATGGCCCAATTGCCGTGCGGTTCGGGCCGCGTTAGTATCTATTTTTAGTTGAGGGGTGTCGATGTTTACAAACCTCAATACCGATCCCAACAGGAAGCCTCGGCTTATTGGCGAGCTTGGTGACCTGTCTCATGCGAAGCTCAGTTCAAGCGAGTTCAAATACAGCCAAGGCATCGAGATTTTCGGACAAGCGGAGCCTGCAGACTATATCTATCAGGTGATAGAAGGCGCGGTTCGGAGCCACAAGCTGCTATCTGACGGTCGCCGCCAGATCGGTGCGTTTCACTTACGTGGCGATATCTTCGGCCTCGAAAATAGCGATTTCCATCGTTTCACCGCCGAAGCCATCGTCGATACCACCCTTTGCCTTATTAAACGCTCAAGCCTGGAGCGCGTCGCCAAAAACGATGCTGCGATGCTTCTAAGCCTCGTAGCCATGACAACTGACAATCTTCAGCATGTAGAGAACCACCTGCTGCTTTTGGGACGCAAGTCCGCGCGAGAACGCGTGGCGACGTTCCTCCTTGAGATGAATGGCCGCCTGACAGTAGCAGGTGTCATTGCCCTTCCGATGACCCGCCGCGACATTGCGGACTATCTGGGCCTTACCCTCGAAACGGTGTCACGCGCGCTCGCTGCACTTCAGCAGAAGGGTTACCTGAAGACCTCGGGATTACACCGGCGCGAGATTATCGTACTTGATCCCGCTGGCTTGGCCAAACTGACCGCCGACGACGGCGCGATTGAGATTGCGATGTCCGTTCGGGTATTCGCTATGCCGAACGTCATCGCCTAATCACCAACGTCGAACGTGCCAGCGTCACGACCACGGACACACAGACCATCGAGCAGCGCCATCACAACGACGACCACAATCACGGCGCAAGCATCACCACGCGACAGGGACAGGTGACGGAGGCGGACGGGCATCACAGCATCGTCACGACGAGCGCCCAGGGGGATGCCCGCTTGGTAGTAAGACAATCATGTAACAGAGAGATAACCCATCAACAGAAATCTGCTCGAAGAACCGCATTACTGAACTGCACCACCGCAAATTATATTTTTGTTTATACGACAAGGCGCTCGCGAGCCTGCTAGGTCGCTGCATCCAGAAAATCGTTTGTCGCGGGTGATCGGCGTTGAACATGTCGCAATATCGTATCTTTACAATCGGCCCGGACGGCCACTTCATCAGCGGAACGGCGTTGGCGTGTCTCAATGATGAGCAGGCAATTGAGGGGGCTCAATGCCTGCTGGATGGTCACGACCTTGAGCTTTGGCAGGGCCAACGGTTCGTTATCACCCTAAAGCACAAAGAGCTGGCCTGAATGATGGATGCGGAGGGTCGCCATCCTTCGACGGTCCCCGCCAGAGGGTCACCTCGATGCGGCGGCGCGTGGGTGGCGAGAACACGGCGTTGGCACGCGCGCGACGTCGCGTAGGCCACGCCACAATCGTCCCAATGGTTGATCTAACGCGTGAACCTCCAAGCCGGGTTCCGATACCCATGATGGACGCTATCTGCTCGCCTACATCGAGAAGAAAGCGCAGATGCTGGAGACCAGGAAATCAGTAGGCGCCTGCGTAACCGCCGTTGCCGCCATAGCCGCCGAAGCGGTAATTAAAGCGTAGGGTGACCATATCGACATCCTGACTGATGCGATTGGCCGCACCCGCAAGGATCGGATTTGCCGCCGAGAATGAATTGTCCGAATTGCCCATGAACAGGTGGTCGTATTCAACACCGACCGACCAATTCGACGCAAAGCCATATTCCCAGCCGACGCCGACGGCGCCACCCCAGCGCGTCGCATTTGCACTGGCGAAATCCAACCCGTCAAAGGTCCTGAGTATATCGAGCTGATTGCTCGTCACTGCCGCGCCGCCCTTCAAGTAGAGCAGCGAGGCGTTCCAGGCCCAACCGACCTGGCCGGTCAACAGGCCGACCGCGTCAGTCTTTATCCGGGTCGAGAAGAACGGATTGATTTCGCTGACCCGCGTGTTGCTGAAATTGGCCCAATCGCCTTGCCCCTCCAAACCAAAAACGAACTGGTTGGTTTGCCATCGGTAGCCGAGTTGGCCGCCGAACATGCCGCCGGACCGGTCGCGGCACCCATCACCAATACCCACAATGCGGATGAAATCCCAGCAATCGTGGCTCTGACCCCAGCCACCATTGGCGCCAACGTAGAAGCCGCTCCAGTTGTACATCACTGGGAGCGGGGCCGGTGGCGGTGCGGGCATATCGGCAGCTGATGCCGGAGCAGATAGGCCGAGTGCAACCAAACCAATGGTGCCAAGCAAAAACTTCTTCATATCGTTCTCCCTTTACGGCGTCGCTCGGGAGCGGACTGCCGATGAACTTATTTGCGGCGGTCGTGCTTATTAATTTAGTTCGAGTTTTTCAGCATAAGCGATTTGGCGCTGTGCACCTGTACCCGAACCGCAACAGTCGGATTTTGTTCGCGGGCAAAAATGGCAGACATACTGTCCTAGTTGTGCCGCAAATGCTCTGTCTTTGGGCCACCCCGCCGCGCTCTACGGCCTTCCTACGGACACCGGCCAGCCCTCACTGGCGCGCAGGCGGGGCGCGACGCAATGGAGAAGTCCCTCCAGTGGAAATCACGGCAATTCTAGAGCCGCTTCCTGACGAGGACTGCGACCGGCAGGCGACGGGACAAGGCTAATGCCCCGGATGGAGGGCATCGTTGAGATAGATGCAGGTTAGGACCGCAAACACATAGGCTTGCAGGAATGCCACCAGCAGTTCAAGCGCGGTCAGCGCAACAGTCATTGCCAGCGGCACCACGCCGCCAATCCAGCCGATTGCGCCAAGCGAAGTACCGAGCAGGGTGACGAAGCCCGCAAACACCTTCAGCGTGATATGACCGGCCAGCATGTTGGCGAACAGACGGACACTATGCGAAAGCGGCCGCGTCAGGAAAGAAATGATCTCGATCAGGACGACCAGCGGCAGGATGTAGATCGGAATGCCCGGCGGCACGAAAATCTTGAAGAACTTTAGGCCATTTTTGTAAAAGCCATAGATCAGCACGGTAAAGAACACGAGCAGTGCGAATGCAGCCGTGACGATGATGTGGCTTGTGATCGTAAAGGTATAGGGAATAATACCGATAAGGTTCGAGACCAGAATAAACATGAAGATTGAGTACACCAGCGGAAAGAACTTCATGCCTTCCTGACCGGCGGTGGAGCGGATCATATTGGCTACGAATTCGTAGCTCAGTTCGGATGCCGATTGGAAACGGCCAGGAACTAGTTGGCGGCCTTTAAAGCCTCGAACGGACAGTAAGCAGATCACCGCCAACGAGAGCAACATGTAGGCCGAAGAATTGGTGAAGGCGATCTCCTGATTGCCTATATGGCCAATCGTGAAGATCTTGTTGATGTTGAACTGGTGGATCGGATCGAGGGTCATGCGCGCGGAACCATCTGAACAAAGCTTCCGAGATCATCAACGCGCCGTTCTACCAGCATGAGCAGGCCTCACGTCAAATAAGCCGACGTGAGCCGAATGCGATCCTCGGGCGCGGTTAGCGATTAGATGACTATTTTGCGCTGCCCGTGGTCGTAGTCATGGGGACGCCCCTCCGCGCATCGCGCCGATCTTGGCGATAGTCGCGCCGCGCATCCCGCCGGTCTCGGCGGAATTCGCGCCGGTCTTGGCGGCGTTCCATCCCTACGGTTTGCGCCTCGGCCTCTGATACAGCCAAGATCGTAGCTGGCAGTGCCATAGCTAATGCCCCGCCAACACCGATAAGTGAAAGCGCTGTTCGACGCGAAATCTGTCCCGATTGGATTTGTGCAGCCATGTCAAAACTCCCTTGGGGTTTGTTCCTGCCCGCGACCCGAATAATGCGCTTGATGTTGATCTTAATCAATTTGGGAATGCAGTTAGAACCACGCTTGAACTAGGGCCTAGGCCCGGTGGGTTTCCCAGGGCCTTTGACACCGGGCGCGGAAAGCGAGGGGCAAGGCCGCAGCAAGGCCCTACAGCGCGCCGCCAGCGCAGGGCTACAGTACACCGGGCAAGCCGCGCCAGCGCACAGGATCGAGCCGTGCCGGGCGTAGCCCAGACCGTAGCCCAACGTGCTCGTTCATCGTTTAGGCTCATCCTCAAAATCGGCCTAAATCATTAATTTAATTACGTTATTTCGATAAACTCGGAAATCCAATCAACTTCCAAACAGCGAACGGACATGAGCAGGCATCCTCGCGGCGTGGTCCGCCCGAGTTGTGCGTCGTCGTTGGCCCTCTTCGGATACAGAGGGCGCAGGGAAAGCCGGGTGCCGATCGCACCCGTGGGTTCCGTGCAAAAAAGCACGGGGTAGGACCACAGGTTCAACCGGATTCATCCGGCTTTCCCTGCGCAGTGGTTTACGGCTTATAACGCGCTCTCCCTGGTGACCGGGCTTTCTTGCCACCATCGTCAGCGTGATGCGAAGCATCATCGCCAACTTGACGCCAGCGTCGGGGCGCCAGGACCGCGCGACTTCGCCGTCCGCATGGCGCGCGCTCGTCTGCTGCGCGCCTTGCGTCCACCGCATCTCACCGCAACGTTCGTGACGATCGCGAGCCGCCCCTCCTTCGGGTGAGACGCGACAAGCTAAGCCGCTGATTTGGCCGGAATGTTAAGCGGAATGTTTTTCGCGAGAGGGATGGACAGGATTTTTGCTGATTTGCCCGTCGGGCTAGATTGTCGCGGGCGGGGTCAAGATTGCTGTTGCGCACCAAGCGAAGCAATTCTCAGACCGCAGGGTGGGCAAAGGCGCATTAGCGCCGGCCCACCATCTAATGCTCCGCTCGTGATGGTGGGCACGCTTCGCTTTTCCCACCCTACAAACTCGTCATGCCCGGCCTTGTGCCGGGCATCCACGTCTTGCAGCCTCGAAGCAAGAAAGACGTGGATGGCCGGGACCAGCCCGGCCATGACGATGGAGGGTCCGTAGTCTGCATAAGCCAACGGGTCGCGCCAACGCGCACCCGATGACAGGCTCCGCCGTAACCCGCCATCGCGTTCAGCAGCAGAAACCGGCGGATTACGCTTCGCTAATCCACCCTACGCGCCGCCGATCATGTGGCCACCGCCAGCCATTCGCGCCAGAGGCCATCGCCTGCACGCGGCGTCGACCACCGAATGGACGCAGGGCAGGCCAGCAAGCGGCAGCGCTTGAGCCGCTTAATCGATGGCCATGAAGATGCCGATAATCGCCAGCGACACGATGATCACCAGCAGGTCGGTCGTGAGCCAGTCGGGTATGCGCTTCGCGGGTCGTTGGGTCATAGTTTGCGCCCTCCGCGACCTCTATTCTGTGCCGGAACGGCGCAAGTGGTTATGAATAGGTTCACATGCCCGGGGGATTGATTGGGGGATCGGACGCGTCGGGATCGGAAACGCCGGAGGTTGTGCGGCGCAGGCTGATCCGGCTGATCGGGCGAGAGAAAAGCCAGCCTTGCTTTCGGTCGCGGCGGGCTTGCGTTTTCCCCTATCGTGCGCGCCTGGGCTTCGCTAGGCTTGAGGCGTCGGCAGCGTAGTTTTTTTGGGAGGGAGGCGCGCATGAGGGCGATCGGCATCGCGGTAGTCGCGGTTATTTTCCTCGCGATTGTCTACGCGGTCTTTGATCTGCGCCGCGACCACAACGAGATGAAACAAATTCGGCAAGAATGCCAACACAGTAATGCTGCCAAAATGAAAGAATGCATGGCCGACCTGGCGCTTCGGCACGCAAGGCAACCGCAGTTGCCGTAAACCCGGACCTATCCACGGCGATGTTCGGCGAAGGTGAAAGCAATCCAGCCCTTTCTGTGCGGCCCTGGATTGCTTCGCTAACGCTCGCAATGACGGTCCGATGACATTGGGCTTTTTGAAAATCGAGATCGCGGTGATTCTTGACCCAGGTGGTGCAAAAGATTTAACTCTCCTACAGGTTGTTTCCAATCGGTCCACCCGCCGCACAGCAAGAGTTGCCATGTTCAAAGATTTCAAATGGCCCAAGCCCGAGCAAGAAGCCGACGAAACGCTGATCAAGCAACGTTCGCGAGCGCGGCTGCCACATCCTGGGGGTCTCGGGCGACAAGGACGAGCCGCCTTTCTCGTTTTCGATCGGCCTCGCTCTCAACTACGGGCAGGCCGAGATTGTCATCTTCGGCATGGATCCACGCAAGGCCGCCCAGATCATCAACATCGTTCGCGACGATGCGGCCAAGGGCAAGAAATACGCCGACGGCGATGTCTCTTCCGACATTCTCCTCAACGGCAATGTGTGCTTCGTCGAGGTGCCATTGCAGCTCTATGACAAATATCTGGGAACGGCGATCTGGTTCTACAGGAAATCGCCGCGGCCGTTTCCCTGCCTCCAGCTCGTATGGCCCGATCGCGACGGACGGTTTCCGTGGGAAACCGGATTCGATCCGATCATGAAAAGAGGATCAGCCGATCGTGAAGTCTTTGTCATGACCGTAGGGCGGGTTAGGCGAAGCCGTAACCCGCCGTCTTGCTCGTCGGAATTCGGCGGCCTACGCTGGCGCGATCGGCCATAGCGCCCCACGTCCTGGAATAGCGTGGAGCGTAGCGAATTCAATGTCCCCGAACCATAACATAGGCGGGAGATCGAGATGGATGATCGAACCGTGCGGACGGCGCTGGAGCGCCACTGGAAGGCTTCGGACGCGAGCGACTTCGAGGTCGAACATGAAATCTACCGCGAGGATGCCGTGCTTGATTATCCGCAATCCGGCGAGCGCATCCGCGGCCGGCGCAACATCCAGGAGAGCCGAACCGTCCAGCCCAACAAGAAGCGTTTTACGATCCGGCGAATGATCGGCAGCGGCGATCTCTGGGTCACCGAGTTCGTGCTTACCTATGACGGCATACCATCTTACACGGTGAGCATCATGGAATTCCGCGACGGACTGGTGGCCCGTGAAACGCAGTATTTCGCGGATCGGTTTGAGCCGGGACCCTCGCGTGCGCATCTTGTCGAGCGAATGGGCGACATCACCAACCCATGAGCCCGTTGTAGGGCGGGTTAGCCCAACGGGTCCGCGCAATGCGCGGCCCGATGACAGGCTCCGGCGTAACACACCGTTCTTGGGGCTAAAGGATGGTGGGTTACGCTGCGCTAACCCACCCTACGAGCTTGTCTGAATGCGTCGGCACAGGGCCGGTTTATGGTGGCGACGTAGGCAGCGCCCGACAAATGAGACAAAGGGCTGCATTGCACCGTCATTTGTCATAAGCGATCATTACGTCACTAAACCAAACGAGGCGACAAAAATATTTTGAGACGTTGGGACCAGCACTGTTATTCCATCCAGTTCTGAAAGAGGAAGAATGGCTAGGCGCTTGAGCTTTAGTTGGCTGGGGATTCTGTCTGTTGCTCATTTATATTCATTGCTCCGTTCTTCATCGTCGAGCCAGATGTCGTTGCGAGCAGTCCTCTCCAGGATACAATCCATGAACTTCGCGTCGCTTTTGAAGAAAGTTCGCCGCCTCGCGGCAATTGGGGACTCAAGTTGGCGGATGACTCGGCTGGCGCGCAGAAAAGCCATCCGCCGTCCAACGCGCCAGTCCTGATCATCACCGGCTCCAGCAATCCGTTCGGCACTTACTACGCGGAGATACTGCGAACCGAGGGACTTCAACCTGTTTGCAGTTGCCGATGTTGAGGACCTAACGGAAGAGCGGCTCGTCTCGACCGATGTTGTCATTCTAACCGTCTCCGACCTGAGTAATGAGAAAGTTCATCAGCTTGCGACATGGGCGAGCGCAGGAGGAAACCTCATCGCCATCAGACCAAAAGGCAATCTGTTGCCTCTGTCGGGGATTGGTCCCGCTGGAGATCCTGTTCTGGATACTTACATTCGTTTTGATCGCGGCTCTGAACCTGGGCAAGGGATTGTTCAGGAGAGTGTTCAGCTTCGCGTTCCTGCCACCAGATTTGAGCTCAAAGACAGCGTAGCTGTTGCGCACCTCTACGAAAACGCGACAAGACCGCTGGGCCGCCCAGCCGTTACGTTGCGCAACATCGGACGTGGTCACGTTGCGGCCTACGCCTATGATCTCGCTCAATCCATCATTCGTACCCGACAGGGCAATCCGGCCTGGGTTAACCAGGAACGCGATGGTTTTCCTCCTCGCCGAGCCAACGATCTTTTCTTCCCCGACTATACCGACATGAACAAGATCGGGATTCCTCAGGCAGACGAGCAACAGCGCTTCTTCGCAAATCTCATCCTAACCATGAACAGTGATCGTCGGCCGTTACCACGTTTCTGGTACCTGCCGGAAGGAAGACGGGCGGCGATCATTCTCGCCAGCGATGATCACGGAACCAAACAAGGCACTCATGACTCGTTTGCCAAGCTAAAGGCCGAGAGCCCCCCTGGGTGTCGGGTCGAAGTATGGGAGTGTTATCGGGCGACATCTTACGTGACGCCCGACACGCCGATGGTATCGGACCACGTCAAGCGCTATGAAGCGTTAGGTTTCGAGATCGGAATCCACACCGACACTGGCTGCACCGACCAAGATAATTCGACCGTATCCTCCAATCTCTCCGAACAAGTCGGTGATTTTGGAAGACAAAAGCTGGGGATCCAAAAGCAGGAGACGCACCGGCTTCACTGTATTCCATGGAACGGATGGGCCGATACGGTAAAGGTTGAGAGGGATCACGGCATCAGATTCAGTTTGAATTACTACTATTGGCCCGGCTCCTGGATTCAGGGAAAGCAGGGCTTCATGACGGGATCAGGGTTTCCCATGCGGTTCGCCGATCTCGACGGTAAGGTCTTGGACATCTACCAGGCAGCCACTCACATCGTTGATGAAAGCGGCATCGGTTATGCGAACAGCGTTGGCTTCATGATTGATAAGGCATTAGGTCCGGAGCAATTCTTTGGAATGTTCGGGACACATTACGACTTCAGGGACGATTTCGTAAGTACCGCCATCCGAATTGCGAAAGAGCGTGGAGTTGCCCTCATATCGGCATCGCAAGCGTTGCGTTGGATTGATGCCAGAAGCAATTCCCGGTTCGAAAAAGTTGCTTGGAAGCAGGGGGCGCTCTCCTTTGACGTTCATGTCGAGGCGGGAGCCGGAGCAATGACAGTGATGATACCTCTGTGGTCGTCGGAACGAAGAATTGTTGCAGTCGAATGCGGCGGGGAAGTGCGGTCCTATCATGCAGTAAGGATCAAGGGCTTGGACTATGCATCGTTGCCCCTTCGCTCAGGTAGCTGCAACGCTATCTACGAAGACAGGGTTTCATCGGCTTTAAATTAGAGATCTCGACGTGGAAACTCGTGTGTGAAGCATCCGAGCACATCAAGGGCTTCCCGCCGGCATTAGACGCTAGAAGCGGGCCGGTGCGCCCGAACGTCGCTTACGCGTCGCAATCCTCTATCTTTGGAAATTGTCATCCGAAACGTCATATGCTGCATTTCCCATCTCACCATCGTCAACTCGGGAGATGTTAGTTTGTAGCCCGCATGAGCGCAGCGATATGCGGGAAGCTATCAAACCCCGGATGTTGCTTCGCCCATCCGTGCTACCGCCCGCCGCGAATTGAAAAAAACCGGGCGAGAGCCCGGCCTTTCACATTTCAGATGGATGCCCGGGTCAAGCCCGGGCATGACGATGCGGAGAGAGTGCCTTACAAACTCCGATTGCTCTCCTTCACCTTCTCCGCATCGAGATACACGCTGCTGCCCATCTCCTTGAACTTGGCGCTCATCTGCGCCATGCCGTCTTCGATGGTGCCGGAGATCGACAATCCCACATTCGCCGGATCGTTCAGCGTCGCCGCGTAGTCGCGCACGTCCTGCGTGATCTTCATCGAGCAGAATTTCGGGCCGCACATCGAGCAGAAATGCGCGACCTTGTGGGCTTCCTTGGGCAGCGTCTCGTCGTGATAGCTGCGCGCGGTGACGGGATCGAGCCCGAGGTTGAACTGGTCTTCCCAGCGGAAGTCGAAACGCGCGCGGGAGAGCGCGTCGTCGCGCAGTTGCGCCGCCGGGTGGCCCTTGCCGAGATCGCTGGCGTGCGCCGCGATCTTGTAGGTGATGACGCCGACCTTGACGTCGTCGCGGTTGGGCAGCCCGAGATGCTCCTTCGGGGTGACGTAACACAGCATCGCGCAGCCGAACCAGCCGATCATGGCGGCACCGATGCCCGAGGTGATGTGGTCGTAGCCCGGCGCGATGTCGGTGGTCAGCGGCCCCAGCGTATAGAACGGCGCCTCGCCGCATTCCTTGAGCTGCTTGTCCATGTTGATCTTGATCTTGTGCAGCGGCACATGGCCGGGGCCCTCGATCATCACCTGGCAGCCCTTCTTCCACGCGATCTGGGTCAGCTCGCCGAGCGTTTCCAGTTCGGCGAATTGCGCGCGGTCGTTGGCGTCGGCGATCGAGCCGGGGCGCAGGCCGTCGCCCAATGAGAACGACACGTCGTATTTGCGCATCAGGTCGCAGATTTCGTCGAAGTGGGTGTAGAGGAAGCTCTCCTTGTGATGCGCCAGGCACCACTTCGCCATGATCGAGCCGCCGCGCGAGACGATGCCGGTGACGCGGTTGGCGGTGAGGTGGATGTAGGGCAGCCGCACGCCGGCGTGGATGGTGAAGTAGTCGACGCCCTGTTCGCACTGCTCGATCAGCGTGTCCTTGTAGAGCTCCCAGGTCAGCTTGACCGGATCGCCGTCGCACTTCTCCAGCGCCTGGTAGATCGGAACGGTGCCGATCGGAATCGGCGCGTTGCGCAGGATCCATTCGCGGGTGGTGTGGATGTTGCGCCCGGTCGAGAGGTCCATCACGGTGTCGGCGCCCCAGCGGATCGCCCACACCATCTTGTCGACCTCTTCCTCGACCGACGACGTCACCGCGCTGTTGCCGATATTGGCGTTGATCTTGGTCAGGAAGTTGCGGCCGATGATCATCGGCTCCAGCTCGGCGTGGTTGATGTTGCAGGGGATGATCGCGCGTCCACGGGCAATCTCCGAGCGCACGAATTCCGGCGTGACGAACGCCGGCACCGAGGCGCCGAAGCTTTCGCCGTCGGCAATCGCGGCCTCGGCGCGTTCGAGCTGCACCTTGCGGCCGAGGTTTTCGCGGGTGGCGACGTAGATCATCTCCTTGGTGATGATCCCGGCGCGGGCGAATTCGAGCTGCGTGATCATGTGGCCGTCGAGGCCGCGCAGCGGCTTGTGATGCGCGGTGAACGATTTCGCGGCATGGGAGGCGCCGACATTGCCGTTGTCTTCCGGCTTGATGTCGCGTCCCTGATATTCCTCGACGCCGCCGCGCTCTTTCACCCATTCGATGCGCGCGCGCCCAAGGCCCGCATTGACGTCGATGGTGACGCTCGGATCGGTGTAGGGACCGGAGGTGTCGTACACCGGCAAGATTCGGCTCGCCGGCGCCTTCGCTCAGGATGATCTCGCGCAGCGGCACGCGCAGATCGGGCGCCTCGTCGGGGGTGACGAAGATCTTGCGCGACGCGGGCAGCGGACCGGTGGTGACGGCGGGAAGCGTGGTGTCGGGATTGGAGCGGATGTTCATGGGGTATCCTCCTTGTGAATTTGTTGTCATTCCGGACGGTCCGCTATGCGGACCGATCCGGAATCTGGAGATGCAATGGACTGATCGAGATTGCCGGTTCGCACCGTCATTGCGGGGAGGGTCGCGCTGCAAGCACCAGACGACCGCGAAAGCCGATGGAGATCTCCGGGATTCGATGCTTCGCATCGCCCTCGGAATGACGGCACTGACTCGCAATCGATGGCAGTCGATAGACTCACTCACACGGCCTCCGCGTTCAGTCCGAGCCACGCCCGCACCCGCGCATCGGGATCGGCGTTCTGGGTGACGTCGCTGACGACCGCAATCGAATCGGCGCCGGCGGCGAAGATCGCGGCCGCCTGCTCGAGCTTGATGCCGCCGATCGCGACCAGCGGAATGTCGCCGACGCGCTTTTTCCATTCGGTGATCTTGGGAATGCCCTGCGGCGCGAACCGCATCGATTTCAGCGTGGTCGGAAAGATCGGCCCCAGCGCGATGTAATCGGGATCGGCGCGCAAGCGCGGTCGCGAGCTCCTCGTCGTCATGGGTGGAGATGCCGAGCGTGAGGCCGGCGTCGCGGATCGCCTTGAGATCGGCGTCGACGAGGTCTTCCTGGCCGAGATGCAGGTGCCTGGCGCCGGCGACGATCGCCGCGCGCCAGTAGTCGTTGACCACGAGCTTGTGTCTGCGTGCCCTCGACCGCGGCGAGCGCGTCGGTCACGATCTGCAGCGCGCCGCCGTCGTCGAGGTCCTTGGCGCGCAACTGGATCGTGCCGACGCCGAGCGCGGCGAGGCGCGCGACCCAGGCGACGCTGTCGACCACGGGGTAAAACCGGATCAGGATACGGCATGCCAGAAGGGTGTCCCGATGACTGGAGTGGAGGGAGAGGCGAAGTCGCGGGCTTCCATCAGCCCGGCCTCGTAAGCGGTGCGGCCGGCGTCGACGCCGGCGCGGAAGGCGCCCGCCATCGCGACGGGGTCGGCGGCCTTGGCGATCGCGGTGTTGAGCAGCACCGCGTCGTAGCCGAGTTCGAGCGCGTGCGCGGCGTGCGACGGCGCGCCGAGGCCGGCATCGACCACCAGCGTGATGTCGGGCAGCCGGTCGCGCAGCAGTTTCAGCGCATCGCCGTTGATGATGCCCTTGGCGCTGCCGATCGGCGCCGCCCACGGCATCACCACCTTGCAGCCGGCCTCGACCAGCCGCATCGCGACGCCGAGGTCCTCGGTGCAATAGGGAAACACCTCGAAGCCGTCCTTGATCAGGATCGAGGCGGCTTCGACCAGGCCGACCACGTCGGGCTGCAGCGTGTCGTTGTCGGCGATCACCTCGAGCTTGATCCAGGGCGTGCCGAACAGTTCGCGCGCGAGCTTCGCGGTGGTCACCGCCTCGCGCACGCTGCGGCAGCCCGCGGTGTTCGGCAGCACCGTGACGTCGAGCTCGCGGATCAGCGACCAGAACGCATCGCCGGTCTTGCCGCCGGCGGCCTCGCGCCGCAACGCCACCGTGACGATCTGCGCGCCCGAAGCACGGATCGCCGCCTGCATGATCGCCGGCGACGGATACAGCGCGCTGCCGATCAGGAGGCGGGAGGAAAAGGTTTTGCCGTAGAAGTTCAGCATGGATCGTCTCCGCGCGTCGCTCCCTCCCCCCTTGCGGGGGAGGGTTGGGGAGGGGGGTAAGCCGCAAGCTCCGTGCTTGGAGACCCCCACCCCCGACCCCTCCCCGCAAGGGGGAGGGGTGAAGCGCCGCCGCCTTCGCGGGGACGACGTGCTGAGAGATTTTCGCTTACCCATCATCACCCTCCCTGCCGCGGCGTGATGATCTCGATCTCGTCGCCGCTGTTCAGCGGCGTCTCGGCCCAGCGGCTCTTCGGCAGCACGTCGAAATTCAGCGCGATCGCGAAATGCGTGCCCTCATATTCGAGTTCGCCGAGCAGCGCATCGACGCTGCGCGAGGCGATCTCCCGTTGCTCGCCGTTGACGGTCACGCGCATGCCATCACCTCATTGTCGATCACGCCGCGCGCGACATAGCCGAGCGTCAGCTCGGCCAGCGCCGGCGCCAGCAAAAAGCCGTGGCGGTAGAGCCCGTTGACCGCGATGTTCTCGCCGTCGATCGCGATCCGCGGCAGATTGTCGGGAAACGCCGGACGCAGGCCCGCGCCGAATTCGACGATGCGCGCCTCGGCAAAGGCCGGATGCACCGCATAGGCCGCGCTCAGCAATTCCAGCGCCGAGCGCACGCTGACGCCGCGATCCTCGGCCTCGATCGAGGTGGCGCCGATCATGAACTGGTTGTCGGCGCGGGGAATGATGTAGAGCGGCCAGCGCGGATGGATCAGCCGCACCGGGCGCGACAATTCGATCTCGCCGGTCTCGACGATGATCATCTCGCCCTTGACGCCGCGCAGGTCGGGTTGCGCCTGCCGCGCGGCAAGGCCACGGCAGTCGATCGCGATGCCGTCGATCTCCTCCAGGCTGGTTTCGCTGTTGAATTTGATGGTGCCGCCGGCCTCGGTGATCCGCGCATGCAGTTGCGGCAGCACGCGGCGCGGCTCGACATGGCCTTCATCGGGGTAAAACAGGCCGTCGCGGAAGCGGCCTTCCAGCGCCGGCTCGAGCGCGCGGACCGCATCGGCGTCCAGCCGCCGATGGCCCGACGTCATCCGGGCGAAGCGATCGAAGTCGGCGCGGTCGCGCGGATGCGCCACCACCAGCGAGCCGTTGAACGGGGTCTGCGGAAAATGCTGGCGCCAGAGTTCGAGCGCGCGCAGGCCGAGCCTGACGATGACGGGCTCCGAACCCTCGGCCTCGCAATACGGCGCCAGCATGCCGCCGGCCCAATGGCTGGTCGATTGCATCATGGCGGCGTCGCTGCGCTCGTGCAGCGTCACCGGGTGGCCGGCCTGGGCGAACAGCAATGCCTGCCACGCGCCGGCAACGCCGGCGCCGATGACGGCTACCGGAGATTCGCCCCGCTCTGCGACGGGCGATTGCCCGCGCTGTGACTTCGAACTCTGATACATCCCTGTCCCTTCGCCGGCATGACCCGGATCAGGTTCAAAGGGTCACCGCGGTCTCGCACCTGCGAACAGGACTTGAGCGTGCGGTCTCTCAGCTCCTCATCGGAGCTCCCCTCGGAACAAACTGCAATGTAAGCCGATGGCAGGGGGTGTCAACGCGCCGATCGCCGGTTTGCACCGCCTACTCGGGAACCTGCTCTGCGTTGGCATCGGTGGGGGGCGTGTTTGCCAAGGTCTGCGGGACGATCACCAGCGCCGGCCCCGGATGCCGGTGACGTTCCAGCCGCTGGCGCTTGGCCGCGTAATAATATCCGGCGGCGTAGTATTGCACCGCGCGATTGTGGTCGCCGTTGGCGGCGCGGTAGGCGCCGGCGAGATATTTCACCGCGTAGGTGAGGTTGGTGTCGGGATCGCGCAGTCCGGCGGCATCGCCGGTGTAGCCGAGGCTGCGCGCGGTCGCGAGCTTGATCTGCATCAGCCCGATGGTGCCGCCGCGCCCCACCAGCCCGGGCTGGTAGCGGCTTTCGCGCACGATCACCCGATGCACCAGCGCCTCAGGCACGCCATTGGCCCGGGCGTGGGCGGCGACCAGCGCGTCATATTCGGCGCGCTGCGCCTGCGCGGCTTCCGGAAATGGCAGGGACGCCATGATGGCGAGCCAGGCAAGCGCGAGCAGTCGTTTCATGGGCAATGGCCTCCGGGCGCGACCGGTGCGGTTGACGGCCTGGGCCGCCCGATCGCGAGATTTCAAGGATGCGCATATGGCCGAATTCCGGCTTTCTTGTGCGCTTAACCACAACCATCGTTAGCGGTTTACCAAGAATTATGCCTTGGCGTGCTTTCTTGGGCCGCTTCAATCCCTTGGGAAAAAAAGATTTAGGCCGCGCCCATGACCATGTCCGTTGCGAATACCGCCGAGAATGCACGCCCGATGCGCGGACTGATGCCGTTATGGGTCGGCGTCGGCACCTATGCGCTGCTTGTGCTGGCCGGAAACCACCTGCTGATCGATCCCGATACGATGTGGCATGTCACCATCGGGCAGTGGATGCTCGATCACCGCGCTTTCCCGGAAACCGACGTCTATTCCTTCACCGCGCGTGGCCAGCCCTGGATTTCAATGTACTGGGTATCGCAGGTGCTCTACGCCAAGGCCTATTCGATGTTCGGCTGGAGCGGGCCGGTGGTGCTGGCGGCCGCCGCGAGCGCGGCGACCTTCGGGTTGCTGGCAAAACTCCTGAGCCGGCATTTGAGCGAAGGCACGACGCTGGTCTTCGTCGCCGCGGCGCTGGCCCTGACCGCGCCGCATCTGCTGGCGCGGCCACATGTGCTGGCCTTGCCGGTCATGGTGGCATGGGTCGGCGGACTGATTGCCGCGGCGGATCGGCGCGACGCGCCGTCGTTCTGGCTGCTGCCGCTGATCGCACTGTGGGCCAATCTGCATGGCGGCTTTGTCCTCGGCCTGATGCTGGTGGCGCCGATCGCGCTCGATGCGGTCGTGAGCGCCGATGCTGCGTCGCGGAAAGCGCTGGCGCTGCGCTGGGCGGCATTCGGGCTAGCCACGCTGGTCGCGGCATGTTGCACGCCCTATGGCTGGAATTCGATGCTGGAGGCGAAAAAAGTTCTGACGTTGGGCACCGCATTGCCGCTGATCCTGGAATTTCGGCCGACCGATTTCGGCAGCCTCGGTACCTTCGAAATCTGCCTGTTGCTGGGAATAGGGCTTGCGCTGTTGCGCGGCATCCAACTGCCGCCGACGCGCATACTGCTGCTGCTAGGATTGCTTCATATGGCGCTCTACCAGAGCCGGTCGACCGAAATCCTGGCGCTGCTTGCGCCGTTGGTGCTCGCCGCGCCGCTGGCGAAGCAGATTGGCGGCACTGAGGTTGCCGTTGCGAATGCCGCGCCGCCGATGCGCGGCATGCTGTTCGCAAGCGTGGCGGTCGCGCTGCTGGCGGGAACGGTTGGCTATGCCTCGGTGCATCGCTTCGAGCCGCATGCCCATGGCGCGCCGGTCGCCGCCGTGGTCGCGCTGAAGAAATTGAATTTCACGCGCGTGTTCAACGACTATGATTTCGGCGGTTATCTCATCGCCAATGGCGTCGCGCCGTTCATCGACGGCCGCACCGAGTTGTATGGCGAGAAATTCTTTGTCGATCACGACTCCGCCAGTGGATTGAGGGAACCGGAAAATTTGTTCCGTCTGCTCGACGAGTACAAGATCGAGGCGACCTTGATGCGCACGCAGAGTGCTGCAAACAAGCTGCTCGGCCACATCGACGGCTGGCAGAAGGTCTATGCCGACGACATCGCCACCATCTACGTCCGCAAGCCCGGCGTGCTTCATACCGTCGAGCCGGCGGTCGATCCGGCGACGAAGTAGATATTCTTCGTCGCTCTTCGCAATTTTGTCATCGCTGTTTTACTGACTCGATGCTATGAGTGCGCGCGGCAGGACGCAGCGTCGATATCCGGCAGCGAGCCTGTCCAATTCATAAAAAAGAAACCTGCAAAAAGGGAGATGCGCCATGGCCCGATCTGACTTCGGAAGCTTGCCTCGCGGAAACCCCTGTGCCCAATGCGGCAAACCAATCGCCGCTCCAGACTGGGTTGAAGCGGGTCCCCGTCGGACCGCGTTCCTCTGGTATTGCCGCGCCTGCGACTACCGGTTCGAGGCAGTAGCTTTCTTCGATGAGAAGCAGCCGGATCGCGAACCGCTCGCGGCCTGAGCGTCACCGCTTGCTGGATTCAGGCGGCCGACTGCTCGCTCGGCAATTGAATGCGAACGATCAAACCATGCGGCTGTCGGTCGTTGAGTGACAGTTCACCGCCATGCGCCTGCACGATGGCGCGCGCGATCGAAAGGCCGAGGCCGAAGCCCGAGGCTTCATCCATGTTCCGGGCCTCGTCGCCGCGCACGAACGGTTCGAGCATGACGTCCTTGCGCGCGTCGGAAATGCCGGGGCCATCATCCTCGACCTCGATCGTCATGCGGTCCGGCGATGCGATGAGACGGATCGTGGTCTCGGCCCCGAACCGGATCGCGTTCTCGACCAGGTTGGTGACGCTGCGATGCAGGTCGTCGGGCCGCACCGTGGCCATGGCGTGCTGCGGGCCGTCGTAGGCGATCCTGTGTCCCATATCGGCGAATTGATCGGCGACCAGCTGTAGCGTGGTCGCGATATCGGCCAGCGTCATGGATTCCAGCTTGCGATCGTTGCGCAGGAAGGAGAGCACGGATTCCAGCATCGACCGCATCTGGTTCGAGATCCCGCAACATCCGGCTGCGATGCCCGTCATCCTCGATGAATTCCGCGCGCAGCCGCATCCGGGTGATCGGCGTGCGCAGGTCGTGGCTGATGGCGGCCAGCATCTTGGTGCGGTCGTCGATCAGAGCGGTGATCCGCTCCCGCATCCGGTTGAGCGCCTTCGCCACCGAGCGGATTTCCTCGGGGCCGCGTTCGGGCAGCGGCGCGGCGGCGCCGTTCAGGCTGAAATTCTCGGCCGCTCTGGCGAATGCCGACAGCGGCGCGGTCAGGGCGCGGGCGGCCCACAGGCCGAGCAGGGTGACGCTGCTGACGCCGAACAGCAATGTCATCATCCACGGTTCGGTCCAGAACGGACGCTGCCGCGCATTCTGCATGAGGTTTGCTGAAATCGCCGCGCCGTCCGGCAGCACGATGCGGACCTTGTGGACATCGGCATCGCGCGCCAGCAAAAAGATCCGGTAGCCGCTGCCGAGCCGGCGCTGCAGACTACGCAGGTCGGTATTGGTGGGGTCGCCCGTCGTGGTCGCGGGGCCCGGTGGCAGGCTTTCGATGTCGAGTTGCGGAAAAGCCCGCCCGATGTCGGCGACAAGCCGTGGCCGTTCGGCCGCGGGCGCGGCGCCGAGTATCTGGACGGCCGCCGTGAGCTGGCTATGCCAATGGTCGATCGGGGGCGCGATCTGGTCCGGCCGGTGGATCAGAAAGGTGACGGCGATGATCAGGTGAATCGCGATGATCGAGGCGACGACCAGTACCGCGATCTGTCCGCTGATGCCCCTGAAATTCAGAAGGCCCGCGAGCTTCATGGTGGGCTGCCGGCGGAATCCGCGACACGATCCACGGTGGGTGTGAACATGTAGCCGCCGGAACGCACCGTCTTGATCATGGTGGCTTCCTGCGGGTCGGTCTCGATCTTGCGCCGGATACGGCTGACCAGCACGTCGATGCTGCGCTCGAACGAGCCGGCGTTGCGTCCCTGGGTGAGATCGAGCAGGCTCTCGCGCGACAGCACCCGGCCCGGCCGTTCGCAGAAGGTGCGCAGCAGGTCGAACTCGGCGCTGGTCATCGCCACCCGGGCGCCCGCCGGGTTGCGCAGCTCCCGCAGCCTGATATCAATCCGCCATCCCAGAAAGGTGAGGGCGGTCGCGCCGTTGGCGGCGCTGAACGTCTGGGCTGCGGCCTGACGGCGAAGCACCGCGTTGATCCGCGCCAGCAACTCGCGCGGATTGAACGGCTTGGCGAGATAATCGTCCGCGCCCATTTCCAGGCCAAGAATGCGATCGACGTCCTCGCCGCGCGCGGTGAGCATGATAATCGGGACCTGCGATTGCGCACGCACCTTGCGGCACAGGCTGAGGCCGTCTTCGCCCGGCAGCATCACATCCAGGATCAGAAGGTCGACGCGATGGTCGGCCAATGCGCGCGCCATTTCGCGTCCTTCGGCTGCCGTCGCCACGTTGCAACCGTTGCTGCGCAGATATTTCGCGATCAGCGACCGCGTCTCGCGATCGTCGTCAACGACAAGTATGTTTGGCGATGCCGTGGCCATGCGGACTTTTGACCGTGATTCGGGAAAACCGATGAAGTATTTTTGTTTCCCGATATTTCCGATGCCGAGGCTGTAACGTCGGGCAACATGCGCGTCGGGCGACAAAAAAGTCTCGTTAAGACCATTAACCCCGCTGTGTTCGCGTGCAAGCACCCCTGCAGCCTTCACGACGTCAATTTCCGCGACCTCAAGCAGTAGTTACCAGTCACCGCTGCAGCAGTTGCAGGCCGAGCTACAGCCGGAGGTCAATTCCGGCGCGATCAGCTCGTTAATCAGGGCGCGCATCAATTCTTCGCTACAGGGCGGCACGAGCGCGCCGACCGGCAGCGACACCGCCACACACCCTTTTTGAGAAAGGGAAGCATAGCTGTCCTGATATGGGCGGTCCCGGAGATTGCGGCCTCCGTCGCGGATCGTGCCGATATAACGCACCGATCCGGCCCGATTTGGCTGGAACCCGGCGATGGCGGACACGTTGGTTTGCATCGTCAACCCCACCAGGAGGGCGATAATGACGGAAGTGATGACTAAACCACACCGGATGATTGCAAGTGACCGGGTCGAAGGCACCGCGGTACGCCGGCCCAACGGCGATCGGATCGGTCATATCGAACGGTTGATGATCGACAAGGTCAGCGGACAGGTGTCCTACGCGATCCTGAGTTTCGGCGGCTTCCTCGGCATGGGAACCAATCTGCTTCCGTTGCCCTGGGCGCGTCTCAGCTACAATCCCGCGTTCGAGGCTTACCAACTCGACATTGAAGACGACGAACTGCGGGGCGCACCGTCGTTTCGTGCCGACCAGGATTTCGACTGGGGCGATCGCTCGCAGGAAGCGGAGCTGCATCGCTATTACGGAATTCCGCCGTACTGGGCCGGCTTCTGACCATCGTATCGGTCAGTCAAGAGCCGGTGTCACACGCATCACCGCGACGCTGGCGATAAACTGCCTTAACCGTTTCGCCGGGCGCTCTCGATTGCTTTCCGTAAGCCTCGCCAATCTCGATCGGCTGGAGCTTGGAAAGGATCACTGAGTTCGTGAGGCAAGCGTCCATGAACCCAGCGAGCGCCATAACCGGTGGCGAAAGCTCGGCGATTTTTGGTCGGCGACGTCACCGCTCCACCCGGGCAATGGGCTCCTTAGTTGGGCACGCTACGAGCGATATACCTATCCAACAGGCAAGGTTTAAGAGAACAAAAAGACGGAGAAGAAAGCGGCGGCTCATTTTCGATCTTAAATTCCAACATAGCCCTGATTTCCAATGCACACCGCAGCGATCAGGAGCGACGCCGCGGGGCGTGAAGATTTGCCGAACGCCGTCGCCGCAGAATAGGTGACTGAATCCAGTGAGAGAATTAGCTATTTGCTCCCAACGCCTGATCGAATTTGCAGAGGGGCTGACCACATTCATTCGGGCAGCCCGGCTCGAAGCAATCCTTCTTCGTAAGGTGAGAGGGCTTCGGCATGCCGAAGAGAAGCTGGCAAGGATTCCACGGAGACGTGAGATGGACGACCCAATCTACGTGCCCGCGCGACCCGCACCTTCCCATTTCGCAAGCCCAACTCTGTCGATGTTGCCGAGCTTTGCACTTATTCGATCCAGCTAATTCCAAGTCCTAAGCGTTGCGGTGGTGACTGATCACGAAGCGCCAATGAGCACCTCGACAAGATTCGTGGCGCCACTCGAAATGGCTGCTTCGATTGACGGCGCGATGTCGGCTGCACGTTCCACACGGCATGCAGGCACGCCCATCGAATTGGCCAAGGCAACATAGTCGATAGCTGGATGATCCAGATCCATCGCGATGAATCGGTTTGTCTTTGCGGAATTGTAGTCCGTCTGCGACCTCATGAAGTTCTTGAGAACGTTGTACTCTCGATTGTTCATTACGACGAAGGTCACGGGCAGCTTCTCATGAGCGGCGGTCCAAAGCGCCTGGGGTGAATAAAGCGCAGCACCATCGCCGACCAGGCAGACGACCGGCGCACGACCGAGACCAAGCGAACAGCCGACCGCCGCCGGCATTCCCCAACCGAGTCCGCCGCCGCGGATGAACGAGTACTGGTTTGGCGAGTCGCTCTTGAGGAATTTTCGAACGTGGTTCGATGTCACGACGGCCTCATCGACAATCGCAATATCTGGTCCAATCGCCCGCACCGCTTCCCGAGCCGCAACCAGTGGCAGTAATGACGGGGCTATTCATCTGGGTGGCGACCATCTCCTCAAGCGATTGCCATCGCACGGCCCGATGTTGCGCGGCTTTTTGAAGAAGCGCCGCATAGGCTTTGGAATTGCTCTTCGCTGCCTCATCAAGCCACGGCAGAAGTGCCTTGAGCGATGCTTTGATCTCGCCGACCACGGAGAGCTTGGTCACATAGGTCCGGCCGAGATCACGCACATCGGCCGACAACTGGAAGACGTCGCATCCAGCGGGGACCGCCGAGCCCTCCGTGTAAAGGATGGTGACCAGGGATTTTCCGCCCAGGGCAAAGATGGCGTCATAGTTTGCGAGGATCGCAGCAATGTCGCTGGCCTTTGTCGGTAGATTCCCCGCCCAAAGCGGGTGGGAGGTCGGGAAAGGAATACGGGAAGGCCACGATGACCCATATACCGGTGCGCCGAGGGCTTGCGCCACGGCCACCGTTTCCTCCGCTGCTTCGCTTGCATAGATCTCGTCGCCAGCGATGATCGCAAGACGACCCGGCGCAACGTCAGTGAGATACTTCGCGAGCCGGTCAAGTGAGCCGCCAACGGCATTCTGATCGATTTTGGATCGGCCCAAGATACCGACCGTGCTCATCTCCTCCATGACATCCATCGGCAACGACAGGAACACCGGGCCGGTCGGAGCTGCGCTTGCGTCGTGAAACGCGCGCCGCACCAGAACGGGCAATTGATCGGCGCTTGCAACCTCGCGCGCCCACTTGACGGCCGGTTCTGCCAGCCGGACGAGTTCGCCGAACAGCAGTGGATCTGTCACGGTGTGGCGGGAGTCCTGCTGCCCCGCGGTTACGACAAGCGGCGTCTGCGATACGCTCGCATTGAGCAGATTGCCCATCCCATGCCCGAGACCGCCGGCGGTATGCAGATTTAGAAAGCCCGGACGGCGGGCGGCCTGGGCGTAGCCGTCGGCCATCGCGACCGCCGTGGCCTCCTGAAGGGCGAGGACATATCTCAAGTCCGGCGTGCGCAACAGCGCATCCATCAATGGCAGCTCGGTCGTTCCCGGATTGCCGAATATGTACTCGACGCCCTCGCTGCAGAGTATTTCGAGCAAGACTTCCGCGCCGCGCCGTGCATTGATCTTCTTTACTGCGGAAAATGCTTTTCTCATAGAGGGGAGCCTTTGCAGGATATTAGGTCGCCGGAGTAGGGAGTGCGATCCAGGGCGACGTCGTTGCGATTTAGAGACCCCGGCCCGTCGACGTTCTCGGCAACAACGATATCTGAGCCGACTACAACATTCGTTATGTCGGGACGGCGGGCGAAGCGGCTTGTAATGAAGCCAACGTCGCAATGACTGGGAACAGACAAGGCGGCCGTCACAATCGATGCACCTTTTTCGCGTGCAAGCACCAGCGTGTTAAGTCGAAAGCCAAAGCGTTGGACGTCGCCAACGAATCTAAGCAGACCACTGCCGAGACTCTTCGAGCACGACGCGGATCGCTATGTGACGCATCTTGTTTTCTTGCATATGGTCACCGCCTCAATCAATTTTCGACAACAGGCTATCCGGACCAAACCCGAAATTTTTGCGAAACTATTCGGCATATGGTAAGTTTTCAGAATGAAACGAAGTAAAATCTCAATCAGACAGAACAGGCATTCTGTGCGGCGGAATAGTGCCTCGGCACCGTCATTCGATTTATTGGACCGAAAGATACTCTCGGCGTTGAGGGCTGACGGGCGGCTCACCGTGAATGAACTTGGAAACACGGTTGGTCTTTCGCAGTCGGCATGCTGGACGAGGCTAAAGCGCCTTGAATCTAGCGGAGCGATCCGACGGTATGCGGCTATCCTTGATCACAAGGCGATAGGTTTGGCGAATATCGTTTTCATCGAGGTCACTTTGAACAAGCACGACGATAAGGTGTTGGAGGAGTTCGGTGCCGCTTTGGCCCGCGTGCCGGAAGTGATTGAGGCCTACCTCGTCTCCGGCGACTACGACTATTTGGTGAAGGTTGCGGTTTCCGATACGGAACACTACGAACGCTTCTTGCGTGAGAGCCTCTATAAGATTCCGGGAATTCAGCATTCACGTTCGACGTTTGCACTCCGCGCTCTCAAGGAAGGGATATCGGTCGATCCCTTGCTCCTTCGCTGACCACCTTACTTGCGCGCGTCATGAAGGATCACGCCAGACTGTTTCCCGGCCTGGCGGCGATTGTTATTCGGCCTGCAATATTGGCTCCGACCCAAATTTGATGCAGTTTTTGATTTGCGTGGTGCTTTTTCGAAAAGATCAGACCCATCCAACAGTGGTTTGGCCACTCCGATCTGGTGCCGGCCGGGCTTGCCATCGAAAGTGTGCTGTGCGGCGGGCGCAAGACCACCATCAATGCTCGGTCGTCGAGAAGCTTCGGTCTGCGCCCGTCGTGCGGATCGGTTCCCCGACGCGTGCACAGTCATGACTGCCGGTGCGTGACCGATTTATCGGTGTCGCGACGTATCGTTCGGATCGTGGTGGTCGCCCCGCTCGAAATGCATGGACCAACTGGAACAACGTACAGCGCGAAATGTTTTCTCTTTACTGATTTCTACCAGGGAGAAACCACATGTTTGCAAAATATATGGCGGCCGGCCTCGCCGGGTCCGCGATGCTTGTGAGTGCTGCGTTTGCCCAGACGCCGACAGCGACCGGCGACCGCGCCAACATGGCACCGGTTACAGCGTCGGATTCATCGTTCCAGGGAAACTGGCGCGCGTCGAAGGTTGTCGGTCTTAACGTCTACAACGATACCAATGAGAGTGTCGGTTCGATCAACGATCTGCTCACCGACAAGAGCGGAAATATCAAGGCCGTGGTGCTGGGCGTCGGCGGCTTTCTCGGCGTCGGCACGCATTTAGTCGCGGTCCCCTTCGACAAGATCAAATTCGTCAATGAGCCGATCGCTTATTCCGGCATGGCGGGCGCATCGAATACCGGCGCCAGCAAGCCGATGTCACCGACGACGACTACGGGCGCGGCCACGAATAGCACGGCGGGTACAGCGGCGGCATCAAAGCCCAATCCGTGGTATCCTGATCATGCGGTTTACAACGCGACCAAGGATGAGCTGAAGGCGATGCCGGAGTTCAAATATTCGGCCGAGTAAGGCGATCCTGATCGATCGCTCAAAAAGCAAAGCGCGCCTGGTTCTGCCGGGCGCGCTTTTTAGCACAGCACCGCAGACTGCGAATGATGTGTCGGGCCGACGACGACGCACCACGCTGTTAGCGTCAGGTCCCGGTTAGCCCACGCGTTTGTAGTTGGCCCGGGTGTAGGCCGGCGTGAAGCCGGCGCGCCGGTAGTTGCTGTAGGAGGTGTGTGCCGCTTCCTGGCCGGCGGCGGGCTGTCCGGTTTCGGCGGTAAATCCCGTGAGTCCGGCGTTGCGTCCATCCTCGATCCGGCGATGGATCAGTGCCGTCTGCGCGCCGCGCCGGCGATAATCGGCCAATGTCGCATCAATCCCGAACCAGGCCACGTCTTGCGACGCGAAGGCGGCTCCGCTTGCCACGGGTGTCTCACCTTCATAGGCAAGATAGAGCGTCCATCCCGGCCTGCCGCACAGCGCCGCGAACCATTCGGCCGTCGTAGCGGGAAGGCCGAACCCTTCCTGCACCACGGCGCCGAAGGCGTCGGCGTTCGCGGCACCGACGAGCCTGATGTCAACGGGTGAAGGCCGCTCCTGAGCGGCAGGCGCGGCCTCGCGCTGGAACTTGGCCCAGCCAGTCCCCGAGGCCGTCATTGCGTGTTGCCGCAGCCAATCGTCGACCGCGGCGGTACGGGCCGCGGGCACAACTTGCAAGGCCCAGCCGGGCGCTGCATTGTTTTGCAGCCATTCCGACGCCTCGTCGAGATTAACATTGGTCGCCGGCGCCACCATGCCGATGCACATGGCGCGGTTGAATTCCACGATGGGCACTTCACGGCTTGCCAGCACGCCCGTGTCGCCGAGCCGCTGCGAACTGATCCCCAATTTTCGGGCTTCATCGTCGGGCGTCGCGGCGAACAGATCCAACCAGGCGTCGCGCTCGACGGCCTCGAACATGGAGGTTTGCGAATGGTCTTCGTGCATTTTATCTTTCAAGGCGACAAGTTTGCCGTTCGCGGGATGAGATAAAGTCCGCACATGATGGCGCGCGCAATCGCGTGAAATATGCTGCAAAACCGTCAGGTCGCAAGACGAAAGTCGGCAGTCCAATCCAGCCTTCGCGCGTGCCCTTGACGGTCATCTACAAAACCCATGACGCGCACCGAAGAGCCATGAACGGGAATTTCAACTGGTCCATGACTGCTGAATACAGAATTGCTCGCCTCTGCAAAGCTGCTTCCAGCGCGTAAACGATCCACGTCGACGGTCAGCCGGCGCTGTTTCTGCCGGCTGACCATCTCGCATGAGTAGTTTGATTGTCAGTGGGCGTCCGCGTGTTGCTCCCCGTCATCGCCGCGGCCATGGTCGTCGTCGTGCCCATGGTGATCGTCGGCGAGGTGATCGAGATCGGTTCCTGGCGTAAACGAAACGCCACGGAGGACTTCACCAAAGCCCGCCCTTTGAACCGTTGTGAAGCGTTCACCTGCGGGCAGGCTGGTCGAGGCCAGGTGATCGGTAATCATGACCAACTGGTTCGGATCGGCGCCCTGGTCGCCGTTGCCGCTGACCGTCGCGGTGATCGCCCATATCGTCGCGGTGCCGTCGTGGTTGACGCGCCCCATGATGTTCCGAAGACCATCAGTGGCTGGCGACCACGGAAGACCGGTCTTGGGATTTTGACCGCTCGGATAACCCTTGACGGTATAAGGCATGCCGAGGTTCAACCCGGTCTGCAGCACGTAGGCAAGTTTCCACGCACCGACGCTGCTGTCGAACACCCACTTCTGCAGTCCCGCCGTGGTCTGCGCAGCCGCGGCAGTGTATTTGCCCGATGCAAAAGTGGTGGTGCCGTTGCCTTCGTCGGAGACATAGAGCGTCTTGCTGTCGGCGAACCAGACTCCGAACGGGAACGCGGTTGATGTTTTCGCCAGCGTCGTCGGAAAGCCCTTCAGGATGCACATGTTGTAGGGGACGACGCCGTTGGTCTGCAGTTGCGTTGCGTCATAATAGATCGGATCGGAAGGCAGTTCGGCGGTCGCACGCGGCAGGCCGACGCCGTTCGGGCACGCGCGCGGCTTGCCGGTCGAATCGAAGCCGGTCGTGTCGATGAAGTAGACCGTGTTGATGCCGTTGCTGCCGCTGCCCTTGGTGGTATAGACAGCGTTGTTGAAGGTCGTGAGACCCCGGAAATTGGTGTCTTTGCCGACCTTGTCCGCTTTCAGTCCGAGCTGGCTGATGCTGAAGCTGCCGACCGGCGTCGGCAGGCCGGGTTCTTGCTCGGCGAGCGGTTTGCGTTCCGCGGTCATGATCTGCGCGCCCGCGCCAATAATAATTCCGTTTGGCTGGGGATTTGAACCATTGCCGGCATTGCCGACGGTGTAGATGACGTTGCGGTTCAGGATCGCAGCGCGTCCGTTATTGCCGCTGTAAGCGTTGGTTTTTGTGAAGTTGAAGTGTCCCTGCTGGTCGACCTCCGCGACCACCCGCGAAAAACTTCCCGGGACCGGATTGGTCGGATCAAATACCGCCGGCGTATTGGAATTCGAGACATCGATCGTGTTGATCGGCGCTAAGATATCCCATAAACGTCACCATACGGCCATCGGTCGACAGATTGAGCGCGATCTCCGATTTTGACGAGAAGCTCGTGACCATCTGGTCCTTTGACGCCGAAGTACCGCGATCCGAGCTGTTGGGTACCTCGAGCGAGTTGATTAGTTCACCTGACGGCTTGAGCTGATCCAGCACGATCTTCGCGGTGATGCCGAAACTGGCGTCAGTTAGCACGTTGTTCCAGACAGTCGGATAGGATCCGTCGCTGGTCGCGGCGACGCAATTGGGGGCGACGCAGTTGGGTGGCAACGGCATTCCCGCAACGACGTTCGCTGGTCTGTTGTCGTACACCGAGCGGCTGACCAGGAGATTTCCCGGCTTGAATTCAGCGCCGCGGTCCTCGGCATGAGCGCCCGTCGCGCCTGCGATGGCGGACATGAAAAGGGTGGCTGTCAGGCTCGATTGAAAAATGGGTAGCCTGTCAGAAAGGCGTGATCTTGGATTCATTCGCGGTCTCTCCATGCTTCGCCTGCAGCTAAGTTGCTGCGTGTCGGCGTCGCCGGAAGTTGCCTACGCTTCATTACAGTCAGAAGAAAAGTTGAGCATCGCTCTAAGATGTGACTGGATATTGTTCTGAAGTGATCGCGCGTCAGAATGAGGAAAGCTTCATGCACTCCAAGCCAGCGAAAGCGAAGATGCTAATTTTAGCTTGCACCTGTTCGGAGTGTTCGCTCATTATCGTAGCTGCGATCGGTGAGCTTTGCGGTGATGAGCTGGCAACGATTGTCTATGCCAACGGCGACTGTCGGCTGCATCGAATCGTCCGCTGCCATTAACTCATCAAATCGCAGCGTGGGGCTTTCCCGGGTGCGTACCGGCGCGCTGGGGGAGCAATGCCACACACGCAATGATGACGGCCGCAAGGATCGCGGATGCGTAGAACCGGCTGAACGCCAGACCGCCGCTGTCCAGCGGCTTGTCGAGAAGGTCCCCCAGCGTGGCGCCTAGCGGTCGCGTCAGGATGAAGGCGGCCCAGAACAGCAGGGTTCTCGAGATGCCGGTATAGAAATAGGCCACCGCAATCAGCACGAGGCCGGCGGAGAATACCAGCGCGCCACCTTCGTAACCGAGGTCCGTTGGTGTCGGCCATCCAATCGCCGAGCGCCGTGCCGAGCGTTTGCGAGAACAGGATAGAGACCCAGTAGAACGTCTCGATTTCCGGCGTCGAAACCGTGTTGACCGAGATCGATCCAGCCGACCAATACCAGACCGCAAGCGACGCCATCAGCAGCACGAACAACAACAAAGCGCCACCGGGATAGCCAACGCCAAGCGAGCGGTCGGCCAGGTCGGCCATGGTCGTGCCTGCCGTGGTGGTCGCGATTACGACAAGCCAGTACAGAAACGGATGAAATTTCTTCGCCGAAATCTGCGCAACCACTGCGACCACGAAGATGCCACCGAAGATGAGGCTGCTGACGGCATAGCCGAGGTCCATGGACATCGATACGGCGTCGCCGCCGGTTTCGCCGAGCGTCGTTGCCAGGATCTTGATGATCCAGAACACCAGCGTGACTTCCGGAACCTTGCTGCGCTCGATCGCCTGATCCATGCGGACGTCCTTCGTGTGTCGAGCCGCGCTATCTTGCGGTTTTGCTTTGGACTTCCGTTGCCCGTCGCAGCCGATTGAGATTATCGAGCGAGGTCAGGGCGGCATCCGGCTTGGCGGCCGCCAGCGAGAGCACCAGTGCTTCGAGGCCGACGAGGGTCGCGCCGTGCAGCGCCATCTGCCCCGGGCGCCCGCGCGGGATGGCCACGCAAACATCGGCCAGTTTCGCCAGCGGCGTGTCGTCGGCTTCGGTAATCAGAACCGTCGGAAGTCGAAGCAGCTTGGCTTCGGCGAAGACTGCCTTTACTTCACGGTAGAGACGGCCATAGGCGAGGATCAGCAGTGCATCGCCTTTGCTCAAATCGAGAAGCTGATCGGCCAGCATCGAGCCGGTCGCGCTGATCGTCCGGCTGCGGCGGCCATTTCGCGCCAGCAACACCGAAACATAGTTCGCGAGCGCCGACGAAGGGCCGATCCCGAATACGGCGATCCGGTCGGCGCCATCCAGAATGCGAACGCCCGCGGCCATTTGGGCGCGGCATTTTTCGGATCGCAGAACATCGAGGCCGTCGGCATGCGCGTGCAAGATTCCGTCGAGCGCGGCGCCGGTCGCCTTGTCCAGGTCGACCAGCGTGCGCCGCATGTCGTCGGCGGGCGTCGAGGCCGGTTGTTCATTCAGAATGGTGCTTTTGAGATCGGCAAGGCTGGCGAAACCCAGCGCCTGAATCGTGCGGAGCACGGTGGCATCCGACGTGCCGATGCGGGCGCCGAGCGCGGCGGCGGAACTGGCCAGAACGATCTGCCGGTTTTCGCCGATGAATTTTGCGACGCGCAGACCGGCGGCGCCGAGATCCTGTTTTGCCTGACGTAGCACGCGATCGAGCCCGGGCCAGGAGTCGGCGGCAGCACTTGTCAAAACGGCTCTCCCGGCGGGAATTGTCGGGCAAGTAGCAAATCGTGCTCGACACGAATTGATGTAGCATATACTACATGGCATCGAATTCAAGCGGAAATGCGCGGATGGCCAAACGCTGCTCGCGTCTGATGCGGTCATGTGCCGGAGTTGGCTTTGCGCTGGCCCTGCTGACGCGTTCAGCGCTCGCCGGTCCGCCCTATGTTTCCGATGACCCTGAGCCGACCGACTATCAGCATTTCGAGATCTACACCTTCAACAACGCAACGACGACGCGCGCCGGTACGGCGGGCGCGAGCGGAATCGATTTCAACTATGGCGCGGCGCCCGACCTTCAGTTGACCGCGACCTTGCCCGCCGGTTTTGACCGGCCTGCCGGCGGCGGCACCAGCATTGGCGCGAGCAATATCGAACTTGCCGCCAAATACCGCTTTCTGCATCAGGAAGGGTTCGGGCTCGACGTCAGTATCTTCCCGCGCGTCTTTCTTCCAAGCGGTTCGAACCTCATTGGTGACAACCACGCATCGCTGCTGCTGCCGATCTGGATTCAGAAAGATTGGAACGGCGGATGGTCGGCGTTCGGCGGCGGCGGATGCACCGTCAGCGAGTTCCGCGCCGTCGACTTCTGCCAGGTCGGCGGCGTCCTGACCTATCAGATTCTGCCCAGGCTTCAGATCGGCGCCGAACTGTTTCACCAGACCGCGGATTCCAACGGCACGCCCGCGACGACCAGCGTCGGTGTCGGATGGCGCTACGACCTCAACGACAACTACCATCTGCTCGGCTATGTCAGGCGCGGAATCGAGAATACCGACGAGACCGACCAGGTTTCCTGGTACGCCTCCGTACTGTTCACATTTTGAATTGACGGGTTCGCGCGTGGGCTGGTGCGCGTAAAAGAGAGAAGGGAAGCTGAATGAATTTCAAATCCTGGCAAGTGTGGGCCGTCCTGTCGGCGGTGTTTGCTGCTCTCACCGCGATTTTCGCGAAAATCGGCGTCGAAAACATCAATTCCGACCTGGCGACGTTCATTCGCACGGTCGTCGTTCTTTTCAGCCTGCTGGTGTTGCTGCTGGCGACCGGCCAGTTCGTGCAGCCCAGTGCGATTTCGAGCCGGACTTGGACGTTCCTGGTTCTGTCGGGTCTTGGAACCGGAGCGTCGTGGCTGTGCTATTTCCGGGCCCTGAAATTGGGACCGGCGTCGCTGGTCGCGCCGGTAGACAAGCTCAGCGTCGTGCTGGTCGCGATCTTTGGTGTGCTCGCTCTCGGTGAGCGGCCTTCGCCGGCCGGATGGCTTGGAATCGCAATGATCGGCTGCGGCGCCGCGCTCATCGCATCCGGGAAGTAAAAGTTGACGTAATCTCTTCGCGTTAGAGCCGGATGGCATTGCTGCCGCGTGGGTTTTCTTTGGTTAGCGTTACACGCCGCCCGAAGGTTATGGTGCGCCGCATCCTTTCGGCGCCGGTGTCGCGATGTTAGGCTTATCCCGCGGCAGGAGCACCTGCCTCCTGCCTAATGGGAGGAGTACATGACTGAGAGCGTCTACAAGGTTATCGAGCTCATCGGCACCAGCGAGGAGTCCTGGGAAAAGGCGGCGAAAGCCGCGATCGACAGGGCCGGGAAATCCCTCCGCGATCTGCGCGTCGCCGAGGTCGTCAAGCTCGATCTACAACTGGATGCCAAGGGCAAGATCGAGGCCTACCGCGCCAAGCTGAACGTCTCGTTCAAATTCGAGGATTAGCGAACCGACAAACGCCTATTCGCTTACAAAAGCCAAATCTCTTAGAAAGCCAAATCTCTCAAAACCAAGTCGCTTAGACGTCTGTTTCTCAAGTCCGCTTTCCCACAAGTCCGGTTTTCTCTCCCTCCCCCCGATCGCCGGGGAGAGGGAGAAGATCGTCTTAGTTCGTCTTGACCAGCGGGCAGCCGCCCTTGTCGAGCGGGCGGAAGGCTTCGTCGCCTGGCACGGTGGCGATCAGCTTGTAGAGGTCCCACTCACCCTTGGACTCTTCCGGCTTCTTCACTTCGAACAGATACATGTCGTGGACCATGCGGCCGTCGATGCGGATCTTGCCGTTGTGGGCGAAGAAGTCGTTGACCGGCGTCGCCCGCATCTGCGCCATCACCTTCGGCGCTTCGTCGCTATCGATCGCCTCGATCGCTTTCAGGTAATGCATCGTCGCGGAGTACAATCCTGCCTGGATCATGGTGGGCATGTGGCCGACCTTCTCGTTGAAGCGCTTCGAGAAGGCGCGGGTCTCGTCGTTCATATCCCAGTAGAAGGCGTCGGTGACGATCAGACCCTGCGTCTCCTTGATGCCGAGCGAATGCGTATCGGTAATTTCCTGCAACAACGCGATCATCTTCTGACCGCCCTTGGTCAGGCCGAATTCGGAAGCCTGTTTCAACGCGTTGGTGGTGTCGCCGCCGGCGTTGGCGAGCGCCACGACCTTCGACTTGGAGGCCTGGGCCTGTAGCAGGAAGGACGAGAAGTCGGACGAGTTGAGGGGATGGCGGACCTGGCCGAGCACCTTGCCGCCGGTTTCCTTGACGACGTTGGCGGCGTCGCGCTCCAGCGCCAATCCGAAGGCATAGTCGGCCGTGACGAAGAACCAGGTATCTTCGCCGCGCTTGACCATCGCCTTGCCGGCGACGTTGGAGAGCGAATAGGTATCGTAGGTCCAGTGCACCGTATTGGGCGAGCAGGCGATGCCGGTCAGGTCGGAGCTGCCGCCGCCGGAATTGATGTGGATCTTGTTCTTTTCACGGGTCAGCGCCGAGATCGGCAAGGCGACCGAGGAGGTCGGCACGTCGAAGATGGCGTCGACTTTTTCGTTGTCATACCAGTTGCGGGCGATGGAAACGCCGACGTCCGGCTTGTTCTGATGGTCGGCGGAGATCACCTCGACCGGCTTGCCTTTGACCTTGCCGCCGTAATCGGCGACCGCCATCTGGACGGCGGCAAGCGAACCCTTGCCGGTCGCGTCGGCATAGAGGCTCGACATGTCGGTGAGGACGCCGATCTTGACGACGTCGTCGGAAATCTGCGCCTTCGCCGCGGTGCCGGACGCGGCAAGCGCGAGGCCGGCCGCTACTACGGCTGCAAGTGACTTCATGGTGTTCGTCTCCCTGGGCTTTTTGTCGGGTTTGGTTTGGGCTGCTGTTCTAGCGGTCTTCGGTGGAGGCCGCAAAGCCGACTTTTGGGCCATTCGGGACCTTTTGCCACGCCGGATAGTTTGGATGAACAAGCTTTGCCTATGGGAAGATAAGCCGCAGCCCGGCTCACGTTTTCTTTGCTGGATTGTGTACCCGTGCCGAATGACAATCTCTCGCAGCGATCAACCGGAACCGCCATTACGACGGCGGGGAACGCGGCATTAGCTCAGGACTTGTGATCCCGGGCCGGTTTCCCACCCGGCGTTTTTTGGAAACCCTCGAATTCGGAGGTCGATCCATGGGCTTTGATTTCTTCGCCAACAACCCGTCGCGCCGGCGGATTCTTCAGGGCACCATGGGGGCCGCGGCGGGGGCTCTTTACGGTTGGACGGGGCCTGCCATCGGTCAGTCCAACGCCGCGGTGGCGACGCGGACAATCCCGCAATCGGGAGAACCGATTCCCGTCATCGGGCTCGGAACCGCGAACGACTTCATGGTCCAGCCGGACCGCGACGGCAGAGTGAGGTTGAAACAGGTCGTCGACGACCTGCTGGCGCAAGGGTGCAAGCTGATCGACACCGCGTCGTCCTACGGCGCGGCGGAAAGCGTGCTGGGGGACCTGCTCTCCGACCAGGACCGCGCAAAGGTGTTTCTCGCGACCAAGCTCGAAAACACCGGCAAGAACGCGGGTTCGCTTGAACTGAAACGGTCGCGTGAGCGGCTTCGCTACGAGCAGGTGGATCTGTTGCAACTGCACAATGTCAAGGATCCCGGTCAGGACCTGGCGCCTTACCGGGATTGGAAAGCCGACGGGTTTTGCCGGTATATCGGCATCACCACGACCTACAAGAGCGATTACGACGCCGCGGAAGCGGTGCTCCGCCACGAAAAGCCGGACTTCCTTCAGATCGATTATTCGCTGGCCGACAGGACGGCCGAAAAGCGGCTGCTGCCCGCGGCGCGCGACGCCGGCGCCGCTGTCTTGACCGCGCTGCCGTTCGGGCGAAGCTCGGTGTTCGCCGCGGTGCGCGGCAAGAGCGTTCCGGAATGGGCGCGTGAGTTTGACGCCACCACCTGGCCGCAGTTCTTCCTGAAATTTCTGCTCGGCCATGACGCGGTGACGGCGGTGATCCCAGGCACCACCAACCCGGCTCACCTCGCCGACAATATCAGCGCCGGCAGGGGGCGTTTTCCCGATACGAAACAACGCGCCGCGATGGTCTCATTCTTCGAGAAGCTGTGACCGAGATCTGCGGCTCGCTATTACGTGATCGTCATTTGGCGGGTTGTGCCTCTCGTGCTCACCTACCCTTTGAATAATTCGCCTTGCCGGTTGTTTAGATCCGTACCCGTATCCGTTCGCGCCAGGAAAAGTCAGGACGACAGGAACCTCAGAAAATCCGGGAGAAAAACATGTCTGATGTCGACCGCACCCGTTTCGATCGCCGCGCGCTTCTGCGTGCCGGTACCTTTGCAGGGTTGGTTGTTGCCGCAGCCGCTGTTTCGCGTGGCGCTTCCGGCCAGGCGACCGCGCCGCTGAAGATCGGCATCATCGGATCCGGTCACATCGGCAGCACGATCGGATCGCTCTGGGTCAAGGCCGGTCATCCCGTGATGTTCTCGTCCCGCCACCCCGAAGAGCTCGCGTCGCTGGTGCAGGGCCTCGGCAGCCTGGCGAGGTCCGGCACGGTCGCGGAGGCGATCGCGTTCGGCGATGTGGTGTTCATCGCGGTGCCCTATGGCGCCTATCCGCAGATCGGAAAGGAATTCGGAAGCCAGTTCGCGGGCAAGGTGGTGCTCGATGCCGGCAATGCCGTCGCGGCGCGCGACGGCGAGATCACCGCTGAAGCCAAGGAAGCAGGAATCGGCGTCACCTCGGCCAAATACCTGCCGGGCGCGCGGATCGTGCGCGCGTTCAACAGCATGAGCTATCGGTTCTTCGCCTCGGAAGCCAATCGGGCCGGCGACCGCATGGCGATTCCGCTCGCCGGGGACGACAAGGATGCACTGGCCATCGCCTCGACGCTGGTGCGCGATGCCGGCTTCGATCCGGTGGTAATCGGGCCGCTGGCGCGCGCCAAGGATTTCGCGCAAGGCGCGCCGCTCTATAATCAGCAGCTGACCGCTGCGGAAATGCGTCAGCGCGCCGAAGCGATCAAGTAAAGGGTCCGATTGATGGCATTCGCCGATGCGCCGCCCAATTCCGGATCCACGCTTCATCGCCTGCTGAGCAAGATCATCGACGTCAGGGCCAGCGAGGTGCCGGCGCTGGCATGGTCGTGGCTTTATATCTTCTCGCTGCTGTCTTCCTACTACATCATGCGTCCTATTCGCGACCAGATGGGGGTCGCGGGCGGCGTCAATAACCTGCAATGGCTGTTCACCGGCACGCTGGTCGGAATGCTGTTGCTAAATCTTCCGTTTGCCTATCTCGTCAAGACCTTTCCGCGCGAGAAATTCATCGCGATCTCGTACCGCTTCTTCAGCGCCAACATCCTGTTGTTCGCGCTGGCGCTCTATGTGGCGACGCCGGAGCAGACGATCTGGGTCGGGCGTATCTTCTTCATCTGGACCTCGATCTTCAATTTGTTCGTGGTTTCCATCTTCTGGCAGATGATCGTCGACGTCTTCACCTCGGAGCAGGGCAAGCGGCTGTTCGGCTTCATCGCGGCGGGCGCCACGCTCGGCGCCATCGCCGGATCGGCCTTCACGGTATCGACGGTCGAGCACATGGCGCCGGCCTATCTGATGATCGGCGCGGCGCTGATGCTCGAGGTCGCGGTTTTTGGCGTCCGCAGGCTTTCGGGCCTGTCGGCGGCGCTGTCGGAGCGACCACACACCGAACCGGAACAGCCGGTCGGCGGAACGCTGCTGGGCGGCATTCGTGACGCGCTGTCGTCGAGCTACCTTCTGAACGTCAGCCTGTTCCTCTTGCTCTACGCGGTGACGTCGACCTTTCTGTATTTCCAGCAGGCCGCGGTCGTCAGCCATGCCTTTGCGAACCGCGCCGCGCAGACGCAGTTCTTTGCCTCGGTCGACCTTGGCGTCAACATCCTGACGCTGGCCGTGCAGCTGTTCCTGACCGGCCGGATCCTCAAGCGGTTCGGCGTCGGAACCACGCTTTCGCTGTTGCCGCTGTTCAGCGTCATCGGTTTCGGCGCGCTGGCCCTGTTGCCGACATTGTCGGCCGTGGTAGCCTTTCAATTGATCCGGCGCGCCGGCAATTTTGCGATCGCGCGGCCGACCCGCGAGGTGTTGTTCACGGTGCTGCCACGCGAAGACCGCTACAAGGCCAAGAGCTTTATCGATACCGTGGTCTATCGGCTGGGCGATCAGATCGGCGCCTGGTCGTTTGCGCTTCTGACCGCGCTCGGCCTTGGGTTGATGGAGGTCTCCGTCGTCGCCGCCGTCTTATCGGCGGGGTGGCTGGTCAATAGCTGGTGGCTCGGCCGCAGGCAGGACGTGCTGGCGCGGCAGCCGGAGGCCCGGCCGGTGGCGGTGAACTGATGCGACGGTCCGCGATTGCGCTGCGCCATGTGGCGTTCGAGGATCTGGGCCTGCTCGCGCCCGTGCTGGCGCGCGAAGGCTGGGATGTCACGTTCCGCGACGTCGCGGTTGACGATTTGCCGGATCGTTCAAGCGATGACGCCGGGCTATTGATCGTTCTCGGCGGTCCGATCGGCGTCTATGACAACGATGCCTATCCGTTTCTCAACGCCGAGATCGACCTGATCGAGAACAGGCTGTCGCGCAATTTGCCGGTGCTGGGAATTTGCCTCGGCGCGCAGTTGATGGCGAAGGCGCTTGGCAGCCGGGTCTACGCCGGTCCGGTCAAGGAGATCGGCTGGGGAGGGATCGAGTTGACGGCCGAGGGCGCCGCTTCCTGCCTCAGCCCGCTTCAAGAAGACGGCGAAGTTGTCCTGCACTGGCATGGCGACACCTTTGACCTGCCCGCTGGCGCGCAGCGGCTGGCGTCGAACCGGCACTACGAGAACCAGGCGTTCGCCCATGGACGCAACGCGCTCGCGCTTCAGTTTCATCTGGAAGCGGACCCGCGCCGGCTCGAGCAATGGTATGTCGGCCATGCCGCCGAACTCGCCGCCGCCAAAGTCTCCGTCGCCGGGCTGAGGGCGGCGACGTCAAAGATCGCGAGCGGCCGCGCCGCGCTGGCGGATCGCGTCTTCACCCGCTGGCTTCGCGACATCGCGCCGCCCGGTCAATGATTTCAGCCGCACGTGAAAGCGTAGGCTGACCCATCAAAATCCGGAAACGCCGTGCGGCACGTAGGGCTTCTCCAGGGCGGCGATCTCATCAGTGGTGAGTTTCAAAGAAAGGGCGGCAACCGCGTCCTTCAATTGGCCCGGCTTCGATGCGCCGATGATGGGACAGGTCACGACCTCCTTCTGCAGCACCCACGCCAGCGCGACCTGCGCCCGCGGCACGCCGTGGGACGAGGAGATGGCGCTGACCTGATCGATGATGGCGCGATCCGAATCCGGAAATTCCGTATAGAGGCTCTTGCCGTATTCATCGGTCTCCTGGCGCGAACTGGTTTCGTCCCAGGCGCGCGTCAGGCGCCCGCGGGCCAGCGGGCTCCATGGCATCACCGCAATGCGTTGATCGGCGCATAGCGGCAGCATCTCGCGCTCCTCCTCGCGGTTGAGCAGGTTGACCTGGTTTTGCATGCTGACGAATTCCGTCCAGCCCCGCAGGCGGGACGTATAGAGCGCCTTGGAGAACTGCCATGCATACATGCTGGAGGCACCGATGTATCGCACCTTGCCTGCCTTGACGGCGTCATGCAGTGCTTCCATCGTCTCCTCGATCGGAACCGTCGGGTCCCACCGATGAATTTGATAGAGATCGACGAAATCCGTTCCAAGACGCCGCAGGCTGTTGTCGAGCTCGTTTAGAATCGCCTTGCGCGACAATCCTTCGCCGTTCGGTCCGGGCCGCATCCGGAAGAAGACTTTGGTCGCAACCACGACGTCGTCGCGACGCGTGAATTCCTTCAAGGCGCGGCCGACGATTTCCTCGGATGTGCCGTCCGAGTAGAAGTTGGCGGTATCGAAGAAATTGATTCCGAGTTCCAGCGCCTGCTTGATCAGCGGCCGGCTCTTTTCCTCATCGAGCGTCCATGGATGTGTCCCACGATCCGGAACGCCGTAGGTCATGCAGCCGATGCACAGCCGTGATACGTCCAGACCTGTCTTTCCAAATTTGACGTATTCCATATCGCTCCTCCACTGCATCGCATGCCGTCATGGAAGTGCTTCTCGTCGGGCCTTGGTGCTCTGCCGTATCCTCAAATGTCTCATTCAAAAAGATATCATGATAAAATATGATAGAGCGCCAAAACACAATGGTTCCGCGAGGCTAGGGCCGGATTCTCCCGTCGACACCTAACTTGCGAAGACTGCAATCTGCGATTGCTGCTGGCGTGGCCGATAGAGCGGATGACTTTTCTTCGAAAGCCATCCCCGCTCTATCTTATTATTTGATTATTTGAGCATGATCTCCGCGCAAACGCTTCGCGTTTGCCGCGAGAGTAAACGGGTTTCCACTTTTCGCTAACGCGGCCCTGCGGGTCCGGATCATGCTTTAATTCGTCACAGCCCGCGCAATGTCGTGACGAACACATTGATCGAGCCGTTGGCTTCCGCGACCACCCGCAGCGTCTTGGAGTCGAAAGCGATGCCGGCGAGCCGCAGGCTGTTGATATCCGCCGTCACCCGCACGCCGTCCTCGTTCTTCTGAAAATCCGCGATTGCGGCGGCGATCTTTTTCTGCGCGTTGGTCGCGAACGGCTTGAGGTCGATGACGGCCTTGTCCGCCAGCGTCTGTTGCAGATGCGGCATCACCTGGCGCGCCGCGGCGCCGAGCAGCCCGAACGCCGCCTCGCTGTCGACGGCAAGTTCGACGTCGGTCAGCCGCAACGTCTGCTGCACCGGATCGAGCGCCGGCCGGCCCCAGATATGCACGGTGGCTTCGCCGCCGAATCCGAACCAGCTCGCCTTTTCCTTGGCGTTCACCAACAGCGAGATCAGCAGCCGGTCGCCGGACGCATCGACGGTGGCGTGCTTCACGGTGACATTGACCGAACCCGAACCGTCTTCCGGAAACGTCTTGCCGGCGAACTGCGCCTCCAGGATCTTGTTGATCTCGGTAAACGGCATGTCGATCGGCACGCCGATGTTGACGCCTCCCGCCGTCGGCGGGATCACGGAGATCTTGTCGGGGAACGGGCAGTCCGGCTTGGTCTGGACCGAGGTGATGCGGGTCTCGGCCTCGATGCCCATCGTCACCGTGACCGCCGACGCATCGACGCGCGGCTGCACCGCGATCGCGCGGGTCGGCCGCAACTCAAGCCAGAGCGGCGGCAGTGACGAGATCGCGCCGGTGCCTTGCAGCGGGATCGAGCGGCAGATCTTGGTCCATTGCACCCGCGCGTTCTGCTCGAGCGCGGGATCGGCGCGGATCCGGCCCGACCGCCGCTTCGAGTTGGTCGGCGACGGTTTTGTCGATCAGCGGCTTGACCTGCGCCGGGACGCTGACGCGCGCGCCGGCCACCGAAAGGCTGGTGTCGCCGAGGTTCACCTGCGCCGCCAGGTTGGGTTCGAAGTGCCAGGCCGCGGCGAGCTTGGGCCGCGAGGTGATGGTGACGTTGCCTTTTATTTCCGCGCTGGCGTTGAGCTGCTTGATGTTGATGCTGCCGATCTGCTTGGCGGCCTTGTCGCCGAGCAGGCTGCCGAGCACGTCGCCGACCGCGCCGGTCGCCTTCGAGGACAGCGATCCCGTGACGTTGAGCGTTCCGGTCAGCGGCGTCGCCAGCGACAACACGTCCTGGGCGCCGGTCACAGCGATCGGGCCGCGCGAGGCGTTCCAGCCGATGTCGGCGTCCTGCAGAATCTGCGACACCGGATTGTTGGCCTTGCCCGAGAAGGTGCGGGGGGCGCCGCCGTCGGCGACGTCGCGAATCGCGCCCAGGGAAATCGAGACCGGCGCCAGGATAACGGAACTGCGCGTCGCCGGCGGCAGCGGCGGCAATTGGACCAGCGCGGGCGGCCGGGCCGGGGCGCGCGGCGACACCCAGTCCATGATTTTAAGGCTGACGAAAAACGAGGCCGCGAGCACCACGCTCGCAAGCAGGATTGTCTTGAAACGCCACGGCAAACGCATCGTCCCCCTGGACTGATTTGGAGAGACGAGTTTACAGGGTGGACTCCGCGGGCGCCAGAGTGCCGGCGGCGGCAGTCGCGGGTCACAATGCCGCCACGCGCCGGGCTAAATCTTGAATGGTTGCCAGGCGGAAACAAAAAATGGTGCGAACGCCGCACCATTTTTCAAGGTCAATTGATTAGCTCTGGTCTCAGCTCCGCTTGTCGCCCGTATTGTCGGCGCGGCGGTCCATCGGCAGCACGATTACCTTGGCGCCGACATTGACCCGCGAATAGAGGTCGGCAACGTTATCGTTGGTGAGGCGGATGCAGCCGGACGAAACGTGCGTTCCGATCGTCTCCGGCGCGTTGGTGCCGTGAATGCGATACACGGTGCCGCCCAGATACATGGCGCGGGCGCCGAGCGGATTGCCGGGGCCGCCCGCCATCTGGCGCGGCAAATAGGGTTGGCGCGCGATCATTTCCGGGGGCGGGGTCCAATCCGGCCACTCGGCTTTCTTGGTCACCGACTTCACGCCCGACCAGGTGAACCCTTCGCGGCCGACGCCGATGCCGTAGCGGATCGCCTGACCGCCGCCCAGCACATAATAGAGATAGGTGTTGGGCGTATCGACGATGATGGTGCCGGGCGCCTCGCGGGTGGCGTAGCTTACGACCTGGCGCTTGAACCGCGCCGGCTACTCGACCGTGCTGCCCTGGTTTTGGTTAGGAGTGATCTGCGCCGGCGCCGATTGCACCGGGGGCGGGATCATAAGCGAAAACAGCAGCGGCGGCGAAGCCGCGGTCGCGGGTGCGGAAAGAGCCACGGCGCCGATCACCAGCGCACCAAAAGCAACGACGTAGCGGGAATTCAGCCTGAAGGCATCCAGCTTGTACATGATCGTCCCCTGTTTGATCGCCTGCGTCTATTCGACGCGTTGTTCTTGCCTCAGGTGTTAACGGGCGACCGTTTCAAGACGTTTGCGCCAAAAGGCCAAAACGATTTCTTCGCGGCAATGAATTGTTTCATGACGGTTTCATGAGGCGTCGGAGGCGAGGGGTTATGAAAAAACCGCCTAACACTTCGATGACGTCATACGCCTGAAATATCCTTAGTCGAACGTTAGGAATTGAGAATCAGCGAGCTCTCTCAGGTCCCGTGATGCGGATTTTAATTGCAACCGACGCTTGGCATCCGCAGGTGAATGGCGTGGTTCGCACGCTGACCTCGCTCGCCCGCAGCGCTGCCGCCCTGGGGGCCGAGGTCGATTTTCTGACCCCCGATGGCTTCCGATCGATGGGGGTTCCGACCTATCCGGGGCTGCGGGTGGCGTTGCCGAACCGGCGCGAGATCGCCAGAAGGATCGAAGCGGCGTCGCCTGACGCCATTCATATCGCGACCGAGGGGCCGATCGGATGGGCGGTGCGTGCCTATTGCCGCCGCCGCAAACTGGCGTTCACGACCTCCTATACGACGCGATTTCCGGAATATGTGGCGGTCCGCACCTTCATCCCGGTCAGCGTCGGCTACGCGGTGCTGCGGCACTTTCATGCCGCCGCCGCCATGACGATGGTCGCGACCGCGTCGCTCAAGCAGGAACTCGGCGCACGAGGCTTCAGGAAGCTTGGGTTCTGGACCCGCGGGGTCGACACCGGGCTGTTCAGTCCCGACGCGCCGGCCGAGCTTGATTTGCCGCGGCCGGTTTTCATGACCATGGGCCGCGTCGCGGTCGAGAAGAACCTCGAAGCCTTTCTGGCGCTGGACTTGCCGGGATCCAAGGTCGTGATCGGGGACGGACCGCAGCGGGCCGAACTCGCGCGCCGCTATCCCAACGCAAGATTTCTCGGCGAGAAGACCGGCGCGGATCTGTCGTCGCATCTGGCGGCGGCCGACGTCTTCGTGTTTCCGAGCCTCACCGACACCTTCGGCGTGGTCCAGCTGGAAGCGCTGGCGTGCGGCACGCCGGTCGCCGCGTTTCCGGTGACGGGGCCGCAGGATGTGATCGCAGACCATCCGATCGGCGCGCTGGATACCGACCTGCGCAAGTGCCTGCATGCGCGCGCTCGGGATGTCGCGGCAGGCCTGCCGGAATTTTGCGCTCGAGCGCTCCTGGGAAAACAGTGCGCGTCAGTTCATCGGCAATTTGACCGCGTTGCAGCCGAGCCGTTCGCTGCGGCCCACCCGCCTTGTGGCGGGGAGAACTGCGGTGCGCGGCTAGAGCATGATCCGGAAAAGTGGAGACCGGATTTCCCTCGCGACAAACGCAAAGCGTTTGCGCGGAGATCATGCTCAGAGAAAAGTTAGAACGGGATGACGATTCGAAGAAAAGTCATCTCGCGCTCGAACCACCACATCAATGAGTTGGAGTTACCATGGCGGAAATCTTGAAACTGGACGGTAATGCGCAGCTGGATTTCGACCGCGAGACGGTCGAGCGCGCCTATGACCGCTGGGCGCCGGTCTATGACCTCGTGTTCGGCGGGGTGTTCGGCAAGGGTCGGCGCGCCGCCATTCTCGCCACCAACAGCATCGGCGGTCGCGTCCTCGAGGTCGGCGTCGGCACCGGCATTTCGTTGCCGCAATACGCCTCGAACCTGAGCATCTTCGGCACCGATATTTCGGAAGCCATGCTGCGCAAGGCCCAGCAACGCGTCACCGAGCTCGGCCTCAGTAATGTCGAAGGCCTGGCGGTCATGGATGCGGAGAAGCTCGAATTCGCCGACAATTCATTCGACGTGGTGATGGCGCAATATGTCGTGACAGCGGTCCCCAATCCGGAAACCGCGCTGAACGAGTTCGCCCGGGTGTTGCGGCCCGGCGGCGAGATGATCCTGCTCAGCCGGGTCAGCGCCGATGCCGGTCTGCGCCGCTTCATCGAACAGCGGCTGCAGCCGGTGGTGCGCCCGCTCGGCTTCCGGACCGCGGAGTTCGCATGGTCGCGCTTTACGCAATGGATGTCGAACGCGCCCGGGATCGAATTGGTCGAACGCCGCCCGGTGCCGCCGCTTGGGCACTTCTCGCTAATCCGCTTTCGCAAGGCCGAACTGGCCGCTGCCGCCTGACGCGGTCGCGGACGGGTATCAAGCGTCCGGTCGTGCAATGTCATATGTCATTATGATGTCGTCACACACCGGACATCGAATCGCTGTAGGCAAGATTTGCCGACGATGGAGATGCAAATGATCGAGAGCTTTATGACGGCGCTGCGAACCCAGCGTTGGGATGATCACCGTTTTTACCACCACAGCCGCATCAACCAGAGCCTGCACCTTGTCAGCGCGTCCTGCTTCCTGATCGCCTATGTCCTGATGTTCTTCGATCCGGTGGCCGCCGCTTTGGTGGGCTGGCTGGTCTCGATGACCACGCGTCAGGCCGGTCATTTCTTTTTCGAGCCGAAAGGCTATGACCACCTCAACCAGGCGACCCACGAGCACAAGGAAGACATCAAGGTCGGCTATAATCTTCGGCGAAAGATCGTGCTGATGACGATCTGGGCGCTGTCGCCGCTGGTGCTGTACCTCGATCCGACCATGTTCGGAATGTTCACCCCCTGGACCTCACCGGCCGATTTCATGCGCCAGGTCGCCAAGATCTGGCTTGCGGTCGGGGTAGGCGGGCTGTTGTTCCGGACCATCCATCTTTTCTTCATCCGCGACGTCGAGACCGGCCTCGTCTGGATGACGAAGATCCTGACCGACCCGTTCAGCGATTTCAAACTGTATTACAAGGCGCCGCTCGCGCTGCTCCGCGGCGAGCTGATCGATCCCGGCCTCGACATCCTCGAGCATCAGGGACTGGAAGAGAAGCACGCCTGAGCGTCGAATTGGAATCCCCTTTAAGCTTCGCGATGGCCGGGCCTGTCCCGGCCATCTGCTTTTTCAGGTGATGAAGTTGGAGCGAATCGCTGCGACAGCAATGGTCTCACCCTCCCCTGGAGGGGAGGGCAATCGCACATGAAACCAGTGGCAAAGGCTTCTCTTCATGACCCTCCCCTTGAGGGGGTCCGAGACGAGCGGAGCTCGCTCGTGGGTCGACGCGAAGCGGCGGGGTGGGGTGAGGCCCCGGAACGAAGCGTCTCCACCCCACCCCGTCTCACATTTCGCTGCGCTCAATGTGAGCCGACCCTCCCCCTCCAGGGGAGGGTGAAGAAAGGGCCTTCGACATCACAAATTTTGCAATATCCGATAGCCTTGGCCCTCCAGGGCAAGGCAGACGCAAGTTCAACGCTTGAACTTGCTGGCGAGCATTTCCTTGAGGATCTGGCGGCGGATCTTCTTGTTGGTGAGCGAGGCGCTGAGCCACCACCAGCCATCACGCTTCATCTTCTCTGCCGCGGCAACGATGCGATCGGCGACCTCAGCGAAGTCGGCATCGGTATAGTTCAGGCTGAAGATGAAACGTCCGGTGCCGACCCAGCTCAGCGCCAGGCCTTCAGCCCGAAGATAATATTGCAGCATCCAGTTGTAGCGGGACGGCTCGGTATAATGAACGGTCCAGATCGAGGACAGGTTGGCGACGCGAACCGGCAGCTCCGCAGCAGTCAGCCTTTCGTTCAACCGCTCGGCGCGGCCGTTCCAGAGTTCATCGAGTCCGTTGTAGACGGCGTTGAAATTCGGACTGGCAAGTCGGCTCAGGAATTCGTCCATCGCCGCCATGACGTAAGGATGCGAATTGAAAGTGCCACGCGCGAAGCAGACGTCCGCGGGACGGTCGTCGCGGAAGCGGCGCATCAGGTCCTTGCGGCCGCAGACCACGCCGATCGGCAAGCCGCCGCCGAGGCTCTTGCCGTAGGTGACCATGTCGGCGCGGACACCGAAATATTCCTGGGCGCCGCCCACGGCAAGTCGGAAACCAACAAAGACCTCATCGAAGATCAGGACGATGTTGCGTTCGGTGCAGACTTCGCGCAGCGATGTGAGCCACTTCGTATAGGCGGCGCGGTCGAAATGCCCGCGACGGGAGCTGTCGACCAACGCGGAATCGCCGGGCGCATTGGAATTGGGGTGCAGCCCTTGCAACGGATTGACCAAGACGCAGGCAATGTCGCGCCGCGTCCTCAGCACATGAAGCGTGCGTTCGGACATGTCGGCCAGCGTATAGGTCTCGTGCGGCGACACCGGATTGCCGACGCCCGGCTGCACATCGCCCCACCAGCCGTGATAGGCGCCGGCGAAACGAACCAGATGCGAGCGGCGGGTGTGGTAGCGGGCGAGCCGCACCGCCTGCATCACCGCCTCGGTGCCGGACATGTGGAAGGATACTTCATCCAGTCCGGAAATCTCGCAAAGACGCCGGGCATTGTCGGCGACGACGGGATGGTAGGAGCCAAGCACCGGTCCAAGCGCGTGCGCGCGCTTCTCGGCGTTCTCGATGCATTCTTTGTAAAAGTCGTTGCCGAAGATATTGACGCCGTAGGAGCCGGCCAGGTCATAGAAGACGTTGCCGTCGAGGTCGGTGACGGTGACGCCGGAAGAGGACTGGATGAAGCTGCCGGCGCCGAGGTTCTCGCGGACCAGGCGGCTGTATTGGAACGGCACCCGGTAGGACTGGGTGAATTGCAGGTCCGAAATCCGCTGCGCCGCCTCCGCGGTCGTTTGCCGGCTGCGGGCGAATCGTTCCTTGTAAAGCGCGGCGAGACGGAAGAAGCCATCCTGGCGGCGGGTGGCGATCTCGGCCGGCGCGCCATCGGAGCGGAAGAAATCATTGATGTCGAATTCGTAATGCGGCACCAACCGCGCGACCCTCTTGGACATTTTCGAATGTCCGGTCAGCGAGCGATGCTTGGCCCGCGACAGCGCCAGGCGCGACTGCAACTTAGGAAATACAGCCGCGACTCCCGCAAGGGCGGCGGTGGACAATGACAGAATCGGAAGAGACGAATCCATGTCGACTAGCGCTAACCAATCCAGCTGACAGAATCATGACAATTCGGGGCCTGATCTCAAAACTGACACAACAAGAAGACCTCAACTTCCTGCTGACCAATCGCGTGCCGCGGGCGGCGCTGACCCGCTTCATCGGCTGGTTCAGCAAGATCGAACAGCCGCTGATCCGCGACCTGTCGATCGCGTGCTGGCGGCTGTTTTCCGACCTCGATCTTTCCGAGGCGCGCAAGACCCACTTCAAGAGCCTGCACGATTGCTTCACGCGCGAATTGCGGCCGGGCCTGCGGCCGTTCGATCCCGATCCCGCGATCGTGGCCAGCCCCTGCGACGCCATCATCGGCGCCCATGGCGCGATCGCCGATACCGAACTGTTTCAGATCAAGGGCGCACCTTACTCGCTGCTCGATCTGCTCGGCGATCCCGCGCTGGTCGACGCCCACCGCAACGGGCGCTTCATCACGCTGCGGCTGACGTCGAGCATGTACCATCGGTTTCATGCGCCCTATGACTGCCGGATCGAGCGGGTGACGTTCATCCACGGCGATACCTGGAACGTCAATCCGATCGCGCTGAAGCGGGTCGAGGGGTTGTTCTGCAAGAACCAGCGGGCGGTGCTGCAAACGCACCTGGCGACCGGCGAAGCCTTAACCCTGGTGCCGGTGGCGGCCATCCTGGTGGCCAGCATCCGGCTGAATTTCCTCGATGTGCTGCTCAACGCGCAAACCAAAGGGTCGGTGGTGTTTCCGTGCGACACCAGCGTTCGCAAGGGCGACGAACTCGGCTGGTTCGAGCATGGCTCGACCATCATCGTGCTGGCGCCGGATCATTTCGAGTTTTGCGATAACATCTCGGAATCGACGCGGATTCGCGCCGGCCAGCCCTTGATGCGCAAACCTGCCTGATGCCGCGGCGGCCGATTTAACGGCCGCCGCGCTGTTTCAGAAATGACGGTTCGATCATTGAACTGCCGCGATCTCCCGTGCAGCGAATTCGCCGATCATGATCGTGGCCGCATGGGTATTGGCCGAGGGAATCCTGGGCATAACCGAAGCATCGGCGATCCGCAGTCCTTCGATGCCATGAACACGGAGCTTGGCATCAACCACGGCTTCTCTTCCTGATCCCATCGCGCAGGTGCCGACCGGATGCGAATATGAGTTGCAGGCTCGACGAAGAAGCGCCTCCGCCTCAGCGCGGTTTGGCCGTGTAATCGGGTCAATCCAGGTCTTGATCAAATCGCGAAAAGCAGGCTGTGAGGCCAGCTCAAGGCTGATTTCAACGCCGGCGACGAGCGCATCGACGTCAGCCTTTTCCGCAAGGAAGTTCGGCTGTATTTCCATCGCGCCGTCATGCGCTGCGCTCAGCAGCCGCAGCCTTCCGCGACTCGCAACCTGCACGAGACCCGGGCGGATCGCCAAGGCGTTTTCCGGAACCGCGACCTTGCGCCCGGTCCGGGTCGCCGGAAGGACTTGGGTCGCCAAAAACATCAGGTCCGGTGCATCGAGATCGGCACGACTCTTCCAGAAGCTGGCACTGCTTCCCCGGGTCGGCGTCCCGACCGGCTGTTTCGCTTCAAAATACAGCCCTGTCAGGAGAATATGATCGTGCAGATTCCGGCCTACACCGGGAAGGTCGAGCCGCGTCGGAATTCCGAGAGGTTTGAGATCGTCGTGCGGACCGATGCCGGACAGCAGCAGCAGGCGCGGCGTATCGAAGGCGCCGGCGGCGAGGATCGTCTCGGACGAAGAATGGGCCGAATGCAACTGTCCATCGAGGAGGTAATCAACGCCGGTGCAGCGCGTGCCCGAGAATCTCAGCTTGATCACTTGCGCGCCGGTCAGCACCGTCAAACGGTCGTTTTCGCTCACGGGTCGCATAAACCCGTCCCACGGACTGCAGCGAACACCGTCTCGGATGTTCACCTGCATTGGACCAACGCCCATCGGTTCCGGTCCATTCAGGTCATCGACAAACGGCATTCCATAGGATCTGCATGCATCGATCAAAGCATTCGACACCGGCGAGGGCTCCTTCCCCCGTTCGATATGCATCGGCCCACCGGCGCCGCGAAAACGGCTCTCGCCGTCTTCCCAGTTTTCCGACTGCTTAAACAGCGGCAGCACCGAATTGTAGTCCCAGCCTGCATTGCCCATGGCCTGCCCAGCCGTCATAATCGGCACGGTGGCCGCGCACCCAGGCCGTGGCGTTGATGCTGCCGGAGCCACCGAGCACCTTGCCGCGTGCTAACTCGATGACACGACCGTCGATGTGCGGGTTAGGTCCGTAAGCATAGGACCATGCATATTGTGAGCCGAAATTCTCGGTCCATCGGTTCGGATCGGAAATGGTCGCAGCGCCGTCCGCATAACCTCCGGCCTCGAGCAGGAGTACGGTGGCATCCGTCTTTTCCAACAAGCGGCGCGCGACAACGCAACCTCCCGATCCCGCGCCGACAATCACGTAATCGAACTGCCCGTCAGGTACACCGCGGCTGCTTTTTCGAGGTTCGGTACTCTGCATCTTGCGTACTCCGGCCATGGTAAGTCGGGCGCAGTTGCACCCAGAGCCAGAGCATACGCTCCCGAACGCTTCCGGAAATCACTCTGGACCAAAACATCGTGAGCATCCTGTGAAGCTACTCCACAAGTAGTAAGGTCCGTTCTTATGGAAGCGCCGTTCGTTTCGTATACGCGGGGAGCAGCTGTCACTTCACCAGGTTGACGAGCGGCTTGCCTTTTTCGACGACATAGGTCGCGAGCTCACTTGCGGTGTCGCTGCCGACGTTCTTCGCGGCATGGATCGTTCCGGCCGGGATAAAGAGGACATCGCCGGCCTTGAGCGTCGCCGGCGGCTTCCCCTCGACCTCATACTCGAGCGAGCCCTTGAGGACATAAATGATCTCTTCACCCGGATGGGTGTGCTTGGGGAACGCCATTCCCGGGTCAATGTCGACGCGCACCTGGATGGCCTCCCATCCGGGGGCGCTGAGATCGTGCCGCTGCAGGTCGGTTCGCTTGATGCCGGCCTGCTGAGCCCGCGCGGCATGCAGCGCCAAGACGCTGCCGACGATCATTGCTACTGTCGCCGTGACTTGCAGCGTCTTCATCAGATTGCTGTTCATGAGGGCATCTCCTTGCCGGTCTGTTCCCGGACGATGTAGTCGGCATACCAGTCCGGCCAATTCTCATCGTGCTTGCCGATCCGCTTCTCGTGCTCGCCGTGCGCGGCCGCCGCACGCCGGAGTGCGGTCGCGAGTTCTGTCGACGAGGTGAAGGTGGTGTCCGCCTCCACGCGCCCGGCCAGCCGCGCGGTGATCTCCTGGAACAGCCAGCCGTTGCCGTCCGGATCGCTGAACGAGGCGAACGAGCGGTAGCTGCGATGCTCGGGATCCGCGCCGCCAACCCGGAGCCGGCCAAACAAATAGGGCTCGTTCGGGCCGGCATGCACGCCGTCGGCGTCGTGGAATATCTCGCTGATCGCAACGCCGCGACCGAGCAGTTCGTCGCGGGCGGCCTTGATGTCGGACACGATCAGGTACAATCCCTTGACAGAGCCGGGTGCCGCGGCGGTGACATTCTTGCCGAAGATGACCGAGCATCCGGACCCCGGCGGCGTGAACTGGATCACGCGAAAGTCGTCGCCCGCGGCGAAGTCGGCGTCGAGCCTCCAACCCAGTCCGGCATAAAAATGCTTGGCGCGATCGACGTCCGAAACAGGGATGACGATGACCTCGAGCTTCATGTCGACCGTCCGTGCACGCGCGGTCTCGGTTGCCGTTTCGCCGCGCATTTGAGTCTCGCTCATGTCGAACTCCCCAGGTTTGTGTTGTGTTGACCGAGCCTAGGCTCTGCTAACAGACGGCGCAAATATCTCCGCACCGCCCGCGCCGGCGTTTCGGCGTCAGCGACAATGGACATATTTTCCGATCGGGGCAATTCGGCGGCTCACCTTTGGAACGGACGGCGCCGGAATGGCTCAGCTGTCATTGTCAGAGTTTTTCCGCCTCGTCTGATTTTGCCTGCGCGTGTCTGTCGCTGACGAAATCGATCAACATCTTTGGAATGATGAGGCCGATGCTCATCGCCAATATGATCATCACGGCAATCATGCCGTCGGAGGCGGTTGCGCCCAGCAGTTGCAGGGTCGTCGGCGCCCCGCTTCCGATCTGCACAAGGCCGCTCGCCATCCTGAACAGATAAACGCCCGGTATCATCGATACGACGGACGCGAAGCCGATCGCCGCAAACGGCATGTGACGACGGCGCGAGACTGCTGTGAGGATGACGCCGACGACAACACAAGCCACTCCCGCGCCGACGGCGGCACTTAAGCCGAGCAAGCTCAGCGTTGCCCAGCGGGTCGCGTGGGCCAGCATGCCTACCGCCACGGGCCACGGCAGCATATTGAGCGGTGTCGAAAAGAACACGCTGTAAGCGGCAACGGCGACGCCGGCGGAGATCACGTCCTGCCAGAGCGGAACAGTCCTGCCCGGGGCATCAGCGGGCAGTGAGACACCCAGCATCGTCAATCCAAGCAGCAATCCCAGGGAGATCGCGAGCACGACAAGTCCCGCGTAGATCATGCGGGCAGCGCCAAGATGTATGCGTCCGTTGATAAGGTCCAGCGCGCCGTTCAGGAGATGGGGGCCGGGTACCAGGACCATGCATGGACAGACCGCGACAAGACGGAGCGACGAGCTGTAATCGTATCTGGCCGAGGCTGCGCCGATCAGGCCGGCAAGCAGCGCCGCGCAGAACGGTTGAACGAACACGTTTGTGCTTAATCTCGCCAGGCCTCGACGCAAAACGGCGCCGCCTGCTGCGCTAAAAAAAATCAGGATCACAGCGAGCCAATGCGCGACACCGAAGATCACCGCCAGCGCCACCGCGCCGGCCCCGGCAGCGAACGCGAACAGCACCGTCGACGCCGGCGGTGTCCGCGATATCTTGCGAATCGCCGGCATGGCTCCGTCAGGTGCAAGGCGGTTGGAGCAAAGATCTTCGATGGTCCGCATTGTCGCGGCAACCCGGTCCATGTTCACACCGGTAGGGTCTGCGGGCACGGAGGCCAATAAACTCCCGGCCTTGTCATCCACCTCTAGCTGCAGTTCTGCCCAACGCGGAATGATCTTCGCGTGCAGTCCCAACGAACGGCCGAGGGTTTCCGCGGCGCGGACCATCTGCTCGGTGGCTTGGCCATTGACATAGAGCACGCGGGCGAAAGCAAGGACAAGATCGGAACGCTCCTGCAAGGTCATGCAAGCCTCTCCAATCCCGTGCGTCCTCACATCAGTTCGGATCCAGCTCCGTCGCAGTGAAGAGCCGAGTCCAACCTCTATATCGTTGACGCTCAGCTCTTGCCAGTGGCCGCCGTTTCGACTCCGACATAGGGCTTCACCATCTTCTTTGGATCGAACTCGGTGACAAAGGCCAATTTCAACCGCGGCCCTACAAAGGATGCATGCTCAGTCGCGGTTGGCGCTACAGCCACACGGTGCGCCAACGCGCCGCGCAAGATATGCATCCCGATCCCGATTAATCCCGGGCTGATGTGCAAGGATTTTACGATCGGCGGCATCACCGGAATCGAGCTGCCCGAATTTTCAGGCTCGCAGCGCGGGCGGCGCCCATGAAAACGCCCGGCGGCTGGATCGAATCCAAGCCGCCGGGCGTCTGAAATCCGGATGTCGCGAAATCTTGATGTCCCGAAAGTCCTAGAGGAGGCCGAGCACGATCGCGCCGACAAGGGCGAACGCAACATACGCCGTCACAACGCTCAGTCTGTTGACGAAAGTCACAGGAAATCTCCCTGATTCACGTCGCTGCCCGCTCTAACGCGGCAGCTAGTCACCGGTTCCGGCCGGGAAAAGTCAGCACTGCTGTTCTATCGCGCTCCGCGCGCCATTCCGGACCCCGGCGACGTGGTTAATAAGTCGTAAAATCAACGCGTTGAAAAGTCCTTAAATAAATTCGGTGAAGTTGCGCGGATGACGCGCGGAGTTCGTTTGTATCTCGTCGGCTCCCTTGTCCTTGTTTCGCTAACGGGTTGCGGTCGCGGATTTTTTCAGTCCGAGGAGCGCGAACCGTGGCGGGCCGAGGCCGAAATTGCGTGCCTGAAATCCGGCGCGGTGAAGGAAAACGCCGATCTGGTCCGGATCGACCCGATTTCGGGTCCCGGCGTTTGCGGTGCGGAATTTCCGCTCAAGGTCGCCGCACTCGGCGAGAGCAGCGGCAGTTTCGGTTTTGCCGATGACGATCTGCGGCCACCCGCCAATGTCGGCAATGCCCCGCGCTGGCCGATTTCGCGGCCAGCGCCGCAGGCCTCGCCCTATCCCGACAATGCGATGCGCCAGCCCGGCTATGGCGCAGGGTCGAGCGGACCGATTTCATTGACGGCGCCCGGCGTCGCCCCCCAGCAAGGCGAAATCGAACTGCCGGCCGACGGCGCGCCAGGATACGCGCCGCCCCCCGGCAGGCCTATCCGGACGCCCAGCCTATCGCCCACAAGCCTATCCCTCACAGGCCTATCCGCCGCGCGCGCCCTATTCGGAACGGCCTTATGCGCAGCCGCAGGCGGAAAGCCTGCCGCGGCTCGGGCCCGCTCAGGGTGATTCAGTGGCCGCGGTCGGGCCGGTGGCGGTCAAGCCGACGGCGACGCTCGCCTGTCCGATCGTCTCGGTGCTCGATCACTGGCTGGCCGATTCCGTGCAGCCCGCCGCGATGCGCTGGTTCGGGGCCCGCGTCGTCGAGATCAAGCAGATCTCCGCCTATTCGTGCCGCGGCATGAACGGCAATTCGCACGCCCATGTTTCCGAGCACGCCTTCGGCAACGCGCTGGATATCGCGGCGTTCACGCTGGCCGATGGACGACGGATTTCGGTGCAGGACGGCTGGAAGGGCCTGCCGGAAGAGCAGGGCTTCCTGCACGATGTGCAGGCTTCGGCCTGCCGCGAGTTCACCACGGTGCTGGCGCCCGGATCCAACGTCTATCACTACAATCACATCCACGTTGACCTGATGCGCCGGGCGCGCCGGCCGGTGATCTGTCAGCCCGCGGCGATGTCGGGCGAGGAAGTTGCGGCGCGGGCGGCGCAGCGCAATCCCTATGCCTCGCGTGCGCCGATGGTCACGGGATCGCTCGGCGGAGCCAAGGCGCGCCGCATCGGCACAAGGCCGATGAGGACGACGAGTTCGAGGACGAATAGCGAATTGCGCGATCGGCCGGAGGTGATCGCCGGACTTGATCAATCGGACTTCGATTAGCTGGGATTTGGCCCGATAGGCCGCGAGAAACATCTGGGTCGCGCTTTCGACCACTTGGGTGATGCGCTCCGCCGATGGCGCTGGCGCGGCCTGGAAAATAAACGGCAGAAACAGCGACGCCTGGCACATCAGCATGAATTGCGACGCCGCGAGCTGGCAGTCGCCGATCGCCAGGTCATCCGCCGTCACATGCACATCGAGATAGGCGGCGAGGCGATCGATCGTGTTCGCCAGCACGTGCTCGTAATAGCGGCGGCCGACATCCGGCATTCGCTCGGCAATCGCCATCACGGTACGGATCGCCGATCCGCCGCGCGGCCGGCACACCAACTGGATGTAGGCCTGGCCGAATTCCCGCAGCGTGGTGGCAACGTCGCGTTCGGGATCGAAATTGAACGCAACCTTGCTCTGCTCGAGCATCTCCTCTTCGACGATGGCTTCGAACAGCCGGCTCTTGTCGGCGAAATAAACGTAGAGCGTTCCCTTGGAGACCCCGGCCGCGCGGGCGATTTCGCCCATGCTGGCGCCGTCAAAGCCCAGGTCCAGGAACACCTTGCTGGCGCCGTCGAGAATTTGACGGCGTTTTGAACTGTCTTCGTCGCCAATGAAGCGGAGTGTGGTGGACGGCGTTGCAATCATTGGTTTAGCTTCTCTGAGAAAATTCCGGCCCCGACAACGCCGCGGAAGGACCGCGCGTTCTAGGGTCGATTTCGGATAGATATATCTTGACCGAACCGTTCGGTCAATGCTAATTTGACGGTGGCCACGCAGTGCATTGGTTTGGCTGCGCTCGCATCGCGACATAAAATTAGAGTGAGGAGGCCGGCAATGGCCGCAGGGAGAGACCAGGCCGCGCGAAAAGTTCGTGCCGAGCCGGAAACGGCAGAGGGTGGCCAGCCGCGTGAAGCTTCCGCGGTTCTCGCCGAGCAATTCCGCGCGCATGGTGCCGACGACGCCGTCGCGCGTCATCCGGCGGAGGCGCCGGACCAAACAGTCACCGAGAAACCCGCCGCGGCGCCGGTCGCCGCGCCGAAACCCGCCAAGCGCAAATTGGTCCTGACGGGTATCGGTGCATTGCTGGCGCTCGCCGCGGCCGGCTATGGCGTGCATTATTTTCTGGTCGGGCGCTTTTTCGTCAGCACCGACGACGCCTATGTGCGCGCCAACAACACCATGCTCGGCGCGCGGGTCTCGGGTCACATCGCGGCGATCCTTCCCGGCGACAACACCTTGGTCCGGAAGGGCGACGTGGTCTTCAAGATCGACGACGGCGACTATCGCATCGCAGTCGACGCCGCGCGCACCAAGATCGCAACCCAGCAAGCCACCATCGAACGCATCGGCCGCCAGGTGGTCGCGCTGGAAAGCATGGTCGCGCAGACCAAGGCGCAGTTGGCTTCGGCGGAGGCCGGCCTGAAACGCGCGGACCTCGACTTCGATCGCCAACAGAGTTTGAACAACAAGGGGTTCGCCTCGAGGGCGACATTCGAGGTCTCCGAAGCCGGTCGCGATCAGGGCGTGGCCGCCGTGAAATCGGCGCAGGCGGCCTACGACGCCGCGCTGAATAATGTCGAGGTCACCAAGGCGCAGCAGGTCGAGGCCCGCGCGCAACTCGCCGAATTGCAGACAACGCTGGCCAAGGCCGAGCGCGATCTCGACTTCACCTCGGTACGCGCGCCGGTCGACGGCACGTTCTCCAACCGCCTGGTCAACACCGGCGACTTCATCGTGATGGGGCAGCGGCTCGGCAATGTGGTGCCGCTCGATGGCGTCTATATCGACGCTAATTTCAAGGAGACGCAGCTCAGGCGCATCCGTCCCGGCCAGCCGGTGACGATCACGGTGGACGCCTACGGCCATCGCAAATTCGCCGGCGTCGTCGACAGCATTTCGCCGGCGGCGGGCTCGGTGTTCACGCTGCTGCCGCCGGACAACGCCACCGGCAACTTCACCAAGATCGTGCAGCGGCTTCCGGTTCGCGTTCGGGTGCCGAAGGACGTCGCCCGGCAGAACATGCTGCGCGCGGGCATGTCGGTTTACACCACCGTCGATACCCGCGAGGGCGCCAAGGATGCCGACAGCGATGCCGACCTCGACGACCCGACCGCGATCCATCCGCAATAGATTTTGCGCATCGGGCGCGGCGTCCGATGGCGCGCCCGCTTTGACCCGAGCAGATCATGGCTGACGCCGCCTCACCGATGATCCTGAACGCAGCCGTAGCCGTCGGAGCGCATCGCGCCGCGGCGGCTGATTGCGTTCCTCATCATGGTGTGCGGGATGTTCATGTCGATCCTGGACATCCAGATCGTCTCGGCGTCGCTGACCGACATCCAGGCCGGCCTGTCGGCCAGTTCGACCGAGGTGTCGTGGGTGCAGACCGCGTATCTGATCGCCGAAGTGATCGCGATTCCGTTGTCGGGCTTCCTGTCGCGCGCGCTCGGCACAAGGCTGCTGTTTGCGATTTCAGCCGCCGGCTTCACTATCGCGAGTTTCCTGTGCGGCTTTGCCTCCTCGATCGAACAGATGATCCTCTGGCGCGCGCTCCAGGGCTTCCTCGGCGCGGGCATGATCCCGACGGTGTTTGCGTCGGCCTACACGATCTTCCCGCGCTCCAAGATCTATATCGTGAGCCCGATCATCGGCCTCGTCGCGACGCTGGCGCCGACCATCGGTCCGACGGTCGGCGGCCTCATCACCGACGCGATGTCGTGGCACTGGCTGTTCTTCATCAACGTCGTGCCCGGCATCGGCATCACGCTGGGCGTGCTGGCGCTGGTCGATTTCGATGAGCCGAACTTCGCGCTGCTCGATCATTTCGACTGGTTCGGCCTGATCGCGATGGCGGGATTTCTGGGCTCGCTCGAATACGTGCTGGAGGAAGGACCGCAATACGAGTGGCTGCAGGATACGTCGGTGGCGGTCTGCGCCGCGATTTGCGGTATCTCCGCGATCGCTTTTTTCTACCGCGTGCTGACCGCGAATGAGCCGATCGTCGATATCAGGGCGTTCACCAATCGCAATTTCGCCGTCGGCTGCATGATCTCGTTCTGCGTCGGCATCGGCCTCTACGGCCTGACCTACATGTATCCGCGCTATCTCTCGGAGGTGCGCGGCTATAGCGCACTGATGATCGGCGAGACCATGTTCGTCTCCGGCATCACCATGTTCCTGATGGCGCCGGTCGTCGGCCGCCTGATGCTCAAGGTCGATATGCGCCTGATCATCGCGGCCGGCCTTATCATCTTCGCGCTCGGCTCCTACCAGATGACCTGGATCACCCGCGAGTACGATTTCTACGAGCTGCTGGTGCCGCAGATCCTGCGCGGGATCGGCATGATGTGCGCGATGGTGCCGACCAACAACATCGCGCTCGGCACCTTGCCGCCGGATCGGGTCAAGAACGCCTCGGGGCTGTTCAACCTGACCCGCAACCTCGGCGGCGCGGTCGGGCTTGCCCTCATCAACCAGGTGCTGAACGACCGTACCGACCTGCATATCTCGCGGCTGCAGGAACGCGTCCACTGGGGCAACGCCACCGCGACCGAGACGCTCAACATGCTGACGCAGCGCATGCAGGGCGTGGGCGACGCGTCGCTGATGGCGCTAAAGCAATTGTCGATGATGGTTCACCGCCAGGCGGTGGTGATGGGATATGGCGACGCGTTCTTCGTGATGACGATGTTCTATTTAGGCCTCAGCCTGCTGGTGATGGTGTTGAAAAAGCCCGCCGCGCTGTCCGCCGCCCCGGCGCATTAGGGCGTGATCCAAAAAGCGCGTATTCCGCATGAGCGGAGCGACATGCGGGCCTTCGCCTGCCCCGGATATCGCTTGCGCTCATCCGGGCTACATCCGATATTTTTGGGGCGCCTGTAGCCCGCATGAGCGCGGCGACATGCGGGGCTGCGGTCATCTTCCGAGATATCGGGTCTCCCGCGCCAACGAAATCCCGCATACGATCGCGTCATGGTCAATTACCGGCGCAACTTCCTCCCCGGCGGAACGTTTTTCTTCACGGTCACCCTCGCAGACCGACGCTCGATCTGCTCGTGGACTACATCGGCCTGTTGCGCAACGCATTCCGCACGGCGCGTCTTGAGCGCCCATTCACGATCAATGCGGTCGTCATCCTCCCCGAGCATTTGCACGCGATCCTGACGCTGCCAGCCGACGATGCCGACTTTCCTGGCCGCTGGCGTCGCATCAAAGGCCATTTCGCAAGTGCGTTGCTCGACGTACCGGTCGATTTGCTGCGCCGGCCGAATGGCGAACTGGCACTTTGGCAGAGGCGGTTTTGGGAACACACGATCGATATGAAAGCGATTTCACGCGGCACGTTGACTACATCCATTTCAACCCGGTCAAGCATGCCCTCGTGCGGCGCGTGCGCGATAGTTCGCGTCAGCGCATTTCGGTCGGCGTGATCGATCAATTGCTCGGCCGCGCGAACGCCGGGTATTTCAGCTTGCCGTCGGCGAGCTTGGCCGGCCACACCGGGACCTGCTTGCCGCCCTGCCACTGGAAGATCATGCCGCTGACGTAGTCCGGTCCGTATTTCAGGCCGTGGGTGAACTGGTTGTCGCGGCCGTAGAACTGCACCCGCCCGATGGTGCCGACGTAGTCGGTCTTCTCGAGCTCGGCGACCATCTTGTCGGGATCGGTCGAGCCGGCGCGCTTGATCGCGTCGGTGATGATGTAGACCTCGTCATAGGCGGTGTAGCCGGTATAGGCCGGGTCCGAACCGAACTTCGCCTTGAAGGCCGCGGCAAACGGCTTGGTCTTCGGCGTTACCGCCGTGGTCGAGGTTGCGACCGCCAGCGACGGAATGCCCTCGGCCGAACCGTTGGTATCGGCCCAGAAGGTCGGGCTCAGTGCCTGCGCGCTGATGCCGAACATCGGCACCGGCACCTGCTGGTTCTTCCATTGCACCGTCGGCTGCACGCCGACATGCGAGATGCCGGTGATGATCACGTCCGGCTTCTGGCCCTCGAGCTTGTTGAAGATCGGCGTGAAGTCGGTGGTGTCAGGCGAGAAGCGGATGTGGTCGAGAACCTTCAGCCCTGCCTTCGGCAGACATTCCTCATACCCGGCATCCAGCGGCTTGGTCCAGGCGGCGTCCTCGCTCATGATGACGGCGGTCTTCATCTTCATGCCGTCGACCAGCAGGTCCTTGGCCGCGTCGCAGACCGCCTGCGCCTGCGCGCCCGAGGTCAGATAGCCGTGGAAGGTGTATTTGTTCTTGTCATAGTCGTCATGAACGGGGCGGGTGATTTCGTTGCTGGCGGCGCCCGGCGTGATCAGCGGCATGTGCAGCCGCGCCGCCCATGGCTCGAGCGCGAGCACGACCTCGCTGATGTAGCTGGCGATCACCGCGCTGACCTTGTCGTCGGAGACGGCGCGCTGAAACGCCCGAACCGAGTCGGCCGACGAACTCTTGTTGTCGTAGGAGACGATCTCGACCTTGCGGCCATTGACGCCGCCCTTGGCGTTGATTTCGTCGGCGGCGATCTGCGCCCCGCCCGGGGTTGCCGCGCCGGCGATGGACTGGACCTCGGCGATGACGCCGATCTTGATCGGGTCGTTGGATTGCGCCAGCGCCGGCGACGCCACGCCGCCGGTGATCGCAACCAGCGCGGTCGTTGCCGTTAGAAAATACGCAAACCTCTGGCGGGTTTTGGCCATGAACGTCTCTCCCTTTGCTGTCCGCCTTGCTGGCGGCTTGGGAGAAGTCGAACACAGGCCTTGTCGGGAATCAAACGAAACCGCCCTGAAACCACCTTGGCGTAGCGCTTTAAAGTTTCTTCGGTGCATCGCAAAACCATCCGCGATCACGTTTGCGCTGTCTCCGTATCGCGCGCCGCTCGTGCGGGTTGCAAAGCGCTTATACTTTCCTTATATCCGGAATATCGTCGCTCGAGCCGGGGAGGGATTTGCATGATTTCGATATATTCGCAGACTGCGCCCTCGCGTCCGTCCTCTAGGATGGACGTCGGCCTCGGCCTCTGAAGGCCGCTTCGGTCATTTTCGACCGGGCCCGACGTCCCGATCTTCCCACTTCCCAGCATTAAAAATTGTTTTAACGATGCGCGCGCGTGGCGTCTTGCCGTGGCCGTGTCGACCAACGCAGCCGGTAAGCGCTGCCGGGATGACGCCATGACTGCTCACATCAACAACCGCCCGCCGGCCATTCGGATGGTGCTGCCATTTGTGTTCCGCCACTGGCTGCGTCAGCCGGTCGGCGCCGCGATCACCGTCGGTGGCCTGCTCGGCGCGACCGTCGCCGATCTGTTCATGCCGCTATTTTCGGGGCGCCTGGTCGATGCCATGACCAGAGGCGCGGCGGACCCGGCTGCGCGCCATGCGGCGTTGATCGCCCTCGGCACGATCGTCGCGCTGGGTCTGGTGTCGGTGATCCTGCGCCTGCTCGGCATGCAGGCGATCGTGCCGTTCACGCTGCGGACCATGTCCGACGTGTCGCGCGACGCGTTCATGCGCGTGCAGCGTTTCTCGACCGACTGGCACGCCAACAGCTTTGCCGGCTCGACCGTGCGCAAGATCACCCGCGGCATGTGGGCGCTTGACCTGTTGAACGACACCATCCTGACCGCGTTGCTGCCGTCGCTGGCCGTTCTGCTGGGGTCCATGCTTCTGCTTGGGCTGCGCTGGCCGGCGCTCGGCCTGGTGATCGCCGTCGGCACGGCGATCTACCTGCCGATGATCGTGCTGTTCACGACACGCTACATCGCGCCCGCCGCGCGTGTCTCCAATGCCTGGGACACCAAGGTCGGCGGCACGCTGGCGGATGGCTTGAGCTGCAACGCGGTGGTGAAGTCGTTCGGAGCCGAGGCGCGCGAGGACGCCCGGCTGGCGCGCGTCGTCAGCCGGTGGCGTGTCCGGGTGCGGCGGACCTGGCAGCGCTACAACTACACCTCGACGGCACAACTCGCGGTGCTTCTGGGCCTGCGCGCTTTCGTGATCGGCGGCGCGGTGCTGCTGTGGATGACGGGCCGTGCCTCGCCCGGCGACGTCACCTATGTGCTGACCAGCTACTACATCATCCATGCCTATCTGCGCGACGTCGGCCTGCACATCAACAACCTGCAGCGCTCGGTCAACGACATGGAGGAACTGGTTGCGATCCACGACGAAGCCATCGGCATCGCCGATGTCGCGGGCGCACGGCCGCTCGGCATCGTGGGTGGCCGGATCGAGTTCGACGACGTGACGTTCCACTACGGCAGCTCTCGCAAGCCGCTGTATGACGGCATGTCGGTGGATATCCGCGCCGGCGAGCGTGTCGGGCTGGTCGGACATTCCGGTTCCGGCAAGACCACCTTCATCAAGCTGGTGCAACGCCTGTACGATGTCAGCGGCGGCAGAATCCTGATCGACGGTCAGGATATCGCCGAGGTGACCCAGCAATCGTTGCGCAGCCAGATCGCCATCGTGCAGCAGGACCCGGTGCTGTTTCACCGCTCGCTGGCCGAGAACATCGCCTATGGCCGGCCGGGCGCCGGTATGGCGGCGATCGTGCAGGCGGCGCAGCTTGCCAACGCGCACGAGTTCATCCTGCGGCTGCCGGAAGGCTACAACACCATGGTCGGCGAACGCGGCGTCAAGCTTTCCGGCGGTGAGCGGCAGCGCGTGGCGCTGGCGCGCGCGTTCCTTGCCGACGCGCCGGTGCTGATCCTCGACGAGGCGACCTCGAGCCTCGATTCGGAATCCGAAGCCCTGATTCAGGAGGCGATGGAGCGGCTGATGCAAGGACGCACCTCGATCGTGATTGCGCACCGGTTATCGACGGTGCGCAGCCTCGACCGTATCCTGGTGTTCGATCGCGGCAGGATTGTCGAACAGGGCACTCACGCAGCGCTCGCCAACCAAACCGGCGGAATCTATCGCGGGCTGTTCGAACGCCAGGTGCTCGAATTCGAGCCGGTCGCGGCGGCGTAACCCGTTCATTCTTGCTAAGCTGGTCGGTGCGGGAATATATTTCCCGCACCGAAGGGGCGTAGGGGATGCGCTGGTTTCAGAGAACGGGGCGGGAAGCCCGGGACGCGGCAGACGCTCGATCCCTCAGGGATATCGAAGCGGCCAAACGAATTCGCGAGATTTGCGCTTCTGCCGGGCCCAGCGCGGAAATGCTGGCCGGCGACCGGACAGATGACGCAGAGACGGCCGCGGAAACCGAACGTTACAAAGCCGCCAAAAAAAGCGCCCTCGAACTGGCGTTGCAGATTTCCGACAATTCAGTGCGTGACGTTTCGGTCTGGCAGATTCTAGACCTCTGCGTGAAGGCGAATGATTTGACGACCGCAAGAATATTGCTGCGTGGAATTCAGTCGGAGCAAATTCGGGCGGAGTTGGCCGCCGACAATCCGGCGCTGCTCGATCGAGGCGGTGCCGGTTAGCCTCGGTTGGGATGCGCGTCCGCATCGCCTTTTGCCTCCGCCGATGCGTCGGCTAACGCCAGCCAAGGCTGCTCCAGAGCAGAACCACGCCGGATAGAAACAGCAGGCCGAGCACGACATCGCGAAAATTCCGGTCGTTCAGCGCGTGATAGACCCGCGTCCCCAGCCAGGTGCCGAGGATCGTGCCCGGAAAAGCGATCAGCGCCAGCCAGATCACCTCCGGTTTGACCAGGCCGGTGCCAACCTGCAGGCACAGCGCGGCCGACAATACCGCCCAATTGAAGGTCTGGAAGATGCCGCGCCGCGCCTCCTTGCCCCAGCCGCGCACGCTGGCCCACAGAATCGGAACAGGGCCGGACAGGCCGGCGAGCCCGCCGAGGATGCCGCCCGCAAATCCGATCGCCGCGTCCGCGGGCTTGCCGCCGAAACGCAGCGCCATCGGCGCGCGCTGGAAATAAAGCGCGGCCGGAAACGCCAGCAGTAGCACGCCGAAGCTCAGCTTGAAGATATGAGGATCGGTATGCGCGATCAGCATCGTGCCGATCGGGACGCCGGCCAGGCCGCCGATCACGAACGGCCAGATCAGGGTGAAGTCGAAGCTCCGCCACATCGACGGCAAGGTCGCGCTCTGGGCAACGACCGAGCAGATCAGTACCAGCGGCACGGCGAGGGAAGGCGGCAAGACGTAGAGCCAGATTCCCAACGCCATCAGCGCGGTGCCGAAGCCGGCGAGGCCGGACACGAATCCGCCGGCGAGCGCGCCGAACAACAGCAGTGCGTAGGCGAGCGTACCCACCGAGGCTCTCTTTTATTCGTGATTGAGTTTGATTTCTTCGTGATTGGATCTGACGTTTACACCACACCGGCGGCAGGTACCATCGGGCAGACTCTATCGTTTAAGCGAGTAAACGTTGGGAAACGGTCCGATGAACTCGAACAAAACCTTCCTGCTCTGTCATGGCGCGTGGTCGTCAGGCTGGGCCTGGAAGAAGATGCACCCGCTGATGACTGCGGCCGGACATCGCCTGCTCACGCCGAGCTATACCGGCATGGGCGAGCGGGCGCATCTGGCCCATCCGTCGATCGATCTCGAAACCCACATCACGGACGTGCTGAACGTCATCCACTATGAAGACCTGCAAGATGTCGTGCTGCTCGGTCACAGCTATGGCGGCATGGTCGCGACCGCCGTCGCGGACCGCGCGCGCGACCGCATCGCGCAACTGATCTATCTCGACGCCTTCGTGCCGCGGGACGGGCAATCGCTCTTCGATCTCAATCAACCGATGCAGGAGTCGATGCGGAGCCTCGCCAAGGCCGGCGACGGTTGGCGCGTGCCGCCCTATCCGGCGCCGGCAGATACGCCGGCGGCCGATGTCGAATGGCTGATCGAACGCCGCGTCGCCATGCCGATCAAATGCTTCGAGGCGAAAATCAAGCTCCAGAGCGAGCCCGCAATGCCGCGCTGCTACGTTTATGCCACCCGCGTCCCGCCCGCCGACACCTTTGGTCAGTTCGCAGCGCGCGCCAAATCCGAGGCAGGCTGGCGTTACCATGAGATCGACGCCAGCCACTCGCCCAACATCACGGCGCCGGAGGCACTGATGGCGCTGTTGGAAAAGCTTGTTGCGGGATGAGGATGGCCGCAATGGCGACATTCCTTCATCGCGGAAGAAGCGGTCGGATCACGACGAGTAAGGGCGCCTCGCCGCGGACGATCTGCCCTGCCTGGACCGAGTGGAGAAAGAGAAAGCCTATGCGGAGTGAGAGCCGTCGAGACCATTGGGAGGGCGTGTACGCGAAAAAGGGCGAGAACGAAGTCAGTTGGTTTCAGGAAAACCCTGCTCCTTCGCTCGAATTGATTGCGCAGGTCGGCGCAACCGCCTCGTCGGCTATCATCGACATTGGTGGGGGCGCGTCGCGTTTGGTTGATAAGCTCGTTGAGCGCGGCTTCGAGAACCTCACCGTTCTCGATTTATCGGGAGCCGCACTTGAGGTCGTCAAGGCGCGCCTCGGGCAGGACGCTGCAAAGGTTCATTGGATGGTCGCGGACGCCACAGCCTGGGAGCCACGAAGAGCCTACGATATCTGGCACGATAGGGCATCGTTTCACTTCCTCACCGAGGAAGACGACCGTTCGGCGTACGTCGCGCGGCTTCGGCGGGCCTTGAAGCCCAGAGGGTACGCCATCATTGCAACCTTCGCGCCCGATGGTCCGGAACGATGCAGTGGGCTTCAAGTAGTGCAGTACGATCCCGCGAGCCTCGGCAAAACCCTTGGGCCTGCGTTCCAATTTGTGGATACGCGGCTGAATATCCATGCAACGCCGTGGGGGACGGAGCAATCGTTCCAATTTAGTGTGTTCCACCATCGCTCTTGAGTGCAATGGGCGGCGTCTGATGTTGGCGCTTCTCGAACCAGGTTGACCGATCTGGGTCCGCGAAGCCAATGGCGGACTTTGTTGTGGACGCCAAATTGGCGAGGGGTCCGGCGTGTTTGCGCCGAACCCCTCATTTTCAGCTAGATGCGGTTCCTTCGCGAAGCGGAATTCCACTTCGCTCGAAAACGCGTTCGCTCAAAAATATCAGCCGGCCTGTAAGCCGGGTTTTGTAGGGCACCGCCCGCTTGCGCAGACGATACGTGACGGCCATTCCTCTGGGACCATGTTCGCACATGGCCTCGAGCAACCTACCCGGACGGCGAGCCTGACATCGCCCTGCGGTGTTTTCGCTTTCGCGAACAGCCCGCGTTGCCGTCCCTATTCGGTTTTGCTCCCGGTGTGGTTTGCCATGCCGTTTCCGTTGCCGGACCCGCGGTGCGCTCTTACCGCACCTTTTCACCCTTACCTCATCCGAAGAGGAGGCGGTTCGTTCTCTGTGGCACTGTCCCTGGGGTCGCCCCCGCCGGATGTTATCCGGCACCGTATGTCGATGGAGCCCGGACTTTCCTCTCCCGCAGCCTTTCGACCATAGCGGGAGCGGCCGTCCGGCCGACTGACCCGCAAAGGCATGGGGGTTCAAGGCGGTGGCGTCAAGCCGATAATGCCCCGCCAAGTCAGGCAAAATAAATTATCCTGAAGATGTCGTTTTGCGGAAGCGCCGTTCGACTGGGTGTCGGCGAGAGACGCCAATCCAAGGAAGCCCATGCAAAGGGAGCACATGCGATGCAGTATTTGTTGATGATCTATCGGAACGAAGCCGAAATCGGCAATATGGACGCGGCGGCGCGCCAGAAGGTGACGGCGGAATATGGCGCGTTCACCCAGTCCATCATTCAGAGCGGCCACTTCAAGGCCGGCGACGGACTGCAGCCGACCTCGACCGCGACCACCGTGCGCGTTCGTGATGGCAAGACGTTGACGACGGACGGCCCGTTCGCGGAGACCCGCGAGCAACTCGGCGGTTACTATCTGGTCGAGGCCAAGGATCTCGACACCGCGCTCGCCATTGCCGCGCGCATTCCCTGCGCCAAGTCCGGTTCGATCGAGGTCAGGCCGGTCATGGTGTATAACTGATGTCATTCCGGGGCTTGCGAGGACTCGAATTCCGGGTTCGATGCTGCGCATCGTCCCGGAATGACGGTCCCTTTGCAAAGCGCCAACGCGATGACTCCCATCGAAATTGAAAAAACGTTCCGCGACGAGGCGGGCCGGGCGCTGGCGACGCTGATCCGCCTCGTCGGCGATTTCGATCTCGCCGAGGATGCGTTGCAGGATGCGTTCGCGGTGGCGCTGGAGCGTTGGCCGTGCGGTGAGCCGCCGTCCAATCCGCGGGCGTGGCTGGTCAATGTCGGACGCAACAAGGCGATCGACCGGGTGCGCCGGCAGATCGCGTTTCGGGGCAAGCAGGACGAACTGGCGCACGAGTTGCTCAACGCGCCGAACTCAGGCGACCTTGGCGAGGATTTCGACGCCGATCTCGACGACGATATGCTGCGGTTGATCTTCACCTGCTGCCATCCGGCGTTCGCGGCCGACGTCCAGGTTGCGCTGACGCTGCGCACGGTGTGCGGGCTGACCACGGCGCAGGTCGCGCGCGCGTTTCTCGCGACCGAGGACGCGATGGGGCAGCGCCTGGTCCGCGCCAAACAGAAAATCCGGCTCGCCGGCATTCCCTACGAGGTGCCGGACCGGGACGCGCTGGCGCCGCGTCTGCGCGGCGTGCTCGCGGTGATCTATCTGGTTTTCACCGAAGGCTATGCGGCGACCTCCGGCGAGACACTGATGCGCACGGACCTCGTGCAGGAAGCGATCCGGCTCGGCCGCCTGCTCGACGCCCTGATGCCGCGACGCGGCGAGATCAAGGGATTGCTGGCGCTGATGCTGCTGCACGACGCGCGCCGCGCCGGCCGCGCCACCGCTGAAGGCGACATCGTGCTGCTCGAAGAACAGGATCGCACGCTGTGGGATCGCGCGCAGATCGCGGAAGGCGCCAGGCTGGTGGAAGCGGCGCTGTCGATACCGGGCCGGCCCGAATCCTATGCGGTGCAGGCGGCGATCGCGGCGCTGCATGCGCAGGCGCCGAATTATCGCGACACCGACTGGCCGCAGATCGCCGGGCTTTATGAAGTGCTGCTGCGGATCAGTCCGTCGCCGGTGATCGAGCTCAATCACGCCGCCGTGGTGTCGATGGTGGACGGGCCGGCGCGCGCACTCGACCTGATCGACGCGCTGCAGGCCCGCGGCGGTCTCAACGGCTATGCGCTGTTGCCGGCGGTCCGCGCCGATCTGCTGCGCCGGCTCTGCCGGCACGATGCCGCGCGCGAGGCCTATCTCGCGGCCACGGCGGCGACGCAACTGGAGCCGTTGCGCCGGTTTTACGCGCGGCGATTGACGGAGCTGGATGGTGGCATGCAGGCGAAGGGGTGAGGCCCAAAAAACTTAGACCATCATTGTTCGTCATTGCGAGCGCAAGCGAAGCAATCCAGGACAACAAGCGAGAACTTGATTGCTTCGCTACAAGCATGTCTGTCGTCCCTGCGAAGGCAGGGACCTATAACCGCTGGCGCTGCTTGGCGCAGAAGACATCTGCTCCATTGCCTAAAGGAGACGACACGGCGTATGGATCCCTGCGTTCGCAGGGACGACGTTGGTTATTGTTGGGATTCCATTTTGAAGAGCCGACCAATGACATGCGACGAAGCGTTGTCGTTCCTACTCCGCCGCGAGCTTGGTGTCGGCCGGCAAACTCGCCAGCAGCGATTGCAGCGTGATCAGCGTCGAATGATCGGCGACGCCGTCGACGCGCGCGGGCCGGAAGTGACGCTGGAACGCCGTGACCACTTCCATGGTCGCGCCGTCGTATTGTCCGGTGACCGGGACGCGGTAGCCGTATCGGGCTAGCGCCTGCTGCATGCCCTCGATGTCCTGGCTGATGTTGCCGAGCTTCAGGGTTTCGGCGCGCACGATCGGCGCCGGCTGCACCCAATGGCCGACGCCCGAATTCGCCAGCGAATGCCATGGAAACTTTTCGCCGGGGTCTCTTCTTGCGCGCGGGCGCGACGTCGGAATGCGCCAGCACCCGATGCGACGGCACGTTGCGGCGTAGCATGATGCCTCGGCACAGCGCGATCACCGCCGCGATCTGGCGCAGCGGAAATTCCGGGTAACCCCAGTCATGGCCACGATTGACGATCTCGACTCCGATCGAGCAGGAGTTGATGTCTTCCTCGCCGGCCCAGCAGGCCTCGCCGGCATGCCATGCGCGCTTGGCCTCCGGGACGCTCTGCACGATACGGCCGTCTTCGAGCACGATGTAATGCGCGGAAACATCGGTGCCCGCCGTGCATAGCCGCGCGATCGCGCCTTCCACGTCGGGCATTCCGGTGTAGTGCAGCAGGATCATGTCCGGCACGCGGCCGCCGTTGCGGTCGCCGTAGTTGGCCGACGGAATGACGTCCGAAGCGATCGAGGAATCCGGGGTGAATGTCTTCATGTTCGCGCTGGCCCTTGGATTGGGAGGGCACGTTGACGCTTCGAATCAGCTCCAGCAGACGCAAACGAACCGAGTGACATGTGGCAACTCAATCCGGGCAGGAGAACGGCAAGCGCACGTTTTCAACACCAGCTGTCACTATTCCTTCCCACCGCGGCCGGCGCAATCCGCGAGTCGGCGCCCGCCTCGCTTTTTTTTGGCCGGGGCAGGGCCGCAGCCATTACGCGACGGGGGTCGATATGTCAGATGGAACCGGCCGGCGGGGCTACCAAAATTTGGAAAATGCGCTGGAAACTCGATTCAGATCATCAACGCTTTCTTAACGCTAACTGCCGTTACTAAGAGGTGAAGTGCCGAACCGGTTTTGGGGCGGCCGAGGCCCCATTTGACGCTCGAAATCCAGCTCGAATTCCATGGCAGCCCATCAAATCCCATGCGGAAACCAGGGTTTGCGGGCTGAGGCGGGCGGAATCGGGAAATCCGCCTCAACAGCGTTTTTGGACCGGAAAAGCCGGGATAGACGGAGATTTTTGAGGCGCAATGGGCCGGTTCGCGTCCAATTTCTGGCTCCAGATCCGGACCGTGCGGGGGGCCGGGGCATGAGCGCGTCCGCCAGCCGCCATATTCCCGTTCTGGGTCGCGAGGCGGTCGAACTGCTGTCGCCGCGCGACGGCGGCATTTATGTCGATGGCACCTTCGGCGCCGGCGGCTATAGCGCGATGCTGCTTGAGGTCGCGGGAACCCGGGTCATCGGCATCGACCGCGACCGGACCGCTATCGCCGGCGGGTTCGGCCTGGTCGATCGCGCGGGCGGCCGGCTGACCCTGGTCGAGGACCGCTTTTCCAATCTTGCCGAGGTGTGCGCCGATCAGGGCGTTTCGGCGGTCGACGGCGTCGTGGTGGATGTCGGCGTATCCTCGATGCAGCTCGACGAGGCCGACCGCGGCTTCTCGTTCCGTCTCGGCGGCCCGCTCGATATGCGGATGGGCCAGGACGGCCCGACCGCGGCGGACGTGATCGCACAAGCGTCCGAAGCCGATCTCGCCAACATCATCTACATCTTCGGCGAAGAGCGTCATTCCCGCAGCGTCGCCCGCGCCATCGTCGCGGCGCGCAAGGAAGCGCCTGTTGTGACCACGCGGGCGCTGGCCGATATCGTCGCCAAAGTGGTGCGGTCGAAACCCGGCGAAATCCATCCGGCGACGCGGACCTTCCAGGCCTTGCGGATTTTCGTCAACGCCGAACTCGACGAACTGCACCTGGCGTTGTCGGCGGCGGAGCGGGTGCTGAAACCCGGCGGCCGGCTGGTGGTGGTCTCGTTCCATTCGCTCGAGGACCGCATCGTCAAGAATTTCCTGGTCGACCGCAGCAAGGCCGGCGGCGGCTCGCGGCACCTGCCCGAGATCGCGCTGGACCCGCCGAGCTTTCATGTCTTGACCAAGCGCCCGGTCACTCCCGGCGACGACGAGATCGCGGCCAATCCGCGCGCCCGCTCGGCGAAGCTGCGCGCGGCCGAACGTACCGCGGCGCCGGCGCATGCTGCCGCGGCGTTGCCGGCCTGGCCCGTGCTCGCCGATGTCTTGAGCGGAGGCTGACCATGCGGATCCTCCACCTTCTCGTGATCGGCATCCTGGTGTTCGCGGCGGCCTATGTGTACCGGATCAAGCTCGAATCCACCGTGCGCACCGAGCGCGTGTTGCGGCTGCATGCGGATATCCGCGAGCAGCGCGACGCTATCGCAGCGCTTCGCTCCGAATGGACCAAGCTCGATGCGCCCTCGCGGCTGCAGGGGCTGGTCGAACGGCACCTGCCATTGAAGCCGGTCACCGCTGTGCAATACGATACGCTGAAGAATCTGCCGCAGCGCCCGCCGAGAATCGTCAATCCCGGCGCTCCCGATCCGATCGGCGCGATGATCGATGCCGTCGCGGCCAAGGCCGGTGATAAGACCGGCGATAAGGCTGGCGATTCCTCGGTGACCGGTTCGGTGTCGCCGCCGGCGCAGCCGGCCGAGCCGGAGGATCAGCAATGAGCGATTCCGCGCGGCCCGTCGTCAAGGTCAAACCAGCTGAACCGTGGCGGCAGCGGCTGATCCGCAGCCTGCTCTACGGGCGCAACGTCGATCGCGCCGCGAAAGCGCGCGCCCGCGTCGGGCTCGCGATCGTGGCGTTCGCGGCGATCTATGCGGTGATCGGCGGCCGGCTGATCATGTACGCCACTCTCGGCGACAGCCATGGCACGCAACGCACCGCATCGCAGGACGCGATCGCCACCGCGCGGCCCGACATCCTCGACCGCAACGGGCAAATCCTCGCCACCGACGTCAAGGCGCCGAGCCTGTTCGCCGAGCCGCGCCGGATCATCGACAAGGACGAGGCGATCGAGCTCTTGACCGCGACGCTGCCGGATCTCGACACCGGCGAAGTCCGCGACCGGATCGCGGGCAGGAAGGGTTTCGTCTGGCTGAAGCGCGAAATCTCGCCGAAGCAGCAGTCGGAGATCCATCGCCTCGGCATTCCCGGCATCGGCTTCTTGCGCGAGAACAAGCGCGTCTATCCCACCGGCGCGGAAGTCGCGCATGTGATCGGCCTGGTCAATATCGACAACCAGGGCATCGCCGGGATGGAGAAATGGCTCGACACCAACGGCCTCGCCGACCTGCACCGCGCCGGCTTTGCCACCGATCGCCTGCAGCGGCCGGTGGAATTGTCGATCGACCTGCGCGTCGAGCATGCGTTGCGCGATGAACTGATGAAGGCCAAGGAGAAATTCCACACCAAGGCCGCCTCCGGCATCGTCTCCAACGTCAAGACCGGCGAGATCGTGGCGATGGTGTCGCTGCCGGATTTCGATCCCAACAATCCGAAAGAGGCGCACGATCCCGATCGCATCAACCGGCTGACCACCGGCGTCTATGAAATGGGTTCGACCTTCAAGGCCTTCACGCTGGCGATGGCGCTGGATTCCGGCAAGTACGATCTCAACTCGATGTGGGATGCGCGCGGACCGCTGCATTACGGCAAGTTCACCATCCATGACGACGAGCCGAAAGGCCGCTTCATCAGCATGAAAGAGGTGTTTACTTTTTCATCCAACGTCGGCGCGGCCCGCATTGCGCTGTCGCAGGGCGTCGAGGCGCACAAGGCGTTCCTGCGCAAGATGGGGCAGATGGAGCGGCTACGCACCGAACTGCCCGAGAGCGCCTCGCCGATCCTGCCGAAACGCTGGAGCGAGTTGAACACGGTGACGATCGCATTCGGGCACGGCATCGCCGTGGCGCCGCTGCAGGCGGTGATGGGGATCGACGCGCTGGTGAACGGCGGCTATCTGATTCCGCCGACCTTCCTCAAGCGCAGCGAGCAGGAAGCGATGGCGGTCGCGAAACGGGTGATCAAGCCCGAGACCTCGGAAAAGATGCGCTTCCTGATGCGGCTCAATGCCGAGGTCGGGACGGCGCGAAAGGCCGACGTCAAAGGTTATTATATCGGCGGCAAAACCGGCACCGCCGAAAAGGTCATCAACGGCCGCTACGCCAAAAAGCGGGTGCTCACCGCGTTTACGGCGATCCTGCCGGCCGACCGTCCCAAATACCAGCTGCTGATCATGCTCGATGAGCCGCAGGCGCTGAAGGAAACCTATGGCTTCATCACCTCGGGCTGGAACGCGGTGCCGACCGGCGGCGCCGTGATCGCCCGCATCGCGCCGCTTCTGGGCATCGAGCCGCGTTTCGATCTGCCGCCGTCCGACCGCCTTATTCTTGCGGCATCGAAGGCCAATTAGCGTCTCGAAGTTTGTTAAACCTTGTCGCGCCGCATTTCGCGAGCGCCGGATTCGAAAGAACACCGGAAAGTTTATCGTTACAGTGGGATTTCGGCTCGGAAGCTCTCTTGACGCAGTCGCGGCGATATTGAAGAGAGCTTCTGGACCCCACACCGGTAGGGTGTGCTGATGCTTTTTTCGAGTTGAAGTTCCCGCGCGGCGGCTGGACTGGACGATCATGAAACTCCGCGACCTCTTCGGCGACGACGCCACGATCGGCCCCCAAGCGGGCATGATCGAGATCACTGGCGCGATCGAGATCACCGGCCTTGCCGTGGACAGCCGTGCGGTGAAGCCGGGCGATCTGTTCTTCGCACTCGCGGGCAGTAAGGCCGACGGCGCGCGCTTCATCGATTCCGCCGTCGCAGCCGGCGCGGTGGCGATCGCAGGCGATCATCCGCCGCCAAACCAATCCGTGCCGTTTGTCCGCGTGCCCAATCCGCGCCGCGCGCTGGCGCAGGCGGCGGCCAGGTTTTATCCGCGGCAGCCCGGCATCATCGCGGCCGTGACCGGCACCAGCGGCAAGACCTCGGTGGCGGCGTTTACGCGCGAGATCTGGCAACGGCTCGGCCACGTTTCGGCCAGCATCGGCACCATTGGGCTGGTGTCGCCGAAGCGCACCGTCTACGGCTCGCTGACGACGCCTGATCCGATTGCGTTGCATCGCCAGCTCGACGAGATCGCGCGCGACGGCGTCACCCATCTGGCGCTCGAGGCATCGTCGCACGGCCTCGACCAGTATCGGCTCGACGGCGTGCGCATCGCCGCCGGCGCCTTCACCAATTTGTCGCGCGACCACATGGATTATCATCCTGACGTCGCGCATTACCTCGCCGCCAAGCTGCGGCTGTTCCGCGACCTGGTGGTGGCGGATGGCCTCGCGGTGATTTCAGCCGACCATGATTGTTCGCAAGAAGTGATCGCGGCGGCGCGCGGGCGGAAATTGCGCGTGGCCGCGGTCGGTCGCAACGGCGATGGCGCCGGCGAGGGCATCCGCCTGCTCGGCGCCGAGATCTCCGGCCTCGCACAACAACTCACGCTCGAACATCGCGGGCGCCGGCATGCGGTCCGGCTGCCGCTGGTCGGCGCATTCCAGGTTGAGAACGCGCTGGTTGCCGCCGGCCTTGCGATCGGCACCGGCGGCGAGCCTGCTGCCGTGTTTGCCGCGCTCGAACATCTCGAAGGCGCCAAAGGCCGCCTGGAGCGGGTCGGCGAGCGCAACGGCGCATCGATTTTTGTCGACTATGCCCACAAGCCCGACGCGCTGGCGAAGGCGCTGCAGGCGCTACGGCCCTACGCGAAACGCAGGCTTGTCGTGGTGTTCGGCGCCGGCGGCGACCGCGATGCCGGCAAGCGTCCGTTGATGGGCGCGATTGCCAGCGAGCATGCCGACCGCGTGATCGTCACCGACGACAATCCGCGCAGCGAAAATCCGCAAACGATCCGGTCGGCGATTTTGGCCGCCGCGCGCGGCGCGCAGGAAATCGGCGACCGCGCCGAGGCAATCAAAACGGCGATTGCCGAGTTGGAGCCGGGCGACGCGCTGCTGATCGCCGGCAAGGGCCACGAGACCGGGCAGATCGTCGGCAACACCACGCTGCCGTTCAGCGATCATGATGCAGTGACAGCAGCGCTTGCGCCGAGGGTAGCATGAGCACACCGCTCTGGACCTCGAGCGCAATGGCGGCGGCGACGCGCGCCGCGGTTCGTGGCGCGCTGCCCGAAGCGGTCACCGGTCTTTCCATCGACAGCCGCAGCATCGCGCCGGGCGAGGCTTATTTCGCGATCAAGGGCGACGTCCATGACGGGCATGATTTCGTCGCGGCGGCGTTGCAAGCGGGCGCTGCGCTGGCGGTGGTCGAAGCCGCGCAAGCGGCCAAATTCACGCCCGATGCGCCGCTGCTCGTGGTCGACGACGTGCTGGCCGGCCTGGTCGATCTCGCGCATGCCGCGCGCGCACGGCTCGATGCGCAGGTGATCGCGGTCACCGGTTCGGTCGGCAAGACCTCGACTAAGGAGGCGCTGCGGCGCGTGCTGGGCGCCCAAGGGCCGACCCACGCCTCGGTGGCGTCGTTCAACAATCACTGGGGCGTGCCGCTGTCGTTGGCGCGCTGCCCGGCCGATGCGCGCTTTGCGATCTTCGAGATCGGCATGAATCACTCAGGCGAAATCGAACCGCTGGTGAAGATGGTGCGGCCGCAGGTCGCCATCATCACCACGGTCGAGCCGGTGCATCTGGAGTTCTTTGCCGGCATCGAGGCGATCGCCGATGCCAAGGCGGAAATCTTCGAAGGCGTCGAGCCCGGTGGAGCGGTGGTGTTGAACCGCGACAATCCGCAGTTCGCGCGGCTGGCAAGGCGCGCCAAAAAGCTCGGCATCGCGCGCATCGTCGGATTCGGCGCGCACAAGAAATCCGACGCGCGGCTGCTGGACTTGTCGCTGCATGCCACCTGTTCGGCCGTGCATGCCGATATCCTCGGCCAGGACATCACCTACAAACTCGGCATGCCGGGGCGTCACATGGCGATGAACTCGCTGGCGGTGCTGGCGGCGGCGGCGCTCGCGGGCGCCGATCTGGCGCGCGCAGCGCTGTCGCTGTCGCAGATCGAGCCGACCGCGGGCCGCGGCGCCCGGCGAACGCTGGAAGTGGCAAGCGGCGAAGTGCTGCTGATCGATGAAAGCTATAACGCCAATCCGGCATCGATGGCGGCGGCGCTCAACGTGCTTGGTCAGGCGCCGGTCGGCCCCCAGGGCCGGCGGATCGCGATGCTCGGCGATATGCTCGAATTGGGCCCGACCGGCCCCGCACTGCATAGTGGCCTGCTCGACGCCGTCAAAGCCAATCACGTCGATCTGGTGTATTGCTGCGGCCCATTGATGCGCCATCTGTGGGACGCCCTTTCCACCGGCAAACGGGGCGGCTATGCCGAGAGCGCGGCTGGCCTCGAAGCGCAGGCAGTGGCCGCTATTCGCGCCGGCGACGCCGTCATGGTGAAGGGGTCGCTCGGCTCGAAGATGAAAACGATTGTCAACGCGCTTGAAACGCGCTTTCCCGGCAGGGCCGCGCTCGACGAAGCCGCGGTATAGGCAGATTGAATGTTTTACTGGCTGATCGACCTTTCCAATACCGTTCCCGGCCTGGGCCTGTTTCGCCCGTTTCTGAACGTCTTTCGCTACATCACCTTTCGCACCGGCGGCGCGATGGTGACCGCGGCCTTGTTCGTGTTCCTGTTCGGCCCCTGGATCATCGATAACCTTCGGCTGCGCCAGGGCAAGGGCCAGCCGATCCGCACCGACGGTCCGCAATCGCACCTCGTCACCAAGAAAGGCACGCCGACGATGGGCGGGCTGATGATCCTTTCCGGGTTGCTGGTCTCGACGGTGCTGTGGGCCAACCCGCTCAATCCCTATGTCTGGATCGTGCTCGCGGTCACGCTCGGCTTCGGTTTCGTCGGCTTCTACGACGACTATCTCAAGGTGACCAAGCAGACCCATAGCGGCTTCGCCGGTCGCCTCCGGCTGACGATCGAAGGCGTGATCGCGATGGCGGCGTGCTACGCGCTGGTCCGGCTCGGCCGCGATCCGTTCTCGACCTCGCTGGTGATTCCGTTCTTCAAGGACGTGGTGCTGAATTTCGGGTGGTTCTTTGTCCTCTTCGGCGCCTTCATCATGGTCGGCGCCGGCAACGCGGTGAACCTCACCGACGGCCTTGACGGCCTGGCGATCGTTCCGGTGATGATCGCCGCCGCGAGCTTCGGCATGATCGCCTACCTGGTCGGCAATGCGGTATTCTCCGACTATCTGCAGATCAACTACGTCGCCGGCACCGGTGAACTCGCGGTGCTGTGCGGCGCGGTGCTCGGCGCCGGGCTGGGATTTCTGTGGTTCAACGCGCCGCCGGCGTCGATCTTCATGGGCGATACCGGTTCGCTCGCGCTCGGCGGCATGCTCGGCTCGATCGCGGTCGCGGTGAAGCACGAGATCGTGCTGGCCGTGATCGGCGGGCTGTTCGTGCTGGAAGCGGTGTCGGTGATCGTGCAGGTGACCTCGTTCAAGCTCACCGGCAAGCGCGTGTTCCGGATGGCGCCGCTGCACCATCATTTCGAGCAGAAGGGCTGGACCGAACCGCAGATCGTGATCCGGTTCTGGATCATTTCGGTGATGCTGGCGCTGGCCGGCCTCTCCACGCTGAAGCTGCGGTGATTTCGAGACGATCACATGAAGACATGTCAGATAGAAGCAACGCGCGTCAGCCGACGGCCTCGCATCAACGAACGGCCTCATCCTGAGGAGCGGCCCAACGGGCCGCGTCTCGAAGGATGGCGCCAATCGCATCCTTCGAGACGCGCGCAAAAGCGCGCTCCTCAGGATGAGGCTGCCGTTGCGGTAACTTCAGTGTCACAGCAAACACGTCATTCCGGAGGCCGCACAGCGGCAATCCGAAATCTCGAGATTCCGGGTTCGTGCGTTCCGCGCGCCCCGGAATGACGAAAGCAGAATCATGATTCCCATCACCTCGTTCGCCGGCAAGACCGTTGCCGTGTTCGGCCTCGGCGGTTCCGGGCTCGCAAGCTGCCATGCCCTGAAGGCGGGCGGCGCGGAAGTGATTGCCGGTGACGACAGCGCCGACAATATCGCCAAGGCGGCGCAGGCCGGCTTCATCACCGCCGACCTGCGCAATGTATCCTGGGCGAATTTCGCTGCATTGGTGCTGACGCCGGGCGCGCCACTCACCCATCCCGCCCCGCATTGGTCGGTGCTGGCGGCGCGACAGGCCGGCGTCGAGGTGATCGGCGATATCGAATTGTTCTGCCGGGAACGCCGCCGTCACGCGCCGGACGCGCCGTTCGTCGCCATCACCGGCACCAACGGCAAGTCCACCACGACCGCGCTGGTCGCGCATCTGATGCGGGTGGCCGGCTACGACACCCAGATGGGCGGCAATATCGGCACCGCGATCCTGTCGCTGGAGCCGCCGCGGATGGGGCGCGTGCACGTCATCGAGATGTCGTCCTATCAGATCGACCTGACGCCCTCGCTCGATCCGTCGGTCGGCATCCTGCTCAATATCAGCGAAGACCATATCGATCGCCACGGCACGCTCGAAAACTATGCCGCGGTAAAGGAGCGGCTGGTCGCCCGCGTGCAGCCGCAGGGCACTTCGATTGTCGGCGTCGATGACGGCTGGAGCCGCAATATCGCCGACCGGATCGAACAGGCCGGCCGCCGCGTGGTCCGGGTCTCCGTGAAAAATCCGCTCGCCGACGGCGTCTATGTCGAGCGCGAAGCTATCCTGCGCGCCTCCGGCGGCGCCCGCAGCGAGATCGCAAGCATCAGTAGCATCGGTTCGCTGCGCGGCCTGCACAACGCCCAGAATGCGGCCTGCGCGTCGGCCTGCGCGCTGGCGCTCGGTGTCAGTACCGAAGTTCTGCAAAACGGCTTGCGCAGCTTTCCCGGCCTGGCGCACCGCATGGAGCAGGTCGGCCGCCGCGGCCACGTGTTGTTCGTCAACGACTCCAAGGGCACCAATGCGGATGCGACCGCGCATGCGCTGTCGTCTTTTTCGGATATTTTCTGGATCGCCGGCGGCAAGCCGAAGCAGGGCGGCATCACCAGCCTGACCGGATATTTTCCGCGCATCCGCAAGGCCTACCTGATCGGCGAGGCGGCGCAGGAATTCGCGGGCACACTGGGCGATCGCGCGCCGCACGAGATCTCGGAAACGCTCGATGTCGCGGTCGCCAACGCCGCGCGCGATGCCGAAGCCTCCGGGATCGCCGATCCCGTGGTGCTGCTGTCGCCGGCCTGCGCGTCGTTCGACCAGTACCGCAACTTCGAAATCCGCGGCACGAAGTTTCGTGACCTCGTCACGGCCATGCCGGGCGTCAAGCCAGTGGTGTGAAGCCTCAGCCCTCATGGTGAGGAGGCGCGTCAGCGCCGTCTCGAACCATGTGCGCGGAGAAGTGCGGCGTCGTGCCTAGGCTTATCAACGTCATTGCTAGGAGCACTTGCGACGAAGCAATCCAGTTCTTGCTTGTTGCTCTGGATTGCTTCGCTGGCGCTCGCAATGACGGCCGTCCATCGCTTGACCTTCTGCGAGCCCCCGTCCTCCCCCACCGAAAAAGATAACGATCCCGTTAACCTTCCGGAAACCACCATGGGCGACCAATGGATCGACCTTTGCCCTAGGGAATACCCATGCTCTCCCGTGAACAACGCACCCCCCTGAGCGAATGGTGGTGGACCGTCGACCGCCTGCAACTCGCGGCGATCGTCGCGCTGATGCTCGCCGGCATCATCCTGTCGCTGGCGGCGAGCCCGCCGGTGGCGGTCCGGATCGGGCTCGATCCGTTCCACTTCTTCAACCGGCACGTATTATTTCTGCTGCCGTCCACGATCGTGATGATCGGGGTGTCCTTCCTGTCGCCGCGGCAGATCCGCCGAAGCGCGCTGATCGTGTTCGCGCTCAGCGTCGCCCTGATCGTGGCGACACTGCTGATCGGTCCCGAGGTCAAGGGCGCGCGGCGCTGGATCACGCTGATCGGCGTCAACATCCAGGCGTCCGAAGCCGCCAAGCCGGCGTTCGTGGTGCTGGCGGCGTGGCTGTTTGCGGAATCGACGCGGCGGCCGGAAATGCCGGCCACCTCGATGGCGCTGACGCTGCTGCTGACGCTGGTGTCGCTGCTGGTGATGGAACCCGATTTCGGCCAGACCATGCTGATCCTGATGGTGTGGGGCTCGCTGTTCTTCATCGCGGGGATGCGGATGATCTGGGTGGCGGGGCTCGCGGGCGCCGCCAGCGCTGGCCTGTTCGGCGCCTATCTCCTGGTGCCGCACGTCGCCGCGCGCATCAAGCACTTCATGAATCCCTCCTCGGGCGACACCTTTCAGGTCGATACCGCGATGGAGGCGTTTTACAACGGCGGCTGGCTGGGATTAGGACCCGGCGAAGGCATCGCCAAGCGAAGCCTGCCCGACAGCCACACCGACTTCGTATTCGCGGTGGCCGCGGAGGAATTCGGCATCATCCTATGCCTGGTGCTGCTGGCGCTGTTCGGCTTCATCGTGCTGCGTGCGCTGTCGCGCGCCTACGCGACCGAGGACATGTTCGCGCGGTTCGCCGCGTCGGGCCTGGCGGTCCTGTTCGGCGTGCAGGCCGCGATCAACATGTCGGTCAATCTGCAGCTGATCCCGGCCAAGGGCATGACGCTGCCGTTCATCTCCTATGGCGGCTCCTCGATGGTCTCGCTAGCCTATGGCGTCGGCATGATGCTGGCGCTGACCCGGCAGCGGCCGCGCACCGAAATGGAATCGATCGGCGATGCCAACGCCGCGCCCGGCTACGCTTGACCGCAAGGCGAAGACGCGTTTTTGGTCGTTGCGAAGAACCAACGGGTCGCGCGAATGCGCGCCCGATGACAGGCTCCGTGACGAAGCAATCCAGCTTCGCTTCGTTCGCAATGACGGTGCTTAACTTGCAAAGATTGCTCCAATGACCACGGCCCCTCTCATTCTGCTCGCGGCGGGCGGCACCGGCGGCCATCTGTTTCCCGCCGAGGCGCTTGGCGTCGAACTGATGCGGCGGGGCCTTGCCGTGCGCCTCGCGACCGACGCTCGCGCGTTGCGCTACAGCGGGTTGTTCTCCCGGGACACCATCGACGTGGTGCCGAGCGCAACCGTGCGCAGTCGCACGCCATGGTCGCTGGCCCATACCGGCCTCAAGCTCGGCTACGGAATGGTGGTGGCGCTCAATCTGGTGCGGCGGTTGAAGCCCGCGGTCGTGGTCGGCTTCGGCGGCTATCCGACGCTGCCGCCGCTGTTGGCGGGGAGGCTGTTGGGCGTGCCGACGCTGGTTCATGAAGCCAATGCGGTGCTCGGCCGCGCCAACCGCTTTCTCGCAAGCCGCGTCAGCGCGATTGCGACGTCGTTGCCGGGCGTGCTCGATCGCGATCCGGCGCTCGCGGGCAAGACAACCACCGTCGGCACGCCGATGCGCCCGGCGATCCTGGCCGCGGCCGCGGTGAAATTCGTGGCGCCGGAGCCGAACGGCCCGCTGCGCCTGCTGGTGGTCGGCGGCAGCCAGGGCGCCCGGGTGATGGCTGATATTGTGCCCGGTGCGATCGAACGGCTGGCGCCTGAACTGTGGAACCGGCTGATCCTGACCCAGCAGGTTCGCGAAGAAGACATGGCGCGGGTGCGCGCAGTCTATGACCGGCTCAAATTCAAGGCCGAACTGGCGCCGTTCTTCAGCGATCTTCCGGCGCGGCTGGCGTCGAGCCAACTCGTCGTCTCACGCTCCGGGGCCGGAACGGTGGCTGAACTCGGCGCCATCGGACGGCCGTCGATCCTGGTGCCGTTGCCCGGTTCGATCGATCAGGACCAGTTCGCCAATGCCGGGGTGCTGGCGCAGGCGGACGGCGCGGTTCGAATCGTGCAGGCCGATTTCACGCCGGAGCGACTGGCGGCGGAAATCACCGCGCTCGCCGCCGCGCCGGCGCGCCTGGCGACGATGGCTGCGAACGCGCGCACCGTGGGCCGGCTCGATGCCGCCCAACGGCTGGCCGATCTGGTGGCAAAAGTCGCCGGAATCTGACGTTCAGTCATTCCGGACGGGTCGCGGAGCGGACCGATCCGGAATCTCGAGATTCCGGGTTCGATGCTTCGCATCGCCCCGGAATGACCGAAAAATGCCCTTGTCAGCGCCTTCCATCCAATAAAATGGTAGGGCTGATTTGCTTTACGAAATACCGGATCGTCCAATTGCGGACGGAGTTGCCTTAAGGAAACCATCATGAGACTGCCGCGCGAGATCGGACCCATCCACTTCGTCGGGATCGGCGGCATCGGCATGAGCGGCATCGCCGAAGTGCTGTGCAATCTCGGCTACACCGTGCAGGGATCCGACGCCTCTGAAAGCGCAAACGTCAACCGGCTGCGCGACAAGGGTGTCACGGTTTCCGTCGGCCACAAGGCCGAGAACGTTGCCGGCGCCGACGTGGTCGTGGTCTCGACCGCGATCAAGCGCGACAATCCCGAACTGATGGCCGCGCGCGCGCAGCGCATCCCGGTGGTGCGGCGCGCCGAAATGCTGGCGGAACTGATGCGGTTGAAAAGCTGCGTCGCCATCGCCGGCACCCACGGCAAGACCACCACCACCTCGATGGTCGCGGCACTGCTCGATGCCGGCGATTTCGATCCCACCGTGATCAACGGCGGCATCATCAACGCCTACGGCACCAATGCGCGGCTTGGGGCCGGCGACTGGATGGTGGTGGAGGCCGATGAAAGCGACGGCACGTTTTTGAAGCTGCCCACTGACGTCGCCATCGTCACCAATGTCGACCCGGAACATCTCGATCACTTCAAGACGTTCGATGCGGTACAGGATGCGTTCCGCAGCTTCGTCGAGAACGTGCCCTTCTACGGCTTCGCCGTGATGTGCATCGATCACCCGGTGGTGCAGACCATCGTCGGCAAGATCGAGGACCGACGCATCATCACCTACGGCGAAAATCCGCAGGCCGACGCCCGGCTGGTCGACCTCACGCCGAACGGTGGCGGCTCGCGGTTCAAGGTCGCGTTCCGCAATCGCAAGACCGATGCCACGCACGAGATCGCTGACCTGATGCTGCCGATGCCGGGCCGGCACAATGCGCTCAACGCCACAGCCGCGATCGCGGTGGCGCATGAGCTTGGGCTATCCGACGACGCGATCCGCAAGGCCATCGCAGGGTTCGGTGGCGTGAAGCGGCGCTTCACCAAGACCGGCGAATGGAACGGCGTCAGCGTGATCGACGATTACGGCCATCACCCGGTCGAGATCGCGGCGGTGCTGAGGGCGGCGCGCGAATCCACCAACGGCAAGATCATCGCCGTAGTGCAGCCGCATCGCTTTACCCGGCTGCAATCGCTGTTCGAGGAATTCTGCACCTGTTTCAATGACGCCGACGCGGTGGTGGTGGCCGAGGTCTATCCGGCCGGCGAGGCGCCGATTGCCGGGATCGATCGTGACCATTTCGTGCTCGGCCTGCGCGCGCATGGCCATCGCGAAGTGATCCCGCTGCAAAACCCGGCGGAACTGGCCAAAGTGGTTCATGGCATTGCCGGCCGCGGCGACCTCGTCGTCTGCCTCGGCGCCGGCAACATCACGCAATGGGCCTACGCGCTGCCGGGCGAACTGAAGGCGCTGGGATGATGGGCGTGAGTGCACAGCGTTTAGGTTCGTCATGGCCGGGCTTGCTCTCGAATCCGAGTTTGTTGTTGAACATTGGCGGTCCCGCACAGCAGAGCCTGCTCTCTCCCCCCTTGTGGGGGAGAGTTGGAGAGGGGGGTAGCCGCGAGTCCGGCGTCTGTTGTCCACCACTCTCCCTAGCCTCGAGAGCGAGCTTTGCTCGCCTCGGACCCCATAGGGGGGGAGGGAACAAAAAGAATAAGCCCAGCCATGATGCGGGGAATATCCATTGACCTTTCCCGACATCACGCCCGATCTCAAAGCCGCGATGCCGCAGTTGCGCGGGCGGCTCCTTGCAAACCAGTCGCTGGCCGAGCTGACATGGTTTCGGGTCGGCGGTCCGGCGCAGGTGCTGTTCACGCCGGCGGATGACGACGATCTGGCTTATTTCCTGGCGCATCTGCCAGACCAATGGCCGGTCTATGTCGTCGGCGTCGGCTCCAATTTGATTGTGCGCGATGGCGGCATGCCCGGCGTGGTCATCAGGTTCAGTCCCCGCGGCTTCGGCGAGACCAGCGCCAAGGACGACACCGTCACTGCCGGGGCGGCGGCGCTCGACAAGCGGGTGGCCGAGACCGCGGCCGCAGCGAATATCAGCGGGCTGGAATTTTTCTTCGGCATTCCCGGCACCGTCGGCGGCGCGCTGCGCATGAACGCCGGCGCCAATGGCGGCGAAACCAGGGACGTCCTGATCGAGGCTGTTGGCATCGGCCGCGACGGCCGCAAGCACCGCTTTACCAACGCCGACATGAAATTCGTCTATCGCAACAGCGGCGTCGATCCCTCTATTATCTTCACCTCGGCGCGCTTCCGTGGCCCGATCGCCGCGCCGGAAGCGATTCGCGCGCGGATGAATGAAGTGCAAAACCACCGTGAAACCGCGCAGCCGATCCGGGAAAAGACCGGCGGCTCGACCTTCAAGAATCCGCCTGACAGCAGCGCCTGGAAACTGATCGATGCCGCCGGCTGCCGGGGCCTGCGCATCGGCGGCGCGCAGGTGTCGGAAATGCACTGCAATTTCCTGATCAACACCGGCGACGCGACCGGTCACGATATCGAGACGCTCGGCGAAACCGTGCGGGCGCGGGTAAAGGAAAATTCGGGAATCGAGCTACACTGGGAAATCAAGCGGATCGGGATCCCAGCATAGTTGTCATTCCGGGGCGATGCGAAGCATCGAACTACGATGTGCTATTGCACATCGGAGAATCTCGAGATTCCGGGTCTGCACCTTCGGTGCATCCCGGAATGACGGAAGAGATCAATCGGCGGAACCAAGTGATGCGGATTACTATTCTTTTCGGCGGCACCAACAAGGAGCGCCTCGTCTCGGTGGCGAGTGCCCAGGCGCTGCATCGGGCTTTGCCGGACGCCGATCTGTGGTTCTGGGATGCGGACGACACCGTGCATGAGACCCAGCCGCCGACGTTGCTGAAGCATTCGCGGCCGTTCGAGGAGCCGTTTCGGCCCGGTAGTCCGAGCATCGGCCGGATCGGCGCGGCGCTCGACCGCGCCCAAGCCGAAGACCGGCTGCTGGTACTCGGCCTGCACGGCGGCATGGCAGAGAACGGCGAACTGCAGGCGATGTGCGAGATGCGCAGCATTGCCTTCACCGGGTCCGGCTCGGCTTCGTCGCACCTTGCCTTCGACAAGGTGGCCGCGAAACGCTTTGCGGCGATTGCGGGGGTGAGAGCGCCGGTCGGTGTGGCGCTGGAACATGCCGAACAGGCTTTCGCCGAATACGGCAGACTGGTTGCTAAGCCGGCATGCGATGGATCGAGCTACGGCCTGATATTCGTCAATTCGGCACAGGACCTCGTCGCCGTTCGCAACGCCGCCAAGACCGAAGACTATCTGATCGAACCGTTTGTCTCGGGCACGGAGGCGACCTGCGGGGTGCTCGAGTTGTTGGACGGTTCGCTGACGGCTTTGCCGCCGGTGGAGATCATCGCCGCGCAAGGCGCATTTGACTACAGCGCGAAATATCTGGCCAAGACCACCCAGGAAATCTGCCCCGGGCGCTTTTCGCCCGACATCAGCGCGCAAATCATGGATCAGGCGGTCAAGGCGCATCAGGCGCTGTCGTGCAGCGGCTATTCCCGTTCGGACTTCATTGTTTCGGACGCGGGACCGGTTTTTCTCGAAACCAACACCCTGCCGGGGCTGACCAACGCCTCGCTCTATCCCAAGGCGCTCAAGGCCCAGGGCATCGGGTTTGTCGATTTCCTGCAAGACCAGATCGCCTTGGCGGCACGGCGCGCAGGGAGGTAGTTCGCGCGGGGGAACCGGCCGGAATCGTCACGGAAACGTTGAATTGGGACGATCGCGATTGTTCCATTGCTCAAATTTTACAAATAACGGGCAAAGTACTCAGCGGGCACATCAAATCGCATCCCATCCGCACCTAATTTACACTTTGTTTACCAGGAAGTCCGAAGGTTAACGCTGGCGGCGCATGTGGCGCTTGGCTGCCGGGGCGTGAGCTGTTGCGGATTTCCGCTTCACCGACCGCATCGAGGGAACAGGGGGGCCTCTTCTGCCTTGAGGTCAACACCCAACCCGGCATGACCGAGACGTCACCTGTGCCAGAACTCGCAGCGTTTTGCGGGCACAACATTTGACGGGCTCGTGCAATGGATGGTGGAGGACGCCTCGCTCGATCGCTGAGATCGCTGAGGCCCCAAGCTGATCTGAAAGCCGCCGCCATCGGCGCGGTCGTGCTGCTGCGCGAGCGGCTGGCATGGCGCCGTGCGCCGGCCAAACCGCGCCGCGAACGCCAACGCGAGCAGCATTCGCCCCGCCTGGTCGCGATGATCGAGCGTTATTTGCCGAACCGCGCCGGCGTCGCCGCCACGGCGCTGATCCTGCTTGGCAGCGCGGGCTTCGGCGTCGTCAAGGGCGGTCATGTCGATGAATTGAGCGCGGCCCTGAGCGATACCCGCAACGCGATCGCCAATTCCGCCGGATTTCGCATCACGACGGTCGCCATCAACGGCCGCAAGCAGCTGACCCAGGACGAGGTGCTCGCGATCGGCGGCGTTAACGGCCGCTCCTCGCTGCTGTTCCTCGATGCCGATGTGGTCCGCGACAAGCTGAAAGCCAATCCCTGGATCGGCGAAGCGACGGTGATGAAGCTTTATCCGGGCCGGCTGCAGATCGATATCGTCGAGCGCTCGGCCTTCGCGCTGTGGCAGCAGGACGGCCGCCTGTCGGTGATCGCCGAAGACGGCGCGGTACTGGAGCCTTATGTAACGCGGCGCTTCGTCACGCTGCCGCTGGTCGTCGGCAAGGGCGCCGAAAGCCGCGCCAAGGATTTCCTGGCGTTGCTGGCGCGTTACCCGCAGGTGCGCTCGGTGACCAAGGCCGCGATTTTCGTCGGCGAGCGGCGCTGGAACCTGCGCCTCAATGACGGCCTCGATATCCGGCTGCCGGAAAACGACGTCGGCAACGCGCTGGCGGCGTTGAGCACGCTCGACAAGGAAGACAAGCTGTTCTCCCGGGATATCGTCGCCGTCGACATGCGCCTGCCGGACCGGCTGACCGTGCAATTGTCGGATGATGCGGCCAAAGCCCGCGAAGACCTGCTCAAGGACAAGAAGCCGAAGAAGAAGGCCGGTGACGCATGACCGGTCTCAATCGAAATCAGACGCCGAAGACGCGCCCGATGGCGCAGAACCGCACCGCGCTGGTGGCGTCGCTCGACATCGGCACCAGCAAGATCGCCTGCATGATCGCGCGGTTGAAGCCGTGCGCGCCGAGCGAGGCGCTGCGCGGACGAAGCCACGCTGTTGAACTGATCGGCTACAGCCAGATCCAGTCGCGCGGGGTCAAGGCCGGCGCGGTAGTCGATCTCACCGAATGCGAACAGGCGGTGCGTCACGCCGTGGCGCTGGCCGAGCGGATGGCCAAGGTCCAGGTCGAATTGGTGCTGCTGTCGGTTTCGGCGGGGCGGTTGCAGGGCCAGCTGGTCGAAGCCGCGGCCGATATCCGCGGCGGCGCGGTCACGGCCGCCGACGTCACCCGCATCACCTCCGCCGGCATGCGCCACGCGACCGGCGAGGGCCGCACCGTGCTGCATGCGCTGCCGGTCGGCTACGCGCTCGACGGCGTCAAGGGCATTCGCGATCCGCGTGGCATGGTGGCGCGGCAGTTCGGCGTCGACATGAACGTCGTCACGTCGGACGCGACGGTCGCCAAGAACCTGATGCTGGTGGTCGAACGCTGCCACCTCAACGTCGAAGCCATGGCGGCCAGCCCCTATGTGGCGGGCCTCTCGGTCCTGACCGACGACGAAGCCGACATCGGCGCCGCCGTGGTCGAGATGGGGGCGGGCACCACCACGATCGCGATCTATTCCGCTGGGCGCTTCGTGCATGCCGGCGGGTTTGCGCTCGGCGGGCAACACATCACGATGGATCTTGCACGCGGCCTCAGCGCATGCATTGCGGATGCCGAGCGAATCAAGACGTTATATGGCACCGTGTTGACCGGCGGGTCCGATGCGCGCGAGCTGATGTCCGTGCCGACGGCCGGCGACAGCGAGCGCGATGTGCCGCAGATCGTGTCTCGCGCCACAATCGCGAACATCGTTCGGCACCGCGCCGAGGAGATTTTTGAAATGGTCCGGGACCGCCTTGCGGATTCTCCCTTTGCGGCTGAGCCGAAGGCGAGCGTCGTATTGAGCGGCGGCGCTTCGCAGCTCACCGGCTTTGCGGAACTCGCTACCCGGATCCTGGGACGGCCGGTACGGGTCGGCCGCCCGCTCGGTTTTGGCCGGCTGCCCAACGAGGCGAAGAGCGCATCGTTCGCGGTTCCCTCGGGCCTGCTGGTCTATCCGCAATACGCTCATCTTGAACACGTCGAACCGCGGCATACGCGGCAGCTCAAGACAGGGACCGACGGCTATTTCGGAAAGGTCGGCCGATGGCTTCGCGAGGGCTTCTGATGAATTTTTTCCGACCCATTCGACTTTCACCAAATCCCGCGGCCGCCGGCCGCGGCGAACAAACGCGCGCGCAATCGAGAGGCAATCATGACCATCAATCTCAACGTCCCTGATATTCGTGAGCTGAAGCCGCGGATAACCGTGTTTGGCGTAGGCGGGGCTGGCGGCAACGCCGTCAACAACATGATCACCGCCGGATTGCAGGGGGTCGATTTCGTCGTCGCCAACACCGACGCGCAAGCGCTCACCATGTCCAAGGCGCAGCGCATCGTGCAGATGGGAACCCAGGTCACCCAGGGGCTCGGCGCCGGTTCGCAGCCTGACGTCGGCGCCGCCGCCGCCCAGGAAGTGATCGACGAAATCCGCGATCATCTGTCCGGCGCCAACATGGTGTTCGTCACCGCCGGCATGGGCGGCGGCACCGGCACCGGTGCGGCCCCGGTCATCGCCAAGACGGCGCGTGACATGGGCATCCTCACCGTCGGCGTGGTCACCAAGCCGTTCCACTTCGAAGGCCAGCGCCGCATGCGCACCGCCGAGGCCGGCATCTCCGAGCTTCACAAGGTGGTCGACACCCTATTGATCATCCCGAACCAGAACCTGTTCCGGGTCGCCAACGAAAAGACCACCTTCGCCGACGCCTTCGCGATGGCTGACCAGGTGCTCTATTCGGGCGTCGCCTGCATCACCGACCTGATGGTCAAGGAAGGCCTGATCAACCTCGACTTCGCCGACGTCCGCACCGTGATGCGCGAGATGGGCAAGGCGATGATGGGTACCGGCGAGGCGACCGGCGAGAAGCGCGCGCTGACCGCGGCCGAGGCGGCGATCGCCAATCCGCTGATCGACGATTCCTCGATGAAGGGGGCCCGTGGCCTGTTGATTTCGATCACCGGCGGCAAGGACCTGACGCTGTTCGAGGTCGACGAAGCCGCGACCCGGATTCGCGAGGAGGTCGATCAGGACGCCAACATCATCGTCGGCGCCACCTTCGACGAGACCCTCGATGGCGTGATTCGCGTCTCCGTAGTTGCCACCGGCATCGAGCAGGCGTTGATCTCGCGTAACGCGGGAACGCCGGCGGCGGGTTCAGCCAACGCGGTGGCTCCGGCCGCAGCGCCGGACTCCCGTCTTGCCGATCTGACGGCTCGCTTGCGCGCCGACAATCAGCGCCTGGCCGAGCGCGCCCAGAAGCTGGACACCTCGGTCCCGGCACAGCCGGCGCATGTGCAGGCGCCGTCGCGCCCGTCAGGCGTCGAACGTGCCGCACTTGCGGCCATTGCCGCGGCGGTCGGGCCGGAGAGCGCGCAACCGGTGGCTCAGGCGCCGCTGCAGCCCGCCTCCTATGGCGATGTCACGGTTCGCCCGATTGCGCAGAAGCCGTCGCTGTTCCCCGATCACGACGTCGCCAAGGTCGAGATGCGGGAAGTCGCGACTCCCGAGAACTTCATCCCGCAAGCGGCCGAACGCGCGCCGGCTCGCGCACCGCGGATGCCGAAATTCGAAGATCTGCCGATGACCGCGCAGAACGAAATTCGGCAGGCGAGGGGTGAAGTCGACGAAGAGCATCCGCAGAAGACCCGGCTGTCGCTGTTGCAGCGCCTCGCCAATGTCGGCCTCGGCCGCCGCGACGAGGAGTCCGAGCCGCCGATCGCAGCCCGCGCCTCGGGCCCGGCGATGGCGTCGATGCCGCCACTGCCCGAGCGGAAGCCGCAACGCTCCGTCGCCCAGCAAATGGCGAATCACGAGCCGGTATCGGAATACGCTCGCCGGCCGGCTCCGCAGGGTTTGGACGTCCACGGCCGCCCCGCACCTGTTGCGCCCGCGCCACAGGGTGACGACCATCTTGATATTCCGGCCTTCCTGCGCCGGCAAACGAACTGAGAAATGTTACAATTTTAAAGACCCAAAAGGCCCCGGCGATATCCGCTGGGGCCTTGCTCTTTTCTGCGGCAAGCGGGTTCTTGGCTAGCTACAAGTAACTGATATTAAACGATTAATTATCAATTTTGAGATGAGATCACAGGCCGTTTGCCGGCCTTGGCCGGCGCAGAATTAGGTCAACCCTTGGCGCGAATGCGGCAGAGGTTGGGTAACAATCCGTAAAAAAGCGTGAGTTGGCGCTCTTTGGGGCAGTGACTATGGTCCTGCCGTGACTTGGGGATACTGAAGGCGAGTCTGGCACGCGCGGTCGCGCTGCCCGGTCTTAAGTAAAGTCAGTAGTGGGCGGTTCTAGAATGAAGTTTAGCCGGCAGACAACGCTTCGGTCGCAAGCCACCGTGACGGGTGTTGGTGTTCATTCCGGTTTACCCGTTAACCTAACCCTTGGACCGGCACCGGTAGATGCCGGTTTTATTTTTGTCCGCACCGGAATGGACGGTTCCGATCGCGAAGTTCAGGCGGTCTCCGAATCGGTGATCGCAACCGAGTTCGCCACCGTGCTGGGCGACCGCAATGGTCCGCTGGTTTCGACCGCCGAGCACGTGCTCGCGGCCCTGCGCGGCATGGGCGTCGATAACGCCACGATCGAAGTCGACGGTCCGGAAGTTCCGATCATGGATGGCAGCGCCGCGGCTTTCGTCGCCGCGATCGATCAGGCCGGCATAGTGACCCAATCCGCGCCGCGCCGCTTCATCCAGGTGTTGAAGCCGGTGCAGGTCACGATCGGTGATTTCTATCGGTGAGTTGCGGCCGTTTGCGGCGGGGTTCCGCGCCGAAGTCGAAATCGACTTCGCCAATCCCGTGATCGGGCGCCAGAGCTATGCGCTCGACCTCAGCCCTGAACGGTTCCGCCGCGAGATTTCCCGCGCCCGCACCTTCGGCTGCATGAACGATGTCGCGCGGCTTTGGAGCGCGGGTTTCGCGCTCGGCGCGTCATTCGAGAATTCGGTGGTGTTCGACGAGACCCGTCTGCTCAACACGGAAGGTCTGCGCTATTCCGACGAATGCGCCCGCCACAAGGTCCTCGACGTGGTCGGCGATCTCGCGCTGGCGGGTCTGCCGCTGCTCGGCGCCTATCGCTCGGTTCGCGGCGGCCACAAGCTCAACCATGCGGTGCTGACGGCGTTGCTGGCCGATCGCACGGCCTGGCGCGTGGTCGAATCCGACGCAGCGCGCCGTTCGCGCGGTTACGCCGAGGCCGGCCGCGGCATGGTGGGTGGCATGATCGCCCCGGCCTACGGGCCCGACGTCTCCTGAGCGTCTCCTGAGCGAAGTTTTCGACATATTCTGAGCGTTCCCGGGGCGTTCATTGACATCTTGCGGCCGATCTGATCCGGAAACGCCTTGACCGGCTTGCACATCAGCGGCAATACGGCGCGCCCGCCGCCTTAATCCCGGCGAAATGCCTGCGTATCCGGTTGGTTATCGGACCTTTTTCGGCTACATAGGCTCGCGGTTGCATGGTATGGCGCCGCCAGCAAAATTATCGTTGCGTTCATGGCGGGGGTCATAGCGCGTGGCGGGCACCGCATCACAGGCGTCAGGTCTTAAATCTATGTCGGCACGGCGTATGACGCTCGAATTACGCAAATTATCCGCTCGTTTGGATCTGCACCGGCTCGGGACGGCCATTGCGCCTGGCCGCGGGTCTTGCCGTTCTCGCGATCCCTCTCAGCGGATGCGGCACCGGCGCGCTGTGGGACAAGTTCATCGCCAAGGACGACACCTTCATCGATGAGCCGGCGGACAAGCTCTACAATGAGGGCTTGTACCTGATGAACGAAAAGAAGGATGCGAAGGCGGCGTCGAAGAAATTCGAAGAAGTCGATCGCCAGCATCCTTATTCCGACTGGGCGCGCAAATCGCTGCTGATGTCGGCCTATGCTTTTTACAATGCCGGCGACTACGACAGCTGCATCGGTGCCGCGACCCGCTATGTCACGTTGCATCCCGGCAGCCCGGACGCCGCCTATGCGCAGTATCTGATCGCGGCGTCGCAATACGACCAGATTCCGGACACCACGCGCGACCAGGGCCGCACCGAGAAGGCCATCGCCGCGCTTGAAGAGGTGATTCGCAAATATCCGACATCGGAATATGCCGTCAGCGCCAAGGCCAAGCTCGAAGGCGCGCGCGACCAGCTCGCCGGCCGTGAAATGAATGTCGGCCGCTATTACATGGAAAAGAAGGACTACACGGCCGCCATCAACCGCTTCAAGACCGTGGTCACCCAGTATCAGACCACCCGTCATGTCGAGGAAGCGCTGGAGCGGCTCACCGAGGCCTATATGGCGATCGGCATCGTCGGCGAGGCGCAAACCGCCGCCGCCGTGCTTGGGCACAATTTTCCGGATAGCCGCTGGTACAAGGACGCCTATAATCTTGTAAAGTCCGGTGGTCTCGAGCCGAGCGAGAATCAGGGGTCCTGGATCAGCAGGGCCTTCAAAAAAGTGGGTCTCGGCTAGGAATTGTTCCGGCATGCTGGCGCGTCTGTCGATCCGTGACATCGTCCTGATCGAACGCCTTGATATCGAGTTTTCCCGTGGCCTCGCGGTGCTGACCGGCGAAACCGGCGCGGGCAAATCCATTCTGCTCGATGCCTTCGCGCTGGCGCTCGGCGGCCGCGGCGATGCGGGCCTGGTCCGCCACGGCGTGGAGCAGGGGCAGGTCACCGCGGTGTTCGACGTCCCGAAGGGCCATCCGGCCGCGGCGATCCTCAGCGACAACGGCCTCGACGATACCGGCGAAATGATCCTGCGCCGGGTGCAGCTTGCCGACGGCCGTACCCGCGCCTTCATCAACGACCAGGCGATCAGCGTGCAGACCCTGAAGGCGGTCGGCGCGGCGCTGGTCGAGATCCACGGCCAGCATGACGAGCGCGCGCTGGTCGACGCCTCCACCCATCGCCGGTTGCTCGATGCGTTCGCGGGCCTCGAAAAGGACGTCGCCGCGCTGGAGAAACTGTGGGACGCGCGGCGCGCGGCCAACACGGTGCTCGACGAGCATCGCGCGGCGATGGAGCATGCCGCGCGCGAGGCCGACTATCTGCGCCATGCCGCCGATGAGTTGAAGACGCTGGCGCCCAAGGAGGCCGAGGAGACCACGCTGGCCGGGCGCCGCACCGCGATGATGCAGGGCGAGAAGATCGCGGCCGATTTGCGCGAGGCGCAGGACGCCGTGAGCGGCAATCATTCGCCGGTTTCGGCGCTGGCGGCGGCGGTGCGGCGGCTGGAGCGGCGGGCCGGCAATTCGCCCGCGCTGGTCGAGCCCGCGGTGAAGGCCGATCGATGTCGCCATCAACGCGCTGGAGGAGGCGGATCAGCACCTCACCGCGGCGCTGATCGCAGCCGACTTCGACCCATTGGAGCTTGAGCGCATCGAGGAGCGGCTGTTCGGCCTGCGCGCGGCGTCGCGCAAATACGCAACGCCGGTCGATGGTCTGGCGGCGCTGGCAGCGAAATATGCCGCCGACGTCGCGCTGATCGACGCCGGCGCCGGCCAGTTGAAGAAGCTCGAGGCCGCGGCGCTGGAAGCGGACAAGCACTACAGCGCCGCCGCAACCAAGCTTTCGGCCGCACGCACCAAATCGGCGGAGAAGCTCAACAAGGCCGTCAACGCCGAACTGGCGCCGCTGAAACTCGAGCGCGCGAAATTCATGACCCAGGTCGATTCCGATATCAATTCGCCGGGGCCGCAAGGTTTCGATCGCGTCGAGTTCTGGGTGCAGACCAATCCCGGCACCAAGGCGGGGCCGCTGATGAAGGTCGCCTCCGGCGGCGAGCTGTCGCGGTTTCTGCTGGCGCTCAAGGTCGTGCTGTCCGATCGCGGCTCGGCACCGACGCTGGTGTTCGATGAAATCGACACCGGGGTCGGCGGCGCCGTGGCCGACGCGATCGGCGGCCGGCTGGCGCGGCTCGCCGGCAAGGTGCAGGTGATGGCGGTGACGCACGCGCCGCAGGTCGCCGCGCGCGCCGACCAGCATCTGCTGATTTCAAAGGACGCGCTCGACAAGGGCAAGCGCGTCGCCACCCGCGTCAACGCGCTGGCCGCCGATCATCGCCGCGAGGAAATCGCCCGCATGCTGGCCGGCGCCGAGATCACCGCCGAAGCAAGGGCGGCCGCGGAACGGCTGCTGCGCGCCGCGACGGCGTGATGAACCTTCAACGTCGATTCCGGGGTCTGGTCCTTCGGACCATCCCGTAATGACGAGTAAGATATTTCGGCATGATGCTAAAATCAAAAGCCAAAAATCTCCCCGACGTCGCCAAGCTCACCAAGGCCCAGGCCAGGGTCGAGCTGACACGGCTCGCGCTTGAGCTCGAGGGTCACGACCGGCGTTACTATCAGGACGACGCGCCCAGCGTCACCGACGCCGAATACGACGCGCTGCGCCAGCGCTTCAACGCCATCGAGGCCCGGTTTCCGGAATTCGTGACTTCGAACTCGCCGTCGCAAAAGGTCGGCGCGGCGCCGTCGGGACGGTTCAAGAAAGTCCGTCACGCCATCCCGATGCTGTCGCTCGACAACGCCTTTGCCGAGCAGGATGTGGTCGATTTCGTCGGCCGCATCGAACGGTTTCTCAAGCTCGGCGGCGACGAGATCGCGTTCAGCGCCGAGCCGAAAATCGACGGGCTGTCGATGTCGCTGCGTTACGAGGGCGGCGAACTCGTCACCGCCGCGACCCGCGGCGACGGCACCGAGGGCGAAGACGTCACCGCCAATATCCGCACCCTCGAGGACGTGCCGCAGAAGCTGAAAGGCCGCAACGTGCCTGACATCTGCGAGGTGCGCGGCGAGGTCTACATGACCAAGAAGGCCTTCCTCGCGCTCAACGAACGGCAGAAGGCCGCCGGCGACACCATCTTCGCCAACCCGCGCAATTCGGCGGCCGGCTCGCTGCGCCAGAAGGATCCAGGCATCACCGCCTCGCGTCCGCTCGGGTTTCTTCGCCTATGCCTGGGGCGAGATGAGCGCGATGCCGGCGAACACGCAAGTCCGGCATGATCGGCTGGTTCGAGCGCTGCGGGTTCAAGACCAATCCGCTGACAAAGCTATGTCACTCGGTCGAAGAGCTGATCGCGTTTCATCGCCAGATCGAGGAGCAGCGCGCCGAACTCGACTACGATATCGACGGCGTGGTCTACAAGGTCGACCGCATCGACTGGCAGGAACGGCTCGGCTTCGTGTCGCGCACGCCGCGCTGGGCGATCGCGCACAAATTTCCCGCCGAGCGCGCCATGACCGTGTTGAAGGATATCGAGATCCAGGTCGGCCGCACCGGCTCGTTCACGCCGGTCGGCAAGCTCGAGCCGGTCGGTGTCGGCGGCGTCATCGTGCAAAACGTCACGCTGCACAATGAGGATTACATCAGGGGTATCGGCGGCGACGGCGAGCCGTTGCGCGAGGGGCGCGATATCAGGATCGGCGACACCGTCATCATCCAGCGGGCCGGCGACGTCATTCCGCAGGTGGTCGATGTCGTCATCGACAAGCGGCCGAAGAACGCCAAGCCGTTTCAGTTTCCGAAAAAATGCCCGTGTCCGCTGCATACCGACGTGGTGCGCGAGGAGACCGCGACCGGCGAGGAGGGCGCCCGCGCCCGCTGCACCGGCGAATTCGCCTGTCCGTTCCAGAAGATCGAGCACCTGAAGCTGTTCGCCTCACGCCGCGCCTTCGACATTGACGGACTTGGCGAGAAGCAGATCCAGTTCTTCTACGAGCAGGGATGGGTGAAGGAGCCCGCCGATATCTTCACGCTGGCCGCGCGCAACAGCAAGATCAAGCTCGGAGAGCATCGAAGGCTACGGCGAAACCTCGGTGCGCAATCTGTTCGCCGCGATCGAGGAGCGCCGCACGATCTCGCTCGAGCGCTTCATCTTCGCGCTCGGCATGCGCCAGGTCGGCGAGACCACGGCGCTGGCGCTGGCGCGCGGCTACGGTTCGTGGGAGGCATTCCACGATGCCTGCCTCAAGGTCGCCAAGGACGATGAGGAGACCATCGCCGAGATGGACGCGCTCGACCAGATCGGCGACACCGTGATCAAAAGCGTCGGCGCCTATTTCAACGAGAGCCATAATCGCGGCATCGTCGAGCGGCTGACCAAGGAAGTCACCATCCTCGATGCCGAGAAACCAAAAAGCAATTCGGCCGTCGCCGGCAAGACCGTCGTCTTCACCGGTTCGCTGGAGAAGATGACGCGCGACGAGGCCAAGGCCACCGCCGAGCGGCTGGGAGCCAAGGCCGCGGGCTCGGTGTCGAAGAAGACCGACTACGTCGTTGCGGGGCCCGGGGCCGGATCGAAACTGGCGGAAGCCAAGAAGCACGGCGTCGCGGTGCTGACCGAGGACGAGTGGCTGAAGCTGATCGGGGAGTGAGGGAAGACTCGTAGCGCATCGCTGCCTTTTTTGTCATGGCCGGGCTTGTCCCGGCCATCCACGTCTTAACGGCGCATCAAAAAGAAAGACGTGGATGCTCCGGGACAAGCCCGGGCATGACGACTTCGCCCCGAGCTCGCAACGACCGATCCTACGTAGCCATCGCCCGTTACACCAACCCCAACTCTTCCTCCGCGGCTTCGATCAGTTCTTCGCTGACCAGCACCGTTCGCCTGGGAACGATGAACACCATGGTCGAGGCACAGGCGATCGATAACACCAGGACGGCCGCCGTCAGCGGCAACGTCGTGGTGGAGTGGCCGCCGAGATAGGCGCCGGATTGCGAGATCAGCGATCCGATTCCCATCTGCAGAAATCCCATTGCGCCGGAGGCGGTGCCGGCGGCCTCGGGGCGCACGCTGAGGGCGCCGGCCGCCGAATTGGACATCACGAACGCATTGGCGAACATCACGATCATCTGCGTGCCGAACAGCCAGCCCGGCGCCTGATTGATGCCGATCGCGCTCCACACCGAGATTCAGCAGGCTGCCCGCGAGCTGCAGCGCCAGGCCAAACCAGATCAGTCCCTGCAGCGAGTGCCGCGGCGCGAAGCGCACGCAAAACAGGTTGCCGATCAGATAGGCGAACGCGGTGGTCGCAAACCACGCGCCATATTCGGCGCTGGTTCGGCCCATCTGCGTCACCACGATGTAAGGCCCGCCGCCGGCGAAAGCGAAGATGATCTGCGAGGCCAGCACCTGGCACAGCGCGTAGCCGATGAAGGCGCGGCTGGTGATCAGGCTGCCGACATCGCCGCGGAAGCCGCCGCCGGCCGCACGGTCGCGCCGCGTCTCCGGCAGCGCCAGCGCGATCGCGACCGTAGTGACCAACGATGCGGCGGTGAGGAGATAGAAGATCGAGCGCCAGCCGAACGCGGTTTCCAGGAGCCCGCCGGTCAGCGGGCTGAGCATTTGCGCGATCATCATCACCGCGATCACCAGGCTGATCATGGCGGCGACGCGATCCCGGCTGTAGAGGTCGCGGATGATGGCGCGGCTCACCACCATGCCGGTGGCCCCGCCGAGCGCCTGAAGAAAACGCGCGGCGATCAGTTGCGGCAAGGTCTCGGCGAAAATGCACCCCGCGCTCGCCAGCACCATCAGCCCGAGCCCCGCCAGCAGCACCGGGCGGCGTCCAAACCGGTCCGACAGCGGACCCATGACGATCTGCGAGCAGGCGATGCCCACCATGTACAGCGACACGGTCATCTGCGCGACCGAGATGTCGCGCCCGAACTGGTTGGCGAGCTCCGGCAGCGCCGGCACCAGCATATACAGCGAAATCGGCGCGACGCCGGTCATCGCGACCAGCAGTAACAGCGTGACCCGGGACGTCGCGACCGCTGTTCTGTCTGTCGCCGCGCCGGGCTTGCCCATCACGCCATGCATCTGCGTCGGATCCGATTTCTCATGATCCGACTGTAGAGCTAACGCGGAAGACGGATACGCGCGTTTCGGAATGCGGCTATGCTTTTGGGAGGCCTCAATGCGCCAGCGGCGCGGTGGCGGCGTCCAGCCATGTCGCCGTGGCCTCGTCCACAGCGGCGCGAACCTCGCGGCGCACCTCGGCGTGATAGTCGTTGAGCCAGGCGAGTTCGTCCGGGCGGAGCATTTTCAGATCGATCAGGCGGCGGTCGATCGGCGCCAGCGTCAGCGTCTCGAACGCGTTCATCGGCTTCTCGGCGCCGGCAATCTCGGTGCCGACCACCAGCTCGAGATTCTCGATCCGGATTCCGAAGGCGTCGGTTTTGTAAAAACCGGGCTCGTTGGACAGGATCATGCCGCGCCGGAGTGGTGCTGTGCCGAGCTTGGAAATGCGCGCCGGGCCTTCGTGCACCGACAAGTAGCTGCCGACGCCGTGGCCGGTGCCGTGCTCGAAATCGATGCCGGCCTGCCACAGGAATTGCCGCGCCAGCGTGTCGAGCTGCGCGCCGGTGGTGCCGTCGGGAAACACCGCGCGCGCGATCGCGATGTGGCCGCGCAGCACGCGGGTAAAGCGGTCGCGCATTTCGTCCGTCGGCGCGCCGATCGCGATGGTGCGGGTGACGTCGGTGGTGCCGTCCTGATATTGCGCGCCGGAGTCGATCAGCAGGAGATCGCCGGGCGCGATCCGCCGGTTGGTCATGCGGGTGACGCGGTAATGCACGATGGCGCCGTTCGGCCCGGTGCCGGAGATGGTCGGAAACGACACGTCCTTGAGCGCGCCGGTCTCGCGGCGGAAGGTCTCCAGCGCCTCGACGGCATCGATCTCGGTCAGGTTGCCTGCCGGGGCTTCGCGGTCGATCCAGGCCAGGAACCGCGCCAGCGCGACCGCATCGCGCCGGTGCGCGGTCCGCGTGCCCTCGACCTCGGTCAGGTTCTTGACGGCCTTGAGCAGGCTGACGGGGTCGCTGCCGCGCACCGCCTTGCCGCCGGCGCCCTCGATCAGGCGGCTCAACGCGTCGGCGGCGGTGGCGCTGTCGAGCGCGATCGACGCGCCGCGTTGCGCCAGCGCGGTGAGTTCGGCCGTCAGCGCCTGCGGCTCGGCGACATCGGCGGATCGCTCGAGATGATCGCGGGCGCTGTTCGACAGTTTGCGGTGATCGATGAAAATCGTGGGCCGGCCCTGCTTCGGCACCAGCGCATAGGCCAGCGGCAACGGTGTATGCGAGACGTCGGCGCCGCGGATGTTGAAGGTCCACGCCACCGCATGCGAATCCGACAGCACCAGCGCATCGACGCCGAGCTTGCCGATCTCGCGGCGAATACGTGTCAGCTTGTCGCTCTCGGCCTCGCCGGAATATTGGATGCCGTGAACGGCGACCGGACCCAGCGGCGGCGCCGGGCGCTCGGTCCACACCGAATCAAGCGGGTTGGTCTCGACCGCGATCAGTTCCGCGCCGGCCTTGGCGCAGGCCGCCGCCAGCCGCTCGGCTGCCGCAGAAGTATGCAGCCAGGGATCGAATCCGAGGCGATCGCCGGCCACGAGATGCGTTGCCAGCCAGCTTTCGGGCGGAGGATCGACCAGCGGCTCGACCTGCCAGGCCTTGGCATCGACCTGTTTGGCCGCCTGCAGCGTATAGCGGCCATCGACGAACACCGCGGCCTCCTGGGCGAGCACGATGGCAAGGCCCGCCGATCCCGTGAACCCGGTCAGCCAGGCCAGCCGCTCTTCGGAAGCCGCGACATATTCGTTTTGCTGCTGATCGGCGCGGGGAATCACGAATCCCGTCAGCTTGCGCCGCGCCAATTCCTCACGAAAGGCCGCCAGCCGCGCCGTCAGCGCGACGCCGCTTTCGGGCTCTTCGAATGTCTGGAAATGAGCTTCGAACATCGGCTGACCGCTCCGGGATTACGAGGATACGTCCGCAATGCGGCGAACGATGCCGCAATTTGGCACGACTTATGCTTGAATTATTCCATCAACGTTAAGCCAGATGGACCGGCCGCCGTCACATGTGACTCGTCCAGCTCAATCTGGGGGAATTCCAGCAGTGTTTCAACTCACCGACGAGGGGATGCACCATGCCGTCTTTTACGTTTGAGAAGATATCGCCGCCGGTCCGGCGCGGCCCGCTCCCGCCGATCGTCAAAAGGCAGCGCGGGGTCATCGTCCAGATACTCGATCGTTTCGTCGAGGCGCGCGTCAAGCGCGGCTTGCGCGAGGAGAAGGGCGCAGTCGCCCGCCGCGCGCCGAAATCGTCGGATTAGCCCTCGCTACGCGACGACATTTCATCGCGCGTTTTTCAACAACAGGCTGCTCCAGCCTTCGATCTGGAGATGCCGTTCCAGAACAAGCCCGCGCGCGCGGTAGGCGGCAATCACGCCTTGGGCCTGATGCGGCAGCAACCCCGACAGGATCACCAGCGCCGAGGGGGCCAGGTGCCGCGCCATCGATGTCGCCATCTGCCGCAGCGGATTGGCCAGAATATTTGCCAGCACCAGATCGAACGGCCTGCGCTGCGCGAATTGCGGCGCCGAGAAGCCGGTGGCGCAGATGGTTTGCACCAGATGTCCGGTTTCGTTGAGCCGCGCGTTGTCGCGCGCGACCCGCACCGAGGCCGGATCGATGTCGCTCGCCAGCACGGCGCCATGCAGCGCTTTCGCCGCCGCAATCGCAAGCACGCCGGTGCCGGTGCCGAGGTCGAGCACGCGCCGCGGATAATACGCCTTCAACACCTCATCGAGCAGCAGCAGGCAGCCGCGCGTGGTGCCGTGATGGCCGGTGCCGAACGCCAGTGCCGCTTCGATCTCGATGCCGAGCTTGTTGGGCGGCACGCGCGAACGGTCGTGCCCGCCATGCACGACGAAGCGTCCGGCGGGGACGGGCACCAGGTCTTCCAGGCTGGCTTTGACCCAGTCCTTGGCTTCGACGGTGTCGAACGTAATGGCTTGCGCGGCCTCGGGCCCGGCGGCATTCGCCACGAGTTCGCGGACCAGCGCCTGATCGGGTTGTTCGGCGAAATGCGCGGAGACGTCCCATCGCCCGTCCGGCCGCTCGAACGCGGCGATCGCGGCCTGGCCCTCAAGGAAGACTTCGTTGAGGAGATCGACGACGCGCTTGGCGGCGGCTTCGCCGCCGATCGCAAAGCTGGCGCGGTGGGTGGCGGGGGTGAGGGTGGAAGACATGGACGATCCGGGGACGGAGGTGGCGGGAGTTCGAACTGATACAACGCCTGTTCGGGAGTGTCTAAATTCGAAGATAATTCGGGTTGAGTGACGATCTCGCTCTGCCGCCCAAAGCCGAATTCCAATCAAGAGCAGTGCTACGCGCCACCGGGTTTGATTTGCCGGATCGTTTCGATGAATGCGCGCAGGGCGGCGGACACGTGGCGGTGGCCGGGATAATAGAGGCTGAGCTGCGAACGCGCCGGCATCCAATCTTGCAGCACACGTACCAGATGACCGTCGGCGACCGCTGTTTCGACCGCCGCATCGGAAAGGTAGGCGAGACCGGCTCCTTCGATGGCGGCTTGCAGCATCAATGTCGGTTCATCGAGCGTCAGCGCTCCCGGAACGTCGAGGCTGAGTGTCTCGCCCTGGCGCACGAACTCCCATCGATAGATTCCACCGCTCGGCCACCGCGCCCGGATGCAGCGGTGGGCCATGAGATCACCCGGCGTTAAGGGAATTGGCCGGTCCGCGAAATAGGCCGGCGAGCCGACCACAGAAAAGCTGAGCGGCGATCCCAGCGGTACGGCAATCATGTCGCGCGGGACCAACTCCGCCAAACGGATACCCACGTCGAAGCCGTCCAGCACGATGTCGACGAGGCGCGCTTCGGTCACGAGATCGACCTTCATCTCGGGATAGCGGCGAAGGTATTCGAGCACGATCGGCGACAGGATTTGATGCGCTGCCGTCAGCGAACTGTTGATGCGCAAGGTCCCGGTCGGCTTGGCGCTGTGGCTGTTGGCCGATTCGATCGCGCTCAAAATGTTGGATAGGGCCGGCGCGACCTGCGCGACGAACTCCTCGCCCGCCGATGAAAGGGAAACGCTCCGCGTGGTCCGGTTGAAGAGCCGCACGCCGAGCCGCGCCTCGAGCCCTGCCACGGCGCTGCTGATGGCCGTCGACGACATGCCGAGTTCGGTCGCGGCGGCGCGAAAGTTCCGAAGCTTCGCGACCGCGACCACGGCCTCCAACTCGATAAGTCCGCTTTTGTGCATTGTCCTGATTTTCCTGACATCTCGTGCCGATTTGTATCACTTATCCGCTCAATCTCTGCGCCTTATCTGTCTTTCCATCGGCAAGGACAAAAGGATCGGCGCGAAAAGCGAGGCGGTCCTTCGCGTCGATGGCCGCACCATCCGCTCCGTCAACTGGCAACGGCCTTCGAAAGAGATCCTCATGTCAAACGTCTGGCTGATCACGGGAAGTTCGCGCGGCCTCGGCCGGGCGCTGGCGGAAGCGGTTCTGGCCGAGGGCCACAGGCTCGTCGCGACGGCCCGCAATCCGTCCCAGCTGGCGGATCTGGCGGAGCGTCACGCCGATCGGGTTCTGGTGCTACCGCTCGACGTCACCGACGAAGCGGCGGCGCAACGCGCCGTCCGGGCGGCCATCGATACGTTCGGGAGGCTCGACGTTCTCGTCAACAATGCCGGCTATGGCAACGTCAACGCCATCGAGGACACCAGCCTTGCCGAATTCCGCGAGCAGATCGAGACCAATCTGTTCGGCACCATCATCATGACCAAGGCCGCGATCCCGTGGATGCGCGAGCAACATGCCGGGCACATCATCCAGTTCTCCTCCGTCGGAGGCCGGGTCGGCGCGCTCGGCCGCGCGCCCTATTCCGCCGCCAAATGGGGCGTCGAAGGGTTCTCCGAGGTGCTCTCCAAGGAGGTGGGGCCGCTCGGCATCAAGGTGACGATCGTCGAGCCCGGCGGCTTCCGGACCGACTTCGCCGGGGCGTCGAGCATGATCCGGGAAGGGCATCCCGCGTATGACACGACGGTCGGCGCCACCGCCCGTTTCCAACGCGACTACAACGGCAGGCAGCCCGGCAATCCCGCCAAGGCCGCCGCTGCGGTCCTCCATATTGCCGGCCTCGACGAACCGCCGCTGCGGCTGCTGCTCGGCAGCGATGCCGTTGATATCGTCGAGCAGACCGATCTGGCAAGGATGGAAGCCGACCGCAAATGGCGTGAACTCAGCGTCTCCACTGACTTCGATGCTTAGCCTAAGACCGCAACAATTTTGAAACGGGAACACCACCAATGGTTGTTCACAGCCTTTCCCACAGAAACATACCGGGATGATGGGCGGTCGCACGCCTGCCGCAAGCTGTGATAGGGTGGCCGCGGCGCAGGAGGCAAAATGTCGGCTCCATCGGCAGAACCCATTATTGCGAACGCCATTCATACGGCTTTCGTCAAATATCCGCAGGGCGACGGTGGTTCCAACCTGGACTACGGTTGGATATCTCCTGAGCAAAGCGCCCATATTACCAAGGCCATCCTTTCGGAGCTGGCGGCCAACGGCTTTAAAATCGTCAAGAAGGGCGGGTGAGGCCTAACGGCCGGAAATATCCACCGCTTGCTCACAAGTGTTTGGCTACGCCTTACCTGTCGATGTGCACAACAGACGCACGGGCTTCTCCACCCGATTATCACCAGGCGATCCACCGCTTTTCCACAGCCTGTCCACCGGGTTATCAACCGGTTTGTCCACTCACCCCCCGAATGATCCCGCGGCGGAACTTTCCGGGTTTGCCGGAGACGATCTGACGGCCGTCGGCGGCCTTGATTGTTCGGTATCCGCCGTTTAAGGCGGGTCCGGTCGGCGGGGGGCGACGCTAGGCGTCCGGTGGGTTTTCGTATGAGACGTAGTGGGGCGGGTCTGCCATGAGTTCCATGACGCGTGGGCGGGTCTATCAGGCCGTGCGTTCGGCTTGCATATCGGCGCTCATCACCCTCGCCACGCTGGCGGTGTTGGAGGGCATGCTCCGCGTCGCCAACCTCCGGATGTTGCGGGACAGTTCGAGCGAGCGCTCGCTGACGTACCAGTATGACGCCGAGTTGGGCTGGGCGCCGGTACCCAATTCCAGCGCGGTTGTCACCAATGCCCGGACCATCCACGCGCAGCACAACAGCCTCGGCCTTCGCGACATCGAATTTGTGCGCGACGCGCGGCCGACGATGATGGTCATCGGCGACTCCTTTGTCTGGGGTCTCGATTCCGAAGCCGATGAGCGCTTCACCGACCTGCTGCGAAGCCGCATGCCCGGCACCAACATCGTCAACGCCGGCGTATCCGGCTATGGCACCGATCAGGAATATCTGCTGTTGCAGCGGCTATGGCCCAAGATCGCGCCTGACGTCGTCGTGCTGGTATTTTGCACCGAAAACGACCGGTTGGATAACAGCACCAGCGTTCGCTACGAGAGCTATCAGAAGCCTTACTTCGCCACGGCAGCCGACGGCACGCTGATGTTGCGGGGTCAGCCCGTTCCCAAATCGCGTCAGGTCTACGTGCAGGAGAACTGGCTGGTCCGTCACTCGCTGCTGGCCCGGGTGGTCGCCTATAATTACGTGGACCTCTTTCACCCGGCGGTCGATGTGCCCGACCCCTCCGAACGGCTGGTCAGCAAGATCCGCGACTTCGTCGAAGCCCATGGCGCCAAGCTGGTCGTCGGTCTGCAGCTTCGCGACGACAAGCTCATTCAGCATCTGCAGGCCGAGCGAATTCCATTCGTCTCGTTTGACGGCGCCGCCGCCTATCCCGGCCCGTCCGGCGCCCATTGGACACCGGAAGGTCAAAAACTCGTGGCCGAGCGACTGTTTGATCTTCTATCCAGCAATGGCCTTGTTCCGCCTGGCAAGGCCCCGCTGGCGTCGGGGCCGGCTGCCCGTGTAGAGTAATCCGGACGATTGGCGTTTTGCGCGCGCCTGTATAACAACCCCTGCATTGATGACATCTGAGGAATTCGTGGCAACTGGAACGCTGCATGAGGATTTGAGACGGGAAGACCAGACCACCGGTCCGAGCGACCGGAAGTTCGGGCTGACACTCGGCATCGTATTCGCGCTCCTCGCCGTCCTGAAACTGGTCGAACGGTCGAACTGGGGCATGATCTGGAGCGTGCTGGCGGTCGCGCTGATCGGGTCCGCCCTGCTGCGGCCTTCGCTGTTGTCCGTGCCCAATACCATGTGGCTGAAGCTCGGCCTGCTGCTGCACCGGATCGTCAACCCTATCATCATGGCCCTTCTGTTTTTCGGCACGATCCTTCCGATCGGCCTGTTGATGCGAGTCCTCGGCAAGGATCCGCTGCGCCTCAGGCTGGACAAGGCGGCGGACAGCTACTGGCTGCCGCGATCCGACGAACGGCCGCAATCCGAAGCCATGCGTCAGCAGTTCTGAGAATCCCTGATGTCCTTCCTGCGTGAATTCGTTTCATTCCTGCGCGTGCGAAAGAAGTACTGGCTGGTGCCGGTCTTCGTCGTGATGTTCTTCCTCGGCGGACTCCTGGTGTTGACCAAGGGATCGGTGGTCGCGCCTTTTATCTACACGCTGTTTTAATGCCGTCGCGCATCCTCGGGATTTCGGCATTCTATCACGACAGCGCCGCGGCCTTGGTCGTGGACGGAAAGGTCGTGGCGGCCGCGCAGGAGGAGCGCTTCACACGCAAGAAGCACGACCCGCAATTTCCGGCTTTGTCGATTTGCTACTGCCTCGACCAGGCGGGCATTGCAGCCGGCGACCTCGATCATGTCGTGTTCTACGAGAAGCCGTTCATCAAGTTTGAAAGGCTGCTCGAGACCTATCTGGCCTATGCGCCCAGCGGTTACCAATCCTTTCGGCTGGCGATACCGCTGTGGCTGAAGGAAAAACTATTCCAGAAGCGTCTGCTGCGGCAGAGCCTGAAGGAAATCGATCCCGACATCGATTGGGAGCCGCGGCTGCTGTTCACCGACCATCACCAGAGCCACGCCGCGTCGGCCTTCTTTCCTTCGCCGTTTCAGGAAGCCGCCGTTCTCACGCTCGACGGGGTCGGTGAATGGACCACCACGTCGTCCGGTTTCGGCCAGGGCAACAAACTGGACATCACGCGGGAGATCAACTTTCCGCATTCGATCGGCCTTTTGTATTCCGCGTTCACCTACTATACGGGCTTCAAGGTCAACTCCGGCGAATACAAGGTGATGGGGCTTGCGCCATACGGCGAGCCGAAATACGTCGACAAGATCTTTGACCATCTGGTCGATCTGAAAGCTGACGGCTCGTACCGGCTCGATCTCAGCTATTTCAATTATTGTACTGGCCTGACGATGACGACCGACCGGTTCCACGAGCTGTTCGGGGGCGCGCCGCGGCAACCCGAGCAACGGCTCAACCAGCATCACATGGATCTCGCGGCGTCGATCCAGAAGGCGACCGAAGAGATCGTTCTGCGGTTGGCGCGCAGCGTCGCGAAAGAAACCGGTTCGGCCAACCTCTGCCTTGCCGGCGGCGTCGCGCTGAACTGCGTCGCTAACGGCAAAATCCTCCGCGACGGCAGCTTCAAGAATATCTGGATTCAACCGGCCGCGGGCGACGCCGGCGGTGCGGTCGGGGCAGCGCTGGCGGCGCATTATCAGTTCAACGGCGCGCCGCGGCAGGCGAACGGCGCCACCGACAGCATGTCGGGCGCCTATCTCGGGCCGGCCTTCGCGCAGACCGATATCGAGACCCGTTTAGAGAACGCCGGGGCGCGGTTTTCGGTCCTGAGCGATCAGGATCTAATCTCACACACGGTCCAGTCTCTCGTGGACGAAAAGGCGGTCGGATGGTTTCAGGGCCGGATGGAGTTCGGCCCCCGCGCGCTGGGCGCCCGCTCGATCCTGGGCGATCCCCGGTCGGCAACGATGCAGAAGTCGCTCAATCTCCGCGTCAAGTATCGCGAGAGTTTCCGCCCGTTCGCGCCGGCCGTGTTGCGCGAAGACGTGGCCGACTGGTTCGATCTGGCCGAAGACAGCCCCTACATGCTGCTGGTCGCGGACATTGTCGAGCGTCGTCGTCGCGACATGACTCCCGAGCAGCAGGCGCTGTTTGGAATCGACAAGTTGAACGTCAGCCGCTCGGACATTCCCGCGGTCACGCATGTCGATTATTCCGCGCGCATCCAGACCGTTCATGCCGATACCAATCCACGGTTTCACGCGCTGCTCGCGGCGTTCAAGCAGCGCACCGGTTGTCCGGTCCTGGTCAACACCAGCTTCAATGTTCGCGGTGAGCCGATCGTGGGAACGCCGGAAGATGCGTTCCGCTGCTTCATGGGCAGCGACATCGAGGTATTGGCGATCGGCAACTGCCTGCTGCGCAAGGAAGACCAGAACCCGGCGCTGAAGCTCGACTACAAGGAAGCCTTTGAGCTGGATTGACGGATAACCCGTCGGCTCACTTGAACAATGCGCGGTGATCCCCGAGAATCACGCGCGCGGCGTTATGGCCGGGGGCACCGGTGACGCCGCCGCCGGGATGGGCGCCGGAGCCGCAATGGTAGAGCCCTTGCAGCGGCCCGCGGTAATCGGCGTGGCCGAGCATCGGTCGCGCCGAGAACAGTTGGTTCAGCGTCAGCGCGCCGTGGAAGATATCTCCACCCAATAGCCCGAACTGGCGCTCCAGATCGAGCGGCGACAAGACCTGCCGTCCGATCACGCTGCTCGCGAAGCCCGGCGCGTAATCGTCCACGGTCGCGATCATGAGGTCGGCGACTTCCTCGCGATGGTCGTCCCATGATCGGCCCTCAGGCAATTCCGGCGCAACGTGCTGGCAGAACAGGCTGGCGACGTGCTGGCCCGGCGGGGCGAGCGTGTCGTCCAGCGTCGAGGGGATCAGCACCTCGACCACGGGCTTGCGGCTCCAGCCATATTCGCGCGCGTCGTGCCAGGCGCGATCCATGTAGCCGAGGCTCGGCGCGATGATGATGCCCGCGCTGAGGTGATCGCCGGCCTCAGGCAATGCCGTGAACGAGGGCAGGGCATTGAGCGCGACGTTCATCCGGAACGTGCCGGAGCCGTTGCGCCAGCGCTGGATGCGCTGGAGAAAGGCCGCGGGCAGCGCGTCCGCCGGCAGCAGCCGGGTGTACAGCAGCTTCGGATTGACACTGGAGGCGACGTATTTGGCGCGGACAGTCTCGCCATTGTCGAGGATCACGCCCGCGACGCGGTCGCGTTCGACGATCACCTCGCGCACGCCGGCATCCAGTGCGATATCGACGCCATGCCCGCGGGCCGCCTGTGCCATCGCCTGTGTGATCGCGCCCATGCCGCCGATGGCATGGCCCCAGACGCCCTTCTTGCCGTTCACCTCGCCGAACGCGTGATGCAGCATGACGTAGGCCGAGCCCGCGGCATAGGGGCTGGCGTAATTGCCGACGATGGCGTCGAAGCCGTAGAGCGCCTTGACCAGGTCGCTCTCGAACCGCTCGTCCAGCATCTCGCCGGCCGAGCGCGTGAACAGGTCGAGCAGGCCGCGTTGCTGCTCCAGGGTCAGCCTTCGCAGCAGGTTGGCGGCGCCAAACGCGTTGAAAGCTTCGCGCACGGCGCCGGCGCTAAAGCCTTCGACGATGTTGGGCGGCGCGCGCAACACCAGCGCTCGCAGCACGTCGGCGATGGACTCAAGCTCCCGCGCAAAGACATCGACCTGGCCCGCGTCGCGCGCGCTGAGCCGGGCGACTGACGCTTGCGTGCGGCCCTCGCCGGTGAGCAGATAGCTGCCGTCGGGCGCGGGCAGGAAATTCTGCGCGCGGCGTTCGACGATCCGCAGCCCGTGATCGCCGAGTTTCAGGTCCGCGATGATCTGCGGGTTGAGCAGGCTGACGGTGTAGGCGGCGACGGAATTGCGAAACCCTGGATGGAATTCCTCGGTCACGGCTGCGCCGCCCGCCACCTGGCGGCGCTCGACCACCTTCACGCGCAGGCCGGCCATCGCCAGATAGGCCGCGCAAGTGAGGCCGTTATGCCCCGCACCGATGATGACAACGTCGGTTTCCGTCATGATGGGCTCAAAGAATGTTGCGTCATTCCGGGATGGTCCGAAGGACCAGACCCGGAATCCCGAGATTCCGGGTTAGCGTCTTCGACGCGCCCCGGAATGACGTTTTTGTTGCCGACGATATTTATTATCGAAGACGTGAACGAAAGCACAGCTTGAAGTGGTTGTCCGGACCCCCCGTTCGCATTGCCCGGCGGCAGACGATATGGTCCATTGCCGCGCCGGCTCGCGGCCGGGATTCCGCCACCGGCGCCCGCCGGGTTCACGCCGGAGCGTCCATGATTTCGCTTGATATAGCTGCTGCCGGCCAGCCCTCGGCATCCCGAAACCGGCTCGTGCTGGTCGTCTATACGTCAGCCATTTTCGTCAGCGCGTTGCTCTTGTTTTCGGTGCAGCCGTTGTTCACCAAGATGGTGCTGCCGCGGCTCGGGGGCTCGCCGGCGGTATGGTCGGTGGCGATGGTGTTCTTCCAGTCGCTGCTGCTCGGGGGCTATGCCTATGCGCATTACCTGATGCAGATGCGCAACCGCCTGATCCCGGTCGCAATACATCTGGTGCTGCTGGTGATCGCCCTGTTGACGCTGCCGCTGTCGATTGCTGGCGGGTGGGGTGAGCCGCCGTCGAGCGGCTACGCGTTCTGGCTGCTCGGCCTGTTCGCGGTCTCGATCGGGCTGCCGTTCTTCGCGCTGGCGGCCAACAACCCGCTGCTGCAGGCCTGGTTTGTCCGCACGGGCCATCCCGATGGGCCCGACCCTTACTTCCTCTACGCCTCGTCGAATATCGGCAGTTTCCTAGCGCTCTTGTCCTATCCGGTGCTGCTGGAGCCGATGTTCACGCTGCGCACGCAGAACCTGATCTGGACCGGCGGCTATGGCTTGCTGATCTTGCTGATCGCGAGCTGTGGCGTGCTGTTGCTGCGCTCGCCGCCATCAGCGGCGGTGGATACGCTCGCAGAAGCCGGCGATGCGCCGGCCCCGGCCTGGATGTTGCGCGCGCGCTGGATTTTCCTGGCCGCGGTGCCCTCGGGCCTGCTGATCGCGGTGACGGCGCATATTTCTACCGATGTCGCCGCGGCGCCGCTGCTGTGGGTGCTGCCGCTGTCGCTGTATCTGCTGACCTGGGTGCTGGTGTTCCAGTCACGCCCACTGCTGCCGCATAAATGGATGCTGATGCTGCAGCCGCTGGCGATCGCGGGTGTAGTCGTGCTGCTCGCGGTCGGCGGTGAGCAGAATTTGGTGTTGACGCTGGGCGGGCACCTGTTGTGCTTCTTCATCATCGCCATGGCCTGCCATGGCGAACTGGCGCGCACCCGGCCGGCTGCGAAATATCTCACCGGCTTCTATGTCGCGCTGTCGTTCGGCGGCATGGTCGGCGGACTGTTCGCGGGACTGATCGCGCCGTTTACGTTCTCGTGGATCGCGGAATATCCGATCCTGCTGGCGTTGGCCGCCCTGTGCCGCCCGCCCGGGGGCCGCGAGCGCCTGCCGCGCTGGAGCCGATGGTACTGGCCGTTGCTCGCCGTGCTCGCGGTGGCGTTGATTGCGCCATCCTGGTCGGACGGCAAGATCATGAGCTGGCTTGATGATCACCGAACCTGGGTGATCGGCGCCGTCGGCGTGCTGTCGGCGTTGCTGGCGCTTGGATTGAATGCAAGCCGCTGGAAGATTTTTGCAACCGTCGTGGTGGCGCTGGTGCTGATCCGCGCCTATCCATCGGACGACGGGCGGGTTGAAACCGTGCGCAGCTTCTTCGGCGTCCACAAGATCGTGGTGACGCCGCACGGCCAGTATCACGTGCTGATGCACGGCACCACGATCCACGGCGCCGAGAAATTCCAGAACGACAACGGCACGCCGCTGACCGGACGGCCGGAGCCGATTTCCTATTATCACAAGGACGGCGGCATCGGCCGGGCGATCACGGCGGTTCGCCAGCGCAAGGGCGGCCCGATCCGCGTCGCGGTGATCGGCCTTGGCGCGGGAACGCTGACCTGCGCCTCCGCGCCGGGCGAGAACTGGAAATTCTTCGAGATCGACCAGTCGATGGTCGATACCGCGCGCGATCCCAAATATTTCACCTTCATCCAGAAATGCGAGCCGGACCTGAAGCCGGTGATGGGCGATGCGCGACTGACCTTCGCGCGCGAGCCCGACGGAGTCTACGACCTGATCATCGTCGATGCCTATTCGTCGGACGCGATCCCGATCCATCTCGCCACCCAGGAGGCGATGAAGATCTACAAGGACAAGCTGGCGCCGCAAGGTGTGGTGTTGATGCACGTCTCGAACCGGCATCTGGAGCTCTCAAGCGTCATCGTCGGCATCGCCGAGGCCAACGATTTGAAGAGCTGGGTCTACAGCGAGGATTCGGACCGCGACAACGAATATATCTTCGCGACCTCGGTGGTGGTCTCGGCGCGGGCAGAGGCCGACGTCGGCACGCTGGCGTCATCGGACCAGTGGGAATTGACCGATGCCGACAAGAACCAAAGGGTCTGGACCGACGACTACTCCAACGTGCTGGGCGCGGTCTACCGGCGGCTGCGCGACGGCGAGCAATAACGCGCCGTCGGATACAGCCCGGCGCCGGGTGCTCAAGCGCTCTTGGCGGGCGGCATCGCGCTATCGTTCGCGGCGGCGTCGGGAGCGTCTTCCGAATGGGTGAGGTGGCGGAAGTGGCCGATCGCCGCCGGGCGTCCCAGCAGATAGCCCTGCACCTCATCGCACAGTTCGTCGCGCAGGAACTGCAGTTCGGCGTCGGTCTCGACGCCTTCGGCCAGCACCGGCAGGCCGAGCCCGCGGCCCAGCCCCAGTACGGCGCGCACAATCGTCGCGGCCTGCTCGTTGGAATTGACCGACTTGATGAAGGAGCCGTCGATCTTGATCCTGTCGAACGGAAATGCCCGCAGGTTGGAGAGCGATGAATAGCCGGTGCCGAAATCGTCCATGGCGATGCGGACGCCGAGCGCCTTGACCAGCCGCAGCGTGGTGAGCGCCCGGTTGAAATCGCGCACCAGGGCGGTTTCGGTGATCTCGATCTCGAGGCGTCGCGGTGACAGGCCGGTGTCGAGCAAGGTCTGATGAACGATGTGGACGAAATCCGGGTTGTAGAGCTGCACCGCCGAGACGTTGACGGCCACGGTCAGCGGCTGTTGCCAGGTCGCGGCCTCGCGGCAGGCCGCCTTGATGACCCATTCGCCGATCTCCAGGATCGCGCCGGTTTCCTCGGCAATCGGAATAAACACGGTCGGCGAAATCTCTCCGCGTGAGGGATGCTTCCAGCGCAACAAGGCTTCGAAACCGGTCATGGCCTCGCTCTGCGTGCCCCTCTGGGGCTGATACACCAGCCGCAGTTCGTTGCGCGCGATCGCCAGCCGCAGGTCGTGTTCAAGCATCCGGCGCTCGCGGACCGCCGCGCCCATGGCGGCTTCGAAGAAGCGATAGGTATTGCGGCCGTCGGTCTTGGCGCGATACAGCGCGGTATCGGCGTGACTGAGCAGGGCCTCGCGGTCCATCGCGTCGTCGGGGCAAATCGCGATCCCGATGCTGGTCGAGATGCTGTTGGTTTCCGGGGTATCGCTGGTCGCGCGCAGGGCTTCCAGAACGCGTTCGGCGAGCCGGCCCGCGGCGGCTCGGATTTGTAACCCCGGGCATCAGGATCGCGAATTCGTCGCCACCCAGGCGCGCCATCATCTGACGCTCGCCGAGCACCGCGGTGACGCGTGCGGCGACCGTCTGAAGCACGATGTCGCCGGCCGCGTGGCCGAACAGGTCGTTGACCTCCTTGAACCGGTCGAGATCGAGACAGAGCACCGCGAGGCTTTCGCCGCTCGGCCAGGTTCGAGATTTCCTGATCGATACGGGCGTTGAAGTAACTGCGGTTGGGGAGCGAGGTCAGCGCGTCGTGATGCGCGAGGTAGTGGATATGCTGCTCGGCCTCCTTGCGCGCCTTCAGGTCGCGCACCGCGACGACATGGTGAGGCCGTCCGGAGAAAACGATCGGCCGCAACAGCAACTCGACCGGCGTCATCGAGCCGTCGCGATGACGCAGGCTCGTTTCGACCGTCTGGTTCGATCCGGCGAGCAGCTTGGCCCGTGCGACCTTGTCAGGAAAGCAACTTTCAAGCCTGGCGCCGACCAGGCTGGCGGCGGGCAAGCCGGCGAGAAGCGCAAAACTGGTGTTGACGGAGACGATCGTCTCGCCATCGCAAACCAGCAGTCCTTCCACCGAGGCGTTGGCGAGGTCGCGCATGCGGTCGACTTCGAGCTCCGAGCGTCGCGCATCGCGGATGTCGAGCACGACGCCCGCGAGCGCCAGTCCGATAATGATGAAGCTCGAGAGCGCCACCGCGATCGCAAGCCAGGCGGTCGGAAGCGTTGATAGCGGAACCTCGATGGTCGGGTCGGGAATGATTGAAACCGCCGCCATGGCGGTAAAGTGATGGCTACAGATCGCGAGCGTCAGCAGGACGGCGCCGCCGATTTTCCATTTCTCTTCGGTGCCGTGCAGGCCGACAGGAAGTGCAATCGCTCCGATCGCCGCGGCAATCAGGATCGACGCCGTGACGAGAGCCGGATCCCACCAGATGATGCCGGCGATTTCGAACGCCGCCATGCCGATATAGTGCATCGAGGCGATGCCGCCCGCGACGATCGCGCCGCCTATCCACGGTCCGTGGCGCCAATTCGGAATCAGGGAAACGAAAAGTCCAACGCCGGTGAGCGAGATGGCGGCGACCAGCGACAGAATGGTCAAGCCGATATTGTAGCCGCTCGGAAGTCCCGGGGTGAATGCCAGCATCGCGACGAAGTGCGTCGCCCAGATTCCGAAGCCCGTCGATATCAGCGGATATGCCGAGCCATACCAGCCGCATATGTCCGGTGGATTTGCGCGCGTGGCGCAGCAGGTTGATGGCGGCGAACGATGCCAGGATGCAAATAAAAGCAGCAAGACCGACGAGCTTGAGATCGTGAGCATCAGCGATGCAATTATAGACTTTCAACATAATCAATCCACATCGGCGGAAACGTTGCGATAATGCGCAGGCCTAGTGGTAATTATGTAAGAAGCCGTAAAATCGCGTGTTCGAAGCGAATGCGCTGGGCAGAAATGCCTGTCCATCGTGAAACGAGCGGATTTTGGTTACTCGCGGGTGAACTTGCACGCGCTGCTTTGAAGCTAAACCGCCCTTGATCGGGAACGGAACTTGCTGTCAAATCTCGCTATAAACGGAAAAGGGAGAGAGACATGATCAGAGGTGTATTCCTGGCTGCAATGATTGCGACCTTCGCCGTCGGTTCGGCCATGGCGCAGGAAAGCTGCGAGAGCAAGGCGGTCGGCAAGGACGGCAAAGCGCTGGCCGGGGCTGCGAAGACGTCGTTCATGAAGAAATGCATGGCCGATACCTGCGCGACCAAAGCCGTGAGCGCGGAGGGCAAACCGCTTTCGGGCGCCGCGAAGAACAGCTTCATGGCGAAGTGCGAAAAAGGGACGTAAGCGCTCCGGCGCGCGCCGCAGCCTGCTGGGTGCGCACGCGTCGTTTGTCGATCGGGCAGCGTCGGTCGAAGAACCTGCGCGGCCGGTAAACGCGGGATGTTAGCCCGCCCACGCCAGGAACTCCCGACCTCGCGTAAAACGGTCTCCCAACGTATGACGGAGGAGCGTGAGCTGCCCGATGCACTCAGCATCGTGCTGAGTGCATATCGCTTGTCGCCAATTTGACAGTGTCAGTACAGCCCGCGCGGCTGTGGCGCGTAGACTTGCGGCGCGGGGGCGTAACCGCGGTTGTCGTAATATTGCGGCTGCGGATAGGCCTGCGTGGGATAGGCTTGGGAGGGATAGACTTGGGCGTCATAGAGGCGCCGGCTGCTGCGCGGCGCCGGATAGCGCGCCGCATCCGAACTGCCGTCGGCCGGATAGATATAGCCGTCGTCAGGCCGCTGCACCGGCGCGGCATATTGGCCGGGCGCGGTCGGTTGCGGCGTCAGCACCACAGGATCGCCGGCGGCGTTATATTGCGGGGCGGCATCGCGGCGCGCGACGTTTCGCGGGTTGCGCGCGAGCGCGATCTGGGAGGAGCCGGTCAACGTCACGGTGGTATTGAGCACGCCTTCCTTTTCCACCAGCGCGTAAAGCGTGGTGGCGTTGGCGCGCGAAAGACGGACGCAGCCGTGGGAAACCGGCGTGCCGAGCCGGCCTTCCGACTCCGTGCCGTGGATGGCGTGACCGACCTTGGTGAAGAAGATCGAGTGCGGCATCGGCGCGTCGTCGAATTCCTTGGAGTAGTGGTCTTCCTCCATGCGGAAAGTGCGGAAGGTGCCGTTCGGCGTCTCGTGCGATGGATTGCCGGTCGAGACCGGCCATTGGTAGCGCTGGACGCCGTCGACCGCGACGGTCATCATCTGCGCATTCTTGTCGACGGTGATGGAGACCTTGGCCTGCGCGGCGCCGGTGGAGAACAGCATCAGACCAGCAAGAGCAACGAGGAAGGAACGCATTTTACTTGGCCTCCCAGCCTGAACACCACCGCGTCGCCGTCACCGTCCCCCGGCATCCAATATGCCCGGAATCCCGTTTTGGTTCCAGTGGCCTGTTCGGCTCTCGTTAAAGTGTAGGCCGGCGACAAACAAGGCGGACGCCGGGCCGAATCCGGTTTGTATTTTCGAGCGACGCAGCGATCCCTCAAATTCGTTCAATGTCTGCAACCATTTGCTCACATCGACGTTACTCTATCCGATCCCCAGGGGATCCATTGCAAGCGGGCAGAAGGAATTCGCATGACGACGATGAAGAGCAAGACTGGAATCAAGACGTTGACGTTGCCGACCGGTTCATACCTGAAGCTTCGGTTAGCGGCGGCGGCCACGGCTATCGCATTGCTGGCGATCCCCCATCTCGGGCATGCGCAGGGCATCGTCGGCGGCGCGCGGGAAGGTTCGCGCGAGGGCGGTCGTGCGGCCGGACCGGTAGGCGCCCTGGTAGGTGGTGCGGTCGGCGCGGGCGTCGGCGGCGCGGTGGGCGCGGTCGATGGTGTGCTGGGAATTCCCCGGCATCATTATCGCTGCCGCGGCTTCTACGACCGCTATCATCACTACCGCTGCTATCGGTAATTTTGACACCGTCATTCCGGGGCGCTATAGCGAAACCCGGAATGACGGTTCTGCTGTTCGATTACTGCACGGCGATCAATTCTTCAGCCTGTACCCGGTCTTGAAGATCCACCACACCAAGATCATGCAGATGACCAGGAATCCGACCGTCACGGCGACGCTCACAGTCACGCTGACGTCGGCGATCTCGTAGAAACTCCAGCGGAAACCACTGATCAGATAAACCACGGGATTGAGCATCGTGATGGTGCGCCAGCCCGACGGCAGCATGTTGACCGAATAGAAGCTGCCGCCGAGGAATGTCAGCGGGGTTATCACCAGCATCGGGATCATCTGCAGCTTCTCGAAGTTATCGGCCCAGATTCCGATGATGAAGCCGAACAGGCTGAAGGTCACCGCCGTCATCACCAGGAAGGTCAGCATCCACACCGGGTGGTGGATCTCGAGCGGCACGAACAGGCCGGCGGTGGCGAGAATGATCAGGCCGAGGATGATCGACTTGGTCGCGGCGGCGCCGACATAGCCGAGCACGATTTCGAAATAGGAGATCGGCGCCGACAATATCTCGTAGATCGTGCCGATGAATTTGGGAAAGTAGATCCCGAACGAGGCGTTGGCGATGCTTTGCGTCAACACCGACAGCATCACCAGCCCCGGCACGATGAAGGTGCCGTAACTGATGCCCTCGACCTGGGTGATGCGCGAGCCGATCGCGGCGCCGAACACCACGAAATAAAGCGAGGTCGAGACCACCGGCGAGACGACGCTTTGCAGCAATGTGCGCCAGGTTCGCGCCATTTCGAACAGATAGATCGCGCGAATGGCATGAAAATTCATGGCGTCCTCACCAGGCTGACGAAGATATCTTCCAGTGAACTCTGGTTGGTCTGGAGGTCGTAGAACTGGATGCCGGCGCCACGGAGGTCACTGAGCAGGCTGGTAATGCCGGTGCGCTCGCCGTTGGCGTCGTAGCTGTATGTCAGTTCGCCGCCATCGTCCGACAGTTCGAGATGGTAGGACGCGAGCGTCGGCGGTATTGCCTCTATCTTGCCCTGCAGGTGCAGCTTGAGCTGCTTCTTACCGAGCTTCCGCATCAGGCTGGCCGTGTCCTCGACCAGGATGATCTCGCCCTTGTTGATGACGCCGACCCGGTCGGCCATCTGCTCCGCCTCATCGATATAATGCGTGGTAAGGATGATGGTGACGCCCGAGGCCTGCAGCTTCCGCACTACCTCCCACATGCCCTTGCGCAATTCGACGTCAACGCCCGCGGTCGGCTCGTCGAGAAACAGAATCTGCGGCTCGTGGGACAGCGCTTTCGCGATCATCACCCGGCGCTTCATGCCGCCGGACAGGGTGACGATCTTGGAATCTTTCTTGTCCCACAGCGACAGGTCTTTCAGGACCTTTTCGATGTGCGCCGGATTTTTCGGCTTGCCGAACAGGCCACGGCTGAAACTGACGGTCGCCCATACCGATTCGAAGGCATCGGTATGCAATTCCTGCGGCACCAGGCCGATCATCGCGCGAGCGGCGCGATAGGATGTGACGATGTCGTGGCCGTCGACCGATACGCTGCCTTCGCTTGCGTTGGCGATGCCGCAGATGATGCTGATCAGCGTGGTTTTGCCGGCGCCGTTCGGCCCCAGCAGCGCGAAGATCTCGCCGCGCCGGATATCGAGATTGATGCCGTTGAGCGCCTTGAAGCCGGAGCCATAGGTCTTCGACAGATTTGCAACGGATATGATGGGTGACATGAAAGGTTTGAAGGTCTGAATCGGAATGCAGAAAAAGGCAGCGCGGTGCTTCAGCGCGCTCGGCGGTGAGTTCCCACAGATAGGGACGAGCGCGCCATCATGCAAGCGCTGTCAAATCGGGCCGTGCAATCTCAAATGGCCAGCGACCGGGCCGCCCTCAATGGAGGCACCAGCAATCCGCTGGCCGTCTTCAGCCGAAATAATTGAGGATGATGTGCAGGTCGGACGGCGATGCGGGCGACCCGCGCAGATTTGCATCGATGACGCGCCGGCAAATCGCCACGGTCATGTCGTCGCCGAGGTCATTTGCGGCCTCGAGTACGATCCAGGCCGTATCCACGGGTTGGTCGGGTTTCGGATCATTGGAAACGATGCCGAGGCAGTTGCGTGCAGCCGTACCGAATGCGATTGCGTTCATTGCCGTTATTCCCCTGCCGATGAAGGAGCCGTCATCTCACTGTACTGGAAGCGCGACCCGGCCTTTCGGCCCGGAGTCGGTCGCGTCGGTATTTTTGCGAGACTGATAGAATTGCAGAACACTCCGCGATGTCTCGATGTTGAGGCGGCCAAATTCGGTTTCCAGGCTATTCAACTCGTTGGTGGTGATGCGATGATCTTTGGCGCCGAGGAAAAGCAATGCCATCGTCGTCTCCCACGAGAAGTCGATGGCTTTGGCGAGAATCAGCAGCATTTCCCTGTTCTTGTCCAACAGAACGCGTTCGATCACGTCGGCCGGTATTGCGCACAACAGGGACAGTCCGATCGTGACCTCCTCGAGCTTATGGAATCGGGCGTATTCGGATATGTTGTCCTCGTTCAGGTTGCCCTGCCGATGCTGCGTCGCGACGACCCGCTTCGCGACGAAATGGCCCCTCGATACGGGTCCGAGTTTGGACTGCAGGGCGCCTGTGACATCGGCCACCGAGGACTGAATTTCGTCAAGCATACCGGGACGTTCGCGTTCGAGGCGCTTTTTCACGTCGTCCGACGCCTTTGCGATCAGCTGCTGGAAAAGGTGCCTGGGGATGTCCTTACGCAGACCGAGCTGTTCGGCGAGGATCGAGTCGCCTTCGGCTCGTTTGATCATGTGCAGAAAGCCGAATTCCGAAAAACGCGCACCCTTGTTGGTCGCGACCGAATTGACGACCTCCTGATTGCCGCGGGTCACGAGCACGTCGGTGACGCTCTCCCCGATCGACTTCCGCTTGGAGATCGCGAGCAAATGCGACTGGCTTTTGGTGCAGACGTTGGCGACCAGGGCATAGGGCTCCAGGCTCTGCGACCCCTGAAGGACAGGGCCCGCGACGTCGATTAAATCGTCGAAGGCAAGCTTGTGGATGATGTTGGCCGGAGCATTGTCGATACGGGCCAGCCGCTTTGCGAGCTGCGCGCGGGCCGCAACTTCGATCTCGTCCGCCAGTCGCCCGATGACCTCGCCAAAGGTCCATATTTCCTCATCGCTGTAGCGGCCTGCGATCAAGAGATCGGTCGTGTGCCACAATGCCCGCATCCGGCTTTCGGGCGTTCCCCGCGCAACGGCGTCGTCGAGATCCCGAAGAAACGATTTTACCTTTGCCATTCTAGCAGCCCCAAATCGCGAACCAATGCGCCTAAACGCAATATGGGCTCCGGATAACCCGTCAGACGCGAGTTTTCGGTAAAAGGGCAGGCTAAGTATTGCGTCTACAAGTTCATTAAAATGCGCGGGAAGTCGTTGCCGCATGGCAAGCCCGGGGTCGGGCGGCCGATGATCCGGTTACGGAAATGCGCCGGGCAATTCAACCGCTGCGGCGTTGGCGTGCGCTGTGCGGGAGGCGGGACGTCGAAGCCGGATTTATCAAACCCGCTCGACGAAACTATCGACCACCTTCTTCTCGCCGGCCTTTTCGAACGCAATCGTAAGCTTGTTGCCGTCGATCTTCACCACTTGGCCATAGCCGAATTTCTGATGAAACACCCGATCGTCCAGCGAGAATTCCGATACGGTGCCGGTGGATTTCGCGATCAGCTCGCCTTCGATGATCATTGGCCCACGCTTGTTGCGGGCAAAGCCGCCTGACACATGGTCACGTGAGAACGCATCGCCGCGTGAGCTTGAAGCATCGTTACGCAGAGTCCGAAAACGGTGACTGGCTTTCGTTGAAGCCGCCGCCGGCCTGCCGATTTTCCCGGCCGCTCTGGCCGCGTCCGCGATGGGCCTGCGCCCGCTGCCAGCCCGGCGTCGTATAGCTCGAGCCGAAGGATTCCACATTGTCGAAGCGTGAGGGGCCGTAGCCGCTGGCGCCGCCCCAGCCCGAGCCGCCCTTGGATTCCGTGATCTCGACATTCGGCGCCGGCAATTCATCGAGAAAGCGCGACGAAATCGTGGTCGACCAGGTGCCGTGAATCCGCCGGTTGGTGGCGAAGTACAATTTGGCGCGGCGGCGCGCGCGGGTAATCCCGACATGGGCGAGGCGGCGCTCCTCCTCCAGCCCGGCGCGGCCCTGTTCGTCGAGCGTGCGCTGGCTTGGAAACAGGCCTTCCTCCCAGCCGGGCAGGAACACATTGTCGAATTCCAGTCCCTTGGCGGAATGCAACGTCATCAGCGACACCGCATCGTCTTCCGCGCCGCCCTCGCGGTCCATCACCAGCGAGATGTGCTCGAGGAAACCCTGCAGGTTCTCGAACTCCTCCATCGAGCGCACCAGCTCCTTGAGATTCTCGAGGCGGCCGGCGGCGTCGGCGGAACGATCCTTCTGCCACATTTCGGTATAGCCGCTCTCGTCGAGCACGATTTCGGCGAGTTCGGTGTGCGAGGTCACCTCGCGCTGCGCGCGCCAGCGGTCGAAGTTCTCGAGCAGGCCGCGCAGGGATCCGCGCGCCTTCGGTTTCAACTCGTCGGTCTCGACGACGGCACGCGCCGCCTCGGACAGTGGAATGCGGCGCCGGCGGGCATGATCGTGCAGCATCTGCACGGTGGCATCGCCAAGGCCGCGCTTGGGCACGTTGACGATGCGCTCGAAGGCGAGATCGTCGGCCGGAGAGTTGATCACGCGCAGATAGGCCAGCGCGTCGCGGATCTCCGCACGCTCGTAGAACCTGGGGCCGCCGATCACGCGATAGGGCAGGCCGAGGGTGACGAAGCGATCTTCGAATTCGCGCATCTGGAACGAGGCGCGCACCAGAATCGCGACGTCGTTGAGCTTGTGACCGCCGCGTTGCAGCTCTTCGATCTCCTCGCCGATGGCGCGGGCTTCCTCTTCCGAGTCCCAGGAACCGGTGACAGTGACCTTTTCGCCATCGACGTCTTCGGTGCGCAGCGTCTTGCCGAGCCGGCCTTCATTGTGGGCGATCAAATGCGAGGCGGCGGCGAGGATGTGGCCGGTAGAGCGGTAATTGCGCTCCAGCCGGATGACTTTTGCGCCCGGGAAGTCGTGCTCGAAGCGCAGGATGTTGTCGACCTCCGCGCCGCGCCAGCCGTAGATCGACTGGTCGTCGTCGCCGACGCAGCAGATGTTTTTGGGAGGAGCAACCGGCGCCGGTTGAGCGACGATATTTTCGTCGTCATTCCGGGGCGCACCGCCAGGTGCGAACCCGGAATCCCGAGGAGGTTGTCCATTTTCATCTCCAGATTCTCCGATGTGCAATTGCACATCGTAGTTCGCATCTTCGATGCGCCCCGGAATGTCGGAGGAAGCGATATATCCCGGAATAATCGACGAAATCGGCGCGCCGGGCTTGGACGGCGCCTGCGACAACAACCGCAACCACAGATATTGCGCGACGTTGGTGTCCTGGTATTCGTCGACCAGAATGAATTTGAAGCGGCCCTGGTATTGCCGCAGCACGTCGGGATGTTCGCGGAACAGCCGAATGTTTTCCAACAGAAGATCGCCGAAATCAGCGGCATTGAGGATCTTCAGCCGTTCCTGATAGCTCGCATAGAGCTTGCCGCCCTTGCCGTTGCCGAACACCGCGGCTTCGCCCGCCGGCACCTGCGACGGCGCCAGCCCGCGGTTCTTCCAGCCGTCGATCAGGCCGGCCAGCATGCGGGCCGGCCAGCGCTTGTCGTCGATATTATCGGCCGCCAGCAGTTGCTTTAGCAGGCGGATCTGGTCGTCGACGTCGAGCACCGTGAAATTCGACTTGAGCTGCACCAGTTCGGCATGGCTGCGCAGGATGCGTCCGCCGATCGAATGAAACGTGCCGAGCCACGGCATGCCCTCGACGGCCTGGCCGAGCATCTGGCCGAGACGCAGCTTCATCTCGCGCGCGGCCTTGTTGGTGAATGTGACCGACAGGATTTCGCCCGGGCGGGCGCGGCCCTGGCTGAGGATGTGGGCAATGCGGCTGGTCAGCACCCGGGTTTTGCCGGTGCCGGCGCCCGCCAGCACCAGGACCGGGCCGTCCAGCGTCTCCACAGCCTCGCGCTGTTCGGGATTGAGCCCGGCGAGGTATTGCGGGGTCGCCGTCGCGCGGGCGCGCGCGGCAATGCCACCAGCCGCGGGCTGGTGGGCGGGAACGCCGTGATGGGGCAGTTTGCTCGGCTCAGTCATGCGAATCGTCTTTGCGCCCACGATGGCACCGCGGGGCCCTGAAGGGGAGCCTTCATAGCAGGATTAAAGGGCATATAGGGCGCGCGGAGCCAATTTGACAGGAGTTTTCCCGGCGCCGTTTCTGCTCGCCAGCCCTGATTTCGTTCCTTACAAGACGGGTCTTTTTTGCGGTTTTTCGACCCGGAACAGGGTGGAACTTTCGTTCCGAAACCGGATTGTTTTGACAGCCGATGCGCGATGCCCCCGAGGCGCCCTGCATCGAAACAGAATTCGAAACAGAGGTTCTGGTCATGTTGAGCTGGGTCGTTACATTTTTGGTCATCGCGTTGATTGCCGGTATTCTGGGCTTTGGCGGCCTCGCCGGCGCATCGATCGAAATCGCCAAGATCATCTTCTTCGTGGCCCTTGTGCTGTTCCTGGTGTCGGCCGTGGTCGGCCTGGCTCGCGGACGCACACGGGTCTAGCGATTCCATAGCTACCTTGAGGGCATCGCGATGTTCCTGCCGATGCCCTCGGGGCGCGGGATAATGGCGTGGGCGTTCGCCACGGCGTCGATCCGGGTGCGGATATCCGGAGGAAACGAAGCGGTCTTGCGCGTGGCCATATCGATATGAATGGTCATATTTTCCGATGTGGCCGACAGCCAGTCCTCGGTGGCATGGCGCAACTCCTCAAAGGTGTGCAACCGCTTGTGATCCGCCGCGACCAGCAGGATCGAAACCTGCACGGGGTCGCCGAGGTGAATTTCGCGCAAATAGCGCACGTGGCATTCCGCGGTGAAGGTCGAGCCGTTGCGCTCCTTCATGTAGCCGGGTCCGATCCCGAGCCGGAGCCATAATTCGTCGATCGCCCGGTCGAACATCACATTGTAATAGGCCATGTTGAGATGGCCGTTGTAGTCGATCCATTGCGGTTCGATCTGCATCACCGACGACAGGAACGGCGCGGATACCGCCATGTCGTCGAAGCCAGCCGCGCGCGTCATCGTGTTTCCTCAGCTGTTCGCCCCATGATCTCTTGACCCCTTATATATCCTTTGTCACGGTCTCCTGAAGTCGGGAGGAATTCGCGTGGCAACGACCATCACCAACAATTTGAAGCGGCCGGAGCCGCAGGCGCTGGCAAGTGCCGTGGAAGCGCTGGCGGCGCGGTTCGGCAACCGGCTGGTCACCTCGCAGGCAGTGCGCGACCAGCACGCGCACACCACGACCTGGTTGGCGCCGCAGCCGCCCGACGCGGTGGTGATGGCGCAGGAGACATCGGATATTCAGGACGTGGTGCGGATTTGTGCCCGCCACGGCATTCCCGTGATCGCATTCGGCACCGGCACTTCGCTGGAGGGACAGGTCAACGCGCCGGCCGGCGGGATCTGCATCGACCTGCGCGACATGAACCAGGTGCTTGCAGTGCATCCGGAGGATCTCGACTGCGTGATCCAGCCCGGCATCACCCGCAAGACGCTGAACGAGCATTTGCGCGACCAGGGCGTGTTTTTCCCGATCGATCCCGGCGCCGATGCCTCGCTCGGCGGCATGGCATCGACCCGCGCCTCCGGCACCAATGCGGTGCGCTACGGCACCATGCGCGACAACGTGCTGGCGCTCAAGGTGGTGCGCGGCGACGGCGAGATCATCACCACGGGCACGCGGTCGAAGAAATCCTCGGCAGGCTACGACCTGACGCATCTATTCGTCGGCGCCGAGGGCACGCTTGGGATCATCAGCGAACTCACCATCAAGCTGCGTGGTATTCCCGAAACCATCGCGGCCGCGGCATGCTCGTTCGACAGCGTGCGCGGCGCCTGCCAGGCCACCATCCTGGCGATCCAGACCGGCATTCCCGTCGCGCGCATCGAATTGCTCAACGCCGAGCAGGTGCAGGCCTGCAATTCCTATTCGAAGCTGTCGCTGCCGGAAACGCCGCTGCTGTTGCTAGAATTTCACGGCAGCGAGAACGAAGTCGCCGAGCAGTCGAAGAACTTCCATGAGATCGCCAAGGAATGCGGCGGCGGCGATTTCACCTGGACCACGCGGCCCGAGGATCGCACCAAGCTCTGGCAGGCGCGGCACGACGCCTATTGGGCGGTGAAGAGCCTGCGCCCCGGCGCGGGCGTGGTGGCGACCGACGTCTGCGTGCCGATTTCGCGTCTCGCCGATTGCGTGACCGAAACCGAAGCGGATTTGAAGCGCCTCAGGCTGCAGTCGCCGATCGTCGGACATGTCGGTGACGGCAATTTCCACTGCTCGCTGCTATGCGACGTCGACGATCCCGACGAGATGGCGCGGGGCGAGGACTTCATGCACCGCCTCGTGGAACGCGCGCAGGCGATGGGTGGCACCTGCACCGGCGAGCACGGCATCGGGCAGGGCAAGCAGAAATACCTCAAGGCCGAAATCGGCATCGAGGCCATCGACGCCATGCGGGCGGTGAAGCGGGCGCTTGATCCGCAGAATATCTTCAATCCTGGAAAGATCTTGCCGACGTGATTTCGTCACGCCGGCAGGCCGCGTTCAGGTGTTCTGCGTAACGTGATCCGTTTCGATCGACTGGTTGCCGGTGGTGGGATCGGTGATGATGGTGCTTATCGTCATCTTGCCGGTGTCCGTGAGCTGCATCTGGGAAGTTCCGACGCGAAACTGGTTCTTGGTCGTGATGAAGACCCGCTGGGTTTGAAGGCCACCGTCGGCGCTTTCAAACCTGACATTGGCGCGGTAGCCGCTGATGTTGGAAATCGTAACCGTCACGGGTTTGTTGTTGGAGTCGGTGCCGGTCCAGGTGCCCTGCCATTGCGTCGGATCGACATTGGCGAATTTCGCTCCGGTCGGAATCAGGCTCTGCGTCGGAGCCGCGTAACTTGATTGCAGGATGCTCATGATGTCCGACATCGCAATTCTCCATCGATCCGGGTGGTAAGCGTTAGAACATCACTGGCAGAACAAAATTAATCATTGCTTAACCAAGGCGCCCTTTCACGGCACCGGCCCGGCCACAGCGGGTTCTCCGCCGCCGGTTGAATGATGATGGCGTCGTCGTCCGGTAGCAGGAAGCCCAGATCACGCGCAGCGTTGCGAATGAGGTTCACATACTCGTTGCCATGTCGGCTCCCACCTGTTCGTACGCGCGTCGGTCAGCAAAGGAGAAGCCGCCCCTATAGTGACTATCGGGTTTCTTTGGTACCGCTCCCCAAACCCTCGATGCGATAGTCCGACCCCAGACGAACGCTAGGCGTCGCCACAGGCAAATCGATCCTGTTGCGCCAGCGATGAACTCTTAAGAGGAGTCGGACCCTGACAAAGATTGCGCTCGTAACCGGTGCCAGCCGCGGCCTCGGCCGGAATACCGCCCTGAGTATTGCCCGTCATGGCGGCGACGTCGTGCTCACCTACCGGAGCCGGGGCGATGAAGCACAGGCAACCGTCGCCGAGATCGTGGCAATGGGCCGCAAGGCGGTCGCCTTCCAACTCGACACCGGCCACGTCGCCGGATTCGCTGCGTTCGCCGATCAGCTGCGGACCGCGCTACGCGAGACTTGGCAGCGCGAGACGTTCGATCACTTGGTGAACAACGCCGGTCACGGCGTCTACGCCTCGATCGAGCAGACAACCGAGGCGCAGTTCGACGATCTGGTCAACGTCAACTTAAAGGGAGTTTACTTCCTGACGCAGGCACTGCTGCCCTTGATCGCAGACGGCGGCCGCATCGTGAACCTGTCCTCCGCTGTAACCCGGATATGCTTTCCCGGTTTCGCTCCCTATGCGTGCGTGAAGGGCGCGGTCGACGTGTTCACTCGCTACATGGCCAAGGAATTGGGTGGACGCGGCATCGCGGTGAACTCCGTCGCACCGGGAGCAATCGAGACCGATTTCGGCGGTGGCGGTGCCCGCGACAACGCTGCCCTCAACAGATTGCTCGCGGACACGATCGCCCTCGGCCGCGTCGGTCTGCCGGACGACATCGGGCCGATGATCGCGCGCCTGCTGTCCGAGGATAATCGCTGGGTCAACGCGCAGCGGATCGAAGTGTCCGGCGGTCAAGGCATCTGAGCGTTCAATCAAGCCGTTTGAGTATATACATGACCAAAATCAACACCGCGAACCGTGAAGGCGCCACGTTGGAAACAGCGCCCACCCGCTACGTCGAAGGCAACGGTATCCGCTTCGCCTACCGCCAGCTCGGCCCCTCGACTGGAGCGCCACTGGTTCTGCTGCAGCACTTTTCGGGTAACATCGATGCGTGGGACCCTGCCGTCGTGAACGCGCTCGCCGCCGATCGCCCGGTGATCGCTTTTGACAACGCCGGGGTCGGCCGTTCGACAGGCGAAACCCCCGACAATATCGCAGCGATGGCCCGCGACGCGGTTAACTTTGTCAGCCTTCTCGGGCTCTCCGAAGTCGACCTGCTTGGCTTTTCTCTCGGCGGTTGCGTCGCTCAGCAGATCGCGGCCGAGAACAGCCGACTGGTTCGCAAGCTGACACTCGTGGGCACCGCTCCGAAGGGCGGAGAAGAGCATTTGTTGGCTGTTCTCCAGGAAGCGTTTTCCAAAACCGACGCGCCAGACATACGCCTGCCATTGTTCTTCACGCCGTCGTCCGCCAGCCAGTCGGCCGGCCTGGCATTCTTGAAGCGGGCGAAGATCCGCACGGAAGATCGGGACACCGATAACGGGAGCGCCGTGACCGATCCGCAAGCCAAGGCGCTGATCACCTGGTGTGCGACTCCCGATCCCGAGCACGCCGTGCTGCGTGCCATCAAGCAGCCCACCCTCGTGGTCTGCGGCAGCAACGACACCATGCTGCCGGCGGAGAACGCCTACGCGATGTTCAAGGCCATGAGCAATGCGCATTTGATGCTCTATCCTGAACTCGGGCCACGGTGCTCTGTTCCAGCATCACGAAGTCTTTGTCAGCCACGTGCGGACCTTCCTCGATCCGTAGCCGACATGTCTGGCCCTAACGCCAGCGCCCCGATCAGAAGGCCAAACCGGCTGACGCTGAATCCTGACTGTTGAATCAGTTTGAGTGGAAATATGAGCGAAGCATCGACTCTTGCACGTCTTGACGCGGAATTTGCCCGCGAGGTGAACGAAAACCAACTTCGGCTTCGCGGCACTATGCGGCTCACTTACGACTTCATCGTCTGTGGATCCGGGTCCGCGGGATCAGTCGTGGCGCGACGGTTGGCCGAGAACCCGGACGTCTCGGTGCTGCTGATCGAGGCGGGCGGAAGCGACAGCGCACCCGAGGTGGAAATGGCGGCTGCTTGGCCGCGCAATCTGGGCAGCGAGCGCGACTGGGGTTTCACTGCACTGCCCAACCCTCAGCTCAACGGACGCGCCATCCCGATGAGCATGGGCAAGCTGCTCGGGGGAGGATCGAGCATCAACGTCATGCTCTGGGCTCGCGGCCACAAAACCGACTGGGATTATTTCGCCAGCGCGGCCGGCGATCCCGCCTGGAGCTATGATTCTGTTCTGGGCATCTATCGCGAGATCGAAAACTGGCAAGGCATGCCTGATCCCGCCCGGCGCGGACGCGATGGTCTGCTCTACATCACCCCACCGATTCAGCCGAACCCTGTCGCAACCGCAATGCTCGACGCGGCCACCGGACTTGGCATCCCTGTCTTCGACGATGTGAACGGCTCCATGATGGAAGGCCCCGGAGGCGCTTCCTACTTCAACCTGCGAATTCGCGACGGCCGGCGGCAGTCAATTTTCCGGTCCTACACATTCCCGCTGATGAACCAGCCAAATCTTACGGTGCTGCCCGGCACTCTGGTCACGCGCGTGCTTATTGAACGGGGAGTGGCAACCGGCGTGGATTGCCTCTTCGACGGTCGGCTCCATCGCTTCCGCGCTTCGCAGGAAGTGATCCTGTCACTGGGCGCCATCCACACCCCCAAGGTGCTGATGCAGTCGGGCGTTGGTGATGCCGAAACGCTGGCATCGCTGGATATCCCGTTGGTTCAGCATCTCCCGGGAGTGGGTGCCAACTTCCAGGACCACATCATGGTCACCAGTTGCATGTGGGAATATCCAGAGCCGATTCCACCTCACGGCAATGGCGGCGAAGCGACCATCTTCGCCAAGAGCGCGGCTGAGCTGGATAGTCCTGATATCCAGTTGCTCCAGATCCAGTTTCCAGTCCCAACCCCTGAACTCGCGGGGCGCTACTCCATACCGGCCGGATCGTGGGGGATCTTTCCGGCACTGCTGCGCCCGCACAGCATGGGCCGCCTGCGCCTGACAGGTGCCAAACCCGAAGACTCCATCCTTATCGACTCGCAGATACTTTCCGATCCGGCCGACCTGACTGCATTGCGGCGTTGCGTTGAGCTCGCGCGAGAGATCGGCAATGCCAAGGAGCTTCGACGCTTTGTGAAGCGGGAAGTTGTGCCGACGGCACTCGATCCTGCGGCCATGGATGATTTTATCCGCGATGGGGTCTCGACCGTTTGGCATCAGAGCTGCACCGCCAAGATGGGACAGGATGACATGTCCGTCGTGGACAGCCGCCTCAAGGTCTACGGCATCGACCGACTCCGCATTGCCGATGCTTCGGTGATGCCACGGATTCCTCTGGCTAACACCATGGCCCCCTGCGTCATCATCGGCGAGCAGGCGAGCAGGGCAATCGCCCGTGAACGTCAACTTTGATCCACACCTTTCGGACCGTTAGAGGCGGTCGGATGATGTACGGCAAGGCGCGGTTTAGTGTCGCTCTCACGATGAAGTGAACCGTCGACCGTTCATTGTTCGCGCGACGGGATAAGGTCCGCCCTACAAGCCTGTCCCGGACCGTCAAGGCGGTCCGGTTGCGTCGAGATGACGGACGAGCATTCAACAACAAGGACGACGCCAATACCGACATTTAGCGCGCCGTCGCTGTGTACGGACAGATCACCACAACCCTAACGGTCAAAGGAAAAGATATCATGACGATGAACAGACGTACCTTCTCTGCCGCCCTGGTCGCCGGAGCCGCCGCTTCGCTGGTTTCCACGCGCGGCAATGCCGCAACTCCTGCTCCGGAGAAGGCGCGCAACGTTGTCCTCGTGCACGGCTTGTTCGCCGACGGGTCATGCTGGTCCGAAGTGATCGCACGATTGCAGAAGGCGGGACTCAACGCTACGGCCGTGCAAAACCCCCTGACAACGTTGCCCGAAGCGGTCGCATCGGCGCAGCGTGTGCTGGATCGGCAGGATGGCCCGACCGTGCTCGTCGGGCATTCCTTCTCGGGGATGATCGTCACCGAAGCCGGCGTGCATCCGAAAGTCTCGGCTCTTGTCTATGTGGCGGCGCGGGCGCCGGACGCGGGCGAGGACTACACAGCTTTGGCCAAGACTTTTCCGACGCCTCCCGCATCCGCCGGCATTCTCTTCGACGGCGATGAAGGGCGTCTCAGCGAGGAAGCATTCCTGCGCGATTTCGCGGGCGATCTCCCGGAAGCAAAAGCGAAGGTTCTCTATGCTGTCCAGGAGCCGTTCCAGAAAGCGCTGCTGGCCGGCAAAACGACGCACGCGGCCTGGCGGTCGAAGCCGAGCTTCTATGCCGTTTCGACCGAAGACCGGACAATCAATCCGGACCTCGAACGCTTCATGGCCAAGCGCATGGGCGCCAAGACCATCGAAGTGAAATCAAGCCATCTCTCGCTGATTTCCCATCCCGAAGAAATTACCCGTCTAATATTGGAAGCCGCCGGACAACCAGCATAGACGAGGCCTGGAGGCGAGGGTGCTCGATGCCGACGGCCAAACGCATGCTTCGCGACCTAAATGTCCAGCATGCGTCGCCGCGAAAACGGCATCGAGCATCCTTCCACGAAGGTCAATCATCCCTGGATCAGCGGCCGGTCGAGCGCACGAATCGCACCATCAAGCGGCTGTCCAACGGTATCACAGTGAGTGGAGACGTCGACGACTTCGTTAGCCCATACAATCGAGGCGCCTGCTGAGGCTGCTCAAAAGTTTGCCAATGGCTGGATATTTGCAAGGTTTCTAGTTGCGTCCGTGGCATGCGGCCGGCTTACAGGGGAGACCGATCATGGATATCCGCGATCTCAACCTTAATCTGCTGCTGGTTCTAGATGCATTGTTCGAGGAGGGCACCTTGACGCGCGCGGCCCAGCGCCTGCGGCTCAGCCAGCCAACCATGAGCGCCTCCCTGTCGAAATTGCGCCAGGCGCTTGGCGATGAGTTGTTCGTTCGCGCCAACGGCGTCATGCAACCGACTGCCCGCGCCATTTCCTTGAGGCCTGCGGTCGCTTCGGTGCTGAAGACGATCCGCGTGGATATCCTGTCCCAGGCCGCCTTCGATCCCGCCAGCGAAACCGGCATCATCACCCTGAGCCTGTCGGACATTGGCGAACTGGAATTCCTTCCCAAGCTCCTCGGGCGGTTGTCGCTCGAGGCGCCCGGCGTTACCCTGCGAGCGGTAGTGGAGCATCCGCATAAACTATCGCTCTCCATGGATCTGGGCGAAGTTGATCTGGCAATCGGTTACTTCCCGGATCTGGTGACGTCGTCCTTCAAACAACAGTCGCTCTTCCGACACCCTTCGGCATGCCTCGTCCGCAGGAATCACCCGTCGCTCGGCCCGAATATGAGCTTGGAGGACTATCTCGGCGCTCGCCATATCACTGTAGCTCAGGAGGGTCGGACGCACGACGTTGTCGAGCTCGGCCTATCGGCCCGCGGGCTACACCGGAACATCGGGTTGCAAATCTCTCATTTCGTCTCGGTACCATTCCTGGTGGCGCAGTCCGATCTGGTGGCGACGATTCCGCGTCCGCTCGCGGTGAAATTCGCCAGTATTTGCGACCTTATAATTGTCGAGCCGCCGTTCCCAATTCCGCTGATCGAGGTCAAGCAACTCTGGCACAAGCGCTTCGACGGCCACCCCCGTCTTCGCTGGTTACGTCAGCTCGTCGCCGAAATCAGCCAGAACAAGCCATCGCTTGGTTCTGTTTCCGATCGCGCCGCGCAACAGGACCCGCATGACGTGAACGTCTCCACACAGGCCAAGTAGCGATTCAAAAGCAATAATAGCCAATAGTCACTATCGAATAATTTGAATAGAGATAGCTTTCCGCCTCCCCCATCATCCTGCGACATCGTTCCATCAGGGCTATCATCCTGTAACCGTCCGCCGGTAGAGTACACGGCGGCGGCGATTTTGACCGTAAGGAGATTTGGAATTGCGCCTCATACTAGCCTCTGTTTGCATTCTCATGACCATTGGCAGGGCGTCGGCGGCCGAGCCGTCGGACAGCGATAAAGCAGTCGTCGTGTCGCTCGTAAGAAAGGTCGTCAAGGCCTGGAGCAGCAACGATATCGATGCGGCTACGCCTTACATCTCGCCTTCGATTGTGATTACCGACGGCGTGGCGCCCTATCTTTTCCGTGGCCCGTCTGCCATGTCGGATTGGCTGAAAGCCTTTGCAGCCAATGCCAAGACCAATGACATCACCGATCCCTGGGAGACGCTAGGCAGGCCGATGGAGGTCGAAGTCGATGGCCCGCACGCTTACGCTGCCTTTCCGGCAGTTTACGGCTTTAAGGTACACGGCAGGCCGGTCCGAGAAAACTCGACGGTTGTTGTTACGCTGGAAAAGTCCGAGACGGATTGGAGCATTGCCTCCTGGACCTGGTCTAAGCGGTAATTGCCCAGCAAGGCTCCTCTCGTTTCGTTTAGCGGTGAGCTTCCCCGAAGAAACGACGGGTGGTTCGCGTCTTACGGTGATCTCTCAACCTCAAGGACATCAACATGATCCTCCTTCTCGCTCTTTTAATCGGTGTGGTCGCTGGCTTGCGCGCCATGCTGGCCCCGGCCGTCATAAGCTGGGCGGCCCACCTTCAAGGGCTCAATCTGTCGGGAAGCTGGCTGGCCTTCCTGGGCTATACTTGGACGCCGTGGGTGCTGAGCTTCGCGGCCGTTGCTGAATTGGTGACCGATCAGCTTCCGTCCACGCCAAGCCGCAAGACGCCGCCGCAGTTCGCTGCGAGGGTCGTTATGGGGGCCCTGAGCGGCGCCGCCATCGGTATACCTTCCGGCATGTGGGTTGGCGGCCTCGTGGCTGGAATCATTGGTGCCGTGGCGGGTACATTGGGCGGAGCGGCCGCGCGGACGTGGTTGGCGGCTGCGCTCGGCAAGGACCGCTGGGCCGCGACCGTCGAGGACGTCGTCGCTATTCTCGGCGCCGTCGCGATCCTTGGGTTAGCATCAATGGCTTAGCGCCGTCGTCTATCATCTGACGGCACAATCGATCGCATCAATTCTCACTCGGACGGCCGGCGTGCGATCAGATCAATCTCGATCAAGGCGTCGTACGCCAGGCCGGTGACGCCGACGCAGGTGCGGGCGGGAAGGCGACCTTCCGCGAAATAGCTGCGATAGGTTTCGTTCATCGCCGCGTAGTCTTGCTTGAAGCGGGTGAGATAGATTCGCGCCATTGCGACATGCTCGAAGCCAAGCCCGACGCCGCCCAAAACCTTCTGCAGATTTGCCATCACGGCATGGGTCTGCGCGACGATGCCTTCCGGCAGCACGCCGGGCGCCTCGGGCGTATCCGGCATCTGGCCGGTGACAAGAACAAAGCCGTCGGTTTCGACTGCGTGGCTGAACGGCGCGACCGGCTTCGGGCCGCCGGCAATCATATGAAATTTCATCGCTGCTTTCTTTGTGGTCAGGGTCTGTCTCGATCGTCGAAGACGCGCTTGCTCAAGATGGCATGGACGCCCCAATTGCCGTCGACCACTTGCGTCACGCCGAAATCCACGGTCGCCGAGATCAATGCGATCGCTTCGTCTTCGCTTAATCCCCTGGTGTTCATGAGGAAGCGGCGCATCTTGCGAAACGCGTCCTTCATCGCAAGGTCGAGCGAGGATTTGGCATAGACTTCGCTTTGGCCCTTGGCGCCGAATTCCGCGAGGTAATTCGGGTAGCTGAATCCGGTCAGCACCCAGTCGGTTTCGGTTTCGATCAGCGGGTAGGTCAGGTCGGCGAAAGGCTGGCCAGCCATGTCGGCTTTCTTGTGGAGGATGACCTCAAATGTGCCGGTCATCGAGCATTCGATCGCCGTGCCGCTCAGCTCGCCGTCGCCTTGTGCGGCATGCGGATCGCCGACGGATAGCAATGCTTCGGGAACCGCAACCGGCAGATAGACCGCCGCACCTTTGCCGAGCCGCCAGTTATCCAGGTTTCCACCGAAATAGGCCGGCGGCACGGAATCCACCAGGCCGGCCTCGCGCGGCGCCACGCCGATGACGCCGAAGTGCGGCCGCAGCGGAATCCGGATGCCGTCGAGCACGCCGTGCCGTCGCCTGACCGTATCGGCGGCCACGGGGACGCCGGGATAGTCATAGGTCTGATGCAGCACGCCGAATGGATCGGTTTGCGGCTGCCATCGATACGAATAGATCGCCCGGGCGTGCGGCTCCTCGCCCGGGAAAATCTCATAGACCGTCACTGCCTCGCGCGGCTTCGGCTCGGAGAGAAATTCGTCGTAATGATATCCCCACCAGGCCGCGACGCTGCTGCCGAAAACTCGTCCCTTTAAGTCCGGATGGCGGCTCGGGCGCGGCACGATGTCGAGGATCCTCACCTCCAGAACATCTCCGGGCTCAGCGCCCCTGACGGCAATCGGGCCGGTGCAGATATGGACGCCGAAACCTTCGCCGGCGCCGCGCCCGTAAATCGATGCATCCATCGGACCGGCGCCGCGACGCTCGACGCCTTTGCCCTCGGGGGTCCAGCGAAACACGCTCTCGGCCCCGGGATCGCCCGCGATCATGCGCTCGGGATCGTCAGAGGCGTGCTGCGTCAATGTTTCGATCGTGATGGTGTCGCCCGAGGCGATCTCGATCAGCGGGGTCAGCGAGCGGCTGAAAAATCCCCAATGCACGTGCGACGCGTCGACCGGGAGATGATGATGGGTCGGCCTGTCGCGTTGCGGCAGAGCCCATTCCGCGGGCTCCAGTTCAGCCGGCGCGATCGTCGGCGCCGGCCGGTGCGGACGCAGTTGCGCAATCGCGTCCTGCGGCCAGCCGCGCTGCCCGGCGCGGGTGGCCGGACCCGACAGACGCTCGGCTTGCCGTTGCCGGAATTCGCTGGGAGACAAACCGAACCGGTCGCGGAAGCAGCGGCTGAAATGTGCCGCGTTGCTGAAGCCGCAGCCGAAGGCGATATCGGACACAGACCGGTGCGCTTCGGCGGCGTTCGCCAGATCGGCCGAGCAGCGCTGCAGCCGGCGTTCGCGCAGGTAATGCGTGAAGTTGTCGCCGCTGGTTTCAAACAGCTTCTGCAGGTACCGCTCCGAGATGCCTTCCATCTGGGCGATGCGCGCAGGCGTGATATCGGGATCGCCGAGCTTGCGTTCGATCGCGTCGTAAATGCGGTGGAGCAGCGCAGGGCCCGTGCCGACGGCTTCCGTGGCGCTGGGCGATTTCTGGCGCGCCAGCGTCAGCAGCATCTCGGCGAGGCTCAGCCGGATCGTATTCCAGGCTTCCGGCGACAAGCTTTCGAGGGCTTCGGATGCAGCTTCGAGCGTATGGCTGACAACATCGGCCAATCCGCCGGAGGAAACAATAATGGCCTCCCGGCATTCCGGGAAACTGATCTTGCGGCCACTGAAACTCTCCGTCGTCACCGATAGAACGATGGCGCGCGTGTCGCGGGGAAATGTCACGCGCCAATCGCCCTGACGGGGCAGCATGACGATACGACCGGCCGCAATGTGTTGCGGGGAGCCACCGGCCATGAGCAGAGCGCCATCTTCGGCCGGTACCAGAAGGATCGGAAGCTCGGCGCGCCGTGGCAGCGGTGCAAAGACCTGCGGGCCGGCGGCAAAGCGCATCAGTCCGACGCCATCAAGCGCTGCGCGCGACAGCGCCGTGGCATGCTCTCCATGAAGGCCCGAAATCGGCTGGGATCGCAGTCCGAACCCGCCCAACACGTCCTGCCAGGCTTCGGCCCTGTCGCCTTCACAATAGGACTCACTGGTAAAGAGGTGAATGTTCATGCTTCGGCCGAAGCAACCGTCGTGCCAGAAGCACGGCGCAATCGTCCGATCGGCGTGTCCGCAATCACGTTTCGGCTTGGAACCGCCCGAAAGCCGCCAAAATCGCGCCTCGCTTGCTAGGTGCACATGAAAACATTCTTGCGGATCGAGCCGTGCACGCCCCAATTGGCATCGACGACCTGGGTCACGCCGAAATCCGCCGCCACCGACATCAGCGCGATCGCCTCGTCCTCGCTCAGGTGGTGAACCGTCATCAGGAAGCGGCGGAGCTTTCGGAACGCATCGCGCATCGCCTTGTCCAGGCTCGAATGGTTCACAATGTCGGTCTGGGCGTCCGGGCCGAGCTCGGCGAGGTAGTTCGGAAACGTAAAGCCGTACATCGACCATTGCTGATCCGTTTCCAGCATCGGGTGGGTCAGTCCCTCCATCACCGTGCCGCCCAAGTCGCGGTTCTTGTGCAGGATGAATTCGAAATCCCCGGTCAGCGAGGTTTCGATCGCGGTGCCACCCAGTTCACTGTCGCCCTGCGCGGCGTGGGGATCGCCGACAGAAAACAGCGCACCGGGGACCGCGACCGGATAATACATCCGCGCACCTTTGCCGGCGCGCCAGTCGTCGATGTTGCCCCCGGTGTAACCGGGCGGAATCGAGCTGACGAAATCGGACTCCGCCGGTGCAAGCCCCATGGTTCCGAAGTGAAGACGTGCCGGCACCCTGACATTGGGCAGGATGTTCTCGCGCTTTCGGACCAGGCTGTGGTCGACGCGCACGCCCGGGTAATCGATGGTCGAATGAACGATGCCGTCGGGATCGGTTTGCGGCGTCCAGCGATAATTGTAGACCGCTTTGGCGTAGGGCTCGCCTGATGTATCGAGCTCAAAGATCGTGATGACTTCGCGCGGCTTCGGCTCCTCGATCAGGTCGTGATAGTGGAAGCCCCATGACGCCGCGACATTGGACCCGAAGCAGCGTCCGGCATGGCAGGCATTGCAGCTCGGGCGCGGCCGGACGTCGAGGATCCGCACTTCCAGGATGTCGCCGGGTTCGGCGTTCTCGATCGCCACCGGGCCGGTCAGAAGATGTACGCCGACGCCTTCGCCAGACCCGCGCACGAACGGACCTTCGGTCGGTCCCGCGCCACGGCGAACGATCGCCTTGTGCTCTTTGGTCCATTTGAAAACGCTTTCGGCCCCGGGATCGTTCGCGATCATCCGCTCGTAATCGTCATTGGCGTGATGCGTGAGCGTTTCGATCGTGGCGCGATCGCCTGACTTCAGCGTCAGCGCCGGCGCGACCTTCTTGCTGAAATAGCCCCACTGGACGTTGGCGGGTGAAACCGGAAGGAGATGGTGCTTCATGCAATAGCCTCGGAAAATTGTTGCGGATGCAAGTCTGCTTTGGGTTCGAGGATGGCATCGGCGAAGGCGGCATGACGCCGTGTCATGCCGGCGCTACGCTGGGCCGGTCGGCTTCCATCACGTTGAGAAAGCGCGCCGTGACCGGGTTGCGGGGATTGGTGAGGACTTCGTGCGCGGGGCCTTCCTCGATGATGGAGCCGCCGCTCAGAAAGACGACGCGGTCGGCGACTTCGTCGGCGAAACGCAACTGATGGGTCGAGATGATCATGGTCAGGCCGTCCTCGACCGCCAGCCGCCGGATCACCTCGAGCACCTCATTGACCAGCTCCGGATCGAGCGCCGAGGTCGGCTCATCGAGCAGCAGCACGCTGGGATTGGGCGCAATCGCGCGCGCGATCGCAACCCGCTGCTGCTGCCCGCCGGACAAGTGCCGCGGCAGCGCGCCGGTGCGGTGGCCGAGGCCGACCCGTTCCAGCAGCTCGCGGGCACGACGATCGGCCTCTATCCGCGACACCCCATGGACCCAGCGCAGCGGACCGGCGACGTTCTCCAGCGCCGTCAGGTGCCCGAACAGATTGAATTGCTGGAACACCATGCCGACGCCGACGCTGGCGCGCTCTTCCGCAATGGCGCGCGGCGACAGCGGCTTGCCGTCCTCGCGAAATCCCATTCGGCGGCCGCCCACCTTGACGGTTCCCGCGTCCCAGCCTTCAAGGTGGTTGATACATCGCAACAGCGTGCTCTTGCCCGATCCGCTCGGGCCAAGCAGTGCGACGACCTCGCCGACCCGGACCGTCAGATCGACGCCGGCGAGGACGGGTTGGTTGGTGTAGGCCTTGTATAGACCGTTGACCTCGACCACCGCGTCGTTGCGCGTCAGCGTGGCCGATCGCCTGGTCCGGTCGGCCCGCGAAGGCCTGGTGTCGAGAGGTGCGGCCGCATCAGGCGCGCTATCGTCGGCCGCCGCCCTGGTTGCGGCAACCGTTTGTCCTTCAGTCGGCAGCGCCAGTGGCGCGCGATACCAGGGCATCAGCCGGCGCAGCCGGTTTTCCGTCGCCGGCCGGTCGAGATCGAGGGTCCGTTCCACGAACAGCTGAATGAGACTGACCGCGGTGGTGAGCACGAGATAGATCAGTCCGGAGGCGAAGAAGATCGAAAAAAAGTCGAACGTCGAAGAGGCGAGCTGCGTGCTTCGCAGCGTCAGTTCCGGCACCGAGATCACGCTCGCAAGCGACGAGTTTTTCAGGGCGCTGACGGTCTCGTTGCCGAAGGCGGGGATCATGGTGCGGATGGCCTGCGGCGCGATGATGCGCCGCATCAGCAACATCGGGGTCATCCCGAGCGCCTGGCCGGCCAGGACCTGTCCGCGATCGACGCCCCGCACGCCGGCGCGAAGCATTTCGGCGATGAAGGGCGCTTCGTTGGCCGCCAGCGCAAGACCGGCTGCGCCAACGGCGCTGAGTTTCAAGCCGATCTGCGGCAACGCGTCGTAGGCGAACACCATCTGCAGGATCAGCGGCGTGCCGCGGAAGATCACGGTATAGCCCCGGGCGAATGCAGCCAGCATCCAGAACCGGCTGAGCTGCATCGCCGCGAGGGCCAGACCGAGGATTAGTCCGCCGGCCAGTCCGAGCACGGTCACCGACAGGGTGAACCAGATGCCCGCGATCAGGTACGGCAGACTAAGATAGTGAAGGAAGAGCGACATTATTTGACCGAGACGATCGTCGGCTCTTCGAAGTTGTTGACGTCGAGATTCCACTTCTTGAGCAGATCCATGTGGATGCCGGCCTTCTGAACTTCGATCAGCGCCGCCATCACCGCGTCACGGAATTGAGGCTTGTCCTTGGGAACGCCGATGCCGACCGAGTAGGGGATCGTCACCGCGATCGCCTTGTCGAGCTTGTCCGGATTGGCCTTCACCGCCTGGTCCACGGTGTTGACGTCGTTGATGTAGGTGTCGGCGCGGCCGGCGAGGATCGCCTGAATGCAGTTGGCATTGTTGTCGTAGAGCTGGATCGTCGGCTCGGGCTTGCCCGCGGCCTTGCACTGCGCCGCAAGCGCCTGGATCAGCGGTATTTCGACATAGCCGGTGTTCTCGGCCGCCGCCGCGCCGCACAGCGACATGTTGATGCCGGTGATTTTCTTCGGGTTGTCCTTGGCGACCAGGACGCCGTCGAACACTTTCGAATAGGTGATGAAATCGGCGGCCTTGGCGCGCTCTTCGGTGGCGTAGATATCCGAGATCACGATGTCGGCTTGTCCGCTTGACAGCGTCGTCAGCAGCGCCGCGAACGTCACCGCCTTGTAGGTCACCTTGAAGCCGAGACATTCACCGATCTGCTCGCCGAGATCGATGTCGAAGCCGACATATTTGTCCGGGTCCTTCGGATCGATCGCTTCATAGCCGGGTGTGTGCGGATTGATCGCGTTGACGAGCGTCTTGCCTTTCCAGGCAGGATACTTCGCCTGCAGTGCCGCGCATCCGGCAGGTGCGGCCTGTGCCTGCCCCGCAAGGCTAAACGCGATCAGGCCCGCTGCGGCTATCGCCACGTAGCAGGAACGGCCGCTCAATCTGAGTTTCTCGCGCAGGCTTCCGAAGAGATTTCTGGAGAGGTTTGTTGGCACCATGGAACGGCTCCCTCTGTTGCTGACGAGCGGACGCGCTCGGCAAGGCTGACTGGTGTCCGACGGTAGAGGGAGCGCGGCGCCAATGCTTGTCTGCAGGCGCACAAACCCTTGCGGTGACCGCTCCAATTTTTAAGCATTGAGCGCACTTTTTGTGGGCTGTGTGCGTAAACCGCGATCATCGATCGCGTGATCGCGGCAGGCCTTGCGCGGCCGCGGCCAGTTCGAACGCTGCGGTGGAGCGGTGCTGGCGGCGATCGCGATGCAGACGTGTGCTCGGCTCTAACGCCGCGCCTTTCCCCCTGCAGTACGCGGGGGGCAGGCTCCCCTCAACGGGGGTGAGCGTCTACATCGCATAGACCGGCGCAATCCGCGTTCACCGGCCCGATGGCGCGTTACCGATCTTACGTGCCGATCCTGACGCTGTGGTTGCCCAACGTCGTATTCGGCTGAGCGGGTTTCGTCATTGCGCTCGGGCGACCCTGCACGTCGAATTCGGGCACAAGGCTTGCGGACGACGTGTTGATCGTGTTCAAGCGGGCACTTCCCTTCCAGGCGTCCTGTTGCTTGGACCAGGAGATGTAGTAGGCGACCAGGGTCAAGATCGCGATGCCGCCGGCGCTTACGAAAATCTGGGTCATCACCGATCCCGAACTTGTCGTCAGCATGAAATGACCGATGAATGACAAAAACACTCCGACGCAAAACACCGCCACCGATTGCTCGCCGCATTTGACGAGCGGTTCGAAGATCGGCCATTTCAGTCCACGCCAGTTCTTCGATACCAACCGCGTCACCAAAAACGCGACGACGACGAAGTGCAGCACGCGATAGGGCGCGAGATTTGTCCTGTCGTTCGGATTGAAGGCGTCGAACAGCCAGCCGGGAAACATGGCTCCGAAAGTCGGGAATCGTCCCGCCATGGTCATGACGAGCGCGAACACCAGGTAGACGATCCCGAGGTAAAGCGCGGCCGATGACCTGAAAATCGGGCGAAGGGCTTTTGCCCTGCCGACCGCAACCCAGGCACCGAATACGAAAAGCAGTTGCCAGCAGAACGGGTTGAAATACCAGCTTCCGTCCGGGAAGGACGACAAATTCCAGTCGAACTGGCGCGCCGCGAAATAAAGTGCGACCGAGCCGGCCATCGCCAGGCCGGGCCGGCGTAACAACATCCAGAGCACCGGCGCGAAGAACACCATCAGCATCGTATAAAGCTGCAGCACATCCAGGTTGCGCGCCTTCGACTGCAACTGCACGCCGTGGGTCAGGGTCCAGACCGGATGATCGATCAGGCCCGTAACGTAATATTCGCCGATGATGTCGGGCGCCATGTATCGGGCGGCGACATAGGCGATGGAAACAATGTAGATCACGAACAAAACAACGTAGCCGGCGTAGAGCTGCCATGCCCGCCTGAATATGCGGGTGGCTCCGACGATGAAGCCGCGCTCCAGCATTATTTTCGCGTAGATGGTCGATGCGGCATAGCCCGAAATAAAGACGAACAAATCCGCGGCGCCGCTGAAGCCGAAGTTTCTGGCCGTGAGCCAGTTCACTACATTGTGGGGAATGTGATCGAGAAAGATAAACCAGTTCGCGAGTCCCAAAAACAGGTTGATCCGGATATCGCGGTCGTTCATCGCAAGACGGGCGTTGATATTCATGAACACTGCTTATGCTTGTCGGCGCGACGCCAGCTGCGGCCGCCGAACCTGGCCGCCACCAGGGCGGCCGGTGCAAGGCAAGGCATCGCACGAAAAATGGTTGCCCGTTGCGGCCCGGTGCGGCAAACCGGCAATTACTTAAATCCCAAGCCTAGCGATAGGGCAGCCGGTCAGGCGGGAGAAATAGAAATATCGTGAAGCAGGGCGGAACCGGGGGCAATCCGATGCGACGACGCTTCTTTTATGGCTGGATCATCGTCGCGGTGACCTTCGTCACCATGGCGATCGGGCGTCAATGCGCGCACGTCCTTTTCGTTGTTCTTTCCCCCCATCATCGACGAATTCGGATGGGAGCGCGGCGTCACCGCCGGCGCCTTTTCGTTCGGCTTTCTGGTCTCCGCAGCCGTCAGCCCGCTGATCGGCCGCACCATGGACCGCTTCGGGCCTCGTACGGTGATGGAACTCGGTGTCGCGCTGATGGCGGCGGGCCTGTTACTGGCACCGCTGACCACGCAACCCTGGCATCTCTATTTGACGATCGGCGTGATGGTCGGCGCCGGAAGCGTCTGCCTCGGTTATTCCGGTCAATCGCTGTTCTTGCCGAACTGGTTCAATCGCCGGCGTGGCCTGGCGATGGGCCTCGCTTTCGCCGGCGTCGGCGTCGGCTCGATTACCTTGCTGCCTTGGGTGCAGCATATGATCGAACAAACGGGATGGCGAACCGCCTGCACGGCGATGGGGATCATGGTTCTGGTCGTGCTTGCCCCGATCAACCTGTTGCTGCGCAAGCGGCCGCAGGATCTTGGGCTTGAACCCGATGGCGACGCGGCACCATCGGCATCGGCCGGCAGTCCAATCTCGAATGTTGTCGACGCGAATTGGGTCGGCATCGACTGGACCTTGCGGCGCGCGCTTCGGACCGCGCGTTTCTGGTGGATCGCGACCGGCTATTTTTGTGGATTGTATATTTGGTACGCGGTGCAGGTTCATCAGACCAAATATCTGCTCGACATCGGCTTCAGCCCGAGTGTCGCGGTGTGGGCATTGGGGGCGGTCAGCCTGCTCGGGATTCCCGGCCAGATCTTGCTCGGACATCTCTCCGATCGGGTGGGCCGGGAATGGATCTGGGGCGCCAGTTGCCTTGGCTTTGCGATCTCGTTCGCGGCATTGATCGCGCTGGCGCATTCGCAGACCTTGCTGCTGGTTTACGTCATGGTTCTGAGCCAGGGCATGCTCGGCTACGGCCTGACATCGATCATGGGGGCGGTGGTGGTGGAGATATTTCAGGGTAAGCACTACGGCAGTATTTTCGGCACCGTCATGCTCGCGGCCCTCGCCGGAGGCGCTGCCGGTCCCTGGGTCACCGGCGTTCTGCACGACCTCTCGGGGAACTACACTATCGCCTTTGTGATCGGTATCGGCGTCAGCGCGCTGTCGGCGATCGCCATCTGGCAGGCATCGCCGGGCAAGATTCGCGCGGTCGCGGGCCAGTTGCACAAGGTGCAAAGCGCAGGCGCCGGCCGATAAAAGCAGTCGCGCGCCGGCGTCGTCAGGTCGATGAAATCCCGATCGCCCGCTGCAGATCGCCGATCGCGCGCAGGAAGCTGTCGGCCGGCGTGGTCTCGGGATCGATCAGACGGTGCAGGCGAAAGCCGTCTTCCAGCGCCAGCAGAATCGCGCCGGTCCATGTCGGGTTCAGGGTTCCGTTGCTTCCGCTGTTGCTTCGACGCGGTCTCAACGATATCGGTGATCAGCTTTCGCCGCGCCCGCAGCCGTTTGGCGAGTTCGGGTCTGCGCTTTTCGGCGCGTGCCACAAAAAGGATCATCTCCATGTGCAGAAGCGGCGAACGACCGAGCGGATCGTGACGGCCTCGGTCCATGGTCTTCAGCGCATCGATGAAGTCCGCGAGGTTTTTGTGTTTTGCGAGAAGATCGAGATTGCGCCGAATGGATTGCGCGACATGATCCTCGATCATGGCGATGATCAATTCGTCCTTGCTCTTGAAGTTCGAATAGAACGCCCCGCGCGTGAATCCGGCTGCCGCCGCGATGGCCTCGATGCTGGCGCCGCCGATGCCCTGTTCCTCGAACACGCGCGCCGCCGCTTCGAACAGCTTGTCGCAGGTATCGTCCCGGGTCGGTCTGGTTCGGACTCTTGACATCGGTTTATTTTAGGTCAGAATGCAACTCGATACAATAGTGTATCGAGTTGCGGAATGTCCGGACCACCACGCGCGATCCGGCTTTTCGAGGACGCAAGTACGTTCAAATGTTGCACTCAAATGTGCAGACGTTTCAGCGTGGCAACCAATCGAGGTCACCATGAACGAGCATGTTCAGACTGCAGCCGACCGATCCGCTTTTCAATCCGCTGTCGCCGGAGTTCATTCGCGATCCCTATCCGCATTACGAGCGGCTGCGCACCACCGATCCGGTGCATCTCACGCCGCTCGGCGCCTTCGTCGCGAGCCGGCATGCAGAGGCGAGCCTGGTTTTGCGCGACAAGCGTTTCGGCAAGGATTACGTCGAGCGGACGATCCGGCGTTACGGACCGGATATCATGAAGGAGCCGGTGTTTCGCAGCATGAGTCACTGGATGCTGCAGCAGGATCCGCCGGACCATACGCGGCTGCGCGGCCTGGTGGTGAAGGCGTTCACGGCGCGCCGGGTCGAGGACATGCGTCCGCGCATTCAGCAGATTGTCGATCAATCGCTGGATGCGATCGTCGATCAGGGCCGGATGGACCTGATCGAGGATTTCGCATTCCGCCTGCCGGTGACGATCATCTGCGACATGCTCGGAATTCCCGAGGATCATCGCGAGGTTTTCTACAAGAGCTCGCGCGACGGCGGGCGGCTGCTCGATCCGGTGCCGCTGACGCCGGACGAAATCGAGAAGGGCAACGCCGGCAATGCGATGGCCCAGATGTATTTCCAGCAATTGTTCGAATTGCGCCGCCGTAGCCCGGGCGACGATCTGACGACGCAGCTGGTCCATGCCGAGGAAGACGGCAACAAACTCTCCAACGAGGAGCTGACCGCCAACATCATCCTTTTGTTCGGCGCCGGGCACGAGACCACCGTCAATTTGATCGGAAACGGCCTGCTGGCGCTGCACCGCAATCCCGATCAGCTCGCGCTGCTCAAATCCAATCCCTCCCTGATCACCAACGCCATCGAGGAGTTCCTGCGCTACGACTCCTCGGTACAAATGACCGGCCGGGTGACGCTGGAGGATATCGACGATCTCGGCGGCAGGAAAATCCCGAAGGGCGAAAGCGTGCTGTGCCTTTTGGGCTCGGCCAATCGCGATCCGGCAGCGTATCCCGACCATCCGGATCGACTCGATATCACCCGCCCCAATGTGCGGCCGCTGTCATTTGGCGGCGGCATTCATTTCTGCCTCGGCGCCCAGCTCGCGCGCATCGAGGCCGAAATCGCCATTTCGACCCTGTTGCGCCGTCTCCCGGAGCTTCGGCTGGACGACGCCGAGAATCCGGAATGGCGGCCGACCTTCGTGCTGCGTGGCCTCAAGGCGCTGCCGGCGAGTTGGTGATAGCGGCCGGCGGTTGTGCGGCATGGCTGTGACTTCGCCACACTTGCCTCTATATAGTACGTGACGCGGCTCCGGCGTTGATCTCGGCGCGGCCGGCGGATCGGTGGTCCCGGGCGCGGCAGCGATGCCGGGAGCCCGCGGCTTGGCGAACGGACCGCGCCAGGCAAGCCAGCGGCAAAAGCACCGGGGGCGCGTGCTGAAGGGGAGAAGCCGTGCAGACGACGCTGCTCGGATTGGCGATTGCTTTCATCATTGCGCTGGTGGCGGCGCTAATCGGGCCGTACTTCATCGACTGGACTCAGTTCCGGCCGCAATTCGAGGCCGAGGCCACCCGCGTCATCGGTGCACCCGTGCGCGTCGGCGGGGAACTCGACGCGCGTCTGCTGCCGACGCCGTCGCTGCGGCTGCATTCCCTGGTGGTCGGCGGCGCCAACGACCTCGGCAAGGTTCGCGCTGACAAGCTCGATGTCGAGTTCAGCCTGGGATCGCTGATGCGCGGCGAATGGCGCGCCACCGAATTGACGATCAACGGCCTGGCGCTCGACCTCGGCCTCGACCGGCAGGGGCGGGTCGACTGGCCGGTATCGAGCGGCACCTTCAACCTCGGTTCGCTGGCGGTCGATCGCCTGAACCTGACCGGCCGGATCGCGCTGCATGACGCGGCGAGCCGCGGGATCCTCGAGTTGAGCGACATCGCCTTCAGCGGCGACATGCGTTCGCTGGCGGGCTCGGTGCGCGGCGACGGCAACTTCATGGTATCGGGGGCGCGCTACCCGTTTCGCGTGTCATCCGGCGATAGCGGTGATGGCCGCGGCACCCGGATTCATCTCAATATCGATCCCGGCACACGCGCGGTGGCGGCCGATCTCGATGGCGTGCTCCGCTTCGAGGCGCGCGCCCCGCGCTTTGAAGGCGCGGTCACGCTGGCCGTGCCGGCCAAGGCGACCCCCGGCGAGGCGAGCCAGACGCAGCGCCCGACGCCTTGGCGGATCTCGGCCAAGGTCAAAGCCGACCCGGCTGGCGCGGAGCTGCAGCAGGTCGAGGCCAGCATCGGCGCTGACGATCGCGCGTTGAAATTCCTCGGCCTCGGGGATATCCGCTTCGGGGCATCGCCGCTGCTTCACGCCACGCTGTCGGCCCGGCAACTCGACGCGGATAAGTTTGTCGCAAAGGACAATGATAAAGCCGCCGAGCCGATCCGGTTGCTGCCCGGGCTGCGCGCGCTGACCGCCGCCATCCCGCAGGTTCCGATTCCCGCGAACATCGAACTCAGCGCCGAGCAGATCATGCTGGGCGGACGTCCGCTGCAGAATTTGGCCGCCGCCCTGCATGCTGACGGGAAATCCTGGACTGTCGACCGGCTGGACTTTCGGGCCCCCGGTGCGACCGAGGTCGCGTTCAGCAGGACCAATGCGCAAGGGGCGCCGGCCGGCAGCTTCAACGGCTCGCTCGACGTCGCTTCGTCGGATCCGGACACGCTGGTGGGGTGGTTGCAAGGCCGCAGCGAGATCGCCTTTCGCAGCCAAAAGCCGTTGCATCTGCGCGGCGACGTCAGCGTGGCCGCCGACAGCCTGGCGATCGAAGCCATGAAAGCCGAGATCGACGGCGGCGCCGTGGAAGGGCGGCTGGCATTCGCAAAACAATCGCCCGGCGGCTCACGGTTCGACGCCGAGCTGAAGGCCGATCGTCTCGACGTCGACGCTGCCGCGGCGTTTGCGCGTTCGCTGGCGGGCCCGCAGGATGAGTGGCCCGATCAAGCGCTGATATCGCTGGATATCGGCCGCGCCATCTCGGCGGGCCAGGATTGGGGCCCGTTGGCAACGAAATTCAGTTACGACCCGAAGACGATCCTGCTCGACCGGCTGAAGGTCGGTCAGCCCGATAACGTCGTGCTGGAAGGCGGAGGCCATTTCGATCGCACCAGTTCGATCGGAACACTGGGGCTCACTTCGACCGCGGCGTCGCTGGGGCAGCTTACGGCGCTTGTTGCGCGCTTTGCACCGGCGATGGCCTCGCGGCTCAATGCGTTGGGAACGGGACCAGGGCCGGTGCGCTTGAAGCTGGCGCTCGATCTCAACAAGTCCAAGGCGCAAGCCGGCACCGCCGTTCTCGATCTCGACGCGCCACAGCTTGCAGGCTCGGTCACCATGACGGCAAAGACCGATGTCGCCGCCCTGCGCGGGATGGATCTGGCAGGCCTACAGCGCAGCGAGTTCGGCATTGAATCGAAATTATCGTCGCCGCAGGGCAGGTCATTGCTGGCGTTGCTGGGGCTCGATGGTGCGATCGCTGCAGGCGATGGTCCGCTGCAATTTCAGGGATCGGTGACCGGCGCGTGGGGCGCGCCGTTGCGGCTGAAGGTCAAGCTGTCGGGCAATGGACTGGATGCCGACGCCCAGGGCACGGCGCAACCGTGGCCGCCGGATGCCAAGGCCAGCGTCAATCTGGCGGTCCGGCACGCCAATCTGGCGCCGCTGTTCGACCTCAGGCCCTCCGACACGCTGCTGCAGGACGTCAGCCTGTCGTCGCGGGTCTCGCTGGCGGGCAGCAAATGGAGCTTCGACGATCTCGATGGGATGCTGAAAGGTTCGCGGTTGCGCGGGCACCTAGCCGTGACCGTCGGCAACGACAAGAATGTCGACGGCGAAATTGGTCTCGACGCGCTTGATCTGGCGCCGGCATTTGCGCTCGCGATCGGCAGCGCGGGACGCGACGCCGCGGAGCCACTCGGTTCCGGGCTGTTGAAGGGATGGCACGGTCGCATCGCGTTTCAGGCCTTGCGCGGCGTGCTTCCGGGCGGCGGCGAATTGCGCCCGGTCAGCGGCGCCATCAAGAGCGACGGTCAATCGCTGAGTTTCGACGCCCTCAAGGGCACGATCGGCGGCGGCGAGGCGACCGCCAGCATCGATGCGAAGCCGGCTGCGAACGGAATGGCGCTCAATGCCCGGGTTCAGTTCAGCGGCGTCGATGGCGTGGCGCTGCGTTATCGGGGACTGGCGATGCCCGCCGGCCGGGCATCGCTGCAGATGACCTTGGCTACCCAGGGCCGCAGCACCTCGGCGCTGATGGGGGCGCTGTCCGGAAGCGGCACCGTGACGCTGGAATCTGCCGGCATCGCCGGTCTCGATCCGCGTGCGTTCGACGCCGCGATCCGCGCCAGCGACAGCGGGCAGGCGACCGACGACGTCCGGCTGCGGCAGGTCGTCGAGCCGGCGTTATCGGGCGGTACGTTGTCGGTGCCGTCGGCGCAAATTCCGTTCACGGTCAGAGACGGCCGGCTTCGCGTCGGCGCGACCGCGCTCGACGCCAACGGCGCACGCGTGCTCCTGTCAGGGGGATATGATATTCCCGACGATCAGGCCGACATTCGCGCCGTCCTCACTTCGACGGCGGCCGGATCCGGCCGCGCGGAAATTCAATTGTTCGCCGTCGGCTCGCCCGACAAGCTCGACCGCACGCTCGATGTATCGGCGCTGTCGTCGTGGCTGGCGGTGCGTGCGATTGATCGCGAGACCCGGCGGCTGGATTCGATCGAGCGCGGAGAATTGCCGCACCCATCGTCGCCGGCCGCTGTTCCGCCAGCTGCGGTCGCACCGCCACCGGCCCGGCCGGTGGTCGCGGCCCCGCCGGATCAACCTCTTTCCGATGTACCGATTCCCGGCCGCGATCCGCGCCGTTTGCAACTGAAGCCGAAGGTTAGCCCGCCTCCTCCAGCGCTGGCACCGGCCAATCCCGGCGCTCCGGTCGCGAGCCAGCAGGTCGCGCCGCTGCCGCCTCCAATCGAGATCCGCCCCGCGCCCGGCGCCGTGCGGTCGCCGAAGCCGCGGCCGCCGCTGGCGTTGACGCCGCCGGTGGCCAACCCGCCGCGATCGGCGTTCTAATTTAATTAGGCCGCGGCGTTCCCGGGCAAAGCCGGCCGACCAAGGCGAACCAATCTCGATGCCGGGCGTTGGCTGACCAGTCGCCAATCGTGGCGGTGGAGCGTCACGTGAACCGACCATCGAACGATTTGGCTCCCGGGTTTACCTCAGCGGGCATCTGGCCGCTGCTGTCGCTGAACTTCTTCATGGCCGACATGCAGGCCGGTATCGGTCCGTTCCTTGGTGTGTTCCTTCTGGCACATGGATGGGAAAGCGGGCTGATCGGCACCGTGATGACCGTCGGTGGGGTCGCCGGGATGTTGATGACCACGCCGGCGGGCGCGCTGATCGATGCGACCAGACGCAAAAAGCTCTATGTCATCATTCCCGGCATTTGCACGGTGGCCGCTTCCGGAATTATTTTGCTCTCGCAGAGCTTCTGGCTGGTGACGCTGTCGCAAGTCGCAACCGCGGTTGCGGGTGCGGCCATCGGACCCGCGGTCACCGGCATGACGCTCGGTATCGTCCGTCAGGCCGGTTTCAACCGGCAGAACGGGCGCAACCAGGCGTTCAATCATGCCGGCAACATGGTCGGCGCCGGCTTATCGGGTCTGCTCGGATGGCAGTTCGGATTCACCTGCCGTGCTAGCGTTGGCCGCGGTGTTCGGCGTGCTCTCGATCATCTCGGTGCTCATGATCCCGAGCGCCGCGATTGATGACGATGAAGCGCGCGGGCTCAACAGGAACGAAGGCGACAATGGCAGGATCGGCGGTGTCAGGGTTCTGCTCGAAAGCAAGCCGCTTGCTGATTTTGGCCGCCGCCTTGGCCTGCTTTCATCTCGGCAATGGCGCGATGCTTCCGCTCTACGGGCTTGCCGTCGTCTCCGCCGAGCAGGCAGATCCGGCTGGATTCGTCGCGATCACCATCGTCGTGGCGCAAGGCGTGATGATAGTTGCGGCGCTGGTCGCGATGCGTCTTGCGGAGAAGAAGGGTTACTGGCTGGTGCTGCTGATTTCGTTTATGGCGCTGCCGGTCCGGGGCGTCATCGCCGCCTGGGTGATGACCAAATGGGGCGTATATCCGGTTCAAATACTTGACGGGATCGGAGCAGGCCTGCAGAGCGTTGCTGTCCCGGGACTGGTGGCTCGCATTCTCGACGGCACCGGCCGGGTCAATGTCGGACAGGGCGCCGTGATGACGGTTCAGGGACTCGGGGCGTCGCTTAGCCCCGCGATCGGCGGCTGGATAGCTCAGGGAATTGGTTACAGCGCGATGTTTCTCATACTCGGCAGCTTTGCGCTTGGATCGGTCGCGTTGTGGCTCGGTTTCGCTTCCGTCCTCAAGCCGGCCTGCGCACGGCGGGACTATTCGCGTGATCGCGCGCATAACGCCGGTCCTGGCGGTTGCGCAACGATGATCGACAGCGATGCCGGCACTTGGGCGATCGCGGCGCTGGCCACTTTCGGCGTGATCGTGCGGCCCTGGAACCTGCCGGAGTTCATCTGGGCGGTGGCCGGCGCTGCCTTGCTGGTGCTGCTTCATCTGCTGCCGTGGCCGGCCGCGCTCGCCGCCGCCGGCAAAGGTACCGACGTTTATTTCTTTCTGGTCGGCATGATGCTGCTGGCCGAAGTTGCACGCAAAGAGGGGCTGTTCGACTGGCTCGCGGCGCAGGCCGTACGGCAGGCGCGCGGATCGGCGAAGCGGCTGTTTCTGATCGTCTATGTCGTCGGCACCGTCGTTACCGTTCTGCTGTCGAACGATGCCACGGCGGTGGTGCTGACGCCGGCGGTCTATGCCGCGACCCGTGCCGCCAAGGTCGAGCCGTTGCCATATCTGTTCGTCTGCGCGTTCATCGCCAACGCCGCAAGCTTCGTGCTGCCGATCTCCAATCCCGCCAACCTCGTGGTGTTCGGCAAGCAGATGCCGCCGCTCGCGGACTGGCTGCGCATCTTCGCGCTGCCGTCGATCGCGGCGATCGTTGCGACCTATCTGGCGCTGCGGCTGACGCAACACCGCGCGCTCGCGGCTCCAGTCGCCGCCATCGGTAAGATTTCTTCGCTGACGCGTGGCGGCAAGCTCGCGGCATCGGGTATCCTGCTGACGGCGGCCGTGCTGCTGACGGCCTCGGCAATGGATTGGGACCTCGGGCTGCCAACCTTTGTCGCCGGCGCCGCCGTGACCACGCTCGTGCTCGCGATCGGACGGCAGTCGCCGCTGCCGGTGTTGCGGGACGTCGCGTGGTCGGTGCTGCCGCTGGTGGCTGGCTTGTTCATCCTGGTCGAAGGCCTGAACCAGACCGGCGTGTTGCCGGCGCTGGCCGGCGTCCTGAGGGAGGCGGCGGCCACCGCGCCTCAGCTTACATCCTGGGTCGCCGGCATCCTCGTCGCGGTCGCGTCGAACCTCCTGAACAACCTGCCGGTGGGCCTGATCGCCGCGACCACCAGTCAGGCCGCGCAGGTCCCGGCGCATGTCACCGGCGCGATCCTGATCGGCGTCGATCTGGGACCGAACCTGTCGGTGACCGGCTCGCTTGCGACCATTCTTTGGCTGATTGTGCTGCGGCGCGAGGGCGAGCACGTCGGCGCCGCGCAATTCCTCCGGCTGGGCCTCGTGGTTATGCCACCGGCGCTGCTGCTTTCGCTGTTCGCGCTTGCCGTGGTGTCGCCATAACCGCCGGCAGCACGAAAGATGCGCAGCTCAAGCTTGCGGCTTCGACTCCGGCACCGTCGCGGCCAAGGCGCGCGAGCGGAAATAGTCGAGCACGAAAAGCCTGATCGCGGAAGACAGGTTGCCCTGCTGGCGGTTGCTGTCGATCTCGCCGACCAATTCGGACAGCGTCATGTCCCGAAGGCCGGATATTTCCTTCATGCCGTTCCAGAACGCCTCTTCGAGGCTGACGCTGGTCTTGTGACCGGCGACCACGATCGAGCGTTTTACGACTGGCGATTTCATGATGCGTCCTCGCCGTCGATGCGATGCTGGTCCAGAAAATCATTGATGCGGTTTGCGCGCAACTCTTCGCGCGCGCGTTCGGATTTTGTTCGGCCGAACCGTGTCCGATTGGCGTCGGCTTGTTTCGCCGCCTGTTCCCGCTCGCTGCGCTTCTTGAAGCGCTTCAGGTTGACCAACTCTCCCATGACTATCCCCATCATTCGACCGGTTGGGGGCAGGTGACACATTCACGAAGGCGTGAGCGGTCACGTCGGACGTTAGCCTGCTCGGTCGTCATGTAAGGGAATCCCCTGGATCGCTCTCTGATATCATCAAAGAATAAATTTCGGTGTGCGAAAACAAGATATTTAACATGCTCTATCATGCGGACGCGAAGCGACGATAGCTAATGACGCCCAGCTATTGGGCGTGATGAATTATAATTGTTCGCGGGCCCCCGCATTTGCGGGAGCGCCGCGTTGCGATCAACCAGGATGCGTCATTTTGCTCGGCTGAACCAGCCGATCGAACTCCGCCGCAGAGACGAATCCAAGCCGCACCGCTTCCTCTTTCAATGTTGTACCGCGGCTGTGTGCGGACTTTGCCACCTTTGCGGCATTATCGTAGCCGATTTTGGGCGCCAGCGCCGTCACCAGCATCAGCGAACGCTCCATCAGTTCCTGGATGCGTTTCTCGTCGGCGCGTATTCCCTCCACGCAATGCTCGGTAAATGAACGCGACGCGTCGGCAAGCAGTTGTATGGAATGTATCATACAATATGCCAACAGCGGCTTGTAAACATTCAGTTCGAAATGTCCCTGGCTCCCCCCCACCGTGATGGCGGTGTGGTTGCCGAAAACCTGGCAGCACACCATGGTCATCGCCTCGCATTGCGTTGGGTTGACCTTGCCCGGCATAATGGAAGAGCCCGGCTCGTTTTCAGGCAGGATCAACTCGCCGATGCCGGAGCGTGGGCCCGACCCCAACAGGCGGATATCGTTGGCAATCTTGAACAGGCCGGTTGCCACGGAATTGATGGCGCCGTGGGCGAAAACGTAGGCGTCGTTGGAAGCCAGCGCCTCAAACTTGTTGGCGGCGCTGGTGAACGGCAGTCCTGTGATCTCGGCGACCTGGCTTGCGAACAGCCGTGCGAATTTCGGCTTTGAGTTGAGGCCGGTGCCGACCGCTGTGCCGCCTTGCGCCAGCGGATACAGGTCCTTCACCGCCACGTGCAGCCGCGCGATGCCGCTCTCGACCTGCGCGGCATAGCCGGAGAATTCCTGGCCGAGCGTCAGCGGCGTCGCGTCCTGGGTGTGGGTCCGGCCGATTTTGACGATATCGGCGAACGCCTTTTGCTTCTGCCGCAGCGCATCGCGCAGTTGCTCGAGCGCGGGAATGAGATCGGCGAGAATGCCCGTCGCCGCTGCGATATGCATCGCGGTGGGAAACGCGTCGTTGGACGACTGACTCATGTTGACGTGATCGTTGGGATGAACCGGTTCCTTGGCCCCGAGCTTGCCGCCGAGCAGTTCGCTGGCGCGGTTGGCGATCACCTCATTGAGGTTCATGTTGGTTTGGGTGCCGGATCCGGTCTGCCACACCACCAGCGGAAAGTGGTCGTCGAGCTTGCCGTCGATCACCTCGCGCGCGGCGCGGACGATGGCGCGGGTGCGGCGCTGGTCCAGCAGACCCAGCTCGCGATTGGTTTGCGCTGACGCAAGCTTGACGATGGCGAGGGCCCGCACGACGGGCATCGGCATCCGGTCATGGCCGATGCGGAAATTCCACCGCGATCGTTCGGTCTGGGCGCCCCAATAGCGATCGGCGGGAACGTCGATCGGACCGAAGCTGTCGGTCTCAGTGCGGGTGGGATTGGGGCGGGCCGTCGTCGATCGAGCCATGTGTCATGTCCGTTACGCAAGCCGCGTCTTCTCGCGCGGCGATGGGTACGTGCACTCTACAGGGGTGTGGAACGCCTGCGCGCGGATTATTTCTTGCGGAAGCGATCCAGCCGGACAACTTCGGCGCCCTCGGTCGGCTTCGGCGGTTCGTCGGGACTTTCAACGACCGGTTCAGGAACCGTGAGTGCCATGGGGGCAGGCGCGGACGTAGGCACCGCGGCCAAATTGACCGGCGGGCTTTCGGCGGCGGCATCGGATGCCTCGAACTGCAAGCCGAATTGCACCGACGGATCGAAGAAGCTCTTGATCGAGTTGAAAGGAACCACTAGGCGCTCGGGAATGCCGCCGAACGAAAGTCCGACTTCAAAACGATCCTCCAGAACGGTCAGGTCCCAGAACTGGTGCTGGAGAATGATCGTCATCTCTTCCGGATATTGCGCCAGCAGCCGCGGCGAAAGCTTCACGCCCTCGGCGGTCGACAGGAAGGTAATGAAGAAATGATGCTCACCGGGCAAGCCATGCTCGGCGGCATCGGTCAGCACGCGGCGCAGCACACCGCGCAGCGCGTCGCGAGCCAGTACGTCGTATCGGATGTGATCGGTAGCCATTCGTTATCCTGTCGCGTTCAGATGCCGCCGGTGGATCGGCGGCGGTCCGTCGCCCGACTCGCTCCATCCTCGGATGCTACCCCGGCCGCGCCCCGGGGTCAGCAGGTGTTGCTGCTGGGGGTGAATATTCCAGCAAAAAGGCCCGGCCATGACGGTAGTTCAAGTGGAGGCTTCTGTTGCCAGGTGCCTCCGAACCCCGCCTGACGGAGCTTAACCCATCAGGACTTTAAATTTGGTCTTTCAAACCGCGTTACGCGGCCTGAGCAACCGGAGCATAGTTGTCGTTTGCAACTATTGCATAGCCCGATAACGGCGGAACCATACCGAGAAAAAACACGCCCTTTACGCCCTCGTCGATCCTGTTTCGCCCCCACCGAAGCCCGCGGCGCTGCGGTGGGCTTGGGTGGAGGCGCCGGGTGCTGCCCCCGGGTCCGAATGGTTTATTGCGACGGCAATTTATTTCCATAGCCGGCGAACCGGCACCCTTAATATAGGGCGCAAATGTTGAGAAAAATAGAGCCCGCCCGGCGCGTCGGGCGCGGGATATCCGCCAAGAATACCCGGCGAGCCGCGAAGAATACCCCATCCTTGCCAGGGAGATATGCAAGGCGTGGAAACCACGGAATATCGGTTGGCCTTGCCCGGCCGCCGTTCTAAATCTGGCTCATGCCTCCGGATTCGTCGTCGGCTGCCGTTCTGGCACCCGAAAGCCTCCCACCAGCGCCGCCCAGCCTGATCGCGCTGTTCTTCGCGTTCGCTAAAATGTCCCTGGCGGGGTTTGGCGGCGTTTTGGTGTTCGCGCGGCGCGGCATCGTCGAGCAGCATCGCTGGATGACGGCCGAGGAGTTCAACGAGACCTTCGCGCTGTGCCATTTTCTGCCAGGCCCCAACATCGTCAACCTGTCGGTGGTGTTCGGCTCGCGGTTTCGCGGCATTGCCGGCGGCATTGCGGCCTTTGCTGGACTAGTGGGGCCGCCGCTTGTGCTGGTGACGATTCTGGCGGCGCTCTATGCGCAGTTCGGCCAGGTCGATGCGCTGCGGCGCATCCTGGCCGGGGTGTCCTGCGCGGCGGTCGGACTGCTGATCTCGGTCGTCTTCAGGATGATGATGCCGCTGATCAAAAAGCGCGACCTGGTCGGTCTCGCGGTGCTGGCGGCGGTGTTTGTCGCGATCGGGATCGCGCGGCTGCCGCTGCAAGCGGTGCTGCTGGTGGCGATCCCGCTGAGCATCGTCATCACGGTTGTGATGCGAAAACGGGTCGCGCCGTGAATCCGGACTGCAACCCGATGCTGACCCTGGCATGGACGTTCGGGGCGATGTCATTGTTTGCGGTCGGCGGGGCGAATTCCGCGATTCCGGAAATGCACCGGGTTGCCGTCGATGTGCATCATTGGCTGAGCGACCAGCAATTCGCCGACGTGTTCGCGATCTCGCAACTATCACCAGGGCCGAACGTGCTGATCGTGACCCTGATCGGCTATGCCGTTGCCGGTGTTGGCGGCGCGATGGTGGCGACCCTTGCGATGTGCGTTCCGACGGCGGTTCTGGCCTATTGCGTGAGCGGCTTTCTCAGGCGGTCGAGCCATGCGCGCTGGCCTGCGATTATTCAGGCGTCGTTGGTGCCGCTTTCAATCGGCTTGATGGCTGCCAGCAGCGTCATTTTGGCGCGGGCCTCCGATCGGACCTGGGCTGCCGCCTTGGTTACTGTCGGCGCTGCGGTACTTGCCGCTACCACAGGCCTCAATCCGCTTTGGCTGCTACTGGCCGGGGGGTGCTTAGGTCTTGCTGGCGCTATCTGAGGAAAATCGCTAGGCAATACTGAGGCGCGGAATAACACCTGCCGATAAAAAACAAAAAGGGGCCGCGACCGCAGGCAACGGGGGGAGAGACATGCATGTTCGACACAGTGGGCCGCTCGCCGGATAGCACGGCGTTACCCATTCGTAACTCGTCCGCCGCCATCGCCGTGCTGGTGCTGGCGTTCGCACCGCAGCTTTTCGATCTGATCTGGTCGATTGGCGGACTGCTGGCGTCGCTTGCCGGACTCGTCAAATCCCCCGGACGCAATCCGGCGCAGGTGCTCGCAGGTCATGGATCGGCGTTGCTGTTTGCGCTTCCGAGTCTTGTCTTTGGCTCGTCTGGCGCCACCACCAAATCGGCCCTCTCGCCCGAGACGCTTCTGGCGCTGATCTATACCTATCCTCTGCTCGCGGTTGCGGCTTGCACGCTGTTCGTAAAGCTGCGGGCGCCGCAGGATTATTTCGGGGGCGTCGTCTTGATGGCGATCACGCTGTTCGCGTTGTGGGCCTCGAGCGATCTGGATGGCATGCGCGGGTTCTCATTTGGTGCAGGCACCGCACCCCGCATGTTCGGCGTGTTGCTACTGGCGCTGGGCGCCGGCGTTGTCGTCGTTGGCCTTCTGACCGACGGCCCGAAACTCGCGACCCATGCCTGGCGGGGCCCGCTGTTCGTAACGCTGGCCATTCTTTCCTTCGCGCTCACGATCCGGCCCCTTGGTCTGGTGTTCTCGGCATTCGCGAGCTTCATGATCTCCGCATTGGGCACGCCCGAGACGCGGTGGAAAGAAACCGTCATTGTCGGGATTTGCCTGACCATCGGCTGCAGTCTGCTTTTCCCCTATGCGCTGGGGTTGCCGCTGCAGTTGTTCCCGCGTTTTCTGCTTCAGTGAGGGCGCAATGGCTGATCTGTTTTCCGATATCGCCCTCGGTTTCGGTGTCGCGCTGACGCCCATCAACCTGATGCTCTGCCTGATCGGTGTGCTGGTCGGGACGCTGGTTGGTGTGCTGCCGGGAATCGGTACCATCGCTACCGTCGCCATGCTGCTGCCGATCACCTTCGGACTGCCGCCGATCGGCGCGCTGATCATGCTCGCGGGCATCTATTACGGCGCGCAGTACGGCGGCTCGACCACGTCGATCCTTGTCAATATCCCGGGCGAGGCGACATCCGTGGTGACGACGCTCGACGGTTTCCAGATGGCCAAACAAGGCCGGGCCGGGCCTGCGCTCGCGATCGCCGCGATCGGATCGTTCTTCGCCGGCTGCATCGCGACCGTCCTGATCGCCGTGCTCGGCGCGCCGCTGACAAAACTCGCGCTCGCATTCGGGCCGGCTGAATATTTCTCGCTGATGGTGCTGGGTCTGATCTTCGCAGTGGTGCTTGCGAAGGGCTCCGTGCTCAAGGCCGTTGCCATGATCGTGTTCGGGCTGCTGCTGTCGATGGTCGGGTCCGACCTCGAGACCGGTGCGTCGCGCATGGCGTTTAACATTCCCGAACTTGCCGACGGTCTCGGCTTTGCGACCGTGGCGATGGGCGTGTTTGGTTTCGCGGAAATCATCCGCAACCTCGACCCCGGGGCCCAGATGGACCGCGAACTCGTGCAGCAGAAGATCACCGGGTTGATGCCGACCAGGAAAGATTTGAGGGACTCCGCCCCCGCGATCCTGCGTGGAACGGCGCTGGGATCGATCCTCGGCATTCTGCCCGGCGGCGGCGCCGTGATCGCGTCGTTTGCCGCCTACACACTCGAGAAGAAGATCGCCAAGGATCCGTCGCGGTTCGGCCGCGGTGCGATCGAAGGTGTCGCGGCGCCGGAAAGCGCCAACAACGCGGCGGCACAGACCTCGTTCATCCCGCTATTGACGCTCGGCATACCGCCCAATGCGGTAATGGCGCTGATGGTCGGTGCGATGACCATTCATGGCATCGTGCCGGGACCGCAGGTGATGCAAAAGCAGCCCGAGCTGGTGTGGGGCATGATCGCGTCGATGTGGATCGGCAATCTGATGCTGATCATCATCAACCTGCCGCTGGTCGGCATCTGGGTGCGGCTGCTGCGGGTGCCGTATCGCCTGATGTTTCCCTCGATCGTGGTGTTTTGCGCGATCGGCATCTACTCGATCAACAATGCTCCGGTTGACGTGATCCTCGCCGGTGCGTTCGGATTGCTCGGTTACTGGCTGATTAAGCATGATTTCGAACCGGCCCCGCTACTGCTCGGGATGGTGCTCGGACCGCTGATGGAAGAAAACCTGCGCCGTGCGCTGCTGATCTCTCGCGGCGATTGGACAGTGTTCTTGACCCGTCCGCTGTCGGCGGTGCTGATGGCCCTTGCGGCGTCGCTTCTGGTGCTGGCGGTGTTGCCGTCGCTGCGCAAGAAGCGCGACGAGGTGTTTGTGGAATCCGAGGGCTGATCCTGCGTCGCTGGGCCGCATGCCGTCGATTCGACTTCGGCGGCTGACGCGTGTGAGGTGGATGTCGGCCGGTTTGGGCCGGCCTTCCATCAATGGCGCCCTGGAGAAATTCGATGAATTTGTACAGTCGCATGCTCGCGGGCGGCGGTTTGGCAGCGCTGGTCGGTTTCGGCGCGTTCGCCGCACCGGCCCAGGCCGAAGCCTATCCGACCCGCACGATCACCATGATCGTGCCGTTCGCGGCCGGCGGTCCGACCGACGTCATCGCGCGCATCGTCACCGGGCATATGGCGCAGACGCTCGGTCAGACCATCATCATCGAGAACGTGGTCGGTGCCGGCGGCACCACCGCCACCACTCGCGCCGCGCGCGCCGCCAATGACGGATATACGCTGATCACGGGGCACATGGGCACCCATGCGGCGTCGGTGCCGCTCTACCCCAATCTTGCCTATGATCCGGAAAAGGATTTCGAACCGATCGCGTTGTTGGCCGGCACGCCAATCCTGATCCTGGGGCGCAAGGATTTTCCGCCGAAGGACCTGAAGGAATTCATTACTTACGTGAAAGCCAATGTCACGAAGGTCAATGCGGCGCATGCCGGTGTCGGCTCGGTTTCCCACGTCTCGTGCCAACTGCTCAACTCGATCCTCGACATCAAACCGACCGCCGTTCCCTTCAATGGTACGGGGCCGGCGATGAATGCGCTGGTCGGCGGTCAGGTCGACTACATGTGCGACCAGATCGTCAACGCAGTGCCGCAGGTTAACGGCGGCACCATCAAGGCCTATGCGGTCGCAACGCCCGCGCGCAATCCGTCTCTGCCGGACGTTCCGACCACCGCGGAAGCCGGGCTGCCGGCGTACCAGGTCCAGGCCTGGAACGCGATCTTCGCGCCAAAGGAAACCCCGGCGCCGATCATTGCCAAGCTGAATGCGGCAGCAACCAAGGCGCTCGATGACGAAGGTGTCCGCAAGCGGCTGCTCGATCTCGGCAGCGTGATCCCGCCGGCGGCGCAACGCACGCCGGAAGCACTCGCTGCGCTGGTGAAGAGCGAAATCGCGAAGTGGACGCCGGTTCTCAAGCCCGCAACCAATTGAGGCCGTCAGGCGAATTGATCTAGGACCAGGGCGGAATGCAGGTTCCGCCCTTGCCCTTTATGGGCCCGATGTTCATTTTTCGGGGTATAATTGAGGGCACCGGCCGAGTTCGAACTGTCGGTCGGCCGGCGCGGCCGCTAGAACTTGCCATCTTCGGCCGCAACCTCAACAACCGCCACATCACGCCATGAACCAGTATCACGATCTGCTCGAACGGATTCTCAGCGACGGCGCGGAGAAGCACGACCGCACGGGCACGGGCACGTTGTCGATCTTCGGCCATCAGATGCGCTTCAACCTGGCCGCCGGCTTCCCGATGCTGACCACCAAGAAGCTGTCGCTGAAGTCGATCGTGCATGAACTGCTGTGGTTCCTGGCCGGCGACACCAACATCAAATACCTCAAGGACCACGGCGTTTCGATCTGGGACGAATGGGCCGACGCCAATGGCGACCTCGGCCCGGTCTACGGATCGCAATGGCGGTCCTGGCCGGCCCCGGACGGGCGCAGCATCGACCAGATTTCCAATGTCGTCGACATGATCAAGCGCAATCCGGATTCGCGGCGCCTGATCGTCAGCGCCTGGAATCCGGCCGATGTCGACAAGATGGCGCTGCCGCCGTGTCATTGCCTGTTTCAGTTCTACGTCGCCAACGGCAAACTGTCGTGCCAGCTCTACCAGCGTTCGGCCGATGTTTTTCTCGGGGTGCCCTTCAATATCGCATCCTACGCGCTATTGACGATGATGGTCGCGCAGGTGACCGGCTTAAAGCCCGGCGACTTCGTTCACAGCCTCGGCGATGCGCACCTCTATTCGAATCATCTGGAGCAGGCCCGGCTGCAATTGACGCGGCCGACCCGCGCGCTGCCGGTGATGAAGATCAATCCCGCGGTGAAGGATATCTTCGCGTTCCGCTACGAGGATTTCACGCTCGAAGGCTATGACCCGCACCCGCACATCAAGGCCCAGGTGGCTGTATGAGTCGCGGTGTGACCGCATCGCGCCCCGACATCGTCCTCCTCGTCGCGGCTGCTGACAATGGCGTGATCGGTGCCGCTGGCGCGATTCCCTGGCGGCTGAAGACCGACCAGCAGCGCCTCAAGATGATGACCATGAACAAGCCGGTAGTGATGGGTCGCAAGACCTTCGTTTCGCTGCGCCGGCCGCTGCCCGGACGCACCAATATCGTGATCACGCGCGATGCCGATTTTCGCGCCGCGGGGGCGGTGGTCACGACCTCGTTTGCGAGCGCCCGCGCGGTCGCGACCGGCGACGCACTGCGGCGTTTCGCCACTGAGATCGCGGTTATCGGCGGCGCGGAGATCTACGCGCAGTGGATGGCTATCGCCGATCGGCTGGAAGTGACCGAAGTTCACGCCCGGCCTGAGGGCGATACCCATCTTGCCGCGATCGATGCGACCGACTGGAAAGAGGTCGCGCGCGTGCGAAATCCGGCCGGTTCGGACGACAGCGCGGAGTTTTCCTATGTAACCTATATTCGGCGGCGTCCACTTCCTATGTGACGCCTATTCGGCGAAAGTCGCATTAACCGCCTCAGGTAATGTTTGGATTGACAATTACGGCCTCAGGCATAGCTCCTTCGAGCAGGAAGCTTGCGTTGTAAGGGCCGGGGCCGTCCCCTATAAAGCCATGCAGATCGCGCGGCCGGGCAGCTTGGCCCTGGGGCTCGCGGAGGAGATTATTGATGCCGTGGAAGAATCAAGGCGGAGGCCCCTGGGGCTCAGGTCCGAAAGGGCCTTGGGGCTCCGGCCCGCAATCAGTAGGACCGAGGCCGCCCGACCTCGAAGACCTGCTGCGCCGTGTGCAGGACCGGCTTCATCAGCTGTTGCCGGGGGGATATTTCAGCGGCATCGGCATCGTGCTGATCCTGGTCGGCGCCGCTCTGATCTGGGCCATGTCCGGCTTTTACCGCGTTCAATCCGAAGAGCTCGGTGTCGTGCTGCGCTTCGGCAAGCATGTGCGCGATGCGCAGCCGGGGCTGAACTATCATCTGCCGTATCCGATCGAGACCGTGCTGCTGCCCAAGGCGCTGCGCGTTTCGACCTTGAGCATCGGCATGACGCTGATCGACGATCCGGCGCGGCGCGCCAGGACGGTCCGCGACGTACCAGAGGAAAGCCTGATGCTGACTGGCGACGAGAACATCGTCGACGTCGACTTCACCGTATTGTGGCGCATCAAGCCGAAAGGCGCGGGCGATTTCCTGTTCAATATCCAGAACCCTGAGGGTACCGTAAAGGCGGTTGCGGAAAGCGCGATGCGCGAAGTCATCGGCCGCTCCAACATTCAGCCGATCTTGACCGGCGCCCGGACCTCGACCGAGCAGAATGTGCAGGAACTGATGCAGAAGACGCTCGACAGTTACGGCTCGGGCGTCCTGATACAGCAAGTGCAGATGCAGAAGGTCGACCCGCCGGGACAGGTGATCGACGCGTTCCGCGACGTGCAGGCCGCGCGTGCCGATTTCGAACGGCTGCAGAACGAAGCACAGACCTATGCCAACCGCGTCGTTCCCGACGCGCGCGGCCGTGCCGCGCAAATCCTTCAGGTCGCCGAGGGCTATCGACAGCAGGCGATCGCCGAGGCCAGGGGCCAGAGCGCACGTTTCCTGAAGGTCTACGATGAGTACAAGAAGGCGCCCGATGTCACGCGCGAACGCCTTTATCTGGAGACGATGGAGCGCATCCTCGGCGGCTCCGAGAAGCTGGTCTATGACGGCGGGGGCGGCTCCTCCGGCACGCAGGGTATCGTGCCGTATCTGCCCTTAAGCGAGTTGAGCCCGCGGCGTCCGCCGGCGGCGACAACGACCCAGCCGCAAGCCCAGAGCGGGAGCCCCCGATGAAGTCCCCCGTTTCAGGTATTGTCGCACTGGTTGCGCTGTTGATGGTTGTCATCGTCGCCTATGGCTCGGTCTTTACAGTTGACCAGACCGAACAGGCGCTGGTGGTGCGGTTCGGCAGGCCGGTCAATGTCGTCACCGAGCCCGGCCTGCATTTCAAGGCGCCCTTCATCGATACCGTGATCGCGATCGACAATCGCATCCTCGATCTGGAAAACCCGTCGCAGGAAATCATCGCCTCGGACCAGAAGCGGCTGGTGGTGGATGCCTTCGCACGCTATCGCATCAAGAACGCGCTGCGGTTTTATCAGAGCATCGGCTCGATCCAGGCTGCCAACATCCAGTTGACGACGATTCTGAATGCGTCGCTGCGCCGCGTGCTCGGCGAGGTCACCTTCATCCAGGTGGTGCGCGACGAGCGCGAAGCGCTGATGTTGCGGATCCGCGATCAGGTCGACAGGGAAGCCGATAACTACGGCATCGAGGTGGTCGACGTACGGATCAGGCGCGCCGATCTGCCGGAACAGAACAGCCAGGCGGTCTATCAGCGCATGCAGACCGAACGGCAGCGCGAGGCCGCCGAATTCCGCGCCCAGGGCGGACAGAAGGCCCAGGAAATCAGGTCCAACGCCGATCGCGAAGCCACCGTTATCATTGCCGAAGCCAACTCGACCGCCGAGAAGGTGCGCGGCGACGGCGACGGCGAACGTAACCGGGTGTTCGCCGATGCCTATGGAAGGGATCCGGGCTTCTTTGCGTTCTATCGTTCGATGACGGCCTATGAGAACGGGCTGAAGAGCAGCGATACGCGGTTCCTGCTGCGACCGGATTCGGATTTCTTCAGGTTCTTCAGCAATCCGTCCGGCAAGCCGGCCGTGGCGCCCACGCCGGCGGCGGCTGCTGCCGAGCCTGCGCCACTGGCAGCAACGGCGCCGAAGCCTTAATGGCTTTAAGTTGTGCAATCCGGGCCGGGGCGGCGCTGTCGCTTCGGCCCGGATGTTAAGTGCAAAAAAGAACATCAAGCGGGAGGTTGCCATCCGATGAGGTCCATAGCGTTCACCGACTTCCTCATCGGTGTGGGTATTCTGTTTGTGCTGGAAGGCCTGTTGTTCGTGGCAAGCCCGAGCTGGATGCGTCGGGCGATGAAGAGCGCGCTGGCGACACCGGACAACATTCTGCGAGTCGTGGGTATCGGGTCGGCGGTCGCCGGGCTGCTCCTGATATGGGCCGTTCGGCGCTAGCGCTGAAGGTTGCACGGCGAAGCCGGCGCGAGCTTTGGATTCCGGATATCTGGAGCCGTCGGCCGTAGCAAACGACCGCGAATTCAACGCCAGGGTGCGGTCCTTGCGTCGGTTTTTAGCCGTATTTGACGTGCGCTCATGGTCGCGAAAAGTCCGGTCGATGCTTGCGCCGCAACCCGGTTCGGGCGCACTGTGGGCCCAAATCCCGATCCTTTTCCTAAGAGAGAGACCTGACATGACCGGTGCGATCCCAGCCTTGAGTCGTCGCCTGCGCCCTTGGGTAGCCGCGATCTGCCTCGGCGCCATCAGCCTCGTCATGGCGCAGCCGGCGTCTGCGCGCGGCCCCGACGGCATCGCCGATGTTGCCGAGAAGGTGATCGACGCGGTGGTCAATATCTCGACCTCGCAGACCGTCGAAGCCAAAGCTGGATCCCCCGGCGGTGACGGCCGCAACACGATGCCGAAATTGCCGCCGGGCTCGCCGTTCGAGGAATTCTTCGACGACTTCTTCAAGAACCATCGCGGCGGTCCGGACGGCAATCGGGGCGGCGACCTGCAGCCGCACAAGACCACATCGCTCGGCTCCGGCTTCATCATCGATACCTCGGGCATCGTCGTGACCAACAATCACGTCATAGCGGATGCCGACGAGATCAACGTGATCATGAATGACGGCAGCAAGTTCAGGGCCGAACTGGTCGGCGTCGACAAGAAGACCGATCTTGCGGTGTTGAAATTCAAGCCGACGAAGCCGCTGGTGGCCGTCAAGTTCGGCGATTCCGACAAGCTGCGGCTCGGCGAGTGGGTGATCGCGATCGGCAACCCGTTCAGCCTCGGCGGCACGGTCACCGCCGGCATCGTCTCGGCGCGTAACCGCGACATCGCCTCAGGACCTTACGACAACTACATCCAGACCGACGCCGCCATCAATCGCGGCAATTCCGGCGGTCCGCTGTTCAATCTCGATGGCGAAGTGATCGGCGTCAACACGCTGATCATCTCGCCGACCGGCGGCTCGATCGGCATCGGCTTCGCGGTGCCGTCCAAGACCGTCGCCGGGGTGGTCGATCAGCTCCGGCAGTTCGGCGAGCTTCGTCGCGGCTGGCTCGGGGTCCGCATCCAGCAGGTCACCGACGAGATTGCCGAAAGCCTCAACATCAAGCCCGCGCGCGGCGCCCTGATTGCCGGCGTCGATGATGCCGGTCCGGCCAAGCCGGCCGGGATCGAGCCGGGCGACGTCGTCGTCAAGTTCGACGGCAAGGATATCAAGGAGCCGAAGGATCTGTCGCGCGTCGTGGCCGACACCGCGGTTGGCAAGGAGGTCGATGTCGTCGTCATCCGCAAGGGCGAGGAGCAGACCCGCAAGGTCACGCTCGGCCGTCTCGCCGATAACGACAAGCCGGTACAGGTTGCGACCAAGACTCAGGAGCCCGCGGAGAAGCCGGTGACGCAAAAGGCGCTCGGCCTCGATCTTGCGAGCCTCAACAAGGACCTGCGCAGCCGTTACAAGATCAAGGACAGCGTCAAGGGCGTCATCATCACCAGCGTCGACGGCACCTCCGACGCCGCCGATAAACGCCTGAGCGCCGGCGAGGTCATCGTCGAAGTGGCACAGGAAGCCGTGAGCAGCGCCGCCGACGTCAAGAAGCGCGTCGATCAGCTCAAGAAGGACGGCAAGAAATCCGTCCTGCTGCTGGTGTCCAACGCCGACGGCGAACTGCGCTTCGTGGCGCTGAGCGTGCAGTAGGGCTCGCGACGTGCATCCGTTCCGTCATTGCCGGGCAAAGCAGTCTGCCTTGCGCAGACTGCGTAAACTTGTCTGCGACCCCGGCAATCCATCCTCTTCGCGAGATTCTCTCAAGACGATGGATGCTCGGATCAAGTCCGGGCATGACGACTGAGTGCGCCGGAAGACTACGCGCCCGCAAACTCCTCGCGGCGATACCCCTGCGCGTACAGCAGCGCCGTGAGGTCGCCGTGGTCGATCCGCGCGGCGGCGGCCGCGGCCACAGTGGGCTTGGCGTGGTAGGCGACGCCGAGGCCTGCGGCCTCGATCATGCCGAGATCGTTGGCGCCGTCGCCGACCACCAGCGTATCGAGGTTGTCGAGATCGAAGGCCTCGCGCTGTTCAATCAGGGTGGCGAGCTTGGCCGCGCGCCCCAGGATGGGTTCGGCGACCTCGCCGGTCAGTTTGCCGCCTTCGACCTTGAGTTCATTGGCGCGGTTTTCGTTAAACCCGATCAAGGCCGCGACCGCGTTGCTGAACAATGTAAAGCCGCCTGAGATCAGGCAGGTATAGGCGCCGTGCGCGCGCATGGTCGCGACCAATTCGCGGCCGCCCGGCGTCAGGCTGATGCGCGTTTTCAGGACTTCATCAATCACCCCGACCGGAAGGCCCCTCAACAGCGCGACGCGCTCGCGCAGCGCTGGTTCGAACGCGATCTCGCCGCGCATCGCGCGCTCGGTGATAGCAGCGACATGGGCTTTCAATCCGGCAAAATCCGCCAGCTCGTCGATGCATTCCTGGCCGATCATGGTGGAATCCATGTCGGCCAGAAAAAGTTTCTTGCGCCGGTCGACCCTGGGCTGCACCACGATATCGATCGGCAAATCGCCACGCGCCTCGCGCAGCCGGGTGACGATGGCGCCGACGTCCTCGCTGCCGTCAAAGGGGATATCGACCGCCACCTCGTTGAACAGCCATTGCGCCGGCCCCGGCGAGGGAAGAATCGCACGCGCGCCGTCCACGACCGTGCTATCGAGCGCGGGATTGGCGGGATTGCAGATGAGTGTCGCGACCAGAGACATCGGCGTGAATTCGCTTCGGGGGGCAAGCCAGGCGGTGCTTATCGCAGGGCCGACCGCGAGCGGCAAGTCGGCGCTGGCGCTGGCACTGGCGGAAGCGACCGGCGGCGTCATCATCAACACCGATTCCATGCAGGTCTACCGCGACCTCCGCGTCATCACGGCGCGGCCGACGCCGGCAGAAGAGGCGCGGGTGCCGCATCGGCTCTACGGTCATGTCGACGCGGCGGTTAATTTCTCCGCAGGCAGCTGGGTCAGCGATGCGGCGGCGGTGCTGTCGGAAGCGCGCGCGCAAAACCGGTTGCCGATCTTCACCGGCGGCTCCGGCCTTTACTTCAAGGCGCTGACGCGCGGGCTGTCGGCGGTGCCGCCGATTCCCGCCGACATCCGCGAGGCCGTGCGCGCCCGGCTGGAACGCAACGGCGTCGAGGCCTTGCATGCCGAGCTCGCGCAGCGCGATCCCGCCTCCGCCGAACGCCTCAAGCCGCGCGACCGCAGCCGCATCGCGCGCGCGCTCGAGGTGGTCGAGGCCACCGGGCGTTCGCTGACCGACTGGCATCGCGCACGGCCTGCCGCCGCTGCTGCCGCCGGGGTCCTTCAGCGCGCTGTTCCTGGCGCCAGCGCGCGATGCGCTGTATGCGCGGATCGACGCCCGTTTCGAGACCATGCTTGCCGCAGGCGCGCTGGACGAGGTCGCGGGCCTGGGTGCGCGGCAACTCGACCCGCTGCTGCCGGCGATGAAGGCCCATGGCGTCCCGGCACTGCTGGCGCATCTGCGCGGCGAGATCACGCGGGAAGAGGCTGCCGAGATCGGCCGGGCCGATACCCGCCATTACGCCAAGCGGCAGTTCACCTGGTTCCGGCACCAACTGCCGGAATTCGAATGGATCATGCCGGAAGAGGCGAGGGGGTGGCTGGATGCACGATCCTCGTCCTGAGAAGCGGCGACACGCAGGCAAGCCTACGAAGCCTGCGTAAACTTGGCTGGGGAGGCCGAGCGGGCAGACGCGTTGGCGTCCCCGAATGGAGACCGTGGGCCGAGGAGCCATGCGTCTTGCGGCAGCGAAAAACACTCGCCCAACGCCCACATCCCCGCTAGGTTGATAAAAATCGCGTTGAGCCAGCGGCTTCCCTTGACTTTCAAGGTTTGGTCGTTATGTTCCGCGCAATCTTCGAGAAGCTTGAACGGTCACATGCGCAATATTATTACAAAACTCCTTATCGTAGTCGTACCCAGGCGCACCGCCGGGGATGGCTAAGGCCATCCAAAATCGGGCGGTGTGCAGGGGTCCTCTTGGGCCCCTTTTTATTTTCTCAACAACCCAACTGAAGAAAGCCGCTGACAACCAGCGCATCCGGAGCCAGCCATGAGTGATAACAGCCACGATCCGAACCAGATGACCGGTGCCGCCATGATCGTGCGCGCGCTGATCGACCATGGCGTGAAGCACATCTTCGGTTATCCGGGCGGCGCGGTGCTTCCGATCTACGACGAGATTTTCCAGCAGAGCGATGTCGAGCACATCCTGGTGCGGCACGAGCAGGGCGCCGGCCACGCCGCCGAAGGCTACGCCCGCTCCACCGGAAAGCCGGGCGTGGTGCTGGTGACGTCGGGACCGGGCGCCACCAACATGGTGACGCCGCTGACCGATGCCTTGATGGATTCGATCCCGCTGGTGTGCATTACGGGACAGGTCCCGACCCATTTGATCGGCAACGACGCGTTCCAGGAATGCGACACCGTCGGCATCACCCGGCCCTGCACCAAGCACAACTGGCTGGTCCGCAACGTCAACGATTTGGCGAAGGTGCTGCACGAGGCGTTCTATGTCGCCAGCACCGGCCGTCCTGGCCCGGTGGTGGTCGACGTGCCCAAGGATGTGCAGTTCGCGGTCGGGACCTATCATCCGCCCGTCAAATCGGACGTGCATGTGTCGTATGTGCCGCGCGTCAAGGGCGACGCGGCGCAGATCCGCAAGGCGGTGGCGCTGTTGGCTTCCGCCAAGCGGCCGGTGATCTATACCGGCGGTGGCGTCATCAATTCCGGACCCGAGGCCTCGCGACTGCTACGCGAACTGGTCGAGGTCACTGGCTTTCCGGTCACCTCCACCCTGATGGGGCTCGGCGCCTATCCGGCATCGGGCAAGAACTGGCTCGGCATGCTCGGCATGCACGGCACCTACGAGGCCAACATGGCGATGCATGGCTGCGACGCCATGCTGTGCGTCGGCGCGCGTTTCGACGACCGCATCACCGGACGGACCGACGCGTTTTCGCCGAACTCGAAGAAAATCCACATCGATATCGATCCGTCTTCGATCAACAAGAACATCCGCGTCGATATCCCGATCATCGGCGACGCCGGCAACGTGCTGGGCGATCTGTTGCAGGTGTTCAAGGCGGAAGTAAAAAAGCCTGACATCAAGCCGTGGTGGCAGGAGATCGCGAAGTGGCGCGCGCGCAATTCGCTGTCGTACAAGAAGAACAGCGATATCATCCTGCCGCAATTCGCGATCGAGCGGCTGTTCGCGGCGACGCGCGGGCGCGACACCTACATCACCACCGAAGTCGGCCAGCACCAGATGTGGGCAGCGCAGTTCTTCGGCTTCGAGGAGCCGCATCGCTGGATGACCTCCGGTGGCCTCGGCACCATGGGCTATGGCCTGCCGGCGGCGGTCGGCGTCCAGGTCGCCCATCCCGACAGTCTGGTAATCGACATCGCCGGCGACGCCTCCGTGCAAATGACGATGCAGGAGATATCGACGGCGATACAATATGAGTTGCCGGTCAAGATATTCATCCTGAACAACCAGTACATGGGCATGGTGCGGCAGTGGCAGCAGTTGCTGCACGGCAACCGGCTGTCGCATACCTATTCGGAGGCGCTGCCCGACTTCGTCAAGCTCGCGGATGCCTTCGGTTGCGTCGGTCTGCGGGCCATCAAGCCCGGCGATCTCGACGGCGCGATCAAGGAGATGATCTCCGTCAAGCGGCCGGTGCTGTTCGATTGCCGCGTGGCGGCGCTGGAGAATTGTTTTCCGATGATTCCCTCCGGCAAGGCGCATAACGAGATGCTGCTGCCGGCGGAAGCCAATGACGAGGCCACCGCCGCCGCCTTTGCCGGCGGCAAGGCGCTGGTGTGAGGATGGCGGGGATTGTCACGAAGCACCGGCCACACGTTTTGCTGTCATCGTCCGGCTTGACCGGACGATCCAGTACTCCGCGAGCGTCGGGTTTCACGTCGGACGCCTGCGATTACTGGATACCCGCTTTCGCGGGTATGACGGAAGCAGATGAGGCAACCGCTTACTGCTAATTTGAACGCCCGCCCGCGGTATGACGAACGAGAGATCGATAGGGGAATTAAAATGGAACAGCCCGCATCCGCCTACTTCATGGAAGAGCGCCACGATCCGACCGAGTCCCACACGCTTTCGGTGCTGGTGCAGAACGAGCCGGGCGTGCTGGCGCGCGTGATCGGGCTGTTCTCCGGCCGCGGCTACAACATCGAAAGTCTCACCGTGTCGGAGACCGAGAGCCAGAACCATCTCTCCCGCATCACCATCGTGACCACGGGCACGCCGATGGTGATCCAGCAGATCAAGCATCAGCTCGACCGCATGATCCCGGTTTACCGCGTCGTCGACATGACGCTGTCCGGCCGCTCGATCGAGCGCGAGCTGGCGATGGTGAAGGTGCGCGGCAGCGGCAACAATCGCGTCGAGACGCTGCGGCTTGCGGATGCGTTTCGCGCCCGCGTGATCGACGCCACCACGGAAAGCTTCGTGTTCGAGATAACAGGCAACTCCGCCAAGATCGGCCAGTTCATCGACCTGATGCGCCCGCTCGGCCTCGTTGAGGTGTCACGTACCGGGGTTGCCGCTATCGGGCGCGGGCCAGAGGGGATGTGAACCATGCTGGCGCGCGACTGGTATTATAACGAGCGGCGGCAGATCGGCCTCGATTCCGCGGTCGCCTCGATCTGCGACTGGCACGACGATCGTGACACCCGCGCCCGCGCGACGCTGGCCATGCTGGGGGTGCAGCGCGGCTGGCGGTTGGCCGACATCGGCTGCGGCAACGGCATCCTGGCGTGCGAGGCGGCCCAGCTCGGCGCCGAGGTCGACGCCATAGATATTTCACCGGCGATGCTGGCGCTCGCGGCCATCCAGGCCCGCGACCGCAAGCTTTCGGTCCGGACTCAGTCGGCGGGACTGTTGAGTTTTGCCTATCAGCCCAATTCCTACGACCTTGTCGTCAGCGAGTTCACGCTGCATCACTTGCCGGACTTCTGGAAAGCAGTGGCGCTGTCGCGGATCCATAACGCGCTGAAGCCGGGGGCGTGCTTCTTCCTGCGCGACATCGTGTTCGTCAACATGCCCGACGGTTCCGAGCGCGACATCGGCGCGTGGGCGGATTTCAACATCAAGAACCACGGCTTTTCGCGCGACAGCGTCGCGACCCATATGCGCGACGAGTATTCGACCTTCGGCTGGGTGATCGAGCGCATGCTGACCGATGTCGGCTTTACGTTGTTGTCGGCCGATTATCACGCGCCGCTGCACGGCACTTATTTGTTGCGAAAGCCGAAACCCGGCGAGCAGAGCTAGAGCCGATGAAGCCAGCCGATATCGGCCTCGCCGTGATGGTGGCGGTGATCTGGGGGCTCGGCTTTATCGCAAGCCGGCTCGCCCTGGACGAATTGTCGCCGGCGCTGCTGACGGCGTTGCGGTTTGCCATCGCGGCATTGCCGTGCCTGTTCGTGCCGCGGCCGAAAGTCGCGTGGCCGGTGTTGATCGCCATCAGCTTCACGCTGTTTCTGGGCCAGTTCCTGGCGCAGGCTTACGGGATCGCGCATGGCGTTCCCGTCGGTCTTTCCAGTGTGATCGTGCAGAGCCAGGCGCTGTTCACGATCGGCTTTGCGGCGATCGCGTTCCGCGAACGGCCGACGCCGCGCCAGACACTCGGAATAGGCATCGCCGCCCTCGGCCTGCTGATGATCTGCGGCACCGTCGGTTATGATTTCAGCGTCGGCGCTTTTGTGGTGCTGCTGATTAGCCCGATCAGCTTTGCGATCGGCAACCTGCTGCTCCGCCGCGCCAAGGATGCGCCGATGTTCAACCTGTTCGCGTGGCTGTGCCTGGTCGCTGCGATTCCGTTGTTCGCGCTGACCTTGCTTCTGGATGGACCGCAGGCCACGTGGCATGCGCTGCGGTTCATGTCGATGACTGGTCTGGTCAGCGTGCTCAGCATCGGGGGCATCTCCACCTGTATTGCCTATTGGTTGTGGGGCCGGTTGTTGCGGGATTACACCGCGGCGCAGGTGGTGCCGTTCGCGCTGCTGGTGCCGTTCGTCGGCGCGGCCGCCTCCAGCCTCGTATTCGGCGAGCGCTTCGGGCCGCTGCGGCTGTCCGGAATGGTCGTCGTGGTCTGCGGCATCGCCATCATGCTGTGGTCGCCACGGTCGCAAGCTCCATCGAAACACGTTTTGCCGAAGATCGCGTGAGTGCCTCCATTCTTGAGCATGATATGTCGCAGCCGCTTCTGATCGCCTTCGTGGTTTTTGCCGCCGTGATGTTCTTCACGCCGGGACCGAACAACATCATGCTGTTGTCGTCGGGGCTGACCTACGGCTTCCGCCGCAGCGTGCCGCATATGGCAGGCATCACGATCGGGTTCGCCTTCATGGTCGGCGCGGTCGGCCTCGGCCTCGGGGCGGTGTTCATTGCCTATCCGGTGCTGCGGACCATCCTGAAATATGCCGGCGCGGCATACCTGATTTATCTCGCCGCGGTCATCGCGCTGTCGCGGCCGCCGGCGCCGGGACAGGACAACCGGCGTGGCCCGATGACCTTCTGGGGCGCGGCGCTGTTCCAGTGGGTCAACGTCAAAGGGTGGGTGATGGTGATCGGCACCATTACCGCCTATGCGGCGATCGCCAGCTTTCCCTGGAATATCGCGATCCAGACCACGCTGAGCCTGTTGTTGGGAGCCGCGTCGTCGGTAACCTGGACCCTGTTCGGCAGTTCGTTGCGGCCGCTGCTGACTTCCGGGCGCATGATACGGACTTTCAACATCGTGATGGCGCTGCTGCTGCTGGCCTCGCTCTATCCGGTGTTCACGGACGCATGATGTGGCGGCGCGTCATGCAGAAACGGGTTTCCCCTCAGGTGAAAAATGGACTAGACAACCCCCGAAATTACGCGCCGGCCAGCATGCTGGACCGGCGTGCCGACTACGGAATTCAGACGAAAATTCACAGGACATGACGATCCGGGCACTCCGTCCGGCCAGCCAAGAGGAACCATCATGCGAGTTTATTACGATCGCGACGCCGACCTGAACCTGATCAAGGGCAAGAAGGTCGTCATCGTCGGCTACGGCAGCCAGGGCCATGCCCATGCGCTGAACCTCAAGGATTCCGGCGTCAAGGACGTCGCCATTGCGCTGCGCAAGGGCTCGGCGTCGGCCAAGAAGGCCGAAGCCGCCGGCTTCAAGGTGATGGAAGTCGCCGAGGCCGCGAAGTGGGCCGACCTCGTGATGATGCTGACCCCCGACGAGCTGCAGGGCGACATCTATCGCGAACACCTGCACGACAACATGAAGAAGGGCGCGGCTTTGGTGTTCGCGCACGGCCTCAACGTGCATTTCAACCTGCTCGATCCGCGCGCCGATCTCGACGTGCTGATGATCGCGCCGAAGGGCCCCGGCCATACCGTGCGTTCGGAATATCAGCGCGGCGGCGGCGTGCCCTGCCTGATCGCGATCGCGAAGGATTCGTCGGGCAATGCGCATGATCTCGGCCTGAGCTACGCCTCGGCGATCGGCGGCGGCCGCGCCGGCATCATCGAGACCTCGTTCAAGGAAGAGTGCGAGACCGATTTGTTCGGCGAGCAGGTGGTGCTGTGCGGCGGTCTGGTCGAGTTGATCAAGGGCGGCTACGAGACGCTGGTCGAAGCCGGCTACGCGCCCGAGATGGCCTATTTCGAATGCTTGCACGAGGTGAAGCTGATCGTCGACCTGATCTATGAAGGCGGCATCGCCAACATGAACTACTCGATCTCCAACACCGCCGAATACGGCGAATACGTCACCGGCCCGCGCATCGTCACCGACGAGACCAAGAAAGAGATGAAGCGCGTGCTCAACGACATCCAGTCCGGCAAGTTCGCGCGCGACTGGATGCTGGAAAACAAGGTCAACCAGACCTCGTTCAAGGCGACCCGCGCCAAGCTCGCGCAGCACCCGATCGAGGAAGTCGGCGCCAAGCTCCGCGACATGATGCCGTGGATCAAGAAGGGCGCGCTGGTCGACAAGACCAAGAACTGAGGCTTAGTCCACGGTCTGAGTGCGAGATCGTGCAGGCACGATGAATTAAGTACGAGATCGTGCAGGCACGATCTCGCTGATCAAGAAGCGCATCTCCTGAACAGGGAGGTGCGCTTCGTTTTTTAGATCCCTGCCGCGGGCGACGCGGCGGAGGAGCTTATTCCGGTCACGATTTGCTGCACCGCACGGCGCCGCTTGCGCGACAAATCGCCGTTGGGTATCGCCGGCCGCCGGATCATCCGCGGCTTTCGGCTATTGCGTTCCGCTGTTACCTTCCGTCCGCACCAAAAAAGATCGCTGAGGAAACTGTCTGACAAAAAGGCCGTCACGCCTGGCCCGCAGGAGGAGGAAGCTCATGGAGCGCTGCGCTAAGGATCTCGTCAGGACGCTTATCAGGGTTTTGGGACTTTCCGGACTGATCGTTGCCGCGGCCACCGCGTCGGCCGTCGCGCAAAAGAAATACGATACCGGTGTAACCGATACGGAAATCAAGATCGGCAACATCATGCCCTACAGCGGGCCGGCATCGGCCTACGGCATCATCGGCAAGACGATGAGCGCCTATTTTCGGATGATCAACGACAATGGCGGCATCAATGGCCGCAAGATCAACTTCATTTCCTATGACGATGCCTACAGCCCGCCGAAGACGGTCGAGCAGGCGCGAAAGCTGGTCGAGAGCGATGAAGTGTTCCTGATTTTCGCGCCGCTCGGTACCGCGAGCAACGCGGCGATCCAGAAATACATGAACACCATGCAGGTGCCGCAACTGTTCGTCGCCACCGGCGCCTCGCGCTGGGGCGATCCCGAACATTTCCCCTGGACCATGGGCTGGCAGCCGAATTACCGGGCCGAAGCGCGCGTCTATGCGACCTACATCTTGCAGAACCATGCCAATGCCAGGATCGGCGTGCTCTATCAGAACGACGATTTCGGTAAGGACTACGTTCTCGGATTGAGGGATGTGCTGCGCGACAAGTACGAAAAAATGGTCGTCGCCAGCGTGCCCTACGAGACCAGCATGCCGACGGTGGATTCCCAGGTCGTCGCGATCAAGACCGCCAATCCCGACATCTTCGTCAATATCGGCACGCCGAAATTCGCGGCGCAGGCGATCAAGAAGGTGGCCGAACTCGGCTGGCATCCGATCCACATCATGACCAATGTGTCGGCCTCGGTCGGCGCGGTGCTGAAGCCTGCGGGCCTCGACAACTCCGCCGGCATCCTGAGCGCCGGCTATCAGATGGATGTCACCGATCCGCAATGGGACAGCTATCCGGGCATGCAGAAGTACCGCGCCTTCATGGCGAAGTATTATCCGGAAGCCGACAAGTCCGAGAGCGGGCCGCTGACGGCCTTCAACACATCGACCGCGCTGGTCGAGGTGCTAAAGCGCTGCGGCGATAATCTCACGCGCGCGAACGTCATGAAGGTGGTCGCGAATATGGATTTCGAGATCAATACTTACATCCCGGGAATCCACATCAAGACATCGCCGACGGATTTTTATCCGATCGAGCAGGTGCAGATGATGAAATTCACCGGCGCGAAATGGGAGTTGTTCGGCCCTGTCATCGACGGGCACGCGGAATAAAAATTGTACCCGCGCTCAAAGGCGCAATGAACACGCCGTACAAGCTGCTGAGCGAGAAGCTCAAGGTGAAAGCCACCGGTCTGGCATGAGCTAATTCAGTTTGGAGGCCGCCGCAGGTTGTTGTGGGTGCGGCTCCTCAGCCATTTTTGTGGCGCTCTGAATGGAATCCAGAAGAGCCGCGGCTGCGGCGACGCTGCATCGCAGCCGCCCAGCGGGGATAAACCTTATTTCGACCAAGCCATCTTGGGCAGGGGCCATAATGCGGGCCGCCAGTTCTATCTCGATAATGCCGTGCATGGTGCCATGGCAGGAGACGCCATCGAAAAAGATGATTGGGGCGGCAGCGCTCTCGGTATATGCGAGGCCGCTCTTGACAGTGGGGGACGCGGAATTCTCTGGATCATCTGACAATGGAAACCCTCCGGTTGTGAGAGTGAAACATTGGCAACCTAGGATAAAGAGCGGATTAGTCGAGTCGCTTTGCTGTTTGTCCGCCACCCAGACTTTCGGGCCGCTGCTCGGTGCTGACCGCAAATGCCGCCCGGCTAATCTGGAAAGCTGCCGGCAAGGTTACCGCGCGATTTATGCCCGGCAAGGGCGGCCGGGCCGTCATGGTTGTTGCACAGGAATGACGGTTTCGTTACATTTTTGTGACATGCCGCAGGCTCCGGCTGCGTCATCCGTCTCCTGGTCGTCGCCAGCCAAGGCCCAAGGGCAGTGCCGGGTGTAGTAGCATCGCCCATGGCGCTTGCGCCAAATCCCGGTCCCTCGACAGCCGTTGCGGCCTCAGGCCTTGCCTCGGTCGGCCTATGGCGGTGGCTTGCGGTCGCCGCACCGCATCTGGCGGCGCTGACCGTCATGTTCCAGACCGAAACCGACCTCAGTTCCTGCATCGGCTTTCTGCTGTCGTGGGGCATTCTCAATTTCTTCTGGATCGCGCTGTTGCGGCGTCCGGCGCTGTCGGGGGCGCTGTCGTTGAGCCTGGTCCTGGCATTGATCCTGCTGTCGCGGCTCAAGCACGACATCGTGCAGATGACCGCGAACTTCGTCGACCTGATGGTGATCGACCGTGACACCGCGGCGTTCCTGTTTACGATCTTCCCCCATCTGCGCTGGTCCGTGGTCGGCGCGGCATTGGTCGTCCTACCCCTGATGTATGCGCTGTGGTGGCTCGATCCGTTTCGCATCCGCCGTCTTCCGGCGACGGCCTGCGCGCTGGCGTGTCTTTCCGCTCTGGTCGGATATTCCTTCGCCTGGCCCGATGAAGCCTGGCGCGGCTACTACGACGACGGCTATCTGTCGAAATTTTCTCGCTCCGGCGTCACCGCCGTGTCGGATTTCATCCATTACGGCTTCATGGAATCCGACACCGTGGCCCGCGAGCACCTCAACGTGCCGCTGCTGGATTCCTGCCATCCCGCCGGACGGCGACCAAACATCATCATGATCCACGACGAATCCAGTTTCGATATTCGTCAGGTCCCGGGCATCAAGGTGCCGGCAGGCTATGGCAGCCATTTCAATTCGTTCGACGGCAAGGCGCGCAAGTTCCTGGCCGAGAGCAATGGCGGCCCAAGCTGGTTCACCGAATACAATGTGCTGGCCGGGCTGTCGTCACGCTCGTTCGGTCGGTTTTCCTATTTCGTGACCCGCATCGCCTCCGGCCGTGTCGAGCGCGGCCTGCCGTTGGCGCTGCGCCGCTGCGGCTACAGCACGGTCTCGCTCTACCCGGCTTTTGGCGCATTCATGAGTGCGCGCAGTTTCCAGATCACCACCGGCATCGAGCGTTTTTACGACGCGCGCGATCTCGGCGCCCGCGACGTCGAGCCCGACAGCTTCTTCTACGATCGAGCCCTGGGGCTGATGTCGCAGCAAACGCCCGCAAATCCGCTGTTCATGTTCGTCTACCTCGCCGCCAATCATTTCCCCTGGGAGACGCGATTCCGGCCCGATCTGACGCCGTCCTGGCGCAACCCCGGCAATGCGCCCCTGGTCGATGAATATCTGCGGCGGCAGGCGATGAGCGCCGGCGATTACGGTTCGTTCGTCGCGGCGCTGAAAAAGAAATTTCCGTCGCAGCCATTCCTGATCGTGCGTTACGGCGATCACCAGCCCGAGTTCTCGCCGCAGCTGCTCGATCCCGAACTCGACGAGGCCGGGATCGGCAAGAAGCTGATGAATTACGATCCGCGCTACTACGCGACCTATTACGCCATCGACGCCATCAACTTTGATCCGGTCAAGAGCCCGACATCGATGGACACCATCGATGGCCCCTATCTGCCGCTGGTGATTCAGGAGGCCGCGGGCATTCCGCTGGATCCGTCATTCGAGGAGCAGAAGAACATCATGCTGCGTTGTAAAGGCGTGTTCTATGCCTGCAAGGACGGCGCGGAAGCCCGCCGCTTCAACCGGCTCCTGATCGACGCCGGCATGATCAAGGGACTTTGAGCCCGTCGACGAATTTTCTGGTGTCTCGTGCGTCGTGGCATCCAGGCTTGTCCGCAAGGCAAGACTGGATGGCCGTGCAAGACGCCTGCGCAGTGACGTGCGTACTTCAGTGCTTCTCGATCTTTTCCCACAGCCAGCGCGCCACCGCGCCCGGCGACGAGGTGCCGTCGTTGCCGGCGGCGCGCAGGTTGGCTTCGCGCATCGCGGCGATGTCGATCTTGCCGAGCAGCGGTTGCAATGCCGCCCGCAGCGCCGCATCGTCGGCGCGTTTCGGCGCGAGCAGGACGATGGCGTCGTAAGGCGGGATCGCGTGCTTGTCGTCGTCCAGCACCATCAGGTCGTATTTCGCGATCAGCCCGTCGCTGGTGTAGCCCGCGATCACATCGACCTCGCCGGAGGCGACCGCGGCATACATGAAGTCCGGCTGCATCTGCCGCTGCGCGCGGAACGACAGGCCATAAGCCTTTTGCAGGCCGGCCCATTCCGGCCGCGAGAAGAATTCGTAGTCGGCCGCCATCGACATCGTCGCCGCATGCGCCGCGAGATCGGAGATCGAGCGGATGCCGAGCGCCTCGGCGCGTTTGCGCGGCATCACCAGCGCATAGGCGTTGGCAAAGCCGAGCTCGCCCAGCAGCGTGACCTTCTGTTGCGCCAGTATCGTTTTCAATTCGCGGAGTAGTTCCTCGCGCGGCTTGATGTCGGTGTGGTGGAATTGATTGGCCCACAGCGTGCCGGAATAATCGACATAGACGTCGATATCGCCGGATACCAGCGCATCGAAGATCACGTTGGAGCCGAGGCCCTCGCGCGTGGTGGCGGTCAGTCCCGCCGCCCGCAGCCGCTGCGCCACCAGCGCCGACAGCACATATTGCTCGGCGAAGGTCTTGGCGCCGACGATGTAGGTCGATGGCGGGCGCGTCAGCGCAGGCGCCAGCGTCGCCGCCACCAGCGCCGCAATGCCGATGCCGCCGAGCGCGACGCGAAGGCGGCTGCGGCGGCGAATGCCGGCCTCGATCAACGCCAGCAATTGATCGACGGCGAGCGCCAGCAGGGCGGCGGCGGCGCAGCCGAACAGCACGAAGACCCAGTTCTGGGTCTGCAATCCCGCAAAGATGTAATTGCCGAGGCTGGTCTGGCCGATCGGCGTCGACAGCGTCGCGGTGCCGATCACCCACACCGCCGCGGTGCGGATGCCCGCCATCATCACCGGCAGCGCCAGCGGCAGCTCCACCGTGAACAGCGACTGCCGCGGCGTCATGCCGACGCCTTGCGCGGCTTCCAGGATGGCGGGGTCGACGCCCCGCAGGCCCGTGATGGTGTTGCGGAGCACCGGCAGCATGGAATAGAGCGCCAGCGCCAGCACCGCGGGCAGGAAGCCGAACGCGGAAAAATCAAATCCGAACCAGCGCAGCGACAACGCGGCGAGCGCCAGCAGCAGCGGATAGAACAGCGCCAGCAGCGCCAGGCCCGGCACCGTCTGGACGATGCTGGCGAGCCCGAGCAGCGCGCCGCGCAGCACCGGCCGGTTGCGCGCGGCGACCGCCAGCGGCAGGCTCACCAATAGTCCGAGCGCCAGCGCGGTGACGCTGACGCGCACATGGTTGCCGAGATAATCGGGCAGGTGCGTCAGCGCTTCATGCCAGCGGGGGTCGGCGAACAGGCTCATGCCTCACCATCCCGCGGCAACAGCACCTTGAGCCGCGCGGCCTGCCGCCGCGGCGTTTGCAGGAGCTCACCGACATAGGCGTCGGCGCTGTCAGAGAGCTCCGACGGCGTGCCCAGCGCCAGCAGCCGTCCGGTGCGCATCACCGCGACGCGGTCGGCGAGCAGGATGGCCTCGGTCATGTCGTGGGTGATCATGACCGTGGTCAGCCCGAGCTTGGTGTGCAGCGCGCGGTAGTCGTCGCCGAGCGCATCGCGGGTGAGGGGGTCCAGCGCCCCGAACGGCTCGTCCATCAGCACGATGCGGGGCCGCGCCGCCAGCGCGCGCGCAACGCCGACCCGCTGGCGCTGTCCGCCCGACAGCTCATGCGGCAGGCGGTCGCGGTGTTGGGCGCGATCGAGCCGAACCAGATCGAGCAGCTCATCGACCCGCGATGAAATCTCCGGCGCCGGCGTGCCCAGGAGCTTCGGCGTGATCCCGATATTGTCGGCGACGCTCATATGCGGGAACAGCCCGCCGCTCTGGAACACGTAGCCGATGCGGCGGCGCAATCGAATCGGATCGGCGGCGCGTACGTCCTCGCCTTCGACCATGACGCTGCCGCTGTCGGCGTCGATCAGCCGGTTGGCGAGCCGCAGCAGCGTGGTCTTGCCGGAGCCCGAGCCGCCGACGATGGCGAGGAATTCGCCCTCGGCGACCTCGAGCGAGACGTCGTTCACGGCCAGGACACGGTTCGCGCCACGGCCGCCGTCGAAGCTCTTGCCGACATGCGCATAGGCGATCAATGGCGGGGCGGGCATCCGATCAGGTCTCGCGGCTGCCGGGGCGGGCGCAAGATGCAACTACCACGTCGCGGCGCTGCGTTGAACTTATCGTTGGCAGGCGCTAAGGCATCTCCGGACCTTGGAGGGGATACGGTGGATACGGCAAGACCCATGGCGGTCGCGCTTGACGAGGCGACGGTGGCATTTCGCGTGGCCGACGCGCGCGTCTACACCGCGGTGGCGCAGGCCCGGCTGCAGGTGCAGGATGGCGAGTTCGTCGCCATCGTCGGGCCCACCGGTTGCGGGAAATCCACGCTCCTCAACGTCGCCGCCGGCCTGCTCAAGCCGGCATCGGGAACGGTGCGGATCTTCGATGTGCCGCTGACCGGCCTCAACCGCCAGGCCGGCTATCTGTTCCAGGCCGACGCGCTGTTTCCGTGGAAGACCGTGATCGACAATGTCGCCATCGGGCTCGAGATATCAGGCGTCGATCGCGCCGCCGCGCTGGCGCGGGCGCAGCAATGGCTGACGTCGGTCGGCCTCGGCGCGTTCGCGGGACGCTATCCGCACATGCTGTCGGGCGGGCAGCGCAAGCGCGTCGGCCTCGCCCAGGTGCTGATCCGCGATCCGAAGATCCTGCTGATGGACGAGCCGTTCGGGCCGCTCGATGCCCAAACAAGACAGATCATGGGCAACCTGCTGCTGGAATTGTGGAGCGCCGATCGCAAGGCGGTGCTGTTCGTCACCCACGATCTCGAAGAGGCGATCGCGCTGGCGGACCGCGTGGTGATCATGTCGGCGGGCCCGAGCGCACGCATCATCGGCGACTGGCCGGTGCGGCTGCCGCGCCCGCGCGACATCCTCGAAGTGCGGCTGGAAAAGGAATTTCACTCACTTCATCGTGAAATATGGAGTGTTCTCAAGGATGAGGTGTTGAAGGGCTACGCGCAATCGGGCGCCAAATGACTTGTCATGATAGCAAGTGACTTGTCCTGATAACCGTCGCGAGGACTTGCCTTGATCCCGACGCGGCGGAAGCTACACTCTTTCGGAAAACCGGTGTCCACCTTTCCGGATCATGCTCGGTTCGACCAATCAAAACAGTGCAGGGAGATATCATGCTGGTACGCGGTTCACTTCTGGCTATCGCCGTCACGCTGACCGCCTTCGGCGGCGCTCGAAACGCCAACGCGCAGGCCGCGTTCACGCTGTCGTCGCCCGACTTCAAGGACGGCGCGCGGCTGGCGCAAAAGAACGCCGGCAACAACAAGTCCAATCCCAATTGCGTCGGCGACAACGTCTCGCCGGCCCTGAGCTGGGCGAACCCGCCGGAAGGCACCAAGAGCTACGCGCTGATGATGTTCGATCCGGAAGGACGGCCGCCCGGCGGCGTCAGCCACTGGGTCGCCTACGGCATCGCGCCATCGGTGACCGGCTTTGCCGAGGGCGAAGTCTCCAAGGCCAGCGACAAATATGTCGGCGGCACCAGCACGCAGAAAGTCGGGTTTTACTCCGGCCCCTGCACGCCGGCCGGCGCGCCGCATCACTACACCTTCACGCTGATCGCGACCGACCTCGAGCCGTCGGCGCTGGCGCCCGGCCTGACCCGCGACGAACTGATCAAGGCGCTCGACGGCCACGCCAAGGGCGCCACCGGTTTGATCGGGACGTTCTCGAAGCCGTGAGGGTGAAGGCTGCGCCCATAGCGTGATCGTCGTCCCGGCGAACGCCGGGACCCATACGCCGTGTCGCCTCGTTTTTGGGCGCTGGGGCGGAAGCCTTGCTGCAACAACGGACGCCAGGGGTTATGGGTCCCGGCGTTCGCCGGGACGACGCAGAGACAGTCGGAAGAGTAGATCATCACCATGTCACGCCTGACGCTTCTTGCCTTACAGCTTCTGGTCGCCGTGGTCGTGCTGGGGCTGTGGCAGCTGCTCACGACCGTGCCGCTGTTCGGCCGCATGCTGCTGCCGCCGTTCTTCTTTTCCAATCCGGTCGACGTCGGCGCGCAAATCTACGACTGGTTCGCGACCGGCGTGATCTGGAAGCATTTGATGATCACGCTGTGGGAATCGATCCTTGCCTTCGTGATCGGCTCGCTCGGCGGCGTCACGGTCGGCTTCTGGTTCGCACGCCAGCCGCGCGTGGCCGCGATATTCGATCCCTATGTGAAAATGGCCAATGCGCTGCCGCGCGTCGTGCTGGCCCCGATCTTCACGCTATGGCTCGGCCTCGGCATCTGGTCGAAGGTCGCGCTCGGCGTCACGCTGGTGTTCTTCATCGTCTTCTTCAACGTCTATCAGGGCGTCAAGGAGGTCTCTACCACCGTGCTCGATAACGGCCGCATGATCGGCATGAACGAACGGCAGTTGATGCGGCACGTCTACTGGCCGTCGGCGCTGTCGTGGATGTTTTCCTCGCTGCACATCTCGGTCGGCTTTGCCGTGGTCGGCGCCGTGGTCGGCGAATATCTGGGATCGGCCGCGGGGCTCGGCTATCTGATCCAGCAGGCCGAAGGCACCTTCGACGTGGCGGGCGTTTTCGCCGGCATGTTCGTGCTGTCGGTCTTCGTCATTCTCATCGATATCGGGGTGACGATGGTCGAGCGGCGGCTTCTGGTGTGGCGGCCGACGGCGGCAACGAGCAGGGGGTAGATCATTCGAGAACGTCATTCCGGGGCTGGTCCTTGCGGACCATCCCGGAATGACGGCGTTGAGGCGCTTCGCCTCAATCCAGCAGCTTGATGTCATCCGGCGCCTGCGGCGGCGTCTTGATGGCGATCGCCTTGAGGGTGCGGCCATCCGGCTTGGTGCCGCCATGCGGCGTGCCCTTCGGGATCACGATCAGGTCGCCGGGCTTCACCCGCACTTCCTTGTCCCCGAGCCAGATCGTTCCGGTGCCTTCGAGGATGTACTGGATCTCGTTGGTGTTGGGATGCAGGTGCTTGGGCGCATTGCCGTCCTGGATCGAAATCGTGGCGCCGTCGGCGTTGACGAACATCTTGGAGTGCATGCCGCCGGCGTTGGCCGGGCCAAGGCCGTCGCCGGAAAGATCGCCGGTGTGAATGACCTGGGCCGTGATGCTCTCGGCGGCCAGCGCCGGTTGCAGCAGGTGCGTCACGCCGCAGCCGGCAGCGAAGGCGGCGGCGATCGTTACCGCGATGGCAATGCGATTCATGGACGGTGCTCCTTGTGAGGTGGATTGAGACGGGCGCATGCTATGTGGCCAAACCATGAATGGCCAGTGGCACCAAAGTCGCCTTCTCAAGCGGCGCTCGCTCCCTTATCCTGCACCCGATCGAAAGTCGGGAGAAAATCATGAGGACGTTACTGGGCAGGCTTGCGGGAGCGCTGTTGGCGCTGGGGCTGATGTGCGATCTTGCTGCAGCGCAAAGCAAGATCACGATCGCCGTCGGCGGTGGCTCCTGCCTGTGCTACCTGCCGACCGTGCTCGCCAAACAACTCGGCGAATTCGACAAGGCCGGGCTTGCGGTCGACCTGGTCGATCTGAAGGGCGGCTCGGATGCGCTCAAGGCCGTGCTCGGCGGCAGCGCCGACGTGGTGTCCGGCTATTTCGACCACTGCGTCAACCTCGCGGCCAAGAAGCAGGAGCTGCAGGCCTTCGTCGTCTATGATCGTTATCCGGGGCTGGTGCTGGTGGTGGCGCCCTCGCATGCCGGGGAGATCAAGTCGATCAAGGATCTCGCCGGCAAGAAGGTCGGCGTCAGCGCGCCGGGCTCCTCGACCGATTTCTTTCTCAAATACCTGCTGAAGAAAAACGGGCTCGATCCGGCGGGGACTTCCGTCATCGGGGTCGGCCTCGGCGCGACCGCGGTCGCGGCGATGGAGCAGGGCCAGATCGATGCGGCGGTGATGCTCGATCCGTCGGTCACGGTGATGCAGGGCAATCATCCGGACCTGCGCATCCTCAGCGACACGCGCACGCAGAAAGATACGCTGGCGGTGTTCGGCGGCGAATATCCGGGCGGTGCGCTCTACAGCACGACGACGTGGGTCGCTTCCCATGAGAAGGAAGTCCAGGCCCTGACCGGCGCGATCCTCAATACGCTGGCGTGGATCCACAGCCATTCGCCGGAAGATGTGATGGCGAAAATGCCGGCGGAAGTGGTAGGCAAGAACAAGGAACTTTATCTCGCCGCGCTCAAGAATACGATCCCGATGTATTCGGAAACCGGCAAGATGGATCCGAAAGGCGCCGATGCGGTGCTGGCGGTGTTCAGCGAGAGTTCGCCCGAGGTCGCCAAAGCCAATATCGACGTCACCAAGACCTACACCAACAAATTCGTCGATGCGGCGAAGAAGACCACGGGGATGAATGAGAAATAGTGCGTTAGTAACGCGTCCGGCCATTCATCGCGTTACCGCGCTCGATCTGAATGTGAAGCCCTGGTCGTGGCCGTTCGCCGAAGCGCGGCGTGCGGATATCGCGGCGCATTTTGCAGCCGAGCAGGATAAGCGGCCGAACCTGTGGAACGGTCGTGTTCTGCTCGGGCGCAACCCGGTGTTTGCCGGTGACCGCTTCAGCGCCGATTATTTCGAAACCGATTTCGCCAGCTTTCTGGCGTGGCGGGATTGGGGCTTCCCCGACGAAAACGTTGTTCAACGGCTTCGGCATGGGCGCGCTGCGAGGCAGCGACGGCGCTTTCGTGCTGGGCGAAATGGGCCAGCACACCGCGAATGCCGGGCGCATCTACTTTCCATCCGGCACGCCCGATCCCGATGATGTCAGGGGCGAGGTGCTCGATATCGCGGGCAGCGTGGTCCGCGAAGTCGAGGAGGAAACCGGTCTGACGCCGGCCGATTACCGCGCCGATCCGGCCTGGGATTGCGTCTTCACCGGCGTCGCAGTGGCGATGATGCGGATACTGCAGGTCGATATGCCCGGCGCGGCGCTCGGCGCCAGGATCGAGGCCAATCTCGCCGGGCAGCACCAGCCTGAACTCTCGGCCATTCATGTGGTAAGACAGGCCGCCGATCTCAGCCCGGCGATGCCGCGTTTTGTCACGGCCTATATCGAGGCGCAATTTCGCGCCTAGAGCCGAGATGGCTTTCTTCGAATCGCCATTCCGCTCTATCTTACTGTTTAAGCATGGTCTCAGCGCAAACGCCTTGCGTGTGTCGCAAGGGAAAAACGGTATCCACTTTGCGCTAATGCGGCCCTGCGGGTCCGGATCATGCTCTAACAAGGTCGACCACCATGAACAAAAAGCTCCCCTCGCCATCTCTCGCGGTTCAGCTCAAGCCCTTCGTCGCGCCGTATCGTGTCGACGGCGCCGGCGAGTTCCACCTGAAATCGCATGCGACCGCTCAGAAGGGCGGCCTCGACAAGGAGAAGGGCGAAAAGATCCTGGACGCCAACCGCAAGCGGCTGAACGATTTCCAGGAAAAGCTTTATGCCCAGGACCGCTGGTCGCTGCTGTCTGATCTTCCAGGGCATGGATGCGGCCGGGAAGGACAGCGCTATCAAGAGCGTCTTCGACGGCGTCAACCCGCAGGGCTGCGAGGTCACTTCGTTCAAGCAGCCGTCGGCCCATGAACTCGACCACGACTTCCTGTGGCGCAGCATGATCGCGCTGCCGGAGCGCGGCCGCATCGGTATCTTCAACCGCTCCTATTACGAGGAATGCCTGGTGGTTCGGGTCCATCCGGAAATTCTCGCCAAGGAGAAGATGCCGCCCCGGCTGGTGACCAAGAATATCTGGCGCGAGCGGTTCGAGGACATTTCCGCGTTCGAGCGCTACCTCACGCGCAACGGCACGGTGATCCTGAAGTTCTTCCTCAACGTATCGAAACAAGAGCAGCGTGAGCGCTTTCTCAGCCGGCTGGACGAGCCGTCGAAGAACTGGAAATTCTCGATGGCCGATATCAGCGAGCGCGCGCTGTGGGCGAAATACCAGGCCGCGTATCAGGAGGTGATCCGGCACAGCTCGACCCCGGCAGCGCCGTGGTATGTGGTGCCGGCGGATCATAAATGGTTTGCGCGGGTGGTGATCGGGTCGGTGATCGTCAGCGCGCTCGAACGCCTCGACCTGAAGTTTCCCGCTGTCGACGCCGCCTCGCTGGAGGAATTCAAGCAGGTGCGCAAGGCACTGGAGAACGAAGACAGGAAGTCGGCGGTGATGAAAGTCGCTCCGGGTAGCGCCAAGTCAAGAGGCCTAGTAGTCAAATGAAAAAGGCAAGTGAGAAGGCCAAGCGACACGTCGGCTGACACGTCATGATCGGAAGATGCCCCATCGTGGTATCTGCCTCTTCGATAAGTAATTTCAGTCGATGATCTGCTTTTAATTAGTGGCCTGCGGGCCTCATTTCGCGTCGTCGGACAGCCGTTCCAGCAATTCGTAGAGCGTTCGTCTTTCGGCGGTACTGAATGAAGCCAGGGTGAAGGCCGTGCATTCGATCTCGACGGGGATCAATTGCTCGATCACACTCACTCCGGTCGGAGTGAGGCTGACGAGGTTGAGCCTTCCATCATTGGGGTCGCGCCGGCAGGTGACCAGGCGGCGCTTTTTCAGCCGGAGCACGACGTCCCTGATATTCGCGGGCTCCATCGCAACAAGGCGGCCAAGCAGGTTCTGCGAGAGTGTTCCGCGCTCGTAGAGGCGGGCCAGCGTCGCATATTGCGGCGCCGTGAGATCGTGAGGCCCGATGCGCTCGACCAGGTTGGACGCCGCACGCTGATAGGCGCGCCGCAATAGAAACCCAACCTGGTCTTCCAGCCGGTATGTCTGCTCGAAGCGTTTGGCCGTCTCTGCAATCTTAGTCGACGTTCTGGGCATCCCGGTACATTACCTTGTGTCGGGTCGTTGTCACCCATTCGTCAATCTGCGCGTCCGTCATGAAGTGGGAGGCGTCAAACTTGTCCCAGTTGCTGATCTCCGCCAGGCTCTTCTTCCAGCGTTTGTAGGGCGGCTTGGCCGGGGGACCGAAGCACATGATATCAAGGACGGATAGTTCTGCAGGAATCCCGAGCAGCGGCTTCATGGCCTGTTGCGCCTTCTCCTGGCCGATCGCGGTAACCCACCAGACATTGTATCCAAGGGCAGCTGCGGCGAGATGTGCCGACATCGTCGCCGCGGCCACGCTCTGGAGCAGGATCCGCTCCGCATTCTCCTTGTACATCTTGTCGAGCTCGGAGCCGTCGTTCAGGACTGGGAAAGCCTTGACCCAGCGAAAATCGCTGGCGACGACGATGAACCCCGGGGCAGAAGCGAGTCCGCGGTAGTCGGGCGTCGGGAATTTCATCTTGAGCTTGGCCCGCATGACCTGCTCTTCACGGAAATACTCCGTGATCTTGTTCTTCAGGTCTTGATCGGTGACGGTGATGAAGTGCCAGGGCTGCGCATTCGCGCCGGAAGGGGCATGACGCGCGGCCTCCAGGATCATTTCATAGTGCTGTTTCGGCACGACGTAGCTTGAATCGAATGACCGCGTGGTCAGACGATTTCTGACGACCTCCATCAGTGCGTCGTATTTCGAGCGATCCGTGAGATCGGGCGAGGGGCCGGCAGCGCTTTCAGTCATGTCACTTTCCTATATCGTTATGATCATAACGAGTCGATCAAACGATACCGAAGTGCGAAAGGTCAATGTTGCAACGTTCAACCATCGTGCAATGTGACTTCGCTTGATTTGCGACTGTCGCGTTTGTGAATAACCGCCTGAAGTTCTCCGATGCCTCTATGGCGTCGCGGCTCACAACGCCGGGCGCTTCGCTGGAGTTTGTCGTGCCGTGGGGGCTCGCCGGCGGTCGGACCGGTGCCGGGGGAGATCCGATAGGTCAGTCCGCCTGACCTTCTTTTTAGCGTTGCGGCGGCGGCTATTTCTCGTTTAGAACGACCCTGTGGCTTCGCGGGCAACAAACCGTCAACGGTTTTAGCTGAGAATGCGGGCTTCAAAGGGTCTGGCAATGCTGATTTGCAGCGATAAGTACGGAGTTCGGGGTGGAGCGGCCAAGGCCGGCCTTTCCCCGTCGATTCCGGCTGCGTCCATGCCCACCCTGCTCATTGGCGGGCTTCTTCTTATCAGCCCCTGAGGGCCGTCTGGGCGTTTGCGCCTGGGCACTCAGGGGTTTGCACGAGATCAAAGAACCCCCAGCGCTTCAAACGCAGCGCACCAGCTAAAGGAATTTTCCGATGACCAATGTGAACAAGTCCGACAAGGACCGCGTCGTCATATTCGACACCACCTTGCGCGACGGCGAACAATGCCCGGGCGCGACCATGACCTTCGAGGAGAAGCTCGAGGTCGCCGAGATGCTCGACGACATGGGCGTCGACGTCATCGAGGCCGGTTTCCCGATCACCTCGGAAGGCGACTTCCAGGCGGTCAGCGAAATCGCCCGGCGTTCCAAGAACGCCGTGATCGCCGGCCTGGCGCGGGCGCATCCGAAGGACATCGACCGCTGCGCCGAAGCCGTCAAGTTCGCCAAGCGGGGCCGCGTCCACACCGTGATCGCGACTTCGCCGCTGCACATGCGGGTCAAGCTCAATATGACGCCGGAGCAGGTGATCGAAACCTCGATCACCAACGTCGCCCGTGCGCGCAACCACATCGACGATGTCGAGTGGTCGGCCGAGGACGGCACCCGAAGCGAGATGGACTTCCTGTGCCGGATCGTCGAGGCCGTGATCAAGGCCGGCGCCACCACCGTCAACATTCCCGACACCGTTGGCTATACGGTGCCCGAGGAATATACCCACTTCATGCGCACGCTGATCGAGCGGGTGCCGAACTCCGACAAGGCGGTGTTTTCGGTGCATTGCCATAACGATCTCGGCATGGCGGTGGCGAATTCGCTGGCCGGCATCGCCGGCGGCGCGCGGCAGATCGAATGCACCATCAACGGCATCGGCGAGCGGGCAGGCAATGCCGCGCTCGAGGAAGTCGTGATGGCGATCAACATCCGCAACGACAAGTTTCCGTGGTGGAACAAGATCGACACCACGCAGCTGACGCGGGCCTCGAAACTGGTATCGGCGGCGACCTCGTTCCCGGTGCAGTACAACAAGGCGATCGTCGGCCGGAATGCGTTCGCGCATGAGAGCGGCATCCATCAGGACGGCGTGCTCAAGGATGCGTCGACCTATGAGATCATGCGGCCGGAAATGGTCGGCCTGAAGAAGTCGTCGCTGGTGCTCGGCAAGCATTCGGGCCGTCATGCATTCGTGCACAAGCTGGAGGAGATGGGCTACAAGCTCGGCGCCAACCAGCTGGAAGATGCATTCGTGCGGATGAAGGCGCTCGCCGACCGCAAGAAGGACATCTACGACGAGGACATCGAGGCGCTGGTCGATCAGGAAATCGCGGCCTCCCATGACCGCATCAAGCTGACCTCGCTGACGGTGATCGCGGGCACCCATGGTCCGCAGCGCGCCACCATGAAGCTCGACATCGAGGGCCAGACCAGGATCGAAGAGGCCGAGGGCAATGGTCCGGTCGATGCGGTGTTCAATTGCATCAAGGCGCTGGTGCCGCACGAGGCGACGCTGGAGCTGTTTCAGGTCCATGCGGTCACCGAGGGCACCGACGCGCAAGCCGAGGTGTCGGTGCGTCTCGGCCATGAAGGCCGCTCGATGACCTCGAAGGCGTCCGATCCGGATACGCTGGTGGCTGCGGCCAAGGCCTATCTCGGGGCGCTCAACAAGATCGTCATGAAGCATCAGCGCGACGTCCCGGCGGCCGCGGCGAGCTGAGTAGCGCTGAAACCGGCCATGCGTCATTCTCCGATGTGCCATGGCACATCGGATGCGCGAGTCGATATCATCCGGGTTTGTCGCGCGGTCGTACTCGGTAATCCCGCATCTCGCACGCGTCGGCGCTAAACGCTCATGTCCGAAATGAGTCAAAAAGGCGACGAGATGAAGGTCTTGCCATGCTCAAATCGGCTGACTGATCCCCGCTAATTAGGTATCCTGCATCGGGCGCTTGGGCGAGACTCACCTGAGCGGAGACTTCGCAAGACCTTGAGCAAGACTTTTGGGCGGGCTTAACGTCGGTCAATCTTCCGGGGAAGGTCGGGGTCAAAATGCTTCTCGCACGCTGGTTTTCTCTCGCTGCGACGGCATCGTCGCTGGTCGCAGCCGGATTTGTCACATTGCTTGTCTCGACAACGGGCTCGCCGGCTGTGGCCGCATCCGCAACCTGCGGCAGACGCGGCCGATCTCACGGTCTTGCCGTCGCCGATCGCGCCGTGGAAAGGCGCCCCATTGCGCGTCATGGTCGTTGCGGAAAAGCCGCTCGACGGCGCGCTGTCGCTGATCGCGCCGGATGGCCACGTCGCGACCACATCGTCGGAGCGGCACGGCGGGGCGCCTTATTCCTGGTTCGCCGAGGTCGCGACGCCGGCCGCCGGGACGTGGCACGCCACGCTTGCCGTCGGTCGGATGTGCCCCGGTCACGCGCGAAATTGCGGTGAACGCGCAGAAGCCTGCACCTCCAGCAACGCCGGCGGGACGGATCTGGCAGGTGCGCGATAGCTGGAACAGCACGACGGAATCGTTGTTTTCGGCATGGATCGAAAAGCTGTTCGACGCGCCGCCCGACCAGGATCTGTCGTGGAAGGTCTGGCACGAAGTCTTGCGCGACCAATCGCGCAATTTCCTGTTCAACTATCTGGGGCGCGGCGAAGACAACGTGAAAACGGGGCTGCGTCCCGATTGCGCTGACTTCGTCTACTTCCTGCGCGCTTACTTCGCCTACAAAATGGGACTGCCATTCGGTTATTCGAATTGCTCGCGCGGCATCGGCGGCAAGCCACCCAAATGTTACCAGTGGTTCGACATCGATCATCCCGAGGTCACGCGTCCTGCCCCGCCGCCCGAACAGGATATCGTGGCGAGCGCGCCCGCCGCGGCATCCCCAGTCCCGGCTTCCGCTCCAGGCCTCCTGGGCGGCTTGTTTGCCCGGCCACAGCTGGCCGATGCGACCGTCAATCCACTGGCGGTGCAGCCGCCCGCACCGAAAGTCCCGAAGCGTCCGACCAACTTCGCGGAATATTTGCGCGACGTCGGCGACGTCGTGCATAGCGGCGCGGTGCGCGTCGCGGCGAACGACGACAACACCGATTTTTACACCGTCCCGCTGACGCAAAAGGCGCTGCGCCCGGGCACGGTGTATGCCGACCCCTACGGCCATGTGCTGATGCTGGTGCATCGCGTGCCGGAGTTGAATGGGACACCCGGGGTATATCTCGCCGTCGACGCCGAGCCCGACGGGTCGATCACGCGCAAGCGGTTCTGGCGCGGCAACTTCCTGTTCGTGCACGATCCCGCGCTCGGCAGCCCCGGCTTCAAGCGCTTCCGGCCGATCGTGGGCGATAAGAACAGCCCGTTGCGGCGGCTCACCAATGCCGAAATCGCCAAAAATCCGCAATACGGGGACTTTTCGCTCGAACAGTCGCGAATGAGTGCCGAGGATTTTTACGATCGCATGGATGACGTGATGTCGCCCGACCCGCTGGATCCGGTCAAGGCGATGACCGACGCGATTACCAGCCTCAACGAGCAGGTGAGGACGCGCGTCACCTCGGTCGAGAATGGACGAAAATATCAGGACAAGCAGGCCGGCGTTACGGCGATGCCGAACGGCCCGTCGATCTTCGAGACCTCCGGCCCCTGGGAAGACTACTCCACGCCGGCGCGCGATTTCCGTCTTTTGATCGCGATCGACGTGGTGCGGAATTTTCCCGATCGCCTGGTACGGCGGTCGGACCGATACGCGATGCCGGCAGGCAAGAGCGTTGAGGACGTGAAGCGCGAATTACAGGGCGTGCTGGCATCCGAGCTTGCCTCGCGCAAGATATCCTATACCCGCAGCGACGGCTCGCAATGGACACTGACTCTCAAGGACGTGGTCGATCGGGCCGCGGAGTTCGAGATGGCCTACAACCCGAACGACTGCGCCGAACTGCGGTGGGGCGCTCCGGAAAACAGCCAGGAAGCGGCGACATGCAAGCGGCACGCGCCGCAGGCGCAGCGTGCCAAGATGTCGTCGGAATATCGCACCTGGTTCCAGGAACGGCGCTGGCCGACGCACACTTAGCGGGAGAGCCCATTGCTGAGAAAGGGGGCGTCCGGGCTAGTTGCTTTCGTCTGTGACAATTAACCTGGCGTTGTCCGTTAGCCGATAGGATCATTCACGGGCGCGAACCGTGTATGGTGACCACATGAAACCCGCGAGCGAACCACGTGATTGGCGACGGATTCATCATTCGCCGATGTTTTGGATCGGCATCAGCCTGTGCCTGACCGCGATCGCAATTTATTTGTGGTCCGATGACCTCTCCTGGCATCCGCGCGCCCATTGATGGGAGCAAGCCGCCTCCTGATGTCGCCGGATTTATCGGCCGTCACGCCAATTGTCAGCAAGCACGCGTAGACCCGCTTGCAAATGACCCCGAAACGGACATCGGAGCGGGATGTCCCTTGCCACGGCCGAGTTCGGAAGGCGTGCTCGATTGGCCGTTTTGTTCCCAGGGATCAGTAGATAGCTGCCTGTTTCAACCCCTAGTGACCTAATTTGATTTAGCAGCGGCCGGTGGTTTGAAATTTTCAATCAGTGTTCAATTTTGAGCATGGGCGATCCGGCTCCCTGTCATACGCTATCCCGAAAAGTGGAGTCCCATGACAGAGCAATGGAATGAACCGCTGCGCTGCCCGCGCTGCCGCAGCACCGGGATTGCCAACCTATCTCAGCCCGATGGCGAGGGGCCGACGGTTTACGGCATTCCGGCTGGCTTTAAGGTCGTTAAAACGCAGTACGGCCCAACCTTTTATTGCGCAGCCTGCGACATCTCCACGGAGATCGACTGATAAAATGATTTGGTACTGGCTCCCTTCTAGCGGGAACCAGACGGCCGTTACTTTGTATCTGTCCTACAGGTGGCCGGGTGGCCTCTGAAAGGGCGGCCCATGTGTGAACAGTGCGCTCCGTCTATCGTGCCTTAGAGGGCTGAGCGTCAAGCTGCTCGCGCAGGTCCCGACCGCTCTCCCTTACCCTCGCTGCCCTCGACGTTTTGCCCCGGATAAAGTCCCTGTCGGCGAGTACTGGCCTGTTTTGACCTTGGTGGCCTAATTTGATTTTGGCAGAGCCTGTTTTCAACGACGCCGAATCCCCACATGGGACTTATCACCGGCCCGTCCTCGGCAATAAATGGTGACTGTGAGCAGAAGACTTGCGCCCGGTTCAGCGTGAGTATTATGCCCAAAAACACCCCGCCGCCCGTCTGCCCCAAATGCAACAAGCCCAAGCGGTTCGTGCTTGTAAAATACGGAGGACGAAAGTTCCGATGCCTGGATTGCGATGGCGAAGACCCGTTGAAATCGCCAGACGTAGCGAAGCTGCTTACGGGAAGTTTGAGACCCGCAGACTGATCCGCGCGAACAATTTGCCCATCAATTTAGTGACCTAGTTCGATTTTGAGTCCGGGAACGAGCAGACGCCAACCTTATAAAAGCGTACTCTGGGCATATCGCCGCGTGGTCCCAGACTGTTATCGGCGACAGAGAGCATGCAACTCCCGTCCTTTTGACAGGAGTGAAACCATGCCGAGCCCATTAGATCTTCCCAAACTCATCGAGGATCTCGCCGAGGCGGTAGTCGCCGATATCTTGGAATTGTCGCCCCCCGAGGAAATCCGGCAACTGATTAAGAAACTAGAGCGGAGGCAACGGAAGTCTGGGCTGCATTGATATGGACTAAGGCCGCCTCATGTGTGGATGGCCCCCGACTTGCAAGAGTTTTTTCGCATGATGAGCAGTGGTCGCTTGCAGTCATGTGTCCGGCCTTTTAGTGCGGTCTCGCATGACCGCTGGCCTTGATGGATTTCCGCGGTTCGAGGCCTTATCAGTTGGTCGGGGTCGGAATCCCGCTGAGGCGGTCAGGTTTCTCTCGATCCGTCGGGTGACCGACTGTGCCATCACGTGTTTTTACTCTCGCAAGCTTGCGGCACGCCGCGGCTTAGCAGTTCATGCTGCCACTGCTGCGTGTCGGTAGGTGTTCGGTCTGCTCATGACAGCCCAAGCCACGCGCGCCGTCTTGTTGGCCAAGGCGACTGCCGCGACAAGACGTGGTTTTCGACTGAGCAAAGACGTTAACCAGGGGTCGGTCTTGGCTTGCTTCGAACAAAGCAGCACCGTGTGTGCGCTGTTGACGAGCAGGCGACGGAGATAACTGTCCCCTCGTTTGCTAATTCCACCGAGGCGCGCCTTGCCACCGGTAGAATTTTGTCTCGGCACTAGCCCGAGCCACGCGGCAAACTCTCTGCCGCTACGGAATATGTTCGGATCTGCAACCGTTGCTGCGATCGCCGTGGCGATGATCGGCCCGATCCCCGGAATGGTGGCCAGACGTTGGCTGACCGGGTTGCTCTTGTGCCATGCGAGAACCTGCGTCTCGAGCCCAGCGACCCGTGTCTGGGTATCTTCGATCTGGTTGACGATCATCTTCAGCACCTGACGGGCAATATCCGGTACACGCCCATCCGTCTCGTCCATGACAATCGCAATCAGTCTTGCCACTTTGTGCAGGCCCTGAGCCTCGATCAGACCGAACTCGGCCAAGTGCCCACGCAGAGCATTGACTAGCATGGTGCGCTGGCGGATCAGCAAATCCCGAGCCCGATGCATCATCAGTGCCGACTGTTGCTCCGCCGTTTTTACCGGTACGAAGCGCATCGATGGACGCCGAACCGCCTCGCAGATCGCCTCGGCATCGGCCACGTCGTGCTTGTTGCGTTTCACATAGGCTTTCACATAGTTGGGCGGCATGAGGCGCGCCTCATGGCCAAGCGCAATCAACTCACGGGCCCAATGGTGCGCCGTCGCGCAGGCTTCGAGGCCGACGAGGCACGGCGGAATCCCGGCAAAGAACGCGAGAACCTGGCTGCGTCGCAGCCGCTTGCGCATCATTACGCTGCCCGCCTCGTCGACCGCATGAACCTGGAAGACACTCTTTGCCAGATCAAGACCAATTGTTGTAATATCGCCCATGGATGGCTCCCGTTGCTGGTGATCTTTGACGACCACCATCTTGGCACATCGATGCCGTCAGGGGGCCATCCACCCCATCAGTTGGTTCGCGGCAACATATAGCGGACCGTCATGCCAGCGCTATGGCTTCGGTCGAGAACTAGGATGTCGCCCGGCTTAAACTCGGCTTGCATGGCGTCGCAGCAAGCGGTGGAATCGGAACCGCCCCTGATGGATCGACATAGTTCCACTGAGTTGATCAGGAAGTCGATCCGGCCGCCCGTGGCGGCGCGGCCCAATTGTGCCAACAACTCTTGTCGGAAATGATCGAACGAAACCATCGGCGACCTCCGCTACCGATTACGCGCTTGATTCATGCCGATAGCGAGTGAATTCGCGCGGAACCGCCGGGCTGGTATCCAGTGTGTCAATCCGATTGTTCACGAATCTAGTCGCTTTACGTACACGCTGGCGTAGAGTGGTCGCATCACCGCTCTGCTATTGGCTTTCATCGGTGACTGAGAGTGTTGCGCTCCCGCCCGCCTTAAGGGGGGAATTGCAATGCCGGGGCCTCAAAAATCAACCACGCGGTCTCACTCAGCGATCCCTGCGCCACACTGCTGTGAGTGCCAGTCGCCGATGCAGCGCCCGAGCGTTATGCCCGGCATGGGCAATCTTGGCGACCGTATCCTTGAGTGCCGGAGCTGTGGCAACCTCCAATTCGCACCAAACGAAGAGTAAGGCCGCTTCAGTTGGCGCGTTTCTTGGGCGGAATATCGCCCGTAGGTCTGCCCTTAGCCGCAGGGGCGCCGCAGGTCACGGGCGGAACATTCTCGGCGAGGGTCATCCTATTTCAGTGTTTCGACCTTTGCCGCCAGATCTGGATATCGACTAATTCTGTAGGTGGCATTCTTACACGTCAGAACCCAGACATCGTAGTCCGGCTTTGACAGCTTCGCATCGCGCGTAGCCTTCTGCGGCTCATCGCAAGCGATGCCTTGGCTTCGGATTTGAGCAGCGAGCACGCTCGCAATGGTTTGAGCTTTGGCAACGTGCCCGAAACGCTCGCCGTTCGATAGCATGACGAGGAAAGGAACAACTAAGAGCGGAAGAGCTTGATTTGCGCGTCTCATTCTGCCTCCTTCGCGCTCACTGCTCACCCGGCCACCATCTCGAAGGCGGATCGCTCGCCGTGATCTTGGTCGCGCGCAGCGCCACCAGATGCCGGTCTCCCCTTCAAGGGGGACGACCGGTGATTGAGTTTGATTGCCGTCTGCTTCGCTGGTCGCCGCAATGTCTCCGAAGGTGTTTCACCGAATAGCGCGCGGTAGGCGCCCGAGAAGCGTCCCAACTCCCAGAAGCCGTGATCCATGGCAATTCGCGTGACGGTAGTCGAACTGTCTGCATCTGAGAGCGCCCGGCGGACAAGGTGCATTCTTCGCAGCGCGAGAAAGCGGATTGGCCCCATACCAAGATGTTTTTTGCATGCGAAGCGGAGGGTGCGTTCCGCTGCGCCGGTAGCTGCACATATTTCTGCCAGATACATCGGCGGGGCGTGTTGGGGTTCGCTTCTAAATATTCTTTGAACTTCGCGATAATCATATCGTGGCGATGACCGGTCCCCCTCGCGGTCAGAAGAAGCTGTAAATCTGCAGTGCCGATCACCTCCTGAAAGGACAGCGGATCGCTAAAACAGAGTGCCGTGCTCCTTGCCATGGTATTCCCCAGTCCGAGGGGGACCATTTTGTCACGCCTCCTGAGGTCGAACATCAGCAATCACCCTCAGAGTTGAGATGGGGAACAATGCAAACTCGGCAGGAAGTCACGAAATATTATTACAAGTAGTGCGCTTTTGCGCTTGCCGCGCGTGTTCCCGTCACGGACGCCGCAG
>CAWJJV010000002.1:0-305543 GCA_963843235.1 uncultured Alphaproteobacteria bacterium
GATCCGACAATTCTCTATCCGGCGTCGTGGTCAGACAAGGTTATGCAAGAGGAAATATTTGGGCCAATTCTTCCGATCCTGACGTACTCCACGATTACCGAGGCAATCCAGCACATCAAGCGTAGACCCCGGCCGCTCGCCGGCTTTGTGTTCAGTCAAGACAGCGGCGTCATTAATTCGTTCATCGCGAACCTCTCATTTGGCGGCGGCGCAGTCAATCGAACCAGACGTCCATGTTTTCATCGACACCATGCCGTTTGGAGGCATCGGGAAATTGGTCTGGGTTGCGCTAACGGCAAGCACGGATTCGACAGTCTTACTCACGCCAAATCTATCCTCCTCTCGCCCGCAGACGTTTCAATTGATCATCTCTATCCGCCGTACACGATCGAGAAGGTTCAGGCACTTAGCGAGTGGCTCGGCTATTGAGCCGAAATTGCCGGTCGATCCAAAGAAGTTCAGCGAAATGAAAAAAGGGAAACCGCAATGAGCCTGAACAAATCGCCACGTGAGACGTGAAGACGCCCGGCGAACTGCCGGCCTCGGCAGCAAACGCTGCGGATTGGGCGGGAGCTTACGCAGCGGAGCGCGAGCGCATTCGCCGGCGCCTTTGCTGAGGACGTGGTTCTCGAAGCAAGCACTCTTTACCGGCCAGTGAGCGGCCGTGAGAACGTTAAGTGCGTCATGGAGGCCGCGAGCAGGATCTATGAGAACTTGGAATTCACAGAGCAGGCAGCGGATGGACACCAGTATGTCGAGTGGAAGGCGCACGCTTTCGGGAACAAAGGCTTGAGCGGCATCACGGTAATTACGCGGAATGCCGCCGGCGCCAACCGATAGGCGCGAAGACCAAGAGCCATCTAAAGGGTAATTGTTGGCGCGCGGCGCAGCGGATCGATTATTGGGCCAGAAGATGACATCAGTCCTCCGCTGTCCTGCTGGTTCACGTCGCTTTGTAGAGGACTGTTTTACTCTGCCCAATGTCGGCGGGGACTCGTGCGTTGCCGTTACCAGCGGCTCCTGCTCCGACGCCGCCCGGCGTGGTGCCGAAACGTCGGCGGAAATCCGCGCGCAAAATACGTGTAATCGCGAAAGCCGCAGGCGTAGGCGATCTCGGCGAGAGGTTGACCTGTTTTCATCGACGCGCGGCGTTCAATCAGATGTGCCGCATGATCGAGACGGAGCGAAGATATGTAGTGACTGCATGTCGACCCGCGGTCCGTGAACAGGCACTGCAAATAGCGCAGCGAAATTCCCATCTCGGCAGCCACCTCACTCGGAGAGATGTTCGGATCGGCAAAGCGGTCCTTGATGATGCCGCAAACTCGCGCGAACAGTTTGTCGGTGTGGCGTGAGCAAAGCGGGGCGGGCGGTGCAAACAGTGCGCCGAGGAGATCATAGACCACCAGACGCATATAGTCGTCAGCCGACGCGACCGCCGGTTCTACATTGCCGACGGGGTCAAGAGCGAGTTGACTGAGTATGCGTGCCGCCTGCCTCTGCCCGCGACCGCACGTGCCACCTTGCGGCTCGAAGCCGAGATGCGACACCAGGTTCTGGCGCGGCAACTGCAAGCCAAGCCATTGCGCTTGCTGGACCCCAACGAATGTCACGGGTCTCGTGGAATCGAGCAGGACGAGTTCGCCAGCAGCGGCATTTACAACTCGGTCGTTCTGAATGATTGTCGATCCGCCCGTCAGCTGAGCCACGACGAAGTAATACTCCATGTCATCACGGCGAATGTCCAGCTCCGTCCGGTCAACGCGGACAGTGTCGCAGGCGAGATCCACCGCAGCGAACCCGAAGACGCGCCGCGGGCGCACCCTGCCTGCGAAGGTGTTGGTTCCGCGAGCAGGACTAAAACATCCAAAATTCTCGCGCATTGCAGCTACGAAACCATCATAGTCCAATTTTGGAGCGCTGAGAAAATCATCGGTAGGCCGCACCATCAACTCCTCAGGAAAGTTTATCAAACCTAACGTTAGGTTTTATTACTGCCTGCGCCGAAGCCACGGGCAAACGTTCGTTAGTTTGGCATGGCTCCAGACAGGTGCCGCTCAACTCCGCGTCACGCCCAATCACACGATCGTGTCAATGCGGCCACGCGGCGCGTTGCCGAGCGCAATTCGCCTCGCCACGCCTGAGGTCCTGCCCTCTAGCTTCGGATCTTGACAGTCACGCGTTGCAAAGATTGGAGACAAAGATTGGAAGTTTCAAAACTTAATAGCTGGGTGTCGGTGCCCTCGACTGGGCGGGCGGTGCAAACAGTGCGCCGACGAGATCATAGACCACCAGACGCATATAATCGTCAGCCGACGCGACCGCCGGTTCTACATTGCCGACGGGGTCAAGAGCGAGTTGACTGAGTATGCGTGCCGCCTGCCCCTGCCCGCGACCGCGCGTGCCACCCTGCGGCTCGAAGCCGAGATGCGACACCAGGTTCTGGCGCGGCAACTGCAAGCCAAGCCATTGCGCTTGCTGGACCCCAACGAATGTCACGGGTCTCGTGGAATCGAGCAGGACGAGTTCGCCAGCAGCGGCATTTACAACTCGATCGTTCTGAATGATTGTCGATCCGCCCGTCAGCTGAGCTACGACGAAGTAATACTCCATTCCATCACGGCGAATGTCCAGCTCCGTCCGGTCAACGCGGACAGTGTTGCAGGCGAGATCCACCGCAGCGAACCCGAAGACGCGCCGCGGGCGCACCCTGCCTGCGAAGATGTTGGTTCCGCGAGCAGGACTAAAACATCCAAAATTCTCGCGCAGTGCAGCTACGAAACCGTCATAATCCAATTTTGGAGCGCTGAGAAAATCATCGGTAGGCCGCACCATCAACTCCTCAGGGAAATTTAGGTTTTATTACTGCCTGCGCCGAAGCCACGGGCAAACGTTCGTTAGTTTGGCATGGCCTCCAGACAGGGGCCGCGCAACTCCGCGTCACGCCGAATCACACCTCTGAGATCGTGCAATGCCGCCGCGCGGCGCGCCGGGTTTTGCGCGCTAGTACGTTCGATTGAGCGCGATCGCCTCGCGACACCTGGGGTTCTGCCGCCTAGATTCCGATCTTGGCAGTCACGCGTTTCAGCAGTCGGAAGTGTTCCCGAAGGGAAAGCATGACGACATTAACAACTCTTCTCGGCGACGTATCTCTGAGCGCCTGTTCGATCCGGAGTGACCCATGCTCGATGCCGAAGCCCGCACGCTGCTTGACCTAATGGACAAGGCCTTCCAGGAGGGAAGGCCCAAGCCCAATACGCTGCCCTACACGGCGGGCCGTGCTGTCTTCGACAAGGTGTTGGAGGACAGCGAGGCCGATCCGCCGGAGGTTGCCGCGGTCGAGAACGGTGGCTTTGCCGGACCGGCTGGCAGGATCGGTTATCGGCGCTATCGGCCGTTGGGCCTACCGCGCGGGCCACTGCCGACGCTGATCTATTATCACGGCGGCGGCTTCGTGGCCGGCACGCTAGGGACGCATGATTCCACCTGTCGGCGGCTCGCCAACAAGAGCCGCTGCCAGCTGATTGCCATCGACTACCGGCTGTCGCCCGAATACCCATTCCCGGCACCAACCGACGACGGCATCGCGGCCTTCCGCCATATCCGCGACGACGCGGCTGCGTTCGACACCGACCCGGCGCGGCTCGCGGTCGGCGGCAACTTGGGCGGCGGCACCATCTCTGCCGTCGTATGCCAGGCAGTGCGCGACGCCGGTGAGACGGGGCCGGCGCTCCAGATGCTGATCTATCCCGCGACCGACTTTCGCAGCGAGAGCCAATCGCGCAAGCAATTCGCAGACGGCTACTTCCTGACCAAGGAGCTGATGAACTGGTTCCGGAAGGCCTATCTGCCGACCGGCGTCGATCAGACTGACCTTAGGCTTTCGCCGCTGCTAGCTGGGAACTTCAAGGGCCTACCGCCCGCCTTCGTGATGACGGCCGGCTACGATCCGCTGCGCGACGAGGGCCGCGCCTACGCCGAGCGGTTGATCGATGCTGGCGTGAAGACGACCTACGTAAACTATCCCGGTACAATCCACGGCTTCTTCTCGATGACAAATTCCTCAGCCAGGGGCTGAAGGCCAACGACGAAGCGGCGGCGGTGATGGGGGCATTCTTCGGGACCTAGTCTTCTCGCTGCGCCGTTACGGTTGAGCAGATCGATCAGAAGCCAATGAAGACTCCTTGAGAACAGGCTCACAAGAGAATGTCTGCTGTTGTGAAGGTTTTCGGATGCCGGCCCGATGATGGTGGCGCGGCGCATAGCGGGGCCGGCGTCCGCAAACCTCCAAGGGAGGAAACCGCGGGAAGCTGGGCAATGCGGTGCGTCAAACGCTATGGGGATTTCGGCACTGGCGGTGTGTCGCTGAGGGGCGTTGACCGTCTTGTTGAGAAGCGGTCGATGGGTTGACGAGCTTGTTCGATCGATCGCGACAGGCGGAACCGACATCGCCCGGCGGAGATTGAGCGACGAGGCGGTTGTCCGGGACGGCGCGATAGCGAGCCGGTTCACCGCCGGTCGAGGGCCAGCGAAGCAGAAGTGCAGCACTGGAATGTCGCCGGCAACTGGTTCTGATCATGACGTGTCGATCCTGATCACGGCGGTGGATGTCGCGGGACGTGTGCGCGGCGAGGAGCCGCGCTGGAATGTCTCGATGACAATCATGCGACCACCGCAGCAAGGGCACGGGTGCGAGAGCGGCTTGGGTTCGGTGGCCTCGGCGCAGCTGTTATCCCCGGCCTCGGGTTGTTCCGCAGGCACATCGAGCAGACGGCGCGCGCGGGCGATGTTGTCGGCCCGGGTGCCGCTGGCGAGCAGGCCGTAGTGGCGGATGCGGTGGAAGCCTTGCGGCAGGACGTGGATCAGGAATCTGCGGATGAACTCGGCGGTGGCGAGCGTCATGACCTTCTGGCGGTCGCGAGCATTGGCGCGATAGTCCTTCCATCGGAAGGTCACGCCGTTGCGATCGGAAGCCATCAGCCTACTGTTGGCGATGGCGACGCGGTGGGTGTAGCGCGACAGATAGGCCAGCACCGCCTGTGGCCCGCCGAACGGGCGCTTGGCATAGACGACCCATTCAGCCCGGCGCAACGGCGCCAGATAGGCCGCGAACGTCTGTGCATCGGCGAGAGCGGTATGATGCCTGAAGAACTTCAGGTTGTTGGCCTGGTGTGCGGCGAGAAGCTTCTCCAGGAACAGCCGGCGAAACAGGCGCGAGAGCACACGCACCGGCAGGAAGAAGCCGGGGCGGCACGCCACCCAGCGCTCGCCGTCGAGCGAGATGCCGCCGCCCGGCACGATCATGTGGACATGCGGGTGATGGGTCATCGCGGAGCCCCAGGTATGGAGGACCGAGGTGATGCCGACGCGGGCACCGAGGTGCTTGGGGTCGGCGGCGATCGTGGTCAGGGTCTCGGCCGAGGCCTTGAACAGGAGGTCGTAGATGACGGTCTTGTTCTGGTAGGCGATATCGGCGATAGCCGCCGGCAGCGTGAACACGACGTGATAGTACGGCACCGGCAGCAGATCGGCATCGCGCGCGGCCAGCCATTGCTTTGCCGCGGCCCCCTGACACTTCGGGCAATGCCGGTTGCGGCAAGAGTTGTACGAGATTTGGGTGTGCGCGCACTTCTCGCAGCGCGCGACATGACCGCCGAGCGCCGCCGTGCGGCAACTCTCGATCGCCGACAAGACCTTCAATTGACCGAGGCTCACATGGCCGGCATGGGCTCTGCGCCATGCCGCTCCATGATCGCGGAAGATATCCGCGACCTCCAGTGCCGGACGCGGCACGCGCGCCGCGCTTTAAGCGGGCGGCTCGATCCTCTCGATCTTGCGGGCGATATGCTCCAGTGGGCTCATCACCTCCCGGATCGTCTTGGTGGCGACCCGCGTATAGAGTGCCGTGGTATCGAGCTTGGCGTGCCCGAGCAGGACCTGAATCACTCTGATGTCGATGTTCTGCTCGAGCAGGTGGGTGGCGAAGCTGTGCCGCAAGGTGTGGAGCGATACGCGCTTGTCGATCGCGGCCCTATCGGCTGAGGCATGGCAGGCGCGATTGAGCTGACGCGTCGTCATCGGCTGCACACGGTCGCGCCCTGGAAATAGCCAGCCTTGCGGTCGTGCCGCCCTCCACCAGGCGCGCAGCAGCTCGAGCAGATGTGGGGACAGCATTACGTAGCGGTCTTTGCGACCTTTGCCTTGTTCGACGCGGATCACCATGCGCTGGCTGTCGATATCGCCGAGCTTGAGCGAGATTACCTCGGCGGCGCGCAAACCCGCGCCATAAGCCACACTCAGTGCCGCCTTGTATTTGAGCCCCGGCGCTGCATCCAAAAGGCGCGCCACCTCTTCCGGGCTGAGCACGACCGGCAACTTGCGGGGCTCGTGGATGAACGTCGTATGCTCGATGATGTCGGATCGCCTGAGCGTGACCCTGAAGAAGAACCGCAACGCAGCTACGGTGTGATTGAGGATGGCGATGTGCGCGCCGTTCGCCGCCAGATGCAGTTGAAAGCGTCGGACGTCCTCTAAGCTCGCCGTGTCGGGCGATCGGCCGACGAACGCAGCAAAATCCTTGATGGTGCGGATGTAGCCTTGTTGGGTCTTTGGCGCTAACTTGCGGATTGTCATGTCTTCAATCATGCGCTGCCGCAGCGGGCTTATGGCCTTATCGGTCATGAGGGATGCTCCTGTCTTCGATGAAGGTTGCCAACCCCTCATCTCAAGACAGGACGCCCCGCCGCGCTATCCCATTTGGCCGTGTAGCAGGCCGCCGCGGTGCCTTACCGCGCGAGCGGTTTAGTCCATTGGCACTTTTCTGAAGTGCCAGTCCTTCGGACTAAGGTCAGTTATTAGGGGGTAAAGCGGAACTCCGAGCGGACATCGTCGAAGCGTCGTGAATGACCCAGAGCGGACAAGCGTTTTCTTAAATCTACCGCGTACTGGTATCTATCGTCTGAAATTATCCCAAGCGCGGCCGAATGAATTGCGGAACCGGCACGCCGGTTTCGATTGCCTCGGCCAAGGAGAAGGACGGTTGAAAGCAACTGGGTGCGGCGGCCTAGTTCGTTAAAGAAGTCGAGGTCGAGATAGAGACTGGGATCGACCGGGGACCGGGTTAAGCCCATGGCTGGCCCCAGATATAATAACGCGTAGGCAGTCACGCCTTTAAGCGTATTCGCGAACCGCGCACACACCGCCGAGATCTTCTCGTCTTTGTGCGGGTCAATATCACCAGCCCTGAATTCCGGACGCATCAGCATGTCCTGGAGTTTAGTCTTTTTAATCGGCCGGACTAGCGCCGGCGTCGGGCAGTGACCAAACAAGCCTTCGAATTCGGTGATGCAAGCCGCATCGGTGAAACCGGCGTAGGGCACGACGAGAAAGAGCGATCCAGGGTCGTCTTTTCTGGCGTTTCATTGCGTTTCATGTGCGTTTCATCTGCGCCCACGGTAAGGAGATGTCTGATTTTGCGGACTCTTTGGCAGGGAATCTTTGCACGCGCTCAGTGGAGCCGGGGTCCTCTCGCAATACCTGTTTTTCATTCCACTCGACGAAGCGGTTATCGTCGAGGTAGCCTTTCTCATGAAAGGCTGAAAGCAGTTTCCGGATAACATCCTCGTCGAGGCGCTGCGCCTGGCTTCGCCGCTGCGGCTGCAGAACGAACTTGCGCGCTGATTAGAGTCGCGCCCATCCGCAGACCTGCAGGGGTCCCGTGATTAAGCCTTTCGTCTCCAGCGCGGTTTCTCGGATGCGTTCCGAGAGGGTGTCAATGCCGACTTCCTTCTCCGTCGCAATATTGAGTCTCGTAACGACGGACATCATGCTCCGGAGAGTGTCAGGCAACCACAGAAGGAGAGGACTTTCCACACAACCAACTACCATTTCGCTGAACATAGCGGGCCGGGGTAAGTCGGCGTCAAGGAAATGCGTCGCGAGGCGATCTGCCGCTTCAGGTCCTAAAAATGCCGATTGAACTGCTTTGCAGAGCCACCCGAGAGCTTTGTCGTAAAGTGGGACCGGGAACGGATAGGTCGGCTTCCACAAGCACAGTTCGTGAAATGCCAACGCGCCGCCGGGGCGCACGAACTTGGCTGCCGCGCGCACAAAGGACGTGGCGTCACTTTGATGGATGAGCACATATCGGCCGATCACAAGATCGAAAGTGCCGATCTCCGTAAACGTTTCCAAAGAGGCTTCTTGGAAGACAATATTGGCATATTCGGCCCTCTTACTCCTTTCGACCGCCAAACGGAGGACTTCCCCAACTCGGTCAATACCCACCACGACTCCGGAAGGTCCGACAAGCTCGGCGGCCAGCATGGAGACATCGCCAGGGCCACAACCCAGATCGAGTACCTTCATGCCCTCCCGTAGGCCGGCGTTCCTCATCAGACGCTCTGTGATCGGGCGAAGCATGTCTGCCTGCAATGTGAGCCGCTGCACTTCGCCCTCGGAATGTCCGAGTACATATTCGTCTCGCGTATCCGCGATTTTGTAGCGTTCGCGCAGATCGCGATGCAAGATTTTTCCCGACGCGTTGCGCGGCAGTGCCTCGATGAAGTCGATCGATTTCGGCGTCTTAAAAAATGCAATGCGCTCACGTGTAAAACGGATGATGTCGGCCGCCTCGGCGGTTTTGCCAGGCTTCATCACCACGACCGCCTTGACCGCTTCGCCCCAAGTCTCGTCCGGTATACCTATTACGGCGGCTTCGACGACATCGGGATGATCGCAGATCACGCTCTCGATTTCAGCCGGATAGATGTTCTCGCCGCCGGAGATGATCATGTTCTTGATACGGTCGTAAACATAGAGATAGCCGTCCAAGTCCAAGTACCCGGCGTCGCCGGTATGCAGCCAGTTATCGGCATCAATGGTTTGGGAAGTGGCTTCCGGCGAATTCCAATACCCGACCATGTTTGAACCGGAGCGCGCTACGATCTCACCGACTTCTCCGGGAGGCAATTGTTTGCCGTCGGCATCGAGAATCGCGAGTTCGATGCCGGGCAACGGTCTTCCCGCGGAGCGCATGCGATCGAGACCCTCGACATGATCCTCCGGCGGAAGAGCCGTGACAGCGCCCGTCGTTTCGGTCATACCGAAAACCTGAACGAAGCTACAATTGAACGCCGCGATGCATTCCTTCAACAGCGCCGGCGGAATCGGCGACGCGCCATAGAATATGTAGCGGAGGCTGGCGAATTTCATTTCTCGCGCACGGGGCAGCCGAACCATCATCTGCATTGCGGCGGGCACCAGGACCACTCTTGTGACGCGGGATGTTTCCAATATGTCGAGAATCTTGTCGGCGCTGAACTCGCGGGTGATGATGATTTCCCCGCCTTGATAGAAATTCAGCATGCAAACGCTGATTCCGGCCATGTGAAACAATGGCAACGGCAACAGAAGGACATCATCGATGGCCACAACATTCCATCGCCGCTCGGTCGCCTGAGAGGTCCCTCGCCATGATGCGAAATTCGAAACGAAGTTTGCGTGCGAGAGCATCGCGCCTTTCGGCCGGCCGGTGGTACCGGAAGTATAGAGTTGGATCGCGACGTTCTGTTCAGACGGTGGCAGTTTCGGATCATCGCTGCTCTGCTCATCGCGCCAGACCGTAAAATCAGCCCATTCCGGAGCGCCGCCTGCAAGCGTGATGAACGTATGTACACTCGACAGTCCAGACTTGAGTCCGCGCGTAAGTTCGACAAATTCGGGCCCGACGAAAAGCACCGTAGCCTTGCAATCGTCGGCGATGAACGCAATTTCGGCTGCTGCCAGACGCCAGTTGATCGGCACCAGCACCGCGTTCGCCTTCATCGCCCCGAACCACACTTCAAAAAAGGTGTCGCTGTTCTTGCCGAGATAGGCGATGCGATCATTTGGCTTGATACCAAGCGCCATCAGGCCGTTGGCAACGCGGTTGGAGTTGATATCGACCACGACAAAGCTGGTTTTGCGGCCTTCGAATTCGAACGCGATCGCATTCTTGCGGATATCCGCCTGGGCGCGCACGATATCGGCCATTGTCGCCGGTGCTTGAAGATTTTCTCGTTCCATTCTTTGTTTCCGACCTCTGCAACGCGTGACTGCCGAGATCGGAATATCACCAGCTTGACCCCAGATGTCGTGGGGGGATCGCGCTCAATCATCTGTGCTAGCGCGCATCGCCTGGCGCGCCACGCGGCGACGCTGACACGAGCTCGGACGTGTGATTGGGCGCGGTTCAGACGGCCGCCCAGGTTGATGAACGTCGATAACAACGCCGATCCATCACCGCTAAGTCATTGGTAAATGGCGCTGCGTATGGGACTCAAACCCCTATTTTGGCTTGGGAGGGCCACGTAATATAGCGACCTCTTCATCTGTGCCCGACTGCGAGTTCAACGTGAATTTCGTGCGATAAGACGCGCAGTATGAGTCCGCTAGTGGCACCTTTGAGACATGCCGACCGTATTGAGCGATGTCCGCTTTCAGGGGTAGCTCGGAAGACATTTGCTCGCGCTGAGTTCTTCTCAGTTTGACCCAAGGCAGACCTTGCGCCTCACATTGGCGCGGTGCGCGCTAGTACGGATGATTGAGCGCGATCCCCTCACGACATCTGGAGTCAAGCTGGTGAGATTCCAATCTCGGCAGACAAAGCGGAGATAGGAGCACGACATGCACAAATTTCATTCGATAGCAGCTCTTCGCGGAGACGGCCTCCGACCAGAATTGCGAGAGCTGTTCGAGAGGCTGGCGATTGATCCGCACTCTGGGCTGCGCATCCGCCATGACGGCATGGTCCAAGCCGGTCCAGATCCCGTTTCCAAGGCGTCCACTCAAACTGAACACAGAAATACACGAGTTAGCTACATGTCGAAGGAAAGTGAGAACAAGGCGATCGTAGGTCGCTGGTTTACTGATTTTTGGGGCGAGACCTGCAACCTGAATATCGTGGATGAATTCGCTGCGCCGGACATGCTGTTGCAGTACTCGCTTCACGATCCACGTCGTGGCCGCGACGACATCAAGGCCTTCATGACCGACTTTCGCAAGGCTTTTCCTGACCTCAGTTTTTGGGGTACGGCGGACCTAATCGCCGAAGGCGATTACGTCGTCGGGCGCTCGGAGGGTGGTGGTACCCACACTGACGCTGCCTTTCGCGACTTTTTGGCGGGATCACTTCCAGCCAACACCGGGCGCATTACGAGGTTCACCGGAACGACCGTTCTTAAGCTCAAGGACGGCATGATCGTCGAGGAGATCGGCCTTGACGACGGCGTCGCTGCTTTGACGCAGCTTGGACTTATAAAGACCGCCGCATAAGCTTGTTCGCGCCCTAGGTCGTGTCAGCAAGGGGTCGTTTTTCGGGGGCTGGCCCGCAATCCCCTTGGGACCGATGAGGCACCTGCCGACGTCGCCTATCCGGGTCTGGGTGTCAAGCTCTCCGACGATCATCCTTGCCGGGTCCACTGTTCTCTCCGCGGTAGGGGTGAACCCTCCGCATGATGGCGTAAGGAGACGCTGGCGGTTCAATGTTGCAATCGCGGTCGCCCTTTCAGACGCGCGCACGAAATCTGTCGAACTCACCATCGCCCTCGTCCCGGCAGGGACGTCTTCTCCCGCCGTTTGCAGGAACTCGGTATGCCCCTCGCTAGGCAGCAATCTCCTTCTTCGACCAGTTGAACTCGGTTCCGTCGATCCACATGCGATGCAGAATGACCGCAAGCTTACGCGCGACTGCAACCTTGGCCTTGCGTAGCCCGTTGCGCTTGGCGAGCCTCACCCCCCAGGCCTTCACGGCGGACCATTTCGGGACGCGGGTCAGCAGAACCCCGGCTGCTTCAAATAGATAACTCCGCAGCATTGCGTCACCGCATTTGGAGATTCGGCCGGACCAATCGACCTCCCCGGAGGCGTGGCGTCTACAGGTTAACCCAACATAAGCACCCACACTTCTCGATCGCGCAAACCGTGCCGGATCGTCGATCGTTGCCTTGAAGGCGAGTGCGGTGATCGGGCCGACCCCAGGTACCGTCATAAACCGGCGGACCTGCGCATCATGGCGAGCCAGTCTCATTACCTTGCGGTCAAGCTCACTGACCTGCTGCTCGACGGCATTGCGCGCTTCGAGCAGCGGCCTGACCGCGGCCACCAGCTCAGGACGACCCTCGATCAACTCATCGACTTGTACGGCGTAGACATTGAACTTGGCCCGGCCGATCACTAGGCCGAGATTTTTGAGAAGGCCGCGAACATGGTTCTCGAGATCGCGCTTGATCTTGACCAGCAGCGCCCGGCTGGCCAGTAGCGCCCTGACCGAGTGGCTGTCGATATCTTTGACGTGCACTTCCTTGAACCAACCCGTCTGCATAATGCGAGCGATCCCGATAGCATCGTTGCGGTCGCTTTTGTTGATCTGCATCTTGAGCACCGCCTTGGCATGGCGCGCATCGATACAGATCACCGGCAGGCCAAGCCGCCTGAGCTCGGTCCAGAGCCACGTAGACGTCGGTCCAGTCTCGAGGCCGATGCGTATCGCATCGGGTGCCTTTGACTTCACGTAAGCCGAAATCGCCTCTGGATCGGAATCGACCACGCCCTCTCGCACGACCGACCCCGCCTGGTCCACTACGCAGATCGATGTCTGCCTCAACGACACGTCCAGTCCGACATAGTATTCCATTGTCGCTCTCCATCGTTGCAAGGCCACGTGAGGCTGGCCTCATACATTCCTGGAGAGCTGATTCCCTTGCCTTTGTCTGGCTCGATCCCGGAATTACCCTGGCGAACCGTCATTCCGTTGTGTTGACGCAATTCTCGGCGAGGTCGATCCATGATGGGCCGTCTGAAGAGTGACCAAGATCAACTGTTCTACGAGTTTCATCTTCGCGACGCGGTTCCCGAAGATCACATGGTGCGGAAGATCGACGCCGCTCTCGATCTATCCTGGCTTCGCAGTGAACTAACACCTCATTATTCGTCCATAGGTCGCCCATCGATCGATCCGGAAATGATCCGGATGCTGATCGTGGGATATGTGTTTGCGATCCGCTCGGAGCGGCTGATCTGTCGTGAAGTGAATGCGCCCGGCGCCTTCATGGGTCTTTTGAAGGGCGCCAATTTCGGCAAGCAAAGGCGTGATCGGCGTCGCGCATTCGGCTCGGCAGTTCGTCGCGGTGAACTGCCCGGGCCGACGCTACTCATAAGCCACGCTTCTCACAGATTGTGTGTCGACCGGATCATGGCAGCCGCCCGCTCGCCGATGATCACGCATGGCGCCATCGTGTTGCCGGTCGCGACCCTCGGCATGACAGATCCGTCGGCGACGCGCAGCCTGTCGATCCCGTAGACTTTGAGCGAACCGTCGACGACGGACATGTCGTCTCGCCCCATCTTGGCCGTGCAGGTGTAGTGCCAGTACGGCGTCGCGGCGTTGCGGACGAAACTCTCCATCTCGGCCTTCCCAAGCGGGCCTGGAATGACCTCGCGTTTCACGAAGGGGCGCATGGCGGCGGAATTGCCGATCTCCCGGCAGAGTTCAACGCAGCGCATCGCCGCCTTCAAATCGGCCGGATCGCCCAGAATGTTCGCGTCGATATCGACGGGATCGGTCGGATCGGGCCCCGTGAGGTGCACCGCGCCGCGGCTGTGCGGACGGACGATGCCCGGGGTGATCGACCAGCATGACGTTGTGGTGTTGAGATGGCTGAGCTCCTGGCTGAGAAAGGCGCCGTCGGTAAAGAAGGATTGAAGATCGGGGTGGTCCAGCGCGGCATCGCTCTTCCAGAAGAAGGTGGCCTGCCCGGTGTCGCCGCCCATTTGCTCCGCGCGTGGATATTCCCAGAGACAGCCGCCGAGAAGCAGGTGCTCCTGCAGATTGCGGCCGACGCCGGGAAGGTGGCTTCTCACCTCGATGCCGAAACGGCGCAGTTCCTCGGCATCACCGATACCGGATTGCATCAAGACCTTGGGCGTGTGGATCGCGCCCAATGACAGGACCACCTCGTGCCCGGCAGCAAACCTCCGCACGGCGCCGTCATGCGCCACCTCGACGCCGGTCGCTTTGCCGCCTTCGACGATCACCCGCGTTACCAGCGCGTGGGTCAGCACGGTGAGATTTGGCCGGTCCATATAGGGATAGGCGTAGGTGCGGAAGACCGACTGGCGCTTGCCGTCGCGGATCCGTCGGTTGGACAGGGCAGCGCCGCCTGCCGTCTCCATCATGATCCCGTTCTGGTCGGCGAAGGTGGGCACGCCGACCGAGCGGGCCGCTTCAAGGAAGGCTATGGTGCTGGGATTGGGCTCAGCCGGAACATGGACTGCGACCAGGCCGCCGGTGCCGCGCCGTTCGGGATCCGGCGTTCCCTGCCAATCCTCGATCCCGCGATAGATCTTGAGCACGCTCTCATACGACCACGCGTCATCGCCGGTCTCGGCGGCGAAATGGTCCCAGTCGCTCTTGTGACCGCGCGACCACATCATCACGTTGATGCTCGATCCCCCGCCAAGCACCTTGCCCATGGACCAAAGCAGCGATCGCCCGTTCAGATTCGGATTCGGCCGGGTCTTGAACGCCCAATCCCGCTCGCTTCCGAGATTTTCGGTCCAGCGGGCGGGATCCTCGACCTCCGGCACGGCATCCGTTCCGCCCGCCTCGAGCAGCAGCACGCTGACGGTAGGATTTTCCGCAAGACGTCGCGCCACGACGGAGCCGGACGAGCCGGACCCACAGACGATGAAATCGTAGGTCTGGCGGAGATCAGCCCTCAGCTTTCGCTGGTTGGCTTCAACCCGGTCCGCAAATGCCTCGCTCCGAGGATCGATGTTCGACGATCCGGACGTGTCGTGTTGCATGGTTCCTGCCTTTGCAAGCTTGAAATGGACGCCTGACGGTCGCGAACAAGCGATGGATGAAGCGTCAGGTCAGCTTCGAGAAACTAGGCGGCTGGACCTCAGGTGTCGTGCGGCGATCGCGCAGAATCGTCCATACTAGCGCGCACCGCCTGGCGCGCACCGCGGCCTCACACGGGCGAAATCGTCATCCAACGAATTTTTCCGTGATGTGAAGGCAGGCGCCCATTACGAATGGTGGCGCTCAAGCCGCACAGGGGACCCCGCGTTGTGGAGAATGTCACGGTCCCTTGAGCCAGGCGCCGGAACGGCCTCACGCCGTCTTCCGGCCGAGCAGCTCGTCGAGATCGACATCGCTCTGGCCGGGCGCCCTGATGTGGCGGACCTCGAAACTGTCGGGCTGGAAGCGATATTCCACCAGCCCCACTTCCTTGGTGCCGATCCGGTCCTGCCGCGCGTCTGAAATGACGAAGCCGGCCGACGGCGCCCAGACGTGGCTCGTATGGTGACGAGTGAAATCGCGCCGCTGATGGACATGGCCGCTGGCGATCAGCCTCTGCGGTCGCGGGATGGAATGGAAGAGGATGACGATCAGCCCTAGCGCTATGCGTTCGGCCATAGGATTGCGACTTCGTTGGCACATCGCGTCACTTAGTTCGGTGCGCGGCTTGTCCGAAGTTGGGGTACACCGGAAGTGGACGGGGCACGATCGAAGCGGCCGAACACCGGCCGATCCCGAAGAAGCTGTACGACGCCTAGCGGCTGGACTGGATGTTATAGCCAATGGTCGATGATGTAGGGGCGATACGAAAGCTCTTGCCAGTCCGTCAGGTATCGAAGCTGTTTGCCATCGGCTTCGATCCATTTACCGTTTTCGAAGTGCGCAATGGCATAGTGCCGTCGCGATCCTTGTATCCCGAAATCCCACCCACGTACCTTGATCCCTGCACCGTCCGTTGGAGCGCTATCGATTGGATTCCACTCAGGCATCTTTGTGTACCCACGCGTGATCGCCGATACCCTCGGGTTACGATCGACACCTGAAACAGCGCGTAATCCAGATCACACCTTAAAGAACGGTCGATTATTCCCAGTGCAGCGCCGATCTCCAAAGTCGTTTTGCCGGCGGCGACGAGCCTCAGGCAAGCGAGTTGGCGCGGGCTAAGTTAGGGTTCGGCAGCACATGAGCCGGCCATGGGTTCTGAACTCCAGCCAATCCCCCTACGACGTGCGTCCGAGCCGGTGAGGACCAGGTTTCTCCGCGGGTTTGCCAGACCCCGGTTGGTCGAAACTGTGGCGCGATCATTGGTCCGGCCCGGATGCAGCCACCGCCAGCGGGCCCTTGAAGATCAGACGGTGGGAGGCACCGCTTCGATAGTCGCAAACACCTTCCGGGAAGACTTGATTAAGCCGCCGCCACTGGACTTGGGAGATCGCCGGGCCGTAATCCGATCGCTTCGGCGCCACCAGGCGGCACTTGAAGACGTCGTTGCTGAGCGGCTCGCCCGCCACCATGCGAGGCTCGCTGTGCAGCGGATAGATCCCGTTGCAACGGCTGCGTGCCTCGGGGTCGGCCGGCTCGTCGATCCGCTCGCCTTGCGGGGTCCAGCAGGCGTCCACCGCGTCGCGCGGCTTCAGCCGTGTGACCTTGGCCAGTGAGGGGGGCGCGGGATCGGCGGTAAGGGCGTCCAACCAGCGCGTCGCAAGGTCGAGAGACAAAGCCTTCAGGTTGACCGGACCAATTGGGGCGGAGGTCCAGATCACTTGGTTTGAGGCGCTTCCGTTAGCCTTGATGAGGCGCGCGCGAATGACGAAATCCTCCAAGCGGTCATGGACCGAGGCCGCCAGGCCCGGCGGAGCGGTGTCGACATAAGCGCGCTGGTTGATGATCGGTATCAGGGAGAGGCCGCCGCCGCCGGAGTTGAGCAGCCCTGTGGCGTAGGCGTTCTCGATGCCGACCGGATCGCCCTGGCTGCGCGCCGCGATGGGTACGCCATCACTGTCGAAGCCGCCGGCCGCCAAGTTCAGGGCTAGGAAGTCGTCAAAGCTGATGCGATGCGCCTTGAGTGCGGCCAGCCCGTACTCGACCCCGACATTGTCGAACGGGCGGCGCGCCCGACCCCGCGCGTCGCGGCCGAGCTGGCCGACCTCAAAATCATAGAGGGAACACCGAAGGCCTTTTGGGTTCAAAACCGGGTCGTAGAGCCGGTTGGCGTCGGAGACGCCGCACGGCCGGAAATCACCCAGTAGGTTTCCGCCAACCGTGTTGACCACACGGTCGAGAGCGTTGGCGGGATCGGGGGGCGCCGGATGGACGGCCAGGGTTTGGGCGAAGGCCCCGTTCCAAGCGTGGCAGGTGGACAGGGTCACCCCACTGACCGCCGCCCGCTTGTCCTCCGTCCAGCGCGCCGGATCGGCCTCGAACGCGCGCTTCAGAACCGCGCAATCCAGCGGGGGTTGCAGCTGAGCATCGGGAAATGACCCGCCCGGCTGGATGCCGTCCAGCAGGCCGGGGAACATCTCGGCGATCAGAAGCTGCTGGATCGAGCCGCCCGACGCGCCTGTGCCGAGGGTCCAGGCGGGGACGCCGAAGGTCTTCACTACGCGCTCCTTGAGCCTCAAGGTGGTCTCCGCCTGCACCAGCGGCGCGCAGAACTGCTGGTTCACCAGGTTGGTGGAGATGGCGTAGGCGAAGCCCTTGGAGAGTTCGAGCTCGCTAAGGACTTGGTCGATCCGGTCGCCGCCCTGGCTGTAGTGCATGCCGCAGCCGCCGCCATAGAAGATCACCAGCCGTCGGTTCCACATCGGACCCGGCCGCCAGTCGCCGGGCTTTTGGCGACCGTCGTCCAGCACGGCGATGCGATAGATCCCCCGGTCGATCACGCCGGATTCGACACGCACGATATAAGGGAATTGACCCATGGCCGTTTCGACGCTAGCTAGATCAGCGGGGCGCGCGGCCGGGTCGCCCAGTGGCTGAAAGCCGCCGCCGATGGTGCGATAAAAATAGTCGATCCGCGTGGGCGCGGAGCAGTCCGCATCCAGCGCCCTACCGAGGCCGGAGCTTTCGGTCGCGCAATCGAGCAGGGGCAACCGCGGCTTGGCGAACAGCGGATCGCGCGGTCCGCGCGTCACAAGCTTCAGCCGGGCTGTGGGTCCGTCCCCATTACTCACCTCGATCGTGTTGGCGCCGGGCTTCAGTCCCGCGATCGTAGCCGTGATCGCCGCGCCGTCGCGCTCGGCGCCGCGCGGCGCCGTCGCTTGACCGTTCAGGCGAAAGAGCAGCGCATTCGGGGAAGGTCCAGCGCCTTGCACCCGCACCACCACGTCGGCTCCGGTTACATAGGCGGCCGGCGAGGAAACCGCTTCTACCGTCAGCGCCCGCGCGGCCTCCCCGGCGCGCGCGGCGCTCGCCATCATAAGTGCAGCTATCGCGAAAATACCAAACGATTTCATGGATTTCCCCTAGGCGGCCGTTCACTGGCCGGCGCTTTTGGTCTTCAGAAAGCTAGAGGCCACCAGGCGTCTCCAGACCGAGGAGGCAGGAGGCGGTTGAGTAGGATCAGCGGCCGCTGCCGTTTGGTCGAGATAAAACCTGTAAAGCGGAGAGGCTGAAGAGCACTGCGACGGCCGGCCGGGCGATGCCGTCTGCCGAGCCATAGCGACCTGATGCGAAGAACTGTTTGGCTCTCTCTGATTCGCTGCAATGCGTGACCGCCAAGATCGAAATGCGTGACTGAAGATCGGGATTTAGGCGGCTGAGCCTCAGGTGTCGTGAGGCGATCGCGCTCAATCGTCCGTACCAGCGCGCACCGCGCCAATGTGAGGCGCACGGTCGGCCTTGGGTCACAAGGCACCAATCCGGAGTCGAGGCCGCGTGTCCGCTTTGCCTTGATACTGTCGCAAACTCCGAAAATGCCGGGCGACTAATTTTCCGCGAACGGACAAAACAAGCGACAATCGCGGATCAGTGCGGGGAATGCGAGTCGGTCGGTGAAGATCTGGCTGGCATCGCGGTGCACATCGGCCCGCGCGTAACAGCACTGGCCGCGCCCGGTGAGTACTCGTTTCCCAGACCTTTCGAGACCTGGTGGCTGGTTCGGGATTAACATTCCCAGAGCGCGGCGTGCACACATTTAAAGGCGTGCCAAGCGAATGGCGCTTATTTCAGGCAATGGTGGATTGACTCACGACTTGGGCTCGCGGAACGTAAGCATAGGCCATCAAACCGATCGAGCCCTTCGTACGGTGCGTCAACTGCGCCAAAATTAATTGACGCAGTGAGTCATGACGCACGTGTTTTGAAGCACAAAGTGGCAAACGATGCCAAAGCTTCGCATTTGATTGGTTTTGGGGGTTCTTTCAGGACATCCAAATCGTTGTAGGTGGTGGATGTTGTGCCACCAACATTTGGCGGAATGATTTATTGATGCTTTCAGGACATCCAAATCGTTGTAGGTGGTGGATGTTGTGCCACCAACATTTGGCGGAATGATTCATTGACTTGGATGGCGCGCCGACGCACCGGCAGTTGGGCTGGCACCCTTCGCCAGTCAGGCGATCTCCAAGACGACCCTTTGGACAACGCTGATGCCGACGCCGAGCGTCCTGGCGATCTTGAGGATCCCGTCACCTTTGGCCCGCAGTTCTCTGATCGTCGCCTCGACAGACGGCTTGACCCTTCGCCGGCCGAGCTTCGTGCCGTTTTGACGTGCCCGCGCCAGCCTGGCGTTGACGCGTTCCCGAATTATGCCGCGTTCAAATTCTGCAAAGACGCCCAGCATCTGGAACATCGCCTTACCCGCAGTGGTCGACGTATCGATGCCCTGCTGATGCAGAAACAAATCCACACCCTTTTCTAGCAGGCCTTGCAGGATGCCAAGGAGGTCCGTCAGAGATCGACCTAGCCGGTCCACCGACCAAGCCGCGACCATGTCGAACCTCTTAGCGTTGACCGCCCTCATCATGGAATCGAGCCCGGGTCGCTTGTCCCAGCCCTTGGCTCCGGAAATACCGGCGTCCTCATAGATGCGGACAACCTCCCAGCCGGATCTCTCCGCCACCGCCTGTAACTCCCGGAGCTGATTATCGGTGTCCTGCTTAGCGGTACTGACCCTGAGATAAATTGCGACGCGTCCTTATCCCTCCAGAAAACCCTTTGGATAAGCCGCTCACCTCCGAGTGAATTTGTATGGGTTTTCCGTATAGGTCGCAGGGAGCTTCAGCGGGGTGCCGTAAAGGGGGAAACGATATGAAGAAGTCTGTGCTGGGCACTGTTGGTTTGGTTGCACTCGGCATGTCCGCCGGCATCAGCCGCCGATATGCCGTCGGGTCGCCGCTGCCAGTGATGTACAACTAGAGCGCCTTCTACATTGGCCAAACGGCGCTGGGGTCAGGGCCACAATTGCTGGGGTTTCATCACCGCTGTAGGTGCAGCGATGTTGACGCGTGCCGCGATCGGTTCGGCGGCCAACTCGGCTATCGATAGCAAGCCAGCCAGTTTGTTTTTAAGGCCAAGGCAATTGGGCCGATCTCAGCAACATGCGTGTCAGCGTGATTGATCCGTTCTTCTCGACCTGGGTAAAAACTGAAGGCATCGGCAGTTCACCGGCCAGGTCGGTTGGGCCCTCGAACGCGTCGCTGCTCTGCTTCAAGGGCGGCGCGGCGTTAGATCTGGCCGGATGCTGCCTGGTGGCGTACGCGCACTGGTCTCGTTGTATTCACCCCACGCGGCGGCCTGCAAAGGCAGCATGGCTACAAACAGATCTTTGGCGATGAGGTGTGGGTCACGATCAAGTTCCCGTGGCCATCTTTACGTCTGGAAATTACTCAAGATAAGTTCCGCGTACGCATCGGTGGGCCTTCGAACACGTCGCGCTCTGCTGCAAGGGCGGCAGCGGCGGTAGATCTGGCGGATGCTGCCGGGTGGCGTACGCGAAAATGGTCTCGCTAGTATGCACCCCGGGTGGCGGCCGGTGCGAAAGGCAGCATTGGGGGTCAAGCAGATCTCTGGCTGATGAGGTGTGGACCACCGGATCAAGTTCCCGCGGCCATGCTAGACGTCTGGAAATTTACGTCAAATAGGTATTCTCGCGTACTGCATCGGGGTCGGCTTCAAATCCGCTAGTGCGCAGAGAAGGCAGCAGAGGTAAAACGGCTTATATGCCGGGTGGCCCCGAAAATAACCGCTAGTAGCAACACCGGGTAGCTCCCGGTGCGGTGGGAATATTGGGGGTCAGCAACCTCTGCTGCTGAATTTGAACCACCCGGCGCCAGCCGCGCCAGTGCAGAGGGCTGAAATTTGCGTATCTTGGTATTCTCCGTCCTGATCGGGGTCGGCCCAATTCTTGGCGCGTGCGATGGATCAATTGTCGGCGACGCCATTGCTGGTCCTGAAAAGCTTGCCCAGCAGGACGGCGCGTATTGCCAGTCAATTGGCACCCGGTTCGGAACGCCGGAATATTCAAATTGCCGGCTGATCCAGCAGCAAATCCACGAAACCCGCCACGCCGGCTGACAACAACACGCTGTCAGCAGATCGTCTCAGAGCTCATCTGCAACACGCTGTAATAGCTTTGCCCTCCGCTCGCGGGAGCGCGCTCCGACATTGGGTAGTCACTAGACTAGGAGGCCGACCATGGCCCCTGAACTATTCGCCTACAAGTTCTTCGACACTACGGAGGGCGAGCGCAAACTCTTCGGCATCGTCAATGCGGCGGACATGATGGAGGCTCTGCAAAGAGCCGGCAGCTTACCGGCACGATACCATACCATTTCGCGGGTCGAGGTCGAGCGCGCCGGCAGATCGCACGGTGGCCTTGGGCACCTCAGCCGGGCCGCCGAGCTTCTTGCCTCGCGCGTCGAGCGCACCATGCCCGACAATGAGAGCCCGCCTGGCATCTATTCGCGCGAGCCGATCAGAAAAGTTGACTGAACGCCTGCGCAGTGGTGGTGCTCCTGATCGCTGCGGTGTGCATTGGAAATCGGAGCTACGTTGAAATTAGAGATCGAAAATGAGCCGCCTCTTCTTCTCCGTCTTCTTGTCCTCTTAAACGTTGCCTGTTGGATAGGTATATTTCTCATAGCGTGGCCAACAAAAGACCCGACCTCCCCGCTCGTTGCCGAGTGGAGCGGTGCCGTCGCGTCTAATTCGCTGACCAAATGGCCGAGCCCTATCTTAGCATCAACGGCCAGAGCTTCCTGTGAGTGATAAACACCGCGAACGACCCGCAACCGGCGGATATTTCTTGCTACCGGTGCGCCTGCTTTTGTCGGAAGGCGAACAGGTTGATGTCCGTTAAACCAAGGACAATAGTGCTATGGGTTCGTCAATGGCCGCCAGCGGGTCGATGCAGTCGTAATACATCCGGCCACGGAGCCTACGATGAAGTTTACCCCGAGGGGCCATTTGAAGTCGGCGGCGATAATTGGCCGGAAAGCCCGAGCGGCTTCTGGGACGAAGAAGCTGCGCCTGGAGAGCTTGGCGATGGCCTTCCGGATCGGGCCATGCAGTTGGAGGCGAAGACGAAGGGCGTGACGACATATCGCCAAATCTAGCCGCCTCATCAGACCTCCCGCTGATGACGCATCTGATCGACGAGCCGGGCCTCCTCGACACGCTAGATGCTGGGGAGCAACATTTGACCGATCTGCTCTCACTGCCGGAATTCCATGGTCTGTAAAGCCGAGATGAAGCAAGTTGATGAGACATGACCAATGAGACAACCCGTACACATCTTCGACCCGCCCGGCCCGTTCGACACCTTGGAAACGTGGGAGCAGTTTTTTAACGAGGTGCAGTCGCTGGCCCCGTCGGCAACCCGCGATGTAGCAATTCGCAAGGCGAAACGGGCCATAGCAAGCAAGAAGCAGGAGAAAGGGACCGGAGGCGAGAACTAAAATCGCGCCTGACGGGGATACGGCATTCACGACCCCCAAAAGTGCCGGAGCACCCGTAAGTCACCTTGCAAACGGTGAGACACTAAATGGGACAGTGAGACAGTGGGCGGGCTCCATAGCTCAAGTCTGCGTCTCGATCAGAGCCGGCAACAGAGCCGCCGTGTTGGGCGGAGCGGCGCCTGATCAGCAGCAGCATCCCGCCGATCTGCGGCAGCAGGGCCAACAAGATGAGGCGGACCATGGCAAGTCTTCCGGCGCCGGGCGTAGCATGCCGCCTGGCCCCACGCGACGAGCTTGATTGCTACGTCGGTCGGGGGTCTGCCGCTTGCCCTAGAGCGTTGGCCCGCTCCATCCCCATGTTCCACGTGAAATCTGTTTCCGACCGTTCGTGCGGCGTGACGGCCGGCGGCACCTCGGACGGTTCTACGATTGAGCCGTTATGCGGGGCTCGTTGGCGGGGGCTGACGAAATCTGGGCGGGTCATTCCGCGGCCTCCTGCGCTAGCAGGTTAGTTTTTTCATTTGAGGAGCCAAGCCTAACTGCCTCGACGAATGTCAGCGACCGCGCGGCGTCGAGAGTCCCCGGCCTTGACGGCCTTGCTGAGGCCGTTCCAGCGAGGCACGGCCGGCCGCAAGCTGCTTCGAGCAATCGACGAAAGGGCGGGCGTCCAGAACGCGCTGAACGACGCTGATTCGGGCACTCGAACTCCCAGGCGATACGAAGCGCGATTGCGCGCAGCGTGCCGGGATCGGGCGCGAACCGGTAATCGTGCGGCTTGCCGCGCTGGTCGGTGCCGCAGTCGTGCTTTAGCCATTTCCAGGCCGCGGCTTCGACCGCCCAGCACGGCACGTCGTCGAGCACAACCAGGAAGGTTTCGGCGGTGCCCTCCTCGCCCAATTCCGAATTGCGCGTACCTCCGAGGACGTTCCGCAATCTCGTCACCGCGATGGCCACGCGCGTTTCCGCGTCGCCGCCCTCAGCCGGTGTTTGTCGAAGATAGAAGCGCAAGCTGTTGATGTGGGCGACCATCTCCCGCCGCTGTTCTGGGCTCGGCATCATCTCCGGCGGAAGCACCAGGACCTCTCCGTTCTCGAAATTCTGGCCGTCCGCCATCATCTGGATTTCGAGCCGCGCGCCGGCGCTCAAGCGCGCGATCCATGCCGGTAACGATGGCAATGTCGCGGGTCGGCGCGGGTCCGGCAGCTTGATGGCCTCGAACTGCATTACTTGATTTGAGTTTCCATGTCGCACTCCATTAAATTTGATTTCGTTGCTACACCAGGTCCGCCAAGATGCGTTCCAGTCGGCGCTGAGCGTGGCCTTGGCGCAGTGGTGATCGGCGAAAGCGCTCGCCATTCGCTGGATTTTTTCGTGCGCGAAACCCGCGTGCGCCGCGTGCTCGATGTCGCGCTCGTCTGGTAACCAACGGTCCGGCAATGCGGTTCTCGGCTTGACACGTTCCCGCTTCGGACTATCGCGCGCGACTACCGAGCGAAGCGAGGTAGTTGTTTCAATGTTTTTAATGTCTTCTTGTTTGTCCCAACTCTGTCCCACCACCGTCCCGGTAGCTGTCCCAAAACTGTCCCGATCAGGAAGTGAAACGCGCTGGTAATCGTCGTACTTGCAGATGGTTACGACGCTAACTGCGTGGACCGTTTTCGTGTCGATCATCGTCTCGATTTTCAGTGAACCCAGAAATCGAGCCACATTCGATTTCGGCCAACCCCATGCTTCGGCGATGAACCGGATCGAGTGAGCGAGCTGCCCGCGCTTAAGTTCGATGGCAGCCGAGCCGACCCGCTTAACCCGCGGCTTCCACGACGCCTCCGAAATCAACCACAACCATGCCTCTCGCTTGCTCAGCGGCTCGCGTGGCGGCTGGCGAATAGCGGGTGGCCCCAGATGCCGCGGTCAACAGCGAATACGCCGCGTTCGCTCACTGCACCCTCTCCTTCCGGGCGTCTCTGTGCACCACGCGCCAGCACCTTGCGAGCATGCCGGACCGGTTCACGCGGCGTTCCGCGGTTGGCTCGATCAATTCGCTACGGCGTAACTCCGACAGGCGCGGCCGTATGCTCAAGAACGATACCCAGAGCTGGTCATCCCGAGGAAATGACGAAAATGTATCTGTGGGCATTATGCTGTCACCGGATCGGGATCAGCGGCTGAGTGAAGGTTAGGTTGGCTTGTGCAGCCGTTTTCGATTGCACGGCCTGCGATGTAGATCGGACCAGCGGGCCGATTTTCTTCTGGGCCCACGCGTCGAGCCCGGAGATTGGGTAAAGAGGAAATCTTCCGGCGAGCCGGAACGGGAGGGCCCTCGGAGCTTACACAAGCAAGCTTCGCCAGCGTTTTCGGCGAGCAGGGGACGTTGTATGTTTCGACAACGTACTTCGCCGCCTGTGCACGCCGCAGCAGACGGTCGTAATTTTGATTCTGGCTTTCGGTCATTTCGGTCTCACATCAAACGAGGGAAATCCTCGTCGTCGATGCGAGACGAATTGCATAGTCGGTGGCCTATGGTCCGCCCATAACCGTACCGAAATTGCTCATAATCGGCTTAGGGAATTATGAGAATTGTGATCAAAGCTCCGAAAGCCATTTCGCGAGGTAGCGGCGCACTGTCGAGTCGCCCGGATGCAAATCCTTCTTGGCCAATTCGTTCTTAACTGCCTGGACTAGGTCTTCATTGCGCGGAAGCTTTTTATTGTCTTCGCCTGGCACACCGCATTTGCCCATCAGATCCAACGCGAAGGCCTTGATCTCGTCCCACTTGTATTCCTTCGGCCGCCCCCTGGGATTATTCGTGCGCCGTTTGGAACTCGGCATTTCCTTCGAGACGGCATCTGTAGCCTGGTCGGACGAAACTTCCCCTTGCAGCGGCGAGACCTTCGGCAAGCTGTCTGCGGCATGGATCGAATAGTAACGGTCGCCGTCGGGATCATAGGCGGTCCCGCCATGCCAGTTCTCGATCGTTAGCTTCGACCAGAGGTGAGCGGGCAGCTCCTGGAATTGCGCCCGGTATGACCCCACTTGGGCGTAAACCTTGACCCGGCCACCCGACACCAAACGAGCGAAAGCAGGTAGCATCAATCGATTCCAGACGTGGTTGGTGGCCGCTTGTACAGCTTCGAGCTGCTGGGCCGTATGGGCCGCTGTTTCGTCGTCAACCAAGACGAAGCCGTACCCCTTATTGTTGAAGAGCGCTTCGGCTTCGAGCCTCGGGTGTTTCACTAGCTCGCGTTCCAGGGACAGGTGCCAAGGAGCGTAGCTCCAGGTTGCTGTGCCGACAGGTGAATCAAAAGAAAACCTGAAATTGGCCTTGTCCAGATTAATCTCGGCTCCGCGAGCGCGTGCCCTGTCCCGCAGGATCGTTCTCAGATTGCGAAGCGACAACCGGTCCGTCTCGTTTTCGACGATATCTTCATCGACTTTATCTTGGCGACTTTTGAATTTCTCGAAAGCCTCGATCGAAAATGGATTCAAGTCGTCCAGGAAGGTTTCGGTGCTCTGCGGCCCATCCAAGGGAGTTATTGCAAAGCGGAAGACCGCGCGGTCAATGGGCAGCCAATCACCTTGGGGCTCCGACCACGTGCCGTGACCGAGTTCGAGGAGCCGCGATCGCTTGGAGCGTCTGTCATAAACCACCGCGCCGACCGCCAAGATCGTGAAGAGCGCGGGGCAAGCCGGACGGCGGTGGTGTTGTCCGGCGACGGTTGGCCGACCGGCCCCGCGCTCAGAAATATTACCCCCGATATGGGCGCATGAAAGCCGCTGGGATGGGTTTATCAACGAGGAAGAAGCGAAAATTGCCGATTGTTGCTGGATTGGCATGAGAGCTAGATCCTCCGCCCTGTCAGCGGATGTTGGCCACCAAGCGCTTCATCGCGCGGAGTGCTGGATCTGAAGTTCAGGGTTCCTTCATGCGATGGCCTTAACACCGCCGGCGCCCCTGTTTGTCGTCGTCGACCTGACAACGTCCGCCAACTGTTAGCCGGCCGCCGCCATCTTATCCTTCGGCCCGCAAAGGTCCGCGACTGGCGTGAAGAGTTGCTCGAACAGGCGCGTGCGATCGAACGAAAATTTAAGGTTGCCTGCGCGTTTCGGAGCCGCGCCGATCGTTGTCAGGCCTTCCGCAATTGAACGACCCTGCTCGCCTTCTGTCCTGTCATGGCGTCGTCTATGTGGCGAGCGATCCGATCGGCGGCCGCCAGCAACGCAGAATCGATCTTATGGATATAGCCCTCGGTCACACTGGCGCGGGAGTGGCCGACCAACGCTTTGATGGTTGGAAGCGAATAGCCAAGATCCTCCGCGGTCGAACTAAAGGAATGCCGCAAGCCGTTGCTCGTAATCCCGGGCACATCTTTGGCCGCTACTTTCTGGAGCCATCGGGTCAGGCCCGTGTGATGTTTGGCGTTGGTCGTGATTGCGGGGAAGACATATTTCGATTTGGATTTGGCTGCAGCTGCCTTCACGACCGCCATCACCGCGGATCCGACCGGGCGAATGCTCTTACCGGTCTTTGTGTCGCCCAGGCGGAGCGCCATGCCGACGCTATCTACTTCCGTTTTAGCAACCCCTCGATCTCGTCGAGCCGGCAACCCGTCAATGCCGCTGCCCTGCTGGCAAGCACGCGCTGCCAATGATGGCCGTTGGCCTCGGCCGCGGCGAGACATTTGCCGAGATGACGGTACCCGGCGTCATCCATGCGCCATTCGTGAGTTCCGTCTTTTGGGCGGATGATACCGTTGCAGGGATTGTCGAGCCGATAGCCCTCACTGACCGCATAGCTGAAAATCCCGCCAAGCAGTCCCATCGTTCGGGCAGCCGTTCCCTTGCCCCCGGTGACGATGGCTCGTCCCCTCAATTTCGTCTTGATATCGGCGGCGGATTTTCCGCCAATCACATCGCGCTGAAATTTCCCGGCATCAACGGTCGTAAAGTCCTTGACGGTTCGCTTCCCGATCAGGGGGATGATGTGTCGGTTGATCCGACCGGTGTCCGTATAGATCGTGCTCGAACTTTTGGCGTCCCCGCGGCGGGTGAGAATCAACCCCGCCTCCGCCTCTGGTCAGGTATTCCCGACAAAGCTCCTCGATCGTCATGGCGCCGCGGGCGAGCTTCTTGCTCTCGGCCGGGTCGGCACCCCTGACGACGTCGCCGAGCGCCAGCTTGGCCTCTTTCGCGGGCCTCCTCGGCCGTGAGAACTCCATACCGTCCCAGGGTCAGGCGCCGGCTGCGGCCGTTGGCGTTTCGGTACTGGACGATGAACGATTTGGCCCCGCTTTTCTTTACCCGCAGGCCAAAACCAGGCAGCTCATCGTCCCAGACGAATTGGTCCGCACCGGCAGCCTCGGCCGCATCAACGGTTCTTTTGGTCAGTCGGGCCATTTTCCCCTCGGGTAAGCACCGGGTAAGCAAGAGCCTGTAATCCGGGGAAATTTCAGGAAACGACCGTAGCCCCCAAATTAGGCTGAAAACAGCATATATTCCAGGATAAAGAATTCCAAGGAATTTCGGGTAAGCAACAGTAATATCGCCACCCTTGCCCTCCGAAGGCAAAGGTCACACGTTCGAATCGTGTCGGGTGCGCCAATGAAATCAAATAGCGCTGTTGGTCAAAAAATCTCGATTTTGGATCGGCTTTTCCTGCGTGGTTCTTTGATCGTCGGATAAGCGGCCAAGTTCATGCCGCGACAGCCAAGCCCCCACAATCCCAGGAGGCCGGTTGGACACGCAGGCTGTTGTGCGTCGAAAAGTAGACCTCAAGTTCCGATATCGCCAAATGCTCCCATCGCTCTGCCTCTCCTAGAAGAGAGTGGCTTTGGAGCGGACGGAATGCCGCTGTTTGGCGGTACAGCGAAGCTATCGCGCGATACCGACGTACATTTTCTAGAACCGCGCTGCCGCTCATGATCATCTCTCTCCGTCTCTTGATCCGTCGCCGAATGTGTCGTGGACAATTTTCCAATTCGTTAGCGGGCACGACCGAGACGTCGGATGGTTTCCGGATTGTTGATCTCTGTGAGCACCGCCGCAGGTGCAGGGCCTGGTCGCCATCCCATGACGTGTCGGGATGATCGCGAAACCGATCCAAATACGCTTTCGGCATCAACACAATCTTGGCACACTGTTCGCGGCATTGTACCCCGCGCAGAGCAAGGCAGGGCCTAGCAAGGGAATTTGCAATGCCAGCATCGATCATCTGGCCGGTCGCAGCGAGCCATCGGCATCTCTTTCGGGTCCATGGTCTCAGGGCCTTGCGCCTGTTTCCAGCCGTTGTGCTGTTGCTTTGCGCTTTTGGCGTGGCCGCGGCGGAGGCGCCAGGCCAACTGTCCCTGGAAAAGAACAGCTTTTATCTGTCGTCTGCCGGTTTTCGTATCCAGCTTGCCAACGATCCGGCTGGACAAAAAGCGCTGCGCGCGCTGCCGGCGCACCGCTTCGTGGTAAACGGGGTTGGCGAAGCCGTGCGTTATTCTTATGCCGAACCGCAGCATTGCGTCTGCGTCTTCGTCGGCACCCAACAGGCCTATGACAGATACCTCGAGTTTCTCAGCCAGCCGCTAAAGCCGACTGACAATGTCGGCTCCCGATTACAAGACCCAGGCCGGCGTGCTGTTGAGCGGCCAGCCGTTGCGACAGAGCACGCGCGGCGACCCCACCACGCTGTCGGACTATCTGAGCACTCTTTACCCTCAGTATTGAGGGGTCGCCGAGGCTCTCTCAGATGGCACACGCAGTCAGGTGAGAGGGCATTGAGACCCGGCGCCAATGGCGGTTGGGCCGCTTACCGAAACATAACCACAGCCAAGCTTCGAACCCCGTCCGCGCGCCGATTTACTTCCTTATGGGCACACCCTTGGTGGTGAAGCGCTGCGTCCCGCCGGGGTGGCGCAGGGGTCGTCGCGTGCCGGCGGCCTTGCCGGTGCCGGGCGGCTGGTGGACCGGCACGAGCTGGTCGGGGCGCGAGCCGATCAGATCGGCCCGGCCCATCTGTTTCAGCGCCTCGCGCAACAGCGGCCAGTTGTCGGGGTCGTGATAGCGCAGGAACGCCTTGTGCAACCTTCGCTGCCGAAGCCCCTTGATCGCCTCGACCTTTTCGCTTGCGCCGTGCCGCACGCCGCGCAGTGGATTGACGCCGGTATGGTACATGGCCGTGGCGGTCGCCATCGGCGACGGCAGGAAGGTCTGCACCTGGTCGGCGCGGTAGCGGTTCTTCTTGAGCCAGAGCGCGAGGTTCATCATGTCCTCGTCGGTCGTGCCCGGATGCGCCGCGATGAAATACGGAATCAGGTAATATTTCTTTCCGGCCTGCTTCGCGGCAGCATCGAACATCTGCTTGAAGCGGTTATAGGCGCCGATCCCCGGCTTCATCATCTTGTCGAGCGGGCCGCGCTCGGTGTGCTCGGGCGCGATCTTCAGATACCCGCCGACGTGGTGAGTGACCAGCTCCTTGATGTAGGCGGGGCTCTCCACCGCGAGGTCGTAGCGCACGCCGGAAGCGACCATCACCCTCTTGACGCCCTTCACCTCGCGTACCTTGCGATAGAGCCGGATCAGATCGTCGTGCGAGGTGTTCAGGTTCGGGCAGATCTCGGGGAATACGCAGGACGGTAGCCGGCACGCCGCTTCGATCTTCGGATCCTTGCACGCCATCCGGTACATGTTGGCGGTTGGGCCGCCGATGTCGGAGATCACGCCGGTGAAACCCGGCGTCTTGTCGCGGATCCGCTCGATCTCGCGCAGGATCGAGCCCTCCGAGCGGTTCTGGATGATGCGGCCCTCGTGCTCGGTGATCGAGCAGAACGTGCAGCCGCCGAAGCAGCCGCGCATGATCGTCACCGAGAACTTGATCATGTCCCAGGCGGGGATCTTGGCATCGCCATAGGACGGATGCGGCCCGCGCGCGTAGGGCAGATCGTAGACCGAGTCCATCTCGGCTGACGTCAGCGGGATCGGCGGCGGGTTCAGCCACAGGTCGCGGTCGCCGTGGCGCTGGACCAGCGGCCGCGCATTGCCGGGATTGCTCTCCCGGTGCAGCACGCGCGAGGCGCGGGCATAGGCCTCGCGATCCTGTTCGGCCTGCTCGTACGCCGGTAGCCGAATCACGGTGTCGCCGGGATGGCGCGCCGCGCCCTCATCGGCGGAGTCGAGATCGTCGGCGTGCAGTTCCGTGTAATCGTCAGGCACGCGGCGGAACAGCGCGACGCCCCGGATGGAGTCGAGATCGCGCGGCGCCTCGCCGGCGGCGAGCCGGTGCGCCACCTCGACGACGGCACGCTCGGCGTTGCCGTAGAGCAGCAGATCGGCCTTGGCGTCGGCCAGCACCGAGCGGCGCACTTTTTCGGACCAGTAATCGTAATGCGCGATGCGGCGCAGCGACGCCTCGATGCCGCCGAGCACGATCGGCACGTCCTTGAACGCCTCGCGGCAGCGTTGGGCATAGACGACGGTACAGCGGTCCGGCCGCCGGCCGCCCTCTCCGCCCGGCGTGTAGGCGTCGTCGTGGCGCAGCCGGCGGTCCGCCGTGTAGCGGTTGACCATCGAGTCCATGTTGCCGCCGGTGACGCCGAAGAACACGGTCGGTTTGCCCAGCGCCTTGAACGGCTCGGCCGAGTGCCAGTCGGGCTGCGCGATGATGCCGACCCGAAAGCCTTGGGCTTCGAGCAGCCTGCCGATGATCGCCATCCCGAAGCTCGGATGATCGACATAGGCGTCGCCCGTCACCAGCACGATGTCGCAGGCATCCCAGCCGAGCGCCGTCCATCTCGGCGCGGCTCATCGGCAGGAACGGCGCCGCCTTGCCGGAAGGTGCCCGGTGGTGGGACAAGGAAATCAGGGGTTTTTCGGCGCAGGCTTGGGCTTGGGTGCTCATGGCGCTCAGGCATAAGCCTCCGGCGCCGCGAATTCAATCGGCCGCCATGCGAGCGTACTCGGCGCCGGGCAAGACCGCTTTGCCAAGAGAAGGCGTGGTTTTTCGAATTCGTGAAGCTGCAAGTTCGCGGTTTTGTTCTGAATGGGAACTAGATTGGCGCGCCGTTCAGACCAAAACCCACGAACCTATATGCAATTTATATTGCGGTCGCGCGATTGAGCCTGCCTCGATCAGCCATCACGCTCCGCTTCCCGAGACCAGCTTGAGTCCGATCACGCCTGCCAGGATGAGAACAATGCAGAGTATCCGCAGCGGCGCGGCGGAATCGCCCAGCACCGCCATTCCCAGAATCGCGGTGCCGGCCGCGCCGATACCGGTCCAGACCGCGTAGCCCGTCCCCACCGGCAGGGTGCGGAGCGAGAGTGAAAGCAGAAAGACACTCGACAGGCCGGTGGCGACCGTCAACAGTCCAGGTATCAATCGCGTGAAACCTTCAGACCACTTCATGCAGAAGGCGAATGCGATTTCGAGAATGCCGGCGATGCCAAGTAGTGCCCATGCCATGGTGTCAGATCCGTTCGCTGATGCGCCAGGCGTTGCGGCCGGGCGAGGTTTGGTGAGAGCTGTCGTGTCAGGCAGAGACAAACGCTTCCGGCTCGATCCACTGACGAAATGCGGGCCGGAAAGCTTCAAAACCGGCCACGCCTGAAAGAAGCGAGCGCTGACGAATAGACATTTCCATGCGCGAAGCACTCGCCGATGTACTCGCCTATGCGGCGGCTCGAGCCTCGGCAACAGCAGCGGGGGTCGAGCGGAACGCAATTCCCAGTCGATTGAAGGCGTTCATCAAGCCGATCGCATAGGTGAGATCGGCAAGTTCTTTAGCGCTGAACTCGGCAGCAGCGGCTTCATAGTCGGCATCGGGAACGCCGGTTTCGGCGACGCGTGTCACGGTTTCCGCCCAGGCGAGCGCGACGCGTTCGCGGGTACTGAATACGTCACCCGCATCGCGCCACACCGGCACCAGGACGAGCTTGTCGATCGCCAGGCCTGACTTGAGCAGATCGCGCGAATGCATATCGATGCAATAGGCGCAGCCGTTTATTTGCGAGACCCGCAGATAGACAATATCGACCAGTTGTTTCGGCAGGCCGGATTTTTGAATGGCGACGTACACCCCGCCGAAAGCCTTGAAACCTTCGGGCGAAGCCTTGGCGTAGTCGATACGGTTGCTCATGATGAAATCCTCATATTTGGTGTTTGACGGATTCTATCGTGACGACTCTTGGCCCATATTAGAAGGGCCATGATCGGCCTTGAGCATTAGGCCATGATTCTTCCGGCTATCAGTTCCTGCCGAAGCCAAGACACGCTTGCCTTCGTCGCTTCTGCAGCTCAGCCGCCGCCGTCAGCTGTTGGTGATGAGTCCGGACGCCAGGGGTTCGTGCTCGGTTTGCACCCTTTGCATTTGCTCCACCTGGATTCGGTTGGCATCGCCCCAGGCACAGAGCGGCATGAGCGCGGTCGCCAGAGTTCGACCGAACGCCGTCATGGCGTAATCCACGCGCGGCGGAAGCTCCCGGTAGTCAGTGCGACTGATAATCCCATCGGCCTCCAGCTCTTTCAGCTGCTGGATCAGCACCTTTTCGCTGATCCCCGTCACCAGCCGGCGCAATTCTCCGAAGCGACGAGGGCCGCCGCCAAGGTGGAAGAGGACGAGGGGCTTCCATTTTCCGCCAACGACGGCGAGCGCAACGTCGAGACCGCAGGAGAAATCACGCTTCATTCTGAATTCCCGACACTTACCAAAAGGTAGGTTCTAGTCGGAACGAAAGTGGCTGTCCATATCCGATCCACGCGATCTCAACCTTCGGGTGAGCGCGCGTGTCATCGGCCCCATCTGGGCATTCAAAGGAAACGCTATGGGAAGACTTGAAGGTAAGGTCGCGGTTGTCACCGGCGCAAATAGTGGCATCGGGCTTGCGAGCGCAAAGAGATTCGCCCGGGAAGGCGCGCGACTGTTCGTGATGGGGCGCCGCCAGGCCGAGCTCGACGCGGCCGTGCGCGAGATTGGTGGCGATACGGTCGGCGTCAGGGGTGATGTGTCCAAACTCGCCGATCTCGACCGCCTCTATGAGGTCGTTCGAGAGAAGGCAGGCGTCATCGACGTCCTGTTCGCCAATGCAGGAGTCGGAGAGTTCGCAGCACTTCAGGATATTACGGAAGACCATTTCGACAGAACTTTCGGGATCAATGTCAAGGGCACGCTATTCACGGTGAAGAAGGCGCTGCCGTTGCTGCGCGATGGCGCGTCCATCATTCTCACCGGCTCGTCGGCGGCCAACGCAGGCATGCCGGCTTTCAGCGTCTACAGCGCAACCAAGGCGGCGATCCGGAATTTTGCGCGTGGCTGGAGCGTTGACCTGGCGCCGCGGCGGATCAGGATCAACGTGCTGGTTCCCGGCTCGACATCGACCCCCGGTTGGCACGCTTTGGCTCCGACCGAAGAATTCCATCAGAAGATGGTGGAAATGGAGTCCGCCGCGGCGCCTCTCGGGCGCATGGCCGAACCGGATGAAATTGCCAGCGCGGCGCTTTTTCTCGCGTCGGACGAGAGCAGCTATGTCAACGGCTCCGAACTTCATGCGGACGGTGGCGCCGGCCAGATCTAAAGCGGAACAGGGATCTCATCGCGGCATCGATCGACTTCATGCCCGATACAAATGTTATCGTGTGAGTTCTCGCTGAACCGCGACGGCGAGAACTCACCGTTGCAGGTTCTATTGCCAATGCAACGGCGCGCGGCGACAGCGACGACCGAAACCTGCTAGGACGCTTCTAACAACAAGCCTTCGACTGCAGGCAAACGACCACGCGCAAATTGCTGCGTGACTCTCGCCACGCGCTCGCCGAGGTGTTCGGCGGTCAGAAGATCGGATTCGGGTGGCGCCAAGTCAGGCCCTTGATCGTTGTTCGACTGTGCCGCAGCACCGAGCCAGAAGCCGAGCCGATTGAGGTCCTGTTCCGAGCCGTGCGTATAGTTGTTGCCCGGCGGCAGACCGAGATTGACCCAGTGCATGCCATGTTGTGCCGCGAGGATGGCGAATTGGGTCAGTGTCGCGAGCTTGTCCCCGGACCGTGACGCCGAGTTTGTGAAGCCTGCCGCGATCTTGTCCTTCCAGGCGCCCGTGGCGTAGGTTTTTGACGTCGAATCCATGAAGGTTTTGAACGGTCCGGACGCGCTTCCCATGTAGGTCGGGGCGCCGAAGATGATCGCGTCTGCAAGTTCGAGATCATCGAAGCGGCCTTGAGCCTCGTCCGACGTTAGATAGAGGGCAGATGCGCCCGCGACCCGTTCGATTCCACGCCGCACGGCTTCGGCCTGCCGCGCCGTGTGGCCGAAACCGCTGTGAAATATTACGGCAACCGTTATTGGAATGGCTGCGTAGTCGATACGATTGCTCATGACGACTCCTTCTGTTGGCTAGTTGAAGGACTCTATCGTGCTGCATCTTGGCCTACCTTAGAAGGTCCATGATCGATCTTGCGGTTTAGGCCATGATCCCTACGGTTTTCAGTTCCCGACTCGCCTTTTTGCTGAAGTCGAAATCCTCTTGCCTTCATCGCCACAGTCTACAAAGACGAGCTTTCGGGTAGTCCCTAAGGGACTCTAATTCCGCCAGAGAAGGTGCACGCCCCCGAGACGAGCTGCTGCCACGGTCATATCAGGCTCGAGATACGCCTTCCGAGATTTTCGGCGGTGCGCTGAGAGTCAATATTCGTGAAATTGAGGAGCAAGGCCGAGGCTCCATCACGACCGATCGTCCAATCCGTCAAGGCTTCCCCGTACAGGCCCTCTTCCCGCATGCGCGCAACAAGCCGACGATCTGACCGTCGGCCTTGCAGCCGCAGGATCAAGTGCATTCCTCCCGGCTGTGAATCAATTCGCACGTGTTTGCCCAGCACGCTTTCCAGGCCTGCGGCGGTCGCTTGCCGGCGCTCGCCATAGAGCTTCCGCATCCGTTGGATGTGACGCGCGAAGTGGCCTTCCGTGATGAAGGCCGTGACGATCGATTGCGTAAGCTCTGGGCTGCCCCCTGCAAGAGCCTCGGTGATCTGTTCAAACCGCTCGACCTGCGTTTCCGGCACGACAAGATATGCCAGCCGAAGGCTCGGAAAAAGCACCTTACTGAAGGTGCCGGCATAGAGCACGCGCCCATCACGATCCAGGCTCTTCAACGCCGGCAGAGGACGGCTGACATAGCGGTACTCGCCGTCGTAATCGTCCTCGATGACCCATGCGTTGTTTCGTATCGCCCAATCCAACAGCGCCAGGCGGCGAGGCAGGGATAAGGACACGCACAGCGGACTCTGATGCGCGGGCGTGACCACCGCTGCGCGCGCCCGCGGCGCGAGCTTCATTCCGTCGGACACGACCATGCCATCCCGATCTACCGGGACCGCAACGGCTGAGATATTCATATGTCCCAACAGTTCTCGCGTCGGCGGGTATCCGGGGTTCTCGAGCCAAACGCGATCTCCTGCCTTCAACAAGGCATGGCCGATCAACCCAATGGTGTGGCGATATCCCGAGGTCACGAATATCTGAGATGGCGAGCAGTTGATCCCGCGCGAAACCTGGAGATAGGCGGCGATCTCGGCACGCAGCGCTGGCAAGCCGGATACAGAGGGATGAACCATGTCAGACGGCTGCATGGCACGGACACACCGCGCGCCCAGGCGTGCCCAGATCTTCCGGGGAAACATATCCAGCGCAGGCAAACCCATTTGGAACGGCAAAATCGAATCGGGACGAAAACTGACCGCCGCAATGCTGGGATTGGACCGGGGCATCGGGCTTGCAACGGGAATTTGCGGCTTGAGGCCTGGCGTCACAATAGTGCCGGCCTGGCCGCGGGCTTGAATGTACCCCTCCGCGGCTAACAACGAATAAGCTGCTTCAATCGTGCCTCTTGCCAGACCCAATTCCTTGGTCAGCGCGCGTGCCGAGGGAATGCGGTCACCAGGCTTCAACAATCCGCTCGCAATAGCGCCGCGAAACCGATCGTAGATCTGGCGATAAAAAGGGTCGGCCGCCGTTGGATCCAACGGCGAGATCTTGCTGGCCTTGGCGATGGTCATGGACTAGCCGACTCTTCAGCTGGGTTGCAAATGATTATGCCATCATGGCGCGGAGCGGCGGTCCACGGCAAATCAAAACCACCACCTTGCGGAAGTTCCTTTTGACCAACCGGCGAGGTGTGCCACCGCCGGAGGTTCAAGCGTTGCCGACCTCCTGCCGGAAGCGGTCACTTCATCTGCTGATGCCGATGGTGTCGCGAGCAAGCGATCGCAGTAATCATGGCCCAGTCACGATTTCCATTCATGGATCTTGGGCGTGGATCATGATGTCCGTAGTTGATTACCCGTTGTGACGCCCGGACTTCAGGCGTCGGCGACTGCACCGCCGAATCGATCACCAATCAAACTCACAAGGAGGCTGGCAGGAGTTGGAATGACAAGTACTGTTTTGATTACCGGATGTTCGTCCGGCTTCGGTGAAGCGGCAACGAAACTGTTCGCCTCGCGCGGATGGAACGTTATTGCCACCATGCGCGATCCCGACGACGGCCGGACGCTGGCCGATTTGAAGAATGTCCTCGTCCTTCGCCTCGACGTACAGGACCGGGATAGCATTGATAAAGCAATTACCGCGGGGATCGGCCATTTCGGGCGCATCGACGCAGTGGTCAACAACGCCGGCTACGGCCTGTTCAGCCTGTTTGAGCCCGCGTCGCGCGAAGCCATTCAGAACCAGTTCGACGTCAACGTTTTCGGCGCGATGGACGTGACCCGCGCCATCCTCCCGCATTTCCGTGCCAACCGTTCAGGCACGATCATCAATATGAGTTCGGGCGGGGGTGTGTTCGGGGCCGCGATGGGCTCGATTTACTGCGCATCGAAATTCGCGCTCGAAGGTTTTTCAGAAGCGCTCGCTTACGAGTTGGCAGGTCTCGGCATCAAGGTGAAGATCATCGAGCCGGGTGTCGCGATCAGCACGGGTTTCGCGGCTCGATCCCAAGCCGAAGGAAGCCGGGTTTCGATACCCGCAGACTACAACGCGTTCGTGGCACACGCCGCCCAGATCTATGGCGGCATGGCTGCCAACTCCGAGGCCGACGCGCGTTGAAAAAGTGGTGCAAGCGATCTTCGCCGCCGCGACCGATGGGACAGACCAGCTCCGCTATATGCCGACCGACGATATCCGCCCCATTCTGACGGCTCGACGTGAATCCTCGGAGCAGGATTTCATCGCCTTGATGCGGGGTTTCTTCCTCCCTCGTCCGAGTACCAGCGCGTGAGTGAACGACGAGATCGGGGCAAACCCTGTATCCGTTCAGCAACGGTTGCTGTGTTCCTGGACTCGGAACTGCATTTTTGACTTCACACCCAACCGAACCCAGCTCAGTATGCAAAGCACCGGGGCTGGGGGACGACCTTTTAAAACCAATCTATTTTGAGCCCGGTGGCCGCAGAGCGACAATGCCTGCGGCTTTTTTATTGGTGACAGCAGTGCCGTCGCCACGCATGCGGGAAGCCAGCCCATGGAGCCACATCCGCGGTGCGGCCCGCGCTCCGGCGTTAGGCAATCGCTTTAGCGAGCCACCGGCGTTGTGCTGGCGGATTGGTCGGGCCGATAGCCGTCGGTCAGGGTTTTCATGAACGCGATGATGTCGGCGATTTCCGCGTCGTTCAGCGCCGGCGGATCGCCCGGTTTGCTATCAAAGGGCGCATCGACAATATCGATACTACCCCGATACGCCGGCGGCACGTCGTTGTAGCGATCGACCGTACCATCCGGGAGTTTCGGGTACCACTTGGCCGGATTGGTTTCACGCTCGACATAGAAGTGCATCACTTCCTCGAGTGAATGAAACACACCATTGTGGAAGAACACCTTGCGGATCGCCGCATTGCGCAACGTCGGGGTCTTGAACAGGCCGCAATACGCGGTGACAGCGGCGTAGTCCTTGCGCAGGGGACCGCATAGCCCAAGGTCATAGAAGCCCGGATCGCGGTTGGCCGGGATATCGCGGTTGCGGGGCGCGCCAAGCGCTTCGAATTGGAAGTCCGTGAACGCGGGCCGGAATACGCCGTCGCGGGTCGCCTGGTCGATATGACAGGATGAGCAATTGCCCTTCTTTGGGTCGTCGAACAGCTTCAGGCCGCGCGCTTCCGCGTCGCTGAGCGTGGCTTTGCCTGCGAGGACGGCGTCGTATTTGCTGTCGTATGGATGGAAGCTTGGATCCTCCGTTTGGAACCGCGCCAACGCGTACAGGGCTTCGTCCAGGGCAAGCCCCGGCTGGTCGAATATGTTCGCGCCAAACAATTTCTTGATGTCGTCGGCATAGGCCGCGTGCTTGATGCGCTCAAGGACATCTGCCGCGCTGTGGTTGTCCATTTCGTTCGGATCGAGCAGCGGGCCCAGTACCTGCTCCTGCAAGGTGTTGGCCCGGCCGTCCCAATCGAGCCCGCCGCGCGGAACCGTCGCCTCGGCCGCCGCCCGCGCCGCTCCGGCGTCGGCCTTGGCAACTGCGGTAATCCTGATATCGCCCGCCGCCACCGCGGCCGCCGGTGCGACGTCTTCCGGCGGGGGCGGATCGTTATCCGCCATTTCAGTGCTTGGACCGATGGAAAAGTTGGGATCGTGCTCGAGATAGCGCAGCGACGGGACCGCGCGGACCCCTGTCCGTTTCAGGTCTGGTCCGCCGAATTGCACCGCGAGGTCATTGGGAGGGCCATAGGCATGCGCGGGGCTGTGACAGGACGCACAGGCGAGTTGCCCGGACCCGGACAGGGACGGGTCGAAAAACATTTTGCGTCCAAGCTGCGCGACCGCCGAAAGTTCGGCTGCCTCGGGCCGGTCTGTGTCTGTGACCTGGCTTGCCGGAGGAAAGGCATCTGCGACCGAAAGGGTCACCGTCAGCAGGGCGGAACACAAGACCGGGAGTCGGATGGACCATGTGCGAAACGGCGTTGGCGCACCCGCTAAAAGACGCTTCATCGGAAACCCAGTACAAATCAGATGGAGGACAGCATTAGAAATTGGGACGGATGAATATCTCCATCCGCCCCACTTTCTGGTTCCGAGTCTTCGGTTTTGCTTCAGCTATTGCTTCGTACCGAGGCTCGCATTGAGCAGCAGCTTCGGATTCGGCGTCTGATTGAAGTTGAACATGTTGTCGATCGGATTCGCGATCGCATCGAACGAACCCTGACCGATGCGCTCTTTGCTCAGCCAGTTGTCCTCGATGAAGCGAAGGACCGAGGACTGATCCGTCAGCGTATGATCGACAAAGTTCGGCTTGGCAAAGGGCGAGATGACCAGCAGCGGCTGACGCGGACCGTAACCGCAGCGTCCCTGGACCGGTTGACCGTTCACGCCGGGCAGCGGAGTGGAAAGCGCGCCATTGGTCCCCGGCAGCGGAGCGCATTGCTGCGGTCCGTTGAACGCATCCTGCGCGCTGGCCGACGGGTTGAGGATGTTTTGCACATGATCGTACCAGCCGTCCGAGTCGTCATACGCGATGATGACCGCGGTGCTCTTCCACTCGGGGCTCTGCTGCAGCAGGTTGATCATGTTGACCACGAAGACCTGTTCATCGAGCGGATCCGAGTTGCTGGGATGAGCGTCCTGGATCGCCGGCGCCTTGAGGAAGCTGACCGACGGGAAGTTGCCCGCCTGAACCGCAGCGACGAAGTCGGTGATGTCATACTGGTGATTGGCACCGCCGTCGAACGACGTTCCGATCGAAGCGATCGAGGTCGGCCGGGTGTGGCTGAGATTTCGCGTCGAGGGATAATACTGGAACCACGCATGATGCGGGACATAGTCGGTGACGTTGGACCCGACCGTCGGCGATGACGTGCTTCGCTTGCAGCCCGTGGTGCCGTTGGCGTTCATGGCCTGCAGATTGAAGCCGCCCATAAACGAGCCCCAGGTGATGCCCTTCGCGTTGAGGAGATCGCCGATATTCTTGCCGGCCATCTCGGTTGTCGCGGCCGTCGTCGAGGAGCAGACATCCCCGTGGGGATCGCTGTCGCCGTACATCGTAAAGCCGCCCTGACCGTCAGCAACGATGTTGTTGATCGTGTTGCTGGGATTGGAGCCGTTGCTCGGGGCGAAACCCACCGCGCCGTTGGTTTGGCCCGAGATCAGGTTGATGGCGCCGGGCGTGGACGGACCGAAGGTCGAACTGAACGAATTGTCGCTCATCGCGAAGTGCTGAGCGTAATTCCACATCGCGGTGACGGTGTTGCCGTCGTAATAGCCCATCACGAGGCCCTTGGTGTTGAACACACCGGTGCCGCCAGTGCCGGCCGCGCCGGTGTTCTTCGGGAACAGGTCCATCTTGCCACCATCGAAGGCGGCCTCTTCGGGACCGTAAGCGTGATTCTGACTCGCGGTGTGGGCCTGCGAGCGATCGAGCCGGAATGGATTGGTAGCGCCGGTGCCGTTGGCGGGATTCAGGTTCGGATTGTTGCTCAGCAGAGCCGGGGTGAATCCGTTGACGCTTGGCGTGTTCGGAGCAGCGGTGAAGACCGGTTGACCGGGCGGGTTCGTCGCGGTCGGATAGGTGCCGAAATAATGGTCGAATGATATGTTTTCCCCGAAAATAACAACGACATGTTTGATCGGGGTAGAGGTCTGAAGCTGATCCTGCGGCGAAGCGGCTAATGCCGGGCCTTCAGCGGCTAACAATAGCGACAGGCAAAGGGCCGACGTAGCCCTGCTAACATTGCGTTGCATGGAGCTCTCTTTATTTGTGATGGAAAAAAGTAAGGAGCGCCTCTGATGTGATTTGACAACCGAGGCGGCCTTTGGCTGGCGGCCGGGTTGTAAATTTTCCGCGTGACACGGCAATGACGCGCGCGCGACAGACTTACGCCATAAAGAATCGGGCGAGCCTTTTCGCTCTGAGATGTTTTGCAAAGTGCAAGATGGGGGATGCATGACTTGGCGCGGAGCTATTCTCCACACCTGGAAAGACGGGCCTGAGGTAGTCGCCGTCCGCTCATGGCACGGGGCTGACTCGTCTTCGGCCGAACATGCCGGCTATTGAGCTTAAGATAAATCGCTTTTAGACGCCGTCACGTCCGGTCCTGCCCCTCACTGGGCATCGCGACGACTGCCTTTTGGAATCATGCCACCGTGTTTGTTTGGTTGCCGGTAGATGGCTTTCCCATCCTTGCTTATCTCCGGGATCTTGATGTCCCGGACCGCGATCGGCTTCACGTCAGGCGAATGCCGGCGCTATGACTCTAGCCTGACGATTGAACCGACCGCTGCGCCGGAAGCCGATACGGATACAGGCTTCGCCCCCACGCGATTGCCGGAATCTCGATCCAGCGCCACGATAAATAGGCGACCGGCGCCGTCAGCAGGATCGACGCAACGGTGGCGAGAACGGTGACGGCGGATACCGCCATTCCGGCGGCGTAGATCTCCAGCGGCTGCAACAGCCGAAACGCGACGCTCATGCCCACCAGATGCAGCAGATAGAAGCTGTAGGAAATGCTTCCGAAAAACCGGACCGGCTGCGCATCGAGCAGCTTGAACAGCGCGGCCCCCGGCTGCCAAACGACCAATATGACAAAGGTGGCCGCGGCGATGCATTCCAGCATCAGAACGATCCCCGACTGATGTCTCGATCCGCAAATAGCGAAAACGATCACCGACAGCACCGCGATTGGGGTTGTCCAATTCCTGCCAATGGCTGACGCCACGCGTGCGCCGCGAAAATGCACAAGACAGCCGACCACGAAGGCATACAACGGCGCCAGATTGGTAACGCCACCGAGCAAATGCACGTAGGCTCCCCAAAACGAAAGCGCGAACAGGACGCCGATCACCGCCCAGAGCGCCCCTTCCCCGCGTTTAAAAAACAGCCATACGCTGAGCAGGATCAGCGGCGTTGCGGCGCATTCCACCGTCATCGACCACATCGGCCCGTTGATATCCGATTTGATCATCAGCATGTTGAGGATCACGTTGACGGGCGCAAAGTCACCTTCATAGCCCACGAAGAATCCGAACCGCCAATGCAGGAAGGTCAGCAGAGCAACGGCCGCCGCGGCGGCCGGAACCAGCCGGAAGATGCGATTGCGGACAAAGCGGACCGGATCCGGATTGGCCTCCAGCGAGCGCGCCAGAACGAAGCCGCTGATGACAAAGAAGGCGACCACGGCGCCGGTGCCGTTCAGCGCCGCCGAAAGAACCTTGTAGATGAAGGCATCGATCTGGCCATACGGCGCGCTGGCCGACATGAGGCCCGCGACGTGATTGCCGACGACGGTGAGCGCCGCGACGCCGCGCAAGGATTCGATGCGCGGAAGAAATCTGGTGGAGGATCCGTGAGGCGTGGCGAGTTCCGACATGGCCCCTTGGTACCATCCCAAGGGGATCGCGAACAGCTTCGACACGATAGATTTGCCCACATCGGCAAGGGGTGAGGATGCGCGCCGGCTCACGCCGCAGTCTGCAGAATGAACTTCCGCACTGCCTTGGCGAAGCCTTCATCCTGATTGCTGTCGGTCACGGCAGTCGCCTGCGACTTGACCTCGTCGCTGGCGTTGCCCATGGCGATGGAGAGGCCGCTTTCGCGGAACATCAGGACGTCGTTGGGCATGTCCCCGATGGTCGCGATCTGCTGGGGCTTGATGCCCAGCAGTCGTGCCAGGGTCAGCACCACCGCGCCCTTGTTGGCCTGCGGGTGGGTGACGTCGAGATAGTAGGGCTGCGAGCGTGCCGCACTGGCCCGTTGTCCCAGCTTTTGCTGTGCCAGCTTCTCGCAGGCGGCGACGCGTGCGAGATCGTCCGAAACGCCGACGATTTTGACCGCATCCGCCAGATCTGCGTCAGTAAAGGTATCCACGACCCTGGCATCGAACTTCACCGTCCATGCCTCGCGCGCCACATGCGGCGCGTGACTGTCGCGGATCAGCCATTCTTTTTCGGTGTAGAGCCAGGCGTCGAGCCCCTGATCGAGGATCAACTGGAGCGTCTGCCGGGCGGTAGCGGGATCGAGCACGTGGCTCTCGATGACCGACAGATCGGGATGGACGAAGACGCCACCGTTGAAACCCGCGATCGCCCCTTCGAGCCTGAGCGGCGCGATCAGCATGCTCATGCCGCGCGGCGGCCGGCCGCTGGTGAGCGCCAGCGTGATGCCGGCGTCGCGCAACTGCTGCGCCGCAGCCACCGCCTGCTCGGTTAACACCTTGTCCTGCGTCACCAGCGTTCCATCGACGTCCGCCAGCAGCAGCCTGATATCGCGTTGCCCATTCATCGCCGCACATCCATCCGGTTGAAATTACAGGGAGCCATACGGTCAAACCGCCTTGACGATCGCGACCTGGAAATCGGCGCCTTCCCAGCGGCATTGCTTCGACCAGAATATAGCGAAGCGGACGGCGCCCTCATCGATCAGACGCCCGATCGGCAGGTCGACCATATGCATGCCAAGCCCGGTCGCGATGGTGGGGCTGTCGACCATCGTCGCCCAGTCATCGATCGACCAATGAACCTGCGCCGGCTCGAGGAATTCCAGGCGCAGGACGCGCCCCGCCGCGATACGTTCGACCTGTGCGGTGAGCTGCCAGACCACCGGTGCCGGCGGCGGCGTGTTCTTCACATACCGGTTCAGCGTTTGCGGCGGCATATCGAACACGGCGCCATCCCGCAGCGAGCGCAGCAGCTTGATATGCTCCGCGTGCGCCCAGACCAGCGGCATCGCGCTGCCCGAGGGCCGGCCGAGGTACAGTTCCTTGGGCGGGATATCGTCGCTATCCCAGATCTGCTCCGGCAGCAGGCCTCCCGTGCTGGCGGAGGCCTCGAGCGCAGCGAGCAGCCGCCGCGCTTCCTCCGGCCGACCCGCCGCGAGTTCGTAATGCGCCCGTTCGCCGGTCAGCAATGGCCAAAGCCGGCCAACGCCCACGCCATCGAATGGCGCGCCGTCGGCATGTTCGCCGTAACCATCATCATTGTAGCGATACCAATAGGAGCCCTGCGGCAAGTCGCGTCGCAGCAGCGCGTCGATTGCCTTGACGGTATTGAGAATGCGCGGATCGTCGGCGGCGCGAAGGCCAAATCGCACCAGCGCCAGCGCATCGGGACTGATCAGAAGCCCGGCTTCGAGGGCCACGTTTCCACCCAGCCGGTTGCGAATGGGAATCAGCCCGTGCGACCTCGCATTGGCATCGCCGGATGAAAAGCCGATCCGCATGTAATAGCCGTCGATGCCGAGCTTGCGCGAGATTTCGGTATCCTTCGCATAGGCCCAATCATCGATCTGTTCGTTCCAGCTGTCCGCCGTCTCCGTCAGATAGCTTGCGATCGAACTTTGGCCTGCGGCCGCCATGGCGTCCGCGGCGGCGAGCAGCGCGGAAATCTCGACGGCGATGGTGAAGGCGGAATAGCCGCCATCCTCTTCCCACCGATCCTGCTGGGTTATGGGCCCGTTGCGGATGATGTAGCCCGCCGCCGCCTGGACCATGGGGGCATACCGCGTCCGATCCGCGGGTTCGATCGCGCCGGCACGCAGCAGCATGTCGTACAGCAGGATCGGGAACCCGGTTTCATCGATCTGGATGCCGCTCCAGTAAGGCCGGCCATCGAGCCACGAATTCTGCGACCAATGCCCGTCCGCCTCCTGGGTCGCCACCAGATAATCGAGCACGGACTTCGCCGACACCGTGGCGCCGGCCGCCAACAGGCCGCCCGCGGTTTCGACTAGGTCGCGCGGCCAGACCAGATGGTAGCCGCCGAGGTCGTCATCGCCTTTGGAAAACCCCCAGGGAATCGACAGGCTGGCGATGATGGCGCCCGACGCCTCATCCCGGTGCGTGGCCAGGACCGCCGTGCTGACGCGATACCGATTCAGTCCGGCGCCGCGTGGTTCGTCGAGCGGCAGCAACTCGGCCTGGCGTTGACGCCAGCCTGCGCAATAATGTTCGAGCGCGGGTTGCAGCGGCTGCTGCAGACTGAGCATGGCGCGCAATCCGGCTTCCTCAGGCAGCGCGCCGAAACCGATCGCAAGCACCGCCCGCCCTTCATGCGACGCGATGTCGAGCGTTCCCGCAAGGGCGATGTTGCCATGTTCCGCCCGAACGAACTCCGTTCGCAACCCTTCGCCGCGCGCCAGCGTTTGCCAGCCATCAGAGGTTCCGACGTAACCGGCCGACCGCGCCAGCCAAGGCACCGAGCAAGCCACCGCCAGCGACAACCCCCGCCTGCCCTGGGCAAACAACATCTCGTGCCCCTTGAAGTTGTCGTACCAGCCGGTGTTATCCGCGCCCGCGTTGATGAGATGAGGGGCAACGATGGCGTGAAGCTGGTAATCGGAGAGCACTCCGACCAGCGCTTCAAACTGGATTTGCTGCAGGACCACCTCGCGCAACGGATCGGAGAAGACCGTCTTTGAAATCCGATAGCGGCCGTCGATTGCCGTATTGACCAGCCGGAACGCCGGAACGCCATCCTCGATCATCGCGACCGTATGATATGTGTCGCGCTTTTCTTCCGAAAAGTAATCCTTCGCGGTGACGATGAACCCGAAATCCCTGATACAGGCGGTATCGAGCCTGGGTGCGTAGATCTCGTTGAGAATGCCGTGGCTGATCGTAAACCAGACCCGGCTTTCCGCGCGCGCAGCCGTACCCACCGCGCTTTTGGCGCTCGAGGTCCAGCGCGGAGGAATTCCGGGCGATCCGGGCGGTGCCGCGAAATCGGTCAACCGTCATTATCCTTTTTTGCAGGCCGGCGTTGAGGCGAGGTTACGACACGGCTTTTCACGATCCAATCACAATTTCGAATGAATGGGATGACGCGGGGAAAGCTGTGATCCTGATCACATACCAATTGGGCGCTTAACTGTAATGTGTTGGCGCTGGGATAGGAGTGAAGGCGATGACTTCAACCTTTTGGACCCGCAAAGCGATCGCATTCGGCGTCGCAATCCTGATCGCCACCTGCACCGTTACGTTTCTTTCGGCTGGATTGACCCAACCAAAGCCGTTTGTCAGTGCGGTCTTGAGCGATCAATGGCAATGCACGAAGACCGCCGGAATTATCACCGTTTGTATCAAGAAGGGCGGTTGAGCGAAAGCCTGACCGATGGCCGTGACGCACGGGCGGACACGCCGTCATGGTGATTTCCCGTATCGGGACAAGCGGTGCGATGCGCCTGAAGTTCCCCGCCTCGCGCCAGTCTGTTGCTAGACCAACGCACGAACGAGCTTCGCTCATCAGCGTGCACTATTGACCCACCGAATTCTGTGAAACATGGTTGCCTCTCACACTGCCTGAGGCAAATTCAATGGCTATCGCAGCATTGTCAGGCTGGAGCCGCGACCAGAAGCATGTCGTCGTGGCGAGCTTTCTCGGATGGGCGCTGGATGCGTTCGACTTTTTCCTTCTGGTATTCGTGCTCAAGGACATTGCCGCAGAATTCCATACGGACATTTCAAACGTCACGATCGCCATTCTGCTGACGCTGGCGATGCGCCCGATAGGCGCATTCATTTTCGGCCGTGCCGCCGACCGCTGGGGACGGCGGCCGATCCTGATGATCAGCATACTGATGTATTCGATCCTCGAATTTGCCTCGGGCTTTGCGCCAAGCCTGACGGTATTCATCATTTTGCGCGCGCTGTATGGCGTCGCGATGGGCGGCGAGTGGGGTGTCGGCGCCTCCCTGACAATGGAGAGCGTGCCGCCCCACGCCCGCGGATTCGTCTCGGGGCTGCTGCAATCGGGTTACCCGACCGGGTATTTCATGGCGTCGATCGTCTACGGCGCGCTGTTTCAATATATCGGATGGCGCGGCATGTTCATGGTGGGGGTGATCCCGGCCTTGCTCGTGCTCTACATTCGCCGCACCGTGCCGGAATCGCCAAGCTGGAGCAAAGAGACCGCCGCCGACCGCGGCCGCACATTGACGGTGCTGAAATCGCACTGGCGGCTCGGCATCTATGCAGTCGTGCTCATGACCGCGTTCAATTTTTTTAGCCATGGCACGCAGGATATCTACCCGACGTTCCTGGAGGTGGAACACAAGCTGACGCCGCATGTCGTCGGCATCATAGCCGTGGTCTACAACATCGGCGCGATCTGCGGCAGCATCCTGTTCGGCACGCTGTCGGAACGTTTCGGCAGGCGGCGGTGCATCATCATTGCGGCGCTGCTATCGCTACCGGTAATCCCGCTATGGGCGTTTTCGGATAGTCCGGTGTGGCTGGCGGTTGGGGCTTTCCTGATGCAATTCATGGTTCAGGGCGCGTGGGGCGTCGTGCCGGTGCATCTCAACGAATTGTCGCCGGATAACGCGCGCGCCACCTTCCCCGGCTTCGTCTATCAGCTTGGCAATCTGCTGGCGTCCGTGAACGCGACGCTGCAGGCCGGCATCGCCACGCACTTCGGCGGAAATTACGGCCTCGCCCTTGCGGCCGTCGCGGGAACGGTCGCCCTCGTCATCGCGGTGCTGACGGCGGTCGGGACCGAGGCCAAGGGAATCGTCTTTGCCAAAGCGAAAGCCGCGGCGGCCTAGGCGGCCGGATCGAAAAACCCCCAGCCACTTTATGAACGCCGGAAACGGCCGCGCCACCGCAGCCGTTTCCGTACGGCTGATCGCCGCATGCAAGCTCTTGCGCAATCGCAGCAAGCAAACGTGAAGGAACGACACCCCGGCTGTCCCTGTTGGATTGCCAAAAGGAGGATCAACCATGAAGACACTGGCAATTGGTTGCGTCGTTCTCTCGGCGCTTTTTTCGTCGGCGGCCTATAGCCGTGGCGGCGGTGGCGGTATGGGCGGCGGGATGGGAATGCACCACTCGGCATCGACCACGGGCGGCGCGTTCGGTACCAGCCCGCTGGCGCCCGGAACCAATTCCTCCGGGACGGCGCTTTCGTCCGGCGGCATGGGTGGTGCGGTACGTGGCCCTGCGCTCGGCACCGGCGACCCCGCCGTCGACAAGGAAGATCGCAAGGCCGAGCGAATGATTTCTTCCATCTGCCGGGGTTGCTAAAGTCGGATAGCGATTTCTAGAAAATCGCCATCCTGCAGGCACTTTTCTAGTGAAAAGCGGCGGTTAGTCGATCCGCAGGCCGGCGGATTTCACCACCTTCTCCCACTTGTCGGTTTCCGCCGCCATCATCGCACCGAAGGCCGCCGGCGAACTGATCAAGGGATCGCCGCCCAATTCGGTCAGCCGCGCTTGAATGTTGGGCTCGGCCAGGATCTCGTTGATCTCATGGTTAAGCTTCGCGATGATATCCGGCGGCGTCTTCTTCGGCGCACCCATGCCGAACAATGCGCTCGCCTCGTAGCCCGGAACGGTCTCGGCGACGGTCGGCACATCGGGCAGCTGCGAAGACCGTTCCGCCGTCGTCACCGCCAGCGCGCGCAAGGATCCGGAGCGGATATGCTGGATGATCGAGGGCATGTTGTCGAAGATCACCTGGACGCGGTTGCCCATCAGGTCGGTGATCGCGGGCGCCGCCCCACGATAGGGGACATGCAGCATCTTCGCGCCCGTCATCAACATGAACAATTCACCGGACAAATGCAGCGACGTCCCGTTGCCCGATGATGCCATGTTCACCTTGCCGGGATTGGCTTTCACATAGTCGATGAATTCGGCGACCGTCTTCGCCGGCACATCCGGAGCGACCGTCATCACGTTCGGCACGCGGTTGAACGACGCCACCGGCGCGATATCGCGGATGAAATTGAAGTGGAGGTTGGCGTAGAGCGACGCATTGATGAAATTGGCCGGATTGACCAGCAGCACCGTGTAGCCGTCGGGATCGGCCTCGACAGCCATTTGGGTGCCGATGTTGTTGCCGGCGCCCGGCTTGTTCTCGATGATGAATTGCTGGCCGAGCCGCTGCGAGAGCCGTTGACCGACCAGCCGCGCCAGGATGTCGGTGGCGCCGCCTGCGGGAAATCCGACCACAAAACGCGCGGTCCGCGCCGGATAGTCCAGCGCCGAAGCGCGGCCAGCCGACAAAACCAACGCCGAAAGGCCCGTTCCAGCCAGCCCCAACGCGGCACGCCGTGAAATCATACGTCTCTCCCTGTCATTTTCCGAATCCGCTTGGCACGGCTCGTTGTTGTTGAATTGAGTTGACGACGGCCGGCGTTGTAACAAACAAAGCGTGACGCGGCCAGTGCGGCACGGCGGTATCGTACCGCGACGAAAGGATAATTCATGTCTGTCAAAGTCCATGCGCTCGATCACCTCGTGATCAATGTCTCGGACGTCGCGCGTTCCGCCGAATGGTATCGCAAAGTCCTCGGCATGGAGGTCAGGGTGTTCGACCCCGGCCAGGGCAAACCTGTCAGGACATCGCTGATCTTCGGCAACCAGAAAATCAACGTGCGGCCGCGCGGCGCCGACAAGGTGGAGTGGTTCACGGCGGAGCACGAAGCCGCCGGCAGCGACGACCTGTGCTTTCTCACCGAGGCTGCGCCGCAGGCGGTGGTCGCGCACCTCAAGGCCTGCGGCGTCGCGATCGAAGAAGGCCCGGTGGCGAAACAGGGCGCCCGCGGCACGCTGCGGTCGGTCTATTGCCGGGATCCCGACGGCAGCCTGATCGAGATTTCATCGTATGAAGACGGGACGCCGTAAGGCGTCAAACGCACGGCGAAAACCCAGGTCTTCTTTCGTCATGCCCGGACATCGTAGTCTGCCTTGCGCAGACGACGTACATTTGTCGGCGCTGCCGGGCATCCACCTCTCAACACCGTCGCCCTAAGGAAGATGCGGATGGCCGGGGCAAGCCTGGCCATGACGGCGTTCCGCCATTTGATCGCCGCGCGATCCGATGGCACACTCGCTCCCAAAGCAAAAACACGCGCAGCCGCCGATAAGGCTGCATGGGGGGATGGCAATATGTCAGGTTTCAATTCCTCGCCCATCCGCCTGGTTCGCGACCTCGCGGTGGTCGCGGCCCTGTCGCTCGGATGGCCGATCGGCACCGCCTCGGCGCAATCGGCCGATACCGTGCTCTTCAACGGCAAGATCCTCACCGTCGACAAGGATTTCTCGGTCCGGGAGGCGCTGGCGATCGCCCATGGCCAGGTGCTGGCGACAGGCACTTCGGCGGCGATGAAGAAACTTGCCGGCGGCAACGCCAGCCTGATCGATCTCGGCGGCCGCACCGTCATCCCCGGCCTGACCGACGGGCACATTCACGGCATCCGCGCCGCGCTGACGTTCGGCACCGAGGTCAACTGGATCGGCGTTCCCACGCTGCAGCAGGCGCTGGATAAAATCCACCAGGCCGCGCAGATCCAGAAGCCCGGCTCCTGGATCGTGGTCGCCGGCGGCTGGACCGAAGAGCAGTTTTCCGAAAAGCGACGGCCGACCGCAGCCGAGGTGGCCGCGGCCGCGCCGGACCATCCGGTTTACATCCAGCACCTCTACGACTGGCTGTTGCTGACCCCAAAGGCCATGGAGACGCTCAACATTCACGACGACGCCGACGTCACGCCCGGCGGCAGGCTCGAACGCGACGGCAATCATCAACCGACCGGCGTGGTGATCGCCGAGGGCAGCGCGCTCGGCAAGATCTTCGATCGCCTGCCGCGCCCGACCCCGCAGCAGCAGGCCGACGGCTCCAGGAAATTCTTTTCCGAGATGAACAGCCTCGGCATCACCGGCATCGTCGATGGCGGCGGGGTGAGCATGTACCCCGCCAATTATCAGACCGTATTCAAGTTGTGGCACGACAAGCAGCTCACGGTGCGCGTCGCCTATCACCTCTGCGCGCCGAAGCCGGGCAGCGAACTCGCCGACCTGCAGAACCTGACCCAGTTGCTGCCGCAGGGGTTCGGCGACGCCATGCTGCACTTCAACGGCCCCGGCGAAATCCTGGTGTGGGCAGACTGGACCGACGGCGACATCACCCCCGCCGGCAAGACCAAGCTTGCGGAGTTGCTGCGCTGGGCGGCATCGAAGGGCTACACGATCCAGATTCACTGGAATCCCGATCGCACCGTGCACGACCTGCTCGATATCGTCGAAGACATCGAGAAGGATTACCCGGTTCGCGATCTCCGATGGACGGTGCTGCATTTGTACGACGCATCCACCGACAGTCTGAAGCGGATGAAGTCGCTGGGCCTGGTCTGGGGCGTTCAGGACGGCCTTTATTTCGGCGGCGAGCGCCTGCAGCGCGATGCCGGCGCCGATCAGGCCCTGGCGCTGCCCCGGATCGCAACGGCGATGAAGCTGGGCCTGACGGTCGCCGGCGGCACCGACGCGCATCGGGTATCGTCCTACAACCCGTTCGTCGCGCTGCAATGGTATCTCGATGGCACCACGATCGGCGGCACCCGGACCCGCGGGCCGACCGAGGCCCCGAGCCGCCGCCAGGCGCTCGAGATGTACACCCGCAACTCCGCCTTCATGGCCAACGACGACGACAAGCGCGGCACGCTCGAACCCGGCAAATTCGCCGACCTCGCGGTACTGTCCGCCGACTACCTGACCGCGCCCGTCAACCAGATCGGAGAGATCCGGTCGGTGCTGACGATGGTCGGCGGCAACGTCGTCTACGCGGCGTCACCGTTTGCAAATTGGGCGCCCGGCGTCATCCACTAGCTCCGTCATGGCGAGCACAAGCGAAGCCATCCAGGAAGCCGCGAGAAAGGACTGGATCGCTTCGTCGCTGCCGCCCCCTCGCACTACGTTGGAAGTTCAATAGGCTCCCAGCGCCACCGGGCGAAAGGCCTGAAGCAGCTGCTGGTCGAGCTTGCCGCCCATCTGCTCCATGGCCGCAAAGGCCTTGGCGTGCGTGAACGGCAACCGGTAGGCGCGCTTCTCCACCAACGCCGCGTGGATGTCCACGATCGTCGTCAGGCGCACGATATCGCTGATCTGATCGCCGCGCAGGCCATCCGGATATCCGGTCCCGTCGAGGAATTCGTGGTGGTGCAGGACCACGTCCAGCATCTCCGGCGGAAAATTGCCCTGGGCTGCGAGCGCGTCATAGCCCAGGCGCGGATGCTTGCGGACTTCGGACATTTCCGCGTCGGTGAGCTTTCCCGGCTTGTCCAGCAGACCCGCGGGAATGAACGCCTTGCCGACATCATGCAGCAGCGCGGCACGCGCCAGCCGCCGCTGGTCGTCCTCGCGCATCCCTAGATGCTGCGCGAACGCCACCGCGAAACCGGTGACGAAGAGGCAATGGCGGTAGCTGTCGGTATGATGGCAGCCGATGATCGTCAGCCATTCGCGCAACGAGGTGTGCTTGATGGCCTTCAGGATCTTGTACTCCGCCTCCACGATATCGCCGAATGTCAGGGGAACGCCGGCCGGAAGCTTCTCGAATATCCTGACCATCACGGTATGCGCGGCGGCAACGCCCGCGTTCAGGGCTTCGCCGCGATCGGTCGCATCAAATCCAACGCTGTCCGGGAATGCGGCGCGGATGCGTTGCAGGATGCCGTCGGCATCGAACGGCCGCGCGATGGTATCGGTCGCGCCCAACGCCCAGGCCTGCATCGAGCCATGATGAAGGGCATCCGCGAGAACGAACAACCGTGGCAGGGAACGGTAGGCTTCGGCCTGCAGTTTGTTGCGAACCCGCTGCACGCTCTCGGCGGATCGCAGATTGATATCGACCACTATTCCCGAGAAATGGCCGGCAGGCGTGTCGGGAATGTCTGATGTCGGGATGGTATCGACCTCGCTTACGGAGCGCAGAATGCTGGCCAGTTCGCTACTCTGATCGCTCCGATCCGACGCCAGCAGCAGCCTGCGTGTGGTCGAAGTCTGTTTTGCTGGAGCTGTCATGGATCCTCTTTGCTTATGGCGACGGCTGACAGCAAAAGATACCTATCGCCGGGTTCCACAGGACTTAAGAGGCGTTATGAACGGCGCTCTACCGCAAAACTTACAAATTTAGCGGTTGTCGGCCGCGGCCGCGATGAAACGGGGGTCCAAAATCCATCAAAGATCCCTCCAAGAATCCACTGCAGGCGCGGCCACGGAAGATTCGATGTGCGCCGCGCCGTCCGGCGTTGACCGACGCTGGCATCTCGGCATTTCACAACGGCGAATGGATCGCGTTAGGATGGGCCGGTTCACCGCATCCGCCAGGAAACCGCCGGACCATCCCAAATGCCAAAAATCGATCGCGACGGGGTCAAACTCCATTACGAGGTCCATGGCAGCGGCCCCGCACTGATTTTGACCCACGGCTATTCCTCGACGGCGGCGATGTGGGAGGGACAGATCGAGGCGCTATCGAAAGGCCACAAGCTCGTGCTGTGGGATATGCGCGGCCACGGCCAGTCCGATTATCCCGACGATCCCGCAGCCTATAGTGAAGCGCTGACGGTCGGGGACATGGCGGCGCTGCTCGATGCCGTTGGCGCCGACAAGGCGATCATCGGCGGGCTTTCGCTGGGCGGCTACATGTCGCTGGCATTTTACCGCGCCCATCCGGCGCGTGTCCGCGCGCTGCTCATCATCGATACCGGACCGGGATTCAAGAAGGACGACGCCCGCGACGCCTGGAACAGGCGCGCGCACGACACTGCCGACCGCTTCGAGCGCGACGGTCTTGCCGTTCTGAAAGCCGCCAGCCGCGAGCGCTCGACAGTAAGCCATCGCGATGCCTCGGGCCTGGCGCGCGCCGCGCGCGGCATGCTGACCCAGCGCGATGCCCGGGTGATCGAACAGCTGCCCGATATCAGAGTGCCGACGCTGGTGGTGGTCGGCGCCGACGACGCGCCGTTTCTCGCGGCCTCCGACTACATGGCAGCGAAGATCCCCGGCGCAACAAAAGTGGTGGTCCCGGCCGCCGGCCATGCCGTCAACATCGACCAGCCGCAGGCATTCATCGCAGCGGTGTTGCCGTTCCTTGACGGTCTTCCGCGATCCGCCGCAAGCCAGGTCGTGGCCGACTGACCGGCTGAAGGCGATTGGAGCCACAAACCAGATGTGGCACAGTCGCGGCCGCCCGTATCTCCCGCTCGCGAACAATTGTGCGGGACGAGCCATCCGGAACGGATACAACGCTCGGCCCAAATACCCCAATGAACGTAACTCTCAACCAAATGGATGACCCGTGGGACAAGATATCAAGCTGAAGGCTTCGGACGGTTTTCAACTGGGCGGCTATCGCGCCGACCCCGTGGGCACGCCGAAGGCGGCCGTCGTGGTGATCCAGGAAATCTTTGGCGTCAATCATCACATTCGCGCGGTCTGCGACCGTTTCGCGGACGCCGGTTATGTGGCCATCGCCCCGTCGATCTTCGACCGCACCGAGCCCAATTTCCAATCCGGCTATTCGCCGGCGGAAATCGAGGTGGCGCGAAAGTTCGTTGCCAATCCCGATTGGGCGGCAATGCTGCTCGATAGCCAGGCCGCGATCGACGCGGTCAAGAGTGCTGGTCCGGTCGGCATCATCGGCTTTTGCCTGGGCGGCAGCGTCGCCTACGCGGCGGCCACCAAACTGTCGGGGCTGTCGGCTGCGGTCGGCTATTACGGCGGCGCCGTCGTTCGCTTCGCCGACGACAAACCGAAGGTGCCGACACAATTGCATTTCGGCGAAAAGGATAGCGGCATTCCGCTCAGCGACGTTGACACGATCCGCGCCAAGCGGCCCGACGTCGAGATCTACGTGTATCCGGGCGCGCAGCACGGCTTCAGCTGCAACGAACGGCCAAGCTACGACAAGCCAAGCGCCGATATCGCCTGGACGCGCAGCCTCGATTTCTTCGCCAAGCATATGAAGAAGTAAGAAGCTGGATTCCCACGTTCTGAGCTGAGGGGAATCTCACTCTCCGTCATTCCGGGACACGCTTCTTAGCGCGGACCCGGAATGACAAAGTCAAATGAACGACGCCAGCTAGAACCAGCGTTCGCTGACGAGCACGGTGTCGCCGGGGCCAAGCGCGGTGCCGAGCGGCACCACGGTGCGCGATGAGCCGGCGCCGTCGGTGTGGGTCAGCGTGACGCTGTCGCGCCGGGCGCGCGGCGAGAACCCGCCCGCGATCGCCACCGCGCTTTCGACGCTCATATTCGGCACGTAGGGATATTGGCCGGGCGCGGCGACCTCACCGAGAATGAAGAACGGCCGGTAGGATTCGATCTCCACCGCCACCGAGGGGTCGCGGATGTAGCCCTTGCGCAGTTTGGCCGCGATCTCGGCCGCCAGCCCGGCGGGGGTTCGGCCGCGCGCCGGTACCGCCCCGATCAAGGGCATGGTGATCGAGCCGCCAGCGTCGATCGCGTAGCTGTTGGTGAGACCGTCCTGGCCGTAGACCAAGACCCGCAGCTTGTCGCCGGCGTCGAGCCGGTAGGCGGCGTCATAGACGGCCGGCATTGGCGCAGCCGCATACGCCGCCGAGGTGGATGAATAGGAAGGCGGCCGCGGTCCGGCAAAGCTGGCGCGAAGCGCGCTGATGGCGCCTCCGGAATCCGCAGCATTCGACGGATACCTGACGACGCGCTGCGGCGCCGGATTGTATGGCCGGCCGTAAGCCATGTAATCGAGATCGCTTTGCGGCTGCGCTGTCGCCACCGGACCTGATGGGTGCATGCAGCCCGACAGGCCGAGTGCGGTCATGGCGGCAATGATCGGCAATGAAAACGCGCGCGCAACCCGCACCGGAGCTTTCCCTCATAGCGAGACAGCTCAAGTCTTGCACCGGTTATGGTTAACAAATGGTATTTGGCGGGCGATGCGACGGCCGACGCCGGATGCGCAAGGGCCGCTATAGCTCTTGTAGCTCTGACGTGTCCGGCGACAGAACGTCGACGGACGCCGCATCAATCCCGGGAATAACCGATCAGCGGCTTGCGAGGCCGGAACACCAGCATCAGCAAAATACCAAGCACGCCCAGCACGGCGAATACCGGTTGATCCAGCACCACCCGCACGACACTGGTCCAGAGCCAGGGCGCATGGCTCTCCAGCCAGGCCCGGAGCGCCTGCTGGCTGGATTGATGGATATCGTTCCAGAACTCGCCGAACCGGGTAAAACGCAGGGTCTGGTCGGCCACCCAGCGCGCGCCGTCATAGACCATGAAAATGAATCCGCAGGCCAGCAGCAAGAGCCCGACAAGTCGGAAAAAACCGCGGATCATCCGTCACCCTCTCACTGCCGCGCCCCGAACGCCGTCAGCCATTAACGGGGCCCCTCAAGAAATTCAACCTCGTCAGCACCTTATCGGCGCTTTCCCGCCGGGCTTCCCGGTTCCGGAGGGGCTGGGAAAGCGTTGACGCTGCAAACCATGCCCTCTATAAGACCGGCAATGGCGGCGGGCGCAATCCCGCCGCCGCTATTCTTTGAGCGGCGCCGTCATGTGAGCATTTTCGCTCCGGGAACGGCATTCCTCGGGAATATCCGGAAATACCCCAGCGTCGATCCCGCGGTTGAACGGCCGGCGCGTTCAACCCCGACGACCAGCGACCGGTCACCGCCGAAGGAATTTGAGAACATGGCCAATACAACCTCTGCCAGGAAGGCGACGCGCAAGATTGCCCGCCGCACCATCATCAACAAATCGCGCCGCACCCAGATGCGCGGCGCGATCCGTACCGTCGAAGAAGCGATCAAGAGCGGCGATCGCGATGCCGCACTGAAGGCGATGGCCCATGCCGAGCCCGAACTGATGCGGGCGGCACAGCGCAACATCGTGCACAAGAACAATGCGAGCCGAAAAGTTTCGCGCCTTGCACATCAGATCGCGAAGCTCGCAAAATAAACTGATTGAAAATGATACTCGTCAAAGCCCGGCAGTGCCGGGCTTTTTCTTTTGGCGCGGCGTCGCTCAGCCAATGGCCGCGTGCGGAGTCATTGCGAGTCCCGTATTTCTACTGACTGCGATCATGCCGCACGCCGCTTGTGCCACCGCATCGACATTGATGGCAGCGCTGTCGCAGCCTCGCGCTTGAAACCGCAAGTGCGAACGCGAGCGAGTTCCGAAGTCGCTCCGGGTTACCCTGTTTCGATGCGCAAAAAAATGCGCGCGTACGTAGTCACTTATCGGCATAGCGGCAGCCGCTTGTTCGAAAATTCGTCTTCGCCCGGCTCAAACGTAAACAATTTATGAATTTATTTTGGGCAGTCACGCCAAATGTGACGACGGCGTAGCGTTTCGAATCCTCTTACAGATTCAAAACCTTGTCGCTCTGCTCGCAAGCCGCCATTCGATTTTGCGAACGCGAAGTCGATTTCGCGGGCGACTGCGCTGAATCATTTCCGTTGCGGGAAATAAGGCATGATGTATTTCTAAGGACGTTCGCGGCGCCCAGGGCTCTTTAGATCAGCGCGGTTTGAGAACCAGGGGCGAACGTGCAAATCGGCGGCGGTGTGCGCGTGAGCGACGCTTTCCAAGCGATCGTTGGGTTGAAACTCATAGCAATATGAGGGCGGCGGTTTTGTGTCGAAATTTCTCAGGCGGGACATGCGTCCCGCTCGTTTCAAACAAGAGAGATACGCACGAGCCGAAGAACCCAGCAGCGCCGGATGCGAAGCAGGTGAACGTTTAGAATGGGCGGACTGAGGAACACGGCGAACAACTGAACGATTAGAACGTCAGACGTTGCCGACGAAATTTGACACATCTGGAGTGACAGCTTGCCGTGAGCGATCACGGTGAGAGGGGGAGGTTGTATGCTTTACGAAATCATCGCGGCGGACGATCAGATTTCATTCTCCGACGAAACCGTATCGGGCGCCTTGGGCGGCGCCTTGAGTATCTTGGACGCCGCAAGTACGCGGCCTTCCGCGCGAGCTCCCGACAGAACGTCGAGTACCCGCTGACCTCGCGGACGCTTCTCTTCCATTCCTGACTTGCTAAGCGGCGTCGTGCCGAACGGCTGGTCTATGGCTGGAGACGAACCGCTAGAGGTCACGCCGCGCGGAAATCTCCGTTCGGCGGCTTTCACAACCCAAGATTTACTCTTTCAGAAAAGTCGTCAAAAAATGTCAAATATGGAACAAGATCGCTGGTCGCGCGTGAAGGGTCGGCTGCGTTCGAGCGTAGGGGAAGACGTCTATACGAGCTGGTTCGCGCGGATGGACCTCGAAAGCGTCCAGCCGGAAAGCGTTCACCTGTCGGTTCCGACGCGGTTTCTCAAAAGCTGGATCCAGGCGCACTACGCCGAGCGCGTTCTCTCCTGTTGGCAGGCGGAGATGCCGGAAGTGCACCGGATCGACCTCACCGTACGCACCGCGATGCGATGTGCGGCGCCTGCCAAGGATGCGCCCGCGCAGGTCGATGCGCGCCGCGCCGAGCGGCCCGACGGCCGCCCCGCGCCTGAACTGCGCGCGACCGCGATTGCGCCGGTCTCCGCCAGCCATGACGCACTCGGCGGCTCGCCGCTCGATCCTCGCCTGACGTTCGGAAGCTTCGTCGTCGGCCGCTCCAATACGCTGGCCCATGCCGCGGCCCGCCAGGTGGCGGAAGGACGGCGCGGCGACAGCGTGATGTTCAACCCGCTTTACATCCACGCCGGCGTCGGCCTCGGCAAAACCCATTTGCTGCAGGCAGTGACGTGGGCCGGAAATTCGGGCAGCGAGCGCAAGGTGCTCTATCTCACCGCCGAGAAATTCATGTACGGCTTCGTCGCGGCGCTCAAGACGCAGACGGCGCTGGCGTTCAAGGAAGCGTTGCGCGGCATCGACGTGCTGGTCATCGACGATCTGCAATTCCTGCAGGGCAAATCGACCCAGGCTGAATTCTGCCACACCCTGAACGCGCTGATCGACGCCGGACGCCAGGTGGTGATCGCGGCCGATCGTCCGCCTTCCGATCTTGAGAGTCTCGACGACCGCGTGCGCTCGCGGCTGGCCGGAGGCCTGGTGGTCGAGATGGGATCGCTCGGCGAAGAGTTGCGGCTCGGGATCCTCAAATCGCGCGTCGCCGCGGCGCGCACGCATCATGCAAGCTTCGACGTGCCTGAACAGGTGCTGGATTATCTTGCGCGCACCATTACCCATAATGGCCGGGATCTTGAGGGCGCCATCAATCGACTGCTGGCGCACAGCAAGCTCAACGCTCAGCCGGTCACGCTGGAGATGGCCGAGCGCGAGGTGCGTGACCTGATCCGTCCGCAGGAGCCCAAGCGCATCAAGATCGAGGACATCCAGCGGGTGGTGGCACGGCAGTATAACGTCAGCCGCTCCGACCTGTTGTCGTCGCGCCGTACCGCGAATGTGGTGCGCCCGCGCCAGGTCGCGATGTATCTGGCCAAGACGCTCACGCTGCGCTCGCTGCCCGAGATCGGCCGCCGGTTCGGAGGCCGCGATCACACCACGGTGCTGCACGCCGTGCGCAAGATCGAGGGCCTCGTCGCAAGGGACGTCACGCTCTCCGAAGAGGTCGAGTCGCTCAAGCGCCAATTGCAGGAGTGAACCGCTTGCAGGCGTGAACCGCCGGTTCGAAAATATTCCTTTACGGATCGTCCCGACGCACGCCGGGGCGGCCCACCGAGGTTTGAACCGTCGCAAAACGTGGGGAACGGCTTCACGCCTCTCTTGCGCTTGCGCGCTATCCGCGCCACCTTGGGGACCCCCCGGGGTCGGTCAAATCCAGCTTTGATCGGACTTTCCGGGTTTCAAACGCCGGCGCGCCTTTGGGCCGCCCGGCTTTTCCATCACCGGATCGGGCGGGTATTGCAATGAAGGTTACCGTCGAACGCGCGCAACTCCTGAAATCGCTGGGACACGTCCATCGTGTGGTCGAGCGCCGCAACACCATCCCGATCCTCGGTAACGTGCTGGTTCGCGCCGAAAGCGCCCGGCTGTCGCTGAAGGCGACCGATCTCGACCTTGAGGTGACGGAAACGCTGGCGGCGGAAGCCGGCACCGGCGGCTCGACCACCGTGCCGGCACACATGTTTTACGACATCGTACGCAAGCTGCCCGATGGCGCGCAGATCGTGCTGGAAGGCGACGGCGATCGCTCGGTGCTGGCGATCCGCGCCGGCCGGTCGCGCTTTACGCTGCAGACGCTGCCGGAAAACGATTTCCCCGATCTTGCCGCCGGCGATATGACGCATTCGTTCACGCTCGCCGCCGCCGACGTGAAGCGGCTGATCGACCGCACCCAGTTTGCGATCTCGACCGAGGAAACCCGTTACTATCTCAACGGCATCTACCTGCACGCCGCCGGCGACGCCAAGGCCGCGACCCTGCGCGCGGTCGCGACCGACGGACATCGCCTCGCCCAGGTCGATCTGCCGCTGCCGAAAGGCGCATCCGGCATGCCCGGCGTCATCGTGCCGCGCAAGACCGTCGGCGAAGTGCAGCGCCTGATCGAGAACAACGAGGCCGAGGTCCTGATCGAGCTGTCGCAAGGCAAGATCCGCTTCACCATCGGCAATGTGGTGCTGACCTCCAAGCTGATCGACGGCACGTTTCCGGACTATGGCCGCGTGATCCCGCAGAACAATGACAAGGAACTGATCGTCGACAAGAAGGATTTCGAAGCCGCGGTGGACCGCGTCTCGACGATCTCGAGCGAGCGCGGCCGCGCGGTGAAACTGGCGTTGTCGGCCGGCAAGCTCGTGCTGTCGGTGACCAACCCGGATTCCGGCAGCGCCACCGAGGAGCTCGAAGTCGAATACGCCTCCGATGCGCTCGATATCGGATTCAATTCGCGCTACCTGCTGGACATCGCGGCTCAAATCGAAGGCGAAGTCGCGGTGCTGCGCCTGGCCGATCCCGGCTCGCCGACGCTGGTGCAGGACAAGGATTCCAAGGGCGCGCTCTACGTGCTGATGCCGATGCGGGTTTAGAGTTTTCGTAAGCGGCGCATTAACTTCCCTCTCCCCTTGTGGGAGAGGGTGGCGCCGAACGGAGTTCGGCGACGGGTGAGGGGTACGTGCTGCAACCACCACGCCATCGTACGGCCGCACCGCGCATCCGCAATTTCGCAAAAAAGATGCGCCGCCAACCGACCGATGCCGAAGCGGTGATGTGGCGATTGCTACGCGGTCGACGGCTGGAGCGTTTCAAATTCCGCCGGCAAGTCCCCTTTCAAAACTTTATTCTCGATTTCGTCTGCTTCGAAAAGCGCCTGATCATTGAAATTGATGGTAGTCAGCACGCTTCGTCCGAGCGTGACCAGGCGCGAGAAACCGCCTTGATCGCGAAGGCTTTCAGATCGCACGCTACTGGAACAATGATGTGTTGCAACAACCGACAAGCGTCATGGAGGACATTCTCGCAAAATTCGCTGAACCGTAAGGTACCCCTCACCCGTCGCCGAACTACGTTCGGCGCCACCCTCTCCCACAAGGGGAGAGGGAAGAAAGATCGATCTCACCGGTAGCATGACCGCCTCCCGCATCCACCGCCTGACGCTGACGCACTTCCGCAACTATCGCGCGGCGAGCCTGCAGACGCGGGGCGACATGGTGGTGCTGGTGGGTCCGAACGGCGCCGGCAAGACCAATTGCATCGAGGCGATCTCGTTTCTGTCGCCCGGACGAGGCCTGCGCCGCGCGACGCTTGACGATGTCGCCGATATCCAGGGCGACGGCTCGTGGGCGGTATCCGCCGAGGTCGAGGGCGCGCTGGGGCTTGCAACGCTCGGCACCGGCATCGACCCGCCCGGCAACGAGGCCGCCGCCGCAAAGCCGGCGCTGCCGGATCGACCGCGAGCCGGTGGGCTCGGCGACGGCGTTCGGCGATCATCTGCGCATGGTCTGGCTGACGCCGTCGATGGACGGGCTGTTCATGGGCGCGGCATCGGAGCGGCGGCGATTCTTCGATCGGCTGGTGCTGGCGATCGACAGCGAGCATTCGGCGCGGGTCTCGGCGCTCGACCGCTCGTTGCGATCGCGCAACCGCCTGCTGGAAGTGCGCAATTTCGACGACCATTGGTGCGACGCGATCGAGCGCGAGACCGCCGAGCTCGCGGTCGCGGTCGCCGCGATGCGCGGCCAGACCTTGACCAGGCTGGCCGCGATGTTGCGCGCGCGGGGTGCGGACGCCGCGTTCCCCTCCGCCGACATCATGCTCGACGGCTGGATGGAAAACGCGCTGATGCGGGAGCCAGCCACATCCGTGGAGGATCGCTATCGCGAGATCCTGCGCCAGGGTCGCGCGCGCGACGCCGCGGCAGGACGCACGCTCGACGGCCCGCATCTCACCGACCTGCAGGTGGTCTACGCGCCGAAGAACATGCCGGCACGCGACGCCTCCACCGGGGAGCAAAAGGCGCTGCTGATCGGGCTGGTGCTGGCGCACGCGAACCTGGTTGCGGAAATGACCGGCATCACGCCGCTATTGCTGCTCGACGAGGTGGTCGCGCATCTCGATCCCGGCCGGCGCACGGCGCTGTTCGGGGAGTTGGCGAAACTCGGTGCCCAGGTCTGGATGACCGGCGCCGATCCCGCCGCCTTCGCCGATATCGGCGCATCGGGCGAGACGTTCGACGTCGATTCCGGCCGCATCACGCGACGGGGCTGACGCGGCGCATCACGGCGATTTGCCCGGTGCAGCGACCGCCTGCTCGCCGAGCACCCGGTCGATGATGGTGTGAATCAGAAACTCGGACCCCTTTTCGGTCAAGTGCACCTGATCGCTGGCCGCGATGTCCCCCGCCGAGTCGCCGATCCGGGTCAAACAGCCGTCGGTGTTGCACAGGGTGTCCCACACCGAAATATAATCCGCACCGAGCGGGGCAAGTTTCGCGCGGATGGTCGCCCCCGACACGTCGGGCTCGGCACGACTGGACCGCTCCGGGATCAAGCGATGATACAACATGAAATAGCGCATCACCTCGTTCGGTAGCCCGCGCTTCCACCACGGCACCGCGCCCAGAACGACCACGCGGGCGCCGGTCTCTTGTTTCAGCGCGGCCACCGTTGCGGCGACGCCGTCGAAATATCGGTCCCAGTCCCAGGTGCCCTCCAACAACACAATGTCGGGCTTGATCTGGCGCGCGAGCGACAAGACCTTGTCGTTGATCGCACGGCAGTTGGAAACACCGGCGATATCGACGTTCAGGACCGGCAGGCACGAACTGGAGGTCAATTGCGCGATGCCGAAGCCGCGGGTTTGCTGCGCCTTGCGCAGGCCGGGCAGCAGCGAGGCCGCGGTCGAATCCCCCCAGACCAGTATCAGCGGCCGCCGGTCGCGCTCCACACAGTCCTCTGCAAACGAGGTTTCGTGGCTGAGATCGAGCAGGCAAGTGTGAACGCGCCACTGCGCCGACTGCTCCGGCACATCCGCCATCGCGCGGATTTCAGGCGGCAGCCGAAAGTCAAACCCGCGCCCTTCGAAGATCGCGCCGCCGGCCACTGCGATCAGCACCATCGCCGAAGACAGCGCGGCTATCCTGCGTGCACCCGGGCGGCCAACGCGAATCGGCAATTCGACGAACCGATAGGTCAGCCAGGCCAGCGCGACGCTCAGCCCGACGATGAGACCGCGCTCCAGCAATGTCAGCGGCGCGAATTTGATGATCGCGAAAAACACCAAAAGCGGCCAATGCCAGAGATAGAGCGGATAACTGATCAGGCCGATCCAGACCAGCGGCGGGCTGGCCAGCAGGTGCCGGCAGCCCCACGCCTTGGGCGCCGACAACAGCAGCGCGGCGCCTGCGACGGGCAAGGCCGCCCACCACCCCGGAAAGGCCCGATGCGGATCCAGAATGGCCGCCGCCGCCGCAATCGACAAAATCCCAGCCGACGCGCGCAGATTGCTGGCAGCGCCGGTCTGGCTGAGCTGACTCCAACCGCAGGCCAGCGCGCCCCCGGCCAGCAATTCCCACGCCCGGGTGAAAGGCAGATAGAAGGTCGCCACCGGATCCGAGCCGATCAGCGCCACGTTGAGCACAAAGGACACCACGCCGATCGCAGCCGCCGCCGCCCAGGTGCCAAAACGCAGCCGCGCGACCAGCATCAGGATCAACGGCCAGAACAGATAGAACTGTTCCTCGATGCCCAACGACCACAGATGCAGCAGTGGCTTCTTGCCGGACTCGATATCGAAATAGCCGGACTGCAGCAGCAGCGCGATATTGGAGAAAAATGCCGCGCTGGCAAAAACGTCGGCGCTGAGCTGGGCATATGCGGCCGGCAGCATCCACAGCCAGCCCAGTACCAGGGTCACGCCCAACACGACGATCAAAGCCGGGAAAATCCGCCTGATCCGCCGGGCATAGAAACCCGCCAGGCTGAAGCGCCCCTGCTCCAGTTCGCGCGCGATGATGCCGGTGATCAGAAAGCCGGAAATCACGAAGAAGATGTCGACGCCGATAAAGCCGCCCGGAAGCGCGTCCGGGAAGGCGTGGAAACCCACCACCAGCACGACGGCGATCGCCCGCAGACCGTCAATATCAGGCCGGTATCGATTTGAAGGTGAGGACAACATCAGCCGATCCGAAAAACACCCAACCCGAGTTAAGCGCGTCAGCTGACAGGCATAAACGCGCGATGCAAGTTACTTTCGCCGGCGAAGATTGCCGAACGGCGGCAGCGCTCATCTCTGGCAGGTCTCGCCGCCCCCTTTGCCGCATAAATCGGCCGCCCGTGTGGATAAAATCCGGTTTCCGGAAACCAAAAAACCAGGCCCGAATCAGGCTTTTACGACCGCTCCGAATCGGCTTCCGGGCACCTTGAAAAACCATTAAAAAATCCCATTTAATCAATAGCTTATTGGTAGAGGCTTTGCGCTAGGCGCATGACCTCTTTCATGGCATAAACACACCAATCAGCGCCCGCTTTTGCGCCGCTGATTCGGGACATCCTCGAAGGCCTCACATGACAGAACCTGCCCGGCAATCGATCGCCGACACTGAGCATTCCATTCCCATCGAATACGGCGCCGAATCGATCCGGGTTTTGAAGGGCCTCGATGCGGTCCGCAAGCGGCCGGGCATGTATATCGGCGACACCGATGACGGCAGCGGCCTGCATCACATGGTCTATGAAGTCGTCGACAACGCCATCGACGAGGCGCTCGCCGGTCATGCCACCGCGGTCGAGGTTGTGCTCAACGCCAACGGCTCGGTCACCGTGCGCGACGACGGCCGCGGCATTCCCGTCGACATCCACAAGGGTGAGGGCATTTCCGCCGCCGAGGTCATCATGACCCAGCTGCACGCCGGTGGAAAATTCGACCAGAATTCCTACAAGGTATCCGGCGGCCTGCACGGCGTCGGCGTCTCCGTCGTCAATGCGCTGTCGAGCTCGCTGCAGCTGCGGGTGTGGCGCGACGGCAAGGAGCATTTCATCGAGTTCGCCCATGGCGACGCCGTGGCTCCGCTCAAGGAGGTCGGCGACTCCCACGGCAAGCGCGGCACCGAGGTGACGTTCCTCGCCTCCACCGAAACCTTCACCAATGTCGAATATGACTTCGCCACCCTCGAGCATCGCCTGCGCGAGCTGGCGTTCCTGAATTCCGGCGTCAACATCGTGCTGTCCGACATGCGCCACGCGGTCGAGAAGCGCGAGGAGATGCGCTATGTCGGCGGCGTCGAGGAGTTCGTGAAATATCTCGACCGCAACAAGAAGGCGATGGTGCCCTCCCCGATCATGATCGCGGCCGACATGAACGGCATCGGGGTCGAGGCCGCCTTGTGGTGGAACGACAGCTACCATGAGAACGTGCTGTGCTTCACCAACAACATTCCGCAGCGTGACGGCGGTACCCATCTGGCGGGCTTTCGCGGCGCGCTGACGCGCCAGGTCAACGGCTATGCCGACGCCATCGCCAAGCGCGAAAAGATCGCGCTGACCGGCGACGACTGCCGCGAGGGTCTGACCGCGGTACTTTCGGTGAAGGTGCCCGACCCGAAGTTTTCCTCGCAGACCAAGGACAAGCTGGTGTCCTCGGAAGTTCGTCCCGTGGTCGAGAACGTCATCAACGAGGCGTTGGCGGCGTGGTTCGAAGAACATCCCGCGGAAGCCAAGGTCATCGTCAACAAGGTGGTAGAGGCCGCCTCCGCCCGCGAGGCGGCGCGCAAGGCGCGCGAACTGACGCGGCGCAAGGGTGCGCTCGACGTGAACTCGCTGCCCGGCAAGCTCGCCGACTGCCAGGAGAAGGACCCCGGCAAATCCGAACTGTTCATCGTCGAGGGTGATTCCGCCGGCGGCAGCGCCAAGCAGGGCCGCAATCGCGAATTCCAGGCGGTGCTGCCGTTGCGCGGCAAGATCCTCAATGTCGAGCGCGCGCGCTTCGACAAGATGCTGGGTTCCGAGCAGATCGGCACGCTGATCACGGCATTGGGCACCGGCATCGGCCGCGACGATTTCGATCTCTCCAAGCTGCGCTATCACAAGATCATCCTGATGACCGACGCCGACGTCGACGGCGCGCACATCCGCACGTTGCTGCTAACGTTCTTTTTCCGCCAGATGCCGTCGTTGATCGAGGGCGGTTTCCTCTATATCGCGCAGCCGCCGCTCTACAAGGTGAACCGCGGCAAGTCCGAGCAATACCTCAAGGACGAGCGCGCGCTGGAAGATTATCTGATTGAGACCGGCCTCGACGACTGCGTCTTCAAGCTGGCGTCCGGCGAGGATCGCAGCGGCCGCGATCTGCAGGCGCTGGTGGAGGACGCCCGTGTCATCCGCGGCACGCTGCACAACCTGCACAGCCGCTATAACCGCAAGGTGGTCGAACAGGCGGCGATCGCCGGCGTGCTGAACCCGAAAGTCACCAGCGATGCCGCCACCGCCGACGCCGCCGCGGGCTATATCGCGCGACGGCTCGACGCGCTGGCCGATGAGGTCGAGCGCGGCTGGGTCGGCCGCTTTACCGAAGGCGAAGGTTTCCTGTTCGAACGCACCGTGCGTGGCGTCAAGGATGTCGCGATCATCGACGACGCGCTGCTCGGCTCCGCCGACGCGCGCAAGCTCGATGATTACGCCATGAAATTACAGGAGGCCTATCCGAAGCCGGGCCTGTTGCGCCGCAAAGACGTGGAAACCCCGATCCATGGTCCGGTCAGCCTGTTCGAGGCGGTAACCGACGCCGGTCGCAAGGGCGTGTCGCTGCAGCGCTACAAAGGCCTCGGCGAAATGAACCCGAGCCAGCTTTGGGAAACCACGCTCGACACCAACGAACGCTCGCTGCTGCAGGTCAAGATCAAGGAGGTCGACGAGGCCGACGACATCTTTACCAAGCTGATGGGCGATGTGGTCGAGCCGCGCCGCGAATTCATCCAGGACAATTCGCTCAGCGCGAATGTGGACGTGTGAGGCGGGCCTAACAGTGTCGGGGATCGCATGATCTCCGACACAAATTCACGGGCTGACTCAAAATTCCGCTGAACGCAGATCCGGCAGCATCAAAGCCCGTTCACATCGACTGCAGCGCGGCCTTCACCTTGTCGCGCTTGAACGGCACCGACCGAAGCCGCACGCCGGTCGCATCGAAGACCGCGTTCGAGATCGCCGCAGGAAATCACCGCGGCCGTGGGTTCGCCCGCGCCCCACGGCTTTTCCGTTGGCCGGTCGATCAGCTCGATCACGATCTCGGGCACCTCGGGGAAGGTCAGAATCGGATAGCTCGCCCAATCGAGACTCGTCACCATGCTGCGATCGTAGGTGACTTCCTCCTTCAACGTACGGCTGACCGTCTGGATGACGTTGCCTTCGATCTGCGCCTTGACCCCGTTCGGGTTGATGACCTGACCGCAATCATGAACGACGTAGAACCTGGTCACCCGGATATCGCCGGTCGATCGATTGACCTCAACCTCGGCGACGGCGCCGATATAGGTGCGAACCAGCTCATATTTGACGTAGCTGATGCCGCGTCCCCTTGCGATATTGCCGCCGACATCCTTTTGCGGCGAGGGACGCGTCTGCCATTTCGCGAGCTTGGCCACGCGATCGAGCACTTCGAGGCCCCGCTTGTCGGCGGGGTCGGTGTACCTGGTGCGCAGTTCGAGCGGATCGACATTCGTCGCCGCGGCAATTTCGTCGATGAAACATTCATTCGCGAAGGTATTCTGCATCCGCCCCGGCGTCCTGATCCAGGCCGGACGAAGCGGCGTCGTTTCCAGCCGATGGCAGACGGTCTTGATATTCGGGAATTTATAGCCGATCGCGGAATCGCCGATGATGCCGCCGGGAGACAAGACGTGATCGACCGGCATGTCCGCCAGCGTCGCGGCCACGAGGTCGACGGTGCCCGCACCGCCCTGCGGGATAAAGAATTCGGACTCCCAGGCCATGACGTTGCCGGACGCATCGAGATTGGCGCGCAGGTCGATCAGGGTGGGCGGTCCCTTGGGATCCCAGCCGTGCTCGTCGGCGCGCGACCATTGCACACGCACCGGCTTTCCGACCGCCTTCGCCAGCATCGCCGAATCGGCGGCGGCGTCTTCGTGGCCGTTGCGGCCGTAGCAGCCCGAGCCGTCGACATAGATGCAGCGCACGTCCTCGAGCGGCATCGAAAACATCATCGCGAGCTGCTTGCGCAGCGTGTGGGTCGCCTGCGACGCCGACCAGGAAATCAGCTTGCCGTCCTTGAATTCGGTAATCGCGCAGGACGGGCCGATCGAGCCGTGGGTGTGGATCGCGAAGTCATAGGTGGCGCTGAGCTTCTTGCCCTCGGCCGCCATCGCAGCCGCGGTATCGCCGATATTGCTGGTGACGTCGTCCTTGACGATCTTGGTCGCGCGAACATGCTCCCAGATTTTCTTCTCGTCCGGCAACGTCTCGGATTTCGACCACGTTGCCTTGATCTCACGGGCGGCGCGGACCGCCGACCATTCGCTTTGCGCGACGACGCCCAGGAAATTGCCGTCACGCACCACTTTGACGATGCCCGGAATGTCCTTGACCGACGCCTCGTCGACGCTCTCGAGCTTGGCGCCGATCGCCGGCGGACGCACCGTGCGGCCATGCAACATGCCGGGAACGCGGAAGTCCTGCATGTAGGTGAATTGTCCGGTCAACTTGCCGGGAATATCAAGCCGCGCCATCGGCTTGCCGACGACCTTGTAGTCCGCGGGGTTTTTCACCGGCGCCGCGGGGTCGACATTCAGAGTGAATTGCTTGCCGCCAATCAGTTCCGCGTAGGTCACGGTGGCGCCGCCCGACTTCGCACCGATCTTGCCGTCGGTAACGACGAGATCTTCCTTCGCCGCGCCCAAGCGTTTGGCCGCCTCATCCAGCAGCGCGCTTCGGGCCGTTGCCGCGGCCTGACGGATTTGCACGCCGCCAGTCTGGATCGATTGGCTGCCATAGGTCGCGCCCTGGTCAGGCGTCAGCGCGGTGTCGCCCTGAATGACATTGACGTTGGCCATCGGAACATCGAGCTCTTCGGCGACGATCTGGGTGAGACCGGTGCGAACGCCGGTGCCGAGGTCGACCTTTCCGGCATAGAGCGTCACCATGCCGTCCTTGTCGATGGCGAGGAACGAATCGACTTGATCGAGCGCGACGCTCTTCGCCGCCTGGCAGCTCCTGGGCGATCGCGGCGACCCGCGGGCCGGCCAAGCGAGAAGGCGACGACCAGCGCACCGGTCCCCTTGAGCAGATCGCGGCGGGATTGAATGAAGGGAGCGTTCATGACTGTCTCTCCTTAAGCGGTGGCCGCACGCTTGACCGCACGCATGATGGCGGCATGCGTGCCGCAACGGCAAAGATTGGGCCGCATGTGCTTGCGGATCTCGTCGTCGGTCGGATTGGCGTTGGCGTGCAGCAGCGCCTGCGCCCGCATCACCATGCCGGAAATGCAGTAACCGCATTGGGCGGCCTGTTCATCGATAAAGGCTTGCTGCAGCTTGTTCGGCTTGCCGTCTTCGAGCAGGCCTTCCAGCGTCGTGACCTTGCGCCCGCCGACGGCGGCGATCGGCAGGATACAGGAAAAGGTGGCGCGCCCGTCGATGTGGACCGTGCAGGCGCCGCATTGCCCGAGGCCGCATCCAAATTTCGGACCGTGCAATTCGAGGTCGTTGCGCAAGACGTAGAGCAGCGGGGTCGATGGATCGGCGTCGATCTCGTGCGACTTGCCATTGACCTCAAGAGCGATCGTCATGGCTCAACTCCTTCCTGTCTTGCTTTGGAGATTTGCTGTTGCACGTCGGTCCATTGCGACTGGTCCGTGTACCGCGCGCGCACATATTCGGCGACCGACGCGATTTGCTTGTCGGTCAGGATGCCGTCGAAGGCCGGCATATAGGCCCCGGGGTTTCCGGATTGCGGGCGAATGCCTTGAAGCATGACGCGGACCGCGTTGGCCGAGCCTGACTGTCGCACCGCGGAACTCAGCGACAGCGATATCGCCTTTGAGGGACCGACGTCGTGGCGGTCGTTATGACAATTGGCACAGGCCCCGTTGTAGATCGCAACCACCTCGGGCGATGCGCCCGCAACCTCGTTGCCGTGGGGAGGCGCCACGGGAGCGTTGGTGTTTCCGGATTGAGCCGAGAGAGAGGCGATGTAGACCGCGATCGCCCGCACATCCTGCGCCGATGCCCGCCCGAGATTATTGGTAACGTCCGCCATCGGGCCGGTCGCCGCGCCGTGCAACCGATGCCAGCCGGTGGATAGATATTCCGCCATTTGATCGGCCGTCCATTTGTGAGCCGCCATCGATTCCGAATTCAAAGGCGGCGCGTTCCAGCCTTCGGCAACGCCGCCGGCATAGGTGCGGTTCGCCTTTTCCGCACCCAGCGCATTGCGCGGCGTATGGCAGCCGCCGCAGTGGCCAAGACCTTCAACCAGATATCGGCCCCGGTTCCACGCCTCGCCCTTGCTGTCATCCGGCTCAAGCGGCGCTTCGCGGAAAAACAGCAGCTTCCAGCCGGCTACGATCGGACGAAAATTGAACGGAAAGGCGAGCGCGTTCGCCGGAACGGCGTTGCGAACCGGAGTTTGACTCATCAGGAACGCGTAAAGCGCGCTGATGTCCTCGCTCGTTGCCTTGGTGAAGTGATCGTAGGGAAAGGCCGGATAAAGCTGCCGTCCCTGGCGATCGACGCCCTCGCGCATCGCGCGCTGGAAAGCGGCCTCGGACCAGGCCCCGATTCCCGTCTCACCGTCGGGCGTGATGTTGCTTGAAAAAATCGTTCCGAAGGGCGTCGGGATCGATCGCCCGCCGGCATAGGATTTCCCGGAGTTCGAGACGTGACAATCGTTGCAGTTGCCGATCGCGGCCAATGCGGCGCCATGCTGGATGACCCGCTTGTCTTGCTTTGACTCTTGACTGACGGAAATCGGAGCGATCTCAGGTCGCCAAACCCAGGCAACCCCACCGAGGATCACGACAACGATCACGGCCAGAATTCCGAGCAGGAACCCGCGCAAACGCATTTTGCCTCTCCAGGCCTGTACTCTTGCCGCGCTTACAGCTTCAAAATAGCGAACAAGTAACCGCAAATCCCCTTGGGTTGTCTCGCGAGACAGTTGAGGCGGCCTTCACGACCGAAGGAACGCCGACACTCACGAGAAACCAGAGGAGAACCTTTTCGTCAGCTCAAGCGCGGGCGACGTGGCCTAAAGCCATAACTGGTTTAGTGCGCTGGTTAAAGGAGATCGATTTCAAACTTCCGTTGACCAGGACGATCTGAGGACAACGGAAAGATGTCTTGCTGCGCTATTGAAACCGCTGGTCTAAAGCGCCGGATCGCCGTCGGCTCCCCGGATGGTGCGGTCATCGCCGAAGTATTCAGTTGTTGTACCGCGCGTGAAGGAACATCGATCGCGCCGGTCGATGCTTGAGGCTTCCCATCAGGCGGAAAAGGCGCGTGAAGAAAGGCCCATACTCCTAGGCCCCCTCAGGGCTAAGCCGGGACCAGGTCGACATCAGAAAACCAAACTCAATCAAAGGCCTGCTGCCGTCGCCAAGACGATGAGCGGTGGTGGGAGTCACCGCGGTGGGTGCCGTCAGCACCCAACTCACGCGTGGCGCCCGGCCACGACGGCACTTCATGATGGATTTCTGATTTCCTTTCGAATCCGAACTTCGTGTAAGAGGGGCCGCCATGGATCATGAAATTCGCAACCCGGACACGGCGCGGGTGCCGCCCATTCAATACATCGTAGAGGGCGGCCACCGGCTGACGGGCACGATTACGCCGTCCGGCAACAAGAACGCCGCGCTGCCGATCATCGCCGCGGCGTTGCTGACCGAGCATCCGGTCACGCTCGAAAATGTTCCACGCATTCGCGATACCGAAACGCTGGTGGAACTGATCCGCTCAGTCGGCGCCTCCGCCGAATGGCGGCATCGCAACACGCTCGCCATCCATGCCAAGGATGTTCGCGCCGCCGACCTCGATCCGGTGCTTTGCGCGCGGATACGGGCCTCGATTCTGCTGGCGGGACCATTGCTGGCGCGCTGCGGCGAGGTCGCCCTGCCGCCCCCCGGCGGCGACGTCATTGGGCGGCGGCGTCTCGATACACATTTTTTGGCCTTCGAGCAGCTCGGCGCCACCGTCACCGCGACCCACCGGCTTGAGTTCCGCGCCGCGCGCCTCAAGGGCGCGGACGTTTTTCTCGACGAGCCCAGCGTGACGGCTACCGAGAACGCGCTGATCGCCGCGGTGGCCGCACACGGCACCAGCCATTTGCGCAACGTCGCATCCGAGCCGCACGTGCAGGACCTCGCGCATTTCCTGGTGGCGCTCGGGGCCCGCATCGAGGGCATCGGCACCAACACCATGGTGGTGCACGGGCCCGCGACGCTCGGCGCCGCCAGCTATTCGATCGGTCCCGATCACATCGAGGTCGGCTCGCTGATCGGGCTGGCCGCGGTGACGCGTTCGCCGCTTCGCATCGCACGCGCCGGCGTCGATCATCTGCGCTCGATCCGGATGGGGTTTGAGCGGCTCGGCATCGTCTGCGGGATCGAAGGCGACGATCTCGTCGTGCCCTCCGGTCAGGCCATGAAGATCAAGGACGATTTCGGCGGCCACGTGCCGAAACTCGAGGACCAGCCGTGGCCGGCGTTCCCCGCCGACCTGATGTCGATCGCGATCGTAACCGCGACCCAATGTGACGGCGTGATCCTGATGTTCGAGAAGATGTTCGAGTCGCGGATGTTCTTCGTCGACAAGCTGATCTCGATGGGCGCCCGCATCGTGCTGTGCGATCCGCATCGCGCGATCGTGGCCGGGCCGAGCCGGCTGCGCGGCGGGCTGATGTCGTCTCCTGACATTCGCGCCGGGATGTCGATGCTGCTGGCCGCGGTGTGTGCCGAGGGCGTCAGCACCATCAACAACGCCGACCAGATCGAGCGCGGCTATGAGCGCATCGACGAACGACTCAATGCGCTCGGCGCCAGGATCACCCGCGTTCCTGCGCGAACGCAGGACGGCGATTAGTTAAATAGGTCGCAGTTTCGCCGTTGCCTATTCCGGCAGTGAGGGTGCTAGTCTGCCCTCATGACGTCCCTCGATAAAGTCGGACCGGCATCGATCGCACCGCGCGGGGTCGCGCCCCCCTCACGCGATACCCTCGGCCACGAGTTGGCCGAAACGCTCAAGCTCGCGACACCGATGGCGCTGACCCAGCTTGGGCAGATCGCGATGATGGCGACCGATCTCGGTTTCATCGGGCGTCTCGGCAACGATGCGGTTGCCGCCGCCGCGCTGGCGGGCACCGTATACTTCGTCAGCTTCACCATCGGAATGGGGCTGGTATCGGCGGTGGCGCCGCTCGCCGCGCAAGCCTTCGGCGCCCACCAGCCGCGGCTGGTCCGGCGCGCGCTTCGGACCGGCCTTTGGGCCGCGCTTTTGATTTCCGCGCCGATCATGTTGTTCTCGTTATACGGCGAGCGGATCCTGCTGGCGCTGGGCCAGGCGCCCGCGGCGGCACAGCTCGCACAGCAATATCTTTTCGGCCTGGTATGGGGCGTGACGCCGGCGCTATGGTTTCTGGCGATCCGCAGTTTCATGGGCGCGGTTAATCGGCCCGAGCCGGCGCTGTGGATCACACTGATCGCAATCCCGGCCAACGCGCTTCTGGTCTATCTGCTGATTTACGGCGAATGGGGGCTGCCGCAGTTGGGATTGCTCGGCGCCGGCCTCGCCACCACGATCGTCAATTTCGGCACATTCCTGGCGGGCCTCTGGTTTGCCACCTATCGCCGGCCGTTCCGGAAATATGACGTTCTCGGACATTTCTGGCGCTTCGACGCCGGGCTGATGCGCCAACTCCTGGTCATCGGCGCACCGATCTCGATCGCATTCATGCTGGAATACGGGCTGTTCTCCGCCGCGGCGCTGTTGATGGGCCTGATCAGCACCACCGCGCTGGCGGCCCATCAGGTCGCGTTGCAGGTTACCGCCATCCTGTTCATGGTGCCGTTCGGCATCGGCATGGCGGCCACCGTGCGGGTCGGGCACGCCGTCGGCCGCAAGGATGCCACTGCGGTCAAGCGGGCCGGCCTGGTCGCGGCGCTGCTCGGAATCGTGCTGGTCGCGATCTTGACCCTGGCCGTGATCGTGAGCCGATATGCCATCGCGGAGCTTTTCTTCGGCACCGCCGAGAGTGCCGGCGCCGCCATCGAACTCACCGCGACCCTGTTGCTGGTCGGCGCGACGTTCTTCATCGCCGACGGCGTCCAGACCATTGCGGCCGGGTCGCTCCGCGGCATGAACGATACAAGGGTGCCGCTGTTGTTTGCCGTGATCAGCTACTGGCTGATCGGCTTCACCGCGGCTTGCGTGCTCGGCTTCCGGACCGGACTCGGCGCCGTCGGCATCTGGATCGGACTGTCCGGCGGGACCGCCGTTTATGCCATTCTTCTCGTCTTGCGGTTCCGGCGGCTGGCGAACAGGCTTGTATCGCAATGAAGGTCCGCGAGGTCGCCCCCAAGGTTGACGTCGCCGCGGTGCTGGCCGGCGCGCAATTCATCGATGCCTTCGCGATTGATGTTGAGGACCGCGCTTTCGACGCGCGCAACGCGGCGAAGGCGATGCTGGGGCGCTCGCCGCGATGGATCGGAGCCCTGACGGGCTTGCGGCATTTTCTGGTCATGCCGTTCGGCCTGAAAACATCCGCTCAAAGCGAAGCAATCCCGAGAGACACGATCGGAATATTTCCGATCCTGACCGAAACGCCGGACCGCCTTGTCGCCGGCTTCAACGACAAGCATCTGGATTTCCGCCTCGTCGTGGACGTCGCAACGTCCGACCCCGGCCAGCGGGTCACCGCAACGACGCTGGTCAAGACGCATAATCGGCTCGGCCGCATCTATCTGGCGATCATCCTGCCGTTTCATCGCCTGATCGTACCCGCCATGCTGCGGCAAATAGCGGCCTGAGATCCGCAGGCAGCCGACGGACACGATCAAAGAACGCGAATAGCCCCGGCAGGCCATGGCTCATGGACTGATGAAGTCTGCTGGGTTGATTTGACGTCGTCGTCACCCCATCGCGCGAGCGCGACGGGGTGAGGTGCAGCAAGACTAGTCGCGTTCAGTGGTTCTCGGCATGTTCGTCGTGACCACCGGCGGGCGGCAAGCTGCGGCCGGCCAATGTGTCCCAGAAATCGCACTGATGGTCTTTCGCAAAGTCAGTCTCCGTGGTTGGATTCCGCGGGACCAACGACAGGACCAACTGATGGTCGCGCCGGAAGCGCGGCCAATGCGGCTGCCCGTGCCCGTTCGGGATCGCCGTTCTTGGCGAATTCCGTCCAGTAGCCGACCATGTGATCGGACAGCTTCTGCTGTTGGGCGTCGAGCGGCGTCTGGGGGAGATTCAAACCATATCCCGACGGGTTGGCGACCGGGAAGAGGTACTGAATCTCAGAGGCGTGCGATGCAGCGTAGGGGATGCTCATCGGAGGCAGGTAGTTCTGCGGCGCGTTCTCGTCGGCGAACTCGTACGCAAAGATCGGGACGAACGGAGACGCAATCTCGTCCACGAACCGCGCCGGGCAGGAGTAGTTCTCGGCCGTTCCCACCGCACCGACCGCCTGGTCGAAGCCTGGGAATTGAGCAGGGACCTGATAATGGGTGGCGACTTCCGCCGCGTTTGCCTTACCCACCGTCGCCGCGAGCGCCGACAAATAGGTGGCGGCGGTGACCGGACCACCGGCAAGGTCAAAGCCCGAGCCCACGAACAGGCGCCACTCGTCATGGTTGGTGCCGTTCATCAGCGGCACGCGGTTGAACTGCCCCGAAGCGAGCGCAGTTCCGACCGACTGGGTCAGCACCTTGCCGTCGACGTTAGGCGGGGCTCCACTGCCGAGGAGTGTGAGGGCCTGGTTGGCGAGAATGGTGGAAACCGGAAGGCCGCGCAGGCACGCAAGCACATCCGTGGGCTTCGACTGATTGCACCCGACAGCCGCCGCGAACTTGGTCCCCGTCGCCTCGGTCTGCGCCAGCGTCGGCTGCGTCTGCATATAGGCGCCACTCTCGACGATCGCGCGATGAAACAACCCGCGAGCCGTGGGCGAGACGAGGTTGACGAACGTGCTCAGTCCGCCCGCCGATTCACCGAATATCGTCACCCTGTCCGGGTCGCCGCCGAACGCCCTGATATTGCGCCGGATCCACTTCAGCGCGGCCTGCTGGTCCTGGATGCCGTAGTTGCCCGACACGTGATCGGGAGACTCGCCGGTCAGGGCCGGATGGGCCATGAACCCGAGTGCCCCGAGCCGATAGTTAATGGTCACCACAACCACGCCGGCTTTCACAAGCTTGCTTGCATCATACTCGTTGCTTTCGCCGACCACGAGCGAGCCGCCGTGGATCCACATCATCACCGGAAGCGCGTCGTTGTCGGCGTGGTCGCCCTTGCCGTCATGGTCGTCCCGTCCGTCGTGGTCACCCTTGCCCTTGTGATCGTCGTGTTGGTTGGGGGTGAAGACGTTGAGGAACAGGCAGTCTTCAGTCGATCGTGGCATTGCCGTAGGCGCCCGGCGCCTGGGGACAGTGGTTGCCGAATTGAGTTGCGTCCTGGGTCGCCATCGTGGGCTTCAACGGTTGCGGCGCCTTCCAGCGCAAGTCCCCGGTCACCGGCTGGGCATACCGGATGCCGAGGAATTCCCGCATCGCACCCGTGGTGTTGGGCTTACCTTGAAACGTGCCGTCCGGCGCGCTTACGCGCGTCGACGTGGCGAACGCCGGCACAGCCCACGCCGTGGCGATGCCAAGCACCAGCGCCGAGCAGAGCGCGTTCCACAATGGCAGTCGCGGACGCGCCGATTCTCTGCAGTCGTTGAATGGAAACGAGTTTTTCTTTGAGCATTATCTTGTCTTCCTCCTACTGCTGGCGCGTTCCTTTTGCCCGAACCTCGCAGAACGGACAGGCGCGCCATGATTCTTCATCTGCGGAGTTCTTCAACTCCAGATTGATCATGAGAACGAGAGACGACCAACGTGTGACAGTTTGGCGAACACCACCGATGCGCGCGCCGAGAACGACCCGTTCTTCGGCGAGGACCGGATCGGCCTCCTGATCTGGCGCATAGAAAGCAAGGGTCTGACCCGACGTGGCGCAGGTTGACGCCGCAGGCTGGCGGCCGTACCTAAATTTCAACCGTATTCACGAGGCAACGCCGAGATACCGCTATGGCCGATGAAACCGCAACGCTCGCCGCTTACGTCGCTGACTTGAAATTCGACGACATCCCACCGGAAGTGCTGGAGCGCGCCAAGGCGTTGACGCTCGATTTCCTCGGCAGCGCGATCCGCGCGCGCCGCGACGCCGAATCTACGCCCTCGCTGCTTGGGATGCTCGAAGCCCTGGCGCTCGACGGCAAGGGACAGTCCACCGTGTTCGGCGACAGCAAGACCTGGACGCCCGCGGTAGCAGCATTGCTCAACGGCGCACTCGGCCATTCCCTCGATTTCGACGACACCCATGCGGATTCCTCGTTGCATGCGAGCGCGCCGGTGGTTCCGGCCGCCTTCGCGATCGGCGAACTGGTCGGCGCATCCGGCCGCGACGTGCTGACCGCGATCGTTGCGGGTTATGAGGTCTGCTGCCGGCTCGGCAACGCGCTCGATCCCACCTCACATTACGCGCGCGGTTTTCACCCCACCGCGACCGCGGGAACCTATGGCGCGGCGGCCGCGGCCGCAAAGCTTTTTGGGCTGACGAAAGATCAGATCGTCGCGGCGTTCGGCGTCTCCGGCAGCCAGGCCGCCGGCTCGTTGCAATTCCTTGCCAATGGCGCCTGGAACAAGCGCTACCAGGTCGGCGCCGCCGCCATGAACGGGGTGATCGCCGCGACGCTGGCGCGAAATGAATTCATCGGCTCGACCGAATTGGTCGAGGGCAAGCACGGCCTGCTGGTCGGCTATAGTGACAACGCGCATCCCGAAAAGGCCGTGGCCGGGCTCGGCAAGATCTACGAGACCATGAAGATCGGCGTGAAACCCTATCCGGCCTGCCGCTACACCCACGCCGCGCTCGATGCGCTGATTGCGATGCGGCGGGAACACAATCTCACGCCGGATCAGATCAAGCGCGTCGAAATCGGCCTGCATCGCAACGGCATCACGCTGACCGGCGACGCTGCGACCAAGCGGCACCCGACCTCGATCGTCGGCGGACAGTTCTCGATGTTCTTCACCGGCGCGGTCGCGCTCGATCAGGGCAGCTTCGGCTGGGACGACTATCAGCGGCTCGGCGACGCCGCCGTCGATGCGCTGGCGGACAAGTTCGACGTGGTGCAGGACGATCGACTCGAGGTCGGCCGCAGCCATCCGTTCGGCGCGCGCGTCAGCATCACCACGGATGACGGCGTGCACGAGCGGCTTTACGCCGATCCTTCCGGCGAGCCCGGGTCGTTCCCGGACGCGCAGGCGATGCAGCAGAAATTCCTCACCCTCGCCCGCCCGGTGTTGAACGGCCGCGCCGATCAGTTAGCGGACGCGATCTTGTCGCTCGAGCGTTTCGATCGCGTCGAAAAAGCCACGCAGCTCGGGCGACAGTAGAACGCCCAGGCATTAATCGCCGCTCACCGATCGAACTGCGCGACAACCACGGCGCGGTTCGATGATTCAATTGTGCGAAGCTGCCCACGCATCGTACATCGTTACCCAGATATCCGCGGCACGACCGAGCAATTCGAACTCGCCCTCTTTCCTGGCGCCTAGCCGTCGCGCGACGGCCTGCGACGCTTCGTTCTCGCGATCGATGCAGTGGATGATCCGGTCGATCTCGAAGGTCGCGAACGACCAATCGATTGTCGCCCGTGCCGCCTCGACCGCATAGCCCTTGCCGCGAAACTCCTTGGCAAGGCCCCAGCCGATTTCAAAGCCCGGCCAACCCGGCGGCTTCCACGGCCCCACGCGCCCGACAAAGCTTTCGGTGGATCTTTCCTCGACCACAAACATGCCGACGCCGTGCAGCGCCCAGTGGCCGGACATGATCGCCGCGTTCCGCCATCCGGCGAACGCGTCGGTGATGGGCTTGCCGTCCGCGGTGATGAACCGGCCTGCAACGGGATCGGCCAGCATCGCCGTGTTTGGCACGATATCGGCGTTGCGCCATGGCCGCAGGATCAAGCGCTCGGTCTCGATGACGGGACCGTCCAGCCCGGCAAGCGTGACACCTGGTTTCAGAGGAGCGATCATCGGTGTCCTCGCCCTTGTTTTCGGTATCCTCGTACTTATCGCCGTCATCGCGAAGAGCGCAAGCGACGAACTGTCCGCCGTAGCTTTTTTAGCGAAGGCGGAAGCAATCCGAACTTGCTCACGGGCAGATCGTTGCTTCGTGATCCGCCGCCGCTTCTGTTTACTTGCCCGCCGTTGCTATCGTCATCAGGCTCCGGGAGGCATCAGGTTCAGGTCAGACATCATCTCCGAGGCAACACCGATGACAACTTCACCCAAAGAAACCCCGCCGATCGATCGCGAAACCAAGGGCGAGTGGCTGCAGACGAGACCGGGGGAGCGCTGTTCGATCCTCGCGACCTCCGCGGACACCGAGGGCGGGTATTCAGTCGTTGAAATTGTCTCGCAGCCCGGCGACGGAACGCCCGTGCACCTTCACCGCAATGAAGATGAGCACTTTATCATTCTGGAAGGCACCGCACGCATCCTGTACGGCGACAGAACGTTCGATGCTCCGGCCGGCACGTCAATAACCCTGACCAGGAACATCCGCCACGCTTGGTGCAATCCCTTCAGTTCACCGTTCCGCATGGTCGCCATTGTTTCGCCCGGCGGCTGCGAAGAGGCATTGAGAATGATAGCCAGGGGCGATGATCTCGACATCGACATCATCAGGCAGAGATTCGGTATCGAGATTCTCGGCCCGCCCATGCTGACCGCCTGAAATGTCGGCGCTGCGGTCGCGCTCGACGTACTAGCACCACGCAGTTCGACCAACAAAATGAGGACGTTGGAACTGTCGCCGATTTCGACGAGCCTCAGCCTGGGTTTGCGCTGTCGCTGACCGCACGCAGCATCGCCAGCAAAGCGGAATTGATCGGCGTGGCGATCTTCAGCCGCGCCCCGGCAGCAACGATCGCGCCGGTCAGGGCTTCGGCCTCGAGGCTTCGTCCCGCCAGCCGATCGAAATACATCGAGGTGCCCGCGTCGGGCGGATAGGTCAGAAGCGTCGACAGCGTTTGCATCGATTCATCCTCCGCGAGAGCCGCGCCGTCGGCACGCCCGACTGCCACCGCCTCATCGAGGATGGCGAGGCACAGCGCCTTGATATCATCGCGCCGGAACACCGCCTGCCGTTGCGAGGTGAGCGCGGTGACCGGATTGGCGATGGCGTTGATCAGCAGCTTGCGCCACGACAAGGTGCGGAAATCATCGCTCAGCTTGACGCGCAGCGGCGTTCCCTCAAGCAGTTGCGCGAAGGCACGGCCGTCAGCGTCGTCCGCCACCGCGAGATCGCGCTCCGCGACCTGACGCAGCCGGACGTGATCGGGGCCAAGCCGCTCGCCATTATAATAGACAATGGTCGGGACGATGCTCGCGCCGGCAGCCAACGGCGTGACCCGAGCGGTGTGGTCGATCCCGTTTTGGAGCACCGCGACCCGCGTCCCCCGATCGCACAACCGCTGCAGCCAAGGCGCGATCAGCGGCGTATGCTGGACCTTGGTGCAGAGCAAAACCCAATCGACCCGCGAAGCCTTCGCAGGGTCGGTTAAAACCCGCAACGGCAGCTCGATACTGCTATCGGCCCGGTCGAGCACGAGGCGCTCAATCGGACGGCGGGCGCAAGCGATGACGTCGTGCCGGTCGGCAGCGCGCAGACATCCCGCGGCCACGCCGCCTATGCTGCCGAGGCCGACGATGGCAACGGTTGAACGGTCATTTCGCGATAACGACGGTGTCATGACACTTCTGGCCGTGGAAGGATGCGTTCTTAATAGCTTTCGTCGCGGTCAGCGCAAGCGATTGCTACAGCTCTTTCGGCGCGGCCGGAAATCGGGGATAAGACCGAGCTTGCGCGGGACGGAACAATTCCTGTTATGATCGCCGCCAAAATACGGAGGTTTCCCATGAGCTGGCTTCCTTCCAACGATCCTGTGCTGGGCGATCCCCTGACCTGCGACGCACTTGAACTCGTGATCGTGCCGCGTACGCGCGACCTCGGCGATGGATTTGAGGTGCGCCGCGCGTTGCCGCACGGCAAGCGCCAGATGGTCGGCCCCTTTATCTTTTTCGACCATTTCGGCCCGGTGCAGTTCATCGCCGGCAAGGGCATGGACGTGCGGCCGCATCCGCATATCGGCCTTGCCACCGTCACTTATTTGTTCGACGGCAGCATCATGCACCGCGACAGCGAGGGCAATACTCAGGAAATCCAGCCCGGCGCCATGAACCTGATGACGGCGGGGCGCGGCATCGCCCATTCGGAGCGAACGCCCGACGTCCAGCGCCGCGACGGCCAGAAGATGCTCGGCTTGCAAAGCTGGATCGCGTTGCCGGCCGGCGTCCGAAGAGATCGCGCCGTCGTTTCAGCATTATGCGGCCGCGGATCTGCCGGTTGTCGAGGACCGCGGCTTCACCGCGCGCGTGATCGCGGGCAGCGGGTTTGGCGTGAAATCGCCGGTCGCGATGGTATCGCCGTGGTTTTATACCGAGGTGACGGCGCAAGAGGGGATCAGCGTGCCGCTGGATCCCGACCATGAAGAGCGTGCGATCTACCTGATCGATGGCGAGATCGAGATTGCAGGCGCTCGTTACGAAGGACCGCAGCTCTTGATTTTCCGGCCCGGTGATCGCATCACCGTGAAAGCACTGAAGCCGGCGCGGATGATGTTCCTCGGCGGCGACGCGCTGGAAGGCCCGCGCCACATCTGGTGGAATTTTGTCTCTTCCAGTAAAGAGCGGATCGAACAGGCCAAGGAAGACTGGAAGCGCGGCCGCTTCGCGCACGTTCCCAACGAACATGAGTTCATTCCGCTGCCGGAGTGAAGTTTTCCTTTCTCGTTTCACATGACGCGCGGTTGCGGCGGATCGCACCGCTATTGAAAGTTTGATGAATGAACACGATGCTCGCCAGCGACCTGCCCTTGCCACGGATCGGACGCGGCAAGGTCCGCGATATCTACGCGGTCGGCGACGATCGCGTGTTGCTGCTGACGACCGACCGCATCAGCGCCTTCGACGTGGTGATGGCCGAGACCATCCCGATGAAGGGCGCGGTGCTGACCCAGATCAGCGCCTGGTGGTTCGCGCAGCTCGAGGGCGTGGTGCCGCATCACATGATCAGCGCCGACGCCGATACCATCGTCAGGGAAGTGCCGGCGCTGCAGGGTCATCGGGCTTCGCTCGCCGGACGCGCGATGCTGTGCCACCGTACCACGGTATTTCCGATCGAATGCGTGATCCGCGGCTATCTCTCGGGTTCGGCGTGGAAGGAATATGCCGCCCAAGGCACGCTGGCGGGCGAGACGCTCGCGCCCGGCCTGCTGGAAAGCGGCAAGCTGGAGCCGGCCATCTTCAGCCCGGCGACCAAGGCCGAAACCGGCCACGACGAGAACATCACCGTGGCGCGGATGCGCGCGATCCTCGGCGACGACGTCACCGCCACGCTGGAGGACATGACCCGCACCGTCTATACGCTCGGCGAGAAGGTCAGCCGCGAGCGGGGCATCATCATCGCCGACACCAAGTTCGAATTCGGCCGGGATAGCAGTGGCCGCATCATCCTGATCGACGAGGCGATGACCCCCGACAGCTCGCGGTTCTGGGCGGCGGACGCCTATCGGCCCGGCCAGCCGCAGCCCAGCTTCGACAAGCAGCCGCTGCGCGATTATCTCGACACCGAGCGCCGCGCCGGCCGCTGGAACGGCGAAGCTCCCGCCCCGCCGCTGCCGGCCGCCGTCGTGGACGCCACCAGCAAGCGCTATCTCGAAGCCTATCGCCGCGTCACCGGCGCCGATCTGAAGGTGACGTCACCAGGTACATGATCGAGCGGCGCGTCATCGAGGTCTTGCTCCAGCGCAGCAAGAAAGGCTTCCACCAGCGGCAGCTTGTTGTCCATGATCGCGCGTCCTTCCGGCGTCTGCATGTTCGCCATCGCAACCGCGATCTTCCCACGATACCAGGCGATCGTCTCGACCAGCGGCCTGCCCATTTGACGTGAGAGCGCGAACACCCGCAGGATTCCGTGCGGCCCTAACCCATCCAGCTTATCTGCGTCGAACAGAATTCGGGCTTCGACCGTGGTGGGCGGAGCCTCCGTCACATTCTCGGTCGAGTGCTCCCGAATTGCATCGAGCACGCGCGCAATACGGGCCGGCGGGTATTCAATCTCGGTCAGCAGTCGCTCCGCCAATTTGGCGCTGCGCGAGACATGATTCCTTTTGTCGTCGAACGGTTGATCGACATCATGCAGCAGCACGGCGAGCAACAGTATCTCGGCATCCGCCTCGGGGTAGGACGCCATGATGGCGCGCGCATTGCGCGCCACGCGTTGCAGATGGTCGAACCGATGCGCGACCGATTGCTGCTCCGTCTCGATCAAGTCGCGGACGCGGCTCGCGATGAGACGGCAAGCAGGAGATTCGAACAGGTCTGTGGTCATCATTACCTAGGGTTTGCGGAGCGCGAGCCCCCATCATGGTCGCGACATCAGTGGAGATGACCCTGCATCCAATCGCTGATGAGGCTCACGACTCGATCTTCGATTCCGTAGTAGCCATGGGGGGTCAGGGAGCCGCAATCTTTCGAAGACTTTGAAACCCCGCCCGACACCGTCACCACTTTGACGTCCGGAGCGTGACTTATGGCCGAGGCGATCTTCGGCGCCATTTCGGGCGGAGCGACATCGCACTGGTCGTCCTTGTTCGCTACGACCAATGCGGGGACACGCACATGCTGAGGTTCGGCATCGAACACGGTCTCATGGCTGCCGCCCATCACGGAGACGGACTCGGTCAATATGAGTCCGGCGAGGGTTCCGGGCCGGGCGTGCGCCGCTCCGTTCATAGCCGCGATCGAGCCCTGGCTCGTGCCCAGGAGGAAGACAGGGGCGGCGGCCTGATCATGCGCGAAGCCGATCAGACGATCTACCACGCGTGCGTATTCGGGAGAGCTGCGCGCTCCTCTTAGATTTTCGCGATCGATCGTATCCGGGATCAGCACCGCATAGCCCCGGGCGGCCCACAGCCCTCGCGTGCGAACCACGAAATTATCGTCATGGCGAATGTCGCCATCGCGGGTTAACCCCACGTTTCCGGAGCCTCCCGGCAGCATGACGATGACCGCCTTCGGCCTCTGTGGTGCGACGAACAGGACTCTTTGATGGCCGCCATCCGGAAATGGGAGATCGACCAGTCGTTCGGTCGGCAACGGCTGCGTTCGGCTCCTGCGCGTGGCTAAGGCCCGCGAAGACGGCGGTGCACAGGAGAGCCGTGGCCATTGCCTTGGATAGAAGGGTCAAATTGAGCGCCCTACACCCCCGCCATCATCACGTATTTGATCTCGACATATTCTTCCATGCCGTGATGCGAGCCCTCGCGGCCGAGGCCGCTTTCCTTGACGCCGCCGAACGGGGCGACCTCGGTGGTGATCAGGCCGGTATTGACGCCGACCATGCCGGATTCCAGCGCCTCCGCCACCCGCCAGACCCGGCCGAGGTCGCGCGAATAGAAGTATGACGCGAGGCCGAACGGCGAGTTGTTGCACAGCGCGATGACTTCGGCCTCGTCCTTGAAGCGGAATACCGGGGCCAGCGGACCGAAGGTTTCCTCATGCGCGACCAGCGCGTCCGGCCGGACGTTGGCCAGCACCGTCGGCTCGAAAAAGCTGCCGCCGAGCGCATGGCGCTTGCCGCCGGTGACGATTTTGGCGCCGCCCTTGACCGCATCCGCGATGTGCTTCTCGACCTTGTCGACGGCCTCCATATTGATCAGCGGTCCCTGCGTCACGCCGGCCTCGGTGCCGTCGCCGATTTTCATCGCCGCGACTTTCTTGGAAAGCTTCTCGACGAACGCATCGTAGATCTTGTCCTGGGCATAGAGGCGATTGGCGCAAACGCAGGTCTGGCCCATGTTGCGATACTTTGAGACGATCGCGCCTTCGACGGCGGCATCGATATCGGCGTCGTCGAACACCACGAACGGGGCGTTGCCGCCGAGCTCGAGCCCGAGCTTCTTCACCCCGACCGCGGCCTGCTGATACAGGATCTTGCCGACTTCGGTCGATCCGGTGAAGCCGACAAAGCGCACGGCGGGATGTTCGCACAGCACCTTACCGATCGCCGACGAGTTGCCGGTGAGGATATTGAACACGCCCTTCGGCACGCCGGCCTTCTCGGCCAGCGCCACCAGGGCCAGCGCGGTGAGCGGCGTCTCGTTGGCGGGCTTCAGCACCACGGTGCAGCCGGCGGCCAGCGCCGGCGATACTTTGCGGGTGATCATCGAGCAGGGAAAATTCCACGGCGTGATCGCGCCGCAGACGCCGATCGGCTGCTTGATCGCGAGCAGCCGCGCGTCCGGCCGCTGGGTCGGAATGGTTTCGCCATACACACGCCGCGCCTCTTCGGCGAAGAACTCGACATAGGCACCGCCGATATCGACCTCGCCCAGCGCTTCCGCCAGCGGCTTGCCCTGCTCCGAGGTGAGGATCAGCGCCAGGTCTTCGCGATTGGCGACGATCAGGTCGAACCATTTGCGCAGGATATTGGAGCGCTGCTTGGCGGTGAGTTTGGCCCACGCCGGAAAGGCGCGTTCGGCGGCTTCCACGGCCTGCGTCGCTTCCGCCGTGCTCAGTTTCGGCACCTTCGCCAGTTCCACCCCGTTGACCGGATTGGTCACAGGGTTGGCCGGCGTGCCGGTCCAGGCGCCGTCGATGTAGCACTGCTCGCGCAGCAGCGAGGAATCTTTCAGGCGGTCGCGCAGCGAGGGGGTGGATGCTTGCGAAGCGCGGGCGGCGGCGGTCGGGGTCATGGTGTTACTCCCTGGGGGCTCTTTCTGGAGGGCTTTTTGGTGTTGGAGACCACTATAGACCCAAATGCGCCGAACGACACCGGCCGCAAACGACCGGCTGCCTCGACCAATCCGGAAGGCTTAGGCCGCGCCGCTCATATAGGTGTCGCGACGGCCGATCATGCGCTCCACCGCGGCCTTGGCATCTGACTTGGAAGAGGCCGCGCAGGTGCGATATTCGAGATCCGGCAGCGACGCGGGATCACGGCGCCCGAACCAGGATTTCGTCGCGACCGGCAACCTCGACAACGCCTGTGCGACATTCTCGACCGCCCCGAACGAGTGCTGCGCGCCGGTGCCGGCGTAGCGGACTTCGTAGATGCCGGGGGTGATCGGCGCCTCGATATTCTCGCTGCGCCCGGCACGGGGATAGCGTTTCCATTCGCTCCAGGTCGAGATCATCGTGGTCTCCGCGCAGCTCTCAGGTGGCCTCATTTTAATAAATTGGCGATATCGGCCGCGTTCATTTGTGCTGAAATTGGAATGCCTTACAGTCAAATAACGCGCTCAGGATCAATTTCCTCAGGAGCTTAACGCCGGTGGTCCCCGAGGTCACCGGTCGCTCGCGCCTTGCTTCCGCAAATTATGGTGAGTTTGGCTGGCCGATGCACCGGCCCTGCGCCGCCAGGACGCGCGCCGCGCCTCCGCGATCACGCAATTGCGATATTTACGACAGATAGTAATCACGGACTTGCGAGCAACCGCCGCCGGGAGGAAGATCGCTGACTTCAAAAAAATAACCGGGAGGACCCCCATGCCGAGCCATTCGGAGATCGATCAGGTGCTGCGCCAGCAAACCGACGCCGGGCAAATTCCCGGCGTGGTCGCCATCGCCGCCACCGCCGACGAGGTGATTTATCAGGGTGCGTATGGCAAGCGCGACCTGTCCAGGGACGACGCGATGACGCCGGACAGCGTGTTCTGGATCGCCTCGATGACCAAGGCGGTCACGACCGCCGCCGGGATGCAGATGGTCGAGCAGGGCAAGCTCTCGCTCGACGCGCCGATCGGCGACGTGCTGCCCGATCTCGCCGCGCCGCAGGTGCTCGAAGGCTTCGATGCCAACGGCGAACCCCAACTTCGCCTCGCGACCAAACCGATCACGCTCCGCCACCTCATGACCCATACCGCCGGGTTCGCCTACGACATGTGGAACGGCGATGTGGTGCGGTATCTGGCGAAAGCCGGACTGCCGGCATCACCACCTGCAAGAACGCCGCGCTGAAGACGCCGCTGATGTCCGACCCCGGCACGCGCTGGGAATACGGCACCAATATCGACTTCGTCGGCAAGGCGGTCGAGGCCGCGAGCGGCCAGCGGCTCGACGCCTATTTGCGCGATCATATGTTCGCGCCGCTCGGCATGACCGACACCGTGTTTCAAGCTCGGCGACGCGCAGCGCCAGCGCCTGGTCGGCATGCATACCCGCGGCGAAGACGGATCGCAGACGCCGATCCCGTTCGAGGTCGAGCAGAATCCGGAATTCCACATGGGCGGCGGCGGGCTCTACGGCACCGCCGGCGATTACATCAAGTTCACGCAGATGATCCTCAACAAGGGCCGCGGCAACGGCAACGAGGTGCTCAAGCCCGAGACCGTCGCCTTGATGGGACAGAACCACATCGGCGACCTCAACATGACGCAGGATGACATCGGCGATCCCGTTCGCCACCAACGATGTCGATCTCTATCCGGACATGGCGAAGAAATGGGGGCTGAGCTTCCTGATCAATACCGAGCGGACCCCGGAGGGCCGCAGCCCCGGCAGCCTCGCCTGGGCGGGCCTTGCCAACACCTATTACTGGATCGATCCCGCGCGCGACGTCACCGGCGTGATCCTGATGCAGCTCTTGCCGTTCGCGGACAAGAAATGCCTGGAAACGTTCGCCGGCTTCGAGCGCGGCGTCTATGCCGGGCTCGACGCGGCGCAGCAGGCGGCGTGAGGGGGATAGCGAAGGTCGTCGATTGCGAGGACGTCTTGCGACGAGCACTCGCGACGAAGCAATCCAGTCGTTGCTTGCGGCACGGATTGCGCGCTCCGCTCCCATGACGCGAAAGCCTCAAGTCGTCATTCCGGGACACGCACGCGTGAGCCCGGATTCATAAGCACGCGGGGTAGGATTCCGGCTCGAGATTGCGCGCCCCGGAATGACGACGTTGTGGTGATGCGCCGAGACATAATTCCGCGATCTCGCGGCGCCATCCGCCCGAGTTATGCCTGAACCTTCGCGCCTTAAATCAGAGGGCGCGCGCGACCCTCAAGAGAGGGCGCGGGGAATGCCGGGTGCCCGATGCACCCGCGGCCTCGCGTGTAGAAAAAAACACGCGAGTTAGTCACCACAGGTCCACCGGAATCACCCGGCATTCCCTGCGCGATGGTTTTAACGGCTTACTTCGTGCTCTTCCCGGCGACGAATTCGTCTTGCCACCGTCACCCGCGGATTGACGGATGGGCCGGACCCGGTCGGGCCGACACATCCTCCGCGGGCTTGACACCAGCAACGGGTGCCAGAACCACACGACTTGGCCGTACGCAGATGCGCCGTTCGTCCACGCGCCGGTCGATCGCTCACAGGCGTTAGCCCGCCCTGCAATTCCCTCGCGCGACGACGCTGCCGCGTCCACCGCATCCCACGCCCAACGTAGCTGACGATCATGATACGTCCCTCTGAGGGCACGGGATGGCGAGAGATAAGCCGGTGATTTGGGTCAAACGGGAAGAGGGAATATTTTTTGGGAGGGGGCTGGACAGGCAAATCACCAGAATCAGACTCGCGTAGAGTCCGACACGCACATCTATAGACCGTGAGTCTATGCACTGGCGTGACGAAATTCATGGTCTGATGAAGACGGACGCAACTTCATGCGTCCAACTACGGACGCGCCGACTAATTTCCAAAGGGCGCGACAGCTGGTCGCTACGAATTGGCACGAGGTTGACAATGCCATTGGGCCAACGATGTGGTGGGCCCGTCGCGCGCGCGGCGCGCGATCCCGACTTTCGGCGCTGGCCCTATGTCCAGACCGGCGATGCAGACCCTGCTGGAGTTGGCTTGGAAATCAGCGCCAGCCGCGCGGTGGTGCGCGGTACTATATCAATCGCCAACGTGCTCGTGATTTCGGACTTCGAGTTGAACCGCGGCTAGCTCGGCCGATCACCGTAAGAGCCTGATGCGGATGTTCGCGGCCCGGCGAGCGAAACCCACGGCTGCGAACCTGTTTAGCGTGATCGGCGTGTGCAGGCGGCGAGACGGACGCGCATCTTAAAGTCTGCGACTGTCGCTGACGTGCACGCTCAGAACTCGGCAACGGACCCGTGCAGAGGTCGGCCTCTCCCTAACGCCTCACCCGCAACAACCCATTCTTCTTCGCCAATTCCTTCAACGACACCTGCGGCCGGGCGCCGATGTGCTGGATCACCTCGGCTGCGGCCAGCGCGCCGAGCGCGGATAATCCGGCGATGTCTCGTGGCCGGTGCCGCGCACCAGGCCGAACAAGAATCCGGCGGCGAAGCAGGTCGCCGGCGCCTGCGGTGTCGACCATCTTCGCGATCGGAAATGCCGGCACGGCGATGACGCCATTCTTTCGAGGCCACCACGCAGCCCTTCTCGCTGCGGGTGACGATGCCGAGTTTGGTGTCGGCGCGCAGCTGCTTCAACGCGGCCTGCGAAATCCGTGGTCTGGTACAGCGACTGCAATTCGGCCTCGTTGGCGGAACACGAGATCGACGGTGCCTTTGCGCGATCAGGTCGAGAAACTCGTCGCGGTAGCGACCCACACAAAACGAAACTCGTTGACAGCGTCAGCGCCACCTGGCGGCCGGCGCCGTGCGCGATCGACGCGGCCTTGACGAAGGCTTCCTTGGCCGCTTCTGCGGATCCCAGAGATAGCCTGTCCGAGGTCGAAGGATCGCGGAGCGCCGCGCACGCTGAGGCAGTCGGCTTCGATGTCGGCGGGCGCAAGATCGCTGCGCGGCGCCGAGATAGGTGTTCATGGTGCGCTCGCCGGTCCGGCGTCACCGGATGTAGGAGCAGCCGGTGGCGGGGCCGACAGCAGCCGCCCTGGTCTCGAAGGCGACGCCGGCGGCGCGGATGTCGTGGGTGTAGAGACCGCCGATCTGGTCGTTCTTGACCTTGGCGATAACGGCGGTGCGGGCGCCGAAACTGGCGCAGGACCGACGATGGTGGTGGCACCGGAGCCGCCGCGTGCGGATGGTGCGGTGGACGACGGCTCCCATGTCCTTGTAGATCGCGGAGAGGCGCGGGCCTCGTCGATCAGCGCCATGCCGCCTCTCGGTCAGGCGCAGATCCTGGCGGGCCGAGAAAGCTGTCATCGGTTTGCACCAGAATGTCGAAAATCGCATGGCCGATCCCGAGAACGTCGTATTTTGCTGAAGTCATCATCCGTCCGTGTCTGCGGCAGATCGCGATAAGGTTTGCGTTCTTGACCTGCGACCGGATGCCGCCAATTCGCAACAGGAACATGAAATTAGGCCGGGCCGCGCTTCATATTCGGTTCGGGCCCAGCCGATGAGGGCGTGTGACGAGAGGCCTGTCACCAGCCTCACGCCCAACCCTCGGTCCGCACGAGGCGGGAGAGGGAGCGTCTCGGCTGCCCGATGCCATCGCGGCTCGATCCCATCGCGATTTTGTGTCTCATCATCGTTTGCGGCATTGACGAAGTCTGCGGCCTACCAGTCCTCGGCTGCAAGTAAAGCGGTCTTTATCAAGCACGACCTTATCGGAAAACCGTGCCCACTTTGCGCTAACGCGGCCCTACGGGTCCGGATCATGCTTTGTTTTGAGCATGACGTGATCGGAAAACGGCTGCCCACTTTTCCGGGTCATGCTCTATAAAGCCGCGCATGATCCGCTCCTTCCTCACGGTATCGACGGGAACACTGGCCTCGCGGCTTTTGGGATTCGTGCGCGACGCCATGATTGCGGCGCTGCTGGGCGCGGGCCCGGTGGCGGATGCGTTTCTGGTGGCGTTCCAGCTGGTCAATGTGGTCAGGCGTCTGTTGAGCGAGGGCGCGTTGAACGCGGCACTGGTGCCGGCCTGGCTGCGGGTGCGCGACGCGGACGGCCCGAAAGCGGCGGCGGCGTTCGCGGGCCGCGTGCTCGGCACCGTCAGCGCGGCGCTGGTGGTGGCCGCGGCGTTGATCGGCGTGCTGATGCCGCTGGTGATCAAGGCGCTGGCGCCGGGCTTTGCCGGACAGGAGACGCTGCAATTCGCGATCGACAATGCGCGGCTGATGCTGCCGTATCTCGCCTTTGCCGGGCCGGTCACGGTGATGATGGCGCTGTTGAACGCGCAAGGCCGCTTCACGCTGACGGCGTTCTCGCCGCTGCTGTTCAACATCGCCTTGATCGGCGTGATGATCGTGCTGCTCGCCACGCGAGAGAGCGGCGCCGAGGCCGCGCAGGTGATCGCGGCGACGGTCGGCGTCGCCGGATTGCTGCAATTGCTGATTTTGGTGCTGCGCCGGGGCGGCGATGCACCGCGACGCCGCTGCGCATCGCGTTCGACGGCGAGATGCGCGGGTTTTTCCGCAAAGCCGTGCCGGGCATGATCGCCAGCGCCGGGCCGCAGCTCTTGATCGTCACCGGCGCGATCGTCGCCTCGGGCGCGCCGGCGGCGGTGTCGTGGCTCTATTTCGCCAACCGCCTGATCGAGCTGCCGCTCGGCATTGTCGGCGTCGCCATGGGCACCGTGCTGGTGCCCGAGCTGACGCGCGCGCTGCGCGGCGATGATCGCCCATCGATGATGCACGCGCAGTCGCGCGGCCTGGAACTCGCGGTCGGGCTGGCGTTGCCGGCAACGCTCGGATTGATCGCGCTGAGCACGCCGATCGTGCAGATGCTGTTCGAGCACGGCCTGTTCACCGCCGCCGATACCGCAGGCACCGCGCGGGCGCTGATGTGGCTGGCGCTCGGCCTGCCCGCCCATGTGCTGGTCAAGGCGTTGTCGCCGGCGTTCTTTGCGCGCGGCGACACCACGACGCCGCTATGGGCCACGGTTGCGGGAATTGCGGTCGCGATCGCCGCAGCGCTGGTGTTCGGCCGATGGTTCGGCGCCGATGGCATCGCCGCCGCGATCGCGCTCGGGGCCTGGAGCACTGCGCTGTCGCTGATCCGGCGCGGGGCCGCGACCTTCGGGTTCGCCATCGATGCCGACGCACGCCGGCGGCTGCCGCGCATCGCCATCTCCGCGCTGGCGATGGGCGGGCTGTTGTGGCTGGCGGCGCGCGGCGCGCTGGCCCTGACCGCGAACGGCCATGGCCTCGCGCATGCGGCCGTCTTGCTGACGTTGATTTGTGCCGGCATGGCGGTCTATGGCCTGCTGCTGGCGCTGTCGGGCGCCGCCCGCTGGGACGAGGCGGTTGGCGCGATCCGGCAGCCGTCCGCCCGCGACTTGCGCGACTGATCCCCACGTGCCAATTGACGGCGCTTAACAGCGGGAAATTGATGATGGCGATGGTTGAACGGGTATTTTCGGGGGTCCAGCCGACGGGCAATCTGCATCTCGGCAATTATCTCGGCGCGATCGTCAACTTCGTGAAGCTGCAGCAGACGCACAACTGCCTGTATTGCGTGGTCGATCTGCACGCCATTACCCAGGCGACCTCGGTGTGGGGCGGCCCGGCCGAGCTCGCGCGCAACACCCGCGAAGTCACCGCGGCCTTCATCGCCAGCGGCATCGACCCCAAGAAGCACATCGTCTTCAATCAGAGCCAGGTGGCCGGCCATGCCGAGCTGACGTGGATCTTCAATTGCATCGCGCGGATCGGCTGGCTCAACCGCATGACGCAGTTCAAGGAAAAGGCCGGCAAGGACCGCGAGAACGCCTCGGTGGGCCTCTACGACTATCCGGTGCTGATGGCCGCCGACATCTTGCTGTATCGCGCCACCCATGTGCCGGTCGGCGAGGACCAGAAGCAGCACCTCGAGCTGTCGCGCGACATCGCGCAAAAATTCAACAATGATTTCGCCGACTCGATCCGCCGCCACGGCTTCAGCGACGGGCTGTTTTTTCCGCAGCCGGAGCCGCTGATCACGGGGCCGGCGACCCGGGTGATGTCGCTGCGCGACGGCACCAAGAAAATGTCGAAGTCCGATTCATCGGATAATTCGCGCATCAACCTCACCGACGATGCCGACACCATCGCGCAGAAGATCCGCAAGGCCAAGACCGATCCGGAGCCGTTGCCGTCGGAGGAAAAGGGCCTGGAGACCCGGCCCGAGGCCGACAATCTGGTCGGGATCTATGCCGCGCTGGCGGGCCGGAGCAAATCCGACGTGCTCGGCGAATTCGGCGGCGGGCAGTTCTCCAACTTCAAGAACGCGCTGGTCGAACTGTGCGTGACCAAGCTGGCGCCGATCGCATCCGACATGAAGCGGTTGATGGCCGACCCCGGCCACGTCGATTCGATCCTGGTCGACGGCGCCGACCGGGCCCGCGCCATCGCGGCCGAGACCATGCAGGCGACCAAGGATATCGTCGGTTTTATCCGCAAGCCCTGATCCGCAAGTCCTGACTGCGACGCCTCGGCCGGCGCGCCGCCGCTTGTCGGGGATGGCTGCGCCGTGGCAGCATGCGGCCTGCTTGGCGCAGCCTCGGGGCACGGCATGACCACCCAGCGACGTAGCTACGAGACCGGCCACCAGCCGAAATGTCTGGTCATCGTCGACGACACGGCGGAATGGGACCGCGCGGTCTATTATGCCAGCCGCTGGGCGATGCGGGTCGGCGGCGGCGTGGTGATGCTGCGCATCATCGAGATCGAGGAACAGAACCAGCAATGGCTCGGGGTTGCCGACATCATGCGCGCCGAGGCGCTGGAGGATGCCGATGCGGCGCTCGACCGCGCCTCCGGCCGCGCCAACGGCATCGCCGCGATCACGCCGGAGCGGGTGATCCGCGAGGGTGACCCGGTCGAGCAAATCCTCGATGTCATCGACAAGGACGTCGATATCACCCAGCTGGTGCTGGCGGCCAATCCCGGTCCCGAGGGTCCCGGCCCGATCATCACCATGATCGCCGGGGTGGTGGGCTCGTTCCCGATTCCGGTCACCATCGTGTCCGGCGACCTCAGCGACGAGGATATCGACGCGCTGTCCTGAAGAAGCTTCCGGGAACAGGCTAATTGTCGGGTATTGCAGCCATTCTTAGCCTTGCTCAGCCTTGCCGAGCCTTGATCGTGCTTTTACCGTCGCCATCTGTTAGGAGGGAACCACGCGCCGGCCTTGAACCGGCGACGCCGGAGAAAACAGATGTTTATTCAGACCGAAGCCACCCCTAATCCCGCCACCCTGAAATTCATTCCGGGCCGCACCGTGCTCGACAGCGGCACCATGGAATTCGTCGACCGCGAGGCCGCCACGCGCTCGCCGCTCGCCGAGCGGCTGTTCGGCGTGCCCGGCGTCACCAGCGTGTTTTACGGCGCCGACTTCGTCACCGTGACCAAGGACGACAGCGACTGGCAGCATCTCAAGCCGGCCATCCTCGGCGCCATCATGGAGCACTACATGTCCGGTGCGCCGTTGCTGGCCGACGGCAGTGCGACCAGCGACACGGCGACCGACGAGCAGGACGAGTTCTTCGACGAAACCGACGCCGAGACGGTCGGGGTCATCAAGGACCTGATCGAGACCCGGGTACGACCGGCGGTCGCCAGCGACGGCGGCGACATCACCTTCCGCGGCTTCAAGGACGGCATCGTCTATCTCAACATGAAGGGCTCCTGCGCCGGCTGCCCGTCGTCCACCGCGACGCTCCAGCACGGCATCCAGAACCTGCTGAAGCACTTTGTGCCCGACGTGGTCGAAGTCCGGCCGATGCCGATGTGATTGGGGAGTAGCGAATGGCGAGTAGCGAATGGCGAGTAGCAGTTAGCGGGTTTCCATTCGCCATTCGCTATCAGCTATTCGCCGCCCTCCCATGCTGATCCTCGCCATCGACACCGCGCTGGATGCCTGCGCCGCTGCCGTGCTCGACACCGGCGCCGGCAAGCTGATTGCGCAGGAATCGCAGGCGATGAAGCGTGGCCATGCCGAAGCGCTGATGCCGCTGATCGCGCGCGTCATGAAGCAGGCCGGCATCGCTTTCGCCGCCCTCGACCGCATCGCGGTGACCACCGGCCCCGGCAGCTTCACCGGCTTGCGGGTCGGACTGTCCGCCGCGCGCGGCATCGCGCTTGCCGCCGATAAGCCGATTGTCGGACTGACCACGCTGACGGCCTATGCCGCGCCCGTCGTCGGCATCAACAACGTGCCGCCCGTCATCGCCGCCATCGATGCGCGGCATGACCATGTTTACGTGCAGGTGGTCAGCGGCGACGGTGGTCCGTTGATGGCGCCGCGCGTCGCGCCGATCGAGGAGGCGCTCGGCGCATCGCGTTTCGGCGCACCGCATCTGGTCGGCAACGCCGCCCAACTGCTCGCCGACCGCTGGCCGGCGGATGCGCCGGCACCGTTTCGGGTCGACGCCCAGCCGGCGCCGGATATTGCCTGGGTGGCCTGGCTGGGAGCGGCGGTCAATCCGGAAACCGCGCCGGCCCGGCCCTATTATCTGCGTGCCCCCGACGCCAAACCGCCCCAGGATCTGCGGCAGAAAGCCGCCCCGCTCTCCGCGTCATGATGGCGTGGCTCGCCGAATGGTGGCAGGGCGGCACGGCCGTGGTCGAACCCGCGACCTTGCGCGATGCGCGGCGGCTGGCCCAGCTTCATGCCGAATCGTTTCACCGCGGATGGGGCGAAGGCGAGTTCGAGCGCATGCTGACCGAACGCAACACGCTGATCCACCGCCTGAGGGCCGGGACCGGGATTATCGGCTTCGCGGTTTCGCGGATGGCGGCGGACGAAGCCGAAATACTTTCGGTCGCGGTGGCGGCGAGCCATCGCGGCCGCGGCCTGTCCCGCAATCTGTTGTTGACGCATCTCGGATATCTGGCGGGCCACGGCGTGCGCACCGTCTTTCTCGAGGTCGAGGAAAATAATCAACCGGCGCGGCGGCTCTATGAACGGGCCGGATTTGGCGTCACCGGCCGCCGCGAACGCTATTACCGGCAGCCCGGCGGGGAACAATTGGACGCCCTGTTGATGCGCCGTGACTTGTCGTAGCGCCTGCACGGTGGCAGAACAGTCAAAGCGCGATCCGCCAAGGCAGCCACCGGTTTTGCTGATCGCGCTCCAAACCACAGCAGGACGTATGATCTTTGTGCCAAGCCGCGTAGACTTCGGCGGATCAGGCGTTTCTCCAGGGCGAAGATCATGACCGCACTGAAATCCACCTCCGAGCCCAAGGCCACCAGCATCGAAACGCGCTGCGCCGCGACCGGCATGCGCATGACCGAGCAGCGCCGGGTCATCGCACGCGTGCTGGCGGACGCCGTGGATCATCCCGACGTCGAGGAATTGTATCGCCGCTGCGTCGCCGTGGATGACAAGATTTCGATCTCGACGGTGTACCGCACCGTCAAGCTGTTCGAGGACGCCGGCATCATCGAGCGGCACGATTTTCGCGAGGGCCGCGCCCGCTACGAGCAGATGCGCGACAGCCACCACGACCACCTGATCAATCTGCGCGACGGCACGGTGATCGAATTCACCTCCGAGGAGATTGAAAAGCTGCAGGCCGAAATCGCCCGCAAGCTCGGCTACCAACTGGTCGATCACCGGCTTGAGCTGTATTGCGTCCCCCTGGATGACGACAAGTCCTGAAACGTGTCCTCAAAAACGTGGCGTCTTCCAGCGAAGTGAATACCGGCTCACATGGCAATCAGGTCGACGCAGATCGCGCAGACCTGTCTGCGCAGAAAACCCGTCAAAACGAAACCCGGAAGTTCGATCTCGTCATCTTCGATTGCGACGGCGTGCTGGTGGACAGCGAGGTCATTTCCTGCCGCGCGCATGCAGAAGTTCTGAGCCGCCACGGCTACACGATCACCGAACAACAAGTGCTCGAGCGGTTCCTTGGCGTCTCGGACCGGCAAGCGCGGCTGATCATTGAGGCCGAGACCGGCCGCAGCTTGCCCGCCGATTTCGAAGCGCAGATCAAACATGCAACGCTGCGGTTCTACGCGGGCGATCTGCGGGCCATTTCATACGTCGACGAAGCCATTGCCGCGATCGACCTGCCCAAATGCGTGGCATCGAGCGGCACGCCAGAGAAGATAAAACATGGCCTTACCTGTACAGGCCTCTACGACACGCTCGCACCCAACATTTTTTCTGCCTCGCAAGTCGCCAACGGCAAGCCCGCGCCGGACTTATTCTTGTTTGCCGCGGCACAGATGAAGGCGCCGGCCGGGCGATGCCTTGTCATCGAGGACAGCCTTCCCGGCGTCGCCGGGGCTATTGCCGCCGGAATGACCGTGTTCGGCTTTCACGGCGGCAGCCATTGCCGGCCCGGATATGCCGAGACCCTGCGGGCCGCCGGCGCCCACATGACATTTGACGATATGCGACATCTGCCCGCGTTGATTGGCGCCGAGGCGACCGCCCGGTAGCGCGGGATGGCTTTTCTTCGAATCCCATCCCCCTCTATTTTATTACTTATTGAGCCGATCTGCGCGCAAACGCTTCGCGTTTGTCGCGAGGGCAAACCGGTGTCCACTGTTCCTGATCATGCTCCGGCGCAAAGGCCGATATCGCGATTGCGAAACAACGCAATCTGACGTAGAGGTTCGGGGCTCTCTGACCACCGTATTTTTGCGGGTTTTCGAGACCGCGGGCCATGTGAGTAACGTGGGATGCGGGCTTGCCGTTTGTGAATTCGAACCCATACACTTGGGGTTGAGCCATGCCGGGGCCTGAGTGCGAGGGATGAGCAAGGCGACGCCGCGTGGCTGAACATCCATCCATCACCGAAACCGAGTTGTCGGCATCGTTGGCAGGCAGCCGGGAAAGCACGATCCTCACGACCGATATTGTCGGCAGCACCGCCCTGCTCCGCCGTTATCCCAACGACATGCTGAGCGCGATGGATCTGCACGACCGGATCCTCCATGGCGCCATCCGCCGCCATTCCGGCTATCCGTTCAAGGACACCGGGGATGGTGTGTTGGCGATCTTCGAGCGGCCGCTGGATGCGGTGCTGGCGGCGATCGAGGCACAACGCGAGATGCTCGGCGCCACCTGGGGTGTCACCGGACGGCTCCAGATACGGTTTGGAATTCACACCGGCCTGTCGCGGGCACGCGGCAGCGACTTCTTCGGCCTGACCGTTCCGACCGCCACGCGGCTGCAGAGCGCCGCCAGCGCCGATCAGATCCTGCTTTCGGACGTCACGGCAACGCGGCTGGCGCCCGACCACATGCCGTTCGAATTGTCCAACCTCGGCGAACACCACTTCAAGGGCATCGAACCGATCGGGGTCTATCAGGTCTGCGCCCCGGACCTGCCCAGCGCCTTCCCGCCGATCAGCGGCAAGCGCGAGACCGCGAGCGGCAATCTGCCTGCCAATCTGAGTTCGTTCATCGGCCGCGAGCGGGAGCTGAACGACCTCGTCCAACTGACCCATGAATCGAGGTTGCTGACCCTCACCGGCCATGGCGGAATCGGCAAGACCCGGCTCGCCATCGAGTTCGCCCGGTCTCTGGAATCCTCGTTCTCCGAGGGGGCATGGCTGGTCGATCTGTCGGCGCTGGAGCGGGATAGCGAGGTCTGGCCCGCGATAGCGGAGGCGCTGCTGATTTCACCGCTTCCCGGCGCTGGAGTGGCGCGTCCGGGTCCTCGAGCGTCTGCAAAACGCGCGGGCGATCCTGGTGATGGACAATTGTGAGCACGTGCTCGACCCGATCGCCGATGCCGTCACGGAGCTGGGTTCGGCCTGCGGCTCGCTGTTGCTGATCAACACCAGCCGGCGCACGCTGGGGGTGGAAGGCGAGGCCGTCTATCAGGTCTCCTCCCTGGATTCCGGCGCGCTGGACGGCCCCGGGCAGTCCGCGGCCGTTCGCCTGTTCGTGGAACGGGGCCGCCTGGCCGATCGGCGGTTTCAACCGACGCCAAGCGACCTCATGCGCATCCAACGCATTTGCGCCAATCTCGAATACATCCCGCTCGCCATCGAGATCGCGGCCGGTCATCTGCGACGGTTTACCCTGGAGAGCATCCAGAACGGGACGACAAATCCGCTCGATCTCCACGCGCGAACCTTTCGTCGCCGGGCCGGCCGTCAGCAAACGCTTCGGCAGACGCTGGAATGGTCGTACAGCCTTCTCGATCCGAACAGCCGGGAGATTCTGCAGCGGTTGTCGGTATTCTCCGGGCCCTTCCGCGAAGAGCAGGCGCTGGCCGTCTGCGCGATCGACATGCCCAGCGAATCCGATGTTCTCGGCGGGATCGATGAATTGGTGGAATCCTCGCTGCTGGCACGGGATACAGGCAACCATCAGCTGAGGATGCTGCAAACCGTCCAGGCCTTTGGACGGGAAAAGCTCGACCAGGCCGGTTTGCTGCAGACGATCGAAACCCAGCACGGCAAGGTCTACGCGGCGCGATGCCGCGAGCTCGGCCAGCAAATCGTCGAGCGTCAAGGAAGCCAAGGCCGCCAATCGCAATCTACGATGAGCTGTCCAATCTCCGCGCCGCCTTCGAACGGGCCGTCACGCGCGATCTGAAACTGGCGGCGGATCTCGCCGCCCCTCTGTTCCTGTTCAACTACTCGCACCGCGGCGCGGAAACCGGCAATTGGTACGAGCGGATCATGGCGAGACCGGGCGCCGATCAGCTTGAACAGGCGCCCATCCTGCTGGCCGGAGCCGCCGGCCGCGCCTTCCATGACGAGGGAGATCAGAAAAAGGCCGCGCGCTTTCATCGAACGCGGCTTCCAGGCCGAAGCCGCCGGGTCCCGGTCCAGCCAAGGCTGGCTCTCCGGGGTCGTCGGTCAGATGGCCCAATGGTCCGGGGACATCGGCAGGATGCGTTCGAGTACCACCTTGCGGCGGTCGAACAGGCGACGACGCGCCGGCAACACGGCCCTGCGAGATCATGTCCCTGTGCTGGCGGCCGTCGTCAAGGCGCGAACCGGAGATCTCGATGGCGCGCGCGAACTCGTGAGCGAAGCCAGCCAAATCGGTCAGACGTCGATGCAGCCCACCCTGATGGGCTACATTCACTATGCCCGAGGCAGCCTGGAAAGCTACAAGGACCCCAACAAAGCGATGGACGAGTACCAGACATCGATGGAATGGGCGAACATGGCGGGCAATCATCTGGGAGCGCAGCGGGTGAAACACCTGATCGCCGATCTGCAGGCGGCGCAGGCCGTGCCCGCCGAAGCGCTGGCTATTCAGGTGCGCTCGCTGATCGATCTTCCGAACCACGGCGCCACTTTCTACACCTGGCTGATCATCCGGTCCCTGCTCGCGCCACTCGCCGAACTCGAGGCGGATGAACATCTCGCCGTGCTGGCCGGCGCGCTCAAGGCTTCGCCGCTAAAACTGGACAGATCGTCCAGAAATGTCGTCAATGGCGCGCGAGAGCGATTGGGTGAGCGCGCGTTTGAGTTGGCGATAGCCCGCGGATCTCAGTTTGATTTAATGGAAGCCCGAACGTACATTATCGACGTCTGGAAAGGCATGGGGCGCCAATTGGGCGAAGCCGGATCCGACACGGGGCACGTGGGGAAAAGTATCGTTTTGAAAAAGTAATATTTAGTCCGTCCACATGGGGAGGGGCATGGACGATTTATCTGTAGCGAAGCGGCTTGTCGACGCCGTCATTTCCGATTTTCCGGATCACAAGCAGGGGACGAGGCCGGTCCACACGATCGGCGTCGGCGTGGACGGCTATTTCGTAGCGTCCGACGTAGCGCGCAGCTTTTGCATCGCCGAGCACTTCCAGGGACAGCGCGTGCCCGCATCGGTGCGATTCTCCAACGGGTCGGGCAGTCCCGTTCAACATGATGGATGGTCCGACGTCCGGGGGATGGCGACGCGATTCCACCTGCGGGACGACGCGGCAACCGACCTGATCGCCATGACGCTCGGCGAATTCTTTTCGCGCACCGTCGACGATTTTTTCGCATTCACCAACGCTGCGCAGCAAACGCCGGTCAAGAAGGAATCGCCGTGGCGGAAGATTCTCGACATGCTGCAGCTCAAGCAGCCTCTCCCCGACCCGTATCCGGGACAAACCGCCAGCGGCGATGCGGGTACGCTGGATTATGCCAACCGGCATCGATTCGCGCAGTTGGGGGTGTTCCAGGCCGGGACGATCGGCGCCCCCGTGAGCTATGTTCGCGCCACCTACCACGCTGTCCATACCTTCGTGGTGATCGCGCCCGACGGGGTTCGCCGCAATGTTCGCTTTTCCTGGCAGCCGGTCGCCGGCGTACTCGACACCGATCCCAAACTTGCCACCGGTCGATAAGTATCTGCACAAGGAACTGAAAGACCGGCTGCAACAGTGGCCGGCCGAATTCATGCTGAACATGACGATCGGCGAGGACGGCGACGCGCTCGACGATCCCACCCAGCCCTGGCCCGCCAAACGCGTTCGGGTTGTGATGGGCACGCTGACGCTCACCAATGTCGCGGCGGATCAGGCCGCCGCCGCCGAACACATCAGCTTCAATCCGTGCCGCCTGCTGCCCGGCATCGAAGCCTCCGGCGATCCGATCCTCCACGCCCGCCGCGACGCCTATGAAGTCTCGCGTGAAATGCGCGGTGGCGTTGCATGCCCCTTCAACCGGAGTTGAGCTGATGCCAGGTGACGGAGCTTGGTTCGATCGATTTGTGGATGGGCTACCCGACACGCGCGCTGTTCCAGTTCGTGGCGAAGTGGATCCTGTCGTGCCTTATTGGGCGTGGCGCACGCCGGTCAAGCCGCAGCCGGGTGGACCGCCGTTTTCCATTCAGCCCGGCGACAATCTGCAGCGCATGATGAATCTGGTCATGCCGCTGAAGGACAAGTCGCCGATCGGACGCGCCAAGGCGGCGCTCGCGATCGCGCAAAACAAGGATGAGATCTACGCCGGACTGGACAATGTCGGCACCGTGCACTTCGCGCGCTTCGTGATCGTCGACAACAATATCTGCATGTTCTCGGTCTATGACGGGGACTTCACCAACTACATCCGCGATTTCATCGCCACGATCGGGAGCGTGTTCGACGCCGTGGTGGAACTCGTCGAGGGGGGCGATAAATGTGATTCCTTCCGAGCATAACGTCGAGAAGTTCATCGACTGGGTGCATGCCCACGACCTGTATCAGGTACCGGACCTGGCCACCGGCATCCTGCGGGACCAGGAAGCCGTCAACGACGACACCACCGCCGGGAATGACGACCTGCGCGCAGCTTCCGCGCGACGTGATCCTGCAGCTGCACGTCAATCCGAACGTGTCGCTCGGCAGCGGCTACCGCGCCTATCCCGGATATTCGGCGGCGCAGGTCCGCCAGCAGTTTGGAATCGGCTGGTGAGCGCCGCCTTCAACGCCGCCGATGTGCAGGGCAACATCGTGCGTGGCTATCGCAAGCCCCGCGTCCGATACCTCATGCTGGAGGTCACCGATCGCAACGCCGCGCGCCGCTGGCTCGCCGCCAGCGTATCGGGCCGCGACACTGTTCCACAGATCACGCCGGAGACGACCTGGACGACCAAGCCGGACACCTGCTTCAACATCGGCCTGACCTATCGAGGGACTGCGCGCGCTCGGCACGCCGGCCTCTTCGCTCGAGACGTTCCCGACCGAGTTCATCGAAGGCATGAGCAGCCGGGCGCTGAAGCTCGGTGACGCCGGGTCGAGTGCTCCGTAAACCTGGCCGGCGCCGTTCGACGACCCGGCGCGGCTCCATCTTGTCGCGACGATCTACGCCGACGAAATCGCCCAGTTGGACCGCGTGCAACAGCAGGCCGTCACCGGCGCATCAGGCCTGAAACTGCTCGGGCGTGCGCGAGGGCTGGAATTTCCACGACAACTACGTTCACTTCGGCTATCGCGACAACATCTCGCAACCGCGCTTCGCGGAGATTCACGACCCGAGTGACTACGACGATCAACCGATGGCACCACTCGGCACCGTGCTGTTGGGCTATCCGACCAATTTCGAAGGAGTGCTGTGGCGGGTGCCGCACCCCGAGCCGCTCGGGTTGAATGGCAGCTTCAATGCGTTTCGGGTGCTGGCCCAGGATGTGGTCGGCTTCGAGGCGTATCTCGACACAGCCGCGACGGATTTGCTCGGGCATCCCAATGTCGATGAGTTGCTGCCCGCCGGCGCCGAAACGTCGATCGGCGCCGGGCTTTCGCGCCACGCGGCCTTGCGCGAGTTCGTCGCCGCCAACCTCTGCGGCCGCTGGCGTAATGGCGTTCCGCTGGCGCTTTCGCCCGATACGCCCAATCCGACGCCACCGGTGAGCCTGACCGATTTCGATTATGACGGCACCTCGCGCTGTCCCTATGGCGCCCATATCCGGCGCAGCAACCCGCGCGGCGGGCAGATCGTGCAACGGGTGGCGAACCACAGCCGGCGCCTGATCCGGCGCGGCATGCCGTATGGACCGCCCTACGATCATGATCCGGCCAAAACGGACAGGAAGTCCGACGGACAAGAAGAACGGGGCCTGCTCGGCAACTTCATCGGCGCCAATCTCGGCGCCCAGTTCGAGGCCATGTCGTGCGACTGGCTGAACCTCGGCCTGCAGGATCCGCGGATCACCGGATCGAACGATCCGGTGGTAGGCGCCAACGATCCCGGAACCAGCTGGTTCGACGTGCCGCTCAAGTCAGGCGCAACGATCCGGCTGCGCGGGCTGCCGCGTTTCGTGCAGACCCGGGGCGGCGCCTACACGTTCCTGCCGAGCATCTCGGCGATCCGTTATCTGGGGTCGCTGATGAATTGACGGCGGACTTGAGCCGCGCTTCGCGCACGGCCCGACCCGGGCCGATGCACCCATCGCCGATGCACCCATCAATGGCTTTCGGCCAGACTCAGTACCAGTCTCAATAGACGAGCCCGGTGCCGGGTGGTTTTTCGAGCGCGGCCGCCAGCGACCGATACTCGTCGCAGTCGGTGCCGCAAATCGAAGCAATCCGGCTCAGATGATATTGCGCCTGATCGCGATTGCCCTGTTCGAGCTGCCACAGCCCGTAATACTGCCAGGTCAGCACATGGTTGGGATCGGTTTTCAGCGCGCGCTCATACCAGACTTGCGAGAGCTTGTAGTCGCCGAGCTTGCGATAGGAATAACCGATCAGGTTGGCGACGTTCGGGTGATCGTCGTGGCCAAGCGCCTTCAACTGCTCGATCGCAACGGCATAGTCGTTGCGATCGTAGATCGTTGCATAGGCTGCGCGATAACCTTCACCAAATGCCGGGTCGACAATGCCGGACTGTTTGCCGGTTTTCTTGGCCTTTTGGGTGGCTTTGGTGCCTGACCGCTTCGGGTAGGCTGAGGCAGGTGGGGAAGACGATGCCCCGGACGGGCTCATCGCGTCGTTCACTCCGCCGCCGCCGCCGCCCCCTCCCGCCGCCAGGGCCGGAGTGAGCGAGGGCGCCGTACCCAGCACCACCAAAATCGGCGCCACCAGAATTGGCGCCAACGTCCGAAGCTTGATCGCACGTCTGACCATTCGAACCTCCTGCGTTGGTATGCGGATTCCCTCAGGCTACTCGTGTTAACTCCACTTTGCTCGAAACATTCCCGAAGGACGTTCAATCGGCGATGGAACGACCATAAAACACGGATTCCAGGCCATCCGCGCTGGAGCGGACTTATAGCTGCCTTGTAGCTGCCTTGGGCCGTGGCGTGCCGGAGTACCGTAGAATGACCATTTTCCGATGCTATCGTGCTGGATTTCCAGCACTTTGGCCTATAATTGAGCCCTACGCCGTATTGGCGCCACGTCCGCCCAGCATTCAGGTTCCATGAAGCCGCCGCGCAAGCTGCATATCAAGTCATATGGCTGTCAGATGAATGTCTACGATGCGCAACGCATGGTGGACACACTGGCGCCGGAAGGTTTTGTCGAGACCGCAAGCGTTGACGACGCGGATCTGGTCATCCTCAACACCTGTCACATCCGCGAGAAGGCCTCCGAGAAAGTTTATTCGGAACTGGGACGGCTGCGCGTCGTCAAGGACGAGGCCGCGCGCAACGGGCGCCAGATCAGCATCGCCGTGGCGGGCTGCGTCGCGCAGGCCGAAGGCCAGGAGATCATCCGCCGCGCGCCGGCGGTCGATGTGGTGGTCGGCCCGCAAAGCTATCATCATCTGCCGCAACTGCTGGCGCAGGCGAAGCGCCACGGACGTGCGCTGGAGACCGAATTCCCGGTCGAAGACAAGTTCGGATTCCTGGCGCCGCCGAAGCCCGAGGCGATCCGCGCGCGCGGCATTTCATCGTTCGTGACGGTGCAGGAAGGCTGCGACAAGTTCTGCACGTTCTGTGTGGTGCCCTATACGCGCGGCGCCGAGGTGTCGCGACCGGTCGCGAAGATCCTCGACGACGTCCGCAGGCTCACCGACAACGGCGTCCGCGAAATCACCCTGATCGGCCAAAACGTCAACGCCTATCACGGCGAAGGTCCGGACGGACGGATCTGGTCGTTGGGCGCGTTGTTGCGCCGCCTCGCCGGGCTTCCCGGCATCGCGCGGCTGCGCTATTCGACCAGCCATCCCCGCGATGTCGACCAGACGCTGATCGAGGCGCATCGCGACCTGCCGGCGCTGATGCCGTTCGTCCACCTTCCCGTGCAGTCCGGCTCCGACCGGATTCTCGCGGCCATGAACCGCAAACATACCGCCGATGATTACCGCCGCGTCATCGACCGATTTCGCGCCGTGCGGCAAGATATTGCATTTTCATCGGATTTTATCGTGGGCTTCCCCGGCGAGACCGAGGAAGATTTTGCCGCGACCCTCGCTCTGGTCACACAAATCGGGTACGCTGGCGCTTATTCGTTCAAGTATTCGCCGCGGCCAGGCACGCCGGCGGCGGACATGCAGGAGACGGTGTCAGCGGCTGAGATGGACGAACGATTGGTGCGGCTCCAGGAATTGATCGACAGCCAGCAATCGGCCTTCAATCAGGCAACGATTGGCAGCACGATCGATGTGCTATTCGAACGCGCCGCCCGCAATCCGGGTCAGATCGTCGGCCGCACCGCTTATCTGCAACCCGCGCATGTGATGGCCTCGCCCGATATCATCGGACAGGTGTTGCCGGTCGCCGTTGAAAGTCTTGAGCGCTACAGCCTGCTCGGCCGACTGGCGCCCTCGCCCCAGGCGCCGCCGGCGCACCCTGCATTTTCCACGGCCAGCAATTTTTCGCCCGGCGATTCTTCGCCCGACCATTCCTCTCAATTGAATACGGGAGCCTGAACCCTTGCCAAAAAGTGCATCGGATTCGCCTTTACTCGCTCCCAGCCGCAAACTCGACCGCGACATGCCAATCCCGCCCGAAACCCAGGTCGTCATCGACTTCGACGATAACCGGGGCGCGTCGGCGCTGGTCGGACCCTACGGACAGAACCTGGCGCTGATCGAGCGCCGGCTTGGCGTCGTGGTCGATTCGCGCGGCAACCACATCACCATCGCCGGATCGCGCGACGGTTGCGACGCCGCGCGGCGCGTGTTGGAAACGCTGTACGCCCAGGCGACCCAGGGCCACGATCTGGCGCAGGGCGACGTCGAAGGCGCGATCCGCGCCGTGATCGCGCAGGGCTCGCTGTTCGAATTCGACGCCAAATCCGCCAAGCCGTCGTTCGAGGCCATCAACCTGCGCAAACGTCCGGTGCGGGCGCGGACCGCGGCGCAGGACGCCTACATCCGCGCGCTCAAGCGCCATGAAATGGTGTTCGGCATCGGGCCCGCCGGCACCGGCAAGACCTGGCTCGCGGTGGCACACGCCGCGCAATTGTTCGAGCGCAAGGAGGTCGACCGCATCATCCTGTCGCGGCCGGCGGTGGAGGCCGGCGAGCGGCTCGGCTTCCTGCCCGGCGATTTGCGCGAGAAAGTCGATCCATACCTGCGGCCGATCTACGATGCGCTGTACGACCTGATGGATTCGCGGGTGGTCGAGCGCGCGCTGCAGACCGGCGAGATCGAGATCGCGCCGCTGGCCTTCATGCGCGGCCGCACCCTGACCAACGCGGTCATCATCCTCGACGAGGCGCAAAACACCACCTCGATGCAGATGAAGATGTTTCTGACGCGGCTGGGTGAAAACAGCCGCATGATCATCACCGGCGATCCCAGCCAGGTCGATCTGCCGAACGGCCAGACCTCCGGCCTCGCCGAAGCCGCCAGACTGCTCGACGGCGTCGAGGGCATCGCCCAGGTGAAATTCACCGCCGAGGACGTGATCCGCCACGAACTGGTGGCACGAATCGTCGCCGCTTATGAAGGATTGCCGCAACGGCCGGCAACCAGCAGGCCTTGATGCCAACATCTTCCGCCGCGCGCGCTGGGAGCGATTCCCATCGCAACAGAAATTCTAAACCGATGACCGTCTTTACCGCCCCCGTCACCGAGGTCCTTATCGTCGCCGATTGCTGGCAGACGGAACCCGGCGCCGAACCCGCCATCCATCGCGCCATCGCGACCGCGGCCGAATTCGTCGACACCGGCCCCGGCGAAGCCGAACTCGCGGTCATGCTGACCGACGATGCCGGCATTCGCACCCTCAACAGCAACTGGCGCGGCATCGACAAGCCGACCAACGTGCTGTCGTTTCCGGCGCAGCAACCGACCGGCCCGGGCGGACCCGACGATGCGCCGCGCATGCTCGGCGATATCGCCATCGCCTATGAGACGACGCGCAAGGAAGCCGACGAAGAACAGAAGCCGTTCGATCATCATCTGAGCCACCTGGCGGTGCACGGCTTCCTGCATTTGATCGGCTACGACCACGAAAATGACGCCGACGCCGAGACGATGGAGGGCCTCGAGACCGAGATTCTCGCGCATCTCGGCATTCCCGATCCCTATGCGGACCGGGAGCGGATGGACTGAGATGCCGGACTCCGAACCGACCCACGACAATCCGCGCAACACCCGCAACCTGCCGGCGGTGGTGCAGCAGGATGATGTTCTGCGTCCCGCCGCCGACAGCTGGCTGGTCCGCGCCATCCGCACGCTGTTCGGCTGGAAGCCGGGATCGGTCCGCGACGATCTGCAGGTCGTGCTCGATGCCAGCACGCCGGACGAGGTGGGTTTTTCGGCGATCGAGCGCACCATGCTGCGCAATATCCTCGGCCTGCACGAGCGCCGCATCGCCGACGTGATGATCCATCGCGCCGATATCGTCGCGGTCAAGCGCGACATCCCGCTCGGCGAATTGATGAGCCTGTTCGAGAGCGCGGCGCATTCGCGGCTGGTGGTCTACAACGAAACCCTCGACGATCCCGAAGGCATCGTTCACATCCGCGATCTCCTGGCATACATGACCGCGCGCGCCCGGGTGACGGATACCGGCAAGGCCCGGCGCAAGAAGCCATTTCCGGCCGGTCTCGATTTGCGCACGGTCGACCTCGCGTTGCCGCTCGCGGACGCCAATATCATCCGAAAACTGCTGTTCGTGCCGCCGTCGATGCGGGCGATCGACCTCTTGGTGCAGATGCAGGCCTCGCGCATCCACCTGGCGCTGGTGGTGGACGAATATGGCGGCACCGACGGCCTGGTGTCGATCGAGGACATCGTCGAGCAGATCGTCGGTGAGATCGATGACGAGCACGACAGCGACGACCCGCCGGCGATCGTGCGGCAGGCGGATAATTCCTTCATCGCCGACGCGCGCGCCAGCCTCGACGACGTCCGCTCCGTGATCGGCGACGATTTCGTCACCGGCGAAGCCGGAGAGGAAGTCGAGACGCTGGGCGGCTATCTCGTGACCCATGTCGGACGGCTGCCGGTGCGCGGCGAAGTCATTTCCGGGCCCGGCAATTTTGAAATCGAAGTGCTCGACGCCGATCCTCGCCGCGTCAAGCGGCTGCGCATCGGCACCCGCAAGGAACGCGCCGCGCCGCGCATGCAGCGCGAAACGCGTCGCCGTGAAAATGCGCCTGAAGCCGGCGCCGTCCAGGCCAACGACAATACCAATCCACCGCCCGGCGACGGAGCCGGCACCCCGTGAACTCGGCTAGCAAATTTCGCATGGCCGGGCTTGCGATCATCCTGGCCTGGGGGTGGAAGCGCGCCGCCATCGCACTGATCGCGGGCGCGCTGTCGGCGCTGGCGATGGCGCCGTTCGACGCATGGCCGGTGCTGTTCCTGAGCTTTCCGGTCATGGTCTGGCTGATCGACGGCGCCGGCGCCGGACGCTGGCGTGGCGTGCCGGCGGCGGCGATGGCCGGCTGGTGGTTCGGCCTCGGCTATTTCGTGCCGGGACTGTACTGGCTCGGCTACGCCTTCCTGGTCGATGCATCGACCTTCGCGTGGCTGATGCCGTTCGCCATATTGGGCCTGCCGGCCTTTCTCGCGCTGTATACCGCGCTCGGCTTCGCCCTCGCACGTCTGATCTGGACCCGGGATGCCTCGCGCCTGCTCGCGCTCGCGGCGACGCTGACGATCAGCGAATGGCTGCGTGGCCATGTGCTGACCGGCTTTCCCTGGAACGCGTTCGGCTATGCGTTGACCGAACCGCTGGCGCTGGCGCAGACGGGCTCGCTGATCGGCCTGTGGGGCCTGACATTCCTGAGCGTCGCGATCTTCGCCAGCCCGGCCGTGCTGATCGATGGAACGTCACGCGGACGAAGACCATGGATCGCGCCGGTGACGGCGCTGGCGTTGCTCGTCGCCATGGCCATCTTCGGCGGCGTGCGCCTGACGCGCCAGCCGACCACGCTGGTCGCCAACGTCAAACTGCGGATCATGCAGCCCAACCTGCAGCAGGATGTCCGGTTCAACTACTCCGCCAAGGCGGAGGTGATGCAGAAATATCTGACGCTCTCCGATCGCGCGTCGGGTCCGCAATCCACCGGCGTGCGCGACGCCAACATCCTGATCTGGCCGGAATCGGCATTTCCGTTTTTCCTGACGCGTGAAGCCGACGCGATGGCACAGATCGCCGATCTCCTGCCCAAGGGCACGGTGCTGATCACCGGGGCGGTGCGCGCACCCGACCTGCCGCCCGGCGTCAAGATCACCCGCGCCTATAACTCGATCTACGTGATCGATCACGATGGCAGCATCCTGTCGGTCTACGACAAGTTGCATCTGGTGCCGTTCGGCGAGTATCTGCCGTTCCAGACCTGGATGGAGAAACTGGGTTTCGAGCAACTGACCAAGGTGCAGGGCGGATTCATTCCGGGCACGATTCGCCGTACCCTGGAAATACCGAACGCCCCCCGCGTGCTCCCGTTGATCTGTTACGAAGCGATCTTCCCCGGGGACGCGGCCCCGCGCGGCGACCGCCCGGGGTGGATCGTCAACCTGACCAATGATGGCTGGTTTGGAATCTCGACCGGCCCCTACCAGCATCTGCAGCAGGTGCGCCTGCGCGCGATCGAGGAGGGGCTGCCGGTGGTGCGGGCCGCCAATACCGGCATTTCCGCCGTGATCGATCCGGTGGGGCGGGTTATCGCACAGCTCGGGCTCGGGCTCGAGGGCGTGCTCGACGCCGGCTTGCCGTCGGCGATTCCGCCGACGATCTACGCCCGCGTCGGCGACATTCCGGTCGCTATTTTCGTCGCGGCCGCCCTGCTGTTGGCGATCTGGCGGCGGAGCGGCACAAAGCGCTCTGCCTGATACGTATTCACGTTTGGTTTTGGATGTCGGCCGAAACACCGGCGGGCAACCCACCGCCCGTTGACAGATCGGGCACCATTCGCATTCTGGCCATAGTGGTAGAGAATAAATTTGGTCAATTGAATTCAATTGCCTGCATTTTCTCGCCTGCCGTTCCCGCAGAATTAGACAGCGTTCGCTCCACAAGGTCCGGGCGATCCGTTTGTCCCATGCCCTCGCATGTTTCCAAGGAGTGTTTGGAGATGTCGACCAAAGCGCCCAACCCTGTTGACAGGTATGTCGGCAGTCGTGTGCGCATGCGTCGTATCATGCTGGGCATGAGTCAGGAAAAGCTCGGCGAGGCGTTGGGTCTCACCTTCCAGCAGATTCAGAAATACGAGAAGGGCACCAACCGGGTCGGGGCCAGCCGCATTCAGCAGATTTCCGAAATCCTTCAGGTGCCGGTATCTTTTTTGTTCGAGGGAGGCCCGAGCGGCATCGTGCGCGCCGACAATTTCGGCGAAGAAGCCTCGCCGGCTTACATTGCCGATTTCCTGGCGACCTCCGAGGGCCTGGCCTTGACCCGCGCCTTCACCCGCATTGGCGATGCCAAGCTTCGGCGCAGCATTGTCGACATGGTCGAGCAGATCGCCGCCCGCGAAGGCCCCGACCGGCGCTGAAACCGACGTGTCCGCGCGGTCGAGAGTCCGTACTCTGCAGATTTCCCGACCAGCCATCGCAGCCTCCGAGGTTCGCGTCTTTGACGCGCCCGGAATGACAGCGGGTGCTTTTCGATGTAGGCAACGACATGGACACGACCGCCTCTTCCAATCCGTTCGACTGCAAAACCATCCTCGACGGCATTCGCCGTTGGGTGGAGATCGAAACCCCGACCGAAGCGCCGGAGCAGGTCAACCGGCTGGCCACCCTGGTCGCGGACGGCTATCGCGACCTGCCCGCCACCATCGAGCGTATCGGAGGTCGTGACGGCTGCGGCGACCATCTCGTGGCGCGTTCCTCATGGGGCCAGGGTGAGCCGGGCATTCTGGTGCTGAGCCATCTCGATACCGTTCATCCGCTGGGATTCATCGAACGGCTGCCGTTTCGCGTCGACGGCGACAGTGCCTTCGGTCCCGGCATCTACGACATGAAGGGCGGCGCCTATCTGGCTTATCACGCGTTCCGGCAGCTTTGCGCCGCGCCCGCGCGTTCGCCGCTCGGCGTGACCCAGCTTTACGTCTCGGATGAAGAGATCGGCAGCCCGACCTCGCGGGCGCTGATCGAGGCCGAGGGCCGCAAGGCAAAATATGTGCTGGTCACCGAACCCGCCCGTGACGGCGGAAAAATCGTCACCGGGCGCAAGGGCGTCGCGCGCTTCGAGGTGTTCGTCAAAGGCATCCCCGCCCATGCCGGCACCCGGCCCCAGGACGGCCGCAGCGCGATCCGCGAGCTCGCCAATATCATCCAGACACTCGAGGCCATGAACGACATCAAGCGCGGCGTCACCGTCAATGTCGGCGTCGTCAGGGGCGGCACCAGGCCGAACGTCATTGCGGAGGAGGCCTATGCGGAAGTCGACATGCGGGTGCCGACCGTCGCGGACGCCGACGATCTGGTCCCCAGGATTTTGAATCTGAAATCGCGGACCGAGGGCGTCGCTGTCAGGGTGGTCGGCGAATTGAATCGTCCGCCCTACGAGAAGGGTAACGCCGGCGCCGCACTCTACGAACACGCCAAAACGCTCGCTGCCGAAATCGGCTTCGATCTGGTGGACAGTTCGACCGGCGGCGGCTCCGACGGCAATTTCACCGCGCCGCATACGGCAACGCTCGATGGCCTCGGGGTCGATGGCCAGGGCGCCCATACCCACTTTGAGCAGATGTATATCTCCTCGATCGAACCGAGGGCGCGGCTGTTGCATCGGCTGTACCAGACGCTGCGATGAGCCGCGATTCCGAAGATCGCGATGCATCGCCCGATGCCGTGCGTACGCACGGATCGTTTTTCGGCCGTCGCAAGGGGCACAAGCTTCGCCTCCATCAGGCCGATCTGATCGAGGGGCTGTTGCCCCGGCTCTCGCTGGATATCGCCGGCGCAAGCCCGTCCGATCTCGCGGATTGCTTCGACCGGCCGGTCGATGAAGTCAGGCTCGAGATCGGCTTCGGCGGCGGCGAACATTTGATCGCGGAAGCGCTCGCCTTTCCGGCGACCGGGTTCATCGGCTGCGAGCCCTATGTCAACGGCATGGCGAAAATCCTGGCGCAGATCGAGGCCCACAACGTCGGCAATATCAGGCTGTTCGCCGGCGACGCCGCCGAGTTGCTGGCATGGGCGCCGCCACGCGCGCTGGCGCGGATCGATCTGATCCACCCCGATCCATGGCCGAAGCGGCGGCACTGGAAGCGGCGTTTCGTGCAGGACGCCACCATCGCCGCCATGGCCCGCGCGCTCCGGCCGCTCGGGGAGTTCCGCTTCGTCAGCGATATCGCGGACTACTGCGCATGGACGCTGGCTCATCTTGCGCGTTCGCCCGATTTCGCCTGGACCGCGGAGCGCGCCGCCGACTGGCGCCTGCCATGGCCCGGTTACACGATGACGCGATATGGCCGCAAAGCCGAGCGCGAAGGCCGCGAGGCGGCCTACTTGCGGTTCCGGAAAGTCAGCTAGCCGTAAAGCCTCAAGAGGCTGTTTCCGGCCGAATGACACGCCCGCCCGATGGTCCCCCAGCCACCCCGGGGCTTGCCACTCGAGCGCTGACTCCGGCCACGTTCGTTGAAAGAGAGGATAAGGTGGCAACGTCGGCGTCGGCATGCGCCGATAAACCTCATCGAGCAAATTGGTGAAACGGTATCTTGTTGATCTAGGTCAGGTTCGGTCCGGAAGCTTCCCCTAGAGTGTACGGAATAGAGTGCACCAAGGCTCGCGCTGGCCCGATGCTGAAGCGGAGTTCGATGGTCGGCTGAACTCTGGAGCAGGACATGAGCTACAAAACCGTGCTGGTGAGCCTGGCGCTTGATCGTGCGAACGACGCTTGCCTTGCCGTGACCGGGGATATCGCACAGCGCTTCGGCGCCCGGGTCGTCGGAATTGCGGCGTCGGACTTCAGGGCGCCGTTGTATTTTGCCGAAGGCCAGTACGCCGAAAAACTTCTAGCGCAGGAAGAACAATCGATCCGCAAGCGATTGTCGGAACTCGAATTGGAATTTCGCGGCGCGATCGAGTCGCGCGCGAAGTCGGTCGAATGGCGCTCCGCTCTTACCTTGTCGTCGACCTATGTCGCCCAGCAAGCCCGCGCCGCCGATCTTCTCGTGGTCGGGGCGCGCTCCGAGGCCATCGTCGATCCCTGTATGGCGGCTGATCCGCACGATCTCCTGATGCAGGCCGGCCGGCCGCTCGTCATCGTGCCGCCAGCCGTCACATGGCTGGATCTGCGAAGCGTGCTGGTGGCGTGGAAGGATGTGAGGGAAACGCGCAGGTCTGTCCTCGACGCGCTGCCGATCCTTTCCGCCGCCCAGGAGGTTACGATTGCGGAAATTCCGGAAGACGGCATCGATCGCAGCCACGCGCTGGCCCATGTCGAGGACGTGGCGGCCTGGCTGTCCAGCCACGGGGTCATGGCGACCGCAGTGGTTCCGGAAGCAAGAACCGACATTATCGGTCAACTCGATGACATAGCCGGAAACGTTGATGCCGGCATCGTTATTGCCGGCGCATATGGCCATTCGCGCTTGCGCGAATGGGTGATGGGCGGCGTCACGCGACACCTCGTCGCCGAGTTGTCCCGGTGTTCCTTCCTGTCGCGCTGAAGGAATTGTATGAAAAGGAGCTGCTATGCAGGCCATGGTGCTGGCTGCGCCCGGCGCGGCGCTTCAGTTGCAAGAGGGGCCGGATCCGACACCCGGCCCCGGCGATGTGCGAATCAAGATCAGCGCCTGCGGCGTCTGCCGGACCGATCTACATGTGGTCGATGGAGAACTGCCGCAGATCGGCTATCCGATCATTCCTGGTCATGAAGTCGTCGGCCGTGTCGAAGCGCTTGGTGCCGGCGTCACCGCACTCACGATCGGTGAACGCGTCGGCGTTCCCTGGCTCGGCTACACCTGCGGCGAATGCCGCTATTGCAAAAGCCATCAGGAGAACCTTTGCGACCGCCCGCTGTTCACGGGCTATACGCGCGACGGCGGCTTTGCCACGCACCTTGTCGCTGACGCCCGCTATTGCTTTCGGCTCGGCCTCGCCGCGGATGACGTCGCGATCGCCCCGCTACTCTGCGCCGGGCTGATCGGCTGGCGCTCGCTGGTAATGGCAGGTGAGTGCAGGCATCTCGGCATCTACGGTTTCGGCGCCGCCGGGCATATCATCGCCCAGGTGGCGCGCTGGCAGGGCTGCTCGGTGTATGCGTTCACGCGTGAAGGCGATGTCGAGGCGCAGCGCCTGGCAAAGTCGCTGGGCGTCGATTGGGCGGGTGGATCGGAAGCGCGGCCGCCGCATGCGCTGGACGCGGCGATCATCTATGCCCCGGTCGGGGCGCTGGTGCCCCTGGCGCTGCGCGCGGTGCGCAAGGGCGGCCGTGTGGTCTGCGCCGGGATTCATATGTCGGACATCCCTTCATTCCCGTACGCCATCCTCTGGGAGGAACGGCAGCTTCTTTCCGTGGCCAACCTTACCCGCAGCGACGGCATCGAGTTCTTCAAGGTCGCCGCGAAAGCGGGCATCAAGACGCATACGACGGCCTACCCGCTGCACGAGGCGAACGAAGTTTTGTCGATGTTGCGCTCGGGACAGATCACGGGCGCCGCGGTGCTACGGCCATGACGTCGTTCGCAAAGACCAATTCTCAGGGCGAGGTGTTCGAGTTTCTCGGCAGGGGAGGCGACAAGCGGATCGACACTCATGCCTCTGTGGTGTTCCTCGCAAGGGATCGCGTGCTCAAGATCAAACGCGCGGTGCGCCTGCCCTTCCTCGATTTTTCCACACTCGAGAAGCGAAGGAGCGCCTGCGAGCAAGAGCTGAAGGTTAACAGAGACAATGCCCCCGAACTGTACCGGCGGGTTGTTCCGATCACGCGCGGCGGCAACGGCAGGCTTGAAATCGGCGGCGCCGGCACGCCGATCGAATGGGCGGTCGAAATGGCGCGGTTCGACGAGGAGCAGACCCTTGATCGTGTCGCCGCAAGGAAGGCCATCGAACCGGAGCTTGCGGCGTCGCTTGCGGATGCGATCCTCCGGTCGCACGACAAGGCGCCGCGCGCTGACGACGAAAGTTGGCTCGCCTCCATCGCGCCGATTATCGATCGCAACACGGCCAAATTCCGCTCGGTGCGCGGGCTTGACGCCGCCGCCATCGATCATCTCACTGCGGCCAGCCACGACCGTTTGGCGACGCTACGAACTTTGCTCGAAAGGCGCGCCCGGCAAGGTTTTGTCCGCCGCTGCCATGGCGACCTTCATCTCGCCAATGTCGCGCTGGTCCACGGCCAGCCGCTGCTGTTTGACGCCATCGAATTCGATCCCGTCATCGCGACGACGGATATTCTCTACGATCTGGCGTTCCCGCTGATGGATCTCGTTCACTTCAACCATGCGGTCGCAGCGAACACGCTGTTCAACCGCTACCTTGCCGACGCGTCGGCCGAGAATCTCGAAGGCCTCGGCGTCCTGCCCCTGTTCCTATCGATGCGGGCGGCGATTCGGGCGCACGTGCTGTTCACCAGAAGCGAGCAGGCCACCGACGGTGCGGCAGTGTGGCGGGAAGCGAAACGCTATTTTGATCTGGCGGCATGCCTGATCACGCCGAAGCCGCCGGTTCTGGTCGCGATCGGCGGCCTGTCGGGAACGGGGAAGTCGGTGCTGGCGCGCTCCCTAGCCGGCCTGATCGAGCCGCCGCCTGGCGCCGTCATTGTCCGCTCCGACGTCGTTCGCAAGCGCCTGTTCAAGGTTGGCGAAACCACGACGTTGCCGCGGGAGGCGTACCAAGCAGATACGTCGACGCGCGTCTACGAGGCGCTCAACGACACCGGGCGGCGCGTGATCGCGCAGGGCCTGTCGGTTATCATCGATGCTTCCTTTATGGATGCAGCGCAGCGCACCGCGCTGCTTCGTCTGGCGCGCGAACAGAACACGCGCTTTGTCGGTTTTTTCCTGACCGCGGACCTCAAGACCCGGCTGGCGCGGATCGAACGCCGCCAAAACGATGCGTCGGATGCCACGCGGGAGGTGGCGTTGAGGCAGGAGGCCATGGCCATGGGTAGGATGGACTGGCATGTGGTCGACGCTTCGGGGACGCCCGACGACACCTTGCGGCGGAGCCGGGCCTTGCTTTGAGACGGACTTGTGCTGGTCTGCCTCGATCGTGTTTGATATGTATTAACGATGGCCGCGCATGCGCTGGCTATTCATCCCACGGCGCGGCGAGCATCCGGAATCGGGCCTTCGCCTTCGCCAATGCGTGGGAGAGCAACGATGTTCAGGAACATTCTGGTTCACGTTCCGACGGAACGGCCGGCCCGCCCCGTGATCGATGTCGCGATCTCGCTGACCACCGCGCACGGCACCCATCTCGATGCGATCGCAATCGGCTACGAGGCCATGAGTTCGGCCGGTTTGGTGGTCGAAGCTGGCGCCGACATTGGCACCATCATGGAAGTCGAACGCGAGCGTGCCCAGGAACGGGCCGAAGCTGCCATCTCGGTGTTTGGGGCCGAGGCCAAGCTCGCCGGGATCGCTTATGCCACCATGGCGCGTGCGGCGCCTCTCACCGACGCCGAGCGGAGCATCGGCGAGCTGGCGCGGCTCTATGACCTCACGGTCGTGCTCCAGCCAGAGCCTTCGAACGCCAGCTATGACAACCTCATTCCGCAAGCGGTACTTTTCGCAGCGGGAGGACCGGTGCTGGTGGTTCCTTACATCCACAAAGGGCCACTGGAGGCTCGCCATGTCGGAATCGCCTGGGACGGAAGCCGATTGGCTGCGCGTGCGTTGCGTGACGGGATGCCGTTCTTGACGGCCGCGGAGGCTGTTACGGTGATTACCGCGAATGAAGATCGGCAGAACGCCGGAAAAGCATCCGCCGATCAGGTAGTCGGTCACCTCGCCCGGCGCGGCATCAAGGCAAACTTGGAACGGCTGACAGCTGATAGGAGCAACGTCCACGGCACCATCCTTTCAATCGTCGCCGACTGTGGCATCGACCTTATGGTAATGGGGGGTTACGGCCATTCTCGCCTGCAGGAGCGCATCCTTGGAGGCGTTACGCGCGGCATGTTCAATTCCATGACCGTCCCGACGCTGATGTCGCACTGATGTGCCATGCGGCCATGGCGTGCCGCTCCAGGCTCTTCTCGCTTTTCATCAAGCCCGCTGGCCGGCCGTCAATGCGAAAACAGGATCGGCAGTGGCGGCTTTGATAACAGGCTCCTGGTTGCACCGCCGAGGACAAATTCACGCCATCGCGACTGCCCATAGGCGCCCATGACAAGGACGTCGATCCGATGCGAGACTGTGTAAGCTTCGAGAACCTCGCCGATCCGCCTCTCCTTCGCGTCGACCTTGTCGAGCACCACGTCGATGCCGTGACGCGCCAGGTTCTTCGCCAGCTCCTCGGCGGAATGTCTGGTATCCAGCTTTTTCTCATTGTTGACGGTGACGACACGAACCTTCTTCGCCCTTTCGAGCAGGGGAAGCGCATCTGATACTGCGCAAGCAGCCGCGCGGCCGAAATCCCAGGCAACGGCAACGGTTCCGAGTTGAAACGGACGCGAGCGAGGGCGCTCGGGCAAAATCAGCGTTGGCCGGCCCGATCCGAATATCAGCGCTTCCGCATACCACCGGTCGCGGCCTTCGGGCGCCGGCACGATCGTGAGATCGTGAAGTCGTGCATGTTCGACCAGCAGGTCCGGCACGGCGAAGGTCGGGCACTTTTCGAAAATGGCTTCGTGCAGAATGCCGGCTTTGTCGGCGGCAGCGTTAAAAGCGGCCAGCATGTCCCTGGTGTTCTTGCGGCTCTTTTCAGTTTCGCCCGCGATGAGGCCGGGGATGTTCGCAACGGAACCGGAAAGGAAGTGTCCGGGCACCTCGACATGCACCTCGCAGGCAACGGCCGCCAGGTGAGCGCCAAACTCGGTGGCGATTGCGACCGCCTCCTCGACCACCGAAACGGGGGATGGGTCAGGATAACTCGTCAGCGTCAACAGGAGGTCCTTGTACGCCATGGCTACTCCCTTTCGCGGTGCAATCTAGTTGCGCGCCGAACGGCAAATCGGCGCCGCTATTCAAGCGTCTTCAGGTACGACAAGAGATCGTGGATCTGGTCGGGGTCGAGCTGGAATTGCGGCATCGTCGGATGTCCTGTGGAGATGCCCTCGGCCAGCGCCTCGCCCAGCGTCTCGATTGGGTAGCGAAGATGCAGCGTGCGGAACGGCGGCGCGATCTTGAGCGGACTTGGAGACATCCGGTCGATAGAATGACAGCGCGCGCAATTGTTGAGCGCGAAAGTCTTGCCGCGCTGCTCGGCGGGCGAGGCGGCCAGGCACTGCGTCGCCAAGATCAGCGTGAGCGCCAACGACGCCGTGACTCGTTCGATCATTGCGGATTCACCCCGAAGCACGCGGATTTCCGGCACAATGACACCCTGACTGTCGTTCGGATTTGATCTGGATCAATCGGCCGCTGTCAAACGCGGCGAATGTTGATGTCGTTAGCGTACCCGATCAGGCGAGTTTCGCGGCCGATTTTTCATTACCGCACCGCAGGCATCGGTTCTCGGTTCTTGATGCACATCAACGTCAAGCGTGGTCAGGCTCACGGAATAGAATTGACCATCGCGACGAGCCGACTATGGCAGGGTGGCGCGGATCAAGAACGGCCCCACGCAGCCGCGAAAAGTCGATAGTGAGGTCGTGATGTTAGCAACCGAAATCATGCGAAGTGGTTTCGCAACCGTCAAACCAACCACGTCGGTGCTCGATGCCGTGCGTCTCTTGCTGGAGACCAGTCAGCGTGGGCTGCCCGTGATCGATGATAGCGGCGCCTTGGTCGGGATGGTCTCTGAGGGCGACTTTCTTCATCGTCCGGAATTGGGGATCAGTTGTCCCGAGGGGTTCTGGTTCGAATGGTTGCTCGGAAGGGAAGAAGGCAAGGTTGCTCGCGACAGAATGCACGCCTTGCGGATCGATGCAGTGATGACCCGGAATCCCATATGTGTGTATGAAAGCGCCACAGTCGATGACGTCGTCGCCAAACTGGATGCTCATCAGATCGCTCAGGTGCTAATGGTTCGCGCGGGTAAAGTGGTCGGCATTGTCGGGCGAACACAATTGCTCGCAGCTCTAGAACGGGCCCTCAGTCAGGAAAATGAGTAACATCTGTGGAGCTCATCATTTCCCGGGGAGCGCCAGCGCAAAGGATATTCAGGCCGACTGACGGGTCTGCCAGAAACTGACGACGCGCTCCGCGGTTGAAGGTATCAGGCGCGTGAAATTCACCCGCGCGGTCTCGATGTCCATCGGCGCCGGCACCCGGTTTGGGCCCAGCCGAAGCAGGATCAAGGCGCGCACGGTGGCCCATTCGAGGCCGATGGTCTTGCCGACGATCAGGATCGGATCGTAGCGATCGCCTGAAATGAGACGGTCGAGCGTCGTGATCTTCACCGCCGACATCGCCGAAAGCGCGGCAACCGATTCCTCGTATTTGAAGCTCTTGGCAAAACCAAGCAACGCGGTCTCGTTCAGTTCGCCGGCGTTGTGCAGCGCCAGGATCGCGCGCTGCGCCGGCGCGAAGTCGCGGCGGCTCTCGACCGGCTCTGGTCCGCCGGAAATTTCGCTCATCGCTCGCCTGATCGCGGCCTGCCTGCCGGGCTTGACCACTTCGAGCAGGCGACGGCGGACAATGTCGATCGATCCGGCCAGAAGATCCTTCAGTTGCGCGGCCGACAAATCGTCGCGCTGGCCGACGGCGAGGGTCAGAACCCCGTCATGGCTGGCGCGCTTGATCAACGCCGAATACCCGGCTTGCGAAAAAAGCGCCCCGGCGTTGCCGGCGGCGCGCCGGACCACATCGCGGTCGCCGCGGCGCACGATTACGTCGGTGACGTCGCTGGACAGCGTTGAACGCTCGGACATCGCCAGCAGGTGACCCTGGCCCTTCGCGCGCGCGATCTCGATCAGGACCTTTTCATCGAGCACCGGCGACCGGCGCAGCAGCGGTCCTGCAATCGCGATCTCGTCCTCGCGCGCAAGCTGCCCGACCACCGCCCGCGGCGCGTTGGCGAGGGTGGACAGCCGTTCGGCCAGATCGGCGCGCGCGGCGGGTTCGGCGTGGGGGACGAGATCGACCAGGACGCTGTCGAACAGATCGATATGATCGGAGCGGAAATTCGCGGCTCCGACCAGGAAAAGCTCGGCGATGCGCCGGGCCGCCTCGGACCGGCGCCTGGGATCGCCATGCCGGACGATCTCATCGAGCCCGGGGATCAGCAAAGGTGCAACTGCCATCGAAATTTACTCGAACCGCCCGCTGCTTTTTTTCCGAAGTTCCTCGTGGGAGCCTGCGGCAACGGATGCCAGGCGCTTCAACCGGCGCTGCCGGGCGGGTTTTCGCGGAATTTAGGGTGGCTTGATGAAGGAAGGGTTAGATTCGCCCCCGGCCCGAAAGGGCCGTAAAATCTCCTGCGGAGGCCTCGCGGGCCTTGCCGGATAGCGCCAAAACCGCTATATCGGCGGCAACTTATGGTTCTCATACGATCGCGTATTGAGAGTGGGCCCTTCGGGACCCGCTCTTTTTTATTACCCGAACGAACCCGAGGCAGGTAACGGCCGGGCGCGACCCGGGTAGCACGACCGGACGCATTTGAGGCCCCGCCTCAACCGAACGTACGCTAAACAACTCAAGTTAGACCCATTTTGACCCTGGACATGACCGACCCAACTGCTGGTTCCGTGGACCCCGACCTGCTTGCCGAGCCGCGCCTTGTGGTCGAGCCGGGCATGGCGGCGCGAGTGTCGGCGGTGGCTGGCCCGGTATTGCTGGGCATGGGCTACCGGCTGGTGCGGATCAAGATTTCCGGCGAATCCGGCTGCACGGTGCAGATCATGGCGGAACGGCCCGACGGATCGATGCAGATCGAGGATTGCGAGGCGATCTCAAAGGCGCTGTCGCCAGTGCTCGATATCGCCGATCCGATCGACCGGGCCTACCGGCTGGAGATTTCCTCCCCGGGAATCGACCGGCCGCTGGTGCGCCGCTCGGATTTCGAGCGTCACGTCGGCCATCTCGTGAAGATCGAGATGGCGGTGGCACACGAGGGCCGCAAGCGGTTCCGCGGCAAACTGGAAGGCGTCGAGGGCGACGCGGTCCGGATACGCCGCGACGACGCGCGCGCGGGCGAAGACCTCGAGGTCATGCTGACCATGGAAGATATCGCGGACGCGCGGCTGGTTCTGACCGACGAATTGATCGCGGAATTGATGCGACGCGGCAAGGCCGCGGAGCGCGAACTGCGCCAGAATCTCGGACTCGAACCGCCGCCGCCCCCGCATGCCAAGAAAAGCGACCCGGCGAAAAGCAACAAACCGAAGCCGAAATTGAAGCCTAAGAGCGGCCGCGAGAGCGCGCCCAAAGACCCGCCGAAGAACACCAAGGAACACCGTCTCGCCGCAGAACGACTGCGAAGGGGCGAAATCGATCCCACCGAAGGAGACTGAGCCATGGCAGCTGTCAGCGCCAACAAACTTGAACTGCTGCAGATCGCGGACGCAGTCGCCCGCGAGAAATCGATCGACCGCTCGATCGTGATCGCGGCGATGGAAGACGCCATCGCCAAGGCGGCGCGGGCCCGCTACGGCAGCGAGACCGACGTTCACGCCGAGATCGACGCCAAGAAGGGCGAATTGCGGCTGTCGCGCCATATGCTGGTGGTCGATCAAGTCGAGAATTCGTCGAACCAGATCTCGCTGATGGACGCACAGCGCGCCAATCCGGGCGCGCAGGTCGGCGACACCATCGCCGACACCTTGCCGCCGCTTGAATATGGCCGGATCGCCGCGCAATCGGCCAAGCAGGTCATCGTGCAAAAGGTGCGCGAGGCCGAGCGCGACCGTCAGTATCAGGAATTCAAGGACCGTATCGGCGACATCGTCAACGGAATCGTCAAGCGCGTCGAATACGGCAGCGTCATCGTCGATCTGGGTCGCGGCGAAGCCATCGTGCGCCGGGACGAGATGCTGCCGCGCGAGGTGTTCCGCAACGGCGACCGCGTCCGCGCCTATATTTTCGACGTGCGGCGCGAAACCCGGGGACCCCAGATTTTTCTGTCCCGCACCCATCCGCAATTCATGGCGAAACTGTTCGCGCAGGAGGTGCCGGAAATCTATGACGGCATCGTCGAGATCAAGGCGGTGGCCCGCGATCCCGGCTCGCGCGCGAAAATCGGGGTGATTTCGCGGGATTCCTCGGTCGATCCGGTCGGCGCCTGCGTCGGCATGCGCGGTTCGCGCGTGCAGGCCGTGGTCAACGAGCTGCAGGGCGAAAAGATCGACATCATCCCGTGGTCGCCCGACATCGCGACCTTCGTCGTCAACGCGCTGGCGCCCGCCGAAGTCGCCAAGGTCGTGATCGACGAGGACCGCGAGCGGATCGAAGTCGTGGTCCCCGACACCAATAACCAGTTGTCGCTGGCGATCGGCCGGCGCGGACAGAACGTGCGGCTCGCCTCGCAGCTGACCGGATGGGACATCGACATTCTCACCGAACAGGAAGAGTCCGAGCGGCGTCAGGCCGATTTCGAAAACTCCACGCGGGTGTTCATGGAATCGCTGAACGTCGACGAAGTCGTCGGCCAATTGCTGGCGTCGGAAGGCTTCACCTCGGTGGAAGAACTGGCGCTGGTCGACGTCAAGGAACTGGCCGGCATCGAAGGCTTCGACGAGGAGACCGCCACCGAACTGCAGAGCCGCGCCCGCGAATACCTGGAACAACTCGAAACCGAGCTTGAAAACAAACGTAAGGAACTTGGTGTGGATGATGCTTTAAAGACGGTGCCCGGCGTAACCTCGAAGATGCTGGTCAAATTTGGCGAGAACGACATCAAGACCGTCGAGGATCTGGCCGGCTGCGCGACCGACGACCTGGTCGGCTGGACCGAGCGCAAGGAAGGCAGCGAGCCGACCAAGCATCCCGGCATTCTCGACGCCAACGAAATCTCGCGCGACGACGCGGAGAGCATGATCATGCAGGCGCGCGTGATCGCCGGCTGGATCACCGAAGCCGATCTGGCCAAAAAGGCCGAGGCGACTGAAGCGACCGAAGAGCAGCCGGTGTAAGCCGTGCTTCGCAAGACCACACCCCGGTTCTGCGCCCAGACCACGCGCAGATGAAAAGGCAGATGTCATACGCATGCTTGCTTTTGCTGACCCCGATCTCGACAACGGACCGCGGACCGACAGGTCCGCGACGGTGCGGATGTGCGCGGTCACGCGGCAGGTGCGGCCGATCGACGAACTGATCCGGTTCGTCGTCTCGCCCCAGGGCGAGGTCGTGCCGGACCTGAAACGAAAGCTGCCAGGACGTGGGCTGTGGGTTTCGGCGTCGCGTCAAGCGGTTGCGGAAGCCGTCCGCCGTAACCATTTTAATAAAGGTTTCAAGCGCGAGCTGCGCGTCACGCCGGCACTGGCGGCGGACACCGAAGCCTTGCTGGTACGCGGCGCGGTCGAGGCTCTTGCCATGGCCGCCAAGGCGGGCCAGGTCGTATCCGGCTTCGGCAAGGTCGAAGACGCGCTGGAACAGCGGAAGGCCCAAGGCTCGGGTCGAGGCCCGCGAGCCTGGTCCGCGCCTTGATCCACGCCTCCGACGGCGCGGCCGACGGAATCCGCAAATTGGACGCCCAATTGGACGCCCTTGTCCGGCAAAATGCCGGGAATGGCGAGGAATTGCGCGACTTTCCGGTCATCACCGCGTTGACCTCGGAACAATTGGATTTGGCACTAGGCCGGTCAAATGTGATACATGCTGCGCTGCTCGCGGGCCCGGCGAGCAAAACGTTCCTGTCGCGAAGCCAGACCCTGGTCCGATACCGGATGGCGGATGACGACAAGACAGCCGGCCATGCGGCCACGAATTCGCCGATACAGACCGTGCGGACACGCACGACGCAAAAAGATTAGGACTGCTGAATGGTCGATACGAAAACGCCTGGCGACAAGACACTGAGTGTTCCGACCAAGACCTTGACGCTCAAGCCGCGCGTCGAGACGGGCACCGTGCGCCAGAGCTTCAGCCATGGCCGCACCAAGCAGGTCGTGGTCGAAAAGCGCGGCAAGCGCCGTCTCGGCGGCGATGGACCCGGGGCGGATACCCCCCACACGCCTGAACCGGTCGTCGCGAAGCCCGCGCCGGCGAAGCCGCCGCTCGCCCGTCCCACGCCGCCGGTTCCGCCGCGCAGCAATTCGGGAGTGGTGCTGCGCACGCTGACCGAGGATGAGCGTTCCGCGCGCGCCAGCGCGCTCGCCGACGCCAAGGTCCGCGATATCGAAGAGCGACGGCTGGCGGAAGAGGAAGCCAAGCGCCGCAACAGCAAAGAAGGCATTGAGCAGGCCGAACGCGAGGCCGCCGAAGCTCGCCGCAAGGCCGAAGAAGAGCGCCACCGGCAGGACGAGGAAGCCAAGCGCAAGGCCGAACTCGAAGCCAAGAAGCGCTTTGGCGAAGCCGAGGCCCGCGCCGCCGCGACGACGACCGCCAACCCCGGCGGCGGCCCGTCCCGCGACGCCGCCCGCGCGCGCCCCCGGCGTCGCCGCCGACGCCAGCGACGAGGATGAAGGTCCGCGCCAGATCCGTCGCGGCCCCGGCGGCGCCGCCCGTCCCGCGACAGCCCCCAAGACAACGGCAAAGCCCGCGCCGCAAAAGCAGCGCGGCCGCCTGACACTGGTCACCGCGCTCAACGCCGACGACGTGCGCGAGCGTTCGATCGCGTCGTTCCGTCGCCGCACCCAGCGCCTGAAGGGACATGCGTCGAACGAGCCGAAGGAAAAACTCATCCGCGAAGTCGTGATCCCGGAAGCCATCAACATCCAGGAACTCGCCAACCGCATGTCCGAGCGCGCGGTCGACGTCATCCGGCTGCTGATGAAGCAGGGCGCGATGCACAAGATCACCGACGTGATCGATGCCGACACCGCGCAGCTGATCGCCGAGGAACTCGGCCACACCGTCAAGCGCGTGGCCGCCTCCGACGTCGAGGAAGGCCTGTTCGACGTCGTCGACGATTTCACCGACACCGAGCCGCGCTCGCCCGTGGTGACCGTGATGGGCCACGTCGACCACGGCAAGACCTCGCTGCTCGACGCGCTTCGCCACGCCAATGTGGTGTCCGGCGAAGCCGGCGGCATCACCCAGCATATCGGCGCCTATCAGGTGACGTCGCCGGAAAGCGGCAAGAAGATCACCTTCATCGATACGCCCGGCCACGCCGCCTTCACCGCGATGCGCGCCCGCGGCGCCAAGGTGACCGACATCGTGATCCTGGTGGTCGCGGCGGACGACGGCGTGATGCCGCAGACCGTCGAGGCGATCAATCACGCCAAGGCGGCCAAGGTTCCGATGATCGTGGCGATCAACAAGATCGACAAGCCCGACGCCAAGCCGGAACGCGTGCGCACCGAACTGCTGCAGTACGAAGTTCAGGTCGAATCCCTTGGCGGCGACGTCGTCGATGTCGAGGTCTCCGCCAAGAACAAGACCAATCTCGACCGGCTGCTCGAAATGATCGCGCTGCAGGCCGAACTGCTCGACCTCAAGACCAATGCGGAACGTCCCGCCGAAGGTACGGTCATCGAAGCCAAGCTCGATCGCGGCCGCGGCCCGGTCGCCACCGTGCTGGTGCAGCGCGGAACGCTGCGGGTCGGCGATATCGTGGTAGCCGGCGCCGAGATGGGCCGGGTCCGCGCGCTGATTTCGGACCAGGGTGAAACCCTTGATGAAGCCGGGCCGTCGGTACCGGTCGAGGTGCTCGGCTTCAACGGACCGCCGGAAGCCGGCGATCGTCTGGCCGTGGTCGAGAACGAAGCCCGCGCCCGCCAGGTGACGAGCTACCGCGCCCACCAGAAGCGCGAAAACGCCGCCGCCAGCATTTCCGGCATGCGCGGCTCGCTCGAACAGATGATGTCGCAGCTCAAGACCTCGGGCCGCAAGGAATTCCCGCTGATCGTCAAGGCCGACGTGCAGGGTTCGCTCGAAGCCATTCTCGGGTCGCTGGAAAAGCTCGGCACCGACGAAGTCGCCGCCCGCATCCTGCATGCCGGCGTCGGCGGCATCTCGGAATCCGACGTGACGCTGGCCGAAGGCTTCAATGCAGCCATTCTCGGCTTCAGCGTTCGTGCCAACAAGGAAGCCGCGGCCGCCGCCAAGCGCAACGGCATCGAGATCCGTTACTACAACATCATCTACGATCTCGTGGACGACATCAAAACCGCGATGTCCGGCCTGCTGGCGCCGACCTTGCGCGAGACCATGCTCGGCAATGCCCTGATCCTGGAAGTGTTCAACATTTCCAAGGTCGGCAAGGTTGCCGGTTGCCGCGTCACCGACGGCACCGTGGAACGCGGCGCCAATGTCCGGCTGATCCGCGACAACGTCGTGGTGCACGAAGGCAAGCTGTCGACGCTCAAGCGCTTCAAGGACGAAGTGAAGGAAGTGGCCTCCGGCCAGGAATGCGGCATGGCGTTCGAGAATTACGGCGACATGCGTGCCGGCGACGTCATCGAGTGTTATCGCGTCGAGACGATCCAGCGCAGCCTGTAAGTTCGAGCCTTACAGCTTCGCAAGACCCAACGTTGGTTGTCGTCATGCCCGGGCTTGTCCCGGGCATCCACGACTTAAAAACATATCAGCTCGAAAGACGTGGATGGCCGGGACATCGCGCGAAGACGCGCTTAGCGCTTTTGCCCGGCCATGACGAGTTTGATTTCGAAGGACGCCAATGCCCCATCACCACAGAAAGAGCTCCGCCTCCGGCGGCTCGCAGCGCCAGTTGCGCGTCGGCGAAACCGTGCGCCACGCGGTCGCGGACATTCTCGCGCAGGGCAGCGTGCACGACCCGGATCTCGAGGGCCATATCGTCACCGTGCCCGAGGTGCGGATGTCGCCGGATCTGAAGCTTGCGACCGTCTATGTGATGCCGCTCGGCGGACGCGACACCGAGGTCGTGATCGCGGCGCTGGAGCGCAACAAGAAGTTCTTGCGCGGCGAAGTCGCGCGGCGCGTTAACCTAAAATTTTCTCCTGATATTCGCTTTCGCGTCGATGAGCGATTCGACGAAGCGGAACGAATAGAGAAATTACTGCGAACACCTGCGGTGCAAAGAGACATCGCAACAGATTCGCCAGATTCGGAAGAGTGACCTGATGATCGTGACCACCGCAAACGACACAACCGAGCCGCCAATCGGCGATTCGACCGGCGTTGAAAAAAATATTTCTTCGCATGCGAATCACGCCGGCGAGCGGCCGCGCGCCGGCAAGCAGCCGCGCCAGAACAACCAGCCGCGGCGCGACAAGCGCGACGTCCACGGCTGGGTCGTGCTCGACAAGCCGATCGGCATGACGTCGACCCAGGCGGTCGCGGTGGTGAAGCGGCTGTTCCAGGCCAAGCGCGCCGGGCACGCCGGCACGCTCGATCCGCTCGCCTCCGGCGGGCTGCCGATCGCGATGGGCGAGGCCACCAAGACCGTTCCGTTCGTGATGGACGGCCGCAAGCGCTACCGCTTCACGGTCTGCTGGGGCGAGGAACGCGATACCGACGACACCGAGGGCCGTGTCGTCAAGACCAGCGAGCTCCGGCCCTCCGCCGAGGCCATCGTGGCGCTGCTGCCGCAATTTACCGGCGTGATCGAGCAGACCCCGCCGCAATACTCGGCGATCAAGGTCCAGGGCGAGCGCGCCTATGATCTGGCGCGCGACGGCGAAACCGTGGAACTGAAGCCGCGGCCGGTCGAGATTCACCATTTAACCCTTGTAGAACAACCGGATAGCAGCCATTCGGTGTTCGAGGCCGAGTGCGGCAAGGGAACCTATGTGCGGGCGCTGGCCCGCGATATCGGCCGAATCCTCGGCTGTTACGGCCACATCTGCGCGCTGCGGCGGACCCTGGTCGGCCCGTTCGGCGAGGCGGACATGATTCCGCTGGAACAGTTGGAGGCTTTGTGCGATAGAGCCGCGTCTGGCGAGGGCAGCCTCGCCGACGCGCTTTTGCCCGTTGAGACCGCGCTGGACGACATCCCGGCACTGGCCGTCACACGGGCTGATGCGGCAAGGCTCCATCGGGGCCAGGCCGTTTTGTTGCGCGGACGGGATGCGCCCAATAGTAGCGGCACAGTCTATGTCACGGTGGCAGGCCGGCTTCTGGCCCTCGCCGAAATTGGCAATGGCGAACTCATCCCCAAGCGCGTGTTCAACCTGACCGGACTGACTGCCAGTTCGGCTCGCAACAATGAAAGTGTTTGACGATGTCGATTACCGCCGAACGTAAAGCGGAAGTCATCAAGACGAATGGCAACAAAGCCGGCGACACCGGCTCGCCCGAGGTTCAGGTCGCGATCCTGTCGGAACGCATCAACAACCTCACCGGGCACTTCAAGACCCACGTGAAGGACAACCATTCGCGTCGCGGCCTATTGAAGCTCGTGTCGACGCGTCGCTCCCTTCTCGATTACATCAAGAAAAAGGACGAGGCGCGGTACAAGGCGCTGCTCGAAAAGCATAACATTCGTCGTTAAGTTTTTGATTTACGCGCGCAGGTTGCGCGCGTTTTCGCATGACGTCGAAAACCGGGTTGCGGTTTTCGCCGACGTTCATGCGCAATAACGTCCAGCAGCAATCCGGCCGCTGGGCGTAACGGGCAAGATGTCCGTACCATCGGAAGGATGGACGCCATTCGAAACAAGAAAACCATGGCAGGATCGCCGGACCCTGAAGCTGCGGCACGGCCGCGGTCAGCGTCTCGCAATCTTGCGCATGGTTTTTGCGTTTCCGGGCGTCCCTGCTTTCGCGAACCCATGAAAGAAGATCGCAATGTTCAATATTCATTCCGTCGAAATCGATTGGGGTGGCCGTCCGCTCAAGCTTGAAACCGGCAAGATCGCCCGTCAGGCCGACGGCGCCGTTCTCGCCACCTATGGCGAGACGGTCGTTCTCGCCACCGTGGTCGCCGCGAAGGCGGCCCGCGAAGGCGTCGACTTCCTGCCGCTGACCGTCGACTACATCGAAAAGACCTACGCCGCGGGCCGCATTCCCGGTGGCTACTTCAAGCGCGAAGGCCGGCCGACCGAAAAGGAAACGCTGGTTTCCCGCCTGATCGACCGCCCGATCCGTCCGCTGTTCGTCGATGGCTGGCGCAACGAAACCCAGGTCATCGTCACCGTGCTGTCGCACGACATGGAGAACGATCCCGACATTCTGGCGCTGGTCGCCGCCTCCGCGGCGCTGACGCTGTCAGGCGCCCCGTTCAAGGGTCCGATCGGCGCCGCCCGCGTCGGCTTCGTCAACGACGAATACGTGCTCAACCCGACGCTGGACGAAATGGTCGAAACCCAGCTCGACCTCGTCGTTGCCGGCACCGCCGACGCCGTGCTGATGGTCGAATCGGAAGCCAAGGAGCTCAACGAAGAGATCATGCTCGGCGCCGTGATGTTCGGACACCGGCACTTCCAGCCGGTGGTCAATGCCATCATCGAGCTCGCCGAGAAGGCCGCGAAGGAGCCGCGCGACGTCAAGGTCGTCGACGAAAGCGCGCTGGAAAAGGAAATGCTCGGGCTGATCGAAGCCGATCTGCGCGCAGCCTACGCCATTCCGGTCAAGCAGGACCGCTACAACGCGGTCGGCACGGCCAAGGAAAAGGTCATGGCGCACTACTTCCCGGAAGGGAAGGAGCCGCAATACGACAAGCTGCGCATCGCCGGCGTGTTCAAGGAGCTGGAAGCCAAGATCGTTCGCTGGAACATCCTCGACACCGGCAAGCGCATCGACGGCCGCGACGTCAAGACGGTTCGCAACATCATCGCCGAAGTCGGCGTGCTGCCCCGCGCCCATGGCTCGGCGCTGTTCACCCGCGGCGAAACCCAGGCGATGGTGGTGACCACGCTCGGTACCGGCGAGGACGAGCAGTACATCGAACTCGCTGTCAGGCACCTACAAAGAGCAGTTCCTGCTGCACTACAACTTCCCTCCCTACTCGGTCGGTGAAACCGGACGCATGGGCGGCACCAAGCGGCGCGAGATCGGCCATGGCAAGCTGGCCTGGCGCGCGATCCACCCGGTGCTGCCGCCGCATCACGAATTCCCCTACACGGTGCGCGTGGTCTCGGAGATCACCGAGTTCGAACGGTTCGTCGTCGATGGCTTCGGTCTGCGGCGCTTCGCTGTCGCTGATGGACGCCGGCGTTCCGTTGAAGCGGCCGACGGCGGGCATCGCCATGGGCCTTATTCTGGAAGGCGCGCGCTTTGCCGTGCTGTCGGACATCCTCGGCGACGAGGATCATCTCGGCGACATGGACTTCAAGGTGGCCGGCACCGACCAGGGCATCACCTCGCTGCAGATGGACATCAAGATCGCCGGGATCACCGAGGAGATCATGAAGGTCGCGCTCAGCCAGGCCAAGGACGGGCGTATCCACATCCTCGGCGAAATGTCCAAAGCCTTGACCGCTGCGCGCGCCGAACTCGGCGAATACGCGCCGCGCATCGAGACCTTCAAGATTGCGACCGACAAGATTCGTGAAGTGATCGGCACCGGCGGCAAGGTGATCCGCGAGATCGTCGAGAAGACCGGCGCCAAGGTCAACATCGACGACGACGGCACCGTGAAGGTGGCGTCCGCCGACGGCGAATTGATCAAGGCCGCGATCAAGTGGATCAAGTCGATCGCGTCCGATCCGGAACTCAACGCCATCTATGACGGCACCGTCGTCAAGGTGATGGAGTTCGGCGCGTTCGTGAACTTCTTCGGCGCCAAGGACGGCCTGGTCCACATCAGCCAGCTCGCTTCCAACCGCGTGCAGAAGACCTCCGACGTCGTCAAGGAAGGCGACAAGGTCAAGGTCAAGCTGCTCGGCTTCGACGACCGCGGCAAGACGCGGCTGTCGATGAAGGCGGTCGACCAGGTCACCGGCGAAGACCTCGAGGCCAAGCAGAAGGCCGACGCGCCGCGCGAAGCCGCCGGCGAGTAAGTCGTCAGGCAGCGACAGCGAATTGAAAAGGGCGGCTTCTCAGCCGCCCTTTTTGTTTGCGCCTTCACCGGCAAATCACTTTCCGATGACGAATGTGCGCGATTCCGCCGCAGTATCGTGACATCGCTAGCCGAAACGGTCACACGGCCTGACACGTATTTGCTCATTGACCTTCATTGGATGTTCGCTACGCGGCAAAGCGCCTCGGGCGGTCCATAAAACGGAGAAGCCACGATGCCATTCCTGTCCAGGCGCCATCTCATGATCGCAGCAACCGGTATTGCTGCTGTTGCAACCTCGCCCCGCATCGGCTTTGCGCAGACTGCGGCTCCGGCGCCCAGCGGTCCCTTCAAGCTCGATCCGCTGACCTATCCAACCAACGCGTTCGAGCCGAACATCGACGCCAAAACCATGGAAATCCATCACGACCGGCATCATCAGGCGTACGTCACCAATCTCAACAATTTTGCGAAGGACCATCCGCAGATCGCCGCCAAGCCGATCGAGGCAGTGCTCGGAGATCTCGCCGCGGTGCCGGAGGCGATCCGCGTCGGCGTGCGCAACAACATGGGCGGTCACGCCAACCACACCATGTTCTGGCAGATCATGGGACCGAACGGGGGCAAGCCGGAAGGCGAGGTGCTGGCGGCAATCGATCGCGATCTCGGCGGGATGGAAAAATTCCAGACCGACTTCAACGCCGCCGGCGGGCGCGTGTTCGGTTCGGGCTGGGTGTTCGTGACCGTGACCAAAGACGGCAAGCTCGCGATCGAGCCCCGTCCGAATCAGGACACGCCCATCATGGACGGCAAGCGCGCGCTGCTCGGCAACGACGTGTGGGAGCACGCCTACTATCTCACCTACCAGAACCGCCGCCCCGATTATCTCAAGGCGTGGTGGAACACCGTGAACTGGAAGGTCATTGGCGAACGCTATGCCGCGGCAAAGGCCGGCACACTCGGCGTTTAACCGCGCCGATTTCCGACGAGGAAGGAGCGTTATTAGATCATGCTCCGATTAGATGGAATCGGATCATGATCTGATCTCTTTATTTGAGCATGATCTCCGCGCAAACGCTTTGCGTCTGTCGCGAGGGAAAACCGGTTTCCACATTTCCGGATCATGCTCTAGTTCGTTAACTCCGCCTCTTGCTCGCTGTCGCTGCCGGCGAAACATCGAGGCTCTCCTTCACCACCTCGCCGAGCGCCGCGAAATCCTCCTTGCGCGGCGAAGTGCGGCGGAACACCAGGCCGATGGAGCGGCCGGGCTCGGGGTTTTGCAGACGCAGGAACTTCACCCGCTCGTCGCGCTGCTCGACATCGGCGGCGATCTGCGGGATCAGCGTGACGCCGTAGCCGTTGGCAACCATTTGCATCACAGTGGTGAGGCTGGAGGCGCCGAACGCCATGCCACCGGCGCCGGCGGTGCGGCCCCGCGCCGCGGTCGCGCAGAACGCCAGCGCCTGATCGCGCAGGCAATGGCCGTCCTCGAGCAGGATCAACCGGCTTTGATCGATGTCCGCGGCGGCGACCCGCGCCGTCGCCGGGCGCGGATCGCCCGAGGGGACCGCGAGCAGAAACAGGTCTTCAAACAGGGCGATGCTATCGATGTCGGGCTCGCCCACCGGGAGCGCAAGCATCGCCGCATCGAGCGCGCCGCTCTTGATATCCTCGACCAACTGGTTGGTCTGGGTTTCGCGCAGCTCCAGCCGCAGTTCCGGAAACCTGGTTTGCAAAAGCGGTAGAATCCGCGGCAGCAGATAGGGCGCCAGCGACGGGATCACCCCGAGCATCAGCCGTCCGGTCAACAGACCGCTGCGATGACGGGCGAAATCGACCAGATCGCGCGAGGCCGCCAGCACATCGTCGCCGCGCCGGGCGATTTCGCGACCGATATCGGTCAACATCACATCGCCCGGCCGCCGCTCGACCAAGGCGACGCCAAGGGTCCGCTCCAGATCGCGGATTTGCATCGACAGGGCCGGCTGCGTGACCGCACAGGCCTCCGCCGCCCGGCCGAAATGGCCGTGCTTGGCCAGCGCCGAGAGGTAACGAAGCTGTCGAAGCGTAATCATTCCCCATCAGATAAACTGATCGGGAGCTCAATACAATTCGACTGGACCTGATGTTGGATATCTTCCAAAGTGGAATTCTGGCAAGTTTGACGAGAGGCACCCGCCCGCGGATTCCGGCTGACGTTCCGGGTCAATGCGTTTGCGGTTTTCACCTTGTCAAATGCGCGCCTCGTCCCACCTACCGGAAGAATGACAGCCATGGCTGACCGCCCTCAATCAACGACCGGCGCCGGCAGTCCCGATTGCCGACAACCAGACCTCGGTGCGGCCGACGCGGAGCGCGACTGAAATTCGACTCAACCGGGATTTCGTCGGCGGAAGCTCCCGGAAGTCATATCCGTTCGATATGGAATGACTCGACGAAAATTCAAATCAGAGACCACGATCGGAGAAGAAACATGGACGCAAAGACTGACGAAAACGCGGGCAAATGCCCGGTAGTGCACACGCCTGCCAGGAAGAATCGCGACTGGTGGCCGAAGCAGCTGGATCTCCAGATTCTTCACCAGAACTCCGACCTGTCCGACCCGATGGGCGACGGGTTTGACTATGCCAAGGAATTCAAGAGCCTCGATCTGAATGCCGTGATCAAGGACCTTCACGGCGTGATGACGGATTCACAGGTGTGGTGGCCGGCCGACTTCGGCCATTACGGCCCGCTGTTCGTCCGCATGGCGTGGCACGGCGCTGGCACCTATCGCATCGGCGATGGCCGCGGCGGCGCCGGAGCAGGCCAGCAGCGTTTCGCGCCGCTCAATAGCTGGCCGGACAACGCGAACCTCGACAAGGCGCGCCGTCTGCTATGGCCGGTCAAGCAGAAATATGGCCGGAAAATCTCGTGGGCCGACCTGATGGTCCTCGCCGGCAATGTCGCCCTCGAATCGATGGGCTTCAAGACGTTCGGTTTCGCCGGCGGCCGCGCCGATGTCTGGGAGCCCGAGCACGACATCAACTGGGGTTCCGAAACCAAGTGGCTGGCGGACGAGCGCTACAGCGGCGACCGTGAACTTCATGGTCACCTCGGCGCCGTGCAGATGGGCCTGATCTACGTGAATCCGGAAGGCCCCAACGGCAAGCCGGATCCGCTCGCCTCCGCCAGGGATATCCGCGAGACGTTCGCGCGCATGGCGATGAACGACGAAGAAACCGTCGCGCTGATTGCCGGCGGTCACACCTTCGGCAAAACCCACGGCGCCGGCGATGCATCACTGGTGGGCCCAGAGCCGGAAGGCGGCAGCATCGAGCAGCAGGGCCTCGGCTGGTCCAGCAAATATGCCACGGGCATCGCGGGTGACGCGATCACCAGCGGCATCGAGGTCACCTGGACCACGACGCCGACCAAGTGGAGCAACAACTTCTTCTGGAACCTGTTCGGTTACGAATGGGAGCTGACCAAGAGCCCGGCCGGCGCGCATCAGTGGACACCGAAGCATGGCGCAGGCGCCAATACGGTGCCGGATGCACACGATCCATCGAAGCGTCACGCCCCGGCCATGCTGACCACCGACATCGCCTTGCGCGCCGATCCGGCCTACGAAAAGATTTCACGGCGCTTCCACGAGAATCCGGATCAGTTCGCGGACGCGTTTGCCCGGGCGTGGTTCAAGCTCACGCACCGCGACATGGGCCCGATCGCGCGTTATCTCGGTCCGCTGGTTCCGAAGGAGGAATTGCTGTGGCAGGACCGGATTCCCGCGATCAACCATGAGCTGGTTGGGGAGCAGGACATCGCGGCACTGAAGGCCAAGATCCTGGCGTCCGGCCTGTCCGTTTCGGAGCTGGTCGCGACGGCGTGGGCGTCGGCGTCGACGTTCCGCGGCTCCGACAAGCGCGGTGGCGCCAATGGCGGGCGCATTCGCCTCGCACCGCAGAAGGATTGGGACGTCAACCAGCCGGCCGAACTTGCGAAGGTGCTGTCGAAGCTGGAAGCGATCCAGAAGGAGTTCAATGCTGCCCAGACCGGCAAGAAGAAAGTCTCGCTCGCTGACCTGATCGTTCTCGGCGGCAGCGCCGCAGTCGAGAAGGCCGCGAAGGACGCCGGTTTGGACGTGAAGGTGCCCTTCACGCCGGGCCGCATGGACGCGTCGCAGGAGCAGACCGACGTCGACTCCTTCAAGGCACTTGAGCCGACGGCCGACGGTTTCCGCAACTATGTCCGCGGCAAGCAGGTGATGTCGGTTGAGGAACTCCTGGTGGATCGGGCGCAATTGCTGACGCTGACCGCGCCCGAGATGACGGTTCTCGTCGGTGGCCTGCGCGTGCTCGGCGCAAATGCCGGCAAGTCCACGCACGGCGTCCTCACCAAGAAGCCGGGGACGCTGACCAACGACTTCTTCGTCAACCTGCTCGACATGAGCGCGCAATGGCATCCGTCCGGCGGCTCTGACGAAGTGTACGAGGCGCGCGACCGCAAGACCAACGAGGTCAAGTGGACCGGCACCCGGGCCGACCTGATCTTCGGTTCGCACTCGCAGCTGCGCGCCCTGGCGGAAGTCTATGGAAGCGTGGACGCGAAGGAGAAGTTTGTGAAGGACTTCGCGGCGGCGTGGACCAAGGTGATGAACCTGGACCGCTTCGACCTTGCCTGATTGCGGAAAGTCGGCGGAGTAATTTCGTCGAGTTAGACCGAAGCTGGAGAGGCCCCCGCGAGGAATTGCGGGGGCTTTTTCTTTGCTCGTGATTTTGCAACATTACGCCGTCGGCTTATCGGCTTCCGGCGAGTTCTCAAATGCGACCAACCATCCGCCCCGCCCGCGTCGACGAATATGACGAAATCGCCCTCGTCTGGATGACCAGCTGGGTCTCCACCGGGCTCGCAGACGCCAGCAATTTTTTGCTGGCGCAATTGCGCGCGCGTGTTCCGCTCGAGATCGAGAAGGGTTGGAGCCTTTATGTCGCCGACGATGGCGGCGTGCTCGCGGCGATGCTGGCGTTGCATATCCCCGACCGCTATCTCGACCAGCTGTTCGTCGCGCCGGCATATCAGGGCCGAAATCTCGGGCGGCAATTGCTCGCTTTCACCCGACAGCAGCTTCCGGAAGAAATCTGGTTGCGCTGCGTGCGCGAGAACGAAAAGGCCTGGCGCTGGTATGAGCGCGAGGGCTTCGTGTATGAAAAGGAAGCGGTCGAGCCAATGACCGGATTTGTAATGAAGTATTATCGCTGGACAAAAGAGGGATTACCCCGATGATAAAGCTCTATTGGGCACCACGCTCGCGCGCGTTTTCCGCGCTCTGGCTGATGGAGGAAACCGGGCAGCCGTATGAACGCGTAAAGGTGGATATCGCCGCCGGCGCGCAGCGGGCGCCTGAATATCTGGCGATCAATCCGATGGGCAAGGTGCCCGCGCTGAGCGATGGCGATGCGACGCTGGCGGAAGCCGCTGCGATCTGCGCCTATATCGCCGAACGCTACCCCGAGGCGAAACTCGCGCCCGCATTGGGCGATCCCTTGCGAGCGAAATATCTCTACTGGCTGTTCTTCGCGCCCGGCTGTATCGAGCCGGCGATGGTGCAGGTCGCGACCAAGATCGAGATGAGTTCGGTGGCCGCGGGCTGGGGCGACGCGCAGCGCGTCTTCGACGTCCTTGACGTTGCGCTTCTGAAAGGCCCGTGGATTCTCGGCGAGAATTTCTCCGCCGCGGATGTCGCGGTCGGATCGGCGCTGAATTTCGCGGTGCGGCTGTTCAAGATGGTGCCGTCGCGGCCGTCGTTCGACGCCTATATCGCCCGATGCGTGGCGCGGCCGGCATTTCAGTTCGCCGAGAAGCTGACGTCGGGATGAGGCCTGGCCACAAGGCGGCACATCGCAGGCAGCGCTAATCCGCCTTCAACTCTTCCGGCCGCGGCATCGAGATGATGTTGTAGCCGGAATCGACGAAGTGTATTTCGCCGGTGACGCCGGTCGACAGGTCGGACAGCAAATACAGCGCCGCACCGCCGAGTTCGTCGAGCGAAACGCCCCGCCCGAGCGGCGAATGCTTCTGCTGAAACGCGAACATGGCGCGGGAATCGCCGATCACGGCGCCCGCCAGCGTACGGACCGGCCCGGCCGAGATCGAATTGACCCGGATTTTCTTTCTTCCGAAATCAAGCGCCAAATAGCGCACCGAAGCTTCCAGCGCCGCCTTCACCACGCCCATCACATTGTAATTCGGCATCACGCGGGTCGAGCCGCCGAATGTCAGCGTGATAATCGAGCCGCCGGACTCCGGCATCAACGCGGCAGCGCGTTTGGCGACCTCGGTGAAGGAAAAGCAGGATATCACCATCGAACGCGAAAAGTTCTCGCGCGTGGTGTCGGCATAGCGGCCGCGAAGCTCGTTCTTGTCCGTGAAGCCGATGGCGTGAACCAGGAAATCCAGATGCCCCCACGTCGTGCGCAGCGTCTCGAACACCGCGTCGACGCTGGCGATGTCCTCGACATCGCAAGGCAGAACCAGGGGAACGCCGAGCTGTTCGGCCAGCGGCCTGACCCGCTTGCCGAGCGCCTCGCCTTGATAGGTGAAGGCAAGTTCGGCGCCTTGGGCCGCCAGTGCCTTGGCAATGCCCCAGGCGATCGAATGATCATTGGCGATGCCCATGATCAGCCCGCGCTTGCCTTTCATCAGGTCCTGCATGCTGCCCCGTATTTTGTGCCGTGCCCGATCTGCTCCCTCACCCCGCTCTTCGCGGGGAGAGGGTCGGGGTGAAGGGCGCTCAGATCCGCGAGTGCCGAGTTTGCGGCAAATGCAATGCCTGGCCCCTCACCCGAAATCTCACGCATCCATGCGCTTGAATACCAGCGTGGCGTTGGTGCCGCCGAATCCGAATGAATTCGATAGCACGGTGCCGAGCTTGGCGTTGTCGATGCGCTTGCGCACGATCGGCATGTCGGCGAAAGCCGGATCGAGCTCGGTGATGTGAGCGCTTTCGCAGACGAAGCCGTTGTTCATCATCAGCAGCGAATAGATCGCTTCCTGCACACCGGTGGCACCGAGCGAATGTCCGGTGAGCGCCTTGGTCGCGGAAATCGGCGGGCACTTCTCGCCGGTGCCGAACACCTTGCGGATCGCCTCGATTTCCGGCGGATCGCCCGCCGGCGTCGAGGTGGCGTGCGGATTGATGTAATCGATTTTGGTATCGACGGTTTCCATCGCCATTCGCATGCAGCGCTCGGCGCCCTCGCCCGACGGCGCGACCATGTCGTAGCCGTCCGAGGTAGCGCCGTAACCGACGATTTCGCCGTAGATGCGCGCGCCGCGCGCCTTGGCATGTTCGAGTTCCTCAAGCACCACCACACCGGCGCCGCCGGCGATCACGAAACCGTCGCGGCTGACGTCGTAGGGACGGGACGCGGTTGCAGGCGTATCGTTGTATTTCGACGACATCGCGCCCATCGCGTCGAACAGAACCGACAGCGACCAATCGAGCTCTTCACAGCCGCCGGCGAAGATGATGTCCTGCTTGCCGATCTGGATCGTCTCATAGGCGTTGCCGATGCAATGGTTCGACGTCGCGCAGGCCGACGAAATCGAATAGTTCACGCCCTTGATCTTGAACCAGGTCGCAAGCGTGGCGGATGCCGTCGATGACATCGCTTTCGGCACCGCGAACGGCCCGACCCGCTTCGGGCCCTTGGTGCGCGTGGTATCGGCGGCCTCGACAATGGTGCGGGCCGACGGGCCGCCTGAACCCATAATGATGCCGGTGCGAACGTTGGAAACTTCCGTGGCCTCAAGGCCCGCGTCCTGGATCGCCTGTTCCATCGCGACATGATTCCACGCGGCGCCTTCACCGAGGAAGCGCATCGCGCGGCGGTCGATGACCTCAGCCGGGTTCAGGCTCGGCGCGCCCTGCACCTGGGAGCGGAAACCCATCTCCGCATACTTGACCGCGCGGGTGATTCCGGATTTCGCCCCATGAAGGCTCGCAAGCACTTCCTGGGTGTTGTTTCCGATCGAGGAGACGATGCCCATCCCCGTGATGACAACCCGCCTCATGATCGCCTCGCCCTGTTATTGCGTTTTTGTGTGACGGCCGTTGTCATAGCGGAAACCGCGCCGTCAGCCCGTACACCTATCTTACGTTCCCGGCTGCAATGCGGCATGTTATTTGAACAGCCCGACCTTCAAATCCTTCGCGCGATAGATAATCTCGTCATCGGCCGAAAGCCAGCCGTCGGCGACGCCCAGCACCAGCTTTAGACGCATCACGCGCTTGATATCGACGTTGTACACAATCTTGCGGACGTTCGGCATGACCTGTCCGGCGAGCTTCAGTTCGCCGAGGCCCAGCGCCCGGCCGCGCCCTTCGCCGCCGCTCCAGCCCAAAAAGAAACCGACCATCTGCCAGAGCGCATCGAGACCAAGACACCCCGGCATGACCGGATCGCCCTTGAAGTGGCATCCGAAGAACCAAAGATCCGATTTCACGTCGAGCTCGGCGCGCACCAGGCCTTTGCCATATTCACCGCCGGTTTCCGAGATTTCGCTGATACGGTCGAACATCAGCATCGGCGGCAGCGGCAATTGGGCGTTGCCAGGGCCAAACATCTCGCCCCGGCCGCATGCCAGCAAATCTTCATATTCGTAACCGCCGCGCCGATCCAGCATGGTGCCTCGCCTCATTTAAAATCCCGATGGAGCGCTTTCGGACCCGTTTCGCCTGGAAATCGCGTCTATTATCGCAATTCGGCGCGAATACCGCGGGTCGAGATAAACTTGCGCAACTGACGCTCGCCCATGCGGAAATCGCATAGGCGGGTCCGCGCGCTCTCTATCATAGGCCCTGCAGGTGGCAAAGCATGACGACGGGGTAAATCGCCGCATCCTTTCGCCAATTCCCCTTAACCTTGGGGCTGTTCTAGTTGCGAAAAACTTGCATCTGACCAATATACTCCGTATATTTCGAGGGAATAGTGCCCAGATAACGAGTGTGGTACCCGACGTGGAAATGAGCGACGACGCCTCGATGTTGAATGATGACGCGGTCATTCCGGCAGTCCACGGGATGGCGCACACGCCGGCCCTGACCGGCTGTCCCTGGCACGACGTCAACGAAATGCTGCAGGCCGCAGGCCTCCGCCCAACCCGTCAAAGGATGGCGCTGGGTTGGCTGTTGTTCGGCAAGGGTGCACGCCATCTCACCGCGGAAATGCTCTACGAGGAAGCCACCCTCGCCAAGGTTCCCGTGTCGCTTGCCACCGTTTACAACACGCTCAACCAGCTGACCGATGCGGGGCTGCTACGCCAGGTCAGCGTCGACGGCACCAAGACCTATTTCGACACCAACGTGTCGACGCATCATCATTTCTATCTCGAAAACAATCACGAGCTGGTCGACATTCCGGACCCGCATTTGATGCTGCAGAAGATGCCCGAAATTCCCGACGGCTACGAGATTGCCCGGGTCGACATGGTCGTCCGGCTGCGCAAGAAGCGCTGAAGCACAAGGCGACAACCGTCATACGCGGGCTTGACCCGCGTATCCATCGGTCTTCACGAAGACTTTCCAAGAAGGATGGATTGCCGGGTCAAGCCCGGCAATGACGAGCAAGTGTGACTCAATCCACCTTTTCGTCGGCGTAGACGCCCCACAGCCGCTGCTGCTGGATCCAGCCATCGAAGCCGTTGCCGTTGACATGGCACCAGCCGGACGCGCACCGCTTGACCTGGGCCACGACCCCGGCCTGCAGGCGGGCGGCGACCGCGCTGCTCTGGTCGGCGCGATCATAGATCGGCGCCAGTTCGTTCTTGCTCTTCATGGTGACGACGGCGGTTCGGCGGCCGGACAGCAGCGAGTGATAGACCCAGCCTTCGGCGCCCTCGGAATCCCGCACCCGGCGCCAGTTCTCGAATTCGGCGGTGATTTCGACCGGCAGCCCCGAACGGGTGTAGACCCAGGCGACGTCGTTGTCCTTGGTCGGACCGGCCCTGACATTCACATGATCGGATTTGAGGCTGACATAGCGCGGTACCGGCAACCCGCTGGTGGTGACGGCCGCATCCTTTGCCGAAAATCCGGAGCTTACCGAGGCGCCCAGCAGACCACCTGCGAGCATCACCACCGAACAAAAACGTCCCAACACCATCAACTCGTCTCCTGCCGAGATACCAACTCAAATCCCTGGCGTTGAACCATCTGGGAATGCCGCCCCTGGACCCCGTGCCCGCCCGCCCCCTCGGCGTCTCTTTTTCGGGGTTCTTGTCTTGGCCCGGTCTTCTGCTAGAGAGGACGGAACGCCAAGAACACACGCCGAACCCGAATTTTCCATTGGGAATCCAGCGGAAATATCGGGGAGCCCTCCCCCACGGAAACGCCGGGACCGCGCTGCACCGGCAGTGTCGAACAACCGGGTTAATGAGGTCTGAACAAAACCTCGCAAGAGCAGGACATGTCGGTCAAGAAAAAGCCTCTCGTTGTCGTCACGCGAAAGCTGCCGGACTCGACCGAGATCCGCATGCGCGAGCTGTTCGACGCCCAGCTCAATCTCGACGATATCCCGCTGACGTCGGAACAAATCGCCGAGGCGGTCCGGACCGCCGATGTGCTGGTGCCCACCGTCACCGACGTGATCACCGAGGAACTTCTCAAGCAGCCCGACTGCAAGCTGAGACTGATCGCCAATTTCGGCAACGGCGTCGACAATATCGATGTCATCGCGGCGCATGCGCGCGGGATCACCGTAACCAACACGCCGAAGGTTCTGACCGAAGACACCGCCGACATGACCATGGCGCTGATTCTCGCGGTGCCGCGCCGGCTGATCGAAGGCGCCTCGATCCTGACCGAGGGCAAGAACTGGCCGGGCTGGTCGCCGACCTGGATGCTCGGCCATCGCATCGGCGGCAAGCGGCTCGGCATCATCGGCATGGGGCGCATCGGCCAGGCGGTGGCGCGGCGGGCGCATGCCTTCGGCCTGCAGATCCATTATCACAACCGCCGTCCCGTCGCGCCGCGCATCGCCGAAGAACTGGGCGCGACCTATTGGGAGAGCCTCGACCAGATGCTGGCGCGAATGGACATCATCTCGGTGAATTGTCCGCATACGCCGGCCACCTTCCATCTGCTGTCGGCGCGGCGGCTGAAGCTGATCCGCAAGGACGCCTACATCGTCAACACCGCGCGTGGCGAGGTGATCGACGAGGACGACGCTGACCAAGCTGATCGAAGCCGGCGAAATCGGCGGCGCCGGCCTCGACGTGTTCGAGCACGAGCCCGCGGTCAATCCGAAGCTGGTGCGGCTGGCGCGTGCCGGCAAGGTCACGCTGCTGCCGCATATGGGCTCGGCCACGATCGAGGGCCGCGTTGAAATGGGCGAGAAGGTGATCATCAACATCCGCACCTTCCTCGACAACCACAAGCCACCGGACCGCGTGCTGCCAAGCATGTTATGAGAGTTAAGATCTCTCGAGCAGCCCGCGAAAGCGTCCTGACGTTCAGCGATGCCCGCTCAGATCGGTGATGCCAGGCGCATCGCCGTTGAGCGGGTTCGCCGGATCGCGCTGGTAGCGCAGGGTCTCGAACCGCATCGCGCGCGCGTCGATCATCAGCAATCGTCCGACCAGACCCTCGCCGAAGCCGACGATTTCGCGGATCGCTTCCAGCGCCATCATCGATCCCAGCACACCGGCCAGCGCGCCCATCACGCCGGCCTCGGCACAGGCAGGCACCGTGCCCGGCGGCGGCGGTTCCGGAAACAGGCAGCGGTAGGTCGGGTTGAACTGGCCGTCCGCGTTTTTCTCGTGCGCGCGGATAGTGGTCAGCGATCCATCGAACATGCCAAGCGCCGCCGTAATCAACGGTTTGCCGACGAGGAAACATGCGTCGGAAACCAGATAGCGGGTTTCGAAATTGTCGGATCCGTCGAGCACCAGATCGTAGCCGCCGATCAGCGTCATCGCATTGCCGGCATCCAGTCGGGTGGCATGCGCCGCAAACCTGACATGGGGATTGAGGGCGTGAATTTGCACCGCGGCGCTGTCGACCTTGCGCCGGCCGATGTCAGGCGTGGTGTGAATGATCTGACGCTGGAGATTGGACAGCGACACGATGTCGTCATCGACCACACCGATCGTGCCGACGCCGGCCGCGGCGAGATACATCAGCGCGGGCGCGCCAAGGCCGCCCGCGCCGATCACCAGCACGGAAGCGTCCTTCAGCACGAGCTGGCCCGGGCCGCCGACTTCGCGCAGCACGATATGGCGGGCGTAGCGTTCGAGTTCGTCGGCACTCAGCATCGTCGATCTGTTTCCTTCCACCGCACCGCAACCACCCACCCTCATGGTGAGGTGCATCTTGCGCGTCACGAATCACGGGAATGCATACTCATCCTTCACGCCGCGGCCAAATGGCCGCAGCTCAGGATGACGCCCCGGATCCTTGAACCTACCCGCGACTGTCGCCTACCAAGCAGATGTGCTTGATTGCGCGCGCGTCAATGGCCCCGGGTGTGTCATGAGATCGATGCTGACAGCAACATTGATGTTCGTGGCCTCGATATTTGTGATCTTGGGGGCATTCGCCCCGGAAACCGCCCATGGGCAGATGGCGCCGCCGTCCACGGCGGGCACCAAGCCCAAGCCGGTGGCGACAACCCCGATCCGGCCCGCGTTGCAGACCCCGGCCGACACCGCCAACGCGATGGCGCTGGGAGAGCGTCAGGCGCTGCAGTCGGACCTCGCCTGGGTCGGCCAGTATAACGGCGCGATCACGGGCGAGGTCAGCGAGCGCATGCTGGCCGCAATCAAGGAATTTCAGAAGGAGCGCGGCGGCAAGCCGACCGGCGTGCTTAATGCGCAGGAGCGCAGCGCGCTGGCCGAGACCGCGAAACGGCGCCGGGACAATGTCGGCTGGAAGATCGTCACCGACGCCGGCACCGGGGTGCGGCTGGGCATCCCGGCCAAGCTGGTACCGCAAGAAGCCAGCGACGCCAACGGCACCCGATGGAGTTCGCCGAGCGGGACCATCCAGGTTGTGCTGACGCGGCGCAAGGAGGCCAGTCCCACCACCGCCAAACTCGCCGAGCGGGAGAAGAAAGAACCGGCCGGACGCACGGTCGACTACACCGTGGTCAAACCGGATTTCTTCGTGCTGTCGGGTTTGCAGGGCCTGAAGAAATTCTACCTGCGCGGAACGTTCCGGGGCGATGAGGTCCGCATCCTCACCATCCTGTACGATCAGGCGACCGAAAATACCGTCGAGCCGGCCGTGATCGCGATGTCGAGCGCGTTCGATCCATTCCCGGCCGGCGCCCAGATCGCGGGTCCGCCGCCGCGCAAGACCGTCGAATACGGCACCGGGATCGTGGTCAGCGACGACGGCGCGATCGTCGCCGACCGGCAGCTTACCGACGGCTGCCTGACGATCGCGATCGCCGGATTCGGCAATGCCGACCGCATCGCCGAGGACAAGGACCACGACCTGGTACTGCTGCGCATCTATGGTGCCCGCGGGCTGAAGCCGCTGAACACCGCGACCGGCGCGCCGACAATCCACCGTCGAACTGACAGGCATCGCCGATCCGCAGAACCAGGCGGGCGGTGGCTTGGCGAGCAGCGTCAAAGCATCGGTTGCCCCGGTCGGCAGTGGTGGCGATCTCGCGCTGTCGCCGGCGCCGGGGCTGGGTTTTTCCGGCGCGGCGGCGCGCGATGCCGAGGGCAAATTCGCCGGCATCGCGCTGTTGAAACCGCTGGTAGTCGCGGGACCGCCGACCGCGGCCCCGGCGGCGCAGGCCGCGCTGATATCTGCCGATACCGTGCACGCGTTTCTCAGGGCCAATGGCGTGACCGCCACAGGCGGATCGGTGGACGCCAAGACGGACGCCAAGACGGAGACCAAGGCATCGGTCGTGCGCGTGATCTGCGTGAGGAAATAGCTAATCCAACCCCGCGCCGCGAAGCCCCTGCAGATAATGATCGCAGTCGGCGGTGTAGCGCCACGGCATCTGGTTGGCGATCCAGGCCAGCGAGACGTTCGGCTGCGCGCGGCGAAGCTCCTGCAATGCGAGCCTTGCGACCTCGGCCTGTCCCGCCATTCCCGCCGCGGCCGTCAGCACCCGCAGCGCCCCGACAAAATCGCCACGCTGCCGAATGGCCTCACGCGAAAGCCGCATCGCCTCCTCATAGTTGCAGCTACCGAACCGGGCGTAGGCGGCGACGCCGTAATAAATCGCTGAAAGGGGATCACGCGGACTGAGCCGCAGCGCCCGGCGCGCAGCCGCATGGGCTTCTTCCCAGCGCGCGCAATAGGCCAGCGCCAGGCCGTAATAGCCCTGCGCCAGCGAGAAGTTCGGGTTGAGCCGCAGCGCCAGTTCAAACTCGCTCAGCGAATCGTCAAAGCGCCGCCTCGCCAGATGAACGCCGGCCATCGCGTGGTGCGCCCACGGATCCTCGCTGTCGGCCCCGACCGCCGCCAGCGCCGCGCGTTCGGCAATCGGCACGGTGGTTGCCATCTCCTCCCAACCCATATGGGCGCAAAACGAATGGCTGGTGGCGAGCACGCCGAACGCCTGGCCGTAATTTGGATCGATGGCGATGGCCTTTTCCAGCAAGGCCTGCGCGGCGATATTATCCTGGCGCGTCACCCGCCAGTAATGCGACAGCGCCCGCATCACCAGACCCCAGGCGTCCAGGCTGTTCGGCGGTTTGCGCCTGGCGCGGAAGTTTTCCGCGGCATAGATCTGCGGCTCGATCGCGGCGACGATGGCCTCGGTGATCTCGTCCTGAACCGCGAACACGTCGGCAAGGTCGCGGTCGTAGCGCTCGGCCCAAATGTGGCTGCCGGTCACGACGTCGTTGAGCTGCACCGTGATGCGCACGCGGTCGCCGCCCTTGCGCACGCTGCCTTCGACCACATAGCCGACACCGAGTTCGTCGGCGATCTGCTTCAGATGGACGGCCTTGCCCTTGTAGGTAAAGGACGAATTGCGCGCGACCACGAAGAACCAGCGCAGTTTGGACAGCGCGGTGATGAGGTCCTCGCTGATGCCGTCGGAAAAATACTCCTGCTCCGGATCGTCGCTCATGTTGGTGAAGGGAAGCACCGCGATGGCAGGCCGGTCGGGCAACGGCAAAGCCGCGCGCGGCGGCGCGTGGATTTCTTCCAGCACCGGAACCTCGGCCGGCGCGGGATCATGGTTGTCGGGTTGCGCGCGCACGGCGCCGACGAAGCGGAGGCCGCGGCGCGAAATGGTCCGGATGATCTGCTGGTTTTTGCCGCTGTCGCCGACCGCCTTTCGCGCCGCGTTGATGCGGCTGGTCAGCGTCGATTCCGACACGATGCGGCCGCCCCAGATCGAGGCGACGAGATCGTCCTTGCTGACGACCCTGTCGCAGTTCCGCACCAGGTAAACCAGCAGGTCGAATACCTGCGGCTCGACGGCAATCGGCTCGGCGCCGCGACGCAACTCCCGCCGATCCGTATCAAGCGTATGATTGTCAAAAACAAATTGCACGTTGCGCCTCGCGCCGTGTCCACTCTCAAGAGAAAATCAGGCTCGCCTCACGGATAAATCAAGCGCCGGGCAAAGCCTTCCGGTCGCGTTCCCGGCATTCTGAGGGGATCATCGTACGATCCCGTCATTGCCGTTGCCGGGAGACGATTATGGCCCAGACCCAAATCATCAGCCCAGACGTGCCGGGAAGCCGGATGGCGAAGCTTATTGCATTTTTGTATGGCCTCGGAGCCTATTTCACATTTTTCGGTACCATTCTTTACGCCATCGGGTTCGTCACGGGCCTGGGGGTTCCGAAGACCATCGACACCGGTGCGGTCGCCTCGACAACGCAGGCGCTGGTCGTAAACCTCCTGCTGATGTCGTTGTTTGCCGTGCAGCACAGCGTGATGGCCCGCAAGCAATTCAAACAATGGTGGACGCAATACGTACCGAAATCGATCGAACGCAGCACCTACGTGCTGTTCTCCAGCTTGACGCTCATTCTACTGTTTTGGCAGTGGCGTCCAATCCCAGCCATAGTGTGGCAAATTGACCACCCGCAAATCGCCATGGCCGTGACCGGCCTTTCGCTGGTAGGATGGCTGATCGTGTTTACCAGCACGTTCCTGATCAATCATTTCGAACTGTTCGGATTGCATCAGGTCGCCAACAATCTCACCGGCCGCGAGATGCCGACGCCGCGCTTCCGGACGCCGCTATATTACAAATTCGTGCGGCACCCGATCTATCTCGGCTTCATCATCGCGTTCTGGGCGGCGCCGACGATGTCGATCGGGCACCTGCTGTTCGCAGCGGTGACCACCGCTTACATCTTTGTCGGCATCCTGCTCGAGGAACGCGATCTGGTCGATCTCTTCGGCGACGACTATCGCCGCTACAAGGCAGCGGGTGTCGATGTTGTTGCCGTGGCGCAAATGGTGAATTGCAACTGACTGATTCTAGCTCGAATGCATGAAACACGAGGTATTTGCCGTGAATTATTCTGGAAGCTGTTTTTGCGGAGCGGTCGAAGTGGAAGTCACGGGAGCGCCGGAGGGCATGGGATACTGCCACTGCCGTTCCTGCCGTTCGTGGTCTGGCGGGCCCGTGAATGCCTTTACGCTGTGGAAGCCGGAGGCGGTGCGGATCACATCGGGCGCGGACCGTGTCGCGACGTTTCAGAAGACCGAAATCAGCCAGCGGCAATATTGCACCAACTGCGGCGGGCACCTGATGACCAATCATCCGACGCTCGGCCTCGTGGACGTGTTCGCCGCGACGATCCCGACCTTTCCCTTCGTCCCCGGTGTGCACGTCAACTACGCCGAGACGGTGCTGCCGATGCGGGACGGGTTGCCGAAGCTTAAAGATTTTCCGGCCGAGCTCGGCGGTTCCGGCGAACTGATCGCCGAGTAGCGGACGATTGGCGTACCCGGTCGGTCCGCGACATGGCGAACGCGATCGCCGCGTCGCCGACCGGATTTTTTGAAGACTTGGCTGCTTCGACTTCTTGTCTTGGGACAAGCCGAGCGGTAGCGATTCCTGAAAGCACGTTACTTACGTTTTGGCGAGGCCGGAAGGGGCGCCGGCATAATCTGAGATTTGGCGATGACCCTGTCTGACCCCGAGTGCTTCAAGATTGCCGAGCGTCTGGAACGACGGCTGACGGCGATACTGATCGCTGACGCCGTCGGCTTTGCACGTCTCATGCATCATGACGAAGAGTCGACCCTCGCTGATTTGACCACGCTGCTGACAGACGTCATCGTGCCGGCGGTGACCGGACACGGCGGCCGCATCGTCAAGACCATCGGAGATGGCTTCCTCGCCGAATTTCCCAGTGCGGTGGATGCGGTGCGGGCGGCGATGCAGTTCCAGCGCCGCATCCACCAGTCCGCGACCGGCGACGCCGAAGACAGCCGCCTGCTGTTCCGCGTGGGCATCAATATCGGCGACGTCATCGTCGCCGCGCATGACCTGTTCGGGGACGGCGTCAACATCGCGGCCCGGCTCGAGAGCATCGCCGAACCCGGCGGCATTTGCATCTCGTCTTCCGCGTTCGAGCAGGTTCGAGGCAAGGTCGCGGCCGAGTTCATCGACCTCGGCGAGCAGAACCTCAAGAACATCGCCCGCCCGGTGCGGGCCTATACCGTGGCTTGGAACGAATCCGGCCTGGTGGCGCCAGCCAGCGCGTCCGGGACGCGGCCGTTTTCGGTGCCCCATTTGTCCATCGTGGTTTTGCCGTTCGTGAATGTCGGCGGCGACCCCGAGCAGGATTATTTTGTCGATGGCATCACGGAGAGCCTGATCACGGACCTGTCACGCATCCAGGGCTCATTCGTCATCGCCCGCAACACCGCGTTCGCCTACCAGAGCAAATCACCCGATGTGCGGCTGATCGGTCGTGAGTTGAAAGTCCGCTACGTGCTCGAAGGTTCGGTGCAGCGTGGCGGCAACCGGTTTCGGGTGAACGTGCAGCTGATCGACGCCGAAACCGGCAATCATCTGTGGGCCGAGCGTTTCGACAAGCCGGTCGCCGATATTTTCGACATGCAGGACGAAATCGTCTCGCGGCTCGCCAACACGCTGGATAGCCAGCTCGTCGAGGCCGAGGCGCAGCGCGCCTCCTACCTGCCCTATCGCGATTCCATGGACTTGTACTTCCAGGGCAGGGCGTGCTGGAACAAAGGACTGGCGCCGGAAGATATGGCGCAGGCCAAGGGTTTTTTCGAACGCGCCCTCGCGCTCGATCCCCGAAATATCGACGCGGAGGTCGCGCTCGCGATTGTCGTCGCCACCTATGCCGGATCGTTTGTGACGGACGACCGGACCGCGCACCTCGCGGCCGCCGAAGCCGCCGTGACCCATGCGCTGTCGATCGACCCGCGGCACCCCATGGCCCATTTGGCTTTGGGCGTGGTTTACATGTTCACCAACCGCGCGGCCCAGGGCATCCGCGAATGCGAACGGGCGTTGACGCTCGACCGCAATTTGGCCGACGCCCATGGCTGTATCGGCATGGCCAAGTATTTTGTCGGCCGCCCGGAGGAGACCGAGGCCCATATCGACGCCGCGCTGCGTCTGTCGCCTCGCGATGTCTTCGCCTATCGGTGGTTGTTATTCGTCGGGATCGCCAAGCTGCAGCTCGGCGCGGACGCCGAAGCGGTGGTCTGGCTGCGGCGGAGCATCGAGGCCAACCGCAATTTCCCGCTCGCGCATTTTCATCTCGCCGAAGCGCTGGCCCTGCTCGGCCAGCTCAAGGCGGCGCGGGCCGCAGCGCGGGCCGGGCTCGCGCTCGATCCCGGCTTTAACCTGCACCGTTACCGGGTCAACGCCTTGAGCGACAATCCGTCCTACCTTGCCGGACGCGAGCGCAGTTGCGAGGGCATGCGGCTTGCCGGGGTGCCGGAGACGTAGGCCTCCGATTGCATCCCACGCGCATCCCGCAGGCCTGGATTCGCCCGCGCGTCACTCGAGCCCGAACCGGACGCCGGCGCGCGCCAATCCGCCGGCGAGACCAATCGGCGTGCCGTCGGCGCGCCAGCACGCGGCGCCGGTCAATGTGCCGTCATCGTGAAATTGGATCGCATTCATGCCGCCGGCGACCGTCGGCACCGCCGCGACCTTATGACCCCGCGAGGTTAACTCGGCACGGACGGCGTCCGGCACCGCGAATTCGACCTCGAGCGCGTTGCCTTCGGTCCAGACCCGCGGCGCCTCCACCGCCTCCTGCAGGCTCATGCCGTGATCGATCAGGTTGACCAGTGCCTGCAATGCGCTTGGGAAAATCCGCTTTCCGCCGGGCAGGCCGAGCGCATAGACGAGCTTGCCATGGCGCAGCGCCATCATCGGCGACATCGAGGTGGTGACGCGCTTGCCCGGCGCGAGCGACAACGCGTGGCCGGGCCGGGGATCGTACAGGTTCATGTAGTTGTTCGGCACGGTGCCAAGGCCGGGAATCAGGAATTTGGCGCCGAACAGATTGTTGATGGTTTGCGTGGTCGCGACCACGTTCCCCATCGCATCGGCGGCCGTCATATGCGTGGTGTGGGCGCTTTCGAGCTGCGCCACGCCCGCGCCCCATGGCTGCGCGCGCCTCGTGTCGATCGCGTCGCGGCGCTCCCGCGCATATTCCTTCGACGTCAGCCGCGCCACCGGCACCCCGATGAAATCCGGATCGCCGCTCGCGGCCGCCCGATCCGCAAAGGCGATCTTCAACACTTCGGCCAGCAGATGGATCGTCTCGGCGGTACCAAAACCCTTTGCCGCGATGTCATAGCCTTCGAGGATGTTCAGCATCTGCGCGATATGCACGCCGGAAGCCGCAGGCGGCGGCGGCCCCAGGATCTCCCAGCCGCGATAGTCGGTTCGGATCGGGGCCCGCTCGACGGTCTTGTAGGAGGTGAGGTCCTCGCGGGTGATGAAGCCGCCATGGGCCTTCATATAGTCCACCAGGATGTCGCCGAGCGGACCGCCATACAAGGCCGCTTCGCCGTGCTGCGAAATGTAGGTGAGCGTCTCCGCATATTCCGATTGCACCACGCGCGCGCCGGCGTCGAGCGGCTTTCCGTCCGGCAGATAGATCGCCGAGATCGGCTTGTCCTTGAGCATCGCTTCCGCGCTGTCGGAGATGCATTCGTGCAGATAGGGCGTCGCCGCATAGCCGCGCGAGGCATGCCTGATCGCAGGCTGCATGACGTCGGCGAGACTCATGGTCCCGAACCGGCGTAACGTCTCGCACCAGGCCTTCAGCGAACCCGGGGTCGCGACCGCCTTCGGGCCGTTGAGATTTTCATCATCGACGGTGTCGAACACGTCGTGGGCCGAGCCTGGCCGGGACCGATAGGTATCGGGCCGGACGGCGCGCGGAACCGCGCTTTGGCCGTCGATGAAACGGTGACGTGCCGTCCGCCAGCCGGATATGCGCCATGCCGCCGCCGATGATGCCGACCATCATCGGCTCGACCACGGTCAGCGTGAACAAGGTTGCGATCGCCGCGTCGATGGCGTTGCCGCCGGCCGCCAGCATCTCCGCGCCCGCCGCCGACGCCAACGGATGATTGCTGACCACCATGCCGCGGCTGCCGGCCGCCGGCTGCTTCTGGCACTTGAACGTCGTGCCGGCGCGATCCCGCCAATTACCCGTCATGGCTTTGCTGCTCCCCGTTATTTATTTTTGACATTATTTATTTTTGACATTTCGGGCACCAGAAGGTCGAGCGCCCGTTCTGGGTGAAACGCCGGACGATACCGCTGCACCCGGCGGTCTGGCATTTCTCGCCTTCGCGGTCATAGACCTGAAACGAATGCTGGAAATAGCCAAGCTCGCCCGAGGTCTGGCGATGGTCGCGCAGCGACGAGCCGCCGGCCTTGATCGCCTGATTCAAAACCGCATGGATCGCCGTGACCAGGCGCTTGGCATGGTCGGTCGGCTCAGCCTTTTTTGTCGCCAGCGTCGCGGCCAACCGGCGCGGCGACAGCTGCGACCGGAACAGCGCCTCGCAGACATAGATGTTGCCGAGGCCTGCGACCACACGCTGATCGAGCAAGGCCGCCTTCAGGCTGGTCTTCTTGTTGGCGCAGGAACGCGCCAGCATCGCCGCGTCGAATTCATTGCCGAGCGGTTCGGGGCCGAGCCCGCTCAGCAGCGGCTCATCCTCCAGCGCATTGCGGGCAATGATTTTCATGTAGCCGAAACGGCGCGGATCGTTGAAGACCACGGCCGCGCCCGATGACATGTGGAATACCACATGATCGTGGGTACGATCCTCGCTGCGCGGGTGATGAAATTTGCCCGGCGCTTGCTCATCGGCGTCGTCGACGACGCGGAACGAGCCCGACATGCCCAGATGCATCAGCAGTACGTCGCCCGAGGCAAGATCGGCCAGCAGGTATTTCGCGCGGCGCCCGAGGCCGGTCACGATCTGACCTTCGAGCCGCGCGACGAAGTCCTTCTGGAACGGGAACCGCAGATCCTTGCGCCTGGCCTCCGCCCGGACGATCTTCGATCCTTCCATGGCCGGCTGCAGGCCGCGGCGGACGGTCTCGACTTCGGGCAATTCGGGCATGGAGGTCATTCACCTTCTGGACGTGACGTGATAGCGCCATTGCGGCGGGCGCGCTATGGTCCGCCTGGGGTCCCCCTTTCCGAAGTTCGTAAACCCGCACGGCACCACTGTACGAACTTCGGAAAGTCAGGGGGCACCAGCAAATGTATGATCCTGGTGCCGCTGATCGATTTGAAGTTCCTGATCGAAGCTGCAGCAAATTCTGCAGCAATTTCAAATCGGCGGCGCCAGTGGAGATGACTTGATGGATCGGCCGGACCAAACCACGCATTTTGGCTTCAGGGATGTCCCCCTGGGCGACAAGCAGACGCTGGTGAACGATGTATTCCACAGCGTGGCACAGCGCTACGACCTGATGAACGACCTGATGTCGGCGGGGCTGCATCGCGTCTGGAAAGACGTGATGATCAACACGCTCAATCCGCCGCGCGGCGATACACCATTTGCGCTGCTCGACGTCGCCGGCGGCACCGGCGACATCGCCTTTCGCGCCGCCAAGACGGCGGGTACGGGCTTTCGCGCCACCGTCTGCGACATCAATTCCGACATGCTCGAGGTCGGCCGCGCGCGCGCCGCGGCGCGCGGTCTCGACGATCGCGTGTCGTTCGTCGAGGGCAATGCCGAGGCGCTGGCCTTTGCCAATGGCACCTTCGACGCCTACACCATCGCCTTCGGCATCCGCAACGTGCCGCGGATCGATCTCGCGCTCGGCGAAGCGTTCCGGGTGCTGAAGCCCGGCAGCCGGTTTTTGTGCCTGGAATTTTCCACCGTCGATGTGCCCGGCCTCGATCGGATTTACGACCTGTTTTCGTTCAAGGTGATCCCGCCGCTCGGCCGCGCCGTGACCGGCGACGCCGAATCCTACCGCTACCTCGTGGAATCGATCCGCAAATTTCCAAGGCCGAATGCGTTTGCCGAGATGATCCGCGCCGCCGGTTTTTCGCGCGTGTCCTGGCAATGCTTGTCCGGCGGCATCGTGGCGCTGCATTCGGGCTGGCGCCTGTGATTTCTGCGATGACGCACATCACGCGGCTGGCCCGCGCCGGCTTCGTGTTCGCGCGCGAAGGCGTGTTCGGCGTGGTCGATCCGAGCCTGGTGCCGGCGCCCGGCCAACTCGCGCTTCGCATCGCCCGGCTGATCGAGCGCCCCGGCGCCAAGTCCGGCCCGCGGCTGTCGCGCGCGCTGACCCGGCTGGGGCCGGCCTATCTCAAGCTCGGGCAGTTTCTTGCCACCCGCCCCGATGTGGTCGGCGTCGTGATGGCGCGCGACCTGGAAAGCCTGCAGGACCGGCTGCCGCCGTTTTCGCAAGAAGAGGCCGAGGCCGTGATCGCCGCGTCGCTGGAACGCCCGGTGGCGCAGGCGTTCGCGCATCTCGGTCCCGCGGTCGCCGCGGCCTCGATCGCGCAGGTGCATCGCGGCGAAACCGAGCACGACGGCGTCCGCACATCGGTAGCGGTCAAGGTGCTTCGGCCCAACGTCGCCGCGCGCTTCCGCCGCGACCTCGGCGACTTCTTCTTTGTCGCGCACAATGCCGAGGCCCATTCGGCCGAAGCCCGCCGGCTGCGGCTGATCGAAGTCATCAACACGATGTCGCGCTCGGTGGCGATGGAGATGGATCTGCGGCTGGAGGCCGCCGCGCTGTCCGAGATGGCCGAAAACACCCGCGACGATCCGGATTTTCGCGTCCCCAAGGTGGATTGGGACCGCACCACGCATAACGTGCTGACGATGGAGTGGATCGACGGCATCGCGCTGAGCGACCATGCGCGCCTGAAACAATCGCAGGTCGACCTGCCCGACCTCGGGCGCAAGGTGATCCAGAGTTTCCTGCGCCATGCGCTGCGCGACGGCTTCTTTCATGCCGACATGCACCCGGGCAATTTGTTCCTCGACGACGCCGGCCGGCTGGTCGCGGTGGACTTTGGAATCATGGGCCGGCTCGGCATGAAGGAGCGGCGCTTCCTGGCCGAGATACTCCTCGGATTCATCACGCGCGATTATCGCCGCGTCGCCGAGGTGCATTTCGAGGCCGGCTATGTGCCGGGGCACCATTCGGTGGAGAATTTTGCCCAGGCCATCCGCGCCATCGGCGAGCCGATCCACAATCGCACCGCCGAAGAAATTTCCATGGCCAAGCTGCTGACGCTGCTGCTCGAGGTCACCGGCCTGTTCGACATGCGGACCCGCCCCGAGCTGATCCTGCTGCAAAAGACCATGGTGGTGGTCGAAGGCGTCGCGCGCAGCTTCGATCCGAAGCTCGATATCTGGAAAGTCGCCGATCCCGTGGTCCGCGAATGGATCGAGCGCAATCTCGGACCGATCGGGCGCATCCAGGGCGCGATGGCCGGCGCCGGCGAGGTCGGCCGGGTGCTGACGGGACTGCCGGCGATCGCCGCGCGGTCGGTGGCCGTGCTCGAGCATCTGGAAACCATGACCCGGGAGGGGCTGACGCTGTCGCCGGAGACGATCGCCGCGATGGGCCGGGCCGAGGGCCGCAAGAACCGGTGGCGCACGCTGGCGCTGTGGGTGATCGCCCTGACCTTTATCGGGATCCTGCTGGCTATCAGACAAATATGATTGCAATGCATGCGTGAGATGATAGCATTGCTATCATATCAGCCGGAATACCCCTGTGGCCAGCCTGACCATTCGAAAACTCGATGACGCCGTCCGCGACGAATTGCGGCTCCGCGCCGCCCGCAACGGCCGCTCGGTCGAAGACGAGGTGCGGGTGATCCTGCGCGAGGCGTCGCGCAACCGCCCCGGCCCGGCCGCTGCAGCCGCTCAAAATGCCGCCCAAGACGGCTTCTGTCGCCGCGCCACGCGCAGCCCGCAGCGCCGCCACCGAGCTGGCGCGCGTCACCCTGATCATCGGCGGCGGCATCGCCGCCTACAAGGCGCTCGACCTGATCCGGCGGCTCAAGGAGCGCCACATCCACGTCCGCTGCGTATTGACCAAAGCCGCGCAGCACTTCGTCACCCCGCTCGCCGCCAGCGCGCTGTCGAACGAACGCGCCTATACGGACCTGTTCGATCCCGCGAGCGAATTCGACGCCGGCCACATCCGCCTCGCGCGCGACTGCGACCTGATCGTGGTGGCGCCGGCCACCGCCGATCTCTTGGCGAAAATGGCGCAGGGTCACGCCGACGACCTCGCAACGGCCATTCTGCTCGCCACCAACCGGCCAATCCTGCTGGCGCCGGCGATGAACCCGCTGATGTGGAACAACGCCGCCACCCGACGCAACGTCGCCCAGCTCGACCGCGACGGCGTCGCCATCATCGGCCCCAACGCCGGCGAAATGGCCGAGGCCGGCGAGGCCGGGGTCGGCCGGATGGCGGAGCCCCTGGAAATAGCTTCCGCCGCCGAACGCCTGCTGCGTCCGCCGCGGCCGCGCCCGCTCGCGGGCAAGCGCATCCTGATCACCGCAGGCCCGACCCACGAGCCGATCGACCCGGTGCGCTACATCGCCAACCGCTCCTCCGGCAAGCAGGGTTTTGCCATCGCCGCCGCGGCGCAGGCGGCCGGCGCCGAGGTCACCTTGATCTCGGGACCGGTCGAACTCGACGATCCCGCCGGCGTGACGGTGATGCGCGTGGAATCCGCACGCGAGATGCTCGATCGGGTGGAAGCGGCGCTGCCGGTGGACGTCGCGATTTTCGCCGCCGCGGTCGCCGACTGGCGGGTCGCCCATGAAGGCGGGCAGAAACTGAAGAAAACCTCGGCCGGCCTGCCGCCGCTGCAGCTCGTGGAAAATCCCGATATCCTGGCGACGATCTCGAAATCAAGGGAACGGCGGCCGAAACTGGTGATCGGCTTCGCCGCCGAGACCGAACATCTGATCGATAACGCCAAAGCAAAATTCGCCCGCAAGGGCTGCGACTGGATCGTTGCCAATGACGTCTCGCCGGCGGCGGGCGTCATGGGCGGGGACCGCAATACGGTTCATCTGCTCACGCGCGACGGCGCTGCCGCCAGCGCCGACGTCAACATCGAATCCTGGCCGGTCATGACCAAGGCGCAGGTCGCGACCGAACTGGTGGCGCGGATTGCGAAAACCTTTACCGAAACAACCGCGGAGCAGCCCTCGTGAATGCCATCGTTAAAGTCGACATCCGGCAATTGCCGCACGGCGAGGGCCTGGCGCTGCCGGCCTATCAGAGCGCGCACGCCGCGGGGCTCGATTTGCTGGCCGCCGTGCCGGAAGCGGCACCGATGATGCTCGCTCCCGGAAAGCACGCGCTCATTCCCACCGCCCTGACGATCGCGCTGCCGCCGGGCTATGAAGCGCAGGTCCGTCCGCGCTCCGGCCTCGCGGCCAAGCACGGCGTCACCGTGCTGAATGCGCCGGGCACGGTCGATGCGGACTATCGCGGCGAGATCGGCGTGCTCTTGATCAACCACGGCGACGCCCCGTTCCTGATCCGGCGCGGCGAGCGGATCGCGCAGATGGTGATTGCCCCGGTGACGCGCGCGGAACTGGTTCCCGCCACCTCGCTCTCCGCCACCGATCGCGGCAGCGGCGGCTTCGGTTCGACCGGGCGCTAGCGCGCGTAAAAGCCCGATCCATTTTCATAAAAGTCACCGCTTTTTCCCGATGCGGTTTTGCGTTCACGGTCTGGACTCTTACCGGCTGACTCCCGATGGGGTTATTGTCATTCGATTCGCGAACGGCATGTTCAGGCCGGGCGCAAATTCGTGCGGTTTGGGGCAAACATGTCAGGCGTGATCGAGTCGATACGTCGGACGCTGCTGTCGTGCACATCATTGGCGCGCAACGGCCTGATCGGCCTTGGCGCCACCCTGGTCTCGGCTACGCCCAGGCCATGCCGGCGATCTGACGCTGCTGGACGGAATTTCGAGCTTCCTTGAGCTGAACCACCAGGAATTTGCGGTACTGACCACGGCGCTGGCGTTGCTCGGCTTTACGGTGGTGGCGGCGATCCTGTTGATGCACACGCGGGTGCGCGCGGCCAAAAACGAGGCGCGGCTGCGCGCCGATATTCAGGGCCTGCAAATCGAGGCCGACCGGTTCCGGGCCCTGCTGTTCGCTGAACCGCAAATCCTGATCTCGTGGGCGGCGGGCGACAATCGCCCGCAAATCAGCGGCGACGTCTCGCTGCTGATGCCGCAGGATTCGCAGCCGTATCATCCGCAGCGCATCCTTGCGTTCGGAACCTGGTTGCCGCCCGAACCGGCGCTGCGGATGGATCATGCGGTCGATGCGCTGCGCGAGGCCGGCGAGGGCTTCCTGCTCAACCTCACCACCTCGAACGGCCACGCGTTCGAGGCCATGGGCCGCGCCATCGGCGGCCAGGCCATTGTGCGGATTCGCGAACTCGGCGGCTTGCGCCGGGAACTCGCTGAAACCAACCTCCGGCACAAGGCGCTGCTCGAAGAAACCGAAATGCTGCGCGGTTTCGCCGCCGCCGCGCCCTGGCCGATCTGGACCAAGCGGGCCAACGGCGGCCTCAACTACGTCAACGCCGCCTATGCGCGCGCGACCGAAGCCCTGGGCGTTGCGGATGCGATCGATCGCGACCTTGGCCTGCTCGACAGCGCCAACCGTACCGAGATGGAGCGCGCCCTGAACGGCGCGGCGACCTTCACCGCGCGGCTGCCGATCGTGATCGGCGGCGAGCGGCGCATCTACGACGTCCACGCGCTGAATGTCGAAGGCGGAAGCGCCGGCATCGCGATCGACGCCAGCGAACCGGAGGCGCTGCGCGCCGCGCTGGTGCGGATGGCGGAGGCGCATCGCCGCACCCTCGATCAATTATCATCCGGCGTCGCCGTGTTCGACGGCCAGCGGCGGCTGGCGTTCTACAACGATTCCTATCGCCGGCTGTGGGATCTCGACCGCGTATTCCTCGACAATGCCCCCGACGATTCGAGCGTGCTCGACCGGTTGCGCGCGGCGCGCAAGGTTCCGGAGCAGCCGGACTTCCGGGCCTGGAAGGCCAAGCTGCACGAGGCCTATCGTGCGGTCGAGCCCGAAAAGGACACCTGGTATCTGCCGGATGGCCGCGCGGTCAGCGTCGTCACTACGCCCAATCCGGAAGGCGGCGTCACCTATCTGTTCGACGACGTCACCGAAAGCCTCGATCTGGCGCGGCGATTCGACGGCCTGATCCGGGTGCAGCGTGAAACCCTCGACAATCTCACCGAGGCGGTCGCGGTGTTCGGCAGCAACGGCCGCGCGCAATTGTTCAATCCGGCATTTGCCACGATGTGGAAGCTGTCGCCCGTGGCGCTGCAGGAACAACCGCATATCGAGACCGTGGAAGCCTGGTGCCGGCCGCTGTTCGATGACGTCAACACCTGGCGGACGCTTCGCGAGGCCATTACCGGGATCGAAAACCGCGTCGAGGTGTTGCTGAAGCTGGAGCGGCGGGATGGCAGCGTGCTGGACTGCATGACCACGCCGCTGCCCGACGGCGCCACCATGCTGACGTTCCAGGACATTACCGACACCGAAAATGTCGAGCGCGCGCTGCGCGAGCGGAACGAGGCCCTGGAGGCCGCCGACCAGATGAAGGTCGATTTCGTCCACCACGTGTCCTACGAATTGCGCTCGCCGCTGACCACCATCATCGGGTTCGCGCATCTGTTGACCGATCCCACCACCGGTCCGCTGATGCCGAAGCAGGCCGAGTATCTCAATTACATCACCGCTTCGACCAGCGCGCTGCTCGCCCTGATCAGCAACATCCTCGATCTCGCCACCATCGACGCCGGCGCCATGACGCTCGAGCTTGGTCCTGTCGATATCCGCAAGACCATCGAGGCGGCCGCCGAGGGCATCCAGGACCGGCTCGCGACCGACCGCATTGCCCTCAAGGTCGAGGCCGATCCCGCGATCGGCGAATTCACCGGCGACGGCAACCGCGTCAAGCAGGTGCTGTATAATCTGCTGGCCAATGCCGTCGGATTCTCGCCACAGGATACCGCCATCACCATCAGCGCCCGCCGCACCGAGCACAACGTCGTCTTCGCCGTGACCGATTCCGGCCCGGGGATTTCGCCCGAGGTCAAGGACAAGGTGTTCGACTGGTTCGAGAGCCATTCCAACGGCTCGCGGCATCGCGGCGCCGGCCTTGGGCTGTCGCTGGTGCGCTCCTTTGTCGAACTCCACGGAGGCAAGGTACGCGTCGATTCGATCGTCGGCAGAGGCACGACCGTCACGTGCGACTTCCCGATCGATCAGGCCGCGCATCGCAACGCCGCGGAATGACGGAGCCCGCCACATTCTCGCTTGCGCTGTCCAACGAAACGGCCACTGCGCATCTCATGGCCGACCTTGCGCTGCTGATCGGCCCCGGCGATGTCATCACGCTTTCGGGCGACCTCGGTGCGGGGAAAACCGCCGCCGCGCGGGCCATGATCCGCTATCTCGCCGGCGACGACGCGGTTGAGGTTCCGAGCCCGACCTTCACGCTCGCGCAAACCTACGACCTGCCGCCCTTTCCGCTGGTGCACGCCGACCTCTACCGGGTCAACGACCCTGCGGAACTGGAAGAGATCGGCCTGTCGCCGTTGCCTGAAGCCACCGTGGCCCTGATCGAATGGCCGGAGCGCGCGCCTGACGCGCTTCCCGCCGACCGCATCGACATCGCGTTCAGCCATCGTCCGGCGCTGGGATCGGCCGCCCGCGCCGCCGAGATCACCGGCCACGGCAAAGCCGCCGCGCAGGTCACCCGGCTGCAGGCGCTGCGGCAATTTCTCGCCGATGCCGGCTATGCCGACGCCAGGCGTGCGCGCATGGCCGGCGACGCCTCGACGCGTTCCTATGCACGGCTGATCCGCGACGACGGCGTCGTCATCCTGATGAACTCGCCACGGCGCCCCGACGGCCCCGCGATCTATGACGGCAAATCCTACAGCGCGGCCGTGCATCTGGCCGAAGACGTCAAGCCGTTCGTCGCCATCGCCAACGGCTTGCGCGCGCGCGGCTTCTCCGCGCCGTCGATCCATCACGCCGACCTCGACGCGGGATTCCTGATCACCGAGGATTTCGGCAGCGCGGGCTTTATCGAGGGCGACCCGCCGCAGCCGATCCCCGAGCGGTATCAGGCCGCGACCGACATGCTGGCGGCGCTGCACCGCGAACGGCTGCCCAAAACGCTGCCGCTGACGCCGGAAGCGAGCTACGCCATTCCCGCATTCGACACCGACGCCTTGCTGGTCGAAGTCGGCCTGATGCTCGAATGGTACCTGCCGGATCGCGGCGCACCGCCGAGCGAGAATTTGCGTGCGGAATTCGTCACGATGTGGCGCGATCTGCTGGCCACACCCGCGGCCGCGCCCAGGACCTGGGTGCTGCGGGACTTTCATTCGCCCAACCTGATCTGGCTCGATGACCGCTCTGATATTGCCAAAGTGGGGATCATCGACTTCCAGGACGCCGTGCTGGGACCCGCCGCCTACGATCTGGTGTCGCTGTTGCAGGATGCGCGGATCGATGTGCCCGAACAGCTCGAGCTGGCGCTGCTGACGCGCTACATCAAGGCGCGCCGCGCCGACGACGCGGCATTCGATCCGGCGCATTTCGCCGAGCTCTACGCCATCATGTCGGCGCAGCGTAATACGCGGCTGCTGGGCACCTTTGCGCGGCTCAACCGGCGCGACGGCAAGCCGCAATATCTGCGCCATCAGCCCCGCATCTGGACCTATCTCAACCGCTCGCTGGCCCATCCGGCGCTGGCGCGGTTTCGGGAGTGGTACGCGGCCAATGTCCCGCCGCCGGCCGCCTAATTTACCGGCCGTTAGCCGACCCCTAGGCTGCGGGGCGTCAGAGCAGGCTTCGAAATGCCATCCCGCTCTATCTCATTGTTTAAGCATGATCTCCGCGCAGACGCTTCGCGTTTGTCGCGAGGGAAAACCGGTCCTTTTCCGGAGCATACCCTGGCTCGCGAAGCGCGGCGGCTTTGAGGGGAGCAAGACCATGGTGACGGAACGGCGCAAGGGTGAGCGCGTCACGTTCGAGCGCGGGATCGCGGCGCACATGATGGGCATCGACGGTACCTGGCGGCGCGATTGCAAGATGGAAGACGTTTCGGAGACCGGCGCGAAACTCACCGTGGAAGGCTCCGTCGAGGGGCTGCACCTCACGGAATTTTTCCTGCTGCTGTCGTCCACCGGACTGGCCTACCGCCGCTGCGAGTTGTCCTGGGTCAACGGCGACCAAATCGGCGTCACGTTCCTCAAACCGGGCGACAAAAAGAAAAAAACCAGCAAACCCGGGGCGCAGCAGGACGTGGAGGCCTAACTCGCCGGCTTTCCGGTCGCACAACCGTCACGTCGGACCGCTATGGCGGTCAACCATCGATGCGGCATCCGAATCACCGTGATATGATCACCGCATTTTCAACGGCTTGCGCGTATCCTGGTTCGCAAAATAGGGATCCGCTTTGGCGAACGACGCGCTGGAACAACGGTTCGAGAAGATTTCTGAAATGTCCGCCACTCCCACCAAAGCCATGGTCCTCGCCGCCGGCCTTGGCGTGCGCATGCGCCCCCTGACCGATCACATGCCCAAGCCGCTGGTGCGGGTCGCGGGCCGGACGCTGCTCGATCACGTGCTCGACAAGCTCGGCGACGCCGGCGTCACGCGAGGCCGTCGTCAACGTGCACTATCTGCCCGACCAGATCATCGACCATGTCGCGGGCCGCACCAAACCGCGCGTGACCATTTCCGACGAGCGGGACATCGTGCTCGGCACCGGCGGCGGCGTCGTCAAGGCGCTGCCGTTGCTGGGCTCCGCGCCGTTTTTCCATGTCAATGCCGATACCCTGTGGATCGACGGCGTGCGGACCAATCTGGCGCGACTGGCCGAAGCCTTCGACCCCGCGCGCATGGATATCCTGCTGCTGATGGCACCGACGACGAGCAGCATCGGCTACGGCGGTCGCGGCGACTACGCCATGTTGCCCGACGGCGCGCTGCGCAAGCGCAAGGAGCATCAGGTGGTTCCGTTCGTCTATGCCGGCGCGGCGATCATGTCGCCGTCGCTGTTCGCCGACGCCCCCGCCGGCGAGTTTTCGCTGACCAGGATGTTCGACCGCGCCAATGAGCAGGAGCGGCTGTTCGGGGTGCGGCTGGACGGCGTCTGGATGCATGTCGGAACGCCAGATGCGGTGCATGCGGCCGAAGAGGCCTTTCTCGCCAGCGTCGCCTGAGTCTCCGCCATTTCGGATGCGCCGCTAGGCGCAGACCTCAGATGTGCAATCGCACATCGGCGAATCCTGGATTCCGGGTTCGCGTCTTGAACGCGCCGGCTGACAGTCACCTTACCAATTCCCTCCCCAGTTCTGCCCGTGCCATGATCGATCCTGACCCGCGAATCAGGAAGCCCATGCGCGTTTTCAGCGTCCCCGTCTCCGTGCCGTTCTTGCGTACCGTGATTGCCGCGCTGGTCGATGGCAGACTGGTCGAGCGGCTTCGAGGCCCGGGCGCATCCGGAGCGGCTCGCGCAGGCGACGCTCTATCTGCCGACGCGACGCGCCGGCCGCATGGCGCGGGAAATCTTTCTCGATGAGTTGAAGACGGACGCCGCGGTGCTGCCGCGCATCGTCGCGCTGGGCGAGATCGACGAGGACGAACTGGCCTTCGCCCAGGCGGCCTCGCCCGGATTGACCGCGCTGGAAACCCCGCCGGCGATGGAGGGCCTGCAGCGCCGTCTGCTGCTGGCGCAATTGATCGCCTTGTGGGCCAAACAAATCCGGCCGGACGATCCCCTGCAGGCGCCGCTGGTGACCGCAGGTCCGGAATCGACGCTCGCGCTGGCCGACGACCTGGCGCGGCTGATGGACGACATGGTCACGCGCAGGGTCGAGTGGCGCGCGCTCGACGGGCTGGTGCCGGACGCGCTCGACCAATATTGGCAACTGACGCTGCAATTCCTCAAGATCGCCCGCGAGACATGGCCGGCGATCATCCGTGAGCACGGCAAGATCGAGCCGGCGGCGCGGCGCGACCTGCTGATCGACGCGGAGGCCGCGCGGCTGACCGCCCAGCATGACGGTCCGGTGATCGCGGCGGGCTCGACCGGCTCGATGCCGGTGACGGCAAAGTTCCTGCATGCCGTCGCCGCATTGCCGCAGGGCGCGGTGGTGCTGCCGGGGCTCGACACCGATCTCGACGACGCCGCGTGGCAGTTGATCGGGGGCGTCCGTGACGCCAGCGGCAAATTCATCACGTCGCCGGCGTCCAATCATCCGCAATTTGCGATGCACGCGCTGCTGCAGCGATTCGGGATCAAGCGCGGCGACGTCGAAATCCTGGGCGCGCCGGCACCGCACGGCCGCGACGTCCTGGCTTCCGAGGTGATGCGGCCCTCGAACGCCTCGGCGCAGTGGCATCAGCGGCTGGCGCAGCCCGATATCGTCGCCAGGATCGCGCGACGGCATGCGCGATCTTGCAGTGATCGAAGCCGCCAATCCCGAAATGGAAGCCCTGGCGATCGCGGTCGCGATGCGCGAGGCGCGGCATCTCGGCAAATCGGCGGCGCTGGTGACGCCGGATCGCGCGCTGGCGCGGCGCGTGATGGCGGCGCTTGGCCGCTGGAATCTCGTTTTCGACGATTCCGGCGGCGACGCCCTGATGGACGTGTCAGCGGGAATTTTCGCACGGCTCGCCGCCGAAGCCGTGGCGAAGGCGTTGGAGCCGCCGACTTTGCTGGCGCTGTTGAAGCATCCGCTGTGCCGGCTGGGCGGCGCGCCGGGCGCATTTACCGGCGCCGTCGAGACGCTGGAAATGGCGCTGCTGCGCGGCACCCGTCCACCGCCCGGAAGCGGCGGGCTGGCGCAGGATTTTGCCCGCTTCCGCACCGAACTCGCCAAGCTGAGACGCGGCGAGACCTTCCGCGCTGCACGCCTCGGAACCCCGGGCCAGGATCAGGCGATGACGAACTCGAGCAAGCGCAACAGCTGATCGACGGAATTGCAGACAGCGTTTGCACCGCTTGAGCGCCTTGCACGGTCGCATCCGCATGATTTTGCCGACCTCGCGAAGGGCCATCGCGATCTCGTGGTGGCGCTGTCGCGCGACCCGCATGGCGTGGCGCTGGCATTCGAAGGCCATCAGGGGTTGGCGCTGGCGTCCGCCTTCGACGATTTGCTCGGCACGCAGGCGCCGAGCGGCCTGTTGGTCGAACTCGGCGATTATCCGCAGGTGTTCCAGACCGCCTTCGGCGACCGCGTGGTGCGGCGGCCGGAGGTGGCGAACGCGCAGCTGCGAATTTATGGTCCGCTGGAAGCGCGGCTGACCCAGTCCGACCGCGTCATCCTCGGCGGGCTGGTCGAGGGGGTGTGGCCGCCCTCGCCGCGGGTCGATCCGTGGCTGAGCCGCCCGATGCGGCATGCGCTCGGCCTCGATTTGCCGGAGCGACGCATCGGCCTGTCGGCGCACGACTTCGCGCAGTTGCTCGGCAACGACGAGGTCATCCTGAGCCACGCCGCGAAAGTCGGCGGCGCGCCCGCCGTGGCCTCGCGGTTCCTGCACCGGCTGGAAGCGGTCGCGGGCGATGAACGCTGGAAGGCGGCGACTGCGGCCGGCGCAACATATGTTCGCTTCGCGGGCGAACTGGACCGACCGGACAAGATCGAACCGATCCCGCAGCCCGAACCCAAACCGCCGCGCGCCGCCCGGCCCCTGAAGCTGTCGGTCACCGCGATCGAGGACTGGCTGCGCGATCCCTATACGATCTACGCGAAATACATCCTGCGGCTCGCCCCGCTCGATCCCGTCGACATGCCGCTGTCGGCGGCCGACCGCGGCTCGGCGATCCACGATGCGCTCGGCGAATTCACGCAAACCTTCGCAACGGCGCTTCCCGACAATCCCGCGCTGGCGTTGCGCCGCATCGGCCAAAAATACTTCGCGCCGCTGATGGAGCGCCCGGAGGCCCGCGCGCTGTGGTGGCCGCGGTTTCAGCGCATCGCGGCGTGGTTTGCCGACTGGGAAATCGCCCGGCGCGGCGATCTCGCTGCCATCGCCGCCGAGATCCGGGGCGAAATTCCAATTCCACTCGATCATGGGCGGACGTTCGTGCTGTCGGCGCGCGCCGACCGGATCGAACGCCGCCGTGACGGCAGCTATGCGATTCTCGATTACAAGACCGGGCAACCGCCGACCGGCAAGCAGGTACGGATGGGGCTGTCGCCGCAACTCACGCTGGAGGCGGCCATCCTGCGCGACGGCGGCTTTGAAAATATTCCGGCCGATAGCTCCGTCGGCGAGATCGGCTATGTCCGGCTCAGCGGCAACAACCCGCCCGGCGAGCAGCGGCCGCTGGAGCTGAAGATCAGGCCCGGCGATGAACCGCAGTCTCCCGACGCCGCGGCGGACTATGCGCGGCAGCAGCTTGAAGCCTTGATCCGTCGATTCGAGGTCGAGACCGAGCCCTATACCTCGCTCAATCTGTCGATGTGGTCGAACCGCTACGGCAGTTACGACGATCTCGCCCGCATCAAGGAATGGTCCGCCGCCGGCGGGCTGGGGATCGAAGAATGGTAAAGGCCCCGCGATCAATTCCTGACGCCGTCCGCGCCACGCAAGCGCGGGCGTCGGACCCCGCGTCGTCCGCATTCGTCTCGGCCAATGCCGGGTCGGGCAAGACCCATGTGCTGGTGCAGCGGGTGATCCGGCTGTTGCTCAGCGGCGTGCCGCCGGAGAAGATCCTTTGCATCACCTTCACCAAGGCGGCCGCGGCCAACATGGCGGAGCGGGTGTTCTCCACGCTCGGCCACTGGGTCACGCTCGACGACGATGCGCTGGATGCGGCGATCCGCGAGGCGGGCCTCGACGCGCCCGGATGCGCGCTTGAGAATGCGCGCCCGCGAACTGTTCGCCTGCGCGCTGGAAACGCCGGGTGGACTGAAGGTGCAGACCATCCACGCGCTCTGCACCCGGCTGCTGCAGCAATTTCCGTTCGAGGCCAACGTGCCCGCGCGCTTCGCGGTGCTCGACGACCGCGACCAGAACGAGATGATGGAGCGCGCCAATCTCGCGGTGCTGCTCGAGGCCTCCCGCGATCCCGAAAGCCCCGCGGGGCGGGCGCTCAATATCGCCATGGCAAGCGCTGCCGACGTCACCTTCAAGGATGTGGTGCGGGAGGCGTGCCTCAGCCGCGATCACTTCATGGCATGGACCGATGCCGCGGGCCACGCCGACGCCGCCGCCGCGCAGATGTCGGCAGCGCTCGGGGTCGACGCCGGCGACCGCATCGAGGACGTCGAGCGCTTGATCGTCGATGGACCGCATCTGCCGCGAGCGCGCTGGGAGGCGGTCGCCACCGTGCTCGACACCGGCACCAAATCCGATCAGGGCCAGGCCGCCCGGCTGCGCGAAGCGCTGGCGTTTAGCGGCGTGACGCAGGTCGAGGAATATCTCGGCGTGTTCCTCACCGACGAGCGGGCGCCGCGCAAGTCGGTATTGACCAAGAAATTCAGCGACAACAATCCGGCGATCGCTGGATTATTCGACGCCGAGATTCTCCGCATCGGTCCCCTGATCGAACGGCGCCGGGCGATAACCACCCGCGACCGCAGCCAGGCGCTGCTGTACATCGCAACCGCGGCGGCGGCGAACTACCGGCGCGAGAAGCAGGCGCGCGGCCTGCTCGACTTCGACGACCTGATCGACAAGACGCTGATCATGCTGGATCGGGTGACCTCCGGCTGGGTGCATTACAAGCTCGATCGCGGCGTCGATCACGTGCTGATCGACGAGGCGCAGGACACGAGCCCGCGGCAATGGGACATCGTCGCGCATATCATTTCCGAATTCACCTCCGGCGAAGGCGCGCGCGACGGCGTGACCCGCACGGTGTTCGCGGTCGGCGACGAGAAGCAATCGATCTTTTCGTTCCAGGGCGCCGCACCGCGCGAGTTCGACACCCGCCGCAGGGGACTGGAAAAGAAGTTCACTCGATGCCGGGCTGAAATTCGATCCGATCTCGTTCACCTATTCGTTCCGGTCCGGCCCGGCGATCCTGCAATCCGTCGATCACGTGTTTCGCGACGAGGCGATCTACCGCAGCATCCATTCCGCCGACACCGGCTACCCCCTGCACAACGCGCTGGCCGACGCCGGGCCAAGCCTGATCGATCTCTGGGAGTTGCAGCTACCGGACAAGAAGGACGACATCGAGGGCTGGCGCGCGCCGTTCGACGGGGTGAGCGCGACAAGCCCGGAAGTGAAGCTCGCCAAACGCATCCAGGCCGAGATCAGGTCGCTGGTCGAGGGCGGCACCATGACCGGCAGCCTCGGCGACCGCCGCCGGCTTCGTTACGGCGACGTGCTGGTGCTGGTGCGGCGGCGCGGCAACGCCTTCGACGCCGTGATCCAGGCGCTCAAGCACGCCAATATTCCGGTCGCCGGCGCCGACCGGCTCAAGCTCACCGAGCATATCGCGATCATCGACCTGATGAACCTGGCCGACGCGCTGTTGCTGCCGCAGGACGATCTGGCGCTCGCGGTGGCGCTGAAGAGCCCGCTGTTCGGCCTTGGCGACGACGACCTGTTCACGCTGGCCTGGCGGCGCGAGGGATCGCTGCGGCAGGCCCTGCGCCACCACGCCGCGACCTCGGGCTTATTCAAGGATGCGCTCGCGCGCCTCGAGGCGTGCGAGCGCCGTTTCGCGACCGAGACGCCGTTCGCGTTTTATGCCTGGCTGCTCGGCGGTGACGGCGGACGGGCGCGAATCCTGAAGCGGCTCGGCCATGAAGCCACCGACGCGCTCGACGAATTTCTCGAACTGGCGTTGGGTTATGAGCGCAAGGCGCCGGCCTCGCTGCAGGGCTTCATGGCGTGGCTGCGCGCGGCCGATACCGAAGTGAAGCGCGACATGGAAATCTCCCGCGACGAAGTCCGCGTCATGACCGTGCATGGCGCCAAGGGCCTCGAAGCGCCGGTGGTGTTTCTGGTGGACACCGCGACGTCGCCTGCCGACACCCAGCGCCTGCGGCTGATTCACCTTCCGCAAGGCGCCACGTCACCCCATGCGCCCGATGTCGTGATCTGGGCCGGCCGGAAAGCCGACGATCCCCAGGGCGTCGCGGCGGCCCGCGCGGCGATGCTCGGCGAGACCGAGGATGAATATCGCCGGCTGCTATACGTGGCGATGACGCGCGCCGCGGACCGCCTGATCGTCGGCGGCTGCCTGCCGGGCAATATGAGTTCGGTGCGCAAGTTCTCCTGGTACGACCTGATCGTCAAAGGCCTCGGCAATTCCGGATTGCAGTTGCAGGAGATCGAGACCGTCGGCGGCGCGGTGAAGCGCTATTCGCGGCTGGAGGATGGCGCCGGCCCCGTGGCCCCGGCGGCGGCCCCGACCCCAAGCGCGCCAATCGCGCTGCCTTCGTGGTTGCGCACCCCGGCACCGCCGGAAGCCCCCGCCGAGCACTTTCTGCGCCCCTCCGACCCGGCCGAGCAGGAAGGTCATCAGGTCCGGACCGGAGAGTCGATCCGGGAACGCGCCCTCGCCCTGCAGCGCGGCACCCTGGTGCACCGGCTGCTGCAATCCCTCCCCGACCTCGCCAAGGAACGCCGCCGCGACGCGGCGCTGCGCTACCTCGATCGCAACGCCGGCGGCTGGACCGAAGCCGACCGCGCGGCGCTGGCGGGCAAGGTACTGGGCCTGATCGACGACCCGCGCTTCGCATCGGTGTTTGCCCCCGGCAGCCGCGCCGAGGTCGCGGTCGTCGGCCGGCTGACGCGGCCAGGACGGCCACCGGCGCTGGTTTCGGGGCAAATCGATCGGCTGGTGGTGACGCCAGGCGAGGTCCTGATCGTCGATTTCAAGACCAACCACGCCCCGCCGGGCAAGGCCGCGGAGGCGCCTTCGGCCTATGTCCGCCAGCTCGCCCTTTACCGCGCGGTGCTGGGCAAGCTTTATCCGGGCCGGACCGTCCGCGCCGCGCTATTATGGACCGAAACGCCTGAATTGATGGAGATTTCCGCCCCCGCGCTGGACACTGAGCTGGCATCTTATCATGCCGGCGTGACCGAGCTTGACCCGGCAAGACCGCGTTCATAGGTTTGTCGTCAATATCCTAGGCGCGATTCTCAGCCGCGCCCTTCTTTCAAACCGAACGAGGTATTTTCCATGTCCGTTGGCAAGGTTTCTGACGCCGATTTCGAAGCCGAAGTGCTCAAGGCGACCGGGCCGGTCGTGGTCGATTTCTGGGCCGAGTGGTGCGGCCCCTGCCGCATGATCGCGCCCGCGCTCGACGAGATTTCCGGCGCGATGGGCGACAAGGTCAAGATCGTGAAACTGAACGTCGATGAGAGCCCGAAGACGGCGTCCAAATATGGCGTGATGTCGATCCCGACGCTGATGATCTTCAAGGGCGGCGAGATGGCATCGCGCCAGGTCGGCGCCGCGCCGAAGCAGAAGCTGCAGCAGTGGATCACTGCTGCGGTCTGATCCGCTTCGAAACGAATGTTTATGGAAACGGCCGGCGAATAGCCGGCCGTTTTGTTGTGGCAGAGGTTGCACGGGCTCTTTCCGGGAGTGCCCGGCTCCTGCCCGAACTGGCCTATCCCGGCGGCGTGCCGTTGACGGCGAGCACGTGGCCGGCGAGGTACAGCGAGCCCGTGATGAGGATGCGCGGCGGCACCTCATAGGCGAGCCGCGCCAGCGATTGCAACGCCGCTTCGATGCCCGGCGAGACCTCCACGCGCATGCCGAGCGCGCGGGCGGCGTCGGCGAGCCGATCCGGCGGCATCGCATTGTCGCGATCCGGGATCGGCACCGCCATGATGTGGCGGGTCAGGCCGGCGAAATTGGCGAGGAACGCGGCGGCGTCCTTGTTCGCCATCATGCCGGCGACGACCACGAGGGGACGCGATACCCGCTCTTCGAGATCAGCCACCGCCGCCGCGGCGACGCGGCCGCCCTCGGCATTGTGGCCGCCGTCAAGCCACAGCTCGCAGCCCGGCGGCGCAAGATCGACCAGCGCACCCGAGGCCAGGCGCTGCATCCGTGCCGGCCATTCGGCATTCACGATCCCGGCCTCGAAGGCCGCGCTATCGATCTTGAAGGCGTCGAGCGCGCGCAGCGTCGCGATCGCGAGCCCGGCATTGTCGAATTGATGCCGCCCGAACAGCCGTGGCGCCGCCAGATCCATCAAGCCGCGGTCGTCCTGGTAGACCAACCGGCCGCGCTCGACACTGACGTGCCACGCCTGCCCTGCCGCATGCAGGGGCGCACGCAGGCGCTTCGCCTGCGCCTCGATCACGGCCATCGCCTCGGGCGCCTGCTCGGCCACAATCGCCGGCACGTTGCGTTTGAGGATGCCGGCTTTCTCGCCGGCAATCTTCGCCAGCGTGTCGCCGAGAAATTCGGTGTGATCCATGCTGACCGGCGCGATGACACTGGCCAGCGGCGAATCGATCACGTTGGTCGCATCGAGCCGGCCGCCGAGGCCGACCTCGAGCAGCACCACATCCGCCTCATGCTGCGCGAACAGCCAAAAAGCCACCGCGGTTTCGGCTTCGAAAATGGTGATCGGCGCGCCCGCATTGACCCGCTCGCAATGCGCGAATGCCTCGCGCAATTCATCATCGCCGACCAACACGCCGCCGCCAGGCCGGCCGAGACGATAGCATTCGTTGATCCGCACCAGATGAGGCGAGATGTAGACGTGGACGCGCAGCTTCGCCGCTTCCAGGATCGCGCGCAGATAGGCGATCGTCGAACCCTTGCCGTTGGTGCCCGCAACATGGATCACCGGCGGCAGCTTGCGTTCGGGATGATCGAGCCGCGCCAGCAGCTGATGCATCCGCTCCAGGCCGAGATCGATACGTTGCGGATGCAGCGCAGACAGCCGCGCGATCAATTCGCGGAGCGGCGGCGACGGTGGGGTTGCAGGTGCGTTCACGCCTGCGGCGCAGCCGGTGAGACGTCCGCGGCCGATACGATCTGCGCCGGATTGGCGACCGGCGCCGGTCTCGACGCCGCTTCCACCGCCGGAGATTTCGTCAGCAGCCGGCACAGCCGCGCCAGCGTCGGCCGCAGATCGTGGCGATGCACCACCATGTCGATCATGCCGTGCTCTTTCAGGTATTCCGCGCGTTGAAACCCTTCCGGCAGTTTCTCGCGGATGGTCTGCTCGATCACGCGCGCGCCGGCAAAGCCGATCAGCGCGCCGGGCTCGGCGATCTGCACGTCGCCGAGCATGGCATAGGAAGCGGTGACGCCGCCGGTGGTCGGGTTGGTCAGCACCACGATATAAGGTTGCTTCGCCTCACGCAGCATCTGCACGGCGACCGTGGTGCGCGGCAACTGCATCAGCGACAGGATGCCTTCCTGCATGCGCGCGCCGCCGGAGGCGGCGAATACGATAAAGGGAGATTTCTTCTCGACCGCGAGCTCAAGCCCGCGCACGATCGCCTCGCCGGCGGCCATGCCGAGCGAACCGCCCATGAAGTCGAAGTCCTGCACCGCGATCACGACGCCGGCGCCCTCGAGCTTGCCGTAGCCAACCTTGACCGCGTCGTTCAGCCCGGTCTTGGCGCGGGCGTCCTTGATGCGGTCGGCATATTTTCGTTCGTCGCGAAATTTGAGGGGATCGGCGGTCACCTCGGGCAGCGCGACGTCGAACCAGGTCTCGTTGTCGAAGATCGATTTCAGCCGCGCCACCGCGCCGATGCGCATGTGATAGTTCGAGCCGGGAATGACGAACTGGTTGGCCTCGACGTCCTTGTAGAATACGAGCTGCCCCGAATCGGGGCATTTGATCCACAGATTCTCCGGCGTATCGCGGCGCAGGATGTTGCGGATTTTCGGCCGGACAACGTTGGTGAGCCAATTCATGGTTCGCTCCGAGTAGCGATCACGCGCCGATCGCCTCAAAATATATGGCGTCCCGGGCGGAGCCCGGCAAGCCGCCTCGATTACCCTGGAGCGAGATGACATTCTCGATCGCCATCCCGCTCTATCTATTATTTACGCATGATCTTTTCGGAAAACCGCCGTCCCTTTCCGGATCATGCTCAATTGTAGCTTATTCCGCCGCCTGTTTCGCGCCCCGCACGCCCTGGGCCAGCGACGCCGTCAGATCAGCCACCGCATCGACCGTTTTCGCCGTCGCGCGGCCCTCGGCGTCGAGGCTGGCGCGCAACGCGTCGACCAGCGCCGACCCCACGACCGCGCCGTCGGCATGCCCCGCAATCCCGCGGGCGGCCTCCGGCGTGCGAATGCCGAAGCCGACGCAGACCGGCAATTTGGTATGCCGCTTGATGCGGGAAACGGCCTCGCCCACCACGGCGGCATCGGCGCTGGCGGCGCCGGTGATGCCGGTGATGGAGACGTAATAGACGAAGCCCGAGGTATTCGCGAGCACCGCGGGCAGGCGCTTGTCGTCCGTGGTCGGCGTCGCCAGCCGGATGAAATTGAGCCCGGCCTTCATCGCCGGCAGGCACAGCTCGGTGTCTTCCTCCGGCGGCAGATCGACGATGATCAGGCCGTCGACCCCGGCGGATTTCGCATCCGCCAGGAACCGATCAACGCCGTAGATGTAGATCGGGTTGTAATAGCCCATCAGCACCAGCGGGGTCGCGTCGTCTTGCTTGCGAAACGCGCGGACCAATTCGAGTGTTTTCCTCAGGGTCATGCCGGCCTTGAGCGCGCGCAGCCCTGCCGCCTGGATCGCCGGCCCGTCCGCCATCGGATCGGTGAAGGGCATGCCGATCTCGATGATGTCGGCGCCGGCCTTCGGCAACGCCTGGATGATCGCGAGCGAAGTCGCGGGGTCGGGATCGCCGGCCATCAGGAAGGTGACGAAGAGCCGAGCGGCCTTGCTTGTTTAGTTCAGCGAAACGAGCGTCGATGCGGGTGGTCACTTCTTTTTCCCCCGAAGGATATCGCCGACCTGCGGCACGTCCTTGTCGCCGCGGCCGGAGAGATTGACCACCATCAGGTGATCCCTCGGCCGCTTCGGCGCGAGTTCCATCACCTTGGCAATGGCGTGCGCGGGCTCCAGCGCCGGAATGATGCCTTCCAGCCGCGACAGCAGCTGAAACGCCGCGAGCGCCTCGTCATCGGTCGCGGACAGGTAGGTCACCCGCCCGGTTTCGTGCAGCCAGGAATGCTCCGGGCCGATGCCGGGATAATCCAGCCCCGCCGAAATCGAATGCGCGTCCTGGATCTGGCCGTCGTCGTCCATCAGCAGATAGGTGCGGTTGCCGTGCAGCACGCCCGGCCGGCCGCCGGCGATCGAAGCGGCATGCAATTGCGTCAGCCCATGGCCTGCGGCTTCGACGCCAAAAATCTCGACGCCGGGGTCGTCGAGGAACGGGTGAAACAACCCCATCGCATTGGAGCCGCCGCCGATGCAGGCGATCAGCGAGTCCGGCAGCCGCCCCTCGGTCTCCTGCATCTGCACGCGGGTCTCGCTGCCGATGATCGACTGGAAGTCGCGCACCATCATCGGATAGGGATGCGGGCCGGCAACGGTGCCGATGCAGTAGAACGTATTGTGCACGTTGGTGACCCAGTCGCGCAGCGCCTCGTTCATCGCATCCTTCAGCGTACGCGAGCCCGATTGCACCGGGATCACCTTGGCGCCGAGCATTTCCATCCGGATGACGTTGGGCTGTTGCCGTTCGACATCGACGGCGCCCATATAGACCACGCAGTCGAGCCCGAACCGCGCGCACAGGGTCGCGGTGGCGACGCCATGCTGGCCGGCGCCGGTCTCGGCGATGATGCGCTTCTTGCCCATGCGCCGCGCCACCATGATCTGGCCGAGCACATTGTTGACCTTGTGCGAGCCGGTATGGTTCAGCTCCTCGCGCTTGAAGTAGATCTTGGCGCCGCCGAGATGTTCGGTCAGGCGCTCGGCGAAATACAGCGGCGACGGCCGGCCGACATAGTTCTTGAGGTAACCGTTCATTTCCGCCTGGAACGCCGGATCGGCCTTGGCGGCGGCGTAGGCCTTCTCCAGATCGAGGATCAGCGGCATCAGCGTTTCCGCGACGAAACGGCCGCCGAAAATACCGAAATGTCCGCGTTCGTCGGGTCCGCTGCGGAAGGAGTTGGGCAGGTTTGGTTTCATCGAACTCATAAACTCTTCTTGTCGCATCGTGCGGAAGATTTGTCCCCGTCAACGGGGGGCGGTGAAATAAGTTCGATGGCGCGCGCCGCGCGGATGAAGGCGCGGATCATCTCGGGGTCCTTGATACCGGATGCGCGCTCCACGCCCGAGGAGACATCGACGCCGCCGGCGCGCGTGACGCGAATGGCTTCCGCGACATTGGCCGCGTTGAGGCCGCCCGAGACCATGAAAGGCAGCGCGAGCGAGAGTTGCTCGAGCACATGCCAGTCGAACGCCGCGCCCAGACCGCCGGGCCGCGTCGCACCTTTCGGCGCCCGCGCATCGAACAGAATGCGATCGGCGACCGCCGCATAGCCGGGCAGTGCCGCAAGATCGGCCGCGGTCTCGACCGCGATGGCTTTCATCACAGGCAGATCAAATCTCTGTTTGATGTCCCGCAGCCGCGCCACGGTTTCCCGGCCGTGGAGTTGCAGGAGATCCGGCTGCAGCGTCTCGATGATATTGGCGAGCGTCGCGTCGTCGGCATCGACCGTGAGCGCGACCTTGGCGGCGCGGCCGCGGACCTGCCGGCCGAGATCGCGCGCGGCGTCCAGCCCGACATGACGGGGCGAGGCCGGAAAGAACACGAATCCCACCATGTCGGCGCCGGCCTGCAGCGCGGCGTCCAGCGTCTCCGGTGTGGACAGGCCACAAATTTTGACAATCAGGGACATGTTACGGGCACGAGTTAAGGGACGATCGGCAGCCCACAAGATCAGGACGGCATGAGACAGGGCGATATGGGCCTGCGTTCTACAATGCCGCGCCCTGCTTGTCTCGCCCGGCAGCCCCGTATTCGCGGCCCGGCAGCAGCGCCGGAAAAGGCTGGGGATTGCCTCTGGGGGCGCTGGCAGCGGCGCGCAAATCGGCCAGTTGCGCCCGCGCCTGGCGCGCCTCGGCCTCGTACTGGCGCGCCGCGCGCCGCCAGCGGCGCTGCCGGAACCAGGTCGCAAAACTGCCCGCCACCACGCCGATCATCGCCATCGCGATGATGACCACAAACAGCGGCAGCCGAACCGCAATCGACGGATCGCCGGAATTGAACGGATCGAACGACACCGTCACCAGATGGTGATTGGCGACCGCGAACACGACGAAAATCACGCCCAGCGGAATCAACACCAGCGCCGTGAAGAATTTTCGCATGACCATCTCTCGCATCGATGGAGGTCGGCGGGCAGATATCCCGCCACGCAGCACCCGTTACAACCGAAAAATGCGTGATGCAGGACGCTTAGGCGCTGGCCTCGGACGCGCCGGCGTCGCGGTTCAGCCGCTCGCGCATTTCCTTGCCCGTTTTGAAAAACGGAACGCTCTTCTGATCAACCGGCACGTGCGCGCCGGTGCGCGGATTGCGTCCGGCGCGGGCCGGACGATGCTTCACCGAAAATGCGCCGAAACCGCGCAACTCGACCCGGTCGCCGCGGGCCAAAGCCGCGACGATTTCATCGAGGATCGCGTTCACAATGTTCTCCACATCCCGCTGATAGAGATGCGGGTTGTGCTCGGCGATACGTTGAACGAGTTCAGATTTGATCATCGAGCCTAAAGTCCGGGAACGTGCGGTTGTCCATTTCCGTGAAAACGGCTTGAACTGTCAAGACGCTAAATGAATTTTGGACGCCCCGAAAACGCGTGACAAACGCCCGGATCGGGGATTTTGACGACACCCGCAATGCGGGAGGAAGCGGCAACCGGACATAGGCCGCTCAATTCGACCCGGCCGGCTGCCACAACGCCAGCATGCCACCAAGGCCGACCGCCTGCAGGCTGCCTGTCTGCTCGACCTGGCGCGCAATCGAACTAAACCCGAGCGCATCGAGCGTAATGGAAGCCGCAGTTCGCAGGAAAGTCAGGTCGCCGAAGCGCGGCGACAGCTTGTAGTCGCGCACCGGCAGATCGCGCTTCACGCCCTTTTGCGCGACCAGCCAGGCGACGGCGGTTTTTTCGTCGCCGAGTTGATCGATCAGCTTGAGATCGACCGCCTGGTGGCCGGTGAAGACCCGTCCGTCCGCGACCTTATCGAGCAGCGCGTCGTCCATGCCGCGGCGTTCTTTCACGAGACCGCGAAACCACGCATAGGAATCCTTCACCAGCGAATCGAGTGCCGCGCGCGCTTCCGGGCTGGTCGGCTCGAACCCGTTGGGCGCCGCTTTCAACGGCGAGGATTTCACTTCCTCGACCTGGACGCCGACCGTTTTCAGCAAGTCGGTGAAATTCGGAAACTGAAACAGCACGCCGATCGAGCCGACCAGCGAGGTCTGCTGCGCGACGATGTGATCGGCAGCGATCGCCGTGATGTAGCCGCCGGATGCCGCCAGCCCGTCGACGACCACCACCAGGGGCTTCTTCGCCTTCAGCCGGGTCAGCGAGTCATACAATTGCTCGGAGCCGGCGGTGGTGCCGCCGGGCGAATTGATATGCACGATGACGGCCGCGGCGTTCGAATCCGCCAGCCGCTCCAGCGCCTCGACGCGATCCTGGTCGCTGCGAATGAGGCCTTCGATCATGACGCGGGCAATCGAGCCTGACGACGTCAGGGCGCCACGCCCGCCCGGCGTCGCAATGATGCCGACCCCGACGATTGCCGCGATCGCGACCGCGACGGCGGCCACGCGCCAGAACGTCAGCTTGCGGCGTATCCTGCGACGATCGACGATCACATCGGAATCAAGCGACATTGAAACTCTCCTGGAGCAATCCGCGCGTTGTGCATCCGCAGCATGACCATCGGGTTATCTGATTACATCAATTGCGGTGCAATATGAAGAAAACAAGGCCCGTTCGCTTCCCCTCTTCCCCTTGTGTAGAGGGAAAAACAAAAGGCCCCGGTCGAAACCGGGGCCTGATGATACATGAAGTCCGAATGACAAAACTTACTTGTCGGTCCGGTTCTTGAGCGCGGTGCCGAGAATGTCGCCCAGCGTCGCCCCCGAATCGGAGGAGCCGTACTGCGCGATGGCCTCCTTTTCTTCGGCGACTTCGAGCGCCTTGATCGAGACCTGCACCTTGCGCGCCTTCTTGTCGAACTGGATCACCCGCGCATCGACCTTTTCGCCGACGGCGAAGCGCTCGGCGCGCTGGTCGGAGCGCTCGCGCGCCAGTTCGGACCGCTTGATGAAGGTGGTGAAGTCGGTGCCGGCGATCTTAACCTCGATGCCGCTTTCCTTCACTTCGAGCACTTCGCAGGTCACGACGGCGCCCTTCTTGACGTCGCCCGGCTCGGCGAACGGATCGCCCTCGAGCTGCTTGACGCCGAGCGAGATGCGCTCCTTTTCGACATCGACATCGAGCACCACGGCCTTGACCATGTCGCCCTTCTTGAAGTTGTCGATCACCTGCTCGCCCGGAAGCTTCCAGTCGAGATCGGACAGATGGACCATGCCGTCGACGTCGCCCTCGAGCCCGAGGAACAGACCGAACTCGGTCTTGTTCTTGACCTCGCCTTCGACCGTCGATCCGACCGGGAACTTCTCGATGAACACTTCCCAGGGATTGCGCATGGTCTGCTTGAGGCCGAGCGAAATCCGGCGCTTGACGGAATCGACTTCGAGCACCTGCACCTCGACTTCCTGCGAAGTCGAAACGATCTTGCCGGGATGCATGTTCTTCTTGGTCCACGACATCTCGGAGACGTGGATCAGGCCTTCGATGCCCGGCTCCAGTTCGACGAACGCGCCGTAGTCGGTGATGTTGGTGACGCGGCCGGTGAAGCGCGCATTGAGCGGATACTTCGCCTCGATGCCCTGCCACGGATCGTCCAGCAGCTGCTTCATGCCGAGCGAGATGCGGTGGGTCTCGTGGTTGATCTTGATGATCTTCACCTTCACCGTCTGGCCGATGGTCAAAACCTCGGTCGGGTGATTGACCCGGCGCCAGGCGATATCGGTGACATGGAGCAGGCCGTCGATGCCGCCGAGGTCGACGAACGCACCGTAATCGGTGATGTTCTTGACGACGCCGTCGATCACCTGACCCTCTTCGAGATTCTGCACCAGTTCCTGGCGCTGCTCGGCACGGGTCTCTTCCAGCACGGTGCGGCGCGACACCACGATGTTGCCGCGGCGGCGATCCATCTTGAGGATCTGGAACGGCTGCGAGTTGTTCATCAGCGGTGCGACGTCGCGGATCGGACGGATGTCGACCTGCGAGCGCGGCAGGAAGGCCACCGCGCCGTCGAGATCGACGGTGAAGCCGCCCTTGACCTGATTGAAGATGACGCCGTGGACCTTCTCGTTGTTGTTGAAGGCCTTCTCGAGCTTGCCCCAGCTTTCCTCGCGGCGCGCCTTGTCGCGCGACAGCACGGCTTCACCCAGCGCATTCTCGATACGGTCGAGAAACACCTCGACCTCGTCGCCGACCTTGAGTTCGTTTTCGCGGCCGGGCCCGGCGAATTCGCGCAGCGCCACGCGGCCTTCCGTCTTCAGGCCGACGTCGATGACGGCCATGTCCTTTTCAATCGCAACTACTTTGCCCTTGATAACAGAGCTTTCCTGAAGGTTGCCGCCGGCGAAGGACTCGTCGAGCATGGCGGCGAAATCGTCGCGGGAAGGATTATATGAAGCAGCAGTCGAAGCCATTTGTTCTCCAGATACGGGTATCGCCGGCCATTCGGGTTAAAGGGCGTATCGCGCGTGAAGTGTCAGGGGTCCGCAAATCCTAACGACCGCTCGCCGCGAAGAAAAATCGCGAAAGCGGGCCGGCAGCATGCCTGCACGTTCGATACGTTGATTTATCCGGAGCCTGAAACGAGCGTATCGACTTCAAGAACCTGGAGCGGACTTTCCTCCAATGACGGCATCGGTTTAGTTTGAAAATCGTTCAAACCCGATGCCGGCCCGCTCGGACGGCCTCGATAATGTCGATGGCGGCCCGGACACCGCTTTCTATATCCAAATGCGAGTTATCGAGCAAGTGAGCATCCGGCGCTGCCTTCAGGGGGGCAGTGGCGCGATTCTGGTCACGCTCGTCGCGTTTGAGGATATCCGCCAGCACCAAGGCCTCGTCGGCGTCCTCGCCGCGGGCTTTCGCCTCCAGGGTGCGGCGGCGGGCGCGGACCTTGGGATCCGCCATCACGAAGATCTTCACATCGGCGTCCGGGCAGATCACGGTTCCGATGTCACGGCCGTCGAGCACCGCGCCGGGCGGATCCGCGGCGAATTGGCGCTGAAAATTGACCAGGGCCTGCCGCACCCGGGGGATCGCCGAGACCACGGATGCCGCCTCGCCCACCCTTTGGGTCTTCAGGACCGGATCGCCGAACTTTTCCGGGTCGAGTTCCATCGCGGCGGCGACCGCCAGCGCCTCGTCGGTGAGGTCGGCGCCGGCGTCCAATAGCGCCTTGGCGACCGCGCGGTAGATCACCCCGGTATCGAGGTGGCGATAGCCGTAATGGTGCGCGAGGCGCTTGCCGAGCGTGCCCTTGCCGGAAGCCGCCGGTCCGTCGATGGCAATAATCATGAAAACTCGGCCCCTAGCGCGCGCATCATCGGAATGAAATCGGGAAAGCTGGTGGCGATGAAGGCGGTGTCGTCGACCTTCACCGGCTTGTCGGAGGCCAGCCCCATCACCAGCGCCGACATCGCGATCCGGTGATCCATGTGGGTGGCGACAAGGCCACCGCCCGCGACATAACCCTTGCCTTCAACGATCATGTCGTCGCCCGAAATCTCGACCTGGACGCCATTGACGCGCAGCATGGCGGCGGTGGCCTCCAGCCGATCGGATTCCTTGACGCGCAATTCCTGCAGGCCGCGCATGATCGTGGTGCCTTCGGCAAAGCTCGCTGCGACCGCCAGCACCAGATATTCGTCGATCATCGAGGGCGCGCGCTCCGGCGGCACCTCGACGCCGCGCAATTTCGAGGCGCGCACCCGCAACTGCGCCATCGGTTCGCCGGCATCGCCGCGAATTTGGCTTTCCTCGATCGAGGCCCCCATCTCGCGCAGCGTCGTGAACAGCCCGGTGCGCAGCGGATTGGTCATGACGTCCGACAGCACGACGTCGGAGCCTTCGACGATCAGGGCCGCGACGAGCGGAAACGCCGCCGAGGACGGATCGGCCGGCACCACGACCTCGGCGCCGTGCAGTTCGGGCTGGCCGGTGAGCGCGATTTTGCGGCCGTGGCGGCCCTCGGGGGACGAGACGATTTCGGCGCCGAAGTGTTTCAGCATCAGTTCGGTGTGGTCGCGGCTGGCTTCCGCCTCGATCACGGTGGTGATTCCCGGCGCGGCCAACCCCGCCAGCAGTACCGCGGATTTGATCTGCGCCGACGCCACCGGCGTGCGGTAGAGGATCGGCAGCGGGTCGCGCGCGCCGTTCAGCGTCAGCGGCAGGCGGCCGCCGTCTTTGCTGGCGCCCACCCGCGCACCCATCAATTCCAGGGGATCGAGCACCCGCCGCATCGGCCGGCTGCGCAGCGAAGCGTCGCCGTCGAAGATCGCGGTGATCGGGCAGCCGGCCACCGCCCCCATGACCAGCCGGCAGCCGGTGCCGGAATTGCCGAAATCAAGCGGAACCTCTGGCGGCGCGAACCCGGCCACGCCGACCCCGCGGACTGACCAGGCGAATTCGCCGGTTCGCTCCACCTTGGCGCCCAGGGTCCGCATGGCCTTGGCGGTGTTGAGCACGTCCTCGCCCTCGAGCAGGCCCGAAATCCTGGTTTCGCCGACCGCCAGCGCGCCCAAAATAAGGGCCCGGTGCGAAATCGACTTATCGCCGGGCACCCGGACCTTCCCGGTCAAGGCTCCGCTCGAACGGGCCTCAAGCGGCGTGGGGTGAGTTGCGGGCTGGTCTGAATGGGTCAAGATTGTGTCCTCTGCGCCGGGCGGCAGGTACCACATGGCCCGCGCGGCGTCACGCCGCTGTCGGTGTCCTGCAAAGCGCTATTGACACCGGCGCGGCAACTAGCCAAGTGAAGCACCGTTTTTCAGAAATTCCCAGGATTCCACACGTGGCCAAATCCGATCTCGGAACCAAACGCATTTGCCCGACCACGGGTAAGAAATTCTATGACCTCAACAAGAATCCCGTGATCTCACCCTACACCGGTGAGATCGTGCCGATTGCGCCGGTGCCCCCGCCGCGGACTCGCGCGGACGCCGCTGCCCGCGCCGCCGCTGCTTCTGCCGCCGCCTCCGCCGAAGCAATGCCGGAGCCCGCCGAGGCCGAAGAGTTGGTGCCGCTCGAGGAAGCCGACGCCGAGGAGAACACCGGCAAGGTCAAGGCCGTCGTTCCCGAGTTGGAAGACGATATTGAAATCGACGAGACCATCGAAGACGATGACGATGACGATTCGACCTTCATCGCCGACGAGGAAGAGGGCGACGAGGACGTCACCGACATCATCGGCGACGTCGGCGGCGACGAGGAGACTTGAGATCAGCCCTGAATTGTGTTCAGGGTTCTGCGCCGCGCGTCGCCCAAGACACGCGGTAAGACACGCGGCGAGCATGACCGGGAAAAGCGGAAACCGGTTTTCCGACCAGGTCATGCTCAGACGATAAGGCTTCGGGGCCATAGCTCAGCTGGGAGAGCGCTTGCATGGCATGCAAGAGGTCGGCGGTTCGATCCCGCCTGGCTCCACCACGCTTCGCCTTCGGCTACGCGTGGCGCAGCCACGTAGCCAAGGCGAGCGTGCCCGGCATAGCCCGAAGGGCGACGACGGGCCGGAGGATCGATGTGGTACGTCTACATATCCGCAGCATAGCTCGCCGACAGGAATACATCGGCGCAACCGCGGATTTAAAGCGACGGCTACCGGACATAATGCCGGCAAGTCCACCCACACGGCCAAGTTCAAGCCTTGGGAATTGGTCTGGTACTGTGCTTTCCGAGACAAGTACAAAGCGCTCGAATTCGAGAAATATCTCAAATCCCATTCCGGCAGGGCATTTGCGAACAAACGTTTGTGATGCTTAATGGCTTCGCACCACTCCTGATAAACTTCGCAAGAAACGGCCCATGACCACTGAAACTGCCCCCGGCGCGATGGCCGGATTGCGCGTGATCGACCTTACGCGCGTTCTCGGCGGCCCCTACTGCACGCAAATTCTCGCCGATCACGGCGCCGACGTGATCAAGGTCGAGCCGCCCGCCGGCGACGAGGTGCGCGACTGGGGCCCGCCGTTCCACGGCGAGGACGCGGCCTATTTCGTCGGCATCAACCGCAACAAGCGCTCGATCGGGCTCGACCTCGCCTCCGAGGGCGGACGGGCCGTGCTGATGAAGATGCTGGAGAGCGCCGACGTCCTGATCGAGAACTTCAAGCCGGGCACGCTCGACAAATGGGGCATCGGCAACGAGGTGCTGCGCGCGAAGTTTCCGAAACTGGTGCACTGCCGGATCTCCGGCTTCGGCGCCGACGGACCGCGCGGCGGCAACCCCGGCTATGACGCCATCATCCAGGCCATGACCGGGATGATCAAGGCAACCGGCTCGCCGCAAAGCGGACCGATGCGCATCGGCGTTCCCGTGGTGGATATCACGACCGGGCTTTACGCCGCGATCGGCATCCTGATGGCGCTGTCGGAGCGGCAACGCTCCGGCCTTGGGCAGTTTCTCGAGACCACGCTGTACGAAACCGGCCTCGCGGTCATGCATCCGCATGCCGCGAATTATTTCATGCACGGCAAGCCGCCGCAGCTCACCGGCAACGAGCATCCGAACCTCGTGCCCTATGCGATCTTCCCGACCCGTACCGACGACATCTTCATCGGCGTCGGCAATGACGGCACCTTCCGCAAGCTCGCCAGGGAGATCGGCAAACCCGAGCTCGGCACCGATCCGCGCTTTGCCCGCAACAAGGATCGCATCGCCAACCGCGAGGCGTTGCGCGCCGAGCTTGCCGCGGTGTTCGCCGAGCACGACGCCGCCCCGCTCTGCGATCGCCTGCTTGCCGCCGGCCTGCCCGCCGGACCGGTGCAGTCGATCGACCAGGCGCTCACCAGCGCCCACACCGTCCATCGCGGCGACGTCATCGAAAAGGACTGGTACAAGGGGGTCGCTTCCCCGATCCGCCTTGCGCGCAGCAAACCCAGCCTGCGCCGAACGCCGCCGAAATTCAGCCAGCACACCGCGGAAGTGCTGTCGGAATTCGGATACTCCAAAAGCGAGATCGACGCTCTGGTTGCGAAGGGCGCGGTCTGCGGCACCGAGCGGAAGCGCTAAGGTTCACCATCCGCCGTCCCTGCGAAGGCCGGACGGCGGAGAGCCTGTGCGATCGACGACCCGGCGCGGCCGGCAACCTCAAGCGGGATAGCTTTTCCTAAGAATCGCCATCCCGCAGGTTCGACCCATTTAGCGCTTCCGTGGGCCACGCTTCCCCCGTACCATTCTCCCGCGATACGATCATTCGAACGTCACCCGGCGGCCGCCGTGCAAGACGATATCGATGGTCCAACGGGAGGAATTTGATGACTGTTCGACAGTTCGGCGCTGCCTTAGCTGGCGCCGTCGCGCTTGCGCTCGCTGCCGCAACGCCTGCGTATGCCGTGATCGAAATTCAGTGGTGGCACGCCATGACCGGCGGCAACAACGACATCGTCAATAAGCTCGCCGAAGATTTCAACGCCAGCCAGTCCGACTACAAGGTCATCCCGACCTACAAGGGCAGCTATCCCGACACCATGAACGCCGGTATCGCCGCGTTCCGTGCCGGCAACGCGCCGCACATCATTCAGGTGTTCGAGGTCGGCACCGCCACGATGATGAGCGCCACCGGCGCCATCAAGCCGGTCTACCAGTTGATGAAGGAGGCGGGCGAGCCGTTCGACCCCAAAGCCTATCTTCCAGCCATCACCGGTTACTATTCGACTGCCAAGGGCGACATGCTGTCGTTCCCCTTCAACTCATCCTCGATGGTGATGTGGATCAACAAGGACGAACTGAAGAAAGCCGGCGTCGCCGAGATTCCGAAGACGTGGCCGGAAGTGTTCGATGCCGCCAAGAAACTGAAAGCGGCCGGTCACACCACCTGCGGCTTCTCCAATGCATGGGCGACATGGGCGAATATCGAGCAGTTTTCCGCCTGGCATAACGTGCCGATCGGCACCAAGGCGAACGGCCTCGACGGTTTCGACACCGTGCTGACGTTCAACTCGCCGCTACACATCAGGCACCTGCAGAACCTGATCGACCTGCAGAAAGACAAGACCTACGATTATTCCGGTCGCGCCAACGCCAGCGAAGGCCGCTTCGGCTCCGGCGAATGCGCGATTTTCCTCACCTCGTCGGGCTATTACGCCACCGCCAAGAGCACCGCCAAGTTCGACTTCACCTCGGCGCCGATGCCCTATTATCCCGATGTTCAAGGCGCGCCGCAGAACTCGATCATCGGCGGGGCTTCGCTGTGGGTGATGGGCGGCAAGAAGCCGGAGGAATATAAGGGGATCGCGAAGTTCTTTGCCTTCCTGTCGGACACCGACCGCCAGGCCAGGCTGCACCAGCAATCCGGCTATCTGCCGATCACCAAGGCGGCCTACGAAAAGACCAAGGCGGACGGCTTCTACGAGAAGAATCCGGTGCTGGAGACGCCGTTGAAGGAGCTCACCGGCAAAGAGCCGACCGAGAATTCGCGCGGCCTGCGTTTCGGAAACATGGTGCAGATGCGGGACGTCTGGGCCGAGGAAATGGAAGCCGCGCTCGCGGGGCAGAAAACCGCCAAGGAAGCGCTCGACTCGGCGGTCGCACGTGGCAATGCCATGTTGCGAACGTTTGAGAAGACCGCGAAGTAATCCGTCCTCCCAGAGCGCGATGACTTTTCTTCGAATCGTCATCCCGCTCTATCTTAATATTTGAGCATGATCTTTTCGGAAAACCGGTGTCCACTTTGCGCTAACGCGGTCCTCCGGGTCCGGATCACGCTCTAAAACTCCCTCTCCGACCGGAGCGGGAGTTTTCTCAAACCCGCACGGAACGCCACGACGCCTCGAGATGGAAAAGTCCGCCTTTTTTAACGGCAAGCTACTTCCGTATCTGCTGCTCGTGCCGCAGCTCATCATCACATTTGTCTTCTTCTATTGGCCGGCGAGCCAGGCGGTCTGGCAATCCTTCCTGCGGGAGGATGCGTTCGGGCTGACTTCCGAATTCGTCGGCATGGAGAACTACCAGGCGCTGTTTGCCCAGCCTGAATATTACAAGGCGATACTGACGACGGTGGTGTTCTCCTCACTGGTCGCAGCGTTTTCGCTTGCGATTGCGCTGTTGTTCGCCACTCAGGCCGACAAGAACCTGAAGGCCGCCGCGGCCTACAAGACCCTGATGATCTGGCCCTACGCGGTGGCGCCTGCCGTTGCCGGTGTGTTGTGGTTTTTCATGTTCCACCCGACGCTCGGCACGTTGGCGCGACCGCTGCGTATGCCGGGCTTGGACTGGAATCCGCTGCTCAACGGCACCCATGCCATGACCCTGGTGGTGATGGCCGCGGTATGGAAGCAGATCTCCTACAATTTCCTGTTCTTCCTGGCCGGGCTGCAGTCGATTCCCAAGAGCGTCATCGAAGCCGGCGCCATCGACGGCGCGGGACCGATGCGGCGGTTCTGGACCATCGTTTTCCCGCTGCTGTCGCCGACGACCTTCTTCCTGCTGGTCGTCAACGTGGTCTACGTTTTCTTCGATACGTTCGGCATCATCGATGCCGTGACGGGCGGCGGCCCCGCCGGCGCGACCACGACCATGGTCTACAAGGTGTATGCGGACGGGCGGCTCGGCGGCGATCTCGGCGGCTCGGCGGCGCAATCGGTGGTGCTGATGATCATCGTGATCGTCCTGACGGCCGTCCAATTCCGCTACGTCGAGCGCAAGGTGCAATACTGATGGTCGAGCACCGCCCCTGGAGCAACATCATCGCCTACGCCATCCTCACGCTCGGCGTATTCCTCGTCGCTTTTCCGGTCTATGTCGCACTCATTGCATCGACTTATGACGCCGCCACGGTGGTTGGTGGCAATATGCCGCTGCGGCCAGGCGGCCATATGCTCGACAACTATTACCGTGCGATCTTTGTCGGCGCATCACGCAGCAACCGCGAGCCGGTCGGCCACCTCCTGTTCAACTCGCTGGTCTCGGCGACCGGGATCGCGGTCGGCAAGATCTTCATTTCGATTCTGTCGGCCTATGCAGTGGTGTATTTCCGCTTTCCGTTCCGGAAAACCGCGTTCTGGATCATCTTCATCACGCTGATGCTGCCGGTCGAGGTACGTATCTATCCGACCTACAAGGTGGTGTCCGACCTGCACATGCTCGACACCTATGCCGGACTGATCCTGCCCCTGATCGCATCCGCGACCGGCACGCTGCTGTTCCGGCAATTCTTCATGACGGTGCCGGACGAATTGCTGGAAGCCTCGCGCATCGACGGCGCCGGACCGTTCCGATTCTTCTGGGATACGCTGCTGCCGCTATCGATGACCACGATCGCGGCTTTGTTCGTGATCCAGTTCATCTACGGCTGGAATCAGTATCTGTGGCCGCTCCTGATCACCACGCAGGATTCCATGCAAACGATCGTCATCGGCATCAAGAAGATGCTGACGACGACCGACGAACTGGCGGAATGGCAGCTCGCGATGGCTACGGCCGTTCTGGCGATGCTGCCACCGGTCGCGGTGGTGGTGTTCATGCAGCGGCTGTTCGTGCGCGGGCTGGTCGAGACAGAGAAGTGAGAGGGCGAATGGCGAGTAGCGAATGGCGAATAGCCAGTGGAGCTCTGCGCCGTCGCGGCGTCGTACTTCCCTATTCGCCACTCGCTATTCGCCATTCGCGATTCGCGCTCGCAGAGCGTGCCCCATGGCTAACGTCACGCTCCGCAACGTCCGCAAGACCTATCCCGGCGGCTTCGAAGCCATCAAAGGCATCGACTTCGAGGTCGGCGACGGCCAGTTCTGCGTGCTGGTCGGGCCTTCCGGCTGCGGCAAGTCCACGCTGCTGCGGATGGTCGCAGGCCTCGAGACCATCACCAGCGGCGAGATCGATATCGGCGGACGCATCGTCAACCAGATCGAGCCGGCCCAGCGCGACATCGCCATGGTGTTCCAGAATTACGCGCTCTACCCGCATATGAGCGTCTACAACAACATGGCCTATGGCCTGCGCAATCGCGGTACCCCGAAACCCGAGATCGATGCCCGGGTCCAGGAAGCCGCCCGCATCCTCGAACTCGGCGCGATGCTCGAACGCAAGCCGCGGCAATTGTCGGGAGGCCAGCGCCAGCGCGTCGCGATGGGCCGCGCCATCGTCCGGCAACCGAAGGTGTTCCTGTTCGACGAACCCTTGTCCAACCTCGACGCCAAGCTGCGCATCGCGATGCGAGTCGAAATCCGCAAATTGCAGCGGCGGTTAAAGACGACGTCGATCTACGTCACCCACGACCAGCTCGAGGCGATGACGCTGGCCGATATTCTCGTCGTCATGAACGGTGGCGAGGTCGAGCAGATCGGCAACCCGCTCGATATCTATCAAAAGCCGGCGACGACCTTCGTGGCTTCCTTCATCGGCGCGCCGCCGATGAATCTGCTGCCGCTGTCGTCAGACGAACTCAAATCGCAGTTGGTGGGCGACGGCCGCGCCGCCGCCGAAGCCGGCATTCTCGGGATCCGCCCCGAGGATTTCATGGTCTCAAACGACGCGGTCGCGGGCATCGCCTTCGATCTCACCGTGGAGGCGATCGAGCGCGTCGGCGCCGAGACCTTCCTCTACGGCGCCCGGCAACGCGACGGGCAGGGCGTCGCCGCCAACCCCGGCGAGTTGCCACCGGGCGAGGTGATCGTGCGGATCCCCGGCGCGGTCGCGCCCGGCATCGGGGAGCGAATCCGGGCGATCGCGCCGCGCGAAAAGCTGCATCTGTTCAGTGCCGACGGCCGCCGGCGAATCGGCCTCTGATTTCAGGCCATTCCGGGCTCGCCGGTTCCATATTCGCCTGAAAACCGCTCTTTGTCGGTTTTTCTCGTGTATCCACAGACGCTTGAACAACCGCCAAATCATATCCATATTGGCTGTTGACCGGACGGCAATCCGCCGGAAGGCCAAAAATGGGGCGCCGCAAGGGCCCCTCAAAGTCGCTTCGAGAGGGCTTTGGAATGTCTCGTGTTCCTTCGTTATCTAGTCCGTTCCTGCTGGGATTCGACGAAATCGAGCGTGCGCTCGATCGCGTTGTCAAAGGCGCCGACGGCTATCCTCCTTACAACATCGAGCGCTGCGACCGCGCCAACGGTCAGCCCGAACGGCTGCGCATCACGCTGGCGGTGGCGGGCTTTACCCGTGACCAACTCGATGTAACCATTGAGGAAAACCAACTGGTGATCCGGGGCCGCCAGCAGGACGACAAGGCTCGGCAATACATCCATCGCGGCATCGCCGCGCGCCACTTCCAGCGCACCTTCGTGCTGGCGGAGGGGATGCTGGTGCTGGGCGCGGACTTGAAAAACGGGCTGTTGTCGATCGATCTCGCCCGGCCTGAGCCTGAAAAGGTCGTTAAGACAATCGCTATCAATGAGCACGAATAATAAATGGAACGAGTAGCGGACTCGACCGCTTAGTTTGACATAGGAGTCGAGACCATGACTGAAGGTAATGTTGCGTTCGAACCTGCTGCTGTCTCCACCGAGGCGCTGGCAACCCTGGGCGAGGGCCATATCGCCTATGTGAAGCAGATCCGCTCTGAGGACGTGCCGGGGCTGTTTCCGCAGGCGCCGAAGATCGCGCCGGGGCTGAAGCTCTTTGCGCTCCATGCCGCCGACGGCACTCCGATCATGCTGACCGACAGCCGTGAGGCGGCCGTTGCCAATGCATGGAGCAACGAACTGCAGGCCGTCAGCGTTCACTGACGCAGCTCTTGCTGGTGTCATTGACATACACCGCCGGCGCCTGAACGCGGCCACTGACAGCAGTGCACACTGCTGCTCCTGACGCGATTAGTATTGGCCATCGAATTTGCACGCGCTTGTCCTCGATCGCTCGGGGACCGGCGCGTGCTAGTTTTGGGCGTGGCCGATCAGCACCAGGCACGCCGATATTGAGATCACCGATGCCATCGTCGTGAAAAGAATCGTTCCCGCTGTCACGACGGCTTCTCGCTTGTAGAACTCGGCGATCATGAACGGGCCGGTACCTGTCGGCAGCGCCGAGAGCAGCACGACGATCGCGGCCGGCACCGGCTGCAGCTTGAAGATCCCATAGGCGCAAATGGCGACGATTGCAGGCTGGATCACCAGCTTCAATGCCGTGAGCGTGATCGCGACCGGTCGGCTTGAACGGCTGCCACGATGCTCGGCGGCGAGAAATAGACCCAACGACACCAGGGCGCAGGGGCTGGCGGCGTTGCCCACCATGTGAAGCACGGCTCTGGCCGCGTCGGGCACGGGCGTATGGAATGTCGACCACACGGCCCCCAGCAGCGGTGCAACCAGCAACGGATTGCGAATCAGCGCCTTGCCGATTTTTGCAAACAGACGATGCACGCGGCGTTCGGTTTGCAGGCCTATTTCCACAAAGACGATCGCGACCGTGAACAGCACGCAGACCGTCATGATGGCTGCGATCGTCACCAGCGCCAGGCTTTGGCGTCCAAAAATCAGTTCGCAGAGCGGAAACCCGATGTAGCCGACGTTGGCGTAGCCGGCGTTCAGACCATCGATCGAGGCATCGGTCAGGTGATGCCCGCGCGCAACCCGGTAGATCAGTGTGCCGCCGAATATGACGAATACGCCGATCGCAAACGACGCGATAAATCCGGGCTGCCACAACGACGCCCAGTTCGCTTCGGCCATGACCTCGAACAACAACGCCGGCAAACCCAGATAGACGACGAAGCGGTTCAACTCCGAACTCGCGGTGGGACCGAGCAATCCGAGGCGGCCGCAGGCAAAACCCGCAACGATCACGGCAAACACGGGACAGACGACGGACAGCGACGTTAGCATGGTGGAACGGAACCCTTCGAATGAGCAGCCGCTGTTGACTACCGGGCCCGGCTATTCCATTCCAATTCCGTTTTGGCTCGTTTCGATACCTTTGGGGTATGGCAAGCGATGGCGCCCTCGCTCAATCAGCTGCGGTATTTTTGCGAACTGGCGCGCGTCGGCCATTTCGGCCGCGCGGCCGCCGGCCTGCACATTTCCCAGCCGCCGCTGAGCCGCCAGATCGCGGCGTTGGAGCAGGAACTCGGGACCACGCTGTTCATCCGTTCACCGAAAGGTGTCGCCTTGACCGCGGCCGGCCGTCAGTTCCTTTCGGACGCAACTGAAATTCTTCGACTGGTTGCGCAGGCGGAGCGCAATGCCGCCGCCACGGGGCGCGGCGAGGCCGGCCTGCTCACCATGGGCTTTACGATGTGCGCCGCCTATAGCGTCGTGCCCGACCTGACCCGTCGTTACAAGCGGGCCTTTCCCAAGGTCGATCTGCGGGTCCGCGAGTTGATGCCAAATGCGCTTGAAAGCGATTTAAGGGATGGCGCGATCGATATCGCGATCAGTTTCGCCGGCGGCGAGGGTTCGCGCTTCGAAGCCCGGCCGCTGTTTCGAGAGCCGCTCAGTCTGGTCCTGCCGGAACATCACCCGTTGGCGAAATCGCGAAAGATACGGGTCGAGGACCTCGCGCAGGAGCAGTTTCTGATCGTCCCCCGCGACCAGGCGCCGTCACTTCATGAGAGCATCGTCCAGCGTTGCCGGGCCGCCGGCTTTGATCCCGTGATCGGGCTTGAGGTCTATTTGCAGCAGACCATCGTCAACTTCGTCGCGGAAGGGCTCGGGATCGCCTTTGTGCCGGCGTCGATGCAACGTTCCCAGATCAAGGGCGCCATCTTCAAGAAAGTCCCCGACCCGCCGATGATCGATCAACTGCTCTATTGGTCGCCGCTCAACCAGAATCCCTGCCTTGCCGGATTTCTGGCGCTTTCGGCGAGATGACAGACCGACCCAGCAACAAAGCTGGGGATGTTCCCGGCTTACGCCGCGCTCGCAGGCGGCAACGCCAGCACCGAATAGATCGCCTGCGCGTCGCGCGAGGCGCGCAGCTTCTTAGCAACGTCCTGGTCACGCAATAGCCGCGCGATCCGCGCCAGTGCCTTGAGGTGGTCGGCGCCCGCGCCCTCCGGCGCCAGCAGCAGGAACACCAGATCGACCGGCTGGCCGTCCATCGCCTCGAAGTCGATCGGACGCTCAAGACGAGCGAACAGCCCGAACAGCCTTTCAAGCTTGGGGAGTTTGCCGTGCGGGATCGCCACGCCGTAGCCCACCGCAGTGGTCCCCAGCTTCTCCCGCTGCAGCAGAACCTCGAAGACGGTGCGTTCGCTTTGCCCGGTCAGGGTAGCGGCCCGCGCCGCCAGTTCCTGCAGCGCTTGCTTCTTACTGTTGACCTTCAATGCCGGGAGAATCGCCTCGGGTGCGACCAGATCGGTAATCGTCATGGGGCGTTCCGAGGTGAATTAAACCGTCAGGGTGCGAAATAGGTTTTAGGGCGGTGGCATCAACAAGATAGGACGGTAGGCGGGCGTATACCCCGGGTCCCGATTGGGGGGCTTCTACTCCAACGCACGACCGGTGCCAACTGCCGCGAGGCGCTCCCCGGTCCGAACGGGTCCGGAGTGCGCCCTGCCGGTAATTAGCTACTCCCGGAGTTAACGGAGGGCGGGTCGATCCAGCCAACATTGCCGTCGGCCCGCCGGTAGATGATGTTCACCCGACCGCTGCTGCCGTGCTGGAACACCATGCAGGCGGCGCCGGTCAAATCCAGTTCCATTACTGCTTCGCTGACCGAAAGCCGCCTCAGCGAGGTCGTCGCCTCGGCGATGATCACAGCGTTGTAGCCGTCCACCTCGTCTTCACCATCGGTCGACGGCGCCTCGATAATATAGCTCGGCGCATCCAGCGTCGGCGCCGCGATCTCTGCCAGCGCCGCGGAGGCCACGTAGGCCTTGCGAGCGGAACGATCCTTCAGGCGGTTCTTGTAGCGGCGCAGCCGTTTTTCGATCATCAGCAGCGCCTGATCGGCGCTGGCATAAGCGTCGACGGCGTTGCAATCGGCCTCCAGCGTGATTCCGGAATCCAGATGCAAGGCACAATCGGTGCGGAAGCCGAAGCCGTCCTTGCTCAAGGTGATGTGGCCGGAATAATTGCCGTCGAAATACTTGCGCAGAACTTCCTCGGTGCGCTCGCTGACCCGCCCGCGAAGCGCGTCGCCGATGCTGATGCTTTTTCCCGAGATTCGAAGGGTCATGGTGATGGCCTCGATTGGTTCTGAACTGAACCGACACTATCCCGATTTGACCGGGGTGCAATCAAGCCGGCGCGGTGTCGCGGGACCGGTCGGAAGATGCAGCGGGCGCGGAAAGGGCATTGCCAAGCATGCTCTGTTTATCCCGGCGGCGCTGCACCGAGGACGGTATCCGCATCGCCTCGCGGTATTTTGCGACGGTGCGGCGGGCGATATCAATGCCCGATCCGCGCAATCGTTCCACGATGGTGTCGTCGGAAAGGATCGCGGCCGCATCCTCCGCATCGATCAGCTGCTTGATGTGGTGACGGACGGCCTCGGCCGAATGGGCTTCGCCGCCGTCGGCCGACGCGATCGACGCCGTGAAAAAATACTTTAGTTCAAAACTGCCGCGATTGGTCGCCATGTATTTATTGGCGGTCACCCGCGACACCGTCAATTCATGCATCTGGATGGCGTCGGCCACCGCCTTGAGATTGAGCGGCCGCAGATGCGCCACGCCATGGGTGAAGAATCCGTCCTGCTGGCGCACAATCTCGGTCGCGACTTTCAGGATGGTGCGCGCGCGCTGATCGAGCGCGCGGACCAGCCAGGTCGCGTTCTGCAGGCAATCGGTGAAATAGGATTTGTCGCCGTCCTTGCGGATCGTCTTCGACAGTTCGGTATAATAGACCTGATTGACCAGCACCCGCGGCAGCGTGTCGCTGTTGAGTTCGACGTGCCAGCCGCCATCGGGGCCCGGCCGTACGTACACATCGGGCACCACGGTCTGCATCCGCGACGCACCGAACTTCAATCCCGGCTTCGGATCGAGGCGGCGAATTTCGCCGATCATTTCGGTGATGTCGTCGTCATCGACGCCGCACAGTTTGCGCAGGGCGGCGATGTCGCGCTTGGCCAAGAGATCGAGATGCTCGACCAGCGCCTGCATCGCAGGGTCGTAGCGATTGAGTTCACGCAACTGGATCGCAAGGCACTCGCTCAAGCTCCGCGCGCAGACGCCGGGCGGGTCGAATTTCTGCAGCACCGTCACAACCGCCTCGACGTCTTTCGGCGATGCACCAAGCCGCTCGGCGGCCTGCCCGAGATCCGGCGGCAGGTAACCCGCCTCGTCGACCAGATCGATCAGGTATTGCCCGATCATGCGCTGCGCCGGCGCCGCGAATGCCACCGCCAGCTGCTCGGCAAGATGACTGCCGAGCGTGATCTCGGCGGCGACGAAGGCCTCGAGATTGTAGCTGTCGTCGTTGGAGGCGCCGCCGCCCCATTCGGTGTAGGCGGTCGGCGCCGCATCTTGCGCGGTCCGCGCCGCCGCCTCGGCCGGCTCTTCGGAGAAGACGTTGTCGAGGCCGGTGTCGAGGGTCTGCTCGATCTCCGCGCGGCTGCCGAGATCGCGGCTCATCCAGTCTTCCTGGGTCGGCTCGAAACCGTCGCCGGCCGATCCAACGCCGGCCTCGGCGTGTTCGCCGGCGCCGTCACCGTAACCCGCATCGTCGGAACCGGAAAAATCAGCCGGCACCGGCTCACCCGCCACCGGCGGCTCGGTACCGTCGTTGGCGCGTTCGAGCAGCGGATTTCGTTCGAGTTCCTCTTCGACAAAGACCGTGAGGTCGAGGTTCGACAGCTGCAGCAGCTTGATGGCTTGCATCAGCTGCGGCGTCATCACCAGCGACTGAGACTGGCGGAACTCTAATCGCTGCGTCAGTGCCATGAAGGCAAAAACCGATCCCTAAAAGTTGGTCCGATTCTTGCTTAAACTAGTACAAAGCCGATGTACACGGCTTGACGAATGGGAAAAAAGGACTACGGCGCTTTGCCCCCGACGGTGCATGCGAAACCGCTTATTGCTGGGTCACGCGCTAAAGCCGGAATTCCTCACCGAGATAAAGGCGCCGGACGTCCGGATCATTGACGATCTCCTCCGGGCTGCCCTCCGTCAAGATCTGGCCGGCATAGACGATGTAGGCGCGATCGGTCAGGCCCAACGTTTCCCGCACATTGTGGTCGGTAATCAAGACGCCGATGCCGCGGTTGGTGAGGTGGCGGACCAGATCCTGAATGTCGCCCACCGCGATCGGATCGATGCCGGCAAACGGTTCGTCGAGCAGCATGTAGTTGGGGCGGGTTGCGAGCGCGCGCGCGATCTCAACGCGGCGGCGCTCACCGCCGGAGAGCGCGATCGAGGGCGTTTTGCGCAGCCGCGTGATGTTGAATTCGTCGAGCAGGGAATTGAGTTCGGCCTCGCGCTTCTTCCGCGAGGGTTCGACGACCTCGAGCACCGCCCGGATGTTTTGCTCAACCGTGAGGCCGCGAAAGATCGAGGCCTCCTGCGGCAGATACCCGATCCCGAGCCGCGCGCGCTGGTACATCGGCAGTTTGGTGACGTCGTGGCCGTCAAGCTCGATGGTGCCGCGATCGGCCGGGATCAATCCGGTGATCATGTAGAACACCGTGGTCTTGCCGGCGCCGTTCGGCCCCAGTAGCCCCACCGCCTCGCCGCGGCGAACGTAGATGCTGACGCCGCGCACGACCTGGCGGGTGCCGAAACTCTTTTCCACGCTATGCACAGCCAGATAACCCGCCCGCTGTGCCAGCCGCGGCGCTGCAGCCGCGCCGTTGGTCTTGGCCCGCGGCGGACGCGGCTTTTCTACCCTCGGCACGTCCCTTGGCGCGTCCACTTTCGGCAATGGCGTTTCGCGCGCAATCGCAGCTGCGTCACGGGCCATCACGGGCGCGTCGCGCACCGGGCTTGGCAGCATGTCGCCCACGGCGTCACCAAGCGCGGTGATGTCCTCACGCGAGCGCGCAAATCCTGGCTGACTGCGTTTCGCCGGGCGTCGACGGAACATGCCGAGTAAATCCACCATCGCCGCTCTGCTCAGCCTTTCACGGTGATCCCGCGACACGCCCGCGGCGATTCAATTCGCCGACGAACCATGAATGAATGGATATCCCTTGCCCAGCGAAACACCCCGATTTCGAGGCGCTCCCCCACCGCCGGTTGGTCCGGTAGATACAGGCTCGGCCGCCAAGCTTCAACCGGCACGCCTTCGCTTTTAAGGCAAGCGGTTGATGTTATTTAGATTTACTCGAGCTGGCCGGTCCTGCGGCCGGCGCTTGAGGCGCCGCACCAGGGACCCCAGGGCCGCCCTGGCCGGACGATTGGAACAGGCCCTGCACACGTCCGCTGTCGGATTCCACCCGCGATACCCCGGTCGTCATGTCCACCATCAGCCGGTCGCCGCGCAGCACGTTCTTGCCCTGGGTCAGAATTACCCCGCCGAGCATGGTGACGAGGTTGGTCTTGGTGTCGAAGACGGCGGTTTCGCCGGTCACGACCTGGTCCTTCTGGGTGACGACGACGTTGCCTCTGGCTTCCAGCCGCTTGATCGACGAAGCGCCGCCGGGACCGGGAGCCGCAGCCGGGATCGGGGCCGGGGCCGCTTTCGCCGGGGCGGCCTTTGCAGCGGCAGGCGTTGCGCCGGGGGCGGGAGTTCCCGCCGCGGACGCGCTCGACAATTCGTAGAACACGACCAGCGTCTTCGACGTCATCGTGGTGTCGCCCTGTATCACCTTCACATTGCCGGAAAACGTTGCTTCCTTTTTCTTGTCGCGCATCTCGAGCGTGGCGGCTTCGATCTGGATCGGCTGGTCGCGGTTTTGCGAAAAACCCTGCATGGCATTGGGCACGCCCTGCACTGCGCTTTGCGCGCCGGCTTCGCCGGCGGCGAGCAGGACAAGCGCGAACGCCGAGGTCCAGACGCACCGCGCGATTCCCTTGATCCTGGCACTACGCGGATAAAGCATCATGATGTCTATCATTTCGGGTTGACGCTCTTGTTGGACGATGCGCGCGCCTTGCCGGGACGTGCCGGCGAAGGCTCGGGCGCGATGGGGGCCGCGTCCGCAGTGGCGGACGGGTCCGGTGTGGCGCCAGCGGTATCCAGATTGTCGAGGTGCATCACGACATTGCCTTCAAACCTGATGACCTCGCCACCTCCGGTAATCCTGAGTCTGTCGGAAGAAAGCGTTCCGTTCGTCAATTTAACGTCGACATGGTCGTCAGACGACACCGTGCCCTTGCCCATGTCGACAAACGCCTGATCCAGTCGCGCTTCATAACCGGTCGAGGTTTGCAAAAAGATATCGTGGTGCAGGTCGAGCAGCTGGTCCTTGGTGTTCATCGCGCCCTCCCGGGCATCCAGGGTGAGGGTCGACTGGTCTTCCATCAAGACCTTGGCGCGTATGGTTTTGAGGTCGAGGTGATCCGGATCGGTCACGTCCTGGGTCGCGGTTTTTGCCCAGACTTCGTACGGTCGGCGATCGGGCGTGTAGCCGGACAAATGCGGCGCTTCCATCGTGATCTTGGTGCCGGACACAACGAGATTATCCATATCGAGCGGCAGCTTGGGCAGCAGCATCCGGAACGGGTTGAAGATCGACACCCCGACGATCGCCGCCAGCGCCAGCAGCACGGCCGCCGGCACGGCGATCCGCAGCACCCGCACGATCCGGCTGTGGCGCGTTGCGATTGCAAAACGCGCATCCATTCCGGCCTGATAGGTTGGGCTTTGAACCGAATTCACCGCTGCTCCAAGGCACTGGCGCCGTTGGCGCATGATCCGCCGAAGCGTGCACGGGTTGGCGAAAAGATCATGCGCTCCTTATCGTGGCTTGCCGCGCCCCCCGGACCGACAAGATGCATGTCCGGTCAAACCGGCGTCGCCGCCTTTGCCGATCACGAGCCCCCTCCCCATTCTAACCGGGATCGGCGGCAGATGCAGCCCGAACCTCGGGCCGAAACCTCGGACCATCAGTGTGGCCGCAACGGGGCGGCAGCCCGCGCAAGGCGGTTCCGGCGCTTACGAATGCGCGAAAATGTCCTCGGTATCCCAACCTTCCAGATCGAGGCGGGCCCGCGTCGGCAGAAATTCGAAACAGGCTTTGGCGAGTTCGGTGCGGCCTTCACGCGCCAGCATGGCATCCAGCCTTTCGCGCAAGCCATGCAGATGCAGCACGTCGGAAGCAGCATAAGCCAATTGGGCCTCGCTCAGGGCCTCCGCACCCCAGTCGCTCGATTGCTGCTGCTTCGACAGGTCGATGTTGAGCACCTCGCGCACCAGATCCTTCAGGCCATGGCGATCGGTGTAGGTCCGGCAGAGCCGCGAGGCGATCTTGGTGCAGTAGACCGGCTGCGGCATCACGCCCAGGGCGTTGTAGAGCGCGGCCAGATCGAACCGGGCGAAATGAAAGATTTTCGTGATCTTCGGGTTGACCAGCAACGCCTTCAGATTCGGCGCATCGACGACCCCTTTCGGGATTTGCACGACATCGGCGCTGCCGTCGCCACTCGACAACTGGACCACGCAGAGCCGGTCGCGATGCGGATGCAATCCCATGGTCTCGGTGTCGATCGCCACTGAATCGGTATAGCGGGACAGATCGGGCAGATCGCCGCGGTGCAGGCGGATGGTCATGGTTTTTAAGAACCTCGTCGAATCGGTGCGGATCAAGCTAGCGCCCCGATCACGAAGAGGCGAGCGGCGGGCTGGCGGCTTAGAATGTTAAATAATGCCGAAACTGCGATTTTGCAGCCGGATTAATGGGACCCGAGCCGCGCGTCGCGACTTTTGCCAGCTCCGGCGCAAGAACGGCGAGGTCAGTGTTGCGGGATACGCCCGCGAGTTATCCGCGGCCGGTCGTTACAGGCCAAGCCATACCGCGCCGGCAGGTTTCTGCGAAATCACGGGCTTGGGCAAAGTGGTGCCCAGGAAAGGACTCGAACCTTCACGGCCGTGAAGCCACTGGCACCTGAAGCCAGCGCGTCTACCAATTCCGCCACCTGGGCCCGGAGCGGTTAGTATTGATCGGTCGCACGCTTGTCAAATTGGCGGGCCGCAAGCCAAATATGCTGGCGTGCGGGCATGACGGCGTCGCGCGAAAGCGCTAGATAGCCACGAGAATCGCTCGCGTTCGGCTTGCAGGAACACCCCATGGCATCGAATCTGGATACGCTGGTCACGGTTTTCGGAGGATCGGGCTTTCTGGGACGAAGCGTCGTTCGGGCGCTGGCCAAGCGCGATTACCGCATTCGGGTCGCCGTGCGGCGGCCGGAACTGGCCGGGCATCTGCAGCCGCTCGGCAAGGTCGGCCAGATCCACGCCGTCCAGACCAATCTGCGCTTTCCCGCATCCGTCGAGGCCGCGATGCGTGATTCGCACGTCGCCATCAATCTGGTCGGCATCCTGGCCGAGGGCGGCGCGCAGACCTTCGACGCGGTGCAGGGCCAAGGCGCCGGCACGGTGGCCAAGGCCGCCGGCGCGGTCGGCGCCCGAATGGTGCATGTCTCGGCGATCGGCGCCGACGAGAACTCGCCGTCGCATTACGCCCGCGCCAAGGCCGCCGGCGAACAGGCGGTGCGCGCGGCTATCCCGGCGGCCACGATCCTGCGGCCTTCGGTCGTGTTCGGCCCCGAGGATCAATTCACCAACCGCTTCGCGGCGCTCGCAAGAATATCGCCGGCGCTGCCGCTGATCGGCGGCGGCGTGACCAAACTGCAGCCGGTCTATGTCGGCGATGTCGCGACCGCGGTGGCCGACGCCGTCGACGGCACGGCCAAGGCCGGCGCGACCTACGAACTCGGCGGCCCGGAAGTGCTGACGATGCGCGAGATCATGGAAATCATTCTCGCCACCGTCGAGCGCCACCGCATGTTGATTTCGCTGCCGTTCGGGTTGGCAAAACTCCAGGCGATGTTGCTGCAGTTTGCGCCCGGCGCCTTGAAATTAACGCCGGATCAGGTGGAGCTGCTGCGCGCGGACAATGTGGTGTCGGATACGGCGAAAGCCGCCGGCCTGACGCTGGAAGGCCTTGGGATTGCCCCGGATTCGCTGGAAGCGGTGGCGCCGCAATATCTCTGGCGCTTCCGCGCCGCCGGGCAATTCCAGAAGAAGAGCGCGTAATCACAGGGCGGGAAAGCTGTCCTCATCCAGAGGAGCCACCCTACCGCCCCATCGCCAGCGCGATCAGGCCGAGCGTGCCGACGATGACGCGCCACCACGCGAACACTGCAAAGCCGTGACGGGTGACATAGCCCAGGAACGTCTTCACCACGATGATCGCGGTCACGAACGAAACCACGAATCCGATCGCGACGATGCCGATGTGATCGACATTCATTTCGGCGCGGTTCTTGTAAAAGTCATAGGCGAACGCGCCGATCATGGTCGGGATCGCCAGGAAAAACGAAAACTCCGCCGCCGCGCGCTTGTCGGCGCCCAATAGCATCGCCGCCACGATGCTCGCGCCGGAGCGCGACACGCCGGGAATCATCGCAAGACATTGCGCGAACCCGATTGTCAGGTACATCGGCAGCGGAAATTTGGTGGCGTCGTGCTCATGCGGCTTGTGGTCGAGTTGATCGACCCACAACAGGATCGCGCCGCCGACGATCAGCGAAAAACATATCACCCAGGGATTGAACAGGAATTCCTTGATGTATTTCCCGGCGATCAGACCGACGACGACCGCGGGCAAAAACGCCACCAGCACGCCGACGACGAATCGCCTATCATCGGAATTGCTGAACATGCCAAGCGCGACGTTCCACAATTTGCCAAAATAGATCACGAGAATGGCAAGAATTGCGCCGAGCTGAATCAGCACCGTGAAGCTATCCCAGAAACTGCCCGCGCCGAGATTGAAGAATCGTTCCGCCAACAGCAGATGACCCGTCGAGGACACTGGGAGGAATTCCGTGACGCCCTCGATAATGCCGAGAATCACCGCTCTCAACGCATCAGACATCATGACCTCGTCCGTTATGATTGAACCCAGCCCAGCGCCGCGTTCTTCTCGCTTATTCGTCCAGTTGCCGCAATCGCAAAAAACGCGAACACAGGGTTGCCTCGCTCCCCCGCTTAGGTAGTTTGACGCGTTGCTGCGGCATACGCGTAGCTCAATCGGTGATACTTTCTTAATCACCATAAAATTACCAAGGACTTCATGTTTACGCTGTTCCACCATCCGTTCTGTCCGCACTCGCGCTTTATCCGCCTCGCGCTCGGCGAATACGGCCTCGATCTGCGACTGGTGGAGGAGCGCGCCTGGGAGCGGCGCGAAGCGTTTTTGACGATGAATCCCGCAGGCACCACGCCGGTGCTGATATCGGAAGGGGCGCCCGCTGTTCCCGGCGCGGCGATCATCGCCGAATATCTCGATGAAACCCACGGCGCCGGAATGGGCGATCGCCGGCTGCTGCCGACGACGATGGCGGAGCGTATCGAGGTGCGCCGGTTGATGGCGTGGTTCAACGAGAAATTCTTCGAGGAGGCTTCCAACCCGCTGGTCACCGAGCGCATCTATAAGCGCTTCATGAGCGAGGAGAACGGCGGCGGCGCGCCGGCGACGGACGTGATCCGCGCCGCGAAGGCAAATGTGCGCTATCATCTGGCCTATATCGGCTGGCTCGCGCAGACGCGGAACTATCTTGCCGGCGACCAGCTCACCTATGCGGACCTCGCCGCCGCGGCGCATCTTTCGGCGATCGATTATCTGGGCGACGTGCCATGGATCGAGGACGACGCGGCAAAGGCGTGGTACGCGCGGGTAAAATCCCGCCCGTCGTTCCGTCCGCTGCTGAGCGAATGGCTGGCGGGCGTGCCGGCGTCGCGAACCTATGTGGATCTCGACTTCTGAACGCGGCCGTCGAGCTTTCTCCCGCCGATCTGAAGACCCAACTCGCCGGCGAAGCCCGCGCGCTTGGTTTCGATTGCGTCGGCGTGACCGGTCCGGATGCGATTGCGGCGGCGGCGCGTCATTTCCATGCCTTCCTCGACGACGGCGCACATGGCGACATGGACTGGCTCGCCGCGCAACCGGAGCGCCGAGCCGATCCGCGCGTGCTGTGGTCCGGCGTGCGTTCGGTGATCCTGCTCGGCGTCAATTACGGGCCGGACCAGGATCCGCTCGACATCCTGCGGCAGCGCACCCGCGGCGCGATCTCGGTCTATGCGCAGGGCGACGATTATCACGACGTGATCAAGAAGCGGCTGAAAGCGCTGGCGCGCTGGCTGGTCGCCGCCTCGGGCGCCGAGGTCAAGGTATTCGTCGACACCGCGGCGGTGATGGAAAAGCCGTTGGCGCAGGCGGCAGGGTTGGGCTGGCAAGGCAAGCACACCAACCTGGTCTCACGCGAATTCGGCTCATGGCTGTTTCTCGGCGCGATCTTCACCGCCACCGAACTGCCGCGTGACGAACCCGAGATCGATCACTGCGGCTCGTGTCAGGCCTGCCTCGATATCTGCCCGACCGCGGCATTTCCCGCGCCCTACAGGCTCGATGCACGGCGCTGCATTTCCTATCTGACGATCGAGAGCAAGGGGCCTATTCCGCAGGAATTCCGCAAAGCCATCGGCAACCGCATCTATGGCTGCGACGATTGCCTCGCGGTCTGCCCGTGGAACAAGTTCGCCCAACAGGGGCGCGAAGCAAGGCTTGCCGCGCGCGACCAATTGCGCGCGCCGGAGCTTGCCGACCTGGCGCGGCTCGACGACGCGGCCTTTCGTGCGCTGTTTGCCAAATCGCCGGTGAAACGCATCGGCCGCAACCGGTTTATCCGCAACGTGCTGATCGCCATCGGCAACGCCAATGACGGCGCTTTGGCGATCGAGGCCACGCGCCTGCTCGATGACGAAAGCCCGCTGGTTCGTGGCGCCGCGGTTTGGGCGCTGTCGCAGTTGATGGCGCGCGAGGCATTTGAGGCGCTGGCGTCCGACCGGGTGGGCGCGGAGCGAGACGACGCCGTGTGTGCGGAATGGCGCCGCGTCTGACTCTTGCCGTCATGCCCGCAAGAGCGGGCATCGAGTATTCCAGAGCGCTCCGAACAAATCGAGACGTCATCGCGTACTGGATCGTCCGCTTTCGCGGACGATGACAGAAGCCATGGAATCCGTCATCGTCCCGCGCCATGACCAATCAGCCTTTCTTCACCAGAGAACGCGACGCCTATATTCCCACCGACGCCGCGCGCGGGCCGTGGGACCCGAAATCGCTGCATGGCCGCGTCATCATCGGACTGCTGGCTTTCGCCATCGAGCAACGTCACGGCGCCGACGGCTTCGTCCCGGCACGGTTGACGGTCGACATGTTCCGGCTGCCCAGCCTGGCGCCGATCGAGATTACGTCGCGGATCATCCGCGATGGGCTGCGTATCAAGGTGGTCGAAGCCGAATTTTTCAGCGGCGGGGTCAGCATGGCGCGGGCCTCCTGCCAGTTGCTGCGCAGGACGCAGAATTCCGAAGGCCGGGTCTGGTCGCCCCCGAACTGGGACGTGCCGGCGCCCGCGGACATCCCTGCCCCGACCGATCCGCGGCTCGGCATGAACGGCAAATGGACCACCCGCCCGATCGTCGGCGCGATGGGCACCGTCGGCCCGCGGCGGCTATGGATGAGCGAGGTGCGCGACCTCGTCGAGGGCACGCCGCTGACGCCGTTCGTGCGGGTCGCGGTGGCGGCGGATTTCGCCAGCCCGTTCGCCAATGCCGGCGACCACGGCCTTGGCTATATCAACAGCGACGTCACGCTGTATTTGCATCGCCTGCCGGTCAAGCAATGGATCGGCTTCGAGGTGGTGAACCACCACGCCACCGACGGCATCGCCATCGGCGAGTGCTATCTCTACGACGAGGACGGCCCGATCGGGACCTCCACGGTGGCGGCCCTGGCGCAACGCAAACCGATCGCGAAGCCGCCGCCGCCGTGAACGGTGGATATATTACGGCTTCACTCCGCCAGATGCCGTTTCATCTCCGGGCGCGCCTTCAACGCGGCGCCTTGCTTGGCGGCGATCTTGGCGATGCGCTCGGGCGCGAAATTCATGTCGACGAAGCCGGTCGCCGTGTTGGCGACCTCGTGATAGCTGGCAATTTTGCCGTCGCGGAGCGTCATGATCGCGACGCCCTCGAACATGGCGCGCGCCCCCTTGGCCTCCGGCAGCTTTGAGCGATAGCTGAACGTGTAGCGCGCATAGAGCGTTTTCCCGTCGCTGACGGGTACATGCATGTCCCAACGGAAATCCGTTGCCGTACGATAGAACCAGTCGTCGACCATCGATGCGATCTTCTCGCGCCCTGCAAAGGCGCCATAGAAAACATCGTGGTAGATACCGTCCTCCGTGAACAGGGCCGCGAAAGCCGTGCCGTTGCGGTGTTCGACGGCGTCGCAGAATGCGCGGAGCATCGCGGTGGTATCCATCGTGCTTCTCCCGATTGCTGCAGCCGCAGACTGCTCACCGCATCTCCGCCACCGCGGCGATCATCCGCGCGATGTCCTGCGGCCGCGACAGGCGGTGATCGCCGTCCTGGATCATGGTCAGCACCACGTCGTCGACCGGCAACCGGTGGGCCAGCGCGAAGGCATGCTGCCACGGCACGTCGGGATCCTGCGCGCCCTGCAGGATATGCACCGGGCAGCCCACCTCGATGGCGCCGCCGAGCAGCAGATGGTGGCGGCCGTCTTCGATCAGCGCACGCGTGATCGGATACGGCTCGCCATAGGCCGACGGCCGCAGCCACACACCCTTGGTTTCGATCTCCTGGCGAATCTCCGGCGAAAAACTTTTCCACATCAGCGCTTCGGTGAAGTCCGGCGCCGGGGCGATCAGCACCAGCCCGGCCAGCGCCGCACGGTTTCCGGCCCGCCGCGCCATTTCGCGCGCCAATAATAACGCCATCCAGCCGCCCATCGAGGAGCCGATCACGACCTGCGGGCCTTCGCAGAACCGCTCGAATACCGCAACGCTCTCCTCGAGCCAGCGCCCGATGGTGCCGTCGACGAACGCACCGCCGGATTCGCCATGGCCGGAATAATCGAACCGGACGCAGGCGCGATGGTGCTCGGCCGCCCAGGCGTCCAGCGCCAGCGCCTTGGTGCCCCGCATGTCCGAATTGAAGCCACCCAGCCAGAACAGCCCCGGGCCGCCGCCGGCGCGGGCGCGAACCGCGATAGCGCGCCGGGTGTCATGTTGGCCGACCTCGATCAAGGTCGGTTCCGGATCGGATGCGTGCATCGATGATGAGGTCATGAATCCTTGCTTCTCGCGCTTCTCGACCGCTGTTTGATCGAGCCGACCGCCTCCGTCAACGGACGTGGATACCGGCCGACGGCGGCGGCAACGCTTGCGGAACGAACCCATGCCGTCTATGTGGGCTGGTCTGAACATTTCACGCCGACGGGCGTTGTCAGGCGTGACCAAAATGTCTCGCATTTGATGGTTTTTCATGCGCGAAAGTGCGAGTTTGCTTGCCCGCTGAGCCGTATTCCTTCAAACTATCGCCGTCGTTCACAACTTTGGAGAGTTACCCATTCGCCGTCCCAATAGAGCCCCGCCCGCCGCAGCCAAAGACGGGCCGCGCACCAATGATGAAATCCGCAATGCACAGGTTCAGCTGATCGATCAGAACGGCTTAAACCACGGCACGATCGAAACAGTGGCCGCCATCAAGATGGCCCTCGAGGCCGGCATGGATCTCGTGGAGATTTCGCCGAACACCAATCCTCCCGTTTGCAAGATTATGGACTACGGGAAGTTCAAATATTCCGCGCAGAAAAAAGCCGCGGAAGCGCGCAAGAAGCAGAAAATCGTCGAGATCAAGGAAATCAAGCTGCGGCCGATGATCGACGATCACGACTACGACGTGAAGATGCGCGCCATGCAGCGCTTCTTCGAGGAAGGCGACAAGGTCAAGATTACCTTGCGCTACCGCGGCCGCGAAATGGCCCACCAGGAAATCGGCACCAAGCTGCTCGACAAGGTCAAGGCCGACGTGGCCGAATTCGCCAAGGTCGAACAGGACGCCCGTTTCGAGGGACGTCAGGTCGTCATGGTTCTGGCGCCGCGCTAACGGCCGTTTCGCCGTACAACCCGTGTCCCGGCGAACGCCGGGACCTTTCGGCCATATCTTACCGTTTTCGGCATTGAACCGCGGCCTTCGGCCCTGTTCGCCGGGGTTGTGCCCCGGCGCGCCGGAACGTCCTGCCTGTCGGCGACACCGGCCCGCCGCTACCGCCCGCAATCGCGGTGGTTCGGCGTTGCCAATCGGCCCTGGCTCTGCCATAAGCGCAGGCCTCATCGCCCGGCTGATCAAGGGCTGCCGTGTCGATGTCCGTGCAGATTGTTTCGTTTCGGAAATAATCCAGCACTTTCAACGCTCTAACGAGCATTTTAGCCGGCCGGACGCCTTCACGGGCGTTTTCGTGTTGCGGCAACAGGAGAGCCAAATGCCCAAGCTGAAGACCAAGTCAGGCGCTAAAAAGCGCTTCAAGGTGACTGCCACCGGCAAAGTGATGCACGCCCAGCGCGGCAAGCGCCACGGCATGATCAAGCGGACGAAGAAGCAGATTCGTCAGCTCCGCGGCACCCGCGTGCTGTTCAAGACCGACGGCGACAACGTCAAGAAGTACTTCTTGCCGAACGCCTGATCGCCGCGCGCGATCCCTCACTTTGCCAAAGCCGCGTCCGCGCGGCGATCCGTCACCCATTTTCAGATGAAGGAGATCCGTCATGTCTCGCGTTAAACGCGGTGTGACCTCTCACGCCAAGCACAAGAAAGTCTACAAGGCCGCCAAGGGCTTCTATGGCCGCCGCAAGAACACCATCCGCGCCGCCAAGGCCGCGGTCGAAAAGGCCGGGCAATATGCCTTCCGCGATCGCAAGCGCAAGAAGCGCACCTTCCGCGCGCTGTGGATCCAGCGCCTCAACGCCGCGGTGCGTCCGTTCGGCATGACCTACAGCGTTTTCATCAACGGTCTGTCCAAGTCCGGCATCACCGTGGACCGCAAGGTGCTGTCGGACCTCGCCATCAACGAGCCGGTGGCGTTTCAGGCGATTGCCGAAAAGGCCAAGGCCGCGCTGGCGGCCTAAGCCCTAGCGGGGCGCGCCCGAGGTTTTTCGCGCCTGACGAGAGTAGCGCTGGGCGACCTCCGCCCGGCAGAAGGCCGTGAACGACCGATACATCGTTCCGGACTCGTTGTCGTACTTGTGGTCGCAAACTCTCATCTTGCGTTGATAGGCCCGCTTCTGAAGCCGCCCGAGGCGGTCAAGGAAGTCGGCCTCGCACTTCTTTTCGACCGCGGCGCCAAGTTGGATGTCGCCGCTCGCGGTGTAGGCGCAGGTCTCGAACACCTTCATCGCGCGCGCGCATCCGGGCGAGGCTTTGATGACGTCGACAATCTCGTCCGAGGTCATCGATTTGCCGAGACAGATCGCGGCGAGCGCGGGAGCCGCGCTCAGCGACAGGACGACGGCGAGGCCGGCGATTACGTATTTGTGACGCATTGAACACTCCTGATCGACCTGACGTTGGTGCGCGCGGGCCTGAACGGGGTTCAAGCGTGGCAGACCGCCAATCGCGGCTTTTTGCTTGACGTTTTGGCCCCTGCGCGGCCACAACCAGCGGCCTTTTGCGAAAGAGATTTGACCGTGTCCGACCTTGTAGCACTCGAACAAACCATTCTCGCTGATATCGCCGCCGCCGGCGACGAGGCCGCGCTCGAAGCGGTGCGCGTCGCAGCCCTCGGCAAGAAAGGCTCTATCTCGGCGCTGCTCGCAACGCTCGGCAAAATGTCCCCGGACGAGCGCAAGACGCAAGGTGCGGCGATCAACCTGGCCAAGGACAAGGTCACCCAGGCGCTGACGGCGCGCCGCGACGCTGCTGAAATCCGCCGCGCTCGATGCCCGGCTGGCGTCGGAGACCATCGACGTCACGCTCCCGTTGCGGGAAAGTCCGGCCGAGCAGGGCCGCATCCATCCGCTCAGCCAGGTGATGGACGAACTCACCGCGATTTTCGCCGACATGGGATTTGCGATCGCCGAAGGGTCCCGATATCGAGACCGACGACTACAATTTTACAAAACTGAATTTTCCCGAAGGCCATCCGGCGCGGGAAATGCACGACACGTTCTTCTTCAACCCGAAGGAAGACGGCTCGCGCCTGCTGTTGCGCACCCACACCTCGCCGGTGCAGGTGCGCACCATGCTGACCCAGAAGCCGCCGATCCGCGTCATCTGCCCGGGCCGCACCTACCGCATCAACTCCGACGCCACCCACACGCCGCAGTTCCACCAGGTCGAGGGCCTCGTCATCGACAAGGGCTCGCATCTCGGCCACCTCAAATGGATCCTGCACGAGTTCTGCAAGGCGTTCTTCGAGGTCGACCACATCAATATGCGGTTTCGGCCGTCGTTCTTCCCCTTCACCGAACCCTCGCTCGAGGTCGACATCCAGTGCCGGCGCGACAAGGGCGAAATTCGATTCGGCGAAGGCGAGGACTGGCTGGAGATTCTCGGCTGCGGCATGGTTCACCCCAACGTGCTGCGCGCCTGCGGCATCGATCCCGACGTGTACCAGGGCTTCGCCTGGGGCATGGGCATCGACCGCATCGCGATGCTGAAATACGGCATGTCGGACCTGCGGCAACTGTTCGAGAGCGACGTGCGCTGGCTCAGCCATTACGGCTTCAAGCCGCTCGATGTCCCGACCCTGGCGGGAGGGCTTGAGTTCGTGAAATTTACGCTTTCCTGGCTGAAGGAACATCTCGACACCGACGAGCCCGTTGAAAAGCTCGCCGACAAGCTCACCATGATCGGGCTTGAGGTCGAGCACATCGAGGACAAGGCCAAGGCGCTGTCGGCTTTCACCATCGCAAAGGTGATTTCGGCCGAGCAGCATCCCAATGCGGATCGCTTGCGGGTGTGCATGGTCGATACCGGCAACGGCGCCGCGCCGGTGCAGGTCGTTTGCGGCGCACCGAATGCGCGCGCGGGCCTCGTCAGCGTGTTCTCGCCGCCCGGCACCTTCATTCCCGGCAAGAACATCACGCTCGGCGTCGGCACCATCCGCGGCGTCGAGAGCCGCGGCATGCTGTGCTCGGCGGCCGAGTTGCAGCTTTCGGAAGATCACGACGGCATCATGGAGCTGCCGGCCGACGCGCCGGTCGGCGCGCCCTATGCGCAGTGGGCCGGGCTCGGCGATCCCCTGATCGAAATCAACCTGACGCCGAACCGGCAGGATTGCACCGGCGTGCACGGCATCGCGCGCGATCTTTCCGCCGCCGACATGGGCAAGTTCAGGGATCCCGCGATCAAGCCGATCAAGGGCGAATTCCCCTGCCCGGTGCAGGTGACCGTCGAGGACGCCACGCTGTGTCCGGGCTTTGCGCTGCGGCTGGTGCGCGGCGTCAAGAATGGCCCGTCGCCGGAATGGCTGCAGCAGCGTCTGACCTCGATCGGCCTGCGCCCGATCAATGCGCTGGTCGATATCACCAATTTCATGACCTACGATCGCGCCCGGCCGCTGCATGTGTTCGACGCCGCGAAAGTGAAGGGCAATCTCAGCGTGCGACGGGCGCGCGACGGCGAGACGCTGCTGGCGCTCGACGGCCGCACCTACACGCTCGACCCCAGCGTCTGCGTCATCGCGGACGATCATGGCGTCGAATCGCTCGCCGGCATCATGGGCGGCGAGGCGTCGGGCTGCGATGAGAACACCACCGACGTGCTGATCGAATCGGCGCTGTGGAACGAGATCAATATCGCGCAGACCGGCCGCAAGCTCGGCATCAATTCGGATGCACGCTATCGCTTCGAGCGTGGCGTCGATCCGGCCTTCATGCTGCCGGGGCTGGAGATGGCAACCCGGCTGGTGATGGAGCTGTGCGGCGGCACGCCTTCGGAGAACGTCGTTGCCGGCAGCGCCTTTGGCGCGGATCGCGTGATCGATTTTCCGCTGACCGAGGTCAAGCGCCTCGCCGGGATCGACGTGCCGCTCCCGGAGGCAAAGCGCATCCTTGGCCATCTCGGCTTCATGATGGCCGGCAACGGCCCGGTGGTGAAGGTCGCGGTGCCCTCCTGGCGCACGGACGTGCATGGCAAGGCCGATATCGTCGAGGAGATCGTGCGCATCGTCGGCGTCGACAAGGTGCCGATGACGCCGTTCGAGCGCGGCGACGCGCCCCGCAAGCCGATCCTGACCGCGATCCAGTTGCGCACCCGCCGCGCCAAGCGCGCGCTCGCCGCGCGCGGCCTGATCGAGGCCGTGACCTGGTCGTTCATCGCAAAGCCGGCCGCCGAACTGTTCGGCGGCGGCCAGGCCGAGCTCGCGCTCGCCAATCCGATCGCGTCCGACCTGTCGGACATGCGGCCGAGCCTGTTGCCGGGCCTTGTCGCGGCAGCCCAAGCCAACAACGACCGCGGCTTCTCTGATGTCGCGCTGTTCGAGGTCGGGCAGGTCTTCAAGGGCGACAAGCCGCAGGATCAGTTGATCGCGGCCGCCGGCATCCGCCATGGTTTTGCGTCGTCGAAGGGCATGGGGCGGCACTGGTCCGGCTCGGCCACGGCAGACGCGCTCGACGCCAAGGCCGACGCCTTCGCGGTGCTGGCAGCCGCCGGCGCGCCGATGCAGGCGCTGCAGATCGTGCCCGGCGGTCCCAACTGGCTGCATCCGGGACGCTCCGGCACCATCCAGATCGGCCCGCAGAATATCCTGGGATATTTCGGCGAGCTGCATCCGCGCGCGCTGGAGGCGCTCGGCGCCGATGGCCCGTTGATCGCGTTCGAGGTGATCCTCGATCGCATCCCCGACGCCAAGCAGAAGCCGACCCGCGCCAAGCCGGTGCTGGAGCTGTCGGCATTCCAGCCGGTGTCGCGCGATTTTGCGTTTATCGTCGATCGCAGCGTCCGGGCCGGCGACATCGTGCGGGCGGCACAGGGCGTCGACAAAAAGCTGATCACGGACGTCACGGTGTTCGACGTTTACGAAGGCAAGGGCATCGACGACGGCAAGAAGTCGATCGCCATCGCCGTGACGATCCAGCCCCGCGAAAAGACCCTGACCGATCAGGAGATCGACGCGGTCGCGGCCAAGATCGTCGCGGAGGTCAACAAGAAGACCGGCGGCAGCTTGCGGGCATGACGCCGGATCGCGCGAAGCGAACTTCGGCAACCATCATTCTCCCGACATTAAGGGGATGAACCTCTCTGGCCTCATCCCGGCCGGCGTCAGCATCAACGCGGCGATCGCGATTTGCACGATCGCCTTTGTGTCGGGAACGGCGCGCGGATTTTCCGGCTTCGGCTCGGCGCTGATCTTCATGCCGCTGGCGAGCAGCGTGGCGGCGCCACGCCTGGTCGCCACGCTCCTGCTCATCATCGATTTCGTCGCGGCAGCACCGTTACTTCCGAATGCGTGGCGCCATGCCGACCGCCAAGCCACCGCGGTCATGGTGCTCGGCGCGCTGGTCGGCGTGCCCCTGGGAACCTACTTCCTGATCCGGCTCGATCCCGTGACTGCGCGCTGGATCATCTCCGGCTTCGTAGTCGTCCTGCTGATCCTGCTGCTCTCGGGCTGGCGCTATCGAGGCAAAGAACATTCGGCGATTTCCGCCGGCGTCGGCGCACTATCCGGCTTTGGCAGCGGACTGGCACAAACCGGCGGGCCGCCGATCGTCGGCTATTGGCTCGGCCGGCCGATCGCCTCGGTGGTCTCGCGCGCCAACATCGTGCTGTTTTTCGGCGCTTCGGATTTCTTCTCGCTCGTGAGCTATGCGTTCACCGGCCTCATCACGTCGGAGGCGATCTGGTTTTCGCTGTTGGTCGGTCCGGTCTATGCCATCGGCGTCTGGTTCGGCGCCGGCCTGTTCGGCCGCGCCAGCGAAAAGCTTTTCCGTGCGATCTGCTATGTCCTGATCGCGGCGGCGGTTATCATCGGCTTGCCTGCGCTCGACGGCGTGCTGCGCTGATCCAGCGCATGCTGACGCCATGACTAAAGTTCGGCTTTTGCTCGGTTAGCGAATGCCATTAGGTTCGCGCCGTCACGCGAGAGCAAAAGACAACGGGAGAAACGCCATGATCGATCGCCGTGACGCATTGAAATTTGCGCTGGGGAGCGCAGCCTGCGCTCGCAGCGCCAACGGCGTTTGCGCAAACGGCCAAGCCGCGTACGCGCATCGTGTTTCTGGGCACCAAGGGCGGACCGCGGATCGGGCTCAATGCCGCCAACCCCGCCAATCTCGTCGTCGTTAACGATACGCCGTTCGTGATCGACTGCGGCGCGGGGGTCAGCCATCAACTGGTCGCGGCCGGCGTCCCGATCCCGTCGGTGAAATATATCTTCATCAGCCATCACCATTCCGATCATAACCTCGAATACGGCAACCTGTTTTACAACGCCTGGGCCGCCGGACTCTCGACGCCGATCCATTCGTTCGGCCCCAAGGGCCTCGAGGCCATGACCAGGACCTATTGGGAATTGAACAAGTTCGACGTCGAGACCCGGATCGAGGACGAAGGCCGCCCCGATCCGCGCCCGCTGCTGATCGCCAAGGACATCGCCGACGACGGCGTGGTGCTGCAGACCGCGGACGTGAAGGTGACGGCGTTCCGCACGCCGCATCCGCCGATATCAGATAATTTCGCCTACAAGTTCGAGACGCCGGACGGCATCATCGTGTTTTCCAGCGACACCGCCTACAACCCGAAGCTCGCGGAATTTGCCAAAGGCGCCGACGTGCTGGTGCACGAAGCGCTTTACTTGCCGGCGGTCGATCGCCTCGTGATCAAGACCAAGAACGGCGCGACGCTGAAGAAACATTTGCTCGACAGCCACACCACCACCGAAGATGTCGGCCGCATCGCCGCCGCTGCCGGCGTGAAAGTGCTGGTGCTCAGCCATTTCGTGCCGGGCGACGATCCCGAAGTCACCGACGACGACTGGACCCGCGATGTGAAGAAGAACTTTTCCGGCCGGATCATCGTCGCCAAGGATCTGATGCAACTGGCGCTGCCGGTGTGACGCGAGCCGTCAGGAGCGGCAACAGCACGCTTGATCGAGATGTCCCGCGCATCAATGGATCGGTGACGCCGGGATCATCGAGCGCGGCGCTGGCGCTTGGCGCGGCGCCGCGCCGGTGCGCGTATCCCTCATCGCGCCGATTTTTCGCAACGCCGCGTCGGCCGCGCGCTCGCCGCTTTCCCACGCGCCGTCGACGGTTCCCCACAGGGTTTCGTGGGTCGCCTCGCCGGCAAGGAACATGCAGCCGATCGGCTCCGTCAAGATCCTTCGCGACGGCTGCCCACCCGGCACCGCCGACGACATCGCGCCAAGGGCGAACGGCGCGGCATTCCAGCGCGTCGCGCTGGACTTCTTGACCGCCGCCGCCATGTCGCTGCCGAACAGTTTGGCCAGCCATTCCACTGCGAACGCGACCATGGCGCGTTCGCCCTGCGCCGAGAGATCGCGGCCGAACGAGCCGGCGACATCGATCACGCACAGCGACGATGACGCCATATTGGCGAACAAGAGCGCCGTCCGCGTCGAGTTGCTCTGCTCGATCACGAGATCGTCGTGCGAAAGCCGGAGCGGGTTACCCGGCAATTGCAGCGCGATACGATCGTAGCTGCCGAGACTGAGCTTCGCGGCAGCATCGAGCTGGCGCTTGGGAATATCCGGCGTGAATTTGATGTTTCCCGCGGCCAGTACATTGCTTGACACCGTGATGATGGCGGCGCGCGCGGTGATCTTGCCCGCCGGTGTCTCCACCGTGACGTCGCGCCCGCTCCAGCCGATACGGTTGGCGGGCGTCGACAGCGCCAGGGGAACTTCCTCAGCCAGCTTCGTGATCAACGTGCCCAGCCCCTGGCGGCAGGCGATCGCAGCGTTGCGGTCCTGCCCGCGGGCCTTGTCGATTACGGAAACGTCCTTCAAATCCTTGCCGGTGGCGTTGGCGCCGAGGACGAATTCGACCGTCCCGGCCCAGTCGCCGAGGTCCTTCGGCAGCACGGCGGCGCAGGCCACATCAACCCTGCCGCGCGAAGCGTCGTCGATGGCGCGGTTGGCGCGCACCAAAGCGGCGAGAAAGTCCTCGGTTTCGCCGGCCCGCGCATTGCGGCGGCCGATGCGAATCTTCTGGCCCAGCGGTGCCGGATAGATGTCGAGCCCCGCATTGCGCCCGAGCTTGATCATCGGGTTGGTGTCGGGATTGTGCAGCCACCGGGCGCCGCGATCGAACGGCACGTCGAACGTGGCGGTATCGGTAAGGCAGCGACCGCCGATCTGGCCCGATGCCTCGACCACGATCACCTTGCGGTTTGCCGCCTGGATCCGCCGCGCCGCGGCGATGCCCGCCGCACCTGCGCCGATCACGACAATGTCGGCCTCGCGGGGCAGTGGCGCCGCCCATGCGCGGGCGCCGAGCGTCGGCGTCACCGCGAGCGCCGCGGACGCCGACAGGAAATCGCGGCGCGTCATTGTCATGTCATGGTTTCCGAAGCTTTGAACAAGGTGAGAACTCAGCGCGTGGCGGCTCAACCATCCGATGTAACCGCGCGGCAATTCCACCGCGGGTCCGTTTGGACCAAAACCACACTGGAATCATGGGTTTCCGGCATCCCTTGAAATCCGAAAATCGCTGAACCCCGCGGCGAAGGTAACGACTTCCGGATTCCGGACGGGGATGAACTTGCCGCATCCGGGCGCGGGCAGCAACCGTCATGGTGAATCAATCATGGTTGACACACAGAAGGCATGAACCAAATTGCAACGGCTTTCGACCATGCTAAGGAAAGGGAAAAAGCGGCCGGAAAGTCCGTTGGGGGGAGACTGTCATGGGCGTCGTGCTCGATACCGTCGGCAAGCTGATCGCGGGCTACCTGCAAAAGGAAGTGCCGGGCTATGAGCCGTTCACGCCGAGCGATCCGGAACATTTGCGCGGCATCATCGAGCAGGGCGATGTGCTGCTGGTCGAAGGCAACAACCGGGTTTCCGGCATCATCAAATACCTCACGCAATCCACCTGGTCGCATGCCGCGCTTTTTGTCGGCCCGATCGACGGCGCGAGCGAACCCGATGGCGAGCCGCATGTGCTGATCGAGGCCAATATCGGCGAAGGCGTGACCTCGGCGCCGCTGTCGAAATATTTTCCCTACCACACCCGGCTCTGCCGCCCGGTCGGCCTGTCGTTCGAGGACCGCAACACGGTGTGCCGCTACGCGATCAACCGGATCGGCTTCGGCTACGACACCAAGAACATCCTCGATCTGATGCGCTATCTGATTCCGTTACCGGTTCCGCAACGCTGGCGGCGGCGCATGATCGCGTTCGGCTCCGGCGATCCAACCAAGATCATCTGCTCGGCGCTGATCGCACAGGCGTTCGACGCCGTGCGCTATCCGATCCTGCCCAAAATCACCCGCGCCGCCAGCAGGAAGGCACGCCGCGAAATTCTGCATATCCGCGATTCATCGCTGTACATGCCGCGCGATTTCGACATCTCGCCCTATTTCGAAATCGTCAAACCCACCATCGTGCACGGCTTCGACTACACCGCCTTGCACTGGGCCGATAAGCAGAAGCCGCTCCGGGAGGTAGCCGGCGAATTCGGCGTGTTTCCAGAAGCGGCCCTTTCACCGCCGCTTTTTCCTGAAGCGATTGACCAGGAAGCGCCGCTTCCGGCTGAGGAAGTAACAAGATGCCCGGGCGACGGCCGAGCCCGGCCGAGCGGGTATCACGCGTCATCAGGCGCGCAAGCGCTCGAACCCGCAGCCTAGAAAACTGCCGTCAGGCGGCCGCGGCGGATTTTCGGTCGGGCAGGCCGGCCCGGGCCATTCCGCCATAGAGTTGCTCGTTGGGCATTTCCGAACGCAGGATCGAGCGCACCGCGACCAGCTTGTCGATATCGATGCCGGTGGCAAATCCCTTGCTCTCGCACAGAAACACCAGGTCCTCGAACACGACGTTGCCGGTGGCGCCGGGCGCGAACGGGCAACCGCCGAGGCCGCCGAGCGAGCCGTCGAGGATGCGCGCGCCGGCGTCGAGCGCCGCCGACGCATTGGCGATTCCCATGCCCCTGGTATCGTGGAGATGGACGAAAATCACCTTGGACCCGGCAAGCTTGACCGCCGCCTTGGTTAGATCGCCTACCTGCTTCGGACCTGCATAGCCGACGGTGTCGGCGACGCCCACCATATCCACGCCCGCCTCAAAGCACTTCTCAACCAGCCGAAGCACTTCTTTCGGATCGACAGGCCCGGCAATCGAACAGCCGAGCGCCATGGATATCGCAACGTTCACCAGCGGCTTGTGCGCGCTCGCGTCGCGCAACTCGCAGAGTCGCTTGATATTGGCAATGGCCTGATCGCGCGATCGGTTGGCGTTGGCCCGACTATGTTCTTCGGTCGCCGAGAGCACCGAGGCAACTTCAGCAACACCTGATGCCAGCGCTTCGTTGACGCCGCGTTCGTTGAGCGTCAGCGCGATGCCGTGCGCGCCCGGAAGCGATGCGACCGTCCCGACGACATCGCGCACATCGGCAAACTGCGGAAAGGTTTTCGCGGGCAGGAAGGAGCCGACCTCGAAATGCCGGACGCCGGCGCCGTATTCCTCACGGACCCAGCGTTGCTTCGCCGCGGTCGAGGGAAATTTCTTCACGAGCTGCAGGCCGTCGCGCAAGCCTACCTCGCGCAAGGTCACGCGATCTTCGGGATAGATATCTTGAACGCGGGTCATGCGCGCCTCGCTGCGGGTTTGCCGATGGGAGAGAACTTCTGGCTTTCGAGCTCAGCGCGAACCGCGTCGGTGTCGGCGCCGAGCACCGGAACTTTAAGCCCTTCGCCGAGATTGCTGCCGTTCCACTCGACCGGGAGCGCGGGAACGCGAAACGGCTTGCCGTTCGCATTGGTGTTGTTGACGAGCCCACCGGGACGCAGCACGTGGGGATCCTGCAGCAGATCTTCGGGGCGATTGATCGGCGAGAAGCAGATGTTCAGCCGGTCGAGTTTGGCGGAAAGCTCCTGAACGTCCCAGCGTTTGATTTCCTCGGTGACGCGCGGAATGATCCGGGCCCGCGCCAAAATCCGGTCGGTCGTGGTGCGCAGCGTCGGATCGTCGGCAAATTCCTGCAGGCCGAACTCCCGGCAGAAGCTCTGCCAATGACCTTCCGTCACCACGCCGATGAAGATGCGCTCGCCGCCCTGCGGTCTCGAAAATGTCGTAGATCGGCCACGCATGTTCGCGTTCCGGCATCGAGCGCGGCTTGTTGCCGGTCATCTCGTACTCGACCATGTGCTGGGCGACCAGGAACAGGCAATTTTCAAACAGCCCGATGCGAATATCCGTGCCACCGCCGGCACCCGCAGCGGCGCCGCCACTGCGCTTCTGATAGAGCGCGGCGAGGATTCCGATCACGCCGAACATGCCGCCCATGATGTCGTTCGCCGACGAGCCGACGCGCTGCGGCTTGTCGCGGGTTCCCGTCATGGCGGCGAGGCCCGACATCATCTGCACCACCTCGTCGAGCGCCGGGCGATGCTCATAGGGACCGGACAGAAAGCCCTTATGACCGGCAACGATCAAATGCGGATATTTTTGACGTAACTCATCGGGGCCGAGCCCCTGCTTGTCCAACTGCCCATCGCGAAAGTTTTCCAGAAAAACGTCAGCGCTGGCGAGCAGCCGGTGCATGGTCTCCCGATCTTCCGCTTTCGCGAAATCGAGGACGACGCTGCGCTTGCCGCGGTTGAACAGCGGAAAGAACGAGGTTCCCATGCCGCCGAGGCTGCGGGTCTTGTCACCTGCGGGCGGCTCGACCTTGATGACCTCGGCGCCGAGTTGCGCCAGAATCATGCCGCAGGTCGGACCCATCACCATGTGGGTCATTTCCACGACCCTCACGCCCGCCAGGGGCAGTTCCGTTCCAGTCATGTCGTCTCCCGTTACCAGCCGCATTTTATCGTAGCGCGCCGCGCCTCGTCTGAAAAATATAAAAGAAAATTTAATCCTGCCGATCACGCTATTCCCATAGCTGAAAACGCAGATTTGATACACGGACATCTTCCCCTGATGCCGGATCGCTGGTCCTGTTGGACCGGTCGCCCGAGCCTCGCCGTCAATTCGCGCGAGACCGTCCGCGTCGAACGCTATCTCGATAGCTTCCGCACTTCGCTCGGCTCACAAGCGCCACCCATCGGCCACCAAGATGGTCGAAGCAGAAAACCGATCCCGCAGGATGCATGTCCGCGGGCTTTCCAAGGGAGGAAATCATGAGCGTCGTCGGCGTCGATACCGGATTTGATCTCGCGGCCCCGCGAGGCGGAGCTGACGAGATATCTCACCGGATCGAGAGCCTGCCCGCTTCGTCGTATGTCTGGCGCCTCGTGATCCTGCTGTCGCTCGGCGGCTTCTTTGAATTCTACGATCTGTTCTTCACCGGCTATATCGCGCCGGGCCTGACCCGAAGCGGGCTACTGACCACCACGACGCAGGCCTTTTTCGGATTTTCGGGGATCGGCGCGTTTGTGGCGGCAACGTTTGCAGGACTGTTCGTCGGCACTTTCTTTCTGGGCTTTCTGGCTGACCGGTTCGGGCGGCGAATGGTGTTCGTCTATGCACTGATCAGCTACTCCGCGGCATCCATGATCATGGCCTGCCAAACCACGGCCGGCGGACTGCTGCTGTGGCGGTTTCTCGCCGGCATCGGCGTCGGCGTCGAGATCATCACCATCGACACTTATATCACTGAGATCGTCCCGAGCTGGATGCGGGGCCGCGCCTTCGCCGTCAATCAGGCGATCATGTTCGTCGCCGTTCCCGTGGTGGCAGCGCTCTCCTGGTGGCTGGTGCCGCTCACGCCTTACGGAATCGACGGATGGCGCTGGGTAGTTCTCACCGGCGCCGCCGGCAGTATCATGATCTGGCTGCTGCGGCTGTCGCTGCCGGAAAGCCCGCTGTGGCTTGCGCGCCAGGGCCGGGTCGAGGAGGCCCGCAAGATCCTCGGCAGGTTAGAGGGCTCCATCAACGCCAGTTCACCACGTCCTGCGACAACGGTTGTACTACCGCCAACGGGCCCAATCGCCAAAGTTGGCTTTGTCGATCTGTTCAAGCCGCCCTACGTTTCGCTGGTCATGGTCTTCATGGTGTTCAACTTCTGCCAGGCCTTCGGCTTCTATGGTTTTTCAAATTGGGTGCCCGCGCTGCTGATGGAAAAGGGCATTACCATTACCAAGAGCATGCAATACTCCGTCATTGTCGCGCTGGCCTACCCGATTGCGCCGCTGTTGGCCGTGACCTTTGCCGATCGTATCGAGCGCAAATGGATCATCTGCGGCGCATCGCTGGCGATCTGCATATTCGGAATAGCGTTCTCGCAACTCACCCAGCCTGTGCCACTGATCGTGTGCGGCGTGCTGGTCACGGCGGCGAACATGACGCTGTCCTATGCCTATCACGCCTATCAGACCGAAGTATTCCCGACCGCCATCCGGGCACGCGCATGCGGCTTTGTCTATTCAATGAGCCGGCTCAGCGCGATGTTCTCGGGCTTTATCATCGCCTACACGCTGCGCCGCGGCGGTGTCTCCGGCGTATTCAGCCTGATCACGTCGGCGATGATCATCGTGATCGTCGTGATCGCGGCGTTCGGCCCGAACGTGCTCGGCCAAGCGCTCGATACCGAATAGGACTTAGCGACAAACTTCGTCTGATACAGCAGCATGGCCCGACAGGATTGACCTGGGCGCGGGTCGGCGGACACTTCTGAACCCTTGCCGAATTCGGCCGATGGCTTTACCTCTGGTCTGCCTGTTCCGGAGGACGTGACCGCCATGCTTGACGCCGCCGTCAAGGCGCTATCGCAGATCCTGTCGCCGCCGATGCGCTCGATCCTGTGGCGATCGATCGGGCTGGCACTGGTGCTGATCGTGGTACTGGCGGTCGGCCTGCAGCGGCTGTTGAGCTGGCTCGCGACCTCCGGCGAGGGCTGGGCCGAGGCGACGCTGGGCCCGAGTTTCCACGTACCGATTGATATCCTGGCTTGGATCATCTCGATCGCTGCCAGTCTCGGCGTCGTGCTTGGCGCAGTGTTCCTGATGCCCGCGATCACCTCGCTGGTGGCGAGCGTATTCGTCGACGACGTCGCCGACCATGTCGAGCGCGAACATTATCCCGCAGAGCGGCCGGGAATGGCGCTGCCGCTGGGCCTCGCCATGACCGAAGGCATCAAGACCGCGTTGCTCACGATCGTGGTCTATCTGGTCGCGCTGCCGTTCGTGTTCTTCGCCGGCGCAGGGTTCATCGCCTTCTTCATTGCCACCGCATGGCTGCTTGGCCGGGAATATTTCGAACTCGCCGCGATGCGATTTCGCCCACCGGCTGAAGCCAAGGCGATGCGCCGGCAAAACGCCGCGGTCATATTCACCGCGGGGCTGGTGATCGCGGCGTTCGTGTCGATCCCGATCGTCAACCTGGCGACGCCGCTGTTCGGCATGGCGTTCATGGTCCACATGCACAAGCGACTTTCCGGCCCACGGCCGGAGTTGATCGAACCGGCGCGGAAACCAGGCCTGCCCGGCGGCTTAGGGCGCTAATGATAAGGGCGAAGCAAAAGTCGATTTGCTTCCGTGGATCGATGATCAGTGCCGCGCCACCAGCGGGCAGCCGCCCTCGGCCAGCGGACGAAAGGCCTGATCACCGGGGATCGTTCCCAGTATCTTGTAATAGTCCCACGGCCCGGTGGATTCTGCTGGCGCCTTAACCTGCGCAAAATACATGTCGTGAACCAGACGGCCGTCTTCACGCAGGCGGCCGTTCTTGACGTAGAAGTCGTTGACCGGCATCTCGCGCATCTTCGCCATCACCGCCTTCGCCTCGTCGGTGCCGGCCGCCGCGATAGCGGCAAGGTAATGCCGAATGGCCGAATAGGTGCTAGCCTGAACCTGGGTCGGCATTTTTCCTTGCCGTTCAAAGAAGCGCTTCGACCAGGCCCGGGTCTCATCGTTGCGATCCCAATAGAACGCGGTCACGAATTTCAGTCCCTGCGCGGACTGAAGCTGCATGCTGTGGACGTCGGACAGGAACACCAGCAAGGTGGCCATCGTCTGGCTTTTGGTCAGCCCGAATTCGTTCGCCTGTTTGATGGCATTGACCATATCGCCGCCGCCATTGGCAAAGGCCACTACCTTGGCGCCAGATGCCTGCGCCTGCAGCAGATAGGAGCTGAAATCCGCTGTGTTCAAGGGATGGCGGACGCTGCCGAGCACCTTGCCGCCGGCGGCCTGCACCGCACTGGTCGCGTCAGCTTCCAGCGAATGACCGAAGGTGTAATCGACCGTAATGAAAAACCAGCTATCCCGCCCCTCGGCGACGATCGCCTTCGCAAGGCTCGTGGTGAGCGCGTAACTGTCATAAATCCAGGACGCTTCCGTCGGCGTGCATGATTTGCCGGTGAAGGCCGTGCTTCCTACCGCCCCGGCGATCGCAATCCGGTTGCGCTCGGCCGCGAGTTGCTCGACCGCAAGCGCAACCGCCGAATTGTCGAATCCGATCGCCATGTCGACTTTGCCGATCTCGAACCACTGCCGCGCGATTGCGGCTCCGACATCGGATTTGTTCTGATGATCCGCGAATACGATCTCGATGGGCTTGCCGAGCACGGTCCCTCCGGCATCCTCGACGGCCATGCGTGCGGCGACGATCGTGCCGGGGCCGCCCAGATCCGCATAAAGGCCGGACTGATCGTTGAGCACGCCTATTTTGACGACGTCGTCGGAAATCTGCGCGCGTGCGACAGGCACATCGAGGAGAGCTGCAAGGCAACCGACACCTATGGCCGAAATAACAGCATCGTATAATCGCACCGGCTTTCTCCCTTGCTGCGCGGCCCTTGAGCTAGACCTTGGCAGATGAAGAAGCGTAAGCCGGGCGTGATCCGCGCACAAGGCGTGGCCAAGGGCGGAGCTATCCGAGACCGATCGAAACCAAAGGGTGCGGGATTTCAGTTCGTCGAAGACTATCTGTCGGCGCTAAAGCCGAGATAACCCCAACCACCGCGGCCAACGCCATCCAGCGACCGGCACCGGCGTCAGAGGCCCCTTGGGCGCCCGCGTCATCGGAATCACGAAAACAAGCCCGAGAATCGCGAACCAGAACGTCAGCCAGAAGCCGTCGATATAGGCGAGTACGTTTGCTTCGCGTTGCACCAGCGACGCCAGCGACGCCAACGCACGCGCCGGCGCGGTCGCTTCGCCGTGGCCGACAAAGTTTCCAGAGAGGCGCTTGAGCGCGAGAACCACATCGGCGCTGCCGCTGGCAACATGCTGACCGATGAAATTCGAATGGATCTGTTCGCGGACACGAAGCCACGTGCCTATCAGCGAGATGCCGATTTCGGCGCCGCCAAGCCGCATGATCTGGATGTAGGCCGCGAACGCGGTAGCACGGGAAGGGTCGGAGTTGCTGACCGCGATGATGATGATGGGCAGAAGCGTAAAGGCCTGGCCGACCGACTGCAGAATCACGGTCGGGATAAAATCATCCAGCGCCCACTCATGCGTCAGTTGCGTTCCAAGCAGGCTCGCGGCTGCGAACGTCGACAGACCGACGATCAGCATCCAGCGGGGATCGATATGCCGAAGCAACAGGATCGAGACGGGCACCGTCACCAGCATGGGCAGTGCGCCATAGTTCAAAAGCAGCACGCCGGTTTGCTCAGGTCGTAGCGCGGCGACGGTGCTGAGGAAATTCGGAACCAGCGTGGAATTGGACAGGCTGGTGAACGTGTAGATAAGAATGGTCACCAGCGCGAGCCCGATATTGCGGGAAAACAGCACATTGATATTGGCCCATGGCTCACGAACGAGAGTTTCGTTGATGAGGAAACCGACGCACAAAAGGCTACCGCCCAACAACATCGCGACAACGGTGCCGGATTGCAGCCAGTCGAGACGGTTTCCCTGATCGAGACCGGCGTAAACCATCGAAAGGCCCGTGCCGAGCAGCAACATGCCGCCCCAGTCGGCGTTCTTCAGCAGGGTATGATTGACGGATTCGTGCGGCGTTCCGAGATAGACCATCAAGCCCATCAGCGGTGCGATGATGGCGCCCTGCCAGTACAGCCACTGCCATCCCATATGCTCAACGTAGAAGCCGACCGCCGATGGACCGGTATCGAAGGCGAATCCGACCCGAATTGAATAGATCGCGATCGCCGGCAACCACCATTTGATCGGCAGGTTGCGGAAGACGATCATCAGGGTCGCAGGCACGAACGTGCCCAGCAACAAGCCGTGTGCGATGCTGAGAACGATCAGCGCGGTATAGTTGTGCACGAATGGAATCGCGATCGAAACCACCGCATAGATGAGACTCGGAATGCCCAATACGCGGCGAAGGCCAAACACGGTTGCAAGCCACGCGACCGCGGGCGCGATGAAAATCTGCGAGCCGATGCTGGCGGTGCTAAACCAGGCGCCTTCGTCGAAGGTCAGCGAAAAGCCGCCGCGCAGGTCCGGCAATCCAGTCGACGTCAGCCGGGTGTCGAAGTTCGCGAGAAAGGAGCCGAGCAGCACCGCGCCGACCGCGAACAGGGGCCGCGCGCCGACGCCGCCGCGGGAAACCGGTCCGTGGCCGGCGATTTCATTCTCCGCCATCCGTGCCTGCTTCATGGGTATGAATTCGAGTAACGACCGACATGCCCGGGAGCAGGCGCTCCAGCAACGGCTGGCCCTTGTCCAATTGAATTCGGACCGGGATGCGTTGAACCACCTTGGTGAAATTGCCGGTCGCATTGTCGGGCGGCAGCAGCGCAAATTGCGAGCCGCTGGCGGGCGCAATCCGTTCAACGCGGCCATGCAACGGCTGACTTGAGAAAGTATCGACGGTCATGGTGACGGGCTGGCCGGGTTTGACCCGTGTTAGCTGAGTTTCCTTGTAGTTGGCGATGACATAGACGTTCGGCAGCGGCACCACGTCGATAAGATTGCTTCCGATATTGACGTAGTCGTTTGGCTGGACTTGCCGCGCGCCCACGACGCCGTCGAAGGGCGCGACGATCTTGGTATAGCCGAGCTTGAGCCGGGCCATGGCCAGCAGGGCCTTGGCGCCTTCGAGGTCCGCCTGGCGCTGCTTCTTGGTACCGGCCAGCACATCGATCTGGTGGCGCCCCTCGGCGACGAGGGCCTGGGTTGCACGTACATCAGACTGCGCGCGTGCGAGTTCGGCGACGGCCTGCTCGAGTTTCTGCCGCGTGCCCGCCTGGGTTTGCGTCAACGTCTGCTGCCGTTCCTGTTCCTGAGCGGCTTCGACCTGCTGTGCGAGCGCCGAGGTATGCTGCGCCTCCGCTTGCGCGATGGTCGCGTATTGAAGCTCGACCTGATTGGCGAGCGTGTCGAGCGCCGCCTGCGCCGCCGCGACGCCGGCTTCCGCTTGCGCCACCTGGGCCTGGTAGTCTGCGGGATCAATCTGAACCAGGAGCTGGCCGGCTTTGACCCGCTGGAAATCGCTTACGGCAACGGTGAGAACTTCGCCGGAGACCCGGCTGCTCAGCGTCGTGACATCGGCTCGAACATAGGCGTCGTTCGTGGTCTGGATCGCGGCGGCACCGACCCAGGCGTCCCAGCGCAGAGTCGCCAGCGCGACAAAACCGAAGGCGGCCAGCACGGCGAATATCGGGAGGGCGAGGCGACCCCAAGTACTTCGCGAGCCCGACTCCGGCTGTGATATGGGAGCTGCGGCTATCGGCGTGGCCGTGGCCGATGCTGTCGCTCCCGACTGCGCCGAAGCAGACGCCGGTCTAATCTGCTCTTGCTGGCTCAAGTCGTCCTCCACGCTAACTCTGACCTTCGCACCACCTGGCGGAAACGCCGCAACCGGTAGCGCGCACATCAGGTATAACAAAAAATGATGGACTAAATGGTCTTTTCCGGCCAGCGGCAGAGATCGTTGATCAGGCATACCTCGCAGCGGGGCCCGCGCGCGAGGCAGGTGTAGCGGCCATGCAGGATCAACCAGTGATGCGCGTGCAGCATGAATTCGTCCGGGATCACACGCTCAAGGCCGAGTTCGACTTCGAGCGGCGTGTTACCTGGCGCGAGCCCCGTGCGATTGCCGACGCGGAACACGTGGGTGTCGACCGCCATGGTGTGTTCGCCGAACGCCATGTTGAGCACGACATTGGCGGTCTTGCGGCCGGCACCGGGCAGCGATTCAAGCTCGGCGCGGGTGCGCGGCACCTCGCCGCCGAATTCGGCGATCAGCTTTTCCGACAGTGCGATGACGTTCTTGGCCTTGTTGCGGTAGAGCCCGATGGTCTTGATGTAATCGCGCACCGTGTCCTCTCCGAGCGCGAGCATCTTTTGCGGCGTGTCCGCGACCGCAAACAAGGCGCGCGTCGCCCGGTTGACCCCGGCGTCGGTCGCCTGCGCCGACAACACCACGGCGACGAGCAGCGTGTAGGGATTGAGATGCTCAAGCTCGCCCTTCGGCTCGGGATTGGCTTTGCGAAAACGGCTGAACGCCTCGTAGACCTCGGCGGCGGACCAAGGCTTGAGCTTGGCTTTGGTCTTGATTGCGGTCTTGGAAATGGAGGTCTTGGAAATTGAGGTCTTGGAAATTGACGTCTTGGAAGGCGCCCTGTTCGAGGGAATCCTGCTCGAAGGCTTCTTGATCGGAAGGGTCTTGACCGCAGCTTTAGACGATTTTTTCGCCACCGCCGGCTCTGATTTATCCAGGGGGCGCGTTGAAGATTTTCCGGCGCGTCCAGCGCGCGCGGGTTCCGGTCGAGGTTTGCGGGTGATTTTCTCCATGACCGGGATATACTGACACGTGATGACCGCAGGCAACGATTTTGATCCAGCGGCCGCGCCGCCGGAAATATTTTCGGCGTTGCTGACGCCGCACCGCTCGCTAAATCGGACCGGCTTCCTGGTGCTGATGGCGGTTTTTGGCGCGGTCAGTTTTGCCGCCGGCGTCGCGTTTCTGCTGATGGGGGCGTGGCCGATATTCGGCTTGTTCGGCCTTGACGTGCTGCTGATCTATTGGGCGTTCCGAACCAATTTCCGTCGCGCCAACGCCTCCGAGGAGATTTCGGTGACCTCCTCCGAGTTGCGGGTGCGGCGGGTCAATCACCGCGGCCACGTCGTCGAATGGGTGCTCAATCCGCTGTGGGTTCAGCTCGATCAGGAAGCGCATGCGGAATTCGGCATTGAAAGGCTTTATCTGGTCTCGCGGGGCCGCCGGGTCTCAATCGCGAGCTTCCTGGGACCGGATGAAAAGGCGAGCTTTGCCAAAGCCTTGCTGGCCGCCCTGCAGGCCGCCAAGCGCGGCCCGACCTATAATCCGGTCACCTGATGGCCTGTCGGGAATCGGGTGGTTCGGCGGCCGCGCCGGTCCTACATCTGGAACCATGATGAACCTCGCCCTCGACGACCATCGTCTTACCAAACCCGGCCCTCAGAACGCCGCGCTACGCGACTATGACTCGGTGCGGCGCGCCATCGCCTTCATCTCGGAGCACTGGCGTGCACAACCGACCATCGAAGCGATGGCGGATGCCGCAAGCGTGACGCCCGACGAGCTGCACCATCTGTTTCGTCGCTGGGCCGGGCTGACCCCGAAGGCCTTCATGCAGGCGCTGACGCTCGATCACGCCAAGGGCCTGCTGCGCGATTCCGCCAGCGTGCTCGACGCAGCCCTCGATTCCGGGCTTTCGGGTCCGGGGCGGCTGCACGACCTGTTCGTTACCCATGAGGCGATGTCGCCCGGAGAATGGAAGAACGGCGGCGCCGGCATGACGCTGCGCTACGGATTTCATCCCTCCCCGTTCGGTACTGCGATCGTGATCGCGAGCGAGCGTGGATTGGCCGGCCTTGCCTTCGCGGATCCCGGCGGCGAACAGGCCTCCTTCGCCGACATGCGACGGCGCTGGCCGAACGCCAGTTACGTCGAAGACCACGATGGCACCGCGGCATTGGCGCAGCGGATCTTCGACACGCGATTGTGGTGCGCGGACCAGCCGTTGCGCGTGGTCCTGATCGGCACCGATTTCGAGGTCCGGGTCTGGGAGACGCTGCTGAAAATCCCGATGGGCCGCGCGGTCGCCTATTCCGATATCGCGACCTCGATCAGCAAGCCCAAAGCGTCACGCGCCGTCGGCGCCGCGGTGGGCCGGAATCCAGTGTCGTTCGTGGTGCCCTGCCACCGTGCGCTCGGCAAGGGCGGCGCGTTGACCGGCTATCACTGGGGCATCACCCGCAAGCAGGCGATGCTCGGCTGGGAAGCGGGTCAAGTGGGGATGCACTGAGCGAACCGGATGGGTATCGCGCGGGCCGGGCTCACCACGTCCGTGTTCACGCCGCCAGATCGAGCTTCGAGGCGACCGTGGCGTCGGCGTTGAGCCGGTAGATGATCGGAACGCCGGTGGCCAGTTCGCGCTTCAAAATGCTTTCCGGCGTCAGCTTCTCCAGCACCATGATCAAGGCGCGCAACGAGTTGCCGTGCGCGGCGACCAGCGTGCGCTCGCCGCGCAACACGCCGGGCAGGATCTCCTGGACGTAATACGGCAGCGTGCGCGCCAGCGTATCCTTCAGGCTTTCCCCGCCGGGCGGCGGCACGTCGTAGGAGCGCCGCCAGATCAGGACCTGCTCCTCGCCCCACTTCTTGCGGGCTTCGTCCTTGTTCAGGCCTGAGAGATCACCGTAGTCGCGCTCGTTGAGTGCCAGATTCCGTTTGATCGGAAGGCCGGTCTGGCCGACTTCAGCCAGCGCAAGATCAAGCGTGTGCTGCGCGCGCGTGAGTTCCGAGGTAAACGCGATGTCGAAAGACAGCCCCTGTGCTTTCAGCTTGCGGCCGGCTTCCTTTGCTTCCGTGACGCCTTTTTGGGTGAGATCGGGGTCCTTCCAGCCGGTGAAGAGGTTCTTCAGATTCCATTCACTCTCGCCGTGGCGCACGAGCACAAGAAGACGATCACTCATTACTTGATTTCCGTTCCGGTTTCGAAAGGACGCTGGATCAGGTGTCACTCAGGCCCAGCACGTCGGCCATCGAGTAAAGGCCGGGTTTCTTGCCATGCGCCCACAATGCGGCCTTCAGCGCGCCATGCGCGAACAGACTGCGATCTTCCGCATGGTGCGCGAGCGTGATGCGCTCGTGGGGGCCGGAAAAGATCACGCTATGATCACCGACAACGGTACCGCCGCGCAACGAGGCAAAGCCGATATCGCCTGATAGCCGCGCACCGGTTACACCATCGCGGCCCCGCGCCGAATGTTCGTCGAGTGCGATCTTGCGGCCCGCGGCGGCGGCCTCGCCGAGCATCAACGCTGTGCCCGACGGCGCGTCGATCTTCGCCTTGTGATGCATCTCCAGGATCTCGATGTCGAAACCCTCATCCAGCGACTGCGCCACGCGCTTCACCAGCGCCGCCAGCAGATTGACGCCGAGGCTCATATTGCCTGACTTGACGACGATGGCGCGCGAGGTGACGCTTCTGATCACGGCGTCATCCGATACGGACAGACCCGTGGTGCCGATGACATGAACCAAACCGCGCTCGGCCGCGATGGCAACGTTGGCGATCGTCGCACCGGGCACGGTAAAGTCCAGAATTCCGTCCGCGTTAGCCGACAACGACCACAGATCGGCGGAAAGCAGGACGCCATTGGCGGGCAGACCCGCCAGTATCCCGGCATCCTTGCCCAGCAGCTCGGAACCGGGTGCTTCCAGCGCGCCGGCGAGCACGGCACCCGGCGTTTCCGCGATGACACGCGTCAACGTGCGGCCCATCCGGCCGCCGGCCCCTGCAACGATCAAACGCATGTCGGACATGTATCGAACCCTCGTCCTTGCCTATAGCCGGGACGGGATGTTCCGGCAACCAATCGGCCCGGGAATCAGGGCTGCGGGCCGTCGTAACCCTCGATGATCACAAGGTCGCTTTCGGCGTGGGGGCCGCGGATCGCAACCAGCCGCGCATATTCCGGCGAATTGTAGCAGGCGAGCGCCGTCTCATAATCCTTGAATTCGAGCACCACATTGCGCGACCGCGACGCGCCTTCCCTGACCTCGAACTTGCCGCCGCGCACCAGAAACCTGGCACCGTATTTCGCAAACACCGCGCCGTTCTGCGCGACGTATTCCTTGTAGCCGTCCATGTTGTGAACGTCGATACGTGCGATCCAGTAGCCCTTAGCCATCGGCTCTTCTCCTCTTCGTTGCCTTCTTGTTTGACGCTTTTCTTGGCGCGAACCGTATCCACTTCGCTTGAAAACGCTTTAGAGCATGATCCGGACCCGCAGGGCCGCGTTAGCGCAAAGTGGACACCGGTTTTCCGAAAAGATCATGCCAAATAATTAGATAGAGCGGGATGGCTTTTCGAAGGAAAGCTATCCCGCTTTAGACCAGCGCCTGCGCGATTTCGGCCTGAATGGCGTCGGCGGCGGCCCTTGGATCGGCGGCTTCCACCACCGGCCTGCCGACCACGAGATAGTCGGCGCCGGCGGCAATGGCGCGGGCCGGCGTCATGATGCGCTTCTGGTCGCCGACTGATGCACCGGCGGGCCGAATACCCGGCGTCACCAGGCTCATCTGATGGCCGACGATCTTGCGCAGGGCAGCTGCTTCTTCCGGCGAGCACACAAGACCATCGACGCCGATCGCCTGCGCCTGCCGCGCACGGGTTTCGACCAGATCGGACACGCCGAGGCGATACCCCGCGGCATGGAGGTCGCCGTCGTCGTAAGATGTCAGCACGGTGACGGCGAGGATTTTCAAATTTGAACCCGCGCGCGCCTCGACCGCCGCCTTCATGGTCTGCGGATAGGCATGCACCGTCAGGAACGTTGCGCCGAGCGTCGCGATGCTTTCGACGCCGCGCGCCACCGTGTTGCCGATGTCATGCAGCTTGAGATCGACGAACACCTTTTTGCCCGCGCCCGTGAGTTGGCGCGCCATGGACAAGCCGCCGGCATAAGCGAGCTGATAGCCGATCTTGTAGAAGGTCACGCTGTCGCCAAGCCTTGCAATCATCGCTTCCGCGGCGGCCACGCCTGGCACATCGAGCGCTACAATCAACCGGTCGCGGGGAAGGATATTTGCTGGCTGCATCTCACCTCACATCATGCGTTGGGAAAATTCGATCAGTTGCCGCACCACCGCCTTGAGCGCGTCGATATCGGCTGGATGTTTCAATCGATCCATGTCGTCATAGGCCTCGCTGGCGAACGAGAGCGCGAGCTGGTTCGGAATGACGGTCGCCTGGCAGGCCGACAAAATCAGCCGTAGCGCCGCCAGCGCGCGGGTGCCGCCGAGGCGGCTTTCCGAGGCGGCGGCGATCGCGAATGCCCGTTCACGAAACACCTGGCCGCGGGTTTCATTGATATCCTGCACGCGCGTCACCCAGTCGATGGTGTTCTTGACCAGGGACGGGACCGATGAATTGTATTCCGGCGTCACGATCAGGACGCCGTGGTGCGCTGACATCATGCGCTTGAGATTGATCGCATTCTTCGGCACGCCCGACTTCGTGTGCAGATCGCCGTCATAGATCGGCAGCGGAAAATCATCGAGCGAAATGCGGCTGACCTCCGCGCCGGCCTGCGCCAGTTCAAGCGCCGCCGTCGCCGCCAGTCTCGCATTGAGCGAGCCGGTTCGGAGCGAGCCGGGGATCACGAGGATTTTCAGCGCGGACATGATCTAAATCGCTCAGGACGGCCCTGCGGCGCGACTAGCGCGAGATGAAGCTCTATCTCACTAACACGCGCCGGTATCAGCCTTTGCGATACACCCAGACGCGGGCCGGCGGAAGATTCATCCAGATGCGCTCGGAAGCTTGGGTGGATACGCCCGGCAGCGATTTCGGAATCGGCGGCGCCACCGAATAGGTGAACTGTACGAACGGCGCGCCCGGTGAAAGCGCAGCAAAGGCATCGCGGATCAGTTTCAGGCGCGTCAGCATCGGTTTTGTCACCAGCGGCAGGCCGGAAACCACTGCCGACGCGGGAACTCTTGAGTACGTCCCAGAGCGAGTCCCGCAGCGCGTAGGCGTCGCCCTGCACGACCTTGGCCTGCGGATAGCGATCGCGCAGCAGCGCGCAGAAGCCCGGATTATATTCGACCAGCACAAGACGCTTTTGATCGATACCGTGCTCGATCAGCGCGTTGGTGATCGCACCGGTCCCAGGTCCAAGTTCGACCACCGGCCCGGAGGAATTGATATCGACATACTGTGCCATGGTGCGCGCCAGGACGCGTCCCGAGGGCATCACCGCGCCCATGTGCAGCGGCTTCTCGATCCATGAACGGAGAAACCGCACCTCGTCATCAAGACGCAGGGGCTTTTTCAGCACACGCACGGACGATTGCAATGGCATTGTCGCTACCAGGCGGGACCGCGATTGGGCGGTGTCAGAATTTAGTCATAAAGACGTATAGGTCGCAGCTGAAACGGTCAAGCTGCGCTAGGTATTGGCGCGAGTGCCGAAGAAGTCCTTGACCTTGGTGAAGAAACCCGCAGCCTCGGGTTGGGTTGCGCCGGACGATAACTTTTCGAACTCGGCGAGCAATTCCTGCTGCTTCTTGGTCAAATTCTGCGGTGTTTCGACCATAACCTGGACATACATGTCGCCGGTTTGCCGCGAGCGCAGCACCGGCATGCCCTTTGATGCAATGCGAAAGCGCCGGCCCGATTGAGTTCCGGGAGGCATTTTCACCTTGGTCTTGCCCTTGTCGATGGTCGGCACCTCGAACTCACCGCCGAGCGACGCGGCCACCATCGAGACTGGGACGCGGCAGTGCAGATCGGCGCCATCACGCTGAAAGAACTGATGCGTCGCCAGCGACAGGAAAATGTAGAGATCGCCTGATGGTCCGCCGCGAACGCCGGCTTCACCTTCACCGGCCAGCCGGATGCGCGTGCCATCTTCCACCCCTTGCGGGATGTTGACCGACAAGGTCCGCTCGCGCGTGACCCGTCCCGAGCCCGAGCATGCCGGACACGGATCCTCGATCATCTGGCCGCGGCCCTGGCAGCCCGGACACGTCCGCTCCAGCGTAAAAAATCCCTGTGCCTGCCGTACCCGGCCGGCGCCGCCGCACATCGAGCAGGTCTTCGGTTTGGTGCCGGCCTTGGCGCCGGTGCCCGAGCAGGATTCGCAGGTGACCGAAACCGGAATCTCGATCTGGGCGGTCTTGCCGAGGAAAGCTTCCTCCAGCGTGATTTCCATGTTGTAGCGCAGATCGGCGCCGCGTTCGCGCCCGCCGCCGCGGCCACGCTGCCCGGCCATGCCGAACAGGTCTTCGAAAATATCGGAAAACGACGAGGCAAAGCCGGCGCCGAAGCCTGGGCCGGCGCCGCCCTGCTCGAACGCCGCATGACCGAACCGGTCGTAGGCGGCGCGCTTGTCGCCGTCCTTCAGGACCTCATAGGCCTCGTTGATTTCCTTGAAGCGGACTTCGCTGGTGGCATCGCCCGGATTCTTGTCCGGATGCCATTTCATCGCCAGCTTGCGGAACGCCGCCTTGAGCTTGGATTCGTCCGCGGTCCGCTCGACTTCGAGGGTTTCGTAATAGCAGCGCTTGGTGGACATCCGTTCAATCCGCCCGAATTTCGTCGCCATTCCGAAGGAATGCGTTTAGCAAAATGCAACCTCCGGCTTAACGAAAAATGACCCCCATCCCTTGAGGCGCGCTACGCGCTCTTTGGAATGAGGGTCATGGTCGTCGCCTTTTAAGCAGACTTCTTGGTGTTCTTGTCGTCGTCGACCTCGGTAAACTCCGCGTCGACCACGTCATCCTTTGCAGCATCCTTGGCCGCGTCGCTCTCGGCCTGCTGCTTGTACATCGCCTCGCCGAGCTTCATCGAGGCCTGGGCAACCGTATTGGTCTTGGCCTTGATCGCCTCGGCATCGTCACCCTTCAGCGCTTCCTTCAGGTCGCTGACGGCATCCTCGATGGCGCGGCGCTCGGAGTCTTCGATCTTCGAGCCATGCTCGGCCAGTGCCTTCTCGGTGGAATGCACCAGTGCGTCGGCGTGGTTCTTGGCATCGACCGCTTCGCGGCGCTTCTTGTCCTCGGCGGCGTTGGCCTCGGCGTCCTTGACCATTTTCTGGATGTCGGCCTCCGACAGGCCGCCGGATGCCTGAATCCGGATCTGCTGCTCCTTGCCGGTCGCCTTGTCCTTGGCCGAGACGTTGACGATGCCGTTGGCGTCGATATCGAAGGTCACCTCGATTTGCGGCATGCCGCGCGGCGACGGCGGAATCCCCATCAGGTCGAACTGACCGAGAACCTTGTTGTCAGCCGCCATTTCGCGCTCGCCCTGGAAGACGCGGATGGTGACGGCATTCTGGTTGTCCTCGGCGGTCGAGAACACCTGGCTCTTCTTGGTCGGGATCGTGGTGTTGCGATCGATGATGCGCGTGAACACGCCACCCAGCGTCTCGATGCCGAGCGACAGCGGCGTCACGTCAAGCAGCAGCACGTCCTTGACGTCGCCCTGCAGCACGCCAGCCTGGATCGCCGCGCCGATGGCGACGACTTCGTCGGGGTTGACGCCCTTGTGCGGCTCCTTGCCGAACAACTGCTTCACCACTTCCTGAACCTTCGGCATGCGGGTCATGCCGCCGACCAGCACCACTTCGCCGATTTCGGCGGCGGTGAGGCCCGCGTCCTTCAGCGCCTTGCGGCACGGCTCGATGGTCTTCTGAACGAGATCGTCGACCAGCGCTTCGAACTTGGAGCGCGTCAATTTCATCGTCAGATGCTTCGGTCCGGTCTGATCGGCCGTGATGAACGGCAGATTGATTTCGGTCTGCGTGGTCGAGGACAATTCGATCTTGGCCTTTTCGGCGGCCTCTTTGAGGCGCTGCAAGGCAAGCTTGTCATTGCGCAGGTTGATGCCCTGCTCCTTCTGGAACTCATCGGCCAGATAGCTGACGAGCCGCATGTCGAAGTCTTCGCCGCCGAGGAACGTGTCGCCGTTGGTGGATTTCACTTCGAACACGCCGTCGCCGATCTCAAGGATCGACACGTCGAACGTGCCGCCGCCGAGGTCGTACACCGCGATGGTGCCGGCCTTGGTCTTGTCGAGACCATAGGCGAGCGCCGCCGCGGTCGGCTCGTTGATGATGCGCAGCACTTCAAGGCCGGCGATCTTGCCGGCGTCCTTGGTGGCCTGACGTTGCGCGTCGTTGAAATAGGCGGGAACGGTGATGACGGCTTGGTCGACCTTCTGGCCGAGATGGGCCTCGGCAGTCTCTTTCATCTTCTGCAGAATGAAAGCGGAGACCTGTGAGGGGGAATAGGACTTGCCGTCGGCCTCGACCCAGGCATCGCCGTTCGACGCCTTGATAATCTTGTAAGGGACAAGCTTCTTGTCCTTTTCGACCATCGGGTCGTCATAGCGGCGGCCGACCAGGCGCTTCACCGCGAAGAAGGTCCGCTCGGGATTGGTTACCGCCTGACGCTTGGCGGGTTGGCCGACGAGACGCTCGCCGTCATCGCTGAAAGCGACAATCGAAGGCGTCGTCCGCATCCCCTCAGCGTTTTCGATGACTTTCGATGTCTTGCCATCCATTACGGCAACGCACGAATTCGTGGTGCCGAGATCGATCCCAATGACCTTTCCCATGGTCCTCACCCTTCTTTTTGCGGCAGGTTGGCTGGGCCCTGACGGCGCACCAATCCAAACCCCCAAACGATCAAATGCTCGCGATATTGCGAAGATCAGCCTCATATAGGAGGGGGGGGCAGGCCTGCAAGGACCGGACGCAACCTTGGGTCACGAAAACCCGCAGCCGTGAAAGATCGTGTCCACTCAGGTTTCAGGTTGCCCCCCGGCCGCGCCAGAAGGCGGTCCGAGACCGGCGCGGCAGTGGGGGCCAGGGCCGCGGTTAACGGAACGTAATTGCGCCACGGCCTGTTACTAAGGCGGCAAAACAGCTAAAAGCGGTCGGCCGGCCGACGGTTACCCAGCGCCCGACCGCGGCCAACGGACCATTGAACGGCCTCAATGCCAACCCAGTAGATTTTTTCATGAAGCCCATTCGACTATTGTCCGCCGTCGCCCTGCTCATCGCCGCCATATCTCCCGCCCTTGCGGCGGATGCGGTCTTTCCGCCGGGCATCCGGGTCGGCATGACGCCGCTGGTGGGCCTGGTGCCCGCGAAGACCTTTGTCGGCTTCGAAACCGACGATCACAGCGTCAAGGTGCTGGTGGCCGAACTCCCGGCCGGCGCCTACGGCGAGGTCATGAATGCCTTTAAGGCTAACCCGGCGACCGCCCCCGGCGTAAAGCCCGAGAGCATCGAGACTGCCGCCGGCACCGCCTACTACACCGCCGAGAATGCCAAGGACGGCAACACCAATGTGCGGCGCTATTCGATGATCCTGCCCGGCCCGACCTTCTCCGGCTACGTCGCCATGCAGGTTCCCGAGAACGCCGGCAAAATCTACACCGATGATGCGGTGCGGCAGATGTTTGGGTCCGCGGTTATCCGCAAGGAAGTCCCGGTCGCAGAGCAACTCGCCCAGCTGCCGTTCAAGCTCACCGAACTCGGCGATTTCAAGAATGTCCACGCTTTGGGCGCCGGGGCTGCCGTCATTCTCGCCGACGGAGACGAAAAGACCGGATTTGAGCCCGCCCCCTTCATGGTGCTCGGCCTGCTCGCAACCGCGCCGGCCCAGCCGGAAGATCGCGACCGGTTTGCCCAGGAGACCGCGACGTCAATCCCCGGGGTCCGCGAGGCGCGGCTCACGATGTCCGAACCGATCCGGATCGACGGCACGCCCGGATACGAAACCCGCATCGACGCCATCAGCGGCAAGGACAACACCCCTGTCACCGTGGTGCAATGGCTCCGGTTCAGCGGCCCGACCGTGCTGCGCATTGTCGGGAGCGCCCCGCGCGACCAATGGGCGAAGGCGTTCCCGCGCTTCCGTGCGGTGCGTGACGGAATTCAGCAGCGCTGATTACCCAGGTTTTATGCCCGCCCTTTTGCGGGCGAGCCTGTTTTTCGAATCTTGGGGAACCGAGGGCTCAGGCTTAGCCGTTCTGCTCATTGCCGCCGGCGGGCGCCCCGGCCTTTGCACCACCCTTGGAGACCGCAACCAGGGCCGGCCGCAGCACGCGCTCACCGATCATATAGCCGGCCTGTACGACCTGGAGCACCGTGCCGGCGGGCACGGACGGATCCGGGACCTCGTACATCGCTTGCTGGAAGTTCGGATCGAACTTCTCGCCCGACGGATCGAATTTCTTGACGCCGTTCTTCTCCAGCGCGTTGAGAAGCGACCGCTCGGTCAGCTCGACGCCTTCGATCAGCGCCTTCAGGCCGGGATCGGCGGCCGCCTTGGCGTCCGCCGGAACCGCGTCGAGCGCCCGCTGCAGATTGTCCGCGATGTCGAGAACGTCGCGCGCGAAACCTGAAATGCCATAGGTCCGCGCATCGGCGACTTCACGGGTCGTGCGCTTACGCAGGTTTTCCATTTCCGCCAGCGTGCGCAGCATTTTGTCGCGCGATTCCGCGGCTTCCTTCGTCAGCGCTTCGACTGATCCTTGCTCGGGATCGTCGGGCATGATGTAGGGCTTGGAAACCATGGGCTCGGGGGGTTGCGCCGGGTTCACCGGGTCATCCTTTGGCCGGCTCGGATCGGTCATGGACTGCCTTCTTGAAATGGCTTGGGATAAAGGGAGGATTGTCAGGCCCGGATATCGTGCTTTAGACGCCGAAAATCAAGCGCAACCGGGGCCTCGTACCGTGCGGATCATCCGCCCAGCATCTGGCTGACGATGCGCGCGGCATAATCCACCGTCGGAATCACCCGGGCATAGTTCAGCCGCGTCGGGCCAATCACGCCGAGAACGCCGACGATATGGCCCGCGGCATCGCTATAGGGTGCGATAATCGTGGAAGAACCGGACAGCGAAAACAGCTTGTTTTCCGATCCGATGAAGATCCGCACGCCTTCGGCGCGTTCCGCGCGGCCCAGCAGATCGATCACGCCGCGTTTGGTCTCGAGATCGTCGAACAGCAGCCGGACGCGCTCCAGGTCTTCGAGTGCGTGCAGATCTTCCAGCAGGTTGGCGTGACCGCGCACGATCAGCTGGCGGTCGTCATTCTCGCCGCCGGACCAATTGGCGAGCCCCGCGGCGATCACCTTCTGCGTCAGCTGATCGAGTTCGGCGCGGTCCTGGGCCAGTGCGGTTTCAAGTTCGAGGCGCGCTTCCGCCAGCGTGCGTCCTCTGATCCGCGCATTGAGAAAATTGGTGGCTTCCGTCAGCGCCGAGGAGGGAACCCCGGGCGGAAGTGTCAGCACGCGGTTCTCGACCTGGCCGTCGTCACCGACCAGCACCACCAGCGCCTTCTCCGGCTCCAGCCGCACGAATTCGATGTGCTTCAGCCGCGAAATGGATTTGGCGGTCAGAACCACCGCCGCCGCCCGGGTCAGGCCGGACAGCCGCGTCAGCGCCTCGCCGAGCGCGGCCTCGACCGATTGCGCCTTGCCGACCGACGCGAGCTGGGTCTGGATCGACTGCCGCTCCGGTTCGGTGAGATCACCGACCTGCATCAGGGCATCGACGAAAAACCGCAGGCCCAATTCGGTGGGCAGCCGCCCGGCTGAAGTATGCGGGGCGTAAACCAGGCCCAGCTGCTCCAGATCCGACATCACGTTGCGCACCGAGGCCGGCGACAGCGGCACCGCGATCAGGCGCGAGATGTTGCGGGATCCGACGGGCTCGCCGGTGGCCAGATAACTCTCTACAATTTGACGAAATATGTCCCGCGAGCGCTCGTTGAGCTGGGCAAGGCCGGCATTCGGCGCGATCAGACCAATCGGATCGTGGTGTGCCACGGGCTACTCCTCTCGACAGACCCTAATCTGTCCATCTCCGCATCCGCATACAAGCACGCATTGCGACGAAAGGGAGCCAAAGCCCTTGCCGCTGCGGCCGCCCGCTCCTACAAGCACCGCGAACGCCTTTTTTGCTGAACTCTCGGAACCCTTGGAGGATCCCCATGCGGCCAAGCCGCCGTGCGCCGGATGAACTGCGCGCCGTGTCGCTCGAACGCGGGGTGGTCAAATACGCCGAAGGTTCCTGCATGGTCAAATTCGGCGATACCCACGTGCTGGTGACGGCGACTCTGGAAGAGCGGCTGCCGCCCTGGCTCAAGGGCCAGGGCCGGGGCTGGGTCACCGCCGAGTACGGCATGTTGCCGCGGGCGACCCTGGAGCGGACCCGTCGCGAGGCCTCCGCCGGCAAGCAGAATGGCCGGACCGTGGAAATCCAGCGCCTGATCGGCCGCTCCTTACGGGCGACGGTCGACCTCGAGGCGCTTGGCGAACGTCAGATTACCGTGGACTGCGATGTGCTGCAGGCCGATGGCGGCACGCGCACGGCGTCGATCACCGGCGCATGGGTGGCGCTTGCCGACTGCATCGGCTGGATGAAGACCCGCAACATGGTGAAAGCCAACGTACTGCGCGACAACGTCGCGGCGATTTCCTGTGGCATCTACAACGGCACGCCGGTGCTCGACCTCGATTACGCCGAGGATTCCGAAGCCGACACCGACGCCAATTTCGTCATGACCGGCGACGGCCGCATCGTCGAGGTGCAGGGCACCGCGGAAAAGACGCCGTTCTCGCAGGACGAATTCCTGGCGCTGATGGCGCTGGCGCGCAAGGGCGTGGCGCGGCTGGTGGATTTGCAGAAAATGGCCGTCGCGTGATTCGAGATCGCACCCGCGCGGGCGAAGACTAGAAAGCACATGCATCGTCGAATCACCGGCAAGCTCGTGATCGCGACCCACAATCCCGGCAAGCTCGCCGAGATGCGTGAACTGCTGGCCCCCTACGGCATCGAGGCGGTCTCGGCCGGCGAGCTTGGCCTCGACGAGCCTGACGAAACCGGCGACACGTTCGGCGCCAATGCCCGCATCAAGGCGATCGCCGCCGCGCAGGCCGCGCAACTTCCGGCATTCGCCGACGATTCCGGGTTGGTCGTCGATGCGTTAAATGGCGCTCCCGGAATCTACTCCGCGCGCTGGGCTGGCCCGGCCAAGGATTTCACCGCCGCGATGACGCGGATCGAACGCCTGCTGCAGGAGCGCAGCGCCACGGACCCGGAAAAGCGAACGGCGCATTTCGTTTCCGCGCTGTGCGTCGCCTGGCCCGATGGTCATCTCGAGGAAGTCGAGGCCCGCGCCGACGGCACGCTGGTGTGGCCGCCGCGCGGCAGTGCCGGCTTCGGTTACGACCCCGCGTTCATGCCCAATGGCCATACGCGTACCTTCGGCGAAATGACCAGCATCGAGAAGCATGGCCTGCCGCCGCTCGGCCTCGGGCTGTCGCATCGCGCCCGCGCCTTCGTCAAGCTGGCGGAGATTTGCCTTGAGCCGCGCTGAAAAAACCGCCTTCGGCGTTTACCTGCACTGGCCGTTTTGCCTGTCGAAATGTCCGTACTGCGATTTCAACAGCCATGTCCGGCATGCCCCGATCGATGAAGAACGGTTCGCGGCTGCGTTCGCCCGCGAAATCGAGACCACGGCGGCGCGGACACCTGGCCGCGAGGTGTCGTCGATTTTTCTCGGCGGCGGCACGCCATCGCTGATGGCGCCGCAAACCGTCGGCGCCATTCTGGATGCGATCGGAAAGCACTGGCGCGTCGCGCCGGGGGCCGAGGTCACGCTCGAGGCCAATCCTACCAGCGTCGAGGCGACGCGGTTTCGCGGCTACCGCGCGGCCGGCGTCAACCGGGTTTCGCTCGGCGTGCAGGCGCTCGACGATGCCTCGCTGAAAGCGTTGGGACGCCTGCATACCGCGCGCGAGGCGCTGGACGCGGTGGCGATCGCGCGCACCGCCTTCGATCGCTATTCGTTCGACCTGATCTACGCCCGCCCCGATCAGACGCCGCAGATGTGGGCCGACGAATTGAAGCTCGCGATTTCGGAAGCAGCCGAGCATCTGTCGCTCTATCAGCTCACCATCGAGGAAGGCACGCCGTTCTTCGGACTGCATGCCGCGGGCAAGCTGAAGACGCCGGATGAAGCGACGGCACGGGCGCTGTATGACGTCACCCAGGAGGTCTGCACCCGACAGGGGCTACCGGCCTATGAGATTTCCAATCACGCGCGGCCTGGCGCGGAGTGTCGACACAATCTGGTCTACTGGCGCGGCGAAGAATACGCCGGCATCGGTCCCGGCGCGCATGGTCGTCTCGATATCGATGGCGCGAGACACGCCGTCGCAACCGAGAAGCGGCCCGAGGCCTGGCTGATGCGCGTCGAGTCCACCGGCGATGGCGTTGTCACCGACGACCTCCTGAACAGCGAAGAGCGCGCCGATGAATTCCTGCTGATGGGCCTGCGGCTCGCCGAGGGCATCGATCCCAAGCGCTACGCGGCGTTGTCGGGCCGCGCGCTCGATCCTGCTCGTATCGCGGTGCTCCGCGACGAGGGCGCCATCGTCATTGACGCCGATGGCCGGCTGCGGGTGACAGAGTCCGGATTTCCTGTGCTGGATGCGGTTGTGGCGGATTTGGCCGCGTAACCTTGCCGCGCGTCGCGCCCGCGTACGTTAGGCACTAAAACTCTTCGGCGACCCGGCGACCGGCACGCCGCCACCAGACCCGACTCGCATGACCGCGAGGCCGCGCTCGTTGGCGCCGTCGGAGCGAAATCGAAACAGGCCATCGATTCCCGCGAACCCGGATGGATTGGTCAGCACGTCGGCTGAAAACCGTTGCGGTCCTTGCGTTCGCGCCAGCGCGGCGACCAGCGCCACCGCGTCATAGGCCAGGGTCGCGGTCCGCACCGGGTCCGAGCCATATTTGGCGCGGTAGCGTCCAGAGAAGCTTCGGAAGCCGGAAGGATCCGGCGCGGCATAAAGGCCGCCCTGCAGCGCCGGGCTCGCGAATACGCGCGGATTGTCCCACAAGCCGGTGCCGAGAAGCTGGATATTTTTCAGATTGGCTCCGGCGGCCGTCAGCGCGTCGGCGACCGCCACCACGGAGTCGCCGTCATCGGCGATGAAGAGGGCGTCGGCCGAACCCAGCGCCTGCGCCACGGTCCGCGCGGGGCCCGCGCGATCGGCGCCGTATTTTTCAAACGCGGCGACGCGGCCGCCCTTGCGGCCCACGGCCTGCTTGAAAGCGGCCTCCACCACATTGCCATAGGCATTGTCGGGCAGCAGCGCGGCAAAGGATCGTTTTCCGATGCTGGCCGAATATTCGACGATCCGGTTGACGTCGAACTCCGGCAGGAAGCTCAGGAGATAGACGCCGCGACCGGCAACGCTGGAATCGGTGGAGAACGCGATCACCGGCACGCCCCGCCCGCGCGCCAGTTGAGCCGTCGCCGGCACCGACAGCGCGAACAGCGGGCCCAGAATGATCTCCGAGCCCTCGTCAAGCGCCTGCTGCGTTCCCTGCTGCGCGCCTTGCGGGCTGCCGCCATCATCCTTGATCAGAAGCTGGATATTCGGATTCTGAAACTCCGCCAGCGCCATCTCGGCGGCATTCTTCATCGACTGCGCGGCAACACCGGCGTTGCCGGATGCCGACAGCGGCAGGATCAGCCCGACTTTGACCTGCCCGTTGCCGACCGCGAGCGGCTGCTGGGCTGGTCCCGCAGGGCCGGGCGCCGGGCCAGGCTCCGACGAACTGAATGGATTGGAAAACTGACTGAGGCTCTGCTGCACGCCGGCGCACGCGCCAAGTAGCGGCGCGCCGAGAATCAAGCCGACCGCCGCTCGGCGGGTCGCCCCGACTGTCTGGGGCGCCAAAGACCGAGTCGCCTCATTCTGAGGCTTGGGATTAAGCGGGCCCATCACATCTCTTCTCTTGACCGACCGAACTCGGCCAGGACGCCACCTTCGCGAAGATCAGGAAGGTGAATTCAGGCATATTGTCGGCGAATGGTTAACCAAAACAAAAGGATTATAGCTTTGCGACATCGGCGCCGGTTGCAGAAGCGGCTTCCTCACCTTGGCGCGTGGCGTCCACGCCTGCTTACGAACCATCCACGAGGTGGCGCAAGCGCTGCGTCCCCTCTAGATTGACCATTATGCGCGCAAAAGCTGCCAACACACACACAATTGAAGACCCGGCGGCCCCCTCTGCCCGCACATTCGCCGTGGGCGGCCACATCCTGACCGCGCCGAAGGCCGCGCCAGGGCTTTATCTGGTGGCAACCCCGATCGGCAACCTCGGCGACATCACCTTGCGCGCCCTGGAAACCCTGGCCGGCGTCGATATCATCGCCTGCGAGGACACCCGCATCACCCGCCGGCTGACCGAGCGCTATGCGATCTCGGCCCAGCTCAAACCCTATCACGAACATAACGCCGCCCTGGCGCGGCCGAAAATCCTGGAACGGCTGGCGCAGGGCGCCGCCATCGCTCTGGTCTCGGATGCCGGAACGCCCCTGATTTCCGATCCCGGCTTCAAGCTGGTGCGCGAGGTCAGCGCGGCGGGCTATCCCGTGATCGCGCTGCCGGGGCCTTCGTCGGTGCTGGCGGCGCTGTCGGTGGCGGCGCTGCCGACCGACCGGTTTTTCTTCGAGGGGTTTCTGCCTCCCAAGGAGACCGCGCGCCGGGCACGGCTGGCCGAACTCGCGCGGATCGATGCCACGCTGGTGATGTTCGAATCCGGAAACCGCGTCCAGGATACGCTTGCCGATCTCGCGCGGCTGATGGGCGGCCGCGACGCCGCGATCTGCCGCGAAATGACGAAGCTGCATGAAGATATCAGGCGGGCGCCGGTCTCCCAGTTGGCGCTATCCGCCGACACGCTGGAGACGCGCGGCGAATTCGTGCTGGTGATCGGCCCGCCGGCGGGCGCACCCATCATGGCAGGGGATGAACTGGACGATCTGTTGCGAAGCCAGCTCAAGCGCGACAGCGTCAAGGATGCCGTGGCCCACGCGGTCGAACTGTCCGGCCGGCCACGCCGCGAGATCTATGCCCGCGCGCTCGAGCTCGCCAAGCAGGCGGAAGAGGAAGATGGCGAAGGCTGACGACGCCGGCACCCCGCGCGGAGCGGCACCGGCGAAAGCCGCCGCGCCCGAGCGCGTTGCCGCGTTTCGCACTGGCGTCTCGGCCGAGGCCCGTGCAGCCGCCTTTCTGATCGCCAAAGGCTACCGCATCCTCGCCAAGCGGTTTCGGACGCCCTATGGCGAGATCGATCTGGTGGCGCGCCGCCGCAACCTGCTGATCTTCGTCGAGGTCAAGGCCCGCGCCACGCTCGATGACGCCGCCTATGCGGTGACCGCGCGCCAGCAGCGGCGCATCATCGATGCCGCGCAGGCTTGGCTGATGGCGCATCCCGAACATGCCGAATTCGATCTGCGTTTCGACGCCATGCTGATTGCGCCGCGGCGTCTGCCGCGCCATCTGTTGGCGGCATTCGACGCCAGCCCTTAAGGCCGGATCTCTTCTACAACCCGGTTTCCACTTTTCCGGATCATGCTTTAGAAACCTGATCCAACACGGCCAACCTGCGGACCAGCTCATGAAACTGAATGTCGCCGTCCAAATGGACCCCATCGCGCGCATCAACATCCGCGGCGACTCGACGTTTGCGCTGCTTCTGGAGGCGCAAAAGCGCGGCCATGGGCTGTCGTATTACACGCCCGACAAACTCTCGCTGCGCGGTGAGGAATTGGTCGCCCCGGTCCAGGTGCTGACCGTGCGCGACGAGCCCGGCAGCCATTTCACGCTGGGCGAGCCGCGGCGCGAGCCGCTGGCGGCATTCGACGTCATTTTGCTGCGGCAGGACCCGCCGTTCGACCTCGCCTACATCACCTCGACCCATTTTCTCGAACGTCTTCACCCCAAAACGCTGGTGGTGAACAATCCCGCCAGCGTACGCAACGCGCCGGAAAAGATGTTCGTGATGGATTTTCCGCATTTGATGCCGCCGACCCTGATCTCGCGCGACCTCGACGAAATCAACGCGTTCCGCGACGAGCACGGCGCGGTGGTGATGAAGCCGCTGCACGGCCACGGCGGCGCCGCGGTGTTTCGCGTGATGCCCCAGGACATGAATTTCGGCTCGCTGTTCGACATGTTTTCGGTGACGTTCCGCGAGCCATGGGTGATCCAGCGCTTTCTTCCCGAGGTCAAACACGGCGACAAGCGCATCATCCTGGTCGACGGCGAGTTCGCCGGCGCGGTCAATCGCGTGCCGGCGACCGATGATCTGCGCTCCAACATGGTCCGCGGTGGCGCCGCACAGGCGACCGAGCTTTCGCCGCGCGAGCGCGAGATCTGCGCGACCCTCGGCCCGGCGCTACGCGCGCGCGGGCTGCTGTTTGTCGGCATCGACGTCATCGACGGCAACCTCACCGAAATCAACGTGACGTCGCCAACCGGCATTCGCGCCATCGCGCGACTCGGCGGGCCTGACGTGGCCGCGAAAATCTGGGACGCGATCGAGGCGAAGCGGACAAAATCCTAATTTGAATCTTATCGCCAGGCGCCTGTATCGGCCGTCTCGGCCGATACCACCGATAAGCATATTTGTCGCCCACAGCGCATCCGATCGTTGAGCTGAAAGAAAGATAGACGCGCGCTGCGAGGCCTCGCGTTCACATCCGCCTGGCTCGGCGATCTGCGCGACCGGCTGAAGTTCAGGTTCATCGAAGAACCACGGGTTTGTTTTCGAACGATAACGCCCCGTTCACCATGACGAAGAATCTCCGGATACCTTTTCCGCGAACGCATCACTCCTCAAGGTTGCTTACACTTTTGCCGCTTAGTCATGCGCTGGGAACAGGCTGAGGCTGTCACTGCCACGCAGCTCAAGCGGTCCCGGCGTAAGAGTAAAGCGTATGAATACCGCACGTATTGTCGTCCTGACTATCGCTCTCGGTGCCGGCGGCATCGCCGCCTATCTGGCAAGCGGTACCGGACCGGACAACAGGCCGCCGCCCCCCGTCGTACAATTGCAAACCGTCGACGTTCTGGTTGCGAAGGCCGACATCGGCCTCGGCCAGTCGGTCAAGCCTGAGGACATGCAGTGGCAGACCTGGCCAACGTCGGCAGCAAGCAACACTTTCATACGCCGCGACGAACGCCCCGACGCAACGACGCAGATTGCCGGTTCGATCGTGCGCGCGCCGTTTATCGCCGGCGAGCCGATTCGCGAGCAGAAGCTGGTCAAAGGCAATGGGTCGGGCTTCATGGCGGCGATCCTGCCCACCGGTATGCGCGCGGTCTCGACCGAGATCTCGCCGGAAACCGGCGCCGGCGGCTTTATCCTGCCCAATGACCGGGTCGACGTCATTCTTTCGAAGCACGAGAAGAATCCGGATCACGTCGCTTCGGGCGAAATCGCACAGTCGGAAATCATCCTGAGCAACATTCGCGTTCTCGCGATCGACCAGGCGCCAAAGGAAAAAGACGGCCAGAACGCCGTGGTCGGCAAGACCGTCACGCTCGAGTTGAAGCCCGAGCAAGCCGAGACACTCGCCCGCGCACGCCAAAGCGGCACCTTGTCGCTGGCGCTGCGCAGCATCGCCGACGTCAACGTCGTGGCGAGCAAGGACGACGATCAAGCTCCGAAGCATCGCGACAGCATCAATGTGATTCGTTACGGCGTCTCGACTCTGACGACGACACAGAAGTGACCAAGCCACAGAAGTGACTAAGAGGACGACCGACATGGAATGCAGTGAAAATCGGCGGAAGACGCGAGCCATGTTGGTCCGCGTCCTGTCGTTCTCGGCCGTCGCGGCACTGACGCTCAATCTGGCCTCGGCACCCATCGCGGCGAGCGACGCCCACGCCGCGGCGTCGATTGCCACCGGGCAAAAGACACACTTCCTGTCGCTCGGCATCGGCAAATCGGCCGTCATCGATTTGCCGCGCGACAGCAAGGATGTGCTGGTCGCCGATCCCAAGATCGCCAACGCCATCGTCCACTCGGCTCAGCGCGCCTACATCATCGGCACCGCCGTCGGCCAGACCAACGTCGTGTTCTTCGATGCCGACGGCCAGCAGATCGCCGCCTACGACATCGCCGTCAAACGCGACCTCAACGGTGTGCGCGCCACTCTGAAACAGGCGATGCCAAACGCCGACATCCAGATCGACGGCGTCGGCGACGGTGTGGTGCTGACCGGATCGGTATCGAGTCCGATCGAAGCGCAACAGGCGGGCGATCTTGCCGCACGGCTCGCGGGCGGCGCCGACAAGGTCGTCAACTCGATCGCGGTTCGGGGCCGCGATCAGGTGATGCTGAAGGTCACCGTCGCCGAGGTCGCGCGCTCGATCATCAAGCAAATGGGCATCGACCTCAGCGCCAAGCTGAATTACGGCAATTCGGTCGTGACCTTCAACAATGCAAACCCGTTCACGGCGAACAATACACCGCTCGTCCCCGGCAACTTCGTCTCGGGATCGTTCGGCTCCAACCCGTCGGTTCAGGCCACCTTGCGGGCGATGGAAAGCGCGGGCGTGGTTCGCACGCTGGCCGAACCGAATTTGACTGCGATCTCGGGCGAGTCGGCGACCTTCGTCGCCGGCGGCGAGTTTCCGGTCCCGGCCGGGTCGACCTGCCAACCCACGACGTCGACAAGCACGATCGTGCAATGCCAACTATCGGTCTCGTTCAAGAAGTTCGGTATCTCGCTTAATTTCACGCCGGTCGTGCTCGCCGAAGGTCGGATCAGCCTGCGGGTGATGACCGAAGTATCGGAGATCTCGCAAGAGAATTCGATCAACCTGAACGGAATCAGTATTCCATCGATCAAGACCCGCCGCGCTGAAACGACGCTGGAGATTCCGTCGGGCGGATCGATGGCGATGGCCGGCCTGATCCAGGAGCAGACCAAACAGGCCGTCAATGGAATGCCCGGCGTGGACCAATTGCCTGTCCTTGGAGCGCTGTTCAGAAGCCAGGACTTCGTCAACAACGAAACCGAGCTGATGGTTTTGGTGACGCCCTATATCGTCCGGGCGGTTGCCCAGAAAGAGTTGTCGCGGCCCGATGACGGGTTTGCGCCCGCGTCAGATTCCCAATCGGCACTGCTGGCTCGCATCAATCGAATTTACGGCGTGTCCGGCCGCGTCGAACAGGTTGCGGGCCGCCCGTACAACTTTGGCTTTATCACGGATTGAGGCGGGGCCAAGACGATGACAACCAGAATATTTGTCGACTGCAATCGCACCTTGCGGATCGCAGCAGCGCTTATCGGCCTTTCGGTCACGCTGGCTGCGTGCGTGAACACCAGCGGAGAAATCACCACCGCGACGATTCCCGAGGATTACCGCTGGCGTCACCCGATCGCGATTCATGAAGCGGATCAGTCGGTGGTGATCTTCGTCGGAAATGCGCGCGGCGGCCTGTCCGCATCCCAACGCACCGATGTGCTTGGGCTGGCGCAAGCCTGGCGCCGCGAAGCAACCGGTGCGATCGTTGCCGATGTGCCGGTCGATACCCCGAACGCCGCGGCAGCAGCGGATGCGTTTCGCGAAATTCGATCGCTGCTGGCAGCGGCCGGCGTGCCGCCGCGCGGCATCACGGTCCACCACTACAGCCCGAACGACCCGCGCCAGTTGGCAACGATCCGGCTGAATTATCCGAAAATGTCGGCCGTGGCCGGGCCCTGCGGCCTGTGGCCGGAGGACCTTGGACCGTCAATCACGAACCCCAGCTATTCGGAGAACAGGTCATATTACAATTTCGGTTGCGCGAACCAGCGCAATCTCGCGGCGATGATCGACAACCCATCGGATCTCGTGCAGCCGCGACCTGAAACTCCTGCCTATACCGCGCGGCGCACCGAGGGCTTCGAAAAATATCGCAAGGGTAACCCGACCGCGACCGTCTATCCCGACGCCGCCGCACTAAGCGATGCCGGCAAATGATCAGCCACGTCCGTCAAAAACTTAACGAGCAACCGGACACCACGCCGGCCGCGAACGACTACATCGCTCCGGCACCGCGCGTATCGGTGCAGGCCTTTTGCGAGACCGAGCAAACCGCGAACATTGTGCGACTGGCGGGCGAAGACCGTCGCCTTGGCAAGGTTCATCTCTCGGTTCAAATGGGCGGCATGGCAGCCGCGATCGAAACCTACCTGGCGGTGCCCACTCCGAACGTCATCATTCTGGAATCGCAAGGCCGCAGCGATATTCTTGCCAATCTCGATCAACTCGCAACCGTGTGCGACGCAGGCAGCCGCGTTGTCGTGATCGGCAATGCCAACGATGCTGCGCCCTATCGCGAACTGGTTCGTCGCGGCGTCAACGACTACGTCGTTGGGCCGGTCGTCACACTTGATGTGGTGCGTTCTATCTGCAGCCTGTTCTCGGCGTCGGAGGCGATAACCGCCGGCCGGGTCATCGCAGTGGTCGGAGCCAAGGGCGGTGTCGGCGCATCCACCGTCGCCCACAATGTGGCCTGGGCGATAGCGCGGGACCTTGCACTGGATTCCGTGGTCATCGATCTCGACCTGGCGTTCGGCACCGCTGGTCTCAATTACAATCGGGATCCGTTGCAGGGCATCGCCAACGCGGTCTTCTCGCCTGACCGGCTCGATACCGTCGTCGTTGACCGCCTGCTGGCAAAATGCACCGAGCACCTCAGCCTGCTGGCAGCGCCGGCGTCGCTCGACCGGGTCTACGACTTCGGCGCGGAAGCGTTTGATTCGATCTTCGACACGCTACGCATGACGACGCCCTGCATCGTGCTGGACATTCCACACCAATGGTCGGGATGGACGAGGCGCGCTCTGGTCGGCGCGGATGATATCCTGATCGTGGCCGAGCCGGACTTGGCCAACCTGCGCAACACCAAGAACATGTTGAATATGCTGAAGGGGGCGCGGCCCAACGACAGCGCGCCGCTCTATTGTCTCAACCAGGTCGGCATGGCGAAGCGCCCGGAAATCGATGCGCGCGGATTCGCCAAGACCGTCGAGAGCCAGCCGATCGCTTCAATTCCGTTCGATTCGCGAATGTTCGGCACCGCGGCCAATAACGGCCAGATGATCGCGGAAATCTCCGCCAATCATCGCACCGCCAAGATGTTTCTGCAGATCGCGCGCCGGCTGACGGGCCGCATCGAGCCTAAAAAGCCGAAGCGCTCGCTGCTTTCGCCGATCCTCGGGAAATTACTGGCAAAGTAATAACCGACGGCTGTCCGTCGAGGCTCAATCGTGGCGCCCAGCCGACGCCACCGATAGCTCGCCTGCGTCCGCATGCGCATTCTCTTTCCGAGATAACAGCCGTCTCAGATAGGTAACATTCGCCGCCGCCTCGTCCGGCGGCCGACCGGCTTTCACGATGCTTTCGGCCTCGGCCAGACGGCCCTGCAGACCAACCACCAACGCCAGATTCTGCCGCACGCGCGGATCCGCGTCCGCGCGGCTATTGGCACGGCGCAGCGTCTCCTCCGCCTTGGGCAAATCTTTCGAGAGAACGTAGGAAAGGCCGAGATTAGAGAGCACGGACGGTTCGTCCGGCGCCATTTTCAGTGCGCTCTCGTAATACTGGCGTGCTTCGTCGTATCGGCCGAGTTGATCGAGCACCGTCCCCTGAGCCGACAGAATCCGCCAATCGGGATCGTCTGGCGTGTGGGCGTTGCTGAGGACGTCGAATGCCTGCTGGAAATCACCATTGTCCGCCAGCGCGCGCCCATACCCCGCTAGTAGCGCCTTGTTGCCGGGCGATGCGATCGTCGCTTGTTCGAGCACCGCGACTGCCTGGGCCCGCTGCCCCGCAGCGCGGAGCGCTTTTCCGTAGTGTAACGCCGCATCGGCGTCCTTGCGGTTGGCGCGAAAGCGGTCGCCGTAAACCTCTAACTCGTTTCGCAACTCGGTCGCGCTGCTTGCTTCGGTTTTCTCACCCAGCGAGCCCGTGATATCCGACAGGCCTGCGGTTTGACAGCTACAAAGTCCGAACACGAAGATCGCGGACAATGCTGATGATGTAAGACGTCTTGTGAAGCGATGTCGTTCAGGCAACTGTCGGCGCATGCACTTTGACCTGTGGTCAGCAACAGGCCTGAAATGCGCAGAGTAACCCTAACTTCAGGTTAAACGGTCGGCGCGACCTCCACTGCGCTCACGTGACAACCGCAAGCGCGTGCCGGGTCAGTCTAGTCGATGAATTCAGCGCCGAATTCACAACCGATGCGCCATGCCAGCCGACATTGGCGGGTGTCGCCGGTCGATAAGGTGATGGTAAATTCGGTGGGAATTTCAGGATATTCCGCGACCACTTTGACGCCGCCCTTCGAGACATCCGTGATCATGCAGTCGCGCGGCAACGAGCCGATCCCAAACTAAATCTTCGCGACCCTTCTGCATTGTTCACGGTCGCTTCTACGTCGATTCTGCAACATGTCGCCCCCTAACCCCGCCCGATCATGGCTCATCCGCCGTGCCAGCCGGTGTACAAAAGAACTATTGGGATAGCCCTAGCGGAACCTGTCGCAATGTATGTGTTGTCTTTGATTTCTCTTTACCGAGTTGGTTCGACGGTTCGGGTTTGACCGTTCTTCTATTCCCGATAAAACGCCGGCGGAAAAATCGAGGTCAGATCACTGATCGGTTTCAGCCATCGCGCGGCTCGGCGGCCCCGACGTGACCGCGAAAATCCGAGGCGCGACCAGGCAAGGCCGGCAAAAAGCGGGATCGGTATCGCGCTGCGATAGACCGCCAAGGCGCTTGCCAGCTTTCGAAAGCGAGGGCAGCATATTGCTGCCTGGTTCAAATCGAGCGGACCGGTTTGTCCGGGCGGCAACGTGCCCAATTTTACAAAAACAGTGGAGGAAGACGCATGACATACGGTGTTTCGCGACGATCCCTGCTTGCTCTCGGCGCCGGCCTCGGTGCAACGACCCTGCTCGACCGCGCTGCGCTGGCGCGTGCGCCCAAGCTCGGGACCCAGTCGCCTTATTTCCACCGCTTCATTCTCGGCGGCGCCGAAGTCACCGTCGTTTCCGACGGTCCGCTACCGCTTGGCGACCCCTCCGGCACGTTTATCGGCGTCCCAAAGGAGGAGGTGAAGAAGATGCTGTCGGACAACTTCCTGTCGCCCGACAACGTGGTGCTCGAGCAGAACTCTCCGATCGTGAACATGGGTGACAAGCTCGTGCTGTTCGACACCGGCATGGGGACATCGAAAGCATTCGGGCCGACCACCGGCCGCCAGCAGAAGAGCATGGCGGAGGCCGGGATCAAGCCTGAGGATATCGACGCGGTGGTGTTGTCGCACGCCCATATCGACCATATCGGCGGCATCGTCGGAACGGACGACAAACCATTGTTTCCCAATGCGCAGTTCTACATCGCGCAGAGCGATTTCGACTTCTGGACCGACGAAGGCAAGATGGGCAGCCCGCTGAAGGATTTCGTGGTTCACGCCCGCAAGAACCTGCTGCCGGTGCGCGACCGGCTGGTGTTCTTCAAGGACGGACAGGAATTCCTGCCTGGCATTCAGGCCATGGCGGCACCCGGCCACACCGTCGGCCACCACATGTTCATGGTGACGTCGGACGGCAAATCCTTCGCTTTCCTTGGCGACCTCACCCATCACCAGATCCTTCTGCTCGAGAAGCCGCTGATGGAGTTTTCCTACGACACCGACCCGAAGCAGGCGGCGCAGTCGCGCGTGAAAATGCTGAACATGCTCGCGGCCAACAAGATCGCGGTGATGTCCTATCACTTCCCCTGGCCAGGCTACGGCCATGTCGTCAAGAACGGGGACGGATTCCACTACATCGCCGAGCCGATGGTCATGATGCTCTGAAGCGGTCCAGAGTCCGGGGGCAGCAGTTGGGCTGACCTCCGGACTCAACCCCTTCTTGTTCCCGTAATGTTCTTGCTACTGTTCGCACTTTCCGCTACCTTTGATTGCGGCAGAGGGCGAGCATGGTTCAGCGCGTTTCCACGGTAGCATTCGAGGGGATCGAAGCCCGCGCGGTCGACGTGCAGGTACAGGTCGCGCCCGGATTACCCGCGTTTGCCATCGTTGGCCTGCCGGACAAGGCGGTGTCCGAGGCCCGCGAGCGGGTCCGCTCGGCGCTGATCGCCTCGGGGCTGGCGCTGCCGGCGCGGCGAATCACGGTCAACCTCGCACCCGCCGATCTGCCCAAGGAAGGCAGCCATTACGATCTGCCGATCGCGCTCGGGCTGATGGCGGCAATCGGCGCGATTCCGCCGGATGCGCTCAACGGTTTCACGGTGCTCGGTGAACTCGGCCTCGATGGATCGATTGCGCCGGTCGCCGGGGCATTGCCGGCCGCGATCGGCGCCAATTCACGCGACGAAGGCCTGATCTGTCCCGCGGCCTGCGGTGCGGAAGCGGCCTGGGCGAGCCCGGATATCCAGATCGTCGCCGCCAACTCTTTGATCCAGATCGCCAACCATTTCAAAGGCACGCAGGTGCTGTCGCGGCCGCAACCGAAGGTCCATGCGCGCGAGGCGGATCTGCTCGACCTGCGCGACATCAAGGGCCAGGAAAGCGCCAAGCGCGCGCTCGAGATCGCCGCGGCCGGCGGCCATCACCTGCTGATGATCGGCTCGCCGGGCGCCGGCAAGTCGATGCTGGCGGCGCGGCTGCCCTCGATCCTGCCGCCGCTGTCGCCGTCCGAACTGTTCGGCATTAGGTAGCAAACTCACCTTGCCACACCTAGCGGCCAATGCTGCCTCGTCCCGGCTACCATTCCCGTGCAATGTAGCATCTGCACGGGAGCGTACAGCCATGAACGAGTTTGTCTTGAACGGGCTGGTAAAGCGCCGCGCCCAACTGGCGGGCGATATCGAAAACACCCATGAGGCCCTGCGAAAGATGGTCCTAGACCTCGAAAGCCTAGACGCGACCATCGTGCAGTTCGACCCGGACTTTCAGGTCGAGACGATCAAGCCCAAGGCCTTCCGGCCGCCGAAGGACTGGTGAAACCGGGGCCAAATGACCCGGATCATTCTGAGCGTGCTTGCGCCAAGCCGCAGAACCGCTCACCACGCGCGACATCGCCCTACAGCTACTTGTCGAGCGGGCGCTGGATAAGAGCGACTTGCGGCTGTTGCGGCTCATGACAAAGCGGGTCGGCGTCGCGCTGCGGGGCCAGCGGGAAAACGGGGTGGTCCGATGCGATCAGGGACCGGGGCAGTACATGCTTTGGGAGATCAGCCAATAGCCCTTCCACTGCCGCGAAACCGGGTGCGTAAGCGCGGCGCTAGTCGTCATCAGATATTGCTCGCCGTTGCTGACGCGGCGATTGTTCTCGCGCCAAGCCATTTCGCTGGCATAGGCCGACAGGTACGGGCCGGCGACGTGGTGATGAATGCCGATTTCAGCGCGGCGCAGGCGAGAGAAAAACGACTCCGCTTGATTGGTGTAGGCTTCGTCCGTCGAATAGGCCTCAGAGTGATTGATCCGCTTCGTCAGGAAGCGAGCATGTAGCGCGTCCCAATGCGTGGCTTCGTCGGCATAGACGGTGCTGCCGGGCGCAACGGTGCGGGCAATCGTGACGACCGAAGCATCCTCGGACTTGAACACGAAAGGCAGCGTGCGGCCGCCGCGCTCGCGCATGATGACGACCACGCGGCGCTTGCCGGTCTGGTTTTCAGCAAGGCGACGGTCGCGGCGATTGATCTTGTGGTTCGCCGGGCGCACGTGGCCGCCGAAGTATGCGCCATCGACTTCGACTTCGCCGGAGACGGTCGCGCCGTTTGCTTCCGATGCCAGCGCTTCGCGGATTTTGTGCGCCATCACGAAAGCCGTCTTGTACTGGCAATCCAGGTCGCGGCTCAGTTGCAGGGCGCTATGGCCCTTCGCGCCGTTCACGAAGATCGCGATCGCCAAGAAGATAGTCGCGGATCGGCAGCTTGCGGCTGGCGAAGATCGTGCCGGACGTGACGCTGAATTGGTGATTGCAGGCCTTGCACTTGAACAGCTTGCGGGTCGTGTAGGTGTAGACGGCGGCGCATTCGCAGCGCGGGCAAACCGGCTCGCCGTCAGTGGCGGCCCAGCGGATCAAGCTTGAAGGTCTCGTAGGCTTCCTCGTCCGACAAACGGGCGACCTTCGCTAAACTTAGCGACCTCGCCTTTGCCGATGAGAAGGAAGTGCTGCGACATGAGACCAACGTTTTCCGTTGACCTCATTGATAAGTGATGAAAGTGATGAGCGTCAACGCAAATCGTTGACCTTGACGAAAATAGTTTACGTCATCATATTCCGGGAATGACCCCGGAACAGTGTCGAGCCGCCCGAGCATGGCTAAATTGGCCTCAAGACGCGCTTGCAAAAAGCGCGAACGTCGGCGAAGTGTCGATGATCGCCTCTGTCGCCGGCGAAATCCAGGGCGGCGCGCTCACCGCCAGACGACCGTTCCGCGCGCCCCATCATTCCGCCAGCATGGCGGCGCTGACGGGCGGCGGCGTGCGCGCCAAGCCCGGCGAGATCTCGCTGGCGCATCAGGGCGTGTTGTTTCTCGACGAGTTGCCGGAGTTCGATCCGCGGGTGCTGGATTCGCTGCGCCAGCCGCTCGAGAACGGCGAGGTCGCGGTGTCGCGCGCCAACCATCGCGTCACCTATCCGGCGCGCTTCATGCTGGTCGCGGCGATGAATCCGTGCCGCTGCGGCCACGCCTTCGAGCCCGGCTATTCCTGCAAACGCGGCCGGATCGAACGCTGCACCGGCGATTATCAGGCGCGCATCTCAGGCCCGCTGATGGATCGCATCGATCTGCGAATCGAGGTCCCGGCGGTGACCGCGACCGACCTGATCCTGCCACCGCCTGCGGAAGGCTCCGCGGAAGTTGCCGCGCGCGTTACCGCGGCGCGCGACATCCAACTGGCGCGCTATGCCGCGGCGGGACTTCCACATATCCGCACCAATGCGGAGGCGCCGGCGTCGCTGCTGGAACAGATCGCGCAGCCTGACGCGCAAGGAACGAAACTGCTGCGCGACGCCGCCGAGACCATGCGGCTGTCGGCGCGCGGCTATCACCGCGTGTTGCGCGTCGCCCGCACGCTGGCCGACCTCGACGGCGCGGACAAGATCGGCCGGCTGCATTTGGCGGAAGCCTTGTCCTACCGAGCGCTCGCCGAGGACGCGCGACGCGCCGCCTGATGCGAGAGCATGATCCGACCCGCAGGGGTTCCTGCAATAATCGCTGTCCATCAAATCGGGCCTTCAATAGGTAAAGATGTGCGCCCCGCGCCGTCTCAGATCATCGAACGCGTCTGTGGAATTTTCGATCAATTCCTGCACGGATGCTTGGCTCGGCCCGGGCCAAGGGCAAAGGCCGGATTGACCGAATTACCGGGTGGCGGAGCCGTGATCCTATCCGGTCCGGCCTGACACGGAACCTATCCCGCCAGACATCCCGGCCATAGTTCACTGTAGCGCTCAACTTTCGTCCGTCTCGGGCGTTGTACAGTTTCAAAAAACTAGTCTTTTGGAGGTGATTGTGGATAGCACACTCAAGTTGAACCCTCGTCCAAGCAACGTGGCGCTGATCGCTTGGCAATTTATCGGACAGCCTCTGCACGAATGGCCGAGCTGGATACAGTCCAGCTGTTCACTCCAGCGATGCGACGATGGGCAGCTTGATATTCGCCACGAGAGGCGAAGCGGTACACAGGTCGTTTATCTGGGGGAATGGCTGGTCCGGGATCTTGATGGTGGTGTGTGCTTCTACACCGATGCCGAAATACGCAGGCAGTTCGACATCGCCGAATAGATTTCGAATTACAGGTTCGCAACGCCGTGCGCGAATTCGACACAATCTAGGGATTAGTTTGCGTCGTTAGCTCACCTGGAGGGGTATTTCGAAAAGTTTCAATTTATTTTTAATGACCTTCAGACGGACGACTGACTGCGCCCTCTCCCCAACATTTTACTGATTGGAGCAAGCGATGGGAACAGAAGTGAATGTCCAGCCCGGCCATGGCAAAGCTGGTCGCCATCCGACCCGACAATTTCTCGATACGCTTTCCGGACACGACGATCCCGGCATGTTCGGGCGAATGTTTCCGACCCTCGATCCGCTGGCCGTCGACGACGGTCCGCTGCACGAACTGGCCGACGCGATGAAGGATGCTGCTCCGGGCGATGCCGACCGGAAACAACACCAAGGTGCCGGCGGGATTCACCTATCTCGGTCAGTTCGTCGACCACGACATCACGCTGGATCTGACCTCGTTCGGCGACAAGGAAGCCGATCCCGACGCGGTCGAGAATTTCCGCACGCCGGCGCTCGATCTGGACAGTGTCTATGGCCTGGGTCCGGATGGCAGTCGACAGCTTTACGCGCGCAATCCCGGCGATGCCGACGGGCAAGAATCCCGGTCCGAAACTGCTGATCGGCAAGACCGTAAGCGTGGCACCCGGCGACGTGACCATTACGCCTCGCAACGACCTGCCGCGCAGCCCGGAAGGGTTCGCGCTGATCGGCGATCATCGCAACGACGAAAATCTCCTGGTCGCGCAAACCCACCTTGCGATGCTGAAATTTCACAACAAGGTCTGCGATCAGCTCGCGGCGGCGGGAAAGCCGGCCGGCGAGATATTCATCGAGGCACGCCAGATCGTGACCTGGCATTATCAGTGGATGGTGCTGCATGATTTCGTGGAGCGCATCACCGAGAAGGGCATCGTCGCGAAGATCCTCGAACAGGGGCGCCGCTTCTACCGCTTCAAGAAGATACCCTATATGCCGGTCGAATTCTCCGCCGCTGCGTATCGGCTCGGCCACAGCATGGTGCGCGAGGTCTATAGCCACAATCGCATCTTCACGCCGGGCGGTCGGTAATTCCGGCGACGCTCGATCTGCTGTTCAGGTTCACCGGCTTGTCCGGCGGCATTATCGGCGATCTCGCTCCCAATCCACCGGAGCCGCCGCTCCCGCTTCCGGTGCTTTCCAGCAACTGGATCATCGACTGGCGCCGCTTCTATGAGGTGCTGGCAGCCAATCCTGCTGGCGTGCCGCTCAATCCCTCGCGCAAGCTCGATCCGTTCGTGGTGCCGCAGTTGCATACGCTGCCGGGCGGCGGCGGCAGCCGCCGCGCCGGTCGGCCGTGCCTCGCTGCGGCACGCGGATCCGCTCGTGGGGCCAGGGCGACGACAACCGGATGGCCTACTGGTGTCCGGCGTGCCAGAGAGGAGACGATCCGCGCGGCGCGTAACTGTCCCCGTGGCGCTCCGTGCACCGCACCTCTACCAGTGCCTGCGCGCGTTCTGCCTCGCGGCGTTCGCGGTCGAGCGCGGCGTCGAGCTGCCGTTCTGCGTTCGAGGAGCACCCGACGCGCGACGGACCGTCGCTCTACGAGTACCGGCCGCTCGTCCGCGGCTTCGTCGACGAGCAGGCGCCGACGCTGCGCCGCCTGCCCGACACGCGGAACGCGATCGACGACCTGAAGCGCGAGCCGGCGGCGGCGATCTTCGCGCGCGCGCACTCGGGCATCGGCGACACCGGCGACGACGCGCTCTTCCGCTCGATCCTGCTGCCGATGCTGACCTGGACGGCCGAGCGCTGCGGCGGCTTCGACTGGCACGACGACGCCTTCGAGTCCGCGTACGCCGAGTTCGAGCGCACGCTCTTCGGCACGGCGCGCTCGTACGCCGCGATCGCGCCGCTGGTCGGCCTCTCGGCGGGCCAGGACGTCGAGCTCGGCGGCGGACATCCGCTGCGCCCGATCGTCGCCGGCGAGATCTCGTCGCTCTGGCCCGAGGCACGCGGCCTGATGCCGCCCGAGTTCGGCCGTGACGTCGACCGCCTCTTCGTCCTCGAGCTCTCGCGCGAGCTCGACGCCGCCGACGCCGAGCCGCCCGACGCCGCCGCGCGAGCTCGCCGACGCGGTCACCGCGCTCCGGCTCGCGACCGCCGGTGCGATCGCGGCCGGCCCGGTCGTCTTCGAGCGGCTCGACTTCCGGCCGCTGCGCATCTCGCCGCTGCTGCCGATCGCGGCGACGCAGCCGCGCGGCGAGGCGACGCGCCTCGACACGCTCCGCGCGCGGCTCGCCGCCGACCTGCGCGAGCGGCTGACGCTCGCCGACGACGACCGCGAGCTCGGCGAGGCGCTCGACCGCTGGGAGCTCTCGCTGTTCTCCGAGGAGCCGTTCCGCTCGGCCCAGGTGCGCGACGCGCTGACGCTGCCTGCTCGGAGACGACGGTGGAGCCTGGGCCGCGGCGATGCGCGCGGCGGTCCTGCTCGGCGAGAAGAGCCGGGAGCGCGCCGAGCTGCTCGAGGCGCTGCGCGCCGAGCGCCTCGGCCGCGACGCGCGGGACGCGGTGCGGCGCGCGCTCGTCGAGACGCTGCTGCACGGGAACCGCGCCGAGCTCGTGACGGCGCTCGACGACACGCTGCTCGGCCTGCGGCCGCGGCCGTCGTCCGTGCTGCGCGTCGCGTAAATCGTTCGCAAAGTCGGCACAGACACGTGACATTTGCTCCGGCTACGGTCGCTGCATGGACGAAGCGGACGGAGTGGCGAACGGTGCTGGCGCGGCTCGAGCGGATCGACGCGCTCGACCGCGGACGGGCCGACCCCGGGGTCGTGCTCGGCGAGCTGCGGGCGCTCGTCCGCGAGGCCGAGGCGTGGGCGCGGCTCGAGGGCGACGCGCGGGCGCGGGCGGCGGTCGCAGAAACTTCGAGAGGGAGGCGGAAGGAATGAGCTGACCCGACCCGAAAAGCGCTCTCACATGGGTCTCGCGCGCCTCCTTCCGCGTCCCGCACGTTCGCCCTGCGAGCGAGCCAGGCCCCTGCGCAGCACGCAGGTCATCGCGCTCGCGAACCAGAAGGGCGGCGTCGCGAAGACGACGACGACGCTGAACCTCGGCGTCGCGCTTCGCCGAGCGCGGCCACCGGGTGCTGCTGATCGACCTCGACCCGCAGGGCAACCTGACGATGTCGCAGGGCCTGAACCCGGACACGATCGAGCAGTCGATGTTCGACGTGCTCGTCCACCGGCTGCCGATCGAGCAGGTGATCGAGCACACGGGAGATCGACATCGCCGTCTCGTCGATCGACCTCGCGGGCGCCGAGCTCGCGCTCTCGAGCCAGATCGGCCGCGAGCGCGCGCTCGAGAAGGCGCTTGCGCCGATCAAGGACCGCTACGACTTCATCCTCATCGACACGCCGCCGTCGCTCGGCCTGCTGACGATCAACGCGTTCGTCGCCGCGACCGGCGTGATCGTGCCGGTGCAGACCGAGTACCTGTCGCTGCGCGGGCTCGTCCAGCTCGAGAACACGCTGGCGATGGTGCGCGAGAACCTGAACCCGAAGGTCGACGATCGATCGGGATCCTGCCGACGATGTACGACAAGCGGCAGACGCACTCGCGCGAGGCCGACGAGATCCTGCGCGAGAACTTCGGCGACCTCGTCTACAACACGCGGATCCGCAAGACGATCCGCTTCGCCGAGGCGCCGGTGAAGGGCTCGTCCGTGCTCGCCTACGAGCCCGACGGCGAAGCCGCCGAGCTGTACCGCGACCTCGCGAAGGAGGTGCTCGATGGCCAGAAATCGCGCCAGCATGCGTGAGGGCCCGCTCGCGGAGCTCTTCCGCGCGACCGAAGCGGCGCAGCGCGAGGGCAAGGAGCCGGACGACGGCCAGCAGCGGCTGCCGGTCGAGCCGGCAGCCGACGCCCGCACGAGGCCAGGCGCGCCGAGCCGTCGTCCGATGCACGCCGAGCGCCCGCGTCGCCGACGCCCGCTCGCGCGGCCGAGCCGGTGCTCCCGATCGCGAGCCGCGAGCCGTCGAGCCGAACGCCGGCTCGCGCGCTGGCTCGAGCCGCTGCCCGACCAGCCGGCGCGCCTCGAGCGCGCCGCGCGACAGCGCGTCGTACCTCGCGGTCATCCGCGTCGTCGGCGTCGGCGGCGCCGGCCTGAACGCGGTCGACCGGATGATCGACGCGGGCATCACGCAGGTCGACTTCGTCGCGGTCAACACCGACATCCAGCAGCTGCAGATGAGCGACGCGCCGACGAAGATCCACATCGGCAGCGAGCTCACCGAGGGCCTCGGCTCGGGCGCCGACCCCGAGATCGGCCGCCGGGCCGGCCGAGGAGAGCTACGACCAGATCAAGCGCACGCTGCGCGGCTCGGACATGGTCTTCGTCACCGCCGGCGAGGGCGGCGGCACCGGCTCCGGCGCCGCGCCGGTCGTCGCGCGGATCGCGCGCGAGCTCGGCGCGCTCACGGTCGGGATCGTCACGATGCCGTTCAAGTTCGAGGGCACGCGCCGCAAGAAGCAGGCCGACGACGGCGTCGAGACGCTGCGCGAGGCCTGCGACACGGTGATCGTGATCCCGAACGACCGGCTGCTCGAGGTGCTCGACAAGTCGACCTCGATGCTCGACGCGTTCCGGATCGCCGACGACGTGCTGCGCCAGGGCGTCCAGGGCATCTGCGACCTGATCACGAACCCGGGCCTGATCAACCTCGACTTCGCCGACGTGCGCACGATCATGAAGGACGCCGGCTCGGCGCTGATGGGCATCGGCTTCGCGACCGGCGAGAACCGCGCGAGGGAGGCGGCCGAGCGCGCGCTGCGCAGCCCGCTGATCGACACCGAGATCGTCGGCGCGCGCGGCATCCTGCTCTCGATCGCCGGCGGCGACGACCTCTCGCTCTACGAGGTCAACGAGGCGGCCGAGGTCGTCCGCGCGGCCGCGACCGACGACACGAACATCATCTTCGGCGCGACGATCGACGAGCGGCTGACCGGCCAGATCTGGATCACGGTCGTCGCGACCGGCCTCGGCGCTGCGCAGTCGCCGGCAGACGCGAGCGCCGGCTCGATCGCACGGCGTCGTCGGGCGACGCGCTCGAGCACGCCGTCGTTCCTGCGCGACTCGCTAGGTCAGGTCGAGCACGGTGATGCCGACGCTGCCGCGAGCGACGCGGTCACGCCGACCGTCGCGGCGCGGAGCGTCCACCGTCGCACGGCGTCGCTCGGCCACGCGAGGTAGAGCGCGCCGCCGAGCCGACGGCGAGCGACGAGCGTCTCGAGCGCCTGGATCGCGAAGCCGACGCCGAGCGCCTGGGCCATCCCGATGCCGCGGCTCGCAGAGCGCGACGGCGACGGCGCCGCTCCCGACGCCGATCGTTGCCGGGCGTGAGCGGGAACGCCGCCGGCGAGGTCGAGCGCGGGGCAGATCACGAGCGCCGCGAGGACGGGATGCGGGAGCCCGAGCGCGGCAGCGACGGCCATCGTCGCCCCGAGGCGGGCCAGCACCATTCCGACCGACCAGCCGAGCACGGCCGCGAGCCCCGCGGCGAGCGCTCGAGCGCGGCGAAGCCGGCGAGGAGCTGCGCGATCCGCGGATGGCGGCGCCAGCGGCCGGAGAACGAGGCCGCAAGCACGAGCGCGCGACGCCGCCACAGAGCGCGAAGACCGGCCAGAGCGGCATCGCGCCGGTCGCACGACGCGACGACGAGCAGCGCAGCGAGAGTCAGCGAGCGGGCGGCGGCGAGCGCCGCGTAGACGCCGCCCGCCGTCCAGATCCGTCCGGGCCCGTCGATCGCGCGCGAGAAGAGCGCGATCTTCACCGCGTCGCCGAGCTTCGCGGGCGCGAACGCGTTGACGAGCGAGCCGACGCCGATGCTCGCGCCGCGCGCGGTGCGCGCAGATCCGGCCGCCGGCGGCGGCGAGCGCTGCGCGCCAGGCGCCGACGGTGCACACGAACGCGAGCACGAATCCGATCATCGCGAGCACGAGCCAGTGCTGTTCGGCGCCGGCCAGGGCGTCGAGCGCGGACTCGACGTGGTTGCCCAGCAACCCGGGAGTTGCGGCAACGGCGATCACCGCGAACAATGCGGCCGCCGAGAGAACGAGCTTTGAGCGTGAGATGTCATGACTGGCCTTTCACAACTGATGACTCGTTCCCTGGGGTCTGGTTAGTAGGTAAACGGTGAAGATTCCGATAGGTGCGAATTCCCACATCTCGTCCACATGATTCATCGGCGGAACTGACAATCGCATGAGCGGCGCGATCGCCGCGGGCACCGGCTGACGGCTGCGGCCGGCGCGCGGGTGCTCGAGGAGGGCGGGAACGCCGTCGACGCCTGCGTGGCAGCCGGATTCGCGGCCTGGGTGACCGAGAGCCCGCTCACCGGCCCGGGCGCGGGCGGCTTCGCGCTCGTCGTCCCGGGCGACCGCCGCCCGCCGCGGCTCGCCGACTTCTTCGTGGCGACGCCGGGCCGGGGGCGCCCGTCGCCCGAGGCGGCGACCGATGCACGCAGTCGACGTCGGCATTCGGCGGGGACAGCGAGACGACCCAGGTCTTCCGGATCGGCGCGGCTTCGTGCGCCGTGCCGGGAACGGCGGCCGGGCTCGAGGCGCTGCACGCGGGCTACGGACGGCTGCCCTGGCGCGAGCTCCTGCAGCCGGCGATCGAGCTCGCCCGCGACGGCGTCGAGCTCACCCGGCCGCAGGCGCACCTGCACGCGATCCTCGACCTGATCCTGCGCCACACCGACGAGGGCCGCCGCCTCTACAGCCGCGCCGACGGCTCCCGCCTGCTTCCGGGCGACCTCCTGCAGCTCCCCGACCTCGGCGAGACGCTCGAACGGATCGCGGAGGAGGGCGCTCGCCCGCTCTACACGGGCGAGCTCGCCCGTGCGATCGTCGCCACGGTGCGAGGCGGGCGGCGGGCTGCTCACCCTGGACGACCTCAGCAGTTACCGCGTCGTCTGGCGCCGGCCGGTGCGCGTGCCGTATCGCGGCTACGAGGTGATCTCGAACCCGCCGCCGTCGTCGGGCGGGATCCTGATCGCCTACGGGCTCGCGCTGCTCGAACGCCTCGGGACGCGGTGCGCCGGGAAGCGCCGAGGCGATCGCCTCGCTCGTCGAGGTGATGCGCGAGCAGACACGCGCGCGCGGCGACGGCTTCGACGCGGCGCTCCACCGCGGCGGGCTCGCGCGGCGCCTGCTCTCGCCCGAAGCGCTGGCCGCGGCCGTCGCGCGGATCGAAGCGGAGGCGCCGGGCGCCACCGAGCATCGCCCTGCCGGCGGCACGACGCACGTCTCGGTCGTCGACGCCGACGGGAACGCCGCGTCGCTCTCGTCGTCGACCGGCTCGGGCTCGGGCGTGATCGTCCCGGGCACCGGCATCCACCTGAACAACATGCTCGGCGAGTACGACCTGGTCGGCGGCGGGCCCGCGACGCCCGGTCAGCGGCTGACGAGCATGATGGCGCCGACGGTCGTGCGTCGGCGCGACGCGGGCCACGGCTCGTCGTCGGGAGCGCCGGCTCGGTCGCGCCTGCGCGGCGCGATCATGCAGGTGATCGTCAACGTCGTCGGGCACGATCTCGGTGTCGCGGCCGCGATCGACGCGCCGCGCGTGCACGTCGACGAGCCGCACGTCCACTGCGAGGGCGGCTTCGATCCGGCGGAGCTCGACCAGGTCGAGTCGCTGGGGCTACGACGTCGTGCGCTGGCGACGCCGCAACCTGTTCTTCGGCGGGACGAACGCCGTCGAGGTGCTTCCCGACGGTCGCTCGCGGCCGCCGGCGACGCGCGGCGCGGCGGCGACGGCCTCGTCGTCGCGTGATAACCGAACCCGGTTTGCTCTGAACCGGGTTCATGAGTGTTCGGGAGGCCGCGGCGACTCGAAACTCATGAGCCAGGTTCGAACCCGAACCCGGTTCTATGCTTCGCCTCTAGTCGGTCTCGGCCGGCGCGACCTTGCCGTTCTTGCTCGCGCGCTCGCGCATCACCCGCTCGAGCCTCACCGCTTCGAGCGCGGACTCGAGCAGCACTGCGAGTCGCTGCATGCGCAGCCTCGGCGAGGTCATTGCGAGCACTTCCTGCTTCGCATCGACGCCGAAGTCGACCCTTGCCGCCAGCTCGAAGTCGAGCTGCGCGACGTCGGGCTCCGGAAAGTCGACCTCGCTCTCCGAGGTCTCGGCGAGCTCGCGAAACACCTCGAGCGCGCGGTCGATGTCGGCCTCCGCCGGCGGATCGTCGTCGTCGACCACCGGCTCCACGAGCCCGGTCGTGAACGACCGGCCGGAGGTGAGCTCGAGCAGGCGAAAGCGCTCGCCTCCTTCGACGACGACGTTCATCCGTCCGTCGGGGAGCACCTCCAGCACCTCGAGCACCGCCGCCCGCGTCCCGATCTCATGCACCGCACCGTCGCCGGTGGCGAGCACGAAGCCGAAGTCGGACTCGTTCTCGACGCACTCCTCGATCAGCTCGCGGTAGCGCGGCTCGAAGATGTGCAGCGGGATCCGCTCCGTGGGAACGAGCACGATCGGCAGCGGGAAGAGGCCAAGCTCCGGCATGCGAGCAGCCTACGGGGTCGCCGGGAGACGTCGTCGCGGCACACATCCGGCACGCTTTCGGCACAGACACGTAACGCAGACGACGCTAGGCTCGCGGTGGGGAGGAGGCCGGGTACGCCTTGACCCACCAGGACAACAGCAGCTCGCTTGGCGACGTCGGCCGGGGTGGAACGAACCCCGAAGGCCGCCCTCGACGGTAGGGTCCCCGGCCGTGGAGAATGCCGCTTCGGAGCTCAGCGCGGGCTTCTTCCGTTCGGCCGTCGACGGCCTGACCCCGTATCAGCCGGGCAAGCCGGTCGAGGACGTCCAGCGCGAGCTCGGGCTCGACCGCGTGATCAAGCTCGCCTCGAACGAGGGGCCGTTCGGGCCGTTCCCGGCCGCGCACGAGGCGATGGCGCGCGCCGCGCTCGAGCTGAACCGCTACCCCGACGGCGGCGCCTACCGCCTGCACGCCGCGCTGGCCGAGCGGCACGGCGTCGCGGCCGAGGAGATCTGCGTCGGCGCCGGCGCGGACGGCTGCATCGACATGCTCAGCCAGGCGATCCTCGATCCCGGCGACGAGGTCGTCTGCGGCTGGCCGTCGTTCCCGAGCTACGTGATCTACGCGCGCAAGCAGGGCGCGCACCGGCGCACGCGTGCCGCTGCGCGACTATCGCTACGACCTCGACGCGCTGCTCGCGGCGATCACGCCGCGCACGAAGCTCGTCTACATCTGCCACCCGAACAACCCGACCGGGACGATGAACACGCGCGACGAGCTCGACGCGTACTTCGACGCGCGTGCCCGAGCACGTGCTCACGGTCGTCGACCAGGCGTACTTCGAGTACATCGACCGGCCCGACTATCCGGACGCGGTCGAGCGCTACCTGAAGCGCGGGCAGGCGCGTCGTCGTCCTGCGCACGTTCTCGAAGATCTACGGGCTCGCCGGGCCTGCGCGTCGGCTACGCCGTCGGGCCGCGCGACGTCTGCGCCGCGATGGCGAAGGTGCGCCGGCCGTTCGACCTGACGACGCCCGCGCAGGTCGCCGCGCTCGCGAGCATCGACGAGAGCCGACGAGATCGCGCGCCGCCGCGCGGTCAACGCGGACGGCCTCGCCCGCCTCGAGGCCGTCGCTGCGCGAGCACGGCCTCGAGCCGGTCCCGTCGCGTCGGCAACTTCGTCTACGTCGAGACCGGCGACGACGCGAACGCGCTCTTCGAGCGGCTTCTCCACGAAGGGGTGATCGTCCGCCCGCTCGCCGGCTTCGGCTCGCCGACCGCGATCCGCGTCTCGGTCGGCACCCCCGAGGAGATCGACGTCTTCTCGGCGCGCTCGGGCGCTTGCGCGCGCCCGCGTGAGCGTCGAAGCGCACGCGCGGCCGAACCTCCGCCGCGCCGCAGTGCTCGCGCAACAGCCGCTTCCGCCTGCTCTTCTTCGCCAACCTCGCCTCGGGGCTCGGCACCTGGCTCGCGCTCGATCGCGCTCCAGGTCGACGTCTACGACCGCACGCATTCGGGGTGGTGGGTCGGCGCGCTGCTGATCGCGAACCTCCTCCCGTCGATCTTTCTCGGCCTGCTCTTCGGGCCGCTCGTCGACCGGCTCTCCCGCAAGGGGCTGATGATCGCGTCCGACCTCGGCCGTCTCGCTCGTCTTCTGCGTGCTGCCCTTCGCGGGCAGCGCGACGGCGATCGTCGCGCTTGTCCGTGGTCGCCGGGGTCGGCAACGCGTTCTTCCGGCCCGCCGTGCTCGCCGGCGTGCCGAACCTCGTCTCCGACGACGAGCTGCCCGACGCGAACGCGATTCTCCAGCTCGTCGAGTGGGGCTCGACCGCGCTCGGGCCGCTCGTCGGCGGAGCGCTGGCGGCGCCGTCGGGCCAGACCTTGCCTACTGGGTGAACGCCGTCACGTTCGGCGTCTCGGCTGTGTTCGTCGCGGGCATCCCGGCGCGCCTGCTGCAGACCGAGCGGCCGATCGGGCGCGGCCACTGGAGCGAGCTGCGCGAGGGCTTCCAGACCGTGCTGCGCTCGCGGCCGCTCTACACCGTGCTCGTCGCCTGGACGATCGCGATGATCGCGATCGCCTCGGTCAACCTGGCGGAGATCTTCCTCGCGAAGCAGACGCTCGCACGCCGGCGACTTCGGCTTCGGGCTCCTGTGGTCGGCGAGCGGCGTCGGGCTCGTCGTCGGCGCGCTCGCGCGCGAACACCGTCGTGCGCCGGTTCGGGATCCGGACCGTCTATCCACGGGCGCTCCTGCTCTGGGCGCTCGGCACCGCGGGCGCGGCCGCCGCGCCCGACATCTGGATCGCCGCGGTCGCGATGGTCGTCGCGGCGTTCGGCAACGGCGTCGGTGTCGTCGTCAACATCACGCTCGTCCAGCGCGGCGCCGCCGACCACGTTCGCGGCCGAGCGCTCGCAGCGATCATGAGCGTGAACTACACGATGATGCTCGTCGTCTTCCTCGCCACCGGCCCGGCGATCGACGCGCTCGGCGCGCGCGCCGTGTACGCGATCGCAGCCGGCTCGCTCGTCGTCGCGGCCGCGTTCGCCGCGCGGCTGCTGCCGCGCGAGGAGGCGCTCGCGTGAACGGCCGCCGCGACTGGACGCGGGAAGGGCTGGTCGCGGCCGTGCGCGCGGGAGATCCGCGCGCGCTCGCGCGCGCGATCACGCTCGTCGAGAACGGTGACCCGCTCGCCTACGACGTGGTCAGCGACGTCTACCCGGAGACCGGGCACGCGTACGCGGTCGGGCTGACGGGGCCGCCGGGCGTCGGCAAGTCGAGCCTCGTCTCGGCGCTGATCGGGCTCGTCCGCGCCGAGGAGCGAACGGTCGGCGTCATCTCGGTCGATCCGTCGAGCCCGTTCACCCAGGGCGCGCTGCTCGGCGATCGCATCCGCCTGACCGACCACTTCCTCGACCCGGGCGTCTTCATCCGCTCGATGGGGACCCGCGGTCATCTCGGCGGCCTTGCGGAGACGACGCTGCAGTCGCTGCTCGTGCTCGACGCGGCCGGCAAGGACGTCGTCTTCCTCGAGACGGTCGGCACCGGCCAGAGCGAGGTCGGCGTGATGTCGATCGCCGACACCGTCGTGCTTGCGCTGATGCCGGGGTCGGGCGACTCGATCCAGGCGCTGAAGGCGGGGATCATGGAGATTCCCGACGTGATCGTGATCAACAAGATGGACCACCCGATGGCGAAGACGATGATGAACGAGGTGCGCCAGGTGCTCTCGCTCGGCCCGAACGAGGGCTGGAAGCCGCCGATCGTCCTCACCGAGGCCATGCGCGGCGAGGGCGTCGACACGCTCTGGGAGAAGATCGAGGAGCACCGCGCGTGGCTCGAGTCCGAAGGGGAGCTCGAGCGCCGCCGTCGCCGCAACCTCGCGCACGAGGTGTTCGCGGTCGCCTCGACGCGCGCGCGGCGCCGCCTCGAGGAGACCGTGCGCGAGGACCCCGAGCTGCGGCGGCTGCTCGACGAGGTCCAGGCGCGCAAGCTCGACCCGCTGACCGCCGTTCGTGAGATCCTGGAGAAGGTGTTCCACATTGAGCCTGAGGCAGCCTCGACGCAGACTGCGCCCAGCCTCGACGACGTGAACGCGGCACGCGAGCGCCTCGCCGGGCACGTGCGGGTGACGCCGGTCTACGGCTCGGAGTCGCTCTCCCGGCGCGCCGGCCGGCCGGTCTGGCTGAAGGCGGAGAACCTGCAGCGCACCGGGTCGTTCAAGATCCGCGGCGCGGTCAACAAGCTCGCGAGCCTCAGCGACGCGGAGCGTGCGGCGGGCGTGATCGCGGCGAGCGCCGGCAACCACGGCCAGGCGGTCGCGTGGGCGGCGCGCGAGCTCGGCATCGCGGCGACGGTGTACATGCCGCAGGACGCCCCGATGGCGAAGGTCGAGGCGACGCGCAGCTACGGCGCGGAGACGGTGCTCGCCGGCGCCGGCTTCGACGAGGCGCTCGCCGAGGCACTCGTCCGCGCCGCCGCGACGGGCGCGACGTTCGTGCACGCGTTCGAGGACCCGATCGTGATCGCCGGCCAGGGCACGATCGGGCTCGAGCTCGCCGCGCGAGCTGCCCGACGTCGACACGTTCGTGCTGCCGATCGGCGGCGGCGGGCTCGCCGCCGGCATCGCGATCGCGCTGCGCGCGCTGCGGCCCGGCGTCCGCATCGTCGGCGTGCAGGCGGGCAAGAGCGGGCAGGGCACGATCGCCGACGGCATCGCCGTCAAGCATCCCGGCGAGCTGACGATGTCGATCCTCGACGACCTGCTCGACGACATCGTGCACGTCGAAGACGAGGAGATCTGCGACGCGATCACGCTGCTGCTCGAGCGCACGAAGCTCGTCGTCGAGGGCGCCGGCGCCGCGTCCGTCGCGGCGCTGCTCGCCGGCAAGGTCGGCGGGGCACCGGCGCCGTCTGCGCGCTGCTCTCCGGCGGGAACATCGACCCGACGATGCTGATCTCGGTGATGCGGCACGGGCTCACGCCGCGGCCGCTACCTCGTCGTGCGCACGCGCATCCCCGACCGGCCCGGCGAGCTCGTCGAGCTGCTCGAGCTCGTCGCGGCCGAGCGCGGCAACGTCCTCTCGGTCGAGCACCACCGCGAGGGCATGGCGATCGACATCGCGGAGACGGGAGTCGAGCTGACGGTCGTCACGCGCGACGAGGAGCACTGCGTGCAGCTCTGCGCGGCGCTCGAGGGCCGCGGCTACGTGCTGCACCGCTTGCGGTAGCGGCGCCGCCGGACCAGCTAGGCGCCGCAGCGCCGGAACGAGACCGTCTCGCCGGTGAAGTCCGCGATGCCGCCGTCGGAGACGGCGCGCGCGTCGAACCCCTCGCGCTTCAGCAGCGACGCCGCGATCGCCGCGCGCGGCCCCGACTCGCAGATCGTCACGACCGGCTTCGACTGGTCGAGCGCCCCCGAGCCGAGCTTGCGCAGCAGCCGGTAGGGGATGTTGCGCGAGCCGGGGATGTAGCCGCTGTCGCGCTCGGTCGTCTCGCGCACGTCGACCACCTGCACGTCGGCGGAGTCGAGCAGCTCTCCAGCTCGGCGACGTCGACCGTCGCGAGCTGCTCCGTCGCCTGCGGGTGGACGACGTAGCCGGCGAGGTCGCGGATACCCACCGCCCAGAGCCCGTGCGCCGCCTCGAGCGCCTCGTCCCGCGTGCGCGCGTGCAGCACGACCCGTTCGCCGGGCACGAGCACGAAGCCGGCCTTCGTCCCGAACGACGAGCCGCTGACGGGAACGCTGATCGCGCCCGGAACGTGGCCCTCCGTGTAGTCGGCGAACGGGCGCACGTCGAGCACGGTTGCCTCGCCCGCGGTCCGAGAGCTCCGACGGCTCCTCGGGCTCCGGCACCCAGGGCCCGCGGTTCAGCGCGACGACGCGCTCGGTCGTCGGCGGACGCGGCGTCGAGACGGACGCCGACACCAGCACGAACTCCTGCACCTCGCGGAACGACAGCGCGTCGTTGGTCTCGCGCTCGTGCCCGATCGTCGACGAGCGGTCGGGGCTCATGTTCCCGCCGCAGAGCGAGCCCGCGACGTGGCCGGGGTACACCTCGACGTCGTCGCCGAGCGCGGCGAGCCTGGCGCAGCGAGTGGAAGAGATCCTCGGCGCCCTCGCGCGCGGCGACGGCGAGGTCGGGCCGCGCTGCATCGCCGACGAACAGCGAGTCGCCGGTCAGCACGATCTGCTCGTCGACGACGAACGCGCAGTGCTCGGGCCGGTGGCCCGGCGTGTGCAGCACGCGGATTCGCGTGCCGCCGACGTCGACCAACTGTCCGTCCGCGAGCGGCTCATGCGGGTACTCGGCCCCGGCGAGCGCGTGGATCGCGACCGGCACGCCGTGCTCCAGCGCGAAGCGGCCGTGACCCGAGACGTGGTCGGCGTGCGTGTGCGTCTCGAGCACGCGCTCGATCCGGACGCCGTCCTCTGCGCCGCATCGAGGTACTGCTCGATGCGAAACGACGGGTCGACGACCACCGCGACCCCTCGCTCGTCATCGCCGACGAGGTACGAGGCGCAGCCGAGATCGTCGTCGACGAACTGCTGGAAGAGCAGCACGGTTCCTGAAGATAACAGCGGCCGGCTACGGAGGCGGAGGCCGCAGCCAGAGGTAGAGCGCGAAGAACCCTGTTGCGAGCGCGATCCCACGCGGCAGCGATCGCCACGACGAGCGCCCACTTCGCGAGCGAGCGCGCTCCGGTGTCCTCGACGCCGCCGGTCGTGACCTCGAGCGCGACGCGGTAGGTGATGGACTTGCCGGTGCGATCGCCCACGAGCACGTTGAAGAGGACGGTCTCGACGCGAGAGCGGAGCGGTGCCGCGGATGCCGAACCGGGCGTAGCGTGCCCTTCGGGATCTGGCCGCCCGACCACGTGACGGCCTGCCCGCGCGCCGCGACTGTGACCAGCCGGCCTTCGTCTCGGCGTCGTCGAGCTTGAAGTCCGGCGGGATGCCGAGCGTGATGTGGTCGACGCCATACGCGTCGTCCTGGTTCGGGACCGAGAAGACGAGGTCGACGAGCTGCCCGGTGCTCACGGTCGACGGGTTGAGCGAGAGGTGCGCGCCTGCGGGCGCGGCGCCGAGCAGCGCGGCAGGGCGACGCTACAGCCCGAGATGGCGCGCGATGACCATGCGCTGCACCTCGTTCGTGCCCTCGCCGATCTCGAGGATCTTCTGGTCGCGGTAGAGGCGCGAGATCGCGTACTCGTCCATGAACCCGTAGCCGCCGTGGATCTGCAGCGCCCAGTTCGCGGCGCGGTGTGAGAGCTCGCCGGAGTAGAGCTTCGCCATCGCCGCGGTCTGCGCGAAGTCGCGGCCCTGGTCCTTCTCCCACGCTGCCTTCCAGACGAGGTCGCGCGCCGCCTCGATCTCGGTCGCCATGTCGACGAGCTTCTCCTGCACCGCCTGGAACTTCGAGATCGGCTTGCCGAACTGCTCGCGCTCCTTCGCGTAGGCGTACGCGAGGTCGTAGCAGCCCTGCGCGAGCCCGACGCCCATCGCCGCGACCGAGATGCGGCCGCCGTCGAGGATCTTCAGGAACTGCTGGAAGCCGTCGCCGCGCGGGCCGAGCAGGTTGCCCTCCGGCACGCGCGCGCCCTGGAACGACAGCTCGCGCGTGTCGGACGCGCGCCAGCCGAGCTTGTGCATCGGCTGCGAGATCACGTAGCCCGGCGTGCCGTTCGGGACGACGATGTTCGAGATCTCGCCGTCGCCGGTGAGCGGCGGTGATCGTCACGCACGCGGTGATGTCGGTGCCCGCGTTGGTGATGAAGATCTTCGAGCCGTCGACGACCCACTCGCCGTCCTCGAGCCGCGCGGTCGTGCGCGTCGCGCCGGCGTCGGAGCCGGCGTTCGGCTCGGTGAGCCCGAACGCGGCGAGCTTCGTGCCCGAGGCGAGGTCGGGCAGCCACTGCGCGCTTCTGCTCCTCGCTGCCGAAGTAGTAGATCGGCAGCGTGCCGAGCGAGTGGTGCGCCGCGACGGTGATCGCGACCGACGAGTCGATGCGCGTCAGCTCCTCGACCGCGATCGCGTACGAGAGCGTGTCGCTGCCGGCGCCGCCGTACTCCTCGGGGATCGTCATGCCCATCAGCCCGAGCTCGGCCAGCTCGGCGACGAGCTCGTACGGGAAGCGCGTGCTCGCGGTCGAGCTCCTCGGCGACCGGCGCGACCTTCTCGAGCGCGAACTGCCGGACGGTGTCGCGGACGAGCTCGTGCTCGGGCTCGAGATCGAAGTTCACGCGCGAGGCGCTGCGGCGAGCTCGACGATCAGCCGCACGCCGTAGCCGGTGCCGCCCTGGTCGAGCGCGTAGTCGGGCCGCGCGCTGCATGGAACGCGGGGCCTGCGATGTCGACGTGCGCCCACGGGCCGTCGCCGGCGAACTCGCGCAGGAACTCGGCGGCGAGCACCGCGCCGCCTTCGCGCAGCTCGGAGGCGTTCTTCATGTCGGCGAAGTCGGAGTCGATGTAGCGGCGGTAGCGCGGGTGCAGCGGGAAGCGCCAGGCGAGGTCGCCGCTCGTCGCTGCGGCCGCGTCGATCTGCGCCGCCCACGCCTCGTCGTTGCAGAACCAGCCGGCGTAGAGGTCGCCGAGCGCGATCGACATCGCGCCGGTCAGCGTGGCGAAGTCGATGACGTGCGTCGCGCCGCTCGATGCGCGCGTAGTGCAGCGCGTCGGCGAGCACGAGCCGTGCCTTCGGCGTCGGTGTTGATGATCTCGATCGTCTTGCCGTTCGACGCGCGCAGGATGTCGCCCGGCTTGTACGCGTTGCCGCCCTGCATGTTCTCGGTCGCGGCGACGACGGTGAGCACGCGCACCGGCAGGCCGAGCTCGGCGATCGCGGCCGTCGCCTCGATCACCGCGGCGCCGCCGGCACATGTCGCCCTTCATGTCCTGCATGCGCAGCGGCGGCTTCAGCGAGATGCCGCCCGAGTCGAACGTGATCGCCTTGCCGACGAGGCCGAGCGTGACGTCGCCGGCCGCGGCCGGCGGGTCGTAGCGCATGACGATCAGCTGCGGCTCCTCGCGCACGCGGCCGCGCGACGGCGGCGAACGCGCCCATGCCCTGCGCCTCGATCCAGTCGCGGCCGAACGCCTCGACGGTGAGCGCGCCGCCGGCGTAGGCTCTTCGCATGCTCGGCGAGCGCCGGCGGGGTGAGGTCGTTCGGCGGCCGGTTCGCGAGGTCGCGTGCGCGTCGATGTGGCGGGCGATCAGTCGTCTGCCGCTCGGCGAGGCCGTGCAGCTCGGCGGGCGCGTCGAGCGCGAGCGTGAGCTCGGGCCGCGAGGCGTAGCCTGCCTTGAAGAGGCCGGGGTCGTACGCGCCGTACGCCGTGCCCTTCGACGAGCGCGCGCACCTGACGTCGGCGGGATGTCGAGGCTGTCGTCGACCGCCCAGGCAATCGTGCCGCCCGTCGCGGCGCAGCGAGCGCGCGGCGATCGCGGCGGCGCCGCGCAGGCCGTCGCCGCCGGCGGCCGTGGCGACGCCGACGCGGAGCTCGTCGCCGTCGCGCACGATCTCCCCGGGCGGGAAGCGACGTCGTCGACCCGTGCGCGGATGTCGGACGGCCGCTCGGCCTCAGCTCGACGCGCACGGGGCGCGATGCGTATCCGAGGAAGTCGCGCCGGCGTCGAACTGGTGCTGCCGATGACAGGCGACCCAGCACTTCACAGCGTTGAAGCCGTCGGCGGCGAGATCGACCGCATCGTCGCGGAGCGGCAGCGGCTGCGCGAAAGCGGTGCAGAGCAGGCCGAGCTCGAGCAGAACCGGCAGCGGCTCGCCGAGGCGCAGGCCCAGCTCTCACTGCTGTTGATCGAGCGCCACCTCGTACGCGTTTAGGTACCGTCCCTCCGTTGATCCGCAAGTCAAAGTGGGAGGGTGAACTGTGGCGGCAAGCGACTTCTTCGACACCCTCGCCGACGCGGGCCGACGCGGCGCAAGCTCGGCCGGGATGACCAACTCGTACCTCTTCGACATCGAGGGCGAGGGCCAGTGGCTGGTCAAGGTCGCCGACGGCGACGATCGACGCGTCACCGAGGGCGACGGCGACGCCGACGCGACGATCACGACGACGGGCGAGACCTTCGAGAAGATCGTCAGCGGCGAGCAGAACCCCACGACCGCCTACATGACGGGCAAGCTGAAGATCAAGGGCGACATGGGCGCGGCCATGAAGCTCCAGAAGCTCTTCTAGCCTCTAGTCGTCGAGCTCGACGAGCACCGCGCCGCCGGCGACGCGGTCGCCTTCCTGCACGTGCACGGCGCGCACGGTCGCGTCGTACGGGCGACACGAGCGGCGTCTCCATCTTCATCGCCTCGAGCACGACGAGCGGCTCGCGCGCCTCGACGCGTCGGCCGGCGCGACGAGCACCTTGATCACCGTGCCGGGCATCGGCGCGGTGACCGTGCTCGACTCCTCGGCGGCGCCGTGCGCGTGCGCGGCGGCGTCGACGTCGGGCGGCGGCTGCGAGCGCGGGCGCCGGCAGGTTGAGCCGGAACGCGCCGCGCCAGACGCGCGGTCGGGCAGCGGCGCCGGCGGCGCGAGAGCGGGGGGTACTCGACGAGGAACGCGGTCGTCGTCTCGCCGGCGCGCAGCGCGGGGTGCGCGACGAGCCAGCGCAGGAACGGCAGGTTCGTCGTGACGCCGCCGACCTCGGTCTCGGCGAGCGCGGCGGCGAGCCGGTCGAGCGCTTCGTCGCGCGTCTCGCCGTGCGCGATCAGCTTCGCGATCATCGGGTCGTAGCTCGTGCCGATCTCGTCGCCCTCGGCGACGCCGGCATCGACGCGGATCGACGTCGGGAGGCGCAGGCGCTCGATCGCGGCCCGCCTGCGGCAGGAACGTGCGCGGATCCTCGGCGTAGAGCCGCACCTCGACCGCGTGGCCGTGCAGGCTGCGGACGGAGCGTCGAGCGGCTCGCCGCGCGCGATCCGCAGCTGCCACTGCACGAGGTCGACGCCGGTCACGCGCCTCCGTCACCGGGTGCTCGACCTGGATGCGCCCGTTCAGCTCGAGGAAGAAGAAGTCGCGGCCGTCGAGCGACGAACTCGGCGGTGCCGGCGCCGACGTAGCCGATCGCGCGCGCGAAGCGGACGGCGGCGTCGCTCATCTGCGCGCGCAGCTCGGCGTCGAGCGCGGGCGACGGCGACTCTTCGAGCACCTTCTGGTGGCGCCGCTGCACCGAGCAGTCGCGCTCGCCGAGCGCGAGCACCGTGCCGTGCGTGTCGGCGAGCAGCTGGATCTCGACGTGCCGCGGCCGCTCGAGGTAGCGCTCGAGGTAGACGCGGTCGTCGCCGAAGGCGGCCTTCGCCTCGCGCCGCGCCGCCTCGAGCTGCCTCGTCGAGCTCGTCGGCGACGCGCACGACGCGCATGCCGCGGCCGCCGCCGCCTGCCGCCGCCTTGACGATCAGCGGCGGGTCGTCGACCTCGGGGATCGTCGGCACGCCGGCCTCTGCGCGCGATGCGCTTCGCCGCGAGCTTGTCGCCGCCCGCACGCAGCGCGTCGGGCGTCGGCCCGACCCACGTCAGCCCTGCGGTCGAGCACCGCCTCCGCGAAGTCGCCGCTCTCGGCGAGGAAGCCGTAGCCGGGATGGATCGCGTCGGCGCCGGCTCTCCTGCGCGGCGCGGATGTGCTCGCTCGGCGTCGAGGTACGAGCGCGATCTCGACCGTCTCGTCGGCCGAGCGCGCGTGCAGCGAGCCGGCGTCGTCGGGCGCGACGACCGCGACGGTCGCGATGCCGAGCTCGCGCGCGGCGCGGAACACGCGCAGCGCGATCTCGCCCCGGTTGGCGACGAGCACCTTCTTCATCGCGCCGACCAACCGTCGACGAGCAGGCCGTTGATCGGCCCGAGGAAGCGCACGCGTGCGCCGTGAGACGTGCGGCAGCAGCGCGAGGCGGTCGTGCTCGGCGTCCTCCGCGGCGGCCGCCAAGCTCGTCGACCACGCGCTGCGGGTCGCCGTCGACGTCGTCGCGCCGCAGGTGCTCGCGCCAGAGCCGCAGGCGCGCGGCGCGCACGACGTCCTCGTCGCAGGTGATCACGCACGCCTCGGTGTCGTTGAAGAGCGAGTGCTCGTTGAGGTTCGCCGAGCCGATGCACAGCCAGCGGTCGTCGACGATCCCGATCTTCGCGTGCACGTAGACCTGCTCGGCGCGACCCGGCTGGTAGAGCGTGCACGCGAGCAGGCGCTCGTCGTGGTCGGCGCGACGAGCACGCCGAGCTGCCCGCGCGTGTCGTCGTCGCCGTTGTTCGGGTGCGCCGGCAGCACGACCACCATCCGGAACTCGTCGGTCGGCGGGTTGCGCAGCTTGTCGCGCGAGGATCGCGGACGATCTCCGGCGACCAGAGGAACTGGCTCTCGAGGTAGATGAGCGTCTGCGCCGAGCGAAGCGCCCGCACGTACGCCTCGAGGATGCGGAAGTCGCCGAGCGGCAGCGCGTCGTAGATCGCTGTTCGGGAACGGTGCGCACGAACTGCGCGCGAACCGGCCCTGTGCCGCGTCGTCGCACGTGCAGGCTCGATGCGCTCGCCCGTCACCTCGAGCCAGCGCAGCGCGATGTGCGCGGCGACGTCGCCGACGAGCGGCCCTTCGACCCGCGAGCGACGCGTCGTGCCAGCCGACGCTCCCACGCGCGGGGTGGTCGCTCGAGTCGAGCCGGTCACCACCGAGCGACGTGAGGTCGATGCCGCCGACGTACGCGACGGGCCGTCGATCACCGCGAGCTTCTCGTGATGGCAGTGCATCGGCCGTTCGCGCGCGTCGAGCGCCATCTGGATCCGCGTTCCCTTCACGAGCGCCTCGCGTGTCGTCGCGCACGCTCGCGCGCGACGGGTGGAAGAGCGGCAGCGGCGCGCCGGCCCACGCGAGCACGCGGACGTCGGCGCGCTCTGCGGTCTCCGCGAGCAGCTCGCGCAGCGTCGGCCCGCCGCGCGAGAGCCGGAACGCCGGCGTGAACGCACCAGCCCGCGAGCAGCACGGACTCCTGCGCGCCTCGCGATCTCTCCTGCAGCCGCGGGAGCGCTTCCTCGCCGTCGACGAGCACCTCGAGCGCGTTGCCGTCGTGCGGCGGCGGGTCGCCTGCGCACCAGAGCCCGTCGTCGGGCGGGTCGTAGGCGCGCTGCCAGCCGTGCCGCTTCAGGCGCCGCCGGTGGTGGGCGACGACGAGTCGCTCGATCCCGGCGCCGATCTTGTCGTCCAGCCGGTCGATTTGCGGGCTCGCCATACGGCGGCAAGCGTAAGTGCGCAGACGCCCGAGAGGACGAGGTAGGGCACCGCATCGCGCGGTCGCGTGCGCGAGTGCGCCGCCTCCGGCGGCGCCGAGCGTCTGCCCGGGCGCCCAGGCGAGGTTCACGAGCGCGAACGTGTAGCCGATCGGAGCCCGACGCTCCTCGGCGAGGTTCGAGAGCATCGTCATCCCCGGCGTGAAGAACGTGCCGAACGCGAGCCCGCCGCAGACGACGAGCACGGCGAGCACGAAGCGGTCGTCCGGCCAGGGCAGAACGCGGCGATGACGATCGAGGCGACGAGCGCCGACGAGCGAGCGGTCGCAGCGGCCCGCTGCCGGTCGGAGATCGCGCCCGATCGACGAGGTTGTTCACCGCCTCGAGGCTGCGGCGAGCAGAGGAAGACGCGCGCCGATCGCGACCGCGCCGAAGCCGAGTGCCGAGAGCCGCAGCGGCGCGAGCACCGACAGCGTTCCGAAGAGCAGCGCGGGCAGGACGACGAACCAGGCGGCGCCGAGCACCCGCTGGTCGCGGAGCGCGCGCCAGCAGCGCCGGCAGTCGTCTGCGCGCGGCTCGGCCGCGCGCCGCGGGATCGACCGCCGCCCAGCCGACGAGCCCGAGCGAGGCGACCCGACCACGCCGAACGTCCAGCCGATCCCGGCGAGCGACGCGACGCCGCCGAGCACCGGCCCGAAGAGCGCACCGACGACCGCGGCGGCGAACGCACGCGCCGATCAGCGCGCCGCGCCGTCCGCGCCGGCGAGACCAGCGACGAGCCAGCGCGAGCGCGCCCGTCCACGAGAACGCGCTCGCGAGCCCCTGCACGAACCGCGCGGCGTCGAGCTCCCAGGCCTTGTCGGCGAGGCCGAACAGCGATCGTGCAGACGCCGACGAACGTCAGCCCGATCATCACGGTCGGCTTGACGCCGAGCCGTGCGGCGACGATGCCGCTCGGGATCGCGCCGAGGAGCACGCCGGCCGGGTAGGCGGCCGCGAGCACGCCCGGCGCCGGTCTTGCCGAGGCCGAGCGAGTGGGCGTAGTGCGGGAGCAGCGGCGTCAGCGCGGCGAAGAAGAGCGTGTCGAAGAAGACGATCACGCTCGTCGAGAGAGCAGCGAGCCTGCGCAACGGATCTAGGGCTCGCGCCAGCTCGCGGTGCGCTTCTCGAGGAAGGCGCGCAGGCCCTCCTGGCCCTCGTCGCTCGTGCGGTGCGCGGCGATGCGCTCGCGCGGTCTCCTGCGGCCGAGAGCGGCCCGCGCGCGAGCTCCTTCGCGGCGCGCGCCGCGTCGGGCCGGCGCCGAGAGCAGCTCGTCGACGACGCGCTCGACCGCCGCGTCGAGGTCGTCGGCGACCTCGTGCACGAGCCCGATGCGCAGCGCGACGTCTGCGCCGAAGCGCTCGCCGGTGACGAAGTAGCGCCGCGCGGCGCCCGGTCCCGATCTTCGCGAGCGCGAACGGCGAGATGACCGCCGGGACGATGCCGAGCTTCACCTCGCTGAACGCGAACAGCGCGTCGGGCTCCGCGATCGGCGATGTCGCAGCACGCGACGAGGCCGCAGCCGCCGCCGAGCGCGTGTCCCTGCACGCGCGCGACGACCGGCGCGGGGCAGCGCGTCGATCGCGTCGAGCATCGCGCGCAGCCGCAGCGCGTCGGCGACGTTCTCGTCGTACGACAGCTCGACCGACGAGCGCATCCAGTCGACGTCCGCGCCGGCCGAGAACGACGGGCCGTCGCCCGCGAGCACGACCGCGCGCGCGTCGCCGACGTCGGCGAACGCCGCCGGTCAGCTCGGCGATCAGCGACGCGTCGAATGCGTTGCGCCGCTCGGGCCGCGCCATCGTCACCCGCAGCACCGCGCCGTCGCGCTCGATCCGCAGCGCGCTCGCGGTCATCAGAACGGGCCGCGCGCCTCGTAGCTGCCGCGGCGCGCGCCGATCGCGATCGATCGTCAGCCCGTCGGGGCCTGCGACCGGCTGCCGCGTCGTCTCCGGATCGAAGCGGAAGATCATCGGCGCCGCGAGCGGCACCTCCTCGCCGTCGATCCGGTAGAGCCCCGCTGCCGGCAATGACGACGTTGACCTCTTCCTGGCCGGACTCGGTCTCGTCGTGCTCGCGACCCTCGGCGTTCGGCGGGCAGCTCGAACCAGTTGACGCCGAACGCCTCGACGCCGAGCTCGCGGCGCAGGAACTTGACCGGCGCCGCCCGGGCCGCGCGCCCTCGACCTCGTGTGATGTCGACCATCGAGTAGCCCATGGCTCGCGACCCTAACGCCCGGGCGGCTGCGGCTACATCCGGAAGATGCCGAACGTCGTCTCGGGAATCGGCGCGTTCAGCGCCGCGGCGATGCCGAGCGCGAGCACGCGGCGCGTGTCGAGCGGGTCGATGATGCCGTCGTCCCAGAGCCGCGCGGTCGAGTAGTACGGGTTGCCCTCGGCCTCGTACTTCGCGCGGATCTCGTCCGGGTCGGCGTCGCCGACCATCGTCAGCACCGTCGCCGCCTGCTCGCCGCCCATCACCGAGATGCGCGCGTTCGGCCACATCCAGAGCTGGCGCGGCGAGTACGCGCGGCCGCACATGCCGTAGTTGCCGGCGCCGAACGAGCCGCCGATCACGACGGTGAACTTCGGCACCTCCGCGCACGCGACCGCCGTGACGAGCTTCGCGCCGTCGCGCGCGATGCCGCCCGCCTCGTACTCCTTGCCGACCATGAAGCCGGTGATGTTCTGCAGGAAGACGAGCGGCACCTTGCCGCTTGCACGCGAGCTCGATGAAGTGCGCGCCCTTCTGCGCGCTCTCGGCGAAGAGCACGCCGTTGTTCGCGAGGATCGCCGACCGGGTAGCCCTCGATGTCGCGCCCAGCCGCAGACGAGCGTCTCGCCGTAGAGCGCCTTGAACTCGTCGAAGCGGCTGCCGTCGACGATGCGCGCGATCACCTCGCGCGCGTCGATCTGCGTGCGGTGGTCGTCGGGGATCAGGCCGTAGAGATCGCGCCGGGTCGACGGCGGGCGGCTCGGGCGTCGCGACCGTCCCACGGCGGCTCGGGCCTGCGCCCGTGCGTGTCGGCGACGATCCGCCGCGCGATCGCGAGCGCGTGCTCGTCGCTCGTCGCGTAGTGGTCGGCGACGCCCGACTGGCGCGCGTGCACGTCGGCGCCGCCGAGCTCCTCGGCCGTCACGTCCTGGCCGGTCGCCGCCTTCACGAGCGGCGGGCCGCCGATGAAGATCGTCCCGGTGCCGCGCACGATCACCGTCTCGTCGCTCATCGCCGGCACGTACGCGCCGCCGGCGGTGCACGAGCCCATCACGACCGCGATCTGCGGGATGCCCTTCGCCGACATGCGCGCCTGGTTGAAGAAGATCCGCCCGAAGTGCTCGCGGTCGGGGAAGACCTCGGCCTGCAGCGGCAGGAACGCGCCGCCCGAGTCGACGAGGTAGATGCACGGCAGGTGGTTCTGCTCGGCGACCTCCTGCGCGCGCAGGTGCTTCTTCACGGTCAGCGGGAAGTACGAGCCGCCCTTGACGGTCGCGTCGTTCGCGACGATCACGCACTCGCGCCCCTCGACGACGCCGATCGCCGGTGACGATGCCCGCGCTCGGCGCCTGCGCCGTCGTAGACGTCCCAGGCGGCGAGCGCGTTCAGCTCGAGGAACGCGGTGCCGGGGTCGACGAGCCGGTCGATCCGCTCGCGCGCGAGCAGCTTGCCGCGCGAGCGGTGCCGCTCGACCGCGCGCTCGCCGCCGCCGGCCGCGACCTGCGCGGTGCGCTCGCGCAGCTCGTCGACGAGCGCCTCCATCCGCGTCGTGGCGGCGCGCGAAGTCGTCCGGTCCGCTCGACCTGGCTCTGCAGGAGCGCCACGCCCGGAGCCTAGACGGTTCCGGTGCGTATCGGCCGCCGACGACTCGGGCATCCTTCGCCCGTGCAGCAATCGAGGTCCTGCTCTGCTCGGCGGCGCGCTGGCGGCCGCCGCCGTCGTGGTCGTCGTCCTGATCGTCGTCGGCTCGAACGGCGGCTCGGGCGCGGGCGACGACGACGACCGCCGCCACGACGACCGCGACGACCGCCACCGCGGCGACGAGCCTCGATCTTCGCCGGGCGTGCCGCAACACGGCGACACGCTCGGCAAGGCGAGCGCCGCCGTGACGCTGACCGTGTTCGAGGATCCGCAGTGCCCGTTCTGCCGCGCAGTGGAACATCGACACGCTGCCGACGGTGGTCGAGAGCTACGTCAAGCACGGGCCGCATCAAGCTCGTCTATCGCGGCATCGAGATCATCGGGCCGAACAGCGCTCGCCGGGCCTGCGCGCGATCTACGCGGCCGGGGCAGCAGAACAAGCTCTGGAACATGGTCGAGGCGCTCTACGAGCACCAGGGCGACGAGAACAGCGGCTGGATCACGCCCGGCGGTCATCCGCGACGCGGCAGCGCGCGTCGGGCGCGACCCGGCAAGGCGATTCTCGCCGCGTCCGACTCGAGCGGCTGTCACGGCGAAGCTCGCTGAAGCAGGCGAGACCGGAGCGCACGGCGATCGGCATCAACGGCACGCCGACGTTCGTGGTCGAGCGGCCGCCCGGCCTGCCGCAGCAGCTCTCGGTGCCTGCGCTCGATCCGGCGACGTTCACCGCCGCGCTCGACGCAGGCACTGCAGTGAGGCTGCGCGCGCGCGATCGCCGCCGCGCTGCGTCGTCGGCGCTCGCGATCGCCGCGTACCTCACCGTCGTCCACTACGCGCACACCGTCGCCGATCTGCACGACCGGCGGCTGCGAGAAGGTGCAGCACTCGAAGCTACGCGGAGCTCGCCGGCGTCCCGGTCGCGCTGCTCGGGCCTGATCGCCTACGTGATCGCTCCTCGGCACCGCGTGCGTCCGGGGCGTGCCGGCAGCGCTCGCCGGCGCGGTCGTCGCGCTGACCGCGGTCGCGTTTCAGCGGCTACCTGCTCTGGGCGCAGCTCGGCCCGCATCCACGCGATCTGCCAGTGGTGCGTCGGCAACGACGTGACGATCGCCGTCGTCGCGGCGCTGTACGTCGTGCGGCTGCTGACCGAGAGAGTGGATGAGCCGCCGCGGCGCGGTGCTGTTCGCCGCGATGTGCGTCATCTGGGGCGTGCCGTACCTGATGATCCGGGTCGCGGTGCGCGAGCTCGCGCCGGTCACGCTCGTCTTCTTCCGCACCGCGATCGGCGCGCTGCTGCTCGTGCCGTTCGCCGCGTGGCGCAGGCGAGCTGCGGCCGCTCGCTCGCGCGCTGGCGGCCGCTCCTCGCCTACACCGTGATCGAGGTCGTGATCCCGTGGGTGCTGCTCGCGCGCGCCGAGACGAAGCTGACGAGCTCGCTGACCGGGCTGCTGATCGCCGCGGTGCCGCTCGTCGGCGCGGTCGTCGTCGGCGCTGACCGGCGACGCGCGAGCGGCAGGGATCGCGCCGGTGGCTCGGTCTGCTCGTCGGGCATCGGCGGCGTCGCTGCGCTCGTCGGGCTCGACGTCGGCCAGGTCAACGGCGCTCGCGGTCGTCGAGATCGGCTGGCGTCGCGGTCTGCTACGCGATCGGGCCGATCATCCTCTCGCGCCGCGCTGCGCGACGTGCCGGCGCTCGGCGTCGTCGCCGCGTCGCTCGTGATCGCCACGGTGCTCTACGCGCCGTTCGCCGCGTTCGCGTTGGCCCTCGACGATGCCGTCCGTCGCACGTCGTCGAGTCGGTGGTCGGGCTCGCCGTCGTCTGCACCGCGCTCGCGTTCCTCGTCTTCTTCGCGCTGATCGCCGAGGTGGGACCGGTCCGCGCGACCGTGATCACGTACGTGAACCCGGCGTCGCCGCCGTGCTCGGCGTCAGCGATCCTGAGCGAGCACCTGAGCGCCGGGATGCTCGTCGGCTTCGTGCTCGTGCTGATCGGCTGCGTGCTCGCCACCGGCCGCGCGCCCGAGCCGGTCGCCGAGTCGTGAGGCCGTGCGACGTCCTCTGCCCTCGCGCGACGGCGTCGTGGGCCGCGGCTCGCAGCGGCTCGAACCGACGCGAGAGTCGATCGGCTTTCGGAGTGAATCCGGGCGGTGAACCACCGGATGGGTGCTTGGTCAAGTGAGCTCGATCGATCACAGTGATCGTCACGAGGCCCTGTGCGGCGGGGCCTCGGATTCCTCACCCGAGCGGCCACCGAAGGAGCCCCATGATCCAGACCGAATTGCGGCGCAAGCTTCGTAGCATCGACACCGGCGGGCTCCTTTTCCGCCTCTTCACGCAGTAACACGAGGGCAGCAGTAGCGGCGCGCGCTCCGTCGGGCGGGACGGAGCGCGCATTTCCGCCAGCCTGGTCTTTCGACCGTTGGCGATGCTCGTGCAGGGCGATAGCGTGCCGCTGCCGCTCGCGCTTCGGGCTCCGAGCGAGAGCGGCTCCCTGGAGGGTCAAGCGGACCGCCGCGCCGCACGGCGGTCCGCCGCCCTCCCTCCTTCGCAGCAGGCGGCCGTTCGGTTCGTCCGGAGCGCCTGAGATAGTCGGTGCGGGAGGCTCGGATGCTCAATTTCGCCGCACTCGACGTCGCGCTCGGCCTGATCTTCGTCTACCTCGTGCTCGCGCTCGTCTGCTCGGCGCTGAACGAGACGATTGCGAGCATCCTCAGCTGGCGGCGATCTTCCTGCGCGAAGGCATCGCGAACCTGCTCGATCCCGAGAACCCCGCGAACGGGATGAAGCTCGCGCTCGCCCTCTACGGTCATCCGCTCGTGAACGCGCTCATCCGTCCCGTCTCGCGCAAGCGGAAGCTGCGCTACCCCGCCTATCTGCCCGCACGCGTCTTCGCGTCGGCGCTCCTCGACTTCGACGGCAAGGGAGCGGGGCGGACGGTCGAGGAAGCGATCGCAGCAGTGCCGAGCGCGCAGGCGCAGGCCGCGCTGACGACGCTGTGGACCGATGCAAAGGGTGACGCCGCCGTGTTCCGGCAGTCGGTCGAGTCGTGGTTCGACGATGCGATGGAACGGGTGTCGGGCTGGTACCGGCGCCGGCGTGCAGCTCGTGATGTGGGTGCTCGCCGCGGGCATCGCGCTGACGCTGAACGTCGACACGATCCGCATCGCAGACCATCTGTGGAAGGACAAGACCGTCCGTGCCGCCGTCGTCGCCCGCGCCGAGAACCGCCGGCCTGGGGCAGCGCTGCGCGTCACGGACGTCGCGAACAGCGTCGACAGCCTCAGCAGCTCCGGCTGCCGATCGGCTGGAGCGGCCGAGGCGCGCCCGAAGGGCGGCTGGGACTGGCTCGCGACGGCCTTGCTGAAGACGATCGGCCTCATCATGACGGCCGCCGCACTCACGCTCGGCGCGCCGTTTGGTTCGACGCGCTCGGCAAGATCGCTCCGCTCCGGGCCACCGACGCACGGCCGGCGAAGGCCCAGCCGTAAGCGGCCCCGATCGTGCCGGGCGGCGTCGAGCGAGAGGTCTTCGCGGGGATCTCGCTGAAGATCAGCGTCGAGAACGGGAACCAGGACCGTCCGTCGGGCTGCGTCCGCGCTGAAGACGTTCGTGCTGCCGCCGAGCGCGCGTGCGGCGATCGGAGGTGATCGGGCGTCGTGGGCCGTCGAGCCGGGATCGGACGTCGACGACCTGACGTGACCGATGCCGCCGTTCTCCCGCGCCAGCTCGATCAGCCGTGCAACTGCATCGCTCATCGGTCGACCACGTCACGCCTCAGACCTCGTCGGTTTGGATTCGGAACCGGGGAGCACATTCCGGGAGCACGCGGCCCGGACGCGCAGAAACCCCGCATCGCTGCAGGGTTTCGGCTCGAAGAGGCACAGGGGCGACAGGACTCGAACCTGCAACCCTCGGTTTTGGAGACCGATGCTCTACCAATTGAGCTACGCCCCTCGGCGTCGCGTGCGGATTGTATCGGCGCTCGTGCGATCCCGGACGCGAGTAGCATCGCCGCGTGCTGCTCGCCGGCGCTTTTCTCGCGTCATCACGCGTCGCATTCGGGCTGATCGCGGTGTGGTCGGCGTCGCGCCGGCGCGCTGGGTGATCGCGGCCGCTGCGGCCGCTCTCGCGGCCTGGATGGCGACCTTCGCCTGGTCCGCACTAAGGAGAACGCGCGCCTAGCGCGTATTCTCCACTCGTGGCAGGGGAGGAGACACAGGCGCTCTGGCAGGAGTTCCGGCGTACGAAGCGACAAGGCGCTCCGCGACCGGCTGATCCTGACCTACGCGCCGCTCGTCAAGTACGTCGCCGGCCGGCTCGGCTCCGGGCTGCCGGCGCACGTCGACGAGGGCGACCTCGTCTCGTACGGGCTGCTCGGCCTGATCGGCGCGATCGAGCGCTACGACCCCGACCGCGACATCAAGTTCGAGACCTACGCGATCGCGCGGATCAAGGGCGCGATCATCGACGAGCTGCGCGCGCTCGACTGGGTGCCGCGCTCGGTCCGGTCCCGCGCGCGCGAGATCGAGCGGGCGATCGGCGAGCTCGAGGCGAAGCTCGGCACGCGCGCCGACCGACGAGCAGATCGCCGCAGAAGATCGGGATCTCCGTCGACGAGCTCGAGGAGTCGCTCACCGACATCTCCCGCTCGTCGATCGCCGCGCTCGACGAGCTCTGGTCGGTCTCGGGCGACGGCGACCAGGTCTCGCTGCTCGACACGATCGAGGACACGACCGGCCCGCGGCCCGCGGACGCGCTCGACGAGACCGAGATGCGCGAGGCGCTCGCCGACGCGATCGCCCGGCTGCCCGAGCGCGAGAAGCTCGTCGTCACGCTCTACTACTACGAGGAGCTGACCCTGCGCGAGATCGGCGAGGTGCTCGGCGTGACCGAGTCGCGCGTCTCGCAGCTGCACACGAAGGCGATCCTCCGCCTGAAGGCGCGGCTCGCCGGCGCGGCCGCGCGAGTCTGAACCGTTTCCTCAGGCTGAGTCTCTAAGGATCGACCTTAGGCCGCGCTGGTTAGCTTGGAGGCATGGAACGAGCCTCCCGCCTCGAATCGAGCCCGCCGCAACCTCCGGCTCGCGCGGTATCGGCGTCGTCGCCGCCGCAACCGCCGCGTTCGCGCGCCTTCGCCGTGGTCGCGCGCGTGGCGCGCGCAGCCCGGGACGTCGCGACGTCGTCGACCGAGCGCCGTCGATCTCCGACGGCACGGCCTCGACCGGCGACGACTCGCCAGTCCGAGTCGTTCGGCGACTTCGGCACCAGCTCGCTCGGCCCGTCGAGCGGCGGCGCGCGCCTCCGTCCAGAGCGGCGGCTCGTGAGCGCCTTCCGCTCGATGGGCTGCGAGATCGTCCTGCCGGACGGTGCGCCGCTCGACGCGGTGCGCGCGCTCTTCGACGAGCGCGACGCCGCTTCAGCCGCTTTCGCGAGGCCTCCGAGCTCAACCGCGTCAACGCCACCCCCCTCGGCGTCGCGTTGGTCTCGGAGGACTTCGCGTCGATGCTGGCCTGCGCACTCGACGCGGCGCGCGCCACCGACGGGCTGTGTCACTCCGGCCGTCGGTGGCGCCATCATCGCCGCGGGCTACGACCGCGACTTCGCCGAGCTCCCCTTCGACGGCGACGCGGTCGAGCCCGTGGCGATCCACCCTGTCGCGTCGCTCTCGCTGCGCGGGCGGATGCTGCTGCGCAGCGCGCCGGTCGTGCTCGACCTGAACGGCGTCGTCAAGGGCACGCACGGTCGACGACGCGCTCGCGCTGCTCGGGACGGCTGGGTCTGCGGCCGGCGGCGACCTCGCGACGACCGTGCCGGTCGAGGTCGGTCTGCCCGGCGGCGACTCGGTTCGCTCTGCCGGCGGCGGCCTCGCGACCATCGAGCGTCGCGCACCGCACGCTGGCTCGCGGGGGCGGGCGATCCAGCACCACCTGATCGACCCAGCGACCGGCCGGCCGGCCGTCACGCCGTGGCGCGACGTCACGGTCGCGGCCGGCAGCTGCCTCGCCGCGGACGTCGCCGCGAAGGCCGCGCTGCTCCTCGGCGCCAGCCGGGCCCGCGTGGCTCGACGCAGCGCGGGCTCGCCGGCCGGTTCGTCGCCACGAGCGGCGACGTCGACGCTGCAACGACAGCTGGCGCGGTTGCCTGACCGCTCGCGTCGCAGCGTGAGCCCGGCAGCGTGAGCCCGACCGTCTGGTACTTCGCCCGCTCCGCGGGGATCGTCGCGTACCTGCTGCTCTCGGCGTCGGTCGTGCTCGGCCTCTCGATGTCGGCGCGCGCGCCGCTTCGCGCTGGCCGCGGTTCGCGGTCGAGGAGGTGCACCGCTTCCTCGACGATCGTCACCGGCGTCTTCATCGTGCGTGCACGGCGCTCTCGCTGCTGCTCGACCGGGTCGTCCCGATCTCGCTCGGGCAGGAGCTCGTGCCGTTCGCGTCGCCGCTACCGGCCGTTCGCGGTCGGGCTCGGCGATCGTCGCCGCCGAGCTGATGGCGGCGGTCGGGGTCACGAACGCGCTCCGCAAGCGGATCCCGCACCACCTGTGGCGGCGCGCGCACTACCTGACGCTCGGCGTCTGGGTCGCTCGCGACGGCGCACGGGCTGCTCGCCGGCACCGACCGGGCCGACCCGTGGTTCCTCGCGCTCGTCGGCGCGGCGGTCGCGTCGGTCGGCCTCGGCCTGCTCGGCCGGTTCTCGGCAGGCGGCTCCGGCCGCGGTGGGCGGCGTCGCCGTCTCGGCGGCCGTGGCCGTTCTCGCTCTGGCCTTCGCGCCGCGATAGGATTCGGCCAGCCGACGCGCCCACGCCCACCGCAGGAGGACTCGATGCCCATCGAAGCCGGGAAGATCCGCAACGTCGCCGTCGTCGGCCACCGCGGGACGGGCAAGACCTCGCTCGTCGAGGCGCTGCTCTTCCAGGCGGGAAAGACGAACCGGCTCGGGGCGATCGAGGCCGGCACGCACGGTCTCCGACTGGGAGGAGGACGAGCAGCGCCGCCAGATGTCGCTCGTCGGCGTCGCTCTGCAACCTCGAGTGGCAGGGCCGCAAGATCAACCTGATCGACACGCCGGGCGACTCCGGCTTCCAGGCCGACACGGTCGCGACGCTGCGCGTCGTCGAAGGCGCGCTCGTCGTCGTCTCCGGCGTGATGGGCGTCGAGGTGAACACCGCGCGCGTGTGGAACCGCGCCGAGGAGCTCGGGCTGTCGCGCGTCGTCTTCGTGAACATGCTCGACCGCGAGCGCGCCGACTTCTACCGCGTGCTCGGCCGCGGTGCAGGAGCAGCTGTCCGATCGCTGCATCGCGATCCAGCTGCCGATCGGCTCCGAGCACGAGCTGACCGGCGTCGTCGACCTGCTGCACAACTGCGCGTACCTGGATCCCGAAGGCGGCGCGCGAGGGCGACCCGGTCGCGATCCCGGACGAGCTGGCCGAGCTCGTCGAGGAGTACCGGACGAAGCTGCTCGACGCCGTCGTCGAGACCGACGAGGCGCTGATGGAGCGCTACCTCGGCGGCGAGGAGATCCCGACCGCGGACATCGCGGCCGCGCTGAAGAACGCCGTCACGCGCGACGAGATCTATCCGGTCGCGTGCGGCGTCGCGACGAAGAACCTCGGCACGCACGCGCTGCTCGACCTGATCGTCGAGGGCGTCCCGAGCCCGGCGAAGAAGGGCTCGCCGATCGAGACCGACGCGAAGGTCGCGGCGTTCGTCTTCAAGACGGTCGCCGATCCGTTCGCCGGCCGCATCTCGATCTTCCGCGTCTACGCCGGCGAGGTGAAGTCCGACACGACGCTCGTCAACCACCGCGACCACTCGAAGGAGCGGCTCGGCGCGCTGATGACGATGCAGGGCAAGGAGCACGAGAAGGCGGACGGCTTCGGCGCGGGCGACATCGGCGCGGTCGCGAAGCTGAAGGACGTGCAGACCGGCGACGTGCTCGTCGACGCCGAGCACGATCTCGAGCCGCCGGCGATCGGCTTCCCCGAGCCGGTGATGAGCTTCGCGGTCACGCCGAAGACGAAGGGCGACGAGGACAAGGTCGCGCAGGCGCTCCGCCGGCTCTCCGAGGAGGATCCGACGCTGCGGCTGCGCCGCGACCCGCAGACCGGGGAGGAGCTGCTCTCCGGGATGAGCCAGATGCACGTCGAGGTCGCGGTCGAGCGCGCGAAGCGGCGCTTCGGCGTCGAGATGGAGCTGCACCAGCCGCGCGTCCCGTACGTCGAGACGATCAAGGGCGAGGCGCGCGCGCAGGGCCGCTACAAGAAGCAGACCGGCGGCCGCGGCCAGTTCGGCGACTGCCACATCGTGATCGAGCCGCTCGACGAGCCATGTCGGCTACGAGTTCGTCGACAAGATCGTCGGCGGCGTCATCCCGCAGAGCTTCCGGCCCGCGGTCGACAAGGGCATCCAGGAGGCGCTGCAGCACGGCGAGCTCGCCGGCGCGCCGGTGCAGGGCGTGCGCGTGACGCTCGTCGACGGCAGCTACCACAACGTCGACTCGTCGGAGATGGCGTTCAAGATCGCCGGCTCGATGGCGTTCCGCACCGCGTACGAGAAGGCGCAGCCGACGCTGCTCGAGCCGATCATGGAGCTCGAGGTGACGGTGCCCGACGAGGCGGTGGGCGCGATCAACGGCGACCTCAACTCGCGGCGCGGCCGCCTGCACGGCATGGAGCCGAAGGGCGGCATGACGACGATCAAGGCCGAGGTGCCGATGGCCGAGGTGCTGACCTACAACCAGGCGCTCACGTCGCTCACCGGCGGCCGCGGCGACTACCACATGCAGTTCCTGCGCTACGAGGAGGTGCCGGCGCACATCGCGCAGAAGCTGATCGACGCGGCGAAGAAGGACAAGGAGGCAGTTCCCGCGTAACCCTCGCAGCGGCAAAATCGCTGCAAGGCGGGCACTCCGGGACGTCGAACGCTACCCTCGGCCATGACGCGCGTCACGCGGGTAACCGTCGACCGGTCGTGCGCGATCTGCGAGCGCACGCTGCTGATGGGCGAGCGGGCGATCGCGCTTCTCGCCGAACGGCGGCGGCGACTACGTCGACGTCTGCCCGCTCTGCGCGGAGACGGCGGTCGAGTACGGCTGGATCCGCGAGGGCGCGCCGACCACGCCGACGGTTCCGAGCGGAGCGGCGCAGACGCGCCGGCGGGCTGTCTCGCCGACGCTGCTCGGCACGCGGCCGCGCGCGGTCGAGGAGACGATCGCCTCCGAGCCGATCCTGCGCCGGCTCTCCGAGCAGGAGCTCGCGATGGTCGAGGCGGCCGACCTCTTCAACGCGTCGCAGTACCGCCGCACGATCGGCGGCATCGGCGAAGTCGCTCGGCGCGCCGCGCGTCTCGGTCGTCGCCGCTCTCGGGCGTGAACGCCGAGGTCGTCGTCACCGTCGCGTGGGACATCTCCTGGTACCAGTACCGCGTCTCGCCCGACTCGGACAATCCGGTCCGGCTCGAGGAGCGCGGCCACGACCCGACGAGCTCGAGGCGCCTTCACCGAGTGGAACGCGCACATGGAGGACGACGGCCGCGTCGTCCCGGACATCGCCCGGTCTGTAGATCAGCACCTCTGGCGTCCGCCGATCCGCTCGTACACTGAGACCGTGATCTATTGCGTCATCCCGCGCGAGCTCGAGGGCGAGCTCTTCGAGCAAGATGGTCGACGTACTACAAGGACAACCCGAACGTGACGGTGATCGTCGACCGCCGCGACGGCCCGGACCGTCGCGACGGCCGCGAGTCCGACGGCGCGATCGGCGAGCGCCGCGAGACCCGCGACCGCCGCCGCCCGCGCGTGCCGCGGGGACGTTCCCGGAGACCGACGCTGCCGGTCGAGGACGTAGCCTCGACCCGGCTACGATCGGCCGCATGACGGCGACCGCAACCTTCGAATCCCTGAACCCGTCGACCGGCGAGGTGATCGAGTCGTTCCCGCGCTCGACCGCGGCGGACGTCGACCGCGCCGTCGCGACCGCGCGCGCAGCGTGGGAGGACTGGCGGCTCGTGCCCGGCGCCCGAGCGCGGCAACATCCTCTTCCGCTTCGCGCAGCTGCTCGAGCAGCACAAGCCCGAGCTCTCCGACCTGATGACGCGCGAGATGGGGAAGGTGAAGGCCGAGGCCGGCGGCGACGTCCAGGAAGCGATCGACATGGCCTACTACATGGGCGGCGAGGGCCGGCGCCTCTTCGGCCAGACGACGCCGTCGGAGCTGCGCGACAAGTTCATGATGAGCGTGCGGATGCCGGTCGGCGTCGTCGGCGCGATCACGCCGTGGAACTTCCCGATCGCGATCCCGGCGTGGAAGCTCATGCCCGGCGCTCGTGTGCGGCAACACCGTCGTGCTGAAGCCGGCGGAGGACACGCCGCTGCTCGCGCAGCGCTTCGTCGACCTGCTGCACGAGGCCGGGCTGCCGGAGGGCGTCGTGCAGATCGTGCACGGCTTCGGCGAGGAGGCGGGCGACGCGCTCGTCCGCCATCCCGACGTGCCGGTGATCACGTTCACCGGCTCGCGCGAGACCGGCGTCGCTCGTCACGAAGACCGCGGCCGACGAGCTGAAGCACGTGCACCTCGAGCTCGGCGGCAAGAACGCGATCATCGTCATGGACGACGCCGACCTCGATCTCGCGGTCGACGGCATCGTCTGGTCGGCGTTCGGCACCGCCGGCAGCGCTGCACCGCGGCGTCGCGCGTGATCGTGCAGCGCGGCGTCTACGACGCGCTGCAGACGAAGCTCGTCGCGCGCGCCGAGAAGCTGCGGATCGGCTGCGCCGTGGGAGGACGACACCGACATCGGCCCGGTGATCAACGAGGCCGCGGTCGAGAAGATCCACTCGTACACCGAGATCGGCAAGGACGAGGGCGCGAAGCTGCTCACCGGCGGCGAGCGCGTCGAGGGTCACGGCTTCTACTACCGGCCGACCGTGTTCGCCGACGTCGAGCCGCAGATGCGCATCGCGCAGGAGGAGATCTTCGGCCCGACGACCGCGCTGATCCCCGTCGACTCGTTCGAGGACGCGGTCCGCGCCGCGAACAGCGTCGAGTACGGGCTCTCGTCGTCGATCTTCACGCGCGACGTGAACAAGGCGTTCAAGGCGATGCGCGACCTGCAGACCGGCATCACGTACATCAACGCCGGCACGACCGGCGCCGAGGTGCATCTGCCGTTCGGCGGCATGAAGCAGACCGGCAACGGCCACCGCGAGGCGGGCCAGGCGGCGCTCGACGTGTTCACCGAGTGGAAGTCGGTCTACGTCGACTACAGCGGCAAGCTGCAGCGCGCGCAGATCGACAACAACTGATCGAGCGTTGAAGGCGCGGCTCTTCACCGACGGCGGCGCGCGCGGCAATCCCGGGCCCGGCCGCGTACGGCTTCGTGCTCGAGGCCGAGGACGGCACGGTGCTCGCCGCCGACGGCGAGGCGATCGGCGTCGCGACGAACAACGTCGCCGAGTACAGCGGCCTGGTCGCCGGCCTGCGCAAGGCGCTCGAGCTGCACGTGCCGGAGGTCGAGGTCGTCTCCGACTCGGAGCTGATGGTCAAGCAGATGCGCGGCGAGTACCGCGTCAAGAACGAGGCGCTGCGCGAGCTCTCGGTCGAGGCGACGCGGCTTGCGCGCGCAGCTCGGGAACGTCGAGTATCGGCACGTGAAGCGCGCGCACAACGAGCTCGCCGACCGGCTCGTCAACGAGGCGCTGGACGCGGCATGACGACGCATCCGTTCGCGACTGCGATCGAGGCCGACGACGACGACGCGGCGCTCGCGACGCTCGCCGACGACGTCGTCTTCCGCAGCCCGGCGGTCTACAAGCCGTACGACGGCCGCGACACGGTGGTCGCGCTGCTCGGCGTCGTCGCGACGGTGTTCGAGAACTTCCGCTACACGAACGAGTGGCGCGACGGCGCGCACGACGATCCTGTTCTTCGAGGCGAACGTCGGCGACCGCGACCTGCAGGGCATCGACATCCTCGAGGACAACGAGGACGGCTAGATCGAGCGAGTTCACGGTGATGATCCGCCCGCTTTCGGGGCTGCAGGCGGTCGCGCAGGCGATGCAGGCCCGTCTCGGCGCCGGCTGAGCCTGGCTATGACTGCGGCGCTGCGGATGTAGCTCAGTTGGCTAGAGCGTCTGCTTGCCATGCAGAAGGTCGAGGGTTCGAGTCTCATCATCCGCTTCTAAAAGGCCCGCAAATCCCGGATTGGTGTTTTCGGTTCAAGCAACGTATCCCGGATTTTCTCCCAGCGTTATCTCCCAAAACCGGGACAACAGCCGGTTGAAAGTCACCCTCGGACGAACGAACGATGACCGTGGGCTGTACGCATCGGCCTCCGCGTGGCGGCCGATCTCGGCCGCATCAGCTTCCAGGCAACAACCACGGCGCGCGAGGCCTTCGACCTTAGGATTGCCGGCTATCCGATAGACGTCCACGAGCATGTACCGCTCGGCGGGCAGACTGAACGAGGATGTCTAGCGGCGAGACGGGCACCGATGTGCCGGGCCCTTCGATGACGCTTCTCCGGCTTGGTCTCCGCGAGCAGGTCGAGGTAGACAAGCGCATTGAGCAACGAGAGTTCCCCAGCTCGCGGAACGCAAGTTCACCCGCGAGAAGGTCGCGCTGCTTGATAACCCGGAAGTGTCAGTTCGCCGATCCCTGACTCGTCATCCGGCCTCCGAGGCGCCGGGCGGCAACGGTGAATCTCCAGCTCCACGAAGATCGCCATAGGATGCTTCGAGCTAACCAACCACAGGAGTCAGAGATGGCGATCGCATACCTGCAGGAGTTCGAGATCCAGAACGGCGACACGAGCACCACCAACTACGACGCAGTGGTTGCTGCGATCAACCTCCAAGACGCGCCCGACGGCCTGCTCATCCACACTGCCGGGTTCGATCACGACGCCGGCGTCTTCCGCATCTTCGATGTCTGGGAGACGCGCGAACAGGGCGAGAAGTTCATCAACGACCGGCTCAACCCGATCATCGAGCCTATGGCCGCAGCGGCCGCCCAAGACCCAAACAGCAACTTCGCACCACCAAACCGCGAAACCTGGTACGAGCTGCACGACTCCATGACCGGTTAGCGGTCGGATAGGCGCGCGCGCCACAGCAGGCCTGAAACGGACGACGCGAGTCGACACGAGTTCGCCTACCGAAGCGCCCGGCTCCGCGTCCCTACCTTCGTACGTCATCAGTGTGCTGCGTCCTGCCGCCGGCGCGTGCGCCGGCCTCAGCGAGCCCTGACCCGCCGCGTCTCCTTCACGCGGACCGCCCGTGGGACGGCGCGCGCGGCCAGCGGGGCCATCGACCTCTCGACCATCGCTTCGGCCGCGGCGGGCGTCAGCCCCTTCGCGTACTTCGTCGTGACCGGCTTGAAGCTCTCGGTCGCAAACGACGGCATCCCGTAGTGCGGGAAGAGGTCTTTGCCCGGACCACGAATGCGCCTCTGCGATCTCCTCCACCGATCGGCCAGTTGGTGGTGACGCCTGCGATGTTGGTGCCGTTCTGCGCGATCACGTAGCCGAAGCCGCCGGTTGTGAAGGTGATGACGGTGCTCAGGCCGGGAAGCGAGCCTCCTTTCGAGGCCTGGTAGATGTGGTCGTCCTCGTTGATCGATCACGGCCCAGTCGAAGCCGTGGTAGCCGTGCGCGTCCGGGCCGGTGTACGTGTGGGTCGCGTGCGCCGCCGCCTCGAACAGCTTGTCGATGGTGGCGGCCGTCAAAAGCGGATTGCCGGTACGGACGCTGAACATCGCCGCGAGCCGGGCGACGTCGACGACGGCCGATGAGAGCCCGGCGGCGCCGTCGAAAAGCTCCATGTCCCAGCTGCCGTACTGGGACGGGACGATCGGCTGCGCCGGCGACTTGACGCTCGGGCCGATCTCGAGTGGGATGAGCTGGCGCACGGGGTCGACGAGACTCAGCTGGTAGCGGGCCTCGTCCGCGGCCTGCTTTCCCACGAGGCTGACTGCGCTGCGTGTGCGTTTGCACGCGAGCGGTGTGAGCACGAGTTTCTTCAGGGCCGCCTCGAAGGTCGCCGTGCCCGCGAGCTTGGCGAGGATCTGGCTGAGAAGGAAGTAGTCGTAGCTTCCGTAGTTCGCGTTCTTCGTGTCGCCCGGACGCTGCTGAGCATGAAGGCGGTCGAGAAGCGTGAGATTTCTTCCTGGGTCGCGGGGAGCTTGCTACCGGCCGCTTTCGCCGCGTCCGCGAAGTCCCAGACGGTGCTCTGATCGAGGCCGGAGATGCTCTCGAGGAGATGCCGCACCAGGATCTCGCCGTAGCGCGGGTCTTTCGGCGCGCTCCCGTCGAACTGCTTCAGCTTCAAGATCGACTGCATCGGCGTCTTCAGCGTCAGCTCTTTCGGCTTCAGCTGCATGAGACGCCAGATCGCGATCGCGGTGAACGTCTTCGAGATGCTCGCCTGCCGGAAGAGCGTCGTCGGCAGCACGTCCGGGTAGGTCGGGGCGGACTCGGCCCACGTGTAGCCCTTCGCGTAGACGAGCTGGGTGCCGCTTGTGATCGCGAGCGCCGCGCCCCGCAGGTTCTGCGCCTTGATGTAGGTCTCCATCGCCTCGTCGATCTCCGACACTGTCCGCGGCCCCTTGGCACGGAAGACGCGTGGGTCGGTCTCCTCGCGCGAGGCGAAGATCGCCGCGAACTTCGGCCCGGACTGGGTGATTTGCCCAGAGATGCGAATCGGCTGTCTGCCCTCTGACTCCTCCGTCTCGGACGTCTGCTTGAAGTCAGACTCCGACATCCCGACCTTCGAGAACCATGGGCCGACGGTCGAGTCGACGAAGAGCTCGAGGATGGAGCCCGACGGCGTCACCGCGATGTGCGCCGGCCGTTCCCACGCCGAGCGGAGCGCTTCGAACCTCGCCTGCAGATCGTCGCCGCTGTCGTCGATCGGGTCGCAGCTCCACGCCCGCTTGCTCGGGTTCGGCCCCCAGATTCCCGCGTAGCGCTTGTTCGACGCTCGTGCCGAACACGTCGGCCCACATGAGGATGTTCCCGTTCTCGTTTTGCCCGCCGCACTCGGCTGTGAACTGCTTGCCCGTCATGTTGAGCCGTGCGAGCGGGATCGAGTCCATCGGCGTGAACACGCCGGCGAAGAGCGCCGAGCTGGACGGACCGGTAGCGGTGATGATGGCCGGCCCCCATCCCTTGCGCAACCTGTCGATCGCCTTCTGCATCCCGGCCTGGTCGAGCGGGCCGACCTGCTTGTTCTCGATCACGACCGCCCGCTTCACCATCACCGCCGCGAAGAACGGCAGCAAGGTCGCGCCGTACAGGCTCAGCGACATCATCCGGAAGTTCTTCGCCGACCACTTGTCGACCAGGGCCTTGTGCTGATCCGGCGTTTTGTCGTGCCACACAACGACGTTCTGCGGCGTCAGGGTCAACGTCCCCACCTCCCCGCCGCAGCTCGTGATTCCGGGAGCGACTCTACTTCTTGCGCGAACCCCTGCTACGCAAATGCTTCTTCTGCCGGCAGCGCTCACCATCGCCTGGGCCACAGTTCGCGAGTGTCACCCCCGGAAGCTAGCCGCGGCTAGCGTGTCGGGCAATGCTCGAGATTCCGGCCGTTGTTCGTGAGAAGGCGCTAGCGGTCGGGGCCGTCGCCTGGGTCGATGGGCTTCCGGAACTCATCAGCTCGATCGAGCAAGACTGGGACATCTCCGTCGGGCGGCCCTATAGCGATTCGACGGAGGCATTCGTTGCCGAAGCGACCTGCGGTGATGGGACGCCGGTAGTGCTGAAGTTGCTCGTTCCACGCGACCGGAACGTGGCGGCGCACGAGGTGACCGTCCTGCGGCTCGCGGACGGTCAAGGTTGCCCACGGTTGCTTGCCGAGGACGTCCCGCGCGGCGCGCTCTTGCTTCGAAAGGCTGGGTCAATCGCTGTATCAGCTCGGGCTGCCGTGGGAGCGCCGCCACGAGATCCTCGTCTCCGCTGCCGGGCGGATCTGGCGCCCCGCGCCAGACTGCGGTCTGCCGACCGGCGCTGCGAAGGCTCGATGGCTCGCCGAGTTCATCACGACGATGTGGCAAGAGCTCGACCGGCCGTGCAGCGAGCGTGCCGTCGAGCACGCACTGCGGTGCGCGAAGCAGCGCGGCGATGCCCACCGCGACGAAACAGCCGTGCTTGTTCACGGCGACGTGCATCAGTGGAACGCGCTGCTGGACGTCACGGGCGGCTTCAAGTTGGTCGATCCCGACGGGCTCCTCGCTGAGGCCGAATACGACCTCGGAATCATCATGCGCGAAGACCCATTTGATGGAGACCTGCGCGAGCGAGCGCGCAGGCTCGCAAACCGGACGGGTCTCGACGCGAACGCGATCTGGGAGTGGGGCGTCGTCGAGCGAGTCTCGACCGGGCTGCTCGGGACGCGCGTCGGGCTCCAGCCGATCGCTCGGCAGATGCTCGCCGCAGCCGATCAACTGGCTGCGTAGTTGGAGAGTTCGTCGCCGGCGACGATGACATTGAGTTCGGGGGTGACCCATGACGTGATCTAGGACGAGAACGCGGGTGCGTACTCGAATGGTCCGGCGACCGATGGCGTGTACGCGCGTACCGGCCGAGCTTGGAAGCTGCCCCACCTCGGTTCCGGCGGTACCACGCCAAGTTCCACGGCTGGACGGAACCCGAAGCGGCCGTAGTACTGGGAGATCCGAGCAGGACGACCAAAGGGACCTCCTGCACGTCCGCAGCGGCGAGAAGCGCGTTCATCAGGGCGCTCCCGATCGCGCGCACGTCGGGAATCTGTACCTGGGCCCGGTGCTTCTTGCCGCAGTCGGGACAGGTGGAGGTCGTCCAGTTCTCGCGCGTCGCACCGACGGTGGACATCGAGCAGCGCGGCCTGGATCTCATCCAGCGAGGCCGCCGTCGCCTGTGCAAGCAACGGCCTGATCTCGGCCGGCGTGATCGCCCCCGCTCGTGATCGCGGTCGTCGGCGACTCCTCGATCCTGATGGGTGTCTCGAGGCGCGGATTGCGCCGCGCGGATATTGACCTGACCTCACCGCGTCGTCGCCGAGTTCGGATGCGAGCCGTTCGTGGTGGCGACAGAAGCTTGCGCTTGGCGACGAGACAAGCGCGCCGCAGTCACGCCGTCACGGCGAAGAGCGACACAACGCGGAACAGGCATCTCGATGGAAGTGCCGCGCGCGCGTGCGCGCGAGGCGAGTTCGCAATCTTGTCGGTCGCGGCGGTCGAGACGGAGCGCGCGCTCGTGCTCGTCTTCTGCGAGGCGGAGGAGAAGGCCGCGCGCCCGTTGCCTGCGTACTTCGCCGCCCTCCTCGCCGAGCTCGGGATCGCCGACCCGGCGACCTATGCGCCCGGCGTCTGGGAGGTCGGCGCGCGGGCTTAGCTCGCCGCCTCGTCGCGCCGCCGAGACCGCGAAAAAGACAGGGGGGTCGCCACGGTGCGAACCCGTCTCCGCCGCTCCGACCATTGTCGGGACAGTCAGTCCCCGGACCGTGACGGTGCGGGAATGGACGCCGGTCGCCCGGTGTCTCTAGCCCAACGAGAGCTGAAACGAGACCGAAAGGAAGCCCTGAAGAAGTTCATTCGATTCGAGGAGTCGCGCACGGTGAGGCCGGCACGGCTAACGGCGGCGGTTGCCGCGACCGTGGCGGCCGAGGGTGGGATCGCGGCCGGGGAGGCCCTGGCTGCACCGGCCCACGACGGCGCCACAAGGCGTCGCATCTGCGCAAGCAGGACGAGCTTAAGCAGCCGCAGCTAAAGGCAGGCTCGCGAAGCACGACCGGGCGAATCGAGACGCATCGAGCGGGAATAAACGGTTGTCGTCGGTGTCAATTGGCTTCACATACCAACGTCTAGTCAGAAGGAGAGCACATGATGAATATGCATCGGCGCAAAGCGAGATTGGGCCGTGTCACCCTCGCTGTCGCGACCGCAGCGCTCGCTGCGGCCGGATTGGCGGCGGCATTTCAGGCGTTGCCGCCTGGAGGTCAGGTCAACGACGACCCGGCGGCGGGGATCAACAAGGCCCTGAGTGTCAGCGGCGAGGACCCGGCCAACGCCGACGTCGTCGGCGGTGCGCTGGTGGCCGGCAAGCCGGGCGTGCCATGGTCGATCTTCCGTCAGCAGGAGGATGGCACCTCGCAGCCCCACGATCAGATCTTCAGCCGCTCGTTCGCGGCCGGCGCGTGGCTGACGCGGGGCAACGGAACGGTCGGAGGCCGCTCGAGCGCGAGCCCCGACGTTCAGCGGCTCGCTGAACTTCGACCAGGGCCAGAACGGCGAGACGCCGGAGATCGATTTCGCCGGCGCCGGCGGACCGTGCCGTGGGCGACCTGGTACGAGAGCACGGCCGGCAGCGGGTTCGGGCAGAACAACGTGTTCGCCAGCCGCTTCGACAGCACCCAGAACAAGTGGATCTTCGCCGGCCAGGGCCGCGGCACCGGCGGCATCGGCAGCGTGCCGGTCCCGTCGCTGAACATCCACACCGACCAGTCGGCCGAGAACCCCTCGGTGGCGGGCGGCTCGGCGGCCGACGCGACCAAGCCGGGCCCGTGGGTGACCTGGCAGGAGACGACGACCGCTTCCGATCAGCGGGCAGGATCAGATCTTCGTCAGCCGGCCGCTCGGCCCGGGCCAGGTCAACTGCGACGGCGTCACGCCGGCCGGCGTCGTCGACGCCACCGGCCACGTCCCGGCCATCGGCGGCTTCTGCTTCCAGCAGACCGGCGACCGGACGGGTCGGCCCCGGCAGCCGCCGACCCGAGCCTGAACATCGATCCCGACCCGCGACGGCGTCGAGCCCGACATCGCGTTCACGGGCAAGAACGCCGCCGGCGTGCAGGACGGCGTGCCGTGGGTCGTCTGGTACGAGAAGGACGCCACCAACAACCAGCATCAGCGGGCTCACCCACAACAACGAGATGGTGTTCGCGGCCAAGGGCCTCGCCGACGCGACACCCGGGCACGGCGGCTTCAACTGGACCGCCGTCGGTAACCACGAACAGCGCGCTGCTCGACGCCAGTGGCACGAACCACTTCGGCGGCTGCGCGGCATCGGACGCCGCCGAAGCGGGTTGCTCGCTGAACAAGAACCCGAACGCCGACGCGGAGGATCCGCGCGTCGCCGCCGGCACGATGAACCCGGCGAACGCGACGGTCCCGTGGGTCGACCTGGGACGAGCGCGTGAACGGCGTGCGGCGGATCTTCGTCTCCCGGCTGGTCGGCGGCACGCACTTCGAGCTGGCCAACAACGGCGCACCGATCTCGATCGGCGCCAACGACTCGACCCGTCCCGACATCACGTTCTCGGGCAACACGCCGTACGTGTCGTGGCGTGAGCAGCGGCGCCGCGGCGTCGAGCAAGGGTTCGTCGGCCACTTCGTCAACGCGGCCAACCCGACGTTCGTCCTCGACGAGAGCGACGTGCCGCTGACGCCGACCGCTCAGGCCGACGTGCGCGAGCCGATCTCCTCGGCCTGCATCGCGACGCCGTTCAACAACGACGGCCAGGCGTGCCAGGGCGGAGCGGTCGGTACGCCGTTCTTCCTGTTCACCAACGGCACCAACCCGCGCAGCCTGTTCGCGGACGCCTACCAGCCGGGCACGCCGGTCACCGGCGCCGCGAGCGCGGTGATCGACCGACTCGGCGACCGTCAGCGGATCGGTCAACCCGCTGGGCGCCGTCGGTCAACGTCTCGTTCCAGTTCGGGACGACGACCGCGTACGGCCAGTCGACCCCGGCGCAGAAGACCGGGCCCTGACAACGCCGTCGACGCGTTCAGCGCCACGCTCAGCGGGCTGCCGGCCGGGACGACGATCCACTACCGGGCCGTGGCCGTCAGCGACTTCGGCACCTTCACCGGCGCCGACCAGGACGCTCCGCACTCAAGCCGCAGCCGGACACACATTGGTCGGCGACGCGACCATCGACGGAACGACCGCCAGTGTTCCGGTGTCCTGCACCGGACAAGCCGGCGCAACCTGTCAGCTCAAGCTCGTGCTGACGGCCGGAAACCACCGGCCTCGAGTGATCGGGCGAATCGACGTCACGCTCACCGCCGGGCAGTCACAAACCGTGCAGATCACACTGAACCGGGCAGGGCAAGAACTGCTCGATGATCGCCATCACGTGCACGCGACACTCCTGGTGTTCCAGGTGCTGCCCGACGGTTCCGTTGTCACAGTGTCTTCACAGGCGGTCACGTTCACGCATCGTCACAACCACTGAACGCGTCGGGGTGCAGCCTCGAACGCTCGCAACAGCAACACCGCGTTGGGCCCGGGAGTTCCCGGGCCCAACGCCGTCCATCAGCCGCTCGCGATCAGGGTTTATCCTGGCCACCAACACCTCCGGGCGTGTCGCCTGAGGCATATCGGGTGCTGAGACGGCCGGCTCTCTCGCCGGCACGAGCTTCGCCGCGGCTTCCCGCGTGTGCTCGTCCGTCGCGGAGATAGACGCGCATCTCGCCGGCGCGCAGGGGAGCGAGGATCGTCGAGGCGTAGAAAACTGGGCATCGCTACTAGGAACCGGTCGAGGAACTAGTGGGTCGCGTCGGAAGCGAGTAGGGGTACGAGCACCTTGGCGTTCGGGCTGCCCCAGCCTGTGACGGGGTCCCAGCCTGGACCTGCTCGGTAGCCGGTGACCGTCCCGTGCGCGATGGTCTCCCTACTGGGGACGACTCCGGTTCGGGACAGTTCGTCTGCTGCGAGACCATGTGAGCGGCGACTTCCGCGTCGTGCGCGCGGGCACACGCTCAGAGTCCGGGCCAGTGTCGCGGGAGGAATTCGTCTTTAGGACCGCCGTTGTTTCGTATCCAGCTGCTGTTTGGGGCGAGTCGTGAGGGGGTCGGGTCGAAACGTTCGCCGTGGTCGGCGTCGAGCTTGAACTCGATCCAGACGTGCTCGTCGTTTGCCCAGACGGTGACGTACCGCCCTTCGCCGGGGTGACCCCAGCTCTCGGCGAGGTGCCCCGAGTTCCAAGCTGGGCCAGGCGGAAATAGGTTTGCTCGCGAGAGGATCAGACTCGCAGACGATGAGCAGTCGAGCGGCTCGCGCGGCTCGAGGGAGTGCAAGTCCTTGCCGTGCCCGCCTCCGAATCTGTAGGTACGCGATTCGTGGGTGAGCTGCTGTGATGCGCGGTAGAGCTGCAACGGGCGCCGTAGCTCGCTCAACCCCCGTGACACCCGCTGGCGAATGGACGCCTCTGTCGCCCGTGACTGCGCTGCGATCTGACCGTAGTCCCGCTCCCGGATGACGTGCGCGACGATCGCCTCGCGCTGTTTGCGCGGAAGGTGGCGTAGGAGGCCGGCATCGAGCTCGTCTGCGATTCCGGACGCCGTCGCCGCCGCGTCCCGTACCTCGACTTCCGAGCTGAGTGCTTCCAGCGCGCGCTGCAGGACGAGCTCGCGGCGGCGAGCATCGACCAGGCGACGCGCCGCGATCGTGTAGAGCCAGCCGGCAGCCGGTGTCGGGCCGGGCACAAAACGTCGTCGGGCAACGAGCGCCGCCGCGAACGTCTCGGAAGCGAGATCTGCGGCCGCGTCACGTCCGACCCGTCGTGCGAAGTAGCTCTCGACACCTCGCAGGTGTCTGGCGTAAAAGAGGCCGAAGTCCCGAGGGTCGGCAGAGACCAGCAACTCTTCGTCGGTTGGCCCTACCGGCACCCGACCTCCCGGTTCGCGCTTCATGAAACCTATCTCGTTGAAGGAAGCGCAAATGTGACCCGCGTCGTGTCACACATCGACCGTCCGCTGCGAGTTCTTCTGAGCGACGCGTTCTCAGCCTCACCGAAAGGAGACAGATGCGAGGTGTGATGAAGCGAGGTTCCGCCTGGTCGCGTGCTCCGCAGCGCCCCCCAGAGGAACGAGGAGGCGCACGAACCCATCATCGAGCGAGCTCTGGCGTCTCGGAGGCGCTGGATCCTAGGAAGGAGAAGCAGATGTTGCGCAAGCCGAGGCTAATGCTGGTCGTCGGGGTGGTCGCCGTTGCGATGGCGGCGGTAGGGGTCGGCTATGCGGCGATTCCGAACGGGAGCACCATCACCGGTTGTTACGGAAAGCTCGGCGGGATCCTCCGGGTGATCGATACCTCAAGGAACGAGAAATGCAACAACCTGTTCGAGGTCCCGATCAGTTGGAACCAGACTGGTGCGCAAGGGCCGAAGGGCGATAAGGGAGACAAGGGCGAACCGGGCATCAACGGCACGAACGGAGCCCCTGGAGCGCCGGGTGCACCCGGCGCACCCGGAGCACCCGGGTCCCCTGGGGTTTCGACGGCTACCTTCGCGATCAGTAGTAGCGTCGATCTGCCGGACGACACGCTGACAGAGGTTGCGTCGAAGACCTTGCCGGCAGGCAGTTGGGCGGTCCTCGCCACGGCAGATGTCCGTCCCGGCATCGGGAACTTCGGCGGAGACCGGATTCTCTCGAGCCACTGTGAGGTGCACAACGGCGCGGGATTCGTAGGCGGCACAACCGACAGAAGGGTGCTGCCCGGGGACGACCAGGTTGATGTTTCGCTGTCGATGAACGGCGGAGCGCAGGTGCCGACAGGCGGCGGCGAGGTGAGCTTGTGGTGCTCCGCCCAGCTCGGTGGACTTGCCAGTGGTCAAATCATGTTGCTCCAGATCGGAGGATTTTCCTGATTGAGGCTCCGTCCCGCTAAGCAGCGGTATCCGCCTGGTGACCGGAGGGCTATCCTGGGTTCATGTCCCCTTGCGGACGCGCGGGCTTCTGGGCTCGGATGCAGCGGTTGATCCGATTGCGCCGTGAGCCGCGTAGCGTCTGCGGGGACTGGAACGAGGAACCGCCTGATTCGTTCGTGCGTGAGCCCCGCCGGCCGCGTCCGTTCGGGCCGGCAGGTGCGATGACGCTCGAACTGCCAGGGAGTGAATAGCTGATGGACGCCGATTTGTTCGAGCGGGCGCGCGCGGGACTCCAGGCGTGGCAGGACGGCGACGTGTCCGCACTCGAGGAGTTGCTTCACCCGGACGTCGAGCTCTTCTGGTGGAAACCGGGCGACTGGGACTGCCACAGCCGGGACGAAGTGCTGCGGCTACTGCGAACCCGTCAGCAGGAAGCGAGTCCTCGTGGGAAGGTCGAGTTGATCGACGCGGGCGACGACACGCTGATCAGTGTTTCCAGGGGACGTCCCACTGGAGTGGCAGGGTGAGCGATAGTGTATCCAGCGGGAGGCGGG
>CAWJJV010000003.1:0-497542 GCA_963843235.1 uncultured Alphaproteobacteria bacterium
TACTGTCGGCGTACCTTGGCTCAGCGTATTGCTCTTCAACTTTCCCGCTCCGGTAGTTCGGCAACAGTCGGCGCTACACCGATGCGCTCTCGATTCGCGAGCACATTCCATCAGTACTCCGACGGCGACCTCGATCTGCTTGGTGCGGTCGTGTTATGTTTGGAGAACACCGGTTGGAACCAATCGACAATTCTCGCCATGAACTCCCATGGTCAACGAAGCCGTGGCGAACGTTAGAGGCGGAAAAACGCGCATTTCCAGCTACAAGGGGCGGGCCGGCGAATTCGAGGAAGCCGATATTCTGACAGGCGAACATTCTTTGCTGGAAGTCCTCCAAACCGTCCAGGCTTGGACAGATCCTCTGCGTGCCACTGTCGCCAGCAGCCTTGCGAAGGTCGACCGCCTCCTGTCTGAGGAGATCACGGAGCCCGAGCTCGTTCGCCTCACCCGCGCACGCTCCGAGCTCAACAACATGAAGGACCGCCTCTGGCTCTGTCTCGGCTGCCGGACCGTCGGCGTCGCGATGTTGAACTCTCGACCTGGTCGCGCGAAGCTCGAAGCATTGTTCGTTGACAACCACGCGAACCTGGAAGCGATGGGGCACTACAACTTTCGTGAAGCGCGCCTCCACTTCTTCGGACGCATCGAGGAAGGGAGCGATGTCAGCGTCGATCTCCTGAGAGAGCTCGCCAAGCATGCCAGTATCGCGACGACCAAGGAATACTACGCCAACAAACTGCGGGGCTCGTTGAAGCGCGACATGCCTATTAGTGCGTTTTCAGAAGCTTTGTGTGGCGGGACGACGAAATAGGAGCCGCGGCATGAAACTTCGCCCGAAGACCAAAACTGTCGTCGTGAAGCCGTTTTGCGCATGGACAAGTCGGTTCGACCCTAACCTGGTTGTCGATCCGCACTTCAGGAATCATCGTCATATCGCCGGACGAGCACCAAAATGCAAGATTCCGAATGGGAATTTTCAGCCGAGTGGCTTGATCGCGGACCGCGCTCCGCGTGCACGATTTCGTTTGACCTCGCGGATGGGTCGTTCGGACCGGCGAGTGCGCCATCCAAGATGGCGCGTCAGTATGCCTTCTTGCTCATGGCAACGGACAATAGCATTCGTAGCGTTGCGACCCTTGTCAACAGGGTCAACATGTTGAACCGCCTCATCAAGGCGTGCTCTCAGATCAAGAGCGAGGCACAGCTCTTGGCATTTTAGCGCGAACGAGTTCGCCGAAGCATGTGTTCTTTTGCATCGTTCCTGGGCGGCAAACAATTCCGATCGCGTCCTATTGAAGAAGGTCATTGAGGAGGTCGCGAACTTTCATCGGGAGGGGCGCCTAGCCGATGGCTTCTCCAACGTCGATTGCAGTGCGCAGCTGTCCGACGTCTCCTGTTCGACCTTGTCACAGAGCTTAGACCTGTTAAGAACGCGCGCTCCCGCTCCGCCCTCGGTGGCGAGGAACACCAGCACCAAATCTCTGGATCCCGCATGGGTCGCAGCGTTTTCTCCGATCGCGGACTTCTATGTTGAAGTCCTTGCTCCTCATATCATCCGACATTTCGACGAGTTAGCAAGACTTCGAGAGAAGGTACCGCGGAAAAGGCACACTGCACGAAGAAGGCTGTCGGCAGAAACGTCTCGGCCGCCTATCGCGAGTACGCAGCCAACGAATTTGATTGCGGTGCGTCGGAGGAGACGCCGAGGCAGGAGCAACTGCTGCCCTTCCTTTCAAGGACTAGGAGCAGGGCTTGATTTCCGCCACGCAACGTTGGTGATCTTCTGGCGCTCGCCGCATCCCTACAGATGATTTGCTTTCAGGTCCTCGCGCTCACTTCAGCTGCCCGCCTATCGGAAATTCATGGAATTGGTATCGACGGAATTTCGCAGTCGTCGCTGACGGAAGGCGTCCCGGCAATCCGCGGTCGAGCAATTCACAAGGGCTCCGGCGTCCTCGGATACCGCCCTCACAAATGGATCGTCTCGCACATGGCGATCAGAGCTCTTCTCCTACAAGATCGCCTGTTGGGAATTTTCGTAAAGGCGATCACCTCTGGTGTCAGACCAAACCGAGCGCTCTAGGCGAGCCGATGCGGAGTGCCGAATGCATCCATCTGCAGAGATTCGCCGAACGCCATTGTCTCGGCGATACGAAAGTCTGCACTAGGAGGTTCCGAAAGACGTGGGCCGAGTTCGCAATGATCTCTCGCTTACCGGTCGAGAAAGTCCGGCAACAGCTGGGGCACGCAATCGTGGAGCAGGGGCTTAGCGATGTTCGGCATGTCTGCTACTTGTTGCCGAGCCGGAACTCCAGTTTTCGCTATCAAACTTCTAGCCCCCACGGAATCTAGGCCGCCGCCGGACCTACTGCAACTTCTCAAGGAAACCATGATGCCATGAGCGATAACCGACAGCGTCGAGAGACGGGGAACGTTCGAAAAGCACCTTCGCGGCCGACGTGACGAAGGAACTTGATCGCCTCACGGCTGAGATCGATCGTCAAGCGAACGCTCGCGTGCCGTCGAAGATCAAGGTAACTCAGCAGAGCGTGGCCGAAGCTACTGGACATCACCGTACAACGTTCAAAGGAACATACCATCAGCCGCTGAGGGATAGGCTCAAGGCGCTCTCGGTTCGCGCAAGGAATCCGAAAGGCGCGCACATCAAGAACGTGACAACGGCCGCTCCATCTGCCGCTGCGCGCGACTTCGATGGCCTCGACATCCGACCAAAAGCGCCTCCGAGAAGAGAATGAATGGCTCCACAACGAGCTTCGATTGCTTCGTCGGCAGATGTTCGAAGATCAGGAAGCGCAACAAAGCCTCCTCAGACGCACCACCGGGGTTTTCTTGGCAGGCCTCCGCCCGAAGTATCAACGTTGTTTACCGTCTCGATTCTTCACTTGCTTTCGATCGGCGCTCCGGCGGCATTGAAACTTTTGATCTGCCGTGACAGGTTTAATAACTAACTCGGGGCTAACCGGCGCAAATCCCTACACCTAAACGGCCTCAACATACCGGCCACCGTCTTTCCCGCATCCATCTCGGACCCGCGTGGCCAAACCCCGCGCCGCAGCGTCGACAATGTTCGCAGCGCGTCGCGCCCCATGCGTTAAGTCGAGGTGGCCGCACCGTACTGGCCGCCCCGTCAAACGCATCAGCGGCCCTGCTACCACGAGCCAGACCCTAAACCTGAAGGTCTTGAAGACGCTGCGCTCATGTGCCGATTGAAAATTCCAAGAGCGACTGATGGTTGTCAAACTCCGAAAATCTCTCCTAAGGTTGTCTTGGGCGGGGAAGCGATGAAAATCATATTTTGGTTGTTTCTGATTTCGGCGGCATTTGGCTGTATTCAAACTACGAGGCATCCGGCCGGCTGTCCGGTAAGACATATTATGAGGCGTGCTGGAAATACAAAGCTGGCATGAAAGGCTTCAACGAGCCGACGCCAAGCACTCCTTCAGAAGCCGGCCAATGGAAGCAGTGCGAACCAGTCGCGCAGCAAGCGTTTTTCGACAGCGGTATGATCTTCCGGGAACGAGGAAGGTTCTGACTATGATCGGCTTCGCGCCGCGTGCCCAATACTTTCAGCCAAGTGCCGATAGGCGGCTTCTTTTATATGTATGTGAGCGATACCGAAGCCGCTGGGGGCGTGTCGCCGGTCTACACTATCTTGCCCGCGAATTTCAGCATCGCCAGTTGGGCGAACCTCCGCTGGCCACATTGCAGTACCGAACGCGAGCGCCAAGGTTTTCCAAAAGTCATTAAAAAGTCCGATGGCACCTTCGCGTGGGAAAAGCCGTGCGCCAAATGCAAATAGGCGGGCAGATAGAGGCAGAATCAAAGACCCAATGCCGACAGTAATTCTGGTAGTCGACGACAATGACGAGGTTTCTGACGTTACCGAATTGACGCCAGCCGATACTCGGGACTTCCTACGCAAGGCGCGCGGGAGGCGTGGCAGCGACGATGAGGCGTGCACCAACCGTGATCACGCGGCTCGGCATTTTTTTGACGTTGTCGACTATGACGAGCCCAACGACCGGGAGCTGTTCGGAGGCGACTGCCATCCTGCTGCAACGTCTCGTCGAGCATGGCTACCTTGTCGAAAGAATAACAACGATCCCACGGATACCAACACCCATGCGTTGACGGCCCAAGGTGTCCGGCTGTGCACGAAAAAAATGATCCCGCGCATAATCGCGCCAAGGCCGATCAACTGGTGGCCGACCTGTTGCAACGAGCGAGACCGAGCTCAACAAGCGCAGCGAGCTGACCGACCGTGTCGCCAGCATTCACGTGTTCGGCAGTTACTTGACCGACAGCGACAGTCTTGGCGACATCGACATCACCGTCGAGCTGGAGCGGCGGCACGGCGGATCGGGAACAACACAAGGTCGTCAACGAGGAGCGGATCAAAGCGTCGGGCCGCCATAACCTCGGCTTGCTTGATCGGCTCTGCTTCGGCGAACTAGAGGTGCAGCGCCTGCTCAAGGCCCGCGTCCGTCACCTCTCCATTCACGGCCTGAGCGAGGTGAAAGTCATCGGCACGCCCTACCGGCAAATCTTTCCGTCTAATGGGCCGATCATTAAGCCACCAGCGCACCATGACTAAGGTTGGCCGCAACCAACTCTGTCCCTGTAACAGCGGGAAAAAGTATAAACGCTGTCACCGCGCTTACGGCGGTGTACCTTTGCCGCTGCCAAATCCGACGCCTCCCTTTTCTCCAGAGCGGGCGAAAGCCGACGAATTTATCCGACAAAAGCAGCAGGGTAAGGGACGACCTATTGTCTCATTTAAAGCGGCCGAGCAGCAGATTGTCGTCCCGCCTGGTCCTGCAGCGCGAACACTCGATCTCGAGCCAAGGATACATGGCCCAACCGCGGTGTGTACGGATGCGAGTCGCTGTTCCTTGGTCCGTATGGGATCACCTCCGCGAAGCAAATCCTTCAGGAGCGATCTCGTTCCAGCGACCTCGGAAGACCTTTGGCAATTGGAGGTCTTCATCGACGCGATCAAGGTGAATGCGCTGCCGGCTACCGCGACGGGCACAGGACATCCCCAGTCCTAAGGCGGGTCCGAACGGCTATGGATCAGGCACGGATACGCTGGGATCGTCGGCGCGGACCGACGTCTCGAACTGGCCGGGATCCACGTGTCTGCGCTTCGCCCATTCCACCAGGTTCTGCGGTCGGTAGGTCGGGTCGGCGCGCCAGCGCTTGAAGACGTTGGCGTCGATGGTCTCGTTGACGTTCGTATGGTGCCGTGGTCGTCGGACTTCCGGCTCCCGATCGGTGGTTGATAGGGATGCCCATCGGGAAATGATGCGATAGGCGCCATACATGAACTCCCGTAGGAGTTCGTGATCTTCGCGCTGACGTCGTCGCGGTCCAAATCGACTTCAGCGCGGAACGCCAGCCCCGCCATTCCGCCTTCTTCATCAGCCAGCGCAGCGGAGCTGCGCCAGCGGATCGGTCTGCGTAGCCGCCGCCGACGTTGGCGTGCGCGCCGACGAACCACCGCTGTTCGGAACGCTCGATCGGCCGTGGCTGGGCGTTGTCGTGCCCGATGGTCGTCCCAGCGTGGGCGCGAACTTGGCCTGCGATGTTCGTCGATGGCGAGCGCGTGAAAGGCGTATCTGGATTGGGAAGACGCAGTCCCGGTGCTGGAGGAAATCGATACTGCGATGCTGACGCCGGTGAAGTCGCCCGCCGCGAATGCCGATCGAGCCGACGGTATCCCACACGCCGACGACCTTGACGTTCACGGGCCGCGTGATATTTGAGCAACCACTTCTCCTCGAGAGACATCGGCGTGCACCGGCCGCCTGCTCTCCTTCAGCCTCCAGATCGTCTCGGCTCGTCGCCCCTGTAGCGCTCGAAAAGCTGCTCGACGCCGATCGGCGCGCCGCTGCTGCAGTAGTCCGCGATTGGAGATCAGACCCGGACAGGCTCTGCGCCGTGTAGGCGCCGCGGCTGAAGCCGAAGATGAAGATCTCGTCGCCGTCCGCGGTAGTTTTCGATCAGCCATTCGTAGGCCAGGCGGATGTTGTCATCGAGCCCTTGTCCGAAGGCACCGCCGAGAAAACCGTTCACGCCGACGGAATAGTAGATCAGTTGAGGCTTGCCGTCCTTGCTCGTCGGCGCGCACAGAGAGCGCATGCGCCACACGTTCGTGTTGGTGTCGACGCTGTTCCACGTACCGTCTAGGAAGACCGCCAAGCGCTTCTGCTGCTGATCCGTTCCGGTGGAGTTCGACTGGTTGCCACCCTTTTCTCCCGGACGACCGATGAAGACGCCGATGGCGATCATCCCGGCTACCACGCCCAGCAGAATGATCGAATGCGCGATCCGCCAGATCCAGTGCCAAACCTTCATGCCTCACCTCCGAATTGTGTCTTCGCGCGTTTCCGCGGCGTGCGATGTTCTTCCGTCGTCCGTTGTCGCGTCTCCGGTCCGCAGTGGGCATTCGCGCATGGTGCCGCAGCAGGCGACGTGCCCGTGAAGTCCCTCCAGAAGTCATCGATCGAGACGCGTCTGCGATGTTCGAAGAGGATCGGACAGCCTGGCCCGATGCTGCGGCAATCTCTTCGGAGGAGGGGCCGACCTCGGCGACCTATGCGTCCGCAGATGCATGCACTCCGCCCGTTCCGGAGCATGCCCGTCTTCGTGCTGACTTTCGCTACTCCGACCGCGATGATGCCGGTGTCGAACGCCACCGCTTCGCGATAGGCGAACCGGAGACCGAGTTGCTCGGCCGCTTTCTCTGCGGCGAGTTCCCACTCGGCGGCTTCACCGTGCGAAAGCTGGGCTTCGCTCGGCCAAAATCCCGTTTCGGCGGCAGTCTCCTGCCACAAGGCAAAGGCGTGCAGCTTCTTCCACCAGGCAGGCGCGGTCTCGTCAGTGATGCCTACGCCGGCTCTGAGGCCGATGCAGAACGAACCGCCCAAGTTGATATGCCGCTCGGGACAACACGCCGGTAGCGTGCTCCCGACCGGGCGCTCGGACACCACGATCTCCTTGCCCGAAGCATGGACCTTGAACTGAAAGAGTCGGGTGAAGGCCTTGCTGCTTCGCTCCGCGACGAGATCGATTTCCGCCTCGTGGGCGTTGATCGATCTGAACTCCGCTCCGATCGGGCAGCATCGTGCGAGAGCGTCGAGCGACATGATGCCGATCAACCCCGCTTCGGCTTCATAGATGAAGCGTGAGATCGTGCCGCCGGTTCGCTACGCAGTATCTGCACCGCCGGTGCCTGGGGCGTCATCAGCAGATCCGAGGCGGAGTCGAACGACATCAGGCGGCCGTACGAGAAATGCTTGCGGACGGCGGGATCCGCGATGGCGGTGGCGACCGCACCTAGCCGGACGCCGCCGCCATCGATGGCCTGCTGGGTGCGTTCGGCGTTGATCGTCGCGCGACTTGCCGCGCAACGGACACTGTCGTCTCCGCGATGACCCAGACGGGTCATCGGCGTAGCGCCGTACTCGATGCCGACGGCGAGATCGATCGTGGCGTCCAACTCCGCGATCGCGAGGCAGAGATCGAAGGACGACCTCATGGCAGCCGCGCACAGCGCGGCCGTCCGAACGCTGCGAGGGGCATCGTCGGCGCGGTCGCCTTCTCCGACGCAGCCGTGAATACAGTCGCCGATGAAGCGCACGCGTTTTCCGCCGAAATCTTCCTTGAGGACCGAATTGAGTTCTTCGCGGATGACGTGGACGATCTTGACCGCTTCGCGGATCGCTTCGGGACCCTCGTGTATCGACTGGTCGACGAAGTTTGTGAAATCCGTCGATGTCCGCGAAGATCGAGGCCATTCCCATCCGGACCGAATTCGCCGGCGACAGTTCGCTGAACTTCACCGACGACAGCGGCAACGTCGGGCGCTTGAAGCGGAACATCGGCTCGGTGAAGTCCGAAGCGACGGCGGACGCCCTGCGGTCGATGCTGTCGAACGCGTATTTCCGCGCAGCGGTCACGATATAGGCCTCGTCGAGCGTAAGAACGCCCGCCCGCTTGCGGATCGCGCCTGCAGCGACACGCTTCTGGGCCGTTTCGGTCAGAATGATGCCCTGCTCGGCTCCGGATGCCACGAGCTTTGCCGCGTGGTTCGCCGGCCGCCCGAGAAACAGCGTATCCTTTTCGTGCGCGCCGCGTCCCGTGGTCATCGCGAGGCACTTGCCGTGGTCGATGCCGAAACGGATGCGCGAAGGAAACACTCGGTAACAACGAGCGGCGACCGTGGCTAAGTCATTGATAAATGGCGCGCCCGAAGAGATTTCGAACTCCTGACCCCCAGATTCGTAGTCTGGTGCTCTATCCAGCTGAGCTACGGGCGCGTCTTTCGCTAAGCATTTCAGGGCGTAAGGCCCCAATGCCGCATGCATTCGCAAAACACAGGGTCGCGAAGCGGGCCATAGCTACCGGCTCCGGACGGCCTTGGCAAGGTCCGAAAAACCGCCAATTGCGATTCGATCTGCGACCGCGGGTCCCGGGAAAAGCCAAGGAAAGACCAAGACAGGGTCAAGCCAGAATGCGCCGGAAACGGCGCGCCTTGGATTTACGCTTGGCGTTTACGCCCGGGCCCGCTCGTTGCGGATGCTGAGCAGCTCCACCGGCCGGTCCGGGATCGTGATCCGGAAAGTGGCCCCGATCGTGCCCGCGACCAGATGGATGTCGCCGCCATGGGCACGCACCAGTTCGGCGGCGATCGCCAGACCGAGCCCGCTGCCGCCGGGCCGCCCGGAGGTCTGGAATGCCTCGAACATATGATCGCGGGCCTTGGCGGGCACGCCGGGGCCGGTATCGGAAACCTCGATGATCGCAACCGAGCCTTCGCGGCGGCCGGTGATCCGGATCTGCTGGGTCGCCGCGTCGCTTTTGGGCCGGCCTTCGAGCGCCTGCGCCGCGTTGCGCACCAGGTTGAGCAAGACGCGAAACAGTTGATCGGGATCGGCATCGATGGTGAGCCCGCGCTCGATCGCGCTGATCCAGGTGATCGACGCGTCCGACGCCAGCCCTGCGGATTCACGAACTTCGGCGACCACAGGCTCGATCAGCATCATGCGGCGATCGGGGGCGGCCTCCTGCGCACGGCCATAGGACAGCGTCGACTGGCAGAACGCGATGGCGCGCTCCAGCGAGCGCATCAGCTTCGGCGCGAAGCGCTGCACCCGCGGATCGGGCACGCTGGCGAGCTGATCCGAAAGCAGTTGCGACGACGCCAGCAGGTTGCGCAGGTCGTGATTGATCTTCGACACCGCCAGACCGAGGGCGGCGAGCCGGCTCTTTTGATGCAGCATCGACACCAGATCGCGCTGCATCTCGGACAATTCGCGCTCGGCAACGCCGATCTCGTCGCCGCGCTGGCTGGGGACGATGATTCGGGCCGAGCTCTCCGGGTTCTCGTGGAAGCCGACAAGGCTTGCGGTCAGGCGCCGCATCGGCCGCACGAACAAATAATGCAGCGCGAGATACACCAGCGCCGCCGTGAGAACCGCTGTTATCAGCGATACCCACAACAGGTTGCGGGAGAACTGGTACATCGCGTGGCGCAATGGCGCCTCATCGATCACGGTCTCGATGAACTGCGCGCCGCCGGGCGCCGGACCGATCACGCGGATGGTCTGGTTTCCGGTCTCGAGCATCACCTCGAACGAATCGACGATCGCGGACCACACTGTCTCCGTTCGCATGTCGACATCATGATCGATCGCCGACGGCAGATCGGCGCTGGCCAACAACCGGCGCTGCTGCCCCATCTTGATGGCGACCGCGCGGGCGCCGATGCTGCCGAGGATTTTGCGCGCCAGCGAATCCGGCACCATGCCGGAGGGCGCCGCATCCAGCACCAGCGCCGCAGTGTTCGCCGCTGCCAACCGGTCGTTCAGCCGGTTCATCCGGAAATTGGCGATCGCCGGCACATAGATCAGGACTTCCGCGATCATCACCAGCGGAATGGTCAGTAGCAGCAGCTTACCGGACAGCCCGAGCCGGCGCCGCGGCAGCGGCCGCGGCTTTTCGGTGATCGGCTGTTCTTCGCTGACTGACAAAATGCCTGCTGCCTTCGCTCACCTGGGTTTCAACGATGTAGCGAGTCCCGATGTCGGTCAAATTACGGTTCGACAACATCGGCTGGTTCCGTGGCCTCGGCGCGCTCTTGGCGATGTCTGGCAATTCCTGACCCGCGCCGAGGCAACTTTCCCGTCTCGTTCGGAAAAACACCATAACTGATGGTATATTCACGCCAAATGCGCCCTTTCAAGGGAGTTAAATTCGATAGCTGATACGCTGAAATCGACGTTCACCCCTTGCGCCGCGAAGCTTCGAAAAGACCCTGAGCCGAAAGTCCTCTGGAAACCCATGATTCCAGTGCGATTTTGCTTCAGAACGTATTTTGAAGCCGACGCGGCCGGCGCGAATAGAACTTGCAAACGATCACGCGGGCTCGATTGACGAAAACAGGTCGCTCCCGTATAAGCCGCGCCAATCGTCCGCGATGGCCCGGTTTGACCGGGGCGGCTCATTTGGGCCGGAAGTGGCCCGCTTTGGGCCGGCCAGCATCACCGGACTGATCTCATTAACAGGCAAATTGCCCGGTCAGCGGAGAACGACGCGTGAAGCGGACTTATCAACCCAGCAAACTGGTGCGCAAGCGCCGTCACGGCTTCCGCGCCCGCCTTGCAACGACCGGCGGCCGCAAGGTTCTCGCCGCACGCCGCGCGCGGGGCCGCAAGCGTCTGAGCGCCTGAACCGGGCTCTCCGGGGAACTCTTATGGATCGGCTAAGGCAGCGGGCGGACTTCGTCGCCGTTGCCAACGGCCCGCGGGTCAGTAGCGCTGCCTTTGTGGTGCAGAGCCGCTGCCGCGACGATGACGGCCCGATCCGGGTCGGCTTCACCGTTACCAGGAAAAACGGCACCGCGACCGAGCGTAACCGCATACGGCGCAGGCTTCGCGAATTGGTAAAACGGCTCGACGCCATATCAATGCGACCGCACAGTGATTATGTGCTGGTCGGCCGTCGTGCCGCCCTGAACCGTGATTTTGCGACTATGTTCGAAGATCTCCGCTCGGCGCTCCATCGCCTCGATCGGCAGTCCCTGAAAATGCGTGACGCAACCGCAGCCCGACCCGAATGACGAGACCTGAACGATGACCGATAACCGCAACACCATCCTTGCTGTCATTCTGTCCGGCCTGGTGCTGATCGGCTGGCAATATTTCTTCAACCTGCCCCAGATGGAAAAGCGGCGCGCCGCCGAGCAGGCGCAGAGCGAGTTGGTGAAGCCCGCGCCGCAGGCCGGCAGCGCGACCCCCGGCGCGGCGCCCTCGGCCAACGCGCCGGCGGCGATCCAGCCCACCTCCGCGGCGCCGATCGTTGGCCGCGATGCCGCCATCGCCTCCTCGGCGCGCATCAAGATCGACACCCCACGCGTCACCGGCAGCATTGCGCTCAAGGGCGCGCGGATCGACGATCTGTCGCTGGTGCAGTTCCGCGAAACCGTCGATCCGGCCTCGCCCGCGATCGTGCTGTTCTCGCCCTCGGGCACGGCGGAGCCCTATTATGCGGAATTCGGATGGGTCGGCGCCAGCGGCGCCGCGGTCAAGATTCCCGACGAGAACACGGTGTGGCAGCAGGAAGGTTCGGGCAACCTTTCGCCGAGCAACCCGGTGAAGCTGAAATACGACAATGGCGACGGCCTTACCTTCCATCGCACCATCTCGATCGACGATCGCTACCTGTTCTCGATCAAGGATGAAGTCAGCAATGCCGGCACCGCGCCGGTCACGCTCTATCCGTTCGCGCTGATCTCGCGGCACGGCACCCCGAAGGTCGCGGGCTACTACATCCTGCATGAAGGCCTGGTCGGCTATCTCGGCGACCAAGGCTTGCAGGAATACGGCTACAAGAAGATCGACGACGCCAAGTCGGTCAGCTTCAAGGTCACCAACGGCTGGCTCGGCATTACCGATAAATACTGGGCCTCGGCGCTGCTGCCGGATACCGACGCGCAGTTGCAGGCGCGGTTCTCGTCCAATCTCACGGGCACCGTGCGCACCTATCAGACCGACTATCTGCAGGATCCGCAAACCATCGCGGTCGGCGGCACCGGCAGCGTCAACGCGCGGCTGTTCGCCGGCGCCAAGGAAGCCAGCGTCGTCGGCATCAATTTTCCGCTCGGCGGTTTCGGCGGCTACAACAAGGAACTCGGGCTCAACCATTTCGATCTTCTGATCGACTGGGGCTGGTTCTATTTCATTACCAAGCCGATGTTCCTGGCGCTGGACTTCTTCTTTCACCTGGTCGGCAATTTCGGCATCGCCATTCTGCTGGTGACGGTGCTGGTGAAGCTCTTGTTCTTCCCGCTGGCCAACAAGTCCTACGCGTCGATGGCGAAGATGAAATCGGTGCAGCCGCAACTGGCCGCGCTGAAGGAGCGCTATCCTGACGACAAGATGAAGCAGCAGCAGGAGATGATGGAAATCTACAAGAAGGAGAAGATCAACCCGATCGCCGGTTGTCTTCCCGTCGCGCTGCAGATTCCGGTGTTCTTCTCGCTCTACAAGGTGCTGTTCGTCACCATCGAAATGCGGCACGCGCCGTTCTTCGGCTGGATCAAGGACCTGTCGGCGCCGGATCCGACCAACCTGTTCAACCTGTTCGGCCTGCTGCACTTCGATCCGACCGTGTTGCCGCTGCTCGGCCCCCATCTCGCGCTCGGCGTCTGGCCGATCATCATGGGCATCACGATGTGGTTCCAGATGAAGCTCAATCCGACGCCGCCGGATCCGACCCAGCAGATGATCTTCGCCTGGATGCCGCTGATCTTCACCTTCATGCTGGCGGGCTTCCCGGCGGGCCTCGTGATCTACTGGGCGTGGAACAACACGCTGTCGGTGCTGCAGCAGAGCTTCATCATGCGCCGCAACGGGGTGAAGGTGGAATTGTTCGACAATATCAGGTCGACGTTTGCTTCGAAGAAGGCGACGTAGCGAGAATTCGGGCCGATACTTCTCAAGCCCTGATGCGTCGGTGCGGAGATTGCAAACATTGGTCATGCCCGGGCTCGTCCCGGGCATCCACGTCTTAAGGCGTCGCTGACAAGGAAAACGTGGATGGCCGGGACAAGCCCGGCCATGACGATGGATGGAGCCCTTCGCATGACCGCCGAACCCGATGCGAAGCTGATCGAGCAGGGCCGCAAGCTGTTCGCCGGCGACTGGCAGTTCGTCTGGGCCTCGCCCTCGATCGAAGCCCTGCCGCCAATGGCCGGTATGGAGGTCGCCTTCGCGGGTCGCTCCAATGTCGGCAAATCGAGCCTGATCAACGCGCTGACCGGCCGTAACGCGCTGGCACGTACCTCGCACACGCCGGGCCGCACCCAGGAATTGATCTTCTTTGAAGGCCCGGACCATGCCGGCTTCCGGCTGGTCGATATGCCGGGCTATGGCTACGCGTCCGCGCCAAAGACCAAGGTCGCATCCTGGACCGCGCTGATCCACAAATTCCTGCAGGGCCGCGCCAGCCTGGCGCGGGTCTATGTGCTGATCGATGCTCGGCACGGCCTCAAGGAGGTCGACCTCGACGTGCTGAAGACACTGGACAAGTCGGCCGTCAGCTATCAGGTCGTGCTCACCAAGATCGACCAGGTGAAGCCGGCCGAACTGGAGGCGAACATCGCCGCCACCGCCGCCGCGCTCGCCAAACATCCCGCCGCCTTCCCTGAAATTCTGGCGACCTCCTCGCGCAGCGGCGCCGGGATGCCGGAACTGCGCGCCGCCATGATACGGCTGCTCGGCGAGCGCAGCCGATGAAGGGATACCGCCTGTTCCGCGCGCTGGTCATTCTGGCCGGCGTCATGGGCGCCGCCGGCGTCATGCTGGCGGCCGGAGCCGCGCACTTAGCCGAAGCCACGCGACTGGCTTCGGCCTCATCGATGCTGCTGTTTCACGCGGCCGCGGTGCTTGCCATCGCTGCGCTGACGGAGCGCGGCATCGTTCACGCAAGGATCGGGATAACGGCGGCTTTCAGCTTTGTCATCGCGGCCGGGTTGTTCGCCGGCGATCTGACGCTGCGGCAATATGCCGGCCACGGCCTGTTTCCGTTCGCTGCGCCTGTGGGCGGAACGCTTTTGATCGTGAGCTGGCTGGTGCTTGCGGCGGCCGCGGCATGGCCGCGGGCGAGTTGAACGCAAGAGGCTCTGTTCCTTCGCCGCTTGTGGAAGGGCCAAGAAAGCAGTCCAATAGCACCCACCAATCGGATAGAACCCGCCCACCCTCCTGAACCACGAGACCCGCTTCATGACCGACGCGCCATTCATCAGTCCGCTCGATCAGGCCCGCATCCTGTCCGAGGCGCTGCCGCATATGCAGGAGTATGACGAGGAAACCATCGTCATCAAATATGGCGGCCATGCCATGGGTGACGAGCATCTTGCGAAAGCGTTCGCGCGCGACATCGTCCTGCTCGAGCAGACCGCCATTAATCCGGTGGTGGTGCATGGCGGCGGCCCGCAGATCGCCACCATGCTGAAGCGGCTCGGCATTCAGTCGGAGTTCGCCGCCGGCCTGCGCATCACCGACGCCGCTACCATCGAGATCGTCGAGATGGTGCTGGCGGGTTCGATCAACAAGCACCTGGTCGGCTACATCAACGAGGCCGGCGGCAAAGCGGTCGGGCTGTGCGGCAAGGACGGCAACATGGTGACCGCGTCGAAGGTGACGCGCACCATGGTCGACCCGGATTCGAATATCGAAAAGGTGGTCGATCTTGGCTTCGTCGGCGAGCCCGAGAAGGTCGACCTGACGCTCTTGAACCAGATCATCGGTTATGAATTGATCCCGGTGCTGGCGCCGCTGGCGACGTCGAAGGAAGGACTGACCTTCAACGTCAATGCGGACACCTTTGCCGGCGCGGTTGCCGGCGCGCTGAAGGCCAAGCGGCTCTTGCTGTTGACCGACGTTCCCGGCGTGCTCGACAAGTCGAAAAAGCTGATCCCGGAACTGTCGGTAAAGGACGCGCGCAAGCTGATCGCCGACGGCACCATTTCCGGCGGCATGATTCCCAAGGTCGAGACCTGCATCTACGCGCTCGAACAGGGCGTGCAGGCCGTGGTCATCATCGACGGCAAGACGCCGCACGCGGTCCTGCTCGAGCTGTTCACCAACCAGGGCACGGGTACGCTGATTCATAAGTGATGACGCATGCGGCCAGGCAAATCAGGACCCTCGTGGCTGGATTTATTCCGGCCATTGTCCTGCTCGCTGCCGCCGCACCGGCCCACGCCGACCTGAAACTCTGCAACCGCATGAGCTATGTGGTCGAGGCCGCGATCGGGATCGACGACAAGGCGGCCACCGCGACGAAGGGATGGTTTCGCATCGACCCCGCGGCGTGCCGCGTCGTCGTTCAGGGCACGCTGAGCGCCGATCGCATCCTGCTTAATGCGCGCGCGCTCGGCGTTTACGGGGCCTCGCCGATCCCGCAGAACGGCAGCGACACGCTTTGCATCGCGCCCGGCAATTTTGTGATTGCCGCGGCACGTCAGTGCCGTACCGGGCAGACCCCGGCGCCCTTCACCCAGATCACTCCGACCGCGACCGACGACGGCAATCTGGTGGCCTATCTCGCCGAAGACAGCGAATATGACGACGAGGGGGCAAGGCTCGCCGGCATTCAGCGGCTGCTTCTGATCGCCGGTTATGACGCAGCCCCAATCGACGGTGTCGATGGCCCGAAGACCCAGGCCGCACTGGCGGCATTCCTGAAAAGCCGCGGACTGACGCCCGATGTGGTGCAGGCGCCGAATTTTTTCGCGACCATGATCGATGCGGTGCAAACCCCGTCCTCGATGGGGCTGACCTGGTGCAACGACACCCCGCACCAGGTGATGGCCGCCGTTGCCATCGATGACGGCAAGACCGTGATCAGCCGCGGCTGGTATCGCATCGAGCCCGGCAAATGCCTGCATCCCGATGTGGTCGGCCAAGTCAGGCAGATTTTCAGCTTCGCCGAGGCCGTCGATGCCGACAACCACACCATCAAGCTCAAGGACCGGCCGCTGAACTGGGGCGGCGCAACCAAGCTTTGCACCCGCGAGAGCAAGTTCGAGATCAACGACCAAAGCGACTGCGGCGGCCGTGGCCTCGCCACGTCAGGCTTTGCCCCCGTGGACATGAGCAGCGGCGGCAAAACGCTGCGCTTTGCGATGCCGTGATGGGCAGTCTCACACCCCTTGCAATCGTCGTTCCCGCCTGGCGCGCAATTGCGCGGAGGCGCGGGGACCCATAACCCCTGGCCTGAATTTGGATCTCTAATGACAACAACAGTCAAACTGAGCTCGCACCGTGTTCATCATGACCGACACGGAGTATGGATCCCCGCGTCCGCGGGAACGACAGCCTGATAGGCAGAGGATCACGATGAAAGCGGCCCGCCCCTTCACCCACATCACCACCTGGGTGTTCGACCTCGACAACACGCTGTATCCGCACCACGTCAATTTGTGGCAGCAGGTCGACGCGCGGATCGGTGAGTTCGTCGGCAACTATCTCAAGGTATCGGCAGCGGAAGCGCGCCGGATTCAAAAGGACTATTATCGGCGCTACGGCACCACCATGCGCGGCATGATGACCGAGCACGGTGTCAGCGCCGACGATTTTCTCGCCTATGTGCATCAGATCGATCATTCACCACTGCAGCCGAACCCGGTGATGGGCGCAGCGATCGCGAAATTGCCCGGACGCAAGCTGATCCTGACCAACGGCTCGACCGATCATGCCGACATGGTGTTGCAAAGGCTGGGCATCGGGGCGCATTTCGAGGCGGTGTTCGACATCATCGCCGCCGAACTCGAGCCCAAGCCCGCACCCCAGACCTACCAGAAATTCCTGGGGCTTCATGGCGTCGATCCGCTAACGTCGGCGATGTTCGAAGATCTCGCGCGCAACCTGGTCGTGCCGCATCAGCTCGGCATGACGACGGTGCTGGTGGTGCCCGACGGCACCAAGGAAGTGGTGCGCGAGGACTGGGAGCTGGAAGGCCACGATGCGGCCCATGTCGATCACGTCACCGACGACCTGACGGGGTTTTTGCAGAAGCTGAGCTAATAGAATGACGGCTTATGCGCAAAGCGGTCGTTTCGCGAGCGCACCGGAAGCAGTCGGGCCGGAAGGCTTTATGCGTACGTCCGATTGACGGATCCGCGTTCCTGCCTCGAACTGCGACGCGGCGAGAACGCGCGGGCGAGTTTCTCGAAATCCTCCGGCGGCAGGGGACGTCCGAACAAATAGCCTTGGTAATTGATCTGTCCGTGGTGCGCCAGGAAGGCATATTGCTCTTCCGTTTCGACGCCTTCGGCGATGACGGAAAGGCCAAGGCTCTTGCTAAGCGCAATGATCATCTGGGCTATGGCGGCGTCGTTAGGGTCGACCAGAACATCCTTGACGAAGCTGCGATCAATCTTGAGCTGATCGAGCGGCAAACGCTTGAGGTATGAGAGCGATGAATAGCCGGTTCCGAAATCATCGAGGCTAAAGCCGATGCCAATTGCTTTCAATTTGTCCATCTTGGCGATCACGTCGTCGACGTTGCTGACCAATGTGCTTTCCGTGAGTTCGATTTTGAGGCGATGGGGATTGGCGCCGGTTTGCTCGATGATCGCGCGGACCTGTTCGACAAAATTCTTCTGACGCATCTGCAGGGCGCTGACATTGATCGCGATCGTCAGGCGTTCGGTTACTGGATCGGCCGACCACCGGGCCAGCTGACGGCAGGCGATTTTCAGCATCAAGGCGCCGAGCGGGAGAATGAGACCTGTGCTTTCCGCCACCGGGATGAATTCGCTGGGAGAAATCATGCCTTTCTGCGCATGCGGCCAGCGCGCCAGCGCTTCCGCCCCCAGCAGCCTTCCTTCGTGATCTACCTGCGGCTGGTAATGCAGCAGGAGCCTTTCCTTTTTAAGATCTTCTCTCAGATCGGTCTCAAGGGCAGCGCGCGCTGAAATCATGGTCTGCATGGCGGGGTCAAAGAACCGGAGGCCATTTCGGCCCGCGGTTTTTGCATCATACATCGCGAGATCGGCCCTCTTCAGCAATTCGTCGACATTGCGGTCCTCAGGCGAAAACAAAGTCACGCCGACGCTGGGTGTACAGGGATATTCATACGTATCGAGTTGAAAGACCTCAGTGAAGGCGGCGAGAATTTTTTCGCCTATCGCCTCGGCGTGCAAAGCAGCGGTTTTTGCTTTCTGTGTACCGAGATTGGCAAGAAGAACGACAAATTCATCGCCGCCGAAGCGGGCAACCGTGTCATCCGCCCTGACACAATGGGAGATGCGCTGAGCCGCGTTTTTCAGCAGCATGATCGCCCATGTCGTGACCGAGTGAGTCGTTCAGCGTCTTAAAGTTGTCGAGATCGATGAAGAGCAGAGCGCCGAAGGATTTGTTGCGGATATTGGCATTGAGCGCCTGGCGCACGCGGTCGATCAGCAGGACGCGGTTCGGCAGGCCTGTGAGCTGGTCGAAAAAGGCCAGTTCTCGGATCTTTTCCTCGGCGTATTTTAGTTTGGAAATATCATAATAGGAGCCGATGTAATTGGTGACTTCGCCCGCCTCGTCTTTCACGGCGGATATGGTCAGCCAGCGCGCGCAATGTTCTCCGCTCTTGGTCCTGAGACTCATATCGCCTTGCCAGCCGCCGGTACTTTGAACCGAATTCCACATGCTCTTGTAGAACTCGGAATCGCGCCGATGGGACCGGAACAGTCGCGCCGTTTCTCCAGCCAATTCTTCCATCGTATAACCGGTCAAGCCAACGAAGGCGCGGTTGGCACTCAGGATGACGCCTTTGGTATCGGTGACGATCATGCCTTCCTGAGCATTGAAGGCGGCGGCGGCTATCCGCAGTTCGGAATTAGTCTTGTCCAGCGCCTCGCTCTGCCGCTGCAGGTCGGTCTCAATGGCTTCGCGACGTCTGATCTCTTGCGAGAGAGCGAGATTATGTTCGGCCAGCTCCGCTCTATGGCGATTGGATTCGACGAATTTGATTTGTAGCCGCGCCGCATTTTGACGCATTCGTTCGAAGCCGATGGCCAACATGAATAGTACGATGGCGAAGAGACCAAGATAGAAAACGGAGACGGGTGAAAGCGTGTGGCCGTAAAGTTCGTCCTCGCTGGCCAGCCGCAGGATGGAAAGCCGCGTGCCCGCAACCGGCGAGCGCAGCGCGAGATATCCCTTCAGTTCGGGCGCCTCAACATTTGACAGAGCCTGGACGCGGCCGGAGGGAAGCGCGGCCAGCGCGCGGCCTTGGGTGACAACGGGCGAGAGCTCCCGCTCGATCGGGAGCAGCACCTCGCCGTCATCTCCCAGGAGGAATTCGTGCGGCTGTCCGAGATCATTGGTAGACACCAGTGATGAAAGCAGATTGAGGCTGCTCACGGTCTCCACCGTTCCCCTCATTTTGCCCTTCTGAAGCACCGGAGCGCTGGCCACAATCAGGCGACGCTTGTCATCGATCTGAATGCTCGGCTCGGCCAGGTTTCCCGTCGGCGAAGGCGTTGACGACCCCGGACGCGCCGATGTCAACGTGCGCCGAGCCGTCGCGGTCGAAGAAAGCCAGACGCAGATAGGCGGGCTGTCCCTGATATTTCTCCTCGTCCAAGGTCGCCTGGAAGCGAAGCTCGATTGCAGCCAGATTGGCGAAGAGTCCGTATTTAACCGACATTCCGAGATCGAGATTACTGAAATAATTCGAAATGTCCTCGCTGGCGGCGAGCCGCGTGGCGGCTTGCCGGCGCCCCATCAAGAAATCGCTGATCTCGGCGGCACGTGCTTCACCGATCGACACCAGACGCGCATCGGCGTTCTGCCGCAATTCCACTTGCGATGTATAGAGATTGCCAATCAGAAAGAACATCGACAGCAGAAACGCCGCGGCAGCTATCAAGAGCCAGCGCGGAGCCAGGGATCGAGCAAATCTGATCAGCGAAGACTGCATCAATTTGTCTTCGCGAAAAATTCCGGGAAGAATCGGCGGATGCCGGGGTAGTATTTGTCCACCAGCCGGTCATAGACGCCAGAGGCCTTGATGTCGCTCAGATAGGCGTTGAACTCATCGCGCAAAGCTGGCGCGTCTTTCGGAAAGGCGGTTGCCAACATCTGCCGGCCGGAGATCGGTCCCAAAACCTTGATCCTGCCGGCCCATTTGCGCAGATCGAGAATGGCGTCCGGTACGTCAAGCAGCGTCAGTTCGGCTTCCTCATTGAGCATGGCTGGAACCATCTCATTGAGGTTGGTGCTCTTGTTATAGGCCTTCAAGTCAATGCCGACATTGACCAGCCCGTAGTTGGACGGATCCAGGCAGGTGCGCTCCATCACGAGCACGCTCTTTGAACCGATGGCCATCCGGGTCTTGGCGATATCCGTCGCGAGATCGGAGCTGCCCTCGATCGGCTGGAGGCTGGACTCGGCCGGTGCCACCAACAGCACCTGAGACGGAAGTGTCGGATCGGAATAGAGAAGGATCGCTTCGCGCCACGGCAGCACGGTGAAGCCGGTCGAAATCACGTCCCCCTTGATTGGATAGTCACCGGTCAGCGTGACCTCGCCGTTTTTGCGCAGCACATCCTTGCCGAGCAGGTCACGGATCACCGAATAAAAGTCGGAGTAGACAAGCTTGTAGGACACGCCAATTCGTTTGGCGAAACCCTGCATCAATTCGACGTCTAAACCGTCGCCAGCGCCGGTGACGAAATTCGCGTAACGGATTCCGATATGGCGGATTTCGCCGCGCTTCTTGATCTCTGCGAGATCAGCTGCCCAGCTTGAGGTCACGAACAGAAAAGCCAGAGCGCCGCTGAGCGACGCAAGGACGAAACGTTTCGAGAACATGGAGGCGCACCTTACTTCTAAGTCGGTGGTAGCGCCTGGAGCCTACAAGTCTGAAATTAAAAAAGGATAGCAGAATACAATTAAGTGACTCTCATTTTCCGTAAAAACCCCCATTTAGGGTGACAACTACGGACTAGATGCCGGCTGTAGCGGCAGCGGCCCTGATCCGGACGAGCCTTTCAGCTGCTTGAGCTGGTTCAGGACCGACCGCCAGGGGCCCATCGCGCTCAACAGCGTACTTAAGGTTAAAATGACCAAGTAAACTGAAAATTGTCGCCAATGAAGGGTTTCGCCGGCCAATAATTGGTGCCCGTGGTGTCCTATTTGCACATAGAACAGGACCAGTGGCGCGCTGCCCAGCACGCTGGTCGTCAGGTACTGAAGGGGTGTGACGTTAAAAATTACGCCAAAGAAATTAACCAGCGGCGCGGGCACGAGCGGCGAGAGGCGCAATCCGATGAGAGTCAGCCAAATTTTAATAGCGGACTGTTGATTTAAAGGAGCGCTTGGACGTTGTCGCATGTGCTTCCGGTAAAATAAAAACGCGCTCAAACAACCGAAGGCGCTACCGAGCAGTACAGTTGCGCTGCCTTCGAAACCATCCATGTAAAAGCCCGCCGCCACGTAAATCATCGGCATGGAAGGAAAGGCCAGAAATGCAAGGGCGACAGACGTGACGAAAAACGTCAGCGCCGTGGCAAGCGGATTCGCTTGCGCCATCGTCTCAAGGCCCGGAAACAACTGCCAAACGGTCTCTCTGGACAGCGGCGATGCAAGGCACGCCAACGACACGAAGAGGACGGCCGCCACATAGCAAATCAATGATTTGTAACTATGCATGACGTTAGCCCAAACTGGATAGAAGAGGCGGCATGTAGTCAAAGCTGTTGTAGGTGTTCCAAAAAAGCACCTTCTTATTTTTCAGCGCGCCCGTTCGGGACTTGGTGAGCAACGATCGCCAAGCTTTTAAAGTAAACACTGGGTCAAGGCTGAGCCCGGCCTCTTTCAACTCGTTCGCCCATGCAACGTCGGCGGCTTCGACCAAGCCGTAGCCAGGCTCCCAGCTGGTGGAATCCGGCACGAATATCTCGTGTTGCATCACGCGAAGCACATCAGGCGAAATGCCTGGAAAGCGGATCTTGTGCAGCCACTCAACCGTGCTGCGAGCGAGTTGGGTAACGTTCCCCTCCACAAAGGGCACGGAGGGTTGCCGGTTGAACAACCATCGCGTCAGATACGACTTGTCCTGATCGGCCACGCCCACGACCTTGGTGTTCCATCCCATCAGATGAACGCCCAGGAGAAGGCCCAAAACCGTCGAACCGGTGCCCATGGCGACAAAAATCACATCAGGCGGCGCTTTCCACGCCTGAGCGGCGTCAAGCAACTGGGCCAGCTCGGCGACCGCATTCATATGTCCCAACACGCTCACTTCGTTCGAGCCGCCTGGCGGAACGAGCGTATCCGTATCCGGATGCAGCCAGTGCCTCGCATATTCATGGGCCGCCTCACCCACCAACTCGGCATTGTTCTTGGCTATGGCAACGTGTTGAACCAGACCTCGCAAAATCGCCAGTCGCGCCATGTCCGTGGCAGCTCCCGGGACCTCAAAAAGCACCAGGTCCAAGGGACAATTCAGCGGCTGTCCGTCACCGGTCAAATCAGCCACACGATTGGCGAGGGCAAACTGCAGCGCATGATTGCTGGAAACCGCGCCCATGGTCCCTAAACGCTGAGAGCCGGACCACTTCAGGTTCGGAAGCAGGAATTCGTATTTACGCGCCTTGTTGCCAAAGACGGGATAATGCGCGCTGCTCTCATTCATTACCAGGAGATCAGAGCAGTCTATTTGCCGTGTCACCGACGACGGCAACCGCAACAGGTCGTTTTCCCGCGCGAATATCGGTGCCCAAGGAATGGTGGCGCGGGCGTCGGCATGCTTCAGGAAAACGGAGTTGCCGGGTTCGCCCTGGCGAATGTAACCGGCAAACGAGTCTTTGCAGGAAAGCGTGTTGGCGATGAAAGGGCCCTCCGTGGCATCGGGATCCACCAAGGAGGGAAAAAGTTTGCCGAGAGCCAAAGATTGCGAGTTCAAGGTTGCTGAAGGCGGCGCCAGGCCTGAAACATCGGCCATCGGCGAAAGCGGCGGCATCGGACGCCCGCTTTGAGTCATCCCGATTACGCTTAACGCGGCACCTCCCAGGAGGGCCCCTTGCATAAAATTCCGTCGCGAAAGGTTCATTGCAAACTATCTGACTAACACTCGGTGATTGTAGGTTAACTCTTTTTTTACCGTATTCCAATCCGCATGGGGGCCACCGCGAGGAATACTTTAAGGTTTGCTTAACCAAGACCCATCGAAAGGCGTGCCAGGATTCGATCTGGCTCGACCTGGTCTCGCGACGCGGCGTTGAGGCCGCCATTTTCCTGTTTTAATGCAGAGGCTTGGCGGAAACCCCGATGAACGATCTGTACGGCGCATTGGGGCGTCGCTCGCCGAGCCTTCACGCGGCTCTTGGCTCAAGATGGCACAGGCGGTCGGGCGCGACGTTCGCGCCAGCGTCGAAAACCTTCGGCAGACAAGAGACCGAAAGCTTGCCGACAACCAGCGCGACGCCGACAGGCTGCCTTCGATGCGCTCCCGACCGTCGGCGAGAAATGGCCGACTGCGATCGCCGACGTCGTCAGGAAGGTCCGACAAAAGGCCCGGACAGGTGCGGCTGCTGGCTGGAAATGGCAGTGCCGAAGGCGCACCGCCCGCCTCGACGGACATCGATGGCCTGAGCCGATTTTATTTGAGCCTCTTCCAGAGCATGGCCATCGAGCCGGAGGACGGCACTACCCCGGTCGCGTTGAGAGGCTTAGCCGCAGGGCGATGGCTGCTTGGCCGAGCAACGCTCCGAATGGTCGATCGAAACTGCGCGGGCCTCTGCCGCTTCTCGACTGACACGATCTTGGGCGCATCGCAGAAACGAGAAGGCTATGTGTCCGCAAGCTGACATTGCTCGAAGGACCGCTTGTGGCCGCAAGGCTGCTTTCCGCCAAACTGCTGACGGCGGCGTGCCGGGATCTAATCTGCCGCGCCGTCATCCAACCGGATAGCGCCGCTTCTTCTTGGACCGCATGCCAACAAAGTCTTCGGAGAAACGACTGCATTGACGCCGGACCGCGCATCGGTTCACGCGGAGATCCGCAGATCTGGGGCGTGGCGAGACGTTCATCTTATTCCGCATGATTTGACATAACTTATGGCCATTCGTCGTGGTTAGCCGGCGTGTTCTTGCGCTCCATTATTAGCTTTATGTTGTCCATTCGACGGGGTTTATTGCCAACTTTTTGGTTCCTACATCTTTTAAGAGCGTTCTTAGTTCACCGCTTCGAAAGCCGTCGGGTTTTCCCGCGATGCCGAATTTCGAGTATGCGGCGTGTTTTTGCCCTGAAAGATATTCAATGGAGGCAAGCTGGTTCGATAGTGGCAAACGCTCGCATCCGAGAACGATAGGCTGGAGCGGAACTACCGCCTTGGCGATGGGCGGCAGCAATCAGATGATATTTCTGATCACTGCGCTTTTCATTGGCCAGGGAGACATACTCGGGCAAGCCAGCGCCGCTGTCCCCCTTCTCATCATTGGTGTCCTTTTGGGTTGGGCCGCCGCACCCGCTTGGACTGAACTCGTTCTGATGTGGCCGGATCGTGTAGGCGGCATTTCTGCGGCCTGTGGGGAGGCATTCCGGCCCTATAGTCCGGTGCTCTCGGCGTTGACCGGAACGTGCTATTGGTGGGGTTGGGTTCCGACCTGCGGACTGACCGCACTACTTTCTTCGGCCGCCATTCAACAATGGTACTTCCCGAGCCTTCCGGTTGAGGCTGTCGCGATAGCCATCGTCTTATTCTTCACTTTCGTAAATCTGTGCGGAATAAAATGGGTTACGCGTCTGGCGATCCCAATCGCGATTGCCTCTGGGTCGCTCGCATTTTTTTCATCCCTCATTCCGATGCTGACGGGTGAAGTCGACTGGAGACAGGCGACGACCTTCACCCTGACATCACCGTTTCCCGGCTGGTTCGGTGACCTGACGTCAGTCGCGGCCGGCCTCTATCTGATCGGTTTCGCAGCGCCAGCGTTCGAAGCGGCCGCCTGTCACGTTGGCGAGACGATCGATCCCAACCGCAATGTACCTCGCGCCATGCTGGCCAGCGCAGCAATGGCGGGCGTCTACTTTATTGTCCTCCCGATCGTGTGGCTTGGCGTTCTTGGTCCGGATCAGTTGGGTAAGGACCTCGCTCTGGTGCTCGGACCAACATTTGCGCCACTTTTCGGCAGCTTCGGCAAAGCTGCTGCGATCTGGTTTGTCATGCTAAACATGTTCCATGGAACGATGCAGCCGCTGGCTGGCGCTGCACGCACACTTTCGCAGCTAAGCGAAGACGGCCTATTGCCTCGTTTTCTTGCGTGGCGCTCCACAACGGATTGTCCCTGGGCTGCGACGCTTCTGACTGCTGCGATGGCAATCATATTTCTGATAATGGGCGATCCCCTATGGATGATCGCTGCCGCCAATTTCACCTATCTCATTAGCGTATGCATGCCCAGCCTCGCGGCGTGGCTCTTGCGCCGCGATCTGCCCGATGCCTCGCGACCTTACCGCGCGCCACGGGGTACGATCGTGCTCGGCCTCGTCGCGGCATCGATTTGGCTCGTGTCTGCGATTTTCGGGTTCCAGCAGTTCGGTCTCCCGACCGTCTTGTTCGGCCTCGTGTTGGCCTATTCCGGGGCGGCACTCTATGCTTGGCGCGTGATCGAAGATCGGCGGCGCGATGGTCTCCCCGCCATTGCGCGCACCTTGCATACAAAACTCTCCGGAGCCATGCTGTTCGTACTTGTTTTGGATGGCGCTGGTTACTTCATCGCGGTCAGTAGCATTAGCGGTGGTCGAACAGCGCTGATAGCGGCGCTCGAAGATATCTTCGTTGTCGTTGCCCTGCTGACCATATGTGTCGGCCTGGTTTTACCGGGAATGATAACTCACTCGGCAACTGAAGTAAGCGACGCAGCAAAGCGGCTAACGTCCGGAACGCTGAGAGAATTTTCCCGTGCCATGGCGGCTTTGGGCCGCGGAGATCTCGATGCGGCGCATGTCTCGGTCAACATTGAGCCGGTCAAGATTGTATCTCGTGACGAACTTGGCGAGTTGGGTAAGAGCTTCAACACGCTGCAGGAAGAAGTAAGAGAGGCCGCACTCGGTCTCCATGAGGCACGCGACAAAATGCATATCGCGCGCACCGAACTGTTACTGAAACACGAACAGATCGCTCATCTTGCCCATCACGACCCGCTCACCGGCTTGCCCAATCGAACGGTCCTCGCAATAAAGTTGGCAGAAGCATTCGACCTCGCCAAGGCCGATGGTGCCAGTTTTGCCGTTCTCACCGTCGATCTCGATCATTTCAAGGAAGCCAACGATGTATTCGGGCATGCGGTCGGGGACGAACTTTTGTGTTCAGTCTCGCGGCGTCTGCACGCTGCGGCCCAAGGGGCCTTCATCGCCCGTGTCGGCGGAGACGAATTCACCTTGGTCCTTACGACCGGCGAGCAGCCGGCAGCGGCCGAAGCGCTGGCTGACCGCTTGCTCAAGGCGCTTAAGCAGGAATTTGAAGTTCGAGGCCAAAGAATACCGCTGGCACTCAGCGTAGGGGCCGCTATCTATCCGAAGGACGCGAGCGACCCGGTAACGCTCCAGGCTAATGCGGACGCTGCTCTCTACAGGGCGAAATCTGACGGGCGTCATGTGAGCTGTTTCTTCCATCCGGAAATGGATCGCCATCTCAGAGAGCGATATTCGTTACAGCACGATCTCCGCTCGGCGATCGCCAACGAAGAGTTGAGGCTGTACTATCAGCCGCAAGCTACCATCGAGGGAGATATCTTTGGTTTTGAGGCTCTCCTGCGCTGGCAGCATCCAAAATGTGGTCTGGTCTCGCCAAGCATTTTCATTCCGCTCGCAGAACAAAATGGCCTGATCATCGAAATAGGCGAATGGGCGCTACGCGAGGCCTGTCGCGATGCAATTTTGTGGAAAACGCCACTACAGGTCAGCGTCAATCTTTCTCCCGTCCAATTCCGGTATGGTGATTTGCCGGCCCTGGTTCACACGGTGCTCCTCGAGAGCGGCTTGTCCCCCACAAGACTGGAATTCGAGATCACTGAGGGCGTTCTTATCAATGACGCGCCCCGCGCGCTGTCGATCCTGCGCAGACTGAAGGCGCTAGGTCTCAAGATCGCGATGGATGATTTTGGAACGGGTTATGCATCGCTATCTTCCTTGCAGTCTTTTCCGTTCGACAAGATCAAGATCGATCGTAGCTTTATTTCGAAAGCTCACTCAAATGAGCAATCCGCTGCCATCGTGCGCGCGGTCATCGGATTGAGTAAGGCACTTGACATTCCGGTCATTGCCGAAGGCGTCGAGACCGACAGTGAGCGTGACTTCCTTCGTGATGAGGGGTGTCGCGAGATACAAGGATATTTAGTCGGCCGGCCTCGGCCCATCGCCGATTATTTGGACATCACAAGCAGCTTTTCCACCAAGCTCAATCGCGCCAAGGTTGGATAAATCGGTCGAGCGCCAACTCCGGGCTGGGGCAATCGCGCCTTGTCGGGACGACCGTGTTTGTCGATCACGGCACCGACGACCTGACCGGGTTTTTGCAGAACTGGCCGGTCAGAGTGACTGACATAATCTCTGAAATTTTAGCCGCGCGCGTGGGTCGTCGACCCACATAATATTTGACTTTCGTGCCGCGCGGACCGACGACGTGACCGGCGCAACAAGAGCAGCGAAGGGCGGTGACAGGTCGAGCGACAAGCCCTTTTGAGGAGGTCGCATTCGAACAGGGAGGAGCATCCATGAACATCAGGACCACGATGATTATTGCAGCAGGCTTGTCGAGCTTCGTCTCAATGGCGACCCCGGTTGTGAGCCCTGCGGCCGAATCCGAGGGTCAAATAACGATCCTCTACGATGCATTCGGCATCGATCCGGCGATGACGAAGGATTGGGGCTTCTCGGCCCTCGTCGAAGTTGCCGGAAAGCGGATTTTGTTCGACACCGGCGATAACGCCGATATCTTCGCGGCCAACGTGAAGGCAAAAGGCGTCGACCTCACGAAGCTGGACTTCGTTGTTCTTTCGCATAGGCATTCTGATCACATGGCAGGTCTAAGCTATGTCTTGAGCGTCAATCCGATGGTTAAGATTTACGCGCCTAAAGAGGGATTTGGCATTTTTGGCTCGTCACTGCCATCGAGCTTCTACCGAAAAGACGAGTCGTTGCCGCCGGAGATGCGCTACTATGGAGGCAAGCCTCCAGAGATTATGAAGTTCGGTGCGGCATGGGGAGCTGCTCACTTCGAGCTGATTGATCAGACGACCGAAATTGCGCCGGGTATTTCGCTGATCGCGCTCGTCTCCGACGCTCCCGGTACAAAAGAGCTCAAGGAACTCTCTCTTGCGGTGAACACCCCGGATGGAATGGTGCTCGTCGTCGGCTGCTCACATCCGGGGATCGAACGGATCGTTGAGGCGGCGGCAGCCATCAACCCGAAAATTCATCTGGTTGCGGGCGGTTTCCATCTTGTCGTCGCGCCCGATGATGCGATTGCAAGAATAACGACCTCGCTCAAAGACAAGTTCAAGGTTGAAAACGTTGCGCCAGGCCACTGCACGGGCGAGCCGATGTTCGCGGCATTGAAGAAGGCTTTTGGCGACCGTTACCTTTATGCTGGTCTTGGCACTTCGCTTCCGCTTGCATCAACCGTAGGCTCAGGCATGCGACGTGGTGAGGTGCCTGCGCTCGAAGATCTCACTACCTATCGTAAACTTGCCAGTCGCGAAGATCGAAATTGATATCGTCGAGTCGCCGCGCGGTGACCTTCGGTGTTGATGTGCCGATGCACCGGCGTTCATAACGGCGACGCAGTAGTCTGGAAGGGCTCGAAGCGATATTGCAGGCCTCAAAGGAGACGTCGCCAAAAAGACCTGCAGCGCACAGGACCGATCAATTGCGTGGGCACGGCGAGGCAAATCAGCGATTTGCCTGTCCATCCCCCTCCGCAAAAATATTTCCGTTTCCATCTGACCCAAATCACCGGCATATCCGCGCCATCCCGTCCCGAGAGAGGGGCGTATCGCGATCGTCACGAACGTTGGGATGGGATGCGGTGGACGCGGCAGCGTCGTCGCGTGCGGGGAATCGCAGGGCGAGCTTTCCATTGAGGGAATGCCCGTGAGCACTCCATCGGCGCGTGGACGAACGGCGCTGTTGCGTACGGCAAAGCCGTGTGGTCCTGGCACCCGTTGCTGGTGTCAAGCCGGCGGAGGTGAAGTCGGCCCGACCGGGTCCGGCCAACCTTAATCCGCCGGCGAGGGTGACAAGACGAATTCGTCGCCCGGGAGAGCGCGTTATAAGCCGTAAAGCCATCGCGCAGGAAATGCCGGGTGTTCCGGTGAACCTGTAGTGACTACCATGCGCTTACTACACTTCGCGCATGGGCTGCGGGTGCAACGGGCACCCGGCGTTTCCTGCGCCCTCTCTTGAGGGTCGCCTGCGTCCCTCTTGGGATCGCCTGCGCCCTCTTTTCTTTTGGGCGGATGTTCATGCACAACTCGGGCGCATCGTGTCGCGAGAATGCGGAGACACATCCAGTCGTCATTCCGGGACACGCATCTTTGCGTGGGCCCGGAATCCATACTCCCTGCGCGGGTTATGGATTCCGGGCCTGCGCCAAAAGGCGCATCCCGGAATGACGACTTGGGTTGAGCGCCCGCACTTCTCTCGACTAGGAGCGCTTGCGACGAGCTGTCCGCCGTTGCTTCGGGCCAGCGCCCGGACAACCTTTGCGGAAGCCTTAGACTCTCCCCACTCAAATCCCGACAAAAGCCTCCCGAATTATGACCACCATTATCCCGCTGCCTAAGGAAATCTCGATGTCTCTCGCCTCCCTTGAATCCACCGTCAACGCCGCGTTCGACGCCCGCGACGGTATCTCGACCGCCACCAAGGGCGAAGTCCGCGAGGCGGTGGATCAGGCGCTGGAACTGCTCGACAAAGGCGAGGCGCGGGTGGCCGAGCGCGAGGCCGGCGGCAAGTGGAAAGTCAATCAGTGGCTGAAGAAGGCGGTGCTGCTGTCGTTCCGCCTCAACGACATGAGCGCGATTGCCGGCGCCCCCGGCAAGGCGTCGTGGTGGGACAAGGTGCCCTCGAAATTCGAGGGCTGGGGCGAAAATCGCTTTCGCGAAGCGGGCTTTCGTGCCGTGCCCGGCGCCATCGTCCGCCGCTCGGCCTTCATCGCCAGGAACGTCGTGCTGATGCCGTCCTTCGTCAATCTCGGCGCCTATGTCGATGAAAGCACCATGATCGACACCTGGTCGACGGTCGGCTCCTGCGCCCAGATCGGCAAGCGCGTGCACATTTCCGGCGGCGTCGGTATCGGCGGCGTGCTGGAGCCGCTGCAGGCCGAACCCGTCATCATCGAGGACGATTGCTTCATCGGCGCGCGCTCGGAAGTCGCCGAAGGCGTGATCGTGCGCAAGGGCGCGGTGCTGGCGATGGGCGTGTTTCTCGGCGCCTCCACCAAGATCGTCGATCGCGACACCGGCGAAACCTTCATCGGCGAGGTGCCGGAATATGCCGTGGTGGTGCCCGGCACCCTGCCCGCCCGTCCCTTGAAGAACGGCCAGCCCGGTCCCTCCACCGCCTGCGCCGTGATCGTCAAGCGCGTCGACGAGCGCACCCGCGCCAAGACCAGCATCAACGAGCTGTTGCGGGATTAGCCGCCCGGCCCTGGGATCAACAAGACGCGATGGAATTTGTACCGCATAGCGCTGGCCCGGTGCCGGGGCCTCATGTTAATCGGGGGCCATGACCGACGCCCTTTCGATTGCCCGCGATCTCGTGCGCTGCCCTTCCGTCACCCCGGCCGATGCCGGTGCGCTCGGCGTCCTCGAAGCCATCCTGAAGGCGGCCGGCTTCGAAGTTCACCGCGTCACTTTCGGCGAACCGGGCACCGCTGACATCGACAACCTCTACGCCCGCATCGGCAACTCTGGGCCGCACCTCAGCTTTGCCGGGCATACCGACGTGGTGCCCGCCGGCGACGAGGCCGCCTGGAGCCATGGCGCGTTCTCGGGCGACGTCAAGGACGGCTTCCTCTATGGCCGCGGCGCGGTGGACATGAAGGGCGGCATCGCCTGCAGCGTCGCCGCGGTGTTGGAATATCTCGCCGATCATGGCGGCAAGCCGCGACAAGACGGCGCGGGCTCGATCTCGTTTCTGATCACCGGCGACGAGGAGGACCTCTCCGTCAACGGCACCGTCAAACTGCTGAAATGGGTCGCGGCACGCGGCGAGAAATTCGACCATTGCGTGCTGGGCGAGCCCAGCAATGTCGAAACGCTCGGCGACTGCATCAAGGTCGGCCGCCGCGGCTCGCAATCCGGCACGCTTTACGTCGACGGTGTGCAGGGCCATGTCGCCTATCCGCATCGCGCCGCCAATCCGGTGCCGGATATCGCCCGTCTGATCGTCGCGCTCAGCGACGAGCCGCTCGATCACGGCAGCGCGCAGTTCCAGGCGTCGAACCTCGAATTCACCTCGGTCGACGTCGGCAACACCGCCAGCAACGTGATCCCGGGACAGGCGCGCGCGAAGTTCAACATCCGCTTCAACGATCACCACACCCAGGAGACGTTGCGCAAGCTGGTCGACGAACGCCTGGCAAAAGCGGCAGGAAATCGCATTCGCGCACGGATCGTGTGGGAGCCGTCCAACTCCAACGTGTTCGTGACCAAGCCCGGCGCCTTCACCGACCTCGCGGTCGCGGCGATCGAGCAAGTCACCGGCCGCAAGCCGGAACTCTCGACCTCCGGCGGCACCTCGGATGCGCGCTTTATCGCCGGCTATTGTCCGGTGATCGAATTCGGCCTGGTCGGCCAAACCATGCACCAGGTCGACGAGCGCACGCCGGTCGCCGACCTGGAGAAGCTGACCAAAATCTATCGCGGCGTATTGGATCGTTACTTCGCATGACCGGCAAAATTCTCGTTCTCACCGCCCTCGACGACGAACTCGACAAGGCGCGCGCGCCCGACGGGGTCGAGGTGATCTATACCGGGGTCGGCAAGGTCAACGCGGCCAGCGCCGCGACGCTGGCCCTTCTGGTGCTGCGCCCGTCCTTCGTGATCAATTACGGCACCGCCGGAAAAATCACCGAGAAGCTTGGCGGCCTGGTCGAAGTGGCGCATGTCGTGCAGCGCGACATGCTGGCGATGCCGCTGGTGCCGCGCGGACAGACGCCGTTCTCCTCCGGCCTCGACCGGCTGTCCTCGGGCCACGGCGATGTCACCTGCGGAACCGGCGACAGCTTCGTCACCGCGAGCGATCCATGGCTGAACGAAAACGGCGTCGACATCGTCGACATGGAATTGTTCGCGATCGCCCATGTCTGTCAGCGCCACACCATTCCGTGGCGCGCGTTCAAGTTCATCACCGACGACGCCAACGACTTCGCCGCCGAACACTGGACCGCCAACGTCGCCGATGGCCAGAGCCTGTTTTGGGACGCGGTGAAGAAGCTGAATAGCTGAGCGCTGCGAGTTTTTCGATTGACGCGTTTTCTTTACGCGAACCGGTATCCACTTCGCTTGAAAACGCTCTAGTAATCCACCCGCACCAGATAAAGGCCGTCCGGCGGCGCGACCGGACCGCAGGCGGCGCGGCTGCGGGCATCGAGCGCGTTCTGCAGATCATCGGCGTTCCAGCGGCCCTCGCCGACCCAGACCAGCGAGCCGACCATCGAGCGCACCTGGCTGTGCAGGAACGAGCGCGCCGACGTCACGATGTCGACGGCGTCGCCCGCCCTGATCACGTCGAGCTGGTCGAGGGTTTTCTCCGGCGACTTGGCCTGGCATTCGGTGTCGCGAAACGTGGTGAAGTCGTGCTTGCCGACCAGCCGCTGCGCCGCGTCGTGCATCGCATCCGCATCGAGCGGTCGCGGCAGCCGCCAGACCCGGCCGATGTCGAGCGCGAGGTTGGCGCGGCGATTGCTGATGCGATAGCGGTAATGCCGCCGCTTCGCCGAGAACCGCGCCTCGAAGGTATCGGGCACGATCTCGGCGGACAGCACGCCGATCGGATGCGGCCGCAGATGAGCGTTGAGGCCGTCGCGCAACCGGCCCGGCACGAAAGGCTTTTCAATGTCGCAATGCGCCACCTGCGCCAGCGCATGCACGCCGGCGTCGGTGCGCCCCGCGCCATGAACCCGAACCGGCTCGCCGCAGATCGCCTTGACGGCGTTTTCCAGTGCGCCCTGCACCGACGCGCCGTTTTCCTGAAGCTGCCAGCCGCAGAACGGGCCGCCGTCATATTCGATGATGAGTTTGTAGCGGGGCATCAGCTCAGCCGCGCCGGCGGCTTGACCGGCGTGCCGCGCAAGAAATTCCTCGGCCTTCATCGGCGCCTTGCCGGCGCGCTGCAGTTCGAGAATCCGGATCGCGCCTTGCTGACAGGCCACGGCGAGCTGCGCGTCGAGCACCTCGCCGGGCGCGCCTGCGCGATCGATCATCTCGCCGCGCAGGATCTTGAGCCGCGCCGGCGCGCCTTCGATCGGCGCCTCGCACCACGCGCCGGGAAACGGCGACAGCCCGTGGATGTGGCGCAATACGGCATGCGCCGGCCGGTTCCAGTCGATCCGCGCCTCGGCCTTGTCGATCTTGGCGGCGTAGGTCACGCCTTGTTCGCTCTGCTTGGTGAGTTGCAGCCGGCCGCGTTCCAGCGCGCCCATCGCCCGCACCATCAGATCGGCCCCGAGCGGCGCCAGCGCGTCGTGCAGGTCGGCGGCCGTCATCGCATCCGTGATCGCGAGCCGCTCGGCCATCGCCACGTCGCCGGTATCGAGCCCGGCGTCCATTTTCATCACCATCACGCCGGACTCGGCATCGCCTTCCATGATGGCGCGGTTGATCGGCGCGGCGCCGCGCCAGCGCGGCAACAGCGATGCATGCAGGTTGAAGCAGCCCAGCGGCGGCGCGTCGAGAATGGCCTGCGGCAGGATCATGCCGTAGGCGACCACCACGGCCGCGTCGGCCTTGTGCGCGCGAAACGCTTCGAGAGCCTCCGGCGTCTTCAGCGTGGCCGGCGTCAGCACGGCAATGCCGAGCCGCCGCGCCTCCTGCTCCACCGGGCTCAGTTGCAGCTTCATGCCGCGGCCGGCGGGTTTTGCCGCGCGGGTATAGACCGCCGCGATCTCATGGCCATGGGCCGCGAGTTCCAGCAGCGTCGGCACCGCGAAATCGGGCGTGCCCATGAAGATCAGGCGAAGCGGCATGCGATGGAACTGTCCCAGCCAAGAGAGAGTTTACTCGTCATGGCCGGGCTTGTCCCGGCCATCCACGTCTTGAGCGTCTGCAAGAAAGACGTGGATGCCCGGCACAAGGCCGGGCATGACGGCTGATAATTTTGCACCCTACTCCGCCGTGCGCTTGGCGGCCTTGGCGAATTTCTTCAGGACCCGGTCGCGCTTCAGCTTCGACAGATAATCCACGAACAGCACGCCATTGAGATGATCGATCTCGTGCTGGATGCAGGTGGCGAACAGCCCGTCGGCGTCTTCCTCATGCACCTTGCCGTCGAGATCGGTGAAGCGCACCCGCACCTTTGCCGGCCGCTCGACCTCCTCGTAATATTCCGGGATCGACAGGCAGCCTTCCTCGTACACCGACAGTTCCTCCGACGACGAAACAATCTCCGGATTGATGAAGACGCGCGGCCGCGGCGTGCTCTCGCCGTCTTCGTCCCGCTTGGCGATATCCATCGTGATCAGCCGCAACGGCTGGGCAACCTGAATTGCGGCGAGCCCGATCCCGGGCGCGTCGTACATGGTCTCGAACATGTCGTCGGCGAGCTTGCGCACCTCGGCCGTGACTTTCTCGATCGGCTTGGAAACGAGCCGCAACTGCTTGTCCGGAAGGACGATAATTTCACGAATGGCCATGGCGGGCGATTTAAGCTGCTGATTTGCCGGGGTCAATCCGCCCTCTCTGTCCCTCCAGGGGGTTCTCCGCCAGCGATTTTTGACCTGAGCATATCCGCCGAAATTAACCCGGCATTTACCATATGCGTTCTCTCTTCGTTCGCGTTAACATTCGAATCGGATACAAGGGGCGGCATGAACGACATACTTTTCATGATCGGCGATCAGCCGATCCGCGTCGGTGCTGCGCTGATCGGTTTCGCCGCGCTGGCGCTGCTGTTGCTGCTGGGCATTGCCGTCGTGATCGCGAGGTCCGGCCGTCGCGGTATGGAACTCGCGATGGCGCAAGCGCTACGCGCCGACGAACTGGAAGTTCGCCTGAGCGAAATGTTCCGCGCGCAGAGCGAGGCCTCCGGCCGGGTCGATGCGATGGGACAGGCGCTCGCCGGCCGCCAGGCCGAGATGGCGCGCGCCGTCAGCGAACGGCTTGACACGGTGACCCACCGCGTCGGCCAATCGATGGAGCAGACCACGCGCAACACCATGGACTCCCTGCGGGTGCTGCACGAGCGGCTCGGCATCATCGACAGCGCGCACAAGAACCTGACCGACCTGACCTCGCAGGTGACCACGCTGCGCGACGTTCTCGCCAACAAGCAGTCGCGCGGCGCGTTCGGCCAGGCGCGGATGGAGGCGATCGTCCAGGACGGCATGCCGCAGGGCTCCTACGAATTCCAGTTCACGCTTTCGACCGGCAAGCGGCCGGACTGCGTGGTGTTCCTGCCGGATCAGCGCCCGCTCTGCATCGACGCGAAGTTCCCGCTGGAGGCGGTGACCGCGCTGCATGACGCCCGCTCGGAGGAGGAAAAGAAGTTCGCGGCGCAGCGGCTGCGCACGGACGTGATGAAGCATGTCAGCGATATCGCCGAGAAATATTTGATCGCGGGCGAGACGCAGGATACCGCGCTGATGTTCGTGCCGTCAGAATCGGTCTATGCGGAAATCCACGACGGGTTCGACGACGTGATCCAGAAGGCCTACCGCGCGCGCGTGGTGCTGGTGTCGCCGTCGCTGTTGATGCTGGCGATCCAGGTGATGCAGCAGATCCTGAAAGACGCGCGGATGCGCGACGCCGCCGACCAGATCCGCACCGAAGTGCTCAACCTCGGCGACGATCTGGGGCGGCTGCGCGACCGCGTGCTGAAGCTGCAGAATCATTTCGGACAGGCCAATGAGGATGTCCGGCAGATCCTGATCTCCGCCGACAAGATCGAAAAGCGCGCCGGCCGGATCGAGGAATTGGATTTCAGCAAGAGCGAGGCGCCCGCGGAGACGCCGCGCATCGTCAAATCAGCCACGCCGGAGCTGTTCCCGATGCCGCGCAAGCTGCAGGCGGGGGAGTAGATAATCGGGCCTCGCCATATGCAACAAAATCGGGGTCATCGCCCGGCGCTTTTTCCCTTCTCCCCTTGTGGGAGAAGGTGGATCGGCGACGCGAAGCGGCGGCGAGCCGGATGAGGGGTCGCGGCGTCTCAACACCCCTCACCCGTCTCGCACCTGACGGTGCGATCCACCCTCTCCCACAAGGGGAGAGGGGAAGTCGGCCGAATCTGTTAGCATCAAGTCATGACTAGCGCGCCGGACAGTCTGCCAGACACATCGATGGCGCCGAAGCCGGATGCGGCTCGCCCCCCTCCTGGCGCGACGGCTTTGCGGTCTATCTGCAGCGCCGGGTGCTGATCGTTCTGCTGCTCGGCTTTTCGTCCGGGCTGCCGTTGGCGCTGTCGGGCTCGACGCTGCTGGTGTGGATGCGCGAATCCGGCGTCGACCTCGGCACCATCGGGCTGTTCGCGCTGGTCGGCACGCCCTACACGCTGAAATTTCTCTGGGCGCCGCTGGTCGATGCGCTGCACGTGCCGCTGTTCACACGCGCCTTCGGCCGCCGCCGCGGCTGGCTGTTGTTCTCGCAACTCCTGCTGATCGCTGGCGATCCTGCTGCTGGCGCTGACCGACCCGGCGCGTTCGCCCTTGTTCGTGGCGCTGGGGGCGCTGCTGGTCGCTGCGACCTCATCGACCCAGGACATCGTGGTCGACGCGTTTCGGGTCGAGAGCCTGCCCGAGCGCGAGCAGGCCGCCGGCATGGCATCCTATGTCGCGGCCTACCGGATCGGCATGCTGGTCTCGACCGCGGGCGCGCTGTTTTTGGTGAGCGCGTTCGAGAGCACCGGCATCCCGCGCGGCTCGGCCTGGATGTGGGGCTACGTCGTGATGGCGGCGATGGTGCTGATCGGCACCGTCACGGCACTGGCCGCCACCGAGCCCGAGCAGTCGGCGCGCGCGGAGGCTGCGACCGGCACCGAGACCGCATTCGCGCGCGTGCTGCGTGCCGCGACCGGCGCCTTCTCCGAATTTCTCGGCCGCCGGGATGCCTGGGCGGCGCTCGCCTTCGTGGTGCTGTACAAGTTCACCGACGCGTTTTCCGGCACCATGACCGCGCCGTTCGTGATCGACCTCGGCTTCACCCGCAATGACTATGCCGCCATCGTCAAGGGCGTCGGCCTGGCCGCGACCTTGATCGGCGGTTTTGCCGGCGGCTTCGTGGCGCGGCGCTATTCGCTGGCGGCAAGCCTCTGGATCGGCGGCGTGTTGCAGGCGATCGCCAACCTGTCGTTCTCCTGGCTGGCGCTGGTCGGCGTCAACGAATGGGCGCTGGCGTTCGCGATCACGGCGGAGAATTTCACCAGCGCCATCGGCACGGTGATCTTCGTCGCATATCTGTCGGCGCTGTGCCGCAATCCGTTGCACACCGCGACGCAATACGCGCTGCTTACCGCGCTGGCCGCGGTGGGGCGCACGTACCTGTCGTCAGGCGCGGGTTACGTGGCCAAGGCGACTGGATGGCCGTTGTTCTTTGCGATCTGCGTGCTGGTCGCGGTGCCCAGCCTGATCCTGCTGACATGGCTGCAGCGGCGGGGACATTTTGCGGCGCTGGGGCCGGTGAAGGTCTAGCCTGTCAGTAGATGTCGGGAACGCACTGCCGCTCCACAGCCCAGGCCGTCCTCACCCGCGAGAGCGGGTGGCCCAGTATTCCCAAGCATGGGTGTTCAAATATCGAGGCTCTGGAATGCTGGGTCGCCCGGTCGTGCCGGGTGATGAAGGCGATGTTCGCAGCTGCTCAATGATGCGTCACCACGCTCCATTTGGAGACCACGGCTTCGCTGATCTGCCCGGCCTCCTGGGCGCAGGCGACCTCCTCGACCTTGACCGAGACTTCCTTGCCGACATAGCCCCGCAACTGCGCCACCTGGGCTGCGTTGTTGGTGACGATCTGAAAAGTTTCCGGGCCGGTTTCCAAGCCGCAAAGGCCATTCGGCGGCAGCAGCCGGCGCGGCGCGCTGGTGAGCTGATAGGTGGCGACGCGCTTGCCGCCGGCGCCGCTGCGCATGCGCAAGGCATTGAGTTCGCCCGATAGCACATCGCCGGCCTTGATCAGTTGGGCGGGCGCCGGCGCGGGTTCGGCGTCCTGCGCTACCGCCGCGGTCGCGGCCAACGTCGCGGTCGCGATCACCACCAAAGCCAGGTGTTTGCCGAATCGTCGTGTCGTCATATCCGTCATTTCCGTTGGAGATTGCTAGAATAGCGTTCGCTGCCGCATTGCGGCGGATAGCGTGCCCTCGTCGAGATAATCAAGCTCACCGCCGACCGGCACGCCATGGGCGAGCCGCGTCACCTTGACGTTCGCTTCCTGCAGTAGATCGGTGATGTAGTGCGCGGTGGTTTGACCATCGACGGTCGCATTCAAGCGCCAGAATGATTTCGGTGACCCGCGGATCATGCGCGCGCGCCACCAGCGCGTCGATGGTCAGGTCCTGCGGACCCACGCCGTCGAGCGGCGACAGTGTCGCGCCGAGCACATGGTATGAGCCGTTGGTCGCGTGCGCGCGCTCCAGCGCCCAGAGGTCGGCGACATCGGCCACCACCACGATGATCGCGGGATCGCGCCGCGGATCGGTGCAGACCGTGCAGGGATTCTGCGTGTCGATATTGCCGCAGGTCTTGCAGACCTGAATCTTGTCGATCGCGACCTGCAGCGCGCTGGTCAGCGGCGTCATCAGCGCCTCGCGCTTCTTGATCAGGTGCAGCGCCGCGCGCCGCGCCGAGCGCGGACCAAGCCCGGGCAGCCGCGCCAGCAGCTGGATCAGGCGTTCGATTTCAGGACCGGCAACCGCAGCAGGCATCGTTGTCAGCCAAGCCCCAGTCCCGGCGGCAGCCCGAGGCCGCCGGTCAGACTTTGCATCTTCTCCTGCATCGCGGCTTCCGCCCTGCGCCGCGCGTCGTTATGCGCGGTGACCAGCAGGTCCTCGAGAATCTCGCGCTCGTCCGCCTTCATCAAGGAGGCGTCGATCTTGACGGCCTTCACTTCCATCTTCGCGGTCATGCGGACCGTGACGAGGCCGCCGCCAGAAGTTCCCTCGACCTCGACATGGCCAAGCTCTTCCTGCATCGCCTGCATCTTCGATTGCAGCTGCGCCGCTTGTTTCATCATGCCGAGAAAATCAGCCATCCGTCACTCCTCTCGAAATTACTATTGATCGTCGCTGTCGGAGCTTTCGGCAGGGTCTTCACCGCTAGCATCGGATTCCGGCGGCTCGGGGGCAAGCCGGCGCACTTCGACGACCTTGGCGCCGGGAAACCGCGCCAGCACTTCCTTGACCCGCGGATCGGCTTCCGCGGCGCGTTCCCGTTGGCTCTTCTCGACCTCGTTCTGCGAGCGCAGCGTCGGCTGGCCCGGTTCGTTGGACACGATCACGGTCCAGCGCCGGCCGGTCCATACCTCCAGTTTGCGCGACAGCTCATTGATGAGCGTGCGGGAGGCGTTGCGCTCCAACGCGAGCTCGAGCCGGCCGTCCTCGATGCGGACCAGCCGGACATCGGCCTCCAGCGCGGCCTTGGTCATCAAGTCACGCTTCTGGCCCGCAAGCGCCACCAGCTGTGGAAAGCTGGTGATCCGAAGCGCGGGCGCGGACTGTGCCTCCGGCGCGGACGCGATCATCTGCGGACGCGCCGATGCTTCGGCGCCGGAACGCGGCATGCTCGGCGCGCGCAGCGATGATGATGGTGACGATGACATCGAAGAGACCGTCGAGGCCGGCGCGCTCCGGGAGCCGGCACCTGCCGCGATCACCGGCGATGCGTCGCCCTGCTGCTCGAGCATCCGGATCGCCTCATCCGGCGTCGGCATGTCGGCGACATAGGCGATGCGCACCAGCACCATTTCAGCGGCCGCCGCCGGCCGTGTCGCAGCCTGCACCTCGGTGATGCCCTTCAACAGCATCTGCCACGTTCGCGACAGCACCCGCATCGATAATTTCGCGGCGAAGTCGCGGGCGCGCAGCCGCTCGGTCTCGCCGAATGCGACGTTGTCCGCGGTCGCCGGCACGATCTTGACCCGGGTGACGAAGTTGACGAATTCGGCGAGATCGCTCAGCACCACGATCGGATCGGCGCCGGTATCGTACTGCTCGCGAAATTCCTTGAAGGCTCCGGCGATGTCGCCTCGAACCAGCGAATCGAACAGGTCGATCACCCGCGTGCGGTCGGCCAGCCCGAGCATCTGCCGCACGGCGTCGGCGCGCACCAGCCCCGCCGCATGCGCGATCGCCTGATCGAACAGCGACAATGAATCGCGCACCGAGCCCTCGGCGGCGCGGGCGATAATGCCGAGCGCCTCCGGCTCGACCTCGACGTTTTCCTTGGCCGCGATATTGGCCAGATGCTTCATCAGCACGTCGGCCTCGACGCGGCGCAGATCGAAGCGCTGGCAGCGCGACAGCACCGTGACCGGCACTTTGCGGATCTCGGTGGTGGCGAAGACGAATTTGGCGTGTTCCGGCGGCTCTTCCAGCGTCTTCAGGAAGGCGTTGAACGCCGCGGTCGACAGCATGTGCACTTCGTCGATGATGTAGACCTTGTAGCGCGCGCTGGCCGGGGCATAGCGCACGCTGTCGTTGATCTGACGAACATCATCGACGCCGGTATGGGACGCGGCGTCCATTTCCAGCACGTCCATGTGCCGGCTTTCCATGATCGCCTGGCATTGCAGGCCGGGCACCGGCATGTGGATGGTCGGGCCTTTCACCGATCCGTCCGGCAATTCATAATTCAGCGCCCGGGCGAGAATTCGCGCCGTGGTGGTTTTTCCGACCCCGCGCACCCCGGTCAGGATCCAGGCCTGCGGAATCCTCCCGGTTTCGAACGCGTTGGAAACGGTGCGGACCATGGCATCCTGGCCGATCAGGTCCTCGAAGCTGGAGGGACGGTATTTTCGCGCCAGCACGCGATAGGGCTTGCTCGCCTCCGGGCGGCTGCCGGGATTCAGGCCGTCTTGAGGGGCGCTATCGGAATCGTTGGAGGACATGTCAGGGGAAGACTTGTCAGAGAAGGACTTGGTCGGCGTGCCAGCGTCGGTCATCGGTCGATCCGCAATTGAGTGTCTCTCGAAGCCGGCTTGCGGAACAGCGGGAAAGAATCCAGCGCGGGGCGGGTCGCCCCTTTTACGCGATTCACTCGAAAAAACAGGTAGGAGACTGACGAGCGACCCGATCCGGACCTCGTTAGGGCTGCTTCCTTCCGGACCTGACCCGGTTGGCGAGTGGCTCGTCCACCGCCAATCTCCCGGCCCTTATTTGGGGCCAAAAGGTCTGGAAAGCAAGCGGGGCGTCTCGGCCGGCCCGATGACAGGGGCCCGGCGCGGCCTGGCGTGACCGCGCCGTCGATAAACCGGCGCACCGGAATACCCGATCCTCCGCTTTCGCCGATGCCGACGCCTTGATATGACGTTGCGGCTAGTATGATCTCAGGCCCCAGACGAAGCCATCGACAAAACGATGGACGCACCAGGAACCCCTATGCCCTCTGATGCTCCCACCTGGTCGCTGCATTCACAGCTCAAAAAAGACACCATCGACATCGGCGACCTGCCGCTGTGCCGCGTGCTGGTGATCAAGGACGCGCATTACCCGTGGCTGCTGCTGGTGCCGCGCCGGCCGGAAGCCGTGGAGATCATCGACCTCGATGAGGTCGAGCAGGCGCAGTTGATGACCGAAATCACCCGCGTCGCGCGCGCCCTGAAAGAGATCACCAAATGCGACAAATTGAATATCGCGGCCCTCGGCAATGCGGTGCCGCAGCTGCATGTGCACATCATCGCGCGCCGCACGAGCGACGTCGCCTGGCCGCGTCCGGTCTGGGGGGTGATGCCGCCGCTCGCGCATGATGCCGAGGAAGTCCAGAACTTCATCAGCGCGCTTCGTCGTAAAATCTGGCTGGGTTAATTCATGTCGGCATTTGATTCGTTTCCCCTCGGCCAGCCGGCCTTCGTCACCCACGTTCTGGATCGCGCCGCGCATCTGCGTAACGACGACGCGAAACTAATGGCGCTGGAAAGCCACCGCGATTCCCGCGCCTATGTCGTGCACCGCGATTCGCTCATCATGAACCGGGAAGCCGATCATCCGCGCGCGCTGCTGACGCTCGACGAGGCGATCAGATACGGCGCCAATCCCGGCACCATCTTTTTGGGCTTGCGCGACGGCGCGGCGGTATTCGGCATGGGCATCGCCGCCCCCGCAGTGGAAAAGTTGCTGACGCGCGAAGACGTCGCGGTGACCGAATTGCGCGGCATGGCGATGCAGGGCGTGGTGCCGCCCGACCAGCTCTCGGCGATCGCGATGGCGAAGTCGCTGGTGAGCTGGCATCAGCGCCACGGCTACTGCGCCAATTGCGGGACGCGCACGGCGATGACCCAGGGCGGCTGGAAGCGCGACTGCCCGAACTGCAAGGCCGAGCATTTTCCGCGCACCGACCCCGTCGTGATCATGCTGGTGACCTCGGGCGACAAATGCCTGATGGGCCGGCAGAAGCAGTTCATGCCCGGGATGTATTCGTGCCTGGCCGGTTTCGTCGAGGCCGCCGAAACCATCGAGGACGCCGTCCGGCGCGAAATCTTCGAGGAATCCGGGATTCACTGCACCGACGTGAATTACTACATGACGCAGCCATGGCCCTACCCGTCATCCCTGATGATCGGGTGCACCGCGCGTGCCACCACTGAAGACATCATCGTCGATCGCTCGGAGCTCGAGGATGCGCGCTGGTTTGACCGGGCCGAGGCCATGCTGATGATCAAACGGCAGCACCCCGACGGCCTTGCCGGACCGCACCCTTTTGCAATTGCTCATCATTTGCTTGGACGCTGGCTGCATGCGGGCTCCGACGCGGGTGCATAGCGGGAACTCACGATGGTTCGATCGATTAGTGTCGGACCCTGGTTCCGACAAACCGCGGAGCCGATATGACGGATTCCCAAATGAATTTCCACGAAGCCGCACCGAAAATCCCGCCGCGCATTTTGTGTATCGGCATACCGGTGCGCGACCTGACCTTCCGTATCGAGGAGTTGCCGGCGCGCGGCTTCAAGGTGAGCGCCAGTCATTTCGACGAAATCAGCGGCGGCAACGCGCTCAATGCGGCGATCGGAATCGCACGTCTTGGCGTGCCACGTCTCGCTGTGCGGACCGATGGGCGACGCGCGCGAGACCTCAAGCCGTTACATCTTCGACAAGCTCGCCCAGGAGGGCATCGATACCAGGCACCTCATCCATATGCCCGGTCTGGTGACGCCGATCTCCAACATCATGATCGACCCCAGCGGCGAGCGCACCATCGTCACGTTCCGCGATCCGGAGTTATGGCGGGTTCGCCTGCCCGACGCCGACACGCTGCTGGCGGACTGCGAGCGCCATCCTGGTCGAGAACCGCTGCGCGGACTTCTGCACCGATCTCTGCGCCGAGGCGCGCCGGCGCGGCATTCCCGTGGTGGTCGATGTCGATCGCACCATGTCGCAGCGGGAGGGGCTGCTCACCGCCTCATCGCACCTGGTGTTCTCCAGTGAGGCCCTGCAGTCCACCGCCGGCATCGCCGACGACGCCGAGGCGCTGAAAAGGATGGCGGCGCTGACGCCCTCGTTCCTCGCGGGCACGCAGGGCGCGCAGGGTACGCTCTGGCTCGACGAGAATCGGGCCCTGCAGCGGACGCCGGCCTTCCCGGTGCATACCGTGGATACGCTGGGCGCCGGTGACGTGTTCCATGGCGCGTTTACGGTGGCCATCACTGAAAACCAGGATATCCCGGCAGCGCTGCGGTTCGCCTCGGCCGCCGCGGCGCTGAAATGCACCCGTTTCGGCGGCGCCTTCGCAGCCCCGCAACGTGCTGAGGTTGAAGAACTTTTAGCCCAAGGCGTGACGGTCGGCCCGGCCTCGTCCGCCCAATAGCGGGCCTTGATTTAGAAGAATATTCTCTATATGAGGGATGCAACCTTCATATGTGGAAGAAAGTTCTTCTTATGACTGATCTTGCCGTACACGCCGATTGAACCCAACCGGCGGCTCGACGCCATCGACCGCAAGATCCTGACCGTGCTGCAGGACGATGCCTCGCTGTCGGTCGCCGAGATCGGCGACCGGGTCGGACTATCCTCGACGCCGTGCTGGAAGCGCATCCAGCGGTTGGAGGCCGACGGCGTCATCCTGCGCCGGGTGGCGCTGGTCGACCAGAACAAGATCGGGCTCGGCATCTCGGTGTTCGTGTCGGTGGAAAGCGCCGATCATTCGGAGGCCTGGCTTCGGACCTTCGCCGACGCCGTCAGCGCGATGCCGGAGGTGATGGAATTCTACCGGATGGCCGGCGACGTCGATTACATGCTGCGCGTCGTGGTCGCGGACATGCAGAGCTACGACGTGTTCTACAAGAAGCTGATCAGCGCGGTGCCGCTCAAGAACGTGACGTCGCGGTTTGCGATGGAGAAGATCAAATCGGTCACCGCGCTGCCGGTGCCGGCGGCGTAAGCCCACGTCAGCTCGAGCGCAATTTCGGCGCAGTTGTCATCACGCCGCCAGACGCGGGTGATCCAGTATTCATGAGATCATTCAGCGGAATTGCGAGGCTGCAGACGACGGATACCGCTTTGCGCGGGGCAAGACGGCAATGACCGGGATGCGATGCAATGCTGACGAACGACCTCAAATCTTCTGATTGTACTCGCCGACCTCGGGATGGGTGCGCAGCACCGAATCCATCGCCTCGAACAGGTCGCGCATCCGCTGCTCCGACACCGGGCTTTCGACCACCACCACCAGTTCCGGCTTGTTGGATGACGCCCGAACCAGGCCCCAGCTGCCGTCCTCGACCGTGACGCGCACGCCGTTGACGGTGACGAGATCGCGGATCGGCTGGCCTGCGACTTTTTCGCCCTTCTTCTGCATCGCCTCGAAATGCTTCACCACGGCATCGACGATGCCGTATTTGGCCTCGTCGGCGCAGTGCGGCGACATGGTCGGCGACGACCAGGTTTTCGGCAGCGCGTTTTTCAGATCCGCCATCGACTTGCCGGGCGCCCGATCGAGCATCTCGCAGACCGCGATCGCCGAGATCAGGCCATCGTCATAGCCGCGGCCGAACGGCTTGTTGAAGAAGAAGTGGCCGGACTTCTCGAAACCCGCCAGCGCACCGAGTTCGTTGGTGCGGCGCTTCATATAGGAATGGCCGGTCTTCCAATAGGTCGTCGTGGCACCCTGCTTTTGCAGCACGGGGTCGGTCACGAACAATCCGGTCGACTTCACGTCGACCACGAACTGCGCATTCTTGTGGATCGCCGACATGTCGCGCGCCAGCATCACGCCGACCTTGTCGGCGAAAATCTCCTCGCCGGTGTTGTCGACCACGCCGCAGCGGTCGCCGTCGCCGTCGAAACCCAACCCGACGTCGGCCTTGTGCTCCAGCACCGCGTCGCGGATCGCGTGCAGCATTTCCATGTCTTCGGGATTGGGATTGTATTTCGGGAAGGTGTGATCGAGCTCGGTGTCGAGCGGCACCACCTCGCAGCCGATCGCCTCCATCACCTGCGGCGCGAACGCACCGGCGGTGCCGTTGCCGCAGGCGACCACGACCTTCAGCTTGCGCTTCAGCTTCGGCCGCTTGGTCAGATCCGCGATGTAGCGCGCCGGGAAGTTCTCGTGGAACTGATACGAACCGCCGACCTTGTTCTTGAAATCGGCGTTGAGCACGATCTCTTTCAGGCGGTTCATTTCGTCGGGGCCAAAGGTGAGCGGGCGGTTGGCGCCCATTTTCACGCCGGTCCAGCCATTATCGTTATGCGACGCCGTCACCATCGCGACGCAGGGAACGTCGAGTTCGAATTGGGCAAAATACGCCATCGGGGTCATGCAAAGCCCGATGTCGTGCACCTTGCAGCCCGAGGCCAGCAACCCGGAAATCAGCGCGTATTTGATCGAGGCCGAATAGCCGCGGAAATCGTGCCCGGTCACGACCTCCTGCTTGGCGCCCAGTTCGGTGATCAGCGTGCCGAGCCCCATGCCCAGCGCCTGAATGCCCATCAGGTTGATTTCCTTGCCGAACAACCAGCGGGCGTCGTATTCGCGAAATCCGGTGGCTTTCACCATCGGCTCGGATTCGTAGGCGTAGGTATTCGGTACCAGCACGGATTTCGGCTTCGGAAACATGCAAATGGCCTCGTCGTGAAATGCTTAAGAGCAGTACCGCAGCCATAGCGAATGCCGTGGCGCGGCGGAAGGTGGGACCGGCGCTTTGTGAGAGCTAATTGCGGCGGATTGGCAGCGAAGAGCTACTGCTCCAGCACCATCATGCCGTTGGCGTATTCAAAACGCTTCAACTTTGACAGGAACGACAGACCGAGCAGGTTCTCCGATAGCGCCTCGTCGGGCAGCACCATGGCGTCGACGTCGCGCACCACCAGCCCGCCGACGTCGATCATGGCAATCCGCGTGCGGGCGCCCTTGACGGTGCCGTTCGCGGTCGTGACCGTGGCATTATATTCGCCGCGCGACGGGCGCAGGCCGAACCGCGCCGCGGAGGTCTCGTTCAGCGCGATCATGGACGCCCCGGTATCGACCATGAAGTCGATGCGCTGACCGTCGATCCGGCCTTCGGTTTCGAAATGGCCGCGGGCGTCGTGCGGGATGCTGAGGCTGGCGGCCGCTGCCGCTCTCCGCCACCGCCACCGCCATCTCGACCGGGGCGGCCTTTTTTGCGGTGTTGGCGAGCGCCGGCGTCATCCGGTCCGCCATCTGGGCCATGACGGTGCCAAGACCCGCGATGATAGCGGCAAAGATCATGATGTTACGCATCGCGTCACACTCGGTTCTATGGCGGTTTCGAGCGAAGTGAGTACCGGTTCGCGTGAAGAAAACGCGTCAAAACAAACGACGGGACCAGCCGATATCACCACGTCCGCCGCCAAGCCGCGACCAAGAGCGGCGGCCAAGGTTGCTATTTTGGCGAAAAGGATGAGTGAAGCGTTAATGGGCCAAGAAAAGGCCAAGTCGTCGCAGGCAGGAGACCCCCGACGATCGGGCTGGCCATGACGCCCTGGTGGTACTTATGTCCCCCGCGGCTTCACGCGCCGCGTCGGCATCGCGCTTGCCGGATCCTCGGGCCAGGGGTGCCTGGGGTAACGCCCGCGCAGATCGGAACGAACCGCCGCGTAGCTGCCGCGCCAGAAGCCCGGCAAATCACGCGTCACCTGCACCGGGCGATGCGCCGGCGACAACAGCTCCAGCACCAGCGGTACCGCGCCTTTCGCAATCGAGGGATGGGTGTTGAGCCCGAACAATTCCTGCAATCTCACGGCGATGGTCGGCCCCTGCTCGGCCTCATAGTCGATCGGAAGCGGGGTGCCGGTCGGCGCCTCGAAATGCGTCGGCGCTTCGCGCTCCAGCCGGGCGCGCAATTCCCAGGGCAACAGCGTCATCAGCGCGTCCGACAGCTCGCCGGGCGATAGATCCCTCAGCGCGGTCTTGTCGTAGAGCGCCGGCACCAGCCATGCCTCGCGCTGGATCGCAAGCGCATCATCGGACAGATCGGGCCACGAACTCGCTGATGCATCAGCCTCGGCCTTGCGCAGGAAGCTCACGCGATCGCGCCATTGTTTCGCCGGTTTCGACCATGGCAGCCGTTCGAGGCCGGCGGCGATCAGGCCGTCGGCCAGCACCCGCGCCGTCTCCGCGGACGGCTCGAGCGCCATCGGGGCTTCCGATAGCGTGATCGCATGCAGCGTGCGCTTGCGCCGCGCCCGCAACGCCATCGCGTTTCGATCGAACGCGATCTCGTCGGCGATTTCGATCTGATCGGCAAAACGCCGTTCGATGTCGGCTTGTGTAATCACCGCGGCCAGCAGAATGCGCCCCTGCGCCGCCGTCCCCGTCAATTCGCCGACGGCGATATAAGGCGCGCGCGCCAGCGCCGAGGTCTGCTCCACCGCCGCGCCCCGTCCGTTGGCAAGCACGAAGCTGCCATTGCCGCGGTTGCGCGCGACGCGATCGGGGAAGGCAAAGGCGAGCATGACGCCGGGGGTTAGTTCTACGTCGAGCGATCGGACGGCTCGTCGCTCTTCGCAGCTTGGGCCGAATCTCATTATATTTTTCGGGAGCCCTTCTGCTCCCCTCCCCCTTGCGGGGAGGGGTCGGGGGTGGGGGTAGCTCCAGCCGCGGATGCAGTGCCTGGAGACCCCCCTCCCCGACCCTCCCCCGCAAGGGGGGAGGGAGAAGCAAGCGCCGTCTTGGCAGCAGCCACCTGCGAGGCCCAGCGTTGCGCCAGGCTGCGGGCGCTGGTGGCGCGGTGCGAGCGGTCGCGGCGGAATTGATCGAGCCTGGACTCGAGATCGACGCTGTCGCCGCCGAGGCCGCGCTCGGTGAGGATGGCGGCGATCTCGGCGGCCTCCTCGCCTGCGCCGAGGCGATGCGAATCCACGATCATGCGGGCCAGCCGCGGCGGCAGCGCCAGCGCGCGCAGGCTCTGGCCCTCCGCCGTGATCCGGCCATCGCCATCGAGCGCCCCGAGTTCGCGCAGCAGGCTTCGCGCCTCCTTCAGCGCGGGCGCCGGCGGCGCATCCAGAAACGCCAGCGTTGCCGGATCGCTCACCCCCCATTGCGCGAGGTCGAGCACCAGCGAGGAAAGATCGGCGCTGAGAATTTCGGGCGGCGTAAAGGCCGCCAGCGACGCGGTCTGGGGCTCGTCCCACAGCCGATAGCAGACGCCGGGCTCGGTGCGGCCGGCGCGGCCCCGGCGCTGATCGACCGCGGCGCGCGAGGCGCGCACGGTTTCCAATCGGGTCAGGCCGATGTCCGGCTCATAGCGCGGCACCCGCGCCACGCCGGAGTCGACGACGATACGCACGCCCTCGATGGTCAGCGAAGTCTCCGCGATCGAGGTCGCCAGCACGACCTTGCGATGCCCCTTGGGCGCCGGCGCGATCGCGCGGTCCTGCACGCCGGCATCGAGCGCGCCGAACAGCGGCACGATCTCGATCGAGGCGTCGTGGATACGTTCGCCGAGAAAGTTCTGGGTGCGGCGAATTTCCGCCGCCCCCGGCAGAAACGCCAGCACCGAGCCGGGATCGGCCCGCAGCGCCATGGCGATCGCGTCCGCCATCTGCCGTTCCAGCGGCGCATCGGCCTTGCGCCCCAGATAGCGCGTCTCGACCGCGAAGGCGCGGCCTTCGCTGGCGATGACCGGGGCGTCGCCGAGCAGCCTGCCGACCCGCGCGCCGTCGAGCGTCGCCGACATCACCAGGATGCGCAGGTCCTCCCGCAGGCCGGTTTGCGCGTCGCGCGCCAGCGCCAGTCCCAGATCGGCATCGAGCGAGCGTTCGTGAAATTCGTCGAACAGGACCGCGGCGACTTCGGACAATTCCGGGTCGTCGAGAATCTGCCGCGAGAAGATCCCCTCGGTGACGACTTCGATCCGCGTCGCACGCGACACCTTGGAACCGAACCGGACGCGGTAGCCGACGGTCGCGCCGACCCGCTCGCCCAGCGTTTGGGCCATGCGCTCGGCGCTGGCGCGGGCGGCGATCCGGCGCGGTTCCAGCACGATGATTTTCTTGTTTCCGAGCCACGGCGCATCGAGCAGCGCCAGCGGCACCCGCGTGGTCTTGCCCGCGCCGGGCGGCGCCACCAGCACGGCGGTATTGCTGTCGCCGAGCGCACCGCGCGAGATCGTCGAGCACCGCGTCGATCGGAAGGGGGCTGTCGAAGCTGCGGGGCAAGGTATCCGATCCCGTCATCACCCGCGCAAGCGGGTGATCCAGTACACTCCTGATCACAACGACCGGGCGTACTGGATACCCCGCATACGCGGGGTATGACAACTACGCGCGCATCAACGCGGTTCGGAGGCGCGGCCGACGCTTTCGTAGGTAAAGCCGAGCGCGGCCATCTCCTCGGGACGATAAATATTGCGCAGGTCGACGATCACGGGCTGCGCCATCTCGCGCTTGATGCGCTCGAGATCGAGGGTGCGGTACTGCACCCACTCGGTCACCACCACCATGGCGTGAGCGCCCTGCATGCAGGTGTAAGGATCGTCGCAATATTCGATATCGGGCAGTTCGCGCCGTGCCTGTTCCATGCCGACCGGATCATGCGCGCGGACCTTGGCCCCCATATCGAGCAGGCCGGTCACCAGCGGGATCGACGGCGCCTCGCGCATGTCGTCGGTGTCGGGCTTGAAGGTCAGGCCGAGCACGGCGACGGTCTTGCCGCGCAGATTGCCGCCGGCGGCACTGGCGACCTTGCGCGCCATCGCGCGCTTGCGGTTGTCGTTGACCGCGAGCACCGCCTCGACGATCCGCAGCGGGACATTATGATCGAGCGCGATCTTGACCAGCGCGCGGGTGTCCTTCGGGAAGCACGAGCCGCCATACCCAGGCCCGGCGTGCAGGAATTTCGAGCCGATGCGGTTGTCGAGCCCGATGCCGCGCGCAACTTCCTGCACGTCGGCGCCGACCTTTTCCGAGAGATCCGCGATCTCGTTGATGAAGGTGATCTTGGTGGCGAGGAACGCGTTGGCGGCGTATTTGATCAATTCGGCGGTCCGCCGCTCCGTGAACATCAGCGGCGCCTGATTGAGCGACAATGGCCGGTAGATGTCGCCGAGCACCTTGCGCCCGCGTTCATCCGACGTGCCGACCACGATGCGGTCCGGAAACTTGAAGTCGCGGATCGCGGCGCCCTCGCGCAGAAACTCCGGATTGGAGGCCACCACGACATCGGCGGATGGATTGGCTTCCTGAATCAGCCGCTCGACTTCATCGCCGGTGCCGACCGGCACCGTCGACTTGGTGATCACGACGGTGAAGCCCTTGATCGCCTTTGCGATCTCGCGCGCGGCGGTATGGACATAGCTCAGATCGGCATGGCCATCGCCACGCCGCGACGGTGTGCCGACCGCGATGAAAACCGCGTCGGCTTCGGCCACCGGGGCGGCCAGATCGGTGGCAAAATCCAGCCGGCCGGCCTTTGACGTTGGAAGCGACCAGCGCATCGAGGCCGGGCTCGAAAATCGGAATTTCACCCCGGCGCAAGGCAGCGATCTTGTCGCCGTCCTTGTCCACGCAGGTAACCTGGTGACCGAAATCCGCAAAGCAGGCGCCAGAAACCAGCCCCACATAGCCCGTGCCAATCATGGCAATCCGCATAAGACAACCTGCCTGTAATGGTTAATGACGACCCCGATTTTCGAGGCGGTCTTAAATCATTTCCGACAAAGGGGGAACGGCCATGCGCCAGAAAAACGGCATGTCATTTGTATGAATAAAGGAGAATGAAACCGTTCCGGCCGAAGATACCGGATGCGAGCTTCTGAAATAAAGCAGCCGCCGGCAACGATAATCCCGCAGGATCGCGCGTCGATTTGAAGTTGCCGCTACGACTTTACGACACCGGCCGTAGGGACTTCACATCTGCGGCACTTGACGGCATTCGGCCGAAAGAGGACACCGATGACACCCAACGGCACATCCGACGTGACGAATCGTCCCGCGCCCGCCGCGGACGGCCGCGTCGACTGGGTCGATTACGCCAAAGGCATTTGTATCATCATGGTGGTCATGATGCATTCGGTGCTCGGCGTCGAGGCGGCCGCCGGCCAGACCGGCTTCATGCATCTCGTGGTCGAATTCGCAAAGCCGTTCCGGATGCCGGACTTCTTCCTGATCTCGGGCCTGTTCCTGCCTATCGTGATCGACCGCGACTGGCGCACCTATCTCGACCGCAAGGTCGTGCATTTCGCCTATTTCTACGCGCTGTGGGTCACCATCCAGTTCGGCTTCAAGGCGCCGTATTTTGCGACCGAGGCGGGCTGGACTCACGTCGGCGTGATGTATCTGGAGTCCTATATCGAACCGTTCGGCACGCTGTGGTTCATCTACCTGCTGCCGGTGTTCTTTGTCGTCATCAAGGCAACGCGACGGTTGCCGTCGCCGGCGATCTGGGGCGTGGCGGCGCTGCTGGAAATGACACATGTCGCTACCGGCTGGACCGTGATCGACGAGTTTTGCGCCCGTTTCGTCTATATCTATTCAGGCTATCTGTTCGCCGGTGCCGTGTTTGCCCTGTCCGATCGCGCGCGGACGCGACCGGCTTTGGCGCTCGCAGGGCTCGCGCTTTGGGCGCTCGTCAACGGCAGCCTGGTGAAATTCGGTTTCAGCGAATGGCCGCTGATCTCGCTCGCGCTCGGGCTTGCGGGCGCCTGCGCCATCATCACGATCGGCACGCTGCTCGCGCGCGCGCATTGGCTGACCGCGTTGCGCTTCTGCGGTGAGCATTCCATCGTCATCTATCTGGCGTTCTTCCTGCCGATGGCGACGACGCGAACGCTGTTGCTGCGCACCGGGTTGATCCCCGACATCGGCACGATTTCGCTCATCGTCACGATCGCGGGCGTGCTCGGCGCACTGGCGATCTGGCGGATCGCTCTGGCGGCCGGCGCCAATTTCCTGTTCGAGCGCCCTGCCGCGTTCTGGATCGCGCCCAAAAAGCCGCGCGCAACGTTGCAGGCGGCGGAGTAGATTTGTGGCATTCCGTCGTCCCCGCGCACGCGGGGACCCATAACCACCGCACTCTCTCATTGGACGGATGGTACTCCAACCCGGCGAAAACGATAGGCCAGGGGGTATGGGTCCCGGCTCGCGCTTCGCTTGGCCGGGACGACAATACTTTGGATGGTCGGCCTTCCAAAAAGCTCCCTCACAAGGCTGTCAATCGCCGCAAAAATCCCTAAGTTGCGGCCATGCCGAAAACATCCGAAACAGCCGCCACGAAACCCGCCGTCAAGGCCGCCGCCAAGCTTCCAGGAAAGGGCGACCACGTCTTTCTGGTCGACGGCTCCTCCTACATTTTCCGCGCCTATCACGCGCTGCCGCCGCTGAGCCGCAAGTCCGACGGGCTGCAGGTGAACGCCGTGCTCGGCTTCTGCAACATGCTGTGGAAGCTGCTGCGCGACATGCCGCCGGACCACCGGCCGACGCATCTGGCCATCATCTTCGACAAGTCGGAAGTCACGTTCCGAAACAAGCTCTATCCCGACTACAAGGCACACCGGCCGCCGGCGCCGGACGACCTGATCCCGCAATTTCCACTGATCCGCGAGGCCGTGCGCGCCTTCGATCTGCCCTGCCTGGAGCAGGCCGGTTTCGAGGCCGATGATCTGATCGCGACCTATGCGCGCGAGGCCGGCGAGCGGGGCGCGATCGCGACCATCGTTTCGTCGGACAAGGATCTGATGCAACTCGTCACCGACAAGGTGACCATGTACGACACCATGAAGGACCGCCGCATCGGCATTGCCGAGGTGATCGAGAAGTTCGGCGTACCGCCCGAAAAGGTGGTCGAGGTGCAGGCGCTGGCGGGGGATTCGACCGACAATGTGCCGGGAGTGCCCGGGATCGGCATCAAGACCGCGGCGCAATTGATCGTTGAATATGGCGATCTCGAAACGCTGCTGCTGCGCGCCGGCGAGATCAAGCAGCCGAAGCGGCGCGAAGCGCTGATCGAGAATGCCGAGAAGGCGCGGATCTCGCGGCAACTGGTGCTGCTCGACGACAAGGTCAAGCTCGACGTGCCGCTCGACGACCTCGCCGTGCACGAGCCGGATGCGCGCAAGCTGATCGCGTTTTTGAAGGCGATGGAGTTCTCCACCCTCACCCGCCGCGTCGCCGACTATTCGCAAATCGATCCGTCGGACGTGGAGGCGGACGCGAGCAACAAGAGCGGCGGCGCGGGCGCTTCCTCGCGGCCTTCCGTTGCGAAGGAAAACTCAAGCGGCGCTTCCGGCGATCTGTTTGCTTCGCTCCGGCGGAGGGACGGAGCGCGCCGAGCACGGACGCGACAAGGACAAGGCCGGCAGCCTCAAAGGCACCCCGATCTCGCTCGCCGCCGCGCGGGCTGAAGCCGCGCGCAAGACGCCGGTCGACCGCAATAAATACCAGACGATCCGCACGCTCGACCAACTCAAGGCCTGGATCGCACGCGTGTACGAGGCCGGCCATGTCGCCATCGAGGCCAAGGCCGACACGATCGATCCGATGCAGGCCGAGATGTCCGGCATCGCGCTGGCGCTCGCGCCCAACGATGCCGCCTATATCCCGCTCGCCCACAAGCAATCCGGCGATGGCGCCGGCCTGTTCGCCGCCGGGCGCGCACCGGACCAGATCGAGGCCGGCGAAGCGCTGGCCGCGCTCAAGCCGATGCTGGAATCGGCGGGAATTCTGAAGATCGGCTTCAACATCAAGTTCAACGCCGTGATGTTCGCCCAACATGGCGTCATCATCCGCAACCATGACGACGCGCAGCTGATGTCGTACGCGCTCGACGCCGGCCGCAACGCCCATGGGCTCGACGCGCTGGCCGAACGCTGGCTCGGCCATGCCACACTGAGCTATGGCGAATTGACCGGCAGCGGCAAGAACAAGCTCAGCTTCGATCAGGTCGCGATCGACCGGGCGACGGCCTACTCGGCCGAGGACGCCGACGTGATCTTAAGGCTATGGCGGGTGATGAAGCCGCGCCTGATCGCCGAGCGCATGACCGCGGTCTACGAGACGCTGGAACGGCCGCTGATCTCGGTGCTGGCGCGCATGGAGCGGCGCGGCATCTCGATCGACCGCCAGGTGCTGTCGCGGCTGTCGGGCGATTTCGCCCAGACCGCGGCGCGGGTCGAAGCCGAGATTCAGGAGATCGCCGGCGAGCCGGTCAATGTCGGCAGTCCGAAACAGATCGGCGACATCCTGTTCGGCAAGATGGCATTGCCCGGCGGCAGCAAGACCAAGACCGGCGCGTGGTCGACATCGGCGCAGATCCTCGACGATCTCGCCGAGCAGGGCTACGAATTTCCCAAGAAGATCCTGGAATGGCGGCAGGTCTCGAAACTGAAATCGACCTATACCGACGCGCTGCCGACCTATGTGCATCCGCAGACCCATCGCGTGCACACCACCTACGCGCTGGCGGCGACCACCACCGGACGGCTGTCGTCGAACGAGCCGAACCTGCAGAACATTCCGGTCCGCACCGAAGACGGCCGGAAAATCCGCCGCGCCTTCATCGCGTCGCCGGGCCACAAGCTGGTGTCGGCGGATTACTCGCAGATCGAGCTGCGGCTATTGGCCGAGATCGCCGATATTCCGGTGCTGAAGCAGGCGTTCCGCGACGGGCTCGACATTCACGCCATGACGGCGTCGGAAATGTTCGGCGTTCCGATCAAGGACATGCCGGCCGAGGTCCGGCGCCGGGCCAAGGCGATCAATTTCGGCATCATCTACGGCATCTCCGCCTTCGGCCTCGCCAATCAGCTCGGCATCGCGCGCGAGGAGGCCTCCGCCTATATCAAGAAATACTTCGAACGCTTTCCGGGCATCCGCGCCTATATGGACCAGACGCGGGATTTCTGCCGCGCGCATGGCTATGTCGAGACGCTGTTCGGCCGGAAATGCCATTACCCCGACATCAAGGCCTCCAACGCCTCGGTCCGCTCCTTCAACGAACGCGCCGCGATCAATGCGCGGCTGCAGGGCACCGCCGCCGACATCATCCGGCGCGCCATGATCCGGATGGAAGACGCGCTGGCCGCACATAAGCTCTCGGCGCAGATGCTGTTGCAGGTTCATGACGAGCTGATTTTCGAGGTGCCCGACGACGAGGTGGCGGCGACGCTGCCGGTGGTGCAGCACGTCATGCAGGACGCGCCATTCCCCGCGGTGCTGTTGTCATTGCCGCTGCAGGTCGACGCCCGCGCCGCCAACAATTGGGACGAGGCGCATTGAGCCTTTTCCCGGCATGCCGCCGGGGGAGTGAGGCCGCGCTTGAGTGATTTAGGCCCGCTGCTGGCATTCGCGTTGACCGCGTTGATCATCGAGATCACACCCGGGCCCAACATGACCTATCTGGCGGCGCTGTCGCTGTCGAACGGCACGCGTGTCGGCTTCGCTGCCGTTGCTGGCATCGCGCTGGGTCTGATGACCTATGGCGTCATAGCGGCGCTCGGGCTGGCCGCACTGATCGACAATTCTCCACTGCTTTACGGCTCACTGCGATGGGGCGGCGTAGCTTATCTGCTGTGGCTTGCCTGGGAGAGCTGGTCGAATGAGCGCGAAACGGCGCCGGACGCAATCGAAGACAGGGGCGACCGGCCGTGGCTCGCCTTCCGGCGCGGACTGATTACCAATCTGCTTAATCCGAAGGCCGCGGTGTTTTACGTTGCCATGCTGCCGGAATTTATTCAGATCGACGGTGGACCGGTTGTTCTGCAAACACTGCTGCTGAGCGTGATCTATGTCGCTGTCGCCACCTCGATCCATTCAGCCATCGTCGTGCTCGCAGGCACACTACAAGCCAGCGTGGCAACTCCCAGCCGCCGCCGCGTGATACGGCGTGGGCTCGCGCTGGCGCTGGTCGCCATTGCGATCTGGTTCGCGCTCACAACCGGCCGCTCACGGTGACGACGTCTTGGATGCACTTGCGGCTGGAATATTCGACTAACGGGTCTGCATTTTGTGAAATGGCGCTGCCAGCCGATACACGTTAAAAAACACGCGTCCTCACCTGCGAGTCCGTCATGCCCCAGCTTTCCGCCCTGCTCGGCTTTGCCCTCGTCTCCTTCGGCATGGTGCTGACGCCGGGCCCGAACATGATTTATTTGATTTCGCGTTCGATCACGCAAGGGCCCGCGGCCGGGATCGTTTCGCTCGGCGGGGTCGCGCTCGGCTTCGTGTTTTACCTGCTGTGCGCGGCGTTCGGCATTACGGCGTTCCTGTTCGCCGTGCCCTACGCTTATGACGCGCTGCGGCTTGCGGGCGCGGCGTATCTTTTGTGGCTGGCGTGGCAGGCGGTGAAGCCGAACGGCCGCTCGCCGTTCCAGGTGCGCCAGCTCAAGGTCGACGGGCCGCGCAAGCTGTTCGCGATGGGTTTCGTGACCAACCTTCTGAACCCGAAGATCGCGATGCTGTATCTGGCGTTGCTGCCACAATTCATCGACCCCGTTCAGGGCAGCGTGCTGACGCAGTCGCTGCTGCTCGGATCGATCCAGATCGTCATCAGCGTGAGCGTGAACGCAATGATCGCGCTGACCGCCGGATCGATCGCGGTGTTTCTCGGCACGCGGCCGAGCTGGCTGTTGGTGCAACGCTGGCTGATGGGCACCGTGCTCGCAGGCCTGGCGATGAAGATGGTGCTTGAGGCGAGGCGGGCGTGACCTGCTTTCCTTCTCCCCTTGTGGGAGAAGGTGCCATCGCGACAGCGAAGGCGGATGAGGGGTAGCAACATAACGAGAGGCCGTGACCCCTCACCCGTCTCGTCGACGCTCCGCGTCGTCGATCCACCCTCTCCCACAAGGGGAGAGGGAAATGCGCGCTTTGCTTTTCCTCAATCCAGTTTCGCTTCCATGCCGCGCTTGACGGCGGGGCGCGCCATCATCGCGTCGTACCAGCGCCCGACATGGGGGAAGTCCGCAAACGAGACCTTGTGGCGCTCGTGCCGCCACGCCCAGCCGAGGATCGCAAAGTCGGCGACCGACAGCGGGCCGGCGACGAATTCGTGGGTCCCGAGCCGGCGATCGAGCACGCCGTAGAGCCGGCGCGTCTCCGCCATAAAGCGCTTCAGGCCATAGGCGCGGTCCTGCTCGTTCTCCAGCGCGATGAAGTGATGCACCTGTCCCGGCATCGGCCCAAAGCCGCCCATCTGCCACATCAGCCATTCCAGCACGGGGATGCGCTCGATCAGGGGCTTGGGGAGGAATTTGCCGGTCTTCTCGCCGAGATAAAGCAGGATCGCGCCGGATTCGAACACGCTGACGCGCTGACCGTCTGGTCCGTCGGGATCGACGATCGCCGGGATCTTGTTGTTGGGGCTGATCGCCAGGAACGCCGGCGCCATCTGCTCGCCCTTACTGATGTTGACCGGAACAACTTTGTAAGGAAGCCCCATTTCCTCCAGCGCCACGCTGATCTTGCGGCCGTTCGGCGTGTTCCAGGTGTGCAATTCAATGGTCATTTTGTCTTGCCCGTTCTTATTTGTTCTTGCCCGTTTTTGCCCGCGAAAGCGGGAGTATCCCCTACCCCGGAAGCCCGTGGCGTTACAACCGGCGCGTTTCACGGGATCGTCGCCACGCTGGCGGAAACGGCGCGCTGAGGGGCTTGCCGCTGTTGACGGCACGACATCGGCGCTGGCATGTGCCGGCAACCGCCGATAGATTGCCCCGCACCCCTGAAACGCCCGAGAAAACCATTGTCCAAATCAGCCTCCCGCGCCCGCCTCGCCGAAATCATCCGCAAACGCTCGTTCGGGCGCGGCGAAATCACGTTGGCCTCGGGGCGCAAGAGCGATTTCTACTTCAACCTCAAGCCGACCATGCTCGATCCCGAGGGCGCGGCGCTGCTGGCGGAACTGACCTATGAGGCGCTGAAAGACGACGGCCTCGACTATGTCGGCGGGCTGGAAATGGGCGCGGTGCCGCTGGCCGGCGCGATCGCGCAGCTCTCCTGGATCAAGGGCCATCCGATCGCCGCGTTCTTCGTGCGCAAGAAGCCCAAGGAGCACGGCGCCCGGCTCGCCGTCGAGGGGCTGGCGAAGGGCGAGAACCTCCAGGGCAAGCGCATCGTGATCGTCGAGGACGTCACCACCACCGGCGGCTCGGCATTGAAGGCGGTGGAGGCGGTGCGTGAGGCCGGCGGCGAGATCGTGCTGGTGCTCACCATGGTCGACCGCGAAGAGGGCGCCACCGAAACCTTCGCGGAGGCCGGACTTCCCTTCCGATCGCTCTATAAGGCGGCTGAATTTTTGAAGGACTGATCGCCGCAAGCTTCTTTCGTTCCTCGGTTTTGCCGAGCCGCGCTGGCTTCCCCGCCCTTGAGGGGTCGGGACGAGCAGAACTCGTTCCGAGAAGGCCCTGGGGGCGCGCGCCCTCCAGGCCGCTTCCTCTCCCGGAAGCGGAGCGAGGCAGATAAAGCAAGCGCCGGCATTTCTTTTGGCCGCCTCAATTCTTGCTCATAGCTCGTTTACCATCCCGAACTAATCTCGATCCAGGCTGAAACGCAGACCGCGGCATCGGCTTTGTAGTGGGGTGGAGTTCGTGTTGCGTACAGAATGGTCCTATCCGCGCATGCGGCGGCGCATCCTGTCGGTCGCCGCGCTCGCGTTCAGTTGCGTGGTCGCGATTGCGCCGCGCGCCGCCTCCGCCGAGGGGCTGTTCGATTTTCTGTTCGGCGGAATCCAAAAACACCAATCCTCGCCTCAGTCGAATTTCTTCAACGATCCGTTCGGCCTCAACCAGCAGCCAGCCGCGCCGGTGTCGCGCCCAGTGGCGTCGAACGGTTCGGGCCCGGCCTTCTGCGTGCGCAGTTGCGACGGCCGTTATTTCGCGCTGTCGCGCAGTAATGCATCGCCGGTCCAGATGTGCCAGGCGTTTTGCCCGGCGAGCCCGACCAAAGTGTTCTACGGCAGCAGCATCGACAGCGCCTCGACCAGCAACGGCGAACGCTACGCCGACAGCGAGAACGCCTTCGCCTACCGCAAGGCGCTGCGCGCCGATTGCACCTGCAACGGCCGCGATGCCGCGGGCCTCGCGCCGGTCGACCTGACGCTCGACACCACATTGCGTTCCGGCGACGTGATCGCCACCTCCGACGGGCTGGTGGCGTATTCCGGGGTCCGCCTCGGCACCGGCCAGACCGCGGAGTTCACGCCGGTCGCATCGTATCCAGGCCTCACCGCCGAGGTCCGCGCGCGGCTCGGCGAGATGAAAGTGGCGCCTGGGAGCACCGAGGTGGTTGCCGATGAGGTGCCAACCTCAAGCCTGGGCCACACAGCGATCCCCGCGGTCCCCCTGCCGAAATCCGCCCCGGCAAAGGACAAGCGCGCCGAAGCGAATTGACACAAGAGCGGGATGGCGTTTCTTCGAATCGCCATCCCGCTCGAGCTTTTGTTTAAGCATGATCTTTTCGGAAAACCGGTGTCCACTTTCCGGATCATGCTTTAGCCTCATGGTGAGGAGCGCGTCTTCGCGCGTCTCGAACCATGAGCTGCATCTTTTGACTTTTGTCGTTCCTCGATACGGCGCTATCGCGCCTCCTCGGGATGAGGAAGCGGATACGCTCACCGCCCGACGATGACGCCGATGACGTTCGGCGCCGCGAGGTATTTTTCCTCGATGGCCGCGCGCGCCGCCGCGCGGTTTTCCGGCGTCAGCAGTCCGCGCTTCTCGGCGAGGATCATCCAGCAATAGCCCCACCAATCCGTCAGCATGCCGTTGTCATCGACGAGGTCGTAGCCTTGCTCGGCGGCGAAGATCCGCGCATGCGCCTCGTCGAGCGTATCGAGCCAGGCGTGGTCGGCGATGGAGAACAGATCGTCGCTGAAATCATCCGTGGTGTAACCCCACACCGACATGCAGACGGCGTTGAATTCGCGGTCGATCCGGTCGTCGTCGACCAGTTGGCGGCGCGCGGTCTGGTGCAGCCGCGACAGCGAGCGCGCGAAGTCGGCAATGCGGGTGAGGGCGAATTGATCGAAGGCGATGGTGGACATGTAGTCCTCGGAAGCTCGGATAGACCCTAGATGTTGTATCGGCACAGTGCCGAATCACTATGTTATATCAAAGACTTGCTAAAGTGTTCTTAATTTGTTCCAGTATGCTTGGGCTGGCGACATATTGTTGAGGTCGCCCTGACAGGTCGAACTTGAAACCACGCAGGCAGACGATGGACGAAACGCAAGCGACTGAGATTGAAAAGCACCTGCGCGCCGCCTCCGACGCGATCAACCGAGCCCTCAGCCTGATCCGCACCCTCGAAAAAGAAGATCACGCCATGTTCGCCGGTCCTCTCGTTGAAATTGATTCCTGTCTGCATTTTGACCTGCTGCGGGCGGTCTATGCGCGGTATCCGGAACTGCAGCTACTCTCGAATGAGCCACCGCACATCATCAGCGAACTGCGATGGGAAGATGTCACGCTGCCAGCGTCCGTCTCCGAAGCCGATCTTGATTCAATCATCTTTTCCGTGCTGAAGCCGCGAGCGCAAAAGACCGCAATGGTGGTCGTAAGGACTTTGGACCGCTGCATAGAACGTGGGTTACCGGTCAAGAGCGAAGAGATTGCGGCCCGTCTCCAGGCGTTGGCCGAATCCGATGATCGCATAGAGTACGTCGGCGATATCAGGATGTGGCGCCATAGTGAGGTGCGATTGAAGGACTGAGGGTGTACGCCACCGTCCTGCATTGGGCACGGCCGAAACTTATTGTCGTCCCGGCGAAGGCCGGGACCCATAACCACCGGCGTAAGAGTTCTCGCAAGATCGAGCCAAATATGAGCGCAACAGGCACATATCAACAGGCACATATTACGTCTACATTCTTGCCAGCGGCCCACACGGAACGCTCTACATCGGTGTCACGAATAACCTGCGGACAAGGCTTGAGCAGCATCGCACCGGTCGTGGTTCGGAATTCGTCAAGAAATACAGTGTGCATCGCCTCGTTCACGTCGAGGCGTTCACATCGCCGCGAGACGCAATCGCACGTGAGAAACAGTTGAAAAATTGGCACCGCGACTGGAAAATACGTTTAATCGAAAAAGAAAATCTGGATTGGAGCGACTTGTCCGGCCTGCTTTGAAGATCGGTGGCTATGGGTCCCGGCCTTCGCCGGGACGACCACGCCCTTCAAAAGATCACATCGCCGACAGCATCCTGCCACCGCAATAATTCGCATAAAATTTTCCGCCGCATTGACGGCGCATGGCGGCGCAACGGGCTGCAGGAGAGGCATTCGTCGGGACGCTGAACGTGCAGCCCAAGCCATCGGCGCTTCGGCCCGGCTTGCCGGCGGCGAATGCCGCGCTGGTGGCACTGATGCAGAACATCAGGAGCGCGGCGGCGGCGATCTCGATCATCAATCTCATGACCCGGTCCCTCCGTGAATGATCGCGACATCGTGCTGGCAGCCACTCTACCACCAAAGCCCTCGGCGCGGATCGCCGTAAATCGGCCTATTCTTTGCATCAAAACCGTGCGTGCATTGCACAAACGAGACCTCCCGCGGGTTTCGATCCCGGTGCAGGGCGCGTATCATCTCGTCACGACCAGAACTTCCAAGGACCGAACGCTTGCCAACTCCAGCTTTCCCAGGAACTGCCCCGGCCGTTGACCAGCCCATCGATGAGCTGGCGCTGGCCGAAATCAAGGGCGCGATCCTTGCCAAGCTGCGGCTGGCGATCGGCAAGGACGCCGGCATGGCCACCCGGCACGATTGGTACAAGGCGACGGCGCTGACGCTGCGCGACCGCATCGTCCACCACTGGCTGACCGCCGACAAGCAAAGCTACGACGCCGGACGCAAGCGGGTCTATTATCTCAGTCTGGAATTTTTGATCGGCCGTCTGTTCACCGACGCGCTCAACAATATGGGGCTGTTGCCGCTGTTCGAGCTGGCGCTTGGCGATCTCGGCGTCGCGCTTTCGGATTTACGCAAATGCGAGCCCGACGCGGCGCTCGGCAATGGCGGCCTGGGGCGGCTTGCAGCGTGCTTCATGGAGAGCATGGCCACGCTGGCGATCCCCGCTATCGGCTATGGCATCCGCTACGATTTCGGCCTGTTCCGCCAGATCATCGCCGAAGGTTGGCAACAGGAATATCCCGACGAATGGCTGGGCTTCGGCAACCCCTGGGAATTCCAGCGGCCCGAAGTGGTCTACCACGTGCATTTCGGCGGCGGCATCGAACGCATCACTGATGCGAAGGGCCGCGAACGCGTCATCTGGCATCCGGCGGAAACCGTGCAGGCCGTCGCTTATGACACGCCGATCGTGGGTTGGCGCGGCCAGCACGTCAATGCGCTACGGCTGTGGTCGGCGCGCTCGCCCGATCCGCTCAAGCTCGACGTGTTCAACACCGGCGACTATCTCGGCGCCAGTGCCGAGGAAGCGCGCGCGGAATCGATCTGCAAGTTCCTCTATCCGAATGACGAGAGTCCCGCCGGGCGCGAACTGCGGCTGCGCCAGGAATATTTCTTCGTCTCGGCCTCGCTGCAGGATCTGGTCAATCGCCATCTCGCATCCGACGGACAGTTGCGCAGCCTGGCCTCGAAGGCCGCGGTGCAGCTCAACGACACCCATCCGAGCCTCGCCGTCACCGAGTTGATGCGCATTCTGGTCGACCTGCACAACTTCCGTTGGGAGGAAGCATGGAAGATCACCGTGGCGACGCTGTCCTATACCAACCACACGCTGCTGCCGGAGGCGCTCGAGACCTGGCCGGTCGAACTGTTCGAACGGCTGCTGCCGCGGCATCTCGATATCATCTATCGCATCAACCTCGCGCATCTCGCGCTGGCGGATGCGCGCTGCCCGGGCGATGACGATTTCAAGGCTTCGGTATCCCTGATCGACGAGAAATCCGGACGCCAGGTGCGGATGGGACAGTTGGCCTTTGTCGGGTCGCACCGCATCAACGGCGTCTCGGCGATGCATTCCGACCTGATGAAGGAGACGGTGTTCCACGACCTCCATCACCTTTACCCCTCGCGCATCACCAACAAGACCAACGGCATCACCTTCCGCCGCTGGCTGATGCTGGCCAACCCGCGACTGACCGATCTTTTGCGCCAGTCCTGCGGCGAAGCCGTGCTCGACGATCCCTCGCAGCTTGAAAATCTTGAAGCCCGTGCCAGCGACAACGCGTTCCAGCAGCAATTTCGCGACGTCAAGCACCACAACAAGCTTGCGTTGGCACGGCTGATCGGCGAGCGCCTCAACGTCAGGGTCGATCCGACGGCGCTGTTCGACGTCCAGATCAAGCGCATCCACGAATACAAGCGCCAGCTGCTCAACATCCTGGAAACGGTCGCACTGTATCAGGCGATCCGGGACGAACCGCAGCGCGACTGGGTGCCGCGGGTGAAAATCTTCGCCGGCAAGGCCGCGGCGAGCTATCGCTACGCCAAGCTGATCATCAAGCTCATCAACGACGTCGCCGACGTCATCAACAACGATCCTGTGATCGCCGGACGCCTGCGGGTAATATTTCTGGCCGACTACAATGTCAGCCTCGCCGAAGTGATCATCCCCGCCGCCGACATCTCCGAACAGATTTCGACCGCGGGCATGGAAGCCTCCGGCACCGGCAACATGAAGCTCGCGCTCAACGGCGCGCTCACCATTGGCACACTCGACGGCGCCAACATCGAAATCCGCGATCACGTCGGCGCCGAGAACATCGCGATCTTCGGCATGGAGGCGATGGACGTGGTGGTGCGCCGCAAGCAGGGCCTGGATGCGACCGACGTGATCGGGCGCTCGCCGCACCTCTCGCGCGCCATCAACGCGATCGGAAGCGGCGAGTTCTCGCCCGACGATCCCGGCCGGTTCGAATCGATCGCGCACGCGCTGCGATATCTCGACCACTACATGGTCAGCGCGGATTTTGAATCCTACTATGAGGCGCAGCGCGGCATCGACGCGCGCTGGCGGGTACCCCCGGCCTGGACGCGGGCCAGCATCCTCAATGTCGCGCGCATGGCGTGGTTCTCGTCCGACCGAACCATCCGCGAATATGCGCAGGAGATCTGGAACGTGCCGGTGCGCGGTACGTCGCCGGCGGCATTGCAGGAGCCCGCCACGCAGCGCGGCGCGACGCGCTGATTCATGCTTGCCGTCAAACAACACCTCTTCGATGACGCTACCCGGATCACCGCCGGCGACAGCTATTGGCAGGGACGGACCAGCGACGATTACTGGGCGTTCGTCGGACCGTTCGGCGGCGCGACCGCGGCCACGATCCTGCGCGCGCTGATCGAGCACCCGCGACGCGCCGGCGATCCGCTCGCGCTCACCGTCAATTTTTGTGCGCCGATCGCGCAAGGTGAGTTCGATCTCGACCTTCGTCTTATCAAGGCCAACCGATCCTCGCAGCATTGGTCTGTCGAGATGACGCAAGGCGGCACCGAGGTCGCCACGCTCGCCACCGCGGTATTTGCCGAGCGCCGCCCGTCCTGGTCGCATCAGCCGGCCGAATTTCCGAAAGCGACCGCGTTCGAGCAGACGCGGCCTTACAGCAAAATCGCCGTGCCCTGGACCAAGCAATATGATTTTCGCTTTGTCGAGGGCGAGCCGCGGCTCGGGCCATCGCCCCAAGCCATGCCCGGCAGCGCGTTCTCCAAATTGTGGATCGGCGATCGCGTTCCCCGCAAGATCGACGCGCTGTCGCTGATGTCGATGTCGGACGCGTTCTTTGGGCGGGTGTTTCATGCGCGAGGTGAGATCGGTCCCTTCGGCACGGTGTCGCTGACGACCTACTTCCACACCGACACAGAAAGCCTCGCTGCTGAGGACATCACCCGCGTTCTCGCGGTCGCCGACGCCAGCATTTTCCACCGCAGTTATGGCGACCAACGCGGTGAGTTGTGGTCGCCCGACGGCCGCCTGCTCGCGACCACGACCCAGATCGCCTATTTCAAGGCATGAAAAAGGGCGACCGATCGGCCGCCCTTTTCGTCATTCCGGACGCTCCGTCTTCGGAGCGATCCGGAATCCAGAGATGTTGTTACCGGAACGCGCGTTCCAGACTGGCGCCTACTCTGCCGCGAGCTTCACTTCCGGCGCGGCGGCGCGGACGTCGGCATCGACCTGCGCCTCGAACTTGGCGAAGTTTTTCTGGAACATGCCGACCAGCGCACGCGCGGTCTTGTCGAACTCTAACTTGTCGGCCCAGGTTTTGATCGGATCGAGGATATGCGGCTCGACGCCGGGCAGCGAGGTCGGCACCGCGAAGCCGAAATACTTGTCGGTGCGGAAATCGGCATTGCGCAGCGAGCCGTTCAGCGCCGCGGTCAATAGCGCCCGCGTCACCTTGATCGGCATCCGCCGGCCGGTGCCGTATTTGCCGCCGGTCCAGCCGGTGTTGACCAGCCAGCAATCGACGTCGTGCTTGGCGATCAGGTCGCGCAGCAGGTTGCCGTAGACCGAGGGATCGCGCGGCAGGAACGGCGAGCCGAAGCAGGTCGAGAATTCCGGCTCCGGGTCATTGCCCAGACCGCGCTCGGTGCCCGCCACCTTCGCGGTGTAGCCGGACAGGAAGTGATACATCGCCTGTGCCGGCGTCAGCTTGGCAATCGGCGGCATCACGCCGAACGCGTCGGCCGCCAGCATCACCACATTCTTGGGGTGACCGGCGCGTCCGGTCCTCGAAGCGTTGGGGATGAATTCAAGCGGATAGGCCGAACGGGTGTTTTCGGTTTTCGAGCCGTCGTCGAAATCGGGTTCGCGGGTCCGCTCGTCCAGAACGACGTTCTCCAGCACCGCACCGAAGCGCTTGCTGGCGGCGTAGATCTCGGGCTCGGCCTCTTCGGACAGCTTGATGCACTTGGCATAGCAGCCGCCTTCGAAGTTGAAGATGCCGTCGCTGCCCCAGCCGTGCTCGTCGTCGCCGATCAGCGTACGCTTGGGGTCGGCCGAAAGCGTGGTCTTGCCGGTGCCGGAGAGACCGAAGAAGATCGCGGCATCGCCGTCGGGGCCGACATTGGCCGAGCAATGCATCGGCATCACGCCCTTTTCGGGCAGGTAATAGTTCAGCGTGGTGAACACCGACTTCTTCATCTCGCCGGCATAATAAGACCCGCCGATCAGGACGATCTTGCGGGCGAAATCGATCCCGACCACGTTCTCCGAGCGCGAGCCATGGCGTTTGGGATCGGCCTTGAAGCTCGGCAGATCGATAATGGTCAGTTCGGGCACGAAGGCCGCGAGATCCGATGCTTCGGGGCGGATCAGCAGCGTGCGGATGAACAGCGAATGCCAGGCCAACTCGGTAAAGACGCGGGTCTTGATCCGGTGGCTCGGGTCGGCGCCGCCGTAAAGATCCTGCGCGAACAGCGTCATGCCCTCGGCATGCCTGAGGAAGTCCTGATAGAGCGCCTCGAACTGTTCCGCCGTGATCGACTGGTTGCCGGCCCACCACATATTCTTGTCGGTGGTCGCATCGCGAACCGTGAACTTGTCCTTGGGGCTGCGGCCGGTGAACTCTCCGGTGTCCGCGCACAGTGCGCCGTCGCTGGAAAGCACGGCTTCACCGTTGCGAAGCGAGTGCTCATAAAGCTGCGGCGCGCCGAAGTTCCAGTTCACACCCTTGAGATTTTTTAAACCGAATTTATCGGCGCCGAAGGCACCGTTGTGTACGCCCGTCTCTTGCACGGAAGAATCCTCCTCGAACCCGCATATCTTGATAGCGCGAATGTCGCCAGACGCGCTACAGTCGCGGTGACTGCCTTCAATATAGCCTTCCGGCTTCAATCCGGCGACCTAATACTGACGAACGTCGAGCTTGCCAAGCCGATGCCGGGATATTTGGTTTATTCCAAGGCGGATTTGATTTCGGCTCAAACACTTGCTGCAATGCGAATTCAGCTGGCCGCAGCGATGGATTTGGTCGACGCGACGATCCACCGCGCCGCTATCTGACGCACCGACAGGACTTGCTGCGCCGCAACACAGCGAATTTGGTGGGGGCGCCCTTGCCGATCAACGCGAACGGCCGCAGAACGTCGGACGCGCATTTTATTAAGATTGGTTGAGCTGGCCTAACGCTTGCTTTGTCGAACATCGCGATCGTCTTGCAGGCGGACAGCAGGACCAGTCGACGTTGAGCTTCAAATTGCGCGCTGAGCGCAAGCGAAAGTTCGGCTAATCCCTCATGCCACCGGCAACGTGACCATGGGTGAATAAACGACGCTGTAATCGGCGAGCGCCGCGCGTCTGACGGCCGTTCGCCTGCGTGCGAAGGGGCGCGGCCGCCAGCCCCCGTTCAATATCTGCAGCGATTATCCTCTACCCCCGCGCGCGGGCTTCGCTTGCCAGCCTTGCCAGCATCTTGCGCAACTCTGCAGGCCCGGTCACCCGCTCCGGAAAATCCAGCCGCAGCGCCATTGCGCCGGCCTGCAGGTCGATGCCGTCTGGATCGCACCCGGTACAGCGCCAGTCCGCTGGCGCAGCTCCGAGCAGCCGCGTCGCGTAGAGGTTCACGGCTTCGCGATGATCGGCGTTGATGTGATCGATCGCGCCCTGCTCGGCCTCCAGCAGCGCAGCAGCGCCGGAAATATCGGTCAGGAATTGTCCGGGGGCGAGGTCGACGATCCGCCCGAAACCGGCCACCAGATGCGCCCCGGTCGGCTCAATCCGGAAGAAGGAAAAATCCCCAAAATCGACAAAGGCTTCCGCGGACGGATGCGCATTGAGGTAGCGGCGGCGTTGGGCATCGCTGTTTCCGGCCGGTTCCGCCCGCCCGGCCAGCATGATCCGCGCGCCCTCCAGCGGGTCGCCCGCGGCCCGCTCGTCCACCATCAACGAGACCCTGGCGTCACCCAAAATATTTTTTGTGTGCAGGGCCAGGCGCGAGATCAGCAGAATAGGAGCCCCGTCGGCGTGACTGGCGAGGTTCACCAGCGAGCAATAGGGGTCGCCGCTGCCGGTCATCAGAGTCGCCAGGGCCCCTTGGCGGCTCCGCCGCAGCAGCGACCGGGCGAGCCTGGCGGGATCAAAATCAGTCGTGGGGCGCATGGAACCTTTCTGGGCATCGCATTGCAAAACAGGTCTTTTTCCGGTTAAACCGGTACCTATATGGTTAAGGAGTGTGGGACAGTCGCCGACGTTTCGCGGAACCGGTCACATTTCAGCCCAGCTTGCATTGCTCGTTGACCCGTTGGAAGCCCACTTAATACGGCGCATGGCTAAATAGCTCGCCGTTTCAGCCACCCGTTTTCTGGAAGCAGGCTCATGCCCACAATCGCCTTGGTTGATGACGACCGCAACATTCTCACATCGGTCTCGATCGCGCTCGAAGCCGAAGGCTATCGGATCATGACCTACACCGATGGCGCTTCCGCGCTCGATGGCTTCCGTACCAGTCCACCGGACCTTGCGATCCTCGACATCAAGATGCCGCGCATGGACGGCATGGAGACGCTGCGGCGGCTGCGGCAGAAGTCCGATCTGCCGGTGATCTTTCTCACCTCCAAGGACGAGGAAATCGACGAATTGTTCGGCCTCAAAATGGGCGCCGACGATTTCATCCGCAAGCCGTTCTCGCAGCGCCTGCTGGTCGAGCGCGTCAAGGCGGTGCTGCGCCGCGCGGCGCCGAAGGATCCAACCGCGGTGCCGAAGGAAACCGACGCCAAGGCGCTGGACCGCGGGCTTTTACGCATGGACCCGGAGCGGCACACCTGCACCTGGAAGAATGAGCCGGTGACGCTGACGGTCACGGAGTTTCTGATCCTGCAGGCGCTGGCGACGCGCCCCGGCGTGGTGAAAAGCCGCAACGCCCTGATGGACGCCGCCTATGATGATCAGGTCTATGTCGACGATCGCACCATCGACAGCCACATCAAGCGGCTGCGCAAGAAGTTCAAGGTCGCCGACGACGATTTCGAGATGATCGAAACCCTCTATGGGGTGGGCTACCGCTTCAAGGAAACCTGACTCAGGCGCGTTTGACGCGCGCATTGTCAACTGACGCCGCCGCCCGTCTGGCGTAGGATGCCGTGAAATCGGGATGCGGGACGCGCGCAACCACATCGCGCGACGTATCGAAACAACCGGTAGTTTGGCCCTTGCTTGATCGAACGCAGCCTGATCCGGATCTGAACGACGGCGACGCCGCGCCGTCCGTTGTTCTGGATTCCGCGGCCGTCGACAGCCCGCGCGGGACCGGCTGGCCACGGCCGCTTGGCTGGCTGAATCGTGCCGGTCAGTTTTTCTTCGCGCTCTCGTTCTCCAGCCTGACCCGCCGCATCGTTTCGCTCAATCTCGCCGGCCTGGTCGCGCTGGTGGCGTGCATTCTCTATCTTTCGCAGTTCCGCGCCGGCCTGATCGACGCGGAGGCGCAGAGCCTGCAGATCCAGGCGGAAATCATCGCCGGCGCGATCGCAGCTTCCGCCACCGTCGACACCAACACCATCACCATCGATCCCGACCGGTTGCTCGATCTGAAGCCCGGCGAAACCTATGGTGCGCCCGATGAGTCTTCCGGGCTGGATTTTTCGATCAATCCGGAACGTGTCGCGCCGGTGTTGCGGCGGCTGATTTCCCCCACCAAGACCCGCGCCCGTATCTTCGACCGCGACGGCGGAATCATCCTCGACAGCCGCAATCTCATCGTCAGCGGCGACGTGCTGCGCTTCGAATTACCGCCGCCGTCGCTCGAAAAGCCCGGCATCGCCGAGCGAACGATGATCGCGATCCGCACCTGGCTGAACCGCGGAGACCTGCCGCTCTATCGCGAGCTCGGGCCGGAAAACGGCAACGGCTACCAGGAGGTCGTGAAGGCGCTGAACGGGCAGAAGGGCAGCATGGTGCGCGTCAACGAGCGCGGCGAGGTAATCGTCTCGGTCGCGGTGCCGGTGCAGCGATTCCGCGCGGTGCACGGCGCGCTGATGCTCTCGACCCAGGGCGGCGACATCGACCAGATGGTCACGGCCGAACGCCTCGCGATCCTGAAAGTCGGCGGCGTCGCCGCGGCGGTCATGATCGTGCTGTCGCTGCTTTTGGCGAGCACCATCGCCGGCCCGGTGCGCCGGCTCGCCGACAGCGCCGAGCGGGTTCGCCGCCGCATCCGGACCCGCGTCGAGATTCCCGATTTCACCCGCCGCCGCGACGAGATCGGCCATCTCTCCGGCGCGCTCCGCGATATGACCGACGCGCTCTATAACCGCATCGAGGCGATCGAAATGTTCGCCGCCGACGTCGCCCATGAATTGAAGAATCCGCTGACGTCGCTGCGGTCCGCGGTCGAAACGCTGCCGTTGGCGCGCAACGAAAGCAGCCGCGCGCGGCTGCTGGCGGTGATCGAGCACGACGTCAAGCGGCTGGATCGGCTGATATCGGACATTTCGGACGCGAGCCGGCTCGATGCCGAGTTGCAACGGCAGGACATGGCGCCGGTCGATGTTCGCCGCCTGCTCACCACCCTGACGTCGGTGGCCAACGAAACCAAGCTCGGCCACGATGTCGGCGTCCAGATCCGCTTCGAAGGGCGAGGCGCCAACGACACCTTCTCGGTCCCCGGCCATGATTCACGGCTCGGCCAGGTGATCTCCAACCTTTTGGTCAACGCGCAGTCGTTTTCCCACGCCGGCGGCAAGGTGCGCATCGTCTGCCGTCGTGTGAGATCGGAAATTGAGATTGTCGTCGATGACGATGGGCCAGGAATCCGCGAAGATGCGCTGGAGCGCGTGTTCGAGCGTTTCTACACCGACCGGCCGCACCAGGGGTTCGGCCAGAATTCCGGACTGGGACTGTCGATCTCGAAACAGATCGTCGAGGCCCATGGCGGTCGCATCTGGGCGGAGAATCGCGCAGGCCCCCCAAGCGCCGATGGCGAGGCGACGGTGGCCGGCGCGCGCTTCGTGGTCCGGTTGCCAGCGCCATGACGGACGCCGCAGACGCAAGCATTCACGCCACCGCGGTTTTGGTAGGAAATCGCGCGGTCCTGATCCGCGGCCCCTCCGGGGCCGGCAAATCGCGGTTGGCGTTCGAGCTCATGCTTGCCGGACGCGCGGGCCAAATCCCTCCCGCGGTGCTGGTCGGCGACGACCGTGTCCACCTGCAGGCTAGCGGCGGCCGCCTCATGGTCCGGCCGGTGCCGCAACTGGCGGGTCTGATCGAAATCCGCGGTCTCGGCATTCGCCGCTGCGACTTCGCCGGGGAAGCCACCGTAGGTCTCGTCGTCGATCTGGCGGCCGCTGACGCGGCGCGCTTGCCGGCGCCGGAAGCGCTACAGACGGTTGTTCATGGTATTAAAATACCACGAATCCCGGTAGGGCCGGGATTCGTCGCGCTTCCACTGATTGCAGCGGCACTGACGACAGCCGAAGGTTCGGAGTTCGGCGGGCTCCCGGCCGATTGCGTGAAGGGAATTGGTAACCATATGAGGCTCAGTATTGCGACCGAGTAGACGGGCGCAGTCTCCCCCCTCCAAGGCCAATTTTCGGGAGAATCGTAGAGGTCCCCTCTTGCGCGGGGGCTCTGGATGGTCAAAGTGGCGCGTTCGTGCGGTGCACCAAAAAGCACCCGCGAGGAGTTTTCGATGATTGGTCTGGTACTTGTGACCCATGGGCGCCTTGCCGACGAGTTCAAGGCGGCGCTCGAACACGTCATGGGCCCGCAAAAGCAAATTGAAGCCGTCACGATCGGAGCCGAAGACGACTCCGATTTGTGTCGAAGTGACATCATTGAAGCGGTCAATCGCGTCGACAGTGGCGATGGGGTCGCGATCCTGACCGATATGTTCGGCGGCACGCCCTCCAACCTCGCGATCTCCTGCATGAGCCGCCCGAAAGTGGAAGTGCTCGCCGGGATCAATCTCCCGATGCTGGTCAAGCTTGCCAAGGTTCGCGAAGAGCGGTCGCTTCCTGAGGCGATCGCGATGGCTCAGGAAGCCGGCCGCAAATACGTCACCATCGCCAGCCGCGTTCTCGCCGGCAAATGAGCGACGACGCGCCGCCCGAAAGTAACACCGGGCAAGGCGCCCCGCCCGGCGCGCTGTCGCGGGAACTGCAGATCGTCAACAAACGCGGGCTTCATGCGCGCGCCTCGGCAAAATTCGTTCAAATGGTCGAACGCTTCAACGCCGAGGTCTGGGTGACCCGCGGCAACGAGACGGTCGGCGGCACCTCGATCATGGGGTTGATGATGCTGTCGGCGGGGCCGGGTACATCGATCATCGTCGCCGTGGCGGGCCCCGAGGCAGAAGCCGCCCTTGATGCCATCACCGAACTGGTCGCCGGCAAATTCAACGAAGAAGGCACGTGACCCCTTCGTCACGGCGGTGAGCTTGGCGACAGTGCAAACTCATTCCGCTTGCGGGGAAGCGTAACGCCGAACGGCTATTTCGCCGGCGGCACGATATAGATTTTCCAGCTGGTCGACGGGCCGGCATGCCCCTGGAAGAAACGCTGCGTCGTCATGACGAGCTGCTCGCCGTCGGCAGCGTTCGCCTTCATCCATGCCTCGCAGGCTGGCAACCGTCCATCCGAAGTATCGCAGATGCCGATGAAGCCGAGCCGCCGCGCCTCCTCAAGCGAGGTCAGGCCCGATGACCAGATCTCGCCCGGCGTGTACGGCGCGGGATGATCCGGACTGTAGAACGTCATCGGCTCGCCGATCTCGGTCGTCCCGGCCACCACCGCCCAGCGCGAGCCGAAACGCTGATGCCAGGTTTGGGTCAGTTCGCGGGCAAGCTCGGAGCGCGCGCTGTAGCCGGTGGCGCCGCTGGGATACTCGGCCATTTCACGCGCCGCGATGTAAGGCGATACCGCGAGGACCGCGAGGGTGATGACGAGCCAGACCGCGGCGATATGAACCAGCGCGATCTTCTGAAGGCGGAGCGAGGGAATCGCAACCAGCGCCAGCGGCACCAGGAAAAACAGCGAGATTCCCCAATCGGTCTTCATGTAGACGAGGAAAATCAGGCCCCCGAGCGGTGGCCCGATGGCGACCACGATCTGGATGATCCAGATATTGAGCGCCTGCGACGCATTCACGCCGGCATTCGCGCCGCGCGACCAGGGGCGCGTCAACAGCGTCAATGGTTGGCGCACCAGGCGCACCCACCATCGCGGGACCCATGCCAGCACCGCCGCCGCCACCACGATCGGCGCGGCCAGCAGCGCCAGGTTGTGGCCGATATAGCCGAGCACAAGCTGAAGGGTCAGCGCGCGGCTGGTCAGCGCATAGACGTCGCCGGCATAAGTCAGCGGGGCAAAATCGACCTCACGTAGCCACCACAGATGCGGCAGCATCGCGACCACCAGCGTGGCGATCGCGACCCACGGCGCCGGCGTGCGCAGGAAAGCCCATCGATCGGGATGCAGCAGCGCGGCTATTCCGACCGCGCCGATCATGGTCAGTACCCAGTATTTGGTCATCAGCGCCAGCGCGCCGGCCAGCCCGAGCCAAAGTCCGGCGCGCACGGTCCGCTTCTCGAACGCCTGCAGATAGGCCAGCACCAACAACGGCAGCGTCACCAGTTGCAGCAGATCCGGATTGTACTTGAAGCCCTTGAAATTGAAGATCGGATAGAGCGCGAGCATCACCACGGTGAAGAACGCGCGACGCCGGTCGACCACGCGCAGCGCGATCAGCCAGCAGATCACCAGCCCGCAGCCGAGCGTCGCCATCGCCAGTGCGTAAGTGGCCCAGTTGGTGGCCGGAAACACCTTGAACCAGAGGCCAGCGACCCATCCCGACAGCGGCGGATGCTTGCCATAGCCGAGCTGGAATTTCTGTCCCCAGGCGTAGGCTTCGGCGACATCGAAGTGAATGTCCTGCGCCGCCTTGAGGTTGACCAGGATCATGGTCCACAGCACCGCATGCGCGATCGCAAAGCCGATCACCAGCCACGGGCCGGCCGCGGGGTCCGATGCCGACGCCGCAAGCCACGCCGCCAATCGCCGGAGTCTCGAGGATGTGCGCGCCAGTTTTGCGGGCAGGAAACTTGCTAAAGACATACCGGTTGGGTAGCGCTTTTTGGGCGCAAGTGAAATCAGCTTGATGTGAAGTCAGGCCGCAAGGAACCCGATTCAGCGGAGCCGAATCGGGCTTCTCGCTTTATCTTTCGTTGGGGCCTGATCCTCTCCGAAAATTGGCTCCCACTTTTCGGGATCAGGCCGCTAAAAGCTGCAATATAGTTACCGCGATAGTTGCCGCGTCGGGGGGCGAGTGCTATCCCGCGCCCATGACATCCATACCTATTTCCAACATCCGCAACTTCGCCATCGTTGCGCATATCGACCATGGCAAATCGACGCTGGCCGACCGCCTGATCCAGCTCACCGGCGGCCTTTCGGATCGCGAAATGGCGGGCAAGGAGCAGGTGCTCGATTCCATGGATATCGAGCGCGAGCGCGGCATCACCATCAAGGCGCAGACCGTCCGGCTGAACTACCGCGCCAAGGACGGCAAGGACTACGTTTTCAACCTGATGGACACGCCGGGCCATGTCGACTTCGCCTATGAGGTGTCGCGGTCGCTGGCGGCCTGCGAAGGCTCCCTGCTCGTCGTCGACGCCAGCCAGGGCGTCGAGGCGCAAACGCTCGCCAACGTCTATCAGGCGCTCGACAACAACCACGAGATCGTTCCGATTCTCAACAAGGTCGACCTGCCCGCGGCCGAGCCCGACAAGGTGAAGCAGCAGATCGAGGACGTGATCGGCATCGACGCCTCCGACGCCGTCATGATCTCGGCCAAGACCGGTCTCGGCGTTCCCGACGTGCTGGAGGCCATTGTCACCCGGCTGCCGCCGCCGAAAGGCGACCACGACGCGACGCTGAAGGCGCTGTTGGTCGACAGCTGGTACGACGTTTACCTCGGCGTCGTCGTGCTGGTCCGCGTCGTCGACGGCGTGATGAAGAAGGGCATGCGCATCCGCATGATGGGCACCAACGCCGCCTACGACCTCGAGCGCGTCGGCTTCTTTACGCCGAAGATGCAGCAGGCCGAGGAGCTCGGCCCCGGCGAGATCGGCTTCATCACCGCCGCGATCAAGGAAGTGGCGGATACGCGGGTCGGCGACACCATCACCGATGACCGCAAGCCGGTCACCGAAATGCTGCCGGGTTTCAAGCCGGCGATCCCGGTGGTGTTCTGCGGCCTGTTTCCGGTCGACGCCGACGATTTCGAAACGCTGCGCGCGGCGATGGGCAAGCTGCGTCTCAACGATGCGAGCTTTTCGTTCGAGATGGAAACCTCCGCCGCGCTCGGCTTCGGTTTCCGCTGCGGATTCCTCGGGCTGCTGCATCTCGAAATCATCCAGGAACGACTGTCGCGCGAGTTCGATCTCAACCTGATCGCGACCGCGCCGTCGGTGATCTACAAGATGCGGCTCACCGATGGGCAGATGATCGAAATTCACAACCCGATCGACATGCCCGACGTGGTGAAGATCGCCGAGATCGAGGAGCCGTGGATCGAGGCCACGATCCTGACGCCGGACGAATATCTCGGCAGCGTGCTGAAGCTGTGCCAGGACCGGCGCGGCGCGCAGAAAGAGCTCACCTATGTCGGCTCGCGCGCGATGGTGAAATACGATCTGCCGCTCAACGAGGTGGTGTTCGATTTCTACGACCGCCTGAAGTCGGTCTCCAAGGGCTATGCCTCGTTCGACTATCATCTCACCGACTACAAGCCGGCCGACCTCGTGAAGATGCAGATTCTGGTCAACAACGAGCCGGTCGACGCGCTGTCGATGCTGGTGCACCGCACCCGCGCCGAGGGCCGCGGCCGCGCCATGGTCGAGAAGATGAAGGAGCTGATCCCGCCGCACATGTTCCAGATTCCGATCCAGGCGGCGATCGGCGGCAAGGTGATCGCGCGCGAGACCGTGCGCGCGCTACGCAAGGACGTCACCGCCAAATGCTACGGCGGCGACATCTCGCGCAAACGCAAACTTCTGGAGAAGCAGAAGGAAGGCAAGAAGAAGATGCGGCAGTTCGGCAAGGTCGACATTCCGCAGGAAGCCTTCATCGCCGCGCTGAAGGTGGATAGCTAAAACTGGTCGATGTCTGCCGGCATGATCCTTTTTCAATTTATTCTCTGATTCCTCGGGCGCCGCGTCATTCAATCATGACGCGGCATTCGTGCATTTCTCTCCTGCCAAAAAAGAAGCCGCGAATGCTTAGGTGTGAGCAATCCGGCGCGAAGCGGCCCCACCCTGGGTGGCTCGCGAGTTACGGTTGAAGCAATTGGAAGTGGAGCGCCACCTAACATTCTCGTGAAGCCACGAGTTACGGCCCTGCGCGTTGCCAATTCTTAAGAGGTTTCTGGGATTTATCCGGAATCTTCCTCTTGCGGAATTCCACTATGTTCAAACTTCGATCGATCGCGGCGCGCCTGATCCTTGCCATCTCGCTGACCGTCGCAGTGGCCTGCGCCATTCTCGGCACCTTTTCGGTTCTCCAGCAGCGCGCGCTGACGCAACTTGCTCTCCAACAACAGCTCAAGCTGCAATATGACAGCGTTATCGCCGCCCTCGACTATGAGGGGCGCGCGGCGCTGGCCGTTAGCGCCACGATCGCGACGTTTCCCCCGGTCGTTGACGCAGTCGCCGCCGGCGATCGCGACAAGCTCGCCGTATTGCTGCGGGACACAGAGACAGCGCTGAAGGCGCAGGGCATCCCGGCGATCAGCTTCCACGTTCCTCCGGGCATCGCGTTATACCGGGCTCACCTGCCACAAGTATTTGGCGATGACGTCTCGAAGCGCCGCGTGACCGTGGCTGATTCGCTCAGGACCGGAAAGCCGATCGTCGGCGTCGAACACGGAAAGGGCGATCTCGGTGTCTACGCCATGACACCGATCACGCAGGGCGGCAAAACCCTCGCGGTCGCCGATATCGGCCTCGAATTCGGCAAGGAATTCGTCGACCGCATCAAGCAGCGCTTCGGCGTCGACCTTGCCGTGCACCGGCTCGATGGCGCGACGTTCAAAACGCTCTCTTCGACCTTCGAGGGCCGTGTCGTTGCCACCGATGATGAAATCAAGCGCACATTCGAGGGCACGCCGCTGCAGCGCGAGGCCACCTTGGATGAACATCCTGCCGCGCTCTATCTCGGCCAGATCAAGAACTACACCGGCGCGCCGATCGGGGTGCTCGAACTCGTCAAGGACACCACGACCTATGAGGCCGCAGCGGCGAGCTCACAGCGCAACCTCATTCTCGGCGCCGTCGCGATCCTCACGATCGCCGTTGTGCTCGCATTCCTGCTCGGCCGCGGCCTGTCGCGCCCGCTGACCGCGATCACCGCGGTGATGAACCGCCTTTCCAGCGGCGATACCCAGGTGACGATCCCCGGCGCGGATCGGAAAGACGAGCTCGGCACCATGGCGGCGACGGTCGATGTGTTCCGCCGCAACATGATCGAGGGGATCGCGCTGCGCGAAGCGCAGGAGACCGCCAAGCAGCAGACCGAGCTGGAAAAGAAGGCGTTGCAACGCCAGATGGCCGACCGCTTCGAGACCGACGTCAGGAGCGTGGTCGGCGCGGTCGCGCAAGCCACCAGGGAAATGCAACGCGTCGCCGGCGAGATTACGACAAGCGTCAACGGCACCTCGGCGCGGGCCGCGGCGGCGGCCGCTGCGTCCGACGAAGCGTCGACCAGTGTCAGCACGGTTGCCGCCGCCACCGAGGAACTGGCTTCCTCGGTCGCCGAGATCGGCCGTCAGGTCACCCATTCCAGCGGCGTTGCCGATGGCGCCGTGACCAAGGCCGGTCAGGCCACGAAAATGGTCGGGGGCCTCACCGCCGCCGGCGAAAAGATCGGCGACGTGCTTCGCCTGATCAGCGCCATCGCCGGCCAGACCAACCTGCTGGCGCTCAACGCGACGATCGAGGCAGCGCGCGCCGGCGACGCCGGCCGCGGCTTCGCCGTGGTCGCCTCCGAGGTCAAGGAACTCGCCAGCCAGACCGCCAAGGCGACCGAGGAGATTGCCGGACAGGTCACCGCGATCCAGTCCGCCACCGGCGATTGCGTGGTCGCGATCGACGACATCAGCAACACGATCCGCGAGATCAGCGGCATCGCCACCACGATCGCGGCGGCCGTCGAAGAGCAGGATTCGGCGACACGTGAGATCGCGCGAAGCGTTCAACAGGCTGCCGTCGGCACCGGCGAGGTAACGGTCAACATCGCCGGCGCAAGCCAGGCGGCCGACCAGTCGCGCGCGCTGGCCGACAACGCGCTGACGGCATCCGGCGAACTCAGCCAACACGCCGCAACGTTGCTCAAAAGCGTCGATACCTTCCTGGCCGGCCTGCGCGACGCCGCCTAGATCAGAGCGGGATGACTTTTCTTCGAAAAGCCATCCCGCTCTATCCTGTTAATTGCGCATGATCTCCGGGCAAACGCTTCGCGTTTGTCCCGAGGGAAATCCTTGTCCACTTTTCCGCATCATGCTCAGGCGGCGGCGAAAACGCGCCGGGATCGTCGTCGATCCATCATCGGATCGGCCTGACGACGCATATTCCCGGGGTGCCCGGGCGGGCACAGTCAAGAAGATGCGACCTGCATGGGCGCCATTCGCGCCACAACGCCCATCTTGATCGATGGCGGCGGATAGACCACCATGCGCCTTTGCAAATCAAAAACCCTGGAAAAAGGGCGAGGAAACCCATGAACAAGATTCCCGGCTTCGGACTTATCGAGCGAGCGCGCGCGCTGGCGCCGCTGATCGCACAGGAGGCCGACGAAATCGAACGGACCCGGCGCCTGACCCCTGCGGTGGTTTCGGCCCTGATCGAGAACAAGCTTTACCGCGCGCTGTTGCCGCAAAACATCGGCGGCGCCGAGGCGCCGCCCGAGGTCTTCATGCAGATGCTGGAGGAGGTGGCGAAGGCCGACGCCTCGACGGCCTGGTGCCTCGGCCAGTGCAATGTCTGCTCCATGACCGCGGCCTATCTCGATCCCGAGGTGGCGCACGAGGTTTTCGATGCCCCGGACAGCATCCTCGCTTGGGGTGCGATCGCCCATGCGGTTAAGGTCGTCCCCGGCGGCTATCGCATCACCGCGCGCTGGGACTTCGCCAGCGGCTCGCGGCAAGCCAACTGGTTCGGCGCCCACGTCCAGGTCACCGAACCCGACGGCACCACGCGGATGAACCGCAAGGGCGTGCCGGAAATCCGCACCATCGTCTTTCCGGCCTCCAAGGTCACGATGTACGACGTCTGGGATGTGATCGGCCTCAACGGTACCGGCACCGATTCCTATTCGGTCGAAGACCTGTTCATCCCGGAAAATTTCGCGGCGTTACGCGACGATTTCTCGGCGTTGCGCGAAAAGGGACCGCTGTACGGCATCACCACCTACACCATGTTCGGCCTGGGCTTCGCCGCGATCTCGTGCGGCGTCGCGCGGGCGATACTTGATGCCGCGACCGACCTCGCGCGCGAAAAGGCGTCGGTCGGCCTCAAGGCGATGCGCGAGAACAACGCCGTCCAGGGTGCCATCGGCCGCGCCGAAGGCAATCTGCGGGCGGCACGCCACTATATCTATGGAACGGCCGCCGAAGCCTGGCGCGACACCGTCCGCACCGGCAAGCTCAGCGAGGAGCACCGCACCGCCATTCGCCTGGCTTCGACCTGGACCATCCATCAGGCGGCCGCGGTGGTCGATGCCGCCTATCACATGGTCGGCGCCACTGCGGTGTTCAAGTCCAACAAGTTCGAGCGCCGTTTCCGCGACATGCACGCCATCAAGCAGCAGATCCAGGCCCGCGACACCCATTACGAGGACGTCGGCAAGGCGTTGCTGGGCGTCGGCGTGATCCCGCGCGGACCGACCACCTGAGCCGGCGATCTCGCCGCCTCAGGCCACGGCCGTCTTGTCCACCGGCGCGGTGATCGCCGCGCCGCACTGCGCTTCCAATAATCCGATGATCTCCGCATTGGGCCGGGCGCGGCTGAACAGGAAGCCCTGTCCCTCGTGGCAGCCCTCGGCGCGCAGGCAGCTCAATTCGCTTTCGGTCTCGACGCCTTCGGCGGTGATCGTGACACCGAGGCCGGCGCCGAGGCTGATGATCGCCCGCACGATCGCCTGCGCGTCGCGATTGGTCCCGAGGTCGCGCACGAAGGACTGATCGATCTTGATCTTGTCGAATGGAAAGCTTCGGAGATAACTCAGGCTTGAATAACCGGTCCCGAAATCGTCCATCGAGATGCGTACGCCCAGCGCGCGAAGCGCATGCAGCGTGGCCTGCACCTGGCTGCTCTTTTCCAGGAGCAGCGTCTCGGTGATTTCCAGCTCCAGCCGCTTGGCCGGCAGGCCGGATCGTTTCAGCGCGTCCATCACCAGCGACAACAGATTGCCGGCACGAAATTGCAGCGGCGACAGATTGACCGCAACCCGGACGTCGTCGGGCCACAGCGCGGCGTCAGCGCAGGCACGATGCAGCATCAGCGCGCCGACCGCATTGATCAGGCCGGTCTCTTCAGCGACCGGGATGAATTCGGCCGGCGAGATCATGCCGCGTTCGGGATGCGGCCAGCGCACCAGCGCCTCGAAGCCGGTGATGCGTCCGCTCGCGAGGTCGACCAGCGGCTGATAATACGGCCGCAGCATATCGCGCTGAATCGCATCGCGCAGATCGATCTCGAGCTTGCGGCGACTCTGGGCGCGGGCATCCATGCCGGCCTCGAAGAAGCTGAACATGCCACGCGAGTCGTTCTTGGCGCGCGACAGCGCCATATCGGCGTGCTTCAGCAGCTTCTCGGACTCATCGCCGTCGCCGGGCGCCATGGCGATGCCGATGCTGGCGCCGATCACGACGGAATGGCCGTCCAGCAAATACGGCTCCCCGATCGCCTGCAACAGCCGCCGGGCCAGCAACACCGCGTCCTCCGGGCGCGTCAGCCCGCTCTGCACGATCGCGAATTCGTCGGAGTTGAGGCGTGCCAGCGTATCCTCCTCGCGCAGCGTGGATCGCAGGCGCTTGGCGACACCGCGCAGCAGCTTGTCGCCGATGCCGTGACCGAGCGTATCGTTGACCGCCTTGAAGTTGTCGAGCCCCAACACCATCACCGCGATCTTTTCCGTGCCGCGCCGGGTATGCAGCAACATCTCGTCCGTCTGCTGGCGCAACAAATTGCGGTTCGGCAGTCCGGTCAGCCCATCATGCTGCGCCATGAAGGCAAGCCGCGCCTCGGCGCGCTTGCGTTCGGTGATGTCCATCAGCGCCAGCAACACCGCGGGCTGATCGCGATAAACCAGCTGCCGCGAATAGATCGCCAGATCGATCAGCGTTCCATCGGCCCGGACATGCTTCCAGGTGCGGGCCGTCAATTCGTCGCTGGAGTGATCGCCGGTCCAGGGCGGTTCGGATTCGAACGCCTGGACGCTGCGGATGGTGAGATTTTCGAATTCCGCGCGGCTATAGCCGTAATGCGCGACCGCAGCGTCGTTGACGCCAAGGATGCGCTCGCTGTCCAGCGCGCAGACGATCATCGGAACCGGATTGCTGTCGAACAGCAACCGAAACGAGGCCTCGCGCTGCTTGAGTTCGGTGATGTCGACGCGCAGGCCGATGATGCCGCCATCCTCGGTCAGCCGCTCCTCGATCAGGATGCAACGGCCGTCGGCAAGGGTCTGCTCATGCCGCGCGCCCGGGTTGATAGAGCCTGGCGAGCCGTTCGGCGATCCACTCTTCTTCCCGGCCGATCGCTTCGGGATAATCGCCGCGCTCGACGCCGACGCGAATGGTATCCTGCAGCCGCGCGCCCGGCGTGAACAAATCCGAACTGCGGCTGTAGATCTCGGAATATTTCTTGTTCCAAAGAATGTAGCGGCCATCGGCATCGAGAAACACGATGCCCTGCGGCAGGATGTCGATCGCCTCGCGCAACCGCTCGTGCGATTTTCGCGCCGCCGCAATCGCAGCCTCGGCCTCGGCGCGCTTGCGTACGATCTCGCTGATCTCGATGGAAATGCGCCGGCGGCTCCCGCTCGAACGCTTCGGACGGGGTTTTGCCGGCCGGCCGCCACCGCTGGCGACGGCCGCGTGTTTCACTTTCTTGACTGTCTTCGGCCGGATTCTCGGCATTGCTACGTCCTACTCGCATTCTGCGTGGCCCTGTTTTCCGATAAGTGTCTGAAAAAATGGTATCTCTTGCCGGCCGGCAGCTGCGGCACCCGATTTCCAGCTGCTCGTTTGGAAGGCTGGTGCGTACAATACGCATGGTTGTGCCCGGGGAAGGCGCGTTCCGCCGGCAATGCAGAGAGCAAACCGTCAGGCCCGTGCTGACGGGCGGCCGGTGCGTGGCGCGGTTGCACAATCCATGCGCGGAACGCCGCCGCGGGCTTGAAAATGCGTCAATGATCGACAGGGTTATCGGCCGGTTAAGGGTGCGCGCCAAACTCTAAACGCCGCAGCCGCACGCGGCGGTAGCCGTCTACGAAAGGCGAGGGCGTGGCGATCAGCCATTGCGACCGGCGCGGGCTTGGCTCGCCGGCTGTTGCCATGCCCGGTTCGGGCTATAAAGTGGCGTCATGAATCTCCGCCTGATTCTGACTCTGTTTTTGACCTCGGCCGTCGTCGCCAGCGCGTCTGTCGCATCGGCGCAAGACATAGGCAGCGTCGACCCCAAGGCGCTGCCGCCGCTGGCCAATCCCAACGATCCCAAGCTCGGCGCCAAGGAATTGTTCGGCCGCAAGGTCCTGCCCGCGGCGCAGCCGACGCAGGTGATCGGCTTCTATTCCAAAGGCTGCATCGCCGGCGCGGAAGCGCTGCCGATCAACGGCGCGACCTGGCAGGTGATGCGATTGTCGCGTAATCGCAATTGGGCGCACCCCGACATGATCGCACTGCTGGAGCGGCTGTCGGCCAAGGCGCACAAGGACGCGGGCTGGCCGGGGATCCTGGTCGGCGACATATCGCAGCCACGCGGCGGTCCGATGATCACCGGGCATGCCAGCCACCAGGTGGGGTTGGACGCCGATGTCTGGTTGACGCCGATGCCGAACCGGCGATTGTCGCGCAACGAGCGCGAGGAAATGCCCGCGGTGATGATGGTGCGCTCCGACCGGCTCGATATCGATCCAAAGGTCTGGACGCCGAACCATCTCAAGGTGATCCGCGACGCGGCGCAGGAGCCGAGGGTGCAACGCATCTTCGTCAACGCCGCGATCAAGAAGGCGCTGTGCCGTGAAGCCAAGGGCGATCGCAGCTGGCTTTCCAAGATCCGGCCGATGTACGGCCACGACTATCACTTCCACATCCGCATCACCTGCCCCGCCGGCCGTAACGAATGCGAGCCGCAGCCGGCGCCGGAGGAGAGCGAGGGCTGCAGCCCCGCCGACCTCGCCTACTGGTTCAAGGATGAGGTGCTTCATCCAAGACCGCCAATCATTCCGCCGACGCCCAAGCCGCCGCTGACGCTGGCGCAATTGCCGGCCGACTGCCGCCAGGTCTTGGCCGCTCCGGATGCGAAGCAATAACGAAACCGTGGCGGAACTTGATTGGATTGGGCCCCAAAACAGGCTAAGAACCTACTATCGCCGTGTCGTAAGCGCGCGCGAAGCTTCGGATCAGGGCCGCTGATCCCATCGCTATTCCCGATGTCGTTGCCGACCGGCGCCGTGCCCGGGAAAAAACACGAAGGAATCCGCCATGCGCATTAGTGCACGTAACCAGATCAAAGGCACCGTCGTCGAAGTGAAGAAGGGCGCGACCACGTCGCACGTTCGCGTCGACATCGGCAACGGCCAGATCGTCACCTCCTCGATCACCAATGAGTCGGTCGATGAACTGGGCATCAAGGCCAAGGGTCAGGTGACCATCGTGGTGAAAGCCTCCGACGTCATGATCGGGGTGGATTGACCATGCGCACGCCCCTGCTGATCGCCATTGTGCTGCTCGGAACCGCGCCCGCCTGGGCTGCGGATGAACCGAGTGGCTGCGACAAATTCAAATGGCCGATCGAGCATGAGCGTGCAGCCCTGACCGCGCCGGATCGCGTTAAACTCGCCTCCGGCGCGGAACTTGCGGCATTGCCGACAACGGGAATGACGCTCGCATTGCTGGCGCCGGCCGAGGCCAAGCTGCCGACGCCGCCGGAGCGCGCGCCTCGGGAAGGCAGCTTCGCCGGCTTCGCGCGTTTTAAAGACGCCCCGAAGCCCGGCATCTACACCGTCAGCCTGTCCGCGGGCGGCTGGATCGATGTGATCCAGGATGGACATGCCTTGAAGCCAAAGGGCTTTAGCGGCGCGACCGATTGCGACGGCATTCGCAAGACCATGAAATACGAGATTTCGGCGAGCCCCTTCGTGCTGCAAGTCAGCGGCGCCAGGGAGAACGCCATATCCGTGGCAATCCTGCCGTCCGAATAGACCAAGGAAGCCTTTACCCCCATACCCAGCCTGTTATGGTTTTGACCAGCGAGGCCCCGATCGACCGTAAGTCGGCGGGATCGACGGAACGGCGCTTCCGCCTGTCGCTTTAGATGTCCCTCACGCCTGATTTGCGCGCGCAGTATGCCGCGAACACGCACGGAGCGCCCCAATGCATCGTTTTGCCGGACTTTTCCTAGCCTTCACGGTCCTGCTCGGATCGACCTGGTCGCCCGCCCAGGCCCAGGATAAAGCCGCGGACAAGAGCCTCACCATCTTCGCCGCGGCGTCGATGAAGAACGCGCTCGACGACGTCAATGCCGCCTATACCGCCAAGACCGGCATCAAGACAACGGCGAGCTATGCCGCGAGTTCGGTACTGGCCAAGCAGATCGAACAGGGCGCGCCGGCCGATATTTTCGTATCCGCCGATACCGACTGGATGGATTATGCAACCAGCAAGAAATCCATCAACGAGCCGACGCGGGTCAATCTGCTCGGCAACAGCATCGTGTTGATTGCGCCCAAGGATTCCAAGATCGACAATGTGACGATCGGACCGGGCTTCGATCTCGCCAAGCTCGCCGGCGACGGCAAGATCGCCACCGGTGATGTGAAAGCGGTCCCGGTCGGCAAATACGCGCAGGCCGCGCTTGAAAAGCTCGGCGCGTGGCAGGCGGCAGAGCCGAAATTCGCCATGGCGGAAAGCGTGCGCGCCGCACTGGCGCTGGTGGCGCGTGACGAAGCCGTGCTCGGGATCGTTTATGCGACCGATGCCATGGTCGAGCCCGGCGTGAAGATCGTCGGCACTTTCCCGGCCGACTTCCCACCCTGCGATCATCTATCCCGTCGCGGCGACGTCGACCGCGAAGCCGGAAGCGACGGATTATCTCGCTTTCCTGCGAACGTCGGCGGCCAAGACCATCTTCGAGAAATACGGCTTCAAATTTCTCGTCAGCCCGACCACCTGAAACGTGTTCGATATTTCGCCGACGGAGTGGACGGCGATCCAGCTTTCGCTGCGAGTCGCCACGATCGCGACGCTGGTGGCGACACCGCTTGGGATCGGCATCGCGTGGTTGCTGGCGCGGCGGGATTTCTGGGGCAAGTCGCTCATTGACGCGCTGATCTATCTGCCGCTGGTGCTGCCACCGGTGGTTACCGGCTATCTGTTGCTGCTGACCTTCGGCAAGCGCGGCCTGGTCGGCGCATGGCTTGCCGAACACCTCGGGATCGTGTTCGCGTTCCGCTGGACCGGCGCCGCGCTCGCCTGCGGCGTGATGTCGTTCCCGCTGCTGGTGCGGCCGATCCGGCTATCGATCGAAGCCGTGGATCAACGGCTGGAGCAGGCGGCGGCGACGCTTGGCGCGCCACCCTGGCGGGTGTTCCTGACCGTCACGCTGCCGCTGGCGCTGCCGGGCGTTCTGGCCGGCATGGTGCTGGGCTTTGCCAAGGCGATCGGGGAGTTCGGCGCGACCATTACCTTTGTGTCGAATATTCCCGGCGAGACCCAAACCATTTCGTCGGCGATCTATTCGCTGATCCAGACGCCGGACGGCGATGCCGCGGCGCTGCGGCTGGTGCTGATTTCGATTTTCATCGCGACGGCGGCGTTGGTCGCGTCCGAATGGTTCGCGCGGCGCGCCACTCAGCGCCTGCATGGCAACTGACCATGCTGCGGGTCGATGTTTCAAAGCAACTCGGCGAGTTCTCGCTCGAAGCCTCATTCACCAGCGCAGGCCGGGTCACCGGATTGTTCGGTGCGTCGGGTGCCGGGAAGTCATCCCTGATCAACATGATCGCGGGATTGGTGAAGCCCGATCGCGGCACCATCGCCATCGACGGCGATACGCTCGATGACACCGCGGCACGCGTGCATGTTCCGCCCTATCGCCGTCGCATCGGCTATGTGTTCCAGGATGCCCGGCTGTTTCCGCATCTCGATGTGCGCCACAATCTCGACTACGGGCGGCGGATGAATGGATTAGCCGACGATCCGGCGCAGCGGAAACGCGTCATCGATCTGCTGGATATCGGCGGGCTCTTGAATCGCCGCCCCGCCGGGCTCTCGGGCGGTGAGCGTCAGCGCATCGCGTTTGGGCGTGCGCTGCTGTCAAAGCCAAGGCTGCTGCTTCTGGACGAACCGCTGGGAGCGCTCGATGAGGGGCGAAAGCTAGAAATCCTGCCCTATCTGGTGCGCCTGCGCGACGAAGCTGGAATTCCCATGGTCTATGTCAGCCACGACGCCGCCGAATTGCGCCAGTTGGCGACCCAGATCGTATTGCTCCGGCGCGGACGCATCTCTGCGTTCGGCGGCGTGACCGTGCTGACCGGCGCCGCCTCGCCGGATTGACCTCCCCGAAAGGCAGCGCTGATCTATCTTATCAACCGGATCCTGCTCTACCGCTGGACATGAAGGACTTCACCTGTGGTGACGTCGACATCCACCTCCATATACCGGCCCGTCGCATCCCGTCCCTCGATCTGCCATTCATCGCCGGCAAATTGGGTATGGGACACCGTGACGAGGCCGAGATCGGTCGCGACATCCAGTGCGGCCTGCATCGAATTGAGGCCACCGGTGTCGTAGGCGATGGCAGGGGCTGCTGTCCCGAGAGCTAAGGCTGCAACGATTGGCAGGATGAATTTTCGCATCGACTACTCCTGATCGGAACCATCTGGGTGTGTTGGACCGTGGGACCGGCACAACGTTCCAAAAACGATCCGAAGCGCCATGCGTTCCGATTTCGCGCATCACGAAGCCGCGCAAATCCCGGGATGTTGCGGCCGTTTGTTGGCCGCAGATTGACGACAAGGCGACCAGGTCATTCACGCGCAAGACGGCTTTAAATTCCCGCCACCGACGACCACAGTTCCGACAGCTTGCGCTTGAGCGCCGCCGTTCGCGTTGGCGGCCCGGCATCTTCCTCATCTTCCGGCAACCGAAGGCCGACGACGTTCACCCTGCCGCCGCTGAGGTTGCGAGCCACCAGCACAATGGTATCGAGCGCGAGCGTGGCGCCTTCCTTTGGCGCGTGATCGAGATGGACGTCGAAATAGTCGGCCAGCGTCAGCTTCGCCTGCTCTTCATCCACCTTTACGCCGTAGATCTCGGCGAGTTCGCTCAGCGCGTGCTCGCCGGATACCATAAAATCACCGAGCAGGTGCGGATCGGGTGCCGTGCTCGGCGGCATGTCGACAAAAAAACGATCGAGCGCTTCTGCCTTTTCCGGCGGTGCCAGCAGATAGATATAGTCGCCGGCGGCAATTGGATCGGCCTCGACCGGCGAGAGGATCCGCTGGTCCCGGATCACCAGCGTCGGCTTCGACCAGGAAGGAATAAGTCCGCGCCGGAAATACAGGCTTTTCGAGCGAACCGGATAGCCGACCAGTTGCTGCTCAAGCTGACCTGGCAGATCGAGCTCGACCCGCCGCGGGCCACGATCCGCGCGCGGCAGCGCCACATGCAGCCGCCGCGCCGCGACCGCCAGCGTCCAGCCCTGCAGCAATAGCGAAATGATGACGACGACAAAGGCGACGTCAAAATAAAGATACGCCTTCGACAATCCCACCAGCATAGGGATCGACGCCAGGAAGATCGCGACCGCCCCGCGCAGGCCGGTCCAGGCGATAAAGACCTTCTCGCGCCAGTTGAAACGAAACGGCGCCAGGCAAAGAAACACCGCGACCGGCCGCGCCACCAGCATCAGCACCAGCGCCACGATCACCGCCGGGCCGACGCTTCCCAACAACCGCTGCGGCGAGACCAGCAGGCCGAGCAGCACGAACATCACGATCTGCGCCAGCCAGGTCGCGGCATCGAGAAACGTCACCACCGAATTGTGCGCCCGCGTCGGCCGGTTGCCGATGAGAATGCCGGCAAGATAGACCGCGAGAAATCCCGAGCCGTGCGCGATCTGCGCGCCGCCGAAAATCACCAGCGCGGCGGTGGCGACGAACGGGGCATGCAGCCCCTGCGGCAACGCGACGCGGTTCAGCGCCAGCACCACGAGCCGGCCGCCGATCACGCCGACGACGGCACCGAGCGCGGCCTCGCGGCCGAATTCCAGCACCACGTGCCAGGCCGAACTGTCGCCGCTTGAAATCAGTTCAACCAGCATCAGCGTCAGAAACACCGCGAACGGATCGTTGGTGCCGGACTCGACCTCGAGCGTGGCGCCGACGCGCGGCCGCAACCGCAAGCCCTGCGCATGCACCAGCAAAAACACCGCCGCCGCGTCGGTCGACGCCACCACGGCGCCCACCAAAAGCGCTTCGGTCCAGTTGAGATCGAGGGCATATTTGGCGACCGGCGCGGCGATCAGCGCCGTCAGCAGCACGCCGATCGTCGCCAGCGCCATCGATGGCGCGAGAACCGCGCGGATGCTTTGAAAGCGCGTTCTCAAGCCACCATCGAACAGGATCAGCGCCAGCGCCACCGAGCCGACCAGATAGGTCGTACGCACGTCGTCGAACCGCACCTGGCCCGGACCGGCGTCGCCCGCCACCATGCCGATCAATAAAAACACCAGCAGTAGCGGCGCGCCGAACCGCAGCGCCAACAGGCTCGACAGAATGCCTGCCATCACCAGAACGGCGCCGAGGAGTATGGCTATGCTGACCGAGTCGAGCGAGGCCATGAGCTTTCGCAAATCCTTGCAAATACGTGCAATTGCATCCTTATCGTCGCCCTCCTGCAACGCCAAGGCTATTTCTTGCCGCTGGCGACAATGTGCCCGATAAATCCGATTTTAGCTGGCGTCACTCACCGGCCATGGCGATGGCATCAGCGCCGCGGTTATGGAAATCTGCCGTCATTCGAATCAAGTTGGTCCGACCGCACCGATCGGCTTTGAAAAGAGATTTTGACGATGGACATGAACGACATCATCGATTTCCTGCATTCCGTCATGCGCTCGGTCGGCGCGGAAATCACATCGCCATGGTTTTACGTCCAGCTCGGCCTGGTTCTGGCCGGTGCCGGGATATCAATCGCGGCGGGTGCCGCCATTCGTTCGCGGGTTGACCTGACGTCACTCGCGATGGGCTGGCCGGCGCCGTTCCGACTGATGCTGCGCGTGCTGGTCGGCAACTCCTCGGTCGCGGTGTTCGCGGTGCTGATGCGGGTAGCGCGGACGATCATGGTGGCATCGACCTGGCCCAGCCGCAGTTACCTGCTGGCGATCTTCGCCAAGCTGGCGCTGGCGTGGCTGGCCATCCGCCTCGTCACGTCGGTGATCCGCAACGAATTCTTCGTCCGTCTGGTGTCGCTGGCAGCGTGGCTGGTGGCGGCGCTGAGCATTATCGGCCAGCTCGACCCGACCGTCGATGCGCTCGAACTCGGTCTCGGTCGTGCTTGGAGGCCTGCGGCTGACGCCGCTGCTGTTGATCAAGCTCGGCGTGTTGTTGTCGTTGGCGCTGTGGCTGACCAATGTCGCCAGCAACTTCGCAGAAAGCAGGATCACCCGGTCGGGCGATCTGACGCCGTCGATCCAGGTGCTGCTGATCAAGATGATCCGGCTCGCGCTGATGATATTTGCCGTCACGGTGGTCATGAGCGCGGTCGGCATCAACCTCTCGGCGCTGGCGATCTTCTCCGGCGCGGCCGGCGTCGGCATCGGCTTCGGCCTGCAGAAGATCATCGCCAACTTCATCAGCGGCATTATCCTGCTGGCGGACAAATCGGTGAAACCGGGCGATCTCGTCACCATCGGCGACAGTTCGGGGCGCATCAGCGCGATGAAGACGCGCTATATTTCGGTCGCCGCCGGCGATGGCCGCGAATTCCTGATCCCGAACGAGGACCTGGTGACGCAGAAGGTCACCAACTGGACCTACACCGACAAGAACACGCTGGTGAAGGTCAATTTCGGCACCAATTACGATGCCGATCCGCGGCTGGTCTGCAAACTGGCGATCGATATCGCCGCGGCGGCCCCGCGCGCCCTCAAGGGCCGGCCACCCGGCTGCATCCTGGTGGAGTTCGCCGAGGCTGGCATGAAGTTTTCCCTGACCTTCTGGATCGCCGACCCCGACGGCATGGACACCGTGAAAAGCGACGTCATGCTGTCGCTGTGGGAGGCATTCAAGCGTGAGGGCATCCGCGTTCCCTACCCGGTCCGCGAAATCCGCGTCCGCGGCGGCGCACTGCCGGTCGAAACCACGGTGGAGGTACCGAACTGACGCCAATGCGCCTTGGCTGGGGTTCCGTGGGTCATAACCCGGGCCAAACGCCAACCATGCGCGAACCTTGGCTTGCGCTGGTCGCTCCGATCATTAAATTAGCGTCACAAATGACCCATTGTCGCCCCGCCCGCTGAAGCATGATCCACGCATGAGCTACGTCGAAGCCTCCGATACCTCCCTGCGCAAGACCGGGCAGATCAAGCTGCATGGGCCGAGCGGGTTTGCCGGCATGCGCAAGGCCGGCGCGCTGGTGGCCAAGTGCCTCGATGAACTCACCGACCTCGTCAAATCGGGTGTGCCGACCTCGCGGATCGACGATTTCGTCCGCGACTTCGCCTTTAGTCATGGCGCCTACCCCGCGACCCTGATGTACCGCGGCTATCGCTATTCGACCTGCACCTCGATCAACCATGTGGTCTGCCACGGCATGCCGGGCGACCGCGCGCTGAAGGACGGCGACGTCGTCAACGTCGACGTGACCTTCATTGTCGACGGCTGGTATGGCGATTCCAGCCGGATGTATGCGGTGGGCCCGATTGCCCGCAAGGCCGAGCGGCTGGTCGAAGTGACCTATGAGGCCATGATGCGTGGTATCGCCGCGGTCAAACCCGGCGCCACCACGGGCGATATCGGCCACGCCATTCAAAGCTTTGTCGAGCCGCAGGGCATGAGCGTCGTGCGCGACTTCTGCGGGCACGGCCTTGGCCGCATGTTCCATGACGAGCCGAACATCATTCATATCGGGCGGCCCGGCGAGGGCGTGGCGCTGAAGCCCGGCATGTTCTTCACCATCGAGCCCATGATCAATCTCGGCAAGCCGCATGTGAAGATCCTGTCCGACGGCTGGACCGCGGTGACCCGGGACCGCTCGCTGTCGGCGCAATTCGAGCATTCGGTCGGCGTCACCGCCACCGGCGTCGAGATCTTCACGCTATCGCAACGCAACGGCGAAAAGCCGCCGGCCGTGCCATAAACCATCAAAACAGGCGGGATCGCGGGTTAAGGCGGTGCGACGGCGCGCCGAATTGATCCGCAATGGCGCGACTCAGGCAATCTAACCGGCTCGGAGCCGCGCGAAGCACTCCATCGTTTCTCGTGCCAGCTTGAGCATGAGTGCCTCGGCGGACATCTCCGTTGCCAACGGAGCGGCCTGTCCCGACCATAGCGGCGTAAAATCGCTATTCCCTTGCTGCTCCGCCTTGGCGCGCAAGAGCGATATCTCACCCATGGGTAATGGGAAATCCGGAGCAACGTCTGAAAGAGGGCCGAGATCGAGCGCCAGGCGGTTGGCAAGGACGCGCGCAGGTCGCCCGGTAAATACATTGGTCTGGACGGTTACGTTTTCGCGCCGCAGCGCATCGCGATGCAACGGTGGCGTCGCCGCTTCAGGACATAAGAGAAACGCCGTCCCGATCTGCGTTCCTGATGCTCCAAGTGCAAATGCCGCGGCAATTCCACGCCCATCGCCAATGCCTCCCGCGGCGATGACCGGCACGCTGACGGCATCGACGATTTGCGGCACCAGCGCGAATGTGCCGACTTGTGAGGCAACGGCAGCGTTTGGGCTCGCCGCGAGGAAAGTTGCGCGATGTCCACCGGCTTCACAGCCCTGAGCGATGATCGCGTCGACACCGCGGGCTTCCAACCAGACCGCTTCTTGGACGGTCGTCGCCGATGAGATAACGCGGCATCCCGCCGCCTTGATCCGAGCCAGCAATTGCGGCGCCGGCAGCCCGAAATGGAAACTCACCACCTCGGGCTTTGTGGCCTCGACTACCCTGCACATGGCATCGCCAAACGGCTCGATATCCAGCCGGGGCGGCGTAGGCTTCTGCTCGACTCCAAGCTCGCGAAAATACGGCGACAGCCGATCATGCCAGGCTCGCTCGCGGTCAGGGTCCGCTTTTGCCCTGGCGTGACAAAAGAAATTGACGTTGATCGGCTTGCTCGTCAGTTGCCGCAACTGCTCGATCGTCTTCGCGGCGAGCGGCGGTTGTAGCGTTGCGCAACCGATCGACCCCAGCCCGCCGGCTTCGCACACCGCCGCGGCAAGTCCGACGGTGCCAACTCCTGCCATCGGCGCCAGGATCAGCGGCTGCTCGATCTCAAGAAGCTCAATGAGGCGTCGGTCTGGCCACATCACAAATCTCCTCAGGCCCACCCAGCATGCACACCACCATCAACGTGCAGAATTTCTCCCGTGACAAATTTTGCCTTCTCAAGATAGAGCACGGCATCGACGATTTCTTCCGGCTCCGCCATACGTCGAAGTGGATGCAGCTTGGCGAGAAATTCGTGAGTCTGGGGCTGGTTAAGAGGCGTCTTGGTTGCGCCCGGTGATACGGCGTTTACGCGAATGCCCCGGTTCGCATATTCAATCGCCAAAGCACCGGTGACAGAGATCAACCCGCCTTTGGTCAGAGCGGTAAGCGCGGCAGGAATCGGCGCAATCGGCTGTTCGGCAACGAACGACGACGTCATGTTGACGATGTGACCGGAACCTGCCTGCAGCATCCGGGAAACGACACGTTGTGTGATGTTGAAAAAACCGGTCAGGTTGACAGCCGTGATCGCCTCAACGTCTGCCTCGGAGAACTCAACGAAAGGCTTAGAAATGAATATGCCAGCGTTATTTATCAGTGTGTCTATTCGTCCGAAGCGCTGCATTGTCTCCTGAACGATGCGCTCGGCGGTATCGGGAATGCCGATGTCGCCCTCGACCTTTAGAACGGCCGGATCGTCGAAGGCCGCACGAGTCTTGATGGATCGGGAGTTTGCGACAACGTGATATCCGATCTGACGAAATCCCTTCACCAAGCTCGCGCCGATACCTTGGGATGCGCCGGTAATCACAACAACCTTTTGTTCAATGGTCACGATCGTCCCTGTTTCAGTAGGAGGTATCCGACCGGGTTGATGAACTAATTTGCCTCGCGCTGGCTTTGCGCTGGTTGCTGGAATTTTGTCATTTCTTGCTGACAACAGAGAACAGCCGCAATCCAGCGTGCGACGGCTGCTGCCGCAGCTTATGAGTTCAAGCCGCGGAATTTCTCCGATACTGACCGGGTGTCAAACCCATCACTTGCCGAAATGCGCGCGTGAAATTGGCTTGGCAGGAAAAGTTGAGTGCGAGCGCAATGTCGACCAAAGACCTGTCGCCGCGCACCAGCAACGCTTTGGCGCGCTCAAGACGCTTGCGGCTGACATATCGATGGGGCGATTGGCCGACGGTGCACTTGAATGCCCGGGCGAAATGGAAGCGGCTGAGGCATGCGATCGAGGCGAGATGATCAATCGAAAGATCGCCTTCAAGGTTGCCATCGATGTAATCCAGCACCCGAGCCAGCCTGCGACGATCGAGTCCTTCCCGGAGAGGGCCCGGGGAGAGCGAGGACGCACCGAGGTGATTTTGAACCAGCCGTGCAGCAAGGCTGGAAGCCAGCGTTTCAGCAAGCAGGCGGCCGGCAGAAGTTTCGGTCTGAAGTTCAGTTAGAATCGCAAAGGCGATCTCGGCGACGAGTGGATCCTGGAATGCAGCCTCGTAACGGAGCGACCCCAGCGCCGCTTGATCGATTTTGACACCCAACTTATCAGGCGAGAAGCGATTTGACGGAAGATAGAGATGAAGCATCCCCGGCAAAGGATCCGAGATGTCGATGAAGTCTTCCTTTAAGCCAGCAGGAGAAAGCCAAATCGTCCCGCGCTCGGCACGCGCGCGATCGACAATGCCGCCGCCCCGGCGCGTGACGACCGATCGGCTGCCTCGGACGTCGACGCAAATCTCAACATCGGGCTGGGCATTGTTCCAGGCGATGACACCGCTGCCATGACTGCGAAGTTCCGCCGACAGTCCCGACCAGCCTCGATCCGCCGAAGAAGCCAACAGTCCGTCCGGCCCGTATTTCTCGACCGCGTATCCGAGCATCAAAAACGGTTCCCCGCGAGGCCTCCGGGCCAATGCCAATAGAGAAAATCTGCCCGGAGCTGAGGTAAAGATGTGGTGCGTCAAATGACGATGGCAACCTGCTTGCTGGGCGGCGCGCTTTCTCAGCTACGATCCTGCGGCATCGCCCGCGATTTTCTCGCAGGAGATCACCCCCTTTGCTCAAATTTGCGGTCGCTCAAGCAAACGTGAAGCGCCAACCCGGCGTGATGGACCCGTTGCCCGAAAGGTGCTGCTGTGCCGCGCCCGATCGCTACTCGCGATCGGTCGCGAGATAGACGAGCGCCACGAGCGGCAAGCCCATTCCGATCCAGGCGACCAGCGTCCAGCCGCCGTTGGCGTAGGCCCATCCACCGATGGCCGACCCCGCCGCGCCGGCCAGGAAGAACGTTGTCATGTAGAGCCCGTTCAGGCGGCCTCGGGATTCGGCCCCGAACGCAAACAAGGCGCGATAGCCTAGCACCACATTCGCCTGCACCCCGAAATCGATGGCGATCGCAGCACTGACCAGCAGCGCCATCGACCAAGTCGAGCCGAGATCGACCAACCGCGTCAGTGCAAAGCCAGCGGCCGTGACCAGCATCGCGCCGGCCGTCGCAGGCCGCGTCCATCCGCGGTCCGCCACACGGCCGGCGATCGGCGCGGAAATGGCGCCGGCGACACCGGCCAGGGCGAACATCGCGATACCGGTTTGCGAGAGCCGAAAGGCGGGTCCTGCGAGCAGCAGGGGAATCGTCGTCCAGAACATGCTGAACACGCCGAACAGGCTGGCTTGATAGAGCGCACGGCGGCGCAGGATGACGCTGGTCGCCGCCAGATGCATCATCGACGCCAGCAGTTGGCCGTAGCCCAGCCGCGTCGTGGGCTTACGTGGCGGAAGCATCCGGCGCAACACCAGGACCAGCAACACCATGGCGACCGCCGACACGACATACACCATATGCCAGGACGAGGCCGCCGCGATGAAACTGGCCGCGGGGCGCGACAGCATGACGCCAATCATCAATCCGGTCGTGACGTTGCCGACGGCACGGCCGCGCGTAGCCGCGGGCGCCAAATGTCCGGCATAGGGTATCAGGATTTGCACGGCGACAGAGCCAAGCCCGATGAACACCCCCGCGACGAGAAACGGCAGCGGGTGGGTCGAGTACGCGGCTCCCAGCAGCGCCAGCGCGCCCAGGCTTGTCACCCCAAGAACCAGTCGCCTGTTCTCGACGAGATCGCCGAGCGGCACGATCAGCAGGAGGCCCGCCCCGTAACCAAGCTGGGTCATGGTCACGATCAGGCCCGCCGACTGGGGCGACAGTCCCAGATCCCTGCTGATGGGGCCAATCAGCGGCTGGGCGTAATAGAGATTGGCGACGATCAGCCCACAGGACACGGCAAGCAGCACCGTCAACCAGCCCGAAAGGACGCCAGGCGGGCGCGGAATCTCCGAAACGATAGTGGTCACTCAAGTCTCCGTGTTGGGATCGCTCGTTTCAAGAATGAGCGACAGGTCAGGCATACAGTTTCGTCGCGACATGGACGGCGGCGGGACGCACAAAGCGCGAGCGCTCCGTCATTCCGACGACGCGCATGTTTTTGGTCACAGACCATCGCGTGCGCGGCTTCTTCCGGTTGACCTGCCTTGGGAGGGATTTGTTTGCGTGACCTTGACGGATCAGGTCGGCGATGAGCGACCCCGTTCTGGGCGAGGCTGCCGCTCAAGCGCTAGCGCTGCCGTCCGCGAAACAATTCGCGACGGTATTACAGACGTAAGGGATTCCGCGCAGAAGGCAAGCGGGCCCGGAGAGACCCTGTCCCCGCTCCGTCACATGTCTGTCAGCGCGCCGGCCTATTCTGGGGGGATGGCAGCGTCACACGGCTCGCGGGCCGGCCAGGCCCACACTTCACGGTTGCAAAACCTGCGCGGCGCGGCATGCTGCGCACCGATGGCCGGGAAAACCAGCGAATCGCGAACTTCTTCCGAACCTGCCGAGAAGCCGGATTATCACGGCCATCGCGACCGGTTGCGGGAGCGTTTTCACAACGCAGGACCCGACGCGCTGAGCGACTATGAGTTGCTGGAGATGGCGCTGTTCGCGGCCCTGCCCCGGCGCGATACCAAGCCGCTTGCGAAATCCCTGCTCAAGAAATTCGGTTCATTCGCCGAGGTCATCCACGCGCCGGAAATGCGGCTGCGCGAGGTCGATGGAGTTGGCGATGCATCCATCAACCAGATCAAGCTGATCGCGGCGGCCTCAACCCGTATCGCGAAGGGCCAGTTGAAGCCGCGTACCCTGCTGTCGTCTTGGAATGACGTGATCGGCTATTGCCGGACCAGCATGGCATTCGCCGACAAGGAACAGTTCCGCCTGCTGTTCCTCGACAAGCGCAACCAGTTGATCGCCGACGAAGTGCAGCAGGTCGGCACCGTCGATCACACGCCGGTCTACCCACGCGAGGTGATCAAGCGGGCGCTGGAATTGTCCGCCACCGCGATCATTCTGGTGCACAACCACCCCTCCGGCGATCCGACGCCCTCGTCCGCAGATATCCAGATGACCAAAACGATCGTCAATATCGCGCAGCCGCTCGGCATATCGGTACACGACCACATCATCGTCGGCAAAAACGGGCACACCAGCCTGAGAGGTTTGAAACTAATCTAACAGCGCCGTTTTTGAGAGGAGATCACAGCCATCACGGGCACGGGATCGACACGATCGATCTACAATGGCGAAAAATCAAAACAGCATTCGAGCTTTTGCAGGGCGGCAATGGCGCGGAATCGAGGGACGCTAGGTTTGCGGTCACCCGCTGGATTTAATTCGAGCTGCTCGCGTCGGGCGCGGGCCCCATTGCTGCCTTATCACAGCCTCCTAGTTAGGCCTGAATGATCGACGTCACGCGCCCGGTTCCTTGTCGTGGAACTGAAACAGATGTATTTGTCCTTTGGGGTTATCGTTTGGACTTCTCTATCGCCAGCCGCTCCGTGCAATCCATGCCATCGAAGAAATGGAATCACGGCATTCGTTGTCCTCGATGTTCGTCACCGATACGGGATCGAGGCGGTCAGCCACGCTGCTCCAACGCCGATTGCGAGTACCACAAGGTTGGATTTCCCGTCATCAACGCACAGCCGGTGCTGATCGACTTTCCGGCCAGTGTTTTCGATCGCGCGATGTATCAGAGCAATAACGGCTCGGCGTTACATCGCGATGTGACGGGCCAGTCGCTTGGATCGCGCCTGCACCGGTTCGCCTTTGGCGATGAACCCGGTCGCGGCGACGAATTGCACGAAATTCCTTAATTTGCTCAAGGAACATTCCGAGCGGCCGACCGTGCTGGTGATTGGCGGCGGCGCCATTGGCTCGGGAGCGGATCAACTCTACAACGACCCGTCGATCGAGCTGATCGGCACCGACGTCTACGCATCGCAGTACACGGTACTGGTCGCCGACGGTCACAAATTGCCGTTCGAGGCTGGAATGTTCGATGGCGTCTGGGTCCAGGCGGTGCTCGAACACGTGCTGGAACCGGCAACAGTCGTCGCCGAAATTCACCGCGTGCTGCGGCCGAAGGGACTGGTCTACGCCGAGACGCCGTTCATGCAACAAGTGCACGAACGCGCCTATGACTTTTCGCGCTTTACGCAGAGCGGTCATCGCTGGCTGTTTCGACGATTCGCGGAAATCAGCGCCGGGCCGGTCGGCGGTCCCGGCGTCGCACTGATCTGGTCGATCCGCTATTTTGCGCGCGCGCTCGGCGCGGGCGATAAGATGTCGCGCCTGATCTCGCTTCCCTTCTTCTGGATCCGGTATCTGGACAGATTTGCCCGCGGCCGTCCGGTTGCAGACGCCGCCTGCGGGTTTTTCTTTCTTGGACAGCGTACAGATCAAGCGATCGACCCATATTCGATGCTGCACTATTACGATCAGCAGGGATGATGCTGCGTCGCCTCTTAAGGCGACGCAGCAATTTCGCTTATGCCCACTCGTGACGGTCCACCTCGTGCGGCCTTACGCCAAGCAGGTCGATGGTTTCAGAGCCGACATGCAACAGGGTTCCGCCGTGATGATCGGATGATTTCGCGACGAAGGCGTTGTTCAGGAGTTGCAACTGGTCGACCTTGGGATCGTAGTCGGTGATGACCGTGGTATTGTGTCTGCCCGTGAGGTTTTCAAGGTTGAACACAAAGGTATCGGCGCCGGCACCACCCGTCATGGTCATGTGGCCGCGCGCGGCCACCAGCGTGTCATCCAGACTTCCGCCGGTCAGCTTATCCCTGCCCGGTGATCCCACCACCAGTTGCGCCTGGCCTTCCACCGCGTCCGCCCCGGTCGGGTCGACCCCGCCGAGCGTGCCGGAGTGCCGCTCGGTTGATACGAACGCGTTGGCCTGCATCGCGGTGGTGCCCGTCGTATCACGCTCGATGATGTCCGAAAGCGTGGTCGACTTGATCTCTTTCAGGGTCTGCCGGTCAAAACCCTGGTTCTCGAAATACAGCCGGTCGCCATCGCGCAACGCCGTGAACTGATCCGCGATGATGGTACCGAAGGTCTGGCCGATGGCCGCGCCGGCCGTGTGATTCTCCGCCAACCCGCCTGTCCACAGATCAATCGCATCGACCGTGCCATAGGCCTGCTTCAGCGCCGAGGCCGTCGCCGGGTCCGAGGTGATCTGGTCGAAGCTCGTATAGGGCGTCAGTCCCAGGGCTTCCCGCGTTTCGTTCAGCGTTCCGAGACCAAGATCATGCGCGCGCTGAATGTTGATCGCGGCAAGATCAATACCGTCAGGCGGATCGAAGAGGAAACTCCGGAGATCTTCGACGATATGCGTATCCAGCGGTTGCGCGGTGTCGCTCGCAAGATGCCGCAGCAGTCCATCGGCGCCGCCGTTGGCAACGAATGCCGCCGGTGACTCGAAGAAGCTGTCCGCCAGCGACTGCTCGGCCGTTGTGGCGCCCAAATTGTCGATGCCGTTGATGTCGCTCGAGACGATGGAGTGACCGAAGCGATAGGCGGCGCCTTCGAACTCCTCCGTGATGGTCGGATTAACGCTGGGATCATAACCGTGATAGGCCGGGATCGCACCCGCTCCCAACAAATTCGGCAGAAACTCGCTGTAGGTGATGTTGACCATTTCCGCGGTGGTGATCGCCTTGGCCGTCTCGTACAACCGGTCGCCGCTCCAGTGCGGATGCTCCTGCTGCAGCTGGTCAACCTGGTAATTGTGCTCGCGTACAAACAACGTCTGCAGCGCCGTCAGGTCGGGATTTTCCTGGGCCCGCACGTCCCCCGCCGCAAACGCCGGTCCCTGCGCGGTCATGACGATGGGCAGGTTGTCGCCGGCCGATACCTTCATGTGACCATCCGCGGTGCGCAGGCTTGCCGCGGTGGCGGCGTCGGACCCATACACCTGCGAGCCGTCGAGCCAGCCGGTCACGGTGTTGATGGCCGTCGCCGGGTGCCCGGCCACCCCGGTTGCCGGATCGATCGCCACCCGCGTCAGCGGAATCACTGTGCCTTCGGGCAACGTATCCCCTGCCGGCACCGGAATGGAAATATCCGCGGTGTCGGTACCATCCTTCTCCAGGTCAAGATCATGATCGACGAACTGGCCCCACGCATACATCATTCCGGATAGCGCCACGCCGTCGACCACGAGATGGCCGTCTGGGCCGTTCGCCACCACAATGTTGCTGATCTCCCGCGGATTGGGGCCGGGCTGCATCTCGTGGATGCCATCGGCGAAGTTTGCCGGCCCCACCCGGGCAAAGTCGGTGTTGGCTTGGTTCAGCGCGGGATTTGCAAGGTTGTTGTCGGAGCCGTCGATACTGCGAAAACGGAGCGCCATATGAGTCCCCTCCTTGGTGACGGTTTGTTATTTGCCCCCTGCTGCGCTCCATTGGCTCCGTTTCAAATGGCGCTTTGATGATGATTTGTGATCGTTGCGTGACTCTTGGGTGACATCACGAGAGCTTTTCGACGGCATGCCGGCGCTGATGCGCGGTGTGCCGACCATTGAAGGCTTTTCACGCGATGGAACTATAAAAACTTTCCGTATCTCTCGCGGCAGTTCCCGACATTTACTGGCATCTACGTGATGCGGTCTCGGCCGGGGCGCAGCGGGAAGCCAAGATCGCCCAGCATCGCCGCCAGCAACAGCACCGCGGCGACAAGGAACAACAAGCGGTGATTGCCACCGCTGATGTTGAGCAATGCGGAGAACGCGTAAGCAGCAGCCGCCATCGCCGCGGCCGAAATGATCGTGGCCCGGCTCCACACCACATTCTGCCGATGCACATTGTGCGGGATCGACTCTCGAACCCGCGCCAGAGCGAGCGGAACGATGCCGGGTGCGAAGGTGCCGATGATGATCGTGAGAGCGACGAGCATCGGCTGATTGCTTGTCTCATAGACGCCCAGCAGCACGGCCGCCTGCACCAGTACAACCAGCCTGACCGTTGGACGCGGCCCGATGCGGTCCGCAAGAAAGCCGTACAAGGGCGGCCCGGCGATGGCACCGACGCCGTACCAGATCCAGAACAGAGCGCCGTTGTAAGTGCCGGCGCCGAGGCCGCGGGCGATGAAATCGACCAGGAATACCATCGGTGGCACGGCGGCGGTCGCCATCAGTGCATACTGCACGTAGAGAACGTAGATATGCGGGCCGGTATGCCCATGCGCTGCTGCAGAGCCGGAAGACTCTGTCGCGACACCGAGTTTGGATGACGGCCAGGCGAACCAGCTTGCTGCAGTCACGATCGCGGACACGACACCGAGGCCGAGCCACGTCTGACTCAATCCGAGGTTCAGCAGCAGCGGCACGATCGTGCCCGAGCCGGCGATGCCGAGACCGAGCCCAAGGAAGAGCGCGCCACTGGCAGTGCCCTTGCGTGCTTTCGGGACGTGGGGCAGCACGGCGGAGGCGACCAGCACCATCACCACCCCGCCGGCCACTCCGGAAATGAAACGCCAGCCGAAATACCAAGCGAACGACAGCGGTGTTGCGCAAGCAAAGAACGCGGCAGTTATGATCAGCATCATCAGCCGCAGCGCATGCTCTTTGCGCAGACGCTCCGCCAACAGCCGGCCTGTGAGTGCACCGACGAGATAGCCCGCCAAATTCGCCGCGGCGAGATAGATGGTGGCAGACGCCGAGAACCAGTGCGCCCGGATCAACTCGGGGATGAGGGGGGTAAAGGCAAAGCGGGCGAGTCCGATGCTGACAAAACTCGCGCTGAGCCCGGCGAAGATGTGGCGCCATCGAAGAACGCCGTCGATCTGCGCCGGCGAAATATTCTGTGAACGGTGGGGCATGGATCCTTGACGATTGATGGCTGTGATATGGGCAGGGGCGACCTTGAGGCAGGCCCGCGAAAACCAAGCGTTGGCGCTACGCCAAGCCGCCATGAGCGGGCAGCACCACCACCTTCGTTCCGACTGGGACGCGGCGATAGAGATCGATGATGTCCTGGTTGAGCAAGCGCACGCAGCCCGACGACACCATCGTGCCGATGGTCCACGGCTCGACGGTGCCATGCAGCCGATAGTAGGTGTCGCGTCCGTCAGCATAGAGATAGAGCGCGCGGGGCCCCAGCGGATTGCCGACGCCGCCGGCCATGCCGCCTGCATAGGGCCCGTATCGCTTCGGCTCGCGCCTGATCATGTCCGGCGTCGGCACCCAGCGCGGCCACTCCGCCTTGCGCGCAATGGTCGCCACGCCACGGAAGTTAAAGGCCTCGGTCCTGCCCACGCCGACGCCGTAGCGGATCGCTCGCCCGCCTCCCTGCACGAGATAGGCAAAGCGCTGACCTGGATCGACCACGATCGTTCCGGCTGCCTCGCGAGTGGGGTACGCAACCGTGCTGCGATAGAATTTCGGATCAATCCGGCTGAGGTCAACCGCAGGCACGGGGAACGGCTCGTCCACGACGGCGCCATAGATCGCAGCAAGGTTCGGATCGTGGTTATCGCCGGCCATCGGCCGGAGGCCGTCGAGCGTTGTGCATCCGGCGAGGGCAAACGGTGCACCGACGACGAGCGCGCGTCTGGTTAACATGTCTTGCGGGTCCTTCTCAGGCTTTTGGTTTGGGGCAGACAGCAGCGGGGGGTGCACGGCCACGACGAACCGCCGCATGGATATCGTGCGATCCGGATGTTCTCAGCCGGGGGCAGGCGTTGCCACGGGTGCGCGGAACAGGAACAACGTGCCTGCCTCCGTCACCGCCGGCCGGCGGCTGTTCGGTCTCCGCCAATAATAAATCCCGATCACGACGGCCTTCGTTTGCCGGGAGACCAAGCCAGACCGACCGCTGCCAATCCCGGCCCGACCAATCCATTCAGCAGGACGGCATCGGGACGTACCCGAGCGAGCACCCGCAGCCCGAGAAGCAGGGCCAGCAGGCTCCGGGCCTGGTCTTCGGCGCGAAAGCCGGTGGAAATTTCACCGCTTCTCTGCCCTGCGGCCGCGCACCGTAGGAAGAACTGCTCGATCCTCATCGTCTCGTCGGCGAGATACATCTGGAGTTCGGGATCGTCCGCGGTGGCCTCGAGCGTGGTATTCACCAACAAGCAGCCGCGATGCTGTGGATCAGCCAGCGAGCGGTCGACGATCTCCCGGAAGAAGCCCACGATCGCTTGTCCCGGCGACTTGGTGGCCTCTAGCCGCACGATGCGTTCGTGCAGGATGCTACCCACATAGTGCCGCAGCGACCGCAAGAAAATGCCGCGTTTGTCGCCGAATGCCGCATAGATGCTGCTTTGGGTCAGGCCCGTGCAGTCAGTAAGATCGCGCGTGGTGGTGGCCTCGAAACCCTTTGCCCAAAACGTTGCGCCGGCTGCTTCTAAGACCTCTACCTCATCGAATTCTCGGGGTCTGGCCATGGCTCCAACTCTCCATTATGGATCAAACGCTCCACATTAGTGGAGCGATCGATCCATAATGTCAAGCACCAGATTTCCGCTTCACCTAAATCGCAAAGCCCGGCAGTCGAAGAGAATCTTACGCCCCCCGATCCAGTGGCGCGGGCTCGCCCATTCTCATTTCGACCGGCGGCGAAAGTCGGAGGCGGACTTGGAAATCGTTAGCGCGGCCTCTGACTGTCTCGCCTGGCCGGACGCGCTGCCATGTCGGGACATATCTTAATTGAGAACGCGAGAGCCTTTCCGATTTAATTCGATTTCAATTTCTTCGATGAGGTCCGTGAGGTCTCTGATGGTAAAGCTTGCAAGGGCTTCTCCGACGAGTGCGTTCCGCCCGGTTTGCAGCTCGCAGCGCAGGTCTCTCGCCGCGGGTGCGAGGCGGTCCGCGACCACGACCAAGATGTTGACCGCACCAAGCAGCTCGTCGCTTGCGCCGATGACGGGCGTTGGAAACGGCAAAAAGCCCACGCGGCTCCCATTCGGACGTTCAGCGATCGCCGTTACCCCGCGAACGACCTGCCTCGTGTGAATGGCCATCGCCATCGGACATTGATCGTGCGGAAGAAATTGGCCTTCGTCGGTATAGAGTTTCCAGCTGACGCACCAACGGTCACGGCCCACGGCTGGCTGACGCCCGGCGAACTCGATGCAGGCGGGGTTGAAATAGGATATGAAACCGTCAGCATCGGTTACATAGATGGCGACCGGCAGCAGATCGAGAACGAGGAACTGGGCGTGATCGCCGTTCCTGACAATGTTGACCGCTATCCGAAGTATTTGGTCAGCTACTGCAGCGGATGGGTTCATGTGTACCCCCAATGGCAATGCCGAATGTCTTTATCCTAGCGTCAAACACGTGAATTGTCTTTTTTAAGACACGCCTGCAGCCTGCGTTGGCACAATTAGGGCGCGTATCGCTGCCCTCTCACACTCCTGAATCGGCTGGGCGGAACAGCCCAGCATCGCCAGCCGGCGCTCCGCACCCCAGTTCCTATAGCAGGAAATCCAGGACTTGCGCGGTTGCGGCGACAAGCCAGCACTGATCGGCGTAACCGCAGCGGATCATGATCGCGCAGCGGCATCCGCCGCGGCCGCGGCGCGCCGTTTCAGCAGATCGCGTTCCCGACTGTTTCCCGCAAGCGCCGCTGCGGCTTCAAAGGCCGTACACGCTTCCTGGTGGCGCCCGAGCTTGTGCAGCAGCTCGCCACGAACGCTTGGCAGCAGATGATACGACTTGAGCATGGGCTCGCACGCCAGACGGTCCACGATCGCAAGCCCTGCTTCTGCGCCCTCGGCCATGCCGACGGCGACCGCACGGTTGAGCTCGATGATCGGCGAGCGGACGCGTTTGGCGAGTTCGGCATAGAGTTCTGATATGCGCGACCAGTCGGTGTCGTCAGCAGTTTCCGCCGCGGCGTGGCAGGCGACAATGGCTGCCTGCAGGGCGTAGAACCCGTCGACCTCAGCGAGTTCACGCGCCCGCCGAAGCGCCCTCATCCCGCGCCGAATCTGGAGTTGATCCCAGCGCGCACGGTCCTGGTCACGCAGGAGGATGGGCTCGCCTTCGGAATCGGTGCGCGCCGCGTGGCGTGAGGCATGGAGTTCCATCAAGGCCAGCAGTCCATGGGTCTCAGGCTCCTGCGGCGCAACGGAGGTGAGCACGCGGCCCATCCGAAGCGCTTCGTTGCAGAGCTGAGGGCGCAGCCAGTCCGGGCCCCGCGCCGCGGTGTAGCCTTCATTGAAAATGAGGTAGACGACCTCCAGCACGGAAGCGAGCCGCTCCGAAAGTTCCTCGCCGCGCGGGGTTTCGTAGGCCAGCCCGGATTCCGAAAGCGTCCGCTTGGCGCGGACGATGCGCTGGGCGATCGTCGGCTCCGGCAGCAGAAAAGCGCGGGCAATCTCCTCGGTCGTCAGGCCGCAGATCATCCGCAACGCGAGCGCTGCGCGCGCCTCGCGCGATAGACGCGGGTGACAGGCGGTGAAGATGAGCCGAAGCAGTTCGTCGCCGATATCATCATCCAGGGCCGAATCCAGATCGGGCATGGCTTGCTGTTCCTGCGCCATGTCGCGGGCGACCATCTCGTGCTTGTGCGCCAGCATTCGGCGGCGGCGCAAATGATCCAGTGCCCGACGCTTGGCCGTCGCCATCAGCCACGCGCCGGGCTTGTCGGGGACGCCCGTCGCGGGCCAGTGCTCGAGCGCCGCCAACAAGGCTTCCTGCGTCAGATCTTCGGCCAGCGGCACATCGCGCACCATCCTTGAAAGGCTGGTGATCAGCCGGGGCTGCTCGATCCGCCAAACGGCGAGGATGGTACGATGCGTGTCGGCGGCCATCACCGCCGCCGATGGTGACCACCGCGCTCTCGCCTCAAGAGGCAACCCGCGCATCCACGTGGCACTCGACTTCCGAGTCCGGCGTCGCAAACGAGCGAACTTCGCACGTCCCTTCCCAGCCCGGCATGTGCTCTTTGTGGAGTTGCATGAACTCGACCGCCGCCGCCACGGCCTCTTCCTTGTCCCGCAGCTCGAAGATCGCGTAGCCGCCGATCAGTTCCTTGGTCTCCACGAACGGGCCATCGACGACGCTGAGTTTTCCGTCCGTGATTTTCACCTGCGCCCCCATGGAAACGGGCAACAGTCCGCCACTATCGAGCATGCGGCCGGCCTTGATCTCGCGGTCGGCCAGCTTGTGCATGGCCTCCATGAGTTCCGGGGTCGGGCCTCTGTTGGGCTGGGGCGAGGTAACGATATACATGAAGCGCATCGAACACTCCTCATTCAGGCGAGCCGCGGCCCCTGGGCGCGCGTCACTGTCTCGCTATCCAGACGACGAACCAGCCTAGGGCAGATCGACAGGCGCACGGAAAAAAATCGCGCTCCGGCCCTACTCAATTGAAAAACTTGATCTATTAGCCGGTCGTTCGGAATTATTGTCGGAGCATGATGAGCGGATCGGCGCTATCGGGCACGCGCCGCCACTGGGCATTGTCGTCGGCCTCGAACTGCCAAGTTTCGCCGCTGGCCGACATCAACACGATCTGGCCGCGCTCCAGCCGCCACTGCGTCGGCGCGAAAGCCGCGACCGCGGGATCGCATTTCGGCTTCAGGAATACCTGGAAATTGTCACCCGTCGCCTCGGTGTTGGTCAGGGTCAGGCCGCAGATCGATTGCCCGTTGCCGCGGACCATCGCCCAGTCGCCGATCATCTGATCCATCGATTTCGCCAGCGAGCGCGCGGCGGCGAGGTTCTGCAGAATGTAGATCCCCTCGCCGGTCCTCAGGCCTTCGAAAATCCCGGTCTCGACTTCGGTGAAGTCGATCACCGGCTGGCCGGCGGCATCCTGCAGCCGCACGATGTCGCCGAGACCCTTGATGCTCCAGGCCGCGATATCCTTGGTGAACGGCAACGCCGTCGCGCAGCCGGGTTCGAGTTCAAGCTTCTGCCCCTGCGCGATCGCATCGTTCTTCAAGGTGACGACGCAGGTCTTGCTGCGCTCGGTGGTCGAGAGCTCCCACTGGCCGACCATATCCTTCTTCAAAGTCGCGGCATCCTGCGCCCACGCCGTTGATCCACAGGCCATCGACGCCAAAACCGCGGCAACCGCTATTTTGGCGCGACGGCCTGTCATCAGCGCGCCTTCGCCGGGGTTTCCGGAACCGGCGTCAGCGGCGGCGCTCCGGCAAACCAGGTTTTCAGGTTGTCGACCACCAGCTGATCCATGGCATTGCGGGTCACGACCGATGCCGAGCCGATATGCGGAAGCAGCACCACGTTCTGCAGGGTCCGCAATTCGTCCGGAACGCTCGGTTCCTTCTCGAACACATCAAGCCCCGCGGCCAGAATGGTTCCCGACTTGAGGGCGGCGATGAGAGCCTGTTCGTCGACGACCGTACCACGGGCGACGTTGATGATGACGCCGCGTGGTCCCAGCGCTTTCATGACATCGGCATTGATCATTTTCGCGGTCGAAGCGCCGCCGGGGACGATGACCACCAGCGTATCGACCGCCTTCGCCATCTCCATCAGGTCGGGATAATGCTGATACGCCACGCCGGCCGCAGGCTTGCGCGAATGATAGACCACCGGCACCAGCGAGGCTTCGAGCCGGCGTCCGATCGCCTGCCCGATCCGGCCCATGCCGACCATCCCGACCTTGCGGTCGCGCAGCGAGCCTGCGCTCAGCGGAAAGCCCTGCGTGGCCCAGAGTCCGGATCGCAGAAAGCGGTCGGCCTTGACGAATTCGCGCAAGGTCGCGATCAGAAGTCCCATGGCGATGTCGGCGACTTCCTCGGTCAGGACATCCGGCGTGTTGGTGACAATGATATTGTGGTCACGGGCATAATTGACGTCGACGTGATCGTAGCCGACCCCGAAGGTGGAGACGATTTCGAGTTTCGGAAACCGCGCCAGTGTGGCGCTGTCACCGCGCGCCGTATTGTAGGTGATCGCGGCGCCGCGGATGTTGGCCGCGACCGCCGGGGTCAACCGCTCCAGGTCATGCTTGGTTTCAAAGGTATGGAGGACGAACCGGTCGGAAAAACCGTTGTCGACGATCGGCTTACTCGGCCCATAAATCAGCAGATCGATCTTCTCAGAAGAAATATTCCCGCTCGTCATCAGTTTTCCTTTCCAAGCGCGCTCTCGTGCCAGCGCCGCAGTATCATGTGCGAAACCAGCGCCAGCAGCCCATAAATGACAATTCCGGCGGCAGAGAGCAACAGCAGCGCGGCGAACATCCGGGGAATGTTGAGGCGATAGCCGGATTCCGCGATCCGATAGGCCAACCCGGAGCCCGCGCCCGCGGAGCCCGCCGCGATTTCAGCGACCACGGCGCCGATCAACGACAGCCCGCCCGCGATCCGCAGGCCGCCAAGGATGAACGGCAACGCCGCCGGCAATTTGAGATATCGCAGCGTCTGCATCCGCGACGCGCCGTAGAGCTGAAACAGCCCGGCCAGATTGCGATCCACCGAATTCAGCCCGAGCGTGGTGTTGGACAGCACCGGGAAAAATCCGACGATCCAGGCGCAGACAACCACCGCGGTCTGCTGCGGAAGGTAGATCAACAGCAGCGGCGCGATTGCGATGACCGGCGTGACCTGCAGCACTACCGCGTAGGGAAACAGCGAATATTCCAGCCACTTCGATTGATTGAAGAGAAGCGCCAGGGCAACGCCGCCGACGGCGGCGGCGACGAAACCCTCCAGCGTCGTCCGCAAGGTGGTCAGCAGCGAGCGCCACAGCACCGGCCAGTCGTCGACCAGCGTTCGGAAAACCGCCGACGGTCCCGGCAGCACGTAGGGCGGAATATCGTTGATCCGCACCACCAGGTCCCATGCCATGACCCCGACCGCGAGCACGACGACGGGAAGCAGGATTCGGACGAGCCTCAGGGCGCGGCTCTCAGGACCGCGTTGCCCGGCGGACGGTGGCGGTGCTTGCAAGGCGCTCATCGGTCGGGCTGCCCTTGGCGCTGCGGCGCCAGCGCGTTCGAGACCGTGCGGCAATAGCCGGCATATTCGACCGACGTTCGAAAATCCTCGTCGCGCGGTTCGGGCGCATCGATGCGAAACTCCGCGCCGATGCGTCCCGGCCGCGCGGTCATGACGACCACTCGTTGCGACAGATAGACCGACTCGAATACCGAATGGGTGACGAAGATGACGGTCTTGCGCAAATTGCGCCAGAGCGCGAGCAGATCGTTGTTGAGCCGGAAGCGGGTGATCTCGTCGAGCGCGGCGAACGGCTCGTCCATCAGCAAAATATCCGGATCGGTGACCAGCGCGCGGGCGAGCGAAACCCGCATCTTCATGCCACCGGATAATTCGCGCGGGAAAGCCTCCGCGAATTCGGCAAGCCCCATTTGCGTCAGCGCCTCGTCGATGCGCGCGTTCGCTTCGGCGGCGGGCGCGTGCGCCAGTTTCAGCGGCAGCCGCACATTGTCGCGGACGCTGGCCCATGGCATCAGCGTCGGCTCCTGGAACACAAAGCCGATCGAATGCGCCATTCGCGCCGGGCCGGGACGATGTGAAACGCGGACGGTGCCGGACGTCGGCGTGTTGAGGCCGGCGATCAGGCGCAGCGCCGTCGACTTTCCGCACCCGGATGGCCCGAGCAGGGACACGAACTCGCCCCGTCGCACGTCGAGATCGAGCGGCCCCAGCGCCATCACGCCGCTGTCATATACCTTCGTGACCCCGCGCAGGCTTACGGCGAGGCCGGCCGAACCCAAGTCGGCTAACCCAGCGTCAACTTCGGAGAAGTTTGCGGGATCGGCCATTGCGCCCCTAGTTCTTTGGCCGCAAATTCAGGCCGACGCCCTTGTTGGTGAAGCGCAGCGTGAACGACTTGCGGAAGTCGAGGTCAGCGCGAACGACGCCGGCGCGCACCATTTTATCGAAAAAGCTTGCCACCCGTGCCTCGGACATGGCGCCGATGCCATCTTGCAAGGCGTCGCCGGAATCGACAATTCCGTATTGCTTCATCTTGGCGACGGAATAGGCCAGCAACTCGTCGGACATTTCCGGATTGAGTTTCTTGATGAGCGCGTTGCCCGGCGCATTATCGCCGTACAGATAGTGGTACCAACCGACGATCGAGGCGTCGACGAAACGCTGAACCAGATCCGGCTTTTTGTCGATCAGGTCACGGCGCGTTTCGATCATGGTCGAATAGGCGTTGAAACCATAGTCGGCCAACAGCAGCACGCCCGGCTTGAATCCGGCCGCCTTTTCGATCGCAAACGGCTCCGAGGTGGCATAGCCCTGCATCGCGCTTTGCTTGTCGGCGAGAAACGGCTGCGAATTGAAAGTATAGGGTTTGACCTTTTCCTCGCTGAACCCGTATTCGGACTTCAGCCATTGGAAATAGCTCGCGATCCCCTCCTTGGACACGAACAGCGTCAGCGCTTTGAGGTCCTCCAGTTTGGCCACCTTCGATTCCGGGTGCGTCACAAAGACCTGCGGATCCTTCTGGAACATGGCCGCGACCTCGACAACGGGGACCTTGTTGGCGACGGCATCGAACGACTGCAGGGTGTTGGCGGTCAGGTAAAAATCGAGCTTACCGGCGATCAGCTGAATACGGTTGTTGTCGTTGGGGCCGCCGGGCACGATCGTGACGTCGAGACCGTATTGCTTGTAGGTGCCGTCGGCCAACGCCTGGAAGAAGCCGCCCTGCTCCGGCTCCGGGACCCAGTTGGTTCCGAACGAAACCTTGTCCAGCGTCTGCGCACCGGCGGATGAAATCAGACCATGGCGACGGCCACGAGGCCCGCCGTTAACACTCGCGGCAAAAGAGCCGGGTTCATGATTGGACTCCGTCGGTCATTTTGGCCCATGATGGGAAGCACCGTGCCGCTCCGGACGCAGGTCACGGCCTGTTCGGGATACGGCAAACTACCCTGCCAATCTTGTTAAGGAAACGTTTCGCTCGATGACATCAGGCGTTCCTCCCCGCGATTGGACCGACATTCACTGGCCGGACGTAACCGGGGCCGGCGTCGAACGATGGATTGCGGTGCTGCCGTTGGCGGCGACCGAGCAGCACGGACCGCATCTGCCTGTCGGCACCGACGTCATGATCGCACAAGCCTATCTTGGACGGGTGCGTGAGCTTCTGCCCGACAGCATGCCCGTGACATTCCTTCCCGTTCAGCCGGTCGGGATTTCGACCGAGCACATCGATTATCCGGGCACGCTGACGCTGCCGGTCGAAACCGCGCTGAAGAACTGGATGGCACTCGGGATCAGCGTGGCGCGCGCCGGCATCAAAAAGCTTGTCCTGGTCACGAGCCACGGCGGCAACAGCGCGGCCATGACCCTCGTCGCGCAAGATTTGCGAGCCGAATACGGCCTTCTCGCGGTCACCACCGGTTGGTCACGCTTTGGTGCGCCGGACGGAATGTTCTCGGCGGAGGAATTGCGTCACGGCATTCACGGCGGCGCCATCGAAACATCGATCATGCTGGCGCGATATCCGCAAGCCGTGCGCAAGGACGCGATCGCCGATTTTCGCTCCTCAGGCATTGCGATGGAAAAAGATTATCGCCGCCTTTCCGTGCATCGGCCGGCGCCGTTCGCGTGGCAGGCCCAGGATCTTCATCCAAGCGGTGCGGCCGGCGACGCGACACAGGCATCCGCGGAGAAAGGCCGGCAATTACTCGATCACGGCGCCGCCGCGTTCTGCGAATTGCTCGCCGATATCGATAAATTCGATCCGGAAACGTTTAACGCTCGCCCGAAAGCCTGACGCGCGCATCGGCTGCCCCGCTGCAATAACGAAAAAACCAGGGCGGCCAGTCACCGGGCCGTGATCGAACCGGATTCGAAGATGTCCCGTCCAACGGGCGTGCGGACCACAACGGGCCGCCTTCAACCGGATGGGGTGGCTGATGTCGATCAGAACCAGAGTTCCCCCATCGCCCTGGCCGCGCTTGCCGTCACCGGCGCCTACGGGAACTACATGGGTCGCGTCCGTACGTGCAACTACTGAGGATCGAGTGAGTTGTTTTGCACACCTTGTGTCCGGCACGGGCGCTTCATCCACCCCCGTGCCGTACCCGACCCGCCCGGTTGTCCCCCCGGGCGGGTCATCTCTTTTGGACGCCTGCGCGTGGCCGTTCGGCCATAGTGTTGCACGGCCGTCACTTAACGATGCCATTCAAACACAATCCGCCCGCGCTTCTTGCAATTGCGAATTACTTGCAATAATGACTGGAGGGATTTCAAATCGCCGTTGATATGGCTTTTGACTGTAACAATCGGCGAATCCGAAGTGGCCGAATCGACCGCTTCATTTCATTGGTGGCAGCACGGCAAACTATTGCATCGCGACGAAAGAGCCCGCCGGAATGCCGACGCTGGATGTATCGACACGATGAAGCGCAGCAGCCGATCGCGGAACTGCTTGTTCACGTGCGCCGGGCTTTGCCTGCTCGGGTTCGATAACCCCGCGAAGGCGGCGGACTTGCCGCTCAAGGCGCCCGTTTTCAAAGCCGTCTATGACTGGACCGGATTTTATATCGGCGGCCATGTCGGCTATGGCGGCGGCAGCCTCGGCCCCGGCACCAACCCACTCCCCGAACAGGGCGTCTTCTTTCCGCCGAGCCTTACCGGCCTGATCGGCGGCTATCAGGCCGGTTACAACAGGCAGTTTTCCAACCGTGTCGTGTTAGGCATCGAAGCGGATGCGTCATTCACCAGTCCGCTCGACGCGCCACGGCTGACGCCCGCGCCCTTCAACGCGACGCTCGATTATACCGGCACCGTGCGCGGCCGGATCGGCTACGCGTTCGGACCCTGGATGCCGTATGTGAGCGGCGGCTTTGCCTGGGGGCACAGCCACGTCAATCTCAACGACAGCGCCGGAGAGGTCTTCGCCGCGCCCGGAAAAATTCAGACCGGCTGGACCGCGGGCGCCGGCGTCGAGTTTGCCGTCAGCGGCAACTGGAGCGCCAAACTCGAATATGACTACATCGATCTGTCGCGCCGGACCTACGATCTGAGCAGCTTCGGACTGCCGGGCGTCGACGTCGATCCCAAGGTCCATCTCGTCAAGCTCGGATCTGAATTACCGGTTCGGCGATACACCCTGGACCGCGCCGGTTTCCGACAGGCGAAAACGCCGCGCTCCCGGAATCGAACGACTGGAACGTCCACGCGCAAACGACATATCTTCCGTCAACCTACCCCTCGTTCCGCTCGCCCTATGCGGGCGCCCAGAGCCTTCCCGGCGCTGGGCAAACCCAGGCGACCTGGACCACGACCGCCTACCTCGGCGTGCGGCTGTGGCAGGGCGGCGAGTTCTATTTCGATCCGGAACTGGCGCAGGGATTTGGCCTCAACGGCACGCTCGGCCTCGCCGGCTTTCCGAACGGCGAGGCGCAAAAGGCCGGCGCGGCGGAGCCGAAATTCCGTCCGCAGCGATACTACATCAAGCAGACCTTCGGCCTCGGCGGCGAGCAGGAAGACGTCCCCGATGCCGCCAATCAACTGCCCGGCAAGCGCGACATCGACCGGATCACGCTCGTCGTCGGGCGCTTCGCGGTCGGCGACTTTTTCGACGGCAACTCCTATGCCAAGGACCCGCGCGCGGACTTCATGAACTGGGCGATGTGGTCGTCGGCGGCCTATGATTTCCCCGCCGACCTGCCGGGCTATACGCGCGGCGCGGTGGTCGAATTCAACCGCAAGGACTGGGCGGTTCGCGCCGGATTTTTCCAGGTGCCGAGCGCTCCTAACAGCGACGTGCTGACCTTCAAGACCGGCGGCTCCGTGGTCGAGTTCGAAGAACGCCACCGCGTCTTCGATCAACCCGGCAAATTGCGGCTCGGAATATTCGCCAATAGCGGCAATACCGGAAATTATAAACAGGCGGTGGCGATCGAAGATGCAAACCCCACGCTCGACATCAACGCGGTGATGGCAAGCATCCGTCATGACAACCTTAAATATGGATTCTACCTCAACCTGGAACAGCAGATCGCCGGGGATGTCGGCCTGTTCGCGCGCGCCAGCTGGAATGACGGCCAGAATGAAATCCTGTCGTTTACCGATATCGATCGCAGCGTTTCAGGCGGCCTGTCGATCAAGGGCCGCACCTGGGGGCGGCCAAACGACACCATCGGCATCGGCGGCGCGGTCAACGGGCTTTCCGACGGCCACCGCGCCTTCCTTGCCGCCGGCGGCAACGGCCTTTTGATCGGCGACGGCCAGCTCAACTATCGTCCCGAACAGATTTTCGAGACCTACTACGCCTATGCGGTCGATAAGAATTTTACGGTCACCGCCGACTATCAACTCATCACAAATCCTGCCTATAACGCCGACCGTGGACCCGTCTCCATCTTCTCGGGCCGTTTGCACGGCGAATTCTAGCGCTTGATCCGGAAGCATGGGGACCGGTTTTCCTCCGGACCGCCGCGAAGCGTGTGCCCGGAGATCGTGCTCGAACGGTAACAAGGCGGTTGTAAATGGCGCTTCAGGATATCCGCCCGGCCGCGCTGGGGCAGGCGTTGCGGCCCAACATCTGGGACATCGTTGCGTTCATCCTCGTGACCGGCGCCATGGTGCTGATCGTCTATGGCGGCGAACAGACCGCAGCGCCGCTGTCGGCGCTCAACACCGCTCCGGTGTCGCTCGATCCGGCCAACCTTCCGGCCTATGCGCTGCGAACCACGTTGCGGATGCTGCTGGCGATCGTCAGCTCCATCATCTTCACCTTCATCTACTCGGCGCTGGCCGCCAAGAGCCGGCGCGCCGAGATGGTGCTGATCCCGCTGCTTGATATCCTGCAGTCGGTGCCGATCCTCGGCTTTCTGACCTTCACGGTCGTCTTCTTCATGAACCTGTTTCCCGGCCGCGTGTTCGGCGCCGAGCTCGCCTGCGTGTTCGCGATCTTCACCAGCCAGGCCTGGAACATGACCTTCAGCATGTACCAGTCGATGCGCAACGTGCCGAAGGATCTGGATGAGGCGTCGCAAAGCTTTCACCTCAGCGGATGGCAGCGGTTCTGGCGGCTCGACGTGCCTTTTGCGATGCCGGGCCTGATCTGGAATGCGATGATGTCGATGTCGGGCGGCTGGTTCTTCGTGGTGGCCGCGGAGGCGATCACCGTCGGCAACACCACGGTCATGCTGCCCGGCATCGGCTCCTACGTCGCGCTGGCCATTCAACAGCGCAACCTGCCCGCCATCGGCTATGCGCTTCTGGCGATGTTCCTGGTGATCATCGCCTACGATCAGTTGCTGTTCCGGCCGGTGGTGGCCTGGGCTGACAAGTTCCGGTTCGAGCAGACCGCCTCGGCCAGCGCGCCGACATCCTGGATGCTCGACCTGTTCCGCCGGACCCGGGCGTTGCGGGCGCTGTCAATTCCGTTCGCGGCGCTCAACAAGGCGATTTCGAATTTGCATATTGCGCCACCCCGGCAGTGGAAAATGGCATCGAGGAAACGCGACGAACCGTCCCGCATCGTCGATGCCGTCTGGCTTGCCTTTATCGTCGCCAGCACCGGCTATGCCGCCTGGAAGGTTTACGAATATCTTTCAGCAACACTGAACCTGTCGGACGTGTTCAGTGCCTTCGGCTACGGGTTGATCACGCTGGCGCGCGTCATCGTGCTGATTGCGCTGGCGACGATGGTATGGGTCCCGGTCGGCGTCTGGATCGGGCTGCGGCCCAAACTCGCCGAGCGGATCCAGCCGCTCGCGCAATTCCTGGCGGCGTTTCCCGCCAACCTCGCCTTTCCGGTGTTCGTGGTGATCATCGTTCGCTACGGCCTCAACGCGAACATCTGGCTCAGCCCGCTGATGATCCTGGGCACCCAGTGGTACATCCTGTTCAACGTCATCGCCGGCGCCAGCGCATTTCCGACCGATCTTCGCGAAGCCGCCGGCAGCTTCCACCTCCGGGGATGGCGATGGTGGATAAAGGTCGTGTTGCCCGGCATTTTCCCCTATTACATCACCGGCGCCATCACCGCATCCGGCGGATCGTGGAACGCCTCGATCGTCGCGGAAGTCGCAAGCTGGGGCGACACCCACCTGACGGCCAGCGGTCTTGGCGCCTATATCGCGACCGCGACGGAAGCCGGTGACTTTCCCCGGGTCGTGCTCGGCATCGCCACCATGTGCATTCTGGTGACGCTGTTCAACCGGCTGCTCTGGAGGCCACTCTATGCCTTCGGCGAGCGCCGTCTTCGTCTCGGCTAACTCTAGAGCGGAATGGCTTTTCTTCGAATCGCCATCCCGCTCTATCTTAGTAATTTATCTAAGCATGATCTTTACGGAAAACCGGTGTCCACTTTTCCGGATCATGCTCGAGGAAAAAACGCATGCTCGATCAAACCAAACAGACCAGCCTTGTCGATATCCGCGGCGTGTGCCGGTCGTTTCCGAAAGGAAGCGGCGAAGACCTGCTGGTTCTCGAACAGGTCGACCTGACAATTCACTCCGGCGAAATTGTCGGCCTGCTCGGCCGGTCCGGATCGGGCAAGTCGACGTTGCTGCGGATTATCGCGGGCCTGGTCGCGCCGTCGTCCGGCGAGGCGAAATGCCGTGGCGAGATCATCAAGGGGCCGCCGAACGGCGTTTCCATGGTGTTCCAATCCTTCGCGCTGTTTCCCTGGCTGACCGTGCTGCAGAACGTCGAACTGGGCCTGGAAGCACTCGGGATCGACAGTTCCGAGCGCCGCACCCGCGCGCTCGCCGCGATCGACCTGATCGGTCTCGACGGCTTCGAGTCCGCCTATCCGAAGGAATTGTCCGGCGGCATGCGCCAGCGCGTCGGGTTTGCGCGCGCGCTGGTCGTGCACCCCGATCTCTTGCTGATGGACGAGCCGTTCTCGGCGCTGGACGTGCTGACCGCCGAGACGCTCCGCACCGACCTGATCGATTTGTGGACCGAACGCCGGCTGCCGATCAAATCGGTGCTGATGGTGACGCACAACATCGAGGAAGCGGTGTTGATGTGCGACCGCATTCTGGTGTTTTCGTCCAATCCCGGACGCGTGGCGGCCGAGATCAAGGTCGACCTGCCGCACCCGCGCAACCGCCTCGATCCGCCGTTCCGGCAGCTTGTCGACAGCATCTATGCCCGCATGACGCAGCGCGCGGAGCCCAAGACTTCCGCGCTCGAAGGTATTCACCTCAACGACGTCGGCATGGTTCTCAATCACATCTCATCCAACGTCCTGTCCGGCCTGATCGAGACGCTGGCGGGAGCGCCCTATAACGGGCACGCCGATCTGCCGGTGCTCGCCGGCAGCCTGCAGCTTGAGGCCGACGAAATCTTCCATCTCGGCGAGGCGCTTCAATTGCTGAAATTTGCCCAGTTGAGCGAAGGCGATCTGATGCTGACGGATGCCGGCAAGCGCTTCGCGGACCTCGAGACCGACGCCCGCAAGAAGCTGTTTGCCGAACATCTCATCAATTATGTGCCGGTCATGGGCCTGATCCACCGCGTCCTCGAGGAGCGGCCCTCGCACACCGCGCCGGCCGCGCGTTTCCGCAACGAACTTGAAGATCACATGTCGGAAGAATACGCAGACGAAACGCTGAAAACGATCGTGTCGTGGGGACGCTACGCGGAGCTGTTTGCCTATGACGAGCAGTCGGAATTGTTCAGCCTGGAGAACCCGCATTAGCTGGCTGGTTTAGCAACGCCGCACATCCGTCGTCCCGGCGAACGCCGGGACGACATTCCCCACTTCAAACAGGCCTCTTCCTCTCGCCGCGCGACGCGCTCGGGTTGTTGCAAGACTTCCGCCCGGAGGGCGCGGGTTCTATAGGGGCATTACATCCGGAATGTTGTTTGGAAATTTTGCAATATCTTCTGGTGTTAGGTTGAAGTGCGCGGCCACAAGTGCCGGGGGCGTATGAGTGAGCCAGTCAGAAAGCGCCACGTTCTGGTAGCTATCGGCTCTAAAAATCTCCAAGAACACCAGATCCGTATCACCGACATTCTTGACGTAGTGACCAAGGTTGGCCTTGACGTAGCCAATGTCGCCGGGGTTGAAATTGTTGGTCACTGCCTTCGGCCCGGTATTGAACACCGTCATCTGGGCCGAACCTTTGACGTAGTATTGCCACTCGTCTGCGTTCGGATGCCAGTGCATCTCACGCATTCCGCCGGGATGAATGGTGACGAGCGCCGCTGCGATATTGGTTGATGCCTTGAAGTTGTGGCTATCGGCGATCTGAACCATGCCGCCTCTGGTCCGGTTGGCCACGGGCCCACTAGAGAGTGAGTACGTGAACGGATTCGGCGGAGGTCCGTTCGGGTTCTTGACCGCATCCTGATCGGCGGAGAGCGGGCCGGGCACGGGAGCTTGGAAAATCCAAAGATTGTGGGTGAAAATCTTGCTGAAGGTTTCGGCGGGAACGCCAAAATTCGCGGCGAGAACATCCGGTGGTGTATGGGCAACCCAGTCGGTGACCAGCAGGGTGTTGAATTCGGACTGCGCGCCGCTGTCGAAGGCCAAAATGAATTCGCACCCGTCAGGCCCCAGTCCCTGCAGAGAGTGGGGGTATCCCGCCGGGAAGTACCAGAGATCGCCCTCTTTCACGTCGGCGACGTAAGCCCGGCCAGCCGGGTCGATGACAGTCACGCGACAATTACCATAGCTCATGAAGGCCCACTCGGCAGCCTGATGCCAATGCAACTCACGGACCCCTCCTGCATCCAGGCGCATGTTGACGCCGGAAATTGCACTGGCGATTTGAAAATCGGCCTGGGTGACCTGCCGTGCCCAGCCGCCCTCCTGAATGCGTCGCGGCGCAATGTTGAACGACGCCCAAAACTGCGGCAAGTCTCCGACATCAGTTGCTGGCGGCGTAAATGCCTTGGGGAATTGGCTCGAAAGTACTTGGTTTTGCGGCCCCGGATCGACGGCACCACGCGGGTGGTTGTATGTGTTCTCGATGCCTTGGGGCGGCTCGTCTGGATTGCCGAACGTACCGGCCAGCGCAGTTGTCGCCGTAACGGCACCCATCGCCGTTCCGACCGTAAGTATCTTACGGCGTGACACTTCATTCATGGGACTCTCCTAGTTCGTTTACGTGTGAAAGTACCGCAACGCCAAGCTCGAGACCTTACAAACACATGGGCCGATAGGCAGAGGCCCGCAAGTGCCCGTTTAATGATACTTGTTCCCCGTCCAGCGTCTTCCTGTGAACTTCTTTTCTCCGCCGGGAACAAACGTTCATGCTGGGGAAACCGTGCGCCTTGTGGGCGCTCTCGTGCGCACAAGATTGTCGTGGGATCTCGCACTGACGCCGCCCGGCGAGCGCGACGGTGACCGTGCGCTGGCGTTGCAGCCAACGGCGCATGGCGGCCGATCCAATCAATCCAAAGTTTGTCAACACTATTCTCTTTTTCATGCGACGGACGATGTCCACAATCTTTGCAAGGCGCTTCTCCTACGTCGTCTGTTGGGATGTCGATGTCTCGTGCAGCGGACTTATGAATGCCACTTCGCCGGCACGACCAAATTTCATGTCATTGGCTTCAAGCCGGCGCGAACCGCGCGCTTCCGCAATGAACTCGAGGACTACATGTCGGAAGAATACGCGGACGACACCTGAGGACGATCGTGTCGTGGGGCCGCTACGCGGAGCTGTTCGCCTATGACGTGCCGTCGGAATTGTTCAGGCTGGAGAACCCGCATTAGCTGGCTAGTTTAGCAACGCCGCACATCCGTCGCCCCGGCGAACGCCGGGACGACATTCCACACTTCAAACATGCCTCTCCATCTCGCCGCGCGATGCGCCCGAGTTGTTGCAAGACTTCCGCCCGGAAGGGCGCGGGCGACGACCCTCAGAAGGGCGCGGCGCGACCCTAAGAAGGGCGCGGGGAATGCCGGGTGCCCAGTGCACCCGCAGCCTCGTGTGCGCATGGTGTAGTAAGTATGCACACGAGTATTCACAGCGAGGTCACCGGAATCGCCCGGCATTCCCGCACGCAGTGGTTTTACGGTTTACTTCGTGATCTCCCCGGCGATCGGCTTTCTTGCCACCGTCGCCTCGCGGATTTCAGGTTTTGTCCGGCCCGGTAGAGCCGAACGCGCCTCCGCAAGACTTGACGCCAGCATCGAGGCGTCAGGACCACACGACTTCACCGTCCGCGTCTGCGCCGTCGTCTTGCGTGCTTAAGATCGCTCACGGAGAGCAATCCGCCCTGCGACCCCGTCGCACGCCTGACGCAGCCCGCGTCCACCGCATCTCATCCCGCGTCCGTGACGATCGCGATACGCCCCTGCTGTGGGACGAGACGGGAGCAGATATGGAGGTGATTTGGGGAAAAACAGAATGGGAATATTTTTCGCTATGGGACTCGACAGACCCGACCACACCAAATCTAGCCCGTCGGGCGCGGCTTTTCATATTAGAACACGATCTCTGTCGGACAGATGTCCGCTTCAGTGCGCATTGTGGCACTTCCGACCGCGTTCTTGCCGAATATCAATCGATAGTATGCACGCCCTTCCGCTTTGAAAATTCTTCATACGTCACATCACGATCAAAGCGACCGCAATGACCACGACCATCAACACGGCTGCTGCTATCAGTCCGGTTTTCATGTTCAGGTACATCAACAGCCTCCGATTTGGAGCGATCTGCCATATTGGGTGCTGCCCGCGCTTGAGGGTTTGGACAACGTCCGACTTGTCGCCGCCACGTTCCAGCCGCGATCAGAAAAATACCGCGCTACTGCCTCGCCGACGCCGCTGGAAGCACCAGTGATCAGAACGGCCTTGGCCATGTCGACATGCCCCAATTGGTCTCATTACGCACCTCAGCTCTGGTACTTGCAGTCAATTGATTGGACCTTATCGTTGTTTTGTTTCGAGCGCTGCGATTTCATTTTTTTCAGAAGGCACTCTTGCTCCAGGTTAGAGCAGATACCTTCCATGTTTGTTCAGTCTTCGTGAGAGCTAGTGTCAAGGTGCCCCGCTCTCGGCTCTGCCCGCCGTTTCGGTGCGTAAAATGACTAATCGCGCGAACAACTACATAGGCGTGGTCGTCGCGCACCTCGACGTGAATTCTCTCCCCCAGCGTCATGGAAGTCTTCACGATTGATCTGCGCTTGGTCTCATCGACGTAAGCCCTGTCCCACTCGGCAAGCGCGTTTTTCCCATCCCAGAAAAATGGAGGAAAATCGTCGATGACTTGCAGGGTATCCGCCATATCTCCGCTTAGGTCACCCTTATTGAAGTGCTCGACCAATTGCTGCACGCGCGAAGTAACGTCGCTTGCTTCAGAGGCCAATACCGGACTGTGACCGATGGCTCCGACAACCACAAATGCTGTGGCCCACACGTATGGAAGGGTAAATCGCACGACGTCACTCCACGCTTTTCGATGATTATCGACTTTCGAGCATTGGACGGGATTTGTTGTCTCTCGTTTTTAGGGCTTGACCACACCTTGAAAGATCAATGACAGATCCTCAATTTTCTGGTTTGGGAGCTTATTTGCGTTGGCCGCGGTGTAGAACTCTTGCAACGACGGCATAGAGGCAGTTCCGGCGGACAGCTTGGTTGACGGCGCGTGCGACCAGAGCAGGGCAATAGTTGTAGCGAGCACGGCAACAGCTGCAATTGCGGAAATCATTAGATGTTTCATCGGAAACCTCCTGTTCGGTTCGATAGGTCAAAAAGCTTGCAGGATGTTCTTAGGTCGGATTGTTAAGATCGGAATCTAGGCGGCGGAATCCCAGGTGTCGCGAGGCGATCGCGCTCAATCGAACGTACTAGCGCGCAACGCGCCGCGCGGCGGCATTGATCCGATCTCGGAGGTGTGATTCGGCGTGACGCGGAGTTGAGCGGCACCTGTCTGGGGGCCATGCCAACTAACGAACGTTCGCCCGTGGCTTCGGCGCAGGCAGTAATAAAACCTAACGTTAGGTTTTATTAATTATTTCCCTGGGGAGTCGATGGTGCAGCCAGACGATGATTTTCTCAGCGCTCCAATATTGGATTATGACGGTTTCATAGCTGCACTGCGCGAGAATTTTGGATGTTTTAGTCCTGCTCGCGGAACCAACATCTTCGCAGGCAGGGTGCGCCCGCGGCGCGTCTTCGGGTTCGCTGCGGTGGATCTCGCCTGCAACACTGTCCGCGTTGACCGGACGGAGCTGGACATTCGCCGTGATGACATGGAGTATTACTTCGTCGTAGCTCAGCTGACGGGCGGATCGACAATCATTCAGAACGACCGAGTTGTAAATGCCGCTGCTGGCGAACTCGTCCTGCTCGATTCCACGAGACCCGTGACATTCGTTGGGGTCCGGCAAGCGCAATGGCTTGGCTTGCAGTTGCCGCGCCAGCACCTGGTGTCGCATCTCGGCTTCGAGCCGCAAGGTGGCACGTGCGGTCGCGGGCAGAGGCAGGCGGCACGCATACTCAGTCAGCTCGCTCTTGACCGCGTCGGCAATGTAGAACCGGCGGTCACGTCGGCTGACGACTATATGCGTCTGGTGGTCTATGATCTCCTCGGCGCACTGTTTGCACCGCCCGCCCAGTCGAGGGCACCGACACCCAGCTATTAAGTTTTGAAACTTCCAATCTTTGTCTTCGATCTTTGCAACGCGTGACTGTCAAGATCGGAGCTAGACGGCAGGACCTCAGGCGTCGCGAGGCGATTCGCGCTCGGCAACGCGCCGCGCGGTGGCATTGACACGATCTCGGAGGTGTGATTCGGCGTGACGCGGAGTTGAGCGGCACCTGTCTGGGGGCCATGCCAAACTAACGAACGTTTGCCCGTGGCTTCGGCGCAGGCAGTAATAAAACCGAACGTTAGGTTTGATAAATTATTTCCCTGGGGAGTCGATGGTGCAGCCAAACGATGATTTTCTCAGCGCTCCAAAATTGGATTATGACGGTTTCATAGCTGCACTGCGCGAGAATTTTGGATGTTTTAGTCCTGCTCGCGGAACCAACATCTTCGCAGGCAGGGTGCGCCCGCGGCGCGTCTTCGGGTTTGCTGCGGTGGATCTCGCCTGCGACACTGTCCGCGTTGACCGGACGAAGCTGGACATTCGCCGTGATGACATGGAGTATTACTTCGTCGTAGCTCAGCTGACGGGCGGATCGACAATCATTCAGAACGACCGAGTTGTAAATGCCGCTGCTGGCGAACTCGTCCTGCTCGATTCCACGAGACCCGTGACATTAGTTGGGGTCCAGCAAGCGCAATGGCTTGGCTTGCAGTTGCCGCGCCAGAACGTGGTGTCGCATCTCGGCTTCGAGCCGCAAGGTGGCACGTGCGGTCGCGGGCAGAGGCAGGCGGCATGCATACTCAGTCAGCTCGCTCTTGACCCCGTCGGCAATGTAGAACCGGCGGTCGCGTCGGCTGACGACTATATGCGTCTGGTGGTCTATGATCTCCTCGGCGCACTGTTTGCACCGCCCGCCCCGCTTTGCTCACGCCACACCGACAAACTGTTCGCGCGAGTTTGCGGCATCATCAAGGACCGCTTTGCCGATCCGAGCATCTCTCCGAGTGAGGTGGCTGCCGAGATGGGAATTTCGCTGCGCTATTTGCAGAGCCTGTTCACGGACCGCGGGTCGACATGCAGTCACTACATATCTTCGCTCCGTCTGGATCATGCGGCCCATCTGATTGAACGCCGCGCGTCGATGAAAACAGGTCAACCTCTCGCCGAGATCGCCTACGCCTGCGGCTTTCGCGATTACACGCATTTTGCGCGCGGATTCCGCCGACGTTTCGGCACCACGCCGGGCGGCGTCGGAGCAGGAGCCGCTGGTAACGGCAACGCACGAGTCCCCGCCGACGTTGGGCAGAGTAAAACGGTCCTCTACAAAGCGACGTGAACCAGCAGGACAGCAGAGGACTGATGTCATCTTCTGGCCCAATAACCGACCCGCTGCGCTGTGCGCCAACAATTACCCTTTAGATGGCTCTTGGTCTTCGCGCCTATCGCCTATCCAAGACCACGATGGTTGGAAGGAGGACTAGAGCCAGCATGGCCCTTTGTAAGAGAAACCTGCGGATCGATCCATTCCCTTTGAGGCTGCTGACTGAGCAGGCACCAAGGTCTGCCAAGGGTCATTCGCGTAGAATTTGACACCTTCGCGTCACTTCCGCTTGGAGAACAATCTCGGAAGTGCCATCTGCTTCTGGCCAGTGTCGGATGGGCTGAGCGCCGCGATACGCATCAATTAAAATTTGCGTAGACGATGGGTTTCGCGAGGGGCTCAGCGCATCCTACGAACTATGGCCGGAGCACAAGCGCGTCATTCCAGGATGGTCCAGAGGACCAGACCCGGAATCTCGGAGATTCTCCGATGTGCGATTGCACATCGTAGTTCGATGCTTCCCATCGCCCCGGAATGACGGCGCATAGGATGGGCCGCCCCGACGCGAAAATGTAGCATGCGGGCTTTTACCCCGCCGCGGAGAAACTGTCCGCCCGCGCCATCGCCCAGGCGTCGCGGAAGCGCGGATCCTGGGTGCCTTCGATCAACTCCCCCGGACGCAGCGACGGATAGCAGTTTCGCGAACGACATCACCTCGGTGCTCGACGTTCGCTTCGAGAAGTGAATCGGCCGCAGCTGCTGCGGGTGGTCGAGACCGGCGGCGGCGAGAAGCTCGGACAGCGCGTGCAGGGTGGCATGATGGTAGCTGTACACCCGCTCGGTCTTGAGTGGCACCACGAGCGCCCGGGCGCGGGATGGATCCTGCGTGGTTACGCCTGTCGGACAGCGATCGGTGTGGCAGCTCAGGGACTGGATGCAGCCCAGCGCGAACATGAATCCGCGGGCGGAATTGCACCAGTCGGCGCCGAGCGCCATGGCGCGGGCCATGTCGAATGCGGTGGCGATCTTTCCGGCCGCGCCGATCCTGATGCGGTCGCGCGCGTTGATGCCGATTAGCGCGTTGTGGACGAAATTGACGCCCTCGCGCATCGGCATGCCCAGATGGTCCATGAACTCCAGCGGAGCCGCGCCGGTGCCGCCCTCATTGCCGTCGACGACGATGAAATCCGGATAAATGCCGGTCTCCAGCATCGCCTTGCAGATCGCCAGAAATTCCCAGGTGTGGCCGATACACATCTTGAACCCGGCCGGCTTGCCGCCGGACAGTCGCCGCATCTCGCCGATGAAGGCCATCATTTCCAGCGGCGTCGAAAACGCGCGGTGGGTGGCCGGCGAAATGCAATCCTCGCCCATGGCCACGCCCCTGATCTTCGATATCTCTTCGGAGACCTTGGCAGCCGGCAGCACGCCGCCATGTCCGGGCTTGGCGCCCTGGCTGATCTTGAGTTCGACCATCTTGATCTGGTCGTCGGCCGCGACGCGGGCGAATTCTTCCGGGTTGAACGAACCATCGCGGTTGCGGCAGCCGAAATAGCCGGAGCCCACTTCCCAGATGATGTCGCCGCCGTTTTCGCGATGATAGGGACTGACACCGCCCTCACCGGTGTCATGCGCGAAGCCGCCCTTCTTGGCGCCGGCGTTGAGCGCGCGCACGGCGTTGGGACTGAGCGCGCCAAAACTCATCGCCGAGATGTTGAAGACCGACGCCGAATACGGCTTGGTGCAATCCGGGCCGCCGATGGTGACACGGAATTCCGTGTCGCCACGAGCCTTTGGCGCCACCGAATGATGCATCCATTCGTAACCCTCGCGATAGACGTCTTCCTGGGTGCCGAACGGCCGCTTGTCGAGTTGCATCTTGGCGCGCTGATAGACCAGAGCGCGGGTGTCGCGGGAGAACGGCATGCCGTCCTTCTCGCTCTCGAAGAAGTACTGCCGCATCTCCGGCCGTATCTCTTCGAGCAGGAAGCGGATATGCGCCGAGATCGGATAGTTGCGCAAAACCGCATGATTCTGCTGCGTGAGATCGCGGATGCCGAGCAGCGTGAGGGCGCCGAAAATAACAATCGGAATCAAGACCACCAGCTTGAAGACCGTGTGATCGACGATCCCAATGCCGACGAGCAACGCGGTGACGACACCACATATCGTAAGAACGATGAAACGAGGAGAGAACGGAAGCAGCAGCGTTTCCATGGAGCTTCAAATCCTGTCGTCTTATTCTTTTCGGCGGTAGCCTAATCCAAAACGCCCGATAACCTGTACAAAATATCCGCCGCGCCCGTCACGGATGTGACGGCCGACCGCCGCGAGGCGGCCAAACCCTCCGGCAGAGAAGCAATCCGCCCGGAGAACCTGTATGCCGCCACGTCAATTTTTTGCAGTGCAACCTAACCCGATCAGGCCGTGAGGTCTTAGTGGCTGTGCGGGCGCATTTCGTCGGGAATGCCGCCTTTGTGCAGGCCGCCTTGCGCCAGCCAGGCATCGGTGCTCTCGACCGCACGCTGGATATGCTCGGCCGTTCGCGTGAAATCGTAAGGCGACCCCACCAAGGGACATAGCGGCGGCACCACGAAGTATTCGATGTCGGACGCGAGATCTTCCAAATCGCTGATTAATTGCCGCGCGATCAGCAGGGTCAGCGCATGCAACGCATTGGCGACTGCGCCGACCGGCGGGGTGTGGAGCGAGCAGGCGTAGCCTGTCGGCAGAATGATCAGACGCCGCGCGCCTTTCTCGACCGCGACCTTGACCGGCGTATTGCTCGAGATCGCGCCGTCGGCCAGGTAAAAATCCCGGTATCGGATCGGCGTGAACGCGCCGGGGATCGCGGTCGACGCCACGATCGCCGGCGCGGCCGCGCCTTCCGACAGCACGACGGTGTCACCCGAAACAATGTCGGTGGTGACGATGTGAACCGGAAGCTTGGCGTCCTGCAGGTTTCGATAGGGCAGATGGTCCTCGACCAGCTTCGCAATCCCGTCATGCGGAATAAGGAAATCCCGGCGCCAGAGAAATCCCAGCAAGGTTTGCCACGTGACCGGAAAAACGTCGCGCCGTTGCAGACCGCGCCAAATGGTTTCCAGGTGCAGCACGCCCTTCAGCGTTGGATTGCCGGCATAGTAAGCGCCGTTCAGAGCACCGACGCTGGAGCCGACCACCATATCCGCCGAAATGTCGTGGGCGGCGAGCGCATGCATCATGCCCACCTGAATTGCACCAAAACTGCCGCCACCCGCGAAGACAAAAGCCGTCTTCGCTGGCCCGCCATGACTGGATACGGACAAAGCCCCGCGCGCTCCCCTTATCGACGCGTTGGCGCGAAGCCACGCGACGTTGTTGCGGGCTTATAGCAGCCGGCAGGAGAATCGCGCTATCAACAAAAGGTGGGGGCCGGAATCGTCATTGCCCGAGCAAGCGCTTGGCGCTTGCCGATGAGGGCGAATGCGAAGTTGAGCCTTAGCGTTCGACGAACGCCTTCTCGATCACGAAATGGCCCGGTACATTGTGGCTGCCTTCGAGAAAGCTGCGCGCTTCGAACATCTGGCGCAGTTCTTCCAGCATCCCCGGGCTGCCGCACATCATGATCCGGTCGGTTTCGATATCGAGCGGCGGCTGACCGATATCCCCGAACAATTGCTCTGACGTGATCAGGTCGGTGATCCGGCCGCGGTTGCGGAACGGCTCGCGGGTGACGGTCGGATAATACACGAGCTTCTCGGTCAGCAGCGGCCCGAACAGTTCGTCGTCGCGCAACCGCGCCACCAGTTGCTCGCCGTAGGCCAGTTCGGAGACCTGCCGGCAGCCGTGCACCAGGACGATGGTCTCAAATCGTTCATACACCTCGGGGTCCTTGATCAGGCTGGCGAACGGCGCCAACCCTGTTCCGGTCGACAGCAACAGCAGGCGCTTGCCGGGGATCAAATTGTCGGCGATCAGCGTGCCGGTGGCCTTGCGCCCGACCAGGATGGTGTCACCCTCCTTGATCTGCTGCAGCCGCGAGGTCAGCGGCCCGTCGGCAACCTTGATGCTGAAAAATTCGAGCGATTCTTCATGATTGGCGCTGGCCATGCTGTAGGCGCGCAGCAGCGGACGGCCATCGACCTCGAGACCGATCATCGCAAACTGACCATTGAGGAATCGAAAGCCGGAATTGCGGGTGGCGGTGAAGCTGAAAAGCGTATCGGTCCAATGCCGGACAGAAAGAACTTTCTCTCTATGGAAGGCGCTCATGTGTTTTGATTTTTCCGGTGGCTAGATGGTAGAACAATCGCGTCGTCCGGCCTCGATCAGGCGAAAACCCCTGAAACGACTGGTGATTTAGCGTGTGACGTACGCCGATATCAGAGATAGTCAACCCGCGTTGAAGCGCAATTGAGGGCCGAAAATAGCGCTTGGTTTATTTTGCGGCATGGATGGGCACGGGCTTCGTCACGACAGCGTCACGCGCAATTAACTTGCCGAAATCGGCGCCGCTCTGGCAGTTAATTTCAGCGCCTGTCCGGGATTCCACTAAGGATCGAGCCATCCCTTCGAACATAGAGGCCCACCGGATTCCGCATGCATCGCCTGGAAAAACTTCGATCCGGAAAGCCGGGCTTTTATCCGGACCAATCGATCTATGCCGAGTTTGCCTGCGCTGAGTTCGGACTGGCGTTTGAAGATAGCGACGGCGGGACGGGACTCGTCGTCAGCGTCGCCTCGCCAGCCAAACGGGTTTATTTCGGCGCCGGTCGATGCTCCTGGTATCCGCAAAACAACGCCACCGCGTCGACGCTGGCATCGGACAAATACTTCACGAACAACATTCTTGGACGCGCCGGCGTGCCGACACTGGGCGGTGAATATTTTTTCCTGCATGACCGGTATCGCGCCTACCGCCCCGCGGGCCACGAAATCGAAGATGCGTTGGCGTATTTCAGAACGCTGGGCGCGACCGCATTCGTCAAACCGCTGGTGGGATCGCGCGGCGATTTTGCGCAAGGCATTTACGACGAAGCCTCGCTGGTTCGATACATCCGCGACGTCGCGCAATATTACGATTTCGATCCTGATTCAACCCATCGTTTCCGGGCTGGAGTACCGGATCTTCCTGCTCGACGACGAGGTGCTCTATGCGGCACGCAAACATCCGCCGTTTGTGTTGGGCGATGGCGAACGCCCGATCCGCGAGCTCTTGATCGCGCACAACGCGGCTTTGCAGGCCCGCGGGCTTTCGCCGGCCTCGCTGCGCGCGGACCCCGACACCTCACTCGACCGCGTGCTGCCCAGGGGCGAGCGCTGGAGCCTTCCTGGCCGAATGAATCTGAGTGCCGGGGGAACGATGGCCCTTGAGGCCCCGCATTCCGAGGCCGCGGCCACCGAGGCGCGCAAGGCGGCCCGCGCGCTGGGCCTTCGGGTCGCCGCGGTGGACGTGTTTACCGATATCGCAGGCGTGGCCGATGCCATTGCGGTGATCGAGGTGAATTCAAACCCCGCGATCCGGGTGCTGGAGGAGTGCGAACGGCCGGACCTGATCCTGAAACTCTGGCACCACACATTTTCGGCGCTGGGCCTGCTGACGCCATCGACAGACGCGGCCAATGCGAGGGCACCAAATGCCTGATCGGCTGTTTGATTTGCCGAAATACGGCGACGGCATTTGCCTGGCGCGGATGGCGGAGCTGCTCGACGTGCTCGCGATCGACCGGGCGTGGCTGGCGCGCATCGCCGTCGTCGTGACCGGGTCCAACGGTAAAGGCTCTACCGCGGCGTTTTGTGCCGGGATCGGGCAGGCCCACGGCCTGCGGACCGGCCTGTTCACCTCGCCGCATCTGTATCGTTTCAACGAGCGGTTTCAGGTCGACGGTGCACCGATCGGCGATGCCGATCTGGCGCGCCTGGCCGCGCGGGTCAGCGCCGCCATGTCAGGGCTTTCAGGGCGGAGCGGACAATTCGGGGCTTTTGAAGCCCTGTTCGCACTGGCCTGCCTGTATTTCCGGGAATGCGAATGCGATTTCGCGGTGTTCGAGGCCGGCATTGGCGGCCGCTACGATCCGGTACGCCTGGTTGGCGCACGCGTCACCGCCGTGACCTCGGTCGACTACGAGCATGTCGCGCTGCTCGGCAATTCCCTGGAATTGATCGCCTCCGACAAAAGCGACGCCTGCGCATCTGAAGGCACCATTGTCTATGGCGAGAATTGCCGGAGCCTGCGTCCGCATTTGCTCGAATATAACCGCTACCGCCAGGTCGCCTCGCGGTTTGTCCGCGACCAGATCGCGATGTCAGGCGAATCGGTCTCGACCTCGGGGCAGCGGTTCGATTTCCGCTTCGAAGGCTACGAATTTCGCTCGCTGGAAACGCGCCTGTCGGGAGCGTTTCAATTCAACAATGCCGCCGTCGCGGTCGCGCTGTTCGTACTCTGGCTGCGCGAGACGCGCCCGCAGGCAACGCCGGCCGCCATCGAAGCCGCGGTACGATCGGGGCTGCGCGAGGCACGCTGGCCCGGCCGCCTCGATGTCATTCAGAAAGATCCCCTCACCGTCGTCGATGTCGGCCATACACCCGACGCCATCAGGCAATCGCTCGCGAGCCTGCAGGCCATTCACGGCGCCGAAGGCTGGATCCTGGTGACCGGCGCTTCCTTCGACAAAAAGGCCGACGAGATCGTGGGCGCGCTGGCCCCGTCGTTCGGCACGATCGTTTGCACGGCGGCGCATCACAAGGGCGCGGACCCAGCGCTCATCGCCGCGGCGGTGCGTAAGGCCAATCCGAAAGCCGGCGTCCACGTCGCCGCGACCGTCGCGGACGCGGTCGACATCAGCCGCGCGCTGGCGCGCTCGCGCCATGAAAAAATATATGTCGCCGGCGGATTATTCCTGGCGATCGAATACGCGACCGTCGCCGGCGGCGGCCGTGTGCAGGACCTGAATTTTTTCTAAGAGGCTGTCAGCGTCGGAGCCGGACATTAACGCCTCATTAACCATACCGGGCCGATGGTCTGCGCGCAGGGAGCCGCGCATGACCGACCTATCGTCCATCACCTCGTCCGCCAGCACCTTTGTCGCCAAGCAGACGGCCCAGCTCAACAAAGCCGCGAGCGACGTAAATAACAGCTTCACGCGCGCTCTGAACAACGTTGAAACGACGATCGGCGTCAAACCCAAAACCGGGTTTACGAGTGGCCCGACCTACGAGGCAAACTCGTTGACCGGTCAAACCAAGGCGGCCTTCAGCAACGCGCTGAACGCGACCAAATCCGCGCTCCATATCAAGCCGTAAACAACGCCTTCGAACCTGCCAGGGAGCGGCGCGGCGAGCGACGACCGAGCCGCTCGCCAAAACAAAAAGCCGCCCGAAAGGACGGCTTCGTTGTCGTGGCTATCCGCGCGAGGGCGGAGCAACCGTCACGATTGCATTTGCAGCAACGAGGACATCAGATCGCTGCTGAGCGTCTGTGAGGCATTCGCGCCGATGGCGCCACCCGCACCGCTGGTGGTGTTCTGCAGATATTGATCGAGCGACTGCTGGAAGGCAGCGGAGGCGCTGGGCGGCGCAGATGGCGACTGCGTCTTCGATTGCGGCGGAGCCAATACACTCGGGCTATTATTGACAGCGGCGACCATGACATCATCCTCAAAAGGCCCAAGGTCTCGAAAGATCAGAGCTCGAGATCAAGGGCAGATTTTGCTGCCATTGAGGTACGACGTTATGGTTAATCGACCGTAAATCAGGTCGGGGTTGGCTTGGCGGGTGGCCCATCCTTCGCCGTGTCTTAACTTCGGTTGCCTTCGATGAATTCGAGCAGCGCATCACGAAGCCGTGCCACCACGCCATCCCATTCGCGGGTATCACCCTGACGGAACAAACGTGCGGTCGGGTACCAGGGACTGTCATCCCTGTCGAGCAGCCAGCGCCAATCCGGGACATGCGTCAACAAAACCCAAACCGGCTTGCCCAAGGCCCCCGCAAGATGCGCGATGCTGGTGTCGACCGATATGACGAGATCGAGGCGTGAGATGAGCGCCGCCGTGTCGGAGAAATCTCCAAGCGAACCGCCGAGATCAAGTATCCTGCGGTTCGTCCTGATCGTCTCCATGTCAGCGTTGCGAACTTCCTTTTGCAAACTGACAAACGTTGCGTCGACGTCGAGCAACGGCAAGAGGGCGCAAAGACCGATCGATCGTTCCCGATCCCTGACATGTTTCGCATTGCCCGCCCAAGCTAGGCCGATCTTCGGGCGGCTCTCTTTCCCGAGCCGGCTATCCCAATCTTGCAATGTCCGCTTCGGCGGACGCAGATAGGATAGGCTCGACGGAATTGAGTCAATTCGCGTCTTGAATGCCAGAGGCAGGCTGAGGAGCGGGCATTGGAAGTCGAAATCAGGCAGAGGATCGCCCTTGGCTATGATGCGGACCACGCCGTCAAGACCGGTCATGAGACTCTGAAGCGGCTCTTCGACCTCCATCATGACGCGCGCGCCGCGCGCAGCAACCAGCGGTGCATAACGGCAGAATTGAATCGTATCTCCGAAACCCTGCTCGCTGTGCAGCAGAATTGTTTTACCGGCGATATCGTCCTCGCCGAGCCAGAGCGGTTGCGGAAAATCCCGCTTTGAAAGCGCCTGAGACGAACTCTTCCATCGCTGCTCATAGTCGACCCATCCGCGCTCGAAATCGCCGGTGAGCAGCCGCGACATGCTTCCGAAAAAACCCGCGTCGGCGCAGTCCGGCTGCAAGACAGCGGCGCGATCGTAGCTCGCTAACGCCTCGCCAAATCGCTTAAGGTCGTGCAGCGTGACGCCACGATTGACCAGCGCATCGACATAGTCGGGCCGCGCGGCAAGCGCACCATCGTAACTCGCCAAGGCCTCGTCGAGTCGCCCGAGTTTATGCAGGGTGACGCCGCGGTTGCTGAGCGCGGCGGCGTCGCCTGGCCGCACGGCAAGCGCCCGCTCATGACTTGACAGTGCTTCGCCATAGCGTCCCAGATCATGCAACGCTACGCCGCGATTGGTGAGCGCTTCGAAATTGTCGGGCTCCAGGGCAAGCGCACGGTCGTAACTCCCGAGCGCTTCCCCGGACCGCTTTAGATCGTGCAGCGTGACACCGCGATTGACGAGCGCTTCGACGAAATCCGGCCGCAACGCCAGGGCGCGGTCATAGCTGTTCAAGGCGTCATCGAATCGCTTTTGGTCATGCAGCGCAACGCCGCGACTGGCGAGAGCCTCGGCATAATCGGGGCGCAAGGCAAGCGCACCGTCGTAATTCGCCAATGCCTCGTCGAACCGCCTGAGCTCACGCAACGCGAGACCGCGGTTATAAAGCGCCTCGACGTGATGCGGCTGCAGGCGCAGCGCCTCATCGTAGCTTGCCAGAGCGTCGTCATATCGCAACAGTTTACGCAGCGCATTGCCGCGATTGCTGAGTGCATCGGCATTGTTCGGCCGCAGCCGGAGCGCACGATCGTAATTCACGAGCGCTTCATCGAAGCGCTTCAAGTCGTATAGGGTGATGCCGCGATTGATAAACGCCTCGACGAAATCGGGGCGCAGGGAGAGGGCCGAGTCGTAGCTGGTCAACGCTTCGGCATGACGTCCGAGCGCCTGCAAGGTTATGCCACGATTGTTGAGCGCTTCGGCATGGCTTGGCCGCAAGGCAAGCGCACGATCGTAATTCGCCAGCGCCTCGTCGTACCGCTTCAGCTCGTGCAGGACGCCCGCGCGATTGTTGAGCACTTCGACATGATCCGGCTGAAGATCAAGCGCGCGATCGTAGCTTGTCAGCGCCTCGCCGTACCGTTTCATCTGCTTCAACACGGCGCCGCGATTGTTCAACGCCTGGATAAAGTCCGGCTGCAGCGCCAGTGCACGGTCGTAATTGGCCAGCGCCGCGTCATTCCTGCCTAGCGACGTGTCGATGACGGCCAGAAGATTTAGTGTGGCGGCGGAATTGGGATCGGCGGACAATATTTTGAGGCAGAACTGCTCGGCTTCAGCGAGCTTTCCAGCCGTGTAGGATTTCAAGGCGATATCGAACACCTGCGATATCGTCAGGGAGACGGTCGTCATTCCGATGTCGCTTTCAGTTTTTCCGAAACGCCCCGGAAGCGGGCGTGTCTTGCTTTATCCGACTCGCCAGGACGCTGACCAGCGTGTTTGAGCATGGTCTTACCTGGAAAACCGTCTCCCTCCTCGTTGCTGAAACTCGCGCTAGTTCCCTGCCCCTTCGCTGTCGTCGAGCACCTTGAAGGCGTCCTCGAGTTGCGGCGAGATCGCGACATTCAGCTTCTCGCCGGTCGGCAGGCGCGACACGAACCATTTGTTGTAGAGCGGAATCAGGTCGTGGTTGGTACCAAGCTTGCGGAACGCCCGCTCCACCACGGCCTTGAGCTGCGGCTCGCCCCTGCGAAACATGATCCCGTAGGGATCGTAGGACAGGTAATCGCCGGTGACGCGGAACTTGTCCTGCGACTTGTGCCGCGCGATCAGGCCGTAGAGCAGGATATCGTCGGTCGCGAACGCATCGGCCTTGCCGTCCACCAGCATCTGATAGGACTGCTCGTGATCCGGCGAGACCACGACGTTGAGGCCCAGCGCGAACTTCTTGTCGAGCGCGTGCATGGCCTGTTCGTTGGTGGTGCCCTTGGTGACCACGACGGTCTTGCCCTGCAGGTCCTTCGGCGCCGAGATCGTTGAAGCCTTCGGCACCATCAATTTGGTGCCGGCCACGAACATCAGCGGCGAGAACGCCACCTGCTTGGCGCGCTCGGCGTTGGCGGTGGTCGACCCGCATTCGAGGTCGATCTTGTTCTGCACCACCGCCGGAATACGGTCATCCGAGGTGACCTTGACGTAGTCGATCTTCAGGTTGGGGTCGTCGACTTCGACGCCGATCTCGTCGACGACCGCCTCGCAAAGTTCGAGGCTGTAGCCGATCGGCCGGTTGGATGGATCGAGAAACGAGAACGGCGGCGAACTCTCGCGATAGCCGAGCCGCACGACATGCGTGTTCTTGATGTTGGCGAGCGTCGGGCTCAGCCCTTCACTGCCGCCGGTCTGGGCCGTCGCCGCATTTGTCAGTAACCACGCCGCCAGCAACAGGCTGCCGGCGAAGGACTGGTCTCCCCAAAACTTGGCGCATGCACCGCTCCCGTCAATGGCCGGCCATTGCGGGGATCTCGCCGGGGATAATGTCCGGCGGCACGACGTCGTCGGGGCCCAGCGCATGCTCGGGCGCAAGCTCGCCTTCCCACTTCGCCACCACGGCGGTGGCGAGCGAGTTGCCGATCACATTGGTGGCGCTGCGTCCCATGTCGAGGAACGTATCGATACCCATGATCATCAACAGGCCCGCCTCGGGAATGTTGAACTGGCTCAAGGTCGAGGCGATCACCACCAGCGACGCGCGGGGAACGCCGGCGACGCCCTTTGAGGTGATCATCAAGGTCGCCAGCATCGCCAACTGCGTGCCGAGCGACATTTCGATGTGATAGGTCTGCGCGATGAAGATGCTGGCAAAGGTGCAGTACATCATCGTGCCGTCGAGGTTGAACGAATAGCCGAGCGGCAACACGAAGCTCGATATCCGCGACGAGGCGCCGAAACGGTTGAGGCCCTCGAGCGTCTTCGGATAGGCGGCTTCCGAACTTGCCGTCGAGAACGCGATCATCAGCGGTTCGCGGATCAGCCGCAGCAGGTGACTGTACCGCGGCCCGATCACGATGAACCCGACGATGATGAGAATGCCCCACAACAACAGCAGCGACAGATAGAAGCCGCCCATGAAGACGACCAGCTTCCACAGCACCAGAAGACCGTTCTTCGCCACCGTCGCCGTGATCGCAGCCCAAACCGCGATCGGCGCGAACAACATCACATAGCCCGTCACCTTCAGCATGATGTGGCCGAGGTCATCGATCAGGGACAGGATCGGCTTGGATCGCTCCGGCGCCGCACCGAGGGCGACCGAGAAGAAGACCGCAAAGACCACGATCTGCAGGATTTCGTTCTGCGCCATCGCGTCCGCAATCGAGGTCGGAATCAGATGGGTCAGGAATTTCTCGATCGAGAACGCCGATACCGGCAGGCCGGTCGATTGCGCCTTGTCCGGCAAGGTACCTGGAAAATTAGCACCCGGCTGCAGCAGATTGACCATCACGAGGCCGAGCAGCAACGACACGAACGATGCGCTGACAAACCAGCCCATGGTCTTCGCGAAAATGCGTCCAAGTCGCGCGCCGCTGCCCATGTGGGCGATGCCGCCGACCAGCGTCGCGAACACCAGCGGCGCAATGATCATCTTGATCAGGCGCAGGAACAGCATCGCGATCAGGTTTACGTCGGCGGCGATATCCGCCCGGATGTCGGGCAGATAATTGAAGATCAGCGCCCCCATCACAATGCCAAGCGCCATCGCGAACAGAATATACTGCGTAAACCTGTTGGACATTTCTCTTACCCCCGTAAGAAGATCCCGGCGATTGCGAGTTTGGCAGGTTTTCGACCGGGCGCAACAAGCTTCCTGAGAACGCCAAACGAAGCCAGGCGCGCTGGCATGCCACCGACCGGCAAATGTTCCCGTTGTGGAATGACGCCTCGGCGGATTAGCGTCAAGCGCAGCGCACAATGTGTGCAGTTCGAGCATCTTCTGTGCGCCCGCTGCATCAAACAACGACACTTCGGGAGCGAACGCGATGAGCAACACGGTCAATCGTCAGGTCTTGCTGGTTGAAAAGCCAACCGGAAAACTCGCACCTGAACATTTCAAGATGACCGAGAGTGCGGTGCCAGAACCTGGCGACGGCGAGGCGCTGTTGCGCGTGCGCTATATTTCGCTCGACGCCGCCAACCGGGCCTGGATGCACGGCGCGACCTATCGCGCGGCGGTCGAGGCCAACACGGTGATGGCCGGCGGCGGCATCGCCGAAGTCGTGTCATCGAAAGCCCCGGGCCTCGCACCCGGCGACCTCGTATTCGGCGACACCGGCTGGCAGGATTACGCGGTTGTCCCCGCCAAGCACCTGACCAAGATGCCGAAGATCGAGCCGATGACCCATCTGCTCAGCGTCTACGGCATCGCCGGCCTCACCGCCTATTTCGGTCTGCTCGACGTCGGCAAACCGAAGGCCGGCGAAACCGTGGTGGTCTCGGCCGCAGCCGGCTCGGTTGGATCGATTGTCGGCCAGATCGCCAAGATCAAGGGATGCCACGTGGTCGGCATCGCCGGCGGCAAGGACAAATGCCATTGGCTGACCTCCGAGCTCGGGTTCGACGCCGCGGTGGATTACAAGGACGGCGCGGTTTTCAAGGCCCTGAAGGCCGCGGCACCGAAAGGCATCGATGTTTACTTCGACAATGTCGGCGGCGACATTCTCGAAGCCTGCCTGGCGCAGATGAACACCCGTGGCCGCATCTCCTGCTGCGGTGCGATCTCGCAATATGACGGCGCGCCGTCGGCGTCAGGTCCGCGCGGCGTGCCCGGACTGATCGTGGTGAAGCGCCTCATCATGCAGGGTTTCATCGTGATGGACTTCATGCAACAGCGCGACAAGGCGTTGTCCGACCTGCAATCCTGGGTCACGTCAGGCAAGCTGAAGGTTCAGGAGGACATCATCGACGGCCTTGAGAATACGCCGCAGGCGCTGATCGGATTGCTGGCGGGCGAGAACCGCGGCAAACGGATGATCCGGGTGTGACGCCGCATTGGCGCTGGTTTGTCGCACGCGCGGTCCGCCGGCAACAATCCGCTTGCGGGGAAAACGAAAAACGAAAATGATAGCGACCGCGAGAATTTTTCTGCCAATTTTTTTTACGATTTAAGTTCGGTTGAAGCGGCTGATCCGGCGACAACAAAATAAGGATTTCAGATGATCAACACGTCGAGACGCGCGGCGATGCTTTGGGCATTGGTGATACCAGCCACGTTCGCGGCAACGATACCGGCATTTTCGCAGGCGCCGACCGATGCGCAGCGCAGCGCCATCAGGTCCGAATGCCGCGCCGATTATGAAGCGCATTGCGCCAGCATCCCACCGGGCGGCATGGCGTCGCTGCAATGCCTGCAGAAGAACATGTCGAGCCTTGCGCCGGGCTGCCAGACCGCGGTTCGTGCGGTCGAAGCGCCGGCTGCACCCAAAGCGGAAGCCAAGCCCGAATCTAAACCCGAGTGCTAAACCCGAATCCGCACCGGCGGCCGCTGCGGCGGCCCCGGCCGCCGAAACCGCGGCTCAACCCGCGCCCAAGGCTGCCGCTGGCGCCCCGGCCAAAAAGCCGAGCAGCGCGCAGGTCGCCGCGATACGCAGCGCCTGCCGCGCCGACTATCAGAAAACCTGTGCCGGCGTGCCGACCGGGGGCGCCGCGGCGCTGAACTGTCTGGAGACCAACAAGTCGAAGCTGTCGCCGAGCTGCCAGCAGGCCGTCAACGCGGCGAGCGGCGGCGGTGCCGCGCCTGCGGCGGCGGCGCCGCCGCCACCGCCAGTCCGGGAGCAGCGCCCGCCGCAGCGCCCGCGACCATGGCGCTGCGGCCGATGCGGCCACGCGAGGAGCTGTTCGTCTTGAGGTCTGCATGCGGCGGCGATGTTCGCACGCTGTGCGGCGGTGTCCCGCCCGGCGGCGGCCGTATCGTGCAATGCCTGGCGTCGCAGGCCGCGTCGCTTTCACCCGCCTGCAAGGACGTTTTGGCGTCGTTTGCCGCGCGGTAATTCATATGTCGAATTGACGTGATCCGTAGAACATTCAAGCTCTATGATCGACAAAAACAAATCAGGGAGATCAACATGCGCTCGTTTCTGCTTCTTGCATTCGCTGTCCTCGCCTTCGGCGCGACCATGACCTTCGAATCGACCGACGCCAATGCCGTGGTATGCGCCCGTGGCGTCTACCGTGCCGGCTGCGCCGGGTATCGAGGCGCGGTGGTCGTGCGCCGCCCCGTCGCGGCGTGCCGCTGGGTATCGGTGAACGGCGTGCGGGTGCGGCGCTGCGTCTAACGCAGACCGGTTACAGAAGGTATTTTCTGTAACTCGCGATCGACCGGCGATGGGTGGGAGGAGAGTTCGTGCGCATCGCCGTGGTCGGATTTTAGCGCCCAGCTCACACTTTCTTCCCTCTCCCTTGTGGGAAGAGGATCCGGCGGATCGACCGACGTTGGCGAAGCGGCGGCGAGACGGTGAGGGGTCACTGCCTCTCGTTACGTTGCTACCCCTCATCCGGCACGCACGACGTGCGCGCCGCCTTCTCCCGCAGGGGGAGAAGGGAAGACAGTCGCGCCGCAATCTTCAAACAGCAAGTATAGCGTCATACCCCGCGCATGCGGGGTATCCAGTACGTCGCGAGTTTTCGATTTCATCGCGATACTGGATCGTCCGGTCAAGCCGGACGATGACGGACAGATACGCGACTGCGCTCTCGCGGCACGAAGTGCCCGAGCTAGTGCCTCAACGCTGCCCCTCGACGATGTCCGCACGCTGGGTGGAGGGATCCCCCGCGCCGGCCGTGTCATGCAATGCCTGGCGTCGCAGGCCGCCTCGCTGCCGCCCGAAGGCATTTTCTGTAACCCCGTCATTGCCCAGCGATGCGCAGGAAGAAAGTTCGTGCGCATCGCCGTGATCGGGGGGCCGGCCGGCATCACCGACTTGGCACGAGATCGAGGGAATTGTTGTTTGGCACGGTGGATGTCCACATCTTACAATCTACGCCTTCTCCCATAGGGTGGTGACATGACACAGGGGGTTTCATTGAGCTCACCAACTTACCGAAAACTGCTCCCCGGTGACCCCGCACCTTGGTTTATTGCGCGATCAACTGGCCTGGAGCGCTTTAAATTCGACGCGGTGGGCGGTCGATATATCGTACTTTGCTTTTTCGCCACGGCGGACGCGAAAGGTCGAAGGGCCATCGCAGAGGTTCTCGCGCATACCGATGTCTTCGATGATAACTTCGCTTCATTCTTTGGCGTAAGTTTGGATCCCAGGGACGAAAGCGCAGGGCCGGGTCTCGGCGCGACTTCCGGGCCATCGTTTTTTTTGGGACTTCACCGGCGAGATCAGCAAGCTCTATGGAGCTATTCCGAACGATGATAATTCGCCGACGAAAACAACACCGCTGCGCCGAATGTGGTTTGTCATCGATCCGACCCTCCGTATCCTAAAGATCGTCCCTTTCGAGCAAAACGGCGGAGATGCCAAGGAGGTCGTTAACTTCGTCAGATCCCTTCCGCCACCCGCCCGGTACGCGGGATTTGAGGTTCAGGCTCCGGTTCTCATTTTATCAAATGTATTCGAGCGTCAATTCTGTGACAAGCTGATCGCCCTTTATGACAGCGATGGTGGCATTGAAACTGGGTTCATGCGCGAGGTCGGGGGGAGGACCGTTAAAGTTAACGACCATAGGCACAAGCGTCGACGCGACCACACAATTGAAGACAGAGAAATCACAAAGCAAATTAATCAGCGCTTCGCTCGAACCATCTTGCAGGAATTACTCAAAGCTTATCAATACAAGGCAACGCGTATTGAGCGCTATTTAGTCGGCTGTTACCGCGCAGAGGACGCTGGCCACTTCGCTCCCCATCGCGACAATACTACTAAAGGGACCGCGCACAGACGGTTTGCTGCGTCAGTCAATCTAAACAGCGACTTCGATGGCGGCGAAGTGAGCTTTCCAGAATATGGTCCCCGCGGCTTCAAACCGCCGCCCGGCGGTGCGGTCGTGTTCTCATGCTCCCTTTTGCATTCGGTATCACCGGTGAAGCGTGGCCGTCGTTACGCATTTCTGCCGTTTATTTACGACGATGATGCTGCAAAAATCCGAGCGACCAACAATCAGTTTCTCGGCGAGGATTTCGGTGCGTACGCGCAAGGAGTTCCTTAAATAGATTGCGTCTCCGCGCAGGAAGCTAAGTTCATGATCTGAGTCAATTCGGAAAATCGCGAGGAAAATCGGCGGGACGGATTAAGTCCCCGCCTTCGCGGGAAACCACGAGCCGGGGCCAGTTGCACGCATCTGGCCTTCCAGACGCCGCAGGATTCGTGATCTTGATAGACGTTGCGTCGATCCAGCGGCAAGGCCGGGATGACAAAGCGTTTCGGCTAATGATCCAACCCCGTGCCGCCATAGAGCCACGCCAGATCGTCGTAATAATCCTCCGACGTCTTGGCGCCCATGATGGCATTGCGGAAGCGCGCGTGTTCACCGGCGGGATGATAGATGTGCTCGCCGATGGCGCGGGATAGCAGCTGCACGCGGGCGGTGCGGGCGAAGCGTTGCGCGCGGTATTGTTCGAGCGCGGTCGCGTAGTCGTCCGGATGGGCGCCCAGCATATGCGACAGGCACACCGCGTCTTCCATCGCCTGGCAGGCGCCTTGCGCGAAATATTGCATCATCGGATGGGCGGCATCGCCGAGCAATGCGACGCGGCCGTCGATCCAGCGCTCGATCGGGTCGCGGTCGCACAACACCCAGAGCCGCCAGTTCTTGCCGTGGCGAATGATGTCCTGCGCCCGCGCATGAACATGCGCAAAACCCCGCATCACCTCATCGTCAGACACCGGCTTGGCCGGCGACCGGCTCCGGCGCGTCGTTGTGATAGGTGACGACGAGGTTGAACACCTTCCAGCCCGACAGCGGATAATGCACGATGTGGCATTTCGGCCCGGCCCACAGCGTCGCCGCATTCCAGCGCAGATCCTCCGGCATCTCCTCGGTCGGGATCACCGAGCGATAGGTGGTGTGGCCGGAAACCCGTGGCGGCCCGTCGGATATGACTTGCTTGCGGATATTCGACCACAGCCCGTCCGCACCGATCAACAGCGATCCGGTGACGCGTTCGCCGGACACGAGCCGCGCCGTCACCGACGAGCCATCCTGGTCGTAACCGACGACTTCGCTGTTCACGCGCAGCTCGATCAGGTCGTGGGCCTGACATGCCCTGAGAAAAACACCATGCAAATCGCCGCGATGAACCACCGCGTAGGGGTTGCCGAACCGCGCGCGAAAGGCATCGCGCAGATCGACATGGGTGATCTCTTCGGCGGTCAGCGCATCCATCAGCCGGAGTTGATCGATATAGACGGCCATGCCGCGCGCCGCTTCGCCGACGCCGAGATAGTCGAAGGCATGGAACGCGTTGGGCCCGAGCTGGATGCCGGCGCCGATTTCGCCGAGCGCGGCGGCCTTTTCGAGCAGGACCGAGCGAATGCCCTTTTGTGCCAGGCCCAGCGCCGCCGCCAGGCCGCCGATGCCGCCACCGGCGATCAGCACCGGCCGCGCGTTCAAGCCTGATCCCATCAGCTCGATTTCCTGAAGTGTTCGAGCGCGTCTTCGGCGCGCAGCGGCACCCGTGAGGCCTCGTTGTTGAGATCGACCAATTGCGCCATCAGGGCCATCAGTGTCGTGCGGTCGGCGGGCTTCAGGGGCTGCAGCATCCGCGCCTGCGCCCGCTCGACCGACGGCATGACATCGCGCAGCAGCGCTGCGCCGGTCTTGGTCAAATGCAGCAGCTTGACGCGCCTATCCCCGGCGGCCGGCATTCGCTCGATATGACGCTTGGCTTCCAGCCGCTCGATCACGCTGCCGAGCGTCGAGCGATCGAACGCGATCACCGCGGAAAGGCGCGTGGCATCGATGCCGGGATGGGTGCGGATCGCGACCAGGGCGGCATATTGCACCGGCGTCAGGTCGTACGCCTTGCATTCCTCGGTGAAAATCGCGACTGCGATCTGCTGCATCCGGCGAAACAGATAACCGGGCGCGGTGTAGACGGCGTCCATCGTGATCGGCGTTGATTTATTCGGCATCGGGCTGCCTGTCGGGTGCGGCGTCGGCAAACGCCTTGAGGTTTTTCGCTGCGGCTTCCGCTTTGAGCAGGCGCGGATAGGCGGTCAGGTCGACGCCGAAGCGCCGGGCATTGGCGAGCTGCGGCACCAGGCAGAGATCGGCGATCGTGGGCGCGGTTCCAAAGCAGAACGGGCCGGCCTCGCCCGCGATCAGCGTTTCGCACGCGGAAAGGCCCTCGCGGTTGGCCCACGCCGCCCACTCCGTCACTTCCTGCTTCCGGCAGGCCGAGCTGGCGCAGCCGCGCCAGCACTTTGAGGTTCTGCACCGGATGGGTGTCGCAGGCGAGCGCCATCGCAAAGGCGCGGACCTTGGCGCGGCGCAGCGGATTCTCGGGCAGCAGCGGCGGTGCGGGATGGATTTCGTCGAGCCATTCGATGATGGCGAGCGACTGGGTCAGGATCGCATTCGCGTCTTCCAGCGCCGGCACCAGCCCTTGCGGATTGATCGCGAGGTACGCCGGCGCGCATTGCTCGCCCTTGCGCAGGTGATGCGGCAGGTGCTCCGCGCTCACCCCCTTCAGGTTCAGCGCGATTCTGACCCGGTAGGATGCGCTGCTGCGGAAATAGCCGTGCAGCTTCATCGGCTTCCTCCCCACGCCATTTTGTTTGTTGTTACGATGGCATTGACGTTATCCACTTTGTAAGTATGCTGTCAATTAAATCGGTAGAACACTGACTTTGGGAGGCTCGCCATGGAAGCCGTGCAGAAGACGCCGGAACGCGAGGCGTTCTACAAGAAGATCGACGGCGAAAATCTTTCCGCGCTGTGGAACGTGATGGGCGATCTGATCACGCCCGAGCCGAAGAGCGCCTGCCGGCCGCATCTGTGGCGCTTCGACGCGATCCGCGACTACATGACCGAAGCGGGCAAGCTGATCACGGCCAAGGAGGCCGAGCGGCGGGTGCTGGTCCTGGAAAATCCGGGGCTTCGCGGCCAGTCGAAAATCACCACGTCGCTGTTTGCCGGCGTGCAGATGGTGATCCCCGGCGATGTCGCGCCGGCGCACCGTCATAGCCAGTCGGCGTTGCGTTTCGTGCTCGAGGGCAAGGGCGCGTTCACCGCCGTGGACGGCGAGCGCACCGCGATGGAACCCGGCGATTTCGTGATCACGCCATCGATGACCTGGCACGACCACTCCAACCAGACTTCGGAGCCGATGTTCTGGCTCGACGGGCTCGATATTCCGATGGTGCAGTTCTTCGATGCCTCGTTCGCGGAGGGATCGAACGAGGATCAGCAAAAGATCACCAAGCCCGCCGGCGACAGCTTTGCCCGCTATGGTCACAACCTGCTGCCGGTCGACGGCAAGCGCGCCTCGAAGACCTCGCCGATCTTCAACTATCCCTACAGCCATACGCGGGAGGCGCTGGAACAGGCCAAGACGAGCAATGAGTGGGATGCCTGCCACGGCCTGAAGCTGAAATTCTCCAATCCCGAGACCGGCGACTTTGCGATGCCGACCATCGGCACCTTCATCCAGTTGTTGCCGAAGGGATTCAAGACCGCGCGCTATCGGGCGACCGACGCCACGGTGTTCGCGGCGATCGAAGGCCGCGGCCGCACCCGGGTCGGCGAGCAGACCTTCGAGTGGGGTCCGCGCGACCTGTTCGTGGTGCCGAGCTGGCACTGGGTCACCCACGAGGCTGACGCGGATTCGGTATTGTTCAGCTTCTCCGACCGCCCGGTGCAGCAGAAGCTCGACCTGTTCCGCGAGGATCGCGGCAACGCGTGAACCGCCGAACCGTCATTGCGAACAAAAAAATCCAGAACCTGGCGTCGTCCCGGCCTTGAGCCGGGACCCATAACCCCTGGCGTTCGATAGTTGCCAAAGGTATCTGCCCCATTGCCGAAACGAACCGGCACGGCGTATGGGTCCCGGCTCAAGGCCGGGACGACGAGAACGATTTCATCGCTACGCGGCTCGCAATGCAAAGGTCGCACCGACGGCTTCTCACCGCCAGTGCAGCAGCCGCGTTTCCAGCAGATTGATCAGCTTGCCGACCGCCAGCCCGAACAGCGACAGGATCACGACGCCGGCCAGCAGTTGATCGGTCTGCATCAGGTTGCCGGCCTGCAGCACGAAGGCGCCGATGCCGTATTCGGCGCCGATCATCTCCGCGCTCACCACCAGGAGCAGCGCGATCGACGCGGTGATCCGGAATCCCGCAAGGATCGACGGCAGCGCGCCTGGCCAGATCACCCGGCGCACGATGGCATGGAACGGCACATTGAAGCTCTGCGCCATCCGGATCAGGTTGCGCGGCACCGCATCGACGCCGCTATAGACCGAAATCGCGGTGGAGAAGAACACCCCGAGCGCGATGGTGGCGATCTTCGGTTCTTCGCCGATCCCGAGCCACAGGATCAACAGCGGCAGCAGCGCGATTTTGGGAATCGGAAACAGCGCCGAGATGAAGGTGATGCCGACGCCGCGCGCCAGGCTGGAGAGCCCGACTGCGAAACCGACGACGACGCCGGCGACGGTGCCGAGGATCCACCCCGCACCGATCCGCATGATCGAATACGACAGATGGTGCCAGAGCGCACCGCTTTGCGCGAGCTGATAGATCGCGCGCACGATCGCGGACGGCGCCGGCAGGAACAAGGCATTGACGAGCCCGGCGCTGCTGGCCAGTTGCCAAAACCCGATCACAAGCGCGAGCGCGATCCAGCCCGCATGGCGGCCCGCTTTCGGGGAGAATCCGCCGCCGCGAAACCCGACCGGCCGCGTTGCGGCGTTGAGATCGTCCGGCGCTGACGCGTCAGGCTTTCCCGAGCGGTCAAGCACGCTGAACCTCCCGCTCGGCATCGATCGCCCCTTCGCGGATCAGCGACCACAACTCGTTCTGCAGCGTGAGCAACCTGCCGCGCGCGCCGATGTCGCCGCGTTCGCCGCGCGTCAGCGGGATGGTGACGACCTCGCGGACCCGGCCGGGCCGCCGCGACAGCACCACGATGCGGTCGGCGAGCCGGACCGCTTCTTCGAGGTTATGCGTCACATAGACCGCGCCCATCGCGCCGTCAGCGAGCAGGCGAATGAAATCTTCCATCAGCAGTTCGCGGGTTTGCGAATCCAGCGCCGACAGCGGCTCGTCCATCAAAAGGATCGCCGGGCGCACCGCCAGTGCGCGGGCAATGCCGACACGCTGGCGCATGCCGCCCGACAATTGCTTCGGGTAAGTGCCGCGAAAATCCGAAAGCGACGTGCGGCGCAGCGCATCATCGACAATCGCGCGGCGCTCGCTCGCGCCGAGCCCGGTATGCAGCAGCGGAAACTCGACATTCGCTTCCACCGTCGACCACGGCAGCAGCGCGAAATCCTGAAACACGAAGGTCAGGGGATTGAAACTCCCCACCGGCGGCGCCCCGCGCAATTCGGCCGCGCCCCCGCCCGGCTGCAGCAGGCCGCCGAGGATCGACAGCAGCGTGCTCTTGCCGCAGCCGGAGGGACCGACGATCGCGACCACTTCGCCGGTGCCAACGGTGAACGACACGTCGTCGAGCACCTCGAGCGTGCCGAAGCGGTGGCTGATATGGTCGGCGATCAGGTCCATCTCGCGTTCTGTTCCAGCAACAATTCCCGCCACTGCCCTCATCCTGAGGAGCGGCCTCTTGGCCGCGTCTCCGAAGGATGGCCACGCGCACTGCCCGTCGCCGTCCTTCGAGACGGCCGCATGGCGGCCTCCTCAGGACGAGGTTCACTCATATCAGTCCGGCTTCACATAGTCCTTGGCGATGATGGCATCGACATCGAACCCCTTGTCGACGAACCCCTGCTCGCGCAGCCAGCTGATCTGGTTCGCCACGTCCTTGACGTCCAGTTTGCCGTCGGGATCGATGTAGGCGCAATTGCCGACCACCTGCGCCACCGGCAGATTGGTGTATTTCGCGATGATCTCCAAGAGCGGCCCGGTCTTGTCGTTGATCGGCGCCTTGCCGTCGCTGACCGCGGCCAGAATTACGTCGTGATATTCGCGGTCGGCGCGCTCCAGCGCGCTGAGCAATTTCGTCACCAGCGCTTTGTCGGCCAATGCTTTCGGCGAAGCGAACACAGCACCGAGCTGCCACGGCGTCTCGTCGCCGACCCAGCCCAGCAGTTTCGCGCCGTTCGCGTCCATCAGCTTGCGCGCCGTCGAGACCGGCAGCAGCGCGGCATCGACGGTTTCGCCTTGCAGCGCGGCGGCGGCGTTCGACAGCGACTGCAGCGGCAGCAGCTTCACCTCACCGAGCTTGAACCCGTATTTGTCCGCGAGCAGGCCGAGCGAATAGTGAAAGCTCGAGCCCACCTGGGTCATGGCGATGCGCTTGCCGGCGAGATCCTTCGGCGTCTTGAGACCGGCGGCGTAGGCATTGTTGCTGGCGAAATAGCCGATCAGGGGGTAGCCCGCTTTCTCGCGGCTCATGCCGCCGATCACCTTCAGCGTGCCCTTGCCGGCCAGATTGTAAAGTCCCGCCGTGAACGCGGTGATGCCGAAATCGACATCGCCCGACGCGGTGGCCACCGCGATCGGCTGCGCGGCATCGAAAAACTTCAGCTCGACATCGAGGCCGGCGTCGCGGAAATAGCCCTTGTCGAGCGCGATGAACACCGGCGCCGACGACGACAGCCGCAGCACGCCGATTTTCGCTTTCAGCAATTCATCGGCACGCGCGTTGCCGCCCAGGGCGAGCGCGGACAGCGCCAGCATGCTCGCGAGCACACGCCATCGTGATCCCATCCACGCCCTGCGGGCGCGATAACCGTGCAGCATCAAGTTCTCTCCATGTCGAATTTAGAGGCCTTTGGGGATCGTCTGATCCAGCCCGATGAAGGCGCCCTGATGTCTCAATTGGTGTTGCAGCCGGTCGACCGCAACCTCGCGCGGCATGGCGTTGCCATCGAGCGCCAGCGCCGCCGCGGTTCCGGCCGCTTCACCCATCGCAAAGCAGGCGCCGGACACCCGCGCGGCCGATTGGCCATCGTGGGTCATCGAGGCACAGCGCCCCGCCACCAGCAGATTATCGATGCCTTCAGGCACCAGCATGCGATACGGCAGTTCGTTGAAGCCCCGCGATTGCGGGATCGGCGGAAACGTGAAGACGACGTCGCCCGCGACGTGGGATTCCATCGGCCAGCCGTTGACGCCGATCGAATCGTCGAATGAAGCGCAGCCGAGCACGTCTGTGCCAGCTGAGCATATAGCCGCCGACCACCCGCCTTGTCTCGCGAATGCCGAGTTGCGGCGGCAGGTCGACGATGTAGGATTTCTCGAATCCGGGCACCGTTCGCAAAAAGTTGAAGGCCTCGACCGCCTGGCGGCGACCATCGAGCTCGCCGCGGGTGAGGTCATCGGGTTCGAGCCCGTTGATCGCGGTGCCGTCCTCGCGCGCAAGTTGGGTGAAATTCACCCGCCATTCGATTCCCGAGCGCTGCGGCCGCACGATCGCAGCCTTGCGCGGGAAATGATGGGTACCGGAGGCTTCCGCCTGCTCCATCAACGCCGGAATCGTCCGCCAGGCCTCGCCGGCCCGATCCGGATCGACGCCGTTGAGCCGAAACATCATCGAAGGAAAGAGCATGCTGCCGGCGTTGTCGCCGACCTCGAACCGCGCGCCGGCCCAGGCCGCGAGATCGCCGTCGCCGGAGCAGTCGATGAAGATCTCGGCGCGAACCGCGCGGCGGCCCGCCTTGGTCTCGATCATCAGCGCGTTGATGCGCTTTTCATCCTGCATCACCACGCCGGCACCGAGCGCATGAAACAGAATATCGACCTTGTGGCTTGCCAGCAGATCGTCGGCGGCGATCTTGTAAGCCGGCGTGTCGTAGGCCTGCGCCAGGATTTTACCCAGCACCAGATGCGGCGCGTTGAGCCCGCCGAGGCGATCGATCCGCGCCAGCAGATCGGAGGCGACGCCCTGCACCACGCGATGCATCTCGCCATGAACATTGGCGTGAAGCCCGCAGAAATTCGTCACCCCCGCCGCCGTGCCCATGCCGCCGAGGAAGCCGTAGCGTTCAATCAAAAGCGTACGCCGCCCCGCGCGCGCCGCCGCCACCGCGGCCGCGATCCCGGCCGGCCCGCCGCCAAGCACGGCCACTTCATACTCGCCGTACAGCGGCACCTGGCGCGCAGGTTCTTCGATGGTTTTGGAGAGCAAATTGAGGTTCCTGGACGATGTACAAGCCTTGATGTGTACAAGCCTTGGATCACAGATTTTAGTTATATCTCATATGAGCGAACCGCGCCGACTGTCCCGAGCGCTACGCGCCCCACCTCGCCGCGCGCTTCTCGGCGAACGACGCCAATCCCTCCGACGCCTCCTTGGTCTGGCGCTTGGCCGCATGCATCTTGACGAGGCGCGCATAGGCGGCGTCGTCGACGGCCATGCCGCCGAAGGAGCTTTCCATTGCCAGCGCCTTGGTTTCAGCCAGGGCCTCGGGCCCGTTGGCCAGCAATTGCGCCACGACCTTGTCGCCGGCGGATTCCAACTCGGCCAGCGGGACCACCTCGTGCACGAGGCCGATCCGACGCGCATCCTCGGCGCCAAAACGCTCGCCGGTCAGCGCATAGCGGCGGACCTGGCGGACGCCGATGGCGTCGCACAGTTGCGGGATGATGATCGCCGCGGTCAGCCCCCACCGGACTTCCGTGATCGAGAACACGGCATTATCGGCCGCGATCACCACGTCGCAGGCGGAAATGACACCGGTGCCGCCGCCGAAGCATCCGCCCTGCACCAGCGCCACGGTCGGAATCGGCAGCGTGTTGAGCCGCTGCACGGCTTCGAAGGTGGCCTGCGATACCGCCTCGTTCTCTTCAGGCGAGCCCGGCCGCACGGCATTGATCCATTTCAGGTCGGCGCCGGCCTGAAAATGCTTGCCATTGCCTTTGAGGACGACAACGCGGAGCTGCGGCTTCTTGCCCAATTCATCCATCGCCGCGAGCACGCCGTGAATGAGGCCGGCATCATAGGCATTGTTCACCTCCGGGCGGTTGAGCGTCACCGTCGCGACCCCGCGTTCATCGAGGCTCCACAACACTGGATTGGCGGACATCAACGATCACTCCCTGGTCATGCGCGGTTGTTATGCCGGGCAATATGCCGAGCCCGCCGGCATTGATCCATCCCTTTCCACGGCCTCGGCGGCGCGGCCCGCCGGACCGGTTGCGCGACGAGGCCGGCCCGTGGAAACTGGCTGCAACCTCGTCAGGCCCTCCAACAGGACATCGACCCGATGCGGATCTGTATTTTCGGCGCCGGCGCCGTCGGCAGCCATTTCGCGGTGCGGCTCGCGCTGGCCGGACATGAGGTATCCTGCGTGATGCGCGGACCTCACCTCGAGGCGGTGAAGGCCAAAGGCCTGACGCTTCGCGTCGGCGATGCGGAGTTGACGGCACGCGTGACGGCATCTGACGATCCGGCGGCGCTCGGTCCGCAGGACCTGGTCATCAGCACCCTGAAGGCGACCGGCTTGAGCAGCCTCGCAACCGGGTTGCCGCCGCTGCTGCGTGACGACACCGCGATCGTGTTCGCCCAGAACGGCATTCCCTGGTGGTACGACCTCGGCCTGCCTGCGGGTCATCCGCCACCGCCCGGCCTCGGCTTTCTCGATCCCGGCGGCCGGCTGCGCGCCGCGATCCCGATGCAGCGGATCATCGGCGGCGTGATCTTTTCATCGAACGAGGTCGTCGCGCCCGGCGTGGTCGCGAACCTTTCGCCCGACCGGAACAGGCTGCTGGTCGGCGAATGCGACGATCGCGACAGCGAGCGGATTGCGCGGCTGCGCGCCATCCTCAACGAGGCTTCGATCGAGTCGCCACAGGTTTCGCAGATCAGGGACACGATCTGGTCCAAGCTTCTGACCAACATGTCGATGTCGGTGCTGTGCCTGTTGACCGGCCAAACCGCGCGGGCGGTTCGGGAAGACCCGGCGTTGCGCGATGTGGTGCCGCGCCTGCTCGACGAAGCCAACAGCATTGCCCAAAGCTGTTACCCCGAGGTCAAGCGCGTCACCCGCACCGGTCCGGCGCCGGACCACAAGCCTTCGATCCTGCAGGACTACGAACTCGGCCGTGCAATGGAGATCGACGTGCTGATCCGGGCGCCCGCCGCCTTTGCCCGGGCCGCTGGTTTATCGACGCCGATGCTCGACCTGATGGCGGGACTGGCGATCCGTCAGGCGCGGGACAAAGGTCTCTACCAGGGCTGATACCCGGCCCCCATCAAACGTGGTCACCGGCGCGATATCTCGCTCTCTTGTTATTTAAGCATGATCTCCGCGCAAACGCTTCGCGTTTGTCGCGAGGGAAAACCGGTATCCACTTTTCCGGATCATGCTTTGGCGATCGCACCGATCCACGCCACGAACGTATCCAGGATTTCGTCCATCACCTCGTCGTCCTTCCGTCCCGAACGCGCCAGCACGTGGAAGGAATGATCGGCGCCCTCGACCGCATGCAGCGACGCCGATGGCCCGAGGCCTTGCACGACCGGCTCGAGCAGGCTCAGCTCGGCGAGCGCATCGCGGGTGCCCTGTAGAAACAACATCGGAATATCGACATCGGCAAGGTGCTTCGCGCGTTCGCGCGACGGCTTGCCTGCGGGATGCAGGGGAAAACCGAAGAACGCCAGTCCATGCACGCCGGCCAGCGGCGCCGTGGCCTGCGCCTGTGACGTCATGCGGCCGCCGAACGATTTTCCGCCCGCGATCAGCGCGAGCCCAGGACAACGCCGCACGGCTTCCGCCACCGCGGCGCGCACCGCCGCCTGCGCGACCGCCGGCGAGTTCGGGCCGCCGGCTGCCTTTCTCCATATAAGGGAATTGATAGCGCAGCGTCGCCACGCCGCGTTCGCCAAGGCCGCTCGCAACCGTCGCCATGAAAGGGTGCGTCATCCCGGCGCCGGCGCCATGGGCAAAGACAAAACACGCCCGCGCCTGCGCGGGCTCGGTCAGAAGCGCGGAGACCGGGGCCGCGTTCTCGATTTCGATCTCAAGCTTTTGCGCGCTGATCACGTCAGCGGGCAGAGACATGAAGCTTGTCGATGAGGGCCTTCAGGTCTTTGTACGTGGCCGGCTTGGAAAACTTTTGTAACACTGGGCCGCGCCCCTTGCGAACCTCCATGGTTTTTCCGTCGCGGGCATGGGTTACCTGATAGCCCCGATGTAACCAGGTCTTGGCTTCGGTCCAGGCGGGCTGTTTGTCTTGCATCATCGCCTCCGTCCTCGCTGCGTTATTCACTGAGTCCAATCGGAGCCACGTCATCTTGCATTCAATCAAAGCGCTTTTTACAGTGTGATCTATATCATAAGTCGTGAGATTGATCGTCCGATAGTAGATTTTGCAAACTGCGTTGTCCCCCTCACCGGCCAAGGTCACAGAAGATGACACTAAATCCTATCGTCATAGAAAATCAGAAAACCGGCACTGATCCAAGCTATATGGGACCTGGACGGACCGGCCGACACCAACATTGAAGGCTTTGCCACCAGCATTAGCGTCGCCAGTGGAAGCGAGATCGGTTTCAAGATCAATACGGATTCGACGGATTATCGGATCGATATCTATCGGCTTGGATATTATGACACCAAGGGCGCCTGTTTCGTTACGACAATTAACCAGACCACCGCGTCCATCCAGCCGCCGGTCGGCGGTGATCCTTCGATCGGCCTGTACGACGCCGCCAACTGGAGCGTAACCGCCACCTGGACCGTGCCTTCGACCGCCGTCTCAGGCGTCTATATTGCAAAGCTGGTCCGCCAGGACTCGACTCCCGGCGAAAGTCACATTGTCTTTGTGGTCCGCAACGACGGCGTCACTCGGGACATCGTTTTCAAGGTGTCCGATACGACTTGGCATGCTTACAACGGCTGGGGCGGGGCAAATCTATACGGAGGCAACGCAACGGCGAGCCCCGACGGGCGTGCCTACAAGGTCAGCTACAATCGCCCCTTTCGCACGCGCGACGGTATCGGGACTTTTGCCGGCCCGCAGGACTTTGTGTTCAGCGGCGAATATGCCGCCATCCGCTGGCTCGAGCGAAACGGTTTCGACGTCACCTACATCGCAAGCATCGATGCCGAACCGGGCAACGTTCCGCTGACGAACTACAAGGTGTTCATGTCCGTCGGGCACGACGAATACTGGTCCGGGGATCTGCGCACCAGCGTCGAGGCCGCGCGTGACGCCGGCGTCCACCTCATGTTCATGAGCGGCAACGAGGTGTACTGGAAGACGCGGTGGGAAGCGGACAGCAACGGCACGCCGAACCGCATTCTCGTTTGCTACAAGGAAACCCACGCCAGCGCCAAGATTGATCCCACTCCGACGTGGACCGGGACCTGGCGCGATCCGAGCTTCAGTCCGCCCTCCGATGGAGGGCGCCCGGAAAATGCCCTGACCGGCACCATCTTCCAGGTGGATTCCTACCGGGGCGATACGATCACCGTTCCGTCCAACCTGGCTCAATTCAGGTTCTGGCGGAATACCGCAGTCCAGGCCGGTACCACAAACACGCTCGCTATCGGCATGCTGGGTTACGAATGGGACGAAGCGCCGGATAACGGCTTTCGGCCCGGCGGGTTGATTTCCCTGTCATCGACCACAATCGAAGTCCAAACCTATCTGCTCGACTATGGAAACACCACCGGCGACGGGACCGCGACCCACAATCTCACTCTGTACCGCGCGCCGAGCGGCGCGATCGTGTTCGGCGCCGGAACCGTGTTCCTGTCGTTCGGTCTCGACACGACGCATGACTACGCCAACGACGATCCGGACGGCGTGTTGCTGACGCCCGTGGATCCCAACGTGCAGCAGGCCATGGTGAACCTGTTTGCGGATATGAGCGTCCAGCCGCAGACCCTGCAAACGGACCTCGTCGCCGCGAGCGCATCGACCGACCATACACCGCCGGTCTCAACGATCTCCGCTCCCATTGCTGGGGCGAGCCTGGTCCAGCAACAGTCCGTAACGATTTCGGGCTCGGCGAGCGATACCGATGGACTGGTCGCCGTTGTCGAGGTCTCGACCGATGGCGGGACGACCTGGCATCCCGCGACCGGCACGACAAGCTGGACCTTCACCTGGTGGCCGCTGCTCCCGGGGACATTCACCATCAAGTCCCGCGCCGTCGATGACAGTCTCAACATGGAGACCCCCGCCGCCGGTGTGACGGTGACGGTCACACCCGCTGCGACGGTCAGCCTGTTTACGCCCGCCGATACGCCGTTCGCCGTGCTCGCCAACGACCCGTCGGCAGTGGAACTTGGCGTTCATGTGCAAATCGGCGCGGCCGGTACGGTCAGCGGCATCCGCTTCTACAAAGATGCCGAAAACACCGGTCCGCATGTCGGCAATTTCTGGAGCGCCGACGGTACGCTGCTCGCGACGGCGCCATTTACCGCAGAGAGCGCGAGCGGTTGGCAGCAGGTCAATTTCTCGACCCCGGTCCCCGTCACCGCGGGCACGACCTATGTCGCGTCGTATCATACCGCTTCGGGCTTCTATTCGGCCGACCTGAACTATTTCTTCGATACCCGTACAGTCGGCGCTCTCGTCGCTCCAGGAAGCGGCGCCAACGGCGTGTTCACCTATGGAGCGACGAGCGCCTTCCCGGCGGATTCAAACTTGAATGCCAACTACTGGGTCGATCTGGTGCTCAATCGCGCTGGCGGCGCCGGAAATCTGCCTCCCGTCGCCAACAACGTCGGCGGCTTTACGACGCTGCAGAATACCGTTCTCACGATTCCGGCCGCATCGCTTTTGGCCAACGACACCGACCCGAACGGCTATACACTATCGGTCACCGGCGTCAGCAATCCAGTCAACGGAACGGTGGCCTACAATGCGACCACGCAGATGGTCAGCTTCACGCCCACGACCGGCTATTTCGGAGCGGCAAGCTTTACCTACACGATCACCAACGGCCACGGCGGGACCGCCTCGGCAACGGTCTCATTGACCGTTACCGCCACCGGCACCGTCAGCCTGTTCCCGACCGGAACGACACCGGGGAACATAACGGTGAACGATCCAAATGCGGTCGAGGTGGGGGTCAAGTTCGAAACCTCGATCGCCGGCCAGATCCTCGGAATTATGTTTTACAAGGGCCCGCAGAACACCGGCACGCACGTCGTCAATCTCTGGAGTTCGACGGGCACCCTGCTTGCCAACGCGACCTCCACCAACGAGACCGCGAGCGGCTGGCAGACCGTGAACTTCGCCACGCCCGTGAGTTTGACCGCCAATACGATCTATGTCGCGTCTTATCACACCGGCGGCTTCTACTCGGCGGACGACAATTATTTCGCCACCGATCATGTCAACGGGGTCCTCACCGCGCCGAGCAGCACCAGCAGCGGCGGCAACGGTGTTTTCGCCTACGGTACCGGCAGCAGCTTCCCGACGAACACGTTCAATGCCGCCAACTACTGGGTCGACGTGGTCTTCAATCCCGGCGGCAGTGGAAATCTGCCTCCCGTCGCAAACGACGACAGCGGCTTTACGACACCGCAGAATTCCGTGCTCGCCATCCCGGCCGCGGCGGTTTTGGCCAACAACTCCGACCCGAACGGTTTCACGATATCGATTTCCGGCGTGAGCAGTCCGGTCAACGGAACGGTCACCTACGACGCAACCACGCAGGTGATCAGCTTTACGCCCACGACCGGCTATCTCGGAGCAGCCAGCTTTATCTACACGATCACCAACGGCCATGGCGGATCGGCCTCGGCAACGGTCTCCTTGACCGTCGTCACGAGCAGTACCGTCAGCCTGTTCCCGGCCGGAGCGACGCCGGCGATCATCACCGTGAACGACTCCAGCCCGGTTGAACTGGGGGTCAAGTTCGAGACCTCGGCCGCCGGCCAGATCCTTGGGAATACTGTTTTACAAGGGCCCGGAGAACATCGGAACGCACGTCGTCAATCTCTGGAGTTCAACGGGCACCCTGCTCGCCAGCGCGACCTCCGCTGAAGAGACCGCGAGCGGCTGGCAGACCGTGAACCTCGCCACGCCGGTCACGCTGACCGCCAACACGATCTATGTCGCGTCTTATCACACCAGCGGCTTCTACTCGGCAGACAGCAATTATTTCGCCACCAGCCTTGTCAGCGGAGTCCTTACCGCGCCGAGCAGTGCCAGCAGCGGCGGCAACGGCGTCTTTGCCTATGGCACCGGCAGCAGTTTCCCGACGAACACCTTCAACGCCACCAATTACTGGGTCGACGTGATCTTCGCCGCTATAGGAGCCTAGCGCGCGACGACAGCCGGCGATCAAAGGCATCCGAAAAGCGGATCCGATGCGTCGCGTCGGTTCCAGCGATCGATCCATACCGCATCGGACAACGGCATCCGCGGCAGCCAGCCCGCGGCTTCCAGGTCCGGCTTCTGAAAGAAATGCGAGACATAGCCGACGCAAAGATAGGCGATCGGCTGGATCGACGGCGGGATCGCCAGCGCCGCGCGCAAATCGTCGGGCTTGATGATGCTCACCCAGCCGACGCCGATATTCTCCGCACGGGCGGCGAGCCAAAGGTTCTGCACCGCGCAGACCGCGCTATAGAGATCCATGTCGGCCTGATGGGTTCGCCCGAGCACGACCTTGCCGGTACGGCTGCGGTCGCAGGTGATGCAGATTCCGATCGGGGCCTCGACGATCCCCTGCAGCTTGAGCCGGCGATAGGTTTTCTGCCTCTCGTCCTCGAACAATTCGGCGGCCTCGAGATTCGCGACCTCAAACGCGTCACGTCACCTGTTGCCTGACGGCGATATCCCTGACGACGATAAAATCCCAGGGCTGCATGAAGCCGACCGACGGCGCGTGGTGCGCCGCCCTGAGCAGGCGCGCCAGCACGGCATCGGGGATCGGGTCGGGCAAAAATTGTCCGCGCACATCGCGGCGATTGAAGATGCATTTGTAGACGGCGTCGCGCTCGCTTGCGGAAAACTCGGCGTCGGCCTGAATGTCATTGGATTGCATCGTATTCCCTTTCATCGGCCGGGATCGGATTTGCGCAGCAAATAGGTGTCCATGATCCAGCCGTGCCGGTCGCGGGCGCGCTTGCGCACCGCCTCGATCTCGTCCCTGACCTCGGCAAGTTTGCCTGAACGCAGGATTTCATGTTCGGTTCCCAGATAGGCGCCCCAGAAGATTTCGAGGTCCGGCTCGGCCAGCGTGGCGAAGGCCTGCGCGCCGTCGAGCAACACCACCACGCTGCCGGCTTCGTTCGGGAAACCACTCGGCGAGCCTGCGTCCGGTGGTCAGCAGCACGCTTTCGTCCGATCTGGTTCAGCGCGATGCGATGCTTCGCCGCCAGAACCTGCACGCTGCTGATGCCGGGGATCACCTCGAAAGTCCAGCGCGAGCCCTTTGGCGCGCAGGCGCTCGATGATCCGCAGCGTGCTGTCGTAGATCGCGGGGTCGCCCCAGACCAGCAGCGCGCCGACCTCGTTTTCCGCAAGCTCGTGCTCGAACAGCCCGCCATAGATGTCGGCGAGGCGGCCATGCCACTCGTCGACGCCGTCGAGATAGTCGCCGGCGGTCGCCCGTGCCGGGATATCGACGTCGACATTGCGGTAATCCGCGCTTTCAATGAAGCGTTCGCAAATCGTGGTCCGCAGATCGCGCAAGGCGGCCTTCTCGGCGCCCTTGTCGGGAATGAAAAAGACATCGACCTGATTGAGCGCCTTGATCGCCTGCATCGTCATGTGGTCGGGATCGCCGACGCCGATGCCGATCACGAAAATCCTGCGCATCTCGTCTCTCCACAGCAAGCATTTCAACGGTTGACGCCGACGATGCGCCAGCCGTTCGTCAACCGGTCGATCCGGGTCAGCGACAGCGGATCGATCGCAAAGCGCAGCGCCTGGTCCGGCGCGATCTCGAGCGCGATCGGCCAAGGCCGCGCGTATGGTGCCGGAATGCACGACCAGGATGACGTCGCCCGGCGGCAGCGCCGCCAGGCCGTCGCGAACGCGGACGACCTGCTCGGCAAAACTTTCGCCGCCCGGCGGCCGGCTGTTCGCAGGCGCACGCCAGAAGTCACGGTAGGCGGCGCCGGATTCGCGGGCGAGATCGTCATGGCGTCGTCCGGTCCAGTCGCCGAAATTCTGCTCGCGGAAATTCGGCTCGGCGACCGGCCGCAGCCCGAGCGCCGTCGCGGTCTCGATCGTTCGGGTGCTGGGGCTGGCGAACGCTGCGGCTCCCGTCGGCAATTTGGCGCGCAGCGCGGCGAACGCCAATTCATCGCTGACATCGGCGGGCGCATCGAAGTCGTGGATCACGCCCTTCGGTCCCGCGACCGGCGCGTGCCGGATCAGCCAGAGCGTGACTATCCTCGCGCATGACGACTACTCACGACAGCCGCGCAGCGAGCAGCACCAGCACAGCGGTTTCCGCGACCTGCTCGGCCGCGCCGAACACGTCGCCGGTCACGCCGCCGATCTGCCGCCACGCCAGCGCCGCCATCGCCGCCGCCGCGGCAGCCGTCACTGCGACCGCCAGCAACGCCGTCTTCACCGGAAGGCACAGCAACGCAATCACGACCGCGATCACGACCGCGGTCACCGCGATCACGGTTTCGGGCCGTCCCGCCGATTTGCCGAGCCCGTCGTCGCGCGCGAACGGCATGCGCGCCGCGAGCACGGGAATCGCGGCGCGCGCCGAGCGCATGCGCCACGATCAGGCTCGGGATGATCGCCGCGGCGGGCAAACTCGCCAGCGCCGACAGCCGCGCCGAAAATCCGACCAGCAGCACGATCGCGCCGTAGGTGCCGAGCCGGCTGTCGCGCATGATCGAAAGTTTTGCGGCCCGGTCGCGGCCGCCGCCGAACCCGTCGCCGACATCGGCGAGACCGTCCTCGTGCAGCGCGCCGGTAAGCGCCGCGCCGGCGCCGAGCGCAAGCGCGGCCGCAGCCAGCGCCGGAACGCCCATCGCCAGCAAGGACCGGTCGACGAGCCCGACCACCAGGCCGATCATCGCGCCGACCAGCGGGAACGCGCGTTGGGCGCGCGCCAGTCCCACAGGCATCGCGCCGTCCGGATGCGGCATCGGCACCCGTGTCAGCAGCGAGACCGCAATGCCGACATCGTCGACCCAGCCCCGCAGGCCGTCGGCAATCTTCGACTGGTTTGCATGATCCAGTCATTTCAGCCGCACGCCGCAGCCGGCGACCATCAGCCATGCTTCCGTCGCCCGCGCCGCCGTGCGCTGGCCAAGCAGGCCGGCCAGATCGCGAAACCGCCGCAGCGCCTTGTCCATCGGCACCGGCCCCCAGCCAACCTCGTCGCCGACCACGACCACCGGATGCGGCGCGGCGCGAAAGCCGTCAAGCTGGCGCTCCCAGGCGGAAACCAGGCTCGCGTCGTCCTGATCGAAACGATCGGCCAGCCACAGCACGAGGCTGTCGATCACCGCGCCGGAGGGTGCCGGCCGCAGATCGGCGAGCGCCTGCACGATATCGCCGGGCGCCTCGAGCGTGCGCCACGTTGCCTTGCGCTCGGCGCGGTGCAACCGCACCCGCTCGGCCATCTCAGCATCGGCGGGATCGGACCGGTAGGTCGCGACGAAGACGACGTCGTCGCCCCAGGCGTGCGCGAGTTCGACCGCGCGCCGGCTCTTGCCGCTGCGGGTCGGTCCGGTGAGGAAAATCAGCTCAGCCATGCCGGCGATCTGCCACAGGCTCCAGCGTGCCGGCCAGAACGTCCGAGAGGTCCGCCATCTCGGTCAGGATTGCGCTGGCCGCCCGCAGCAGCGGCACCGCCATCACGGCACCGGTGCCCTCGCCGAGCCGTAATCCGAGATCGAGATAGGGTGTTACGCCGAGCGCGTCGAGCAAGAGGTCGTGACCACGCTCGGCGGAGCGATGCGAAAACACGCAATAGTCGCGCGCGGCCGGTTGCAGCCGCACCGCGACCAGCGCGGCCGCCGCGGCGATGAAGCCGTCGACGATGACCGGGCGACGGCGCCCGGCGCTTGCCGAGCACCGCGCCGGCCATCATCGCGATCTCATAGCCGCCGAACTCCGACAACACGTCGAGCGGCGAGGTCGCGTCGCTGCGCGCGGCGGCGCGTTCGGCGACCGCGAGCTTGCGCGCGATCCCGGCCGCGTCGAGCCCGGTGCCGGCGCCGACGCAGTCGGCGAGCGGCGCCGGCGCGAGCCGGTGCATCAACAGCGCCGCCGACGTCGTGTTGCCGATGCCCATTTCGCCGATCGCCACCACGTCGGTACCGGCCGCGATGGCGGCCGCGACGATCGACGCGCCGCGCGCCAGGCCATCGCGCGCCTCCTGCGGCGTCAGCGCCGGCTCGCGCGCGGCGTTGCGACTGCCGCGCCGGATCTTGGCGTCGATCAGTCGCGGGATGCGCCGGAATGTCGGCGTCGACGCCGGCATCGATCACCTGCACGTCGACGTTCGAGGCCCTCGCGAGCGCGTTGACGCCGGCGCGGCCGGCGAGATAGGTCGCGACCATCGCGCGGGTGACCTCCGCCGGATAAAGCGAAACGCCCTCGGCGGTGATGCCGTGATCGGCGGCGAACACGAACACGGTCGCGCGCTCGGTGCGCGGCGCCAGCGGGTGCCAGATCAGCCCGAGCTGGACGGCGAGATCCTCCAGGCGGCCGAGCGCGCCGAGCGGCTTCGCCTTGCCGTCGATCCGCGCGCGGAGTTGCGGTTCAAGCGATCGATCGACGGGGTCGATCGGCCAATCGTTCAGTCCAACGGAAGAAACCGACGAAACTTTGGTGTGCATTTTGCCTCTCTTCGACCCACCGTCGAACGAGTTGATTCCAGTGTCTTGCGGCCGGTCTCCTGGCTCGCGGACAATGCCCTCGATCGCCTTCCCGAAGCCGCCTGGTGGCGTTCAGTGACGTCGTTGATCTCGGACGATCCGCCTACAGTTGCGGGGGCAGCCGCGGAATGGCCGGCCCAAGCCGGCGCACCGCATTCCCGTTTCACCTCTCGCGAGGCACCGAAAGACGAAAATACGAGAGCATGATACAGCTCACCACGCAAGCGCGGACGGGATCGCCGATCGCAGGGAGATCATGAGCGAAGCGGCAACCTTGGAGATACCAGACGTTCTCGTGGTCGGCGGCGGCAGCGCCGCGCTGTGCGCCGCCATCGCGGCGCGGCGCAGTGGCGCCACGGTACGCCTGGTCGAGCAGGCGCCGGCCAGCTTGCGCGGCGGCAACACCCGCCACGCACGTAATTTTCGCCTGATGCATGACGCCCCGGCCTGGTACGTGCCCGACAGCTACGGCGAAGACGCCTTCTTCAAGGACCTCGTGCGCGTCACCCACGGCGCCAGCGACGAACGACTGGCGCGCATCCTGATCCGCGGCTCCGCGACGATCGCGACATGGCTCGGCGACAACGGTGTCCGCCTGCAGGATCCTGCCAGCGGCGCCATGCCCTATTCGCGGCGCACGGCTTTCTTCCTCGGCGGCGGCAAGGCCATGATCAACGCGCTCTACGCCACGGCGTTGAAGCTCGGCGTCAGCATCGGCTACGACCGCGAAGTCGTGGCGCTGACTTTCGACACCGAACGGAATTGCACGGCCGACATCCTGCATGACGGCAACATCGAGCGCGTCGCCGCCAAGACGCTGGTGCTGTGCACGGGCGGCCATCAGGCCAATCTGGACTGGCTGCGCCAGAGTTTCGGCCCCGCCGCCGACAGTTTCATGATCCGCGGCACGCCCTACGCGACCGGCGCAGTGCTGCGCCTGCTGCTCGACGCCGGCGCGAAGCCGGTGGGCGATCCCGCGCGTGCGCACATGGTCGCGGTCGACGCCCGCGGGCCCAAATTCGATGGCGGAATTGTCACCCGCATCACCGCGATCCCGCACGGCATCGTCGTCGACCGCAACGGCAGGCGATTTCATGATGAGGGCGAGGACGCCCGCAAGACGCATTTTGCCCGCTGGGGCGCGCGCATCGCGGATAGCCCCGACCAGATCGCCTATCTGATCCTGGATGCGCAGGGTTTTGGCCGCGCGTTGCCGACGGCGTTACCGCCGATCCGGGCCGACACCGTCGCGTCGCTTGCGACAAAGCTTGGCCTCGATCCGGCGGCGCTGCAAACAACGGTTGCGGATTTCAACGCCGCGACGCCGGCCGGCGACGACCTGCCGGTGATCGAGCGCCGTACGACCGGGCTGACGCCACCGAAATCGCGCGCCGCGGTCGCGCTCACCGCCCCGCCCTTCGCGGCCTATCCGTTACGGCCGGGCATGACGTTCACGCATTTTGGTGTCGCCGTCGACGATCACATGCGGGTGATGAAGACCGATGGCGAGCCCGTACACAACGTGTTCGCGGCTGGCATGATCATGGCGGCGAACGTGCTCGGCGATGGCTATCTCGCCGGGTTAGGCGTCGCGCTTTCAACCGTGTTCGGGCGGCTCGCCGGCGAACAGGCCGCGCGGCAGGCGCGATCCGGCGAATAACGTCACGGCAAATGAGATAGCAAGCTAGTGAAATTAGACCTGCAGCGCGCCGCACGCGGCCGCAAGCCGTTGCCACGCGGCTTCGTCAGCCGGGAGACCGAACCGATACTGCCGGGGCGCGGCGGCATAGCCCCGGATCAGAATTCCGCTACGCGCGAAATGGTCGAGCAGATCGACTTCATCGGAGCGACTTCGAACAGGCCGAACAGGTCGGTGCCGCCAAGCGGCTGCAGGCCGGCGCGGCCGAGGACTTCGTCGAGCCGGCGGCGATCGGCCGCTCAGCCGCGTTCGCGTCGCCGCGATCCAGGCGGCGTCCCGCAGCGCCAATGTCGCGATCTCGCACGCCGGGCCGGACACCGGCCAGTCGCCGAGCAGCCGGCGCCAGGTCGAAATATCCGGTTCGGCAGCGACGACAAAACCCACGCGCAAGCCCGCGAGCCCGAAAAACTTGCCGAGCGAGCGCAGCACGACGACACCGGCGGGTAATTCCGGCAGTGCCAGCAGCGATACATCGGCGCGCACGTCGGCAAAGGCTTCATCGACGATCAGTCGCCGGCCGGTCGCCGTCCAGGCCTGCGCGAAGGTGGCGAGTTCCGCGCGCGCGATCGTGCGGCCGTCGGGATTGTTGGGATTGACCACGACGAGAGTTTCAAGATCGTGCGACTTTGGGTCCGGCAGCGCGGCAAGTTCATGCACCTCGGCACCGGCGTCGTGCCAGGCCGCGGCATGCGAGCCATAGGTCGGCGTCAGAATGCCGACGCGGCCGGCGCCGATCATGCGCGGCAACAGCCGGATCGCGATCTCGCTGCCGGGAACCGGCACGATCGCGGCATTGGCCGGCAGACCGTAGGCCTCGGCGGCCGCCGCCGTCAGTTGCGCTATCTCCTCCGCCAGGGGCAGTCGCTGATACCGGGCGAGCGCGATATTGGGCACCGGCCAGGCGATGGGATTGATCCCGGTCGACAAATCGATCCATGGTCGCGGCGCCGACGGGTAGAGGCGCGCCGCGATGTCGATCCGGCCGCCATGGATCCGCAAAGCGGCCGCCATGTTCCCGATCTCATCCCGCAAGCGCATATTGCAATCCATGTTCGACTCGGCCGCCCGCATCCTGATCCTGATCGTCGCCTGCGGCATCGAAGCCGTGTTGGCCTATCCCGCCATGGTGTTTCGCGCAATCGGTCATCCGGTGTCGTGGATCGGCGCGCTGATTGCCGCGCTCGATTCCGCGCTCAACCGGCCGGACACTTCGTTTATGGCGCGCCGCGCCGCCGGCGTCGCGACCGTGCTGCTGCTGCTCGCCGGCAGCCTCGGCGCCGGCCTTGCGCTGGAACTGGCCGCGCGCGCCATCCCGTATCTCGGATTTGCGCTGGCCGTCCTGATCGTCGCCGCGCTGATCGCCGGCGGCAACCTGGATCAGCACGTGCGCGCGGTCGCCTCGGCGCTCCGCACTGAGGGGCTCGCCGGTGGACGGCACAGCATCGCCAAAATCGTCGGTCGCGATCCCGAGACGCTTGACGAAGCCGCGATCTGCCGCGCCGCGATCGAGAGCCTTGCCGAAAACGCGTCCGACGGCGTGACCGCGCCGGCGCTGTGGTTTCTGGTCGGCGGCTTGCCCGGCATGATCGCCTACAAGGCGATCAACACCGCCGACAGCATGATCGGACATCTCACCGAGCGACACCGCGCTTTCGGCTGGGCCGCGGCACGGCTCGACGATCTCGTCAACCTGCCGGCGTCACGGCTGACCGGGCTGATGTTCGTCGCCGCCGCCGCTGTGGTGCCCGGCGCGTCGGCGTCGTCGGCATGGCGGGCCTATCGGCGCGACGCGCGGCGCCACCGCTCGCCCAATGCCGGCTGGCCGGAAGCCGCAATGGCCGGCGCGCTCGGCCTGCGGCTCGCCGGCCCGCGCAGCTATGGCGGGGTTGTGGTCGACGATCACTGGATGGGCGATGGCCGGGCTGAAGCGACCGCAGCGGATATCGATCGCGCGCTGATGATCTACCGCGTTGCCTTCGGCGGCGCGCTGTTGATCGTCGCGGCGCTCGGCGTACTCGTCGCTTTGCTGCGCGGCTGACATCGCGCGCGTCAGCGCGCGAGGCTAAGCAATTTATCGACGTCGAGATGCGCCTCGAGATGCGCGGCCAGCGCGTCGAGGGTTTGTTCGACCAGCGATTCATAACCGAGCGAACTCGCCGGCGCGCCGAGCCGTGGCGAGCCACGCCGCGCGCTGCGCATCGCCGGCGAAAAAACCATGCAGATAGGTGCCGGCGACGCGGCCGTCGGCCGAGACCGCGCCGTCCGGCCGGCCATCCTCCAGTCGCAGCAGCGGCCGCGCCGTTCCGGCGCCGACGGTGCGGCCGATATGCATCTCATAACCGGCCACCGCGACGTCATCGGCAACGGTGCGGCCTTTGACGGCGACCAGCGACTTGTCGCCGCTCAGTTCCGTCGTAACCTCGATCAGGCCGAGACCGTCAGCCGATCCCGGCGGCCCTTCGATGCCGTCGGGATCGCTGACCTCGCGGCCGAGCATCTGATAACCGCCGCACAGGCCGAGCACGCGCCCGCCGCGGCGGGCATGCGCGATGATGTCGGCATCCCAGCCCAAAGCCCGCATCGCCGCCAGATCCGCGACGGTCGCCTTCGAGCCGGGCAAGATAACCAGATCGGTATCGACCGGCAGCGGCGCGCCGTGGCGCAACAGCACAAGCTCGACGCCGGGTTCGAGCCGCAGCGGATCGAGGTCGTCAAAATTGGCGATGTGCGGCAGCACCGGCACGACGACGCGCACGCGATGCCCGGCCGTATCAGGCGCAGCCGCATGCGACGCCTCAAGGCCAAAGACATCTTCGGCCGGCAGCCGGTGCGCGTCGGCAAAATGCGGCACCAGGCCGATCGCGGCCCAGCCGGTGCGCTCGGTCACGAACGCCATGCCGCTTGCAAACAACGAGGGGTCGCCGCGCATCTTGTTGACGATAAAGCCCGCGATCAACTTCGCGTCATCGGGATCGACCACGGCGGCGGTGCCGCACAGGCTGGCGATCACCCCGCCGCGGTCGATATCGCCGATCAGCACCACCGGCGCGTCGAGCGGCGCGGGCAAATCCCATATTGGCGATATCGTTGGCGCGCAAATTCACTTCCGACGCCGAGCCGGCGCCCTCGACCAGCACGATGTCGCACTGCGCGCGCATTTTAGCGAAGCTGTCGAGCACGTAGGGCATCAGTTCCGGCTTGCGCGCCTGGTATTCGCGCGCACGCGCGTTGCCGAACACGCGTCCCTGCACCACGATCTGCGCGCCGACCTCGCTTTGCGGCTTCAGCAGCACCGGATTCATGTCGACCGACGGCGCCACGCGCGCGGCGCGGGCCTGCAACGCCTGGGCGCGGCCGATCTCGCCGCCGTCTCCGGTCACCGCGGCGTTGTTGGACATGTTCTGCGGCTTGAACGGACGCACCGTCAGGCCGCGATTCGCCAGCAGGCGGCACAGGCCGGCGACGATCAGCGACTTGCCGACATCCGAGCCGGTCCCCTGGAACATGAGGACGCGCGCGGTCATCAGAATTCGATGCCGGCCTGGGTTTTCACGCCGGCGGAAAAGTGATGCTTGACCGCGCCCATCTCGGTGACGAGGTCGGCGGCCTCGATCAGCGCCGGCTTGGCGTTGCGGCCGGTCACGATCACATGCAGATCGCTGCGCCGCGACGTGAGCTGCGCCACCACCTCGTCGAGCGGCAAATAATCGTAGCGCAGCGCGATGTTGAGTTCGTCGAGCACGACGAGGCCAATGGTCGGATCATCCATCAGGCCGCGCGCGATCTCCCAGGCGCGCTGGCAGGCGGCGATATCGCGCGCCTTGTCCTGGGTTTCCCACGTAAAACCCTCGCCGGCGGTATGCCAGCTCACGCGCTCGCCGAACGATTCCAGCGCCGCCTGCTCACCGGTCACCCGGCCCTTGATGAACTGCACGACGCCGACGCGCCAGCCATGGCCGAGCGCGCGCAAGGCGAGGCCGAAGGCCGCCGTCGACTTGCCCTTGCCGGGCCCGGTGTTGACCATCAACAGGCCCTTGGCGATGGTCTTGGACGCCTCTTCGGCGTCCTGAACCGCCTTGCGTTTGACCATCTTGGCGCGGTGCCGTTCGGCCTCGTCGGTGTCGATTTCGCTCATGGTGTCCTGCGGTATCATCTGGTGGGCGGCGACAGGACCATATCAGTGCCATCTGGGCAACCTGCCAAGGTTGGCTTGACAAGGTTGGCCGGCCTGGGTTCCCAGAGGGATTGACTCGACGGCGTTTCCGTCTGATTGAGTCCCTAGCCGACGGTGTCTTGTCTTCGGACCGGACTAAGAGGGAATACCGGGCGCAGGATATCTGGGGAAGTTCCCAGGTCTCAAGCGAAGCCGGAGCTGCCCCCGCAACTGTGAGCGGAAAGCCTGCACCAAAAGCCACTGGGTTTTGTCCCGGGAAGGTGGTGACGGCGATGACCCGTGAGCCAGGAAACCTGCCGTCGCCTGCCATATCGCCATTCCGGGCGGGGCGTCTCGGAGTGAGAAGGTTGGTCGAACGGAGTGCAGGTCCGCTCGCCGCTTGTCTGGCTGCCGCTTCGGCGGTCGCCATCCATTGACGGGCTTTGCTATGGACCAATCTGCACCGGACGCTCTTCTTGAAGAGGCGATCTCCGAATCCCCGGAAACGGCGGTGACGCTCTACGTCTGCGTCACCTGTCTCGCCGGCGAAGACCGCGAAACCGAGCCCAGGGCCGGCCGCCGGCTGCATGACGCGCTCGCCGAGACGCAGCGCGGTCAGGACAATTTGCAGAGCGTTCGCATCGTCGAGGCCGAGTGCCTTTCGAATTGCAATCGCGGCTGCAGCGTCGCCCTCACCGGCCCCGGACGCTGGAGCTACATCTACGGCGATCTCAATCAGGCCTGCGTCGATGATCTGCTCGCCGGCGCTTCGCGTTACGCCGCCACCGACGGACGGCCTGGTGCCGTGGCGGGAGCGGCCGACGATCTTCCGCAAGGGTGTGATCGCACGCATCCCGCCATCCCCCAAACCGGTTTAGGAACGTCGCATGTCCTTTGAAAAAGTACCCGTCACCATCATCACCGGCTTCCTCGGCGCGGGAAAGACCACGCTGGTTCGCCATCTGATGCAGAATCCGCAGGGCCGCCGGCTGGCGATCCTGGTCAACGAATTCGGCGACCTCGGCATCGACGGCGAGATCCTGAAAGGCTGCGCCGACGCCAACTGCCCCGAGGACGCCATCGTCGAACTCACCAATGGCTGCCTGTGCTGCACCGTCGCCGACGACTTCGTGCCGACCATCGCCGCGCTGCTGGCGCGGCCGCAGCCGCCCGATCACATCCTGATCGAGACCTCCGGGCTGGCGCTGCCGAAACCGCTATTGAAAGCGTTCGAATGGCCGGACCTGCGATCCCGCATCACGGTTGACGGCGTGATCGCGGTCGCCGACGCCGAAGCCGTCGCCGATGGCCGCTTCGCGCCCGATCTCGCGGCCATCGCGCGGCAGCGCCTCGCCGACGAGAGCATCGACCACGACACTCCGTTGGGCGAAGTGTTCGAGGACCAGGTCGCCTGCGCCGACATCGTGATTCTCAACAAGGCCGACCTGGTCGATGCCGGCAAACTCGCCGCGGCGCGCAGCGCGGTGCTGGCGGAAGCGCCGCGCAGCATTCCGGTGCTGGATGTCACCGAAGGCCGCATCGATCCGCGCGTCGTGCTCGGCCTTGGGGCTGCGGCCGAAGACGATCTCGACGCGCGGCCGAGCCATCATGAAGATCACGACGACCACGATCATGACGACTTCGAGACCATCGTGGTGACCCTGCCGCCGGATATGAGCGCCGAGAGCATCGTGACCCGGATCGAGGCGATCGCGCGCGACCATCACGTGCTGCGCGCCAAGGGCTACGTCGCCATCGCCGGCAAGCCGATGCGGCTGTTGGTGCAGGGCGTGGGAACGCGGGTGCGCGCGCAATTCGACCGGGCGTGGCGCGCCGACGAGCCGCGCCTGTCGCGGATCGTCGTGATCGGCGAGCGCGGCTTCGACCACGCCGCGATCACCGCCGCGCTGACGGGGTAACGCATGCACATCCTGCTGCGGGAACGGCATGGACTTGAGGAGACCGCGGCCGCCGAGGATCTCGGCCAGGCCCCGGCCGATCTCGTCGTGCTGTCGTTTGCCGACAGCGATCTCAGCGCTTTCGCGACCGCGTGGCGCGGCGGGCGCGAGACGCTGCCGGGCCTGCGGCTGGCCAATCTGCGTCACCTCGCCCATCCGCTCTCGGTCGATCTCTATATCCAGAAAACATTATCCGGCGCGCGCGGGATTCTGATCCGCCTGCTCGGCGGCGTCGACTATTGGCGCTACGGCGTCGAGCAGGTCGGCGCGCTGGCGGCGGCAAAGGGCATCGCGCTGGCGATCGTTCCCGGCGACGGCCGGCCCGACCCGCGGCTCGACGCCGCCTCGAACCTGCCGCCCTCGACGCTGCGCCGGCTGAAGACGCTGTGCGACGGCGGCGGAGCCGATGCCGCACGCGCCGCATTGGCGCAACTCGCGCTGGCCGCGGGCTTGCCGGCGGTGCCGCCGGTCGCGCGCGCCGCACTTCCTCGCCACGGCTTCTACGTTCCGGGGGCCGGCGTCGTTGAACCGTCCGATCTCGACCTCGCACCCGATGGCGCGCCGATCGTGCTGGTGGTGTTCTATCGCGCCATTCTCGCGGCTTCCGACACCGATCCCATCGACCGCCTGATCGGCGAACTCGCGCGCCGCGGCACCCGACCGGTCGGCCTGTTTGCGACCAGCCTGAAAGACCCCGAAAGCGACGGATGGCTGCGGCAATGGATCGCCAGGATCGCGCCCGACGTGATCATCAACGCGACAGCTTTTTCGGCGCGCGGCGATGGCGGGACTCGGCTCACCGCTCGACGTCGCCGATGCTCCGGTGCTGCAGGTCGCGCTATCAGGCTCCAGCCGCGAGCTGTGGGCGAAGTCCGATCGCGGGCTGTCGCCGCCCGACCTCGCGATCCATGTCGTGCTGCCGGAACTCGACGGCCGCCTGTTTGCTGGCGTTGCCTCGTTCAAGCAGGTCGAAACCGCCGATCCCGAACTCGGCTATGCCCGCACGGTTCATCGCGGCGATGACGACCGCATCGCCGCCATCGTCGCGCGCGCGCGGGCATGGATCGCGCTGCGCCGAACCGCGCAAGCCGACAAGCGCCTCGCCATCGTGCTGTCGGCCTATCCCGGGCGCGACGACCAGATGGCGCATGCGGTCGGCCTCGATGCGCCGGAGAGCACGGTCGAAGCGCTAACGATCCTGCGCGAGCGCGGCTACGCCATCGCCGATACGCCGGCTGACGGCGCAGCGCTGATCGATCGGCTGAAAACCGCAGAGATCCGCTGGCCGCTCGAAACCTACCGCGCCGCACTGGCGGGCCTCGACCCCGCGCTGGTCGCCGACCTCGAGGCGCAATGGGGTGCGCCCGAGAGCGACCCGGCGATATCAGGCGGCGATTTCGTTTTCAAAGCGACGTATTGCGGCAACGTGCTGGTTGCGGTGCAGCCCGACCGCGGCCGGCGCGCCGACCGCGCCGCCGAGTATCACGATCCCAGGCGATCGCCGCGGCATGGTTACGTCGCGTTTTATCTGTGGCTGCGCCAGGCCGCACGATGCGACGCGCTGATCCATATGGGTGCCCACGGCACGCTGGAATGGCTGCCGGGAAAATCAGTCGCGCTGTCGTCGGCGTGCTGGCCCGATGCGCTGCTCGGCCCGACACCCGTGATCTACCCCTTCATCGTCAACAATCCCGGCGAAGCCGCCACCGCCAAGCGCCGGCTCGGCGCCGTCACCATCGGGCACATGACGCCGCCGATCAGCACCGGGGCATTGCCGAAGGGGTTGCAGGCGATCGAGCGGTTGCTCGACGAATATTCCGTCGCCGACGGCCTCGATCCGCGCCGCCGCGAGCGGCTGGCGCAAGCGATCGTCGAAGCCGCGCGCGAATCCGGCCTCGATCGCGACAGCGGTCTCGCCGAGGCGATGACACCGCTGGAGTCCGTGGTGCGGCTCGACAGCTTTGTCTGCGACGTCAAGGATACGCTGGTCGCCGATGGACTCCACATCTTCGGTCGCGTGCCGATGCACACCGGGCGCTGCCGAAATCCCGTTCGAGGCCTGTGCGGCCGGCGAACGCGCCGCGCTGCTCGCCGCGCTCGACGGCAGGCATGTCGCGCCGGGACCTGCCGGCTCGCCATGGCGCGGGCGGCGCGACGTGCTGCCGACCGGCCGCAATCTCTTCACCGTCGATACCCGCGCGGTGCCGAGCCGCATCGCCACCGAACAGGGCAAGGGTCTCGCCGATGCCTTGCTGACCCGCCATCTCCAGGACCACGGCGACTATCCGCGCAACGTGATGCTCGATCTCTGGGGATCGGCGACGATGCGCACCGCCGGCGAGGAGTTCGCCATGGCGCTGCAGTTGATGGGCGTCGCGCCGGTGTGGGACACCACATCCGACCGGGTCACGGGCTTTGACGTGATCACGCTGGCGATGCTCGGGCGGCCGCGGATCGACGTGACGCTGCGGATCTCCGGCCTGTTCCGCGACGTGTTTCCGACCCTGCCGGTGCTGTTCGAGCAGGCGGCGGCGGCGCTGGCCGCGCGCGACGAGCCGGCTGAAGAAAACCCCTATCGTGGCGCCGAAGGTCCGCGGGTATTCGGACCGGCGCCTGGCGACTACGGGGTCGGTGTCACCGAGGCCGTGACCGAGTTCACACCTGCGACAGCGGATGATGCCGGCGAAGCCTGGCTTGCCGCCAGCGCCTTCGCCTATGGCGGCGGCGCTGACGGCGTGGCCGCACGTCCGGCGCTGGAGCAGCGCACCGCCGCCACCGAGGCGTTTGTCCATCCGCAGGATCTGCCCGAGACGGATCTTCTTTCGGCGCCGGATTATGCCGCCCATGAAGGCGGCTTCGCCGCCGCCGCGCGCAAACTCAACGGCACGGCGCCTGCGCTCTATCACGCCGACTCGACAACGCCGATGCGCCGCGGATGCGGACGCTCGCCCGAGGAGATCGCCCGCGTGGTTCGCGGTCGCGCCGCCAATCCGCGCTGGATTGCCGGCCAGATGCGGCACGGTTTTCGCGGCGCGGCCGAGATCGCCGCGACGCTCGACCAGATGGCGGCGTTCGCGCATCTGGCCGGCGCCGTCGAAAGCCATCACTTCGACCTCTATTACGACGCGACGCTCGGTGACGACGACGGTGCGGCGCTTCATCGAACAGGCCAACCCCGAGGCCGCGGAGATGATGCGTCGGCGCTTCCAGCAGATGCTCGACGCCGGCTACTGGACGACGCGACGCAACAGTGCGATCGAGACCATTGCGATCATGCCTGCAGATGCGAAGGCCGCGTCATGAACTACACTTACGAGACCGACGGTGCCGCGATCTATCGCCGCTCGTTTGCCATCATCCGCGCCGAAGCGCGGCTCGACCGCTTCGACGCCGGCGATGAAAAGGTCGCGGTGCGGATCATCCACGCCAGCGGCATGGTCGACGTCGCCGACGACATCGTGTTCACGCCGGGTTTCAGCGCTGCCGCCTCGGCCGCGCTGCGCGCGGGCGCGCCGATCTTCTGCGACGCCCAGATGGTGGCCCACGGCATCACGCGGGCACGGCTGCCGGCCGACAATGCCGTGATCTGCACGCTGTCCGATCCGCGCGTGCCGGCGCTTGCGGCGACGCTCCGCACCACCCGCAGCGCGGCGGCGCTGGAGCTGTGGCGCGAGCAACTGGCGGGATCGGTCGTGGTGATCGGCAACGCCCCGACCGCGCTGTTTCGCCTGCTGGAAATTCTGCAGAGAGCCCGACGTGACGCCGCCCGCCGCCGTGATCGGAATCCCCGTCGGCTTCGTCGGCGCCGAGGAATCCAAGCAGGCGCTGGTCGAAAGCCTGAAGGTGCCGAGCGTCATCGTGCGCGGACGGCGCGGCGGCAGCGCGATGGCGGCAGCGGCGCTGAACGCCGTCGCGAGCGAGATCGAATGAATACGCCTGCCACCATCTACGGCGTCGGCCTCGGCCCGGGCGATCCGGAGCTGATGAGCGTCAAGGCGGCGCGGCTGATCGCCAAGGCCGGCGTCATCGCGCATTTCCGCAAACCCGGACGCCCCGGCAACGCCCGCACCGTGGTCGATGGAATGCTTGGCGCCCGGCGTGATCGAGGAGGCGCTGGAATATCCCGTCACCACCGAGATCGCGCTCGAAGATCCTGCCTACAACGACGCGCTGCGAGAGTTCTACGACGATTGCGTGCAGCGGCTGCTGCGCCATGTCGCCGCCGGACGCGACGTCACGGTGCTGTGCGAAGGCGACCCGTTCCTCTACGGCTCGTTCATGCACCTGCACGGCCGCATCAACGGCCGCGTGCCGGTCGTGGTGGTGCCTGGCATTTCCGGCATGTCGGGCTGCTGGACCGCGAGCGGCATGCCGATCACCTTTGGCGACGACGTCCTGACCGTGGTGCCGGCGACGCTTGACGAAGCGACGTTGCGCGAGCGGCTGCAATCGATCGACGCGCTGGTGGTGATGAAGCTCGGCCGCAATCTGCCGAAGGTGCGCCGCGCGCTGCAGGCCACCGGGCTTGCCGAGCGGGCGGTGTATGTCGAACGCGGCACCATGGCCGGCGAAAAGGTGTTGCGGCTCGCCGAGAAGACCGACGACGAGGCGCCCTACTTCTCGATGATCCTGGTGCATGGCCGCGGGCGCCGGCCATGAGCGGCTGGCTCGCCATCGCCGGTCTCGGACCCGGCGCCGCGCAACTGATCACGCCCGAGGTGACCGAGGCGCTCGATCAAGCCACCGATCTGATCGGCTACGCGCCCTATGTGGCGCGGGTGCCGGCGCGCGACGGCCTGACGCGTCACGGCTCCGACAACCGCGAAGAGCTCGATCGCGCCAGCCTCGCATTGCGGCTCGCCGCGGAAGGCCAAGCGCGTCGTGGTGGTCTCATCAGGCGATCCCGGCGTGTTCGCGATGGCCGCCGCGGTATTCGAGGCGGTCGATGCCGGCGATCCCGCCTGGCGCGACCTCGATATCCGGGTGTTGCCCGGCATCAGCGCGATGTTCGCCGCCGCAGCCCGGATCGGCGCCCCGCTCGGGCATGATTTCTGCGCCATCAACCTGTCGGACAATCTGAAGCCCTGGGATCTGGTCGAACACCGGCTGCGGCTGGCGGCGCAGGCCGATTTCGTGATCGCGCTTTATAATCCGCTGTCCTCGGCGCGGCCCTGGCAGCTCGGCCGCGCGTTCGAGCTGTTGCGCGAGGAATTGCCTGATACCGTGCCGGTGGTGTTCGCCAGCGCGGTCAGCGATGCCAAGGAAGCGATCGAGACGGTGACGCTGCGCGATGCGGTCGCAAGCCGCGCCGACATGCGCACGATGGTGCTGATCGGCTCGTCGCGGACGCGGCTGATCGCGCGCGCGAACGGCAAATCGTTCGTCTATACGCCGCGTTCGGCCGGAGCCAAGTCGTGACCGAGCCAGCGCAGCACCTCGGCGATGGTTTCGACCTTTTCCCGCGCGGGAATGAAGGGGCGGCGCACCATCACCACCGGCAGCCCGAGATCGCGCGCGGCTTCGATCTTGGCCGACGCCGAATCGCCACCGGCGTTGCGCGCCACGACGATTTCGATGCGATGTTTCACCAGCATGGCACGGTCGCCGGCGAAATCGAACGGCCCGCGCGCCACGATCACCTCCGCGCCTTGCAGCGGCAGCGGCCCGCGCGGCGGATCGACCAGCCGCAGCAGATAGGCGTGCTGCGGGTGCGCGGCGAAGACCTCGAGATATTGCCGGCCGATGCCGAGAAACACGCGGCGCGGCGCCGAGCCCAGCGCGTCAGCCGCTGCTGCGAGATCATCGACCTCGATCCAGCGGTCGCCGGGCATGCGCGGCCAGGGCGGGCGCTCGAGCGCCAGCAGCGGCACGTCAGCGACCGCACAGGCCGCGACCGCGTGCGCGCTGATTTGCGCCGCGAACGGATGGGTGGCGTCGACGACGCGCGCGATTTTCTCGGTGCGAAGATAATTCACCAGGCCATCGACGCCGCCGAAACCGCCGACACGCCAGGCAATCGGCGGTGGCGTCGGGTTCTCGGTGCGGCCGGCATACGACAGCACCGCGTCGATGCGCGGCGCCTGCGCGACCGCGGCCACCAGCCGGTTGGCGTCGGCGGTACCGCCAAGGATCAGGACGCGCAATGGTTGGGCCGGGGAGGATGTCATGACAGCGAGCGATGACACACCGGCGCCCTGGCTGTCCATCGTCGGGATCGGCGAGGACGGGCTCGACGGGCTATCAGTGGCGGCACGCGAGCGGCTCGCGCGCGCCGAACTGATCGTCGGCGGGCGCAGGCACCTGGCGCTGGCCGCTTCGCTCGGCAAGCCGACCTTCGAATGGGAGACGCCGTTCGCGGCATCGATTCCAAAACTGCTGACGCATCGCGGCCGGCGCGTGGCCGTGCTGTGCTCGGGCGATCCGTTCTGGTACGGCGCCGGCGCCGTGCTGGCCGAGGCGGTCGCGCCCGAGGAAACCATGGCGCTGCCGGCACCCTCGACCTTTGCCTGGGCCGCGGCACGGTTGCGCTGGCGGCTTGAGGAGACCACCACGCTCGGCCTGCATGCGCGCCCGATCGAACTGCTGCGCCCGCATTTGCGATCCGGCGCGCGCCTGATCGTGCTCGCGCGCGACGGCGCGGCGACGGCGCAGATCGCGGGCTATCTGAATAGCGTCGGCTTTGGACCGTCGCGCCTGACGATCCTCGAAGCGCTTGGCGGACCGCAGGAGCGCATTCGCGCCGCCACCGCCGCGAGCTTCGCGCTGGATGACGTCAGATCCCCGGTGGCGCTGGCCATCGAAGCCGCAGCCGAGCTCAGGCGCCATTGTCATTCCGCGCGTAGCCGGATTGCCGGACGAATTATTCGTTCACGACGGCCAACTGACCAAGCGCGAGATCCGCGCGGTGACGATGTCCACGCTGGCGCCACGCGGCGGCGAATTGTTGTGGGATGTCGGCGCGGGCTCCGGCGCGATCGGCATCGAGTGGCTGCTCGCGCATCCGAACCAACCGCGCCATCGGCATCGAGGCGCGCGCGGACCGGCTCGACAATGCGCGCGGCAACGCGCAAGCGCTCGGCGTGCCGCATCTCGATCTCAGGCTCGGCACCGCGCCCGATGCGCTCAAGGATTTGCCGCCACCGGACGCCGTGTTCGTCGGCGGCGGCGCCAGCCGCGACGGCGTGCTCGACGCGGTGTGGCAGGCCTTGCCGCCGGGAGGCCGGCTGGTGGTCAATTCCGTGACGCTGGAAACCGAGGCCATCTTGATCGCGTGGCAGGCGCGCCACGGCGGCGCCTTGCTGCGGTTGTCGGTCGAGCGCGCCGGCCCGGTCGGCGGCCGTACCGGCTGGCGCGCGGCGATGCCGGTGGTGCAATGGAGCGTCACCAAATGAGCCGGCGAATAAACCGACTTGTGATCGGATTGGGCTTTCGCGAAGCGGCCAGCGCGCAATCGATCGGCGAGGTGCTGGCCGGCGTTGCCGCACAAGCCGCCCGTCCGGACGCTCGCGACCGTGATCGCCGTCGTCGAAGACAAGGCCGCGCACCCGGGCCTGCTCGCCGCGGTTCAGGCCACGCCGCCTCACAGTCGAGACCGTCGCAACCGAGGCGATGCGCCAGGCGGATGCGCGCGTCACCACGCGCTCGGAACTGGTCCGGAAAAAGCGCGGCGTCGGCAGCGTCTGCGAGGCCACCGCGCTCGCCGCCGCCGGCGCGGGCGCGCGCCTCATCGTCACCCGCAGGGTGTCGGCCGATCGCACCGCCACCGCCGCTGCGGCACTGAGCGAGGAGTTTGCGCCATGACCGTTCATTTCATCGGCGCCGGCCCCGGCGCGCCCGATCTGATCACCGTGCGCGGACAAAATCTGGTGGCGCGCTGTCCGGTGTGTCTGTTTGCGGGATCGCTGGTGCCGCGCGAGATCGTCGCGCTCTGCCCGCCCGGCGCGCGCGTGGTCGACACCGCGCCGCTCGATCTCGACGCCATCACCGCCGAATTCGTCGCGGCCCATCACGCCGGGCTCGACGTGGCGCGGCTGCATTCCGGCGATCTGTCGGTCTGGAGCGCGATGGGCGAGCAGATCCGGCGGCTCGAAGACCACGGCATTCCCTACACCGTCACGCCGGGCGTACCGTCCTTTGCCGCCGCCGCCGCGGTGCTCGGGCGCGAACTGACCTTGCCCGGCGTGGCGCAGACCGTGGTGCTGACGCGCACCTCGGGCCGCGCCTCGGCGATGCCGTCGGGCGAGAGCCTCGCCGCCTACGCCGCGACCGGCGCGACGCTCGCGATCCATCTGTCGATCCACGTGCTCGACGAGGTCACCGCGACCTTGATCCCGCATTACGGCGCTGACGGCGCGGTCGCCGTGGTGGTGCGCGCGAGCTGGCCGGAGCAGGTCGTCATTCGCGGCACGCTGTCGACGATCGTCGGCCAAGGTGCGCGCCGCCGCGATCGAGCGCACCGCGCTGATTTTGGTCGGGCCGGCGCTGTCCGCGCATGATTTCGCCGACAGCGCGCTGTATGACGCGAATTATGATCGCAGGTTCCGACCCTCCGCCGAGACCGGCCGTGTCCGGGAATAGCCCGCCCGGACTGGTCATCGCCGCGCCCGCAAGCGGCAGCGGCAAGACCACGCTGACGCTGGCGCTGCTCGCCGCGCTGCGCCGCCGCGGCCGGGTGGTGCAGCCCTATAAATGCGGACCGGATTATATCGATCCGGCGTTCCACGCCGTCGCCGCCGATCGGGCGTCGTTCAACCTGGATTCCTGGGCGCTGGCGCGCGACCGGTTCGATGCGCTGCTGGCGGCGGCCGCCGATGCCGATCTTTGCCTCGCCGAAGGCGTGATGGGACTTTTCGACGGCGTCGCCACGCGCGGGGCCTGGGGCAACGGCTCGACCGCCGATATCGCCGCCGCCACCGGCTGGCCGGTGGTGCTGGTGCTCGATGTCGCAGGCCAGGCGCAATCCGCCGCCGCGGTCGCATTGGGCTTTGCGCGCTATCGCGACGACGTGACGGTCGCCGGCGTGATCCTCAACAAGGTGGCAAGCCCGCGTCATGCCGCGCTGGTGCGCGATGGTTTTGAAGGCAGCGGCATCAAGGTGTTCGGCGCGATCGGGCGCGACCAGACGCTGACCATGCCGGAGCGCCATCTCGGGCTGGTTCAGGCGCAGGAAGATTCCGCGCTGGCGGCCCGGCTCGCGGCACTCGCCGATCTGGTCGAGCGCGACGTCGATCTCGCAGCGCTTGAGGCGGCGGCGGGTCCGACGCGGCGCCAGCCGCCCACAGTCGCGCCGCGGCTGACCCCGCCCGGACAACGCATCGCGCTGGCGCGCGACGTGGCGTTCTCCTTTGTGTATCCGCATCTGCTGGAGGGTTGGCGCGCGGCCGGCGCCGAGATCGTCGCCTTCTCGCCGCTCGCCGACGAGCCGCCCGACCCTTCCTGCGACGTCGCCTGGCTTCCCGGCGGCTATCCGGAACTGCATGCCGGCCAACTCGCGTCGGCTTCGCGCTTCGCCGACGGCATCCGCGCCTTCGCGCAAACCCGCCCGGTGCATGGCGAGTGCGGCGGCTACATGACGCTGGGCGCCGGCCTGATCGATGCCGCGGGAACACGTCACGCGATGCTCGGGCTGCTCGGACTTGAGACCGATTTTGCGCAGCGCCGCCTGCATCTCGGCTACCGGACCGCGACGCTGCTGGCGCCGATCCCGGGTCACGCCGCCGGACGCGCGCTGCGCGGCCATGAATTCCACTACGCGCGCGTCGTGGCGCAGCCCGATCCGCCGCTCGCCGACATCCGCGACGCCTCGGGCGCGCCGACGGCGGAGACCGGCAGCCGGCGCGGTCACGTCACCGGAAGCTTCTTCCACATGGTGGATGTGGCGGAGGATGTCAGGCCATGACGGGGTCTGCCCCTGCACCGTCCGACACTCCGCCGCTAGGCAGCATCGCCTTGATCGGCGGCGGCCCGGGCGACGTCGATCTGCTGACGCTGCGCGCGGTGGAGCGGCTGCGCGCCGCCGATGTCATTCTCTATGACGACCTCGCCGGCGACGAAATCCTGTCATTCGCGCGCCCCGATGCCGAACTGATCGCGGTCGGCAAGCGCGCCGGGCATCCGTCGCCGAAGCAGCAGGAATTGAACCGGCTGATGATCGGCTATGCCCGGCTCGGCAAGCGCGTGGTCCGGGTCAAATCCGGCGATCCCTCGATTTTCGCCCGCGCCGATGAAGAGATCAGCGCCGCGCGCGACGCCGGCGTGCCGATCGAGATCGTGCCGGGCATCACCACCGCGACCGCGGCGGCGGCCTATCTCGGCACCTCGCTCACCAAGCGCGGGGTCGCGCGCCGGCTGCAGATGGTCACCGGTCACGACGTCGACGGCCGGCTGCCGGAAGACCTCGATATCGCCGCACTCGCCGATCCCGGCGCCACCACCTGCGTGTTCATGGGCAAGGCCACCTTTGCCGCGCTGGCCGACAAACTGATCGCCCACGGCTTGCCGGGCGACACGCCGACGGTGGTGGTCGAAAGCCTGGGGTCGCCGGCCACGCAGGTCATGGCGGGATCACTGACGGAGATCGCCTCCCGCCTCGCCGAGGAAAAGCCCGCTGGACCATGCATGATCCTGTACGGCGCCGCGCTCGCCGGCGTCGGTCATGACAAGGCATGATGGGCCCAAGCCGCTATTTTGTTTGCGCCTCACCACTTTGCTGACGCGGACAATTCGTAGGTCCGTGGCGCGCCGAGCAAGACCTGATCGGGATAGGTCGTATCGGACCACGCGGCGTAGACCGCGTTGGTCAGGTTGCGCACCCGAAACGTCACCCGCATCTTGTCGAGGCTCGACCACGGCAGATCCCGGCCCGGAATATCGACGAAGGCAAACAGGTCGGCTGTGGTATAGGCCAGCATCGTGGTGGCGTCGTCACTGTTCAAATAGCGATTCCCGACATGGCGGACCGAGCCTCCGATCTCGACCGGCCAGCGCCAATTGTTGAAGCGGTAGGACGCGCCGGCATTGATGATGACAGGCGCCACGTTCGCCGGCGTGTTGCCGGTGAAACCCTGAAAATCAAAATCGACAAAGCGGGACTGGGTCAACGCGATGTTGCCCCAGATCTTGACGTTGTCGATCGGCCGCACGGCTCCCGCAAGCTCGATGCCCTTGCTCCGGATTTCACCGGCCAGGGCCGAAGTCGTATCATTGATCGGCACGTAGACGTTATGCCGCGAGATATCATAGGCGGCGAACGTCCACTCCGCCCTGTTGTCCCAGAACAAATGCTTGACGCCGGTCTCGTAGATGCGCGCGCTGGTCAGTGCCAGCGAGTTTCCAGGCGATATCGAAAAGATGCCGGCCGCCGCCGGATCGTAGGCGGTGGCGTACATGCTGTAGAACAGCAGGCCTTTTATCGGCTCGAACGTATAGGCCGCGCGATAGGACACCGGCGTCCACGTGGTCGAAAATGGCTGCCCCGTGGGTATCGAGCCATCGGCGTTGCTGCCGTCCCGCGCCAATGTGAAATCCTCGAACCGGACGCCGCCGATCAAGGAAAGCATCGGCGTGATCTTGAGACGGTCTTCGACCGATCCCGCGAGGGTATCGAGGTGGCTGTTGCGGATATCGGGCTGTGGCACACCATAGAAGCCGGGGTTCGGGTTGACCACGGAGACCGTGTCGGCCGGATAAACGTCCGGATTTCCCTCCTGTGCGAAGGTGATGTCGTTGCGGCTGACTTGTAGCTGCGCGGCGAGACGGTTTTCCATTCCGAAGAAGGAACTGTTCCAGATCATGTCGGCGTTGTTGCCGAACACATGCTGATTATGTGTGACGAAGAACCGATCGCGGTCGATGGTCGACGTGTCCAGATTGAAGGCGTAGGTCTCGGCGTCGTACCAATGCCGCTTGGCGCGATAGTCATAGACCTGATTCTTGACCGTGACGTCGTTGTTGACGGCCCATTCGAATCCGCCGCGCAGCCACAGTTGCTGCGCACCGGTTGAATTGTCGGCCACATTGTAATTGGTGGTCAGGGTTCGCGAGTCCACCGTCAGCGGCCCAAGGATGCTGCCGTTGAAGGTATTGACCGCCGTGCCCGAGACGACGCCGTTAATCGCGTAGGGACCGGCAAACGAGATCGGGACCAACGGCGTGCCCCAATAAGAGTGCCCCTCGTCCCGCTTGTACTCGATCGCCCCGAACACCTTGAAGCTGTCGGTCACCTGATAGTTGAGTTGCCCAGAGAAGTTGGTGAGATTCTGATAGTCGCCGTCGATGAAGCTGGCGGCCTTGGACTGGCCGATATCGACGCGATAATCGAGCCCCGGCACCGTCGTGCTGCCGCCCGAACCAAAATGGGTCCGATAGCCGCGAAGTGAGTCGATCGACGTGTCCAATTCGCTCTTGATCGCACCTGTGGTCGGCTGCTGCGTCACGTAATTGACCGACCCGCCGATCGCATCCAGCCCGGACATCAGCGACGACGGACCTTTAAGAAACTCGACGCGGTCGAGATTGGCCGTGTCCATGATGCGCGAAGTGATATCCTGCGGACCGATCCAGATTCCGTTGTAAAGGATGTTTACCGCGCTGCCGGTGAAGCCTCGCATGGAAAAGCCGGCCGGCGCGCCGGCGGAATCGCCGGCAAGCACGCCGACCGCGCCTTGCGCAGTTTCCGTCGTGGTCCGATAGCCTTGCTCGCGCATCGTCGGCTGGCTGACGATTTCGACGCTTGCCGGCGTTTCAAAGGCCGTCAGACCGAGGCGGCTCGCGCTGGTCGCCACGACATTGGTGTTGAGCGGCGTGGGCGCTGTCGCATTCGTCGCATTGGCCGGCCCCGGGATGGGCTTGGCGGTCGCCGCGCGGGTGCGGCCGGCGGCCCGGGTGCGTGCGCCGGCGCGCGTGGCCTCGGCCTGGACGCGCTTGACGGGTTTGCGTTTGGGCTGCGCAACCACGATGGGCGCAAGCGAACTGGGGGCGTTGCCGGCCGGCGCCACGGTCTGGCCCAGGCTCGGCGTCGCATCGGCGCATAGCACTGCAAGAAGACCGAGCGGCGCGACCGAGCAGCGCAAGGCGCGTTTGATCGCCATTCGACGATCTCGACCGGGATCATCGGCTCCCGACACGGAGCGCGCCGCGAGCGCACGCGGACGAGCAAGAACTGGCGCAAAACGCCCCTCATTGCTAAAAACCAACATGAGTATCGTTCCGACGGCGAACGTCTAACCGTCACCGCGGTTGCCCCTACAGACTGCCTTCGCCCTTTCGGCAGGTGTAGGAAGCTACTCTCGCCACATCGGACAACCCCGCCCGACGCGTTCGCGTGTGACAATGACCGGCAGCAGGTTTCCTGGCTCGCGGGTTGTCGCCTCGGACCACCTTCCCAGAGACCGATCGGTCCCCAGTGGCATGATTGGTCGTCAGCTATCCGCCTACAGTTGCGGGGGCAGCCGCGGAGTTGCCTGTCGAAACAGACGCACCGCATTCCCTTGGTTAGCCCTTTCGAGCACTACCGATCACAGACGTGGCATCGGATCGTAACTGCGTCAACAATTGAATCGGCAGGACGCCCGGCAACGCTTCAGAAAAACGCTGATAGAGGATTTTCTACAACTGCGGCGTTTCACCACAGCGCTCGGCGCCAGATCAAACCGCCCGGCGTCCTAATTAGTCCAGCGTCGGTTTTAGATCGTAACCCTTGAAACGGTAGACCAGGAACGACACGGCCCAACTGACGACGAACAGCGCGACGATGCCATAGCCGAGCGCGCCGAAATTTTCGTTGAGGCCGGAGATCGCATTCCAGAAGGTGCCCTGGAGCTGAAATCGGTTGCCGACCAGCCCCAGCGTTTCGATGCCGCCGACCACCAGCGCCACCAGCACCGACACCGACGTAATGGTCAGGTTGTAGAACAGCTTGCGCATGGGGTTGCGATACGCCCAGCCGTACGCGCCGAGCATCAGGACGCCGTCGGTGGTGTCGACCAGCGTCATGCCGGCGGCGAACAGCGCGGGGAAGATCAGCAGCGACCAGCTGGAGACGGCGTTCGAGGCCTGCGCCGAGAGGCCGAACAGGCTGATCTCGCTCGCGGTCTCGAAGCCCAGCGCAAACAGCAGTCCGATCGGATAAAGGTGCCAGCTCTGCGAGACAAACCGGAACAGCGGCCGGAACAGCCGCGCCAGCCAGCCGCGCTGGTGCAGCAGCGCGTCGATTTCATCTTCGGTCATGTGCTCGCCGCGTTCGGCCGACCGAAACGCCCGGTACACGCCGCGCAACACGATCAGATTCGCGATCGCGATGATGAAGAGAAACAGCGCCGACGCCGAAGTCCCGACGATGCCGCCGATTTCGCGGTAGGAAACCAGTCTGTCGCTCAGCGCATTCGCCGTCAGCGCCACCGCGAGCGAGGCGACAACAACGACGGTCGAATGCCCCAGCGCAAAGAAAAAGCCGACCGCGACCGGCCGCTTGCCTTCCTGCATCAGCTTGCGCGTCACATTGTCGATCGCAGCAATATGATCCGCATCGATCGCGTGGCGAAGCCCGAGACTATACGCCAGCACCGCGGTTCCAATCAGGACCGGCTGATGCGCGAACGCCATGAAGGCCCAGATCCAGGCCGCCAGATTGGCGATGATGAGAACGGCATAGATCGCAACGATCCGGCCGCGAAAGCCGAGCCATGCGGGCGCGGCGTTACCGCCCGGAACAACATATTTTACAGTCGTGGCCATCACGGCCCCTCACTTCACGAGACACGTCCATCGATGTCACCGCAGCGAAAGGCCGCCCCATGCGCGCGCACCGCACGCCGGAAGGATGACGTATTCAGGCCGGTCTCCTGGCTTGCGGGTCATAACCCTTCTTCGCCTTCCCGGGCTCTGTTCAAACAGCCCCAGTGGCATACCGAAGAAGGACTAACCGCCTACAGTTGCGGGCGCAGCTCCGGATTTGGCCTGCCTTCACGATCAAGCAAACCGCACCGAATTCCCTTTGCTGATCGATCTGACCAGCATCCCAAACGCGAACACTCGAAACCAAGCCGCGTTTATTGTCAAGGCGGCCGTCGATCATCCCTGCGTCAACACGCGCTGACACACTGATGCCGCTTCTGTCCAAAGCGGCAATCGCGCATCTCATGCGCCAGGTTGCAACCCGTTCGACCGAGTGCGCCGGCCGATCGCGGCTCCGGTCACGGAAGATACAAACCGATCACGCGAGCCGCGCCAAACAGCAGCGGCGCCACCGTCCATAAAGAAGCAGCCTTTTGGGAAAGAGGTCCCGGCGCCCCAGAACGTCTCGTTACTCAGCGGGCGCCACCTTGTCGTGGGACAGCGCAGTCGTCATGGACTCAAGCACGCCGTCACGTCGCACCAGCCCATGAAACAGCGCCGCCGCGATGTGCAGCAGCACCAGCGCGAAGAATGCGAACGCAAGATAGAAATGCGCGTTCCAGAGCAGCGCGTGCAAACTGTCGCTATGGGGCGCAATTGGCGGAAGCCGTATGCCTCCATAGAGCACGACGGGATAGGCTCCCGCTGACAGCATCGCCCAGCCGATCAGCGGCATGCCGATCATGAGGGCATACAACGCGTAATGCGACAGATGTGCCGCGAGCTTCATCGGCTCGGGCAAATCAATCGGCAACGATGGCGCGCCATAACGGAGGCGTGTTCCCAGACGTATCAGCGCGAGCAACAAAATGGCGATGCCGAGCGACTTATGCGTCGCGAGCAGCGGCACGTATTTCGGCGCCACGGTAGAGACCATGCCGACGCCGATAAAGAACATGGCCAGAATACACACCGCCATAACCCAATGCAGCAAGCGCTGGAGCAGGGTAAAATGTCGACTGGTGCCCATCATGGTTTGCTGCTCTTTGCCGTTCGAGGGTAATCCTTGGACTCAGCGGTGCGGCGATCAAAAGACACCGCATAGGCGGCCGACCGTGCCGCCGGGAACGGATCATCCGATACCTGTATGCCGGGAGGCAGGATGGTTGGATCGAAGTTGATGTCGCGACACGGACCATCCTCCTCGGCCTCGATCCGCTGGACAATCAGCGTGCCGGCGTCCACTGTTTTGCGGTCTTCCGGCCAGGCCTTGCTTGGATCTGAGGTCGGGTCACCGGGATTGGCGACGGTCAATGTCATGGTCCAGCTCTGCGGCGCGCCACGGACCCGTTCGACAATTTCCTGCTCCAGGTAGTTGGGACCACGCTTGGCAAGATCCTCCTGCGCAATCGGCACCGGCTTCGCCGCCGGCACGAACGACCATCGGACCGCGTGCTCGGCTGCGGACTTGTCGACGAAGATGAAAGCGTTGAGCCCGTTATAGGGCACGTCCGCGTAGCTGGCAGTCCAGGGTGCGCTCTTGGCCCAGGCCCCGAACGCCCCGATTTCCGGATGCGCAGCAGCAAATGTTTTCATCGCGTCGGGATCTTTGCTCGCCGAAGCGTGCAGCAACTCATAAAATGCTTGCGGCGAGGCGACCGGGAAGACCGGAGCATCGATCATCGCGGTGCGCCATACCTGACCGCTGGGGGTTGCGATCTGTAATCCCAGACCTCTCACCCGAACCGTTGCATCGGGGGCGTCCGGATCGGGGGTACCGAGATTGAAGCGGCCGAGCGCTGGAAAACGACCGCGGGTGAAAACCTCGGCCTGCGAAAGCGCCGCACCGTTGCCGTTCGATTCGAACACCCCGGTAAAGCAGATGCCCTTGGCATGGTTTCGGCGATGGCCGAGGACCGGCCCGGAGGGAGGAGCGAAGGCATCGACCATCTTTTGGGGCGTAAGGCGTTGTGGCGAGAACCATCCCGCCGTGTAAGCGAAGGCGGCGGCGCCGCCGGCAACGACGGCGGCGATCAGGACCAGCGATCCGATTACGGATCGCGCAGGCGATTGGCTCGGCTCGGACAATATTTATCCTCCATCGGACTACTTGCGCGCGCTTTCCCCAAACACGTGCGGGCCGTAAAAGCTTCGCTCGTCTGAACTAATGACTGCTTTGCCGCTCGATTGCTTTTTGAATATTTATTGTGACCTGCACAATTTCGTGACCAATTTTATGGCGTCGGGAGATTGGCTTAAGCCCGCATCACAGCCGCTTCTCGCTGACCGCCTTCACCACGCTCTCAGGATCGTCGCACGTGGCACGGGAGTCCGGCATCTCAGAATGCGGGAAGGCACCCGTGTCACCTCACAGGTCATGGTCGACCTCCATAAAACAAATGAAAGAGGTCGCCACCGCAGGCCCTGTTCACTCCCGCACCCTGAGTTGTTGCTCTAAATCTTGCGCCAGCGCCAACAGGCGTTTCCGCGTTGTCTCATCCGTCGTGTCAGCCGCCAATCGGCGCGACTGCTCCAGCCTTCTAGCCAGTTCGTCTCGGCTCTTTTGATCCATGGCCGTCCTCCCTTGTTATAAGACAAGAGAGCGGCAAAAATGTTCAGTTCCAATCGATCCTTAGTCCGGCTTGCCGTCGAACCGCGCAGTCCGTCGGTCGCGTTGCCAAAACTTAAGATCGTTACCGCCCGCGCGTTGCTTGGGCGTGGCCGATGATGTGAAGGCCACAGTCCTGCATGTGCCGCCCCTCGTTGGCTCGGCTATTTCGGCGGCTGGATATTTTGTAGCAGCTTGCGGATGTCGGGCGACTGGAGCGGGTCCTCACCGCTGCAATCGAGGCACTGGTATTTGCGGCCGCGCGCGCCCTTTACGAGCAGCAGCGACATAGCATTGCGGCACGTCGGACAGATCTTCATTTCGGGCTTGGACACCGTATGCACCGGAACTGGAAGCGGGTTTTCGTTCGTCATGCAAACGAGCCTACGCTCCAGAATATGATCAGTAAAGTAATAAGTCGTTGATATTGCTTAACTATTTTACTAACTTTGGGATTTTTGGCTAGCTGGCGGATTTTGTGTTGACTGAGCTCAATGAGTAAATTACTCATTTACTGCCAGACGCTGAACTTGCTCTTTTTCGGAGGGGCCGCCATGAACGATCTCCGCGCCGAGCGACTGCAAATCATGCTTTCGCCGGAAGAACTGTCGGTTATTGACGATTTCAGATTTCAGCACCGGATGCCCACGCGCGCTGCTGCCGTTCGCGAGCTATTGAAGCTGGGCCTCGCCTCGGCCGCCGAAGCCGCCGGGCCGGGCATGAAATCCAGCAGCTACGGCGTGTTTAGCCGTGGCCCGGCTGGTCATCTCGATAGCGGCGACTCCGACGAATAATCCGTGAGCCTGGCGAGGGCCAGCGTTGCAGTTGGCTTTACGCGCAGCCGGCCGGTTGAAGGCCACCAGCAATCGGAGGCGCCGATGAAAATCGGAATTATTGGAACAGGGAATGTCGGCTGCGCCATCGCCCGCCGCCGTCGGGCGCGGCAGCGCGCGCGAGCGACTATCCTGATCGAAAGCCGCGAATGGGCCGCCCAATTTTGGATGAGCCAACGAACATGAATGCCCCGGGACAGAATTTGCATTCTTGATGCATCTGCCTTTCGCCCATCTGACGGTGAGGCGTATAGGACGCCGGGTTAAATCGGCGCGGATGCGATACCAAATTCTCATGATGTGACGTCATTTCCTTGACGCGACAAATTGCCTGGATGGCCGCTGTTTCCGTCGCGCAAACCGCGCCTCGAATTCGGCAATTCGTGTCGCGCAAATCCACCGCCAGTTCTGGCGAACGGAGTCAGCCATGAATGATGGGATTCGGAATCCAGCCATTGAACGCCGCGCTGTGCTCAAGGGATCGGCCGTCATCGCCGTGGCCGCGCTCGGCGCACAGGCGGCGCATTCGGAAGAACCGAGCCAGAGTCCGCGGCAGCCCGCCGCCGGTCCGACGTCGCCCAGTGTTGTGGTCGAGCGTCGCGGGCACGTACTGGTCATCGGCCTCAACCGTCCAAAGATGGACAACCGGCTCGACCCGCCGACCTATGCGCTGTTGGCCCAGGCGTATCATCAGCTTGAACAGGATCCGGCGCTCAGGGTCGGCGTGCTCTTCGGATACGGCGCAAATTTCTGCAAAGGCATCGACGTGCCGGCATTCCAGGCTGTCATTGCCGGCAATGATGAGCCGGCCGGCGCGGACGATCAGATCGATCCGTTTGGCAAGACGAAGCCACGGCTGACCAAGCCGGTCGTGTCTGTCGTGCACGGGGACACATGGAACATTGGTCATGAGCTGATGCTGGCTACGGACATCCGGATTGCGGCAGCGGAGACTCGCTTCGCTCAGATGGAAGCCACCCAGGCACGCATGCCCGGAAGCGGCGCGACGGTACGTTTCGTGCGCGACGCGGGTTGGGGACAGGCGATGCGCTACATGCTGACCGGCGACAGCTGGGACGCCGCGGAGGCTTACCGGATGGGGTTGGTGCAGGAAGTCGCCCCGAGCCTGGATGCGGCGTTTTCGCGAGGCTTGGAGATCGCAAGCAAGATAGCCGCCTGCGCGCCGCGTTCAATCGAGACGACACTCGCTTCTGCCCATCTTGCGATCGACACCGCGGAGGACAAAGCGCTTTCAGCCCTCAACGCGCAGCGTACCGCCCTCTACCGGACCGACGATTTCCGCGAAGGCTTGGCGGCCAGCGCACAGCATCGCACTCCCCTGTACCTCGGCCGATAGCACGTCCGCGATGGCGATGATGCCGGAGCGGATCAGCAATCGGTAGCTAACGGGCCCTACGTTGCAGGCACGTTGCAATCTGTCACCGGGACATCAGGCGACTCTGTCAGGCTAGTTGGGAACGGGACCGCGGTTGGTCGGTTGAACGTCACCCACATCGGAGGCGCCCATGAAAATCGGAATTATCGGAACAGGGAATGTCGGCTGTGCCTGCGCCATGGCCGCCACCGTGCGCGGCAGCGCGCGCGAAATCGTCCTGGTCAACCGCACCCGAAAAACCGCCGAGGCTGTCGCGACCGACATTCGATACGGCGTCCCGGTCGGCCGTAAAGTCGATATCGCGGACGGCGACTATCGCGATCTCGAAGGTGCGGAAGTCGTGTTGATCACCTCGGGCGTGAACGAAAAAACGGGCGGAGCTACCGACCGCAACGATCCGCAGGGACGCCTTCGGTTGCTGGACAAGAATGCACGGATTTATCGCGACATCATTCCAAATATTGTGAATGCCGCCCCCCGGGCGGTGCTGCTGGTGGTGACCGACCCGCCCGATCCACTTGCAGATGTCGCGCGCGAAGTATGCCCCGACGCCATCGTGTTGAGTGCCGGTACTTATCTCGACAGCCAGCGGTTCCGGGTTCACCTCGGCGAACATTTCAACGTCGACCCCGCGCATGTTGAGGCGCAGGTCATCGGAGACCACGGGACGGCGCAGGTATTTCTGTGGTCGTCGGCACGGGTGGGTGGCGTCCCGATCGCCGCGTTGCTCAAAACCCGCGGCGAAAAGCTCGCCGACCTGCGCGCGAAGGTGGAGAAGCAGGTGCGTTACGCCAACATCACCATTATCGAGGGGCATACCGCCAGCCAGTATGGCATCGGAATTGTGGCCGTCCGGATCGCCGAGATGATTTGCAACGACGAACGCGCCGTGATTCCGGTCGGGAGCTTTCAGGAGAAATTTTCGGTCACGCTGTCGTTGCCGAGCGTGATCGGACGTGGCGGGCTCATCGAGGTGTTGGAGCCGGAGATGTCGGAGGAAGAGCGGATTGGGCTTCAGAACAGCGCGGGGTTATTGAAAGCGGCGCTGGAACGGATTCGCGCGAAATAATTTCTCCCGCGCCAATTGGCCGCGAGAAAACGATCGCGGCCAAGGGCGATCGCGGCTGAAAACCGTCACTGATGGTCTCGGCGATGCGCGGAACTCTGCGGCGGCACCAGCCCGAGCGCGTCCAAGCGATGCTATGATGGCTCAGCTTCCGCCGGCGGCTCCAGGATCAGTGTGACGTCGTAGACACCGCGATCCTCCGGATTGGTTTTGACCTCGAAGCCTAATTCGCGGCACATCTTCAACATCACCGTATTCTCATGGAGGATCTGGCCGACTATCCGCTTCAGGCCTTCGGATCTGGCGTAGGCGATCATCATTTGCATCATCGCCCACCCCAATCCCCGGCCCTTCAGGTCCGATCGCAGCAGGATCGCATACTCACCGCTCTCACCTGTTGCGTCGGAGTGAACCCGGACAACGCCCAGGATATCGCCGCGCAGTTCGTCGAAGGCGACAAACGCCATCGCGCGCGCATAATCGAGCTGGGTCAGTTTGGCCAGGAACGGATGGGTGAACTGCTTGATCGAGTCGAAGAAACGTAACCGCAGATCTTCCTTGCTGACGTGCTGCAACAACTGAAGAATCAGCGGCTCGTCGTCGGGCTTCATCGGCCGGGCAAAGATCCGCCAACCATCCCTTAGAACGAGATGTCGTTCCCATTGCGACGGATACGGCCGAACCGCGGGATTCGGTCGCGGCGCGAGCGGATGGTTCAGTCGGCGGGTCACGTTCAGCCACGGCCTTCACCTGATCCTTTGTCGGAAGCCAGCATCGCGTGCCGGTGACGACATTGGCGCGCAGCATCAGTAGCCCGTTTGCAAGTTCTCTCGCGGGCACTGCTGAGATTGCCGCGCGATCTCGATATTGCTGCGATGCACTAGCCGCGAGTGCTCCGATTGCACCCGAAATTACAAAATCCGGCGGAATTTGGAACCGTCACCGTTTTGGCCTTGTCAGACCTGCCCGATAACGTCAGATTTGGGAACCGGCCGCATTCCAACTGTGCCCGGTCAACCAATGATAAAATCCAGGGCGGAAACATGATAAAATCCAGGGCGGAAATATGTAGATATTCTATTATATGCGCCACATTATTCGCCGCCGGCTCGTTCACGGGGCCGGGCAAGCGCGCAGGAAATCAAGCAGGAAGCCAAGACGGTAAAGGGCCAGGCCATCGTTTCGCCGGTCACGCAGGCGCAGCTCAACGCCGCCGACAAGAACACCAAGAATTTTCTGCTGACCAACGGCAATTACGCGCAGACCCGTTTTTATCCCGCCAAGCAGATTGAGCGCGGCAATGTGAAGAACCTGCATGTCGCATGGATCTTCCAGACCGACGTCAAGGAATCGCTTGAGACTTCGCCGATCGTCGTCGATGGCGTCATGTTTGTGACGACGTCGTTCAGCCACGTCTATGCGCTCGACGCCAAGACCGGGCAGCAGCTCTGGCACTACAATCACAAGATGGGGCCGATCACGACCTATTGCTGCGGTCCGAACAATCGCGGCGTCCAGGTGCTCGGCGACCTCGTCTATGTTGCCACCCTCGACGCCAAGCTGGTCGCGCTGAATGCCAAGACCGGCGATGTGGTCTGGACTACCGACATCGCCGATCCGGAGCTCGGCTACAGCGAGACGATGGCGCCGACTGTCGTCAAGGACAAGGTCCTGATCGGAACGAATGGCGGCGAATACGGCATCCGCGGCTTCGTGAAAGCCTATGACGCGAAGACCGGCAAGCTGATCTGGACATTCAATACGATACCGGAGAACTCGGTCGGCGTCTGGGCTACCAAGGATGCAACCGGCCGCGACATGCATCGCGATATCCAGGCCGAGAAGGATCAGCTCGCCAAGACCGGCGATCCCTTCGCCAGACTCGGCGGCGGCGTCTGGCAGAATCCGTCCGTCGATCTGGCGACCAACCGGATTTATTTCGTGGTCGGCAATCCGTCGCCCGACCTCGACGGCTCGAACCGTCCCGGCGACAATCTCTATACGAACTCGCTGGTCTCGCTCGATCTCGACACCGGAAAATACGTCTGCCACTTCCAGTATATCGCCCACGACGTGTGGGATCTCGATGCGGCGAGCCCGACGGTGCTGGTCGATGTCAAGGACAAGAACGGCAAGACCATCCCCGGCGTCCTCCATGCCGGCAAGACCGGGCACATCTATGTTCACGATCGCAAGGATTGCAGCCTGATCCGCTTCTCCGAGGCCATGGTGGCGCAGGAGAACATGTGGGTGCTTCCGACCAAGGAAGGCGCTCGCATGCTGCCGGGCGCCAACGGCGGTGTCGAATGGTCGCCGATCGCCACCGACCCGGGACAGCAGCTCGCCTATGCCATCAACCTGCATCAGCCGATGACTTACCACGTCGACAGCTCGCCCTATCCGAACGGCAAGCTGTGGCTTGGCGGCGCGTTCAAGGCGATCCCGAGCGAGGCGCAGTCGGGCAACATCACCGCGGTCGACTACAACACCGGCAAGATCAAATGGCAGGTGAAGACGCCGGAGCCGATGATCGGCGGCATTCTTGCAACCGCCGGCGGCCTGGTGTTCACCGGCGAAGGCAACGGCAAGTTTGCGGCCTACAATTCGTCCAACGGCAAGGAATTGTGGAGCTTCCGCGCCGGCGCCGGCGTCAATGCGCCACCCTCCAGCTATATGGTGGGCGGCAAGCAATATATCGTGGTCGGCGCGGGCGGAAACACCCAGGTCGACTTCCACCGCGGCAACAACATCATCGCCTTCTCGCTCGACTGAGCAAATCGGCGATTTATCGCGAAGCGGGACCGGGTGCGGTCCCGCTTCTTTTAATGGTCTTCACCGGATTGGATTGATGGGCGGCAGATTGAATTCGTGCATTTCCAGCGCCGTCGCGCTGGCCGTGATCTTCACCAGCGCTACGCCGTCGAACGCCCAAAGCATCGAGGAGAAGATCCAGGTTTGCGCCGGCTGTCATGGCGAGGACGGCAAGCCGATCGACAAGACCATTCCCGACCTCTGGGGACAGCAGGCGGGCTACATCTATATCCAGCTGCGCGATTTCAAGCGCGGCGACCGCAAGAGCGACATCATGCAGCCGATCGCGTCCGCCTTCGAGCGCGACGACATGCTGGCGATCGCGACTATTTCTCCAAAAAGCCGTGGCCCGATCTCGGCCAGCCGCGCGCGCCGAAGGACGTCTCGGAGCGGGCCGTGAAGGCCAATGCCTCGGTCGGCTGCACCGGCTGTCATCTCGATCACTTCCAGGGCGACGGCACCGTGCCGCGCCTGGCGGGCCAGGGCCGCGACTACCTGACCAAGACCATCGCCGATTTCCGCAGCCACGCGCGCGGCAACAATCCCGGCATGTCCGATCTGATGAACGCGACCTCGCCCGACGATCTCGCGGCGCTGGAGGAATATCTGTCGGGTCTTTGATCACCTTCTAGCGCGGCGTCAGCCGCTCGCGCAGCGACGTCAGCACCGTCAGGTCGGCGGCGCGCTTTCCGGTCTTGTCCTTCAGCGACGGATCGGCGCCTCGCGTGAGCAGGAGATCGGCGATCTCGGCATGGCCGCCTTCGGCCGCGATCATCAGCGCGGTGCGGCCGCGATCGTCGCGATCGTCGATATGGGCGCCGGCGTCCAGCAGATACGACACGACCTCGATCGCCTGCGCTTCCGGAACTTTCTCGTCCGGGCCCGATGCCCACATCAGCAGGGTAAGATCGTTGGCATAGCGGGCGTTGAGATCGATTCGGTCGCCGTCAGCAATTGCTTGACGATGTCGAGCCGGCCGCTGGCCGCCGCATAGACGACCGGCGGCTTGCCGGTATCGTCGGGCGCGTTGCCGTCGGCGCCGTGCGCGAGCAGTATGCCGACGATCGAGTCGCGGCCGGCATAGGCCGCCGCGGCGACCGGAGAAACACCGCTCTTGCCCGTCAGCTTGACGTCGGCGCCGCGCTCGATCAGCCGCTGCACGACCGAGGCATGGCCTCGTTCGGCGGCATAATAAAGCGCGGTCGCGCCGTTGAGGTCGCGCGCATCGATCGGCGCGCCGCGCGCCAGCAGAAGGTCGACCATCTCGAGATGGCCGGACCTTGCGGCATGGCTGAGCGGCCGGGCACCGATCCGGTCCCGGGCGTCGACCGATGCGCCCTGGTCGAGCAGTTGGGTCGCGAGGTTGACGCAATTGCCGTCGGCCGCGGAAAACAGCGTCAACGACACTTCGATCGCCGTGATCTGAGGCTTGCTGAGTTCGAAGTTGCGGTTCAATTCCCGGCAACGTTCCGAATCCGCGGCATGAGCGAGCGAGGTTGCACCCGACAGCGCCATGAGCGATCGAACACAGGAAAAGGGCGTGACGATGCAAGGCGATCTCCCCAAGACACACTTCTTCGTTGCGATGAGGATGCCACGCTGGCCGGCCTTTGCCAAGAAAGCACCGGTCATCGCCGATCGGCGGCAGGCGCTGTTTGTCGCCGCCGGAATCGCCAGGAAGGTGATGGTGGCCGGATCGAACGTTGCCATACCGGCGGGCGCCGGGGCGCCCTCGAGATCGGCGGCAGTCCGATCGCCCGCGTCCAGCCTGAGCGCGCTGCCGTTCAGCCTGACTTCAGCATCGTTCAGATCAGCCGCATCCAGCGTATAGCGCAACGAGGCGCCGGACAGCATCAGTGCGTGCGGAGCGGTGCGGTCGGTGTTGATCACCAGAAGCGAGACACCGCCCGGCATCCCTCTTTGGCAGTGGGCGTAGACGTGAAGGCCCGCTTGAATCGGCACGCCGGCGTCGAGCACCGTGGGTCCCATCAGCCGCCGCCACAGCAGCGCGCCCCAATAGTTCGGCCGCGGCTGCAGCGTGTTTTCATCGAGCATGCCGTAGTCGCTGGCCGCCAGCGTGTTGTGCATGACGACCTGCACGCCGGCCTTCGCCAGCCGTCCGAGCTGATCGAGATAGCGGAATGTATCGAGAAAGGTCACGGCCCAGGGATTGCCGCCGCAGGCGGCATCGGCGGTTTCGGTGAGCCAGATCGGCTTGCCCGGCGCGAAGCGGTCGCGAAGCGCTTTATTGAAAAGCAGCGCCCGGTCGGTTCCGCGACAGCCATTCTTCGGAAAGCGCGGCGTCCGGCGTGCCGTTGCCGCGGCATCGCTCCGACAGCGTGCCATAGTAATGATAGGAAAACGCATCCAGGCCGGAGCCGGATGCGGCGAGCAGCTGCGCTGCCATGGCGGCCTCGCCGGCGGCGCCGGGACCGAGGATCATCGTTTCGCGGCGAGGTGCTCTTGATCAGCGAACGGAATAGTTTGAAGTCCCGTCCGTAAGCGGCGGCATCGTAGCCTGCGGGCGCGCCACCCATGGCCGCAAGATCCGGCTCGTTCATGAATTCAGCGGCGGCGATCTTTCCGCCGATCGCGTGCGTATAGGCGAGAAGGCGCTGCGCCTGATCCGGTGTCCAGACGCCAGCCGCATCGCGGGTGCCGGCGCCGATCGCGAACGATGTCACGATGCTGGCGTCCACCGCCTGCGCGAAGTCGACCACGCTCGCGCCATTGCGGGCGGGTTAGGATGCCTTTGAAGCCCGCCGGCGGAAGCGCGGGCGGTTCGATCCTGGTCGGCAAAATAGGTGGTGTTGGCCCAGGTGCCGCTGACGCGAACATAGGCCGGGCCGAGAGCGGCTGCGAGCATCCGCAACCGCGCGTTGGTCAGGTCGATCGGCGGCCGATACTGGAACAGATGGGCGTCGATGCCCTCCGGCGCATTCGATCCGGCAATGCCGCGGGCTCGTCGTCCGCGCGTGATCGGTAGGGTTTCCAAAATCTCCCGCCGGTGATTTCGACCATTTCGATGTTGTAGGACTGGAAGCGCTCATCGACGGTGCCGATGCGCGGCATGCTGGAAGGCATGAGGGACGGCACGTCGGCGCCGATCAGGGAAGAGACCGGCAGAACACCAGCGCGAATGCGACAAACCGCAGCACCTGGCGATGGCCGCATCGAGCAAAGCGCGTCTCGCAACCCTCGACGGGCAGCGTGTTATCGATCGCACGACGGACATGCTTGCCGTCCAGTCCAGGCTGAGCCGCATCGCCAATGTGCCCGAATTTGATTTGCGGCGGGTACAGAATATCAAATATATTTTGGCCGACATATGGCGTGCCCGCGCGACATCGACAAACCCGTCGCTTCGGATTGGCATCGGCGGGCAAGCCACAAGGAGGCGCGGCGTGGCTGTTTCGACGCGCGATCTTGCTTTCTGCGCTGTGGTTGCGACTGGCCGCGTGCTGGGCGCAGTCCGCTCTTGCCTTGGACCCTCGTTATCCGGACTGGCCGTGCCAGCAATTGAAGGTGCCGGGGATTGCGGTCGCGAGCGTCTGGACCGGTCCCTCGATCGAGGCCATCGACACGACAAAACCCATCGGATGCGAAGCAAGCCGAACTGGTGGCGCGCCTGGCCGCCCGCCGCACGCCGATGGAGGACGCGCGGAAACTGATCGCGGACTATCTGGTTGGAACCGATGCCGAAAAGCAGGAGAAGGCAACGACGCTTTTCGCCGGCCTGTATTCGACGCTCAACGCCCAGCGCGACGAGGTGATGAACGGGATCGAGCGCTTTTCACGCAAGCAGAAGGCGGCGGCCGAGGACATCCGCGAGGAAGCCCAGAAGTTGCGGGACATGCAGGACAAGGCGGACGCCGATCAGGCGCAGACCGAGGAACTCGCGAGCCAGCTGGCATGGCAGACGCGCATTTTCGAGGACCGGCGCAAATCGACATCCTATGTGTGCGACGTGCCGGTCCTGATCGAGAAGCGGCTGTTCGATCTGGGCAGCGCGATTCAGAACGCGATGAACGCCGACGCCTCTCGAAAATGACGATTTCCAGAACGTCGCTCCACGGGGACTGGCGCGGCTCACTCGTCCGGGCGCGGCTCCGGCGTGGCATCTTCCAGCGGCAGGCCGGCGGCGAGCCAGCCGTCGGTGCCTTCGCGATACCACGCGACATTCGAATAGCCGATCGCGCAGCGCACGCTTGGCGGCGTTCCACGACATCCAGCAATCCGCCAGACAATAGAGCACGAGCAATCTGGCGCGATCGCCATGGGTCGCCTTCTCGAGACCCTTCGGCGAAATAGTCGGCCATGCCGGGCGCGAGCTCGCCATAGCCGGTATCGGGCAGCCAGATGCTGCCGGGAATGTTGGCACGCGGCTTGTCGTGCCACAGGGTTCCCTCCGGCAGATTCCTTGGCCGCGGCGGCCTCGGCAGCACGTCGACAAAAGCGCGCCGACCGGCTGCGCCAGATCTGTTCGGCCTCTTCCGTTGTGATGGTCTTGGCGCCGCGCAGCGTGGCGGGCGTCGGCGCGCGATAATCCTCGAGCCGGTAGCCTTCCGGCTCGGGCACCTCTGCCGCGCGAACCTCCGCGGCCAACGCAGACCATCGCCAAGCGCGAGGCAGACGGCGGCCCTGATCATGGCCGCTTGGACAGCGTCTCGGCGGTGATCGGCGACGTTGAACTCGTCGAGGATCGGAATGTTGTAGCTGATCAGCAGCTTGTTGATCTCGGCCTGGTTTTCCGCGATCAGCTTGTTGAGCGTGCGCTTCCACTCCTGGTCCGCCGGACGCACCGCCATGCCGATGCGATAGGTCATCGGCGGCCCCATCGTCTCCTTGACCAGCGGCACCACGACCAAAGGCGGATCGGCCTGCCTGGCAAAGTAGCCCGCCATCGGCCCCCACAAGATGCCGCAATCGATATCGCCCCGGTCGAGATCGTCCATCATGGCCTGCGCCGACGAATCGGCGCGGGTGTCGATGAAGAGCGGATAGGATTTGGCCTGTCGCCAACAGGCCGTTGACCGCCATGTTCGGTGCTCGGCGGCGTCTTCGCGACGACGCCGATCCGCTTGTCCTTGAGCCTCGGGTCGTTGATCGCGGTGACATCTTCAAGTCCGCTGCCGCGCTTGGTGACCAGCGCATAGGTCGTGCGGTAATACGGGACCGTCACCTGCGCCTGGTCGTCGCCTTGCGGAAACCCCATGATCACATCGCAACGGTACGAACCCAGCGTCATCCGGACAAAGCCGGTTGCCTGCGGGAAGTAGGTGTAGCTGAGCTTCTTGCCGAGCTTGGCGGCAAACAATTCGGCGAGCTTGTTTTCAAAACCCTCGCCCTTGTCGTTGGAGAACGGCAGGTTGCGCGGATCGCCGCAGGCGCGGAACACGTTGGGATCGACGAGTTCGAGCGAACCCATCTCTCCGCTGGCCTGGGCGCGAGCCCCGACCGGCGACAAGACGGCACAACGCCAGCGCCGCGCCAGGCAACGCCTTCGCCATCCGCCTCGAAACACAAGGCGCCAGCGCGGTCGCGGCTTTGATCGGTCCTGACGTCATTTGATGCCCGTGCAACTGCTCTCGGCTGCCTTGGCGGCCTCCGGCTTGTCTTCATGGGTGGGCGGACGTCCGCCCGGAATCGCGTTATTGGAGCGCGCGCGCAGATACACATAGATGTCGTCGAGGTAGCACATCACGTTCACGTTCGTCGCAAACGCCGGCATGACCTTGTCGTTGGCTGTGTCGACGTGATTGCGGCCATTGGTGACGATGTCGGTGAATTCGCTGTAGCTCAGCGTCTTCAGCGAACCGGCCAGCGCCGGCGCGTAAGTCGAGCCCTCGCCGTTGGGGCCATGGCAGACGTGGCAATCCGAGTGATAGCGGCGAAAGCCGGAGAAAGTGTACCAGTCGACCATCCCCTCCTGGCTTATCTTGTAGGTCGGATCGCCGTCCTTATCCATGTACTTGCCGTTATCGGATGAAACGACGGCCGGATCGCCCGGTCCCTCGGCGTAGGCGGCCGCGGCATTGAAGGTGCTCGCCACGATGACGAGCGCGAATTTCCAGTGATTGATCTTCACGTAAGCTGTCCCTGTGGAGCGTTGAAAGAAAAATCGGCGCGCAGCAAAATCGCGGCGCGCCGATTGGTTTTCACTTCACCTTGGTGTCACGCCCTATTCGGACGGCAAGGCGAACACGGTCAACGTTCCACCCAGCGAGGTGTAGGACGCCAGACCCGCATAACCACCGACGGCGCCGAGGCCCGCCGTATCGACAGTTTTCTCCTTGGTCGGCAGTTTGCCCTGATCGACGGCGGCATGCCAGTCTGCGGCGTTTTCAGGCTGAAGCAGACCGGCCGCAAGGCCGATGCCCGCCCAACCGCCGACGCCCGAGAGCACGGCAACGAATTGCTTGCCGCCGTGCTCATAGGTCATGACGTTGCCGATGATGCCAGACGGCGTCTTGAACTTGTAGAGTTCCTTGCCCGTCTTGGCGTCGACCGCCTTCAGGTAGCCTTCGAGCGTCCCGTAGAAGACGACGCCGCCGGCCGTTGCAAGAGCACCACCCCAGGCGGAGAACAGTTCCTTGTTGGACCAGATGATCTTGCCGGTCTTGTTGTCCCAGGCGATGAAGTTGCCCATGTGGGTATCACCCTTGGGCGGATACATCGCCACGGCGGCACCGACGTAAGCCTGACCGGCGGTGTAGGCTACCTTGTAAGGCTCGTAGTCCATGCAGACGTGGTTGGTCGGGACATAGAACAGCTGCGTTTCGGGGCTATACGCCGCAGGTTGCTCGTCCTTGGTACCCAACGCCGCAGGGCAAATGCCCTTCGAGTTGGTGTCTTCGCCGTTATGCTGGGTCGAATAGGCGTCGACGACCAGCGGACGACCATAGGTCTTGGACGACTTGTCCATGTCGACCTTGGTAGCCCAGTTCACCGACGGATCGTATTTCTCTGCAACCAGCAATTCGCCGGTGGCCCGATCGAGGGTGTAACCGAAGCCGTTACGGTCGAAATGCGTCAGCAGCTTCCTGGGTTGGCCGCCGAATGGTCTGATCGGTCAAGATCATTTCATTGACGCCGTCGTAGTCCCATTCGTCGTGCGGCGTCATCTGATAGACCCATTTGGCCATACCGGTATCCAGATCACGCGCGAATATCGCCATCGACCAGCGATTGTCGCCCGGCCGCTGCACGGGATTCCAAGTCGAGGGATTGCCTGTGCCGTAGTAGACGAGGTTCAACTGGGGATCGTAGGAATACCAGCCCCAAGTGGTGCCGCCGCCGACCTTCCATTGGTCGCCTTGCCAGGTGGACAGCGATGAATCCGGTCCGACCGGCTTGCCGAGCGACGTCGTCTTGACGGGATCGACCAGCATTTCAGAGTCCGGCCCTGTCGAATAGGCACGCCAGACAAGCTTGCCGTCCTTGATGTTGTACGCAGTCATCGAGCCGCGGACACCAAATTCACCGCCGGAAATACCGATGAGAACCTTGTCCTTGAACACAAATGGCGCGTTCGTTCCGGATTGGCCTTTTCCGGCTTCGCCATTCATCACCGACCAGACCTTTGCTCCGGTCTTGGCGTCGAGGGCGACAAGCGTCGTATCAGCCTGATGCAGGAAGATCTTGCCGTCGGCGTAGGCGACGCCCCGGTTGACCGTGTCGCAGCACATGATCGGGATGACGTTCGGATCCTGCCTGGGTTCATATTTCCAGATGATCTTGGCTTCATTCTTCAGATCGAGCGCATAGACCGTATTTGGAAACGGCGTATGGACGTACATGATGTCGCCAATCACCAGCGGGCCGCCTTCGTGGCCACGCAGCACGCCGGTTGAGAATGTCCAGGCTACCTGTAGCTTTTTGACATTGGACGCGTTGATCTGATTGAGCTTCGAATAACGCGTGTTCGCGTCATCGCCTTGCTGCATCACCCATTGCTTGGGGTCCTTGGCGAGCTTGTCCAATGCCTCGTCGGCGCGCGACGCCGACCCCTGCACGGCCATGAGGCCGAAGATCGACGCCGTAACGACCAAAACCTTTTTCATCGCTTCCTCCCTGGGTTTTTTAACCTAGAGGGACGATGACGCTCCCTGGATACGCACAGATTCTCCCGGGACGTCATTCGCCCTCTTTGGATGAATTGTTGTCGGCACCGTGTCACGTCGTCTCACGTGAACGTAGAATGCAGCGAACAGTGCCCACCTATGTCTTTCGAAAACAACGGGCTCCCTGGTCACCGTTGCACGAAAAGCCAGAAGCAAAAAAAGATTAGGTAACTCTTCCGGCATAAGCAAGTTATGATTTGGTGGAAGCCGATGGCGGTCTCGACGGCCTCTTGCACTGCAACGTAAGTGGAAACCTGCCCAAGAACGTGACGACGCTCCCCGGCCGAAACCCGACAAAAGAACTAAAATTAGGATGATCCATAGATCGGCGGTTCATCAACGGCGCTCCACCCATTCGGTCCTTCGAGCCCGTCGCGATCGGCGCGCAGCGAGGGCGGCGGGTTTCGCGGGCACCGTCCTGGGGCTGATTTCCGTCTGCCTGCTGGCTTGCGACATTTGCCTCGCCGGGGAACAAAAGCCGGTCACGCCGTTGCCGATGTCCGAAATCGCGCCCGGCGTCTATGTTCACATCGGTACCATCGAGATGATGAACGAGGCGAATCAGGGCGACACCGCCAATGTCGGCTTCATCGTCGGCGATGAAGCGGTCGCGGTGATCGATACCGGCGGCAGCACGCGCGAAGGTGAACGGCTTCTTGCGGCGATCCGCGCCGTGACGCCGAAGCCGGTACGCTACGTCATCAATACCCATGTCCATCCGGATCATATGTTCGGCAACGCGGCCTTCGCGCAGGACGGAACCGTTTTTGTCGGCCACAAGAACTTGCCCCGCGCGCTGGCGGCGCGGGGCGACTACTATCTCAAGGCATTTCGCGCCGTGCTCGGCGATAGCCTCATCGACGAAGTGAAGATTGTGTCGCCCACGCTGCTGGTCGACGGCGAAAGGCAAATCGACCTCGGCAAGCGCACTATTGACTCTGAAGGCCTGGTCATCCGGCCATACCGACAACGACCTGACGGTTTTCGACCCATACAAGCTCAACGCTGTTTGCAGGCGACCTTTTGTTCATCGAGCATCTGCCGGTCATCGACGGCAGCATTCGCGGCTTTCTCGCCGACCTCGCGGAGTTGTCGCGCATGTCCGCCGCGCGCGTCGTTCCCGGGCACGGTCCGATCGTCAGCGATTGGCACGGCGCCGTTGAAGACGAGAATCGCTACTTCGAAGACCTCGCCAGGGAGGTGCGCGGCCTCATCAGCCAGGGGATACCCCTCACCAGGGCGGCAAAGGAGGCCGGGCGAAGCGAGCAGTCGCGATGGAAGCTGTTCGAGGAATATGGTTCACGCAACGTCATCGCGGCATTCGGCGAACTCGAATGGGAATGACCGCGCACGTGCCAGTGCGCGTGACCGTCGTGCGACTTGCCGCTTACGGGGTTTTCCGATAGATTTTCGTCACTTCATTGTGGAAATGGAATTCGACCATGTCGATGTTTTCCAGAGTGATCGTCCCGGTCCTGATGGTGGCGCTTTGTTTGGCGGCACCACAGACCGCGTGTGCTCAGGCCGCATCATCCGGCGCGGATCAGCCTTCGGAAGCGACCTGGAACAGCATCAAGGGCGATATCTTCAGGGATCGCCCCATTCTCGATGGCTCGGGCCTCGTGATCCTCGATGCGCCACGACGCGCGGAGGATGCCGCCGTCGTGCCGATCGGCATGCGCGTCAACTTCACCGATGACGACAAGCGCACGCTGCAATCGCTGACGCTGGTCATCGACGAAAATCCCGCGCCTGTCGCCGGCACGTTCACGATCGGTCCGCATTCCGGCGTGACGTCGATTTCGACGCGTGTCCGGGTCGACAGCTATTCCTATGTTCGCGTCGTGGCCGAACTCAGCGACGGCAAGCTCTATGGCGTCAAGGCATTCGTGAAGGCGTCCGGCGGCTGCTCTGCGCCGGCGGCGTCGAATGCCGACGCCACCAAGTCGGTACTCGGGCAGATGAAATTCCGGACCTTCCGGCCGGAAGGTGCGTTGCCGGAAGCGCAGCTCATGCTGCGACATCCGCAGAACTCCGGCCTGCAGATGGATCAGCTGACGCGGCTCTACATGCCGCCGTTCTTTATCGACAACCTCAAGATCTGGCAGGGCGACGAGCTCATGGTGACGATGGATGGCGGCATCGCGATCTCGGAGGATCCGAACATCCGCTTCAACTATAAGCCCAACGGCGCCGCCGATTTTCGCGTTGAAGCCGTCGATACCAGCAAGCATGTGTTCAAGAACGAATGGCCGGTCGAGAAAGTCGATGCTGTAGCGCTGCGGGGTTCGGCCTTGTCCAGTTAGTCTTGCCCGGTCAGAAGCAGCGAATTTCCGCTTCCGCCTGCGCCCGCCGGAATTCCTGCAACGCCAGCCTGACGGGTTCGGTCGACCGAAATTCAGAACCGACCGGCCCGATGACCTGAGACATCGACAGAATGGTCTCGGCGGTGACGTAGTGATCGTACGGAATGATCGAGGCGATCACGTCGATCGAGCAGGAGCATTTCTGCAAAAGTTCCTGTGTCTCGCCGTTAGCCTTCATGCAGCCGAAGACATAGTCGGCACGCGCCGACGTCGGGTAGTCGTTGAGATCATCCGCCCGCGCCTGCGCAATCGCAAAGACGACCGGGATCGCCAAAAGAGCGCTTGATCGGAACAAGGTGTGCCTGCGAGCCATCGTCAGCACCTTTCGTCGCCCCCGAGCCGGACCGCGAAGCACGAAGCCTCGGCATAGGCTTACGACTTCTTGCCGTCGGCTCCAAATTGCTTGAGATAGGCGATGACATTGTCGATGTCCTCATCCTTCGTCAAACCAGGGAAGATCATCTTGGTGCCGGCGATCTTGGCGCGCGGATTCTTGAGATATTCCTTCAAGGTCGCCTCATCCCAGGTGAGGCCTGAATTCTTGTTGGCATCGCTGTAGGCGTAGTCCGGATAGGTGCCCGGCCTTGCGGCCCACGACGCCGTTCAGCACCGGACCGACGGCATTCTTCGCGCCTTCGCCGATCTGGTGGCAGGCCTTGCACTTGAGAAACACCTTCTCACCGAGCGCTGCATCCTGAGCGCTTGCAGCACCGATCGAACCCGACAACGCTAGGGCAGCGAAAACATAAACTCGAAGATTTGTCACTGGCCCATCCGCCATTCTGCATTCGAAGGACTGGCGAACTTGCGATGCGCCAGTTGAATAATTTTGTCAGGATCAACAATCGAGGTCAAGCTCGGCTCCAGCGACGCGCTCGGTAGCAGGAGCTCGCTTTCGTATCGTCAGGCGCGACGCGCACTGCACCGACCTTGCCGCAGGGAATGCGGTGGGTTAAACGCCGATACCTGTAATTAACGATCGTGCGTCGAAAATGACCGGCATGATGCGTTGCAACGGCAGTCGGCAAAGCGATCCGCGCGGATCTGGAATATCTGCGTATCAGCCTCGTGGCTGGGCAGATGGCTTTCGGGAATGGTCATGACGCCGTCCGATCTCACACAGATCCCGGCACTTGAGATCGCGCTGTCAGCCATCGCTATGGCGCGCGGGTCGCGCTGAACGATGTCAGCCTGACGGTCCGGCAGTCGTCGTTTACCGTGCTGTTGGGATTGAATGGCGCCGGAAAGTCGACGCTGTTTTCGCTGATCACGCGGCTCTATGCGATCCGATCCGGCCAAATCCGCATTTTCGGCCACGACGTTGCGAACGAGCCAGGCGCGGCCTTGAGCAAGCTCGGCGTGGTTTTCCAGTCCCGCGCGCTCGATATCGACATCTCGGTGCGGCAGAACCTGATGTATCACGCCGCACTGCACGGCATCGCCAGCAAGCGCGCCAATGAACTGATCGCGCAGGTTCTGGACCGTGTGGCGATGGCCGATCGCAGCGTCGATCGCGTCGGCAATCTTTCGATCGGACAGATGCGGCGGATCGAGATTGCGCGCGCGCTGCTGCACCAGCCGCGCCTGCTGTTGCTGGACGAACCGACCGTCGGGCTCGACATCAAGGCGCGCGCCGACATTCTCGATCACGTTCGCCGGCTGTCGGTGACGGAAGGCATCGGCGTGCTCTGGGCGACGCATCTCATCGACGAAGCCGGCGCGGGCGACGACGTCGTGGTGCTTCACAAGGGCAGCGTGCTGGCGCATGGCACGATCGGCGACGTGATCGGCCAATCCGGTGCGCAGCGATCTGCGCGATGCCTTCAACCGGCTGACCGGCGTCGCCGACCAGGGCGAACTGGAAGCCGCGCGATGACAACCACCGTCGAAGCAACAGGCAAGACACGGCTTCACGCTGGCGCAGTATTTTATCTGCCTCAAGGGCATCGTGTGGCGTGAAGCGCTGCGCTTCATTCATCAGCGCGAACGCTTCGTCTCCGCGCTGGTCCGCCCGCTGGTCTGGCTTTTCATCTTTGCCGCCGGATTTCGGCAGGTGCTCGGCGTCTCGATCATCCCGCCCTACGAGACCTATGTGCTGTACGAGGTCTATATCGCGCCCGGACTGATCGCGATGATCCAGCTCTTCAACGGCATGCAATCGTCGCTGACGATGGTCTATGACCGCGAGACCGGCGGCATGCGCACGCTGCTCGTCAGTCCGTTCCCGCGCTGGTGGCTGCTGACCTCGAAACTTCTGGCGGGCACGCTGGTCTCGGTGCTGCAGGTCTATGCCTTCCTGCTGATTGCCTGGTTCTGGGAGATCGAGCCGCCTCCGCTCGGCTATCTGGCGCTGCTGCCGGCGCTGCTGCTCAGCGGTTTCATGCTCGGCGCGCTGGGAATGCTGATCTCGTCGCTGATCAAGCAGCTCGAGAATTTTGCCGGCGTGATGAACTTCGTGATCTTTCCGATGTTCTTTGCCTCGTCGGCGCTCTATCCGTTGTGGCGGGTCAAGGAATCGAGCCCGCTGCTCTACTACGTGTGCGAACTCAATCCCTTCACGCATGCGACCGAGCTCATTCGCTTTGCGCTGTATGAACAGGTGGCGTGGGTTTCGCTCAGCGTCGTTGTCGGCTGCACCGTCGTGTTCCTGTTCGGCGCGATCTTGGCCTACGACCCGGCGCGCGGCTTTCTGGCCCGCCGCAGGACGGCGGCGGCTAGGCGGACTTCCGCAACGTCAGAACGTGACCCTCAGGCCGGCGTAGAAGGCGCGCGGCCGCGCCGGGCTGAGCGAGCGCGGGTCGGTGAATGGCGCGCCGCCATTGGCGAAATTGGGAACATCGCCGGTATCGAAGAATGTCCCGTAGGTCGCATAGCGATTGTCGAAGATGTTGTCGGCACGCGCGTAGATCTGGAAGGTCTTGTTGATCTGATACGACGCATGCAGGTTGAAGACGGCGTAAGCCGGCAGCTTCATGAACTGGTTGGATTCGTCGCCGACGAAATACTGGCTGGTGACGAAAAGCGCATCGCCTCCGACCTTGAAGGCGTCGGTGACGGCATAGTCGATGTCGGCCTTGATCCGGTTACGCGGGACCGCCGGGATTTGGTTGCCCGGCACGATCTGGATGTTGTCGTTCGGCGTCGGCAAACGGACTGTTGCGAGCCGACCTGCAAGCGCGTTCAGGAAGCGCGCGTCGACAAAAGTGTAGCTGGCGTTCAACTGCATCTTGTTCGACTTGAGACTGACTTCGGCCTCGATGCCCTGGCGGCGGGTCGAGCCGACGTTCTGGAAATAGCCAAACCCCTGCAAATCCGGGATTGGGATTGCGAGAATGTCGTCCGAATTGTCGCGCGGAATGCTCCGAGCTTCCAGCTGAGCGTGCCGATGCTGAGATCTCCGGTGCCGCGCAGGCCTGCTTCCACGGTGCGGGACACCACCTGTTTCAGCGGCGGATCGGAAACCAGGAATGACGCAATGATGCAGGGATGTGCGGGATCGGCGCATCCGAGTTCCAGCGGGGTCGGTGCACGATTGGCTTCGGAATAGCCGGCATAGGCCGTCAAGCCCGGAATTGATCTTGTAGGTGCCGCCGATGATCGGATTGAAGCGCGTATAGGTGTCGTTGCCGTTCAGCGAGGTGCCGATCTGGTCCTGCAGACTGATATTGGCGAGGTTGAAGCGGCCACCGCCGGTGATCGAGAAGGCATTCGTCACGTCGAACGTGTCGAGCGCATAGAGCCCGCTATATTGATTGATGGTACGCAGCGAGACCGGGCCGATCGAGATCGGATCGCCGGATTGACCGAGGAAGATTCCGGAGCCGCTGACGACATAGTTGGGCGCGATCGTGCCTAATTCCGCGCTGGCGGAGAAATGCGTGACGCTATAGTCGAAACTGGTTCCGACCACGAAGTGGTTGTTGTGCCCGAATAACTGGTCGGTATTGGTCGCCTGCAACGAGAAGCCCGTCGTCGTCGGATCGTGTCGATGTCCGATCGTTCTCGCCCAGCACGGCGTCGGGGTCGAAGGGATTGGCAAGCTGGGCTCCGTTCAGGCCATTTGCCGGCGTGCTGCCGTTACCGAAGCACAGCAGCGTCGCATCGGCCTCGCAGGGTTGCGCGCCGGTCGGATTGCCGTCCTGGGTGTTCTGGTTGAACACGCGAACATGCGCGATGCCTTCGACCGTCCAGGTCGGCGTGACGTCGACCTTGCCGGTCAGATTGACGTAGCCGACCTTGTTGGTCGACGTCTGCGGCGTGGTGTAGGTCGCGCCCCAATATTGCTGCAGCAATTCGACCGGCACGGTCGCGGTGGCGCCGAAGTCGTTATCGGGCGACGCCCATGTTGACGTGAAATTCGGCCTGATCGTTCCTGACGCCGATGTCGCCGTAGAAGCGCCGAATGTTCGATGCCGAGAAATTGCGGAAGCCGTTGTCATGCAATCCTTCGAGCGCGCCATAGACGGCAAAATTGTCGACCTGCTTGCCCCACTGCGCCGAGCTCTGGACGCGCCCGAACGAGCCGCCCATGGTGTCGATTTCGGCACCGTGATAGTTGAAACCATCCTTCATCTGTACGTCGACGGCGCCGCCGAGCGCATTCAAACCGAACGCGGGATTGTTGGTCACCACCGTGACCGATTTGATGGCGGCGGTCGGAATCAAATCCCAGTTGACGGTGTCGCCGAACGCCTCGTTGATGCGCACGCCGTTCTGGTACACCGCAAGTCCCTGCGGCGTGCCGGACACCGGAGACGCCACGAATCCGCGGAATTGCACGTCCGGCTGGAATGGATTGCCGGCGACTTCATTGACGATGATACCTGGGACATATTTCACCAGCGCGTCGGTGATGTTCAGCGAGTCCGTTGACTTGATTTGGTTGGCGTCGACGACGTTGACGGCTGCCGGCACCTTGTCGGGATCGATGTCGGCGCCGGCGAGCGGCGTTGTCGGATACACCGGGACGGTCGGGACGCTTCGGACCCGGCGCGTCGCATTCCGGTCGCGGCCAGGTTTGACGCCCGGTTTTGCCGGCGTCACCACAACGGGCGGCAGGACATTCGCGTTGTCGGATGCGGTTTGGGCATAAGCCCATTCGCTCCCCGCAAACGGACCCATCGATACCGATACCGCGAGTAGAAAACGAGCCCGCATTGTCCCCCTCCACTTCCGCTCCGGCTGTTTCTTCGCCGGTAAACAGGAGAACAATATTAATGTTTCGATCGAGGCGCACCAGCCGCAAAACGTCCGAGACCGCTCGGCCAATTCTTCCCGATATTTTCGGGAAGAATTCCCGATTTGGTTCTCGTCAGAGACGAAAAGCCGTCGATCAGACCGCAAACCCCGTTTTGCGCGATTACCGCAGAAGACGCACAAGGGCCCGGCCCGCTGGGCTGTTCAGTTCCTTGGCGTCCAGGGTCCCATCATTGTCCGGGTTCGCGGCTTTAAAGCGCTGCTCGACGACGGCAAGATACTCGTCTTTCGTCAGGGTCCCGTCATGGTCGGGATCGGCGGCCGCCAGCTCTTTGGCCGACAACCTCTTCGCCAATTCACGCTTGTCCAGCGTGCCGTCCTTGTCGCGTTCTAATTTGTCGAACAGCTTTCGACGCCGCAGCCTTCGCTTCCGCGAGGTCCACCGTGCCGTCGTTATCCGGGTCGAGCATTCGGATCAGACTGCTAACGCGTGGTCTCGCCCAGGCCGGCACTATGGCCGCGCCCATCGTCCCGGCCGCCAACGAAAAAACGAAAGTACGTCGCGATATCATGGTGTGACCTTTCCCGATTCCGATTGATCGCCAACTTGCAGCGGCAGGTGCTCCGGTTCACACGCGGTCACATGCCAGCTTCGGGTCGAAGGTACTAAAAGGTCGAGATTAAGTCGTTAGGAAAATCACGCTAAATGATGGTTTAGGCCGGCTGAAACATCTGGGGTTGCTCTATTCCGCAGGGAACGAGGGCCTCCACGGTCACCCCCTGGCTGGTCGACGCCACGGTCATGGTGCCGCCCAATGCCAGCACCCGCTCACGCATCCCGATCATGCCGAAGCCCTGTTTATGATCGCTGGGCAGACCAGCGCCATTGTCGCGTATGCTCACCGCGATCGCCTCGGTCCCGGCGGGCGCGGCCCCCGTTTGGCGAGATGAGGCTGGTTCGACGGTGATCTCGACACGCGTCGCGCCGGCGTGCCGGAAGACGTTGGTCAGCGCTTCCTGGATAATGCGATAGACGGTCAACTCCGCCGTCTCGCCGGTCACGCCGAGCGATCGCGAAATCGCCGTCTGAACCGCCACGCCGGGATGGGTCTCGCGCCACAGGCGCAGCAGCGCGCCGATCGCTTCATGAAGGCCGAGCTCCGCCAGGCCAATCGGTCGCAGCCGTTCGAGAACCCGCCGGTTGAACTGCTGCAAGGCGTTTATTTGTTCCAGTATGGCACCGCCGTGTTTTCGTACCGCCTCCGTGTTGGGCTCACCTGTGTCCGCAGCCCGCATCAGCGAACTGGCATGCGCCCGCAGCGCGAACAGATAGGGACCGAATTCATCATGCAGCTCGCGGGCAATCTCCTTGCGTTCGGCGTCCTGCACTGAAACCGCGCGTTCGGCGAGCCGCCGTTTGTCCTCAACGGCATCTCCCAGCGTTGCCGCAAGGTGATTTAGCTTGGCGCAGATCGCCGCCAGTTCGGGTGGGCCTCCCGGCTTGACGCGCGTGTCATAGCCGCCGGCTTCGATTGTCGCCATCGCCTCCGAAAGCGACTGAATCGGCGCCAGCGCCCGGCCCACCACCAACATCGTGATCAGGAACAGCGCGACCGCGATCGCCGAGCCGACCTGGAGCTGGGTCACGATCCCGTCCCAGATCTCGTTGATCTCGTCGTTCGGATGTGACGTGATCACGAGCGAGCCCGGTCTTCCTTTGATCGAAACCGGGACAGTCACCGCGGTCTTCTCCGGATGGATGAGCGCGACGAACCACGCAGGCGCCGGGGATAGCTCGCTATCGTCATCGGGACCATCGGCCGTCGCGGGCCTGGCTTCCGTTGCGTGATCCTGCCGACGTGATGCTGACGTGACGCAGCCGGTTGAGACCCCCGATAATCTCGCGAAGTCGCGCGTCCGGATCCGGCGCTTCATTCAGATTTACGACCAGGGTTTCAATGAATTCGCGGGCCAATCGTATCACGCTTTGATCTTCGGCCTGCACCCGCGGCCCGGCCTCGAGCACCAGCCGCGTAATATTGACGGCCAGACCGATCATGAGAACGAGCGCCAGCAGCGTGTTGAGCCGGGCGCGCAAGGAAAGTTTCTGCCACATGGTCATTGTCCAGAGCCGCGCCGCGCGGCTTCGCCATTCAGGGGAGCGTTGACAGGAAAAAAGCGCGGCTATCTAATCGAACCGTACAGTAATTGCGCCCAGGATGCCTAATCCAGCCGGAAACGGCATATGATGGGTGTGTTGCTGTTGTTCGATCTGATGCGATGCAGCAATAGAAATTACTTTCAGCATTTTGGATCAATGCCGATGCGTGTTCTGATCGTCGACGATCATCCCATCGTGGCTTCAGGTTGCCGTGCCTTATTCGCGGGCGATTCCGAGATCGCTATCCTGGAGGCGTCCGACGCGGAGAGCGGTGAGCGGGTATTTACCGCCGAACAGCCCGATGTCTGCGTTCTCGACATCAATCTGCCGACCGTCTCGGGATTTGAATTGGCGCGGCGCATTCTTGCGCATACGGCGTCGGCGCGGATCATCATGTTCAGCATGAACGACGATCCGGTATTCGCCGCGCGCGCGATCGAGATCGGCGCCAAAGGCTACGTCTCCAAATCCGGCGACCCTTGCGACCTCGTCGAGGCGATTCGGGAAGTCGGAAATGGCGGGGTTTATTTGCCCGCGGCGATGGCGCGAAGCGTCGCGTTCGCAGGGCCCGCCTTCGCGCAGAGCCCGCTGTCGAAACTGACGTCACGGGAGATCGAGATATTGCGCCTGCTCAGCGCCGGCAAAAGTCTGTCCGAGATCGCGTGGCTGGTGCATTCGTCTTACAAGACGATCGCCAATACATCGTCCATCATTCGGCAGAAGCTTGGCTTGCGCTCTTCTTCCGAACTCGTGCGCTTTGCGATCGAGAGCCGGCTGGTTTGATCTCAAGGCCGAAGGCCGTAAGCGTCTCGGGCATCGGTTGCAGCCTGCGCCACCAGCGCACGCATTTCTTCGCTGATGGACGCAATGACATCTTTGCTGCGCGCTCCCCGCGGCGGCAACGCCTTCTCAAAAATAATGCGCGCCGGCCGATCGGACAGAAAAAACAGGCGATCCCCCAACTGGACGGCTTCCTCGAGATCATGGGTCACGAATAGCGTTGTCACCCGGGTTCGCGTCGTCAGCGCCAGGAGTTCGCTGCGCAGCCGGGTGGCGACCGCCTCATCGAGCGACACAAAGGGCTCATCGAGCAGCAAAAAGTCCGGCCGCACCGCAAATGCGCGGGCAATCGCCACGCGGCGCGCAAGTCCCAGCGACAATTCGCCGGGATATCGCGCCAGATGCGCGCCGAGGCCAAGTATCTCGACCAGGTCGGCAAGATCGACATCGGCCGCATCGGCGGGCAGTGCCAGACGAATGTTTTCCTCGACCGTGCGCCAGGGCAACAGGCGGGGCTCCTGGAATACCATCCCGAGACGCCCGGCGCCGGGAGTGCGGAGCTGACCACGGAAGTCCGGATCGAGTCCGGCCGCGATCCGAAGGATCGTCGTCTTGCCGCAACCGGAAGGGCCAATCAGCACGCCAAACGATCCGGCCTCGAGCCGAAGCTCCAGGCCGCGAACGACCTCGACCGACGCGCCGTCGGCCGACAGATAGCGCTTCGCATCGATGCGAAGCTCAAGCGCCGCGGCGTCTCCAGCGGTTTGCACGTCGTTCAAGCGGTTGCACCACAAGGCTTTCGATGGCCAGCATAAGCACGATAAAGCAGATCGCATAGCTCAGTATCGTGGTCATGTCGAACAGGGAGAAGGCCGACCCCAGGACGAACCCCACGCCATTGGGGCGTCCGATCAACTCGACCACGAGCACGATCTTCCAGACGATCGCGAGACCTGAACGCGAAGCCGCCGCCAGATAAGGCGCGAGCTGCGGTATGACGACGTTACGAATCCTCGAATAGCCCGGTGAATTTAAACGCCTGTGCCATTTCGTCGATCTCGGGGTCGAGCGCGCGGGCGCCTTCGCGGACCACGACAATGACATTCGGCAGTTTATTGATGGCCACGGCCAGGATCGCAGCGGTTTCGTTCAGACCGATCCAGATGTAGGCGAAAATGATGACCACCAGCGCCGGCATGTTGATCAGCACGATCACCCATGAGTCGGCAAACCGGTCGAGCGCTTTGGAGCGCCCCATCACGTAACCAGCGATCGCGCCGAGAATCATGGCAATCGCGAAGGAGCCGACCACACGCCCGAGCGTGCAGGCCATTTGAAACGGCAATTCGCCGGAACGGATATCGACAAGCGTGGCCGCGCCGACCGTCAGCGGACCGGGCAGCAGCCGCGACTGCGCCAGCGCGGCGACAACGGCCCACAGCAAGATCAGGGCGGCCAGCGAAAGAATTTTCGGCAACAACGCTTATTCTCCGCGCGGGGCCGGTTGATAGTAAAGGCCTGGATCGAGCTCCTGCGATGGGCCCACGAGTTGCGTGCCGCCGGTGCTTGCGAGCGCCTTGAACAGGGTTCGGGCATCGGCTTCTTCCGCGGCGATCGGTCGCCGCGGCATCCCCTCCCTGGTCCGGTCGCGATACGCCTTAAAGGTCCGGTCATCCTCCGCATTCATGAGCGGGCGTAGCGCGTCCCACTCTTCATCTGAATGCAGCATGATGTCATTGGCCTTTTGCGCAACCGCGATGAAGCGGTCGATCGTACTCTTGTGATCGGCGGCGAATTCCTCCGAAAACGCATAACCGATCAGCGCGACCGGCTGATTCAGCCCGAGGGCTGCCTCGGCGTCCCGCACGTCGAGCAGAGAGCGATAGCCATGCGTCTCCAGCCAGGCGCAGAAATTCCAGAAATTGAGACTCGCTTCGGCTTCGCCCTGCTGCAATTTTTGCGACATCAGCGGCGGAGCGCCGTACTGAAGTGTCGTATCGCCCTTGAGATCGATGCCCCGGCGGATCGCGGCCGCCTGGACGATCAGCCAGCTTTTGTCGAGCGGTCCGCCCGCAACGGCGAGAACGCGGCCTTTGAGGTCCTCGATCCCCCGCAACGGTGAGTCGTTCTTCACCATGATGGCGCCGACCGCGCTGGAGTAGGGATAGAACAGCAGCTTCGCGCCGAGCGCGCGCGCGCGTGCGACCCAAAGCCAATCGACGATGGCGAGATCGACCGAATCACTATTAAGGGCAAGCTTGCCTGCATCCGGGGAGGCAAATTCGCTGATTTTCAAGTCCAGCCCGGCGCTCTCGGCCAAGCCGTGGCGGCGAATCACGTCCAGTTGCCAGGCAAATGTGCCGGTGGTTTGCAGGCCTATGCGCAAAGTCTCGGCGGCCCATGTTGGAGCCGTCCCAACAACGAGCCAGAGCGTCACGACAATTCTGAATAAGGATATCGTTCTCACTCCCTCATTGATGCGAGAAATTAGCTGCGCTGTCCACTCGCTATGGGGCGTGTAAACTCACCGCTTAATCTCGCAGTATTCGCGGCGCGCGATAGCCATGTCGGCAAAGGATAGTATATCAATCGCGTTGGGGCCCCTTCATCCGTAAACGCCACGCCAGCTTCGCGTGGAAGTTTAGATGCAGTGCGGCAAAGCCCCTCTGCTGGGGTCGTACCAAGGCTAACCGGTATCGACGGAGTCGCCGATTGAACGAGCGCCTGACCATTGCCGCCGATCTACCGCGACCGCGTGGCAGATCGTTCGGTGCGGCGCGAAGGGCACCGGGACGCTTTGCCGCAGCGGCGAAATGGAGCGGATCGGCCAAATCCTGCCTTTTGGGCGTTCGGCGCCCTTGCGCTCATCCCGACCGACGCCCGCAGCGAACCAATCGAGACCGAACATCTGTTCGGCTTCACCATCGGAAGCGATGTCGGCGACGTCGGAGACAGGGAGATCGAAGGATCCGTCACCGGGCGATTCTCGAAGCGCAGCGGGACGTATAACGCGGGTTCCAGCACGTTATCAGCCGAATTCGTGCCCTTGCCAAATCTTCGGACCGAATTTACCGGCGCGGTCAATTCTTACGGCATCACCGGCGTCAGCGGGTTCGCCGACCAGCGCTACACCGCATTTGGCGGCGTGGCCGCCGACATCCGCTACCGGCTGCTCGATCGCGCCTCCGCGCCGTTCGGCTTTGCTCTTGGAGTCGAACCACATTGGGGTCGGGCCGACGACATCACCGGCGCACCCGGCAACCAATATGGCGTCGACCTCGTCGCAGCTGCCGACTGGGAGGTTATTCCCGAGCGGATCGTCGCGGCGTTCAACCTGCTCTACCAACCCGAGACGTTCCGTTCGCGATTAACCGGAACCTGGTCACCGGAATCGACCGCGGGCGCAACGATGGCGGTGATGGCGCAGGTGCGTTCGGGGATATTGGTCGGCGGCGAAGCGCGCTATTTGCGCCGCTATGACGGATTTGGGCTGGATAGCTTTGAGGGCCAGGGCTTTTTCGTCGGGCCGACGATCTACGTTAAGTTCTCCGAACGCGCTTGGATGACCGTGGCGTGGAGTACACAGGTCGCGGGCCACACCAGCCCGACCGTCGGCTCGCTCGATCTCGTCAATTTCGAGCGCCAGCAGGGACGCCTCCTGTTCGGGGTGAGTTTCTAAAACCGCGCCGAGGTCAATCGCTACTATTTGGTGCAGCCTTTCAGGTCCTTCTCTTCGATGGTGAAGATCCCGCCTGTCTTGATCTCAAGGCTCGGGACGATGCAGGTCCGCCCGCTCCGGTCGACAAACCGGACGTCGTAGATACCGGCGGCGGTGTCGGTAATCTTCAGGCGCTCGTCATGATCGACCGTACGATCGCGATCATTGTCGGTCTGGTTCGGCCCCCACGCGTTCTTCCCGGGCGGTGAAAGTTGAAGCGACGTAATCGTATGGGCGGTCAGGTTCCAGAACCGGGTGTCCTTTGCCGAAGCGGCCGCCGGAATGAATGCTAAAATCAAGGCCGTCAGAATAGCCGCCCTAGCCATTTTGCGTTGCTCCCAAACGTTGCGGCTCTCTGCGCCACGCGAGAATCCGATTGACCCGCGGCAAGCCGGAAGCGGATGATGCCACCGCTTGGCGCGCGTGTTAACATCAATCCGGGAGTCTCGTCGGAAGCGGTCGATAGAGGAGCGATGATGCCCGCTGGCGCGCTGGCGCGGATTGCGGCCGTGGTTTTCGTTATCGTCGGCTGGACGGGGTTCGCGGCGGCCGCACCGGCCACGGCGATCTTTCCCTTTGAAATCTACGACACCAGCGGCGAGCCGCCGCGGCCGGACCTGACCGAAAGGCTCGCGATGGCGACGCGGGTCCTGTCGGAAGCGCTGGAAAAAACCGGACGTTATTCACCGGTCGACCTCGGACCGTTCGGTGCCGACGTTGCGGCAACCGCACCGCGCTACCGGTGCGGGGACTGCTTCCTGCCTGTTGCCCGCAAGGCCGGGGCGGCCTACGCCGTCGTGCCGGTGGTGCACAAGGTATCGTCGCTGATCTCGTCAATGGACATTTGGATTTTCGACGCATCGAACGGCGCCAGAGTCGCGCACCTTGGTGGCCAGATTCGCGGCGACACCGCAGAGGCCTACGAACACGGCGTACGCTTCCTGGTCAGAAACCGGTTACCGGATGAGGCGCCAGGCGAAGGCGCGCAGGCCAAATAGCCGGCATTGGAGCCGAGCAGGCGACCTCGAGGCCAATCACCCCGTCAGTCGCGCGGCGTGCCAGCGCAGGTGATCGTCCATGAAGGTCGATACGAAATAATAGCTGTGATCGTAACCGGGCTGGCGGCGCAGCGTCAGCGGGATATCCGCCTGCGCGCAGGCGCGCTGCAAAAGCTCCGGGCGAAGCTGTTCGGTCAGGAACTGATCGGCATCGCCGTAATCGACCAGCACATCCGAAACCCGCGCGCCATCCTCGATCAGCGCAACGGCATCGTGCCTGCGCCATGCCGCGGGCTCGTCCCCGAGATATCCGCCCAACGCCTTGATACCCCACGGCACTTGCGAGGGCGCCACGATCGGCGAGAACGCGCTGACGGCGCGATAGTGGCCGGGATGCCGCAAGGCCATGGTGAGGGCGCCATGGCCGCCCATGGAATGCCCGAGGATCGACTGTCGCTTGGGATCGACGGGAAATTGCCCGGCGATCAGTTCCGGGAGTTCTTCCGTGACATAGCTCCACATGCGGTAATTGTCGGCGAATGGCCGCTGCGTGGCGTCGACATAGAACCCGGCCCCAAGTCCGAAATCATAGGCACCGGCCGGATCGCCCGGCACACCCTCGCCGCGCGGGCTGGTGTCCGGAGCGACAAAGATCAGCCCCAGCTCGGCGCAGGCGCGGCGAAATTCACCCTTCTCGGTGACGTTGGCGTGCGTGCAGGTCAGGCCCGACAGATACCAAACCACCGGCAATTTGGCGTCGGCCCGATGCGGCGGGACATAGACCGAAAAGACCATGGGCGTCTTGGTCTCGCGGCTGGCGTGCCTGTAAACACCTTGCACGCCGCCATGCGATCGATTCAGCGAAACGGTTTCGAGGGACATACCTTGACTGCTCCGGCGCCACAACGACGCGAAGATTACTACGCTCAGAAGATCACCACGCTCAAATGTAACGACCCTGCCGGCGTTCGTCGCCGCCAGCAGGGCTTGGGTGGAGCTACCCGAATCAGGATTGCTTTTAAGCTAACTTCGATCAGTTGCTTTGAACCTAGGCTGCCTTGGATTTCGCTATATGCGTGGCAATAGCATCCATAAGTGCCGGCGACAGACAGTCATAGGGTTCGAGCTTGAGTTCTTTGAGACGTGACCGGATCCCTCCCATCTCGGAGGGGTCGACGCCGGACTCGATCACCGAGGATACGAACGCTGCAAATCCCGGAGCCGCCCAGCCGCCTTCGGTGAAAAGTTCGGGATGGACGAAATCCAGACCATAGAAGGGATGCGCCTTGTTCTCGATGCGGCCGTACATATGCGTCCCGCACTCTTGGCAGGCGTAGCGCTGGATCGTCGCCGACGTGTCGACCACATGGAGGTGATCGCCGTGTTCGATGACAGTCACGTTATCGCGCGGGACAACCGCCACCATCGAAAACGCGGCCCCTTCCGGTTTCCAGCATTTGGTGCAGCCGCAGGCGTGATTGTGGGCAACATCCCCCTTGATGCCGACTTTGACCGGCCCGTCTTCGCATTTGCAGACCAGCGTTCCACCAGCAAAGCTGCCGGAACCTTGCTTTATACCGTTGTCAAGCGATGGATGGATATAAACAGTCATTGGCCTATCCTCCTTGTGTTTGACGTTTTTGGTTAGGAACGCGAAATCTATTTAGTACACGACGACCGAGCGGATCGACTTGCCCTCGTGCATCAGATCGAATCCCCTGTTGATGTCCTCGAGCTTGAGCACGTGGGTGATCATCGGATCGATCTCGATCTTGCCGTTCATGTACCAGTCGACGATTTTCGGCACATCGGTGCGGCCGCGCGCGCCGCCGAACGCCGAGCCCTTCCAGACCCGCCCGGTGACGAGCTGGAACGGCCGCGTGGCGATTTCCTTGCCGGCTTCGGCGACCCCGATCACCACCGAGACGCCCCAGCCGCGATGACAGGCTTCCAGCGCCTGCCGCATCACCGTGGTGTTGCCGGTGCAGTCGAAGGTGAAATCGGCGCCGCCGTCGGTCAATCCGACCAGGTGCTGGACGATATCGCCATCGACCTTCTTGGGATTGACGAAATGCGTCATGCCGAAGCGGCGGCCCCATTCCTCCTTGGAGTCGTTGACGTCGACGCCGATGATCTTGTCGGCGCCGACCATCCGCGCGCCCTGGATCACGTTGAGCCCGATGCCGCCGAGCCCGAACACCACCACATTGGCGCCCGGCGTCACCTTGGCGGTATTGACCACGGCGCCGACGCCGGTGGTGACGCCGCAGCCGATGTAGCAGCTCTTGTCGAACGGGGCGTCCTCGCGAATTTTGGCGACCGCGATCTCGGGCAGCACCGTGAAATTCGAGAAGGTCGAGCAGCCCATATAATGGAAGATCGGCTGGCCCTTGTAGCTGAAGCGCGAGGTGCCGTCGGGCATCACGCCCTTGCCCTGGGTGGCGCGGATTTGGGTGCACAGATTGGTCTTCTGGCTGAGGCAGCTTTTGCACTGCCGGCATTCCGGCGTGTAGAGCGGGATCACATGGTCGCCCGGCTTGACCGAGGTGACGCCCGGGCCGACCTCGCGGACAATGCCGGCGCCCTCATGGCCGAGGATCGAGGGGAAGATGCCCTCGCTGTCGAAGCCGTCGAGCGTATAGGCGTCGGTGTGGCAGATGCCGGTCGCCTTGATCTCGACCAGGACTTCGCCGGCCTTCGGGCCTTCCAGATCAACCTCGACGATTTCAAGCGGCTTCTTGGCCTCGAACGCGACTGCGGCGCGTGTTTTCATTTGCCATTCCTCACTCAATTTTTTGCTTGAAGCCGGATTACTTCCGCCTTTTACGCCTTTTGAAAGCCGTTCCACCGTCTGGAAGACTGTGCATCGATGACGCAAAATGCCACAACGTCACATGCGCGTAGCGCCGACGTCAAAACGCAAAGTCAAAGGCAAGACACTTATGCTTCGAAACATTGCACGCTGTTGTTCAATGTCAAGGCCGGCGATCTGGCGAAGCGCTCCATCTTTCCAACGGCCCTGAACAGTGGTTCGCCGATATTCATCGCGTTCGGCGTAGTGTGCAACGCGGCAGAGTTCGCCGGGCTGATCGGGCCGCAGTCCCATGGGCCGGTCACGTCGATGTCTTTTAATCACAACCGATACGTCGGCGGTCCCACGCTCGGCGTTGCCGCCTTGCTTCGGCAGGGGATGCGGAAACACGATCAGATGCGGCCAAATTGATGCCGAAGTTTGAGACGCAAGGGCCAATTCGGCGTATTATTTTCGGGTTTCGCTTAAGCGGAGAACATAAAGGTATGATGGAAATCATCCTGACGGTCTGCGCCGTCGCTAATCCAGCCAATTGCGAAGAGAAATATCTTCTGTTCACCTTTGACGGCTCGATCAATCAATGCATGTTGGGCGCTCAGCCCTACATCGCCGAGTGGATCGGCAACCATCCCGGATGGGTCGCCACGAAATGGAGCTGCGACTATCCCGGCCACGAGAAGCGAAGGATTTAGCCCGGGACACGCTAAAGCAGGGCTGCATGTTGATTTTCAATTCGGGCCGAAGGCTATGCCCCAAGGCAATTCGCCAACCTGAATCGATTTGATGACTTTCTGAGCCGCGACGTCGATAACGGAAACGTCGTTTGAAACGCCGTTGGTCACCAGCAGGTATTTCTCATCGGGCGTAAAGGCGCCGTGCCAGACGCGCTGCCCGACAAGCAGATATTTCAGGACGGTGTGGGTGACGCCGTCGACCACCGCGACCCGGTTCGCGGGCCCCAGATTGATGAAGCCGAATTTGCCATCCTTGGTAATATTGATCCCGACCGGCTGGATCGCCTCGGATCGCAGACCCGGGATTTCGAACGTGACGGTTTTCTTGAGCTTCCGCGTCCCCGGATCGATAATCGCGAGGTTTCCGCCGATTTCCGAGGTCACCCATAACTCCGATCCATCGGATTTGAACGCGGAAAAGCGCGGGCGAGAACCGACGAGCAGGTTATCCACGACCTCACGACTTCCCGTATCGATGAAATGAACCATGCTCGTTGTCTCGGACGGGCATATCAGCATCTTGGAATCCGGGCTGACCGATATTCCTTCGGGTTCGATTCCCACCGATACCTGGCCAATCGCCGCACGCTTCTGCACGTCGATGATCGTCACCATCGCGTCGTTTTCATTGGCGACGTAGAGAATTTTTCCTGCCGGATCGAGTGCAAATTGTTCGGGATCCGGGCCGGACGGCAGGTTGCCGGCATCGCTGCGGGTTTTTGTGTCGAAGATCTGGATCGTATCGTCGTCACCGACCGCGACGAAGAGGAATTTACCGTCTCGCGTGACCTCGATGCCGCGCGGCCGCTGTCCCGTCTTGATGGTTGCGACGGTCTCCATTTTTTCCGTGTCGATCACGGAGATCGAATTTCCCTTCTCGTTGGAAACATAGGCCAGGAACGCGAAGGCGGGATTAAATGAAAGAAGAAGCCCAAACAGGGAAATGCCGGATATCACGATCCAGCGTAAATCGAACATGTGGCGTTCTCCACCCGTCAGGTCCAGTTCGCGTCGACCGAACTCGAACGATTTCATTTTATGATCTATTGGCGCGGTTACGTTGAACACCGATCGTAGCATGTCGGAACCACTCAATCGACTTTCGCGTTGCTTGCGCCGTACGATAAAGAGAGTAGCTTGAAAGCTCAAACGGGATGAAATGCCGCCATCGATCGGGCTCAGGGCGATCGTTCGATCACGCGGCCCAGCAAGCGATGTTGCAATGCAATCGGGCCAGATAGAATGTTCGAACGTAAACTGTCCGAACCATGCGTTGGAGGCCTGATTTGCTCCGGCTTCTGACGGCCTTCTTCGTCCTTATCGCCTTGAGCGGAGCCGGCCGGTCCGATCAACCGCTGGAAATCAAGATCGGTTACCTTCATCAGCCGCCGTCGCGCATCCGGATCTCGCTGATCGATGTGCCCGCCGCCAATGACGGCCTCGCCGGCGCGCAGTTGGGGGTCGAGGACGACAATACCACCGGCCGCTTTCTCAACCAGCGCTACACTCTGGTCGAGAAATTGGTGGGCGAGAACGACGATCCGGTCGCGGCCATGAATGCACTCGTCGACCAGGGCGCATCGTTTATCGTCACCAGCCTCGATGCCGACCGGCTGCTGAAGATCGCTGATGCCGGCAAGGCACTCGGCGCGACCATGATCAACGCTTTTGCACTGGATGAACGCCTGCGCGAGCAGGATTGTCGTGCCAATGTCTTTCACGTCGCGCCCACCCGTTCCATGCTCGCCGACGCCCTTGCGCAATATTTGGTCTGGAAGAAATGGCGCAAATGGATGCTGATCACGGGCTCGCACGAAAAAGACGGGCTGTTGGCCGACGCGTTGCGTCGTGCGGCGACGCGCTTCGGCGCAAAGATCGTCGAGCAGCGGGCGTTCAAGGACACCGGCGGGGCGAGGCGGACCGACAGCGGCATTGCCGAGATTCAGCAGCAGATGCCGGTGGTGACGCAAGGCGCGCCCGAGTATGACGTGCTGATTGCGGCGGATGAAAGCGAGGTCTTTGCCGGCTATCTGCCCTACCGCACCTGGGATCCCCGCCCCGTGGCCGGCTCCGCCGGGCTGGTGCCCACGACGTGGGATGCGGCGTTCGATCAATGGGGTGCTGTGCAGTTGCAGAACCGCTTCACAAAGAACTTCCAGCGATCGATGACCGCACATGACATGCAGGTCTGGACGGCGGTTCGCATGATCGGCGAAGCCGCAAGCCGGACCGGCTCCGGCGATCCCGCCAAGATGCTTGCCTATATAAAGAGTCCAGAATTCTCGGTCGCCGCGTTCAAAGGTCAAAAGCTGACGCTTCGCGATTGGAACCTACAGCTTCGGCAACCGATTCTGCTGTTCGACGGTAGGAACACGGTGTCGGTGTCACCCCAGGATGGATTTCTTCATCAGGTCTCGACGCTTGATACGCTGGGCCTCGACCGGCCTGAGACCAAGTGCAAGCTCAAATGAGAATCCTCGCACGAGCCCTTGGAAACCGACATCGCGACCTCCCATGCTTGGCGGCCTGAAAGAGATGGGCGCGCGGCCTGGTCCGGGACGTTCATGCCGTCTACCTCGCCGCGGGCGATCCCCGCGTGCCTTGGTATGCCAAGATTCTCGCCGCCGCCGTTGCGGGCTATGCCCTCTCGCCCATCGACCTGATCCCGGATTTCATTCCGGTGCTCGGCTACGTCGACGACTTGATCATCGTGCCGCTCGGCTTGTGGCTGGTCGTATCGTTGATCCCGGCGGAGGTGATGGCGGAATATCGCATCAAGGCAAAGGAGGCCGGGCAGCGCCCGCGCAGCCGGCTGGCCGCAGTGGCCATCGTTACGATCTGGATTTTGTCCGGTGCGGCGCTGGGTTGGGCCGTCTTGCATGTCGCCGCAGGCAAGTTCTGAACGGCTGCACTCAGGACGTCAGGCTGAGACGGACATTTTGGCGATCTCGGCCGCACTCGGCAGGCTTTCGACGTTCCAGCAGGCATCCATCACCCGCCGGATCATGGCGGCCGGAATGATGCCCTCCGCCAGATCGGCAAACTTGGTTTCGAGTTGCTTGTCGGTCATCGGCACCTCCACGCTGCCGATGGCGTGCGCGATATAGCGGTGCAACTGGCGGCCGTCCTTCAGCACGATCGTCATGTCGACCTGGGCCGCGTCAACGCCTGGCGTCACCACCGGAATCACCTTGCTGCGCAACGCGACAACGGTCGGATCGTTTACCGCTCGATCGCTGAATTGCTTTTCACCGCCAGCGCCTTCGACCAGCGCGACCGCTACAGCATGATAGATGCTGAACTTGCCCTCGAGGCCTTCGTGCGGTGTCTTCTTGCCGGTAAGTTCGAGCACCAGCGGGTGCACCTTGAGGTCGACGCGCTCGATCTGATCCGCCGTCAGCTTGTTTTCGTTGCGCAACTGAATAGCGGCATCGATCGCGGGGTGCATCACGATCCCGCATGCAAACGGCTTATAGGTGTTCAGCGCGGCTTCGTATCGTTTGCCGAGATCGCCGAGGATCTCATTATAGTCCTGCTTTGTGCTGATCGCGTTGGCCCATCCGCGCTTGGCCTCGATCATGCCGTCGGAAGAGGTGAAATTCTTGGATGCGAGCATCGCCGCGAAGATACCATTGCTGGCGGCGCGCCCCGGATTGAAGCTCTTGTTCATTGAACCGAAGGATTCACGCAAGCCCACCGGCTGAGACGCCGCAAGGCCCAGCGCCCATGTCATTTGCTGCTCGTTGAGCTTCAGCAACTTGCCGATGGCCGCGGCCGAACCGAACACTCCGGTCGTCCCGGTGATGTGCCAGCCGACATCGTAATGATTTGGATAGACCGAATTTCCGATCCGGCACTCGGTCTCAACGCCGAGTACGAGCGCGTTAAGGAAATCCTTGCCCGACACCGGCTGCATCTCCGAATAGGCGATAATGGCGGACGCCACCGGCCCGGCGGGATGAATGATCGTCTTCAAATGCGTGTCATCGTAATCGAAGATATGGCTCGATACGCCGTTGATGAAGGCGGCGTTCATGATATCGAACCGCTCGCGCCGCCCAAAAAGGGAAGCTTGCGCGGGGCCGGAAAACGGCGCCAGCGCCGCGACCGCGATATCGACCGTCTGATGGCGCGATCCGCCGATCGCAACGCCCACCCAGTTCAATAGCGTCCGCACGCCTTCCTTACGGACATTGGCCGGAAGATCGTCATAGCTTGCAGTGACGAGGTAATGTGCCAGCGCGCGTGTCACGGCGGGCACGGATTTCGGCGAAGCGGCGGGCGCGGCATCCGGGGTTTGCGCGAAGGCCGTATTTGCGGAAACGGCAGCAAGTGGAAGTGCCACGGCTGTCTGAAGCAGGGTTCTCCGGTCAGTCGTTGACATGTGATTTCTCCTGAACCTTCGTATCGGCAAACTACGCGCGGAGCCGGACTCGCACTTCGCGTGCGCCGATCTTCACTACGCCCCTACCGAGGATATCGAACGCCGTTTTGTGTGAAGGAGCCGGGACCGAGGTATCACGCCCTCGTCACCATGACGCGCCGTCCAGAATCGCGAAAGCGTCGTCGCGATTTTTTTCATCGTGATACATTGAGACAATATTGTCAAACTCACCGCGAACACGATTTCGTCTGCTGGAAACGGCCGCCTTAAACGCCGCAGCACCCAGCGTGACGACCTCGTTTAAGTTGAACGAATGGCCCGCAGGAATGAGTGGCCCCGCTACTTTGCTCCAGTGGACCATGCGAACACGCCCGCTCCCGGCGTTCGATGGCGGTCAGCGTGGCCGTCCGGTATCGCCGGGCAATGCACCCAACGATCCGTTGATTCAATATCTCGTCGGCCAAGGCGCCGTAGGTCTGGAGCGCGACGACTCTTCTTCCTTATTATTTGATCATCATCTCCCGGCAGCCGCTTCGCGTCCCAAGGGAAGACTGGCATCCACCTTTCCTGACCATGCTCTAGGCGCGTGAAAGGCTCGGCGCGCGCTCCTGGGCTCGAACCTCCGGCGCCTTCATCGGATGGGCTTTTTGGTGCCATCCCCACGCAGTCCGCACGATCGTTGCAAGATCGGAAAATTTTGGCCGGAACATCAGGGCCTCGAACGCCGCGGTCGGATCGGCCACCAGGATAGCGGGATCTCCGGCCCTTCGATCCTTATGCAGCACAGGAACGGGTCTGCCCACACCGGCATTGATCGCCGACAGGATTTCCCGCACCGAATATCCGTTGCCTGTTCCAAGGTTGAACGACCCGCCAGCGTCCCCGCCAAGCAGTCGCTTGAGCGCAAGGATATGTGCAGCCGCCAGATCCGTCACATGAATATAGTCGCGGATCGCCGTTCCGTCCGCCGTCGGATAGTCGCTTCCAAAGATTGCAAAATCGGCCGCGTGCCCCTGCAGCGCCATCATGGCGCGGGGGATAAGATGCGTCTCGGGTTCGCGCAATTCGCCAACAAGGCCCGACGGGTCCGCGCCGCACGCATTGAAGTAGCGTAGGCTGAACGATTTCAGACCATAGGCCGCGCGATAATCGCGCAGAATTTGTTCGACCGTCCATTTTGAATGGCCATAGGGGTTGATTGGAACACCGGCCTGGGCTTCACGGATCGGTTTGTCGTCGGCGTTGCCGTAGACCGCCCCCGTACTTGAGAAAACAAGATTAGAACATCCAACCTCCCGCATGGCCTGCAGCAGCATCAAGGTCCCGACCACATTGTTCTGATAATATTTTTGCGGATCGGACATCGACTCGCCGACCTGGCTGAACGCCGCGAAGTGAACGACGGCAATGGCGTTACTGTTCGCGAAGCGCGGAGGCGACCCTGTCATGATCGCGGACATCGCCCTCGACCAACGGGCCCCATTTGACGAATTCGCGATGTCCGGTTGAAAAATTGTCATAGCAAACCGGATTGAAGCCGGCCTCGAACAGCGCCTTGCAACAATGTGCCCCGATGTAGCCGGCGCCTCCGGTGACCATGACTGACTTCGCTGCGCTCATCTCAAAACTCCCAATCGTTATGTTATTTGACTCGTTATGTCTCGCCGTGACCCGGGATGCGGGCACGAAGTTATTTCGCTGATGTCGTTCGGGGTTTCACGCCGTCGAAGGCCGTACCGGGGCATCGCCCTTCTGCTCGGGCAACACCGGTGCGTGACGAAAACCGTCATCATCCACCGCGACGCCGGTCAATTCATCCAATTCCGAAGCCAACGCCGCCTGCCATGACGGCATGACAATTCCATATCTGCTATTGAGGCGTTGGTGATCGAGCCGGCTATTTTGCGGTCGCGTCGCCTTTGTCGGATATTCCGATGTCGCGATCGCAATCCAACGCTCGACTTCAAGTTTGATGCCTCGCCTTTTTAATCCGGCAATGATGGCATCCGCGAATCCATACCAGCTCGTTACCCCGGACGCCGATATATGGACCACTCCGCCTTGATCCTTGAATAGCTCGCCGGAGCCTCTCAATTCCTTCCGCAGAATTTTTACAACGGCGTCAGCGATGATCCGTGCGGAGGTCGGCGCGCCGAACTGATCGGCGACGACTTTCAATTCTTTCCGTTCGCCGGCGAGCCGCGCCATGGTTCGAAGGAAGTTCTTGCCATGGGCGGCATACACCCACGAGGTCCGAACGATCAGGTGCCGGCAACCGCTATCGATAACGGTGCGTTCGCCGGCGAGCTTGCTCGCTCCGTAGACCGAGAGCGGCGCCGGCCTGTCGTCCTCTCGCCATGCCGCTTCGCCGGAACCGTCGAACACATAGTCCGTGGAGAAATGCAGCATGGGTACGTTGTGGCGGGCAGCCCATTGCGCCATGGCGGCCGGCGCATCGGAATTGACACGAAACGCCAGTTCACGCTCGTCTTCGGCAAGATCGACCGCCGTATACGCCGCCGGATTGACGATCAGATCAGGCTTCAATTGGTCCAGCGCGTTCGACAGCGTCGCAGGCTGCGACAGATCCAGCTGACCACGATCCGCCTGCAAGATCGTGGCGAATTCGGCGAGCGGGGCACAAAGCGCGGAACCCACCTGACCCGTGACGCCGGTTAACAGAATGCGCATCAGATCGATCCGTATTTTGGCAGGTTTGCGATATCAGCCAATCTTCGGCCAGCGGCATCACGCGCCGACAGCATCGGCTTGGCGATGCCCCAGGAAATGCCGAGCGCAGGATCGTCCCAGGCGATAACAAGTTCCTCCGCGGGATTATAGAGTTCATCGCATTTGTAGAAAAAGTCGGCGGTTTCCGAAAGCACCGCAAAACCGTGTGCAAAGCCACGCGGCACCCAAAGCTGCCGCCGGTTTTCGTCGGAGAGTTCCACTGCCACATGCCGTCCGAACGTCGGACTGCCTACGCGGACGTCTACGGCGACATCGAGCACCTTGCCGCGAACCGCGCTCACGAGCTTACCTTGCGCTCGCGGATTCTGCAGATGCAGCCCGCGCAGGATGCCGTAACTTGAACGCGACAAGTTATCTTGCAGGAATGGCCGCTTGATACCGGCGGCAGCGTAGCGCTCGACCTGAAAGGTCTCGGTGAAAAATCCACGCTGATCGCCGAATATCTTCGGCTCGATGATCAGAACATCCGGAATATCAGTCTCGATGATTTGCATGCACCACTCGCGGCTCGCGGTATCTGTGTCGAAGTTTACTGATTGTCTTTAGCTCCTCACCACTCACCATCTGGTATTGGAAATCAGTAAAGTTTTCACAGGGAGCTTCCATGAAGGGTATCATTCTCGCTGGCGGCAGCGGAACGCGGCTCTATCCGATAACGACTGTGGTCTCGAAGCAATTACTTCCGGTGTTTGACAAGCCGATGATCTACTATCCGCTGGCGACGCTGATGTTCGCCGGCATCCGGGAAATCCTGATCATCTCGACTCCGCAAGACAGACCGCTGTTCGAGCGGCTGCTGGGAGACGGCTCTGAGGTCGGGCTTGAACTGTCATATGCAACCCAGGACAAACCTCGCGGACTGGCGGATGCATTCATCGTCGGCCGCGAATTCATCGGCAATGACGACGTCGCATTGATCCTCGGCGACAATATCTTCCACGGCAGCGGCCTGCCCGACCTGCTTTCCAAGGCTGCGATGCGCAGCCAGGAGGCCACGGTGTTCGGTTACGCCGTCACGTCGCCGCAGCAATATGGCGTGGTCGAACTCGATAGCAACGGACGCGCCGTTTCGATCGAGGAGAAGCCGCTCAAGCCCAAATCCAATATCGCGGTTACCGGTCTCTATTTCTACGACAACGACGTCGTCGATATCGCGGCATCGCTCAAGCCTTCGGCGCGCGGCGAGCTCGAGATCACCGATATCAACCGGATCTACATGGAGCGTGGCGACCTGTTCGTCGAAGTGCTCAGCCGTGGTTTTGCCTGGCTGGATACCGGCACCCATGAAAGCCTGGTGGAAGCCAGCCACTTTGTGCAGATCCTGGAGCAGCGCCAGGGGCTGCGAATTGCCTGCATCGAAGAAATCGCCCTGCGTCTGCGATACATCGACATCGATCAGTTTCACCAGCTCGCGAAACGAGCGGCGAAGAGCAGCTACGGTCAGTACCTGCTCTCCATCCACCAGTCATTCGCAAGCGAATCCAACAGCATCAGGGCACGATCATGCGTTACGACGGCACAGTTATATTCGTAACCGGCGGGGCCGGCTTCATCGGCTCGGCCGTCGTGAGGCATTTGCTCGACCATACCGGCGCGTTTGTCGTCAATATCGACAAGCTCACCTATGCATCGAACCTCTCCTCGATTCCGCAGGCTGCAGGGCATCCCCGTTATGCCTTTGCCGAACTCGACATCTGCAACAAGAACGGTTTGCGGGCGCTATTCGAATGTTACCGGCCGGCCGCCGTCATGAATCTCGCGGCCGAAAGTCACGTGGATCGTTCGATCGATGGCCCGGGAGAGTTTATCCAGACCAATATCGTCGGAACATTCACGCTGCTTCAGGAAAGCCTGCACTATTGGCGCACCCTGATGCCGGCGCGGAGCGAAGCCTTCCGCTTCCTCCACATTTCGACGGACGAGGTTTACGGATCGCTCGGTGCAACAGGCCTGTTCACCGAGGCGACCGCTTATGCGCCGAACTCGCCCTATTCCGCGAGCAAGGCCTCATCCGATCATCTGGTGCGCGCCTGGCACGAAACCTACGGGCTGCCGACACTTGTAACCAATTGCTCGAACAACTACGGGCCATATCATTTTCCGGAAAAGCTGATCCCGCACATCATCATCAAGGCGCTCGCGGGCGAGCCGCTTCCGGTGTACGGCGACGGTCAAAACGTCCGTGACTGGCTGCACGTCGAAGACCATGCCAGGGCACTCGCGATGGTTCTCGAACGGGGCCAGGTCGGAGACACCTACAATATCGGCGGCCGCAATGAGCAGAAGAACCTCGACGTCGTGCGAATGATTTGCGATCAGCTCGACCGTCTGCGTCCGTCGCGTGACGGAACGCCGCGCCGGCAGCTAATAACCTTTGTGATGGACCGCCCCGGCCATGACCGACGTTACGCCATTGATGCAACGAAGCTTGAAACCGAGCTTGGCTGGCGCGCGAAAGAGACCTTCGAAAGCGGGTTGAAAAAAACGGTCGCATGGTACCTCGACCATGAACCGTGGTGGCGCGAAATCCTTGATCGCGGCTATCAGAGTGCGCGCATCGGCTTGATCGAGCCGGACGTCGAGAGCATCCCGCAGTTGCCTATCGCTCAGGCGGCACCCGAAGTCGCGGGCACGCGCCATGCGTGAACGGAATTAGATCAAATAGCTTGATAGGCAATTCAGCACGATCGGAGTTCCAGGTCGTGCGTGGAGCAAACTACGCATACGACAACACAGCCACTCGCATAAGTTCGACGAGGCATGATCTATGGAATTGGGAATAGACGAATTACTGGCGCCTGCTAAAGGCGACACCGCCAGAGGGCTCCGAGGTGCGAAGTCCAAAACGATCGAGGTCAGCCTTCCAGCGAATGACCCCCGGCTTCCGGTTCCGGAATTGCCGGCGATGTTGACCAATCTCAAGCCGCCTCCACGAACTGGAACTCAGGGCGGTGGCAAGACGCGTTTGCTGACGTTCGATCAGCTTCCCTTGATCGAGAGGAACGCCGCTGGGGAACCCGTCCGCGGTATCGCCATCGATCGCTGGGCCTACACCGACGGCGCGCTGCTGATCGCCGGCTGGGTGATTGGGATCGATGACGAATACATCGGCGCCTGCGCGACCGCGGGCACGCCGGGCGTTCTGGTTTCCGTCTTCCGGCGGCCGGACGTCGAAGGCGCGTTTCCGGCGTTACGCTCGACCACCAAAGGAATTCTGGCCGTCATCAAGCCGGGCGAAGCCGACAAGTTCACCCTGTTCGGATTTACGATTCAACTCCCCCCTCGCCGGGACAACGACACCTCCTGCGATGCCCTGCTGGCGGAGCATCGCGAGCGAATGGGCTTCTTGCTCCGTAACTTGCCCGGCGATTCCCCGGAACTGTCGAGGGTCGCAGCGCAGATTCCGGCCGCGCCAGATACATATCGGCGCGCCCGCGGCTTTCTTGAGCAAGCGCGAGGCGTTCCGAACCATGGAGGCCTGGTGATCGGCTGGGCCGTCAACTTGCCGGGGGTCAAGCTTGCGTTGCTGGATCCGGCCGGGCGAATGATGGAGCTGGACGGCGCTATCAGATGGTATCGCGAGGATATCGTCGAGGCCGTCGGCCAGGACTACGGCAACTACACATTCACTTCCGGCATGCTGCAGGCATGGCGGCTTCCATTTCGGATCGGTGACGAAATTCGACTTGTCGTCTTCGACGGCGATGCAGCCTACATCCTGTCGACAGGCCGGTGGGACGCAGCCCCGACCGAACCAACGAGCTTTGCGCGCTGGGCATTCGAACTTCCGACCCCGCTCGACCGGTTTTACGAGCGGATGGAAAACCATGATGGTGCGATTATCGAATCGCTGATCGCCAGAGACCGCTCGCATTGGCGAACCGTCGTACCCGAGGTCCACCAATTTGGCCCCGTGGTCGAAAAGCCGAAATGCTCGATCATTATACCCCTGTACGGCCGCTTCGATTTCCTCTTGAACCAGATGCTCGAATTCTCCGAAGACGAGCAAATAAAGAACGGGGCGGATCTGGTCTACGTCATTGACGATCCCCGCATCGCCTCCAGCGTGATTCAGCAAGCGTGGCTGTTATACGAAGCCAATCGTGTTCCATTCCGCCTGGTGGTCACCACCGAAAATCGCGGATACGCGGGCGCGAACAATCTCGGAATCTCAGTCAGCCGCGCCCCCTATTTGCTGCTGCTCAATTCCGACGTGATCCCGGTCGAGTCCGGCTGGCTCGATAAGATGCTGGCGGCGATCGACCGCGACCCGGGTGTCGGAATTGTGGGCGCACGCCTGTTCTATCCGAATGGCTCGATCCAGCACGACGGCATGACATTCCAATGGGAGCCGAGCTGGAACGCCTTCCTCAACAAGCATCCACGATCCGGCATGGAGGCATCGACCGATTCGGACGCCGGAAAAAGCCATCCCGCGGTCAGCGCGGCCTGCCTTCTGATCCGACGCTCGACCTATGATTCCGTGGGCGGCCTCGACGAAGGTTTCCTGATCGGGGATTTTGAAGACTTGGATCTGTGCCTGAAGGTAAAGCAGAAAGGGCTGCGGATCATCTGCCTCAGCGATCTCAATCTGACCCATCTGGAACGTCAGTCGTTCACCGGAATCGGCGCCAACGGCTTCCGCGAGCGGGTTTCACGTTACAACGCCTGGCGCCACCAGCGCCGATGGTCCGACTATATCGAAGCACTTGCCCGGATTGCGGAGGTTGCGAAATGAAGGTCCTGGTCATGTCGCATGGGCATCCGGATTTCAGTATCGGCGGAGCCGAGATTGCCGCTTACAATCTGTACACCGCATTGAAAGAGCGGTCCGAGGTCAGCGAAGTCACCTTCCTGGCGCGAACCGATCATGCGTCGTTGGCGCCGGGCGCCATCGGCTTGAAGCGGACGAACGAATATCTCTGGCGGCAGGACATCGGTGACTGGTTCCGCCTTCAATCGTCTTATCCGAATGCAATCTATACGACATTCCGGGAGTTTCTGCAGACCAAGAAGCCCGACGTCGTGTACGTGCATCACTTTGCCAATATGGGCATCGAAATCTTGCGTGAGCTCAGGCGTACGCTGCCGGATGCCTTCATCGCGCTGACCTTGCATGAATATATCGCGATCTGTCAGCGCAATGGACAGATGGTCAAGAACAATACCAAGCGCCTCTGCTACAGAGAATCAACGGAAGACTGCAATCTCTGCTTTCCCGCACACAGCGTCCAGGACTTCTGGCTACGGAAGCACTTCATTCAGAAGCATTTCGAAGCCGCCGATATGTTCATCTCGCCGTCGGAATTCCTGCGGCAGCGTTACGTCGATTGGGGCATCCCAGGCGACTACATCAAGGTCATCGAGAACGGCCAACCGAGCTTCGGGGGCCCTACCGAAAAGCCGCGCGAGCAGCGAAACCGGTTTGGCTTCTTTGGCCAGGTGACGGAGTACAAGGGCGTCGATCTGTTACTCCAGGCGCTGCACCTGATGCGTCCCCAGGTTCGCAAATCAATGCTGGTTGAGATCCACGGCGCCAATCTTGATGTTCAGGGACAATGGCTCCGCGAGCTGGTTGAAAAATTGCGCACGCCGCTGATTGCGGAAGGATCGCTGCGCTGGGTCGGTCCGTATGAACCGCAGGAAATGCAGCGCCGGATGAGCAAGGTCGATTGGGTAGTCGTGCCCTCGATATGGTGGGAGAACTCGCCGATGGTGATCCAGGAAGCCTTCTGCAGCGGGCGTCCCGTCATCTGCTCCGGCATCGGCGGCATGGCGGAAAAAGTACGTAACGGCGTCGACGGGCTTCATTTCGAAGCCCGCAACCCGACCGATCTTTCCGACGTGTTGACACAGGCTGTGACCACTCCAGGCTTGTGGGATCAGCTTGCGTCCAACATACGCCAGCCGATGACCTACAGACAGTGCGCCGATGCGTATCTGCAGTTGGTGGCATAGCTGAAAACGACGGCGTGAGATCTCCCTCACGCCGCTCGGCCCGGACCTCATGCAGCAGCGTTAATCACGTCAGAGTGTCTCACGTGAGGCAGCCGTCGAGAGCGCCGCTTCCTATTGCTGCCGTAGAAATATGGATTGAGCAAGGTTGATAGGTCCAGCCGGAGATATCTCAGGCGCGCGCCATTTGCTCACTTTATCCGGAAGGGCCGACGGTGTTTCTGACTCTCGGCTGTATTTCAATTCCGTGCCCAATTATACGACGAGCATGGCGAACGCGACCTTCGTCGGCTTTCGCCCATTGCTGGACGAGGCCTTCTCATCGTTGAATTCGAGACACGTCATGTTCGAGGGGACGCCGACCCCTTGGGGGTCGGAATATTCATCTGCGTTTAAAGTGAACGCCCGCGTTCTGAAGGCGGCCTACGAGATCCTTGCTAACGATCTCCATCTCGCATCAGGGATCAGCTTGCCTTGGCCATGACAGGCTCCTGACGCTGCTCAACCGCGGCGGCCGCGATAGTTGGGGCGGCATCGCGGATCGCTTTCAGGGAAGCGCTCGGCGACAGCCCCGCGCCCTCGAGAATTTTGATGAATGCGGCACAGAGACTCGAACGAGCCCGGGCGTAGGCGGTTTCATCAAACTCGAACTGGTCCCGGACGTTATCCTCGTTCAGACCGCCCTTGATGGCCGAATAATGCTTCGAGGGGATCGCCATCGTCTGACACAGTTCCTGAGTTCGGCTGTCGTGGGTAATGACCGCTCCCGGAACCCCCGCCTGGATGGCAAGCATGATACCGTGGAACCTTGCTCCGACGACAAAATCGAATTTGCGTATCGCTTCCATCCAGGATCCCGCATCAATGAAGCAAGTCCCATATTTGCGACAGAATCGCTTGAATTCCTCTTCACTCTTTTTCGGAGCGATATAGCGGCGAATTTGTTCATATCGCTCCTTCGGGATGTCTTCAGATTCGTCGCGGCAAATTTGAATCAAATCGATGTCGTGCTGTCCGATATAAATGCCATCTGTGCGCTCGACCATCTCCACGAGCTGGCGTTCAAGAGCCGATAGCTCCGGCCAATACGGCAAGCCTGCCGCCACCGCGATTCGATTCGCCGAAGGCGCTGTCCAGGCGCGCTTCAGGCTGGCTCCCAAATTCGGATTCGGACTGATGAAATTGGATGGACAGCCGGTCACGATCGCTCGCTCGCCCAAACCCAACCTGCCTAACTGCTCAAGGGTATATTTACCTCGCACTCCGATATTCGCCTGCCGACTCGGGGCATGCGCGGCTAGCACATCAACCCATCGCCGCGTACCGCGACTCAATTCGATGTCCTTCGTCAGATCGTCGGCTTGAGCGCCAAGGCCGATTGCGATAATCGGCAAACCGATCAATTCAAGCTTCGCGGCGACGCCACCCAGATCGGTGTGGCTTCCAAGCTGGTTCGCGCACGCAAACACTACAAGATCGTAATCGTTCTTGACACGCTCGACTGGAACTTCCCAGGGAACGCAGTCGACCTTCTCGGACATTGCGCTTAGATGCCAATAGAGCGAGGTGCTAAACGCGAAATTTCCGGTGTTTCCCCCAGAACGGTCCAGCAGATGCCGGGATTTATGTGCAAACGAATCTGGCACGTAGTGTGCGCCGGAGAAAATCGCGACCCTCATTCTCATTTCCTGTCTTTGCTGAGATCAAGACAGGATCGTATGCCGGATTCCCGTCAGTTCGATTACACCATCCTAGTCGGATTTAGTAAAATTTGGCTCAACCAAGCCTTCGACCAATTCGCGAAACACCAGATCCCTGTTAAGGGTCAATTTGCAATCTTCGATGTTGAAGCGAACCATCGATAGATACATGCGACCTCGTAGCTCGCTTTGTCGAATGACACCGTTCTCGATTGAAACCAGCGCCGGAAAGGCGTAGCGCGGCTTTGAGCAATCGCTCGCCGAAACATCCGTGATTTCAGTCAGCTCTTCCGGAGCACTCCAGTGAATGAGGTCGCCGGACCATGCCAAATCGACAACAAACCTGTTCGGGCCCGCAGTATCCGGAGATTTCTCCTGCTTGATGAACACAGATACAAACCGGCCGTCGCTGGTCCTCGAGATACTTCCAACGCTTTGATCAAAGATGGGAAGACACGGCCTGGCATCGCTTTTGGCATGACTAAGGTACGGATCCGGGAAATCCGCAGTAAAATCCGCACCGTCATAAGCTCGCCATGAGCCGGGCTCACTCAAGTCAGGCGACCTGAATAGGCAACTTCCAAAGCGTTGCCCGTTCCAGCCCGCCGTATAGATGAATGTCCACCAGTATCCCTGGTAGAATATTACATTGCTGGGATTGAAAAAGCCGCGACGTTTTCCCTGGCCTTCGTCTTGCTGGAATGGGGATGCGGCAACCACCTTTGGCGGAACGCTCTTATGGAACGTTTTTCCGCCATCGTCTGAGCGCGCGTAGACAATCGTATTGTACCAACATTGTTCGTAGATTTCAAATTGGCATTTTCCCGGTGCTCGACGGCGTGGTACTCATGATGAATGAGCGCGTGAACGGCCTTTTCGTCTGAAGCCAACGATGCAATCCAGGAAAAGTCGTTGTCGATGCTGGGATCCGCCGGCGATCGCTTGGAGCGCGCTCGCACATTCCGGTTGGACGTGCATCGTCGAAGGATCTAGCTTTCGAAGACGATTACTCCAGTTCGAGGACAGAATTTTTGCGTCTTTGCTTCCTTCGTTTAGAATCCGCAACGCAACATCGGGAAAATCCTTGGCGTCACACCTGTCAGCAGCCCAGCGAAAGACCGTGATCTCGCTGCCTAGCCCAATTTCGCCGGCATTCGCGACCAACGGCAGATTCATTCGACTCGCCAGCACGGTCGCCGCGAGCACGTTGGTTAGCCGGAAAACAAGACGTCGCATTTGATGCAATTCCCTGACGTGTTCGCGCTACGACCCACTTCGCAGCTTAACAATGCCCAAACAACAAATATCGCCAGTTGAATTTGCGGAAATTCTTCCGGTTTTTTCAGCATTTAAAAAGCCGGCCTGTGTTTGGATCAGTCGCATGATCACACTGCAGAATGACGGCCGAGAAATTCCGCGTCTGAGACGGACGATGTAAAGGCACGTCGTGTGCTGAACATCGGCTCGGGACCGAGATCGATCCGCAAGGCGAACACGATGTTCGACCCCGACGGGTGGCAAGAGGTCCGCATGGACCTCGACCCCGCGGTCCGCCCCGACGTGGTGGGCTCGATGACGGATATGCACGCCCATTTCGGCACACAACGCTTCGATGCCGTCTGGTCGTCGCACAGCCTGGAACACCTTCACAGCCACGAGATTCCGGTCGCCCTGAAGGAATTCCGGCGCGTCCTGAAGGACGACGGTTTCGCGCTCATCACCTGCCCTGACCTCGAGACGGTGATGACGCTGTTCCTGGAGCACGGCTCGGACCACGTGGTTTACCGCTCGCCGGCAGGACCGATCACGCCTCTCGACATGATGTTCGGTCATTCGCGCTCGATCGCGGCGGGCGCCGTCCATATGGCGCATCGTACGGGCCTGACGTCAGACCGGTTGACCGGGCTCCTGCTGGAAGCGGGCTTCGCCGAAGCCGTTACAAAACGGCGCGATTACGATCTGTGGGCGCTGGGCCTGACGGAACGCGCAGACCGCAACGCTATTCAACGCCGGTTACGGAAAGCCGGCCTCGATATGTTCGACGGCCGGTAATGGAAGTGCCGCATTCGATTGCTCCATCGGACGCGCCGCCTGCCCGCGCACCTCTTTTGTGCGAACGGCCGATCGCATTAGAAAAGGACGTGTTACGCCGGCGTATTTACGCTCCGCTGGCCTATGCACCGGTTCGCAATGCCGCCGTCGTGCCGATCGTCCATTCCGAATGCCTGACGCTCGCGTCCTGGTTCCCGCTGGTCTGGCAACGCCGTCAGGCGACGATCGAGTTCGTCGCGATCCGCGCGTTGTTGAACGACCAACGTGCACAACCGCCCGCCGCCCGCGCGTTACTGCCGCTGCTGCTTCACGCTTATCCCTTCGTGTTCGATCCCCGTCAGCCGGTCCGGACCGACAGCCCGAAAATGCTGGACGATGTCTTTGCCGACGCACCGACCGACATTGGCGCGTCGATTACCACGGTTCATCGCAAGCTGGCGCGCGCCACCACCGGCCGGTTTCGGCTGCTCGACCGTTTCGCGTATGAATCCGAGGTCACGCGCGCGATCGGCAGCGCGCTCGCCGAGACTCGATGCGCTCGAGCCGTGGCCCCTGAAGTTCGACATCGGCGGAAACCGCGTCGAGATCCCGGACCTGCTGGTGATCCGTCCGTCGGCGTTCGAGAGCGGCATTTCTCGCGCCTGGTCGGGAACTACGGCGTGCCGTGCGCCCGGATGCTGGGACTGCACCGCATCTCGCTCTTTCGCGCAGGCGTGCTGCTGGCGATGGCCAAGACCTTCTTGCAGCATAACCCGATTCCGCGAGAGGCCCGCGGCGCTGTCTCACACGGCGCAGCCAGAAGCCCAGCGGAGCCTGTACCGTCATGACCCGCCTCGTTCCGGTTCGAGAGATCGCGCATCTGCGCCTGGCGCTGCCCCCGCATGACCGATGGATCGACGAGTTGACCTGGATACCGGCCAGCGCGACCGAAATTCATCTGGCGAGCCGTTATTATCCGATCGCGGTCCGAATGGAGGACCAGAAGCCCCGGCTCGGATTGATCGTCGGCCGGCGTTACCTCGTCCACGCGCTGCTGGATCCCGCCGGGACCTGGCGCGGCGCCTATCGACCGGTGCGACTTCGCTGTTTTCCGTTTGAGTCAGCTGATGTCGGCGACGATCCGTTGTCCGATATCTCTGATCAACGCCGATTCCGAATATCTGTCGGCAACGTCAGGCAGTTCCACTCGTCGACGAAGCCGGGCGGCCGGGCCGAACGCTGATCGAACTGCATCGGTTGTTCACGCTGCTGAAGCGCGGAAAAGAATCGTTCGCCGGTGCGCTGGATCAATACCTGGTCGCCGGCCTGCTGGTGCCGCTCGCGACGGCGACGCCCCGGCCGCGGATCACGGCCAGCCGCTCTATGTCATCAATCCTGCGCGCTTTGCCCAAATGGAAAATGCCGGCCTCGCCGCTATGGCGCGCCACGATTTCCTGGGCGTCGATATGGCGATCGCCTGCCAGTTCTCGCTGCAAAATCTGCGGCCCGAATATCGGCCAAAGGACACCGGGCGGCACGGTCGCCAGGGCGTCGAACCCATTCCGTCGGGGATGGACACGACCATGATCGACGATTTGTCGCTCGTGCTGGATGATGGTGAGCTGATTTCGGTCGCCGATATCGACGTCGCGCGTCCGGTTACCTTGCCGGAGCCGGCCGATGAGATTAGCTTGAGCTCTCAAGGACTCGCGTCCGATCCGGCCGGCGATCTTCAAGCCTTCAGGCACCGGACATGCGGAGCCTGTCTCGGGCGCGCTTCGCGCTGACCCATTATTTGGCATCGCCGCGCAAATCGCTTCGCGGAGGTCGCGACGGACGCACCGGCGTCCACTTTCCGATCCAGCTCTAGCGTTCTCGCAGCGATTTCGACAGCCGGTTCGTGAGCGGCGCCACCAGATATGACAGCACCGTGCGCGACTCTGGTCCGAATGATGGCATCGACTGTCATGCCCGCAATCATCCGGTCGCGGATGTCTTCAGGAATGGAATTGCGATCAACCGCGACCTCCACCGCGAAATATGGTTGCGATGGCCCGGCTGTGGTCGCCGTGTCAACGATGCTGTCGCGCGAAATGCTGCGAACCGAGCCCACGATCGGCGTCAGCTCGAATTTCATGAACTGCGGAACGCGGATTTCGACGCTCTCGCCGGTCAGGATGCGATCGACATCGATGGGAAGGACCTTGGCACGCACGACCAGGGTATCGCTCGATGGCACGATATCGAGAATGGGATCGCCGGGCTTGATGACGCCGCCGACGGTGAAGATCTTGAGCTGCTGCACCGTACCGGTAACCGGCGCCTTGATCTCGATCCGCTGCAAGGCATCGTTCGCGATTACCAGTTGCTGTTTGGCATCGCTGATGGTCTTGCGGACATCGGGTAGCGCGTTGGCGGCTTCCTGGCGATAATCCTGCTTGATCTGATCGACGCGGGCCTGAAACTCGGCCACCTTTTCCTTGGCCTTGGCCTTGCTTATTTTCGCACCCTCGAACTGGCCCTGGACCTGGATGAGCTGGCGCTCGAGCGTCGTCACGCGTGGTAACGCGACAAGGCCCTTGTCCAGCAACATCTTGAGGTTAGGAAGCTCGATACCGATGGAATCGATCTGCTGTTGCGCGGTCTTCTCGTCCAGATCGGCCTGCCGGATTTCATCCTTGGCCTGTGCAAGCTGCTGCTCGATCACTTCGGACCCGCGCAGCAGGCTTTCACGGCGATGATCGAATTGGCTCTGATTGTCGTGAATCGCATTGACCAGCAGCGGATCGTCCTTGAACGCCGTAACTTCCGGCGGGAAGTTAATCTTGTCCGTCATGTCGCGTTGCGCCATCAGCCGCGCCTGTTGTGCGCTGGCTATCGCCAATTGCTGACGAAAACCCTTATCGGTCGCAGCGTCCCGCGTCGAGTCCAGCCGCAGCAGGGTTTCGCCCTGATGAACGACATCGCCGTCGCGGACCAGAATCTCCCGGACGATTCCGCCTTCGAGGTGCTAAATCGTCTTGCGATTGGATTCGACCGCGATCGCGCCGTCGGCAACCACCGCGGAGTCGATATGGGCGATCGCGGACCAGCCGCCCAAGAACACGAAAGTAAAAGCGATGACGCCAGCCGCAACGTGCAGCATCACCCGCCAATCGGTCGGAGCGACCGGCGCTGGCATTAGTTCGATCCGCTCGGCTTCCATTGTCATGACCTTTGGCTCTCCAAAGCACCGGAAATTAGCGTCAGCGCAGGTGCTGCCGTCGACCGCGGAATCCGATTGACGATCTGATCGCGCGGACCGAACGCCTGAACCGTGCCGTTGTTGAGCACCAGAACATCGTCGCAATAATTCAGGATGTTGAGCTTATGGGTGATGATGACGACGGTGACGCCCTTCGCCTTCAATTGCTTGACCATGGCCAGCAGCGACTGCTCGGCAAGCGAATCAAGGTTCGAATTCGGTTCGTCCAGAACGACAAACTTCGGCTCGCCATAGACCGCCCGCGCCAGTGCGATCCGGCTACGTTGACCTCCCGACAACACGTGGCCGTTGATCCCGACTGGCGTGTTGTAGCCATTCGGGAGCGATCGAACCAGGTCCTGTATGCCGGCAAGCTCAGCGGCCGCGATAAAGAGATCGGGGTCCGTTGCCGCGGCCGGATCGAAGCGGGATATGTTTTCAGCGATCGTTCCGGGCAGCAGCTCGATATCCTGCGGCATGTAGCCGAGATGACGCCCGAGGCCGTCCTCGTTCCAATGGGCTAGATCGTGGTCGCCGATGGCGACACTGCCGCTGCGGGGCTGCCACGCGCCGACCAGGGTGCGCGCAAGGCACGATTTACCCGCGCCGCTCGGACCGATAACCCCGAGGACGCGGCCTTCGCCGAGGCTGAAGGTGACGTCGTTCAATAGCGGCTTGTCACCGCCCGCCGCAACGGCAAATACCCGCGAAACCGCCAGCGGCCCGCTGAGCTGGGACAGCGAAATTTTCTGGGGCTGTTTCTGAGCGTCACGCAGCTCGTCGTCGAGCCGTCCCACGGCGGAGAGGAAATTCGAGTAGCTCTTCCAGTTCGACACCACCTGGTCGATCGGGCCGAGCCCACGCGTCATCAGGGTCATGGCGACGAACGTGTTCGCCAGCGTGACCTCATTGTTCAGGAACAAGCAGCGTTCCCACCGTAAAGATTAGCGCCATCTGGTAGGCGCGCAGGAACTTGGTCGCGGACGCAAATATCTCCATGCGGCCGGTCGCTGCCGACTGCCATCCGAGCATCCGCAGATGAAGCCCGTACCAGCGGTCGCGCAGCGGCGGCAGCATGCCCAGCACACGAACGGTATCGGCGTTGCGCGCCACCGCCTGGCTGAACTCCTGCGACTTCATCGATAGTTTCTGGTAACGGCCGACATCGGCCTTCGTCGTGCGATGGTTGAGGATCGCCAGGATCGCGGTTGCGCCAATCATGAAAACCGCAATGACACCGAACAGCCAGTTGACGATCAACATGACGAGGATGAAGAGCGGCGACCAGATCGCGTCAAATATCGCGGCCAACGAGTTGCCCGAGAGAAATTCCCGCACTGTGGTGAAATCGGCCAGGATATTCGGGGCCCGCGACGGCCCTTTGCCGGAACGCTGGGCAATATCGAAGATCGTGCGGCTGAGTCGTTCGTCGATCGCGTTACCGATCCTCACCAACGCCTTCTTGCGAACCCACTCCAGCAACGCGTACATCGCGAGCATGAATGTTGCGATCGTGCCGAGCACCAGGAGCGTGTTCACGCTGCGGCTGTACATCACCCGGTCGAAGATCTGTTCGACATAGATCGGGGACGCCAGATACAGAATCGGGCAAAAGAAACTGAACGCGAACAGCGCCACATAAGCCGGTGTGAATGACCGGACTTCATTTAGCAGGGGTGACGAGAGCTTTTCTTTCATGGACCCTCACTGTGGTCGCTCGAGCTAGCTGCACCGGCGCCGAATGCGCCAATCAGCCATGCCGGCCGAACCGGCTGTCAAACCAGACCAGCTCGGGGATACCCGGCCTTTCGGCCGGACACCCCCGATCTGGATCGATGCTACGCTTACAGGTGGTCGGTCTTGTCGGTGAAGACCAGGTTCTCCACGTGGCTGACGGTAACTGTCTGCCCGTCGGTGAAGTGGATAACGGTCTGACCGCCACTGGTATGAAGCGATGAGATGTCCGTCGACGCGCGGTTGTCGAAGTCGACGCTGTCACGACCAGCACCACCATCGATGGTGTCATTGCCGTGAATGTTGTCGACATGGAACACGTCGTTGCCTGCGCCGCCGTTCAGGGTGTCGCCACCGGTTCCGGCATACATCGTATCGTTGCCGCTGCCGCCCGAAAGCAGTTGGTGAGCACCGGAACCGCCGTGCAGGACATCGTTACCGCTGCCGCCCATCAGCGTGTCGTAAGAGCCGTCGCCGCCGAACAGGGTGTCATTGCCGTCACCGCCGTCCAGCAACTGATGGTCGCCGTTGCCGGCATGCAGGTGATCCGACCCACTGCCGCCGTAGAGCGAATCATGCGACCCATCGCCACCAGTCAGCGTATCGTCGCCGCTTCCGGCGACGAGCAGTTGATGGTCACCGTTGCCGGCCTGGAGGTGATCCGAGCCGGAGCCGCCGTAGAGCGAATCATGCGACCCGTCGCCACCAGTCAGCGTATCGTGGCCGCTTCCGGCGACGAGCAGTTGATTGTCGCCGTCGCCGGCCTGGAGGTGATCCGAGCCGGAGCCGCCGTAGAGCGAGTCATGCGACCCGTCGCCGCCGACCAGCGTGTCGCCGCCGGTTCCACCGACCAGCAACTGATGGTCGCCCGTTCCCGCCATGAGCCGGTCGCCGCCTGCGCCGCCATAGATGCTGTCGGCGCCGTCGCCGCCCTGGATGACGTCATGTCCCGCGCCGGCGATGACGATGTCGTTGCCTGAAGTTCCTGCAGCGTAACATGATCATTGCCGTCACCGGTGACGATCATGACGTCGTGCTCGCCGTGGACCGTGAGGTTGGCGTCACCTGCAACATTCTCGATAATGACCTTGAGCGCTGCGTCAGTGGTGACCGTGTTCGAGGCTGACGTCAGAGCAAGAACCTCCGCCTTCGGGTCCAATCCCTGGGTACCATCGCTGATCTGTACCTTCACCGACGGGTCGTTGTCGGCATGACCATGACGGCCGAAGGAATCGCGATCATCGCGGTCAAACCGATTGTGATGATCGTGATCGTGATGACCATGACCGTGACCATTGCCATTGCCATTGCCATGGTCATCATCATCGTCTTCGAAACCTCCGTGTTCCAGGAGATAATTGACGACCGCCGCTCGCGCGCCGGCATCAATATTGGACGAGAGCAGATGATTCAGCTCCGTCCTATCCAGATCGTACGTCGCCATGCATTAATCCTTTTTGACATTTTCGGTGTCCGGAACGCCAAGCGTTCGTTCAAGCTCACACCAAGAACAGCCACTGGACGTTTCCGGCCGCTTGCATTGCACAACGGCAACTTGGACAAGGAGGCGCGTCAGAGTCAATCAATGGTTGACGGAACACCGACTGGAACAGTCGCGTTCGAGATATTCGGTTACACTGTGGCAAACGAACAGCGATCGTTTCAATCAAAAAGCGTCCAACGTTTAACGTGAAAACTCGGATCAAATGCCAGTCGTCATACATTGTTCGAGTCCGGCGTGACTAAATTTTACGGAACGATTTTTGAAGAAGATATTTCATCGCGCGTTTTCCTCGAATTCGTCATCAACCTGATGTCGCTCTGGAAATTTAGTTCGATGACGAACGTTCGGTCCGAATCACCGGTATCGAAAAGGAAGCTTTAAACGCAATCATCGCGTTCAAGATGTCCGGTTACACTGTGGCAAACGAGCAGCAATTGTTTCGATCAAAAATCGCCCGACGTTTAACGTGAAAACTCGGATCAAATGTTAGTCGCCAAAAATCGTTGGAGTTCGGCGCGACAAATTTTACAGAAAGATTTTTGAAGGAACTCTGTCATCGCACGTTTCTGACGCCGTGCGGGCAATTCAGTTTGACGACGAACGTTCGACCGAGCTCACTGGAATCAAAACCGAAGCTTGAAAACGTCCGGTCCCGCGCCAATGCAATGACGTCTCCCGGCCGTCACAGAGGAAGGCCTTTTGCAGCGTGAATATCTTGGCGAGCGCGTTGATGACCTTGTAACCAGGGCGCAAGCCGCGTGACCGCGCCTGCCGGCGACAGCGAGGGATCGAGCGGCAGGTCGCCGGTTCGAGCCGGGCATCGTCCGCCCGACCAGTCGAGATACGCTACGGGCAGGGCAGACATCATAACGGCTGACAGGATGGGGTGTCCGAACAGCGGCTCTGTCAGGCACAGCACCAAGCGATCGAACTGATAGCGGCGGAACAATTGGTCCAGCTCTGCCGCCTCGACCGGGCCAGTGACGAATACGTCGCCGGTGCGCAGCAGGTCGTCATCATCGGACGTGCTGCCGACAACAACGAGATCAAGTCCCGGCTGCTCGGTCCCCAGACCGGAAATCAGATCGCGCATGAACTGATGATCCTTTGGACTCCACAGAATCGGAACCAGACCGAGACGCTGGGCGCTGCCATCCCGAAGCTTTGAAAGAGACGCGGAAGAGGGATCGGGAATCGGAGCGGATTTTGTCGCGGCGGTTTCCAGGCGAATGGTATTTCGTCGTGGCGCGACCCTCGATGCAAAGGCTTCAGCCTGCGCATCGGGCACCAGCACGCGATCGGCGCTGGCGACGACCAGGCTCCAGAAGAACGGATCTTCGACAATGCGGTGGGATCGGCGGCGTTCGCCGCGACCGGGCGCAGCAACCGATGCCGGAGCCGACCGGCGTTCCAGGCCCAGTTCGGTATGTGCAACAAAGATGTCGTGAGGAACAGGCAGTTCTAGAAGCGTGGCCACGACGCCGCGCGGAATTCGAGCGAGGTCGAGGAACTCCACTCGCGCCAGCTTCGTGAGCTGTAAATATGCCAGCAGCTCAGTTGCTGCGCCAGCCGCCGGCAAATCGAATTCGAGCGACTGCGGCACCGCATCGGCCGCGTCCCGTAACCTGGCGACGACCCGGCCCGGTCCAAAGCTAATTTCGAGAATCAACACCGCCGGCGCGCCGCCGGAGAGCAGTTGCCGGGACCGTTCGCGCGCGATCTCGGCAACGGTGTCGTCCACCGTCACCAGGAGCGTGGCGGGAGCGTGCGTCGGCGGGATGGCGGATTCGATCGCTTGCCTGGCGGCTTTCAGCGGATCGGCCAGAATAAAGACGGCGCATTCACGGCGGTAGTCGGGAAACCGGCGCTCGATGACTTCGAGATTGCGAACCACGAGCGACCGCTTCTGCTTCCCGAAAGACCGCGTGCCAGCGTGGCCGACAAAAACCGACGTTGCGCAAACGTGACGAAAGCCGTGCTGCCGGGCACGCAGACAGAAATCGACTTCCTCCAGATATCCGCGGTGATAGTCTTCCGACAAGGCACCGACGGCGTCGAGACAGCTGCGCGTTATATAGAGACAAAATCCGATTCCATTGGGAATATCGACCACACCGCCGGCGTTGACCCGTGCAGCGATGCGGTCGAGGTTCTCGACAGCGGCCGCACTGCCGAGCGTATTGGTCCGGTTGGGCACCGGAAAACTGGTGAACTCGCCATTGTTGGAGAGCGGGGTAACGGTGCCGATTTCCGGCGACAGCCGCGCCGCCGCCGACAGCCGCGCGATGAAGCCGGGGGGAATAATCGTGTCGGCGTTCAGCAGGATGATATCGCCGGATTGAATCTCCTTCAAAGCCCGATTGATCGTACCGACGAAGCCCAGATTGCCGGGGTTGGTCAGGACGCGCAAATTCTTGCGCGGCGCCAGGCCATCGATCAGTTCCCGGATCCGATCGTCCGGGCTTGCGTCATTGACGATGATCGCGCGATGGCGGGTCTCCTTGTCGAGCTCTCGCACCAGGCCTTCAAGGCACGCCTTAGTCGCCTCGTAATCGGCATAGACGGGAACGATGACCGTCACCGACGTATCCTCGTCGGCTGGGGCGATATCGGATTGAAAATCCGGTGCGCGGACATTCATCGCGCGCAACGGTATCCCCGCATGCACCTTCCATCGCGCTCGGTATCAATTGCGGCGACGATACTTCCGGCAGCAGCGACGCCGGCGGCGCCCTGATTTTCGCCGAAAGATTGACGTCCGGGCTCGACTTCTAGCTTTTTTTCATCAACGGTCTGGCCGCTTGCGCGCAACACCGTGGCCGCCTTCCGCCGGATCCGCGCGTCGCTGTCGCGATCGATCAGCGTCCGCGCCGCCGCGATCTGTTGCTCGGCTTCAGCCCAGGCCAGTATTCTGCGGTTGGCGGCGAGATCATCGGGCGCGATCTGGATGGCGGTATCAAGATCGGCAAGCGCGGCCGCACGCTCGCCCATCCGGTACAACGCTTCGGAACGTAGCACGAAGCAATGGGCCTCCGCCAACGGCCGTATCCGGCACCGCCGGTCGGACAAGCGATAGGCCGTCTCTATATCGCCCCGTTGCAACGCCTTGACGCAAAGCACCTCCAGCGCCTGGTGGTGCGGCCCGCCGAAACGCTCGAGGTCGTGCAATGTCACGCGCGCTAAACCGTGATGAGGTTGCTGATGATGCTATTCCCGGGCCACGCGCGCTCTCGCGGGAGGATCGAACGACTGTGGCGCGGCGTGCAGCTGACTTTCAGCCGCGCGCGAGCGGAAGACGCGCATCCGGCCTTGCGATCTTGCCGCCGGCGTCAGCACCGGCTGCAACGGGATGTCGATTTCGTCGAGACGGAGACGCAAGCCGACCAGAGGCTCCCGTCCCGTGGGACCCGACATCTCGATCTGTTTTCCACTGGTCCGCGCGATCGGCGCGCCGAGAAAAGCCGCCTCCGAGACCAGCCGAAAGTTGGAAGCCGCCGGGCCAGACATCTCGAGCCTGATCCCCACAATCGGCAGCGCGCGTCCCCGCGTACCGGCATAGGCGCCGAGCCCCATCATCCGTCCGGAGACGGCGTGGGGTCGCGCCAGCTTGACGCAATACTGGATATCGAGGTCATCCGGTTTGCCCGGCCAAGCGATCGACAAGCCTTCGATTCGCGCAGGTGCCGAGGGACCGGCGACCCACTCGTCGGCCCGCGCCGTGACATCGCCGATTCCGGCTACATGCCCGATGATCTTGAGGCGATCGAGGTCGACATTGGATTTGGCGCCCGAGCTGTGCCCGAGGTCAACAGCACCCCTGATCGTCGGAGGTACCGTTCGCGCTTCGGAACTCTCGCCCTGGCTCAGCATCTCGACCTTGACGGTCGCCGCGGTCGATCCGTTGTCATCGAGCGGAACAACTTCGACGAACAGTTTTCCGGGCCGCATCGCGCGGACCACAAGACAAGCGCCCGGCTGCCACAGCACCGCCTCCGAATGAAGAGGGTTCGAAATAAGTTCGATGTGCTTTTCGTCCTTGGGATTTACCAACACTTCGATTTTCGGCGGGCGGAATTCATCACCCGCCGTCGCGTAGCGAACGATAACAAGCCCCTTGTCGACGTCCACTACCTTGCTTTGCTTATTACGCTTCATGTGCGTTCGTTGCCCTTCGTTCGCCCACCTTCGCAGTCGAGCATAGGTGCGGTGTGTCTATCCGAAGTTAATCTCACTGAAATGATTGTCGGAACATCTGACACGAATAACGCACATTGATCTGTCATCTGCTTCAGATCACTCGGTGCTCCACATGATGCACGGATATGATTCAAAATGGATGTTTTGTTTATCCACAATAACTTTCCGGCGCAGTTCAAGCATCTCGCTCCTCTTTTGGCGAAACAGCCGGGCGTGCGTGTCGCCGCGATCGGCTCACGGACATCGCGCGCCAGCGACGGCGTCAGGCTGATAAAATATGCGATGAACGGTTACGACACGTCGTCATCGCATCCATTCGCGCGTCGTTTCGATTTGGAATGCCATCGCGCCGAGCAGGTGCTTTATGCTCTCTCGACATTGGCTTCTTCGGGATTCTATCCCGATGTCATCATCGCTCACCCCGGCTGGGGTGAGACGATCCCGGTCCGGTCGATCTTTCCACTCGCCCGCCTGATCGTCTATTGCGAGTTTTTTTATGGCGGCAAGGAACGCGACGTCGGGTTCGACCCCGAATTTCCGGCGATCGGCGCCGACGGCAATGTGGCGCTGCAATTGAAGAATGCCGCAACGCTGCTGGCGCTATCGGAATGCGATGCAGGCGTGGCGCCCACGGCCTGGCAACGCTCGACCTTCCCCGAGATTTTTCGAAGCAAGATCGACGTGCTGCACGAGGGCATCGACACCGCAGCGCTGAAGCCGGCGCCGGATGCCTCGTTTCGTTTGCCGTCGGGTCGACTGTTGACTGCAAAGGACGAGGTCGTAACGTTCGCGGCGCGCAATCTGGAGCCGCTCCGGGGCTACCACATCTTCATGCGCGCGCTGCCTCGCATCATGGCCGAACGGCCGAACGCCGAAATTGTGATCATTGGCGGATATGGCACCTCCTATGGCGCCCCGCCCCCGCCGGGGTCGACGTGGAAGCAGATCTTTCTCGACGAGGTTGCGGCACGAATAGACATGAGCCGGGTACATTTTTGCGGGCATCTTCCTTATCAGGATTATCTGCCCGCCTTGCAAATATCGTCAGCGCACACCTATCTCACCTATCCATTCACACTGTCATGGTCGTTGCTCGAAGCCATGAGCGTGGGTTGTCTCGTGATCGGCTCCGATACCGCGCCGCTGCATGAAGTTATTAGTGCGCGCAATGGCATCCTCGTGCCATTTTTCGATATTGAAAGATTGGCTGATTGCATCGTCGATGTGCTTGCACATCCTGACCGGTTCCACCACATGCGATCGGCCGCGCGCCAAACTATCGTGCAGAACTACGACCTCGCGAAAAAATGCCTTCCTGCCTTGTCAGAATTTGTACAGCGCATGGAGCTACCAAGGTTGTTCGATAAAGCGGGATAGAGCGAGCGATGAGTGCGGCTTATCGACTAAAGGATCCGCTAAGTCTTCCGAGGGCTACGCTCGACCAATTGACGCGCGCAGTCGAGCCCGTGGTGTGGCTCGAGCCCGGGACCCTCAACCGAAAATACCTCAGGCGCCCGCCGTTTTCGCATCATGATCCCGACGGCGCGCGACTATTCAAAGGCCTCGGAGCCACCGAGATAACCTATCCCCCCGTGTTCGTCACCAGCCTGACGAACGCAACGCTCGTCGGCTTCCGAACCTGTCTGAAGGACGGCGCGCTTCTGACGGATGAGAACATCGTGGAGCCCGCGGCCGTCGAGCGCTATATCCGGCGGATCGGAAGCGCGGATCAGCATGAAAGCGAATTTACCGGCCTTGACCGCATCGACGGATCCGATTCATTCCGATTGAAGGAGCGGACGGAGGCGCCGATTCACCTCGATCAGCCCACGATGCTGCTCAGTTCGAACGAACCCGCCAATTATGGATCATTCCTGTTCCGCATTCTGCCAAAGATAATTTCTCGTCGATATTTCGCAAAGGATTGCAAGATACTGGTTTCGCTGCCTTACAAATCAATGGGGCGGCTTCTCGAAATTTGCGGCATCGACGAATCCGATGTGATCCTGCATGACCCTAGGAAGGCCTACCGGCTCGACAGGATTATCGTGCCATCGATGCGCAATCCCCACGCTTTTCTGGACGAAGTGACCGTCGGCCTGCTCGATGAAATCCGAACCAAAGTGGCGTCCGCCACCGGCAGCCGATGCAACCTGCTGTTCGTATCGCGCCGGAATCTCAGCAGCACCAAAGCCGGCTATCGCGCGATGGAGAATGAAGCCGAACTCGAGCTCTGTCTGGAGCAACTGGGTTTCAAAACCATCCATCCGGAGACCATGAGCGCCGATGAACAAGTCGCGGCATTCGCCTCGGCTGGTCTTGTCGTCGGGCAATCCGGCGGGGCGATGTTCAACGTTGCTTTCTGCACGCCGGGTACAATCGTGATCGACATCGAAAGCGAACCCCACTGGATTCACGCGCACATGTCATACTTCTCATCGCTGAACCTGAGATACGTGATATTCGAGGCGAAACCGCTGCCGCGCGACGAGCGGGCGATTCATCGTTCGTTCCGGGTCAATGTTCCGGCCTTGGAGGCGATGATACAGGAGATGCTGGACAACCGTCTTCACCTTGCGGGCGGGCGATGATCGTTTAGGATCGATCGGTTCGGCGCGTCCGGAGCGCGATTACTTTTATTCAAATCGCCGCCCTATCTCTTCCTTTGAGCATGACCTCCGCGCCTATGCTTGGCGTGTCGCAAGGGAAACCCGGAACCACTTTGCGCTAACGCGACCCTGTGGATCCGGATCATGCTCTAGAATCTCCGTAGCGCCGCCCGCTTCCAATTGTTGGCGGCCGTGCAGACATAGATAAACGACGCATCCCACTCGATAGCGCCCTGCTTGCAAGCCGCCCTGGAACTGCCTGGCGTCAACAGCGGCCCCAAAAATGGCGAACCGCCTCCATTGACCTTCATCCCCGACGCATCGACGCCGTAGGTATGTGTCCCGTTGATCTGGATGGATTGCGTCGACGAACTGTCATCGCTGATGGTCGTCGTGGATACGCTGCCGGCCGTTGCCGCAAACCCCGTGTCGAATTTAACGCCCTTTACCGATCCGAGCGACGCCCCCACGCCGGAATTGGCGCCACTGGCCGTCAACCACAACGCACCGGTCGGAGAGAACCCCCCGGGGTAATATGTGCCGGCCACGCCGGACTGATTGTTGGCCCGGATTTCGGCACCGACCAACTTCGCGCCGGCGACGTCCCGGCGACCCTCGATATAGGTGCCGGTCCCGATCCCCGTCGCCGCGCCGCTGGCATCACCGATAAATACGCCGGCGACGCCGTCGTGAGCCGACCGGGTCTTTGCGCCGCCATAGACCGCATTCGACTGCATCCCCGAGGCCGGCGTTCCGACGGCATAAACCGCAAGCGCGGCATTGCATTCGTTATCGACGGAATTATCGCCGCAAGCGGCGTTGCTCATCGAATTCGGTGCGCGAGATCTTGAACAACGGACCGGGCTTGGTTACCGGAGCTTTGGCCTGCCCTTCGGACAATTCCCAAAGCTGGGCGTTGTAGTTCACAAACATCGACTGCGAGGTGCCGCGCTGGGTCAAGACCTGCGCAGCCTGCATCGCATCACCGACCGCATGTCCGACGATCGAGCCTCCGACGGTCTGCGCTAATGCCCCGCCCAAAAATGCGGATGTCAAGATACACAGGCTCCAGGCCGCTTTTCGCACGAAGGATGGAACGACGGTTTTGCTAAGCGGCATGTTGGGATCGCCTTTCGTTGACGCATACCCATCATAACAGACGCACCGATAAATCGCGCGGGTTCCGCTCCCGCGGCTACCGATCCCGCTCCCACACGGCGCAGAAATAGAGCACATGGTGGTGGAATTGGGCAGGAAGTGTTTCGCAGTTACATCCAATTTGAATTATTTCTGAAGCAACCGGAGCGGGTTATTTTCATTCGTGGCCGGTAGCAAGTCACCGTCACCTCTTATCTTCCCACCTCCAGCGCGAAAATATCTGACGAGACGATGGCCATGACAATGTTCCACTCTTTGATTAACGAAATTCAGGACACCACGGTATCTGGGTTAACGAAAAGACAACTAAGGGCACTCACGCGCATCACCGATTTGTTCATCGCTGGATCCGGTCGTTACACGAAGCAACAGACCGAATTATTCGACGAGGTATTTAAAACCCTTGTCGCCGTGATCGAATTGAAAACCCGGATCAAGCTCGCGCACCACCTCGCAACCAACCCAAATGCACCATCGACGTTGGTTCGGGCATTTGCCCTCGATGAGGCGATCGCCGTGGCGGCTCCGGTTCTCAGCCAGTCGACAGCACTCGACGAGTCCGATCTTGTTGTCAGCGCCAGAACTCAGAGCCAAGCTCACCTTTTCGCAATCGCGCAACGTCGGACAATTAGCGAAGTAATCACTGAAATACTGATCGAGCGCGGTGAATCCGACGTCGTCCACGCCGTTGCGAAGAATGCTGGGGCCTGCATTTCGGATGGCAGTTTTCGGAAGCTCGTCGTGCGGGCTGGCGATGATGCCAAGCTTGCGCAATACGTCGGAACGCGGCGTGACATTCCTCGACATCACTTTTTGAAACTGCTCGAAACCGCCTCTGCCTCGGTGTGCAGCAAGATCGCCGCAGCAAACCCGCAATTCATCGATGCCGTGCAGGGTGCGCTGACAGAGGTGATAGACGACATAAATCTGGAGGTGCGCAGTACATCTCGGGATCACGCCAAAGCAAGGATAAAGGTTAAGCGGCTCAACGATTGGAAGGAACTTGGGGAAGCCAATGTTCATACGGCCGCTCGCGCGCAAAACTTTGAACAAACGGTGATGGCTTTGTCGGTTCTCGCGGGCTGCCCCATCGAGATGACTGAACGGGCGGTTCTCAATGAGAATCCCGGCGCGGTGCAAATTCTCGCAAAAGCCGCCGGTTGCTCTTGGGCGACGGTTAAAGTTCTGTTGCTGATGAACGCTGCGGACCGCAGAATGTCGAAGATGGACCTTGAGCGCGCGCGCGAACACTTCGAGCAGCTTGAAACACGAACGGCAAAACGTGTGCTTGAATTCTATGACGCACGCCGCAACGCGCACACCATCGCAAGCCCGCCGATCGTTCCGAGGGAGTCTGCGAACGTGGAAGCTCGCGCGAGATAGCCGCAATCCGATTGGGGGACGGCGCATCCGGTTCCGCAATATACTCCCGCGCCGCCGGATGGCCGACCTCCTAAATGCTATTAAGCACAAAGGTCGGAGAACGATCCGGCCGCGCGGAGAGGATAGCCACAGGCAAAACAGGCTTCTTGTCGCTCAGGGCCAGCCTGCTGTGACGGAGCAATCTTGCCAGAACCAGAGTTGCTTCTGCTGTAGCCAGCTGCGCACCAATACAAACGTGCGGTCCCGCACCGAACGGAAGATAGGCAAAGCGGTCCGGCTTGGAATCACCCAGGAACCGACTGGGGTCGAAAACATCAGGCGACGGCCAGTACTGCGGATTACGATGCAGCAGGAACAAAGGCATGAGCACAATCGCTCCCTTTGGCACATCCACCCCACAAAGTTGATGCTTCTGTGCCGCCTCGCGGGCCGTCATAAAAGCGGGAGAGTATAGCCGCATTGCTTCATCGATAACCGCGCGGGTGCGTACAAGTTTTGGCAGGCTTTCTGCCGCGTGATCCGGAGCGAGATTCGCACCGACCGCCTCTTCGGTCACGGCCGCCTGCCATTCCGGGGCCTGCGCAAGCAGAAAGCAGGCCCAGAAAATCGTCAAGGATGTATTCTCATACCCGCCCACGATCATTGTTGCGACTTCGTCCGCTAGAAGATCTTCCGAGTCGCTTCCATGGGCCTCCGCAAGCAGATCGAACAAATCTCGTGGCGCATTGGATCTGTCTTGCACCCATCGACTCCTAATGATGCTCTCTGATCAGTTGCATCCAGCGGCGTCGAAATAGTTTTCTGCGCAGGCCGAGCACGGTCGGCACACCTCTTGGAAGAAGGAAGTCCGAGGCCGCGGGGCGTCCAAGCGTTGCCGCATATCGCGACACCATGCTGCGCAATTCTTCGCCGAACTGTGCTGCCTCCAACGAGAACATGGACGTTGTGGCAATGTTTAAACTGAGTTCTTGTAGAAATGCTCGAGAAGATCGATCAGGTCGCTCTCTCGAAGTTTCCAGGCGAGCGCATGCAGTTTCGGCACACTTCATAATATGCGCCGGTAAGCACCGGCAGGCTTCGTGGCGTGAAGGCCGGAGCGAGGGTTTGGCGTTGTCGACGCCAGTCTTTGCCCTCGCTGACGGGCAGGCCACGACCGATAATCGGGCCAAGCACGCGCCGAGCTGCGGCGACCCGCCGATACAGCTCGGAATTCGTCGACAGCACCTTTCGAATAGCGTCGGGCGTGTTCACGAGCACCAGGGTTCGACCGAGAACCGTTCGCTTCACAACTGGTTCGCTCAAACAGCTCGATGGAAATGCACTAAAGGCGTTCCGACGCAGCATCGAACAAATATGAAGTCCGCTTGCATTGTCGGGAGCCAGCGGCGGCATGACTGGACTGAATGGCACGGATATCGCCCCGATACCTTGCTCCATAGTGCTTACCAAACGTCGCTCCACTTAGTTTGATTGCCGAACCGCAGGCGCCGCGCTTATCAGACATGGACCAAAGACAACCGCGGACGACCCCAACGGCAAATGTGGGCTACTTGCCGATGGCAAATGATCTGGTCGCGGGGGAGGTGGCGACCGAGCGCTTGAATCTCCGTGACGCGACGATCCGAGATCGTCACCTCAACCCCAGAACGCAGGGGCCTCGGGAAATATGCGCTCGGGCTTCGCCGGCTTGCCGACGGGACCGATCTCACTGACGTCGAAACATTACATTCTCTGCGCGGTCCAGTATCCCGAGCACCGCGCGGTGCCGGAGTAACCACTCCACGTTCCCTGGCCGGTGGTTCTTGTGAGCCTACCGGCGCCGGCAGCATACTTGTCCTGGACGGTCACTGATGCGTGAACCACTCCGCTTGACGTCACCCGCCCTCTGAACCGCACCAGATTTGGGTGAGTGATGATTCCGCCCAAGACATTGACGTTGAAGTTGTACGAGGGATCACACGCCCCTCTTTGCGTCACAAAGAGCAGACTCCAGGCACCATCGTAACTCGATCCCGGTCTTGCGATGGCACCGGTCGCATGACAGAGCAGGGCTGCGGCCATGCACATAACAGTGGCGTATCTCATCTGTGTTCTCCACCTCTGCGGTTGGAATGAAGCAGTTTGATATGCAAAACTCTTGTCAATTTAGATTTCCACGACAACAGGAGATCCACGATACGCCGCCGCGTTGGCAGTCTGGCCGACGATAGCAGCGACTTAACTTTGCGAACCTTCGCAGGCAAACAACCGGGCGTGACGCCGGCCCGCCGCTCATATACCGCTTCATGCCGCTGAACTTCAAGCGAGGCACGAAGCGACCCGTTCACATTCGCTCGTCTTGCCACCGCGACCAGCGGACCCTATCGTTTCGCGATCCGCAGCCTCGGTTCGAGCGCCGTACGATGCGACGGAAGCTGCTGAATTCCACGGGAGGTCATGATGGCAAGGGCGACGACGACCAAGGCGGGGGAAAAACGGCCGGCGCAACAGCAGCCACGGCAGAGACGACGAAGGCAAACGGCGGCGGCGACCGTCTGGCCTTCGCAAGGCGGCCGGAAAGTATCGGCCAGATGGAAGTCTCGCGACCGCAGACCGGCGCGGAATACATTGAATCGCTGCGCGACGGCCGCGAGGTCTTTATCTATGGCGAGCGCGTCAAGGATGTCACAACCCATCCTGCATTCCGAAATACCGCACGGATGGCGGCGCGCCTGTTCGACGCGCTTCACGATGACAAGCGCAAGCACAAGCTGCTGCTGCCAACGGATACTGGCAACGGCGGAATGACCCACGCCTTTTTCAAGGCACCCAAGACCGTGGAGGATCTCGTCGCCGGCCGCGACGCGATCGCCGAATGGGCGCGCATGACCTACGGCTGGATGGGCCGGTCACCGGATTACAAGGCGGCGTTTCTCGCGACCCTCGGCGCCAACGTGGATTTTTACGATCCCTACCAGGAAAACGCCCGGCGCTGGTACAAGTTCAGCCAAGAGCGCGTGCCCTTCATCAATCACGCCATCATCCATCCACCCATCGATCGGGACCGGCCGCCGAACGAGGTCAGCGACGTCTGCTGCCACGTCGAGAAGGAAACCGACGCCGGTCTTGTTATCTCAGGCGCGAAGGTGGTCGCCACCGGCTCGGTGCTGACGAATTATACGTTCGTCGCTCACCATGGATTGATTCCGGTACAGGACAAGAAATTCGCCGCGGTGTTCATGCTGCCGACCAACTCGCCGGGCGTGAAATTCATCTGTCGAACGTCTTATGAGATGAGCTCGACGGCCATGGGAAGTCCATTCGACTATCCGCTATCGAGCCGGCTCGACGAGAACGACGCGATCTTCATCATGGACAAGGTGTTGGTGCCTTGGGAGAACGTGTTCGTTTACGGCGACATGGAGAAGGCGAACAACTTCTTCCCGCGTACCGGGTTCCTTCCCCGTTTCGTCGTGCACGGCTGCACGCGGCTCGCCGTCAAGCTCGATTTCATCTCGGGCTTGCTGCTCAAGGCCACCGAAGCCGCAGGCACCAAGGATTATCGCGGCGTGCAGGCGAACGTTGGTGAGGTGATCGCCTGGCGCAATCTGTTTTGGGGACTATCGGATGCCATGGTGCGCGATCCCAAGCCGTGGATCGGCGACCACGTGCTGCCCAACATGGATCCCGGCAATGCCTATCAGATCATCGCAACGATGGCCTACACGCGCGTAAAATATCTGATCGAACAGACGGTCGCGTCCGGCCTCATCTATCTCAACAGCCACGCGCTTGATTTCAAAAATCCGGAAATTCGGCCCTATCTTGATCGATATTTGCGCGGCTCGAACGGCTACAAGGCAGAAGAGCGCGTCAAGCTGCTCAAGCTGTTGTGGGACTGTTTGGCCAGCGAATTCGGCGGCAGGCACGAGCTTTATGAAATCAACTACGGCGGCTCGACCGAGGAAATCCGGCGCTATTGCCTGTTCGGGGCACAGGCTTCCGGCAATGCCGAAAAATTCAAAGGCTTCGCCGAGGAGTGCATGGCGGAGTATGATCTTGATGGCTGGACGGTGCCTGACCTCAGTGACCCCGGCGAACTCAGCTATCACATGATGCGCGGGGCAAAATAAGTCGCAGCTCACTCGTTGGTCGGCGTTCCCCGGCTACCAGTGCGAGCCGGGTATGATCCACTGTGGCCGGGCCCCAGCCGCGGATCCGGTCGCGGAACGTAAATCATACTCGCTGTCCTAACAGGCCCGATGTTCTCTAGCCGGAGTATCTTGGGTTTCGTGCAAGATTGACTGCAGGCGTCGCACCAGATCTGACAGGCGGAACGGCTTGTCGATGATTTGAAACTCGCCCGCCGCCTGATGCCGTTCCAGCACATCCCCGGCGTGGCCGGAGGTGAGGAGGATTTTGACGTTCTTGTTGCGGCGCCTCAGTTCGCGGGCAAGCTCGACGCCGCTCATGCCGTTTGGCATCACAATGTCGCTGAACAGGAGATCAAACTCCTGGCCACTTTCGACGATCTGGATGGCTTCCGCACCATTTCGAGCACAAAGAGCCTGATAGCCGAACGTGGCGAGCATCGCCGAGGTCACTTCCAGGAGATCCTCATTGTCCTCGACCACCAGGATTCGTTCCGAGCCTCCCAGTACGGCTTGCGCTTGGATAGGTTGGACCTCGGCATCGGCTTTTTGCGCGGCTTTGGGCAGATACAGTGCGACCGTGGTCCCTACCCCCATCGCGCTCTCGACAGTGGCGTGCCCCCCGGATTGCCGGACAAAGCCGTAGACCATGCTGAGGCCAAGCCCGGTCCCCTTGCCGATTTCCTTGGTCGTGAAGAACGGCTCAAAAGCCCTGTCTCGCACTTCGGGAGGCATCCCGTCGCCGGTGTCCTTGACGGACAGCCGAACATACGATCCCGGCGGGGATCCGGCGGCGGCTTCATCGAGAACGACGTTCTGCGTCTCGATCTCGAGCACGCCGCCATCCGGCATGGCGTCGCGCCCATTCAGCGCCAGGTTAAGGAGAGCGGTCTCCAGCAGCGACGGATCGACGTTGCACAGCCACAATCGCTCAACGGTCCGCAACCGGATCTCACATCGTTCGCCAACGGCTTGCTGGATGAGCCCCTGGAAACCAAGAACAAGCTGGTTCGCGTTGACCAGCTTTGGGCTCAGTTTCTGCCGCCGCGAAAAGGCCAGAAGTTGCGCCGTCAGCTTCGCCCCGCGATCGGTCGCCCGCCGTGCGGCGGTAGCGAACTGCCGGACCCTGCCAATATCCGCGGCGTCCTCGATGAGTTCGAGATTCCCGGAGATCACCGTAAGCAGGTTGTTGAAGTCGTGCGCGACACCGCCGGTGAGCTGGCCGACGGACTCCATTTTCTGACTCTGGTGGAGCTTCTCCTCGGTCTGACGCCGCGCCTCCAGGGCCTGCTTGTGCTCGGTGATGTCTCGAAGGAAGACGGCGAGGCCATCGGCCATGGGGAACGTGTTGATCTCGAACCAGGCACGGCAACGCGAGCAGTACGCCTCGAACGAGACGGACCGCTGGTCCGCCATGGCATTCTCGGAGCGAGTTGCAAAGTTGCACGTCCGCGGGATTCAGAACGTCCTTTAGCAGGTTCATGCCGACGAGCTCGCCGCCTCGGGCGATCTGAACCCTGGCGCGTTCATTGAAGAAGGTGACGCGGAAATCCCGATCGACGGTGATCACGCTGTCGGTCGTACTTTCAAAGATCATCGCAATCCGGGCCGCGGCTTCCTCGGCTTTCTCCTTCGCCTCGCGCAACTCTTGCTCGTGATGCTCCAGCGCATCGGCCATGGTATTGAAGGCGTCGGCGACCCGGCCGATTTCGGACCTCTCCCTTATATCCACACGTCGGGTATAATCGCCGAGCCGCCATTGGTTCGCAGCGTCGACCAACCGGCCAAGCGGGCGATGAATGAACCGCCGGGCTCCCAACCATGTCAGGACCAACACCAACGAGGTGCTGAGGACGATCAAGAAGATCCCGAGTTGCGTTCGGCTTTGCATCTCGGCGAAGGCCAGCCTCTTGTCGAGGCCGAAGCTGACTGCAAGCCCTCCGGAGTCATCCTCCAACGCCGAGCGGCCGACGATTCGCTCCACGCCGTCGACGCTGATGGTATCGACAACAGTCTGCTCGCCAATCGTCAGGTCCGGTATCTTGGTGCCGGCGAACCGGTCGTTTTCCGGGTAGCGGGCCAGGTAGGTACCGTTGCGATCCGTGACGGCGAGCGCGGCTCCCGCCGGCGCACCTTTCTGAGCGATGTAGTTGGCAAGCCAATCCAGGCTGAGGCTCGCCACGATCACCCCGCCCAAGCTGCCGTCGTCTCCATGAAATGGCAGGGCAAACTGAATGACGTTCCGGCCGCTTGAAAGACCTTTCGAAAATTCTCCAACCGTGAATCCATCTGTCTTCAGGGCGTTCATAAAGTAGGCCCGTGCGGCGATATTGATCGGCCGGTGAAAGCTGCTTGCGTCACAGAAGTTCCGGCCATTCGAATCGGCGACGATGACGGTAATGAACGCCGGAAAGCGCTGCTTCATTGCGGTCAGGTAGGCGTTGCACGCCTTACTGTCCCTCGCTTTTATCGCCGGGAGCTCCGATAGCGCGATCAGGACCTGGCGAATGCCTTGGACGATCTGCTGCTGCTCTGCCGCAGCGAGCTTGGCCAGGCTGATCGCCTGACTCTGTACCTCGAGCTGACGCGCGCGGCGCAGATCAAATTCATTATAGGCCTGGACGGCGATCACGGGCAGTAACGCGATAGCCACCAATACAAATAAGCGTGATAGGAGATTCACTTCTCGGCCGATTTAACCCAAAAACTTGCAATGTGTATCCGCGCAGGAGCGATGTACGTCCGGGTCAATCGGTGACGATCCTTTGCCGTTGGTCCGCATAACGATTTGTCCTGATCCCCGGCGCAATGTTAAGCCTCCACGGTTGCAGTTCGGAAGTCTGTCACGAACGATGGAGGGATTGAACTACTGCTCGGTGACACCGGCAATATAACTTCGTTACGACCGTAACGTGACAGATACCTAGTATCATCCGCGTCGCTAAACTGCGAGCCAGCCAAACGGTATTTTTCGAGCCAGTCGGCGCTTGAACTCTTCGTCACCACGCGTCCTTCAGAGGGCGGCAAGTATTCTAGATTAGCGACCGCCATAGCCGTTCAAGAGGGCCCGTCGCAAAGGCACATCCACAAATTGGCGATAATCAATAGCAAAGCCGCGACTCCGACCGAAATCAACGTCAGGCCGGCCCAGCCGAACCGGCCTCATAGATTGAAGCCCGTCGCAGAAAAGAGCACCCATATGTCAAGGATCGGCTCCACAAAGTTAGAGTGAGAATGCCATTCGGCTCGCTGCCCTAAATGGTTCCGTAGTCCAAGCCCGGACTTCAGCACCAAATTGATCAGGGCGAGGTGTGCGACGGTGATGGAAAGACGCGCCGTTTCGCCCGTAATCCAGCCGATCCTTGGCACGGGCGTGAAGGTGAGGAGTCGGGACAAATCCACCCCACGTAGAGTTACGCCAAATACGTAACCGACGGTGGCGAGGGACGCGTAGAAGCGGGTCGAGCGTTCTCCTTGGGTCACTCCCCAGCCGAGCAGCGCCATGCCGATCAGCACGGTTGAGCCCGAACCATGCCTGCCTGACCAGCTTACTGCTCGATGAAGAAAAGTATGGGGGGTGCCGGCTTTCATGGCGCAAGTGCCCGACGATGTCAGGCTACATACCATCGCCGCCTCTCGTTGCCGGCGATCTAGCTAAGCCGCCTTCGTCTGCACGGTGTTGCAGAATTCGGCGAGGCGGTCGGCAAGACGCAATGTTGCCGGGCTGGCGTCAGGTGAGGCCACCAGCGCCACTTCCGTCCGGTCGATCGGCGCAAAACCATCTTTCGCGGTCAGCACGCGATGGTCGGCCTGGATTGCGATTTCGGAGAGAATGCTCAAGCCCATTCCCGCAGCCACCGCAGCCTGGATGCCGGCGAGGTTGGAACTGGTATAGGCCATGTGCCAGGCGCGTCCGGCGCTTTCGAGTGCGTGGATCGCACGCGTCCGATATAGACAGCCGGTGGGAAAACCGATCAACGGCACCGACCCGACCCTCGTATTATGCGGGTGGCTTTTGCTCGTGACCCAGTGCACGCGCTCTGGCCACACCGCGATGCCACCCTTTGCGCCGGCATCGCGCTTGAGTAGCGCCAGATCAAGTTCGCCACGTTCGAGATCGCGCAGCAGATAAACGCTTTGATCGGCTCGCACATCGAGCCGCAAGCCGGGATGCGAACGCGAAAACGTCGCCAGCAATTTTGTCAGCCGATAGGCGGCGAAGTCTTCGGGGATGCCGAGCCGCACCGCACCTTCACTGTCTGGACGCGCCAGCACGTCGCGGGCTTCCTCCGCGAGCGACAGAAGTCGGCGCGCATAGGACAACAGCCGTTCGCCGGCCTCGGTCGGCGTCACGTCCTTGCTGTTACGGTTCAACAGCGGCTGGCCGACATCGTCTTCCAGGCGCTTGATCTGCTGGCTCACGGTGGACTGGGTGCGGTGGACCCGTTCACCGGCGCGGGTGAAGCCGCCGGAATCGACCACCGAGACGAAGCTGCGCAGAAGCTCCAGATCGAACATGACTGCCACATCATTTATATTTCAACTTATTTATAGTCTATCATTTAATTTATGAATATCAAGCCGGGAGCGTACATCGAGATCTTCAGGAGATCCCATGTCGCTCGCACCAGCACTTTCTTCTCTTTTGCCAAACTCAATCCGCTGCCGATTTATATCGGCCTGTTCTGCCTGTTTTGGGGTTTCGGCTTTATCGCCGGCAAGATCGGCGTGGCCGATTGCCCGCCACTGACCCTGCGATTTTCACTCGCCGGAGTTCTGATCCTCACAATGGTGAACGGCAGAATTCCAGCCGAGATCGCCCGCCATGAACGCCGCGCGGCGAAGGTCGCGCTATGTCGGCTCGACGACCGCGAATTGAAGACTTCGGCATCTATCGTCGTCAGATCGCTAACGTCATCGAGTTGGCGGCGACATTCAAATGACAAAGAAGCCGTGGGTTGCATCGCGCCGGAGTTGTTCGACGAGCCCATATTCCCAGTCGAGATAGGCCTGCATCGCGCTGGTGGTGACGTTGGTGCCTTCGTAAGGACGGCGATAGCGGTGCGCGGGGTCGGGCTTCGGCAAGACCGCGGGCGGCTTGACCTCGAGCGCGCGATCATAGCCGCCGTCGAGCACATAGGTCTCCCATCCCATTTGCGCGAGCCAGGACGCCGTCATATCGGCGCGGACACCCATGTTATCGGTCAGGACGATGCGTGCCCCGCGCACCGGCGCCGCCATGTCGATTTCCTGGACCAGTTGCCCACCGGGATAGTGGCGAAAGCCGGCGATATGACCGGCGGTATATTCTTCTTCGCTGCGGACATCGAAGCGATAGAGCGTGCGGCGCGTTTGCGCCTCGAGCGCCGCCATTTCTTCCATGCCGAGGCGCCGAACCCCGGCGCGATAGGCGACATCGGGGGCACTGACCTTCGCCCCCTCGAGCGCGCCGATTTCGCCGCGCCGGTCAGCGCCGTGCTCGAGGTCATGGCTTGCCAGGGTCCAGCCGATCGTCCCGTTTCTCAGCGCCAGCACCTTATTGGCGACGCCGGCGTTGATCAGCGACTGGGTGCCGATGATCGATCGGGTGCGGCCTGCGCAATTGACGATGATGGTCGTCTCGGGATCCGGCGCCGCCCGGCCGGCACGAAGCACCAATTCCGCGCCGGGCACGCTGATGGAGCCCGGTATGTTCATGGTCGTATATTCGTCGAAGCGCCGGACATCGAGAATCCGAATATTGGCTTTCGCAGCAATCAGCGCCGCGACTTCGTCCGCGGTCAGCGAGGGCGTATGGCGGCGGGATTCAACCAGTTCGCCAAAGGCCTTGGCATAGGAATTCACATCCCTGAACAGTTCGTAGCCGGCCGCTTGCCAGGCCTGGAGCCCGCCGCCGAGTTCGCGAACGTCCGTGTACCGCAATGCCTTCAGGCGATCCGCCGCCAGCGGAACAAGGCCTTCGCCGGCGTCGTAAACAACAATCGGCACATCCTTGCGCGGCAGCCTCGTCTCGGCTTCGAGCACGATCCTGTCCGCCGCCATGTTGGCGGCAAACAGGGGATGGCCGGTGGCATAGGCGGCCTCGTGCCGCAAATCGAGAAGAGCGATTTCGTCGCGTAACAGCAGCGCACGGCGGATTTGCGAGGGCGTGATGGTCGGCACGGTCATGGACAGCAGGTCTGGATGAGATTAGTGGTCAGCCTTACACGATGAAGATGCCGCTGGCTATGCCGAGCACCCCGCCCGCCGGCGCCGACGGGCATGGCGAACAGCCAGGATGCGAAACCGGCATCCATGTCAGGCCGCTTCGGTTTGCGTTGAACTCCCCGGGCATCGGGCAAGGTGCGCTGTTTGCTCACGGGCGCAGCGTGCTTTCGATCAGATCAGTCATTGCCTTCCGGCCTCCCCCGGTTCAGCCGTTTGAACAGCAGCTTTTGTTGCAGAGCAGAAAGCGATTTGGTGAACGGGCCTTTGTTCGACGCAATCTCGTCCCGGGAGGACTTGGATTGTGGACTGCGTTCGGCAATTACAACAGCCGCACGGAAAACGTGACTGGCGTCAAAAGCCGATGCAGAGCTTGTGCAACTTGCAGTGATCGCCAGCCTTGCGAGCACATGAATGATCCGGCGCGACACTGGCGAACGAGATTCAGATCGCCGACCTCGCAAGGGGAAGCCGAGATGGCGTGGAAACGGCAATCGAGATGTTTGGCGTTTGGACAATGTTGAAATCCTCCGCTAGTTGATCCGGAGATGCTTGCCGGGCCCCTGCTACGGCGTCGTTTCTGAAATTTAAAATCCAACTACAATTGCAGCGAGCCGATCGCAGCTTCGTCACGCTTAGAACGGCTGAACCGGCAAAGCGAAGACATAGCCAACGCCTCGCTCAGTCTGGATCACGCGCGGCGCGTTAGACGCAACTTCCAGCTTGCGCCGCAGCCGCAGCACCTGCACGTCGATGCTACGATCGAAAATGTCTTCATGAACTCGAGTAGCCTGCAGCAGATGCTCACGCGAAAGCGGTCGCTGTGGCGCTTCTAGAAAAGCCAGCAACAGCGCATATTCGCCCCTGCTCAAGGGGACCGGCTTTCCGTGGGCATCGACCAGTCTCCGGGCGCGACGATCGAGCCGCCAGCAACCGAAGCGATACCCCCCTCGATCCGGGTCACGCGCGCACGCGGCGCGCCCCATTTCGTGACGCCGCAACACCGCTCGAATCCGCGCCAGCAACTCCCGCAGACTAAAAGGTTTCAGAAGATAGTCATCAGCGCCAAGTTCGAGCCCGACGATCCTATCGATTTCATCGGATCGATGGCCGGTCATAATAACCGGAACGTCGGAGCGCGAGCGAATATCCCGCAAGAGATCCAGGCCGTCGTCGTCGCCGAGCCGGACATTGAGAACGATCAGCCCCGGTTCAATACCATCAAGATGACGATTCAACTCCGCTCGGGTCGACACCGCCTTGACCGGCACACCGTGTTCTTCGAGAAACAGGGTGAGAATTTGCCGTAGCGTCGGGTCGTCATCGACCACGACGATGTGGCCGGTGCTCTCGATCATCGACTGGTTGTCAATCTTGTTAGGGGACGCTGGATAAACTGTGATGTCTGGCATGATTTTCCGGAATGAGCAGGTAAAGCCCGTGCGATCGATGTAATGCAGGCGATCGACGGCATTTCAAAAATTGAATTACCTTCAACCACTGTGAGGCGATTCGAGCTGTTTCTCGTCGTCGCGCGATCCCAGGCTGAATGGTCAACCACTTTGCGATGTAGGACAGCCCGACGGTTCGCGAAATGGGGATTATTTGAACCGTAAAGTTCGAAAAAATCGACAAGTTGAAATCTCCACCTCCAACTTGCAGCCTGGCAGGGTGCAAGCGGTACACTCCCGACAGGTTGCCTCGACAATTGCCGGTCAGAGTTTGAGGGTAGCGACGATCGCTTTGGCGAATTGGTCCGTCAGCGTCGAACTCACTGGGCAGATCTGCATGCAGATCCAGCGCGCCAAGCCGGTACGTGCCGCCAAGGCCGGTGTCGCTTTGTGAGAGGAGTACAAGCGCCGAAGCAATCCCGATCTAATTTTGGTCGGTGACTGCCATCCCTCTAGGGTTGATTTACAGCACCGTGAAACCTTGCAGATGATCACGGGACAGTTGTGGCCGGCGTCTGTGGCTGGTGTTCCAAAGTGTGGTGCTGGACGAGTTGGCAGTTCAAGAATATAGGGATTATTTGATCGATTGCGTTCGAGGAAATCGATATGCCGTCCGAACCGGGCATGCCGACGCTTGATCAACTGAAAATCTTCCTGACCGTCGTCGACGTCGGAAGTTTTGCCGGCGCCGCACGGCAGTTGGGGCGCGCCACCTCGGTCATTAGTTATTCGATCGCCAATCTTGAAGCGCAGCTGGGCGTCTCGCTCTTCGATCGCGTTTCAACGCGCAAGCCGAAACTGACTGAAGCCGGCCGCGCGGTGCTGTCGGAAGCACGCGGCGTCACCAACGGCATCGATGACCTGCGCGCCAAGATCAAAGGCCTCGTTCGGGGTCTCGAGGCTGAACTTAGCCTCGTCCTTGACGTGCTGCTGCCGCCGGCTCGCATGGCTGACGCGTTGAAGGCGTTTCGCGCGGAGTTTCCGACCGTATCGCTGCGCGTACATGTCGAGGCGCTCGGGGCAGTGCCGCAGATGGTGGTTGAGCGCATCGCCACCGTCGGAATTTGCGGCCCGCTCGACGCCACGATCCCCGGGCTCGAACGCATCGGAGTCGGCAGCGTTGAGTTGATCCCGGTGGCAACTCCCGATCATCCGCTGGCGCAGAAAAAGTCGCAGCCCCCAGGCGCTGGGCGCGATCACATCCAGTTGCTGCTGACCGATCGCTCCTCGTTCTCGGACGGCAAGGACGGAGGTGTGATCGGTAACGAGATCTGGCGGCTCGGCGATCTCGGCGCGAAGCACATCCTGTTGAAGGGCGGCATCGGCTGGGGCTTTATGCCCGAACCCCTGGTGCGCGAGGACATTGAACGCGGCCTGTTGGTTAAGCTCGGCCTGCCCGGATATGAGGGTCGGATGCTCCGGTTGCACGCCATCTACCGTACCGATACGCCGCCGGGCCCGGCGGCATCCTGGCTGATCGAGCGTTTCAAGGCCCAGACAAAGGAAGCAACCGGGCGACGACGTGGTCGCGGTGGCTGACCGGGTGCAATCCGCATTGGATGCCCCGCCTGGCGCTTGCTGGGACCAAGCCGGCATCGAGCAAGCCTGCATGGCACTGGCCAACAGGTGACCGCTGAGCCAAGCGGCAAGTTCCTATTCTTGATCCGGCGCCTTCATGAACTCTGCATTTGCGACGGTCCCGGGTCTGGGGAACACCGTTTCGCGCTGCACTGCGCCTGCGCCGGGACACAGCCTCTCTAATTCGCCTTCACATCCTCCGCCGATTTTTACCAGTCGGTGATGCGCGCCCGGTCCAATCCGTACGTGCTTGTCGAAGCGTCCGAACCGCGGATGGGATCGATTTTGATCGTGTCGTGCGGACCGGCATCAACAGCCGGCGCAAGAGCGATCTGTCCTGACGCTCCAGATTGAAATTTGGTTGCCAGGTTGATTGCAAGAATAGACGCAACGCCGAGGGTGGCGACGACTGTCCAAGCGCGGATGTTGAGCATGGCCGATCTCCCTTCAATGCCGTCGGCAGCAGTCAAGACCATCTGGCGGGAGATCGATGTGAAGCGGGTCACATAAAAGCTAAAATACAGCAAGCGGCCGTCGCCGCGCCTTTTGGCCGTGATCAGCACATCCTAGTTCACCTTCGCCTGCGCGCGATCTCGCGTTGCACGTTCCTCGCCCTCGTACAGGCAATGCGATTGGCGGCATGTGACTGCGCGTTAGGCCCCGGACGAATTTGCTTGGCGCGGACCGCGTACGGCTATGAGTTCGCGCACGACCTGCGCGGCTTGCGTACTGGGCCCGATCATCGACTCCAAACCGGAGCGCCTGCCCGACGCTCAAGAAGCCGCGCCATCAACGCGCTACAGGTGAGTCTCGCCGCCGTCGAACTTTACGGCCCATAAGTCCGATGCACTGATAGACCGGAACCACCTCAGTGGCGACGAGCGCAACCGTTCAGAAGAGCCGTGCTCGCTCCACTCCCACCAAACGAACCGCACCCCCACCGCAAGCTGACAAATTAGCAGCGGCTGCTGTTTCGCCATTCCTGCGGTGGTTTGACGTGTAACGTTGAGCGTCATCTGGCCATCGGGCTTCAGGTTGTAGCGGATGTACTCGGTGACGGGCTGATCCGAAGGGTCCAGAGTCTGATGCACGTCCGCGAACGACAGCCCCTTCTCCGGTATCACCGAGAAGGCTTGGATTCGAAGTCCAACCCGCATTGCGGGACCCGCCTTGCCGGTCTCCGGATTCGCACAATGGCCGAGGTCACTAAGCACGGTAGTGGTCTTCCCACTCTGCAGGGCACTCAGCACGTCCGCATAGTTCAATGCTTCCGCTGCGGCCGCCGGCGCAAGCGACAGCGTGGCGCCTATCAGCCCAAAAGCCAGACGGAACATAGCGCGGCGAAACGATCTCGGCGAACGGTTCATCATTAAGATCCAGCGCGACAGTCAGCAGGTAACGGAATGGTGGAGCGGAAGATATTGTCAGGGTCGTATTGTCGTTTGGCGCGAATGAGCCGCGCCGCGTTGTCGCCATAGCTCTTGGCCGCGCGCTCCGGATTTTTGCCCAGCAGAATTCGGATAGCCTCCGGAAAGCGCCGTGCCGTCAAACCTTCGAAGGGTTGTTTCAGCCCATTGCCGGTGCTGCTGCACAACGGATAGATCGGCGTCGCTGGCGCAGGAAGCGATGATCTCCACAAGGACATGGTCACGGCGCAGCCCGAAGGCGGTCGCGTTCGCCGCTACGCGTGAGGCGGCACCCCTGAATTCATGGGTAATGATCTTGCAGCCGCTCGAGACCGCGGTCGCCGAGGCCTGAAGAAATGCGTCGATGCTGCCACCGAGTGAAGGAAGCCAGCAGGTCTCCATCAGGACGCGTTGCCCGTGGACGACGAACGGATCCGTCAGCGCGATGTGGCCACCCGAAGGCATCACCTCGACGGCGCCAGCGAGCAGTGTCCCAAGCTTAAAGAACGGGGCTACGGCCGCTTCGCCATGCTCGGGGGATCCACACCACACCGGCATGATCATGACCACCGGAGCGCCATCGGGGCCGATGACTATTCCAACCTGAAACGTTAGCTCGTCGGACGCAGAAGCCACGACTTCGGCACAGCCTTCGAGCACGGCCTTGGCTTCGCCGAACGGAAACAGCAGCGAGCCGGCGTGGATGCTCGGAAGGTCGTGCAGACGATACCGCATCTCCGTCACCACGCCGAAATTTCCGCCGCCACCCCGCAGCGCCCAGAACAGTGCGTCCTCGCTACCGGGACCGGCCGTTACGATGCGCCCGTCCGCAAGCACCACTTCGGCCTCGATCAGATTATCGAGCGCGAGCCCATAGCGACCGATCAGAGGGCCGTAGCCGCCGCCAATCGTAAGTCCAGCCATCCCTACCCCGCCGCACGAGCCTGTCACCGCAGCGAGACCGAGCGCGTCTGTCGCATCCAAAAGGTCTGACGCACGGGCACCGCCAGAAATCCAGGCCGTGTGAGAGCCGATATCGACGGCCACGCCTTTCATACCGGAGAGATCGATCACGATCCCGCTGCACAGCGAGCGGCCGGCCCAATCGTGTCCGCCGCCGCGCACTGACAGCGGCAGGTCGAGCTCGCGAGCGGCGCGAATTGCCCACTGGACGTCTTCTCTATTTTCGCAATGCGCGACTGCACGCGGCATTGGACCCACGGGCGCCGCCCAGATCGCCGTAGCGGCGACGTAACCCGTATCGCCTGGTCTCGAGACGCGGCGCCGCAACTGATGGTCAAGCCGATCGAGCGTTCTTTCGAACAGTTTCGTCACGCGTTCAGTCTCCGTTTGTAAGGCGGCGTGCACCCGAGAGGTCAAACGCGCCGCGGGATGGAATTCTATGTGCGTCTGTTCTGACGTGCTCAAAGCCCGCGGCTCTCCTCCTGTGCATGACCAGATTGTTCACTTCCGTAAGCAGAACCCATTGGGGTGTTCGCTTGCGGCGTTCACCACGACGGTCACATCGTTGTCGCCGATCCGCGATAGCAGGCGGGCCACGTCACAGCGCAGTTCCCGATCAGTCACCAAGAAACTCGCCCTTCGTTCCGCATTTCGCCTTGGAGCGGACCGCTAACTCTTTGAGGCGATCCACGCGGCGGGCGACGAGGAATAACTGATAACCTAGCGCGGCCAGACGATCCGCATAGAAAGCCCCGATTTCCGTTGAAGCTCCGGCGATAATCGCCAGTCCTCGGCCCTTGCTCATGTAACTCTCTCGTTAGCTTGATAATTGCCAGGATATCCGCATGGTATCGACGCGACGGATGCCGGTGCGGCCTTTGATCGTTGGCGCTTGATCCAACCTGAGTTGCGGGATGCGCGCCGTCAGCGCCGCCAAGCTCTCCTCGAGTTCGACACGCGCCAGTGCTTCGCCGAGGCAACGATGGGCGCCGGCACCGAAAATCGGATGCAGGCGGGTTTGATCATCCCGGTGGATGTCGAACACATCGGGACGTTCATAGGCACGTTCGTCACGTGCGCCCGACATGGTTGACAATCGGATGAACTGCCGAGCCGGTAGAACGGCGCCGCCAATCTCGATGTCTTCAGTCGTAACCCTGCCAAACGATGCCACGCTCGGCTCGAAGCGCATTGCCTCTGCAACCGCGGCCGGAATCAGCGAGGGATCGCGACACACCGCGTCCCATTGTTTCCTGTGCTGGAGCAGAAGCGCCACCTGCGTCACGGCAGCTACCCGAGTCGTATCGGTGCCGGCGACGATCAGCTGGACGATCTGGAATATGATTTCCAATGGCGACAATTCGCCGGCCGCCTCGGCCGTTGCCAGAAAATCCGAAAGAAAATCGGCGCGAAGGACGCGACGTCTGTCGTCGAGCGTCCTTTCCACGTAATCCCGCAGCTGCTGGCATGCCGCCTCTGATTCAGGAATTCCATTGGGCGTTACACCGTGGGTAATGAACCGGGTCACTTCATAGACGAGCTTTGCAAAGTATGGGATATCGCCTCGCGGCAGACCCAGAAGATCGCCGATCACGCGGGCTGGGAGTTGGGAGGCGAACTGCTCAACAAATTCGACCTGCCCGTCAGCATACCAACTGTCGATCAACTCTTCCGAAGACCGCCGCACATGCGGCCGTAAATCGGCAATCATTCGAGCCGCAAAGCTTCTGGAAAACGGTGAGCGCCGCCGACGATGAGCAGCGCCGTTCGCGGTGAGCATGCTGTATTGGAATAAGTCAAAAAGGGCACCATCGGTGATGCCAAGCATTTCCGGATGGGCCGTTTCAGACGCGGCGGTGCGGGGATCATTGCCAAGCCGGACAATATCGGCAAGGCGGAGCACGATGTAGCCTCCCGCTTCGTGTCCGACAAAGGGACGAGCGACGCGATACCTGCGAAACATGCCGTGAGGATCCGCTTCGAGGTCTGCAACCTTGAGGACCGGCAGGTTTTCAATGGCAGCGACAGACGTCGCGAGATTGTTAGCGCCTTTAACTTCTGCCACGAGATTTATCTATCCTTAATTGAGACCGATAACGAAGCCGCGTATCAGCCTTCCAGCGTGATCAGCATGGCCAGTTCGCCTGACCATTCTTTACGGAGTGCGATTAGCGGCTTGTATTCGGGCGAATTGTACCAAGCGTTGAGAGCACTCGTGTCAGGGAACTCGATGATCACGACGCGCTCGGGCTCCCAGTGGCCGCCTTCGGGAAATTTGTGGCTTCCACCCTTGGTCAAATAGCGGCCGCCATGCTTGGCGACCATCGGGCGAACCTTCGCCATGTATTTCTCGTACTTGGCCGCGTCGGCAATGATGCACTCAACAATCAAGTAAGCTGGCATTCATTGTCTCCTTCGCTTTCGATTCCAATTTCGCGCCGGGCACACTGCCGATCAATTTCAATTCCCGGGTATCACATGCTCGCCTATGGGGCGTCGAAAGGCAGGAAACGGTCGGCATACGGTCGCCCGCGGGCTTCCGGTTTCGACTGATGAAGTCATGAATCCACGACGCTACTCGTGGGCACGAGAGCAAGGATTGGATTAACCGCGTTACCGCAATACTACAATTTTAGAGAGATCAGTTGCAGCCGTAGCGCCTACACATTCGCCAACATCACCTATACGCCGCTCGTAATTCTTATCGTCGCATTCAATAGGCGAACCCATATCGGTCGCGGTCGACCGGACACGCGGGAGTCGCTAAACCACATCACGGCGGCCAGAACAAACTCGTCCTGAACTCGCGGCCACGAAGTCGAAGCCGACCGAGCCTGAGGATACGCTTGAGATCTGAAAACCGCATCTCGATTTTCTTCGCTCACTCCGCGACTGCTCGAAGCCGTCGGTGCCCTGCAAATGATTGGGCGACGCCTCGGGTAAATCATGGACGTCGCACGGAATCTTGCGCGATGGTTCCCTTTGGACAACAGCGCGGGGGTTTGAGTTGGCATACATCGCAGTCCAGTTTGCGCAGACCGACGTTGGCGTCCACGAACTTCAATGGTAATCTTTCGTCAACTGGAGCGCTGAAACAATGCTGAGAGAGGGGGCGTCCGCTATTCTCTTTGACACGGACGGACATTTGCTGCTGCAACTGCGGGACAATATCCCGCACATTCGCGATCCAGGAAAGATCAGCCTTTTCGGAGGGCGTCGTGAGGGTGACGAGAGTTTCCTCGACTGTATTGTGCGGGAAATTCACGAAGAGATCGGCTACTATCTGGCACCGGCCCGTTTCGAGCATATTGGCCGATGGGACGGTCCAGACTATGCGTTTCCCGGACATCATTTTCGCGGCGAAATCTTTCTCGCGCGCGCGGTGCCCGTTGATCTTCTAACGATCACAGAAGGACGTTTGACGATTGTCCCGCTGGACGAAATTGATCAGATACGAAACCTTTCGCTGGCCGCTCTATACGCGCTTGAAATTTTGCTCAAGGGCCGACTAACGAGCCTGTGACCCAAGCGATAAGAGCAAGCCCTTCACCTGATCGTCGATCATGGCCAACGCGATCGAAGGCTGCATGAACTCGATGTCGTGGATGTGCCAGTACACAACTCTGTTGGCGAATTGAGGAAAACGCCGCTCGATTAATGAGCGATGTTCTGCTTCCTTCAAAGCAATCACGAGGTTAGCTTCATCGAAGTCAATCGGTAAGCAGGGTTGCGGCTTGCGCGTAGCGCCTTCCGGCGCAATCCCCTTTGCAATCAGAGCATCAAGCGCATATCGCGAGATGGGTCCAACGTTTTCGGGCGAGCCTCGCTCTGCCGCTCCCCGAGAGAAGGCCCTCCAACTCAATCCTTCTTTCCTGGCTTGATAATTAAATAGCTCCTCCGCATATCGACTGCGATAGTAGTTGCCAGTGCACAGAAATAAAAGGCGGTTCATTGCATGCATTTCTCAGGCAACATCCAAGTTCATTTGGTCTTTATCAACGGTCCATCGGTGGCGTCGAGCCCGAGCGGCGATTTCAACACTAGCATAGCGGTAAAGGAAACGCTGATTTTACCTACGAGCGCTGTGCCGTCGACCTCCGCGTCGTGGTCAGAGTAGACACCAGTGAAACCGCAGGTCACTTCGCGACCTCCGAAAAGAGGATTTGAGCCAATAGCTTCCGCGTGCTGTCGCGTCGTCAATTCGCCGCGCCATTTGCCGTTTCTGAACGTATAGAACCCGGTGTAGTAAAAATGGCTGTCGCCGCCCATGATCGTTCCGTCGAGGAGCACCAGCACGCCCGTGGCGTGCCCGCGACCGCCATGGGTCATCTGAATTCGGATCGAGTAGAGCCCGTTTTTGACTTCTGACATGGGAACCCCAGTCGCGCGGCAACTTTCTTGGAGGTTGGGATAAAACAACGCGGTTGACAAGAAAAACGGACATTCGTCACGTCGCATTGGCGCATGGATTGCCAATGCGGTCATCAGCGGTCAAAAATGGGCCGACGCCCTCTAAAATTAGTGATGCGTCGATCCGATTGGACGCCTTCGATCGCTCCAAATAGCGACGGCACTATCTCCGATGATGGCTTGCTGGTTTTCTTACAAACAGCTCGCGGAGCATAAAATGCTTTATCACCACACCTTGGCTAACATTGGGCGCCAACGCTAGAGCACGTTCCAGGAGTGAATTTCAACGATCGGCTCGCCTCGACCGGCCTCTGTTGCAACGCCGCGATAAGCGTCGGCTCGACAGCATTTCTTTGGTGATCCGCCTGGTGCGACCCGCCAACGCCTCCGCCTCGATGTCGACGGCCGCTGAAGCCAGACGATACCTGCCGATACTGTCCATGACATCGTCGGCCGCGATTGCTGGCCTTCCTCCATCGGGGCCGCGCTGAAAGGACGGGCAGCCAATCATCAGCCTGGTCACTGCGTCGACGCAGACTGCCCGGTAAACCTGCTTCTGAGGCTGGATGACGATCATGCAGTCCCGATGATCAGCGTACGGCACGCGGAAGCTCAGGTAGGAGATGGTCATCGTCGGTCCTATCTGCGGACAAAGTCCGTCGTACTCAAGCAAGGATGCGTACGCGTTGATTTCTTGACGAGAGTTAAAGTTACGGTAAGCCCCCCGCAGCGCCGAAGGCGCGCCAGTCGGGCGAGAGCCGGTGTGCTCACGCGCTCATAGGTAATTCGAACCCTTGAAAAGTCCGTCCGGGAAATCGCTAAAGTTTGATACGCCATCTCTCACCACGCTTCCATGCGCCGATGTCGAGGATGGTGCCTGGTACGTCGCCCTGCACTTCGTGGTGTCCGACGACGGCGCTGCGCCCGACGAGGCGGTCAGGTGCTTCAATCCGGACCTCGCGGTGATCCGTGCCGAGGCGCACTCATGCAGGACTGGCGGGGTCGGCGTACCGGCCTCGCCGGACCGGCGCCCTTGGCGTGGGCATAGGGCTGATGTTGATAAGGCGATGAATTCGTAAACAACCCATTAGCCCGAGCTTGATAGTGTATGCTCGTTAGCTGCCTGGGGTCAGCCGCCAAAGCGTGGGTTTCCGGCTCGCGACAAGAAAGCTACCCATTTGCTTATCGACTTTCTCAAGATCTGTACGCTGTTATGGAGGCCGAGGGCCGCGAACTCGCTTCGGCGCGGTGGGACATCCGATGCAATTCGACCAGACGAAACCGACGTCATCGCCAAATAAGCCATCCAAATCGTCATCGCCCAATCGGCTCGCCGTGCGACCATGTCGCGTCACGCGACCGGAAGCGACGATGCCGTCGAAACGCACGAGTTGCCGGCGTTCCCCACCACCACGATGCGTTCTCGGCACGTAGCGTGGAGTTTCTAAGAGTTATTCCAACTGGAGCGCTCTCTACTTATCAGTGAAAAACGTCAGCAAGACTTTGCCTTTTTCTCCAATGAGGCACAGAAACGTTCGGCGTGTATCCTTTTTGCCTTTTTCGAGATAGGCGTCGCCGATAACAATGGTCTTAATAGAGGTGTCTTCAACTTTCGTGTTGGCTTTTGCAACCGTCATGCCGTCAACATCGAACGCCACGTCTTTAATCGACGGATTACGTTCTCTCAAAGCAATCAGTCCCGTGGACCGACACGCATCCAGCTCGGGCGTCGCACTTTGGGCGGAGACGCGGTCGATCGCGGCGACCATAAAGAATGTTACGAGAGCGACGCCAAATTTTCGTAAATGCATTTTTGATCTCCAAAACGCGTTTGATCTTCAAAACATGAAAGGCCGCTGGGTAAACCGAACAGCCTTCAGACACTCACGGTGCTAATCCCTACTGGACAAGACATTGCACTGTGAATAGTTCCAGAAAGCATATGCAGCCAAGGATTGCTGTCCGGTCGACCGCATTTATCCGCTGACGGGATCCTTCACCATTTCGTCGCTTGTCGTCGTTGAACGGGCAGATATTGCTGTCAGCGCAGAAGTGACCGCAGCTATATTTTTGCTGCCCGAGGTTCATTTTCGCCAGCGAACATTTCGCTAGCCTCCTCCGCTTTCTTTCCGTTGCATCGATGGATACGCCATACACAATCCAGCCGACGATACCTTGATCGTCGCCGTGCCCCCGAGCGGGTATCCAACGGACTTTGCCATCGTGCATAATGCGAAAGACTGTTTCGCAAGCGCCGAGCATGTCGCGCGTTGCAGCGAAAGCGGCTGAGGGCGACCCTGCATGTCGGGCCCTAATGCGGGCGTGACGGCGAGCCAATCGATGCGCCGCCCACCGCCAACCAAGCCGTCAACGGCAGCTTCCCCTGGCTGGCGCCGCCAGACCGACCCGCAGAGGCAACAATTTGCTTCCTCCGCTTCCGGCCTCGGCATGAGCTATTTGCCTCCGAAGCGGTTCGGCGGCTTGGGCAGGCCGAGACGATCGCGCAGCGTTCCGGCCGCGTATTCTTTGCGCGTCAGCCCTCGCCGTTGCAACTCTGGTACAACCAACTCGGCAAAATTCAACCAGTCGTCGGGCAAAAGTGGGAACATCAAATTGAACCCATCCGCAGCGCCCGCCGCGTACCACGCCTCCATTTCATCCGCGATTTCGCTCGGGGTTCCCGCCATTACAGGACCCGTGCCGGCATTCGAAATGCGGCGGCCAATTTCGCGAATCGTCAGATTCTCTTTGGCGAAGGCCTTGAGCCTCTCCAAATTTGTCCTCTGGCCGTCATAGGTCGACACGTCGGGTAAGGACGGCAATGGGCCGTCAATCGGGTAGGCCGACAAGTCTATGCCGCACCAGCTCGATACAAGATCGATGCCGACTCGCGCAGGCACCAGTGTTTCCAGGAACTCACGCTTCTCCTCCGCTTCACTCCGCGATTTCGCAACGATCGGCAGGATGCCCGGCAGAACCTTGAGGTCGCCGGGCTGGCGACCGAGGCCTTGGAGGCGCTCATCGAAATCCCTGCGATAGCGTTGGCCCTCGTCGATCGTCCGCACCAATGCGAAATTCAAATCGGCGTGGGTTGCTGCGAGGCGCTTGCCATCTTCGGATGATCCGGCCTGCACGATGACGGGATATCCTTGAGGCGGACGCGGGACGTTCAACGGACCCCGCACCTTGAAATGCCTCCCGACGTGATTGATGCGGTGGACACGCTTCGGATCCGCGAAGAAGCCCGACTTCTTGTCGAACAGGAGCGAGCTATCCTCGAGGCTGTCCCATAGAGCTTTCGTGACCTCAAGGAACTCCTCTGCACGTTCGTAGCGAGACGCATGTTCGATATTGGCGTCGCGGCCGAAGTTCATGGCCTCTTCGTTCATGCCGGATGTGACGACGTTCCAGCCAAAGCGGCCGTTACTCAGGTGGTCGATCGAAGCAAAAGCGCGGGCGATGTTGTAAGGCTCGCTGTAGGAAGCCGACGCAGTGACAATCAAACCGATATGGCGCGTCACCGCCGCGAGAGCGGCCAGTAACGTGATCGGTTCAAGTCGTGCGTTGGCATAGTGCGCGATGTTACTCTCATACGTGTCCCACATGGCCACGTGATCGGCCACGAAGATTGCATCCATACGGGCTGCTTCCGCGGCTTCGGCGAGTCTGCGATAGTAGGCGAGGTCAAAGATCTCCCGGCCTGGTGCATCGGGATGACGCCACGACATGCGATGGTCACCCTGCGGGTTGAAGAAAAACGCGCTTAGGATCATCGGTGCACGTTCCATCTTCTTTACATCATGCTGAAGCGCAGTCGACCTCGACTGCTGGATTAATTCGAGTATTCAGCCACTAGCGCGCCGCTCATCTTCTAGTGACCAATGGGAGAGGAACCTCATCAAATACTGAAATCGCCGCGCTGCTACTCGCTGTCTTCCCAGGGAATTCGGACATGCGGCCGAACCGGTTACAGCCCGAAGAAATAATTCCATGAACAAAAGCGACAAGACGCGCGGCTCGCGGACGTCGCTGCGCTCATGTCTTTCGAAAAAGATCAATAGCCTGACTGTTGTCGGCCTCCGGGATCACTTAGACGTTTTGTACCTCTGGTCTCCTACCCAGCTCTTGGCGGCACGTTTGCAAAAAGAGGGCCGATCCCTTCGGCAATGGTGAGGTGCGTGATGACTGCGTCACGCAATTTCGTGTAAGGAAGCTCCGCGAGCATCGCGGTCTGGATTGCGGCCATGACTTCACCGGCTTCGGCGCCGATCATGGTGAATCCAAGGATGCGATCGTCGTTGACGCTGACTACCACCTTCATGAAGCCTTCCGTCTCATCAGTCGTCGCGGTACGCAAGACGTCGCTCATCGGCAACTTCGCCACGCGAACCGGTATGCCCTGACGCTGCGCCTCGTCCTCAGACAAACCGACGCGGGCAAGGGGCGGATCGGTGAACATGACATAGGGAACGAGGCGATCATCGGTTCTGCGGTTGCCGCCAGCCATGTTGTCCCTCACGATCCTGAAATCGTCGACCGAGACATGGGTGAATTGGGGACTGCCGGCGCATTCTCCGATGGCCCATACGCCAGGGGCCGTCGTTTCCAACCTGCCGTTGACACGGATGTACCCGCGGGCGTCCAGGTCCACGCCTGCCTTCTCGAGGCCAGTATCCGCTGTATTTGCGACGCGTCCCACCGCCACTAGCAAATCACTGCCTTCGACCATCTGCTCGCCCTTGTTCGTCCGGACCGTGAGAGTGACCGCATCACCGGAAAGACCGCGAACATTGGCGGGCTGTGCGTTGAGCAGGACATCGATGCCCTCGCCCTTAAGAACGCTTTGCATCTCTTCGGCGACATCAGCATCTTCGCGACCCATGAGCTGCCGACCAGGTTCGACGATCGTCACACGGGAGCCGAAGCGACGGTAGGCCTGCGCCAGCTCGAGGCCAGTATAACCGCCGCCTAATACGATCAGATGTGCCGGAAGATAATCGATTTCCAATGCCTCAATGTGGGTTAGTGCGCGAGCCGCCTCGAGCCCCGGGACGTTTGGAATTGCCGCATGAGTACCGACATTGATGACGACTTCATTGCCGACGAGCGACCTCGTGCCACCGCCGTTCAGGGCGACCTCAATTGCTTTAGGGCCGACGAAGCGGCCGCTGCCCATGATCAGCTCGGCGCCGCTGGCTCTATACATGCCTAGGTGAAATTGGATCTCACGATCAATCATGGCCTGCTTACGGCTCCGAACCGTGCCCATATCGGTGCTGACCGGACCTGCCAACGTACCGAAATGAGAGGCGTTTTTTACAACATGCGCGACCCTGGCACTCCAGAGCTCGTTCTTGGACGGCATGCAGGCGACGGCAGGACATGAACCGCCCACCCAACGACGCTCAACGACCGCCACCTTCTTGCCGGACCGGCCGAGGTGCCAGGCGAGCAACTTACCTCCTTGCCCGCTGCCCAGGATGACGACATCGAGATGTTCACTCTCACTCATGATTCTTCCTCCTACGCTAAAGTGATCCAGGCAATCGTGACCACCTGCTCTCGCAGGTGAGAGGCGGGCGATTCTCGGCGTGTTAAGCGGCCAAGAGCATTTGGATGCACTTTTTCCAAGCTGTCTGAAGGCTCGAGCAGACGCCTAAGCTCACTGTCTCGGCTACGTTTCAAATTCGAGCCGACTGGAGCACCATAGCCGGCGTCGCGCTTCGCAACCGTTGCACGTCCTGTTTGAGCAGGTAGACCGACACTGCAAGCAACACAACGTCCTTCATTAGAAAGGGCACGTTGCCAGCCATTGCGGGAAATCCACCGGCAGAAGCCGCCCAGCCGTCCGGCATGAACGGAATGATGGTGACAGTACCGACGAAAGTGGCGACTGAGCCCAACGCACCAAGGACACCCGCTCTTTTGCTCCAGAAACCGGCGAAGATGAGTGCGCCGAAGGTCCACTCGGACACACCGAGGAATATGCTTGCCCCGCGGATCCCGAACACCGGGTACATCCACGAGATCAGCGGGCCGTTACTGATGTAGGGAATGAGAACGTCCGCCTCGTATTGGAACCATTTTTGATACCCAAAGAAAAGAAAGATAATGACCATCGAGGCGCGGATTAAGTTGTAGTCCAAATCCTTCTTCAGCAGTCCGGACTTGGTGACCACATCGACGATAAAGTTCATGATAACCTCCTTAATTTGATAACTAGCTTTTGGCTTTCGCGCGCGGTGAAACCGCACAGGAATTAGCTTGTGACGATGCTGCAGACGTTGAAGTGGTCGCTACATAATCTTCAGAACCGCCGCATCAAGAAACTGCTTGATAAGCCCGCTCGGATGGCGGTCTCCACGGAAAATCGCCACGACCCTGCGGCGCATCACGGGCTTGGCAATGCGAACCTTTTTGAGACCGTAGTCCCTGATGATGCTGTCGGGCATGCGGGAGGGCAGCACGCACGTGCCCACCCCCGACGAGACCAACTGCAGCATCGCGTCGACTGTCTCTACTTCGGCCGCGAATTGGGGATGAAGACCACCGCCTTCGAGCATCTTGCGGAGCGCATAGTTTCGTGGAAAGCCGACGAACTTGGGAGCGGCGACAGTCAGGTCCACTCCATCGGGGCAGGCCTCTGCTTCGCGCATCATGAGGCACATCTCGTCCTCAAAGAGAGGGATCGTCGTGAGATCCGGCGAGGCGACCGCGGAATTGTACACAAAGCCGATGTCGGCCTTGCCGGTCTCTACCAGCTCAACAACCTCCGGCGCACTTCGCCCCTTCAGCGAGAGGCTCACCTGTGGCCGAGCGCCGATGAACGAGGCCACCACGTCCGCCGTAAAGTAGTAACTAAGGGTGTGAACGGCCGCCAGGTGGATGGTCCCCTGCGTTACGCCTTCTCTTTCCCGTACGGTTTCGAGTGCCTGATCGATGACGGAGTAACCTGACTTGGCTGCTTCACGAAGGACCCGTCCCGCGCAGGTAAGCTCAACTCCCCGTCCCGTACGCGAGAACAGCGGTTTCCCCAGATGGGCCTCGAGCGTCGCCAGCTGCCGACTCAACCCCGATTGCGTCAGATCGAGGCTGTCCGCCGCGCGCGACAAAGATTTGAGTTCTGCGATCTTGATGAAATAGCGGATTTGTCTATCGAGACTTTCCATCCCTTCAACTCCGGCCCGGCACTGGCCGACGGGCACGCCCGACGAATTCGGACAGAAAGCGCGATTCCTCGACGTTAACTCTCAAGCCCAGTTCCTCCGACTATCCGATCCGATCGACCTTGCCTTAGCGAAGAATTGCAACGGCTCACGCCTCCAACCCGTTCCGAGCACGGAACGCGATGTACTCTTCTCATCCGAGCACCTCTGCGGCTCATCGGATTTCGCGATGGACGGTGTGTCGTCGGGTTGATCAATAGGGCTCTACCGTTTGCGTGAAAGCATAGCCAATTCCGCGAATGGTCCGGATTGCACAACGCGTTTGCGGATCGGACTCCAATTTGCGTCGCAGGCGCAGAACTTGGACATCGATGCTCCGATCAACGATGTCCTCATGAAGTCGCGTCGCTCGTAAAAGATTCGCACGCGAAAGAATCTTCTGAGGCGCCCCAAGAAAGGCAAGGAGCAACGCATATTCGCTTTTTCGCAGGGCGATCGGGGCCCCCTTTGAGTTGAGTACAGTTCGGGTTCCGTGCTCAAGTCGCCAACCACCAAATCGATACCCACCTTGTTCCTGATCGAGAGTTCTTTCGACCTGCCGCCCTCGGCGACGCAAAATCGCGCGAGCACGCGCCAATAGCTCCCTAACGCTGACGGGCTTCGCGATGTAATCATCTGCACCGAGTTCGAGCCCGACGATGCGGTCGATCTCGTCCGAACTTTGCTCAGCCATGATGACGACAGGCACATCGGAACGAGACCGAATGTCCCGCAGGAGATCCAGACCATCCCACCCGCCGAGCTTCCGGTTGAGAAAGATCAACTTCGGATGCTCCTTCCTAAGGTAAAACGTCACTGCGTCGCGGCTAGAGACAGCGATAACGCGGACATTTTTCTCCTCAAAATAACTGGTCACGGTGCGTCGTATCGTTTCGTCACCATCGGCGACAATGATACAGCCAGTTTCCGTCAATTCATGACGCACGTCGGCACTACCTCGAGTTCATGAAGGGTGATATTCAGCATCGCCTAATCATCTCCGCCTCCGTCAGAAATCCCTGCGATTTAGGCTTCACGCTACTGAAATGGCGCTCATGACGGCGCCTGCGCTTTCGAGAGCTCTCGCTCAAACGTGTGGTATTCGCCTTGCCAGTAGACGAGCGGGACCGAACCGGGACAAACGTGAACAGCGCACACACGGCCGACGACGATGCTATGGTCGTAACGCACAAGCAATTCCTCGACCTCGCAATCAAACGAGGCGAGACCATTCTCCAGGATCGGTGTACCGGTCAGCATGGCCGTCCATCGCGCGCCGGAATATCGATCGATTCCCTCAAGACCATCCTTCCCGGCGAACCGGTTCGCAAGTGCACGCTCCTGGTTGCGTAAAAGGTTTACGCCGAAATACGGATATCGCTGAAGGACACTCCAGGACGAAGAGCTCCGGTCGACGCACACGATCAAACGTGGCGGGTGCACAGACAGTGACGAAACAGACGTGGCGGTGAAGCCGGTCGCGGCTTCGTTCTTTCCGACCGTGACGACCGCGACGCCTCCGGCAAGTTCGCGCATCGCGGCGCGGAAGGCCTCGACATCAACTTCGGCATTGGCATCTAGCGTCTCGATTGGTGAACGCGAGCTATGAAACATTGGAATTCCTATGTTGAGGCTAGGGATGGAGGTGACATCATTTTGCGTTCACAGACATTCTTGGACGCAGCGACATCACAGGAGACCAACGCCGCTAATTTCTTTAGGCCTCGATGCACGTTGATTTTGACGAGTGCTGCAGATTGGCCGGTGGCGCCCGAGGCTCTTTCGATGCTGACCCCCTGCAGCTTTACGAGGCGGATCACACTGGCTTGGGCGGGCTTCAGCAGACCAAGCAGTTCATCGACAGTGACGACGCTTATCGCAGCAAGCCCATGATCCTCGATTGGTATTTCCTCGTGCAGCGGTAGCGCGGCAAATCGAGACGCGTCCCTAACGCGATCGATCCATTTGTAGCGTGCGATCGCCGAGACCCAGGCACCGAAGGATCTCGACGGCGTGTATGTGTGCCGTTTGACGTGGATCGCGAAGAGCGCGTCCTGCCTCGCATCCTCGGCCGCCGGGCGCGGAAGACGCCGCGCATAGTAACGGCGCAGCCAGAGGTCCAGTTCTCGGAGCAATAGCTCGTAGGCTTCGCCTTGGCCACGTTGCGCCGCGGCCATGAGATTACCCCATCGCTCGGAACGCCTGTCCCAATTCTCGGATCGCAATGGCTCTTGCGCCCTGGACCGCGGACGAACGTCGGCATCTGACGGCGAGGGCCTCCCAAAATCATCGGCACGCGGCGGCGACGCGTATGTTGGGGCATGACTCTTATCTTGGATGGCGTTCATCGGAGAGACTCCTCTCGACATGATTAATCAGCGTGGTGGCTTCGAACGGCTTTCTTAGGAGGCATTGAGCGCCGACCGAGACCGCCTCATCGTCCAAATGCCTGTCCGGCAGGGCCGTGATGAGGATTACCGGCGTCATGACGCCCTGCTCCTGGAGTTTTCTTACGAGGTTAAGTCCACCCATTCCGGGCATATGAACGTCGGCGACGACGCAGCTGAACAGGAACAGCTCGGACGACACCAGGAGCGCCTCTGCTGAGGCAAATGGTTCGGCGCGATAGCCAACCGAACGGATCAGATCCACCAAGGAGCAGCACAGCGCCTCGTCGTCGTCGACGATCGCGACGCGGACCTCTCTCACCGACGGTGGCCTTGCGAACTGCTGCCACCGATCATTCCAAGGCGATAGGAAGGGGATGTTGTCTCCTTCGAGCTTGATCGATCGATAGATTGACACTCATGGCAAGGTGCAGCGCTGTACATCCGCGTGGCGGTGGTCACTGTGTCATCTCCCTGGTGAGGGACGGGAGCCGCCCGGCAGCGAATGGCAGCGCCAATTACAGTCGAACCATGCGTTCATCCACGCACGGTCGCAATCTCTCGAGTCTGATGGCCAGACCTCTCGGCTGTGATGGCTGGACCTATACCTTGGTATGGGTTTCAAGGATTCGGACAATCCGGCGATAGCGCGCTCTAATATTGTCCGAGCCGAAGTAGCGGCCGCCCGCCTCACCTCTGGATATCAAGGACTTCCGCTATCCGCGCGAGCCTTGCCACGGACTTTGCTCGCAGCTTTCGCATGGCACTGCTTCGATGCATCTTCACAGTGACTTCGCTGATGGACAGTTCGTTTGCGACCTGCTTATTCATTGAGCCCGGACGCGACAAGCGCCATCACCTGCCGTTCGCGAGGCGTCAGCAGTGCATATCGCTCCCGCAACTCGGCAATCTGTGCTGTTTCTTCGCGCCGACCCTGATCCAATCGAATCGCGGCAGAAACGGCATCGAGCAGATCCTGATCACGTATGGGCTTCGTAAGGAAGTCGATCGCGCCGGCCTTCATGCCCTTCACGATCATCGGAATATCGCCAAAGCCGGTCATCAGAATGACAGGCAGCCGGATATTGAGACGTGTCAGATACTCCTGGAGTTCCAACCCGCTCGTGACCGGCAGCCGAACGTCAAGCACCAGACATCCGGGTGCGTCAGGTCGTTCGGCATCGAGAAATTCCGAGGCAGATGCATAGACCGCTACCTGGTAGTCCACGGATCGGAGCAGGTCTCCGAGGGATTCACGAACTGCCATGTCGTCATCCACAATGTGAACAAGGGCCGGCGAAGACATGCTCAGGTCCTCTCCGACAATTGGATGGATTGGCGAAGCGGGAAGAGCGAAAGTGAAGGTTGCCCCGTAGGGCACGTTTTCCTCCACCCACAAATTTCCTCCGTGGGCGCTGATAATTTTGCGGCAGATCGACAAGCCGAGGCCGAGGCCGTTATCCTTCGTGGTGTAGAGTGCATCGAAGAGGCGCTCCCGGTTCACCGGATCGATGCCAACGCCAGTGTCGGAGATCGCCACTGAAACGTCGACCGTCGGAAAATTTTGAAGAGACAGTTAGAACGCGGGCCCTTCCGTTAATACCTGCCATGGCGTCGATGGCATTGCGCACGAGGTTGAGGACCACCTGTTGAAGCTGCACTCGATCCGCTTCCACCTTCGGCAGCGACTTGTCGAAGTCGGTCCGGGGCGTGATACCCGCGCGCTCAAGTTCCCTCCTCGAGAGCAAGAGAATCTCCTCGACGTTTTCATTGATCTCCACGTCGGCGAAGTGGAGCTGCGCGCTCCGTACCAATGACCTGAGGCCAGTGACGACCTTGGTCGCCCGGTACCCCTGTTCGATGACGCGCATTGCGGACTTGCGGGCCTCGGCCGGCTCGACGGGATTCCGTTCAAGCCACCGAACGCAAGCTTCAGCGCTCGTGATGATCCCGGTCAACGGCTGGTTGACCTCATGAATGATGGAGCCAGCGAGCTCGCCGAGCGATGCGAGGCGCACGGCTCGCGCAAGTTCGGTCCGCGCATCCATTAGCGCTTGTTCCGCGGCCTTTCGCTCTGTGATGTCGGTGATGATGCCTTCCAGTTCGAGATCGCCGGTCGGACCAACATCGAATTGTCCCACCGCAAGGACATGGAGCGTCGTCCCGTCCTTATGGACGACCCTGTACTCCTGACTGAATGGAGACTGGGTGCTGAGCGCCTCCGCCAGCGCCTGCTCCAAAGCAGGAAGGTCGTCGGGGTGGACGCGGTCCCTAAAGGCTTGGAACGGTACCGGATTCATATCGAGATCGAGGCCGAGAATGCGATAGATTTCGCGAGATCCGCGTGAAAGCAGCGTCCGCGTATTCCACCGATAGCTGCCCATGCGGCCGATCTGCTGCCCCTTGACCATCCACATATTGGTCTCACGGAGCGCCTCGAACAGCTGCGCGGATTCAAAGGAAACGGCGGCCTGCGAAGCCAGCATCGACATCACCGAGACACACCTTGGCGTGAAGATGTCCGACTCGCTCGCTGATTCAAGATAGAGAACACCTATCGTCCGCTCTCGATGGATCAGAGGCAGGCACAATTGGGCTATGTTCCGTCCCGACGCACACTCCGTCGGATCAGATCAGGGCGGAGCCGTTCCGACTATCCTGTCGAACGACGGTTTCCTGACGTGTGAGTACTCTTTCGCTAAGGTCTGCGGGCAATTGGAATTGGCTGGCTGGAGGCTGCGAGGCGGAGAACCTGGCCTTTTCACGGGGAAAACTTGCATCGGCCTTGGCGAGCAGTTCGCCCCCTTCGCTCAGCAACACGGCGCCTCGAGCGGCTCCGGAATAACCGAGCGCAGCCTCGAGAAGAGCTTTAGCCAAACCCTCATAACTGATCTCTCTAGAGATTGCCTGAAAAGCGTTGGCGATCAGCTTTAATTCAGACGTTTCGTTCTCAAGCTCCATCGCCAGACGCTCTCACCGATATTGTCATCGGGCTCTCGGCATCGGGGCATTCGATGCCAACGGTTGGCATATCCAGCCTCAGCATAACCCGCCAACGATACTGCAGGCGAAATCTTTTTTTGCGGGCGCCTGTAACCAAATCAGAACAACTTACGAAAGGTGGTTACGGGAGATCAACGCCGGCTACACCCGTCGAATTCCGAAAGGCGGAAATAGTTCAAGTTACTACGCCCCGAAACAGCAGAGGAACCGTCCGCCAATCAATTAACCGCAAGCGAGGCTCTGAATGCATCGTGCCGGGAAGCTCCCCGGTCCTGTGCGCCGTTACTGCTGATCCGACATATGCCATCAGGGGCGGGTTTCCTGCACCTTCGCCAAATCGACCGAAGTGATCGGGCTCGCCCACCTCCCGATCGGCGACCTGAACCCAGCTGTGAAGCAAATTTATCTGCAACGTTCTGCAAGGAGATCATAACAGATGACAGTCCAGACAGACCCCAAGCGTCGCACCTTGCTCCGCGCCATTACGGCAGCTTCAGGCACAGTTCTGTCGTCGGCGCTTCTATCGCGACACGCCGCCGGCGCCTCGCCTGGCGAAGCCACACCCACCGTTTCCAATCACTTCGATACGGCGGAGATCAAGACCGGTGATAACACCATTTTCATCAGGCGCTATGGAAGCGGCTCTCCCCTCCTCATGGTGCACGGGTTCCCTCGGACAAGCCTGATGTGGCGCCACGTCGCGCCGCAGCTCGCGACCAAATACACGGTGATTTGCGTCGACCTTCGCGGCTATGGCAGCAGTGGTGTGCCCGCTTCCGCCGAAGATCACTATCCCTACACCAAGCGGGTGATGGCAAACGAACTCGTATCTGTGATGGATAAGCTTGGATTCTCCAAGTTCGATCTCGTCGGGCACGACCGGGGTGGTCGCGTCGCTTATCGCCTGGCGCTCGATCATCCAGACAAAGTGCGACGCCTCGCCGTGTTTGACGTCATTCCGATCTCGGAAGGATGGGGCCACGCCGATGCAAAGTTCGCCATGACTTACTGGCCGTGGATTCTTCTCTCGCAGAAAGCGCCGCTTCCGGAGCATTACCTCCTGGGCGCTCCGGGCGCGGTATTCGATAATCCGTTTGGCCAGGGCTCCTTCGGTCCCGATGTGAGAGCGAAGTACACGGAGACCTATCGCGATCCGGCCCGGGTACACGCGATCTGCGAGGAGTACCGTGCGGCTGCAACCCTGGATATCGTGCACGACAAGAAGGACCAGGAAGAATCTCGGCGTATCACCTGTCCGATGTTGCACCTGTGGGCTGCCGGCGGTCCCCTCGATACCTTCTACGCGCAAGACGGTGGAGCGTTGGGGATCTGGCGAAGGTGGGCCGACAATGTACAAGGGCAGGCGATGAAGGGAGGTCACTTTTTTCCCGAAGAAAACCCAACCGAAACGGCGGAGATTTTAAGCAAGTTCCTGTCGGCTTGACGCCTAAAGGCCCGGCATCCGGCTTGTAGCCAGGTCAGCGTCGCCCCCAGGATTTCGGTCGACGCTTAGGCAAGTTACCTCACGTTCTTTGCGAGGAACGCGGCAATGACCGCGGCGATTTCGCTGCTATGGGTTTCCAGGGCGAAATGTCCGGTGTCGAAGAACCTCACTTCCGCATTCGGAATGTCGCGTTTGAACGCCTCGGCCCCCGGCGGCAAGAAGAACGGGTCATTCTTGCCCCACACCGCAAGAAACGGCGGCTTGTGAGTGCGGAAGTAGCTTTGAAATTTCGGGTACAGAGCGACGTTGCTCTTGTAGTCGCCAAAAAGGTCCAATTGAACATCGGCGGCACCGGTCCGCGCGAGGTAGAAGTTGTCCAGCGAATATCCATCGGGAGAAACCGCAGACGGATCAGATACGCCATGCGTGTACTGCCATATTGTTGCTTCCGGTTGCAGAAATGCCCGCAGCGCTTCGCGGTTGGCCGCCGAGGGATCGTTCCAGTAGGCTCGAATCGGATTCCAGCCGTCGCTCAGCCCCTCTTCGTAGGCGTTGCCGTTCTGTGAGATGATCGCCGTGATACGTTCGGGACGCCGCATGGCGAGGCGGAAACCGGTTGGCGCCCCATAGTCGAACGCATAAATCGCAAAACGCGTCAGTCCAATAATCTCGGTGAAGCGCTCAATACGATCGGCGATCCCGTCAAATGTATAGTTGAAATCCTTGGCTGTCGGCATGTCCGACTGTCCGAAACCCGGCAGGTCCGGCGCCACCACGCGGACCCGATCCGCCAGCAGCGGGATCAGATCGCGAAACATGTGACTTGCGCTAGGGAAGCCGTGCAGGAGCAGAAGTACGGGTCCATCCTTCGGCCCCGCTTCGCGGTAGAATATCTTCAACCCGTCCACGTCGACTTTCCGAAAGCTCACTTTGGCCATCGTTCGCGCTCCAATGTACGTAACCTCATTTTAGCCTAATTACGGGGTTACGTACCCATTGGGGCATTGTCAAGCCAATCACCCTGATCCGCCATCGGGTACTTGTCATCGACGCGGCGGAATCAAGCCGTTTTTAACCGCCCATCGAACGAAAAGTTCGCGGTGGAAATTTTCTTATGACTGATATGAGTTTTGCGTAGCCTCGAAAAACGCGACAGCCCGTTGCGTTTTACGTGATAGGCTCTCCCTCGTGTCCTAACGTGATGATTCTCATTATCGACAAATGTAACGCGAACGTCGAACGGCCCGGTGACACAGGACGTACTTGAATATGGCCGGCTCCGGTTGCGTGCGTATTCGTCGGTCGACCGAACGTCGCTGGTTGGCGCATCGCCCGGGTTCGCGCGGAGCGCTATCCGCTCAGCAAACGTGTTCGATGCCTGCGAAACCGAACGCTTTCATCGCTGGCGCGGAACTTTCTGGGCGCGCCTCTGGATTACTTACGTCTTTGATGCACTCTTTTGCGATGCGCAGCCTGCTTTGCCCTATTTCCGCAAATCGACATGCTGCACCATCGTCTGCCATGCTGACTGCGATCCATGAAAAGTAGCGTGCAAGTTGAACCCTCACACGCCTTCACATGCGTGAAGTCATCGTCGCAAACGAGATCGGCCATCGCCCTGGCGATCGGAAGAAGCAGCGCATCTGGAGACCGCCACCGTCTCTGTCGGCTCCAAACCAGACCCGACACGGGCCTTCCTCATGCGTATCTTGCTTTGATTTTCCCTTGCGTGAGGTATCGCGCGCTATAATTTGTCCAAATTCCTCGTCGCGTATTAATATGCGGTTGAGCGGCTCGAGTTCTTGGAGGGATTTTGGCCTGAGCGGTTTTCCCTTGTGAGCATGGACGAACCCACGGAACCATTCCCGCAGCTTGCGTGCCTGCGATGCAACTGTATCGAACTCTCCGGGCATGGCCGTCTTACGTAGCGCTGCCAGAATTTCGGGGGGAACGATCTCGGCGGCCTGCAGCCAAGCAACGAGGTCCTCTCCCGATCCGATCCATTCAACCTCGGTATCAACGGGCACGGCAACCGAATTCAGGAAATCCAAACCAATTGCATCCGCAACAAAGATCGGCGGGGGGAGGCTTTCAACCATGGGCTTCACTTTTTCGCTCGTTCCCTCACACCGAAAGCAATCTTGACAAGGTAATCCTCGGCAGTAACCTTCACAACAGTATTTTTATGGTTATGGACACCTCTTTTTCCGCTATGAGCGGTTGGTTACAATACCTGGGCGCCGGAAAACAAACGAGAAAAGCTCGACCGACGACATTAGCGGCCTGTTTCGGGAGACGTAGCGGTTATCAGGATTTCTTGGGTCAGTCTGGGTTGGGTCAATCTCGGGGCGGACTTAAGTGAGCCGCTTCCGATCATCGAAGGCGGCGCGTGAAATGGTGCGAAGATGACAACCGACGCCCCCACTGCCGACCGCTTGAGCATGTTTTCGGATGCCGTATTTGCCGTCATCATTACGATTTTGGTTTTGGAGATGAAACCGCCTCACGATGCAAGTCTGGCGGCGCTTCTATCGTTATGGCCCACCGCGGTCAGTTACGCCGTGAGCTATCTGTTTATCGCGATCGTGTGGACCAACCATCACCATGTCTTTCGATATGCCACGATTGCAACCCCTCGTCTCATCTGGGGGAATTTCGCGCACCTTTTTACGGTTTCTTTGATGCCATTCTCGACCGCATGGATCGCCGACACCGAGCTTGCCGCGATACCGGTATCGCTCTACGCCGGCGTTTTCGTTCTCGTCAACGCAACGTACATACTTCTGTGCCGGGAAGCGGTCGATCGCTCCCCCAGCACAGGTGTAACGAACCGCGCGCGCATGATGATGCGAATGCGGTCGCTGGTGACACTCGGCGTCTTCCTCGCCGCCGCGCTCATCGCGCTGAAATATCCGATTGCCGGCATGGTCGTCATCTGCCTCAACCTTCTGGTCTATCTCAGCCCCGAGGCTCCGGGCAGCGGGGCCGGCGCGGCTTGAAAGAGCACTCTTCAGCTTCAAACACAGCAAGGAAACAGGATGAGTGTAGCAATCGACACCGTCACGGTCGTCATGGTCCACGGGGCTTGGGCAGACGGATCAAGTTGGAGCCGGGTCATCGGACCGCTCCAGGCCGAAGGCGCCAGGGTGATTGCTGCTCCGATTCCGTTGACGTCGCTGTCCGACGATATCAAGGCGCTCGATCGAACGCTTGAGCGCACCCAGGGACCGCTCGTGCTGGTCGCCCATGCCTACGCCGGCGCCGTAATCGCCGCCAGCACCAACGAACGCGTGCAAGGATTGGTGTTCGTGGCGGCGCTCGCGCCGGACGAGGGTGAGAGCGTCGCCGACGTGTTCTATCGTGACGCCCCCCACCCGCACGCGCCCAAGCTTGTTCCGGACGCGCACGGGTTCATCTGGATGCCTGACGAAGGTTTTGCCTCCGCGTTCGCGCAGAATGCCTCGCGGGCAGAAACAGCACTGCTCGCCGCAGTGCAGCGACCGATTGCGGTCGCATGCATTCAGGAGAAGTCGCCGAAGCCCGTGTGGAAAAGCAAACCATCGTGGTTTTTGCTTGCGGAAGAGGACCGCATGATCAGCCCCAAAACACAGCACTTCATGGCGTCGCGCATGGGGGCGCAGACTCGCTCCCACAAAGTCGACCACACACCGCTCGTGACTGCTCCCGGCCTTGTGATCGACCTGATCCGCGAAGCGCTCGCGACATTGAGCCGCTAAGCCCGCGCTTATTCCCGTAGCTCAATCCGCATCCATGAACGACCGACGCGCAGGTCCAACTGAAACGCTCGCAGCGTATGGAAACCTTTCTAGGCGGCGGAATATCTTCTGACGACAGATTGAGGCAAAGACGCGAGGAACAACACGGCACAGACGCACAACAGGACGATGTCCTTGAATATGAACTCGCCGGTCAAATTCCAAGCCATCGGATCAGTCGATAAACTCCATCTGACGACGCCCGGCGTCGTGAAGAAGAACGACCATGTGACGGCAAACGTAAATACCCCCATCAACGAACCGACGGCTGACAGGATCGGACTGAACGCGCCCGCCGCGAGAAGCGCCGCAATGCCAAATTCGACAACGCCCAGGACATAGGCTTCTCCCCTGAAGCCAAATACAGATAACCACGAAATAAAAGGACTGTTGCTGATGAATTGAACAATGCCCTGAGCCGACTGTAGCGTAAATTTCTGCATGCCAAACGACACGAAAATGATGACCATGACCCAACGGAGTATCGCCAAAAGACGATAAGATCCGGCTCCTTTTTCAGCGACGTTGAAAGATATTTTCATGCCGATCACTTCCTTCCCTGATCAAGATTGAATAGAGCTGCCGATTGTTGGGTGGCGCTCCTAATTCCCTTACGCATGCCCAGCACCTTCGTTACGTGCACCCATGGTTCCGTTATTCACAATTATGTGCACGTGGCGGCGGGCATGATATTTCGCCGAGTAAAAAACTTCGGGCGGCAGCCCGTGTATCATAGAGAATGTGCTCCCCGCGGCTATCGATTGCAGCAACTCCAACGGCTCTACTGACTATGAACGATACCATTCACTTCTGGCATGCAGCTGATCTCGGTGCCGACCTGCTCCGGGCCCGGTTCGATAACTTCTCGTATGATCTTCATACGCATGCCACCGCTTGTTTTGCGCTGATCACGAAGGGCGCAATAAGGATCCGGATGCGGGGCGGTGAGACGATAGCTCGCACCGGCGATCTGTACGCCATCAATCCGGATGAGCCGCACGCTGGCTGGCCAGTAGACGACGGGGGATGGAGCCAACGAACCCTCTACGTGGATCTTGGACAACTGGGTTCACGCCTAGCAGACGCCGGATCACGCCCAGCTACGATGTCCATCCGTGGGCCAATTATTCGAGACGCCGCGCTCGCCAATTCGTTCTCCCAGCTGCACGTGCATTCGGAAAACAACGGGCCGCAGCTGGAACGTGATCACCTTCTTCTGGCTTTTGCCCGACATCTGTTTGATCGCCATGTCTCGGCTGCACCTCCTGCCCACCGCGAAGGCAGCGAAAGCAAAGCTATTAAGGCCGCCAAAGAATACCTCGATCGGCGCCTGGACGAGCGTGTCGGTTTGACCGATCTGGCGGCTGCCGCTGATCTTCCGGCTTACCGTCTTTACAGGGCCTTCGAGCGCGAAACGGGCATGACGCCCCACGAGTATCAACGTCAGGCACGCATCAGGACAGCTCAACGTCTCCTGCGCGACGGCGGTGAATTATCGGCGATTGCCGCCGCGACCGGGTTTTCCGACCAAGCCCATTTCACAAGAAGCTTCCGAAGTCGCATGGGCATCACGCCGGGTGCATACCGCAGCGCCGTCCGTGCGATTGATTGACGAGAAGATTACTTCAAGAGGCGATATTTTCCGACGGCTTTCCATTTCGCCCATCATCTCCATGCTCTCAAGAACGCACCAAGGAGGTACCGATCGATCCCGCAACCTCGCTCGATCGTTTGGAGTCGAGCGATCTGGGATCAGCTACCAACGACGCGAGAACCGCGGACATCAAGGCCAGCGCGATCGCGCCAAACCACATGACGTCATAGCGAAAAAACAGATCGTAGACATATCCGCCGAACCATGCCCCGGCCGCCGCGCCGAGTGAGTGCCCGACCGTCAGCACTCCAACCACGAGGCCGAATTCTTTGTGCCGAAGTGCGCAGCCGAAAGACCTATCGTTGCCGGAAACGTGGCGTAGAACGCGATGCCCACCAAAGCGGAGAAGGCCAGAAGTAGCGGGTAATTCGTTCCGACAAAGATCGGGATGACGAATGCCAGGCTTCTTAGGAGATAGATCACCACTAACAGCAAGCGTCTGTCCATTCGATCGGCAAGAAAGCCAGCCGTGATCATTCCGATCAGGTTGAAAAGCGCGAAACATCCATACGCGCCAGTCCTCCCCGTAGTTGAAAATCCGCAGGCTTGGGCAAACGGGATAAAATGCGTCTCGACGATGCCGGTAGCCGTAAATCCACACAGGGCGAAGCTCCAGAACAAACCGTGGAATGCAGGTCTTACGACCACTGGCTTCAACCGGTCCAGGATCGTGTCGGACTCTGTGTTCCCCGCCGATTCGGGCCGGCTTGGGTTTCGCCTCAATCCACCCAGCGTGATTAGCCCCATGACACAGGAAAGCACCGCAAACCCGATCAGGCCTGCCCGCCAGCCGATCATTGGAAAGAGAAATGCCAAGACCGGCACTATGACGAGCTGTCCCCCGGTCGTACCGGAAGTCGCGATACCAGTAGCAAGGCCCTGCTTATCTCGAACGCTTTTTACGATGAGGCTTCCCACGACCGGGAATGACGCTAGGCCGAAGCCCGCACCGCAAAGTACGCCATAACCTACGATAAACTGCCAATAGCCCGTCATCGTCCCGATCACGACAAGCCCGCAACAGAGGAGCCCGCATCCGAGCGCGAGGACGACCCTCGCTCCCCATCTGTCGGCAGCAAGACCCGCGAGAGGAACAGTGATGGCCATCGTCAGCAGAGCAACCGATCCGCCGCTCGATATCGCACTGCGTGACCATGAGAAATCGTGGGACCACTCCTCCATGCCGAGACCAATGATCGCACGAGCAGCAAACGACACCGCCAATACGAGAAAGGCGACGGCAATTGCGACGATAGTCTCGATAGCGGACGGAGAAACCGAACGAAGCCTCTTCATGGGACACATCAATCCACGAATCCGCTGTCCTGTATTGAACTCTATTGCAGGTCGCGTGCTCGACGATCGCCATTGAGTTTACAGAACGGTTGCTACCGCAATGGCTCACCGTCTTCCAAAGCCTTCAGTTCCTTGAGAAACACCTGCCACTCGAATGGCCGGTGACCGAAAACTTGAGACGAAGGAGCATAGAGGAGAGTTCAACGAGCATTAAAGGATCATCGATAGTGCTTCATGTTGCCGATGAATTCCAACGACGTTCGCTCCCTGACATTTGGCTCTGAAGATGATAGCTCGCCCTGATGAAAACGATCTCTCACAATGAAACGGCGGAGCTGGAGGCGATCGCCAAAGCGCTTCGGACAATCTCAAAGGAGACAAGCTATAAAGGCCTATCGCAGGCTTTGCTTGAAACCGCCCTCGACCTTTGCAGCGTCGCTCGGGGAGCTGTGCTACTGAGCGAAGGAGCCGCGCTTCTTGCGAGGGTCGACGCCAGTTTTCCCAGGGAGCGAGCAAAATTCTTCACTTCCTATCCTCCCGAAATTGACTTTCGATTGCCCGCGGATCTTAGCGAACGAGTGCTCGCCCGTCAGGACACTGTCGTCAGACAAGTTGATTGTGGTCTATCGGCGCTGTTCAATCCTGCGAATTCCACTCCAGGAAGAGACATTGCCCAGCTGTGCCAACCTCTCGTTCTTCAGGAGCGGACAATTGGCGTCCTGCATGTCGAGTCGGAGCGCGTGGAGACGTTCACACCAAGGTGCATTTCCCTGATTTCCATGCTGGCGTCACAAGCCGCTGTCTCTTTTCAATCTGTACAGCTCTTCGAAGCGCTTCGCGAAACCAATTCATGGATGAATAAGGGCCAGCAAATCGGCCGCATGGGCGGATATCGATGGAATACTCGAACGCTGCTGTCACGCGGTTCTCGAGAATGTTATCGCATTTTTGACTTTGACCTTGACCTGAATCCAGTGCCTTTCCAGGCATATATAGACCGGGTACACACCGATGACCGCATCGCTTTGCGACAAGCACTGGCTGAGGCAGTTAGCGCGGTTTCTCCGTTCAGCCACGAGTATAGGGTCGTTCACAGGAATGGAACGGGTATTGTACGTCGCCGCAGTCGGCCAGTTCGACGTCGGTCCGACCGGCGACCTCGAATTGGACGGCATAGTCGAGGATATCACCGAACGAAGAGCTGCCGAACAAGCGCTTGTCGACGCGCGCAATGATCTCGCCCAGGCTGCACGTCTCGCGTCGCTCGGTGAACTCGCGGGCTCTATCGTTCACGAAATCAATCAGCCACTTGACCGGCATCATCATGAGCGCGGACGCGTGCCTCCGATGGCTGGCGCGAGACCCTGCCAAACCCGCTGAAGCACGCAAGTCTGCAACTCGCGTCATCGAGCAGGCCAACCGGGCGAACGACGTTATAACTGGCCTAGGATATTTGGCTCGGGGCACCAAGCTTCGCTTCACGACCATCCAAGTCAATGATGCCATCGAAGAGATCCTTCTATTGCTGAAGAAGGACCTGGAGCGAGGCGGCATCACGCTTGCGCTTGAACTCGACAAGTCAATGCCGCCTGTAGAGGGGGATCGGGTACAACTGCAACAGGTTGTCCTCAATCTCGTTCGCAACGCTATCGACGCCATGACCGACGTTGAGGCGATGCCTCGTGTCTTGACCATTTCTTCAAAGGTCGTGGACGGCCACGTCAATGTCGGAGTTTCTGATACCGGGATCGGCATCGACATCATCAGCATGATGCGGCTGTTTGATGCGTTCTACACGACGAAGAGCGATGGGCTGGGCCTCGGCTTGTCAATCTGCCGCAAGATAATCGCGTTCCATGGAGGCCGGTTATGGATTGAGGAAAGCGCGTTATCAAAGGGGGCGAAGTTCATGTTCAGCGTTCCACTCCGCCAGCAAGCCGATAAATTAACGGCCAGCTGAAAGCCTCAGCGTGGCTTTTGTCCACGTTCCCGACGATGACGTGGCAGTCCGAACGTCGCGCGGAGATCTGCTGAGCAACCAATGACCGTCACCTTAGGCAGATGCAGAGCAATCGCAGCCGTTGCATAAGACAAAAAACTACGCGCCCTTGTAACCAAGCCGCCTGATCCAACGAAAGTAAGTGACTAGGCACGACATAGGTCAAGTTCAGGAGGCGGCTGGTAACCTGGCTACAAGCCGCAGTGACAAGTTACTGCCGATGGAGCAATCGGCAATAATGAATGGGTCCTCCAAGTACCGGCGGCTAACACGGTCAAGGGTCGTTTGAAGGCCAAAGCGGGTTCGCAAAAGTTTCATCGACGGCCGCAGTACAACGACCATGCTTCGCTCTCGCTCAACTCACACCTTCCAGTTGCGAGGGCGGACGACGTTGTTGCCGGGCAACCACTAAATGAGGTTGCGACCATGAATAGGTTAATCACATACGAGAGAGCGGTGTAGTGCGTAACGGTTCAAAGGACATCTCAGCTAACGCACAGATAAGGATCGACGCAGATTTTGGAAATAATCAGCCCGAGCAGCGCCGGATCCCGAACCGAACCATTGAGGTGACTCCGGTCGAATCAGTCACACGTCTCGGAACAGGATGCCGGCGGTGGTTCGCGGAGAACATTTTTTCTCCAAGTGGGAACACGGTAGAGTTCCGGTTTCAGGGTCCCATGCACCTTTTGGCATTGTATCATGAAGGCGCACGTCGCGCCGGCGAGACAGCGATCGACGGACTGGCTCCATCGACGGCACGAAGTTTCGTAAACAAGATGACCTTTGTCCCAGCTGGCCATAGCTATCGAGAGCGGCACGAGACAAGCCTATCCACCCGAATGACTTTTCTCTATCTCGATCCTGCGGAGCTCTCAAGGTTCGACAGCACCCAAACTTCCTACCGGCCGAGAATCTATTGTGATGATCCCGTTGTGCTCGAGACCGCAGCTAAAATGAAAAATGCCATTGAAGGCGGCGAGCTTGAAGATATTCCTTACCTCGAGGCGCTTTCGAGTGTGCTCGCACACGAGTTGTCGCGCCCTGGCGGGATTGGAAGGAGCCATTTGGTCAATCGCGGAGGTCTCGCGAACTGGCAGAAGACCACGGTGGTCCGATACATCGAGGCTCACCTGAGCGAGCAGATTGTTCTTTCTACGCTCGCCGGACTGGTACGCCTGAGCGAGCACCATTTCTGCCGGTCCTTCAAGCAATCCTTTGGCGTTCCGCCGCGTCAATACCAAATGCAGAGACGAATGGAGAGTGCCAAAGCCCTCCTGGCCGACCGGACGATCTCCATCACGGAAATCGGACTCATTGTCGGCTACTCGCAGAGCAGCTCGTTCAGCGTTGCATTTCGTAAGATGACCGGCTGGTCTCCAAGCGATTATCGCAGACAGTTCGAGTGAGCGCTTGGCGCAATATCCGCCGATAACCTTGGTGAGTTCTAAACGGACAGCTATGCCGCACGGCGCCAGTGCGCCGGAGTGACCCCCATATGGTGTTTGAAGGCCCGCTGGAAGGCTGCCTCGGACTGGTAGCCGACAGCCTCCGCAATTGCCCCGATAGACATTGATGATTTCTTTAGCTGGTTCGCAGCTTCGGTCATCCGAATGTCTGTCAGCAGATCGCTGGCGGACCGATTTAGTTTATCCTGAAAATGCCGAGCCAACGTAGCGCGTGACATGTTGCAACGCCGAGCCAGCTCAGGGAGCGTCCACGGGTGGGCGGGGTCGTGGAACAGTGCGGTTAACGCTGGAGCGAGACGAGGGTTGCCAGCGAGCGCAAGCAGGCCGGGCGGCGGCTCGTCGGACTCACTCGCGAAACGAAGGGTTAGCGTAAAAAGAGCCGTCGATAGCGCATTTAGCATCGCGCGGCCTCCCAGCACGTCCTTTCCGGACTTATTTCGCATCAAGGCCACCAGATCGGTAAGTCTGGCACCCGTTTCGGCCTGAGCGCTGTCTCTCTCCGACCTGGAAGTGCGAACGATGAGTTGTGCAGGAAGATAGTTGAGCAACACCCGATCATGTGGTGGTGCAAGCATAAAGCGGCCACACAACATATCCAGGCGCGCTCCGGTTCCGACGTTTTCACTTATAGTGAAATTCATGCCCGGGCGATTGATGGCCTTCGCTAGTCGCCTTCCGCTGCCATCGTGCAGAACATGCGCGCCCCCATGCGGCAGTAACAAGATATCGCCAGGCCCCAAATGCTGTGGTGGTCCGCCATCTTGATCTTCCAGAACGGCTGAGCCGTCGACAACCACGTGATATGGCATCTGCCCCTTTGACGAAGGGCCCTCAGTCACGCGCCATGGACCGGTGTATCGGCAGCGCAGTTCAAGCTGTCCGCTTATCGGCATCATATTCAGAAGGATACTGAGCCAGTCCAACTTTATCCCCGCGTGTGAGACGATGAAGCATCTACATGAGCTGTAGCCGCATTAACAAGCTCGACACCTCTCCATAAACCGACATCGTTCGCGTCGTGACCCCTTTCACGAACATCTTCAATCGCATCAACGGCGCTATCACTGATCTTCCGGCATTCGGCCAAGCCGGTGGCCGAGACCGATATCTCTATCAAAAGGAATGCGGCAATGAACTCTCTTATCGATCTTCTCATTAAGCTTGGCCTTCTCAAAAAGGACCTTGAATACCATCTCGTTCGCGCTTCCATGGTTATTATTTTTCTCTTTTTCGGCTATCAGAAGTGGTTCGAATATGAGGCGCAGATCCTTATTCCTTACATCAGCAATGGACCGCTGATTTCTTGGATGTACCCGGTATTCGGCATCCGCGGTGCCAGCACCTTTCTAGGCGTTACAGAATGGACCTTCGGCGCACTCCTGTTCGCAGGCTTTTGGAACAAGAAAGCGGGCATCCTTGGTGCATTGGGCTCTACTGCAACGTTCATCGGGACAGTCACGATTATTCCCTTTATGCCCGATGGCTGGGCGGAGTCCGCAGGAGGATTTCCGGCGATGGTTGGCAACGTTCCGTTCCTTATGAAGGATGTCGTCCTCCTTGCAGTTTCGATCTATCTCCTAAAAGAAGACGTGCAACGCCTTCGGGCAGAGCGTTAAAGGCCATAGCCGCTGGGCTCAAACTCAACACTGCATTCTCAGGCCCCCGCTTGGCCGACTGAGAACTGCTTAGGGTGGTCGAACACGCATCTCCGGCTCGCAAGCTGCCTCTCGCACCGCACCAATAGATTTCCCCCTCTTCTGCCAGATTCAGCAAGAGCGAATAAATTCAATCAACTTCGAGCGCGCAGCGATTGGCGAAGGGAGCTAATTATTAGACTTGAAAGTTGTCAGCCGCGTCAAAGCTCGTTGATAACCCAGATATCTTGCGGACACCCAAGGCCCCTGTCACCTGCAGAGGTACTCCATCGAAGAGTCAAAGATCACGATCAACGGAGAACTCGCATGAAACCAACTTTTCCGGCCGCATTATTTTTCGCTTCGGCAGCTGCAACACTGGGAGCGTTCGCCGATGACCTCAAGAGTTCGCCCGCAGCCGCGCTCGCGGTACCCGAGGATGTACGCGTACAGCCACGGCGACCAGGCTTCGCTCCTCACTCCTCTGAAGACGACGACATTCAAAGAAAGATTACCGACTTCAACGCAAAGCAGCAGGAGCTGGATGCGATGTTCGACAGAAAACTGAACATCTGTCGCCGCTGCTAGCAGGCCGATCGGCGAGGTTGATAACTCATTGTTGCAAGTCACCCTAACCGCGGACCACCCTAATGAGACGGATCGTTGTCGACAGGACCACATGCGATCCCCTGGCGGATCCAGCCAATGAACGCGACGTCACCCAGGATCAGCTTGACCCATCGATTGGGCTATTAATCAGAGAACTTCAACACCGCATCCAAAATCTTTTTGCCGTTGTCCAGTGCTTCGTTAACCAGACGGACTCTGCGACCGCGCCCGAGTATCGCGCCGCGCTATCGGCACGGATCGCCAGTCTGGCAGATGCTTACAAACTGATTGAGCGCACGCGCTCCCGTCGCATCCTCCTGACTGACCTACTTGAACAGACATTAAGGCCCTACGCCTCCACCGGTCGCCCGGATCGTATCTGCGCGAGAGGCCCAGATATTGAACTCGAACCTAAGCTCGCTCTTTCCCTCCACATGGTGTTTCACGAATTGGCAACAAACGCCAGCAAGCACGGCGCCCTCAGCGTCGAGTATGGACGGGTGGAGGCAGTGTGGGAGTTGGTTCCTGGCGTAACCGGCCGAGCATTGGCGATGCAATGGCGTGAGCGGGGTGGGCCGGAGGTGCGGGAGCCCGATCGCGAAGGTTTCGGCCTTCGCCTGGTAACGAAGGTACTGGTGAATTCACAGGTGGAGTTGACCTTCGATAGAGCGGGTCTCGTCTGCCGCATGCTGATTCAGATCGACAGTTCCCAGACCTCAGAAAACTCACCCGCGTCGTTGGCCAATATATCATGACGAATCCGATGTCCTTCGCCCGCCATACGCCGCGACTACCGATCATCGCCGCCAGATTGCCCCTTCCCCGGAAGAGCTTGCGATCTGATCAACGCCCTCTCCAATCTTCAGATTGGAGAGGATTGAATGGACCACTGACACGCATTCTTCGCGTATGGTTTTCGGCGCGGGATCTTCTCACCAGAGGGGAGGAGCGGCTCTGCATCGCCCCCGTCAGCCCAACGTCGCCATCCAACCGGCGATGGCCCGTCCGATCTCGTCCGGCAAGTCTTCCTGGACGAAATGGCGCCCCGCGATCGTCACCTCGGTCTGCACTGGAAAGCTGCGGGCCAAGTCGAGAACCGGGCCATGGGCGAGGATCCCACCGGGCTCGGCTCTCAGGAACAGTTTGGGCACGCTGCTCGTCGCCAGCCAGTCCGCGTAGGCGTTCACGATCGCAACCACGTCGGCGGGCTCGCCCTCGATGGGGATTTGCCGGGGCCACGTCAGCGTCGGCCGTCGCCCCTCGCCGGGCTCGGCAAACGGCCGTCGGTACTCCGCCATCTCCTCGGCGGAGAGGGGGCGCAGGATGGCCCCCGGCAGGATTTTCTCGATGAAGAAGTTGTCTCGCAGCACCATCTCCTCGCCGGCCTCGGAACGCAGCCCCTGCAGGGCTGGACGCATTCCGAACCTGTCCCAGTGGTCCCAGTACTGCGGCCCTACGATCGCCTCCATGTAGGCGATACCCTTCACGGCCTCGCGGTGGCGGTTGGCCCAGTCGAAGCCGAGGGCCGAACCCCAGTCATGGATGACGAAGGTGATCCGTTCGCGCACATCCAGCGCCTCGAGCAGCGCGTCGAGGTAGCGGCGGTGCTCGACGAAGCGATACGAGTCGGGGCCACTGTTAGGCAGCTTGTCGGAATCGCCCATGCCGATCAGGTCGGGGGCGATGCAGCGGCCCAGCGGCTGCAGGTACGGCAACACGTTGCGCCAGAGGTACGACGAAGTCGGATTGCCGTGCAGCAACACGATGGGGTCGCCCTTTCCCACCTCCACGTACGCCATTTCGCTGCCCAGGACGCGCTGGCGCTTCTTTTGGTACGGAAATGCCGCAGAGATCATATTCGCTTCTCCTATAGTGGCCGCCTATTCATCGGCGCGCCCACATCATCTGACGCTATATTCGCGGGCCGTTCGGGTTTGGTTACAGGCGTCCGGCCTATTTCGTCACAAAGCGACGCCGGGGTTTTGCGGTCGGGCAAAACAGAGTCGGCTCGATAATGGAGGGCTATATCGGAGCCAGTTCGGAACCCTGTCGGAGATATGACGCGACCTGATCCGCGTTCGCCAAACAACATCGCGCCGGACGTTTGCAGACTGTTATGTGGCATTTCACGCTGGAGATTTCGCTGAGCGATCCGTCCCACTGGCTAGAATAGCCAACCGGCTTCGACGCATTGGCCGGCAACTTCCACATTAAGACGAACTACTCTTTTAAGTGTCTCGGCGCGGAAGACACTTCCCGTCGTGATCCACCGTGTCGTCGTATTAAGCATTTCCCCGACCGGCACGGCACCGCCGATGAAATTGCCATCCTTTCGGCAGGCGTGCACCGTTCCAGGTGACACATAGACGACGTAGAGTTCGTTCGAACCCTGTCCGTCATCGGCCCCGACGGCTGGCCTATCCAGAGACCTTCAGGCGGCGGTCCAGGACGTGGCGCGTCGGCTTTCGCCCCGTTTTGCCCGAAAACGACGATCGTGGCGACCGACACAAAAACTCCGAGAGCTGCGACATAGATAGCTCGCATGACCTAATCCTCCATGCACGGTTGAAGCCGCTTCAACTGCCTTACTTGTTCAGGCGCGGATAACAAATTCGATTTTCCACCGTGACCGCGATCGGAGATAACAGAGCTGACATCCGTGCGCGTCTCTCCAATTGCTATTACTTTCGCCGCATTGACGGGCTTCGCGCCACAACATTCGAAAATTGATCACTGCCGGATCAGATATAACGTGATTAAGCCCTCATCGGGCGAACTGGTGCCCTACGGATCAGGGATCGACACTTTGAACGAGGTAAACGTTCACCCCGCCCGGGCCGAGGTAATAGCGACGGCCGGCATGGCATCAGACTTTGGAATGATCTCGACGGCAACTGGTAATGTCTTCGTTTGTAAGGCCAAAGGCACGAAGTCGCTCATCATCGATTTTGCTAAGCCACGCCCTTATGCGCTGTTTGGCCGGGTCGTCTTTGGCTTGAACCAATCTACGTACAAGGCCTGATTTACATTTCGGGCATTTGGAATCATTGGCCGGGTTTCGCTGCGAGTGTTTGGTTGCCACGGTGCTACCATCCATTGCTTGGCTCGGTTGGACGATTGTGCCGCTGATGAGCGCCTAGCAGCGGCGGAAGATAAAACTGTTCTGCTGCCCTTCTGAACGTACCCTCTTAGATGATGTGGAGGCTGTGTTAGCGCGAGTTGCGGCCACGTCACGGCCGTACAAATTCGCGCGATTGGCGACGCTGTTATTCGAACGCGCGTCGCGCGTGCGCTTACTTCACTGCCCGGCAATCAAACTTTGCGATGATCACTCCTCGGCGACAGCCGCAGCGACCATCGTCTGCTTCTGGAATTGCGCCTGGCGTCACCTTGGCCGCGCCATCCGAACAGTCCCAACCGACTGCTTGAACGATCGGAGGAAATAATGCCTGCTCAAGCAAACAGGCCGCGCGAGAGGGCCGAAACAACCAGCCCTGATTGGTGGCGCAAAGCATGCTTTCGGCCGCGCATGGTCACAAGCTCTCGGTTGTGATGGCGAAGCCCATACCATGGTATGGGTTTCAATAATGCGGTAACCGCCGGCTCTGGCGGCTCCACACCGAAGGGACGGTATCCCTTTCATTTCTGGATGTTGAGGACCTCCGCCATCCGAGCGAGCGTCGCTACGGATTTTGCTCCCAGCTTTCGCGTGACGCTGCCGCGATGCATCTTGACGGTGACTTCGCTGATCGACAGTTCGTTCGCGACTTGCTTGTTCATGAACCCGGACGCAACGAGCGCCATCACTTGCCGCTCACGGGGTGTCAGGAGTGCATACCGCTCCTGCAATTGAGCAATCTGCGCGCGCTCTTGGCGCCGGTCTTGGTCGATTCGAATCGCCGTGGCAACGGCGTCAATCAAATCCTGATCCCGTATCGGTTTGGTGAGGAAGTCGACCGCGCCGGCTTTCATGCCCTTCACGGACATGGGAATGTCGCCGAAGCCCGTCATCAAAATGACAGGCATCGGAATGTTGATGCGCGTCAGATACTCCTGAAGCTCCAACCCGCTCGTGCCCGGCAACCGAACGTCGAGTACCAGACATGCGGGCGCGTCGGGCAGTTCGACCTTGAGAAACTCTGAGGCGGATCCATGAAGCGTTACATGATAATTCATGGACCGGAGCAGGTCTCCAAGCGACTCCCGAACCGCCGTGTCGTCGTCAACGACGTGAACAAAAATTGGCAACGCCCTCAGTTGCTCCTGACATCGGCACCGATTGGCGAAGCGGAAGAGTAAACGTGAACGTTGCACCATGCGCCGTGTTTTCGTCCACCCATAGACGTCCTCCATGGACAGCAACAATCTTGCGGCAGATCGACAGGCCAAGGCCCAGACCGTCAACCTTCGTCGTGTAAAGCGCATCGAAGAGGCGCTCTCTGCTCGCGGAGGCGATGCCGACGCCGGTATCCGCAATAGCGACAGAGACATAACCGTCCACGACCTTTGAAGAAACGGTTAGAAGGCGGGGCCTTCCATTGACGCCGGTCATCGCGTCGATTGCATTGCGCACGAGGTTAAGCACAACCTGCTGAAGCTGCACTCGATCCCCCTCGACGGTCGGTATCGATCTATCGAGGGCGATCCTGAGCGTGACACCGGCACGTTCGATATCCCTCTTCAACAGAACAAGAATTTCTTCGATGGCATCATTGATCTGAACGTCGGTGAATCTGAGCTGCGCGTCACGCACCAGGGACCTAAGGCCAGTGACGACGTCGCTCGCCCGGCGCCCCTGTTCGATGACGCGCATCGCGGACTTGCGGGCTTCACCCGGTTCGGCAGGATCCCGCGCGAGCCACCGGAGGCAGGCTTCCGCGCTCATGATAATCCCGGTCAGCGGCTGATTGATCTCGTGAATAATGGAGCCTGCGAGCTCGCCGAGCGACGCGAGGCGAAGGGCTCGCGCAAGTTCATTCCGCGCGTCCGTGAGCGCTTGTTCGGCGACCTTTCGCTCCGTGATATCGATGATGATGCCTTCCAATTCGACGTCGCCGGTTGGGCCGAGGTCGAATTGTCCTACAGCGACGACATGCAGCGTCGTGCCGTCTTTATGGACGACCCTGTACTCGTGGCTGAATGGAGACTTGGTACTGACCGCCTCCGCGAGCGCTTGCTCCAAGGCAGGGAAGTCGTCAGGGTGTATGCGGCTTTTGAACACCTCGAACGGCACCGGATTTACGTCAAGATCGATATCGAACATGCGGTAGCATTCGCGCGATGCTCGCGAGAAGCAGAGTCCGCGTGTTCCACCGATAGCTGCCCATACGGCCGATCTGCTGACCCTTGACCATCCACATATTGGTCTCACGGAGCGCCTCGAAGAGTTGGGCGGATTCAAAGGAAACGGCAGCTTGCGAAGCCAGCATCGACATCACCGAGATGCACCTTGGCGTGAAGGTCGTCTTGCGCTCTGATTCAAGGTAGAGAACACCGATTGTCCGCTCTTGATGAATCAGAGGAAGGCACAATTGGGCTATGTTCTGGCCCGGCGGGCACTCCGCCGGATCAATCAGGGCGGACCCCTCCCAGCTATCCTGTCTGACGACGATCTCCTGGCGTGTAAGCACCCTTTCGCTGAGCTCTGCCGGCAATCGGAATTCGCCGGCCGGAGGGTGTGAGGCAAAGAACATCACCCTTTCTCGAGGAAAGCTTGCATCGACCTTGGCGAGCAGTTCACCTTTTTCGCTCAGCAGTACAGCGCCACGCGCGGCACCAGAATAGCCAAGCGCGGCCTTGAGAAGAGCACTAGCCAAGCCTTCGTAGCTGGTCTCTTTCGATGATTGCTCGAAACGCTTTGGCAATCAGCCCCAACTCCGACGTTTCGTTCTCAAGTCTCATCGCGAGATGCTTCTCGCATCGACTGAGACGAAGACAGCGGCATGGTGGAATCTACTGGCAACAACGCGACAGTCTGTGTCCATACGCAGCTTCGCGCTCGTCCAGCAAAGTCAGCACAAGGGCGGTCGAGACCTCTGTAAAACGGTGGGCGGCCGCACCCGTGGCATTCCCGTTGCCCGCTGCCGCAGCCAGCGCGCGCTCGCGAGGCTTGAGGAACACTTCTCCCGCAATCTGAAGGGTTAATCCGATCACGCCATAGTTGCCTGAGCCCCAGGCACCGTCAGCTGCCGCCTTGATCGTGGAAGACTTGGGCCGAGCGACCGGACGAGCGGCTAACACGCTGATTGTGTTCATTGATCTTCCGCTCGGATGCGGCTCCTCGATATGTTACCTTCGGACGGAGCCCCGCGATGTCTGAGATCGGGCTCCCTGTTCGGAGTTCATACGCGGCCATCGTTGGAGCAAGCGTTGGAGCCATCATGGAAATGGCGAGCCTGTCGGTAGATCGCGTGCTCTTGCTGGGACCGTTGCAGGTCATTCAGAACAAAGACCAGCTGCGCCTGCCGCCCTCGCGTAAGGTTCGGGCACTCCTCGCTTATCTTGCGATGGCAACTCGGCCCGTGAGCCGCGAAAAACTCTGTGAGCTATTTTGGGATGTCGCCAATGACCCGAGAGGCGAGTTGCGCTGGTGCCTTTCAAAGCTACGGCCACTTGTCGACACGCCGACAACGACCCGGCTCATCGCCAACCGTGAGCAGGTTCGGATCGACACCAATTCGCTGAACATAGATGCCGTCTCACTTGAGCGCAGTGCGCAGATGACGCTGACCAGCGGGTCGCCGGAGGACCTTCAGTCGCTGAGAGCATTGTTCCGCGGCCCCTTTCTCGAGGGCCTCTCTGTCGACAGGGCTCCGCTGTTCGACAACTGGCTCGCTGGCGAACGGCACCGCTTTGGTCAATTGCAGCAACAGCTACTTGAGCGATTAAGCTCCGTCTTGCCGCCGGAGAGTGACGATCGTATCGCAATATTGCGGGAGCGCATCGAAGTCGCCCCATTCGACGAAGCAGCTCATGTTGAGCTCGTTCACACGCTGCTTTGCCGCGCGCTTTATGCCGAGGCCGAGCACCAGATCGATTCATCGGTAGCGCGCTTTCAGCGCGAAGGCATCGACTCCACATCGCTTAAGTCTGCGCTTTCGGCCGCACAACGGTCAGTTTCTAAACCGGCTCGAATCAGTGTGGTCGACGTCGCCCATCTCGACGCACTCACCGGCCAACAGACGAAGCACACCCGCGGGCCGACGATCCTGGTGATGCCGTTCGCGGCGGCGACACCCGAGGATGTGACCAACGCCAACAACGTCACGAGCGACATTATCTTTGGTGTCGCGAAATTGAGAAGCATCAGCATCATCGCCCGAGGCACGGCCTTTTCCTTGCGCAGCCAAACGCCCGCGGCCGCGGCCGCCCTGGTGAATGCGCAATATGTCGCCTCCGGCTATCTGCGGCGCGACGGCAAGAGATATCTTGTTTCGGTCGAGCTCACCGACCCACAGAGCGGTCGCATCTTTTGGGCGGACGAGCTCAGCTGGAACACCGCCGATTCCTTTTCCGCGCCTCCTCTGTTGGCCGCGCGGATCGTCACGGGTCTTGATGCGGAAATTCACATCATCGAGCGCAACCGCGCGCTGCTCGCGCCGCCCGCCTCGCTCGATGCGTGGCAGGCGTACCATCGCGGGCTCGCCCACATGTACCGCTTTACAAGCGGCAACAATCGTGAGGCGCAACAATTCTTCAGCCGGGCAATCGCGCTCGACCCGACCTTCGCGCGAAGCTACGCCGGGTTATCGTTCACGCATTTTCAAAACGCATTCCTGCTGCAGGCTCGCGAGCGAGAACGCGAGATTGCGTTGGCATTCGACACTGCCGGACAAGGACTGGAGGTTGATCCTGGCGACCCGGCAGCACATTGGGCGATGGGTCGAGCGCTGTGGCTTCGGCGCGAGCACGACGGCGCCGTTCGCGCACTGGACCGATCCGTCAGTTTAAGTCCCAACTATGCGTCGGCTCACTACGCCCTTGCATTTGTTCATTGCCAGACCGGCGATCCCGCGCGCGCGATAGAGGCAGCGAACACCGCAACCCATCTCAGCCCGCTTGATCCGATGCTGTTTGCGATGCATGGGACGCGGACGTTCGCATTGCTGCGGCTCGGCAAGGTCCAGGAGGCCGCCGGTTTTGCCATTCGTGCTGCGACAGCTACCGAACGCTCATGTTCACGCTCATGCTATTGCGGCACTGACGCTTGCGGCAGCCGGCCGGATCGAGGAAGCCGACGCTGAACGCGGACGCATCCGTACCCTGCGGCCGGACTATAATTTCAAGCAGTTCAAGGACGCTTTTCATTTGCTGGACGATCTTAAGGGCATCTACCAACGGGCCGCGAAGCTAGTGCAAATTCCGGAATGAGCACTGGAACGACAGGTCGGCGCAGGAATTCGCTGCGCGCCCGACGGCCGCGAGACGCCCGACGACACCATACGGCCGCCCGACGCCGGCGCAACACGCGGCACTTGAACGAGTACTGCACGAATACAGCAAAGAGTACGTCTGCGTTGGACGTTGCATTCACGACTAGCAACCCGTTGCCGGAACCTGTCCATTCGACGCGATTTCGAAAGACGCGGGAGTGGCCATCATAGCGGTGAACACGTGTGGCGATTGGAGTGATGTTATGGACCAATTTCCGACGGCACTCCCCCACGGTCGATTGGAGCAGATCTTTCCTGACATTTTTTTCGTTACCGGCGCCATGACGACGGTGTTAATGAAGGCGCCCTTCCAGTTTAGCCGCAACATGACCGTGGTGCGTGACGGCAACGCGCTGACGCTGATCAACTCAATCCGGCTCGATGAGGCGGGGCTGGCGCAACTCGATGCGCTCGGTCGCGTCGCGCACGTTGTCAAGATCGGCTCGCTGCACGGCCGCGACGACGCGTTCTACAAGGCGCGCTATGGAGCGACGTTCTGGGCGGCGCCCGGCATGGTGCATGAGCATGGCCTTGTTGCAGACCGCGAGCTCAGGCCGGGAGGCGCAATGCCTTTTGTGGGCTGCAGCGTATTCGACTTTCGCACCACAAAGACGCCCGAATGCATCCTTCACCTCGATCGTGCTGACGGCATTTTGGTCGCTTGCGACGCGCTGCAGAATTTACTGGCGCCGGACGAGTATTTTTCCGACCAATCATGCCAAAAGATGCAGGAGATGGGTTTCTTCCAACCCGCCAACTTCGGTCCGGTATGGCTTCAGGTCAACGAACCGAAAGCGCGGGATTTCGTTCGCCTTCAGGAGCTGTCGTTCCGGCACGTGCTTTCCGGCCATGGCCCGCCCCTGCGCGATACCGCCAAGGAGGCATACGCGGCGAGGTTCCACCGCGTGTTTGGAGCCGCTTGAGCGCGAGGTAGCGGTGCGCTTCTAGCGCGCAAGCCTTGCTTCACGATCGCCGGTTCAAGATCAGCCCGCCGATGCATCGCTCGCAGCTCCCGTCTGACAATTGAGCGCGCCCGCTTGCAAAGCGCCATCACGAGGACGTTCGTTTATTACCAGCGAAGCTTTAGACAGCCAAATCGCCACACTTGCTCAGCATGACTCCCCTAATCGACCGCGCCCCGGTCAGCTGCTTTGAAGGTATGCGCGCCATGGCGGACTTGACAGACTCCTCCAAGCAGATGCCGAATTTTGATGAGAGCAACGGCGAATGGATGGACATTACGCCAGGAGAGCGCTTTACGGTGCGGGTCTCCTCCGATATCGCCAACGGCGTCTATTCGATCTTTGAATGTGTCATCGGCCATCGCAACGGCACGCCGATGCATGTTCATGATAACGAGGAAGAACGTTTCGTCGTTTTGGAAGGTACGGGGCAGTTCGCGCGTGGTGACGAGCGAATGGAAATATCCGCCGGCGGCTCGCTCGTTGTCGACCGGGGCGTTCCTCATGCCTGGTGCAACCTGTCCGAAACGCCGCTTCGCATGTTGGTGATTTTTACACCCGGTCGCATCGACAAGATGTTCCGCGGGATCGCCAAAGCCAAAAGCGACGACGTCCGGGCGGCCCTGGTGACGCAATACGGCACCCGCACGACGGGGCCGACCATGTTCGATAATATCTACTGGAGGCTGTCGCCCCGCCCCTCACCGACACGGCCCCAATAGTCGATCGGCGAGCGTTATCACCCGGTAGGGTCATTGCGCCTGGCTCGTTGGGGCTTTCACTCCCGCAGCCGCATTCGCTGCACGCGCAACCCGCGGAAAGCTCCCTCACAGAACTCGCCGGCAGGCCGCGCAACGACAGCCGTCAGATCGCCGACCGGTCGGGCGTCGTGCATCGCTGACCGACGCGCACCGGCGCGTCGGTTCAGTTCATGCAACAAAGTAGAAGCAGCCGTTCCCGCCCGGAGCAAACATTCCGACTGTTCTTCTCGATCTTGGATATGGAATCAGGCGCGAGACGCGAGCGATCGAGCCGCAGCAATGGCGGACTTGAAGCTGCCCTCGGGGTCGGGGTTAAGAAGCGTTGGCTGGAATCGGATCTCTTCGATCTCGGTGACTCCGGCCTGATTGAGCCAGGCCCGGAGATAGGTCGAGTGTTGATCGAAGCCGAAGGCCGGAGACGGCATCGACGGGCCGTAGGCGCCACTCGTCAGCGCCAGCACGGCCTTCTTGTTCTTCAGGAGTCCAAAGTACCCCTTCTGAGGATCCAGGCCCCACAATAGCCCAGGCTGATGAATCACGTCGATGTACTGTTTGAGGCGATATGGAATCCCGCCGTTCCACATGGGAACTGCGACCAGGTAGCGGTCCGCGGAGATGAAACGGTTCGCGACCGCCGTAATCTCGTCCCAGGCGGTCTTTTGCGGGCCTTGGTTGGTCTGACCGGTCATCACCGCCATCTTCGCGGCGGCCTTGTCGCCGTCGAAGTCGGAAATCTTCTCCTTGGCCAAGTCAAGCGTATCGACGGAAAGCGCGGGGAGCCGCTCGCGCAGCGCGGCCACATAGGCGTTTGCGACCGCGCTGCTCTTTAACTCGGCGCCGCGCGGCGACGCCTTGATATAAAGTAGCTTGCTCATGTTTGGAATCCTTGTTGGCTTGAACTCGCGTAATCGCGTGCGACCGTTCCGGATTGTGAGTGTGAGCGTCCCTCGGGGATGGACGCGACCGGCCGATCGACCGCTCAGGCAGCCGCCGACACCGCATTAGTTTCGGGAGGAGACTGCCTGAGCTATGCGTTCATCGACGCACGGCCACAATCTCTCGAGTCTGATGGCCAGACCTCTCGGCTGTGATAGCCGGACCCATACATTGGTATGGATTTCGATTGCCCAGGGACAATTCGCTTACGGTTTCTCTGTGGGAATCGCACTGGCCGGCAAAACGTCGGCGCCGGGAACGGACATGACGTCCAAGTCTGACGCCATGATCGGCTGATCGACAATGAACAGATAGCAGGCCGCCGAGATCGTCCCGATCAACGACCCAACGATTAGCGCCGGCACGAAGGAGCCCGTCTTCTGCACGATCAGGCCGGTGACGGTGGGGGCCAGCGCGCCGCCGAGATACCCACCGAAATTCTGTACGGCGCCGATCGAGGCGGTGCAATTGGTCGGCACCGCGACCGAACTCAGCGCCCAGGCGCAAGTGCTGGTCACGTACACCAAGAACAGCGATACGGAGATGAAGCCGATGGCAAGGGCATTGCTGGAGACATAGGCTGCTGCCAACGTGCAGACCGCCGTACCGAGCAATGCGATGGCGGCCGGGTAGCGACGGCTCCTGAGCGGTTCCACGCCGCGGCGCACCAGCATGTCGGCAATATAGCCACCCAATATGCCGCCGACGACACCGCAGGCAAACGGAATGGCGGCCGCCCATCCCGTATACTTCACGCTCATGTGGCGCTCGATCTCGAGATAGCCGGGCAGCCACGCGGTGTATATCCAAGTCAAATAGATGCAGCCGAAATAGCCGAACACCATGCCCCACGTGGTTCGGAAGCGAAACAATGCCTTCCATTCGCGAAGCGTGACTCTCGTCCGCTGACCGGGTGGGTCGCCTTGGGACCGGTAGGTGTTTTCCTCGACCGTCAGTGCCACTTCGGAGGGGTTGCGGTAAACTACATACCAAACGGCCGCCACGAGCAGGCCGGCGATGCCCATAATCACGAACATCACCCGCCAGCCCAAACTCAGCATCAGGAAGGTCAACAAGGGTACGGCGATCGCCGTACCCAGCGAGGATGCGCAGTTAAAAATGCCAGTGGCGAGGCCGCGATCGCGCTGATTGAACCAGTCGCGCACTACCCGTGCGCCGGTTGGGAATTGCGGCGCCTCACCAATGCCGAGCAGGATGCGCGCGCCAAAAAACTGGCCGAAAGTGTGCACTAGGCCGCCGAGAAGCTGCGCGAGCGACCACAGGCCTAGCCCGCAAGCAAGCAGGATGCGTGGCCCCAGCCTGTCCACCATCGCGCCGGTTGGCAATTGCGCGAAGGCATAGGCCCATAGGAATGCCGACAGCAGATAGCCCATATCCGCAATCGATAGTCCGAGTTCTTCCCGGATCAGCGGATTAGCTACTGCAAGTGTTGCGCGGTCGATATAGTTGACCACCCCCGCGACCACCAGCATGGCCAAGGCGGCACGTTGAATCCATTTGAGACGTGGGGTGGCCTGCTCGATGACGGACATCCGTTATGTTCCTCCGGTTTTTATATTTGCTTCGGCACGATCGTAATCATCGCGCCCAGGCCGAGCCGGCGCGGAGCTTACTGAATTAGCCGCCAAGACATGGCGTCACAATGACGTGAAAATCAGATTCTTCGAAGCAATTCCGGGCGCCGGCATTGGTGCCATCGTAGACCACGCACATGCATTCGCCAACGCGCAGTCACCTCCAGTATGCCAATCGGAGACGGCGCTACATCTCCGGCGATTACGCCGGTCCTGTAACTGAGGACTATGGGCGCGATAGAACGCGGGAATGTTCAGCAGGTCCGCCTTGATCGCGTTATTCCGCGGCCGAAAGACGTTTATGTTGTTCAGCGTCCCGTAGCTGCTCTTCCCTATCTGCTATATAATCGCGCATGAGGGGAACTGTACCGACGCGTTTGGCGAGTTGGATCTGAAATACGACGAGGCTGCCGAATCGAAATCCTGCTTCGCACATCGCCAGATAGCATTCCCACATTCGGACGAAACGCTCGTCATAGAGCCTCGCGGCCTCGACGCGCCGGGCCATAAATCGTTTGCGCCACGCTTTAAGCGTCTCTGCATAGTGCAGACGGAGCACTTCGGTATCGGTGACGATGAGCCCTGCGCGCTCGACGGATTGCATGACTTCCGACAAGGATGGAAGATAACAATTCGGGAAGATATATTTCGCGATCCAGGGATTGGTATACTCCGGAGAACGGGTCGAACCGATCGTGTGTAACAGCATCACGCCCGTATCGGAGAGAAGACGATGACATGTCTGGAAGTAGGTGTCGTAGGACTCACGACCGACATGCTCGAACATGCCAACCGACACTATTCTGTCAAACGTACCCGTTGTGTTGCGGTAATCCTCAAGCTCGAAGGAGGCCCGGTTGGCCAATCCAGATTGGGCGGCCGAGCGCCGTGCCGCCGCAAGCTGTTCTTCGGAGAGGGTGATTCCCTTGACTTTGCTCGCGCCCGCGGTCCTGGCGAGATAGAGCGCCAGGCCTCCCCAACCGCTTCCGATATCGAGCACCTCCTGGCCAGGCTCGATCATGAGCTTTGCCGCGATGTGACGCTGCTTTGCTCGCTGGGCATCATCCAAAGACTGGCCCGGATACTCGAAATAAGCACAGGAATATTGCCATTCCGAATCAAGAAACAGCTCGTACAGCCGACGGTCGAGGTCGTAATGATGGGCAACGTTACGCTTTGCGCGGTTCGGGTCAATTTTGCCACGGAAACGCTCTGCCAGCTCGCGCAGACTGGAGAACGACGGAATCGGTAGTGCTCCCCGTTGGCCGTGCCTGGTCTCAAGCAAGAGTTGGAAGAGATCGAAGATAGTCCCTTGTTCGATCACGAGCCGGCCGTCGGTATAGAGTTCACCGAGCGTTAGCTCCGGATCGATTAATAAACTCCATGTCGCAGCCCTGTCGAGCAGGCGAATGCTGACTTGGGGATCACCGCCATCGCCCGCCTCGAGGCAAGCGCCAGATCCCGTAATTATCCTGAGCGTACCCCTCCCGACGAGACGCGAGATTGCTCTTTGCAGAATATTATCGGCAATCATCTCACACTCGCACGATCGAGGAGTGAATATGAAAGGCCACCCGGCCAGCAAAGAGTTTGGGGTGGTCCGGCATATACAGTCCCCCGTTCGGGCGTAGCAGTTCTCTCCGCTGTTCGTAGTGCAACTCGGAAGTATTGATAAAGTCAGCGCTCCGCATCGTCGCCTCTACCCTTTGAGACCGTGATTTCACGCTCCAAAAGAAGCCTCCAAACCGCCTCTTTCAACGGTCCGCGCAGTCAAATCTTCGCGATGCGCGCGATTGTGAGGTTCGGAATTCCGAACATCAAACCGGCTGCTGCTGGGCGAGGCCTATCTGGACGTTACGGAAACCTGCGGAGCATTCCACTGGCGCGAGGCGCACCTCTCGCGATCCGCGCGAAGATCAAGCAAGTGAGCGGTCTTAACGGGTCCGCCAGAAAACGCTCGCGTGGTAGCCCGTTACACTCAAGTGAAGTCCGCCAACTTCGAACTGATCTCGCGAGATGGCTGGAACGTCCCGAGGCATTCGTTTCAGCCGAGTAAGAGAATATCCCGGGGGATCGGGAGCGTAGTCCCCGGTCATTTGCGGATCGCAAAACTTCAAAGCAGAGAACCCTCCCTGGGGCGACCGGCATCGCTAAAGCCGTTCAATTCCGCAGGCAACCATCTGATCGCCTCTGCAGCAACGTTTGCGTCATCGTTGCCGATGTAACGACGTTTTTCTGTATGTGACGCTGCAATGTCTTATGCAGTAGTGAGCGCAAGCGCACGGCCGAATCGGAACCAGGGGCTGCCATGGGGTCAAAGCGTACTATTCCGCTGGCATTGCTGCTCGCGGTGTTAGGTATCTATGCGGCCGCTCCCAGGAACGCGAACTTGCGCAAATTCGATCCCGCAGACGTAGCGCGGCTCGAAACCGCGATGTGGCGAGACTACTACGCCAAACACTATCTGACGCTGTTCTATCACCTCTATGAATCGTCGCGGACGTTCGACTTCTCACCGCTTGCAAGCTTCCGAATAGCACTTGCGGCCGCACAAGCCGCCAGAGCCTTCCAGCCAACCCGTTCGCGGTCTGAAGCGGAAAGAGCCATTCCCTTTCTCGTTGCGTATTATGGCTTGCTGCGGGAGGCGGCGCCGGTCGCCATCGAGCCGGAAGAACTCGCGTCGCGTGAACTCGACTGGTGGCAAGCGCGACGCGAATCCGTCGGTCCCCGCGATTATGGCGTAACCATCGCTCAAGTGGCTGCGCTCACCTACGGCAAACGGCAGGACGATCCCGCGCTCCTTGCATTCGGAATCGGCCGCGCAGAAGCGATGTCCTATCGCGACGCCCGCGGGCAGACGATCACTGAACAGGATTGGCTGAAGATCGAGGCGCAGCTACGTGACGCTTACCAGCAGCTGAAGATGGGAATCGGCAACGGATAGCTACCGGGCGACGGGCGACTTCCAATCCTAAAAGTTTGGAAGTTCAAAAGACATTGCTGCCTCCGTAGTACGTTCTACTTCGCCGAAGGAAGATATGTCGCTTGTTGCCTTGCCGTTGTTGCGCCTCGTTCGATCATTGACGAACCGACGGTACAGGTATTTCCGGGCAGCTTGGCAGTCATTGGTAAACGCGCGGGTCGCACTTAGGCGTCATGAAACCCAATGGCAGCGACGGTCTCGCGACTTCATCAACACTCGTGCCACGTTCGGCTAAATCGCAATCCATCACCTTCGGACGAACCACGAACAAATGGGTCGGTCCGTGTTGCATCGGTGTTGCAGGGAGCAGACGGCAAGCGATCCGTGATGAAACGCGAATTTTCGGCCGCGAACAAACCAAGGACAAACAAGAAGCTGTTGAATTTGTTACGAAAAGTGCAACGCGCGCGTTGGCGATCCCGGCATGACTCGAACATGCGACCTACGGTTTAGGAAACCGTCGCTCTATCCGGCTGAGCTACGGGACCGAAGAGCCCGCGGACAGATGCGGGCGCTTGAAAAACTCCATAGCAGAGCCCGCGCGCGATCTCCAGCCTCCCTCGACCGCTCCTGACCGGCGCTTTGGTCGGTTCTTGGCCGGCTCATGACCGGCTCTTTGGCCGGATCAGCCGGTTGATCGCGCCTGCAACCCCCACATCCGGCCGGCGACCGCCACGCGTCCGCAAGTCTCTGCGGATCCTGCTCGTTTCCGCGGGTCGCTTCGGGCACGGACGTACCGCGTCTGTTACGGGAGGCAGAAAACGCTCGTAACACGTGTAGCAAAAAGGCCCCATTTCCGGGGTGACAAATCAATCGAGAATGACGACAATCCGCAAAAATCAGCTTTCACACAATTGCCTTGGGAATATCGTCCTTGATCGCATCGCGCTCATTCACCCTGCTGTTTGCCGCGGCCAGCGCCAGCTTCGTGCTGCAGCCCTCGCGCGCGCCCGCGCAGTGGTGGTCGCGCGCGCCGGCCGATTTCGAGGAATGCGCCGACGCCGCGGAGAAGCTGGCGGCCAAGGAGGCAAAGGCAGCCCTTGCCACATGCAATGCGAAATTCGCCGGCCGTCGCAAACCCGGCGGCGGCTACACTTATTTCGATTTCATGCAGAACCGAAGTTTCGATATCGCCGGCCCGAACCCGACACCGGAAGAACAGAAACACATCGACCAGCAGTACACCGCCTATCTCGACACCCAGCGGCGCAGCCGTATCGCCGAGGCGAATGCGTCGAAGCAGCAGCAAACGCAGGAAGCGGCGCAACCGCCGTTGCAGCCGGCTACTTTCAAAAAAAGAGAACCCGCACGGGTGCCGTTGCCGGTGCAAGCGCCCAACAAGCGGGTCGCGGCCGGCGATTTCAGGTCGCGCGGCAAGACCGCCCATTGCGCGCCGCATTCATTCTCTTGCGAATGGCCGAAGCTTTCCGAAAGCCTCAACGAGTTGAAGAAGCTGTTTGGTTCGTCCCAGGGCAAAGACACGGCGCCGCAGGGCAAGGACCGGCGCGCGGACAGCAAGTAGCGCTAGCGCGTGGCGGTTGTCGCCTCCACGTAAGCGCGCGCCAGCGCAGTCAGTTCAACGCGCGACGACACCTTGATGCAGGCTGACATCGGCACGGATCAGCGCGCGCCGTTGTAGGTCGGCTTGCGATGGCGCCGGACCACCGGCTTGGGCGCGGGCGCGGCCCGCTGGTAGATCGGCGGCGCGGCGCGCTGCTCCTGCAATCGCGCATCATAACCCGGCGATGGCGTGACGGTCGGCGGCGCGGCGTTGGCCGGCACGACCAACGTGCCGGCGCCAAGCGCTGACAAGATCGCAACGGCGTATCGTTTGATCCCATTCATGCAATTCACCCTATCCAAGGCCGGGCGCCGCGGAACTGCGTCGGCTCGGCCGAAACTCATCCGCGATGACAGCCATTTCAAGGCCACGCCGCCTTTTGAAATCCCTTGGCAATCCGCTTGGCAATCCGTTGGCAGTCTCTCGGCCATCTTACGACCGGATCTGCTCCGGCGTCAGCCCGGGCAAGCCCTGGCCTTCGGTCTCGGCGCGTTTGATCAGGGCGACGATGCGGCGCGACAGCGGCACCGGCAGCCGGTGCCGGTCGGCGATTTCGACGATGACGCCCTGCAGATAATCGATTTCGGTGCGGCGGCCGCGCTGCAGATCTTCCGACATCGACGAACGCGCCTCGGGATCGATCTTCATGGTGCGCCCGAGCAGGATCTCGAAGGCCGCATCGGGCAGCCGCAGCAAGGACGGCGCCCAGCCCGCAGGAATCGGCGTCGATGACACCGGCCTGATGCCCTCCGCCCGGATCGCCGCGAGCCCCTCCGCCATCTGATCCGCCAAGAGCGTGCGCCATGTTCGCTGCGCAAGCTGCTGTCGCAGCGGCAGGCCGGAAAGCGCGTTGAGCGCGTTGTTGAGATTGACCAGAAGCTTGCCCCACTGCACGCCGGCGATATCGTCGGTGCCGCACATCTTCAAGCCGGGCACCGCGAGTTGGCCGGCCGTGTTGACGGCGTCCTGCTCGATCATGATGTCGCCGGAGGTGGCGCGATGATATCGTCCCTCGCCCGACGCAACCACATTGAACGGAACCATCGCGGCCAGCACGCGTCGGCCCGGCAACCGCGCGCGTAGTATTGCGGTGTTGCCGACGCCGTTCTGCAGGCTAACGACGACGGCTTCCGGCGGCGCATGCCCAGCGATGATACCGGCGATGTCAGCGGTATCGGTGCTTTTGACCGTCACCAACACCACGCCGACGTCACCCAGGATGCCGGGGTCCTCCGACAGCATCAGTTGATCCGGCGCGATCCGCCGCTCAAGGCCCTCGAAACTGCTCAAGCGCAGCCCGTTACCTTCGATTTCCTGGATCACGCGCGGCCGCGCCAGCAGCGCGACGCGCCGGCCGGCCGCCGCGTACATGCCGCCGACAAAGCAGCCGATGCTGCCGGCGCCGGCCACTCCGATCGGTTTGTCAGCGATCATCCTGCGGCATTCCATGGAGGCGTCGGATCTAATTAGCAGACTTTGGCGGCCGATGGCGGTCAAAGCACCGGCGTACCCGCAACGCTGCGGCGGCCTGCGCCTTGTAACCGTCATGGCACGCCGGTATGTTTCCTGGGCGGGGCCGATAAAAGCAACAGTAGGAGAGGACCATGGGTTTACTCGACGTACTGAACGGCATGCAGAACGGGCCGCGCGGCCCGAGCAACCCAAGCGCCGAAGGCGAGAGCAGCGGCGGAATGTCGCCGATGACGATGGCGATCCTGGCCCTGCTGGCCTACAAGGCCGTCAAGCATCTCGGTGGCAGCCAGCCGGGCGCAGCTCCCGCTTCGGTGCCCTCTTCCGGCGGCAGCGCCAACACCAGCGTACCCAATAGCGGTGGCATGGGTGGTGGTGGCAGCATGGGCGGTCTTGGCGGGCTGTTGACAGGCGGGTTGGGCGGGCTACTCGCCGGCGGCGCCGCGGGAAGCGTGCTCAGCGGCGGCCTCGGCGACCTGCTCAAGCAATTCCAGCAGAGCGGCCACGGCGAAACCGCCAATTCATGGGTGAGCCCGGGCCCGAACAAGCAAATTGCGCCGGGCGATCTCGCCAGCGCGCTCGGCGCCGACCAGATCAACAGCCTGATGTCGCAAAGCGGCCTGTCGCGCGACGAACTGCTTTCGGGCCTCAGCCGGCATCTGCCCGACGTGGTCAACCATTTGACGCCGGACGGACGGCTGCCGACCGACACCGAACTTTCCGGCCGGATCTGATTCCGGCCTCGGCTTTTTAGACTTTATTTATTCCGGAAAGGACGATCCTCATGAGCGGCATTCTCTGGGTCATCATTGTCGGCTTCGTTGCGGGAATTATCGCCCGGCTGGTGTCACCGGGGCCCAATAATCCCAGCGGCTTCATCCTGACCACCGTGCTCGGCATTGCCGGCGCGTTTCTCGCAACCTTCATCGGCCAGGCAATCGGCCATTACGGCCCGAACCAGGGCGCCGGCTTCATCACCGCAACGATCGGCGCGCTGATCGTGCTGTTCATCTGGAACAGGCTGGTGGCGAGTCGGGTGATCAGCGATCCCGGCAACAGATAGGGCGCGACGTTCGTCATTGCGAGCGGAGCGAAGCAATCCAGGAGCCACGCGATTGGCGCCCTGGATTGCTTCGTCGCGGAGCCTGTCATCGGGCCGCGCTTCGCGCGGACCCGTTGGCATCGCCCCGGAATGACCAGCTCGTTTTACGTAATCAGATGCGCGCCGGCATCCATCCGAACCACTTCGCCGGTCATGTTGCTTGATTGCGGCGTGGCGAGGAAGCACACCAGCCCGGCGACGTCTTCCGCCGTCGAGGCGCGCTTGAGCGGCACTTTGGCGACCACGGAATCGCGCACCTTGGCGGCGCCTTCAACGCCGCGGCCCTTGGTGAACCACGGCGTATCGATGTAGCCGGGGCAGACGGCGTTGACGCGGATCAGGGGCGCCAGCGCCCGCGCCAGCGAATAGGTGATGGTGTTCAGCGCGCCCTTGCTCGCCGCATAGGCGATCGACGAGCCGATGCCGCTGATGCCCGCGACCGACGACACGTTGACGACCGAGGAGGCGCGCCCCGAAGCCTTGGCGCCGGCTTCCAGCAGCGACCGCGCCGCCCGGACCATCTGAAACGGACCGATGGTGTTGACGCCGAACAGGCGCTGGAAATCTTCCGCCGACAACCCGTCGAGGTTGTCGTGCGCCATATGCTTGGTGGTGCCGGCGTTGTTGATCAGGGCATCGAGGCGTCCCCAGGGCGCGGCCGCAGCGACGATCTTCTTGCAATCCTCATCGCGCGATACGTCGCCCTGCACGACGGCGATTTCAGCGCCGGCCGTGCGGCAGAGATCGGCGGTCTGTTCGGCTTCCTTCTGGCTGGAGGAATAATTGATCACGATGCGCGCGCCGCTCTTGGCCAGAATGGTTGCCGTCGCCGCCCCCAGACCGGACGCCGAACCCGTCACAATCGCGCACAAACCATCCCCAGAAACGTCCTTGGACATCCGCATTTCCTCTTGTTGATTTTGAGCAGCCCGCTCGCATGCGAGGCGCGGTCTACCATATCGTGCCGGCGATTGTCCGCAAATTCGCCAAAGTTCGTTGCGCGGAATTAATGCTGTCGTGACCGACACTTATGCCGGGCTCGCAGGCTGCCCTGCGGACATCGGCGCTTGTCATGCCGGTGGCTTTTCCTCATCATGCGGTGCAAGAAACGGCCGCACACGATGCCCGGCAAAACTGCCGCGCCGGATGCGTGCGGATTGAGAACGAGGAACGCTGTGGCGGAGAGTGAGAATATTGTCGCCGAGACCGCGGAACGGATATTTGCCGATCTCGCCGACGCGCAAACCATCAACCACGACAAGCAAGGCAATTGGAAAGCGCCGCTGTGGCAGGCGCTGACCGAGGCCGGATTGCCGCTGTCATGGGTGCCGGAGGATTGCGGCGGCTCGGGCGCCAGCATGGCCGAAGGATTTAGCGTGTTGAGCGCCGCCGGGCGTTTCGCCGTCGCGGTGCCGCTCGCCGAGACGATGCTGGCGGGATGGCTGTTGGCGCAAGCCAAAATCACCGCGCCCGATGGCGCGATGACGGTCGCGCCCGCCGCCCCGAAGGACCGCGTCACGCTCAACGCCGACGGCACCTTGTCCGGTCGCGCGCGCGGCGTTCCCTTTGCCAAGGCCGCCCAACATATCGCCGTATTGGCAGACGGCACGAGCGGGCTTTCGATCGCGCTGGTCAAGGCGAGCGACTGCCGGATCGAGGCCGGCCTCAATCTCGGCGGCGACAACAGCGACACCGTGACGTTCGACAAGGTTCAACCCGCCGCGATCAAGCCGGTGCCGAAGGGGTTCGACCGCAACGCGCTGTTGTTGATGGGCGGCGTGGTGCGCAGCCTGCAAATCGCCGGCAGCCTGGAATCGATGCTCGACATCAGTGTGCAGTATTCCAACGAGCGCGTCGCGTTCGAAAAGAAGATCTCGAAATTCCAGGCGGTGCAGCACAATCTCGCGCGCCTCGCCGGCGAGTCGGCGGCGGCGCTGGCGGCGGCGACCTCGGCGGCGGACGCGATCGCCAACGCGACATCGTTCGACGACGAAATATTCCTGGAAGCCGCGTCGGCCAAGATCCGCTGCGCGGAGGCCGCCGAAAAAGGCGGAGCCATCGCGCATCAGGTCCACGGCGCGATCGGCTTCACCAGCGAGCACATCCTGCATCGCTATTCCCTGCGGGCATTGGCCTGGCGCGACGATTTCGGCTCCGAAAGCTACTGGGCGGTCGAACTCGGCAGACTGGTCGCCGCGCGCGGCGCCGACGAGCTGTGGCCGCTGGTCGCCTCGCGCTGATATCTAGAAAAATCGAGATTCAACATGACCGCAGCCCTTCGTTTCGATCCGATCCGCCTGCCGCCCGAATGCGAGCGCTTGCGCAAGGAAGTGCGCGCCTTCCTCGCCGAGGAGATCGCCGCCGGCACCTTCGATCCGCACAAGCCCAACCGCGAAGATACCGACGCGCCGGAATTTTCCCGCCGGGTCGGCGCGCGCGGCTGGCTCGGCATGACCTGGCCGAAGCAATATGGCGGTCACGAGCGCAGCTTTCTCGAACGCTATGTGGTCACCGAGGAGATGCGCGTCGCCAACGCGCCGACGCGGCGCTTCTTCGTCGCCGACCGGCAGAGCGGCCCGGTGCTTTTGAAATACGCGCCCGAGCGCATCAAGATGGACATCCTGCCGCGGATCTGCCGCGGCGAGGTCTGTTTCGCGATCGGCATGAGCGAGCCCAATTCCGGCTCGGATTTGTTCGCGGCCAAGACCAAGGCGACCAAGACCGAGGGCGGATTTCTGATCAACGGCACCAAGATCTGGACTTCCTCGGCGCACATCGCCGACTACATGATCGCGATCTTCCGCACCTCGCCATCGACCAAGGAAAACCGCCGCCACGGCCTGACCCAGTTCCTGGTCGACATGAAGACCCCGGGCATCAAGGTCAACCCGATCGGCCAGATCACCGGGCAGTCCGAATTCAACGAAGTAGTCTTCACCGACGCCTTCATGCCGGACGATCACGTGCTCGGCGAAATCGACGGCGCCTGGAAGCAGGCGACCAGCGAACTGGCCTATGAACGCTCAGGGCCCGAGCGATTCCTGGAAACCTATTACGTCCTGACCGAACTGGTGCGCGCGGTTGGAAAAAACCCGGACACCCGCAGCGCCGAAGGCATCGGCCGGCTGGTGGCGCAGCTTCATACCATGCGGCGGATGTCGGTGTCGGTCGCCGGCATGCTGCAGGCCGGCAAGGAGCCGGTGGTGGAAGCCTCGATCGTCAAGGACATCGGCACGGTCTGGGAGCAGCAATTGCCGCATCGGGTGCGCGATCTCGCGGCCTTCGTCGATGCCGACGCGACCAACCACGAGACGCTGGAAGACCAATTGTCGTTCGCGATCAAGACCGCGCCCAAGCTCACCATTCAAGGCGGCACCACCGAAGTGCTGCGCGGCATCATCGCGCGCGGGCTTGGTCTGCGCTAGGGCGCGGGCCAGGCTTGCGCTAACGCATTCAACCGAGGAACATCATGACCCAGTTTACAGACATCGGCGTCGAGAAGCACGGACACGTCGGCCTGATCGAAATCCGGCGGCCGCCGCTGAACTTCTTCGATATCTCGCTGATCAACCAGATCGCCGATGCGCTGGAGGAGTTCGATCGCGACATCGAAATCCGCGCCTCGGTGCTCGCCGCCCAGGGCAAGGCCTTCTGCGCCGGCGCCAATTTCAACGACCCGGCGCGGCAGGAGCAGGAGGCGCGCATCGCCAGAGGCGATCCCGCCGACAGCCTCGGCCGCATCGACAATCTCTATCTCCATGCCGTGCGCATTTTCCGCAACAAGAAGCCGATCGTCGCCGCCGTACACGGCGCCGCCATCGGCGGCGGGTTGGGATTGGCGGTATCGGCCGACTTCCGCGTCACCTGCCCCGAGGCGCGCTTTTCCGCGAATTTCACCAAGCTCGGATTTCATCCGGGCTTCGGCCTCACCGCGACGCTTCCCGAGCTGGTCGGCCAGAACAATGCGGAGCTGATTTTCTACACCAGCCGCCGCGTCACCGGCGAGGAAGCCTATCGCATGGGGCTCGCCAATGAATGCGTGCCGCAGGATCAGGTGCGCGCCGCCGCCATGAAGCTCGCCGCCGAGATTGCCGAATGTTCGCCGCTCGGCCTGCTCTCGACCCGCGCCACCATGCGCGCGGGCCTTGCCGACCGTGTGTTGGCTGCCACCAACCATGAACTCGCCGAACAGACGCGCCTGCGCGCCACCGAGGATTTCAAGGAAGGCGTCAAGGCCACCGCCGAGCGCCGCGTCGCCAACTTCAAGGGGCGGTGAATATCTCTTCCCCCTCTCCCCTCGCGGGAGAGGGGAAGTATGCCGATCATGCGCGGCCCATCATGGCGCGAATGGGCTAAAGCACTCGTTTAGTTCGCCGAGCTTCATCGTTTCGTACTGAGCTACGGCCTAATCGCCCCGAAGAGCAGAGCTGCGAAACCGTCTGGCGACAAGCTTCGCTGCGATGACGTGATCGAGTAGCGCCGACTAGGCCGCATACAATTCGATCGGCGCATCGAACCCCTTCAGCCGGTATGGCTTTGCACGACTATCCATCAAGTCCGGTTGGGCGCGCTCATAGACGGTCTGCGTGACCAGAATCTGGTCAGGTGCAGCAACCGATTGCGCACGGGAAGCCGTGTTGACGACGGTGCCGATTGCGGTCAAGTCGCGATGGGAGCGGCCGAATTCCCCAAAACTGAGTTCTCCCGAATGGATGCCGATGCCGATCCCCAAATCGCTGGCGGTAAGACCGTGAGTCGCAGCGAGGGTCTCGCGCCTGACGCACCAGTTCCTCTGAATTTCGCGCGCCGCGAACAGCGCCCGTTTGACATGGTCATCACGTTTCAAAGGAAAATTGAAGACCGCCATGACTGCGTCTCCAATGGTCTTGTTGAGAAGTCCGTCGCATTCCCAGATGGCGCTCGCGCTTTCATCGTAGAACGCATCGAGCAATCCCGAAACGGCATCGGAAGATTGAGATTGGGACAGGCCGGTGTAGCCTCTCAGATCGGCAAACATGACGGTCGCGTCGATGGTGATCTTGCGGGCTCTCATAACCTTCGTAAACATCAATTCGCAGATCGTGCAGGTATTGGGATTCATCCGGCTGGGACGAACGCCAAACGCCCGGAATGGCACCGAAAGCAAGCCATGAAGCGGCACCGGCAGATGCATCTGCTCCCAGCACCCCTTGCAGATTCTCGACTGTTGCAGAGTCATGCGGCGCCATCCTTGGACGTCACCCACGAGAATACCAGCTTGCTGACCCTACAAGCGGGCGAAAGCGCGAGCAAGGATTTAAGGCGCCAAGGCCACCACGTCGCATCGCCAACTTCAAGGGGCGGTAGGGTTACGCCGTCATCGAGGAACGCGTGTGAACACGAACCCGCGATAAGATTGGATCATTCATTCGGGTCGTCCCGGCGAAAGCCGGGACCCATACGCCGTGTCTTTCGTTTTATAGAGTGTGGCAGAGACCTTCTGCGATCAGCCGCGCCAGGGGTTATGGATCCCGGCCCTCACGCGCAATTGCGCGCCAGGCCGGGATGACGGCGGAGAGGTGGCGCTTCCCCGGCGACCGCACTCTGCTCGGACACGAACTCGCCACTCACGCCACCAGGTTGAACGTCACGCCGCCGAGCAGGAATGAACCGCCCGCGACCGCGTAACCTCTTGCCTTCGCAGCATGGCTGACCGCAGCGACATCGCCGACCCGAAACGTCAGGCCGCTCATGATCTCGCTGGCGCCTTTCACAAACCGGAAACTGCAATTGGGAAGTTTCAGCTCGGGCTCCCCGTCCCGATTCGTGCTGACGGTAACCCCGATGATCCGTCCCCAATGCTCGGCCAATCCGTGCGGCTCCGGGCTTTGCATCTCCACCCCAATCAACGCCTTGGTCACGTCGTTGCGGATCGACGTTGCCCAGTCCGGGCCGGCCGGCGGATAGGGTCCCAACACGTCGTCGCTGCCGTCGGTGTGGTTGAACTCGATGAAGGCGGCGCGACAATCGCGCGGATGCAGTTGCACACCATGATAGGGCGGATGATCGATCACGTTGGCGGTGCGCACGCCGATCTTGTTGGCATCCGCGCCGCGCTGGTCGGGATCGTCGCAGCAGAAGATCGCCATGTAGCCGCCGCGGCCGCCGGTCTTGTCGAGAAAGCGCCCCGCCGCGGTACCCGGTTGAAACGGCGCCACCACCTCCAGCAGGATGGTGTCGACCGGCAGCAACGCATTCTCCAGGCCGTATTTGGCGACGTTGCCGTCGCGGTAGCAGACCGTGAGGCCCATGATCGCGGCGATGTCAGTGATCACAGGCTCGAGATGCGGTGCGACCAGGCAGATTTGGCGCAGCCGCAGATACGCCATCTCAGTGACCCCTGCCATCAATGGCCTCGGTCATTTTCAATGACCCGAGAATACCGGCTTGCGCTTTTCGACGAACGCCTTGGCGGCTTCCTTGTGGTCGTCGGTCTCGCCGGCGCGCGAGTGATGCATCGCCTCGGCATCGAAGCAGGCTTCCAGCGACAGATGCTCGGCGTTGTTGATGTTGCGCTTGATATAGCCGAGCGTCACCGACGGGCCCTGCGCCAGCGACATCGCCAGTTCATGCGCCGCCGCCTCGACCTCGGCATCGGGAACGACGCGCGTCACCATGCCGAGCGCGAGCGCCTCCTGCGCGGTCAGCACCGGCGAGGTCAGATAAAGTTCGCGCGCCTTGGCGCTGCCAAGCAGATGGGTCAGAAAATAAGTGCCGCCGTAATCGCCGGATAATCCCACCTTGGCGAACGCGGTGGTGATCTTGGCCGAGGCGCTGGCGACGCGGAGGTCGCAGGCCAGCGCGATCGAAAGTCCGGCGCCCGCGGCCGCGCCGTCGACTTGCGCCACCACCGGCTTCGGCATCTCGTGGAGAATGCGGGAGACTTCCATGCCGCGCCGCAGGTTGGCCATCTTGGCCTCGAACGGCAGCGGCGCGCGGCCCGCCGCCATCGACTTCACATCGCCGCCGACGCAGAACGTGCCGCCCGCGCCCTTGAGCAGCACGGCGCGGACCTCGTGATCCTCAGTGGCGCGCCGCGCCGCCTCGACCAGCCCCAGCGTCATGTCCGGATTGAGCGCGTTGCGCCGATCGGGACGGTTCATGGTGATGGTGAGCAGCCCCTGATCGAGGTTCTGAAGGACCATGTCGTTCATGCGTTTTCGCTTTCGTTTGTTATTGGTTCATGCACCGTCATTCCGGGATGGCGCGTAGCGCCGGAATCCGGAATCCGGTCGCTATGGACCTCCGGATGCGTCTTCGATCGCGCGTCGCATGCGCCCCGGAATGACTTCGTGACTGCCTCACGAAGTCACTTCTTCACCAGCGGGCAGCGCGACAGTTCGAGCGACTGGAACGCCTCGTTGCCGGGGACGGTTGCCAGAAGCTTGTAGTCGTCCCACCGTCCCTTGGATTCGGCAGGCTTCTTGACCTCGAACAGATACATGTCGTGCACCATCCGGCCGTCCTCGCGGATCCTGCCGTTCTTGGCGAACATGTCGTTGATCGGCGTCGCCTTCATGATCTTCATGACCGCGGCCGGATCGGTGGTCCCTGCGGCCTTCACTGCCTGGAGATAATGCAGGACCGATGAGTAGACGCCGGCCTGCGCCGAGGTCGGCACCCGCTTGGTCCGCTCCATGAAGCGCTTGGAAAACGCGCGGGTCTCGTCGTTAAGGTCCCAGTAGAAGGCCTCGGCGAGCAGCAGGCCTTGCGCGGTCTCAAGGCCGACGCCGTCGATGTCGGTCACAAAGGCAAGCAAGGGCGACACCTTCTGGCCGCCTTTCATGATTCCGAATTCGGCTGCCTGCTTGATGGCGTTGATGGTGTCACCGCCGGCGTTGGCAAGCCCGATCACCTTGGCCTTCGAGGCCTGCGCCTGCAGCAAATATGACGAGAAATCCGAGGTGTTGAGCGGATGCCGGACGCTGCCGAGCACCTTGCCGCCGGACTTCACCACCACATTGGTGGTGTCCTTTTCCAGGTCCTGTCCGAACGCATAGTCCGCGGTCAGGAAGAACCAGCTATCCAACCCGGCCTTCACCGTCGCGAGGCCGGTCACATTGGCCTGGGCGAAAGTATCGAACACGTAATGGACGGTATAGGGACCGCAGGCTTCATTGCTGAGGCGGATCGATCCGGGGCCCGAGAACATGATGATCTTGTTGCGGGCTTTGGCGATCTCGCCGGCCGCCAGCGCGGTCGCGGACGCCGCGACGTCGAAGATCATCTCGACGCCCTGGTTGTCCAACATGTCGCGGGCGATATTGGCGGCAAGGTCGGCCTTGTTGAGATGATCGCCGACGACGATCTCGATTTTGCGGCCAAGCACCTCGCCGCCGAAATCCTCGACCGCCATTTTCGCGGCCGTCTCGCTGCCGGGGCCAGTGATGTCGGCGTAAAGACCGGACATGTCGAGGATGCCGCCGAGTTTTAACGGAGGCTTGCTCTGCGCCATCGCCGCCGGGCCGGCGGCGGCCAGCATCGCGGCGAGAACGCCGCAAAGTACCCGTTTCATGGAAACCTCCCTGCGAACGGGCCGCCTGGCGCGGCCTCAATTCTGTTGCGGCAATCATGCCGCAAGCGATGCATAGCGGCAAGCCGCGGCAAAACGCATAGGCGGCGTTTTTCCGCTAAACGGAATGCACGCTTTGTGAGAACATGGCGTCATGTCCGCCATCGCCGATATCGATCGAACTTAATTCCGTGCGTCACGCAACCATCGCGCTCTGGTGTGTTCTGTTTGCCACCGCAGCTGGTCCCGCGATCGCGGCGGGATGCGCGCTGCAGCCGCAGGGCGAAGGCCGCGTCGTCGAGGTCATCGATGCACGCACGTTTCGCCTGCAGGACGGCCGCGATATCCGCCTTGCGGGCATCGAGCCGGTCACGACCAGCGACACCAAGGCGAACCCCGCCGCGGCGCTGTCGGCGATCATTGCCGGCCACGAGGTCATTCTGCGCGGCGACGACGACAGCCCCGACCGTTACGGCCGCCAGCCTGCTTTGGTGTTTCTCGCGGACTCCGATACGCCGGTGCAGAGCCTGTTGCTGGCGCAAGGAGCGGCGCTGGTCGCGGCCACCGTGACCGACCGCGACTGCGCCTCGATGTTGAGTCATGCCGAGGCCGATGCGCGACAGGCCAAGCGGGGAATCTGGATCGATCCCACGGCCATAAAAAACTCGGAAAGTCCGGGCGATATTTTGGCAGGGATCGGGCGATTTACCGTAGTCGAAGGCAAAATCTTGTCCGTTCGGCAGGCCGGGACAACGACCTACCTTAATTTTGGACGGAACTGGACACGGGACTTTGCTGTGACTATCCCAAAGCGCACAATACCGGCGTTCGAAGCGGCTGGAATTGTGCTTAAATCTCTTCAAAATCGACGGGTTCGAGTCCGCGGCTGGATCGAAACCCGCGGCGGTCCGCGAATTGAGGCGCTGCGGGTCGGGCAGATAGAGTTGCTGGGCGAGAATTAGCTTGCCGCAAAACCGAGTGACAACGGTGTCAGAGCGTATGCGACGGCGCGAAATCGGCATGACCCGCCGCCTTTGGGCTGCGCCCGTTGTGCTGTGCGCGACGCTGGCGTTGGCCGGATGCAGTGAGTTCGGCCGGTTACAGACCGCAGCCCCGACGCCGAGCCCCACCATCACCCCGGCCAAGCCGGTGCGCACGGTCGCGCAGACCCCGGCAGCCGAGCGCGAGCATGAGCGAATCCTGTCGTCCTATGGCGGGACCTATGACGATCCGCAACTGGAAGCGCTGATCACCAAGACCGTCGATCGGCTGGTCGCGGCCTCCGATCGCCCGGATCAGGCCTACAAAGTGACGATCCTCAATTCCGGCGCGGTGAATGCCTTCGCGCTGCCGACCGGCCAGCTGTACGTGACCCGCGGCCTGATCGCGCTGGCGTGCGATACCTCGGAACTATCCTCGGTGCTGTCGCACGAGATGGCCCATGTGATCGCCAAGCACGCCTCGATCCGCGAGGACCAGGCACGCCAGGCCGCCATCGTTACCCGTGTCGTCACCGACATGAGCACCGACCCCGACCTCACCGCGCTGGCGCTCGCCAAGACCAAGCTGACGATGGCAAGCTTTTCGCGGCAGCAGGAGTTCGAGGCCGACAACATCGGCGTCGGCATCTCGGCGCGCGCCCATTTCGACCCCTATGGCGCGGCGCGTTTTCTGACGTCGATGGAGCGCAACGCCGAACTGAAGGCGGGAAAGACCTCGGTCGATCCGCGCGCCCAGGACTTCCTGTCGTCGCATCCGGCGACGCCGGAGCGCGTGCAAGGCGCGCAAGCCAGCGCGCGGCAGTACGCGTCGCCCGAGAATGGCGAGCGCGACCGCGAAACCTATCTGGCCGCGATCGACAACATCGTCTACGGCGAAGATCCGAGCGAGGGTTTCGTGCGCGGCCATCGCTTCCTGCATCCCAAGCTCGGCTTCACCTTCACCGCGCCGGAGACCTTCACGCTGGACAATACCGCGCAGGCCGTGATCGGCGTGCGCGAGGGCGGCGCCCAGGCCATGCGCTTCGACGTGGTGCGGGTGCCGGCCGATCAGACGCTCGCCGACTATCTCACCTCCGGCTGGATGGAAAATGTCGACAGGGCCACGGCCGAGGATCTGACGATCAACGGCTTCCCGGCGGCATCGGCGACCGCCCATGGCGATCAATGGCAGTTCAAGGTCTACGCGCTGCGGTTCGGCAGCGACGTCTATCGCTTCATCTTCGCCACCAAGCAGAAGACCACCGAGAGCGAACGCAACGCGCGCGAAACCGTAAACTCGTTCCGCCGGCTGACGCTCGAGGAAATTCAGGCCGCCCGTCCGCTTGCGCATCAAGGTCATCACCGCGCAGCCCGGCGACACCGTGGAATCGCTGTCGCACCGCATGTCGGGCGTCGACCGCCCGGTGGAGCGCTTCCGCATCCTCAACGGCCTCGACGCCCGCGCCCAGGTCAAGGTGCGCGACCGCGTCAAGATCGTGGTGGATTGAGGGGACGTTTCGTCGCCGCCTTGCGAAGCAAGCACAAAAACTAATGCTCGTCATTCCGGGGCGCGCGGAGCGCGAACCCGGAATCCATAACCACCGTATCGCTGCTCAGCACCGAACGCTGCCACGGGGGTTATGGATTCCGGGCCTGCGCCAAGCGGCGCATCCCGGAATGACGAGCTTTGCGATCGAGACCGTGAAACGCACAGCCTTCGTCGTCCCTGCGAACGCAGGGACCCATAGCCCCTGGCGCCAGACACCAAGGGAAGATGTCCGCTACTTCATTGCCGAAACGAGATACCGCGCCGTATGGGTCCCTGCGTTCGCAGGGACGACATATTCGCGGGCCTACACCAGTTCATCGGCCACCCGAAATCACCCGGTCAACAAAAAGCCCGGTCTTTCGACCGGGCCTTTGCTCATCTCGAATCCAACTGAAAGCCGCTTACGCAGCTTCGTCCGTAACGGCGGTATCGTCGCCATCGCCGTCGCCGTCCGCATCGGCGTCACCGTCGGCCTCGACTTCGGCTTCGGCCTTGGCGCCGCGGCGCGGGCTCTTGGCGAGCTGGCCTTCGATTTCCTTGACCGCCTCGGTTTCCGTCACATGCTGCACCACCGCGATCTCGCGCGACAGCCGGTCGAGCGCCGCTTCATAGAGCTGGCGTTCGCTGTAGGACTGTTCGGGCTGCGATTCCGAACGATAGAGGTCGCGCACCACTTCGGCGATCGCGACGATGTCTCCGGAATTGATCTTGGCTTCGTATTCCTGCGCGCGGCGCGACCACATCGTGCGCTTGACGCGGGCGCGGCCCTTGAGGGTTTCCAGCGCGCGCTTGACCAGCGCCGGCTCCGACAGCTTGCGCATGCCGACATTGGCGACCTTGGCGGTCGGCACCCGCAGCGTCATCTTGTCCTTCATGAAATTGATCACGAACAGCTCAAGCCTGGCGCCGGCGATCTCCTGCTCCTCGATGGCCAGGATCTGGCCAACGCCGTGGGCGGGATAGACCACGAATTCATTGGTCTTGAAGCCCTGGCGCTGGGTCAGCGCCTTCTTCGGCTCCTCGACGCGCGGCGTCGCGGCCACCGGCTTGGCGGGCGGCTTGCTGGCGACGACGGGTTTGGTTGCGACCGGCTTGACCGGAGTCTTGGCGATGGTCTTCGGCGCGGTCTTGGCTGCGACCTTCGAAGCAGTGGCCTTCGAACCAGTCGCTTTCGCGGCAGTTTTTGCAGTCTTGTTGGGCATTGCGCTTCTTTTGTTTTTCGAGGATTTTGCTGCCGCGGCCTTGGTGGCAGTCCGAGTTTCTTTCAGGGAAACTCGAGCACGGCTCTTGGTTGCACTGCGATCGTGCTCGACGCAGCGGCTTTTTTGGAACCCTTGGAAACACTCTTTTTACGCGTTTTCTGTGACACAGCCTGCGCGCGGAACTGCCACGCCCCTGTTCGTTGTTTTCACGGGAACCGCTGACGCCAAGGATACGCATGGCTGGGTTCGGCTTGTAATGTGCCCAATATAGCACATTTTCCGCAAAAATCAATGATTTAGGGCCCATACTCAGCTTTTGCGGGTAATTTCCGCCCGATCAACCGAGTTAGGGTTAAGCCTTCGGGGCGGCGCAACCCGAAGGTCACGCCGGTCACCCCCGACATTCAGTCTCCGGTTCCCGGCGCCGGAGAAAAATATTTCTCGAACTTGCCCTCCATGCCCTCGAAATCCTTGGCGTCCGCCGGGGCGTCCTTCTTCTGGGTGATGTTGGGCCAGCTCTTGGCGTATTCGGTATTCACCTCCAGCCACTTCTCCAGGCCCGGCTCGGTGTCCGGCTTGATGGCGTCGGCGGGACATTCCGGCTCGCAGACGCCGCAGTCGATGCATTCGTCCGGATGGATGACCAGCATGTTGTCACCCTCGTAGAAGCAGTCCACAGGGCAGACTTCAACGCAATCGGTATATTTGCATTTAATGCACGCTTCAGTGACGACGTAAGTCATCCAGGGCTCCGGAACGAGTCAAATTTTCAGCGGCTGGCGTAGCGCAGGAATTCCGCAGCCGCAAGTGAAGCAAGCGGCCCCCGAAAGGGTATTCCCGGCAGGGCTATTGCTGCCTGAACGCGCCTCGATAGAGATAGTTATTCCCGGCGGCCGTGCAATTCCGGGCTCTGTCGATTCACGTCCTCGAGATCATCATAGAGCAGCGCGCGCCGCCGCCGCGTCGCCGCGACGCTCGGCAAACCCGACCACCTTGAGGATACGCACGGTGCGGTCGAGCCCGACCGTCAGCACGTCGCCGGCCTTCACGGCATGACCGGGCGCCCGCTCGCGCACGCCGTTGATGCGGACATGGCCGGCCTCGACCAGCGCGGCGGCGCTGGTGCGGGCCTTTACCACCCGCGCATGCCACAGCCATTTATCGAGACGCTGGCGCTCCAAACAACACCACTTCGAACACAGCGTTTTCGAGCGAAGCATGCCCCTCGGACTTGATCCGAGGGCGGTGACCGGTTCGCGCGAAGCAACGCGTCGCTATAGAAACTAATCCTTGCGGCCGGCGGCAAGCTGCTCCTTGAGCGCGGCCAGTTTGGCGAACGGCGAATTCGGATCGACCGGACGATCGCGCTCGCGCGGGCTGGCGGTGGTCGCGTATTGCCGGTGCGACGGCCCGCTGTCGCGCTTGTCGCGACCGCCGAAATCGCGACCGCCTTTGTCGCGGCCCGGTTTATCGCGTCCGCCCTTGTCACGCCCGCCGCCGAATTTATCCGGGCGACCGCCGCCGCTCTTGTCGCGATCGTTCTCGCGGCCCTTGCCTTGGAAGCGTTCGCGCGGCGGACGGCCCTTGTCTTGAGCTTGATCCTGGCGCGCTTCACGGGCTGGCGCACCCTCGGCGCTGACCGGTGCGGCAACGGCGTCGGCCGGCGCGCCCTCGCGCGGCTTGACGCGGAAATCGCTGTGACGCCGCCCGCGCCGATGCGGCGGGCGTTTGTCGCCCTCGCCGGCTTCGCCGCCTGTAGCAGCGGCGGGCGCGGCTTCCTGATGGCCCTGGTGACGGTGGCGGTTGCGATCATGCCGCGGCCGGCGCTCTTCAGAACGGCCACCGGGACGCCAGACCTCGACCATTTCCGGCGCGACCAATTCGGGCGTCGCCGCCGCATCGGGCGCAGCGACGGCAGGCGCGGCCGCGTCAACGGTTGCGGCTTGATCGGCGTCGGCATTCGCCGTGGTTGCCTCGGTGACCGCCGCATCCTGCGGCGTGTCGCTGGTTTCGGCTTCGATCGGTGCCGCCGGCGGCTGCGGGGCTTCGACCGAATTGGCTTCGGGCGATGCCACTTCGACAGGCGCCACTTCGACTTGTGCTACTTCGACAGCTTCGGCCACCACCGGCGCGTCGATGTCGGGCGGCGGCGCGAAGGCGATCTCGGGCAGCATCGCGGCCGACGGTGTCGCGGCCGCCTCGATGACCGGCGGCGCATCAGGGGTGATGTCGGCGACATCGGTCGCAGCTTCGGCCGATACCGGCTCGGCCGACACAGCTTCCGGCGATATCGCATCGGGCGGCGGCGTTTCCGCAACCGCCGATTCCACAGTCGCTGTTTCGAGAGCCGCGGTTTCAACCACCGCTGCTTCGCCGGACGTTACATCAACAGATGCTGCTTCAACCGGCGCGGCTTCGATCGCGGGCGGCTTCGGCGGCAAGGGCGGACGGCGCTCCATGCGATAGCCGAGCGCGCGCAGGATCGAGGCGAAGTCTTCGCCGGCAGAGCCCGCGAGCGAGGTCATCGCCTGCGTGACGACAAAACCGCGGCCGTCGAACGCGCCGGCGGGCTTTTCGCCGGGCGAGGTTTCACGCCACGCCAGCGCCGGACGAATGAGATCGGCGAGCCGCTCCAGGATATCGACCCGCACCGCGCGTTCGCCGCATTGCCGATAGCCCAGCACGCGGTAGGCGTCGCGCGGCAGCGCCTTGTCGACCGGAAACGAGGTGCGGCCGCTGCCGGCGAGGTGCTGCGCACCCGACAGCACCGACAGATCGACGTTGTCTTCCTTCTGCGCCCACAGCAGCGACGCCAGCGCGCGCGCCGCCGGCTTCAACAGCGGCGGGATGTAGATGTGATAGGCCCCGAAGCGGACGCCGTATTTGCGCAACGCCGCGCGCGACGGCTGATCGAGATCCTTCATCTCGGCGGCGATCTTGGCGCGCTCCAGCACGCCGAGCGCCTCGATCAATTGAAACGCGATGCCGCGCCCGATCCCGGTGACGTCTTCGGCCTTGCCGAGGTCGAACAGCGGCCCCAGCAGCTTTTCGATATGGGTCTTGAGCCACAGATCGAGCCGCGCCTGCACCGCCTCGCGCGGCGCGCCGCTCAGGCGCTCGTCGGAAATGACGCGGATCCGCGGATGCAGCGCATCGTCGGCCGCGACCAGCTTCGCCACCGCGTCGCCGGTCCAGCGGATGGTGCCGTCGGAGGCCAGCACGAACTGATCGTCGGGCGCCGCCGCCAATTTCTCGGCGCGGGCGTCGATCTCGCCGGCCAGCGCCTTTTGCGCGGTCGCCTGCAAGGCTTTCGCATCGGACCCGGCTTCCGCAGCATCAGGCGCAAAGGTGAATCCGTCGAGCCGGCCGATCACATGGCCCTCTACGATCACTTCGCCGGTCTTGCCGATTTCCGTATTCAAAACTGTGTTCTCCCGCAGGCGGCGCATCAATACACTGGTACGGCGGTCAACGAAACGCTCCGTTAGCCGTTCATGCAGCGCATCGGACAATTTATTTTCAAGTTCGCGCGTAATCCCCTGCCAATGCTCGGGATCGGCCAGCCAATCCGGGCGGTTGGCGACGAAGGTCCAGGTCCGGATCTGCGCGATCCGGCCCGACAGCGTGTCGATATCGCCATCGACGCGGTTGGCCTGATCGACCTGGGCGGCGAACCAGGCATCGGGAATGCGGCCCTTTTGCATCAAAAACCCGAACAATGTCGTCACCAGCTCGGCATGGGCGGCGGGCGCGATCTTGCGGTAATCCGGGATCTGGCAGGCATCCCACAGCCGCTCCACGGCGGCCGCGCCATGCGCCATCTCGCGCACATCGGCGTCGCGCGCGGCGTGATCGAGCACGCGCATATCTTCCGCGATCGGGGCGCGGGTCAGCGCCTCATGCGACGGCGTCAGCGCCAGCGACACCTGCAGCGCGCCGAGCGAGGAGAAATCCAGCTTGGAATTGCGCCATTGCAGCACTTTCACGCTCTCGAAGGTGTGATTCTGCAGCGCGTTGACCAGTTCGGGCTCGAACGGCGCGCAGCGCCCGGTGGTGCCGAAGGTGCCGTCGCGGGTGGCGCGGCCGGCGCGGCCGGCGATCTGCGCGAATTCCGACGGGTTGAGGCGGCGGAATTGATAGCCGTCATATTTGCGGTCGGAGGCGAACGCGACGTGATCGACGTCGAGGTTGAGCCCCATCCCGACCGCGTCGGTCGCGACCAGGTAATCGACGTCGCCGTTCTGGAACATCGCCACTTGCGCGTTGCGGGTGCGCGGCGACAGCGAGCCCAGCACCACCGCGGCGCCGCCATGCTGGCGCTTGATCAGTTCGGCGATCGCATAGACCTCGTCGGCCGAGAACGCCACGATCGCGGTGCGCCGCGGCTGCCGCGTGATCTTGCGGTCGCCGGCGAATTCAAGCTGCGACAGCCGCGGCCGGGTCACGATCGAGGCGCCCGGCAACAGCCGCTCGATCACCGGGCGCATGGTGGCGGCGCCCAGTAACAGCGTTTCGTCGCGGCCGCGCCGGTTCAGGATGCGGTCGGTGAAGACGTGGCCGCGCTCGAGATCGGCGGCGATCTGGATTTCATCGACCGCGAGGAACGAGACGTCGAGGTCGCGCGGCATCGCCTCCACGGTGGAGACCCAGAACCGCGCCTTCGGCGGTTTTATTTTTTCCTCGCCGGTGATCAGCGCGACCGAATCGACGCCCGGCGCGGTCGGCGATCTTGTTGTAGACCTCGCGCGCCAGCAGCCGCAGCGGCAGCCCGATCAGCCCGGAGGAATGCGCCAGCATCCGCTCGATCGCGAGATGGGTCTTGCCGGTGTTGGTGGGCCCGAGCACGGCGGTGACGCCGGCGCCGGGGGCCCGTTCACTGGCGAACATGGGCGAAGTGGACGAAAAGGCCATGAGATCAGGGGGTTTCTGCGCCGCGGGCGTTCAAGACTGTTTCACAATGCGACGCGTCAGGGGTCGCGGTTAATCTCTGGAACGAGTTCGGAACGAATCGCGCCCGAATCGCTGACTCCGCTCCACTCCTGATACGTTCACCGCAACATCTCGCATGGACACTCCGGCTTCGTACTAGATCAAGTTTAACGTGGGCAAACAAGCGACGGTTTCCTGACGAAATTCCTAAAGATGACACGACGACGGAGTTGAATCAGAAGTGAAGAAGAGTCAAGCGACGAGTCATCGCTCTCGCGCTTGCGTCGCACTTCTCCCTCCCCCCTTGCGGGGGAGGGTTGGGGTGGGGGGTAAGCCGCAAGCTCCGTGCTTGGAGCACCCCCACCCCCGACCCCTCCCCGCAAGGGGGAGGGGAGAAGGAAGAAACTGCGCGCCTGAATAACTCTCACTGCGTCTTGGCGACACGCGGCGGCGTGGCCGAGGTGTTGAACTGGGTCGCTTCCAGCATCGCGGTGCCGAGCGGGGTCGGCACCACCATCCGGTACGGCACCAGGATGCGGGTGCCGGCGAGCGGCGCGAAGGCGATTTCCATGTTGCGCTGGGCGGCGAGGTATTTGATCACGGGGCGATCGGGGATGTAGCCCGAGACCGGCGCGAAATAGATCGCGCAGACCACCACCGGGCCGCGATAGCCCTTCTCGGACTTGACGGTTTCCATCCGCTTGAAATCGAGCTTGAGATCGTAGCGCATGCGGCCGTCGAAGATCGGCGCGCCGGTGCGGCAGGCATCCGGGGTGAGCACCTCGCCCGTTCCCGGCACGTGCAACAGCGCGCCGGTCATCGGATCGTAGGCGCTGCGGCGCTGCGCGTCGGTGACCGGCAGCCGGTCGGGATCCGGCGGCGGCGCCGGGTCGATCGTGAATTCCTTGACGTTGCCGTTGGCGAGAACCATGCGGATGGTTTCGGATTTCTTCGCCGTGGTCATGGTGGCGAGATAGCTGGTCCCGACCAGCGCGCCGTTGACGACGCGGCCCTGCGAGGCGCTGGTGCCGGTGCCGCCGGCGAAGGCTTTCAACAGTCCCGCGGTGCCGCCGGTGGCGGCGGCGGCAAAGCCGTCGTCGGTGATTTCGATGGTCCAGGCGCCCTTGCCGACGGGAATGCCGGCCAGCGTCGCCTCATAGCGCGCATCGAGCCGGCCCTGCGCGGCGGCCGGATGCTGCGGAAACAGCAGGGTGAGCGCGCCGGCCACGAAAATCCCCAGCGCCAGCGACGGGAAACGGGCTGGCCGGGACGACATCATGCGGGGCGTTGTCACTGAAGCTCGGTCCTGCGGTACGCGCGATTGATCGGTCATGTAAGTTAAAGCATCCGGCGGACAATGCGTATGACGCAAATGCATGCCTCAAGGCCAGTTCCGGGGCCGGTCCCGGTGTTGCGAACGGAAACTGTTGCAACGAAATAGCGTCAACTAAACCAAGCGCCCTCCGGGGCCAATCCCCGCCAAAGTAAGCGGGAGCCCGCGCGCACCCTCAGATTTCGGCGCTGAATACGCCGATTATGTGATGATCCGGCGACGGCCCAAGACAAGGACGGAGACCGACGCAACAGGACAAGCAAGAAGACCGGGAAGAAAACGTAAAAAGGATGCCTAAAAAGCGCAGGGAACAGCGATAAAGCTGCACTTTTTCGCTCCCTCTCCGGCACCAAAACCTTGACGCCCCGCGCCGTGGCCCCTATACGTCCGCGGTTCCCTGGATGGACGTGTTGTTGGACCCTTAAGCTTTCGCCCACGATGGACGAAAAGCCCGGGATGCAAGAGGATTTTCTCAAGATGTCGCGGCGTTGTGAACTGACGGCCAAAGGGGTCCAGGTGGGCCACAAGGTAAGCCACTCGAATATCAAGACCAAGCGCCGGTTCCTGCCGAACCTGTGCAACGTCACCTTCATCTCGGACGTGCTCGGCCGCAATGTGCGCCTGCGCGTCTCGACCAACGCGATCAAGAGCGTCGACCACAATGGCGGCCTCGATGCGTTCCTGATCAAGGCCCGCCCCGGCGTGCTGTCGCAACGCGCGCTCGACCTGAAGCGCGCGATCGAGAAGAAGAAGGCGGCCGCGGCGCCGGTGGCGCAGGCGAGCTGAAGCTCTTTCAGAGATTTTAGAGTTTGAAGCGGCCGGATCGGATGATCCGGCCGTTTTTGTTTTGTCGTTCACCCGCACCACACGTCACGGCGCCTTGACGTAGGGACATCCACCTTCGGCGAGCGGCCGGAACGCATCGTTGCCCTTAACCGTCGACAGATATTCGTAAACGTCCCACTTGCTCTTGGACTCCTCGGGCTTCTTGATCCGCATCAGGTACATGTCGTGGACCATGCGGCCGTCCTCGCGGACCTCGCCACCTTGCGCGAAGAAATCGTTCACCGGCGTCTTGCGCATCTGCGCGATCACGGTCTCCGCATCGACGGAATTGGTCGCCGCCACCGCCTTGAAGTAATGGCGCAGCGCCGAATTGACGCCGGCCTGATACGCGGTCGGCATCGCGCCATGCCGCCTAGAGAACTCCTCGCTGAACACGCGCGTCTCGGGCGTGCGGTCCCAGTAGAAGGAGTCGGTGAACGTATCGCTCCGGCGAGGGCCGCCTTGCGCGGTGCGATGGAGGGTGAAGACATAGGCGTATGACTGACCATACGCCTAATTCGAAGGTCTCGCGACTGGAAGTTGTCTCGACGGGCGCTCGACGCCGTTGGACATTGGAAGAAAAGCAGCGGATCGTTGCCGAGAGCTATGGCGGGCCACGATTGGTGTCGGTGACGGCTCGGCGCAACGGGTTGTCTGCGAGCCAATTGTTCACGTGGCGCCGGTTGGCGCGCGAGGACCGGCTGAGCGGGGATGCCGTGCCGGCGCTTGTTCCTGTGGAGATCGCCTTTACGCCGGCTCCGGCCTCGACGTGCGCACCGCAGCCGCCGTCGTCGCCTCCTGCGCAGCGCGCGAGAGTCGGAATAATCGAGATTGAGCTTAGCGGCGGCTGTCGCGTTCGCGTTGACCGGGATGTGGACGCCGAGGCACTGCAGCGGGTGCTTGAGCTTCTGAGGCGGCGATGATCCCGATCCCGAGCGGCGTCAGGGTCTGGATCGCCACCGGCCACACCGACATGCGCCGCGGCATGCAAAGTCTGGCCCTGACGGTTCAGGAGAGCTTGAAGCGCGATCCTCATGCCGGCGATCTCTATATCTTCCGGGGTCGCCGCGGCGATCTGGTCAAGATTTTATGGCATGACGGGTTAGGCATGTCGCTCTATGCCAAACGCCTGGACCGCGGCAAGTTCATCTGGCCCTCGGCATCCGCTGGTGCGGTGTCAATCTCGGCGGCGCAGATGGCCTATATGCTGGAAGGAATTGACTGGAGGAATCCACAACTAAGCTGGAGGCCGCAGAGCGCGGGTTGAGCAGAAGAAATCTGCAGCTACTGGCATTTTGGGGAGTCACAACGCGCTCGATATGTGATTCACTGCGTTGCATGGATGCTGATCGTGACGCTGTTCCGGATGACATTGCGGCTCTGAAAGAGGCGTTGGCGGTCGAGCGCGCGAAGGCGTTAGAGGTTGTAGCGGAGCTCGCGGTCGCCCGCGCGAAAGCCTCGGAAGACGGCGCGCTGATCGCCCAGCAGAAGCTGCGGATCGCCAAGCTTGAGCGTCAGATCTACGGACAACGGTCAGAGCGATCATCGCGGCTGATCGACCAATTGGCGCTGACGTTCGAAGAGCTGGAAGCTGACGCCACAGAAGACGAACTGGCGGCGGAACGAGCTGTCGCGAGGATAACGACGGTACGCGGATTTATACGCAAGCGCGCCGAGCGCCAGACGTTCCCCGAGCATCTCCCACGTGAGCGGGTGGTGATCGATCCGCCGACGGTTTGTGGCTGCTGTGGCGGCAAGCGGCTGCGCAAGCTGGGCGAAGACGTGACCCGGACCCTGGAGGCGATCCCGCGCCAATGGAAGGTGGTCGAAACGGTGCGCGAAAAGTTCACCTGCCGGGATTGCGAGAAAATCAGCCATCCAACAAGAGCGGCTATCGGCAAGAACGCCATGTACAAATACAATAACCGTTTCTGAACTAGTGTATTTGTACCATTGATTGTTCTTACCTGATTCCGGCAACTTCAAATCGCGCTCTATTTGATTGGGAGACGACATTGTCGACGTCCAGCTAAAAAGGCCTAAGACCAAAACGCGACTCTTTCGAAAAAAAATCGCTCCTCGAGATAAGGTACCAAGGGACAATGCTCGCCCAGGTAGCATCGCGTCGGTCAGAGCTCACGTCAAGAGCTAAGGTGCGCTGCTTGCATCTGTGATCCCAATATATCGAAGTTAGCGTATCGCGAAGTTGGTAACTGCTCTAGCCAGTGGATAGCGCGCCCAGTCTAGACAGAACTCAATCTGGATTGATCCTTGACGACGAAACTAGTCCAAGCGTTATGGCCGTTTCTGGTAATCCCATTTGCATCGGAATTGCTGTGCGGTGGATAGGACATTCACGCAATTGAGCTTCGGGAAATCTACAGTAAGAACCTTGGCTTCTGCATCAATTAAGGGGTACCGATTCCCGCCCGACCGATGCCGTGTCCAGGCCGGTTCGTACTGACGCCGCTAGGCCTGCCGTCATTTCTCAAGCGCAATCGCAGCGAGACTTTTTTCGCCTGCTAAGGGCGAAGCGCATCCGTCAGCTCTCGGCGGAGCGGAGCTACGATAGCAACGGACTTGCATCACGCAATCCGACGATTTGGCAGTCCAGCCCCGTGTTGAAAAATATTCTGCTTCCCGTTCGACCCAATCGCCTCCCTACCCCCCGCCATTCCGGCCAGAAGAGGAACGTGTCGCGATCGTCATGGGTATGGGAGGCGGTGGCCGCAGTGGCGTCGTCGCGCACGGCGGATTGCAGGGCGCCTTTGGTCCGTGACCCTTCCCCAATGCCCAGCACCATCTTCCGGGTAATTGCGGATGTGCCACGCCGGAAACTTGTGATCGGCTGGCTTAATGTGCGCCGCCTGCCAGCTACACCAGGACACTCACCGCTGGCGGCGATCGACGACGCGAGGGACAGCAATGCTCCAAAGCATCGGTCGCCCCCTCAGCACCGACGGAGGTTCTTAACATGACATCCGACGCGGGAGTTTCAACAAGCTCTGTTCAATCGGTACGGAAGGACCTGAGCCGCAGGCTATTCCCCGCCGGGGCTACGATCTTTTCCGAAGGTGACGCCGGAACGGTCGCCTATGTCCTTCTGCGCGGCAATGTCACGGTTATCATCGGGCTTGGCACGCAGCCATCAACGCACCGTGACCGAGGTGAAGCCGGGGGAGATGTTCGGGGTGCACGCCCTGATGGCCGACGCCCAGCGCATGTCTTCCGCCGTCACCCCTGATGGTTGCGAGTTGCTGGCGGTGAGTGAAGCGAAGCTCAAGCAGAAACTCGACGAGGCCGATCCGTTTGTCCGCTATTGGGTCGAGTACCTGTCGAAACGCGTTATCGACCTCTCGGCGCCATAGCCACCCGGATGCCCGTCCCCTCGCCCCGCAGCTCCCGCCGCACCTTGTTCGTCACGGTGCTGTCCCTGTTTCTGGCGGTGGCGTTGCTGGTCGCGACCGCCGTCACGGTCACCAACTATATCGAGACCCAAAAGACGGCTGCCAAAGTTGCGGACGACACCTTCCGCGTCACGATCAACCGGATCAACGAACAACGCGTCGCGTTCTTCACGCCGGCTTTCTTGCTGACCACTTTCCTTCGCAATGCGCCTTCGGTGCAGACAGAAGACGGGTCGAAGGATGCCGTCAGGCAATTGATCCTGGAGAGCCTGAAAGCGAGCCCGCAGATCTCGGCGGCCTATGTCGGCTACGACAACGGCAATTTCTTTCACGTCGTTTCGATCACCGCGTCCGAAAAGGGGGTCGTCGAACAACTCGGCGGTCCCGCGCTCACGCGATTCGCCGTCCAGGAGATCAGGAACGACAACGGCGCCCGGGTGCAGAGCTGGACGTTTCTCGACAATGATGGCCGCCAGATTGGAATCTTGAGCAAACCGTCTCCGGCCTACGATCCGCGCGACCGCGACTGGTATCGCGACGCCATGGCACATCCTGACATCATCGTCCGGACCCTGCCCTATCCCTTCTCGGCCACGTCGCAAGTCGGGATGACGTTGGCACAAGCCCTCGAGCACGGCGGCGTTGTCGGGGTCGACATCACGCTCGACCGCCTGATGATGTATATCCGCTCGATCAGACCGAACGACGCGCATCGCTTTGTGGCTTTCGATGACAACAATCGCCTGCTGGCGCACTTCGATCCCGCAAGGATGTTCAAACGCACAGGCTCCGGTGAAACGGGCTCCGGTGCAACCCAGGCAACCGAACTCGCCACCACCGCCGATCTCAGCGATCCCGTGGTTCAAAAGGCTTACCAGTTGTTCACGCGTAGCGGACCTTATCGCCTGGCGACGCTGGATATCGGCGGCACCGACTATCTCGCCACCGTGGACCGCCAGGTCGGCAGGGATGGCGGTGCTTTCTTTCAGTTGTACGCCGCACCTCTTTCCGACTTCCAGGGCACGCTGGCAGGCGCCGCGGGACGGAATCTTCCCGTCGCCCTGCTCATCTTTCTCCTCACGCTGCCCGCGATCATCTACCTCGCGCGATCGATTTCGAAGCCGCTCATCAGGCTGTCGAAGGAGGCCGACCTGATCCGGTCGTTCCAGCTCAACGATCCGATCAAGATGCGCTCCGGCGTGCATGAAGTCTCAACGCTGATCCGGTCGATGTCCGGCATGAAGAGCACCATCCGGGAGGTATCGAAATTCGTCCCGAAGGCGCTCGTTCAGGACATCCTCGAAAACGAGACCCAGGTCGTGGTCGGCGGCGAGACCCGTCGCGTCAGCATCTTGTTCACCGACGTCAAGGATTTCACGCCGATCGCGGAGAGCATGTCGCCGGACGGCCTGATGGCCAACATGTCGGAATACTTCGAAGAGCTCGCTTCCCTGATCATCAAGGCCGATGGAACGGTCGATAAATTCATTGGCGATGCCATCTTCGCCTTCTGGAATGCGCCGCTTGAGGTGATCAGGCACGAACATGCCGCCTGCCTCAGCGCGCTCGAATGCCGCGCCGCGTCCAGGCGCCTGAACGCCCGGTGGATCGATCAAGGGATGCCGCCATGGCACACGCGGTTTGGCGTTCACGTCGGCGAAGCGGTGCTGGGCAATGTCGGATCATCCGATCGCATCGACTACACGGCCATCGGCGACAACGTGAACATCGCCGCCCGCCTCGAAGGGCTGAACAAATACTACGGCAGCAGCATTCTCGTCAGTGGACAGATCGCGGCTATCTGTTCGGATGAATTCCTGTTCCGCCACGTCGACCGCAGCCAGCCGAAAGGCGTCGGCCGCCCGCTCGACATCTTTGAACTGCTCGGCACGCATCAACGGCCCGGAAGAATTCCGTGTTACGCCTGATATGGCCAAGCTCGTGCAGGACTGGGACCTCGTCTATGAGGTGTATGCCGGTCGCGACTGGCTGCGCGCGCTCGACGCGCTGGAGGCATTCGCCGATCAATATCCTGACGACGTGCTGGCCGGAATTTATCTCGACCGCGTCGTCGGATTCATGCTGGAGCCGCCGTCGGAGGACTGGGATGGCATCATCCACTTCAGCAAAAAATAGCACGCCTTTCCTGCGGGCTGCGATGACGCGATCCGGTGATTTGCCTGTCCAGCCCTCTTCTCAAAAATATTCCGCTTCACGTTTGACCCAAATCACCGGCTTATTCCGCGTGTCCCGGCCCGAAGAGAGGGACGTATCGCGATCGTCACGGACGTTGGGCATGGGATGCGGTGGACGCGGCAGCGTCGTCGCGCGAGGGGATTGCAGGGCGGGCTTTCGATTGAGCGAAGGCCCGTGAGCGTTCCGCCGGCGCGTGGACGAACGGCGCTGTTGCGTACGGCAAAGCCGTGTGGTCCTGGCGCCCGTTGCTGGCGTCAAGCCGGCGGAGGTGAAGTCGGCCCAACCGGGCCCGGCCAACCTTAATCCGCCGGCGAGGGTGGCAAGACGAATTCGTCGCCCGGGAGAGCGCGGTATAAGCCGTAAAACCATTGCGCAGGAAATGCCGGGTGTTCCGGTGACCTGTGGTGACTACCATGCGCTCACTACACTTTGCGCATGGGCTGCGGGTGCACCGCGCACCCGGCGTTTCCTGCGCCCTCCCTTGAGGGTCGCCTGCGTCCCTCTGATTTTTTGGGGCGGTTGTTCTTGCAAAACTCGGGCGCATCGTGCCGCGAGAATGCGGAGTCGTATCCGCCGTCATTCCGGGACGATCCGAAGCATCGAACCCGGAATCCAGAGATGATCAGCTCGAGATTCCGGGTTCGCGCTAACGCGCGCCCCGGAATGACGGCTTGAGTTGAGCGCCCGCACTTCTCTCGTCATTTGCGAGGAGCACTTGCGACGAAGCAATCCAGTTCTCGCTTGTGGCCCTGGATCGCTTCGCTAGCGCTCGCAATGACGGTGCCATTTGAATTGGCTGTTTGAAATTTGAATCGCGACAATCATCACGTCGTCCCGGCGAACGCCGGGACCCATACGCCGTGTCTTCTCGTTTAGGCAGTGGAGCAGATGCCTCCTGCACCAAGCAGCGCCAGGGGTTATGGGTCCCGGCGTTCGGCCGGGACGACAGAACATTTTGGCAATCCAGTTCTCGCGTGCTGCCCTGGATTGCTTCGCTGACGCTCGCAATGACGGTGCCACTTGAATGGCTGTTTGAAATTCGCATCGGACGATAAGTCGTAGCCCGCATGAGCGCAGCGACATGCGGGATCGCCTGTCCCGGATATCGCTTCGCTCATCCGGGCTACGCGAAGCTCAGTCTCTCCCCGCACGCGGGGAGAGGGAAGAAGCACTTACGCCGCCTGCACCAGCTCGGCGTTGAGATGCTTCAGGCGCGGCATCACTTCCTGCTTCAACAGCGTCAGCGAATGCTGCCAGGCTTCGGGCTTGTGCTTATAGTCGAAGCCGAACACCAACAGCGTGCCGAAGCCGCCGACGTCGCGCCAGATGGTCTCGATCTTTTCGGCGACGGTCGCGGGCGAGCCGACCACCCAGTTGTGGCGGGCGCAATAGTCCACGGTGACGTCGCTGTCCGGCACGTCGGGGGTGTGCTTGAGGTAGTCCTTGAAGCCGAAATGACCGAGCAGCGGCAGGAAATAGTCGCCCATCATGCGGCCCATCATGTCGCCGGATGAAAGCTTCCACGCCTCCTCGTCGGTGTCGGCCACGAACACCTCGCGCACCAGCCGCCAGTCCTGCCGGCTCGGCGTGCGCCCGGTCTTGGCGGCGCCGGCCATCACCGAATCCCAATGGCTCGAGACATAGGCCGGGTTGAGGTTGAGGCTCATCGGAATGTAGCCGCGTTCGCCGGCGAGCTTGAGCGTGTCGGAATTCTTGCTCAGGCCCGCGACGCCGATCGGCGGATGCGGCGCCTGCAGCGGCTTGATGTGCGGCTTGAGGAAGTCGAACATGGTGTCGGGCTTGGTCACCGTCCAGAACTTGCCGGTGTAGGTCCAGGGGCGCATCCTCGGTCCACATCTTGAGGATGATCTCCAGCGCCTCGCGGGTCATGTCGCGGTTCTGGCCGGACATGCCGTCGACGTTGAACATCGCCCAGTCGCTCGGCAGGCCGGTGGCGGCGACGCCGAAATTGAGCCGGCCGCCGGAGAGATGATCGAGCATCGCGACGCGGTTGGCGAGTTCGGCGGGGTGGTGATAGGGCAAGAGGAAGCCGCCGGGGCCGATGCGAATGTTCTTGGTCTGCAGCAGCGCCTGCGCCACCAAGAGATCCGGCGACGGGTGCGGCTCCCACGGCGCGGTGTGATGCTCGCCGATCCAGCATTCCTGGTAGCCGAGTTCATCGAGCCAGCGCAGCACCTGCAGGTCCCAGTCGTGCCCTTCTTTCAACCCGCACTCCGGCGGATGCGAGGGCATCGTGAAGTATCCGATCTCCATAGGGTTTTCTCTCCTTGTTCGTCTTTTTTTAGTGACGCGTTTTCTTCACGCGAAGCGGATTCCACTTCGCTTGAAAACGCTATGCGGGCACGTCTTTGCGCGCCCGACAGGAGCCTAGCATGAGGAAAGGTCGGGAGTGGGGAGGAAATGTGGTCGCACGTTGCATGGTTCGGGATGCGTGGCGTCATGCCGTCGCATCCGCGCAATCGGGACGAAATCTGGATGGCCTCAGTCAGTGCTCTCGAGGCTTGTCCCGGCCATGACGAAACGATACTCGCCACGGACCAAGGTACGTACATGAGCCGAAGCAAATTTAGATCGCAGCGCCCACTTCCCCTCTCCCCTTGTAAGCGAGACGAGGGTGGCTCGCATCGTCAGATGCGAGACGGGTGAGGGTAGCGGCATAACGAGAGGCTGTAACCCCTCACCCGCCTTCGCTTCGCTCAGGCACCCTCTCCCACAAGGGGAGAGGGAAACAAGAGAACGCTTACCGCGCGCCGAAGGTGGTCTTGCCGAACAGCGCCTTTCTCGGTCGAGGGCTGCGAGCGCCAGTATTGCGGCGGGGCGTCGACCTGGCCGCCGAGTGCGGCGGCGGCGTGCCAGCCCCAGCGCGGGTCGTAGAGAATGCCGCGCGCCAGCGCGACCATGTCGGCCTGGCCGGACGACACGATCTCCTCGGCCTGACTGGCTTCGGTGATCAGGCCGACCGCCATGGTGGTGACGCCGGTGGCTTCCTTGACACCTTGCGCGAACGGCACCTGATAGCCGGGCGACAGCGGGATCTTCTGCAGCGGCGAGGCGCCGCCGGAGGAGACGTCGATCCAGTCGACGCCGCGCTTCTTCAATTCCTTGGCGAATTCGATGGTCTGCGGCAGGTCCCAGCCGCCCTCGACCCAGTCGGTCGCCGACACCTTGACGCCGACCGGCTTGCGCTCCGGAAACGCCGCGCGCACCGCGTCGAACACCTCGAGCGGATAGCGCATGCGGTTCTGCAGGCTGCCGCCATACTGGTCGGTGCGCTGGTTGGAGATCGGCGACAGAAATTCATGCAGGAGATAGCCGTGCGCGCCATGCACTTCGAGCGCATCGATGCCGAGCCGGTCGGCACGCTTGGCGGTCGCGACGAACGCCTCGCGGATGCGCGCAAGCCCGGCGGCGTCGAGCGCGAGCGGCGCCAGCTCGCCCTCCTTGTGCGGCAGCGCCGACGGCGCCACCGTCTGCCAGCCGCCCTTGTCGAGCGGAACCTGCTGGCCGCCATCCCACGGCTTGTGGCTCGATCCCTTGCGGCCGGCATGGGCGATCTGCATCGCGACGGCGGCCTTGGAATACTTGCGCACCGCGGCGAGGATCGGCTTCAGCGCCGCTTCGGTGGCGTCGTTCCACAGGCCGAGGCATCCCGGCGTGATGCGGCCGATCGCCTCGACATGGGTGGCCTCGATGCAGAACATCGCCGCGCCCGACAGCGCCAGCGAGTTGATATGCGTGAAGTGCCAGTCATTGGCCTCGCCGTTTTCGGCCGAATACTGGCACATCGGCGCCACCATGATGCGGTTGGGAAGCTTAAGGCCGCGCAATTGGATCGGAGAAAACAAGGTGCTCATGGATGGGGAAATCCTGATGGGAGGACGAACGGATTACTTGGTCTATTTAAGCATGATCCGGCGGCGTTGAACCCGGCTTTCGCGCAGGGTCGGCGGCGAAGCATCTGCGCCGGGATCATGTCTAAACCAAGAGAGGCAAGGCAACGGAAGCGCGCTCCCTCTCCCCTTGTGGGAGAGGGTTGGGGTGAGGGGTCACAACCTCTCGTTAAGCGCCCCCTCACCCGATAAGGCGACCGCTACTGCGTGATGCCGGCGGCCTTGATCAGCGCGATATTCGCCGCGGTCTCCTGCTTGACGAGGTCGTCGATTTCCGACGGCGCCATCGCCACGGTCTCGACGCCGAGCTGCTTCAGGCTGGCCTGCATCGCCGGATCGGCCAGCACCTTGACGCCGGCTGTGTGAAACTTCTCGATGATGTCGCGCGGCGTCTTGGCCGGCATGAACACGCCGAACCAGATCGCGCTGTCGGCGCCTTTCAGGCCGGCCTCGTCGGGCGTCGGCACCTCGGGCAGATCGGCGACACGCTTCGGCGTCGACACCACGAGCGCGTGCACCTGGCCGGCGCGGATCAGCGGCAGCGCGGTCGCGAGCGGGCAGAAATAGAAATCGACCCGTCCGGCGATGACGTCGGCGATCACTTCGGCGCCGCCGCGATAGGGCACGTGGGTGGCCTGGATGCCGGCGGCGAGGCGGAATTTCTCGGCCGAGATATGCACCGCGCTGCCGATGCCGACCGAGCCGAACGAAATCGAGCCGGGCTTGTTCTTGGCGTCGGCGATGAAGTCCTGCACGGTCTTCCACGGCCGCGACACCGGCACGATCATCACATTGGCGCTGGAGCCGATCATCAGCGCGCCCGCCAGATCGCGACGGGCATCGAAGGCGAGGTCGGGAAAGATCGCCGGCGCAATCGACAGCGCCGAGGAATGGGCGAGAACGCTGTAGCCGTCGGGCTCGGCGCGGGCGACCAGCGCGGTGCCCACCGTGCCGCCGGCGCCGGGGCGATTTTCGACCACGATGGACTGGCCGAGCTCCGCCGCCAGCCGATCGAACACCACGCGCGGCACCACATCGGTGGCGCTGCCGGCGCCGAACGGAATCGTCGCCTTGATCAGCCGCGCCGGCCAAGTTTGCGCCTGCGCGGCGCCGATCGCGACTACGCCGGCGAGAACACACACTAATTTGAAGAGGTTGGAACGGGAGAAAATGGACGTGGAGAATTTGGAACTGAAGAATTTGGAACCGAACTTACGCATCGATACTCCTGGTTTGGGTCACACGGCGGCTTGTCGCCGTCGTAGCAAGATTCGTTCCGCGCGGGCGCGTCCTACCGCGAGTTGACGGCATGTTGAACTTATTTCCGTCGTCCCGGCCTTGACGCCGGGACCCATACGCCGTGCCGTCTCGTTTCGGGCACTGTGGCCGATGCCTTCTTTCAACTGCAACTCCAGGGGTTATGGGTCCCGGCGCAAGGCCGGGACGACGATGTTGTGCTCACTCGCAATCACTCCACCAGCGTGAATTGCAGCAGCAACGTGCGCTCGATCATGGAGAAATTGTCGTCCGAAATCAGCGTCAGCACGGTCTCGCCCTCCGGCGTGACGTGGGCGTCGATGCCTTCCATGTTGTCGATCTCGTCGCCGAGATCGGCCTCGAAGATCGCGGGACCGTCGACCACGGCGCCCGGCGCCAACGTTGCGAGCGGGATGCTGCGGATCCGGATGCCGACGCCGTCGATCAGCGAGAACTTGCGCTCCAGCACCAACAGTTCGCCCGAGGGCAACAGCGTCGCGTCGCTGATGTCGAATTTGTCGGTGCGGCGGACGCTGAATTGTCCGGGCGAAGGGCCGCCGACCAGGAACGCGATCAGATTGCCGTCGGCATCGAGGCCGCGTTCGGACAGCGCGATCAGCGTGCCCGCCAGCGGCCGGCCCTTGGGCACCATCACCAGCGCTTCCAGCCCCTTGTTGAACGGCAGCTTCTTCACCGCCGGCGGCATCGACACCACCTCGCCGCGCGCGCGGGTGAAGCCTTTGCTGAAATCGAAGCGCAGCACCTGGTTGACGCGCTCGAGCCCGATATAAACCAGGGAGCCGTCGAGCGCGATCGACTCGGAATCGAACCAGCCGCGCGCGGTGATCGGCCTGCCGTCGGCGCCCAGCATCGGTGCGGCCTCGACGTCGGCGAGCCCGGTCATGTCGCCGCCCTGATAGACGATGCGGCCGGTGAACCAGCTGCCCTTGTCGCTGAAGGAAATGAAGCGCTCGCCCTTGCTGTCGAGCCGGATGCCCGACAGCCCGCCGAAGCCGCGGAAGCCGAGGTCAGCGACATCCCGCTGCGGTATTGCAGCGCGCCGAACCGCACCCGCGAACGGTCGCGGGTATCGAAGGCGGGAATCGGCCGGGCGTTGACCTCGATCGAGACCGGGGCCGCGACCGCATATGGATCCGGCGCAAGCGGCTTCGGCGGCGGCTGCGTCGCGAACTGCGCCCGCGCGACAGCAGGCATCGCCGCCAGCGAAAAACCCGCCGCGGCGGATTTCAGCAGGCGGCGGCGGGTCACAAGACGCGTGGGGATCTCGGCCATTTAAATGGAGACACTACAGGGATCACGCATCGGCGGCAGCGCGCTCCCTCTCCCGCTAATGCAGCCGGCGCCGGCGGCCCGGCGAGGTGGGCGCGGCGCCCTGGGTCTCGCTGAACAGTTCGGCCAGCTTCTCGGTGATGGCGCCGCCGAGTTCTTCGGCATCGACGATGGTGACCGCGCGGCGATAATAGCGCGTGACGTCGTGGCCGATGCCGATCGCGATCAGCTCGACCGGCGAGCGGGTCTCGATCTCCTCGATGATGTGGCGCAGATGGCGCTCCAGGTAGTTGCCGGGATTGACCGACAGCGTGGAATCGTCGACCGGCGCGCCGTCGGAGATCATCATCAGGATCTTGCGCTGCTCGGAGCGGCCGAGCAGCCGCTTGTGCGCCCAGTCCAGCGCTTCGCCGTCGATGTTTTCCTTGAGCAGGCCCTCGCGCATCATCAGCCCGAGATTCTTGCGCGCCCGCCGCCACGGCGCGTCGGCGGATTTGTAGATGATGTGCCGGAGATCGTTGAGGCGTCCGGGATTGGCCGGCTTGCCGGCGGCGAGCCACGCCTCGCGCGACTGGCCGCCTTTCCAGGCCCGGGTCGTGAAGCCGAGAATCTCGACCTTGACGCCGCAGCGCTCCAGCGTCCGCGCCAGGATATCGGCGCAGGTCGCCGCCACCGTGATCGGCCGGCCGCGCATCGAGCCGGAATTGTCCAACAGCAGCGTCACCACGGTGTCGCGGAAGGTCGCTTCCTTCTCGTTCATGAACGACAGCGGATGATAGGGATCGGTCACCACCCGCGACAGCCGCGCCGGATCGAGCATGCCTTCCTCGAGGTCGAACTCCCAGGCGCGGTTCTGCTGCGCCATCAGGCGGCGCTGCAGCCGGTTGGCGAGCCGCGCGACGATGCCCTGCAAATGCGCGAGCTGCTTGTCGAGATAGCTGCGCAGCCGTTCCAGCTCGTCGTGGTCGCAGAGATCTTCGGCGGCGATCACCTCGTCGAATTTCGGCGCGAAGGCGTGATATTCCGGCCCGCGCGGCTCGTTGACGCCGCGCGAATTCGGCCGCGTCGCCTCGCCCGGCGTCTCGTCGTCGCCGAGTTCGCCGTCGTCGAAGGTGTCGCTGGTGGAGGCCTGCGCGCTTTCCATCGCGCTTTCCGACATTTCGTCGGTCGTCGCCTGCGCCTGATCGGCGCTCATCTCCTGCGCCGCGTCGCTGTCGGGCGAGCCCTCGGCGCCGGACTGGTCGTTCTCGCCGTCGCGGCTTTCGTCCTGGTTCTCGTCGTCGTCCGCCTCGGCGTTGCGGTCGTCGCCGAGTTCGAGCGCCGACAACAGGTCATGCACGACGTCGCCGAATTTCGCCTGATCCTCGGTGACGCGGCTCAATTGATCGAGCCGGGCGCCGATCTTGTCTTCCAGGATCGGGCGCCAGAGATCGACCATCTTGCGCGCCGCGGCGGGCGGCGCGAGCCCGGTCAGCCGCTCGCGCACCAGCATCGCCAGCGCGTCCGACAGCGGCGCGTCGGCGCGGTCGGTGATCTCGTCGAACTTGCCGCGATGGAAATGATCGTCGAGCATCGCGGTGAGATTTTTCGCAACGCCGGCCATCCGCCGCGAGCCGATCGCCTCGACGCGCGCCTGCTCCACCGCCTCGAATACGCCGCGGGCCTGCGGATTTCCCGGCATCAGCTTGCGATGCACTTTCGGGTCGTGGCAGGCGAGCTTGAGCGCGATCGAATCGGCGTGGCCGCGCACGATGGCCGCGTCCCGCTTGGTCATCTTGCGCGCCGGCTCCGGCAGCCGCGCCTTGCCCGGCGCCAGGCCGGGCCGCTCGGCGGCGAACGTCACTTCGAGCTCGGGCGCTTTCGCGATCGCGCGCAGGCAGGAGGTGACCGCACGCTTGAACGGCTCGGTCGGCGCTTCCTTCGATCCGGTACGGAATTTGGTGTTGGACGTTGTCACTATGGCCTCACCCCGGTCGTCCCGGCGAAAGCCGGGACCCATAACCACCTGCGGTCGTTGTTCGCACCGGCGCTGGCTCCATCGCTCTATCGGAACTCCTCGGCGTAAGGGTCCCCGCCGTTCGCGGGGACGACAGGCTTGGACGACGCTCAAAGCGCCACGTTCACCGAAGATTCCGCGAGTTCGACGTTGAAGCAGCGCTGATAGAACTCCGCGACCAGCGGCCGCTCCAGTTCGTCGCATTTGTTGAGGAAGGTGACGCGGAACGCGAAGCCGATATCGCCGAAGATATCGGCGTTCTCGGCCCAGGTGATCACCGTACGCGGGCTCATCACCGTCGACAGGTCGCCGTTGGCGAAGGCGTTGCGGGTGAGATCGGCGAGCCGCACCATCTTGTTGACGATGTCGCGGCCTTCCTGGGTACGGTAGTGATGCGCCTTGGCGAGCACGATCTCGACTTCCTCGTCATGGGCGAGATAGTTGAGCGTGGTGACGATCGACCAGCGGTCCATCTGGCCCTGGTTGATCTGCTGGGTGCCGTGATAGAGGCCGGAGGTATCGCCGAGGCCGACGGTGTTGGCGGTCGAGAACAGCCGGAACGCCGGATGCGGCTTGATCACCTTGTTCTGGTCGAGCAGCGTCAGCCGGCCGGAAACCTCCAGCACGCGCTGGATCACGAACATCACGTCGGGCCGGCCGGCGTCGTATTCGTCGAACACCAGCGCGATGTTGTGCTGCAGCGCCCAGGGCAGGATGCCGTCGCGGAATTCAGTGACCTGCTTGCCGTCGCGCACGACAATGGAATCCTTGCCGACCAGATCGATACGGCTGATGTGGCTGTCGAGGTTGACGCGCACACACGGCCAGTTCAACCGCGCTGCGACCTGCTCGATGTGGGTGGACTTGCCGGTGCCGTGATAGCCGGTGACCATGACGCGGCGGTTTCTGGAAAAACCGGCGAGGATCGCCAGCGTGGTGGCGCGATCGAAACGGTAATCCGAATCGACTTCCGGCACATGCGGGTCGACTGCGGAGTAGGCAGGCACCTCAAGGTCGCTGTCGATACCGAATACCTGGCGGACCGAGACCTTCATGTCAGGCAAACCGGTGGGCTCTTGCGCTTTGGTCGTGGCGGCGGTCGTCATCAATCCTCCGGGGTCTCGGGCGTTCCCCGAAACCAGATTTGCGGTGTGGCTGCGGATGGGTGCGTCCGGAACCTAGCAGAGAGCAACGATTGGCAGAAGCCCGCGGCCCAATCAAAGTTCCATTGCCTTATCATCAAGATAGGGGTTGAACCCGGTTTTTGGAAGGCTGCCCTGCAAATCACGCCGTGCTTTTTGCAGGGCTCATTCGGCCTCCCCAACCGGGTGGGATTTGATGGCACTTTCCATACCGGCCGAGGTTTATGTTAGGGCTGCGACAGACCGGACGGCCGCGCCAGCCCAGAAACTTCCAGCACGGGAATTTTGTGACTTCATTCATCGATTCATTGGTTGCATTCGTCTCGGCAAATGCGTGGCTTGGCTATCTCACGCTATTCCTCGCGGCGTTGCTGGAAGCCGTTCCGATCGTTGGCTCGGTGATTCCGGGCTCCACCATCATCCTGGCGCTCAGCGCACTGATCCCCGGCGGCGAATTGCGGTTTGAGTGGGTGCTCGCGGCGGCAGTCGCCGGCGCAGCGCTCGGCGACGGAACTGCGTTCTGGATTGGACACCGCAGCCAGCGCGAAATCCTCTCTGCCTGGCCGATGGCGAATTATCCGCGCGTGGTCGCGCAGAGCGAGGCGTTCTTTCATCGCTGGGGCGCGCTGGCGGTGTTCTTCGCGCGTTTCGTGCCGCCGATTCGCGCGCTCGTGCCGATCACGGCCGGCGCGCTGGACATGCCGCCGCTGCGCTTTTACGCCGTCAATCTCCCGGCGATCCTGCTGTGGTCGCTGGAGCATGTGCTGCCGGGGGTTCTCGCGGTATCGCTGCTCGACCGATACGGCGGCATCGCCGGCGTCGGCGGGGCCGCCAAGCATTACTGGATGGCGCTGGTGATCGGCGGCGCGCTGGTCGTCGCGCTGGCGGTCTGGGCGATCCGCCGCTGGAATGGCGGCGGCATGATCGAACCGGCCCGAAAGCGTAGCTGACGAAGCCCCGAACCAGCCGACACGGGCGCGCATCCTTCGAGACGTGGCCCGCAGGATGACGGCTGCGCCGCGATCCTATGCGCCGCGCACCACGGTCTTGAGATAATTATACGCCTTGATGATTTCGATCAGGCGATCTTCGGTGGAACGATCGCCGCCATTGGCGTCGGGGTGGTGCTGCTTCACCAGCGCCTTGTACTTCGACTTGACGTCTTCCAGCGTCGCACCGGGGCCGAGCCCCATCACCTGCAACGCCTTGCGCTCGGCGTTGAACACTTTTCGCGTCTCGGCCTTGGCTTCGGTGCCCGCCCCCGGACCCGGCCGCCAGCGGCCGCGTCCGTTGAGTTCGCTGAACATGCTGAAGGGATCGGCGGCCCCTTCCAGATCGGCCTCGGCACCGCCCTTGCCCTTCTTGGAACTGGTATTGGCGCCCATCTTCCAGGTCGGACGGTGCCCGGTCAGCGCATCCTTCTGGTAGCGCGCAACCGCATCGGCATTCATGCCCTGGAAGAAATTGTAGGACTGGTTGTATTCGCGGACGTGGTTGAGGCAGAAGTGCCAATATTCCTTGTCGTTGGCACGGCCCTTGGGCGCGCGATGCGGCCCCTTGTTCTTGCAGTCGGGCCATTCGCACATGACCGCTTCTTCGCGCGCCTGTGCCTGCTGCTTCGCACTCAGCTTGTTGGGCTTGATGCGGATAGAGTCGAAGAATTTTGATGAATCAATCGGCATGGCTGACTATGACAACGCAATGCGAAAGGCTTCAAGTCTTGACATTGCGAATACCTCACTCTGATGATGCGCCATTGACGAATTGCGGCCGCGGACGTATTGCCCCGGTCATGAGTGGCGATCAACCGGTCAAACAGACTATCACAAACAAGTTGCGTGAAGCTTTCTCGCCGGAAAGCCTCGACGTCATCGACGAGTCACATTTGCATGAAGGCCATGCCGGCCACCGGCCGGGCGGCGAAACGCATTTCAGGATTTATATTGTGTCGGGCGCGTTCGAAGGGAAGAGCCGGATCGAACGCCACCGCATGATTAATGCCACGCTGGCTGTGGAACTCGCGGGCTCCGTGCACGCGCTGGCGATCAAGGCGCAGGCGCCGGGGGAAGGCTAGGGCCGAGGGAGCGGCGTCGAGTTGCGCGAATTGCCGTCGGCGAACTCGACCGCATTGCCTGCGGACCCCCACCCCCGACCCCTCCCCGCAAGGGGGAGGGGAGCAGTTGCGCAAACTCGAGTTATCCAACCGACACGCTTCTCGGATCCAAAGATCAGAACGGCACGCATCAAAAGCGGTGCGAGTACTTCTCCCCTCCCCCTTGCGGGGTCCGAGGCGAGCGAAGCTCGCTCTCGAGGTCGGGGGTGGGGGTCAACGAGCACTGAATCATTGCGTTCATCAGCCCGCTAAAACGCCGTGCCGGCCCGCCTCGGCTTTTTCTCCTCCACCTCAGCGTCGCGCGGCACCGCGACGATGCGCAGCGCGGTGATGCGGTTGCGCTCGCGACGCAGGACGCGAAAACGGAAGCCGTGGAATGTAAAACTCTGGCCGCGTTCCGGGATCGACCGTGCCTCGTGAATCACGAGGCCCGCCACGGTGGTCGCCTCCTCATCCGGCAGATGCCAGTCCATCGCACGGTTGAGGTCGCGGATCGGCACCGAGCCGTCGACCACCACCGAGCCGTCGGGCTGGGCGCGAACGCCCGCCACCACCACGTCGTGCTCGTCGGCGATATCGCCGACGATCTCTTCCAGGATGTCCTCCAGCGTCACCATGCCCTCGACCTCGCCGTATTCGTCGACGACCAGGGCGAAGTGGGTCTTGCGGCGGCGGAACGCCTTGAGCTGCTCGGACACCGAGCGCATCTCGGGCACAAACCACGGCGGCAGCGCGATCGTCGAGACGTCGATCTTGCCGGTGTCGCCGTCGGCCGCGCGGATCGCGCGCAATAGATCCTTGGCGTGCAGCACGCCGATGATGTTTTCAGGCTTCTCCCGCCACAGCGGAATCCGGGTATATTCAGTCGCCAGTACCTCGCGCACCAGTTCCTCCGGCGGCAGGTCGGCATTGATCATCACCATCTCGGTGCGGTGAACCATCACGTCGGAGACCTGGAGTTCGCTGAGATCGAGCAGCCCGCCTAGCATGTCGCGGTCCTGCTTTTCGACCTTGCCCTCATGGTGCAGAAGGTCGACCGCGCCGCGCAACCGTTCGGTCGGCGACAGGATCGGCTGGTTGACGCCGATCTTGATACCCAGCGCCGTCATCAGCACCCGCACGATCGCCTCGATCACGGTGAGCAGCGGCCCCAGCAGATACACCATCAGCGTCATCGGACGCGCGACCAACAGCGACACCCGGTCCGGTGCATTGATGGCGATCGTCTTCGGCAGCACCTCGGCGAAGATCACGACCAACACCGTCATCACGCCGGTGGCGTAGAGCACGCCGACATCGCCGAACCACGCCGTGAAGATGCCGGTGGCCAGTACCGACGCGCCGATATTGGCGATGTTGTTGCCGAGCAGCAGCGCGCCGATCATCCGCTCGCGCATCGCAAACAGGCCGGAGACCACTCCGGCCTCGCGATTGCCCTGCTTCGACAGCCGCAACATGCTGGCGCGGGACGCACCGGTCAGCGCGGTCTCGCTCGCGGAAAAGAACGCCGAGACCAGAAGACAGGCAATGACGATCGAAAGTGTAAGCCAGTGCATGGGGTACCGATCATTTCAGTCGTCGAATGAGAGGTGCTCGAAAAACCGTTCTCCCCGCATGTGGCGGATCATGCGCCGCTTTTGTTCGCCAGCTTGCGCGCCAGAAAATCACGAACCAGCGCCGGTTCGACGTCGGACGCGATGACGGCGCGCCCGACCGCCTCGAGCAGGATGAAGGTGAGCCGGCCGCGCTTGACCTTCTTGTCCTGCGCCATCAGCGCCATCAGCGCGTCGGCGTCCGCAAGACCTTCCTGGGCAAATCCGGCGATATCCTGCAAATGGGTGGGCAGACCGACCCCGGCAAGGTGATGCCGGACGCGGGCCGCATCGGCCTCCCCGATCATGCCGAGCTGTGCGGAAAACTCCGCCGCCAGCACCATGCCGACGGAAACGCCTTCGCCGTGGAACAGCCGGTCGGAAAATCCGGTCGCGGCCTCCAGTGCGTGGCCGAAGGTATGGCCGAGATTGAGCAGCGCGCGTTCGCCGGTCTCGCGCTCGTCGCGCGCCACGATCGCGGCTTTGGCGCGGCAAGACGTCGCAATGGCATGCTCGCGCGCCGCGCCGCCGGTGAAAATGTCGGCGTGATTGGCTTCGAGCCAGGTGAAAAACGCCTCGTCGCCGAGCACGCCGTATTTGGCGACTTCGGCGTAGCCGGCGCGGAATTGGCGCGGCGACAGGGTGTCGAGTACCGCGGTATCGGCAACCACCAGGAGAGGCTGGTGGAACGCGCCGAGAAGATTTTTGCCGCGCGGCGAATTGATCCCGGTCTTGCCGCCGACCGAGGAGTCGACCTGCGCCAGCAGCGAGGTCGGCACCTGCACGAAATCGACGCCGCGGCGCAGGATGGCGGCCGCGAAGCCGGCGAGATCGCCGACCACGCCGCCGCCGAGCGCGATCACCAGATCGTTGCGCTCGATCTTCGCGGCGACCAGCGCCTCGCTGACCTGTTCGAGGCCGGCATAGGTTTTGGACCCCTCGCCTTCCTCGACGACGATCCGCGAGGTCGCGATGCCGGCCGCGGCGAGCGCGGCCTCGGTCGGCTCGAGCCAGTATTTTGCAACCGTGCGGTCGGTGACGATGGCGGTGCGCGCGCCGGGCCGCAGCGCGGCAATACGGGCGCCCAGCGATTGCAGTTCGCCACGGCCGATGACGATGTCATAGGCGCGCGCGCCGAGCGCGACGCCGACCGTGGTGGAGGCGGAATGTTTCAGCGGTGCGGTCATCATGTGGCGTCCAGTCGGTCCGTTGTCGTCGCGCTCGCGCCGTCGCCGCAGAGCCTGATATGCAGGGCATCGAGGCACTCGTCGACGATTTTTTCGTGCGGCACGTCGCGCGACCAGATCGTGAGATCGGCGTGTTGGTAGATCGGCTCGCGCTCCCCGATCAGGCGCTCGACGGTCGCGGCCGGGTCGGCGGTCTGCAGCAGCGGGCGGTCGGCACGGCGCTTCACCCGGCGCATGATGATATCGGCATCCGCCTTGAGCCAGATCGACACCGCCTTGTCGCGAATGCGGTTGCGGGTCTCCTCGCGCATGAACGCGCCGCCGCCGGTGGCGAGCACGCAGGGGCCGCCGTCGAGCAGCCGCGCGATCACCCGCGCCTCGCCGTCCCGGAAATACGGCTCGCCGTGCGCCGCGAAGATCTCCGGGATCGTCATACCGGCATGCGCCAGCTCGATTTCATTGTCCGCGTCCAAAAACGGCAGCCGCAGCCGCGCCGCCAGCCGCCGCCCGATCGTGGATTTGCCGGCCCCCATCATGCCCACCAGCACGACCGACCGCGTTCCCAGCGCCGCCGTGATGTCGGCCTCCTGGGGGGTGCTCGCGGGCGCCGGTGAGGCTGTTTCAGGCATCAAAAAGCTCTGTTGCCGCCGATAGCGGCGTTCCATCTCACCTATACTACCCCCGCCGATACCGTTGCTAGTCTCTCGGTCTTGTCTCCGTCCTTGGCGCAAGGGTGATGCTTGCAACGGAAGGGGGAACATGTTGGTAGTCGGCCAAGGTCGTTCCCGACGATTCAATGGTTAATTCGCTCCCTGAGGCGCGCGCATGCCCAGCCTGTTCCGGTTCCTGACGGTCGTCGCCATCATCGCCGGGATCGTCTATGGGATCATTTTCGCGCTGGCGAATTTCGTTAACCCGAAGCCGCGGGAAATCACCGTCACCATCCCCGCGGACAAGTTCCTCAAGAAATAGACGCTAGAGTCTGATTCGCGGATGCGCGGCTCGATGCCCCATCCGCCCTGCGGAGGCGTCGACAATCCATGCGTTCCCGGACTTCAGACCCCAAATCCTCTGGCCACAAGACCTCGGACCAGAGACTGATCAACCTGTTCATCGACATGCTCGCGGCGGAACAGGGCGCCGGCGCCAACACGACCGATGCCTATCGTCGCGATCTCACCGATTTCTCGGAATTCCTTGGCGGTACCGGCCAGGATTTCAGCGGCGCCGAAACCCAGGCGCTGCGGGATTATCTCGCCGATCTCGATGCCCGCGGCTTCAAGTCGTCGAGCGTGGCACGCCGCCTCTCGGCGATGCGGCACCTGTTTCGTTTCCTGCTCAATGAGCGGATCCGGAGCGACGATCCCGCGGCGGTGCTGTCGGGTCCGAAGCGCGGCCGCGGCCTGCCCAAGGTGCTGTCGATCGCCGACGTCGATCGGCTGCTGAGCCACGCCAAAGCGCTGGCCGGCACGCCGGATACGCCGGGGCCGCAACGGCTTCGCGCGATGCGGTTATATTGCCTGCTCGAAGTGCTCTACGCCACCGGGCTTCGGGTATCCGAACTGGTGGCGCTGCCGCTCTCGGCGTCGCGCCGCGATGTCCGCATGATCGTGGTGCGCGGCAAGGGCAACAAGGAGCGGCTGGTGCCGCTGAACGAGGCGTCGCGCCAGGCGATGGCCGATTACCTCGCGGCAATGGAGGCGCTCAAGCCGGCTGCCAAGAAAAACGGCAAGAGTAACTCGACCGCGAAGAGTAACCCGGTCTCGAAATGGCTGTTTCCTTCGTTCGGCGAGAGCGGGCATCTGACCCGGCAGCATTTCGCGCGCGACCTGAAGGAGCTCGCGGCCGCCGCCGGCCTGGCGCCGCGGCTGGTCAGCCCGCATGTGCTGCGCCATGCCTTCGCCAGCCATCTGCTCCACAACGGCGCGGATCTGCGCATCGTGCAGACGCTGCTTGGCCACACCGATATCTCGACCACCCAGATCTACACCCATGTGGTCGAGGAGCGCCTCAAAAGCCTGGTGCGCGACCTGCATCCGCTGGCGGAGAAGTAACCACATGCGCGGATGCCTTGACTTCGACGCCTTCTACCGTGAAAGAATCATTTCCCGCCCGCGATCTTGGTTCGCGCGCTTCCCCCAAAACGGGTCCTGATTGGCGTCGGAATTCGCGCTAGATAATTGAAGATGCTTGCTTTCTTCACGCAACCGAAATCCGCTTCGCCCGCCAACGCGTTCGTCCCTATACTGATTTGATGCCGGATCCCATGCGCTCTTATCTCGATTTCGAAAAGCCCGTCGCCGAACTTGACGCCAAGGTCGACGAATTGCGCGCGCTGGCCGCGACCGGCAGCGACATCGGCGACGAGATCGCGCGCGTCGAGGGCAATGCCGCGCAGGCGCTGAACGATCTCTACGCCAGCCTGACGCCGTGGCAGAAAACGCTGGTCGCGCGGCATCCGCAGCGCCCGCATCTGACCGATTTTATCGGCGCGCTGATCACCGAATTCACGCCGCTCGCCGGCGACCGCAAATTCGGCGAGGACGAGGCGCTGGTGGGCGGCTTCGGCCGCTTCCGCGGCGAGAGCATCTGCGTGATCGGCCAGGAAAAAGGCGCCAGCACCGAATCCCGCATCAAGCATAATTTCGGCATGGCGCGCCCCGAAGGCTACCGCAAGGCGGTACGCCTGATGGAGATGGCCGATCGATTCGGCATCCCCGTGCTCTCGGTCGTCGACTCCGCCGGCGCCTATCCCGGCATCGGCGCGGAGGAACGCGGCCAGGCCGAGGCGATCGCCCGCTCGATCGATGCCTGCCTGTCGCTCGGCGTGCCCAACGTCGCGATCGTCACCGGCGAGGGAATGTCGGGCGGCGCCATCGCCATCACCACGGCCAACCGCGTGCTGATGTTCGAGCATGCCATCTACAGCGTGATCTCGCCGGAGGCGGCGTCCTCGATCCTGTGGCGCGACGGCACCAAGGCCCAGGAAGCGGCGAACAGCATGAAGATCACGGCGCAGGACATGCTGCGCTTTGGCGTGATCGATTCCATCCTGAAGGAGCCCGCGGGCGGCGCGCATCGCGATCCCAACGCCATGATCGCGGCCACCGGCGACGCCATCGCGCTGGCCTTGAACGATCTGCGCAACCTCACCCCCGAGATGGTCCGCCAGCAGCGGCGCCAGAAATTCCTCGACATCGGCCGCAAGCTGGGCTGAACGGCATAGGCGCGGCCCTCCGGCTCGCTCCGGATGCGTCCTCCCGGGCTTTTGTTGGAAATTGATGGTTTTGGCCCTATTTAGGCCCCGAGCCCGGTATTCAGTCTCTGTTGACTATGCCTGAGGTGGACCCCGCCGCGATACCGGGATCGGCTTGCGAGCCGGGGGGCCAAAGGATACTATTTTAGTCAATGGCTTCAGGGCGCGGACGGTATAATCGGGGTACGAAATTGCCCGCCAGGTGCGCTGATTTGGGGTGTGGAGCTTTCCATTGATTTGTCGCTCGCTGGTTCGCGCGCTCATCACGTCGGCTGCACTTGCGGCCGGAGTGCTGCTGGCCGGCTGCAACAGCGACGAAATCTCGCTCGCCAATAACACCAAGGCCAACCAGCCGGTCCCGCCGAAACTCGTCGCCGCGATGGCCGAGAAGGACATGGATCTGCAATCGCCGATCCTGGTCCGGCTGTTCAAGCAGGAGGCCGTGCTCGAGGTCTGGAAGCGGGATCGCGCCGGCCGCTTCGCGCTTCTGAAAACCTATCCGATTTGCCGCTGGTCGGGAGACCTCGGCCCCAAGGTTCGCGAAGGCGACCGCCAGGCGCCGGAAGGCTTCTATTCCATCTCGCCCGCGCAGATGAACCCGCAATCGGCGTATTACCTTTCGTTCAACACCGGCTATCCCAATGCCTTCGACAAGGCGCTCGGCCGCACCGGTTCGGAACTGATGGTGCATGGCGACTGCTCGTCGCGCGGCTGCTACGCCATGACCGACGAACAGATCGCGGAGATCTATTCGCTGGGGCGTGAATCCTTCTTCGGCGGCCAGCGCGCCTTCCAGTTCCAGGCCTATCCGTTCCGGATGACGCCGGTGAACATGGCCAAGCACCGCAACAACCCGAACATGCCGTTCTGGCGCATGATCAAGGAAGGCAACGATCATTTCGAGGTGACGAAGCAGGAGCCGAAGGTCGATTTCTGCGAAAAGAAATATGTCTTCGACGCCGCCAGGGCGCCGAATGCGACGCGCGATCCGGTGTTCGAGGCGTCGAGCAAATGCCCGGCCTATGTGATCCCGGCCGAGGTCGCCGACGCCACGCGCCAGAAACAGCAGGACGACGATGCCGAGATGGCGAAGCTGGTCGCCAAGGGAACGCCGGTCGCGCGGATGAACACCGGCATCGACGGTGGAATGAACAAGGTGTTCGCCGCGGCGCTGCCCAACGGCGATACCGGACTGTCCGAGGGCGGCCAGGGCCTTTCCCTGGTGCGTGAGCGCCTGCCCGGAACGATTCCGATCGATCACGTCAATCCGCCGCGGCCGCCGACCCTGTCGCAGCCGGAGGCGCCGGTGGTGTCGGTTGCGGCGACCGCGCCGGCAGCAACGACGACGAAGGTCGCATCGGCGGCGCCTCAGTCTGATGGATTCTTCAGCAACCTCGCCCGCAAGGTCGGCCTCAGCAATGCCTCGGCCGACACCACGGCCAGCGCAGCGCCGCCGCCCGCGGCTCCGGCCAAGCCGAAAGTGATTGAAGCCAAACGCGCCGAGCCGCATCCCGAGGTAAAGAAACCCGAGACCAAGCAGGCCGCGGTCCGGCCGCCGCTGAAGTCGTCGCTGCCGGATACGCAACCGGCTGCAGCCGCACCTGCCGCCAATAGCTCGCTGGTCGCCGGCGCCCAGCCGGTCGTGCCGGCCAACTCGTTCGAGAGCCGTTTCTCGGCCGGGCAGTAGGCGGCTTTCGCTTTCCCGATTTCGAATCGCCAGTCATGCCCGCGGAAGCGGGCATTCAGCATGCTGAGATAGCGAGAGCTACCGGACGAGGCGGATGTCAGCGCGGGGGCACGCGCGTCTCAGGCATACCTGCCGTGGCAATGCTTGTACTTCTTGCCGGAGCCGCAGGGACAATCCTCGTTGCGGCCGACCTTGCCCCAGCTCGCCGGATTTTTGGGATCGCGGTCGGTAGCGGCATGTGGCACCAGCGACGCATCGGCGAACGCCATTTCGTCCTCGCCGGTGTTCGGATTGATCTTGTGCGCCTCCATCTGCGGCAAAACCGGCTGTTGCTCTTCCGGCGGCACGATCTCGACCCGCATCAGCTGCGCCGTCACGGCCTCGCGCAAATGCGCGATCATCGCCTCGAACAGGCTGAAGGCCTCTGACTTGTATTCCTGCAGCGGATCGCGCTGGCCGTAGCCGCGCAACCCGATCACCTGACGCAGATGATCGAGCATAACCAGGTGCTCGCGCCAGAGATGATCCAGCGTCTGCAGCAGGATGGTCTTCTCGACGTAACGCATCACGTCGGGGCCCCACTGCCCCACCTTGGCCGCCATGTGCTCGTCGACACGTTGTTCGATGCGAGTCAGCAACTCCTCGTCGGCGATGCCCTCTTCCTTGGCCCATTCATCGACCGGCAGGTCGATGTCGAGCACGCGCTTGAGCTCTTCCTTCAGGCCGGCGACATCCCACTGCTCGGCATAGACGTGTTCGGGAACATGCTTGGTGACGACATCCTCGACGAAGGCGCGGCGCATGTCGGCGACGGTCTCGGCGACGCTGTCGTCCTTCATCAGGTCGACGCGCTGATCGAAGATCACCTTGCGCTGGTCGTTCTGGACGTTGTCGAACTTCAGGAGATTCTTGCGGATGTCGAAGTTGCGGGCTTCGACCTTCTGCTGCGCCTTCTCCAGCGCCTTGTTGATCCAGGGATGGATGATGGCCTCGCCTTCCTTGAGGCCGAGCCGCGTCAGCATGCTGTCGAGCCGGTCGGAGCCGAAGATCCGCATCAGGTCGTCTTCCAGCGACAGGAAGAATTTCGAGCGCCCGGGATCGCCCTGGCGTCCGGATCGGCCGCGCAACTGGTTATCGATGCGCCGCGACTCATGGCGCTCGGAGCCCATGATGTAGAGCCCGCCCGGCCGGGTCACGGTCTTCGCCGGCCTCGATCCCTTGGCCGGCTCGATCTCGACGGTATCCTCGGCCTTCAGCACGATCTCGCGGAAACGCTCGACGTCGGCCTTGATCTGCTCGATCTTCTTGGCCTTCTCGGCCTCATCGGTGATCCCGGCGGTCTCGTGCAGGATCCGCATTTCGAGCGAGCCGCCGAGCTTGATGTCGGTGCCGCGGCCGGCCATGTTGGTCGCGATCGTGATCGCGCCGGGCACGCCGGCCTCGGCGACGATGTAGGCTTCCTGCTCATGGAAGCGCGCGTTCAGGACCGCGAACAGCTTCGCCGGCTTGCCGGCGCGCGCCGCGGCGTAAAGCTTTTCCATCGCGTTTTCATTGCCGAAGTCGATCTGCTTGTAGCCGTGCTTTTTGAGGTATTCGGCCAGCACTTCGGACTTTTCGATCGAGGCGGTGCCGACCAGCACCGGCTGCAGCCGGGCATTGGCGCGTTCCACCTCGGCCAGGATCGCGGCATATTTCTCGTTCTGGGTGCGATAGACCTCGTCGTCCTCGTCGAGCCGCGCGACCTGCACGTTGGTCGGGATTTCCACGACCTCGAGCTTGTAGATGTCGAACAGTTCGTCGGCTTCGGTCAGCGCCGTACCGGTCATGCCGGCGAGCTTCTCGTACATCCGGAAATAGTTCTGGAAGGTGATCGAGGCCAGCGTCTGGTTTTCCGGCTGGACCTGGACGTGCTCCTTGGCTTCCAGCGCCTGGTGCAGGCCTTCGGAATAACGCCGTCCCGGCATCATGCGGCCGGTAAACTCGTCGATGATGATGACCTCGTCGTCGCGGACGATGTAGTCCTTGTCGCGCGTGAACAGCGAATGCGCGCGCAGCGCCTGATTGATGTGGTGAACCACCGAGACGTTCTCGACGTCGTAGAGCGATTCACCCTTGAGCTGACCGGCGTCGCGCAGCAGCGTCTCGATCTTCTCCATGCCGGCTTCGCTCAGCGTCACCGTGCGCTGCTTCTCGTCGACGTCGTAATCGGTCTTGTCGAGCTTGGGAAAGAAGGTGTCGATGGTGTTGTAGAACTCGGAGCGGTCGTCGAGCGGGCCGGAGATGATCAACGGCGTGCGCGCCTCGTCGATCAGGATCGAATCGACTTCGTCGACGATGGCGTAGAAGTGGCTGCGCTGGACCATGTCCTCCAGCCGATACTTCATGTTGTCGCGCAGATAGTCGAAGCCGTATTCGTTGTTGGTGCCGTAGGTGATGTCGCAGGCATAGGCCGTCTTGCGCTCGGCGTCGTCGAGACCGTGGACGATCACGCCGGTGGTGAGGCCGAGGAAACCGTAGATCTGCCCCATCCAGCCGGAGTCGCGCCGGGCGAGGTAATCGTTGACGGTGACGACGTGGACGCCCTTGCCGGCCAGCGCGTTGAGATAGACCGCAAGGGTGGCGACCAGGGTCTTGCCTTCGCCGGTCTTCATCTCGGCGATGTCGCCTTCGTGCAGCACCATGCCGCCGATCAGCTGCACGTCGAAATGCCGCTGGCCGAGCGTGCGTTTGGCGGCCTCGCGCACCGTGGCGAAGGCCGGAACCAGGATGTCGTCGAGGGTCTTGCCGTCGGCAAGCTGCTGCCGGAACTCGGCGGTGCGCGCTTTCAAGGCCTCGTCCGACAGCGCCGCGATCTCGGGCTCAAGCGCGTTGATGGCGTCGACGCGGGATTGATATCCCTTGACCCGCCGGTCGTTGGAGGAGCCGAAAAACTTGCGGGCGAGCGCGCCGATCATGCCAACTTCCTGTCTTTGCGGTTCGGCGTTGCAGCCATGACGTGGTCCACCCGGTTGCCTATCAACTCATCGTGACGCATCGCTGAGCAGGCCCCAATCCGGGAGCATCCGCCAAATGAGTGGGAATTCAGCAATCCAAGGTTCAATAGCCAAAAACGCAGCCAAATCACGCGCCCACGCCATTGACCCGGTTTCGCAGAGATATGGCTGGGTCCAAGCCTTGTCAACGGCGGCCGGGGCCATCGATTCGAGGCCGCCGCCAGCGCGTGCCGGGGGACTTCAAACCGGGAAACGGTCACAGGAACATCGCTTTCCACCGGTACTTTTAGCGTTGCCGCGGTGCACCTGAAGGCGCCGCAGCCGAACGCGAACTGACGAAAATAAGAGTGCATACCTGTCAAGGATTTCATGCTTTTGACAGACTTTTCGCGTTGCCAACGCCACCCGATTGGGCGAGTGTCGCCCGCCTCAAACAGCCCCATAAGGATTTTCCATGACCACCTCGTTACCGGAAACGAAAACCGGCCCGCGTTTTGGCCTCGCCTCTGCCGTCGCGGGCTGTCTTGCGATGGTTCTGCTCGCGGGCTCGCCGGTCCGCGCTCGAAGACGCGAATCCGGTGCTCGCCAAGGTAAACGGCGCCGAGATCCGCCAAAGCGACATGGCGCTGGCCGAGGAAGAATTGGGGCCGAGCCTCGAGAAGATGGACCCCGCGACCAAGAAGGAAAACCTGCTGGCGTTCCTGATCGACATGAAGATCGTCGCCAAGGCCGCCGAAGACAAGAAAATCGAAAATAACGAGGAGTTCAAAAAGCGGCTCGCGTTCGCGCGCAACCGCCTGTTGATGGACAACCTGCTGGCATCGGAAGGCAAGGCCGCCCTCACCGACGAGGCCATGAAGAAGGTCTATGACGACGCCGCCAAGCAGATCACCAGCGAACAGGAGGTTCATGCCCGGCATATCCTGGTCGAGACCGAAGACGAGGCCAAGGCGATCAAGGCAGAGCTGGACAAGGGTGCCGATTTCGCCGAACTCGCCAAGAAGAAATCCAAGGATCCCGGCGCGTCCGATGGCGGCGATCTCGGCTTCTTCACCAAGGACCAGATGGTGCCGGAATTCTCCGCCGTGGCGTTTGCGCTGGAGCCCGGCAAGATCTCCGATCCCGTCAAGTCGCAGTTCGGCTGGCACATCATCAAGGTCGAGGAAAAGCGCAGCCGTAAAGCCCCCGATTTCGACCAGGTCAAAAGCCAGATCGAGACCTATGTGACCCGCAAGGCACAGGCGGATTACGTGGCGAAGCTGCGCGAAGCCGCCCAGATCGAGCGGATGGACCAGCCCGCGGCCGCCGTGGCGAAGCCCGATGCCAAGCCGGATGCCGCGAAGCCTGAGGCCGCCAAGGATTCAAAAATGGCGCCGTCGAAGAAGTAAGTAACTCAAGACTCCTGCGGCCGTCCCGGCAAACGCCGGGGCGGCCCGCGGTGGTGATCCACCGCACCGCCTCTTTCGCCGGACGAAAGAGATGATACAGAGTGCTCCGTCTTTTTTCGAGATTGGAAGCCCTCATGTCGTCCGCTGTCTCCCCCCTCGCCCCAACCCACGTCCCCGATATGCCCGTCATCGCCGGCGTGAAGCTTGCGACGGCAGCGGCTGGAATCCGTTACAAGAACCGCACCGACGTGCTGCTCGCGGTGATGGATCCGGGCACCACGGTCGCCGGCGTCTTCACCAAATCGAAATGCCCGTCGGCGCCGGTGGACTGGTGCCGCGCCAAACTTTCCCGCGGCGGATCTTCCAAGGGAGGGCTTGCCCGCGCGCTGGTGGTGAACTCCGGCAACGCCAACGCCTTCACCGGCAAGACCGGACGGCAGGCGACGGCGCTGACGGCTGCGATCGCGGCCAAGGCCGTTCGCTGCAGCGCGAGCGAGGTGTTTCTCGCCTCTACCGGTGTGATCGGCGAGCCGCTCGACGCCACCAAATTCGACGGCGTGCTCGGCACCCTGGCTGAGACTGTCGCGCCCGGCGAATGGATGGACGCCGCCAAGGCGATCATGACCACCGACACCTTTCCCAAGGTCGCCACCGCAACCGTCAAGCTCGGCAAGGCGAAGGTCACGATCAACGGCATGGCCAAGGGTTCCGGCATGATCGCGCCAGACATGGCGACCATGCTGGCCTTCGTGTTCACCGACGCGCCGATCGCAGCGGGCGCGTTGCAGTCGCTCTTGAAGAGCGGCGTCGAAGACACCTTCAACGCCGTCACCGTCGACGGCGACACCTCGACCTCGGATACGCTGCTGGCCTTCGCCACCGGCGCTGCGGCGGCTCATGGCGCGCCGAAAATCAGCCGCGCCAGCGACCCGCGCCTGAAGGGCTTCGCCAAGGCCTTCCACGCCGTGCTCGCCGATCTCGCCGAGCAGGTGGCGCGCGACGGCGAAGGGGCGCGCAAGCTGGTCGAAATCATCGTCGAAGGCGCGGCGTCCAAGGCGTCGGCGCGCAAGATCGCGATGTCGGTGGCAAATTCGCCGCTGGTGAAGACCGCGATCGCCGGCGAGGATGCCAATTGGGGCCGCGTGGTGATGGCGGTCGGCAAGGCCGGCGAACCCGCCGACCGCGACAAGCTCGCGATCTCGTTCAACGGCATCCGCGTCGCCAGCCGCGGCGCGCGCGATCCGTCCTATGACGAGGCGGAAGTCTCCAGCGCGATGAAGAGCCCGACCATCCAGATCAAGATCGCAATGGGCTTGGGCAAAGGCCGCGACCGGGTGCTGACCTGCGATCTCACCAAGGGATACGTCGAGATCAACGGCGACTACCGGTCGTGAGAAACGCGCAGGACAGCCACCTTCTATCGCGCCTGACGGCATCGGCGGCAAATGGCTGACATCAAACTGACGCTCGTGGTCGCCTGCGCGCTGGTCGATGCCGACAAGCGGGTGTTGATTGCCCAGCGCCCCGCGGGCAAGGCGATGGCGGGGTTGTGGGAATTTCCCGGCGGCAAGATGGAAGCCGGCGAGCGGCCGGAGCAGACGCTGATCCGCGAACTGCAGGAGGAAATCGGCATCACCGTGAGCGAGCCCTGCCTCGCGCCGCTGACCTTCGCCAGCCACGCCTATGACAACTTCCATCTCTTGATGCCGCTCTACATCTGCCGGCGCTGGGACGGCGATGTGGTCGCGCGCGAAGGACAAACGCTGGCCTGGGTGCGCGCCAACAAGCTGCGCGACTACCCGATGCCGCCGGCGGACATTCCGCTGATCCCGCATCTGATCGATTTGCTGATGTGAACTTAAGTCTCGTTAGACAGTGATGGCGCAACCTTTTCGGTCGTCATGCGCGGGCTTGACCCGCGCATCCATCAATCCTTCGAAAGAATTCTCGTGAAGCCGATGGATTACCGGGTCAAGCCCGGTAATGACGGGTTGGCTCTACTTGAGTTCACCTGAACTCACTTGGGCCCAAGCTTTTTCACCGCCGCCTCCAAACTCACTTTTGCCGATCCCGGCCGCAGCGGCTGTTGCTGGCTCGCATGCGGCGCCCAGCCCGATAGCCAGATCACATCATAGGTGGCGCGGATGCGGCCATCGGGATCGGCGAAACGTTCGGCGTAAACCTGCGCCATCCGCAACAGCGTGGCGCGGCGGGTCGGCGTCCGCCGCCGCTCGTTCAGGATATTGGTGGCGCCCATCCGCCGCAGGTCCTGCATCAGCGCGAACGCATTGTCATATCGCACCACCACGCGATCGAGGTCGGTGACCGGCAGCGCGAAGCCCGCACGCTGCAGCAGGCTGCCCGCGTCGCGCAGGTCGGCGAACGGCGCGACGCGGGGCGAAACGCCGCCTTCGCACTCGGCTTCCGCCGCTGCAAAGGCTTGTCGCAGCTCGGTCAAGGTATCGCCGCCGATCATCGCCGCCAGCAACAATCCGTCGGGCTTGAGCGCACGGCGGATCTGCGCCAGCACGCCGGGCAGATCGTTGACGAATTGGAACGCCAGCCCGGAGACGACGAGGTCGAGCGAGGCCGGCTGCAACGGCAGAACTTCCTGTGCCGAGCCATCAAGGCCGATATGGACAACGGCTTTGAAACGATCGCGCAAGGGCGACCGGAGCAACGCGCGCGGCGTCCAAATATCAGCGGCGTCGGAAAAATCCCGCAACACCGCGTGCAGCCGTTCTTCGATATCTTCGGCGACGCGGTCGAGCAGGAATTCGGCCGGCCCCAGCGCTTGCGCGCGGCGCTGTCGCGCCCGCAGCAGCGCGCGGTCGAACAGGGTAGGCGCGGCGGTATTTTCGCGGCGGTCGGCCATACCGGGTTGGTACGCCGGTCAACCCACCTCTGGCAATCCGCCTCGAAACCTCCTGTGCCGCCGCGCGGCGTTGCCGCTTGAGCGCCGCGCAAGCCGACGCTAACCTTCAAGCCCATGGACGCCGAGATTTCCCCGCCACGCTCCATCTCCGGCCATTGGCGCGGCGCGCTTCGCCTGGCGCAGGGCGCGTGGTCGCACGCGGCTCGGCTTGCGCTCGACATTGCACTGCCGACGCTGTGCGTGGCGTGCCGCGAACCCGTCGATGGCCAAGGCGTCTGCGCTGAATGCTGGGCGAAGCTGTCCTTCATCGCGCCGCCTTATTGTCCCAGGCTCGGCATCCCCTTTGTCTACGATCCCGGACCTGAATTGTTGTCGATGGAAGCGATCGCCAATCCGCCGGCCTACCAGCGCGCCCGCGCCGCGGTGCGCTACGACGATGTCGCACGCACGCTGGTGCATGCGTTGAAATACCAGGACCGCACCGATCTGGCGCCCGCCATGGGCCGCTGGATGGCGCGCGCCGGCCATGAATTGCTCGGAGAGGCCGATGCGCTGGTTCCGGTCCCGCTGCACTGGCGCCGCGGCTGGAGCCGGCGCTACAACCAGTCCGGCGCGCTGGCACGCGTTATCGAGCGGCAGAGCGGTGTCAGGCTGGCCTCCGAAGCGCTTCGCCGGGTACGGCCGACCGCGCAGCAGATCGGCCTCTCCCGATCGCAGCGCGCCAGCAACGTCCAGGGCGCGTTCAAGGTCGCGGCGGATCGCCAGGCCGATATCGCGGGGCGGCGCGTGATCCTGGTCGACGACGTCCTGACCTCGGGCGCGACCGTCGATGCCTGCGCACGGGCGCTGTTGCGCGCCAAGGCCGCGTCGGTCGACGTGCTGGTATTCGCCCGGGTTGTGGACACCCATAAAGCTCCCATATAATTCAAGTACTTCCAACGCGAGCATGCCATGACCGCTGCGATCGAAATCTACACCCGTCCGGGCTGCGGCTATTGCAGCGCCGCCAAGTCGCTGTTGACGCGCAAAAACGCCGCGTTCACGGAATTCAACGTCGCCACCGATCCCAAGCTGCGCCAGGAAATGTGGGATCGCGCCGGCGCCGGTTCGACCTTCCCGCAGATTTTCATCGACAAGACCCTTATCGGCGGCTGTGACGAGCTTTACGCCCTCGATCGCGCGGGCAAGCTCGACGCCTTGCTCGCAGGCGAAAAGGCCAACTCATGAGCGCAGACCTCACCTTCACCGCGGCCATGGTGCAGATGCGCACCGGATTGTTGCCGGAAGCGAGCCTGGAACAGGGAACCAGGCTGATCCGCGAAGCCGCCGCGCAAGGCGCCGATTACGTGCTCACCCCCGAGGTGAGCAACATGATGCAGGTGAACCGCCAGGCGCTGTTTGCGCATTTCGCCTCCGAGGAAGACGACCTTTCGCTCAAGGCCTATCGTGCGCTCGCGGCCGAGCTGAAGATCTATCTGAACATCGGTTCACTGGCGTTGCGCGCCTCGCCCGAGCGGGCCGTCAACCGCTCGTTCCTGATCGGACCCGACGGCGGCGTGATCGCCAGTTACGACAAAATCCACATGTTCGATATCGATCTGGGCGGCGGCGAGAGCTACCACGAATCCGCCAACTATCAGCCGGGCGAGACCGCCGTGCTGGCGGACCTGCCGTGGGGACGCATCGGCCTGACGATCTGTTACGACGTGCGCTTTCCGGCGCTGTACCGCGCGCTGGCTGAAAGCGGCGCTTCGTTCCTCACCGTGCCTTCGGCCTTCACCAGGAAGACCGGCGAGGCGCATTGGCACACCCTGCTGCGCGCCCGCGCCATCGAAAATGGATGTTTCGTGTTCGCGGCGGCGCAAGCCGGCCTGCATGAAAACAAGCGCGAGACCTATGGCCATTCGCTGATCGTCGACCCCTGGGGCACCGTGCTTGCCGAGGGCGGCGTCGAGCCCGGGGTTTTCCTGGCGAAAATCGATCCGGCAAAGGTTGAGGCTGCGCGCAAGACCGTGCCGTCGTTGCAGCATGGCCGGCGGTTCAGCGTGGCCGACCCCAAGGCGGGTCCCGAACACCTGCACCTGGTGCGGGGCACGGCATGATCCACTACAATCTGCGCTGCGCGCGCGGCCATACGTTCGAAAGCTGGTTTCAAAGTTCTTCGGCGTACGAGTCGCAGGAGAAGCGCAAGCTGGTGAACTGTCCGGTGTGCGGCTCGGCGAAGGTCGAACGTGCGATCATGGCCCCGCAGATCGTCAGCAAGAAGGGGCGGGACACCACGAATCCTGTGCCCGCACCTGCCGCCGCCGCTGCGACCACGGACGTCGCCGCGCCCGCCTCCACCCCGCTATTGATGGCGCAGGAGCGCGAGTTGCGCGCCAAGCTGCGGGAGTTGCGCGATCACATCGTGAAGAACGCCGACAATGTCGGCGAGCGCTTCCCCAACGAAGCCCGCAAGATGCACTATGGCGATATCGAACACCGTCCGATCTATGGCGAAGCCACACCCGATGAAGCGCGTGCGCTGATCGACGAGGGCGTCGAGGTCTCGCCGATCCCGGTGCTGCCGGACGACCGCAACTAAAATAAAACGAGATTATTCATGAATTCGAAGACGCGGTCGTCGTCGCGACGGGCGCCGTCCTGATCGCATTCAAACGCTATGTTTGACGCGTTTTCTTCACGCGAACCGGCATCCACTTCGCTCGAAAACGCGTTAGCTAAACCGCCACCAACAGCCCGACGCCGACCACGATCAAGGCGATGCCGGAAAGTTCGCGCACCGAGAGCGGTTGCTTGAACGAATAATACGCCACGCCTTGCGCGAACAATACCTCGACCAGCGCCAGCGTGCGAACGTTGGCGGCGGCGGTCAGCGCGAACGCCAGAAACCAGAACTGCGAGGCGAACGCCCCCATGAAGCCGGCGAAGATCGATGGCTTCCACAGCCCCAGGATTTTCCTGAGCACCTCGGGCGCGCGCGCCAGCAGGTAAATCGTCAGCACCAGCGTTTGCACGAACAGCCCGAACACCAGCGTATAGGACGCCGCCGTCACGAACGACACGCCCGGCACGGTGATGATGGCGCCGCGAAAGCCGATCGCCGACAGCGCGAATGCCGCGGCGGCGACCAGCCCGATGATCGTCGGCTTCAGCTCGGCAAAACTTCGCTCGGAATTGGGCCGCAGCGCGGTGATGATCACGCCAATGGTCGCGATCAGGATCGCAACCACCTTGAGCATCGTGAGGTGATCGCCGAGAAAGACAAAACCGAAGATCGCGGTCTGGATCGCCTCGGTCTTCAGATACGCCGTCGTCACCACAAAGGAGCGGTCGTTCATCGCGAGCAGCATCAGCCCGGTGGCGATGATCTGGCTCAGCGCGCCGAGCATCAGCCACGGCCAGAACGCCGGCGTCGGCCACGGCACGGCATCGCCGGTCGCAACGATCACCACGGCAAAGAAAATCAGCGAGAACGGAAAGCCGAACAAGAAGCGGATATTGGTGGCGCCCCAGGTGCCGAGCGGCCCGGTCAAGCTCCGTTGCATCGCGTTGCGCGCGACCTGGCCGAGCGCGGCGGTGATCGTGAAGGGAATCCAGAGCGTGGCGATGCTGATCATGGGCGGACGAATTCGGCCGGCGGGATGAGAATTCAGCCACCGTGCCGGGCGCGGCCCGTCCGGTCAACCGGAACGGGATCATGACAGGCTTGCGCGAGGGACCAAACCACGGTCATCCCTAGCCTTCGCAGGGACGACCGCAATTTCAGCTCGTCTGAAGCCTCTTCCGCGATCACCATGTAGTTCACGTCCATGTCGGACGACAGACTCCAGCGGTCGGCGAACGGGCTGTAGACCACGCCGGCCTGCTCGGTGATGGCGAGCTTGTTGTTCTGCAGATGGTGCGCGAGTTCGTCGGGGGTGACGAATTTGTCCCATTGATGGGTGCCGCGCGGCAACCAGCGCAGCACGTACTCCGCGCCGACGATGGCGAGCGCAAAGCTCTTCCAGTTGCGGTTCAGCGTCGAGACCACCATCATTCCGCCGGGCTTGAGCATCGCCGCGCAGCGGTTGAGGAACATTCCGACATCGGCGACATGCTCGACCACTTCCATCGCCAGCACGATGTCGAAGCGTTCGCGCACGTCCATCTGCTCGACCGTGGTGCAGCGATAATCGATCGAGAGATGGCCCTTGTCGGCGTGCAATTTGGCCGCCGCGATGTTGGTGGCGGACGGATCGATCCCGATCACCTGCGCCCCAAGCCGGGTGAACGGCTCGCACAACAGTCCGGCGCCGCAGCCGATATCCAGGATGCGCAGGCCGGAAAGACAGCCCAGGCTTTTGACGTTGCGTTCGAACTTGCGGCAGGCGGCGTCGCGGATATAGCTCAGCCGCAGCGGATTGATCTTGTGCAACGGCGCCATCTTGCCGTTGGGATTCCACCATTCGTCCGACAGCTTGGAGAATTTCGCGACTTCGGCGGGATCGACGGTGGTGCCGGTTGCGCCCGGCAGACTAGCAGGAGAGTTTTGTTGCATGGCCATGGATGAGCGCGCCGCCCCTATCGCGCGGTGATGTGGTTACGAAAATCGAGCGGCGACGCAATGGTTTTGATCGTCTTGGCGCCCTCGCCGACGCCTCGCACCATCACGTCGCCATAGTTCAGGATGCGACCGAGAATATTCTGGCTGACGTCGACGCTCTCGACCTTGTCGAGGCTCATTTCGAACGTGTCGCGCTTGATGAAGCCGGTCTTGTGGACAACGCGCAGGTTGGTGACGTCGGTCTCGGTGGTCCAGCGATGGAACCAGGCGGTCAGCATCTTGTACAGCGCGGCGATGGCCGAGATCGCCGCCAGCGACCAGCAGATCAGCCGCGGCGTGTCGGTGGCGAACATGTACGACAGGACGAGGAACACGACCGCCAGAGCCCAGGCCGCGATCGCCGGCAGATAGAATATCCAGTGCGCATTGGTCGAAAACAGCACCTTCTCACCCGGCTGCAGGATATCGTCGATATAACGCCCCATTCCGTCGGCCTCAATCCCGTCCGTCAATGCCATGCCCGCGCCGCCGCGGCCGTTCCCCGGAATAACCGGAGCCCGGTTGCTTGCCCCCAACCGCGCCGCTATGTATACGCGCCTTTTGGCTGGCGCGCTCGGTTTCCGTGCGCGTCATACCCATTACCTTGTCAGGGAATCCACCAGCCGTCATGGGTCGTCTCGTCATGAAGTTCGGCGGCACATCCGTCGCCAATCTCGACCGCATCCGCAACGTCGCGCGACACGTGAAGCGCGAGGTCGATGCCGGCCACGACGTTGCCGTGGTGGTGTCGGCGATGGCCGGCAAGACCAATGAGCTGGTGGAATGGTGCCGCGACGCCTCGCCGATGCATGACGCGCGCGAATACGACGCCGTGGTCGCCTCCGGCGAGCAGGTCACCGCCGGGCTGTTGGCGATCGCGCTGCAGACGATCGGCATTCAGGCACGCTCCTGGCAAGGCTGGCAGATCCCGATTCGGACCAGCGACGCCCACGCCTCGGCCCGAATTCTGGAGATCGACGGCGCCGAACTGCTGCACCGTTTCAAGGATCGCAAGGAAGTCGCGGTCATTGCCGGCTTCCAGGGCATCAATCCGCAAACCGGACGAATCACCACGCTCGGGCGCGGCGGCTCCGACACCTCGGCGGTCGCAGTCGCGGCCGCCCTGCGTGCCGATCGCTGCGATATCTACACCGATGTCGACGGCGTCTATACCACCGACCCGCGCGTGGTTCCGAAGGCGCGCCGGCTCGAGAAAATCGCGTTCGAGGACATGCTGGAACTGGCCTCGCAGGGCGCCAAGGTGCTGCAGGTCCGCTCGGTGGAACTCGGCATGGTGCAAAACATGCCGATTTTCGTCCGTTCCAGCTTCGACAAGCCCGAGGATATCGACCCGCACGGCACCCCGCCGGGCACGCTGATCTGCAGCGAGGAGGAAATCATGGAAAGTCACGTCGTCACCGGCATCGCCTTTTCCAAGGACGAAGCCCAGATTTCCGTTCGCCAGATCGAGGACAAGCCGGGCATCGCCGCCGCGATCTTCGGGCCGCTCGCCGAGGCCAACATCAATGTCGACATGATCGTGCAGAACGTCTCCGAGGACGGCGCCATCACCGACCTCACCTTCACGGTGCCGGCCTCGGACTACAACCGCGCCCGCGAGACCATCACCGCGGCCAAGGCCAGGATCGGCTATGCCCGCCTCGACAGCGCCACCGACGTTGCGAAAGTCTCTGTCATCGGCAGCGGCATGCGCAGCCACGCCGGCGTCGCCGCCAAGGCGTTTGCGGCGCTGGCCGCGCGCAATATCAACATCCGCGCCATCACCACGTCCGAAATCAAGTTTTCGGTACTGATCGACGCCGCCTATACCGAGCTCGCGGTGCGCACGCTGCACACGCTCTATGGGCTCGACCAGGGATAAGGGCGCAGGCTCGCGGGCAACGGCCGCCTTGCCTTTGGGCGGGGAGTTAGGCGACGCCTGCGGCACGCTCGAATTCGTGCCGGACAATCAAAGTCTGGAAGAATTTTCCCTTAGCAACCGCAGCATTGCGCCGATCGAGATGCCACGGCCGGTGGCAGGCGTTTTGCTTGGCAAAACAAGCCTCAATTCGCTATACGGCCTGAAGGGCGGGCACCCGCGAATTGCGACACGGTTTCGGTTCTCCGATTCGGCCGGTTTTGCGGCTTGCGACAGCGCCGAACGAATAAAACTGTTGTTTTGCGTAAGCTTAACGCCAGCACCCGGCCACCCGGCGGGCTGGCTTCGCGGAGGAGGATTTTAATATATGCGGAGCGCGTCGGGAGGCCCCCGCGTCTTGCTGAGACGGCTCCGCGAAACCATGGCGGAACAGGTCTCGGCCCAGGAACGGCTGGACAAGATCGTGGTGCTGATCGCGGCCAATATGGTGGCCGAGGTCTGCTCGACCTATGTGCTGCGCGTCGATAACACGCTGGAGCTCTACGCCACCGAAGGTCTTAACCGCGACGCCGTGCACCGCACCGTGTTGAGCGCGCATGAGGGCCTCGTCGGCCTGGTGGCGAGCGAGGCGAATCCGCTCAACCTGAGCGACGCGCAAAGCCATCCGGCGTTCTCGTTCCGTCCCGAGACCGGCGAAGAAATCTATCATTCGTTCCTCGGCGTTCCGATTTTGCGCGCCGGCAATACGCTCGGCGTGCTGGTGGTGCAGAACCGCGCCAAGCGCACCTATGTCGAGGAAGAGGTCGAGGCGCTGCAGACCACCGCGATGGTGCTCGCGGAGATGATCGCCTCGGGCGAATTGGCGGCGCTGGCGCAGCCTGGCGCCGAGCCCGCGGCGCGGCACTCGCTGCACAAAACCGGGGCGGTGCTGTCCGACGGCATCGCGCTTGGCCATGTGGTGCTGCATGAGCCGCGCGTCGTCATCACCAATTACATCGCCGAGGATCTGCCGAAGGAGGTCAAGCGGCTCGACGCGGCATTGGCCAAGCTGCGGGCCGACCTCGACCGCATGCTGGAACGCGGCGACGTCGCCGATGGCGGCGAGCACCGCGACGTGCTGGAAGCCTACCGCATGTTCGCCAACGATCACGGCTGGTCGCACAAGCTGCACGAGGCGGTCGCCACCGGCCTGACCGCGGAGGCCGCGGTCGAACGCGTGCAATCCGATACAAGGGCGCGCATGCTGCGCTCCACCGACCCCTATTTACGCGATCGCCTGCATGACCTTGAGGACCTCGGCCATCGCCTGATGCGCCAATTGGTTGGCCAGGATCATGCGCCCTCGCGCGAGCTGCTGCCCGACAACGCCATCCTGATCGCACGCGCGATGGGGCCCGCGGCCTTGCTCGACTACGACCGCAAGCGGCTGCGCGGGCTGGTGCTGGAGGAAGGCACCGCCAATTCCCATGTCGCGATCGTGGCGCGCGCGCTCGGCATTCCCGCGGTCGGCGAAGTGCCGAACGCGCCGGGTATCGCCGACCCCGGCGACGCCATTATCGTCGACGGCACCTCGGGCTCGATCTATGTGCGTCCCTCCGCGGAAATCGAATCGGCCTATGCGGAGCGGGTGCGGTTTCGCGCCCGCCGCCAGGCGCAATATTCGGCGCTGCGCGACAAGCCCTGCGTCACCAAAGACGGTCAGCCGGTCGAGCTGATGATCAACGCCGGCCTGGCGATCGACCTGCCGCATATCGACGACACCGGCAGCTCCGGCATCGGCCTGTTCCGCACCGAGCTGCAGTTCATGGTCGGGCAAAGTCTGCCGCGCACCAGCGACCAGCTCGCGCTGTACCGCGCGGTGCTGGACGCCGCCGGTGCCAAGCCGGTGACCTTCCGGACCCTGGACATCGGCGGCGACAAGGCGCTGCCCTATATGGAAGCCGTGATCGAGGAAAACCCCGCGCTCGGCTGGCGCGCGATCCGGCTCGGCCTCGATCGGCCCGGCCTGTTGCGCGGCCAGATCCGCGCGCTGCTGCGCGCCGGCGGCGGCCGCGCGCTGCGCATCATGTTTCCGATGATCACCGAAGTCGCCGAATTCGATCTCGCCAAGGGCATCGTCGAGCGCGAACTGACCTATCTGCGCCAGCATGGCCACGCCTTGCCGGAACGCGTCGACGTCGGCACCATGGTGGAAGTGCCGGCGCTGCTCTATCAGCTCGACGAGCTCCTGAAGAAAGTCGATTTCGTCTCGGTCGGATCCAACGACCTGTTCCAGTTCCTGTTCGCAGTCGATCGCGGCAACGCCAAGGTCTCCGAGCGATTCGACACCATGTCGGCTCCGATCCTGCGCGCGCTGCGCGACATCGTGCGCAAGGCCAATGCCGCCAAGAAGTCCGCCTCGCTGTGCGGCGAGATGGCGTCGAAGCCGATCGGCGCGCTGGCGCTGATCGCATTGGGCTACCGTTCGCTGTCGCTGTCGGCCACCGGGCACGGCCCGGTCAAGGCGCTGATCCTCGACCTCGACGCCAAAAAAGCCGAAGCGATGATGATGCCGCTGCTCGATGCGCCGTCCGGCAGCGTATCGATTCGCGAGAAGCTGATCGAATTCGCCGAGGCCGAGGGGCTCTCCTTGTAGCGGCACATCTCGCCGGTACAGCGCCCTGTTCGCAATTCGAGACCAAACCATGTCGATGCTCCCTGAAGCCAAACTTGATATTCTGCTGGCGCACCACGCCTCGCTCGAGGCCGAGTTGCTGGGCCAGCTGAACTCCGAGAATTACGTGCGGATCACGCGCGAGCTCGCCGAGCTCAATCCGCTGATCGATGCGGTGAAGACCTACCGCGCCGCGAATGCCGAGATGGCGGGGATCAATTCGCTGATCGCCGATCCAGCAACTGAGCCCGAGATGCGCAGCATGGCGGAAGCCGAGCGTCAGACTCTCGCCGCGCGCAGCCTCGAACTGGCGCAGCAGATTCGCGTAGCGCTACTGCCGAAGGACGCGATGGACGATCGCAACGTGATGCTGGAAATCCGCGCCGGCACCGGTGGCGACGAGGCCTCCTTGTTTGCGGGCGATTTGTTCCGGATGTACGAGCGTTTCGCCGGCTTGCAGGGCTGGAAGGTCGAGGTGATCTCCGCCAGCGAAGGCACGATGGGCGGATACAAGGAAATCATCGCCGAGGTGCGCGGCCGCGGCGCCTTCGCCAAGCTGAAATTCGAATCCGGCGCGCACCGCGTGCAGCGCGTGCCCGACACCGAGACGCAGGGCCGTGTTCACACCTCGGCGGCGACGGTCGCAGTATTGCCCGAGGTCGAAGACGTCGATGTCGATATCAAGAGCGACGACCTTCGGATCGAGACCATGCGCGCGCAGGGCGCCGGCGGCCAGCACGTCAACAAGACCAAGTCGGCGATCCGTATTACCCACATTCCGACCGGCATCGTCGTCATGATGCAGGACAGCCGCTCGCAGCACAAGAACCGCGCCTCGGCGATGAACATCCTGCGCTCGCGCATCTACGACGCCGAACGCCAGCGCATCGACGCGGCGCGTTCGGCCGAGCGTCGCGAGAAGGTCGGCTCCGGCGACCGCTCCGAGCGCATCCGCACCTATAACTTTCCACAAGGGCGCGTCACCGATCATCGCATCAACCTGACGCTCTACAAGCTTCCGCAGGTGATCGCGGGTGAGGCGCTGGGCGAGTTGATCGATGCGTTGACGACGGAGCATCAGGCCGCCCAGCTCGCCGCCCAGGGCGCCGCGGCGTGAACGGCGACTGGAAGATGTGATAAACTCTGCGTCGTCCCTGCGAACGCAGGGACCCATACTCCCCGCCATTGCTGTTGAGCACTGGCCTTATCAAGAGAGACCGTTGAAGAGCTTCTTCACAACTGGAGGCCAGGGGTTATGGGTCCCTGCGTTCGCCGGGACGACGAGCGAAATTGTTGCGGCGGCTCGCCAACGATGGAGTCCCCGCCGCATGACGGATTCCTTGCACCGGACAAAGCATCGAGACTGCCCGGCGCATTTTGGCGGCGCGTTTCAAATCCGGCGCGATCGAATCCAGCGAACTCGACGCACGGATTCTGGTCGGTCATCTGCTTGGTCTCGATTTGACCGGAATGATCGCGGCGGCGGCACGGCCGATCACTGCGCACGAGGCGGCGCGGCTTGAAGAGATGACCCAGCGCCGGCTTGCGGGCGAACCCATCGCACGCATTCTCGGCCGCAAGGAATTCTGGGGACTGTCGTTGCGGCTTTCGGCCGCGACGCTGGTACCGAGGCCCGACACCGAAACGGTGGTCGAACTGGCGTTGGAAATACGGCACGCCGCGCCCCGCCTGAATCGCCGGTTGCGCATCGCCGACATCGGCACCGGCTCCGGCGCAATTCTGTTGGCGCTATTGTCGGAATTGCCTGATGCCGACGGGATAGGCACCGATATCAGCGCGGCTGCGTTGTCGACGGCGCGCAGCAATGCTGCCGATCTCGGACTTCGGCGGTCGCGCCGCCTTCGTCGTGTGCGACTATGCGACGGCGCTATCGGGCGCGTTCGACCTGATCGTGTCGAATCCCCCTTATATTCGCTCAATCGATATCGCAGGTCTCGCTGCAGAGGTTCGCGATCACGATCCGCATCGCGCGCTGGACGGCGGGACCGACGGCCTCAATGCCTATCGCACGCTGATTCCACAGGCGGCCCAGCTGCTGGCGCCTGACGGCGCGCTGGTCGTGGAAGTGGGTCACGACCAGAGCGGCGAAGTCGAGCCCTTAATGACGGCAGCAGGGTTAACGCGCGCGGGACCGCCGAGGGCCGATCTGGCCGGGATCCGGCGGGCGGTCGCCGGCCGAAAATTGCCCCCATAAAGCCCTATTGAAAGGCAAAAAAACCACTTGGAATATCCGGCGGGAGCGACTACCTTCCGCTCACAACATCGGTCCAGGGTGCTGGCCCCGTAGCTACTACGGGTGGAGGCCAGCTTCTCATAGCGAGAGCCCGCCCCGAGTGAAAGGTTCCAAAAACGCAGGTCAAATTAAGCGCGATGGCTTTAGAGAGCTGCGCCGCTGCCGACCGCAAAGCGAACGAAAGCCTGATATTGCGCCTGAAAACTCACGCGACAAACCTGTGCTTGTTTTGGCAGGCTGAATGATTTGGCGCAGCCCGGTGGCGTGCACTGGATTGCTGGGGAACGCGTCTTTGTTGACCGCGACGTATGGCAAGATTGGTGTGACACCAAACTGCGCAGCGCTGGTGCGTGTGCGTATGGCATCGGGCGAAGCCACGATACCGACAATTCAAGGCGTTTAACCTCAAGGCTGGTAATTTCAGGGCTGCAATAAAGGCAAGACATGAGAAACGGTCAGAACAACAACAAGCGGATGCGTAACCGGAATAACAACAATAATAATAACAACAACAATAACCGGCGCGGCCAGAACCCGATGACACGGGTGTTCGAGTCCAACGGGCCCGACATCAAGATCCGAGGCACCGCATCCCACGTCGCTGAAAAATACGTGCAACTGGCGCGCGACGCACGCAGCTCCGGCGATCCGGTCGCCTCCGAGAACTACTATCAGCACGCCGAGCACTACTTCCGCCTGATCGCCGCGGCCCAGGAACAATTCCGACAGAACCAGCCGCAGCCGCGCACCGAGAACGAAATGCCCTCGGAGGACGGCGACGACGAGAGCGAGAATTTTTCGAATTTCGGGCAAGAGCCCGGTTTCGTTCCGGCGCAGCCGCAACCATTCGTGCCGCGCGACAACCATCAGCGCGATAACCAGCCCTACCCGCCGCGCGACCGCGACCAACATCAGCCCCGCGAGCACAACCACAATCGCGACCATCGTCCGCAGCAGCAGTTCCAACCGCAGCCGCCGCAACCACAGCCGCAGCCGGCGATTCCGGACAATGTCAGCGTCGATCGCCTACCGTCGTTCATCACCGGGCCGCAGCCGCAGATCAACGGCGGAGCTGGCAACAGCGGATCCGGCGGCTTCGAGGGCAATGGTGGCGGCGAACGCTTTCCGCCGCGCCGCCGCCGTCGGCCGCACAACCCGCGCCCCGAAGGCGTGACCGCCGCGCCGGTGACGCCGGGTGACGATTTCAATCCGGGCAATGAGTGAGCCGCTAGAGCGGGATGACTTTTGTTTGAAATCGTCATCCCCTCTATTTCATTATTTGAGCATGATCTCCGGGCAAGCGCTTCGCGTTTGTCGGCGTTATCGCTGTAATGATGAGGGCACCAGCACCGGCCGCCGCAGTGCTGGGATCAGCCGGGTGCGTTCGCGGTGCGCCGGGATCGCGCGATAGACCTGCTTGGTCGCCTCCACGATATGCACGCCGGCGAACGGCAGCGATAGCGCCGCGCCGGCGCGTTCCCATGCCATCGCGGAACGCAGGAACCAGCCGCCCGCGACCGGCGGCACGAACAACGCCTCACCCCACGCCGTCGGCGTGAACCAGGCCTGCCGGAGCAATTGCGTGATCTGCGAGCGCGAATACGGCCGGCCGTGACCGAACGGCGTCGTGTCGGTGCGCGTCCATACCCCGCGCCGGTTCGGAATCACGGCGACCATCCGGCCGGACGGCGCCAGCACCCGCCACACCTCGCGCAGCAGGCCTTCGGGATCGTCGGACATTTCCAGCGCGTGAACCAGCAGGATGCGGTCGACGGCGGCATCCGGCAGCGGCAGCGAGAACTCGTCGACCAACGTTGCCAGCGTCGGCCGCTCGCTCGGCCATTTCAGTACGCCCTGCGCCGCGGGCATGAACGCGATGCAACGCTCGCTGTCTTCACGAAAAAGGCCGAGATAGGGCGTGGGGTAGCCGAGGCCAAGCACCCGCTGGCCCTGGGCGCTCGGCCAACGCTCCCGGATGCCGCGATTGATCAGCCGCCGCGCCACAATACCGAGGCGCTGCGAGTAGAAATCGCGGAGATCGATGACATCGATGGTCATAAATTCCAATCTAACACGGCGTCCGACGCTTCGGCGCGCCGAATATCGCCTTGCGCATTTGGCGTTAACGCCATAATTCCGGGCTATATGTGGCTACCGCCCCCGCCGGACGATGGAGATATCATGGCCGCCGAAATTCGCCTGTTCCCCTGCCTCACCGACAATTTCGGTTACCTGATCCACGACCCCGCCACCAAGGCGACCGCTTCGATCGACGCCCCGGAAGCGGCCCCGATCATCGCGGCGCTGGAGCATGAAGGCTGGACGCTGACGGACATTCTTATCACCCATCATCACGGCGATCACGTCGGCGGCGTCGCGGAGCTCAAGCAGAAATACGGATGCCGCGTCGTCGCGCCCCATGACAAGTCGACGAAGATCGCCAATGTCGATCTACGCGCCGCGCAAGGCGATGTCCTGAAGGTCGGCAGCCTGCTGGCACGCGTATTGGAAACACCGGGCCACACGCTCGACCATATCAGCTATGTCTTCGACAACGAAAAGGCGCTGTTCGCCGCCGACACGCTATTCTCGGTTGGCTGTGGCCGGGTATTCGAAGGCACCTATCCGATGATGTGGGACTCGCTGTTGAAGCTGCGCGTGCTGCCGGACGACTTCAAACTTTATTGCGGCCACGAATATACCGCCGCCAACATCAAGTTTGCGCTGACGATCGAGCCGGATAATGCAGATCTCAAGGCGCGCGCGGAGGAAGTGACGCGGTTGCGCGCCGCCAATCGCCCGACGATTCCGGTGACGCTCGGCAATGAGAAGAAAACCAACGTGTTCCTGCGCGCCGACGAGCCCGCGGTCGCCGCCAGCCTGCGGATGAAGGGCGCGAGCGCGGCCGAGATATTCGGCGAACTGCGCGAGCGCAAGAACAAGTCCTGACCCGTTCGGCATTGCCCGATGTGCTACGGCGCAGCGGGAAATGACGGTGAATAACAGCGCGCCTCAGCGCCTCCAAACCATGTCCTTGGCCGCGATCAATCCGCCGCCGGCGATCAGCAGCGCGGCAATGGCGATCCCGGCGCTCGGCTCGGCAAAGCCCGCCAGAATCAGAAACCCGGTCGAGAGCAGCGGGGTCGCGTAGGACGCCGCCCCCAGCACGCGGATATCGCCGCGCTTCATTCCGATATCCCAGGCGTAGAACGCGGCTCCGACCGGGCCGACGCCGAGCGCCAGCACCGCCAGCCATTGCGCCACCGTCTCCGGCCAGACCGTCACCTCGACTAGCCCGTGCACCGCCGCCGCGAGCAACGCGGTGGCGAGACAAAAGCCCGCCACGGCGTCGGTCGGCACTGATTTGAGCCGGCGCGACATCACCGAATAGGCCGCCCACACGAAGGCGGCGACGAAGGCCGCAACCAATCCCGGCACCTGGCCGGGCGCGAAGCCGTGACCGCGGTTACCCGCAAACAGCAACCCGGTGCCGGCCAGCCCGAGCAGCGCCCCGACGACATGATGCGGCGCCAGCCGTTCGCCGGGCAGCAGCGCGGAAAACAGCACGATCAAAAGCGGCCAGAGATAATTCAGCAAGCCCGCCTCGGCCGGCGGCGCGAAGCGCAACGCCAGGAAATACAGCGCATGGTACCCGAACAACCCGCCGACCCCGACGATCCACGCCAGCGGTGGCTGCCGCAACGCGCCGATCGCCTGGGGGCGCCTGATCCAGGTCAGAAATCCCACCAGCGCGCCGATCGCGAACGTCATGGCCGCCAGCTGAAATGCCGGAATTTTCCCGCTGGCCACGGTCAGCACCGCCAACAGCGACCACATCAGGATCGCGGTCAATCCGATCAGCGTGGCGGTGCGGGGCGTCATTGGTCGGCGGGCCAACAGGCCGCGCGAAGGCGCGCCCGGTCATCAAACTTCACGAAGCAATCCATCTGCTTAGATGACGAAGACTGGATTGCTTCGTCCCAAGTGCTCCTTGCAATGACGAAGAGCGACGATCACGCGTGATACTGCCCGCCATTGACGGTCAGCGTCGATCCCGTGATGAAGCCGGCATCCTCCGCCGCCAGGAAGACCACCGCGCGCGCGATCTCGTCCGGCTCACCCAGGCGGTTGACCGGAATCTGGGGAATGATGCTCTTCTCCAGTACGTCCTTCGGTACCGCCTGTACCATTTCGGTGTTGATGTAGCCCGGACAGATCACGTTCACGGTGATGCCGATCTTGGCATTCTCCAGAGCGAGCGCCTTGGTGAAGCCGATGTCGCCGGCCTTGGCCGCCGAATAATTCACCTGGCCGAACTGGCCTTTTTGGCCGTTGATCGACGAGATGTTGATGACGCGCCCGAATTTCCGGGAACGCATACCCTCGATCACCGGACGTGTCATGTTGAACAGCGAACCGAGATTGGTGTTGATGACGGAGGTCCACTGATCGGCGGTCATCTTGTGGAACGGGGTATCCTTGGTAATGCCGGCGTTGTTGACGAGGACGTCGACCGGGCCGAGTTCAGCTTCGACTTTTTTGACACCTTCGGCACAGGCGTCGAACGAGCTCACGTCCCATTTGTAAACGGGAATGCCGGTCTCGGCCTTGAACTTTTCCGCAGCCGCATCATTGCCGGCATAGCTTGCCGCAACCTTATAGCCGGCGGTCGTCAATGCCTTGCTGATCGCCGCGCCAATGCCCCGCGTACCCCCCGTTACCAATGCAACACGTGCCATGTCGAATCCTCCCTCGGTAATCTTTTTATAAGCCGGAATTATTTCGTTGTTTAACACGTCTTCGAGATGAAAATGCCCGGCGCGAGACCGGGCACTTCGTTATTTTTTATCAGCGTGAGCCGAAGTGAACAGGCAATCTTTTCATCACTTAACTCACTCCGCTGCCTCTTGTTCAGTCGCGTGCAATGCACATCGCGATGCCCATGCCGCCACCGATACACAGGGTGGCGAGGCCCTTCTTCGCGTCGCGCTTCTGCATTTCATGCAGCAGCGTCACCAGCACGCGCGCGCCGGAGGCGCCGACCGGATGGCCGATCGCGATCGCGCCGCCGTTGACGTTGACCTTGGCCGTGTCCCAGCCGAGGTCCTTGTTGACGGCGCAAGCTTGCGCGGCGAAGGCTTCATTGGCCTCGATCAGGTCGAGATCGCCGATATTCCAGCCGGCTTTTTTCAGCGCGGCGCGGGAGGCCGGGATCGGCCCGGTGCCCATGATCTTGGGATCGACGCCGGCCTGGCCCCAGGACACGATGCGGCCGAGCACCGTCCGGCCCTCCTTGGCCGCCTGCTTGGCGGTCATCAGCACCACGGCAGCCGCGCCGTCATTGATGCCGGAAGCGCTGCCCGCGGTCACGGTGCCGTCCTTCTCGAACGCCGGCTTGAGCTTGGCCATCGCATCGAGCGTCGCGCCGTGGCGCGGATATTCGTCGTCGCTGACGATGATGTCGCCCTTGCGGGACTTGATGGTCACCGGGACGATCTCGTCCTTGAACTTGCCGGCCTTCTGCGCCGCCTCGGCCTTGTTCTGCGAGTAAACGGCGAACTCGTCCTGCTGCGAACGCGTGATCTGGTATTGCTTGGCGACGTTCTCGGCGGTGTTGCCCATGTGGTAGCCGTTGAAGGCGTCCCACAAGCCGTCCTTGATCATGGTGTCGACGAGCTCGAGCCCGCCCATCTTGACGCCGCCACGCAGATATTGCGCGTGCGGGGCCATGCTCATGGATTCCTGGCCGCCGGCGACGACGATTTCGGAATCGCCGTTGAGCAGCGCCTGGTAGCCGAGCGCCACCGTGCGCAGGCCCGGAGCCGCAGAGCTGATTGACGCCCCAGGCCGGGCTCTCCACCGGAATGCCGGCGGCGATCGAAGCCTGACGGGCGGGGTTCTGGCCCTGGGCGGCCGTCAGAATTTGCCCCATGATGACTTCCGACACCCGCGCCGGCTCGATGCCGGCGCGCTCGAGCGCGGCCTTGATGGCGACGGCGCCGAGATCGTGCGCCGGCATGGTTGCGAATGCGCCGTTGAAACTGCCGACCGGGGTGCGGGCGGCGCTGACGATGACGACATCGTCGGACATGGACATCTCCTGGGCTTGAGAAAATGGATGGCGGGCGGCCGGATGGCGGGCCTGTCTCTCCCGCCTATCCTGTTAACCCAACCATGAAGTGTCAATCGGTCAGAGACCGGAAATCACGCCGCAGCGCCGTCTTATGCCTTGGGATTAACCGTGAGTTGCACAAAACGGTAGCCGAACCCCATTGAAAATGCTTACTTTGCTGCGTTGCGTTGCTCGTCTGCCCGTCGGCGATGCCGTGCGGGTTCCCGTCCTCGGTGTGCATGTGTGAGCCAATGGCGAAAACAGACCAACCTACCACGATCAAGAAATACGCGAACCGGCGGCTCTATAATACCGGTACCAGTACCTACGTAACGCTCGAAGATCTCGCGGCGATGGTGAAAGACGGCGAGGACTTTCTCGTCTACGACGCCAAGACCGGCGACGACATCACGCGCTCGGTGCTGGCGCAGATCATCTTCGAACAGGAAAACAAGGCCGGGCAGAATTTGCTGCCGACCACTTTCCTGCGCCAGCTGATCCGCTTCTACGGCGACAGCATGCAGATGGTGGTGCCGAAATATCTCGAACAATCCATCGACACGTTGACGCGCGAGCAGGAAAAATTTCGCAAGCAGCTGACCACCACGTTCAGCGGAACGCCGTTTGCGCCGCTGGAAGAGCACGTACGCCGCAACATGGAATTGTTTCAGCAAACATTTTCGATGTTCAAGCCGTTCGTGCCGCCACGCGGCGGGACCTCGGTCACGATCGAGCCGGAAAAAACACCGGAGCCGGTCGTGGACAACGGCAACATCGATGACCTCCGCCGCCAGATGAAGGACATGCAGGATCGTCTCGACCGGATGTCGAAAGAGCCGAAAAAAGAAGAGTGATCCTCTCACCTCGTCGTTCCCGCGAACGTCGGCTTTCACCTTTGTCGTCCCCGCGAGCGCGGGGACCGATAACCTCAGGCGTTGATTGTTTCTAGAAGGCGCCTGGCCGACCGGCAGGGACGACGCGAGAGTTTGCGTTTTTATTTCCTCGCTCGAAAACGCATCAACTCGCCGCGGGGAAATCGGTCTCGGCCTGCGTATTCCAGGGACGGTTCGAGGATGCGAGCCCGATCAGCTGGCCCTGGATATAGTCGCAGCCCCACTCGTTCAGCATGGCCGCCGATTCATCGTCCTGAACCCATTCCGCGACCGTCTTGATCTCCAGCCGGCGCGCCAGATCGATCAGCGTCTGCACGAAGGCGCGATCGTCGGCCGAGCGGGCGATGTTCTGCACAAAGGCGCCATCGATCTTCACGATGTCGACGCCGAGCTTGCGCAAATTCCGGAACGAGGTGTAACCGGCGCCGAAGTCGTCGATCGCAATCCGGCTGCCGTAGTTTTTCAGCCGGGTGACGAAACCGCGGACATCCTCGATATCCTGGATCGCCACGGTCTCGGTGATTTCGACGATCAGCCGCTCGGCGACGCCGGGATGCGCGCGCATCAGCGATTCGATCGAGGCCCACCAATCCGGATCCATCGTGGTATCGGGCGAAATGTTGAGGCTGAGCTGCACCTCCGGTGACGCCGCCAGTTCGGCGACCACGAGTTCGAGCACACGATGATCCACCAGCCGTATCAGGCCGAGCCGCTCGGCGACCGGAACGACGTCCGGTGCCAGCAGAACCTGCCCGTTATCCCGCTCCATGCGGACCAGGCACTCGTAGAATGCCGCCGCGCGCGAGCGCGCTTCCACCACCGGCTCGAACGCCATCACGATCCGCCGTTCGTTGAGCGCGGTGACGATCTCGTCGGTGACGCGGATGTTGACGCGACGCTGGGCGTCGCGTTCGATATTCGGCCGCCACAGCGAAAACGATCCGGCACGGCGTCGCTTCGCCATATCGAGGGTTTCCTGGGCGCGGTTGACCGCCTCGTCGGCACTGCGCGCATAGCGCGGCACGCTGACCGCGCCGATCGACGCGGTCACGGAAACCGGACCGGATTTGGTCGGCACCACCTCGTCGCGAATACCGGCCAGGAACCGTTCGGCCGCGACATTCATGTCGTCGACGGTGCAGTTCTTCAGGATCAGCCCGAACTTGTTGCCGGAAAAGCGGCCGAGCACGTCACCGGCGCGCAGCCGGGCGCGGACGCGCGCCGCCACTTCGGAAATCACCGCGTCGGCGACATCGAAGCCAAAGGCGTCGTTGATGCGCGCCAGATGGTCGATCCCGATCAGCATGAAGGCGCAAGACGACCGGAAGCGCGTCACCTCCTCGACCGTCTCGGCCAGCGACGCGATCAGATGCGTGCGGTTAAGCTCGCCGGTCAGCGGGTCATGCCGCGACAACTTCAGGAGTTGCTCGTCGCGGGCGTGGCGCTCGTTGTTGAGGCGGACAATGCCTTGCGCGCGCACCGGCCTGCCGTCGGCGTCGGCGAACCAGGCGCCGGATTCCTCGATCCAGATCACGGGGGCGGAGGTGCTGACCCGCACGCCGTATTCGATCCGGTAGGGTGCGCCGTCACCGCTGCGGGCGAGCGGCGAAGGGCTGAGCGCGTCGGTCCGGATCGAGCGCACCGGCTCGATCAGCTTGGAAAACTCCAGGCCGCTGGCCCGCGCGGGCGCCGGAATATCGGGAAAAACCGAGGCGGCATGATCGCTCCAGGCAATCTCATCGGTTACGATGTCCCACACGAACGCCGCCTGGCCGAGCAAAGCGAGGATGGTCGAAGCTTGCGGAGGGGCCAATGTCACAATCGCCTCGTTTCGGCACACCGCCGGGGTGATTCCCAGCCGCAGGATAATGCCTATTTGGCCGGTGACCCATAAATAATCCGGAAACCATCCCAAACAGTGATCGGGAACGATGATTGCGGCTCCGGCATAGCCCTTGCGACAGTAGTAATACGGGCCGGTTGGAACGTCCCGAAGTGAGATAGATCGGTCGAGATCGGATTTTCGATGCCACATGAGGATCAAGCGCAACAGACGGCCGGTGATGGCGCCGCCGCAGACGCCAAACCCGCCTGCGTGGCGCTGGTGCCATTGGTCGAGACGGCGCAATGGTCGCAGCCGAACCACCAGCCGGCCCCGCCCAACGCGATTTTTGTCACGCACCTGATCGCAACAAAGGAGCAGGCGCCGCAAACCCGCAGCCTGCGCCGGGCGACCGCGTCCGACGCGAATTCCGCCTACAAAGCGAACCAGCACCGGGTCGAGGGCGCCGGCATCCGGCCGCGACAAACCGTCTGAGCCTGTTCGGTTCTGGTCAAATCAGAACCGGGCTCTCGTCTTGTTTTGACGCATTTTCGCAAACCGATATCTGCTCGAAAACGCTCTACGTCAGGCCCGCGGCGGCGCGTCTGGCGGAAGCGGCGCGCCATGACCGGGCTGCAGCCCCGGCGACGGACACTTCCGGCGATACGGCGCTTGCCGCAAGACCCGGTCCAGGGCGATCCAGCAGCACGGATTCGGCGACTGACGCAGCGGCCGGTGCCTGTGGCGACGCTACCGGCGTCGGCTACCGGCACGGGCTCGAATGCAGGTTCAGCCGTGGGCGTTTCGGCCTTTCTGCCGCTTTTCCTGGAGACCGCGGCGGCCGGCGCGACCGCCACACGGCGCCGCGTCCGCAGCGCAATGCCCGACAGGAAATCCACCATCGCGAGCAGCGTCAGCAGGAAATAGGTCGAACTGCCGAACCGCGGCAACAACAGAAATTCGGCCGCCGCGCCGCCGAACACGATCAGCGACAGTAAATGGTCGGTGAGATATTTCGCGCCGGGACGGGCGCCCTTGATGACCTCGACCAGCAGCAGCAGGATGGCGAGCGCCAGCAGGATATCGCTCAGCGTCAACGGCCACTCGGCGCCGGACATCAAGGTCAGCTTCGCGACCGGGTCGGCGAAGGATACGCCGGGCATCAGGAAAACGATGATGTTGTAGATCGCGACCGGAATCAGAAGAAGCGGAAAACCGACCATGGACATCGGCGAGCCTTCTTTTCGAGCAGGAGAACCGGGAGTTCTCCGGCGAATCCCGAGTATAGCTGAAATACCCCTGAAAACTCGCCGCGGGAACCGTCTTACCGCGCTCGTTGGCCGAATTCAGGCAGCCGCCATCAATCGCATCGCGCCGGGCTCAGCGTCGCGCCATGCCGCGCGGCGGCCCGGACCGCGCAGGCACGGGCCCGGACTGCCGCATCTTCGATCAGGATTCTTTCTTGACCTTCAGGACCTGCCGGCCCTTGTACATGCCGGTCTTCAAATCGAGGTGATGCGGACGGCGCAATTCACCGGAATTCTTGTCCTCGGCATAGGTCGGCCTCTTCAAGGCATCGGCGGAACGGCGCATGCCACGCCGCGACGGCGATGTTTTTCTTTTGGGAACGGCCATATCGGTGTCCTCTAGGGGTGTTATTCGGGAGGCATCGCCCGTGGCCGGACGGCTCAGCGCCGTTGGCGCGAGCTGAAATGCCGATAAGGCCGCGCTTATAGAGGATGGAATGGCGCAAGGCTAGGTGTTATCTGGCCTAATTGGTGCCAAAATCGGCTCAAAATGCGCGATTTTCGCGCCAGCAGCGCTGCAACGCCGAAGCCTGCGCCCGGACCATGTAGGTCCCGGCCAGTCGGCGCACCCCGGGACCGGGGTTACGGGCGCTGCGCTTGACCGGATTGGGAAGGATCGCCGCCAGCAATGCCGCCTCGCGCGGCGACAGGCCCGAGGCCGGACGGCCGAACGCATAGATAGCGCCTGCCTCGGCGCCGAACTGGCCGGACGGCCCCAGTTCGGCGATGTTGAGGTAGATTTCCAGGATCCGCTGCTTGGGCAACACCCGATCGATCCACAGCGCCAACGGCAACTCCAGCGCCTTGCGGACCATGCTGCGGCCGGGCCACAGGAACAGGTTTTTCGCCACCTGCTGGGTGATGGTCGAGCCGCCGCGGGTCGCCTCGCCGTCCTCCGCGTCGTCGATCACGTCGCGCAATGCGTCCCAATCGATGCCGTGATGGCTGCAGAACTTCGCGTCCTCCGACGCCACCACCGAACGTGGCAGCGATGGCGAGATCGCGCCGAAATCGATCCATTGCCGCGACACCGGCGCCCCGGTGAGCCAGCGCCAGGCCATCAGCGTCGAAACCGGATGGCCGGCGCGATACAGCGGTGCCAACAGATAGGGCAGCAACAGCACTGCCAGCAAAATCAGCAATAAATTTCGAGCAATGCGCAAATCCGATGTTTCTGGTTCAGCGCGGTCCCCCGAATGGGCCGGCCGGAGTGACATCTTCGTGAGAATTCCCGGTTTTTCCAGCGCTTTTAAGGCGCCTGCACCTTGGCACTGGAATTGACGAAGCCGGTGCCATAACCGATTGTCCGGCCAAATTGATTTGGAGCTGTTTTTGATGACGACCGGCACTGCACTACCCGACTTTTCGAAGCGATTGGACCAGACCGCGGAGGACACCGAAGCCCTGCTCGCACGGCTGTTGTCGGACGCGCTTTTGCCTGACGAGATTGCCCGGCCTAAACGGCTGATGGAGGCGATGCGCTATTCGACCCTCGGTGGGGGAAAACGGCTGCGGCCGTTCCTGGTGGTCGAGAGTTCCGCCGTGTTCGGGGTGGCGCGCGAATCCGCGCTGTTGGCCGGCGCCGCGCTCGAATGCATTCACGGCTATTCGCTGATCCATGACGATCTGCCGGCGATGGACAACAGCGACCTGCGCCGCGGCCGGCCCACGCTGCACAAGAAGACCGACGACGCCACCGCGATCCTCGCCGGCGATGGGCTGCTGACCCTGGCGTTCGACATCATCACCCGGGACGAAATTCACAAAGACGCCAATGTGCGCCTGTTGCTGACGCGCGCGCTGGCACGCGCGGCCGGCATCGGCGGCATGGTCGGCGGCCAGATCCTCGACCTCGCCGGCGAAGGCCGATTCGGCGACCGTGAGCCGGTCGACGTGGCGCGCCTGCAGCAAATGAAGACCGGCGCGCTGCTGCGCTTTGGCTGCATCGCCGGCGCGATCCTCGGCCAGTCTTCCCCGAGCGAATACCAGGCGCTTGACGATTACGGCCGCGCACTCGGCGAAGCCTTCCAGATCGCCGATGATCTGCTCGACGTCGAAGGCGATGCCGCGGCGCTCGGCAAGCAGACCGGCCAGGACGCCGCGCTGGGCAAGACCACCTTCGTCACCCAGCTCGGGATCGACGGCGCCAAGCAACGCGTGCGCGATCTGCTGGCGCGTGCCGACACCGCGCTCTCGATCTTCGGCGCCAAGGGCGAGGTGCTGCGCGCCGCCGCGCAATTCGTCGCCGACCGCAAGAACTGAAGGCGCCGATGGCGGGCAAGGAAGCCGACGATCCCGTTCTGCTTCGCTTCCAGAAGATGGCCAGGCCGATTCGCGTCTTCTACGGCCGCCCGCGCACTTTCTTCGCGGTCGCAGCCGGAATCGTGGCGTTCTTCCTGCTGCCTGCCTCGCTGCGGCCGGTCACGCGCATGCTGATCGGCTGGGATATCTGCATCGCGCTGTACTTGCTGCTTGTCTACACGATGGTCGTGCACGGCGGATTTGCGCATATCCGCCGCAACGCGATACTGCAGGATGACGGCCGGTTTCTGATCCTGCTGGTGACCGCGCTCGGCGCCTTCGCCAGCATCGCCGCGATCGTGCTCCGAACTCGGCATATCGCACCATACCGCGCGGCCATTGGCGCTCGCGACCGGGACCATCGCGCTGTCATGGGCGACCGTCCACACCACCTTTGCATTGCATTACGCGCACGAATTCTACCGCGGGGCCAAGCCGGGGGGACTGCAATTTCCAAGCGGCGACCAGCAGGAAAAGCCCGACTACTGGGATTTCGTGTACTTCTCGTTCGTGATCGGCATGACCGCCCAGGTTTCCGATGTCGGCATCACCGACAAGATCATCCGCCGCACCGCGACCGTGCACGGCATCATCTCGTTCGTTTACAACACCGCACTGGTCGCCCTGATGGTCAACATCGCCGCGAGTGCGATTTAGATGTAGGTCGCTGTCCTTCCGGAACATCCATCTCCGCGCGCAGGTACTTTGCCAATCGCGCTTTTTACGTTCAAGATTGGCCAAGATCGGCGTTGCCGAACGCAGGTGAAACCGGATTCGATCCTCGCGTCGGAAATGACGGGCCGCCAACGACCTAGCTGATCGCAGAAGGAGGATTGACCGTGAGTCACGACCGTTCCACCGTCGAAGCCGTGATCGCCAATTATTTCGACGGCCTGTACGAAGGCAATGCCGACAAGCTCGGCGCGATCTTCCATCCCTCGGCCGACCTGCGCTGGCTGGAGAAGGGTGAATTGCAGGTCCTCACCGTACCCGACTGGCTGGATCGCGTGCGAAAGCGGCCATCCGCCAAAGCCGAGGGCAAGCCGCGCGAGGATTTCATCGTGACCATCGACCGCTCCGATGAATCCACCGCGTTCGTTAAGGTGCGCTGCCAGTTGCCGCCGCGCTACTTCACCGACTATCTGGTGGCGATGAAACTCGCCGACGGCTGGCAAATCGTCTCCAAGTCCTACCGCTACGATTTACGCGCGTAAGCGCCGGACGAGGGGACATTGAGGCCGTGGAAGCCACCTTCCAGATATTCCTGATTTTGCTCGCGGCTCTGGCAGGCACGGCACTGTTGGCACGGCGAATCGATGTCGCGCCCGCGATCCTGTTGATGCTGGCCGGCATCGCCCTCGCCTTCGTGCCTGGAATGCCGTCGCTGGAATTGCCGCCGGAACTGGTGCTGCTGGTGGTCCTGCCGCCGCTGATCTATTCGGCCAGCGTGGCCATGAGTTGGCGCGAATTCAAATTCAATTTGCGCCCCATCATCCTGCTGTCGGTCGGCTGCGTGATCTTCACGGCCTTCATGGTCGCCGCCGCGACCCACTACCTGATCGGGCTGCCGTGGAACATCGGCTTCCTGCTCGGCGCCATTGTGGCGCCCCCGGACGTGGTCGCGCCGCTGGCAATTGCCCGTAAACTCGGCCTGCCGCGGCGGATCCTCGTTATCCTCGAGGGCGAAGGGTTGGCGAACGACGCCACCGCGCTGATCCTCTATCGCTTCACGGTGGTGGCGATTTCGACCGGCCTGTTTTCATTGCCGAAAGCAGGCGCCGCGTTCTTCGCCATCGTCGTCGGCGAAATGCTGTTTGGTGCCGCCGTCGGCTGGCTCAGCCTGCGAGCCCGCCACCATGCCCGCGATCCGCAGATCGAGATCACGCTGTCGCTGATTACGCCCTACATCGCCTATTGGCTGCCCGAGCATTTCGGCGGCTCCGGCGTGATAGCGACCGTCGCTTGCGGTCTCTACATGAGCTGGAACGGGCCGCTCTGGATTTCCTCCGCGACGCGTCTGCAGGGCATCTTCTTCTGGGACTTGGTGATCTATCTGATCGAGGGCCTGCTGTTCCTGCTGACCGGCTTCCAGATGCGCTTGTTGTACGAAAAATCGAAAGCGTTTCCACTCGGGGACATCCTCTCCGCAACCGCGCTGGTCGCCGTGATCGTGATCGTCGCACGTTTCGCCTGGGTCTTTCCCGCGACCTATTTGCCGCGGATGTTGAACAGGCGGCTGCGCGAGCGCGATCCCTATCCGCCATGGCAAGCGACGTTCGTCATTGCCTTCACTGGCGTGCGCGGCGCGGTCTCGCTGGCGGCGGCGCTGGCGTTGCCCTTCGCGTTGCCCGACGGCAAGGCATTTCCGTTCCGCGACCTGATTCTGTTCGCTTCCTTCGGCGTCATCTTCATCACGCTGGTCGGACTGGGGCTCGGCCTGCCGCTGGTGGTTCGCTGGCTCGGCATCGCCCAGGCCGGGCGTGACGAACATGTGGCGGAGCTTCAGGCGGAGATCGCAGCGCGGCGAGAGGCGCTTGGAGCGGCGCTCACGGCGCTCGACACCATCACCGACGACCGCGAACTGTCCGACGAGGTGGTCAAGCTCTTGCGCGCACGCCATGAGATCCAACTCAACCAACTGCCAGAACTCGCTAAATCCCGAAGTGGACGATGTCTCGGCGGCGGGAATAGGCCTGACGCGGGAATTGATTTCGACGGAACGGAAATTCATCCACGTGCTGCTGCGCGACGGCAAGATCACAGACGAAACCCGGCGCCATATCGAACGCGATCTCGATCTGGAGGAAGCCAGCCTCGCCAACCGCGAGTATCGCAAGATGCCGCTGTAGAGGTCGTCATGGCCGGGCTCGTCTCGGCATCGCCGAGCAAGATCGGAAAAGACGCTACCCCGCCGCCGCGTCCTGACCGCCTCGCCCTGTTGCAATGCGCGGGCGCACCCCATCACAAGCTTGCAGCACCGGCAACCAGAAGCGGCGCAACAGTTCGCCCATCCCCGTAGCGGCACTGCTCTCGGTCAGGAATTGATTGTCCTCGGCGCGGAGCATGTCCGTCCTCCGATTTCTTTTGCTTTTAGCCAAGCTTGGCGCAGCCGAAAGCGCCCGTCAACGCGTGTTCGATGCTCGGAGCCCGGCCCTCTGCGGCATGACGACCGGGTTGTGAGAAATCTGACAGATGCTAGTGTTCGGTCAAAATAACACGTCCCAGGGAGCGAAAATGAAGAAGAATTTGGTTTCTCGCCGCACCGTTCTCGCCGGCACCGCCGCGGCCGGCCTGTTCGGCCTCACGGGATCGCGTGCTCAAGCGGCCGAGCCGCAATGGAAAAAATACGCCGGCACCACGCTCGAGGCCAACCTCATCAAGGGTCCGCGCGGCGAACTGCTGCAAAAATATGCCTCCGAATTCACCGACCTGACCGGCATCAAGGTCGAATCGGAAATCATCCCGGAACAGCAGCAACGGCAGAAGGCCGTCATCGAACTTACGTCCGGCAAGCCGAGCTTCGACATCGTTCACGTCAGCTATCATGTGCAGAAGCGGCAATTCGACAAGGCCGGCTGGCTCGCGGACCTGACCGGATTCATGAACGATCCGACCATGACCACAGCCGACCTGACGGTGAACGATTTTTCCGCTGGTGGCCTGAAATTCGCCCAGAACGACAAGGGCGAGATGCATTCGCTTCCGTGGTCCGTCGACTACTTCATTTTGTACTGGAACAAGGAGCTGTTCGCGAAGAAGGGCGTCGAACTGCCCAAGACCTTCGACGAGATGGTCGTCGCCGCGGAGAAACTCAACGATCCCGCCAACGGCATTTACGGCTTCACCGGCCGCGGCCTGCGCAACGCCAACATGGCGCTGTGGACCAATTTCTTCCTCAACTATGGCGGCGAGTTTCTCGACGACAAGGGCAACATCCTGACCGACGGCCCCGAGGCAATCGAAGCCACCAAGATGTATCAGCGCCTGATGAAGTCGGCGCCTCCGGGCGTCGCCGGCTTCAACTGGATGGAATCGATGGCCTCACTGACGCAGGGCCGCGCAGCGATGTGGATCGATGCCGACGGCTGGGCGCCGCCGATCGAGGACCCCAACGCCTCTCGCGTCGTCGGCAAGATCGGCTATGCGCTGGTGCCGGCCGGCCCCAAGGGACAGTACTCGTCCACCTATGGCGACGGCATCGGCATCGCCCAGGCGAGCACCAAGAAGGAGGCCGCCTATCTCTATTGCCAATGGGCGGTCTCGAAAACCATGGGCGCGCGCCTGCTGCAAAGCGGCGGCGGGGTGCCATTCCGCAGTTCGATCCTCAACGACGAGACCGTGCGCAAGGGCGTGAAAACCCAGGAATGGCTGGATGCGGTGGTGGCCTCGTCCAAGATCAGCAAGCTCGGCCTTCCCGTCATCGTGCCGGTCGCGGAATTCCGCGACATCGTCGGCGCCGCGCTCACCGCGACGTTGTCGGGGGCCGATCCGGCGACCGAACTGAAGAAGGCGAACGATCAATTCCGGCCCATCCTGGAGCGCAGCGAAAAGGCGTGAGCGAAGCAACCGCGACAGCACAGGTCCCGGCCGGATCGGATCCGGCCCGGTCGGATATCGGCGCGCACGACCTGCACGGCTGGGAGCCGCCGTCATATTGGCCGTTCATCGCCCCGGCGCTGGTCGTGGTGCTCGGCGTCATCATCTTCCCATGGGCTTACACGATCTGGATGAGCCTGCACGAATGGAAGGTCGGCTCGCCGCCGACCTTCGTCGGTCTCGCCAATTACATCAGGTTGCCGAGCGACGCGCGTTTCGTCGAATCGATCGGCCATACGCTGCTCTATACTGCGCTGTCGGTGGTGCTGCCGCTGATGCTCGGCACGTTCGCGGCCGTGGTGTTTCACGCCAAATTCCCGATGCGGGGCCTGCTGCGTGGCCTGTTTATCCTGCCGATGATGGCGACCCCGGTCGCGATCGCGCTGGTATGGACGATGATGTTCCACCCGCAATTGGGCATCCTCAACTATCTCTTGTCGCTGGTCGGCCTGCCGCCGCAGCTTTGGGTGTTTCACCCCGCGACGGTGATTCCCTCGCTGGTGCTGGTCGAGACCTGGCAATGGACGCCGCTGGTGATGCTGATCGTGCTCGGCGGCCTCGCCGCGATCCCGACCGAACCCTATGAGAGCGCGCAGATCGACGGCGCTACCCGCTGGCAGACCTTCCGCTACATCTCGCTGCCGTTGATCATGCCGTTCCTGTTCATCGCCGGCATGATCCGCATGATCGACGCGGTCAAAAGCTTCGACATCATCTTTGCGATCACCCAAGGCGGTCCCGGCACCGCCTCGGAAACCATCAACCTCTACCTCTACAGCGTTGCCTTTGTTTATTACGATGTCGGCTACGCCTCGGCGATCGTCGTGGTGTTCTTCGCCCTCATCGTGGCGCTGGCAGGTGCGCTACTTCGGCTGCGCCAGACCACGCATTGGAACGACACCGGGGGAGCCGCATGAGCCCGCTGCGACGATTGCTCGGCCAAGTGGGTCTCGGCTTCGCGCTGCTGGTCATCGTGTCGCCGGCGGTGCTGTTCTTCCTGTGGATGCTGTCGCTCTCCGTCAAATTCGAGGTCGACAACGCCTCGTATCCGCCGGTCTTCATCCCCGAGCATTTCAACTGGGGCAACTACGCCACGGTGCTGGCGTCGAACCGGTTCTCGACCTACTTCATGAACAGTCTGATCGTCACGGGTACGGCCACCGCTTTTGCGCTATTGGTCGGCGTGCCCGCGGGCTACGGCATGGCCCGGATGCGGGCGCACAAGTCCGCGATCGTGATCCTGATCGCCCGCATCACGCCCGGCCTGTCCTATCTGATCCCGCTGTTTCTCCTGTTCCAATGGCTCGGCCTGCTCGGCACCTTGTGGCCGCAGATCATCATCCACCTCGTGGTCACCGTGCCGATCGTGATCTGGATCATGATCGGCTATTTCGAGACGACACCGATGGAGCTTGAGGAGTCCGCGCTGATCGACGGCGCCAGCCGCTGGCAGATCTTCCGTCACGTCGCGCTGCCGATCGCGCGGCCCGGCGTCGCGGTCGCCTTCATTCTCGCGGTGATCTTCTCCTGGAACAACTTTGTGTTCGGCATCGTGCTGGCCGGACGGGAGACGCGCACGCTGCCGGTTGCGGTGTACAATATGATCTCGTTCGACCAGCTGAGCTGGGGGCCGCTAGCGGCGGCGGCGCTGATCGTCACCCTGCCGGTGCTGCTGCTGACGTTCTTCGCCCAACGCCAGATCGTGGCTGGCCTCACCGCCGGCGCGGTCAAGGGCGGCTGAACAGGTTCACACTGTACATCTTCCTCACACCGGCCGTTCGCCCTTTACCGTGACGCGGGTGCCGGCGCGGGTGTGCGGCCAGTAATCCCACATCGCGCGGTGCTGGGCGCAGCGATTGTCCCAGAACGCGATGGCGTTTTCGGTCCAGCGGAAGCGACACTGGAACAGCGGGTTCTCGGCATGCTGGTAGAGATAGGCCAGCATCGCGTCGCTCTCGTCGCGGGGGATGCCGATGATGTGGCGGGTGAAGCCGCGGTTGACATAGAGCGCCTTCTTGCCCGTCACCGGATGGGTCCGCACCACCGGGTGCTCGGCGCTCGGATAGGCCGGCCGGTCGGCGACGCCATAATTGGCGTAGAGCCCGCGATAGGTCGATTCCCCGTCATGCAGCGCGGTGAGCCCGTCAAGATAGGCCTTCATCCGGTCCGACAGCGCTTCGTAGGCCGCATACATGTTGGCGAACAGCGTGTCGCCGCCGCGCGGCGGACACTGTTTGATGTAGAGGATCGAGCCCATCGGCGGCTCGAGGTCGCAGGACACGTCAGAGTGCCAGCCCTCGCCGTTGGCGCGCGGCGAATCCTTGTCGGCATAGATCTTCATCAGCGCCGGATCGGCGCCCTCATGCGGCGCGGCCGGGTGAATATGCAGCTCGCCGAACCGGCGCCCGAAGGCCAAGTGCTGGGCCGGCGTGATGTGCTGGTCGCGGAAGAAGATCACGAGGTTTTCGGCGAGTGCGCGATGAATCTCGTCCATGGTCCGGTTGGAGCGCGCGTCCTCGGAGACCAGCCTGCCGATATCGACGCCGGATATCTCGGCGCCGATGATCGGGGTGAGCTTTTCAACCGCGATGGTCTCGTAGGGTTCGGTATCGTCGGCGACGTGCCGGTAGCGCGGTCCCTGCTTGCCGGACAGCGAACTCATGCGTTCCCCCACTTATTGGAACACGATCCTTCTTTGTCCGGGATCGTGTTTTGGCCTACTCCGCCGCCGTCACCGGCGTCTTGCTGCCGGCGCCATAGCGCTGGTCGATGTAGTCGATCACCAGCGCCTTGAAGTCGGCGGCGATGCCCGGGCCGCGCAGAGTGCGGAATTTCTTGCCGTCGACGAACACCGGCGCGGCCGGTGCTTCGCCGGTGCCGGGCAGCGAGATGCCGATATTGGCGTGCTTGGATTCGCCGGGGCCGTTGACGATGCAGCCCATCACCGCGACGTTGAGTTCCTCGACGCCGGGATATTGCGTTTTCCAGCCCGGCATCTCCTCGCGAATGAAATCCTGGATGCTGCGCGCCAATTCCTGGAACGTGGTCGAGGTGGTGCGGCCGCAGCCGGGGCACGCCGCGACCAGCGGCACGAAGGTACGGAAGCCCATGGTCTGCAGCAGTTCCTGCGCGACCTGAACCTCGAGCGTGCGGTCACCGCCGGGCTCCGGCGTCAGCGAAATCCGGATGGTATCGCCGATGCCTCCCTGCAGACAGGATGCCGAGCGCCGCCGACGACGCCACGATGCCCTTCGATCCCATGCCGGCCTCGGTGAGGCCGAGATGGATCGCGTAATCCGAACGCGACGCCAGCGTCTGGTAGACCGCGATCAGGTCCTGCACCGCCGAGACCTTGGCCGACAGGATCATCTTGTTCTTCGGCATGCCGAGCTCTTGGGCCCGGGCGGCGGACAATAGCGCCGACTGCACCATGGCTTCGCGGGTCACCGCACGCGCATCGCGCGGATTCGGCGACGCCGTGTTCTCGTCCATCAGCTTGGTGAGCAGTTCCTGATCGAGCGAACCCCAATTGGCGCCGATCCGCACCGCCTTGTCGTTCTTGTTCGCGATCTCGATGATGTCGGCGAACTGCGTGTCGCGCTTGTTCTTGAAGCCGACATTGCCGGGATTGATGCGGTATTTGTCGAGCGCCTCGGCGCAAGCCGGATATTCGGCCAGCAGCTTGTGGCCGATGTAATGGAAATCGCCGATCAGGGGCGTGGTGATGCCGCGCTTGCGCAAGCCATCGCGAATATGCGGCACGGCGGCAGCGGCCTCGTCGCGATCGACCGTGATCCGCACCATTTCCGAACCGGCGCGCGACAGCGCTGCGACCTGGGCAATGGTTCCGTCGATATCGGCGGTGTCGGTATTGGTCATCGACTGCACGACAATCGGCGCGCCTCCGCCGACGGCGACATTGCCGACCATGACCTGGGTGGTTTTATGCCGGGCCTGGGGGCCGGCGACGTCGTCTTGCGGGGGCTTTACGGGCTGGTTCATGGGTCTCAAATATCAGGTTTTGGTGACATTCACCAAGGGAACGGCGAAAGCCGCTTGCCTGCTCACGGCTTCGACAATTTTTCTCTTTGCTTTCAGATACTTATCTGATCGACCGCGGCGGGACAGAGGGACAACGGCCGAGCGATGCGTCCCCGCTATATTGGACAGGAATCGCCGGATTGAAAGGGGAAGTACCGATCGAGGGCTGCCTTTTCATCAGAGCTATCACGTCCTAGCATCGGGTAAATAACGGAGGGGCCAAACATGTCAGGCCATAACGGGCTCATCACATCTGCGGAACTCGCCGGCATGCTCGATCGGCCCGACCTCCGGCTGTTCGATTGCACGACCTACCTCGAAGCCGCCCCAGACGGCAGTGACATTCCTTACATTGCGGTAGCCGGACGTCACAGCTTCGACGCCGGGCACATTCCGGGCGCGGATTTTCTCGATCTGCAGGGCGAATTCTCCGATTCCAGCACCAAGCTTCACTTCATGATGCCGGCCGTGGCGCGGCTCGAGGCGGCGTTCGGCCGTCACGGCGTGTCTGCCGATAGCCAAGTGGTGCTGTACAGCATCGGCACCCCGATGTGGGCGACGCGATTCTGGTGGATGCTGAAATCGCTTGGTTTCGACAGCGCTTCGGTGCTCGACGGCGGTCTCGATCAATGGAAAGCGGAGGGCCGCGCCATCGAGATGGGCCCCGCCAAGGGATATCAGCCGGCGACTTTCACCGCCAAACCAAGGATCGGATATTTCGTCGGCAAGAACGACGTGCTCGCCGCCACCGCCGAGCGCAACACCGTCATCGTCAATGCGCTCGGCCCGCAATTCCACAGGGGCCTGGAGCCCAGCCGCTACGGCCGGCCGGGACGCGTTCCCGGCAGTTGCAACGTATCGGCGGCAACGCTGCTCGACCCGCAAACAAAAGCCTTCGTGCCGCTGGCGGACGCCGAGGCGAAGTTTGCCGCGCAAGGCTTCCGCAAAGACAAACGCGTCGTCGCCTATTGCGGCGGCGGCATCTCCGCCACCATCGATCTGTTCCTGCTGCATCGGCTCGGTTACGACAACCTCACGCTCTACGACGGTTCGATGGGCGAGTGGGCCAAGGACGCGTCGCTGCCGATCGAAACGGGATAGATCTCAACGTCATTCCGGGATGGTCCGAAGGACCAGACTCAGACGCGCAACTGCTGCATCGGGGCATCTTGCGGAACTACGATGTGCAATTGCACATCGGAGTTCGCGCTTCGCGCGCCCCGGAATGACGTTGAGTTGTGTCTCCGCGTTCTCGCGACACGATGCGTCCGAGTTCTGCGTAAACATCCGCCCAAAGAAACGAGGGCGCGGGCGACCCTCGAGTGAGGGCGCGGGGAATGCCGGGTGCCCGCTGCACCCGCGGCCCGTGTGCAAAGGTAGAAAGCACACGGTAGTCACCACGGTCGCACCGGAACACCCGGCATTCCCGCACGCAATGGTTTTAACGGCTTATGCCGTACTCTCCCCGGCGACGAATTCGTCTTGTCACCGTCATCGACGAATTAGCGGTGTTGCACGGCCCGGTTGGGCTCGCATCACCTCCGCCGATTTAGCACCAGCAACGGGTGCCAGGACCACACGGTTTTGCCGTCCGCACCAGCGTCGTTCGTCCACGCGCGTGTTGATTGCTCACGGATCAAAGACCCGCCCTGCAATTCCCTCGCGCGACGACGCTGCCGCGTCCACCGCATCCCATCCCAACGTTCGTGACGATGGCCAACGCCCCTCTCCCGGGACGGGACGCGTGGGATATGGGGGTGATTTGGGTCAGGCGGAAACCTATATGTTTTTGCAACCGGGACTGGACCGGGCAAATCGCCTTGAGTTCATTGCCAAAAATCGCGCAATTCGAACCGGGCTGATTTAGGTTCGTTTATGTGCTAAGCTGGTTGGACCAACGTGGAAGACGACATGCCCGCTAGAATGGTGCGAACGATCACGATCGCGGTGGTTGGTATCTGCTTCTCCAACGGAGCATTTGCCGACGGCGGACGGCCGCGCCACGCGCCGGCGCCACTTCACGGATCAGCCTCGTCGCGATCCGAACACGCGGTCAAGCCATCCTTGCGTGCGACGAACTGGAAACAAAGAGCCGCCCGGAAGCTCGCCGCCGACCGCGATCCCTATGCCGATCCGGCAGCGCCTTATAAAGCCGATCGTCTTTCGTCGCGGAACAGCCCGCCGATCCTCAACATCCCCGGGCAAGTCACCGTCCTGACGAGGCAGGTTCTTGACGACAAGAACGCCACAACCCTCAGGGACGCCCTCGAGCACGACCGCAGGCGTGACGGTCGGAAGATAAAACGCCAATCGGCGCACCGGACCGACGCCACGCGTCAGCAGCAGCCATCCTTCATAGCAGAAGATCGCGGCCTTCACGTCGCCGCTATGATTGAGCTCAGCGGCACATCCAGGAAATAGACAAACCCGGAGGGATCGTAGGTGAGCTGCACCTGGCCATTCAATTGCTGACCAAGCGACTCCATCATGCGGGTGCCGAAGCTGCGCCGCGTCGGACGCTGAACCGAGGGCCCGCCTCTTTCGGTCCAGGTCAGGCGCAGCCGCTGCTTCTCGTTGTCGATCGTCCAGGAGATTTCGACGCGGCCGGCAGCGGTCGAGAGCGCGCCGAATTTAGTGGTGTTGGTGCATAGCTCGTTGAGCGTCATCGCAAGCGCAATGACGGCGCCGGAAGTAATTCTGATATCCGGCCCGTTGAAATGAAATCGCCTGGCCCCTTGGCTGTCATAAGGCTCTGTCGCACCGCTCAGCGTATGGGTGAGACTGGCGTTGGACCAGCTGACCTGCATCAACAGGTCGTGGGCGCGTCCCAGCGCGACCAAACGTCCCTCCATCGCCTGCTGTCCATGCTCGATGCTGGTCGCAGCCCGGAAACTTTGTGAAGCAATCGCGCTAACCGTGGCGAGCGTATTCTTGATGCGATGATGCAGTTCGCCAAGGATGAGTTTTTGCAGCTTGTCGGCGGCCTCGCGTTCCTTGGCGTCGATGCCGGCTTGCTCGAGCAGCACCTTGGCGTCGATGCCGGCTTGTTCCAGCAAGACACGCAGGCTGTCGTTTTCAGCGGACAAAACCGCCTCATGGGCCGAGCGTGAAGGATCAACCGACGCGCCCGATTGAGCGAAAGGGGCATGGGGAAGGATCTTCAATGCGCCTTCCCCGACCATCGCCTGCAATTCATTTATCATTTGCCCGACACCCAACGGTTTGCCGAAGAAGCGGCTGTCAGCCGGCCGTTCCGCATCGGATGGCTTCACCTGGCCGGAAACGAGGATGATCTTGATGGCCGGCCAACGGTCATGCACGGCGTGAGCCAGCTTCAGACCGTCCATGCTGCCCGGCATCTGAATGTCGGTGAACAGCAGGTCGATGTCCGAGCGGGACTCCAGAATGGCGATTGCCTCGTCTGCGTTGACGGCTTCAACGGAAGTGAATCCGGCATCCTCCACAATATCGACGGCGCGCATTCGCAGCACCATTTCGTCCTCGACGACAAGAACGTTGGCCACCCCGGTTGATTCTGTTGCGATTGGCACCCTTAAAAACTCCTTCTCGACATCGTCGATCAACGGCATAACTCATGACCGGGTACAGATTGCCCGAACTCATATCGGCTTGTTGCGGAAAAATGGCGAGCTAAACCTATTCGGCAGCTCGCTCAGCGCAGTGGAGCTATCGATCGCCGTTTTTACGGACGCCGATGCGATCGGAGGGGGAAAACCCTTTTTGGAAATCTTTCATGCGTTCGGGTTCGTTGTGAGAAACGTCACGCAATTGGCCGATAAGCGTACCCAACGCCGGCGGCAGCGGAACGGCCTGCCGGTTCAGACGGGTACGAAGCCTCTCACCAATTTCTTCGCAGATCGCCGCGCTATGGACGCGACCGATCCGCACGCCACTTTGGTTCGTGCGAACAGCCATGAAAAATCCAACTCGCGATAGAGAAAATTGATCGGCCTTAGCGGCCGGCAGTGACAAAGCGCGCTTCCGGAACTTTCGAGCCTTCACCCGACCGCAGGCATCGCGCCGCCACATGCGGCCAAACCTCGTTTGCGCAATTCAGGGGCACGTCAACCTGCAAGCGGTCCTCCTTGGCGAGTGCCGTCGACTCGCCGGCTTCAACCTTGGGAGCCAAGGCCGGCAAGGCGATGACGGAGGCGCCGAGAAGGGCGAACACTGCGAGGGTAGGAAAAGATCTGAACATGGTGGATCTGCTGACTTTGGCTGGTCTCAATCCCACCGCTGTCGGGGATTCCAGCGTCAACAGCCCGATTAGGTTAATGTTCCACGCACAATTTATGTTTGTTTGATCCGCGCGACGCCGTGGATTCCCCGGACCTGCCTATAAATGGCACCTTGGCGAGAGGTCCAATGACCTTAAGAGACCGCCTACGGAGTCCTGTCGGCAGTGCCAGACCTCGGCTCTTTTTGTCGGCGGGGATTTGTCTGCGCTTTGCTTCGATTCTTTGCTTTTGCGATGCCGACGAGGCGGCGCGACCGGGACAATGCTGGCGTTGGCATTTCGCCAACGCCGGTCCTCGATCTTCGTGACCGTCTCCGGACTGGTCGACGGTGTTTCCGCAGGCATCAGCTTCGCCGCGGGCACGATAATCCCAGGCTCCGCGCGAGCATTAGGCAGCTCCAGCCTGTCGGACTTCGCCAATTCGTTCAGCGCAAACGCCGGTTCTATCTTGCTTTGATCCTGCGCGGGCTCGACGATTAAAGAAGCTGGCGGCGCAGCAACCTTGATCGCAATCGCCAACCCCAAGCCAACCAAACAAAAAACGGCGACCCACATCGTCCTGGACAACCAAGGCTCCTACAGAGGGAGCGGGGAGGGGAACTAATCTTCAAGACTGAATTCGGGCGGCTCGGTGGCAAGTAGATGTCGAATTACGGTGACAGTCAGGACACCCAGCTACCAAGCGCCGCGCGGTTTGAAATCGAAGAGCCGCCGACGACAGCGAGATGGCTTTTCTTCGAATGGCCATCCCGTTCTACCTTATTACTTGAGCATGATCTCCGCGCAAACGCTTCGCGTTTGTCGCCGGGAAAACCGGCGTCTTTCCAGGGATAGCGATGCCTCAGGTTCGGGGCGACGCCGATCAACCTCCCCGCTTGACACACTCATAGCTCAACGGTTATGTATTAATCCATAGCCAACGGGTTATCGATCCAAATGCCGAACACCCACGACGCGCTCTTTCGAACGCTCGCCGATCCGACACGACGGACCATCTTCGAGCGGCTGTGCCGCGAAGGAGAGCAGACCGTGGGGGCCCTGACGACGCAGTCCGGGGTCTCGCAACCGGCCGTCTCCAAGCATCTCGGGGTCCTGAAGAAGGCCGGGCTGGTGCGCGACCGCCACGAAGGCCGCCAGACGCATTACAGCGCGCAGCTCAGCGCGCTCGCCCCGCTGATCGACTGGACCAGCCAAATGACCGGCTTCTGGCAAAGCCGGTTCGATCACCTAGAAGAACTGCTCAAGAGGATGGACCAATGAACGAAACGTCGACCGAAACACTCTCCGTCATTGTCGAACGTGAGATCGCTTATCCGCCGGAAAAGATCTGGCGCGCGCTCACGCAACCACACCTGATCGAAGAGTGGCTGATGAAGAGCGACTTCAAGCCTGTCGTTGACCACCGTTTCAATTTCCGCGCGGACTGGGGCGCTGTCGACTGTCAGGTCCTGGCCGTCGAGCCGGACAAAACGCTGACTTACACGTGGGCGGCCTATGGTCTCGAGAGTGTCGTCACCTGGACTCTCACCGCCACGCGCACGGGTACCCACCTGCGCATGGAGCAGTCGGGATTCCGGCCGGATCAGCAGCAGGCCTACCAGGGCGCCAAACACGGGTGGCAGAACTTCTTTGCAAACCTGGAGCAGGTGCTGGCGCGGACAGATTGACGTCTGCCGCATTGGACTTCGGCGCATCTTCGAAAAGGAGGCCCACTTGCATTGGAATAACTGGATTCGACAAAGCCACCGCTGGCTGTCGCTTGCGTTCACAGGGGCTGTCATCGCGAACTTCGTCGCGATGGGACTGGGAGAACCTCCCGCCTGGGTGGTCTACTCGCCATTGTTACCGCTGTTCTTGCTATTGTTCAGCGGTCTGTACTTGTTCGCGCTGCCCTATGCCATGAGGTCGCGCAGCGGCGAACCGGTAGCGAGGGGGTAACGAGGACAAACGGATATGACGAAGAGCGGAGCGCAGATCAGCAAGCCCCCTTCTCAACTGATAGACGCGAGAATCAAGGAGCTCGGCGACTGGCGCGGCGAGATGCTCGGCAAACTCCGTGCCCTGGTCAAGGAGGCCGATCCCGAAGTGGTCGAGGAGTGGAAGTGGAGAGGGGTTCCGGTGTGGGAGCACGCGGAATCATCTGCACCGGCGAGACGTACAAGAATGTCGTGAAGATGACCTTCGCCAAGGGTGCCTCGTTGGAGGATCCTTCGGGCCTCTTCAACGCCAGCCTCGACGGCAATGTGCGACGCGCGATCGATTTCTCCGAGGGTGACGAGATCAACGAGCGGGCGCTGAAAAAACTCGTCCGGGCCGCGGTTGAATACAATCAGCTCAAAAAGAAAGCGCCTGTGAAGAAAGCGACCTGCGGGTACGGCTGCGAAAGTAAATAAAAGCAAGAAGACATGAAACGACCTCGCATTCGCGCCTGATGGTGTCCGTTCATCGGAATCAAGCGGCAATTGTTTGCTTTTTTCTGAATATTTCGCGCTTTGAGCCCATAGCGGACGTTTCGCAGGCTTTGACGTGCCACGAAAATTGCTTACGCTCAGCTCAACACCGGGCAGGCAAAGAGAGAGAGCATGGCGCGTAACATTCTGATTCTAGGAGCCTCGTATGGCTCGTTGCTGGCGACAAAGCTGCTGATGGCGGGTCACAACGTGACTCTGGTTTGTCGGAAGAAGACGGCAGACCTCATCAATCGCGATGGCACTGAAGTTCGCATCAAGCTGCGTGACGAGGCGATGCACCGCGCCATTTTCTCGCGTGACCTGCCTGGGACATTGGACGCGACCCAACCCCAGGACGTCGACCTTTCCCGTTACGACCTGGTCGCGCTTGCCATGCAGGAACCGCAATACGCCAACCATACGATTCGGGTTCTGATGATCAAAATCGCCGAGGCGAAGCTGCCTTGTCTTTCGATCATGAACATGCCGCCACTGCCCTATCTCAAGCGGATTCCGGGGCTGGCGGACATGGACCTCGAGGAGGCCTATACCAATGCCCAGGTATGGGACCGGTTCAAGCCGGGACTGGTGTCGCTCTGCTCGCCTGACCCGCAGGCCTTCCGTCCGCCGGAAGAGGCGGCGAATGTCCTGCATGTCGGCCTGCCGACGAACTTCAAGGCATCAACATTTGCAGATGAGGCGCACAACCTGCTGCTTCGGGAGCTGGAAGCGGACATCGACGCGGTGAAGCTGGATGGCCAGGACGTGCCGGTGAAACTCAAAGTATTCGATTCGCTGTTCGTCCCCCTCGCAAAATGGTCGATGCTGTTGACCGGGAATTACCGATGCATCACGCCGCAGGATCCGCAGTCGATCCGCGACGCGGTGCACGATGATCTGAAGCTCTCACAGACGATCTATGACCACGTCGATGCCATCGCCCGGCGTCTGGGAGCTGATCCGCAAGATCAGGTGCCTTTCGTGAAATACGCCAAGGCGGCGGAAAGCCTGCTCAAGCCCTCGTCAGCGGCTCGCGCGGTGGCCAGTGGCGCGCCCTTCATCGAGCGGGTCGACCTGCTGGTGAAGTTGATTTCGTATCAGCTTGGCATGCCCAATGCCGAGATCGATCGCACGGTTCAGATCGTCGATCAAAAGCTGAACGAGAAGATCGTGGTGGGCGGGTCCAGCCAGCTGTGACGTGCTTCATCGCAGGTCGAAAACGCGCACCCGACCTGCCACCACGCCCGACAGTGAACCTTGCGGATATCGAGCTTGAATCTGATGGAAGACGACGACCCTACCGACGAGATTGCACGGATCGAAGCGCGGCTCGAGGAGCTGGCCGAGGTCGCCGAGCGATGCCGAAAGATTATCCTGGCTTCCAAGCTGGCGATCGCCGGCGGCGTCGCATTGCTGCTCGTTATGATGCTCGGCCTGTTCGGATCCAATCAGGCCGCCGCCATCGGATCGATTGCCATGGTGCTGGGCGGAATCGTGTCGTTCGGATCGAACGTCAGTACGTTGCGACAGACGACGGACGCCATCAGCGCGCCGAGGCGCTCCGTTCGGATCTGATCAGCAGGCTGGACCTTCACGTGGTTGGTGACAGGACCAGCTCGCGCTTGACGGCATCATGATATTCGCGACGGGACGATGCCAGATGGTACCCGACGTGAATGTCCCGGCTACGGCCTTGCGGCATTGCCGGCCGGTTCGACGATCTGCTGATCGACGACGCTCAAACGGCCGGGCAGCGTTCCGGAGCGCAACAGCATGGCGACGGTGTTGGCCTGTTCGAGCGTGAAGTTGCCCGATATCTGCCCCGAGCCGCGCCCAATTCGACTCCCGGATGACGGACACCGACAATACGCGATCGTCGAGAACGACGGCGAATGGCCGCCCCACATTGTCCCCGGTGATGTGGGCGAAGCGCCTTGTGCCATGCGCGTTGAACCGGAAGAACGCGACCGGCTGGTGACTCCGAGAAGTCGAACCCGGGAGCAACGTCGATGATATCGTCTCCCTCGACGGCGATGTCTTTCTGAACCAGATAGGGCGACCTTGGTCTTGAAGTCGTAGAGGACTTCGGACGCCGGTGGCGCGGCGCCTTTCAGGGCCTCCTCGGCGGTCATCGACACATCCACCAGGCGAAAAGCGAGCCGCGCTTTCTTGCTGAACATCGCGGCCACAGATTCGGGATCCCTGACACCGGGCAGCACGACACGAATGCGGTCGGCCCCGTCGGGCTCCACGCCGGGCTGCATGATACCGCTGTTGCGCAAGCGCTGGTCGATCATCTCCGTCGACTGCCTGACCAGTTGGTGCAGGCGCTCGGCGAAGGCCTGTTCCCTCGGCGTGAGCCGGATCAACCCGTCCCCGCCATCGGCGACGTCGATCGTCGGCGGGCGCGGAGCTTCCCCTGATGGCGCGAGCCTGCCCAAGAGCCGTTGCCGGTTCTTGGCGTCCGCAATCCGGACTTCGACGCTACCTTGATGCATCGCCAGATCGGCAAAGGGGATGCGGCCTTCCCGCAAGATTCGAACCACGTCGTCCCGCAGGTCGGTCACCATCGCTTCACGCAAGGCATCGGCGTCGACCTTGAACAGAAGGCGGGACCCGCCTTGCTGCGCGAGAGCCTGTTCGGCATTGGCCGCGATCATCGCCTCCACCTTGTCGACCGACTTCGCATCGTCAGGCGGTGGCGCGCGGGGCGCCGCCGTCGCCGGCCATGCGGCGCACGCGAAGATGAAAGCGACGATGAGTCCCGTGATCCCAGCGCGCTGGTTCATGGTCGTTTCATCCTTGTCGCCGGCGACCCCATGCTTCGGCAACGCGATGGCTGCTACGAAACCTTCGCGCGGCCTTCGAGCCCGCGTCAGGATGAACAATTCCGATCAACCCGGGCGCAGCCGTCCCTTGGTCTTGCGAACGCGCGCCGAGGTTCATTTCGCGCCGCTTCCTTTCGTTGTTGTTGCGATGATCTGTTAAGGTTCTATGTGGCGAAAAGCCGCATTCATGGGCGCGGTGTTGGTTGTGCGCTGGATGGTGCAGCGGAGGTTAGTCTCGATGTGCCATTTCAGCCTGACGTAATGGCTGTCATAAATTCAAAGGCAATTGCTGAACGCCTCGCCCCGAGGAGTGGAGCGAGCAATGCAGTCGGAGGTTATTTAAAGACACCCGTTAGATGCGATCGGAAATGTCAACAGCGTCGTCGGACGTGACGTCACAAGCAACGCCGTCAGCAAAATCAAAACTAACACAAGGGGTATTAGCCATGAGCGATGCGCCGAAAATGTCTTTTCGTTATCGTCTTGAAAAGGAAAAGCCTCGGCTCGGGCCAGGTGGGATAACGCGCGGCGCGTCTGTGCATGAATTTCCTGCCAGCCAGGGAATAGCTGGCGTATCCATGCGCCTGGAAGCCGGCAGCATGCGGGAGATGCACTGGCACGCCAACGCCGCTGAGTGGGGTTATATCGTTGCCGGAAACTGCCGAACCACTATTTTGCATCCGGAAGGGTCCGGGATGCCGACACGTTGCGAGACGGACACGTTTGGTCCAGGCGATGTCTGGTATTTCCCACGTGGATGGGGGCACTCGATTCAGGGCATTGGGCCGGGGGAATGCCACTTCATTCTCATTTTCGACAACGGCGACTTCTCGGAAGACCACACGTTCAGCGTCACAGACTGGATCTCACGCACGCCTGCTTCGATCGTTTCGCAAAGCTTGGGGTGGAGCGAAGCGGACGTGGCGAAATTGCCAAAGGGTGAAGTTTATTTCGCCAAAGGGCCTATCCCTGACGATCGCTCATATATCAGTTCGGATCGCCCCGATCCGGAATTGACTTCAACGCATCGTTATCCGTTAGGGGCTCAGCAGCCGCGACGTGTCCCAGGCGGTGGTACACAGAAGACGGTCACGATGAACGAGTTTCCTATCTCGAAATCGATGGCCGGCTCGGTTCTCGAGATTGAGCCCGGCGCCATGCGCGAGCTGCACTGGCATCCCCAGGCTGACGAGTGGCAATATTATCTCGAAGGCACGGCAGAGATGGGCGTGTTCCTCGCGGAAGGCAATGTCGTGATCGAGCAATTCGAGGCCGGTGACGCCGGTTACGCTCCCATGGGAGCCGGTCATTACATCAAGAATACCGGCAAAGATGTGCTGCGCATATTGATCGGTTTCAACCACGGCATTTATCAATCAAACGACCTGTCGGCATGGTTGGCTACCAACCCTGTTGATGTGTTGGCCACGAATTTCGGTCTACCGACCGAAGTCGCCAGTAAATTCCCGCACGAAAAGCATTTCTTTGTTCCCGGCAAGAAGTGAAAAGCGCGACGGCCGCTTGCAAATCACAGGCGGCCGCGCCCGACGGCTCGCAGGAGCTGCGCCCATTAATCGGTCGATGAATGCGCCGCCCGAGTTGAGGCGCGGCCTACCATTTCGCTCACGCCGGAACGTTCGGATCGGGCACAAGCTTCGGATCCGGCTTGTTGACGAAATAGAGTCCCGCGATCACGAACAGCGCCGCCGCGCCGAAGGCCAGCGTCAGCGTGTCATGCATAATGAAGTAGCTCGCGGCGACACCGAACAGCGGCGTGATGAAGGTGAAGGCGGACAATTTGCTGGCGGAATAGGTCTTCACCAGCGCGAACCACAGCACGAAGGTCAGCCCCACCACCCAGACCGCCTGATAGGCCAACAGCGAGATCGCCAGCGACCCGGGCGGGTGCGTGATGGTCTCGTCCGACAGCCAGGCGGCGAAGCCCAGGATCGGAATCGATAACGCCACCTGATAGCCGAGCGCCTTTTCAGGCGCCGCGTTGCGCAGCGCCGTGCCTTTGGCAACCAGCGTGGTCGCGGCCCATAGCGCCCCGCCGCCGACCACCATGAGATCACCGAGCAGGACGCTGGCATCGACATCCGGCTGGGGAACGCCGATCGCAAGCGCGACGCCGGCGAAACTCAAGCCCAGTCCGCCCCATTGCAGGGCCGACAGCCGCTCGCCCAGGAACTGGTAGGAGCCGAGCGCCACGAAAAACGGCGCGGTGTAGAGAAACACCACCGCGCGCGACGCCGAGGTCAGCAGCAGCCCGCGAAAGATCAGCACGAATTCAAGGCCGAACAACAGGCCCGCGAACAGCCCGGGGCCAAGGGTGCCGTCGCGCGTGAAGAATTTGACGCCGCGCAGCCAGCCGATGCAAAGGATCACCGGCAACGCGCCCATGGAGCGGATCATCGCCTGCAGCATTGGCGGAATATCGGGCAATACCAGTTTCACCGCGATCTGGTTGAAGCCCCAGCTCAGGCACAGCATCAGCATCAGCGCGACGGCGCCCGCGCTGAGCGGACGCCCGACCGATGGAACCGCTTGATTTGACGGCATTGATCCTCGTTGGCCGGCTTGTCGCCGCGTTGTTGTTATCTCGTTATGTCGTTATTTCGTCAGGCTTGGCAGTGCGCGCAGCTGCCGGTGATCTCGACCACGGACAGTTTCGGCGTAAAGCCGGTCGCGCGCGCCGCGGCGTTGAGGCTTTGCGCCAAGGGGGAAGCCGGAATCTCGCCGACCGAACCGCAATGCTCGCAGATCAGGAACGCGACCATGGTCGCGGCATCGTGGTCGTGCGCGCAGGCGAGGTAGGCGTTGCGGCTTTCGATGCGATGGACAAGCCCGTTGTCCATCAGGAATTCGAGCGCGCGATACACCGTGATCGGCGCCGGCCGCGGCATCGATTTGGCGAGTTCGTCGATCACCTCATAGGCGCCGAGCGGCCGATGGCTGGACAGCAGCGCCTCCAGCACCTGACGCCGGATCGGCGTGAATTTCTGCGCCCGCTTCTGGCAAACCCGTTCCGCATGCAACATCGCGTCCGCGGTGCAGCGGTCGTGATCGTGGCCCGGAGCCGGGAATGTCGGTTTGGTGGCTGTCATCGCCCCTGATCTAGCATTTTGGCCGAACAATCCCAAATCCCCGCCGGCATTTTTCCTGAAGCTTTCCGGAACGAGCCATGTGGTTTGGGCGGGTCAGCCCTCCATTCTGCCGCCTTAATTCATAAGCAAGCTTATTATATGCAGGCTTACGGAGATAGATGATGTCCCGCGGTTCCGTCGACATGAACTTCCTTTTCACGCTCGGCGAGCTGCAGCGAATGATGCGGCTTTACGCCGACAAGCAGGCCGCGCGCTACGGTATTACCCGCGCTCAATGGGCGGTGCTGGCCAAGGTGGAGCGGACCGAAGGCCTCAAGCAGTCAGAGCTGGCGGAACAGATGGAAATGCAGCCGATCACGCTGACCCGGCTGATCGACAAGCTTTGCGACAACGGCTGGATCGAACGCCGCGGCGATGAAACCGACCGCCGGGTCAACCGGCTCTATCTGCGCAAGGCCGCGCGCCCGTTGCTGGCCAAACTGAGCGGGCTGCGCTCCGAAATAACGACGACCGCGCTTGACGGCATCAGCCCGTCGGACGCGCATCGCCTGCTCGCCCAACTCGAATCCATCAAGGAAAACGTGCGCCACGCGATCCAGAATGCGGCCGGCGACCCTGCAAAGAAGGAGCAGCGTTATGGCTGACCCCGTCCTGAAACTCGCGCCCGAGCAAAAGGGAAATCCATCCGCGCCGGGCAAGACGGCCGTGGCGCCGCCGCGCCGGTTGATGGCCGCCATGCGGCGCTATCGTCGCGTGCTGCTGCTCGTGGTGTTGCCGCTGGCCGTGCTGGCGGCCGGCGTGGTGTTCTATCTCAACGGCGGCCGCTATGTGACAACCGACGACGCCTATGTCGGCGCCCAGAAGGTGCTGATTACGCCGGATATTTCCGGCAAGATCGAAAAGGTGGTGGTTCGGGAAGGCCAGCACGTCAACCAGGGCGACGAGCTGTTCGAGATCGATCCGGTGCCGTACCGCCTCGCGGAGTCGCAAGCCAAGGCCACGCTGGAACAGGCCCGCACCACCTACAACAACCTGGTCTCCAACCTCAAGATTTACGGCCAGATGGGCGACCTCATGCAGCAGAGCGTCGAGCTGAAGCAACGCGATGTCGACCGCAAAAGCACGCTGGCGAAGAGCAGTTTCGGCTCGCAGCTCGACCTCGACAATGCCTCGAACGCCAGTGTCACCGCGAAGGCCGAGTCCGCCTTCGTCCAGCAGCAGATTGCCAGCGCCCGAAACCAGTTGCTCGGCGATGCCAATTTGCCGCTCGAGCAGTTTCCGCCCTACTTCCAGGCCAAGGCCGCCCTCGCCCAGGCCGAGCGCAACCTCGATCACACCGTGGTGCGCGCGCCGATGGCCGGCATCGCGACGATGGTGGATCAGATCCAGCTCGGCCGCTTCGTGGTCGCCGGCACGCCGATGTTCAGCGTCATCGACACCTCGAAGCCGTGGGTCGACGCCAATCTGAAGGAATCGGACTTCACCTATGTCGCGGTGGGACAGCAGGTCGACATCGACGTCGACGCCTTTCCGGATCACGACTTCAAGGGCACGATCGGCTCGCTGAGCCCCGGCACCGGCGCGCAATTCGCGATCCTGCCGCCGCAAAACGCCACCGGCAACTTCGTCAAGGTGGTGCAGCGCGTGCCGGTGCGGATCTATTTCGATAGCAACGACAAATACGTCGCAAAGCTGAAAGCCGGCATGAGCGCCTATACCACGATCGACACCGGCCATCGCCGTTCGCTCGCCGCGCTGCTCGGCCTGTCGCCGGCGGTGGCGGGCCAGGACTAGACGCCATGAGCGCGGCGGCTGCCTCCAGTGCCGTTCCCGGCCTGCGCCGGAACATGGTGACGATCTGCGCGATGACCGCGACCATCATGCAGGCGCTGGACACCACCATCGCCAACGTCGCGTTGCCCTACATGCAGGGCAGCCTTTCGGCGTCGCAGGACCAGATCAACTGGGTGCTGACCTCCTATATTGTCGCCGCCGCGATCATGACCGCCCCGGTGGGGTGGATCGCCAATCGCTTCGGCCGCAAGCGTATCTTCGTGATCTGCTCGGCCGGCTTCACGATCGCATCCGTGATGTGCGGGGTCGCGCAGAACATCAACCAGATGGTGCTGTTCCGACTGCTGCAAGGCGTCTTCGGCGCGGCGCTGGTGCCGCTGTCGCAGGCGGTGATGCTGGACTCCTATGCGCTGCATGAGCGCGCCAAGGCGATGTCGATCTGGGGCATGGGCGTGATGATGGGGCCGATCATGGGCCCGTCGCTCGGCGCCTGGCTGACCGAGACCTATTCCTGGCACTGGGTGTTCTTCGTCAACATCCCGTTCGGCATCGTGACCGTGGTCGGGCTATTGGCTTTCATGGACGAAACCAGGATGGACACCGAACTGCGGTTCGACTGGTTCGGATTTCTCGCGCTGGCGCTCGGCATCGGATCGATGCAGCTGGCGCTGGATCGCGGCGAACAGCTCGGTTGGCTGGAATCCAACGAGATCATCGTCGAGAGCATCGTCGCCATCATCGGCTTCTACTATTTCTTCGCGCATTCGCTCACGACCAAAAAACCGTTCATCCAGTTCGCAATCTTCAAGGACCGGAATTTCGTCGGCGGCTGCGTTTTCATGACCATCATGGGACTGGTGCTGTATTCGACGATGGCATTGTCCTCGCCGTACCTGCAGAACGTAATCGGCTATCCGATCCTGACCGCCGGCGTGCTGCTCGCGGCCCGCGGCGTCGGAACATTCGTGGCGATGATGCTGGTCGGGCGCGTCATGAGATATGTCGAGGCGCGAACCCTGATCATCGCCGGGATGGCGCTGATGTCGCTGTCACTTTTCTTCATGACCGGATGGACCGACCAGACCAGTGTGCCGACCATCGTCGTCGTCAGCATCGCGCAGGGCTTCGGTCTCGGGCTGGTTTTCGTGCCGCTCAGCACCGTCGCCTTCCTGACGCTGCCCAATCATCTGCGCACCGACGGCACCTCGATGCTGACCCTGTTGCGCAACGTCGCGAGCTCGATCGGCATTTCCATCGTCATCGCGCAGCTGACCGAGGGCGGCCGCCGCGTCCATGCGATCCTGTCCGAGCACATCAATCCGTTCAACAGCGCGCTGCAGATGCCGGACGTCCACCGCATGATCGACCTGAACTCCGATGGCGGTCGTGCCCTGGCGGATGCGCTGGTCAACATCCAGGCGCAGGTCATCGCGTTCGCGCTGGACTACCAAATGGTAATGCTCATCACGCTCGGCGCGATTCCGCTGGCACTCATTATCGGCTCCACCAAGGCCGCCCTGCGCGCGCAGTCGGCGGCGCCGGAACACGCGGTCATCGATTAGGGTTCGGATCGTTCACCGAGAGCCACAGCAAAGGGCCGTTGGAGATCGCACGGCTAGATCAGGCTTCGTCCCTGGAGCTCGGCGATGAACTGATACGACTGATCGAACGGGGCGCTGGCTCATCTCTCCAGTGGACAGCGCGCCCTTCAATAGCTTCGATGCGGCTTCAAGGGCGTCGACATCCACCGCCTCGATCACCAGCAACTGGCTATAGATCTCTTCCTTGCTGGTTCGGATCTTCTTTTCTTCGGTTTGAATGGTGGTCGCCGCGGTGTCGACTTCGAACAGACGAACCGCGAGCACGCGATCCATCTCGGTTATCTGCTTGAACAGGCTGCCCCGCGCGGTTTTGTCGCCGAGCAGCGCGTGCGGTTCTGCAAACCGCAGCACCTTCACGGCTCCGCCGCCGCAAACGCCGCTCGATTGCACGACGCGGCCGGCCCCTCTGACAAAGTTCTTCAACTTCGGCATGACCTTTTGCGACTTCGGCGTCGGGTTGTTGAGCCGGGCCACGTAGGCAGGGCTTGCCAGAACCTCCGGCAATTCCGTCTCATAGATGATGAAGAATTGAAGGTCCGGACTTAGTTCGCGCCGGAACACGCGGGCCGAGATAAACCCTGGAATGTCGACGCGCTCGGGAAAATGCTCTTTGAGCAGCCAGTCGTGATAAAACTCAAAATCGGCCGGCGCCACATCGCTCCAGATCGCCATAAATCCTCGACCGCTATTCCACATCGTTGATCCCCGTTCGGCCTCTCTACCCGGCATTCTCCGCTGAGAAAGTTAAGCCGACGGGCGCAGAACTGGCGAGGGTCGCGACGTTTCCCGCGCGCCGGGTAACACGGCCGGGATATCTTTAGCGTATGATAAAATAGAAAATATCGGTTGATATGAAAATCGTCTAGTGTTTTAAGGCTGACAAGATCCGAGAATGGATCAAGGGAGGCTTGAAATGGCGGGGACGGTTCTGGTCCTGAACGGACCCAATCTGAATCTCTTGGGCGTCCGGGAGCCCGAGATCTACGGCAAGGAAACGCTCGCCGACATCAAGCAGCGCTGCGTCGAGCGCGCCAAGGGCCACGGCCTCGAAGTCGATTTCCGCCAGTCCAATTCCGAAGCCACGCTGATCGATTGGCTGCACGAAGCCCGCAACACCATGGCGGGCGTCGTCATCAATCCCGCCGGGTTCTCGTTCCATTCGATCGCGCTGCTCGATGCCCTGAAGATGTTCGACGGACCGAAGGTCGAGGTCCACATCACCAACATCCACAAGCGCGAGCCGATGTACCAGAAATCGCTGATGTCCCATGGCGTGACCGGCGTGATCGCCGGGCTCGGCGGCCTCGGCTATGCGCTGGCGATCGACGCCATCGCGGCTTTCGCCACGCGCTGAACGCTTGTCGATGACCCCCGGCCGAGCCGGGCAACAATTCAACGACACATAAAACGCTCCGGGAGGAAAAAATGCTGATCAACCGACGACAGCTGGGCACGGCCGCGATCGGCGGCCTGTTGACCGCATCAAGCGCGCCGCTGTGGGCCCAGGGCGCCAAAGTCAACCTCAAGGTCGGCGGCCAGTTTCAGGCCACCCATCCGGCCTCGATGGCGATGGAAGAGGCCTGCGCGGAAATCCGCAAGCAGTCGGGCGGCCGGATCGACATCCAGTTTTTTCCGAACGCACAGCTCGGCTCGGATGCGGCGATGCTGACGCAGGTCCGCTCCGGCGTGCTGGACATGATGACGGCTTCCGGAATTTCGATGCAGGTGGTTGCGCCCGTCGCCGGAATCAGCGGCATGGCGTTCGCGTTTGCGGATTACGATCACGTCTGGCAGGCGATGGACGGCGAGCTGGGAGCGGCCATTCGCGAAGGCCTCGACAAGGCCGGGCTCTACGCCTATCCGAAGATCCTCGACAGCGGCTACCGCAACGTCACCACCAGCACCCGCCCGATCAATGTGGTCGATGATTTCAAGGGCCTCAAGATGCGGGTGCCGCCGAGCCCGGTCTGGGTGTCGCTGTTCACCGCGCTCGGCTCGTCGCCGACCTCCATCACCATCAACGAATTGTATTCGGCGCTGCAAACCAAGATCGTCGATGGCCAGGAAAATCCGCTCACGGTGATCGAGGCCGGAAAATATTACGAGGTGCAGAAATATTGCTCGGTCACCGAGCACATGTGGGACGGCCTCTGGATCATCGCCAACGGCAAGCGCATCAAGGCGCTGGCGCCGGAAGACCAGGCGATGATCACCAAGGCGTTCGAGAGCTCGACGCTGAAGCAGCGGGCGGAAACCGCGCGCCTCAACGTCGAACTGGAGGCCACCCTCAAGGGCAAGGGCCTGGAGTTCAATCATCCCGACAAGAAGCTGTTCCGCGAGGCGCTTTCCAAGGCCGGCTTCTATGCGGAGTGGAAGGGCAAGTATGGTCCGGAGGCCTGGAAAACACTCGAAAAATATTCCGGCACACTGTCCTGATCCGGACCCTTGCGGGCTCTCGGGAGCGACGAGATGAAGATCGAAGCACCGGGAGCCAACCCTTCGTTGATCGCACAGCGGGGATGGACCGCGCGGCTGGACCACGCGCTGGGGACGATGGTCGAGGTCCCCACCGCCGCGCTCGTTCTTGTTGAAATTCTGGTCCTGCTCGGCGGCGTGATCTCGCGCTACGTCTTCCATCATCCGATCATCTGGTCGGATGAGTTGGCATCAACGCTGTTTCTCTGGCTCGCGATGCTGGGATCGGTCGTCGCGCTTCGCCGCGCCGAGCATATGCGGATGACGGCGTTCGTCGGCATGCTGTCACCGCAGCTGCGCGCGCTGCTTGATGTCGTGGCGATCGTGGCCGCGCTGACATTCCTGTTTCTGATCATCGGCTCCGCTTACGACTTCGCGGTCGACGAGATTCCGGTGACGACGCCCGCGATGGAAATCTCCAGTGCCTGGCGCGCCACCGCGCTGCCGGTCGGATTTGGCTTGATGATCGCGATCGCGCTGTTGCGGCTCGTCGAAGTCGGCAACTGGCGCCACGTGGCCGGGGCCTGCGTAACCAGCGCGGCGATCGTTGGCGGGCTGGTTCTGCTGCAACCGATCTTCGAAAATCTCGGCAATCTGAATTTGCTGATCTTCTTTGTCGGGCTGGTGGCCTGCCTGGTTTTCGCGGGCGTTCCGATTGCCTTCGCGTTCGGGCTGGCCACGTTCGGGTACCAGGCGCTGACGACGGCGACGCCGATCGTGGTCGTCGTCGGCCGCATCGAAGAAGGCATGTCGCACCTCATCCTTCTGTCGGTGCCGCTGTTTGTGTTCCTGGGCTTGCTGATCGAAATGACCGGCATGGCGCGGGCGATGGTCAATTTCCTCGCCAGCCTGCTGGCGCCGGTACGCGGCGGCCTGTCCTATGTGCTGATCGCCGCGATGTACCTGGTTTCCGGCATTTCCGGATCGAAGGCGGCCGACATGGCGGCGATCGCGCCGGCGCTGTTTCCGGAGATGAAGGCGCGCGGCTCCGAGCCGGGTGAACTGGTGGCGCTGCTGTCCGCGACCGGCGCCCAGACCGAAACCATTCCGCCGAGCCTGGTTCTCATCACCGTCGGCTCGGTCACGGGCGTATCGATCGCCGCGCTGTTCACCGGCGGCCTGCTTCCCGGCGTGGTGGTCGGCGCGATCCTGTGCCTGGTGGTGTGGTGGCGCAATCGCGGCGACGACCTGTCGGGGGTGAAGCGCGCGACCGCGCGGGAAATCGGCCGGGCATTGCTGGTCGCGCTGCCCGCCATCGCATTGCCGTTCGTGATCCGCGCCGCCGTGATCGAGGGCGTGGCCACCGCGACGGAGGTTTCGACCATCGGCATCGCCTACTCGGCTTTGGCCGGCCTGATCATCTATCGCAGGTTCGACTGGCGGCGGATCTACCCGATGCTGGTGGAAACAGCCGCGTTGTCCGGTTCCATCCTGCTGATTATCGGCGCGGCGACCAGCATGGCGTGGTCGCTGACGCAGTCCGGATTTTCAAAGGACCTCGCCAACGCCATGACCGGCTTGCCCGGCGGCATTCCGACCTTCCTGCTGGTGTCGATGGCCGCTTTCATCGTTCTCGGCAGCGTCCTCGAAGGAATTCCGGCCATCGTGCTGTTCGGGCCGCTGCTGTTTCCGATCGCCAAACAGGTCGGCGTGCACGAGGTGCACTACGCGATGGTGATCATTCTGGCGATGGGCATCGGCCTGTTCGCGCCCCCGTTCGGCGTCGGCTATTACGCCGCCTGCGCCATCAGCCGCGTGCATCCAGACGCAGGCCTTAAACCCATCGTCGGCTACATGATCGCCCTCGTGGTCGGCCTGCTCGTGGTCGCGTTCATCCCCTGGATCTCGATTGGATTCCTGCGCTAGCCCCCTCGGACAGCAAAGTCTTCGTGATGCCGGATAACCCCGCGCTGATATCAGATGAAGCGATCGATCTCTTGGTGATCGGCGCCGGCGCAGCGGGAATGACCGCGGCGCTGGTCGGCGCGATCGCGGGGCTGCGCACTGTCCTTTGTGAAAAGACCGCGATGGTCGGCGGCACCACGTCGACGTCGGCCGGGACCGTCTGGATTCCCGGCAGCCATCAAAGCACACGGGCCGGCATCCCTAACTCGGTCGAAGATGCCGAGACCTATTTGAATGCCGTGGTTGGATCGTCGGGCGCAAATGGAAGCCGCGCCGCGTTCCTGAATACGGGTCCGGCCGTGCTCGATTATCTGGAAGCCCACACCGACGTGCACTTCATACCGGCGGCGGCCCATCCCGATTATCAGGATCGTCCGGGTGCGGCCTTCGGCGGCCGGGCGCTCGGCGCGGCGCCGTTCGACGGTCGCAAGCTGGGCGCGGATTTCGCGCGGGTGCGGCCGCCGCGACCGGAATTCCTCGTGCTCGGCGGCATGATGGTCGGCAAATCAGACATTCCGTCGCTGCTGGCGCCGTTTGGTTCTCTCAAGGCGCTGATGCATGCGACCGGCCTGATCGGACGTCATGCGATGGATCGTTTGCGCTACCGGCGCGGCACCCGCCTGATCATGGGCAATGCCCTGGTGGCGCGTCTGCTTTACAGCCTGCGCGCCCACGCCGTGCCGATCCTGTTCGAAACCCAACTGGACGAACTCACGGTCGAAGGTGGCCGCGTGACCGGCGCGATCCTGAAGGACGCGCAAGGACGCCGCACGGTTCGCGCCCGCAAGGGCGTGGTGATCGCAACCGGCGGCATCGCCTGGAACGCCGAGCTGCGGACCAGACTGTTTCCGGAACAGGCTCGGCGTTTCAGCCTGGCGCCGGAAAGCAACACCGGCGACGGCATCACGGCTGCGCTTGAAGTCGGCGCAGGCCTCGACGACGATGTGCAGAGCCCGGCGCTATGGATGCCAAGCTCGGTCATGCAGCGGTCCGACGGGACGATCTCGGTGTACCCGCACATCATCCTGGATCGCGCCAAGCCGGGGCTGATCGCGGTCAATCGCGCCGGCCTTCGTTTTGTCAATGAAGCCGATTCATACCACGATTTCGTCGCCGCCATGTTGCGCGGGGGTCAGCAAGGGCCGAGCGTTCCGGCGCATCTGATCTGCGACGGCACGTTCATTCGCGATTATGGCATCGGCCTGATTCACCCCCGCACGCGCGATCTCAGTCCATTCCTGCGCGCCGGCTATCTCAAACAGGCCGACACCATCGCGGCGCTGGCGCAGAAAATCGATGTCGATGCCAGCGGGCTGGAGGAAACCATCGCACGCCACAACCGTTTTGCCGCCGCGGGAACTGACGACGAATTCGGACGCGGATCGAGCCCCCTCAACCGGTTCAATGGCGACGCTGATCATGCGCCAAACCCCTGCCTGCGCCGGATCGGGCCCGGCCCTTATTTCGCGGTCGCGGTCTGGCCTGCCGACCTCGCCGGCAGCGCGGGTCTGTCCACCGATCAGGACGCGCGCGTGCTCGACGCCGACGCGCGGCCCATCGACGGCCTCTACGCGGCCGGCGCCGACGCCGCGTCGATCTTCCGGGGAACCTACCCCGGACCCGGCACCATGATCGGCCCCGCCATCGTATTCGGCTGGCGTGCCGCCATGCACGCCGCGGGTTCACCGGAACAGCGAGCCGCTCCATGAAGCGGCGCATCATCGGACCACGCGTTGAAGCGCGGCGTCGAGCGTGCGATGATAGCCCCAGCAGCACGAGGAGATTACCCTTGCTCATCAACACGCCATCAACTGAGACGGTCGGAGAAACGGCGTACCGCCGGATCCGAGCCGACATCATTTTTGGCGTTCTTCTGCCCGGCCAGAAACTCAAGCTCGAAAAAATCAGCGAGAGCTACGGGACCAGCATCAGCACGCTGCGCGAACTTCTGAACCGGATATCGTCCGAAGGCCTCATCGTCGCGGAAGGACAACGGGGATTCGAGGTTGCGCCGGTTTCCGCCGACGAGTTCAGGCAAGTGGCCGCGCTGCGGCTGCTGCTCGAAAATCATGCCATCGAGCAATCCTTCGCCGTGGGCGATCTCGATTGGGAAGGCCGCGTGGTCTCAGCCCACCACAAGCTCGCCGTCATGGAGCGGCGCATGCTTGCAGGCGACCCGGATCAGGAACTCTGGAAGCGATGCGACTGGGACTTTCATCACGCGCTGATTTCGGCCTGCGGTTCGGACGTGCTGCTGGATGCGCATGCGTCGATCTATGACCGCTATCTCCGCTACCAGATGATCGCGGTGATATTCCGCGGGGAGATTGCCGCACGCGAACATCAGGAATTGCTTGAATGCGCACTGGCGCGCGATTCCAACCGCGCGCAGGGCATCATGGTGTCCCACATTCAGGGATGCGTCGAGCACGCGCTGAACGAAGACGCCGCGGGTATTTTCAACAAGCCGTCGCGGGAGCAGCCGTTGGTTCGCTCGCTCAAAGTGGTCGCGCAGGAAGCTCCCTCGCCCGCGCCCCGGCAACGGTCCAAACCATCCCGCGAGACCAGCAAGGGCTGAACGACGCCGTGGCGAGCGGCCATGCAGGCCGCCCCTTGCAACAATCTAAAAGTCATCGCGCGTTAGACGTCGAAAAACACGGTCTCGTTGTCGCCCTGCAGGCGGATGTCGAAACGATAGACCGCGTTGCCGTTGCCCGGATCGCGCGTCGCGATCAGGGTTGTGCGGCGATCGGCCGGCACCAGCGCCATCACCGGATCAGCAGCGTTAGCCGTCTCGCCGTCGAAATAAATCCGCGTGTAGAGATGCAGCAGCATGCCGCGCGCGAAGATCGCCAGCAACAGATGCGGGGCCTGCGGCTTGCCGTCGGGATCGGGCACCGCACCGGGCTTGATGGTTTCGAAACTATAATCGCCGTTCGGATCGGTGCCGCAGCGGCCGAATCCCTTGAATGTCGAATTGGGCTGCGCGCGCGTGTCCTGCGGGTCCGAAAAACGCCCCTGCGCATCGGCCTGCCAGATCTCCAGCATGCAATCCGGAACCGGCTGGCCGTCACCGTCGAACACCCGGCCCTCGACGCAAATGCGCTCGCCCGAGGCATCCGGCGTGACGAGGTTATTGGTGAAGGCGTCGTTCCAGTCGTATTTCCCGTTCGGCGTCAGCCCATATTTGAAAAACGGACCGACGGTCTGTGATGGGGTCAAGCCTTTTTGCACTTACTTGGTCTCCATCGGCGTGGCGTTACGCCCGCGCAGCACAATGTTGAAGCGATAGCACAGCGCCCAGTTCGGCTGGGTGTTCTCCAGATCGAAAGCAGACACCATCCGCATCCGCGCCTTTTCGTCCGGCACCGAATTGAAGATCGGATCGAACTCGAACAAGGGATCGCCGGGAAAATACATCTGCGTCACCAGCCGCGAGATGAAGGCATGGCCGAACACCGAGAAGTGGATGTGGGCCGGCCGCCAGGCATTGTGATGATTGCCCCAGGGATAGGCGCCGGGCTTGACGGTGATGAATTTGTAATAGCCGTTGGCATCGGATTGCGCGCGGCCCGCGCCGGTGAAGTTGGGATCGAGCGGCGCCGGATGCTGGTCGACCACGTGGATGTAGCGGCCGCAGGCATTGGCCTGCCACAAGCTCGACCAGCGCGTTCGGCACGCCGCGGCCGTCCTCATCCAGCACATGGCCATGGACGATGATGCGCTCGCCGAGCGGCTCGCCGGCATGCTGGGTGGTGAGATCGTGATCGTTCTCGCGCACCGTCTCGTGGCCGTACACCGGTCCGGTCAGTTCCGACAGCGTGTGGCGCATCGGGATCAGCGGCTTTTGCGGCGACCGCTTCAGCGTGCTGCGGTAGCCCGGCGACAACCGCGCCGGATGCGCGGTGAGGCTGTGATACGGGATAGGAAAGGGTCATGGTGCTATCCTCATCAAGAGCCGTCATTCCGGGATGCGCCTGCTTGGCGCAGGCCACGGAATCCATACTCGCACGTCGGAGTTATGGATTCCGGGTCTCGTCGCTAGAGCGCGCCCCGGAATGACGAACTCGGGTGTCTACCGAAAGCACGTCTTCAGTTCAGCTTCTCGATCGCCATCGCGACACCCTGGCCGACGCCGACGCACATGGTGGCGAGCGCGCGCTTTCCGCCGCGCTTCTCCATGCCGTGCACCGCCGTCATCGCCAGCCGGGCGCCGCTCATGCCCAGCGGATGGCCGAGCGCGATGGCGCCGCCATGCGGATTGACGAAGTCGGCATCCTCCTGCACGCCGAGTTGGCGCAGAACCGCGATACCCTGCGAAGCAAAGGCTTCATTGAGTTCGATCAAATCGAAATCGCTGATCTTCAGTCCCAGCCGCTCCATCAGCTTGCGGGTCGCCGGCACCGGACCGATGCCCATGATGCGCGGCGGCACCGCGGCCGAGGCGAGGCCGAGGATCCGCGCCCGCGGCGTCAGCCCGTGCTTCTTCACCGCGGCTTCGGAAGCAAGGATCATCGCGGCGGCGCCATCATTGACGCCGGAGGCGTTGCCGGCGGTGACGGTGCCGGGATTGCGCACGATCGGCTTCAGCTTGGCGAGGCCCTCCAGCGTGGTTTCGGGACGCGGATGCTCGTCCTTGTCGACGGTGATCGGGCCGGCCTTGCCGCCGGGTACCGAGATCGGGGTGATCTCCTCGGCGAAATAGCCCGACGCGATGGCTTGGCCGGCGCGCTGCTGCGAGCGGATCGCGAACGCGTCCTGATCGGCGCGCGACACCTGGAATTCCTCCGCGACGTTCTCGCCGGTCTCGGGCATCGCATCGACGCCATATTGCGCCTTCATCAAGGGATTGATGAAGCGCCAGCCGATGGTGGTGTCGAAGATATCGGCCGAGCGCGAGAACGCTTCCGGCGCCTTGCCCATCACGAACGGGGCCCGCGTCATCAATTCGACGCCGCCGGCGATGGCGAAATCGATCTCGCCGGCGCGGATCGCGCGACCGGCGGCGCCGACCGCATCGAGCCCGGACGCACAGAGGCGGTTCAGGGTCTGACCGGGAACCGAGTCCGGCATGCCTGCCAGCAACAGCGCCATCCGCGCCACGTTGCGGTTGTCCTCGCCGGCCTGGTTGGCGCAGCCGAAATAGACCTCATCGACCGCCGACCAGTCGAGATTGGGATGCCGCGCCATCAGCGCCTTGATCGGGGCGGCGCCCAGATCGTCGGTGCGCACCTTGGCCAGCGACCCGCCGAAGCGGCCGATCGGGGTCCTGACGGCATCGCAAACAAACACATCGCGCATCGAATTTCTCCCTATATGCCGCGTTTCAGTGCCGAACGGCCAAATTGATGGCGAGTTTTAGGAGCGCGTCAGCGGCAGGTCAATTCGATCCCGCGCGACCTGCGGCGCTTTCATGCGAGGGCCGTTATGCCCGTCAAGCGGAGGTGATCCGGAACGGGGCGCGAGGAGGGTGGAAAACCCGGATGATCGCGGCAAAGCGGTAGGATCGGGCGTCGGAATTTTGTATTTTGCGCACCTCATGACGATCCAGCAATCCATTCCCGTACCATCAGACCCGAGCCAAGACGCTGCCAAGGCGGCCGATAAGGCCGCCGAAGTGGCGGCGCGCGTCACGCCGATGATGGAACAATATCTCGAGATCAAGGCCGCCAATCCCGGGCTGCTGCTGTTCTACCGGATGGGCGATTTCTACGAACTGTTCTTCGAGGATGCCGAAATCGCCTCGAAAACGCTCGGCATCGTGCTGACCAAGCGCGGCAAGCATCAGGGCCTCGATATCCCGATGTGCGGCGTGCCGGTGGAACGTTCCGAGGACTATCTGCATCGCCTGATCTCGGCCGGCCATCGCGTCGCCGTGTGCGAACAGACGGAAGACCCGGCCGCGGCCCGCGCCCGCGGCAACAAGAGCGTGGTGCGCCGCGGCGTGGTGCGGCTGGTCACGCCGGGCACGCTCACCGAAGACACCCTGCTCGACGCCAAGGCCAACAATTATTTGCTGGCGATCGCGCGCGCCCGTGGGTCTGCCGGCGGCGACCGCATCGGGCTCGCCTGGATCGACATTTCCACGTCCGAATTCATCGTCACGGAATGCGCGACCGGCGAATTGGCGGCGACGCTGGCGCGTATCAATCCCAACGAGGTCATCGTCACCGACGCGCTTTATGGCGACGCCGATCTGGGACCGCTGCTGCGCGAATTGCCGGCGGTGACACCGCTGACCCGGGACTTCTTCGACAGCGCCACCGCGGAGCGGCGGCTGTGCGATTATTTCGCGGTCGCCACCATGGATGGCCTCAGCGCGATGTCGCGGCTGGAAGCGACCGCGGCGGCCGCCGCCGTCACCTATATCGACCGCACCCAGGTCGGCAAGCGTCCGCCGCTGTCGCCGCCGGCGCGCGAGGCCGCCGGCACCACCATGGCGATCGATCCCGCCACCCGCGCCAATCTCGAATTGACGCGGACCCTGGCCGGCGAGCGGCGCGGGTCGCTGCTGGACGCCATCGACGGCACCGTGACGTCAGCGGGATCGCGGCTGCTCGCGCAACGGCTCGCCGCCCCGCTCACCGACAGCGCCGCGATTGCGCGGCGGCTCGATGCCATCAGCACCTTTGTCACTGATACCGCCGTGCGCGACGATATCCGTAACGTGCTGCGCGCGGCGCCGGACATGTCGCGCGCGCTGGCCCGGCTGTCGGTCGGCCGCGGCGGCCCGCGCGATCTGGCGGGCTTGCGCGACGGCATCCTCGCCGCCGACCAGGCGCTGGCGCAGTTGGCCCGGCTCGAGGCGCCGCCGCCGGAAATCGCCGGGATCGCCGAGGCGCTGCGCCGGCCGTCGCGTGACCTCGCGCGCGAATTCGAACGCGCGCTGGCCGAGTCATTGCCGCTGATCAAGCGCGACGGCGGCTTCGTCCGCGAAGGCTATGAAAGCGCGCTCGACGAGACCCGCAACCTGCGTGACGCCTCCCGCCTGGTGGTCGCCGCCATGCAGGCGCGCTACGCCGAGGACACCGGCATCAAGGGCCTCAAGATCCGCCACAACAATGTGCTCGGCTATTTCGTCGAGGTGACGGCGCAGCATGGCGACAAGCTGATGGCGCCGCCGCTGAATGCGACCTTCATCCATCGCCAGACGCTGGCCGGCCAGGTCCGCTTCACGACATCGGAACTGGGCGAGATCGAAGCGCGGATCGCCAACGCCGGCGATCGCGCGCTCGGGCTGGAGCTCGAGATCTTCGAACGGCTTTCAGGCGATGGTGACCGCCGCGAGCGAGGATTTGCGCGCCGCCGCCCATGGCTTTGCGCTGCTCGACGTCGCGACCGCGCTGGCAAAGCTTGCGGTCGACGACAATTATGTGCGGCCGGAAGTCGACGGCTCGCTCGGATTTGCGATCGAAGGCGGCCGGCATCCCGTGGTCGAACAGGCGCTGAAGCGCGACGGCCAGCCGTTCATTGCCAACGCCTGCGACCTGTCGCCGGGGCCAGGACACAAACCTGGCCAGATCTGGCTGATCACCGGCCCGAACATGGCGGGCAAGTCGACCTTCCTGCGCCAGAACGCGTTGATCGCGCTGCTGGCGCAGATCGGCAGCTTCGTGCCGGCGGCACGCGCGCGCATCGGCATCGTCGATCGGCTGTTCTCGCGCGTCGGCGCCGCCGACGATCTCGCCCGCGGCCGCTCCACCTTCATGGTGGAGATGGTGGAGACCGCGGTCATTCTCAACCAGGCCAGCGAACGCTCGCTGGTGATCCTCGACGAGATCGGCCGCGGCACCGCGACCTTCGACGGCCTGTCGATCGCCTGGGCGGCGATCGAGCATCTGCATGAAGTCGAACCGCTGCCGTGCGCTGTTCGCGACGCATTATCACGAACTGACCGCGCTCTCCGCCAAACTGCCGCGGCTGTTCAACGCCACCGTGCGCGTCAAGGAATGGCAGGGCGAGGTGGTGTTCCTGCACGAAGTGCTGCCGGGTTCGGCCGACCGCTCCTACGGCATTCAGGTGGCGAAGCTCGCAGGCCTGCCCGCGCCGGTGATCGCGCGCGCCAAATCGGTATTGGCGAAACTGGAAGCACAGGACCGCGGCCAGACCGCCCGCGCGCTGGCCGACGATCTGCCGCTGTTCGCGGTGCCGTCGCGTGCGGCGGCCGAGGCGGCGCCGCCGAGCGAAGCCGAACAACTGATCGAAGCCGTGCGGGCGCTGCACCCGGACGAGATGTCGCCGCGCGACGCGCTGGAAGCGCTGTACGCGTTGCAGGCGAAGTTGCCGAAGAAATAATTCCCTCATCCTGAGGAGCCGCGAAGCGAGCGATCTCGAAGCGATGCGCCATCGCGCAACTCATCGGTTCGAGACGCGCGACGATGCGCTCCTCGCAATGACGGCTGATTTGCTCACCGCGCCAGCTTCCTGCGCCCGTTCCACCACAGCGCCAGATTCCAGCTCACGCAGACCATCAGTGCCAGGCTGAGCGCCATCACCGAGCCGAACCGCAACGCCGTCACGTGCAGCACGGCAATCGCAACGCCAAACCCGAGCAGGCCCCAGCCGCCATTCGCGATCACCGCGGCCGTCGGCGGGCCGCCGATGCGCGGATGCAGAATCAGCATCATGCTGGTGAACACGATGGGAAACAGCGCGATCGTGCCGCTGATCCTGGGCCCGACCCAGCCCGACAGCGTGACCACCGTCCCCACCAGGGTCGCGACCAGCAACGCGCGCAGACGGGATGTCGTACCAGCGGCGCGTGATCAACGGCATCTTGACGTGACGGAAGCGCGCCATCGCGGGAATGCAAATCCCGAATGCGACGATATTGGCAAGCAGCCCGCCGGCGAGCGACCACTGGATCGTTCGCGACAGGAACGCCAGCGCAACCCAGACAACGGCGCCGGCGAACCAACTGACCAGCGCGCTATGGCGCTGCGCCAGCACCACATAGATCAGGCCGAGGATGATGGTCGCGGCGTTGATCGGCAGGCTCGCCAGCGCACCCTCGGCGATGAAGGCCGCGTTGTGATCGAGCGCCAGGAAGACGTAAGACGGCCCCGCCGAAATCGGCAAGGTCGCGACCAGCGCGCCGATCACCGGCCCCGACCGCTCGGTGATGACCGACGCCGACACCACGAACGCGGCCGTAATCGCCATGCGCAGCGCGAGCGTCAGGATGAAGGTGAGGTCGGGGGACATTGTTCGCACAGACTTTAATCTCCCTCCCCCCTTGCGGGGGAGGGTTGGGGTGGGGGGTGAGCCACAAGCTCAGTGCTTGGAGACCCCCACCCCCAACCCCTCCCCGCAAGGGGGAGGGGAGCCGCATCATTCACACCCGCTGCATCGACACCGAGACCTTCGGGCCGTTCCTGATGGTCTGATAGACCACGCAATAGCGCTCGGTGAGTTTGAGCAGCAGATCGAGTTTGTCCTGCGGCGCATCGGTATCGACGTCGAAACGCAGCCGGATTTCGGCAAAGCCGACCGGCGCCTCCTTGTCGACGCCGAGCGTGCCGCGGAAATCGAGATCGCCTTCGGCAACCACGTGGCCGGCTTTCAGCGGCACTTCGATCGCGGTCGCGACCGATTTCAGCGTCACCCCGGCGCAGGCGACCAGCGCCTCCAGCAGCATGTCGCCGGAGCACAATTCAAGCCCCGATCCCCCGGTGGCCGGATGCAGGCCGGCGACCGCCAAAGCGCGGCCGGTCTCGACCTTGCAGGCGATGCCTTCGCTGTCGATCGAACCCTTGGCCTTCAGCGTGATCATCGCGGACTTCGGATCGGTCTTGTAGCGATCCTTGATCGGGGCCTGGGTGGCGCGGAGTGCGGCGGCGTCCATTTTCTTTCTCCCGGAGTGATGCGTAATCGGTGTAAGGGCTCAGAGGGCCGGTGTCACCACCACATCGCCTCGCCGGCGGTCGATTTCGCTTCGGTGTCGGGCACGTTGCGATCGAGCGAGCGGTCAAGCGCCGTCAGCACGCGGCGCTTGAAGTTGTCGAACAGGGGCGACTGGCGGTCGCGCGGCCGCGCCAGATTGACCTCGATCTCTTCGAACAGCCGGCCCGGCCGTGGCCGCATCACGAAGACCCGATCGGCCAGCACCACGGCCTCATCGACGTCATGGGTGACCAGCACCAGGGTCGGCCGCGTGTCGGCCCACAGGTCCAAGAGATGATCCTGCAGGTCGCGCCGCGTGAATGCATCGAGCGCGGAGAACGGCTCATCCAGCAACAGCACTTCCGGCTGCGGCACCAGCGCGCGCGCAATCGCGACACGCTGCGCCTGCCCGCCGGATAGTTCGCGCGGCCAGGCGTCGGCCTTGTCGGCGAGACCGACCCGCGCCAGCGCGCGGGCGACCTTGTCGCGGCGAAGATGGGAAGGCATCTCCGACAGCCCGAACCCGATATTGTCGGCGACGCTGAGCCAGGGCAGCAGCCGCGGCTCCTGGAAGATGATGCCGATTTTCGCGTGCGGCGCTGATATCGCGGCGCCGTCGAGCGTCACCGTGCCCGAGGTGGCGCGGTCGAGGCCGGCGATGGCGCGCAGCAGCGTCGATTTTCCGCAGCCGGAGCCGCCGATGATGGCGACGATCTCGCCAAGCCGGATTTCGGCCGAAAAACGCGCCAGCGCGTTGACGCCGTTGGGATAGGTTTTACTGAGGCGATCCAGCACCAGCATCAGGCCGCTCCGCTTTGGCGGCCGAACGCGTCCTGCCAGCGCAACAACGGCGCAAAGGCAATTTCGATCAGCCAGTCGGAGGCCTTGCCGAGGATCGCGAAGATGACGATCGCCGCCAGGATCTGCGCCGGCTTGCCGAGCTGCTGGCCGTCGATCACGAGATAGCCGAGCCCTTCGGACGCGCCCATGAACTCGGCGGCGATCACGAACATCCAGCCCAGCCCGAGCCCGACCCGAAGGGCGACGACATAGGCCGGCAGCACCGCGGGCAGCAGAATGCGGCGGATCATCGCCGGCCCGCTGAGGCGGAAGGTGCGCCCGACTTCGACGATCTTGCGATCGACCGCCATGATCGCGCCCATCACGCCGAGATAGACCGGAAAAAACACCCCGGCCGCGATCAGCGCGATTTTCGAGGTCTCGAAAATCCCGAGCCACAGGATGAACAGCGGCACCCAGGCGATCGAGGGAACCGCGCGCAGCGCCTGCACGGTCGGATCGAGCAGCCGGCGCGCCAGCCCCCAATAGCCGGAGACGGCGCCGAGCAGCGTGCCGGCGACCACGCCAAGGCCAAAGCCCGCGAACACCCGCGTCAGCGTGGCCACGATGTGGCGGACCAGCTCGCCGCTGCGTTGCAGTTCGGCAATGGTGGCGAATATTTTCGTCGGCGGCGGCACCAGGCGTCCATTCGACAGCCCACCCCAGACCGCAAGTTCCCAGGCCAGCGCCACTCCGACCGGCAACAGCAATCCCAGCGCCGGCCGCGCCCAACGCCGCAGGCGCCCGGCGGGCGCGGACGTCGCGCCCGTCTCGGCCTGTTCAAGTGCGGATAGTTGAACCGTCATGGCCATAGCAAGAATGCTTCTCGGTCAGAATTGCAAGGTGTGCGCGTGAGACGGACGGCTCTGCCTGAAGACCGCTCTTTTCCCTTCTCCCCTTGTGGGAGAAGGTGGCAGCCGAAGGCTGCCGGATGAGGGGTAGCCGCAAAACGAGAGGCCGCGCCCCCTCACCCGTCTCGAACTCGCTACGCTCATTCGAGCCACCCTCTCCCACGAGGGGAGAGGGAAGACAACATCCCTCAATTCGTCGGCAGCGGGACCTGATCGTCGATCAGCCCGTCGAGCGCGGCCTTGACGTCGACCTTGGCGTCGATCACGCCGGCCTGCTGCAGCGCCAGCCCTGCCGCAAGGATGGATTCGCGCTGCGGCGCGCCGATGCGGCTGTGGGTGAGCTCGGTGCGCTCCTTGAGCTGCTTGTCGACCACGGTGTCGGGCAATTTGGTGACGGCGATGAAGGTCTTCTTCAGCTCGTCGTAATTCGCCACCGAATATTTGCGCGCTTCCTCATAGGTGGCGAGCACGCGGCGAGCCACGTCGGGATAGTCCTTCAGGAACGCCTCGCGGACGTTGAGGATACCCCAGGTGTTGGCGGCCGGATCCCGGAAGAACAGCTTGGCGCCGTCCTCGATTTCGGCCTGCGCCATCATCGGGTCGAGCCCCGCCCACGCATCGACATCGCCGCGGATCAGCGCGGTCTTGCCGTCGGCGTGCTGCAGCAGCACCGGCGTGATGTCCTTTTCGCTCAAGCCCGCGCCGAGCAGCGCCCGCACCAGGAAGATATGCGGATCGGTTCCGCGGGTCACCGCGACGCGCTTGCCTTTGAGGTCGGCGACCGTGGCAATCTTGGAATCCTTGGTCGTGACCAGCGCCGTCCATTCCGGGCGCGAAAATACATAGATCGACTTGATCGGGTTGCCGTTGATCCGGGCGACCAGCGCCGCGGAGCCTGCGGTCGAACCGAAATCGATCGAGCCGGCGTTGAGAAACTCGAGCGCCTTGTTGGAACCGGCCGATTGCACCCAGACGATGCTGATGCCGTCCTTGGCGAATTCCTTCTCCAGCAGGCCCTTCTGCTTGAGGATCATCGACACCGGATTGTAGGTCGCCCAATCGATGCGAATTTCCTTGAGCGGCTCGGCGGCGGATGCAGCCGCCGGGCATCAGCGTCCAGACGGCGACAAGCGCCGCCAAAGCGCGCCGTGAAATCTTGGGCATGGTCGGGTTCCTCTGATTGATTTTCTGAAAACAATTTTTATTTCAATGAGTTATAGAAGAACGTCAACGAGAAAATACGTGCGCGGGAGGCGCTGTAACGAGAACGGCTTTGCTCGAAAGCCGGCCAACGCAGCATGGAGCTGCTGTTCGGTCACAATGTCCCGTGACAGCACCGGCCGCGTCCGTTATCGGGGTAGTTCATGGACAGCGTTGTGACCGAGGCCCGCCCGGAAGCCGATGAACGTTTCGATACCGCGCGGATCTCCGCCGCGGTCGCTGCGCTCGCCGAAAAACATGCCGGCCGCGAGGATGTTTTTCGCGCCGCGTTGGCGCAGTTGCTGAAGGCCGAGATGACCGAGGCGCGGGCCACCGCGCAAGCCATCCTGCTGAAGGATCGCCACGGCCGGCGTTGCGCCGAGCGGCTGTGTTTCGTCCAGGACGAAATCATCCGCATCCTCTTTGTCGCGGCGACGCGGCATCTCTATCGCTCGCCGATCCCTTCCGGCGCCGAGCGCATGGCGGTCGTCGCCACCGGCGGCTACGGCCGCGGGCTGATGGCCCCGGAATCCGATATCGATCTGTTGTTCATCCTGCCCTACAAGCAAACCGCCTGGGGCGAGCAGGTCGCGGAAGCCATTCTCTATTGCCTGTGGGACATGGGGTTGAAGGTCGGCCACGCCACCCGTTCGGTCGATGAATCGATCCGGCAGGCGCGCGGCGACATGACGATCCGCACCGCGATCCTCGAGACCCGGTTTCTGACCGGCGACCAGCCGCTCTATGACGAACTGGTCTCGCGGTTCGACAAGGAGGTCGTGCAGGGCACCGCGGCCGAGTTCGTCACCGCCAAGCTCGCCGAGCGCGAGGAGCGTCACCGCCGCGCCGGACAGTCGCGTTATCTGGTCGAACCCAACGTCAAGGACGGCAAGGGCGGCCTGCGCGATCTGCATACGCTGTTCTGGATCGCGAAATATGTCTACCGCGTGCGCGAGACCGATGAATTGCTCGAGCGCGGCGTGTTCGACGCCCAGGAATACCGCACCTTCCGGCGCTGCTCGGATTTCCTGTGGTCGGTCCGCTGCAACATCCACTTCTTCTCCGGCCGCGCCGAAGAGCGGCTGTCGTTCGACCTGCAGCGCGAGATCGCGATCCGGCTTGGATACACCTCGCATCCGGGGATGCAGGACGTCGAACGCTTCATGAAGCACTACTTCCTGATCGCCAAGGACGTCGGCGATCTCACCGCGATCCTGTGCGCCAAGCTGGAGGATCAGCAGGCCAAGCCGGCGCCGGTGCTCAGCCGCATGATGGCGCGCCTGCGGCCCAGCACCAAGGCGCGGCGGGTGCCCGACAGCGACGATTTCATCGTCGACAACAACCGCATCAACCTCGCCGCGCCCGACGTCTTCAAGCAGGATCCCGTCAACCTGATCCGGATCTTCCGCCTCGCGCAGAAAAACAATCTGGCGTTCCACCCGGACGCGATGCGCACCGTGACGCGGTCGCTGAAGCTCGTCAACGCCGCGCTGCGCGAGAATCCGGAAGCCAACCGGCTGTTCATGGAGATCCTGACCTCGAACGACGCCGAGGTCGTGCTGCGGCGCATGAACGAGACCGGCGTGCTCGGCCACTTCATCCGCGCCTTCGGCAAGATCGTGTCGATGATGCAGTTCAACATGTACCATCACTACACGGTGGACGAGCACCTGCTGCGTTGCGTCGGCTACCTGCAGGAGATCGAACGCGGCGGCAACGACGAGTTTATCGTCGCCAGCGACCTGATGCGTAAAATCCGTCCCGAGCATCGCGCGGTCATCTACATCACCACGCTGTTGCACGATATCGCCAAGGGCCGGCCGGAGGATCATTCGATCGCGGGCGCCAAAGTGGCGCGCCGGCTTTGCCCGCGGCTCGGATTCAACGCCGCCGACACCGAAACGGTCGCCTGGCTGATCGAACAGCATCTGACCATGTCCACGGTGGCGCAATCGCGCGACCTCTCGGACCGCAAGACCATCGAGAATTTCGCCGCGGTCGTGCAATCGGTCGAGCAGATGAAGCTGCTGACGATCCTGACCACCGCCGATATCCGGGGCGTCGGCCCCGGCGTCTGGAACGGCTGGAAGGCGCAACTCCTGCGCACGCTGTATTACGAAACCGAGCCGGTGCTGACCGGCGGTTTCTCGGAGGTCAACCGCGCCCAGCGCATCACCATGGCGCAGTCGGAGTTTCGCGCGGCCTTCACCGAATGGCCGGAGCAGGAGCTCAATTCCTACATCTCGCGGCACTATCCGGCGTACTGGCTCAAGGTCGACCTGGCGCGCAAGATCCGCCACGCCCGCTTCCTGCATGCCAACGAACAGGCCGGCCACAAGCTCGCCATCAATGTTGGCTTCGACGAGGCGCGCGGCGTCACCGAACTGACCATTCTGGCAATCGATCATCCCTGGCTGTTGTCGATCATCGCCGGCGCCTGCGCCTCGGCGGGCGCCAACATCGTCGACGCGCAGATCTACACCACCACCGACGGCCGCGCGCTCGACACCATCGCGATCACGCGGGAATACGACCGCGACGAGGACGAGGGACGGCGCGCGACGCGGATCGGCGAAATGATCGAGCAGGTGCTGGAAGGCAGGTTGCGCCTGCCCGAGGCGGTGGCGCGCCGCGCCTCCGGACGCGGCAAGGTGCGGCCGTTCGTGGTCGAGCCGGAAGTGATCATCAACAACCAGTGGTCGGACCGCTACACGGTGATCGAGGTGTCCGGCCTCGACCGGCCGGGCCTGCTGTATCAATTGACCACCGCGATCTCGAAGCTGAACCTCAACATCGCGTCCGCCCATGTCGCGACGTTCGGCGAGCGCGCCCGTGACGTGTTCTACGTCACCGACCTGCTCGGTGCGCAGATCAACGCGCCGACGCGGCAGGCGGCGATCAAGAGCGCGCTGATCCACCTGCTGGTCAACGACGAAGCGGCCGCGCAACCGGCGGCGTGATCGGCGCCGACCGAGCCCGCGGCCTGGCGATGTCCTTTTCGCTGGAAACAAGCCGCCCGCATCGGACAGCGCGCCCGGCCCGTGCTAGCTTCATCCAATAAAATCTTGTCGGGTTCGGGGGAACGCCACATGATCTGGATCGCCAACCTGCTGGTGGCGCTGGTCGCCGCGCTGCATCTTTATTTTCTGGTGCTGGAGATGTTTCTCTGGACCAAGCCGCTTGGCCTCAAGACCTTTCGCAACACGCTCGCGAAGGCGACCAACTCCGCGGTGCTGGCCGCCAATCAGGGATTATATAATGGCTTCCTCGCCGCCGGGCTGATCTGGGGGCTACTTCACGCCGTTCCGGCTTTCGCGTTCCAGATCAAGGTGTTCTTTTTGCTCTGCGTGATCGTGGCCGGGATCTACGGCGCCGCGACCGTCAGCCGCAGGATCTTGTTCGTACAAGCGGCGCCCGCCGCAATCGCCCTGATTCTGCTTTTGCTGGCGTGACGTCGCAGGCCCTCGCGGCCGGGCCCGCCTTGCATTGCCACATCCGTTCATCCACTATCGCGTCAACGATGGCAGCCGGTCAGGACTGAAAGTCCCCGGACAAAGACCGTCGACACAATCCCACCCACGAGGAAACAGCGACATGAGGAACGGTATTTTTCACCTGCTCACCGGCGCGGCGGTTGCGGTCGCGCTGTCGGCATCATCGGCCTACGCGCAAAAGAAATACGACAGCGGCGCGAGCGACACCGAAATCAAGATCGGCCAGACCGTGCCGTTCAGCGGCCCGGCGTCAGCCTACGCGACCATCGGCAAGGCCCAGGCAGCTTACATCAAGATGATCAACGATCAGGGCGGCGTGAACGGCCGCAAGATCAACCTGATCCAGTATGACGATGCCTATAGTCCGCCCAAGGCGGTCGAGCAGGTTCGCAAGCTGGTCGAGAGCGACGAGGTGCTGCTCACCTTCCAGATCATCGGCACGCCCTCCAATGCGGCCGTCCAAAAATATCTCAACGCGAAAAAGGTACCGCAACTGTTCGCCGCCACCGGCGCATCCAAATTCACCGATCCGAAGAACTTTCCCTGGACGCTGGGATTCAATCCCAACTACTTCGTCGAAGGCCGGATCTACGGCCAGTACATCCTCAAGAACTATCCGAACGCCAAGGTCGGCGTGCTCTACCAGAACGACGATCTCGGCAAGGACTATCTCAATGGCCTGAAGGCCGGACTCGGCGATAAGGCAACCGGCATGATCGTCGCCGAAGCCTCCTACGAGGTCGCCGACCCCACGGTCAACTCGCAGATCCTCAAACTGAAGGACGCCGGGGTTGACCTGCTGTTCAGCGCGTCGACGCCGAAGCAGGCCGCGCAAGCCATCAAGAAGAACGCCGAACTCGGCTGGCAGCCGGTCCATATCGTCGACATCAACGCCACCTCGGTCGGCGCGGTGATGAAGCCGGCGGGACTGGACGCTGCCAAGGGCGTAATCAGCGTCAACTACGGCAAGGATCCGCTCGACCCGACCTGGAAGGACGATGCCGGCATGAAGAAGTATCTCGACTTCATGGCGAAGTATTATCCCGAGGGCGACAAGGATTCGATCTTCAACACCTATGGCTACAGCACGACCCAGCTGCTGGTTCACGTTCTCAAGCAGTGCGGCGACGACCTGACCCGCGAGAACGTCTTGAAACAGGCCACCAACCTGAAGAACGTTCAGCTTGACCTGGCGCTGCCTGGAATCCTCGGCAATACCACGCCGAACGATTACCGGGTCAACAAGCAGCTCCAGATGATGAAGTTCAACGGCGAACGCTGGGAACTGTTTGGCCCGATCATCGAGGACACCGGCGCGGCGGGCTGAGCGATTTTCTCATCCTGAGGAGCCCGCCGCAGGCGGGCGTCTCAAAGGATGCAGCCGGTGTTGCCATCATGGTTCGAGACGCCGCGCGAAGGTGCGCGGCTTCTCACCATGAGGCTGCAGGTCAAGCGCGGTAGGGTTAAGCCCATCTAAATGCCTTATTGATGAGCCACTTGCAGCCGCCGCGCGGCATCACGATTAACCATCGTTTAACACGGCTTTAAACCCGTCCCGGTAGTCTGCCACGCGAAAACGGTGTGAGCGTTGGCGTATGGCGTTGGGACGGAAAAAAAGCGGTGGACGCAAGGAGCCGCAATTCGGGCTCGCCGCGTCGCTTTCCGAATTGCGCCTTGGCCCCGCCGACCGGATCCCGAACGGCGACAGCAGGCCGAAGAAATCATCCGCCAAGCGCAAGGCCGATGACGACGACGATGAGCCGCCCACCGAGCGCAAGCCGCGCGCGAGCCGCGGCGGTGCCAAGCGAAGGTCCAAGGCGCGCGGCGGTTCCATGCTTTATCGCCTGGTCTATTGGGGCGCGGTACTTGGCCTGTGGGCGGCGATCGCGCTGGTCGGCGTGCTGGTCTGGGTCGGCGCGCATCTGCCGCCGATCCAGGCGCTGGAAATTCCGAAGCGGCCGCCGACGATCCAGATCACAGGCCTCGACGGCAGCGTGCTGGCGACGCGCGGCGAAATGGCGGGCGCCAATGTCGCGCTGAAGGATCTTCCGCCCTATCTGCCCAAGGCCTTCATCGCGATCGAGGACCGGCGGTTCTATTCGCATTACGGCGTCGACCCGCTGGGTATCCTGCGCGCGGCGGTCACGAACATCGTGCATCGCGGCGTTTCGCAGGGTGGCTCGACGCTGACCCAGCAACTCGCGAAGAACCTGTTTCTGACCCAGGAACGCACCCTCCAGCGCAAGCTGCAGGAAGTCGAGCTCGCGCTCTGGCTGGAGCGCAAACACTCCAAGGCCGAGATCCTCGAGCTCTATCTCAACCGGGTTTATTTCGGCTCCGGCGCCTATGGCGTCGAGGCGGCCGCGCAGCGTTATTTCGGCAAGTCCGCGAAGAACGTCACGCTGGCCGAGGCCGCGATGCTTGCGGGCCTCGTCAAATCGCCGTCGCGGCTGGCGCCGAACCGCAATCCCGAGGGCGCCGAAAAACGCGCCCAGATCGTGCTCGCCGCGATGGCGGATGCCAAATTCATCACCGCGGCGCAGGCGCAGGCCTCGATGGGCCATCCCTCCTACAATGTGAAAGCGGCCGGCGCCGGCACCGTCAATTATGTCGCGGACTGGATCGGCGAGGTGCTCGACGATCTCGTCGGCCAGGTCGATCAGAACATCGTGGTCGAAACCTCGATCGATCCCAAACTGCAGAGCATCGCCGAGGCCGCCGTGATCGACGAGCTCGCGGCCAAGAGCGTGAAGTTCAATGTCACCCAGGGCGCGCTGGTGGCGATGACCCCCGATGGCGCCGTGCGCGCCATGGTCGGCGGCCGCAATTACAGCGACAGCCAGTATAATCGCGCGGTGACCGCCAGGCGCCAGCCGGGCTCGGCGTTCAAGCCGTTCGTCTATCTGACGGCGATCGAAGCCGGTTTGACGCCGGACACGATCCGGCCGGATGCGCCGCTGAACATCAAGGGCTGGAAGCCTGAGAACTTCGAACACGAATATCTCGGCGCCGTGACGCTGACGCAGGCGCTGGCGATGTCGCTCAACACCGTTGCGGTGCGGCTCGGCCTGGAAGTCGGCCCGAAGAACGTGGTGCGCACCGCGCATCGGCTCGGCATTTCATCGAAGCTGGAACCCAACGCCTCGATTGCGCTGGGCACCTCGGAAGTGTCGCTCACCGAACTGGTCGGCGCCTACACGCCATTCGCCAATGGCGGCCTGGGCGTCAGCCCGCATGTCGTGCTCAAGATCCGCACCACTGAGGGCAAGCTGTTGTACGCGCGCCCCGCCGACCAGCTCGGCCAGGTCATCGACCCGCGCAATGTCGGGATGATGAACACCATGATGCAGGAGACCTTGCTCAGCGGCACCGCGCGCAAGGCCGAGCTGCCGGGCTGGATGGCCGCCGGCAAGACCGGCACCAGCCAGGATTTTCGCGACGCCTGGTTCATCGGCTACACCGCCAACCTCGTGACCGGCGTCTGGCTCGGCAATGACGATAATTCGCCGACCCGGAAGGCAACCGGCGGCGGCTTGCCGGTCGAGGTCTGGACCCGCTTCATGCGCGCGGCCCATCAGGGCGTCGCGGTCGCGGCCCTGCCCTATTCGCAAGTGCCTGGCCCGTTCTCAAACCTCGCGCAGGCCGCAGCCCAGGTCAGCGCCGCGCCATCGACAGCACCGGCATCGCTGGCGCCGTTCCCGGCCAACGCTCCGAACCGGATGCCACCCTCGCGCGGTTCGGTGCGTCCGGAAGCGGATGCGGGACTAGACGGCTGGCTGATGCAGCGGCTGTTCGGACGGTAACCGGCCGGCGTTATGCCGGCATCATCTGCCCATCATGGCTGACCGTCATCGACCGTTGGCGGGGTATGACGACGGTCAATGATGATGAGCGGTACGACACTTAATCCTGAATGCCGTAGCGATGCAGGTCGTTGCCGTGCGTATCGAGCCAACGCTTGGCGCGATCGACGTCATCGCAGACCTTTGCAACCACCCGCCAGAACCGCGGCGAGTGATTCATTTCGACCAGATGCGCCACCTCATGGGCGGCCAGATAATCCAGCACGTGAGGCGGCGCGAGGATCAGCCGCCACGAGAACGACAGCGACCCTGCCGAGGTGCAGGAGCCCCAACGGCTCGATTGATCGCGGATCGAGAGTCGCTTGACGCGGACGCCCAGCGCCCGAGCATAGGTTTGCGCCGCCTCCTGCAAATCGTTGCGGGCTTCGCGCTTCAGGTAATCATGCACCCGCCGCTCGATGTGTTCGGCGGCGCCTGCCACGCACAGGATCCGCTCGCCGCTGTCGCGCGTCTCCGGCCACACCGTGCCGCGAACACCGGCGCGATGCACGATCCGATGCGCGACGCCGCGAACCGGCACCACGGTCCCCGGAAGAAACGGCGCGGCCTTGGGAAGGCGACCGAGACGTGCCGCGATCCAGCCGCCGTGACGCTGCGCGAAGTCCTTGGCGTCGGCGAGCGTGCCGCGCGGCGGCATGGTCAGGATCGCTTCGCGGTCGCTTGGATGAATGCGCAGCGTGTAACGGCGCGCGCGCCGGTGCCGACGCAGTCGAATGGAGTAGATTTGGGAGCCGTGTTTGACGAGGAGAGTCGAAGGTTCGGCAGGCCGCCGATAGAGGAGCGCGCGAGTAGCCATGTCTGCAAGTCCGGGGATTAGAATTTCACCCGGATTCTGCCATATCCGCCGCCAGCGAAATCGTTCGTCGCAAAAACAAATCATTTGCCCAATATACAGGGGCTGACCAGCAAAGCCGCCTCTACATGATGGGGCTGGAACAAAAATTTCGGGCTAAAAAGGCACCCTCGGCAATGCTCTGAATATGGAATCTAAACTCATTCTTTCGAGAAGGAATGAACTTGTATTTCTTCGGTCAATTCAGAGGGTTATCCAGGCGTCGAATCGGACGACAACTTCCGAATGCGCCGTTGACGCAGCCGATCAACGCACGAACACGGCGCTTTATTCGGCTGCTCCAGCCAATGTGGGCTTCCCGTTCGCCGACGACGTCATGAAATCGGATATGCGCGGCACGATTTCCGATTTGAAACGCGAGCCGTTGAAGACGCCGTAATGTCCGACGCCCTTTTGCACGTAGTGCACCCGGCGATGTTCAGGAATCGCAGTGCATAGTTCATGCGTCGCTTCGGTTTGCCCGAGACCGGAGATGTCGTCGTTCTCGCCCTCGACCGTCATCAGCGCGACGCGGGTGATCTTCGACGGATCGACCGGCTTGCCGCGGTGGGTCATCTCACCCTTCGGCAGCGCATGCTTGACGAAAACGAGATCGACGGTCTGCAGGTAATATTCGGCGGTGAGATCCATGACCGCGAGATATTCGTCATAGAAATCGCGATGCTTGTCGACCAGGTCGCCGTCGCCCTTCACCAGGTTCTTGAACAGGTTCTTGTGGGCGTCCATGTGGCGGTCGAGGTTCATGCTGATGAAGCCGTTGAGCTGCAGGAAGCCCGGATAGACGTCGCGCATCACGCCGGGATGCGGAAACGGAACCTTGGAAATGACGTGGCTGCGAAACCAGTCGATGCCGCGTTCGGCGGCGAGGTTGTTGACCGCCGTCGGATTGCGCCTTGTATCGATCGGGCCGCCCATCAGCGTCATCGAGACCGGAACATAGGGATCCTGTTCGGCTTCCATGACGGAGACCGCCGCCACCACCGGCACCGAGGGCTGACATACCGCGATAACGTGCATGTTGCCGCCGAGCGAATGCAGCATCTCGATCAGGTAATCGACATAGTCTTCGAGGTCGAAGCGCCCCTCCGCCAACGGCACCATTCGTGCGTCGGACCAGTCGGTGATGTAGACCTCATGGGTCGGCAGGAAAGCCTCGACCGTGCCGCGCAACAGCGTCGCGTAGTGGCCCGACATCGGCGCCACGATCAGCACGCGCGGCTGCGGGCTGCGCAACGGCCGCGTCAGCTTGCGATCGAAATACAACAGGCGGCAAAACGGCTTTTCCCACACGACGCGGATTTCGATCGGAGTGCGGACGCCGTTGACCTCGGTGTCAGTGAGACCCCATTCGGGCTTGCCGTAGCGCCGCGTCGTGCGCTCGAACACCTCGCACCCGGCGGCGATCGATTTGCCGAACTCGGTATGCGACCACGGATTCATCGGATTCTGGAACAGGATCTTGGTGGCGTCGGTCACGGCGCGCGCCGGATTGAGCGACGCGTGGGCCATTTCGTACATCCAGTAGATCGGCGTCGTTAGCGCCGGGCTGCCTTCGGCCACCAGTGGCGGTGCTCCGCCAAACTCACCAATCGGCATTTCAAGTCCCTTTTGCATCGCAGCATAGTGCCGAATGCATAATAATGCGTCAATGCAAAGATCGGCATATCTGGGCCGCCGGCGCCAAAGCCCGCCAAATTCACGGGATAAGTGGCCTATTCACCGCTCTGGATCAGCGAACCGTGCCGGCGCGCGCTGCGCAAAAGCGCAAGAAATATCGCGAATGATGCCATAAAGAGCACGACGTTGATGGCCAGCGCCGAGATCATAAGATCGGCCCGAAACACGTGGTCGATCAACAGCGCCCGCATGCCCTCGAACACATAGGTCGGCGGCAACACCCAGGCGACGTATTGCAGCCAGTGCGGCAGCACCGTTACCGGATAATAGATGCAGGCCAGCGGCATGATGCCGAACATCAGCGTCCAGACGATGCTCTCCGCGCCCAGGCCGTTGCGCAGCACCAGTCCCGAGACGAAAATCCCGATCGACCAGCTGGTGAAGATCAGATTGCAGAAGAAGGCGATCAGCGGCAGCCCGATGCTGTAAAAATTGAAGTCGAAGAAAAATATTGCCAGCAGCGTCATCGGGATCACGCCGATCGCCAGCCGGATCACGCTCATGATCATCAGCGAGATCAGGAATTCGATCGGCTTGAGCGGGCTCATCATCAGGTTGCCGAGGTTGCGCGCCCACATCTCCTCGAGAAAGGAGATCGAAAAGCCGAGCTGGCCGCGAAACAGGATGTCCCACAGGATCACGGCGCCGATCAGCGAGCCGCCGGCGCGGGCGAAAAACCCCGATGACTGCGCAATATAGATCTGCAGAAATCCCCAGGTGATGATCTGCAGCGCCGGCCAATAGATCAGTTCCAGCAGTCGCGGCCATGACGACATCAGGAGATACCAATAGCGCAGCACCATCGCACCGATGCGGTGCGGCGCGATGCCGCGCTGCGTGGCGAGCCGGGTCATGGCGCAATCTCCTGGGCGCGACCGCGGGCGACGTCGAGAAATACCTCTTCAAGCGTGGTCCGGTTATAGCGGGCCATGATCTTGTCGGGGCTGTCGTCGTCCTCGATGCGACCGCGCTTCATGATGATGACGCGGTCGCACAGCCGCTCCACCTCCAGCATGTTGTGCGACGCCAGCAAGATCGTCGCGCCCCTGGCCTTGCTGTAGGTCTGAAGGTGCTGCCGGATCCAGTCGGCGGTGTCGGGGTCGAGCGAGGCCGTCGGCTCGTCGAGCAGCAGCAGTTCGGGCCGGTTGATCAGCGCTTTCGCCAGCGCCACGCGGGTCTTCTGCCCGGCGGAGATTTTGCCGTTGGCGCGGTCGAGGAAGTCGCCGAGATCGAGATCGCTGGCAAGCTCCGCAATGCGCTGGCGCAGATCGGGCACGGCGTAGAGGCGGCCGAAGATGGTGAGATTCTGCCGCACCGTGAGCCGCATCGGCATATCGACATAGGGACTTTCGAAATTCATCCGACCCAGCACCTCGGCGCTTTGGTCGGGGATCGAGCAGCCCAGCACCTGGATGCGCCCGGAGGTCGGCAGCACCAGCCCCATGATCATGGCGATGGTCGTGGTTTTTCCGGCGCCGTTGCCGCCGAGCAACCCGGTGATGCTGCCGCGCGCAATGCGGAACGAGACGTCATCGACGGCGCGGGTCGTCTTGTAGAGCTTGACGAGGTGGGCGACCTCGATCGCCGCCGACCCTTCCGGATAGGCCGCGGGCACGTGGGACGGAATTGGCTGGTTCGTCGTCATGCGGGGCGTTCATTGGGCCATTGCAGCGCTAAGCGCAAGGCTTACAACTGAAACAAGGCTTGGAAGCGAATCAAGGCTTGCAAGCGAATCTTGTCGGCGATCAAGTCCTTCTCCAGCCTCATTCCGCGATGCGCAGCTTGGTGCAGGCCCGGACCGACAACAAGCCAATTTGTGGTCAAGGGGCCGCACGGGTAAGCTCACGACATGACCGACGTTGCAGCCTCCGATTTTCGTCATCCGCGACGTTATGTCCGTCTGGATACGATCCTGCGGCTGCGCTGGCTCGCGGTGCTCGGCCAGCTCGCGACGATCTTCATCGTGGAGCAGGGGCTCGAATTCGATGTCGAGGTCGTCCCCTGCCTGGCCATCATCGGCCTGTCCGCTCTGCTCACCCTTGCATTGCAGATCACGTTCAATCCGATGCGGCGGCTGGAGCCGGGCTATGCGGCGGCGTTGCTGGCGCTGAACATCATCGAGCTGGCGGGGCTTCTGTTTTTCACCGGCGGGCTGGAGAATCCGTTTTCGTTTCTGTTTCTCGCCCCGGTTCTGATTTCGGCGACGGCGCTGCCGATCCGGCTGACCATCGCGCTCGGCGTTCTCGCCATCGTCTGCGCCTCGCTGCTGGTGTTCCTCCATCTCCCGCTGCCGTGGGACGGCGACGATCCGCTGGTGCTGCCGCCGATCTATCTGTTCGGCGTCTGGCTCTCGATCGTGGTCGCGATCGGCGTCACCAGCCTTTATGCGTTCCAGGTGGCCGAGGGCGCCCGCCAGCTCTCCGATGCGCTGGCCGCCACCGAACTGGTGCTGGCGCGCGAGCAGCATCTCACCCAACTCGACGGCCTCGCCGCCGCCGCCGCCCACGAACTCGGAACCCCGCTCTCGACCATCTTCCTGATTTCGCGCGAACTTGAGCGGACGCTGCAGGACAACAGCCCGCTGGCCGGCGACATCAAGACCTTGCGCGAACAGGCGCAGCGTTGCCGGGATATTCTGGCCAAGATCACGCAACTATCGGCAACCGGCGCGCCGTTCGACCGCATGCCGCTGTCGACGCTGATCGAGGAAGTGGTCGCGCCGCATCGCGGTTTCGACGTGGAGATCAAGGTCCGGATCGCGGTCGCCGCCACCCGCGAGCCGAGTCGGCACGCGCAATCCGGCCATCCTCTATGGCGTCGGCAACATCCTGGAAAACGCCGTCGATTTCGCGCGGGCCAGCGGTGGAGGTGAATGCGGGCTGGAATAACGAAACGGTCGAGATCGTCATCTCCGACGATGGCCCGGGGATCGCGCCCGACATGCTGAAGCGGATCGGCGAACCCTATCTGTCGCGGCGGCGCAGCTCCGATGAAGCCCAAGGCGAGCATAGCGGCCTCGGCCTTGGGGTATTTATCGCCCGCACGCTGCTGGAGCGCACCGGCGCCAAGGTCTCGTTCACCAACCGGGTGTTTCCGGACCATGGCGCGGTGGTCCAGATCATCTGGCCGCGCAGCCGCTTCGAGGCCGGCGAAATCTCGGCCGAACCGGCACCTTAGAATTTTCAGAAAGCTGCCAAATCACTGAAACAGGGCCGGATCGGTCCTTATTCGACGTTATTCGGCCTTGGCATCGCCGAATGCACGCCCTATGATGGGTTGTTCGACATGAGGATGCCAAACCGTGACCGCCATCGCCGAACTGAATGATTACGCCGACCGCTCGCTCCTGATCGTGGAGGACGACAAGCCGTTCCTGGAGCGGCTGTCGCGCGCCATGGAAACGCGCGGCTTTACCGTCACATCCTGCGACAGCGTGTCCGACGGCCTGGCGCAGATCGGCACGTCCGCGCCCGCCTTCGCGGTGGTCGATTTGCGGCTCGGCGACGGCAATGGCCTCGACGTGGTGTCGGCGCTGAAGCGCAAGCGCCCCGATGCGCGCACGATCGTCTTGACCGGCTACGGCAACATCGCCACCGCCGTCACCGCGGTGAAGATGGGCGCGGTGGATTATCTCTCAAAGCCCGCCGACGCCGACGATGTCGTCGCGGCCCTGCTCGCGAGCGGCTCCGAAAAATCCGAACTGCCGCACAATCCGATGTCGGCCGATCGCGTGCGCTGGGAACACATCCAGCGCATCTACGAGATGTGCAACCGCAACGTCTCCGAAACGGCGCGGCGGCTGAACATGCATCGCCGCACCCTGCAGCGCATCCTCGCCAAGCGGGCACCGCGCTGAACTGCTGCCGTCATGGTGAGGAAGCGCGAAGCGCTGTCTCGAACCATGAGCCAATGCCGGCATCCTTCGAGACAGCGCTGAGTTTATCATCGGTCACGCTTTGCGCGGACCCGTACTGGCGCCTCTTCGCGATCAGGTCTGAAAACCTCTAGCAAACTCGCCATGGCCCTGCGGATCGATCAGGCGATTGATCCGCTGCGCCGCGGCCATGGCAAATCGCACCGTCATCAGCTTGCGGGTCGGCGCCGGCAGCCGATGCTCCGGCGCCTCGCAATGCATGTGGGCGCCGTAGGCGTCGGCGACGATCAGGCCGGTCTGCGCGGGGAATATCTCGCACGGCAGATCCTGCGTGAACGCAAAGAACAGCCGGTCGCAATGCGCGCGGTAGTCCTGCCATTTCTGGTCGGCGCGCAGATCCTCGACCGACGATTTGATCTCGACGATCCAGATCTCGCCGCGCTCGTTCAGCGCCACCAGATCGGCGCGCCGTCCCGATGGCAGCGGCAATTCGCTGATGCAGGAAAACCCGAGCGACCGCAACAGCCGCGCGGTGCCGCGCGCGATCGCCAGCGCCGTCTCCGACTGACGGCCGTCCGGCGGCGGCACGAGATTGATCTGGCGGGCCTGCGATTCCATCGCCGTAAGCATAAAGCGCGATCGGCACGTGAAAACCGGTTTTGGCTCCGGGACAAACCGCAGGGAGACTTTCGGAGACAGTCTCGTATGCCGTGCGGTCCACATGCTCAGGCCTCACACGGCCTGATCGCGCCAGATGCCGATGATGACGCCTTCATTGCCGCGCAGATCGAGGCTGTCCTCGATTGCCTCGCCCTGCCGGTCCAACAGCGTCGAGAGCAGGATTTCACCGGGATGCCGACCGCGTCCGACGTCGATCGAGACCGGTTCCGCGCCGAGATTGAGCGCGATCACAACGGCCTTGTCCTCGGCTCTGCCGCCGGTACAGCAACAGGTCGCCTTGCGCCGCGATCGGCGTGTAATCACCCGACATCAGCGCCGGCGTTTCCTTCCTGAGCCGGATCAGCGCCTTGTAGAGGCTGAGGATCGACTGGGCGTCGGCGTCGAGATTGACCACGTTCTCGTGCGCAAAATCGTTCGCCAGCGGCAGCCACGGCGTCGATGCCGAGAAACCGGCATTGGCCGTCGCATCCCATTGCATCGGCGTCCGGCAGCCGTCGCGGCCGACACCAATGCCCGGAACGTTCTTCTCGAAGGGATCGCGCACCTGATCGGGCGCGATCGCGACCTGGTGCATGCCGATCTCGTCGCCGTAATAGAGCGTCGGCGTTCCGCGCAGCGTCAGCAGCAGCATCGCGGCGACGCGCGCCTGCGCCTGCCCGATGCGGCTCGCGACCCGCGGCCGGTCGTGATTGCCCAACACCCAGTTCGGCCACGCGCCCGGCGGCAGCGCGCCTTCGTAGTCGGCGATGATCTTTTCGATCGAGCGCGCGCTCCACAGCGTCGATATCAGCGCGAAATTGAACGGCATCTGCGCGCCCTTAAGGTCGTTGCCGTAATAGGCGATCAGGCGCTCGATCGGCAGATAGATCTCGCCGATCAGCACGCGCGCGTCGAATTCTTCGATGACGCGGCGCATTTCCGCGACCACGTCGTGAACCTCCGGCTGATCGGTGGAGTACCGCGTCAGTATCTTTTCATGCGGCGGCCGGCCCTCGCGATAATACGGATTGGGCGGATTGTCGCGAAACTCCGCGTCCTTGATCAGGTGCCAGATCACATCGACGCGGAAGCCGTCGACACCCCGGCGAAGCCAGAAGCGCATGACGTCGTAGATCGCCGCGCGCACTTCCGGGTTGCGCCAGTTCAGGTCCGGCTGCTGGGCGAGGAAGGCGTGATAGTAATATTGTCCGGTCGCCGCATCGAACGTCCAGGCGCTGCCGCCGAATTCCGACAGCCAGTTGTTCGGCGGTCCGCCATCCGGGCCGCGGATCGCGCCAGATGTACCAGTCGCGCTTCGGATTATCGCGCGACGCTTCGGCTTTCGATGAACCATGGATGCTGCTCGGAGGTATGGTTCGGGACGAGGTCGAGGATGATCTTCAGGCCGCTGCGCATGCGCCGCGCTCACCAGCGCGTCGAAATCCTCCAGCGTGCCGAACAACGGATCGATGCCGGTGTAATCGGAGATGTCGTAGCCGAAATCGGCCATCGGAGATGGAAAGATCGGCGACAGCCAGATCGCGTCGACGCCGAGCGCTCGCAGATAGGGCAGCCGGGTGATGATTCCGGCGATGTCGCCGACCCCGTCTGCATTGGAGTCCTGAAACGAGCGTGGATAGATCTGATAAAAAATGCCGCTTTGCCACCAGGGGTCGCTGCTCTGATCCATCTCGCAATCATTCTTTTGAAATCGGCGCGCGCAACGGCACGCCGGAAACGGCGTACCGGCTTCGGATTGAACGGCGGGAAGATGACGGGGAAGCGGCAGAGTTGGCAGATTTTCACCTTATTTTTGCTTGGCGAGACGCCAAAAATCGGCATTGTGCGGCCATGGCAAATGAACCCGAGACCAAGGCGAAAGCCGGCGCGATCATTATCCCGGTGACGCTGTTCGAGCAGAACTGCACCCTGATCTGGTGCGAGGTCACCAAGAAAGCCGTGGTGATCGACCCCGGCGGCGACGTCCCCAAGATTCAGGCCGCGATCAAGCAGTCCGATGTCAGCGTCGAAAAGATCTGGCTGACCCACGGCCATATCGACCACGTCGGCGGCGCGGCCGAATTGCGCGACGCACTGAAGGTGCCGATCGAAGGGCCGCATATCGACGACAAATTCCTGCTCGACAATGTGGTGTCGAGCGGCGCCCGCTTCGGCATGACCGGCGTGCGCGATTTCGCGCCGGACCGCTGGCTCAATGAAGGCGATAAGGTCTCGATCGGCGAATTGACCTTCGACATCCTGCATTGCCCGGGCCATTCGCCCGGCAGCGTGGTGTTCTTCAACAAGGAAATGCGCTTTGCGCATGTCGGCGACGTGCTGTTCAACGGCTCGGTCGGACGCACCGATCTTCCCGGCGGCGATCATGCCACGCTGATCAAGTCGATCACCGGCAAGCTGCTGCCGCTCGGCGACGATGTCAGCTTCATCTGCGGCCATGGCGCCCGGCTCCAGCATCGGCCAGGAGCGCATGACCAACCCGTTCCTCACGGGCGCGATGTAACGGGCAGGTCGGCGACATCGGCCGATCGAAAACCCATGCCGTGTCGACGCGCGCTCGCTAGGCTGAAACCATCGTGCGCACTTGCCGCGACAGATGGTCGAGATCGAACGGCTTGGTGATCATTTCCATGCCCGGCTGCAGATCGGCGATCGCCACGCTCTCGGCGTAACCGGTGATGAAAAGAACCTTCAGGCCGGGCCGCGTTTCCCGCGCCTGATCGGCGAGCTGGCGGCCGTTCATGCCGGGCAAGCCGACGTCGGTGACCAGCAAATCGATCCGCGCAGCGGTGCGCAGGATATGCAGGCCCGACGGCCCGTCGACGGCCTCGAGCGTCCGGTACCCCTGTTCGCCGAGCATCTCGAGGATGACCCCGCGCACCACCGGCTCGTCTTCGACCACCAGCACCGTCTCGCCGGAGGCGGTGTGCCCGGCGGTCTTGGCGGGCGACGCGCGCTCGACGGCAAACTCGCTGTGATGGCGCGGCAAATAGAGTTTGATCGACGTTCCATGCCCCAGCTTGCTGTCGATCGTGGCGTGGCCGTTCGATTGCCGGGCAAATCCGTAGATCATCGAGAGCCCGAGCCCGGTGCCTTGCCCGATCGGCTTGGTGGTGAAGAACGGATCGAAGGCGCGCGCCGCCACCTCCGCGCTCATGCCGATGCCGGTGTCGGTGACATCGATGCAGATATAGTCGCCGGGCGAAAGCGCCGGGGCGCCGGCGGTTACGCCGTCGAGCCGCGCATTCGCCGTGCAGATGATAAGCTTGCCGCCATCGGGCATGGCGTCGCGCGCGTTGATGGCGAGGTTGAGCAGCGCGCTTTCCAATTGATTGGGATCGCAGAGCGTGTTCCACAGACCGTCCGCCGCGACGATGGCAAGATCGATGGTCTCGCCGATCGTCCGGCGCAGCAGATCCTCCAGCGACACCACCAGCTGGTTGGCGTCGACGCTTTTCGGAATCAGCGGCTGTCGCCGTGCAAAGGCCAACAGGCGATGCGTAAGCGCGGCGGCACGGTTGGCCGACGTCATCGCCGCCTCGATGTATCGCGCGACGTTATCGGTGTCGTCCCTGCTCGAGGCGGGTCCGCAGCAGATCCAGCGACCCGACGATTCCGGTCAGCAGATTGTTGAAGTCATGCGCGATGCCGCCGGTCAGTTGTCCAACCGCTTCCATCTTCTGCGACTGAAGCAGCGCCTCTTCGGTGGATCTCAGCCGTTCGGCCGCGGCCTTCTCCGCGGTCACATCGCGGGCAACCGCATAGATGCGATCCTGGTCCGGAACGCCGGTCCAGGACAACCAGCGATACGATCCATCCTTGTGACGAAGCCGGCTTTCGAACCTGACGGTGGTTTCGCTGGCGCTGATCCGCTTGATCTGCGCGTCGGTCCAGCCGTTATCGTCGGGATGCTCCAGCCACTGCAGCGTGCGGTTCAGCAACTCCGCCTCGCTCCAGCCCAGCGTTCGGGTCCATGCCGGGTTGACCGTCTTCCACACGCCGTTGCGATCGGCGACCAGCAGAAGGTCCTGCGACACGTTCCAGATCCGGTCCCGCTCCCGGGTCTTTTCCTCGACGCGTTGCGCCAGCGTCGCGTTCAGCTCGGCGAGCTGGTCGGCAAGGTTGCGGAAACGCTCTTCGCTCTGTCGCAGCGCCTGCTCCGCCACCACCTGCTCGGTGACGTCGGTGTGCGCGCCGACCAGCCGCACGGCTCTTCCGTTCGCATCGCGCTCGATCGTGGATCTGACCGAAATCCAGCGTATCTCGCCATCGCTCGGACGAATGATCCGGTATTGCACCGTGTAGTCGCGAGCCCCGCTTGCGATGGCTTCGCGGAATTTTCTCTCGGTCGCTTCGCGATCCTCGGGATGGACGCGCTGTACCCAGTCTTCGTGGGATTCGTCGACCGCCTCCGGCGGCAACCCGTGGATCTCCAGATACTCCGGCGAGCGGCGATTGCGGAAACCGGTCCTCAGATCGACCTCGAGGCCACCGATCCGGCCGATCTGCTGCACGCGCGCGAGTTCCGCCTCGCGTTCCCGCAGCGCGACGGTCGCAAGATAATCCTTGGTCACGTCGCGGCAAATGACGAGCACCCCGCCGACACCGTCATCTTCGTCGATCGGGCTGAAGCCGTAGGTCCAGTAGACCTGCTCCAGCTTGCCGTGACGCGTGACTGGAACGAGCTGATTTTCGTGCCAGGTCGCACCGCCGCCGCTCATCACCTGCTCGATCTGGCGACCGATAATGTCCCAGATTTCCGCCCAGCATTCCCGTCCGCCCTGACCGAGCGCGCTCGGATGGCGTTCGGGACCCAGCGTCCGGCGATAGGCGTCGTTATAAAACTGGATGAGATGCGGCCCCCACCAGATGAACATCGGGTGGTTGGTATTGAGCAACAGCCGTACGGCGGTCCGCAGACTTTGCGGCCAGATCTCCGGGGCGCCCAAGCGGGCTAGCCGACCAGTTGTAAGCCCGCGTCAATGCGCCCATTTCCCCGCCGCCGGCGAGAAAATCCGCAGAACTCGGTACATTGATTTTCACATGCGGAATGATCGGTGACCACGCTCAGCCCAAATCGGGCAAGGCGGAACTTAACCGCCGGTCACAGTTCAATCAAATGCTACGGCGCCGGGTTTGGTCTCAAATATAATTTTTCACGCACGGAACAAAACAGCCCGCGCGAACATCAGTTGTCAAGTGACGAGGAACCGCCGGGCGACGGATGCGGCAATGCGGTCGTCGGGCCGTTATTTCATCAGGCCGGCGGCCGTCAACGCGCGCGTAATGACATCACTTACATCGATCGTCCCGCTCCGCGACGGCGCGGCATCGCGAACCGGGGTTTCCTTCGGTCGCCGCACCTTCCTGAAGTCCGATGTTGATGCGGTTACAGGGGAAACCAACGGAATCAGTCTGGCACTGGGAGATTCTGCCGCGGCGGCTTTGGAATCATACACCAGCTTGGTCAAACCAAAGAACTGCGCGATGTGATACGAGGATGAGATTCCCGCCTCGATCATGAACGCGCCTTCCGCACCATATCGCTCGTCGTTGTCGGCCAGACCGAGCGGGGTGCCGTGGGCCATGTCGGTGATGGTGTAGGATTCGATGATGGTCTCGCCATCTCCGTTCCACCAAACCTGACGGGGATGGCCGTCGACGATGCCTTCCGACATCGCCGCCTGCGGCAGACCATGCACGTCGAGCCACTGCTTGACGATTTCATCGGCGTTCGCGGGATTGACCGTGCGATCGGCGCTCCCATGCCATACCGACAATTTCGGCCACGGGCCTTTATGCTCCGACGCGTTTCGTACCAGATCGCCCAGTTCGCCGGCCGGACGGGACGGCGACTGAAACATTCCGCTCAACGCTTGACGTACGTTGGTGGCAACGCCGAACGGCAGCCCTGCAATGACCGCGCCGCCGGCGAACACGTCGGGGTAGGTTGCAAGCATGACCGACGTCATCGCACCGCCAGCGGAAAGCCCGGTGACGAAGATGCGATGCTTGTCGATGCCGTAATCGACGGCCATCCGCGCGACCATCTGCCGGATCGAGCACGCTTCGCCGTGATCGCGTGCGGTGTCTTCCGGATTGAACCAGTTGAAGCATCCGTTGGCGTTATTCGACCGCTGCTGCTCCGGCATCAGCAACGCGAAGCCATATTGCTTCGCGAGCGTGGACCAGCCGGCACCCACATCGTAACCGGCGGCGGTCTGGCTGCATCCGTGCAGGACCACGACAAGCGCAGGTCCCTGGGCGGCTCCGTGCCGGAGGCTATCGGGAACGAAGGAGAACATCCTGAGGTCGCCCGGATTGGTCCCGAAGTCGGTGACCTCAACAAGCGGACTGCGACCGTCCGGCCTTACGCCTCGCGCGAAGTCTCCCGGGCTGCTAATTCCGGGCAGCTTGGGCAGACGTCGAAAGAACTCGATATTTTTGGCGAGGGACACCGGCAGCTCCTAGGCGAGAGACCAAGACAAGACGTATAAGTCCAAGACAAACAGATGGTTGCTGCACTGCAAAATAAAAAGGATGTGTACTGTCGATTTCACGATAAATTGTGACTGCGGCCGGATTGCCTCCGATTCAAGCGGCCGGGCGACGTATCCGCGTCAGAAATGCGGCGCGGGCGATAATTGACGGCATAAACAAGGGCACCGCCCCGGTTTGATGCGTTCCATCGCAGCGAATGCCGCACCGTGGCGATTGCCGTAACGGAAAATGCGCGCCGGTTACGACGTGCCGATGAACGCATGCGCGCCGGCGCGCGACCACACGTACGTAGATTGTTGCGCAAACGACTGTTCATGACGTCAGGCTGAAGCTGCTCGTCGCACTGGCCGTGGCGCGGAAACCACCCACCTCAGCAACCGCCTTCAGCGCCATCGCGATCTCCGCGGCGCGCAAAACGGCCGGGAGAATTCCGGGCCACGGCATGTCCGTGCGGCCGACGACCTTGCCGCGCCAGCGGTCTTCCGCGATTGCCTTGGCTCGCCCCATTCCCTAGTTTGGGACCACGTAACCCTCAAGAACAATAAGGCCCGGAGAAACCCATGGCGCGCCTCAAATTTGGAGCCTTCCTTCCCCCGCATCACCCGATCGGCGAGCACCCGATGCTGCAATTCCGCAGGGATCTCGATCTGGTCGAGCAGCTCGACGCACTCGGCTACGACGAGTTCTGGTGCGGCGAGCATCACTCCAGCGGCTGGGAAATGATCGCCTCGCCGGAAATGTTCCTGGCCGCCGCCGGCGAGCGCACCAAACGCATCAAGCTCGGCACCGGCGTGATCTCGCTGCCCTATCATCATCCCTTCAACGTCGCCCAGCGCATGGTGCAGCTCGACCACATGACCGGCGGCCGCGCCATCTTCGGCTCCGGGCCCGGCGCGCTCGCCTCCGACGCGCACACCCTCGGCATCGACCCGATGACGCAGCGCGACCGGCAGGACGAGGCGATCGCGATCATTCGCCGGCTCTTCAACGGCGAGCGCGTCACCGCCAAGAGCGACTGGTTCACCATGAACGACGCCGCGCTGCAGATCCTGCCGTTGCAGGAAGAGATGCCGTTCGTGGTGGCGTCGCAGATCTCGCCCTCGGGCATGACGCTGGCCGGCAAATACGGCATCGGCATCATTTCGCTCGGCTCGATGTCGACGCAGGGCCTGATGGCGCTGCCGACGCAATGGGGCTTCGCCGAGGACGCCGCCAAAAAGCACGGCACCACCGTCAGCCGATCCGATTGGCGCGTGCTGTTGAGCTGGCACATCGCCGAGAGCCGCGAGCAGGCGCGGCGCGAAGCCGGCGCCGGGCTGATGCGATGGCACAACGAATATATTCTCGGCACATTGCAGCGGCCGGGATTGCAGCCGTTCAGTTCGCCCGAGGACGCCGTGGAAAAAACTGCCGGCGGCGAAAATGCCGCCTCCACCATCGGCACCCCGGACGATCTCGTCAAAACCATCAAGAACCTGATCAACGTCTCCGGCGGCGTCGGCACCATCGTCGGCTTCGTGCATGACTGGGCCAATCCGGAAAATACCCGCCGCAGCTGGGACATGGTGGCACGTTATGTGGTGCCGGAAATCAACGGCTATATCGACAGCCTGCGCAAATCGCGGCAGTTCGTGGTCGAGAACCGCGAGGTGTTCGAGCGGGCCGGGCAAGCCGTGATGGCCAAGATCATGGAAAACGACAAGGCCGCCGCGGCCCTTCCGCTCACCGGTCCCGGACGCATCGCGATCCCGACCGCCAACGCGCCGGACCTGCAGAAGGAAGCTGCGAAGCTCAAGGCGTGAGCCAAACCTGCGGCGCGTTCGCCTGAACGCGCCGCATCATTCGGTCACCTAGCCAACGCGGAAACGAGCAGGGTAAACTGACCGGACAAATCGGTCAGGCCAAAATGATTTGGCGGAAGTTATTTACCGGCGTCAGCTACTCATTTGCGGCCGCGCCTGATATTCAGGCGCAACACGGACGCTGTCTGGCAGAACGCTCGCAGCAGCCGAACCCAACCGGAGCCATTGCCATGTCGACGCCAACCGTGGCTTCGCCCGCGATGCCCCTCAAGCCGCCAAAGCGCAATTTGCTCACGCACATCCCGGGCGACGAGGGCTGGCCAGTTGTCGGCCGGACGCTGGCAATCCTGGCGGACCCCAAAGGCGAAGTCGAGCGGATGGCGGCCAAATACGGGCTCGTTTATCGCAGCCGCGTGCTCGGCGAAACCAGCATCAGCGTGCTCGGACCCGAGGCCAACGAACTCGTGCTGTTCGACCAGAGCAAGCTGTTTTCGTCGACCTATGGGTGGGGAACCATCCTGGACCGGCTGTTTCCGCGCGGCTTGATGCTGCTTGATTTCGAAGAACATCGCCTGCACCGGCGCGCGCTCTCGGTCGCTTTCAAATCCGGACCGATGAAGTCTTATCTTGCGGCACTCGATGCCGGCATCGCGGCGCGGGTTGCGCAGTGGAAGGCGCGGCCGGGGCCGATGCTGTTTTATCCTGCGATGAAACAGCTCACGCTCGATCTCGCCGCCGTTTCCTTTCTTGGCGCCGGCATCGGCCCCGAGGTCGACGAGATCACCCGCGCCTTTATCGATATGGTCGCGGCATCGGTCACCCCGATCCGGCAACCCTGGCCTGGCACGCAGATGGCGCGCGGCGTCAAAGGACGCGCCCGCGTCGTCGCCTATTTCTCGGAGCAGATCCCGATCCGCCGCGCAAAGGATGGCGAGGATATCTTCTCGCAGCTATGCCGGGCGACGCACGACGACGGCGCGCTGCTGTCGACGCAGGATATCGTCGACCACATGAGTTTTCTGATGATGGCCGCGCATGACACGCTGACATCGTCGCTGACCTCGTTCGTGGCGGCGCTCGCGGCCCATCCGCAATGGCAACAAAGGCTGCGCGATGAGGTGACGGCGCTGGGTGTCGCCGCAGGCGAGCCGACAACATTCGATAACCTCGAAGCGATGCCGCTATGCGAGATGGCGTTCAAGGAGGCGATGCGGATGAAACCGCCGGTGCCTTCGATTCCACGACGCGCCACGCGCGATTTCAGTTTTGGAGGCTATGCGATCCCGGCGGGCACCCTGATCGCGGTCAACCCGCTGTTTACCCACCACATGCCGCAGATCTGGCCGGATCCTGAAAGCTTCGATCCGATGCGCTTCACCGACGAGGCGCAGCGCGCGCGCCACCGCTTCGCCTTTGTGCCGTTCGGCGGCGGCGCGCATATGTGCCTCGGGCTGCACTTCGCCTACATGCAGGCGAAATGCTTCGCGCGGCATTTCCTGCAAAATCTCAGCGTCGCGCCGGCGCCCGGCGCGACGCCGGATTGGCAGATGTGGCCGATTCCGAAACCGCGGGACGGATTGCGGGTGGTTCTCAAGCCCGCCGGGTAAACTGGTCGAACATTCAGTCTTGTCGTCCGGCAGGCTCTTTCCGGAAAAATATTCTGGTCGCGCCTGGCGGTCGTTCGGATCGCACGACGGAAAATCGCTACTCGATGAACGTCGTGAGCTCGGCGCCCTCGTCCGCTACGAACACCGCGATCAATTCGGCGGGTTCGGTGTTGCTGGCATTGGCCGATATCAGGTGCGTGGCGCCGGGCGGCTCGAAGAACGACTGCCCCACCTTGAAGGTCTCGACCGGACCGCCGCCAAGCTGCGAGCGGATTTCGCCCTTGGTGACGTAAGCGGTGACCGAGCCGGCGTGGCGGTGCGCGCGGGTAAATCCGCCCGGCCCGTAGAACACCCGCACGATGGTCACGCGCTTGCCCGGGACATTCGGCAAAGCGTGCGAGGTGATCGGCTCGACGGTATCGAGCGTCGAGCCGGAGGGATCGCCGACCGCGCATAGTGGCGCAACCACTGTCGAAACGACGTCCATCACGAGCGGCAGCGCCTTGCCGATCACGAAAGCGCAGGCGAGACCGGCAATGACGGCGGCATAGAGTGGCTGCGCCCTGGCTGCGCCAGCCGTACCAAATGCATGGGACATTGATGCCTCCTGGAAATTGCTAGCCGGCGCCATTGTCGAACGCCTTGCGCAGCGCGACGTAGCCCTGCTGCTGCGCGGTCCAGTTACGGCCGCCGGTGATGGCGCCGTCGACCACCAGATCATGCCCATTGATGAAACTGGACTCGTCGCTGGCGAGAAACACCGCGGCATGCGCGATGTCCTCGGGCAGCCCGGCGCGCTGTATCGGCTGCGCGGTCTTGTAGATCTCGCGCATCACGTCGGGCGTCTTTTCCGCCGCCTCGACCGACAGGCCGAGCGCCTTGCCGAAGATGCCGGTAGCGATCGCACCGGGCGAAATCGAGTTGACGCGGATGCCGGATTCACCGAGCTCCATCGCCACGCATTTGGTGAGATGGATGACGGCCGCCTTGGCCGCGCCATAGACGACCGACGACGAGAAGCCGGCGAGCCTTCCGGCAATGCTGCCGTTGTTGATGATGCTGCCGGAGCCCTGCCGGCGCATGTGGGGCGCGGCGTGCTTCATGCCGAGCATGACGCTGCGCACCAGCGTCGCCATCGCCGCGTCGAAACGCTCGACCTCAAGCGCCTCGATGCCGCCAGTCTGGGCCGGACCACCGGCGTTGTTGAACAGGCAATCGATGCGGCCGAATGTCTCGACCGCCTGCCCGATCAGCGCGCGCATTTGCGCCTCGACCGTGACGTCGGTCTGACGAAAGATGCAGGCCGCGCCGAGGCTTTTTGCCAATGCCTCGCCTTCCGCCGCGCGGCGTCCGGCGATGACGATTTTTGCGCCTTCGGCAACGAAGATTTCGGCGGTCCGCAGCCCAATGCCGCTTGTCGCGCCGGTGATAACCGCAACCTTGCCGTCAAGTCTTCCCATGTCGTGCTCCTTTTTTTCGTGGCAATGCTGTTCCATGTATCGCGAGCCCGCCGGAACAAAGCAAGCGAGGCTTTGTTGCGTTGAATACGATCAATAGGCCTCAGACCGAGTATTTTGCGCTAGGATCGGCCTTATTTTGGATTCGCTGATCGGGCTCAACTGACGCATGGTGAAATTAATCGACGAATTTCGGCGGGGCTGGCAGGGAATTTCTCAACCCTCGCCGCTTTTTAGCACCGGCTTTGCCGCGTGCTGCGTTGCGTTATCGACGCTGGCCCGATGGTGTCTTTCCCTGATCCGGCCCGATGTGTTCTTTACCCCGTATCTTCCAGCGGTCTTGTTCGCCACCGCGTTCGGCGGCGCACGGGTCGGCGCCGCGACCGCCCTTGCCAGCGGCACGCTCGGCGTGGCCCTCAACTTCGGCGACGCGTCCGTCGATTTTGGAAGACTGGCGCTTCTGGTGATCTTTCTGGCGGTATGCGGCCTCACGATATGGGGCATCGAGCACTATCGGACGGTCGCCGCGCGTCAACGGGATATCGCCAAGCGCCTGATCCAGGAGGAGGAATATCGCAAGCTGGTGGTCGCTGAACTGCAGCACCGGCTGAAAAATAAACTGTCGACCGTTCACGCCGTGCTTCACCAGGTGCTGCACGATCAGCCGGCGATCTGGGCCACCATCGATGCGCGGATCCGGTCACTTTCGGCGACCGACGACCTGATCGCTCGAGGTCGACGGCAGCGGCTGCGACATCAAGGATCTCCTGATCTCCGAACTCGGGCCTTACGGCCATGTCCGATTTACCCTGAACGGCGACCCGCTGTATCTTCCCGCCAAATTGGCCGTCAGCCTTGCCCTGATATTCCACGAACTCGCGACCAATGCCGGCAAATACGGCGCGTTCTCCTCCGCGCGCGGGTTGTTGCAGGTGTCGTGGTCGGTGTCGGACGATCGCCTCACCATCGCATGGGACGAGACCGAGGGTCCTCCGGTCGGACCGATCGGCGAAGCCGGATTTGGCACCAAATTACTGAATTCGGCGCTCAGGCCGTTCGATGGCAAGACCGAGATTGCATTTCTCAAAACCGGTATTCACTGCACGATGCAGTGCCGGATACCCAAAAGTTGAGATCGGCCGCCAATCGCAACAATTGACCACACTACCGAGATTACGAAGCCGCGTTGACGCTCTGTTAATGACAACTCGCCGCGCCTGGATAGAAATCGATTACAACCTGTCGTGTCATCGTATTTCCGATTGCTACTTAACCAAAACTACAAGAGAACTTGGCAAGCTCCGCGATTATGCAGAGCCGCCACATATTCAATCCGCAGATTGCCGCCATGGATGACGCGCACGACCTCGCTGCTGACAGCGAGTTGAGCATGTTAAGGGACGTTGTCAGGCTGCTCCCCAGCGGCATCACGGTTCAGGACGAGCAAGGGCGTTTCCTGCTGGTGAACGACGCCGCCGCAGCCCAGTTCGGGATCGCCGTCACGTCGCCGTCGCAATCGGAGGAGCTTGCCCAGCGGCGCGCCACCGGCACCGAATTGCTGCGCGCAGGTCGTGCGGTCGTCGCGGAAGAATGCGTAACCCACGGACAGATCAAGCAGGTCTTTCTCACAGCCCATCGGCCGGTGCGCATCGCGGACCGCAACCTGCTGCTGTCGAGCTCCGCCGACATCAGCGAGCAGAAGGCCGTCGAGGACCAGCTGTTCCGTTCCGCCTATTATGACGAATTGACCGGCCTGCCGATGCGGCGCGTGATCGAGCATCGCGCCAACAGCCTGTTGCGGCGCGACGAGCCATCCACCCGGTTCGCGCTCGCCTTTCTCGACATCGATAACTTCAAGCACATCAACGACTATTACGGCCACGCCGCCGGCGACGCGCTGCTGGTCGAGGTCGCAAAGCGGCTCGGGCTGGACCTGCGCGATTCCGACATGCTGTCGCGGATCAGCGGCGACGAATTCCTGCTGCTGCTCAACCCGATCCAGAACGAGCAGGAGGTGGCGGAATACATCCACTTCACGCTGCAACGGCTGAAGGCGCCGTTCTTCATCGACGGATCGGAAATATTTGCGTCGACCTCGATCGGCGTCAGCCTTTATCCCGAGCATGGCCGCAACTACGAGGAGCTGCGCCAGAACGCCGACATCGCGATGTATCGCGTCAAGAGCGACGGCAAGGGCGCCGCGGTCTTCTTCGATGCCAGCATGGAGCGCGAGGCGCTGGCACGCATGAAGATCGAGCAGTCGCTGCGGCTCGCCATTCTGGAGAAGCGCTTTTGCTGCGCCTTCCAGGCCAAGGTCGATATCCGGACCCAGGACATCAAGGGCATCGAGGCGCTGGTCCGGTTGCGCGACGACGAGGGGGTGATTCAGGCCCCCGGCACTTTCATCAATCTCGCCGTCGAGCTCGGGCTGATCGACGAGTTGACGCATCTGGTGCTGGCCGAGATCGTGCGATCGATCGATCTGATCAACGAAACGTTCGGCCCGAACACCAGCATCAGCATGAACGTCGCGGCGAAGCAGGCCGGCAATCCTGAATTCATGCGTTCGTTAGCGGAAGCGCTCGAAGCGACCGGCTTTCCCGAGCGCTTCATGATCGAGGTGACGGAAGACGCTTTCGTCACCAAGAGCCATTTCCAGGCCGAGATCCTGCCGATCTTCCGGAAGCTCGGGGTCGGGATCTCGATCGACGATTTCGGTATCGGCTATTCGTCATTGTCGGCGCTGGCCGACATCACCGCCGACGAAATCAAGATCGATCGCTCCTTCATCACCGATATCCATCAACGCCCGCGCAGCCAGGGCATCTTGCGGGCGATCGAATCGCTGAGCGAGGCGCTCGGCATGACCGTGATTGCCGAAGGCATCGAATCCTTCGAGGAGCTCGCCTATTTGCAGGCCGCCACCAAGATCCGCTACGCGCAAGGCTACTATTTTGCCCGGCCGATTTTCCTCGAAGAGCTCAAGCCGGTGATGCGGATGATCAGCGAGACGCGCGGCAGTTCGGTCAGCCGGCCGCCGCAGGAATCCCGCCCGGCCTATTCGCGTGGCGAGCGTTATCGCCGCTGACCGGCAGTCGACGCTTGAGCTCGCGACGTTTCAGCTCGCGCCGGTGTCGACAAGGCTCGATGACGCCGGGGCGCATGTCAGATCATTTCGACAGTGACGGCAATGGCGGCACGCTGTCGTTCGGCGCGCCCGCCTGCATGGTGATCAGCGTCATCGAGACCAGATCATAGTAGCCAATGATGCCGATGATATCCATCACGCCGCGCTCGTCGAACTTGTCGACGGCGGCCTTGTAGACGGGATCGCTGACCTTCTTGTCGCGATAGAGCGCGGTGACAAGATCATACAGCGCCGCCTCATCCTCCCTCATGTTCTCCGGACGCCGTCCGGCCGCGACATCGCCCAGGATCTTCGGATCAAGCCCGGCCTTGAGCGCCAGCGGGTAATGCGCGAACCATTCATATTGCGCGGTCCACTGCCGGGCGGTGAGCAGGATCGCGAATTCGCTCAGGCGGGGCGGCAGCGTGGTATTCCAGCGCAGATAATCCGACAGCGCCGACAGCCGCGGCGCCAGTTCGGGGTTGCGGATATAGGCGCGGTAGGGCGGGCCGCCGAACTTCGCGTTGCGCGGCGGCGCCGCGATCATGTCGGCCCATGTCTTCTGCGCCGGCGACAGCTCGTCGGCTTTCAGCGGCGCAAAGCGGGTGATGTCTTCGGCACGGCTTGCCGTCGCCGTCGCAATCAGCGCCGCCACGGAGATGGCGGCCAGCAGCGTTTTCATTTTTCTCTCCCGATGCCCGCGGACTTGCGCCGCGTTGATCTTCCCGGCCGATGGCCGATAACCAGCCTCGTTCACAGGACCGGCTTCGTTCAAGACTAGCTTCGTTGAGGATTGGTTCAAGGGGACGCCCCATCAGCGCGTAGCCGGCGCCCGGCCAACCCCGGAATTGCCTTCGCCTTTGCTATCGCCCGCGCCCGGGAAGGCTTATAACCGCACAGGTCATTATTCGGCGCGACCGCGTCATATTTCAAATGAGGGCGATCGCATGCCTGCCGTCTCGATATTGCTGAACATCCTTTGGATCGTCTTTGGCGGACTGTGGATGGCTGTCGGCTGGGTGATCGCGGCCGTGATCATGGCGATCACGATCATCGGCCTGCCCTGGGCGCGCGCCGCGTTCAACATCGCCGCCTATACCCTGCTGCCGTTCGGTCAAAAGGCCGTGCGCCGCGACAGCCTGACCGGTCAGCCCGATCTCGGTACCGGGCTGCTGGGCCTGATCGGCAACCTGATCTGGCTGGTGCTGGCGGGCTGGTGGCTGGCGCTTGGGCACCTCATTACCGCGGTCGGGCTCGCCGTGACCATCGTCGGCATCCCCTTTGCGTGGGCCCATTTGAAACTCGCCGGAATAGCGCTGTGGCCGATCGGCAAGGTGATCGTTCCGGCCTGAGGCCGGCCTGCCGCGATCAGGCGCCGCCTGCTTTTCCGGGCCAACCTTCGCCGGACTGACCGTTGCCGAGGCCCGGCCAATCGGCTAAACGATCTCCAACGCACCCGTAGCTCAGCTGGATAGAGCGTTGCCCTCCGAAGGCAAAGGTCACACGTTCGAATCGTGTCGGGTGCGCCAATGAAATCAAGCACATATCGAATTTTGGCTGAAGTCGTACTTTAGTCCGGGTAAGCACCGGGTAAGCAGCTGAAGCGGTTTGATAACGTGACGGTCGCGCCTTGAGTTGTTTAGACCAAGCAGACGCCGTCATGACGTTGAGATGCATTGTCTCTGCGTTCGCGGCGCGCAGGAGACGTATCGATAGTCTCTCTTGTTTGGATTTTTAAGCGTTGATCGGCCGACCGATCGGCTTTGTGTTGTGTTGATACTTGGTGCCGCCGAACCGCCAAAAATTTTTGAATGCCAAATGAAAGGTGGGGACCGCGTATGAATATGCGTCCTTCCCATATACCGCTTCTTGGGCTGCATTGTAGGAGATCGCAATAAGGGCATGATAGGCGGGCTCTTCATCGGCATTGAAGCGTTCGATGCAGGCTTCCACCTGTTCCGCAGTCTTATCGCCCGCGACTAGATCTGCGATCAATTCGAAGTATCGGCGCTTCATCAGTGAATGTGTCCGCGCTCGGTTCGAAAGATCAAACGTCAAATCCAAGGCTGCAATGATTGCCGCCCCTGCGGCGAATAACTCCTTGAGACCGATACCGTCGTGTGTCGCGGTCGGCCTGGGCAATACGTCAATTAGCGCGGCCGCCCCAAGTGCAATGACCGCGAACATGAACCAGCGGTGCACGTTGTCTAGAAACGCTTCCCGCGTAGCATGATAACGTGCATTCATCAAACAACTGCAACGGAGTGCAGTTAGCGTCGGGGCGGCCATGGGTCCGGGTGACGAGCTGGCCGGTCCGTATTCTCCTTGATTTCCCGATCTGGTCTCGGCTGAGGCGTGTAATCCGGCCGCGGTTCCGGTCTCGGTTGAGGCCTCGGTTCCGGTCGCGGTTCTGGCCTGTTCGGTTCTCTTCCCGCTTGCCATGTCGTCCTCGCTTCGATTTGGCCACCGAGCATAAGTCTATCCCCTCACGTGTAAATGGCAGGACATTGCATATTTTCGCGCTGGTTGCGTCAAGACTGAGCGTACCCGCCCGATTGAATTTAAAGGAAACGAAGAAGAGGGTACTGGCGACGAATTATATTCGATTCATTTCTGCCAGCATTCGGTAATGAGCGCCGAGCGCAGTCAATTTGCAGGCGGTGGAATTTATCGCTGCATAGTACATGTGTTCGGCGTTGACAGGCACGACTAACCCATGGCGGTTACAGGCTTGAAGCTCCTTAAAAATCCGAACGTTGTCGTCATTCACTGGAATATTACGAAGTTCAACAGGGATATTTTGTCGGTCCGGCTCAAACGAAGGATCAAGCGGAAGTTCATAGGCGGCTTGCGCGAAGTAGGTCGGGAGGCGTCGCAGCACTTCAAGGGGGATTTTAGGAGCGACCTGTCGTAGTGTGACGAAGGTTTGCACATTTGCCTTGTATACGGGACGCTGCTCCCAAGCTCCTAATGTTTGGTCGATAAGGGAGTAAAGCGAAGCGGGCGTCACCCTCCCACAAACATCTGCCGAGCTTCCGTTTAAACCATCGAGAAATATCGCTGTGAATACACCTTGTCCGTTTTCCTCACTCGCGATACCCGCGCGATGACATGCAGTGAGAATAGTGACACCGTTCCCAATAACTGAAACCTGCCCATAGTCGCCGAGCGAACCGACTTCACCGGCAAAGCCTGAATGACAACTATCCAAAATAATGACGCTTGATTTGATCTTGGGATAAGCCTTGTTAGCAAGGCTCAGAATGTCACTCAGAGAAATGCCCCACGATCCCTTTTTTCCATCTTGAGCTACAATAAAGCCTGCTTGGGTTTCCAAATTAATGAGACCGTGCCCTGCAAAAAAGAACACGACTGTATCGGCGTCGGGCTTAAACAGTTCGACTAGAGAGTTGTGAAGCAACGCAGTCGAAACCTCATTTTTCAGGAGCTTTACAGAAAAATTGGGAGAGCCGTCTCCGTTTTTCTCCAAAAGGTTCGCGACAGCCGTCGCATCGTTAACGCATCCGTTCAAAGGATGGCTGTGATATTCATCTATACCGACAACCAAAGCCCTCTTCATCGGCCACCACCGACCAACGTTTTCAAATTGTCCCAAGTCCAATTGTACATCTTGTCTGAATCCTTGGCGGATTTCGGCTTTGTGCAACCGCCGAAACTGTAACCTTGCAAGAGAAAGTAGGGCACCTTCTCCTCTTGCGAGATTGTAATTTCTGCGCTCACTCCAGTTGCGGTATGCGTATTTTTTCCGCAGATCACGGTGACCACGTCCACCGCTCGAATGCGAGCTTTTGCTTTTTCTTTCCAGTTGCCCGTCAATGGTTCTTTGATTGACCAGTCTTCGAGCGTGAAGGGTGTATCAGGGTTCTTTGCTTGCCCCACAAGAAATTCTTTCAATGTTTCATCATGGTCGTAATCGAAGCTGATGAAAACTCGCGGCTTGGCCATAGGTCCCTCCATCGAGCCGCCACTAGAATCAGTAGACGCTCAAAAGCCGGATTGATGCATAGAACAACTCCAGCGGGAATATGGATAATGCAAACTCTCAGATTGACTCCGCAGGAATCGAAACGCGTAATTTTGGCGTCTCCATCCGGCCACCGAAACGACGCCAGGGACACGTGGTCTTGGTCGAATGGACTTATGACCCGCTGAATTCGAGCTTGAGCTGATACCGCGAACGAAAAATTAACCAAAAGCCACCGTAATTTTTATCAAATTGGAACGACCGTGCCAGGCGCGCTTTCTTGCATATCGTCAATCGCGCCCGGGGAGCGTCGCAGTGAAAATATTCGTGGCCTTAGGTCTTTTCGTTTATCGACCGGCACCGCCGACCCCGCCCGCCAAGCCCTTCGACGATGGTCTGGTCGAAATCGCCCGATTGATTGCGCGCCAAGAACCCGCCCGCGATGGCACTGAAGTCCGCCGCCTGCGCCCCGGCGAGACGACGGCGAGCCCGCCAGACATTGTGCCCGCGCCGCGCCTGCGTGTTTCTGCAAACTTTTCCGGGTGTCGATCCGGGGGTGAAAATCACAATTTGGATAAAACCTAGTTTTTACAACCTTCCGATGGAGAGGGAGTCCGCCCTTATCCATTGATTTATTTAATATTTTTTGGGTCGTAGCGAATCTACCCCCGTTTCTACCAACGTTGTGACGTCCTTTATTGCCTGGTGAACACGCACCACGGTGATTCTGCACGCGTCCGTTGGGCAATTCGGCGTCACCTTGCCACCCTCGGCGAAGGGCAGCGATATCTGCTGCAACAGATCGTCAAGCAGTACGACCCACAGGCAGGAAACTCGCCGAATGTCAAGCGCATCATTTCCAGCCTCATCACCGGCACCGCGCTCGGCGTGCCGATCGTCGACGGAGGATGCAATGCGATGGTTCGGGCGGTCCGGAGATGGGCTGAGGTCACGCTCACGGCTGTGCCGCGGCGACAAAGGGCGCCAACGATGCAAGTTCCGGAAACTCTTCCGGCGCCAGTGAACAACGGGAAAGCACCGCTTCGTTCGTCTCGCCGTGCCCAGCCAGCGTGAGGTAGATGTTTCGACCTTTCGCCTTGGCGAAGATAATCCACTCGCCAGTTAGTCGAGACCGTTTGCGTGCTACGCTGCCTGAACGGTGGGATAACGCGCCATCGACCAATGCGTGCGCCAGCTTGCCTGCCAATTTCTCCGTTATCATCTCACCGATCCACCGATCACGGCCAAACTCCGAATTGAGGTGTTTTCGGATGAGCATCTCGCCATGTCTTTGGGTCTCGTTCAAAACGTTGGTCACCAGAAAGCTGGCCTGAAACCAGTGCTTGCGCCAAAGCCCCTTCAAGGGACCTGCCGTAAACGGCTTGGCGGCCTTGGTAGGCGCCACACGCGTGAACGGTGCCTTTTCTAGCTCGCCTATCTGGTCGAACACTGCGTGTACGTCGACCAAAAGGAGGCGATCGCCGAACATCTGTGGAATCCGGCAGTAGTGTGTGGCGAGTTGATAGACGAGGCCAGTGGAACATGAGCCGGACGTCATTTTGAGCTTAAGCCATTCCCTGACGTCTTTGGCGGCCGCTTCAATCTTGGCCCACGTCACGTCCTGGCCTTCGCACGTTTTACCAATGATCGTCTCGGGCAGCGGCTGCATCTTAAGTCCTCATGGCGACGAGGCTGAATAGCGCCCGACCTCCGAAACTGGGCTGTCGGCGGTACTCAGATCGACTGCCCATAGGTGTCCCAGCGGTTATACTCCCCTTTTCGAGGTTGTCTTCAATGAGCCCGTTTCCGCAAAACTTCGACCTGCTCGCGGGCCGCGAAGAGAACATCAGGCAACTAAGCAAGGCCGCAATCGAGGCCTCCGATGATCTCTCGCTCCTGATGAGCGGTTACTATCAGTCGACCGTGATGGTCATGCAAGACCTACTCGAGACGACGTTCCTGCTCGACTACTTCCACAGTAACCGTGATCAGATCGCGGCATGGCAGGCTTGCGACGAAAAGAAGCGCAATCGCTAGTTCGGCGCCATGAAGATCCGAATCGCGCTGGATGACCGCGACGGCTACACCGAGCGAAAGCGCGAGATGGCCTATAACCTCCTGTGCGGATTGGGAACGCACCCCAAATATTCCGGCTTCCAGATGTTGCAGACGAAGGGATCCGACAAGGTGATCGTCGGGCCCTTCTTCGAGGCCGTCTCACTCGACGCTGTGCTGTCCGAACTTGCAAAAGCGATCATGCAGGCCGGCGCCCAGACCAGGCATTCGGGCAAGGAAACCTTGGAAGACTACCGGATGTCGATCGACTACATGAGGGCGCAGGCGGATTGGTCAGATCGCTTTTTCGGGTCGATGGTCGACAGGGAAAGACTCGCCGAGATCCGGAGCATTATCGAGGAAATCGAGCGTCGCGGGGGCTCGGTAGTTGACGTAACGCTGCGGTGGGCATGCGCTTACTATGGGGCTTTGGTGGCTGCTCAACCGGCAATCGCGCCAACATTGGCCGATGACGGCTGCATCCAGGGGCCGCAGCGACGGCCGAGGCCGTTATATCGAGCGAGGGCTTTCTTTGAATGAAGGGCCTCATAGCGCTCGTGCTGGCAAGGGAAAAAACACGATTCCGCGTTACAAAACGCGATCGAAAAGTTAACGTCGTCTGCGCCGCAGCGCTGGTCGCACGCTGATTGAAGAAGAAAAGTTCATGACCACTGCCCGCCACATCGTGACCCTGCTGAAGAGCCATATCGCTGGCGACGAGGACCGCTTCCTCGCCACCGCAATGCAGCTTGCAGCGCACGAGGCTCGGCAGGGCCATGGCAAGCTGGCCCAGGAGCTCAAAGAGCTGGTGGATGCGGCCAAAGCCAAGGAACCGGTAATGGGACGAGAAGCCCGTCCAGTTCCGCTGGTTCAGCCGAAGGGTGAACTCGCCAGCCTGCTGAATGCGCGCTACCCGGACCTGCGGCTCGGCGACATGATCCTTCCGGATGCCATCCGTGCGCGTCTGGGACGTGTGCTGAGCGAACAGCGTCAGCAGCAGAACCTGCGCGAACATGGCCTTCATCCCAGGCGCAAGTTGTTGTTGGTCGGCCCGCCTGGATCGGGCAAGACGATGACCGCGGCCGTGTTGGCCGGAGAGCTGCATCTGCCGTTGTTCACCATCGTTCTTGATGGGCTGATCACGAAGTTCATGGGCGAGACCGCCGCCAAGCTTCGCTTGGTATTCGACGCCATGCAGGCGACGCGCGGCGTCTACTTCTTCGACGAGTTCGACGCGATCGGAGCTCGACGCGGCGAGCGCCAGGACGTCGGCGAAATTCGCCGGGTGTTGAATTCGTTCCTGCAGTTTCTGGAGCAGGATGAAAGCCACGGCCTGATCATCGCGGCAACCAACCATCCTGAGCTCCTGGACAAGGCGTTGTTTCGGCGCTTCGACGACGTCATCGAATATTCCGTGCCAGATGCTCCGCTGGCCGAAGCGCTGCTGCGTGCGAGGCTTGAACGTTTCGACACGCGCGGCCTCGCTTGGTCCGAGGCCGCTCAACACGCGGTCGACCTGTCACAGGCCGAGATCGTGCGCGCTGCCGACGATGCAGCGAAATCCATTCTTCTGCGAAATGGTAAGCGGATCACATCGGAAACGCTGCTTGAGGCGTTAACGGAGCGTCGGCGCGCCTCTTTGACGGAGTAGCAGCGCCGACATGGCAGACGATTTTCCGCGCGACCGACCGCATCTCCTTCTGCGCAACAATGGCGTGAGGGAGCCCTACCGGCGGCCGAACCAGGTCATCACTCCACCAGCTCTGCCGGCCCGCGACCGCGCCGCCCATGCGCAGGCGCTCGCGCACGCCGTCGGACAGGCGCTCGGTGCGGCTCGCCAGCAGATAGCGGACCGCGACGCGAGGCGTCGCCGTCGGCACACCCGGCTTCTATCTCGAAGTCCAACTGCCGGGTTCGGAACGCGCCGGGCTCGATCTTCTCGCCGACCGCCGGCAGCATATGGAGGTCGTCGCGGTGCGCGAACCGGAGCAGCCGGGCGACTCCGTTGCTCGCGTCGGTTTTCGTGCCGGCGCGCGCCGAAAATTTCTATCTGCGCAAGATCGAGGCGTATCGCACGACGGACACGCAGTCGGGGCGCCCTCGAAATGAACCGTTGGTGTCGCGCATCGAGACGGTGCGACTGGCGACGGCCCGCTCGCTGTTCACCGACGAAGATCGGCTGTTTCCCAACGAGGCGAATGAGCGGGTGTGGTGGGAGGTGTGGCTGCGCGACGGGCGGCGAGAAAACTTCGAACGCGTCGCCCAGGCGCTGAACATCACGTTGCGCCCGCATGCCGTGAGATTTCCGGAGCGGGAGATCGTGCTGGCCTTGTCGGATGCGGCGACGCTCGATCGGCTCGTGGCGCACAGCGATGTCGTTGCCGAACTGCGCCGAGCGAAGGACACCCCCGCCTTCTTCATGGGGCTTGGCGGCGCGGAGCAAAGAGCCTGGAGCGAAGAGCTGCTGGCCCGGCTCGCGCCGCCGGACGAGGCGAACGTCGCGGTCTGTCTGCTCGACAGCGGGGTGCGCCGCACCCATCCGCTGATCGAGCCGCTGCTTGCCGAAGCCGACTGGCACACGATCAATCCCGGCGTGGGGCGCCGACGATACGCCGACCTGGCAAGGTCATGGCACGCGCATGGCCGGCGTCAGCCTCTACGGCGATCTGGTGCCAGTGCTCGCGGGAGCGAGCCCGATTGCGCCGCCCTATCGGCTTGAAAGCGTGCGCATCCTGCCGCCCGCAGCGGGCCGGCAAACGATCCCGAACTTTATGGCGCGATCACTGGCGAGGCGATCGCGCGCGCCGAGGTTCAGGCCCCGCAACGGCGACGGGCGATCGCGATGGCAGTCACGAGCGTGAATCCGGCCCGCGGGCGACCGTCGTCCTGGTCGGCGGCGGTCGACCAGTTGTGCTTCGAGGAGGCAAATCGCCGGCTGATCATCCTCTCGGCCGGCAACATTGCGGACGATCTGACGCCGGAAGATCACCTGACGCGCAACGATCTCGAACCGGTGGACGATCCGGCGCAGGCTTGGAACGCGCTCACCGTCGGCGCCTTCACGGAGAAGGTCGACATCATCGATCCGGACTTTGCCGACTACACGCCGATCGCGCCGGCCGGCGAATTGTCGCCGCGCAGCCGCACCTCGGTGATCTGGGATCGTCAGTGGCCGGTGAAACCTGATGTCGTGTTCGAAGGCGGCAACCTGGCGCATGACGGCACGCCTTCCGGGAGAGCCGATCGACGATCTTCAAATACTGACCACGTATTTTCGTCCAGAGAACCGGCATTTCACGACGATCGGCGACACCAGCGCCGCGACCGCCTATGCGGCCGGCATGGCGGGCGCGATCTTGGCGGCCCGGCCGACGTTTTGGCCCGAAACAGTCCGCGCACTTATCGTGCATTCGGCCGAGTGGACGCCGGCGATGCGGGCGCGTGTTGACGCATGTCACGGAGCGAAGACGCAAATCCAGTCGCTGGTGCGGCGCTATGGATACGGCGTCCCCGACCTCGGGCGCGCGCTGCTCTCGACGCGTAATGACCTCACACTCATCGTCCAAGACGAACTGCAGCCGTTTCAGCGTGAGGGCACGGCGGCCGCGAAGACGCGCGACATGAAACTGCACCGGCTGCCGTGGCCGAAGGATGAGCTCGCAGCCCTTGGCGACGCCCAAGTCGAGCTGCGCGTGACGCTGTCGTATTTCGTCGAGCCCAATCCCGGCGAACGCGGATGGACGCGCCGCCATCGCTACGCCTCGCACGGCTTGCGCTTTCGGGTGAAGATTGCGACCGAAAGCGTCGATGAGTTTCGCGCCCGCATCAATCAGGCCGCGCGCGACGAAGAAGAGGGCGCGCTCGGCGGTGGCGGCGAAGACTGGTTGCTCGGCACCTTCCGCGATCGCGGATCTCTGCATGCGGATTTCTGGTCTGGGAGCGCTGCCGATCTCGCCGAGCGCGAGGCGATCGGCGTGTTTCCCGTCGGCGGGTGGTGGAAGGAAAAACCCTACCTGGAGCGCTTCGATGCGATGGCGCGATACGCTCTGATCGTGACCATTCGGGCACCGGGCTCCAACGTCGACATCTTCACCCCGGTCGAAACGGCACTCGCCGTCCAAACGGCGGTTGAGACCTGATGTTTAATGCCCGCACACATTGGTCGTGTCGGGCTCGATCAGCTAACGTCGCTTAAAGGATTAATCGCCGATGACGATCACGGCCTCGTTTCCACAATCGGCGGCGGAGTTGGCAAGCGGTTATGTTGCCGCTAAATAAGCGATTGAATTGACATACAATGTCGCTTGGCGGGTTCACGGACGCTGTCGTTCCGGGAAAGATTTGCTGTTCGGACTCAACGTGCGCGATAATTTTTCGCAAAGCACCGTTACGGAAATCGGCAAGGCGGTCGGCTACCGGTGCTCCAATCCCGACTGCCGTCGTCCCACCGTTGCCGCCAACGCCAAGCAGGACGGTATCGTCACGCTTGCGGTTGCGGCGCATATCTGCGCCGCTTCGCCGGGTGGGCCTCGCTACAACGCTGCCCAAACCCAGAGCGAGCGCCGCAGCAAAGATAATGGCATTTGGCTATGCCAGAACTGCGGACGTCTCGTCGACGCGGACCCCGCCAGCTACCCCGTCGAAAAACTGAAAGAATGGAAGCGCTCGGCTCAGGAAAAAGCGTTTCACGAACTCGTAGCGCCAAGCCAACCTTCGCCGAGCGCCGAAGCGGCTCGAATTGGATCGCTGATTGCTTCCGACAATCGCGAGGGGGCGGACACTTCGTTTGACCAGGCCTTTCATAAATTCCGCGCGGCAGCCGGGGAGGATCTCGCTGGTTACACGCGGGGTGTCCTTTGGAAGCAGCAGCAAGTCGAACTGACGCTCAAGATCCTGAATGAAGGCGATGTACCGCCGTTCAGCATCAGCAAATTGCCGCCCGCGCTGGAAGTCGCCCCCGAAATCACGATCGTAGCGGCGCCTGGCACGGGCAAAACGATCACGGTTCTACAATTGACCCGGTTCGCGCTTTCGGAAGGAACGATCATTCCGATCTACTTCCGTTTGGGCGACGTGTCGGAAAGCGACGGCGGTTTGTTTGGCGCTTGGCGGCGCAGAGCGGCATTCCGAGGGATATCGGACGCCGACTTCGTTCGGCTGGCCGAGCGCGGCCGTATTCTGCTCGTGTTGGACGGCTGGAACGAATTGGAGCCGGGCGCCCGCCGGCAGATCCGGCTGAGCCTAGAGCAAGTCCGAAGGGATTGGCCTCATCTCCGAGTTATCGTCACGACGCGGCAGCAAATTCTCGACGTTCCGGTATCAGGACCGAGGCTCGCGATCGAACCCCTGTCCGAGCCACAACAAATGGCGATCGCGCGTGCGCTGGCGGGCGAGCCCGGCGCAAAGATCGTCGATGAAGCCAGGCGCACGGACGGCGTGCGGCAGTTAATCGCGACCCCGCTCTATCTTTCGGCGCTTCTCACGAGCGGCGTCGTTGGAGCCCGGCCCAACACGAGGGAAGCATTGCTACGCCTATTTGTCGAAAAACACGAACGCGAGTCCGAACACGCCGAGGCGTTGAGCGCGTCGCTGCTCGGTTGCCACACGCCGGTTCTCCGAGCTTTGGCAAATCGGATGATGACAACCTCGACGACGATGAATGAGGCCGATGCCCGACGGGTCGTGACGAACGCGATGAAGGTGCTTCGCGATGACGGTCAAATTGCCGGGCTGCCAGAGCCGCTTGAGGTCTTGAACGCTCTGGCGAGCCATCACGTTCTCACGCGATCCGACTCGGGAAACCCCACCTTCTCCTTTCAGCATCAGCAGTTTCAAGAGTGGTTCGGCAGCTACGAGGTCGAGGACCTCATGCGTCGCAGCGCGAACGGCGAAGGTACGGCTCGTGGCCAGCTTCGGTCAGAAATCTTGGACCAGCCGGCTTGGGAAGAGTTGGTCCTGTTCGCGGCCGAGCGGCTTTCGCGCGAGCAAGACGGTGATGTGGCCGTGGCGCACGCTGTTCGTCTCGCTCTGGCTATTGATCCGATGTTAGCGGCTGAAATGATTTTCCGGTCGGCGCCGGGTGTATGGGCTATCGTCGACGCCGAAATGGAAAGCTTTGTTCAACGGTGGCACAGGCCGGGCAAGGTCGATCGGGCCGTTCGTTTCATGATCATCACTGGGCGCTCGGAGTTCGCGCCGCTCGTGTGGCCGCTTGCTGCAAGCGAGCAAACCCGAGATCAATTGCCGACGTTGCGGACGGCTCCCCGATTCCGGCCCGCCGTCCTTGGCCCGGACATCCGCGAAAAAGTTGCTTCGCTGCCGGAGGCGGTCCGCGAGCGCCTTCTTGCGCTGATCGTGTCCGAGAGTGGTGTAGACGGAATGGACCTGGCGACCGAACTTGCAAAAGTCGATCCCAGTCCAGTGGTTCAAGCAGAAGTCGCCGGTTACCTGGAGTTCCGCAGGGCGAACCGCCATCTCGCCGACCTTATGTCAGCGGCGAAGGACGAGACCTGGGCGCTTCTGGCCTCGCGTGGCTATGCCAGCGATATCGCCGATCCAGCGATCGCGGAGCGTTTGAAGCAAGAGCGGTTGAAACAGTACAATGCGGCGACAACGCCATCTGAACGTCTCGGCATATTGCTTGAGCAGCCGCAGAGCGCCGAGCGGGATGCCGGAATTGCCGATGCTATTTCAGACCCGTCGTTTTCCATGCGCGAACAACACAGTCCCTCGTCCATTTATCGGGCCCAGCAACGCGCGCCCTCCGCCGTCTCGCAAGGTTTGCACAGACGCATCGAAAAGGGCCTTGAACTTCCGTTCCGGCCGGGCGAGCTGTTGACCGAAATGGCGGTCGAGGATGACGGGCCGGTCGCCGCCGCCATCTTGGACCTCGAAGGCGCTCAGAAAGAGGAAAGTGCGATCGGGCTCCTCGCGGGACCAAAGACAGTCGGGCAGTTGATCGGTGATTTCCTTGAGCAGGCGGTCTCCATGAGACACGATCCGAGGAACAAACAAACCTACGAGGGCTTTCGGCGTACCAAGGCGCGTCTCGCCGCAACACGACCCGCGCCGTTTATCGAAGCGATCCTGGACCGGGCGGAAACGGACGACACGGTCGAAATCTATTTCCTGGCTGATCTTGTTGCGGCTCACGGGGACTCGAACAACCTTGATGCGCCGATCCCCATTCCGGACTCGAAAAAAGAAATCTTGATTGCCCGGATGCGGCATTGGGCGCGGACGGTTTTAGTATGCCCGCAGGCGACACGATCGGATTTGTGCGAGGTTTCGAACGCGATCGGACGCTTGGGGTTGGGGGAGCTTGTGCCGGAGATTACCCAACTGCTTGATCGGGAGCTCGTACGGCTGCGGAAATTGATGGACGGCCTGCGCGACGCGCTGTCACGTGGCGACCGAACTCTCATCGACGACGCGCGGATGCGCTATAGCAACCAGTATCAGCGCGCGCTCGAAAGGATCGGCGGCGATGCAATAGCTGCGGCCGTTGTTAAATATCTCGAAGAGCCGGAGTTTGGCTTCGAAGCCGCGCAAGTTCTCAAGAGCATTTCCGATCGCGCGCTGAATGTTCCAAAACCGGACCTCTTCCGGCGCTGGCCTTGGTTCGACGGAGTTGCCGCCGCACGCAACGCTCGGGCGGCCTCGATGGGTATCGCCCCTGTGAACAGCTACGCCGAACCAATCTTCGTGGCGATTGATCGGCTGGCCAATCCCGACAATGACAATGCGAAGCAGCAACTCGCAGTCAAGATGACTTGCATAGCGCTCGCGATGCCACATGGCGACCAGGACGCGCTTTTGCGGCGTGTCGTGACGTTGCCCCAGCCTCTTGGTTCGAAGAGCGGACTTTTCGCTGCGATGGCGATGGACGGGCAGATTTTGGATTCGTCCATCGTCATGCAAGGGATCGACGGATGGTTGGCCGAGGCGGACGGCAATGAAAGCAAGGCTTGGCATAAACGCCAAAATACGTGGGAAATCGAACCTTGGCTCGAATTGCTACCGTTTACCGATGCGCCCGAGCGGGTGTTTGAAGGTCTTGAAAAGGTGAAGGCGTTCTACACGAAGAGCTGGGCCCAGCGTTGGGAACGGGTTTTGACTGCCGTAGCATGGGTGCCGGGCGCCGAAGGAGAATCCCCTTCTGGCGCGCCTTGCCCGAACCCATAAGAATATTTCCGGCGAGTTCGGATGGATGCGCGCCATTCTGCGGCGGGATATGCCGGCGGCGGTCTTGTTGTTTGTGGACCTGCTGTGCGAGGGCGTATTTGGTCAGGATCCCAACGGCCTCGACGCATGGCACGTTGGAAGGGACTTGGTCCAATACGTTGCCAAGTTTCCCGAGCTAAAAGCCGAACTGAACACGCGTTTAGATGCGGCGCCTCGCGGAAGCAAAGCCCGAACCGCGCTAGAGCACCTGTTCAGCGAAATTGCCGGCGAGAGTGACGTTCTTGCCATGATCGATCGATATGGGGCCGAAGGCAGGCCCTATGATCAACAAATGTCGGCCGCGGTTTATGCGGTTACGATCGACGAGGTGCCGGTTGCGGAAGGCTCCAATACCTACAATCTCCACCCAAGGAGCGTGAAAGACGTTCGCCACGCTCTTTTTGCCAAACTGACGGCTGCATCGCCCCAAGTGGCGCTAGCCAAACGTTGCCTTAGGTCAATCGATAAGTTGCGTGACGAGCACGGCATCGCGGCGAATGACCCGCGGCATCCTGATGTGCTATCGGGAAAGCCGTGGCCTGAGGAAGCGTTGCCATAGCGCCCCATCATCGCTTGCGAGTGTCGTCAAGGATAACCAATCGGCGATGTTTTCGCGGTAGAGAGGTCGCCATTCCCTCGCCAGTCCGAAGGTCCCGTGGCTGCTTTCGGCGCTCCGCTCGGGCGGCGTTTCGAGCGACAAGAAAGCCAAGCGAAGACACTCTGAAGCGATGACCCGCTGGACGATCTCAGCTCTTGAAAGGTCCAGCTTCGGTTGCGGCGGCACATCGCCGGTCATTCTCTCAGGGTTATTGAAATAATAGTCATCGTGCGCGGCGCCACGGGACACAGTTACGGCGTACGAGAAGGCTTCCGCTTGGCACCCTCAGCAAGGCTTCGCTCTTTTTCGAAATCGCGGCGAAGAACACCGGTTGTCGATTGCCGATGCAATCCTGCGACCGTTCTACGAAGAACACAAGCTAGATCACGTTTGGATTAGAGCGCGGCGGGCCATCGGGGCCTGCAAGGATTTCAGGAACCAGTATTCTCACTGTCACTGGCGTGACGGGGAGGAATTGGGTTTGTTTTTTACCAACCTCGAGAAGGGCGCCAAAACTCTAACCGGACAAATCGCGGTTGAGTTTTTTCACGTCGATGTGCCGCTCCTGCAACGGCAGGAAGCGTACTTTAGATATGCCGGTAATCATCTGATTTACCTTGAAGCAGAGCAGCAGCGGTTAACCGGTGCGCTACGCCGCAATGGATTCACTGTCCCTCCGGAAACAGAGAGACCGCCCAGACATAACCCACCAGACGACCATCCGATTGGGGAAATCTCGTTTTAAGCTGAACTGTTTGTGGCCCGTGAATAGAGCCGTTGCTGCTCGCCGAGATCGAGTATCGCGCGAAGCCGGCCGCAGGCAAGGTGCGCCGCCCGTTCTTCAAGTGCCTACGGGAGGGCTCATGATGGCCAAGGACGCATTCGATCGCTGGTGGGAATGGGCTGAGAACCGTCGGATAACGCGTTGACTGTTCCGGCTCATTTCCATGATGCCGAGATGCGATTGTCGCCTGAACGGCGGCGCGACCGCGCAACAGTGAACGAGGCCGTCCGGCTGGCAGACCCGGACACGCAAAGGTCATTGCGGCGGCCACGGCGAGAACGCTTCCGTTCACGTGAGTCGGCTGATCGTGCTATGGCTGACGTTATAAGACCGGGCAATGTCGGTTAGCACCTCTCCCGCATCCCGTCGAGCGAGCGCCTCCCGCCGCTGGTGACCGGTCAATTTGGGCTTCCGTCCCATGACCACCCCCCTCTCCTTCGCGCGCTCGCGCCCTTCGCCCGTCCGCGTTCGGATCAGTTCCCGCTCGAACTCGGCAAGGCCGCCCAAGACCGTCAGCATGAGGCGCCCGTGGGCGGTGGTCGTATCTGCCCAGGTGTCTCGGAGAGATTTGAAGCCGGCGCCCTTCTCAGCGATGATCCCCAACAGGTTCAGGAGATCGCGCGTTGATCTCGCCAGACGGTCGAGCCGGGTTACGACCAACACGTCCCCCTTTGCGAGTATCGCCATTAGCCGAGCCAATTGCTTGCGGTCGGACCGCGCACCACTGATCTTCTCCTGAAAGACCTTCTCACAGTTCGCTGCCTTTAGCTCGGCCAACTGGGCCGTCAGGGACTGGCCATCCGTGCTGACCCGCGCATATCCGTAGACCGCCATTTTCGTCCTGACTTTCGCACCTGTATTATGCACAGCATAAAGCCGCGTTTTATATGGGTCAACTGATTTGTGCATAAATCATGATTTTTGCACATAGCAAATCGAGGTCCGTTGTACGGGTTCGAACGGACGCTCAGCGAATGCATCGCAACTTCTCAGCTTGACCCAGCCTGTGTGGAAACGGGAGCTTTTGGGCAGGCAATCTCGACATGGTGACGCCATGCCTGGCTCAGGCCCGGATCGCCTCCATCAAACCACCAACGCCCAGAATGCTGATTACCCTTTTCATATTGTAGGCCAGAACGTGTAGCGCCATTTCGGTACCGACGTTCTTGAGCCTTTTCATCTGGAAGTGCGTGGCTCCCATCCAGGACTTTATCGTACCGAAGGGGTGCTCCACAGTTTGGCGGCGCTCTCGCATCTTAGTTGGGTTCCGATCGAGCCGTGCTTGCACAGCCTCAAGGACGGCTTCATGCTCCCATCGTGAGATCCGCCGCTCCTTGCCTGTTGTGCACTTGCTCTTCAGCGGGCAGGCCTGACAGGAAGTCGTCCAATAACGACGTAGGGTTTTGCCCTCTTCCTCATTCGTGTAGTGATAGGTTAGCTGCTCGCCGGCGGGGCAAAGATAAACGTCGTCCGCCGCGACATAGACGAAGTCTTGCTTGCCGAAACGGCCTTTGGCAAGAAGACCCGAGGTCATTGGCTTCGGCAGATAAACTGTGATGCCGGCTTGTTCGCAGGCCACAATTTCCTCGCCGCTATAGTAGCCGCGATCGGCTACAGCCTCGATGGCCTCAGAACCAATCGCTGCACGCGCCTGCTCAGACATGCGGGATAGCTGGCTCCGGTCAGAACCAACATTGGTGACCTCATGGGTAACAATGAGATGATACTTAGTGTCGACGGCACTTTGCACATTGTACCCGACCATTCCGCTGCCTCGGCCACTCGTGGCCATCGAGCGCGCATCGGGATCGGTCAAGGATATCTGCCTGTCCTCGGTCTGCATCATCTCGCTGTTCAGAGCGTTCAGGCGTTGAATCTCTTGGCGCAGCGTCGCAATCTTCTCGTTGAGCCGGGTGATCTTGGCTTCCGGTACCGCTTCCCCCTGACGGTCGGCACTATCGAGCTGCGAGAGGTAACGGGCGATACTCTCGTCAATCTGTGCTAGACGGCGCTGCATCTTAGCCTGGGTGAAGTTCCGATCCCGCGTGTTGACGGCCTTGAACTTGCTGCCGTCGATCGCAACGCTCGCTTCGCTGAACAGTTCAAGACGGCGGCACAACACCACGAACTCGCGGCAAACCCGGCGGATGGCCTCGCCGCTGTCCTTGCGGAAGTCGGCTATGGTCTTGAAGTCCGGCATCAGGCGTCCGGTCAGCCAAACCAGCTCGATGTTGCGCTGGCATTCCCGCTCCAGACGCCGGCTCGACTGCACCCGATTGAGGTATCCGTAGACATAAATCTTCAACAGCGTCGCCGGATGATAGGCTGGCCTTCCTGTTGCCTCCGGCTCAACACCGCCGAATCCCAGCTTCGCCAAGTCAAGCTCATCCACAAAGACATCGACCGCTCGAACCGGATTGTCCTCGCCTAAATAGTCATCCATTCGCTCGGGAAACAATGTGCTCTGACTGCGATCTTCGCCAACGACAAAGCGCGTCATCGAATCCTCCCGGCAAATCACCGAGCAATCATATCATTGCGAGGCGTTTTCACACAGGCTGGACCCACAACCGACGTTGGGATGAGCCTGACTGTGGAGCGCGAATCAGCTCCGGAAGCAGCGGTTGCCCGGTTTACCCAGATGATGGTATTTGCTCGAACAGCGCCGATTTGGCACTCAGCTTGGGGACGCTTCTGGAAGTCATCTCAAGCGAACCGCTCCTTCAGCCCGACACCCCGGCGCTCGCGCCATGGATTCGGCGCGCATTTGACTTCGAGGCGGCGGCTTCCGCCGCGCTCAATCGCTCTAGCCGGACAGGTACGTTCTTGTGGTAGGGCGTGCCAGCGATGGGATCGCGATTGAGACCATCGGTAAGGACGTTGATGCGCGGGCCATTGACCAGCCGCTCGCCGCCATCGACCGGATAGTCCTGACCGAAGCCGTGCGGCAGCGCCAGCTGGCCTCGACGCATGCTTCCATCCGCCTTGCAGCGTACCACGATCCGTCCGGCTGGCGAGCGTACGGCGATCCATTGGCCATCTCTGGCGCCGAGTGCATCGAGGTCGCTTGCATTGATCAGCAGTGCGCCGTCCGGATCGTCGCGACGCCACGCCGGGTCGCGGAAGATCTGGTTGGCGTTGAACATGCGCCGTTGCCCGGCCGCGAGCACGAACGGGTAGTCCTTTGGCGCGGCGGCCGCCTCCGGGTCGAGCCTCCCGAGCCAATCCAGCATTTCGGGAATCGCCAGCCGGATCTTGCGGTCGGAATGGGCGACCAGCGACCATACCTCCTCATAGTCATGCTCGGTAATGGCGACACCGCTGCGCGTGCCGACAATCGCGTCGAACAGCGCATCGCCGAGCGCGGCATCGGCGATCGTCTGCTCAGCCCCAAGCGCGCGCCGCACGGCTACGGGATCGCGCTTCGCACAGAGTTGTGCAGCCTGCCAGAGCGGTGCGGCGGCTGCGGTTCCGTCGGGCAATGTCGGCCCAATGGTGTGATAGAGGATCAGCGCGCCGAGCGGGGCGGCCTGCGGATTCTCATCCATGAACGTGCGCAGCCCCTTGGCGAACGTGCTGCGTGACTGGAATGCGGCCTCACGCAGCGGTGCCAGCTCATTGTCGGCCGGCAGCAGCCGGAGCGCCCGCGCTAGCCGCGAATAGATCTCCGGCTCCGGCAATGTGCCCGCGAGCGGCGGTAGCAGCGCGTCGCGCACCTGAAAATAGTTGACCGGGAATTCGAGATTGAACAACGTGAACTCGGTTTTCTCGTATTGCGAGGAGGCCGGCAGCACGTAATGCGCAAGCCGCGCCGTTTCCGTCATCGCAACGTCGACCACCACGCAGAGATCAAGCGTGGCGAGTGCCCTCTCCACCGCCGCGGTATCGGCGACGGTGTTGGCCGGGTTCGAGCTGTCGATCCAAACGCAGCGCAGCCGCTCGGCATGATCAGCCAGGATCGCCTGCGGCAGCAGGTTGGCCGGCAGCAGTCCGGCGATGACTTCGGTGTCGGTCGGCGCGAACCGCTCGCCCGAAGAATGCGGCCACAGCGGCTGCAGCCACGAATGCAGCTGGTTGGTACCCTTCCGACCGAAGCTGCCGGTCAGCATAATCAGGAGCTTCTCCAGATAGGAGTTGAGCGTCGAGTTGACGGCCTGCTGGATGCCGAGCTCGACCCGAACGGTCATCGCCTTCGCGGCGAGGATCATGTCGACGCAGTCCTCGATCCGATCGAGCGGGATGTCGGCGGCCGCGGCCCATTGCGCGGCCGGAATGCGCAGCAGGGCCTGCTTCACCTCGGAAAAGCCGATCGTATGCTCGTCGAGGAAGGCATGATCGATGCCGTTCCGGCGCAACAACGTTGCCAGGATCGCGCCGAGCAGGAAGGCGTCGGCGCCCGGGCGCACCGGCAGATGCAGGTCCGCCATCTCGGCGGTCTCCGTGCAGCGCGGATCGATCACGATCAGCTTGCGGTCCCCATCCTTGCGGATCTGGTTCAGGAGATCGCGCGCGTTTGGGAAGCCGTGCGCGAGCCAGGGATTGGCGCCGATCACCAACAACAGGTCACAATGATGAATGTCCTCCGCGGTATGGCAGGTCTGGCTGCCGAACATGCGACCATTGACCCAAAAGTCGCCGGTCTTCTCCTGCGACAGTGCGCTGAAGCGATACTTCATGCCCAAAGCAGCCATCACAGACCTTGAATAGGCGCCGCCGGAATGATTGCCCTGGCCGCCGCCGCCATAAATCGCGATGGTGCTGCCGCCATGCTTTTCGACGACCGCGCGCAGTTTTGCTGCGATCTCCACGATCGCGGTGTCCCAGTCGATCGGTTCGAAGCTGCCATCCGCACGCCGGCGCAGTGGTGAGGTTAGTCGATCCTTGTGATGCGCGTAGTAGGGAATGCGCGGCGCTTTGTTACAGATGTAACCCCGCGACTTTGGATTTTCACGATCGCCGCGTACCTTGGTGATGCGATCCTGATCGACCAGGATCTCGACGCCGCAATTGACATAGCAGAGATTGCAGGCGGATTTTCGCCACTCGGGCTTTGACATCGAGCACTCCTACCTACCGGCCACTCAATGTTATATGCTGGCCGTCATTCAAGCTCGCGCAACAAGCAACCGTCGCAACGGCATCCGGCCAGTAACTTGACCGTGTGTTAGGCGGAAGCAGTCCTCGCGCCTCGAGACCGTCGCCGCGCACTCGCTCGTGATCCCGGCTCTGTGCTGCAAGTCGTCAAGCGTGGCACTGCGCGAGCGCGGAAGATAACAGGTGCCACTTTGTGCGATGTTCGCGCCGCGCTTGCTCTATTCAACCTAAGTTAATCGGATTGAGGGGCAGCCCGGGTGTGTCCGGAACTGGCACTTTTCGGAAGTACTGCCTTGCACGGTTAACTTCCGCCCTCGGAGCGAAAGCGGACTTCGTAAATCACAAGATGGGCGCGCAAATCGGTGTTGTCGCTTTTCGCGGAATGATGGAATTGGAATGGAAGCCGTTTCCTGCGCTTCTATTGCCGCCAAGGATGTCCGCTATCGGGGGAAGTGCGGAAAACATTTGCTTATGTTGAGTTTTTTGCATTTTGACCCAGCCTTTGTGGAAACGGGAATTTTTGGGCAGGCAAGCTCGACATGGTGACGCGATGCCTGGCTCAGGCCCGGATCGCCTCCATCAAACCACCAACGCCCAGAATGCTGATTACCCTTTTCATATTGTAGGCCAGCACGTGTAGCGCCATTTCGGTACCGACGTTGCTGAGCTTTTTCATCTGGAAGTGCGTGGCTCCCATCCAGGACTTTATCGTACCGAAGGGGGTGCTCCACAGTTTAGCGGCGCTCTCGCATCTTAATCGGGTTCCGATCGAGCCGTGCTTGCACAGCCTCAAGGACGGCTTCATGCTCCCATCGTGATATCCGCCGCTCCTTGCCTGTTGTGCACTTGCTCTTCAGCGCGCAGGCCTGACAGGAAGTCGTCCAATAACGACGTAGGATCTTGCCCTCTTCCTCATTGGTGTAGTGATAGGTTAGCTGCTCGCCGGCTGGGCAAAGATAGACGTCGTCCGCCGCGACATAGACGAAGTCTTGCTTGCCGAAGCGGCCTTTGGCAAGAAGACCCGAGGTCATCGGCTTCGGCAGATAAACTGTGATGCCGGCTTGCTCGCAGGCCACAATTTCCTCGCCGCTATAGTACCCGCGATCGGCTACAGCCTCGATGGCCTCGGAACCAATCGCTGCGCGTGCCTGCTCGGACATGCGGGATAGCTGCCTCCGGTCAGACCCAACGTTGGTGACCTCATGGGTAACAATGAGACGATGCTTGGTGTCGACGGCACTTTGAACATTATACCCGACCGTTCCGCTGCCTCGGCCACTCGTGGCCATCGAGCGCGCATCGGGATCGGTCAGCGATATCTGTCCGTCCTCGGTCTGCATCATCTCGCTGTTCAGAGCGTTCAGGCGTTGACTTTCTTGGCGCAGCGTCGCAATCTTCTCGGCGAGCCGAGTGATCTTGGCTTTCGGTACCGCTTCCCCTTGACGGTCGGCACTGTCGAGCTGCGAGAGATAACGGGCAGCTCGATGTTGCGCTGACACTCCCGCTCCAGACGCCGGCTCTACTGCACCCGATTGAGGTATCCGTAGACGTAAATCTTCAACAGCGTCGCTGGATGATAGGCTGGCCTTCCTGTTGCCTCCGGCTCAACACCGCCGAAGCCAAGCTTCGCCAAGTCAAGCTCATCGACAAAGACATCGACCGCTCGAACCGGATTGTCCTCGCCTAAATAGTCATCCATCCGCTCGGGAAACAACGTGCTCTGACTGCGATCTTCGCCAACGACAAAGCGCGTCATAAATCTTCCCGGCAAATCACGAAGAATCATATCATTGCGGGTCGTTTTCACACAGGCTGGACCCGGAACGGACATTCGAGCCCGAGTTAATCCGAGATCATTCCGTCCTGCTCTTGTATCAGTGTGCCCGCCGCAGCATCGGAATGATGGGAGGCGATGAACCGCTTGGATCGTATCCATGATCTCGAAGCCGTGTCTCTGGTAAAAGGAAATATTGAGCGGATTCGACGACCAGAGGTATGCCGGGCAATGCTGCCGGTCGCACTGGCGAAGAGCGTGCTGCAGCAGAGCAGCTCCACACCCCTTGTTCCGATGCAAAGCTTCGACGCCGATCAGCGACAGATACCAATGCGGCTCCCCTGGCCGACAGTGTTCAGCCCTCTCCAAGACGCTGCCGACCTCAGCTTGCCGCTCAGCAGCGATGCTTTCAGCAACAACCGCCTCGATCTGACCATCGTCACCGCGAACGCCCGGCGGAAGCCAAAGCGCGACGCCGAGGCCGTCGCTGGTGCGTTGCGCAGCTCCGGTTTCAAATGAGCCTGCACCAAGCGCACGAAATAGGCTGGGTACGTGCGGATCGTCATACGTCCATCGCGCCACCGGATCACTGGCAAAAGCCAGAACAAGCCTGGCGATTGCATGGTCGATGTCCGAGGTGCTGGAAATGGTTGCAATAACGACTTGGCGGTCCCCAGGTTGCGACATTGCGGAGGCCACTGCTTCGATTCTTCATTTGGCACGCCGGAATAGTCGCGTGGGGCTCCGCTAGAAACGTGCCGGCGCATTTAGCGCTTGGCCACACCTTGAAGGATCAATGACAGATCCTCAATTGGCTGGGTTGGGAGCTTATTTGTGTTGGCAGCGGTGTAGAGCGGCATAGAGGCAGTTCCGGCGGACAGCTTGGTTGACGGCGTATGCGACCAGCGCAGGGTGATAGTTGTAGCGAGCACGGCAACAGCTGCAATTGCAGAAATCATTAGACGTTTCATCGGAGACCTCCTGTTCGGTTCGATAGGTCAAAAGAGCTTGCAAGATGTTCTTAGGTCGGATTGTCAAGATCGGAATCTAGGCGGAAGAACCCCAGGTGTCGCGAGGCGATCGCGCTCGATCGAACGTACTAGCGCGCAAAGCCTGGCGCGCACCGCACCAATGTGAGGCGCAAGGTTTGCTCGGGTCAATTGGTCCAGGTCGCCTGCCAGAAGGCCGAACGCGAAGTCCGTTTTTGCCCAAGAACCGACCCCGATTCCGATACGTAATCCGGTGGCGCATGTTCGTCGGCTCTATAACCGAGCCGCGGAGTATGGCCATGCAGGATCAAGTAAATGCAGCTCAGCGAGTGTCGTGGAAGAAGGGAAAGCTGACGGGAGCTAAGCCACCACTGCGATCCAAGCAGGTCTGGTCGATCCGAACGAAACTCCAGATCGAAGGCCGCACACGCGACCTCGCGATGTTCAATTTAACCCAACGCGGACATCGCGATCGCCGGAGCAGAATGGACCGTTAGGGACTGCGCTTAGCAAAATAAGATCTGGCCGAAAACTGGAGGGTCCACAAGTTGCCAAAGTGTGGGTACTTGTCACTCATCACTTGGACAAGATCGTCGGCATTATTCGCTTTTTTCGCTGCCTCGGCAAAAGCGCCAATATAGCTACGTGTCTCGTCGATCATTCGCGATACATCCTGATCGGACGCTTCGGGTCGCTTGTGCCCAGCAACCACAACCTTCGGTGCTAGCTGCTCGACCTTGTTGATGCTTTCAATCCATTGTTCCCACTGTTGAGGTCCGGTCAGGCCGAGCATCATATGGATCTGGTTGTAGACCACGTCGCCTGCGACAACGAGGTCAAGCGTGGGCACATGCAGAACAGTACTTGGCGCAATATCAGCCTGCCCCACTTCGATCGGGTATAGCTTGTGGCCGTCAAGTTCGATGGGCCCCTTGATGATCTCGGGCAAGCGCTCGGCCGTGACAACGCGATTACCGAACATGGTGCGCCATCGCTGGGCAGCGACCGCCTTGGTGTTTTCGATGTATTCAACCACATCTGCGGTTGCAACAGCACGGGCTGACGGAAAGCGGCGCGCGAGTTCGCTAATACCGTACCAATGGTCGGCGTGACCGTGAGTCACGTAAATGGTGGTCAGTCGCTTGGCGGTTTGGGCGATGAGATCACAAAGAGACTGCACATCCTCGCGGATGTGTTGGGCGTCGACCAACACGGCGTCGGTGCGACCGATGATGAGGGTTGACGTTGTCGGCGAGAATGTGCCGCTGCCATCTTCGAAGGTATGGGTTCGGCCGACAAACACTTTGATGGAAAGGTCGGATCCTGTGTTTAGTGCCATCTTGCTCTCCGAAATTGTCATTGTCGTTTTCGTTCAAGCTGACTCGTTCTTTTGACTCAGCGCCAATGCATGGTGCTTGCGTCGCCAAGCTTTGACCGCAACCGTCAGGCAAGAACGCACAAAAACGTCCACTGGTCCGCCTAGATGACGGACCAGTGGAACGCTGGTTCAGATAGACACTCCGGTATATGCCGACGGGCGATTCTCTTTGACCCAGCGCTTTTCAGCCTCAGAACCCGCGTCGGGCGGCTTCATTCCTTGGACATTCCAGAAGTCGATTGGCGTTTGGTCGATATGGATCTCCCACCGATAATCTCGGTCGCGTACGAAGGGATTGAGCATATTGTTGATATTTTCCAGCCACCATTGTCGCCGCTCGGGCGAAGGACTGCGTGCAATATAATCAATCCAGATCCTGACGAAATCGTTCGTTGGCTTTCCACCGATAAAGAACGAGTTCCTTCGACAACTCGTGAAAGACAACGCTGACATAGAACCGGGGCAAGCCGACCTCCGAGTAGAGGTCCGTGATGCGCGTCGCAAAGGCGCACTTGTCCTCGGCTGAGTAGGCCTTTTCCGGACAGTAAATGTGCCACAAAGGCATTGAGGTTCTCCCTTGTTGAACTTCGGTGAGGATCGGAATCTCGGCGACTGGACCGCAGATGTCGTGAGGCGATCGCGCCGAATCGTCCATACTGGCGCGCACCGCTGACGCGATCTCCGAGGTGCGATTGAGCGCGATTCAGATGGCCGCCCAAGTTGATGAACGTCGATAACAACGCCGATCGATCACCGCTAAGTCATTGGTAAATGGCGCTGCGTAGGGGACTCCAACCCCTATTTTTGGCTTGGGAGGGCCACGTAATATAGCGACCTCTTCATCTTTGCTCGCTGCGAGTTCAAGGTGACTTTCGTGCGATAAGAAGCGCAGTATGAGTCCGCTGGTGGCACATCGCGTCACTTCGTTAGGTGCAGCGACATGTCCGATGTTCGGGGTAGACCGGAAGTAGCTGGCCCAAGGTCAAGCCGACGCGAATGATGTGGTGGACGACGCCCGCTCCCGGCATCGAATGTGCCAAAGGGTGATTGTTGAACAACGAATCACCGGAGGGGGTCGTCCACATGCAGGTTAGCACCATCGGCGTTGATCTCGCCAAGAACGTGTTCCAAGTGCACGGGGTGGATAGTGCGGGCAAGGTCGTCATCACCCGCCAATTGCGGCGCAAGCAGGTCATCGACTTCTTTAGCAAGATTCCTCCTTGCCTGGTCGGCATGGAAGCCTGCGGAACCGCTCATCATTGGGCGCGTGAAGTCTCCAAACTCGGTCACACTGTGCGTCTGATGCCGCCGAGCTACGTGAAGGGCTATGTCAAACGGTCGAAAAACGATGCTGCCGACGCGGCCGCCATCTGTGAGGCCGTGACACGCCCATCAATGCGGTTCGTGCCGATCAAGTCGGCAGATCAGCAAGCCTTGCTGATGTTGCATCGAACGCGGGATCTTTTAATCCGTCAGCGCACGCAGCTGATCAATGCGCTCCGAGCCCACCTTGCCGAGTTCGGCCTCGTTGCCGAGACGGGACGCGAAGGTCTCGCGCAGCTTGCCGCGATCATCACGGACCAGAGTAATCGCGAAGCTCTTCCATCTGCGATGAAACAGGCGCTGCAGGCCATTGTCGATCAACTCGCTGCTCTGGAATTGCAGATCGGGACTCTGGATCGCGCCATCCACGCCCATCATCGTGCCAATGATATGAGCTGCCGCCTCGAGACCGTGCCCGGGATAGGCGTGATCGGGGCCACGGCCATCGCTTCCACTGTCACAGACCCGAGTGACTTCAAATCCGGTCGGGATTTTGCAGCATGGATCGGACTTGTGCCGCGGCAGCACTCGACGGGGGGCAAGGAGCGGCTCGGCGGCATCTCCAAGCAGGGAGATCGCTATCTCCGACGGTTGCTCGTCATCGGTGCAACAGCCGTTGTTCGACACGCCCGGCAGCATCCGCAAAAGCATCCCTGGGTCATGAGGCTGCTGGCCAAGAAGCCGGCCAAGCTCGTCGCCGTTGCCGTTGCCAACAAGATGGCGCGCATCGCTTGGGCGATCATGGCCAAGGGAGGATACTATCGAGCGCCGGAGCTTGCTGCAGCCGCCTGAAGAGGCTTGGCAATGGGAGCGTGAGGCGACGGCGGAGCGAGACAATCGAATTGCGAGGGTGATGATGGCGTGATGCGAAACGGTCGAGCCGTCGATTGGGACAACCCGCTTCTGGGTCATGGGCGTAAAAGCCCGTGCGAATGATTGGGACCCGATCCGCGGACTACATCAGGGCCAGCGGTCATGGTGCCGCGCAAACAGGCCGGACACATGACTTGCACCCGACCGCAAGCCGAACGTCAGATTCTTCTTGCAACGCGGGCGTCGTCCACACATGACCCAAGGCAGACCTTGCGCCTCACATTGGCGCGGTGCGCGCTAGTACGAACGATCGCGCGCAGTCGCCTCACGACACCCGAGGTCCAGCCGCCTAGATTCCGATCATGGAGCGACATGTGGAAATCATAGGCGACCCACAACAAGAGTCCACTCATCGATTTTGTCGTCGAAACGTCAATCCGCGCGAATACTTACAGGAGGTAATACTGAAATGAACGTGAAATACGTCGTGGCAGCGGACTTCGAAACGTCTCGTTTTTATCGGCAGAAGGACACATTTCGATAGCAACGTCACCAAGTCTTTCGAATGGCGAATTGAGCAGTTAAATCGGCTCGCCAGGATGCTGTCCGAAAACACGAGCGAGTTTTCCGAAGCCCTAAGCAACGATTTCAAAACGGCTTGGTCGGAAAAAGTGTTCGAGGTTGCTGCCTTATTGGGATTGATCGAAGCGACAAAAGGTAGCCTCAAGGCCTGGATGGAGCCCACAGAGGTGCCCATTCCGAAGTTTCTTCGTGCATCAGGTCACAGGGGCATAGTCTACCGCGAGCCTTATGGCGTCACGCTGATCATGGGGCCGTTCAACGCTCCGTTGATCTCGCTGCTGCGTCCCGCCATTACGGCACTTGCCGCTGGCAATACTTGCGTCCTTAAGGTGCCAGAGGCGCCCGCGACTGCGAAGTTGCTTCTCAATTTAGTTCCGCGATATTTTGACCCCTGCGCCGTGACGGCGTTTGCCGCTGATCCGGAGCAGATCGCGCGCATTCTGAAATTCCCTTTTGATTTCATCTTCTTTACAGGCAGTGCCCGAGTTGGACGCATCATCATGCGTGCCGCTGCGGAGCATCTGACTCCCGTGCTCCTAGAACTCGGCGGCCAGAATCCCGCCCTCGTCGACCAAACAGCGAATCTTAGGGACGCTGCCAAAAAGATCATGTGGGGAGCAACGGCATGGGGTGGTCAATGGTGCACATCGCCCGGATATGCGTACGTGCACGAGTTCGTTGCCGAGGAATTCGTTGCGGAGTGCAAACGGGCAGTCATTGAACTTTACGGCAACGATCCCATCAGCAATCCGGATTATTCACGGATCATAGACGCACGGGCCGTTAAGCGGCTCGCTGCTCTCATAAACCCTGACCAAGTCGTATTTGGCGGCCGCTATGACGAGGAGAAACGTTACTTCGATCCGACAATTCTCTATCCGGCGTCGTGGTCAGACAAGGTTATGCAAGAGGAAATATTTGGGCCAATTCTCCCGATCCTGACGTACTCCACGATTACCGAGGCAATCCAGCACATCAAGCGCAGACCCCGGCCGCTCGCCGGCTATGTGTTCAGTCAAGATAGCAGCGTCATTGATTCGTTCATCGCGAACCTCTCGTTCGGCGGCGGCGCAGTCAATCAAACCAACGTCCATGTTTTCATCGACACCATGCCGTTTGGAGGCATCGGCGAATTTGGTCTGGGTTGCGCTAACGGCAAGCACGGATTCGACAGTCTTGACTCACGCCAAATCTATCCTCCTCTCGCCCACAGACGTTGCGATTGATCATCTCTACCCGCCGTACACGATCGAGAAGGTTCAGGCACTTAGCCAGTGGCTCGGCTATTGAGCCGAAATTGTCGGTCGATCCAAAGAATTTCAGCGAAATGAAAAAAGGAAAACCGCAATGAGCCCGGACAAATTGCCACGTGAGGACATGAAGACGCCCGGCGAATTGCCGGCCTCGGCAGCAAACGCTGCGGATTGGCTGGGGCTTTTGCGCAGCGGAGCGCGAGCGCATTCGCCACCGCCTTTGCTGAGGACGTGGTTCTCGAAGCAAGCACTCTTTACCGGCCGGTGAGCGGCCGTGAGAACGTTAAGTGCGTCATGGAGGCCGCGAGCAGGATCTATGAGAACTTGGAATTCACAGAGCAGGCAGCAGATGGACACCGGTATGTCGAGTGGAAGGCGCACGCTTTCGGGAGCAAAGGCTTGAGCGGCATCACGATAATTACGCGGAATGCCGCCGGCGCCATCACGCACTTAGCTGTACATCACAGGCCCTGGGTGAAGCCCTGAAGTTTTCCGCAGAGATAGGCCGGCGGCTGCAAGGGGTTATTGATGCCCCTTATTTCCTGCGGGCAGAGGATCCGTCGCGAACAGAAATAATTCTGCAGGATTTGACAAGGGTTGCAAGGCTTGCAGCCTTGCCGCTTGAAAGATGAAACGACGCAAGAGATGACCGATAAATTAGGAAAGCGAGCGGTAATCGCCGGCGCGAGCTTCGCAGAGGACCATTTAGAGTACCGTTTTACTCTGCCCAATGTCGGCGGGGACTCGTGCGTTGCCGTTACCAGCGGCTCCTGCTCCGACGCCGCCCGGCGTGGCGCCGAAACGTCGGCGGAATCCGCGCGCAAAATACGTGTAATCGCGAAAGCCGCAGGCGTAGGCGATCTCGGCGAGAGGTTGACCTGTTTTCATCGATGCGCGGCGTTTAATCAGATGTGCCGCATGATCGAGACGGAGCGAACATATGTAGTGACTGCATGTCGAGCCGCGGTCCGTGAACAGGCTCTGCAAATAGCGCAGCGAAATTCCCATCTCGGCAGCCACCTCACTCGGAGAGATGTTCGGATCGGCAAAGCGGTTCTTGATGATGCCGCAGACTCGCGCGAACAGTTTGTCGGTGTGGCGTGAGCAAAGCGGGGCGGGCGGTGCAAACAGTGCGCCGAGGAGATCATAGACCACCAGACGCATATAGTCGTCAGCCGACGCGACCGCCGGTTCTACATTGCCGACGGGGTCAAGAGCGAGTTGACTGAGTATGCGTGCCGCCTGCCCCTGCCCGCGACCGCACGTGCCACCTTGCGGCTCGAAGCCGAGATGCGACACCAGGTTCTGGCGCGGCAACTGCAAGCCAAGCCATTGCGCTTGCCGGACCCCAACTAATGTCACGGGTCTCGTGGAATTGAGCAGGACGAGTTCGCCAGCAGCGGCATTTACAACTCGGTCGTTCTGAATGATTGTCGATCCGCCCGCCAGCTGAGCTACGACGAAGTAATACTCCATGTCATCACGGCGAATGTCCAGCTTCGTCCGGTCAACGCGGACAGTGTCGCAGGCGAGATCCACCGCAGGGAACCCGAAGACGCGCCGCGGGCGCACCCTGCCTGCGAAGATGTTGGTTCCGCGAGCAGGACTAAAACATCCAAAATTCTCGCGCAGTGCAGCTATGAAACCGTCATAATCCAATTTTGGAGCGCTGAGAAAATCATCGTTTGGCTGCACCATCGACTCCCCAGGGAAATAATTTATCAAACCTAACGTTAGGTTTTATTACTGCCTGCGCCGAAGCCACGGGCAAACGTTCGTTAGTTTGGCATGGCCCCCAGACAGGGGCCGCTCAACTCCGCGTCACGCCCAATCACACCTCCGAGATCGTGTCAATGCCACCGCGCGGCGCGTTGCCGAGCGCGATCGTCTCGCGACGCCTGAGGTCCTGCCGTCTAGCTTCCGATCTTGACAGTCACGCGTTGCAAAGATCGGAGACAAAGATTGGAAGTTTCAAACTTAATAGCTGGGTGTCGGTGCCCTCGACTGGGCGGGCGGTGCAAACAGTGCGCCGAGGAGATCATAGACCACCAGACGCATATAGTCGTCAGCCGACGCGACCGCCGGTTCTACATTGCCGACGGGGTCAAGAGCGAGTTGACTGAGTATGCGTGCCGCCTGCCCCTGCCCGCGACCGGACGTGCCACCTTGCGGCTCGAAGCCGAGATGCGACACCAGGTTCTGGCGCGGCAACTGCAAGCCAAGCCATTGCGCTTGCCGGACCCCAACGAATGTCACGGGTCTCGTGGAATCGAGCAGGACGAGTTCGCCAGCAGCGGCATTTACAACTCGGTCGTTCTGAATGATTGTCGATCCGCCCGTCAGCTGAGCTACGACGAAGTAATACTCCATGTCATCACGGCGAATGTCCAACTCCGTCCGGTCAACGCGGACAGTGTTGCAGGCGAGATCCACCGCAGCGAACCCGAAGACGCGCCGCGGGCGCACCCTGCCTGCGAAGATGTTGGTTCCGCGAGCAGGACTAAAACATCCAAAATTATCGCGCAGTGCAGCTATGAAGCCGTCATAATCCAATTTTGGAGCGCTGAGAAAATCATCGTTGGGCTGCACCATCGACTCCCAGGGAAATAATTTATCGAACCTAACGTTAGGTTTTATTACTGCCTGCGCCGAAGCCACGGGCAAACGTTCGTTAGTTTGGCATGGCCCCAGACAGGTGCCGCTCAACTCCGCGTCACGCCCACTCACACTTCCGAGATCGTGTCAAATGTCGCCGCGCGGCGCGTTGCGCGCTAGTACGTTCGATTGAGCGCGATCGCGTCACGACACCTAAGGTCCAGCCGCATAGAGTCCGTTGGCAGTCACGCGTTTCAGCAGTCGGAAGTGTTCCCGAAGGGAAAGCATGACGACATTAACAACTCTTCTCGGCGACGTATCTCTGAGCGCCTGTTCGATCCGGAGTGACCCATGCTCGATGCCGAAGCCCGCACGCTGCTTGACCTAATGGACAAGGCCTTCCAGGAGGGAAGGCCCAGCCCAATACGCTGCCCTACACGGCGGGCCGTGCTGTCTTCGACAAGGTGTTGGAGGACAGCGAGGCCGATCCGCCGGAGGTTGCCGCGGTCGAGAACGGTGGCTTTGCCGGACCGGCTGGCAGGATCGGTTATCGGCGCTATCGGCCGTTGGGCCTACCGCGCGGGCCACTGCCGACGCTGATCTATTATCACGGCGGCGGCTTCGTGGCCGGCACGCTAGGGACGCATAATTCCACCTGTCGGCGGCTCGCCAACAAGAGCCGCTGCCAGCTGATTGCCATCGACTACCGGCTGTCGCCCGAATACCCATTCCCGGCACCAACCAACGACGGCATCGCGGCCTTCCGCCATATCCGCGACGACGCGGCTGCGTTCGACACCGACCCGGCGCGGCTCGCGGTCGGCGGCAACTCGGGCGGCGGCACCATCTCTGCCGTCGTATGCCAGGCAGTGCGCGACGCCGGTGAGACGGGGCCGGCGCTCCAGATGCTGATCTATCCCGCGACCGACTTTCGCAGCGAGAGCCAATCGCGCAAGCAATTCGCAGACGGCTACTTCCTGACCAAGGAGCTGATGAACTGGTTCCGGAAGGCCTATCTGCCGACCGGCGTCGATCAGACTGACCTTAGGCTTTCGCCGCTGCTAGCTGGGAACTTCAAGGGCCTACCGCCCGCCTTCGTGATGACGGCCGGCTACGATCCGCTGCGCGACGAGGGCCGCGCCTCGCGAGCGGTTGATCGATGCTGGCGTGAAGACGACCTACGTAAACTATCCCGGTACAATCCACGGCTTCTTCTCGATGACAAATTCCTCAGCCAGGGGCTGAAGGCCAACGACGAAGCGGCGGCGGTGATGGGGGCATTCTTCGGGACCTAGTCTTCTCGCTGCGCCGTTACGGTTGAGCAGATCGATCAGAAGCCAATGAGAACTCCTTGAGAACAGGCTCACAAGAGAATGTCTGCTGT
>CAWJJV010000004.1:0-22996 GCA_963843235.1 uncultured Alphaproteobacteria bacterium
GCGCGTAAAGCGTGTCCAGCGCGGCCTCTTTGTTCTGAGGATCGCCTATTCCGAGAAATTTCCAGGAAAACGCCAGTAAAGACGCAAGACCGCCCAGGATCATCGGTGTCAGATAGATCGCGTTACTCCATCTATCGATGAAGCTTTCGGTCGTCCCATCGGTAGAAGGCGGCCGCCCCCGGATGGACTGGAAGGAAGGCGTTTGGATCGGTATCGGGGGCTGTGACCTGCGCAAGGATCGGCAATTCACTTATCAGATCCCGGCGCGCGCTGAGCAGCGATTGCGTCAGGCTCGAGACCAGGTCGTTGTCGAGTTTCTTGTGGGCCACCACGTAGAACGAGAACTTGAACCCTAGTTGCGCAAGGGTCATCGTCAGGTATCGCGGGCGCCCCCCTGAAACGTACCTTTCGGTACATCAAAGCTCTCATAGGCGTGATGGATCTCGGCAATCGCGCCTGCCGATTCGATCGGGAATGAACACCGGGCTCGCCTTCGCGCCTTGCGGGAATATCCCTCGTAAAAGGTTCAGATATTTTTCAGTCAGTGGGATGACAACCAGGATCGCTGCGACCTCTTTCGAGTTCAAGGCCGTGCGTGCTTCGGCTGGCGCGATGTTCTTGAAGACGACATTGGCGCGATCGAGGTCGTATTCCTTCTTTAGCACGTTGACGATATTCTGATTTACCGCGCCTCCCACCACGCCCACGACGTGTCGCTTCAGGCTTGCGATGTCGGTGAGCGCCGAGCCCGTCGGGGCCACGATCAACGCAACCGCATGAGCCACCACAATAATCGCTTGCGCCTGCGACAAGTCTCCGACATCGCCGCGAACCACCGCGAGATCGGCTTTGCCCGACGAGAAGGCATTGGCGGCATCAAGCGCACTGCCCGTTTCCATGACATTGAGCCGCACCGGCGCAGCCATCGAAACCAGCCTGCCGGCAATGGCTGACATTATCTTTGCCGTCTCCCCATTGACCGATCCAACCGCAATCGTCAACGTCACCGGGCGATTGTACCAGCGATACGCAAACAGGCCCGCCCCCACGGATAGAACAACAACGCCCACCACCAAAGTGATGCGAAGCCAAGGCGGTAATGCTTTCGAATTCATGAATGCCCCCAACCGCAGGAATCAACCTTGAAGGAGCGGCCACAAGCCTTTCCCCGACGATACTCGAACAATCTGTGCATGTATTGCCTGTTGAAGGCCATTTACGAGGCCACCTGAACGTCAGGTTCGATCGCTAGTGGCCGGACCATTATGGTTGAATAACCCGACCGCTTCCCGGTCGATATCGACCACGCGCTTGTAGCCGCAGAGCGCCATCGTGACATCCAGCTCCTTGGCAAGAACGTCGATGGCCTTGGCGGCGCCGGCCCGACCGCCCGCGCCGATGCCCCACGCATAGGAGCGGCCGACCAGGCAGCTTTTCGCGCCCAGCGCGAGTGCCCGCATGATATCCTTGCCGGTACGAATACCCCCGTCGAACATGGTCTCGATTTCGGCCCCCACGGCATCGACGATGCCCGGCAAGACAGAGATCGACGACGCGGCGCCATCAAGCTGCCGTCCGCCATGGTTGGAAACCACGATCGCGTCGGCGCCGGATTTGGCGGCCAGTTTGGCGTCCTGCAACGTCGAGAATTCCCTTCAGAATAAGCTTGCCGGGCCACTGGCTTTTCACCCATTCGATATCGTTCCAGCTCAAGGCCTGGTCGAACTGCGTCGCCGTCCATTCGGCCAATGATTTGACATCCTCCATTCCCTTGACGTGACCCGCAAGGTTGCCAAAGGTGCGGCTCTTGCTCTTCAGCACGCTCAGAATCCAGGCCGGCTTGGTCGCCATATTGAGAATGTTCCCGATCCGCAGTTCAGGTGGGACAGACAGACCATTGCGGACGTCACAGTGGCGCTGCCCCAGAACTTGAAGATCGACGGTGAGAACCAGCGCGCTGCAATTAGCCGCCTTGGCGCGCCCGATCAGCTCGGCGATGAAGCCACGATCGCGCATCATGTAGAGCTGAAACCAGAACGGCTTGCCGGTTGCTTCGGCGACCTGTTCGATCGAACAGATCGACATGGTGCTCAGCGTAAACGGGATTCCGGCGTCATTTGCCGCCTGTGCCGCGAGAATTTCACCGTTGCCATATTGCAGTCCGGTCATAGCCACCGGCGCAAGGGCGATCGGTAGCGGCACTTTTTTGCCGAGGATGGTGGTACTGAGGTCCCGGCCGCTCATGTCCACCAGCACACGCTGGCGGAGCTTGATCTTCTGCAAGTCCTCGATATTGGCCCGCAGGGTTTCTTCTTCGTAGGAGCCGGCGCAGACATAGTCGAAGAATGCCCGCGGTACCTTGCGGGAGGCGAGCTTGCGCAGATCCGCGATACAGGTGACGTTTTTCATCGGTCGGCTCCAGGCATGCGGCCAAGACGATCAAGCGCCGCGCGGAGTGCGATGGCCGCCTGCTCCCGTTCACCTGGGGACATCATCTGCGGCCGTACTTCGAGGCGCAGATGCGGAGTATCCGCCCGGATCGTCTCGGCATCGGCGGCCAGATTGGCCTTGAGGTCCACCACCCGGTACGTCGTCACGGGATAAGCGATGCCTCTGACGTTGATATTGCCTTGTTCTTCGCAAAGGATCTCATCCTTCACGTTTGCATAGGTTTCGTAGGAAATAAGCACACTACCGGGTGCGGCCTCGTGTTCGAGGCGCGAGGCCAGATTCACGGCACCGCCAATGATCGTATAGTCCATTCGGACGGCGCTGCCGAAATTCCCGACCGTGCAGAAGTCGGTATGAATGCCGATGCGGCAGCGAAGCGGAGTTTGAATCCCGGCGTCTCTCCAGACCTCGGCAAGCTCAACGATCCGCCGCTGCATGGCGAGTGCCATCTTGACCGCGGCCGTGGCGTCTTCCTTGACGCCGCGCGATTCCGGATCGCCGAAGAACATCACGATGGCGTCGCCAACGTATTTGTCGATCGTCGCGCCGTGTTTCGTGGCGATCTCGGACATTTCCGTCAAATAATGATTCAGGAGCTGCGTAAGGTCTTCGGACTCCATCCTGTCGGTGGTTTCGGTAAAGCCGGCGATATCGGAAAAGCAGATCGTCAGCTTCTTGCGCTGGCTCACGATCTTTGCGTCCTGACGACCGGCGAAGATTGAATCGTAGACCTGGGGAGCAAGGTATTTCGCAAGCTTGCCCGAGAGGCTCTCGAGGGCCGCCGATTTCTCCGAAAGGTTTTCTTCCCGCCGCTTCAGTTCGGTGATGTCGGAATACACCGCGACCGTTCCATTATCCTGGGTACGGCGCTCGCTGATCATGATCCACCGTCCGTTGGAGCGCCGCTGTACTTGAGGCGGTCCCGGGTTACGGTGCTGGGACAAGCGGCGGGCGACCCATTCCTCGACCCGGCCTTCCGCGTCCGCGATGTCACCGCGACTGGCGGAACGGCGGATAATGCTGTCGAAACTGGTTCCGGGCTTGAATTCCGCGCCCTCCCCGGGGTGAAGCATCTCCCGGTAGCAGGAATTACAGAGGATCAGTTTGTCGTCTGCGTCGTAGTAGGCAAAACCTTCGGAAATGCTCTCAATCGCTTCGACCAGGCGCTGCTCGCTGCGCTCTCGTGCTTTCTCTGCTTTTTTCAGCCCGGTGATATCGTAACACCAGGCCACCCGCTTTCCTCCGACAAAGCTGACATGGCCGCCGCGATACGCGACCTGCGGATACGAAATCAACGTATGGATCGCCTCGCCCTGCTTCGTCTTCCAAAGCACTTCCTGATTCAGAACCTGGCCGCCGTTGCGAAGTTTCTCGATAATCTCGGAGCGTTGGTTGAGATCGCCCCAGAACTTCCGCGTATCGAACAGGTTCATTTCCTCCTTGGTGTAGCCGAAGAGTTCGCGCACCCGGGCATTGTGGAACAACAATCGTCCGTCTTCATCGACGACATTCAGCCCTGCGGGGCAATAATCCAGAATTTCCCGGAACTGACGTTCGTGCTCGACGAGTTGCTCTTCGCGCCGCCTCAACGCGGTGATGTCGTAGATCCATGCGACGCGCTTGCCGCCCGCAAAATCGATGTGACCTCCGTGGTAGGCGACCTGAGGATAGGACACGAGCACAGGAACCGGTTCGCCCGTTTTGGTCTTCCAGATCGCCTCCTCATTGAGAACGTCCCGGCCGCCTTCCCGCAGTTTTTTGATGATCCGGTCCCGGTGGTCCAGGTCGCTCCAAAATCTTCGCGTGTCAAAAAGGTGCAGTTCCTCCCGGTCATAGCCGAACAGCTCACGCACCCGGGCGTTGTGAAGCAGAAGACGGCCCTCTTCGTCGACGACGTTGAGGCCGGCGGGGCAGTGCTCGAGAATGTCGAGAAATTGGCGCTCGCGACTGGCGAGCTGCGCGGCGTGTAATGTCTCCTCACGCGGAGCCATGCTCCCGTCGTCGGACATTCCGGCCCCCGAATAATAAGATTCCGCGAAAAAACGTCCTAAATCAAATTTGGCTTGCTGCGCGGTCGTCAACGGTCGTCGTCAACTGTCTTGGGGCCGTCCAATGCCAGGCCCCAACGGTTAGGTACTACCGCAGGAGATTGGTTCAAAAGCAAGATCCTAAAAGTCGCACGGCCCTGCCGCCCTCCGACCCGCCCCCCTCCATCGCCGACCCGATGGCAGTCGCCGGGTGCGCGGCGGGACGCCTACAGCGGAACAAATCCGCTCACTCAGGCTTATCGCGGACTATTCGAAAGCGGGGAGATTTCGATGAGACTGGCAAAGACGGCTTTGGCTGGTGCCATGCTGACGGCCATCAGCTCGGTGACGTTCGCCCAGCAAGCGCTGACGGGAACAGTTACCACAATCAATCGGATTACTGGCACCATCGCAATTCGACAGACCCAAAGCGGCACGGTTGGAGCAAATGCGGGCAGCACGACCGAACAATTCAAAGTTCAAGAAGGCCTGTTGAACACCGTGCACGCCGGGGACAGGGTTACCTTTACCGTCAGCGAAAGCGGCCCGACCAAGACAATCACGAAAATCGAGAAGCAGTAACTCTCAAGAACCTGCGTGAGCGCTCTTCCCTCCCTCAGGAAAGTTGAAAGAGCCTCACAGGACCGGGATGGGTGCGCCGGCTACTCCGCCGCCTCCCGCACGTAGCGCGCGGTCGGGGTGCGCATCGTCACGAGTTCTTCCGCGGCGGTCGGGTGCAGCGCGAAGGTCGCGTCGAAATCGGCCTTGGTGGCCTTCATCTTGACGGCGATCGCGACGACCTGGATGGTCTCGGCGGCGGCGTCGCCGACGATATGGCAGCCGACCACGCGATCCGTGCTGCCGTCGACCACGAGCTTCATCAGGATGCGGGTATCGCGGCCCGACATTGTCGACTTGATCGGCCTGAAATCGGTTTTGTAGATATCGACGTGGCTGAACTGCGCGCGCGCCTGCGCCTCGGTCAATCCGACCGTGCCGACTTCGGGCTGCGAGAACACCGCGGTCGGAATGTCGGCGTGATCGACCTGGACACTACGCTTACCGAACACGGTATCGGCGAACGCATGGCCTTCGCGGATCGCGACCGGCGTCAGATTGCTGCGGTGGGTGACGTCGCCGATGGCATAGATATTCGGCACCGAGGTGCGAGAAAAGCCGTCGACGGCGATACCGCCATTGTTGGCGTTGATGGCGACGCCGGCCTTCTCAAGCCCCAATCCGCTGACATTCGGATGCCGCCCGATCGCGAACATCACTTTGTCGGAGGCGATGCTGGAGCCGTTCGACAGATGCGAGATAAAATCCCGGCCGGGCTTGTCGATGCTCTCGATGGTGCAGCCGGTGAGGATGGTGATGCCTTCCCGCTCCATCTCGGCGCGGACATGGGTGCGGACATCCTCGTCGAAGCCGCGCAGGATGTTGTCGCCGCGATAGACCACGGTCACGTCGGAACCGAGATTGGCGAAGATGCAGGCAAATTCCAGCGCGATGTAGCCGCCGCCCTGGATCACGATCCGCCGCGGCAATTCCGCCAGATGAAAGGCTTCGTTCGACGAAATTACGTGCTCGATGCCAGGAATCATCCGACCATGGTTGGGCGCGCTGCCGGTTGCGATCAGAATATGGTCTGCGGTCACGGTTTCACCGTTCGCAAGCCGAAGGGTATGGGCATCCTCAATCGTGGCACGCGCCTTGACGATCCGCGCGCCAGCCTTCTCCACATTGGTGGTGTAGATGCTTTCGAGCCGCGCGATCTCCTTGTCCTTGTTGGCCACCAGCGTCGGCCAACTGAAAGTCGCGGAAGGAATCGACCAGCCGAACCCGGCGGCGTCCTCGATCTCCTGATGCACGTGCGAGCCGATCACGAAAAGCTTCTTCGGAACGCAACCGCGGATCACGCAGGTGCCGCCCATCCGGTACTCTTCGGCGATCATGACCCGCGCGCCGTAACCCGCGGCGATCCGGGCGGCACGCACGCCACCCGAACCTCCTCCGATTACGAACAGATCGACGTCGAACTCAGCCATGCCAGCCCCGACGGTGTTTTATTGCCGAATCAGATCTGCTTGCCACGCTTGCGCATCTCGGCGCGGAATTCACCGTTGACGGTTTCGGCAAAACTCTGCGCCCACTGGTTCATGAATCCCATGCTCATCTGAATGGCCTTGGGCTCGGTCGACAGCAGCTTCTGGCCAAGCGGCGACTTGTAGAAAATCACCAGATCCTTCAATTCCTGCTCGGTGAACTGGCCGGCATAGATCTTCGCCATGCCCTCGCCGATTTCCTTTTCGCGGCCGGCAAACTTCTGGGCGACGATCACCGCAACCTCGTTCAGGTCCTTCTGGTAATTAAGATTGGTCTGCAGCAACTGATCCTTGGTCTGCTGCACGATGTTGGGGACGGCGTTGCCGTACATCGCGGTCGCATTTTTCATCACCAGAATCTCGGCGGCCGCCGCGACGGCGGCCGGCGAAGCTGCTGGCGCGGCAGCCTGCTGGGCTCCGGCCGGAGCACTGGCAAGCGCCAGTCCCAGCGCGAGGCCCGTGACCGACAACATTCGTGAAAGGCTCGTCATTCCAATTCTCCTCGATTGCGGCATTACCGCCGTTCAACAACGCGAATTCCCTGGGCGCCTGCCAGCATCGCGATGCCGGCAAGGCCAATGAACAGCCCGTGCTCGACTACGCCCGGTATTGCGTTCAGCAATCCCGCCAGGCGTGGCGCATCGGTTATTCGTTCAAGATGAGCATCGACGATCCAGTGGCCACCATCGGTGACGAAAACGTGGCCATCCTTGCCCTTCCGGACCACCATTTGCCCGGAAACGCCGCTTTCCGCAAACGCCTTGGCCATGGCGCGCCGCGTCGCCGCCAGGCCGAACGGAATGACTTCTACCGGGAGTGGAAAGCGGCCGAGAACGTCGACCCATTTGGTATCGTCGGCGATGACAATCATCCGGTCGGACGCCGAGGCTACGATCTTCTCGCGCAGCAAGGCGCCGCCGCCGCCCTTGATGACATTGAGTGCCGGATCGATCTCGTCGGCGCCGTCGACCGTCAGGTCGAGGCGATCGATGTCGTCGAGCGTGGTCAGCCGGATACCGCATCGCTCCGCGTCGGCACGGGTCGCTTCCGAGGTCGGCACGCCCACGACATCGAGCCCGGCGCGAACCCGCTCGCCCAACAGTTCGACAAAATGCTTGGCGGTCGAACCGGTCCCGAGGCCGAGTTTCATGCCGTCGCGGACGTGTTCGAGCGCACGCGCCGCCGCCTGCCGTTTCAATTCATCCATGGTCACGCGCAGACGATGCCTCTGTGCCGCCGATATCCGGCGGCCGCATATCTACCGTCGTTTTACGGCCGGGAACAGCGCTATTGCGCCGATCCGCCGTATCGTGACTTTACATTTAACAAGACCCGGCCCGGTCCATGGCCGCCTGGATGGCGGCAAACCGCCCATCGACTTCCGCGCGCATGTTTGGGTGCGTGAACACGTAAAGTTCATTCGCCCGGATGGCGGCGAGAACCCGGGCCGCAACCGCCGCAGGATCGAGGCCGGCCTGGAGCGCTTTGGCGATCTCGGCGACCAGGGCGGCCGCGGGACTTGCCGGATCCAGGACCGGGGCCTGCCCATAGCGCTCCGGCCGATTGCGCCCGCTCTCGCCGATCCCGGTGCGCACATAACTCGGACAGAGCACGCTGACCCCGATGCTATCAGGTTCCAGTTGCGCCTTCAGCCCCTCCGACATCGCGACCACGGCGAACTTGCTGGCGGCATAGGGGCTGAATCCGAGGCCACCGTTCATGCCGGCCATCGACGCGGTATTGACGATATGGCCGCCTTCGCCATGCGCACGAAGGTGCGGCAGGAAGCTGCGAACACCGTGAACCACGCCCATCAGGTTGACGTCGATCACCCATCGCCAGTTGTCGACCGATATGGTGTCGATGCCGCCGCCGGCGGCAACGCCGGCATTGTTGCAGACGATATGGACGTTTCCGAACGCCGCGAAGGTCGCGTGGGCGGCACGCTCGACACTGTCGGGATCGGCCACGTCACACCAAACACCGCGTATATTCGGCGCGAACTTGCCCAGCTCTTCGATAGCCGAATCCAGCGCCTCGCGCTCAATGTCGGCGAGCATCACGTTCATGCCGGCTCCCGCAAAGGCGCGGCCGAGCGCGAGCCCGATGCCGGAAGCCCCGCCAGTCACGAATGCCGTCCTGCCCGTGAAATCCTGCATGCGTTTCCCCTACATCTGCTTTGTTACGCAGGCCCGCCGAATTGTGCCAGGAATAGCTGCAGGATTATTTGCAAGACTACTTGCCTGTCGGCATCAGGCCCGGTAGCGATCCCCGAATGAGCTCTGTTCGCACCGTTGTATTCGATCTTGACGGCACGCTGGTGGATACCGCGCCCGACCTGATCAACGCGCTTAACTTCGTGCTTGGCCGCGAGGGCCTGCCCGCGATCCCGCTCGCTACCGCGCGCAACATGATCGGCGCCGGCGCCCGGCGGATGATCGAGCGCGGGCTGGAGTCGGAAGATCGGGCCGCAAGCGTCGCCGACATCACCCGACTCACCGGCGATTTCGTCGATCATTACGCGGAGCATATCGCCGATTTTTCGCGCCCGTTCGATGGCCTGGAAAGTGCGCTCGACGCGCTCACGGCAAGCGGATATCGCTTTGCGGTCTGCACCAACAAGCTGGAGTGGCTGTCGAAGCTGCTGCTCGACCGGCTCGGGCTGAGCTCGCGCTTCGCGGCGATTTGCGGCGCGGATACTTTCGGCGTCTCCAAGCCCGACCCGGCCATCCTGCAGCAGACGGTAGCGCGCGCGGGCGGCCAACTGGCGTCGGCGGTCATGGTCGGCGATGCCGGTCCCGATATCGGTGTCGCCCGTCGCGCCGGTATCCCGGTCATCGGTGTAGCGTTTGGCTACACTGAAGTTCCAATCGCGGACCTTAAACCGGATCGGCTGATCAACCATATGCGCGAGCTGCCGGCGGCTGTGGAAAGCTTGATGCTGCAGCGGAACCCGACGTAAGCGGCTGTTGTTTCAGCACATTTCAGAACGCTTGCGATCGGGATTAACCATTGCGTAACCACACGGTTGCGCGGCCGTCGCGAGGCTCTTATGGTCGCCGTGGGGGATTGTGGCAGTTTGCCGCACCAAAGTGGATGAACCATGCTTCGTGTTATCGTGATTGCCGCGGCAGGCTTCAGCCTGGCCGGCTGCTCCTCGTTTTCTATGGACGCCTTCAAGTCGACCCCGCCCACGGTGCAGGTCCAGCTTAATTCGACGCCGCAAGGCGCCGATGCCCGTACCTCCCTGGGGCCGGGCTGCAAAACCCCCTGCTCGGTCGCCGTGACGCCTCCGGACGCAGGGTTCTCGGTCACCTACACCATGGACAAGTTCCAGCCGGCCACCGTGCCGGTTCAGGTCGTTCATGTCGCCGGCGACCTGACAACGCCGTCAACGACCAACATCGATCCCAATCCGGTGGTCGCGGAGCTTCAGCCGGCGGGCCCGCCGCCCAAGGCCGCCCGGAAGCCGCGGCCCAGGAAGCCGAAGCCGGCGGCGGCCGCTGCCGCCCCGGCGCCAGCCGCGGACTCGGCCTTCCCGGCGGCTACCCCGGCGGCTACCCAAGCTGCGGCGCCTTCGGCTCCGGCAACCGCAAGTCATTGATCGCTTGCACAACGTCCAACAAGGTGTTGATTGTACGCGGCTTGTATGATGCCTACATTGTAGCTGTGAAGACGCCGCCATACGTTATGGTGGCCTTCACAGTTACGAGGCCGGTTGAATGAACGCACCGATTTTGCGTCCTCTCGCATCGCTGTCGCACCCGATGACCGACCCGTTCGGCCGGACGATCAGCTATTTGCGGGTCTCGGTGACCGATCGCTGCGACCTGCGCTGCTTCTATTGCATGTCGGAAGACATGACGTTCCTGCCAAAGGCCGACCTGCTCACCCTCGAAGAGCTCGATCGGCTGTGTTCGGCCTTCATCGCCAAGGGCGTCCGCAAGCTGCGGTTGACCGGCGGTGAGCCGCTGGTGCGGCGCAACGTGATGTCGCTGGTGCGTTCGCTCTCGCGCCACCTCGACAGCGGCGCGCTCAACGAACTGACGCTGACGACCAATGGCTCGCAACTGGCGCGTTTTGCCGGCGAGTTACGCGACTGCGGCGTCCGCCGTATCAACGTCTCGCTGGATACCCTCGACCCCGTGAAGTTCCGGGCCATCACCCGCTGGGGCGATCTCGACAAGGTTCTGGCCGGCATCGAGGCGGCACGGTCTGCGGGCCTCGCGGTGAAGATCAATGCGGTTGCGCTGAAGAACATGAACGAGGATGAAATCCCCTCGCTGATGGAGTGGGCGCACGGCAAGGGCATGGCGCTGACGCTGATCGAGGTGATGCCGATGGGCGACATCGGCGAAGGGCGTATCGACCAATATGTGCCGCTCTCGGTGCTTCGCGCCCGGCTCTCCCAACAATACACCCTGACCGACCTTGCCGACGATACCGGCGGGCCGGCGCGTTACGTTCGCGTCAGCGAGACCGGGGGCAAGCTCGGCTTCATCACGCCGATGACGCATAATTTCTGTGAGGCCTGCAATCGGGTGCGGATCACCTGCACCGGCACCCTGCACACCTGCCTCGGCCACGAGGATGCCTCCGACCTGCGCAAGCCGCTGCGGGCCTCCGCCAGCGATGAACTGCTTGGCGCGGCGATCGACCGCGCCATCGGCCTCAAGCCCAAGGGCCATGACTTCATCATCGATCGCCGGCACAACCGCCCGAGCGTCAGCCGGCATATGAGCGTCACCGGCGGTTAAACCGCTCCTGACCTTCCCTCGCCCGACCTGTCCGATCCCGTAACTGGTTGATGCCGCGTCAATTTGGCCATTTTCCAATTGACGCCGCCACCGGCCGCTGAAATGGTGCGCCGGCTTTATGCTCGCCCGGTTCGACAAGCCGTTGCGCCCGAGCTCAGCCAAGACAACAAAAGCGCAATTGGGGGAGGACCGTCGTTGCAATCGCTCGTAAAGAAGAGCCACGGCTCCGTGCCTCCAGAGCACGCTGGTGAGATCACGTCTGCCGAAGCGATCGGCAGACGGTGATGGCCCGCGCGGGAGAGAGGACGATGCGCCCATTGCTCGCCGTCAGCACGGCGATCGACCAGGTCAACGAAAAGATAGGCTACATCTGCAACTTCCTGGTGCTCGCCGCCTGTCTGGTCAGCGCCGGCAACGCCATGATCCGCTACGCGTTCGGCTACAGCTCGAACGGCTGGCTCGAGCTGCAATGGTACATGTTCGCGATCCTGGTGATGTTCGGCGCGTCCTACACCTTCAAGCGCAATGAGCATGTCCGGGTCGAAATCCTGTATTTATTCCTCTCCGAGCGCGGCCAGCTTTGGCTCGATCTGATCGGCACGCTGTTCTTCCTGATTCCGGCCTGCCTGCTGCTGAGCTATCTGTCTTGGCCGTTCTTCCATCAAGCTTACGCCGTCGGCGAGATGTCGGGTAATGCCGGCGGCCTGGTGCGCTGGCCGATCAAGTTCGTCATTCCGGCCGGCTTCGTGATGCTGGCGTTACAAGGCGTCTCGGAAGTGATCAAGCGCATCGCCGCGCTGCGCGGCGAGGTGACGATCGACGCGAAATACGAGAGGCCGACGCAATGATTTCGCTGGAAATGATGCCGCCGTTGATGTTCGGCGGCCTCGTCGTGACCATGCTGATCGGCTTTCCGGTGGCGTTCACGCTCGCCGCGGTCGGGCTTTCGTTCGGCTTCCTTGCCATCCACCTCGGCTTTTTCGACCTGAACTTCCTGCAGGCCATTCCGGGGCGCGTGTTCGGCAGCGTGCTTTCCAACGAACTGTTGCTCGCGATCCCCTTCTTCACCTTCATGGGCGCGATCCTGGAGCGATGCGGGCTGGCCGAAGACATGCTGGATTCGATGGGCCAGCTGTTCGGACCGATCCGCGGCGGCCTCGGCTATTCCGTCATCCTCGTCGGCTTCATCCTCGGCGCCATCACCGGCACGGTGGCGGCCCAGGTCATCGCCATGGCGCTGATCTCGATGCCGGTAATGATCCGCTACGGCTACAACATCCGTTACGTTACCGGCGTGCTGGCGGCCTCGGGTACCATTACCCAACTGGTGCCGCCGTCGCTGGTGCTGATCGTGCTGGCCGACCAGCTCGGCAAGTCCGTCGGCGACATGTATCTCGGCGCCTGGGGACCGTCGATTTTCCAGATCATGCTGTTCGCCGGTTACACCTTCGTGCTCGGCCTCATCAAACCGGATCACCTGCCGGCGATACCTAAAACCGAATTGACGCTGACCGGGTGGCCGCTGTGGCGCAAATGCCTGATGGGCATCATCCCGTCGGCGGTACTGATCTTCGTCGTGCTCGGCACCATGATGATGGGGCTCGCGACACCGACCGAAGCCGGCGCCATGGGCGCGGTCGGCGCCATCGTGCTGGCGGCGATCCACAGCAAGGATTTCAGCACCACGGGCCGCAAAGTCCTGATAACAGGCGTGATCGCCGGCGGCATCGGCACCATCGTCGGCATCTTCATGACCCAGGGGCTGATCTTCAAGACCGCCTTTGCCATCACCTATCTGGCCGTGGTGTGGATTTGCCTCGAAGCGGTTCGGATTCCGGAACTGCGGGATCTGATCAAGCAGGGTTACGAGACCACCATGCGCATCACCACCATGGTGGTGTTCATCCTGATCGGCTCGACCTGCTTTTCCGTGGTGTTTCTGGGCGTCTCGGGCGGCGTCTGGCTCGAACACCTGTTGACGTCGCTGCCCGGCGGCGTCTGGGGCTTCCTGATCTTCATCAACCTCTTCATCTTCTTCCTGGCGTTCTTCCTGGATTTCTTCGAGATCGCCTTCATCATCCTGCCGATGATCGCGCCGATCGCGCAGAAGGTCCTGGCGCCGGTGGTCGGGCCCGATGCCGCGCTGATCTGGTTCGGCGTCATGCTGTGCGTGAACATGCAGACGTCGTTCATGCATCCGCCGTTCGGCTTTGCCCTGTTCTACCTGCGCGGCGTCGCCCCGAAAGAGGTCAAGAGCTCCGACATTTATTGGGGCGCCCTGCCCTGGGTTGGATTGCAGGTGATTATGGTGATCCTCGTGATTGCGTTTCCGGTCACGGTCACGGGCCTGCTCGACAAGCCGCTGAATGTCGATCTGAACAAGATCCAGATCGACGTGCCGCAGGTCGAATTGCCACCGTTGGATTTTGGGCCGCCGTCGAAGCAGTAGCCAACAGGCCGTAGCCCGCATGAGCACAGCGATATGCGGCACGACAGAACATCCCGGGTATTGCCGAGCCTGTCATCGGGCGCGTATTCACGCGACCCGTTGGCTCATCCGGGCTGGAAATGCGGATCCAGGCTACGAGGGGTGATCTCACTAATCGAGCTTTGCGGTAGCTAATATATTGGAAAAGGTTTGCCAGGTTGTGGCACGGTCCGTGGCTCTTCGCCGACATTCCTATGGCAATGAGCGAAGCCACGCGGCCTTCGCACGGACGGACCTATGTTCCTTTACCTGGAAACCAATTCGCCAGCGAGTTGGAAACCCAGCGTAAACTGTGCCCCACCAGTCGGGAGATTCTCGACCACCACCTTGGCGGAGTGATCTTCAACAACGCCGCGCACGATGGAAAGCCCTAACCCGGCACCATCCGTGCGCCGGCGATCGCCGCGCCAGAAGCGCTGGAAGATCAGGTCATGCTCTTCGGAAGGAATGCCAGGTCCACAGTCGCGTACGCGCACCGAGCCATCGTCGCGCACCTCGACATCCACCGAGGTGTCTTTCGCTGTATATTTGATGGCGTTTTCCGCGAGATTGACGATCGCTCGCTGCAGCATCTCCGCGTTGCCCTTGACGCGCACCGGATCGTCGGTGCCCTTGAGCGCAATATCCTTGTGTTGTGCAAGAGCATATGGAGCGATCGAACCGACCACGTCCTCGCAGACCGCGCGCAAATCGGCCGTTTCGAAGGGATCGAGCACCAGCGCATCCAGTTCCGCAATGTCAAGCAATTGGCCGACGATCCGACTCATGCTCTCGATGTCCGTGCGCAGCTCCTGCATCGCGCCGCGATCTCCGAGGACCTCGATGCGTGTCTGCAGAACCGCCAACGGCGTCCGCAGCTGGTGGGCCGCGTCAGCGGTAAACTGTCGCTGCACGCGAAAACCGTCTTCGAGTCGATCGAAGGCTTGGTTGACGGCCGTCACCAGGGGAATGATTTCGCTCGGGATCTGCTCGGTGGGCAACCGGATATCGGTTCGTGCCGGGCCGATGTCTTTTGCGGCCTCTGAAGCTCGGAGCAGCGGGGCGACGGCGCGGTGGAAGATGACGATATCGATGGCAAGCAACATCAGCAGTATCGGGAAGGTAATCCATCCTACCCGTTGGAAAAAATTGGACAAAATATCGTCAATGATCACATCGCGATGTGAAAGATCCTCGGCGACCCGAATGCGCACGGTCTGTCCATTGATATCTTTGCTGACGCTTGCCCCGGAAATGATGCCGGGCACGGCTTCGCCCGATCGATCAATGGGCTCGCCCTTCTTACGGGACGAAAACAATACTCGGCCGGAGATATCAATAATATCGTACCGATACCGGCCATAAGCTTCGGAATACAAGCCCCTGAGACTTTCAGGCAGTCTAAGGGTGATTGTCCCATCCGGCATGACGCCAAGCTTCTCGCCCAGCAATTCGGCCTGATTGCGCATTGCGCCGCGATGCAGGAGATTGATCTCCGAACTCAACATCCAAAGGAGGACCAAAGGCAGGAAGATCGCCGCTATCGCTACTGCAACAATGTGCAGAAATACGATCCGCGATGTCAGTGATTTGAAATGAACCACGCTATTTGTCCTCGGCTATCAGATAGCCCACGCCGCGAATGGTATGAATCAAGATCTTCGCACCGTACTCGGCGAGTTGCTTGCGGAGACGGGATACGTAAACCTCGATTGCGTTCGATGCGACATCGCCCTCTAGCCCGAAGATGTGGTCCTCGACATTTTTCTTCGGCACCACACGCCCGTGCCTCCTCAGCAGGATTTCCAGCACCGACGTTTCGCGCGCGGAGAATATTCTTGGCATCCCATCGATGAATATCTGATGGCTCTCGGTGTCGTAGACCAGGTTGGCCAGGTTCAGGGAACTGCCAAGCAACTGGCCAGGGCGCCGCAGGATCGCTTCCAGCCTGGCTACCAATTCCTCCAGCGCGAAGGGCTTCGCGAGATAGTCGTCTGCCCCGCCGCGCAGACCATTGAGACGATCCTGCAATCCGTCGCGCGCGGTTAGCACCACTACCGGTAACGGGTCCATCCGGCGGCGAAGCTCGGTCAGGACCGACAGCCCGTCTCCGTCCGGCAGGCCGAGATCAAGGATCATGGCGGCGTAGGTAACGCAGCGCACAGCGTCACGCGCTTCGCTGACGCTGCTCACGACGTCGGCCTCATATCCCGCGGCGAGTAAACCGCCAGCCACAAGCCGCGACAGTTCGATGTTATCTTCGACGATCAGGAGCCGCATGCAATCCAACCCGTCATCATCGGCCGACGAACCTGACCTATGTTCGCGACCAGGCCGTACAACGCCACTGTATCCCCATTCCCGCGAGTCCAATCATGTGGACGAGCAGAAGATTTTTTGATCAGGCCGGAATTTAGGCAAACGTAGTGTGCGATTGATCCGTATTTAATCAAACTCATCCAAAGTGGCAAATCAGACTACCTTTTCTTTATGAGAAGGCGTTCGGTTCATATCGAGATCAAATAGATGTGCTTCTCTTGCGTCAAACGATGGCGCCTCGTTTGGCTCTCGAACCCTCATTGTAAGGTTGGTGTAAGCCAGGCTTGATAACAGGTCCGCGATTATCGGAACTCCTCACGCAATGACGTGCGAGACGCCGATAAATTTCCAATCGTGCGCAAATGCGCCCGAAGAGAGCTAAAGCGGATAAGTCCAGTGATCTCATTTCGTGGTAAGTATGCGGGCCCCGCTGCCGCAGTGGCGGCTGGCAGCCTGCTGATCGGCGGATGGCTATTGACGCGCACGGGCGATATCCCGGCCGCCAAGGCCAACCAGCCGACGGCCAGCGCCAGCGTCAATCTCCAGCAACCATATCTTGAGCTTACCGAAACGCAGGCCGCGGCTTTCAAGACACTGCCGGTCGAAGCGCGCGAGTTCAGGGTGCTGAAGAACGCGGTGGGCTCGATCGAATTCAACCAGAACCTGCTGGTTCAGACTTTCACCCCCTATGCCGGCAAGATTGTAGACACGCTCCTGAACGTCGGCGATGAGGTCGTGAAGGGAGAAACGCTGTTTACGATTGACAGCCCCGATCTGTTGCAGGCCGAATCGTCGCTGCTCGCCGCGGCGGGCGTGCTCGAATTGCAGACCCGGACGCTTGCGAGAGTAAAGCAACTGCTGAAGACCGGCGGAGGCTCGCAAAAGGACGTTGATCAGGCAACGTCCGATCAGCAGACGGCGGAAGGCAATTATAAAGCCGGGCGCAACGCGGTGCGCATCTTCGGAAAAACCGACGCTGAAATCGACCGCATCGTGACGGATCGCAAGGTGGACTCGATCCTTATCGTTCCGAGCCCGATATCCGGCCGGATCGTCGCCCGCAACGCCGCGCCGGGTCTCTACGTGCAACCCGGCAACGCGCCCGCCCCGTACACGCTCGCCGACTTGTCGACGATGTGGATGGTCGCCAATGTGATCGAAGTCGACGCGCCCACCTACAGGACCGGACAGCCGGTGGAAGTAAGGTTGCCGGCCTATCCCGACGACGTATTCCGCGGAAACGTCACGACACTCGGCCTGAATGTTGACCCGACCACCCATCGTTTGCTGGTCCGCTCGGTGATCAAAGATCCTTCGCACAAGCTCCGCGCAGGCATGCTGGCCAGCTTCACCATCGAAACCGAGGGGCCGAAGCTTTCGCTTGCGGTACCCTCTAACGCGATCGTTCGTGAGGGCGACGGAACCATGACCGTGTGGGTCACGACCGACCAACTCCGCTTCGAACGGCGCACGGTGAAGACCGGCCTGGAACAAGACGGATGGCGTCAGATTCTCGCCGGGCTGACCCTCGGAGAAGAAGTCGCATCGACCGGCGCGATCTTTCTCAGCAACAAATTCGCGACCGCTACCTCCGGATAATACGTGGCCCCATGCGCCAAGCCTGGCACGAAAGCCAGTGTGCGCCAGCGATCGAGTCGAAAGATCAGATAACGCCCGGCACAATTGCCGTGGCGATCGCAGCCCAAGAGCGGTGAACCACCTTGGTCAAGAGCATCATTCAATTTGGTCTGACCCGCAGCGCCATTATCGTGCTGGGCCTTGTGGTGTTCTGCGCCGCCGGAATTGCCGCTTTCGCCAAGCTTAACATCGAGGCTTACCCAAATCCGGCTCCGGTGATCCTGGAGATCACCGCTCAGGTTCCCGGGCTCTCCGCGGAAGAGATGGAAAAATACTACACGATCCCGATGGAGGTCGGGCTCTACCCGACACCGGGCGTCGTCAACATCCGCTCGACCTCGTTTTATGGCCTGTCCTTCGTCCGCGTAACATTTAAATACGGCGTGGACTATTACTTCGCACTGACCCAAGCGGCCAACAGCATCCAGCAAAACATCCAACTACCAGGCAATCTGGTTCCTACGATCCAGCAGTCCAGCCTGGTCGGCGAGATCTACCGCTATCGGCTCGTCGGTCCGCCCAATTTCGGTCTGACCAATCTGCGGACGCTGCAGGACTACGTGGTTACCCGCCGGCTGATGACCATCCCGGGCGTGGTGCAGGTCAACTCCTGGGGCGGCACCACAAAACAATTCAATGTCGATGCGAACCTGCAGAAGTTGGAAGCATACAACATCACCGTGCCGCAATTGGTCTCAGCTCTGGGCAACGCGAACGTCAATGTCGGCGGACGTGAGATTTCGATCGGTCAGCAATCCGTCAACATTCGCGGCATCGGCCTGATCGACTCCGGTGGAGCTGACGACGTCACAAAAGGCTATAAGGTCGAGGACATCGAAAATATAGTTCTCACCCAGTCTGGCGGCCTTCCGATCCAGATCAAGGATGTCGCCACGGTCTCGGTCGGTTATGTGCCGCGGCTTGGAATCGCGGGAAAGGATCGGGACGACGATGTGGCCGCGGCTATCGTCGTCATGGGGCGTACCCAGCACACCAACGACATCATCCCGAAGGTGCAGGAGGAGGTTGCAACGATCAACAGCGACGGCACGCTGCCCGCCGGAGTGAAGATCGTTCCCTATTATGATCGCAGCTCTCTGGTGGGCGTCACTACTCACACGGTCCTGCACAATCTCGTGTTCGGCTGCATTCTGGTGTTTGTGATCCAATGGGTATTCCTGGGCGATCTGCGTAGCGCGCTGATCGTGAGTGCCAATATTCCGTTCGCGCTGTTCTTTGCCATTATTATCCTGGTGCTGCAGGGCGAGGATGCCAACCTGTTGTCGCTTGGCGCGGTCGATTTCGGCATTATCGTCGATTCAGCCGTGATCATGATGGAAAATATCTTCCGCAATTTCCAATCGAGTCCGGCGACCCGTCAGCGGGTATTGCAACAGTTATCGGAAGGCTACTGGGGACCGGATCCGACCTCCCCTACCCGGAGCGATCCTTCAGCGGCGCGCTTGACCGAGCGTCTGCGCATGATCTTCGTCAGCGCCCTTCAGGTCGACAAAGCGGTTTTCTTCACCGCCGCCATCACGGTCACCGCCTTCGTGCCACTGTTCACGATGCAAGGCGTCGAGGGCCAGATCTTCGGACCGATGGCGCGCACCTACGGCTATGCGCTGGCCGGCGCTCTGCTTGCGACCTTCACGGTGACACCGGTACTGGCCTCGCTGCTGCTGCCAAAGCACGTCGAGGAAACCGAGACAATGATCGTTCGCTGGCTGCGCAAGGCTTACACGCCGGTGCTGCGCTGGTCGCTCGCCAACGTGAAAGCCGCCGTCCTGGCGGGACTCGATCTTTCTTGGGATTAGCGTGCTGGCGGCCAGCCGCCTTGGCAGCGAATTTCTGCCGGCGCTGGAGGAAGGCAATTTCTGGATTCGCGCCTCCATGCCGCCGACCATCTCGCTCGACGCCGGTACCGAGCCCACGCGCAAGATGCGGGACATTCTGCTGCGCCATCCCGAGATTATCACGGTCGTTTCGCAGCACGGCCGTCCAGATAACGGAAGCGATGCTTCGCCGTTTTCGAACGTCGAGCTGTTCGCGCCGATCAAGCCGTTCGATGAGTGGCCGCCCGGCTTGACGAAGGAAAAACTCACCGAAGAACTGCAGAAAGAGTTCGACGCGGAGGTGCCGGGCGTTACGCTGAATTTCTCCCAGTACATCCAGGACAACATCGAGGAAGCGCTCTCCGGAGTAAAGGGCGCGAACTCGGTAAAGATCATCGGGCCCAACCTCGAGGTTCTGGAGCAGACCGCGACGAAAGTGCTGGAGGAGATGAAAAAGGTACGCGGCGTTGCCGATCTTGGCATCTTCCACCTGGTCGGCCAGCCCAACCTCGACATCAAAGTTAACCGGGAAAAGGCGGCGCGCTACGGACTGAATACCGGCGATGTCACCACCGTGGTGCAGGCAGCGCTGGGCGGCACCAACGCGACCACGGTACTGGAGGGCGACCGCTCGTTCGGAGTTACGGTGCGGCTGGACCCCAAATTCCGACAGAGCATCGATGCTGTGCGCGACATCAAGGTCGCTTATGCGACGCCGTCCGGCACCAACGCCTATGTACCCCTGAGCGAACTTGCTGACATCTCACTCGACACCGGGGCTCTGTTCATTTACCGCGAGCGCAGCCAGCGCTATATCCCGATCAAGTTCAGCGTGCGCGGCCGCGATCTCGGCAGTACCGTTACGGAAGCACGGCAGCGCGTCGAACACGCGGTCCAGCTTCCACCCGGTTACCGCATTGTCTGGTCCGGCGAATTCGACAATCTGGAGGCCGCGAAAGCCCGCCTCATGATTGTGGTGCCGATCACGCTGCTGATGATTTTCGTTCTGCTCTACGGCCTGTTCAATTCGCTTCGCGATAGCCTGCTTGCGCTTGCCGGCATCCCGTTCGCCATCGGAGGCGGACTGATCGCGCTCTACGTCGCCGGTCTCGACTTCAGCATTTCAGCCGCGATCGGATTCATTTCGCTGTTCGGCGTCGCGGTGATGGACGGCATTCTCAATATTACCTACTTCCGCGAGTTGCGGGCCTCGGGAATGAACATCGTCGACGCGGTCTTGAGCGGGTCCGAGCAGCGTATGCGGCCGATGTTGATGACCGCACTATCCGCAGGCGTCGGTCTGTTCCCGGCGGCGCTCTCAAATGGCATCGGAAGCCAAGTGCAGCGGCCACTTGCCACGGTCGTCGTCGGCGGCATGTTCATCGGACCGTTGCTACTGCTCGCGGTGGCGCCCGCACTGCGCAAGATATTCCTGTCACGGGAGAAGATCGTGGCACACGAGGACAGCGCCGCCGCATCACCCCCCGAAGTGGCGAACTAAGGGGATGCGCTCGATGCCCAACGTCATTGCAAAGACTTCTACCGCTTCCTCGTTCCACAAAAATCGATTGGCGTGGCTGCGCGGGTTTGGTGTCGGATTTGCCGGGCTGTTCCTGACAAGCTGCGCTGTCGGCCCCAACTTTGTCGTACCACCGGCACCCGCTGTGACGCGCTACACCTCCGAGCCGCTGTCCTCGCCTCAGGCCAATTCTGACGGTTCGCGGGTGGGACAACAGCATTTCGTCAACGGCGCCGATATTTCAACGCGCTGGTGGGTCGCGTTTCGATCGCTCCCCCTTAACGAGTTGGTCCGCCTGTCGGTCGAGCACAATCCTTCGCTGCAGGCTGCCGAAGCCGCCATCAAACTCGCGCAATTCAACGCCCTGGCCCAGCGGGGGCTGTTTTTTCCGCAGATCGGGGCAAATTACGCACCTTCCGATCCAGCAGATTTCCGGAGCCTCACCGTCGGGTCCGGGCGGCTCAGTCACCGTCGGTGTTCTCTCTCCAGACCGCGCAATTGAATGTCAGCTTCGTGCCGGATATTTGGGGCGAGAACATTCGCGCAGTCGAGAGCCTTGATGCAGTTTCCGAGCAGCAGCTATTTCAACTGGAAGCGGCCTATCTCGCGCTGACCGCCAATGTTGTCACCGCCGCGATCCAGGAGGCATCGCTGCGCGGTCAAATCGCAGCCACCCAGCACATCATCCGGGTCGAGCGCGATATCCTCGGCATCCTCAAGAGCCAGTTCAATGCCGGTCAAGCGGCGCAGGTCGACGTGCTGATCCAGGAAACGGCGTTGGCGCAGGCCGAACAGACATTGCCGCCCTTGCTGAAGCAGCTCGCCGTGCAGCGCGACCTGTTGACAGCACTTGCCGGGCAATTCTCTGCAGATGAAATTCTGCAAGAATTCACGCTCGATCAGCTCGCGCTACCTGCAAATTTGCCAGTAAGCCTGCCGAGCACATTGGTTGCGCAGCGCCCCGATATAAAGGCCGCCGAGGCGAACATGCACTCGGCGAGCGCGCTGGTGGGGGTGGCTATCGCGGCGCGGCTGCCAAACATCACGATTTCCGGGAATACCGGAGCCGCCGCCTTTAGCGTCGCTGAGCTGTTCACACCGGGGACCAGCTTTTATTCGCTCGGGGCGAGCGCAACGCAACCGCTGTTCGACGGCTTGACGCTTTATCACAAGCAAAAGGCCGCGGAGGCGGCGCTGGACCAAGCGGACGCACTCTATCGTCAGACCGTGATCACAGCGCTGCAAAACGTCGCCGATGCGCTGCGAAGCCTGCAAGGAGACGCACGCGCCGTGCAAGCCTCCATAAAGGCCGAGAACGCTGCGAAAGCCGGCCTCGAAATCGTGCAGAAACAGCTCGTGCTCGGACAAATCAATCAGGTCACGGTACTGAACGCGCAGCAGGCCTACCTCAATACCGCAATCGCGCGCGTTCAGGCGGTAGCTACACGGCTGGTAGATACCGCGGCGTTGTTCATGGCCCTTGGCGGCGGTTGGCCCTCAAACTGCCCGACACCCGACTGGCGCAAATGCGTCACGCAGGACACAACCGCTACCTCAGTTCAGCCGATCATTAAAGCAAGCCAAGTCGTCCGCTAAAGCCATGTAGCCGCCGGGTCTCTGGAATACCGAAATATCGGGACAAAGACGAAGAAACATACCGCAGCGCCCAGAACCATGCGAACCAGCTCGCGAGGGCGTGTCTTATGCCGATAGGAACATTTCGGTCTGGGGCTTGCGACACGAGCCGTCAGCGCTACTACCCGCGGTCAGATATAGCTAATCCGCTGTAGCTGCAAACAGGCCCCCGGAACCTCCGAGGGCCGTCTGTGCTGAACGGCAGATGGCGCGATCAGCCTTGGGCGTGACGCGCCATGAAGC
>CAWJJV010000005.1:0-22638 GCA_963843235.1 uncultured Alphaproteobacteria bacterium
GCATGATCCGGAAAAGTGGAAACCGGTTTTCCGCAAACTCATACAAGAGCTGAGATCATGATCCGATTCGACTTAATCGGGTCATGCTCTCGAGCCGCATCGGATTGGCCAGTTGGCCGCTGCATTAATTGCCGGTCATGAAAAAATCCCCGCGACCTGGCCGCGGGGATTTCGTCGTTTGTGGTCCGAAGCGGTCGGTTATTTCAAGACCATCGCGGTGAATGGGTACACATAGGCCTGCAACATTACGAGAACGCCGACAAGGCAAGCCAGCACAATAGAGTGCCCGAACACATAGCGAAGGATCGAACCTTCATGCCCGTACCAATTGGTCGCGGTAGAGGCGACGACGATCGACTGCGCGTCGATCATCTTGCCCATCACGCCGCCGGACGAGTTGGCAGCGGCCATCAGGATTGGCGACAGCCCCAGTTGTTCCGCGGTAATCTTCTGGAGATTGCCGAAGAGCACGTTGGAGGCGGTATCCGAACCCGTCAGTGCCACGCCCAGCCAGCCGAGCAGCGTCCCAAAGAAGGGATAGAGCACGCCGGTTGCGGCAAACGCCAGACCGAGTGTCGCATCGACGCCCGACAGTCGGGTCAGCGTGCCGATCGCCAGCATCGCCGATATCGTTATCAGCGAAATCGCGCAGAGCTTGATGGTGCGGCCATATTCCGCAATCATCTTGGCGGGCGAAATGCCCATCAGGAAGCCGGAAATAATCGCCGCGATCAGCATGCCGGTTCCGGTAAACGACAACCAGGTAAACCCAAAGACGGCGCTTTCCGGCGTCGGCTTCGCCGCCACCGGCGGCACCTTGTTGATCATGTTGTGCAGCTCGGGAACCGGATAGTTCCAAAAGAAATTTGCGTTCGCCCAGCTCTTGAACGCGCCAGTGCCCCAGATCAGCATCACCACACAGACAATGATCCATGGCAGCAGCGCGCCCCAAACCTGCGCCTGAGTGAGCGGCGTCCTATCCATGGCCTTCGGTGCCACCATCGTCGCGGCCGATTCATCCTTGCCGCGCAATGCCGGTGACAGCCAGAGCTCCCGGGGTTGCCAAACCTTGAGAAACAGGATGAGGCAGCCCATCGAAATCAGGGACGCACCGATATCGACGATCCAGGGATTGATGAAGTTCGAGATCACGAATTGCGGGACCGCGAAGGATACGCCGGTAACGAGAATGGCCGGCCAGATCGCCAACATGCCACGCCAGCCCGCGAACGCCCAAATCAGCCAGAATGGAACGAGCAGCGAGAAGAACGGCAACTGCCGCCCGACCATCGCACCGAGGATATAAGGATCGAGGCCGGTGACGGAGGCGAGCCCCTGGATCGGCGTACCGAGCGCGCCGTAGGCCACCGGCGCGGTATTGGCGATCAGCGACAAGCCGGAAGCCGCCAGCGGGGAAAATCCGAGACCGATCAAAACTGCGCCGGTGATCGCGACGGGCGTACCGAAACCGGATGCGCCTTCGAAAAATGCGCCGAACGCAAATGCAATGAGGAGCAGTTGCAGGCGGCGGTCGTTGGTGACGCCACCAATCGCACGTTTCAGCAGTTCGAACCGTCCAGTCTCGACCGTGATCCGATAAAGGAAGATGACGTTAAGGACGATCCAGCCGATCGGGAAGAAGCCGATCACAACACCGAGCAGCGATGCCTTGATCGACATGGCGGCGGGCATCGTATAGATGAAAATCGTGATGATATTGGCGACGATCAGCGCGACAAGGGCCGCGATATGCGCCTTCACTTTTCCGCTAGCGATCAGCACCAGAAGCGTCACCACCGGAATAGCGGCGGCGGTAGTTGACAACGTTACGCTGCCGAGCGGGTTATAGATTTGATTCCACATTGCGGTTCCTCCCCACGCCAATCTGTGGCGCCCCGACCAGCGTGGACGGTCAGGCACACCTGGCGTGATCGCGGGAATACCTCGGCAATGTGCGAAATCGACTGCGGACCCGGCAGCGCCAGAATCCGCTCACAACCTCGCGAAGTGTAAAGGCCCCCGCCCCTCGCCCGTTATGCGCATGCTAGGGTTAACTCCAAGGCGGCGACAAGCCAACGCAAACCGAAACGTATAGGACTTTAGTATAATATTCCAATCCTCGCAATCGTTCGGTCCGCTGACGCCATTCCTGGAGACGGTCATCTGTGAAAAATATCCGCTCGACGCTCGCCGCCGTATGGCGGATCGCTGCTCCCTATTTCCGTTCCGAGGATAAATGGGCCGGCCGTGGCCTTTTGGCTGCCGTGATCGCCATCGAACTCATGATCGTCGCGATCAACGTTCTGCTGAATGCATGGAACAACCGCTTTTACAACGCCCTTCAGGAAAAGAACTGGGACGGTTTCGTCAGGGAAATCGGTATCTTTTCGCTTCTGGCCACCTGCTACATCGCATTGTCCGTCTACCAGCTCTATCTCAATCAATGGCTTCAGATCCGCTGGCGGCGCTGGATGACCACGCTCTATCTCGGCGAATGGCTTCACGATGCCAACCACTATCGCATGCAGTTGCAGGGCGACGCTGCCGACAATCCGGATCAGCGCGTCTCCGACGACGTCAAGCTGTTCGTCGAGCAAACGCTGAGCATTACGGTCGGCCTGCTGAGCGCGGTGGTCACGCTGGGATCGTTCGTCATCATCCTGTGGGGGCTCTCCGCCAACTCGCCGCTGACGATCTTCGGCAACGAGTTTCACATTCCTGGCTATCTGGTCTGGGGGGCGCTGATCTATGCGATCTTTGGAACCGCGCTGACGCAATGGATTGGTTCGCCGCTGGTCAACCTTGCCTTTAACCAGCAACGTTTCGAAGCTGATTTCCGCTTCAATCTGGTGCGGGTGCGGGAAAATTCCGAACAGATCGCGCTGTTAAAGGGCGAGAGTGCTGAACGAACACAGCTTTCCCAGCGCTTTGGTCGCGTCATCGACAATTGGTACGCCATTATGAGCCGGACCAAGCGGCTGACCGCGTTTACCTCAAGCTATTCGCAAGCCGCGGTGATTTTTCCGTACATCCTGGTGGCGCCGGCTTACTTCGGCAATAAGATCCAACTCGGCGGCATGATGCAGACCGCATCCGCCTTCTCCAGCGTACAAGCATCCCTGTCGTTCTTCATCACGATTTATCGGTCGCTGGCGGAGTGGCGATCCGTCGTCGCACGCCTCGACGGTTTTGAAATGTCGATTGCCGGCGCCACCAGGCTCGCGACCGGGACCGGCTCGATCCATGTCGCATCGTCGAGCGGCAGCGATAAAGTCGACCTCGAAAAGCTTCTGGTGCGGTTGCCCAATGGAACGCCGCTGGTCTCGGCGGACGGCTTCAGCCTTCGCCCCAACCAACGCACCTTGGTCATGGGCCCGTCTGGCGCGGGCAAGTCGACCTTGTTCCGCGCCATTGCCGGCATCTGGCCGTTCGGCAGCGGCTCCATCGCCGTTCCGGCGAACGCCAGCCTGATGATGCTGCCGCAGCGGCCGTATTTTCCGATCGGCTCGCTGCGGGCGGCGATCGCCTATCCCGCGGAAGCGAGCGCCTATAGTGCGGATCGACTCAGGGATGTGCTCATCGCCGTGGGCCTGCCCAAGCTGGCGACGCAATTGGACGAGGAAGCGCACTGGAACCGGATGCTCTCACTCGGCGAACAACAGCGTCTGGGACTGGCCCGCGCGCTACTGCTCGCGCCGCAATATTTGTTTCTGGACGAGGCCACTGCCTCGCTTGATGAAGCCTCTGAAGCGATGCTCTATCGCCTGATTGAGCAGAAACTGCCAGCAACCACCGTTGTGTCGATCGGTCATCGCTCGACGCTCGAGGCCTTTCATCAACGTAATGTCGTGCTGGCACGCGACGGTGACCGGTTTGCGCTGCAGGACCAGGGCGGCAATAAGCCGTCGTGAGGCGCCCGTAGTTCAGGTGCGATCCGGGCGCGCGTTGGAAGGGCTTTCCCTCGGGACACCCACCAAGCGTTTGCCCGCGATCCGGCTCAAAGTGGCAGACGCGGCCAGCGCTTGATTCAACGCAGTTGATTCGATGGGGACTGCGGCCAGAACTTGCGACGATCGTTGCGACCGATCGCATCGATGGGCGTGCTTCAGCTCACCCACAAACGAAAGGGGCGGCAGATTGCTCTGCCGCCCCTCGCTTTCGAAAAAGGAACTTACTTCAGATTGGACATTGCGGTCAGGTCGGCCGAGAGCTTGGCAATGCCAGCCGCGCCGCACCAATTCGAGCTTGCGCCAGTCGGGTTGATCGCGGTGATGCTGGTCGTCCCGGTGGAGTTGAACGCGCTCGTAAAGGCGTTGCAATCACCCTTCGACAGGTCGGTGTCGGAGTAACGCAGATCAAGCGTGAACACCTTGTAGGTGAAGCCGATGCCGATGTTCCAGGTATTGTAGTCGGCGTACTTGATGCCGTTCGGGAACGGTCCGGCAAAGCCCGGATTGGTGAAGCCCGTTCCATAGAACGAATCGGACGTTCCAAGCCACTGCCTTCCGAACTCACCGGAGACATACATGCCGATGCCGCTGCTGCCAAAGGTCGAGCTCGGCGCGGTGAACTTGCCGGTGATCGAGGAATAGTTGCCCCAGGCGCCCGAGTTCAGGAAGTTCGGCGTATAATATTCGTTGATGCCGAACGCCCAGTTGTCGCTGACGGTGTAGTTCAGCTTGCCGTAGACTTCGAAAAAGCTGACGTCTTTCTTCATGACGTTGCCGTCGAACAGGAAGTTGGTCTGGCATTGCTGGCTAAGCACATTGCCTGCGGTGTCGAAGGGGGCGCCGAAGTGGCAGGTTCCACCCGGATAGAGATAACCCCAGACACCGAAGTCGAAGGCGGCTGCCCCAAAGGTCGGACGAATACCGCCGTAGATGTCGACCTCGGCGGCGGCGCGGTTCGCGAAGGAGATGCTCTCGGTCGAGGTACCGATGTAGAGTTGCAGGTCCTTGCTGACGTTATAGCGCGGCTCGAAATAGGCGGTGACCGATGCCTGGTGGTTCGACTGGGTGATACCGCGGAAGATGTAGTCGTTCATGACGCCACCGCCGAAGGCGATATCCCAGGGGTCGAATGCGACCGGGGGCGGCGGCGCGATCGCTTTCCTAGGCATATCCGCTGCGAGAGCGGACCCCGCAGTCACCGCCAACATCGCCGCGGCCAACACCATCTTCTTCATGACGATCCCCATCACAGTTAGAACAAACAGTCCGATTTCGGTGTCCGAGGACAGGAAACAATCGGCTGCGTTAAGTTACGGCTGCAATCTGGAACACGCCCCCCCTTGCGGGAAGCAAAAAACGCGGGCATCTGCTGACTTTTTAGGCGTTTTTGACACTTGGAAACATGTTGTCGGCTGGTGTTGCATTACAACAACATTTTTTGATCGGTACGAACGGTTTTGTGATCGTATCCAGCATCGGTTGAGCGACTTCCCGGCCACCAACTGGCGGTCCCCAGGACCGGGTCGTTCCGGCAAACGCCTCAAATCATCCGACCGAATCATCCGGCTGAGCCGCGGAGAATGTCACTCATGAAAAAGGCCGCAGCGACGGGCGCGGCGGCCTAAACACGTTGCGCGGGAACCGCGGAGTTCTCGCTATCGCTCGTCATCTCCGCCGGAAGGCGACGATGGGTGGCCGCCCGAATGTCCCCATGACGGGGGCGGGCTGGGCTCGGCGGGAGTTGCAAGGGAAGAACTTGGGCCAGCCCAACTCGAAGCCGCCGGAGCAGGAGCCGGCTTCGGCACCGGAGGCCGGGCTTGGCGCAGCCACTGGAGCCATCGGTTTGGGAGCCGTCGGCTTGGGAGCCATTGGCTTTGAGGCCGCAGGTTTAGGTACCGCCGGCTTGGTCGCGGCGGGTTTGGCTACGGCGGCCCCGGCCGTCGAAACCGAGATCTTTTTCGCCGGGCTCTTCTCGGCGCTGGCCTTCTTGGCCGATTTCTTGACAGCTTTCTTGGCCGACTTCCTGGCTGATTTTTTCGGCGCGGCCTTGGATTTCCTGCCGGATTTCTTGCTGGATTTCTTAGCTGATTTCTTGCCGGACTTTTTTGCCGATTTCTTTGCGGACTTTTTCGAAGATTTTTTCGAGACCTTCTTCGAAGCTTTCTTGGCGGATTTCTTTTTCGCCATCAAAAGCATTTTCTTGCTTTTACTTTTCTTGCCTTTTTTATTCTTTTTTCCTTTAGCCATCGTGATTCTCCTGTTGCCGCCGATCAATGTCTATCGATCAAAGTCTGTCGATCGCTGTTCATCGGGCACTTTAGATCGTCCGCGTTTCGCGCGGGGCCAATCGATCAGTTCACGCCTGGCCGGGGCCCCCCCGTCGCCCAATCAAGAAGCTCAACCGTGTGCACAACAGGAACTGACGTACCGCCGGCAATCTGCACCATGCATCCAATATTGCCTGCAGCGATCATGTCCGGCTTGACCATCGCAATATTGGCGACCTTTCGATCGCGCAATCGGCTCGCAATGTCAGGCTGGAGAATGTTGTAAGTCCCCGCCGAACCGCAACACAAATGGCTCTCAGGCACATCTTTCACCACGAATCCGCTCTTGGAAAGCAATTCTTTCGGAGCTTGCGTGATTTTCTGTCCGTGCTGCAGCGAACAGGCCGAGTGATAGGCGATGACGAGATCGCCACGCTGCTGCGGCGGCTGCAGTTCGAGGCCGCCGACATATTCCGTGATGTCCTTGGCCAGCGCTGAGACCTTCGCGGCCGGGCCTGCGAAATCGCGATCCTCGCGCAGCATGAAACCGTAATCCTTGATGACCGTGCCGCAGCCCGACGTCGTCACCAGGATCGCGTCGAGGCCGCCGCGCTCGGCCTCGCCGAGCCAGGCAGTGATGTTGGCACGGGCGCGTCCCAGCGCATCGCCATCACGCCCGAGGTGGTGGGTGAGCGCGCCGCAACATTGCTCGTCCCTCACCAGGACGACCTCAATGCCGTGACGCGTCAAAAGATTGATCGCGGCCCGGTTGATCCGCGGCGCCAGCACCTGCTGCGCGCAGCCCTGTAGCAGCGCGACACGGCCGCGCCTGACGCCCAGCGCCGGAAAGACGCTTCCGCGCCCGGCGCCCCGCGGCGGCAAACGACCCGGCGCCAGCGCCAGCATGGCGCTGATCCGCCGCCACAAGGTCGGCGACGCCGACGCCGGTTTGGGTGCCGGCAGCAAGGCGGCCAGTGGTCGGACCAGCCGCGTCAGGATCATGCTGGCGCGAAACAGTCCGGGCCGCGGCAAAACGAAAGCGAGGACAGCACGGAGCGCGCGCTCGGCGAGCGGCCGGGTGTAGTCCGCTTCGATCCGGACCCGCGCCTGGTCGACCAGGTGCATGTAGTTCACCCCCGAGGGGCAGGTGGTCATGCAGGCAAGGCAGGACAGACAGCGGTCGATGTGCTTGACCACCTCTTGGGTCGGCGGCCGGTCTTTTTCCAGCATCTCCTTGATCAGGTAGATTCGGCCACGCGGACTGTCGAGTTCGTCGCCGAGCAGCACATAGGTCGGGCAGGTCGCGGTGCAGAATCCGCAATGCACGCACGCGCGCAGGATCTTGTCGGCCTCCGCGATATCGGGATCGGCGAGTTGCGCCAGGCTGAATTCGGTTTTCATGTCAGGAATCCACGCGTCATCCGGCCGCGATTGAGGATGTTCTTGGGATCGAAGCTGTGGCGAACGCGTTCGCTGAGCGCGGCCAGGCCGGCCGGCTGTGGATGAAACACATCGACATTGCGCCGTACCTCTTCGGAGGCCCGCAGCAAGGTCGCGTGACCGCCGGCGGCATTGACGCACGTACGTACCAGCGCCGCGTGAGCGTCGGGCTTCGGCGGCAGCGCCGCCCAGATCAGGCCGCCGCCCCAGTCGTAGATCACCTCGCCGCCGGCGTCGCGCGAAAGCGCCTGACCGAGTGCGCCGCCGGATGCCGGCGGACACACGATCCGCCATACCGGCCAGCCGCCCAGCGTGCCGCTGGCCGCGAACGGCTGAACGTCGCGAACGAAAACCCAGATCGCTGCCGAACCGGCGTCTTCGACGATCTCCGCGGCTCCGAACGGCGCCAGCGCCTTGCCGAGCGCGGCCGCGCGATGGGCGACCGATGCCGCAATGCCTTCCAGCCGCAACAGGGTGACCGCCTGCTGCGGCGATCCCAAACCACCAAACTGGTCGGGGCCGGCCGCCGAGCCGCGAAATGCCTGATGCGGAACATGCGCCGCGCCGGACACGTCGAACGGCGAGCCCAGCGCCGCGGTCATCGCCCGGTTCGCGGTCAGGTCATCCAGCCCGCGCAGCACCAGCGTGCGTTCGCTCTCCGGCCTTGGCATCACCTTCAATGTCACCTCGGTCATGACCGCCAGCGTGCCCCACGACCCCGCCAGCAGCTTGCAAAGATCGTAGCCGGTGACGTTCTTCACGACTTTGCCGCCGGCCTTGAAGCTGTCCCCGAACCCCGACACCGCATGCGCGCCGAGGAGATGATCGCGGGCGCCGCCGGCCTTGATGCGTCGCGGCCCCGCCAAACCAACGCCGATCATGCCGCCGATGGTGCCCACCTCGGGCGTGCCCAACAGCGGCGCGGTGTTGACCGGTTCGAACGCAAATTGCTGATTCCTGGAATCGATCAGCGACAGCACGTCCGCGAGCGGCGCGCCCGCCTGCACGGTGATGATCAATTCGGTCGGCTCGTATGCCGTCACCGCGTTCAGATCCGACAGGTCGAGCAGCGCATTGGTCGCCATCGGCTGGCCGACCAGCCGCTTGGAGCCATGGCCGATGATTTCCAGCGGCTGTTCGCTGGCAAGCGCGGCGCGCACCACCTGCTCGACATCCGCCGCGTCACGTACTTTCAATGTGTCCACGATTGCCCCGTCTTCAGCTTGTTCCCTCCCCCCTTGTGGGGGAGGGTTAGGGGGAGGGGTAAACCGCAAAGGCAGCGCGCGTGGCTACCCCCCTCTCCACCTCTCCCCCACAAGGGGGGAGAGAGCACGCTGTGCTCGATCACCAAGTTGCCGTTTATCATCCGCTCAGAACCTGGGAATGTCGGGAAACGCAAGCTTGCCGTGATGGACATGGACGCGGCCAAGCTCGGCGCAGCGATGCAGGGTCGGAAACACCTTGCCCGGATTGAGCAGGCCCTGCGCGTCGAACGCGCATTTCAGCCGCTGCTGCTGGTTGAGATCGATCTCGCTGAACATCTCCGGCATCAGGTCGCGCTTCTCGACGCCGACGCCGTGCTCGCCGGTCAGCACGCCGCCGAGTTCGACACAGCACCGCAGGATGTCCGCGCCGAAGGCCTCGGCCTTGTCCATCTCGCCCGGCTTGTTGGCATCGTACAGGATCAGCGGATGCAGATTGCCGTCGCCGGCATGAAATACGTTGGCGACGCCAAGGCCGTATTTTTCCGAGAGTTCGCGAATCCGGGTCAGCGCCTGCGGCAGCGCGCCGCGCGGAATGGTGCCGTCCATGCACAGATAGTCCGGCGAGATGCGCCCCACGGCGGGAAACGCCGCCTTGCGGCCGGCCCAGAACAGGTTGCGCTCCTGCTCGGAATTGGAGATCTGAACGCTCGTCGAGCCGCAGCTACGCGCGATCTTCTCGACGCGCGCGATCAGTTCATCGACCTCGACGCCGGGACCATCAAGTTCGATGATCAGCAGCGCCTCGACGTCGAGCGGATAGCCGGCGTGGACGAAGGCCTCGGCGGCGTGGATCGCGGGCTTGTCCATCATCTCCATGCCGCCCGGAATGATCCCGGCGCCGATGATCTGGGCCACGCATTCGCCGGCGGCCTCGACTTGCGCAAAGCCGACCATCAGCGCGCGCGCGGTCTCCGGCTTTTGCAGAATCCGCACCGTGATCTCGGTGATGACACCGAGCAGGCCTTCAGACCCCGTGATGATGCCCATCAGGTCGTAGCCGCTCGTCTCCGGCGACTTGCCGCCGACCTTGATGACCTCGCCTGACATCAGCACGATTTCGCAGCCGAGCACGTTATTGGTGGTCATGCCGTATTTCAGGCAATGCACGCCGCCGGAATTCTCCGCGACATTGCCGCCGATCGAGCAGGCAATCTGCGACGACGGATCGGGCGCGTAGTAGAAACCGGCATGCGCCACCGCCTGGCTGATGGCGAGATTGGTTACGCCGGGCTCGGTCACGACCACCCGGTTGTCGAAATCGATCTCGCGGATGCGCTTGAATTTGCCGAGGCCCAGCAGCACGCCGTCGGCCAGCGGCAGCGCCCCGCCGGACAACGAGGTACCGGACCCGCGCGGCACCACCTTGATGCCCTGCGCGAAGCAATATTTCAGCACCTGCGCGACCTGTTCGGTGGTGTCGGGAAGCACCACCACCATCGGCGGTTGGCGATAGGCCATCAGGCCGTCGGACTCGTAGGGCAGCATTTCGGCTGGACTATCGATCACGCCCTCGCCCGGCACGATCGCGCGCAGCGCCGCAACGATGGCGTCGCGACGTCCCAGAACCGCCTGATCCGACGCAGGCATCAAGATGGTCATGTGCGTTTCTCCACGGGCGCCCCGCGCACCAACGCAGCCGCTGTCGTCGATTTGTCTTCGCAAATTCTGTCTTCGCAAAATTTGTCTTGGCAAATCAAGCACGTCTGAGCCGCTTTGGGTAGCTCTCCAAAGGGTGAGTGGACCTTCGGGACCAACTATCCCAACAAGACAGCGGATGCATGGAATCCGGGGCTGTTCCCCGGCTTGTCCTATGCAAGTCCGCCATGTCACAAGGCCTCAAAGTCCTCCGAACCCACGAAGAGTTGTCCATGCAAAAACTGACCGTAAGCGCGCTGATTGTCATCGCATCGTCGGTAGCCGCCTCTGCCGCGCTGGCGCAGGACGCTGCGGCCGGCAAGACCGTCTTCAACAAGTGCCTCGCCTGCCACGCCATCGGCGAAGGCGCCAAGAACAAGGTCGGCCCGGAACTCAACGGGCTCGACGGCCGCAAGGCCGGCACGGCGCCGGATTATTCCTATTCGGACGCCAACAAGAATTCCGGCATCACCTGGAACGAGGCCGTATTCAAGGAGTACATCAAGGATCCAAAGGCAAAGGTTCCCGGCACCAAGATGACCTTTGCCGGCATCAAGAATGAGAAGGACGTCGGCGATCTCTGGGCTTATGTCTCGCAATACGACAAGGACGGAAAGACCAAGTAGCCGCCTCGCGACGGCCCGTCTGGGCCGTCGGCGCCCAGCTGCTGGTATACAAGTCCCGGCCATGCAATCGCCAAGGCATTCGCTTTGCATCGGCTAAGCGGTGGCTTGCCGACCTGACGGCATCACCGCGCGAAATTCGACGCCGTGCAGATGGATGGTCGGGGACATTCCGAAATGGTTGCCGCCGAACACCTGGAGGCGACGGTCGAACTCGTCCTTCGGAATGTCTAGAGGAATGTCGCAGATCGCCCGATACGTGCGGCGGGAATATTTCTTGGGACCCCATTGAATCGGAAGCGTGGGCGGTGACGCCGCATCCGTCGCGAGCGATTTCGCCATCCGCCAGAACAACTGCGCCAGACGCGCGTAAGCCATCCCCTCCAGCCCGAAGACCGAGATACCCGCGGGAATGGGGAAATGCACGACGTCAATGATCGGGCCGGCATCGACCTGTTCGACCATGACGTGCGCCGTCGCACCGAATTCGGTTGCCCGATCGTAAAGCGCAAAATGCGCGGGCGCCCATCCTGGATAGCTCGGCGGCCCGGGGTGAAAATTGAAGGCGCCGTAGCCAAGCCGGTTGAGAATATCAGCAGGGACGATTTCCGGCGTCACGAACGCGATCAGGCGGGCGCGCTGGAGCGTATCGGAATCCAGGGCGGTCAAATCGGCCAGGGTCCCAACCGGGATCACCGTGAGCCGCGGATTGTGGCCAAGCAGCGCGTGCGGCAACACGGATCGCTCGGCCGCACCCGAAAGCAAAATGATCGTATCGAACATCGCGCGTGGTTCTTGCAGGCCCCGCGCGACGGTAGAGTTAACTGTCTTAACGATATCTTTTCATTGCCCGCCGGTATGTTGCGCGCTGTTGCGCGCGGCGCGCCGGAAAAAATGGGAAACAAAAATCCTTCCGGTTTCGCGAAATCGAAGCGCCAACTCGCCCACACCGGCCGGGCTCGGCGCGCTGGCGGCCGCGCGTGAAACTAGCCGCCGAGGTTCGCGGCCATGGCCTTGCTGCGCGCGATCGTGCCGATCATGGCATCGATCTCGGATACCACGCGATCGGTCGCGGCGTTCTGCACCATGTGGCCGACGCCCGGCAGCACGATCAGTTTCGCGTTGGGCACGGCCGCCGCGAACGGCCGCGAATGGATGTCGAGCGATACGGTCGCGTCGGCATCCCCCGATATCACCGTCGTAGGCGTCGCGATCGCGCCGTAGCGTGGCGCCTGCTCGGCCACCGCCGCCTTTAGCATCATGAGATCCCAGGCGTTGGCGCGAAACTGGCGCGGACGCAGCAGCAATGGCGTCGCCGTGGTCTTGATGAAATCATCCGGCATGGTCTGCGGCAGAAACACGCCGCGGGCGCCCGGGCCGGTCAGGAACAAGCCGAGCGGCAGCGTGATCGTGTGGGCCAGCAACGGACCGACCACGGGCGTGGTGATAACCTTGTTGTACCATCCGACGCCGCCCCGCCACGGATAGGCCACCGGCGCCAGCATCACGAGACCCGCGACGCGCTCCGGATAATCGAGCGCCATGCGCGCCCCCAATGCGCCGGCCCATGAGTGGACCACGAAGATCGCCCGGCCGACACCCAGCTTTTCGAGCGCCTCCTCGATCATTCGGCCCTGGATCGCCGGTGTCGAATCCGCCAGCCGCGCGCGCGGGCTCCAGCCATGGCCGGGGCGATCGATCAGGATCACGCGACGGTTGCGGGCAAGCCTGTCCCCCAGCGGCCGCCGCAGGGTTTCCAGGTTTGAACTCGCACCATGGATCATGACGATCGGCGGCGCGGCGGTATCGCGCGGACCGATGTCGAGCACGTTAAGGGTTGCGCCGGCAACTTCGATCATCTTGCCCTGCGCGGGATAGGTCCGCTGCAAGGCAAGGACCCCGGCCTGCGTGACCAGCGCCAGGATCACCAGCGCCATCACGACGACGACAGATATCATGTGCGATGTCCGGATGATCTTGGTGGTTTTGGGCACCAACCAGCTACGGTTCTACCGGGCGACGGTTTCGCCGCCAATGCCGGATCGGCAACGACAAATCGGCGCCTAGCATGATCCGGAAAAGTGGATACCGGTTTTCCGAAAATGATCATGCTTAAACAACTCTAACCAAAACCCATGCGCCCCAAGCCCGGCAACTTGATCGCCGGCCGGCGCAGATCGAGGCCGAACACCGCGCCGAGAAAGTTGACCTCGAGGCCTTCGACCCAGCCGATCGTGAGGCCGAGATAGCCACCGAGCGTGACGCGAACGCCGGTTCCCGAAGGCGTCAGCCCGAACATGTCGCCGTTGTAAGGAAAATCCTTGCCGATAGCGGTCGGCGGCAGCGCGGCATGCAACTCGGGAACGGACGCAAGCACGGCCGTGACGAACGTGTTGGAATTCGGTCCCGGCCAGGCGCGATAGTCGCCGTAGGAACGCCACTCATAGCCACCGATCGCGGCACGAATTTTCGGGATCATGCTTGAGGCGGCTGCGCCGTCGGCGGCGGCAACGGTTTGCGGCACGACACCGAACCACCTCCCGTCGGGCGCAAAGCCATCGACGCGGATCGGCTCTCCCCAGGCGGTGTAGTCATAGCGGGTGTAGTGCTGCGCATTGAAGTCTTTGACGACGATCCAGCAATGCACCGCGAAGATGCCGCGCCAGCGAACCGTTCGGGCGGCATAAACCCGCACCAACGCCTCCGGATGCTCCATGGGCGTCGGCAAAAGCCCCGCGCTGGAACGGTCGGCCGTCTGCCAATTGCGGCCGCGATCCCCGAGCAGATACTTCGTGGCCGATATCGTGATGGGGGCGATCACCAGGAGCAGCAGGGTTATCAACGTCTTTCTCACCGGCGGGAACTCATGTGGCGGGGATTTCACACATCCGTCATGAGGGATTTCATATAGTCGCCGTCGGCATCTTTGCCACGTGCTGGGCGCGTGGCATCGCGGCTGCCGTGATTGGCGTTGTCCACACAATCCACAGGCACGTGGATCTGGCGTCAGAACTATCCGAGATTATCTGCCAAGAGTATTCGAGCACGATTGGAGGGTTTTGATGACTTCCAGACCGAATGAGATCGCCATCGACGAAATCGTTGCCAGTTGCGATGGCGATATGCGCGGGGCGCTAAGGGCCCTGTTGCTGGTCAATGAACGACTCGAGGCGGAGCTTGCGCAGCTTTACGCGGTTGTCGGCCATGGCGGGGCCTTCGAACGCGGCGGCAGCGCCCTGCACTAGCTCTGGTTCACCTCGCGAGCCCCGTCATTCACGCGATCAGATGTCGCGGCCTTCGACTTTCTCGCTCAAGGTCTTGACCAGTTCCGGCACCTTCTCAAGATACGGGTTGACGGCGAGCGCCTTGCGAAACGCGTCGAGCGCGCGTTTGTCGTCGCCGAGATCCTGCATAATCATGCCGAGCCCTGCCAGCGCCCCGAAATGACGGGGTTCGCGGACCAGCACCTGTTCGATGTCCTGGAGCGAATGGGCATAATCGTTCCGCATGTAATACACCGTCGCCCGCCGGTTCCATGCTTCGGTATAATCGGGGCGCAGCTTGACGACCGCGTCGAGCAATTTCAGCGCAACGTCCATCTTCTGGGCGTCCATCGCAGCCTTGGCGCGCACCATCAGAAGCGCGGCCGTATCGCTCGGCGTCTGCATCCATAGCGCCCAGATCCGGGCTTCTACATGCTTGGCGCTGGCCTCATCCGGCGCCACCTTCAGCGCCCCGAGCAGGAAGTCCAGTCCACGGGTGCGGTCAGCGCCCACCTTCGGCAGCTTGCCGGGCGCTTCCGGGAGCTTTTTCTGCTGTTTCGACGGCGTAATCCCTGGATCCTGCGCCAGCACCGGGATCGGCGCAGCCGCCAGGACCGCAGCCAGAAGGAGTGCGGATCGGCAATGGGATGCGCGAGGGAAGCTCGGTGCCATCGCTGCAGTCTAGACACAGCAAAACCGCCTTGCAAAGCAGCAAGACGTCAAAGCGACGTGATGGCCTGGGATTTACGCTGCAACCGGCGACCAGAGGAGGTCGCGATTCAACCGCGGCTAATCAACCCTGGCGCGCCTTGAAACGGCGCTGCACCTTGTTGATCACATACATCCGGCCCTTGCGGCGGACCAGACGGTTGTTGCGATGGCGGCCGCGCAGCGATTTCAGCGAGTTACGGACCTTCATGGGACAATCCTGATACTTTGAAAGGCCGTGTGCGAGGCCGAATGTGAATAGAGACCCGAAAGTGGCAATGCGGGGTTGGTCCCGCCGGCGACCAAGTCGCCCGGGACTCGCGGTTTCTAGGCCATCGCAGGGCCGAATGTCAATCCAGCCCCGCACCTTCCAAATCGATCCCGCCGGCAGCGCAGGCCACGGCCGCGCCAGCCAATATCCGCCCGATCTCATTGAAATCAATGACAATCCAGCGAAGGGGAACTCAAACATGGCCTCGCCGGTGGGCAACCTTCTCCGCGTTGGTTGCGCACCATGACGTCGATCGACACGCAACGCGAAATTTGCGGTGGTCTGCTTCGATTTACGATCCCGGTCGGCTGGATGGTGTCGCCCGGTCTGACCGGCTTGACCCACCCGGCTTCGAGGCAGCAGCGCGAGCTGCTTCCGCACACGACTGCTCGCGGATCGCGGACACTATGCAGACTGGATCAGGGAGCTTGCCCGCCAGCAGGGAGCATGAGCGAACACCCCACCGAAACGAAATCGTAAAGACCCGATCCGCTTCAGTCTTGGGCTACGCGCTAATGAGTCCACGCCCTGGACGAAGCGGCAACTTATAACAATCTCTTACGACGTTAGCTGCACTGGTGGCAGCCCGCCTTTTAGTCTTGGCGCAGGATTCGGCGGACGCATCCTTGGCCCATGATCGGGGACCTCGAAGAGCTGCGGGAATTCGTGCGCGATGGCGCAATTTGTCGAATGGTTTCAATCTGACTTGGGGTGTCGTCAACGGCTGATAGAATCCGCGATTGGTGCGCCGTTTCAAGCCGCGCGGGCGCCAGAACTCGGCGCCATGACGGAGAGCGGACGGGCGCCACCGCTACCCGTCCGCTCTCATCAGCAGATCCGGCGCGAACGTCCAAATCTCCTGCACGGCGTCACCCGAAATTTCAGGCACCCGAATTGTCTTCCGGGCGTGCGCCATTTTCCTGCGCGCGACCGAGGTTTTCCGAGCGTTCTTACTCCGCGGGCAGCGCTGTACTGCCGCCAAACTTGGACGCGTCGTTGTAGCTAGGGGCATCGTTGTAGCTAGGGGTATTGTAGTGAACCGGCAGTTGAGGTGGTGCATAGGCAAAGCTATTGGCGAAGCCTGAGTTCGCATGATGATGGCGTGTGCGGACGTGATGCACCGTGGCGGCGTCGGCGGAACAGCACAGAGTGATCAACAGCCCTAAGGCTAAAATAGAGCGCATCGCTTTACTCCCATCTAATTATCGACTCCCGGCGCGTATGTCCGTGGGTCTTGTGATGGAAAGACTCAGATCTGATTTTCGATATTCCCGTCGACGCGAATAATGTTTTGATTGTTTCAGGCCGCGGCCTACCGATGGCAACGAGCAAAACGCGGCGTGGGTGCGCGCGATTACACAGAAATCGACGGCAGTCAGATAATTAATGCGCGAGGGATCGACGCCCCTTCAGGAGTTGAGTCACCCCCGCGTTCACGCCGCATGATTTCGTCACGACGTCCTGTCGCACCGCAATCAACTTTGTTGTGCGCAAATGCTGGCCCGCAGGCTATTGGCTCTTTAACGCGCGCGTTTGACGCCGAGTTGAGTTTATTAAAGCGAAGTTTAATGGGGCGGACGCGCGGTCCATGCAGATCCAGCAGCCGAGGTGCGCCTGGGGTCAAAATGCGAAATACTCAGAACGAGTGAACAATTTCCGCTTCGCCCCCGCGCTCAGACGGGCGTGGCAGAAATAGCTGCTTGCCGTTCACTCGCCGTGACCCGGTGTGCTGCGTAGTGCCGCGCGAGCCACGCGCAAACCATCATCTGCATCTGGTAGAACAGCATCAGCGGGATGACAACCAGCCCCACATGCCCGGCGAACAGCAAGGATGCGATAGGCACGCCGTTGACGAGGCTTTTCTTTGATCCGCAGAAAACGATAGCGATTTCATCAGCACGCGAGAAGCCGAGCTGTCTGCTCCCAAAGATCAGGATGGCCATCACGGTCGCGAGCAGCGCGATATCGACGAGCGCAACCTTGAACAGATCTCCCGCACCGATCTGATGCCAGATGCCGTCCACGACGCCGTGGCTGAAAGCGGCGTAGACGAGGATCAGGACCGATCCGTAATCCACGCTCTTGAGCGCGCGCGGATGGCGCGTGAGATAAGCACCGATCCACGGTCGCAACAGCTGACCGGCGACGAAGGGCAGCAAAAGCTGCACCACAATGCCAAGAACCGAGCGCGCGGAGATATCGAGGCCGTGACTGGCGAGCAGGAAACCGGCGATTAGCGGCGTAAGGAAAACGCCGAGCAGGCTTGAGGCGGTCGCGCTGCACATCGCCGCCGTCGCGTTGCCCCCTGCCACCGACGTGAAAACGATCGAGGCCTGCACCGTCGAGGGCAGCGCGGTGAGCAAAATCACCCCGGCCCATAACGGCCCGGGGAGGAGATTTGGGACCAGGAAGTGCGCGGCAATACCGAGCAACGGAAACAGCGCGAACGTGCTCAGGAATACCATCACGTGCAGTCGCCAGTGCCGCGCTCCAACCAGCGCCTCTTGGGGCGAAAGCTTCGCCCCATGCATGAAAAACAACAGCACGATGGCGGCATCCACCAGCCAGCCAACAGCCGCTGCCCCTTCCCCGCGGGCCGGCATCACAGCGGCAAAAGCAACAGTCAGCAGGATCGCCGCGAGGAACCCGTCGATGCGTGAACAGACGGAGCGAAGCAATGTCATTTTGAGCCTCATAAACCGGGACACCTCTGATATCGGCGAAACCCGCTCATTGTAAATGCTGCTAACAGCTATTATTGTGATCGAAAATCATGATGATTGACCCATGTTAGATCCCGTCCTGCTCCAGACCTTTCTGGCGATTGCCCAGACCCGTAGTTTTACCCGGGCTGCCGAGCGCCTCGGCTTGCGCCAGTCGACGGTCAGCCAGCACATCCGCAAGCTTGAGGACGAGGCCGGACGTCGGCTGTTCGTCCGCGATACCCATTCGGTAGCAATGACGCATGACGGGGAGGCCATGGTCGAGTTCGCCCGGGGCATCCTAGCGGCGAACGAACGGGCGGAGCGCTATTTCGCGGGCTCCGAGCTGCGCGGCCGACTACGGTTCGGCGCGTCGGAGGACTTTGTGACGTCGCTTTTGCCGGAAGTGTTGCGGGAGTTTGTTCGCACACATCCGCTTGTCGAGTTCGAGCTCACGGTTGGCTTGAGCGGTGAGCTCAACGAAAAACTTGGGCGCGGAGAGCTTGACCTTGTCTGCGGCAAACGTCGCCCGGGAGAGGATCGCGGACGTGTTGTCTGGCGCGACCGGTTAGCCTGGGTGTCCGGCGATCTGCCGCGCCTTGATCCAACAATGCCAGTACCGCTGATCCTCTATTCACCGCCCAGCGTCACCCGCGAAATCGTTCTCGCCGCGCTCGAGCGGTGCGGTCGTCCTTGGCGCATCGTGTGCATGAGCGCCAGTTTGAGCGGGCTGCGAGCCGCGGCGCTCGCCGGGCTCGGCGTCACGATTGTCGCGGGAGACCTGATCCCGACGGGCCTTGCCGAGATCCCGAGCGGCCTTGGTCTGCCAGATCTCGGCACCGTCGAGTTCGTTCTGCTCGGCGCGGGCAAAACCTTAAGCGGACCTGCCGCCGAACTCGCAGACGCAATCCTCGCAAGCGGCATCCGCGTGTAGTGGGTAGGTCCGTTCTCCACCCATTCTTGCTGCGCCTGAGACAAGCCTCGCTCCAGACTGCTGCGGCTTCGCCATGATCGCTGCGGGAAATTCGCGCGCGATGACGCGACTTTCTCGAACGGATTCAATCTGATTTCGGCTGTCCAGCCGCGCCTCGAAAAATATTTCCTCTTTTCATCTGACCCAAATCACCGGCTTATCTCCCGCCATCCTGTCCCGAGAGAGGGGCGTTGGCCATCGTCACGAACGTTGGGATGGGATGCGGTGGACGCGGCAGCGTCGTCGTGTACGGAGATTTGCAGGGCAGGCTTTCGATTGAGCGAATGCCTGTGAGCGATCGACCGGCGCGTGGACGAACGGCGCTTCAACGCCTTTGCTGAAATGCGGTCGGCAGCACATGGCCGACCCGCGGATCGGTAAAGGTTGCCGCGTACGGCAAAACCGTGTGGTCCTGGCACCCGTTGCTGGTGTCAAGTCGGCGGAGGCAACATCGGCCCAACCGGGTCTGACAAGCCATATTCGCCGATGACGGTGACAAGACGAATTCGTCGCCGAGGAGAGCGCGGCATAAGCCGTAAAACCATTGCGCAGGAAACGCCGGGGGCGTTCCGGTGAACCTGTGGTGACTACCGTGTGCTTACTACACTTCGCACACGGGCTGCGGGTGCACCGCGCACCCGGCGTTTCCTGCGTCCCTCTTGGGATCGCTGCGTCCCTCTTGGGATCGCCTGCGCCCTCTTTTGGGCGAACGGTTTTTAAAACTCGGGCGCATCGCGCCGCGGGATCGCGAAGTCGTATCCAATCGTCAATCGCCCGCTGTCGGTGATACAAGGCGCTCTGCTTGGCTGTCTGCTTGCCAAGTTCGTTATATTGTATAGTCAATTATCGGACATAAAAATAAGCCGCTGGATATCGAGATGCCGAAGTTGAAGTTGCTCAACCCCGACGATTTCGTGGCGATCGACATCCACACCCATGCGGAAGAGCCTTGCGGCATGCATGGCGACGACGGCTATGACGACTTCCAGGCGCAGATGGCCGAGTACTTCAAGTCGCCGAACAAGCATCCGCCGACCGTTCCGGAAACCGCGGCCTACTACCGCGCCAAGAAGATCGCCGCGGTGATCTTCCCGGTCGACGCCGAGCGCGAGACCGGCTTCCGCCGTTACAACAACGACGAAATGCTGGAGGTCGCCGCGCAGAATTCCGACGTGCTGATCCCCTTTGTCAGTATCGACCCGCACAAGGGCAAGCTCGGCGTGCGCGAGGCGCGCAGGCTGATCGAGGAATTCGGCGTCAAAGGCTTTAAATTCCATCCGACCATGCAAGGCTTCTACCCCAACGACCGCATGGCCTATCCGCTGTATGAAGCGATCAACGACGGCGGCGCGATCGCGCTATTCCACACCGGCCAGACCGGCGTCGGCTCCGGCATGCCGGGCGGCATGGGCATGCGGCTGAAATATTCCAACCCGATGTACATGGACGACGTGGCCGCGGATTTTCCCGATCTGAAGATCATCCTCGCGCACCCGTCGTTTCCCTGGCAGGAAGAGGCGCTGTCGGTCGCGATCCACAAGCCAAATGTCTATATCGACCTCTCCGGCTGGTCGCCGAAATATTTTCCGCCGATTTCTGGTGCGCTACATCAACTCGATTCTCCAGGACAAGATGCTATTCGGGTCGGACTGGCCGGTGATTACGCCCGATCGCTGGCTCGCCGACTTCGCCAAGCTCGACATCCGCGACGAGATCAGGCCGAAGGTGCTAAAAGCCAACGCGCGTCGACTGCTTGGAATTTTAGCGCGGCGTCCATCGTTAGCGATTGTACTGTATGCGAAATGGTGGTCCTTGATGAACCTGCCCAAAGCCGCTGCATTCATCGCCGCACTCCTTACCGGAAATGCGGCCGGATGCGCAGCGGCCCAGCCTGAATTGTCTGCGACCGTCGTTGAATTCGAGAACCCTCTTGCCAACCGGCAGCCTCTCCAGGGCTTGCTAAGGCAAACGAACAGCGCGAGCGCCTCACCCGCCGTTGTACTGTTGCACTCATGTAATGGAAACTGGCAACGGCTCGACGGGGGTTGGGCGAAACGGATCGCGTCCTGGGGCTACGTGACACTCACCGTCGATAGTTTTGGACCACGCGCCCTCCAGAATACCTGCGCCAGCGGAGCCCCGGTAGATTTGGCTTTTGACGCGTATCGGAGCCCTGAACTTCCTGGTGCAACGGCCGTTCGTCGACCCTGCTCGCGTTGCAGCTCTCGGTTTTTCACAAGGTGGCTGGCTGGTTCTGTCGTCGATCGAACACGGCATCATCGAGCAGACGTCGCAAAACAAGTTCCGCGCCGCCGTCGCCTTCTATCCCCCGTGCCGTGCGTTTAACGGCAACATGACCGTACCTACGCTGATTCTGATCGGTGAACTCGACGATTGGACTTCAGCGGTAGAGTGCCGCACCATGATGGATGGCCGGGACGACTGGGGCATATCCCGGCAGAGGAGCAACGGCGCCCCGGTCCAGCTCATCGTCTATCCCGGCGCCTACCATGCCTTCGATGTACCTCGCCTTAACATGTCCTCGGAATTTTTCGGGCATCACCTCGAATTCAACGAATTGGCAACGGACCAGTCGATCGGTGCGGTTCGCGAGTTTCTTGGTGCGACGATAGGTGGAAAAGAGCAGACCAGATGACCATTAAAGCCGTTGTGTTCGATGCCTATGGAACGCTTTACGACATTCAGTCGGTAGCCGCTGTCACCGAGCAGGCGTTCCCCGGTTATGGCGAGATCATCACCCAGATTTGGCGGATCAAGCAGCTCGAATACACCTGGCTGCGCTCGCTGATGCGACGCTATGAGGATTTCTCCGTCGTCACCCGGGAGTTGCTTGCCTATACGCTGAGGATTTCTCGGGCGCAAACCCGACGACGGCGCGTTTGAGCGCATCATGGAAAAATATCTGCATCTCGATCTCTATTCCGATGCGGCCGCGGCACTGGCCGCGATGCGCGGCCAGAAACTGGCCATCCTCTCCAACGGCAGCACCGGCATGCTCAACGCGCTGGTACGCAACAGCGGACTTGATAAAGTGCTCGATGCCACCATCAGCATCGACTCCACGAGAACCTTCAAGCCCAGCCCGGAGGCCTATACCCTGATCGAATCCAGGCTTGGCGTGTCACCGGCGGAAGTGCTGTTCGTTTCGTCGAATCCATGGGATGCCTGCGGCGCCAAAGCCTTCGGACTTAACGTCGCCTGGATCGAGCGGGTGACGCCGGAAGCGATGGCGCTGGCATTCGCCAAAGCCGACCTGGTCCCGCCGCTCACGATGTTCAAGGCGATCCGGATGCAGATGGACGAACTCGGGCTTGAGCCTGATTATCGGATTCGCGCGCTCTCCGAATTGCGCCGCACTGGTCTCAGCCCATCAGTCCTGAACGTGAGCCCCAAACATGAGTGTTGAGTTGGTCCGCGCTTTTTTTGCCGACAAGGCGCCCGATATCGTCGTGATCGAATTGCCCCTGAGCTCGGCGACGGTGGCGCTGGCGGCCGAAGCCTATGGCGTCGCGCCGGCACG
>CAWJJV010000006.1:0-11970 GCA_963843235.1 uncultured Alphaproteobacteria bacterium
CCTGGCTGCGCTCGCGTTGTCCGACTTCGCGCGCCGGATTCGTCCCGCCGTGAGCTTTCTCGATGTTGTCGGTGTTGGCTGCCCTCGCTATTGTCCCTTTGCGGAGCGCATCTGCGACGCGGCTTGTTCCAGCAAGGTCGAAACCGCCGCTTTCGCAGAAACGAACGAAGAACTGTCGCCAGACACATGGGCAAGAAGCAAGGCCCCTTGAAACAGGACGTTGATCTGTTTTCCGAGCTTCGCTGACTGGGCAAACCCTGCTCGCTTGCAAAGCCCAATAAATCGTTCCTCGACATTTGAAGCTGCACTCCTTCCCAGTGCAACGATACCCTCATGCTTGCCGGCATACTCTTGTGATGCCTTGATTCCCAAGCATCCGCGTGTGGGAGTTTCATCGATCATCGTTTTGCGGATGTCGAAGAACGCCATGATCTGCTTCTTCGGATCCTTGATCGCCGCCACCGGGTCAAAGAGTTCGTGCATGATGAACTCGCCGTAGTGGACCAGGACGGCTTCGATCAAATCCTCTTTCGATGGGAAATATTTATAGAGGGTGCGTTTGGAGATGCCGCTCCCGGCCATAGCGGTGTCAATACCTGTCGCATGAAATCCACCTTCGTAAAATCGGTCGAACGCCCATTTTACGATTTCCAGCTTTTTGTCTTCGGCCTGCGCATTCCCAGCCATCATGGCACCCTTCGCAAATATCCCAGCCTCGATATAGCAAATCCTATTGACGAAGTAAACCGTTCTGTTTACATCGGCCATGTGGTAAACGATCCTGTTTACCTAGCGCAGTGTTCCAAGACGGCTGAACAGTTCAACTGCGAGGAAGATATGTCTCTCTCCAACAAGGTTATTTTGGTGTCAGGCGCTAATCGAGGGATCGGCGCGGCTACCGTGCGGGAACTGTTGAAGGCCGGCGTAAGGAAAGTCTACGTCGGCGCGCGCAATCTTAATTCCCTGCCGGATTTCGGCGATTCACGGGCCGTGCCGCTACAACTCGACGTTACCAACGACGACTCGGTCCGAAAGGCGGCCGATAGCGCAAGGGATGTCGATGTCCTGGTGAATAACGCCGGAACCATGGCGTTCGGAGACTGGATCACCAGCCCTCAGGACGAGATCGATACAGACATGAACACCAATTTCTACGGCACGCTCCGCGTCATCCGGGCGTTCGCGCCTCAGTTCATCAGCCGAGGTTCAGGAACAATTGCAAACATGGTCAGCATTGCAGGTCTTGCACCCGTGCCGTTGCTCGCCGGCTATTCGGCATCGAAGGGTGCCTTGCAATCGCTCACGCAGGCGCTTCGGGCGACTTTGGCGACGTCGGGAATCACCGTTATCGGCATCTATCCTGGTCCCGTGGACACGGATGCGGCGAAGAATATTCCGCTGGAGAAAGTGACGCCCGAGCACGCCGCGGCCAACATCGTCCGCGGGATCGAAAAGGGCGACACCTACATCTTCCCTGATCCGATGGCATTACAGGTCGAGCATCTCTGGGCTCATGACGGCCAGCAATTGGAAGCGGCGATGCGGGTCGGCGGCTAGTAAATAGCTCCATGAAAGGCGTTGCCGTCATGACGGCGAAAGCCTGACGTCCAACCTGACAAAGTCATCGAGTGCAAGTAGGCGGGGGCGCGAGGACCGGATTTGGACGATGAGCAATACAGACGGCGTTCTCGACAACGCGATATGGTTCTCCCTTACGACCCGGCATTCCAACATTGCCGAAGGAAAGGGAAGGGCGCGTCGTTATCCGGTTGGAGTTTCGCCACTCGGCGCGATCGAGGACGCGTCCGATGCGAGTCTTGAGGCCCTGGCCTCGCTGCTTCGGCCGGATGAGGAAATCGCTCTGGGCGGCCCGACCGAAATTGTGCCGGTCGGCGGGCTTGAGGCTTTTGCGCGCATGACGCTGAGACAGATGGTAAGATCATCTGTTAGCCGTCCAATTACAGCGCAACATGTGATCCCTCTCGGCGCCGCCGATGTGGCCGACATGCTGGCCCTGGTCGAAATCACAAAGCCTGGCCCCTTTCGTCGTCGAACACACGAACTGGGCCAATACTTCGGGATCAGGGTAGAGGGGCGGCTTGTAGCAATGGCGGGAGAGCGCCTGCGCCCGGTCGGATATACGGAGATAAGTGCCGTGTGCACTCACCCCGACTATCGGGGACGGGGATATGGCCGAGTTTTAGTCGAAACACTCGTGCGAAACATCATCGACCGGGGTGAAGTGCCTATCCTGCATGTGGAAAAGGATAATCGAGCAGCATCCCTCTACGAACAGCTTGGATTCTCGACACGGCAAACGATCCATCTTGTTGCTTTAAGGAAACCGAACTCCATCGCTTCATAGCGGCGACGTGCCGCGAAAGGCCGACTGTCGGGCTCACAACTTGCCGCAGCCCATGCGGTCAAGACCCTCTGCAAATTCGATCAGCCGCTGCGGGCAAATAGCCAATTCTCCTTACTGGGCGCGATCACCTATTCTGCTGTGACTCAACGTCCTCAGCGTGGGCCATGTGGCAGGGCACGTCGACGATGAGTTTCCGAGGCAATGCCCGGGAGTTTGTTCAGCACGGCAAATTGCACCGGCATTCAGGTGCACGGCGGCAAGAACGGAATTCAACCGACTTCGGAATAACGTCCTACCCTTGACCGACCTCGATCGACGGCGGCGCCGTCGATCGAGGGGGTGAAGCACGGCTCACCAAGAGATTTTCAGCTTCGGGTAGATCGAGAAATGACCCTCATGTCACGCTTGGCCGTTCTGATAGCGACCGCGCTGCTGTGTGTAATTGCGATTCAGGAGTACAACGTGTTTCCGGAGCTTCTTGCGAACTTCGAAATACGGGATCAGGCCGTCAACGGTGCCAAGATCGCTGCTGCCGAGCAGCGGCAGGTCGTAGAACGAATTCAGGCGATGATGGTCACGCTGTCGGAGATCCCGGCGGTCAAATCGAAGGACCGCCTGGCGTGTAACGCTTACCTGACGACGATGCAGTCGCAATTTCCAGCGCTCATTACGTTTCTCGTCACAGATCTAAGTGGTGTTTCCTTCTGCGATACCAACAGTGATCATCGGCCCATTAATATAGCGGCTCGGCCCTATTTTAATACGGCCTTGCAGACGGGTGAATTCACTGTTGGGAAATTCGCGACAGGTCTCTCGACCGGCCAAAACGTGGTTCAGTTTGCATTGCCGTTCCGTGACGACGGTGGTCGCCTGGCCGGCGTAATCGTGACCGCCCTCAGCCTCGATTGGCTCGGCGATTACGTCGCTCGAATGGATATTCCGAAAGGAACCGTGCTCGCCGTCATGGACGAAAGCGGCACCTATCTCGCGAGGTCAGCGGAAAAGGACCGGTTCGTCGGAACCAGGAAGCCCGGATGGAAGTCTGTGAAGTTGGACGAGCGGGGTGCGGTCGACGTCCTCGACGTCGATGCCGTCAAGCGCGTCGAAGGTTATTCAGCCGTGTCGGCGGGATCTGGCAAGCTTGTCGTCAGCTTCGGTATCGACAGGAACGCGAGGGTCGCGAACGTCTCTCGCGAAGCCGGGTTCGGTGCCCTACGCTCGATAGGTTGTCCACCTGGTTGATAGATCAAGCTCGCAAACCGGCGGAGTCAAGGCGCCGCGCAATCCGTTCGGCGCGCCCCATCACATCAGTCTCACGCAAACCTTATCCTTCATGCCGGCACTACGACCTTGTTTTCGAGTCATCCGTCGACTTAGCTGTTTTGGGGGCCCACATGGCTGTCGTCGATACCAAATATCGCGCGAAGTCTTGGGATGACGCGCATCATATAGCATTGGCGGCGATCTATACCGGGAGATTCAGCATCATGATTCCTGCGCTCGAAACCTTTGGTGGAACATGGCCCTTTTCGCCGCGCTATTTCGACGGCAACGGCTTTCGTATGCATTATATCGACGAGGGCAACGGCGATCCGATCGTTTGTCTGCATGGCGAACCCACCTGGGGCTATCTTTACCGGCATTTTATTCCGCCGCTTTCTGCGACGCACAGGGTGATCGTTCCCGATCACATGGGCTTCGGCAAAAGCGAGACTCCACACGGCCGCGAGTATTCGCTGAAAACCCATGTTGACAATCTGACTAACCTTATCGAAGCGATCGATCTGCGGAACATCACCCTGGTTATGCAGGATTGGGGCGGACCGATCGGTTCGGCCTTCACCCTTCGACACCCCGACCGCGTCAAGCGCTTGTTCCTTCTCAATACATTGGCGGGCTACGGCAACGCGGAGTTCGACCCGAGCACGCCCTGGTTTCAGTTTGTCCGCAAGCACCACGACGCCGGCACGCTGAGCGACGTCTTGGGACACCTGGATGTCAACATTCTCAGTATCATGAAGATCATTGGCATTGAGAATCTGTCGGCGGTGAATTCCGATTGGCTCGCAGCCTATGGCTCGGCCTTTCCTACAAAGGAGGACTGCATCGGAGCGATCGAGTTCCCGCTGGACGTGCTGCTCGGTCGGATCTTTCCTTATGTCGTCGAAGGTTTTCCGCTCGTCGACAACCTGAAGTCAAAGCCCGCCATGCTGGCCGTAGGCATGAAGGACCGAGCGATCTCGCCTGCGGTCCAGTTCGCCGATTTCAAAGGAATTTGGCCGAATCGGCCCATTGTAAAGCTGCCCAATGCCGGCCACTTCAGCCAGGAGGATGCGCCGGATGTCCTCATTGCCCTGATTCAGCTGTTCGTTCAGGGCAAGGAGTGATCGCGTGCCTTCAGCCGTCCGTACCGTGCCGAACATCAAACGTTGGCTTTTTTGACCCGAACGATCCGATGGAGAGGGTCGCCAGCCTCCCAACACAACGGTAACGCCCGGCGAGGCAAGCAGGCGGCTGTGGATTCGCCATTTACGCATTTGCTCGCGCTTCAGTTGCCTGGCTATTTTTCCTCAAAAAGCTCGCGCTCTTCGTGAAATATCTGCACGAGAAAATCGAGCACGGTTTTGATGGCAACATCCTTACTGTCCAGGCGACGAATAACGAGCCAAAGTTCGCGCGATGGAGGTGTATAATTGACGAGGCAACGGCCAAGCTGATCGTCCAAGCGTCCGACGAAATGTGAAAGCAATGCGATGCCGGCGTCGGCCCTTGCGGCGACCGCTTGAGCAACCTGATCGCTGGTTCGTAGCGCCACGCGGGCCCGGGGAAAATGCTGCGCAAGCCACACCGCATCCGGAATGTAGGCTCTGGCTTCGTCGAAGCCGACAAATACCGGCGCCTCGCCTCCGCTGATCCGGCGACGCCATTCGGCCGAGGCGTAGAATCGATAACCGAATGTCACGAGATGCTTGGCGATCAGATCGCCGTCCTGTGGACGCCCGAACCGCAAAGCGATGTCCGCTTCGCGGCGGTCAAGGCTGACATGGCGAGCATCGCTCGCGACCTCGACATCAAGGCCGGAATGCTCTGCTACGAGCTTGGCAATCCGAGGAATAACGAAGGTGCGAGCCAAACCAGGCGTCGTGTTTATACGAACGAGCCCCTTCGGGGTGTCATCCGCGCCGGCTCTGCTCAAGCTGGCCGCCGCCGCCTCCATATTGTTGACTGCTGCAAGGGCGCTAGCGCCCGCAGACGTCAGCACATAGCCATTTGGTCGCCGTTCGACCAGCTTTTGGCAAAGGGTCCGCTCGAGCGATGAGATGCGCCGCGCCACGGTCGCATGACTGACTGATAACGCGCGAGCGGTCGCCGATAAGCTGCCGCGTCGAGCAAGAGCGATGAAGAAGCGAACATCTTCCCAATCGAGGCCGGTGCAAATTAGATCAGCCATTGAGAGAGAATACCGGGTTTTGACGGTGCGAGCGACCGCCTATCTGCGTGCCATACAGCCAGATCAACTTCAATGATGTGCACTTCATTCCTGTATATGAGGAGGCCGTTGCGGGTCTGAAACGGGTGCTGCAGACCGATCAACATTTGTTTATGTGCATGGGCAGCGATGGCGCGCAGCCGGAAGCTGCAGGCGCGAGCGCTGCATGCTTATTGGCGCTGTAGCGCCGACATCAAGGCGCTTCAAGGCGCGCTGGCGGCGCGCGCGATCCGCGGCGCGCGGACCAGCGTCGCGTCCGGTTGGATCGGTTCAGCGCGTCGTGCTTCGAATATTTTCCTCTCAAGGCCTGTGCAAATCTGATCAGCCATTGAGAGACAATCAACAATCCCCTCCGTTGATCGACTGCCTATCTGGGCTGAAGGCGAAACTTGCAAATTCGCGATAGCGGTTGCTGCATGGTCAACGGAAGCCAGCCAAATGAAACTCAGTCCAATAGCTGCTCTGATGCACCAGGCGTTATCCCGTCCAAAGAGCACGGCGTTAATTTTTAACGAGCAGGTGTGGACCTATGAGCGGCTTGCCGCGGAAGCTCAACTTCTCGCGCGGGGACTGGCGTCGCGTTCGGTTGGGCCGGGCGATCGCGTCGTGCTTCATATGATGAACCGGCCCGAAATGATCGTCGCCTATTACGCGTGCTTTTTATTGCGAGCCATCGCGGCGCCGTTGCGAACCACCTTTAAATTCACGGAACTCGCTCCGCTTCTGCAGCGGTTGAAACCAGCTCTCTACATTGGTGAAATTGATCTGTACGACAATATCGCCCCGGTAGATGTCTCGATCCTTCCGTGGAATAAGCGCTTTGTGGTGAACGGGACCTTCGAAGATTGCGGCGTTCGACCTTGGGAAGTCCTGTTCGAAGGGGGGACTAACGAGTCGTTGCCGACCGCCCCGGATTGGTATCAACCCGCGGTACTGATCAGCACGTCCGGAACCGCCGGATTGCCCAAATTCGTCATGCACACGCCGGCGACCCTCTCCGAGTCGGTGGACCTGATCCTCAGGCATCGCGGGCTTTCGGAAGTCGACATCATGGTCGAGCCGCGTTCGATGGCGCACATGAGCGGGTTCGTGACTTTTTTGGCCTATATCCAGTTCGGCATTCCATTCGTGTTGCTGGAGAGCTTTGACGCCGACACCGTGCTCGACGCCATCGAGCGCTATCAGTGTACCTGGTATTTCGGGTCTCCGGCGCAGTATGCCACGCTGCTCGAACGTCAGCTAATCCGGCCGCGCAATCTGACTTCCGTGCGGATTTGCCTCACCGGAGCCGATGCCTGCCCGGTCGATCTGCAGAAGCAAGTGACATCGATCTTCGGCGCGCCCCTCTACAACCTCTGGGCCGCAACGGAAGTCGTGGGATCCTTGACCTTCGGTCTGCAACACGGGCCAGTCGTGCGAACCATCAAGGAAGCTCAGATTCGGCTGGTCGATGACAATGGCGCGGAAGTCGCGGATGGCGAGGTCGGAGAACTGTTGATCCGCGGTGGAAACGTTTTCGTCGGCTACTGGGATGATCCCGACGCGACAGAGGCGAGCCTCAAGGCTGGCTGGTACCACACCGGCGACCTGATGCGACGCGGCGAAGGAGATGAACTCTGGTTCGTGTCCCGCAAGAAGGACATCACCATTCGCGGTGGCACCAACATCTCGCCCGCCGAAGTGGAACAGGCGCTAGTCGCGTCCCATCCCGCAGTCGAGCAAGCCGCGGTCGTGGGCATACCCGATACGGTTCTCGGTCAAAGCGTGTTCGGGTTCGTCAAGCTCGCAGAAGGAACGGCCCACAGGGTCATCTCCGAAATCCTTCGCAAAGTCACGACGAGGCTTGTATCGTACAAGGTCCCCGAGGATATCCGGGTGGTCGACTAATTGCCCTGCAATGCGTTAGGGAAAGTCGATCGCAGCAAATTGTCGAACATGGCGCCCGCCGCTGAAACAGCCGGCGCTTTGCGGATCGCGACCACTGCTCCGCGGCCGGAAGCCGCGAATCGACAGGACCTATTCTTTCAATGCCTGCTGGGCTCCTCGGCCGCGCTCGACGAGCTCTGCCATCCGCGGTTACGGGGAAACTTCTCCCATCACGAAACCAGCCTTTTTAAGATAGGCGCGTCGTGCACGCCTGCCCATATTGCCCAGATGGCGAGCGCGAGCAGTACCACCCACGTTCCTATCGCGCCAATGAGTTGCATCGTGAACCGGGGCCGCTCGATGCCGAAGGCGTGAAGCACACGCGCGAGCAAATAGACGCTGCCCGCTCCCTTTAATACCTCAGCTGATCCGCCGGTATATTCGAGCAGCGCCATCAGAATCAGGACGAAGGGCGAATATTCAACGAAGTTGGCGTGCGCTCGCATGCGGGCCTGCAGCACCGGAATTCCGAGGTCGCCCACGCCCCCGGGCCCATTCAATCGAATTTGTACGCAGCGGTAGGCTAGCCACAGGTTGAGTAGCGCAAAGGCCCCGGCGAAGGTGAGCGAGACGGGCAAGGGCAAGGCGCGGGATCCTGCTATTTTTGCGGTGCCTTGACGATCGACGGCAGAGCTTCCTCCGTAAGTAAACAGAAGCGTTTACCAGGTCAAGTCTGACATCCCAATCCCGCTCGATAGTGCAAAAGTAGCAGGCTCCACCAAGTTTCTTGTCCGTCGCTGTGCAGCACACCAGCCAACAATCAACCAACGGATTACAGCCCTGATCCTACCATACGAACTCCGTACTTTTCGGCAATCTCTGATAGATCGAATTTGATCCGTTCGGCCATGTCAACGCAGAGATCTTCGAAACCAGCTGGGCTGAAGGTCACCAATATGTGCACCGGTGTCTCAGAATTGTTGATCCAGGCATGGCGTACGCCCCTCGGAAGAGATACCGACTGACCTGCGCCCACATCCATCGTTTTGTCGCCTGCGACGATATGGATGGTCCCTTCCAAAATAACGAAATGCTCATCCTCTTTGTCGTGGATGTGCATCGGTGTGCCGACACCTTTCTGTGCGACAGTTTCCAGCAGGGAATATGTCCCGTTCGTCTCCGCCGACGAGGCAAGCACTCGGAATTGCAGTCCCGGTCGCTCTTCATACCATTTGGTTTTGCTGTAATGGCGCACAGCGAGAGTTGCTGGTGTGTTGAGTTCATTCGTCACGATGGTTTGCTCTCCTCGATACAACTTCGAAAATGGTGCAGCCGATTTATCGGCGCACGCGATGCCGGCCGCTACATTGGCTGACTTCACGCCCGCTGGCCTCATGGCGCGAATTCTGGTGAATACGAAGTCGTGCCCTTTTGCCCGTGCCTCGTGGCAAGCCCAGCAGGTTTGATGTTGGGCCTCGTCGACTGGTTTGCCATTGATAAACCGGCCGACCCCCCAGCCGCCCGTTGCCACGTACCTTTTCGACTTTTTGATCATGATTTGAACGGTGGTGGTCGCACCGGGGATGGGCGCTGACTCAAATTCAGGGGATTGAACATGCTTTCAGGCGGGCTTTGCGAGCACAGTCCCGTCCGGGAAAGGTAGCGTGCCCTCCCGGTATGCCTTGATCGCCACGTCATTCCCGAGCACGGCGCGAAAGGTTCCGTTTCCTGGGAATGTGCGATCGACTCCCACCGGCGATATCCCTCGGGAATTGTGATGCGGTAGATGGGCGACGCGTTTTGGTCGCTCGCCCCGGCGGATGCCGATGACGTCACACCTAAAGCGGACGACGCCACTGCCGTTGCAAATAGTCCGACGTAGGTTAGTCGCGTGGAAGTTCACCTTTATATCTGTTGTCTACGAATATGGCTCGCACGCACATCCAGATTACCGGTTTATGCTGCGAATCAGGATTTCAGCGAAACATATGGAGTTCTTCGCACGAAGAATTGCTCGAACAATTTGTCATCGCCGATGTCTCTCGAAACATTCAGGATCGTGCCTGTCACGCCGGCTGGCGCGACTTTCGATCATGCGCTCCCTGGCGTCATTTTGTTCAACGCCTGATTTGCCCGACAGGCCGTTTGGCAGGCCGGGTGTCCAGCCCTGTTTTCAAAAATATTCCCATTTCCATTTGACCCAAATCATCGGCTTATCTCCGCGATCCCGTTCCCGATCGAGGGGCGTTTCGCGATCGTCACGGACGTAGGGTTTGGGATGCGATGGACGCGGCAGCGTCGTCGCGCGCCAACGGCGTGTGGACGAGCGACACTGACGCGTACGGTGAAGTCGTGTGGTCCTGACGTCCCGACGCTGGCGTCAAGTCGGTGATGATGCCTGCGCATCACGCTGGCGATGGTGGCAAGAAAGCCCGGTCACCAGGGAGAGCGCGTTATAAGCCGTAAAACCATTGTGCAGGGAATGCCGGGTCGCTTCCGGTGTACCCCTAGCGAATACTCGTGTGCTTTCTACCTTTGCACACGAGGCTATGGGTGCAGCGGGCACCCGGCATTCCCTGCGCCCTCTCTCTTGAGGGTCGCCCGCGCCCTCGAATTCCTCGAGGGCGAGGACTTCATGCAAAACTCGGGCGCGCCGCGCCGCGAGATCGCGGACTTATATTGGACGACCGATATCTGAAATGAGCATGCCGCGACGATCACCCCGCCATCGAGCGTGGGTCGCGCACCGGCCAGCGTCCGGCTTCGACCAGCGCGATGAAGCGCTCGACCATTTCATTGAACAGCGCGGGCTCTTCGAGATTGAGCACATGGCCCGACTTCGGAAAAATCGTCAGCCCGGCGGCAGGAAGGTGCTTCTTCAGGAACAGGCTGGGCTCGACGCAGGCGTCGTCCTCGTCGCCGCAGATGATCAACGCCGGCGTCGGCACTTTCCGGATCGCTTCGGTCAGGGTGTAGATCGAGGGCCTGCCGCCCTGAAAGCCGCGCATGGTGTTGGCCGATCCCTTGGAATCGTGCCGCCCCAGCGCCGCGTAGAAATCCGCATGCCCGCGCGGGTCCTTGACCAGGAATGGAATCCGGCCCGGCGCCTCACGCGTCACCTTGGCGACTTCCGCGGCGCCGAGGGTCTCGAACTGTTCGCCATTGGCCTGGCATTGCCGGCGGAAGGCGTCGAGATTGGCAAGGTCGGATCCGGAGCCGACACCGGCCAGCGTCATCGACAGCGCCCGCTCCGGCGCATGCAGGCCGACCTGCAGCGAGGAGTACGACCCCATCGACAGCCCGACGAAATGCGCTCTTGCGATCTTCAGGTGATCGAGCACCGCGAGCGCGTCGGTATAGAAATGCTTGTATGTGTAGGCCTCGGCCGTATCAGGCACGTCGGACGGCGTATAGCCGCGCGCCGAATAGGCGATACAGCGGTGGCCGCGCGAGAAGTAGCGCATCTGCGGCTCCCAGTTGGTGTGGTCGGCCGCGAACTCGTGCAGGAAGATGATCGGCGTTCCGCTGCCGGCTTCTTCGAAATAGAGCCGGACGTTGTCGCTGGTTACGGCATGGGGCATTTCACAGTTCCTTTTCTTGTCGTTTTTCTTGTCACTCTTTCTCGACCGCGCGGGAAAATTGCAGTTAATGCACGCGGCGGCAATAAGGCTGGATCGATTCTTTTTCGTCACCGAACGGACGTGGAATCACCCCGAAATGGCTCGTGCGCCGCCGCATCGCGCCACGCTGCTGCCATACCGCAACGCACATACGAATTACGGATGTCGGCTGCCCCGCGCGTTTCAAACAAAAACGCGCGGGGATGCCGATGGGAATGGGGGTGTCACAGAGGATGAATAATGGTTCAGTTGCGTGCGTTTCGCCGGTCGCTCCGTGTCGCTTCTCTATGCGTCGGCGCCCTGGCATTGTGTTCGGCGGCGATGGTCGCCCCGGTTTCAGCAAGGCCTCATCACGGCGGAGGGCGGCATGCCTACGCCGGTCATCACGCCAGACGGCATTTCGGATTTCGCCACCATCGGCACGTCGCGCGGCGGTCGCGCTGGGACGCCGGCGTGGCGCAGATGCAGGCGGGCGGTTTCGCCAACGCCAATGCCAGCTTTGCGCCCAACGCGGCCTCCGGTGACATGGACCCGTCGGCCGGGTTCGGTTCGTCGAACGTGGTCGCCGAAGCGCGCCGTTACATCGGCGGCAATCCCACCAGCCGCCGCAGCCTTTGGTGCGCGCGTTT
>CAWJJV010000007.1:0-24612 GCA_963843235.1 uncultured Alphaproteobacteria bacterium
AGTCGCGACGGGACCCGACCTAGCGGATAAGGCTGCCGAGTTAGCCGTTGGGGTGAGCAGATACAGAACATGGCGCCGCCAGCCGCGGCTCAGGTAACATCAACGCGGGAATGACGTGCCATTGCAAGAGCCCGCTCAAATAAAGCTGACACAGCCGCGGGGAACGGCACTGACAAACATGGCCGTCGCCATGTTGATCATTGCCGCGCTCTATTTCGCTCGCGACGTCTTCGTTCCGGTCGCGCTGGCAATCCTCCTGAGCTTCGTCCTCGCCCCCTTTGTCATTCGGCTCCATTCCTGGCGCGTTCCACGCACGGCTTCGGTGCTGATCGTGGTCTTCGTCGCCTTCTCGATCATATTCAGTCTGGGCGGCCTGATGGTCTCTCAGGCAACCCACCTCGCGGCCAAACTGCCCGGATATCAGCAAACGCTGAGTGACAAGATCGAAAGCCTTCGCGGCTTGATGGGCGGTTCCGGAACGTTGCAGCAGGCCTCCACCGTCCTCAAGCAATTGGACACGCAACTGCAACATAGCGAGGCGGCCGCGTCGTCCGGAGGCGCAGGACAACCTGCGGATAGACCAGCCCCAATACCGGTTGAAGTCAGACAGCCCGACCCGGGAGCTTTCACGACACTCGTCAAGATCATTGAGCCGCTGATCTCGCCGCTCACGACCACCGGAATCGTCATCATTTTTGTGGTCTTCATGCTGATGCAACGGGAGGACCTGAGAAATCGGGTCGTCCGCCTTGCGGGATCGGGGGACATTCAACGCACCACCGCTGCCCTCGACGACGCCGGTCAACGCTTGAGCCGACTTTTTCTCACCCAGATAGCTTTCAACGCCGTGTTCGGACTGGCCATTGGCATCGGGCTCCAACTGATTGGTGTCCCGTCCGCTCCGTTGTGGGGCCTGATCGCGATGATCCTGCGGTTCGTGCCCTATATCGGGGCGCTGATCTCGGCCATTTTCCCGCTTAGTCTCGCCGCGGCCGTTGGCTCGGGCTGGGAGATGTTGATCCTGACGGCCGCATTATTCGTGGTCCTGGAACTACTCGCCGGACAAGTTCTCGAACCCTTGATTTACGGCCATAGCTCGGGCCTGTCGCCCGTCGCGATCATCCTCGCCGCATCATTCTGGACCTGGCTCTGGGGTCCGGTTGGATTGGTGTTGGCCACGCCCCTCACCGTATGCCTCGTCGTTGTCGGACGACATGTCGATCGCCTTCAGTTCCTCGACGTGATGCTGGGCGACCGACCTCCGCTCACACCGCCTCAGCTTGTCTACCAGCGGATGCTGGCCGGCGATCCCATGGAAGCGGCGGAACAGGCGCATGAACATCTGAAGGACTCGTCGCTGGAGAGTTACTACGACGACATCCTCTTGAAAGGGCTGAGGCTTGCGGAGACCGACCGCCGATTGGGTCACCTCGACGAGGATCGATTGAACCGAGTCTTATCAACGGTCGAAGAATTGGTCGCCGATCTGGAGGCGCATCACGACGCGGAAGTGGCCGAACTCGGATCCGCAGACATGAGCTCGAGTCCCGGAGCCGCGATTGCCATCGAGCAAGCGAGGTCTCAACGCGCATCGATGCCGGAACAAGGCAACTTGCCGCGTTCAGTTCGCTGCATTCCCGGTTTTGGCAATCTCGATGAAGCGGCGGCGCTTGTGCTGGCCCATCTTCTGCGATGCCGCGGAATCGATGCGACGGCGGAAAAAGCGGGCGCCTTGTCGATGTCAAAAATCTTCTCGCTCGACTTGGCGGATGTCTCGTTGGCGTGCATCTGTTATGTCGGCCAACCATCCACCGCCAAGATTCAATATGCCGTTCGTACGCTCGGCAGAAAGGGACGCAGCACCCGCATCCTGCTTGCGATCCTCGGAACGGAAGGCGCGGTACCGGCCGAAAGCGCAACCGGGGCGCCGATCGCCAGCGGGTCATTCACGGCCGCCGTTGAAGCCATCCAGGCGACGACCTCAAGCCAACGCACCGAGCCGTCGATCGTGCCGAAGGCAAGCATCGCTACGTGAAGCGATCGTGTCGCGTCCCCTCGGTCGGCCCGAAGGAAATATCAAGCCCGCCTCAAGGACAAATCAAGCGCGCGACAAAGTCTTTGGCTCGCAGTCCCGGCAATGTCCGCTAACAGAACCCTAGGAGGGAACCATGGCAGCCACTGCAACCCGATCCAGCCCGAATCCCGTCACATCCGATCCGGCCCCTGTCGCCGACCTGGCGGCGATGAAGACCCGGCAACAGGCCGCCTGGTCTTCCGGCGACTACGCCGTGGTTGGAACCACGCTGCAGATCGTCGGAGAGGAATTATGCGAAGCGCTCGATCTGCGCGCCGGTCAGACGGTTCTGGATGTCGCTGCCGGAAACGGCAATGTCACGCTCGCCGCCGCGCGGCGCTGGTGCGACGTCACCTCGACCGATTATGTGTCGAGCCTGCTCGAACGCGGTCGAACTCGTGCCCAGGCCGAGGGCCTGCCAGTGAAATTCAAGGTCGCCGACGCGGAGGCCCTGCCCTTCGCTGACGCCAGCTTCGACGTGGTGGTGTCGACCTTCGGCGTCATGTTCACGCCGAACCAGGATCAGGCGGCGAGCGAGTTGCTCAGGGTCTGCAAGAGCCGCGGCAAGATCGGCTTGGCCAATTGGACGCCGGACGGCTTTATCGGGCAGCTCTTCAAGACACTAGGCAAGTATCTGCCGCCGCCAGCCGGCGCGAAATCACCCGCGCTGTGGGGTACGCAGTCGCGCGTGACAGAGATGTTTGGAACCGGGTCCGTCGGGATCACGGCTGAACGCTGCAATTTCACGTTCCGCTACCGGTCGCCCGAGCACTTCCTCGACGTCTTCAAGACCTTCTATGGCCCGATGCTCAAGGCCTTTGCAGCGCTCGACGAGCCCCGTCAGCAGGACCTCAGGAATGATCTGCTGGCGCTGATCGGCAGGATAAATCGCGCCGAAGACGGCACGATGGTCGTCCCGAGCGAATACCTGGAAACGGTTATCATCAAGCGCTGAACAAGGCATCGAAAGCATCGTGGAGAAGCCAGGTTCGGCGCGTCATCCTCTCAAAGGAAACGGCCATGACCACGCTGACCAACATCCCACGCGTCGCGACGGCCGGACTGTCTCTCTCGAGACAGTTCGCCATCTGCCTGTCGCACGTCAACCGCCTCGTCGATCGCTGGGTTGCGGCCTCGATCGCGCGTCGCGCGCGTGAGGTAAGGCCTTTCGGCCGGGCAATGCCAATTACCCGGCTTTGGCAGAGTGCACTAGCCTCAACTTCGCAGCACCCTTGCAGCGGACCACCAGCAACAGGTGGGCGGCGCGGTCCATGAAGGCGCGATTGGAGGCGTGGGCTTCCTCCAGTTGCACCAGTTGATCCGACAGGCCGTCTTGCAGATCGGCTGGGCTCCAGCGAGGGTCCGGCAGGAAGCGGCTATGAAACAGGTCAAGCCCTCGCATATCCTCGACATCGAAGTCGTTAGCGAAATAGCCGCGTAACTCGCTCGCGGTAAAGAGATGAAAGCTGAAGGCAATATGCCGACCGCCGCTCAGCTCGATTTCGCACCGATCCTGGACGTGATCCTGTTTAAGTTGGCGGACATTCTCGATCAATTCGACAAAGGCCGTCGGAGGACTGCCGACCGAGCGCACCGTGGTGATGAAATGTCCGGAGGTGACGCGCGCCATCTCCTTCGCGATATCCGGCATGCTTGCAACCGGCAGATGACTGAGGACGCTATAGAGGCACAGAGCTATGTCGACCGAAGCGTCGGATTCGGGCAACCGCGCCGTGAGGTCCGCGACGTCAAACGTAATCTGCACGTCGGGAAGGCTCGCGAGGTCGCGGGCCAGTAGCCGCGCCCGTTCGATCTGCGCTTCCGCGATGTCGAAGCCTCGCGCGACAATATGGGTAAATCCTAGGGCGCGGGCCCGGACGACCAGCCGGCGCAACCAGGTGCCTGGGCCGCAGCCCGCATCCAGAAAGCTGACGGAAGTGGCGCCGGTTGCCTTTAACTCAACCAGCTTCTTTTCCAGCAGCACCCAGACGCAGCGATCCGCATAGGCGTGCATGCCGTCAAAAGCGAACAGCTGCGTCGGATCACCGTCCGCATAAGCGGCGTAATCGTCGCCAGCCCGGTTATAGATGTCGGCGACCTTCTTGCCCGCTGCCTCGTTGAACTTGCCCGCCGCCTCGTTGAACCGTGCAGACATCATGCCCAACCCGGCGTGAGAGGGACAGGCTTGCAACTCCAGAATCTACTCACGCTGCTGCTTTCGCTTTCCGTCCCAACAGCCAGCCCTTGATCACATCGTGGGGCGAACGACGGCTGCGCGGAAGTTCGTACCGCTGCATCACCGCCGTGGCAAAGCTGGCGGCCTGCTCCTCGTTCAATCGCTGATCGTTGGGAAGAGCCATCCACTCGCGAATGACGGCCCGGCGAATATTCACTTTGTTCATCTTGACTTCTCTGCAGAATGATTGGGGCGGCGCCCTGGAAGCCGCACTTGCCGCTCAAAGCCTGCGGCTTCTTTTTCGACTGCCCGCACCCCGGACACGGCTCAACAACTCAGTAGCGGCCGGCTAAACCTCGCGGGCGTCGAAAATGGATCCAAAACCGCCGTGAGGAACGCGCACATGTGAAATGAATCGAACCATCTTCATGATCCGCGTTCGCCTATCATCAGCCGTTTTGCTGACCGGAATATCGGCAATGAGCCATAGGAAATCGAGACGGGCGACCGCCATCCTTCATAAGCGCGGCATAATAGCCGGCGGTGAAGGCAACGCCTGCGCCCGGCCATTCCTCCCATAGCAATGGATCGCAACTGACTTGCGCCCGTGGATATCCAACCCCGGGGAAGACCCGGTCTGGCGCCCCTCGACTGCCTCGCCGATCGCCGGATTGCACCGCGCTCGACAAGGCGGCGAGGGTCTGGCGGCGGGTTCGCCCTGCGACATCTTGGCAACCAGGAACCCAAAGATGGCGGTTCCTGACGCATCAGGCCCGCGTCATGATGTGCGCCGACGTGAACAGGGAGGCCTCACATGACGATGAGACCCGATCCGACCTTCCACGCATCACCCAGGCTTGCGATGGAAAGTCCGCCGGAAACCTTCGCTTACACGTTGCTGCTCAGTCCCGACTTCTCAAAGCCCGATGCGCTCGCCGTGATCGACGTGAAGCCCGGCTCGCCGACGTTCAGCAAAATCGTTCACACCGTGACGATGCCGAACAAGGGCGATGAATTTCATCATTTCGGCTGGAATGCCTGTTCGTCGGCATTGTGGCCGCTCACCGGCCACGCTTTTGTCGAGCGGCGCTACCTGATCATCCCGGGAATCCGCTCCTCGCGAATTTACGTCGTGGATACCAAACCCGATCCAACCAAAGCCAAAATTCACAAGATCATCGAGCCCGAGGAAATCTTCAGGAAGACCGGTTACTCGCGCCCTCACACGGTTCATTGCGGGCCGGAAGGCATTTACGTCAGTACGCTCGGCGGCGGCGGCAAGGATGGCACCGATGGACCGCCGGGCGTCTTCATCATGGATTGCGAGACGTTCGACGTGCTCGGACGTTGGGAGATCGATCGCGGACCGCAGACCCTCCATTATGATTTTTGGTGGAACCTGCCGCGCAACTACATGGTGACGAGCGAATGGGGACTGCCGCCTCAGTTTGAGAACGGGATTGTGCCGGAGGACCTCCTCTCCAACAAATATGGTCATCGGATCCATTTCTGGGATCTCCAGGCGCGGCGCAACGTGCAGACGATCGATCTCGGCGCCAATCATCAAATGGCGCTGGAAGTGCGCCCCGCGCACGATCCGGTCCGCGAATACGGCTTCCTGGGTGTCGTGGTCGACACCACCAATCTGGAAGGTTCAATCTGGACCTGGTGGCGCGAAGCCGGTAAATTCCACATCGAAAAAACCGCCACGATCCCTGCCGAGCCGGCGCCCAAGGATCAACTGCCACCACTCCTGCAGGGCTTTGGCGCCGTGCCGCCGCTGGTGACCGATATCGATCTGTCCATGGATGACAAGTTTCTCTACGTCTCCTGCTGGGGAACGGGCGAGATGCGTCAATATGACGTCACCGATCCGAGGAAACCGAAGCTTGCAGGTTCGGTGCACATCGGCGGCATTGCGCGACGTACGCCCCACCCAAGCGGCAACAAATATGCCGGAGGCCCGCAAATGGTCGAGATCAGCCGCGACGGCAAACGGGTTTACTGGACCAACTCACTCTACTCGACATGGGATGAGCAATTCTATCCCGATGGCATACCCGGCGCAGAAGTGATGGCGAATGCCAATCCCGGCGGCGGTCTTGAATTGGCCGGGGATTATTGGGTGAGCTTCCCGGATGGATATCGAGCGCATCAAATCCGGCTCGAAGGCGGCGACTGCTCGACGGATTCATTCTGTTATCCATCGGTTTGAATTTTGAGCCAACTGGACTGGACACCTACCGGGCTTTGGCTGGCTGTCGTCGCGAGTGGCCTCTATCACGGAGTGAACCCAGGAATGGGCTGGCCGCTTGCCGTCTCGGCCGGCCTGATGGAAAAACGTCCGCGAGCGCTTGTCGCAGCGCTTTGGTCGCTGTCGATCGGCCATCTGCTGGCGGTGCTGCTGATCATCCTTCCTTTTGCCCTCCTCGTCACCCTCGCCGAATGGCAGCGCCAAATCCAGATCGGCGCGAGCCTTCTGGTCATCGGTTTCGGAATCCTGCTGCTGGTCAACCGGCGTCATCCACGAGCGCTGGCGCGGATACGACCCACGCAATTGGGGCTTTGGTCCTTTGCCGTCGCGCTCGCGCATGGCGCCGGATTGATGCTTCTACCGATATATCTTGGGCTCTGCCGGACTGAGGACGTCGACGGAGGTCACACCGCCGCGGGAACCCTTATCAATGCCAATCTCGGCGTGGCCCTTGAGGTGTCGCTCGTCCACACCGCCGCAATGATCGCGGCGGGCGGATTTGCAGCGTGGACCGTCTACAGATATTTAGGTCTCAAATTCGTATCGCGGAGCTGGTTCAATCTGGACGCGCTCTGGGCTCTCAGCCTTATTTTGGTAGGTGCCGTTGCGCTCGGCGTCAATCTTGCGGAACAGCGTTGATCTCGACCTGAGGCACGCCTCCGGTATCGGGTCCGGAAGCGCGCTTCGCTCAAACCGCTTTCGGTCAGGCGAATTTCGGTTGCGGCGCCTGCCCCATCAAACGGGCGCGTTCGGTGTTGGGCCACAGCAGCAGCAGCCCGAGCAATCCCGACGCGACCAGGACGACCGCATTGATGGTGAAGCCGGTCATGTAGCCGTCCAGCATCGTTGTCGAATGCTGAATCACGCTTCCCATCACCGATGGGGCAATGATCCCCGCCAGCGTGTAGATCGCGCCGTAGATCGCAATCACGGCACCGCGCTGCGATACCGGCGTGAACTCGCTGAGCATCGGCGGGCAGACCACGTAGATGGATCCGCAAAGCCCCGATCCGATCACGAGCAGCGCGATCTGCAATCCCGAGCCATTAACATACGGCAGGGTGGCGAGGATTGATCCACCGACGATCAGGGGGACCGAGCCGAGCACGCCGCGCGCGCCGCGGGTGGTGACGCCGCGCGCCATCAACAGCTGCGAGATCCATCCGGTGAGAATCACGACGACGGCGCCAAACACCCACGGCAGGATCGAAATCCAACCCGCATCCGTCTGCGAGAAGCCCAGGCCCTTTACGATGAAGGGCGTGAACCAGGTCAGTCCCAGCGACAGCGCCCAATAGGCCCCGAACGTCGCGGCGCAGCAGCCGATAAAGGTGCGCGACGTCAGAAGCTGGAAATAGGGAATGCGAGGTTCGGCCGCGGCCGTCGCAGCGGATTGAACCAGCGGCCCTTCCTCACCCCAAACCAGCCACGCCGCAACCCAGATCAGGCCGACCACGCCGAGCGCGCCGAATGCATAGTGCCACGTATGATTGACGATCACCCAATTCAGCGCCGGCACTGCGAGGATCACGCCGAACGCCGATCCCTGCGAGAGGATGGCGGTGGGAAGGGTCCGCTTTTCGTCCGGAAACCATTTGTAGATGGCGTGGGCCGCAACCGCAAAAGCGGGCCCCTCGCCGGCGCCGAGGATGATGCGACAGATCAACAGCGTGGTGAACCCGACGGCGCCGACCATCGGAAACTGCGCCAGCGACCAGACGATCGCCAGTGCCAGCAGCACCCAGCGCGTCGCGACACGATTGACGATGAAGCCGATCACGATGGCCGAGATCGAAAACAGGAAGAAGAACGAGGAGCCGAGCAGCCCGAAATCCTCCGGCTCGAGCTTGAGTTCGGTCATGATCGGCACGCCGGCAAGGCCGACCACGATCTTGTCCGCAAAATTCACCAGCATGAACAGAAACAGGAGAAAGGTGATTCTCCAGGCGCCCTTGGGCGTCGGCTGTGCGGTCATGGTCATTTCCCCGGCTGTATCGTTGACGTGCTGGCCCTGTTTGACTGGCCTGGTCCAATGCTACCCACGGTCGCCGGCATTGCAACCGGACATTTTTGCACGATCGTCGATCGGCGCCTGGTCGGGTGCGCTGCAACTTGGCAGCCACCTCGAAATGGCGCGGCTTTCGAAAGCGCGCGGCGACCGATCACGATCGCGTCGCCGTCACGATTGAGACCGTGATCTCCCGCAATGGTCTTGGTATGCTGCGCCAACAATCAGAGGGAATTTTCCGACATGACCCGATCGAGCCTTCGCCATGCTCCCGCCGCCAGCTTGCTCGCGGTGGTTTCAATGCTGGCGGCCTGGAGTTTTCCGGCGACCGCGCAGGACGCCAAGACGCCGAGCAAGACGCCGGATTACGAAGCCATCGTCGCCGCGCCGGACCGGAGCGATGCGGACCGGCAAACCGATCAGCGCCGCGAGCCCGTCAAGATGCTGGCTTTCGCCGGCGTCAGACCGACAATGAAGGTTCTGGATATGGAAGCAAGCAGCGGCTACAGCGCTGAACTGCTGGCGCGCGCCGTGGCGCCGGACGGCATCGTGTACGCGCAGGATTCCGCAGATGTTATCGAGCGGTTTGTGAAAGACAAATTCGACACCCGGGCGCAGAAGCCCGCCATGAAAAATGTCGTCCATGTGATCCGTAACTACGACGACCCGATTCCGCCTGACGTCAGCGGGCTCGACCTGATTACGTTCTTCTATTCCTATCACGATATCACTTACATGCCGGTCGATCGGGCCGAGATGAACCGGAAGATGTTCGCAGCGTTGAAGCCCGGCGGATTTCTGGTGATCGCCGACCATTCGGCGCGTCCCGGCGATGGCACGACGGTTGCCAACACGTTTCATCGCATCGAGGAAAGCACGCTGCGCCAGGAGATCGAGGCGGCCGGCTTCAAGCTCGTGGCCGAGGCCGACTTCCTGCGCCACCCCGAAGACCCGCGCAACGCCCCGGTGTTTCGTTCGCAGGTCCCGACCGATGAGTTCGTGCTGAAGTATCAAAAGCCGCTGTGAGGCATTGCCGCGCCTGATGACCAACGGCTACCAGAGCGTGCTGCGTGTTCGGGAGCTGACCAAGACCTATCGCTCGGCCGGCGAGCAGGTTGCGGTGCTCCGCGGCGTGAACCTGGACGTCGCCGCCGGTGAGCGCGTCGCGCTGACCGGCGAGTCCGGCAGTGGCAAGAGTACGCTGCTGCATCTGATCGCCGGGCTCGATCGTGCCGACGGGGGCGAGGTTCGGCTGGCCGATGCGTCGATCGGCGATCTCAGCGATGCCGGCCGGGCGGCGCTGCGACGCGACCGGCTTGGTCTGGTGTTTCAGCAATTCAACCTGATCCCCAGCCTGAGCGTCGAAGACAACCTCAAATTCCAGTCCCGCATCGCCGATCGCCACGATGCGGCCTGGCATGCCGAACTGGTGGAGCGCCTGGGGCTCGGCGGCCTGCTGCGGCGCTATCCCGAACAACTGTCCGGCGGCCAGCAGCAGCGGGTTGCGATCGGCCGCGCGCTGGCGATAAAGCCGGTGTTGCTGCTCGCCGACGAGCCCACCGGCAACCTCGATGAGGCCACGGCGGACCAGGTTCTCGCGCTCACGCGCGATCTCGTCACGCGCACCGGCTGCGGCCTTTTGATGGTGACCCACAGCACCCGCCTCGCCGCGACGCTCGACCGGCAGGTAAATCTCCATGCCGGATTGATCGCATGAGCCGCGTGGTCTGGATCTTCACTGTGCTGTTGAGCCATTGGCGGCGGCATCCGATGCAGCTTGCGACCTTGCTGATCGGCCTGATTGCGGCGACCGCGCTGTGGAGCGGCGTGCAGGCGCTGAACCAGCAGGCGCGCCTGAGTTACGACCGCGCCGCCGCAACGTTCGGCGGCGCACGAACGGCCACGCTCGTCGCCCGCGACGGCACGACGTTTCCGCAGCAACTTTTTGTCGCGTTGCGCCGTGGCGGCTGGCCGGTATCGCCCGTGCTCGAAGGCCGCGTTCAGATCGGCGGACGGTCGTACCGGCTGTTGGGAATAGAACCGGTCACGCTGCCTGCCGAGGTCGGAAATGCCCCGGCGATCGGACAGGCCGATTTGCAAACCTTCATCACGCCGCCGGGACAGATGCTGGTGGCGCCCGAGACGCTGTCCGAGCTTGAACTGCCCGAAGGCGCGTCTCCCGTGCCAAGCAGCGGCACGCCGCTGCCGCCGCTGCGCGTGCAGCCGCAATTGGTGCCCGGCGTGCTGGTGGTCGACATCGGCATCGCCCAACAGCTCCTGAATATGCCGGACCGGATCTCCCGGCTGTTGATCGGCAAGGCGCGAGGGACGCCCGCCCCGCTCGAAACGATCGCCGGTGACAAGCTCCGTTTGGTCGCCGCCGATGCCGAGAGCGATCTCGCGCGTCTCACCGACAGCTTTCACCTCAACCTGACGGCATTTGGCCTGCTGTCGTTTCTCGTTGGGCTGTTCATCGTCAATTCGGCTGTGGGCCTCGCGTTCGAGCAGCGGCTGCCGATGCTGCGAACGCTGCGGGCCTGCGGCGTGTCGGCGCGCCGGCTCAACGCGGTGCTGCTGCTCGAACTGGTGACGCTGGCGCTTGGCGCGGGCATCATCGGACTGGTCTGCGGCTACCTGATCGCGGCTTGGCTGCTGCCCGACGTGGCCGCCAGCCTGCGCGGCCTCTATGGCGCGGAAATTCCGGGGCAACTGACCCTGAGGCCGCAATGGTGGATCGCCGGCCTCGCCATCAGCGTCGCCGGGGCGCTGGCGGCATCGGCCGCAAGCCTGATGAAAGCGATCCGACTTCCGGTGTTGGCCGCCGCGCAACCCTATGCCTGGCAGCAGGCCCAGCACCGCTGGCTGATCGCGCAAAGCGCGCTGGCCTTGTTGGTGCTGGCCGCCGCGGGCGGCTTCCTGTGGTTCGGCAATTCCTTGACATCGGGATTTGCGGTGCTGGCGGCGTTGCTGCTCGGCGCCGCGTTGGCGCTGCCCGCAATGCTCGAACTGGTATTGGCGTTCGGTCAGCGCAGCGCGCGCCACGCCCTCGCGGTCTGGTTTTGGGCCGACAGCCGCCAGCAGCTTTCGGGGCTGTCGCTGGCGTTGATGGCGTTGTTGCTGGCGCTCGCGGTCAATGTCGGCGTCGGCACCATGGTCGAAACCTTCAGCCGGACCTTCATCACCTGGCTGGATGGAAGGCTCGCGGCGGACGTTTACGTCAACGCGTCGGACGATGCGCAGGCAGCCGAGATCAAGACGTGGCTGCGCCAGCGCCCCGAGGTGCAGGCGGTCCTGCCGGGCGGCCGCGCCGAGACACAAATCGGCGGCGCGCCGGTTGAAATTCTCGGTCTGTCCGATCATGCCACCTATCGGGATCACTGGCCGTTGCTCCAGTCCACCGGCAACGCCTGGGTTCGGCTTCGTCCCGGCGATGCCGGCTTCGTCAGCGAGCAGTTGGCGCGGCGCATGAACCTCAGGCTCGGCGATCGCATCGACGTGCCGGCGCCCGGCGGAAACTGGCCGCTCGAGGTGGCCGGCATCTATGCCGATTACGGCAACCCGAAAGGACAGATCGCCGTTAATTTTTCCGCGCTGACACGGCGCTTTCCCACTATCCCACAGACCCGCCTCGGCCTGCGCGTCACACCAGACGGGATGCCTGCGCTGATGTCGGCGCTGCAGGACAAATTTGGCCTCGAGGGCAACAACCTGGTGGACCAGGCCACGCTGAAGGCAAGTTCGACGCGGATCTTCAACCGGACCTTCGCCGTGACGGCGGCGCTGAACACCTTCACCCTCGGCGTTGCCGGCGTGGCCTTGCTGACGAGCCTGTTGACCCTGAGCAATTCCCGCCTGCCGCAACTTGCCCCGCTATGGGCGATCGGAATCACGCGGCGGCGGCTTGCCGCGATCGAACTCGTCAAGACCATGTCGGTCGCGCTGATCACGACCTTGCTGGCGCTGCCGCTCGGCCTGGCGGTGGCGTGGTGCCTGATCACCGTGGTGAACGTGAAAGCCTTCGGCTGGCGGCTGCCGTTCGCGGTTTTCCCGCTGCAACTGCTTTGGCTTGTCGGTGTGGCGATGCTGGCCGCGCTGTTCGCCGCGCTGCTGCCGGCGGTCAAGCTGGCGCGCATGCAGCCGGCGAGCCTGATTAAGATATTCGCCGATGAACGATAGATCCCCGATATCCCGCCGCGCCTTCACGGCCGGCGCCTTCGCTCTCGGCCTTGGCCATGGACCAGCGTTGGCGCAAGGCTTTGCCGGACTCGGCCTGACAGCGGATGGCTTCGCAGCCGTCGTTCCCGGCAAGGTTTTTTCCTTTCCGGCCGATCACGGCCCGCACCCGGATTACCGCATCGAGTGGTGGTACGTCACCGCCAACCTCATGGATTCGGCCGGCGTCGCCTATGGCGCGCAATGGACCCTGTTTCGGCTCGGTATGAAGCCCGATCCGCAGCCGCAAGGATGGGCCAATCCGCAGATCTGGATGGGCCACGCCGCCGTGACCCGCGCCGACCTTCACCGCTACAGCGAAGCCCTTGCGCGCGGCGGCGTCGGTCAGGCCGGCGTGAACGCACAACCGTTTCAGGCCTGGATCGATTCATGGGAGATGCGAGCGGAGGGTCAGATCAATGACATGACCGTCGCGCCGCTCACGCTCAACGCCTCGGGTGCGGATTTCAGCTACGCGTTGCGACTCGACGCCGATCGTGCGCTGGTTCTTGAGGGCGACGCCGGCTACAGCCGGAAATCGGAACGCGGCCAGGCCTCCTATTATTTCAGCCAGCCCTATTTCAAGGTAACCGGCCGCGTCACGATCGACGACACGCCGGCCGAGGTCACCGGACAGGCCTGGATGGATCGCGAATGGAGCAGCCAGCCGCTCGCGCCGGATCAAACCGGATGGGACTGGTTCTCGCTGCATCTGGGTTCAGGCGAGAAGCTGATGCTGTATCGGCTGCGGCAGACCGACGGCAACGACAACCCTTTCGGCAACTGGATTACGCGCGACGGCAAGTCCGTGCAGCTTTTTCCGGCAGACATCAAGATGACGCCGATGGCCACGACGGAAATCGGAGGCCGGAAGTTACCGACCGCATGGCGCATCGATATTCCCGCCCACGGCGTCGCGATCGAGAGCGCTGCCCTGAATACGCGAAGCTGGATGGGAACGAGCTTTCCTTATTGGGAAGGCCCGATCAGCTTCAGCGGCAGCCACACCGGCGTAGGATATCTCGAGCTGACCGGCTATTAATCCCCGATATCAGCTTGGGGGATTTCACGATGTATCATTTCACCGCACTGGTCACGTGCCTGGCCGTGCTGTTCTATGCCTTTGCCAGCATCCGGGTGTCGCGGGCGCGTGTGGCCTACGGGGTCAAGTTGCCGGCGACATCCGGCCATGCCGACTTCGATCGGGTGGTTCGCGTCCATATGAACACGCTGGAATGGATGCCGATCTTCCTGCCATCGCTCTGGCTGTTTGCCATCTATGTCAGCGATGCCAACGCCGCGGCGCTCGGCCTGATCTGGATCGTCGGTCGTATTCTCTACATGATCGGCTATATGCGTGCCGTCGAAAAACGCGGACCGGGCTTTGCCATTCAGGGATTGGCGTGCGCTGTCCTGTTGTTCGGCGCGTTGGGCACCATCGTCTGGCGGCTTGTTCAGGCCTGACGACAAGGCACTTCCCAAGCCGCGGTCGTCCCGTCCATTCGCCGGGACGACCGTCAGCCGCCTGTCACTTCGTCAACGGGCAGCCGCTATCCTTGGCCGACGGGAACGCCTTGTCGCCCGGCACGACGGCGAGCTGCTTGTAGTAATCCCAGGGCTTCTTGGATTCCGACGGCTTCTTGACCTCGAACAGATAGAGATCGTGCACCATGCGGCCGTTGGCGAGCACCTTGCCGCCTTGCGCGAACATGTCGTCAACCGGCAGCTCCTTCAGCTTTTGAGCCACGGCGTCGGAGTCTTTGGTGCCGGCCGCTTTTACGGCCTTCAGATATTGCAGCGTCGCCGAATACGTTCCGGCCTGGATCATATTGGGCATGCGGCCGGTTCGTTTCATGAAGCGTTCGGCGAAGGCCCGCGATTGATCGTCGCGATCCCAGTAGAACCCTTCGGTCAGGACCAGGCCCTGTGCCGCCTGCAGGCCAAGGCCGTGGACTTCAGCCAGGGTCATCAGCAGGCCGGCAAGCTTCTGGCCGCCGGCAACGATGCCGAATTCCGCAGCCTGCTTGATCGAGTTGGTGGTGTCGAGTCCGGCATTGGCGAGGCCGAGGATTTTGGCTTTCGAGCTCTGCGCCTGCAGCAGGAATGAGGAGAAGTCGGACGAGTTCAAGGGAATGCGGACCGAGCCGAGCACCTTGCCGCCGCTCGCGGTGACAATCTCGCTGGTGTCTTTTTCAAGCGCATAACCGAAGGCATAATCGGCGGTCAGGAAGAACCAGGTATCGCCGCCCGCCTTGACCAGTGCGCCGCCGGTGCCGACCGCGAGCGCATGGGTATCGAACGCCCAATGGAAGCCGTAGGACGTGCAGGCGTCGCCGGTGATGCGCGAGGTCGCAGCGCCGACGACGATGTCGATCTTCTTCTTTTCCTTCGACAGTTCCTGGACCGCGAGCGCCACCGACGACGTCGTCAGTTCGGTGATCATGTCGACGCCTTCGACATCATACCAGCGGCGCGCGATGCTGGTGGCCAGATCGGGTTTATTCTGGTGGTCGGCCGTGATCAGTTCGATTTTTTGGCCAAGCACGGTGCCGCCAAAATCCTCGATCGCCATCCGGGCGGCCTCGACGGAATATTTGCCGCCGTAATCGGCGTAGACCCCCGACTGATCGTTCAAGATACCTATCTTGACGCCCTGTGCCGAAGCAGGTGCTGCGATTAAAAGGCCGCCGATCGCGGCAGCCGCCAACCAGACTAATTTCATCCGCGCATCCCCCGAGTTTCTATTTCTGCACCAGCATCTTATTTTATAACCTTGCAGCTGCCCATCTATTTCGGGCAAGCCCGACTTATGGCGGAGCGGCCGGCATTTGGGCCCCTCTACAGTCAGGCCGGTTTCAGCTTCGCCTTGCGCCGCCCGTCGGCCAGGTCGCGGACCACCATGTAGAAGATCGGCGTGAAAACCAGCCCGAAAAACGTCACGCCGAGCATCCCGAAGAACACCGCGACGCCGACCGCCTGGCGCATTTCAGAGCCCGAGCCGGACGAGACCACCAGCGGCAGCACACCGAGAATGAACGCAAACGACGTCATCAGGATCGGGCGCAGCCGCAGCCGGCAGGCCTCGATGACCGCTTCCAGCCGATCCCGGCCCTCATTCTCGATGTCGCGGGCGAATTCGACGATCAGAATCGCGTTCTTGGCCGCGAGGCCGACCAGCACCACGAAGCCGATCTGAGTCAGAATGTTGACGTCCTGTCCCATAATCCGCACCCCGATGGTCGCGGCGAACAGGCACATCGGTACGATCAAGAGGACGGCAAAGGGCAGAGTCCAGCTGCCATATTGCGCGGCCAGCACCAGATAGACGAACAGCACGCAGATCGGGAAAACCGCGAGGCCGGCATTGCCGCTGGTTGTCTGCTGATAGGACAGGTCGGTCCATTCGAAGGAAAAGCCGCTCGGCAGCGTGTCCTCTGCAAGCTTCTTCATGACGGAGATCGCGGTCGCCGAGCTCGTGCCCGGCCGCCCCTCACCTTGCAGCTCGGCTGCGGGATAGAGATTGTAGCGCGCGACCCGGTCCGGCCCGGAGACGTCCTTGAAGTCAACGACGCTGCCAAGCATCACCGTGTCGCCCGCGACGTTACGGGTGCGCAGGCGCGAAAGGTCGGCGCGCTCTTTGCGGAACGGCAGGTCGGCCTGCGCCGTGACGTGATAGGTGCGGCCGAACAGATTGAGGTCGTTGACATAGGTCGAACCGAAATAGGTCTGGATCGTGTCGGTGATGTTCTGGATGGGAACACCGAGCTTCTGCGCCTTGATGCGATCGATATCGACGAACACCTGCGGCGTATCGGCCGAGAACGGCGAAAACACGGTGGGGGCGAGCAGCAGTGGCGACTTGCGCGCAGCTGAGACAAGTTCATCGGTCGCGGCGGCGAGCAGTTCGGGCCCGCGGCCCTGGCGATCCTGGATGCGCATGGTGAAGCCACCGCCGGTGCCGATGCCCGGGATCGGCGGCGGCGGGATCACGATGATGAACGCACCTTCGATCGCCGCAAGCCGCTTGCGCAGTTCGGCGGTGATCGAATTCGCGGTCAAACCTTTCTTGAGCCTCGCTTCAGGTTCTTCGAACACCGGAAACAGCGCGGCCGAGTTGCTCGCCTGGGTGCGGGTCGCTCCCGACAGGCCCGCAAAGACCGCGATATGGGAGATTCCAGGCGTATCCAGCGAAATGCTCTCGATCTTACGAACAATCTCGGTGGTCCGCGCCAGCGACGCCGCGCCCGGCAATTGCGCGGATATGATGACGTAGCCGCGATCCTGCGCCGGAATATAGCCTTGCGGCGTGGTGGCAAGCAGCCAGCCAGCGCTCCCGATCAGCACGACATAGACCAGAAGCATCACCACGCGGTGACGGATCACGAAGCCCGCAAGGCCCGCGTAGAAATTCGACAGCCAGTTGAAGCCGCTGTTGAACAGCCCGGTGAACCATACCCAGCCACGGCCAAGCAAATTCCAGGAAGCCGGCGGTCGCTTGTCCGCGTGTATCTCCAGGATCTGCGAGGCCAGCGCCGGCGACAGCGTGAGCGAGCAGAAGCAGGAGATCGCGGTTGCCACCGCGATGGTGACGGCGAATTGCTGAAAAAATTGACCGGTAATTCCACCCAGAAACGCGGTCGGCACGAACACCGCGCACAACACCAGCGCGATCGACACCAGCGCGCCGCCGACCTCCTCCATGGTTTTCAGCGCGGCGTCACGCCGGTTCATGCCGTGCTCGAGATGCCGCTCGACGTTCTCGACCACGACGATGGCGTCGTCGACCACGATGCCTACCGCGAGCACGAGGCCGAACAGCGTCAAATTGTTGATGCCGTAGCCAAGCGCCGCCATGGCCGCAAACGTACCGACCAGCGAAACCGGGATCGCAATGATCGGGATGATCGCCGGACGCCAGCCCTGCAGGAACACCAGCACCACGATGACGACCAGGATCATCGCCTCATAAATGGTCTTGATCAGTTCGTGGATCGACTGGGCGATGAACTCGGTCGGGTTGTAGCCGATGTCGTAGTCCAGCCCCTTCGGAAAGCTGGCCTTGAGCTTCACCATCGTGTCGGAGATGCCCTTGGCAGTCGCCAGCGCATTCGATCCCGGCCGCTGCGTCACCAGCATCGCGACCGCGGTCTTGCGCAGCTCGAAGCTGTTAGTGGAATAATCGAGCGCACCAAGCTCGATCCGGGCGATGTCGTGCAGCCGGACGGTGCGGCCGTCGCTACCTGCCTTGACTACGATGTCCTCGAACTGGGATGGGTCCTTCAAACGGCCGGTGAACGTCAGGTTCGGCTGGAACGCGCGGTCAGCGATCGGCGGGCTGGCCAACTGACCGCCGGTGATCTGCAGGTTCTGGGCACGGATCGCGGCGATCACGTCGCCCGAGGTCATGCCGAGGTTCGCGATCTTGTCGGGATCGAGCCACAGCCGCATCGAATAATCGCGGGCGCCGAAAATCTGAATGTCGCCGATGCCGTCGAGCCGCAGCAACTCGTCGCGAACCTGCAGCAGCGCGTAGTTCGAGATGTAGAGCTGGTCGAGGCTGTCGTCGGGCGACAGCATGAACACGACCATCAGGATGTCGGGCGAGTTCTTCTTGGTGACGACGCCGTTGCGCTGCACTTCGTCCGGCAATTGCGGCTGCGCGATCGCCACGCGGTTCTGCACCAGCACCTGAGCCTTGTCGAGATCGGTCCCGAGCTTGAAGGTGACCGTGATGGTAAGCTGGCCGTTCGAGGTGGCCTGGCTGTAGAGATACAGCATGTCCTCGACCCCGTTGATCTGCTGCTCGATCGGCGCTGCCACGGTGTCGGAAATAGTCTGCGCCGATGCGCCCGGATATTGCGCGGTGACAACCACTGTCGGCGGCACCACTTCGGGATATTCAGCGACCGGCAGCGTCCGGTAGGCGAGCGTGCCGACGATCAGCAGCACGATGGACATCACCATCGCCAGAATCGGCCGGTTGATGGAAAGCGCGCCGAGATTCATGTCTTGTTACCGGCCGGCGCGGTCTTGGTATCGGAAGGTTTGGCCTCGTGCGGGCTGACCTTGGCGCCGACGCGGGCGCGCTGCAGGCCGTCGACGATGACGCGATCGTCCGGGTTGAGGCCTTCTCGGACAACGCGAAGCCCGCCATCGAGCGGGCCGAGCGTGACCGCGCGGGCCTCAACGGTATCGTCGGGCTTCACCACGAATACGATCTTGCGCGATTGATCGGTGGCAACAGCGGTATCCGGCACCAGCAGCGCCTCGTAGGGCGCGCTTCCGATCAGCCGCACCCGGCCGAACTGCCCGGGCAAAATCGAAAAGTCCTTGTTTGGAATGACCGCACGCCCGCGCAGGGTGCCGGTGGAGACGTCGAGCCGGTTATCGACGAAATCCATATGACCGTCATGCGACGGTTTGGTCTCGCCGACGAGTGTCACTTGCACCGGATTGGCGGTGTCGCGCGAACTCGGCCGCTTGCCTTCGAACCAGAGCCGGCTGTTGCGTACATAGGTCGCTTCGTCCATGTCGAAATAAACGTAGATCGGATCGAGCGAAACGATCGAGGTCAGCGGCGTCGCGCCGCCATCGCTGCCCTGCACCAGATTGCCGATGCTGACGAGATGGCGGCTGACCCGGCCGGTGATCGGCGCGATCACATGGGCGAACTCGATATTGAGATGAGCGGCCTTCAGCGCGCCTTCGGCGACGGATTCCGCGGCGTGCGCTGCCTGCAAGGCCTGGCGCCGCTGGTCGACGACCTGTTCGGAGACCGCGCTGGTCTGGACCAGGTTCAGGCCGCGGTCGAGCTCGCGCTTGGCGAGCTCGACCTTGGCGCGTGCATCCGAAAGCTGGCCGTCCGCCTGCTCGGCGACCGCCTCGAACGGGCGGGGGTCGATGATATAGAGAAGTTCGCCAGCCTTGACGATGTCGCCGTCCTTGAACTCAACATTGGTGACGAAACCGCCGACCCGTGCGCGAATTTGAACCTCTTCGACGGCTTCGAACCGGCCGGTGAATTCGTCCCAATCCGTGACGGTGCGCTTGACCGGCTGGGCGACCGTGACCGCCGGGGGCGCGGCGGCCTGTGGCGCCGGCTTATCGCCACAGCCGGACAGGGTCGCAGCCAGCAGAACGGCCAGTGGCCGGAGATCGCACAGGGAACCGGCGTTGAAAACCCGCCTCCGAGCCAAACGCTCCGATTTCGTCGTCGCGCTCAATTGCATCTCCTCTGCACTTCTGCCGTGATCGAAACGGCCGCCGCGCGGCACTGCGCGGCGGGTAAGAGATATCCCCTGCAGTCTGTTCAAGGGCGGGCCAATATCAAGTGAAAAAACACCCTGTAATGTAACGAGAATACGCTATCGGCGACCGCCTCGCGGTCATTCGCCGCGCGATCACACATGACAGCCTTCCGCAGTGAGCCGGATTCAATCGTGGGGTGAATGCCGTGAAGTGAACACCTGTCGTCGCTCGCGACTTCACATCGCCGTCATATCGGCCACGTTTTAGAGAGGTTCAAAAACCACGCGATCCAAATTTGTGGAATAGCACCGCGCAGGTTGGGTTCGTCCATTCGCAGCGAAAAAGCGGCTGCTGCCCATTATAAAATTGCAATACGCAAGAAGGTGTCACGTGGAAGTCGAACGGAACGTCAAAGAACTGAGATCATACCGGCAATCTCGCCGCCTATATCGTACCGTTGGATTCTTCTGCCTGGCGCTACCGGGATTCATGCCCGGATCGGCTCAAGCACAGGCCAGGCCCACGACGCTTCCCCCGGTGCAAATCGATGCACCCAAAAACCGTCCTGCGCCGAGGCATCTACCGGCAACGGCGGCGAGGACCTCGAAACGACGAACGGCGCGTTCGAATCAACCGCCGAAGCCGGCCAGTCAGGCGGCCAGCGCGGCCGACGACGGCAACGGTCCCAACAACACCAATTCCGGGCCGCCGTTGCAGCAGGCGCCCTCGCTCGGCAAGACCGGCACCAAGCTCGCGGACTTACCGGTCAGCGTTCAAATCATTCCCCGCCAGGTGCTTACCGAACAGGGCACCACGACGCTGCGCGACGCCATCACCAATGCGAGCGGCGTCAACCAGGGCGGTCAGGATTTACTGGGCTATTTCGATCATTTCCTGATTCGTGGCCTTAATGCCCAAGTTTACAGCGACGGTTTTTCCGACGGCGACCTGCTCGGCGGCATCTCCCATTCGCTGAACGGGGTACAGCGGATCGAAGTTCTGGAAGGCCCGGGGTCATCGCTGTTTGGCAGCGGCCCGCCCGGAGGTACGATCAACGTCATCCACTATGCGCCCTCGCCGGTCTTCCACTTTGGCAGCAGTCTGCAGGCGGGATCGTACGGCACCGTCTACAACAGCAATTACATCACCGGCCCTACGACCGTCGAGGGCCTCAACTACCGGCTCGACACCACCTTCTCGCGCGCCGACGGCTTCCGCGATCTCGGCTATCAGGACTACGAAGTCAGGCCGGAGTTTTCCTGGCATGTCGGCGATCATACCCTGACTTTCACATTCGACGCCCGCCACCTGCAGCAGACCCCCGATTCCTACGGGCTGATCTATCTGAATGGGTCGCCCATCACCGGCGTTTCCACCAATGCGAAATACTCGACGCCGTTTGCGTTCGCCAACCAAGACTATATCCGCCCCACGCTGACCGATAGCTGGGACGTCAATGATTTCCTGACCGTCAATAACCGGTTCTCCTATACGCACCGCGATATCGACATTGAACGCAACGGTGACAGCACCAGCACGAAGGTCAACCTTGCCACAGATCAGGTCGTGGGCCGGCAGTTGCGCGCACAGAACGATTCCGACAACGGTCTCGACTATCAGTTCGAACCGGTGTGGAAGTTCGGCACTGGCTCGATCCGCCATACCCTGCTGACCGGCTTCGAGTATCAACATCAGACCATCGACACGCAGCGCTCCACGGCCGATCTGCCGAATATCCCCAACGCCTTCGCACCGGTTCCTCCGGAGCTGTCCACCGCCGGCCTGGTGTTTCAGTGCGACGCCAAGCATTCCTGCGACAATGATCATCTGGCTGCGGATTTTTATGGCCTCTATGCCACCGACCAGATCGATTTGACCGACAGATGGAAGCTTCGCGTCGGCGTCCGGCAGGACTGGTATAATACGGAACTGAATCCGCTAATTTCCGTGCCGGGTCGCTTTACGAGCACCGGCGTGCCGATCGTCGCCGGCGTAGCGCAAACGCGGAACGACTCTCCGGTGAGTTGGAACGTTGGCACACTCTACAAGCTCACGCCCGAAATTTCGCCCTATGTCGGCGTTTCGAAGAGCTACCTTGCAAATTTCAACTCGGAAAATACCCAGAACGGCATCGGCGCACCGGAATTGGCGATGCAATATGAGGCAGGTGTCAAGTTCTCGCTGCTCAACGACAAGCTCATCCTGAATACGTCGGCCTTCAACATCTCGCGCGACAATGTCGCCACCCTTGTCTCTGCAACCGAAACAATCGTTTTCGACAGCCAGCAGACCAATGGCGTCGAGGCCTCAGTGGATGCCGCGATTACCGATCAATGGCACCTGCTCGCCAATGCGACCGCCCAGAACGCTGTCGTCACCGGCGCGCCCCAGGCTCTCACGACCGTGGGCAATCATCCCCAGGGCGTACCGGCCTATATGGCCAACCTCTGGAGCACGTATAAGTTTTCGATCGGCGGCATCCCGGGATTCCAGGTTGGCGCCGGCCTGAACTATCGCGACAAAACCTATAGCGATACGACCAACGTCAACTCCGTCCCCGCCTATGTCATCGGCAATGCGATGATCGGTTGGGATAACGAGAATTGGGGCGTCGCGCTAAACGTCAAGAACATCACCAACGAACGCTACTTCGTGGCCGCGAACGCAGCCGGAGCTCTGGTCGGCGAAGGATTAAGCGCCTTCCTCACCGTCCGTTACCACCAATAGGGGTAGCGGACCAAAGCGGAATTTTCGGAGGGTCCTGGCGCATGATGCATGCCCGCAGGTAATGCATCATGCGCCAACTTTATTGTTCCTGAACGCGGTGAGAGCTAACGGCGACCTCCTGAGCCGCGTTATTTTGCAGTTCCCTTTTCCATGCCGTCTCCGCTAGACTGATCGTAAATACGTAAAAAACGAAACGGCCGGAGGAGACGGATAGCGTGCGCAACAGGCGTATCGTACGCAGCGCCATGGTCGAGGTGGTCCTGGGAATGCCAGCCACCGTTGCAGTCCCGACGCCGGTGAACCGGCCGGGCGCGACGCGCGCAAGTTTCAGGCCCAGCATTTATTCCAACCGTAAGCCCCGCGCGATCGAGGGCATCAGCGCAAACCCTGGACTGCGCAAGGTGACGTCGCGCGCGGCCATGTCACTCCCCGGATTCAGCCCAACCACGCCAGAGCCATGGCCCGGCGCTGCGCGAGATTTTTAGCCGCATAAAATTACTGGAGGCGCGATGTACACCGGCAAGCACGCTCATCTCCGTCCTCTTCAGCCCGCCTTTATCATGGCGAACTCCGGTGAGACCGTGAGCTATGCCGAGCTGGAGGCACGCTGCAATCGCCTGGCGCATCTCTTTCGCAACCGCGGCCTCAAGCGGCTCGACCACTATGCGATCTTCATGGAAAACAACAGCCGCTACCTGGAGGCCTGCGGCGCCGGCGAGCGATCCGGATTGTACTTCACCTGCGTGAATTCGTACCTGACAGCTGACGAACTGGCCTACATCGTCGCCAACAGCGAGTCGCGTATCCTCATCACCTCGGTCGCAAAACTTGACGTCGCACGCGAGGCGCTCAAACAATGTCCCAAGGTAGAACTCTGTATCGTCGTCGATGGCCCCAGCGAAAGCGCGCGCATCATCGGCTTGCAGGACGCGACTTCCGGATTACCCCAGACGCCTGTCGCCGATGAAGGCATCGGCACCGCCATGCTCTATTCGTCGGGCACGACCGGCCGGCCGAAGGGCATCCTGCGTCCCCTGCCGGAGCAACCGCCGACCCAGCAGATGCCGCTGTTCGATTTCCTGCACAAGCTTTGGCAGTACCGTGAAGGCATGATCTACCTGTCGCCGGCTCCACTGTATCATTCGGCGCCGCAGGCCGCCGTCAATCTCACGATCCGGACGGGAGGCACCGCGATCATCATGGAGAGTTTCGATCCGGAGCGTTACCTGGAACTGATCGAGACATGGGGCGTGACCCACACCCAGCTGGTGCCAACGATGTTCTCGCGCATGCTGAAGCTGCCGGAAGCGGTGCGGCGGCGCCACGACCTGTCCTCGCTCGAGATCGCGATCCATGCCGCCGCGCCCTGTCCGGCGATGGTGAAGGACGACATCATCAAATGGTGGGGCCCGATCGTGCACGAATATTACGGCGCCACCGAAGGCCTGGGCTTTACCGCCTGCAACAGCGCGGAATGGCTCGCCCACCGGGGAACCGTCGGCAAGGTCCTGTTCGGCGAACTCGCCATTCTCGATGAGGACCTGCAGCCCTGCCCGACCGGCACGCCGGGCACGGTGTGGTTCAAGACCGCGACGCCCTTTGAATATTTCAACGACCCGAACAAGACCCGCGATGCGCGCTCGCCGGACGGCAGCATGAGCACGGTCGGCGACGTCGGATACGTCGATGACGACGGCTTTCTCTATCTGACCGATCGGGCGACCTTCATGATCATCTCGGGAGGGGTGAATATCTATCCTCAGGAATGCGAGAACCTGCTGATCACCCACCCCAAGATCGCCGACGCCGCCGTGTTCGGCGTTCCCAACGCCGATCTCGGCGAGGAAGTCAAAGCGGTCGTCCAGCCGATGCCGGGAATCCCGCCGGGGCCGGATCTCGCCGAGGAACTGATC
>CAWJJV010000008.1:0-28213 GCA_963843235.1 uncultured Alphaproteobacteria bacterium
AGCCCATCACTGTCCCAGGACCGAACGCCAGGAGCGCTTCATCGGCCTCGACCCGCTCAGCGTTGAGCCGCACCGGCGTGCGCGGCGCGTAATGCGCGGCCAGCATGCCCGGCGCCAGCGGCTGGCCGCTGTCGCTGTCGGCATCGGCCGGCGGCTGCACCAGCGGGCGGCCGAGGACGCGCTCGATCGCCTCCCGCGGAACCCCGCCGGGCGCAGCAGCATCGGCTCGTCAAAGCAGCCGACGATGGTCGATTCGACACCGACATCGACCGCGCCGCCGTCGACGATCAGGTCGATCCGGCCGGCAAGGTCGCTCTGCACATGGGCGGCCGTGGTCGGCGACACGTGGCCCGACAGGTTGGCCGATGGCGCCACCACCGGACCGCCGAAGGCGCGCAGGATGGCGCGCGCGACCGGGTGCGCGGGCAGGCGAATTGCCACGGTATCGAGCCCGGCGGTGGCGAGATCGGCCACCGCGCAGTCGGCCGTTTTGGGCAGCACCAGGGTCAGCGGCCCCGGCCAGAACGCCTCGGCCAGCCGCATCGCCGACGCGTCGAAGCGGGCGATTTGCCGGGCGGCGGCGAGATCGCCGACATGGGCGATCAGCGGATTGAAGGCCGGCCGGCCCTTGGCCTGGTAGAGCCGCGCGATCGCCGCGGGGTTGGCGGCGTCGGCGCCAAGGCCGTAGACCGTCTCGGTCGGGAACGCCAACCAGCCCGCCTTCGGCGAGGCACGCGCGCCGCCGCGGCCACGGCGGCCTCGCCGGCGGGCAAAATCTGGGTTTTCAGGTCAACATTCACAGGAATTGATATCCTTTAATTCGGCTTCTTGCGGTGCGCGAAACCCAAGGCTATAAGCCGCCTTCTTGTCGGAGTGTGGCTCAGCCCGGTAGAGCACTGCGTTCGGGACGCAGGGGTCGCAGGTTCAAATCCTGCCACTCCGACCAGAAATCATTGACCTTTTCGTTCTGATTGGTGGCCGTTCCCGAGTCAACCACCGAAAGATATCGGCTTTTTCCCAATAGCCGTCGCGGTTCCCCTGCCATAGATGCGCTCACGCACCTCGGGTGACATTCCGCGGCAGGCGCGGATGCCTGCGGCTTTTTTGTTACACGTCGCCAGGATCTGGTGGTTGCACCCGAATTGGCTGTAGCCAGCGAGTTTCGCGTTGATAGAGTCGAACCGCTGCTGCTGGGGGCCAAACGGAGTTTCCGGATGGGTGTAGCGGGATGGCGCTTCGCGCATACGAAGAGAACCCTTGTCGGGCGGGCGACCGTTGTCGCAGCGCTCGAAGATTGGCAGTTGATCTGCTCGGTGGTGGTCGCTACCGGCTCGATGACCATGATCGGGATCATGCTCTGGCAGTAGGGATCACGGCCTGCGAGCGCTTCGCGCTCAGAAGATCCAGATTTAGGGCGCCGAGGCCCTAGTAAATCTCTGGCTTGACCGTTTGCAGCGCTGCCGGCACTTGCACTCGGTGCCCGTCGAGATTGTCTCGCAGGTATGTTCAGCTTTGAGGTATTTGATCGCAACGCCTGCGGATGATGCGCCGAGGGCTTCTTTAGATCCTGGATCCCTGCGCTAGCCTTACGAGTTCAGCGGATCTTTCGTGGCGACAGGTCGCTAGGTCGACAGCCAGCGAAGTTGGGTCCGGCCGCGGAAGCCGCAAGATCGACCTCGTGGCTCGCAAATCATGGTGTGAGAGCAACGACCCGCACTTTACGGCTAAAGCCGCCGATGTTGTTGGCCGACCATTTAATTGCCGACACCGTTTTTGCCTAAACCGGGCGCCGTGACGACGAGGATCGCGAACAAAATGACGCCTGCCCAAGTGAGCGAGGAACCAATCTGCAGCAACGGCTCTGCCCATTCATGGTCTGCTTGGACGAGATATAGACTTGGCAGCATCAGGACGAGACCGGCATTGTAAATGGTGAAGTGAACCCATGCCAGGCGCTTGGCGGCGACCGTCGGATGCAACGCGTAGAAGCAGCCGAAGAGCGCCGACGACACCCAGCCCAGAAGGTTGAGATGGGCATGGGTATCAATAAAATTATGGTTCCCCGAAAGTCCCATCTGCATTCCCACAGACGTGCCGGCGACAAACCAAAGGACAGCTCCCTTGAAGAACAACGAGGATATCGACATCAATAACTACCTTTGTTGGATCAGGCGCGCCTTGCGACGCCCGGCAAGGAACCCCGGCGTCAAACCGGTCACAAAGGGTCGGTCCGGCCGGGCGATGCCGCATGCGGTGCCGCCACGGCCTTCGGCCATTCTCCTCGGCCTCGCCAGCGCGCAGTCGACCGACACGATTGGCTTCTGGAAGGCCGGTACGATGGCGTTATTTGTGATCGTGCTGCATCAGCACGGTCGGCGGCGAGCCCTTGTCTTTGACATAGAAGACGAGCAGTTTTGCGGGCTTGGTCGCGCTGGCGTTGCGGCTGACAACGTGAACGTCCGTCGGAGATTCGTAGAAGACGTCACCGGCCTTCAGGCTCTTTGGAGCCTCACCTTCCACTTGGGTGACAATGGTCCCTTCCAGGACATAGACAAACAGGTCGGCATTGTGGCGATGAGGTTGCGAGACTTCCCCAGGCGCGAAGTCAACGACCTCCACCATGCCATCCTTACCGGGAAAATCGGGGAGCTCCTTGACCATCAAAGTCGTCGCCTTTCCAGTCCCGGCATTGGCGGCGGCAACTGCTACGGTGGCACTGAGCGCCAGAGACAGAACGAACGCTACTTTTTTCATCTTCTGATCCTCAACTTTGAAGCGTGCCGATCCCCAAACTCCGGGCGGCATCCTCCCAATATCAGGCGTCTTGGACTATAACCTAGGTCCATGAATAGCCTCACGCACTAGGCCATGTCTGGGGCAGCCTCTGCAGCATGTCCGTGCACCTGACCCCGAGCTGAAGCAGGTCGGCCGGCGTTGCCGCGCTTCCGACTGTCTCAAGCGAGGACACATAGCAATCTGGATATTGTCAGCCGAGCCGAGCATGAACTGCCGGAGTGGGCTGAGCCGACTCCAGTTGTTCGCGATCCGCTGGCAGGTGTCGTCGAACCCGGCGTCCGACATCATCGACAGGTCGTGCCGATTGTAGAGGTACGACGTGTGTCACGGCCTCAATACGCTCGAGCGCGCCCGATGACCGCGACCCTGATGCGATTGCCAGCGAGCGACTAACCGCTCCCGCCACCATCGAGCCGGAAGCAGCAACCCTCACCGCGCACTCTTCGCAGCGTAGCGAGGCTACGCCGCCCGAACGGTGGCGAGAAAACTCCCGACCTCTTGCTTCAGGGACTTCGGATTGCTTTGCGAGTTCGCCGGCCGAACCGAGAACCAGTTCGGCGGCCGTTCCCACCTGGCCCGATGCCTCGGTCACACCGGCAATGTTTTGCATGACCCCCTGCGTGCCCTGCGCGGCCTGCTGCACGCTGCGGGCGATTTCCTGGGTCGCTCCACCTTGCTCCTCTACCGCGGCGGCGATCGTTGTCGCGATCTCGTCGATCTGCCCGATGGTGGCGCCGATCTCGCGAATCGCGCCGGCCGTTGCTCCGGTGGCGTCGCGGATGGCCTGGATCTGATCGGCGATCTCCTCGGTCGCTTTCGCGGTCTGGGTCGATAGCGCCTTCACTTCGCTGGCCACCACGGCAAAGCCCTTGCCTGCCGCGCCGGCTCGCGCGGCTTCGATCGTCGCGTTCAAGGCCAGTAGGTTGGTCTGTGCAGCGATGTTTTGAATGAGGCCCATCACCTCGCCGATTTTCTGTGTCGCCTCCAGCAACCCTTCCACCATGGTATTGGTGCGGTTGGCCTGAGCAACGGCGCTTTGCGCGATCGATGCCGAGTGAACAATCTGGCGGGAGATTTCCTGCCCCGATGTCGAAAGTTCCTGCGCCGCGGCGGCCACGGTCTGCACATTCGCCGTGGTCTGTTGCGCGGCTGCAGCGACGGTGGTGCTCTGCCGCGTCGTCTCCGTCGCGATGGCGGACAACGATTGCGCCGAGCGCTGCATTTCGGCGGCTGCCGAAGCGGCACCGGCGACAATTCCGCCGACACTTTTCTCGAACTCCAGCGCGATGCGGTTCAGGGCCGATTTCCGTTCGGCCACAGCGCCAGCCGTCGCCTCTTCGCGCTCTGCGCGGAGACGTTCGGCGTCAATCAACCGATCCTTGAAAACGGCGAGGCTGCGCGAGATATGGCCGATCTCGTTACGGCGCTCAACGAACGGGACCTCAACGCTCAGATCACCCTTCGCCAGATCGTCCATGACGCCGCATATCGCACCGAGCGGACGAACCAGGCCGCGACCGAGAACGAATGCGGCCAATCCCGCGACGAGCAACCCAGCCAGACCGCCCGCGGCGATCCAGATGGCGCGGTCGAATACCACCGCGTCGATATCGTCGGTATAGACGCCTGCCTGGATTGCGAGCAGCTTGTCGCCCTCGCCAAACCCGCCGGCATAGGTGAGCTTCGGCAACTCGGGACCACCCGTCGCCTTCGGCACCTGGTATTCGAGGTAACCGCCGCCGGTGCGGGCTTTGCCGACGATATTTTGAATCAGCAGCTGGCCCTGATTGTCTTTGTAATCCCAGCGATTGACATTGATGTATTTCGGGTTGGCGTGCACATAGGTAACGCCCGCATTGGTGCTGCCGGCGCCGTAGACTCCGAGATAGTCAGCGAATGGCCCCCAGCGCATGGCGCCGATCGCATCAAAAGCACGCTGCCGTGCTTCCTCGGCCGAAATCTTGCCGGCCTTGGCTTTTTCCTCGTAATTCGACAGGATCTTCTTCGCGGCCTCGACCAGATCGAACACCTTGGTCCGACGTTCCTCGATGACGGTATTGCGAAGGACCATCACTTGAGCAGCCAGCGCGCCGACAAAGACAATGGTCAAAACCGCGATGATCATCGCAAAACGATTGTAGACAGTAAGATGTCGCATGATGGGCGCCTTCGTGACTGAAGCGATCGGCGACCGTATTACGTTACCAGTTAAGGTTTTATTGAAGACGACGTGCGATCAATCCGTGCGATCGCAATCAATGTGGCTGAGGCTCGTGTCAAGTTTTCGGTAACACACGCATCTCGCAGAGCTTGCGATACGCGATACGGCAATCGCCTGGGCAAAAGAAGAGCATGGCATAGACGGCATCCGCAGGCTTTGGCTGTTCGCAGTCGCTCGCTGTCCGTTCGCGCATCAGATAAGATAATCTCCGGTCGCGACGGCACGTGTGGCAGGCCTCGCGCGCGTCCGTTCGGGAGCGGACGTTGCCGCCATGGCCGGAACGACACCGAAACCCACCGTTGGAGGCAAGCCCAATGGATCTACACAAGCTGACCAATCCCAGGGTTCGCGCAGCGATCGAAGCGCTACAAGCGGGCGACAAAGCGGCATGGCATTCGCTTTTTGCCGCGGACGCAAAGCTGACCGATGATGGCAGCCCGCGCAGCTTCGCGGAATTTTCAAACGAAGCCATCGGTCATGAACGCTTTACCAGCATCGATAGCGTCGACAATAACGGTCTCGAGGTGCGCGGTGGCTTCCATTCCGATCGCTGGGGTGATTTCAGGGCCTATTTCAAGTTTCATCCGGGCGCCGACGGCAAATTTACCCGTCTCGACATCGGTCAGGAATAGCCGCTCCGTGACTTGCTTGTTTGCTGGAGCGCGCGCCGTCGGGCTTCCTCCAGACCCGATAGGCTCTTCCGCTGACCAAAGCGGATTGCCCGGGAATCGCTGCGCTGACGAACTCTCAGGTGTTCTCCCAGTTGCATCGGCTTTGGCGCCGCCGCCGGTGCGGTCCCTTGGAAAACCAGGTCCCAAATCGATCGAGATAAAGAAACACGACCGGTGTGGTGTACAGCGTCAGGATCTGTGACAGCAGCAGGCCTCCCACGATGGTGTATCCAAGCGGCTGGCGAAGTTCTGATCCGGTACCGGTCCCCAGCATCAGCGGCACGCCACCGAGCAGCGCGGCCATGGTCGTCATCAGAATGGTCGGAACCGCAAGGTGCAAGCGCGGTAGATTGCTTTTTCCGGGCTCAAGCCCTCTGTGCGTTGGACGTCCAGCGCGAAGTCCACGAGCATGATGCCGTTTTTTTTGACGATACCTATCAGCAGGATAATGCCGACCAGAGCGATCACGCTCAGATCCATATGCACCGCCATCAGCAGCAGCAAGGCACCGATTCCAGCCGAGGGTAACGTCGACAGAATTGTAATGGGGTGGATCAAGCTCTCGTAGAGTACGCCGAGAATGATGTAGATGACGATAAGTGCTGCACCGATCAGGAGCGGAGTTCCAGAGAGCGACGACTGAAACGCCTGGGCGTTGCCCTGGAACGAGGTGGCGAGCGAGGCCGGCTTGCCGGTTTGTTCTTCAACCTGCTGGATCGCGGCGACGGCATTCCCCAGAGCTGCGCCGGCCTCCAGGTTGAACGAGATGGTGACGGACGGAAACATGGACTGATGATTGATGAGGATTGGCGCGGCTTCGATCCTGCTATTCACCAGCGTGCTCAAAGGTACCTGTTGGCCGCTCGACGAGCTTATGTAGATGTCTTTGAGGGCTTCGGGACCATACTGGAATTGAGGGTCTACCTCGAGCACGACGTGATATTGATTGAGCGAGGTAAACATCGTGGAGACGATGCGCTGCCCGAAGGCGTCGTCGAGCGTGTTGTCGATCGTCGAGGGAAGAATGCCATAACTCGACGCAACCTCGCGATTGACGGTTACGTTGAGCAAGGGCCCGGCATTGGCCTGGTCGCTGGCGACGTCGGTTATGCCGGGGATGGTTTTGAGTTTTTCAACAAAGATATTTGACCAATGCGCGAGCTCGGCCGAGTTGGCATCTGTCAGGGTGTACTGATATTGCGTTTTTGAAAGGCGGGCGCCGATGGTGATGTCTTGCGCCGCTTGCATGTAAAGGGTGATTCCCTGGACCCTGTCGAGTTCCGGCTGCAACCGCTTGATAATCTGGTCGGCGCTGGCGCCTCGCTGGTCGTGCGGCTTCAAAATAATAAAGATACGTCCCTGATTGAGGGTCGCTGTCGGGCCGCCGGGACCGATGTAGCTGACGACAGATTCGATAGCCGGATCTCTCAACAGAGTGTCGACGACCGCTTGCTGCCGCTGCGCCATTGCGGGAAACGAGATGTCCTGTGAGGCTTCGGTGATACCGACGATCTGGCCGGTATCCTCCTGGGGGAAAAACCCCTTGGGGATGACAACGTAAAGCAAACCCGTCAACGCGATGGTGCAGAGCATCACCATCAGGGTCACAAACCGGTGACGCAGCACCACCACCAGTCCTCGCGCGTAGAGGCCGAGCAGGGCGTCGAAACCTCGTTCGAACAACAGATAAAGCCGCCCATGCTTCCTGTCGCTCTCATTCTTGAGCAAACGCGAGCACATCATGGGTGTCAACGTCAGCGAAATGATGAGGGAGAGCACGAGCGAAACCGTGATCGTAACGGCAAATTCCTGAAACAGTTTTCCGACATAACCTCCCATCAGGAAGAGCGGAATGAAGACCGCTATCAGCGACAGGGTGATGGAAACGATGGTGAACCCGATCTCGCCGGCGCCTTTGAGGGCGGCCTCCATGGGACTCTATGCCCATTTCGAGATGCCGGACGATGTTTTCGATCACCACCACAGCGTCGTCGACGACAAAGCCTACCGCGATCGAGAGCGCCATAAGCGAGAGATTGTCGAGGCTGTAGCCGAGGACGTACAACACGGCGAAGGTGCCAATGAGAGACAAAGGCACGGTTACCGCCGGTATGACGGTTGCCCAGAAATTCCGCAGAAACAGGAAGATCACCATGACGACCAGGGCGACCGTGAGTATGAGGGTAAATTGTACGTCGGCGACCGCGGCGCGGATGGTCAGTGTTCGGTCGGCCGCAATCGACACTTTGATCGCGGGAGGAATTGAGGCCTGCAGCTGGGGCAACAGCGCTTTGATACGGTCGACGGTCTCGATGACGTTGGCGCCGGGAACACGTTGTACCGCGAGAATGATGGCTGGCTGCTTGTTATACCATCCCGCCAGCAGATTGTTTTCCGGTCCGTCGATGGCCTTGCCGATGTCGCGAATGCGCACGGGCGAACCGTCGCGGTAAGCGATGATCAACGCGTCATAGGCCTCGGGCTTCAGCAATTGGTCGTTGGTGTTGAGCGTGAAGGTCTGGCGCGGACTGTTCAGGGTGCCCTTCGGCTGATCGACATTGGCTCCGGCAATCACGCTTCGTACATCCTCAAGACCGATGCCGCGGGCTGCGAGAGCCTGCGGATTGACCTGGACTTGAATCGCGGGCTTTTGCTGACCGCCGATACCGACGAGACCTACGCCAGGGATTTGCGAGATTTTCGGAAGCAGAATGCTTTCCGCATAGGCGTCGACGGTGGTCAGGGGCAGCGTGTCGGAGGTAAGCGCGATCAGCATGACCGGTGTCTCGGCCGGGTTCACTTTTCGGATCGTCGGTGGGTAAGGCAAGTTTTGCGGAAGAAAGGGACTTGCCGCGTTGATCGCTGACAGGACATCGACTGCCGCGCTATCGACCGTGCGGGACAGTTCGAACTGGATTGTGAGCGTTGTGACGCCCAGCGCGCTTGATGAGGCAAGCTGTGTGACGCCGGGGATCTGGCTCAATTGCTGTTCGAGGGGTGTTGCAACTGAAGACGCCAGGGTTTGCGGGTCGGCGCCCGGAAGCTGAGCGGATATCTGGATCGTCGGGTAGTTGACATTTGGCAGCGCGCCGACCGGCAACAGACGGTATGTCACGAGTCCGCACAACAGCAATGCAGCCATCAGAAGGGCTGTTGCGATCGGCCTTCGAATAAAGGGGGCCGAAAGGTTCATGGAATGGCCTTCTGCACCGAGCTCTGCAGGTCAGCTTCCTGTGCGGCCTTGCCGTGCAATTCGCGCACATGACTTCCTTCCTGAAGCCTGTACTGGCCATCGATCACGACGTTCTCATTCGGCTTCAGGCCCGTATCGATTAGCGCTTGTCCTTCGCTGATCTGTGCAACCGTGACTGGCCTTGCCCGGGCAATTCCGTCCGATGAGATCACGTACACATATGATCCCTTCTGATTTTGCTGCACGGCAGAAGCAGCCACGGTCATTCCGTCTGTTCTTGTCTCCAGCAGCAATCGGACGTTGACCAACTGGCCGGGCCACAGTCGATGCGCGATATTCGGAAATTCGGCCTTGAGCTGAATCGAACCGGTCGTCTGCAGGATCTGATTGTTGACGAGGCGAAGAACGCCTTCATCGAGCTTGATCTTGTTATCCTGGCTGTAGGCGACGACGGTCAGGGGGGCCTTCGCCATCCGGTCCTGAAATCTTTGGCAGATCCGACTCCGGAAGCGTAAAAATCAGCGAGATCGGCTCAACTTGCGTGACTACAACCAAACCGTTCGGATCCGTCGGATGGATGACGTTGCCGACATCGATCTGCCGTACACCGGTGATGCCCGGGATTGGCGACGTCAACCGCGTGTAGCTGAGTTGCACCTTCGACTGTTCGATCAGGGCCTCATCGGCCTTAACCGCGCTCTGCAATTGCGCGACCTGGGCCTTCTGGGTATCGGACAATTGTTCCGTGGCAAATCCCTTACCCAATAACTCGGTGTCGCGCTTCAGATTGGCGAGCGCGTTGGTGAGTTGGGCCTGATCGCGGTCGCGATTTGCGACCATCTGGTCGAGTTGTGCTTGATAGGGTCTCGGATCGATCAGCGCGAGCAGATCGCCGGCGCGAACGGCCTGGCCCTCGGTGAACGCGATCTGAGTGAGCTGCCCCTGAATCTGGCTGCGGACGGTTACCGTATTATAGGCGATGATGTTGCCGATGCCGTGGAGATAAATCGGCACGTCCTGGGTGCTGACGAGGCCAGCGACGACCGGGATCGAGGGGATCGTCGCTTGCTGGACTGACGGTGTAGCTCTGCGATTGATGATAACCGCGCGACCACCAAGTATGGCCACACCAAGTATGGCGATCGCGCCGATAGCAAGAATCCAATTTCTCAATCGCATGACGGCACCCCCTGTATTGTGCTGCTCGTGAGCTGTCCCGGCGAAATTTTAGGCTCCCGTTGTGGTAAGCATTATGTGCTCAAGCACGGCGAGGTATGCGTCAGCCAAGAAACGAAGGATCATGTTTGGTATGATCGTCATCCACTCTTAGGGCGGCCGTCGCGGGTTCGGTAGACCCTACGCCGAAATCCTCGACGTCGCGCCGCAAGACGACCTGAACTCGTCGAGCTTACTCCGCCGCGGCAAACTCCACAGCGGCCGAATGGACGATCGGCCGCGCCGGGTGCTGGAACCGATATCCGGCGCGGTACGGTGGTGCCTCCACACCCGCCAGGATCGATCGTATTCCCTTGATCTTACGCCCCGATCGCGTTCCTTGCCACCACGTCGCGATAGAACGCCACGCTGAGCTTCGGGGTCCGGGCCAATGTGTCGAAGTTCACATGATACAGCCCGAAGCGCTGTTCAAAACCGAAGATCCATTCGAAATTGTCCATCAGGCTCCACAGGAAATAACCGCGCACCGGCACGCCCTCGGCGGTTGCACGCTGCAGCTGTGTCAGGTAGTTGCGCAGATACATGATGCGGTCGAGGTCGTAGACCTTGCCGTCGGCGGCGGGCTTGTCGGTCGAGGAGGTGCCGTTCTCGCTGATGTAGATGGTTTCGATATTCCAGACCTTCGCCGCAAGCCGCGGCACCCAATAGGCCGTCTCCGGCCCGATCCGCAGCCATTCGGATTCCATATGCGGAAACGATTTCGGAAAAGGCAGCACATCGAAGCCCGGCGCGCGGTCGGCGGCGACCACGTAGAACTGCGGCGCGTAGATGTTCAGGCCGACGAAATCGATCGGCGTGCCGATGATCTTGAGTTCGTCGGCAGTATATTTCGGCGCGTCCTTGCCGGCATAGGCGAGAAACCCGTCGGTGTATTTACCTTCCAGGATCACGCCGAGGAATCCCGCGTTCAACTCGCGCGTCGCGATCTCGGCGGCGCGGATATTGTCGGGCGTCGCGATCGCCGGCAGGCAGGCCGCGATGTTTTCAGCCGGGCCGACCTTGGTGCCGGCGCGCCCCCGCGCGCGGATCGCCTGCACGGCGAGGCCGTGGCCGAGCGCGACGTGGTGGCGTACTTGATTGACGGCCGCCTGCGGCAGCTTCAGGCCGGGCGCATCAATGCCGTAGCCGTAACCGAAGTTCACGAACCGTCCGGGTTCGTTGACCGTGAAGATCGACTTGACGCGATCGCTCAGGTGCTCCGCCACATAGCCCGCGTAATTTGCGAATGCCCTGGAGGTTTCGCTCGACTGCCATCCGCCGAGCTTGTCCTGCAGCGGCTGCGGCAAATCCCAATGGTACAGCGTTGCGAACGGTTCGATGCCGTTCTTCAGGAGTTCGTCGACCAGGCGGTCGTAGAAGTCGAGCCCCTTGGGATTCGGGGCGCCGGTTCCTTCCGGAAACAGCCGCGGCCACGCGATCGAAAAGCGATAGGCTTTGACGCCGAGCTCGCCGATCAGGCGCACGTCATCCCTGTAGCGATGATAATGGTCGTTGGCGCGGTCGCCGGTGCTGTGATCGGCGATGTTGCCCGGCGCGTGGGCGAAGGTGTCCCAGATCGACCGGCCCCGGCCGTCTTCATTGACGGCGCCTTCGATCTGATAGGCGGAAGTGGCTGTTCCCCATAGAAAGCCTTCGGGAAAACTGGCCGGCGCGTGGCGGTCGTGCGCTCGCTTCGTCTCACTTTCCTCAGACGCCGCGGGCGTTGCCGCCATGCCCAGCGCTGAAAAACCCGCAAGCTTTGCAAAACGCCGCCGGGAGAATTTCTTGAACACGGCTGCTCCTAATGGGAATCGATTTGATAGACGGACACCCGGTCGATTTCGAAGGCGACCGTATTGGGCGTATCGGGGCCAACAAGTCCAACGCCTCTGAAGTATTTCGCACCCATCGCCAGGTTGACGATCATATACATCGGATTGTCGAAGCCGACGGGGACCTTGATGTCGGCCACGGGTTTGCGATCGACAAAGTAGGTGATGCGTTCTTGCTCCCACAGCGCGCCATAGTCATGGAAAGCGTTGGGAGCATCCGACAGCATGAAATCCAGCGGGCATGACTCGATACGCTGGGTGTCCGGGTGCCGCCAATGCGTCGTCATCACGAACGCGCCGGGTTCCTCGCCGCGTCCTTCCACCACGTCGATTTCAGGTGGCCAGCCGCCATCATTGGCGAGCATCCAGAAGGCCGGCCACACGCCGGTGCCCGCCGGTATTTTCGAACGGATTTCGAAATATCCGTGTTTTTGCGCAAACGAACTTTGGGTCGTGAGGATGCCCGACACATATTCGTTATCGAACAGTACCGACTTCAGCTCGGGAGGCGTACGGGTTGCGACGATCGACAAAATGCCATCGCGAACCTTGAACGGATCGAGTCCAAGCGGCGTCGTTGCGCGCCCGGCATAGCGCGGATCGACGTAGATCTGCTGTTCGCCGTTATAGCTGGTCTTCCGCTTGAAGTCGGAGCCATCGCCGCCCCAGTAGCGCGCCTCCGGCCACGCAGCGCCGCCGGAGTAATGCGGCGTCCACTTCCCGCTCAATAAGGGGTGGGCATCGAAGTCATCGTGGAAAGTCCGATGCATCGACACCGCCACAAACGGCACCGCGCTGGAGGCGTTGACGGTACGGCACCGCTCGCCCGGCGGATCGCTTGCGACCTGCAAAGAGAGCTGCGCCGGAGCTGCCTTGAGATCATCTTGCGCAGAAGCCGGCGCGAGCGTGATGAAAAGGCCGATCGCGGTCAAAAATCCTGGCGTCAGTATCGGCATCTGTCTTGGCGTCAATTTGTCGATCCTCGGTTCACGCGGAGCCGACGGGGATGATCTCCGATATGCCATTAGGCAATATACGATCGGAGACCCGACTAAACTAAACGTTATTGACGCCGTCGTGAATGTCGCTGTCAGGCTTGAGGGCGTCGCGGGTGGTTCCGCAACCACCGCCGGTTGCGGAACGCGCCTGTTGCATGGGGCGCTCGCGTCAGACGATGACCCGCATCTCCCGGAGCTGCGCAAACAGGCGGAAAAAGCTCTCGTCGGTCGGTTCGAAATCAAGGAATCCGAGCTTGCGGCTTTTCGACATGTCGGTGACGACCTCGATCGGGCGGCCTAGATCGGCGTCGGTGTGCCACGGCGAAGCCACGACGGCGAGGTCCGGCTCGATCAGCCGGTTGTTGCGGGCGATTTCGGCCCAGATCGGCGCGGCGTCGGCCAACTGCTTTTCCAGCGGCACAGCGTCGCCGCTGAAGGGCGCCGGCGTAATTCCAAACCAATGCGCCAGACGCCCCCACATCCAGCTCCAGCGAAACATGTCGCCGTTGACGACGTTGAAGGCTTCGTTGCGCGCCGCGTCGGTGGTTGCCGCCCAGGTCAAATGGCGGGCGAGCAGGCCTGCATCCGTCATGTCGGTCAGGCCGTTCCATTGCATGGCCGATCCGGGAAACCGGAACGGTTGGCCGGTCACGCGGCAGATGGTGGCATAGACCGCGAGTGTGACGCCCATGTTCATGGCGTTCCCGACGGCGCTGCCGATGATGGTGTGCGGGCGATGGATGCTCCAGCCGAAGCCCGCGCGCTTGGCGGCGGCGAACACCTCGTCTTCCTGTGCGTAATAGAAATTCTCGACCGCAAGCCTCGGCTGGTCTTCGCGGAACGGGGTCGGCGGCAGCTTGCCCTTGCCGTAGGCTTCGAACGGCCCGAGATAGTGCTTGAGACCGGTCACCAGCCCGACATGGCGAACGCTGTCGCCGCGTGTCGCCGCATCCAGCACATGGCGAACCATGGCGGCATTGACCTTGATGTTCTCGGCCTCGGTCGGGTGCCGCTTCCACGCACTGATGAAAACATCGGTCGGCTTCACCGCGACCAGCGCGTCGCGCAGGGCCTGCGGATCCATCAGGTCGGCCGCGATCGGCTTCATGCCGGCAACACCGGAAGGCGCCCGCCGCGCGAGCCCATGAACTTCCCAACCCTGCTGCACCAGATGCCGCGCCAGCGCGCCGCCAACGATGCCGCTTGCGCCGACCACCAACGCCCGTCTTGTCATCACCGTGTTCCCTTTTCTGAACTGACAGTCGCGATGTAGCTCCAGCGATTTCAATGTGCTAGAGGGCACCCAATTGGGACATAGGCACCAAAAGGTCTCCATGCTGGATACGTCCGCGCCGTCGCGCAAACCATCGAAGAGAAAACCGCGCGTCGTGGCGACGCACGACGAGAATTGCGCGCCGCGTCGCGTGCTCGAGCTTTTCAGCGTCAAATGGACCAGCGTGGTGCTGCACGCGCTGCACGAGCTGCATGGCGGTACCAGCCGCACCGGCGATCTGCATCGCAGCCTGCCCGGCATCAGCAAAAAGATGCTGACGCAGACGTTGCGCGAAATGGAGCGCGACGGCCTGCTGTCGCGCCGTGTCTACAAGGTCGTGCCGCCAAAGGTCGAATACAGCCTGACACCGTTGGGCCGCAAGTTCATCGAGCCGCTGGAAATGCTGTACGATTGGGGCCGCGCCAATGCCGATGCACTCGACCAGCTCGGGCAACGGCCGGATCGAAAGACCAAGCGCGGTGCAACGCCGCGTTAGGCGATGCTGCCGTATTTAACTACATTCAGCCGTCATTGCGAGGAGGCCTTGCGACGAAGCAATCCAGCACTTCCTCTTTTGCTCCTGGATTGCTTCGCTGGCGCTCGCAATGACGAACCATCGCCTCTTCGAAATCCATGATGGCATCGACGACCTTTTTGTCGCCTGGCGTCTCTCCAAATGAGCCGACTTAGAATTGCACGATGAAAGAACTGTCCGATTACGGATCGTTCATGCGAAGGCATGCGATGGTTCGCCGCATCGTTCTTGCGAAAGATTAATCCGTCGAAAAGGACCACGTAATGTGGCTTCGCCATGTTGGGCGCAGGGATTTTCCCCCGCGCAACATTGGAGATGCTTCATGAATGATCAATCGGACACCTCGCATTCCGTTCGACCAAAAGTTATGAAACCGCGGCGCCTGGCGCTATTGGCTTCGGCCGCCGGTCTCAGCCTAGCGGTACTAGCCGCGGGTCCCGCCGGCTATCTGCCGTTCAATCTTCCGACATTGACGTCACCCGCTCATGCGGCGGAAGCCGCGCAGAACACGGCGGGCTTTGCCGATCTCGTTGCCAAGGTCAAACCCGCGGTGGTCTCGGTGCGCGTCAAGATCGATGGCGATGGCGACAATACCGCGGTATCTGATCGCGATGGCGGCGGAATGAATTCGGATCAATCCGATTCACCGTTCAACCAGTTTTCGAAACAATTCGGTTTCCGCGGCCAGAACGGCATGCCGCAGCGCCATCAAATGATCACTGGCGAAGGCTCGGGCTTTTTCATCTCGCCCGATGGCTATGCCGTGACCAACAATCACGTGGTCGATCACGCCCAGTCCGTGCAGGTGACGACGGATGACGGCACGGTTTATACGGCCAAGGTGATCGGTACCGACAAGAAGACCGATCTGGCGCTGATCAAGGTCGAAGGCAAGAAGGACTTCACCTATGTGAAGTTCGCCGATATCCCGCCGCGCGTCGGCGATTGGGTGGTTGCGGTCGGCAATCCCTTCGGTCTCGGCGGCACGGTCACGGCCGGTATCGTTTCCGCCCGTGGCCGCGACATCGGCGCGGGACCGTATGACGATTACGTCCAGATCGATGCGCCGATCAACAAAGGCAATTCCGGCGGGCCGGCATTCGACCTGAGCGGCAACGTCATCGGCGTCAACACCGCGATCTTCTCGCCGTCGGGCGGTTCGGTCGGCATCGGCTTCGACATTCCCGCCGCCACCGCGAAAATGGTCGTCGCCCAGCTGAAGGACAAGGGCTACATCACCCGCGGCTGGCTCGGCGTTCAGGTGCAGCCAGTCACGGCCGACATCGCCGACAGCCTCGGTATGAAGCAGGCCAAGGGAGCGATGGTCGATAGCCCGCAGGACGGTAGTCCCGCGGCGAAGGCAGGCATCGAAGCCGGCGACGTCATCACCGCGGTCAACGGCACCGACGTCAAGGATGCGCGCGATCTCGCCCGCAACATCAGCATGATGGCGCCCGGTGCTTCCGTGAAACTCGATGTGCTGCACAAGGGTGAAGCCAAGACGGTGACGGTGGCGCTCGGCGAAATGCCGAACGACCGTCAGGCCAACGCCGGCGATTCATCGAAGGACGTCGCGGGCACGCCGCGTCTGGGATTGCAACTCGCTCCGGCGTCCGAGGTCGATGGCGCGGGTGACAAGGGTGTCGTGGTGGTTGCCGTCGATCCCCAGGGTCCCGCGGCCGAGCACGGCTTCAAGACCGGCGACGTCATTCTTAACGTCAGCGGCAAGACGGTCGCTAATGCCGCCGATGTGAAGGCGGCCCTGGCTGCAGCCAAGGAAGGCGGCAAGAACGCCGTGCTGATGCGCGTCAAAACCGCGGATGCGACTCGGTTCGTCGCGGTTCCGCTGACAAAGGGCTGATTGCGTTAAAAACCGCTCAACGCGACGTGGAAAGGCCGGGTCCATCGCCCGGCCTTTCCTGTACCTTCGACGGGGGTTTGCTGTACGCTTACGCCAGCGCATTGACGGACCCCCCTCTGAATCTCGGAGCCTCCCGATGGCCTCAACCGATACGTCCCCAACGCAGTCGACCGCGCCGGCGGTTACGGTTCACAAGCTGCTCGCCGGCCAGAAGGCGCTGGTGACCGGCGCCAATTCCGGAATCGGCAAGGGGGTGGCGATCGCATTGGGACAGGCCGGCGCCGATGTCGTCGTCAACTATGTCGCTGACGCGGCGGCCGCCGATGCCGTGGTCGACGAAATCAAGAGCTCCGGCGTCAAAGCCTATGCGCATAAAGCCGACGTTGCATCGGAAGACCAGGTCGCGGCGATGTTTGCGCGGATGATGCAGGAGTTCGGCACCATCGATATTCTCGTCAGCAATGCCGGCCTGCAGCGGGATTCGGCATTTCATGAAATGACGCTGGCGCAATGGAACACGGTTCTGAACGTCAATCTGACGGGGCAATTCCTGTGCGCGCGCGAGGCGGTTCGCGAATTTCTGCGCCGGGGCGTGGTGCCCTCGGTATCCAGTGCGGCGGGGAAAATCATCTGCATGAGCTCCGTGCATCAGGAGATTCCATGGGCCGGGCACGCGAACTACGCTGCGTCCAAGGGCGGCATCAAATTGCTGATGGAGAGCTTGGCGCAGGAGGTCGCGCCGAAGAAGATCCGCGTTAACGCGATTGCGCCCGGGGCGATCCGAACCCCGATCAACACTACGGCCTGGCAAACCAAAGAAGCCTACGACTCCCTGATGACGCTGGTGCCCTATGGGCGCATCGGGGAGCCCGAAGATATCGCCCGCGCCGCGGTCTGGCTGGCGTCGGATCATTCCGACTACGTGGTCGGCACCACGCTCTATGTCGACGGCGGCATGACGCTCTACCCGGGCTTTGCCACCGGCGGCTGAGGAAAGACCCAGACGCGCACCGCTATGCAGTAAATGCGGGGGGCCCCGGCGAGGCCGCGGTAACCTTGCCGGCAACAACAACTGGAAATAGTAAGGTCATCCGCCTACATGCTTAATGTCCGTGATTGTTCAGGAGGCTTCCGATGGTCCTGAAGCCTGTTTTCGCCGCTACCATCGGCGCGATGCTGGCGTGGGGCTGCCCGGCGGTCGCGGCCGGATCTCAGAGCGAGGAATATCAAGCCCAGGAATACCGAGCAGACGAATTCCTCGGCCTTGACCTGTCCAAGGCCGTGCTGTCGCCGAAGCCGCTCGGGCCTTCCACCCAGTTCGCACCGGTCGTTCGGCCCCTGGCCAAGGCCGACCCCGAAAGTCCGCCCGCGCCGGCGTCCACGAACTCGAAAGCTATTTCCGAGCGTGCCAGTCCGAAGCCGAGAATCGCGCATCAGGGCGTGAAGAAACCGCGCGGCGCGGGCCGCACCACGTTGGCGCGACGCCACGGCAATCCGCTCGATGCGCAGGCGTTCGATACGCGGATACAGGTTTGGCCGTGCCGGTCCGGCGGCATCTGCAACTGGCAGCGTCCATGAAGCAGGGGGCGCGAGCCGATCGGCCAACGCCGCCTTGATTTGGACTTGCATCCCGCGACACGCTATCAACCCCGCCGTCTCATTCGTTGTTTTCAACGCAATGCCGTTCGGCGTCGCCGGCCGTTCATCCCGACGCCTATGTCTTCAGGAGTTATCATGGAAAATTTGCAAACCCAGGGCATCAGCCTGCCGCGGCTTGGACTCGGCACGTTTCGCATGCAGGGCGACGTCTGCCGCGCGGCGGTCGAGAGCGCGCTCGGTCTCGGCTATCGGCACATCGACACCGCGGAAATGTACGGCAACGAAGACGCCATCGGTCCGGCCATCGCCGCATCCGGCGTTGCCCGCAAGGATCTGCATATCACCACCAAGGTCTTGCATGAAAACCTCGCCCCCGATGCGCTCCGCCGGGCATTTGACACCAGCCTGCAAAAGCTGAAGCTCGACCACGTCGATCTCTATCTGGTGCATTGGCCGTCGAAGACCATGAACCTGCCGGCGGTGTTCGAGACGTTGCTCAAGCTGAAAGAGCAGGGCCGCACCCGCGCCATCGGTGTCGCCAATTTCAACCTCGCGCTGTTGAAAACGGTGGTCGAGGAGATCAAGGCCCCGATCGCCTGCAACCAGATTGAATATCACGTGATGCTCGATCAGGCGCCGGTGCGGAAATATCTTGCGGCGAAATCGATCCCGCTGGTGGCTTATTGCCCGCTGGCGCAGGGCCGCGCGGCCACCGACGAGGCCTTGATCGCGATTGGCCGCAAGCATAACGCCAGCGCGGCGCAGGTGGCGCTGAAGTGGCTGCTCGACCAGGACGGCGTTGCCGCCATCCCGAAAGCATCGCGCGCGGAAAGCCAGCAGGCCAATCTCGGCGCGCTGAAGGTCAAGCTCGACGATGAGGATCGCAAGGCGATCGCGGCGCTGCCGAAAAACCAGCGCTTCGTCAGTCCCGGTTTTGCGCCGGCATGGGATTGAGGCTGGATTGACGTCAGAAAAATGGCCCCGTGAGGGGCCATTTTGTTAGTTAGTCATCAGTAACCGTGACGATGGCGTTTGACGATCACGACCCGATCATGATGGTGGTGCCTGCCGTGGTCGCGCATTTCGGCGCGAGCACCGAAACGATGATGGTCACCGCGTTTGACAACGATGGTTTCGGCGCTGGCAATCGACGGCGCCGCGATGGCAATCGTAGCGAGTGCGGCAATCACATATCCAAGCTTCTTCATAATATTCTCCTCGATTGATGTCATCACTAACATTGCGTGTGCGGGAACGTTCCCGGCGAATGCGAGGAGAATTCTGAACGGATGTTCAGTTTACGATGAGGCTGCTGCGATGGCGCATCCCCGAACGAATGCGGGGCTATTAGTTTACTGGCCGTCTCTAAGTTCGCACGCGCTTTTCGACATTCGCGATCCGCATCGGCACGCCGAATTCGCGGCGGCAGACGTCGGCCAGCACCGCGACGCCTTCGCGAATCTCCTGGTGCGACGGGCTGGCAAAGCATAACCGCAGCCGGCTGCCGGCATAGGCCTTGTCGGTCGACCATTCCGGTCCCGGATTGATGGCGACGCCGGCGGCGAGTGCGGCCTGGTAGAGTTTCAGCGTATCGACACTGTCCGGCAGTTTCACCCACAGGAAGATGCCGCCCTTGGGATCTTCGAATTCCGCCGAGGTGCCGAATTGCTCGTTAAGCGCCTCCATCAGGGTGTCGAGCTTGGCGCGCAGGCCGCGCGTCAGCTTCGGAACATGCGACGAGAAATGTGGTGCGCAGTATTCCGCGAGCACCATCTGCTCGAGCGCGCCGGAGCCGGCGTCGGTCTTGAGTGCCAGCATCCGCGACAGCATGCTCCATTCCGCAACGATATAGCCGACCCGCAGCGCTGGTGCGATCGACTTGGAAAACGAGCCGATGTGGATGACGCCGCCACCGCTGCTCATGGCATGGAGCGCGGGCGGGCGCGCCCCGTCCCATATCAGGTCGGCGTAGCAATCGTCCTCGAAGATCGGCACGCCGTATTCTCGCGACAGCCTCAGGAGTTCGGTACGCCGGGCCGCCGGCATGATGGTGCCGGTCGGGTTCTGCACGGTCGGGATCGTGTAAATGTATTTCGGCGTGATGCCGCGGCGCTTGAGGTCGGCAAGCGCGGTTGCCAGCGCGTCCATCCGCATTCCCTCATGGTCCAGCGGAATGCCGACCGCGTTGACGCCGAGCCGGGTCAGCCGGTTCAGCGCGCCCTGATAGGTGTCCCGCTCGATGATGACGGTGTCGCCGCGCGCCAGCAGCGTCGCATTGACGAGGTCGAGCGCCTGCAGCGAACCGGAGACGATCAGGATGTCGTCGGCGGTGCATGTGATGCTGGCGTCGCGCTTGAGCTTGGCCGCGATGAAGTCGCGCAAGGGGCGATAGCCCTGCGGGCCGCTGGCGAGGCCATAGGTGGCGAGTGTCTTGCCCTCGCGTCTGAGAACGGCGTTCACCGCGTCGATCAGGCCTTCGACCGGCACCTGGTCGGGGTCATTGTTGCCGCCGATGAAGCTGTATTTCGCAAGTCCGGTCCACCTGGCCGCTGGCGCAGGCAATCCGGCCGGCAGCAGCGGCGCAAAATCGAATGGCGGTGCCGAGGTAGACATGGATATTCACTCCCGTTCTTCTTCGTTCTTCTTCGTTCAGAAGGCCGGCTGTCCGGCTTTCCCCGAGGCTAGTTCTTGAGGCTAGTTCTTGAAGCTGGTTCTTGAGGCTAGTTCTTGCCCACGATCCTGATCGGCCGTCCTTGGCTAATGAAAGCATAATGCCCGCTGCCGACCCCGCCGACCATCAGTGCCTCCACGACCGGTTCTGCGATCTCGCCGGCCGCGGCCCAGTCCACGACGAAATTGGCGCCGGTGCCGCCCCGCACATCGGTGGTGGCAATGGAGACCTCGATGGTCCCGAACGGCTTCAGCGCGATCGGCGACGTGAGATAGCTTTCCACCGGCTTGCCCGATGTGTCGAAATAGGCGACCCGCTTCAGCACCAGCGGCCGGGTCTCCGAGGCATTGTGGATGCTGAGCGTGACCGAAAAATCCGCCCGCAGCTTGCCCTGGCTCATCGAGACGCTCGAATAGACCGGCACATAGAATGCGCCTGATACCGCGAGAGTCTCGGTCGGCACGGCGGTCAGGGAACCGGCAAGTTTTTGCTCGATATTGCCGGCAGTCTGCGCCTCCGCGGAGGCCATATGTCCCGCCAGCAGACAGGCCAGGGCCACAAGGAAAAAGCTTTTTGTGCGGATGTGACACATTGCTCTTTGATCCTTACGCTCAGGCCTCTAGCTTGCGGTGACGGGGTTGGGAAAACATGCACGAGCTTATTGGCGATATCACCTTATGCATCCTGTCCGCCTGGGTGCTCGGCATGCTGGCCCATTTTTCGCGGCAGCCGCTGATCCTCGCCTACCTTATCGCCGGTTTTTTAATTGGTCCATTCGGCATGGGGCTGGTCAAGTCCCAGAAATCGATCAGCATCATCTCCGAGCTCGGCCTGATCTTCATGCTGTTCATGATCGGGCTGGAAATCGATCTGAAGAAGATCGTGCGCGCCGGCAAGGTCATCGTGTTTGCCGCAGGCGGTCAGTTGGTGGGCGGATGTCTGCTCGGGATACTCTTCTTTGTGGGGATCGGGCTGTCGATGGGCGGCGGGCGTTTCGACGCGCTGTATCTCTGCGTTGCCTGCGCGCTGAGCAGTACGGTCATTATCGTCAAGGTGCTATACGAAAAACGTGAGCTCGACACGCTGCCCGGACGTGTCACCCTCGGTGTGCTGGTACTGCAGGATATTTTTGCGATCCTGTTCCTGGCGGTGCAACCCAGCCTCAACGACCTGCAGATCAGCGTGGTCCTGCTCTCGATCAGCCGGGCGGTCATTCTGGTCGCAACCGCTTTGGTGCTCAGCCGCTACGTCCTGCCGCGCCTGTTTCACCAGATCGCGCGCCGGCCGGAATTGATCCTGATCGGTGCGCTGGCGTGGTGCTTCCTGATCGGCGAGATCGCCGAAAAACTGCATCTGTCGCGCGAAATGGGGTCGCTGGTGGCCGGCGTCTCGCTGTCGACATTTCCCTATGCGCTCGACGTCACCGCCAAGGTCACGACGCTGCGCGATTTCTTCATCACGCTGTTCTTTGTCGCCCTGGGCATGACGATCCCGATCCCCGATTTGTCGGTGATCGGGCTGGCGCTGATCATTGCAGGATTCACGGTCGTCAGCCGTGTCGTGACGACGTTCGTGCCGCTTTACCTGATGAAGCAGGGTCTGCGCGCCAGCCTGCTGCCGGCGATCAATCTGGCGCAGATCAGCGAGTTCTCGCTGGTCGTGATCCAGACCGGCCTCGCTGCGGGCCATATCCGGACCGAAACCGCAAGCGCCGCCTCCTTTGCCTTCGTGGTTCTGGCGGTGCTGAGCACCTTCGTGATGATGCGCAGCGACGCGATCACGCGGCGCGCCATCGGCCTGCTGAAACGAATCGGGATCCGCGATCTCGGCGACCGCCGTGGGGCGGACAGCGAAGCCAAGGGCGGACACGGTGAAGCCCGGCGGATTGTCATCCTCGGGTTCTTTCGCGCGGCCAGCGCGTTGCTCACTGATGTCGAGCGGCAGAATCCCATGCTGCTGAATCAAATCAGCGTCGTTGATTTCAATCCGGTTGTCTTCCAGACGCTGCTGGATCGCGGCCTGCACGTGATCTACGGCGATATCAGCAATGTCGACACGTTGCTGCATGCCGGCGTCGGTAACGCTGAACTCATCATCCTGAGCGTGCCAAACTCGCTCCTGAAGGGCGCCAATAACGAAAAGCTGGTCCGGCACGTCCGTAACCTCAATCCGACTGCCCAGATCGTGGCGACCGCGGACCTGCTGTCCGATGTCAACGATCTCTACGCGGCCGGCGCCGATTACGTGACCGTCACGCGGCTCAGCGACGCCCATGAGCTCTTGACCGTGATCGAGGCCGCGGACGCTGGTCTATTGAAAGACAAACGCGCCGAGATGGACGCGCAATTGAGCGAGCGCCGCGAAGTCCTGCCGTGATCCGTCATGTCCGGCACGGGATCGCGCCGGAATGCCGTTCCTGACCGGCCGGTGCCACCGGGAAAAACCAGATCGGCACCCGGCGGACGCTGGCGCGGCACCCGCGACCGACTATATCAGCATGGCGTCGGCGGTCTTTCGGCCCCGATCTGCGCGTCCGATGGGCGCAGTGCGCTGGCATCGCGGGCGGTGCTGCCGTGCGTAATCATGCTGGCGCGGGGTTGCGAGTCCGGCTAATGCTCCCCCCACAACGTGAGATCCTAGAATGGCCGATCCGATCCAGGAAGTTTTGCAAGCCTTTTGCAGCGGCGAACTTGTCGTCGTCACCGATGACGACGACCGCGAGGGCGAGGGCGATCTGATCGTCGCGGCGTCGCTGTGTACCGCCGAGAAGATGGCGTTTATCATCCGCCATACCTCGGGGATCGTCTGCGCGCCGATCACGACGGAAGAGGCGCGGCGGCTGCGGCTCGATCCGATGGTCGCGCACGACGAATCCAATCACACCACCGCGTTCACCGTGTCGATCGACTACAAGCCCGACGGCGGCACCGGAATCTCGGCGGACGAACGCGCGTCGTGCTGCCGGGCGCTGGCGAACCCGAATGTCGGTGCCAATGATTTTGCCCGCCCCGGCCACGTGTTCCCCCTGATCGCGCGCGACGGCGGCGTGCTGCTGCGCTCGGGCCATACCGAGGCCGCGGTCGACCTCTGCAAGCTCAGCGGCCTGCCGCCGGTCGGGGTCATCAGCGAATTGATGAACGACGACGGCACCGTGATGAAAGGCGAGCAGGTGGCCCGGTTCGCCGCCGCCCACAAGCTCAAGCACGTCACCATCGCCGACATGATCGCCTACCGGCAGGCGCGCGAGAAACTGATCGAGCGGGTCGCGACATTTACTACCGAAAGCCCGATCGGGCCGCTGCAGGGCTTTGCCTATCGCTCGCCGTTCGATTCCATCGCCCATGTCGCCTTCGTTTATAATGGGGTCGGCGACGGCAAGAACGTGCTGACCCGCTTTCACAAGCCCAATATCGTCAGGGACATCTTTACCGGACCGAAGCGTATGCAGGAGGTGCTCGAGCATTTCAGGAAGGCCGGCAGCGGTGTGCTGGTATATTTGCGCGACGGGGCCGCCGGCGTTCCGGTCGCGCCGCTCGACGGAGAGAACTCGGCCGAAGCGGACCGCAACAGAAAGTGGCGCGAGGTTGGCGTCGGTGCACAAATCCTGCGCGATCTCGGCGTCACTTCGATCCGTCACCTGACGTCGTCGACGCACGACTACAAGGGGCTGTCCGGTTTCGGTATCGAAATCCTCTCGAATGAACGCTTTGACGATTAAACGTTTGCGCGCCCGGCAATGCCGTCGACAAAACAATCGCCCAATTCAATTGCACTTCCGTTGATAGCGCTTTAATTTAACAGGTCATTCCGTAAGTCCGATGCGAAAGGATGTTTCATGAGTGTGCGCCCTCAGGCCAAGGACAAGCCCTCCGCGGTGGCTTTCCAGTGGGACGATCCGTTCATGCTCGATGAGCAGCTCACCGAGGATGAGCGCATGATCCGCGATACCGCCCGCGCTTATGCGCAGGACAAACTTTTGCCGCGCGTGACCAAAGCCTATCTCGAAGAAAAGACCGACCGCGAAATCTTCAACGAAATGGGCGAGCTCGGACTGATCGGCATCACCCTGCCGGAAGAGTACGGCTGCGCCAATGCGAGCTACGTCGCCTATGGCCTGGTTGCGCGCGAAATCGAGCGCGTCGATTCCGGCTATCGCTCGATGAATTCGGTTCAGTCGTCGCTGGTCATGCACCCGATCTACGCCTATGGCGACGAGAACCAGCGCAAGAAATACCTGCCCAAGCTCGCCACCGGCGAGTGGGTCGGCTGCTTCGGCCTGACCGAGCCGGATGCCGGTTCCGACCCCGGCGGCATGAAGACCCGCGCCGAGAAAACCTCCGATGGCTATCGGCTGACCGGTTCCAAGATGTGGATTTCCAACGCGCCGATCGCCGACGTGTTCGTGGTGTGGGCGAAATCGGCCGCGCATGACAATCAGATTCTCGCGGCTTCATTCTCGAAAAGGGCATGAAGGGTCTGTCGGCGCCCAAAATCGAGGGCAAGCTCTCCTTGCGCGCGTCCGTGACCGGCGAGATCGTAATGGAAGGCGTCGAAGTGCCGGAGAGCGCGTTGTTGCCCAACGTGTCCGGCCTGAAGGGGCCTTTCGGCTGCCTCAACCGCGCCCGCTACGGCATTTCCTGGGGCGCGATGGGAGCCGCCGAAGACTGCATGCATCGCGCGCGGCAATACACCCTCGATCGCAAGCAGTTCAACCGCCCGCTGGCCGCGACGCAGCTGGTGCAGAAGAAGCTGGCCGACATGCAGACCGACATCGCGCTGGGCCTGCAGGCTTCCTTGCGCGTCGGGCGGCTGATGGATGAAGGCAAGATGGCGCCGGAGATGATCTCCATCGTCAAGCGCAACAATTGCGGCAAGGCGCTCGATATCGCGCGGACGTCGCGCGATATGCACGGCGGCAACGGCATCCAGATCGAATACCATGTCATGCGTCACACCGCGAACCTGGAGACCGTGAATACCTATGAGGGTACCCACGACGTCCACGCTTTGATCCTCGGCCGCGCCATCACCGGCATTCAGGCGTTTTCGTAAACCTCCGGTAGGAAATCGCGGGCGTAACTTCAAATCATGGCGTCATCGTCCGCCAACGGGTCGGCGTGAAACGCCGCCCGATGACAGGCTCCGGCGGACGATCCAGTATCCCAGAGTGCTTCGCCGTATCCCAAACGTCTGCGATTACTGGATACCCCGCTTTCGCGGGGTATGACGGCGCGGAGGGGTTTCGCGCCCGCGAACGACGTCAGATAGGAATCCCATGGCCGATAACGACGACGTCCCGTTTAATCGCGACTTTCCGCTTTCGCCCGGTGTGGTCGATGAGGTCCGCCCCGGTGTGCGGCGCATTCTCTGCAACAATCCAAGCCCCTTCACCTTCACCGGCACGGTGAGTTACATCGTGGGCAAGGGGAAGGTCGCGATCATCGATCCCGGCCCTGATAACGAGGCCCACGCGGCGGCGCTGTTGGACGCCGTGCGTGGCGAGACCGTGACGCATATTCTGGTCACCCATACCCACCGCGACCATTCCCCGAACACTGCACGGCTCAAGGCTGCGACCGGCGCCACGGTCTATGCCGAAGGCCCGCACCGGGCGTCGCGGCCGCGCTACGAGAGCGAAAAGATCTCCTCGGAATCCGGTGCCGACCGCGACTTCAATCCCGATATCAGGGTGCGCGACGGCGAGACCGTCGAGGGGGACGGCTGGGCGCTGCAGGCGGTGGCGACGCCGGGCCACACCGCCAATCATCTGGCGTTTGCATGGCCGGAAAGGAAAATAAACTTCGTCGGCGATCATGTGATGGGCTGGTCGACCTCGATCGTGGCGCCGCCGGACGGATCGATGATCGACTACATGGCCTCGTTGGAGCGGCTGGCGCAGCGCGATGAGGATCTGTATTTCTCCGGCCACGGACCCGAAATTCCGGAAGGCCCGCGCTATGTGCGTTTCCTGATCCGGCATCGGCAGGCACGCGAAGTCTCGATCCTGCATCGCCTCGCGAAGGGTGAGGTGGATATTCCCGCCATGGTACGGGCGATCTATATCGGCATCGATCCGCGGTTGACGGGAGCGGCCGGCTATTCCGTGCTGGCGCACCTGGAAGATCTGGTGGCGCGAGGGATCGTGGCGACCGACGGCGATCCGGTCATCGGCGGGACGTACAGGCTGGCGAATGGCGGCTAGCAGAGGGCGAGTAGCGAATAGCGAGTGGCGAATGGTGAGGAAGATTTAGTACTCTCTCTGCCTCTTCGCTATTCGCTACTCGCCCTTCGCCACTTCTTCTACTTCTTCACCGTCTTGGCTGGAAGCTTGGTCGGCGGCAGTTGCGGCTTCTTGACCGGCCTCTCATTGGCGGTGTCGGCGGCGGTGTCGAGGTCATCGATGAACTTGCTGACGCGCGCGGCATTGCTGCCGAGGTCACGCTCGAAATAGCGCGACGACGAGCGGATATCGACGCGGGAATCGTCGCCATCGGGCGCGACGCGGATCGACACATCCTCACGGAATCCCATGATCGGAGTTCGCGCCACCGCTTCGATACGGCCGATGCGGAGCGGCGGCTGCGGCGCGCGTTCGTCGATGATCAGCCACTTGCGCCGGTTGACCAGTCTCAGCGTGAGTTCATAGGCCCGCTGCACCGGGGTCTCCAGGTTCACCGGCTCGATATCGGGATAGAACAGCCGCTGCTGCTCGGCGGAATACAGCCCGGCATAGGCGGCGGGGTTGGCGCCGTCGCCGGCCCGCAGCCGGGCCAGCGCGTCGAAGCGCGGCGGATCGATCGGGTCGGTGGTGATGTCGTGAATCGGTGGCAGCTTGCGGTATTGCACACCGAGATAGGCCGGGTAGGCGAGCACCGCTGCAGCGATCAGGAATGCCAGCAGGATGCGGCCCATGCCGCGCGAGCCATTTTGCCAGATCGCGACAAAGGCGGCGAAGCCCACCAGAATGGAAAGACCGGCGCAGGCCAGCGCGCCGAAAAACGTCGCCAGCGCCGGTTTCATTTCGAGGAAGTCGAAACGGACGATGATGATCGAGACCACCGCCGCGACCACCGAGAACACCGCAAGATTGCGTGCCCACGAGGCGAGGCTGGACACGGGCTCCGTCTGATAGGGAGCGGAAAACCTGCGGGCCATCGCTGTAAGTCTGCCGGGTTGGAACCTTGTCCGGCGAAATGTGCCGGACTGTGAATATGTCCGTTTGAGACCACGGCGCTGCGGCGAATTCAAGGGGAAGGAGCGAATAGTGAGTGGGAATAGCGAATGGAAATAAGGTTGGACCCCGGATTCTGTCTTTCGCTTCCCTACTCGCTACTCGCCATTCGCTTTC
>CAWJJV010000009.1:0-10585 GCA_963843235.1 uncultured Alphaproteobacteria bacterium
TCGGCTACTGGATCCCCCGTCGGCGATGACGACGGGAATGTTGGCGCGTTTGTTTCGAGCGGCACCGTCATTGCGCGCGCCAGCGAAGCAATCCAAAGCAACAAGCAAGAACTGGATTGTTCGCAGCTACCATGTTTGTCGTCCCGGCGAACGCCGGGACCTATACGCCGTGCCTTCTCGTTTAGGCAGTGGAGCAAGATGCATTCTGCACCAAGCGGCGCCAGCGGTTATGGGTCCCGGCGCAAGGCCGGGACGACGTGGATGATTGTTGCAATTCAATTTTCAAAAAGCCTTTGAACGACGGTCATTGCGAGCGCAAGCGCAGCAATCCAAACAGCGCATTTTTACGACAGGTTCATCGGGCTGGCTCCGCCGTGACCTTACGGCAGCTTATCGACCTCGCGTTTCACCGCTTCGTCGATGATCGCGTCAGCCTGCCGGTCCCAGCTTTTTGCGCCGCAATCCGCGCAAACGACAACCGAGATGTTCACTCGGCACGAGACATATCCCTTGCGAGTCCATTGTCGGAACGCCAATTCCTCCATTGTTCTTGCGACCGTTCCGCGCCCGCAAATATCGCAAACGCCGTTTTTGCTCGTGCCCGGCATGGCGCAAATCCAATTGGACAAGCAGAACCTTGCCAAGATTTGAGTCCGCCAGCGTGTTAAGCGGTTCACAGTTTCTGCGAAAATTGCGCGGGCTTAGCGGGGATCCGAGGCCGCGGCGCCTCAAATGATAGAACGGGCTCGCCGGAGCAACCGCGCACGAAAAAAGCGGGAAGACGTTGAAGCTTCGGTCAGGAAAACCTCCGCACAGCGAGCCGCTATTCGCGCCTGAACCGACAGCTGAAGCGATTGCCATCCGCCGCGATCAGGCCAACTGTCACGCGGCTGGTCCCGCGGCCGACAGGTGATGATCCCTACGAGGACGAAGCCCATCGGTTGTGGGCGATCAAGCAGCAGGTCAAGTGAGCGACATTTATCGTCGGCCGCCTGGCGGCCCTTTACAAAGACACAGACGCCCGCTTGTGAGCAGAAATTTTCCGCTCAATCGGTGCACTACCGGCGTTGCCCTCTACACGGCCAATCTCGACCCTGCAGACGGCTAAGACCCAAGGCGTTCGCCATCCACACCGGCACCGTGGCCTCTTGAGACCCATAGCTTATTACCGGCTCCACGGGCCCGGCGCATAGATCGACCCGGTCGTCCTCAGGGCGATAACGATATCGTGGAACAATATAGTAATCCCAGTAAGGAGTTGGTTTTACCACGGGTACCGTGATGAGGGGCCTTCCCCGTGGTTCACGAGCGTCGGCCTTCTGCGCATACGCTGCGGCACTCAACGTGCCCAGGCTGCACAGGACCAGGGCCGTTCCCAGAGCTGCGTTGACTATCCTCATGCCTTAGCCTCCTTGCCACCACACACAGCCCAGACCCAACTCGGACATCCAATGACGTTCGACTTGGCGCCGCTAATGCGGCGCGCCTACGATCCTCCGTACCTCAGCATATCATCGCATTGTTGCCGACATCGCAAATGTGGCCGGGCACGCCCCGGACCGACGGACCGAACCATATTGGAATGCCGTTCCAGACATACCAGCGGCCGACGGGCGCAGAAATGCCCGTATAATAGGGCGCTCCGCGTACTATTATGACGCGTCGCCCGGCCGCGGAATTCTCGCGAGCCGCCGCAGACGTTGTGAGCATGGCGATCGCGATCAATCCAGTCGACAAGAGCTTGATTGTAGACATCGAACTTGCCTTTGCCTTGATGGAGCTGCAACGTTAGCTCGTTTCTTCAACCTCGGACAGCTCTGTAAACAGCCGCGGGGGTCGGTTCGTTCCCGGGCGGGCTCCTGCCGACACGGCCTTTTGAACATCCTTATCACGGCGAGCTAGTCGCGCCTGAAACGGTAGTTGAAGCGATTGCCATCCGCCTTGATCAGGCCGGCCGTCGGTGTCGGAAAATGGATCGGCAGGATCAGCGTGTCGGTGTCTGCGACGGAAGCAAAAAACTCGCGGCGCGAGGCCGCCGATTGCTTCGCATCCCAATCCGGTTTCGCCGACCAGTCCGGCTCGCGGCACTGGATCGCGTGATGCATGAGATCGCCGGTCACCACCGCGCGCTTTCCCCTGGAGAAAATGTTGACGCAGCAGTGACAGGGCGAATGCCCCGGCGTCGGAGTCAGCGTGATGGTGTCGTCCAGCGCATAATCGTCGTCGACCAAGAGCGCCTGGCCGGCTTCCACGATCGGCAGGCAATTGTCGCGGAACACCGTGCCCGGCGGATTGGCGCCCTTGGCGTTCTCGGCTTCCCACGCCGCGTACTCGCCCTTGTGAAAGATGTATTTCGCATTCGGGAACGTCGGCACCCAGCGGCCGTCGCGCAGCGTGGTGTTCCAGCCGGTGTGGTCGATGTGAAGATGGGTGCAGAACACATAGTCCACCTGCTCGTAGCTGATCCCGAGCGTGAACAGTTCGTTGCGCCAGCGCTCTTTGCCTGGAAAATCGAACGGCGGCGGATGGCCCTTGTCCTCGCCCGTGCAGGTATCGACCAGGATGGTGTAGCGCGGGGTCCGGACTACAAAGGTCTGGTAGGTGATCACGATCATGCCCAGTGCGGCATCGAACACTTCCGACTCCATCGCGGGCAGATGATGCTTGAAGGTGGCCTCGTCATAGGCCGGGAAGAAATCCTGCGGCCGCCGCCACGGGCCTTCGCGTTCGATCACCGCGTCGATCGTGATGTCGCCAATCCTGATCTGTTTCATTTTCTTGCTTTCCCAATTCTTGTTTTACGTTTCTTTTTTCACCCCATGGCTGAGCGCGCGCCTGAGATCGCCCGACCTTATGCTGGACGCCCGCTCAGCCTCTGGCGTCAGCATCGTGCACGTTGAGGTCGACGCCCCAAGGATCCCTGATCGAGGAGACCGCAGCGAAGGAAATCACGGCGAGCAGCATGATGTAGGCCCCGACCCGCCAGGACTCGCCTGAGGTGCCGATGATCCATTGCGCGATCGCCGGCGCAAAGGCGCCGCCCAGGATCGCACCCAGCGCGTAAGAGACGGAGACGCCGGAGTAGCGGATCCTGGCCGGGAATAATTCGGCGTAAAGCGCGGCCTGCGGCCCATAGGAAAGCCCCAATCCCACCGTCAGCCCCAGCGCTCCCACGAAGAACAGCACGATATTCCCGGTGTCGATCAGGAACCACATCGGGATCGCCCACAACACCATGATGCCGTAGCCGATCTGGAACGTGCGCACGCGTCCGATCCAGTCGCCCATCAGGCCTCCCAGCAGGGTGAAGGCAAACCAGCCGACGGCCGCGAGCGTGCTCATCAGTAGGATCTGATTGGTCGGAAGCTTCAGCGTGTTCAGGCCGTAACTGATGAGGAAGGCGATCAGGATGTAGCCGGCGGCGTTGTTGGCCATGAAGGTCAGAGCCGTGCGCAGGATGTCCTTACTGTGTGTTCGGATGAGGTCCCGCAGTGGCGCGGATGAACTCCTTGCGGCGCTGATGCATCGCCTTGAACACCGGAGAACTCCTCGATAGTGCGTCGGATCACCGCGCCGACCACGATCAACACGACCGAGAACAGGAACGGAATCCGCCAACCCCATTCGATCATCGCCTGCTTGCCGAGCGCCGTGGTCAAGCCCCACAGAGCGCCGGTGGCCAGGATCATGCCGAGCGGCGTGCCGATCTGCGGGAACGAACCGAAGAAGCTGCGCTTGTCGACCGGCGCGTATTCCACCGCCATCAACGCCGCACCGCCCCACTCGCCACCGGCCGAAAAGCCCTGCAGAATCCGCAGCAGGATGAGGAGCGCAGGCGCCCAGGCGCCGATCGTCGCATAGGTCGGCAGCACGCCAACCAGGGCCGTCGCCGCGCCCATCAGGATCAGCGTCATGACCAGCACACCGCGGCGCCCGAAGCGGTCTCCCATGTAACCGCAGACGATCGCCCCGAGCGGCCGGAATAAAAACGACAGCCCAATGGTCGCGAACGACACGATCTGGGCCAGCAGCGGATTGTTCTGAATCATCGGCCCGAAGAACAGCGGGCCGAATACGAGGCCGGCGGCCTGTGCGTAGACGAAGAAGTCGTACCATTCGATGGTGGTGCCGACCAATGTCGCGGCGAGGACCTTCTTTTCCTCGCGGGTGACGCCCGCACCCGCGCTCTGCGCGGCAACCGATATGATTGTCATTGATGCCCCCCGTGGCGTATTCTTTTTATGGTCCGCGGTGCGGACTTTAGCGTCGTTCAATTCGCGAAAGCAACACACGCGGGATAGCGCCCGCGTCACGTCACTTTGGATTGCCCGAGCACGCGCAGCCAGTTCTCGCCGGCGATCTTGCGGACGTTCTCCGGCGTGGTGATCCGGCGCAGCGCCGCCAGCAGATCGGGATAGCCGGTGGGATCGGCGGGAACCGCGCTGCGGCCGGCGACCATATCGAGACCGATGGCGACATGATCGGCGCCGACCAGCTTGATCACATAGTCGATATGCTCGGCCCATTCGTCGATCGTCGGCAACGACGCCAGCGCGCTCGGATCCTCTTTCCAGTCGGCCAGCGCCAGCCAGCGTTCACGAAACTCCCGGTCCATGCGTTCGATGAACTCGCCGTGATCGCCTGGCGGCCGCGTGAAGGCCGGTTGATAGCCCACCATGCCGAACACCGCTTTGCCGGAATTGGCCGCGCCGGCAGGATTGGCCGCCATCCATTGCCGGTAGCGTTTGCCGACCACCGCGGCCGCGCCGTGAATGCCGACGAGGCCGCCCTTGTTGGCCAGCGCCTTCAGCACTTCGTCGGTCAACCCCGCGCCCGAAACGGCCTTGACGGTTTCGTGGCTGGCCACCACCGGCGCGCGGCTGGCTTGAATTAGTTGCGTCTGCACCGCTTCGGTGCCGTGCGCGATATCGATGAGAATGCCGAGCGCGTTCATCTGCGCGACCAGCCTGCGGCCGTGTTCGTTGATGCCGCCGAAATGGTCGGGCTTCTCGCCACCTTGAACCGGCGCCAACGCGCTGTCGGCGAAGCCGTTGAAGCCGGTCTGGGTTGCAAACTGCACGGTACGCAGGCCCAGCCGATAGAAGGCGTCCAGCACGTCCGGATCGCCCTCATGGTCGAATCCCGACTCGCAGCCGATGAACACCGCCATGCGGCCGCTGCCGACGATGCGCCGCGCGTCGGCCGGGCTGAGCGCGATGGCCATCTTGTCGGCATGGGCTTCGGAAAACCGCAGCAGGGTGTCGATCAGGCGAAGCGCCTGCTTGGGCGTGTAGTTGTAATTCCAATAGCCATAGGGCCCGATGTTATCGATGATGCAGTTGACGCCCGCCGCCCGAGCGCGCGCAAAATCCCACCCCTGCTTGGTCACCGTCCAGGGATCGATGCCTTCCCAGTAGATCCGGTTGGTGACATGCACGTGCCCGTCCATGACGATCTCCGGATCGCCTTCGGCGGCGGACGCGCGCGTCGGCCGCCCCTGAGGACCCGCAAGGCCGACCGTCAGCGCGGCGGTTGCGGCTCCCCCGCGCAAGATGTCCCGGCGCGTTGGCACGTTGTTCATTTCCTGTCCTCCCCTGTGTTCCCAGTTGCCCGGATTTTAGCCCTCGCGATGCGATCAGGTTCGCGGAGGGCGTTTGGCTTGTGTTTATCCTGTTGGATCAAGCCCAGGAAGTATGAGACTCAGGGACAGAGCCATGTTCAAAAAGAGCTTCCCAATCGTCGATGATGCTCCGCCGACATCACGAAATGGCCGTCGCTGAATCATCGACGGCTGGCAGGGGATTTCCCGACGGAATGAAACAGATCGTCCTGATAGAACGCCGAACGCTTGCGTCAAAGTCCACTGAGGCCGCCTCTGCCCGCTACGCGGTAAAGAGTCGCGTCAGCCACACTAATTGTTCGGCATATCCTGAAGCGAACATGTAGCCATAAAGAATCAAGAGAGCGCCGATAACCCGGAGCGCGATGGGCGTGATCTGCCAGCCATCTTTCACGGCTGGCAGCAGGGCGAAATTGGTGTTCAGGAAGGCCTGAAATCGTCGCGGCTTGATCAGCGCCCAAATTCCAACGCCGGTGATGGCGACGCAAATGAAGAGTTGTAGAATCAGTATGAATAGACCGCGTTGCATAGCTGCGAATCCGTCAGAACCGGCGCCGATATAGGCTCGCCTCGAAAGAAAGGCTATGTCACCTTCCCTCCCGCGCGCGCGACTGCCGCGAGCTCGTCATATCGGCTCGCGACACGGCGACATTGCAATTTGAAAGCCCAGCAGAGAGATTCAACGGCTGTGTTGCGTCGACCGGTTGAGCCGGCAAGGGCGGAACGGACATTCGGCCTGCGCGCGGCGTGGCGTGTGTGTCTTACCACCAGCTCCGTTGCGCTGGATAATAGTACTGGCCGCCGCGCTGACGCTGATTGCCGGGTTGGAGGGGCGGATTGCCGGCCTGAGGGGCCGGACTGCGCTGAAAAAAGAAGCCGAAGCCGCCGCCATCATCCCAACTGTTGCCGCTCGCAACGTTGACATCGACCGCAGGCGCCGTAGGCCGGCGTGTTATGAAGCCGCCCTGCGGCTGGTTGTTCAGCACCGCGACGAACTCGGTGCGATAATTGGTCTCGCCGCTCAGCGGCTCGTCCGAGATGACGATCGACGATCGCGGCAATGCAGTCGGCGCGATGCGGCCGAGCACGTCCTGCGGGATGGTGATGCGGTCGAGCGCGTCCTTGGCATCGTCTCCGTTGTCGATCGTGACCACGCTCCAGCGCAGGCCCGCGTCGTTGCGCGCCATCGCCGTGAACACATGGGTGCCGATCGGCTTGTCGGGATCGCGGATTGTGACGGGGACCTCGATGGTCGCATCGAACACCTCGCCGCCGCCGTCTGGTGCCGGCTTATGCGTGTTGCGCCGCACGTAAAGCTTCTGCGTCGCGCGGCTGATGTAGACCGAGACCGGCTCGAGCGCGAGCTTCGCCTCGCTGGCCGCCTTGGCGGTGTCGGCCTTGCTGGTCGCTGCCGCTTTGGCGGCGTCTTTTGCGGCAGCGGCTGCCTCGAGCTTCGATTTCGCGTCCGCTTTGGCGGTATCGAGCTGGGTCCCCAGGTCCGCTGCCTTGACGGTGGCCTTTTGCTTGAGGTCCTCGGCCCGCGCCTTGGCCTGGTCCGTCTTTGCGGCGGCAAGCACCTTGTCGGCGTAGGCGAGTTCAGCGTCGGCGCGGGTCTTGAGTCCCCTGAAGCTTGCGCAGCGACGACGTCAGCGACGCCGTCTCGCGCGCCGCTGTCGCATTGGCTTTCTTCGCCTCGTCTGCCGTCTGGGCAGCCTCGGCCGCCTCGCGGGTGAGCGCCTCGGCCTTCGCCGGCGCGGCCGCAATGGCTTCCCGGTTCGGCATGAACAGCGCCGGATGAGAGAACTCGACCGGCTCGGCATCACTGGCGAGATGATCACCCGCATCCCGATCCGCGTCGCTTCGAACAGCTTCTCGGCAAAGCCGTAGGGCATCCGCACGCAGCCGTGCGAGGCCGCATAGCCGGGCAGCGGCCCACCATGGAGCGCGACGCCGTTCCAGGTGATGCGCTGCATGTTCGGCATCCAGGCATCGTCATACATGGTCGAGTGGTGATCCTTGTCCTTCGACGACGGCGAAGACGCCGGCTGGCGTCTCCCGTCCCGCGGCACGCCGGTCGACACCGGCGCGCGCAGGATCCAGCCGTCGGCATCATAAAAAGTGACCTTCTGAGTCTGATCGACACGATTGCCATGATCGGCTCGCCTGCCACGCGCGGCGCCGTCGCCTCGGCGGTTGACGCGGGGCGCGGTTGTTTTGCCGCGGCGTCGACTGTCAGCGCCGTCAGCGCGGCCATCGCCGCGAGCATCACAATGGCTGGCGATCCCCACCGGCGCATCGCCACGGTGGATTGCGGCGCCGTCAATCGATTTACCATCCCATTCCCCGGTTGAAACGCCTGTCAGCGCTTGCGTCGATCAAGTGTCAGATGCTTTGGACCGAAAAACCGCCGCCACCATCCACGTAACCAACTCGCTTCTGGGGACATTCGGTACGGTGCGGCGACAAATATCTTTCATATACGACAGCATGTGAAGGAGGAAGGATGGCTCGCAGCCGAATTTGGGCATGGAGTTGTGTCCGAGTTGAGTCCGGACAGCGATCAATGGCGCCCCTCGAGGAGGCCGGGTTGAAACCTCGTCCCCATGTCTCGTCCCCATGTCTTGTCCCCATGTCTTGTCCCCATGTCTCGGGCCTGCATGCTCACCCATAATGGTTAATGGTCATCGTAGCCCATCGGGCGGGCGTTGGCAGGCCAGCCGCCGGCCGTTGCCCACTGGCAACACACCCGGGAAAAGGACACAGCCTGCCGCATTTGCACCGTTGCGGGCCGTATCTTGCCCGAACATTCAACGGCATTCGCATGCTTGGCTGTGCAATCCGGTTCGGGTGAGGCTGGAACGATGAATTCGCGACGACTTTCGACAGTGACGATTTCAAAAACGGCGGCACCAGTGTTGGGATTAGTCATTTTCGCGACCGGGGTTGTCGGCTTGCTGGCGGCTTCGGGCCTGGAGGATTCCAAAACATCGGACGCGGCGCCCCGCAAGGACGTCAGCACTCCCTCTGACTCTCCGCCGCGCAGGAGCTGGCTACGGCAACCTCCCGGCAACCAAGCTCTCGGCAGCCAAGCTCCCTGTCCGATGCGTCAATGTCCAATGACGATACCGGTCAACCGATGGGCGATGACCGAGACCATCGCTTGCGGGAGCAGTCGCCGAGGCATCAATCGCTCTGAATGCGCGGGAGAACGCGTCGAAGCCGGTTGTCGAAACGGCCTCGACCGCTTCGCCGAGGCGCCGCCAGCCAAGAATGCGCCGCCAGCCGAGGATGCGCCGCCAACCGAACCAGCGCCGGTGCAAGTCGCAATGACGGATCCGTCGGATGATCTTTCGGGATACCTGGCGACACCGGCAAGGCCGTGAGCTCCTTCGAACTCGCCGACGATGCCCGCTCGTGGATGCCTGCGTCGATCGATATCTGTGGGCGCTCTATCAACGCACGCCCAAGGAGGACACCATCAAGGAGTTGACGGAGGAAGGTCACCGTCAAGCGGAGGGGCAAGATGGTGACGGTGACCAGACTTCACCAAGCTCGTCGACGAAGATTTTGGCTGGAAGGATCCGAAGGCGGCGCGAACGCGCCGGCATGTCGATGATGGACTACGTGATCGGCGGCATGGACCCGAGTTTCAAGCTGAAGCTGTTTCACATGCTTCGTCGCGGCGGAGGCCGCGGGTCTCTCGCCCGGCATCACCAGCGGGTTCCGTGATGACTACCGCCAGTCGATCGCGAGCGGCCTCAAGGCGGCGACCAACAGGTCGTATCATGGCGGCAGTCTGCGCGGCGGCTACGGCCATGGGCTTGCGGCCGACATCGTCAGCGTCAAGGGCGGCTCCGCGCGCAGCGCTGGGTCTCGACCGAAAGGCTGTGGAAGTGGGTCGACGCCAACGGGAAGCCGTTCGGAATCGGAAGGCCCTATCTCGACCGAGACCCGCCGCATGTCGGACCCGATCGACGGCCAGGAATATGCCTCGAAGCGCGGCCCAAATAGGCGCTATCGGACGTGAAGAAGGTGAAGCACGCGGCCAGACGGGATGATACCAAAAACTCGCGAAGCGCCCGAGAGTTGCAGCAACCTCAAAGTTGAGAGCGAGCTGAGCGTCCCGGTTCCGATATGAGACTCTCGCAAAATAAAAACTCCGGGAATTCCGTTGTTGGGCACGAAACGGACATCTGGCTCGGAGAACTCCAACCCTCCGCCTGAGACAGGAGACGTATTACGATTCCGATCTGTTCCTGGAGCCCGGTGGCTACGGTTTCGACCCAGTGGCCTAATATGAATATCGCCGTGAATTAAGGTAGGTCCATGGATACAGCAGAACGCATCCGGTGAGCTTTTCAAAGCAAGGGCTCATGAACACTTTGGGCGCGACGCTCCGCACGATTTTGCCCGGCACGGTCGAGATCATACTGCACCCCAGCCCGACGATCTCACAGCAGCACGGGTTTGTTCATGCTGGTGCAATAAGCGCAATCGCCGACAGTGCCGCCGGCTACGCCGCACTCAGCCTTATGCCAGCCGGTACTGGGGTTCTGACCACCGAGTTCAAGATCAACTTGGTCGCTCCCGCTGTCGGTGAGCGCATTATCGCGCGCGGACGTGTGGTGAAAGCAGGCCGTACTCTCACGTTGGTTCAGACGGACGTCTTCGCGGAAAACCGAGGCCAAGAACTGTATCGCCCTTCTGACCGCAACATGATGTCTAGCGAAGGGCGAGATGGCATAGACGATTAAGGCCGCGTTGGCGGCCGCAAACTGTGATGTCGCTCATTGGCGCTTTTCCGAACCTCGCGCGCAGGCCTCGCGATGTCCGCTTATGCGACTGAAACGGAAGTGATGAATGATCACGGATACTTCCGTTTTGACCCACAACGGGCATCCCGTCGGCGCAACTGATATCGGCGGCCGACGCCGTTCAGCCTGCGCCGACGAGCCTCGCACTATT
>CAWJJV010000010.1:0-22676 GCA_963843235.1 uncultured Alphaproteobacteria bacterium
CATCGCAGAAGCGCTGAGCGTTGATCTGACCACGGTCACGCGGGCTTTCAACGAAGCCCGTCGCCGGGGGCTCGTCGAAGCCCAGGCGGGTCGTGGCAGTTTCATCAGCGAAAAGCACGATGCGGACGGAAACTTCGAGCCGACTGAGCCGCTGATCGATCTCAGCATGAACATTCCGCCGCAACCGGCCGCTGCGGATCTGCGCAAGGCGTTTTCGCAGGGCATCTCCGATCTATTGGGTGGCGCGCGGGGGCTACTGAGCCTTCACTATCAGGAAAGCACCGGCGCTGCGCCAGATCGCCATGCTGCGGCGGGTTGGCTTGGCCGGAGGATCGAGGGCGTTTCGGCCAATCGCATCCTGCTAACGAGCGGAGCGCAGGCCGCGCTCTACGCGGTCTGCGAATTGCTTCTCCACAGGGGCGACGTCATCGCTGCCGGGGCCATGACCTATCCCGGTCTCAAGGCGGTAGCGGTGCAGAAGGGTTTCGCGCTCGAAGCGCTCGCCATGGATGAGCACGGCATCCTTCCCGATGCTTTCGAGAAGGTCTGTCGCGTGAAGGCGCCGAAGGCCGTCTATGTCGTTCCATCGATCGACAACCCGACCACCGCGACGCTATCGGAAGACCGGCGCCGTGCGCTAACGGTCCTCGCACGCAGGCACGGCGTCGCCATCATCGAGGACGACCCTTACGCTCCGTTGCGCCCGGAGCGTCTGACTTCTCTGGCGGAACTCGCCCCGGAGATCACCTGGCACATCGCGACACTCTCCAAATGCGCCACGCCGGCGCTCCGGGTCGCCTATGTGGTCGCTCCCAGCGCCAACCAGGCACTTCAACTCGCCGGGGTGCTCAGGGCGACCGTTTTGATGGCGCCGCCCCTGATGTCGGCGCTTGCGAGCCGGTGGATCGCCGACGGCGTGTTGGAAAGGATCACGAACGCTATTCGCACCGAAAATGTCGAGCGGCAGGCTATTGCCGCTTCGATCCTTGCGGGCAAGACCTTCGCAGCGGACCCTCACGGTCATCATTTATGGCTTTGGCTGCCGGATCATTGGCGAGCTGCGGATTTTGCCGAACATGCCGACCGGGCGGGCATCTCGATCGTACCGAGCTCGGCATTTGCTGTCTCGACGCGTCCCCTGGAAGCCGTTCGAATCTCGCTCGGCGTCGCCCCCGACCGTGGGGCGCTGGAAGATGGCCTCACCCTTCTTGCCAGTCTGATCGCTCAACCCTCGGTCTCCACACGAGCCGTGGTCTAGTACCACCCGAAGGATTGCCGCTGCGTCGTGCGTCCTAATAAAGGCGACGCTAGATATCCGGAAAAGTGGACACGATTTTCCCTGACGAGCGAAGCGTCGCGCCGAGGTCGGCTTAAATAGTGGGAAGTGTGGGTTGGCGATTCGAAGAAGAGCCATCCCGCTTTAGCATGCGTCCCGCAGACGCTTGATCTTTATGCGATCTTTACGCGGGTGCTGCGAAATTCTGCGCCATCTTGATACGGGCTCTCGTATCGCATTGCCGATCCTCTGAAGGAGTCGGCGATGATTGCATTCATTCTTCCTAGCTTCGTCACAGCTAGTGTGGAAACCACTTTCCCAAAACACCAGTCTGCCAGGCCTCATGGGTTCAACCATGGGCGCTGATGCGATGACCTGGTTGGCGGGCCTGCTTGCGATGGGACTGTTCGCATACCTTTTCTACGCCCTGATCAAACCAGAGCGTTTCTGAAGTTGGTGACCTCGCAGGTCCAACTTCTCGAAGGTTAACTTCTCGAATTTTGGTGAGTTCATGAACGACTTGATATTCGTGGCGGCGACGCTCGGCTTCTTCGTGCTCTCGGCGGCGTTCATCGTCGCGCTTGATAGGATATGAGGCTTTCACATGTTTGACGATCTTTTGCAGTTCGCGATCGTTCTCGGCATTATGACCGCCCTGGTGGCGGTTCTGGGCAAATGGCTGACGCGCGTCTTCGTATCGCCGACGCATGGAGCGCCGGAGCGGTGGACGTACCGGCTGCTTGGAATCGATCCCGCCGAGGCGATGTCATGGAAGCGTTACGGCATGGTCCTGCTGCTCAGCAACGCCGCCATGATGATGCTTGGCTATTTCCTGCTGCGCGTGCAGGATGTTCTGCCGTTCGATTCCTTGCAGCGCGCGGCGCAGAGGCCGGATCTGGCGTTCAATACGGCGGCGTCGTTCATCACCAACACCAACTGGCAGTCCTATTCGGGCGAGACCAGCCTGTCCAACTTCTCGCAGATGGCGGTCATCACGTTCCTGATGATGGTGAGCGCCGCGACGGGCGTGGCGGCCGCTGGTGGGTTCATCCGCGGTCTGAGCCGAAAGAGCGCTGCGGATATCGGCAATTACTGGGTCGATTTCACGCGCGTCATCTATCGCGTGTTGTTCCCGCTGTGCTTCGTCATGGCGCTCGTCTATGTCTGGCAGGGAATGCCGCAGACGCTAGTCAGCGAGACGATTGCGACGACGCTGGAAGGCGCGAAGCAGCAGATCCTGATGGGACCGGTCGCCAGCCTCGAGTCGATCAAGCATCTCGGCACCAATGGCGGCGGCTTCTTCGGCATGAACGCCGCGCATCCGTTCGAGAATCCGACGCCGCTGACCAACACGCTGCACATGCTGTGCATGCTGCTGATTCCGTCGGCGCTGACCTACACCTTCGGCTCCATGCTCTTCCGCCGGCGCCAGGGCTGGGCGTTCTTCGCGGCATTCCTGGTCATGTTCGTCGGCTTCCTGGCGCTCGTTTACGGCGCCGAGCAGAACGGCAATCCGTTGCTGACCGCGGTCGGAGTCGATCAGCAGCAGAGCGCGCTGCAGTCGGGCGGCAACATGGAAGGCAAGGAGATGCGCTTCGGCATCGCCCAGACCAGCCTGTTCGTCGCCGTGACGACCGCCGCGACGACCGGTTCGGTCGACGCGATGCACGACTCGCTGACGCCGCTCGGCGGCCTCGTTCCGATCGCGGAGATGATGCTGAACAACGTGTTCGGTGGCGACGGCGTCGGCCTCATCAATCTGGTGACATTCGCCATCCTGACGGTGTTCCTCGTCGGCATGATGATCGGGCGCACGCCGGAATTCCTGGGCAAGAAGATCGAAGCACGCGAGATGAAACTCGTGATGCTTGCCGTGCTCGCTCATCCGTTCAGCATCCTGGGCTTCACCGCGCTCGCGGCGGTTCTGCCGTCGACGCTGGACAGTCTCGCCAATCAGGGCCCTCATGGCTTCAGCGAGGTGCTGTACGCCTACACGTCGGGCACGGCGAACAACGGATCTGCGTTCGCCGGCCTGAACGCCAACACGCCGTTCTTCAACACGACGATCGGCTTCGCGATGCTGATCGGTCGCTATCTGACGCTGCTGCCGATGCTTGCGGTCGCAGGCTCGCTGGCGGCCAAGAAGACCGTGCCCGAGAGGCCCGGGCACGTTGTCGACCTCGACGCCTCTGTTCACCGGCCTGCTGGTCTTCGTGATCATCGTGGTCGGCGGCCTGACCTTCCTTCCGGCGCTCGCGCTCGGTCCGATCGTCGAGCAGTTGCTCATGTCGACCGGCCAGCTGTTCTAAGGACATCAACATGAACAAAGTGACCAAAACCAATCATCAGCGCGGACCCGTGCTGCAGGGCTTGGCGCGGCCCGTCGCTGGTCTCCGCCGTGTTCTTCATGCTCGTCACGGGCATCGGTTATCCGCTCGTCACCACGGGCGTGGCGCAGTTGCTGTTCCACGATCAGGCGGAAGGCAGCATGATCGCGCGGGACGGCCAGATCGTGGGATCGGCGGTCATCGGCCAGGACTTCACCAAGCCGGATTATTTCCATCCTCGTCCCAGCGCGACGACCGGCCCGGATCCGTCCGATCCGAGCCAAGTCGGTCGATCAGCCCTACAACGCCGCGCTGAGTGGTGCGAGCAATCAAGGCGCCGACCAGCAAGAAGCTGATCGAACAGGTCAAGGCCAGGGTTGAGGCCTATCGCAAGGAGAATGGTCTTGCCGCCGATGCGCCGTGTTCCGGTCGATGCGGTGACGGCTTCCGGATCGGGCCTCGATCCGGACATTTCGGTCGCCAATGCACGGTTGCAGGCGGATCGCGTCGCCAAGGCGAGGGGACTATCCGCAGCAGCAGGTGTTGGACCTCATCGATCAGAAAACGTCTCAGCGACAACTCGGCGTGCTCGGCGATCCGCGCGTCAATGTGCTCCAGCTCAATCTGGCACTGGATGCACGTTCCGCAAAACCAAACGCCGCCCGGCACGATTAAGCGCAAGGTAAACTCATGTCCCAAGTTGATATTTCTGTCGCTCATGGCGTCGCGTCAGGCTCGCGTCAAGCCGTGGCCAGCCGTTGTCGCCGAGGCCTTCAAGAAGCTGGCTCCGCAGATCCAGTGGAAGAACCCGGTGATGTTCGTCGTGTACCTCGGCAGCATCGTGACCACGCTGTTGTGGATTCAGGCGTTGCGCGGCGCAGGCGGAGGCGTCTGCCGGCTTCATCTTCGCCATCGCGTTCTGGCTGTGGTTCACCGTGCTGTTCGCCAACGCCGCGGAAGCACTGGCGGAAGGGCGCGGCAAGGCGCAGGCCGAGGCGTTGCGGGCGACCAGGCAGCGCGTGTCCGCCAAGGTGCTTGAACGAACCGAAACTCGGCAGCACATCGCATCCGGTGCCAAGCGACGAGCTCGCCGCGGGCACGTATCGTGCTGGTCGAGGCCGGCGACACGATTCCGGCCGATGGCGAGGTGATCGAAGGCGTGGCGTCGGTCGACGAATCCGCGATCACCGGCGAATCCGCGCCGGTGATCCGCGAATCCGGCGGCGACTTTTCGTCGGTCACCGGCGGCACGCGCGTGCTGTCCGACTGGATCATCGTTCGCGTTACAGCCAATCCCGGGCGAGGCCTTTCTCGATCGCATGATCGCGATGGTCGAAGGCGCCAAGCGCAACAAGACGCCGAATGAAATCGCGCTCACCATCCTGCTGGTCGCGCTGACCATCATCTTCCTGCTGGTCTGCGTGACGCTGCTGCCGTTTTCGAGCTTCAGCGTGGTTCTCAACGGCTCAGGTCAATTGGTCAGCCTGACGGTGCTGATCGCGCTGCTGGTGTGTCTGATTCCGACCACGATCGGCGCACTGCTGTCGGCGATCGGCATTGCCGGCATGAGCCGCATGATGCGCGCCAATGTGCTGGCTATCCTCCGGCCGTGCGATCGAGGCTGCCGGCGACGTCGACGTGCTGCTGCTCGACAAGACCGGCACGATCACGCTCGGCAATCGCGAGGCCGCGATGTTCGTGCCGGCGCCCGGCGTTGACGAGCGCACGCTGGCCGACGCGGCGCAACTGGCCTCGCTCGCCGACGAGACACCCGAGGGGCGCTCCATCGTGGTGCTGGCGAAGAAGCGATTCGACATCCGCGGCGCGCGAACTTCAGAACAGCGTTGCCGTTCCCGTTCAGCGCCCGTACGCGGATGAGCGGTCTCGATATCGGCGAACGGCAAATTCGCAAGGGTGCCGCCAGCGCGATCCGCGACGTATGTCGAAGGCCTGGGTGGTGTATTTCCCGCCGAGGTGGCAAAGCTGGTCGACGACATCTCGCGCCGTGGCAGCACGCCGCTCGTCGTCGCCGATGCCGGACGTGTCCTCGGCGTCGTGGAACTCAAGGACATCGTCAAGGGCGGCATCAAGGAACGTTTCGCCGACGCTGCGAAAAATGGGCATCAAGACCGTGATGATCACCGGCGACAACCGTCTGACGGCTGCCGCCATCGCCGCCGAGGCCGGCGTGGATGACTACCTCGCCGAGGCGACGCCGGAGGACAAGCTGCGCCTGATTCGCGATTACCAGGCCGAAGGCCGGCTGGTCGCAATGACCGGCGACGGCACCAACGATGCGCCGGCGCTGGCGCAGGCCGACGTCGCGGTCGCGATGAACAGCGGCACCCAGGCGGCCAAAGAGGCCGGCAACATGGTCGACCTCGACAGCAACCCGACCAAGCTGCTGCAGGTCGTCGAGGTGGGGAAGCAGATGATCATGACGCGCGGCGCGCTGACGACGTTCAGCGTCGCAAATGATCTTGCCAAGTACTTCGCCATCATACCGGCGGCGTTTGTCGCGACCTATCCGCCGCTCGGCGCCCTGAATATCATGAGGCTGCACAGCCCGACGTCGGCGATCCTGTCGGCGGTGATCTTCAACGCGCTGATCATCGTCGTGCTGATTCCCTTGGCCCTGAAGGGCGTGCGGTATCGCGCGGAGCCGGCCCAACGCCTGTTGTGGCGCAATCTGCTGATCTACGGCGTGGGCGGCGTGATCGCTCCGTTTATCGGCATCAAGCTGATCGATATCCTGCTGACGCCGCTGTTGTGAGCTGATGCATGTTGGAAATGTCGTCTGAATGACAGGCGGGATGGGACGCCAACGGCAACAGCTTCTGTGCGGAGTGAAAAGTCACTCATGAGGGACTTACGCCCCAATCCCGACGACCTGCTCGACCTCGCGACGAAGGAAGCCGCGAGGAGTGGCCGCGGCCAACTCAAGATCTTTTTCGGCGCCTGCGCGGGTGTCGGAAAAACCTACGCCATGTTGCAGGCGGCGCGTCAGCGGCAAGCCGAAGGGGTGTCCGTCGGGATCGGAGTCGTGGAAACCCACGATCGGGACGAGACGCGCTCATGCTGGACGGACTGACCGAAATACCCCGCCGGATCGTCGACTATCACGGACGCGTCGTACACGAGTTCGACCTCGATCGACGCGCTGGCAGCCGGTCTGAAACTGGTCCTGGTCGATGAACTGGCCCACACCAACGCGCCCGGCAGCCGCCACGCCAAGCGCTGGCAGGATGTCGAGGAACTGCTCGACGGCCGGTATCGACGTCTACACCACGCTCAATGTCCAGCATCTGGACAGCCTGAACGATATCGTCGGCGGGATCATCGGCGTCCGTGTGCGGGAAACGGTGCCCGATCGCGTCTTCGACGCCGCCGCCGACGTCGTGCTGGTCGATCTGCCGCCGGACGACCTGTTGGCGCGCCTTGACGCCGGCAAGGTTTATCTGCCGGTTTCGGCCAACCACGCGCGCCAGAATTTTTTCCGCAAGGGCAATCTGATCGCCTTGCGCGAACTCGCGCTGCGGCGGGTCGCCGATCGGGTCAATACCGATGTGCGCAGTTATCGTACCTACAACGCGATCCGAACGGTCTGGCCGACCCGCGAAAGATTGATGGTCTGCGTGCGCGCCGACCCGTCACAGGAAAGCCTGATGCGCGAGGCGGCTCGTCTTGCCCAGCGCTTGCAGGCCGACTGGATCGTTGTGCATGTCGATCAGCCGCATCAGCGATCAGGATCACGAGCGCCCGCGAAGTTCTGCTGAACTTGGCAAAATCGGCGGAGGCGCTGGGCGCCGAGTTCGCCAACATTCCCGGCGAAGACGTTGCGGAGACGCTGCTCGACTATGCGCGCGCCCGCAACGCGACGAAGCTCGTCATGGGGCACGGGACCGGGCAATCGAAGCGGCCGTGGCGCTTGCACCTTTCCGAGCGGATTGCGCGGGCGGAGTCCGGGCATGGATTTGATCCTTCTCGATCCGGGGAAGTCGACCGCAACTCGTGCGCGTCCCAGAGAAGCGATCGCGCCGTTCAGCTATACGCGCGTCGCTCGGCTTGGCGACGCTTGCCTGCGGCTTGACGACATTGGTCGCGAGCTGGCTGCTGCGGGTCTTCGACCTCTCGAACGTGGTCATGCTGTTCCTGGTGACGGTCGTCTTCGTCGCGTTGCGGCTCGGACGCGTGGCGGGCGCATGGGCCGCCCTGATGAGTGTCGCCTGCCTCGATTTCTTCTTTGTCGAGCCGCGGCTGTCGTTCGCGGTTTCCGATACGCAGTACATCTTTACCTTTGCGCTGATGCTTGCGGTCGCGCTGGTGACCAGTCAGTTGGCGGTCCGGCTTCGTTCGGAGGCGAAGGTTGCCGTCGCAGGGGAGCGGCGCGCATCAGCCGTGGCCCGGGTGGCGCGGGATTTGTCTGCCGCCATCCGGACCGCAACAGATCGCCGCGATCTGCACCGACACGATCGCCCCTCTGTTCGGCGCAAAGGTTGCGCTGCTTGCTGCCGGATGCGGCTGACCGGTTGATGGTCGTGCCAGGACGTCGATTTCGTCGATATCTCGGTGGCGCAATGGGCGTACGATCATGTGCAGCCGGCCGGACTGAGCACGCAGACGTTGAACGGCGCCGGCGCGCTCTATCTTCCGCTCAAGGCACCCATGCGCTCGCGCGGCGTGCTGGTGCTGCAGCCGAAAGCGGGCGCACTGCCGAACGATCCCGACGATCGGCGCCTGCTCGATGCGTGCTGTTCGTCGATCGCGCTTGCGCTGGAGCGCATCCATTTCGTCGACGTCGCGCAGGACACGCTGGTGCGCATGGAGGGCGAGCGTCTGCGCAACGCGCTGCTCGCCGCCGTCTCGCACGATCTGAAGACGCCGCTGACCGCGATCCGCGGCCTGGCCGAGACGCTCGAACAACCGCATAGCCTGACGGCCACGGAGCACGCGGAATTGGCGCATGCCATTCGGCTTCAGGCGGAGGAATTGCAGCGGCTGGTCACGAACCTGCTCGATCTCGCGCGCATGCAGAGCGAAGGCGTGCGGCTCAACAAGGAATGGCATGCTCTGGATGAGATCGTCGGCAGCGCGCTCGCGCGCTTTGGGCCGGTGCTCGACAAGCGCCGGGTGAAGACCGAGTTGCCGGCCGATCTGCCGTTGGTCGAGGTCGATGCCACCCTGTTCGAGCGCGTGCTGGTCAATCTTCTCGACAATGCGGTGAAATACACGCCGTCAGGATCGACGATCTGGATCCGCGCAGACGCGTCGGGCAGACACCATGCATCTCTTCGTGGAAGATGATGGCCCGGGGTTGCCGACTTCGGACGTCGAAAGTCTTTTTGAACCTTTCACGCGCGGTCAGAAAGAGTCGTCGATCAGCGGCGTCGGATTGGGGCTCGCCCTGTGCCGCAGCATCGTCTCGGCCCATGCCGGCACCATTCGCGCGGAGCAACGCTCGCCGCATGGTGCGCGCTTTGAAATCCGGCTGCCGCTGGGAGCCGCCGCCTGAAATCGAACGCGAGAGTGCCTGATGAGCAAGCCACGCATCCTGATCGTCGAAGACGAAGCCGATATCCGGCGATTCGTCGCATGGCACTGGAAAAGGAGGGGATGACCATCTTCGAGGCCTCGACCGCGGCGCAGGCGCGCATCGATTCGGCGAGCCGCAAGCCGGAGCTGGTCATCGTCGACCTGGGATTGCCGGACGACGACGGCAAGACGTTCATTCGGGAGTTGCGCACATGGTCGACCGCGCCCAGTCGCTGGTGCTGTCCGCCCGCGAGCAGGAAACAGAAAAGGTCGACGCGCTGGATGCCGGTGCGGACGACTATCTGGTCAAGCCGTTCGGCGTGCCGGAATTGCTCGCGCGGGTGCGGGCGCAGTTGCGCCGCGCCAGTCTCGTCTCGCCGGTCGGCGCGGCGTCATCGATCATCAGGTTCGGCCAGGTGTCCGTCGATCTGGCGACCCATGAGGTGACCCGCGCCGGCGAGCCCGTGCATCTGACGCCGATCGAATTTCGTCTGCTGGCGGCCCTGATCCGCGGCGCACGGCAAGGTGCTCACGCATCGCCAGCTGCTGCTGGACGTCTGGGGCCCCGGGCACGTCGAGCGGCCGCATTACATCCGCATCTACATGGCGAAGCTGCGCCAGAAGCTCGAAGACGATCCGACGCAACCTCGGCATCTGATCACCGAACTGCAGGTCGGGTATCGCCTCGCTGGTCTCGATGTTCCTCAGGACGTGCCCGCCAGACCGGCGGAGCGGTGAACGCGAGGGACCAAGCATCGTAACGCAATTACCGAAAGAGCCCGCCAAAGGCCAGAACCGGGAGAGTGCCCATGGATGTCGAATTCACCCAAGATCCTCGTTGTCGATAATGAGCCGGCAATCCGCAAGTTGCTGCGAATAGGACTGCGAGCTCAAGGGTATGAAATTTGCGATGCGTCAAACGGCAAAGACGCATTGGACCGGTTGGAGGGCGAAAAGCCAAATCTCGTGTTGACGGATCTCGTGCTTCCCGACATCCCGGGTCATGACCTTTTGCGTATGATGCGCGGTCGGGACGAATTTGTCCCAATCATTGTCTTGTCGAGTAAGGGAGATGAACCTGGAAAAGTGCAGGCGCTCGATCTCGGCGCTGACGACTATGTGACGAAGCCATTCGGAATGAATGAACTACTCGCACGCATGCGGGCAGCGTTTCGACATCAGCTTCACATTAGCGGCGATCGGCCGATTTTTCGGACCGGAAACCTGTCGGTCGATCTTGTCAGGCGTGTGGTTCGGTTGGGTGAAAGGGATGTGAGGCTATCGCCCAAAGAATATGATCTCTTGCGTCTGCTGGTTCAGCATGCGGGCAAGGTACTCACGCACAGGTTTCTGCTGAACGAATTATGGGAAAATCCTGTCGATGCACAGTATTTGCGCGTTACCATACGGCAACTCAGGCAAAAGATCGAAGACGACATGCAGCACCACCGATATGTACTGACAGAGACCGGGATCGGTTACCGCATGCGCGCGCCTGATTAGAAGAACGGCGCTTTGCGCGATGACGCCTGTCGCGACCCGTAATTGGGTCGGACGTCGCGGACGGCGTCCGCGGCCGCTCGCTTGATAACTTAAGATTTCGCGCCGCGTTCGCGCGCCGCCTTGAAGCCGGATACGAAGCGCGCCAGCGTGTCGGACGTCACCCCGCGCGGCAGCATAACTTCGATAAGAGAAAATTGCCCGCGACGCGCGACGGCACGATCAAGCGCAGCGGCGAGTTCCCGCCGCGTCGTTATCCGCTCGCCGGCACCGCCGAGCGAATGCGCGATATCGGCGAAATGCCAGTCGTCAAGGTTGTTGAACTGCGATTCGGGTTGAAACACCCGCAGCATTTCCCAGCTGCAATTGTTGAAGAGCACCACGATCGGATCGAGACCGTAGCGGCGGCAATTGCCCAGCTCCCATCCCGTCATCTGGAACGCGCCGTCGCCCACCAGCACCAGCGGGCGAAGGCCGGTCGCCGCGACGCCGATGCCGGCCGGCACTCCGAATCCCATTCCGGCATAGTAGCCGGGCGCCGCCAGGGCCGTGTTGTCGATCTCCATTGCCGTGAACAGGCAATCACCGATATCGGCAGTCATCGGCATCTTGCCGTGGCGGTCGAACAGGTCGTTGATCGCGGCAGCTATGTCGGACGGTGTAATCGGCTGGTCGTCGGCGGGGAGCCCGCGCGGGTAGACAATCCCTTGCGCTGCATTAGTTCGCCGTGGCGCTCGGTGTTTGGCGCCGGCATTGAGGCCGGCGATCAGATCGGCCAGCGGCACATCACGGTAGATGTGATGGCCTACCTGTACCTCGCGGCCAGCCGCCAATATTGTGCGACGTGGGTCTGGCGCACGGTTCGAGAGCGCAAAATTAGTGTCGGACAGGATGACGCCGAACAAAAGAACGAGGTCCGATTCGTCGACCAACTGAGTCACCGCCGGATCGCCGGCCGCACCGAAGTAGGTTCCAACGAAGACGTCGCCTGCGGTTTCCAGCAGACCTCGTCCCATGAAGGTCGTGACCACCGGCAAGCCAAGCTTGCGCGCCAGCGCCGCGACCTGCTCCTCGATTCCGTAGCGCCGAATTTCCACGTCGACCATGAGGACCGGCGATGCGGCGCTAGCGATACGAGCAAGGACTTCCTCCGCGCATTCGGCAAGTGCTTCCGGGTCGGCAGCGCGGTGGGGGAGCCGCGGCACCGGCTCGACCCGCGCGTCCACCATGTCGCGTGGAAACTCGATATAGACCGGCAATGAGCGTTCGAGCGCGTTGCGCAAGACCCGGGCGATTTCGGCGGGCGCTCTTGCCGCGTCCGTAAGCACGGCCTGATCGCAAGTGATTTCCTTGAACACGGCAAGCTGGGTATCGACCGTGCGCGCCTGGTGGTGCAGGAGGTATCCGCTCGTGCGCTCGCGAGCGCCTGGAGCGCCCGCAATCACCACAACCGGCGAGCGTTCCGCATAGGCGCCGGCGACCGAGTTCACCAGATTGAAGGCTCCGGCTCCGTAGGTAACCACCGCGACGCCGAGGCCACCGTGGTAACGCGCTGCCGCGTCTGCCGCAAAGCCTACTGCTGGTTCGTGGCTCAGCGTGAAATGAGGCAGTATGTTGCTTTCTTCGATGATCTTGAAGAAAGGCAGCACGAAATCGCCCGGGATGCCGAAAATCTCCCTGGCGCCGTGGTTCTTGAGGCCTTCAAGTAGAGCGTTCGCGAGCGTGGGCATGCTTGATCCCAGGTTATCCGTGGATGACATCCTGACCGAAACGAATAGGCGGAACAACCTCTTCCTGATCGACGGCTTCTGCTAAGCTCGCGGAGTAATGTCTGCTCCTGGGGACACACAGGCGAGAAGCCCGACGTCCTGGGCAAGAGCCGTTGACAGCTTTCGTCCTTTCACCATAAGTGACCGCGACGGTTCCCTTCGGGGATCAAAAGGGAATGCGGTGAGGAAAGCTCTTTAAACGGAGCCTCCGATTCCGCGGCTGCCCCCGCAACTGTAAGCGGCGAGCCTTTTCGCCACACGCCACTGGGCCTAACAGCCTGGGAAGGCGGCGAAAGGCACCGACCCGCGAGCCAGGAGACCTGCCGTTAGTCGTGGTCACACGCGAGCACATTGGGCGGGGTGTCCTGGTGGTAGCCAAACTTTCGCTCTAGTCGGGCGGCGGGGAGACTTCGTTCGCGGTGACGTGCCACGTTAACCGCGAGTCGATTTCCGTGATCTACACCGCCATTTACGCGTCCCGCCGCGGGACGATGCTATGCTCCGTCGCTCTATCGCTCCTGTGTTTGCCAGTCGGTGTTCCGGGCGCAGCAAGCGCCGGCGCCAAGCCACGAACTCAATCCTGTTGTCGTCTCCAGTCCGCCGCTCCAGACGGCGAGCAAGCGCCGGACCGACGAGCGGCGAGCCGCATCTTCGAAGCGCGTCGCCACGGAGAGGGACGAACCCCGCCGCGACGGCTGCCGCCTCCTCGTCGGCAGCAGCTGCCACCCAGCCATCTCCCACTTTCAATCTGAACACTCCCACATCGACCGGCAGCCGGCTCAATCTGACGCCGTTGCAAACGCCGGCGAGCGTCGAAGTGATCACGGCCGAAACCATCGCCGAGCGCGGCCAGCACAACATCATCGACGCCGTGACCCAGAACGCCACCGGCTTTACCGCGAGCCCCGCGCCTGGGAACGGAAGCCTGTCGTTCAACACCCGTGGCTTCACCGGCAACTCCACCGTGATGACGCTGTATGACGGCACCCGGCTTTATGTCGGTTCAGGCACGCTGACATTTCCGTTCGATACCTGGTCGGCGCAACGCATCGAAGTGCTGCGCGGTCCCGCTTCGGTAATGTATGGCGAGGGCGCCATCGGTGGCGCCATCAACGTGATCTCCAAGATGCCGCTGCAAGTTCAGCACAATGAGGCGGAGATTTCGTTTGACACCAATATGACCAAGCGGATTGCGGTCGACAGCGGCGGTCCGATCAACAAGGATGTGTCGTACCGTGTCACGGCCGTCGGGGATGTCTCGGATGGCTGGGTCGATCGCAATAAGACCTCTGATTTCGCCTTTTCGGCCGCGGTGCGCGTGCAGTCCTCGGACACGTTGTCGTGGACGCTGTCCACCGACTACGGCGACCGCAGCCCGTCCCGCTATTTCGGCACGCCCCTGATCAACGGCCAACTCAACCAAGCCCTGCGCTTCAATAATTATAACGTCACGGACAGCAACATCCACTACCAGGATAGCTGGAATCAGCTCAAGACCGAATGGGAGGTCGCCGACGGCATCACCGTCCACAACAATCTCTATTACCTGAACAGCCAGCGCCACTGGCATGACGTCGAAAACTACGCCTTCAATCCGAAGACAGGCCTGATCGACCGCAGTTCCTACATCGAGATATTCCACGACCAGCAGCAGATCGGCGACCGCATGGACACCACGTTCCGCGGCCATGTGCTCGGCATGGCCAACGAGTTCGTCGCCGGCTTCGACGTCAACCGCATCGACTTCAAGTCTACCGGCAACTCGCCATTTGGCGGTGCGTCGTCGGTCAATCCTCTCGCGTTCGATCCTGGCTACTTCCTCAGCCCCAATGCGACCGTGCCGTCGTTCAGTTCCGTGACGAACCAATACGCGCTGTTTGCAGAGGACCGGTTGTCGCTGACCGACCAGTGGTCGCTGATCGCCGGGGTCCGCCAGGATGAGCCAACCATCAGCAACACCAACCTGGTCACGCCGGCCAGCAGTTTTGAAAGATCCTTTTCGGCGACAAGCTGGCGGGTCGGAACGGTCTACAACCCGGTCAAGGACCTTGCGGTCTATGGCCAATATTCCGTGGCCGTCGATCCCGTCAGCAACCTGATTTCGCTGTCCTTCCCCAACAAGGATTTTGTGCTTTCCACCGGCAAGCAGGTTGAGGTCGGCGTCAAGCAGTCGTTCTGGAACGGGAGAGGCGAGTGGACGCTGGCCGGCTATCAGATCGTCAAGAACAATTTGCTGGCGCGCGATCCGATCAATCCCACCCTGACGGATCAGATTGGCCAGCAATCGTCGCGGGGCATCGAGGCCTCGTTTGGATTGGTGCTCGATTATGGATGGCGCATCGATGCCAATACCGCATGGCTGCGCGCCAAATACGACAATTTCGTCCAATCGGTGAATGGTGTCGCCGTCAACTTTGCCGGCAACGTGCCGATCAACGTGCCGCAGCAGGTCTCCAATATCTGGCTGACATGGGCGTTTGCGCCGCAATGGTCCGCCGATGGCGGGGTGCAGATCGTTGGCAAGGAGTGGTCCGACAACGCCAACACCCAGGCGCGTTCGGCTTACACCGTGGTCAATGCCGGTGTGCAATTCAAGCCGGACACGAACACGACATTGTCGCTGCGTGTCTACAATTTGTTCGATACGGTTTACGCGACCTCCGGCACTACCACGCAGTGGTTGCTGGGCATGCCGCGGACGGCGATGATCTCACTCAACGAGAAGTTCTAACTATGTCGCGGGTTGGGATGATGCGCCGACTGCGGCGGTGGCTCTATATCGGCCATCGCTGGATCGGCATCGTCACCTGCCTCTTTTTCGTCATGTGGTTCGCGTCCGGCATTGTCATGATGTATGTCTCCTTTCCCGGTCTCTCGGACAGCGAACGGCTGGCCGCGCTGCCTGATATCGCGTGGGAAAAGGTGCAACTGGCTCCGGACCGGATCATGAGCATCGCCGGCGCCACGCGTTATCCGCGTGATCTCCGGCTCAACATGCTAAGCGACGAACCGGTGTATCGGCTCACCGGTTGGGACGGCAAGCGACAGGTCATTTCCGCGGTCGATGGCCGGACGATTGAGCGCATCACGCCGGAACGGGCGCTTGCGGTGGCGCGAACATATCCGCTCAATGCGGCTGCGCGGTTGATCGGTACTGTTGATCGCGATCAGTGGAGTGTCACCGCTCGTTACGATCCGTTGCGGCCGCTGTTTCTTGTCGCGCTCGGCGATGCCGCCGGTACGCAGCTCTACATCTCGTCCCGCAGCGGCGAGATCGTGCTCGACACCACGCGAACCGAGCGGGTGTGGAACTGGCTCGGCTCGATACCGCACTGGATCTATCCCACCATCCTGCGCAAAGACGGCGCGCTGTGGCGTCAGGTGGTGCTGTGGATATCCGGCATCTGCATGATCGTTGCCGTCAGCGGCATCTGGATCGGTATCCTGCGCGTGCGGCTGCGACGGCGCTACTCCGGCAATGGCATCACGCCTTATCGCGGCTGGATGGCGTGGCATCACGTTATCGGCTTTTTCTCAGGCATTTTCGTGTTGACCTGGATGTTCAGCGGCTGGTTGTCACTCAATCCCGGAAGCTATTTCTCGGCCCGCAACACGACGAGCGAAATGATGCTTCGTTATGCGGGGCACGATGCGCCAGATATCGCCGCTCGGTTTTTGTCGAGGCCGCAAGTGGCCGCCGTGGAAGCGCGTTTCGTCTGGCTCGGAGGCACATCGCTGATGTTGCTTGCAGATCGCAATGGCGTGCAGACGTCCGCCGATCCCTCAACGGGCGCTTCGATGCCGATGTCCGATGCGCGAATTTTTGCTGCGGCACGCGCGCTGTTGCCGCAGGCCGCGATGACAATGCAGGTGCGGCTCGATCATTACGATTCGTACTGGTACGCTCATCATCAGCAGCGCGTGCTTCCTGTATTGCGCGCCGGCTTTGATGACGAGGCGCAGGACTGGTTTCACATCGACCCGCGCACCGGCGATATCGTGGGCCACGCTGATAGCAGTCGCCGCTCATATCGCTGGCTGTTCAATGCTTTGCACAGTCTCGATTTCCCGCTGCTGCTGGCCTATCGCCCCGCATGGGACGTAGCGGTGTGGCTGCTCTCGTTGCTGGGGCTCATCATTTCCGTGAGTGGCGTGGTCATCGGATGGCGACGATTGTTACGATAGTCTGTGCCGCCTGGTGGCCTACATTCTTGCAGTTGTCTAATCAGCGCAAGACATCCACTCGCTTCGGCCCCAGCTCTGCAAAACAAGCCGAGCTTGGTTAAAAGGTGACTCGGGCGCAATGAAGACGCGGAACGGGTCGGTCCTTATCGATCAGCGCCAAAGATGCCGGCTCACGTACCGGAAACGATATCTGATTGCGAGGCGTGCAAGGCGTAGATACGGCTCACGAGCGCCGACGTTGGCCGTTGACGAAACGAATCGATGATCTGTTTCATCTCGGCGGGCATTTGCGCATAGGTCGGGATTGGTGCGGTGTAGCCCTCCGGTAGAAGCAACGGCGCCATTGCTGTCGCGAAGCACAAATCGGAGAGCGTCAGCTTATTCCCGCAAAGGAAGTGGCGTCCGTCGGCGATGCGGCGATCCACTTCGTCGACGATGCGGGACGCCTGCGCAAGTGAATCTGCGACCCTCTTCGGGTCCAACCGCAGCAGGAGCGTGAACAGACCGCGTAGTGCAGGGTAGAGCGCCGGGGTCAGCTTGGCTTCCAGCGACGGGATGCCGCGCGCGAAAGGCTCGATCATGATGTCGCGATGCGGCAGCAGATAGAAGTAAGCTACATTCGCTCGTATAGTCCCCAAGTTCGCCATTGAAGCGTCGCCCAGTCGGCTTCGACTTGCGCCCGCAACGGCTGCTGCGCCGGGATCAGAATTTGGCTGGCTTCGCAGCATGTTTCGAAATGATCGACGATGCCACGCGAGCCGGTGAGCTTCAGCCGATTGCCGTAGGTCAAGGGGATTTGCCCCGTGCCGCCGTGTAGAATGGTCAGAATCGAAGCCCAGCCGAAGATGTGTCGTTCCTCGCGATAGGGCTGCGCATAGCGCCACAGCAGGAATCGCGACAGATCGCTGTCGATCATTGGACCGAAGGTCAACATTGAGAGTGGCTTGAGACTGGTCAAAGCGGATCCACCAGAAAGTCGATGAGCCGGCGTCCCGGCAGAAAGAAGTAGCCTCCGCCTTTCGTGCTGACGAAGCGCGGCATCGGGTTGAGGCCGATCGGCCCGTCCGGCGACGGTACCGTGAATCCGCAGGCGCCTTGCTGCGCATCGCCGAGGATCGGATCTTTCTCACCCGAGAGGTTGTGGAACGACGAACTCATCAGCCAGGTTTGCTGCAAGAATTCGAACTGCCGCTCGATATCTGCGCAAAGGCACATGAAAAGAAGGCCTGGCTTTTGCCCCTGCGCGGGAAGGTAACGACGGCCGATGCGCATGATGCGGTGCCGGTTCGAGATTGCGACCTGGTCGGCGTCGCCGGGGTCGAGGCTGTCGCGCGGATTGGCACGGCGGATATGCGCGCCATAAGGGCAGCGCTGCCCCTGGGGATCCTCGGCGCCGAACAGAAAATCGTTGTCGGGTCGGATCGGTTTGCTATCCAGGGCGGCCGCCCCTGGTACCGCACCGGCAACGGCGGGCGCTGCTGCCCGATCGATCGGCATGCCGCCATCCGGATTGCTTTTGGGTCTGCTGAATGAATTCACATCGGTCGATTCCATCACCAGGTTCACGCCGAGATCGGCGGAGAGCTGCGCCTGCTTCGCCGCCCGGGCCTGCAGCTTCTCCCGATGCCTGGTCGCGGACTGGTAAGGTTGCCGCACCAGCGACGACCCGTCCTTCCAGCGGCCGACCAGCTTGGCGCCGATGTAGTCCGCGTCGATGCGATAGGGCGGGGACAGCCGGCCATTCAGCCGGGATGCTTCCGCCTCGCAATAGGCAGAGAAGCCAGTGACGTCCTGCTCCAGTTCGCGGATCACCAAAAAGCTGCCGTTAAAGCCGACATCGCGGGTTGCGTTGACGACCGCGCGGGAAAAATCATTCGGCGCGCCGATCAGAGGAAGCTTGTTGGCCGGGTCCGAAGATGACTGCAGTGTCGGCGACAGCGGGATGTAACCGCGATTGTCCGGATAACCGAGAACCATTTCGCCGGGCTCGACGATATGGATCGGATCGGCATTACGCAGGCTCTTGTACGTGCCGCGAATAACGGGCTGCGAGATGCCGTCGACATAACCGAAGGGCTCGGTCTTGTCCTTCGTCACCGTTTGCAGCGGCACCTCGTGCGGCACCGGCATGCCGGCGGCTTCGCATTCGCCGAGCAAGCGCGCCTTGACCTCGGCGACCGCCGTGGCCGACCGGCCATAGATCAAAATAGCAGCGTCCGGCGCCTCCTTGCCCCAGCGCCAGTTCGGCGGGCTGTTCTCGCCGAGATCGCCCAGAATGCGCGACCGATAGTCTCGCGTCATGCCGTCGACAAAGGCGAGAGGGAATGTCGGCCCGACCTCTTGGGGCAACCCCAAACGGATAAGACCTCGCCATGACAAAGACAGCGTGATCACCGCGTCGTTGGCAAGGTGGCGGCCATCGTTGAAAGCGATATCACCGCGGATAGCCTTCAGCCAGGCGCGCGCCTTGATTCCATCGGCTGGAAGCTCGCACATCATGGCGGTACCGAACGGCAGAAAACCGAGGCCGCCGAAAACGATGCTTTGGATGTCGCTCGACACCAGCTTCGAGGTGGGGCGCGCCGCGGAGCCGAACAGCGCCAGCCAGTTGATCGCTTCGTCTTCGGTCATCACGCCGGAAAGACCGGCGCGGATCGTCGCGTTCAGCCGGATATTGCCGGTAGTGATATCGGGGTAGGCGCTGTACCAAAAGCGTGTTGGAACCATGCTGTGGCGGGCAAACCGTTTAAAGCGGTCGCCGTCGGTCGCGCCCAGCTGGACCAGATTTTCGGTTCTCGGAAAGCCGACCGTATTCGACCAGACGGCGGTCAGGCCGGCATGTGCCTTGGTGATGAAGTCCTCGAGATAGCTCTCCCAGCTGCCGTCGAAGTTCGACAGAAACACCAGGTCTCGTGACTTCGGAATCATCACCCAGCGTGCGAAATGGATCGTGCCGATGTCGGAGAGAAAGCCGGGCTTGAAGACAGACGAGGCTGCGAAGCCGACCGCCCAGAACACCAGCCGGGTGGTAAACCACCGCAGCAAACCAGGCTTGCGCCGGGTGATCGAAATCATGTGATTTTGTGCGATCCGGTTCTCGCGCTCAAACATCGTCCGGTTGAGCTGCTGCTGCGGCGGGTGCACTCCGATCGAATCGTTGGCCTCGCATCTTCGCAGCGACAGATAGGCGACGATCGCCGCGATCGCGACAACGACTAGCGCGACCCACAGCGCGGCCCACACCTTGGCACCAGCGCCGAGCGTGAAGGCACCGATCCAATCCAGCACACCATGTGTATTCCACGCCGCAACCAGCCCGCCGATCAGCCCGTAGAGCAGAACGAGGGCGACCAGAGGCCACAGGTACATCGATACGAATTGGCTAAGTCCCTTGACGATGAGACTACTGGAAATGCCGCCCTTGAATGGTGGCGCGGATTGTTGCTGGCTGCAGCGCGCGATTTAAATCGGGATCGGCGGCAACCTTGGCCCGGACTTGCGCGATGCGAGCGAGCGCCGGTGTGTCCTTGTCTTGACTCTCGAGCTCCGTGGCGCAGAAGCGAGCGAGCCGCGCCTCGAAGTCAATGCGGCCGACCGTAAAACCCGGTATCCCCGAGAACGACACCCCGGGGTTACCGAACAGGCCGTTGCTGGTCACCACCTTGTGGGCTTTTAGAAAGGCCCCGAGATCGCCGCCGTCACTCCAGTCGCTCGACAGCATGAACACGGGCCTTAGCATCGGCCCGAGCGTAGCCAGGATCCGCGCCGTCGCGGCTTCCTCCGTCCCATCGGTGGAAAATTCGAAGACGATGTAGGCATTGTCGCCGTACTGCGACTTGATTGCGTGCAGGCTGGTGAAATGCGTTCCGTTTTCGTCGTCGGGTTGGAGTGCGAGCGCATTCCGGACTGCGGTACTCGCCGGATTGCCGAGCCTGTCAATCGCGTTTTCGGCTGCAGCCAGCTTGTCGATTGCCAGCGGCGCGACGAAGGTAACCATTGCCTGAGTCATGTAGACATCCGGTTGAAGGTGACCGGAAGATGATCTGGGAACGGTCCCGCCCAGCTGATCGTTCCGACTGATTTGATACCGCGACGCACGAGTGCGCCCACGAGCAGCGGAATCTGAAACGCGTTGATGCTCCGCCCGGCGCAGGGATGCAGGCCGCCGCCGAAATGCAGATATCGCCTCGTTGGTCGCGTCGGACTAAGCACCTGCGGAGCCGGGAACACCGAGGCATCGAGCATCGCCGCCTGCGTGTAGACAAAGATCTGGTCATTGACGTGGATGTCGATTCCGGCGAGTTGCGTCTCGACGGCGGCGCTGCGCAGTACGATGGGGTCGTGCGGCCAGCGGCGCAGTGCTTCCCAGCACCAGCCTTGCAGCCGCGAGAAATCGTCGACATCGGCGGCGATGTTTGCTGCGAGCGTCTTGTCCCGGCCGACGACGGTCATGATTTTGGCCACGCTCGTCGCCGTTGTATCGATGCTACCGACCAGCATGCCGCCGAGCGTTCGACGGATCAGGTCGTTGCCGGCGTCGTCGCTCGTGATTGTGGGTTCGGAGAGAAGCCCGCCCATTAGATCCGCGCCGTAATGGCCCGAGCTGCGCCGTGACTCGATCTCGCTAAGCAGCCAGCCACCAAGGAGGGGGGCCGCACGCATCGCGCGGGCCTCGACATCCTTGTCATTATTAAGATTAAGAAAAACGTGCCCGAAGATCGCGCGCGCGACATCCAGGAAGGTGGTCTCGTCGCTGCCCTTGACGCCGAAAAGGGTTTGTGCCGTCGTTCCCGCTATCGGTCGCGCGTAGCCGCCCACGGCATCGATCTGATCGCCGGCCGCCACGATGCGCGCCTCGATCGTGCGAGCTACCTGCTCGCGCAGCGAATCGAGATCGACCTTCGCCAGTGCACGGTAGAGCGCGGCCCGCTCCCGCACGAGCGTCTCGCCGCGGTCCATGCCAAGAATGAAGGGACCATTGACCGCATTGATCCTGGCGGCGTTAACCGGACCAATCCGAAAGTCAAGATCGCGTGATAGCACCTCGATCGCGCTTGCATGACGGCCCACGACTACCGTGTTGCCGATACGCAGCGGCTTCTGGGACCAGCTTGAGTAAAGCGCGAAGGCGCGTGCCGCAAACGCCAAAACCTCGGGCCTCGCCAAAAACGCAGCGATCCCGCTCGCATGTGTGGGTGGCGTTGCGATGTCGCTGAGCTTTGCGTCTGGCATGATTGAGCAGCCTACTTATTCTTGGTGCCGCACTATCAATGCGTCTCTCCAGTTAAAGAGGCCCGCCCTTGTTACGGAACAATTACGGCGCAACAAAATCGCGCTACATTTGAAATGCATGAAGGCAAGCGTAGCCCGATGCCGCGGCCTGGAGCGGTTACGCGACAAGATCGGGGGCTTCCGGATAGCGGCGCGCCGCGGGTGTGCAAAACGCATGATAACGCGGACAACCTCTTGAGCCGGAGTCCGCGCCGAGGATGCCGGGTTTGGGAGAGTGGGAGATGTCCTTCACCACCCAAAAACTACTCGGATGGGCAAATCAAAACCGCCGTCAGGCAGATGGGTCTCCGGCCCGTTTTCAAAAATATCTCCGTTTCATCTGACCCAAATCACCTCCTTATTCCCACCGTCCTGCTCCCTCAGAGGAGCGTTGGCCATCATCTCGAACTTTGGGTGCGGGATGCGGTGGATGCGGTAGCGTGGTCGCGTGCGGAGATTGCAGGGCGGATCTTTTGGATCCGTGAGCGTTCGGCCGGCATTGCGCAGGAAATGCCGGGTGTTCCGGTGAACCTGTGATGCTACCATCACTTTGCACACGGGCTATGGGTGCAGCGGGCACTCGGCGTTCCCTGCGCCATCTTTTCTTGCACAGCTCGGGCGCATCGTGTCGCGAGAGCGTGAAGCCGTTTCTGCCGTCATTCTCCGACGTGCAACGCATCAGCGCAGCGATAGGGGGGATCGCATTTAAGAAGGTGGCAAACGCGTTTGGCATCGAACGCGTCGCGCCGTCGGTCCCGGATATCGCAGAGCCTGTCATCAAGCGCGCGTTCGCGCGGCCCGTTGGCTGATCTACTA
>CAWJJV010000011.1:0-277203 GCA_963843235.1 uncultured Alphaproteobacteria bacterium
CGGCAGGTTAACATTTTTGACTTGGATGGATTGCTGATCAACTCGTCAACATGGCCGCGTCCGGCGATCAGCATTGCAGATCGAGCTTACTTCCAGGCCGCTAGATTAGACCCCGCATCGACACAGACTTCGATTGAACTTGTGAGGAGTCGGCTTACCGGAGGAGGGGGCTGGATAGCACTGATCTCTCGGACGGTAACGGGACCGAGGGGCGAGTTTCTGGGACTTGTTACGAGAGGCATCGCGACCTCCAGCTTCGAAAAATTCTTCGCATCGCTAGCGCTCGGGAACGACGGGGCGATTTCCATGTTCCATCGCGACGGAACGCTGCTCGCTCGATATCCTCATATTGACGATTTGATCGGTCGGAATTTCTCAAAAGGTCCGTTCTTCGAGGTTCTGGCAAACGCTGACCATGGAAACACACGTAATCAAGGTCTCGCGAATGATCAGGATCGGTTGGGGTCTGTACGCCAATTGAGTCATTTTCCGATCGTGGTCGTTGCGACGATGAGTGTCTCGGCAGCGTTGGCCGATTGGCGCGGCCAAACGAGATTGTTGATCGTCGTCGATGGCCTGTCGGCGCTGGTAATCGCCGGCATGATGTTTCTGATCATCCGGCAGTTGTCGCTGCAACATCACCGGCTCGACATGGCCATCAACAACATGACGCAGAGCCTGCTGCTGTTTGATTTATCACAGCGGCTGATCGTTTGTAACCAGCGCTATTTAGAGATGTTCGGCCTTTCTCCAGATTTGGTAAAGCCAGGTTGTACGTTTCGCGATCTCATTGCATACCGAAAGGCCAATGGGTCTTTCAGCGGCGACATCGATGAATACTGCTTATCGGTCTTGCGCAGAGTGGCGCTGGGTAAAATGACCCGCAGGGTTTTCGACAATCCGGACGGGCGCTCGATCCAGATCATGAACCAGCCGTTGGCAGACGGAGGGTGGGTGGCAACAGTGGAGGACATCACCGAGCGAAAACGCTCCGACGAGCGGATCTCCCACCTGGCGCATTATGACGCGCTGACCGATCTACCGAATCGAGTGCTGTTTCAAGAGCAGCTCGAGGGGGCAATTGCGCGGATTGGATATGGCGAGCAAGTGGCGTTGCTTTGCATCGACATCGATGAATTCAAAAACGTCAATGACACGCTCGGGCATCGGATCGGCGATGAACTTTTGAAATCCGTAGCCGCAAGCCTAAGCCGTTGTCTTGGTGAGACGTATATCATTGCACGTTTGGGGGGTGACGAGTTTGCCGTGGTTCAAACTACCGCAAAAGATTCCGAGGAACTACCGGCCCTCGTGGCGCGCATTTACCAGTCGATCCGCGGACCCCATGAATGTCTCGGTCACCTGGTTACCACCGACGCTAGCATCGGCATTGCCGTCGCCTCGCAAGACAACATGAAGTTGGAGCAGCTACTGACGAATGCTGATCTGGCGATGTATAGCGCCAAAGCTGCTGGACGGGGGACCTATCGTCTTTTCGAGCCAGAGATGGACTTGCGTATGAAGGCGCGTCACGCGCTGGAGGTTGATCTGCGCCAGGCCATTATCGGAGGCGGCTTCGAAGTCTACTATCAGCCGATCGTTAATCTTCAGAGCAATCAGATTTCCGGCTGTGAGGCTTTGCTGCGCTGGCACCATCCGCAGCAGGGTATGATTTCGCCGGCCGATTTCATTCCCGTGGCGGAAGAGACCGGCCTTATCAATCAGTTGGGCGAATGGGTCCTAACGACGGCCTGTATGGAGGCTGTGACATGGCCCGATAACATCAAGCTTGCGGTCAACGTCTCTCCGGTCCAGTTCAGGAGTGATATGTTGGGGCTGAAAATCGTAGCTGCTCTTGCGGCTTCAGGACTTCCCGCAAACAGGCTGGAATTGGAAATCACCGAAACGGTCCTCATTCGCGACGATGACGCTGCGCTCACCATACTCCATCAGCTTCGCGCGCTGGGCGTTCGGATTTCCCTTGATGATTTCGGTACCGGCTATTCCTCGCTGAGTTATCTGCAGCGTTTTCCGTTCGACAAAATCAAGATCGACCGTTGTTTTATCAAGGACATCGCAGAGCCGAGCGGGGAACGCTGCATTGTGCAAGCGGTGGTGAACATCGCAACAACCCGTCATATCACGACGACCGCAGAGGGCGTCGAGACGGAACAGCAACGGGAAATACTCCGCGGACTTGGCTGTACCGAAATGCAGGGCTATTTGTTTGGGCCGGCAAAGCCAGCCGCAGAAATAAAGCGCCTGCTTTTCTCGCGCAGCGAGACGTCGGGGGCTGTTGCCTAGCTAGATCTCGTAGCGGCGTTTCGGAGGATCTACCAAGCCACTCGCGGTCGGGCCTTGCCGTGGTAAGCGGTGATGTTGCGGTTGGTGCTGACCTGGTAGCCGGCATTGGCAAACAGCGATGTGACCGCTGTGACCTTCGCATCCGTTCCCACATTGAGCGCGAACCGGCTGCCGCCGAGAGATCCGACTGGAAGGGGACGAGTCCCGCCGAACGAAAACAGCATTGTCGGATCACCGACGCTGTGGTTTCAACTAAAGTTTCAAGTAGTTTTCTGGATTTAATTTGAAGATCTAGTTCACCATAGCTAAAGAGCATCGGCAACTTTGTGCCCGGCAGAGCATTGCTTTCAGAGATCGTGGAGTACGTGTCGTGTCTTGGGATCGTCCGTTTGCGCAACCGGTTCCCCTGCGGGTCGGGGAAGTCGCCAGAACGCTACGGGACGCTGCAAATTTCATCCGCAAGCTCCCTAAATGCGAACACGATAGCCAGGACTGGCGTCTTGCCGTTCAAATGCTCATCGACGCTGCCGAGGATCGCGGCCCGATGATGTTCGCCCAGATAGGAATCCAACGGGCGATGGAGCGTCGTGCGGAGCAGCGGTACGACCCGTCAAGTCATGGACCGCATTAATGGTGCTGGGCGCGACCAGACGGCGCCCCAATTCGGAAGTCGTCGAGCTTTTTCCCTAACCTGAGTTGCGCGGCCAGCCAACGCGGACATTTTCCGCGGCCTGCCCACGTCTCCTCCGGTTGGGTGGGATTCCGAAACTTGGGAAACACCCTCGGGTAACGGCGCCTGTGACCACCCAGTTCGCGGTCAAGCTCGCTCAACCGCTGCTCTATCCGCGCTCTTTCCTGAATTAATTTCCGGCTTAATTCTGCGCAAACCTGTTCATGAAGGGCCCAAAGCTGATCGAGCGGCATCGAGCTAAAATCACCGAATTTCATTGCTGCACTCGGTTTTTTTGTGGACCCCATACTCATAGCTCCCTGCAACACTCAATAATCCGGAACGTCGTTTCGCCCTTAAGGTTCCATCCCCCGCTGACCCAACGTTTCCGAGCATCCAGTTCAGCTGGTTGCAATCCCAGGAAGCACACGCGCCAAGGGCAGCGGGAGTGCCAACTGCACATTCAGCGCCAATTACGGTGTTACCAAGACACTCGCAGTCCGGCCTTGCCGTTGTAAGCGGTGATGCTGCCGTTGGTGCTGATCTGGTAGCCGGCATTGGCAAACAGCGATGTGGCCGCCGTAATCTTCGCATCCGTTCCCGCATTGAGCTCGAACCAGCTGCCGCCCAGATACGACTGGAACGGGACGGGACCCGCCGCGGACGAAAACAGTGTTTGCGGATCGCCGCGGAATTCGGTCCATAAGCTGGGCCTGATCCAGCCGGTGATCGAGCGCAATTGGGCGCTGTCGTCCAGTGACCAGGTCCGGGCGAATCTTGCGCCCATGCGCGCGGCGACCGAATCGGCATTGCGGAATTGCACGGTGGCCGCGGTATCGCCGCTGTCGCCCAGGCTGACATTTTGATAGACGATCTGCGCCTGCGGCTCGACGATGACGCCGCCACCGAGTTTGATTGGGTAGCCTGCCTCTAACGAACTGGCAAAACCCCAGCCGTTGGTGGTCAGCGCTGGAAGACTGGTGGACGCGCTTCTGACATCATACCAGGTGCCCTGCAGGATCGCGTCGAGATACCACCCGGTCGCACCGAAATGGGTCCAGTAGCCGCCGAGGCTGTAGCCCCGCAGATTGTTGGCGCCGGCGAAGGTTCGGTCAAAATGTGTCACGTCGCCGGTAAGCAAGCCGATCGCGGCGTAAAGCCCGGCGTGATCGCGGCTGCCGTCGGCGCCATCGCGCCGTAGCAGATCCTGACCGCCCTGGAAGGCGCCGATGTTATAGTCGAACTTCGGACCGCTGCCGAATACCCCAAGGGGATCGCCGTCGTTGTTGCCGTGCTGGCCGATGATGCGGCCCCATGCACCGGTCGCGACACCGTTCAGGCGCGGCTGATTACGCAGGTCCGCTTCTTCATCGCCGACGCGCTCATGCAACGTGTCGAGCAACGTGCGGCCGTACAGCAGCGCCATGGAGGGAATGGTCGCATAGAGCGAAGTCTCGGGACGAAAGTTTGGCGGCGGCGGTTGGCCCCGGCGCGGGGCAAATCGGATCGCTCGGGACGAGCGAGCAGTCGATCGTCGAGCGCAAGTACCAGGCCTGATCATTGCTAGCGTCAACGCTGCTGCGGAACAGCGTGTAGTCGTAGGGACCTGCAGCTACCCGGCCAGCCAGCGCGAAAGTGCCGGGCACGGTGGTGCCGCCGTTGATGGTATCGACCACAAGGATGCCGTTGCCGGTGGTCAGCGCACCGGGGCCGCCTGCATTTGCAATCCGCAGCAACGAATTGCCACTTGCGGTGCCGCCGTTGATGACAAGCCTGTCCGAGGGGGAGCCGTCAGTACCCAAAAACGTATTGAGGCCGAGCGTGCCGCCGCTGCCAATGTAGTTCGCGGTCGTCAGCGTTTTAAAGCTTGCGAGTTGCGTCGGATCGCCGGTCGGTGGCGTGAACTGGATCAGGCCGGCATTGTTCACCGTCTGCGAGACGGTCGAGTTCGCCGTCACGGTCCAGACGCTGGTCGGATCAACGTTGACATTCGTGACGTTGAACGCGGCGCCTGTCCACTGCGATGCGGTCAAAAGGCTGATATTCGCGGTCGTTGCAGCAGCGACGATCGCGTCGCCGGTTAGTTGGCTGCCCTGCGATGCCGTGAAATTGACGACGGTCGGTTGGAAGCCGGCAAGATTTGCGAACGTTTCCAGCAGCGTGCCGCCGCCGCCCGTCACTACCGTTCCGCTTGTGCTCAGATTGAGAGGTCCCTGAGCTTCCACAGCGCTAGACGCGTTGCTGATCAGACTGCCCCCGGTGAGCCGAACGGTGTCCATTCCGGCGACGGTGAGATTCAACGAAGATAGTCCGACAGTATTGGCTCCCGTCGCCAGCACCGTGCTGTTGGTGAGGTCGATGAGCCCCGGCCCAAAATTGAAGAACATCGCCGCACCGCCGCCGGATGTCGTCACGCTCGAGTTCGACACCGACGACCGTTCCGCTATCTACCCTGATGCCGAAGGAGTTCGCGCCGCTGGTTGTGATCGTGTTGCGGTCCATGTTGATGAGGCCGTTAAAGCCGACATCAGGCGCCTGCCGCGGCGTTGCCCGTGGTCACGTTGATGGTTGTGCCGGTGCTGTTGATGGTTCCGCCCGGGGCGAACAGCCCGCTGATCGGTATCGCGCTGGTTACGGAGAAGCTCGAACCGACCGGTCCATTCGGGGTGACAAGGTTCGGGGTCTGAAGCGTATAGAACGTCTGATTCTGGTCCGAGTTGATGTTGATCGTATTCGTGCCGGTCAGCGTGACCACGCTGTTGGGCGCCGCCCATACGCCGGCGGCGGCGTTGGTGCCGGTGACGGTGAGGTTCTGGAGCGAGATGTTTCCACCATTGAACGCCACGACACCGGCGCTGCCTGCCTGGCCCCCAACCCCGACGCCATTGAGATTGATGGTCAGGCCGCTTCCGATGGTCCCGAGGGCGACCGTCGTGTTGTCAGCTGCGAGGCCGACGCTGCTGGTGCCGTTGATATTCAGCGTCGATCCCGGTAGCAGCGAGACTTGGCCCCCGTCGTGGAGATAGATGCCCATGGCGCCTCGGCCCGTGGTCGTGACCGGGATAAGCGCGTCGGCATTGACGCTGCTGCCGGCACCGGAAGCGCCCAGTGCGACCGCATTGAAGGCGCCGCCGGTCGATATCGAGGTGCCGGCGTGAAGGTTGATGGTACCGCCGCTTTCCGCCACCGCGCCATGCCCGCGGGAAGCGGGCGAGCCGGTGATGGCAACTCCGGTGGCGTTGATCGTGCCGCCGATTGCGGCCAATCCCGCGCCCACGCCGGTCAGCGCGATCGAGGCTCCGTTTGCAAAGGTGACGCTGCTGGCGGTGCCGTTCGCCAGAACCGCATGGCCGCCTCCCGTGGTGATGCTGAGGTTATCGTTGGGAACGAGGATGGTGCCGCCAGCGGCCTGCAGCGCGTTGCCGTTCAGGCTCTGCACGGTGATCAGTCCCGGCAGCGGCCCGGCAGCGGCATCCCACACCAACGTTCCGCCCGTGACGTTGCTGGCGTTCGTCGCACCCGTCACGGAAACCACCGTGCTGCCGACGACGGTCGTGGTGCCGGCGGTAACGTTGACAGTGGTTGTGACAGTGGGAGGGCTGGGGCCGATGGTCTGCGATCTGACCGGGCTCGGAGTCGCCGCAGCAACGATTGTGATTCCGGCGAGCACCAGAGCGTTTAAATTGATCGAACAAAACTTCGAGCCCCGACGCACGCTGCAAGCGCGCGACATCGCACACTGAGGGGTCATCTGGTCCCCTAGTCAATTATCTCTTGTCGAAGCTGCAACCTAAAAACTCGTGCATGCGCTTCGGCGCAGGCAGGAGCTGGAAAGTCGCCAACACGGCGCAGCAGGTGCTCGAAGAGCTTGTCGGTTCCATCCTGGACCGATTGATCAACCTGTACGTGCGAAGGTCGCCGCATTTGTGGCGGGAACCGGGCGGCGAACTAATTTCTTCGCGTGTTGCAAATTGGTGACGTATCGCTTGAACTCTATGTAGAGCGAACGGATAGCCGTTTGATTTACGTGCGAATGCCGCTTGATGGAGTCAGCTAGCGTTCCAGTTTGCCTCGTCGTGCGAAGCTGTCCGGGACGTTATTATCGATATGGTCAGAAGTTGCCTCAATTTCCTTGCCAGTTTCAACCTGGGCGTTTGTGCGATTTCGGAAAGCGATAGCGTTGGCAATCGTGATCCAAAAGGAACGACCGAGCGACACTTCCAATTGGCTTCCGGCGCCGGCGGGCAACTTCAATCTCACCATGCGCCTCTATGGGCCGCAGACGCCGGTCCTTGACGGATCATATCGGCTGCCTGCCGCGAAACGAGTAGAGTGATGTCGGAGTCCGGTTTGGGGTCATTCGCGCCCCAGTCGAGCCAGCGGCGAGTCCGGTTATGTCCGCGGTGCCGTCGGAACGCTTCAAAAACAACGTGTCGGGCAAATCAGTAAATTAGTGTCCAGCCCCCGCGCCGAAAATGTTTTACTTCCCATCTGACCCAAATCACCGGCTTATCTCCCGCCATCCCGTCCCGAGAGAGGGGCGTTGGCCATCGTCACGAACGTTGGGATGGGATGCGGTGGACGCGGCAGCGTCGTCGCGGCAAGGGGATCGCAGGGCGGGCTTTCCATTGAGGGAATGCCCGTGAGCATTCCACCGGCGCGTGGACGAACGGCGCTTCAACGCCTTGGCTGAAATGCGGTTGGCAGCACATGGCTGACCGCGGATCGGTTAAGGCGGCTCGCGGACGGCAAAACCGTGTGGTTCTGGCACCCGTTGCTGGTGCTAAATCGGCGGAGGTCAGGTCAGCCCAACCGGGCGCGACAAGACCTTAATCCGCCGGTGACGGTGGCAAGACGAATTCGTCGCCGGGAAGAGCACGGCATAAGCCGTTAAAACCATTGCGCAGGAAATGCCGGGTGTTCCGGTGAACCTGTGGTGACTACCGTGTGCTTACTACCTTTGCACACGGGCCGCGGGTGCACCGCGCACCCGGCGTTTCCTGCGCCCTCTTTTAGTTGGGCCAATGAATTTGCAAAACTCGGGCGCATCGTGTCGCGAGAATGTGGAAGCGTGTGTTTTGAAAATGAATCACAGCGATAACCACGTCGTCCCGGCGAACGCCGGGACCCATACGCCGTGTCTTCTCGTTTAGGCAGTGGAGCAGATGCCTTCCGCATTCAAGCTACGCTGGGGTTAGGGGTCCCTGCGTTCGCAGGGACGACCATCGCAATCGCGTCGCTCATCCGGGCTACGCTTGCAGCAAGGGCTTCTCTTCGATCACCCGCGGCCGCGATAGGGCGCGACGCCTTGATCCGGAATCCACATGCCCTTGGGCAGTTTGCCGGTCTGCCAGAACACGTCGATCGGGATGCCGCCGCGCGGATACCAGTAGCCGCCGATGCGCAGCCATTTCGGTTTGATTTCCGCCGATATCCGCTTGCCGATCGCCACCGTGCAGTCCTCATGGAATGCGCCGTGATTGCGGAAGCTCGCAACATAAAGTTTTAGCGATTTCGACTCCAGCAGCCATTGGCCGGGCACGTAGTCGATCACGAGATGCGCGAAATCCGGTTGGCCCGTGATCGGGCAGAGCGAGGTGAATTCCGGCGCGGTGAACCGCACCATGTAGTTGGTACCGGCCTGGGGATTGGCAACGCGGTCGAGCCTGGCCTCAGCGGGCGTTTGCGGCCATTCTACGGCACGGCCGAGTTGCAGCTCCGATGACTTCAAATCTGATGACTTCGAGTTTGATGATTTGGATGATTTGCGCGACTTGCTGGCCATAATGGTCTCCGTCTTGTCGTCTTAACCAATCATACCGTCGTCGTCACCCGGCCTTTTCGACGTCCATCCCTTGCTGTAGAAACAGCCAACCGCTCCATCCCCTTACATTGTCCAAAAGAGGCACCTATGACCGCCATCGTCGACATCATCGGCCGCGAAATTCTCGATAGCCGCGGCAATCCTACCATCGAAGTCGACGTGGTGCTGGAGGACGGCTCGGTCGGCCGCGCCGCGGTGCCGTCGGGGGCCTCCACCGGCGCCCACGAGGCGGTCGAATTGCGCGACGGCGACAAGGCGCGCTATCTCGGCAAGGGCGTCCAAAACGCGGTCGATGCCGTCAACGGCGAAATCTTCGAGGCGCTGGACGACATGGCCGTCGAGGAGCAGGTGCAGATCGACCAGATCATGATCGATCTCGACGGCACGCCCAACAAGAGCCGGCTCGGCGCCAATGCCATTCTCGGCGTATCGCTCGCGGCCGCCAAGGCCGCCGCGGAATCCTTCGACATGCCGCTGTATCGTTACGTCGGCGGCACCTCGGCGCGGACCTTGCCGGTTCCGATGATGAACATCATCAACGGCGGCGTGCACGCCGACAATCCGATCGACTTCCAGGAATTCATGATCATGCCGGTCGGCGCCGAGACCTTCGCGGAAGCGCTGCGCTGCGGCTCGGAGATTTTCCACACGCTGCGCGGCGAATTGAAAAAGGCCGGCCACAACACCAACGTAGGCGACGAGGGCGGATTCGCGCCGAACCTGCCGTCGGCGGATGCCGCCCTTGAGTTCGTCATGGCCGCGATCGGCAAGGCCGGCTACAAGGCTGGTGCCGACGTCATGCTGGCGCTGGATTGCGCTTCGACTGAGTTCTTCAAGGACGGTTCCTACGTTTATGGAGGCGAGAACAAGAAGCGCTCGCGCTCCGAACAGGCGAAATATCTGGCGGACCTCGTCTCGCGTTATCCGATCGTCTCGATCGAGGACGGCATGTCCGAGGATGACATGGACGGCTGGAAGGAACTGACCGACCTGATCGGCGGCAAATGCCAGTTGGTCGGCGACGATCTGTTCGTCACCAATGTGACGCGGCTCGCCGACGGCATCAAGAACGGCCGCGCCAATTCCATTCTGGTCAAGGTCAACCAGATCGGCACGCTGACGGAAACCCTCAGTGCGGTCGAGATGGCCTACAAGGCGGGCTACACCGCGGTCATGTCGCATCGGTCCGGCGAGACCGAAGATTCCACCATCGCCGATCTCGCGGTCGCCACCAATTGCGGTCAGATCAAGACCGGGTCGCTGGCGCGCTCCGATCGCACCGCCAAGTACAACCAGTTGCTGCGGATCGAGCAGGAATTGGGAAGCCAGGCGAAATACGCGGGCAGGGCGGCGTTGAAAGCGCTGGCGTAAAAGGAGACCGCGTTCGAGTATGGTGGTTCAGGTCGAGCGGAGGAATCAAAAGCAATGGCGCAACCGATGCTGTTTTCTCCGCTCGACATCAGGGGCGTGCGCCTCAAGAACCGCGTCGTCGTCGCGCCGATGCATCAATATTCGGCGGTCGAAGGGTTCGCGACCGACTGGCACCTCGTCAACGCCGGCAAATATGCGCAGGGCGGCGCCGGGCTCGTCATCATGGAATCCACCAAGGTGGCGCGCAACGGCTGCGGCACGGTCGGGGATACCGGACTCTGGAATGACGAATTCATCCCGGGGCTGGCGCGCTGCGCGGCCTTCATCAAGACGCACGGCGCGGTGGCCGGCATCCAGCTCGGTCACTCCGGCCGCAAGGCGCGGCTGACACGGCCCTGGGAAGGCGGCAAGCCGCTACGCGGCGACGAGGCCGAGATATTCGATTGGGACGGGTGGGAATTAGTCGCGCCCAGCGCGGTGCCGCACACCGAGAAATCGCCGACGCCGCGCGCGTTGTCGCATAACGAGGTGCGCGACCTCGCGGTCAAATGGGGCGAGGCGGCGGCGCGCGCCGCGGCGGCCGGCTTCGACGTGATGGAGATTCACGGTGCCCACGGCTACCTGATCCATCAATTCCTGTCGCCGGTCGCCAACGTCAGGACCGATGAATATGGTGGCTCGGAACTCAACCGCATGAGATTTGCGATCGAGGTCGCCGAATGCGTCCGCGCGATCTGGCCGGCAGACAAGCCGCTGTTCATGCGCCTGTCGTGCGAGGACGACGCGGGCTGGGGACCGGACGAGAGCGTTCGGCTGGCGAAGCTGCTCAAGGCCGAGGGCGTCGACGTGATCGACTGCTCTTCGGGCGGTACGCTTGCCCACTCGCCCATGGACAGCACGCGCGCCCGGAAATACGGCTACCAGGTTCCCTACGCCGAGCGGATCCGGAAAGAAGCCGATGTCATGACCATGGCGGTCGGGCACATCGTGCATGCCGACCAGGCTGAAGCGATCCTGCAAGAGGGCCGCGCCGATCTCACCGCGCTGGCCCGCGAGATCATGTACAATCCAAACTGGCCGATGGACGCGGCCCAAAAGCTCGGCGCCGATCCCAATTTCGATCTCGTGCCGTCGCCTTATTCCTATTGGCTGGGCAAGCGCGCCAAGTCCGCCTTCGAAGGCAAGCCTTCGACGTGGGCCGCCGGGCTCACCGATCACGCCGCGACGAAGCCTTGAGAACTGTGAAAAGCTCCGATCACGCGCGCCGATCAAGAGGATCCGCGAGATTGCGGTTTCGCCGGCACGTGACGTTGATGATCGAGTCCGGAATTTTTACGCTGTCGTCTGAACGCGTGCCTGCATAAAGATTGGCGATAAATATTGGCACGATCTTGTGCCGTAGGCGCGGCAAAACATTTCCATACATTTCAAGCGCGAAGTTGATGTCTGTTACGCGGCTCTCATTGTCTTGTAAAAATTTCGCCAACAACAAATCACGCTCTTAAGATGAAGGTAACGCTTCGCGGCAATCGTCTCGCGAAAGCGGAGTTCAAGCATGGCAAGTCTCTTCGACATCCAGGGTTTCGGTTCGTTGTCCGAGTGGAACGGACAAGTCTCAAGCGGTGCGGCGGTTCAGGCCTATCAAACGATTGCATCGCTCGGTTCGAATTCGGTTGAGATGACGGATCGGATCTGGACGCAAACCGGAACCTCAAACATCGTCATCTCCGATCCGGCAAAGTCGGAGAGCGATATCAGCCTGCTGGCGGGCTTCAAGGCGGCGGAATCTGCAGGATTATCGGTCGTTTTCAGAGCCGCAATTTCGCCGTTGGATGGAACGCGGACATCGAGCATGGCGCCGACCGATGTCCCGGCGTTTTTTTCATCCTACACAGCCGAGATCGTGCATCTCGCCGGCGTCGCGCAAGAGGGCGGTGTCACGACTTTCGCGATCGGGAATGAAATGAGCAGCCTGTCGGGCCCGCAGTATGCGAGTTACTGGGCCAATCTGATCACGCAGGTTCGCCAAGTCTATCACGGCCAGTTGACCTATTCGGCTGCGAGCGATGAGGCCTCGCATGTCAGTTTCTGGGGACAGCTCGATACCATCGGTGTGAACACCTATCCGCCACTGACGTCCAGCGAGACGCCGACGGTGCAGGAGTTGGTCAACGCGTGGAGCCAGGTGCCGTTCAATCCCTACTACGCGGCTGCATTCAACTACCAATCGCCGGTCGATTTCCTCCACTCGCTGGCTTTGCAGTACGGCAAACCGGTGCTGATGACCGAGGTCGGCTACCTCAGTGTCGACGGCACCGCAATCAATCCGGGATCAACGAGTAGCAATAGCAGTCCCAATCCGGCCGCGCAGGCGGACGCCTATAACGCCTTCTTTCAGGTCTGGAGCGCGCAAGGCGGCAGCTGGCTGCAGGGCGTCGAGCTCTGGCAATGGGATCTGGACAACGTGTTTAACAGCACGGGCTATTCCGTGATGGGAAAGCCGGCCGAGGCCATCGTCTCGCAATATTTCCACGGTACAGGCACCATACCCGCGCTGACGATTACGGGAACACCCATCGCCGATAACCTCGATCTCGGCGGAGGCAATGATGTTGTCCACACCGGATTGGGCAATGACGTTATTTCCGGCGGCGCTGGAAACGACACCATCGTTGCTGGCCCCGAAAGCCTCGCGACGTTATCGACCACAACCATCACCCTGACCGGTTACGGTTCGACGGTGGACGGCGTCGGGGCGCAGGCGCAGCTTCTGGTCAACGGCAAGATCGTCTCCGACTTGCTGGAATTCAAGCCGGCGACCGACCCGGCAGGCTATCAAACATATACGATCACCTTCGACAATTCGGGCCCGATCACCGGCCTTGATATTTCGCTGGCGAACTCGTCGCCGGGCCGCGCGCTGCATCTCAAGGCTATCACAGTCAACGGCATCGAGCTCACGCCGAGCCAGGGCACCAACGCGAGCTCACCCGGCTCGTTCGATCTCTATGTCCACACCATACACTTTGATACCACCAAGGATCAGGCCTGGTTTACGGGCGCAACAACCGACAACGATTTGGTTCATGGCGGCGCCGGCAATGATGTGATCACCGGCGGCGCCGGCATCGACTACCTCGATGGCGGCGCCGGGACCGATACGGCGGTCTATGCGGGCAATCTCAGCGACTACACCATCAGCGTTGTCGGCAACCAGATCATCGTCGTCGATAAGGTTGCCGGCCGCGACGGTACCGATTACCTCTCGAATATCGAGCTGCTCAAATTTGCCAACACCACGATCAGCACCGCCAGCCTTCCGTCGAACCATACGGAGCTTTCCGCCCCCGATCTACGCCGGGTCGAGGCTGCGGACAGTCAGTCGATCAACAGCGACGGATCGATCAACAGTGTCGAATATGACAGCGACGGTCATATCGTCCAGTTCGCAACGCGTTATACCGATGGCTCGTTCGATCAACTCACCTTCGATACGTCCGGGAATGAAACCGGGAAGACGAATCGTCACGCCGATGGTTCACGCGACATCTACAGCTCTGACGTCGCGGGTCAGGACGGCAGCTTGCAGCACGTGACCACCGACGCGTCAGGGCACAGTACCTGATCGAACGGCTTCATGCCGACGGCACACTGGCACTGAAGCAGACGGTCGACGCCCACGGTGTCAAGACGCTCGCCCAATACGACAGCCTCGGCCATATCGCCGAGGAGACCGTGACGCAGAAGGACGGCGCTTACGTCCAGTCGGGGTACGCGTCGGACGGCACCCAGATCGGTGAGACGCTGCGGCATAGCGACGGATCACGTGACATCTACACCTACGACATCGCCGGCAAGAACTACGCCTCGCAACATGTGGTCGACGATGCTTCGGGGCATAGCACCTTAATCGAGCGGTTCCATGCCGACGGCACACTGGCGCTGGAGCAGATGGTCGACGCCCACGGTGTCAAGACGCTCGACCAATATGACAGCCTCGGCCATATCGCCGAGGAGACCGTGACGCAGAAGGACGGCGCTTACGTCCAGTCGAGTTACGCGTCGGACGGCGCGTTGATCGCCAAGACCACGCGGCACGCCGATGGCAGCCAGGAATGTCGATACCTGGGATATTACCGGGCAGGCATATTCGGCCCGGCACGACGCGATCGACGCATCCGGGCACACGGTCGCGACCACGTTCGATAACAACAACGGTTCGCAGACCATGACGGCCCACGCCGCGGGCGTTACATTGACCGCGACGACGGCGAACGACATCATGAACAGCGCGGGCGGGGATACGTTCGTGTTCAAGCAGGTTTCCGGCAACGACGTCATCAATGACTTCCAGGCCGGAGACGCTGTCGGCCACGACGTCATCCAGATCGCTTCGGCCCTCGCCACCGACCTTGCCCACCTGGTGACCGAGATCGTCGGGCAGGACACGGTGATCGAGCTTGGCCACGGTGCATCGATCACATTGACCGGCGTGGTCACGCCGTTGACCGCGCATGACGTCCTGATCGTTTGAGGGCTGGCGGGATGGGCTGAACTGCGAAGCCGGGGCTTGCCTTCCCGCCGTAACCTGCGAACACTCCCGCCAAATTCGGCAGGGCCGAGATCAGGGAGGGATGTCATGAATTCAGACGGCAAGACCGGGCTTCAGTTGCGTTCGCTGATCCGCAAGAGCGGCGAACTCGAGCTATCGTTGGCCAGCGTGCCGACGCCCGAACCGGCAGACGATCAAATCGTCGTCCGTGTCGAGGCCACGCCGATCAACCCGTCGGACCTCGGGCTTCTCGTTGGCGCCGCCGACATGACGACAGCGAAATCGTCCGGCACGAAAGCCGCGCCGGTGATAACAGCCAAAGTCCCTGAAGCCGCCATGAAGGCCATGGCTGGGCGGCTCGATGAATCGATGCCGGTCGGCAACGAGGGCGCGGGCGTCGTCATCAAGACCGGATCGTCGGACGCGGCGAAGGCCTTGATGGGCAAGACCGTGGCGATGATCGGCGGTGCCATGTACGCGCAATACCGCTGCCTGAAGGCACAAGACGTATTGGTGCTGCCGGCGGGGACGACGGCTGCCGAGGGCGCTTCCTGCTTCGTGAACCCGCTGACGGCGCTCGGCATGACCGAAACCATGCGGCGGGAGGGCCACAAGGCCCTGGTGCATACCGCAGCCGCCTCCAATCTGGGGCAGATGCTCAACAGGATCTGTCTCAAGGACAGGATCGGCCTCGTCAACATCGTCCGCAGCCCGCAGCAGGCCGGCATCCTGCGCGAGATCGGCGCCAGGCACGTCATCGACTCCACGGCGCCCGGCTTCATGGATGCTCTGACTGAGGCGCTGGTGGAGACCGGTGCGACGCTGGCATTCGACGCCATCGGCGGGGGTAAGCTTGCGGGTCAGATTCTCACCTGCATGGAGATTGCCGCCAACAGGACCGCCAAGGTTTACAGCCGCTATGGGTCGAGCGTGCACAAGCAGGTCTATATTTACGGCAGCCTCGATCCCGGCCCGGTCGAATTGAACCGGGCGTTCGGCATGGCATGGGGGGTCGGCGGCTGGCTGTTGTTTCCGTTCCTGCAGAAGATCGACCGCGCCGACGCCGACCGGCTGCGCCAGCGGGTCGTCGCGGAGCTCAAGACCACGTTTGCCAGCCATTACACCCAGGTGGTGTCGCTGCAGGAGGCGTTGCAGCTTGCCAATATTGCCGTCTACGCCAAGCGCGCGACCGGCGAGAAATACCTGATCAATCCGAACAAGGGCGGGTAGGGGGGACGGCGAGGCTCCCGGCCGCCTTATGCCTCGCAAGTTGTAGGTGAGCGGTTGACGTGACGGCTTGCGTTCTGTCCGCCGCGGAGAGACATTTCCGCTCCGCCGAAAACGCCTGCCAGAAACGCAACTTCCATAAGGGGAATCTACAATGATCGACTTGAACCGCCGCCATCTTCTCGCCGGCGCCGCTGCAGCCGGGGCTGCCGGTGCCCTGACGTCGCTGGGGACGCCCGCGCGCGCCGCGGAGCCGCCGGCCGGGACGCAGGCGCCCGGTTTCTATCGCTACAAGGTCGGCGCTTACGAATGCACATCGATCAACGACGGCGCGCGCTCGTTTCCGCTGCCCGATACCTTCGTGCGCAACGTCCCGAAGGCCAAGGCGCTCGAGGCCGCGGAAGCCGCCTACATGCCGCCGGGCATGGTGACGGTGCCGTTCAACCCGCAGCTGATCAACACCGGCAGCAAGCTCGTCCTGATCGACACCGGAAACGGCGTCGCCAATTTCGAGCCGACCAAGGGCGCGGTCGGCCGCACGCTGCAAAATCTTGCCGCCGCCGGGGTCGATCCCAAGCAGATCGACGTGGTGCTGCTGTCGCATTTGCATCCCGACCACACCAACGGCATCCGCGCCGCCGATGGCTCGATAGCCTTCCCGAACGCGGAGATCATGGTTCCGTCGGTCGACTGGGCTTTCTGGACCAGCGACGAGAACGCCGCCAAGGCGCAGTCCAATGAAATGATGAAGAACTATTTCGCCAATGTGAAAAAGACCTTTGCGGGCATCGAGTCCAAGGTGACGAAGTACGATTGGGGCAAGGAAGTCGCCCCCGGCATCACCTCGATCGCAGCACCTGGCCACACCCCCGGCCATACCGCCTTTGCGATCGCATCCGGCAATTCGAAAATCCTGATCCAGTCCGACGTCACCAATATTCCGGAGTTCTTCCTGCGCAATCCGGATTGGCATGTCGCCTACGACGTCGACGGTGAGTTGGCGCAGAAAACCCGACACAAATTCTACGATATGGCTTCGGCCGAGAAAGCGACGGTGGTGGGCTTCCATTTCACCTTCCCCAGCATCGGGCACGTCGAAAAGGACGGCACGAAATACCGGCTGGTGCCGATCGCCTGGAGTCCGGTGGTCTGATCGCCGCTGCAGGATCTGACGAAAACAGGCCGCCCGATCGGGTGGCCTGTTCTACTTTCCGGAGGCTTTTCGGCGTCAAGCACTTCATGCACTTGCATCTTGTTGGGATATCGCTAGGTTGCGCGGCCGGGCGTCCGCCCGTTTCAAGAAGGAAATCCCATGGCCACCCCGCACAACGTTGCCGTCATCGTCGGCAGCCTTCGCAAAGAGAGCTTCACCCTCAAGATCGCCAACGCGCTGACGAAACTGGCGCCCGACGCGCTGAAGCTCAACGTCATCACCCTGCACGACGTTTCGTTTTTCAATCAGGACCTGGAAGCCACCCCTCCGGCCGATTGGGTGGCGTTCCGCGAAAAGATCCAGAAGTCCAGCGGCGTCCTGTTCGTCACGCCCGAATACAACCGTTCGATCCCGGGCGTGCTGAAGAACGCCATCGACGTCGGATCGCGCCCTTACGGCAAGAGTTCGTTCCACGGCAAGCCGATCGGCATCATCAGCAATTCGCCGGGCCCGCTCGGCGGCGTCAGCGCGGCCAAACATTTGCAGAATATCCTGCCGGGCATCTCCGGCCCGATCCTTGGTCAGCCCGAGATCTATCTGAACGGCGTCGGCGACGGGTTCGACGACAAGGGTGAACTGATCAAGGAATCGCTGCAGACGGTGTTGAAGCAATACATCGACGCCTATGCGTTAGTCGTGGAAAAGCACCACAAATAAGCCGAGCGGGCGGGCAAACGCCGCCAGATCAAGCCCTCTTAGGATTCCATTAACCGGAGCGTCGCATGCTCCGGTTCATGGTCTCACGCAGCCGACTGAAATCCGTGCTCACCGGGCTCGCCCTCTATGCGATGGCGGCGGCCCTGATCGGCTATTTCGGCGTCAACGCCTATACCGGCAAGTATGGGCTGAACGCGCAGCAGGAACTCGACCAGGAAATCATCTCGCTGACGTCCGAATTGGCGCGGCTGAAGCGCGAACGCGCCCAGGGCGAGCAGCGTGTCTCGCTGCTGCGATCCGACCGAGTCGACCCTGATATGCTTGACGAGCGGGCGCGCTATCAGCTCGATTACGTCAATCCTCACGATCTGGTTCGGATCAGTCCAAACTAATCGTCAAATTTCAAATATCGGCGAAATCGATCTCGAAAATTTCGCGCCGCAGTGCACTGCGGCATAGCGAATTCTTGCGCGGGCTAACGCAGTCCTTTCATGGCGGTTTGAGTTGGGTTAGAGAGGGCTATTCACTCTCGCATCCGGAATTGCCATGGCCGCACCGAAGAAAAGCGTCGCAAACGAAGCAGGGCAGGACAAGGCCAACGATTCGCCGCCGGCGTTTACGCGCGAGCAGGAACTGGTTGCGCTGCGCGACATGCTGCTGATCCGGCGCTTTGAGGAGAAGGCCGGCCAGCTCTACGGCATGGGTGCGATCGGCGGCTTCTGCCATCTCTATATCGGCCAGGAAGCGGTCGTCGTCGGCATGCAGATGGCCCTGAAGAAGGGCGACCAGGTCATAACCGGATACCGCGATCACGGGCATATGCTGGCCTGCGGCATGGAAGCCAAGGGCGTGATGGCCGAACTGACCGGCCGCCACGGCGGCTATTCCAAGGGCAAGGGCGGCTCCATGCACATGTTCAGCAAGGAGAAGAATTTTTTCGGCGGCCACGGCATCGTCGGCGCCCAGGTTTCGCTCGGCACCGGACTGGCCTTTGCCAATCGGTACCGCGGCAATGATTTCGTCAGCCTGGCCTATTTCGGCGACGGCGCCGCAAATCAGGGGCAGGTCTACGAAAGCTTCAACATGGCGGAGCTGTGGAAGCTTCCGGTGATCTACGTGATCGAAAATAACCGCTACGCCATGGGCACGTCGGTGACGCGGTCATCGGCCCAGACCGATTTCTCCCGCCGCGGCATTTCCTTCAACATCCCAGGCAAGCAGGTCGACGGCATGGACGTCCGGGCGGTGAAGGCCGCCGGTGACGAGGCGGTCGCCTGGTGCCGCGAGGGCAAGGGCCCGTACATCCTGGAGATGCAGACCTACCGCTATCGCGGCCATTCGATGTCGGATCCGGCCAAGTACCGCACGCGCGAGGAGGTCGAGAAGGTCCGCCACGATCAAGATCCGATCGAGCAAGTACGCAATCGATTGCTGGCCGCCAAAATGAGCGAGCAGGAATTGAAGGCGATCGACGCCGAGGTGCGCGAGATCGTCAATCAGGCTGCCGACTTCGCGCAGCACGATCCCGAGCCGGACGCGTCCGAACTCTACACCGACATCTATCGCTAAGCGCGCAAGCCTATTTCGGAGTTGATATGCCCATTCAAGTGCTGATGCCTGCGCTGTCGCCCACCATGGAAAAGGGCAATCTCGCGAAATGGCTGAAAAAGGAAGGCGAGGCGATCAAATCGGGCGACGTCATCGCCGAGATCGAAACCGACAAAGCGACGATGGAAGTCGAGGCCACCGATGAGGGGACGCTCGGCAGCATCCTGATCCCCGAGGGCACCGCCGACGTCGCGGTCAACACGCCGATCGCGACCATCCTGGCCGACGGCGAGAGTGCCGCCGACCTCGGCAAGGTGGCCGCACCCGCGAAGCCGCAAAAGTCCGCTGAGGCTGCACCGGCGCCGAATGTCGAGAAAGAGGTCGCGGAGTCGCGCTCGCCGGTCGGTGAAGCCAAGCCGATGATCGACGCGCCCAAGGCGCCTTCAGCGCCAACCGCGGTCACCGAGCCCGATCCGGAAGTGCCGGCCGGCACCGAAATGGTGACGATGACCATCCGCGAGGCGTTGCGCGACGCCATGGCCGAGGAGATGCGGCGCGACCCCGACGTGTTCATCATGGGCGAAGAGGTCGCGGAGTATCAGGGCGCCTACAAGGTCAGCCAGGGATTGTTGCAGGAATTCGGTGCCCGGCGGGTGATCGACACCCCGATCACCGAGCACGGTTTTGCCGGCATCGGCGTCGGTGCGGCGATGGCCGGCCTGAAGCCGATCGTCGAATTCATGACCTTCAATTTCGCCATGCAGGCGATGGACCAGATCATCAACTCGGCGGCGAAGACGCTCTATATGTCGGGCGGGCAGATGGGCTGCTCGATCGTGTTCCGCGGACCGAACGGCGCGGCCTCCCGCGTCGCCGCCCAGCACAGCCAGGATTATTCGGCCTGGTACTCGCAAATTCCCGGCCTCAAGGTGGTCGCGCCGTTTTCCGCCGCTGACTACAAGGGCCTCTTGAAAGCCGCGATCCGCGATCCCAATCCGGTGATCTTCCTCGAAAACGAAATGTTGTACGGCCATACCGGTGAAGTGCCGAAGCTCGATGATTATGTCATCCCGATCGGCAAGGCACGGATCGTGCGGGCCGGCGGCCATGTCACCATTGTGTCCTGGTCGAACGGAATGTCCTACGCGCTGAAAGCCGCTGACGAATTGGCCAAGGAAGGCATCGAAGCCGAAGTCATCGACCTGCGCACGCTCCGCCCGATGGACACCGACACCATTGTCGCCTCCGTGAAGAAGACCGGTCGCGCCGTGACGGTGGAAGAGGGTTGGCAGCAGAACGGCGTTGGCGCCGAAATCGCCGCCCGTATCATGGAACGCGCGTTCGATTATCTCGATGCGCCGGTGGCACGGGTGTCGGGCAAGGACGTACCGATGCCGTATGCGGCAAACCTCGAAAAGCTCGCATTGCCCTCGGTGGCCGAGGTGGTCGAAGCCGCCAAAGCCGTTTGCTATCGGTGAGCCATGGCCGGTCCCAGGGAACAGCCATTGCCTCCAGACGTGATGGACCGCGCTGACGCCACCGAAGTGCTGCGCGCCTTCGTCGTCGATGGTGGACTTTCGATTGCGTTCACGCGCGCATTCGAGGAACCGGACATGTGGGGTCTGCTGTTGGTCGACGTCGCACGCCACGCCGCCCGCGCCTATGCGCGCGAGAGCGAATATACCGAGGAGCAGGCGCTGGCGCGCATCCTAGACATGTTCGAAGCCGAAATCGCGCGGCCGACCGATACCGGCAGCACCACGCCGCGGTCGCAACAAGGTCACTGACAATGCCAATTAATATTCTGATGCCCGCGCTGTCGCCGACGATGGAAAAGGGCAACCTGGCCAAGTGGCTCAAGAAAGAGGGCGACAAGGTCAAGTCCGGCGACGTGATCGCCGAAATCGAGACCGACAAGGCGACCATGGAAGTCGAGGCGGTCGACGAGGGCACGATCGCGAAAATCGTGGTGCCCGAAGGCACCGCGGATGTGCCGGTCAACGACGTGATCGCGGTGCTGGCCGGTGAGGGCGAAGACGTCAAGTCGGCCGGGTGCCGCGCCTCCGTCCGAAGCCTCCGTCGAAGTCGGCCGAAACACCCGCCGCGAAACCTGCTGCGGCACCGGCACCGGCCGCCACCGCTGCGCCTGCTGCGAAGGCGCCTGCACCGGTTGCGGCTCCCACTCCCGCGCCGCAGGCGGCGCCGCAAACCAACGGTCACGCCCGTACCTTCTCCTCGCCGCTGGCCCGGCGTCTCGCCAAGGATGCCGGCATCGAGTTGACGCGCATCAACGGCTCGGGCCCGCATGGCCGCATCATCGCGCGCGACGTCGAAGAGGCTAAATCCGGCAAGGGACTGAAAGCCCCGGCCGCCGCGCCGGCTGGCGCCCCCGCGGCCGGCGCCGTCAATGTCGGACAAGCAGATCCTGGCGCTGTTCGAACCCGGCAGTTACGAGATCGTGCCGCATGACGGCATGCGGCGCACCATCGCCCAGCGCCTGACGGCGTCGGTGCAGACGGTTCCGCATTTCTACCTGACCATGGACTGCGATATCGGCAAGCTGCTCGCGGCGCGCGAGGAGATCAATGCCGCGGCGCCGAAGGACAAGGAGAAAAAGCCGCTCTACAAGCTCTCGGTCAACGACTTCGTCATCAAGGCGATGGCGATCGCGCTGCAACGCATTCCCAACACCAATGTCAGCTGGACCGAGGGCGGGATGCTGAAGCACAAGCATTCCGATATCGGTGTTGCCGTGGCGATGCCCGGCGGCTTGATCACGCCGATCATCCGCAACGCCGAGACCAAGTCGCTGTCGACGATCTCCGGTGAGATGAAGGATTTCGCGGCGCGGGCGCGCGCCCGCAAGCTCAAGCCCGAGGAGTATCAGGGCGGCACCACGGCGGTCTCCAACCTCGGCATGTACGGGATCAAGGATTTCACCGCGGTGATCAATCCGCCGCACGCCACCATCCTGGCCGTCGGCACCAGCGAGGAGCGTGCGGTGGTGCGCAACGGCAAGATCGAGGCGGCGCACATCATGAGCGTGACACTGTCGTGCGATCATCGCGCGGTCGATGGCGCGCTCGGCGCCGAGCTGATCGGCGCGTTCAAGATGCTGATCGAAAATCCGGTCATGATGATGGTGTGACATGCCGCTGGTCCGGGTTTCACTGCGCCAGGGAAAATCCGCCGACTACAAGAAGGCGATCGGCGACGGCGTCTACCAGGCGATGCTGAAATTGCTGTCGCGGAATTCGGGCCTGCCCAAGGAAGACGTGTTTATCAACCTGGTTGAAGTCGCCAAGGAAAACTGGTCGTTCGGCAACGGCATCGCGCAATATGCCTGAGCCCGGGTGGATTTATCGGTATCGAGGGCGGTCATGCGGCTTGCGGGGGTTTTCATCCTGGCTTTTGTCGCCTCGGCCGTTGCCGGCCTGCTTGCCTATGCGGCGGCCTCGTTTCTGCCGAACTGGGACGATCCCGCCGGGCGCGGACTGGGGGAGGCGGTTCGGGCGGCTCTGACCCTGGCCTATGTGATCCTGAGCATGATTCTCTATGGCTTCGCGGTCTGGCGCAGGGATCGCCCGCGACACATGAAGCGGGCGCTCTACATTCTGCTGCTGGTGCCGTTTCTTGTTGTGGTTCTCGGCGTCATCGATAATGGCGCACGCAATATCAACTGGCTGCGCGAGATCGTCGGCACGGTGCAGATGTTCGTACCGCTGTGGATTGTCGCGCTGGCACAATGGCTTATCCTTCATATATATTTCGCGCGGCGATCTACGGGTGCGAACGCCGCTTCCACATGAAGATCAAGAACCTTGACGCGGACGCCGCCCAACGACCGCTTGCGCTAACGGGAGCCTGAAATGGCCGATACTTCCTTCGACGTCATCATCATCGGCTCCGGCCCCGGCGGCTACGTCACCGCAATTCGGGCCGCGCAGCTCGGCTTCAAGACCGCGATCGTCGAGAAGTCCTACCTCGGGGGCATCTGCCTGAACTGGGGCTGCATCCCGACCAAGGCGCTGCTGCGTTCGGCGGAAATCTACCACTACATGCAGAACGCCAAGGATTATGGGCTGTCGGCCGATAATGTCTCGTTCGATCCGGGCGCCGTGGTCAAGCGCTCGCGCGGTGTTTCCAAGCGCCTCGCCGACGGCGTCGGCTTCCTGATGAAAAAGAACAAGGTCACGGTGATCTGGGGCGAGGCGGGCATCGACGCGCCCGGCAAGATCACGGTGAAGAAGTCGCAGTCCGAGGCGCCGAAGGGCGCGCTGGGCGAGGGGAGCTATCAGGCCAAACATATCATTGTCGCCACCGGCGCTCGGCCGCGTGTGCTGCCGGGGCTCGAGCCCGACAAGAAACTGATCTGGACCTATTTCGAGGCGATGGTACCCGACAAGATGCCGAAGTCGCTGCTGGTGGTGGGCTCCGGCGCGATCGGGATCGAGTTCGCGTCGTTCTTCCACACCATGGGCGCCGAGGTGACCGTGGTCGAAGTGCTGCCGCAGATCCTTCCGGTCGAAGACGCGGAGATCGCCGGGCTGGCGCGCAAGCGGTTCGAGAAACAGGGCATCAAGATACTCACCGACACCAAGGTGACGAAACTGGAGAAAAAGAGCGACAGCGTGGTCGCCACCATCGACGACGGCAAGGGAAAGCCGCAAACGGTCGAGTTCGACCGGGTGATTTCGGCGGTCGGCGTGGTCGGCAATATCGAGAACCTCGGATTGGAAAAGCTCGGCGTCAAAACCGAGCGTGGCTGCGTCGTGATCGACGGCTACGGCAAGACCAACGTCCCCGGCATCTACGCCATCGGCGACGTCGCGGGCCCGCCGATGCTGGCGCACAAGGCCGAGCATGAAGGCGTGGTCTGCGTCGAAGCCATCAAGGGGCTGCATCCGCACGCGATGGACAAGTTGCTGATTCCCGGCTGCACCTATTGCAATCCGCAGGTCGCCTCCGTCGGTCTCACCGAGGCCAAGGCCAAGGAGGGCGGACGCGAGATCCGGGTCGGCCGCTTCCCGTTCATCGGCAACGGCAAGGCGATCGCGCTCGGCGAGGACCAGGGCCTGGTCAAGGTGATCTTCGACAAGAAAACCGGCCAGCTGCTCGGCGCGCACATGATCGGCGCCGAGGTTACCGAACTGATCCAGGGGTACGTGGTCGCCATGAATCTCGAGACCACGGAAGAAGAACTGATGCACACCGTGTTCCCGCATCCGACACTGTCGGAAATGATGAAGGAAGCGGTGCTGGATGCCTATGGCCGGGTGCTGAACATGTAGGGCACAATCCCGAAACTTCCTCGGGCTTTGATCCAAGGGGCGAGCGCCGGTTTTCGGATCGGATGGGGCCAATAACAAAACAAGCGAGACTTCAATCCGTGAAAGACAACGACAATCTGACGATCGAGCGCCCCACCTTCGTGACTCATCTCGAATGCGCGATGGAAGGCGATCACTATCCCGCCGACCAGATCCATAACCTGTCGAAGGCAGGTAAGCCGCTGTTGGTGCGTTACGACCTTGCCGGCGTGAAGAAGGCACTGACCAAGGACGCGCTTGCGCAGCGGCCGGCCGATCTGTGGCGCTACCGCGAGATGCTGCCGGTGCGCAAGGTCAGCGACATCGTCAGCCTCGGCGAGGTGACGACGCCGCTGATCCGGCTGCCGAAACTCGCCAAAAAAATCGGCGGCGGCGAGATCATCGTCAAGGACGAGGGACGGTTGCCGACCGGCTCGTTCAAGGCCCGCGGCCTGGTGATGGCGGTGTCGATGGGCAAGGCGCTCGGCATCAAGCATATGGCGATGCCGACCAACGGCAATGCCGGCGCCGCGCTCGCGGCCTACGCGACCAGTTGCGGCATCAAGACCACGATCTTCTGCCCGGCGGATACGCCCGAGGTGAATGTCAGCGAGATCGAACTGCAGGGCGCGACGGTTTATCGCGTCAACGGCCTGATCGACGATTGCGGCAAGATCGTCGGCGAAGGCAAGGCGAAGGCCGGCTGGTTCGATACCTCCACGCTGAAGGAGCCCTACCGGATCGAGGGCAAGAAGACGATGGGGCTCGAACTGGCCGAACAGTTGGGCTGGGACGTTCCGGACGTCATCTTCTACCCGACCGGCGGCGGCACTGGCCTGATCGGGATGTGGAAGGCGTTCGCCGAGCTCGAGGCGATCGGTTTCATCGGCAGCAAGCGGCCACGGATGGTCGCGGTGCAGGCCGCGGGCTGCGCGCCGATGGTGCGGGCTTTTGAAAACGGCACCGAACATGCGCCCCGCTGGGAGGATGCCCACACCATCGCGTCCGGCATCCGGGTGCCGCAGGCGGTTGGGGATTTCCTGATCCTGCGGGCGGTGCGGGAGAGCAAAGGTTTCGCGATTGCGGTGCCAGACGAGAAGATTTCCGCCGCGCTGAACGAGGTTGCGCGTGAGGAAGGCCTGTTGCTGTGCCCGGAGGGGGCGGCCACCTATGCGGCCTACAAACAAAGCCTTGCCGATGGCCGCGTGACGAAAGATGATCGCGTGATGCTGTTCAATTGCGCGACCGGGCTTAAATATCCGCTGCCACCGGTGACGCGCACGCTCGATCGCCACCAGCCGATCGACTACGCAAAACTATAAGCCGACGCGACCAAACGCGTTGGACACTGCGGCTGTGCGAAAAGCAGCCGCACGGGAGGGGTGCAATGCAAAGAGCGGTCCTGGCGGTATTCATGACGCTGCTGGCGTTTGCCGGCGGCGCGCGTGCGGATGATTTCCCGTCGCATCCCGTCACCGTCGTGGTGCCGTTCTCTGCCGGCGGCCCGTCCGACGCGATGACGCGGATTCTGGCCGAGCGTATGCAGCGCACGCTCGGCCAAACCATCACGGTCGAGAACGTGACCGGCGCGGGCGGCTCGCTCGGGGTCGGGCGCGCGGTGCGTGCGGCCCCCGACGGCTACACCATCAGTTTCGGCCATCTCGGCACCCATGTCGCCAATGGCGCGATCTACAAGCTCGGCTACGACCTCGTGGACGATCTCGCGCCGGTAGTGTTGCTGCCGAGCAACCCGATGATCGTGGTCAGCAAGAACGCGGTTCCTGCCAAGACATTGGAAGAGTTGCTGGCATGGCTGAAGGCGAGACCCGGTCCGCCCACCGCCGGTACCGCCGGGGCCGGTTCGGGAAGCCATATCGCCGGGCTCTATTTTGAGAAGGTGACCGGCATCAAGCTGCAATACGTGCCGTATCGCGGCACGGCGCCGGCCTTGAACGACCTCGTTGCCGGACAGATCGATATCATCATCGACCAGACCTCCAATTCCATCAGCCAGGTGCGCGCCGGCACGATCCGCGCCTATGCCGTCACCGACGATAAGCGCGTCGAGTTCGGCGCCGGACATTCCGACCACGGACGAGGCCGGCCTGCCCGGATTTCACATGACGTTGTGGTCCGGCCTATGGGTGCCGAAAGGCACCCCGAACGACATCATCGCCAAGCTCAATGCGGCGGCGGTGGCGGCGCTGAGCGATCCGGCGGTGCGCAAAAAGCTGGAAGATCTCGGGCTGGAGATGCCGCCGAAGGATCAGCTTTCGCCGGGCGCCCTCGGCACCTGGCAGAAAGCGGAGATCGCAAAATGGTGGCCCATGATCAAGGCCGCCAACGTCAAGGTGGAGTAGTCCGGTCCCGCGCGGCAAGGCGCAGGCGGCGGGCGGCCTGAAACCAAATGCGCCGCTACAGAACCTCTATGCGCGCTCGACCTGTTTCATCTGGAATTACTACAGCGAGCTCGCATCTTTTAGGGGAGGCCGGTGAGAACGCGTGCGTCTGACGCTCGCCAGCGTCTTCACGGACCGCATACGCGTTCGGCAGCGCAGCGCGTGCCGCGCGGTTTCCGGTGAAGGAATAGCCGATGACGCTTTATGCAGATTTCGCCAGTCAGGACTACTTTCGCAATCCTGGCGCCGCGATCGAAAAGCTTCGCGCCATGGGGCCGGTCGTGGAAGTGCGTTTTCCAATCATCGGCAGGATCTGGACGACGACAACGCAAGCGCTCGCCGATCAGGTGCTGAAGGACACCGCGACGTTCACCATGCGCAAGGAAGACGGCACGGTCGCTGGATTTCGGTGGTGGATGCCGGGCATCGTACGCACCTTTGCCAACAGCATGCTGTCGATGGACGACCCGGATCACAAGCGATTGCGCGCCATCGTCGACGAAGCGTTTCGCCGCCGTGCCGTGCTCGAGATGGAGCCGCATATTCAGGCCCTTGGTGACGAACTTGCCGACGCAGTTGTTTGCGGAGGGAAGTCCGGCCGACCTGGTCGAGCGCTTCGCGCGCAAATTGCCGCTGTCGGTGATATCCGAGCTTCTCGGCTTGCCGCCTGCCGACCGGCCAAAATTCACGGCCTGGGCCGCCGGCTTCACCCGCTTTACCGGTGTGTTCGGATTCCTCGGCACGATCCCGAAGATCGTTGCCATGAAGCGCTATATGGAGCGCCATGTTGAGACCGTTCGCCGGGAGGGGGGCGAGGGGTTGATTGCCGAGATCGTGCGCGTCGAACAGGACGGTGGACAAATCAGCCCCGACGAAATCGTGGCCATGGTGTTCCTGTTGCTGCTCGCCGGGCACGAGACCACCACGCACTTGATCAGTGGGGCGGCCCATGAACTTTTGAGAAATCCCGAGCTCCGCGACTGGCTGGAAGAGGACTGGAGCCGCGTCGACCTCGCGGTGGAGGAATTCCTGCGATTTGTCAGCCCAGTGCAGTTCACCAAGCCGCGCTACGTGCGCAAGGACATCGAACTCGGCGGGGTCAGACTGCGAAGGGGCGACAAGGTCATGGTCATGCTGGCGGCTGCCAACATGGACCCTGCGGCCAATCCGCACCCGGAACGGTTGGATCTGCAACGCAAGCCGAACCGGCATGTCGCCTTCGGCACGGGAATCCATTTTTGCCTTGGTCATCAGCTCGCGCGTATCGAGGGCCGATGCGCGCTGAAATCGCTGTTCCAGCGCTGGCCAAAATTGAGGCTTGCGGTGGCTGATTCGGAAATTACATGGCGTAAGCGGCCCGGCATCAAGGCGATTGACTGCCTGCCAGTCACCGTCGACTGGGAAGGGCCGCACCCGGTTACGTCGAAAGCTGGCAATTTAGCCTCGGCTTGACCGGCCTGGGTCGAAACTAATTAGCGGATATGGTTGCTGTCGGGCCACGGTTGTTGCTTAGTCGCAACACTGGATGAAGATTTAACCGTCATACCAGCCAGCTCTTGCGTGCGCCGCTTTTTAGCCACACCCCTCAATGAAACCATCCTTCGTAGGCTAATGGCCACGGCGCTCGCGAAGGCGAAGGGAAATCCCGGATTTTCCTGATCTGACAAGGGTTGGCCGGGGAAATAGGTTCGCGATGGACGCCAAGACCGACATCAAGAAGAGACTGCCGAGCCGTCACGTGACGGAGGGTCCCGAGCGGGCGCCCCATCGCTCCTATCTTTATGCCATGGGCCTCACCACCCAGCAGATCCACCAGCCGTTCGTCGGCGTGGCGTCGTGCTGGAATGAGGCTGCCCCCTGCAATATCTCGCTGATGCGCCAGGCGCAGGCGGTGAAGAAGGGTGTCGCTTCCGCCGGCGGCACGCCGCGCGAGTTCTGCACCATCACCGTGACCGACGGCATCGCCATGGGCCATGACGGCATGCGGTCGTCGCTGCCGTCGCGCGAATGCATCGCCGACTCCGTCGAGTTGACCGTTCGCGGTCATTCTTACGACGCGCTGGTCGGTCTGGCCGGCTGCGACAAGTCGCTCCCGGGGATGATGATGGCGATGGTCCGGCTCAACGTGCCGTCGATCTTCATCTATGGCGGCTCGATCCTTCCCGGCAATTTCCGCGGCCAGCAGGTCACGGTGCAGGACATGTTCGAGGCCGTCGGCAAGCATTCGGTCGGTGAGATGTCCGATGCCGATCTCGACGAAATCGAGCGGGTGGCCTGTCCGTCGGCCGGTGCCTGCGGCGCCCAATTCACCGCCAACACCATGGCGACGGTGTCCGAGGCGATCGGGCTGGCGCTGCCGTATTCGGCCGGCGCCCCGGCGCCTTACGAAATCCGCGATGCGTTTTGCGCCACGGCCGGCGAAAAGGTCATGGAGCTTATCGCCTTGAATATCCGGCCGCGCGACATCGTCACGCGCCGGTCGCTGGAAAACGCGGCCGCGGTGGTGGCGGCGTCTGGCGGCTCGACCAACGCGGCGTTGCACCTGCCGGCGATCGCGCACGAGTGCGGCATCAAGTTCGACCTGTTCGATGTGGCGGAAATCTTCAAAAAGACACCATACGTCGCGGATTTGAAACCGGGTGGCCGTTATGTCGCCAAAGACATGTTTGAAGTTGGTGGCATACCGCTTCTGATGAAAACGCTGCTCGATAATGGCCACCTGCACGGGGATTGCTTAACCGTCACCGGCCGCACGATCGCCGAAAACCTCAAAAGCGTGAAATGGAATCCGCACCAGGACGTGGTGCGGTCCGCTGACAAGCCGATCACCGTCACTGGCGGTGTGGTCGGCCTGAAGGGGAATCTCGCGCCTGAGGGTGCGATCGTGAAGGTCGCGGGTATGTCGAACTTGAAATTCACTGGTCCGGCCCGTTGCTTCGATCGGGAAGAGGACGCCTTCGAGGCGGTTCAGAAGAAGACCTACAAAGAGGGTGAGGTCATCGTGATCCGCTACGAGGGGCCGCGCGGCGGTCCCGGCATGCGCGAAATGCTCTCCACCACGGCGGCGCTGACCGGGCAGGGCATGGGCGGCAAGATCGCCCTCATCACTGACGGCCGGTTCTCGGGTGCGACCCGCGGCTTCTGCATCGGCCATGTCGGGCCGGAGGCGGCGGTCGGCGGTCCGATCGCACTGTTGCAAGATGGTGACATCATCGAGATCGATGCCGTGGTCGGGACTCTTAACGTAAAGTTGACCGACGCGGAGCTGGCGGAACGTAAGACCAAATGGCAGCCCCGCGCGACCAATCATACGTCAGGCGTGCTTTGGAAATACGCCCAGCAGGTTGGGCCGGCGGTGGATGGTGCCGTCACCCATCCGGGTGGAGCGCACGAGAAACAGTGCTATGCGGATATCTAGGCGTATCATTCTTGCAGTGATGTTAGGCGCTACCACGCCGGTAGCGGTGCCGGGATTCGCCTTTGACGGCGCGCCGGCAAACCAGGATGTTGCGATTCCCGTGGTGGCGGCTCAGCCCGGCGCCGCGGCGGCCTTGAAGAAGGCGATCCCCCCTTCCGCACCGGATACCTCCTTGACGGCGCTGCAATATGCAGCGGAAGGCGGCCATCCGATTGCCCAGTGGAAGCTGGGGCGGATGTACGCGGACGGCAACGGCGTCACCCAGGACGATCTTCGCGCCTTCGAATATTTCAGCCGCATCGCCAATGCGCATGCTGAGGACAGCCCGTCGGCGCCGGAGGCGGCAATTGTCGCCAACGCCTTTGTCGCGCTGGGACGATATTACCTCAACGGCATCCCTAACTCGAAGATCAAGTCCGATCCGGAGCGGGCGAGGGAGATGTTTTCTTACGCCGCATCTTATTTCGGCAATGCCGACGCGCAGTATGATCTGGCCCGGCTTTACATCGACGGCGGCGGGACGTCACGGGATGACTTCCGGTATGGCGCGCGCTGGCTCGGCCTTGCCGCCCAGAAGGGACAGCACCAGGCGCAGGCTTTGCTTGGCCAGATGTTGTTTAACGGCGATCAACTGCCGCGGCAGGCCGCCCGTGGGTTGATGTGGCTTACCCTGGCGCGGGACAGCGCCGCGGCGGACGAAGCCTGGATCAAGGAAAGCTACAACAAGGCGATCAGCAAGGCGTCCGACAACGAGCGCGCAATGGCACTGCAAATGCTCGAGCATTGGGTGCAGGGCCGCAAGGATTGATCCTGCAACCGGTGGCGGACAACCTTCAGGCCGTCGCCAGATCGAGATCGGCCCACACCGGTACGTGGTCCGACGGCTTTTCCCAGGCGCGGACGTAACTATCCACCCCGACATCGATCAGCCGGTCGCTGGCCTGCGGCGATAGCAACAGGTGATCGATGCGCAGGCCGTGGTTCTTCTGCCAGGCGCCGGCCTGGTAATCCCAGAAGGTATATTGACCAGGGGCGTCGGTGACGGCGCGTAGCGCATCCGTCAGGCCTAATCCCAGCAGCGATTGAAAGGCTTCGCGGGTCGCCGGGCGAAACAGGGCATCGTTGACCCAGGCCGCCGGATTGTGAACATCCTGCGCTGCCGGGATGACGTTGAAATCTCCCGCCAAAACCAGCGGTTCTTCCGTCTTAAGTCGCTCTTTTGAATACTCAAGAAGCCGTGACATCCATTTGAGTTTATACGGATATTTCTCGGTTTCCGGCGGGTTGCCGTTGGGCAGATAGAGACAGGCGATCCGCAGCACGCCGTGCTTGAGCGGAACCACGCCTTCGAGGAAGCGCGCATGGGCGTCCGCGTCGTCGCCGGCGAGCCCCGATTTGGTTTCATCGAATGGCAGCTTGGACAACAGCGCGACGCCGTTGAAGGTCTTCTGGCCGTGGGTGATGACGTTATAACCGAGCGCCTCGATCTCCAGCCGCGGGAACGCATCATCGACGCATTTGATTTCCTGCAGGCAAACGATGTCGGGAGCGGACTCCTTCAACCAAGCCAGCAGATGGTCGAGCCGCTGCCTGACCGAATTGACGTTCCACGTCGCGATACGCATGAAGCTTGGGGTTTTCCTTGGGGTTTCTCAGATCGAAAAACTGGTGCCGCAGCCGCAGGACGCGGTGGCGTTTGGATTAACGACGCGAAACGACGCGCCGATCAGGTCGTCGACGAAATCGACTTCCGAGCCGGCGAGGAACGGCACCGAGGCCGGGTCCACCAGCACCACCGCGCTGTCGCGGGCAATCACCAGATCGTCCTCGGCCTGCGCGCGCTCGACGTCGAATTTGTACTGAAAGCCCGAGCAGCCGCCGCCCTCGACGCTGATCCGCAACATGGCGCCGTCGCCCTCGTTCCTGAGGATTTCCCCGATGCGGCGGGCGGCCCGCTCGCTGACGGTGATGGCTGCGGTCATGTCAGGTCTCCGGTAGTCGCTGTGATCCCATTTATCTGGTATCCGGCGTCCAGCATAGTTAAGTGCGGCAGGCGCCGGAATCAAACCTTTTAGGGGAACAAATACGTCGTGTCGGTGGGAATGGCTGCTCCTCGTTCGGTCTATGCCTGTGACCCCGACCGCAGCCGCGGCCGGTTGTTCGCCGAGCCGCCAAGCCAGAGCCGCAGCCCGTTCCGGCGCGATTGCGACCGGGTGATCCATTCCACCGCCTTTCGCCGCCTGAAGCACAAAACCCAGGTCTTCGTGTTCCATGAGGGCGACCATTACCGCACCCGGCTCACCCATACGCTTGAGGTGGCGCAGATCGCCCGCGCGCTGGCCCGGCAGCTCGGCCTCGATGAGGATTTGACGGAGACGCTGGCGCTGGCCCACGACCTCGGCCATCCCCCGTTCGGCCACGCCGGCGAGCGGGCGCTGGATGTCTGTTTGCGGGCCCATGGCGGGTTCGATCACAACGCGCAAACGCTTCGCGTGGTCACCTCGCTGGAACACCGCTATCCCGAATTCGACGGACTCAACCTGACCTGGGAATCGCTGGAGGGGATCGTCAAGCACAATGGCCCGCTGAGCGCGCGAAGCGGCGGCGCCATTGGTCGTTACCGCGACCTCGGCATTCCCGGTGCCATTTCAGATTTTATCGGCACCTATGATCTGGAATTGTGGAGCTTTGCCTCGCTGGAGGCCCAAATTGCCGCCATTGCCGACGACATCGCCTATGACGCCCATGATATCGACGATGGCCTGCGCGCGGGCCTGTTCGCGATCGACGACCTCAAGGTCATGCCGCTCACGGCCGAGATGATCGCCGATATCGGCAAACGTTATCCTGATCTCGATGATAGCAGGCGCGGCGCGGAGCTGGTGCGCGAGCTGATCTCGTATTTGATCGGCGCTGTTGTCGCGGAGGCGCGCCGGCGGTTGGATATCGCCCGCCCAGGATCGGTCGACGATGTCCGTCATTATGGCGACGTGCTGATCGCGTTTCCGGCGCCGGCCGCGCGAGCCGAAGCCGATATCAAGGCGTTCCTGAAGCAGCGGATGTATCGGCATCCGCGGGTGATGCGGGTCATGAGCGAGGCCGAGACGATCCTGTTCGACCTGTTCGCGCGATACGAGAAGAGGCCAGGCGACCTGCCGCCGGAATGGCTGCCGCCGGACGGTGCGCAAGCCGAGACGGAGACCGGCCGCGCCCGTCGGATCGGGAATTTCATTGCCGGAATGACCGATCGCTTCGCGCTGACCGAACATCAGCGGCTTTTTGACTCGACCCCCGATTTGCGTTAGGCGGCGGCTTGGCCGCTATGTTCGGCAACCCCTCTCCGGTCCCAGTTCAGCCATGGTCGATAAAGCTTCACCACCGCATCTTTTCGCCGACATACTGGCGCGCGTACACGCGGTTTGCGGCGCGCTTGCAACCGAGGGCGGATGGCCTGCGGGCATCGACCTGTCGCGTGTCGTGGTCGAGCCGCCGCGCGAGGCGGCGCACGGCGACATGGCGACCAACGCCGCGATGGTGTTGGCCAAGGAAGCCAAAGCCAAGCCGCGCGACCTCGCTGAACGGATCGCAGAACGATTGCGCGCAGACGATTTGATTGCGTCCGTCGATGTCGCCGGGCCCGGCTTCATCAATCTGACCTTGAAGCCGCGGGCCTGGTCGGACGCACTGCGTACGGTGCTGCGCGAGGGCGCGGCCTACGGGCGGGGCCCGGCCGGCGTGGCCGGCAAGATTGACGTCGAATATGTCTCGGCGAATCCGACCGGACCGATGCATGTCGGCCATTGCCGCGGCGCGGTGTTCGGAGATGCGCTCGCGAGCCTGCTGGCATTCGCGGGGCATGACGTCACGCGCGAGTATTACATCAACGACGCCGGCGCCCAGGTCGACGTGCTCGCCCGCTCGGCGTTCCTGCGCTACCGCGAGGCGCTGGGCGAGACGATCGGCGAGATCCCGGAAGGGCTGTACCCCGGCGACTATCTGAAGCCCGTTGGCGAGGCGCTGGTCGCCGAGCACGGCGACAAGCTCCTGACGATGCCGGAATCCGCATGGTTGCCGACGGTGCGCGTGAAGGCGGTCGCGATGATGATGGCGATGATCAAGCAGGATCTGGCCGCCCTCAACATCCAGCATGACGTTTTCTTTTCCGAGCGGTCACTGGTCGAAACCGGCAACAACCGGGTCGCCGAGACGATCGATTTCCTCCGTTCCAAAGGCGACGTTTATGAAGGCCGGCTCCCGCCGCCGAAAGGCGCACCGGTCGAGGATTACGAAGACCGCGAGCAGACGCTGTTCCGCGCCACCGCCTACGGCGATGACGTCGATCGCCCGCTGCTCAAATCCGACGGCAGCTACACGTATTTTGCTTCGGATATCGCCTATCACAAGAACAAATTCGATCGCGGGTTTCGCAGCCTCGTCGACGTCTGGGGTGCCGATCACGGCGGCTACATCAAGCGCATGCAGGCCGCAGTCAAAGCCGTCACGTCCGGCAACGCGGCGCTCGATGTGAAGATCGTGCAGCTGGTCAAGTTGTTGCGCAACGGCGAGCCGGTCAAGATGTCGAAACGCTCCGGCGACTTCGTTACGCTGCGCGAGGTGGTCGACGAGGTCGGTTCCGACGCGGTGCGCTTCATGATGCTGTTCCGCAAGAACGACGCGGTGCTGGATTTCGATCTGGCCAAGGTCCGCGAGCAGTCCAAGGACAACCCGGTATTCTACGTACAATACGGCCATGCCCGGGGATATTCGATCTTCCGCAACGCCCGCGAAGTGATCCCGGAACTTCCGGAGGAGGCGGCTGCGCGGGCCAAGTTCCTGGGTGACGCTGCGGTGGAACGGCTGACCGACCCGGCGGAACTAAGTTTGCTGCGGCAAATCGCCCTATATCCGCGGATGATCGAGGCAGCGGCGGCGGCACATGAGCCGCACCGAATCGCTTTTTACCTGTATGATCTTGCCAGCGAATTTCATGCGCTGTGGACCCGGGGGCGCGATTTGCCCTATTTACGCTTCATTATCACTAATGATGCAGAGATAACGAAGGCGCGGCTGGCTTTGGTCCAGGGCGTCGTCTCGATTCTGGCATCTGGGCTTGCCGTGCTTGGCGTCCACGCTCCAAACGAGATGCGATAAATAGGGGCGAAGGCTTTTCACATGGGGTTTGTGAGGGGCATCTGGCAGCGGCTGGTTCGTTTGTAAGGACGGGTTGGCGGCTATCCCGAAGGGGACGCATCATCACGATGGCTAATCGATATCACGACCGACCTTTCTCTGCGGATGACGCCTACGATCACGGCGACGATTCGCATGCGCCCGCTCCGGAGAGCGATCCGCTGGCCGAACTCGCGCGCCTGATCGGTCAGACCGACCCGTTCTCCGGCATGGGCCGAGCCAATCATCAAGTGCAGCCGCGAGGCGACGCGCACGACCAATACCAACCCGCGGCGGAAGCTGACGATGGCATCGCCGCTGGGCCGCCGCCGTGGATGCAGCGGGCCGTCCGGCACGAAGCTCCGCAGCATGAACCTCAACAGCATGAAGCGCCGGAGCAGGACTATCCGAGCGCGGTGCATCCGCTGCACCGTTATGCGCAGAACTCCGAACCACAACCGGGGTATGATCACGAGCCCGCGCACGAGCAGGCCGAAGAGCCGCTCGATCCGTCGCGCTATGACGATGCGCTGTACGGTCAAATCGATTCCGGCCTGCACGAAACGTCATACCAGCAGGCCTATTCGGATGCCCCCTACGCCTATCAGGACGGCGATCAGGTTGAAGATCAGCCGCCGAAGCGCCGTGGCGGTCTGACCACTGTCGCCGTGGTTCTTGCGCTGGCGGTGGTAGGGACCGGGGCTGCCTTCGCCTATCGCACCTATGTCGGATCGCCGCGTAGCGGCGAGCCGCCGATCATCAAGGCGGACACCAGCCCGACCAAGATCGTTCCGGCACCCGCCGATGGCAGCGCCAAGTTGCCGGACCGGCTGGCAACAGGCGACGGCGCCGAAAAGATCGTTCCGCGCGAAGAGGCGCCGGTCGATGTCAATGCCAACACCAAGCCCGGGCCGCGCATGGTGTTTCCACCATTGAACCAGAATGCCAACCCGCCGTCCGTGGCCAGCGTAGCGCCGAACGGCGGCCTGCCGCCGGCGAGCGGCGCAACGGGCGCGTTGCCGAACAACGAGCCGCGCAAAATCAAGACATTTGCGGTCAAGGGGGACGAGTCCGATACATCCGGGCTGCCTGCGGCTGCAACGACCCAGCCTCCCGCGTCTCAGGCAGCGGCGAAGGCTGCGGCGGCCGTCCGAACGGGTGCGACGACCCCGCGAACCCCGCCGGCACCATCGGCGGGCGCCAGCGCGCCGATGTCGCTGGCGCCGCAGGCCGCGCCATCCGCTCCCGTTGCGGAGCCGCCGCACACCCGGGTTGCGACCAATACGCCGATGCCGGTCGCGCCCAGCAGCGGCGGCACCGGTGGATATCTGGTGCAGGTTTCCTCGCAGCGGAATGAGGCCGAGGCGCAGGCTTCCTATCGGGTGCTCCAAGGCAAGTTCCCGACCGTGCTCGGATCGCGATCGGCGCTGATCAGGCGCGCCGATCTCGGTGAAAAGGGTGTCTATTACCGCGCCATGGTCGGTCCATTTGGATCCCCGGAAGAGGCGTCACAGTTCTGCGGCAGTCTGAAGACTGCGGGCGGACAATGCGTCGTCCAAAGGAATTAACGGCCGTTTCCTTGACCCTCGGGCTGACGGCGGGCTAATCGGCCCCATGAGCACACGGGCCTTCATCACAGGTGTATCCGGACTGGAATTGAGCGCCGCCGAGCGCGAATTCATCCGGTCTGAGCGGCCGTGGGGGTTCATTCTATTCAGGCGGAACATTGAGACGCCAGAACAAGTCGCTCTTCTTGTTCGTGAATTGAGGGAAACCTCGGCTGACCCGCGGACCCCGGTCCTGATCGACCAGGAGGGCGGCCGGGTGCAGCGCCTGGGGCCGCCGAATTGGCCGGTCTATCCGCCGGGAGCCGTCTTTGGCGCGTTATACGACATGGACCCCGTGCTGGGGCTATCCGCGGCACGGCTGAGCGCCCGGCTGATCGCAGCCGACCTTGCCGAAATCGGTGTCAGCGTCGATTGCCTGCCGCTGGCGGACGTACCCGTTGCAGGGGCCGATGCCGTGATCGGCAACCGGGCCTACGGGACCGAGCCGGCAAAAGTGGCGGCGATCGGCCGCGCCGTGACGGAAGGGCTGGAACAGGGCGGCATCCTGCCGGTGCTCAAGCATATTCCGGGGCACGGACGGGCCACGGCGGACACGCATTTCCGGCTTCCGGTGGTCGATACCGCGAGAGCCGAACTGGAACGAACCGACTTTGCCGCGTTCCAACCGCTGTCGGACCTGCCGATGGCCATGACCGCACATGTTGTGTTTAGCGCGTTGGATCCCGCCCAACCGGCGACGACTTCTGCGACAATCATCGAACAGGTGATTCGTGGCGTGATCGGGTTCCAGGGTTTGTTAATGAGTGATGACGTGTCCATGAATGCGCTGGCGGGATCGATCGCCGAGCGGACCCGGGCCATCGTCCATGCCGGCTGCGATATCGTTCTGCATTGCAACGGCAAGCTCGACGAGATGCAGGAAGTGGCGCGCGAGACGCCGGAATTATCGGGCAGGGCGCTGGAGCGCGCCAGGCGAGCGCTGGAATCGCGCAAGCCTCCGCGGCCGTTCGATCGGCTTGCCGCCCGGCTGGAACTGGATGCGTTGATCGATCGGGCAGGGATGGCGGGCGCATGAGCGCGGAAATTCTATCGTTTGAAACCGGACGGCCCGCCGAACTCGCGGAAGGCGAACCGTCGCTGGTCGTCGACGTCGAGGGATATGAGGGGCCGCTCGATCTGCTGCTCGCGCTGGCGCGGCAGCAGAAGGTCGATCTCGCCAAGATCTCCATTCTGGCGCTGGCAGACCAATACCTTGTCTTCATCGAAGCGGCCCGAAAAATCCGGCTCGAACTGGCCGCCGATTATCTGGTGATGGCGGCATGGCTTGCGTATCTCAAATCGCGCCTGCTGCTGCCCGAACCCGCAACCCCGGACGGTCCGTCGGCGGAGGAAATGGCGACCGCGCTCGCCAACCGGCTGCGCCAGCTTGAGGCCATCCGCGAGGCATCGAACAGGTTGATGAATCGCCCGCAATTGCAGCGCGACATTTTTCCACGCGGCAATCCGGAGGCAATAGCCGAAGTCCGGCACCCGCGATTCACCGCGACCTTGTACGACCTGTTGTCGGCCTATGCCGTGCAGCGTCAGCAACGGGTGCTGACGACAGTGCATTTGGCGAAACGTACGGTGTGGTCGCTGGCCGAGGCGAGGGCATCGCTGGAGCGGCTTGTCGGTATGACCGAGGATTGGAGTTGCCTCGACGAATTCCTGCTCAGCTACGTCGCCGATCCCACGCAAAAAGCCACCGTTTTCGCGTCGAGCTTCGCCGCGGCGCTGGAACTGGTGCGCGAAGGCGACATGGAATTGCATCAAAAAGAGCCATTCGCGCCGTTGTATTTTCGAAAGCGTCCGCCGCAGCCAGTATCCGACGCGATGAGCGCGCCGGATCTGCCGGCCGAGTAAGTGGAAGAAGGAGTCCAAGCAATGGCAAGTCTGGCGGAATTACGCACAGCCGATGCTGAGGAGCACCCGGTCGATCCGCAAGCGCGGCCCGAGGAGTTGCGGCTTCTGGAAGCCCTGCTGTTTGCCTCGACCGAACCGCTCGATCAGGCCACTCTGGCAAAGCGGATGCCCGAAGGCGTCGACATCAAGGTCGCGCTCGCCCAATTGCAGGCGGATTACGCCTTGCGCGGCGTCAATCTGGTTCGCGTCGCCAATAAATGGACGTTCCGTACCGCGGGCGATCTGGCCTGGCTGATGACGCGCGAAAGCACCGAGACGCGGCGGCTGTCGCGTGCGGCGATCGAGATGCTCGCGATCATCGCCTATCATCAGCCGGTGACCCGGGCGGAAATCGAAGAAATCCGCGGGGTCGTCACTTCCAAGGGAACGCTGGACGTGTTGCTGGAGACCGGGTGGATTCGTCCGCGCGGCCGTCGCAAGACGCCGGGCCGGCCGCTGACATTCGGAACCACGGAGGCGTTTTTGTCGCAATTCAGCCTGGAGGCGCTTGGCGATTTGCCGGGCCTTGAGGAACTGAAAGGCACGGGATTGCTGGATTTACGGCTGCCGTCCGGGTTTAGCGTCCCGACCCCGTCGGACGATCCGACCCTGCGCGAGGACGAGGATCCGCTGGAGGCCGGCGATAATCTGGAACTGCTGCTGGCGCCTGCCGCGGAGCCTGAAACCGGCGAAGGAAGCTAATTCCATCGCCGGCGGCGATGCGCCGGACGCCGATTAACGGTAGCGCGTTAACAGCGATCTGACGCAGGCTTAAGTCCTTGTTTTTGACACCTCCCGAGCCTACTTTCCGGGAAGAGAAGACTGGGTCGCTGGCCCAGATGTTTGGAGGGTTGCAGGATGGGTTCGCTTAGTATTTGGCACTGGATCGTCGTGATCGGAGTCGTCCTGCTGTTGTTCGGCCGCGGCAAGATTTCGGACTTGATGGGCGACGTCGCGCAGGGCATCAAGGCGTTCAAGAAGGGCATGCAGGACGACGAAAAGACTGCGGAAAAGCCCGAGCCCGTGAAGACAATCGATCATAATGGCGCGCCGTCCACGGCGACGCGATCGGATGTCGGCAGCAAGGCTGTCTGAGCAAGACTTGCGGCAGAGGCGTCGCGGCGGGTGATCGCCTCGCGTGAGCGGGATTTTTCATGTTCGATATCGGGTGGAGTGAACTGGTCGTCATCGCGGTTGTCGCGCTGATCGCCATCGGCCCGAAAGAATTGCCGGGCGTGCTGCGCATGGTCGGGCAATGGATGGGCAAAGCGCGCAAGATGGCCGCCGAATTCCAGGGCCAATTCCAGGAAGCGATGCGCGAGGCCGAAATGGCCGACCTCAAAAAGACTTTCGACGAGGTCAAGGAGGCCGCCAGCGGATTTGCCGGCGGCAATGTGATGACGTCGCTGCAAAAGGACGTCGGCGCGGCCTTGAAGATCGACGACATCGACAAGCCCGCATCCGCGGCGATTGATCCGCCGGAAACACCGACCACGCCGGCGGCACCCACGCCGGAAACATTCGTCGAGGCAACTACCCACGACGCCGTCACGGAGCCGTTGGCGATTACGCGCGAAATTCAATCCGAGCCCGTCCCGGAGGGCGCCAAGCCGGCGATACCCGAGTCTGAGCCTGCCAAACCCGACGTTCACAGGGACGCCAAAGCGTCATGAGCGCGGAGGATATTGAGGCCAGTAAAGCGCCGCTGATGGACCATTTGATCGAGCTGCGTTCGCGGCTGATCAAGGCCCTGCTGGCATTTGGCATCGCTTTCATCTTCTGCTTCTTCTTCGCCAAGCAAATCTACAACGTCCTGGTGTGGCCGTTCGTCTGGATTGCCGGCCCGGAAAACTCGAAGTTCATTTACACGGCGCTGCTGGAATATTTCCTGACCCAGTTGAAGCTGGCGCTGTTCGGCGCCGGTTTCATCTCGTTCCCGATCGTGGCCGCGCAAATCTACAAATTCGTGGCCCCCGGCCTCTACAAGCACGAGCGCGGCGCGTTCCTGCCGTACCTGATCGCGACCCCGTTCTTCTTCGTGATGGGATCGATGCTGGTCTATTTCGTGGTGATGCCGATGCTGGTGCGGTTCTCGCTCGGCATGCAGCAGGTTGGCGGCGCGGAGACCGCGCAAATCCAGTTGCTGCCCAAGGTCGGCGAATATCTGTCGCTGATGATGTCGCTGATCTTTGCGTTCGGCATCGCCTTCCAGTTGCCGGTGATCCTGACGCTGCTGGGACGGATCGGCATCATCACCTCGAAGCAACTGCGCGAGAAGCGCCGCTATTTCATCGTGGTCGCTTTCATCATCGCCGCCGTGCTGACGCCGCCCGACGTGCTCAGCCAGGCCTCGCTCGCGATACCTCTGCTGGCGCTGTACGAGGGCTCGATTGTCGCCGTGCGCATCGTGGAGAAACGGTCCGCTGCCAATGCTGCCGCGTCGTCGGCAAGCCCGCCGCCAGCCTCGGGTCCGGCGGAGTAGGTACTTATTCGTCATGCCCGGGCTTGTCCCGGGCATCCACGTCTTTTACAGACCTTGCTTGCATCAAGACGTGGATGGCCGGGACAAGCCCGGCCATGACGCAGGAATATTGGTCATGCACGACATCAAATGGATTCGCGAAAATCCCGCCGCTTTCGACGCCGGGCTGAAGCGGCGCGGGCTGGCGCCGTTGTCGGCATCGCTGCTCGCGATCGACGAGAAGCGCCGCGCGGCGATCCTGGCGTCGGAGCAGGCGCAGGCGCGCCGCAATTCCGCGTCGAAGGAAATCGGCGACGCCAAGAAAGCCAAGGATGAGGTGCGCTCCGCCAGGCTGATGGCCGAGGTCGCCGAGCTCAAGACCACGATGCCGCAACTGGAACAGGCGGCGAAGACGGCGGACGAAGAACTCGCCAAGGAATTGGCGGCGATTCCGAATTTGCCGGCGGACGACGCCCCTGACGGCGCCGATGAACACGACAATGTGCAGCGTCACGTCTTCGGCGCGAAGCGCAGCTATGCGTTCAAGCCGAAGCCGCATTTCGATCTCGGCGAAGCCATGGGCTACATGGATTTCGACGCCGCAGCCAAGCTGAGCGGCGCGCGCTTTGTCGTGCTGAAGAAAGGCTTGGCGCGGCTGGAGCGCGCGATCGGCCAGTTCATGCTCGATCTCCACACCAACGAGCATGGCTATACCGAAATCAACCCGCCGCTCCTCGTGCGAGACGACGTGATGTTCGGCACGGGACAATTGCCGAAGTTTCGCGATGATCAGTTCGCGGCTGGTGATGGATACTGGCTTATCCCGACCGCCGAAGTGCCGCTGACGAACCTGGTCCGCGAATCCATCCTCGACGACAAGCAATTACCGATGCGGCTGACCGCGCTGACGCCGTGTTTCCGCGCGGAGGCAGGAGCTGCCGGGCGCGATACCCGCGGCATGATCCGCCAGCATCAGTTCACCAAGGTCGAGCTGGTCTCGATCACCGCGCCCGAGGCAAGCCGCGACGAGCATGAGCGCATGCTGGCCTGCGCCGAGGAGGTCCTGCGTCAGCTCGATTTGCATTACCGCGTGATGACGTTGAGCACCGGCGACATGGGTTTCTCCGCGCAGAAGACCTACGATATCGAGGTCTGGATGCCGGGGCAGGGCGAGGGCGGCGCCTACCGCGAAATCTCGAGCTGTTCGGTCTGCGGCGACTTCCAGGCGCGCCGGATGGAGGCGCGCTACCGCGGGGCCGATGGCAAGCCGCATTTCGTGCATACGCTGAACGGCTCAGGCACCGCGGTCGGCCGCGCCCTGATCGCCGTGATGGAGACCTACCAGCAGGAAAACGGCTCGATCGCCGTGCCCGATGTGCTGCAGCCCTATATGGGCGGGCTGAAGGTGGTCGAGAAAGACAGCTAGATCGGGATCGCCATCCCGCTCTATCTTATTATTTACGCATGATCTCCGCGCAAACGCTTCGCGTTTGTCGCGAGGGAAAATCCGTGTTCACTTTGCGCTGACGCGGCCCTGCGGGTCCGGATCATGCTCTAGCCTTCGCAATTATTTCAACACATCCGCATTCGATATTGCGAAGGGGGGCGTCCCGGTAATTTCATTGTTGCCTGCGGCGCGAGCCTTCCAGGAACGAATTGCAAAATGGCGTTGAACCGCGACATCTATTGGGTGGGTCGGCAATGGGCGGTCACCGGCTACGGTTTGCAGGCCATCGATCAGAAACAGAAGAGCAAATTCGATATCGAGGCTTCCCGGCTTTGGGAGGACGGTCTGTTGGAAAACCTGCGCGCCCAGCCCTGGTTCAATCCGGAGGATTTCAACCAGGGGCTGTCGGTAGCGCGGGTGCGGTATCCGAAGCCGCCGCATCCGGCCGCGGCGCCGGCGGTGACGGCTTCGCCTCCGGAGCAAAGCGAGCCCATCGAGCTGCCGAAACCGGCGCCCAAGATTGAGCGGCAGAAAGTAGTGGTTAAAAATTTCAGCATGCGCTTCGAACGCTGGCCCGCGAAATTCATCTCGCTGTGGCGTATCAGGATCAAGCGGTAGCCGAACGGGTTCTTAAGCCTGACGATTGGTGCTGCGTTTTGCCTGCCTTTCGGAGGGTTTGCCTCAACCGCGCCAGACGGATAAGACGACGCATTGACTATTATCGGATCGAAAAAAAGGCATTAATTCTGATGCGAATTCTCTGCACCAATGACGACGGCATTCATGCACCCGGCCTGAAGGTGGTCGAGGAAATCGCGCGCGCGCTATCCGACGACGTCTGGGTGGTCGCTCCGGAGCTCGATCAGTCCGGCGTTTCGCATTCGCTGTCGCTGAACGATCCGTTGCGGCTGCGCGAAGTCGGCCCGCGTCACTTCGCGGTGCGGGGGACCCCGACCGATTGCGTCATCATGGGCGCGCGCCACATCCTCGGCGATACCAAGCCGGACCTGGTACTGTCCGGCGTCAACAAGGGCCGTAACGTCGCTGAGGACGTCGTCTATTCCGGCACCATCGCCGGGGCGCTGGAAGGCACCATCCTGGGGCTGCCGTCGTTTGCGCTGTCGCAGGAGTTCAGCGTGGAAACCCGCAACGCGCCGCTGTGGGAAACCGCGCTGAAATTCGGACCCGAAATCCTGCGCAAGGTGATCGATGCCGGAGTCCCCAAGGACACCGTGATCAACGTCAATTTTCCGGCCTGCGTGCCGGCCGATGTGGCGGGGGTGCGCGTGACCCGGCAGGGCAAGCGCAATCTTGGGTTTCTGAAAATCGACCAGCGCCGCGACGGCCGCGGCAATCCGTATTTCTGGATCGGGTTCGAGCGCACGGCCAAGATCGACGTGCCGGCCGAGGGCACGGACCTCGCCGCGCTGGCCGCGCGCTATGTTTCGGTGACGCCGTTGCGGCTCGATCGCACCGACGAGGCGTTTTCGCAAGCGCTGGCGACGACACTGAAATAGGGCAGGGGCGTCCCCGCGACGGCCGGATACGCCGCTCTGGAATGCTGGCTCGTCCGGTCGAGCCGGGCGATGACCGCTAATCGCCTCTAAGCCGCTGGGCTCCGCAGCGCTTTGTCGATCATCTTTGCCAACGTTTCGAGCTGGAAGGGCTTTTGCAGCGTGGGGCGGTCGCGATACTCTTCCGGCAGGCCGGATGAGCCATAACCGGTGGCGAAAATGAAGGGCCGATTGCGCGCCTTGATCAATTCGGCGACCGGGGAAATCACCTTGCCGTTGACGTTGACGTCGAGAATGGCGATGTCGAACTCGGCGTGCTGTGCAAGCTTCATGGCTTCACCGATCTCGCCGCACTCGGCCGCGATACGGTAGCCCAGTTCTTCCAGCATGTCGGCGACCATCATCCTGATCATGACCTCGTCCTCGACGAGGAAGACAGAACCGCCGGGCGGCCGCGTCGCAATCATGAGGATGTCCTTGCCCGTCCCATGCCAAAGGTTCGCAAATAACGCCGGTTTAAGCAACGTCAACATGAGCGAATGCGCCGCGGGCGGCGGCCATCACACGCGGTCTTGTTCATGGGTGGGAAGTCGGTCACCCGGTCCGGTCGACATTAGGGTATTATGAGGTTCCGGCGCGGGAACGCCGAATTAAGAAGGATTATTCCTTAATCAGGCTGACCATATTGCGCCCACTTATTCGGCCGAGTCGCGTAAAGCTGTTCGGCGCGCCTTTTGCTCGAGGTTGCCATGCCCGCTCTGCCAAATCCGCCGGAAAAGATGATGTTTCAGCTTGCCCTGCGGCGGCGCGGGATCAGCGATCAAACGGTGCTGCGCACCATGGAAGAAATCCCGCGCGAGGTTTTCGTCGAGCCGGCCGACCGCCACAATGCCTATCGCGACAGCGCGCTCGGCATCGCCTGCGGGCAAACCATCAGCCAGCCGTTCGTGGTGGCCTACATGACCGAGCAACTGCAGCTGCAGCGGCATCACCGGGTACTGGAGATCGGCACCGGCTCCGGTTACCAGGCTGCGATCCTGTCGCGGCTCTGCCGGGCAGGTCCTGACGATCGAGCGGTACCGGACGCTCGCCGACACCGCCCGGGCCCGGCTTGAGAAGCTCAACTGCGACAATGTCGAGGTGATGCTGGGCGACGGCCTCGACGTCGCGGCCGTCCCGGGCGGCGATTTCGACCGCATCATCGTCACCGCGGCGATGGAGCAAATCCCGGATGCTTTGGCGCAGCGGCTGGAGCCCGGCGGTATCCTGATCGCGCCGGTCGGGCCGCATCACGGGACCCAGACGCTGATCCGCATGGTCCGGACCGAGGCGGGGTTCGCGCGCAAGGATCTGGTGGACGTGCGCTTCGTGCCGGCCCTGCCGGGCATCGCCCGCGAGCTGTAAAACCCGGATTGGCTGCCCGGCCAACATCTTATTCCCAGGGTTAAGCCGTTGTTTACTGGCGACGTGTTTACTCAAAACAGTATTTTGTTGCGTATGAGTGAGTAACCATGTCCCGTGCCGTTGCGTTGCTTTGCTCGCGCCGTGTGCCGCAGGTCGCGGTACTGGCGCTGATGTCGATCGGTTTTGCCGGCTGCAGCGCCGACATGTCGACACGCCTTTCACAAGATTCCTTCTCCAATCCCTTTGCCTCGCAGCCGGAAGCCACCGGCTCGGTGCCGGGGCCGGCGGTCGAACGCCGTGAGCTTCCGCAATATTCCCGGCCGCAATACCAGTCCTCGGCGCTGCCGCCGATCTCCGCGCCGCAATCCTATCCAAGCGCCGGCGCCGGGGTGTCCGGAGGCGGACGTGGAATAGCGTCCTATGCACCGCCTGCGCATCAGCCGCTGGAGTCCACCGGCAGCGTCGCACCGCGCTCGGTCGCCGCCACCCATCGAACTGAACCGGGCGGCACCAAGATCATCGTCGGCACCAGCGACACGCTCGAAATATTGTCGCGCCGCTACAACGTTTCGCCGGCTGCGATCATGCAGGCCAATGGCTACAAGGGGCCGCGCGCGCTGTCGCCGGGCCAGCAACTGATCATCCCGCATCCGGTCGCGACCGCGGCGGCTCCCGCTTTGGCGCCGCCGGCAAGCCGGCCCGTCGCTGTCGCGAGCTCGGCCTCGAACATCCATGTCGTCAATCACGGCGACACGTTGCTCAGCATCTCCCGTCGCAACCACATTCCGGTCGCGGAGTTGGCCAGGGCCAACCACCTCGAACGCTCGGCTAAACTGATCCCCGGCATGAAGCTTACCGTGCCCGGCGCAAAGTCGGCGGCGGTTGCGCCGGCCGCAGCGCCGGTTGCCGCGGTGGCGGCTGCGCAACCCGCCGCGGTACCGGCCCCGCCGGTGACCCGGGTGGCCGCCGTCGCCGGCGATCCCCCTCAAAAGGCGCGGCTGGCCCAGGCGGGACCGACGCCGGAAGAGCCCGCGGTGGCCTCGCCGATCAAGGCCTCCGAGGCCACCGGTGCGTTGCCGACGTTCCGCTGGCCGGTCCGCGGCAAGGTGATCACCGCCTATGGCGCCAAGGCCAACGGCAAGGCCAACGACGGCATCAATCTGGCGGTGCCCGAAGGCACGCCGGTCAAGGCGGCCGATGACGGCGTCGTCGCCTATTCGGGCAATGAGCTTAAGGGCTACGGCAACCTGGTCCTGGTCCGCCACTCCAATGGTTATGTCACCGCATATGCCCATGCGAGTGAACTGCTGGTGAAGCGCGGCGACACCATCAAGCGGGGCCAGGTCATTGCCAAGTCGGGTCAATCGGGTGAGGTGCAGTCCCCGCAACTGCACTTCGAGATCCGCAAGGGATCGTCGCCGGTTGACCCGCTTCAATTCCTCAACGGCGCGTGAGCAATCGCGCTTCCGTTTATGCACCTCGTCATCGCCCGCGAAAGCGGGCGATCCTGTATTCAGAGGCTCGTGAATATCTGCAGGGCTGACGGCGGTAAGGCTATCGCGATCCCGATTACTTGGCCGTGATCCGCACGCCGAGCCGTCCCGCCAATTCCTGCGTGAACTGCCAGGCGACGCGGCCCGAACGCGAGCCGCGCGTGGTCGACCATTCCAGCGCCTCGTGCTCGAGCTCTTCTTCGGCGATCTTGATGCCGAAATGGCCGCAATAGCCTTTCACCATCGCGAGGTACTCATCCTGGCTGCAGCGATGAAAGCCGAGCCACAGGCCGAAGCGATCCGATAGCGATACTTTCTCTTCAACCGCCTCGCCGGGATTGATCGCGGTCGAGCGCTCATTCTCGATCATCTCGCGGGCCAGCAGGTGACGCCGGTTGGAGGTTGCGTACAGGATCACATTATCGGGTCGGCCCTCGATGCCGCCCTCCAGCACCGCCTTCAGCGACTTGTAGGAGGCATCGTTGCCGTCGAACGACAGGTCGTCGCAGAACACGATGAAACGGAAGCTGGAACGGCGTAATAGCTCCATCAGCGCCGGCAGGCTCTCGATATCCTCGCGGTGAATCTCGATCAGCTTCAGGCGGTCGGCCGGCTTGCGGTTGGCATTGATGCTGGCATGCGTGGCCTTGACCAGCGACGATTTCCCCATGCCGCGCGCGCCCCATAGCAGCGCGTTGTTGGCCGGCAGGCCATCGGCAAAACGCTCGGTATTCTCGATCAGGATGTCGCGCATCCGCTCGATGCCCTTGAGCAGGCCGAGGTCGACGCGGCTGACCCGCGGCACCGGCGCGAGCCGACCGTTGGGATGCCAGACAAAGGCGTCGGCGCTGTCGAACGGATCGGCCGTCGCGGGCGCCGGTGCTGCCGCGGACAGGTGCGTCACGATCGCCTCGAGCGCGCGGGCGATCCGCTCCTCCGCGCCATGCTGTTGAGGGGACGGCGGACGCTTTGTCGCAGCAACCGGCGGTTTGCGGGAAGCCGCCTTGGTGGCGGCACGAGGGGCTGCTTGACGAGATTTTTTTGGCATTTTCGGGGTTCCTGATCCCGCACCCTTATCGAGCCTTTCGGCAGGCCGCAAGTCACTCAAAGGAACGGCAAAATGAGGGTTTGGCGGCGTTGCAATTGGGACCGCGGCCGCTATAGTCCGCGCGAATTTGCCTGGACCGGCCCGACGCGAAGCGTTGCCGGTCTATTCCCGTTTCACGAGGATCTTCCGGATGTTGATTACCCCTGCGTTTGCCCAGGCCGCCGCGGCCGGCGGCGATACCAACAGCATGCTGATGTCGCTGCTGCCGTTCGCGCTGATCTTTGTGATCATGTATTTCCTGATTCTGCGGCCGCAGCAGAAGAAGGTGAAGGATCATGCCGAACTCGTAAAGAACATCCGCCGCGGCGACACCGTGGTCACATCGGGCGGCCTTGTCGGCAAGGTCACCAAGGTGGTCGACGACGACCAGATCGAATTCGAGATCTCCGATGGGGTCCGGGTGCGGCAGATGCGGCAGATGATTTCCGGGGTGCGCGCCAAGGGCGAGCCGGCCAAGGAGAAAGCCGATACCGCCAAGGAAGACACCTCGGCGAAGTAGCGCGTCTCAAAAACTGCGCCCATTCCAGAATCTGACGGGTCAACTCGATGTTGTATTTCACGCGGTGGAAGGCGCTGGCGATCATCTTGACCGCGCTGGTGGTGTGCCTTTGCGCCGTCCCGAATTTTTTCCCCGAGGCCAAGGTCAAGACGTGGCCGGCATGGGCGCAGCGCCATCTGGTGCTGGGCCTCGACCTCCAGGGTGGCTCATACCTGCTGCTTGAGGTCGATTCCAACTACGTCAAGAAAGACAAACTCGACCAGGTGCGCGACGACGTTCGCCGCACGCTGCGCGATGCCAAGATCGGTTACACCGGCCTTGCGTCCAAGGGCGACAGCGTCGAGGTCCGCATCACCAAGGAAGCCGATCAGCCGACGGCGCTCGCGAAGTTGCGCGAACTCTCGCAACCGATGGGCGGTTTGCTCGGCTCCAGCGGCCAGCGAAGCCTCGACGTCAGCGACGCCGGCAACGGCGTGATCCGCCTGACCGTGCCGCCGGCCGCGATCACCGATCGGATTCGCCAAACCATCGAGCAGTCGATTCAGATCGTCGAGCGTCGCGTCAACGAACTCGGCACCGTGGAGCCGCTGATCCAACGTCAAGGCACCGATCGCATCCTGGTGCAGGTTCCCGGACTTGGCGACCCGTCGCGCCTGATCGCCATTCTGGGCCAGACCGCCAAGATGGATTTCCGGATGGTCGATACGTCGGTGCAGCCGGAGCAGGCCCTGTCCGGCCAGGTGCCTCCGGATTCGGAAGTCCTGCTCGGCGCAGAACCGCCGCGTACGCCCTACGTCATCAAAAAGCAGGTTCTGGTCTCGGGCGGCGATTTGACCGACGCGCAGCCGGGCTTTGACCAGCGCTCGGGCGAGCCGATCGTCAGCTTCCGCTTCAATACGTCCGGCTCGCGCAAATTCGCGCAGGCCACCTCGGAGAATGTCGGGCAGCCCTTTGCCATCGTTCTGGATAACAAGGTGATCTCGGCGCCGGTGATCCGCGAGCCGATCACCGGCGGCTCCGGCCAGATTTCCGGCAACTTCACGGTGCAGGCGGCCAACGACCTGGCGATCCTGCTGCGCGCCGGCGCACTGCCGGCGCCGCTGACCATCATCGAGCAGCGCACGGTCGGTCCCGGTCTCGGCCAGGACTCGATCGAAAAGGGTGAACTGGCGGCCTATGTCGGCTCGATCATGGTGATCGTGTTCATGCTCCTGACCTACCGGCTGTTCGGCGTGTTCGCCAACATCGCGGTCGCCATCAACGTGGCGATGATTTTCGGCGTGCTGTCGCTGTTGAATGCCACGCTGACGCTGCCCGGCATCGCCGGCATCGTGCTGACGGTCGGCATCGCCGTCGACTCCAACGTGCTGATCTACGAGCGGATCCGCGAGGAGCTGCGCGGCGGACGCACCGCGATCTCCGCGATCGATGCCGGCTTCAAGCGCGCGCTGTCGACGATCCTGGATTCCAACATCACCACCTTCATCGCCGCCGCGGTGCTGTTTTACATCGGCACCGGCCCGGTGCGCGGCTTTGCCGTGACGCTTGGCATCGGCATCCTCACAACGGTCTTTACCGCGTTTACGCTGACCCGGTTGATCGTCGCGGGCTGGGTGCGATGGAAGCGGCCGCAAAGCGTGCCGATTTAGGCATGACCGCGAAAAGTGAATACCGGTTTTCGGACCAGATCATGCCGTCACAACAAGAGACAGCGATGAATATGATCGAGCGTAGCTGGATCATATTCCAGGGAATGCGGAGCCAGTCGTGACACATCTCGTTCTTCTGGGACTGGGCGCCCTCATTGTCGTGCTGACGGTCGTCAGTTGCTTCGGCTGGCTGCCGTCGTTGCGGATCGTTCCGGACAATACGCATTTCGACTTCACGCGGTTTCGCCGCATCAGCTTTCCGATTTCGGCCGTGCTGTCGATCATCGCGATCACGCTGTTCTTCACCCACGGGCTGAATTTCGGCATCGATTTCAAGGGCGGCACGCTGCTGGAAGTTCGGGCCAAATCGGGCACTGCCGATATCGCCGCGATGCGCGCGACCCTCGGTGGGCTCGGACTGGGCGATGTCCAGCTGCAGCAGTTCGGCGGTCCCGCCGAGGTGCTGATCCGCGTGGCCGAGCAGCCGGGCGGCGACGCCGCGCAACAGGTGGCGGTGCAAAAAGTCCGCGGCGCACTCGGCGATGCCGTTGACTACCGCCGGGTCGAGGTGGTGGGGCCGCGCGTTTCCGGCGAATTGCTCGCTTACGGCATGCTCGGCCTGATGCTCGCGATCTTGGCGATCCTGATCTATCTCTGGTTCCGGTTCGAATGGCAGTTCGCGCTCGGCGCCATGATCGCCAACGTCCACGATATCGTGCTGACCATCGGCTTCATGTCGGTGACGCAGGTCGATTTCGACCTCACCAGCATCGCGGCGCTGTTGACGATTCTCGGTTACTCCCTGAACGACACGGTCGTGATCTACGACCGGATCCGGGAAATGCTGCGGCGTTACAAGAAAATGCCGATGCCGGAATTGCTCAACGAGTCCATCAATTCGACGCTGTCGCGCTCGATCATCACCCACGTCACGGTGACGCTGGCGCTGCTGGCGCTATTGCTGTTCGGCGGCAATGCCATCCATAGCTTCACTGCGGTCATGATGTTCGGCGTGGTGCTGGTCGGCACCTACACCTCGATCTTCATCGCGGCGCCGATCCTGATCTATCTTGGTGTCGGTACACACCGCGACGAGGCGCCCAGCAAGCCGCCGAAGAAGTAGCGATGCCGGATCGTTCGGATGCTCCGCATCTTCCGAGATCGGCGCCGATCGAGGCCTACGGCAACGGCGGGTTCGCCTTCGCGGAGATGTCGCATCGCGGCTCGCTGCTGTGCCTGCCCGATGCGATTTGGGCGTGGCCGGTCGAAAGACCCGAGCAGATCGACAGGGCGTCGCTGGAGCGGGTATTCGCCGCCGCCGGCGGCATCGATACGCTGATCGTCGGCACAGGTACCGGCGTCTGGCTGCCGCCGCCGGAGCTTCGCGAAGCGTTGCGCAAGGTGAGGGTGGTGCTGGACACGATGCAGACCGGCCCTGCGATCCGCACCTACAACATCATGATGGGCGAGCGGCGGCGCGTCGCGGCGGCGCTGATCGCGGTGCCATGAGCCAAGCCGGCACAGCCGCGGACGCGGCCGGATTCTGCGCCGAACTGGTCCGTACCCACGATTTTGCCCGCTACGCGTCCACGCTGTTTCTGCCGGCCGCGCAGCGCCGCGCGCTGCTGGCGTTGTATGCCTTCAATGTCGAGATTTCCCGCGTCCGCGAGCAGGTGAGCCAGCCGCTGCCGGGCGAAATGCGCCTGCAATGGTGGACCGACATGCTCGCAGGGGCAGGGCACGGCGGCATCGAGGGCAATCCGGTTGCGGCTGAATTGTTGCTGGCAATCGGGAATGCGCGCCTGCCGGTCGAGCGACTGTCGCGCCTGATCGATGAGCATCAGTTCGACCTCTACAACGATCCGATGCCGACCATGGCCGCGCTGGAAGGCTACATCGACGACACCTCGTCGGTTCTGTTTTCGCTCGCCGCGCGGATCGCCGGCGGGCATTCCGCCGAGATCGAACACCTCGCGCGTCATGCCGGACTGGCGCAAGGCATGGCCCAGGTGATCGCGACGCTGCCGCGGGACGCGTCGCGGCGTCAGTTGTTCGTGCCCGCGCAATTGCTCACGCAACATGGCTCCGGGATGGAGGAGGTATTCGCGGGCAAGCAGACACCGAAACTGCGTGCGGCGCTGGATCAGTTGGCCGCCGAAGCGCGCGGGCATTTGACGACGGCGTTCACGCTACTGGCGAGCGTCGCCGCCGCAGGTGAGGCCAGCATTCCTGACGCTGGCGCTGGTCCGCCGCGATCTCGAACGCGTGTCGCGGGCCGACAACGATCCGTTCGTGCCCCACGTCGCATCGAGGCTTGCGACGCTGTGGACGTTATGGCGCGCGTCGCGGTCGAGAGAGTTTAGAGGCGGCTGAAACTGCCGCGTGCCGGAAACGAGAATACAAGCCGCGCTGCGACAATGTAGACGCTCGACAAAATGATCACAGCTGGTCCTCAATACTCCGCTGGTGTTAACTTCCACAAAAAGACGGCCAGGCAAGCCGTGTAGAGTCTGCTTTTCTTGAGGTCTGCCTGGATTCAGCAGGTGCTGGTGCGGCTGTCCAGCAACCGTGACACACCTTCTTTAATTCGTATTCGACGAACTGTTATCGGCAACACCCAGTCTATAGCACTCCCAGGCGGGACCTTTTAGTCATCCCGTTTCTCTCAGAAGGAGCCGTCCGCGACCGCCCACTGAGACGACGAACCGGGTATGCCGCCTAGTCCCTGAACCCCATCAGCGGAGATTTGCCATGAAGCTCACACGTCGCAATTTGACGATCGGTGGTTTGAGTCTGCTTGCGGGCTCCTCGATGAGCTCCCTGAGCCGCGCCGAGCTTGGCGAGTTTCTCGGCATCGGCAGTGGACTTGAGGATTTCTGGCTCGCCACCGACGCCTATGTGTTCGGCTATCCACTCGTCACCATGGAGATGACACGCCGCGTCATCACCAACGTCGCCAGCGCCGAAGGCACCCGCGGGCCGATGGGCCAGATCATCAAGCTGAGGCAATATCCGGATTCCTCGTTCCGCGACGTCACGGCGCCGAATGCCGACACGCTCTACACTTCGGCGTTCTTCGACGTCGGCAAGGAACCCTGGGTGCTCAGCATCCCCGACATGAAAGACCGTTACGCGCTATTCCCGATGCTCGACGGCTGGACCACCGTATTTGAGGTGCCGGGCAAGCGCACCACGGGCACGGCTGCGCAGACCTATGCGATCACCGGGCCGGGGTGGAAGGGAACGTTGCCGTCCGGCGTCAAGGAATACAAATCGCCGACCAGTCTGGTCTGGCTGCTCGGGCGCATCTACTGCACAGGCACACCGGAGGACTACGCGGCCGTGCACAAGCTGCAGGACGAATTCAAGCTGGTGCCGCTGAGCGCTTACGGCAAACCCTATACGCCGCCGCCAGGCAAGGTCGATCCGTCGATCGACATGAAAACCGCGGTGCGCGATCAGGTCAACAAGATGGACGCGGTCGCTTATTTCACGCTGCTATGTTCGTTGATGAAGGATAATCCGCCGGTCGCCGAAGACGCCCCGCAACTCGCCAGATTCGCCAGGATCGGTATCGTGCCGGGCCAGGACTTCGACGCCAGCAAACTCAACGCCGATTTCACCAAGCGGATTCCGGAAATCGGCTTCGACCGCATCATGCTCCAATACAAAATCAACAAGGCGATGAAGAGCGAGAACGGTTGGGGCTTTACGACCAAGACCGGCATTTACGGCACCGACTACCTGATGCGAGCGCTGGTCACCGCGATCGGTCTCGGCGCCAACCGCCCGCAGGATGCGATCTATCCGGTGTCGAGGGTGGATGGCGCCGACAAGACCTACAATGGCGCCAACAAATACGTCATGCATTTCCCAAAGGGCCAACTGCCGCCCGCCAAGGGATTCTGGTCGCTGACGATGTATGACGACAACTATTTCTTTGTCAGCAATCCGATCAATCGCTATTCGATCAGCGCGCGGCAGAATCTGAAATCCAATCCGGACGGTTCGACCGACCTGTACCTGCAAAAGGACTCGCCGGGCAAAGACAAGGAGTTCGAACTGGCTGCCCGCGCCCGCAGGCGATTTCGTCCTGATGCTGCGCCTGTACTGGCCGAGCGAGGCCACTCCGTCGATCATCAACGGTTCGTGGAAACCTCCGGCGGTGAAGAAAATCGCCTGACGAGTCCGGCGGCGCGGGCGCGTCAGCTTGACGGCGGTACCAAATCGGCCGCTTCAAAATTGAAGCGATCGCGCAGGTTCTTGCGCGATTCCAGGATGCTCTTGAGGAACGCGCGGTCGGTTTCGCTCGTCATCATCGGCTCGATCAGGTCGAGTTGATTCATCGCCACAAGCTGCAGGACCTCGGTGCGGGGCTTTCCGTCACGGTCACGCGGCAGCGCGCGCACCACCTGGATGTGCTCCGGCGGCTTTGGACCCTTGGCGGCCGTGAGTTCGTCGCGCAATTGCGCTTCGAGCGCGGTCCGGTCGGCCTCGACGAAGGCATAAAGCCCGACGCCGGTCCGCCGGTCGGCGAACGCGACGATGGCGGTGTCGCGGACGTCGGGGTTTTTCCTGATCAGGTCGGCCAGCACCGGGGCATCGTTGACAAGGCGCCGGCCGCCGCCCTCGCGGTCGGTGAAGTTGAACACGCCGCGGGTGATCGCGCGGTAGACTTTCTTGCCGGTCATCAGCCAGAGGCTGGCCACGAACGATTTGCGCGTCAGAATCCGGCGTTCGCTGGGCGTCAGCGCCTGCGGCGCGTAACTGCGCTTGTGCTTGAGCAGATGCCGAAGATCTTCATAGGCGGCGATGCGAAACAGTCGGCTGCGGGTTTTGAAGCAGGCCGCGAGCTGGAAGTCGGTAACATAGGCACGGCCGTCACTGCCGCGCAGCCAATTTTGTTCCTTGGCAAGGTCGTTATGGCAAATGCCGGCGCGATGCAGCTTGCGCAGCGCTTCTTTGGCGGAACGGAAATAGGCGACATCGCCGTGCGGTTTGGCGAGATGCAGCGCCACGCCGTTGATGAAGCCGCGCACCAGCGCCTGCCGGCCGGCCCATAGCAGCTCCGGCCCGGCGTGCAGGTCACGCGCCAGCGCCAGTGCGCGGCGCTCGCGTGCAAACAGATGACGCGCGAGGAGATAGGACCACCACGGTACCTGGTCGAGCCGGCGCAGCACCGCATCGACTTCGCCGTCACCGTCAGGGCTGCGAAAGCGGCCACGCTCGACCGTGGAAAACACGTCGCGCTTGAGCAACACGCCTTCGGTCCATCGCGCCGACAGAACGGCGGCATCCTCTTTGGGCAGGCTCATGGGACTCACGCCGCCGCTGCGACGTGCAGGCTGTCGGCGATCCATCGATCGAGATCGGCCAGCGCGCGGGCGCTGATCGCCTGTTTCTTCGCAACGGTCTTTTCGTTGCCGCGCAGGCGCGTGCCGTCCGGTTTCTTGGTGGGAGGCGCGGCGAGCGGCGGAAACAGCCCGAAGTTGATGTTCATCGGCTGAAACGAGCGCGGACCGGCGTCGATGGTCTCGATATGGCCGCCGGTGATATGCCCGAGCAGCGATCCCAACGCCGTCGTAGCCGGCGGCGGCGTCAGCGCGATTGCGCGCGCATCGGCCGCGGCATAGAGGCCGGCCATAAGGCCGACGCTGGCTGACTCCACATAGCCCTCGCAACCGGTCATCTGTCCGGCGAAGCGCAGCCGCGGTTGCGCCCGCAGCCGCAACTGTCCGTCCAGGAGCTTCGGTGAGTTCAGGAAGGTGTTGCGGTGCAGGCCGCCTAGGCGGGCGAATTCGGCGTTCTCGAGCCCGGGGATGGTGCGGAAGACGCGTTGCTGCGCGCCATGCTTCAGCTTGGTCTGGAAGCCGACCATGTTGTAGAGCGTGCCGAGCTTGTTGTCCTGGCGCAGCTGCACGATGGCGTAGGCCTTGACGGTCGGGTCGTGCGGGTTGGTGAGCCCGACCGGCTTCATGGGGCCGTGGCGCAAGGTCTCATGGCCGCGCTCGGCCATCACCTCGATCGGCAGGCAGCCGTCGAAATAGGGCGTGTTGGTTTCCCACTCCTTGAAATCGGTCTTTTCGCCCGCCAGCAATGCCTCGACGAAACCGTCATATTGCGCCTTGGTCATCGGGCAATTGATGTAATCGGCCCCGGTACCGCCCGGTCCCATCTTGTCGTAGCGTGACTGAAACCACGCCACCGACATATCGATCGAATCCTTGTGCACGATCGGGGCGATGGCATCGAAGAAGGCCAGTGCGCTTTCGTCGGTCAACGCGCGAATGGCGTCCGCGAGCGGCGCCGAGGTGAGGGGCCCGGTCGCGACGATGACGTTGTCCCAGTCCGCCGGCGGCAAGCCCGCGATTTCACCCCGGCGGATTTCAATCAGCGGATGGTCGTGCAGAGCCTTGGTGACGGCGGCCGAGAAACCGTCACGGTCGACCGCCAACGCGCCACCGGCCGGTACCTGATTGGCATCGGCGGCACGCATGACCAGCGATCCCAGCCGGCGCATTTCGGCATGCAGCAGCCCGACCGCGTTGTTCAAGGCGTCGTCGGAACGGAACGAATTGGAGCAGACGAGTTCGGCGAGGCCATCGGTGCGATGGGCTTCCGTCATCCGTTCAGGGCGCATCTCGTGCAGAACGACCCGGACGCCTGCCTGCGCGACCTGCCAGGCCGCCTCGGTGCCGGCGAGGCCCGCGCCGACGATGTGTATGGTATCTGAGGAAGAGCTGATGCCTGTCATCGCGAAGGGTTAGCGCTTTTTCGGCCGCAGTGGAATGCGCTGATACTCAGATACGACAACGCCCGCAGCGTGGCGGGCGTTATCCGTTCGTCGATCGGCTAAAACAGATCAGCCGTTATAGTTTCCGGAGGCAACGCGCGGAATGTCCGAGCGGTCGAGCCCGATATCGGCCAGTTCGCGGTCGCTGAGCTGGGCCAGTTCGCTGACATTGCGCTGATATTCCCGGAACGACTGGATCATCCGGATGATGCGAGAGCAACATGGTAGTCTCCTAGTATTTTTGATTCAGCTCTTCGAGGAGCGTCATCGTTGAAATGAATATAGGTCGAAGTTTCTCGCATCGGAAGTTCCAATGCTGCGGTGCAGCTAAGCCATTTACGCATAGCGACGTTAGGGACTGGTTAACCAGCCCGGCTTTGCCCGTCGCTGGTAGAAAACCCCAACCGGCTCCCGTCGCGACCCTCAGGAGATCCGCCGTGGATGCAGAAATACCGTAACGAACTCTGATAGATGCACTAGAACCGAAATGTGGATGTGGAGCCCACGGATCAAGCCCGTTCAGGCGCAGAAGGCTGCTTTTGGGGGGGCTGAGGAGGTAACCTCATATGCAAAAATCACATGCTGATGATAAGTATGAACTATAAATCACTATTGGTTGTTGCGGTGCACTATGCAGCTTGCCTCTGATGATTCTGGTTCCGGAAGGACAATCCGATTCGGAGCCGAGATCGGAGCTGGTAGCCGCCATCTCGCATCGTCGAAGCTCTGATGCCGCCCCAGACCCGGACTTGAAGGCGCCCATGTGATCGTCGGACGGCGCGCCCGTTCACGCCGTCGCCGGGACGGCCGGACTCATCGTTTGCTGAGAGATCATGCGCGCTCGAAGAAATCCGGTCCCTCGGGCTCCGGATCGCGAATCGTCTCCTTAGCCGGGGATCAACGGCTCAGGGTGCGCGCGCGAGCTGGCTCGCGAAAGAGGCGATGGTCTTGGCGTAGACCTCGCTCTTGTTCCATTGCTGGATCACGTTGAAGTTTGCGCTGCCGGGCTCCCAGCCCTTGCCGCGCTGCCAGCCGTAACCGGCGAGGTAATTGGCTGTTGATGCCAAGACATCGGGAGCACTGTGCAAGAGATCGCGGTGGCCGTTGCCGTCGAAATCGACCGCGTATTTGATATAGGACGACGGCATGAACTGGGTCTGGCCGATTTCTCCCGCCCAGGCGCCGCGCATTTCGGACGCTGCGAGATCGCCGCGATCGATGATGCGTAGCGCATCCAGCAGCTCGGCCCGAAAGGTCTCTGATCGTCGGCAATCGTAAGCCAGCGTCGCCAACGATCGGATGGTCGGAAACTTGCCGATGTTGACGCCGAAATCCGTTTCCAGCCCCCAGATCGCCACAAGCACCTCGCCGGGCACGCCGTAGGCCTGTTCGATACGCCCGAGCGCCGACCCGTATTGTTTCAGCATGTTGCTGCCGCGCGTCAGGCGAGGAGGCACCATGCGGCCGGAAAATTCCTCGAAACTTTGATTGAAGACAGCCTGCGAGCGGTCCCGGGACAGCACCGCTTTATCCAGCGTCACGCCGTTCAGGCCGGATGCGATTGCGGACTGCGAAATGCCCTTGGCGGCGGCATCGTTCTTGAAGTCGGCCAGCCACGCCTCAAAGCTGCCGGTGCCGCAGGATGCCGCAACAGCCGAGGCGGCGGGCATCATCAGCACGGCGCTGACGGCCAGGGCTCTGAATAGAGAACGAGGGGTCAACAGGATTCGCACCAGGATCGATTCGCGGTTGAAGCGTGATAACTGGGTAGCACGGAATGTCCCCGGCAACCGCGGCCAAAACAAGGCTGGCTCCCTTACGGCGTCACCCTTGTGGCCCGTCGCCGCGGCCTATCGACACCCGACCGGCCGCCGATCGCGATGGCGTTTCCGCGACTTAGGCGTCGTTCTTGCGCTGCCATGGGAACAATGCCGCGGGGAAGTCCGCCGCCGAGCGCCGCTCGCGCTGCCGACGGGGAGCGATCGGCCGCGGGTTCGGATCCGGTGCGATCACCGCACGATAAAGATGCCAGGTGGCGTGGCCAAGCAGCGGGATAACGACGGCAAGCCCCAGGAAGAACGGCAGCGAGCCCACGATCAACAGGACCGCGACGATCAATCCCCACGCCGCCATCGGCACCGGATTCTTCGCAACGGCGCGGAGCGACGTCACGATGGCCTCGCCGGCACTGGCGTGACGATCGAGCATCAGCGGGAAGGAAACCACGCTGACGCACAAGGCCACGAGCGCGAACAGGAACCCGACGCTGCAACCGGCTATAATCAGCCACCATCCCTGCGGCGTCGTCAGCACGCGCCGGGCAAAGTCGGGAATTCCCGCCGCGGCTTCATAACCGAACGCTGCGACGTAGATCGCCTGCGCGGTCGCGACCCAGGTCACGAACAAGGCCAGCAGCAACACGCCGAGCCCAAGCATGGCGCCGAACGACGGCGACCGCAGCACGTCGATCGCGTCCCATGCCGACGCCGGCTCGCCGCGTTCACGGCGGCGGCTGAGTTCATAGAGACCGAGCGCGGCGAACGGGCCGATCAGCGCAAAACCGGCCGCGAGCGGAAACAGCAATGGCAGCACCGAATAGCCGAGCACGGTGCGCGCCAGTACCAACCCGAGCACGGGATAGATGACACAGAGGATTACGGCGTGGCTGGGCACCGCCTTGAAATCCTCCCAGCCGAGCCGCAGCACCCGGCCCAGGTTGGCCATGCCGATGGTCCGCACGATGGGAGCCGCCGCGATCTCTGGCGCAGTCTGCTCGAGTGGTGTGACATTGCTTGAGTATGATGTCGCCATGTCGTTGTCTCCCTTGCGGCAGCGGCCGGATTGTCACGCCGGGTCGAAGGCGCGCGGAGCCGTCTGCGGAAACGATCACGATCAGGCCAGACGCGAAGACAAGGATCCCAAAATTGGCCATGCCGCGAACTGAGCGGCCAGCGTACGCTCAATCGATGGCGCTGTCGCTCACGCTTCGGTGAATATTTTCATCGTCGCAGCGCAAACGCTCAAGTGTCATTTCCGCGTGGCATCCCGCCGTTACCTTGCTTAGGTCAGGCTGGTTGCCGCTGTGCCGCATTGGCAAGGCCATCGGGGGCGGCTAAGCTTGGTGATGATCAGCCCCGGCGCTGCCGGTCGCGGAGAAAATTGCTGTTCGAGCCTTCACGTAATCTCTGGATTCATTGGGAGCAAACGATGAGCATTTTCGGAACCATTATGAGCGCGATCTTCGGCACCAAAGCCAGCGCCGCGCCGGCGAGCGGGGGAGCGGCTGCAGGCGGCGCCGCGGCGGGCGGGGCAACGGCCACGACCACGGCATCGTCGGGCGCGGCGGCACAAGCTGTCGATGTCGCCGCCATCGTCGACAAGGCGGTTGCCGCCAAAAAGGAAAAGCTGGAATGGCGCACCTCGATCGTCGATCTGATGAAGGCGCTCGACATTGATTCCGGCCTCGGCGCACGCAAGGAGCTTGCCAAGGAGCTTGGCTACACCGGCGATACCAATGATTCCGCGACCATGAATATCTGGCTGCACAAGCAGGTGATGGCGAAGCTGGCGGCGAACGGCGGCAAGCTGCCGCCGGAGATCAAGCACTAGATTTTAGGTTAAGCCGAGAAAGTTCAGGCCCGCGCAGCGCGGGCCTTTTTTCGTCCCCGCGTCCCGGCGCCGGGCATTGGCTTGCCCGATGTGAAGCGGGGGGCTAGATACGCGGTCGAATTAACAAGCAGCCGTAAAGGAAAACGCCGATGACTACGCTCGATCGCAGGACCATTATCGCCACCGGCGCGCTGGCGCTCGCGGGCGCCGCAACGCAAGGCGGCCGCGCCGAGGCCAAAGCCGGTCCCAAACCGATCTTCGCGGTACCTGCGGTAACGATCCCGATTGTCGGCGATACCGACGTGTTTCCCGTTCGTCGCATCTATTGCATCGGGCGCAATTATGCCGCGCACGCGATCGAGCGCGGCTCCGACCCGACCCGCGAGCCGCCGTTCTTTTTCCAGAAGCCGACCGACGCGATCCAGAACGTCGCGATCGGCAAGGTCGCGGATCATCCGTATCCCTTGCTGACCAAGAACTATCATCACGAGGTCGAACTGGTAGCGGTGCTGAAATCGGGCGGCACCAATATTCCGCCGGAAAAGGCGCTTGACCATGTCTATGGCTACGCGCTTGGGCTCGACATGACGCGACGCGACCTGCAGAACGGCATGGCGGCCGAAAAGAAGCCGTGGGAAATCGGCAAGAGCTTCGACCACGCCGCCGTGCTCGGGCCGATCCACCCGGTCGCCAAGGTCGGTCACCTCACCAAGGGCGCGATCTCGCTGGCCGTCAACGGCACGGTGCGGCAGGATTCCAACCTCGACCGGATGACCTGGAGCGTCGCCGAGCAGATCTCGAAACTGTCCGAAGCCTTTGAGCTCAAGGCCGGCGACATCATCTATTCCGGCACCCCGGAGAATGTCGGCCCGGTGGTGAAGGGCGACGTGCTGTTGTGCAAGCTCGAGGGCCTGCCGGATATGTCGATCCGGATCGTGTGAGCGGTCCCCGTCATTCCGGGGCGCGCACGGCTAGCGCGAACCCGGAATCTCTTGCCTGACCAACTCTGGATTCTCCGATGTGCAACTGCACATCGTAGTCCCGGACGATGACGGTTGGTGTTATGTTCGCCCCACCAGGTCGGCAAACTCCGGATGCTTGTCCAGGTAATCCACCACGAACCCGCAGCCGGCGACCACCTTCAACCCGTCGGCGCGGATCATCTCCAGCGCGCCCTGCACCAGTTGTGAGGCAATGCCGCGGCCGCGCAGCGCCGCAGGCGTTTCGGTGTGGGTGATGATGACAGTGCCCGGCGCGAGGCGATAATTCGCGAACGCCAGCGTGCCTTCGACGTCGAGCTCAAACCGCCGTTGGGATTTGTTGTCGCGAACCTGGTTCATGCGAAACTCACTTGCGTAGATCCTGATACTCGGGATGTTTGTCGAGGAAGGCCTTCACAAATGGGCACAGCGCGACCACCTTCAACCCATCGGCCCGCACCAGGTCGAGCGCGCCCGCGATCAGTTTCGAGCCGATCCCCTTGCCGCCGAGTTCTGCCGGCACTTCGGTGTGCATGAAGGTCACGACGCCGTCGGTGACCTTGTAGTAGCTCACGGCGGTATGGCCGTCGACCGCCAGTTCGTAGCGTTGCTTGATCTTGTTATCGATGGTTTCGCTCATGGGATCAGTCCGCTCGGATTGGCTCTTGGGGGATTCGATGAGCCTATCATGAGCCGGCGATAGCCTGTACTTTAGCGTGAAAGGTGCCGTTCGATCGCGATCATGCGCTCGATTGCCGGGAGGTTATCATGGCCAACGACAAAGGCCCCAACATCAAAAAGAAGCAGAAGTGCAAGAATTGCGAAGGCAAGGGCTTGCTGAAGAAGGGCGATCGGGTGGTGAAATGCCAGCGCTGCAAGGGAACGGGATTGCGGTGAACCGACAGATTCTCGCGACATCGCTGATCGCTCCGGATGCCATTAACAAGCGCGCCTCAATCTGGTTCAATTTTCAAGAAACGGCGGACTTGCGCGGGGGCCGGCCGGTTGAATGTCCGTTGTGGGAGGCTAACTCCATGAAGCTGGTGCTGACCGTGCTCGGCGTCGTCCTGCTCATTGTCGCCGCCGTCTATTTCCTGACGCCGGCGAGATCAGCTGCCGGGCTTTTTTCCCGGGCACGAGGCCGGCGTGACCCATGTGCACACCAAGCATGGCGTCGTCGCCGGCGTGGTGGGCCTGGTGCTGCTGGCGGCGGGCACGTGGATGGGAAGAAGGTGAGGGTGAGATGACCGGGACTGTCACCATGGCGGCGCCGCGCGGCGGCGTGACACGGATGTCGCGCCGGGTGATGAACCTGGCGCATCTGCTCACCCAGAACGCCCGCCGCCACGGCGACCGCATTGGCTTCATCTGGGGCGAGCGGTCCTGGACCTGGCGCGAAATCGACGCGCTGGTCTCGGCGCTGGCGGCGGCGCTTGCCGCGCGCGGCATCGTCAAGGGCGACCGCATCCTGGTCCATTCCAAGAATGGCGACGAGATGTTCTGGTCGATGTTCGCTGCGTTCCGGCTTGGCGCGGTCTGGGTGCCGACCAATTTCCGGCTGCTGCCGGACGAGGTCGCCTATCTCGCCACCGCGTCCGGCGCCAAGGCGTTTCTGTGTCACGGCGACTTTCCCGACCATGCCGCCGCGGTCGCTAGTCCCGCGCTCGAATTTATCTGGCGGATCGGCGAGGGCGCCTTCGGCGAGCAATCCGTCGGCGCGGCGATCAAGGCGCATGCCGGCGCCAGGGTCGAGAATACTGCGGTCGAGTACGACGACCCCTGCTGGTTCTTCTTCACCTCCGGCACCACCGGGCGCTCCAAGGCGGCGGTGCTGACCCATGGCCAGATGGCCTTTGTGGTGACCAATCACCTCTGCGACCTCATGCCCGGCACCACCGAGCATGACGCGTCGCTGGTGGTGGCGCCGCTGTCGCATGGCGCGGGCATCCATCAGCTCGTGCAGACCGCGCGCGGCGTGCCGACCATCCTGCTGCCGTCGGATCGTTTCGATATCGGCGAGGCCTTCCGGCTGATCGAACGCCACCGCGTCAGCAACATCTTCACGGTGCCGACCATCCTCAAGATGATGGTCGAGCATCCCGCCGCCGACCGCCACGACCATTCCTCGCTGCGCTATATCATCTACGCCGGCGCGCCGATGTACCGCGAGGACCAGAAGGCCGCGCTGAAAAAACTCGGCGGCGTGCTGGTGCAGTATTTCGGTCTCGGCGAGGTCACCGGCAATATCACGGTGCTGCCGCCGGCATTGCATGATCCCGAGGACGGGCCGCATGCGCGCATCGGCACCTGCGGGTTCGAGCGCACCGGCATGCAGGTCGCGATCCAGGGCGATGACGGCCGCGAGCTCGCAGCCGTTCGAGACCGGCGAAATCTGCGTCATCGGTCCGGCCGTGTTCGCCGGCTACTACGACAACCCCGAAGCCAACGCCAAGGCCTTCCGCGACGGCTGGTTTCGCACCGGCGATCTCGGCCATATGGACGACGAAGGTTTTGTCTATATCACCGGCCGCGCCTCCGACATGTACATCTCCGGCGGCTCCAACATCTACCCGCGCGAGGTCGAGGAGAAGATCCTGACCCATCCCGCGATCGGCGAGGTCGCGGTGCTCGGCGTGCCCGATCCGGTGTGGGGCGAGGTCGGCATTGCGGTCTGCGTGCCGCGGGAGGGCGCCGATACGGTGAGCGAGGCCGACATGGCCGGTTTCCTGGCGCCGAAAGTGGCGCGCTACAAGATGCCGAAGCGGTTTTTCTTCTGGGACGCCTTGCCGAAATCCGGTTACGGCAAGGTGCCGAAGCGGCTGGTGCGCGACGAGCTGGAGGCGCGTGGCTTGCTCGACCTCACCACCAAAGCGTTTTCAAGCGAAGCGGATGCCGGTTCGCGCCAGGAAGACGTGTCAAAAAACGTCGCATGAAGCAGACGAGCTAACGATGCGACGTATCGACCAGCCCGGCCCCGCCGCGCCCGCGCGCATCCAGTGGGTGGAAGCCCGCGGCCGCGCTTTCACCTTCACGCTGCAAGCGGGTCTGCCGCTGCTGGAGGCCGCGCGCCGCGGCTTTGCGGCGGAAGGCTTTGCCGGCGGCACGCTGCGCGCCAAGGGCGGCGCGCTCGGCCCGTTTGCCTATGTGATGCCGGCGCTGTCCAAAACTTCTGAATATGCCGCGTTCTACAGCGACACCTTCCGGCCGGCCGGCGTCACCCGGCTGAAGATGGCGACGATGACGCTTGGGCAACGCGACGGCGCACCGTTCTTTCATTGCCACGGGCTGTGGACCGAAGCCGACGGGCGCGTCAATGGCGGTCACATCCTGCCCGAGGAAGCGGTGGTCGCCGAGCCCTTCGCCGTGGAAGCCTTCGGCATCGACGGCGCGGTGTTCATGTCGGAGCCGGACCCCGAGACCAATTTCAGGCTGTTCGGGCCGGTGGCGATAGCGCCGTCGAGCGAAGCGGGGACTGATAGCGAAACCACGCGCCGCGCCTTCGCGTTGCGGCTGCGGCCGAACCAGGATTTCGCCGGCGCGCTCGAAGCCTTCTGCCGCGATCGCGGCATCACGCGCGCCAGGCTGCACGGCGGCGTCGGCAGCACCATCGGCGCGCGTTTCGCGGACGGGCGCATCGTCGAGCCGTTCGCGACCGAACTTGCGATCAGCGCGGGCGCGGTAGCGCCTGACGCGAGCGGCGCGCTGGCGGCGGCGCTCGACATCGCGCTCGTCGACTACACCGGCGGCCTCGCCGAAGGACGGCTGACCCGCGGCGACAACCCGGTGCTGATGACGATGGAGCTGGTGCTGGAGGTGCTGTGAGCGCGCGGACCACCGTTCTCGCTGCGGACGCGAAGTTTTGATTTAATGTTCAAACAGCCAAAACAATTCTGCAGTGTGATCGCTTCGTGTGATGAATGGTGTCTGCTGGAGCGGGATGAGATTGCCATCATGTCCATGCGCAACGCGCATTTGGGTCCCCCGCTCGCGACAGCGACCCAGTACATCTTCGTCGACGATGTCTTTGACCTGTGGAACAGCATCGGCGCGAAGTGCACGGCCGAATGGGGGCCCGAAGAGATGCCTTATAGGCTGACAGAGTTCGCGGTAAAGGACCCGAACGGCTATCTCTTGAGCTTCGGTCAACCTGCCGAATGATTGGCGGCGAGGACCTTCATCAGTTTTCAGTTGCGGCTGAAGTCGCAAACCGTTGCACGATCCAGTCGATGAACACCCGCACGCGCGGCGAGAGCTGGCGGTTGCGCGGATAGAGCACCGAGACCGGCGCGCTCGGTACCGGATGGTCCGGCAGGATGCGCTGAAGGTGACCTTCGGCGAGATCGCGCTTGACGTGGAACATCGGCATTTGCGCGAGCCCAAGGCCCCGACGCACGCCGTCCAGAAAACTCTCGGTGCCCGTCACCGAGAATGGCGCCGGGACGTCCATACGCGTAACGCCTTGGGCGTGGGCGAACTCGAACGGCGCGAGCGCGCCCGTGGTCAGCGATCGCAGCCCGACCGCGCGATGGTTTGCAAGGTCGTCCGGTGTCTGCGGGCAGCCGTAGCGTTCGAGATAGGCCGGCGCGGCGCATGTGACGCGCTCGAGCGTGGCAACGACGCGGGCCACAAGATCGCTGTCGCGCAATGCGCCGTAACGGAGCACGCAATCGACGCCTTCGCGCACCACGTCCACCCAGCGCTCGCTTTCGCTCATGGCGATCTGGATTTCCGGATAGTTCGCGAAGAACTCGGGCAGGCCGGGCATCAGGAAGTGCCGCGCGAGCGTGCCCTGCACCTCGACCCGCAGCGTCCCTTTCGGCACCGCGCCGCTGAATGCGCCTTCGGCGTCCTCGATGTCGTCGAGGATGGCGAGACAACGCCGGTAATACGCCTCGCCGTCGAGGGTCGGCATCACGGTGCGCGTTGTGCGCTGGAGCAGACGCACGCCGAGGCGCTTTTCAATCTGTTGGATCACCTGGGTCACCGTGGACCGTGGAATATCCAGGTCGTGCGCCGCCTGCGTAAAGCTGCGCCGGTCCACCACCCGCGTGAACAGCCGCATCGCCTCCAGCCGGTCCATAACCTTCCTATTGTTCTAATATAACGAACAGTATGGCTATATCTAGCCTCATTATCTGAGGCCGTCCATCCGATATCACCATAATCATCAGCTCGGCACCGGGCTTTTGCAAATGAAGGAGCTCAAAATGAATACCGCCACCAACAAGGTCGCACTGGTCACCGGCGCTTCCCGCGGCATTGGCGCGGCCATTGCCGAGCGGCTCGCCGCCGATGGTTTTACCGTCATCATCAACTATGCCGGCAACACCGCCGAGGCGGAGGCGCTTGCCAGCAAGCTCGAAAAAAACGGCGGCCGGGCCACCACGGTAAAGGCTGACGTCAGCGACCCGGCCGCCGTCGCCCGCATGTTCGACGCGGCGGAAACGGCCTTCGGCGGCGTCGACGTGCTGGTGAACAATGCCGGCATCATGCACCTGGTCTCTGTTGCCGAGGCCGACGACAAGCTGTTCGACAGCCATGTCGCGATCAACCTGAAGGGCAGCTTCAACACCATGCGCGAAGCGGCCAAGCGGCTGCGCTCGGGCGGACGCATCATCAACATGTCGTCCAGCCAGGCCACCATGCTGTTTCCGACCTACGGCGTCTATGCCGCGACCAAGGCCGGCGTCGAAGCGATGACCCACGTCTTGTCGAAGGAATTGCGCGGCCGCAACATCACCGTCAATGCCGTCGCGCCGGGACCGACCGCGACCAAGCTCTTCCTCGAGGGCAAGCCGCAGCAGGTGATCGATCATCTCACCAAGCTCGCGCCGCTGGAGCGGCTCGGCCAGCCGGAAGACGTCGCCAACGTGGTTGCTTTTCTCGCAGGACCCGATGGCGGCTGGATCAACGGCCAGGTACTGCGCGCCAATGGCGGCATCATCTGATCCCAGCACTCATCGCATCTCATCTCATCGCATCGTCCGCCCTGACAGCTGACGAAAAAGGAATTTGACCATGTCCAACGCAAATCTTTCCAAGTCGACAACTCCCAGGACCGCCGTCTCAAAGGTCATCCTGGTCACCGGGGCTTCGAGCGGCTTCGGTCGCCTGACCGCCGAGGCGCTCGCCAAGGCCGGACACACCGTCTACGCCTCGATGCGCGACGTCGCGGGCCGTAACGCCAAGAATGCGGCCGAGATGGCCGAGATCTCGGCGCGTGACGGCGTCGACCTGCGCGCCCTCGAACTCGACGTGCAGTCGGAGCCGTCGGCCAACGCCGCCGTCGAGAAGATCATCGCGGAAAGCGGTCGCATCGACGTTCTGGTTCACAACGCCGGGCATATGATGTTCGGCCCGGCGGAAGCCTTCACGCCCGAGCAGTTCGCCCAGCAGTACGACGTGAACGTTCTCGGCACCCAACGCGTCAACCGCGCGGCGCTGCCGCACATGCGCAAGCAGAAGCAGGGTCTTCTGGTATGGGTGTCGAGCAGCAGTTCGGCCGGTGGTACGCCGCCATACCTGTCGCCGTATTTCGCCGCGAAAGCCGCGATGGATGCGCTTGCTGTTCAGTATGCACGCGAATTGTCGCGCTGGGGTATCGAGACCTCGATCGTCGTGCCCGGCGCCTTCACCAAGGGCACCAATCACTTTGCGCATTCGGGCCGGCCGGCCGATGCGGTCCGCCTCGCCGAATATGAAGCTGGACCGTACAAAGGCTTTAGCGAACAGGTGCAGAAGGCGTTCGCCGCCATCGTGCCTGATGATGCCGACGTCGCGGGTGTGGCCGACGCCATCGTCAATATCGTGAACGCGCCGTTCGGCAAGCGGCCGTTCCGGCTCCATTACGATCCGACGCAGGATGGTGCCGATGTCGGCTTTACCGTGCTCGACCGCCTGCGCGCCGAAATGCTTCACCGTGTCGGCTTGGCCGACCTGCTCAAGCCCGCGAAGCTGGTCTGAGGGCGAGAGCTCGCAGGCGAGGGGGTTTCGCGTACCCAACCCATCCTGCGGGCACTCGCACGATCTAAAAAGCGCGCCGACCATCATCTCTGAAAATTTCAGGGTTGAGTGACGGGCGCTCCACATCGCATAGTCTCCCGTCAGCCGGAGGAACCAGCGATGCAATTGCGGGTCTTTGGACGCACGGGAATGCAGCTCTCGGTGCTGGGCTTCGGCTGCGGCGCCGTGGGCGGCTTGATGGTGCGGGGTGATCCTGCCGACCAGGAGCGCACCATCGCGCGGGCGATCGCGGCCGGCGTCAACTACTTCGACACCGCGGTGCAATACGGCAATGGCGAGTCGGAAAAGAACCTTGGCCGTATCCTGCAAAACCTGAAGCCGGCCAACGTCGCCGTCGGCACCAAGGTCCGGCTGCCGCCCGGCGAGTTCGGCCGCATTGCCGATGCGGTAACGACATCGCTCGAAGGTAGTCTGGCGCGACTACGTCTCGACCGGGTCGACATCCTTCATCTGCATAATGCGATTGCCGACGAAGGAGGTGAGGCGGCGCTGAGCGTCCGACAGGTGCTGGATGACGTGGTGCCTGCATTCGAACGCCTGCGTCAGCAAGGAAAAATTCGTTTCCTTGGCATGACGGCCGTCGGCGACACGGCGGCGCTGCATCAAGTGATCGATGCCGGCGTCTTCGACAGTGCGCAGGTCGTCTATAACATGCTCAACCCATCTGCCGCCGAGGAATTGCCGGCGAACTATCCGGCCCAGGATTATCGACGATTGTTCGATCATACCAAGGCCGCCGGCGTCGGCGTGGTGGGCATCCGCGTGCTGGCTGGCGGCGCTTTATCGGGCTCGGCCGATCGTCACCCGATTGCGAGCCCGGCGCCCGAACCGATCGGTTCGGCTGTCAGCTACGACGCCGATATCGATCGTGCACGCCGTCTGCTGCCGCTGGTCAAGGAGGGCTTCGCCAGTAGCCTGACCGAAGCCGCCACGCGGTTTGCGCTATCTCACCCGGCTGTTGGCACGATCCTGGTTGGCATGGCGACGCCGCAGCAGTTCGAGGATGCGCTCGCCGCAGTCCAAAAAGGCCCGCTGCCGCAGGCTGCGCTCGATCGGCTGTCGGTCCTGCGCGAGGCATTCTCTGGCGAACCGCGATAAATCGCCGAGCAGTTAGCATAGCCCCGGATGAGCCAACGGGTCGCGCGAATGCGCGCCCGGATGACAGGCTCCGCGCCACGACCGGGAAGCGTATAGATCGTCCTATTTTCCCCACCAGCTTTTGAGTTGCGCTTCCGTTCCGTTGTAGTAGTTGCGGTCGCAAGATCCGATTCCGTCCACGGTGTGTGGCATTGGGCCGACTCCACCGTCGGTATATTGCCACATGGTCCAGGTGCTCCAACACGGCGGTACGACAGCGGTTGGGCCGTATTGCGCAAGCCAGAACCAGCAATTCGTGAGAACAGGATCGATCGTTGTTCCCAACGCGCGCTTGATGGTGTGGCCGCTATAAAAACCAGGCCAGCGCCCCAGTTCGTCGTGGACATGCGTGACGAACGTGCGAGCCTCTTCCAACGTCATGCTGCTTCCGACCGGATTGTCCTCGAAATCGAGCACAACGATCGTGCTTTTGTCTGGCTTCACGGTATCCAGAAAATGCTGCGCCTGGGATGCGCCGTTGGCTCCAGTGCCGAAATGGTAGGCGCCGAACAACAGGCCCGCCTCCAGCACCGCGGCCCTGTTCTTTTTGAAGGTGGCATCGACATAGGCTTCGCCTTGCGTTGCCTTTTGGATCACTCCAACTATTCCGTCGGCCTTGGCTTTGTCGAAACGAAGTCGTCTACCGTTGTAATGGGATATGTCGATAACTGAATTGGCAGGCATGCAATCCTCTCATTAGAAAAGATCGGAGGAGGGATGGCGGAATTTGCATCGCTACCGTCTAGCGCAATTTGCGGACGTGAACATTAATATCGAGGTCGATATCGGTCACGCATTTCTGCGTTGTCTTGTGCGAGCCGCCGGCATGCCAGCGACCGCTGCGCGTCCTGGCATCGCTGACGTTGGCGATTCGCAAGCAGCGCCATTGCGGCAGGCTGCCGCTGCTCTCGCCGGCGAATTGCCAGGCCAGCACGACCTCTTCGCCGCTCTTGTTGGTGCCGATGATGTGCGGGCACAATTCGCGAGTGCGATGCTCGTAGGTGCAGACCACCTGCTGCTCCCTGAGGATGGCGTCGCGGAAGAGGGCATAGGTGGTGCTAGGCATCTGCTGTGACGCTCCACATGCTCAACTGAGGAATTGTAACGGCCCGAATATAATCTTGGCTATCCATCGGCTCGTTTGGAAGTAGCGCGCGCCGAACGCGAAATCGGGACGCCAGGCGCGACGCGTTGAGCGTGTTCACAAACACTACTCCTGCGCGATATTGTTCTTGTTGTGTTCCAAAGAGTGTGCCACATATCCGACCGTTACGAGCTAGCTGTCCCGCATTGGTAATTCGGACCCCAGCCGATGAGTTCAAGACGAAATCGCCCGATCAACCTGCCGGCGCCTTATCTCAAACGGCTTTGGCTGGAGCCGTCGCGCATTGCCGACCGCAAGGCCTATCCGTTTTGTCTTCCATTTCTGGGAGACGATTTTGAGCTGAGTTTCGACCGATCCATCACCATCATCGTCGGCGAAAACGGCACCGGCAAATCCACCTTGCTTGAGGGCATAGCGGTGCTCGCGGGCTATGACGAAGCCGGCGGCGGCAAGGGCTATCGGCCGGTCGATCATTCCGGGGCGGTGGAAGTCTCGGGCGGAGAGCTTTCCTCTGCACTTCGCGCAAGCTGGCTGCCCAAGATCACCAATGGCTGGTTCTTCCGGGCGGAGAGCTTTTTCTCGGTTGCCCGGTATCTCGATGAAGCCGCGTCCAGCAGCGGCGGTTTGCCGCCCGACTTCCTCTCGCATTCCCACGGCGAGGGCTTCTTGCGGTTCTTTCAGGAACGCTGCCAGCGGCAGGGCATCTTCATCTTCGACGAGCCGGAATCCGCGCTGTCGCCCGCACGCCAGATGGAATTTCTAAAGCTGATGCGAATGATGGAAGTCTCAGGCATTTGCCAGATCATCATGGCCACGCATTCGCCGATGCTGATGGCCTATCCCGGCGCGCGCCTGTTGCGGTTGTCGAAGTATGGGCTCGATCCCGTCACCGTCGAGCAGACCGACCATTACAAGGTGATGCGTGAGTTCTGCGACGATCCGGCGGGGTTCGTGGAAGCGGCGCTAGCGGAGTAATTGCTCCGTCGCTTCACTGGCGTCGCGCCTAGGTGTCGCTCCGTCCATCTGTCGCAACCAGTCTGTGCGCAATATCTTCCATTCGTTCAAATACCAGATCAGGTTCGCGCGCCCGCAAGGCGTCGGCCGCGGCGTATCCCCACATCACAGCCCCGCAGGCGATGCCGACCGCGCGCGCCGCTTCGATGTCGCGGGTCTCATCTCCGATCGCGATCGTCCGCGCGGCGCTGACGTCCGCGCGTTTGAGGACGCGACGGAATTTCGCCGGCTTGCCGAAGATCGAGGCAGCGCAATCAAAACAGCAGAACAACTCGGCGAGCTCTCCGAGCTTCACGCGGGCGTTGGCCTCAGTGTCCGAACTGACCAGCGCCAGCCGCGTTCCGTAATCCGCCAGCGTGCGCAACATGGTGCCGACGCCGGGAAACAACGCGATGCTTGCGGCCTGCTCAGACTTCAGCCGCTGCATGTGCCGGGCGATGACAGGAAGCTTCCACAGCGGGACTTCAAGGCGTGCAAGGATTTCGCGGGTGGATGCATGGCGCAGCGGCTCGATATCCTCGTCCGCAACACGGCGAAAGCCGAAGCGGTCGGCGACGTCATTCACGTTGCGGAGAAACCACGGCATGCTGTCGGCGAGGGTGCCGTCGAGATCGAAGATGACGAGGGAGTAGGGCATCACATCCGAACAAGCTACTCCGCCGCCTCGCTCGCCCCGCGCTTCTTCCTCCCGCCGTCGGCCTTCTTCAGCACCGGCGCCAAAAACTTGCCGGTGTAGCTGCGCGGTGCTTTCACAATATCCTCCGGCGGGCCCCAGGCGACGATTTCGCCGCCGCCGTCGCCGCCTTCGGGGCCGAGGTCGATGACCCAGTCGGCGGTTTTGATCACTTCGAGATTGTGCTCGATCACCACCACGGTGTTGCCCTGTGCCACCAGCTCGTGCAGCACTTCCAGAAGCTTCTTCACGTCATGGAAGTGCAGGCCGGTGGTCGGCTCATCCAGGATGTAGAGCGTGCGTCCCGTGGCGCGCTTTGACAATTCCTTGGCGAGCTTGACGCGCTGGGCCTCGCCGCCGGAAAGCGTAGTGGCCTGTTGGCCGACATGGATGTAATCGAGGCCGACGCGGTGCAAGGTCTTAAATGTCTCGCGCACGCGCGGCACCGCCTTGAAGAATTCGGCGGCTTCCTCGACCGTCATGTCGAGCACGTCGGCGATCGACTTGCCCTTGAACAGCACTTCCAGCGTCTCGCGGTTGTAGCGCTTGCCCTTGCAGACGTCGCAGGTGACGTAGACGTCGGGCAGGAAGTGCATCTCGATCTTGATGACGCCGTCGCCCTGGCAGGCCTCGCAGCGGCCGCCCTTGACGTTGAAGGAAAATCGCCCGGGCTCGTAGCCGCGCGCCTTGGCTTCGGGCAGGCCGGCGAACCATTCGCGGATCGGCGTGAAGGCGCCGGTATAGGTCGCGGGGTTGGAGCGCGGGGTGCGGCCGATCGGCGACTGGTCGATGTCGATGATCTTGTCGATATGCTCCAGCCCCTCGATGCGGTCGTGAGGGGCTGCGCCTTCGCTGGCGTTGTTGAGCTTGCGGGCGATGGCGCGGTAGAGCGTGTCGATCAGCAGCGTCGACTTGCCGCCGCCGGACACGCCGGTGACGCAGGTGAACAGGCCCAGCGGAATCTCCGCCGAGACGTTCTTCAGGTTGTTGCCGCGGGCGTTGATCACCTTGATGGTGCGGCGATGGTTCGGCGGCCGCCGCTCGGGAACGTCGACCGACAATTCGCCGGTGAGGTATTTTCCGGTCAGCGACTTCGGATTGTTCATGATGTCGGCGGGCGTGCCCTGGGCGACGATATTGCCGCCATGGGTGCCAGCGCCGGGACCGACGTCGACGACGTAATCGGCCAGCCGGATGGCGTCCTCGTCGTGCTCGACCACGATCACGGTGTTGCCGAGGTCGCGCAGCCGCTTCAGGGTTTCCAGCAGCCGCGCATTGTCGCGCTGGTGCAGGCCGATCGACGGCTCGTCCAGCACATAGAGCACGCCGGTCAATCCCGAGCCGATCTGCGAGGCCAGCCGGATGCGCTGGCTCTCACCGCCGGACAAAGTGCCGGAGGCGCGCGCCAGGGTCAGGTAGTTGAGGCCGACGTCGAGCAGGAACGAAAGCCGCTCGCGGATCTCCTTGAGCACGCGCGCCGCGATCTCGTTCTGCTGCGCGTTGAGCACCTCAGGCACGCTCTCGAACCATTCGCCGGCGCGGCGGACCGACAATTCCGAGACCTCGCCGATATGCTTGCCGCCGATCTTGACGCAGAGCGCCTCCGGCTTGAGCCGGTAGCCGTGGCAGGCCTCGCACGGCACGTCGGAAAAATACTTGCCGAGTTCCTCGCGCGCCCACTCGCTGTCGGTCTCGCGATACCTGCGGTTGATATTGGTGATGACGCCCTCGAACGGCTTCTTGGTGTCGTAGGAGCGCACGCCGTCTTCATAGGAGAACTTGATCTCGTCGTCGCCGGAGCCATGCAGGATGGCGTCTCTGCGTTTTCTTCGGCAGGTCCTTCCACTTGGTCTCGAGCGTGAATTTGTAGAACTTACCGAGCGCGGTCAGGGTCTGGACGTAATAGGGCGATGACGATTTCGCCCATGGCGCGATGGCGCCCTTGCGCAGCGTCAATTCCTTGTCGGGGATGACCAGGTCTTCGTCGATGTGCTGCTCGACGCCGAGGCCGCCACAGGCCGGGCAGGCGCCATAGGGATTGTTGAAGGAAAACAGCCTGGGTTCGATTTCCGGAATGGTGAAGCCGGACACCGGGCAGGCGAACTTCTCCGAGAACAGGATCCGTTCCGGCCCGCTCTTGTCGTGGATTTTTGCTGTCTTCTTGTCGGACTTCTTTTCTTCAGGCGCCGCGGCAGGCGCGTCGGCATATTCGATCACGGCGAGCCCGTCGGCGAGTTTCAGGGCGGTCTCAAAGCTTTCCGCCAGCCGCTGCCCCATGTCGGGGCGCACTACGATGCGGTCCACCACGACGTCGATGTCGTGCGGAAACTTCTTGTCGAGCACCGGCGCTTCCGCCAGTTCGTAAAAAGTGCCGTCGATCTTGACCCGCTGAAAGCCCTTCTTGAGGTATTCGGCGAGTTCCTTGCGGTACTCGCCCTTGCGGCCGCGCACCACCGGCGCCAGCAGATAGAGTCTCGTGCCTTCCGGCAGCGCCAGCACGCGGTCGACCATTTGCGACACGATCTGGCTCTCGATCGGCAGGCCGGTCGCGGGCGAATAGGGGACGCCGACCCGCGCCCACAACAGCCGCATGTAGTCGTAGATCTCGGTGACGGTGCCGACGGTCGAGCGCGGATTTTTCGAGGTGGTCTTCTGCTCGATGGAGATGGCCGGCGACAATCCGTCGATCTGGTCGACGTCGGGCTTTTGCATCATCTCCAGGAACTGCCGCGCATAGGCCGACAGCGATTCGACGTAGCGGCGCTGACCCTCGGCGTAGATGGTGTCGAAGGCGAGCGATGATTTCCCCGAGCCGGACAGGCCGGTGAACACCACCAGCCGGTCGCGCGGAATTTCCAGGTCGACGTTCTTGAGGTTGTGCTCGCGCGCACCGCGAATCGTGATCGCACGCATGCCGGAGCCGGCGGTTTGTTGGCGCTTCGCCTTGATCACTTCATCCATACCGGCAATTCCAGACGCGCAAACGGAGACGGGCGCGCATCGCGGGAAAACCGGAAGCGAACGCCAATGGGTGTGCTCGGAACGTAGGAAGAACGCGCGGCGATTTCCAGTGCCGCATGGCAGCCATCAACGGTTTGTTGCGTCGGAAATTGCAACGCAGGTGAAATGGCGCCGGACCGGCGGAAGGGTCAATACCAGGAGGTCGCAATAAAAAGGCCGGCACGCTGGCCGGCCTTTTCAGTCCCCCCAACGACTTAGATCAGTACCTCGAGATCCCCGGCGCGCCGAAGCGGTAGTTGATGCGAGCGGTTACGATATCGACGTCCTGACGGATCCGGTCGCTTCCGAAGGCGAAATTGCCCGGCGTGACGAAGGCGACGGTGTGGTCCTGCATGAACAGATGGTCGTATTCGACGCCGACCGACCAGTTCGGAGCGAAGCCGAATTCGAGGCCGACACCCACCGTGGCGCCCCAATTGCTCTCATCGTCGCCGCGGGCAACCAGTATGTTGCCGGGCACGGTGTAGAGGTCGTGGCGGTTGTCGGTGACCGCGCCGCCGCCTTTGACGTAGAGCAGGGCGTTGTTCCAGGCATAGCCGATCTGGCCGGTGAACAGGCCGAACGCATCCACACGCGTACGGTCGCGTCCGCCGGTGAGCGCGCTGATATTCGATCCGCTCAGGTCGGCCCAGTTGCCCTGGCCTTCAAGTCCGAACACCCAGCCCGCGGTCTGCCAGCGGTAGCCGATCTGACCGCCGGCGACGCCGCCGGTTGCGTCATGGCAACCTTCCGCTCCGAAGAACGCCCCCGATGGCGTGACGTTGTCCCAGCAATTACGGCTCGATCCCCAGCCGCCGTTGCCGCCGATATAGAACCCGCTCCAGTCATAGACCGGCGCAACATACACCGGCGGAGCTTTGGTGTAGGGACGCGCACCGAGATCCGCCGCCGAGGCGGAGCCTGCCATCGCAATTAAACCAACTGTACCCAGCAAAAACTTTTTCATCGATATTCTCCAGATTAACTTGTTTTTTTATCTCCTGAAGCACTTTGGTTCCGCCGCAATCGGCTGCGAGCCCCATCCAATCCAAGAGCGACGATACGCGATTCAGGCGGAAATACCGTCTCCGAATTGCAACAGTCGCAAACCAACTATCCGTACCCAAGTTAATGATTTAATTAGTATATCTTGGAACCCGAGGGAACTTTCCGGGTTTCAGCTGTTGCCGCCGGCGCACCGTTGCATACTGCGGTACCGTCAAATGCGAGCTGCCCGGATTGAGAGGAACAAAACTGGAACATGGCGCCCGGCGGTGCTATATGTGGATAACCCCGGGATCATCCGGCTTGCCCGATCGGTGAGCGTATAGGGTCAATCCCAAGGTGATCTCACGGCAGGACGGAAAGTTCAGGCCGGCATGCGTGAGCGAGGTCAGTCCAGTAATTTCGAGCGTGGAGAGCGGCGATGGCGGGAAGTGTGAACAAGGTGATTCTGATCGGCAATCTCGGGGCCGATCCGGAAATCAAGCGGACGCAGGATGGGCGGCCGATCGCCAACCTGCGGATTGCGACCTCCGATACCTGGCGCGACAAGGCTACCGGCGAGCGCAAGGAAAAGACCGAATGGCATCGCGTGGTGATTTTCAGCGAAGGCCTTTGCAAGATCGCCGAGCAGTACCTGAAGAAGGGCGCCAAGGTGTACATCGAGGGGCAACTGCAGACGCGGAAATGGACCGACCAGAGCGGCGTCGAGAAATACTCGACCGAGGTCGTGCTGCAGAACTTCAACTCGACCCTGACCATGCTCGACGGCCGCAGTGGCGGCGGCGGCAGTTTCGGATCCGATGATTCCGGCGGCGATTTCGGCTCCAGCAGCCCGTCGAGCCCCGCGCCCCGCCGTGCGGTGGCGGCCGGCGCCCGCAACAGCGACATGGACGACGACATTCCGTTCTGATTTGCCGTTCTGATTTGCGCCATGCGTTCGGCGTCGATCGCTGCGGCGGAGGAGAGCAGGGCGGCCGGGCGTGTATGATGCGCCCGCCGTTGAGGTGAGAAGCGGTTAAACTTGACGCTGGAAAGATAGATGTAGCTATTCGTTACAGCGACGTTCCGGCGTTGCTTCTTCTTGCCTCTTGGGTGTTTTAGATGTCGCTCGCGCCGCTCTTGAACGCCGCTCCGGAAGTCCAGATTCACGCATTCGCCGCGATGGCTGCCTTCGCTCTCGGCGCCGTTCAACTGGGCGCCCCCAAAGGCACGCTCTCGCACCGAACCCTCGGCTGGGTTTGGGTTGTGCTGATGCTGGTGATCAGCATTTCGTCATTTCTCATTCACGGCATTCGAATGTGGGGCCCGTGGAGCCCGATTCACATTCTGTCGGTCTTCACGCCGGTCATGCTGGTGGTCGGCGTCTTGGCAGCCCGCGGACATCGCGTGCGCGCCCACAAAATCACGATGATATCGATCTTTGGCGGCGCTCTCATTCTTGCCGGGCTGTTCACGCTGGTCCCTGGGCGTATCATGCACACTGTCTTGTTCGGCCAGTAGCGGCCCCATCGAAAACGCCGTCCCGGTCGACGCGTTTGCTGGAACCGGGCCCTGCGCAAGACGTTCCAACCACCGTTTTCGGGCCAGCTGCAAGGAATGCCGCCGGCCTCGTAAGTCTCTGGAAAAACGAAGGGAAAAACCGCTCGCCTGGACCGGTTGGGGGTGGTTTGGATGGCTTCGATGCGCTATATGATTCCCGACCAAGAACTGACGGATTCCCCCTTTGGCTGACCACGAAGATACGACGCCCGGCGAGCCCCCGGCGCCCTCGGATATTCGCCCCGTATCCATCCTGGACGAGATGAAGCGCTCCTACCTCGATTACGCCATGAGCGTGATCGTGGCGCGGGCGCTGCCGGATGCGCGCGACGGCCTCAAGCCGGTGCATCGGCGCATTCTCTATTCGATGTATGAGCAGGGGCACACGCCCGACAAAAAATACGTCAAGTCGGCGCGCGTGGTCGGCGACGTCATCGGTAAATATCATCCGCACGGCGACCAGTCGATTTACGACGCGATGGTCCGGATGGCGCAGGATTTCTCGATGCGCGTGCCGCTGATCGACGGTCAGGGCAATTTCGGTTCCGTGGACGGCGATCCGCCCGCCGCGTATCGATATACCGAAGCACGCCTGAGCCGGTCGGCACTGGAGGTTCTCGGAGATATCGACAAGGACACCGTCGATTTCCAGCCCAATTATGATAATTCGGAAACCGAGCCGTCTGTCCTTCCGGCGAAGTTTCCGAACCTTCTGGTCAACGGCGCCGGCGGCATCGCGGTCGGTATGGCCACCAACATTCCTCCGCACAATCTCGGCGAGGTCATCGACGCCTGCATGGCGCTGATCGACGATCCCGCGCTGGGTATCGACGATCTCATCAAGATCATTCCGGGGCCGGATTTTCCGACCGGCGGCATCATTATCGGCCGTCAGGGTATCCGCTCGGCCTATCATCTCGGCCGAGGCTCGATCGTGATGCGCGGCAAGGTGTCGATCGACACCATCCGCAAGGATCGCGAAGCCATCGTCATCTCGGAAATTCCCTACCAGGTGAACAAGGCCACCATGGTCGCGCGCATCGCCGAGCTGCACCGCGAGAAGAAGATCGAGGGCATCTCCGACCTACGCGACGAATCCGACCGCGACGGGTACCGCGTGGTGGTCGAATTGAAACGCGACGCGATGGCCGATGTGGTGCTGAACCAGCTCTATCGGTTCACGCCGCTGCAATCCAATTTTCCTGCGAACATGCTGGCGCTGGATCAGGGCCGGCCGCAGACGATGAACCTGAAGGATCTGCTGACGCTGTTCGTCGCCTTTCGCGAGCAGGTGATCACGCGCCGTACCAAGTTCTTGCTTAACAAGGCTCGCGACCGTGCCCACATCCTGGTCGGTCTTGCGATCGCGGTCGCCAATATCGACGAGATGATCCGGGTTATCCGGACATCGCCCGATCCCAACACCGCGCGCGACACCCTGATGTCGCGGGACTGGCCGGCGAGGGACGTCGAGACCATGATCACGCTGATCGACGATCCCCGGCACCGGATGACCGCGGAAGGGACCGCACGGCTGTCGTTCGAGCAGGCGAAAGCCATTCTCGATCTGCGTTTGCAGCGGTTGACCGCGCTTGGGCGGGAGGAGATTTCCGAAGAACTCGACAAATTGGCGGTCGAAATCGCCGACTATCTCGAGATATTGCGGTCGCGTGCCCGGGTGCAGGCGATCGTCAAGGCCGAGTTGGTCGAGGTAAAATCGAAATTCGCCACCCCGCGCAAAACCGAGATCATCGAACAGGGAGACGAGGTCGAGGACGAGGACCTGATCCAGCGCGAGGATATGGTGGTCACGGTATCGCACGCCGGCTACGTCAAGCGTGTGCCGCTGTCCGCTTATCGCGCCCAGCGCCGCGGCGGCAAGGGCCGGGCGGGCATGCAGACCCGCGACGAGGATTTCGTCAGCCGGCTGTTCGTGGCCTCGACACATACACCGGTGCTATTCTTCTCGTCGCGCGGCCAAGTCTACAAGGAAAAGGTCTGGCGGCTGCCGATGGCGGCGCCGAATGCGCGCGGCAAGGCGCTGATCAACATCCTGCCGCTGGAGCAGGGCGAGCGCATCACCACCATCATGCCGCTGCCCGAGGATAAATCCTCCTGGGCCAATCTCGACGTGATGTTCGCCACCACCGGCGGAAACGTCCGCCGCAACAAGCTGTCGGACTTCGTCGACGTCCGGCGTTCCGGCATCATCGCCATGAAGCTCGACACCACCGAGTCGATCGTCGACGTGCAGATCTGCACCGAGCATGACGACGTGCTTTTGACCGCCGCCGGCGGCCAGTGCATCCGCTTCCCCGTCACCGATGTGCGGGTATTCCAGGGACGCACCTCGATGGGCGTGCGCGGGATCGCCTTGCCTGAAGCGGACGAAGTGATCTCGCTGACCATTCTGCGCCACATGGACGCCAACTCCGAGGAGCGTGCGGCCTATCTGCGCCGCGCCAATGCGGTGCGGCGTGGCGGTGCCGAGGAGGAGGCGGGAACCGACAGCGAGGAGGCATCGGGCGCCATCGAGCTCGGCGAACAGCGCTATGTCGAAATGTCCGCCAGCGAGCAATTCGTGCTGACGGTCAGCGAAAACGGCTATGGCAAACGCTCGTCGTCCTTCGAATACCGGACCACGGGGAGGGGCGGCAAAGGCATCGTTGCGATGTCGGTCAACGATCGCAACGGCAAGCTGGTGGCGTCCTTCCCGGTCGAAGACAGCGACCAGATCATGCTGGTGACCGACAAGGGACAGTTGATCCGCTGTCCGGTCGAGGGCATCCGGATCGCGGGCCGCTCCACCCAGGGCGTCATCGTGTTCGACACCGCCGAAGACGAGCATGTGGTCTCCGTCGAGCATATCGGCGACGACGGTGAGAACGGCAACGGCAATGGCGGTGAGAATGGCAACGGCGGCTAAGTACGCCAGGTGGTGAAAGGGCGCAGTTTGGGGCGCGTTGCACCACCGCATGCCGGCACCCGACGCCGTGGGCACGGTCGCTTTGGATGTTCGAATCAACGCCGGATTCCGGACATCGGCGGGTCATGGAAATGGTGGCGGCGCGAAGGCCTAAAGGCTTGTAACGGCGTCGTATTGACCAGCCGCCAGCAACGTGTGTAGCATTCATTAGTTACAGGACCGTAATGGTCGAGTGCAGGCCGCAGGTGAAGGCATGTGCGCGGTTGTGGTCTTTGATGAGATAGGTGAACTTACGAAGCCAAAATGAGCAAATAGGGACCGGCAAAATCGCACCCGTTACGGCGGGGCGCTGCACAAAAACACCGGAAAAATCCGGGAAGGTCCTAGAGGAGGAAGCGATGTGTGGGACGGATGATAGCGGCCAACGGTTGGATGCGGTGGCTGCAGCATCACGAAATCGATCGGTGACCTGATCCGAGGGATGTGACGTCTCCTCCCTCGACCCATGCACGCGCCGTCGTCAGCTCCAAACTTCAGATACTCAAATAAGTCATGAGGCCGGAACAGATGGGCTTTACCGCCCATCTGAAAACGTTTCCGGGGTCGGTGGGGCGGCTGCAGAGCCGTTCGCCGCCGGAGCAACTGCCTCGGATGGTCGTTTATCGCGTCGTGTATCTTGGAGCCGGGAGCAAATAGCTGAATGATGGAGCCGATCTTCTCACAGTCTCAATTTCGTTCGGAAGGATGGATCCAATGGCCGGACAATGAAGACCTGTCGATTGAGTTCATGCGGCTCTTGGGATCGGCTCAAGAAGGCGGCGCGACGGTTTCGGAATGTTTTCTCACCGCGAGCCGGATCGATGCGCGCGACGCGGACAGTTGGCACCGCGAATGGAAGAAGATCGCCGATGCCAGCAGCGAACGCGGCGATGCCGCGCTGAACAACGCCAATGTGCTGACGGCCCGGAGCAACTGGCTCAGATCGGCAAATTACCATCAGGCCTCCATGCTCAACATGGATCCCGTGGACCGAAGGGCGCAGGTGGCGCGGGCGAGTATCCAATCGTGCATCCGCAAATACGTTGGACAGCTCCCGTGCGCCGAGACCGTGGAGATACCCTGGGTGGAAGACTACCCGTTGGAAGGTTACTTCCTGCGCGCCGGGGATCGATCGCCGGTGGTGATTTGCATCGGAGAGCCCGGACATCGAAAGGAAGAGTATTTATACAAGACGGCGCGTTACGCCCACGATCGTGGAATGTCGCTGCTGGCGGTCGACCTCTGGGGGCCGGGCGGCGGCTCGGACTTCGAGAACATAGCCGGCCGGTGCGATCTCGAAACGGCGATATGCAGCGTGATGGACTTTCTCACGACCCGGGACGATGTCGACGAAGGCAAGGTTGCGATCGTCGGCGACGTGGGTTCGTCCTTCGTCGCCCGCGGTGTCGCGCTCGACCAGCGTTTTGCGGCGGCGGTTTGTGACGGCGGAATCTGGGATATGCACGAACGACATTTCCTGATGGGCCGCCTCGCGCAAAATTCAGGCGTTGCCGGCCAAAACGGCTATTCGGGGATCGCGCGCCAGCTCCGGTGCCCGGTTTTGGTTACCGTCGGCGAACACGGCTGGCTCGAGGCCGACCAGGTTACCGAGCTTTTCGAGCAGGTGAGGGGCAATCACCCGGATATTTCACTGAAGTTCTTCCGGGCCTCGGAGACCGCCGCTTCGCAGGGGCATTCCGATAACCCCACCCTTGCCAATGAATTCATCTTCGATTGGCTGGCGCATCGCTTCGAGAAGCTGGGCTGAGCGCACGGCCCGCCTCGGGCGCAAACCTCAGATGTCGATCGCAATCTTCAGGCTGGCCTTCTCAAGTCGGTTCTTGAGCACGTTGAGCTTGCCGGTCAATTCCGTGAGCTCGCGGTCGCTGAATTCGTCGAAGATGAAGTGTCTCAGGCTCTCGCGTTGCGAAGCCAGTCCCTCGATCAGCTTGTAGGTCTTGTCGGTCAGGGACATCTGCACAATCCGGGCATCCTCTTCGGATACCCTTCGCCGCACGAAGCCCTTTTTCTCCAGCAATTTCGATTGGGTCGTCACGAACGACGGGTCGACGTGGAGCATTTTCGATACGACCTTTACCGATATGCCTTCGCCCTCATCCAGATCCGCCAAAGCCATCAAGATCATCCACTGGGGCCCGCTGATGCCCAGCATTTTGGCCCAAAAATAGCGGATTTCCTGGAGGTGCACGTTGATCGAGGCAATCTCCCAAGTGAATTGCCTCACAAGGTCCTGATTCTTGCCAGCGGTCTCTCGCGAGTCTGCAGGGCCCCGGGATTCGTCGGAGGTCATGGTCTTCTTAGCACTTCGAGTCATGGGCCATCTCTCGCCCATCTCTACATCGAAGTAAATTGAAAAGTCCGTAATCAAATCAAAGAACTAAATCAGGAAAAGTTGATCGCACTGTCATGAAAGATCGACAAAAGCGGTGTTGCCCCCGCGCCACAGTGCCGTCACATTCAGATACCTGAGTTCATAAAGTATTTTGATTAGATAATTCGCGCATGCATAGTTCCTGGGCAACTCGTGGGCTGCTCGTTGAAGTTGGATGGCTCGTTCAGTTCGCTCGCTTTGGGAGGAGCGTTCGGTCTCGGCGCCTTTTCGGAAGCTCGTTTTCTCACTTTGTACCGCACTTTGTACAAATCAACTTGGAGGTTAACAATGAAGATGATCAAGACCCTTGTACTCAGCTCAGCGGCGGGTCTCGTCGCGATGGGCGGAGCACAGGCGGCCGATCTTCCGGTCAAGGCCAAAGCGGTCGAGTACGTGAGGATCTGCTCCCTGTATGGTGCCGGCTTCTACTACATCCCGGGCACCGACACCTGCGTCAAGATCGGCGGCTATCTGCGCGCCGAAGTGAACATCCACGGCGGCAACAACAACCAGCCGTTCCTCGCTGGTGATCCCGGCCGTCAACACGCGCTATGCGAACAATTACAACGATTACGCCCGTATGGCCCTGACGGTCGATACGCGCACCGCGACCGAATATGGCGTGGTCCGCACCTTCGGCCAGATCGACCAGACCTTCGCCACCGAAGGCGTGGGCAACAGCATCAACGTCCAGTCGTCTCTCAACACGGCCTCGTTGCAGGGGCAGGCGTTCGCGAACTATGCCGGCGCCGGCTATTCGGGACTTGAGTTTGCGTTCGTGCAGTTCGCGGGTTTTACCTTGGGTAAGTCGGCCTCGGCATTCAACACGCCGTGGCACGGTTATCCGGGCAACAACACCTCGTTCCTCGGCGGCGGTTACGATACGGTGACGGGCATCGTTAACGCTCAATACACCGCCCAGTTCGGCAACGGTTTTTCGGCGACGGTCGGCCTCGATGACAGCAGCGCGAACGACTACAACCGGACGCAGATCTTCAATGCCACGCTGCTCAGCCCGACCCTGTTCGGTGCTGGCAACAACGTTTCGACCGGCGCCATTGCTCCATCCGCTACTAGTGCCAACAATGGTAACTGTAACCTCGGTGGTTATGGCGGTGCGAGCTCGAACTGTACCGCTGTCGGTACGGCCTATTCGGGCGCGATGCTTCCTGATTTCGTCGGCAACATCCGGGTCGATCAGGCCTGGGGTATGTTCCAACTGTCGGGCGCTCTGCATGATGTCTCGCCCGGCTACTGGACGGTGGCGAACACCATCGGTGCCGCGCAATTCGTCGGTGGCGTGAACCAGTCGAATGCGCAGAGCTTCGGTCATCCCGACAGCAAGGTCGGCGGCGCGGTCAGTGCGGCCTTCCAGTTCAAGAACATCCCGACCGGTGCCGGCGACGACATCAAGATTGAAGGTACTGCATCTTGGGGTGCATCTAAGTACGTGTTGGGTACCTCTGGCGCACTCGGAAGCTCCTTCTATGTGCTCGGCAGCAGCAACATCGCTCCGCTTGCTGGCAGTGCCAATGGCACGGCTGGTAAGATCGCGCTCGGTGCTGTCACCGACGCGGTTTACGGCGGTTTCGGAACCCCGCTGCAAGCCGGTACACAGTTGACCCGCGGTTGGGGTTTCCGTGGTGCATTCAACCACAACTGGAATCCCGAATGGTCGACCAGCTTGTTCGGAGCCATGTCTGGTCTGAGCTATAACCAGACCGCGAAGAACCTGTGGTGCGCGTCCTATACTGGTAGAACTCCCACGGGCGGAGCGATACCGGGTATAAGCCCGACCGCGAATGCTGCTCCGATGAGCGGTACGCTCAGCGCCGACTTCCGCTGCGACCCCGGCTTCACGGTGTCTCAGATTGGTATCACGAACCGCTGGACGCCCGTCAAGAACCTGACGTTCAGCTCGGAAGTGATGTACACCTTCTTGCAGACCAACATGCGGGGCGCTGCAGTAGGTACGATGACCTCGGCCTGGCCGGTCTTGACCGCCTCGACCTGGCAGTATGCCAGCCAGGGCACGGTTTCGGCCAACTTCCGCGTTCAGCGCAACTTCTGATCCGCGAAGTCTGACAAAACTTGAAAAGAACCCCCGGCAGGAAACTGCCGGGGGTTTTTTCTGATGACGTAGCCATAGCTTCTGCGCGCTGCCGATAGCGAACACTGGCGGTAGATCGCCCTCGAAACGAAAGTCTTGTCCCGTGGCCCATCGACAGACGAAAATTCGAAGGCGAGTACGTGATGAAATTAGTTGCTCGCCGCCTTCGAGCTGTCTTGGGCATAGGATCTGAGCTTAGGACTTGAGCTAAGAAACGCGTTGCAAGCGCAACACGGTTCGCGAACCAAAGCCGGCAACACCATGGCAAAAAAGCCACCAGATCAGCCCGCTTAAAATGCCACTGGGGTTGCGTGAGAGATGGGGGAAGGGTGGCCATCACTTCGTTCCCGACGTTCTTCATTTGATCCAGTTACATTATTTCATAAAGTATTTGACGAAGGTTTTTGGGTCATGCATTATGGCCAAGCGTTGCCGCCGAATCCTTTGGCGGTCTCTCACAAGGGGAAGCGCACAACTATCTTCAGAATACCTCCGAAACCTCTGGCCATGCCCGGCCGGAGGTTTTTCGTTGTAGGGTACCCCTTCTCCGGGGGATCTCATGCTTCCGGCGATTGACGGCCACCTCGGCACAGGCCCTCTTGCCGCCGTCCTCTTGTGTTCGTCGGCGTATCGGCAACCGCGCGCGTCTCTGCACGGCGGATGGCGCGCCGATTCGCTAGTGCCATCCGCGAATCAGTCAAGTCCATTGGCCGCCGACGCGGCCTAGATCTCGATCTCGGTGCCGAACTCGACGACCTGCCGGGTCGGCACGCCAAAGAACGCCGCGGAGCGTTCGGCGTTGCGCTGCAGGAAGGCAAACACCGTTTCCCGCCACACCCACATGCCCGGAACGTCCTGGCTTGGAATGATGGTCTCGCGGCCGATGTAATAGGTGATGTCGGTGAGATCGATGCCCGGCAGCTTGCCCTGCCGGCAGGCGAGCCCAAGCCCATCATAGATGGTCGGATACTGCATGAAGCCATAATGCAGGATCACCCGCGTAATGCCCGGGATGATCTCGATCACCTCGGCGCGGTCCTCGTCGGGGATGCGGGGGGATTCCTCGATCAGCACCGTGACCAGCACCACGCGGTGGTGCAGGCAGTGGTTGTGCTTGACGAACTGCGTCAGCGCCAGCGGCACGCCATTCGGCGCCGACGCCAGGAACACCGCCGTGCTCGAGAGCCGCGCATGACACTTGCTCACCGCGGTCTCGATCAGATCCTCCTCCGGTTGGCGTAGGTTGCCGCGCGCCCGCTCGACCAGCCGCACGCCGCTCCGCCAGGTCAGCATCAGGAAAGCCACGCAGGCTGCCAGCAGCAGCGGAAACCAGCCACCCTCGAACAGCTTGGTCGAATTCGCCGCAAAGAAAATGGCATCGATGACCAGGAAAAAGCCGTTCACGGCGATGACGATGATCGGCGAGTAGCCCCACTGGATCGCGACCAGGGCCGCCAGCAGCGTGGTGATCGCCATCAGCAGCGACACCGCGATGCCATAGGCGCCGGCCAGCGCGTCCGACGAGCCAAAACCGATGACGGCGCCGAGCGTCGCGGCCGCCAGCAGCCAGTTCACCAGCGGCACGTAGATCTGGCCGATGGCGTGGCTGGTGGTGTGCGTGATGCGCATGCGCGGCAGGAAGCCGAGCTGGATCGACTGCTGGGTTAGTGAAAATACCCCCGAAATGATCGCCTGCGAGGCAATGACGGTGGCGAGCGTGGCGAAAGCAACCAGCGGATAATGCGCCCAGTCAGGCGCGAGCTGATAGAAGGGGTTGTCGATCGCGCTGGGGTCTGACACGAGCAGCGCCGCTTGCCCGAAATAATTCAGCACCAGGGCCGGCAGGGCGATGGCGAACCAGGCCAGCCGGATCGGAAACCTGCCGAAATGGCCCATGTCGGCGTACATGGCTTCACCGCCGGTGACCGCCAGAAATGCCGCGCCGAGAATGGCGAAGCTGATGTGGAAATCCTGGTGGATCAGGAAATCGAAGGCGTAGAGCGGGCTCAGCGCCGCCAGCACCGCCGGCGCCTGTACGATGCCGTGGATGCCGAGCGCCGCGAGAACGACAAACCAGCCGAGCATCACCGGGCCGAATATCTGTCCGATGAATCCCGTGCCCTGCCGCTGCATGGCAAACAGACCGATCAGAATCACGATGGTCAGCGGGACCACCGCGTGGGCGAGGGAGGGTGCATCGACCTTGAGGCCTTCGATCGCGCTGAGCACCGAAATTGCCGGCGTGATGGCGCCGTCACCGTAAAGCAGGGCGGCGCCGACCAGGCCGACGACCAGGAGCTGCGCGCGCCACGTTCCGGGCTGGGCGTTGCGGGCGGAGAGCAGCGCCAGCAGCGCCACGATGCCACCTTCGCCGCGGTTGTCGGCGCGCATGATCAGCAGCGCGTATTTGATCGAGATAATGAGAATCAACGCCCACAGGATCAGCGACGCGACCCCCAAGATTGCCGCTGATGAGAGCGGTCCGCCATGTGCAGCCGCCCGGGCCGCTTCTTTCAGCGCATAGAGCGGGCTGGTGCCGATGTCGCCATAGACGACGCCGAGGGCGCCGATTGTTGCGGTCAATGGGATGGTGTTGGGTTTGACGGCGTCGGCGACTGGCGTGGCGATCACTGGCGTAGCCCCCCAAAAGCACCGGCCGGTCACATCGCCGGCGGGTTGCGCGTCAGGAGGCAGTCTGCGACGGCACGCCGCGAATTGCCATGGAATTACGTTATCGAATTACGTTGATGACGTCTGCCGGGCAATGGGAGGCAGGCCCCCTTACGGCCTGCGGTCCGCCGTTACCAGCCGGGCTTCCCGGATTGTCGTCTTGCTACCGGCGACGCGCAGGCAGGAAGGCTCGAAATTAGGCCAGGCCTGCTGCGAGCAGCTGCCGCCGACAGTATGGATGTCGAGCCGGTCGCCCTTGACGAGGGGCGCGGGTACGCCGGCCTCCACCTGCGGGGCAAAGCCGGGCAGAACGGTGAGCGCGGCAGCCACGAGCGCAGCGATAGCGACGGCGGAAAGAGCCTTGATCATGAACGTCCCCTGTCAGTGGGCCTCGGCGGCCCGTTTTCGTTGGCGCGGTGATAGCTGCCGTCGGTTTCGGAGCGCCTTCTCGAACGGCGAAAAATGGTTTCTTCCCACCTCAGTTTTGTTTCGTCGCCGGTCCGGCGATGAAACACGTGGCGTGCCAGGAATACGCCGTGCCCCCGCCGGTAGTTCAGTGGCCGACCTGAAATAAAAACCGGTCATTTGGCCCGGGATGCGGGAACCGGTGTGCCTTGCGAGGTCGCGCCGGGCGCGGTAGAGGGGGTTATGCCCCGCATCGCGCTATATCCAGGTTCATTCGACCCCGTCACCAACGGCCATCTGGATGTGGTCAGCCACGGCGTCGGCCTGTGCGACCGGATGATCGTCGCAATCGGGATCCATCCCGGCAAAAAGCCGCTGTTTTCGGTGGAAGAGCGCCTGGCCATGGTCGAGGCGGTTTTCGCGCCGATCGCCGCCAAAGCCGGCTGCGCCTTCGACTGCACGACCTATGACGGCCTCACCGTGACTGCGGCGCGGCAGCATGGCGCCACCATCCTGCTTCGCGGCCTTCGGGACGGCACGGATCTCGACTATGAGATGCAGATCGCGGGCATGAACGAGACCATGGCGCCGGAGGTGCATACGATATTCGTACCGGCCTCGGTCGCGGTTCGCCCGATCACCGCCACACTGGTGCGCCAAATCGCGGCGATGGGCGGCGATGTCTCGGCGTTCGTGCCGCCGCCGGTCGCCGCCAGCCTGAAAACCAAATTCGCCTGATCGCGCGCCGTTCGCCAACCTGGGAATCGGCTTCGCGGCGGGCCTTCATGCAACACCAACCGCTCGTCCATCCACCACATCCGGAGTTCTCATGATCCGAATTCTTGCCGTCCTTGTCGCGCTGGTCTGCGCGGCCCCCGCGATCGCCCAGCCGCTGCCGGCTAACCTCGACAAGCCAAATACGCTCGTCATCGACACCACCAAGGGCCGCATCATCATCAAGCTGCGGACCGATATCGCGCCCCAGCACGCCGAGCGCATCAAGCAGCTCGCGCGCGAGGGCTTCTACAACAACGTGCCGTTCCACCGCGTCATGGACGGCTTCATGGCGCAGACCGGCGACGGCCAGAATTTCAACGGCACTGGCGGATCGAAATATCCCAACCTGAAGCAGGAATTTTCCAACGTTCACTTCAAGCGCGGGATCGTCGGGATGGCGCGGCGCGGCGACAGCGTCGACAGCGCGAACTCGCAGTTCTTCATCATGTTCGGCGACGGCGCGAGCCTCGACGGCCAGTACACCGTCATAGGCGAGGTGGTGTCGGGCATGGATGTGGTGGACAAGCTCAAGAAGGCGCCGCCGGGATCGGCCGGAGGGGCCGTGACCGATCCTGACAAGATGGTGAAGGTGCAAGTCGCCTCCGACATCAAGTGAGCCGAGATCTTTGACCATGGCAGCGCGGCGCCGCAAACGATACGTCTGGTTTGCTGCCGCGCTGCTGTTGTCGTGCGGGATCGCGCCGGCCGAGGCCCAGTCTTCGGATCAAGTCGACAACCTCAAGGGGCTGTTCGGAAGGCTGCGAACCTGTTGGCGGCCACCGCCGCCGTCGTCGCGCGCCAATCCAGCGATCGACATCACGGTCATCGTGAGTTTCGATCGCGCCGGCAACATCCTGGGTCACCCGCGGATCACGTATGAATCCGAAAACGCCACCGATAACGACCGCCTGTCATATCGCATCGCCGTGATGGAGACATTGCAACGCTGCACGCCGATGCCATTTACCCAGGGAATGGGCGGCGCTGTCGCCGGCCGGCCCTTCGCTATTCAATTTCATAACAGTCGGAAACCTCCACCCCAACCCATAGAGAAAAGAGCATGGCTGACACCGAAAATACTTTGATCCTCGAAACCACCCAGGGTCCCGTCACCATCGAGATGCGACCGGATCTCGCGCCCGGTCACGTCGCGCGGATCAAGGAACTGGTACGCGAAGGTTTTTACGACGGCATCGTGTTCCACCGCGTGATCGACGGCTTCATGGCGCAAACCGGTTGTCCGCAGGGCACCGGCACCGGGGGGTCCGGCCAGAAGCTCAAGGCCGAATTCAACAAGGAGCCGCATGTACGCGGCACCACGTCGATGGCGCGCGCGGCGAGCCCGGATTCCGCCGACAGCCAATTCTTCATTTGCTTCGACGACGCCTCGTTCCTCAACAACCAGTACACGGTCTGGGGCAAGGTGACGTCGGGCATGGAGAATGTCGACAAGATCAAGCGCGGCGAGCCGGTCAAAAACCCGGACAAGATCGTCAAGGCGCATATGGCGGCCGACGCGGCGTGAGATCGTTTCTGTCATTCCGGAGGCCGCACGGAGTGCGGCAATCCGGAATCTCGAGATTCTGCGATGTGCCAGCGCACATCGTAGTTCGCATTTTCAATGCGTCCCGGAATGACGTTGCTGGATAACGCTGGAGCGCATCGCGCCATGCGCACCGATCTGTTCGATTTCGAACTTCCCACCGAGTCCATCGCGCTGCGGCCGGTGAACCCGCGCGATTCCGCACGCATGCTGGTGGTGCAGCCCGGCGACGTCCTGCGCGACCGCAGGGTCGCTGACCTGCCGGATTGGCTGGAGCCCGGCGATCAGCTGGTGGTGAACGACACCAAGGTGATCTCCGCCCAGCTCAGCGGCCGCCGCATCGGGCGAGGGACCGAACCGAAGATCGAGGCGACGCTGATCAAGCGGCTGGACGGCGCGCGCTGGCAGGCGCTGGTGAAGCCGGCGAAGCGACTGGCGCAAGGCGATGTGGTCCGCTTCGGCAATGAGGGCAGGGTGTGCCTGCTCGGACATCTCGACGCCGAGGTCGAACACAAGGGCGACGACGGCGAGATCACGCTGTCGTTTTCATTTCACGGCCCCGCGCTCGATCAGGCCATCGCCGATTTGGGGACGCCGCCGCTGCCGCCTTATATCGCCTCCAAGCGTGCGCCCGACGAGCAGGACGCCGCCGACTACCAGACCATGTTTGCCGTCAACGACGGCGCGGTCGCGGCGCCGACCGCGGGATTGCATTTTACGCCGGCGCTGGAGGCCGCGCTGCGCAATCGCGGGGTCGGACTGCACCGGATCACGCTGCATGTCGGGGCAGGGACCTTCTTGCCGGTCAAGGCGGAAGACACCGCCGAACATAAAATGCATTCGGAATGGGGTGTCATCACCCGCGGCACCGCTGACGCCCTCAACGCGGCAAAGGCCGACGGCGGCCGTATCGTCGCCGTCGGAACCACGTCGCTGCGACTGCTGGAGAGCGCCACGGCGGAAGATGGCACGATCGAACCATTCGCCGACGACACCGCGATCTTCATCACGCCGGGCTATCGGTTTCGTGCGGTCGATATCCTCCTGACCAATTTCCACCTGCCGCGCTCGACGCTGTTCATGCTGGTATCGGCATTTTGCGGTCTCGACGCCATGAAACGCGCCTATGCCCACGCGATCGGCAGCGGCTACCGGTTCTATTCTTATGGCGACGCCTGCCTGCTGTTTCATGATAAGTCCGCCGCATGACCTCCGCCAATGACGCATCCGCCAATCATTTCGAATTGCTGGGACGTGACGGCCAAGCCCGCACCGGCCGGCTGACCACACCCCACGGCGTGGTGCGGACGCCGGCCTTCATGCCGGTCGGCACGGCGGGGGCGATGAAGGGCCTGCACTGGCGCGAGGTGCGCGATGCCGGCGCCGATATCGTGCTCGGCAACACCTATCACCTGATGCTGCGGCCCGGCGCCGAACGCATCGCTGCGCTTGGCGGCCTGCAGGTCTTTACCGGTTGGCGCGGCCCGATGTTGACCGACTCCGGGGGATTTCAGGTCATGTCGCTGGCGCAGTTGCGCAAGCTCAGCGAACGCGCGGTGACCTTCCGCTCCCATATCGACGGCGCCAGTTTTGAGCTGTCACCCGAACGCTCGATCGAGGTACAGCGGCTGCTCGGCTCCGACATCGCCATGCAGCTCGACGAATGCGTACGGCTGCCGGCGGAGCGCGGCGAGATCGAACGCGCGATGCTGCTGTCGTTGCGTTGGGCCGAGCGCAGCAAACGCGCGTTCGAAACTGCGGCGCCGGGATATATGCTGTTCGGCATCGTGCAGGGCGGCGACATCGCCGAGCTTCGCCATGCCAGCGCGCGCGGGCTGATCGAGATCGGGTTTCACGGCTATGCGATCGGCGGCCTCGCGGTCGGTGAGCCGCAATCGGTGATGCTGGCGATGATCGACGAGGTCGCACCGATCCTGCCGGCGGATCGTCCGCGATATCTGATGGGCGTCGGCACGCCGGAAGACATGCTGGAGGCGGTTGCGCGCGGCGTCGATATGTTCGATTGCGTGATGCCCACCCGCAACGGCCGTCACGGCGTGGCGTTCACGAGATTCGGCCAGGTCAATCTGCGCAACGCCCGCCATGCCGACGATCCGCGGCCGCTCGACGAGGAAAGTCCGTGGCCGTCGACCCGCAGTTATTCGCGGGCCTACCTGCATCATCTCGTGAAGTCGGGCGAGACGCTCGGCGCGATGCTGCTTTCGGAGATCAATATCGCGTATTATCAGCAGCTGATGCAGGGCATCAGGGATGCGATCGCGCGGGGCGTGTTCGCCGATTTCCGCGCGCGCACACGCGCCGAATGGGACCAGGGCGACATCGCGCCGCGCTGACAATTAAAACGACGTTCCTAAGCTTAGTTGCAGGCAAATCGCCGTAGCGCATGCTTGGTGACGAAGCCATAGCCGCAGGTGTCGCAGGTCCAGAGATAGGTGATGATGTCGCTGGAAACATAGGCCGAGGCTTCCGCGGCGACCATCGAATCCGCGCAGACGGCACAGATCGGTAATTCGCATACGCGCGGCACAACGTTAAGCGCATCGGTCGACAGGATTTCAGCAACTGCTGGCATCTTGGTCTCCTTGCGATCAGAGCCTGCAGTAATCATAGACCGTTTTACTTGACGGTGTCGCAACACAATTGCGTAGGTTTTACGTTATTTGGCCGCGTTGGAATGTCGTCGCGCGCATGCAGACGTTTGCAATGCAGCGAATGGCCGCAGCGCCGCATTGCAGCATGCGCGACCTAATTTAATATTGATGCTTCACTTTATCGCGCAATCCGTGACATTTTGGGGCGGCATGCGCTATGGAACAGCGCCCCGCAGTCACCCACCGCCTGTACAGGAGCCCGATCATGGATGAGCGATCACCTACGAGTGCGGTGCACCGTCCCGGCCGGGGCCGTGTTTTCGACAGCATCGTTGACGCAGTCGGCGATACACCGATCGTCCGTTTGCGCAATATGCCGCAGCAGTACGGGGTGCATGCGACCATTCTCGCCAAGCTGGAATATTTCAATCCCGCCGCCAGCGTAAAGGACCGGATCGGAGCGGCGATGGTGATCGCAATGGAAAAAGCGGGTGTGATCAATGCCGATACGGTGTTGATCGAGCCGACCTCGGGAAATACCGGCATTGCGCTCGCATTCGTTGCGGCATCCCGCGGTTACCGGCTGAAACTGGTTATGCCGGAATCGATGTCGATCGAGCGGCGCAAGATGCTGGCGTTCCTCGGCGCCGAAATCATCTTGACCCCAGCTTCCCAGGGCATGAAGGGTTCGATCGCGACTGCCGAGGAATTGGTACGCACCACGCCCAATGCCGTAATGCCGCAGCAGTTCAAGAATTTCGCCAACCCCGAAATTCACCGCCGCACCACTGCGGAGGAAATCTGGAACGATACCGGCGGCAACATTGATTTCTTTGTGGCCGGCGTCGGCACCGGCGGCACCATCACCGGGGTCGGACAGGTCTTGAAGCCACGCAAGCCGTCGCTGCGGATCGTCGCAGTGGAGCCCGAGGAAAGTCCGGTGCTGTCCGGCGGGCAGCATTCGCCGCACAAGATCCAGGGCATCGGCGCAGGCTTTATCCCTGACATCCTCGATCGTTCGGTGATCGACGAAATCGTGCAGATCAACAGCGCGACCGCGATCGAAACCTCGCGGGCGCTGGCGCGCAATGAAGGCATTCCCGGCGGCATTTCCTCAGGCGCCGCGATCGCCGCCGCGCTGCAGATCGGCAAGCGGCCGGACAGCGCAGGCAAGACTATTTTGGCGATCGTGCCGTCGTTCGCGGAGCGCTATCTGTCGACGGTGCTGTTCGAAGGAATTTGAATTCTCACCCTCATTCCCGGACGAAAGGTAACTACCGATGTCTCAGCCACCCCGACGTCCCCGGACGTTGAACGATGCGCGCACCGAGGCCGAAGCCGCGTTCAAGCAGACCACCACCAAGGTACCGGAACTGCCGCCGAAAAAGGCTGCGCTCCCGAATGTGAAGGAACTGGTTTCGTTGCGGATCGACCAGGATGTTCTCGAGCACTTCCAGCAAGACGGCCCGGGCTGGCAGGACCGGATCAACGACGCGCTTCGCAAGGTGGTCGGGAAGTAGACGCGGCGCGCGGATCGAAGCAGCACCTGAAGCTAAACAAAGCCCGGGATGAGCCGGGCTTGTTGCTTGATCGGGGTGCAGCGTTCGGAGACCTCAGCGGAACAACCCGCCCATCACGCCGCCGATGAAGCCTCCGGGACCGACCGGGCCGCCGCGATAATGACCGCCACCACCGCCGCCTCCACTCGGTGACGGCGGGCCGGGCGGTCGCCGGCGTCGTCGCTTGAACTGGTCTGGGTCGCCGAGACGATTTCCGTCAACAGCGCCTTGTGCTGCAGCTTGTTGAGGAAGCCGCTCTTGGGATAGCCGCGCGCGGCCTGCCATCGCAGGATCACCGCGCGGGTCGGTTCATCGAACTTGCCACTGACCTTGGTGTCGAAGCCGAGGCCGTTCAGCCGCCGCTGCACGTCGCGGCGCTGGCCTTTGTCGAGGCCGATCTGATCTTCGGTGACCTGATTGGCTTCTTCGTTGAAGGTTGCGGGATCGACGCCGGTGCTCAGGTTGCGGGTCGTGGTGCTCGGACCATTTTCCAGTGACGCGATCCGGGCCAGCGCCAGCGATTTGAACTGACCGTTGGGGTAGGTGGTGAGGTAGGCGTTGAGCTCTTCCGGCTTGTTGGAGTCCTTGATCGAGCGCCAGAACTCCAGTTCGACGTCGGAGCCGGCCCTGGCCGGCGCAACCGCGACCGGGCTCGCGGCCGCATCGGCTGATGCCGCGGCGGGGTTCAGGTAGACCGACCCGATCAGGTTGGTGTGGCCCCATGGCAGTTGACCCTTGCTGGTCTCTTCGTTGACCTGGGCGCGCACCTTGGTCATCGCCTGCTGGATCTCGACACCCGGCGCGGTGATGTTGGCCATCAACGCCCGCGTGAACGGGCTGTTGGTGCCTTCCTGGCCGTCGAGCGCGGTCTGTCCGGGACCCGTCGCGAAGGCGATCAGGGTGCCTTCACCCGATTTCATCTCGGCGAGGCCCGATTGCACCGACACGCTGCGGGTCGCCGAGTTGGACTTGATCTTGGCGGTGAAGGGATTGTCACGGCAGGCATCGAGGAACACCAGCTTGACCTTGGCGTCATTCATGGTCTGGTCGAGCGTGAGGTCGATGTTGATCGCCGCGCCAAGCTTGACGTCCATCTCGGATTTGATGTCGGCATCGACCGGCAGCAAATAATTGGTGCCGTTGATGGCGATGCCATGGCCGGCATAGAAAAATACCGCGACGTCGGAGCCTTGCGCCTTCTTGCCGAATTCGAGCAGCCGGTCGGTCATGGTATCGCGGGTGAGGTTAGTGCCTTCGACCACCTCGAAGCCGACGTTGCGAAGCACGGCCGCGATTGCCTTGGCGTCGATCGGCGGGTTGGGAAGCTGCGCGACGTTCTTGTAGGTGCCGTTACCGACCACGAAGGCAACGCGCTTGTCGGCATTGGCGGCGTCGGTGCTGAACAACATGCAAATCAGCGAAACGAAAATAATAAAGTAGCGCATCGGAAATCCTCTGGCTGGGTCAAGCAAAGGTTTCGCACGCAACGCGTCGCTTCAGGATACACGAAAAGGCCGCAATAGGGGCAGGAAAAGTTGCGCGATTGCGGGTTTCGGCGGTTCCATCGCCCAATATACCGGGATCACCGGACGACCTTGCGTGATTTAGATCACAATCGGAATGTCACCAAAGAAGTCGCCCGGAAAGCTGAGATCTGAGACCGCCGGCAATTGGCTTTTCAACCGGTTCGGCCACAGCTTTAACGTCGGTGGCGCAAGCAGTGGTCTGACCGCAGAAATCCATTTGCCGTCGTAAGATTCATGCTTCGAGAAATTGGATCACCTCGGCGGCAAATTTCGCGGGCTCTTCCAGCCACGGCATATTCCCACTTTCCTCGAACACCACGAGGCGCGAGTTGGGAATGCCTGGCGTGCAGCCGCTCAGCGACTGCGACCGGGCAGATCCAGTCGTGCCTTCCCGAGATAATGAGTACCGACGCTCGGATCTGATCAAGAAGGACGGTCTGGTCGATGCCGGCGGCTCGATCGGCTGCGTTCTGCGCGCGAAAAGCATAAGAGGCAATCCGCCCCGACAATTGCTCCCGCGCAGAGTTCAAAGTTCTTCTCTGGATGTTGGAGGAATAGCGGCAGAGTTTGTCCGACAAACGTGGTCAAGCTCTCGTCGCTGGCGCTAAAATCGACCTGGCCCGAAAAGCCGCGCAGCGCGGTCTGTATCGCCGCTTTATACTGGGGATGCTCCGCTCTGGCTTGAAGGAATGCCTGGGTATCATTGCCCGCCGGAAAGCCAAGGACCTGGCTATCGATGAGGACCATTTTTTCGAACTCGATCGCGGTAACGTTCCGCATAAGAGAGTGCGATCGCTCCTGAGTTCGAATGTCCCAGAATCCGCATGGAGGCGAGACCCAAATGCTCGCGCAGGGCCTCGATGTCATCCGCCATGTCGTGACTGCTCATCTTTGCGGCGTCCGTTGGACGACCGGAGAGTCCACTTCCGCGCGTGTCGATGAAGACAAGACGAAACCGATCTTGCAGGAATGTGAACCCTCGCCGCAAATAGCCCGAGCCGACGCCCCAGCCGGGGGAAACGAGAAACAGCAGAGGTCCGTTTCCCGAAACCTGGTAGTGTAGGTCAATCCCGTTCAGGGGGACGATGTGATCGCCCGGCTCGGGCTGTCCCGTCGATCTGCTGGAACGGACGCTCGATGACACTGTACTCATGGCTCGTGACCTTGAAGATAGATGCGCTCTTACAGCACGTGATGCTCTTGCAGCGACGCCTGAAACCGTCAGCTATTCGCTGCGGCAAGCCCGATCCAAATACTACGTCTGAAGTAAGGCCGACCTAGGCAGCGGCGAGTTCGCTGATCCGCGATTGATCGTCTGAGGAAGATGACCGTTGTAACAAAGGTGAGATCGCCCGCGGCGATGGTGCGCCGCTTTAAATTGCAATCTCGATGTCTTGCGAGCCTGAGTTGGGACGAGCCGTGGTTGGGAATGGTCAGGCTCCGGCGCGCGCCGCTCTCGGCGCTGCAGGTTTCAAATTCAGCAGATTGCCGGTGAGGATCAGAACCGCGCCGAGAACGGTGAACATATCGAGCCGTTCCGAATAGATCAGCCAGCCTGCGGCGGCGGTCAGGGGAACCCGCAGGAAATCCATCGGCACCACCACGGTCGCATCGGCGTGCAACATCGCGCGCGCCATGCAGTAGTGCGAAAACGTGCCGCAAAATGCGATCACGACGATCCAGCCCCAGGAATAGGCCGATGGCCATCGCCAGGCATAGAGCGACGGGAAAAAACCCGCCGCGGACTGGATCACCAGCATCCAGAAGATAATCGCCAGCGTCTTTTCGGTCCGGGTCAGCGACTTCATCATGGTAACCGAGACGCCGAATCCGACCGCCGCCCCCAGTGCGATCAGTTGACCCGGATTGATCTCCCCGGTCGCCGGACGAACGATGATGATGACGCCGACCACACCGAGCACGATCGCCGCGATCTTCCAGACCGTGATGCGCTCCCCGAGAAAGCTCGCCGCCAGGATCGCGGTCCAGATCGGCATGGTGAACTCGATCGAGACCACCTGGCCGAGCGGGATCAGCGTCAGCGCGTAGAACCAGCCGAGCTGGGCCCCGTAGTGAATGAGGTTGCGCCCGATATGCTGCAACGGTCGCGCCGTCTTCATCGCCGCGAATCCTCCGCTTCGGCGGATCAGCGGGTAGAGCATGAAGAAACCCAGGATCGAGCGTAGCTCCATCAGCTGAAACACGTTCACTTCGCGTGTCGCCTCGCGGCCCGCGACCGCCACGACCAGCATCATCGAGAGCCAGCCGGCCATCCAGAGCGCGGCCCTTGGTTTGGAGGGGGTTCGGTCCATCAGCGCCAAGCCAGGTAGGTTGCGGAAAAGGAGGGGGAGGCTGGTAAGAAGCGGCCGGTATCGGCGACCTCGTATTGATTTGCAACGCTCAAATATGCCGAGGCAGTGCGGCGTCCGGGTTCAATTTCGATGTGGGAGAGGCTGCCCGATCGGTGCTAAGGATCGGCCCGTCAGCACCTTTTTGGAGAACCGCTCATGCGTATCTTGCAGCCGGCCGAATGGTCGAAGCCACGGGGGTTTTCGCACGGCGTCGCGCTCGACAGTCCCGGCCGATGGATCGTGCTGGCCGGCCAGACCGGCGGTGACGACAAGGGTGAATATCAACCTGACATGGCCGGGCAGGTCGCCGTCGCGCTGAGACGAATCGTTACGCTGCTCGCCGAGGCCGGCGCGGGTCCGGAGCATATCGTTCGCTTGACCTGGTATCTGACGAGCCGCGCCGAATACAAAGCCGCGGGTACCGGCATCGGCGCCGCCTGGCGCGAGACGCTCGGGCGAAACTTTCCACCCTCGACGCTGCTCTATATCTCAGGCCTGGTCGATGAACGGGCCAAGGTCGAGATCGAAGTTACCGCCTTCGTACCGGCCGCCTAGCGCGCGATGGCTTTTCTTCGAATCGCGTTCGCGCTGTATCTTGTTATGTGAGACGTTTTCCGGGCGAACGCCTCAACCAGCGTCGACCTGGTGTTGGCGCGGTCGTCCGGCTCATGATTTTGCGCGAGGCCGGTGTCGCAATTGATCTCGACGGGTGGGGTCTTCAGCGCGCGGGTCCAACAAATGGTTCAAATGTCCGAAAGGGACTTCTCCAATGTCGAATCCTACTATTTCAGCTGATTTTGTTACGGCCTTCGCCACCGGTTGGCCGGAAAATCAGCCGGATGTCCTGGTGCTTTCATTGACCACGAACAAAGGTTCGCAGAATTTTGCGATCAGCAAGGAACAAGCCCTGTTGATCGCAAAAACAATTAAGCAGACCGCCGCACGATTGGCGAAGCCGGCAAAGAGCTGACCGCGCCGTCAGGCGAGGCGAACTCAAGAGCGCGTCAACGAAATCGTAGCGCCTCTGAACTGGCTTTCCGCCTTGATCACGACGGACTGCCGGTTGCCGCGCGTCGTCAATGAAATGTTCGCCGAAAAGCCGGGCGCGTTCGCAACAACCTGGAAATTGCCGCTGCTGGCGCGTCCTTCGATGCTTCCGTTGACGCCTCGGCTGCTCTCGCTCCAGGTCCCGGACAACGTGTTGCCTTCGGCGACGACGCTGGTCTTGAGATCGAACTTGTAGCTGTCGCTGGCGCAGACCAGACTCTGGTTCAGTCCAGTGCCGCCGTTGCCGACCGCGTAGGTCGCGCGACACCGAATCCGCTCGGTCGATCCGTCGTCCAGCGTCACGGTCCCAGCGCCGGACCAAACGCCTGCGAGCCCGGCAAACGGGCCCGATTGTGCGTAGCTTGCGGAATTCGAAACAGAGGCTGCGAACAGGGCGACGGCCCCGACGATCAGCCCCCTGACGACCGCGAAGGTCCCGGTCGTTTGCCGCGTTTTATTGCCGCGACGCTTCCCATCGGCCGCTGCATGGTATGCCTGCTGATGCCCCATTCCACTTCCCCGATCCTGCGTTGCCACTGAGCTGGCCATTCGCATATGCACCATTGATGGAGACGCGCACAAGACCCTCGCGTCCCACGCTACCGGCGACGCCAGCGCCGGGGGCGGAAACCTTTCCGTCCGCGACAGTAAGTGTGGAGCGGGTGGTCGGTTCGCAACTCCCGGACTTGGTCACAACCGTAACACTCCACAGCCCGTCATAGGGCGTCTGAGCGGCTGCGGGAGCGGCGGCAAGGCCGGCCGCGGCAACAAGGGAAGAGCCAATAAATGCAAATGCAATGCGGTTGTAACGCATGAAATCATATTTCCTCAAAAGTGGGTGATGGCTCGGTATCCGGGCAAAATGTGTTTAAAATTTGTTGCATTGCGGTAAAGAAAATTGTTCCCTACGTTTCAAGCACATAGGAAGTGATTTTTGATCACGTTTCGGAAACGGAAATGTTCCGCACGTGGCTCGACCGAGGCGGCGGGCAGCGGGAATCGCGCCGGTTCATTCGAAAGGCTCGGCGCCTTGGTCGCGAACTGCTCGTCCTGAGGTTTGGCGGGCAGGGCTTTGTTGAGCTTGGCGTAATCGATGACCTGTCCGAGCAGCCGTTGGCCAAGTGGCGCCAACGCGCGTTCCCAGAGCTCGCGTGCGGTTTCGCCTTTCTTGACGAAGCACCATTCCTGGGCGGCGATCGCGCCGGCGTCCATCCGGTCGGCAAGGTGATACACGGTGCCGCCGGCGATCGGGTCGCCTTCCCGGATGGTCCATTCGACGGCGGCGAGGCCGCGGTGCCGCGGCAGCAGCGATGGATGATAGCCAATGCCCCCGAGCTTCGCGGCGCCGAGGGCCTCCTTGCTGATGCGGGCGTGGCTGTGCGCGGTCACGATCAGGTCGGTACCGGCGGCGATTTCGGATGCTGCGACGAGCTTGGGATCAGCCTGCACGGTGACTTCGATGCCGGCGGCGCGGGCGGCGGTGGCCAGCCGGTCGTCGGCGTCGGCGACAACCACCCTGACGATGTCCACGCCGCGTTGGCGCAGCATGTCCAGGGTCGTCACGCCGAAGTGGCGGGAGCCGACAAGGGTAATCCGCATGATGTTTCTTCCGTCGCAAAGTGAGTGAGGTGAGGCGCATGGCGCCGGGCGCGAGCGCCCATGGATGCCATAGATGGCCGGTTGTGCGGATGCTCTAACCCAGCCTGCCGGGGGTGATCCACATCTTTTCGCCGGCGGCCACGCCGGGTGGAACCACGCGGAAGCGCCCGTCAGGCCGCTTGGGAGCAGGGGAGGTCGATCAGCATGTCGTAAAGGAGAGCGGTGCCGCGATGCGCAAGGCCCGTGCCGCCGATCCCGGTGCCGGCGGCTGCCCCCGAACCGGAACAGCCGCGACGGCTTCGACACATTCAAACCGTCGAGGCCAGCGTGCGCCGGCCGCGCGAAGCGTCATGCAAACAGGAAATCGTGCGACGTGAGTGCGATTTGGCTGTGGACGACGACATCGTTGCCCGAACTAAACGTGATGGTGCTGTCGTGCGTCGTCGGATCGAACGCCGAGATCTGAAGTTGACTGAAGTTCTCGATGCCGAGGGCGCTGACATCGATGTGGTCGTTGCCCAAAACTGACGAGCCGACCTGACCGAAATCCTCGATCTTGTCGTGGCCGTTGCTGAAGTTGAAGACATAGGTGTCGTTGCCGCCTTTGGCGTTGCCCGAGATGGACTGGGCATCACCCCACATGTCATCGTTTCCGGTGCCGCTGACCAGCTTGTCGTTGCCGCCAACGGCCCGGCCGGACATGCTCTGCGCATCGCCGACCAGCGTGTTGTCGAAGGTGCCGGCCGGAGCAGGGGTAGCGTCGTCGCCGCCGACGAGCTTATCGTTGCCGCCGTGAGCATTGCCGGACATCGCCAGCGCATCGCCATAGGCCAGGTTGATGCCATGCGTGCCCGCCGGCGCACCGCCTTTGAAGGTGTCGTTGCCACCCCAGGCGAAACCGGACATGGTCCCGCCGGCGTCGCCGTAGAAGGTGTTTTGGCCTCCGCCGGCCGTAAAGCTGTCGTTTCCGCCGGTGGCGTGGTCGGTCATGTTGCCGCCGGCATCGCCATAGAAAGTGTTCTGGAAATCGGACGCATTGCCGCTCGTGGCAAAGGTGTCATTTCCACCATGAGCCTGACCGGACATATTGCCGCCGGCGTCGCCGAAGAAAAAGTTGAAGGCGTTGACGCCGCTGACCGTCATCGTGTCGTTGCCGCCTTCAGCGTGGTCGGTCATGTTGCCGCGGGCGTCGCCATAGAATGTGTTGTTGTTCTCAAGACCACTCGGTGCAGTAAAAGTGTCGTTGCCGCCTTCGGCGTGGCCGGACATGTTGCCGCCGGCATCGCCGTAAAAGGTCAGGTTGGAGTGCGCCACGTTGGCGGTGAACTTGTCGTTGCCGCCGTGGCTGCTCTCCGACATGTCGCTGCCGGCATCGCCGTAGAAGGTGATTTGCGGCACGAAGGCCTGAGCGACGCTGGATGCGGTGAAGCTGTCGTTGCCGCCTCCGGCGTGGTCGGACATCTCACCTCCGGCGTCGCCGTAGAACGTGACATGCGCGGCCACTGAGCCGGCGGCCGCGGCGGCACTCGCTGTATCGTTGCCCCCGTGCGCATTCCCGGAGATGTTGGCGAGGGCGTCGCCGTAGAACGTGCTGTCGGTGAAGGCGAGATCCGTGAAGCTGTCCTTGCCGCCGATGGCATGATCGAGCATGTTCCGGCCGGCATCCCCCACGAAGTTGTTGATGGAATTTCCGCTGCCGGTGAAGGTGTCGTTCCCGCCGGCAGCATAATCGCGGATGTCCCGCCCAGCGTCGCCGATCAGAAAATTGGTCGGGTTTGCAATACCGATCAAAATGTCGTCGGCACCCCGCTGATGGTCAATTAAATCACCGTTGGTGATTGGAATCCGCTTGGCCATACGCATTCTCCCAATATATTTGATTTGATATTGATATTGGCCCCGGCGTTTATTAATACAAATTAAATTGTAATTCCAGACTAGAATTAAATATTATTAATTAAATAAATTAAATTTGGCAGTTTGATGTGACGTCGCTTCAATCACGATGGCCGCAACGGGGCGCGGACGCGTCACGCGACGCGCAGTTGTGTGGTTTTTTGGTGGAGGCGCCAATCGCCGCAGCGGCTGCGGCGATACCTTGATACCGCGGGAGAGTCCAATGGGACACCCGCAAGGCGTCTGGCGATGATCACGCAGCGGCTGCAACGGCGCCGCCCGTCGGTCGCGGTGGCTAGCGCGCAAAAGCCGCCTCCATCTCGCATCAGGGCAGGGAACCGGGAAAATCAGCGCGCGCGATAGGCGTCCAGGGCATGCGCCAGGAAAATGCAGGCGCTGAACAAGGCAAGAAGTGCTGCGACGGTCTCGGTCATCGAACTCACCCTTACTTACTTTGCCGGGAGCGCGGCCGGATTACGGTTTCGCGCTTACCTCTGCGGTTCTGGTACCCCCGCACGTTCGATAGCGGGGTTTCGTTTCAGGACCTTTTCGTCGCGGCGGAAAATGACTTCGTCTGCCTGGGTCAACGGCTTCGTCGAGCGGCAGTTCCGGTCGATCTCGGCGGCGTTTCGGTGCGATCTCACTGTTCGTCCAGGCAATGCTGAATCTGCGCGGTACGGTCTCTCGGCAACACTTTCGCCGCGTCAGCCTTATGGGAGCACTCGAGCACCCTGATCTGTTCGGCGCGCCGCTTTTCCGCCGCCACGCGGTATTCCGGCGCGACCTTGTCGGGATCGACCAGCTTTTGGGCAAGGCTCGCGTGCAGTGGAACCGTCGCGAGCGCGGCGACCGCAATGATGTACGCAATCGATCGCATGGCGTGATCTCCGCGTTTGCCTCACGGGAACGTTCGGTAACTTGGTTTTGGGGCCGTCTGTGTGAACCAGGCCACAATCCCAGGAATAAATAACCGGCACACGGTTTGGCCCGTGCGAACACCGGCAAGGGCCTCGTGATCGGAAGCCGACGACAGGGACTTTGGCTTTGCCGGTGAGGGCGCGTGCGCCAGATCAGCAGCACCGCTTACGGGGTTGGTATAGGCGGGCGACGGCGGCGTGAAAACCCGCCGTCGCGCATCATCCGATTTTTGGCACGGGCAGCGCACGGAGACGGGGGCGACGGGCCGACTTTTGCGAAAAGCTGCGCAACGCTGGCGGCGGCGGTCGACATCCCAAGGCGCTGAGCGTCGCGATTTCAAGCGCACGCGTTTGTGATCCCGATGTGATCCGGCGTGGCCTCGTTCGGAAACATCGGGAAACAAAATGGCGCGCAGAAACCACGATTAGAGGCTATCGCCCGCCGATTGCCTCGGCTGGCCGTGAAGGGCGCGCGGTGTTCTCGAAGTGAACGCATGAGGGCGCTCTGGGCTTGACATGGCAAGCACACATTCGGCGCGGTGGAGGGCCAAGCGCAGAAGCGTTTGCCAAGCAGCACCGTCTCACCGTGATGGGTCGGACCTGTCAGGCGATCGCAAGGGAATTTCATCGTTCGGCCGCAGTTGGTTGACGGTGCGTGCAAGAGGCCAGGAAAACAAATGCAAAGAGATACCAAGGGATCATTGACGCGACGCAACGTGTTGCACGCCTTAGGGGCGGGCGCCGCTGCGATGATCTCGACGCCAGTATGGGCGCAAGAAACCTTCGACTTCAAGATCCCGGGCGGCCCGAGTGTCCGACCGGTCACCACGAGCTTTCCGCAGAAGGGGCGGATGATCCTGCAGCGCACGACGCCGCCCTGGCTTGAAACCCCGTTCGACGTCTTCGACAAGGGTGTGTTCACACCGAACGATCAGCATTATGTCAGCTGGCACTGGGCGACTTATCCCGACGAGATCAAGGTCGACAGCTATCGCCTCGCGGTGCGCGGCGAGGTCAACCAGACCTTGTCGCTGTCGCTCAAGGATATTCAGAGCCTGCCGCAATTCGAAATCGTCGCCGTAAGCCAGTGTGCCGGAAACTCGCGGATGTCGATGATGCCGCGCGTTGCCGGCGCGCAATGGGCTGGAGGTTCGCTCAGCAACGCGCGATGGACCGGCGTGCGCCTCAAGGACGTGCTGGACCGCGCCGGGGTGAAGGCCAGCGCGATTCAGGTTCGCTTCGGCGGACTGGACGAACCGGTGATGTCGAACGGGCCGAAATTCCTCAAGTCCATCACCATCGATCACGCCCGCGATGGCGAGGTGATGATTGCCTATGGCATGAACGGCGAGCAGCTCCCGATGCTCAACGGCTTCCCTCTGCGCATGGTGATTCCCGGCTGGAGCGGGGTCTATTGGATCAAGATGCTGAATGACATCGAGGTGCTGTCGCAGCCGGACACTAACTACTGGACCTCGACGGCCTACCGCGTGCCCGACGTGGCGAACAACAGCGTCAAGCCCGGCAGCAAGGATTTCAAGCTGGTGCCGGTGACGACCAACGTACCGCGCTCCTTCCTGACCAACATCCGCAACGGCGACAAGGTGAAGATGGCGGCGCCGACGCTCGCGCGCGGCATCGCGTTCGGCGGTGACAGCGGGGTCGCCCGCGTCGATATCTCGATCGACGGCGGCAAGAGCTGGCAGCCGACCGAGCTCGGCCGCGACGAAGGCAAATACAGCCTGCGGCAATGGCAGACACAGGTGACGCTGCCGGCCGGCCCGCACGAACTGATGGTTCGTTGCACCAACACCAAGGGCTTGGCGCAGCCGGGTTTCGCGGTCTGGAATCCCGGCGGCTACCTCTACAACACGATTGAAACAACCCACGTTGTCGCGGCCTGAGGTAACAACAATGTCTCGCACATTTCTGTCGATCGCGGCGCTTCTCATCCTGGGGCTGGCGCAGCCCGGCTTCGCCAGCCAACATCGTGCTGAAGTCGACCAAGGTCGAATATCCGACCTCCGACGCGATGTTTCAGGGCCAGGGCGCCGATGCGATCAACAACAACTGCCTGGCCTGCCATTCCGCCGACCACGTCATGAACCAGCCGTTGCTTTCGGAAGAAGGCTGGAAGGAGGTCGTCCATAAAATGGTGACTGCCTACAAGGCGCCGATCACGCCGGACGACGAAAAGCTGATCGTGGATTATTTGGTCAAGGTAAAATCGGCGCCGTAGGCGGCGTCGAAAAAAAGAGCGGCGGCGTTTCGCAACGATCAATCCGTTACGAAACGTCGTTCGTCCGGGCCGATGCGGGTCCGTCTTTTCCGCACTCCCCGCGGCCGCTGTCCCGCAGTTTGATCCGCACCCATTTGAGATGCCGATTCATGCGATATTGGGTCGGGGCGTATGGGGGATAAGCGGCCGTCATGCAGACATTGCATTCGGTAAAGATTGCCCCGTCTCGGACATTAAATACTTTCCCCGGCGATTATCGGTAAAGTTTGGGGTGTTCCACGTCTTGGGCCCGCGATACGCTGGGTAAACAATTCAGGGAGTTATTTTGACAAAGCCAATAGGTTCCGTTGCATGAAGAGGACTGCGGTAGCGGAATAGGTATTTTCGGTCCTCAGCGTGAAGGAGGAGCCTACGATGCCCGACGACACCAAAAATAACGGACAGGCTACTGCGACCTCGACACCCGATAAAAGCGCTTTAAGTCGCCGCAGGATTCTTCTCGCTGGTACAACGCTCGCCGCCGCGACCGCCATCAATACCGTCGACCGAACCCAGGTCGCGCAAGCCCAACAGCAATCCCAACCCGCAGCTCCCTCGGGGCGCAAACCCAATATTCTGGTGATTTGGGGTGACGATGTCGGCGTTGCGAACATCAGCGCCTATTCGAATGGCCTGATGGGCTACGAGACGCCGAGCATCGACCGCATAGGTCGTGAAGGGATCAAGTTCCTTCATTATTATGGCGAGCAGTCATGTACCGCAGGCCGCGCCGCGTTTCTGACCGGCCAGCACGGCATCCGCAGCGGTCTGACCAAGGTGGGCTTTCCCGGCGCACCGATGGGCATGAGCCAGCTGGATCCTTCGATCGGCGGCCTGCTCAAGAACCTCGGCTACGCCACCGGACAGTTCGGCAAGAACCACGTTGGCGATCGTAACGAGTCGCTGCCGACCGTGAACGGCTTCGATGAGTTCTTTGGCAACCTCTACCATCTCAACGCCGAGGAGGAGCCGGAACTGCCGGACTATCCGAAGGACCCCGCCTACCTTGCCAAGTTCGGGCCGCGCGGCGTCTTGAAATGCAAGGCGACCGACCGCGACGATCCCACGGTCGATCCGCGCTTCGGCAAGATCGGCAAGCAGACCATCGAGGATACCGGGGCGCTGACCAAGAAGCGCATGGAGACCATCGACGACGAGACCTCGGCCGCTGCCATCGACTACATGAAGCGACAACAAGCCGCGGGCAAGCCGTTCTTCTGCTGGTTCAACGGGACACGTATGCATCTACGCACACACGTCCGTGCTGATCATCGGGGCCGTTACACCCACGGCGACAGCGAGTACATCGACGGCATGATGGAGCACGACGACACTGTGGGCAGCGTTGCTCAAGGCTTTGGACGACATGGGAATCGCGAACAACACCATCGTCGTCTACTCCAGCGACAACGGCCCCCACATGAACTCCTGGCCGGACGGCGCCATGACCTGGTTTCGCTCGGAGAAGAACACCAATTGGGAAGGGGCCTTCCGCGTACCATGCCTGGTCCGCTGGCCTGGCGTGATCAAGCCCGGCACGGTCACCAACGAACTGATGAGCCACAACGACTGGATACCAACTCTCTGCGCAGCCGCCGGCGAGCCGGATATCGTCAACAAACTCAAGGCGGGCTACACGGCCAACGGTATCAACTACAAGGTTCACCTCGACGGCTACGACCAGTCCGGCTTCCTCCGCAACGTCAGTGGCACCGCCGGCAACAACAGCGGGACGAAGAGCGCACGCGACAAATTCTTCTATTCCGACGATGACGGGGCGTTGGTGGCTTTCCGCAAGGGTGACTACAAGTACGTCTACGCTGAACAGCGCTCACCCGGAACGATGCAGGTGTGGGCCGAGCCCTTCACCAAGCTTCGCCTGCAGAAGACCTTCAATCTGTTGCAGGACCCGTTCGAGCGGGCCGACATCACGTCCAACACCTTCTGGGACTGGCAGATCAACCACGTCGGGCAGATCTATGGCGCGATGGACGACGTCGGCGCGTTCGCGCTGACTTTCAAGGAGTTTCCGCCTCGCTCGTTCCCGCCGAGTTTCGTGCCGACCAACATCGTGGAAGAGATCCTAGACGACATCAAGGACCAGAGGCAGAAGGCGGGGCAACGGGCCCAAAGCATCGACAAGATCCGCTCCGGCGTGAATCAGATGATCGAGCAGCAACTGCAGCAGCGCGGGGTCAAATAGACGACAGGCTGGCCGGTGGCGACGCCGGCCGGCGCTCTCTCTTGCGTCATCTGTCGCATGACCTGTGCGCCGGGACATATTGATCGCCTGCCGGAGGCAGGTCCGGCCATCCGCAGGCGAAAAAACCGTGAGAAGCTGTTGCGGATGAATAGTGGCTGTACTTCAATGACGAACTGCAACGGCATTCCAAACTTGCCGTGTGATTCGACCTAGGGAGGCTGGGCCATGAAATGTAGCAAACAGTTGTTTGCCGTCGCCGTACTCTTCGCACTTCCTCTGTCATTGAGTGCGGGACCCCTCAATGCGCGCGATGCCGATCCTGCGTCTCTCACCTTTGCAGCGGCTCAGACCGCTAAACGGCAATGCACGAATACCTGTCGTGCGCGATATCGCGACTGCCTGTCCTTGAAGCAAATACCATCCTTCGAGTGTCGGGGCATTTACCAGGATTGCACCCGCAACACTTGTAATGCCGGTTCATCTGGTCGAGCGTCTTGGCCAGGGTTTCCGTCATAATGGATTGCGAAGCCGGCCCGCGCTTCATCTGCCTGGACACAGATCAATCCAGGGATTTGGGTCCTCCGCCGGCGGCGGAGTGGCGGCCGCGCTACTGGAGGCCAAGAAGCTATTAGAAAAAGAGTGGCCTGCTTTCAACCTGCGGCCTAAATCGATGCGCTACGTCGCGTTACTGCTTCCGATCCTCTGTTTGATGGTTTCGCAGGTCTTGCGAACATCCTCGGTTAACAACGCGCAATCCTCGATTCGCTTGAAAATCTTCTTGGCGTCCTCACGATAGGCGGCAGCGGTATCGCGCATGTAGGCAATTGCGTTGTGCACATCAGCGGTCATCGCCTCGCATTTCTGCGCCGCACCGATCAGTTCGGCTCCCATCGCTTCAATTTCCTTGGCGGCGGCTTCATAGTCGCGCACCACGGCCTCGGCGCTGAGCGCGCCGACCCGCGAAACTCCGTTTTGGTGCACGACATAATCCGGCATGGGTTCGGATTGAACCGATGGTGCCTTGATCGACGGCAACGGGGGGCCACCCGGAAGAGCCGCTACGACGTCTGATTCAAGCTTAGCCAAATCTACCGGTGTAGTGCCTCGAGCTTGTCCGATGTTGGTCATAGGTCAATCCTTCTGACACCAAGTGGAACAACCCAGCCGAACGATAATAACAAAAAACCACGGTCCGTCACTTTACTATCTCTTTATTCAAGTGTTGCCCGTTTGCGACAACATTGTTACCTTTCCCAGGTCTGGGTTGTATTTTTTTGGCTCCTAAACCATCAAGTCTACTAGCCACGATGGCATCGCGCCGCGGCTACGTAAGCATCGTTTGTGGATCGTGATTTTCATTCTAATAAATTGCAATAAGTTCAATTAGTTGCACGGCAATCATGATGTTTCGTGATGTTGCTTGGCTATTTTAATCTGTTGATCCCGGGGCCGATTGGCCCTTGGCAGAAAGATCGAAAAAGCCGGCGCGGGATCTCACGGCTCCGGCGATGCGTTTACGACGCAGTAATTTAAATCATGGAACCGAGGTTGCCTTTCCCGGTTACGGACTAATAGTCCGAGTAGTCCGGGAGGATCATCTCATGGATCGAACAACGCGCTGCAAGAAATGCGGAAAGCGACTTGTCCCGGTTGTAACCATCTCCGGTCAAACCGACCTCCAATGCATAAGTTGCGACGACCCGGCGGTGAAATTCGCCGAGAGTCCGCTTACCGCCCCCGACAAGCCGACGGCCGAATTAGAGCGCACGTAAACCACTTCGCCGGCGAATCTTTCCTGCTTTTTAAATCGATGGCGATTTTCTTGCCGTAATCTTGGTTAAATTAATCGCGTGAGTCCAATTTCAAATGGGAGAAAACGACGTGGCTATGGGGACAGTTAAGTGGTTCAACGTGACCAAGGGGTACGGATTTATTCAACCTGATACCGGCGGCAAGGACGTGTTCGTCCATATTTCGGCCGTCGAGAAAGCTGGTTACACCTCACTCGCTGAGGGTGCCAAGGTCAGCTTCGAAATCGTTCCGAATCGTGGGAAAGAGTCAGCCGAAAATCTGCGCCTCGGGTGAACCGACGATATCGGGTCAATCTGAGCGGCATGTGCGATGGGTGACGGCGGCGAACACTAAAAAGCCGCAGGCATTTCCGCCTGCGGCCGGCTCGGTGAGGCATCATTTCGCCGGGCCATGAGTACGTCACCCTGACCACTTAAATTTAAGTCTGTCTGTCAAAAAGGTAACACAAGCGGCAACCGTTCGATGCCTACTGGGGACTGCGGTGTCCGCCCGGCAGCTTTGAGCCTATTGAAAGCATCGCCGGCAAACCCGGCAAGCAAGCCAAAGCGGCTCTTCGTAGTGCCGATGTAGGCGCCTTACGATCTTGAGGCCGATTGTGCTTTTCTGACCTGGTCGCGCAGCTTTTCTAATTCACAAAACTGAGCTTTGAGATTAGCCGCCGTGGTCGCGATGGCTGTAAGCCGCATTTCAGTGGTAGATCCAATGCGTTGTGGGAGAGAGCTCATCCAAAATCCCCGATAGTTATAATGCAATGATTTGAAAATGGACGTACGAAAACGGGACGAAGATTAACCCAGGCGTTCAACTTGGGGTCCAACAGGCAATTATCGGGCCACCCTTATCTAATCAGCGTCGCCGGAGCAGGCATAAATCCGCCGGCGCGGACCGCGCATCGCAAAAGAACCCGCCATTCGCGGCGGGTCCCAGTAGGGAGGAAACACCGATAAAATAAATCAATTTGCGGCAGCGTTATGTGGCGTAGTTCACACATGGAGAGGAAACGGTTCAGGCATCCACAGGAAACGTGGTGGGCCGAAATAGATTGATGTGAGCGCTAGGATCGTAGATGTCGAAGGGCGGAAGATTCATAGTCTTGCCTGTGTCAGCGATCTTGCTGTCCGTCGTCTTGCTTGGACCACTGGGCGCAGTCGCTGAGGAGCGGGGGCATCCGAAAACGACGGGTTATCCGGCCCTGGAAGACATGCCGCCGAGGCTCGAGAAACCTGCAATGACGGCCGATGAACAGTTGACGCTAAAGAAAGCGCTGTCCGCTACGCGCGACCGCCAAGCCCCCAAGGGCAAATCTCGTGCGGGCGCTGGACAGCCCGTCAAGCCCTGACTGTACGCGTGCGGCTTCGATCCCGCGCCCTAAGTTTCAGTCAATTCCGCCGCCATCGATCGCTTGCTTCGCGAGATCTACCGCATGTCCGTACGACACCGTATCCGTGGTATCGAGGAACGCTTGCGCCGCCGGCGGCACCGCGGTCTTTAATTCCTTTCCGTCAAGGCGGCTGATCCGTGCGCGCCAACGGCCGGGCACGGGCTCGAACGGCTCAATTCGATATCCTTTGTATTCTGTCATGGAAGAGCATTCTGCTGCGAGTTCAATCTCTGCGGGCGAGTTAGGACTGCGCAAACGCGACAATAAACACCTGTCTTTAGACTGCAAGGCGATACAATCCAGCGGCCTTCCCGGGACCCTTCACCCTCGGTCGTAGCTCAAGGGGCCCGCGCCTCGCGCGAGGACGAAGAGGGTACCGCCGACGAGCCCGATGTCCTTCCAGAAATGGATGAATTGGGCCCAGCGTGCGGTGGCGTCGTTAGTGATCGACCAGTAGGGATGGCCGATCGCCGCGGCGCAGAGATTGAAGAGCACCAGGAGTAGGGCGAAGTCGCGGGTCCGGAAGCCGAGGACCAGCGCCACTCCGCCCGCGACCTCGATGGTTGCCGCCAGCATCGCCCAGACATCCACCGAACCGGGCAGGCCCGCCATGAAATGAGTGAGCAGTGTCAGGTCCCGCCAGTGATTGATCCCCGACATCAGATAAAGCGATCCGATACAGACCCGGCCCAACAGCAGGATCAGCGGCTCGCTACGCAGAACCAGGGAATTGATAACCCGCAATGCCATGACGCTCACCCCGAAGTTACTCTTGGTCTTGCCCTTTAGTGCATAGATCGATTGGGCGGTTCCAATCACGATCCAGACACCGTTGCGCTTGGACCCATCCAACGCCGGGTAGGGCGTCCTTTCTGGCCGGGACCTCAGTAGCGCGGTTCGACCAACCAATGGCTGAGGCGCCATACGCCTGCGGAGTGGCTACGAGGTGCGCGTCGCGCGAACCTCAGATGTGCAATTGCACATCGGGCAGTCTCTGCGGAATCTTCCCTGCATCTTGCCCGCAATCTCGTCCAGCTTCTTGGCCGTCGTGCGCAGCCTGTCGGCCTCGCGGGCTAGCGCATCGGCGACAGCCTCCTCGACCTTGTCCGTCACCGGCCGGTCGCCGTGGATGATGAAGGAGAGCATCTGCTTCGAGATGCCGACGCTCGCCGCCATCTTGGTCTGGCAACCCCACTTGCCGTAGAGCGCGGCCATGGCGGCCTTGATGCGGGCGGCGCGCGCGTTAAGCTTGATATCGGCCGTTGCGCTACTCATGCCAAGATCCGTTTCAGTGTCTCGTCATAGACCGACGATGACACGAGGACTGCACCACCGCGCGCTCGGTATTGATGTGCTGTTCCGACTGCACGGCGACACACGCATTGAAGCCACTCCATCCGCCATCTGTTGTTTGAACGCTTGGCGCATTTCCGCAGTATCGATCGCGCGCGGGAAATAGCGATGACCGGCGCAGCCGTCTCGTTACAAATTTGTTAGCCTATCGCTTCCTTGTCAGTGTCCGACTTTGTTCTGCCGGTGTTTCTTTCTTGTGATTGTACAAATCACACCTCTGCGATCGAACGATCATCACGTTAAGCGATCGGAAACGATCAGAAACCGTTCGAAGATTGTTTCGCCACATCCGCGCAGTACCTGCCGCTCTGGATAACAAGGGCGCCCCGCGGATGAATCTTGGAATGCGAGTGCGAGGTTGCCTGCTGGCCGCCTTGATTATGGTCGCCATGCCGGTCGTCGCCACACTGGGGGCCGCGCTTGTCTCGTCGTCTGCCGTCGCCCAGTCCGTTGCTTCTATACAGGTCGAGGGCAACCGTCGCGTCGAAGCGGAAACCATCCGCTCGTATTTCAAGCCGGGACCCGGTGGGAGTCTCGACCAGGGCCAGATCGATGACGGCCTGAAAGCCTCGATCGAAACCGGCCTGTTCCAGGATGTGAAGATCAAGAAGGTCGGCGATCATCTGGTGGTGACCGTGGTTGAAAACCCGGTGATCGGCCGCGTTGCCTTTGAGGGCAACAAAAAGATCAAGGACGAGCAGCTTTCGGGTGAAATACAATCGAAGCCGCGCGGAACGTTTTCGCGTCCAATGGTTCAGTCCGATGCCGAGCGTATCGCCGAAATCTATCGTCACTCCGGCCGCTATGACGTTCACGTCAATCCTGAGATCATTCAGCAGCCGAACAATCGCGTCGATCTCGTCTTCACGATTACCGAAGGCGAGAAAACCGGGGTCAAGTCGATCGAATTCATCGGCAACAACACTTATTCGTCCTATCGCCTCAAGGACGTCATCAAGACCCGCGAGTTGAACCTACTGAGCTTCCTTGGCGGCAACGACGTCTACGATCCGGATCAGATCGAGGCCGATCGCGACCTGATCCGCCGCTATTACCTCAAGCACGGCTTCGCCGATGTGCAGGTGGTGGCTGCGCTGACCGAATATGATCCGGACAAGAAGGGCTTCCTGATCACGTTCAAGATCGAGGAGGGCCAGCAGTACCGGGTTGCATCGGTCAATTTCCAGTCCAACATCGCCACGCTTGACGGTAACACACTCAGCGGATTTTCCCGTGTCTCAATCGGTTCGCTTTACGATGCCGAAGCGCTTGAGAAATCGGTCGAGGAAATGCAGATCGAGGCTTCGCGGCGCGGCTACGCCTTTGCGATCGTGCGCCCGCGCGGCGACCGCAATTTCGAAGCGCATACCGTTTCCATTACCTTCGCCATCGAAGAAGGTCCGCGGACCTACATCGAGCGCATCAACGTGCGCGGCAATATCCGTACGCGCGATTATGTGATCCGTCGCGAATTCGATATCTCCGAAGGTGATGCGTATAATCGTGCGCTGGTCGATCGGGCGGAGCGCCGGCTGAAGAATTCTCGATTTCTTCAAGTCGGTGAAAATCACGACGGAGCCGGGGTCCTCGAGCGACCGCGTGATTCTCAACGTCGATCTAGAGGAAAAATCCACCGGCGACTTTTCGGTGTCGGGCGGTTACTCGACGACCGATGGTGCGCTGGCCGAAGTCAGTGTCTCCGAGCGCAACTTCCTGGGTCGCGGCCTGTTCGCGAAAGCGTCGGTGACGTATGGCCAGTTTGCGCGCGGGGTCTCGTTATCGTTCGTCGAGCCTTATTTGCTGGATTATCGCGTCGCGCTCGGTCTTGACGTGTACTATCGCGAGCAACTCCCCAATGTCGATGACGATATTTCTTACGGCGTCAACACCATTGGCTTCTCTCCTAGGTTGGGCTTTGCCCTGCGCGAGGATTTGTCGTTGCAGCTGCGCTATTCGCTCACTCAGCAGTCCATCACGTTGCCGGGCACGCTCGACGATTGCAATAACCGCGCCGGACCGAATTTCCTGCCGACGCCAGCTTTTATCAATCAGGCTTTGGGCGGCGTCGATCCGACCGGTAATGCGCAGGCTGGTTTGCTTCCGGGTTGTTTGGTGAACGGCCAATCCTCGCTGCCGGTTCGTGTGGAACTGGCACAAGGCGCGGAATGGGTTTCGGCGGTTGGCTATTCGCTGGACTACAACACGCTCGACAACAACAAGAATCCCACCGACGGCTTGCTGCTCGACTTCAAGCAGGACTTCGCAGGCGTCGGTGGCGACGTCAGCTACCTGAGGTCCACGATCGATGGGAAGTACTACGCACCGCTGGTGGCGGACGTCGTCGCGTTGGTCCACTTGCAGGCCGGTAGCCTGAACCAGGTCGGCAACACCCCGCTACGCATGCTCGACGACTTCCAGATGGGACCCAATTTGGTCCGCGGCTTTGCTCCGAACGGCATCGGGCCTCGCGATCTGACCTTCCTCCCCTTCACGGGGACCGGCGATGCGCTCGGCGGCACCAAGTACTGGGGGGCGTCATTGGAATTGCAGATGCCGTTCTGGTTCCTGCCGAAGGAAGTTGGTCTGAAAGGCGCGATCTATGCCGATGCCGGATCGCTGTGGGACTATCAGGGGCCGACCTCCAATGTCGCTACGGGCGAAATCAATGGGCTGGTCAACGGCAAGTTTTGCCAATGCGCCTTGAATTTCGATGATACCAACGTCATCCGCACTTCCGTCGGCGTCGGCTTGATTTGGGCCTCTCCGTTCGGACCGCTGCGCTTCGATTATGCGATTCCGATCACCCAGGGAAGGAACGACGTTGTGCAGCAGTTCAAATTCGGCGGCGGAACTTCGTTTTGATGTCCAACGCCAGAACATACCAGTGCATACCGCAAATCAAATCCGGCCATTCGAGAATGGTTGCGGCGATATCTGTTAAGCTGGCACGATGGCGAACGTAAAACTACTGCGCCGCTTTCAATGCCGCTGCGTCTTCCGCTGCCGGCGCCGAGATCGACTTCCAGCCGGATTGCACGCACACTCGCGGTCCTTCTGCATCGACCTTCAGGTAATCCTCGGGCGGATTGGCTTGCGAGCTTTCACTTAATCCGGGACCAGAGCCCATAGTGGGCATGGTGTGTGCACACAGGATTGCAGATCACCAGAAGTCAGGCGATTCCATAGCTTAACTGCTTGATATCTTGGTGAGCGCGGAGGGACTCGAACCCTCGACCCCATGATTAAAAGTCACGTGCTCTACCGCCTGAGCTACGCGCTCACTTGCCGCGCTGTGTAGGGGGCAGGGCGGTGTCGGTCAATAGCGGGAACGAACCGGCCTGGGCAGCCGCGCGGGCGCGGATTTCTTCGGATATACCTGCCGTTGGCGGGGATTCCTCGCACGACTTGCCCACAGAAAATCTAGGCCCCTCAGTTGGCTTCGCGGTGAATGTCGGACGCGACCGGCGGCGAAGCGCCGGCCACGGTCGGCATCGCCACCGGGCGCAGGCCGATAAGTTCCGCCGTCCGCACCGCGCTGTTGCGCCAGAACGCGAAAGCGTTGATCCGCGACGTCTCGAGGATGGCGATCGCGACCGCGGACAGGAACGGCAGGCTCTGCAGCACCAGCACGCCGGCGAACACGTAGATTTCGCGGACCTGCTTGGTATTGTTGGTGACAATCAGGACCACGGCGCCGGCCAGCAGCAACACGGCGATCACGGCCTCCCAGAACGCCTGGAATTCGATCGACATCCGCGACAGGCCGCCCTTGGAGGTGCGGGCAAACGGCAGATGCTCGGTGACGAGGCCCTGGGCGACCGCTCGCGACACCGTCCATTGCACCGACATCGCCGCGATCATGGCGCCGAGCATTTGGCCGGCTTTGACGTGGACGCGCAGGCGATACAGCGCGATGAAATGCACCAGCGAAACAATGAAGGAGGCGATGATCGGCAGCGTCAGGATCTTGTCGGGAATGGCGATGTCGGCGAACGCGACGATTGGCACCCAGATCAGATTGAGGATCGCGACCACCACGCCGAGGCTTTCGGCGCCGAGCCAATTCAGCCAGCCGAGCGAAAATTCGCGGCGCTGATCGGGGCTCAGCCGGCTCGCGCCGGGCAGGAAGCGGCGCCAGTGCTTCTTGACGATCTGGAACCCGCCATAGGCCCAGCGATGGCGCTGCTTCTTGAAGGCCTCATAGGTGTCCGGCAACAGGCCGTAGCCGTAACGGGTATTGGTGTAATGCGTCAGCCAGCCATGCTCGATGATGGCGAGCCCGAGGTCGGTATCCTCACAGATCGTATCGCCGGCCCAGCCGCCCGCCATGTCCATCGCCGCGCGCCGCATCAGGCACATGGTGCCGTGGACGATGATGGCGTTGACCTCGTTGCGCTGTACCATGCCGATGTCGAAGAACCCGGCATACTCGCCGTTCATGATGTAGTGCATCAGTGAACGGTCGCCGTCTCGATGCTCCTGCGGCGCCTGCACGATGCCGACGCGCGGGTCGGCGAATACCGGCACCAGATCCTTCAGCCAGTCCGGCGCGACGACATAGTCGGCATCGATGACGCCGATGATTTCGGCGTCCGCGGCGGTGCGTTCCATCGCGATCTTCAAGGCGCCGGCCTTGAAGCCCTGCACCTTCTCCGCATTGATGAACACGAAGCGGTCACCGAGCGCGCGGCAATGGTCCTGGATCGGTTGCCAGAACTCGGGATCGGGCGTGTTGTTGAGGATGACCACGCATTCGAAGTTCGGGTAATCGAGCCGGGCCACCGCGTCGAGCGTCTGCTTGAGCATCTCCGGCGGCTCGCGATAGGCCGGGATGTGGATTGAGACCTTTGGGAAGGTAATTTCTTCGCCGGTCGTTGCTGGCACCAGTTCCGCGCCCTTGCTGATCAGGCGGCGAGGGGCGTGGCCAAAGGCAATGGCGGCGATTTCAGCGATCCGCGCCATCGCGATCAGCACCAGCGGAACCAGCAGGATCAGGCCCAGCGTCAGGGCGAAGGCGGAACCGAAAACGAAGTAGTGGCCGGTCCAGTACTCAAACACGACCGCAACCCAGGCACCGACGCCGTTGGCCGCGGCCGACAGCATCATCGATTGCATGACGGTAGGGCGATCAAGCCGCAGGATCGGCAGCGACAGCAGGATGCCGACCAGCAGAGCAATGCTTGCGAATTTCCAGTAGTTCTGGTTGACGACCGGACCGGTCCAGGAAAATTTCGGCTCGCGGTCGGCATTCAGCATGCCCCAATAGGGGCCGACGCCGCCTTCGAAGAACTTCCAGGGCTGATCGATCGCTTCGACGATGTTGTATTCCATGCCGATGGCTTCGGCGCGGGCCACGAAGTTACGCAGCACGACCGCCTGCTGGAACTGGCCCGGGTCGGCATTGCGCAGATTATAGCCGGCGCTCGGCCAGCCGAATTCGGCGATCATGATGCGCTTGCCGGGAAACTGGTCGCGCAACAGCTGGAACATCGCGACAGCCTGATCGACGGCCTGCCTGTCCGTAAAATTTTCCCAATAGGGGAGCACATGGGCGGCGATGAAATCGACGGAGCTGGCGAGCTGAGGATGGTCACGCCAGATGTTCCAGATTTCGCCCGTTGTCACCGGAACATTGACCGACTTCTTGATCCGCTGAATCAGCTTGGTGAGCCGATGAACGTTGTTTTCCGCCAGTGCCCATTTCAGCGCGTCGGCCCTCTTGTCCCCAGGCTGCGCTTCCGCATCCCGAACACGCTCGCTTTCCTCGCGAAGCAATCCCGCGGCTTCCCCGGTTTCGAGCCCGGTCTCGCGTATCGACCCGAGATTCTCGATGGGAACTTGCTCGCCCCGGTAGATGGTTTCGTTGCCGACCACGAGCCCGATGACGTTGCTGTTGCGCCGCGCGAGATTGATGGCGGCTTCGATCTCCCGGTTGTTGCGATTGCTGTCCTTGTCGATCCAGGCGCCGACCGTGACCTTCATGCCGAATTCTGCGGCAATCGGCGGCACCAGTTCGTTGCCTTCCGTCGAAGAGTACAGGCGGACCGCTCGCGTCAGGGTGGAGAGTTTCTTCAGGTCGGCGCGGACCTTCTCGGAGTCCGCGGTGACGTCGGCTACGGTGTGACCCGGTTCAAACGGCGCGTAGGAGGCGCTTGGCAGAATGCCACGGAAATCGGGCGCCGATTGCTTCTCCTGGAATGCACTCCAAAGCGCAGCGTGAGCGGCGGTGACGAACAAAAGAACGGCGACCACGGCGCGCATCGCGACTAAACCCTGCGGGGCCAATATGGCGGGGAGGGGCGGATCCGTCCCCGAGACCCGGCCAAGTCAGCGGCAAATAACAATATCTCTGCCACGGGTATTAACAACTCTTATGACGCGATGGCGTTTTGAGGGCCGAAGCGCCGGATCGGCAGAATTTCGATCCGGCCCAAGACTATTTGGCCGGCGCCGGTGCCGGAGCGGCAGCGGGCGGGGCTGCCGTCGCGGGGGCCGGTGCAGCCGCGCCCGAGGTTGTTGGCGCGGCGGGCGCAGCGGCCGCAGCCGTCTGCGGCTGCGCGTTGGGATTGATCCAGCAGGAATGAACCCGGCTGTTGAGCGTCTCGGCCACCTTCGGATCGATCTGGCCGCCAAAACGGGTGAGGCAGCGGAACGTCGCCTGGACGTGGCCGCCGGGGCAGCCGAAACGGTCGTAGAGATCGAGATGGCGAAACGCGGTGTCGAGATCGTCGAGCCACATCAGGCGCACAACGCGGCGGCCGAGCCAAACGCATTCGGGGTTTCCGGCCGGGCCGTTGATGGCCTGCGCGGCTTCGACGAATTCGTCGGTCTTGCGCTGATTGTCCTTGGTCGGATCGGCGGGCTGGGCCGGATTGGCGGCTCCCGGTTTCTGGTCGGGATGAGCGTCGCCGCTTTGCGCGGCCGCGCTGCCAACGCCGATCAGCAGGGCAAGTCCGGCAAGGGCGAGGTGACGCAAAACCGCATTCTGAAGCTGAAGCACCCGTCGACGCATAGATTCCCCGATTTGTTGCCTATCCGCGCCCGCTCTGGCCGGTTTTGATGCCGTTCAAATAGGTCTCCAATGCGGCGAGATCCGCACTCGGATTCCCATGACGGACATTTCGGATTTTGTCCAGTTAAGTCACAACTTTATCGCGTCGTGGTAAAGCCGTGGCACGATTTCCGGTCGCGTGGTCTTGGCAGACGAGCGGTGACCGGGTATCGACGGGCCTTGCCCGGAGGATGGAACCGATTTCTCTTCGCGCGCCGCTGGCGCTTCTCCTGATATCCCTGTCTGCGATCGCCGCGGCGTGGTGGTGGCTGGCCACGCCCATCACCTTGGCACGCGCGCCGATCGACCCCGCCGCCAAGCTGTTGTGCGTGTCCTACGCGCCGTTCCGCGGCACACAGACGCCGCTGTCGTCGACCACGCGCATTGCTCCCGAGCAGATTGCCCAGGACCTCGCGCAACTCGCCAAAATATCCGAATGCGTGCGCACCTATTCGATCGAAAACGGGCTCGATCAAGTTCCGGCACTTGCCGCGAAGGCAGGCCTCAAGGTGATGCAGGGGATTTGGCTCGGCAGCGACCGTTTCAAAAACCTGGCGCAGATTTCGACCGTAATCGGCCTGACCAAGCAATATCCCGACGTCATCACCTCCGTCGTGGTCGGCAACGAGGTGCTGCTGCGCGGCGAGATGACCACCTCCGACCTTGCCGCCATCATCCGCTCGGTCAAGTCGCAGGTCTCCGTTCCCGTCACCTATGCGGACGTCTGGGAATTTTGGCTGCGCAATCGTGAGATCTATGACGCGGTCGACTTCGTCACCATCCACATCCTGCCGTATTGGGAGGACTTCCCGATCCGTGCGAAATACGCTGCGGCCCATGTCGATGCGATCCGCAAGCGGCTGGCGGTGGCGTTCCCCGGCAAGGAGATCCTGATCGGTGAAACCGGCTGGCCGAGCGCGGGACGGATGCGTGCCGGCGCGCTGCCGTCGCGGACCAATCAGGCGCGGGTGGTTTCCGAGATCCTCGCGATGGCGAAGCAGGAAAACTTCCGCGTCAACTTGATCGAAGCCTACGACCAGCCCTGGAAACGCCAGCTCGAGGGCACTGTCGGCGGATATTGGGGCCTGTTCAATTCGGTCCGGCGGACGCTGAAATACCCGCCCGGCGAAGCCATCAGCAACTATCCGCTGTGGAAATGGCATATGGGATGCGGCATGGCGCTGGCTGTCGCCGTGTTCGGCGCCGGCTGGTTGACCCTGCGCCGGCGGCCCTGGACGCCGCGCCTGGTATCCTGGATCGCGGTTGCGATCTCCGCGACGTCAGCCGGAATCCTGTTGGGTGTGGCCGCCGACAAGATGTTCTATGAAAGCTATGGCTTCGGTGGCTGGCTCGGATGGGGCGCGTTGCTTGCGGCCGGAATTGCCGTCACCCCTGCTGTGCACCAACGCATTGATGTCCGGGCGCGCGCTGCCGACTTTCCTTGATCTGCTGGGGCCGCGCGATGAACGGACCCGATCGGTGCTGTCGATCCTGCTCGGGATGGCGCTGGTCGTGACTACGCTGATCGCGGCGGAAACCGCGCTCGGTTTCGTATTCGACCCGCGCTACCGCGATTTTCCGTTTGCCGCGCTGACCATGGCCGTGGTGCCGTTCTCGACGGTTGCGCTGCTCAATCGCCCGCAACAGGGCGTACGGCCGATCGCGGAAGCCGTCTTCGCCGGTCTGCTCGCGGCGGCGGTGCCCTATACGGCGATCAACGAAGGCACAGACAACTGGCAGTCGTTGTGGACCTGTGCGGTGTATTTCCTGCTAGCGGTTACGCTGTGGCAGGCGCGGGGCGTGCAAATCCCAAAATAAGCAGGCCGATCGCCAGCCCCGACAATCCGACATTGTACAGCACGATGCCAAACCCGGCGGCGATCAGCCCGCCCGTGAGCAAAACGATCGAGGGGCGGATGACGTGCAGCACCGCGATGATCAGCGCGACGATGCCGAACACTGAATTTCGAAACAAAACCGTCGCCAGCAGGCGGGTCTTGCACAGCATGGTCTGCAAGCCGGCATCGCAGGCCAGTGCGACCGTCGAGAACTCGATCGCGAGATAGCGCAGATAAAGCGCGTAACCGACGGTGATAAAACCGACGATCAAAAGCCATTGGACCTGGTAGGGCGTCAGCCGGAAGGGAGTTTTTTTCATTGGGCGAATATGATCGGGAATGCGACGCGGGACAACCCGGCGCGGGTCATGCGTTTACGGTTCTGCCGATGTACATAAAAAATGTGCCGTAAGCCATTGCAATGGCATTCTTTGTTGCGCGCCATGGCTACTGGGCAGATCGCCGGCTGAAGAACGAATACAGCGTAGTGGGTTCGGGCTCCTTGGGTGGCTCCTCGACCGTCACCCGTTTCTGGTAATTTCGCTGATGCCCACCCGACCTGATCAATTTTCCCGAAGCAGACTTCGCCAGAGTCAGGCTTGGCTAATTCAGGCTTGGCTGAGTCAGACTTTTCCGGATCCGATTTGCCCGACAGGGTTTCGGCTGCAGTGGAAGATTGCTCGGCCTTGATGGCGAGGCGCTGACCGTCGAACACCGTTGTCTCACAGGGCCGCTGGTTCGCAATCATTGTGGCGCAAATCTTGGCGGCCGCCGCCGCATCGGTGAGTGGCCCGGCGGCCAGTCTTAGCTGCATGCCGAGCCCGTTACCGCCTTCCTTGATGACGATGATCGGCTGCAGCGCCGCCAATTGCGCGTTCGACCTCGTTTTGAGGAGCCCGCGCCAAAGCGCGCGCAAGCCGCCGATCGAATTCGCGCCGCCGACGTCCACCGCAAATTCCGTCCGCTTCACGGTGAGCGGGAGTGACGCCGGCTTGGCGGCATCCGCGCCGGCAGTGTTAGCCGGCGACACCGACGCAACGACCATCGGCGCAGGCGGACCCATCATGGGCGTCGACGCGACCACGGCCGGCGCCGGCGGACCCATCAACACCGGTGCAGACGCAGCCTCCACCGGCAACGGCGCAACCGTCGGCGCCGCGGCGACGGGCTTCGCAGGCGGCTCGGGTTCGATCAGTTTTCCGGCCGCGGCATCCGGCGGGGCCATCATCGATTTCGACGCCATCAGCGGCGCCGTGGCTGGCGCTTCCGGTGAGGGCCGATTTCACCGGCGCGGCGACAGCGACCGCCTTGGGAGCGGGGGCCGGGTCAGGGGATTTGGCCTCCGCCTTCGGGTTTTCGGCTGTGGCGGCCGTCGCCGTCGCGACCGGAGCCGCAACCGGCGCGGGTGCCGGCGGGGCGACCGGCGCAGGGTTTTGTGCGACCGGTTGTGGCGGGGGTGTTGGGGCAAGCGAGGGGGCGGCCTGCGGCGCGGCAGCAGCGACGCTTTGCCGCGCAATCGAGCCGGTCACCGAATCCAATCCCTGTTCCAGAACGCTCATGCGGGAAAACAGCCGGTCGCGATCGCCATTAAGCGTCTCGATGGCGGACGCCAGCCGCCGCGCCTCGTTCTCGCTTTCCTTGGCGACCAACTGGATTTGCTGCGACTGCCGCGCCAGATCCGCTGCCGCGACCTGGTCGCGCCGCAATTTCATCGATGATTGGCTCGCGAGCACCGCGACGATAACCGCAGCGACCGAGGCGACGCCCCACGTCCCAAGCCGCAGCAGCGCGGCCCGGTCGAGATGCTCTTCTTCGGCCAGAAAACCGGTGTTCGCAGTTTCGCGGCTGGCAGCCGGCTGCTCGCTCTTCTTTGCCATAGGACGTCTACGGCCCCCCAAGGCCCGCCGAATCACACCGCAAATCTTAACAGGAAATCCACCCCGATCTTGAATCCGTGCATGCTGCCGGACGGGCGAATCGGGTTTCCCCACTGCATGAAACGCTTTATGACGACGGCGGCGTGACTGTCGCCGTCAACACAGGGAAGAGGATGACCGCTCGATCCAGCCTGACCGTCGTGCTCGCGGCCGGCGAGGGCACGCGTATGCGGTCCACGATGCCGAAGGTCATGCACCCGGTCGCCGGCCAGTCGCTGCTGGCGCACGTGCTTGGTGCCGCGCCCAATGGCCCTGAGACTTCGCTCGCCGTCGTGGTCGGACCGGACCACGCCGCCGTCGCGCAAGAGGCAGCGCGCGCCCGCCCGGAGGCGGCGACCTTCATCCAACGCGAGCGGCTCGGCACCGCGCATGCGGTGCTGGCAGCCCGCGACGCCATTGCCCGCGGCTCCGACGATCTGCTGGTCGCGTTCGGCGACACGCCGCTGATTTCGGCCGAAACCTTCGCGCGGTTGCGCGCGCCCCTGGAAAATGGTGCCGCGCTCGCCGTACTTGGCTTCCAGGCCGCCGATCCCACCGGCTACGGCCGCCTGTTGGTCGAGGGCGGTCATCTGATAGCGATCCGTGAGCAGGCCGACGCCAGCGCCGAAGAACGCGCCGTCACGCTTTGCAATGCCGGCGTGATGGCGTTCGATGGCCGCAGGGCGCTTGAGGTGATCGAAAAAATCGGCAACGCCAACCGCAAGGGCGAGTATTATCTGACCGACGCCGTCGCCATCGTTCGAGACCTGGGATTGGAGGCGGTCGTGATCGAAACCAGCGAGGATGAAGTGCGCGGCATCAACACCAAGGCCCAGCTCGCCGAGGCCGAACAAGTCATGCAGGCGCGGTTGCGCAAGGCGGCGCTCGACGCCGGCGTTACGCTGATCGCGCCGGAGACGGTCTACCTGGCCGCCGACACGACGTTCGGCCGCGACGTGACGATCGAGCCGTTCGTGGTAATCGGCCCCGGCGTTTCGATCGCCGACGGCGCGGTGATCCACTCGTTTTGCCATATCGTGCAGGCATCGATCGGCCGGAACACGTCGGTCGGTCCCTATGCCCGCTTAAGGCCGGGGACCTCGCTCGGCGATGGCGCGCGGATCGGCAATTTCGTCGAGACCAAGGCCGCGACGCTGGAAGCGGGCGTCAAGGTCAATCACCTCAGTTATATCGGCGACGCGCATGTCGGCGCCAACACCAACATCGGCGCCGGCACCATCACCTGCAACTATGACGGCTTCAGCAAGCACAAGACTCAAATCGGCGCCGGCGCCTTCGTCGGCACCAATTCGTCGCTGGTGGCGCCCGTGAAAATCGGCCGCGGCGCCTACATCGGATCGGGTTCGGTGATCACCCGCGACGTGCCCGACGATGCGCTGGCAGTGGAGCGCAGCCAGCAGACCAACCGGGAAGGCGGCGCAACACGCTACCGCGAATTGAAAACGCAGGCCAAGAAGCCGAAAGACGGCTAGCCGGGACGTCGACGCTAGCTGTCGGTCGATAGGGCGGCGGACGAGGCGCTGGTTTGCAATATCGAGATTTGACCGGTGCTGAAATCGACGACGAACATGGTCGAACTGGATTGGGCGCTCGCCGCGCTCTGAACAGAATTACCGGTCGCGACGACCGACGCGGCCACGCTGGCCTCGGACAGCGGTGATATATTCCTTGTTGCCTACCTTTTCGAGGCTCGCGCTCATTGCCGAGCCGCTCGAGCCGCCGGTGAACTCCCCCGCGGCGCCCTTTCCGTTGCCAAAAACCTTGTCCATGAAGGAGAATCCATTCGGACCGATAATATCGATCTCGCTTGACTTGGTGGTTGCGCTTCCCTTTGCGGCAATGGTGAAGCCACCGGCCCTAAGACCGCCCATGAAATTAACTTCAGGCGTGGTCACACCGGACGGCGGCGTATCGTCGCTCGCGGAAATGCCCGCGAGCCGTTCGAAGGAGACCGTGATGTCGACGGACGGCTTTTGCGGCGCCGGATTTTTACCGCCCGGATCTCGCGCGGCCGTGAGCTGCGCCGAGAGGGTGTCGGCGACAACCTGATCGGCCTTGGCACGCGCCAGCGTCGCCTTGGCGCGGTCGGAGAGGTTGACGCTGTCGACAGGATCGCTGGCCGGCGCGCCCGTCGAATCGGGCGTGGCCGAACTGGATGCGGGAGTCGTTTCCGTGGTCGCAACCGATGCGGCGTTGCTGAGAAGCGAGGCCACGGCATTGGTGGCCGATGAATTAGCAGAAGCGATCGTACTGATCACGGTTGCCCCCCGAACTTGCTACCTATGCGGGAAAGTAAATCCGGCGCCTTAATCGTGCGTTAAGCGCGAAGTTGTCTGCGCCGGATGGGGGGCACACAAAAAGAAAGGCCGCCTGCGTTGCCACAAGCAGCCCAAGTCTAGGGAGGAAATGCCCAAGAAGGGCAGCGATAGCGGAGCGGGGTGGGGGTGCCGCTAACGCGTACCGTTATCTAGAACGATCGCGATCAGCGCTCAATTGAACGTAAGGGATCATGGATCTATACGAAGGTTTATGGCGCTCGCCGGCGCCCTAATCGAAAGCCACGCCGATCCGAAAATCTCTACGCCAAACGACATGGCAGGGCAGCTGCAAGCCATCGCCGGGTACAACTAATGTGAATTTTGCAGGGATGTCCATTTTGACGGGCACCTCAAGCGCGGCTCCGGTAGTCGATAGGTCACGGACCGTGCAATCGATAGTGGCGCCGCCGCAATCAATCTTTGCGGCTTTCAAGACGCGGTAGCGAGGTGCGATCCGAGTTTCGACCATTCAATCAGGATATGCGAAACTCTTAAGTGATTTATGAAGCCTACTGGCCGAGTTTAGCCACTCGCCATGTTCAAACAGGCCATATGGAACGCACAACGCCGCCAAGCGGAATGGGCTGCTAGTCGCCGTCTTTTGCCTCTTTCCGGTATTTCTCGATGTCCTCCGGTTCTTCATCGTCGATCTTGGCGAGGCCGGTGTGAGCGCCTTCCAGGGCGCGCAACAGGTCATCGAGCTTGGCATGTATCGCCTGCGTATCCCGGTGCTCGGATCGCTGGATGACGAGCGTCATCAGCCATGTCGCCAAGGTTGCAATGGCATGCCAGTCGAATGTGTCCCGCTCGAATACGAACCATAAAGCGGCATAAATGAGTACGATCAGAAATGCAGTCGGACTGGCGAGCAGCGTTCCGAAGCGCGTCAGCATTGATGCAATGGGGCGTTCCGCCATCCGCCACTCCTGAACTAAAATCCAAAAAGATATGGCGAGTAAGGCGCAAAACCGGGGAGGTCGCCACTCCAAAATGAAGGAGGCCGCCAACCGGGGCGGCCTCTTTGCTAGAGCTCTTCAGGAGTGCGGTCGCGGTGCGCAACGTTTTGATTATTGGCGGAAGGTCATGAGCAGCTTCTCAAGCACCCCGACACGCGAGCCGCGTTATTTCGGTCAAAGAGTGCGTGGCGTTGAGTCTTAGGGCTTATAAGTACCGGGGTCCGCGCCGCCAACCAAGCCGCCTCTGTTGTTCGAGCTGCCGCCGCCTGCACGGTTCATCGAGCGCCCCATGCCGACCGTCCCTTGGGGGGTCTTGACGCCCGACCTGTACTTATCGCCCTTATGATGAGTTGTGGATTGATATCTTGTCTGTGCAAGCGCGAACGTGCTTGAGAGTGCGAACACAGAAGCCAATGCTATTGTTGCAAGTTTCATGGTCAGTCTCCCTTGAGTTTAAGTGAACCGCAGTCAACCCACCAAGCTTGGTTGAGTTCCGGCGGCCCATGAATTTTCTCGTCCAAACCGCGTTCAGATTACTCGCGTAATTGGCGATTGAATGCGCTCGATAATCGGTATTTTGAATCAAAATTTCGTTTTGCATTTTTCAGGTGCAGGGGTCTTGGCATTCCAATCGGTGCTCGGTCATGACGCCGACGATGGAATGTTTATGGCGAGCGGACGCGACAAGAACGCGGTCAAGAAGGTTGCGGGTAGGCGGCGAGGCTTGCGTCGTCGCTTGACCTGCAATACGATATGCAATTACAGCGGCGCCTACAGGCGGCCCCTGTTTTGGGAAATTGGGAAACGGTTTTTGGGAATTGGGAAAGCTTTTGCCGAAATCGGTGAAAACAAGACTCGGAAACGGTTGTAATCGTTAAGAGATTTTCGATAATACAGAGCCGCAATAATTATTGAGTATCAGGGTGTTCGCGACTTTCGTTAAGAGAAGCTGGCGCCTTTTGGGCAATTTTCGTTCGATTCGGAGATATTGATCCGCATGTGCGGCATTGTCGGTATTTTGGGACGTGCTCCGGTTGCGGAGCAATTGGTGGATTCGCTCAAGCGTCTTGAATATCGCGGCTATGATTCTGCCGGCGTCGCGACGCTGGAAGGCGACCATCTCGAGCGGCGGCGCGCTGAAGGCAAGCTCAAGAATCTGGAAGCGAAACTCAAGGCGTCGCCGCTGTCGGGTCATAGCGGCATCGGCCACACCCGTTGGGCCACGCATGGCAAGCCGACCGAGAACAACGCGCACCCGCATGCGACCGACAACGTCACCGTGGTTCACAACGGCATCATCGAGAACTTTCGCGAGTTGCGCCAGATGCTCGAAAAGCAGGGCGCGAAATTCACCAGCGAGACCGACACTGAAGTCGTCGCGCATCTCGTCAACTCCTACCTGCTCAAGGGCGTCTCGCCGCAGGAAGCGGTGAAGGCATCGCTGCCGCAGTTGCGCGGCGCCTTCGCGCTGGCGTTCCTGTTCAAGGGCCACGCCGATCTGATGATCGGCGCCCGCAAGGGCTCGCCGCTGGCGATCGGCCATGGCGACGGTGAGATGTATCTCGGCTCCGACGCGATCGCGCTGGCGCCGTTCACCGACACCATCAGCTATCTCGAAGACGGCGATTGGGTGGTTCTGAGCCGTGAAGTCGGCGTGATCTACGACGAGCATGGCACGGTGGTGAATCGCGACGTGCTGAAGTCCGGGGCGTCGTCGTTCCTGGTCGACAAGGCGAATTATCGCCACTTCATGGCCAAGGAAATTCACGAGCAGCCCGAGGTGGTCGGGCACACGCTGGCGCGCTACATCGACATGGCGACCGAGCGGGTGATGATGCCGCTGACGCTGCCGTTCGATTTCAAGGACATCCAGCGCGTATCGATCGTCGCCTGCGGCACCGCGAGTTACGCCGGCTTCATCGCCAAATACTGGTTTGAGCGGCTGGGCCGGGTGCCGGTCGAAATCGACGTCGCGTCCGAATTCCGCTACCGCGAATCGCCGCTGCGCAAGGGCGACCTCGCGATCTTCATCTCGCAGTCCGGCGAGACCGCCGATACGCTGGCGGCACTGCGCTACGCCAAGGCGCAGGGCGTGCACACGCTCTCCGTGGTCAACGTGCCGACCTCGACGATCGCGCGCGAAAGCGAGACCGTGCTGCCGACGCTCGCCGGCCCGGAAATCGGCGTCGCTTCGACCAAGGCGTTCACCTGCCAGCTGATGGTGCTGGCCGCGCTGGCGGTGGCGGCCGGCAAGGCGCGCGGCGAATTGTCCGAGATCGATGAAACCCGCCTGGTGCATGGCCTTGTGGAAATCCCGCGGCTGATGGCCGCGGCGCTCGCCACCGAGCCGCAGATCGAGAAGCTGGCGCGCGATATCGCCAAATGCCGCGACGTGCTCTATCTCGGCCGCGGCACCAGCTATCCGCTGGCGCTGGAGGGCGCGCTGAAGCTGAAGGAGATTTCCTACATCCACGCCGAAGGCTACGCCGCCGGCGAGCTCAAGCACGGACCGATCGCGCTGATCGACGAGAACATGCCGGTCGTGGTGATCGCACCGTTCGACCGGGTATTCGAGAAAACCGTCTCAAATATGCAGGAAGTGGCGGCACGCGGCGGCAACATCATCCTGATGACCGACGCCAAAGGTGCGGCGGAAGCCACCGTCGAGTCGCTGGTGACGATCGTGCTGCCCGACATGGCCGCGACCTTCGCGCCCATGGTCTATGCGATACCGGTGCAACTGCTGGCCTACCATACCGCGGTCGTGATGGGCACCGACGTCGATCAGCCCAGAAATCTCGCCAAATCGGTAACCGTCGAGTAGGCTTGTCGGGTAGGCTCGTTGGGGTAGGCTTGGCGCCGGAGCCCGGGGCACCCGGGGGCTTCAAAAGTCTGCTAGGATGGCTTAGCTGCCATTGGACGATAGCCGCATAGCCTCACCTGGAGAGCCGATGAACCGCGACGATCTGCCTCCGACCATGTCCCCGGCGGAACTTCCACCGACTGCGCCACGAGGCTTCACAGCCCGGTTCCGGAATTACTTTTTGACCGGACTGATCGTTGCCGGTCCGGTAGCGATCACCTTCTACCTGACCTGGTGGTTCGTGACCTGGGTTGACGGATTGGTGCGGCCGTTCGTTCCGATCGCCTATCGGCCGGAAACCTATCTGCCGTTCGGAGTGCCCGGTTCCGGGCTCGTCGTAGGCGTGATCGCGCTGACATTTCTGGGCTTTCTCACTCACAATCTGATCGGGCGGACGCTGGTCGATCTGGGCGAAAAGCTGCTCGGCCGCATGCCCGTGGTGCGGGCGATCTACCGCGGCCTGAAGCAGGTGTTCGAGACACTGTTCTCGGGACAGGGATCGAGCTTTCGCCGGGTCGGCCTGGTCGAATTTCCTTCGCCGGGCATGTGGTCGATCGTGCTGATCTCGCAGGTGCCGAGCGTGGAGATCGCCAACAGCCTGCCGGGCCAGGACGAGCATATTTCCGTGTTCCTGCCGTGCGCGCCGAACCCCACCACCGGGTTCTTCTTCTACGTACCCAAAAGCAAGATCATCGAAGTCGAGATGAGCGCCGAAGACGCCGCGACCCTCATCATGTCGTGCGGCGTGGTGCAGCCCGGCTCCGACCCGCAAAAGAAAATTGCAGCGTTAGCCGGAATGGCAAATGCCGCGCGGGTCGCGAATGCCGGCGCGTTGAAGCCGGTGCCGGAGAAGGTGGATTAATCTATCCCGCCCCCATCAGCGGAATCGCCTCGTCGCGTTCATAGAGGTAGAGCAGGCAGCGCAGGGCGTCGCCGCGTTCGCCCTCAAGCTTTGGGTTGTCCTTCATGATGCGTAGCGCCTCGTCGCGCGCCTGCGTGATGAGCTGGCCGTGAACCTCGGAGCGGGCGATGCGGTAACCGGGCAGGCCGCTCTGCCGGATACCCAGCACATCGCCTTCGCCGCGCAGCTTCAGATCTTCCTCGGCGATCCGGAAGCCGTCGGTGGTTTCCCGGATCACCTTCAGCCGCGCCGTCGACATCTCGTTCAGCGGCTCCTTGTAGAGCAGCAGGCAGGTCGAGGCTTCGGAGCCGCGACCGATGCGGCCACGCAGCTGATGCAGTTGCGCAAGCCCAAAGCGTTCGGCGTTCTCGATCACCATGATGGTCGCGGCCGGAACATCGACGCCGACCTCGACCACCGTGGTCGCCACCAACAGGCCGATTTCGTGCGCGGCGAACTGCGCCATCACGCGGTCTTTCTCCACGCCTTTCATCTGGCCGTGCACCAGGCCGACCCGATCGCCGAAGCGCTTTTGCAGGCTCTCGAACCGCTCGGTGGCGTTGGTCAGATGATCGATGCCCTCGGCTTCGGATTCTTCCACCAGCGGGCAGATCCAGTAGACCAGCTTTCCGGCCGACAGCGCCCGGCCGATCCCGTCGATCACCTCGTTAAGACGGCTGGCCGGCAGGGTGCGGGTGTCGATCGGCTGCCGCCCCGCCGGCTTCTCGCGCAACTCCGAGACATCCATATCGCCGAAGTAAGTCAGCACCAGCGTGCGCGGTATCGGCGTTGCGCTCAGCACCAGTACGTCGACGGCTTCGCCTTTGCCGGTCAGCGCCAGCCGCTCGCGCACGCCGAAGCGGTGCTGCTCGTCGACCACGGCCAGCGCCAGCGCCTTGAAGACGACGTCGTCCTGGATCAGCGCGTGGGTGCCGACCAGAAAATCGATCTCGCCGGCCGCCAGCCGCGCCAGGATATCGCGCCGCTCCTTGCCTTTTTCGCGCCCGGTGAGAATGGCGACCCGCAGGCCGGCACGCGCGGCGAGCGGGGTGATCGTCGCGATGTGCTGGCGCGCCAGGATCTCGGTCGGCGCCATCAGCGCGGCCTGTTTGCCGACCTCTGCGACGGCCGCGGCGGCGAGCAGGGCGACCACGGTCTTGCCCGATCCGACATCGCCTTGAAGCAGCCGGAGCATGCGCACCGGCTGGCGCAAATCGTTCGCGATCGCCGCCGTCGCCTGCTGTTGGGATGCCGTCAGGGAATAGGGCAGGGCGTCGATGATCTTCTCGCGCAGATGGCCGTCGCCGGCATGGCGCTCGCCGGCGGGCCGTCGCAATTGCGCGCGCACCAGCGCCAGCGCCAATTGACCGGCGAGCAACTCGTCGAAGGCAAGCCGCGACCAGAACGGACGATCGGGCAGGATGTCCGTCTAGCTCGACCGGCATGTGCACGCGGTTCAGCGCCTCGGCGATCGGCGGGAACTTGCAGCGGCGCATGACCTCCGGGCTGATCCACTCCGGCAGGTTCGGCAGCTTCTGCAGCGCCTGCGCCATCGCCCGCCGCAGCGAACCCAGCGCCAGTCCTTCCGTCAGCGGATACACCGGATCGATGCCCGACAGCTTGGCGAACGCGGCCTCGTCCACGACGCGGTCGGGATGCACGATTTGCGGGACGCCGTCGAACATCTGCAGCGTGCCGGAAACGTACCGCTTGGCGCCGACCGGCAGCAGCTTCTCGACATAGCCCGGCTGCGCGCGGAAATAGGTCAGCACCACATCGCCGGTTTCGTCGCTGGCATAGACCAGATGCGGCGCGCGTGAGCGTCCGCCGGGCGCGGGCCGATGCCGGTCGACGGTCACTTCCAGCGTCACCACCGTTCCCGGCACGGCATCGCGGATTTTCGGCCGCGCGCGGCGATCGATCACGCGCACCGGCAGATGCAGCAATAGATCGACCAGCCGCGGCGTCTCATCGCGGCCGAGCAGATAGCGGAACAGCTTGTCCTGCTTCGGTCCGACGCCGGTAAGGCCCGTGACTGGTGCAAACAACGGATTGAGCAGGGAAGGGCGCATTCTGAAACCTGGGATCGTTCGTTCTCTTCATGCCCTGCTTTAGGCCAAGTTTCTACATGTCGGATTGTTCTTCAGTCTCGAAAGATCGCTCGGTCGAAGAGGCCAAGTGTCCACAATAGCCCAGGCGGATCGGAAAGACCGCTTAGCCAAGACTATTTCTCAGGTCGGGCAGGCAGGGCGGAATTGGGGCCAACTTCGCTGAGCGTCAGCAACCGCTCCAGCGGCGCCGGCGACACCTGGAACGCTCCGTTGAACGGATGTTCCTGCAGGGCTATCAGGCCCAGCGCGACAATCGCGCCGCTGGCGAACACGGTGAGCGCGGCCAGCATGGACCGTGGCTTGTCGAGATGCACGAGCGTCAGACCGATCTGCGTGATGACGCCGAGGATCAGAACCGATATCCATTTCAGGTCATTGGTGCGGTCCCCGGATAGACTAAGACGGTCGTTGCGTGCCGTACCGGCACGAATGGCGGAGCCCAGCAGCGCGGCATGCACGGCGCCGCTCGCGTCGCGGGTGATCGAGGGATCGCTGATCTCGCGCAGCAGGCTATCATAGGCAGCGTCGGTGCGCGGCGATGTCTGGCCACGCATGATGGCCGGCCATTCCTCGTGCACCGCGGAATTCACATAGGCTTTCAGCGCGACGCGTATCTCGGCCATGTCGCTCGCCGACGCCACGCTGAGCGTGGAGACATTGCGCAATTCACCGGCCTCGGTCTGCACCGCGCGTATGGCTTGGCGATTGCGGTCTCCGACGTCATTGGCCAGAAACCCCGTCAGCAGACCGAACAGCAAAGCGACGGATGAGAAGAATGGCGCCACCAGCCCATTGAGCGATTTGACGGGAGCGCCGAGCCGCGAACGAAATACCAGCCCGAACAGCGCAATCGCAAAGCCATAATAAAGGACGCAGAGGGTTGCGAAAATACCGAACGCGGGTAGGTCGAGCCAGGCTTTGATCATCCGTGGAACTTTCCCTGAAGGTGCGTCACGTAATTCGCGCCTGACACTCTGACAAAGCGTCATCCGTTCTACACCCGCGGGACGGTTGGCCTGCAGTTCGGAATGGATTCAACATATGCCAATTCCACAGTTCCAACCTATAATTGAATGTAATTCTTATGATGATGATTAAGAGACCGGCATGTAAATTAGGATGGTAGAACAGCGGAAGGATGCCATGTGCGTCTGATCGATGGGTCTGCTCTTGTCGTCTTCCTGACGTTGTGTTCGCCGAGTCACGCGCAGGAATCGCGAGCCGCGGCAGCCAGTACCGCGATGGCCTTCTCTGAAATCTAACCACCATTGCGCCGACAAACCGTCACTGCCCGATCAGGACCATCCGGCAACTTCATAGTGCGATCAGTGTCGGTATCGTCGTCGATGGCGTATTGGCCGAGGCGTCCGCTTGGAGTGCATTTCAGACCAAAGTCGGGCAGTGGGCCATGTCTGAAAGGTGCCACATCCGGACTCATGCAGCGCAGCGAAAAGTTCGTTTTCATCCGCAACTCATCGGCGCGGGATTGATCGACTTCATGGTATAAGCTCCTCATCAGCACAGCGAAGGAAACCTCGCGATGCGCATGAACTCGGCTATCGCCGCGATGGCGGCTCTCATTGTCTCGACCGTTTCCGCACTCGCCTTGGAGTCAAGCATGACAGTGGCATCACCGCTGTCGCCGGACGCCCTTTGGAAAAGGGTCGGCGATTTTTGCGGAATGACCTCATGGAATCCATTGGTTGAGAAATGTGTTCTCAGCGCCGACGGCAAGCAACGCACGATTTTCCTCTTTGGAGGCATTGGTACCGTCGTCGCGACGCTGGAGAATTGGGATAATCCCAATAGGAGCTTCACGTATACGAACGTATCGGCGGGATTGCTGCCGGTCGCGAACTCTCACACGACAGTCAGTGTGATTGAGGATGCGAAGGGTTCGGCCTTGAAGATGACGGCCACCTACGACGCCAAAGGCGTATCAGACGCCGACGCCAAGAGAGCCGCCGACGGCGCTATGTACCGGTCTCTTTGTTTTAACAGTCCGCTCTTATGTTCCCCCGATCAACGACCCGTCGCACCCGCCGAGTTGGTGAAATTTGACAGCGTTCCGCCGGGCCCGACACCCCTCGTCCTGCAAGGTTATCTGAGACGTCCTTTAGGAGCAGGCCCTTTCCCTGCCGTCGTGCTGTGGCACGGATGCGGTGGCTTCCCCGAACCCGTCGATCAAGATTGGGGAGTAAAGGTTACCTCATGGGGTTACGTCGCCCTGACGATTGACAGTTTCGGTCCTCGAGGCATCAAGAACACCTGTCGGAGCGGTCCGCCCGCCGACATAACTTATGACGCGTACCGGGCTTTGAATTTTCTCGTTCAGCAACAATTCGTCGATCCCAAACGCGTTGTCGCCGTGGGATTTTCGCAAGGCGGCTGGCTCAGTCTTACGTCTGTTGAACGAGGCGCGATTGAACAGGCGTCCGAAAACAAGTTTCGTGCCGCGGCCGCGTTCTATCCCCTTTGTAGGGCTGTCAAGGGCCCCATGACGGTCCCCACGCTCATTATGACGGGTGAAAGTGATGACTGGACCCCAGCAGAGGCATGTCGAAGGTTGGTGAACGGGCAGAATGACTGGGGCATTTCTCGACAGAAGGGTGAAGGCATCCCGATCCAACTCATCGTTTATCCTGACGCCTATCACTCGTTTGATCTCCCGACGCTTCAGACGCCGATCAAATATTTCGGACATCACCTTGAGTTCAACAAGTTGGCCACTGATCAGTCGAGCGACGCGCTGCGTGAATTTCTTCAAGAAAAGGTTGGCGTGCGTCAGTAAGAAATGTCCGCTTCGGGTCAAACTCGGTCTTAACAACCCTGAAACGGGCCTTCCGAAATGCCCCGGTAAGCGGACATTTTCAGAGCCGGTCAGCATGTCGCAAAAGTTGCCTGCCTAAGCTAGAAAAACCGATCCTTTCACGTCTTGTTCAAGACGCTGACTGACGCGAGGCAGTTCACCCGCGGCGGCGCTTTCCCCGGCCGCCGGGTGATCGCCGCACCCGAATCTCTTCCCTTTCAAAAATCCGCTCAAAGATAGCTCAGCCACCAGTCGGAACGGCGTCGCTTGAGATCGGCGAACCAGCGGCAGAGTGGATAAAGAGCTGCAACCACCAAGAGCCAGATGACGTAGACGCCCGCAAGGCTTAGGCCATAGGTCGAAGGCCGCGCACCCGGGCCATGCCGGAAAAGGAAGGAGGCTGTGCCGCATTGAACCCACGCGAGGACGACCGCGGCTGCATGAATCAGGAAAATATGGGCGACGTAATAGATGAAAGGCACCCGTCCATAAGTGATGATGAAGTCCGCGACTTGACCGCGTGCGCGTTCGAATAGTGCGAGAAACAGGAAAGCGGGCCCTAGCGTCATCGCGAGATAAAGCAGCGACGGCGGATATTTTTCGCAATTCACGAACGACAGCAAGGTCGGGAGCCACGAGCTCTGCATCGACCAAGGCTGCGGATCGCCATATAGATTGGAGGCTCGCAACGCGATGAAGCCCGCAAGCGTCATTATGCCGAGCGTCGCAAACCAGCGTCGCCGCGCGTCCTGTTCAAGCTCGAACAGGGGCCCCAACGCATAACCGGCCGCCATCACGCCGATCCAGGGCACGAGCGGATAAAGCACGAACAGCCTCGCGGACGGCCCAACCTGCACAAGTCCCGGTTGATGCAAAACGTGCCATATCCATCCCACCGCTCCCAACTGATCCCCGCTAATGCCGTCGAACAGGTTATGGCCGCCGATCATGACGAGAGCAATGAAGGTAACCGCCCAGCGCGGCAGATGAACGAGGACACTGAGCACGATCATCGAGGCGCCGAGCGCCCAGATGACCTGGGCGACGAACACGTTTAGATCGAGGCTGAACGAAAAGCCGAGCCGTACCACGATAAACTCGACGAAGATGAGCCAGAGGCCGCGCGTCAGAAGAAAGCGGCTCAGCTCGCCGCCGGAGCGGTTCCGCGCTCCGTAGAGATAAGCCGCAACGCCGGCAAGAAGGATGAATACGGGCGCGCAGAAATGCGTGATCCAGCGCGTCAGAAATACCGCCGGATCGGTCACGTCCCGTGGATTGACGCCGTTCTTCGAGAAGAAGTCGCGCGTGTGGTCGAGCGCCATAACGACCATGACGGTTCCACGTAATAGATCTATCGAGGCGATACGCGGACGTATCTTCTTCGAAACGGGTGGAAGGCCGGATGGCTGATGTTCCGTCTGAGCGCCCATCTCGGATTCATTTATAATCATCGACTGCCGAAGCGCAGCGGGGTCGGTGTGACTCTTGCCTTCGGAGTTTGCGAGACCGTTCAACTGTTGCATCTGCCACCACACTTGCTAGCAATTCGCGCCGCAAACAGCCCCTATGTCAGGAGTTCCGCTGTCTCCGCTTCGAACCCAGAACCATCCCCGACCCATACTACGGAACTGTTTCAGGGCAGCCTGGTACGCCTTCAATCCTATTCACGTTTTGATGTTTGCGCCGACGAAGGAATTGATTAGCCCGACTGAGAGTGCTGCGGGATTCGCGCAGCGAACGCCGTCCGCGCCTGGACTGGGGCAGCGTCGTTTTGTTCTGCGCGGCGCTCATCTATTCGCCACGCCTTCGAGAGACTGCCTAACCGTCGCTGTCGTCGAAGGCGGTGATCGATTGTTTTAAGCACCGTTTGTCGCGTAGCTACGGAAACGTTATGTGGCTGCGATCTAGGTGCCAAGCCTCCGTCGATGCTCTGCCGTCTTGCTTTGGTGGTGCGGCGCACACCGGGAATCATCACCGAAATTATCAGCCTGATAACTCTGCCGTCGAACTTCTTGTCGACGTTGGTGGTGTTGCTGCCCTGGTCGTTGACCCACAGCGGCACTGGTGGAAGGCTAGCCACAAATAAATAACCCAAGGGAGGGCAGTGGTGGCGGACCGAACACCTGAGAGCACACAGAGCCACGCCTTTGCCGTGGTGCGCCGATCTTCACGGCGTCTGTTCATGTTCATCGAGCAGGAGATCGCGCGCCGTGGCGGCGGCCCTGTCATGCTTTACATGGGGGAGTTTCGAGCCATTGGACGCCGCAACGTGATACTGCCCGGCCTGTCCGAACTGCATGGGGTGGGCTTGGTCGATTGGCAACGATTTCCGAAGCGCCACGTGATCGCGCTGTCGGATCGCTGGCTACGCGATCGAGACGCTGACTCAAGCGATGATTGTCCGTGCAATCGCGCGGACGCAACGCATGCCGATGATTTCGAACAACCCGTTTCGGTCAGTGCGTGACTTGATCGGGAAGGTTCGCAATGAGCAAGACGACATTCGCCAAGCGGATCAATGTTCTTAACATGCCGGAAGCTTCGGAGTAATCAGTTCGACTCCTGCACGGCGGCTGCACATGCAGCAGTAATCATATAGAGGCATCTCGCAGCTAAGTTGTACGTGAGACGCGTAAAACAGCGCTACCTGGTTTGCGACAATTCGAATGGCGCGAGAAACGCAACGCCTTCATCCGCTGATTTGGGTGCTGTCCAGTCCTCTTCGAAAAAATATTCCTGCTTCTCATTCGACCCAAATCACCCACATATCCCCGTCGTCTCGTCCCACCTGAGGGGCGGCTCGCGATCGTCACGGACGCGGGGCGGGATGCGGTGGACGCGAAGGCGCTTCAGACGAAGGCGCTGATCGCGGACGGCGAAGTCGTGTGGTTCTGACGCCTCGACGCTGGCGTCAAGTTGGTGGAAGAAATTCCGCAAGCGACGGTGACAAACAAGCCCGATCACCGGGAAGAGCACGAAGGAAACCGTTAAAACCATCGCGTGCGGGAATGCCGGGTGATTCCGGTGCGACCGTGGTGACTACCCGTGTGCTTTCTACCCTTTGCACACGGGCCGCGGGTGCAACGGGCACCCGGCATTCCCCGCGCCCTTCTTAGGGTGCCGCGCCTCCTTGAGGGTCGCGCCGCGCCCTCTACGGGCGAAAGTTTCACCAAGCCTCGGGCGCATCGCGCCGCGGGATCGCGAGGCTGTGTCGACAGGCCAGTCAGTCGATTTTGTAGGGCAAACGGCTACTGACAACTACCGATCACGACGCTATATGAACCCCGCCCGGCACGTCCGGGCTTTTGGCGTTCGGATGGGAATCGGAAATGACGGGATCGACACGATCGAGCGGCGGCCTGGATGACCGCCGCAAGCGGTTGCTATTTCGCTGCTGGCATCGCGGAACCCGCGAGATGGATCTCATTCTCGGCCGCTTTGCCGACGCCGAAATCGCAGGTCTCGCGGAGGACGAATTGGCTGAACTGGAGCTTCTGATCGAGGTGCCCGACCCCGATCTCTATGCCGCGCTGACTGGCAGCGCGCTGCCGGCGGCGGAATATGCCGGCGGCCTGTTCGAGCGCATCAAGTCGTTTCGCGTGGATCACGACGCATGAAGTCGCCTGTCCAATCGCCCGCGCAGTCGCTTGTACCGGGCCGCGCGCTGACCTTTGCCAATGTCGCCGAGGGTGCCGAAGGCCTTGTGATCTCGGATCTGGCACGCGCGGTGGCGGCGCGGCCGAAGCCGCCGGCCATCAGCCTTGCGGTGGTCTGCCGGGACGGTCCGCGCATGCAGCAATTGGCGCGGGCGCTGGAATTCTTCGCGCCGGATTTGCCGGTGCTGCAGTTCCCGGCCTGGGATTGCCAGCCCTATGACCGGGTGTCGCCGCACGGCGGCATCCTGGCGCAACGCCTGACCACGCTGGCGCGGCTGGCCCGGCTGCAAGGCAGCACGAAACCGCTGATCGTCCTGACCACGGTCAACGCCATCGTGCAGCGGGTGCCGGTGCGCGAAACCGTGGCCGCCCAGGCGCTGTCGGTCGCGCCCGGCCATGTCGTGCCGATGGACTCCATCGTGTCGTGGCTGGAACATAATGGCTACAACCGCTCCTCGACCGTGCGCGAGCCCGGCGAATATGCGGTTCGCGGCGGCATCCTCGATCTGTTTCCGGCGGGGCTCGATCAGCCCGTGCGATTCGACTTTTTCGGCGACGCGCTGGAATCGATCCGCACCTTCGACGCGGAAACCCAGCGCACGCTGCTGGACATGCGCGCGCTCGATCTGGTTCCGATCTCGGAATTCCAATTGGTGACCGAAACCATCCGCCGTTTTCGGATGGGTTATGTCGCGGAGTTCGGCGCGCCGGAGCGCGACGATCCGCTCTATGAGGCGGTCAGCGAAGGCCGCCGCCACCCCGGCATGGAGCATTGGTTGCCGCTGTTTTCCGAGCGGATGGACACGCTGTTCGACTATCTCGGCGACGCGCCGGTTGCGATCGAGTCGCAAAGCGAGGACGCGGCGCGCGAGCGCTTCAAGCAGATCGCCGACTACTACGAGGCGCGGCGCGAAGCGCTGGAGCATCCGGGTGGCGGCGCGGTCTACAAGCCGCTGCCGCCCGACCGGCTCTATCTGACCGACGAAGAATGGACCCAGCGGCTGGATCAAACCGCGCTGGCGCGGCTGACGCCGTTCGACGTGCCCGCGGGCGGTACCGGCGTCGTCGATGCCGGGGCGCGGCAGGGGCGAAACTTCACGCCGGAACGGACGGACAGCACCGTCAATGTGTTCGAGGCCGTGGTTGCGCACGTGCAGGCGCTGCAGGCCCAACGCAAGAAGGTGGTGATCGCGCTGTGGAGCGACGGCTCGCGCGACCGCATGGCCAGCATGCTCCAGGACCACAAACTTCTCAACCTGACCAGCGTCAATACCTGGCGCACGGTGCAGGCCACGCCGCGCAATGAGGCGATGCTGGCCGTCGTCGGCATGGAATCCGGTTTCGAGACCGACAATGTCGCCGTCATCAGCGAGGAGGACATCCTCGGCGACCGGCTGGTGCGGCCGCGCAAGGCCACGCCGCAAGCTCGACAACTTCATCTCCGAAGTGACAAGCCTCGCCGCCGGCGATCTCGTGGTTCACGTCGAGCACGGCATCGGGCGCTTCATCGGCTTGCAGACGCTCGAAGTTGGCGGCGCGCCGCATGACTGTCTGGAACTGCATTACGCCGCCGAGACCAAGCTGTTTCTCCCGGTCGAGAATATCGAACTGCTGTCGCGCTACGGCTCCGATCACGCCCATGTCGAACTCGACCGGTTGGGCGGCAGCGGCTGGCAGGCTCGCAAGGCCAAGCTCAAGAACCGTATCCGCGAAATCGCAGGCGAGTTGATCAAGATCGCCGCCGAACGGCACCTGCATGAGGCTCCGAAATCGCCGGTGCAGCCGCATGCCTATGACGAGTTCTGCGCGCGTTTCCCCTATGAGGAAACCGAGGACCAGTTGGGTGCGATCAACGCCGCCTTGAAGGACCTCGAAAGCGGCCGGCCGATGGACCGGCTGATCTGCGGCGACGTCGGATTCGGCAAGACCGAGGTGGCGCTGCGCGCGGCGTTTGCGGTCGCACTCGATGGCAAGCAGGTCGCCGTCGTGGTGCCGACGACGCTGTTGGCGCGGCAGCACAGCCGGACCTTTGCCGAGCGCTTCCGCGGCTTTCCGGTCAATGTGGCGCAGGCCTCGCGGCTGATCGCGCCGAAGGAACTGACCCAGGTCAAGAAGGGGCTGGCGGAAGGCGCCGTCGATATCGTGGTCGGCACCCATGCGCTGCTCGGCAAATCGATCAAGTTCAGGGATCTCGGGCTTGTGATCGTCGACGAGGAGCAGCATTTCGGCGTCGGCCACAAGGAGCGATTGAAGCAACTGCGCGCCCACGTCCACGTGCTGACGCTGAGCGCGACGCCGATCCCGCGGACGCTGCAACTGGCGCTGACCGGCGTGCGCGATCTCTCGATCATCGCGTCGCCCCCGGTCGATCGCCTGGCGGTTCGCACCTTCGTGGCGCCGCACGATCCGCTGATGATCCGCGAGGCGCTGTTGCGCGAGCGTTATCGCGGCGGGCAGGCATTCTATGTGGTGCCCCGGATCGAGGACCTCGCAACCGTCAAGGATTTTCTCGACAAGAACGTACCGGAGATGAAAGTCGCGGTCGCCCATGGCCAGATGGCGCCGACCGTCATCGAGGACATCATGTCGGCCTTCTATGACGGCAAGTACGACATCCTGCTCTCGACCACGATTGTCGAGTCCGGCCTCGATATTCCCACCGCCAACACGCTGATCGTGCACCGCGCCGACATGTTCGGACTATCGCAGCTCTATCAATTGCGCGGACGGGTCGGCCGCTCCAAGCTGCGCGCCTACGCGCTGTTCACGCTACCGGCGCAACAGAAGATCACCGCCCATGCCGAACGACGGCTGAAAGTGCTGCAATCGCTGGAGACGCTGGGCGCGGGCTTCCAGCTGGCATCGCACGATCTGGATATCCGCGGCGCCGGCAACCTGCTTGGCGAAGAGCAGTCCGGCCATATCAAGGAAGTCGGATTCGAACTCTATCAATCGATGCTGGAGGAGGCGATCCTCAACCTCAAGGCCGGCGTGGTCGAACCGGCGGCAGATCGCTGGTCGCCGCAGATCACCATCGGCATGCCGGTCTTGATTCCGGAAGACTATGTCGCCGACCTTGCGGTGCGGCTGTCGCTGTACCGGCGGCTGGCCGATCTCGACACCGACGACGAGATCGACAATTTCGCCGCCGAGTTGCGCGACCGCTTCGGCGTGTTGCCGGACGAGGTGCGCTACCTCTTCAAGGTCGCGGCCATCAAAGCCTATTGCCGCCGCGCCAATGTCGAGAAGGTCGATGCCGGCCCGAAGGGCGCGGTGATCTCGTTCCGCGACAACAAGTTCGCGCAGCCGGACCGGCTGGTCTATTTCATCCGCCAGCACGGCCAGGCGGCCAAGGTGCGGCCGGACATGAAGGTGGTCTTCCTGCAGGAATGGAAGACACCGGAAGAGCGTCTGTTGGGCACGACCGAAATCCTGCGCCAACTCGCCAACCTCGCCGAGAACAAGAAGGCGGCGTAGGCGAGCGAGCGACCACTCGGAACGGCCGCCGGCGCTATGCCGACGGCCGCCCTCATTCAGTGGTTGCGCTTACTTCGGATATTTGAACTCAGGCGCTGCCTTCAGCGCGTCCTTGGTGGTGTTCATCGACGCCATCCACTTGTTGTTCTTGCTGTCGTAGCGGACGTTGACGGATGACGGCGATACCGCGACGTAATGCTCGCCCATCCCGAGGAAGCCGCCGACCGACAGGATCAGCGCATCGATCTGATGGTTCTTGATCGCAAGGTCGGTGATTTCGCCGATCGACTCGTCTTTCTGGTTATAGACGTTCAGGCCTTTCAGCTTTGAACTGAACATTTCGTCCTTTTGCACCGTCGAGAATTTCGCCTCGGCGGGCGCGGTGCCGATGGTCTTGGCGTCTTCGGCCAATACCGGCGTGGCCAGAACGGCTAGGGAAACAGCGATTAATGCAATTTTCTTCATGTTATCCTCCGTTGCAGAATTGATGATCTACAATGCAGGGATAGGAGGCTTGTTCCGCACATAAGGGTCGGAACATTTACGACGCGGCGCGGCGAGCTTCTTCGTGGAGCCGCGCCAGCAGCGATCGCGCCGAATCCGACGGCAGCATCGTCGCGAGCGTGACGGTCGGCTCCGACCGTGAGTCGCGTTTGCCGTGGGTGGTGTGGCGCATCACGCTGGATAGCCGCCGCGCGATCATATGGGCGGTCCGCAAATCGGTCTCGGCGAACGCTACGATCACCGAACCGTCGTCCTGGGCCGCGCCGAAATCCATTTGCCGCATCAGGCGACTGATAATTCGTGCGCCGTCGAGCTGCGCGCGCGGGTGCGCCGGATCGAAGGCGAAGCGGGCGACCGACAATCCGCCGCCACGCGACAGCGTCTGATAAACGGCGGTGGCGAAATCGCGGTTGAATGCAGCCGATGTCAGCAGGCCGGTTCGCGGGTCGAGCAGGCCGCCGGCATCGATCGAGCGCAGCGTGCGGCTCAAATGGGCTTCGAGTGCGTGCTGGCGCACCAGCGGCAACGCGTTGGCGGCGACGTGCGCAGGCGCGCCCACGATGATTTCGAGGTTCGGCAGGTCATAGGCCGGCGCCAGTTCGTCCGACGTCACCACGACCGGTAGATGGCGAAAGCGCGCGTCTTCGGCGAGCACGGTAAGGAAGGCGTCCACCACGCGGAGGCCGAATCCTTCACCGAGCACGATGCCGTCGATATCGCGCGCGTTGAGGTGTTTCGCCGCGGCTTCGATGCTGAGCGCGCCGAGCACGCCCGTGCGCTCGCCAAGCGACACCGAGAGCGCGGGATAGGCCGCGCCGCGGCCGATCAAAAGGACGGTGGCGTCGCGAACGAGATCGGTGTCTGACAGCGGCTTCGGGGCCGGACCGTCATCAAGCCGGCGCATCACGGTCGCATGCAGGGTTCGGACGCGCAGCGCGGCGCGCAGGCGGGCGATCAGCCGATCGCGATTGCCGTTGCTCTGCGAAAAGGGAATCGCGTTTTCCGGCAGCAGGGACTGCGGGTCGACGGCGATCAGCGGAAGATAGGGCTCTGCGGCGGCGGCCTGTTTAGCAAGGACGTCGAAGTCGGGCTCGCTATGGTCGGACATCTCGACCAGAACCGCGGCCGGTTGCAGCTCCGCGACGGCGCGCGACGCTTCGGCCCAGACGGTGTCGATGACCGGAAACACCTTGGCATCGTCGAGCGCGGTCGCAAACGACGGCCGCCCGGCGGTCGATACGACGATGATCGGGCCTTGCAGCGACATAGGGAGTTCGGACCCCGCGCGAACGATTGAGCGCGGAATCCTATTTTGGCGGTCTTAATGCGGCGTCAACGGCACTCGGTTTTAGTCAGGCCGGGTTGGTTCGATCCCGAAACGCTTCGACCATCAACGGATTAAGCCCGAGTTCCGCGAGCGCGCCGCGAGCGCGGGCATTGTCATGGGCGCGCCCGGCCAAGCGATAGCCGCTCAACCGATCGGGCAGCGCCGTCAATAACGCGCCTTGTCCCAGCCGCTTGGTCCATTCCTGCAGGTCCTGCGACAGAAACCGGTAGCCGCCGACGGCCATGATGCCCGAGGGCGGCGCGGTAATACAGATCGCGCCGGTGGACCGATCAAGCCGTGCGGCATAGTCGGTATCGACATAGTCGCGCGGCGCCGCCGCAGCCAGCGCGTCGCTCGGCGGAGCCGGGGGTGCGTAGGCCACCGCGGCGACCATCGGTCCCCGCAATCCCAACGTTCCTTTTGGCGTGATCAGGGTTTCGCCGGCGATCGTCGCCCCCGCCACGCCACGCGGCGCGCCGTGAGGCCCCGGCATGATTGGCGCCGGCGCGCCGTCCGCCGCACGACGGGCACCGAACAGCCCGGCCTCGCCGAACAGATAGACGTCCGTCAGGGTTGCGTGCGGCAACGTCCAAAGCGGCGACGATATGATCTGTTCCGGCGCGCGCCACAGCGCGATTACGTTGCGCAATGCCGGCGAACGCGACGGCATGTCGGTCTCGGTCAATCGCAACGCGAGCTGCGCTGGGGCGATCAAGGTATCGCAGCGATCATCGTTGAGCTGTTGTTCGAGCGCCTCGCTGTCGAACGGATGATGCAGCGCCAGCGTTCCGCCGGACAACAGCCAGACCACGAGCGAGGAGGCCAAGCCTGCGAACGAGGAGGGCGCGAATGCCGACATCACCGTCGCGCCTTGCGCGACCCCGCTTTCGAGGAAAACGGCGAGGCCGCCGGCAATCAGGTTGAGGTGGGTGCGCGGTACGGCCCGAAAGCCGTCAGCCGTCACGTCGTAGGAGACGATCGCTGCCCGGCGGCCGTCCTGCGTGACCACGCGGGTGGCTTCGGATTCCTCGGCCAAAGCAAGGTCAAGCGAGGCCATGCCTTCGGGCAGGTCATAGCCGAAGCCGCAGACGTGGCGAATTGAGAAGGCGTCGGCCGCGGCGTTCATGGCGATGTCGGCGTGGCTGACGCCGTCGATCTTGCTCATGGTCACGATCGCCCGGGCACCGGTGCGATTGAGCGCTACCGTCACTTCGGCCTGGCGCCACAACAGCGGAAGCAGCGCCACGATCAGCCCGGCGCGATGTGCGGCGAGCACCGTCAGCATGAATTCGACAGTGTTCGGCAGTTGAACTGCGATCACGGAGTTGGCCGGCAGGCCCGCTTCGATGAAATGTCCGGAAAGCGCGGCGATGGCGCGCTCGGCCTGCGCGAAGGTCAGGCGCTTGGGCGGCTGCCCGGTAACGCGGGGCTTGTTGAGGGGGTCGAGCAGCGCCAGCGCGTCCGGCTGACGTGCCAGGATTCGTCGAAACAGTCCGTCGAGCGTCGGCGGTGGGTTGGTCAGCGGTGGGTTGGTCAGGATCACGGGATCACTTCGCAAGGTCACTTCGATGGCGCAGCCTGCCTTTGCCACCAGGTTTCCGGGAGGTACCCTGTCAACGCAGTGGTTGTAGGCCGTTCTATCCGATTCCAGCGTGCGATCCATTGCTCTTGAACGTTAAACACCGGGATGGCGTAGAAGCCCGACATCAGGACCCGGTCGAGCGCCCGCACTGCCGCGACGAAGGCCGGGCGCTCACGCGCCTTCAGCATCGCCGCGATCATGGCGTCGATGGCGGGATCCTTTGCACCCATGTAGTTACGGGTGCCCTGGATGTCCGCGGCCTCGCTCCCCCAATAGAAGGATTGCTCGTTGCCGGGCGACAATGACTGATCCCAACGGTTCTGGATCATGTCGAAATCGAAACTGAGCCGGCGTTGATCGAATTGAACGGCGTCGACCGCGCGCACCGATACCGAGATGCCCGCGCGTTTGAGGTCGCGCGCATACGCCAGGGCGATCCGCTCCTGGTCGCGCGTCGTCACAAGGATTTCGAAGGCGAGGGGCGCCTTGGTCGAGCGCTCCCGTAAAACCGTGCCGTCAAGGTCGTAGCCGGCCTCGGATAATAGCGTCAGCGCGCTGCGCAACGTCGTGCGGTCGCGGCCCGAACCGTCGGTGACGGGCAGGCGATAGCTGCCATCGAGAATATCCGGGGGGATATGCGATGCGTACGGTTTCAGCAGCGCGCGCTCGCGATCATCGGCGGCATTTCCGTACGCCGACAGCTCGGACCCGGCGAAGAAGCCCGCGGCGCGGGCGTAGAGGCCGAAAAAGTAATTGCGGTTGATCCATTCGAAATCGAACAGCAGCGTTAAAGCCTGGCGCACGCGGATATCTGAAAACACCGCACGCCGGGTGTTGAACACCAGAAATTCCGAAGGCTGCGGCATGCCGCTGCGGATGGCCTCGCGGATCACCTGACCGTTGCGCGCAGCCGCAAAATCGTACCCGTCGTGCCAGCGCAGCGGCTCGCTTTCGACGCGAAAATCGTAGAGGCCGCGTTTGAAGGCTTCGAACTGGCCGTTGGCCTCGCGATAGAAGTCGAGCCGGATCTCGTCGAAGTTCCACAGGCCGCGATTGACTGGCAGGTCGCGGCCCCAATAATCGGGATTGCGCGTCAACGTGACGCTGGCCCCGGGTTTGACCGCGCTGACGCGATAGGGGCCTGAACCGACCGGCGCGGTCATCGAGGTCTCCTCGAAGGTCGCGACGTCGGTGGCATGCTTCGGCAAGACCGGCATCAGGCCGAGGATCAGCGGCAACTCGCGGTCGCCGGCTTCCCCGAAGTCGAACCGCACCGTGAGCGGGTCGGGCGCCCAGGCCTTTGCGACTTTGGAATAATACTGCCGATGGTTGGGACGCCCCTTGTCGCGCAGCAAGGCCCACGAAAACAGCACGTCCTCGGCCGTTACCGGCTGCCCGTCCGAGAAACGCGCCAGCGGGTCGAGATGGAAGGTGACGTAGCTCCTGGCGTCGTCGGTTTCCACGCTTTTTGCCAGCAGGCCGTACAGCGTGAAGGCCTCGTCGTTGCCCCGCGTCATCAGGCTCTCGACCACGAAGCCTCTGATCTTTTGGACTGCAAGGCCCCTGACGATCAGCGGGTTCAGGCTGTCGAACGTCCCGAGCTGGCTCTCGATCAGCCGGCCGCCCTTAGGGGCATCGGGATTGGCGTAGGGCATATGGCTGTAATCGGCCGGCAACGCCGGCGCACCGTGCATGGCCAGCGCATAGCTTGGCTCCGCCGATAGCCGGTGGATATCTGTCGTCCCCGAGAGGCCGAGCGCGAGGACCCCAAGGACAAAAACCCGAACCCGGGAGCGCGCCCAAACCCGCCAATTATCTGCGTCGATTTGATTCGATTTCGCTCACTTCTGACAGTCTACCACCGCCGCCGGCAATCGCCCCCGATGTGTCTCAAAAACGGTTGTCGGCATTGATCTTTTCGCGCGCCGCTGTATGAAAGCGGGCAATTGACCAAGGCGGCAGAGCCTGTCACGTATCCGCCTCAATTGGCAAGGAGACAGCCGCGCAAATGGTCGGTTTTCGGTGTCTTGCTGCGGTTTCGGGCGCTCCCGTTCAGAAAGGGTTTTCTGCAATGAATTTCCGTATCTTGGCTGCGTCGGCTTGGCCGCGTGGGCGGGTTTTCGCCCTGTTGGCGGCAACGGCACTGGCGGCCTCGTTTGTCGCTCCCGAGGCGCAGGCGCAAGCTCCAGCGCCGGCCCCCGCTGCCAAGGCCAAGCCGCGGCCCGCGCCCAAAGCGGCACCCGCACCGGCTCAGGCGCCCCCGGCGGCTGCCGCGCCCGCGGCAGGCGCCCCGGCTGCAGCGGGCCAGCCCGCGGAACAGCAGGTTCAACTGATCTACGCGCCCTGGACCAAATTCTGCCTGAAGGGCCAGGACGCCAACGCTAAGCAAGTTTGCTTCACCGGCAAGGATGGCCGCATCGAGTCCGGCCAGCCGGTCATTGCCGCCGTCATCATCGAGCCCGAAGGCGAGCCGAAGAAGATCCTGCGTGTCACGCTGCCGCTGGGCATGCAGCTCATGCACGGCACCCGCGTGATCGTCGACAACAACACTCCGATGCAAAGCCCGTATGTGATCTGCTTCCAAAATGGCTGCATGTCCGACTACGAGGTGACCCCGGAACTGCTCGCGAACTTGAAGAAGGGGCAGAACCTGGTGGTGCAGGCGATCAACTCCAACGGCGCGCCGCTGACCTTGCCGCTGCCGCTGCAGGAAACCGGCGGAAGCTTCGCCAAGGCCTATGACGGTCCGCCGACCGACCCGAAGCAGTTCGAAGAGACCCAGAAGAAGCTGCAGGAAGAGCTGCAGAAGCGTGCCGAGGAAGCGCGCAAGAAGCTGGAGTCGACCCAGCCCACCCAGCCTACGGCTGCGGCGCCCGCCAATCCGGCCGCGAAGTAAGAAATCAGCCGATCGTATCGACCAACGAAAAAGGCGCCGGATCGGGCGCCTTTTTTAATGGATGAATTGATGACGGGAATGGATCGGCCGCAGGCCTAATTCAGCGAAGGGTTTCGCGGCCGATAGCTGCCCGATTTGTCCTTCACGAAAATCTCCGCGACTTGCGAATGCCGGATCGGCTCGCCGGAATCGTCGGGCAGCAGATTCTGTTCGGAGACGTACGCCACGTACTCCGATTCAGAATTCTCGGCGAGCAAGTGATAGAACGGCTGATCCTTGCGAGGCCGAACCTCCTCGGGGATCGACAACCACCATTCCTCGGTATTGTTGAATTCCGGATCGATGTCGAAGATCACGCCCCGGAACGAAAAGATCCGATGCCGCACGATCTGACCAATCTGAAATTTGGCGGTTTGTGTTTTTATCATGTCTCGTCGAATAGACCATGATTGTGGCCGATGCTAGAGGCAAACGGCCGAATTAACCTTTGCTGTGGCTTGGCCGTCGAGGCTGTCGACCGGGGCAATAATGATGAAAAAGACGCTTCTCGATGATCGACGTTCTCAACCTCGCGCTGCCGTATTTCAGCCTGATCTTCATCGGTTTTGCCTGCGCCAAGGCCAGGCCGCTTCCGGAGGCGGGCCTGGCCTGGATGAATTTCTTCCTGCTCTATGTCTCGCTGCCCGCGCTGCTCTACGGGATCATATCCAAGACGCCGTTCGAGGAACTCAATAACCCGCCATTTCTGATCGCAACCACCTGTGGAACAATGAGCGCGTTCGTGCTCGCGATGCTGGCAGGGCGGATCATCGGGCGGCTGCCGTTTCGCGAGACCACGTTGGCCGGCCTTTCCGGCGGCTACGGCAATATCGGCTATATGGGCCCGGCCTGGCGCTGGCCGTGCTCGGGTCAAAGGCGGCCGCGCCGACCGCGTTGATCTTCTGCTGCGACAGCATCTTTCTGTTTTCGATCGTGCCGCTGTTGATTGCGTTCACGGACGGCAAGCACCGGCCGTTGCTGCACACATTTGGGCTCGTGATCCGTCAGATCGTTTTCAATCCGCTGATCATGGCAACCTGCGCGGGGGCGCTTGCGGCAGCGCTCCACCTTCGTCCGCCGGTCGCGATCGACCATACCCTGTTGTTTCTGGAAAACGCCGCGGCGCCGGTGGCGCTGTTTGCGCTGGGCGTGACGGTGGCGCTGCGGCCATTTGGCCGGATCCCCTGGGAAGTTCCCGGCGTCGTCGCGATCAAACTCCTGATCCATCCGCTGATCGCTTTTGGATTGATGTTGCTGGCAGGTCCGTTTGCGCAGCCATGGGCGGCCACCGCGGTATTGATGGCGTCGCTGCCGCCGGCCCTGAATGTGTTTGTGATCGCCCGGCAGAACGACACCTGGATCGAGCCCGCGTCGGTCGCCGTGCTGGTCGGAACTTTTGCCTCGGTCGTCACGCTCACCAGCGTGATGTGGCTTTTACAGACCGGCCGGCTTGTGTTTCACTGAAAACGGTTAGTGACGCGGTCGTCCCGGCCGCCATGAGGGCGCCAGACCCTCACGCATGGCGATACGGCGAAGCGGGCCGATCGCGCCGATCAAATGCAACCCGGCCGCCCGCAGCGTCTGCATCGGCCAGAACTCGCTGAGCAGCGACCGGTTGGCGATATCGATCGCGAACATCCGGCTCGCGACATCGGCGCGCCGCGCCGAACGGTAACGATCCAGCACGCGCGGTGCCCCGGGGTCGTCGCCTGCAGCCATGGCGTCGCAGACGATGCCGGCGATGTCGGCGGCGTCGCGCAGCCCCATATTCAGGCCCTGCGCACCGATCGGCGGCAGCACATGCGCGGCTTCGCCGACCAGCGCGACGCGGTGCCGGGCCAACTGACGAGGCTGTTCGATCGCAAGCGGAAACAAATGGCGTCCCGGCTCGACGCGAACGCGGCCGAGAATGAAGTGCGATTGCGCTTCCGCGGCTTCGGACAATTCGTCGTCGGTCATCGCCATCAGCCGCTCAGCCTGCCTGGGGGCGGCTACCCACACCACGCTGCAGCGGTCGCCTGGCAGCGGCACGAAGACGCATGGCCCCTGCGGGGTATGGAATTCGGTCGAGATATTCCGATGCGGCCGCGAATGGCCGATGTTGAAGGTCAACGCGGCCTGAGGGAGATCGCGCCGCTTGACCGCGATGTCGGCCGCTTTGCGGGAGAGCGACTGCCGCCCGTCGGCGCCGACCACGAGCCGCGCCGATAGCGATTTACCGCCGGCCGTGCGAACGACGGCAACTGTCGCTTCGGGGTTGATCGCATCGGCCTCGTCGTCGAATCGGGTCAGGTTCGAAAGCTCTGCCGCGCGATCTTCCAGCGCCGACAGCAGCACGCGGTTCTGGATGTTGTAGCCGAATTGATCGAGGCCGATTTCCTGGGACGAAAACCGGACCTCCGGCGCGCGGATCAGGCGGCCGGTATCGTCGACCAGGCGCATCGCCTGCAACGCGGCCGCGGCGTTTTCGCAGCGCGACCAGACCCCGAGTTCTCGCAAGAAATCGACGGAATCGCCGAGCAGGGCGGTGGTGCGATTGTCGGCATAGGGCGCGCGCCGGGCGACCAGGGCCGTATTCGCGCCGGCCTGCGCCAGCGCGATCGCGGCCGCAATTCCCGCGGGGCCGCCGCCGATCACGGCCACGTCGAAGGGGGCTGGGGCATCGTTCATGCCGCGACAATTGACGTTCCCGGCGGCATTTTCAAGCCCGCGCCGCCATCTCGCGGTCTGGCCGATTTTGCGCGGCGGAAGGCCGCAACCGCCGATGTGCAAAGCTGCGGGATTCCTGATAGCACGGTTCCGTGCCTCGTTTGAGACGCCCCTGATCGAACGCGCAGCACCCGTGCAGGAATGTTAAATCGGCGGCACCAGCTCAATGGACCAGGCCACTCAGCAGGATTCCCAGGCGTCGCCGATCACGCGGGCCGCCGCATTTTCCGTGCATGTCTTTACCGCGTTCGGGGCGGGCATCGCCCTGATCGCGCTGCTGGAGGCGGTGCGCGAGCACTGGGCGGCGATGTTCGCCTGGCTCGGGGTTGCGTTGGTGATCGATGCGCTCGATGGCCCGATCGCGCGACGGCTGGACGTCGTTCGCGTGCAGCCGAACTGGTCGGGCGAGGTGCTCGACCTCGTCGTCGATTTCGTGACCTACGTGTTCGTGCCGGCCTACGCCATCGCGGCCAGCGGGCTGTTGTTGCCGCTGGCAGCGCCGCTTCTGGGGGCCGGCATTGTGGTGTCGGGGGCGCTGTATTTTGCCGACCGCCGGATGAAGACCGCGGACAACCATTTTCGCGGCTTCCCGGCGCTGTGGAACGCCGTGGCGTTCTACCTGTTCCTGCTGCATCTGCCGCCCGCCGTTTCGAGCCTTGCGGTCGCTGCCCTGATTGGCCTGACGTTCGTCCCGTTCAATGTTGTGCACCCGGTGCGCGTGGCGCGCCTGCGCGGGCTGACCCTGTCGCTGATCGGCGCCTGGGCCGTGCTTGCGATCATGGTTCTCGTCGACGACTTCAATGTCGGCGCGTCGGTCACGACTGCACTTTGCCTGATCGCCGTCTATATCGTCGGAAGCGATGCGGCGATCCGGCTCGCGAGATCGTTCAACGCATGATCGAGTTGTGGACCAGCCCGGAAGCATGGGCCGCATTGTTGACGCTGACCGCGCTCGAGATCGTTCTCGGCATCGACAACGTTATTTTTCTGTCGGTGATCGTTTCACGGATCCCGGCAGCGCAGGCGAAGCGTGCGCGGCAAATCGGGCTGGCGCTGGCGCTGGTGTTTCGCATCCTGCTGCTCAGCCTGCTGGTGTGGCTGATCGGCCTGACCGCAGGCCGTGCTCACGGTGAAGGGCATCGCCTTTTCCTGGCGCGACATCATTTTGATCGGCGGCGGGCTGTTTCTGATCGCGAAGGCGACCCACGAAATTCATGCCGAGGTGGAAGCGCGCGATCCGGAGAGCGAGAGCGCGCCGAAAGCCAGCGCGTTCTTCTGGGTCATTGTCCAGATCATCGTCATCGATATGGTGTTTTCGCTGGATTCGATCATCACCGCGATCGGCATGGCGCAGGATCTGGAAATCATGATCGCGGCCGTCGTTATCGCTTGTATCGTGATGTACGTGTCGTCGGGCCCGGTCGCGAAGTTCGTGGCCGAGCATCCCACCACCAAGATGCTGGCGCTGGCATTCCTGGTGCTGATCGGGGTGGCGCTGGTCGCCGACGGCTTCAAATTTCATATCCCGCGCGGCTACATCTATTTTGCCATCGCGTTCTCGGCGGCGGTCGAGGCCTTCAATGTGCTGGCCAAACGCAACCGCAAAAAGCGCCCGCAGTTAAGCCGCCGAGGCGCTCCCGCCACAGTCGAGTTGACAACGCGGCCTCGATGGCTTTCGCTTCATCTCAGGAGGGTGGCGGGGAATGCCAAGGGAGGACCTGATAATGACCAAGGCCGTGCGCGTGCACAAAGTGGGAGGCCCGGAAGCGCTGGTCTATGAGGCGGTGGACGTGGCCGCGCCGGGCCCCGGCGAGGTGCGTATCCGCCAGCATGCGGTCGGTCTCAACTTCATCGATGTCTATTATCGCACCGGACTCTACAAGGCCCCGGGACTGCCGTTCATCGCCGGCAATGAGGCTGCCGGCGAAGTTCTGGCGGTCGGACCCGGCGTGACCCATTTTCACCCCGGCGATCGCGTCGCCTATTATCACAACCTCGGAGCTTACGCCTCGGAACGCAACATGCCCTGGGAGAAGCTCGTCAAGCTGCCCGACCACATCACCTACGAGCAGGGCGCCGTGCTGATGCTGAAGGGGCTCACGGTTTGGTATCTCCTGCACAAGACCTTCATGGTCGGGCCGGGGCATCGGGTCCTGATTCACGCCGCCGCCGGCGGCATCGGCCTGCTCGCGTGCCAATGGGCGAGGGCGCTCGGCGCGCATGTGATCGGCACCGTGGGCAGCAAGGCCAAGGCGGACGTCGCGCTCGCCAACGGCTGCGATCATGTCATCCTCTACAACGACGAGGACTTCGTCGCGCGGGTCAAACAAATCAGCCGCAACGAGCTCTGCGACGTCGTGTACGACGGCGTCGGCAAAACCACATTTCCGGGTTCGCTGTCCTGCCTCAAGCCGCGCGGATTGTTCGTCAGCTTCGGTAACGCCTCGGGCCCGGTGCCGCCGTTCGCCATCGCCGAACTCAACAACCACGGCTCGCTGTTTGCGACCCGGCCGAAGCTCGGCGACTATATCGCTACGCGGGCGGACCTGCTCGAGGGTGCCGACACGCTGTTTGCCGCCGTCATCAACGGCAAGCTGCACGTGCCGATCAACCACGCCTACGCCCTCAAAGATGCCGCCAAGGCCCATATCGACCTGGAGAGCCGCGCGACCACGGGTGCCGCGATCATGCGGCCGTAACTCCGGATCGCACCGACGAAAACGGCCGAAGCTCACGCGACGCACCTTGCGGCGCCCAGCTTCGTCAGGATGGCATCGAGGCTTTCGATCATTTCGGCGATTTCTTCGCGGGTGACGTTGAGCGCCGGCATGAAACGCAGCGCGTCCGGCTGCGGCGCGTTCAGCAGCACGCCGGCCTCGAAGGCCTGCGCGACGATCGACGCGCCGATCGGCAGCTGGAGGTCGAGCGCCAGCAACAGCCCCCGGCCGCGGACTTCGCCGAGACCATGCCGCGCGGACAGCCGCTGCAGCTCGCTCTCCAGAAACAACCCGGCATCAACCGCCGATTTGAGGAATTCGGGTGCCGCGACCTGTTCGAGAACGGCAAGCCCCGCCGCGCACATCAGCGGATTGCCGTTGAAGGTGCCGCCCTGGTCGCCATGCTCGAAACAGGACGCGCGTTCGGTCGCCAGCAATGCCGCCAGCGGCACGCCGCCGCCGATGCCTTTTCCGAGCGTCATGATGTCGGGCTCGATACCCGCATGCTCGTAGTGGAATAGCTTTCCGGTACGGCCCATGCCGGTCTGGATCTCATCGACGATCAGCAACAGACCATGCGCTTTGGTCAGCGCCCGCAATTCCCGGAGGAACTGGTCGCTCGCGGGCCAGACGCCGGCTTCGCCCTGGATCGGCTCCAGCATGATGGCGATCGTTTTGTCGCTGATCAGGCGCGTCGACCGACGCGAGATCGTTCAGCCGCGCTTTAAGAAAGCCCGGCACTTTCGGTTCGAACAAGGGCTCGAACGCCTTCTTGCCGGAAGCCGACATGGTGGCCAGCGTGCGGCCGTGGAAGGCGCCTTCAAAGGTGATGATTTCATGCGCGCCGTTGCGGTGCCGCGCGCCGTATTTGCGGGCGAGCTTGATCGCGCCCTCGTTGGCTTCCGCCCCGGAATTGGCAAAGAACACCTGATCGAAGCAGCTCTGCTCGACCAGCGCCTTAGCCAGTTTGAGACCAGGCGCGTTGTAGAAGGCCGGGCTCGGCGATAGCAGCTGCTTCGCTTGTGCCGCGAGCGCGTCGGCGACGGCGGGCGGCGAATGGCCGAGGCAATTGACCGCCCAACCCTGGATGAAGTCGAGGTAGCGCTTGCCAGTGTCATCCCACAGCCACGAGCCTTCGCCGCGCACGAAGACGGTCGGCGGGCGCGCCGTGATGTCCATCAACGCGTCAAACGGGTGTGTGGCGATGTTCATGTCGGACTCCTGCGGTTGAATGAAAGGCTGGCCGAAACGGAAGAAGGCCGCACTTTGCGGGTGCGGCCTTCTCGAAAACGTTGCTGATGTGATCTGTTCAGCTTTGTCGTCGGACACGGCGCGACCCATCATCGTCGAACGAGCGACGACGGAAAGCTGCGCGGAGTTGGGTCCGGGTGAATGTCATGACGCAGGCCCATACTGCCGAAGCGCCGGCGCTGTCAAGGGCGCATAGTGTTTTCGAGCGAAAGCCTGCCGGGATGGATACCGTGCGCGCGGAGAAAACGCGGGAAGTTAGAGCCTAGAACCCCGCCACGCTGCCGTGCAGATCGTATTCGTCGGCGCGCTCGATCTTCGCGGTGACGATCTCGCCGACGCGCAGCGGGCGGCGGCTCGATACGTAAACCGCGCCGTCGATTTGCGGGGCGTCCGCCTTGGAGCGGCCCTTCGAGACGGTCGGGCCGACTTCGTCGATGATGATCTGCTGCCGGGTACCGACCTTGCGCTTCAGCCGGCGCGCGGAAATCTTCTGCTGCCGCGCCATCAGCGCATTCCAGCGCTCCTGCTTGACCTCGTCGGGCACGGCATTGCCGATCGCATTGGATGGTGCGCCCGCGACCGGCTCGTATTTGAAGCAGCCGACGCGATCGATCTCGGCTTCTTCGAGCCAGTCGAGCAGATAGGCGAAATCGGAATCGGTCTCGCCGGGGAAGCCGACGATGAAGGTCGAGCGCAGCGTCAAGTCGGGGCATTCGCTCGCGCCATTGCTTGATCCGTCCCAGCGTCTTGTCCTGCGCCGCCGGGCGCTTCATGGCTTTAAGGACTTCCGGGCTGGCGTGCTGAAAGGGGATGTCGAGATAGGGCAGGATCTTGCCTTCCGTCATCAGGCCGATGACTTCGTCGACATGCGGATAGGGGTAGACATATTGCAGGCGAACCCAGGCGCCGAATTCGCCGAGTTCGCGCGCAAGGTCGTAGAATTTCGCGCGGACCTCGCGATCCCGCCAGGGGCTTGCGGCATATTTCAAATCAACGCCGTAGGCCGAGGTGTCTTGCGAGATGACAAGCAATTCCTTGACGCCGGCGTTCACCAGCTTCTCGGCCTCGCGCAAGACGTCGTTGGCCGGACGCGACACCAGATCGCCGCGCAGCTTCGGAATAATGCAAAAGCTGCAGCGGTTGTTGCAGCCTTCGGATATTTTCAGATAGGCGTAATGCCGCGGCGTCAGCTTGATGCCCTGCGGCGGCACCAGGTCAATATGCGGGTTATGGACCGGCGGCAGCGCGCGATGCACCGCTTCGAGCACGCTCTCATATTGCTGCGGTCCGGTGATCGACAATACGCCGGGGTAGGCGGCCTCGATTTGCTCGGGCTCCGCGCCCATGCAACCGGTGACGATCACTTTGCCGTTTTCGGCCATCGCTTCGCCGATGGCGCCGAGCGATTCCTGCTTGGCGCTGTCGAGGAACCCGCAGGTGTTGACGATGACGAGGTCGGCGCCGTCGTGCTTGCGCGCCAGCTCATACCCTTCCGCGCGCAACCGCGTGATGATGCGCTCGGAATCCACCAGCGCCTTGGGGCATCCCAGCGAAACAAAGCTGACTTTGGGCGCGGCGGCCTGTTGCATATTCGATCTGCCTGATTGATCGGCAGGAGCTAGCCTCAATTGCCCATAATTACAAGGCTTTGAGCCGCCCTGCGGCGTGTTAAGAACGATTTGCCGGAATGCGAGTGATCATGGCCGCCGAGTCGTTTCCCAAAATTGTCATTGTCGACGAAAGCCCGATCCGCGCCGCGATCCTGGAGGAGGGATTGCGGGAGGCCGGCTATACCGGCGTCGTCCATATCAGCGAAATGCAGAGTTTGCTGGCCCGGATCTATGCGCTCGACCCCGACGTCATCCTGATCGATCTGGAGAACCCCAGCCGCGATATCCTGGAACAAATGTTCCAGGTCAGCCGGGCCGTGCGCCGGCCGGTCGCGATGTTCGTCGATCAGAGCGACGCGGCGTCCATTCAGGCTTCCGTCGATGCCGGCGTCTCGGCCTATATCGTCGACGGGTTGAAGAAGGAACGGATCAAGCCGATTCTCGACCTCTGCATTTCTCGTTTCAACGCCTTTTCCAAGCTTCAGGCCGAACTCGATCGCGCCAAATCCGCGCTCGAAGACCGCAAGGTGATCGATCGCGCCAAGGGAATCCTGATGAAGCTGAAGGGGCTGACGGAAGAGGAGGCCTACATCCTGCTGCGATCGACGGCGATGCGCGAGAAAAAGAAGATCAGCGAGATCGCGCAGTCGATCCTGACCGCGTCGGAGTTGCTGAAATGAGCACCCCGCTTCACATCGGCTTCATTCCGCTGGTCGACGCCGCGGTCCTGATCGTCGCCGTCGACAAGGGATTTACCGCGGCGGAAGGCCTGGATGTCACGCTGGTACGCGAGGTGTCGTGGTCGAACGTCCGCGACAAGCTCAACATCGGGCTGTTCGATGCCGCGCATCTGCTGGCGCCGGTCGCGATCGCTTCGAGCCTCGGGCTCGGCCACGTCAAAGTGCCGATCGTGGCAGCCTTCAATCTCGGCCTCAATGGCAATGCGATCACGGTATCGCCGGCACTGCATGCGGCGATCATGCGCGCGATCGAGGGCGATCCGTTTGACCCCATGGCGACAGCGCTGGCGCTGGCGCGCGTGGTCGCCGAACGGCGCAAGGGTGGGGCCGAACCGTTGACCTTCGGCATGACCTTTCCGTTTTCAACGCACAATTACCAGCTGCGGTTCTGGATGGCGGCTGGCGGCGTCGATCCGGATGAGGACGTTCGTCTGGTGGTGCTGCCGCCGCCCTACATGGTGGACAGCCTTGCCAACGGCCACGTCGACGCGTTCTGCGTCGGCGCGCCCTGGAATTCGGTCGCGGTCGATCGCGGCGTCGGCCATATCCTGCATTTCGTCTCGGATATTCTGGTGCGGGCGGCGGAGAAAGTCCTCGCCGTCAGGCAGGGCTGGTCGGAGAAAAACCAGGAAGTTCTCGCCGCACTGATCCGGGCCTCATTTCGCGCGACGGCATTCATCGGGGAACCGGAGAACCGCGCCGAAGTCGCCCGCTTGCTGGCGCAGCCGGAACGGGTCGGCGTGCCTGCAGAAGTCATTCAGCGCACCCTCGATGGCCGTCTCAAGATTTCGCCTGACGGTACGATGCGCGAAAGCAGCCGCTATTTTCTGGTGGGGCGGGAAAGCGCGACCCGGCCCGAGCCGGTGCAGGCGGCTTGGCTCTATGCGCAGATGGTTCGCTGGGGGCAGGCTGCGATGAGCGCGGACGCGCTAGAGGCGGCGCAGAAGGTGTTCCGACCTGATCTTCATGATCTGGCTCTGGGCGGGAAGGCAGAAAAGGGCACGTCCCCGGCTGCGGTAGGTGCCTTTGCCGGACCGCCATTCGATCCGGATGACATCGCCGGGCATTTGGCGGCATTCAAAATCAAGCATCTCAAGTTCTGATACGGCCGCGACGATCCTGAGCATGAAATAGCCAAGGCTAATTTTTGGGCGGACTGCCCCAAATCGACGACACGCACCCGGCCGAATTACGAGCGTCTGCTATAACTGATTGATTTTATGTAGAATTATGCCTGAGGCGTTCTGGCACGCAACTTGAATGTTGCAGTGCAGCCAGCCGTCGCAGATGCCCGCTGGCCGAGTCCAAGATGGATTTCCGCAGCAACGAGGCTGATCGGACCGTTTCTGGGATTAAAGCCGGCGATGCCTGCCGGCGCGATTCCTGTGCGGTCACATTCCTTCCCGTTGAAGCCACCGGTCGTGGCCGCAGGAGCTTCGTCGCACATTATGAAAATCGAGCCAATCTCCGTCGACTTCACCGACGAACAGAAGCGTTACCTCGAAGGCTTTACCACGGGCTTGCAGATCAGCAGGGTCGGGCGAGGTCTCGGTGGCGCCAACGCCGGCAGAACCAACAGCGAGCCGACCGGACCTGATGCGGCACATGTCAGGGCGCAGGACAAGGTCATCGCGTCAGGCAAAAAGCTCGCGGACCAGGAAAAATTCAAACGCGAAGAACATCCGTTCGATGCTTATCCGCGTCTCAAGGAACAAGCGCTGACCAACGCCCCGCCGTCGCCGGCGGACAACTTTCGCTGGCGTTATTACGGCCTGTTTTACGTCGCACCGGCGCAGGATTCCTACATGTGCCGACTGCGGATCCCGAACGGCATTCTCAAGCATTGGCAACTTGCGGGGATGGCCGACCTCGCCGAACGGCTATGTGGGCCGTTTTGCCACGTCACGACGCGCGCCAATCTTCAGGTTCGGGAAATTCCTCCAAAGCACACCGTCGCGTTGATCGAGGGAATTCAGGACCTCGGCCTGTGCTCTCGCGGATCCGGTGCCGACAATATCCGCAACGTTACGGGTACCCCGACCGCCGGGATTGATCCGCAGGAATTGCTCGACACCCGCGAATATGCCCGCGAATGGCACTACCACATCCTCAACGACCGCTCTTTGACGGGATTGCCCCGCAAGTTCAACGTCGCGTTTGACGGCGCTGGCAAGATCGCGGTGCTTGAAGACACCAACGACATCGCCTTCGCGGCAGTCGAGGTGAAGGACGGATTCGGCGTCGATCCCGGCATCTGGTTTCGCTTAGGGATAGGCGGCATCACAGGGCACAAGGATTTTGCCAAGGAAACCGGCATCATCGTCAAGCCGGAGGATGCGACCAGGGTCGCCGACGCCATCATCCGGGTTTTCACCGACACCGGCGACCGCACCAACCGGCTCAAGGCGCGGCTGAAATACGTGCTCGACAGCATGGGCGTCGAGCCATTCCTCGCCGCCGTCGAAGAGAAACTTGGTCGTAAGCTGGTTCGCGCGCCGGCTGACGCGATGGCGGCCCGTCCGGCGTTCGACCGGATGGCGCATGTCGGTGTTCATGCCCAGAAACAGCCGGGGTTGAACTGGATCGGCGTCGTGGTGCCGCTCGGCAAGGTGACCTGCGAGCAGATGCGCGGCCTGGCGAAGATTGCGCGCGATCTCGGCGACGGCGATATTCGGCTGACGGTCTGGCAGAACCTGCTGATTTCAGGCGTAGCCGACGACAGGGTCGCGCTGGCGACTGCGGCGATCGACGCCATCGGTCTCGCCATCGAGGCGTCACCGATCCGCGCCGGACTGGTCGCCTGCACCGGCAGCGCCGGCTGCAAGTTCGCGGCATCCGACACCAAGCGACATGCCGCCGCGATCGGCGACTGGTGCGACACGCGGGTTCCGATCGAGACGCCGCTAAACATCCATCTCACCGGTTGCCATCACTCCTGTGCGCAGCACTATATCAGCGATATCGGGCTGATCGGCGCCAAGGTGCCGTCAGGTGAAGAGGATGACACCGTCGAGGGCTATCACGTGTTCGCAGGCGGCGGTTTCGGTCCGAATGCCGATGTCGGGCACGAGGTCTACCACGATGTCAGGGCGGACGACGCGCCGAAGGCCGTCGAGAAACTGCTGAAGGCCTATCTGTCACACCGCTTATCCTCGGATGAAACCTTTCTCGCCTTTGCGCGACGCCACGACGGCGACACGTTGCGCAAGCTCGCTGACGCTGAGGCCTCCTCATGAACCAGATGACCCCGCCACCGAAGCTTGAGATTATTCCCTCGACGGCGCCTTTTTCCGACGCCCAGCGTTCCTGGCTCAATGGCTTCTTCGCCGGCCTGCTGTCTCCGGAAGGTCCGACTGCGCTGTCGGTGGAGCAGGGGGCCGGCCTTCTGCAAGGGCCGGCCGGCGATGGCGACGACGGCGAGGCGCCGTGGCACGACCAGACCATGCCGATCGCCGACCGCATGAAGCTTGCCGAGGGCCGTCCGCTGCGGCGGCGGATGATGGCCGCGATGGCGCAGCAGGACTGCGGCCAGTGCGGCTATAATTGCAACGACTATTCCGACGCGATCGCCGGCAAGAGCGAGGTGCGGCTGAACCTGTGCGTGCCCGGCGGCAAGGAAACCGCCCGCATGCTCAAGGCGCTGAATGAAGAATTGGAGAAGGCGCCGGCAGCCTCATCAACGCCGGCACCCGCACCGTCGGCGGCGGCTTCATCGGGCGCCGCGGAGCCTGGGCGTTCGCGCGACAATCCGGTACCCGCAACCTTCGTGTCGCGCCGGTTGCTCAACAAGGAGGGATCCGAAAAGGAAACCTGGCATTTCGATTTCGATCTCAGCGGCTGCGGCCTCGACTACGTCGTCGGCGACTCCTTCGGCGTTTTCGCCCGCAACGATATCGGTCACGTCGATCAGATCATCGCCTTGCTCGGCGCGTCGCACACCACGAAAGTAAACGGCAAGACGCTGCGCGAAGCGCTGACTGACGATGTTTCGCTGGCGCCCGCGCCGGACAAGCTGTTCGAATTGCTCTCCTTCATCACCGGCGGCGCGTTGCGCGAGAAGGCACGCGCACTGGCGCAAGGCGAGGATCCCGACGGCGACGCCGCGACGCTCGACGTGATGGCGGCGCTGCAAAAATTCTCCGGCGTGCGGCCGCATCCCGAAGCATTTGTCGAAGCACTGGAGCCGTTGCAGCCGCGGCTTTATTCGATATCGTCGTCGCATAATGCGACGCCCGGCAAGCTATCGCTGACGGTCGATTGCGTGCGCTACGTGATCGCCAAGCGCCAGCGGCTGGGGCTGGCTTCGACCTTTCTCGCCGAACGCATCACCCCCGGCGAGCAGGTCAAGGTCTACGTACAGAAGGCCCATGGTTTCGCGCTGCCGGCGGATCCTGCGACGCCGATCATCATGATCGGACCGGGCACCGGCGTCGCGCCGTTCCGCGCCTTTCTGCACGATCGCCGGGCGACCGGCGCGACCGGCAAGAACTGGTTGTTTTTCGGCCATCAGCGCAGCCATTGCGACTTCTTCTATTCCGACGAGTTGAACGCCATGAAAACGTCGGGACTGCTGACGCGACTGTCGCTGGCGTGGTCGCGCGACGGCGACAAGAAGTTCTACGTGCAGGACCGGATGCGCGAGGTTGGCCGCGAAATGTGGACATGGCTGGCGGAGGGCGCCAACATCTATGTCTGTGGCGACGCCAAACGCATGGCGAAGGACGTCGAGCGCGCGCTGGTCGACATCGTCGCGCAGTTCGGCGCGCGGTCGACCGATGAGGCCGTGAGCTTTGTCGGGGAACTCAAGAAGACAGGGACGGTTCCAACAGGACGTGTACTGATGTCGAACCGCTCCAATCAACGTCAAATCTGAACGAATAATATTCTCGTCCGAATCCATCGCAGAGAATTTTCGACTGTATGGAGAGCCATCAGGGCGTCCGCATTGTTATTTCCCGTGCGGCCTTGCATCCCGCCGCCAACGGCATTCCACTAGCGCGGAATGCTGCGTTGGAGAACGACCATGCGCGAATTATCGGCGGAAGCCCGCCTGCACCTTTACGCGCGCGCGCTGTCCGGACGAACCGAGCGCAGACTGCATGCCGCCGCACTCTACGGCGCCTTCGCGGTCATTGCCGCCGTCGTGTTCGGCACGCTGTCGTACCACCCGTTCTAGGTACGAACCTCATCCTGAGGAGCGCGCTTGCGCGCGTCTCGAAGGATGGCCACATTGCTGCCAGGTCGCGAAGAACCTCAGCGTGAGAAGTACCAGAAGTACTAGCCTGCCGTCTTGAACGGCGCCACGTCGATGCCGCGCATCCTTCAACGCCTGCCGCACCCCGCGCGCGATGTCGACCGCGCCGGGCGTGTCGCCGTGAATGCACACGGTATCGGTGCGCATCTTGATCACCTTGCCCGTGACCGAAACCACGGCGCCGTCCTGCACCATCCGCACCACGCGTTGCGCGATTGCCTTGGCATCGTGCAGCACCGCGCCGGGCTTGCGGCGCGACACCAGCGAGCCGTCATCCTCATAGGCGCGATCGGCGAACACCTCGTGCACCATCGGCAGATTGGCGGCTTCGCCGGCCTGCACCAGTCGCGAGTTCGCCAGCACCACGAAGATCAGGTTGGGATCGACCGCCTTGATCCCGTCCGCAATCGCTTTTGCGGTCATGTCGTCATCGCAGGCGACGTTCGAAAGCGCACCATGCGCCTTGACGTGGGTCACCTTGTGGCCGGCCGCGGTCGCGATCGCCTGCAGGGCGCCGATCTGATAGGCGACGAGGTTCTCGATCTCGGACGCCTTCATGCCGGGAACGGGACGACGCCCGAAACCGTGCAGGTCGCGGTAGCCGGGATGGGCGCCGATGCTGACGCCACGCGCCTTCGCCAAATCCACGGTATGGCGCATGATATCGGCATCGCCGGCGTGAAAGCCGCAGGCGATGTTGACGGAGGTGGCGAGGTCGATCATGGCGGCGTCATTGCCCATCTGCCACGCGCCGAAGCCTTCGCCGAGATCGCAATTGAGATCGATTTTCATCTTGTCGTGTCCGCTTGCTGTAGGAGGGGTATCCGGATTGGAGTTTCGGAATCAGTCGTGCATCGCCGCATCCGCCGGCGACGGCACCTGCCACGTTCTGGCGTCGATCGCGCTGACGGCCGCGCCGGCGACGTTAGCATCTTGCAGCGCTTCGATGTTGAGTTCAAAATTCTCGATATCGCGGAGGCGGTCCGGCAGGGTGCGCAACAGCTTGGCGAAGTTCCTAAGCTCCGCCTGTGCTTGCGCCATGGTGACCGCCTTGAAACGGAAACCGCGGCCGGCCGGTATCTGCGCGAAGCGGCCGAGATCGGCCGATATCACGGTCGCAATCTTGGGGTAGCCGCCGCTGGTGCCCCGGTCCGGCATCAGAACGATCGGCGCGCCGTTGCCGGGCACCTGGATGCTGCCGTTCACGGTGCCGTCGGAGACGATGTTGTGGCCGTGCAGATGCCGGATAACCGGACCTTCCAGCCGGTATCCCATGCGATCGCTGGTCGCCGATATCTTCCACTCGCTGTCCAGAAACAGGCTTTTCGCCTCGTCGCCGAATTCGTCGTCCTGCGGACCCAGCACCACCCGGATCGGGCCATCCGCGATGGCGGGAAGCTCGATCCGGCGTTCGGCCGCGCCGCTGGCGGCCGCGGCCGGCAATTCGTCGCCCGCCTGTAAAGGCCGCGGGTAGGGGCTGCCGAGACCGGCGCGCGCATTAACGGACAGGCTGCCGAACATCGGCTCGCCGCGAACGCCGCCTTCGATCGCGAGATAACTGAAAGCGCCGCCGCGCGCGAAACCAAGCGTCAGGCTTTCGCCGTCTGCCAGCGTTGCGGAGGTGTCGAACGCAACCGCGCGCCCGGCGATGTCGGCGTTGCGCGGTGCGCCCGCAAGCGCCACGCGAACCGCGCCATCGCGCGCGGTAAACGATGCGCCGAACGGGCCGACTTCGATCGCGGCCGCAAACGGCGCGTTGCCGACCAAGGTATTCGCCGCGGCCAATGCCAGCCGATCGATCGCGCCGCTCGGCGTCAGACCGTAGCGCTGCGAACCCGGCCGGCCGCCGTCCTGGACCGAACTCGCGGGACCGATACTGGAGATGACAAGCTTGCTCATGAGGCGATCAACTCGGCGACGATTTCGCCGGCTTCGGCGGCGCGATCCTGCTCGGCAAACGTCTTGTCGTCGACCACCGAAAACGTCACGCGATCGCCGGGCTCCAGCAGGAAGGTGGGTTGGCGATGAAGCTGGTAGGTTCTCACCGCGGTCCGTCCCAGCAGGTGCCAGCCGCTGGGGCCGGCCAGGCATTGCACGCCGGTCTGCACGCCTCCGATGGAAATCGTGCCCGCCGGCGTCAGCAGCCGCGGATTCTGCCGCCGCGGCATCTGCAGAAAATTCTCGAGCCCACTGAGATAGGACCATCCCGGCGTAAAGCCGATCATGGCGACACGATAGTCGCCAGCGACATGGCGGGCCACGATGTCGTCGGGCGTCGTTTTCAGCGTCTTGGCGACGTCCTCGAGATCGATGCCGTGCTCGCCGCCATAGGCCACGGGGATGCGCCAGCGCCGCGTGTTGGTCACGGGTGGAACGGGCCGTAGCGCCAGCGCGGCGAGCTTTTCGCTCAAAGCCTCGAAACCGATCTCGGTGGCATCATAGTGCACCAGCAGGGATCGATAGGTCGGTACCGTCTCGGTCACGCCGGCGATCGTTTCATCGGCGAGGGTGCGATCGAGTGCGAGCACCCGCTGGTTTGCCGCATCATCGATGCTGCGGCTGAATTCAACCGTGATGGCGCCATCGCCACTCGGCAACAGGCGGGGCGGGGAAAGCGACGCAGCCATGGCCTCACAAGCTCGTAGACGGGAGACCAAGCTCTAGCGCGTTTTGTACCGAAGTGGAATCCGCTTCGTTCAAAATCAAGCTGCGAATTCAATAAATTAAACCGTCGGCCCGCGATAAGGTGGGGTTATGATGCACCATCATGGCGCCGCTGGCGGCCCGCGCGAACGCCCCTTGACGCGATGCGCCCGCCCCGCAAGATGCGCCCGCCATTCATCCCCACCCGGAGCGTTCTGTTCGATGTCCCTGACCCCTGAAGCGATTGCGACCCTTTCCCGCGTGTCCACCGCGACCATCACCACGGTTCTCCTCAAAAAGGGCCTGCGAAACGTCTGGCTGCGCGGCACGCGTCCGCTGCGGCCCGGACAGCCGCGGCTGGTCGGACCGGCGTTCACGCTGCGTTTCGTGCCGGCGCGGGAAGATCTGGCGACGCCGGAATCCTGGTCGTCGCCGATTTCGACGCGGACCGCGATCGAAGCCATGCCCGAGGGTTGCATCGCCGTGGTTGACGCCATGGGCGTCACCGACGCCGGTATTTTCGGCGACATCCTGTGCGCGCGCATGGCCAAGCGCAAGGTCGCGGCGCTGGTGACCGATGGCGTCGTGCGCGATCTCGAAGGCGTGCTCGGCACCGGCCTGCCGGTCTGGTGCGATGGTTTCGCGGCGCCGCCCTCGGTCGCCGGACTGACCTTCGTCGGCTGGGGTGAACCGATCGGTTGCGGCGGCGTGGCGGTCTTCCCGGACGACATCATTGTCGCCGATCAGGATGGCGCGGTCGTCATTCCCAAGGCGTTCCTCGACCTGATTTTGGCCGAAGGCGCCGAGCAGGAGCGAATGGAAGCGTGGATCGTGGAGCAGGTGAATAGCGGCGCGGCATTGCCGGGCCTTTATCCCATGAACGCCGAAACCAAGGCGCGCTACGCAGCTTTGAAGAAATAACATTAAAAAGGAGAGGTAACCCCATGGATATCCACCTTGCCGGTTCACGGCCGACACGCCGTGCGCCGAAAGAGAGCTTTACCGGAACGGTCTGGCAGGACCCGATCATTACGCCCCAGGCCCCGGCGCGCATTGTTGCGGCTCGGGTGGCCTTCGAGCCGGGCGCGCGCACGGCGTGGCATACCCATCCGCTGGGCCAGACGCTGTACGTGATTGCCGGCGTGGGCCGGTTTCAGAGCAAGGGCGGCGCCGGTGCGCGAGATCCGGCCCGGCGATGTCGTCTGGATTCCGCCGGGGGAAAAGCATTGGCATGGCGCCGCTCCGACCACGGGCATGGTTCACATCGCGATGCAGGAATCGCTCGATGGCGATCACGTGACCTGGATGGAGCATGTGACCGACGCGGAATACGCCGAAAAGGTCGGGCAATAGCGGCCTCGTGCCAAACGGCGTAGAAGCCGTCGCATGATTCCGTGGTTGCAGATCGATACGACGCGGGTGCCCGGCGCAGACGTCGAACTTCGCCTGATGCGCAGGGGCACCGAGTTCTCCATGATGCTCGGCCCGAACGAGTTGATGAGCAGTCGCCTCAGTGGATCCGAGGAGGCGCTTGCCACGCTCGCCTGCCGAAGGATCGAAGGCGTCAAGCGCCCCGGGCTATTGATCGGCGGACTGGGCATGGGTTTCACGCTGCGGGCCGCGCTCGCCGTGCTCGGCGCTGATGCGCGGATCGTTGTGGCCGAACTCGTGCCTGCTGTCATCGCCTGGGCGCGCGGTCCGATGGCGGAGATCTTCGGCGACAGCCTGACCGATCCGCGCACCGACCTCCGCGAGGCGGACGTCGTCGATGTCATTCATGCATCGCCATCGGCGTTCGATGCCATCCTGCTGGATGTCGATAACGGCCCGGAAGCCCTCATTCGCAAGGCCAACGACGCGCTCTACGATCTCAGGGGATTGAAAGCGATCCACCGGGCCTTGCGGCCGGGCGGCGTCCTCGCCGTCTGGTCGTCGGGGCCGCATCCGTCGTTCTCGAAACGGCTTACTACCGCGGGTTTTGATGTGAACGAGGTCGGCGTGCGCGCGACCACAAAGCGCAGCGGCGCCCGTCACGTCATCTGGTTCGCGACGAAGTTGAAGTCGGCAGGTTAGCTGGCCTAGTTCAGCCGGCTCCAGGTCTGGCCGCCGCAGAACATGCCGCCCATGGCGCAACCCTGAATCCGCAGCGTGTCCGAACCTTGCAGCGCGATCGTCAAATCGTAGGTGCTGCCGGTGTTGGGGTCGAGAATCCGCCCGCTCCATTTGGCGTCGTTGCCGGGCTTCATGTTGATCAGGACCTGCTCGCCGTTCTGGTTTGACTTGGCGTCCACGGAATATCCGCAGAGATTGGCGCCGCATTGCTCGATCCGGACCTTGCCTTCCTTCTCTGCCGTAAGCCACAGGCCGAGCGGTGTGGTCGCCGGCTGCGCCATTGAAGTTGTCGGCGCCTGCGGCGTTTGAAGCGGTACAGCCGGGGGAACCGTCGCAACAATCGGCGCCGGTGCCGGGCTGGGGGCAACGGCCGAAGGTGGGAGGAAGCCTGCGGATCCGCCGGTGCAACGTTGGCGGTAGCTGAAGGCGCGGACGGCGTATTCGTTGGCGCAGTCGCAGGCGAGGGGGCCTGGTCGTTCTGTGCGGGGGCCGCAGCAGGTGCTTTGCGGATCGACCTTCGCCTGTTCGGGCGTCGGCTTGCGCGGGCGCTCGCTGCCCTGATCGTTATGCGGGCGCTTTCGCCGTCCGGTGTTGTCGTAGACGCCGGGTATTGAAACCGTTCCCCGATCCGGATCGATGCGAATGGTTCGGCCGCCATAGTCGAACGTGTATTGCGCCTGAGCAGCGGTGCCCGCCAACAAAAACGCGGCCAAAGCAACAAGCCTTTTCATCGTGACCTCCTCAGCGGGGGCAATCCTGGCTCGACAACCCCTCGTGTTTCCGGGATTTTCACAACGTGATCCGCATCACTCCATTGTATGAGTCGTGTGCGGGCGGCTTTGGTTCAATGCGCCTTCGGAGGTTGCAACAGGCGTTATTCAAACCAGGCGGCGTACATCTTCCTGAAGCTGCCGTCCTCGGTAACGGCGTGCAGCCAATGATCGACAAACGCCTTGAGAGCGTCGTCGCGCTGCAGCCAATAGGCTTTCTCGGCAAAATCGAACGGCCTGTCCGGATGCACGGCGCACAATACGCCGGGGTGAAGTTTTTGCTGGTATCGCGTCTCTGACGCGTCCGTCATCATCAGGTCGGCGTCGCCCTTGGCGATTTCGTCGAAGATCGTGACGTTGTCGTTGTACACTTTGATATCGGCGCTTTTGAGATGGGCTCGCGCAAATCGTTCGTTGGTACCACCGGGATTGACGATCACGCGCGTGCCGGGCTTGTCGATATCGCCGATGGTCTCATATTTGGCCTTGTCGGCGCAGCGCGCGATCGGCGTCTTGCCGTCGTGCAGGATCGGCGTGGAGAATAGTCCCTTTTTCTGCCGATCCGGCGTGATCGAGATGCCGCCCATCGCGATATCGAAACTGTCGGCCTCGAAATCCTTCGTCAGTTGCGGCCAACTCGTATGCACATATTCGACCTTGACCCCGAGCGCCTTGCCCAGCGCCTCCGCCATGTCGACGTCGAAGCCGCGGAATTTCTGGCTCGCCGGGTCGAGATAGCTGAACGGCAAATAATCGCCGGTCATGCCGACCCGCAGCGTTCCGCGTTTGACGATGTCGTCGACGCGCGAGGGCTGTTGGGCCTGGACCGACGTGCTCATGAGGAGGACCGCGGCCAAACCGATCAATGTTCGAAACATCATGCTTCTCCACGAGGGATCTCGAAGACGGCTTTCACCGTCAATGTCGGACGGTTTAAGCTAGATGCGCCGGGGCAGGCGAGTCGGAGAAATCGCGGGCATGACCATTGTGATGCAAGATTTCGTGAGTGACGTTTTCTGTCCATTCCTCGGTAATCTATCCGATATTCTCGGCCATGCGGCCGACCATGCCGCGGCGCGTCGGATCGATCCTTCGGTTTTGCTCCGTGCGCGGCTCCATCCCACAATGTACGACCTTACGCGCCAGGTCGGAGAAGCTCATCGGCATGCAGTTGTCGCCTGTGCGCTGCTGACGGAGCGTGACCCACCCGCGTTCGCCGATAACGAGCCGGACTTTCCCGGAGCTTCAGGCGCGGATCGCGAACCGCCATCGCCTTCATGCAGCGCCTGCGACCCGCCGAGATCAACGACGCTGCCGGGAAAGAGGTGGTTTTTACGTTTCGGAATGGCTCGGAGCGCAAATTCACCGGAAAGTCGCTGCTACTAACGTTCAGCGTTCCGCAGTTCTTCTTTCACGTCACCACCGCTTACGACATTTTGCGCCACAGCGGGGTCGATCTCGTCAAGAAGAACTTCCTGGGATCGCCACGTCCACCGGCTTGAACGGCTACATCTCGCCTCCGTCGTTGCGGATCAGGTTAGCCACCTCCGCGCGCCCGGACATTTCGCTTCGAAGCCGATAAAACCGCTGCTGGGCCTCGCCCTCGCGTTCATCAACCAGCCGGACTGCGGCGTCAGCCGACATCGGACCGCTGGTGATCGGCGCGGAGTTCTCCCCGACCGTTTCATCCACATAGTAGTCGCCGTTATCGTCACGGCGCACCGTCCATTTGAAGCGGATCGCCGCCAGGGGTCCCGGACCGATCTTTGAATAGCCGGCGACCTCGTTCTGCGCAGGCGCGGCCGGCTTTTCCTCAACCGAGACGGCTTCCGGCTCGCGATCGGATTCCGGTTGATCGAGGATGCTGGCGATGGCCGCGAGCGCACTGTCGGTCGGATCACTTTGGCTCACAACTCAACCTCCGGATTTGGCGGGGACGGCAGCAGGACGCGCTCCGGCTGCCGTCGTCGACATCCATCATTTGCTGTCGAATGCGGCTGAGTTTTGTCTGATTACGGACAAACCGCTGTTTGTCGTTTCACGGGGGCACTTGTTCGCGTCGCGCCGCCAGACGACATAACGTCGTCAAAGAAAGACCAGACCGGCAACGTCGACCGCGTCGTGATTTGCCGTGTTCGCCGACGGCTGCGGCGATCCTCGCGATGCCACAGGGATTGCGCAAGCGCGTTATCGGCGGAAGCCGGTAACGCGCGTGACGGATCAGCCGAGTACGTCGGGATTGATGACGTTCTGGCGGATCGGATCGCCGTCGAGCGCGCTCAGAATGTTGCGCGCGGTTTGCTCGCTCATGCGATCGACGGCTTCCCGGGTCACGCCTGCGACATGCGGCGCAATGATGACGTTGGGAAGTTCGAACAGCGAGTGACCAAACGGCGGCGGCTCTTGCTCGAAAACGTCAAGACCGGCGCCGGCGAGCTTGCCGGACTTCAGCGCATCATACAGCGCCGCCTCCTCGACGATCCCGCCGCGCGCGGTGTTGATCAGATAGGCCGTCGCCTTCATACGCTTCAACCGCGCGGCGTTGAACATGCCGACCGTCTCGGCCGTCTTCGGGCAGTGGACGCTGACAAAGTCGGCGCGGGGCAGGGCGGCGTCGAGATCGGCGACCGGCTCGCAGCCTGCCGCCTTGATCTCGGCGACCGATTTGTAGGGGTCGTAAACCAGAACATTCATTTCCATGGCCAGGCAGCGTTTGGCGGTGCGGGTGCCGATGCGGCCGAAACCGACGATCAGGACGTTCTTGCCGAACAGATCGTAAGGCAGCTTGCCGAGCCGGGTGGCCCAGGCGCCATCCTTCACCAAGGCGTGCATCTCGACGGCGCGCTTGGCCAGCGTCAACATCATGAACATCGCCTGCTCTGCGACCGAGGGCGAGTTGGCGGTGCCCGCCACCATCAGCGGGACCTTGCGGCGGCTGAGCGCCGGGACATCGACGGCGTCGTAGCCGACGCCGATCCGGGTCACCACCTTCATGTCCTTTGAAGCCTCAAGTTCCGGATCGCCGAAACGGGTGGCGCCGAGCGCCACACCGTGGACGGGGGCCTGCTCCCGGAGCATCGCCTCGAAATCTCCGGCGGAAATCATGTTGGGGAATTCGATCAGTTCGATATCGTCCCGCTCTTTCAACAGAGCCCGTCCCGGCTGCGACATCGATTCAGTGACGAGGATTTTCTTCTTGTTGGTAGCCATTCCCAATCCCTTGCTGAGCCCCTTGGGCTTTCTTGTTCGCGGCCGTCAAATGACGGCGCCCGTCCCCTCGTTTAGCAGGTGCATATTGTTGAGGTCCACCGCCAATCGCAGCGGCTCGCCCGCGCGGGCGCCGGCGTTGGGATTGACCCGCCCACAGATTTGCGCGCCTTCAAGCGTGAAATAGATCAGTGTCTCCATGCCCATCGGTTCAGTGACATCCAAAACGGCGTCGAACGGTTCAACCCCGGGCTCCGGATGCGCGTTGACCTCGGTGATATGCTCCGGCCGCAACCCTAGCAGCAGCTTCTCGTCGCGTGCGATGCCCTGATATCTGGCGGCGCGGTTGGCCGGCAGGGGAAAGGCGATCCGGTCGGTCAGCCGGATATTCAACCGGCCGCCGACGTCCTCCAGCCGGCACGGCATGAAATTCATCGCGGGCGAGCCGATGAAGCCTGCGACAAAGCGGGTGGCCGGATTGTGATAGAGATCGTTGGGCGTGCCGATCTGTTCGATGCGGCCGTGGTTCATCACGACGACCCTGTCGGCCAGCGTCATCGCTTCGACCTGATCGTGGGTCACGTAGACCGTCGTGGTGCGGACTTTCTGGTGAACCTTCTTGATTTCGATCCGCATCTGGACGCGTAGCTTGGCGTCGAGGTTGGAGAGCGGCTCGTCGAACAGAAAGACCTTTGGATTGCGAACGATGGCGCGTCCCATCGCGACGCGCTGGCGTTGGCCGCCCGACAATTGCTTCGGTTTGCGATCGACCAGTTCGACGATGTCGAGCATGCGCGCGGCTTCGTCGATCCGGGTCTTGATCTCGGCTTTGGGATAGTGCTTCAGGCGCAGCCCGAATGACATGTTTTCCGCAACCGTCATATGCGGATAGAGCGCGTAATTCTGGAACACCATGGCGATGTCGCGATCCTTGGGCGGCACGTCGTTGACGACGTCGCCCCCGATCATGATGTCGCCGTCGGTGATGTCCTCCAGCCCCGCGATCATCCGCAACGTGGTGGATTTTCCGCATCCCGACGGCCCCACCAGCACGACAAACTCATGGTCGGCGATGTCGAGGTCGATGCCGCGCACCGCTTCGACATCTTCGTAACGCTTGATCACCTTACGTAACGTAACGTCTGCCATGAACATCAACCCTTTGTCGCGCCGGCGGTCAGGCCGGCAATGTAGTAGTCCATCAGGAACGCGTAGATGATCAGCGGAGGGGCGGCGCCGAGCAGGGCGCCGGTCATGATCTGCCCCCAGTTGAACACGTCCCCCTTGATCAGGGTGGTGATGATGCCGACCGGCAACACCAGTTGGTCCGTCGAAGTGGTTAAAACCAGCGGATAGAGAAACTGCGCCCACGAGACCGTAAAGGCGAAGATCGTCGCTGCGATCAGACCGGGCAGCGCGACCGGGATGAAGATGCGCGTCAGCGTCTGGAACCAGGACGCGCCGTCGATAAGGGCGGCCTCGTCGAGTTCCTTGGGGATCGAGGCGAAGTAGCCGATCATGATCCAGGTGGCGAACGGCACGGTGAGCGTCGGATAAACGATCACCAGCACATACCACTTGTTGATCAGTTGAATGCCGGTCAGATCGCCGAACACCGCGAACATCTTGAACAACGGCAGAAACAGCAGGGAGTCCGGAATGAGGTAGGTCAGAAAGACGCCGGTCGCGAGCGTGGCGGAACCCCAGAACCGCATCCGCGCCAACGCGAAGGCGGCCGGCACGCTGATCAGCATGGTGATGGTCACCACGAGGATCGAGACCAATGCGGAGTTGCGGAAGAACGTCAGGAACTGGTTCGAGGTCAGCAACCCGACGTAATTTTCAAGTGTTGGATGAAATACCCACCAGGGATTGGTCGCCGCCGAAATCTCGGCGCTGCTCTTGAACGATGTGATCAGCATGTAAAGCGGCGGCACCAGCGAGAAGATCGCGAACAAGCTGAGAAAGAAGTACGACCACCGCAGCGCCCAGGTCCGGTCCCGGCTCATGCTACCGTATTTGACTGGACGGGTCGGCGCTGCCTTGTCGATCACGACGATGCTGGTCATCAGGCCTCGTTCCCACGTTTGGTGATGTCGCGCAGGATGAAGATCGCCGCGACCGCGAGAATCGGCACCATGAACAGCGAGACACTGGCGCCGAGCGGAAGATCGCTGCCTTCGATGCCGACCCGGAATGCCCAGGTCGCGAAGATATGGGTATGGTCGAGCGGGCCGCCGGCGGTGAGAATGCGCACGATATCGAAGTTCGCAAAGGTCACGATCAGCGAAAACAGCGTCGTGATCGCGATGATGTTGCGCATCATCGGCAGCGTCACGTACCAGATCCGTTGCCACCAATTGGCGCCGTCGATGGCGGCGGCTTCATAGAGCTGATCCGGCACCGATTTCAGCGACGCCAGATACATGATCATGAAGAACGGCGCGCCGTACCAGATATTGACCAGAATGACCGAGAAGCGGGCCCAGTCGGGATCGCCGGTCCACGCGATCGGGCCAATGCCGAAGAACGAAAGCGTATAGTTGAAAGCGCTGTAGGACGGATCGAACAACCACAGCCACGCCAACGTACTCATCGCCGGCGGGATCACCCACGGCACCAGCAGCATCCCGCGCCATTTGCGCTGACCCTTTGCCGGAATGTTGTGGACGAAGTGTGCAACGATGAAACCGATCAGCGCCTTGAAGATGACGGCCGAGATCGCAAAGATGCAGGATTGCCTGACGACCATCCAAAATGTTTCGCGTTTGAACAGGAACTCGAAATTACCGAACCCGACGAAACGCTGCATCGACTTGTTCAGGGTGGCGAGATGCAGGGAATAGAATGCCGGATAGACCACCAGGATTCCGATCAGCAGGATCAGCGGCAGCGTCATCAGAAATGCCGCGGTCGACTTGCGCTTGAGCGCGGCGCGCAAACTGGAACGTTTGCGGCCGGAACCAGTCTTGACGACGCTGCTCGATTGAAATGCGACATCAGCCATGGTGCATTTTCTCCGCCGGTTTTAGTTCAGGGCCGGCATCCCGCGATGTATCCGGACCGATCGACCCCGAGGCGGGCGAAACCGCCGCCCCGGGTCGAACTGACATCGACGATTTCGACGAATGCGCGCCGCGGCATCTCAGGCGAACGCTGCGGCGAACACCTTCGCGTCAGCTTCGCATGAAGCCTTCGCACTCGCCTTCTGCCCAGGCGAGCGTGTCCGCCATCGACATGCCCTGAGCGAACTTCAGGCACATTTTGGTTTGCACGGCCTGCGCGTAGATCTGCTGGGCGACCTTTGGCGGTGCCGGAGAGGCCGAGATCGACAGCGTCTGGTGGTTGTATGGGTTCGGATAGTGGAACAACGTTCCCGGCGGTGGCCCCTGTTCCCCCCATACCTTGAGCGTCGTCAGCTTCGCGTAGGCCGGCAAGTCGTAGCCGCCGCTTGCGACCACCATCTTCTCGATCGACTCTGGTTTCGACAGATGGACGAGCAGGCTTTTGGCGGCTTCCTTGTTCTTGGAGAACGTCCAGGTCGTGTAGAAGTACGGCAGAAATGGCGCAAACCTGCCTTTCGGTCCGCTTGGGAAGCCATGGGTCCAGCATTGCTCCGCAACCTGGGGCGCATCGCGCTTCGCGACGGCCCAGGCGCTCGGCGAATTCATGATCATCGCACCGCGGCCGGAGACGAGCCATTTGTTGTTGGAGGCATCGTCCCAAGCCGCCACGTCGGGCGGGAGGAACGAGATCAGTTTCTTGTAGAATTCGAGAACCTGCCGCACCTCGTCGGTTTTCACCGTGAGGTCGCCCTTCGCGTTGACGAGTTGCGCGCCGAAGGCCAGGAAAAATGCGCCCGCCGTATCGACGCTGTCAGAGGTCTCGCCGAGCCCGATGCCAAAGGGAACGCCGCCCTTCTGGCAGGCTTCCGCCGCCTTCAGGAACGTCTCCGTGGTCCAGTTATCCGCCTTGGGCGGGCCGCCGACCGGATACATTTCCTGCACGTCGATGTTGGCGAACTTCTTCATCAGATCGATGCGGGAGCAGGGCCCCTTGATCTGGCTGCCGACACAGGCGGGAACGCCGAGCCACTTGCCGCCGAGTTGTCCGAGATATTTGACGGTTCCGTTGACTTCACCGTTCTGCTTGATCAACGGCTCCATGATGTCGTTGACGGGTTCCAGCAGGTCGGAATTCGCATGCGGCCACCAGGTCGGCATCGAAAGGATGTCGTGGCCGGATTTCGCCGCGGCTTCGGCGGCGATGGTCACGAGATTCTTGTTGCCCTGGCTGGTGATGTAGTCGATCGAAACCTCGACCTTCTCCTTGGCAGCCCATTCATTGACGAGGTCGGTCGAGGCCTTGTTGGCGCCGGGCACCCAATGGTCCCAAAACCCCATCGTTAATTTGCCGGCGGCGTGCGCCGTTCGCATATACGGCGCTGAAATCAGCGCCGCGGACGTCAGTGCACTGGCAGCTACGAATTGTCGTCGAGAAAGCTTCTTCCGTGACATGGCATTCCCCTCCCAAGGTGAACCAGGCGTGGCAAGACAGGAATCTCGTTGTTGTTATTTTTCTCGCCGCCGGGCAGGCCCGAAACTGGCGCGCCACTGCGCTGCGGAGATTTCATTGTCACAATCAGAGCAGAATTGCCGACGCCTGTCGAGAAATCACATGCGTCTTCCTCCAGAACTTACATTGCGGTGTCTTGCGGCGCGGACCCGGTCGCGAAATCGCGCAGCCGCTGTGCCGCTGATGGATTTCAAGGAATACTGCGCTGCACACGCAGATCGACCGGCAGGGGTGCGCGATTGCGTCGCAGCTTGGATCGCGCCAAAGCAGTGCGTTGTGAATCGGCGCGCGCTTGATCTGGTCGGCGGGTACGTGCGGTAGACTTGTGCGCTCCGAAAAACGATAATGTCCTCGCATCGACAGATGTGCATCGCCCGAATCGGCGCATCCCCCAACCGAGATCAACCATGGAGATGAAATGATGATCAGTCCGACTCCCGCCGCGTGTGCGCAGCTGAGATTGCGTTTCGCGATTGGGGCAGTTGTCCTGACCCTTCTTCACACGACTTCGGGCGTACACGCACAAGGCTTGGTCCAGGGCGTTCAACAGGGAGCCCAGGCAGGCAATAAGGCGGCCGGACCAGTCGGCGGCGTATTGGGCGGCGCGATCGGCGGCGTCGTCGGCGTATTCACGGGCGTGCTTGGCACGGGCAGCCCGCCGCCGCCCGCCGCGAACCCAACCAAACAACAGGGCCCGGCGAAAACGGCCAAGAGCGCCAAGGGACAAGGCAGCCAAGCCGGCTGTGCTCACTCAGGACGGTGCACCGCAGCTTACGGCCGAGCAGATCGTCGCCAACAGCGATGGGAACATCGAGCGGATCAAGACCGAACTAAAGCTCACGCCCGAGCAGGAAAAGAACTGGACGGCGTTCAACAGCGCCATGCACTACCTCGGCCACAACGGCGCCGATCGGCTCAACCTCAGGATCGCTCGCTCCAGGCGCGATCCGCCCGACGACATCATCGAACAGATGCGCAACGAAGCGCAGTTCCTCAACGACCGCGCCGTCGACCAGCGCAATGTCGCAGATGCGGCCGAGCCGCTGTTCGCGAGCCTCGACGACAAGCAAAAGGCTATCTTTATCGAGGAGATGGTGCGTCTCAGCCATGAGCGGGGGCTCGACTAGAGGCGTTTCGGTCCCTGGCGCGAACCACTCCGCATCAAGTCTGGGGGCAGGATTTCGCGGGAAGCGCGCGCGATCGAGCGCAATTCCGGGGCCGGCCGGCGGCGGATAGCCGGGCGCACGTGCCCTGGGGTTGCGCTAAAGACGCGGCACCCGGCTATCCTGCCGCTAGGCGCGGCTCTTCAACTCGCCATGCGAAATGGTGCAAACGCTGGCGGTTTCGCGCCCTATACATGGCCTGGTTATGGCGTTGTCGGGAATTGCGCCGAATCGTGACGGCTCGGCCAACGCGTCGCTGACCGGGCCATCAAGAAAAACGAGATGGTGGTGCGCTACGACTTGGGGAAATTCAGTTCCACACCGACGCCGTCGGGGTCGTACATGAAAAACTGCGTGTCGCCTGTGCGTGGCACGATGCTTTCGCGGAATCTGACATTCTTGGACTGCAGCCGCTTGCGCACGCCCTCGACATCGGTGGCGGCGAATGCGATGTGGTCGAGGCGGCCGGTATCTTCGTATTTCTTTTCAGTGCCGCGGACCACAATTCCTTCACGCGGCTTACGGGTGCCCATCAGGTGTACAGTGGCGACGCCACCCGAATAGAGCCAATAGCCGGGGAAATCCAACGGCGGACGATCGCCGTTCTCCAGGCCCAACACGTCGCAATAAAAATCCTTGGTCTTTTCCAGATCAGAGGGTTCGATGGTGTAGTGCTGCAGTCCGCCGAGTGGCATGGTTCTTCTCCCTAGACAAAAGTTAGATCGGCATCGGCGCCCAGCATCCAGGCCCCGACGGTTTCAAAATGGCTGAGCCGTCCCTGCAATTGCTGGGTCACGGTGTGGATGTCGCGGAAGCGGCGTTCGAGCGGATGGTTCTCGAAGATCGCCGTGGCGCCCGCGGCATTATACGCAAAGTCGACAGCCTCGCGGGCCTTATGGATCGCGTGCGTGGCGGCCATGCGGATGGTGACGCGCTGCTCCACCGTGATGGTGGCGCCGTCCGAGAGGGCCCTCCAAACGTCAGCCATCGACTGCAGCACGAAGCCGCGCGCGGCGCGCAGGTTGACCTCGGCCTGGGCGAGACCGGACTGGACCACGGCGTTGTCGCGCAGCGAGCTTTTTTGGCCGCGCGGCACCTTGTTGCGCGCGACATCGATGAAACTGTCGAGGGCGCCGCGGGCGATACCGCAGGCGACGGCCGCGAAGCCCACCTGGTAACAGGTGCCGGAGCCCATCCGGTACAGCGGACCGCGCTCGCGGCACTCCTGATCGAACTCGCGGGTGATCGAGTGATCGGCGCGGACGAAGAAGTCGTCCAGCGCGAACTGATCGCTGGCGGTTCCGCGCAGGCCGACCGTGTTCCAGATATCGGTCCACTGTACATCTTCGGTGCGCACCAGCATGGTACGCTCCAGTTGCAGGCCGTTGGCATCGAGCCTGGGCGAGCCGTCGGCCTTGGTGATCGGGCAGTGGGCGCCGAGCCAGGTCGCGTGCCGGCCGCCCGAGGCGAAGGCCCAAACACCGGTAACCCTGTAGCCGCCATCGCACTCGATTGCCTTGACCTTGGGGCCGGGGCCCCAGGCCAGCACCGCGCGCGGGTCGTCGCCGAAGATCGCACGCGCCACCGGCACGTCGAGATATGCCGCCGACATCGCGCAGCCGCCGGCCTGGCTCAAGCACCAGGCCGTCGATGCATCGGCGCGAGCGACGGTCTCAATCACATGGAAGAAGGTCATGGGATCGGTCTCGATCCCATTGGATGAGCGCGGCAGCAACAATCGGAACAGGCCGGCTTGATGGAGCTTGTCGAGCAACGCCGGCGGCAGCCGGCGTGTGCTCTCGATTTCCCTCGAAGCCGCACCGACGTCCATGCGGATCCCCTCGGCACGCGAGATGACGGCCGGGTCGCCCGCAAGGTCGGAGAAAGTGGCGATCAACGTATCCACGGCGATGCTCGCTATGCCTGTCGAACAGCGGGCGTTGCCGTCGACATGCCGGACGTTTCAGCCAATTCCCTGTCGATCTGCTCGATCGACTTGCCCTTGGTTTCGATGCCGAAGAAGTAATACACCGCCCCGGCCATCAAGAACCAGCAACCGAGATACACGAAAGCCAGCGGAATCTGCGGCAACGGCACGTCGGGCTTGAGGTAGTTGCCGGACCCCACGATCAGCGCGAGACCCACCGGCCCGATGATCTTGCCGATGCCGCCGAAACCATAGGCCGAGCCCATCCCGGAAGTTCTGAGATGTGACGGCCAGACCTCCGCCGCATAAGGCCCGACGATGGCGAAGCCTCCATCGGCGAAGAAATAGCCGACGGCCAGGATCAGCCAGAAGGCCGACACGCCCATGATCATGGTGTCGTAATTGTAGCCGGCCACGATAGTCAGGACGCCGGCGCCGAAGCCAAGCAGGCCGCCGGAGTTACGCCGACCTATCAGTTCCGAAAGGAACGCGAACGAGACGCGCCCCACGAAGCCGAACACGGTCAGCAGGATCATCATTTTGGCGGCTTCTTGCGGCGTGACCTTGAGCAGCAGCACGAATAGCGATGGCACCCAGAGCGTGATGCCATAGACACCGGTCTGCGCCCCGGCATTGCCGAGCCAGGAAACCAGCAGGCTGCGCGGATATTTGAACAAGTCGAACCAATTGGACTGGATGACAGGGCCGGCATCGGATGCCGTCGGCATCGGCAGGGTCGATGGCTCCACCTGCAGCGCCCAGGCCAGCGACTTGCGAGCGTCTTCGTAGCGGCCCTGACGGCAGAGCCAACGCGGCGATTCCGGCACCCACAGCCGAACCAGCAGTACGAGGAGGGAGGGCAGCACGCCGATCGCGAACAACATCCGCCAATCGCCACTGCCCACGGAGGCGCCGAGTACCGCGCCCAGCCCAGTACCGAGCGGGATGACGCAGGTGACGAGGCCACCGACCCAGCCGCGCTTGGAGGAAGGCATGAACTCCTGCACCAGCGGCAGGTCCACGCAATAGAGGCCGCCCACGCCTACGCCTACGAAAAAGCGCAGGACAGACAGATAGACCCAGCCATTATCGGGTGTGAAATATAAAAGGCCGGTCGCAATCGAGAAATTCAGGACCGTACAGATGAAGACCTTGCGGCGGCCGATGCGGTCGGCAAGCCAGCCCCAGACATAGGCGCCGATGATGGCGCCGATGCCGGAACTCATCAACACGGTAGCCGATTGTCCGAAGGTCAGCTTCCACGGGCCGATCAGGAACGCGAGCACAAAGCCGATCAGGAAGTAGTCGAAGAATTCCAGCGCATCGCCGATGATGGCCGCGGCAAGGATCTTGAGTTGGTTGCCGGTCAGACGCGTCTGTCGATCGAGTATCTCGAACATGGCGTTTTTTCCCTTGGCGCTTGTTTGTCTTGAGCGGGCGTCGCGCCTACGCACCGGCAGTGGCAGAAAGCTAGCCTGTCAACGCGGCGAACGGAAGAGACCAAAAGAGGAAAGATATCGATCGATAAATAAAAATCCGAGACCCGCCGCGCCGGCCGGTCGCGGCAACTTCGCGTTGCGGCATGCTGCCGGCTCATCCCGGGCCGGGGCGCGCGGGTCGGCAGCGCCCTATTGCTTTAAATGTTTGGTGCTATTCTAATCGGTCACTGGGCGGGGCCGATGTTCATGGAAGAAAAGCGTAAGCATCCACGGACCGAAATCCACGAACCGGCCTATGTGTCGGTCAATGGTTCCGTTATGAGCTGCGTCGTTCGTAATATCTCCGCAGAGGGCGCAGCCATTGATGTCGAGAACCCAGCCTTCATACCCCCGCGTTTTCGTTTGGTAATGGCGAGCGATTCATCGATCCACGAATGCCAGGTTGCCTGGATCCAGCAAAAGCGGATCGGCATCGCCTTTGTTGCAACGCCACAAAGACCGCCGCCGCCGGATGAGAAGGCGTGAGCGCCAATCGTTGCGGCTGGAGCGGCTTTGCCGAGATCGTTATTTCTTCAACAACGGCTTGATCTTCTCTTCCATTTCCTCGAACGACATCGCGCCCTTGAACATCTTGCCGTTGATGAAAAAGGTCGGCGTGGCCTCGACCTTAAGTTCCTCGTTGGCGAATTTCTGGTCAGCGGAGAGCTTGTCGAGCAGCGCCTGGTCTTTCACGCAGGCATCGGCGCCCTGATCGTCCATACCGGCCCGTTTGCCGATCTGCCGCAAGGTCTCCAGCGTCTGCGCCATCAACTGATCCTGTTGCTTGAACAGCGTGTCGATGGCGCCGAAAAACTTTTCCGGATCGCCGTTGGCAATGCAGCGCGCGAGCATCGAGGCCGCCACCGCCTTCATGTCGAGCGGGTATTCCCGAAACACGAAACGTACCTTGCCGGTATCGATATATTTCGACCGCAGCATCGGAAAAACATTCTGCTCGAAGGCCGCGCAATGCGGACAGCTCATCGACGCAAATTCGGCAATCAACACCGGCGCCTTTGCGGACCCGAGCGCCATGTCGGGCAGCGCCATCGGCTTGGTCAGGAGCGCAGCGGGCGCATCTTGCGCCATCGCTGTGCCAACCGGAAGCAGGGGAGTGAGTCCGGGCAGCGCGATGAGCCCGATCAGGGACAGAATAGTCGCGAAAGCGTGGCGAATAGCGATCAACGGCTTGCTCCGAAATCAGCGTAGGGACGCGCTCGAATAGCCATCCTCGCTAACTTGAAAAGGCAATCCTGGCAATGGCAAGGCCCGATCGCGACCGCCGCCGCCGGCCTCGAGCCGCTCCGGTTTCAAACGCTGCGACCTGCTCATCACGCGCGACTGTATGGCGCTGCGCGTAGCTGGCACGGACTACCGTTGCCCAGGCATGGCGAAACTACGGCGATACGCCCGCGTTGATCGCCAGCATGAGCGGCCGCGCCATCGTGACGTTGTCGAAACGGGATGAGGGGCCGGGAGTTTTATGGATCGAAGACCCGGTATCGGCTCACGCACGCTCGCGCAGTGCTCGCTTCCCGACAGGCACGGGCTTTGGGGCAGGCTTAACGGCCGCCTTGGTGGCTGGTTTGGCTTTGAAGGATTCGATCACCTTTTCAGCCGTGCGGATGAATTTGGCGCTCGGACCGTTGCTGCCGGTCGATTGCCGGCTGACACGGGCGCCCTCGAGCAGCAGCGTCAGCGTGTCGGCGAGTACCTCCGCCTGGGAAATCCCGGCGCGACGGCATAACGCTGCGAGGCGGTTGCGGTGTTCGGTCTTCAATTGCTCGATAATGCGGCGCCCGGGATGACCGTCTTCCGTAAGTTCCGCGGCGGCATTGGCGAGGTCGCAGCCCCTGCCGTCGGCGGTCACACATTCTTCCGCGCAGACGAGCCATGCCTTCAACTGCGCCGACATGTCATCGGGATGTTCGTACTCTATAGCCTGCCACATCCCATCCATCTCGGCGGCGAAGCCACGCAGGTAGGCGACGATGAGATCGTCCTTCGAATCGAAGTGCCGATAGAGCGTCATCTTGTTGGTGCCGGCGGCCTCGGCGATAGCTTCGACGCCGACCCCGCGGATTCCATGACGGTGGAACAGATCGCGAGCCGCCAGGAGAATGCGCTCGCGCGGCCGCAAGGCATCTGAAGGTCTTTCCGACATCTTGCTCCCCTCAAAGGATTGAAGTTTTGCCACCCGCTTGACCGCGGTGTTACCGGTCGGTATGTCCTCCGTTACCGAGCAGTAACATCGCTCGACAGTTCTGGTCAAGATCGGCCCAATTCCATGGTTGGTTTCTTTATTCATCGCCCAATTTTCGCGTCCTCGATCGCCGTCATCATGACGCTGGCCGGCGCGATTTGCTACTTTCTGCTGCCGGTCTCGCAGTTTCCCGACATCACACCGCCCCAGGTCGTCGTCAGCGCGGCTTACCCCGGCGCCAGCGCGCAGGTCGTTGCCGACACCGTGACGACGCCGCTCGAGCAGCAGATCAACGGCGTGCAGGGGATGACTTACATGTCGTCCTCAAGTTCCAATGACGGCTCTTCGACGATCACGGTGACCTTCGATGTCGGTTATCCCCTGAGCATCGCCGCGGTGGACGTTCAGAACCGCGTGGCGCAGGCGGCGGCCTCGCTGCCGCCGATCGTCAATCAGGGCGGCGTCATCATCAAGAAGCAGAATCCGAACTTCGTGCTGATCGTGAACCTGATCTCGCCGGACCGCTCGGTCGATCCGGTAGCGCTCAGCAATTACGCCTACCTCCAGGTCGTCGATCCCCTCAAGCGCGTGCCCGGCGTAGGGGACGTCCAGATTTTCGGCGAACGACGCTATTCGATGCGGATATGGCTCGATCCGGACAAGCTCGCCAAGCTCGGAATCACCGCTGTCGATGTGCAGCAGGCGGTCGCCGAACAGAACATCCAGGTCGCGGCCGGCAAGATCGGGCAATCTCCGGCACCCGCCGGCACCCCGTTCGAGATGCAGGTGAATGCGACAGGACGGCTAAGCGATCCCCAGCAATTCGGCGACATCGTCCTGCGTTCCGATCCTGCGAGCGGTGCGATCGTCCGAATGCGCGACGTCGCACGCATTGAGCTCGGGGCGTTGACGTACTCCTCGACCGCAATGTTCGGCAAGGACCCGAGCGTCGTGCTAGCCGTGTACCAGCTACCCGGCTCGAACGCCCTCGACCTGCAACAGCATGTCAAGGACAAGATGGACGAACTTGCCAAGCGCTTTCCGAAAGGGATCGCTTACGGAATGCACTACGATACGACGCGGTTCGTCTCGGCGGCCAAGCACGACGTGATCGTGACGCTGATCGAGGCCTTGTGCCTTGTTGTCCTGGTGGTTTTCATTTTCCTTCAGAACTGGCGCACCACGCTGATTCCGACCATCGCCATTCCGGTGTCCCTGATCGCGACGCTTGCGGTGATGGAGGTCATGGGCTTTTCGCTGAACATGCTGAGCTTGCTCGGCATGGTGCTGGCGATCGGTCTTGTTGTCGACGACGCGATCGTTGTGGTCGAGAACGTCGAACGGCAGCTCGAAAATGGCCTCCCGCCGCTGCGGGCCGCGCAAGCGGCGATGGCGGAAGTGAGTGGTCCGATCATTGCGACAACCGCCGTGCTGATGGCGGTATTCGTGCCGGTCGCTTTCATTCCGGGCGTGACCGGGCGACTCTATAACCAGTTCGCCCTGACGGTCGCGATTTCGGTGGGCATCTCGGCCTTCAACTCGCTGACGCTCAGCCCCGCCCTGAGCGCCGCCTTCCTGCGTCACCGGCCGCCGAGCAACTTCGCGCCATTTCGTTGGTTCAACGTCGGATTCGAGCGGATTTCCCACGGCTATGCCGGCTTGGTGAAGGTGCTGATCGGCTGGCGCTGGGCGGTGCTGACGGTGTTTGTTGTCGTGCTGGGCGGCACGTTTTTCCTCTCGCAACGCATTCCTTCGAGCTTCCTGCCGGTCGAGGATCAGGGATACTTCTTCGTCGTGATCCAGCTCCCGGACGGCGCGTCCTTGCAGCGTACCGACGCGGTCGCGGAGAAGGTGCGTGACGTGCTTGAGGGCACGCCGGGTGTCGACATCGTCGGATCGATCAGCGGTCTCAACTTCCTCACCAACGCGGCCCAATCGAATTCGGCCGTCGAATTCGGCATCCTGAAGCCCTGGGACGAGCGTTCAGCGGCCCAGGGCGCGTCGCGCATCGTCGCCGATGTCCGCACCAAGCTGCTGATGATTCCCGAGGCCTTCGTCCTTAGCTTCGACCCACCATCGATTCCCGGCCTCGGCACCACCGGAGGATTCGAGTTTCAGGTCGAGGACCTGACGGGACGCGGAAGTTATGCGCTGAACGATGCGACGCAGGCGCTGATCGCGGAGGCCCGCAAGCAGCCCGAGCTCAGTCCGATGCAGCTCTTTTCATCGTTCTCGACGTCGACGCCGCAGTTCAACTACGACCTCGACCGCACCAAGGCAAAATTGCTCGGGCTCAACGTGCCCGATGTCTTCAACACCCTGCAGATATTCCTGGGGTCCCTGTATGTGAACGACTTCAACCTGTTCGGGCGCACCTTTCGCGTGACCTTGCAGGCGAACCAGGATTCGCGGGCGGCTGCCACAGACCTGTCGCGACTCTATGTTCGCAACTCCGGCGGCAGCATGGTTCCGCTCAGCACGCTCGGTTTGCTGAAGCCGATCGTGGGCCCGGAGACGGTGCCGCACTACAACAGCTATCCCTCGGCACTGATCAACGGCGGCCCCGCGCCCGGCTACAGCTCGGGACAGGCGATCACGGCCATGGAACGCGCTGCCGCGGTCGCGCTGCCGCGTGACTTCGCCTTCGAGTGGACGGGCATCACCTATCAGGAGCTGAAGGCAGGCTCGATCGCCACGATCGTGTTCGCGCTCGCCATCGTGTTCGTGTTTCTGATCCTGGCGGCGCAATATGAGAGCTGGACGATGCCGTTCATGGTGCTGTTCGCCGTACCGCTCGCCTTGTTTGGCGCGTTTCTGGCGCTGTACTTGCGTGGCCTGCAGACCAACGTCTATTCGCAGATCGGCTTCGTCATGCTGATCGGGCTTTCCGCCAAGAACGCCATTCTGATCGTCGAGTTCGCCAAGCGGCGGCGCCAGGAAGGTCTCAGCATCGTCGAGGCCGCCATGGAAGCGGCGCGCCTCAGGCTCCGGCCGATCCTGATGACGGCATTCGCCTTCATCCTCGGTGTGGTGCCGCTGATGGTGGCAAGTGGGGCAGGGGCAGCGAGCCGGCAGTCGATCGGGACGACGGTTTTCGGAGGCATGCTCGCTGCCACGCTTTTGACGCTGCTGTTCGTTCCGGTTTTTTACGCCGTCATCGAGCGCCTGCGTGAGCGCGGCCATTCAATCGAGCCATCGAATACGCCCGAGCCAAGCCACGCTCCGGCCGAATGAAAGTCAGGAAGGTCCCCATGCGACATTGGAAAATCTTGCTCGGCGGCGCTGCTGTCGTCTGCTTAGGTGCGGGCATTTTCGCCTCTTCATTCCGAACCGAGCCGGTTGCGGCAGCAGCTCCGTCTGGTCCTCCTGCAATGCCGGTTCCGATCGCATCGGTGATCAAGAAGACGATTCCGGTCTATCTTGAATATTCGGCCCGCACGGAGTCCATCCGCGAGGTCTCGCTTCAAGCCAAGATTGCCGGATACATCGAGTCGCAGCCGGCGGCCGACGGCGCCGACGTGAAGGAGGGCGCTCTGCTCTACAAGGTCGACGACCGCGACTATCGTGCCGCGCTCGATCAGGCCAAGGCGCAGGCGCAGCGAAACGTCGCCGCACTCAGCTATGCGCAGTCGAATTTCAATCGCGGCGACGCCCTGGTCAAGACGGGCTACCTTGCCAAGGATAATTACGATCAGCGCGCCAGCACGCTCGGCCAGAGCGAGGCATCGGTGGCCATGGATAATGCGGCGGTTCGCACCGCCGAGATCAACCTTGCCTACACCGAGATTCGCGCCCCGTTTTCCGGCCGCCTCGGCCGCAACCGCGCGCCCGTCGGCACCCTGGTCGGCGGCTCCGGCTTCACGCTGAACACGCTGGTGCAGCTTGATCCGCTCTACGTGACGTTCAATCCCAGCGAGCGGGATCTGGGCGTCATTGAAGCGGCGCGTGGCGCCCGCAAGGTGATCGCCAATGTCTCGCTTCCCGACGATCCGTCGACGACGTATTCGGGTGAATTGACCTTTGTCGACAACGGCGTCGACCGTACGACGGGAACGATAACGGCGCGCGCGACGGTGCCGAATCCAAAGTTCATGCTTCTGCCGGGGCAATATGTTCGTGTGCACTTGCACGTGCGCGATGAGCCCAACGCGCTCCTTGTTCCGCAGATTGCGGTGGGGTCGAGTCAGCTTGGCAAATACGTCTTTGTCGTCGGCGCCGACGGCAAGGCCGAGCAGAAGATGGTGCAGCTGGGGCCCGTGGAGGGCGACTCAGTCAGCGTAACGGGCTTGGCCGAGAGCGACCGCGTCATTACCGGCAACCTGCAGAAGATCGGCCCCGGCTCGCCGGTCGCGCCGATTGCGCCGAAGCAGGCTTCGGCATCCGCAGCAAAATGAGGTTCTGCGGCTCGATCAACGGGCGCGGTCGGCTGAAGCCGGGGAGTGGGGGATCTGCAACCGGCGGACCCGTCGTGCATGGCCTGGCGCCGGCAAAAACCCTTCTGGTTAATTTGAGGTAATCTTGTAAGGTTTCGGAAACCCTAAAATCCGTTGTTTTCCACTGTCTGTCTCGAATATGCCGCAGTTCCGTTCCCATGATGGGGCCGGTTTTCGGTGAATCCGCGGTCAAGGTGCCGAACCCCGGGGGACGAATGGCTTACGCTGCGACGACCGACGACGAAATTCCGTCAGGTCTCAGCATATTGTCGTTGGGCAAGATCGCTTCGATCGTTGCCATATTGGCCGTTGCATCGGGGGCGGCGGTCTCGGTTGCTGGTTTTGATCCGATTGCCCTGGTCCGGGGTGCGGTCTCGCCGAAGACCAACGATGCCTTAACGTTCGATGATCGGTTCCTGCCGGCCTCGGTTGCGCCTCCAGCGAGCTTTTCGGCACGCCTTCTCGTTCGATCCTTGTCTTCGGAGCTCGAACTTAAAATACAGCAGGCCAAGAGCCGGCTTGCCCAGAAACTGCAGTCGCAGCAGGATGTGCAGGCCGAATGGCGGCCGACGGTCGTGGACGAGCCCAAACCACCATCGGTCGTTGCCGCCGTTCCGCTTCCCAAGCCGCGCCCAGCTGACCCGAAGCTCGAGGCCCAGAGCGGGCCTGCAAACATGGTCGCCGCTGCCAGGCCGGACGATCGGAACCTGCTGCAGAAACTCTCCGACCTGCTGCCGGCGGGAGGCATCAAGCTGGCCTCGCTAGCGCCCGACGGCGGGCTGTTTCGCGAGGGGCCGGATCTCGCGGCCTCGGCTACGACAAGCTCACCGCCGTCTATGACATCTCGGCCCATGCCGTTTACCTGCCGAATGGCACCAAACTCGAGGCCCATTCGGGAATTGGCAACCTGATGGACGACCCAGGACATGTGCACGAGCGCATGGTGGGAGCGACCCCGCCCGCCATCTATGACCTGAAGCCGCGGGAACGATTGTTTCACGGCGTGCAGGCGCTGCGCATGATTCCGCAAGACGCCAGCGCCACGCTCGGGCGATCTGGATTGCTAGCGCACAGTTACATGCTTGGCCCCAAGGGGGATTCCAACGGCTGCGTATCGATCAGGGATTACGACAGCTTTCTCAAGGCATACAAGGATGGCGAGATCAATCGACTCGTCGTAGTGCCAAGCCTGAACGACGCCGTGTCAGCGTCGCGGCGGTCGGTCTCCCAATCCTGAAGGGAGCAGCGCGAGGCTGCCGAGGCAGCGCTCGGGCAAATTCGGGCGTCGAAGCGTGGAAATTGACTTTAGCCACGCGCAGTGCACAACCGCGACATGAGCAACCCAGCAACTTCTGATACGCCGTTGATGGCGACGTTCAAAATCAAACTGAACGGCGAAACGATTTCCATCACTACCGTCAGCCAGGCCTACAACTTCATCACCAATCTCAGTTCGATCGAGTGGATGGAATTCAAATCGGTGCACGACGACGCCGTGACCGCGCTTGAGGGCGCCGCTGGAAACGCGATGTTGGGGGTGCAGGCGACCAGCGCGCTGCGCGCCCTGTTCATTCGCGCCCAGCTTCTTTGAAGGCGGGCGCGCCCGCGCAGCTCTGTTGAACTCCAGATCGGCTAAGATCCTTGACCGGAAGGGCGACGTTGGGTGTGCTATTGGAGGAGCGGCGGTAGGTGACGGATTGAAGCATCGGCCAGAAATGCGGGTCGGCCGATTTGCCGGCGGGCAGGTGTCCCGCACTTACGCTAGACTAGCTCAATCGACGCGTCGATTTCGCCGGTCTCGCCGTCCGGGCGGCGCTGTTTTGCGCGCCGTGTAATACGGGTTGACGATGCACTGTGCCGAACGACCCGATGCCGAGGCATTGCACTGTGGCAGCGACGTATAGGCGCATTCAAAGTAATAGTCGTTCCAGCCTTGATAGATTTGCAGGCAGACCGGATAGGCCGGGTCATACGTCTGAGCCCGAGCAGGCGCAGCCGCCAAAACCGTCGCCACCATCAAAATCACCAAAGTTGGAACGCGCATCCTAGTCTCTTTCAAAGATCTGCGGCTAAGGACAAAAGGCCTCCTGTTCCGCTCCCAGTCATTTCACGTCCTCGCGTCGGCGCGGTTCAGTGCGTCACAGGCTGACCGACCACCCGAACTGGCCGCGGCGCATCTTCTTCTGCCCCGCGCGAACTGCACTATTTGGCAACGACAGCTTCACGGGCACGACCTACACCGTCACCAATATAACCGCGTCGATCACCATGGCAAGCGCGTGCAACCTTGTCGCCATTCTAGCGTGCGCGCCAGCGGTGCTGAGCGTGTCTGGATTGCTTGGGTCATTCATCATTCAGCGCGGCGGAGCAAACATCGGTGCAGGTAAATCAATCCTTGCCGCTGTGGCGAATATGCCGGGAGATATCACGCTGTTTGCGATCGACAGACCAGGATCAGCGGGTACGTTGACATACGTTGTCGCAGTTAAGGCCGGAAGCGGCCAAACTATCATTTGCCCCGCGACTGCGTCATCTGAAGTCGGCGCCGACATAGTGTTGTCGGAGATCATGGGTTGACTCCCGTCCGGATCTGCCCATGGCCCAGAGTACCACCCACAAACATGAGGAAATTGCTCCAATGATCCAGGAGAGCCTTAAAGGTCAGATGTCGACAACGTTCGGCATCGTTGCCGTCGCGGGCCAATTCGCCGAAACGCTCGTAAGCAACGGAATTCTCTCCGTTGCGGAAGCTCAAAGCACGCTTAGCAACATCGCGGAAGAGCTACGAAACGATGGCGACGCGAACGACGGGAAATATGCCAAGTCGGCATTCAGGATCGCCAACGAACTCGACCAGCGGGCAATCAAGCTTGCGGCAAAATTTCGGGGGTAACGGAATCGAAATCCCCTTGATCACGCTCTCATGGACATCAGAGGTGCGGCAAAAACAATTTGCTGGCGGTCTCCTAGTTCTGGCCGACTGTCTTGTCGCGGGCCAGCTTCCGCTTTCCCCAATGCGCGTCCTTGCGGGAGGGATCGAACACGCGCGCGCTGCGACCGGCCTCGGTATCGACAGGGGGCTAGCGGGACTCCTGAACGGCTTGCAAAATCGACACAAGCCGCGCGTCCAGAGCATCCATATTCGCCGCAACAATGGCGTACAGACCGGTCACAATCAGATCGCCGGGCCAGCCGAGCAAGAGATAAATCCCGGTCAAAATGGCGACCGCTCCATAGAGCATCCAACCGACGCGAGGTATCTGACCCAAGCGCGGGTGTTCTTCGTAGGCTACCGCCATGCGGAGATCGGTCACTATTCTCGCTCCCTGTTCCCCAGCCGCCGCCGGGATTAGTTCCACGCTACCCCGCGTTGATTCTTAGGTTCAAGCCCGGTCAAGGCGAATATATAGGCTTGACATTCCGATGCAGCCTAGCGTTGCGGGAGGTCGACGCGCGTGCATATGATCAGGCTGACGGAGCAGCGGCAGGCCACGCCCTTATGTCTGGGTGCATCCGGACGAGGAGAGGTGAGGGCGGTAAACAGACGTGTTGCGTTCCGCGCTGGTCGACCTTACTGGAACAGGAAGTCCTAGTGGGCGGGCGGCCGCTGGCTTCGATGGTAGTTGCGGTTTTTGGGCCCGCGCCTGCACCGTGGTTTGCGGAGACGTAGGTGGTAGCGCCGGCCTGGGCAGGGGCACCGGAGCCGCAGTTTGCGGTGGCGGAGTAGACGCTAATATCTTCTGAGGGGCCTGCTCTGCCTGTGCAAGAGCGGTGACTAATTGTTCCTGACTGGCTTTGAGTTGCTCTGCGACGTTCGCGCTATTGCGGGAGATCTGCTCCTGGCTCGCGTTGAGTTGTTCGGAAAGCTTAGCAATCACACCCGTCATTTGTTCTTGGCTCGCCTTGAACTGATTGGCGCCATTTGCATTGTCGTGCAGTTTATCCTGAGTGGCCTCGAGCTGATCGACTCTTCGCGCCAGTGTTGCGAGATCGAGCGACATCGACTGGAGCTGCTTCATTAACTGGAGCGACATGGCCGCGGTCGACGCAACGTCCTCCGTCGCGGATTGAGCCAGAGGAGCAGGCTTGGAAGCTGCTGTCGTTGTCCTGACCTTATCACCGGAGGACAATTGAAACCAAACGAGGGTCATACCGCCAATGCAGGCCGCCAACAGGATGCCGCGCCGTGTCCACCCGCTAGGCAACCGCCTGGGCGCCGGAGTAACAGCGTCGCTGTCCGAAGGATTATCCCTCGCGGCGTCACGCAGTAGCTGCGAGATTTGGTCCTCGAATTGCGCACGCTGTACATCAACTGGCGCGACGTTTTCGCGGTCTGGCGTCGTCGAATTCATTTACCGCCCCGTTCAGCCGCGCGAGAGCTGGCGCGCGGATTTGCGCAAGTGAACCAATACTCAACAGGATATCTGCGCGCGCTGACAGCCTCGCTATGGCAAAAAAGAGGCGACTGTCGCAGTTTCAGGCGCTGATCGGCCGGACGAAGGGAGGTGAGGGCGCAAGCACAGATTAGGTAAAGACGATCGCTAGCAAGCCCGAGCAAAGCAGCACAAAGCTGGCAGCGGTTACTGCGAGGAACCCATCAGACACGAAATCATGTCTACGCATGGTGCACCTGCCGATCGAGGAACGCTGACCAGCGTTAAAAAAAGCGACATTGCGGCTTTCCGCTCGAACAGGACGACATACTGCCCTCCCTGCACAGTCAAAAGGATTTCGCGCGATTCCGACGATCGGAGTCTGACTGATGATTTAGAGCAACACAGCCCCGGTATCCGGAAGAGGAGAGGGCGCCGGTTTCATTCGCGCCGAGCCATCCCAACGAGCGCGAGGACGCAGGACATGATTATCAGAAACGCTCCTATGCCGAGCGGGCCTTCGGCTGTGACTTGCAGATAATCTCCCAGCTTGATTGCGATCGTATTTGGTCCGGCGAACATGGGGCAGGTGAAGAATCCGAAGCACCCCGGCGATGAAACGGGTGAAGGAGGCGTTTTCCTAGATCCTGCCGGTGCGGCTGCTTCCGTTGGAACGTTACCGCTGCGCGTTGGTTTCCTTTCTGAAAGGAACACAGAAGATCTCTCCGATTTTCCATCCTGCTGCTGGAACTTGACGCGCACGTTATCCCTGACCGCCTCACGGCGCAGGATCTGTCGGTGTGACTCCGCCTCTGAGAAACAGACCACTACGCAGCCGTGAAGACCCTCTACTCCTGGGGACGAGCGTGATCAACGAAGTAGGCGGAGCCGGGCGGGTATTAGTCGTAACCCGAAACTTCCAGCGATAGCGGGTCAGAGAGGCGTCACCTTCGGTGGGTGGTCGAAGTAACCCCGCGCAAAGTTAGGAACGACCCACCTTTCGAATTGCATATAAGTTGCCGCAACGCAGATAAATGTCGGACACCGTACATACAGTATTTTGGTACTTAAGATTTGGTCCTTAAGAGACGTGCAGAGCTTCTCTGCTCTGGAGGATGATTATCATCATGGTCAAGACAGGAGCGAGCTATCAACCGGGATTAATCGAATTGATAAAAGCCGCACTCGATGAGGCGGCACATCTCCTGCCTGTGGCCAAGCGAACAACCGCCATGCAAGTAACGCTCGCATCACGCATTCTCTCCGCGGCGGCGCGAGGTATACGCGACCCAGTACAGTTGAGAATAGCCGCGCTGATGGAACTCAAGGACGTCGAGGATGAAAATGACATCCATAGGTCCTATGCGCAGTTGCAGCGCCTCAGGCAGCAGGTTGAGGAAGCCGAGGCACCAGGGCGGAGTGAACTGCCGGTTTGAAAGGAGTTCGGCTCCGACCAGGTTCATGCCTCCTCCGCCACGGGCCGATGAAGCCCGAGCAGCAGGAGCTGGGCAACAAACTGAAGGCTCAGCGGGATCTTAAAAAAACGGCCGCAGCCTTATTCGCGATAGTGACTCGAAGCTTGTTTTCATTGCGAGGCACCGGATCATCTTGCCGGTGGCATGGCTATGCAATGCGATAGAGCATCACGAGTCTTCCATACCCTGCGCGAGCAACCTGATTCCGATGACTTCGGTACTCGACGACATGGAGATCCGGCATTGAGAAGCTACTCGGGTAACGACATCGCTGTTCGAGTGGTTGGAAAGTATGTACTAAAGATTAACTCGTTCCTTAGAAGCTTCGGCCGGCTAATTAAGCATGGCGGTGACAAGACAAGCTGAACAAACAGGAACGCGTGCTATCAACGAGAGGGTTGAATGTTCATGCGGCTATCAAGCAGGCCATCATTTGTAACATCTGGGCGGTTCGACTGGACCCGACCGCACACCAGAGATGCGCTTATTCTACTGGCCATAAGCGTAGTCACATACGGCGCATCTCATTTTTTTCACCTTCCGCCTCACCTGCTGCAGTTTGGATTGGACCATGCCGATTGGGGCGATCTCATCTTCGTGACGTTCATGTTGAGCATCGCAATGATGATATACAGTTTGCGTCGCTATCGTGACCTGGCGCTGGAAACCAAGGCGAACTCTAAGAAGGAACGGGAGGCTAGCAAAATGGCCCGGCATGATCCGTTGACGGGTCTGCCGAATCGACTTTTCTTCGAACAAAAACTTGATGAATACCTTCGCAATGCTAGGGCTCGGCGAGCCGCTTGCGGTTCTGACGTTAGGTCTTGATAGCTTTAAGGCAGTCAACGACACGCATGGGCATTTAGCAGGCGACAAGGCGCTGCACGAGTTCGCTCACAAGATGTCCGGCATCCTTCGCGACGATATCTTTCTGGCCCGGATCGGGGGTGATGAATTTGCGATCGTGATGCCAGCTATCGAATCTCTTGACGACCCCGCAAATCTGGCTGGGCGCATCGTGACTACCGTTGCCGAAGGCTTCCTGATCGAGAATGCAACGGTGCAGTTTGGGGTCGGCATTGGAATTGCAATCGCTCCAAATGACGGAAGTCAGACCGACGAGCTGCTCAAGCGTGCGGACCGCGCGCTTCACCGCGCCAAAGCAGCCGGCCGATCCTGTGTTCGTTTCTTTGAATCCGATTTGGACTCACTGGTCGAACGTCGCATACAGATCGAGCAAGAGCTTCGTATCGCGATAGCATCCGATCTCATCCGACCTCATTACCAGCCGCTGGTTTCGCTCGATGGCAACGGCATCATTGGCTTCGAAGCACTGGCGCGCTGGGAAAGTGCAGCCTTGGGATACATCGCCCCGGACGTGTTCATACCGATCGCGGAGGACGCCGGCCTCATCATACCATTGGGAGAGCAGCTTTTTCGACGCGCCTGTCTCGACGCAAAATCCTGGCCAAGTGATCTTACCCTGTCGTTCAACGTTTCACCCATTCAACTGCGCGACCCAGCGTTTGGGTTGCAAATTTTATCTATTCTTGGCGAGACTGGGTTCAGTCCACTTCAGTTGGAAATAGAGATCACCGAAACAGCGCTGGTGGAGAATATCGCGGTTGCGCAGCGCGTTATTTCTGATCTGCGGCAAGCGGGCGTGCGGATCGCGCTGGATGATTTTGGCACCGGCTACGCCACGCTAAGCCAGTTGCTTTCTTTCCAACTCGACAAGATCAAGATCGATCGCAGCTTCGTGTCACGCCTTGACGATAGCGACGATAGCCAGGTGATCATCCGGGCAGTCCTTGGTCTTGCAAAGGGATTTGGGTTGACGACGACTGCGGAGGGTGTCGAGGATTCGTCGCAACTGGCGTATCTGAGGGCCAGCGGCTGTGAAGAGGGCCAAGGTTATCTCTTTAGCAAGGCCGTTCCTGCAGCCGATATTCCAGCCCTGCTCGAAAAATCGAGTGGGGAATCGGTGACGCAAAGCCCAAGCCCCGTCCCCCTGGTTCCCGCTTGGGCGAAGCGCCGTGTTGCCGGACCGATCTCACGGGCACGTAGCCGCGTTCTTAAGTAGCTGGACTCATCTTCTTCTTTTAGGCATTCGTTCTGTTCGGTATCACCTGCTGGGCATGCGGTACCAAGAAAGCCGCAGGCATTTTCCGCCTGCGTCAGCCGCGTCGGCCTTAGCCTCAGTCTCAGCCAGCTTCCAGCCAGGCGCCAGACCCAACCCCCGATAAGTCCGCCGATCGTGATGACTGTGCCTAGTGCGGCCCATTCTACGACGCCCATTATTTCAACGCCTTAATCAAAGCCATACCAGTTGCGGCAGTTGCAACGCCAACATAGAGTGGTCGGATAGCCGAGTTGGCCGCCGAACCGATCACGGCACGCGTCACCATCGCTGCACCAACAGCGGTGATGAAACCGGAGCAATTGTGGCTCTGACCCCAGCCGCCGTTGGGCCAATGTAGAAGGCGCTCTAGTTGTACATCACCGGCAGCGGGGCTGGTAGCGACGACGTGAGGGGCATATCGGCGGCTGATGCCGGAGCGGACATGCCGAGTGCAACCAAACCAACAGTGCCCCGCAAGACCTCTTCATATCGTTTTTCCTTTACTGCACCCGCTGAACCTCCCTGCGACCTATACGGAAAACCCATACAATTGCACTCAGAGGTGAGCGGCTTATTCAAAGGATTCGATCGGTCTCGATTTGAGCTTGAGGGAACGGGGCACCGCGTCTCGGCCGCCTTTAGTCCGGCGACCGTTGCAGCTCTTTTGCCTTACCCGACGGCGCGCGCTGCAAGGGTCGTGAAGGCCACGCGCTTTTGTTGATCGGTGCTGGCTTTCCCAGACTCCGATTTTGAGCAATTCCAGAGAGTTAGCCGGAATACAGAACCCGCACCGCCGCGCCGAGACCGCAGTGAAAGGCACAAAATCGCTCTGATAATCTTATAACGGTTGGAGACGGCTCTTTGCTTATTTCCAGAAACGGCACGCTGTTGTCAGGTGGAATACGCGGTTGTTGACCAGTGGATCCGGCCCGGCCCGCTTGCTGATTAGCTTTACCGCTCGATAAGAGACAAAGGTGCGATGATCGACAGAGGCAATTTAAAGCAAGATCAAGAGGTTACGTTCGGTCCCTTCAGGCTGTCCGGCTCGCGGAGGCTGCTGGAAAAAGCAGGCGTTCCGATTGATCTTGGAGCACGCGCCTACGACATTCTAGCCGTTTTGGTCGAACAAGCTGGCAAAGTTGTCAGCAAAGGCAATTTGATCGCCCGAGTGTGGCCCGATGTCATCGTCGACGAAGTAAATCTTCGCGTTCAGGTCGCGGCAATTCGTAGGGTGCTCGGCGAAGGCGAAGCCGGTGCGCGATATGTGGCGACGATTCCGGGGCAGGGCTATTGCTTCGTGGCACCCGTTTTGCGATCGAACGTACGGGAAGCCGCGGTCACGCCGAACACAGCGCCGGGTAGTGCTCACAAGCTACCGACCCGCCTGACGCGAATGGTCGGTCGCGATGAGGCTGTTCGCGAGATATGCGGTCAATTGTCTGCCGGACGCTTTGTCACGATCGTTGGACCGGGGGGAATCGGAAAAACCACTGTCGCCATCTCTGTGGGCCATGCATTGCTCGATGACTTTGCAGGTGCTGTTTGTTTCGTTGATCTCGGCCCGCTTAATGAACCGTCCCTGGTGGCCAGCGCTCTTGCGTCCGCACTCGGGCTTGCCGTTCGGCTCACCGATCTCACGCGCGGGCTCGTAAACTTCCTCAGGGACAAGAGGATTTTGCTTATCCTCGATAGTTGCGAGCATGTGATCGAGACGGTCGCGGTAATCGCTGAAAACATTTTCGCAGGTGCGCCGCAGGTGAACATCCTAGCCACCAGTCGGGAATCGCTGCGGGTCGAAGGAGAGCATGTCTATCCGCTCTCTGCTCTGGAAAGCCCGCCCGCAGATGCTGGTCTCACGGCGGCGCAAGCGCTGAACTTTCCGGCCGTTCTGCTTTTTGTAGAGCGAGCGGCCGCTGGCCGGCGCCGTTTTAAGTTGCGCGACGCCGATGCCTCAATGGTTGGTGAAATCTGCCGCCGCCTCGACGGAATAGCTCTCGCCATCGAACTCGCGGCCGGCCGTGTCGATGCATATGGCATCAAGGAAACAATCGCGCTGCTGAACGACCGTTTCAGTTTGCTCGGCGAAGGCAGGCGCACTGCGCTACCGCGGCATCAAACATTAAGCGCAACTCTGGACTGGAGCTACGATCTCTTGCCCGAGCTAGAGCGTTCGGTCCTTCGCAGACTATCGGTCTTCGCTGGCATTTTCACGCTCGACGCGGCTCGGTCCATCGCCGTCGGGGCTGACCTCGAAGATACGCAAGTCGTCACGGCGGTTGCGAGTTTGATCGGAAAGTCCCTCGTCACGAGTGACGGCGGCAACAAGGTGTCGCGCTATCGATTGCTCGACACCACACGAGCTTACGGCGTAGGTAAACTTGTTGAAAGCGGTGAACTTGACCAGATTAAAAGACGCCACGCTAACTACTACCGGGAGATCTTCGGGCAGATTGACCTCAAGCCCTCGGCCGGCTCCGAGATTGAAGGCTTCTCACCGTATGCAGAGCATCTCGACAATGTGCGCGCGGGGCTAGAATGGAGTTTCTCCGACCGTGGCGATATCCGGACCGGTATCGCTCTTGCAGCGGCGTCGGCGCGCCTTTTTCTGGAAATGTCGCTATTGACTGAATGTCATCGCTGGTCAGAACGCGCAATCGCGGCGTTGGATGACTCAGATCGCGGAAGCCGCTGCGAAATGGAACTGCAGTCGGCGCTCGGTATTTCATTGATGTTCAGCAAGGGAAATAGTGACGAGGCGCGGAATGCTCTTTCGAGGGGGCTGGAGCTCGCTGAAGAATTGGCGGACTTGCGCAGTCAGCTTCGCCTTCTCGGGAAGTTGCATGTATTTTGTCAGCGGACCGGACACTGCCAGGAAGCGTTTGTACTTGCGCAACGGAGTGAAAAAGTCGCTGCAAAACTGGGTGATCTCGCCAGTATTGCGATGGCGAATTGGACGCTCGGATTTTCCAATTATTTTGCGGGAAACCACATTAGCGCAGAGACAAACTGGGGAGCTTCACGATTCCAACGCGATAACCCGCTAGGGCCCAGCGTTGTTTTCGACCGTGACACACATGCGCGTACGCGCTGCGGCCTGGGATCCGTCCTTTGGGTGCGTGGCTTCCCGGACCAGGCGATGAAGATCGGGAGAGATACGATCAGGGAAGGAGCCACGCTGAGAGATCCATCAACGCTTTGCATTTGCCTCATCCTTACCAGCTTCACCTTCCTTCGAATTGGCAGTTTGGCCGAAGCGGAAGGAATGATTGAGCGGCTTCTGACTCATGCCAGGAAATATTCACTAGCCCCTTATGAAGCAATTGGCATCGGTCTAAGAGGCACCTTGTTAATTCATCGGGGCGAAGCCGAAGCGGGCGTCGGCTTGGTGCGTGGTGCTATCGAAACGCTGCATGCTGGTCGGTATGAGTTGCACAACCCTGCATTTCTCGGAACAGTGGCAAATGGCCTGGCGATGATGGAGCGGTTTGATGAGGCATTGATCCTAATTGACGAAGCCATCTCCCGAATCGAAAACAACGGTCAGCTGGTGTTCCTGCCAGAATTCATGAGGATCAAGGGAACATTCTTTGTGGCAGCTTCGCAATCGGATTTAGCCCGCGCTGAAGAGCTATTTCTGCAATCGCTGGATCTAGCGCACCGGCAGTCTGCGTTGAGCTGGGCGTTACGGGCCGCGACAAGTGCGGCGCAGTTACGAATGAGCCAGGACCGTATCGACGAGGCCTGGGATGTGCTTGCACCGGTTTATGGCCGGTTAACCGAAGGCTTTGAAACCGCCGATGTGAAGGAGGGCGGAGCAGTGCTAGACAGATTGCGCCAGTCCGAGCGGCTCTTGCGGAAGTAGCCACGGACGCCTGCGATGAGCATCTCCCATCGAAAGGCGTTCGCAGGTGACAACGACGAAAGAGGTACCATGGCCGCAATTCGACAGGTGTTGGCGATCGTATTTACGATCTACGGTAGCGCCCTGGGGTTGGCCGACGACGGAACACGTGAGATTCGTATCGGCCAAACTCTGCCGTATAGCGGACCGCTGTCCGGCTTCGGCGTCATCGGTCAGGTCCAACAGGCGTACTTCTCGAAAATCAATGCGGAAGGTGGCATCAATGGCCGAAAGATAAAATTCATCAGCTTGGACGATGGCTACTCCCCTCCGAAGACTGTCGAACGGACCCGCAAATTGGTGGAGCAGGACGAAGTGTTGTTGATGTTCAGCTCGCTGGGAACAGCGACCAACAGCGCTGTGCACCGCTACCTGAATGGAAAGGGAGTTCCGCAGCTGTTTATACTCAGTGGAGCAACAAAATGGGCTGATCCAAGGAATTTCCCTTGGACTATGCCAGGGATGCTCGCCTACGAAACTGAGGGCGCGATATATGCAAAATATGTCCTGCGAAATATACCTGGCGCGAAAATCGCGATCCTGTCGCAGAACGATGATTTCGGCCGTGACTATGTCACTGGCTTCAAACGGGCCATGGGAAATGAAGCAGCGACCATGATCGTTGCGGAAGCCAATTATGAAACGGGCGCGCCGACAATCAGCTCCCAGTTGGCGACGTTAAAGGCGTCGGGCGCCGATGTGCTGTTCGGCGTCACGCTCGGAAAATTCACGTCGCAGATGATCAAGGGCGTTGCCGAACTGAACTGGAAGCCGGATGCTTTCTTCGTTCCGACGTCAGCGTCCTCGATTTCGTTTCTTGAGCCTGCGGGTCTGGAAAATGCGATCGGACTGGTGTCGTCCAGCTATCAAAAGGACACCATCGATCCACAATGGGCCAATGATAGCGGTGTGAAAGAGTTCTTTGTGTTCATGAAGCAGTACCTCCCAGGTGCCGACCTAAGCAACTCCAACTACTCCGGCGGCTATCATTATGCGAGACTTCTGGAGAAGGTGTTGCGGACGTGCGGCGAAGACCTAAGTCGGGAAAACATCATGCGTCAGGCCGCGTCCCTTCGCGAGGTTTCGCTGCCGCTGCTGTTGCCCGGGATAACGGTATCAACCAGCGCGCACGACTACCTTCCGTTCCAGCAATCCCGGCTACGGCGCTTCGATGGCAAAAGCTGGATTGGCTTCGGCGACATAGAGGACGGACGCTAGACCAACGTTGCGGATGGCTACTTCCGCGGTCGGGGCTCTTCGGACACGCGACGAGGGGGCGGGGGCACGCCCGTTGTCTTGGGAAGAGCGGACGGGGTGGGGTTTCACCCGGGTTCCTCCGACGAAGCACTATCCGTCATGAAATATGCTTGGGCGGGGGCCCCGCCTTGTCAGTTAAAAGGAGTGCTTGATAACTGCGTTGCCTAAAAGAAGGGCCAAACAACAAGAATTTACGCGGCTTAACCAGCGACAACGAGCCTCTTCTGGAAACCGCTCCTATGCTGCATGGCGTCGCAGGTTCCAAAGCGACTGGCGGCAGAGGAGGTCATCGATGCATTTACTGACGTTCAAGGACAGGTCGAATCTGCCAATTGCAATCCTCGCTGAACCGGACTTTTCGGGCGACGGCGACGATAGTCACAAGCTCTGGCCGGAGCAAAGTTGGCGTTGCCTTGCCGGCGTTGAAAATGACAGGATGACAGACGCCAATATCCTGGTCTCACGCTGGACCGACAGCCGGACCGGTCTCCGACAGGAGAAGTTGCAGCCATCTTCCGGCCGGCATGTCATCGGCGTCGCCCTCAAGGCTACATGTGTCAAACTCATAAGGGGTTCATCGACGGTATTCGATGGACCGATGCGGGCGGGAACCCTGCATATTACCGGACCGGGCAAGCCGTTAACGGCGGAGTTTCGAGGTCCCTGCGACTTTGTCCATTTTCATGTGTCGTCCGACTACCTTCATGAATGCCAGCGGGTGGCCGGTCTGGGCCAGCCGATCCCGGCTTTAGGCGATCTTGTCGTCCGTGATCCGCTGGCCGAACTGCTCGGGCGTACTCTGATCGCGAGCGCCGCAGCGAGCGATGGCGTTTATGCGGAGTGCGTCGGACAGACGCTGGTCATGCACGTCGCACGACTTGGGGTGGCGCGGCAAACCGTAAACGCCCTGCCCAAATGGCGGCTCAAACGTGTGCAGGAATATGTCGGTGCACATATCGAAAAATGCATCAGTCTTGCCGACCTTGCCAAGGTGGCCGGGTTGTCGCGTATGCATTTCGCGGCGCAGTTCCGGGCAGCCACCGGCTACCGACCGCATGATTATGTACTCCACCGGCGGATCGAAATTGCGAAGGAGATGCTTTCGAACACCGACCTGCCGCTCGCTCAAATAGCCCTTGCCGTCGGCTTCAAGGAACAGTCGTACTTCTCAACCGTTTTCAAGCGGCTCACGGATGAGACGCCGGCGCGCTGGAAACGGGCCATCGTGCGCCAGGTGCCCACCAGAAACTTTCAAAAGCCCTTCACCGTTCGGCTCAATCAAGACTCTGCCGTGGCTTGATCTTCGCCATGCGCCCTGTCTGCTCCTCATAAGGGGGACCGCGAGCTTTTTGCAAGACACGACCGAAATCGGTGTCGGGTACTGTTCTCATTTGAACGCTTGGTTGGTGCATCGTTCCCTTTGTCTAACCTATCGTGGCGATGGGATCCTCTCTCTCTCGTGTGTTGGATAATCGGAGTGCCCGTCCCAGACGCCGCAACAGGTGGACGTAGGCACGAGTGATTGTTGAAAAAATCCTGCAAGAATGGAGGGCCCGTGACGCGCTTCAGCGCTTCGGTAGGTGCGTCGCAAGGAGCCCACACGGGGCGTATCCCAGCAGGACAAGCGGATACTTGCCCAACGACCGCTATGGTGGAGAAGCGGAAGAGCGACTGGCACGGCTGAGCGGTCATCATCGAGACGTTCTTCGTATCACCGACGAGCACAATGTGCTGTTGGAGAATGGCAGGCCATTTGGATCAATAGCCGCCGGTCACTTGGGTTCGTGCATATACACAAAGCCTCGATCGTTCGAAAGAAAGAGCCATCAAGCGAGGATAGCTATGGTGCATCGAAACGAGACAGTCAGCGTGCCGTTGCAAAATTGGGTCGTTAATCCGAACCGTTTCACAAGTTCGTCCGACGCGATCAACATAATGTCTGATCGATAGCGCGAAAATCGCAATCACATATAGCTATTCGTGGAGGCTCAAATGAAGATCGCCAAGCGCACGCTCGTTTTATCCGCCCTCGATCGTCGCCATCTCCTTCTTGGCCTGTCTGGAACTGCCGCGGTCGCGGCCTTGCCGCGAGACGCAAATGCCAAACCGCGGCGAGCTCCGTCAGCTGCGCTCCCCGCCTATCCCGTCACATACTATCGAACAAAGACGATGGATGGGATCAAGATATTCTATCGCGAAGCGGGATCGAAGGACGCACCCGTTGTACTGTTGCTGCACGGCTTCCCGACCTCATCACACATGTTCCGGAATCTCATCCCAGCGCTTGCAGACCGCTATCACGTGATTGCACCAGACTACCCCGGGTACGGCCAGAGTGACATGCCCGACCGAGCCAGCTTCGCCTATACGTTCGATCGCTTCGGTGAACTCGTTGAAAGCTTGATTTCGCAGCTCGGCGTCGACCGCTACGCGATGTACGTTATGGATTATGGTGCTCCGGTGGGGTGGCGACTGGCGTTGAAGCATCCTGAGCGGGTGGCGGGTCTAATTGTTCAAAACGGCAACGCCTATGACGAAGGATTGCAGGAATTCTGGGATCCGATCAAGAAATACTGGGGCGACGGCTCCGATGCGAGCCGTCAAGCATTGATGAAACTGGTGACGTTGGAGACAACGAAGTTTCAATATACGGATGGGATGTCCGACATCAGCCGAATCTCGCCGGATAATTGGGTGTACGATCAGGCACTCCTTGATCGGCCTGGCAACAGCGAGATCCAGATGGACTTGTTCTACGATTACCGGACAAATTTGCAACTGTATCCAAAAGTGCAAGCCTACTTCCGCAAGCGCAATCCGCCGACCCTGATCGTGTGGGGGAAAAACGACAAAATCTTTCCTGCTGCCGGCGCCTATCCCTACAAGCGTGATCTTCCCCAAGTTGAGTTTCATCTTATCGACAGCGGGCATTTCGCGCTGGAGGACCGATTCGATGAAATGGTTCCACTGATCCGCGGCTTCCTCGATCGGAATGTGGGGCGAGCCTGAGCGGTCGCGTCAGGATGTGTGCTTCGGGGCAGCGCGAATAGCAACGGCGCGCTATCGGGTGGATGATGAAGCATCGCAGATGTCGGGAGGCGTGTCGCACGAAGTGCGCTGCCGGTAAAACAACAGGCGCTGGACTGGCTGGTATGGGAGTCGGTTTCGTGGATCGTCATGATTGTTTTGCTGTCGCTGTTGGCTGCAAAGTCCATTCTCGTCTATGTGGGCTGGACAGTTGGAGATGGCCTGGCGTTACCTCATTCGAGCTCTATCGCGATTGCACTGGGTGCTGTGTTCTCGCTCGGCGTTGGTTTTGGTCTAATGACGCTTGTCTTTTACAGCAGCCGAAAGGACCTATGATAAACCGCCTGAGTTGATCGCTCCGATTGGTGGCGGAGGAAAGGCCATTTGCGGTTCGACTGAAAAGCCGATTTCTGATCAACGAACGTGAGCAGCCGATCGTAGAGACGGCGAAAGTTGAATTGGTCTTTCGCGTAAATGGTCAGCGCGTCTCCGCGGAATTGAAGTGAGGCTCTGGCGCATCGGCCTTCTGTTTGTGGCCTGCAATGCAGCGTAGCCTTCACAATCACCTGACACTGGGTCGAATTACGCGCGCCAGGGTGCGCCGCTGACTTAGGGGCGATGAACAAGGCGCCCACGCAGATATCGCGACCAAGGGACTTCCCGCAAGCTATTCTAACTCGGGTGATGCGCTGCGTGGCAGCGTAGCGGCGCGCAATTGAACAGCGCGGCGCATTCGACGCTGTCCGTTGAGGCGAGCGTGAAACGACGTGCCATTTCTAAATGCGGCCTGCCTTCGAAAGAAAAGGTCCGGTGACGCGCGTATTTCAGGATGAGGAAAATGAGTACAGAGCGACCCTCACCGATCTGGCAATAACGAAGGAGAAAAGCATGACCGCATCGTCCGTCGCCGGAATCAAAATTCCGGATTCTAAGCTGGCAACGGAAGCAACGGAGTTGATACGCGATACTAAATCGTCGTTGCTTTACCATCACTCCCGACGAACGTATCTGTTCGGGATGCTTCACGGCGAACGGCGCGGTCTGAAAGCGGACCGGGAGCTTCTTTATGTCGGAACGATGTTTCACGACTTGGGCTTGGTTGAGGGGCACCGTAATTTGAATCGACGATTCGAGGTCGACGGCGCCGAAGCGGCTCGTGAGTTTCTCAAATCGCATGGCGTGCCCGAAGACGCAATTCGTCGGGTCTGGTCGTCCATCGCTCTGCACACCACGCACGGTATACCGGAATTCATGGAGCCGGAGATTGCTCTCGTGGCAGCCGGCGTCGAGACCGACATCGATGGGAGAGATGTAAGGCTGCTTGACCCTGCCATCATCAGAGAGATCCTCGTGGCGCATCCGCGAGTCGACTTCAAGCGTCAAGCTTTCAAAGCCTTCACTGAAGGGTCCAAAGACCGACCACACACCGCGTTTGGCACCATCACCGCAGATATTCTTGAGCACTTTTCCCCCTGCTTCAAGCGAAAGGACTTCGTTGAGGTCGTTATGGACAATGATTGGCCCGATTAAATCCGGCCATAGTGTCCCGATGACTTCCGTTGCGGCTGGGGCTCGATCTGCTGGTGCACGCTACAAGGCGAACGGGTTTCCATGCGACCATTCACAAATACAATCGACAACCGCCAGCGTGAGCGCCTGGTCAGAATTATCGCGCTGGCGACTTTCGTCATCTTCTTTCAAGCCTACATGGTGGCTCCGATTATTCCAGTTCTCTCCAGTAGATTTGGGGTGTCGGTCGAGAGATTTGGCCTCGTCGTGCCGGCTTACCTAATCCCTTACGGAATTGCGACTTTGGTGTACGGGCTCTTGGCGGACCGGATCGGTGTTCACCGTGTCATGTTAGCATCGTTGTCGGCGTTCTCGTTGCTTACTATGCTGACCGCAGCTGCACAATCATTCGAACAATTTCTGCTATGGCGCACCGTTACGGGGATCGGCGCGAGCGGGGTCGTGCCGCTTGGCTTGGCGCTTGTGGGCCGGCTGTATCCCTATGAGCAACGCGGTCGCCCCCTTGGCTGGCTGTTTGGCGCCATGGCGGGCGGCATGGCGTTCGGATCTCCACTGGGAGCGTTGATCGTTTCGTTCACGGGTTGGAGTGGGCTATTTATCGCTGTCGGCGCTGCCGGTGTAGCTCTTCTCCTGCTACTTCTGCCCAGTCTCAGTGCCATTGAAGCCACGGCTGTATCTGCGAAAGGTACGCTGAGGGAGCTTCTTGGTAGCTACAAGGATCTTTTGGCGACGCCACGCGGCCAACGGACCTACGGCTACGTCTTTATCAACTCGATGTTCCACTCCGGTGTATTCACCTGGCTCGGCGTGTACCTTGAATACCGATACGGTCTGGGGCCTGCGGGAATCGGCTTGGCGTTGCTCGGCTATGGCGTGCCGGGGTTTCTATTTGGACCATTGATAGGCAGAGCGGCGGATCGCTGGGGCCGCGCGAGATTGATCCCAGTTGGCTTGATCCTGGGTTCTCTGGCAACATTTACTCTAGCGCTGGACGTCCCAGTGGCGTTCGTCCCGGTCATCGCGATTATATTGTCACTAGGTTATGACATGACCCAACCGCTGTTCGGCGGAATTGTAACCTCGCTCGGAGGAAAGCGCGCCGGGCAGGCAATGGGCTTGAACGTCTTTATGCTTTTTGTCGGCTTCGGGGTCGGTAGCCTGCTCTTTGGCTGGCTGATGCATTTCGGTTTTGTGGTTGCCTTCGGCGTATTTGCGACGATTGAACTATTTCTCGCCTTGTTCTCCTTTCGACTGTTTCGTTCGGAGATGCCAACCCAAGAGAATCCACCATCAACCGTGTGACGTGGTTGAGCAACGCATCGCCGGGAAGCGTCGATTGAAACGCGGCTGTTCACGCCTTGGCTGTTGCGCGTGACGCTCTGAGTTCGACGGCCACCTCTCGGCTTCGTTTGGGCAGTAGGCCGTCGCTTCTCCAGGGCCAGCTCAGTGTCTTTTCAAAATCTAGTAGACACTGTGAAAGACGCGGCAAACCAAACTCCCCCCTAACTGAGGGGAAGTCGACGGAAGACATTTCAAGGTTGCGCATTCGGCGCTCGCGCCGTCCTGAGGCCCCTAGGTGGGCGTTCCTCCCCTGGACTCGCCCGATGGCTAAGGCGTCATCGGGCGCTTTTCAGGATACTTGGTCAAGGGCCCGGATTGGTCGCCAACCGATCCAGCAATGACTTGGCGGCCTTCAGGTCGGAACTCTCGAAGCCTTCCGTGAACCGGTTAAACACAGGCGCCAACAGGCCCCAGGCCTCGGCTTGACGACCCTGCATCAACCGTAATTCCGCAAAACTCTTTGCGGTTCGCAATTCCCAGGCAAGGGCATGTTGCGTGCGGGCCAATTCCAGCGATCTTTGAAACAGGCCATCCACCTGCGATAGATCTGCTTGCTGCACCGACATCAAGATCGTGCCCCTAATGCGCAGCAATTCCGGCAAAATGAATGCCTGACCGTTGGCCTCAACGCGGGCAATTGCGTTATCGACGGCAACCAATGCACTATGACCTCGTCCGACTTTGGCGTAGCCTTCAGCCAGGCTGCCGAGAAAGGCCGGCTGGTGCAATTCGTAGCGATCGCCCTGGAGCGTGTCGATAGCGGTACGTAATAGCTCGACACCTTCGTCGGTATTGCCGTGATGAATGTCCAAGGTACCTTTCAGGCCGAGGCCAATGGCACGATGGGGACCGAGCGAATGCTTTTCGTCATGAGCAATGAGTCGCTCAATCACTTCCTGCGCCACAGGAATGTTTCCGATGCGGACAAACAGGAACCCGGAAAAGACCAGGGCGGTGCTAAACGTCACCGGATGTTCCGCGTCAGCTTGCGGCCCAATCGTATCCAGGGCCATCTTCGCGGCCTGGTCGGGGAATCCCCGAAACCATCGGATCGCAGCCAAGGCACATCGAATACGCGTCTCAGTATGACTGTCGAATCCGAAATACTTTGAGCTGGTGTGCGGAACGCCGGGATTGGCAAGCAAGGCTAGACAATTTTCTTCTGCCGAAAGGTGGTTGCCCACGAAATAGTTGGACAAGCCCAGCATCCAGTTGGCCATCGCGATGGGAACCGGATCGCCGGTCCTGCGGGCGACAGTTTCATTACGCCGAGCCAACTCGATTGTCTTTCCAAACTCTCCTTTTCCGGTATGAAAATTATAAAGCCCTCGAAGCAGCCGCATTTGCAAATAAGGCTCATCGAGCGCTTCGGTCAGTTCCAAGGCCCTTGCCAAAGCAATCCGTGCTTCTTCGCGGTACCCTCCTGTAAGCACCAACGATGACCCCAACGCCGCCTGCAACTCCATCTCTTGTCGCGTGCCCCGCTCAAGATCGCTGAGCGCCCCAAGCGCCCTCTGGGCCAGGCGATGGCATTCGACTAGCAACGATAGTTCTGACAAGAATGGGGCCACCAGAGCAGCCAGCGATATTCCGATTGTGGCATGACCCGGTGACGATAAGCTCCAATCCAGTGCGGCGCGGGCATTACCGAGCAACTCTGAACGCAAGGTGAAGTCGTCGGACGATGCCAAAGAATCGGTGGAGTTCTGTTCGAAGAGTTCTCGATAATAGACTGCGTGGCGTCGCTTGACCTCGTCGACTTCGCCACTTTCAATGAGCTTGACGGCGGCATAGGTCCGCGTGGTGTCAAGTAGGCGATAGCGTGTCGTTGTATCGCCAGCATCGACTTCAACAAGAGATTTTCCAACGAGACCAGCAACAGCCATGGCGACACGTGCCTGATCATGCTCGTCTGTGGCAACGGTGTACGCTGCATCGAGCGTAAAACCGCCGACGAAAACTGAGAGCCTGCGGAGAATCAAGCGCTCGTGCTCCGACAACAAGTTATAGCTCCAGTCGAGCGTAGCTCCCAGAGTCTGATGACGCGGCAACGCCGTGCGTGGCCCATCCCAGGTCAGCTCGAAACGATCGACTAGGAGCAACAGGGTTCCTTCAATCCCGTAAGCATCGGCGCGGCCGGCGGCGAGCTGAATGGCGAGAGCTATGCCATCAAGCCGCCGGCATATCTCGCCGACGACAGGCGCATCGGCATCGCTCAGTTTAAACCGACGCCCACTGGCGATCGCACGTTCCATGAAGAGCTGCACTGCAGGAAAACTGAGTGCTTCCTTAGCGGAGAGGCTGGTATCACTGGGCGGACTGGCGAGTGGCGGCAACCCGTGAACGTGTTCGCCTTCGACCCGCAACAATTCCCTGCTGGTCGCGAGAATGTGGACATGAGGCGCATCCCCGAAAATTTGTTCAGCCAGCACCGCCGTGGTTTCTATTACGTGCTCGCAGTTGTCGAAGATCAAGAGCGCCCGTTTGCCTCGGAGATGGGCGGTCAGGCTTGCAGTCGGATTTGCCGATTGAAGAGGTATACCAAGGGTCAATGCAACGGCGCCTGGCACGAGGAGGGGATCGTTGAGGAGCCCGAGATCAAAAAGAAATACAGCCCCGGCAAATTCGTCTTGCAATTCGTGGCCAACCGATACGGCCACTGCAGTCTTCCCAATGCCACCTGGCCCCACGACAGTGACAAAACGCTCGGTCTTTAGGCGGGTGACTATTTCCTGAATTGTCTGGTCACGTCCTACCATTCGCGCCAGCCGAGGAGGAAGGCCGTGACCGCGACCGGACGATTTATCTGCCAGTCCCGATGCTCTCAACCGAGAGATCGGTGCCACAAAGCAATAGCCCTGGCCCGGCAAGGTAGTAACATATCTGGCGCCTGCTTCTCCGTCGCCGAGTGCCTTACGAAGAGCGCCCACGTGGACACGAAGGTTCGCTTCATCGACGGTAATACCTGGCCAGACACGCGCAATCAGTTCGCTTTTGCTGACGACTTTGCCGGCCTGCTCGACCAAAACGATGAGAATGTCGAGAGCCCGACTACTAAGCTGAACCGGTACCTCGTCTCGCTCGATCAGTCGCCTGGCAGCAAACAGCCGGAACGGCCCGAACGTAATGACGTCGTCCGTCATCGAACCGGGTCTAAGTCGATCTCCACGCCGGCCGGGCTCTAGGGACGCGCCCGACATTGTGGAACCTCGCAGACGGTAATTGTTACGTTTGTGGTCAAGTTTACCGGTAGCACGGTTACCATTCATCAACTTATGCGCTCGGAAACCAAGTTAGTTTACCACCGAGGGCGATCGTCAGCCACCGGGGATCCGTGCGGCGTTTGCTTCGTCGCCTTCGATTTGCGACGAGGCCAAATCGTTCGCTGCGCGATCGTGGCGCCGTTGTCGTTCTCTGGAGGTTCCAATGGGGCGCGACGGCCCAACCAGTGAACTGGGACCCGTAGGTGCGTCTGCGCCGTTTGGCGTCGCCGCGCTTTCGACCAATTGGCTGGACTGCGACAGCCGACAGACATCCTGTTCGTCGCCATCCCGACAGGTATTGCGTTTGAATTTACAATTGGAACTGGAACTCGAAAGATGAACGGACAGAAATGTCTCACCTTCCCTTGGGTCCGCCAAATGCGGTTGGCGATGTGATCGGATGTTCAAGGGAGGTCGTCATGGGATTGTCCATCGGATCGATGTCAAACGAACGCGTGTTGCTGCGAGAAATCACGCACAGGATAAACAACGAGTTTGCATCGGTGATCCAAGTGCTGTCAGTCACAGTGGCAAGATCCGCGGATAGCGATGTAAAACGCGCACTCGCTGGCGTAATCGAGAAACTACATCACTATGCAAAGGTTCACCATGCGCTGCAGATGCCGGATCGCAACGAATGCATTGACGCATCGGCTTACCTACGTATCCTTTGCGCCTCAATTAGTAGCTCGAAACTTGAGAACAGGAACATCGAGCTCATACTCGTGGATTTCCCGTTCCGAATGTCGTCTGAACGCTGCTGGATGATGGGAATGATTATTGCCGAACTCATCACCAATTCGGTGCGCCATGCCTTTGACGGGCAGGGCGGAAAGATCAGGGTGGAATGCCGAGCGTCCGGCGCATTTGTCGAGTGCCGGGTTTCCGACAACGGCTCGCTTTCGTCGCCAAGCGTCAGACCCGGCAGCGGCCTGAGTATTATTGAGGCGTTGGCGCAGGGGCTCGGCGCGGATTTTCAGTTCAACTGTAGCGAAAATGGTGGCCAAGCTGTCCTGTCTATACCCTTCGAGTCGGATTGCGACGGACCAGCGCCGACCCGCGGGGTATCGGAGGCTGACGTCAATACTCTTGGAATATCAGTGAGATGGTAACGTATCCCTATCTCGCCTGAAGATCGATAGCGAACAACTGGTCGCCAAGTTTATTCGGGATCCGCAGAACGAACATAGACCTTATCCGTGCAAAAATCATAATTTATGCACAAATAAGTTGATCCATATAAAACGCGGCTTTATGCTGTGCATAAATCAGGTGCGAAAGTCAGGACGAAAATGGCGGTCTACGGATATGCGCGGGTCAGCACGGATGGCCAGTCTCTGACAGCCCAATTGGCTGAGCTAAAGGCAGCGAATTGTGAGAAGGTCTTTCAGGAGAAGATCAGTGGCGCGCGGTCCGACCGCAAACAGTTGGCTCGGCTCATGGCGACCCTCGCAAAGGGGGACGTGTTGGTCGTAACCCGGCTCGATCGTCTGGCGAGATCGACGCGTGATCTGCTGAACTTGTTGGGGACCATCGCCGAGAAGGCCGCCGGCTTCAAATCTCTCCGGGACACGTGGGCAGACACCACCACCGCCCACGGGCGCCTTATGCTGACTGTCTTGGGCGGGCTTGCGGAGTTCGAGCGGGAATTGATCCGAACGCGGACGGGCGAGGGGCGCGAGCGCGCGAAGGAGAGGGGGGTGGTTATGGGACGGAAGCCCAAATTGACCGGTCACCAACGGCGGGAGGCGCTTGCTCGACGGGACGCGGGAGAGGTGCTAACCGACATTGCTCGGTCTTATAACGTCAGCCATAGCACGATCAGCCGACTCACGTGAACGGGAAGCGTTGCCGAGATCGACGACGAGGTCCGGGCGGTGTTGGTTTGGATCGATCATCTTTTATCGCTGGGCGGAGAAGCTAAAATAAGCCGCCCAAGGGCAAATCTGGTGCGGGCGCTGGACAGTCCGTCAAGCCTTGACTGCACGCGCGGGGGCTTCGGGCAGTGCTAGAGCTAGAGCGGACATTCATCGCTCGGGTTCGCCTCAATGCCGAAAGCTTTGACCATCCCTTCGGTCATGTTTGCCAAAAAGTCTCGAAGGAGCGGGGCAAACTTGTGGACGATCCATAGGACGACGAGGGGCCAGGCAATGGTATTAAGGAAGCCAGTTACGGCGCCTGCAACTTTGGTAACATCATCAACTGTCATGAGAGGAATCACCACGAGAAACGCCCCAGCTTATTTAGAGTTGGGACGTCCTGCTAGCAGGGTATAGCGGGTTCAAACGGACTCAGATGATGCGCGCGGCCCGTAATACGCGGCGTAGGGGTCCGCAGGAGCGAACAAAAATCGATCACGAATGGCATCGCCATTGTCGTTGATTAGCTTTCGCGCGATGTCCGGCAACTCCGCGCTCGCCCGCGCGTAATCGTCCAAATCGATCGGCTTTGTTGCGGGCGGGGCGGCGGCGCGTTCAATCGAATGAGTTGATCACGACCAATCAACAAGCCTGCCTGTCCCGTTGCGTTCTGACTCTGTAAATGCATCGCCGACGTGATGATCTCTGCCCAATCCACAGCCCGCCGTGCAGTATCTGCCCCGCGCTGAATTGAATTTCGACGTCGCCCGTGCCCAACGACAGGATGTGTACCTGACGGCGCTGCAGCTGATAGCAAACGAGCGCGTCAACCAGTCCGATCATGACTGGATTGTTTGCCCAAGCCGACCGAACAGAGGCCGAGCTGTGGTCGATCCGCATGGAGGGCTACGGCGGGCCCGCCCAGCCGTCCCCAACGATCGGTCAATGTCTCAACGGCGGTCTGGGGTGGCTCCAGGTCAGCTGCCATCGCTGCAAAACGGAGGCGAGCATTCCGCTCGATTACATCCGCCGACCAAAGGATACGCCGATCTGGAAGCTCGAGGCCTCGCTCAAATGCCGATCATGCCGGAAAGGTCGCTACGCGCCGCCGGTGCATATGATCAGGTTGACCGAACAGCGGCAGACCACGCCCTATGTCTGGTGCACTCGGATGAGGAGAGGCGAGGAATTCAGTAGCCTTCCGAGAATTTGATGGTTGAGACAGGCCACTTCCCGTCGTGGCCCCTATTCGAGATTCGCAGGCCATGCATTTCGTCAAGCCAAACGCTCTCCACCGCACCGGCCTTTCCGTCGGTGAGGATCACGGCCTTGCCGATGAGCTCAGTCTGGGCTTGGTCGAACTCGTTGAGGATATTGGACGCACGTACTTTCGCGGCGGGCATGAGTGACCCTCCCGGAAGTCTTGGTTTGAACGGACAGGTATTTGCATTTGAGGTTGTGCAAGTGACCCGCGCCCGGCCCAACAGGTATCAATGGAACCGCGGACATTCGGACGAGGAGAGGGCGCAAGCACAGATTATGTAAAGGCAAAAGCGAGCAAGCCCGAGCAAAGCAGCACTAAGCTGGCAGCGGTTACTGCGAGGAACCCATCAGACACGAAGTCATGTCTACGCATGGTGCACCTGCCGATCGGGGAACGCTGACCAGCGTTCAAAAAGGCGTCGTTGGAGCTTCCGCTCGAACAGAACGACACACTGCCCCGAACAGTCAAATGGATTTCACGCGGTTCCGACGATCGGAATCTGACTGATGATTTAGAGCAACACTGTCCAGGCATCGGACGAGGCGAGGTGAGCTACTCCCGGATCTCACGGCGGCGGGCCAGTTTTCCCCTCCTGCCGTTTTCGGTTGGGGTCGAGAAGAGTTGGCACGGGTGGCATCGGCTCGCGCAGCTTCACCGGCTCATCCGGATCCCTCTCGACTGCCTTAGTTTTGTGAAGTGCAAGTCCTATCGAGCTGGCCGCCACCAAGGCGGCTCCGCCTATGATCAGCCAATGCGGCAATTGCAACGATATCATCGCATCGCCTGCCTTTGTCTGCCAAATGATCGCAGGCACCCGGTGTGAAACGAGGAACGGGCCCTCCAGTTCCGAACAAAGGAAAATGGTCCGGAACGTCAGCTTATGGAAATCCCGCAACCTCGACTAGGCGGTGGTCCACCCTATGAGACCAGCTTGGCCCGAAGCTGACCGAACTCGGCATCAGTGATTGAACCCGACTTTTTGAGCTGATCAAGTTTGGAAATTTCGTCCGCGACACTAAAGCCGACGACGTGGCGAAGTTCATCGCGAGCGTGTTGAGTCTGCTGAGCATTGCGCTCGGCCATGCCTCTTCCTTGGGTGATCAGATAGATAAAAATGCCGAAGTAGGAGGTCAAAACCAGCGCTAACACCCATAACGCTTTTACCCAACCGGAGATATCGTGCCGCCTGAACAGGTCTCCGTAGATCACGACCAGCAGCCAAAACCATACAACAAATGCGAACACCGCAACCATGTCCATCAAGAAATTTCGATATGTGAAGCCTTCCTGAACGAAGAACATCGCGTTTCTCCCCCTGTGCAGGGGCCGGTTAGCGGTGCTCGAGTATTACGCCTTTGACGCTGGCGCCAATTGCCAGCCTCAGGCCCGGGACAATTTCAGAATCCTCGCAGGATCCAAGCTGCGGGAAATGATCTATAGCCAGGTTGGATATGACCCAACGGGGGCTCACGCCAAGCGGTTTGATAAATGGCATGAACGTATCGGTCTAAACTTCCAATCGGCGCCTAAGGGATTCTTCCACGTCTTTAGCCCATACCATTATCTATGAGTTGATTCTGGCCGGCGCAGACATAGGCGAAAAAACTATCGTCGACATCTCTATCGGACAGCATTGGTCAAAATATTGGGAGGAAAATGACTTCGATAAGAAGTACGGCGAGAGGGGCAAGTACCCCCACCACTATCCAGATAGCCATCCGCAGTCGAAGTCGAACCCCCAAGAATCTTGGCGCTATCCGCTAGCTTCGCTAGGCGAGTATAGGCATTGGATTCAGGGCGTGTATCTGGAGGGAGGAAAATTTAGCACCTACCTAAAGGGGAAGGTCGCGGCCGGCCACCTCCCGCCCTCCGTCGCTCAATTGGCGATATCGGCGCTTGCTCCTCCTCAGATCGGAAACTGAGATGGCGAAGCGTTCAATTCAGTTAGGCGCCCGTTTTTACGAAAAGGTTGGCGACGCCAATTCGTTCTATAGCGCCATGCTAAATCGTTACTCCATCGGAAGCGTTGTTTCGCAGGCCGACGCGACCGACCTTAGCGCGCTTTTGCAGCGCCACAACGAGTTAAAAGAAAAGGTCGGAAGCGGGGTCGCTTACTTTGATGTCGCCGCTGCGCCCGATGGTCATCCAGGCAAGTGTTTCTGGATCGTCCGGACTGACAAAAGTCGCGTCGATTTCTCGATCAAGCATTGCCTGGAGCGGAAGCCATATGACTAGCTGGCGGAAAGGGGCTCCTTCACCCGCTTAATCGCAGGATGCTTCGGATTCTGACCTTCACCCAGTGCCGACAGCGTCCGGAGCGGTACGATCCCCCGCGGTGCTTTGACACCAGCCCCTCCAGCCCCATCTCGCAGGCAGCCTGAAATAGGTCGGGACCGATCTCACCCTGCTCAAACGGGGCGATGAAGATGCCATCGGGGCGCTTCGTCAGCAGCCGTGCAAGGTTTTTATTGCGGAGCGCTGATTCAACGATCAGCGGATATCGGCCCGTCCAGTCGTGGCCGTTGCGGGTGAACAGCCGAACCCCGTTGCCGTTTCCGTTGGCCTTGGGCGCTTTGCTGAGCCCCGGCCAGCATCCGATTAAGCGCGTTTTTCGGCTCGGCCTATGCGGTATTGCCATAATACTGGTTGCGCGGGAACGCCGACATGGATTGATTCCTTGTCGCGTTCGATTTGGAAATTAAGCCCGCTTCGGTCCTCAGGCACTTGGCCGTCCCCACCGGCTCGGCACTGGGGCTAGCCTGGTGGGGGCACCGGCAAAGGGTTGAAGGAGACTTCGCCGCACATTTCCTAGCCTGTGCGCTCGACTCATTTTTTGCGTTCGATCCGCCGGTACGGTCATCCAGCTATGAGTGGGCGGAGGTGTTCATTATTGAGCGCCTCCGCCACCAAAGGCTACAGTTGCTTCAGGAACTCGATGATCGCTTCTTGATCTTCGGCATCGAGCGACCTGTAGCGGGCTATGACCTCGCGGGAATCGCTCCGATTGGCCTTGGACGTTTCGCTGCTATAGGGCGGACAAATATCTTCGGCGCCTTTAGGATAGGTCACGCCTCCCCACTCCTTGCCACCGCCCAAAGGCGCCGGGCAGCCACCGCCCACAAGGTGATTTTGGTCGTTGTGATCGCCGTCCTTGCGATCACTGCCGTCGTGATCGCCGTCAGCATGATGGTCACCGCTACGGTGATCCGGTGCCGGCAAATCGTGAAGCTCGATTGCTGCCCGTAAAGCATCATCGACCGTTTGTACGACCAATGGTGCGTTGGTAACCTTCGCGTCCGAATAAACTGTACTGGCGGGCATCGTCGATGCTGTCAATTTGCTGAGGTAGACTCGGCCGTCATGCAGGAACGGTGGTCCGATGCGGCCGATGCCCATCAGCGGTGCCGTTCGGAACTCGCGTCCATTTGCGATACCGCTGTTCTGGTGCGGCAACGCATCGTCGGTAAGACTGCGCGGCAGATCGAACGTCGGCACGGGGTGATTGCCCGAACCTTGGCGGAATGCCACGACCGGAAGCCGCGGTATCGAGACAATGCGTTCGCCTTGGATCGATGGTCCTTCATGCAGAAGCAGATCGCTGAAGAGCGGTGCCCAGACGTTGTTGACTTGACTTGTACCGGTGTCACGCGGCAACTGTCCCGTCGCCACCACGGGCAGGTGGCATCCGGCGCAATTCACCCCGCGATCGGACTGGCGGATTGCATGATCATCGCGACCGTCTCCACCTTTCGGCATGCGGCCGGGGATCATCCTGTTGGCAAAAGCCACCAGATCAACTCCGAACAACTCGGCGCCCCGGCGCACCTTCGCTTCGAGCGAGTCCCGCCTTCCACGCTGCTCAGCATCAGCCGCGCGCAGTACGTTAAGCAACTCCGGTCCGAATTCCGGTGGCGCAGTCAGGCGCAACAGCGCACGCAGACTGATTGGCGTCAACTCCGGTGCTTGCGGAGAAGGTACAGTATTCTGGCAGCGGGGGTTCTTTGAGTTGATAAAGCTCGTCAATTCGGTCAGGAGGAGCGGACTGGTGAAACCGACTTCGCCCTGCACGCCTCCGACTACGAACTGCAGCATGGTCGGTCCGCCGGCTCGCACGCCAAAGCGGCCAACGCGCACCGCCGGATCGCCGCCAACGAAGGCATTGTTCGAAGTGTTCTCGTTGTGCCGGCCGGCAATGCAGTCGTTGCCCTTGCACTCCGGGAACAGCTCCGAGACGTCGATAGAAGTGTGGATCGGCTTCTTCTCTTCGGCTTCATGGCTGATGATGTCAGCGTCCGTCACCGCTTCGATCAGCCCGCGACCGATGTAGGGGGGGCCGGCCCGCTCGCCAACTGCCCGGCGGAAGCCGGTGGTACTCAGATGGGTCATGGGATCGACGCCACCAGCGAGGTTTGCGTCCTGGTCAAAGGGAGGCAGTGGATCCGGCAGGCATCCAGGCAGCGACGGCCTGGTGTGCTGGGTAGAGTTGCTCGAAAATTTCGTCAGGCCATCGATGGTCCCCGAGGCCGGCGCGATGTCACTGAAGACGGTGAAGGCGGCTGTCTTACCCGTGCTAAGGATCGCCTCGAGGGAATCCGCCGGCCGGCCACCGCCGGTCTGCAAATCATGGCCGACGAAGTTGAAATTGGTCGGGGTCGCACGGGCGGCACGCGACACCTGCGACACGGAGCCTACGAGTTGTTTCGAATCAGGTACACGTTCGCTCACCGACTCAGCCGAGTTCATATGGCAGCCGAGACAGAAGGGCTGATTGGCGATCGGGCCGGCGCCTTCCGCAGCAGCATGCGGCGTTGTGAAAAAGCTGAGCCCTTCCAAAGCGGCCTTACGGTCGGCCGCGTTGGTATCGGGGAACACCAGCGCATTGAGATCCTGCAACTTCAGCGGAAAGGCGCCGACTTCGCCGAATTTCTCGCGTGGGACTCGGCCGGCCGGCCGCAGCTGGGCGGGATCGGTCGGCGCAGCAACCGGGTTTAACAGGCTAGGGGGGGTGGTTTGCGCTCCGGCATGCGGAGAAGCCAGAACGCCGAATGCCACGACTAGGTCGAGGAACAGAAACCGCGCAAAATTTCTCGGCGGTAAAGACCGCGAACTCATTCGGATCATGCGAACCCCATGAAGATGGTGGAATCTGAGGGTTGCTGCTTGGGCTAGAACCAAGCTCTCAGATGAGGACCAGTGCGATCCTCGGCCGCTTTATCGAAGATGGACATTTCGTCATCATTGCAGAGTGCGTCTATTACGTTATGGTCGTAATAATTCGTCTCCGGAAAAAGCCGCTGCGAGAAAACACCCGTTAGGTTTTCTGCGCGACAGCGGCGCGCGTAAGGTGTTGTCAACTTTGCGCAAACAGAACACTCCGCATGTAGCGCACTCCCGAATTTCAACACGATTGACTTCTGGCCACGCAGATCCATCTCATAAATGTGACCGAGCACATCGTGCTGTCACCGAACTTTCACAATTCGGCAAGCCGCCAAGACCCGCCTCAATCTTTGACCTTGAATGGTCTTGCACAACTCATGCTGCTCTCATGCCAAGTAGTGGCCCGGGCAGCTCTGGACAGGTTCGGGGCAAAACGCAGTCAGAGCAAGAATGCCCATCGCGCCGCGACCGGCTAAGCTTCTCGAGGCGTCAAGCAACAGCAGGTGTCACACTCCGCTCCGCATGGGTGAACTTCATAGGTTCCGGACTCGTGCATCTGGAGCCAACCGCGCTCGATCGCCAGCCTGAGGCCCGCGCTATATTCGGCTGGCGTGCCCTTCAGTTAGAACAGAAATGGTGCGTTGAGCAGCTCGATGAATATCCGGCCATCCTGCACAGCTTCAACGGAATTGACGATCTCGACCAACTTGCGGGCTGCGGCCTCCGGGTCGGCGTAGGGTCGTTCAGCGATGAATTTGTTCATAGATGGCTTCTACGTTGGTGGTGGTGCTGTACAGGTCCAGCCGTGGTCTCTCTCAGGGGTGAGCACTGGCATTGTCAGAGCAGTCGGTGGGTGTACCATTCGCCCGGATGCAGACCCGGTACAACCACGGTTCGACGTAGCTGCCCTTCCATATGCCCCGACCGGCCCGTTCGGCGTCGCGTTGCGCCGCTTCGTACTTTCGCTTTGAATATTCCGGCCAGTCCAAGGCGAGCCCGCCGCGCACCAGCCATTCCCCGAGATCTGCGTCGCCGACGGCGCACGTCGCCACAGTGCGGCCGTAACGGTCCAGGCTGATCGGGAGGCAGCTGACCGGCCGGCTAGCGATGAACGCGTCGAGATCATTCGCGGCCTTGGCTCCGCAGCGATACGGCAAGCTGTCGTCGCCGCGGCAGAGCTGGCTGCTTTCGGGCGCATCGATCCCCCAAAGTCGGATGCGCGTTCCGTGAATTTCCAGCGTATCGCCGTCGAGTCGTCTTGGAGACCGCCTGACTCTGTGCAGACGGTGGCGTTCGACCGCCGGCGGACCGGCCAAATCCTGTCAATGCGTCAGACGTTGGTGGCAGCTGCCACGACGTAGCACCGCTTGGATATCCTGAAACAACTCCCAAAACATTCAAGCTTTTTGCGTTATGTGACTTCTTTCCGCTTCAAAACTGCTGCGTCATAATTCATTGCGTCAATTAATCTGACGCAATTGACGCACCTGTAAGGTGAGGGGCGGCGCCTGAATAGGCAGTTTGGGATCTCGCTGCGTCAGAATGTCTGCGTCATTATGGGCTAAGAGCACCGAGTTCCGCATAGCGCGATTTTGCTCCGTTGATTTGCACATTCCCAATCAGCACGACGAATGCACTCGAATTTCCAGATGGGAGGAAGGTCTTGGTGACCATGCTCACCAGCGTCAGCGAGCAACGGTTCTTTAGCTTCCCGTCAGCCGAGGGTGCGCCAACCGCTTCCCCGCGTGAGAGCATCACCAGGAGCCGGTTTCTCCCCAAACCTCGGCACCGAGCTCTCTCGGCTAGGACCGCTCGCTTGATGTCCCGGCACAGTTGCGAGGGAAACGTAGTCGACCCGCTTCTTTGATGTCGGCGGGCTTCAAGTAAACTCGAAGCCGGACGAGCGTTTTTTCGTGTCCACCATCGCCCGCCTTGAAGCACCACCCCGAGACCGACCGAGGCTGCGTACAGGAACAATTCGTTTTCAAGCGCGTACCTGTCCGACGAAGAATGTCGGATGTGCCATGTATCCTTGGCCCTTTGGCGAGCTCGATAGCGTGGTAGACGACGCGCTTCATCGCGGTGGACTACCTCATTCGCGCCGGTCAGGCCGTCAATTTGGGAAGCGCAGGAAACGGCGCCACAAGCGATAGTAGTCGCGTGGCGCTCGGGCGTGAGGAACGGCTGCGGATTTCTTAACCTGGCAATCGTACTGTGGAACGGAATGAACATTTATTGAAGAGCGGTTAACCTCGCTTCGATGAGGGTGGGCGTTGATGCCTTCAAATATCACTGCGGTCACAGGCCTCGCGTTTGAGGCTCGCATCGCGGCCGGCCCTGGTGTCAATGTTCTTTGTGCGACAGAACGCTTGCCCTCGCTCGAATGGCTTGAACGAATGTTCCGGGATCATCAGCTTTGGAATCGCTGGAGGATTGGATCGCCGTTTATCTCCCGGTGATTGGGTAATCGCCTCGTCCGTGGTCACGGACACGGGACAATTTCCGGCCGATCCAAGTTGGGCACGGCGCCTTCTGTCGATGGTACCGGGTTCGATACATCCCGCAATCTCGGGTGTCGACGCGCCTTTGGCCGACCCGGCAGCAAAATTGCGTCTCCAACAATCGCACGGAACAGTAGCAGTAGATACCGAGAGGTAGATAAGCCATTAAGGCAGCGAAAGCCGCGATTCCTTGCCTTCTGGATCATCAAACGATTGAGTAGGTGCAGGTGTTTGATGGAACCGACCCGGATTGTCGCCATTTGGATTGCCATACTTTGGACGCGAGACGACTGATGCCGCAGCATCGCTATAGATGGTATGGTTCCTGACGTTCGACTTGTGACGAACTGTGTGGGCAAATGCGCAGGTGTTGGAGAGCGCGAACGCAGACACTAGTACCATTGCCGTAACTTTCATCGTTGTCTCCTTTGTTGTTTAGATAAGAGACAACCGAACCATCACTAATAAAACCTTTGTTACCTGCGAGTTACCTCGCCTTGCCGCGACTGACCAGCTTTCCGCGAACGATGACATAGATTGTGCAGAGGCGGCGGCGCGGGTCACGTGTTGTCGTGTCTCTGTAAGGTGCATTCGCAATTCGTCATCAGAGAGCGAGATCATAGCGCGTTCTCGCAAGTCGCTGTCGAGATGATTGCCGTAATACATCGGCGCGCTTTGCCATGGCATCAGATCGAGTGAAGCGGTCTGACATTCCCCCGCGATGTCCTCCCAATCGTCGCCTTCGGCCGCCCCCGTCATCGATGCGACGGCGCTCCGCCGGGTCCCCGCGCGCTCTCGATGGCCCCCGTCAGCGCGTCCTGATCAGTTTCGCGATTGTTCGCGCCGATTGCGCGATGATTGAACAGCGGACCGGCGGTCAGCTTGACCTCCGATCTTCATCTTGTGCATGCGTTGTCGCCGTCACTTCTTAGTCGCGTTTTTCGAAGCTTCGAATGCGTCCCTGTAGCCGCGCGCGATCGATCGCACGCCGCGCCCGATGTCTTCGTAGGCTTCGTCCGGAAGATTCGCCAAGGAGACGCGTAGCGACCAATTAGGCGCCTCGAAGCCGCCGCCGTTCAGCAGAACGATTCCATGTGCCTCGGCCAGCCGGAAAGCAAGATCGAGCGGATGAACATTCTTCTTCAGGTATGCGACCGCTTCGTCGCCGATATTCTTGCGAGCCCAGAATTCGAAATCGATCAGGCCATAATAAGCGTCGTAATTTGGGTTTGGGGGGACCTGAAGACCCATGCCCTCAATCAGTGTCCAGATGCGCCGATTTACGATCTCTTTGCAGGCAGCCTGGTAACGTTTTTCCACATCCATCAACTCGGAGAGGGAGAACAGGCTCATCATGACCTGCTGCGGTAGCGAGAGCCCTGCCGTATGGTTGAGCGCGACATCGCGGCTGTCGGCGACGATACGATCGATGAACTTGATCTTGCGCGGTTCAAGTGTCAGCGCGCCATAGCGTTTATCGAGCGCTTTGACATCGGCGTCGGGCAGCTTCGCAATCATCTTGTCGAAGATATTGTCTTCATGGATGGCAATGACGCCGAGCCGCCACCCGGTGGCACCGAAGTACTTTGAATAGGAATAGACGCCAATCGTGTTCTGAGGCAATTCGCCGAGCAGGGACCGGAAGTCGTCGACAAACGTGCCATACACGTCATCAGTTAACAGCAATAGGTCCGGACGCTTGTTCTTCACCAGGTTCGTCAGCTTGCTGATGGTCTCCCTACTTAACCCCATGCCGGTGGGATTGCCGGGATTGACGATGAAGAATGCCTTGATTTTAGGATCTTCGAGTTTCTTGATCTCGTCGTCGGTGAATTGGAACCGGTTTTCTTGCGGCGCTTTGATATGTACGACCTTGAGGTCGTAGTCCTCCAAATGCGTCATCTCGAGATAAGGCGTGAAAATAGGTGTACCTAGCGCAATGGTGTCGCCGGCATGCAGTAATCTATTGGCTTTCAGCGATTTGAAGATATAGCACATCGCGGCGGTCCCACCCTCGACCGCATAAAGATCGAATTTGCCAGGCGGTCGCGGGTTCCCGCACATCGCCCACATCAGATATTCGTGCACGATCCGCTCGTTATGGACTAGCATTCGATCCGGCACCGGATAGTTGTCGCCGATGATTGAATCGACGAGTTCGTGGACGAATGCGTCAGGTTCAAACCCGAACGTCTTGGTCGCAAACGGCACCATCGAGGAAAGGAAGCCGGCGCCGGGCATGTCGGCGTGCTTTGCGAGCCAATCGCCGAAACGCGCTGCGATCCCCTTTGCCTGTGGCATTCCGCCGATCCCGGCGCGATGCTCCATCACGCGTTTGCTCTCGGTGATAGCGAATTGGCCAAGCAGGAAAAAGCCTTCGCGCGGCGTGGTCGCAACCCAGTTGGGATTACCCCGGCCGGCGTTTAGAAATGCTGACTGAGCGGTCTTGGACGCCTTCTTCGCCAGATTGATCAACTCATCCTTTATTTCGAAAGGACTCAGGACTTCGAATTTGCGAAGGGTAAGTTCATCAGCCATGACTTGCTCCCGTTGTGAATCTGCAGCGTAGAAGGACGATCAGCACCGCGATGTGGCCAATCCGGCTTGGCGGCGTAAGGCATTCAAAGGCGGGCAGCTTCCGCCTGGGGCGTTTACGTCAACAACATCACAAGGATCATTCCCCACGTGGTTAGCAGTATGTTCCCGACGGCGTATGTAACGGTGTAGCCGAGACCAGGAATCTGGCTCTGGGCACGGTCGTTGATCATTCCGAGTGCCGCTGTTGTCGTGCGCGCCCCAGCGCAGCATCCCAGCAGAAGGGCCTCGTCAAACCGGAACAAGTATTTTCCGACGAACATCGCCAGGACCAGCGGCACCGTCGTTACAAAAACGCCCCAGAGGAACAGGCTGAAACCAAGCTGTTGCAGCCCGGCCACGAAGCCCGGCCCGGACGAGATGCCGACCACGGCGATAAAGACGTTCAAGCCGACTGAATTCATGAACCACACGGTTGGTGATGGAATCCGGCCGAAAGTCGGGCGCACCGAGCGAAGCCATCCGAAGAAGAGACCGGAAAACAAAGCGCCGCCGGAGGTTGACAGCGTGAGAGGCACACTCCCGATTTTGTAAACCATCGCGCCGAGCAGGGCACCGATCGTGATTGCCGCACCGATAAACGCCACATCCGCCACATCGGTCGCGCGGTCCGGATAGCCCAGCATCTTGGTCGCCGCCGCAATGTCCTGGGTGCGACCGACGAGGCTCACGATGTCGCCACGGTTCAACTGTGTGTCCGCAAGAATCGGAACGTCGGTCGCCGTCGCTCCCCGGGTGATCTTTCGTAAGAACACTCCCCGTACTTCCGGAGCCTTGGCCAACTCGGCCAAAGTCATTCCGTCAGCCTTTTTGCTGGTCACGTAAACATCGACACCTTCGATCGGCACCGCCAGCAGTGCGCGATCGTCCACTTCGTCCGCTGCCGGGCCGATCAGGTTTACCAATACTTCTCGCCGGCCGGCGATCGCAACGATGTCGCCTGCCTGGATCACGACGTCGGCCGTCGCAGCGATTATCTGTCCATCACGCCGGATGCCCTGGATGAACACCCGTTGCTCGGGAAGGAGCGCCTCAGCTTCCTGCGCCGTCTTGCCCACGATCCGTCCGCCGTCCCGGACTCGGAATGCGCGCAACTCGAACCTATGCCAAGCTGTTCCAGGGCCGCCCAGTTCCTTCTTGCCTCCATGCTTCTCCTCATAGCGCTTGCATGCGGCTTCCAGGTCGATGCCGAGGAGCGCGGGGCCGATCATGGAGAGAATGATCGCGGATCCCATCGTGCCGAAAATGTAGGTCACGGCGTAGGCGACGGGCATCGCATTCAGAAGCGTCTTCGTTTCATCGGGCGGCAGACCGAGACGGTTGATAGCATCGGTCGCAAGTCCCATCGATGCCGAGATCGTCGTCGAACCCGCGTAGAGCCCGGCTGCGGAGCCGACGCTATAGCCGGCCAACTTGGCGCCGATGTAGGCGGCACCAAGGCAGAACAGGCAGACGACGACGGCAAACAGGGCCTGCGGAATGCCGTCCTGCGAGATGCCGCGCACGAATTGCGGCCCAACTGAATAGCCGATGGCAAACAGGAACATCAGAAAAAAGGTTGGCTTGAGCGGCCCGGAAATGGTGATCCCAATCTGGCCGATGATCACCGCGGCGATCAGCGTCGCGGTCACCGCTCCAAGGCCGAGACCCTTGTAGGTAAAAGAGCCGAAGTAGTAGCCAATCGCCAAGGAAAGGAAGACAGCGATTTCCGGATAGCTTCGAAGCGTTTGGACGAACCAATCGATCATGACATCACCTACTCACGCCGATAGCAGTCGATTGTTGTTCCAGACGCGTTCACGCGGCACGCTTCGCCGGTGTGTCGATGCGCTTCGCCAGCGCTTCGGCACGCACCAGCTTTAACCCCTCAGCGGCCTCGTATCCGTGGATCTCCTTGACATCGAGTTTTCGCATGAAATCTATCGTTTCCCGCGTGATGACCTGGCCCGGCACCATGATCGGAAAACCCGGAGGGTAGGGAATAACGAAATTCGCCGAGACCAAATCAGGGCCGTCACTCAACCGCCGGTCGATTTCCGGATCTGCGAGCCGGATGTGCTCGCATCCGTCGGCATCATAGGCGCTGTAAAACCCGCCACGGATGTCGCCTTCGTTCGTTCGCCGGCCAGCATCTTTCCGGAAGGCCTCATGGAAATGAGAGAAATTGGGTAGGTACGGCACGTCGGTCATCAGACTCTTCACCCGCAGGTCGAATGCCTGCCGGACGTTGGGTCCGCTTTCGACCAGGCGTTGATCGATCTCCTTGCTGATTTCGACCAGCACGCGGACCAGATGAGCGACGTCGCTGCGGGTGTTGTTGATATTGGATTGCAGCAGGACGGAGTTTCGCGAAGTCTTGTTGAGCTGGATGTTGTAGCGGGATGCCAGCAGGCCCTTGAATTGCGTGCCGTCGAACCCCGCGGTGCCGCAAACAAGCGTCATGCGCGTCGGATCAAGACAAAATTCGTCCTCCTGGAAGCTGTGTCGCGCCGCCACCCAGTTCGATTTGGGGTCCAGATAGTCGGTGAAGCCGCTCTCGCGATACAGCGCCGGGACCATCTGGTCGGCGCCGAGGATATGGAAATACTTGGAGATCAGAGGATGCCGGCTGACCGCCTGCCGGATTGCCAAGGCGATCTCGATCGCGTTGTGCACAAGGCCGTAGCCCTCCAATTCCATTTGCCGGCGCGCGACGTCCAGACTGGCAATGAGCTGCTGGTTCGGGCTGGTAGAGGCGTGCGTGAACACCGCCTCGTGAAATTGCGCTTCCACACTGTGGAACTCAACGTCCTTCACCAACAGCATCGAGCCCTGCCGCAGCGCAGACATCGACTTGTGGGTAGAGTTGGTTTGGTAGACGCGTAGCCTGACCTTGCGCGGGTCGGGAATCAAACGACTGTTCAGCAGGGTTTCGTCCGATGGGTTCGCGCCGAGCTCGGCTTGCTGCCTTTCATATTCCGAAACTGACTGCGGCTGGTGCAACCAGGCCTCTATATCGTTGGCGGCGCCCATCGCCGTGCGCGGGCGCAGAAATGGAGAGAATCGGGCAAATCCAAACCACGCTTCATCCCACAGGAAAATCAGATCTGGCTTGATGGCCAAGCATTCTTCCATCACTCGTCGGGTGTTGTAGATGTGACCGTCGAATGTACAGTTCGTCAGGTCGACCATCTTGACTTTGTGGAGTCTGCCGTCTGCCTTCAGATTGAGCAGCGCCTGCTTGATCGTGCGGAGGGGGACGGCACCGTACATCGAATATTCCGTCATCGGGAAAGCTTCGACGTAGAGCGGCTGCGCGCCGGCCAGAACCATTCCGTAATGATGGGACTTGTGGCAATTGCGATCCACGATCGCGATATCGCCGGGCGCCAGCAGCGCCTGAACAGCCATCTTGTTCGACGTGGACGTCCCATTGGTGACGAAGAACACGTGATCAGCGCCGAAAGCGCGCGCTGCCATATCTTGCGCCCTTTTGATGTTGCCGGTCGGTTCGAGCAAACTATCGAGTCCGCCTGTAGTGGCGCTGCTCTCGGCCAGGAAAAGAGTAGGCCCGTAAAACTCCCCCATGTCGCGGATCCAGTCGGATTTGAAGATCGACTTGCCGCGAGCAATCGGAAGGGCGTGAAAGGTACCGATTGGCCGCTGCGCGTATTCCTTCAAATTGTCGAAGAAGGGCGTGTCATACCGGTCTTGAACGCCCTCCAGAATCGCAAGATGCAATTCCAGCAGCTCCTCTACCGCATAGAAGACGCGGCGCAGCACATTCGCGTTTGGATTTCCGGCGATCTCCTCTACCCGCCCATTGGACAGGAGATACAGATCGAGCTCCGGCCGCACTCGTTTTATCACCTGTGCCAAGCGTAGCGCCGAAGCTTCCGAGCGCTCGTGCGGGTCCTTGGCCTCGTCCAGCATTCGCAGAATCGGTACATCGTGCTGTGATGAGAACGCAAAACCTTCATGGATAACCACGGCGGCAAGATCGGAATTCAGCATGGTCGCGCAGAATGCGTCCTCGAAGCTTCCGACAAAGACCGGCTCATAGACGAACGCGTCGAGCGGTCGGCGAAGGCGACGCCACTCCGCGCCAAGAGTCGGCCAACGCGTGGCGGGGGCACCAGTGACAATCAGGACCTCGAAATATGGTCGATGAGACGCCCCGCGCCCCAGGGCTGGCGGCAGCAAATCCGGCGTTGCTCTCTCATCGTCCTCATCAGCCTCCCAATTGCCTGGATTCTGACGGTAGGACCGTGTGAGCAGGGCACGGGTGATGTGGCGGGCAAGGGTCGCGGTTGCGGCTGCGTTATTTGCCTCGACGTGGTCCCGTAGTGCGGCTATCAACTGAAGTCCGGGATACGCGTGGAATCCTTCGGTGGCCGCCACCTCGGCGAAGGCGGCCTCGAAGTTGGTGCGATTGCCCGAACCATTGGACCATGCCTCAGCCAGCTCCACCAGATTTCGCCACTGGTCGCCGCGCGCTCCCGGACCTGCAAAAAATCTATCAATCTGGACGGGATGGCCAGTAGATGCCTCGGTCACGGCGTCGCTCCTCCGCTGATCGTTCTTTTTGCAACTTTAAAGAGGTTCACTTGCCGGTGTGTTGACTTAGATCAACGTCAGGTCATGCGATCTGCATGTGCCGGCATGGGAGGCGATGGGCGTGAAGCGGTCCGCGCGCCGATAGGATCGGGCGCCTCCCTCGTCTGCGACGATTGCCTACGGGACCAAACCGTCGACCAACGGCGATCTCGCGCTAACCGCTTCAGGTTAAAGCTGCGTGAGCCTTGTCGACGAGTAAATCGAGAATACCCGCCTTGACTAATTTGCCGTGGGGGGTGGACGGAACAGCACCGTGTAGTCAACGATGAACCGAAATTCCGGCTGGGTATCGCGCACGGCGCCTTGCTGCCAGACATTCGCATACTGCGTCTTCAGGCGAAAACCTTTCAGCAGGCCTTCCGTGGGACGATATTGTATCCAAAGGTCAAGTTCTCTTCGATCGGCGATTCCTAAACTGGTGCTGGTGTTGATGGCGCCCCAGCCCTGCGTGTACCAGGCGCCGGTACTAAATCCGGAAAGACCGAGCGAGCCGAAATCATACGCGACGCTACCGCCGATGGCCTTTTCACCGGCGTTATCGAACGAGAGTTGCTGCATGTCGGTGTAGTTCGGCTTGGTGCCGTATGGCGAAAAAATCTGCGAGCCATCTCCGGTAATCGATCCCGCCACGAATAACGTGAATCCGGCATAAGCCATCTGCGCCTTCACAGACGCCTGATAGGTTTCAAAGGGCGTTTCGGTGAGAAGGTTAGTTCCGATGCTTTGTTGATTGATAACGTTCGCACCGAGGATCCAGTTCGGGACTCCCTTTGGTTGCTTGAAATCATATTCGGCCTGGCCGAAGGCCGTGTTGACCATGTCCTGGACATTGTAGTCCATGGCTACGAGCGAGAGCCCCGAAAGCGGCCGATATTTGATCATTCCGAACGCCGCGCCATGGGTGGGGACATCGCTGCCCGACAGGGCATCCGACATCGAAATGAAGTCGTTCGAGTCTCGCTGCTTTATTGTCCAGAGATATCCGGCTGAATAATCGTAGTTTCGATCCTTGTCCGGTAGCGAGACCAACGTGGCGCCTTCGAATGTATTTGGCACCATGCGATTATCTTGCGGATTGATGAGGGGAGTGTCCACTAATTGGCGGCCGCCGCGAATCTCCTGATCGCCGATTTGTACGCGTCCATAGACTTGCCCAAGAACAGCGATCGAATTCTGCGGCGGGGCCAGCAGCTTTGTGCCGCTTTCATCGGGCGGAGCGAAAATCGGTTGCGAGGTGTAGGCGGCTAGATGTACCCCGAACAGGTCGCCGATCAGACCCGATCGAAACGCCAGCCAGCCCCCGGCTGCCCAAGCCTGTGACTTCGATCCATCAAAATTGTCGCGGGTAAAATAATAGGTCCGGGCCACGTACTGCACCAGGGAATCGCGAAAGAATGCTGGGGTATCTTTAGAGTACTGCCAATAGATTTCCTTCATGTAAGGCTGGGGAGGAAAGTTCTGCAGGTTCCAGGATGATAAGCGCTCCTGGTCTGCAATCTCTTCTCGTGAAGGCGGCAGAAGTTCTTGCGCCCGGGATTGCGTGACTGCGCATACCGATCCTATGCAAGCGCCGATACAGCCAGCCAGGACAATCCCCTTGGCAAGTTCGTTTCGGTCAAGAAATAGCTTCAACGTGAATGACTGCATGCTGCGCATAAAGTCCCCCGGGAGCAGCTCACGTCAGAATGTTTTTATACGGCAATTTAAAGCTTAAAGCTGAACCCATGAGTTGCTCGTTGGAAGCGGCTGCGGCATTTCGTCGCCGCTTTAATTGCACCCTTTAGAGAGTCAGATATGCTGACCTTCTAAAGCAGACGCCCGCCGAGCGCGCTATCAAGGCTCATCGCCACACGTGATGGAAAAGTGCGAAAGCGATTCCGGATGAGGGCCGCGCGGCGGCCGGCGATGCCCGAAATCGCCGCCATGCGCCCTTGGAGCGAGAGGTGAGGATGTCGAGCACGTTACCGGCAATTGAGAACCGGGGCCCGGAGGGGAATTCAGTAGCATTCCGCGAATTTGATGGTTGAGACAGGCCACTTCCCATCGTGGCCCCTGATCGAAGATTTGCAGGCCGTGTATCTCGTCAAGCCAAACGCTCTCCACCGTACCGGCCTTTCCATCGGAGAGGATAACGGCCTTGCCGACGAGTTCAGTCTGGGCTTGATCGAACTCGCTAAGGATAGTGGATGCACGTACTTTCGCGGTGGGCATGAATGGCCCTCCCCGAAAATCATGGTCTGAGCGATAGGTATTTGCTTTTGAACGTTGCGCAAGCCTCACCGGTGGCTGCTGGGCAGGGTCGCGAGAGGCCGCGAACATCCGAAATCAATGCCTCAGAGTTAGCTTCCCGCAAAGTGTCCCGCTGTCTCATGTCCCACTCACTGTTCCACCATTTCTGAGCTGACTCACGTGGTTTCCCGATCGGCAATGCAATACTCGACCGCATGTTGGGTCATGGTCGCCACTTCCGTGACGGTGCGGACATGCGCGCCAAGGCGGGGCTAGCCTGACATAAAGCCGCTGGTTGGTCGGGTCGGAAACGCTTCGATCGTAGCTCGAACCCGTGAGTTTTGCCGGCCTTCAGTAAAAAATGTAATTTGTTCAACGGGTGTTTGGAGGACTGGTGATCCGTGGATCGCTCATATTCCGGACTTGGACTGATCAGCGCTCCCTGGGAAGCCTCCCAGCCAACATCGTCAGACAGCAGCAGCCCGCTGCTTGTTAAATCGCGGCGATCAGGCTGGCATCGTCAGCAAAAGCGCCCCTCAACGATCCGACCCTTCTGCTATGCAGCCGCCGGACCACGGTCTCGAACAGCTTTCTCAGCAGTCGCAATCACTGAAGCCGTACCCGCTGTTTCAGCGTTTCATCCCAAGGAAAAGGAATGAAACGAAACGGCCATACGGGGTCTGACGACCCCCCGTATTATGGTCAGCGTTTCTGTTCGTTTCAGCAGGGCGGTCGGCGCAAGCTATTGTTGTTCTTTTGTTTTTCGTTAGACCGTTTCATGTCGTTTCAATCGTTTCAGGTCAGCCGCACCGTGCGCCGGCTGGGTCGCGCTTGAGCCTCACTCGTTTCGCCTCCTCCTTACCTTTATCAGTCAGCAAAAGCGGACCGCGTTCGTCCTTCAGCAATTTGCTGCCCTTTAGGCGCTTGGCGCAGCGATTGACTTTGACTTTGTTCGGCTTGCCCTTGGGCGATACCCACCCTAGAACCGTAGCCAGACCCGTCTGCGATGCGCGGTCGTGTTCAAAAATGGCGACAAGCAGTGCGTCCTCGTCACTTCGGCGACCCGTTTCCGCCTCGTTCCGCTCGCTCTCGCTCATGGGTTTTGCGAGCACGGTGGGGAATCGCTCGCCCCTTGCTATCCTTCAAGGCTTCAGCAGTCACCGGCGCAAGCATGAACGGTATCGGAGTGAAATCCGGCCCGCGAAACTTTCCCTGCCAATGCAGGGTGACCACGGCATCGCTCTTTGATAGCGTAAAATTGCCGTCCACTTCGGCTATGAAGGCACCGCCGCCTCGCGGGAGAATGCTGCTGGGGTCTGGATGCTTGACGGGGTGACAAGCGACTAGGACGCAGGGCTGGCCCGGTAGATTTACGAGGCTGCGCATTCGCCGAGCATGATTTCCCATCTCCACGTTCGCATTCTCGTCATCGCCCTCGAAGTAGGCGGCGCTTGTGTCGACCACCACCAGAACAACGCCGCCAATTCGCTCAACTTCGGCGGTAACCCTTGCGCCGATCTCCGAAAGCTTGAACACGCCCGGCAGGAAATGAACCTCGATCTTTGCGGGATTGAAGCCCATCTTGGCTGACATCGCGATCCAACGCATCCGAACGTCATCTGGGTTTTCGCCAGCAAGGTACAGAACCCGGCCTTGCTGTAGTTGGTACTCGCCGACAGGGCGGCCCAAGGCCACGCAGGCGGCCAGGGTTAGTGCCACAGCTGTCTTGCCGGTCCCGGTTGCGGCGGTCAGAGAGTAGCAGAACCGGCGTTGCATCAGCCCGTCAATGAGATAATCAGGCGGGACGAAGCCCTCCAGAAACTCAGAGCTTGAGACCAAAAGCCGCTCTGCTATAGCCTAGGTGATTTGAGCCCTATCAACCCCTGTGTTCCAACTTCACAACGTTGGCAACTGACAGAAAAGCCGCCCAGTCATTCATGAGCGCACGACGTTTCTCCAGTTTCGCGCCGCGCTGGTACGCGGCCGTGGTCTCGCTCTTGTACTTGTGAGCTAATGCGGCTTCGCGAACACCATCGGGATAATCCGTGCAATCCTCCGCCCAGGTGGCGAACGTGGCGCGGAAACCGTGCACCGTAACGTGTCCATATCTCAGGCGATCGAGAACCGCGAGCATGGCATTCTCCGAAAACATTCCCCCTTCGGGATTGGGGAAGATCAACTCGCCTTGGTTGCCATCGCGCATCAGGTCGAGAATAGCCAGTGCAGAATCCGAGAGAGGAACAACATGATCTTGGTCCATTTTCATTCGCTCACCGGGAATTCGCCAAGTGGATGACGGTCTGTCGATCTCAGACCAGTGCGCTTCTATGGCCTCGTTTGTTCGGCAGGCTGTGAAAATGACGAACCGGAGCATCAACGCCGCTATTCCAGTCGCGCACGAAAGCTCGGTCATAAACCTCGAAGCCTCGGCATAGGGCAGCGCGGGGTGATGGCGGACCACTCGCTTCGGCCGCTTCGGAAGTTTCTCGCGCAATTGCTTAGTCAGTTCGGCCGGATTGCGAAAATTTTTGTCGTCGACATCAACGTTCTTGGCGATGATCGTTTCGATCCGCCCACGGACCCGGTTGGACGTTTCACGCTTTTCGACCCAAATCGGTTCAAGCAGCTGGAAAATATGGCTCGGTTTAATCTCGGCGATCGTCAGCTGGCCAATCGTTCGGTACGCGTAGGCTTTGAGCGAGGAGGGCCATTGCGCACGGTGCTTTTTGCTCCACTTCGACCAATTGTCATCGATATACCTTTCGGCGCACTGCTCAAAAGTCGGCGCTGCGATGACGGCCGCCTCGACCTTGGCTTCCTGGCGCGCTGCTCGCCTCTCCTGCACGATGTCGACGCCAGGCGCGGTCCGGTCGCCCTTCACCTTTAGCCGGGCGGCATCGCGTTTGAGGCGGGCCTCGCCTAGCGAGACGTCTTTCAGCGAGCCCAATCCGTGCCAGCGCTCCTTGCCGCCGATCCAATATCGAAAGGACCAATTTCGTGAGGTCGGGCCGGAGACAATCAGATAGAGACCGCCCCCATCGGGATATTTCCCGGGAATGGTTTGTCGCGCGACGTCGAGTGGTCTTAGCTTTCCAGCCATTTTGTTCTCCGTGAAACCGTCCGCCGAACTCACGGTAGAAAACCACGGTCAGCTGCGCGATTACGGAGAACACCTGAGAACAAAGAAGTACAGGAGTCCGAGGCAAGGCGCTGAAATTACTGTGGATTCCGAACGTGGGCGAACAAGGGAGAACAACATACTGGCGGAAGGGGTGGGATTTCGAACCCACGGTACCCTTGCAGGCACGCCGGTTTTCAAGACCGGTGCCTTAAACCACTCGGCCACCCTTCCAGCTCAACGAGATCAGGCACTTACCGGAAGCTGCCATCGAACGCAATGAGAACGTGGGACCAATCTTGGGACCAATCCATCATTTTCCCAAGAATCCCGCTGCTCTGAGACCGAACTTTGGTCCACCGGCGGTTAGAGTTTTCCGGCTCTGTCATGATGGCAGGCTGGTTACGCCACCATGGTTTTGCAATGTAATCGGGGTTCTTTGCCCGATCGCCCCATGCGGGCGTTCTTCGTTGTAGTATCTGCGCCAATCCTCCAATTTTGCTCGGGCGTCGTCAAGGGTCAGGAACCAGTGCGCGTTCAGGCATTCCGCCCGGAAGCGTCCATTGAAGGCTTCGATGTAGGCGTTGTCAGTCGGTTTCCCCGGCCGGGAGAAGTCCAGGGTGACGTTGTTGGTGTAGGCCCACAGATCGAGATCGCGGGAGATGAATTCCGATCCTTGATCGACGCGGATGCTCTTCGGATAGCCTGTCGCAGCGCAGATTTCTCTGAAGCGTGTGAACGACGTTCTCAGCGCGGTAGCTGAAGCGGGGATCCAGCACCGGCACATAGCGCGAGAAAAGATCGACGACCGTCAGCACGCGAAATCTTATTCCCAGTAGCCAACTGATCATGAACAAAGTCCATCGCCCAGGTTTCGTTCGGCTGCGTCGCATCTGTGCGATCATCCCGTAGCTTGGCCTTCACCCGTCGTTTCGGAGTTTTGTTGCGCAATTGCAGGCCTAACTCGCGATAGATGCGCCGGGTCTTGTTCTGGCCGAGCCGCCAACCCTCGCGCCGCAGCAGCACATGAACCCGCCGATAGCCGTAGCGTACCCGGGTCTGACAGATCTCTCGGATTCTGGCCTCCAGGCTGGCCTGTTCGGGTCGCCGCGATTTGTAGTGATAGGTTGAGGTGTCGACCTCAAACACCCGGCAGGCGCGCCGGATCGAGACGCCCCATTCACCACAGATCCCGTCGACGAGCTTGCGCTTGCGAACAGGCCTCAGATTTTTCGGCGGATGACGTCCTGCAGCATCTCCTTGTCCAGCGACAAGTCCGCCACGATCCGCTTCAGCCTGGCATTCTCGTCCTCGACTTGCTTCAGCCGCCTCATCTCGGTCGGCAGCAAGCCGTCGTATTTCTTCTTCCAGTTGAAATAGGTCGCCTGGCTGATCCCGGCTTTGCGGCAAATATCCGCCACCGGCATGCCGTCAGAACCCTGCTTCAAAATAAACGCCTTCTGGGCCTCCGAAAACCTCGATGCCTTCATCGCTCTTCGCTCCTCCCAGCCGGGAATCGGCGCGAAAAACTCTAGCCAAAAACGGTCCAGTTTGGCGGCCTCAGATCAGGATCAGTAGCGCGCTGGCTAAGGCGGCAGTCGATTTTTGAACGAATTGAGAGTTGAAATAATAAATTGTCGGTACGAGTAATAGCAGTGTCACAAGTTGGGTCAGCAGAAAGGCCTTCTTGACCGACAAGGCATGCCAGATCGCAAGAACTCCGCGCGCCGCCAATGGGAAAAGTACCCGGTGCACATAGGGAGGGTCGGCCGTCAGTCGGACCGCGGATTCGAGTTGATACCACTTACCCTCGAACCCCCAAATTAGAAGGATGTAAAAGCACGTTGCGGCAATCGCAATGAAGAAGCTCGAAAGGAATGCCATGCGGCCGTAGCTAGGATGGTCGATGCCAACAACCTGCTGCCATTGGCGAGCCAGGACATGCCAGCAAAGCAAGACGACGCCCGAGGCGACAAGAAGCAATACACCGCTGAACTTGACGCCAAAGCGAAGATTTTCTGCGTACTGCAAAGGGTCGAAAAGCAGCGAGGATCGGCTCGTTTTGTGGAATGGAGATGATCGCGGGCAATTGACCCAGCGTCGCGCGTCTCGCGATTTCCTCGATTAGGTTGCCAGGAATGACCAGCAATCCCACGCCAAGAAGAGATAAGGCCCCGGCGGCAAGCCACTTTAATCTCGGATTATGAGTTGATTGATATAATGCCATATTTAAAGTTGGGTTTAAAAGCTCATTTTAAACATACAACCCTGAAGTGAGGCAAGGCTTGGAACCCTCGCCGCTAGCTGAGCGGAGATCGAAGTTGGTCACGACCGCGGGGGCGGGGGACAACTCGTCGGGCTTGCGCTGGCACGATCGATAGGCGGTTGACCGCCTGAATGAGACAGCCCGCCGGTTCACGCCGGCGGATCTGACGTTCTAATCATGCTTGCATCATACACGGAACCAAACTTTGACGTGCGAATTCCGCTGGAGCAGAATGGACTGTCATGACGACGTTCCAGGCAATGGTTTTTGGCGCGATGCTGGCGTGGACATCTTGTCGCTGGCTGGCTGCTTCGCAAAGCTCCGCTAGATGAGTCGGATGAGCTTTAGCGCGCCCCATCCTAAAGCGTAGAGCCATCCTGTCATTGACACGACAATGGCGCCCCCGACAACAATCAAAAATAATCGATGCTTCATTTCACCAATGCTCCCGGAGCGCATCAGGAAAAGCGTGAAGACCGACTGATCGACTTGCGGTCTGCCGAACTCGATTTCAACGTCTGGTCCTTCGTGATTTCCTACGGAAAGTTGCGCTTTCCTCAATCGATCGCGGAGCCTATTTAGTTCGAATAGTTCAGCGAGCAGACGGGCCTCTGTCGCCGCCAGTACGGCGAGGCGCTCCTGGTGAAAACTCATTTGGCTCCAACTGACTGATAGCTACACAATATCGCCTACGGCTTTTTGTCGACTTCGCGAACAAAAGGTTCAGGTTCAGATCCAGGTACGCTGCTCCATCCGTCCGGTTTCACCCGGTGGGCAAGGAACTTTGGGCGCGTCCGGGCGGGAAGAGGTGGGCGGCGCAAGATATATTTCCGCTTTCTGGGGTTTCTCCGACGCGCGGCGACCCAAGGGGAATGTCCTTTTCATAACGACGTTCTTGGCTTTTGGGCACGTTCGAAGCGACTGGCGAACCGAACCGCGCAGCCCATCGTTGCTCGAAGCGCCTTTGAAGGTGAAGAGGAACAATACTCATGGCTGAAGCTCCCGTTCCGGATCGCCCCAACATTTAAAGTTAACGTCCCCGAAGGCTTTAAGGTCCCTGGCTGTCTGATCCGATTGGACCATCCGGACGACGAATGTGAGGACGCCCGTTCATGCCGGCCCGGTGGTAGCGCCCACGCCCCAACGGTGTAGGGTAGAGTTGGTTCGGCATGAAACAATCTTCGCAAGGAGCACGGGTATGAGAAAAGCATCAGTGGTTTTCGCGACCGCCGCCATCCTCGGATTGGGCGCTGTATCTGAATCCGGTACTGCCGAGGCACGCGGTAGACATGTTTTTGGTAGTCAACTGTTCGCCGTCGCCAGCGGCTATACTTACGGTCCTGGTTATTATGGATCTGGACCGGGATTCGGCGCTTACGTCCCTCCGTACTACGGCGAATATTACTATGACCGGTACTCTCCCTGTGTACTACGGCTGTCGGTATCGGCGCGCCGTCAGTCCTGCGTGCGTTTATTGATAGCGGCTGTCAGGGGAGTCGGCCTCGCGTTCGCAAAGCCTTGTTAAAGCTGCCTCGTCAAGTCGGACAGCCTGATGCGGGCGGACCACGAAACGTGAGGGGGCCGGTTCACGCCGGACGCCCGGATTACGGTGCACCGGCCGCCGCGTGTCCATCATTTCATTCTGCGTCGTCGCTCGGGATGGGTGGAGAGGTTGCGCCGTCCAGTGTGAGGTCGAACGGCCTTTCCTTGATGGTGATTTGAACTATGGCCCCACCAGGCCGCCGGTTTATGTGTCGCAGGTGCAGCAATCGCGACTCCGGAAAACGAGAAAATAAAAAGCAGCAGCGCAATGAATTTCATGTCTTCCTCAAGGAAGCTGGAACGTCCCAGTCATTTAATCTCGAATCCCCGGGTTTCTGCCCCCTCGCAGACCGTGTATTTCATCATCATTTGTGCGCCGCCGATCGCAATGGACCGCCCTGATCGCGAATTTCAAAAGTCCGCGCTTTGAAACTACTCGGCTACCGTTCAAGCAATATTGAGCGACTGAGCAGAGCGTGCGGTGACGAAAGCAGGATCGCCGCTGCGCGCCGCCGATTCCGGTGTTGTTTCCGGCGAATGCCGAATTCCCCGCGGACGAACTGCCATATCGAGATCGATGGGCGCGCGTGTCCGCTTGACCGCTTCACTCGCGGGATCATCGACATTGATCACGCTCGGTATGACGCGGGAGCAGCGCAAGCCGTCGGGCAGATGGCAATTGTTGAATTTGGAAAAGGCGAGGGCGCCCGTTACAGGCGGGACCGGTAACCGTCCACGGCGTGGGCGATGAAAATACCGGCGCTCATGATGCCGAATAATGCGGTGACTGCTTCCAACATGTTGACGATCCCTGACCCAGCGACCGGACCTAGCGCTACAGGGGGCTACACAGTCAAAAGAATTCCGCTTCTATTTGGGTTTTGAAATGCGAATGATGATTTTGTGCAACAGCTTCGAAGCGGCGCCCTCCGCAAATTCGCCGAGTTGCCAAAGCAACCATTGATTTACCACAACGGGGCTCTCCCCATTTCCGCCGTGTTCCGCCTGCGATATGTTCATCACTTGGTGCGGAAGTGGCTGTGCGGGGACGTGCAACTGGCAAACGCCTCCGCGTAGGCGGCACAGCCGGTGGAATGGTAATTGGGGCGATGGGGAATTGACGGTCAGAACCGGCCATTCGGGCAGCGCGCGGCGCTGCCGCCGTGGCGATGTGTCTTGCTCTCGCCAATTGCGCTTCATCGGGCAAGTTCGCCAGCCGGGTCGACCCCAGATATGGCGTTTCCTCCAGCCCGCGCGTTGTCGCATTCGGCGAGCCCGTGCCAAAAGGCGGCGGCACCTACCGCGTCGGCAAGCCCTATACCGTCGGCGGACGCGTTTATGTTCCGGAAGAAGACGTCAACTACCGCGAAGAGGGACTGGCGTCCTGGTACGGCGACGATTTCCATGGCCGGTTGACCGCCAACGGCGAGGTGTTTGACATGGGCTCGCTCACCGCCGCCCATCCGACCCTTCCGATGCCATGCTACGCGCGGGTGACAAATCTCAGCAACGGCAGATCTCTGATCGTCCGCGTCAATGACCGCGGGCCATACCACGGCAACCGGCTCATCGACGTTTCGAACAAAGCCGCCGAACTCCTTGAATTCAAAGGCAATGGTGTCGCCCGGGTACGGGTGGAATATGTCGGCCGCGCGCCGCTGGAAGGGTCCGACGACCGTCAGTTGATGGCGACCCTGCGCACCGGGGTGCCGGCGCCATCGCCGTCGCTCGTGCGGCTTGCCTCTGCCCGCGCATTCGTTCCGGAAATGCCATCATCCGGCCGCGCGATTCGCGGCGAGGTTCCAATGCCGGAAGGACGCCCCTACAGCCTCGGCAATACGTCGGCTGACCAGGCGTCGATCAATGCGACGTCCGAAATGTCCGCCTCCGGCCGAACCCGCTCGGGCGGGCGTATCCTCGAAAATCCGCGCGCCGTGTCCTACGAGAATGACGACCGCTACGCGCCGGATGTTCGACCGGTCGCCGCCTATGCGCCGATCAATTCGCGCGGACCGAGCGAAGTGCTGGCCGGCCGCGGGCTTTATTGAACTCGGCGGACGCGCCCCGCTAATCCGCATTACCCTTCAAAAAGGCAATCAAGGCAGCGTTGACCTCGTCGGCGCGCTCCTGCTGGATCCAGTGGCCGGCGCCCTCGATGATGAGCTTTTGTCGAAGGTTTGGCAGGACCCGATCGAGCTCTGTGATGCGCTTGGCCCCGATCAGGCCAGTGATGACGGCATCGTTCGATCCTGCGATGAACAGCGACGGCTGCGTGATTTGCGCCCCTTGCCACGGTGCGGTCAGTTCCCAGTTGCGGTCGAGGTTGCGGTACCAATTGAGGCCGCCCCGGAAGCCGGACTTCCGATAGGCAGCAATGAAATATGCGAGGTCTGCCTCACTAAGCCAACCCGGCAGCGGCCGCTCCGGGCTGGCACGGCCGAGAAATCCCTGGCCGTCCTCGACGAATAACGACGCCGCCGGGTCCGAAAATCCGCGTCCGAGCAGCGCCCGCATTGTGCCCGCCACATCGCGTTCGAACTCGCGCTCGGCGACGCCTGGCGTCTGGAAGTACTGCCAATAAAAATTGGTGATCCCGTTGTCGCGCAGGCTATCGAGCGGCCGGCGTCGCCCGCGGAACGGTGGCGGGACGCTCAAGCCCGCCACCGCTGAGAAGATATCGGGGCGAAACATCGCAGCATGCCAGGCGACCGGCGCGCCCCAGTCGTGCCCGGCGATGACGGCCCGCTTTTCGCCGAGCGCGGCCACCAGCGCGACCATATCCCCGACGTGATCGAAGATGCTGTAGGCACCGATATCGGCCGGCGCGCTGGTTCGGCCGAAACCGCGCATGTCCGGGGCGACGACATGGTAGCCCGCTGCGGCGATCGCCGCGATCTGATGGCGCCAAGAGTAGGATAATTCCGGCCAGCCGTGACAAAGCACCACCAGCGGACCCGAACCCTGTTCGAGCAGGAAGATTTCAATCCCGTTGGCGGAAATGGTGCGTGAGGATGGCATCGTTTTTCCGCCCCGTTTGCCGGATTTTATTGACGGATTCGTCGTGCCGCACGATAGGGTTGTTCGAGCCACGCCGCAATTGGATCGATACGGCGGGCGACCGGCGACAAGATCCCGTGTTGTTTGCGGTACTTCCAACTGTTAGATCATGGTCCGGAAAAGCACGCCTTCGGACTGATCCGGAGGTGGAGACCGGTTTTCCCTCGGGACCGACGCGCCAAGCGTTTGGCCGGAGATTATGCTTTAGACTTCTAGAAAGCCGGGCCCAGGGCATCGCCGATGGCAGTCGAAACACCCGCGTTCCGCAAACCGAAATCCACCAAGATGCCCGCATGGCATCGCTTGGTTGCGGCGGTCGTCGTGGCAGCGGTCGGTTGGGGCAGTGTGGTGCACGCCGCCAATCAAAGCGTGCAGGGAGCCCGGAAAGAGGAGGGCGGTTTCGACGGTGACGCGCCGACCGCGATCCTGATCGAGGCCTCCAGCGGCAGCGTGCTGTTCGAGAAGAACGCCGATGAACTGCGCGCGCCGTCCAGCATGATGAAGCTGATGACCGCCGAGGTGGTCTTTCACGCGATCAAGCAGGGCGACATCAAACTGACCGACGAATATCGCATCAGCGAAAATGCCTGGCGCAAGGGCGGCGCGCCCGCGGGGGGCTCGACGATGTTCGCGGCCCTCAATAGCAAGGTGTCGGTGGACGACCTGCTTCACGGCGCCATTATCCAGAGCGGTAACGATGCCTGCATCGCGCTGGCAGAAGGCATGGACGGCAACGAGCGCGCCTTCGCAGCCGACATGATGACCAAGCGCGCGCGTGAACTTGGCCTGACGCAATCGACTTTCGCCAACTCCAACGGGCTGCCCGACCCCGGCAACAAGATGACCGTGCGCGAACTTGGGAAGCTTGCGCGCTACATCATCCAGACCTACCCGGAATTCTACAAGCTGTTCGGCGAAAAGGAGTTCACGTGGAACAAGATCAGGCAGCAGAACCGCAATCCGCTGCTGAACTCGCTCGATGGCGCCGACGGGCTCAAGACCGGCTACACTAAAGAGGGCGGTTACGGCATGGTTGGCTCTGCCGTTCAAAACGGAATCCGGTTGATCGCCGTCGTCAACGGCCTTGAGGATTCCGAGGATCGGGCGTCCGAAACCAAGAAAATGCTTGAATGGGGATTTCGCAATTTCGAGGTGAGAACCCTGTTCGCGGCAGAGCAGCCGGTCGGGTATGCCAAGGTATTCGGTGGGGATAGCGGCTCAGTCAAACTTGCAAGTTCCAAGCCCATCACGGTGATGGTGCAAAAAAACGGAACCGACAAGCTGATCGCGCGCATCGTCTATAAGGGACCGGTACGTGCGCCGATCACGGCCGGTCAGCAGGTGGGTGTCGTCAAAGTCTGGCGCGGTGCCAATCTCGCCGTGGAGACGCCGATCTACACGGCCGAACCGATCGGCAAGGGATCGACGGTGCGGCGGGCGGTGGATGGCGTCAGCGAGCTCGTGATCGGGGTGTTTCGCGCGGGCGCCGAGAAGCTCTGAGCATGGCCAAGACAAAGGCTAAACGATCTCCGGTGCGCGGGCGATTTATCTCCTTTGAGGGCGGCGAAGGCTCCGGAAAATCCACCCAGATCAAGACGCTCGCGCAACGGCTAGACGCTGCGAAGCTGCGCGTCCTCGTCACGCGCGAGCCGGGCGGCTCGCCGGGCGCCGAAATTATCCGGCATCTCCTGTTATCCGGCGTGGGCAAATTGCTGGGCCCCGATGCGGAAACGTTGTTGTTTGTGGCCGCGCGTGACGACCATGTGCGCACCGTGATCCAGCCGGCCCTGAATCAGGGAATGTGGGTGCTGTGCGACCGGTTCTCGGACTCGACGCGAGCGTACCAGGTGAAATTGGGAAACGTTTCTCCCGCGGTTCTGAACGCGATGGAGCGAGCCACGATCGGCGACCTCAAGCCGGATCTGACGATCATTCTCGATGTTCCGGTCGAGGTCGGCATGCAGCGCGCGGCCGCCCGCCGCGGCAACGCCGCGCCCGATCGTTTCGAGGCCGAAGACGTCAGGTTTCATCACGAATTGCGCGAGGCGTACCGGCAGATCGCGGCGGGTGAGCCGCAGCGATGCGTACTGATCGACGCCAATGCGGCAGCCGACACGGTCGCCGCGAAAGTGTGGGCCGCCCTGCGCGAGCGGCTGTTCACGGGCAGCACCGGCAACGCGGTCAATTCAGCATGAGTCCGCGCCAGGTCGAACCGCAGATTGCGGCCGCGCATCCGCGCGAAACCACGCTGCTGGCAGGGCACGGCGAGGCCGAGATGGCGCTGCTCAATGCCTACCGCAGCGGTCGCATTCCGCATGCGTGGCTGATCGGGGGCGCGCAGGGCATCGGCAAAGCCACGCTGGCCTATCGAATGGCCCGATTTGTACTCGCGCACCGCAATCCCCTTGGCGCCGACGTGCAGGGCGCCGACACGCTATGGGTTGATCCGTCCGATCCGGTTGCGCGCCACGTCGCGGCCGGCGCCCATGGCGGCTTGCTCACCCTGGAACGCACGCTCAACGACAAGGGCGTGATGCGGACCGTGATCACGGTCGACGAAACCCGGGAAACCATTTCGTTCTTTGGATCCACCGCGGCCGTGGACGGTTGGCGGGTCTGCGTCGTCGATACCGTCGATGAACTCAATCCCAACGCGGCCAATGCGTTGCTCAAGGTCCTCGAGGAGCCGCCGCAGCAGTCGCTGTTCCTGCTCGTCAGTCATGCGCCGGCGCGGGTTCTGCCGACGATACTCTCGCGCTGCCGAAAGCTGATGTTACGCCCGCTAGCCACCGGCGACGTGATAGCTGCCGCCGCGCAGGCTGCGAAGCTTGCACTCGACGATCCCGCGCTTAACGAGGCCGCCGGGGCGGCCGAGGGAAGCGTCGCGCGCGCGCTGACACTACTAGGCGGCGACGCACTCAAGCTTCACCAGCGGACCGCGGCGCTGCTGTCAACGCTGCCGCGGGTCGACCCGCGCGAATTGCACGCGCTGGGGGATGCGCTCGGCGGCAGTGACCGGGTCGCACTTGCGGCCTTTATCGACAGCGTCGATCGTTGGGTCAACGAACGCCTTCACGCCGACGATGCCAATGCCAATGTGAACCTTCCCCGCCTTGCACGGCTGGCGGAGGTGTGGGAAAAGATCAATCGCGCCGCGCGCGACACCAAATCCTACAATCTCGAACGAAAACCGCTGGTTTTCTCGGTGTTCGGCCTGCTTGCGGAAGCCGTGCGGTAAGACACCCCGCGAGATTATTCCCGGCAATCCCGTTTAAAATGATGAAGGAAACTGTGGTGGCGACGCCTAAGAAGAAAACTTCCAAAAAGCGAACCGCGAAGAAGGTTCGCTCACCGAAGCGCGCCCGCGTCGCCAAGGCCGCGGTGACCAAAAAGCGCGTCGGGAAGAGCAAGCGTGGCGCGAAGAAGACCACCAAGAAGAGAGCCGCCAAGACGTCAGGCAAAGCCGTCAAAAAGACCGTGAAGAAGGCCACGAAGAAACCGGCAGCCGTGAAAAAGGCGCCAAAAAAGGCTCACCAAAAGACCGCCAAAAAAGCTGCAAAAAAGTCGGCGAAAAAAGCAAAGTCAGCGAATCGCACTTCGACGTCCCAACAACCGCGCGCGGTCGGAAAGACGCGCCCGCCAAGAGCCGGCGCCACGGCGGCGGCCGTCGCGGCGCCGACGAACACGGCAACGCGAAACTCCTACTACATCACCACCGCGATCGCGTATCCGAACGGTATCCCGCATATCGGCCACGCCTACGAGGCGATCGCGACCGACGCGCTGGCGCGTTTTCAGCGGCTCGACGGTAAGGACGTGTTTTTCCTGACCGGCACCGACGAACACGGCTTGAAGATGATTCAGACCGCGCAGAGCGAGGGGATGACGCCGTTAGACCTCGCCACGCGCAATGCCGGCCGGTTCAAGGAAATGGACCAGCGCCTGAACGTTTCGTTCGACCGCTTTATCCGCACCTCGGAACCGGCGCATCATCATTCGGTTCAGGAAGTCTGGAAACGGATGCAGGCGGCGGGCGACATCTACATCGACGCCTATTCCGGCTGGTACTCGGTGCGCGACGAAGCCTATTACGCCGAAGACGAAACCACGGTGGGTGAGGACAATGTGCGCCGTGGCCCCCAGGGCACTCCGGTGGAGTGGGTCGAGGAAAAGAGCTATTTCTTCAAGCTGTCCGCCTATCAGGACAGGTTGCTCAAGCTTTACAACGACCAGCCTGATTTCATCGGCCCGGACTCGCGCCGCAATGAGGTCGTCAGCTTCGTGAAAAGCGGGCTGAGGGATCTGTCGATCTCGCGTACGACGTTCGACTGGGGCGTCAAGGTGCCGCACGAACTCTGAGCACGTGATGTATGTGTGGGTCGATGCACTGACTAACTACATCACCGGGGTCGGGTTTCCCGACGAAAGCGCGGCGAACTGGCGCTACTGGCCGGCCGACGTCGCACATCATCGGCAAGGATATCATCCGCTTTCACGCGGTGTATTGGCCCGCGTTCCTGATGTCGGCGGGCATTGCCGTGCAGAAACGGGTCTACGCCCATGGCTTCCTGTTCAACAGGGGCGAGAAGATGTCGAAATCGGTCGGCAACGTCGTCGATCCCTTCAATCTCGCCGATCAATACGGCGTCGACCAGATGCGCTATTTCTTCCTGCGCGAGGTGCCGTTCGGGCAGGACGGCAGCTACAATCACGAAGCCATCGTGGCGCGGATCAATGCCGACCTCGCCAACGATCTCGGCAATCTCGCCCAGCGTTCGCTATCGATGATCACAAAGCAATACGCCGGCGTGTTGCCCGAGCCGGGCGCCTTCAGCGACAACGACCAGGCCATCCTGGCGCAGGCCGACGGCATGATTGCATTGGCACGGACGGCAATGGGCACGCAGCAGATTCATCACTGGCTGAATGCCGTCTGGGCGGTGGTGGCGGAGGCCAACCGCTATTTCGCGGGTGAGGCGCCGTGGGCGCTGGCGAAAACCGATCCCGCGCGCCAGCGTACCGTGCTTGTACGTGACCGCGGAGGTGGTCCGACAGATCGCCATTCTGGCGCAACCCGCGATGCCCGAATCCGCGGCGAAGTTGCTGGATAGTCTCGGCGTTCCCGACAACGCCCGCAGCTTTGCGGCGTTGGGCGCGGCAGCCCGGATCAAGCCGGGCACGGCACTGCCGGCGCCGGCGCCGGTATTTCCGCGTTATGTCGAACCGACAGCGGCTTGAATGGTCAAAAGCCGATGTTGATCGACAGCCACTGCCACCTCGATTTTCCCGATTTCGCCGACGATCTTGACGCGATCGTCGCACGAGCCGAAGCCGCCGGCATCGGGCGCATCGTGACGATCTCGACGCGGGTCAGGCGGCTCAGCGCGTTGCTTGATATCACCGCGCGGTTTCCGAACGTCTACTGCTCGGTCGGCACCCATCCGCATCAGGCGGACGAGGAGGACGGCATTCCCGCCAGCGAGCTGATCGAACTGACGAAGCATCCCAAGGTCGTGGCCCTGGGCGAGGCAGGGCTGGATTACTTCTATGAGCACGGCTCACGGCAGGCGCAGGAGCGCGGCTTTCGCGCGCACATCGCAGCCGCCCGCGCCACCGGGCTTCCGCTGGTCATCCATACCCGTGACGCCGACGATGACTGCGGTCGTATCCTCGAAGATGAAATGGCCAAGGGATCGTTTCGCGCCGTGCTGCATTGCTACACCGGCGGGCGCGAACTCGCGATGAAAGCGATCTCGCTGGGCCTGTCGATTTCGTTCACGGGGATTTTGACCTTCAAGAAGTCGGAAGCCCTGCGCGAGTTGGCGGCCGAGCTGCCGGCGGACCGCATCATGGTCGAAACTGACGCGCCCTATCTTGCGCCCGGCAAATTCCGGGGCAAGCGCAACGAACCCTCTTATGTCGTGGAAACAGCCAAGGTACTGGCGGAATCGCGCGGTGTTTCGCTGGAAGAAATTTCACGTCAAACCACCGAGAACTTCTTTCGCCTGTTCAGCAAGGTGCCGGCCGTGGAAGCCACCGCATGACGCTGACGTTGACGATTCTCGGCTGCGGATCCTCTGCCGGCGTTCCACGCCCGGCACTCGGCTGGGGCGCCTGCGATCCCAGCAACCCGAAAAACCGGCGCCGCCGCTGCTCGCTACTGGCGGAGCGGACCTCGGATGGCGGCGTGACACGGATCGTCATCGACACCGCGCCCGACCTGCGCGAGCAACTGATCGACGCCGAGGTCAATCACATCGATGCGGTGTTCCTGACGCACGAGCACGCCGATCAAACCCATGGAATCGATGACCTGCGTTCGGTCGTGCTGCACCAGCGCCAGCGCATTCCGGTCTATCTCAATTCGTCGACCGCGAAAGATTTCATCTTGCGGTTCTCCTACTGCTTCGTGTCGCCGCCGGGCAGCGATTATCCGCCGATCCTCGACCAGCATTCGATCGAAGCCGGTGAAAGCCGCACCATCGAAGGGAAGGGTGGTCCGGTGACGCTGTCGGCGTTCGTCCTGCAACACGGCCGAATTCCGGCGCTGGGCTACCGGATCGGTGATGCCGTCTATACGCCCGACGTCAACGACATTCCGCCCGAGAGCTGGCCGCAGCTGGAAAATCTCGACCTCTGGATTATCGACGGTCTGCGATATACTGGGCACCCCAGCCACTTCAGCGTCAATGACGCGCTGTCATGGATCGATCGATTCAAGCCGCGCCGGGCCGTCATCACCAACATGCATTCGGATCTCGATTACGAGGTGCTGCGCCAGAAGCTTCCGACAGGGGTGATCCCGGCCTATGACGGCATGCGGCTGACGCTGGAGCGGGTGGACTGACACGCGCGGGGCGTTGTGCCTCGTCTGCGCGGCTGGGCAGAACTTTCTTTAGCCGGCAATTTTTGCCGCCGACGATCAGTGACGTCGATCGGTCGTGAATATCCTGCATCACCATCTATCGCGCCTAACGCCCTTAAATATGCTTCAAACATCGAACGGCTTCTCGTGCCGCGCACTGGCATTTGATTTGCTTGGCATCGTATGCATCGCGACCATTTGGAGTATCGACATGAGTATCAGCGGCGTGACAGGGACCAGCGCTCTCAGGCAACAGCTTGCGACAGCTTCAACCCAACCCAAAAGCTCGACCACCGCTCAAGCACCTTCGACAACCGCGCCCTCGACCGGAGCGACGGGTTCACTCTCTTTCTCGGTTGACGATGGCATCAGCGTTGGTCTGCCGAACGGGATGTCGGTCGGGGTTTTTCACCTCGCTCAGGGCGCCGGGTCCACCGGGCAAAGCGGCGGGACATCGGCCGGGAGCAGCAGCGACGCTTCGTACAGTCAAATGATAGCCTCGATCGAGCAGCTCGTCGCGGCTTTTGAGAATTCCCCAGCAGCAGCGTCCTCGACCGCAGCCCAAACTTCCTCGACGGACGCGACTTCCGCCGGCGGGACCGGCGCAAGCGCCACCAGCGGCTCGGGCTCCAACGCTTCGATAGACGGCATCAGCGTCGATCTGCCGAACGGATTGTCCGTCGAGGTATTTCATGCCGACCAGGGAAATGAAACATCGGCCGACAGTGCCTCTTCCTTCGCTCAGATGGCCAACACAATGGAGCAGCTCGTCGCCGCGCTGGACAAGTATCCCGGCCGCCGCCGGAGCCTATGCCAACGCCGGCGCCAATGCATCGAGCGCCTCGACAACCACTGGAAGCCTGAATGCTGTCGCATAAGGCGGTGTGTCGAGAGGGGCTGGACTAGAGAGGGGAGGCCTTCAGGCCGAAATCGCCTTCGCCGATTTGACCTGATCGCGCAGCATGAATTTCTGGATCTTGCCCGTCGAGGTCTTTGGAATCGGCCCGAACACCACCGCCTTCGGCGTCTTGAAACCCGGCATCTGACCGCGGCAGAACGCGATGATCTCGGCTTCGGTGCGCGTGCGCGTTGTCCTTCAGTTCGACGAAGGCGCAGGGCACTTCGCCCCATTTGGTGTCGGGCTTTGCGACCACGGCGGCGAACAGCACCGCGGGGTGCTTGTAGAGGACATCCTCGACCTCGACCGAGCTGATGTTTTCGCCGCCGGAGATGATGATGTCCTTGGAGCGATCCTTGATGATGACATAGCCGTACGCGTCGAGCACGCCGAGATCGCCGGTGTGAAACCAGCCGCCGGCGAAGGCTTCACGGGTGGCCTTCTCGTTGTTGAGATACCCCTTCATCACAATGTTGCCGCGGAACATCACTTCACCGATGGTCTCGCCGTCGCGCGGCACTTCGCGCATGGTTTCGGGATCGATCACCGTGACGGCTTCCTGCAGCGGGTAGGGCACGCCCTGCCGGCGCTTGAGCTGGGCGCGTTGATCGGCGGCCAGATCATCCCAACCCGGCTGCTCCGCACACACCGACGCCGGACCATAGACTTCGGTCAGGCCGTAGACATGCGTCAGCTTGATCCCGATCCGTTCGGCACCTTCCAGCACCGCCACCGGCGGGGCGGCGCCGGCGATTAGGCCGACAACCGGCCGCGCGGCGGCGCCGTTCGGCGCATCGGGGGCGTTTATCAGCGTGTTATAGACAATCGGCGCGCCACTCATGTGGGTGACGCCATGTTTTGGGATCAACTCGAAAATCTTCGAGGGATCGACCTTGCGCAGGCAAACGTTGACGCCTGCGGCCGCCGCGATGGTCCAGGGGAAGCACCAGCCGTTGCAGTGGAACATCGGCAGCGTCCAGAGATAGACCGGGTGCTGGCCGAGATTGCCGGCAAGGATATTGCTCACGGCATTGAGGTAGGCGCCGCGGTGGTGGGTCACCACGCCCTTGGGATTGCCTGTGGTTCCCGAGGTATAGCTGAGCGCTATCGCGTCCCATTCGTCGTGCGGCAGCAACGCCGTGAAGCCGGGATCGCCTTGCGACAGCGCGACTTCATATTCGAGTTCGCCGATGCGTTTTCCGCCCGTGAAAGCTTGATCGTCGACGTCGATCACCGACGGCTTCGGCCCGCGCATCAGCGTGAGCGCTTCCGCGATCACGCCCGAAAATTCCGGGTCGACCAGGATCAGCTTGGCGCCGCCGTGGTCGAGCTGGAAGGCGATCGAGGCGGCATCGAGCCGGATGTTGAGCGCGTTGAGCACTGCACCTGCCATCGGCACCGCAAAGTGTACCTCGTTCATGGCGGGGACGTTCGGCAGCATCGCTGCGACCGTATCGCCGCGACCGATATTGCGCCCGGCGAGAAAAGACGCAAAGCGCCGGCAGCGCGCATTGGTCTCCGACCAGGTGAAGAGCCGGCCCTCGTAGACGGCGCTGACGTGGTCGGGATAGACGGCCGCGCTACGCGCCAGGAAGCTCAGCGGCGTCAGCGGCACGAAGTTGGCCGGCGTCTTGTCCAGCCCGATACTGTACTGGCTTTGGCTGTCGCTCATCGGCCACCTTCCGTTTCGCTAGGTCTGTTCTACAGAAACCCGATCGAAATCCACGGGAATATCGCCACGACGATCAGGCCTGCCAGCAGGGCCAGCATATAGCCCCAGATCGGCCGGATACCCTCCGCGGGATCGACCCGGCCGATGGCGCAGGCGGCATAATAGCCGACGCCGAACGGCGGCGCGAACAGGCCAATGCCCATCGCGAGGATGATGATCATCGCATAATGGACCTCGTGAACGCCGACCGCCCGCGCAATCGGAAACAGCAGTGGTCCGAACAGCACGATCGCCGGAATACCCTCGAGCACGCTGCCCAGGACCATGAAGGCCACGATCGATACCGCGATGAACGCCGCCGAGCCGCCGGGCAGGCCGGTCATCGCGGTCGCGAGCGCGCGCGAAAACCCGGACTGGGTCAATCCCCAGGCCATGCCGGTGGCGGTGCCGATGATCAGCAGGATCGCGCCGGACAGGCATGCGGTGTCGATCAGCATCGGCGCCAGCCGCCGCCAGTCGAAGTGGCGATAGACCAAGAGGCCAATGACAAAACCATAGACGATCCCGATGGTGGAGACCTCGGTCGCGGTGGCGATGCCCTCGACCACCGCGGCGCGGATCACGAAAGGCAGTGCCAGTGCGGGCAGGGCGACGACGAAAGCCTTCGCGATTTCGCCCGCTCCGGCTTTCTGGACGTGGCTGAGATCCTCGCCGCGATAGCGCCACCACACCAGCGCCGACAGCGTCATCGCCAGCACCGCGCCCGGCAGCAAGCCGCCGGTAAACAGCGCCGAGATCGAAACGCCGGTCACCGAACCGATGGTGATCAGCACCAGGCTCGGCGGAATGGTCTCGGTCTGCGCGCCGGTGGCTGCGAGCAGGGCGACGAGATCGCCTGGCTTGGCGCCCCGCGCCTTCATTTCAGGAAACAGTACCGGTGCGACCGCCGCCATGTCCGCGGCCTTTGAGCCGGATATGCCGGACACCAAATACATTGCACCCAACAGCACGTAGTGCAGGCCGCCGCGCACATGACCCAGCAGGCTCGCCAGGAACCCAACCATGGCGCGCGCCATGCCGGTCATCTCGATCAAAAGGCCCAGGAACACGAACAGCGGTACCGCCAGCAGGATCAGATGGCTCATGCCCTCGTCCATGCGGCCGACGAGCACCATCAGCGGCGTATGGGTGGTCAGCGCGAGATAGCCGAACACCGACAGCCCGAACCCGAACGCAATGGGAACGCCGGCGAAGACGCAGAAGCCGGCCACGCCGACAAAGAAAATGACCAGATTGATGTTGCCGAGCGGACGCAGCCATGGCTGGGCCAGCCAGAAAAGTCCGATCACCGCCGCGACCGACAGCACGGCAGCCAGTGTGATCCGGACGTCGTCGCTGCGCAGCAGCCGCAGCAGTGCAAACACCGCCATCAGGCACACGCCGACCGGAAGCGCTGCGGCACGCCAGATGTTGGGGATTTGTAGCGCCGGCGTGGTGATGAAGCTTTCCTCGTAGGCGTATTCGTAAGCCGGCCATGCGATCAGCAGCAGAAACGCCAGCGCGGCGCAGGTCGCAACGACGTCAAGATAAGCCCGCATTGCAGGCTTCGCGCTGGCCACGACCGCGGTCATGCGCATGTGCTCGGCGCGGTGAAACGCCACCACGGCGCCCAGCATCGCCAGCCAGAGAAACAGGATTGAGGCCAGCTCATCCGACCAGATCAGCGGCTGGTGCAGGACGTAGCGTGAGACGACGCCGGCAAACAGAATCACGATTTCAGCGACCACCAGAAGCGCTGCCGGAATTTCGACCAGCGTTCCAAGCCAAGCCTCCAACAACGCCGTGCGCGAACGGCGGCGGCGAGGGGACGTCACCTCGCCGACCGTCCCTTGCGTGAATTCGATCTGAACCATGCCGGGTCCCCTCGGCGATCCCGTTACGACAGTTTGCCTACGGACTTCTCCAACAGTTCCCACGCCTGGTCGCCATATTTGGCTTTCCACTCGGCATAGAACCCGGCTGTACGAAGTTTCTCACGGAACGGCGCGACATCAGGCTGATTGAAGGCGAGCCCCTTGCCTGCAAGTTCGTCCTTCACGGTCGCGTTGAGCTTTTCGGTATCGGTCCGCTCTTTGACGGCCGCCGCGTTAATGTTTCGGGCGACCACGGTCTTGATGTCATCGGGCAGGGATTGCCAGGCGCGGCGATTGGCGAGGAACCAGAAGCCGTCCCACATATGGTTGGTCATGGAGCAATATTTCTGCACCTCGTACAGCTTCGCCGCGGATATCAGCGCCAGCGGATTTTCCTGGCCCTCGACGATCTTGGTCTGCAGCGCCGAATAGACCTCGCTGAAATTGATCGAGGCCGGCGCGGCGTCAAACGCCTTGAACATCGAGGTCCACAATGGTGAAACCGGCACGCGGATTTTGAAACCCTTGTAGTCGTCGGGACCGGTGATCGGCTTGTTCGACGACGTGGTCTGGCGGAAGCCGTTGTCCCAGATCTTGTCCATGACCTCGAGACCCGACTTTCTGATTTCGCCCCGCACATAGGCGCCGAGATCGCCGTCCATCGCTTTCCAGACCGTCGGGTAATCCGGGAACGCAAAGCCGATGCCGTTGATCGAGGCCGCCGGCACCAGCGTCGCCAGGATCAGGCCCGACAGCGTGAAAAACTCGACGCCGCCGGAACGGACCTGGCTCAGCGTATCGGTGTCTGAACCAAGCTGGCTATTGGGAAAAACCTGGAGATCGAACCGGCCATTGGTCTCAGCCTTGATCGCCGCCGCCATTTCCCGGGCGCGCGCCACGAACGGATGCGACTCCGGAAGGTTGTTGGCGAACTTATAGGTCCATTCGGCCTGCTGCGCGCGAGCGACGAACGGCGCGCCGACGCCGCCCATAACCGCCGATGCCGCGGTTGCCTTGAGCAGCGTGCGTCGTGAAAAGCTCATCTGTGTCTCTCCTTGGGATTTATTGTTCTTGTAAGATGTATCCTACGGACTGGATGCCGCCGGGTCATCTGCGATCTTGTGACCGGCTTATTGCAGCGTCCGCACCCGGCGGCAATATCGGCGTTTAGACCAGCCAAGGTACACGAGACACGGAACGACCAAGGACGACGAAGGGGAATACGCTGGCGGCTCCCGGACTACCGTAGGCGCTTTCGTAGCGTCTTGGACCGAACAGCGGCTGCACCAATTGACGCGCTTTAGCAGAGATCTTTTCTAACTCTCTGATCTCATTATCGATAATTATATTCCATAATATACCTTATGCGAATTTGAGGTTTGGCTTTGGTGGGGCCCTCAGGATCAATGTGCTCGACGTTCGACTTTGGCACTGGCTGGACTCGATTTTGGCACAGACCTGCTCGGTCGAGGATTCGCGCGCAACGAGCTTCGTGTCTGCCGGTCTGGACCGAAACTGCGTAGTTTCAACAGAAATTCGCAACGGCTCTGGACCTTTAGCGACAGACGGTCATCGGCTCGGGACCGGCCGAGGTTCACAGCCTCGATCGGGATGCCTACTAGACGCGCTGCCATGTGAGCGAAGCGGAATCCGGATAGACATGAGCGACGAGTCAACGCGATGGTCCAGGTTTTGTCTGCGGTGGCGTTTGATTGATCGTCCAGAAGGGCTCCATCTTCCAAGAAAGATGCCGCCTGGCCTCTTACGGCATTGTTGCGCGCCTAAAGCAGAAACGAAAGCGCCGCCTCGCAGCGGTCCTCGATCTTCAGCGTCAGAAGGTCGTCGGCTCGGGTCCGGCCGAGATTGACAGCCGCGATCGGAATGCCTCGACGCGCTGCCATCTGGGCGAAGCGGAATCCGGAATAGACCATGAGCGACGAGCCGACGACGAGCATGGCGTCGGCCTTTTCCAGGGCTGCCTGGGCTGCGGCGACCTGATCGCGCGGAACGTTCTCGCCGAAGAAGACGACGTCTGGCTTCTGGATACCGCCGCACGATCGGCAGGCCGGCACGGCGAACCCGGAAAAGTCGAGATGATCGAGGTCGGCATCGCCGTCGGGCAGCGCCAAGGCGTCAAGATCGACCCAAGCGGCGTTAAGGCGGACCAGATCGTCCTGGAAATCGGCGCGCCGGCTGGTGGCCGAGCAGGCCGTACAGCGGACGAGATCGAGGCGCCCGTGCAGATCGATCACCGCCCTGCTCCCGGCGGCCTGGTGCAGCCGGTCCACGTTCTGGGTAAGGAGGATTTGGCACTGGCCTTTGGCTTCAAGACGGGCAAGAGCGTGATGCGCGTCGTTGGGCACGGCTTGTCCGAACCGTCGCCAGCCGATCATGCTGCGCGCCCAGTAACGTCGACGCGTCGGTTCCTCCGCCATGAACGGCTGAAAGCGAACCGGTTGCGTGCGTTTCCAATTGCCGTCGGCATCCCGATAATCGGGAATCCCCGAGTTCGTGCTGCAGCCAGCACCGGTCAGCACGAACAGTCGGTGATGATCTTCGATGAATGTCTTTAGTTCGCTGGTTTGCATGCGTTCAGCATTTAGTTTGTCCGCGTTCCCATTGCCAGATCGCCACCATTCCGGAACGTGGCGGAGCGGATCATAAGACAGCTAGGCTTTTCGCCTCACATTGAGGTCCCGGCAGATGGGACCCTGCCGGTGACGGCGGGGTTTTTCGTTCGTTGGTGGGCTCAGCCTTTCTGCTGGAAGTCGATCGAACCTGCCAGATCTGGCGCCGCTGTGCGACCAAAACCGCCTTCGACCTGAAGTCGCTATAGTAATCAACGATGCCAACGCAGCACGATGGCGGCTCGTCTGCGACTGCAAAGGCAAAGTCCAGTCCAGAACCGCAGCTACTCCAGCGACCGCTGAGATATCCATCAACAACAACGGGTCGGGCACCGCAGGCCAATGCCCTGACGCGAATTCGAGCGGGAAGCTTGGCATCCGTCGTCATATCGTATCGTCTGCGATATCGCCGACTTACGGGCTGTGATCGCCTCTTCCAACCCCGCCCCCTCCTCTCGGCCACGCCCGCACCGAGACCGAGGTGGAAGCCATCAGCCTACTGTTGGCGATGGCGACGCGGTGGGTGTAGCGCGACAGATAGGCCAGCACCGCCTGTGGCCCGCCGAACGGGCGCTTGGCATAGACGACCCATTCAGCCCGGCGCAACGGCGCCAGATAGGCCGCGAACGTCTGTGCATCGGCGAGAGCGGTATGATGCCTGAAGAACTTCAGGTTGTTGGCCTGGTGTGCGGCGAGAAGCTTCTCCAGGAACAGCCGGCGAAACAGGCGCGAGAGCACACGCACCGGCAGGAAGAAGCCGGGGCGGCACGCCACCCAGCGCTCGCCGTCGAGCGAGATGCCGCCGCCCGGCACGATCATGTGGACATGCGGGTGATGGGTCATCGCGGAGCCCCAGGTATGGAGGACCGAGGTGATGCCGACGCGGGCACCGAGGTGCTTGGGGTCGGCGGCGATCGTGGTCAGGGTCTCGGCCGAGGCCTTGAACAGGAGGTCGTAGATGACGGTCTTGTTCTGGTAGGCGATATCGGCGATAGCCGCCGGCAGCGTGAACACGACGTGATAGTACGGCACCGGCAGCAGATCGGCATCGCGCGCGGCCAGCCATTGCTTTGCCGCGGCCCCCTGACACTTCGGGCAATGCCGGTTGCGGCAAGAGTTGTACGAGATTTGGGTGTGCGCGCACTTCTCGCAGCGCGCGACATGACCGCCGAGCGCCGCCGTGCGGCAACTCTCGATCGCCGACAAGACCTTCAATTGACCGAGGCTCACATGGCCGGCATGGGCTCTGCGCCATGCCGCTCCATGATCGCAGAAGATATCCGCGACCTCCAGTGCCGGACGCGGCACGCCGCGCTTTAAGCGGGCGGCTCGATCCTCTCGATCTTGCGGGCGATATGCTCCAGTGGGCTCATCACCTCCCGGATCGTCTTGGTGGCGACCCGCGTATAGAGTGCCGTGGTATCGAGCTTGGCGTGCCCGAGCAGGACCTGAATCACTCTGATGTCGATGTTCTGCTCGAGCAGGTGGGTGGCGAAGCTGTGCCGCAAGGTGTGGAGCGATACGCGCTTGTCGATCGCGGCCCTATCGGCTGAGGCATGGCAGGCGCGATTGAGCTGACGCGTCGTCATCGGCTGCACACGGTCGCGCCCTGGAAATAGCCAGCCTTGCGGTCGTGCCGCCCTCCACCAGGCGCGCAGCAGCTCGAGCAGATGTGGGGACAGCATTACGTAGCGGTCTTTGCGACCTTTGCCTTGTTCGGCGCGGATCACCATGCGTTTGCTGTCGATATCGCCGAGCTTGAGCGAGATTACCTCGGCGGCGCGCAAACCCGCGCCATAAGCCACACTCAGTGCCGCCTTGTATTTGAGCCCCGGCGCTGCATCCAAAAGGCGCGCCACCTCTTCCGGGCTGAGCACGACCGGCAACTTGCGGGGCTCGTGGATGAACGTCGTATGCTCGATGATGTCGGATCGCCTGAGCGTGACCCTGAAGAAGAACCGCAACGCAGCTACGGTGTGATTGAGGATGGCGATGTGCGCGCCGTTCGCCGCCAGATGCAGTTGAAAGCGTCGGACGTCCTCTAAGCTCGCCGTGTCGGGCGATCGGCCGACGAACGCAGCAAAATCCTTGATGGTGCGGATGTAGCCTTGTTGAGTCTTTGGCGCTAACTTGCGGATTGTCATGTCTTCAATCATGCGCTGCCGCAGCGGGCTTATGGCCTTATCGGTCATGAGGGATGCTCCTGTCTTCGATGAAGGTTGCCAACCCCTCATCTCAAGACAGGACGCCCCGCCGCGCTATCCCATTTGGCCGTGTAGCAGCCGCCGCGGTGCCTTACCGCGCGAGCGGTTTAGTCCTATGACCCATAGCGGTCATGCGCTGGAGTCGGTAGATCGACCCTTCTTCTGCCAAGTTGGCTGACCGAGGTCCAATCGAGCGCGAAACCTGAAACACCTAAATTGAGCAAAGATCGGCAATTTAATGCTCACAGGGCGTGACGTGCTCCTCACTGCTCCGGCTTGTATCCATCGTTCAGGGTATTCAGGAATGCGATGATGTCGGCTTCGTCCTGTGCCGTCATCGCCGGCGTTTCGCCGGGATGGCGGTTGAAGGGGGGATCGGCGACATCGACATTGGCGTGATACTGCGCCGGGATGTCGTCGTATTTCTGCGCCTTACCGTCGGCGCCAACCGGATAGACCTTCTCCGGGTTCGTGTCGCGGAAATTGTAGAAATCCATCACCTGCTGCAACGTCTGGAATACGCCATTGTGGAAGAACGCGTGGCGCATGCGCAGTGTTGCGCAAGGTCGGCGTCTTGAACATGCCGCAAAATTGCGTTTGCTCGGCAATGTCCTTGCGAATGGGTCCGCAAACCCCGAGATCGAAATAGTTGGGGTCCTTGGTATCGGCGAGCGCAACGTTGCGTGGCACGCCCAGCGCTTCATACTGAAGATCGGTAAAGTGCGGCGGGTAACCCTCCCGGGTTGGCTCCGAGGTATGGCAGCCGGCGCAATTGGCCTTTTCCGGATCGTTGAACAGGCGAAGTCCGCGCATCTCGGCCTCGCTCAGGCGGGCCTTGCCCTCCAGCCAGTAGTCGTACTTGCTGGTATAGGGATGGAAGCTCGGGTCCTCGATCTGATAGCGCCCGATGGCAAACAACGCCTCGGCGGCCAGCAGTCTTGAGTCCCGTAAAATGCTCGGGCCGAACAATCCCGCAAACTTCTGCGCATAAGGCGCCTTGCGAAGTTTCTCAGCGACGACCTCCATGCTGCCGCCGTCCATCTCGCGCGGGTCGAGCAGCGGACCTGCCGCCTGGATCTGAAGGGTGTCAGCGCGGCCGTCCCAGAACATGCCTCCCTGCGGAACGATATTTGCGCTTTGCGCCGTCTGTGTTGCGATCTTCTGCACGCGCACCGCGGTCTTGCCGATCTCGGCCTGCTGCGCCACGTTCGGGTTCTCGTTTAAAGGATCATCGGGGCCGATGCTGAATTCAGGCTGCTGCTCCAGATAGGTCAGCGACGGAACGGCGCGGGCGCCCTGCGACCGTCAGGTCCGCGCCGCCGAGCATCACGGACGCATCGTTCGGCGGACCATAGGCATGGTCCGGACTGTGACACGACGCGCAAGCAATCTTGCCCGACGATGACAGGCTCGTGTCAAAAAACAGCTCGCGGCCAAGCTTCGCCATGGCGGAGAACGGCTGGACGGGAGGGCGAATGAGATGAATTGGATTTGGGTTTTCGCCGGGCAAACCTTTCGGTTCGGCAGCGAAGACGGCGCCGGCCATAAGGCCGGCGCCGAGGAACCACACGATTGTGCGATTGAACATGCTGATTTGGCTCGTTCGTTGTTCTTGGTCCTTGGTATCCACGGTGCCGGTGGTCGGATCGAGGACAAGCGTCGACGCTGTTCTTCTTGTTGAAGTTGAACATGTCATCGATCGAACCGGTCGTGGCATCGAAGGAGCCACCGCCGAGACGCTGACCGTTCAGCCAGTTGTCCTCGATGAATTGCGGGATCGAGGCCTGCGTGATCAGCACGTGGCTGACGTAGTTCTTCTTGGCGTAGGGCGAGATCACCAGGAACGGCTGGCGCGTACCGGGACCGCAGCGACCCGCGACGGGCAGACCATTGATGCCGGTCGGTTCAGTAGCACCGACGGCACCGCAGAGGCCCGCACCGTTCAAGGCGTCCGAAGACGAGAACGACGGACTCGTCGTCTGAGCGAAAGCGTGGTCGTACCAGCCATCCGAGTCGTCATAGGCGACGATGATGGCCGTCGAGTCCCAGTCAGGCTGCTGCTGCAGGAAGTTGACCAGGTTGACCAGTCCGACCTGCTCATCGAGCGGATCGGAGTTGCCGGGGTGACCGTCCTGGACGGCTGGCGTCTTGATGAAGGAAACCGCCGGGTAATTGCCCGATCCAACCGCGGTGAAGAAGTCCTCCAGATCGTAGCCATGGTTGGCCGGATCAACCTTTTTGGTGCCAGGCACCGTGGTGTAGCCAATCGCCTTGGTCGAGGTCGGACGGGCGTGGGACGGGTTGGCCGTCGAGGTAAAGTACTGGAACCAGATGTGGTGCGGGATGTAGTCCGTCTGGGCGCCGACCACCTGGCCAACGGTGCTGCGCTTGCAGCCGGTGGTGCCGTTGGCATTGATGGTTTCCAGGTTAAAACCACCGACAAACGAGCCCCACGGAATGTTCGCAGCATTCAGCAGGTCGCCGATGTTCTTGGCGTTCGACATGCCTGGCTGGTCGCGCTCGAGCACACGTCGCCGCTCGGATCGATATCACCGTTGATGGTGAAGCCACCCGCGCCGTCGGCGAGCAGGGCGCCGGTACCTACTGTCTGAACACCGCCATTGGTATTGCCGGCGAACATGTTGAGGGCTCCCGGTGTCGACGGACCAAATTGGTCACCCCAGGAATTGTCGCTCATCGCGTAGTTCTGGGCATAGTTCCACACAGCGGTGACGGTGTTGCCGTCGAAATAGCCCATCACTTGCGCGTTGGTGCCGAAAGCGCCGGCGCCGCCACTGGTGCCTTTACCGGTATTCAACGGGAAGAGATCATTCTTGCCGCCGTCATAGGCTTTCTGCTCGGCCCCGTAGCCGTGGCTCTGGTCGGCCGTCTTGGCCTGCGTGCGGTCAAGACGGAATGGGTTGGAAGCAGCCGTGCCGTTGGCCGCATTCAGGTTGGGATTGTTGTCGAGCAGGCTCGGGGTCGACAAAAGATTGTTGATGTCCCGTTGCGTATTTTTGGCAGGCTCGAAAACGGGCTCACCTTCCGGATTCAGCGCATTCGGGTAGGTGCCGAAATAGTGGTCGAACGAGACGTTCTCGTTAAAGACAACCACGAGGTGCTTGATCGGATATTTGGTCTTCAGCGTGTCCGGATCGATGGCGGCGCCCTTATCCACCTTCGCGCTGTTGTTCTGGCCCGCGATAACCGGGCCAATCGAAGTCGCTACAACCGTAACAGCCAGCAGCGCCACGGTGGATAGCAAAATCGTCGTCAACTTTAGATTTCTCATTTTTTCATTTTCCGTGAAAGAAGCACCCCTTCGGTGCTCGCCCGCCCGATCCGCACAGTGCGAAGTCACGGGGCGGCGAACCGTTAAGCAGCGTCAATGACGGAGGTGTGTAGGTTTAATTTTGAATGGTCACGATCTCGTGCAGTACCGCTCAGCACAACTGAACGGTCGGTCGCGGTGCGCGACAAAATCTTTGCAAGGCACGATCGTGAAGTTTCTTGATGTAGCGGAATGCGTGCGCTTGCGAATACACCAACCTTTCAAAATGACCGCGTGCGGATCAACGATGATTGCATCGACGACAGACGCACCGCTTCTATCGGAACTGGCAAGTCCGGGCAGGACGAATACGACGACGGCATGGTCGCAATGATCGGTCGAAAATCTCCTTAATACCCATTGCCGTGCTAGCTTGGGCAAAGGGCAATTCCAACTCGGCTGTTTCGCCATCCTCTTCGACGAGGGTGAGCGTAAGGCCCGCTTCAACGACGCGGGCTGGCCGTAACAATCGGTTCGACCAAGGTGCGGTCCTTCCCGGGTGGGTACACTCGCACAGCGGCTTCAAGGTCCGGTTTTGATGCTGTGGACGGCTCCTCCACCGGCACGTGAGTGCCATGGATGTGGGGGCTGATGAGGCACCCACGATTTAGAGGAGCGCCCCATGCAGACGATCACGACAATTGGTCTCGACATAGCCAAGTCCGTCTTCCAGATCCACGGCGTTGATGCGGCGGGCCAGGTGGTCATCCGTCGCCAGTTGAAGCGGCGTTCGGTCCCGGCGTTTTTCCAGAAGCTGCCAGCCTGTTTGGTCGGCATTGAGGCCTGTGCTTCGTCGCACCATTGGTCGCGCGAACTCCAGGCGCTTGGCCATACCGTGCGGCTGATGCCGCCGGCCTACGTGAAGCCCTATGTCAAACGGCAGAAGAACGACATGGCTGACGCCGAGGCGATTTGCGAAGCGGTGGGCAGGGCCAACATGCGGTTTGTGCCAACAAAGACGCCCGCGCAGCAGAGTTGCCTGATGCTCCACCGTACCCGTCATCTGTTCATTCGCCAGCAGACCGCGGTGATTAACTCGATCCGGGCTCACCTCGCCGAGTTCGGTATTGTCGCGGCGGTCGGACGTAAGGGAGTCACGGAACTGCTGCACGTTGTTGCCGACCGGAGTGACAAACGGCTGCCAGAGGTTGCTCGTGCTTGCCTTGCTGCGCTCGGCACTCAACTGCTTCGCCTCAAGGAGCAGATTTTGGAGTTTGATCGGATGATCATGGCCTGGCACCGTTCCAACCAAACGAGTAAGCGCCTCCATTGCATTCCCGGGGTCGGTCCGATGCTGGCGACCGCTCTGGTCGCGAGCGTTGCTGACCCCAGAACCTTCCGATCAGGCCGCAACTTCTCGGCCTGGATTGGGCTCGTTCCAAAGCAGCACTCGAGCGGAGGCAAGGACAGGCTCGGCAGTATCAGCAAGCAGGGTGACCGCTATTTGCGCAGCCTGTTCGTGGCTGGCGCGCTCGCCGTTATCCGTTACGCCAAGATCCATGGTCACGGGCATCGGCCCTGGCTCACGGCTCTGCTGGCCCGGCGGTCCGCCGCGATCGCGCTTGCCAACAAGATTGCGCGGATGGCGTGGGCCATGATGGCCAGAGGCGAGCGTTACAAGGAACCCGTCGCGCTGGCGCGATGAACGAGATCGCGCCGCATACCCGGCGTGATGTGACGGTTGGGGAGGGCTAACAGCACGTAATGCAGAGCCGGTCGATCCGGCGATCAGGACAACCCACTTGTGCCATCGCATCATCGAATGCGGGGTTTTGACCGGGACCTGATCCGCGGAGGGCATTATGGCCAGCGGTCATGTGAAACCGCATCTGAAGGCCGAACACATGGCTGCACCGACCAAGCCTGCAACGTGAAAAAAGTCCTTGCCAACCCGGAGCCGTCCACACATGGCACATCGCGTCGCCTCGTTCGGTGCAGCGGGATGTCCGAAGCTGGGGGAGACCTGAAGTGGACAGCACTGGTCCAAACCGACGCAATTGACCCTTATGTATGATCCGGCCGTGCGTTGCGAGTGGATTCGGCGAGCCGGCGGTAACGGTCTTGCATCCATGTATCCGGTCTCTAGTTGGAGCTGTTTTACTCCAGACCATCATGGATATTAGCGCGCGTGCGACCTCATTAACGACAGGCCTCGACGGGCCATCCGGGTCACCAGTGTTCGCATGCGCCGGGCGCAACATGTTCTGCCAGCCGCCCAGTTCCATCGTAGGTCGTTTGGCACAGCCGGCTACGGCCTTTCCAGTTCGCCGTCGCCTGCCCTTGCCCCGTGCATCAAGATGGAATTGCAGGATCAACGGCCACATCAATGCCGCTGCCGTTGCGCGCCTCTTGCGGGTAGAGGCTGCTCGTCAACGTAATCCGCGGTATTGACGACCGGAGTTGTTCCGATCGAGTTAGGGACGAGCGCCGGCACGATCGGACCGTGCACCGCAGCCGCTCCCGGCGGCGGCGCAAGCACCAAGGTCTGCTCGACATCCTTCACCAGGGTCACTTCGCGCGCCTTGACTAGGCGCAGCACCCAGCCCTGATGTTCCTCCCCGAGGCGCAGGCGAATGACGTTCTGCGTTGCTTTCTCAAGAAAAATTCCGATCTGGACGTCGGTACCGATAACCGTTCCGATCAACGACACTGCGGGACGCTCCGGCTCCGGCGGCTTGGCCGGCTGCCGAACCGCCACTGGGGCCACATAGGTCGGCGGGGGTGGTGGCGGGCGGCGGGATGGCGAAAAGATTGGCCGCTCCCGCGTGATCGACAATTGCTTGAGCGGCAGCGCCCACAACGGATTTCCGACAGGTGCGGGAGGCTCCGCATTGGACCGCGCGCCCTCCCACTCAGAAGGCGCCCCTCCTCCCTCGCGCCGCTCCGCCTGAGGCGAAGCCAGAACACGCGCGGGCCGCTGTTTTGCGGTTTCGTCCGCGAGCTTGTCCGTCGCGGCCTGATAGGTCGCGACGGCGCTCTGTTGTGGCGACTGCGAGGTGTCCTGCGCCGTTTCGCCGGTGGCGTCGAGGATTGACGCCTGATCGTCCGCCATCACCTCATTAAAGCTAGCGATGGCGCCGAGCAGCGCGAAGCCTGCCAGCAATAACAAGGAGCGACTTGAATTCATTTCAATCCGTACATGCGACCGCAACGACGGCCACTTGCGAGGACCAAACGTAGTCGATTTCCAAGATTGCTGTCGACTGTCCTCTAATGTTGATGCACTTTTTCGGTAACGTATGCCAGGGCGATGGGTTTACCGCCCTGCGGAATTTTGGCCACCATGTTCACTTTACCGTCCTTGTTGAACGCCACGTGAATCCGGGAAAATTTGCCGTTTTCTTCTTCGACCGAATACTCCCAAACCTCACCGTATTGGTCAGCGTCGCAATCGGCGTCGTTGCTGGTGCGCCAGGGCTTGCCCAACAACTGCTCGACGTCCTCGCGGGTGGCACTGCCGACCTGGATCTTTAATGCCTGCTTCGTTTGCGCATCCTGCGCCACCGCGCTCGTGCATATCACCAGGCCGGCAACCTCCGTGTACTGTGCCACCGAGGTGTCCTGTGCCACGGAGGTGCCCTGCGCCACGGTGAACGCCGCCAGCCCGGCCCCGCCGAGAACGATCAATGGGATCCTTGCTTTCATTTGCGGCGATCTTTCGTGCTAGCGATCGTTGTGATCATTGTGATCATTGTGATCATGGTCATGATCGTGATCGTGATCGTGATCGTTGTGATCGTTGCCGTCGCCGTCCACCGCTGCCGCCGCTTCGCCGGATAGCTTTATGATGTGCATCCCGGTGCCAGCGCGATCGGCAATGTAGATCAGGCCGCGATCGTCCACCTCAACGTTGTTGGTGTGGATGGCGTTGACGGTGTGGCCGTTGCGCCCCGTGTTGGCCATCGTGCAGCCCGGACCCGGCGAAGGCCCGCCTTTCGGGCCGCAGCCCGTGTCGTTGGGCGCAGGGATGAAATAGGCGATCGGGCGCGGATCGTCAGGATTGCGAATGTCAAACACACGCAGCCCGCCGGTAAACCACGACATAATCGCCAACTTGCCATAGTAGGGCGGATAGAACAGCTCCGTGGAGGAGTGGTCGCCGAAACGGGCTCCCTGGTTGCAGAAGTTGTTCGGATTTGTGCCCACCGGCGCATCCTGCGGTGTGACGCTTGCACCGTAGATGCCCGACTGGGCGCAATTCGTGGTGCCACAGTGGTTGTCTGGCACGCCGTTCCCCGGGACGATCCCTACCCACTTGTAATCGAAACCGTTTGGCACATCGATCTTGGAGCGCGCCGGATCGTTGGGATCTTCTCCGATAAACTTCGGATGCGCCTCGTCAGTGATGTCATAGAGCCAAGCCGCGTGTGGGGCACTGCCGGCCGTGCATTCGTTACCGCTTTCTTCGGTAGTGACCAGAAGCAGGTTGCGGGGTTTGCCACCTTCTTCGCCGAGGATCGGGAATGCGGTGTGTCCGCCCTGCAGGCTGGTGCCGGGCAAGGTGAACCATCCGAGTTGCGGGGCCAACATCTCCTTTTCGGTGGGACTCTTGGCGCAGTTGGCTGACGCGCCGTGTGACGCACAGCCGTCTAGAACCTTGCTGCGGTCGAGTATCTGCACCACGCCGTTACCGCCCACTCCATAGGCAGCGTAAATGCGATCACCCGCAGAGACCGGTCCGTGAATGCCGGTCGGTGGCGTAACCAGCCCTTCGATGGCTGGGGGCGTCGCCGTTGGCTGCTGGCCGACAAAGCCAAAGTCGCGAATATACTCGGGATGCGCCGGATCGTGCATGTTGTAGATTTTCATGTGCTGGGTGGAGCCGGTCTGCTGCCAGCCCTGCGCTGAGTTCGGGCTTGGCGGCCGAGGCTGTGCCGTCATTGGCCACCAGGTAAGCAACGCCCGAATAGCATTCCCACCAATCCTTGTGAGTGTTAGTCGCGCCCGAATCGATTGTCGTCAGCAAGCTCGGGCTTTTGGGATCGGTAACGTCCCACAATTCGTGCGATGCCGTGCCCGGTTGGCCGGATGCGTTGCCGTTGGTTCGGAGCATATAATAGTGGCCACGCTTGCGGTCAGCTTCGGCTCGCGAGTTGGACGGTAAATCATCGCCGCCGCATACGTGGACCATCTGGTTGCCGGCGGCGTCGAGAGAGCCGGTGCAGGTCGCACCATCCGACGGCGAGTTGGCGATGTGCGACAGGTAAATTGGGTGCTGCGGATCGGTCACGTCGAGAAGCGATGTCCCGTTCACCTCGTTCTTGAGGTTCAGCCGGTTGATCGCGCAGCCCGCATGATGGGCCATGTAGGCAATGTAACGGTGGCCCTGGTGCACGACGAGCGGTTGGTAGGTCGAGCGTCCATCCAGACTGTCGTAGCCGACCAGTCGGGTGTTCCATTCGGATTGCGCGGTTCTCGTGTCCTGACAAGTCGACGACAGAACAGGACACATGAGGTTGGGCGGCGGCGGCGTCAAATGCGGCCGTCTGGCATGATCGAAATGCGCTAGCGGAATATGAGGACCGTACGGCGGATAGTTCTGCGCAACGGCGTACGCCCCGAACAGGAACACAGTGGCGCCGACTGAAACTGTTGTGATCGTTCGGTGAATTGGCAGAGTCGCGAACGCCCTGACTATGGCGATCAATTTCGCATTGAACATATTTTCCACCCTTTTTATTTTTCTTTTCGCTGCTTTTTTCTTTTCGCTGCGAAGGAGCAGGCTAGCGCAGAATCAGTGACAACTGGGTGACGTTTCTGAGTCGCTCGTGGCGTCTGAATTTCCCGCGGGGTGACACATGAAATCAGCACCGCCGCACCGAACACACGCCTCTCAACTTGAAACCCCGAGGTGTAACGGTGGGCGAGATCATTTCGGAATGCGCGGATGTCTGGATGTGGCACATGGCGTCATTTCGCTGCGCTGCGGAACTTGGTCCGCGGTCGGACATCGCGGACTTCGCAAGCCGATCGCCCAGCAGATTTAGGAGTTCATGGCCTACGCGTCGATTTTCGACGACGCCGAATTGTTTTGCTTGCCAACTGTTCGGTGAATGATTGCTCCATTGCCCCAATTGCCAGGAGCCGCATTTCCTTGATTGCGCAACCCATGAAATACGGAGCGCTGATATTGCGGGCGAATCGAGCACTATTGAAATAGCGAATTGCTGAATGCGCATCGACCAATTCGATTCCTATTCGCTCGGGATTTCATTGGCTTATGATCTGGCATTCCTCATTGGGCGGCGGGTGGGGATTGACCATCATTAGCGCCGCCGGGCGATTGAGGCCGAATTTGCCGCCCAATTCATTGCCCCGATTCCCGCAATGACCTCTCACCCATCCTATTGCACTGCGCGCGAAGAATTGAGCCAATTCAATTCCCACCAGAGAGCGTCATTCGGGATTGGTCCGCTACGACGCTCGCGCCATTTTGCCACCAGATGCGCATTGCACATCCTGGTTGCCCTCGATCAATGTCGTCATGGGCATCATCCTGTCTCTCGTAGCCTTCGGGCATAGCTTCGCCCCCTTCATCCCGTGAGTATGGTAAGGTCGAAGCCCCCACCTCTTTCCGGCCGCTGACCAAGCGGAGGCTGTCGCCAGCCCGATTACTAGGTATCCCTTCCCGGCAAGCCGGATCGGCATTGTCCCTGCCGATATCCCGAGCGCTTTCTTCGGCGCGCTCTGATCTTTTTCTCACCAGACGTTCCGGGTGGTCATTCCCGGCTGAGCCTGGTGGGTCGTTTCACCGTTCCGAGGGTTGCTCGGCTATCAATGGTCGCGGGGCCTATGGGTCACGGTTTTCCGCACTGTTGTTTCCGGATCAATCGCAGATCGTGTAGCGCACCGGCGCGCTGCCGCTTTGAGGTGCGGCGCCTTGCGGTCATTCATCGGCGGCGATTGCCGGCGGCGGGGTCATGGCCGATCTCGACCCGTCGCTATTCTCGGGACGGCCGGTCGTGGTTCGTTGATTGCGGCGGGAGCCACCGAGCAGTCCCGCAATCGCGGACGCCACGGCCGACCGAACACGGTGGTTCGATTAGCGCGCGGGCGCCGAACTGGATTGCTGGGTGCTGTCGGAAATCGTTGCTTCGGAAAATCCGAACTGATAACTTCGATTTACAAAGCCTGCCCAGGCTTTCGATATGCGACTATGGACCCTGCCGTTTGCCGCGGCGGGGTCTCGCATTTGGGGATCAGGTGGCCATTGCATGGCGGGCCTCCCGGATCGACTCGAGTTCAGCTTTGGAATGGTCCGGCGGCATCGTCGTGCCAGCCGATCGACCAACGCCCATCATCCGCTGCACGACAGGAAGTTTTGGTGAGCCAGCCCCCGAAAAAGCGCAACAGGGCCAATCGTCGCCTTTAGGCAGGTGAGCCAGTCTAACCGACTGATTTCCGGCTAGATGTTCGTTCTGCTGGGATCGCCAGTGATTTCAATGACTTAGACGGAACAAATCGCGAAACCGATGTTGTTGCGTGGTGCTGAAAAATCCCAATGATTTCAATGCGTGTTATCGCGTGTTAAAAAATACTTACACCACGGTTACACCACGGAATGCCTTCGAAGTTGCTGTCTTGTTCACGGCGCGTATACCAGCGGGCCTGCGCTGGAGCCCGCTGCGAGCGACATCATTCCGCTGGCGAAACGCCAATGACCAAGACGACCATCATCGCCGCACTGCTCGCCGCTCTGACGAGCCAAGCGTCGGCGCAACAGCGCACGTTCTACGACGCGCGCGGCAATGTCGTCGGCCGATCCGCGACCGACAGCAGTGGCTCTGACGATAGCCGTGGCCGCGTCATCACGCGCGAGACGGCGACCGGCAACACGACGACGATTTACGATGCGCGCGGACGCAATGTCGGCAGGGTCACGACGAACCCGCAGCGCAGCCTTCGAACTGAATAAACCAAGGGCGAGCTGTTAATTTATCTTTTCGCACAACCCCTGCGACAGGTAGTTATGTGCCTGACCGATGGCCTCCAGTGTCGCCTCGTGCTGCCACTCATTCGCTTTCGCGTGGGCCTCGATCCGGGAGTCTACAAACCGCGTCCAGTCCTGCGAACGCTGCGTCTCGATCTCGGCGACGGATGGCTGGTACGGTTGAGGTGCAGGCTTCGTCGGCATCCATCGTTTGGGGCTGTGGCGGCAGAGGCATCGACAGTTCTCCTCAGGGGGTGCCACTCTGTGACCTGGGCCCGATGCTGTGCGGCCTATTCAGGAAGTACTCGCGGTTCGCGGTCGATGCGACAATGATTGCCTGGACGTGCTGATAGCGCCAACCTTCGCGCGGAGCCAAGTTCCGGACTTCGGCCAGGGCCTTCAAGAACGGCGGGTTATCGGTGGCGTTCGCATCGTACCACTTGAGAGGCGCTACCATTGGCGGCCTCCCAGCACCTTCCCTTTGGTCGGACCGGGCTGCGTCTTTCTTCAGCCGGTCGCGCTCGGCACAGAGCGCGTCGATGCTGTTCAGCATCCGATCTAGCAACGCTTCGGCAGAAGCTGTTGAGATCCCGGCTCTTTGTAGCTGCTTGATCTCTCCCCGTTGCCGATGGACCTGAACGCGCATGCGTTCGATGTCAGCCCTAATATGTTCGATGTCCGGCATGTTGCGCCCCTGCGAAGTCAGGCTTGTATAAGAGAACGAAATGAGAACAAAATTCAAGCCGCTAGGTTTAGCGGGTGTGGATGGCGGCCCCCGAATAGCGGTGGTCGGGCTCGCAAATGGCGGCTGGATGGTCGCCGCGGCCCTGCTGGTCGCGGCTGGCGGCCCGGCTCGGTCAGACAGCTTCACGGGTCAGGCCAGCGTCATCGACGGCGATACGTTGGAAATTCACGGCACGCGCATCCGGCTCTGGGGCATCGATGCGCCCGAAAGCAGCCAGCTCTGCCGCGGCGACGACAGCTTGCCATATCGATGCGGAGCGAAGGCCGCGAACGATCTCGATGCGTTCATCGCGAGCCGGCCGGTCAGCTGCCTGCCGATCAGCCTGGACCGTTACGGCCGCACCGTGGCGACGTGCGCCGTCGGCGGTGCCGACCTCGGTGATTGGCTCGTGCGGAACGGCCTCGCTCTGGACTGGCCGGAATATTCAAAGCGAAAGTACGATGCGGCGCAACGCGACGCCGAACAGGCCGGCCGGGGCATATGGAAAGGCAGTTACGTCGAGCCATGGCTGTACCGAGTCTGCATCCGGGCGAATGGTACACCCGCCGACTGCTCCGATGACGCCAGCGCTCATCCGTGACAACTCACAGGTAAACTCTGCGCCATTACGGACAACGGCGGCAGATCCTGCGATTCCGAATCCCAGCTCTGTGATAGCAGCTCGGAACGATCCAGTGGCGCAAGGATTCACATCCCGTCAGGAGCGATTGAGATGTTGATGACGAGAGAACGACGACCGACCACCCGAACATTGCGGGGCTGGGCAATCTCCGTTCTGGAGGAAGCCGGCGCCATCCGCGAATGCGAGCATCACGGTTGGATGCAAGATCGCGCCGATCCGCACGCTCGCGAGCGCGCCTTCGACATCGCCCGCCGAGATCCGGCGCCGGGTACCTCGGCCCAGGCCGCCGCCGTCGCGATTGCCGAAGTTCTCGATTCGATTGGAGACACCTGTCCGGAATGTGCGTCTGATCCGGACGAAGCCATTGAGGCGCTCGGCTGACATGACCGGTAGCTGGTCGTCCGGTTCGATCGGTCTCTACGCCGACCTCCGCTGCGATTTTGCCGCTGGCTTCTTCGTCGCCGCCTCCTTCGCCGGTTTCTTGCCAGTGATCGGCATCAGCATTTCCTTCTGGCCAACCGACGCCTTCTTGGACTTCTTGGCCGGCTTCTTCTCGGCCTTGGTCGCCGGCGCCTCGCCGCCGACGCTCCGGCGCAGCGCCTCCATCAGGTCGACCACGTTCTCGCCGCGCGGCCGTTCCTTCGGCGTGATCGGCTTGCCGGCGCGCTTCTGGTTGATGAGATCGACGAGCGCGGTTTCGTATTGGTCTTCAAACTTGCCGGGCTCGAAACGGCCCGCCTTCTGATTGACGATGTGCCTGGCGAGATCGAGCATGTCCTTGGTGACTTTAACGTCCTGTATCTCGTCGAAATACTCCTCCTCGGAACGGACTTCGTATGGATAGCGCAGCAGCGTTCCCATCAAGCCCTTGTCCAGGGGCTCGAGTGCGATGATGTGTTCGCGATTGGTCAGCACGACCCGCCCGATCGCGACCTTGTTCATCTCCCGGATGGTTTCGCGGATGACGGCGAAGGCGTCGTGGCCGACCTTGCCGTCGGGGCGCAGGTAGTACGGGCGGATCAAATACCGTCGGGTCGATCTCGCTGCGGTCGACGAACTCGTCGATCTCGATGGTTCGCGTCGATTCCAGCGCGACGTTCTCGAGTTCGTCCTTCGTCACCTCGATGAAGGTGTCGGTGTCGACCTTGTAGCCCTTGACGATGTCCTCGTTGGCGACCTCCTCGCCGGTGTCGGCGTCCACCTTGGCATACTTGATGCGGTGGCCGGTCTTCCGGTTCAGCTGGTTGAACGAGATCTTTTCGGATTCCGACGTGGCCGGATAAAGCGCGACCGGACAGGTGACGAGGGAAAGGCGCAAAAAGCCTTTCCAGTTGGCGCGGGGGGCCATGGCGGCGAAAACTCCATTACTCAAATACTGATGCCGGATTCAAGACGAACCGGCGCCCATGGTTCCGACAATCGTCCCCTTCCTAGGGGATCATTTTTCTAAAATCTTCCTGAGCGGTCTCGACTTTTGTTCTTGTTATGTTCTAATTACGGAATGACCGACCGACCCGCGAGCTGGCGTATGCCCACCCCTAAGCAAATGGAAAAATTGGCCGCCGAAACCGCAGGCACACCCGCGAACCCCGCTGCGGCGCCAGACGCGCCGCTTCCTGCGGAATATTGGGATTCGGTGCTGAGGGACCCTCGTGCCGGCGGCAGCGCTGCCCACTTGCGCGACCGGCGGCTGTCCGAGATCCCGCGCCATGTGCTGCGCGTCTCTTGTCGCCGCTGCGACCGCACTCTGGAAATCCAGACCGTCGATGCGGTCCGCCTGTACGGCGGCAACGCAACCTGGAAGAACGTCGCGCAGCGGCTTCTCGACGATACCTGCCAACAACGCACCGGACGGCACGAAGAAGACGGGTGCTGGCCGAGTTTCGAGATGCCTTAGCCGAATTGCCGATCCGATTTCTCTGCGCTGGATGTCCGGATGGCCCCGAAACATCACCCTACCCCACTGTCCGGCGGCGATCGCAAGGCTCTGACGAAGGAGCTAGGCAAGGCGCGTGCGATGGCCAACATCCTGGCCTCGCAGTCGGCGGACATGCGGGCCAAGGGCGAAGCACTGATCCAGCAGGCCGACAGGCTATTGTGCGAGAGCTGGAACGAGCGGATGTGGAGCGATGGCGAGCCGATCGATCCGTCGCCAACCATCGACCAAGCCGTCAACGGCGGCTTTCCATGGCTGGAAATCCGCTGCACGCGATGCAAGACGCCGAGCGACGTTGACCTCGCGGCGATGAAGCACCCGCCGACCACCTTCGTCCACGACCTCGCCGGCCGGCTGCGCTGCCGCAAGTGCGCCAAAGCGGGCCGACGTCCCGCGGCGACCCTGCTACAGTTGGCCTCGAAGCCAGCGCCACCCTCGAACCGAAGCCTGAACGATGTGCAATTTGTATTCGATCACCACAAACCAGGCCGCCATCACCGCGCTTTTCCGCGTGGTGAATCGGTACGTCGGCAATCTGCCGCCGATGCCGGGCGTCTTTCCCGGACTACCCTGCTCCGGTGGTGCGCAACGCTGGCGCCGAGCGCGAGCTGACCATGATGCGCTGGGGCATGCCGCCTCCCCCGCGCGCCGGCAGATATCCGGTCACCAACATCCGCAACACGTCGTCGCCGCACTGGCGGGCGTGGCTGAAGCCGGAAAAGCGCTGCCTGGTGCCGTTCAACAGCTTCGCTGAATATTCTGTCTGCAACAAACTGCGAGACTAGGCCGCGTGTGAACGAGGATCGTAATTCGGAAAGTCCGTGAAACCCTTCTCGCCATTTCGGGTGTAGTAGGTCGACCGATCGGCCTCGACGATCGGCCAGTCATTGGCGAGCCGCGCGACCAGATCCGGATTGCCGATGAAGGGCCTGCCGAACGCGATCAGATCGGTGCAGCCGGTATCTAGCGCCGCCTGAGCCTTGATCTTGTCAAATCCACCGCACCAGATCACTGTCCCCTTGAACGCCGCGCGGATCTTCCGCACCAGATCGTCGCTGAGATGCGTCTGGTTGAACTCGCCGTCCTCCATGTTTCCCGTCGGCATCAGCTGATAGACGACATGCAGGTAGCCAACCCCGCGGCGGCTCAACTCGCCGCACAAATACAGCAGGGTTTCTTCCACCTGCGGATCGGCCGGCATGCTGTTGTATCGGCCGAACGGGGAGACGCGAAGCCCGACACGGCCGGCACCCAATTCGCGGATCGCGGCATCGACCACTTCGAGCGCGAAGCGCGTGCGGCTCTGCGGGCTCTCGCCGCCATACACGTCGGAGCGGGTGTTGAGGACGGAATTCATGAACTGATCGATCAGATATCCGTTGGCGCCATGGATCTCGACGCCGTCAAAGCCTGCGCGTTTCGCGTTTCTGAACGCGCGCGTGAATTCTTCGACCACGCCCGGGATTTCTTCGGTGCCGATTTGCCGTGGCGTGCTGGCGCGCACGAAGGTCAGCTTGCCGCTGGCGTCGTGCGCGAAGACATCGGACTCGCTCGCGCGGACGTCCGTGACGCCCCATGGAGCTTCGCCGTTCGGCGTCATGGACGTGTGCGCCATCCTCCCGACGTGAAAGGCCTGTAGGAAGATCGTTCCGCCGTGGCGATGGACTTCGTCCGTCACCAATTGCCAGCCCCTCAACTGCGCGTCGGTATAGACCCCGGGCGTCCGTGCATATCCCTTGCCGCGCGCGGAAATGTCGGTCGCCTCGGTGATGAGCAGGCCGGCACCGGCGCGCTGGCCGTAATAGGTCGCCATCAGCGCATTCGGAACGTCGCCGTCCGAGGTACGGGTTCGCGTCATCGGCGCCATCACCACGCGGTTTTTCAGGACCAGTTCGTCACCAAGCGTGTAGGGTTCGAGTAATGCTGTCATCAGCGCCTCCTTGAGGCGCCGGACATCGGCGCCTTCTTAAGACGCCGATGTGGCCACTGGACAAACCCTATTCCACACACCAATTGGTGGGTATGCGGCAGATCACCAAGCGGCTTCCCGGCCTCCCCATCGAGCGGGCCTTGGGCGTCATTTCCGGACGCTGGAAGGCCGTGATCGTATTCGTTCTGCTGGACGGTCCCATGCGCGCCCGCGACCTTGAAAACCAGATTTCCGGGCTGTCGCAAAAGGTCTTGCTCCAGCAACTGCGGTCGCTGGAAGAACATGGTCTGGTCTATCGGCAGACCTTCGTCGAGGAACCGAAGCGGGTCGACTATGGCTTGACCGCGCTGGGGATGAGCCTGAAGCCGATTATTTCGCAGCTCTATGAATGGGGCACGCATCATGCGGAAGAACGCGAGGAAACGGCCCGCCTCCTGCCATGCGAGGCTGTCGTGCGCGGTGCGGTTGACGGCGCCGGCCGATCTGGCCTCGAGATGATGTTGTCACCGCACCGCCTGTCGTGAGCACCAGCGGTCGCAAGCGGCTGGCGAAATAATTTTCGACCGCACGTTAAAGAAAAGCCCGATGAAATTTGCTGTCGACCGCCCCTACGCCGACCCGGGACCGCAGCGCGCAAGCTGGTCGAGATCGCGAATTCCGTTGAAGCCGTGCAGGACGGCAGGATCTTCATCGAGCTGATCAACGGGCCGTTTCTGTTCGAATTGAAGGCCACGCCAGCCGAATATGGCGCGGGGCTCGACTTCGCGATCGAGCGCGGCTGGCTCTCGAAGCAGAGAGTCCGGAACCTACGTGATATTCACCCAGGCCGGCGCGGAGATATTCGCCTGACGAAATGCGCATTGTGCGAAGACAGTGCCTGGGTCTGTGAGGATCACCGCGATACGCCGTGGAGCGGCGAGCGTGCCTGCAGCTGCGGCGGCGCCGGGATGCCCTGCCCTCAAGTGTAATCCCTGCGATCTGGAGAACCCGCCCCGGCCGCCAGCAGGACGCGGATCGAGTTCGACAAGAAGGGTTGGCGGCACTGAACAAGCGGCCGCACGCGGCGGCACACGGTGAAATTGGGTGCGGGACGTCCCGTGAACGGAAAGATCTTTCCATAATCGGGCAAGTTCTTTCCGCCCCGAACAAACCGGGGCCGGCGAGCGCCTTGTGTTGCCTTTCGGACAGACGGATTTGGATTAATCGGTCAGGGTAAGCGATGATCACCCTTGGTCAGGGTGATGTGGTGATCACCCGGCGAATAGATGGTTCTTCTCCGGGTATTGGCCGCAGGCGGAAATGCCTGCGGCTTTTTTGCTACACGCCGCCAGGATCTAGTGTTGCACCCGAATTGGCAGTAGCCAGCGAACTTCGCGTTGATAGAGTCAAACCGCCGCTGCTGGGGGCCAAACGGAGTTTCCGGATGGGTGTTGCGGGATGGCGCTTCGCGCATACGAAGAGAACCCTTATCGGGCGGGCAACCGTTGTCGCTGCGCTCGAAGATTGGCAGTTGATCTGCTCGGTGGTGGTCGCTACCGGCTCGATGATCATGATCGGGATCATGCTCTACAACAATTTGCAGCAGTGACCACGACCTGCGAGCGCTTGGCGCTGACCTGAAACTGTTCCTGCTGCGGAGGACTATGGTGCTGGGCTCAAGCTCACGATCGAGCGCGGTTGGATCCAGATGCACGAATCCGGACCTATATGAATTTCACCTTGGTCGGAGCTTGTTCGCCTGATGAAATGCACCTCTGCGAGACACCGCGTGGGTATGAGAACCATTCCTGACGCCTTTCGGCGGGCTCGTAACCCAGAGGTGGGCCATGGCCAATAACAAGACACAAGGAAAGTGGTACGTCTCGTTTGAAACGCCACGGGATGAGAAGCGAACCTTTGCACGGGTGACAGAAACCTTTGCGAGCGAGCATCAGGCAAAGCAATTTGCCAAGAGCAAATTAGTTCACGCGAGAAATATCAGCGCTGGCACACTCAACCCCCTTCGGCCAAAGCGGACGGAGGTCTCCAATGCAGGTTCCTGAATGGATCGAAGGACCGGACTGAGCATCGAGATTCCCCGATAATGAAATGCGCCCTTCTGCGAGGATACCGGCTGGTTATGCGAGAACCATTCTGACAAACCTTGGGATGGCGAGCATGCCTGCTTACGGCAGCGCCGGGATTCCCTGCCGCAAGTGCAATCCAAGGGACCTAGACAATCCGCCACGGCCGCCGGCGGGCACGCATGTCGAGTTCGACAAGAAGGGCTGGCGGCATTCAGGGCCACCGCCCGCCGCGAGAGAGGCACTTCCCCTGCGTCAGCTTCGCAACGTTCGACGAAATCAAACCGGTGGTCGGCCCCTCGAGCCACTTTGCTTCGGAGTTCGGCTCAAGGTGGCCGGATGGAAACATTCCTTTTTCATCCACTGTTGCAAGTCGTCCTGCGACGGACACCTTCAGTTATTGTACCTCTTTCCGACTTGCTCCGCCCTCAGGCAGGTCAACACATCAACGTAGCTTGGTGGCACGCCGCTGAGATCAGTAGCTACTCCGACGCACCTCACCCTGTCGTATGCAGAAAATTGGAGCCATTGTGTTTTTAGCTGATCGCGCGCATCTTTCTCGTCCTGTATGCAACGCGCGATCGATGCATCCAAATTTATGTCGAGGGTTGCTGCCATGTTTTCCGTTCGGCACCCCCGCTCGATGTTAAATTTTGGAACGTAGTCGGCGACCGTCATAAGCAATTGCGTGGCAAGGAATACGGTTGATGGAACTAGCACGGCTATTCTCCCTTGAGGACGACGCATCACCAGGGCGTCGTGACCAACAAATTTCTTCCAGTTTGGATCGCATTTGATCCAGAAAGCAGCCATCCATGTGAAGCGCCCGCCGCGACTTAAGTCTTGTCGTCCCCGGCGATCTTTACCTTGGCTCCGTCGGCGAGATCGACGGATGGATTGACGATAACGTTCTCG
>CAWJJV010000012.1:0-23640 GCA_963843235.1 uncultured Alphaproteobacteria bacterium
CTGACCGGCATGGTTTTTGTTGAGTAGTTCATCCGTTCACCTCTCCCCGCGTGCGGGGAGAGGTCGAAGCCGAAGGCTTCGGGTGAGGGGGCCTATCCGCAAGTTCTGACTTGCTGAGAAGCCCCCTCACCCCAACGCTCTCAGAGCGGGCTCTGCTCGTCTCGCCCCCGCAAGCGGGAGAGGGAGGGCGCATCCCAGTGCGGCAAGCCCGCTGCGGCGAGCTGCCGCGGCCAATCGCGCATATCGGATGCGTGTTTTCGGTTCTTGCCGATCGGAAGGCTTTGTCGTTGTTTCATCAGCGTCGTCCGATTCGATTATCCAGTTTTTCTTTGCCCGAGCTAGAATGTTGACCCCGCCATCAGCCGTCAGGCTGGAACGTGTTCCGTTGCCTTTACCCGGAGAAAAGCCAGGCGGCGATGCCACGCCCGGCCGCGCCGATCATCCGTTTCGCGGCATCGCGCTGATCCTTGCCTCGACGGTGTTCCTCGGCACCTCGGACGCCACCTCGAAATATCTGTCCGCGACGCTGCCGTCGATCGAGATCGCCTGGATCAGGTTCCTGGTGTTCGCGCTCGTCATGCTTCCGGCCATGCTGCCGGGCTCGCCGCTCTACGCCATGCAAACCGGCCGCCGCGGGTTTCAGTTGATGCGCGGGACCGCGCTGCTCGCCTCGTCGCTGTTTTTTATTTCCGGCTTGCGGTTTCTCCCCATTGCCGAGGCGTCGGCCACCAGTTTCGTTTCGCCGCTGTTCGTCACCGCGCTGTCGATTGTGTTTCTGCGCGAGAGCGTCGGCTTGCGGCGCTGGCTCGCGACCGCGGTCGGCCTGATCGGCGTGCTGATTATCCTGCGCCCGGGCTCCGGCGCGTTTCATCCCGCCGCTCTGTTCTCGATCGTGTCGGCGCTGGCCTGGGCCTGCACGCTGGTGATGACGCGGATGATGAGCGGCACCGAGCGCGCGATCACAACCATGGCCTATTCGTCGCTGGCCGGCGTCGGCATTCTGTCGGTGCTGGTGCCATTCGTCTGGGTGCAGCCGAGCTGGCACGACATCTTCTTTGGAATTGTCATCGGCGTCGCATCGACGGCCGGGCAGTGGATCGTGGTGCTGGCGTTTCGCTATGCCAACGCTTCGGTGCTGGCGCCGTTTTCATACACGCAATTGTTGTGGGTCAGCTTCCTTGGCTTCCTGATCTTCGGTGAGGTGCCCGACGTCTGGACCGTGACCGGCGCCGCGATCATCGTCGCCAGCGGTCTATATACCGCGCACCGGGAGCGGCTGCGGCGCTCCGAGCTGCTGGTGCAGGCCGAGCCGTCGCCGAACGCCTGATCACGCTGGCGTTTCCGTCCCTTCGTTTATGCGGGAGGGAGATGTACAAGACAAACGATCGGAAGCCGGAGACACCTATGCGGGCTGCCATTTTCAGGAACGGCGAGATCGTCGTCGATACGTTGCCCGAGCCCAGGCCGGCCGTGGGGCAGGTGCTGGTCAAGACCCTGGCCTGCGGGATTTGCGGCTCGGACCTGCACGCGCGCAAGCACGCCCATCGCATGGTCGAGCTATCCAGGCATTTGCCCGGCCGCAAACCGATGGATCTCGGCCGCGATGTGGTGTTCGGTCATGAGTTCTGCTGCGAGATCCTCGATTACGGGCCGGGTACGCAACGTAAGCTGAAAGCGGGGGCGCGGGTGTGCTCGCTTCCGCGCTGCTGACAGCGGACGGCGTGCAGGGCATCGGTTATTCCAACGACAATGTCGGCGGCTATGCCGAGCGCATGCTGCTGAGCGAGGCGCTGCTGCTTGAAGTCCCCAATGGACTTGCGGCGGAGTATGCGGCGCTGACCGAACCGCTTGCCGTTGGCGTTCACGCGGTCGCCAAGGCCAGCATTCGCGGCGATGAAGTGCCGCTGGTGATCGGCTGTGGCCCGGTCGGGCTTGCGGTGATCGCGGCGCTGAAACTGAAGGGACTACATCCGATCGTGGCAGCGGATTATTCGCCGGCCCGCCGTGCCCTGGCCGAAAGACTGGGGGCCGATATCGTGGTCGATCCCGCGCGCACGCAGCCCTACGCGACCTGGGCCGAGCATGCCGCGATGTCACCGGAGCAGAAGGCAGCGCGACCGCCGCTGCAGGGGTTGCTGCCGGCGCTGAAGCCGGCGCTGATTTTCGAATGCGTCGGCATTCCGGGGTTGTTGCAACAGGTATTTGAAGGGGCACCGCGCGATGCCCGCATCGTGGTGGTCGGCGTCTGCATGGAAACCGATCGTTCCGAACCGATGCTGGGCATCATGAAGGAACTCAACGTGCAATATGTGCTGGGCTATACACCCGAAGAATTTGCATCCAGCCTGCGCTTGATCGCGGAAGGTGAGGTCGATGCGACTTCGCTGGTGACGGCAAGCGTGGGCATCGATAGCGTTGCCCAGGCCTTCGCAGATCTCGCCAATCCGGAACGGCATACCAAGATCATTGTCGAGCCGTGGAGATAGTTCCCCTGCGGGGCTAGCCGCGATCTTTGTTAGTCTTCGCCGGCGGCTGTGGCTCGGGTTGTGTGTTGCGCACGGCCTCGGTCAACATCTCGCGAAGCTCGGCCTTGGTCTTCGGCGGCTCGCGGGTGTAGGTTTTTTGCCATTGGGTCATAGACCCCATATGGGGACGCCGGAGGGGAAAAGCCAGACTTTGCCGTGATCTTCGCTATCAAAAATCATGAAGTTCGGGTGCTGTTGCCAAATTGGAACCGCGGCAGGACCGTGTACCCGGACACGGCGGCCAGGTTTCTACGGCTTCTGCCTGACCAATTCCGTGCATGAAGCAATGCGCGTCGCGGATGATGAATGGAGATAGCAGATCTCCATCCGGTCCGGCGCGAGCATCGTGCCCACGCTATAGCCATCGTCATCGGCCATGAAGATCGAACCGGCGCGGGAAACGACGGCGACGACCGTCTCGCTGTGCTGCGTCGACGAAAATGTTCCGAAGAACCGACGGCCATCCTGCTTGTCGACCACCAGTGTGAATGGAACGCTGGTAAATCGCGGCTCGCCAGACTTGGTGTCAGGATGATGGGGCCCTCCGCCAAGGACGACGGAATGACTGTCGCCCTTCCAGAGTCCCGCGCAACTCAGGCATTTGGGCGTCAGCAGCCACAGCCGCGCAGAGTGCCACAGGCGCCGCTGCGAGCGCCGCCGCAAGTGTCACGATCGAGGCAACATTCCGCATGGTATTGCTCCTTCCACGCGGCAAATCCGTCGGACCGCAGCGCACCGGACAGCAATTTGTAGGCTCCTGCGTCTCTACCGGGTCTTAATTCGCGCACAGCAAATGGAAGCATTCGCGGAAACGGACCACTCCTTACCGTTCGCGGTGCACCCCATACCGATCCCTGAATCTTCGGCTTGGTCGGATTCAAGCAGGAGCTGAACGGCAATCGGGTGACGGCGGGTATCGGCTATAAATTCTGACATCTGCCGAAACTGCATAGTCGTCTCGATCCCTGATTGTATGGTTGCGCCGCCAGCAACCATTCCAGAAAGGGCGGGAAGTTTATCATGTTCAAACATCTCATTGGGCTGGTGCTTGTTGCGCTCGCTGCGGCGTTCGTCTCGCCCGCGGTTGCCCAGCAACCGCCGGGAGTCAGCGTAGGTACGCTCACCTGCCGGATGGGACCTTCGGTCGGCTTGATCTTTGGATCCCGGCAACGAATGGCCTGTCGTTTCACGCCCAATGGGCCGAACAGCCGGCCCGAGGCATATGTTGGAGTTATGGGCACAATCGGTCTCGATATCGGGATCACGGCAGGTGGGGCCCTCGTCTGGGGTGTATTTGCACCGACCGCGGGTCCGCACCGTGGCGCGCTTGCTGGCACCTATGTGGGCGCAAGTGGCGCGATCGGCGTTGGCGTCGGCGTCGGTGCCAACGTCCTGTTCGGTGGAACCGGACGTTCGATCGCCTTGCAGCCGCTTTCCGTCGAGGGGTCGGTTGGGGTCAACCTGTCGCTTGGAGTTTCACGTCTCACGCTTTCCTTGGCACAATGAGGATAGAGCGAAAGCACCCTTAAGCCTCCATCGCGAGCCCGCGGCGATTTAAAACGAAGCTGCTCGGTTCGGCGCCAGTCATCAGAGGACGTTCGATGAAAATCACAGAGAAATTGCTGGTCACGCTTGGACTGCTGCCTTTGCTGGCCATTTTGTCGGTTGGCTCCGTTTCCGCGCAGGCGGATCTCGGAAAGACGATTCAGGAAAAACTGAAGGCCAGGGTTGCCAAGTTCGAGAGCGCCTGCGCCAGAGACATCAAGAAGTACTGCAGTACGGTGACGCCCGGTGAAGGCCGTATCATCTACTGCATGGAAGCTCACGAGGACAAGATCAGCGCCAGGTGCGCGTTCGAACTGGAGGACGCCGCAGAAAATGTGCAAAGCGCGGCTGACGCCCTGAAAGATGCGGTGATTGCGTGCAAAGCCGAGATAACTGGCGTGTGTGGCAAGACAGTGCCGGGCCAGGGTCGAATCGCTGCGTGTCTGCTGTCGAACAAATCGACTGCTTCGGCAGGTTGCGCCGAAGCCGTTCAGAAAATCGAATCGATGGCCGCGCAATGACGGCGGTGTCGCGTTGTCTCGCCACCGCATCCGTTCTTCGTTCGCTCGCGGGGGAAAGCGGAAGTAGCGCGGGCGCGGTGAAATCGTCGAGAGTGATCCAAAGCGGACGTGTAGAGATCCACCTCAAATCTGTTCGGTGATGCAGACGACGCTCGTGACGGACTGTCGGGGGCAAGCTTTCAATGCGGCTTTTTGTCTCCCCTTTGACCCCGCAGAAAGTGCGATTGTTACGCGACCTTAATCAAACAGACAGCCCATCGTAATGCGTCAGAAACTATCTCCAGCCCGCAACTTATTTTCGCGTGGTACTCTGGAGGTTCCTCGTGACGCAATATTTCTTTCATATCCTGGATGGCTCGGAACTCTTTGCCGATGAGTTCGGGAAGAGTTTTTCGAATTCAGACGAAGCGATAAATCAGGCTAAGTGCCTCGCTGCCGAATTGAGTAAGGCCGGCGACTTCTGCAGGTCTAACCTCGTATTGGTAGTGGACGAGCACGGCCAACGTATCTTCGAATGCCGGGCGTCATAGAGGCCGGCTCACGCTAACTAGGTTTAATCAGCCGGACGAAATGGCGGTCCTGCGCGCACCGAACGGACCGGTTCGGTCGTTTCCGAGATGTCCGTTTAACTCGGGTAGATCGGAAGTAGGGGCGGGGCGTCAAATCGACGAGCATAGCGATCTCGATACCCCGACGCTGGCCGACAATTCCACGCCGACCTTGACGAGAGACGTCAGCGTGTCGAGAGAGCCAACCTTGGCCACCATCAATCTTTCATTAGCCAATCCCTGCCACAACTTCTGCACGAACAAGGAGAGCGAGGCACGGAGCCGCCGAAGTCGAACTTTGGCGCCGCCATCAGCGACCAAGATCGGGAAGAAAACCATGGTCAGCTCCGTTTCCAGCCAGTCCCCCACATTGAGTCCGCTAGCCTATCTCGCGCCTGCCGATGACGACAGCGCGACGCAGTCCGCTCCGGTCGCAACGTCGGATGACGGCGACCGCGACCCGGCCACTCAAGTGTCGCTGTCGCAGGAAGCCAAAAATCATCTGGTGGATCATCTGATCGCCGACTTCAAGCTGAGCCCGGATACCGCGCGGCAAACGCTGGATGCCTTCTCGCAGGCGAGCGCGGATCGTCTCGCGGCGATCGAGCAGACGAGTTCAGGTTCAGCACGTCCTCGGGCAGGCGAGCCTCGATGCGGTCCATGCGCAGATGGACGCGATCCATCATCAGTTCGCGATCGATCAGGTCGACCATCAGCTCAAAATGCTCGATCAGCAGGACGAGACGAACAAGGCATTCACGGCCACGCTCCAACGTCTGAAAGAGAGTTACACCCATTGGCAGAACGCAAAGCCGGTGCCCGCGGTCCAGCTCACCGACGCGCAAATCGCGGGCATCCTCAAGAAGGTGGCGTCGCAAGGCATTGATCCATCCAAGATCGGAGGCGCGGACAACTACATCTTCGGCTACGAGGGCATGCAGTACACCTTCAAGAAAGACGGAACGGCGTGGGTGAATGAGGGCGGCATTCCGACATCCGAAGCCCAAAAACAGGGCGGCCTGCGCGCGATGGAAAAGTCGATGCGGAATATGCACAGCAGGATTTAGGACACCAGCGCCGCGCGTGAGGGCTTTATCGCCCAACGCAACGCGCTGATGGGGCAATAGCAGCGACCCGGTCGCAGTCGTGGGCCGCTTCGAAGAGGCAGCCACCGCTGACCTGCGACAATTTTACACCAGTCCACTTATGGTCGGGCCGACATGCGATGCCCACCAGTGCGGTGAAGGCCGGTCGTGTCACGCTCGTCGCGCAAACGGCTGCGCACCTCGGCACCTGACGCTTATTGCATTGCACTCGATGCCGAACAGCTCGTCCGGGTAATAACCGGCGTTTATCGTTCAGTACTGCCTTGGCAACAGGACGATTTTGAGAAACTCTATACCATAAAATAATCAACGGGAGAGAAGCGGTCATGATGAGATCGATAAGGATGCTCGGGGCTGCGGCGCTGGCCGCCACGCTCATGGCATATCCTGCGCAGGCGCAGGACAAGCCGAAGGAAATCAAGATCGGCATCGCCACCTTCCTGTCGGGGCCCGCATCGGTCTTCGGTGTGCCAGCCAAGGCCGCTGCCGAAATGATTGCCGAAGATCTCAACAAGAAAGGCGGCATCGCAGGTGTTCCGGTGAGTCTGAGCTTTATCGATGAGGGCGCCGGCGGCGAGGCGCTGGTGTCCAACTATCGCCGGATGGTGCAGGACGAAAAGGTTGACGTGACCTTTGCCGCCATCTCATCCGGCAGCTGCGGTCAGCTTGCGCCGCTCGCCGAAGACCTGAAAATGCTGAACTTGATGTGGGATTGCGGTGCTTCCTCGATTCTGGAAGCCAGGAAGTATCGCTATGTCTTTCGCTCTCAGGCCAACGGAACGCCCGAGATGCTCGCGGTGCTGGTCTATCTCCTAAAGACCAAACCGGATTTCAAGACCATTGCCGTGGTCAATCAGGATTACGCCTGGGGGCGCGAGAGTTGGGAAATCTTCTCGACCGCGCTCAAGGTCATGAAGCCCGATGTGAAGGTCGTCGCCGAGCTGTTCCCGAAGTTCGGCGCACCGGATTTCTCGACGGAAATCTCGCGCCTGCTGGCGCTAAAGCCCGACGTGGTGCTGACCACGAGTTGGGGCGGTGACCTTGATACGCTGGTGCGGCAGGCCGGGCAGCGTGGCCTGCTTCAGCAAAGCGCTTTCGTCCTCGGCATCGGCGAATCTTCGATGCAGCGCCTGGGCAAGGACCTTCCGGAGGGTCTGATCGTCGGCGCGCGCGGCGACCACTGGTTCCTGCACCCGGAAATGAAGAACGATCCGGCTTTCAAGGCTTTCAACGAAGCCTTCAAGGCGAAGACCGGCAGCTGGCCGATCTACTCGGTCTATCACATGCAGCAGGCGTTTTCGGCCTATCAGGGCGCCGTTGAAAAGGCGATCAAGGCCAATGGCGGCAAGTGGCCGACCCGCGAACAGATAATCGACGCCGCCGAAGGTCTCGAGTTCAAGGGGTGGGGCCGCGCCGTGACGCTTCGTCCTGAAGACCACCAGGGACTTGAGTTGCAACTCGTCGGCGTTACCAAATCGGCGCCCGGTTATGATTTCAAGATTTCTGGATGACATGATGATCTTCGAGCCGAAGTCGATCACCACTCCGGCCGGTATGAAGTCCGTGGACTGGTTGAAAACCCTGCCGCCCGATTTCGCCAAGATGAACGTGCCGACCTTCAAGCACGGCGGCTGACATCGTCAGTCACCTCCGGCGTGGAGACGTTGTTTCCACGCCTCATTTCTTGAGTCGCTGAAGGTACCCGCATGGATTCTACCATCGTCATTCTGGCGATTTGTGACGGCCTCAGCTATGCCGCTCTGGTCTTTCTGGTGTCGGTGGGCCTCAGCCTGATTTTCGGGGTGCTGCGCATCGTCAACGTCGCGCACGGATCGCTGTATGCTTACGGCGCCTACACCGCGGCGACGCTCAGTCTGCTGGTCACGCCGATCTCGCCCTGGCTGACATTTCCGGCGCTCCTGGTGGCATCGGTTCTTGTCGGTGCGATCGTCGGCGGATTCATGGAGCGTTTCCTGCTGCGACCCGTCTATCACCGTGAGGAGGTGCTTCAGCTTCTGATCACCTTCGCGGTGTTCATGATCATGGACAATCTGCAGCGGATGATCTGGGGCGTGCAGCCGATCTTTGCCGCCGAGCCCGTCAAGCTATTGCCCAATATCTCCGTGCTTGGGGTGAACTACACGAGCTATCAGGTCTTGGTGCTGCCCTTGGTGGCGGTATTCACCCTGTTCGGGCTGCGTTATTTCCTGCGCTACACGCTCGCCGGCGCCATCATCATGGCCGTCACGGAAGACCGGGAGGCTGCCACGGCCATCGGCATCGATGCCAAGCGGGTTTTTTTCGTCACCTTTATCATCGGGGCAAGCCTTGCGGCCCTCGGCGGCGCGCTGGCGTCTCCGCACCACGTCGCTGGTGCCGGGCATGGGCACCGACATGATCGTCCTGTCCTTTGCGGTCGCCGCCACCGCCGGCCTCGGACAGATCGAGGGCACGGCGGTGACCGCGCTGATGATCGGCCTGGCGCGCGCCTTCATCATCTACATCCAGCCGGAGCTGGAAGTTCTGGTGCCCTACCTGATCATGATGATTGTGCTTCTGATCCGGCCGATGGGGCTGTTCGGCATCAACAACCTGAGGAAGATCTGATGTCCGCACGTTTGCGATCGAGGCTGGCGATCGCGGTCGGCATCGCGCTCGCGGCCATTGTGCCGCTGATCCTGCCGAGCTGGGCGACGCTGACAACCCTGATCCTCGCCAAGGGAATTGTCGTGCTCGGCATCATCATTCTGCTTCAGGCCGGGCAGGTCTCGTTTGGCCACGCCATGTTCTACGGCGTCGGCGCATACGCGGTTGCGTTTTGGGGCCGCTATGTCGGCACAGGTGACCTGTTGCTGTTTCTGCTGATTGGGCCGCTGATCGCGATGGCCTTTGGCCTGCTGATCGGACTGTTCGTGGTGCGCTATCGGGAAATCTTTTTCGGGATGCTCAACCTGGCTTTTTCGATGGTGCTGTGGTCGCTGCTCGAAAAGCTCTACCACTACACCAATGGGGCCGATGGCATCCGCGTTGCCCGGCCGACGCTTGCCGGCATCGCATTCACGCCCGAGGCCTTTCAATATGTGCTGCTGTATCTGACTCTCGGTCTTGTTATCGTCGTCAGTTACGCGGTTCAGCGCTATCTCGATAGCCCGCTTGGCCACATGCTCAGGGCCATCAAATCCAACGAGACACGGCTGGAATATCTCGGCGTTTCAGCGCGAAAGATCCTGCTGATCGGCTATGTAGCCTCCGCCTTTCTCGGCGGGTTGGGCGGCGTTCTGGTCGCGATCGCACAGCAGATTGCAACACCGGAGTTCGCGTACTGGACCAAATCCGGCGAGTTCGTCTTTATCGCCATCTTGGGCGGCACCGCCAACGCTCTCGGCGCGTTCGCAGGCGCCGCGGTGTTTGAGACCGTTCGCTTTTTCGCGTCGGCCCAATTGGCCAACGCCTGGCAGTTGATCCTCGGCGTGGTGCTCATCGTGATCATCATGTTTGCGCCATACGGACTGATCGGCCTCCTCGACCGCCGGAAAGCTCAGGCCGAGGTGCGGACATGAGCCGGGTTCTGATTTCCGCGCGCGGGCTCAAGATCCGCTTTGGCGGCATCATCGCTGCCGATGGCGTCGACCTTGACGTTCTCGAGGGAGAAAACCTCGCGATCATCGGTCCAAACGGAGCCGGCAAGACTACCTTCCTCAACATGACGACCGGATATCTGCGGCCACAGGCAGGAACGGTGAGCTTCCTCGGCCAGGACATCACCGCGCTTCCGCCGCGTACCATCACCAAGCTAGGTATCGCGCGCGCCTTCCAGATTCCCCAGTTGTTTCTCGATCAAACCGTCATGGAAAACATGATGATCGGGGCTGCGGCGCGGGCCGGGGCCATGTCGGCGTTCCGTCACCTTCTGGACTTACCAGAACGCCAGGAGGTCGAAGACTTGCTCGACCTGTCGGCGTCCGCGCGTTCGCAAACCGCAAGGCGTTTGAACTGCCGGAGGGGCAACGCAAGCTCGTCGATATCGCACTGGCGTTGGCGCTCAAACCCACAGTGCTGCTGATGGACGAGCCGACCTCGGGCGTCGCATCCGCCGAGAAGCTCGGCCTGATGGACATTCTGACATCGGCGCTCGCCAGGCAGAAAGTCAGTTCGGTCTTTGTCGAGCACGACATGGATATGGTCGAGCGCTATGCGCATCGGGTGGCGGTGTGGAGTGCCGGAAAAATTCAGGTGGTTGGTCCGCCGGCCGAGATTCTCAAAGATACGGAAGTCCGCGAACACGTCATCGGGATTTGATCATGCTCGTATTCGACAAGATCAACGTTACGATCGCGGGGGTTCATGTGCTGCGCAACGTGTCGTTTAGTCTGCCCGCGGGTTCGACATGCGCGTTGATCGGCCACAACGGCGCAGGCAAGACGACGACAGCGCGAACCATCATGGGGTTCACCGCGTCGAAGGGCATCATCCGTTTTGCCGGCCAAGATATCTCCCCGATCGAGCCGCACCGCCGTCCGGCCCTGGGTATCGGATATGCGCCGGAGGACAGGCGGCTGTTCTCGGCATTCACGGTCGAAGAAAACGTCTTGTTGCCTGCCCGTGTCGCCAAACTGTCGAAAGATGAAACCGCCCGACGGTTGGAGCGTGCCTATTGGGTTATGCCGGAGCTGAAGGAACTGGCAGCCCGTCCCGCTGGATCGGTTTCCGGCGGACAGGGCAAGATGGTGGCGCTCGGCCGGGCGCTCATGCTCGGAACGCGCCTGGTCATTCTTGATGAGCCGTTCCAGGGTCTCGCTCCCGTTCTCGCCCAGCGCTACGCCGAAGCGCTCCGGCGATTGCGTGCCAACGACAAGGACATCACATTGCTGATCACCGAATCCAACCCCAAGCTGGTGGCAGCTTTCGCGGATATCACGCTGACGATCGAGCGCGGCGAAATTCAGTAGCTTACGCGCGCACGATCCACCCGAGATGAACGTCGGTCACGAATATATCGCGCTGGTATCTTGTCCTGAAAATCGCTTAGCTCTTGGTCGGACATCGGGAGCGGAACACTGTTCGAGGGATCCATGGATCAGCTCCAAAACGCTGAAACTCTCACTGCCATTGCTGCCGAAGCATTCGGTGCGCTTAACGATACCCGACAGGTTGCGCTGTTTTCCTCGCGTCCTGGAGGATTGACTATCGATGACGCCTACCGCGTGACGCCACTCGTCAGGCAAATGTATGAGGCGCACGGCTCAAAGGTGCTCGGCCGCAAGATTGGTTTCACCAATCGCACGATCTGGACGCAATACGGGGTGTACGCTCCGATCTGGGGCTATGCTTTCGACAGTACCGCATACGACCTCGCGGCGGTGCAAACGCTGTCGCTCGAACCGTTCTCGGAGCCGCGTATTGAACCTGAGATCATTTTCGGTTTGAGGACGGCGCCCGCTGCCGAGATGAATGACGCATCCCTGGCTTCCTGCATTGATTGGGTAGCTCTCGGATTTGAGATCGTGCAATCCATCTTTCCTGGCTGGAAATTTTCGGCCGCGGACACGGTTGCAGCTAACGGCGTCCATGGAGCCTTACTGATCGGACCGCGGCAGCCGTTTGCACCGGACGCGTCAGAATGGTTGCAGAATTTCTCCACATTCAAAATAGACCTAAGTTGCGACGGTCAAGTCATCGATCGAGGTCACTCGGGAAACGTGCTCGACGGGCCGCTCTCGGCCCTACGTCATCTGGTTGGGCTATTGGCGCGTGATCCGGTTAATCCACCACTCTCGGCGGGAGAGATTATCAGCACCGGCACTCTGACAAAGGCCATGCCTATCGCTCGAGGCGAGGTCTGGACGGCCAAGCCTACCGGGATAGTGCTCGACGAAATCAGGCTTCGTTTTGTATGACGGGACGGGGATGATTTCGACTTGGTCCCGGAGGTTTGCTTGCGGGACTATTCCAGGATGACGCTCGTGCTTGATGATGTCCGTTCACAGGGCGACGCGGAAATTATTTTCGCTTGCTGAGTATTTTTCATTATGACCTTGGGCGGGCCTATACGAAGGTCCGATGACCTACCCAACCGTTCCGTGGTAATTCCAAGCCTGGAAGCAATTCGTGATGGCTCTCGTAGAGGACTGAAATGCCGGTTGATACAGGTGCGGTTCGCGTTAGAGAGGTCAACCGGTCAGACGACGATTTCATTTTTGCGCTCTCCGCTCGTCTTTCGGGCGTCCCTCGTCCCGCGTGGCAAACCTTAGAATTGATGGAGCAGTTTCAAAGTCGGTTCATGATCGCCACCGTGCACAATGCCGTCGAAAACGCTCGGACGCTTATTGCGGTTTCGCAAGATGCCGTGCGGTTGGGTTACATCCATATGCAGCCGGAAAAGACGCCGTAACGGACGAAGCATGCGGTTACGTCGCGATCCTTGCACTCACGCAGGAGGCGGAAGGCCAAGGCATTGCGAGATTATTGATGCGCTTTGCTGAGGATTGGGCACGTGAAATGGGATATCGACTCCTGAGCTTAGATGTATTTGCAGACAATGGGCGTGCTGTCGATTTTTATGAGCGCGGCGGATTTCGTCCGGATCAATACGCATGGTAAAACCGTTGTAGCTCGTAGGATGGGTTGAGCCGTTTGCGAAACCCATCATCTTCGCGCGGTTTTAGTTGACGTGTATCGCTCCGCTATATCCATCCTGTGCCCTGAGTATTTCGCATTCTGACCCCATGCGGACATTGTTGATTTTGGCGCCGATCAGTTAGGATGCGCCCCGCTGCAACCTGGGAGGAGCGGATGTCGAAATCAGCAGCGGAAGTGGAAGCTCAGACCGAAGCGCAAGGATACGTGCTGGGCGCAGCCGAGGGTGAACATCTCGTTCACTACCGTAATCCCGGCAATATCTTCATCAAGGTTGATCCCATCAAAGGCTCCAAGAATGTGGCCTGCGGCACCCAGCAGGTACCCGTAGGTGCCGGCATTCCGATCCACAGACACTTTGACGCGGACGAAGCTTTCTACATTTTGGACGGAGGTGGAACATTCATACTGAACGATGTACTTCATCCCTTTGAGAAGTATGGGACGATATTCATTCCCAGGAACGCCTGGCACGGGTTCGCAAATCCCGATCACGAATTGCTGCTGCTCTGGATTGTCGCGCCTCCGGGCCTGGACGGTTTTTTCCGGGAAACCTGCAATCCGCCCGGCGTGCGGCAAAAGCAGCTCACAAAGCACCAGGTCAACGAGATTGCCCGCAAATATGCGACGGAATTTCGCTGATCGTGCCAGCACGCCAAGCTTTCGGTGGCGGTCTGTGCGGATCGGTGCCTCGCTACGCTTCGCCCGCCGTTCCACCTGACTTCGGAGTCCGGCCCTTTTGAGAAGTGCCGTAGGCATCGAGTAATGTCCGAGTTTGGGGGCGAAGCGGAAAACTATGCTTTTACTGAGTTCCTCTCAGACAAGTCACATCTTGATCGCATTAGCGAAGAGCGTGTCACCCCACTCGTACAGGGGCCGCAGGAAGTCAGATTGGGTGTGAATTGCTCGACCTTTGCGATCACGCCATTTGCGTCCGTAGGTATCGAACGGAAAGTGTCGAATGTAGTAATCGCAGGTCTCTTCCCAATGGTCGACCGACAACGACTTACCATAATGTTGGCAATGGAGATCGGTCGCCACGCGTTCTACGCCGTCTGGCTCTCGCGCATGTTGCTTCGCGAAAGTGACCTCCAACCGGTTTCGCCACAACATCAGAATGTCTCGCCGTTCCGGGCCGAAGAAACGGCGAAAGCCCAACAGTTCGCGATCGGCTTGATAGGGTGCATGATCGCCGGGGGTCATATAGGCGTCGAACAGTTGAACCCGCACGCCGTCGTAATCGCTAGAATGCGTTCGTTCTATGAAACCGCGTAGATCTCCGGTGACGCGCTCATCCGCATCGAAGGAAAATATCCAGTCGAACTCCAACATTTCGCGCGCGGTCTGCAGCAAAAGTCCGCGATGTCGACCCTCGGCAATCCGGCGTGCCTCGATGTCCGCTTCCCACGACCGATTTGTCACAATCAAAGCGACTTTTGGGTGTCCGCCAAGTATCTCCAGCGTTCGATCCGTACTCGCGTCATCATAGGCGGCTATCGCATCGACGTGCTTGCCGACGTAGTCCAGTGTGTCTCGGAGAATAAGCTCTTCATTGCGAACGCGGGTGAGCCCGACCAAAAAGTGCTTTTGACGCATTAGACTTGTATTGCAAGCAATGACTTGCTCGCCGTCGCGCAACTGCCAACTACTCGTGCCCGGCATGGTCACTACCTAGCTGCGACAAAGAATTGGCACCGATAATGGTGGGCGGGCGCAGCAACGGCAAGGGGAAGAATCGGAGGGCAAATGTTGCCGCGGGGCGCCGCCACCGGAACGCCGCGTCATAGCGATCGATTATCTCTCCCAGCCAGAAAGGAGAGTTCCATGAAGGCCATCGCGGTGGGCGCATGAGGCGACAATCCAAATAGCTGGGACTTCATCGCCGATAGCTGCCTTCCCTTGCTGCAGCCTTAGGGCTGCTTTGGCTGATGCCCCGACCGGTCATTTTTCACTTTCATCCGATTATCGTTGCCGCCCTGTTCTGGTTGTATTATCGACACGACATAACATAAAGTTGACCTGCTTCAGCCTACGCATCGCGATTAAATCAACTCACGTTCACGCAGCCAACGGAGACTATCGTGACCAAACCAAGCATCGTTTTCGCGCATGGCCTCTGGGCCGATGGATCATGCTTCAGCAAGCTGATCCCAACGCTCCAGGCCGAGGGCCATGAAGTGATGGCCAGTCAGCACGGCCTCGATTCACTCGCGACTGACGTCGCCGCCGTGAAGGCGTGCCTTGCTCGGGTCGCCAGCCCAGCGATCCTCGTCGGTCATTCTTATGGTGGAACACTGATCACGCACGCAGGGACCGATGCGCGGGTAGCCGGGCTGGTCTATATCGCGGCCCTCGCACCGGATGCCGACGAAACCTCTCAGAGCCTGATTGGCAAGTTTCCAACGACCCCGGTGTTCGACCACATCGAGGTGCCGGAAGGGCGCATCTGGCTCAAACAAAGCGGCGTCAAGCACTTCGCGGGCGACCTGCCCGAGGCGGAGCAAAAGCTGGTATATGCGACGCAGGGGGCGCCGGTGGCAGACCTCTTTAGCCAAAAGGTCGATGGCACGGCGTGGAAGTCCAAGCCGAGCTGGTATGTCCTCGCCACCCAGGACCAGACGGTTCATCCTGATCTGCAACGTTTTGTCTCGAAACGCATGAAAGCTGCCACGACCGAGGTCACCGCGTCTCACGTTCCCATGTTGTCGAAGCCGGACGTGGTACTCGATGTCATCCGGAAGGCCGCGAGCGCAGTCTCGGCGGCCTAAGCAGTTTCAGCGCCCTAATGTCGGTCTGCAATGTCTGCTTGTGGGACACATGACAGACGTTGCAGCTGTGCCGGGAAATGTCCGTCGTTGTGGCCAGAGGGTTCGCCATAAGACCTGTATCGGACCGGACCGATCAATTGCGCATACCCGAAGGCAAATCAGCGATTTGCCTGTCCAGCCTGTTGTTCAAAAATATTTCCGTTTCCTTCTGACCCAAATCATCTCTTTATCCCTTGCCATCCCGTCCCGAGAGAGGGGCGTTGGCCATCGTCACGAACGTGGGTGCGGGATGCGGTGGACGCGGCAGCGTCGTCGCGTGTGGGAAATGCAGGGCGGGCTTTCGATTGAGCGAATGCCCGTGAGCATTCACCCGGCGCGTGGACGAACGGCGCTTCAACGCCTTTGCGAAAATGCGGTCGGCAGCACATGGCTGATCGCGGATTGGTGAAGGCGGCTCGCGTACGGCAAAACCGTGTGGTCCTGGCGCCCGTTGCTGGCGTCAAGTCGGCGGAGGTGCACGAGCCCAACCGGGTCTCGATGCACCTCAATCCGCCGATGACGGTGACAAGACGAATTCGTCGCCGGGGAGAGTATGGCATAAGCCGTTAAAACCATTGCGTGCGGGAATGCCGGGTGTTTCCGGTGCGACCGTGGTGACTACCGTGTGCTTACTACCTTTTGCACACGGGCTGCGGGTGCACCGTGCACCCGGCATTCCCCACGCCCTCTTTTGAGGGTCGGGCCGCGCCCTCACTTAAGGGTCGCGCCTGCGCCCTCTGATTTTTATGGGCGGTTGTTCTTTGCAAAACTCGGGCGCATCGTGTCGCGAGAATGCGGAGCTGTATCTCGAGTTCATTCCGGGGCGCGCTCTTGCGCGAACCCGGAATCTCGAGCTGTTCATCTCTGGATTTTCCGATGTGCAATTGCACATCGTAGTTCGCACTTCGTGCGCCCCGGAATGACGACGTGGGTTAAGCGCCGCCTGGATTGCTTCGCTAGCGCTCGCAATGACGGTCTTTCAAAGGCTCTTTGAAAATTGAATCGCGCATCTACGTCGTCCCTACGTTCGCAGGGACGACAGAAGCAATCGTTGCCTCGCTACGCTCATGCTAGCTAACCCCGACGGCGAGCTTCGCTCGCCTCGACTCCTCCAAACCAATTGCAAACTCACACCGGCAGCGCGATCGAATATTTCACCTGGCTCAGCGCAAAGCTCGACTCGATCGAGGCGATGCCGTCGAGCCGGGTCAGCTTGTTTTTCAGGAACGCTTCGTAAGACGACAGGTCGGCCACGACGACACGCAGCAGGTAATCGCGGTTACCGGTCATCAAATAGCATTCCAGCACTTCGTCCCATTTCGAAATCGCCTTGGCGAACCGATCGAGGTCTTCTTCCTTCTGCCGCGCCAGCTTGATCGAGATGAACACGCTGGCATGCAAGCCGAGCGATTTCTGGTCGACGGTCGCGATATAGCGCGTGATCACGCCGCGCTCTTCCAGGAGCTTGACGCGGCGATGGCACGGCGAGACCGACAGGCCGACCTTGTCGGCGAGGTCCTGCATGGTGATGCGGCCGTCGGATTGCAGCAGGCCGAGGATTTTGCGGTCGATGGCGTCGAGCGAATGCATTGGTATAAACTCTGAATATGGGGTCTGTTCCTGGTATTTTATCCCAATTCGTACGGCTGTGCCGCCAAAATTTGAGATTTTTAGCGGAGGCGACCTCGCTAGAATCCCGATCTCAATCATCTTCCGGAATCACCGTCATGCCGAACGAATCCGCACGCCTGGAACTACTGTCCGCACTGGCCCGCAAAGTGCTGTGGCTGTCATCGTGGACCATCCACCACGCCAATCATGTCAGGCCCAATGTCGACGGGCTGAAGGTCGGTGGCCACCAGGCTTCGTCGGCCTCGCTCGCCACCATCATGTCGGCGCTTTATTTCTCGGTGCTGCGTCCGCAGGACCGGGTCGCGGTGAAGCCGCATGCGAGCCCGGTGTTTCACGCCATCCAGTACCTGTTCGGCCATCAGACCCGCGAGCAGCTCGAACGGTTTCGCGGCTTCAAGGGCGCGCAGTCGTATCCTTCGCGCACCAAAGACCACGACGATGTCGATTTTTCCACCGGCTCGGTCGGTCTCGGCGTCGCGCAAACGCTGTTCGCCTCGCTGGTGCAGGATTACGTCAAGGCGCACGGCTGGATGAAGGATCGGCCCGAGGGGCGCATGATCGCGCTGGTCGGCGACGCGGAGATGGACGAGGGGAATATCTTCGAGGCGTTGCTGGAGGGATGGAAGCACGGGCTGCGCAATACCTGGTGGGTGGTCGATTACAACCGGCAGAGCCTGGACGCGGTGGTGCGCGAGGGTTTGTGGGAGAAATTCGAGTCCATGTTCCGCAATTTCGGCTGGGACGTGGTGATCGTGAAATACGGCCGGCTGATGCAGGCGGCGTTTGCCGAGCCTGGTGGCGAGGCGCTGAGGCGCTGGATCGACAATTGTCCGAACCAGATGTATGCGGCGCTGTGTTTCCAAGGGGGCGCTGCGTTCCGCAAGCATCTACGGGACGATATCGGCGATCAGGGGCAGGTGTCGCAATTGATCGACCGCCGCAGCGACGATGAACTGCTGGCGCTGATGTCGAACCTTGGCGGCCACGACATGGCCAGCATGATCGAGGCCTTTGAAGCGATTGATCACGATCGTCCGGTCTGCTTCATCGCCTACACGATCAAGGGTGTCGGCCTGCCGATGCAGGGCCACAAGGACAATCATGCGGGACTGATGACGGTCGCGCAGATGGAGAAGTGGCGCGCCGCGCAGAACATCCGCCCCGGTCATGAATGGGACAAGTTCGAAGGACTGTCGCAGCCACAAGCCTCGCTGGAGGCGTTCCTGGCGGAAGCGCCGTTCAATCAGGAAGGTCGCCGCCGTCTCACGGCTGAGGTCATCGAGGTGCCGCAACAACTTGCCTTCAAGCCGGCGGCGCAGATGTCCACGCAACAAGGCTTTGGGCTGGTGCTGAACGAACTCGCGCGCGGTGACAGCGAACTCGCCGCGCGGATCGTGACCGCGTCGCCTGATGTCACGGTGTCGACCAATCTCGGCGCCTGGGTCAACCGGCGCGGATTGTTTGCCAAGGCCGAGAACCTGGACCTGTTCCGGCAGGAGAAGATCCCCTCGACCTTCAACTGGGATTTTTCGCCGAAGGGGCAGCACCTGGAACTGGGCATCGCCGAGATGAACCTGTTCATCATGCTTTCGGCACTCGGGCTGTCGCATTCGATCAACGGCGAGCGGCTTTTGCCGGTCGGCACGCTGTACGATCCCTTCATCGAGCGCGGCCTCGATGCGCTGAACTACGCCTGCTATCAGGACGCGCGCTTCATGGTCGCGGCGACGCCGTCCGGCATTACGCTGGCGCCGGAAGGCGGCGCGCATCAATCGATCGCGACGCCGCTGATCGGCATGGCGCAGGATGGCCTCGCCTCGTTCGAGCCGGCGTTCGTCGACGAACTCGCGGTCATCATGGGCTGGGGTTTCGAGCACATGCAGCGCGAAGCAGGCGAGGGCGGATCGGTCTATTTGAGGCTCTCGACCCGCACCATCGAGCAGCCGCAGCGGATCATGACGCCCGAACTGCAACGGGGCATTACCGAGGGCGCCTACTGGCTGCGCAAACCCGGACCCAATGCCGAAGCGGTGGTCGCCTATACCGGCACGGTGGCGCCCGAGGCGATCGAGGCGATCGGCATGATCGGCGAGAACCGCAGGGATGTCGGGCTGCTCGCGGTCACATCGGCGGACCGGCTGCATGCCGGCTGGACCGCGGCGCGGCAGCTGCGCCGGGACCGGCGCGGCCTGCAGTATCTCAGCCATATCGAAAAGCTGCTGGCGCCGCTGCCGCGCGACTGCGGCCTCGTCACCGTGATCGATGGCCATCCCGCGGCGCTGGGCTGGCTCGGCAGCGTGCAAGGCCATCGCGTCGAGGCGCTCGGCGTCGAGCATTTCGGCCAGACCGGCACCATTGACGATCTCTACCGCCACTATGGCATCGACGCCAACGCCATCATCGATGCGGCCGAAAGCCTCACCGCCGGTGCCCCCGTGCGGCACCGCAAAATGGCGGTGTGAGGGATAAGCAGTTGAACGTCATTCCGGGGCGCGAGCGTCAGCGAGCGAACCCGGAATTCAGAGATGATGGCTGCGAGATTCCGGGTTCGCGCTATGCGCGCCCCGGAATGACGGAGGACGTCTTGCCACTTACATATTGCTAACCTTATATGCCGCGTCCGCCGCAGTGCGGCCTCCCGCATATGGCGGGTTCATTTCGTCGTGCTTTCGTGCAAGGATGCCTGCCGAACGCTTCGCCACCCCCACCATTCGCTGAAATCAAGAGGTTTACGATGGTCAACCGCCTGCAGTTCTACATCGATGGCGCCTGGGTCGATCCTGTCGTCAAGAAGTCCACTCCCGTCGTCAACCCGGCGACCGAAGAAGCGATGTATGAGGTTGCGCTCGGCTCCAAGGCCGATGTCGACAAGGCGGTGGCCGCGGCCAAGCGGGCTTTCGAAACCTATTCGCAGACCAGCCGCGAGGAGCGCGTCGCGCTGCTGTCCCGCATCATGGAGGTCTACAAGGGCCGCATGAAGGAGATCGGCGCCGCCGTTTCCGACGAGATGGGCGCGCCGCTGCCGATGGCGGAGAAGCTGCAGGCCGGCGCCGGCCTCGGCCACATCGCCTCGACGCTCGAGGTTCTGAAGAATTATCATTTCGAGGAGCCGGTCGGCACCGCCACCGTGGTGCGCGAGCCCGTCGGCGTCATCGGCATGATCACGCCGTGGAACTGGCCGCTGAACCAGATCGCGTGCAAGGTCGCGCCCGCGCTCGCCGCCGGTTGCACCATGATCCTGAAGCCGTCGGAATTCACGCCGTCCTCGGCGCTGATTTTTGCGGAAATCCTGCATGAAGCCGGTGTACCGAAGGGCGTGTTCAACCTCCTCAACGGTCTCGGCCCTGAAGTGGGCGCGGCCATGAGCGAACACCCGGACATCGACATGATCTCGTTCACCGGTTCGACCCGCGCCGGCATCGACGTCGCCAAGCGCGCCGCGCCGACCGTCAAGCGTGTCAGCCAGGAATTGGGCGGCAAGTCGCCGAACGTTATCCTGGAAGGCGCCGATCTCACCAAGGCCGTCACCGGCGGTGTGATGCACATGTTCAACAACTCCGGGCAGTCGTGCAACGCGCCGTCCCGGATGATCGTGCCGCTGTCGAAGATGAAGGAAGTCGCCGCGATCGCCAAGGGCGTGGCCGACAAGACCAAGGCCGGCGATCCCCGCGCCGAAGGCACCACCATCGGCCCGGTCGTGTCCCGCATCCAGTGGGACAAGATCCAGAAGCTGATCCAGAAGGGCATCGAAGAAGGTGCGACGCTGGTGGCCGGCGGACCGGGTCTGCCGGAAGGCGTCAACAAGGGCTTCTATGTGCGCCCGACCATCTTCGCCGACGTCACCAACGACATGACCATCGCGCGCGAGGAAATCTTCGGCCCGGTGCTCACCATCCTCGGCGCCAAGGACGAAGCCGACGCGGTCAAGATCGCCAACGACACGCCGTACGGTCTTGCGGGTTACGTCTCCGCCGATACCGTGGAATCCGCCCGCAAGGTCGGCCGCAAGCTGCGCGCCGGCAACGTCAACCTGCAGGGCGTGCCGAACGACCGCACCGCGCCGTTCGGCGGCTACAAGCAGTCCGGCAACGGCCGCGAATGGGGCAAATTCGGCCTCGAGGAATATCTCGAGGTCAAGGCGATCGCCGGCTTCAACGCCGCGTAAGCGCGACACTCAATCGAAGCGCCGGGGCGGGATGAAAATCCTGCCCCGGCGTTCTTGCACTTCACTCAGCGCAAGACCTATCCCCGTCATTGCGAGCGTTAGCGAAGCAATCCAGGGCAACAAACAAGAACTGGATTGCTTCGTCGCAAAAGCTCCTCGCAATGACGGAGGGAAGAGGAACTATCCGCCCAGCGCGCCCTGCGTGTTGACGTACAGCGAGTAGACGACTTGCTCGCGCCATGAACAACCGGTTGCGCTGGGCGCCGCCGAAGCAGAGGTTGGCGCAGCGCTCCGGGAGGTGATGCGGCCGATCAGCTTGCCGTCGGGATTGTAGATCACGACGCCATCGAGTTCCGCGTCTCCCATGCCCCAGCCCATCCAGAGGTTGCCGTCCACGTCGCAGCGCATGCCGTCGGGCGTGCCCGCGCCCACGTCGATGTGTTTGCGCTTGTTGGTGAGCTGCCGCCGCCCGTCGACCACGTCATACGCGTAGGATCTTGCGCGGCGACGCCGCCCGACTCGACCAGGTAGAACGTCGATTCGTCCGGCGAAAAGCACAGCCCGTTCGGCCGGTTGACGCCGCCTCGACGACGGTCATCTCGCCGCTCGTCGCCGTCGACCCGATAGACGTTCATCGGCAACTCCTGCTGCGCGAGGTTCCCTTCGTAGTAGCCGAGCAGTCCGAACGGCGGGTCGGTGAACCAGATCGGAGCCGTCGGATTTCACGACGACGTCGTTCGGCGAGTTGAGCCGTTTGCCGTCGTAGCGATCGGCGATCAGCACGGTGATGGTGCCATCGTATTCGGTGCGCGAGACGCGCCGTCCGCCGTGCTCGCAGGTGATCAGGCGGCCCTGGCCGGTCGCGGGTGTTGCCGTTGGCGAAGTTGGAGGGCTTGCGAAACACGCTGACGGCGCCGGTTTCCTCCTCCCACTTCATCATCCGATTGTTCGGAATGTCGCTCCACAGAAGGTAGCGTCCGTCGCCGAACCACACCGGCCCCTCGGCCCAGCGAAAGCCGTGCGCGATCCGCTCGACCGCCGCGAGGTTGAGACGGTATTTGGCGAAGCTCTGATCGAGCGCGTGAATCGCCGGATCGGGATAATAGGTCGCCGGCTGCCAGCCGGCGGAATGGGACGTTGCCTTGGACATTTGCTGTTCTCGTTGCTTGTTGGATTCCTCGCGGTCCGGTTTGCTATCATTGTCGGTCCATGACCGCAAATTGGCCACGCGGATGTCACACCTGCGCAAGCGAGTGCGATCGCTTGCCGCTTCGCCGTCACCGCGCCATACTCGTTTCAAGCCACGAGAAAGAGGGATGAAATGCCACGGATATTGATGACCGGCGCAGCCGGGGGGATCGGCACGTCGTTACGCAAACTGTTGCCGCCGATTTATCCGGATTTGCTGTTGAGCGATCTCAAGGCGCCGGCCGATCTTGGACCCCAGGAAAAATTCAAGGCGGCCGAGTTGTCCGACCTCGCGCAGGTCGAGGCGATCTGCGAGGGCGTCGACGGCATCCTGCACTTCGGTGGATTTTCGGTCGAAGGCCCGTGGGACAACATCCTGCAATCCAACATCATCGGCTGCTACAATTTGTTCGAGGCGGCGCGCAAACAGGGCGTCAAGCGCGTCGTATTTGCATCATCGAACCACGCGGTAGGTTTCTACCCGCGCCACCACCGGATCGGAACCGACGTCACGGCGCGGCCGGACAGCCGTTATGGCGTCAGCAAGGTGTTCGGGGAGGCGGTCGGCGCGCTATATGCCGACAAGCATGGGCTCGCGGTAACTTGCATCCGCATCGGCAATTTCGGCGACAAGCCGCTGGACCATCGCCGGCTTTCGATCTGGCTGAAGCCGGAAGACCTGGTGCAATTGTGCCGGATCGGGCTCGATCATCCCGATATCCGCTTCGAAATCCTCTATGGCGCGTCGTATAACGAGCGTTCCTGGTGGGACAATCACCGCGCCTACGATCTCGGCTACCGTCCGGTCGGTCGCGGCGAGGACTTTCGCGAACATGCCATGGCGGAGCAGGCCAAACTCGGGCCCGATCCGGTCGGCGATTTCTACCAGGGCGGGGCGTTCTGCGGCATGGAATTCGACGGCGACGCTAGCAAAATCGTGAACTGGAAATAATTAGTCACTATCGTC
>CAWJJV010000013.1:0-26992 GCA_963843235.1 uncultured Alphaproteobacteria bacterium
CCTCTCCCCGCGTGCGACAGGGCTTATCGCATATGGAATCTTTTGCGCGGCCCGCGGGGGAGTTTTTCGATTTTGCGTTGTCATTTAAACGCGTCGTCCCTGTGAAAGCAGGGACCCGTACGGCAGAGCTCTCGTTTCTGCGCGGGAGCTGAAGCCTTTTTCCACTTTGAGGCCAGGGGTGATGGGTCCCTGCGTTCGCAGGGACGACCAGGTGAAAATTGTGCGAGGCATCGACCGCGCCAACTCGCGGCTCCACTCGACCATATGAGATAGGCCTGCTGCGCGCGGGAGAGGGAGGGCGCATCCCAGTGTGGTGAGCCGGCTGCGGCGAGCCGCCGCGCGTAATCGCGCATATCGGATGCGTGTTTTCGGTTCTTGCTGATCGGAAGGCTTTGTCGTTGTTTCATCAGCGTCGTCCACTTCGATTATCCTGTTTTCATTGCCGAGTTACAATGTTGACCCCGCCATCAGCCGCTAGGCTGGAACTTGTTCCGTTGCCTTTACCGGAGAAAAGCCAGGCGGCGATGCTGCGCCGGGCGTGCCGATCATCCATTGCGCGGGCATCGCGCTGATCCTTGCCTCGACGGTGTTCCTCGGCATCTTGGACGCCACCTCGAAATACCTGTCTGCGACGCTGCCGTCGATCGAGATCGCCTGGATCAGATTTGTGGTGTTCGCGCTCGTCATGGTTCCGGCCATGCTGCCGGGCTCGCCGCTCTATGCCATGCAAACCGGCCGTCCCGGGTTTCAGTTGATGCGCGGGGCAGCGCTGCTCGGCTCGTCGCTGTTTTTTATTTCGGGCCTGCGGTTTCTCCCCATTGCCGAAGCGTCCGCCACCAGTTTCGTTTCGCCGCTGTTCGTCACCGCGCTGTCGATTGTGTTCCTCGGCGAGAGCGTCGGCTTGCGGCGCTGGCTCGCGACCGCGGTTGGGCTGATCGGCGTGCTGATTATCCTGCGGCCCGGCTCCGGTGCGTTTCATCCCGCCGCTTTGTTCTCGATCGTGTCGGCGCTGGCCTGGGCCTGCACGCTGATCATGACGCGGATGATGAGCGGCACCGAGCGCGCGATCACCACCATGGCCTATTCGTCGCTGGCCGGCGTCGGCATCCTGTCGGTGCTGGTGCCGTTCGTCTGGGTGCAGCCGAGCTGGCACGACATCTTCTTTGGAATTGTCATCGGCGTCTCATCGACGGCCGGGCAGTGGATCGTGGTGCTGGCGTTTCGCTATGCCAACGCATCGGTGCTGGCGCCGTTTTCATACACGCAATTGTTGTGGGTCAGTTTCCTCGGCTTCCTGATCTTCGGCGAGGTGCCCGACGTCTGGACGGTGACCGGCGCCGCGATCATCGTCGCCAGCGGTCTCTACACCGCGCACCGCGAACGGCTGCGGCGTTCCGAACTTCTGGTGCAGGCCGAGCCGTCGCCGAACGCCTGATCACGTTGGCGTTTCCGTCCTTTCGTTTATGTGGGAGGGAGATTTACAAGACAAACGATCGGAAGCCGGAGACACTATGCGGGCTGCCATGTTTCAGGAATGGCGAGATCGTCGTCGATACGTTGCCCGAGCCCAAGCCGGCCGCGGGGCAGGTGCTGGTCAAGACACTGGCCTGCGGCATTTGCGGCTCGGACCTGCACGCGCGCAAGCACGCCCATCGCATGGTCGAATTATACAGGCATCTCCCCGGCCGCAAACCGATGGACCTCGGCCGCGACGTGGTGTTCGGTCACGAATTCTGCTGCGAGATCCTCGATTACGGGCCGGGTACGCAACGCAAGCTGAAGGCGGGTACGCGCGTGTGCTCGCTTCCCGCGCTGCTGACGGCGAATGGCGTGCAGGGGATCGGTTATTCCAACGACCGTGTCGGCGGCTATGCCGAGCGCATGCTGCTGAGCGAGGCGCTGTTGCTTGAAGTGCCCAATGGACTTGCGGCGGAGCATGCGGCGCTGACCGAGCCGCTCGCGGTCGGTATTCACGCGGTCGCCAAGGCCAACATTCGCGGCGATGAAGTGCCGCTGGTGATCGGCTGTGGCCCGGTCGGGCTTGCGGTGATCGCTGCGCTGAAGCTGAAGGGGCTGCATCCGATCGTCGCGGCGGATTATTCGCCGGCCCGCCGTGCCCTGGCCGAAAGACTGGGTGCCGATATCGTCGTCGATCCCGCGCGCACGCAGCCCTACACGACCTGGGCCGAGCATGCCGCGATGTCGCCGGAACAGAAGGCGGCGCGACCGCCGCTGCAGGCTGCTGCTGCCGGCGCTCAAGCCGGCGCTGATTTTCGAATGCGTCGGCATTCCCGGGCTGTTGCAACAGGTATTTGAAGGGGCACCGCGCGATGCCCGCATCGTGGTGGTCGGCGTCTGCATGGAGACCGATCGATCCGAACCGATGCTGGGCATCATGAAGGAACTCAACGTCCAATATGTGCTGGGCTATACACCCGAGGAATTTGCATCCAGCCTGCGCCTGATCGCGGAAGGTGAGGTCGATGCGGCCTCGCTGGTGACGGCGAGCGTGGGCATCGACGCCGTAGCGCAGGCCTTCGCGGATCTCGCCAATCCGGAACGGCATACCAAGATCATTGTCGAGCCGTGGAGATAGATCGCGGCTAGCTGCGATCTTTGTTAGTCTTCGCCGGCGGCTTTGGCGCGGGTTGTGTGTTGCGGACGGCCTCGGTCAGCATCTCGCGAAGCTGGGCCTTGGTCTTCGGCGGCTCGCGGGTGTAGGTTTTTTGCCATTGGGTCATGGGCATTATATGGGGACGCCGGAGGGGCAAAACCAGACTTTGCCGTGATCTTCGCCTTTGAAAACCTGGAAGTTGGCGTAATTGGCCTCGCGTGCCAACCCTGTCGACGGCGCTCCCCCGCTGGGAACTATCGGCTGTCCCGGTTTGATGAGGAATCGACAACTCCCGGGTATCGTTTTTATTTTCGCGCAAACGTCCGACATGCGACGTTTTGTGTGAAGTTCTTGTGGCATCTTACTTCGGTTCGCTGAGTTCCCTTCGAACAGAAGGATATCTGCATGCCGGAACTTCCTGATGCGAATGACGACCGTGTGGCGCTCGATCTCCTTGTGAGAGGTTTTCAGGTTTCACGGATGCTTCGTCTGGTTGCCGACTTTGGGGTTGCCGATCGAATTCCGCCAGATGACAGCGTTGCCATCGACGCCTTGGCTACTGACTGTGGCGTGCATTCCCAACCTCTGCTCCGCGTGCTGAGAGCGCTCTCAGCTTTTGGCGTCTTCACCGTAGCGGCTGACGGCGGTATCGCGCATTCGGCTCGTTCGAGGTTATTGCGGACAGACACGCCGAACAGCATGCACCATTCTGCGCGTTTTTGGACCGCTCCGGGATCGTGGGCGGCATGGGGAACGCTGGACGTGGCCATGACTGGGGGAGTGCCTCATGTGGCCGCCTGGAACATGACCCGGTTCGAATATCTCCGTGTTCATCCCGAGGAGGCGCGCAGCTTCGACGCAATGATGGCGAATTTCCCCGACAATCGCCATCCAGCGCTAGCGGCGGCATATGACTTCTCCGGCGCGAAACTGATTGCCGACATCGGAGGCGGCAACGGCGCTGCGTTGCGCCACATTCTTCCGCGTTTCCCCACTGCGCGGGGGCTGCTGTTCGACCGCGACGACGTGGTGAACGCTCTTCAAACGGCTGAGCTGCTCGGCGGCCGCATCGAGACGGCTGGCGGTAGTTTCTTCAACAACGTTCCGCACGGCGCAGATATCTACATGCTGATTCGCGTGTTGCACGATTGGCCGGATGAGGACTGTCGACGTATTTTGCGGTCCTGCCGGACAGCAATGGGCTCCGATGCTGTCCTTCTGATCGGTGACCAAATTCTCGAGCCAGAACCCGCGCGCGGGCACCCAACAGGCTATTTGGTGGACACTCAGATGATGGCAATGTTCGGGAGCGCGCGAGAGCGGACCAGTGATGAGTTCGCTCATCTGCTTTCCGAATCCGGCTTTACTCTGCGGCAATTCATCCCAACGCAATCACCTGTTTGGATTATTGAAGCCGTGCCAAACTAACAGTATGGCCGCTGTGGACATCTGTGCTTCAAACAGCAGTTCGCCATTGTCCGTTCCGAGTCACTCGCAGTCTAGTCTGACTAACAGACGTTTTCGGCGTGCGACGGGCCCAAGAGCTTTGTGTACCCATACCGATCCTGAATTTCGGCTTCGTCGGATTCAAGCAGGAACTGAACGGCAATCAGGTGATGGCAGGTATCGGCCATAAATTCTGACATCTGCCGAAAATGCATAGTCGTCTCGATCCCTGATTGTAGGGTTGCGCCGCCAGCAACCTATTCCAGAAAGGGCGGGAAGTTTATCATGTTCAAACATCTCATTGGGCTGGTGCTTGTTGCGCTCGCCGCGGCGTTCGTCTCGCCCGCAGTTGCCCAGCAACCGCCGGGAGTCAGCGTAGGCACGCTCACCTGCCGGATGGGACCTTCGGTCGGCTTGATCTTTGGATCCCGGCAACGGATGGCCTGTCGTTTCACGCCCAATGGCCCTAACAACCGGCCCGAGGCATATGTTGGCGTTATGGGCACAATTGGTCTCGATATCGGGATCACGGCAGGTGGGGCCCTGGTCTGGGGTGTATTTGCACCGACCGCAGGTCCGCACCGTGGCGCACTTGTTGGCACCTATGTGGGCGCAAGTGGCGCGATCGGCGTTGGCGTCGGCGTCGGTGCCAACGTCCTGTTCGGCGGAACCGGACGTTCGATCGCCTTGCAGCCGCTTTCTGTCGAGGGATCGGTTGGGGTCAATCTGTCCCTTGGAGTTTCACGTCTCACGCTTTCCTTGGCACAATGAGGATCGAGCGAAAGCACCCTCAAGCCTCCATCGCGAGCCAGCGGCGATTTAAACGAAGCCGTCCGGTTCGGCGCCAGTCATCAGAGGACGTTCGATGAAAATCACAGAGAAACTGCTGGTCACGCTTGGACTGTTGCCCCTGCTGGCCATTTTGTCGGTTGGCTCCGTTTCCGCGCAGACGGATCTCGGGAAGACGATTCAGAAGAAACTGGAGGCCAGGGTTGCCAAGTTCGAGAGCGCCTGCGCCAAAGACATCAAGAAGTACTGCAGGACGGTGACGCCCGGTGAAGGCCGCCTCATCTACTGCATGGAAGCTCACGAGGACAAGATCAGCGCCAAGTGCGCGTTCGAACTGGAAGACGCCGCAACAAATGTCCAAACCGCGGCGGACGCTCTGAAAGATGCAGTGATTGCGTGCAAGGCCGAGATAACTGGCGTGTGTGGAAAGACAGTGCCGGGCCAGGGCCGAATCGCTGCGTGTCTGCTGTCGAACAAATCGACTGCTTCGGCAGGTTGCGCGGAAGCGGTTCAGAAAATCAAATCGATGGCCGCGCAATGACGGCGGTGTCCCGTTGTCTCGGTTTCGTCGGCTGCGCGACCTCCATTGAGTGGCAACGCTCACATCCTCCAAGGTCCGGGCGGTGCGGTAACGAGCGAACAACTCGGTTGTCCGTTCTTCGGTCGCTCGCGGGTGAAAAGCGGAGGTAGCGCGGACGCGGTGAATTGACGCGAATAATCCAAAGCGGACGTGTAGGGCCACCTAAATTTGCGCGGTGATGCATACGACGCTCGTGACAGCTCGGAACTCTTTGCCGATGAGTTGGGGAAGAGCTTATCGAATTCAGAACAAGCTATAAATCAGGCTAAGCGCCTCGCTGCCGAATTAAGTAAGGCCGGCGATTTCTAGAGCTCTAACCTCGTGTTGATAGTGGACGAGCACGGCCAACGTATCTTCAAATGCCGGGCGTCATAGAGACCGAGTCGCGCTACCTCAGTTTGGTCAGCCGGACGAAATGGCGGTCCTGTGCGCACCGAACGGAGCAGTCGGGTCGCTTCCGCGATGTCCGTTGACTTGGGAGGCGGGGCCAGGCTGGCAGAAATGCCGGCCTTTTTGTGAGTAGATGGCAATCTCTCAAACAGGATTTTCATCACTCCATAGCGATCTCGATACCCGACGCTGGCCGACAATTCCACGGCCGACCTTGACGGATTGTCGCACATACCCCTGCGCACGGTTTTCATTAGTCGTCAGTATGTCGACAGGGGCAGCCTCGGCCACCATCAATCTTTCATTAGCCAATCCCTGCCACAACTTTTGCACGAACAAGGAGAGCGAGACAGCCGCCGAAGTCGAACTTTGGCGCCGCCATCAACGACCAAGATCAAGGAAGAAAACCATGGTCAGCGCCGTTTCCAGCCAGTCCCCCACATTGAATCCGCTCGCCTATCTGGCGGCTGCCGATGACGACAGCGCGACGCAGTCCGCCCCGGACGCAACGTCGGATGACAGCGACCGCGACCCGGCCACTCAAGTGTCGTTGTCGCAGGAGGCCAAGGATCATTTGATGGATCGCCTGCTTGCCGACCTCGAGCAAAGCCCGCAGACCGCGCGGCAAACGCTGGATGCCTTTTCGCAGGCGAGCGCGGATCGTCTCGCTGCGATCGAGCAGACGAGCCGGGTTCAGCAGGCTCTCGGGCAGGCGAGCTTAGATGCGGTCCATGCGCAGATGGACGCAATCCATCATCAGTTCGCGATCAATCAGGTCAACCATCAGCTCAAAATGCTCGATTGGCAGGACGAAATGAATAAGGCGTTCACGGCCACGCTCCAACGTCTGAAAGAGAGCTACGCCCATTGGCAGAACGCAAAGCCGGTGCCTGCGGTGCAGCTCACCGAGGCGCAGATCGCGGACATCCTCAAGAAGGTGGCGTCGCAAGGCATTGATCCCTCCAAGATCGGAGGCGCGGACAACTATATCTTCGGCTACGAGGGCATGCAGTACACCTTCAAGAAAGACGGAACGGCGTGGGTGAATGAGGGCGGCATTCCGACATCCGAAGCCCAAAAACAGGGTGGCCTGCGCGCGATGGAAAAGTCGATGCGGAATATGCACAGCAGGATTCAGGACACCAGTGCCGCGCGTGAAGACCTTATCGCCCAGCGCAACGTGCTGATGGGGCAATAGCAGCAACCAGCTCGCAGTCGTTGGGCGCTTCGCGCAAGAGGCGGGTCTCGGACTGCTCATCGTCAGTCATATCGGTCTGTTCGCTCTCGAGGGGCCGTCGCTGACCTGCGACAATTTTACACCATCCCCCTTATCTCAGGGCTGACATGCAATGCGCGCTCGTTGTGGCAACAGCTGCGCACCTCGGTACCTAATGCGTATTGCATTGCACTCGATACCGAACGCCTGTCCAGGCAATAAGCCGCGTTTATCGTTCAGTACTGCCTTGGCAACGGGACAATTTTGAGAAACTGTACCACCATAAAATAATCAACGGGGGAGAGGCGCTATGATGAAATCAATAGCCATGCTTGGAGCTGTGGCCCTGGCCGCCACACTCCTTGCATATCCGGCGCAGGCGCAGGACAAGCCGAAGGAAATCAAGATCGGCATCGCCACCTTCCTGTCGGGCCCCGCATCGGTCTTCGGTGTACCAGCCAAGGCCGCCGCCGAAATGATCGCCGAAGATCTCAACAAGAAAGGGGGCATCGGAGGCGTTCCGGTCAGTCTGAGCTTTATCGATGAGGGAGCCGGCGGTGAGGCGCTGGTGTCGAACTATCGCAGGATGGTGCAGGACGAGAAGGTTGACGTGACCTTTGCCGCCATCTCCTCCGGCAGCTGCGGTCAGCTTGCGCCGCTCGCCGAAGACCTGAAAATGCTGAACTTGATGTGGGACTGCGGTGCTTCCTCGATCCTGGAAGCCAGGAAGTATCGCTATGTCTTTCGCTCTCAGGCCAACGGAACGCCCGAGATGCTCGCGGTGCTGGTCTATCTCTTGAAGACCAAGCCGGACTTCAAGACCATTGCTGTCGTCAATCAGGATTACGCCTGGGGACGCGAGAGTTGGGAAATTTTCTCGACCGCGCTCAAGGTTATGAAGCCCGACGTGAAGGTCGTCGCCGAGCTGTTCCCGAAGTTTGGCGCACCGGATTTCTCGACGGAAATTTCGCGCCTGCTGGCGCTGAAGCCCGATGTGGTGCTGACCACGAGTTGGGGCGGTGACCTTGATACCCTGGTGCGGCAGGCCGGACAGCGTGGCCTGCTTCAGCAAAGCGCTTTTGTCCTTGGTATCGGTGAATCTTCGATGCAGCGCCTGGGCAAGGACCTCCCGGAGGGGCTGATCGTCGGCGCGCGCGGCGACCACTGGTTCCTGCACCCGGAAATGAAGAACGACCCGGCTTTCAAGGCCTTCAACGAAGCCTTCAAGGCAAAGACCGGCAGCTGGCCGATCTACTCGGTCTATCACATGCAGCAGGCGTTTTCGGCCTATCAGGGCGCCGTTGAAAAGGCGATCAAGGCCAATGGCGGCAAGTGGCCGAGCCGCGAACAGGTGATCGACGCCGCCGAAGGTCTCGAGTTCAAGGGGTGGGGCCGCGCCGTGACGCTTCGTCCTGAAGATCACCAGGGACTTGAGTCGCAACTCGTCGGCGTTACCAAATCGGCGCCCGGCTATGATTTCAAGATCCTGGACGACATGATGATCTTCGAGCCGAAGTCGATCACCACTCCGGCCGGCATGAAGTCCGTGGACTGGTTGAAAACCTTGTCGCCCGATTTCGCCAAGATGAACGTGCCGACCTTCAAGCACGGCGGCTGACATCGTCAGTCACCTCCGGCGTGGAGACGTTGTTTCCACGCCTCATTTCTTGAGTCGCTGAAGGTACCCGCATGGATTCTACCATCGTCATTCTGGCGATTTGTGACGGCCTCAGCTATGCCGCTCTGGTCTTTCTGGTATCGGTGGGCCTCAGCCTGATTTTCGGGGTGCTGCGCATCGTCAACGTCGCGCATGGATCGCTGTATGCTTACGGCGCCTACACCGCGGCGACGCTCAGTCTGCTGGTCACGCCGATCTCACCCTGGCTGACATTTCCGGCGCTTCTGGTGGCATCGGTTCTTGTCGGTGCGATGGTCGGCGGATTCATGGAGCGTTTCCTGCTGCGACCCGTCTATCATCGGGAGGAGGTGCTTCAGCTTCTGATCACCTTCGCGGTGTTCATGATCATGGACAATTTGCAGCGGCTGATCTGGGGCGTGCAGCCGATCTTTGCCGCCGAGCCCGTCAAGCTGTTGCCCAATATCTCCGTGCTTGGGGTGAACTACACGAGCTATCAGGTCTTGGTGCTGCCCTTGGTGGCGGTGATCACCCTGTTCGGGCTGCGTTATTTCCTGCGCTACACGCTCGCCGGCTCCATCATCATGGCCGTCACGGAAGACCGCGAGGCCGCCACGGCCATCGGCATCGATGCCAAGCGGGTTTTTTTCGTCACCTTTATCATCGGGGCAAGCCTTGCGGCACTCGGCGGCGCGCTGGCGTCTCCGACCACGTCGCTGGTGCCGGGCATGGGCACGGACATGATCGTCCTGTCCTTTGCGGTCGCCGCGACCGCCGGCCTTGGACAGATCGAGGGCACGGCGGTGACCGCCCTGATGATCGGCCTGGCGCGTGCCTTCATCATCTACATCCAGCCGGAGCTGGAAGTTCTGGTGCCCTACCTGATCATGATGATCGTGCTTCTGATCCGGCCGATGGGACTGTTCGGCGTCAACAACCTGAGGAAGATCTGATGTCCGCACGTTTGCGATCGAGGCTGGCGATCGCGGTCGGCATCGCGCTCGCGGCCATTGTGCCGCTGATCCTGCCGAGCTGGGCGACGCTGACAACCCTGATCCTCGCCAAGGGAATCGTTGTGCTCGGCATCATCATTCTGCTTCAGGCCGGGCAGGTGTCCTTTGGCCACGCCATGTTCTACGGCGTCGGCGCATACACGGTTGCGTTTTGGGGCCGCTACGTCGGTACAGGCGACCTGTTGCTGTTTCTGCTCATTGGGCCGCTGATCGCGATGGCCTTTGGCCTGCTGATCGGACTGTTCGTGGTGCGCTATCGGGAAATCTTTTTCGGGATGCTCAACCTGGCTTTTTCGATGGTGCTGTGGTCGCTGCTCGAAAAACTCTACCACTACACCAATGGGGCCGATGGCATCCGCGTTGCCCGGCCGACGCTTGCCGGCATCGCATTCACACCCGAGGTCTTTCAATATGTGCTGCTGTATCTGACCCTCGGTCTTGTTCTCGTCGTCAGTTACGCGGTTCAGCGCTATCTCGATAGCCCGCTTGGCCACATGCTCCGGGCCATCAAATCCAACGAAACACGGCTGGAATATCTCGGCGTTTCAGCGCGAAAGATCCTGCTGATCGGCTATGTCGCCTCCGCCTTTCTCGGTGGGCTGGGCGGCGTTCTGGTCGCGATCGCACAGCAAATTGCAACGCCGGAGTTCGCGTATTGGACCAAATCCGGCGAATTCGTCTTTATCGCCATCCTGGGCGGAACCGCCAATGCTCTGGGCGCGTTCGCAGGCTCCGCGGTGTTCGAGACCGTTCGCTTTTTCGCCTCGGCCCAATTGGCCAACGCCTGGCAGTTGATCCTCGGCGTGGTGCTCATCGTGATCATCATGTTTGCGCCATATGGACTGATCGGCCTCCTCAACCGCCGGAAAGCTCAGGCCGAGGTGCGGACATGAGCCGGGTTCTCATTTCCGCGCGCGGGCTCAAGATCCGCTTCGGCGGCGTCATCGCTGCCGATGGCATCGACCTCGACGTTCTCGAGGGAGAAAATCTCGCGATCATCGGTCCCAACGGAGCCGGCAAGACCACCTTCCTCAACATGACGACGGGGTATCTCCGGCCACAGGCAGGAACGGTGAGCTTCCTCGGACAGGACATCACCGCGCTTCGACCGCGTACCATCACCAAGCTCGGCATCGCGCGCGCATTCCAGATTCCTCAGTTGTTTCTCGATCAAACCGTCTTGGAAAACATGATGATCGGGGCTGCGGCACGGGCCGGAGCCATGTCGCCTTTCAGGCACCTGCTGGACCTACCCGAACGCAAGGAGGTCGAGGATCTGCTCGACCTCGTGGGTGTCCGCGCGTTCGCGAACCGGAAGGCGTTTGAACTACCGGAGGGGCAACGCAAGCTCGTCGATATCGCACTGGCGTTGGCTCTCAAACCCACGGTGCTGCTGATGGATGAGCCGACCTCAGGCGTCGCATCCGCCGAGAAGCTCGGCCTGATGGACATCCTGACATCGGCGCTCGCCAGGCAGAAAGTCAGCTCGGTCTTTGTCGAGCACGACATGGATATGGTCGAGCGCTATGCGCATCGGGTGGCCGTGTGGAGTTCCGGAAAAATTCAGGTGGTTGGGCCGCCGGCCGAAATCCTCAAAAACACGGAAGTCCGCGAACACGTCATCGGAATCTGACCATGCTCGTATTCGACAAGATCAATGTTTCGATCGCGGGTGTTCATGTGCTGCGCAATGTGTCGTTTAGTCTGCCCGCTGGTTCGACATGCGCGCTGATCGGCCACAACGGCGCAGGCAAGACGACGACGGTGCGAACCATCATGGGGTTCACCACCTCGAAGGGAATCATTCGTTTTGCCGGCCAAGATATTTCCCAAATCGAGCCGTACCGCCGTCCAGCCCTGGGCATCGGATATGCACCGGAGGATAGGCGGCTGTTCTCGGCGTTCACGGTCGAAGAAAACGTCTTGCTGCCAGCCCGCGTCGCCAAATTGTCGAAAGATGAAACCGCCCGAAGGTTGGAGCGTGCCTATTGGGTAATGCCGGAGCTGAAGGAACTGGCGGCGCGTCCTGCCGGATCTGTTTCCGGCGGGCAGGGCAAAATGGTGGCGCTTGGCCGGGCTCTCATGCTCGGAACGCGACTGGTCATTCTTGATGAACCGTTCCAGGGTCTCGCCCCCGTTCTCGCCCAGCGCTACGCCGAAGCGCTCCGACGATTGCGCGCGAAGGACAAGGACATCACATTGCTGATCACCGAATCCAACCCCAAGCTGGTGGCTGCTTTCGCCAATATCACGCTGACGATCGAACGCGGCGAAATCGCATAGTCTAGGCCTGCGATACATCTGAGGTGAGTGCCGGCGCAAATATATCGCGGTGGCATCTTGTCCTGAAATTTCTTAGGCTCTTGGTTGGACATCGGGATCGGAACACTGTTCGAGGGATCCATGGATCAGCCCCAAAATGCTGACGCTCTCACTGCCATTGCTGCCGAAGCGTTCGGTGCGCTTTACGATACTCGGCAAGTTGCGCTGTTTTCCTCACGTCCTGGAGGATTGACGATCGATGACGCCTACCGCGTGACGCCACTCGTCAGACAAATGTATGAGGCGCACGGCTCAAAGGTGGTCGGCCGCAAGATCGGTTTCACCAATCGCACGATCTGGACGCAATACGGGGTGTACGCTCCGATCTGGGGCTATGTGTTCGACAGTACCGCATACGACCTTGCGACGGTCGAAACGCTGTCGCTCGAGCCGTTCTCGGAGCCGCGTATTGAACCTGAGATCATTTTCGGTTTGAAGACGGCGCCCTCTGCCGAGATGAATGACACATCCCTGGCTTCCTGCATTGATTGGGTGGCTCTCGGATTTGAGATCGTGCAATCCATCTTTCCCGGCTGGAAATTTTCTGCAGCGGACACGGTTGCAGCTAATGGCGTACATGGAGCCTTACTGATCGGACCGCGCCAGCCGTTTGCACCGAGCGCGTCGGAATGGCTGCAGAATCTTTCCACATTCAAAATTGATCTAAGTTGCAACGGTGAGGTCATCGATCGGGGTCATTCGGGAAACGTACTCGACGGGCCGCTCTCGGCCCTGCGTCATCTCGTTGGGCTATTGGCGCGCGATCCGGTTAATGCACCACTCTCGGCGGGCGAGATTGTCAGCACGGGCACTTTGACAAAGGCCATGCCCATCGCTCAAGACGAGGTCTGGACGGCCAAGCCAACCGGGATAGCGCTCGACGAAATCCGGCTTCGTTTTGTATGAAGGGGCGCGGATGATCTCGACTTCGTCCCGGAGGTTCGCTTGCGGCACTTTTCCGAGATGACGCTCGTGCTCGGTGATGTCCTCACAGCGGCGAAGCGGAAATTATTTTCGCAGTTTGACCCGGAGCGGAAGTGGCGCCGGCTTGCCTGTGGCCATGAGGCCTCCTAGCGCAGAGTTTGGTCCAGGCTCCGGTTCGTCGGAGGCAATTATGCGCACTTTTCGGATCAGAATGCGATTTGCGCTCCAAGCCAACCCATCATTAACGCGATAGTAAAGGAAATCGTTAAAAGAAGTCTTTGTGATTAAAGCGGATTTTCTGGAGAGCCCATGGCGTTCGGATTTAAGGGAAGCAGCTTCGCCTTTTTGCGGTTTAACCTGGGTCCGAAGGCCGTCCTGAGCGCAGCTCTCCTGATCGCGGTGAATACTGCGCTTGTGGTGGGAGCGGGCTACTGGTCGTTATCACGCAACTTCGATGTTCGCGCGGAGCGCGATATCGAAGTCAACCTCCGCACGCTCAGTCTCGCGTTTGGTGAAACCTTCCCTGATGCGAAGATATCAGTTCGAGATGGCGTGGTTGACCGTATTGAAATTCCGCAGATGCCCGAATTCCGCGATCACAAAATTGTGGATCGCGCAACATCCTATGTTGGAGGCACCGCCACGCTGTTCGTGTACGATGATGCGTCGCAGCAGTTTGTTCGCCGAACGACGAACCTGAAAAAGGAAAACGGCGACCGGGCTGTCGGCACGCAACTCGCCGCCGATCATCCCGCGCAAGCCGTACTCCGCCGTGGTGAAGCCTACAAAGGCCCCGCGATGCTGTTCGGACAGCATTTCTATACGGCATATCAACCGGTCTTCGGTGCCGGCGGCAAGGTGACCGGCATCGTTTATGTCGGCATTCCGACGGCTCAGCTCGACGGCATGCTGTGGCAGGCGATCGGAGCCATGGCTATTGCCGCGGCTATCGCCGCCCTGCTCGTGCTCGGGATGACGATGGTGATCGTCCGCCGCGTCACCAAGCCGCTAAAGGCCGTGACGGAAACACTGACCGTTCTCGCCGAGGGAAAAGCAGATGTCGAAGTTCGGCACGCCGATCGCCATGACGAAATCGGCGCGATCGCCCGGACCGTCGGCGTCTTCAAGAACAATCGCCTCGAGCGCCGCCAACTTGAGGCTGAGCGCATCAATGCCGAAAAGCTTGCGATGGATCGTCGCAAGGCGGAGCTCAATCAATTTGTCGAGGATTTCCGGGCCAAGATCGGTGGCATCATCGAGCGGGTGCTGAATTCTTCGGGGCAATTCGAAAAGGATGCCCAGCAGCTTTCCGCGACCGCGCATTCAACGGCGGAGATGTCGGGTCAATCCTCCAGCGCCTCCAGGCAGGCTTCCGAACATGTCCGCAGCGCCGCAGCTGCTTCGAACGAGCTGTCCCAATCGGTCGTTGAAATCAGCCGCCGGGTCCAGGAGTCGAACGGTGTTACCGCCGATGCGGTCAAGCAAGCCGAAGCCACCGACGCGCGGATGAAGGAATTGTCGGCGGCGGGCGACCGGATCGGCGACGTGGTCAAGCTGATCACGTCGATCGCGGAACAGACAAATCTCCTCGCACTCAATGCGACCATCGAAGCTGCGCGCGCCGGTGAGGCAGGCCGGGGATTTGCGGTGGTCGCGCAAGAAGTCAAGACCCTGGCGGGCCAGACCGCAAAAGCCACCGACGAAATCAGCGCGCACATCGTCAACATGCAGCGCGCCACCGGAGAATCGGTCACCGCCATCAAAGCGATTGGGTTGACGATCGAGCGCATCAGCGGGATCACCACCTCGATTTCTTCCGCGGTCGAGCAGCAGGGCACGGCAACCCAAAGCATTGCGCAGGGCGTCCAGGCAGCTGCCAGCGGCACCCTCGGTGTCGCTGACAATATCGAGCGCGTTGCAAAGAATGCCCGGGAGACCGGAACGACATCGGGGTTGATGCTGAAATCGGCACAGGAACTCTCGGATGTCAGCACTCACCTCAAGGATGAGGTTGAAAAGTTCTTGGACAGTGTTCGTGCTGCGTGATTGGCACTGATGCAAAGTGCCGACTGTCTCTGAACTCGAAGTGCCACCAACGCTGCTCGCCCGCGCCGACGAGGTAATCGAATAAGATTGGCCCGAGGACCGTTGCTGGCACCAAATGGACCAGTCAGGCCGGTCTCCCGGCGTCCGTTGAGCGGGATAGATCGGAAGTAGCGGGTTGAGCGTCAAATTGACGCGATTGCCCCATCTTTGACGCCGGTGAGGGGCTTATCTTGCTTTGGTATGAACGGCGTCGGCGACCTTAAAATGTGTTCTGATTTGATTGCGCGGAGGTTAGACTAAGGGTTGAGTTGCCGCATGGAGGATGAGACATGAAAGCGCTCAGTCTTGGATTCTTTCTTGCTATCAGCCAATTGTCGGTTGTTCACGCGCAACGCTCTCCCGATACGCTGCCTTTCGTGACGGTTGATTGCTATCAATCCTTTGCCGCAAAAGTGCCGTTGCCAGATTTTCCTTCTAAGGAAATCGCACTCGACGGCGGCAACCTCGAAACGCCGCTGATACGCTACAGGCTTCAAGTTGCCGACAAGAGAACTCTTAAAATAGTCAAAGACCCCAGTCGCCCTGCCTTTCGAACCGAATACGGCAAAAGCGTTTGGGAGATGAAACGAGATTTTACGAGTGCTCATCAGGTTGTAGGTTGGCGAGAAGAATTACCGGGTGGCATTGTCAGGCTTGTCACATTCGATTTTGAGGATCTTTTGCTTAGTACAATTGACGTCTCACCGGCGCATTCGGTGGCCGCCGGCGTCGAACTTCATGTAATGAAATGCAGTAAATCGGATTAGGCCGACTGCGATTGCGGGGCTATCGAGTAGATCGTCAGTATTACACCGCAACAACCTAAACGGCCGTCTTGCACGTTTGAGATATGTCGCGCCCCATGTCCGGCCTTCGCTCACCGGGACAAAAGAGGAAGTAGCGCGGGGACCCGATCGGCGGACTACATCAGGGCCAGCGGTCATGGTACCGCGCAAACAGGCCGGACACATGACTTGCGCCCGACCGCAAGCCGAACGTCAGCTTCTTCTTGCAACGCGGGCGTCGTCCACACATGACCCATAGCTGCCTTCCCTTACCGTAGCCTTTTGGGCTGCTTCGGGCCGACGCCTCGACCCGTCATTTTTCACCTTCGCCCGATTATCGTTGCTGCTCTCTTTTGGTTGTATTGTTGGCGCGATATAACATAAGGTTGACATGTTTTGGGTTACTATTGCGATCAAAGTCAACTCAAGTTCACGCAGTCAACGGAGACTATCGTGACCAAACCAAGCATCGTTTTCGCGCATGGCCTCTGGGCTGATGGATCATGCTTCAGCAAGCTGATCCCAACGCTCCAAGCCGAAGGCCACGAAGTGATGGCCAGTCAGCACGGCCTCGATTCACTCGCGACTGACGTCGCCGCCGTGAAGGAGTGCCTCGCTCGGGTCGCGAGCCCGGCGATCCTCGTCGGTCATTCTTATGGCGGAACCCTGATCACGCACGCAGGGACCGATGCGCGGGTAGCCGGGCTGGTCTATATCGCGGCCCTCGCGCCGGATGCCAACGAAACCTCTCAGAGCCTGCTCGGCAAGTTTCCAACGACCCCCGTGTTCGACCACATCGAGGTGCCGGAAGAACGCGTCTGGCTCAAACAAAGCGGCGTCAAGCACTTCGCGGGAGACCTGCCCGAGGCGGAGCAAAAGCTGGTGTATGCGACGCAGGGGGCACCGGTGGCAGACCTCTTTAGCCAAAAGGTCGAGGGCACGGCGTGGAAATCCAAGCCGAGCTGGTATGTGCTCGCCACACAGGACCAGACGGTTCACCCTGATCTGCAACACTTTGTCTCGAAACGCATGAAAGCCGCCACGACTGAAGTCACGGCGTCTCATGTTCCCATGTTATCGAAGCCAGATGTGGTACTCGATGTCATCCGCAAGGCCGCGAGCGCAGTCTCGGCGCCCTAGGGTCGGTCTGCCATGTCTGCTTGTGGGGCACGTTTGAGACGTGGCGCCATGTCCGTTCTTTGGTCGCTCCCGTCGGGAAAGCGGACGTAGCGCGGACACTGCGAAATCGAAGCGAATGACCCACTCCGGACGTGGCGATGTTTTCGTCTAGGCACAAAGCTTAGGAATTCTGCATAGCGCCAAGGACAGCTGGATCGTCCAGGACGCCTCGTGCTTTGGCCGCCAGTTGCTCGATCGTGAACGGCTTGGATATGAAGTTCACGTCCTGGTCCAGCACGCCGTTGTGAATGACCGCGTTCCGGCTGAAGCCGGTAGTGTACAAAACCTTCAGCTTCGGCAACCGTAGAATAGCTTCGCGCGCGAGCTGGCGGCCGTTCATCTCCGGCATAACCACGTCAGTGAACAGCAGCGCGATTTCCGGATGAGCATCGATGACCCGCAGCGCTGCCATCGGTCCTGCGGCCTGCAGCACTGTATAGCCGAGTTCTCTGAAGGCATCGCATGACAGCTGCAGCATTCGTTCTTCATCCTCGACCACCAGGACGACTTCATGCCGTTGGCCGGCCGGGATCTCTTCCACCGGAATGACCGGCAGCAATTCTTCAGCTAAACCTCTGAACCGCGGCAGATAGATTTTGATGGTGGTGCCGTGATCGGGCTCGGAATAGATTTTGACGTGACCGCCGGACTGCTTGACGAAACCGAGCACCTGGCTGAGGCCGAGGCCAGTGCCCTTGCCGACTTCCTTGGTGGTGAAGAACGGCTCGAAGGCCTTGGCCATGATATCCGCGGGCATTCCCTGGCCGGTGTCGCTAACGGCGAGCAGGACATACTGACCCACCGGGACATCGACGTGCTGGGCGGCGTAGGCCTCGTCGAGGCTGGCGTTTGCCGTTTCGAGGGTCAGCCTGCCGCCGTCAGGCATGGCGTCGCGGCTATTGACAGCGAGATTAAGGATCGCGCTTTCGAGCTGGCCGGGATCGGCGTGAGTCCGCCATAGTCCGCCGGCAAGGACGGTCTCGACCGCGATGTGCTCCCCCAGCGTCCGCCGCAGCATTTCGGACATTTCCGAAATCAGCTTGTTGGGTTCGACGGCCTGGGGTGTCAGCGGTTGCTGACGCGAGAATGCGAGCAGACGATGGGTCAACGTCGCGGCCCGTTCTGCACCATCGAGCGCGCCGTCGATGAAGCGCATGTTGTCGGTTTCGCCGCGGTGAAGGCGCCGCTTAAGAAGATTAAGGCTTCCGATCACCACGGCCAACATATTGTTGAAGTCGTGCGCGATGCCGCCAGTGAGTTGTCCAACAGCTTCCATCTTTTGGGATTGCCGAAGCTGGCCTTCGAGACGTTCACGACGCGCGACTTCATCGAGCGTCCTTTGATGAGCAACGCGGGCCGCATTTTCGGCATTGTTGGCTATTTCAAATTGGCGCTTGGCATCGACCAGCGTAAGCCAACCAAGAGCGAGCGTGATCAGTATCGCGGCCGCAATGCCGCCAACGGCCCACTTGTAGGTTTGCTGCGCTGAGATTTCCCTGACAGCCAGGAGCCGCTGCTCCTCCGCAAGCATGCGGGCGAGAACGTCCCGGGCCCGGTCCATAAGGGCCTTGCCTTTGTTGGACGCAACCGCCGACAAAGCCTCTTCCGACTTGCTGGCTTTCTTGAGCTCGATCGTTCCCAGCAATTCATCCAGCTTGTCGTTGACCACGAGCCTCAGCGTTGCCAGCGCCTGGACTTGGGTGGCATTGTCGGCCACTTCCAAGCCAAGCCCCTCGATCACTTTGTCCAGGTCTGACGTTGCCGAGGTGAAGGGCTCGAGATAGGCAGCGTTACCGGTCAGAAGATAGCCGCGCTGACCGGTCTCGGCATCCTGGAGCAGTGAAAGAACGCGCGTAAGGTGACCCTGGACCGTCAAAGTGTGCTGGACGGCGGCAGCATCGCGGGTCTGGCGGTTGAAGAGTAAAGCCAATGCCGCCATTGCGGCGACCAGCAGACAGAAGACGACCACAAGCGACACAATCGAACGCTTCTTCAGAAAAAACGGCATTGGTCCTATTTGAATATTTTGACTGACCGAGTACGGTTGAGCGGAAATCCGTCGAGAAGGCGGGCAGCCCCCGGCTGCCCTGGCGAGTTATAGAACATCCGGACTATGTTGGCACCTTGCGTAGCAAGGGGATTCCCTTTCGTCCGTCGCCTATTCCCGCAATACTGGCGAACAGTAGCGCACTTCGGGCTCGGCACATAACAGACGTTCCAGCGGTGCCGGGAAATGTCCGTTGTTGCGGCCAAAGGAGTTGCCATAAGACGGGCAGCGGACAGTAGCGATCAATTGTGCGTGCCCGTCGGGGGAAAATCAGTGATTTGCCTGTCCAGCCTGTTTCTCAAAAATATTTCCGTTCACATCTGACCCAAATCACCGGCTTATCTCGCTGCCATCCCGTCCCGAGAGAGGGGCGTTGGCCATCGTCACGAACGTTGGGATGGGATGCGGTGGACGCGGCAGCGTCGTCGCGCGCGGAGAATGTCAGGGCGGGCTTTCCATTGAGGGAATGCCCGTGAGCATTCCACCGGCGCGTGGACGAACGGCGCTGCTTCCGCTTCGCTAAAGCCTCAGCGGTCGTGCACATGCCGCTGAGACCTCTTGGCGAAAGCGGGTCGCGTACGGCAAAGCCGTGTGGTCCTGGCACCCGTTGCTGGCGTCAAGCCGGCGGAGGTGAAGTCGGCCCGACCGGGTTTCGGCTAAACCTTAATCCGCCGGCGAGGGTGGCAAGACGAATTCGTCGCCCGGGAGAGCGCGGAATAAGCCGTTAAAACCATTGCGCAGGAAACGCCGGTTGTTTTCCGGTGAACCTGTGGCGACTACCGTGTGCTTACTACCTTTGCACACGGGCTGTGGGTGCACCGCGCACCCGGCGTTTCCTGCGCCCTCTCGAGGGGCGCCTGCGCCTCTATTCTTTTAGGGCGGATGTCATGCACAACTCGGGCGCAATGTGTCGCGAGAATGCGCAGACGCGTGTTTTGAAAATGATCACAGCAATAGCCCGGGTCGTCCCTGCGAACGCAGGGACCCATCACCCCTGGCGCGGCTTGGCACGGAAGGGATCTGCTCCACTGCCGAGACGAGAAGACACGGCGTATGGGTCCCTGCGTTCGCAGGGACGACGGAAGCAATCGTTGCCTGCATTTTGCTACGCGAATGCGAGCCGACCTAGAGAGCGAGCTTCGCTTACCTCGACTCCTTCAAGGGGAGGAGAATGAAGTCACACCGGCAGCGCGATCGAATACTTCACCTGGCTCAATGCGAAGCTCGACTCGATCGAGGCGATGCCGTCGAGCCGGGTCAGCTTGTTTTTCAGGAAAGCTTCGTACGAGGACAGGTCGGCGGCGACGACGCGCAACAAATAATCGCGGTTGCCGGTCATCAGGTAGCATTCCAGCACCTCCTCCCATTTCGAAATCGCCTTGGCGAAACGATCGAGGTCTTCCTCTTTCTGCCGTGCCAGCTTGATCGAGATGAACACGCTGACATGCAGGCCGAGCGATTTCTGGTCGACAGTCGCGATATAACGCGTGATTACGCCGCGCTCTTCCAGGAGCCTGACGCGGCGATGGCACGGTGAGACCGACAGGCCGACCTTGTCGGCGAGTTCCTGCATGGTGATGCGGCCGTCGGACTGCAGCAGGCCGAGGATTTTGCGGTCGATGGCGTCGAGCGAATGCATTGGTAAAAACTCTGGATAATGGGGGGCATATTGGTAATTTATACCAATCCAGGCGGGTATGCCGCCAAAATTTGAGATTTTTAGCCCCGGCAGTCCCGGTACCATCGCAGTCTCTAATCACTGCCGGAACCACCGCCATGTCGAACGAACCCGCACGCCTGGAACTACTGTCCGCACTGGCCCGCAAAGTGCTGTGGCTGTCATCGTGGACCATCCACCACGCCAATCATGTCAGGCCCAATGTCGACGGCCTGAAGGTCGGCGGTCACCAGGCTTCGTCGGCCTCGCTCGCCACCATCATGTCGGCGCTGTATTTCTCGGTGTTGCGTCCGCAGGACCGGGTCGCGGTGAAGCCGCATGCGAGCCCGGTGTTTCACGCCATCCAGTATTTGTTCGGTCACCAAACCCGCGAGCAGCTCGAACGGTTTCGCGGATTCAAGGGCGCGCAGTCCTATCCGTCGCGCACCAAGGACCACGACGATGTCGATTTTTCCACCGGTTCGGTCGGTCTCGGCGTCGCGCAAACGCTGTTCGCCTCGCTGGTGCAGGATTACGTCAAGGCGCATGGTTGGATGAAGGATCGGCCCGAGGGGCGGATGATCGCGCTGGTCGGCGACGCCGAGATGGACGAGGGCAATATCTTCGAGGCGTTGCTGGAAGGCTGGAAGCACGGGCTGCGCAACACCTGGTGGGTGGTCGACTACAACCGGCAGAGCTTGGACGCCGTGGTGCGCGAAGGGTTGTGGGAGAAATTCGAGTCCATGTTCCGCAATTTCGGCTGGGATGTGGTGATCGTGAAATACGGCCGGCTGATGCAGGCGGCGTTTGCCGAGCCGGGTGGCGAGGCGCTGAGGCGCTGGATCGATAATTGTCCGAACCAGATGTATGCGGCGCTGTGTTTCCAAGGGGGCGCTGCGTTCCGCAAGCATCTGCAGGACGATATTGGCGATCAGGGGCAGGTGTCGCAATTGATCGAGCGCCGCAGCGACGATGAACTGCTGGCGCTGATGTCAAACCTTGGCGGCCACGACATGGCCAGCATGATCGAGGCCTTTGAAGCGATTGATCACGATCGTCCGGTCTGCTTCATCGCCTACACGATCAAGGGCGTCGGCCTGCCGATGCAGGGCCACAAGGACAATCATGCGGGACTGATGACGGTCGCGCAGATGGAGAAGTGGCGCGCCGCGCAGAACATCCGCCCCGGTCATGAATGGGACAAGTTCGAAGGACTGTCGCAGCCACAAGCCACGCTGGAGGCGTTTCTGGCGGAAGCGCCGTTCAATCAGGAAGGTCGCCGACGTCTCACTGCGCCCGTCATCGAAGTACCGCAACAACTTGCCTTCAAGCCGGCGGCGCAGATGTCCACGCAACAAGGCTTCGGGCTGGTGCTGAACGAACTCGCGCGCGGCGACAGTGAACTCGCCGCGCGGATCGTGACCGCGTCGCCTGATGTGACGGTGTCGACCAATCTCGGCGCCTGGGTCAACCGGCGTGGATTGTTTGCCAAGGCCGAGAACCACGACCTGTTCCGGCAGGAGAAGATCCCCTCGACCTTCAATTGGGATTTTTCGCCGAAGGGGCAGCACCTGGAACTGGGCATCGCCGAGATGAACCTGTTCATCATGCTCTCGGCACTCGGGCTGTCGCATTCGATCAACGGCGAGCGGCTGCTGCCGGTCGGCACGTTGTACGATCCCTTCATCGAGCGCGGCCTCGATGCGCTGAACTACGCCTGCTATCAGGACGCGCGCTTCATGGTCGCGGCGACGCCGTCGGGTATTTCGCTGGCGCCGGAAGGCGGCGCGCATCAATCGATCGCGACGCCGCTGATCGGGATGGCGCAGGATGGCCTTGCCTCGTTCGAGCCGGCGTTCGTCGACGAGCTCGCGGTCATCATGGGCTGGGGATTTGAGCACATGCAGCGCGAAGCAGGCGAGGGCGGATCGGTCTATTTGAGGCTTTCGACGCGCACCATCGAGCAGCCGCAGCGGATCATGACGCCCGAACTGCAGCGGGGCATTACCGAGGGCGCCTACTGGCTGCGCAAACCCGGACCTAACGCCGAAGCGGTGGTTGTTTATACCGGCACGGTTGCGCCCGAGGCGATCGAGGCGATCGGCATGATCGGCGAGAACCGCAGGGATGTCGGGCTGCTAGCGGTCACGTCGGCGGACCGGCTGCATGCCGGCTGGACCGCGGCGCGGCAGCTGCGACGGGATCGGCGCGGCGTGCAGTATCTCAGCCATGTCGAAAAGCTGCTGGCGCCGCTGCCGCGCGACTGCGGCCTCGTCACCGTGATCGATGGTCACCCCGCGGCGCTGGGCTGGCTTGGCAGCGTGCAGGGCCATCGCGTCGAGGCGCTGGGCGTCGAGCATTTCGGCCAGACCGGCACCATCGACGATCTCTACCGCCACTACGGCATCGACGCCAACGCCATCATCGATGCGGCCGAAAGCCTCACCGCCGGTGCACCCGTGCGGCACCGCAAAATGGCGGTGTGAGGTTGACGGTCATCGCGACCCACGTCGTCCCTGCGTGCGCAGGGACGACGCCCTGAATTGCAAATTGCGCGTCTTGCCACTTTCATATTGCTAACCTTATATTCCGCGTCCGCCGCAGTGCGGCCTCCCGCATATGGCGGGTTCATTTTGCCTGGCTTTCGTGCAAGGATGCTTGCCGAACGCTTCGCCACCCCCACCATTCGCTGAAATCAAGAGGTTTACGATGGTCAACCGCCTGCAGTTCTACATCGATGGCGCCTGGGTCGATCCCGTCGTCAAGAAGTCCACCCCCGTCGTCAACCCGGCGACCGAAGAAGCGATGTATGAGGTTGCGCTCGGCTCCAAGGCCGATGTCGACAAGGCGGTGGCCGCGGCCAAGCGTGCATTCGAGACCTATTCGCAGACCAGCCGCGAGGAGCGCGTCGCGCTGCTGTCCCGGATCATCGAGGTCTACAAGGGCCGCATGAAGGAGATCGGCGCCGCCGTTTCCGACGAGATGGGCGCGCCGCTTCCGATGGCGGAGAAGCTGCAGGCCGGCGCCGGCCTCGGTCACATCGCCTCCACGCTTGAGGTTCTGAAAAATTATCATTTCGAGGAGCCGATCGGCACCGCCACCGTGGTGCGCGAGCCCGTCGGCGTCATCGGCATGATCACGCCGTGGAACTGGCCGCTGAACCAGATCGCGTGCAAGGTCGCGCCCGCGCTCGCCGCCGGTTGCACCATGATCCTGAAGCCGTCGGAATTCACGCCGTCCTCGGCGCTGATTTTCGCGGAAATCCTGCATGAAGCCGGCGTGCCGAAGGGCGTGTTCAACCTTCTCAACGGCCTCGGCCCTGAAGTGGGCGCTGCGATGAGCGAGCACCCTGACATCGACATGATCTCGTTCACCGGCTCGACCCGCGCCGGCGTCGACGTCGCCAAGCGCGCCGCGCCGACCGTCAAGCGCGTCAGCCAGGAATTGGGCGGCAAGTCGCCGAACGTCATCCTCGAAGGGGCCGACCTCACCAAGGCCGTCACCGGCGGCGTGATGCATATGTTCAACAACTCCGGGCAGTCGTGCAACGCGCCGTCCCGGATGATCGTGCCACTGTCGAAGATGAAGGAAGTCGCCGCGATCGCCAAGGGCGTCGCCGACAAGACCAAGGCGGGCGATCCCCGCGCCGAAGGCACCACCATCGGCCCGGTCGTGTCCCGCATCCAGTGGGACAAGATCCAGAAGCTGATCCAGAAGGGCATCGAGGAAGGCGCGACGCTGGTGGCCGGCGGACCGGGTCTGCCGGAAGGCGTCAACAAGGGCTTCTATGTGCGTCCGACCATCTTCGCCGACGTCACCAACGACATGACGATCGCGCGCGAGGAAATCTTCGGCCCCGTGCTCACCATCCTTGGCGCCAAGGATGAAGCCGACGCGGTCAAGATCGCCAACGACACGCCGTACGGTCTTGCCGGTTACGTCTCCGCCGATACCGTCGAAACCGCCCGCAAGGTCGGCCGCAAGCTGCGCGCCGGCAACGTCAACCTGCAGGGCGTGCCGAACGACCGCACCGCGCCGTTCGGCGGCTACAAGCAGTCCGGCAACGGCCGCGAATGGGGCAAATTCGGTCTCGAGGAATATCTCGAGGTCAAGGCGATCGCCGGCTTCAACGCCGCGTAAGCCGCGACATCAATCGAAGCGCCGGGACAATCTGCCCCGGCGTTTTGTCGTTATGAAGGGTCGAATAGCCTGCGCGTTTGCACCGTGCGCCGGGACCCAAAATCCAGAGCGTGTGAAGGTTGGGTGGTGGGTATGGTTCGCTTCGCCCGCGACGCGTGTGGCGACGAGGGAAATTATCCCCCCAGCGCGCCCTGCGTGTTGACGTACAGCGCGTAGATCGACTGGCTCGCCGCCATGAACAGCCGGTTGCGCTTGCAGGCCGCCGAAGCAGAGGTTGGCGCAGCGCTCGGGCAGGTCGATGCGGCCGATCAGCTCGCCGTCGGGCGTGAAGACCACGCACGCCGTCGAGTTCGGGATCGCCCATGCCCCAGCCGCACCACAGATTGCCGTCGATGTCGCGCGCATGCCGTCCGGCGTGCCCGGGCCCGCGTCGATGAGCACGCGCCTGTTGGCGATCTTGTCGCCGCCGTCGACCACGTCGTAGGCGAGGATCTTGCGGCGGCACGCCGCGCGATTCGACGATGTAGAGGATCTTCTCGTCCGGCGAGAAGGCGAGCCCGTTGGGCCCGAGCACGCCTTCGGCGACGATGGCGGCTTGCCGGTCTCGCCGATCGACGCGATAGACGTTCTGCGGCGATCTCGGGCTCGGCCTTGTCGCCCTCGTAGTAGCCGAGGATGCCGAAGGGCGGGTCGGTGAACCAGATCGAGCCGTCGGACTTCACCACGATGTCGTTCGGCGAGTTCAGGCGCTTGCCCTCGAAGCGATCGATCAGCACGGTGATCGTGCCGTCGTACTCGGTGCGCGTGACGCGCCGGCCGCCGTGCTCGCAGGTCACGAGGCGTCCCTGGCGGTCGCGCGTGTTGCCGTTGGCGTAGTTCGAGGGCTTGCGGAAGACGCTGACGGCGCCGGTCTCCTCGTCCCACCGCAGGATGCGGTTGTTCGGGATGTCGCTCCACAGCAGATAGCGCCCGTCGCCGAACCACACCGGGCCCTCGGCCCAGCGGCAGCCCTGTGGCCAGCCGCTCGATCGCCGAGAGCTTCAGCCAATATTTTTCGAAGCTCGGGTCAAGCGCGTGAATGGCCGGATCGGGATAATAGCTCGCCGGCTGCCAACCGGCGGAATGGGACGTTGCCTTGGACATTTGCTGTTCTCGTTGCTTGTTGGATTCCTCGCGGTCCGGTTTGCTATCATTGTCAGTCCATGACCGCAAATTGGCGGTGCGGATGTCACACCTGAGCAAGTGAAGGCGATCGCTTGCCGCGTCGTTGTCACCGCGCCATACTCGTTCCAAGCCACAATAAAGAGGGATGAAATGCCACGGATATTGATGACCGGCGCAGCCGGGGGGATCGGCACATCGTTGCGCAAACTGCTGCCGCCGATCTACCCGGATTTGCTGTTGAGTGACCTCAAGGCGCCGGCCGATCTCAGCCCGAACGAGAACTTCAAGGCGGCCGAACTGTCAGATCTTTCGCAGGTCGAGGCGATCTGCGAGGGCGTCGACGGCATCCTGCACTTTGGTGGATTTTCGGTTGGAGGGTCCGTGGGACAACATCCTGCAATCCAACATCATTGGCAGCTACAATCTGTTCGAGGCGGCGCGCAAAAAGGGCGTCAAGCGCGTCGTATTTGCGTCGTCGAACCACGCGGTGGTTTCTACCCGCGCCACCACCGGATCGGAACCGACGTCACGGCGCGGCCGGACAGCCGTTATGGCGTCAGCAAGGTGTTCGGTGAGGCGGTCGGCGCGCTTTATGCCGACAAGCATGGGCTCGCGGTCACCTGTATCCGGATCGGCAATTTCGGCGACAAGCCGCTGGACCATCGTCGGCTTTCGATCTGGCTGAAGCCGGAAGACCTAGTGCAACTGTGCCGGATCGGGCTCGATCATCCCGATATCCGCTTCGAAATCCTCTACGGCGCGTCGTATAACGAGCGTTCCTGGTGGGACAATCACCGTGCCTACGACCTCGGCTATCGCCCGGTGGGCCGGGGGAGAGAGCTTCCGCGAACATGCCATGGCCGAGCAGGCCAAAATCGGGCCCGATCCGGTCGGCGATTTCTACCAGGGTGGCGCGTTCTGCGGCATGGAATTCGATGGGGACGCTAGCAAAATCGTGAACTGGAAATAACGTCCTGCCCGTTATTCCCCGATGTGCAAATGCAC
>CAWJJV010000014.1:0-404331 GCA_963843235.1 uncultured Alphaproteobacteria bacterium
GTTCGAGTTCCTACTGCGCCCACCAATAAATCAATAGTTTAGAAGACCTTGTCCACGGCGCTCTAGAGCCAGTAAGCACATAGTAAGCACAGCTGCCTCAATTTGAAGTCTTGCCCCTTTTCCCTGTCTCCCTTGTCTTCGAGGAATTTGCGAATTCGCAGCGCATGGCAAGTGGCGCTGGCCCCGCTCGCCAACGATGATAAACATGCTGAGCCCTCTTTTCGCAAAGGTGCCCGATATTTCGAAGGCATCCGTGGAGCGATGCAGCAGCGAGGGATCGTCATTGTCTGGCCAGTTCACGCGCGTGGAGATTGGCAACATTGCCATGAGCTGCAGAGGATAGCTGTCAGGTTCGGGGGCTAAGCCTCTCAAATCCCAATTCGACACGCGCGGCACGATTCAATTTTGCCGTGCCAGGACCGCTGTTGTAGCTTCCGCCACGGCTACACCAAGGGCCGAGGCAGGCTGCAAGCTTTCAGCCAAAGGGGGAAAACAATGGCGCGCGACAACGGTGGTGACAAAACCCTGGAGTTATGGATTTGGGACGCGGCTTGCTCGATCCGAGGAGCCAAGGATGCCCCCAAATACAAGGATTTTATCCTCCCCCTCATCTTCGCCAAACGGCTGAGCACCTTCGAGACCCTAAATCTCTTCCGTGTACTAGCCTTGCGGCTGAGTGCGAACTCGTGCCATACGCCGCGCGTTCAGCTGATAAGTTGCGTTCTAAAACGCCCTCCGAGCTAGACGCTTTGGGGGGCGTTTGTTTGTGGGGTTGATTGTGTCCCAGGTTTGTAAGTGCGCCAGAAAAGCCTTTAGCCTCAGTAGGCGCCGATAGGGAGGTTTGTAACTGCAAACCATTGATTTTCCTTGCCCAGGACCTTCCCATCGGGCTCACCAAATCTCCCAACAAATCCAACAGCCTACACGGTGAGCGAAAATGGCGGCCAAGGAACTTCGACTCTGTGTCAGCGTCGTGTCCGCATAACCAGAGGCCGACTTGACGTTCACCGATTTCTTGAAGGATTACATCGAGTCTCTATCGCTGCTGTTGGCAGCAGTGTTCGCCGGCTTGGCTGCTTGGTTCGCGTACCGAGTGCCGCGCAATGTTGCCGAACTGGCGGCCGATCGGCTCTTCCACAGGCATAAGGTCGAGGGCGCGATCCCTAAGCATCTGGCAATTAGGGTTTAAGACACGCCCACCAGCGCGAGAGCCTTCGCTACAGCGCAGCTCTTGCCTGCTTGCAAATCGGGAGCCGCTTCATCTCCGGCCGTTGCTGTAGCGCTGTCGCTGATGCGCAGACCGGCAGGCCGGCCTTGCGAATGCCGTCGAGGTAAAGGTCGAGCTCGGCCTGGCGTGCGAACGCGCCGGTGTCGCTGATTTCCCGCTCGGCAGACCAATCAGGGTCAAGCTTCAGCACATTGGCCGCGCCTTCGGCCGCCTCGGCGTTCCGGCCAAGTTGTCCGTAGATGGCCGCGAGCAACGGACCGGATAGCTCTTGCGCTTGACGGGCCGCGGCGAGGGCTTTCTCGAACTCGCCGGCGAAATAGTAAACCCTGTGCAAGCCGTAGAGGTACCAGGCCGGATAATTCGGATTCAGCCGGATGGCACGCTCGGCCAACTCGACACCCTTTTGCGGATTGCCAAGCATCGGCAGATTTTCGACATAGAGCATCAATAGATCCGGGCTATTCGGCTGGAGCTCGAGCCCGCGATCCAGCTCGTGAGTCGCACGTTCGTAGTCGTTTAGCATCCTGTAGGCATAGCCCAGCACCATGTGAGCCTCGCCGTCATACGGATCGAGGGCCACGGCCTTCTGCACGGCGGCGAGCCAGTCACGCAAGGATCGGGCCCTGGATTCGGTGTAGCTCAGCCAGATCTCGTAGCCATAAGTCAAAGCCAACCCGGTATAGGCGCGCGCGAATCTCGGGTCGAGCTCGAGCGCCTTCCGAAACAGTTCCTGAGCCCTGATGTTGTCCTCCTTCGTTTCCTTGTGCTTGGCCTCGATCCCGAGCAGGTAGTAATCGTAGGCCTGCAGATTGGCCGGCGGCTTGCGGCGCGCCACGGCCCTTTCTGCCTCGGCGATAGCGCCCTCCCATCCCGTCAGTGTTCCCGCGACCTTCTCAGTCGCTTCGTCCTGGATGGCGAAGATGTCTTCGAGCGGGCGGTCGTAGCGATTGGACCAAACGTGGCCGCCTGTTCTTGTGTCGATGAGCTGGGCAGTCACCCGAATCTGGTCGCCAAGCGGTTGAATGCTGCCTTTGAGCACGTAGCGGACGCCGAGATCACGGCCAACGGTTCTCATGTCCGCGGGCTTGCCTCGGTAAACTTCGGTTGAATTCCGGGCGACGACAAACAGGTCTTTGGAGTGAGACAGGTCTGTAACGATGTCCTCGGAAATTCCGTCGGTAAAGCGATCCCACTTAGGATCGTTCCCAATGTTCTCGAACGGCAAGACCGCAATGGAGGCTTTTTCAGACAATGAAGTGGATGGAGTCCACCATTTCCAAGCGGTGAAACCTGCAAGCAGCGCAAGCAAAACCGCAGCTATGGAGGCAGCTAGAAATCCGAGGGGCGTCTTACGCCAACGGGGCTGAGTTGCAACGGGGCCCTGCGAGGGACCTAGGGTTCGATCCGGAGTTGTCGTGGTCGCTCGATCCGGCCAAGGACCCGGTGTTGCAGGCTGACAAAACTCGATGTGCGGTGTGTATGTGCCCTTCGGTAGGTCGATGTGAATGGCATCGCTTTGGCCCTCGACCTCGTAATATTCGCGAAGCTTCTCACGCAGTCGCGCTGCCTCGATCCGCACAAGGGGATGGATCGTGGGATCGAACGTCTCCGGTCGATCGAAGACTTCCAAAGCGATGCTGTAGCCCTTCAGCCGCTCGCCGCGTCCGGCCAGAGTTTCGTTGACGAGGTATCCTAAGAATCGCTGGCGGCGTTGCGACTGGTGAAACGGGCCGCTGTTAAGGATGCGGTCCAGTTGCTCGCGAATGGCCTTCTGGTCGGATTCGCTCCAGCGATTGAGCGAAATTTCCGTCACGTTCCAACTCCAAACGTGCCGAGAAAGCACCAACCTCATCGGGGTGCGTTTCATACCGTTACATACTAGGACGAGCAGGCATGGTCTGTCACGCTTCAGGAATGATCGCTGTTGTCATCGACGATCAGAAAGGAGCGCAGCCATGAAAACGTCACTAGCAATCGTGCTCGCAGCAGCAACGCTGACGATCGGCACCGTATCCGTGGCGCAGGAGCAGACGCTCAAGGGTCGGCTTGTTGTGACCCAGCCGACAGGTACGTCAACCGCCCTGCCGTCGTACGGTGGTCACACCTTCAATGCCAACAAGTATTCGGGCGTCGCGGTGTTCGAGGATGGCCGTGTCGCCTATAAGCAGTACATTGAATCGAGCGACGACACCGAGGCGGGTGGAGACTTCAAGGGTTACAGCATTTACACCTTCCAAAACGGTGATTCACTCACCATGAGCTACACGGGTGGGTGGAAGGGCAACGGTTTTACTGGTGAATACAAGGTCTTGTCGGGAACCGGCGCGTATGCTGGCGCATTCGGCACCGGAGCGTTCAAGAGCGTTGACGAGCCCTGGCAAGATGCCTCGATGGCGGACGTTACCCTCAAGCTGACGCTTGCCACCCAGTAATTGCGCACGCCTTCCTCGAGGGCGATAGATGTCCGCTTCGGGTCATTAGCGGACATACTGACAAGCCCGCGCCATGTCCGCTTTACCCCAATAACGGACGTTGGGCGGCACATCCAAGTCAGCATTTGGCTGTCGGTTTATGAGTACACGCCCTAGCAGGGGTCGTTGCCTGTACCTCTTTCCCCATCAACGCGCGCTTAACTCTACGCGCCCACCCCCCAATTTTTTTCTGTCTAATTTCTAGGATTTCTGGCTGTTAATCCGGCGGACGATTTGACCCTTCGCGAAGCGCAACAGATATTGCTCCACTGTCAGACCTTCTAATTCGGCCACATATCGCAGAAATCTAATTTGCTCAGGGGTTAGCTCTAAGGTGATCTTCGTATTCATTGGCAACCGTCTTGTGTTGTTCTTAGATCCAGTGGGCGATGACGCAAGACAAAAAAGAGGGAGGGATATATGGGTTCGACGACCTAGCAATCAAGAGGATGGAGCGTCGGTGGGTCCCGCAGGAGTAAGCGTGCGTAGTCTTGTACGCTCCGATGGTCCACCGAACCTTCCTACGCTCTGCCCTCCGACCTCAGGGGAGCCCATACGTCGAACGGATCGCCAACGCGATCCAGCAGTGAAGGATCATCGTTCTCCGGCTTGTTCACGCGCGTGGAGATGGGCCACATCGTCATCGGCTCCGACGGATAGGTGATGAGGAGATCGTGCGGATCAGGTTCGAGACCTAGCCAGCGCTCGTAGCCTGCAGGTTCAAGGATCGCGGGCATGCGGTCGTGGATTTGGCCCACCAGCTCATTGGACGGCACCGTGATGATGGCGAAGGTACGTTCCCACTCTCCCGTGTTCGGATTGCGCCAGTTCTCCCACAGGCCCGCTAGACCGAAGGGTGAGCCATCCTTCATGGCGATGGCGTAGGGCTGCTTGGCCCGTGCGCCTTTGATCGCACGCCACTCGAAGAAGCCATCGACCGGCACGATGCAGCGCCGCTGAGCGTAAGCGTCCCTGAACATGGGGAGCCGCGAGACGCTCTCGGCCTTGGCGTTGATGGGCTTACGTCCACCCCTTGGGTCTTTGCACCAATAGGGGGTTAGGCCCCATTTGATCAGATCGAGCGAACGCTCGCCTGTCTTGTGGTTCTGCCGAATGACGAGCAGCTCTTGGCTCGGCGCAGCATTGTAGCGTGGGGGCACATTGCCCAACCGGCTATCGCTGACATCAAGACCTTCGACGATGGCCAGGCGGAGAGGCCCAGACTTTTGAATGACACGACCACACATAACAAGCTCTACGCAGCCCAACCCGAGCAGCGCCGCACCTGCTTTCGATAGCGCTCTCTCGGTCTCTCACCGCACGCGAAGGTGAGAAGGAAGGCATCGGCCAAGTCAGGCGAGCGAAGCCCCCGCTTCTTCATGTCGGCCTTACTCTCCACCACCATCTTGCCGGTCGAGGTGAAGGCGTAGGTCGGTGATGTCAGCTCTGCGATCAGTGCATCATCCTTTGGCATTGAGCACGCCCGATCCTGGAACCACTCCCGGCCCTTGAACCACAATTCATCTCTAAGCCGCGCACAGTTCTCTCGCGAAGCCGCCGCCTCGCCTACATTGACGCCTCGCACCGGCAGGCCAAGCTCCCTGCAGCGGTCGTAGACCCCAGCGCCCAGACCAATGATGTCGACCAAAATTTCGCTTGGCTTGGCATCGTATGGTGTCGCGTCGTACTCGGCCTTGATCTTCCCAGCAGTGGCCATCAGGTCGGTTGAGTTCCAGCTCTTCACCGGCTCCAGAAGCTTGTTCTTTTGTCGCTTCGCAAGTGCCGTGCGGTCGTCTCCGAAGCGAGCAATGTCCACGCCCCAGACTGGATGATAGTCGAGAGTTGACACGTTCCGTCCCACCGCCCCGAGCACCAACTCCAGTGGGATAACGGTCTCGTCATCCGACGTGGGGAACTCACCCAGCACGCGCACACGATAGGCATTGCTGGCGTCACCATACTTGGCCTTGATGTCCTCGATGTGCCCCTGAGCGCGTCGGCACGTCGAGGCAGCTCACATGCATCGTGTGCCAGCGGTGCCTGAGGCTAGTGATGCGTGTCGTAGAAGAAGCCCGAAGTCCTCGTCGGGTTTCCAGCCATCACCACCTTCGCGCCGGGCGTCGACAGACGCGCCCATGCCTACCTCGAAGACGATGTCGTCGATACCTGACGCCTCGTCGATCAAGAACAGTAAGTGCTCGGCGTGGAAGCCTTGCAGGGCCTCTGGGATTGTCCTTCGACGCCGTGCGCCTGACAGCGAATGCACCCTCTGGGTCTTGCACGACGACGATGCGCTCTGCCTGCACGTCGATCATGGCCTTGAGCGGATCTGGCAGCTGTCTGTGCCACTTGGCGATCTCGGGCCAGATGGTGTCGCGCAGCTGGTCCTGAGAGTTCGCTGCCACCGGAATTTTGCAGTTCTTGCGCGTGAGCAGGAACCACAGGATCAGCCACGCTTCGAGTGTGGTCTTCCCTACGCCGTGGCCGGACCTAATCGACACGCGGTCGTGCTGCCCTACTGCTTCGAGGGCCTCTGCTTGCCACGGTTCTGGTGTCGCGCCGAGAACGTCCCTGACGAAGATCAGCGGATTGTTCTTGCTCTTGAGCCAAGAGCGCTGCCAAGGCGCGCTCATTAGTGCACCACCAGAGATGGATCGTCATCGACGTGGTCTGCTAACTCGTCCCCGAGACCATCGCTGATCTTCTTCCACAGCTGTACGAAAGCCTCCCCAGCTTCGACGTTGATGTTTGCCTCCTTGGGCAGGAGGTCTGCCACCACCTTGATGTAGACCTCTGGCTTCTTCTCCCTCACGAGAGCGATGGCTTGAGGGCCGAATTGATTGAAGTCGGCTTCCAGGGCCTCAAGGAACTGAGTGCCCAGGCGATTGCGAGCGCCCTTGGGCCGACCCTTTGGATTGCCGCTCTGCCCGGGCTTGAAGGGCTTCAGATTTCTCAGCTTTTTCTCTGTACCATCAGTGACGGATTTGCCCCGCGTTTTGGCCATTTCCCCCTCCGAGTTCATCTTATGTTCTCAGCACAAGATAGCGAAGCTCAGCCGTGGTTCAATACGCTTTTTCCCCACCACGCGGTTCAAGGAGGTGAGGATGAAATGGCTGCTTTTGTTGACGATCCTGTCGGGCTACTCCGGCTCTTCCACAGTGGCCGCGAACTTCGATAGCAAGGATGTTTGTGAGACGGCTGCTAAGTCGCATGAGCAGGCGGTACGGCAACTTCACTGGCACTCGTTTGAAATCGTGTGGACCTGCAGCCCTACCACGAGCGGCAAAGATCATTCAGATTGAAGTTGCGCGCTTTCCGCCGGGAACTTGGGGCTTCGGCAAGTCGCCTCGAAGGTGCTCAACTTCGCCGAAGATGCTCATCCAAAAAACATGAGCACCTTCGAGGCTGATGAGCATCTTCGTGGGTGCAAGGCCGGACCCGGCACCTACTGGTATGCCGAAAGCGCGGCCAAGGTCCTCGGCTAAGAAGACTAAGCCAAGGTCGCATATTGTCGGGCGAAAATTCTGCGAACCGACCTCGCCCTTAACAGCTTGGAAAGAAGTACGGCTGAACACTAGGCCCCTCGCGTAGGGGGCTGTCATGAGGTTCCCCATTGTTGCAGCCGTGGCGCTTCTCATTCTCGGCGTTCTAGGCTGGTACAGCGGGTATGCGGAGGAAGTAAAAGGCGAGCTGCGCTGCGAAGGGGCGGGGGTTGTTGTCATCAATGTTGACGGCAAAGACTACGCAGTCAATGGCATGGCCAGTTCGCGTTACCCTCCAATTGAGCGGATCTGGAACGGCGCCACTCATCCAGAAGCTGACATAGGCCGCATTCTCAGCCGTGGACTGACCCTATGCGATTGGTAGGAGTGTATGACGGGGGATGATTTTGAAATGCACAATGTCTTGAGAGTAACGGCCTCCATAGGGATCGGTGCGATTTTACTCACCGCTCCGGCGCATGCGGGTAGCTCTGATGTCGGTGCAGGGCTCTTAGGATTTGGTGTCGGGGCTATCCTAGGCAGCGCACTCACGCCGCAAACGGTGTATGTCGCTCCGCCCCCGCCACCTGTCTATTATGTGCCACCGCCGCCGCCGGTTTATTACGGGGCTGTGGTCTATGGACCGCCATATCGGTACGGCTATCACAGATACCGTCACCGCTAACCCGCCTCGCTGGGCTCGCAGTTAAGGGAGATAGCAGCTTGCCAATTCGGCCTTGCTCGAATGGATCTGCAGTATCCAGCCGGGCTCCATGGGCTTGCCGACTTTTCTCATACCGCGGACGGCGACGACGAACTCGTTGCAAAGGCTTACGGCGGCAGCTTGGGTGGTGATCTTTGGATCGACAACCATAATATTCGGCTTCGAAAAGGAGCACTTCTGCCAGGGATCAATAAGATTGCAAACGTCGCGGGCTGACATAGTCGGCGACACGAGCCGAGCTTCAGAGATTTGGTCCGCGCTCGTAGGCGGCGACAGTCGGGCTGGCACAGGCTTGTCGGTATCGACCACCCGCGTAACCAGCAAGATGCCGCCAGCGATCAGAACGAGCGCTACCAGAGTTTTCGTCATGGCACGCTCCGCGTTCATTGTACCAAAAAAAGGGAGAGGTGGGCGGGCCACATCGAAGTGCAGCCCTCGCCGCCCAGAGGTGCGATTGCCCTCGTCATCGCGGTCGGCCTACATGTCAGGGGATCGGGGGTGTCAAGGGGAAGTTGCGGTCCCCTGGCGGAACTCCCAGCGTGGCAACTCCATCGGTCCGGCCCCAAAACCTCCAAACGCCCGAGCCGGCGCGCAACCTCCCTGTACGGAGCAGCCTTGCACCCGAAGAAGCGCGATCTCCTCGCGCTCCGCAAATGAGAGATACCGGCCGGACAACAGCTTCGCTGATGGCCGAAACATCGCTGGTGGCATGCCGCCCGCCTTTCGGAACAGTCTTGTTCCTACAGCCTGCGACATACCGGCCCAGACCGCAGCATCCTCACTCGCCATACCTGCCGTGATCGCCGCCCAGAACCATCGCTGCTCATCTCGTCCTGCCACCACCGGGCGACCTGGTGAGAACAATGGCCCCCGACCAGACCCATCCGAACGCCGCCTGCGCTTCGTCATCGCAACTGCTCCAAGGTGTTGCGACGATCACTTGAGCGCAAGTTGCAGTTCTGAGGCTTTATGATGGCAAGCGCAGTGGTCAGATGTCATATGAACCGTACCTCCGCCAGGCGCAACCAGAGCCGCATTATCGCGCTGATGGCCTGTTGGCGGCGGCGAGAATCCGCGCATAAACGGCGCACAGTCCGTTCCGGAGTCGAGATCGTCTTCGCGTAGGGCCGCTCTCGGGCCGGTCGGAACTGCGGCGACGGGGGACCAGCCGTCGCTCTTGATGGTCAAGGATGGCTGTCCGGCAACCCTCTGTAAACGCTGGCCTACGGCCCCGCCTTCGGCGGCTGGCCGACGAGCATCGCGATCTGACCGTTGCGTGGCGGTGGTTCCTGTGGTCGAGGTGCAGCGCCTGGCGACCCATTCGCTTGAACGGCGAGTGTAGCTTCCGGCAGGACCGAAAGTGCGATTTATAGGGAGCCTCATCGATGGCAAGCAGCGATGGCTGCCCCGGTCCGCGTCTCCCCGCTGGTGGCCGCAGCGCTAATCGCCCCGAATGCGCCTCTTCGGAAGCCGTCGCCGAATAACTCGCCACCTACGCGTCGAGAGTGTGTGTCGGTGCCTCGCCCGGGGAGGGATGACCAATCCGCGTGAATTGGGCAGTCCGCCAGCAGCTACGCCCAGATTCGATCCGATCCAGTCGGTAATATCGGTTGCGAGGAGCGGTTGGGGCCGCTTCAATTGTTTGCAAGGCCCACTGCGAGAACAGCAGGCGAACGGGATGCCGACCTTCCGGTTCGTGAACGAGGCTAATACTTCTGAAATGGCTGCCAAAAAAGCTTGTAGAGTAAATCGGCCAAGCCCCAAGCTTCGGAGAGAAATCGGCATTCGGAGAGCAGATTTGCCGTATCGTTCCGCTCTCGAACCCCCAAGCCTGACGCGCGAATGCCTGCGGCAGTTGGGCTTTTCGGCGGTCCCGGAAACGGCGGAGAGAGTTTGGTCCGGAGCGGACTGGAGCAGGGAAAGGAACCTGTATTCGACATTCTCTGGGAAGTTCTGGCACCGGACTTGGCAGCCCCTCCTCTCTTTATCGTGCCGCACTTCCAGGGCCGCCAAGGTCATGCATCTTCGGACCCGACGGAGTAGTGATCGGATCACCGCTTCCGTAATATCAATCGGACGGTATCCTCGAGCGGCTGCGGCAGAATTCCCAGTTCGCGAAGCCCGGCAGCAGTGGCGACGCCACTGTGTCGATCTGCATGAGCTCGATCTGATTTCGCGTGATGGGTGGGCTCGGCAAGATCTGCGGTTGTGCGGGCCAGCGCATACCAAACGGCAAACGGGACTGGAAACAGGATGGGCTTGCGACCAGCCTCGCGCGCGATGCTTCTGACAAGCTCTTTGTAGGTGTAGACTCGCGGTCCACCGCATTCGAATGCGATCGCGTTTCGGTCGGTCCGCTGCAATACGCGGGCAATCGCCTCGCCGACGTCCTCCACATGGGCCGGCTGCAATCTTGTCGTGCCGCTGCCGAAGATCGGATAAGCGGGCAGCCGCTGGAGCAGCTTGAGGATGACCGTCAGGAAGGCGTCATCCGGCCCGAACATAACTGCCGGACGGATCAGGACTGCACCGGCATAGGCCGCCCGGACAGCCAGTTCGCCTTGACCGCGGCTGCGGATATACGATGATCCCGACGCAGGGTCGGCGCCGATGCCGGATACGTGCACAAGTTGCTCGATCCCGGCACGGTGCGCTTCCGTGGCCACGCGCTCGGCGCATTCGACGTGCACCGCGTGAAAAGTCTCTTTGCCATGTTCGGTATAGAGACTGACCGCATTCACCACAGCACGCGCGTCCGCCAACGCATCTGCCACCGATTGTCTGTCCCGGATATCGGCCCCAATGGATCGCAGTCGCCGATCATCGGTCCCGAACAGCGCCCGGCCATGATCCGGGTGCCTCGACGCAATCCGCACGACACATCCGCACGCATGCAGGCGGCGAACAATGCGCCGGCCGAGGAAACCGGTAGCGCCGAAAACAGTGATAATGGGTGGGTCCATAGCGCGCCTGAGGCAACTCCGCTGTCCATTCACTGCAGTCGCATCTGGCACGTCGACGTGATTCATCGGACAAGAACCCGTAGTCACGGGCTAGCAAAGAGACGTAACATGTTTGGAGGCGACGGGAAACTGCAAGTCGGCAGGCACCCTACCCACCTGCCTGATGGGGGATAATCCCTTATCGGTAACTCCGCTTGCGAAGTTGGCCCCTACAGACATCACTGTAGGTGGTCTGAACAATTGTGCGGCGTCTGCAGGAATTCGTCCACCACTACCCCGCGGTCGACGCTGAGGCCCGCCTGCGTCGCTAGCGCCACTGCCGGACGCACACCAATGCCGACGACGACCAGATCGGCAGGGGGCGGCGGCCGCTCGAAAGCGTCACGGAGTCGTGCGCGATCGCGGCGACCGTTGCTCCGAGAGGAAGATGACCCGCGCGACTGATGGGTCACGCGCACCATGTCACCTATGGCCGCGCCCGTTACGCGCTCCATCGGACGCGCCCTCGGTGCGACGACGCGCACTTCGAGTCTCCGCGTGCGCAAGGAGGTCGCCACTCCAGACGAATGGAGCTCGCACCGACGATCACGCACCGCGGCCCGGACCGGTCCTTTTCTTGGCGCGGCCCGGCGAGGCCGCCATCGCGGTGACTCGGTGACGCACTTCGCCGATGGTTCCTGCCCGTGGATCGTGGGAAGGGTGGCGCAGTTCGCCCCACGGGTAGCTCGGGCAATTGGTGGATGGCTAGTCGCAGGCCTCCGCACTTGCCAATCGGACCTACGCCGAGCGGACTAGGGCGAAAGAGATGGCATCATTGGACAACAAGAAACCTGACTTGACATCGGGTGAGGCCGCTTCGGCCCCTGGCTTTTCCGGCCACGGGCCCGACGTGATGCTGGGTGTGTGGTCGTCCTGGTTAAATGCCGCATCCAGTTCCGCTCGGGAGTGGAGCAACAACTGGGACAACTTCAGTACACGATGGTGGCAGATTACGCCGGATGCCGCCGCGGACCATCTGCTCGCCTCAGGGGGGAAGCAGCTCAACGACGTTCTGGCGAAAGATCCGGTTCTACGTTCGATCGACCAAGTGTGGAATGCCAATCCGCTGCGCGACATCGTGCCGGTGGACTGGGGGGCAATCGCACGCGCGCTCCGCACCGTCTGGCTGCGCTCCCTCCGCCAACCCGGACAGGCCATCTCCTCGGCTGCGGACTTGAACGCGCGCTTCCTAAGCGCCGCGACCGAGGTGTGGAACGATGCCGGCCGGCGGTGGTGGGCGGGCGCTGGCTCAGTCATACCGGAAGGCGGGGCTTCCGGCGCCTCCGACAAGCGCTTCGCCGCGCCAGAATGGCACGGCAACCCGGCCTACCGCATGCTGAAAGAAATGTATTTGCTCGCCTCGGACTGGTTGCTTCGGCAGGGCGAAGCGGAGGACATGGACGAGGCGGAGCGGCAGCGCCTCAGCTTCCACCTGCGCCAGTTCGTCGATGCGATGAGCCCGTCGCTACTGCTGCTGTCCAATCCGGTGGCGCTGCGCCGGGCGATGGAGACCGGCGGCGCGAGCCTAGCCCGAGCTTCCTACTGGGCAATATTATCAACCCCTTGGAAAGACTCGACTCACGCCCTGATTGCCGTCCAAAACGTAGCCATGTAATTCTCAATCTTTAGACTTGTACCAGATAGCCGGCCATGCCCTTATCCCGCCATGTATATCGAATCCGTCCCCAACCGGAACTCGCCCCCGGCGATCCTACTGCGCGAGAGCTATCGCGAAGACGGCAAGGTCCGGAAGCGGACCCTCTGCAACCTCTCCGATTGGCCCAAGGCGCATATTGAGGGCCTGCGCGGCGTCCTCAAAGGCGGCACCGTCATCCCTACGGAGCGCGAAGCCTTCACCATCACCCGTTCGCTGCCGCATGGCCATGTCGGCGCAGCACTCGGCACGGCGCACAGGATCGGCCTCGACCGCATCCTTGGCCCGGACGGCAACCGCTGCCGCGACCTCGTGCTGGCCATGATCGTCGGGCGCATCCTCGATCCCGCTTCCAAGCTCGCCGCCGCGCGCGCCCTCTCTCCCGCGACGGCCACGTCGAGCCTGGGAACGGTGCTCGGTCTCGGCGAAGTCGATGAGGACGAGCTTTACGCCGCGCTCGACTGGTTGCTGGAGCGCCAGCCCGCTATCGAGACGGCGCTGGCCAGGCGGCATCTGAAGAACGGCACCTTGGTGCTCTACGATGTTTCCTCCAGCTACATGGAGGGCCGCTGCTGCCCGATCGCCCAACGCGGCTACAGCCGGGATGGACGCCGAGGCACCTTGCAGATCGTCTATGGTCTGCTCTGCGCGCCCGACGGATGCCCCGTCGCAATTCAGGTGTTCGAGGGCAACACCGGTGACCCGATGACGCTCGCCGCCCAGGTCGAGAAACTCAAGCAGCGGTTCGCGCTCGATCACGTCGTGCTGGTCGGTGACCGCGGCATGATCACCCAGGCGCGTCTCACCGAAGATATCAAGGCCGCCGGGCTCGACTGGATCACCGCGTTGCGCGCCCCAGCGATCCAGGAGTTGGTCAAGGGCGGCGCCTTGCAACTCTCGCTGTTCGACCAGCGCGACATGGCCGCCATCACCAGCCCCGACTTCCCCGATGAGCGGCTGATTGTTTGCCGCAATCCCGATCTCGCTGCCCAGCGCACGCGCAAGCGCCAGGAACTGCTGGCGGCGACCGAACGCGACCTCGCCCGCATCCAGGCTGCTGTCGGACGCCAGCGCAAGCCGCTCCGCGGGGCGGCCCAAATCGCGCTCGCTGTCGGCGCCGTGATCGAGCAGCACAAGATGCGCAAGCACTTCGAGCTAGCCATCACCGACCATAGCTTCGTCTTCGCGCGCAAGACCGCCGAGATTGCCGCCGAAGCTGCCACCGATGGCATATATATAGTGCGCACCGGCCTGTCGGTCGACGTGCTGGACGATGCGGCAACCGTACGCAGCTACAAATCGCTCAGCCAGGTCGAGCGCGCCTTCCGCTGCATCAAGACCGTCGATCTGCACCTGCGGCCGATCTACCACTGGCTCGCCGATCGCGTGCGCGCGCATGTCTTTCTCTGCATGCTCGCCTACTACCTGGAATGGCACATGCGACAGGAGCTGGCGCCGATGCTATTCGACGACACCGACAAGGAGGCTGCCGAGGCGACGAGACCCAGTGTGGTGGCGCCGGCGCAACGCTCCGAGGCAGCGATCCGCAAGCAGACGACCGGGGTCACACCGGACGGGCTTCCGGTGCACAGCTTCCGCACACTGCTGGCCGATCTGGCAACGCTGACACGCAACACCATCGTCACCGCGATCGCGCCCGCCCTGCCGCTCATCGTGCTGGCGCGGCCGACCCCGGTGCAGCGCCGAGCATACGAGCTTCTACAGCTCGCATTGTAGCCAGTAACCGCAGGCCTGGACTGGAACTTATCGTTGCTTTGCAGTGGTTTATGAATTTTGAAAGAGGGAAGCTCGGCCTAGCCGACGGCGCGCGCAACCTGCTGAACGACCTGAAGGAAGGCCGTCTCAGCATGGTCGACGCGGCGGCCTTCGCGCCGGGCCGCAACCTCGCGCTGACGCCGGGCAAGGTGGTCCATCGCAACCGGCTGATCGAGCTGATCCAGTACGCGCCCTCGACCGAGACGGTGCACCAGATCCCGCTGCTGATCGTGCCGCCCTGGATCAACAAGTACTACATCCTCGACATGCAGCCGAAGAACAGCATGGTGCGCTACCTGGTCGAGCAGGGCTTCACCGTCTTCGTGATCTCCTGGAAGAATCCCGGACGCGTCGATGGATGGCACTCACCATCGAGGACTACATGGATCTCGGCCCGCTGGAGGCGAGCGAGGTCGATACGCGAGATCACCGGCAGCCCGACGATCAACGTGATGGGCTACTGCATCGGCGGCACGCTGCTGGCGATGACGCTCGCCTGGCTGGCCGCGCAGGGGCGACACGCAGGTTCGGGTCGGCCACCTTCATGGTGTCGTTGCAGGACTTCTCGAAGGTCGGCGACACCGCGGTGTTTCATGGGCGAGCCGTCGATCGACTTCATCGAGCAGCAGATGATGGAACGCGGCTATCTCGACAGCCGCGAGATGTCCAACATGTTCAACCTGCTGCGCTCGAACGATCTGATCTGGGCCAACGTGGTCAACAACTACCTGTTGGGCAACAAGCCGCCGGCCTTCGATCTGCTGTACTGGAACAGCGACGGCACCCGCATGACCCGCGCCGCACACAGCTGGTATCTGCGCAACACCTATGTCGAGAACAACCTGATCGAACCCGGACAAGATCCATCTGAAGGGCGAAGCGCTCGACCTCGGCCGGATCACGCTCGACGCCTATGCGGTCGGGGCGGAGAAGGACCACATCGTTCCCTGGGACGCCGCGTGGCGCATCACGCAGCTGACGAACGGCAAGGTGCGCTTTGTGCTGGCCTCCAGCGGTCACATCGCCGGGATCATCAATCCCGCCGGGGGGCAAGGGGATCTACTGGGTCAATGCTGGAGACAGGCCCGCCGACACGCCCGAGGAGTGGCGGGCGTCGAGCACGCGCCATGACGGCAGCTGGTGGACGGACTGGGCGCGCTGGCTGGCCGAGCGTTCGGGCTGCGAAGGCAACCCGCCGGCGATGGGCAGCGCGGCCCATCCGCCGCTGGACGACGCGCCGGGACGCAACGTGCTGGAGAAGTGATCCTGACCAGCACGACAAACGGCCGGCGGTGTCTGCACGGGCGGAGCCAGCAGAAGTAGGCGGAATGGAAAGCATTCCGACCAAGACCGCACGATAGCGACCTGAGCGGGGTGTACGCGGTTGAGGCACCGTGCGGCGTGGTCCGGCGGGTGTAACCGGGATGGAAAGGAGGAGAGAATGAAAGTGACCCTCGTCGAGGAAAGCGGAAGCCACCTGCTACTAGCGCGCGGCGACCGATTTGTCATAGTCGAAAGGCGGAACAATCGCATCTACAACTGCTATGACGGCAAGCGCAATGGGATCGCAGCAGACGATCTATCCGCGATCCACCAAATCATTGACGAGACCGACTGGGTGGATGAGCCAACAGGCCGTGCGGCGTTCAACGAGGTCGTCTCCCGTCGGACCGAGCTGGAAGAAGGAATGCGCTGAAACCGCCGGTGCGCCACGCGGCGGGCGTATATCGCCAATGGCCTGCGTTGGACAAGCCGCGTGGCTCCCGGCTCCAATCAGTAACGGTCCGGCCTGAATGAATAGGATTGCCATTTGTTATCATGTGACCAGGTTCGGTTACATCGCTGGCAATGAGGGCCTCCCTTCACTTCCGGACCGACCTCCACTCAGTCCATGGGTCTAGCAGTGAATTATTGGGATCACTCGTGATCTCTTTCTGTAAGAGTTTCTGCGGCGCGAAGCCGACGCAGAAGGTCCGTTGGACGAACGCGGGGGTTGGGTGGCGGGGCTGTATGGAGATTTTAGCGCGGACGCTCGCCGTGCTGATGATGCGTGGCTCAGTCGGCACGCCACCTGAGGGCCAGTGGCACGGCACCACGGTGGGAAGCGGCGTTTTCGAGATGGTCGGCGGCGTCATAGTGGCCAAGGCGGGGGCGTAGGATTGCGTCGGTGACAACGGATCTTCATGGCGTGGCGCGGCACGCGGCAACAAGACAACACGTGACGGTGGGGGTGTGCGGATCATGGTGCCATCGCCTGCCGTGACGTGAGCGTGCGGATGAAGATCAGCCGCCCCTGACAGTGCGGACAGATCAGCGGCTCGATCGAGTGGCGTGGCTCCGCGCCGGGTGGCTGAGTGGCGGGACGACGGGGTCCAACGGCGGGTCGAGCTTGGGTGGCGCCTGGAGTTGCAGCATCTGCCGCACCCGGGCGGCGTTGTGGCGTTGCGCGGGATGCCACAGGCCGAAGTAGCGGACCTTGTGGAAGCCGCGCGGCAGCACGTGCTGGAGGAAGCGGCGCATGAACTCGTCGCCGCTGAGGCGGCAGGTTCGCGGGCGGCCGGTCTTGCGTTCCTTGTATTGGATGCGTGACGGTTTGGTCGTCGAGGCCGACGATGCGGGCGTTGGTGAGAGCGATGCGAAAGACGTAGCGGGCCAGGTAGTCGAGCACCGCCTGTTCGCCGGTGCCCCAGGCGGTGACGTGGAGGATCCACGGCGTGCGCCACACCGCGTCTGGGATGCCGAGATCAGGGCACTTGCGCTGCAACATCGCCCGGAATTTGCCGCGCACCAGTTTGGCGAGAGCCTTGATGGGGACCAGGAAGTTTCGGTGTGCCTGTTCACCCCCTTCTCTTGACCGACCGAACTCGGCCAGGACGCCACCTTCGCGAAGATCAGGAAGGTGAATTCAGGCATATTGTCGGCGAATGGTTAACCGAAACAAAAGGTTTATGGCTTTGCGACATCGGCGCCGGCTGCAGAAAGCGGGCTCCCTCACCTTGGCGCGTGGCCTCCATGCCTGCTTACGAACCATCCACGAGGTGGCGCAAGCGCTGCGTCCCCTCTAGATTGACCATTATGCGCGCAAAAGCTGCCAACACACACACAATTGAAGACCCGGCGGCCCCCTCTGCCGCACATTCGCCGTGGGCGGCCATATCCTGACCGCGCCGAAGGCCGCGCCGGGCCTCTATCTGGTCGCGACCCCCATCGGCAATCTCGGCGACATCACGCTGCGCGCGCTGCAGACGCTCGCCGGCGTCGACGTCATCGCCTGCGAGGACACCCGCATCACCCGGCGGCTGACCGAGCGCTACCGCGATCTCGGCCCAGCTCAAGCAATATCACGAGCATAACGCCGGCCCGGCGCGACCGAAGATCCTGGAGGCGCTGGCGCAGGGCGCCGCTCGATCGCGCTGGTGTCGGACGCCGGCACGCCGCTGATCTCCGATCCCGGCTTCAAGCTGGTGCGCGAGGTCTGCGCGCGGGCTATGCGGTGTTCGCGCTGCCCGGGCCTCCTCGGTGCTGGCGGCGCTCTCGGTCGCCGCACTGCCGACCGACCGGTTTCTTCTTCGAGGGCTTTCTACCGCGAAGGATCCGCGCGCCGGGCGCGGCTCGCCGAGCTCGCCCGCATCGATGCGACGCTGGTGATGTTCAAATCCGGCAACCGCGTGCAGGACACGCTCGCCGATCTCGCCGAGGCTGATGGGCGACGCGCGAAGCCGCGATCTGCCGCGAAATGACGAAACTGCACGAAGATATCAGACGCGCGCCGGTCTCCGAGCTGGCGCTGTCCGCCGACACGCTGGAGACGCGCGGCGAATTCGTGCTGGTGATCGGCCCGCCGGCGGGCGCACCCATCATGGCAGCGGATGCACTCGACGATCTGTTGCGGAGCCAGCTCAAGCGCGACAGCGTCAAGGATGCCGTCGCTCATGCGGTCGAGCTATCGGGCCGGCCACGCCGCGAGGTCTATGCCCGCGCGCTCGAACTCGCCAAGGAGGCGGAAGACAAAGATGGCGAAGGCTGACGACACCGGCACCCCGTGCGGGGCGGCGCCGGCGAAAGTCGCCTCGCCCGAACGCGTCGCCGCGTTTCGCACCGGCGTCTCGGCGGAGGCCCGCGCCGCCGCTTTTCTGATGGCCAAGGGCTACCGCATCCTCGCCAAGCGATTTCGGACGCCCATGGCGAGATCGACCTCGTGGCACGCCGCCGCAACCTGCTGATCTTCGTCGAGGTCAAGGCCCGCGCCACGCTCGATGACGCCGCCTATGCCGTGACCCCGCGCCAGCAGCGGCGCATCATCGATGCCGCGCAGGGCTGGCTCATGGCGCATCCCGAGCATGCCGAATTCGAACTGCAATTCGACGCCATGCTGATTGCGCCGCGGTCTCTTCCGCGCCATGTGTTGGCGGCGTTCGACGCCAGCCCTTGAGTCCTGATTTCTTCTAAAACCCGGTTTCCAGTTTTCGGGATCATGCTTTAGAAACCCGATCCAACACGACCAACCCGCGGACCAACTCATGAAACTGAACGTCGCCGTCCAGATGGACCCCATCGCGCGCATCAACATCCGCGGCGACTTCGACGTTTGCGCTGCTTCTGGAGGCGCAGAAGCGCGGCCACGGGCTGTCGTATTACACGCCGGACAAACTCTCGCTGGTCGGCGAGGAGTTCGTCGCCCCGGTCCAGCTGCTGACCGTGCGCGACGAGCCCGGCAACCATTTCACGCTGGGGAGCCGCGGCGCGAGCCGCTGACGGCTTCGACGTCATGTTGCTGCGGCAGGATCCGCCGTTCGACCTCGCCTACATCACCTCGACGCATTTTCTCGAACGCCTTCATCCGAAGACGCTGGTGGTGAACAATCCCGCCAGCGTACGCAACGCGCCGGAAAAGATGTTCGTGATGGATTTTCCGCAGTTGATGCCGCCGACCCTGATCTCGCGCGACCTCGACGAAATCAACGCGTTCCGCGACGAGAACGGTGCGGTGGTGATGAAGCCGCTGCACGGCCACGGCGGCGCCGCGGTGTTTCGTGTGATGCCCCAGGACATGAATTTCGGCTCGCTGTTCGATATGTTTTCGGTGACGTTCCGCGAGCCATGGGTGATCCAGCGGTTTCTTCCCGAGGTCAAACACGGCGACAAGCGCATCATCCTGGTCGACGGCGAGTTCGCCGGCGCGGTCAATCGCGTGCCGGCGGCCGACGATCTGCGCTCCAACATGGTCCGCGGCGGCGCCGCACAGGCGACCGAGCTTTCGCCGCGCGAGCGCGAGATCTGCGCGACCCTCGGCCCGGCGCTACGCGCGCGCGAGCTGCTGTTTGTCGGCATCGACGTCATCGACGGCAACCTCACCGAAATCAACGTGACGTCGCCGACCGGCATTCGCGCCATCGCGCGACTCGGCGGGCCGGACGTCGCGGCGAAGGTCTGGGACGCGATCGAGCGAAGCGGACAAAATCCTGATTCGAATCTCGTCGCCGGGCGGCTGCATCGGCCGTCTTGCGGCAAGCACGTTGTCGCCCACAGCGCGTCCGACCGGTGAACTGAAAGAACGATAGACGGCGCGCTGCGAGGCCTCGCGTTCACATCTGCCTAGCTCGGCGGTCGATGCGCGAGCGGCCGAAGCTCTGGTGCATGGACGGACCACGGGTTTGTTATCGAACGATAACGCCCCGTTCACCATGACGAAAAATCCCCGATACCTTGTCTGCAAACGCTTCACTCCTCAAGGTCGCTTACACTTTTGCTGCTTAGTCATGCGCTGGGAACCGGCTGAGGCTGTCACCGCCACGCAGTCAAGCGGTCCCTGCGTAAGAGTAAAGCGTATGAATACCGCACGTATTGTCGTCCTGACTATCGCGCTCGGCGCCGGCGGCATCGCCGCATATCTGGCGAGCGGCTACGGACCGGACAACAGGCCGCCGCCCCCCGTCGCACAACTGCAGACCGTCGACGTGCTGGTCGCCAAGTCCGACATCAGCCTCGGCCAGTCCGTCAAGCCCGAGGATCTGCAGTGGCAGACCTGGCCGACGGCGACCGCAAGCAACACCTTCATTCGCCGCAGCGAACGGCCCGACGCCACGACCCAGATCGTCGGCTCGATCGCGCGCGCGCCGTTTATCGCCGGCGAGCCGATCCGCGAGCAGAAGCTGGTGAAGGCCGACGGGTCGGGCTTCATGGCCGCGATCCTGCCCACCGGCATGCGCGCGGTCTCGACCGAAATTTCGCCGGAAACCGGCGCCGGCGGCTTTATCCTGCCGAACGACCGGGTCGACGTCATCCTTTCGAGACGCGAGAAGAATCCCGACGGCGCCAGCACGGGCGAAAGCGCACAGTCGGAAATCGTCCTGACCAACATCCGCGTGCTCGCGATCGACCAGGCGCCGAAGGAAAAAGACGGCCAGAACGCCGTGGTCGGCAAGACCGTCACGCTCGAGCTGAAGCCGGAACAAGCCGAGACGCTCGCGCGCGCGCGCCAGAGCGGCACGCTGTCGCTGGCGCTGCGCAGCATCGCCGACGTCAACGTCGTCGAGAGCAAGGACGACGATCAAGACTCCGAAGCAGAGCGACAGCGTCAATGTGATTCGCTACGGCGTTCGACTTCTCGGCGACGACACAGAAGTGATCAAGCACAGAAGTGACTAAGGGGACGACATGGAATCCAGGGAAAATCGGCGGACGACGCGAGCCATGATGGTTCGCGTCCTGTCGTTCTCGGCCGTCGCGGCGCTGACGCTCAATCGGAGCCCCGGCACCCATCGCGGCGGCGCGCCCACGCCGCGGCGTCGATTGTCAGCGGGCAAAGACGCACTTCCTGTCGCTCGGCATCGGCAAATCGGTCGTCATCGACTTGCCGCGCGACGTCAAGGACGTGCTGGTCGCCGATCCCAAGATCGCCAACGCCGTGATCCGCTCGGCGCAGCGCGCCTATATCATCGGCACCGCCGTCGGCCAGACCAACGTCGTGTTCTTCGACGCCGACGGCCAGCAGATCGCCGCCTACGACATCGCCGTCAAACGCGATCTCAACGGTGTGCGCGCCGCGCTGAAACAGGCAATGCCGAATGCCGACGTCCAGATCGACGGCGTCGGCGACAGCGTGATGCTGACCGGCTCGGTGTCGAGCCCGATCGAGGCGCAACAGGCCGGCGACCTCGCCGCACGGCTCGCCGGCGGCGCCGACAAGGTCGTCAACTCGATCGCGGTGCGCGGCCGCGACCAGGTGATGCTGAAGGTCACCGTCGCCGAGGTCGCGCCTCGATCATCAAGCAGATGGGCATCGACCTCAGCGCCAAGCTGAATGTCGGCAACTCGGTCGTGACCTTCAACAATACCAATCCGTTCACGGCCAACAATGCACCGCTGGTCCCCGGCAACGGGCTCGGATCGTTCGGCACCAACCCGTCGGTCAGGCCACCATGCGCGCGATGGAAAGCGCCGGCGTGGTGCGCACGCTGGCCGAGCCGAATCTGACCGCGATCTCCGGCGAGTCGGCGACCTTCGTCGCCGGCGGCGAATTTCCGATCCCGGCCGGCGTCGACCTGCGAACCGACGACCGCGCACGTCGTGAATACCAACTAGGTCACCTTCAAGAAGTTCGGCATCTCGCTGAACTTCACCCCGGTCGTGCTGACCGAAGGCCGGATCAGCCTGCGGGTGATGACCGAAGTCTCGGAGCTCTCGCAAGACGACACTTCGCAGTGCGACCTCGAACGGAATCGACGCATTCCCTCGATCCAGACCCGCCGCGCCGAAACGACGCTGGAGATTCCCTCGGGCGGCTCGATGGCGATGGCCGGCCTGATCCAGCAGCAGACCAAGCAGGCGGTCAACGGCCTGCCCGGCGTCGACCAGGTGCCGGTCCTCGGCGCGCTGTTCCGCAGCCAGGACTTCGTCAACAACGAGACCGAGCTGATGGTGATCGTGACGCCCTATGTGGTGCGCGCGGTCGCCCAGAAGGAATTGTCGCGGCCCGATGACGGGTTTGCGCCGGCCTCGGATGCGCAATCGGCGCTGCTGGCCGCATCAACCGCATCTACGGCATCGTCCGGCCGCGTCGATCCGATCGAAGGCAACCGCGGCAATTTTGGCTTCATCATCGACTGAGACGACGGTGGGGCCAAGATGATGACAACGCAAGAGGGGACAATTCGTCGGACTGCAATCGACGCCCTGCGCATCGCGCTGCGCTGCATCGGCCTTTCCGTCACGCTGGCAGCCTGCGGGACACCAGCGACGAAATCACCACCGCGACCATGCCCCAGATTATCGCTAGCGCCATCCGATCGCGATGCAGGAAGCCAAGCAGTCGGTCGTGATCTTCGTCGGCAAGGCGCGCGGCGGCCTGTCCGCGCCGCAACGCACCGACGTGCTTGGGCTTGCCCAAGACTGGCTGCGCGAAGCCACCGGCGCCATCGTCGCCGACGTGCCGGTCGATACTCCGAACGCGCGCGGCGGCTGCGATGCCTTTCGCGACATCCGATCGCTGCTGGCAGCGGCCGGCGTGCCGTCGCGCGCCATCACGTCCACCGCTACAGCCCGAACGACCCGCGCCTGCTGCCGACGATCCGGCTGAGCTATCCGAAGATCGCGGCCGTCGCCGGCCCCTGCGGCCTGTGGCCGGAGGACCTTGGACCGTCGATCATCAACCCCGGCTATTCCGAGAACCGGCCCTATTACAATTTCGGTTGCGCCACCCAGCGCAATCTCGCGGCGATGATCGACAACCCCGCCGACCTCGTGCAGCCGCGGCCTGAGACGCCGGCCTACACCGCGCGGCGCACCGAGGGCTTCGAAAAATACCGCAAGGGCACCACCACCACGACCGTCTATCCCGAGGCCGACAAGGCCAAACTAAGCGATACCGGCAGATGATCAGCCACGCCCGTCAAAAACTTACCGAGCATCCGGACACCACGCCGGCCGCGAACGACTACATCGCGCCGGCGCCGCGCGTGTCGGTGCAGGCCTTTTGCGAGACCGAGCAAACCGCGACCACCGTGCGACTGGCGGGCGAGGACCGTCGCCTCGGCAAGGTGCATCTCTCCGTCCAAATGGGCGGCATGGCAGCCGCGATCGAAGCCTACTGACGGTGCCGACGCCGAACGTCATCATCCTGGAATCGCACGGCCGCGACGACATCCTCGCCGGCCTCGACGATCTCGCCAGCGTCTGCGACCCCGGCACCCGCGTGGTCGTGATCGGCAATCCCAACGATACCGCGCCCTATCGCGAGCTGGTGCGTCGCGGCGTCAACGACTACGTCGTCGGGCCGGTCGTCACCCTCGACGTGGTGCGCTCGATCTGCAGCCTGTTCTCGGCGTCGGAGGCCATCACCGCCGGCCGCGTCATCGCCGTGGTCGGCGCCAAGGGCGGTGTCGGCGCATCCACCGTCGCCCACAACGTGGCCTGGGCGATCGCGCGCGACCTGGCGCTGGATTCCGTCGTGATCGATCTCGACCTCGCCTTCGGCACCGCGGGCCTCGACTACAACCAGGATCCGGCGCAGGGCATCGCCAACGCGGTGTTCTCGCCGGACCGGCCCGATACCGTCGTCATTGAGCGCCTGCTGGCAAAATGCACCGAGCACCTCAGCCTGCTGGCGGCGCCGGCCACGCTCGACCGGGTCTATGACTTCGGCGCAGAAGCGTTTGATTCGATCTTCGACACGCTGCGCATGACCACGCCCTGCATCGTGCTCGACGTTCCGCATCAATGGTCGGGCTGGACGAGGCGCGCGCTGGTCGGCGCCGACGACATCCTGATCGTGGCCGAGCCGGACCTCGCCAACCTGCGCAACACCAAGAACATGCTGAAGATGCTGAAGGCGGCGCGGCCGAACGACCGCGCGCCGCTCTATTGCCTCAACCAGGTCGGCATGTCCAAGCGACCGGAAATCGACGCGCGCGATTTGCCAAGACCGTCGAGAGCCAGCCGATCGCCTCGATTCCGTTCGATTCGCGAATGTTCGGCACCGCGGCCAATAACGGCCAGATGATCGCGGAAATCTCCGCCAATCACCGCACCACCGAGATGTTTCTGCAGATCGCCCACCGCCTGACGGGCCGCGGCGAGCCTAAAAAGCCGAAGCGTTCGCTGCTTTCGCCGATCCTCGGGAAATTACGGGCAACATAACGAGAAAACCCGATACCTGTCGGTCGAGGCTCAATCGTGGCGCCCGGCCGACGCCACCGATATGTCGCCGGCGTCCGCATGCGCATTCTCTTTCCGAGACAACAGCCGTCGCAGATACGCAACATTCGCCGCCGCCTCGTCCGGCGGCCGATCGGCCTTCACGATGCTTTCGGCCTCGGCCAGACGACCCTGCAGGCCGACCACGAACGCCAGATTCTGCCGCACGCGCGGATCGGCGTCCGCGTGGCTATTGGCGCGGCGCAGCGTCTCCTCGGCCTTGGGCAGATCGTTCGAGAGCATGTAGGACAGGCCGAGATTGGACAGCACGGACGGTTCGTCCGGCGCGATCTTCAGCGCGCTCGCGTAATATTGCCGCGCTTCGTCGTTGCGGCCGAGCTGATCGAGCGCCGCGCCCTGCGCCGACAGGATCCGCCAATCCGGATCGTCAGGCGTGTGGGCGCGGCCGAGCACGTCAAAAGCCTGCTGGAAATTGCCGTTGTCGGCCAGCGCGCGCCCATAGCCTGCGAGCAGCGCCTTGTTGCCGGGGATGGGCGAGCATCGCCTGCTCGAGCACCGCGACCGCCTGGGCCCGCTGGCCGGCAGCGCGCAGCGCCTTGCCGTATTGTAACGCCGCATCGGCGTCCTTGGGGTTGGCGCGATAGCGCTCGCCGTAGACGTCTAGGTCGCTTCGCGACTCGGTCGCGTTGCTTGCTCCGGTTTTCTCACCGAGCGAGCCCGTGACGTCCGACATGCCTGCGGTTTGGCAGCTGACAAAGCCCGAACACGAAGATCGCGGACAATGCCGAGATGTAAGACGTCGGGGGAAGCGATGTCGTTCGGGCAAGTGTCGGCGCATGCACTTTGACCTGTGGTCAGCAACAGGCCTGAAATGCGCAGATTAACCCTAAATTCCGGTTAAGCGGTCGTCGCGCGTCCACTGCGCTCACGTGACAACGGCAAGCGCGTGCCGACTTCAGTCTAGTCGGTGAATTCAGCGCCGAATTCACAACCGATGCGCCAGCGCAGCCGGCATTGGCGGGAGTAGTCGGTCGCCAAGGTGATGGTGAATTGCGGTGGGAATTTCGGGATATTCCGCGACCACTTTGACGCCGCCATTCGAGATGTCCGTGATCGTGCAGTCCCGCGGCAACGAGCCGACCCCAAACTGAATCTTCGCGACCCTCCTGCATTGTTCACGTTCGCTTCTACGTCGATTTGCAACATGTCGCCCTCTACCCGTTCGATCACGGCCCATCCCGTCAGCCGGTGTACAAAAGAACTATTGGGATAGCCCTAGCGGAACCTCTCGCAATGTAGGTGTTGTCTTTGATTTCTCTTTACCGAGTTGGATCGACGGGTCGGGTTTGACCGTTCTATTCCCGATAAAACGCCGGCGGAAAAAATCGAGGTCACATCACTGATCGGCATTCCCGCTATAGCGCGGCTCGCCGGCCCCGGCGCGGCCTGCGAAAATCCCCGGCGCGATCAGGGCGCTGCCAAAATCGGGATCGGGATCGGCATCGCGCTGCGATAGACCGCCAAGGCGCTTGCCAGCTGTCGAAAGCGGGGCAGCATATTGGTGCCCGGTTTCAAATCTCGCGGACCGCTTTGTCCGGGCGGCAACGTGCCCAATTTTACAAAAAACAGTGGAGGAAGACGCATGACATTCGATGTTTCGCGACGATCCCTGCTTGCTCTCGGCGCCGGCCTCGGTGCAACGATCCTGCTCGACCGCACCGCGCTCGCGCGTGCGCCCAAGCTCGGCACGCAGTCGCCCTATTTCCACCGCTTCAAACTCGGCGACGCCGAAGTCACCGTGGTGTCGGACGGTCCGCTGCCGCTTGGGCGATCCCTCCGGCACGTTTATCGGCGTTCCGAAGGAAGAGGTGAAGAAGATGCTGTCGGACAATTTCCTGTCGCCCGACAATGTCGTGCTCGAGCAGAACTCGCCGATCGTGAACATCGGCGACAAGCTCGTGCTGTTCGACACCGGCATGGGGACATCGAAACCGTTCGGCCCGACCACCGGCCGGCAGCAGAAGAGCATGGCGGAATCCGGCCTCAAGGCGGAAGACATCGACGCGCGTGGTGCTGTTCGCACGCCCACATCGACCACATCGGCGGCATTGTCGATGAACGGACGGCAAGCCGCTGTTCCCAAATGCGCAGATCTACATCGCCAGAGCGATCTGGACTTCTGGACCGATGAAAGAAAGCAGGACAGCCCGCTCAAGGACTTCATCGTTCACGCGCGCAAGAACCTGCTGCCGGTTCGCGACCGCATCGTGTTCTTCAAGGACAACGAGGAATTCCTGCCGGGCTTGACGGCGCATGGCGGCACCGGGTCATACCGTCGGCCATCACATGTTCATGATTACGTCGGACGGAAAGTCGTTCGCGTTCCTCGGCGACCTCACCCATCATCAGGTGCTGCTGCTGGAGAAACCGCGGATGGAATTCGCCTACGACACCGATCCGAACATGGCGGCAGCAGCCGCGCGTGAAAATGCTCGACATGCTCGCGGCCAACAAGATCGCGGTGATGTCCTACCACTTCGCATGGCCGGGCTACGGCCACGTGGTCAAGAACGGGCGACGGCTTCCGCTACATCGCCGAGCCGATGGTCATGCAGCTCTGACGCGGTCCAGCGTCCGGTGGCAGCAAGGTTGGGCCGCCCCCGGACGTCAGCACCCTCAATCTTGTTCCCGTAATGTTCTTGCTACTGCTCGCACTTCCGCTACCTTTGATTGCGGCAGAGGGCGAGCATGGTTCAGCGCGTTTCCACGGTAGCATTTGAGGGGATCGAGGCCCGCGCGGTCGACGTGCAGGTGCAGGTCGCGCCGGGACTGCCGGCCTTCGCCATCGTCGGCCTGCCCGACAAGGCGGTGTCCGAGGCCCGCGAGCGGGTCCGCTCGGCGCTGATCGCCTCGGGGCTGGCGCTGCCGGCGCGGCGAATCACCGTCAATCTCGCGCCCGCCGATCTGCCCAAGGAAGGCAGCCATTACGATCTGCCGATCGCGCTCGGGCTGATGGCGGCGATCGGCGCGATTCCGCCGGATGCGCTTGACGGTTTTACGGTGCTCGGCGAACTCGGCCTCGACGGCTCGATCGCGCCGGTCGCCGGCGTGCTGCCGGCCGCGATCGGCGCCAATGCGCGCGACGAAGGCCTGATCTGTCCCGCGGCCTGCGGCGCGGAGGCGGCATGGGCCAGCCCCGATATCCAGATCGTCGCCGCCCATTCGCTGATCCAGATCGCCAACCATTTCAAAGGCACGCAGGTGCTGTCGCGGCCGCAGCCGAAGGTCCATGAGCGCGAGGCGACTCGTGCTCGATCTGCGCGACATCAAGGGCCAGGAAAGCGCCAAGCGCGCGCTGGAGATCGCCGCCGCCGGCGGCCATCACCTGCTGATGATCGGCTCGCCCGGCGCCGGCAAGTCGATGCTGGCGGCGCGGCTGCCCTCGATCCTGCCGCCGCTGTCGCCGTCCGAATTGCTCGAAGTCTCGATGATCGCCTCGGTCGCCGGCGAGATCGAGGGCGGCGCGCTGACCGCGCAGACGGCCGTTCCGCGCGCCGCATCATTCCGCCAGCATGGCGGCGCTGACCGGCGGCGGCATGCGCGCCAAACCCGGCGAGATCTCGCTGGCGCATCAGGGCGTGCTGTTTCTCGACGAATTGCCGGAGTTCGATCCGCGCGTGCTGGATTCGCTGCGCCAGCCGCTGGAAAACGGCGAGGTCGCGGTCTCGCGCGCCAATCATCGCGTCACCTATCCGGCGCGCTTCATGCTGGTCGCGGCGATGAATCCGTGCCGCTGCGGCCATGCCTTCGAGCCCGGCTATTCCTGCAAGCGCGGCCGAATCGACCGCTGCACCGGCGATTATCAGGCGCGCATCTCCGGCCCGCTGATGGATCGCATCGATCTGCGCATCGAGGTGCCGGCGGTGACCGCGACCGATCTGATCCTGCCGCCGCCGGCGGAAGGCTCCGCGGAAGTCGCCGCGCGCGTCGCCGCGGCGCGCGACATCCAGCTGGCGCGCTATGCCGCGGCCGGGCTTGCCGCATATCCGCACCAATGCGGAGGCGCCGGCGTCGCTGCTGGAACAGATCGCGCAGCCGGACGCGCAAGGGACGAAACTGCTGCGCGACGCCGCCGAGACCATGCGGCTGTCGGCGCGCGGCTATCACCGCGTGCTGCGCGTCGCCCGCACGCTGGCCGACCTCGACGGCGCGGACAAGATCGGCCGGCTGCATCTCGCCGAAGCCTTGTCCTACCGCGCGCTCGCCGAGGACGTGCGGCGCGCCGCCTGATACGAGTTCGTACCGCATATCCATCGTCAACTCGATAGTAACGAGTTTTCTTTACGCTTCGCCAACCATAAGCCCGCCGTATCGCGGGCACTGGCCGAGCGAGTAGCGTGTGATGTTGCGTTTCAAGATTCTGGTTTCGGTTGTTCCCTTGATAGTTGCCGCCATCCTGGCGCGCGTTGATTTCCTACCCAGCCCAGGTCCCTGCATCGCGATCGGCGACGAAACGATTGAGATCGCGTCCGCGCCCTGGCATGCAGACCTTCACGTCAGTTTCACCAACGATCCCGCTGCGGCGAACGTACGGGTCCAGATCTCGGACAGCGCCGAGGCTGCGGATTTTGCGGTCGTCGATGACGCCGACAGCACGGAACCCGACGCCTGCGAGGTCACGGCGGCGACCCAGTTCGTAGCGATCTCCGCCAACCGCCCAGGGTCGGCCGCGCCGGTCATCTATCTCACGCATGATGGTCCGGCCGACTACCGGATATTCGTCAGGTCGAAGACGTTCACCGCCCGCGACGCCGCCGCGCTGATCGTCGGCGCCCGCGGCGGACATCCTCGCCTGGCCGCTGCATCGCTTTAGAGCGTGATCTCCGGGCAAACGCTTCGCGTTTGACCCGAGGGAAAACCGGCGTCCCCCTGATTCCGCATCAGGCTCCAGGTCGGCGCTTAACGCTTTGTCAACCCTGTTCTCATCGCGCCGCATCAGGCGCCCCGGCCTCAAGCACTTTGCAAGGTCGTCGCCGCATCGTCGTCGCCAGCACGCGACACGCGTGGAAGGCGTCTCGAGCGCCGACCGCGCCAGGCGATCGCGGGATGCAAAAGGCAAGCAGGCAGTCGGCAATGGGGCAGGGTTTCCGAATCAAGATGCGCATGCGCCGTTTTGCGCGACGCCATCAGCGGCTGATGTTTGCGGTCCGCTTGTTCATGATCTTCTCCGCCGGCTTCGGCGGCGCATACGGCTTCATCGCCGGAAGCCGCTCCGAACAATCAGGCTATAACCCCCACGCCTTCGCCATCGGTGCCAGCTTTCTGTTCGCGATCGCCTGCGTCGCACTCGCTGCCCTGAGCATGCGGTTGCGCTGGATGCGCCGCAGGCTCCGCAAGGTTGTTCTGCATAATGAGACGCTGGCCGACCGCAATTGGGAATTGAAGGAAGCCGAGGAGCGTGCCCGCAGCCTGTTCGAATTGCAAAGCGACCTGATCGTCCTGCGCGACGCCGAAGGTTGCATCACCTTCGTCAACGACGCCTATTGCGAACTGGCCGCGCAGCCGCGCGCCGCGCTGATCGGCAGCCGCTTCGCGCTTGCCGTGCTGGAGCAAGGCGAAACCGCGATCGAGACCAACGGCACGCGGATTCACGACCAGAAGGTTGCAACCGCGCTGGGACCGCGATGGATCGCCTGGCGCGAAGGATTGGTCCGCTCGGATGCGGGCCAGCCGGCGGAGATGCAATGCGTCGGCCGCGACGTCACCGACCGCACCGAGACTGAACGGGCGCTTGGCGAAGCCCGCGACCACGCCGACGCCGCCAACCGCGCCAAGTCACGGTTCCTCGCGATGGCCAGCCACGAAATTCGCACGCCGCTCAACGGCATCATCGGCATGAGCGGATTGCTGCTGGATACGCCGCTGACCCCGGAGCAAATGACCTATGTCAAGGCGGTGAAAACCTCCGGCGACGCGCTGCTCGCGCTGATCGAGGAGTTGCTGGATTATTCCAAGATCGAAGCCGGCAAGATCGATCTCGAGCAGCGCCCGTTCGCGCTGGCCGCGCTGATCGAGGATATTACCGAACTGCTGGCGCCGCGTGCGCAGGCGCGGCAACTCGAGATCGCGGCCTATGTCGACGAGCGGCTGCCGGTCGAAGTGGTCGGCGATGCGGCACGCTTGCGGCAGGTGCTGCTCAATCTCGCCGGCAACGCGATCAAGTTCACCTCGACCGGCGGCGTGGCGCTGATCGTCGAGCCGGGAATCTGGCCCGATGAAATCAGCTTCCTGGTCCGCGACACCGGCATCGGCATCGCCCCCGAGGCACGCGAGCGGATTTTTCGCGAATTCGAGCAGGCCGACGAACGTATCGCCAGGAGCTACGGCGGTACCGGGTTGGGCCTGAGCATCAGCGAACGTATCGTCAAGCGAATGGGGGGCCGCATCACGCTGGAGAGCCAGCCCGGCGTCGGCTCGACCTTCGCGGTGTCGGTGCCGCTCGTGGCTTCCAATGGCAAGGACAGCGGAAAAAAGGCCTTTGCGGCGCCGGACCTGACCGGCCGATCGATCATGCTGGTGACGCCACAGACCATCGAAGCCTCCTTGATCGCGCGGCGGCTGCAACGCTGGGGCGGCCAGACCTGCATGGTGTCGGATCTCACGATCGCGCGAGCCTTATTGCCGGAGCGGTCGTGGCACGCGGTCTTACTCGATCGTGCGTTGGGAGCAGCCGACGTCGATACGCTGGGCGAGGCGGCGCGCGCGCATGCGACGCAAAGGATCGTGATGTTCACGCCGGCCGCGCGCCATGAACTCGAGCTTTCATCCGCATTCACGGGCTACCTTGTCAAACCGTTACGCGCCGCCTCGCTTGCAATCCGGCTGGCGACAGCGCCGGAGATCGCTGCGCCGAACCTGGCCGGCGACGCGCCGATCGAACTGCCCGACCATGCTGCGGCACCGGCCGTTGCACCGGCACGAGGGCTCTCGATCCTGGTAGCGGAAGACAACGAGATCAATGCGCTCCTGATGCGGTCGCTGTTGACGCGGCTGGGACACCATGCCGTCATCACCACCAATGGCGAGGCGGCGCTGGAATCCTGGCTGGCGGCGAAATCCGCGGGCGCGCCTTACGACCTCATTCTCATGGACATCCAGATGCCGCAGCTGGACGGCATCGAGACCACCAAGCGTATCCGCGCCCGCGAGGCCGGCCAGCCGGGGCGGCCGACGCCCATCCTCGCGCTCACCGCGAACGCGCTAATCGAGGATCGCTACGCCTGTTTCGAAGCCGGGATGGACGGCTTTTTGATCAAGCCGCTCGACCGCGACAAGCTTGCCGACGCGCTGGCGAGCTTGGCGGCCCGCGCGATATCTCGCCGCCTGAGTGCGTATAGCTCGATGCGTGCTGCCACCGTCGCATCGCGACACGCGGCCTTGGTTACGGATGCAATTGTCGTCCTTACAAAGCAAAGCCGATGTTGAACTAAAGCCGGCGCAGCGCCACGGTTTCCACCACGTGGTCGGCGCCCTTTTTCATGATCAGCGTCGCGCGCGGCCGCGTTGGCAGGATGTTGTCCTCGAGATTGGCGAGGTTGGTTCGCTCCCAGATCGCGATCGCGGTCGCCGTTGCCTCCTCGTCCGACAACGGGGCATAGCGGTGGAAGTAGGACCGCGGATCGGTGAACGCGGTATCGCGCAAGGCGAGAAAGCGTCGCACATACCATTGGCGCAGCACCGGCTCGTCGGCATCGATATAGACCGAGAAATCGAAGAAGTCGGACACCACCGGCACCGCCTTGCCGTCACGCGGCAATCGGCCGGTCTGCAGCACATTGACGCCTTCTACGATCAGGATGTCGGGGCGGTCGATCTCGATCCATTCATTCGGGACGATGTTGTAGGTCAAATGCGAATAGACCGGCGCGCGCACCTGGCGCCGCCCGGCCTTGATGTCGCTCAGGAACGACAGCAGCGTCGGCAGATCGTAGCTTTCGGGAAAGCCCTTCTTCTGCATCAGACCTTGCCGCTCGAGCACGGCATTGGGAAACAGGAAACCGTCCGTCGTCACCAGGTCGACCTTCGGCCGCGGCGACCAGCGCCCCAGCAGCGCCTGAATCACGCGCGCGGTGGTCGACTTGCCGACCGCCACGGAGCCCGCTACGCCGATGATATAAGGCAGCTTGCGGTCCCGAATGCCGAGAAACTGGCGCTGCGCCTGATAGAGCCGATGGGTGGCATCGACATAGATCGACAACAGCCGCGACAGCGGCAGATAGATGTCCTCGACCTCTTTCAGATCGAGGCGGTCATGCAACGAACGCAGCCGTTCGAACTCGCCCGGCTCCAGCGTCATCGGCGTATCGTCGCGCAGCCGCGCCCACTGGTCCCGCGAAAAAACCCGGTAGGGATTGTACTGCTGGTCCGCCGTCCGAATATCCATGACGCCGCCTTTAGCTGTCGGGGCCAAGCCCGTTTTGTTCGCGCGGTCTCCGGACAAACCCTTCGCATTCGTCCCGAGTAAATCCGGTCTCCGCCGGTTCGATCTTGTTATTTAAGCATTATCTCCGCGCAAACGCTTCGCGTTTGTCGCGAGGGAAAACCGGGGTCCACTTTTCCGGGTCATGCTCTAGTCACGTTTGCGCGCGGCTTTCTCTTCCAGTCCGGACATGGTGGTACGCTCCGCCAGCGCAGCCTCGACATCTTCAAGCCTCACGCCGCGCGACTTGAGAAGAACCAGCAGGTGAAACAGCAGGTCGGCGCTTTCGCCGATCAGATGGTCGCGATCGTTCTCGACCGCAGCGATGACGGTTTCCACCGCCTCCTCGCCGAATTTCTTGGCGCAATGCTCCGAACCCTTGTCCAGCAGCTTGCGGGTGTAGGACGCCTCTCCTCCCGACGCCGCGCGGGCATCGATGGTGGCGGCAAGATCATGGATTGTAAAACGCGACATCTACCAAACTCACGCGCGCGCCCGTGATGTCAGGGCGCCTCCCTGGATTTAGCACTTCTGTCACAAAGAGTCGTCAGGGATCGAGCCGCATCGGCAGCCCGGCCCGCACCATGTGATCCTTGGCTTGGCGTATGGTAAATTCCCCGAAGTGGAAAATCGACGCGGCCAGCACCGCGGTCGCATGCCCCTGGCGGATGCCGTCCACCAGATGGTCAAGATTGCCCACGCCGCCCGACGCGATCACCGGTACCGCAACGCTGTCGGCAACCGCTTGGGTCAGCGGAAGGTCAAATCCCTGCCGAGTCCCGTCCCGGTCCATCGACGTCAGCAGGATTTCTCCGGCGCCAAGTGAAACCACCTCCTGGGCGTATTCGATGGCATCGATACCGGTGGTGTTGCGGCCGCCATGGGTAAAGATCTCCCACCGCTCCGAACCGCCGCCGCGTTTCACGCGCTTGGCGTCGATCGCCACCACGATGCACTGATCGCCGAATTTCTCGGCGGCTTCCTTGACGAATTCGCGGCGACTGACGGCAGCGCTGTTGATCGACACCTTGTCGGCGCCGGACCGCAGCAAGGTGCGGATATCGTCGACGGTGCGGACACCGCCGCCGACCGTCAGCGGCATGAAGCAGGCCTCGGCCGTGCGCTTGACGACGTCGAGCATGATGCCGCGATTCTCATGCGTGGCCGTGATGTCGAGAAAGCACAGCTCGTCGGCGCCGGCGGCGTCATAGGCGATCGCCGCTTCCACGGGATCGCCGGCATCGCGCAGGTCGACAAAATTGACGCCCTTGACCACCCGGCCGTCCTTGACGTCGAGGCAGGGAATGACGCGCACCTTGAACATCGCAGTCTCCTAGAGCGTGATCCGGAAAAGTGGAAACCGGTTTTCCCTCGCGACAAACGCGAAGCGTTTGCGCGGAGATCATGCTTAAATAATCAGACAGAGCGGGATGGCGTTTCGAAGAAAAGCCATCTCGCTCTAGGCCGCGGCGCGCGCGTTGCGGATCAGCGCCAACGCCGCCGCGGGATCGAGCCGACCGTCATAGAGAGCGCGGCCCGCGATCGCGCCGGCGAGTTTGCTCGCGCGCGGCGCCAGCATCGCCCGGACGTCGTCGATCGAGGCAAAGCCGCCCGATGCGATCACCGGGATCGAGATACGCTCCGCCAGCGCGACGGTCGCGTCGAGATTGAGGCCTTTCAGCAGGCCATCGCGGGCAATGTCGGTGAAGATGATCGCGGCCACGCCGGCATCCTCGAAGCGTTGGGCGATTTCGAGCGCGGTCACCTCCGAGGTCTCGGCCCAGCCTTCGACCGCGACCTTGCCGTCCCGCGCATCGAGGCCCACCGCGACGCGACCCGGGAATGTTCTTGCGGCGCTTTTCACCAGTTCGGGATCGCGCACCGCCGCGGTACCGATGATGACGCGCGCAACGCCCTTGGCGAGCCAGGCCTCGACGGTACCGAGGTCGCGAATGCCGCCACCAAGCTGCACCGGCATGGTGACCGCCTGGAGCATGGCCTCGACGGCATGCGCGTTCATCGGCTTGCCGGCAAAGGCGCCGTCGAGGTCGACGACATGCAGATATTCGAACCCCTGCGCGGCGAAGGCGCGGGCCTGCGCCGCCGGATCGAGGTTGAACACAGTGGCGCGCGCCATGTCGCCCTGCTCGAGGCGCACACATTGGCCGTTCTTCAGGTCGATGGCGGGAAAGAGAATCACGGCTTCCACTTCAGAAAATTCGAAATCAGCGCCAGCCCGAAGCGCTGACTCTTCTCGGGGTGAAACTGGGTGCCGATGGCGGTGTCCTTGCCGACCATTGCCGTCACCGCACCGCCGTAATCCGCACGCGCCAGCACGTCCGCCTCATTGGTGGCGTTGAGGTGATAGGAGTGCACAAAATAAGCGTGGCGGCCCTTCGGTCCGAGCGGCAGGCGCTCCAGTACCGGATGCTCGCGGATCATATCGAGCGTATTCCAGCCCATATGGGGGATTTTCAACCCCTCCTGGCGCGGCGAAATCTTTTCGACGTCGCCGGCGATCCAGTTGAAGCCGTCGGTGGTGACGTGCTCCTTGCCGCGGGTCGCCATCAACTGCATGCCGACGCAGATGCCGAAGAACGGCCGTGCCTTGTTGCGCACGGCTTCCGTCATCGCCTCGATCATGCCGTCGAGCCCGTCGAGGCCCTTGCGGCAGTCGGCGAACGCCCCGACGCCGGGCAGCACGATACGATCGGCGCGAAACACCACCTCGGGATCGCGGGTTACGACGATCTTGTCAGGCGTTTCCATGGTTCGCGCTGCGCGCTCGAACGCCTTGGCTGCGGAGTGCAGATTGCCAGAGCCGTAGTCGATGATGGCAACGCTCAACGCGACGCTCCCGGTTGCGGAAACAATCCGATGATCTCATTTGGGGGACGCGAAAACGGCTGGCCCGGGACATCCCGTGTCGGCGGCGGCCCGCCGCGATCGATCGCCGATTGATCGTTGCCGAGCCCGCGCTGCTTGGCGGTCCAGCGATCGAAGAACCGCCGCTCGGCGGATTCCGCGTCGTCGGCCACCACGATGTCGAGCTGGCGCCAGTTACGCCGCGACAACGTCCAGCGCTGCAGGGTGGCCGCTTCGAATCCCATCAGCAGCGCGATCAAAACGTTGGTGAGAAGGATCGCGCCGGTACCCGCCCCAAGCCGCGCTATCCCGACCTCGACCACCACCGCAACGACGATCCAGCCGATCAGCGCCAGCCACAGCCGGTGCCAGGCAAGCCACACCGGGCTCAGAAGTGCGGCCCAAACGTGAAAACCGTCGCGAACGAAGGCGAACCTTTCGGTTGCACCGACGCTCGCATCGGATCCCACGGGCGCATGAACTGTATAGACCGGCATTGTTACGCTCCGCCGAGAACAGGCAATCAGCCGCCGAGCTGACCCTTGGTGGATGGCACCTCGCCCGCGGCGCGCGGGTCGATCGCGACCGCGGCGCGCAGCGCCCTCGCCAGACCCTTGAAGCAGGATTCGGCGATATGATGGCTGTTCTCGCCATATAGGGTCTCGACGTGCAAAGTCACCCCGGCATTGATCGCGAACGCATTGAACCATTCGCGAACCAGTTCGGTGTCGAAATTGCCGACCTTGTCGCGCGGAAACTCCACCTTGAACACCAGCACCGGCCGCCCCGAAATGTCGATGACGACGCGCGACAGCGTCTCGTCCATCGGCATATGGACGGAGGCATAGCGGGTGATGCCGGCCATGGTGCCGAGCGCCTGCTTCACGGCCTGGCCGAGCGCGATGCCGACATCCTCCGTGGTGTGATGGTGGTCGATGTGCAGGTCGCCCACCGCCTTCACGGTGAGGTCGATGCGCGAATGACGGGCCAGCAGGTCGAGCATATGGTCGAAAAAGCCGATTCCGGTCGCGACGTTGGACACGCCTGTGCCGTCGAGGTTCACCGTGACCTCGATATCGGTCTCTTTGGTCTTGCGCTTGATGGTCGCCGTGCGCATGAAAAGGCTTTCCCGTGCTGAAAACGCGCCCTTTTAACAGGCTCATCCGGCCTTCGCCACTGCGGTATGGCACCCCCAGGGCCGAACTTGAGGCTATCTTGGGCCTATGGTGACTGGATTCCGGTGCCGGAGCCGTTACCAAGACTCCGGTCTCCTGGTTGGACGCGGTTTCGATACGCGACCGCTGCCTGCTACGTACCGGTGCGAAGCGAGCTTTTGCGAGAAATTGCGCCGATTGTAACCAGGGCATCCAATCCCTAAATCCCGACGGGAAACGCGAGGTATTCCATGCAGGCATCACAGACGGAATCGCCGGTCTGGCACGGCACGACCATTTTGACGGTTCGCAAGGGCGGCAAGGTCGTGATCGGCGGCGATGGGCAGGTGTCGATCGGCCAGACCGTCATCAAATCCAACGCCAAAAAGGTCCGAAAGCTTGGCAAAGGCGACGTGATCGGCGGTTTTGCCGGGGCCACGGCCGATGCCTTCACGCTGTTCGAACGGCTGGAAAGCAAGCTTGAACAATATCCGGGGCAATTGACCCGCGCGGCGGTCGAACTCGCCAAGGACTGGCGAACCGACCGCTATCTGCGCCGGCTGGAGGCGATGATGATCGTCGCCGACAAGGATGTCTCGCTGGTCCTGACCGGCACCGGCGACGTGCTGGAGCCGGAGGCCGGCGTGATGGCGATCGGGTCCGGCGGCAATTACGCGCTGGCCGCAGCCCGCGCGCTGGTCGATTCGGACAAGGATGCCGAGACCATCGTGCGCCGCGCACTCGATATCGCCGCCGACATTTGCGTCTACACGAATCGCAACGTGACCATCGAGACCTTGCAGGGCGGCTGATCGATGGCGCCGAAATACGCCTTCCACCCGATGTCCGCCGACCATCTGCCGATGATCCGGCGCTGGCTCGCAACCCCCGATGTGGTGCGCTGGTGGGGAAACCCCGACGAGCAATACGCCTTGGTGAGCGGCGATCTCGATCATCCGGACATGGATCAATTCATTGTCACTGTTGACGATCATGCCTTCGGTTACATCCAGTGCTATGCGCTCGGCGCCTGGAACCAGGGCTTCGGGTCGCAACCGCCGGCGACGCGCGGCATCGACCAATTCATCGGCGCGCCCGACATGATCGGCCACGGCCATGGCGCGCGCTTCATCCGGCAGTTCACGGAAGGCTTGCTGACATCGGGCGTTCCGCGCGTCGTGACGGATCCCGATCCGGACAATGACCGCGCGGTGCGCGCCTATGCCAAGGCGGGTTTTCAAAGCGACCGCATCGTCGATACGCCGGACGGCCCGGCGCTACTGATGGTACGAAACCCGTGAGCCCTCCCTGCAGCTTGTCCTCTCACCATTTTAAACCTAGCTAGAGCCCATGACCGACTTCTCCCCCCGTGAAATCGTCTCCGAACTCGACCGCTTCATCGTCGGCCAGGCCGACGCCAAGCGCGCGGTATCGATCGCGCTGCGCAACCGCTGGCGTCGGCTGCAGCTCACCGGCAGCCTGCGCGAAGAGGTGCTGCCGAAGAACATCCTGATGATCGGGCCAACCGGCGTCGGCAAGACCGAGATCGCGCGGCGGCTGGCAAAGCTTGCGGGCGCGCCGTTCATCAAGGTCGAGGCCACCAAATTCACCGAGGTCGGCTATGTCGGCCGCGACGTCGAGCAGATCATCCGCGACCTCGTCGAAGTCGCGATCGCGCAGACCAGGGAGCGCAAGCGCAAGGACGTGCAGGCCCGCGCGCAGCTCGCCGCCGAAGACCGCGTGCTGGACGCTTTGGTCGGCGCCAATTCAAGTGCGGCAACGCGCGATTCGTTTCGCAAGAAATTGCGTGCCGGCGAGCTCAACGACAAGGAAATCGAGATCGAGACGCAGTCCTCGGGCGGAATGCCGATGTTCGAGATTCCCGGCATGCCGGGGGCGCAGATGGGCGCGATCTCGATCGGCGATATCTTCGGCAAGATGGGCGGACGGTCCAAGACCCGCCGCCTGACGGTCGAGGGCTCCCACGAGATTCTCGTCAACGAGGAATCCGACAAGCTGCTGGACAGCGACCAATTGGTGCAGGAAGCGATCAACGCGGTCGAGAACAACGGCATCGTGTTTCTCGACGAGATCGACAAAATCTGCGTGCGCGACGGTCGCAGCGGCGGCGACGTCTCGCGCGAAGGCGTGCAGCGCGATCTGCTGCCGCTGATCGAGGGCACCACGGTGTCGACCAAGCACGGTGCGGTGAAGACCGACCATATCCTGTTCATCGCCTCCGGCGCGTTTCATATCGCCAAGCCGTCGGACCTGCTGCCGGAATTGCAGGGCCGGCTGCCGATCCGGGTCGAGCTGGAAGCGCTGACGCGCGACGACATGCGCCGGATCCTGACCGAACCGGAAGCATCGCTGATCAAGCAGTATGTCGCGTTGCTGCAAACCGAAGGCGTGACGCTCGATATCACCGACGGCGCCATCGACGCGCTCGCCGACGTTGCGGTGGCGGTCAACTCCACCGTGGAGAACATCGGCGCCCGGCGGCTGCAGACGGTGATGGAGCGCGTGCTCGACGAGATTTCATTTGCCGCCCCGGACCGCAATGGCGACGTCATCAAGATCGACGCCGACTACGTTCAGAAGCACGTCGGCGATCTCGCCAAGAACGCGGATCTGAGCCGGTTCATTTTGTAGTGAGCATCGCCGCTTGTCGTCCCTGCGAACGCTTGGATGACAATAGGTTAAGTTGCACATTCCACACCCGCCATATGAGATAGCCCGGGGCCATTTATTTTTGGTTTCGGGTGCCGAATGGGTTTGCGTGGACGGGAGAGTCCGTGGCGCTGGATGCTCGCCGTAAATATAGTCGTCCTGATCGGGGTGTTTCTCTACAAGATCACCTTGCCGCCCTACGTTCCCTATATCCACCTTCTGGTCGATTACCATTTCGGCTTTGCCAAGCGCGCGCTGATCGGCGCGCTTGTTTCGTTGTTTACCTCGAAGGTGCCGGTCTGGCTGGTGTTCGCGCTCGGCGGTGCCGTCTGGCTGGTCACGCTCGGCCTGTTTATTGAGCTATTCCGGCAAACCTTCGGTTTCGACGACAAGCACATGCCGCTGTTCGTGTTCATGGCCGGCTCGCCTTTCTTCCTGAAGAATTTCATGTTCACGCTGGGGCACTTCGACATCTATGGCTGCGCGGTCGCGATCGGCCTGCTGCTGATTCCAGCGCGCTCGATTGTTTTCGTACTGTGCGCCACGGCGGCTTCGATGATTCTCATTCTGATCCATCACATTCATTTCCTGATGTATGTGCCGACCATCGCGGTCATCGTGGTGCTGCGCTACTACCTGGTGCAGGGCCTGACCCGGCAGAACATGCTGGTAGGTCTGGCCGCAACGACCTGCGTCGTCGCGTTGTTCTTCGCCGCGCAATTCGACGGATCGATGCGGATACCGGAGCCCGACTTCGTTCGCTATCTGCAGGGCAGGATGGCCGATCCGTCCCGAACCGATCTTCTGAAATTCAATTTCATCTGGTACCAGCCGCTTTCAAAGGAATTCGTCGACACCTGGCAGCGGATGCCATCGAACCTTCTGGGGGTGCCGGTGTTTGCGTTGCTGATCTGGCTGCATGCCCCGCTGTGGAGATATTTTGCCGACATGATCTGGTCGCTGTCGGATGAATTCCATCGCCGCGTCGTGATTGCAGCGATCGCCCTGGTGAGCGCGGGTTATCTGGCGATCTTCGTGACCGTATTCGACTATTCGCGATGGATCTCGAACTGGGCCGTTTGCATGTTTCTGATCCTGCACGCCGTCAGGGCTATGCCGACTTCGAAAGCCGTGACGCCTCTCATAACAGGTGTTCGCCCAACGGCCGATCGTAAAACCACGCTTCTCAGCTGGATCGTGACGGTGATCCCGCGGGTGGGAATCGTACGGCCGTTCTGACCGGCTTACAGCCTCAATCGCCTGATACGAACATAGAGCGCGCCCTCGCCGCCATGGCCGATATGCGCCTCCTCGAAACCGACCACCATGGTGCGGAATTCCGGCAGATTGAGCCACTGCGGCACCTGGCGGCGCAGCACGCCACGCTCGGATTCGCCTCCCGTCGTGCGGCCTTTGCCGGTGATGACCAGCACGAATGTCAGGCCGTCAGCATGGGCACGCTGCAAAAAGCCCGACAGCGCGCGGTGGGCGCGGGTCTGCGTCATGCCGTGCAGATCGAGCCGGGCGTCGATTTCCTTGCGGCCGCGGGCCAGTTGCGAACGCTCGCGACGTCCGAGCGGCGCCAGCGGCGGCGCCGCCGGCGGCAGCTCGGGCTTGGGCGCGCGGGCGGTTTTGGCAGGCGGAAGCAGCGACGCCGCGGGGCGTGCGACGGCCGGCGTCTCGGCCGGCGGGACGGCGGCTGCCGGCTTGGCGGGATGAGACTTCTTCCGAAGCGGTTTGGTTTGCTTCGCCACGCTTTCCCACAGCGCACGCTCTTCGTCGCTGAGCGCACGCTTGCGCCGTGACGGAACGAGCAATTCCAGAACAGGCCGAGGACGTTTCATCGGTCGCCGCGATACCATCGGACGCGGCGGTGATGACGCCGCTGATCACGCCGCTCATAACGCCGTTCTTGGGCTGATTCGATGACCGGCCGGGCTTCCGGCAATGGGACGGCTTTGGCATCACCGCCGGCATTCGGCGCCTGCGCGACGACGGGCGATGGCGGTGGCCCCGCGGGCGCGGCGTTCTTTTGATCCTTGGTTTGCTTCTTCAGCGGATCGACCTGCGGAAACAATTTTGCGATTTTCTCCGATGGCCTCGGATCCGGCAACGGCATTTCGCGGCCCCGCGCTACCGGATCGAGGCTCTTCGGCACCAGCACGACGAATCGCATCGGGTGCCGGAGACGTCCCGACACCTTCGCGGCATCCGGCCCGGCGCCGAAATAGAGGTCGGCCCGCGCGGGACCCGTGATCGCCGAGCCGGTGTCCTGCGCGATCATCAGCCGGTGAAATGGCGTCTTCGACTGCTCCAACTCGATCGGAAGCTCGCCCGCGATGAAAAACGGCGTCCCATAGACATGCAACGACTTATCGACGGCGATCGATCGGCCCGGCGTCAGCGGCACGCCCTGCGCCCCGACGGCCTCATCCTTGTCGGAGAGCTGCACCTCGCGAAAGAACACGTAGGAACGGTTCTGTCGCCGCAATTCGTTGGCGCCGTCAGGATTTTGATCCATCCATTCCCTGATCCGCTGCATCGACATCTGGTCTTTCGGGATGATGCCGCGATCGATCAGGATGCGGCCGACCGGCGTATAGGGGTAGCCGTTATGGGCGTCGTAATTGATTCGGACCGTCGAGCCATCCTCGAGACGAACCCGCGCCGAGCCCTGGATCTGGGTGAAGAGCAGATCGGTCTGGTCCTTGAGCCAGCATATTTCGAGGCCACGGCCGGCAATGGCGCCGTCTTCGATCGCGGCGCGATCGTAATAGGGCACGAGCTTGCGCCGGCCGATCTTGCGAAACACCTCGCCCTTGTTGGGCAATCCGCTCGCATCCTGTTTGAAGCCGCGGACGAACAGGTTGGAGGGCCGACGATAGACCGGCACCGTGTAGACATCGGTCCGCGTCCGCGAGCCCTCGACCACCGGCTCGTAGTAGCCGGTGACGAAGCCCGCATCCTCACCGAGCCGGGAGATTTGCAAGGGAAGAAAGTGCTCTTCGAAAAAAGCCCGCGCCTGGGCGTGATCGGTGATGTCGGCGCGGGCGACACGGCAGGGCTCGCGTAACGAGACGCCCAACGCCTTGGAATCGGAGGGGGGGCCTTTTTGCGGGGAGATCGCCTTGCAACTGGTCCGAAACGCCTTGTAGGCCGCCAGATGGTCGTCCGCGTTCCAGCCGGTGATATCGGCCCATGCCATCGGGGCGTATTGGCTGCCGCTGATGGTGAGCGGCCAAACGAGTTGACGAAGGGGGAGATGGTGCCGGTGCGCGCTCGCCGCGGCGATTGGAATCAGCGACAACGCCGCAGCGATCGCAACCGCCGCGACGGCATATTGAGCTCTATTGAGCGCTGCCCGTACCAACCAGCTTCCAGTTCGGATCGCGTGAGGTAACGTCACGGGCGAATGTCCAAACATCGGTAATGTCGGTGACCTTGTCCGGATTGCCGTCGACGATGGTGCCGGCCTTGTCGCGGGTGACCGATACCATTTGCGATACAAAGCGGACGGTCAGCTGCGCCGCCCGATCCCGCGCTTCCGCACTCACAAGCTCGGCCTTGTCGATCGAAACGAAGCGAGTTTCGGTCTTCTGCTCGTGTTTTTCGCGCTCCTTGATCGCGCTGTCGAAGCTCTCGAAGACCTCGGACGACAGCAGGTCCTTCAACGCCCGGCGATCGCCATTGGCGAATGCGAGCACGATCATCTCATAGGCGCCGCGCGCGCCGCTGATAAAATGCCGCGGATCGAACGACGAATCCTGCGCGGCAATCGCGTCAAGTCCTTGCGCGAGCGGCGTGCCGGGCTCGGTCAGGCCTTTCCAGCGATCGGTCGGCGGGACGACGTCCGCCGTCGGTGCCAGCGGTGCCTGGTCGATCACCGCACCCGGCATCGGGACCACGTTGTTGTCCTGCGCTCCCTGCACCACGTTGCGGGCCGTGCGATCGTAAGGCGGCCGCTCGTTTCCGGTACGCTGTCCGAGGACATTACGCAGGCGCAGGAAGATGAAAACCGCCAACGCCAGGAAGATGATGGTATAAATATCCACGTCGCATTCGCTTTCTGGTCTGCGCCGGCAATGGGTCCGGCGGTAGAGCGTTCCCCTTGGCGGGGACGGCAGAGATTACCTCATGGATGAGTCCGCAGCATGTAGGCACGAAACTATGCCCAGCCAATGGCGCGCTTTGGCACGGAGGGCCATGCCGGAGGAAATAGGCCAAGCCAATGCTCTCGCCTGTTTGCCATGGACGAATTGTAGCCCGTTTTTGCCGCGAGGGGAAACCCCGATGATGCCCGGAAATCGCGCATATTCAACAATTTAGAGTGTATGCTCACCGACCTGCCCGGTTGGCATTTTAAGGATTGGCGGCCGCCAACCGGGCTTTGGACCTTGCGCCCTGAGGTTTCGGCGGTGATCCGGCCCCGCCATTCTTGCGGAAATTGTCGTCCTTGTGGAACGAGGCGAGGCTATGATAGCCACTCGCCGGACAGAGGCCTTTTCGCCCTTTGAGCGAATTCAGACGCAAACCGGTCCCTGCTCGCTTGAAAACGCTCCAGGAGAGACTTCGATGACCAATGGCAACGGCACGCCCCCCGAGGCAGCCCCTCCCCCCCAATTGAACGTGCTGGCGCAGTACACCAAAGACCTGTCGTTCGAGAATCCGAACGCCCCGGCCTCGCTGGCGCCGCAGACGCAGCAGCCGGCGATCAATATCCAGATCAACGTCAACGCCAACAACGTCGCCGAAAACGAATATGAAGTGGCGCTTTTGATCGAGGGCAAAGCCGAGAACGCCGGCAAGGTCATGTTCAGTTTTGACCTCACCTATGCCGGCGTATTCCGTATCGTCAACGTGCCGAATGAAAACCTGCACCCGCTGATCATGATCGAATGTCCGCGGCTGCTGTTCCCGTTCGCGCGCGAGATCATCGCGACCTCGGTCCGCGACGGCGGTTTCCCTCCGCTGATGCTCGACCCCGTGGATTTTGTCGGTTTGTACCGCCAGAACATGGAACGGCAAGCCGCCACAGCGCAGGCCGCTCAAATCAAGCCAAGCTAAGCGAGATCAACTACGCGTTTTCCGGCGCCGTCAGTGACGCCCCCAGGAAATCGCTCCAGATCGGCTTGTCGCCCAAGGTGGCGATAAAGGCCCGATGCTCCGATCGGTCGGCCTCGGTGACACGCGGGGCCAGCGGTTCGGACCGTTGCCGCCGCGGCGTTTCGCCATATCCACCGGCGCGGGCGTCGCGAACTTCCGACGCCAGGATCAGTTGCGACTGCCGCGCCCCGATCAGGTCGATGTAAACCTCGGCCAGCAGTTCGGCGTCGAGCAACGCGCCGTGCTTGGTGCGGCGGGAATTGTCGATCGCGTAGCGCGAACAGAGATCATCGAGACGATTCGATACACCCGGATGCTTGCGCCGCGCCAGCAGCAGCGTGTCGACCAGCCGCTCGCGCGCGATCGCCGGCCGCTTGATGCGATCGAGCTCGGCGTTGATGAAGCTGATATCGAACGAGGCGTTGTGAATCACCAGCGGCGCATCGGCGATGAATTCCAGAAATTCCTCGACCACCTGGGCAAACAGCGGCTTGTCCGCCAGGAACTCGCTGGAAAGACCGTGCACGTTGAAAGCTTCGACCGGCATGTCGCGTTCCGGATTGATGTGCCGGTGAAAGGTCTGGCCGGTCGGCATCCGGTTGAAAATCTCGACGCAGCCGATCTCGACCAGCCGGTCGCCCCGCAATGGGTCGAGGCCCGTGGTCTCGGTATCGAGAACAATTTCACGCATCGGCTAAAACCTGGGAAGCTAGGGCAAGACGAATCAGGACCGCCGCTGCGGCATCCTAGCAGCCTCGGCCAGGATGTCCCGGATTCGGGCGCGCACCTGATCGAGCCCGTGCGACGTATCCACGACAAAATCCGCGCGCTTGCGCTTTTCGGCGTCCGGCAGTTGTCGCGCCAGGATAGCGTCGAGCTTTTCGCCGGTCATGTTGTCGCGCGCGAGGATCCGCTGGCGCTGAATTTCCGGCGACGTCGTCACCACCACCACGGCGTCGACCCGCTTTTCGCCGCCGGTCTCGAACAGCAGCGGCACGTCGACGACGGCGACGGGTGCGCCGGATCGCTCGGCCTCGCTGAGAAATTTCTGGTGATACGCACGCAACATCGGATGAACGATCTGCTCCAGCCGCTTGATCGCCGCAGCATCGTGCACCACCTGCGCCGAAAGCCGGTTACGGTCGACCTTGCCGTCGACCGTCGTGCCCGGAAACGCCGCCTCGATCGCGGGCGCCGCCTCGCCTTCGTAAACCATGTGGACGGTGGCGTCGGCATCGTAAACCGGCACGCCCGCCTCGGCGAACAGCTTGGCGGTGGTCGATTTCCCCATCCCGATCGAGCCGGTCAGTCCAAGGATTATCATGTGCGTCTTCTTGCCTTCACACCGCGAGCAGCCGCTCGCTGCGCAGGAACGCCAACAGCGGCAGCAGCGGCAGCCCGAGAATGGTGAAATGATCGCCCGCAATGCGTTCGAACAAAAGGACGCCCAAACCCTCAAGCTGGTAAGCGCCGACGCTGGTCACAACGGCCTCTCCCGCCTCATCCAGATAGGCATCGATTTCAGCCTCGCTTAGCCGTCGCATGGTCATGCACGCGATACTGAGGGTTTCGAACAATATCTTGCCGTCGCGTGCGACGGCAACGGCAGCGTGCAGCTCATGAGTGCCGCCGGCCAAGGCACGCAGCTGCTCGGCGGCCTGGGCGCGGTCGGCAGGCTTGCTGAAAAGCCGCGCGCCAAGCGCCAGGGTCTGATCGGCACCGACAACGGTTTTGCCGGCATTGCTCGGACGACACCGCAAGCGCCTTGCGTCGCGCGAGAAGCGAAGCTATTTCGCCAGGCGCCGAAAGGCCGGAGGCGACCTGGATCTGCCGCTCGTCGATGTCAGCCGGAATCGCTTCGAAGGCGACGCCGGCATTGGCCAGCAGCGTCTGCCGTGCGCGGCTTTGCGAGGCCAGCACCAACGGATATTTTCCGCGCCACACCGTCATTCCGAAAGCCGGTGCCGCTGCCGGTCGGCGAACAACTTCAAGATGGCCGCCGCGGTTTCTTCGATCGATCGCCGCGTGACGTCGAGCAGCGCCCAGTTAAACTTGGCGCTCAACCGCCGCGCAAACGCGACTTCATCGGCGACGGCCTGACGATCGATATAGTCATCATTGCCGGTCCCCGCGCCGATGCTCAACAGCCGGTTCTGCCGAACCTGGATCAGGCGCTCCGGCGTCGCATGCAGACTGACCACGAGCGGCTTCTTCAGCGTTTCCAGTTGATGCGGGATCGCAATGCCCGGCACCAGCGGAACGTTCGCGGTGCGGATGCCGCGGTTGGCGAGATAGATCGAGGTCGGCGTTTTTGAGGTGCGGGATACGCCGACCAGAACGACATCGGCCTCTTCCAGCCCTTCGACATGCTGGCCGTCATCGTGAATCATCGTGTAGTTCAGCGCGTCGATCCGCTTGAAATATTCCGCATTCAGCGTGTGCTGGGCGCCGATGCGTCCGGTCGTAGCCGCGCCGAGATAGGCCTGAAACAATTGCATGACCGGGCCGATGATCGAAAGGCTGGGGATGTTGATTTCCTTGCACTTGGCTTCCAGCCGCGCAACCAGATCCTTTTCCAGCAGGGTGAACAGCACAATGCCCGGCGCCTCCTCGATCTCATCGAGGACGCGGTCGAGCTGCTTCTGGCTGCGCACCAGCGGATAGACGTGTTCGACCGGCGTCACATTGGCGTATTGCGCCGCGACCGCGCGCGCCACCGTGATCAGCGTCTCGCCGGTCGAATCGGAAACGAGGTGAAGGTGAAAATAATTGCCGGTCGTGGGCACCGCGCCCCCTGTGTAACCTGTGAATCGCTGTGGAGTTTATCGAAGAGAATCGGTCGCCGGTCGATGGTCCCGGGATAACCCGGTTTTTTCTTCACAGGCCTCCCCGAAGGAACAAATTCATTCAACCGTCGGAATGATAGTGGGGTTATGTGGATTTGTCTCTTCATAAGCTGACCACAGACCAGCACAAGGGCTTGAAGTGCGTAGCGTTATTTGAATGGCCGAATGTGCCGTTGGAACTGTTGATGGATGTGAACAAGCTCTGAGAATTTTGGGACAGCGTTGCGTGGGCCTAATCCACGGTCACTTAGACTCAAACCTAAGATTCTAAATATATTGATTTAGAAAAGAGTGACTTGCGGATAAGCCTCCGTTCAGGCCAAGACAGGTCGACAAGACAGCTTGGCAGGTACGCAGGTTTTGGCCGGAACGTTCCAGCGTTACGGACGACAAAGCGCTGGTTCGCAAACGAGTGAGGCATCGACGTGTACGAATGGATCAAGGCGCTGCACGTCATCGCCGTCATCTCATGGATGGCAGGCATGCTCTATCTGCCGCGGCTGTTCGTCTATCACTGCGAAGCTGAGACTGGATCGAAGCAGTCCGAGACGTTCAAGCTGATGGAACGCCGGCTGCTCAAAGCCATCATCAACCCGGCGATGGTCGTGACCTGGCTGGCGGGACTTTACCTCGCCGTCGCCGGCCACTGGTTCGCCGCCGGCTGGCTGCATGGCAAACTTCTGCTGGTGGTGCTGTTGTCGGGCGTCCACGGTTTTTTTGCCCGCTGTGTGAAGGATTTCGCAGCCGATCGTAATGTCAGAAGTCAAAAATTCTATCGTTTTATCAATGAGGTACCGACATTATTAATGATAGGGATCGTGATTTTGGTAGTGGTAAAGCCGTTCTGACATAGGGGCCGGCAACACAGATTTCGCACCGCCTTGCGGAGCGCCGGCTGATTTTCTATATTATTCGAATCCCACCCCACGCAGGCGGATGTGGTTGCGCTTCGGCTTCCTCGTTGAACCGGCCGCCACATCAGGTTTGAAGCCTCACCGGCCCTTTCCTTGCTCAGTCCTGCGGACCTTCCTGAACTCGCGTCCGCATTTCTTTTAAAGCCACCTCGCAATCCCTCCACGTTTTTCCACAGGACCCTCCCAATGCGGGAAATGAAACTTCAAGACCTCAAGGCTCAAACGCCGGCCGAACTCGTCTCGTTTGCAGAAGAAAAAGGGGTCGAAAACGCCAGCACGATGCGCAAGCAGGAGCTGATGTTCGCCATTCTCAAGCAACTTGCGATCCAGGAGACCGACATTATCGGCGAAGGGGTCGTGGAGGTTCTCTCCGACGGCTTCGGATTTCTACGCTCGCCGGATGCCAATTACCTGCCGGGACCGGATGACATTTATGTCTCGCCCTCGCAGATCCGCCGCTTCGGCCTTCGCACCGGCGATACCATCGAAGGCCACATTCGCAGCCCCAAGGAAGGCGAACGCTACTTCGCGCTGCTCAAGGTCAATACGCTGAATTTCGAGGATCCGGAGAAATCCAAGCACAAGGTCAATTTTGACAATCTGACGCCGCTGTTTCCCGATCAGCGGTTCCGGCTCGAGCTCGAAGACCCCACCAGGAAAGACCTTTCTGCAAGGGTCATCGATATCGTGGCCCCGATCGGCAAGGGCCAGCGCGCCCTGATCGTGGCGCCGCCGCGGACCGGTAAAACCGTGCTGATGCAGAATATCGCGCACTCGATCACGGCCAATCATCCGGAATGCTACCTGATCGTGCTGTTGATCGACGAGCGTCCGGAAGAAGTCACGGACATGCAGCGCTCGGTGAAGGGCGAGGTGGTTTCGTCCACCTTCGACGAACCGGCGGTGCGTCACGTCCAGGTCGCCGAAATGGTCATCGAAAAGGCCAAGCGGCTGGTCGAGCACGGCCGCGACGTGGTGATCCTGCTGGATTCGATCACGCGGCTGGGTCGGGCCTACAACACCGTGGTGCCGTCATCCGGCAAGGTGCTGACCGGCGGCGTCGATGCCAACGCGCTGCAGCGGCCGAAGCGGTTCTTCGGTGCTGCGCGCAACATCGAGGAGGGCGGTTCGCTCACCATCATCGCCACCGCGCTGGTCGATACCGGCAGCCGTATGGACGAAGTGATCTTCGAAGAGTTCAAGGGTACCGGTAACTCGGAACTGATCCTGGACCGCAAGGTCTCGGACAAGCGTACCTTCCCGGCCATCGACATCTCGCGCTCCGGCACCCGCAAGGAAGAGCTGATCACCGATCCGCAACTCCTGAAGAAAATGTACGTGCTGCGCCGGATCCTCAATCCGATGGGCACCATGGACGCGATCGACTTCCTGCTCGATAAGCTGCGCAACACCAAGAACAACTCGGAATTCTTCGATTCCATGAACACCTGAGTTGTTCTGACACGTTTGAGAGGGCGCCCTGGCAAAACCGGGCGCCCTTTTTCATGGCCGCTTCCTGAGTCATGCTGCAGCCTTGTTGCAGCAAAGCTGCAGCACAGGCTGTGGCTGCGGCTCTTCCGGCCCTCACTTAAGTTATTGAAGTTGTTTGGTATTAGCCGCAAGCCCAGAATTTGTGGGCCGGCGGGCAGTATCAGAAATGCCATCGGTGCCGATTTGTGCGGAGCACAATGATCATGGTCACTCCCGAACCGAGCTTGGCGGCGCGTGATTGGGAATTGCTTTGCCTGTCGGGAAACTCGGAGGCAAATAGGCGATGCACCCTCGGGAACAAACCATTTTTGCGTTGTCGTCAGGCCGGCCGCCGAGCGCGATCTCGGTTGTTCGGGTGTCGGGATCTCAGGCGGCTGCGATCCTGACCTCGCTCGCGGGCAAGGTTTCACCGCCGCGGAGGGCGACCCGGGCGCTGCTGCGCGACGCGCACGGGCAGCCGATCGACGATGCGGTGGTGCTTTGGTTTCCCGGGCCGGCGAGCGCGACGGGCGAGGACGTCGTGGAATTTCATGTCCATGGCGGGCGGGCGGTGCTGGCGGCGCTATTTGCGGCACTCGCAAACTTTGAGGATGTGCGCGCGGCGGAGCCGGGCGAGTTTACCCGGCGCGGCTTCGAGAACGGCAAGATCGATCTCACCGAAGCGGAAGGCCTCGACGACCTGATCCATGCCGACACCGACCGGCAGCGCCGTCAGGCGTTGCGGCAGTTGAAGGGATTGCTCGGCGACAAAGCCCGAGACTGGCGGGCGCGAATCATCGAAGCCTCGGCGCTGATCGAGGCGGGGATTGATTTCTCCGACGAGGGCGACGTATCCGCCGAGTTGATCGCGCCGGCGCGCGCCAGGATTGTCGCGCTAGCAGGCGAAATAGAAGAAGTCCTTGCGGCACAGGGCAAAGGTGAACGTCTGCGCGACGGCCTCGTGGTGGCGATCACCGGCCCGCCGAACGTCGGCAAGTCGACGCTGATGAATCAACTGGCGCGGCGGGAGGTGGCGATCGTCTCGCCCTATGCCGGCACCACGCGGGACGTGATCGAGGTTCAACTCGATCTCGACGGCTATCCGGTGACGATGATCGATACCGCGGGCATTCGTGAGGCCGAGGATCCGGTGGAGCAGGAAGGCGTTCGTCGCGCGCGAGCGAAGGCGGCCGAAGCGGACCTCGTGTTGTGGCTGGCCGATTCGCCGGACGCCGGACCGCAGCATGACGCCGTGGCACCGGTATGGATGGTACGCAACAAGATCGATCTCGACGCGGATCGGCCCGATGCCGGGCGTTCGCTCAGGAGTGAGACGGCACGCCGCCGGGCCGATTTTGAGATTTCGGCACGTCAGGGTGACGGCATCCCCGAATTGGTTTCGGCGCTGGTGTCGTTTGCGCGAGATTACTTCGGCGGAGAGGAGGGCGGCCTGATCGCCCGCGAACGGCAGCGGAAATTGTTGCAGCAAGCCCTGCATTCGCTGCATCGCAGCATTGCAATGATCGGACAGGGTGAGGAACTTGCGGCGGAGGATTTGCGGTCGGCATCCTATTCGCTGGGGCGACTGCTCGGCCGGGTCGACGTCGAAGACATTCTGGACGTGATCTTCAGAGAGTTTTGTATAGGTAAGTAATATTTCTTTATTCATTTCTACGATACGCTGTTTCACGTGAAACGGATGATTTCCCAATTCAAGCTCAACCTGGGTCCCGCCTGTTTCACGTGAAACGCTGAAAATTTTCACGTGCCCAGCTTTCGGCCAAGGCCGTCTCACGATAGAAGTCCGGCATGATTTATCCGCCCACATCGTTCGACGTCATCGTGATCGGCGGCGGCCACGCCGGATCCGAGGCCGCGGCTGTCGCGGCGCGCACGGGCGCCCGCACGGCACTGGTCACGCATCGTTTTGCGACCATCGGCGCGATGTCCTGCAATCCCGCGATCGGCGGACTCGGCAAGGGCCATCTGGTCCGCGAAGTCGACGCGCTCGATGGATTGATGGGCCGGGTCGCGGACGCCGGCGGAATCCAGTTTCGTATGCTGAACCGCCGCAAGGGTCCGGCCGTCCGGGGCCCACGGGCCCAGGCCGACCGCAAGCTCTATGCCGCAGCGATGCAGGCCGCCATCGAGGCCACCGCCAACCTTCAAGTGATCGAAGGGGAGGCCGATGAGCTCACGATTTCAGAGGGTCGGGTCACCGGTATCCGTTTGGCCGACGGCCGCGAACTGTCGGCGGGAGCGGTCGTTATTACGACTGGGACGTTTCTGCGCGGACTGATCCATCTCGGCGAGAAGAATTGGCCCGCCGGAAGGGTCGGCGAGGCGCCGGCGATGGGGCTTTCGGGATCATTTGAGCGCGCCGGCTTTACGCTCGGGCGGCTGAAAACAGGGACCCCACCGCGACTCGATGGCACCACGATCGATTGGGCCGGGGTCGAGATGCAGCCCGGCGACGATCCGCCGGAGCCGTTTTCGGTGATGACCGATCGGATCACCACGCCACAGATTCAGTGCGGCATTACCCGCACCACGCCGGCCACCCATGAGGTGATCCGCGCCAATGTGCACCGCTCGCCGATGTATTCCGGGCAGATCAAGAGCAGCGGGCCGCGCTATTGCCCGTCAATCGAGGACAAGATCGTCCGCTTCGGCGACCGCGACGGGCACCAGATCTTCCTGGAGCCGGAAGGCCTCGACGACAACACGGTCTATCCGAACGGCATCTCCACATCGCTTCCGGAGGAGGTGCAGTTGGCGATCTTGGCGACGATCCCCGGGCTGGAGCGTGTCCGCATGGTCCGGCCGGGCTACGCCATCGAATACGACCATGTCGATCCGCGCGAACTCGAACCAACGCTGGAGACCAAGCGTCTGCCGGGGCTGTTCCTGGCCGGCCAGATCAACGGCACTACGGGCTATGAAGAGGCCGCGGCGCAGGGGCTTGTCGCAGGGTTGAACGCCGCATTGTCCGCGAGCGGAGCGGCGCCGATCGTGTTCGACCGTGCAGACGGCTATCTCGGGGTGATGATCGACGACCTCGTGACCCGCGGGATCACCGAGCCGTACCGGATGTTCACTTCGCGCGCGGAATATCGCCTGACCTTGCGGGCCGACAATGCCGATCAACGCCTGACCGACAAGGGGATCGCGCTGGGATGCGTCGGAAGCGCCCGAGAGCAGCGTCATGCCGCCAAGATGACCGCGCTTCGGGCGGCGAAATCGCAATCCAAGGCGCTTACGCTGACGCCGAATGAGGCCGCCAAACATGGATTGGCGCTCAACCGCGACGGCCATCGGCGCTCGGCTTTTGAACTCTTGTCCTATCCAGAGATCGGCTGGACCGAGCTGTGCGGTATCTGGTCAGAATTGTCGGCCATTGACCCATCGATCGCGGTCCACCTCGAGATCGATGCCAAATACGATGTCTATCTGAAGCGCCAGACCGCCGATGTAGAAGCCTTCCGCCGCGACGAAGGCCTGGTCCTGGGAGATATCGACTACGCTGATGTGCCCGGCCTTTCCAATGAGGCGCGCTCAAAGCTTGAGGCCGCGCGACCGCGCACGGTGGGGCAGGCGGGTCGGCTCGACGGTCTGACTCCGGCCGCGCTGGGGATTCTGGCGGCCTATCTGCGGCGGCAATCCCGGCGGAGGCCGGTAACGGCATCGGCGTAACGCTGTTTCACGTGAAACACCGGGGCTGATCCAGTGCTAGCGTTTGAGCGCACGCGTCCTTCCCAGCCATCCCAAGTCAGAGCGCACGGGCCGCTGGCGGTCCGATCTAACCAGCCTGACTTGCCGCACCGGCTCGGTTGATCACGGGGGCGAATCACTCTTATCTGGGATGACAGCTGTTTCCCGATGGAGAGGGAAGGATTCGGCAGGAAAGCCCCTTTGCGTGAATTCCTGCTATCCGTTGCTGGCCCCGTCTCCTGAATGCATCTGGAGACCGGCTCGCTCTTGAAATCGATGAACACTTCACCGGCGCGCGCGTGTCACAGCGTTCTCGCCGACACTTACTCCAGCCGACCTTGTCATGGCCCAGCGCTCGCAACGATCTCCATCCAGCCCGATCCCTGCCTCCGACAGGGCCGCCGCCTTGGCGCTGACGCCGGTTTCACGTGAAACAGCGGATCGCCTCGATCAGTATGTCGCGCTGCTGCTGCAGTGGCAGGCTAAGACCAACCTCGTCGCGCCGTCGACTCTGCCGACCTTATGGACGCGGCATATCTCCGATTCGCTGCAGCTCCTGGCGCTCGCCCCGACGGCAAAGATCTGGGCCGACTTCGGCAGCGGCGGCGGCTTTCCCGGCGTGGTGCTGGCGTGCGCGCTGGCCGACGTGCCCGGTGCGATGATCCATCTGGTCGAACGCAACGCCAAGAAGGGCGCGTTTCTGCGTGAAGCCTTGCGGATCTCGCACGCACCCGGCACGGTTCATCTGGCGGATATCGGGGATAATGTGGATAGCGCTCTCGGCAAGGTCGATTGCGTCACCGCGCGGGCGGTGGCTCCGCTACACCAACTCATCGGCTTCGCAGAGCCGCTGGTCCGGCTGGGCGCAAAGGCTCTGTTTCTTAAGGGTCAAGATGTAGAGTTCTGAATTGACTGAAGCCACTAAATATTGGAACATCAAGCCAAAACTGCATTCCAGCCGCACCGGCGGACACGGCTGGATCGTCGAGCTCGATCATATCGAGCGGCGCGATCCGTCCGCCCCAACCCATGGCGCCCGCGCATGACCGTAATTGATGAGATTTATCAAGAGGATAAGGCGCCACCTGCGGCGGCCCACCCGCGCATCCTGGCGCTCGCCAACCAAAAGGGCGGGGTCGGAAAGACTACCACCGCGATCAATCTTGGAACGGCACTCGCAGCGATAGGCGAGCGGGTGCTGATCGTCGATCTCGATCCGCAGGGCAACGCCTCGACCGGGCTTGGCATCGATCGTCGCAATCGCAGCGTCTCGACCTATGACGTGCTGATCGGTGAAGCGCCGCTACGCGATGCAGTGGTCGCGACCGCGGTGCCGCGGCTGCATATCGCAGCCTCGACGATGGATTTGTCCGGCCTCGAACTGGAATTGGGATCGACGCGTGACCGCGCGTATCGGCTGCGCGACGCGATCGCCGCGCTCAACACCAACATCACGCCGGAGTCCGACTACACCTATGTGCTGATCGATTGCCCGCCGTCGCTCAATCTTCTAACCGTCAACGCAATGGCGGCGTCGGATGCAATTCTGGTCCCGTTGCAGTGCGAGTTTTTCGCGCTCGAGGGATTGTCGCAATTGCTGCAGACGGTGGAGCAGGTGCGCTCCACGCTCAATCCCAGTTTGTCGATCCACGGCATCGTGCTCACGATGTTCGACTCGCGCAACAATTTGTCGAACCAGGTTGTCGCCGACGTCCGGCAATTCATGGGCAGCAAAGTCTACAACACCATGATCCCGCGCAACGTGCGCATCTCCGAGGCGCCGTCCTACGGCAAGCCGGTGCTGGTGTACGACATCAAATGCGTCGGCAGCGATGCCTACCTCAAGCTTGCGACGGAAGTGATCCAGCGCGAGCGCGAACTGCGCGCGCATTGATGCAAGCGTCGTAGGGTGGGCAAAGGCGTCTTCGACGTACCCACCATCGACGATACGCACATTCTGCGGTGGGCACGGCGCGAAGAGCACCTTTGCCCACCCTACGACTAACCGAAACCTTACGATTCGAATTCCGGAGTGATGCGAGTGAATCCAAGGGAGCTGGCGATGGCCGACGAAGCGCGTTCGCGATTGGGCCGCGGTCTTGCAAGTCTGATCGGAGATGTCGGCGGCGAGGCCGCGCACCTGGAGCGGCCGCGCGCGCAGCGCAAGGTGCCGATCGAATTCATCAAACCCAATCCGCGCAATCCGCGCCGTGAGTTTCCCGATGCCGAGCTCGGCGAACTCGCCGATTCGATCCGGCAGCACGGCGTGATCCAGCCGATCGTGGTGCGAGCGGTCAAGGGGGCGCAGGATCGCTACGAGATCATTGCCGGCGAACGTCGCTGGCGCGCTTCGCAGATCGCCGGCCTGCACGAGGTGCCGATCGTGCCGGTCGATGTCAGCGACAGCGATGCGCTCGAGATCGCGATCATCGAAAACGTGCAGCGCGAAAATCTCAACGCGATGGAAGAGGCGCAGGGCTATCACGCGCTGGCGGATGAATTCAAACGCAGCCAGGACGAGATTGCCAAGATCGTCGGCAAGAGCCGCAGTCACGTCGCCAACATGATGCGGCTGACGAAATTGCCGGCCGAAGTGCAGGCCTATATCGCATCGGGTCAGCTATCGGCCGGTCATGCGCGCGCGCTGATCGGCGTGCCCGATCCGGCCGCCGCCGCCAAGCGCATTGTTGAGGAGGGCCTCAATGTGCGTCAGGCTGAGGCGCTCGCGCATGTCGAGGGTGTCCCGGTGCGCAAGGCCCAGAAGCCGCGCGGCGGCAAGGTGAAAGACCCCGACACCGTCGCGCTTGAAAAGCGCGTCAGCGATGCGCTCGGGCTTGCGGTCAATGTCGATCACCGCGATCCCGGCGGCACCGTGACGATCCGCTACCGCGACCTCGATCAGCTCGACGAGGTGATTCGACGTTTGGACGTGAATGCTTAAGTCGACATTCAGGGGCTCGACGCTACGCGTCGCCCTGGAACGAAGAACCGTTCAAATCGCGCGTCACCCGCGCCGCTTGGCATTCACCGCAATCGACAGCAGCGTGCGTTGCGCAATCACCGCCGCCAGCGGAGCCTGTTTGCGCATTTCCAGCGCCGCGGTCGCGAGTTGCTCGATGATCGATACCAGTCGCGCCGCATTGAAATGTCGGAGCGCGATCTCGACGTTTGCCTTCCGGGAAAAATGTAAGCGCGGAAATCCGCCTTCGAGCAGCGTCGACACAGGCGTACCTTCGGCCACCGCGAGCGCCGATTTGTGCAGCCAGGCGGCCTGGCGCTGGGCGGCGGAAATAATCATGCCGGGATAGGTGCCGGCGACCATGGCCTTGGCGAATTCGGTTTCGACCAGGTCCGGCCTGCCGGCAAAGGCGCCGTCGACGATCGGGTCGATCTTCAGCTCCGACGCGTCGGCGACAACGGCCATCACATCGTCGAGGGTGACTTCGCCGTTGCCATGGGCATAGAGCGCGAGCTTGCGCAATTCGTTGCGCGAGGCCTGGCGGTCGCCACCGAGCAACGCCGTCAGCGTTGCGCGCGCGTCCGGCGCGATGCGCAGGTTTGAAAGGCGCAATTCATCGTCGATCAGTCTGGCGAGGTCACGCTCCCCGTCGGGATAGCAGGCGATGGCGACGGCCGTTTTGGCGCGCTCGCAGGCCTTGCGCAGCGGCGATTCCGGCCGCAGATCGCCGGCCTCGATGACGATGCGGCAATCCTTCACGGCCGAGTCGGCCAGCGCGTCGATACCGCCGGCGAAACTGCGCGAGCCGGCGCGGACTCGAATCGCCCGGCGGCCGCCAAACAACGGCACCGTCATCGCTTCATCGACCAGCCGCGACGGCTCGGCGGCGAGTTCGTCGCCGTCCAGCCTGACCAGCGAAAACGGATCGTTGGGATCGTCGACCGCGGAGGCCAGCAGCGCGTCGGCGCGTTCGCGGACCAGGCCGGCGTCCGGGCCATACAGTAGGATAATGGGCCGGCCGGCATCTGGCCGGGCCAGAAAGGCGTCGATGTCCCTTCCCTTCAGCGCGACCAAATCAGGTGCCGCTGAAGAAGTACGACGCTAACCGGGTTTGGATACGCTCGGCGATTTCCTGGGCGGCACGGTCCTCGGCATCGCGGATGGCACGCGCGCGCGCGAAGCGCTGATAGCTGCCCGGAATGTCGTAAGACAGGCGCGAAAACGCCGTGCCGGTCATCACCGACTTGTCGGTCGCAATCTCGACCAGGTTGTATTGCGCATCAACGCCATAGTTTTCGGTGCTCGGTAGTCCGGTGTTTACATCGACGATCAATGAGGAACGGTTGCTGGTGAACTTGAGCACCAGTCGATACAGCGGCGGCGCCCCCGTGGCGGTGCCGTAGAGCTTGAACGCCAGCGCATTGCGAATGGCTACGCCGACCCGCGCTTCCCGCGACGCATTGGGCTTGTCCACGGGCGGGACTTCCACCGTCAGCAATTTCTCGCGCAGGCCGGGCGTACCGTCAGCGTGCTCAGCATACATCGGCTGGAAGCAGCCGGCCGTCAGCGCCGCCAGTGCAGCGACAGCCAGCAGCCGAACGACGACGCCGGTTCTAGCCAACGACATTCACGATCCTCATGGGCACAATGATCACCTTGCGGACTGGCTTACCGCCCAAGGCCTGTTTTACCGCATCGAGTGCCAAAACGGCAGCCTCAATTTCCGGGTTCTGCGCATGGCTGGCCACCGTGACCTCACCCCGCTTCTTGCCGTTGACCTGGACAACCAGCGTTACCGTGGCTTCAACCAGCAAATCGCGTTCGATTTGGGGCCAATTGGCCTCCGAAACCAGGCCTGGCTGCCCCAGCGTCCGCCAGCATTCCTCGGCCAGATGCGGCATCATCGGCGCGAACAGTTGCACCAGAATGACCGCGGCCTCGCGAACCGCCCACATCATATCGGGCGTGAAATCCGGGGACGGCTTGCCTTCGCGGCCCAGCGCCTCGCCGAGCGCGTTGGCGAATTCCCGGATATGGGCGAGGCAAACGTTGAAATGCAGTCTTTCGATGCCGGTTGTGACCTTGTCCAGCGCACCATGCGCGGCCTTGCGAAGGGCGAACGCGTCCGCCCCGAACGCCGCCGGTCGCGCCGCCGGCGCAGCCTTGATCGCGTCGGCCGACTTATTGGCCAGGCGCCACAGCCGCTGCACGAAGCGCGCCGCCCCCTGGACCCGCTCGTCGCTCCAGATCACGTCGCGGTCCGGTGGGGAGTTCGACAGCATGAACCAGCGCGCGACGTCGGCCCCATAGGTTGCGATGATATCGTCGGGATCGACCGTGTTGCGCTTCGACTTCGACATCTTCTCGATCGCGCCGATCGAGACTTCTTCGCCGGTTGCGATCAGGTTGGCGCGGCGGCCATTGTCGCCGGTCTCGATCCTGACCTCGGACGGCATGACATAGCCGCCATCGGCCTTTTGATAGGTCTCGTGGACCACCATGCCCTGCGTGAACATGCCGGCAAACGGCTCGGTCAGGCCGATGTGGCCGGTGGCCTTCATGGCACGGGTGAAGAAGCGGCTGTACAGCAGGTGCAGGATCGCATGTTCGACGCCGCCGATATATTGATCGACCGGCATCATCCGGTTCGCCGTTGCGGGCGTGGTCGGCGCGTTTTCGTTCCACGGATCGGTGAAGCGCGCGAAGTACCACGAGGAATCCACGAAGGTGTCCATGGTGTCGGTTTCGCGCGTGGCTTTTCCGCCGCATTGCGGGCAGGTGACATGCTTCCAGGTCGGATGATGGTCGAGCGCGTTACCCGGCTTGTCGAAAGTGACATCCTCGGGCAGCACGACCGGCAGATCCTTGTCGGGCACCGGTACGACGTCGCATTTCGGGCAGTGGATCACCGGGATCGGGCAACCCCAATAGCGCTGACGTGAGATGCCCCAGTCGCGCAGGCGGAAGTTCACCTGCCGTTTGCCGACCGGCATGTTGCCGCGGATTTCGCCTTCCAGCCGCTTGGCCACTTCCTGCTTGGCTTGCGCGATGGTCATGCCGTCGAGGAAGCGCGAATTGATCATGCGGCCGTCGCCGTCATAGGCGGTATCCGTGATGACGAACGTTTTCGGGTCCTGGCCCTCCGGGCACACCACCGGGGTATTGCCGAGGCCGTATTTGTTGACGAAATCGAGATCGCGCTGGTCGTGCGCGGGGCAGCCGAAGATGGCGCCGGTGCCGTATTCCATCAGCACGAAGTTCGCGACATAGACCGGCAGCTTCCAGTCCGCATCGAACGGATGGATCGCCTTGATGCCGGTATCGAAGCCGAGCTTCTCGACGGTATCGATGATTTCCTGCGCGGTGCCGTGACGCTTCGCCTCGGCGATGAAGGCCGCAAGTTCCGGATTTTTCGCCGCCGCGGCCTGCGCCAGCGGATGATCCGGCGCGATCGCCATGAACTTGGCGCCGAACAGCGTGTCGTGCCGGGTCGTGAAGACCTTCAGCTCGGTTTCGCCGGCGGGTGAAGTCAAGGGATCGAGTGCGAAGCGCACCAGCATGCCCTCGGAACGGCCGATCCAGTTGCGCTGCATCAGGCGCACCTTGTCGGGCCAGCGGTCGAGCGAATCGAGCGCGTCCAACAGTTCCTGCGAGTATTTGGTGATCTTGAAGATCCACTGATTCATCTCGCGCTGCTCGACGACGGCGCCGGAGCGCCAGCCGCGGCCGTCGATCACCTGCTCGTTGGCCAGCACGGTCATGTCGACCGGATCCCAGTTGACCTTGCGCTTTTCGCGCTCGGCGAGACCCGCACGCAGAAAATCCAGAAACATCTTCTGCTGGTGTTTGTAATAAGAGGGGTCGCAGGTCGCGAATTCGCGGGACCAGTCGAGCGACAGCCCGATCGACTGCAGTTGCTTCTTCATCGCGGCGATGTTGTCGTAGGTCCACGACTTGGGGGCGACCTTGCGCTCGATCGCGGCATTTTCGGCCGGCAGCCCGAACGCATCCCAGCCCATCGGGTGCAGAACGTTGAAACCCTTGGCGCGCTTGAACCGCGCCAGCACGTCCCCCAGCGTATAGTTCCGGACGTGCCCGATATGGATCCGGCCGGACGGATACGGGAACATCTCCAGCACGTAATATTTCGGCCGCGGGTCGTCGTTCCCAGAGGTGAAAATCGCCTGCTGGTTCCACTGGCGTTGCCAGCGCGGTTCGGATTTACGTGCGTTGTAGCGTTCGGAGGTCATGAAATTACGGAGCTTTTCGTGGAGCAGGGGCCGGTCGAGAAGACGGCGGACTAGGCCACAAAAGCGGCTGTGCGGTCAACGGGTTGGACAGTCCGCAGCGCCGGCCGGTGCGATCACTTTACTGCCGCTCCGGGCGTGCGGACGAGATGGACAGGGCGGGATGGCTTTTCTTCGAATCGCCATCCCGATCTATCTTAATTATTTGGGCATGATCTCTGCGCAAAGGCCCGGCGTTTGTCGCGAGGGGAAACCGGTGTCCACTTTTCCGGGTCATGCCCTAGCTGGCCATCGCGATCGAGCCGCTGCCGGTCGTCCCGACAAAGCCGTGCTCGACCACGGCGTTGCGGCCCCGATGCTTGGCGGCATAAAGCGCGGCGTCGGCAGCTTCGATCAGGTCGCCCGGCCGCTGTATGCCGTTGGGCTTGGTGCTCGCCACCCCGACGCTGACGGTAACGTTTTGATGGATGCTGGTGGCGTGTGGCATCGCCTGCTCCCAGACCGCCTGGCGCACCATTTCGCCGATCTGCAGGGCGCGCGCCGCATCCGTGTTGGGCAGCAGCAGGCAGAATTCCTCGCCGCCATAGCGGCCGGCAAAGCCCATGGTGTCGGCGGCGATACCGGCCAGGGTTTCGCCAAGCTTGCCGAGGCAGACGTCGCCTTCGGGATGGCCATAGGTATCGTTGAACAGTTTGAAGTGATCGACGTCGATCATCAGCAGCGATAGCTCGGCGTCGTATTGCTGGGCCTTCATCCACTCGAAGTCGAGCCGGCTCTGAAATCCGCGCCGGTTGGCGAGGCCGGACAGCATGTCAATCGATGCCATCACCGTCAGCCGGTCGTTGGTCGCGAGCAATTCGCGCTCGCGCTTGGTGAGCTGTGCCGCCATCGCGTTGAAGGCACGCGCCAGCGGAACGAATTCCGCCGGCAAACGGCTGCTCGCGACGCGGGCCGACCAGTCGCCCTGGCCGAAGCGCCTTGCCATCGCCACCATCAACTCAATCGGGTTGATGATGAGCTTCTCCGCGGCGACCAGCGCGCCGAGCAGCACAAACAGGCAGACGAAGCAGAGCTGCAGATAGGCGGTACGAATATCGCGGTTGATCGCCGCCGAGACCTTGGTCTCGTCGATGCTGACGATCAGGCGCGATTGCGTTCCCGGAATGCGCGCAAAGTTCACGACGCGATCCGAACCGTCGGCCGCGACGAATGACAGCGACCCTTCCGCTTGATCGGAGCCGATCGCCTTGTCAGCGATGGCTGACAACAGCGGCACCGTATCCAACGTCCGGCCGATCATGCTGGCCTGGTCCGCCGGCGCCGCCAGCACAACGCCGGTGCTATCGATCAGAACCGCCGAAATCCCGGGACGGTCGCTGAGATTGCCCATGATCTTCGACATCCAGTTCAGGCTGATGCCGGCGACGATGACGGCGTCGGAATCTTCCCTGATGGCAGATACCGGATAGGCTGCCGCGACGATTGGCTTGTCGTAGGCGATGCTGAACAGAAAGTCGCTGAAGACGACGTCACGGGATTGCCGAGCCTGCTTGAGGTAGGCGCGTCCGCTCAGATCAAGACCGACCAGCGTGTTGTCGGTCGCGCATTGGACGTGTCCGTCCTCGCCGACGATCATCAGGCTGCTGATCCAGGGCAGATTGACCGGCAGGCTCGCCCGCAGGATGTCGCAGCTGCGGCCGACGCCGCCTGCCGATGCGCGGATATAGGCCGCCGACTTCAGCATGGTCTCAACCGACGAGATGACTTCGCGTTGGGTGTCGGCGCTGTGTTGGGCTAGCTCGGAGAATTCCTTGGAGGCGAGGACGATCTGCTTGGCGCGGGCGTCCTCGAGGGAGCGGGCGCGCTCCAGCATCAGCGGCGCCACCAGGATCAGCGCCAGCAATGCGAGCCGCGCCCGGATTCCGAGCAGCTTTTTAAGCTTCGCCCTTTTGCGGTTGAAAGTGAAGCGTGACATCATTATCCCCCGACCCCACATGGGAACATAAAGAGAAGGGTTCAAAAAGCCTTTCCCGGATTTGGTAAAATTCGAATTGCTCCGTAAATTTACTGTCGACGGAAGTCATGACGCCTGAAAATCCTGCGCCGATAACCCGGCCTTTACCAAGCGCGCTCGCCGCGGTGGAGAGCGATATCCTGCGCGCCTGCAATGAGGCGCGCCGGGATCGCGCGTCGGTTACGTTGATCGCGGTGTCCAAGACCTTCGATGCGGACGCGATCAAGCCCGTAATCCAGGCGGGGCAGCGCGTTTTCGGCGAGAACCGCTGCCAGGAAGCGAAAGCAAAGTGGCCGGGGTTAATATCGGCTTACCCTGATGTGAACTTGCATCTGATCGGACCGCTGCAATCCAACAAGGCCAAGGAAGCTGTGGCTCTGTTCGACGCCATCCATTCGGTCGATCGTCCGAGCATTTGCCAAGCGTTAGCCAAGGAAATCGATTCCCAAAAGCGGCGGCCCGAACTGTTCGTTCAGCTCAACACCGGCGAGGAGCCGCAGAAGGCGGGCGTCGCGCCGGCCGAGGCGGATGCCTTCATCGCCAGCTGTCGTGAAAAATACGGGTTGTCGATTTCCGGCCTGATGTGCATTCCGCCGGTCAATGAGGCGCCGGCGCCGCATTTCGCGCTGACCGCGAAGATCGCCGCGCGCAACGGGCTGAAGAACCTGTCGATGGGCATGAGCGCCGACTTCACGATCGCGATCCAGTTCGGCGCGACCCATGTCCGCGTCGGGTCGGCCATTTTTGGTTCGCGGTGAGATTGGGACAATGGCTGGCGGTCCGGCGTTCGCCCGGACGGCGTCACCCGATTACGATTCGGGTTTGCGGACCGAGCCGCTCCAGCAATCGCAGCATCGCCGATCGGGTCATCGACACGCATCCCGCGGTCGGTGAAAAATCCGGTCGCGCCAGATGCAGGAACACGGCGCTGCCGCGGCCGGCGACACGCGGCGAGTAGTTGTGGTCGATCTCAATGATGAAATCATAGAGCCAATCGGCGCGTGAGAGCCGGTCGCCTTCATGGCCGCGGTCTCGTCGCATGGGCTGGTTGTAGTGGCGGCTTGACGGGTCTTCGCACCAGGCGTCTTCAGGCCGGATGGCGCGAACCGGCAGAAATGTCCGCGGCCGCGGGTGACGGTCGGCGCGCCACCACAGTTGACGAGGCCGGAATGTGCCCCTTGGGGTACCGCCATCGCCCTCGCGTTTGTTGGCCTTGATACCGCCATGGCCAAGCGCGACCGGTATCGTCTGTCCGCTTGCGGTCAGCCAGCCACGACGCGGGTTGCCGGCCGCGGCGCGGATTCAGATGGTTCCAACCGGCCGGCTACCCAAAGTTCCATCACAAGTCATTGAAAAAAATTGACTTTCTGTTCGTGCCGTAATCATCCAAGGGTGGTAGCAAATCGAGAATCCGTGGTTTCGGCATTACAGGATAGTCATCCAAATGCTTGCAAGTTATGGAGTATATTTCCGTTTCGGCTTGAGAATCCGTAACAGTTTCCTACCTCATAACGAACAACAAGACTGACGAATCAAACTTTGACCAACCAGACTTGGCTGAAGGTAAGATCAGCCCAGAGGATTTGTACGCCATGGCCAATGCTCGCAAGATCCTAATCGTGGATGATGATACCGATCTGCGCGATACCTTGGTCGAGCAGCTGTCGCTGCACGAAGAATTCGAGGCCTCCGCCGTCGACACCGGCGCGAAGGGGGCCAATGCCGCCAAGGCCAATGCGCCCGATCTCGTGCTGATGGATGTGGGTCTGCCGGACACCGACGGCCGCGAAGTGGTGCGCAGCCTGCGCAAGGGCGGATTCAAGGCGCCGATCATCATGCTCACCGGGCATGACACCGATTCGGACACCATTCTCGGGCTCGAATCCGGCGCCAACGACTATGTCGCCAAGCCGTTCCGGTTTGCCGTGCTGTTGGCGCGGATCCGGGCGCAGCTCCGCCAGCATGAAGCCAGCGAGGACGCGGTGTTTTCGGTCGGGCCTTACAGTTTCCGGCCCGGCTCCAAGATGCTGACCGGCGCCAACGCCAGGAAAGTGCGGCTGACCGAGAAGGAAACGGCGATCCTGCGGTTTCTCTACCGGGCCGGCCAGTTGCCGGTGTCGCGCGAGACGCTGCTGCAGGAAGTCTGGGGCTACAATTCGGGCGTGACCACGCACACCCTGGAAACCCACATCTACCGGCTGCGGCAGAAGATCGAGAAAGACGCCGCCAACCCGGAAATCCTGGTGACGGAAGCCGGTGGCTACAAGCTGGTGCCGTGATACGATTCGGGTAGCGATTCGCCATTAGCGCGTCCCGATTACCGGTCCTACATGTCGATCGAAGATGATGTTGCCTTGCTTGAGCGCGTTCCGACACTGCGCCTGTTAGGGACGACCGCTCTGCGGATGCTCGCGATCGGTTCCGAGCAGCGAAATTTTGCGCGCGGCGACAAGCTCTTCACGGCAGGCGATGAGGCCGACTCCGGATTCATCGTTCAACGCGGCGCGTTCCGGATTGCGGACGAACACGGCGCCGAGGTGGTCGCCGGTCCCGGCGACCTGATCGGCGAGCTCGCGCTGCTGGTCGCGATGGTGCGGCCGTCAACGGCCACCGCGCTCGAGCATTCCTCGGTGATTCGTCTCGCACGCAGCCTGTTTCAGCGCGTGCTCGAAAGCGATCCGGTGGCGGCGCGCAGGCTGCGCGACGAATTCGCCAACCGCACCAGCCAGATCGCCGACGATATCCTGACGGCGCGCGCGAAGCTGACGACTTGATGCCGCATGGTGCGAGACGCGGCCCGCAGCCAGGTTTATGCAGGCTGCGTGGACTTGCCTGCGTGGCGGCGCTCCTCAGAACGACGAACCAATCTCAAACCTCCAGCGTCACCGTCACCGGCACGTGGTCCGAAGGCCGTTCCCAGCCGCGCGCGTCGCGGCTGATCCGGAAATCGCGGACCGCCTCTTTGAGGGCGCGCGACACCCAGATGTGATCGAGCCGGCGACCGCGATCGGCCTGCGTCCAGTCGGCGGCACGGTAGCTCCACCACGTATAGACTTTTTCCGAGAACGGGATGCGGTCGCGCGCGACGTCGATCCATTCGCCGTGCGCTTGCGCCGCCAGCAGCTTCTCGGTTTCGATCGGGGTGTGCGACACCACTTTCAGCAATTGCTTGTGCGACCACACGTCGTTCTCGTGCGGCGCCACGTTGAGGTCGCCGACCAGGATATGCCGGTCGTCGCCGCGCGGATGCAACGGCTCGCACGCCTTCATCTCGTCGAGAAATCTGAGCTTGTGCTCAAATTTTGGATTGAGCGCGGGGTCCGGGATATCGCCGCCCGCGGGAACGTAGAAATTGTGCAGCACCAGCGGCTTCGACAGCTGCGCCGCGGCGCCGAACGCAACCGAGATGTGACGCGAATCGATCTTGTCGCAGAACGTTCGGATGTCGGTGCTTTCGAACGGCAGCTTCGAGATCACCGCGACGCCATGATAACCCTTCTGGCCGTTGAGCGCGACGTGCTCATAGCCGAGACGCTTGAAACGCTTCAACGGAAAGGCGTCGTCGATGCATTTGGTTTCCTGCAGGCACAGCACATCCGGCCTGGCCGATTTGAGGAATTTGGCGACGAGATCGATGCGCAGCCGCACCGAATTGATGTTCCATGTCGTCAGGGAGAAGCGCATCGGAGCGATGTATCGGTGCAAGAGACAGAGGACGCCTTATCCTGCGGCGCGGCCGGTTGACCGCGTCTCGAAGGATGAGGTTGACGATATGGCCATCCCTCGAGACGTCCGCACCGGACAGCGCAAATGCGCTGCCGAGAGCGTGCGCGCCTCAGGATGAGGCTTGGGATTTAGCCCGGCGGGGTCGAATAATTGGTGAAGTCGATCTTGAACATGTTGGGATCGACTTTCTTGGAGGTATCCAGATTGTAGACCGCAACCGTGGTGTCATAGCCCTGCGGATCGGTCACCGTCCACTGCTTGAGCTGTCCATCCTTGGCGCCGATCATCAGCATCAGGCGGCTGGTGCCGATCAACGCCTGCTTTTCCTCGATGGTGACGCTGATGAACATGTCATCCGAGGTAACGCTGACGACGTTGGTGTCCTTCATGAGATCGATGCGGTCTGACAGCAGATACCGTAGCGGCGTTTGCGACAGCGGATAAATGTCCTGGGTCGCGAGCTTGCGGTCACGTACCGCCACCGAGGAGCCGTCGGCGACGATCGCGATCGGACTTGGCGCGTCGTATTCGAAACGAACCTTGCCGGGCTTCTGGATGTAAAATTCGCCCTTGGTCCGGCTGCCGTCGGGACCGACCTGGATGAAATTTCCGACCAGCGTCTGCAACGACGACAGATAGGCGCTGACCTTGGCGGCCTGGGCCTTCTGATTGGCGTCGAAGGTCGCAAAAATATTGACCGGCACATTCCGGCGCGGGTCGGGAATTACGGGATCCGGCGGCTGCGTCTGGGCAGCGCCGATCGTCATCTGACCCCGCGGCGGGTCCGACGCGCTCAAGAGAATGTTGCGGCCTTTCGGCGCAGGTTTCGGGATCGGAACACCCTGCGCGGAACAGGGCGCCACAGCGCCCAGCATGAATGCCGCGATCAGCATCACCATGCGGGTGGGAATGCCGCCGATCGCAAGTTGCTCTGTCATTCGAGATCTCGAATCCCTATTCAACGCGTCGTCCCGCTGGCGCCCGGTCATTTTATCGTGCTTCGGACCAAGCAGATATCGTTTTTCCGTGAGAATAATGGTTCAATTCCGGCAATCCTTGGGGCCAACGGGCGGCTCAAAATCGGCCCTCTTCCTCTTCAACCAGAATTTCGCGTTTGCCGGCGTGGTTGGCCTGCCCGACGATGCCTTCGAGTTCCATTCGTTCCATCAGCGACGCCGCACGGTTGTACCCGATTTGCAGCCGGCGCTGAATGTAGCTGGTTGACGCCTTGCGGTCGCGCTTGACGATCGCCACCGCCTGCGAGAACAGGTCGCCGGCGCCATCGCCGCCCATGCCGGTGGCATCGAACACCGCGCCGTCTTCCTCGGTGGGCTCTTCGGCGGTGACGGCTTCGAGGTATTCAGGCTGGCCTTGCGTCTTGAGATGGCGCACCACCTTCTCGACCTCTTCGTCCGAGACGAAGGGACCGTGGACGCGGCTGATGCGTCCGCCGCCCGCCATGTAAAGCATGTCGCCCTGCCCGAGCAGTTGCTCGGCGCCCATTTCGCCGAGGATCGTACGGCTGTCGATTTTCGAGGTGACCTGGAACGAGATACGGGTCGGGAAATTCGCCTTGATGGTGCCGGTGATGACGTCGACCGAAGGCCGCTGCGTGGCAAGCACGACGTGCAGGCCGGCGGCGCGCGCCATCTGCGCCAGGCGCTGCACCGCGCCTTCGATGTCCTTGCCCGCGACCATCATCAGGTCGGCCATTTCGTCGACGATGATGACGATGTAGGGCAGCGGCTCAAGATCGAGCTTCTCGTCCTCGTAGATCGCCTTGCCGGTTTCCTTGTCGAAGCCGGTATGAACCGTGCGGGTCAGCTCCTCGCCTTTCGACTTCGCTTCCCCAAGGCGCGCATTGTAGCCGTCGATGTTGCGCACGCCGAGCTTGGCCATTCGCTTGTAGCGCTCTTCCATCTCGCGCACCGCCCACTTCAGCGCGACCACGGCCTTCTTCGGATCGGTCACGACCGGCGTCAGCAAATGCGGAATGCCGTCATAGACCGAGAGTTCGAGCATCTTGGGATCGACCATGATCAGGCGGCACTGATCCGGCCGCAGCCGGTAGACCAGGCTCAGGATCATGGTGTTGATGGCGACCGATTTACCGGAGCCGGTGGTGCCGGCGATCAAAAGATGCGGCATGCGCGCGAGATCGACGATGATGGATTCGCCGCCGATGTTCTTGCCGAGGCAAAGCGGCAGCTTCGCGATCGAACTCGTTGCCGTCCTTCACCGAAAGCAGTTCGCGCAAATAAACCTTTTCGCGATGCGCGTTCGGCAGTTCGATGCCGATGGCGTTGCGGCCGGGCACCACGGCGACGCGCGCCGACAGCGCGCTCATCGAGCGCGCGATGTCGTCGGCGAGCCCGATGACACGGGAGGATTTGATGCCGGGCGCGGGCTCGAGTTCGTACAGCGTCACCACCGGCCCGGGATGGGCTTTGACGATTTCGCCGCGCACGCCGAAATCCCCGAGCACGCCTTCGAGCGCGCGCGAGTTGTTGTCCAGTTCGGATTTGTTGAGCGGCTGGCGGTCGGAAGCCTTGGGGGCGGTCAGCACCGACACCGAGGGCAGTTCGAATTTGGCCGAGGATTTGCGCGCGGGTGTTCTCGGCGCGGCCTTCTTGCGCGGCGCGCGGGCGGCGGGAGCTTCTTCCTCGTCGTCCTCTTGTTCGTTTTCCTCGTCCTCGTGCTCAAAATCTTCTTGGGCCTCGGGCGCCAGCGACGGAGTCGTGCGACCGCCGAGACTGGGCTCCTGACGTTCGAACGCGGAGGCGCGCCCCGCCGGTGCGCTTGCGACCAACGACCTGTAAGCCGTGCTCAAAAGCCAGCCCAGCCGCGCCTTCGCGCTCATCGCGGCATGAAACGCCCATCCCAGCGAAACCGAGCCGCCGTCATCTTCTTCCACGAACGGCGCGTCATCGTCCTCGATCGTCGACGATTCATCGTCCTGCGGGCGCGAGCCCAGGCCGCAGGCGATCAGGAACGTCGCGATCATCGCAATGCCAAGCACGCCCCCGAGCACGACGCGATAGATCACCCCGGGCGGTCCGAACGCCACGGCCGGCGCGCGCACCAGCGCGTCGCCGACGACACCGCCTAGTCCGGTCGGCAGCGGCCATGCGCCGCCATGCGGCAAGCAGCTGACAAAACCCGCCGATATCACCGTGCACAGGATCCAGCAGGCAATCCGCAGCGCTTCGCGGTCGAAGGTGCGATGGGTCAGCATGCGCCAGCCCCACACCGCAACCGGCAGGATCAGCATGATCGCGCCGAGGCCGAGAATCTGCATCAGGAGGTCGGCGCCGATGGCGCCGGGATAGCCGACGATGTTGCGTATGGCGCGCGACGTCGCGTGGCTGAGGCTTGGATCCTGCACCGACCACGTCATCAGCGCTGCCGTCGCCACGCCCGCCAGCCCGATCAGGCCGAGCCCGGTCATTTCACGCAGCCGCCGCTCAAGCGCCTCGCGCATCGAGGCCGGCAACTGGCTGACGATGGGAATGACACGTTCGATCGCTGGCATGCTCATGGGGACCTGCGATTAATCCAGAATTTCGACCAGCCGGTGCAACGCCTCGGCCGTTGTTTCGCCATCCGCGACCAGCGCCAGGCGGATGTAGCCGGCGCCGGGATTGCTGCCGTCCGGTTGCTGTCGCGCCAGGTAGCTTCCGGGCACCACGCGCACGCCGGCGTCCTTGTACAGTTTCACCGTCGCCGCCTCATCGCCGCCGCGGGCCGACACGTCGAGCCAGACGCAGAAACCGCCGGCGGGACGGTAATAACCGTAGCGATTGCCGAGGATCTGGTCGGCGAGGTCGAACTTGATCCCGTAGAGCCTGCGGTTTTCTTCGACATGGGCCTCGTCGCCATAGGCCGCGGTCGCGACGTGCTGCAGCGGTACCGGCACCTGCGGGGCCGCGACGTTGCGCAGTTCGTGAAATTGGCTGAGAAATTTTCTGTCGCCCGCCGCGAAGCCGACCCGCATGCCCGGCAGGTTCGACCGCTTCGACAGCGATTGGAACGCGACGACGTTGGTGAAGTCAGGCCCGGCGCATTCCAGCGCGCTGCCGGGCGCTTCCCTGGTGTAGATTTCCGAGTAGCATTCGTCGCTCAGGATCATGAAGCCGAAACGGTCGGCCAGGGTTTTCAGCCGGCTGAAATAGGCGCGCGAGGCCACCGCGCCTTGCGGATTTGCCGGCGAGGCAATGAAGATCGCCACGGTGCGCGCCAGCGTCGCGTCATCGAGTGCATCGAGGTCCGGAAGAAATCCATTGCCGAGGGTCGTCGGCAGATAGATCGTCTCGCAATTCGCCGCGCGCGCGCCGGCGCCGTAGGCGGGATAAAACGGATTGGGAACCAGGATCGCAGGCCGGCCTTTGCGTTCGCCGACATAACGCGCCGCCGTGATCGCCGCGAAGAACAGCCCCTCGCGGCTGCCGTTCAGCACCAGGAGTTCACTCTCCGGGTCGATCGGCCGGGGGAGGTCGAATCGGGTGGAAAGCCAGCTCGCCGCCGCCCGTCGGAACGGCTCGATGCCCTTGGCGATGGGATAGCGGCCGAAATCGGCAATGTGCCTGGCCAGCACCGGCCCGACAAAGCCCGGCACGGGATGCTGCGGCTCTCCCAACGATAGGGTAATCAGCGGCTTAGCCGGCTGATACGGGGCCAGCAGTTCGGCCAGCCGCGCGAATGGCGAGCGTTCGCTGTCCTGGCTGCCGGCGCCTTGCGGCGTGCGGGATGAAGCGGTCATTGCCATGGTCGAGATGCCAGCACTCCTGGAGCGGCCGATCACAGGTCGAGGCCAGCCGGAAAAGGATCAAACCACCATAGATACGGCGAGGTTAAGACGCGATTAACCATCGACCGGTGGGGTCTATCCAGACCCTTTCCAGGCAAAAGAAAGGGGCCCCAGCTTGCGCTGGAGCCCCTCAACGGTCAGGGCATTGCCGGGTATGTGCCCGAACCGTAGTTCTGGGCGCGACCTTGCGAGATCGCGCCCGTGGGAGAACTTACATGTTGTAAGCGCGCTCGCCGTGGTCGGTGATGTCGAGACCCTCGCGCTCCTCCTCGACGGTGGGACGCAGGCCGATGATGATATCGACCAGCTTGTAGAGGATCGCCGAGCCGATACCCGACCAGAGCAACGTCGCTCCGACGGCCTTGCACTGCGCGATCATCTGGGTGACGAAGTCGTAGGTTCCGGCGTTGTTGCCGGTGATGTTGGTGTAGTCGGTGATGCCGACGCCACCGAGGGCGGGGTTGACGAGAATGCCGGTGCCGAGCGCACCGATGATTCCGCCGATGCAGTGGACGCCGAACACGTCGAGCGCGTCGTCATAGCCGAGCGCGTTCTTCACCGTGCTGACGAAGAACAGGCAGATCGGCGAGACGATGAGGCCGAGCACCAGCGAGCCGATCGGGCCGGCAAAGCCCGAGGCGGGCGTAACCGCCACCAGACCCGCCACCGCGCCGGAGCAGATGCCCAGCAACGAGGGCTTGCCCTTGACGATCCATTCGGTGAGCAGCCAGGACAGCGCCGCGGCGGCGGTCGCCACCATGGTGTTGACGAAGGCCAGCGCCGTGGTGCCGGTGGCTTCGAGGTTCGATCCGGCGTTGAAGCCGAACCAGCCCACCCACAGCAGCGAGGCGCCGATCATGGTCATGGTCAGCGAATGCGGCGCCATCAGGTCCTTGCCGTAGCCGGTGCGCTTGCCGATGACGAGCGCGCCCACCAGACCGGCGATGCCGGCATTGATGTGCACCACCGTACCGCCGGCGAAGTCGAGGGCACCTGCGCCGGCCAGCCAGCCGACATTACCAGTGACTTCGTCGAGCTTGGCCTGGGCCGCCGTCTTGGCCGCACCATCCGCCGCGGCGGCGAGCGCCTTGGCAGCCGCTGCGACGTCATCGGGAGCGGCCACGTACCAAACCCAATGCGCGATCGGGAAATAGATGAAGGTGACCCACAGCAGGATGAACAGCATCACGGCCGAGAATTTGATGCGTTCGGCAAAGGCGCCGACGATCAGGGCCGGGGTGATCATCGCGAACGTCATCTGGAACACGAAGTAGGCCAGTTCCGGAATGACGACGCCGTTGGAGAAGGTTGCCGCCGTCGAGCTGGCGTCGATCCCATGCATGAAGGCCTTGGTGAAGCCGCCGATATAGGGCGTCATGCTGCCGCCGTCGCCAAAGGCGAGCGAGTAGCCGTAAAGCGTCCAGACCACGCCGACCATGGCGACGATGGCAAATACCTGGGTCAGGATCGAGGCCATGTTCTTGGTGCGGACGAGACCGCCATAGAACAGCGCGAGGCCGGGGATCGACATCATCAGAACGAGGGCGCTGGAGACGAGCATCCAGGCGGTATCGCCCTTGTTGGGGACAGGTGCAGCCGGGGCGGCGGCCGCGGCATCAGCGGCGGCAGGCGCGGCAGTCTGGGCGAGGGCGGTGTCGACGAAGCCTACGGCGCAGAGCGCTCCGATTGCGAGGACTGCCCATCCCGCGGGGGTGGGACGTTTGAACGTCATCTGATTAACTCCTGATTGGTAAAGTTGTTGAGCGCGAAATCAAAGTGCCGCGGCATCGGCCTCGCCGGTGCGGATGCGAACCGCATGGTCGAGGTTGATGACGAAGATCTTGCCGTCGCCGATTTGGCCGGTCTTGGCCGCAGCCGTGATGGCATCGATGGTTTTGTCGACCTGGTCCGAGGCGACAGCGACCTCGATCTTGATCTTGGGCAGGAAGCTCACCGCGTATTCAGCGCCACGGTAAATTTCCGTATGGCCCTTCTGCCGGCCATATCCCTTGACTTCCGTCACCGTGAGACCGTGAACGCCAATGGCGGTCAGGGCGTCGCGGACTTCTTCAAGCTTGAATGGCTTAATGATCGCCATAACAATTTTCATGGTCGTATCCCCGCTTGGGCCCGGCCAAAATAACGACCGGGCGTTCTCGACTGAGGTTCACCACGCGGAGTTCACTACGCGGGCACAGCCGTCCCCTGTAGAATCAAATGCCGTGCCAGATCGGGAGGGTTCCCTAACGGACTATGAATGCGGGGGTTTTCGGGCTTTGCCCAATCACAGCTCAACTGCGCTATTCGGTCGCGCTCAAAGCCTAGTCAGGCCTGCCTAAAACGTAGGCGAGACAGACTCCGGACATAATCATGCCCACGAGGGGGGCAATCGAACGTATCGAGGTAGGTAGCGTGGCTACTGCAAAGCCTCACCATGCTGCGAAATATCGAGACCTTCCAGTTCCTGTTCGCGGGACACCCGCAACGGCACCCACGCGCTGACGAGCTTCAGCAGCACGAACGTCATGCCGGCCGACCACACCAGGGTGATCGCGACACCGTAGAGCTGGATCAGCAATTGGTACGGATTACCTTCGAGCAGGCCGGCGCTGCCGCCGATTGCGGCGGTGGCGAATACCCCGGTCAGCAACGTCCCGGTCAGCCCGCCGATGCCGTGGACGCCGAACACATCGAGCGAATCATCATAGTTGAAGCGGTGTTTCAGCCAGGTACAGGCCCAGAAGCACACGACGCCGGCGATGATTCCGATGACGATGCCGTGCCAGGGCGTCACGAATCCGGAAGCCGGTGTTATCGTTCCAAGGCCGGCGACGGCGCCGGAAATCATGCCAAGCACCGAGGGCTTGCGCCGGATCGACCATTCAATCGCGCCCCAGGTCAGCGCGCCGGCGCAGGCGGCGAGATGGGTGGCGATGATCGCCATCACCGCGCGCGAATTCGCGCCCAGCGCCGATCCGCCGTTGAAGCCGAACCAGCCGACCCACAGCAACCCGGTACCCACCACCGCGAGCGACAGGTCGAACGGCGACAGGTTCTCGACGCCGTAGCCGTGGCGCCGGCCCAGGACTTTGGCCGCCACCAGGCCGCCGATCCCGGCGCTGAGATGCACCACGAGGCCGCCGGCAAAATCGAGAACGCCGGCCGCGCCGAGGAAGCCGCCGCCCCAAATCCAGTGCGCCAGTGGAACATAGACCAGCATGAACCAGCCGATCGAGAACAGCAGATAGGCCGAGAACCGCATCCGGTCGGCGACGGAGCCCGCCACCAGCGCCACGGTGATGATCGCGAAGGTCATCTGGTAGAGCATGAACAGCGCTTCCGGAATCGTCTTCGCGGCGGGATTGACGCTGTCCATGGTCATGCCGGAGAGAAACCAGCGATCGAGCGTTCCGAGCCAGGGACCATCGCCGACGAAGACCAGCGAATAGCCGAACGCCACCCAGAGAATCGAAATCAGGGCCACGGCAGCAAGGCTCTGCGCCATCGTCGCCAGCACGTTCTTTTTGCGCACCATGCCGGAATAGAACAGCGCCAGTCCGGGGACCGTCATCATCAGCACCAGTGCCGTCGCGACGATCATCCACGCCGTATCGGCCCCGCTGACGGTCTGCGTTTGTGCAAACGCCGGTGTCGCTACGATCGTCGCAAGGCCTGTCAGCGCAGCCGACGTCGCTGCACGAGACGCGCGTGCCCCCATGGTATTTCCCCAGCCGTTTACGATTTTACGGATCGCATCCCAGGCGCCGTTGCCGGGTGCGAGTGAAGTGCAGGTAGGAAGGCGAAGTCAGCGCATGATCCGGGTTTTTCCTCCGGACAAGCATGAGGGGCTTGCCCGCAGCATCATGCGCCAGGAAAAGATGTAAGAGGTGACTGGTTCAACGCCGCCGGACCGGACGTTAGAGCGCGTCGCTGTCGGTCTCGCCGGTGCGGATCCGCAACGCGTGGTCGATCGGCGTCACGAAAATCTTGCCGTCGCCGATCTGGCCGGTCCGGGCGTTCGCGGTGATGACTTGAACCGCCTTGTCGGCGAGGTCCGACGCGACAGCGATTTCGATGCGCAGCTTCGGCAGAAAATTCACCACATATTCGGCGCCGCGATAAACCTCGGTGTGGCCCTTCTGGCGGCCGTAACCCTTGACCTCGGTCACGGTCATGCCGCTGACGCCGATCGCGGTAAGCGCCTGGCGCACCTCGTCGAGCTTGAAGGGTTTGATAATCGCGACAACGAGCTTCATGGCTCACACTCCAAAAGGCGGCCCACCGGCCTGTGCCAGCATAGGCTTAGCTGTATTTGCCATCATTTTCAGCAAAGGGCAAAAACTTCAAGCTTGGGACGGAAGATGGAGGCCGGGAATTCGGCCCATAGCCATAAGTGTCGGTCACGGACCGGCGCCGCCAGAACAACGCACTGGCGGCCGTTCTGCCTTGCTCGGAACCGAAGGTCTGCAACGATAACGGGCGTCGTCGCGTCACCTGCGCTCGCGAAGCGAGCCTTCCTGCGCGACGGAGGCCACCAGCGTGCCGTCCTGCTTGAAGATCATGCCGCGGGTGAGACCGCGGCCGCCGCGCGCGCTCGGCGAGTCCTGCGCATATAAAAGCCACTCGTCGGCACGAAACGGCCGGTGAAACCACATCGCGTGGTCGAGGCTTGCCGGCATCATCCTCTGGTCGAACAAGGTGCGGCCATAGCGCGCCATCGCCGCATCGAGCAGCGAGAAGTCCGACGCATAGGCCAGCGCGCACATATGCAGCGCCGGATCGTCCGATAGTTTCGAGGCGGTGCGGATCCAGACGTGGATGCGGCCGTCGTCGATCTTTTGGCCAAAATAGCGGCCCAGCTCGACCGGGCGCAGCTCGATCGGGCGGTCGGATTCGTAGTAGCGGCGGATGAAGTCCGGCATCTCGCGGAACATCGGCTGCTTCGCCACCTCCTCGGCGGTGAGCTTCTCCGGCGGCGGGACGTCCGGCATCGTGTCCTGATGGTCGAACGAGCCCTGTTCCTCGATGTGAAACGACACCATGATCGAGAAGATGGCGTTGCCGTGCTGGATCGCGGTGACCCGGCGGGTCGAATAGCTCTTGCCGTCGCGCAGCCGCTCGACCTCGTAGACGATCGGAATCTGGGGATCGCCCGGCAGGATGAAATAGCAATGCAGCGAATGCGGCAGCCGGCCCTCGACGGTGCGGCATGCCGCCACCATCGCCTGTCCGATCACCTGGCCGCCGAACACCCGCTGCCAGCTTGTTTTCGGGCTGTTGCCGCGAAACAAATTTACCTCGAGCGGTTCGAGGTCGAGAATGGAAATCAGGTCAATCAGGCCTTTGGACATGAAAGCGCTTTCAGTTTGAACTCTTGCGTCATTTCGGGACGGGCGAAGCCTCGAACCCGGAATGACGACCTGAGGACCAAGGCCCCATGTTTCATATATATGTTTCGCCCAGCTATACTCCGGTAGCAAGGGTGTGAGTGAGTAGGGTTTGGCATGGCGGCACAGCGAAGCATTGTGATCGGCGGCGGCGCGTTTGCGGGGCTGGCGCTGGCGCTGGCGCTGCGTCAGGGCCTCGGTGCCAGTATTCCCGTGATCGTGGCCGATCCGGCGCTCTCCGTCCGGCCGAGCCGCGATCCGCGCGCGACCGCCATCGTTGCGGCGTGCCGCCGGCTGTTCGAGGCCATCGGCGCATGGGACCAGGTGGCGGCCCAGGCGCAGCCGATCCTCGACATGGTGGTCACCGATTCCAAACTGGAAGACGCCACCCGTCCGGTGTTCCTGACCTTCGCGGGGAATGTCGAACCGGGCGAGCCGTTCGCGCATATGATCGAGAATCGCCATCTGATCGATGTGCTGGCGCAGCGGGCGGAAGCTGAAGGCGTCGAGCTCTCTACCGTTGCGGTGACGGATTTCGCGGCACGCCCCGACGGCGTGGACGTGACGTTTTCCGACGGCAGGGTGGTCGAGGCGAGCCTGTTGGTGGCGGCCGACGGCGCGCGCTCGAAGTTGCGCGAGCGGGCTGGCATCGCCACCCATGGCTGGGATTACGATCAATCCGGCATCGTGGTGTCGGTCGGTCACCAGCGCGACCATCACGGCCGCGCCGAGGAGCATTTCCTCCCCGCCGGGCCGTTCGCGATCCTGCCGCTGACGGGAAAGCGCTCGTCGCTGGTGTGGACCGAAAAGCGCGCCGAGGCCGCGCGCATCGTCGCGCTCGGCGAGGACGAATTTCACGGCGAACTCGAGCAGCGCTTCGGGCTGCATCTCGGCGAGATCAAGGCGCTGGACAAGCCGCGCGCATTTCCGCTCGGCTATTTCGTCGCGCGCTCGTTTATCGGCGAACGGCTGGCGCTGGTCGGCGACGCCGCGCATGTGATTCATCCGATCGCGGGGCAGGGGCTCAATATGGGCCTGAAGGACGTCGCCGCGCTTGCCGAGGTGATCGTCGATGCGGCGCGGCTCGGCATCGACCTCGGCCAGGCCGACGTGCTCGATCGCTACCAGCGCTGGCGGCGGTTCGACACCATGGCGATGGGGCTCGCCACCAATTCGCTGAACCTGTTGTTCTCGAACGAATCGACGCTGCTGCGCACGGTGCGCGATATCGGGCTCGGGCTGGTCGATCGCGCGCCGCCGCTGAAAAGCCTGTTCATTCGCCAGGCGGCGGGGCTTGCCGGCGAAGTGCCGCGGCTGCTGAAAGGCGAGGCGTTGTAGTTCCTCATCTCGCCGCTTCGCCGGCCAGGATGAAGGCCGCGACGGAATCGATCATCGCGGTGTCGAGCGGCCGCTCCGTATCATTGTAGGCTTTGATGTCGTCGGCTTCGTCGTCGACGTCGACCAGAACGTGATTCATGTCCGGCAGCCACAGCGTTTTCGCAACCGGGGATGCGGCGGAAAGTGCTGCGTAATCCACCCGCGCCACCTGCCGGTCACGGCCGCCGCCGATAATCAGCGTCGGCTGTACGATCGATTTCAACGGATCGATCGGGTCTTCGGTGAAGGCCGAGGCCATGCCGGGCTGCATCGAAGGCGCGATCTCGAGCCCGCGTGGCGGCGGGTCGACAATCTGCCCCGCCATGATGGCGTCGATGGCCGCGGCGATCGGCGTGAACACGTCGGGAGCCAGGGTCTTCTCAAGCTGGACCTTGACCAGATCGCCCTGCCGCCGCGCGGCGGTCGCGAGCAGAACCAGGCGGTCGACAGGCAGGCGCCGCGCGGTCAGGATCGCGACCAGGCCGCCCTCGCTATGGCCGACCAGGATGACCTGCGAGAATTTTCCGCTGCTGCGGAGGTAATTCACCAGCGCCACCGCATCGTCGACGTAATCCTTGAAGCGAAAGTCCTCCGGCCGTCCGAATTCCGGCTTCCATCCGCCGGCGCCGCGCTTGTCGTAGCGCAGCGTCGCTATTTTGCGCGCGACCAGTTGCTCTGAAAGTTTCTTCAAGGTCGCGGGTTTGAACTGCGGCCCGTTGCCGTCATGGTCGGTCGACCCGGAGCCGGCGATCAATAGCGCGACCGGCGGCCGTTCGGCATCCGGCGGCATCGTCAGCACGGCGTCGATCGCGCCGACACGGATTTTGGTTTCCAGGATCTTGGAATCTTGGGCGGCGGCTGCGCTTGCAGCCGTCACCACGAGGCCGATCACCGCGAGCGAGCGAACGATGGTCCGGATACCCATGGGCTAATCAATCTCGGGCTAATCGATCTTCCGCGCCTCCTCGGGCAGCATGATCGGGATGCCGTCGCGGATCGGGTAAGCGAGCTTGGCCGAGCGCGAGATCAGTTCCTGCCGCGTCGCGTCGAATTCGAGCGGACCCTTGGTCATCGGACAGACCAGAATTTCCAACAGCTTGGGATCGACGGTGCCTTCGAGGCGCTCGGGCGGGGATGTCATGCGTTGGTCTCCGGAGGAAGCTGTCGTTCCGGCGCGTGCGAATCCGGAAAATCTCGTACCGATCATTTCTGGATTCGGCGCTTGCGCCAAGGGGCGCGGCCCGGCCCGATGCCAAAAAATGCTACTGCAGCGGCGGGTCGCCGCTGGTGCGCTTTTTGGCGAGGTCCATTTCGGTGACAGCGATCAGAATCTCGGCGCGGGTCTTCAGATCGGGCGCCTCCAGCATGGCCTGCTTTTCCGGCGGCCCGTACGGCGACATCATGGCCAGCGCGTTGACCAGCGCTTCGTTCGGGGCGTTCTCGACGCCTTCCCAGTCGACCTTGAGGTTGTTGACCCGGAGAAAATCCGTCAGCACTTCGAGCAGCGCCTCGCGATCGACCGCCTCTTCGCCTTTGCGCGCGGTGAAGTCGTCGATGAAGGGGAAATAATCCACCTTGCACTGCCGGTAGGCGGTCAGCGCCGTCACCTCCTCGACCACCTTGAAGCGCGCGATGCCGGTGAGTTCGAGGATATAGCGGCCGTCGCCGGCCTCGGCGAGCTGGGTGATGCGGCCGACACAGCCGACCCGAAACAGCGCCGGCCTCGCTTCATCCCGCGAGTGCGAAACGTCGGGCTGGATCATCCCGATCAGCCGGTGGCCGTCGCGTAACGCGTCGTCCACCATCGCGAGATAACGCGGCTCGAAGATATTGAGCGGCATCTGGCCGCGCGGCAGCAGCAGCGCGCCGGGCAGCGGAAATACCGGAATCACCTCGGGAAGGTCGCCCGGCCCGCGATAGTCGGCATTGATCGGCATGTTGCGTCCCGCGCCAGTGCCTTAAAGTCTATGTGCGCATTCTACCGCAGATAAGTCTATCCAGTCTGCATCAACTCGTCTGAAAAGCGAAACCGCCGCCCGCTTTTGGGGAATGCGCACTACGAAAACAGAATCGTCGACAGCCGCTTTCGCCCCTCGACGGTGGCCTCATCGGTCGGCCCCCAGGCCTCGAAGAATTGCACCAGCTGCTTTCGCGCGCCGTCCTCATTCCATTTGCGGTCACGCTTGACGATTTCCAGCAGCTGCTGGGTTGCGTCGCCGCGCTTGCCAGCGGCGTTGAGCGCGGTCGCCAGATCGAATCGTGCCTGATGATCGAGCGGGTTTGCGGCGACCTTCCCTTCCAGCTCCGTCACGGGGCCGACCGCCTTGGCCTGCTCGGCGAGATCGAGCGCGGCCTGCACGGCCTTGACCGCCGCGTCGCCGCGCTTCGACTCCGGTACCATGGCGAGCGTTTGCTTGGCCTGCTCGATCGCGCCGGTCGCCACGTAGCATTTCGCAAGCCCTGCGAGCGCGGCGATGTTGGTGGGGTCGGCCGCCAGCACTTCCGCATAGATTTGCGCGGCGGTTGCGGGGTCGCCCTCGGCCAGGACGGCGTCCGCTTCCTGCAGGATCTCGGCGATATTGGGTTCGCCGGCGCCCGGCCTGCCGGCGGTCAGCTTGTTGATGAAAGCGGTGACCTGGCTTTCCGGGACCGCGCCCATGAAGCCGTCGGCGGGCTTGCCGTCGACGAACGCGATCACGGCCGGAATCGACTGGATTCCCATCTGGCCCGGAATCGCCGGATGCTCGTCGATATTCATCTTGACCAGCTTGACCTTGCCGTTGGCGGCACGGACCGCCTTTTCGATGATCGGCGTCAATTGGCGGCAAGGGCCGCACCATGGCGCCCAGAAGTCGATCAGCACCGGCTGGCGCTTCGATTCCTCGATGACGTCCTTCACGAAGGTCTGGGTGGTCGTTTCCTTGATCAGATCGGCCGCCGCCTGTGGCGTCGGCCCGCTGCCCTGCTCGATTATCGTCACGGAATCCTCGTCTGCTGTCCTGGTGGCGCCGGTTCTAGCACGGCCCAACGGCGCGGTTCAGAAGTTCTCTACTAAGTGGCGGGTTGCCGGGAAATTTCAATCGGGTTCCAGGCCGCCCCGCAAGCCCCCCGCACGCGGTAGCACGGGCCGCCGACCGGTTTCCGGGAGATCCTGCCGATTGCGCCCGCCGGAACCGGTCCGGAGCTGGTTCGGACACCGATCCAAACCGCCACGGCTTCGCCCGCCAACAGCATATCGGGTGAAACAAAAGAGCGCAAAAGCCGGGGGGTAGCGGCTATTCGGCGCTCCGCTTGGCATTTCGGGCTGATTTTTCGGAAATTCCCATCGATATCTGGCGATCCGTCCAAAATCCCCCTTCGACGGGCTGTTGCATTCGCGATCCGCATTTGGCATAGCTCTGCCCGTTGCCGGCGAGCGATCGCCGCCAATCTCTCGGATGCGGGTGTAGCTCAGTGGTAGAGCACGACCTTGCCAAGGTCGGGGTCGAGGGTTCGAATCCCTTCGCCCGCTCCAGATTTCTCTGATCCGGAATTTGACGAAGGCCCGCTCACAAGGCGGGCTTTTCGTTTTTGGGGGCCTCGTCGGTAGACGACAGCCTCATGCGGCCATCCAAATGCAAACGTCGATCATTCTGGTCGGACCGGCTTCAGGAGACGGATGCAATCACGATAAACGCTGCGCGACGATGTTTCTGTCACTGTCGATACCCGTAATTGCAAAAGTTCCAGACAATCGGGCACGCTTTCAAGACCACTGGATTTTGCGCTTGCCCCAGGTTGCCGGGCATCGGCGCTACACTGCCGGATGGATCGACGCTCCCGGCAAGCGACAAGTAAGGCTATGGAGTTCGACCGGGCAGGGCTGTTGAAGGAACTGGCGTCGTTCATAATGAGGACGACTTCAAGACGCAGTTGACGCAATAGGCGGGCCGTTGCTTCGGCCTAGAGTTTGGCGCGAACGAGCTTCCAAGGGAAGCTAGTCAGGAGCAAGCGGCATGGTCACGCGCGGCTTTACCGGGCATCAGCCACCGGGCGAACTGGCTCAACGCATTCCGCCCGGTCAGCATCTCGTCGAGGACTTCCCGGTCCTTTCGGCTGGTCCAACCCCGAAAGTTTCGCACGAAAAGTGGACCTTTACGCTGAAGGCCGGTCCGAAGCCGATGGCGAAGTGGAATTGGGCCGAGTTCAATGCGCTGCCGCAGACGAAAATGACGCGCGACATCCATTGCGTGACGACATGGTCCAAGCTGAACACGCCCTGGGAGGGAGTGCTGATCGACGATATTCTGGCGGCCGCCGGCATCGCGCCGCCGAGCGGGTTTACACTCGCGCATTCGTTTGACGGCTATTCTACCAACGTGCCGACCGCGGACCTCGTCGGCGGCAAGGCGATGGTCGCGACGCGTTATGCAGGCCGTCCGCTTACGGAAGACCATGGCGGCCCCGCACGGTTGCTGGTGCCGCACCTTTATTTCTGGAAGTCCGCCAAGTGGCTGAACGGTCTGCAGTTCACCGAACGCGACGAGGCCGGGTTCTGGGAGCTTCGTGGTTACCACATGTACGGCGATCCGTGGCGCGAGCAACGATACACGAATGATTGAGGGTTCGGCCGATCCGAAGCCGCTGACGCGCTGGCAGGCGGCGACCGTGGTCGAAATCACGGCGCGGACCCCACGCATCAAGAGCTTCATCGTCACGCCGCGTCAGCCCTTCGCATTCCGGGCCGGGCAGCACGTGGACCTCCGGCTCACCGCGCCGGATGGCTATCGGGCGATGCGCAGTTATTCGATTGCATCCTCGCCGGACCACGACGGTCGAATCGAGCTCGCGATCGAACGTCTCGATAACGGTGAGGTCTCGCCGTTCTTCCACGACGTGGTCGCGGTTGGCGATGAGATCGAGTTGCGCGGGCCGCTTGGTGGTCACTTTGTCTGGTCGCGTGAAGACGGCGGCCCGTTGCTGCTGATTGGCGGGGGCTCGGGGGTCGTACCCCTGATGGCGATGATCCGATACCGGATGCGTATGGCCGCCACCGTGCCGGTCGTACTGCTGTTATCGGCGCGCACCTGGGACGATGTGCTGTTCCGCGACGAGCTATTGGCGCGGGATCAATTGCGAAAAGGCTTCGTGCTGGCTTTGACGCTGACCCGTGAAGCGCCCCGTCGCGCAGGTGATTATGGCCGGCGTATCGACGCGGCGCTGGTCGCCGACGTGCTGGCGTTGTCGTCAAGCGAGCCGCAACACGTGTTCATCTGCGGATCGAATGCTTTCGTCAACGGGGCGGCCGATGGCACGATTGCGGCCGGTATCCTTGCGGCCAGGATACGGACCGAACGTTACGGAGCGTAACCGTGCCGTGCCGGCGCGCGAAGGCGTCGCGGATGATGCCGTGGTGCAGCGCCTGCAAAATCGTCTCGAATGAAATCCGCTTAAAGAAATTTCTTCTAAATTTATTTTTGTTCCGGCGCTGCCGTGCCCTGCGCACTTCTCACGCGCCATGGATGTGCTAGCATTTTGGCGTCTGACCCACCTCACTGCAGACCACCCAAAACCACAAGTTCGTCTCTCGAAACGTTCAATAATAACATGCGCGGCCAACACAGGCTGCATAGGGAGTGACGCGATGAAATCGGCCTTCAATCGATCTGTTCTGGCGCTCGCAGCAATCGCCTTTGTGGCGGGGGCCGGCCAGGTCAACGCGCAGCAAAAGGCGCTCAAGAGTTATCAGTCCGGCAACAAGGAATTCTGGACGCATCCGCCGGACGACTGGTTCCTCGGCGACGAAACCGAAGCGCAGAAGGGTCTGGCGCCGCCGTCGGGGCCGCCGACCGGCGCCTCGGACGCCGAACTGGCGTCGATGATGAAGAAGATCAAGCTGCCGCCGGGCTTCAAGATCGAAGTCTACGCACCGGGCGTGCTGGCGGCGCGGCAGATGGCCTGGGGCGACAAGGGCACCTTGTTCGTCGGCTCGTTCGGTCTCGGCAACGTCTATGCGATCACCGACAAGGGCGGCAAGAAAGAGGTCAAGACCATCCTCAAGGGCCTGAACATGCCGACCGGTCTCGCCTTCAGGGACGGCGCGCTCTACGTCGTCGCCGTCAACAAGCTGATCAAATACGACAACGCCGAAGCCAATCTCGACAATCTCGGCGACGGCAAGGTGGTGTATGACGACATGCCGTCCTACGCCGCCCATGGCTGGAAATATCTGGCGGCGGACAAGGACGGCTGGTTCTACATTCCGTTCGGACCTCCCTTCAACATCGGGATTCCGCCGACCAGCGTCTCGCAGATCCGCCGCGTCGATCCCAAGACCGGCAATGCGGAAATCGTGGCGCTCGGCGTTCGCAACAGCGTCGGCGGCGATGTCGATCCGCGCAGCGGCAAATACTGGTTCACGGAAAACGCGCGCGACTGGATGAGCGACGATATGCCGAGCGACAAGCTCAACATGATCTCGAAAATCGGCGAGCATTTCGGCTATCCGCATTGCCACCAGGGCGACATGCCGGATCCGAAGTTTGCGATGGGTCACAAATGTTCGGAATTCACCCCGCCGGTGCTCAATCTCGGCGCGCATGTGGCTCCGCTCGGCATGAAGTTCTATACCGGCGACCAGTTTCCCGCCGACTACAAGAACAGCATCCTGATCGCCGAACACGGTTCGTGGAACCGGCATAAATATCAGGGCGGCCGCATCGTGCGCGTCATCGTCGGTCCCGACGGCAAGAACCCGAAGCAGGACGTGCTCGCATCCGGCTGGATCGAAGGCGACCAGGGCTATCTCGGCCGGCCGGACGACATCATCCTGGACAAGGACGGCTCGATCCTCGTCGCCGACGACTGGGCCGGTGCGATCTATCGCATCAGCTACAGCAAGAAGTAAGCGCCGCTGAAGAATATCGAGGCTGCGGCTGCTGTTAAAGCAGCCGCAGCCTCGCGTTTTATGTAGGGCTGGTTTCGTAGCGCTAGATGATAATCATAATCGTCATTCCGGGGCGATGCGAAGCATCGAACCCGGAATCTCGAGATTCCGGGTCTGGCCCTGCAGGCCATCCCGGAATGACGAAGTTGAAATTGGGATCTCGATCATGCGCCGTTGCTTCCGTGTTTTTGCCCTGTTGATTTCCGTGCTGTGGTTTTCGGGGGCGCGTGTCGCGCCTCTTTACGCGGCCGACGCGGTGGCCGCCGGCAAGGAAAAGGCCGAGCTGTGTGCCGGCTGTCATGGCGAGAACGGCATTTCGCAAACCGAGAATATTCCTTCGCTGGCGGGACAGCCGGATCAGTTCATTCAGTGGCAATTGGTTTTCTTCCGCGGCGGCGCGCGCAAGAACGAGCAGATGCAGGCGATCGCCGAACAGATCAGCAATGACGATATTCGCAGTCTCGGCGCCTACTTTGCCTCGCTCACGCCGCCCAGGGATTCCAAACCCGACGACAATCCCGATCTGTCCAGGAAGGGCGCGGAGGCCGCCGTGGGACGGCGCTGCGCCTCATGCCACGCCGATTCATTCGCGGGAACCAAGGCCGTCGCCCGCATCGCCGGCCAGCGCGAGGAGTATCTGGTCAAGGCGCTGCACGACTACAAGTCGGGTGCGCGAACCGGCGGCGCCGGCGCCGCGATGACGGATGTCGCCTATCCCCTCAGCGACGAGGAGATCACCGCGCTCGCGCATTATCTCGCGCATTTGTAGGCCTGCGTCGTCCCGGCGAACGCCGGGATGACGCAAGGTAATATTGAAATCTCACCCGCGCTGCTTCTCATACGCCTTGAGGTGCGTGTAGGCGATGCGCAGCTTCGGCACCGGCACCTTCGCGGCATCGCCGCGCGCGATCAGATCGCCGATCACGTGATCGGCTTCGACCGGTCCGGCCGCCTTGATGTCGCGGAACATCGACGCCGTCATTTGCGATCCCTCGGTGGTCAGCATGCCGCGGGTGCGCTCCAGAAACGGCGCGCGCGGCGCGTAGCCCTGGGCGGTGGCGATCGCGCTACATTCATCGACCATGCCGAGGATGAAGTCCTTGCCGCCGGGCGCGGCCAGGATATTGCCGACGGACGTGCGCATCAGGCAGGTCGAGGCCGCGAGCGAGGCCAGGAATACCCACTTCTCCCACATGTCCTGGACGATGGTGTCGCTGGCAACCGAGCCGAAATTGCCGCTGGCAAAGACCTCGGCGATGGCGCGAACCCGATCCGACATCTTGCCGTCGCGCTCGCCGAAGGTCAGCGACTGCATCGGCTGGAGTTGTACGACCTCGCGCTTGTCGTTGAGCGTCACCGCGATCGCGCAGAGGCCGCCGAGCACCCGCTCGCGGCCGAATTTCGCGTCGAGCACGTCGAGGTGCAGCATGCCGTTGAGCAGCGGGATGATCGCGGTCTGCGGTCCCACCGCCGGCGCGAATGACTTGATCGCGTCCTCGAGATCGAACGCCTTGCAGCTCAGCAGCACGACGTCGAATTTTTCGGCGAGTCGATCGGCCTGCACCGTCGGCGGATTTTTCAGCGTCACGTCGCCGTGCGGGCTCTTGATCACGAGGCCGGCGCTCGCCAGCTCAGCGGCACGCCGCGGCCGGACCAGGAAGGTCACGTCGCGGCCGGCCTGAAGCAGCCTGCCGCCGAAATATCCGCCGATCGCGCCGGCGCCGACCACGAGAATGCGCATCGTTCAAGTCCTTGTTGTTGGTTTTGAAGGGGCGAATAGCGAATGGTGAGTAGCGAATAGGGAGGGAACCTTCCAGCGGCGCTTCGCTATTCGCCACTCACTATTCGCTATCTTACCATTTTTCCCCGAACGGACGAATTTCAAGTTCGAAGGTCCAGGCGCTGCGCGGCTGCTGATAGAGCTGCCAGTAGGACGCCGCGACCGAGGCCGGCGGCATCAGCAGATCCGGATTATTGAGCGCCTCCTTGCCCCAGAGTTGCTCGCGGCGCTCGCGCACCCAGGCGGTATCGACGCCGGAATCGATGACCAGATGCGCGACGTGGATGTTTTTCGGCCCGAGTTCGCGCGCCATCGATTGCGCGACCGCGCGCAAGCCGAATTTGGCGCTGGCGAAGGCGGCAAAGCCGCTGCCGCCGCGCAAGGAGGCGGTGGCGCCGGTGAAGAAGATATTGCCCTTGCCGCGCGGCAGCATCAGCCGGGCCGATTCGCGGCCGGCAAGGAATCCGGCCCAGCACGCCATTTCCCAGACCTTGCGGAACACGCGGTCGGTGGTTTCCAGAATCGGAAAGTTGACGTTGGCGCCGACGTTGAAGATCGTGACTTCCAGCGGCGCGTGCTTGTCGGCGTCATTGAGAAACGCCGCGACCTCATCTTCCTTCCGCGCGTCGAGCGTCCGCGCGACGATCGATCCGCCGGATGCCTCGATCTCCTTGACCAGCGGCTCGAGCTTGGCACCGTCGCGCCGTCCTGCGAACACGGTAAAGCCTTCGGCGGCGAATTTCTTGGCGATCTCGCCGCCGATGTAATCGCCGGCGCCGATCACCGCGACCGTTGCGTTGCGTTTTTGCATGTGACGCTCTCCACTGAACCGGCCCGTTAACGCCGTCATTCCGGGGCGATGCAAAGCATCGAACCCGGAACCTCGAGATTCCGGGTCTGGTCCTTCGGACCATCCCGGGATGACGGAGCCTTTGCTTCTTATTTCCCCGAGATCAATTCCTCGACCTCGCGCAGCTGCTCCTTGCCGAAAAACATTTCCTTGCCGACGAAGAAGGTCGGCGAGCCGAACGCGCCGCGCTCGACCGCGGCTTGGGTGTTCTCGATCAGTCTGGCCTTGACGTCGGGGTCCTGCGCGCGCGCGAGCAGTTTTGCCGCATCGAGCCCGGATGCGGTGAGCGCCTTGGCGGCCACTTCAGGGTCGTCCATCTTCTTCGGCTCGACCCACATGTGATGAAACGCCGCTTCGACATATTTCTCGAATACGCCTTCGAACTGCGCCGCGACGGCCGCGCGCATCAGGTTGAGCGTGTTGACCGGAAAGAACGGATTCGAGGTGTAGGGCTTGACCGCAAAACGCTTCACAAAGCGTTCGGTCTCCAGCGCATGAAACTCGCGCTTGTTCTTGACGCCGGCCAGCGTTTCGGCGGGCGACTTGTTGTTGGTGGCCTTGAAGATGCCGCCGAGCAGGATCGGCACATATTCGAATTTCGCGCCGGTCCGCTGTTCGATCGCCGGGATCGCCTCATGGCTGAGGAAGGCGTTGGGGCTGCCGAAATCGAACATGAATTGCGGGGCGGTAGCGCTCACGGCGGTCTCCCTGGCGATCTGACGGATCTTATATGATCCTTATCATTCCAATTACCGTAGCGGTTCGCCGCCGCGGGATCAACCGGCGGGCGCGCGCACGTCGTTGTGAAACACGCGGTCCGCAAGCCGGGCGGCATGGTCGCGCACATCGGCGGGCCAGCCGGCGATCAAGGTTGTGAAACGGGCCGGGTCAGGTGCGAACAGCGCGCGAATCGCTTCTTCGAAATGCGGCCGGTTGCCGGCCATGGCCGACATGAAACGATAGGCCGCTTCCTGTCCCGCACGGATGCGATCCTTGTGTTCGCCGTTGCGCCGCGCTTCCTCGACCAGTTTGCGGATCGCGACCGACGCGCCGCCGGGCTGCTGCGCCAGCCATTCCCAATGCCGCGGCAGCAGCGTGATCTCGCGCGCGACCACGCCCAGTTTCGGGCGGCCGGGGCCGCGGTTCGGCGCGAGTTCCGGCTCCGCGTCGCGCGCAACGCCGTCGGCCGCCGGCAGCCGCGCCAGCACGTCATCGACCGTGCCGCGAAAATCGAGATCGACCGGACGGCTGGTGTGACCATCGAAAATCAGAATCGCGGCATCGGCGTGCCGATCGAGTGTCTCCTTCGCCGCGCCGGCGATCTCGCGGAGGTCGCCGGCGGCGATACGGCGGTCGCCGTCGAAGGCGATATAGGCGGCGTCGGTGGGCGGATTCATCGGAAATTCCTCATCATCAGATCAGTCTATATTACCCGGGTAAATTATGCTGTCAATAATATCCGGGTAATATACCGATTTTGGCCATCTCGACTTTCCGGCGCCTGGCTGGCACCACCGCAGTCAACGAGACACGTGCCGTACCGGGGGGAACTGCCATGCTCACCGTCCATCATCTCAACAATTCGCGCTCGCAGCGCGTGCTGTGGCTGCTGGAAGAACTGGGCGTGCCCTACGAGATCGTCCGCTATCAGCGTCAGCCCGACATGCGCGCGCCGGCGGAATTGCGCGCCATCCATCCGCTCGGAAAATCGCCTGTCATCACCGACAACGGCAACACCATCGCGGAGTCGGGCGCGATCGCCGAATATCTGATCGACACCTATGGCGAAGGCCGCCTGATCCCGCCGCCGCAGACGCCGGAGCGGCTGCGCTACACCTATTGGCTGCATTATGCGGAAGGCTCCGCGATGCCGCCGCTGCTGCTGAAGCTGTTGTTCACGCTGATGCCGAAGCGCACGCCGGCATTGCTGCGGCCGCTGGTGCGCAAGGTCTCCAATCAGGCGCTGACCGCGCTGGTCAATCCGCAGCTCAAGCAGCATATGGCGTTCTGGGAAAGCGAGCTCGGCAAGAGCGAATGGTTCGCGGGAAACGAATTCACCGCCGCCGACATCCAGATGAGCTTTCCGCTGGAAGCCGCCGCGGCGCGCGCGGGACTTGAGCAGGGACACCCCAAGGCGATGGCGTTTCTCGAGCGCATCCACGCCCGCCCGGCCTATGAGCGCGCGCTCGAAAAGGGCGGGCCGTACACGGTCGGGCGCTAAAGCGCTGCGAGCGCGGTCATTCCGGGGCGAGAACGGGTCCGTGCGAAGCGCGGCCCGATGACAGGCTCCGCATCGAACTACGATGTGCAATTGCACATCGGAGAATCTCGAGATTCCGGGTCTGGCGCTAACGCGCCATCCCGGAATGACGAGCTAGTGTTAGTCGCCAGCCTTCCTAACCCGACTTCTGCACTCCGCCGACCGACGGCAGCGGCCGCACGGTGACGCCGGGCGGCGGCACGTCGTCGTCGGGCACGAAGAAATCCGACATCAGCGGCACCGACGCATCGACGCGATAGGGCTCGAAGTCGCGCACGCCGCTGGCATAGAGCACCTTGTCGTCGATGCAGAACTGTCCGGTGAACTCGCGCGACGGCTCTCGTGAAGATGGCATGGGCCGCGTCGCCCATGATCTCCGGGGTACGGCTCGCGCGCATCATGGCGTCGCCGCCCAGGAGATTGCCGACCGCGGCGGTCGCGATGGTGGTGCGCGGCCACAGCGCGTTGACCGCGACGCCGGCGGTTTTCAGTTCGCCCGACAGGCCGAGCACGCACATGCTCATGCCGAACTTCGCCATCGTGTAGGCGGTCGAATGCTCGAACCATTTCGTCTTCATGTCGAGCGGCGGCGACAGCATCAGGATGTGCGGGTTGTCGGCCTTCTTCAGATGCGGAATGCAGTATTTCGACACCATGAAGGTGCCGCGGGTGTTGATACCCATCATCAGGTCGAACCGCTTCATGTCGGTGGCCTGCGAATTGGTGAGGCTGATGGCGCTGGCATTGTTGACGCAGATGTCGATGCCGCCGAATTCGGCGACGGTCTGCTCGATCGCGGCGATCACCTGCGCCTCCTCGCGGATGTCGCACAGGATCGGCAGCGCCTTGCCGCCGGCGGCGCGGATCTCGTCGGCCGCGGTATAGATGGTGCCCTTCAGCTTCGGATGCGGCTCGGCGGTTTTCGCCGCGATCGCGACATTGGCGCCGTCCCGCGCGGCGCGCAGCGCGATCGCAAGCCCGATGCCGCGGCTGCCGCCGGATACGAACAACGTCTTGCCTTTGAGGGAGGTCATCAGACGAACTCCGATCTGTTTTCCGGTAATTGCGACCTAGCCATCGGCGTGCAGGACCCGGCCGCGCGTTTCCGGCAGCGCGAAGGCCGCAATGAAGAACACGCCGTAGGCCGCGACCGCGAAGATCGCGATGGCGTTGGCGAGCGATGTCGAGGTCGAGAGCGCGCCGACCAGGAACGGAAACAGCGCGCCGATGCCACGGCCGAAATTATAGCAGAAGCCCTGGCCGGATCCACGCAGCCGGGTCGGATAGAGCTCGGTCAGGAAGGCGCCGACGCCGGAGAAGTAGGCCGACGCGAAGAAGCCGAGCGGGAAGCCGAGCACCCACAGGATCTCGTTGGTCAGCGGCAACTGGGTGTAGGCGATGACCACGGCAATCGCGCCGAGCGAAGAATACAGAAACAGCTTGCGCCGGCCGATGTGGTCGGCGAGCCAGGCGCCGACCAGGTAGCCGGCGAACGAGCCGATGATCAGCGCGGCGAGGTAGCCGGTCGAACTGACGATCGAGAGCTTGCGCTCGGTGGTGAGAAAGCGCGGCACCCAGAAGGTGATGGCGTAATAGCCGCCCTGGCATCCCGTCGCCATCAGCGACGCCAGGATCGTGGTCTTGAGAATCGGCCCCTTGAAGATTTCGCCAAGTGCCGGCCGCTCGCCGCTCGCGGTCTGCCTGGCCCGCGTCGCGGCGGCGATCTCCGGCTCCGTCACATAGCGGCGCAGGAAGAACACCAGCAGTGCCGGCAGCGCGCCGATCGCGAACATCCAGCGCCAGGCGATCTCCGGCGGCAAGTACGAGAACAGGATCGCCTGCGACAGCACCGCAAGGCCCCAGCCGATCGCCCAGCCGGATTGCACCGAGCCGACCGCGCGGCCGCGGTATTGCGGGCGGATCGCTTCGCCCATCAGCACCGCGCCGGCCGCCCATTCGCCGCCGAAACCGAGGCCGAGCAGCGCGCGGGCGATCAGCAGTTGATCGAAATTCTGCACAAAGGCGCAGATCAGCGAGAACACCGAGAACCAAAGGATCGTGAACTGCAGGGTTTTGACGCGGCCGATGCGGTCGGCCAGATAGCCGCCGAGCCAGCCGCCGATGGCGGAGGAGAGCAATGTGACGGTGCCGGCAAGGCCGGCGGTACCGGGATCGACCTTCCACATCGCGATGATGGTGCCGATCACCAGCGGATAGATCATGAAATCCATGCCGTCGAGCGCCCAGCCGGCCGCGCACGCCCAGAACGTCCGCCGCTCCGGCAGGTTCATGTCGCGGTAAAAGGCCAGCAGGCTGGAATCTTCGATTGCGCGATTTCGATCGCGCCCGATGGCTCGATGGTGCTGCTCATGGTGACGTTTCCCCGAAATTATCTGGACGGCTTTCGTTCGTTCCCGCTTGCGCGGCGGGCCGCCAAATCTGCGCTGATCGGCGATGCGGTCATCAGGCCAATCCGCAAGGTGCGGATCGCAGGCCGGAGCTATTGCCCGGCCGCGGCCGCGCCACGGGTACGCGGATCGGGCGCGCCGAGCAATCCCTTCTCCGTCACGGCGATCGAATTGGCCGAGGTCTGGCCGAGCGGTTCGACCACGGTGTGACCCTTCGCCCGCAACGCCGCGATGGTCTCATCGGAGAATCCGTGCTCGATCCGGACTTCATCCGGCAACCATTGATGGTGCAGCCGCGGCGCTGCGACCGCAGCTGCGACGTCCATATGGTAATCGAGCACATTGACGATCACCTGCAGCACCGTCGAGATGATGCGGCTGCCGCCGGGCGAGCCCGTCACCAGCACCGGCTTGCCGTCCTTGAGCACGATGGTCGGCGACATCGACGACAATGGCCGCTTGCCGGGGCCGGGCAGGTTGGCTTCAAATCCCACCAGCCCATAGGCATTGGAGGCGCCGGGCGCCGCGGTGAAATCGTCGAGCTCGTTGTTGAGCAGCACGCCGGTGCCTTCGGCGACCAGGCCGACGCCGTAGCTGAAATTCAGCGTGTAGGTGTTGCTGACCGCGTTGCCCGCGCCATCGACCACCGAAAAATGCGTGGTGTTGCTGCCTTCGTGCGGCGGCGTCGCCGGCAGCGCATCCGTCCACGGCGTCGCGTGGTCGGGATCGATGCCGGCACGCTGCTTGGCCGCGTAATCCTTTGCAATCAGGGTCGCGACCGGGGCGTTGACGAAGGCGGGATCGCCGAGATAGCGCGCGCGATCGGCATAGCCGCGCTTCATCGCCTCGATCAAGACATGCAGCGAGGGCGCCGAGCCCTGCTTCATGTCGGGCATCGGAAAACCTTCGAGGATGTTCAGCGTCTCCAGCAGCACGATGCCGCCGGACGACGGCTCCGGCATCGAGACGATGTCATAGCCGCGATAGCTGCCGCGCACCGGCGCGCGGATCACCGGCCGGTACGATTTGAGATCGTCCGATGTCATGATGCCGCCGGCGTCGCGGATTCCCTTCACCAGTTTTTCCGCGACCGGACCCTCGTAGAATCCGCGCGGACCGTGCTCGGCAATCGCTGTAAGCGTTGTTGCCAGATCGGGCTGCAGCAGCCTGTCGCCTTCGCGCAGCGAACGGCCGTCGGCGCGGGAGAAGATCTTCGCCGATGAAGGCCAGCGCGCCAGCCGCCGATGCCAGTCCGGCAGCGTGTCGGCGCTGTCGTCGGTGACGACGACGCCGTCGCGCGCGAGCGCGATCGCCGGCTGAAGCAAATCCGCCAGCGTGAATTTTCCCGAGCCGTAGTTTTCCAGCGCCAGCGCCAGTCCCGCCGGCGTGCCCGGGACGCCGATGCCGAGCGCGGAGTCGCGCGACTTCGTAGCATCGGGCTTGCCGTCGCTGCCGAGAAAGATCCCGGCAGTGGTCGCGGCCGGCGCGGTCTCGCGATAGTCGATGGCGATATCTTCGTTGTGCTCCGCTGAATGAATCAGCATGAAGCCGCCGCCGCCGATGTTTCCCGCGCGCGGATAGGTCACGGCCATCGCAAAGCCGGTCGCGACCGCGGCGTCGACCGCATTGCCGCCACGCTTCAGCACGTCGGCGCCGACCTGCGCCGCGATTTTCTCTTGCGCGACCACCATGCCGTGCTCGGCGGCGATGGGGTGCACCGTCCCGGCGGCCGGAGGCATGTAAAAGCCGCGGCGCTGCTCCTGCGCGGTGGCAAATCCAGCTGATACGACCACCAGCATGATGCCCGCGATGGCCAGCCATCGCCTTGAAGGAGAAGAGGTCGTCATCAGCATTTCGCCTCGTGTTCGAGTTGTGAAATACGTAGGCAGCGGTTGTCGCCGTCGATGCTATATGAGCCCGCTCCAGGCAGGCAAACGGCCCGGCGCGACCAAGCAGGACATCTATAGTATGACGATTACCCTTTCAAAGGTACGCGGCGCAGGTTTACAGCCGAATTATCCGCCGCGCGCCGCGGTCGTCAGCTGGATTTTCTTCGATTGGGCGGCGCAGCCCTATTTCACGCTGATCACCACCTTCGTGTTCGCGCCCTATTTCGCCACCCATGTCGCTGCCGATCCCGCCAGCGGCCAGTCGCTGTGGGGCTTTGCCACCGCGGCGGCGGGGCTGGTGATCGCGCTGATGTCGCCGGTATTGGGCGCCATCGCGGACGCCAGCGGCCGCCGCAAGCCCTGGATCGCGGCGTTCGGCGCGCTCCTGGTGATCGGCTCGTGCCTGATGTGGTTCGGCAGGCCCGGCGATGTCAGCGTCATTCCGCTGTTGCTGCTCGCCTATGGGGTCGCGACCGTCGGCGTTGAATTCGCCACCGTCTTCAACAATGCGATGATGCCGACGCTGGTGCCGCCGGACAGGATCGGACGATTATCCGGCACCGGCTGGGCCACCGGCTATGTCGGCGGCATCCTGAGCCTGATCCTGGTGCTGGGATTTCTTGCCGCCAATCCCGAGAGCGGGCGCACGCTGTTTGGGCTGACCCCGCTGTTTGGTCTCGATCCCGTCACGCATCAAGGCGACCGCATCACCGGTCCGCTCACCGGCATCTGGTTCGTCATCTTTGTGCTGCCGATGTTTTGGTTCACGCCCGATTATCCCGCCAAACTGAAGCTACGCGACGCGCTGCGCACGGGATTGATGGAATTGCGGCAAAACCTGCGCGAGTTGCCGAAGCGGAAATCGCTGGCGACGTTTCTGCTCGCCAACATGATCTACACCGACGGCCTGGTGTCGCTGTTCGCGTTCGGCGGCATCTACGCCGCCGGCACCTTCGGCTGGAACACGATTCAGATCGGCAGCTTCGGCATCATCCTGGCGATCGCCGGCACCTTCGGCGCCTGGCTCGGCGGCAAGCTCGATGACTCGCTCGGGCCGAAGCGCGTCATCGCCGGCAGCATGGCGATCCTGCTGTTCGCGATCATCGCTATCTTGCTGGTGGGCAAGGACAGCGTTTTCTTCATCCAGGTGACGCCGCCGGTGCCGGATGGCGCGCTGTTCGCATCCGCAGCCGAGCGGGCTTATCTCGTGCTCGGATGCCTGATCGGCGCTGCGGGCGGACCGCTGCAGGCGGCGTCGCGCACGCTCTTGATCCGGATCGCGCCGAAGGAGCGTATCGCGCAATATTTCGGCCTGTTCGCGCTGACCGGCAAGGTCACTTCGTTCGTCGGACCGTTGCTGATCGGCGTGATCACCGCGGTGACCGCAAGCCAGAAGGCCGGCATGGCGGTGCTGGTGTTGTTCTTCGTCGCGGGGTTGGTGCTGCTGGCGCGGGTAAGGGATTAACTGAGCAACTGCCGATCACACCTCAACGGGTCGTCCCGGCGAACGCCGGGATCCATGATCCCTGGCGTCGTTGATGACGAAAGACGTCTACCATCAGTGCGCGAACGACGGGGCACGGCGTATGGGTCCCGGCGCCTACGCGCAATTGCGCGCCAGGCCGGGACGACGGTAATAAGTTGTTTCAGTGCCTGAAATGCCTGATGCCGGTGAGCACCATGGCGATGCCGTGGTCGTCGGCGGCCTTGATGACTTCGTCGTCGCGCACCGAACCGCCGGGCTGAATCACCGCGGTCGCCCCGGCCTCGATGCATGCCAGCATGCCGTCCGCGAACGGAAAGAACGCGTCGGAGGCGACCACCGAGCCCTTGGTCAGAGGCTCGGCCAGCTTCAACTCGCGGGCGGCGTCCTGCGCCTTGCGTGCGGCGATACGGGCTGAATCGACCCGGCTCATCTGTCCCGCGCCGATCCCGACGGTGGCGAGATCCCTGGCATAGATGATGGTATTGGATTTGACGTGCTTGGCGACACGGAACGCGAATTTGAGATCGCGCAGTTCGGCGTCGGTCGGCGCGCGCTTGGTCACGACCTTGAGCGTCATGTCGTCGACCACGGCATTGTCGCGGCTCTGCACCAGAAGGCCGCCGGCCACGGTTTTCGCGGTCAGGCCCGCGGCGCGGGGATCGGGCAGGCTGCCCGCCAGCAACAGCCGCAGATTCTTCTTTGCGGCGACGATGGCGATCGCTTCCTGGGTCGCGTCCGGCGCGATGATCACTTCGGTGAAGATCTCGGTGATGGCGCGCGCGGCGTCGGCATCCAGCGTCCGGTTGACGGCGACGATGCCGCCAAAGGCCGAGGTCGAGTCGCAGGCCAGCGCGCTGCGGTAGGCGCTGAGGAGATCGGCTCCCTCGGCGACGCCGCAGGGGTTGGCGTGCTTGACGATGACGCAGGCCGGGGTGCGGGCGGGATCGAACTCGGCGATGCATTCGTAGGCCGCATCGGTGTCGTTGATGTTGTTGTACGACAATTCCTTGCCCTGCAGCTGTCGCGCGGTGGCAACGCCGGGGCGCCGGTCGGGCGTGCGATAGAACGCTGCCGTCTGGTGCGGGTTCTCGCCGTAGCGCAGCGACTGGATCAGCCGCCCGCCGAAGGCGCGAAAATCCGGCGCTTCGGTCTTGAGCTGGCTTGCAAACCAGTTCGAGATCGCGGCGTCATAGGCCGCGGTGCGCGCATAGGCCTTCGCCGCGAGGCGGCGGCGCAGCGTCAACGTCGTCGCGCCCGCGTTGGCGGCAAGCTCATCGAGCACCGCCTGATAATCCTGCGCTTCGACCACGACCGCGACATCGTCGTGGTTTTTTGCCGCGGCGCGGATCATGGCGGGGCCGCCGATGTCGATATTCTCGATGCACTCCTCGAAGCCGGCGCCCTTATCGACGGTCGCCTCGAACGGATAGAGATTGACCACCAGAAGATCGATCGGCGCGATGCCGTGGTCCTTCATCGATTGCGCATGCTCGGCATTGTCCCGGATCGCAAGCAGCCCGCCATGCACCTTGGGGTGCAGGGTCTTGACCCTTCCGTCCATCATTTCCGGAAAACCCGTGAGCTCCGAAACATCCCGGACCTTCAAGCCCGCGGCGGCGATCGCCTTGGCGGTGCCGCCGGTGGAGACGAGGTCGATGCCTTGCGCCGATAGCGCGCGGGCGAATTCGATCAGCCCGGATTTGTCGGAAACGGACAAGAGGGCGCGGGTTACACGGCGCGGATGGTCGGTCATAGATTGGTCCTGTTCAGCAAGCCCGCCGGGTAGCACGGTTTTGCCGGTCACGAAACCGGTACGGGCCGCATGTGAGGTCTGTGGCTGCAAATTTTACAACGGCAATTCGGGTTCGCGGCGGGCATTGCGCTGGGCCGTCGTCGCCGAGGGCGATGTGGTTGAGCGAACGAAGCTCCAGCGGATGCTCGGGGCGTTCTGCGAGTCCTGCCGGATCACGATCTGGGCGGTGCGGCGCGGGCCGTCATTTCCCGCCAGGAACACGCTGTCTTCCAGCTCGACCTTGTCGTCCAGCGCCTCGAAGGTCCAGACGTCGCGGTTCGGCAGCACCAGCATCACGCCGCGCGCGTCGCTCAGCCGGCTCGCCTTCACGGCCGGGTGCAAATGAAACCGCACCGCGTAGTCGGTGTCGCGGCCTTTGATGCGCCCGCCCGGCGCCGGCGACAGGATGTCCTCGCCGTCAAGCCGCGAGCCGTCGCGCGCGGCCATCAGCACCCGGCGATGCATGACGCCGAAGCGCGGCAGATAGCCGTCATGCGACGTGGTCAGCATCTCGCCGTTGTCGACCGCCTCACGATAGCTTTCGACATGGGTCGGGCCGCTGATCACAGGTGCGCCCTGCAGCAGCCGCTTCATCGCCGAGAGTTCGACGAAATGGCAGGACGAGGTGTCGTGATAGGTCAGCGTCGAATGCGCCGGCGTGCTGCGCGCAAAGGTGCGCCAATTGTCGCGGCCGGTGGCTCGGCATGCCGCAGTTGATGACGATCCGGCTCGGTCCGGACGACAGTTCGAACGACAGGCAGCCGGCATGGGCGTCGTGGCTGACATTCGGCGGCGGCGGTGGGCCGGTGTCCATGATGATCGTCATCGCGCCGGCATCGAGCCGCTGATAGCCGGAATGCGGCATGTTCGCCATCGGCACGCCGTGGGTGTCGTCATAGGCGAGCAGCGTCGCCAGCAGGTCGGACGGCGCGCTGCTCATGCCGTTGAACAGCGCGAAACTTCCGTCGCCATGGCGGAAGAAGCGCAGCATCGGCATCATGCGGTCGATCGCGTTCAGCAATGCCGGCGGCGGCGCGATGTTGCGGGCGGCGAAGGTCTGTCGCAGCGGCAACAGGTCGATCAACAGCTCGATCAGCGCGCCGGGATTGCGCGAGATGTGGCCGCCATCGGGAAGGATCTGCCGCTGCAATTCGTCGGAGAGTTTGCGCGTGGTGCCGCGAATGTGCCGCGCCTGGTTGGCGAGGCAGAGCGAGGCGTAGCACAGCGCGATCACCACCTGCAGCCGCGGGACGCCATCGGGCATGTCGGCCATGGCGTAGCGCAAATAGCGGATATCGCGCGTCAGCCCGCGCAGATAGCGCCGGTAGAATTTGCCGTCGGTGTCGCCGAGCACCAGCGGCGCCTGTGACAACAGCGAGATCACGCGGCGCGCCATGACGTCGGCGCGGCGGCCCGCCGGACGCCTGTTCGCCGGGTTCGAAATCCAGTCGTCGACCAGCGCGCGGGCGTTGGCGCGGGTCAGCGCGGTATCGGCCGCGCGCAAATGCCGCAGCCATCCGAATCCGAGCAGCGCCACCTCCCAATCTTCCGAGGGCGGCTCGAGTTCGAAGATCGAGCGTCCGTGACAGGTGACGATCTTGCCGGCGAACACGAAGCGGCCGGCATAGATTTCGGCGGCGCGGGTGGCGTCGGTGGTGCGCAGATCGTGCGGGGCGATGATGAGGCGATCGGTGCGGCCCGGCCACAGCCGCGACAGTGCCACCGAGCTGCCGCTTGCGCGCGCCATCACGTTCCGCGCGAAGCGGCCCACGATCAGCGTCGAAATGCGTCTGCGTTGTGCGACCGACACGCCTTGCCCAGTGTCCCGAATCCGAAGTTCGCCCGACATTGCGTCACCCCCTTGGCGAACTTCAGGTTCGAGGGGACACCAGGATCACAATCCGAATGTGGTTTCGGCTCAGAGGCTCTCGCGAGGTCGCGCGACGAAAGCGACGAGAACTTCTGAACCCCGCATCCGAGTGGAAAGATTCTGTCGAATCCTTTTAGTCCGGAAACGCGATCAAGACACTATCTTGAAACGGCGCGAATCAGCGGCGCGTCGGCAAAGGCGGCGCAAGATCAGGATTTGACCAGCCGCGCAGCGTAAAAGCCATCGAGGCCGCCCATCCGGGGCTCGTCCCGCGGCAGATGACTGGGCAGGGTGCGCAAATCGCCTTCGGCGGTCAAAATCTCGGTGAGCCCCGCAACCTCGCCGGCGTCGATCGGCACGCGGCGCACCGATGATTCGGCGGCGAGCAGGGCCGATACCGCCTGTTCGCCCTCTTCCGGCTCCAGCGAGCAGGTGCAATAGACCAGTATTCCGCCCGGCTTCAGCAGCGCAACTGCCCTTTGCAGCAATCGTTTCTGCAGCGCCGTCAGCGCGCCGATGTCGGCTTCCTGCCGCAGCCAGCCGACATCGGGATGCCGCCTGATCGTGCCGGTCGAGGTGCAGGGCGCATCGACCAGGATGCCGTCGAAGCCGGCGCCGTTGTTTCCGCCTTGCCACTCGGCGGCATCGGCCACCACGGTCTCCGCCTGCAGCGAAAGCCGGGCGAGATTGTCGCGCAGCCGGGCCATGCGATTCGAGGAGCGGTCGAGCGCGGTGACATGCGCGCCGGCCTGGGCGAGCTGAGCCGTTTTGCCGCCCGGCGCAGCGCAGAGATCGGCGATGGTCTTGCCGGCGACGTCGCCGAGCAGCCGCACCGGCAATGCGGCGGCGGCATCCTGGACCCACCACTGGCCCTCGGTGAAGCCCGGCAGCATGGTCACCGAACCCTGCAACAGCGTGCGCACCGACCCTGTCGGCAGGATCTCGCCATGCAGGCGGTTCGCCCATTGCGCCGCATCGGACTTCACGGTGATGTCGAGCGACGGCTCTTGGCTGATGGCGATCGCAATGTCGCGCGCCGTGGCCTCGCCGTAATGGGCGATCCAGCGCGCCAGCAGCCACGGCGCCACATCAAGCGTTTGCGACTTGACCTCGTCGATCAGCGGCTGCCCCTCGCGCGCGCAGCGGCGCAAGACCGCGTTGACGAGCCCGGCATATTTCGCCGCCCGCCGGTCCGACTGCACCAGCCGTACCGACAGGTCCACCGCGGCGTGGTCGGGCACATCCATCCAGAGAATTTGGGCGGCGCCGATCAGAAGCGCACTCTGCGCGCGTGGTGCGTCGGTCGGAATGCCGCGATCGAGCAAACGTGACAACACGTGGCCCAACGTACCGAGCCGTCGCAAAACCGTCGCCACCAGGCGCCGCATCAGGGCGCGATCACGATCGGGCAGCGTCTTCAGCCCGGGATGTGCGCCGGCGCCGTCGAGTTGATCGTCGAGCGTGCGCTGCTTGTGCAGCACACCGTCAAGAATGTCTGCTGCGATCCGCCGTGCCGCAAGCCCGGGCACTTCGGATGGCAGTGCAAATCGTTGAGAAGGCATTGGAACGGGAACATCTCGGGAAAAGCCATGGCGGTTACGCGGATTCGCGCGGCCATCGCAAGGAACACAGCTCTGGCATGCGAATATGCCAAATGTAAGAATCGCCTTTGTGATTTCACAGCTAAGGTATGATCTGCGCATCGCAGATGTTAGATGAGCGGGAAAATTCCCGTGCTCGAAAGCCAGAGATGACGAACGATTCTCCAGCGCCGGTGGTGGACGCATCCGCTTCAGAACGCAAGCCGCTATCGCCGGCCGCCAAGCGCGCGCTCGCGGAAGCCGAAGCGCGGCGGCGCGCGGCTGAGGCCAACGCGCATCCGGCGCCAAAGGAACTGCAGGGCCCGAAGGGCCCGGAACCCACCCGGTACGGCGACTGGGAAAACAAAGGCATCGCCTCGGATTTTTAAGGGCGGGCCCCGTTCTTGTTGCGGGCTCTGTTCTTATTGACCGTCATGTCCGAAACGCCGCGCCCGGCGCGGCTTTGTAATTAGATTCCCCGATATCGTGGGTTCAGCGCGAAACCACCACCTCGGTGCCGACCGGGACCCGCTGGTAGAGGTCGGTGATATCTTCGTTGAGCATCCGGATGCAGCCATAGGATACGAAGCCGCCGACCGAGCCCGGTACGTTGGTGCCGTGGATCGCGTATTCGCCGCCTGCCAGCGTCATCGCCGCAACACCCATCGGATTGCGCGGCGAACCGCCGGGAATGACGTCCGGCATCGACGGCTTGTCGCGCCGTATCTCAGCCGGCGGTGACCAGGCCGGGTAGCGGAATTTGCCGTTGATCTGCGTGACCCCGGCCCATTGCTTGCCGGACCTGCCGACGCCGACGGGGTAGCGCATGGCCTGGTCGGGACCGACGACCAGATAGAGCCGGCGCTCATTGGTCCGCACCACGATCGTTCCGGGCGCGTACTCGCCGTGGAAACCGACCAGATCCGGCCGCGCCTCGGCCGCGGTCGACATCAACAGGCCTGCTCCGATGGTGGCTGCCAGCGCCACCGCAATCCTCAGTGACATCATTCTCTCCACTTCGCTTCCCCGTCACGGCATCCTTAGCCGTGAGCCATAACCAACCGGTTTCCGCGCGAGGGCTTCAGAACCCTTTCGGCGGCAGCGAGGAGGCAAATGATGGAACAAAGTAAATGACTTGAAAATAAGGCGCCTGCAAAATGAGGCGCCTGCAGCCAGGCTTGCGGCCGGGCGACGCAGTGCGGCTACTTGGCTGGCTTCGCCGCCTTCTTCTTCTTTGCCGCGGGCGGTGGCGCCGGCGTGGTACCGTCGGCCGGCGGCTTCTTGCAGCGACCGGTGTAGTCGACCGCCACCTTGGCGTGCCGGGCTTCGCATTCGTTGAGGTAGGTCTTGCCGTTGCAGCCGCAGACCGGCCGGGAAACGCGCATGCAGAAGTCGGGCGCCTTTTCGCAGGTGCCGGCGACGTCGGCGGTGGTGCATTGCCCCGCCGGAACCCGGCAATACAGGGCCGAATTGCAGGTTATTTTTCCCGGGCCGCCGCAGGCTTCGTCGAGATTTGCCGCCGCGGCGCCGACCGATCCCAGCACAACGCCGGACATCACGAGCAAAGCGGCCGCAACCAGGCGACCGAGTCGCAATCCGATAAACCCCCGCATAAGCCCCTCCTGCGGCGAGCCCTAGGCTCCCGCGCCCTTCTTGTTTTGGCGATGCGCCACCAGGTCGTCAACGACGGCGGGATCCGCCAGCGTCGAGGTATCGCCGAGACTCCCCGGTTCGTCCTCGGCAATCTTGCGCAGGATGCGGCGCATGATCTTGCCCGAGCGCGTCTTCGGCAGGCCCGGCGCGAACTGAATCAGGTCGGGCGATGCGATCGGGCCGATATCCTTGCGCACCCACGCCACCAGTTCCTTGCGCAGCGCCTCGCTCGGCTCCCGGCCGGTCATCAGCGTCACGTAAGCGTAAATGCCCTGGCCCTTGATGTCGTGGGGGTAGCCGACCACGGCGGCTTCCGACACCGCCTCATGCGCCACCAGCGAACTTTCGACTTCGGCGGTGCCCATGCGATGGCCGGAGACGTTGATGACGTCATCGACGCGGCCGGTGATCCAGTAATAGCCGTCGGCGTCGCGGCGGCAGCCGTCGCCGGTGAAGTATTTGCCCTTATAGGTCGAGAAGTAGGTCTGCTCGAAGCGGGCGTGGTCGCCATAGACCGTGCGCATCTGTCCCGGCCACGACTTGGCGATGCAGAGATTGCCGCTGGTCTCGCCGTCCAGCACCTTGCCGTCGGCGTCGACGATCTCCGGCACCACGCCGAAGAACGGCCGCGTCGCCGAACCCGGCTTGAGCGCGGTGGCGCCGGGCAGCGGCGTGATCAGAATGCCGCCGGTTTCGGTCTGCCACCAGGTATCGACGATCGGGCAGCGCTCGTCGCCGATCACGCGATAATACCATTCCCACGCTTCCGGATTGATCGGCTCGCCGACGCTGCCGAGCAATCGAAGACTCTTGCGCGACGTCTTCTTGACCGGCGCGTCGCCGCCCTGCATCAGCGCGCGGATCGCGGTCGGCGCGGTGTAGAAGATGTTGACCTTGTGCTTGTCGATCACATTCCAGAACCGCGACTGATCGGGATAGTTCGGCACGCCCTCGAACATCAGCGTGGTCGCGCCGTTCGCCAGCGGGCCGTAGAGAATGTAGCTGTGGCCGGTGACCCAGCCGACATCGGCGGTGCACCAGTAGATATCGCCATCGTGATAGTCGAACACGTATTGGTGCGTCATCGACGCAAATACCAGATAGCCGCCTGAGGTGTGCAGCACGCCCTTGGGCTGCCCGGTCGAGCCCGAGGTGTAGAGAATGAACAGCGGATCTTCCGCATGCATGTGCTCAACCGGGCATTCGGTCGTCACCATCTCGGCGGCTTCGTGGTACCAAAAATCGCGCGACGGGTTCATGTCGACTGCGGCGCCGGTGCGCTTGACCACGACCACCCAGTCGACGCCTCCGGCCTTGGCAATCGCGGCATCGACATTGGCCTTCAACGGCACTTTCTTGCCGCCGCGCAGGCCTTCATCTGATGTGATGACCACCTTGGACTGGCAGTCGGTGATGCGCTGGGCCAGGCTGTCTGGCGAAAAGCCGGCGAACACCACCGAATGGATCGCGCCGATCCGCGCGCAGGCCAGCATGGCGTAGGCGGCCTCCGGGATCATCGGCAGATAGATCGTGACGCGATCGCCCTTCTTGACGTTACGGGTGCGCAGGACGTTGGCGAACTTGCAGACCTCGTCATGCAATTGACGGTAGGTGATGTGCTTCGACTGCGAGGGGTCGTCACCCTCCCAGATGATGGCGGTCTGGTCGCCGCGCTTGGCGAGATGCCGGTCGATGCAGTTCCAGGCGACGTTGAGGACGCCGTCCTCGAACCATTTGATCGAGATATTGCCCGGCGCGAACGAAGCGTTCTCGACCTTGTGGAACGGCTTGATCCAGTCGACGCGCTTGCCCTGTTCGGCCCAGAACCCGTTGGGATCGCTGACCGAACGCGCGTACATCTCGGGTATTTGGCCTGGTCGATGAAGGCGCGCTTCTCCCATTCCGCCGACACGCCGTAAATCTTCTCGGACATCCCTTACCCTCCCCCTTGCGGCCAAAGAATGCGGCGACCAGCAGCCGTGTTCCCTGACCGAATTATTATGCGTCGCCGGGCAGGGCGGCGACAAGACGGAAACCGCTCCGACCTTGGTCAGACCGCGCGCCAAGCCGCCGGTCCGGCGCCCGCGATCCGATCACGATCGCGTTTGGCCCCAACCTAAAATCAACGTTATCGCGCGAATGCAACCGCCTGACCGGTATCTGGAAACCTGCCTGCGGCAAGATGGGACTCGCATTGGCGTCCGCAACCCCCTAAATGGCCTCCCCGAGGGCCAAGCGCCCTGCCGGAACAAACAACAATAACCGGGCATTACCAGCGGACAGGCGGAGCAAGGCGTCGAAGTGATGATGGATCAGGTGAATATCGAGGCTACCGGGGCCCGTTTCCGCCGATCCGGAAGTCGCTCTGGCTAAAGCGCTGGGCCAATGGCCCAAAGGACCTGCCAAGGGAGCCAAGGCCCCCCCGGCGAAGGCTGCGACCGCGCTCAAGACCACCGTCGAAGAACTGGCCGGCGAACTCGGCCTCAAGCTCGGCGACCAGAACGAACTGACCATTCGCCGGATCAAGCGCGGCAAGAATTATTCGTTCGTTCGCGCCAACGGCACCCGGATCCGCCACCTCGGCACCATCAAGCGGCTGAACTCGATGGCGGTGCCCCCGGCCTATGCGCAAGTGCGCTATTCGCCGGATCCGGCCTCGCATTTGCAGGCGGTCGGCCGCGATGCCGCGGGGCGGCTGCAGTACCGCTATCACGCCGATTGGGAAAAGGTCCGCGAGCAGCGCAAGGCCCACCGCCTGGCGAAGCTGGTGGCGGCGCTGCCGAAGATCCGCCGCAACGTCTCGGCGCACCTTTCCGGCGATGAGCCGACCCGTGAGTTCGCGCTGTCGGCGGTGATCGAACTGATCGCCCGCACCGCGATCCGGCCCGGCAACGAATCCTACGCCCGCCTTAACGGCACCCGCGGCGCCACCACGCTGTTGAAGTCCAATGTGGTGCTGGAAGATGATTCCGTGGTGCTGACCTTCAAGGCCAAGGGCGGCAAGGCCGTGCGCAAGGAATGCGACGCCGCCAAGCTGGTGCGCGCGATCGGCATTCTGCGCGACGTCCCGGGCAAGCGGATGTTCCAGTACCGCGACAGCGCCGGCAACGTGCGCGGCGTCTCCACCACGTCGGTCAATGCGTTCCTGCGCGAGATCGCCGGCATCAAGATTTCGCTGAAGGATTTTCGTACGCTGATGGCTTCCGCGGTGGTGCTGGAATCGCTGTCGCGGATTTCACCGGCCGCCAGCGCGCGCGGCCGGCGCAAGCAGGTGCTGGATGCCGTCCGCGCCGCTGCCGATGAGCTGTCGAACACGCCGGCGATCTGCCGCAAGAGCTACGTCCACGATACCATCGTCACCGCGTTCGAAGACGGCATCCTGGAGCGTTTCGCCGCGACGATGAAGGGCTATCGCTCGCAGTCGAAGCGCGAGCAGCTGCTGGCCCAGGTGGTCGCGACCGCCGCGGCGTGAGGTGAGGCGCGCGTAGCGACGAACAGGTTGCGTCGCTTCGCGCCATTTTCCGATTCAGGTTTCAAACGAGCAAGTGTAGAGCGTCATAACCCGCGCATGCGGGGTATCCAGTACGCCGCGAACTCGCGATTTCATCGCGGATGACCTTTGATACTGGATCGCCCGGCCAAGCCGGGCGATGACGGCCAGATACAAGTCCGCATCCCGCGACGCCAACACGCCCGAGTTGCTGCCTAACGCTGTCCCTCAACAAAGAGGGCGCAGGGAATGCCGGGTGCCCACGCACCCGCGGCCCGTGTGCAAAAGGTAGAAAGCACACGGTAGTCACCACAGGTACGCCGGAAGCGACCCGGCATTCCCTGCACAATGGTTTTACGGCTTACTCCGAGCTCTCCCTGGTGACCGGGCTTTCTTGCCACCATCATCCCTGAGAAGCTTGCTTCTCAAGGACTTGAACGCCAGCGTCGGGGCGTCAGGACCACACGGCTTCGCCGTCCGCGAGCAACGTCATTCGTCTCGTGACGTGCCGCGTCCATCGTATCCCGCACCCAACGTCCGTGACGATCGCGAAACGCCCCTCTGGTGGGACGGGATGGCGCGAGATAAGCCGGTGATTTGGGTTGAATGGAAAGCGACATGTTTTTGCAGGAGAGGACTGGACGACGCAAATCGCATTGAACTTCTAAGAAAATTGTCATTTTGAAAAGCAGATTAGTCGGTCTGCTAGGGCGGGAAATCGAGTGCACCGCCTGATCGGCGCCAGCGCTTCTCTTAAACTTCGCTTGAAACCACCATAGAGCGCCGACCGAGCCGAACTGAGTACTTTGCTTCAAGCGCGGACGTCCCGGCGTAAGCGTCCAGCCACCGCAAAAAGCCAACTCGAATGTCCGTGCATTCACAGATATCGGAATTCTGAGCTACGATTTTACGAATTGGCCCGGTCATAGCTGATCGCGGGCTTTCTTTTCTTGCATTGGTATCGCAGGTTCAACCCTCCATCTCGTGATTGGTCACATGAATGCATCAATCATTTCCGCTCTCGCGGCGCTGGCGGGAGCCGCCATCGGCGGACTCACGATCGCGTCCTCGCGTCGTGGCTGACGCAACAGACCCGAGGCGAAGGCGCAGTGGATCGCGCAGGACCGCGCCCGCCGACAAGAGCTCGACAAGGAATTATCGAAGAGGCTGCGAAAGCCTACGTGGACGGGCTCAGCACGATAAGCGGACATTCCCGCGCTGGTCGGCATCTACGCAAGGATCGACAGAATGCGCGTGCAGTCTTCGCCAAAAGTGGTCGAAAGCGCCGAGCGCGTCGGACGAAAGATGGTCGATGCCTATCTGGCGCCGACAAGAGCTTCCTCGAGTTGCGGGAGATGTTGAATAGTGGCGCGCTCGAACTTCTTCGCGAATTCAGTGACGCCTGCCGCGCTGAATTCAGTTAATCACTTCGTGCCCAGCAATTCTGAAGCGCCATGGATTCCGATGGCGTTCGAAGCTGATAACGTTAGCGCATCGCTGCGGCACACTATGCGACTGGCCTGTCGCCTCGCTCCAGGATGAGAGGGGATAGATCTTACATCCCACCCATCTTGCAGACGATCTTCCACTCTTCCGCCGTCACCGGCTGCACCGACAGCCGCGAATATTTCACCAGCGCCATTTCAACCAGTCGCTTGTCGGCCTTGATGGCCGCCATCGTCACCGGCGTTTTCAGCGGCTTGTCGGCCTTGATGTCGACGCAGACGAACTTGCCGGTCTTGTCGGTCGGATCGGGATAGGCCTCCTTGATGATCTCGGCGATCCCGACGATCTCCTTGCCCTCGTTGGAATGATAGTAGAAGGCAAGATCGCCCTTCTTCATCTTCACGAGGTTCTGCCGCGCGGTGAAATTGCGCACGCCGGTCCACGCTTCGCCCTTGGCGCCTTTTGCGACCTGCTGGTCCCACGACCACGCCGAAGGCTCCGATTTCACCAGCCAGTACGCCATTGTCATCCCTCCGCCTTGAACGGCCGCGTCAGCAGGCCTTCGATCGCCGCGTCGATCGTGATCGCGCCGCTCAGGATCGCCGCCACTGCCGACGATACCGGCATATCGACATTTTTCGATAGTGCCAGTTCGGTCAGCACCGGCGCAGTGAATTCGCCTTCGGCGAGTTTTCCCGGCGGCGGCGCTTCGCCGCGTCCGAGCGCAATGCCGAGCGCGAAATTGCGCGACTGCAGGCTGGAGCAACTCAGGATCAGGTCACCCAGACCTGACAGTCCCGCCATGGTTTCGCCGCGCGCGCCGCAGGCCTGTCCAAGCCGAACCAGTTCGCTGAAGCCACGCGTGGTCAGCGCCGCCTGCGCCGATGCCCCGAGTTTTCGGCCGACAGCGATTCCGGCGGCGATCGCGAGCACGTTCTTGGCCGCGCCGCCGATCTCGACGCCGCGGATATCAGTGCTGTGATAAGGCCGGAAGGTCGAAGACCCCATCGCCTGCACCAGCGCGCGCGCAAGTTCCTCATCGTTGGCCGCCAGCGTCACGGCGGTGGGAAGGCCCCGCGCGACGTCATCGGCGAAGCTCGGTCCCGACAGGATCGCCGGCGTCGCCTGCGGCGCGGCCTCCGCGATCACCTCGGTCATGAATTTGTGGCTGCCGCGCTCGATGCCTTTGGCGCAGGCGATGACGGGCGTACCCTTGTCGAGATGCACCGCCAGCGCGGTGACGGCCTCGCGCAGATGCTGTGCCGGGGTTGCGATCAGGATCATGTCCGCGGCCGCGGCGCGCTTGAGGTCGGCCGTCACCTCGACAACGTCGTCCAGCCGCGTGCCCGGCAATTTCGGGTTGGTGCGCGTGGCGGCGATGTCGGCCGCGTGCGCGACGCTGCGCGCGCACAGCATGACATTGCGCCCCGCCCGCGCGGCGACGCTGGCCAGCGCCGTGCCCCAGGCGCCGGCGCCGATCACTGCGACGGATTTGAAAGACGGCATCGCGAGGTTCTCCGCCTAAAATCCGGCGCGGGTGTTGGCGAACCCTACGGGCGCCACCGCATTTTCATCGAGTCGCCAGCGCGCGCGGGGCGGCGCGTCCATCGTATCGATCATGCCGAGCGCCAGCCGTTCCGCGCCGGCCCAGGCGATCATCGCGCCGTTGTCGGTGCATAGAGCGGGCGGCGGAATGATCAGCGTGGTCTGCGCCTTCGCGGCAACATCCTGCAACGCGCCGCGGATCGCCTGGTTGGCGGCGACGCCGCCGGCGGCCACCAGCGCCCGCGGCGGGCCGAACTGCTCGTGAAACAGCCGCAAGCCGACGCTCAGCCGGTCGGCGGTCAATTCCAGCACCGCCGCCTGAAAACTGGCGCAGAGGTCGCTGATATCCTGCGGCTGCAATTCACCGAGCCGGCTGGCCTCGTTGCGCACGGCGGTTTTCAATCCCGACAGCGAGAAATTGGCATCGGCGCGGCCCAGCATCGGACGCGGCAAGGCGAAGCGTTTGGCGTCGCCGCCGCGCGCCGCGCGCTCGACCTCCGGGCCGCCCGGATAGGGTAGCGCGAGCATCTTTGCGACCTTGTCGAAGGCTTCGCCCATGGCGTCATCGACCGTGGTGCCGAGGCGCACATATTTTCCGACGCCGACCACCGCGACGATCTGGGTATGGCCGCCGGAGGCGAGAAACAAACAATACGGAAACGCCAGCGCGCAGGTCAGCCGCGGCGTCAGCGCATGGGCCTCGAGGTGATTCACCGCGATCAGCGGCGTATCGTGCACCATCGCGATCGCCTTGGCCGTGGTCAGGCCGACGATCACGCCGCCGATCAGGCCCGGGCCCGCGGCGGCGGCGACGGCGGAAAGATCGGCAAATCCGACATTGGCTTCCTTCATCGCGGCGGCGACGATGCCGTCGAGCAGGTCGACATGGGCGCGGGCGGCGATCTCCGGCACCACGCCGCCGAACGGGATATGCTCTTCGGTTTGCGAGCGCACGATATTGGACAGGATTCGCCCCGACCCGTCGCTCTGGCGCTCGACCACGGCGGCGGCGGTTTCATCGCAGGTCGTCTCGATGCCGAGAACGAGATTTTGCACGAGCATGCGGGTGTCGTTAGCCAATGTGAGCCCTTGCGCGACTGCCGAAACCGGCGTTTGCCTATCCACCCGTGGCGTTCCAGAACCGACCTCGCTCTAGCACTGCGGGGTCTCGAAGTGCAATCTTCCGCGGTTCCAAAAGCGGGTGAGTTCGGGAATGAAGTGAATTCGGGAGAAGTCAATTCAGGAAAGAAGCGAATTCAGGAAAGTCCTGGGATTTGTCAGACCCGATAGGGATTGTCAGATTTGGGACCTGTTGAGAGTTTGATCCATGGCCGTTCTCGTCACCCGACCGCATCCGGACAATGAGACCACCGCCGCGACCCTGCGCCAGCGGGGTTTCGGCGTTCTGCTGGCGCCGATGCTGCGGTTTGAATCGCTGGCGTTCCAGGACGATTTGGACGCGGGCTACGGTGCGGTCATCGTCACCAGCGCCAATGCGCTGCGCGGCTTCGAATCACATCCCGAAGGGCGCCGGCTGCTCAAGCTGCCGCTGTTCGCGGTCGGGGAGCATACCGCTGCGGCCGCCCGCCGCGCCGGCTTCGGCACCGTGGTTGCCGCCAATGGCGGCGTCAGCGGCCTGCGCGACGAGGTGCTCGCCCGCGCCAAGGCCGGGGAACTCGATTCCGCCAGCCCGCTGCTTTATCTGGCGGGCGCCGATCTGGCGCGCGATCTGGCCGGCGATCTCGGCGCGCGCGGTTTTAGCGTCGTCACCCACACGACTTATCGAATGAACGCGGTATCCGACCTGCCGCGCGAGGCCTGCGATGCCTTCGCGGCCAACCAGATTGATGCGGTGCTGCATTATTCGCGGCGCAGCGCCCGCGCCTTCGTGGATGCCGCACGGGCGGGCGGCGTCGAAATCTCGGCGCTCGCGATTCCGCAATGCTGCATCTCCGATGCGGTCGCCTCGACGGTCCGCGATGCCGGCGCCACCCGGGTTCTGACGGCCCGGTCCCCCGATGAGGTTGCCTTATTGGAGGCGCTCGAACGTGCTTTGCACCCCTGATCGCGCTAACAGGGGTGTCGAATCTGGTAATGTCCGATCCCTGCAAATGAGGAATTCTCGCGATGGCCGATGACAGGCCCGAACAAGGGCTCCAAGAAGCACCTCAGGGACACCTCAGGAGACGCTTCAGCAAAGGGCTGAAGACGCCACGCCGCCGGATTCGGGCCGCGCCAGGCGTGCGCCGCCCACCATCGACCTCGAAGCCAGCGAAGTAACCGGCGAAACCCGCGGTTCCGGAGGGCCAGCGTACCGCCGGTAAGCCCGCCGCCGGAACCCGAGCTGCACGAACCCGCGCCGCCAGAACAGGACGCGGCGAAACCCGCCGCGCCGATCTCGCCATCGATTTCACCTTGGGTAATTGCGCCGATTTCAGGCGCGGTCGCCGCGGCGCTGGTGATCGGCGTCGGCTGGATGCTGGGTTGGCCGGAGGTGCAGCCGGCAGCTGCCCCCGCGGCGCCACAGGTCAATGTGGCGGCGATCGATGACCTCACCGCACGCGTCGCCGGGCTGTCTTCCAGGGTCGAGTCGGTGGCCAGCAGGCCGGCCGTGCCGGCGCCCGATCCCGCGGCCGCCGCGCGCGTGGCGGCGCTCGAAAATTCGCTGGCCTCGCTGCGCGACGAAATCGCCGCGGTGCGGGCGCAGTCGGAAAAACTCGCCACCGACGCCGACGGCGTCAAATCCGCGCCGGGCGACGTCGCGCCGGCGGTGGATCTGTCGGGGATCAACGCGCGTCTCGACCAGATCGAGCGCGCGAGCCGCGCGCAGAGCGGCGCGATCGCGCAGCAAAGTACAAAATCGGCCGACGACGCGCCGCTGCGCCGGGTCGTGGTGGCCTCCTTGCTCGATCTTTCGGTTCGACAGGGCGATCCGTATGCCGCGACGCTGGCGGCCGCGAAATCGCTCGCGGCCGACCCGGACGCCTTGAAGCCGCTCGACGGTTTTGCCGCGACCGGGGTGCCGACCGCCGCCGGGTTGAGCCGTGAGTTGCTGACGCTGGTCCCGAAGCTGTCGCCGCCGGCACCGCCGAGTGAGGAAGCGAGCGCCGATCTGGTCGATCGCCTCAAGGTCGGCGCGTCGCGGCTGGTCCGCATCGAGCGCACCGATGCCGTCGGCAACGATCGCGGCGCGGTGGTCGCGCGGGTAACCGCGGCGGCGCTGCGCAACGAGTCCAATGAAGCCAGGCGCGAGTTGAAGACGCTGTCGCCCGCCGACCGCGCCGCTGCGCAATCATGGATCGACAAGTCAGAGGCGCGCGACGCTGCACTCGCCGCCTCGCGCCAGTTTGCGGCGGACGCCATGACGGCGCTCGCCAACCCCCCGCAATAGGCTTTCGATGATCCGGATCATTCTGTTTCTGCTGTTGATTGCGCTGGCGGCGGCGGGCGCAGCATGGGTCGACGATCAGGCCGGCAAGGTCGTGCTGTCATGGGCCGGCTGGCGGGTCGAGACCACGATACCGGTGTTCGCGCTGGCGCTCGGCGTCGTCGCCGTCGCGGCCGTGCTGGCGTGGAGCATGCTGCGCGCGCTGTGGCGCACGCCCGAGCGGATCAGGCGTCGCCGGCGCGAACGGCGGAAAGCGCGCGGCCGGCAGGCGATCACGCAAGGCTTGCTCGCGATCGGCCACGGCGATGCGGCGGCGGCCCGCGCCCACGCCGAGGTGGCGCGACGCCATGCCGCGCAGGATCCGCTGGCGCTGTTGCTGCACGCGCAATCGGCGCAGCTCGACGGCGACCGCGTCGGCGCGCAACGCGCCTTCCACGCCATGGCCGAGCGCGAGGACACCCGGCTGTTGGGCCTGCGCGGCCTGTTCGTCGAAGCCCAGCGCGCCGACGATCCGGTCGCCGCCGTGATGATCGCCCAAGAGGCGCTGAAGCTCGCGCCGTCGTCGACCTGGGCGTCGCATGCGGTGCTCGGCTATCGTTGCGCCAAAGGCGACTGGAGCGGGGCGCTGTCGATCCTCGGCACCAATCTTTCGGCGGGGCTGATCGACAAGCCGACCTATAAGCGTCAGCGCGGCGTGCTGTTGACGGCGCGCGCGCTGGAGCTGGAGAAGGTCGACCGCGATAAGTCGCGCGAGAGCGTGATGGAGGCGGTCAAGCTGGCGCCGACCCTGGTGCCGGCCGCGGTGCTGGCGAGCAAGTATGAGAGCGAGGCGCATCAGGTCCGGCGCTCGATGCGGATCGTCGAGACGGCATGGCTGGCGCAGCCGCATCCCGATCTCGCCGATGCCTACGCGCATGTGAAGCTCGGGGATTCCGCGCGGCAGCGGCTGGTGCGGATCGAGACGCTCGCCGCCAAGGCGCCGGGGCATCTCGAAAGCGCGCTGGCAATCGCGCGCGCCGCGATCGATGCCACCGAATATGCGCGCGCACGCGAGGCCTTGGCGCCGTTCATCGCGGCGCCGACCCAGCGGGTGGCGATGCTGATGGCGGAGATCGAGCGCACCGAGCACGGCGATAGCGGCCGGGCGCGGGCCTGGACGCTGCGCGCGGTGCGCGCGCTGCACGATCCGGTCTGGACCGCGGACGGTTATGTGTCGGCGACCTGGCGCCCGGTATCGCCGGTTAGCGGCCGGCTCGATGCGTTTCAATGGCAGACGCCGCTCGCGGCCTTGCCGTCCGACCAAACGAGTACGATCGAGCCTTCGGCGTTCGAGGAAGCGATGCTGGCGCCGCCGGCACCGCCGCGCGAGCCGCCCGCCGAACTGACAAGCGAATCTCCGATTCGCGCCGCCACCGACGATCGAGGCGGCGCCCGCCGCCGCGCAGGACAATGCCCCGCTGGCCCAGGCTTCGCTCACCGCTGTCGCGGCCGAACCGGCGCCGGTGGTTCCACCCCCGCCGCCGGCCGAATCGCCTGCCGTCGCGGCGGCGCCGCTGTTCCGCGCGCGCCAGGACCTTCCACGGACAGACCTGCCCAAGGATCCATCCAAGGCCGCGCCGACGAGCATTCCGCCGGTAATTCCGATTCTGCGGGCGCCCGACGATCCCGGAATCGATGAGGAGGGCGTCCGCGATGAATTCGCGGAACAAATCGGGCCGCCCAGCGCCCAGGCTGGCGGCTGGCGCGGATTTCTGTCGCGCTGGGGCGGGTAGTTCGGTGCTGGTTGGCGCCGTTTTTCTTGCCAAAAGCCGGCGCGACCGATATCAGGTGCGGGCGTTTTCGGGGTCTTTTCCGATGCCGCATGGTCCGCCGCAATAGCTCAGTTGGTAGAGCACGTCATTCGTAATGACGGGGTCACAGGTTCGAGTCCTGTTTGCGGCACCATCCTTCGCGACGCTGGTCATCCGCAAGCGCCGCTTCCGACGAACCCTGTTTGCTCCGCGTGATGTTGATATCAGGCGTGGCGGAGGTACGTGCTGCGGCAGCGGATGCTCGCAAAGCTGAAATCGGCTAAAGTTCCTGAAAAGTCCATACGTTAGCGCCTGTTCCGAAAGCCTCACTCAGCAAGCTTTGACTTTGACCTGAACAGCAGTTTTACTAACGTGCCATGGTCCGCACACGAAGATGACGCGAAAGTTTCGTGGTGCCGTGACTATTTCCCATAGGACGTCCCGAGCCACGAGGGCGGAAAGGACCCGCGTATGACCGCGTATTTCAAGCTTCAGTTGGCGGATTACGTGGAATACCATCGCGATCCCATGAACTGTGCGATGCATGTGCTGGGTATCATCTGCCTGTTCCTGGCGGCGATTCTTCCCCTCACCCAGTGGTCGATCCCTGTGTTTGGCGTGCACATCAGCCTGGCGGTAATTCTGGTGCTTCCGGTCTTGATATATTGGCTCGTCCTCGACGCATCGCTTGGATTGGCGATCGTCGGCGCGGCCGTTCTGCTGCTCACGACCGCGTCGATCATCGTCGATCATGCGAGCGTTGTCGGTGTGTGGATCACGACCGCAGTATTAGTTGTGATTGGTGTGGCTTCGCAAATCATAGGGCATCGGGTATTCGAGCAACGACAGCCCGCGCTGGTCGATAATCCCTCGCATCTGCTGCTTGGACCCATGTTCGTGATGACGAAACTGTTCATTGTACTTGGATTTCGGCAGGACCTCGCGGCGATCATCGGACCAGCCGTGCAGCCCCCGCCGATCAACGCTTCGCTCTACCCGACTGACGGCCGAAGCGAGCCCCGCGCACATTCATGACGCATATACTCGTTACTGGCGGCAGCGGTTTTATCGGCCAGCATCTGGTATCCGAACTTGTTGCTCGGGGCCGGCAGGTGCGCGTTCTCGACATCCGTGTTCCACACCGCGCTTTGCCGAGCGTGGACTATGTCGAGGGTTCGGTGCTCGACAACGAAGCTGGTGCACGGGACGATGGTCGGTATTGAAGAGGTCTATCATCTGGCAGGTTTGCCTGGCATGTGGAGACAGAACAGAACCGATTTTCACCTTGTCAATTGTACCGGGACCGAAAACGTCCTTGCGGCCGCCCGCCGATGCGGCGTGGCCAAAGTCATGCACTGCTCGACCGAGTCCATCCTTTTCGGTGCGTCTCGGCCGGACGGTATGGCCGCGGAGGACGTCTCTCTAACGGTCGACAAAATGCCGGGGCCGTACACGCGCTCGAAAATGCTCGCGGATAGTCTGGCGTTGCAGGCGGCCGCAACCGGTTTTCCTGTGATCGTCGGTTGTCCCACGATGCCGATCGGTCCCCATGATGACAATTTGACGCCGCCGACCGCCATGCTTCGACACTTTCTTGAAAGCGGGCGATTTCAGCTGTATCTCGACTTTATCTTGAACCTTGTCGATGTGCGGGATGTTGCGGTCGGCCTCATTCTTGCAATGGAAAAGGGGCGGATCGGTCATCGCTATCTGCTCGGCGGCGACAACGTACCGCTGAGGCAGGTACTTGCGCTGATGGCGGCAACCGCCGGCCGTCGCAAGTTCATGATGCCGGTTCCGGGCAGACTCGCGGAACTGGCGGCATGGATGATAGAGCTGAAGGCTGATCGCGTGACCGGACGTGCACCCTCGGCGACAGTTGAAGGTGTTCGGATTGCCCGTCGGGCGACGGCGCTTTCGGTAGAGAAGGCCGGGCGTGAACTCGGGTACACGCCTCGTCCCGTCCGGCCCGTTTTGCAGGAGACTATTTCGCACATGATGAGCACACCGGTTAGCACGATTTTGAAGCATGCTTAGCCATCTCGGTAGTATCTATGACCTGGCTGCGAGCGGCTGGATTGTCACCTGGCCTACAAAATTGCTCGCATGGATCTGGCTTGCATGGGTCGTCAGTTGGGTCGTCGCGTCGTTCTGGTCCGGGCGAACCAAGACGCATGTTCAAACCCTGGATTCGTGGGTCTATCGGCTGCCCATTCTGCTGGGAGCCATCTTGCTGTCCCCCTGGACGTCGGCCGCGCTGGGAGAGAGACCGCTCTACGATCCCGGTAATGCCGGCACCTATGTGCTGGCCGCAATTGTGTTGCTCGGCGTCTCATTTACGTGGTGGGCGCGCATTCATCTTGGACGTTTCTGGTCAAACGCCATCACGCGCAAAGAAGGGCACCGCATCGTTGATACCGGGCCGTACGGACTGGTGCGTCACCCAATCTATACCGGCCTGATCCTCGCCATCCTGGCGACGGGCGTTGCCGTGGCGACGGGGACGTCGCTGTTGGGCGCGCTGCTGATATCGTTCGGAGAATGGCGGAAGGCGCGCATGGAGGAGAGCTTCCTCTACGCCGAGATGGGCGCGGAGGCCTACGGACCCTATCGCCACCGCGTGCCGATGATTGTGCCGTTTATCCGCTTCTAGAGCCTGATCTCCGCGTCAACGCTTCGCGTTTGTCGCGAGGGAGGACCGCTGTTCGCCGCGCTGCCGGTCCCGATCATGCTCCAGCGTTTGAAATCGGTCGGTCAGTCCGCAACGGCGGATGCGCGCTTTGCGCCTGGCTCCCGCGGGGGCTCATGGGCCACGGGCTGCCGCGACTTCCCTTGTCCAGGCGCTCGGACCGGGCCGCCGCGCACCGCCGCGTCGATCTCGGCGATCACCTTCTGCTGGATGATCTGGTTCTTGTCGATCGACAAATGCGAGACGCCAGGTACCTTCTCGACATCGACATTCTCAAGTTTTCCGTGGAAGCCTTTGGCCTGTTCGACCCGCGTACCGTAGCCACTGGCAACGTAGAAATTGATATAGCGCCCGACGTGGCCCGCGAGGGCCGTACGGAACACCGAGTCGAGACCGATTGCCAGTTTAACGGGAACGCCCTGTTGATCGAGCCGCGCCACGATATCCGGCAGACACCGTTGCCCCGGAGGAGTGCCCAACCAGAATGATGGTCTTGACCCGCCCGCTTTTGTACTCCGCGGCGGCGTCATCGGCGATCGATGCCCACAGCATGTGGTTGTGAACGGTGGCGTTGATGCCCTGCTGCTGCAACCGGGCGGCCATTTGGTCCATGCCAAGGGAGAAAATATTGAGGACGCCGCGGATCAGGAAAACATGGGCAGGGGCCGGCTCGGCAGGGGCCGCCTGCGCCGGCTTCACCCCGGCGGTGACGCCTGCCAGCAATACCAGGATCGCCGCAACTCTCGGTAGGATCGACCAACGCGGGAACTGAAATGAGAGCGTGCTGAAATAGCCAAGGCTAGCGCTAGTCGACTTCATGTGTTTCTCGCAGAGGGCACCATAAATACCCTCCCAAATTCAGGCTTCGCCGATAAATATGCAACAGCCGAAGGCCCGGCTGACTTATTTTCCCGGCGTGCGCGACTCTATTGCAACAGGCCGAACCGGACGCCGCCTGAGGTGACTATTCGCTCTAAGTCCAATGATAAGCGTCGCTTTTATGCTTGAGGCGAGGCAACGCATGACGGATCACGTCACCTCGCAATTGCAATAACGCAGGAGTGAAGTCGATCGACGAGCTGCGGTGCAGACCACAGGGCGTGCCTGATGCCCCTCTCGCAGGCGCTACTGCGCAATCGTCTGGACCACGTTGCCGACCGGGCGCGCGCTTGAAACCGGCAGGGCGGCGCCCTTGAGCAGGCCTTCGTCGTATTCGACGAGCGTCTGCACCGGCGCCTTGGGTTTCATCAGCACCACCTTGTAGCCGCCGGCCTTGAGGCGGCGCAGCAGTTCGGGCAGCGCGTCGGCGGTGTGCTTCTGGAAGTCGTGCATCAGGATGATGCCCTTGCCGAGCTTGTCGAGCTTGGTCATCACGGTCTGCACCACCTTGTCGGGGGTGCTGGTTTTGCGGAAGTCGAAGGAATCGAGATCGCAGGAGAAGATCGCGATGTTGCGCGAGCCGAGATAGGTCACCGACGCCGGGCCGTGCTGCAGTTCCGGGAAACGAAAGAACGGCGACGGCGCGGTGCCGAGCGCCAGCTTCACGGCGCTAAAGCCCTTTTCGATCTCGTCCTTGGCCTGCTGTTCCGTGAGCTTCTTGCCGTTGAGGTTGGCGTGCGACCAGGTGTGGGCGCCGATGGTATGGCCGGCCGCGGCCACCTGCTTGAGAATCTCCGGATGATAGGTCGCGTGCTTGCCGATCGGGAAGAACACCGCCTTGGTGCATTGGTCGGCGAGCGCCTTGAGCACGGCGGGGGTGTTGCCCGGCCACGGGCCGTCGTCGAAGGTCAGCACCACTTCCTTGTCGGCGAGAAAGTCGAGCTGCTTGAAATGCTCGAAACCGAAGCCGGGGCCACCGGTGGTGTCGACTTCCACCACGCGGCTGACGCCGAGCGCGTCCGGATTGGCGCAGGGCATCATCGCGGGCTGCGCGGCGACGGACGCCGCCGATGCCGCGGGCGAGGGATTGGCGGGTTTGCCGGAGATGGCGGCGGTCACCTCGACGGTGTCGTCCGATTTGGCGGAAGCGGGAAGCCGTTCGGCCTGCGCGGCCTTCACGGTGGCGGGGGCTGAGGCCAGTTCCGCGCGCGGTGACGATGTCCAGAACCACACCGCGGCGATCAGCGCCGCGGAAACAATACTCGCCACCATCAGGCCTACCGCGTTGCGCATGTTTACTCGTCCTCAATACACAAGGTTACTGTCGGAACCGGTAGGGCGACGACTTGTCCGTCTGGAAATGAGAGTGTCGGTCAATGGATGACCCGTCGTGTTCCCCGTCGCGCCCGTCACTCGCGTCACCGTCATTAATGAGAAATAGACGTTAACGTCGTCCAAACGCGGCCTTGTTCGGCCCGACTATTTTCGCCGCCGAGCGCGACCGAAAGGCGCAGGCAGCGCATTGACAGGCAGGGAGCGACGGAATCTGATCGCGCTCATTGACGCGTGCCAAGGAAATATTGAGGCATACTAAGATGGCCAGATTTCTTTTGATCGTTCCGTTGGTTCTCTTCGCCTCGGCGGCCTCGGCCCAGCAGCAGGGGCAGGACGCCTGCGGGCGCGATGTCAGCCGTCATTGCCGGAAGGTGATGAATGACGGCGATCAGGTGGTGCTGGCTTGCCTTCAGCAGAACCGCGCCCGCCTCAGCCGGGCCTGCCAAAAAGTCCTGACCGATCACGGGCGGTGATTTACTTCTGTCATTCCGGGGCGCGTCGAAGACGCGAACCACAATGTGCGCTTGCACATTGGAGAATCTCGAGATTCCCCGATGCGCAATTGCGCATCTGAGGTCTGGTCCTTCGGACCATCCCGGAATGACCGCTAAAAAATCACGTGCTGCTGCCCGCCGCGGTGGATACCGGTTGCACTTCGCTGGCGGCGCGGTCGGGGGTGTCTTCCTTCCAGCGCACCGAGCCGAACGGGCGTTCCAGCATGCGGCGGACCCGCACCGGGTCGGGGCCGAGATGAAAGCCCATCGCCCGCAGATGCAGCGCGCGCTCGGATTGCGTCGAGCGATTGCGCTGGCGCAGATAATCCAGCCACGTCGGGCAATGATAACGCTCGGTCCACAGTTCGGGATCGGCGATGTCGCGCGCGATCGACCAGCCGTAGGCGCCGTTGCGCTGGCGGCTGAGCTGAACCTCCTGCATCACGCCATGGAAGGCGCGGGCGTTTTCCTGATCGACGCGATATTCGATCTCGACCACTAAAGGCCCGCTGCGTCCGGTCAGCGACAACCGCACCTCGGGATCGGCCAGCACCTCGGCATCCTCGTTGCGGGCGCCGACCCGCGGCATCCGCAGCCACAGGCCAAGCAGCGGCGAGAGAAACATCAGGCCGCCGGAAACCAACAAGGCGGTCTCCACGCCGACGGCGTCGGTCAACCGGCCCCAGCCCCAGCTTCCCAGCGCGATGCCGCCGGAGATCGACGCCTGGAACGCGGCCAGCGAGCGGCCGGCCACCCAGCGCGGCGCCGAGAGCTGGACGCCGATGTTGAAAAGCGCGACCGCCAGCATCCACACCGCGCCGGCAATTACCAGGGCGGCCGCCGTCAGCACCGGCTCACGGCTCAGCGCGACCGCGGCAATCGCGCCGCCCATGCACAGCGCGCAGGCGCGCACCGCGGCCTCTCCCGTCAGCCGCTTGCGTATCTCGGTGATATTGAGCGCCCCGATCACCGCGCCGACGCCGAAGGCGCCGAGCATGATGCCGTAGGTCTGCGCGCCGCCGTGCAGGAGGTCGCGCGCGACCAGCGGCATCAGCGCCATCACCGAACCGCCGATCAGGCCGGTCACCAGCGTTCGCGCCAGCACGATGCGGATCGACGGGCGAGTTGGCGATGTAGCGCACCCCCGACACCATCGCGCGGTTGAGGCGCTCGCGGGGAAGCCGTGACGGCGCCAGGTTACGGCGCCACAGGAACAGCACCGTGAACAACGGCAGATAAAGCACCGCATTCACGGCGAAGGCGGCGACCGCGCCGACGCTGGCGACGATGACGCCACCGATCGCGGGGCCGAAGCTGCGGGCGATATTGTAGCTGATGCCGTTCAGCGCCACCGCCGACGGCAGCGTTTCCGCCGGGACCTGCTCGCTGACGGAAGATTGCCAGGCCGGCCCGAACAGCGCCATGCCGCTGCCGACCACAAAGCACAGCGCCAGCAGAATCTCCGGCGTGACCAGGCCGAACCAGAACAGCACCGACAGCGCGGTTGCCCCGGAGAGCGAGATCGACAGCGAGATCAGCGCGACCACGCGCCGGTCATACATGTCGGCAATCGCCCCGGCCGGCATCGAGATCAGCATCACCGGCAGCATCAGCGCGGTCTGCACCAGCGCCACTCTGTCGGCGGACGCCGCCATCTGCGTCATGGCCCAGGCGGCGCCGACGCCCTGGATCAACAGGCCGAGATTGGAAAGCAGGCTCGCCAGCCAGATGCGCCGGAATACCGAATGCCGCAGCGGGGCCATCAGGCCGTCGGCGGCAAATCTTGAGGGGGCCGGCTGGTCGGTCATAATCCGTTCCATTGGCGCCGGCTCGGGCCGGTCTGTGATTCCCTTGATTCCCTTGGGAGTTTAAATTGATGCCTGTGAAAGTCCTTGGCTGTCCAGTGGTCAAGCGTCTATGTGCGCGGGCGGCACACGGTTAAGCCCCTGAAAAAGCTACGGGCAGGCGGCCTCTACGGCTATCGCGGCTTCCGATTCCGGAGAGCGCCGGTATGTTGCCCCGCCGCCCGCTTCGGACAACCGGATTGCGGCCGCCTAGCCGACTGACTAGCTCTATCGGACTGTATCAGCCAGGCTGTGTCAGCCATGGTTGCGCGAGGATGCCTGTGAGCATAGCCGAAGCCCACGATATGCCGCGCGTGCCGCTGGTGCCGCCAAGTCCGCCGCGGGCGCCGCAGACCATGACCGCCTTCGGGCGGATGGCGGCGATGCGCAAGAGTGCGATCGGAACCTGGGGGCAGCGCGCCTACGAGGAGGATCTGATCCAGGGGCGCTTCTTCGGACGCAGCAGCTTCATCCTCAATACGCCGGATGCGATCCGGCATGTGCTGGTTGACAATTACGAGAACTACACGCGGACCCCGGCGGCCTTCCGGGTGTTGCGCCCGGTGCTCGGCGAAGGCCTGCTGATCGCCGAGGGGCGGGCATGGAAGCATCAGCGGCGCACGCTGGCGCCGGCTTTCACGCCGCGGGCGGTCGCGACGCTGGTTCCGCACATGATCGCGGCCACCGATGACGTCATCGCCAAGCTTGGCGGGCGCAGCGGCGAACCGGTCGATCTGCGCGAGGCGATGCAGCGGATGACGTTGGAGATCGCCGGACGCACCATGTTTTCGTTCGGAATGGACCGTCACGGCGCGGCGTTGCGCGACTTCGTGATGGAATATGGCGCGCGGCTGGCGCGTCCGCATTTTCTCGACATGCTGCTGCCGCTGAGCTGGCCGAGCCCGCAGGATTTCGCCCGCGCCCGCTTCCGCCGACGGTGGACGCGGTTCGTGGCGATGCTGATGGCCGAACGCCGCGCCGCCGGCAAGAACGAGAACGCGCCGCGCCGCGACCTGTTCGACCTGATGGATGCGGCGCGCGATCCCGAGACCGGTCAATCCTTCACCGACGCGCAGCTCGGCGATCAGGTGGCGACGATGATTCTCGCCGGTCACGAGACCACTGCCACCACGCTGTTCTGGGCGCTGTATCTGCTCGCGCTCGACCCGGCCACCCAGGACGAAGTCGCCGATGAGGTTCGCGGGTCGACCGTCGACGGCACGCTCGAGCTCGAGCGGCTGAAATTCACCCGCGCCGTGATCGACGAGACGATGCGGCTCTATCCGCCGGCCTTCCTGATCGCGCGCGCGGCGGCCGCGCCGGATGAGATCGCCGGCATGCCGGTCAGGGCGAAGGACTTGATCCTGATCGCACCGTGGTTGTTGCACCGGCATGAGAAGCTGTGGCGCGAGCCGAATGCGTTCATTCCCAAGCGCTTCATGGCGCCGTCGCCGCCGCCGGATCGGTTTGCCTATTTGCCGTTCGGCGTCGGCGCGCGGGTCTGCATCGGCGCGCACTTTGCGCTGGTCGAGGCGACGCTGGCGCTGGCCAAACTGGTCGGCGCGTTCCGCATCACACTTCTCGACCGGGAACCAGTGATGCCGATCGGCGTGGTCACGACGCAGCCCGATCGCTCGCCGATGTTTGAGATCGCGCGCCGCTGACAAAAAACCATCGCTCGCAAAAAGCTTCACTTGCAAAAACCTTGGATGGAGCCGCGATCTGCTCTAAACTTGCGACATGAATGACCCTCGCGCGCAGTTTTCGGTGCTTAATCAGACGGCGGATCCGGCGGTCGCCGATGCGATCCAGCGGTTGATCGTGTCCGGCGAAGATCACGAACTCAACCGGATCAACACCCTGGATTTTTCGGCGCGGACCGGCCTCGACGAAGAACGCGTGATCTCCGGCTTTCTCCATGCCTCCCGGCTCGGGCTGTTCGACCTCACCTGGAACGTGCTGTGTCCTGGCTGCGGCGGCGTGCTCGATGCCCACAGCACGCTGAAATCGCTGCGTAGCGACGACTATCATTGCGGGTTATGCGCCTGCGGCTACGAAGCTTCTGTCGACGAGCAGGTCGAGGTTGCCTTTACCGTCAGCCCGCAGGTCCGGCGGATTGCGGCGCACGATCCGAACTCGCTGCCGCTCTGGGAATATTTCAAGCAGATTTTCTGGAGCTCGGGTGTCGATTTCAACAAGGAATCCTTTGCTTCGCTCGCCAACGAGGTGACGCTGGATGCGCTGGAGCTTCCGCCGCACGAGAAGGCGGTGCTCTCGCTGCAGTTGCCGAACGAATTCGTCATCGTGTTCGAGCCGGTGACGCACGCCGCGCAGTTCATCGACGTGCAGGGTGAGCCGACCGGAGAGCGGCAGCACCTGTCGCTGATCTACAACAAGATCCAGGCGCCGGTCGGCACCATGACCTTGCGCCCCGGACCGCTGCGGCTGTCGCTCGACAATCAGACCGACCTGCGGGTGCTGCCGACGGTGTTCGTCGCCGCCGACGCGCTTCATCGTTTGATCGGCAAGCGCAAGCCGTTCCTCACCGCCAAGCGGATGCTGACCAATCAAACCTTCCGCGACCTTTACAAGGCCGACAATCTCAATATCGACCAGCGCCTCAAGATCACGTCGCTGACGTTTCTGTTCACCGACCTCAAAGGCTCGACCGCGCTGTACGAGCGGGTCGGCGACCTCACCGCCTTCGATCTGGTGCGCGCTCATTTCCACGCGCTGCTCGACATCATCAATTCCGAAAAGGGCGCGGTCGTGAAGACGATCGGCGATGCCGTGATGGCGACGTTCGGCCGGCCCGAACAGGCGCTTGCTGCCGGCCTGCGAATTCGCTCCGCCATGGAAACGCTCAACGACCAGCGCGGGACCAGGGACCTCGTGGTCAAGATCGGCATTCACGAAGGCTCGTGCCTCGCCGTGATGCTCAACGAGCGACAGGATTATTTCGGCCAGACCGTCAACATCGCAGCGCGCGTGCAGGGCCTGGCGACTTCGCAAGCGATCCACATCACCGGGCCGGTGATCGATGCGCCGGCCGTCGCTGCTATCCTCGACAAGGAATCGATTACGCCGATTCAAAAGCAGGCGGCGTTGCGGGGCATTGCCGACAAGATCGTCGTCTACGAGATCCCCTGACGCAACGCTTCGCGTGCTCTGCGGAAATCCGGTGTTCCCTTTTCCGGTTCACGTCCGGGAGCAGCTGTGGGTATTCAACCTCAGATAAGGTTGCGCCGTCGCGTTAACTGGATTGCGGCCGAAACGGGCTCACTTTAGCGTTCGAGATTGCCAATTGGTAATAGGCGCGCGGGCCCGGCATGATTGCGGGTTGATTTTCGCAGCCATATATTTGTCGTGATGACATTCACTGCTGCGCCTAAGCTTGCTCTCTTGACCGCTCCCGCGGGTCAACAGGCCTCACCCCATGATCGGTAGAGATTGATGCTTGACGGACTGCGCCAATTCATCGCCGACGTTGTTTCTCCCGCGCACGGCAATCGAGACTTCGATGACACCGGATATCGTCTGGCGGCGACCGCGTTGTTGATTCACGTCATCGCCATCGATGGTGAGCCGTCGGAAGCCGAAAAGCGCAAGCTTCACAGTCTGCTCGAAATCCACTTCGGGCTCGATCGCGGTACGGCGGACCAGTTGATCGCGTCCGCTACGCTGGTCGAGGGGGAGGCCGTCGATCTCTATCATTTCACCAGCGTCATCATGCGTTCGGTGAACGAGGAGGGCCGGCTTCGCATCGTCGAAATGATGTGGGAACTGGTTTATGCCGACGGCCAGGTCAATGAGTTCGAGGATAACGTGGTATGGCGCGCGGCGGATCTTCTGGCCGTATCTTCGCGCGACCGCATCGATCTCAAGCACCGCGTTGCCGGCCGGCAAACAGCGTCGGTCAGCCGCGGTTCGGATGTCGCTGATGTCGCGACATGACGGATTTTTAATATGTTCCGCCGTATCGGCCGCTATAAGCCCGTAAATCTGCGATCAAATGTAGCATGTGCGCGGTCGAACCCTTTGCCATGCCTCTGGGTCACTTGCGGGTGACGCGCAGCCCGCCTAAAGCGTATGTTCCTTCGGGAATTAACGCATCTTGCCAACGAACTAAGAGCATTGAATTGTGACCGAGCGTGTGACGCTGATTACGGGAGCTTCAGCGGGGATAGGTGCTGAACTGGCGCGTGTTTTCGCGTCGAACGGTCATCGCGTAGTCCTGGTGGCGCGGCGCGCGGATCGGTTGACCAAGTTGGCCGACGAAATCGTGGCGGCCGGCGGCGCGCGGCCGATTGTGATCATGTGCGATCTCCAACAGCCTGACGCCGGCGATAAAATCGAGGCAACGTTGGCCGCCGAGGGCGTCGAGGTGGAGTTCGTCGTCAACAATGCGGGCTTCGGACTATCCGGCAATGCGATCGAAATAGACCGTGTCGAACAGCTCAACATCATCAACGTCAACATCCGCACGTTGACCGATTTGTCGTTGCGGTTTGCCGAGAGCCTGATCCGGCACCGCGGCGGCATCCTCAATGTCGGCTCGATCGCCGGCTTTCTTCCGGGACCGGGGATGGCGGTTTACTACGCCTCCAAGGCCTATGTGTTGTCGTTCACCGAAGCCTTGCGCCGGGAGCTAGCGCCCCGCGGTGTGCGCGTGTCGGTGATTTGCCCAGGTCCGGTGCCGTCGGAATTCCAGGCCCGTGCGGGGGTCAAGCCCGGACTCAATTCGGTCATCCTCAATGTCTCCGCGTCCGACGTCGCGCAGTTGGGCTATCGCGGACTGATGTCCAACAAGCGCGCGGTGATGCCCGGCCTCGGGATCAAGATCGTGCCGGTTCTGCTGCGGCTGTTTCCGCGCGGATTTATCCTGGAGGCGGTCGGCCGGGTTCAGCAGCGCAAGCGCTGATCAGCGGCCCCGGGCCAATTCCTGGCCCGCGATTTGCTTTAAAAATCGCACGAAGCTCACGCGATGTTAACGGTCATTTAGGTATGATTTCGGCCTCATCGCGGCCACCAAGAAAAAATGATGTCGTTCCTGCCGAACGAAACTGACGCCGAAACCGTGCTGCGCTTCCCTGGCGGAGGATTCGCACGGGCGATGGATGCCGCCGCGCCTGCGCGGCCGGTCCTGATCGTTCTGCACCAGGAAACCTCGACGCCGGGCCGCGTCGGCAATGCCTTGCGGGCACTCGGGCGCCGCCTGGATATCCGGCGTCCGCGGTTTGGCGACCCGCTTCCCGAGACGCTGGACGATCACGCCGGTGCGGTTATTTTCGGCGGCCCGATGAGCGCGAATGATCCCGATGATTTCGTTCGCCGCGAAATCGACTGGATCGCGGTGCCGCTGCGGGAGCAGCGGCCGTTTATGGGAATTTGCCTGGGCGCCCAAATGCTCGCCAAGCAGCTCGGCGCCAGCGTCACGCCGCATCCGCAGGGCCGCGCACAGATCGGATACTACCCGATCCGACCGACGGCAGCCGGCCGCGCCGTCTGTCCCGGCTGGCCGGACCATGTCTATCACTGGCACCGTGAGGGATTTGAGCTGCCTTGTGGCACCGAATTGCTGGCGGAAGGGAGCGACTTCCCGGTGGAAGCCTTCCAGTCGGGCCACGCTTTCGGCTTCCAGTTTCACCCCGACGTGACTTACGCGATGATGCATCGCTGGACCACACACGGCAGCGAGCGGTTCGCATTGCCGGGCGCGCGGGCGCGGCATCATCACTTTGCCGACCGTGCCGTGCATGACGTCACTGAACGCGCGTGGCTGAAGCAATTCATCGAGGGCTGGCTGGCGCGCGTGCCGATGCCGGCGATGTCGGAAGCCGCGGAATAGAATCCGACGCGCGCGAGCGCCGGCTGCACTGGCTCGAAGAAGGTCGATAAACGCCGCGGCCCGTCTTCGCCCTTCGGGCTACGCCGCGGCAGCCTTCGCTCGCTTCGCTACGATAGGTTTCTCGGGCTTGCCGAGCCGTAGCTCGCGAAGCGAGCGAAGGCTGGTGGAGCCAGGCGGGATCGAACCGCCGACCTCGTCATTGCGAACGACGCGCTCTCCCAGCTGAGCTATGGCCCCTGCGTGGCCGCCTCGATATCGTCGGCGACGGCCAGTAGTCAAGCCATTTACAATCCACGTCAAGGCCAAGTCAAGAACGCCGAAAAATCGTTGTTTCCCGCGTCGTTGGCCCGGAACTTCCCTTGTTTGGCCGGGGGGGACCCGATATTTAGCAGGAGGTCGAATCCGCGACCGAACCTGCGAGTAAGCCTGCCATGCGTGCCGTCCTCGACATCGTCCTTCTCGTTCTCGATCTTTACGTCTGGCTGCTGATCGCCTCGGCCATTTTGTCCTGGCTGGTTGCCTTTAATGTCGTCAACACGCGCAACCAGTTCGTGGCGGCGGTGGCGGAGTTCCTGTACCGGATCACCGAGCCGGTGCTGGCGCCGATCCGATCGTTCCTGCCCAATCTCGGCGGCCTCGATATCTCGCCGATCATCCTGATCCTGCTCATCATGTTCATTCAGAAGGTGATCGTCTATTACATCTATCCCAGCGTGTTCTGATCGAGCGCAGGGATTTCAGATGGATGTCCGATAATCCCTGGCGCTATTCCACCCAAGGCATCAGCGTGGCACTGCGCGTGACGCCCCGCGGCGGCCGTGACGACATCGACGGAATCGAGACGCTCGCCAATGGCCGCCATGTGGTCAAGGTGCGGGTCCGCGCCGTCGCCGAGGGCGGCGAGGCCAATCGCGCGGTCACCGCGATGCTGGCGAAAGCGCTCGGCGTGCCCAAGGCCAGCGTGCGGATCCTGTCCGGCGTGACTTCGCGGTTCAAGCAGGTTGCGGTCGACGGCGATCCGCAGCGGCTCGGCGAGGCGTTGCGAAAGGTAACCGCCGTCGCGCCGCCCGGCGAGCGTGAGATCGAGCCCTAACTGACCGACAAAGGATTGAGATGACGGCCCGGATCATCGATGGAAAAGTCATTGCCGCGGAACTGCGGACGCGCGTTGCCGACGAAGTCGCCCGGGTGCAGCGCGCGCATCAACTCACGCCCGGCCTCGCGGTGGTGCTGGTCGGCAGCGATCCCGCCAGCGAGGTGTATGTCCGCAGCAAGCACAAGCAGACCCAGGCCGCCGGCATGGCGTCGTTCGAGCATGTGCTGCCGGCCGACGTCGCGCAGGACGATTTGCTGGCCCTGATCGCGCGGCTCAACCGCGATCCCGCCGTGCATGGCATTCTGGTGCAGCTGCCGCTGCCGAAATCGCTCGACACCGAAGCCGTCATCAACGCCATCGATCCCGCCAAGGATGTCGATGGGCTGCATCCGAGCAATGCCGGACGCCTCGCCGGCGGGTTGGCGGCGCTGTCGCCGTGCACGCCGCTCGGCTGCATCATCCTCACCAAGAGCGTGCATGCCTCGCTCGAGGGCATGAACGCCATCGTCATCGGCCGCTCCAATCTGGTCGGGCGCCCGCTGGTGCAATTGCTGCTGAATGAAAATGCGACGGTGACGATTGCGCATTCGCGCTCGCGCGAGCTGGCGCGACTTTGCGCGCAGGCCGACCTGGTTTATGCCGCCGTCGGCAAGCCCGAGATGGTGCGCGGCGACTGGATCAAGCCCGGCGCAACCGTGATCGATGTCGGCATCAACCGATCGCAGGGGCCCGACGGCAAGACCCGCCTGGTGGGCGATGTCGCCTTCCAGGAGGCCATCGGTGTCGCCGGCGCGATCACGCCGGTGCCCGGCGGCGTCGGCCAGATGACGGTCGCCTGCCTGCTGGTGAACACGCTGCGCGCGGCCTGCGCGATCGCCGGATTGCCGAAGCCTGCGGTTTAGTTCTCCCTCGCCCCGCGCTCCGCGGGGCGAGGTCAAGAAGCCTACTTCGCCTTGGCGCGTTCGATGGCTTCCATGATCAACTGGTGCGCATCCTCAGGTCCGCCCCATCGCAGCACCTTCACCCATTTGCCGCGTTCGAGATCCTTGTAGTGCTCGAAGAAGTGCTGGATCTGCTGCAGCGTGATGTCGGGCAGGTCGTTGTAGGTCTTCACCTTGTCGTAGCGCTGGGTTAGCTTCGACGCCGGCACCGCGATGATCTTCTCGTCGCCGCCGGCCTCGTCTTCCATCATGAGCACGCCGACCGGCCGCACCCGCATCACCGCGCCCGGCACGATCGCGCGGGTGTTGGCCACCAGCACGTCGCAAGGGTCGCCGTCGCCCGACAGCGTGTGCGGAATGAAGCCGTAATTGCCGGGATAGCGCATCGCGGTGTAGAGGAACCGGTCGACCACCAGCGTGCCGGCCTCCTTGTCCATCTCGTATTTGATCGGCTCGCCGCCGACCGGTACTTCAATGATGACGTTGATCTCACGCGGCGGGTCGATTCCGATCGAGATGGCGTCAATACGCATAGGTAGCTCCGTTGTTGCTCAGCAGTTGCGGCAGTCAGTACACGATCGTCATGCGCGGGCAACCGTGCGAGGCGTGTTCTCGCGCCGGGTAACCCCCGTGCCCATCGAAATTCAAACGGATTTGGCAAATGATGGATTGCCGGGTCAAGCTTGCGCAAACCCGGCCATGACGACGGCGATCAACCCTGACAATTAAAGCTGGGCATTAATTGGTCCAGGCGAACGCCACCTTGTCGAGCGACTTGGGCCCGAACTTCTCAGAGGACCGCGCCACCATGCGGCCGCCAAGGGCGCGGTAAAACTCCGTCGCCGGATCGTTGTCGGAGAGCGCCCAGATCACCATGCTCTTGAGGCCGCTCTGCACCAGGTCGCGCCGGGCCGCCGTGAACAGCCGGCGGCCGAAGCCGAGACCCTGAAATTCCGGGCGCAAATAAAGCTCGTAGATCTCGCCCTCGAAATGCAGGCTGCGCGCGCGGTTGCGGCCGTAATTGGCGTAGCCCGCGACCTTGTCGCCGAACACCAGCACGCTGACGCGGCTGCCTTTGCGGATGGCGCTGTCCCACCACTGCGGACCGCGGCGGTTGATCAGCTTCTCCAGTTCGGCGCCGGGAATGATGCCCTGATAAGCCGAACGCCAGGCCTCGTCATGGGTGGACGCCACCGCGGCTGCGTCCGCAGCTTTGGCCGGCCGAACCTCGATCAGGGTTGTGCTCATGACCCCGATCAAAGCAACTCAGCGCGCCGGCTTCAAGGTCCATCCTTAATTATCGGTTAACATGTGGATTTCTTGCATCAGTTTGCCGCCCGGCTGTGCCGAAAAAGGACAGAAGCGGCCTGGGCGGCGGTCGCAGGGGCCGCGGCACCCGAAATCAGGCTTTCGGCGCGGGGTTCGTTCACGAAAAAATGCTCCCGATTCGATTCGCCGCAGGTAGTGTGCGCGCCGACCCTTTTTCCTTGCTCTCGGCCGTGTCAGGTAAATTGATGAAGTTCTTCAAGGCAGTTTTCGCTCTGGTGGTGCTCGGCCTTGCCTGTACGCCAAGCGCGAACGCGCAGACCAGATGGGGCGCGCAAGGCGCGGAAGGCGCGCCAAATCGGAAGCAGCAATGGCTGGTGCCGTCACCCGATCCCGACATCGCGGTGCATGCGGTGCTGTTTCGTCCCGCCGGGGAGGGGCCGTTTCCGCTGGCGCTGATTGCCCATGCCTCGACGGAAAATGCGACGCGTCGTGCGCAAATGCCGCAGCCGGAATACCGGGCGCTGGCGGCGTGGCTGGTGGCGCGGGGTTATGCCGTGCTGGTGCCGGAACGGCCCGGCCATGGCGCCACCGGCGGCAAATATCTTGAGGACTACGGCGGCTGCGACAACGCCAATTATTCCCGCGCCGGCTACGCGACCGCAGATTCGATCAAGGCGGCGCTGAACTATCTGCGCGCTGAATCCTTCATCCGGTCGGACGGCGCGATCATCCTCGGGCATTCGGCCGGCGCCTGGGGCGCGCTGGCGCTGGCCGGCGAAGACCCAAAAGCGGTTGCGGCCATCATCGCGTTCGCGCCGGGACGCGGCGGCCACGCCAACGACCAGCCCAACCAGGTCTGCGCGCCGCGCACGCTGATTTCTTCGGCGGGCGAATTCGGCGAGGATGCCAAGGTGCCGGTGACATGGCTGGTGGCGACCAATGACAGCTACTTCTCGCCCGATTTGTCACGCCAGATGGCCGATGCGTTTCGTGCCGGCGGCGACACGGTGGACTTTCGCGTGCTGCCGGCGTTCGGCAGCGAAGGCCACGGACTGGCGGAGGCCGACGGCGGCGAAAAGATATTTGGCCCGGTGCTCGAGGGCACGATCAAGCCGGTCGTCTCGAAGTCCGCCAAGAAACGATGACACCAGGCGCGTCGAATCCGTGGCCGGACGATGACGTGATCCTCTACGACGGCGTGTGCGTGTTCTGCTCGCGCTGGGTCCGCTTCGTGGCCGCGCGCGATGTCGACAAACGCTTTTGGTTCACCGCAATTCAATCGGCTTACGGTACGCGGCTGGCGCAGGCCTTCGGCATCGATCCCACCGATCCCGACACCAACGCGGTCGTTCATGGCGGCGTGGTCTATTTGAAATCCGACGCGGCGCTGACGGCGCTGGGCGCGCTGCCGGGTTGGGGCTGGGTGCGCGCATTGCGCGTTGTGCCGAAGCCATGGCGTGACGCGGTGTACAGCCTCGTCGCGCGCAATCGGTATCGGATCTTTGGCAAGTATGAGACGTGCTTTGTGCCCGATGAATCGCTCAGGGCGCGGGTGATAGAGTAGCCGTTGTCATTCCGGGGCGATGCGAAGCATCGAACTACGATGTGCAATTGCACATCGGAGAATCTGAATTCCCCGATGTGCAATTGCGCATCTGAGGTCTGGTCCTGCGGACCATCCCGGAATGACGGAATCAGGATTGCTTCGTTGCGTGGGCCAGAATCTCTTCCGCTGCCCTTTCCCCTGAGTCTCTTGCCCCGTGCGCGGTGGAGAAAAAGTTCGGCGAGGTGGCTTCACCGGCAAAGAACAAACGCCCATCGACGGGTGCTGCAAGGATCGCGCGGTCGCCGGCGTGGCCGGGCAGGGCGTGCGAATAAGAGCCGCGCGCGAACGGGTCATGGGCCCAGCGCGATTCCGCCAGCGGCTTGAGTTTGCGGCGGTAATCATTGCCGAGCAGGGCCACGATCTCGTCGATGCCTTGCGCGGCGAGCGCGCCGGGGCCGGCGTCTTCCAGTGCCCGGGCAAAACTGCCGCCGAAATAGCCCTCGATGCAGGCGTTTCCGAACGGCCGCAGGTGATAGCTGCCCATCGCGGTGCGCATGGTGGCGCCGCGCAGATTGCCATCCTTCGGCAGCGTGCTCTCAACGCCCTGCGGTTCGTCCAGCGCCAGCATCACCTTGTCGGCCAGGCCGAGCGGCAGGCCGCGCGCGGCATCCACCTTGGCTGGCAGCGCGGGACGAAACCGGATGGCCTGGCTGGCGATCAGGTTGGTCGGCACGGTGACGATCACCTTGCGCTGATGTCAGCGTGCCCTGCGAGGTCTCGATCCGCACGCGCGCGCCGGAATGATCGATCGAGGTCACGGTGCAGTTGAGCGCCAGCGGCAAGGCCGCGCCATAGGCCGTCATCAGCGTGCCGTAGCCGCCCCGCACCCGCCAGTTGATCTCGGTGTCCTCATAAGCGTCCATGTCGAGGATCGAACTCGACATCGAGTTCGCAGCCGTTGACGTAGCTGGAGATCGCATTGATCATCGGATTCCAGCGGTTGCCGGGCTCGAGACAAGCGCTCGCCGCGCCGTCGCGGCCGGTCGCGGCGGCCTCTTTCGCGGCTTGCTCGGCGCGGTCGTAGAAGGCATCGATCGCTTCGATGAAGTCCAGCCGCTCGACAAGCGGAAATCCGGTATCGAAACTCTGCTCGCGCCACGGCGGCCGGGTCTTGTCGATCTCGAAATTCAGCTGCTCGGCGATTTTGACAAACCGGTTTTTGTTGGCCGAATGCAGCCAGCCGCAGCCGAGGTCGAAGGCGATGCCGGGGGCCGCCATGATGGTGTGGCCACGGCCACCGACGCGGTCGCGCGCTTCCAGCACGATGGTCGAGAGGCCGGAGTTTTTCAGCGCATTCGCCGCGCCGAGGCCGGCGGCGCCGGCACCGATGATGGCGATATCGACTTCAGAAGGGAGCGACATGAGCGGCGAATGGTAAGTGGCGAATAGCGAATGAAGCGCCTCTTATATGGCGCGTCCAGCCTCTATCCGCCACTCCCTATTCGCTATTCGCCCGCTTACTTTACGCCACCGCTTCCTTGGACTTTTCAGCGCGCTTGCGCTCGTTGGCGTCGAGGAATTTCTTGCGCAGCCGGATCGACTTCGGGGTCACTTCGACCAATTCGTCGTCCTCGATATAGGCCAGCGCCTTTTCCAGCGTCATCCGAATCGGCGGCGTCAGCCGTACCGCCTCGTCCTTGGCGGTGGTGCGAATGTTGGTCAGCTGCTTGCCCTTGAGGAGGTTGATCTCGAGATCGTTCTCGCGGGTGTGCTCGCCGACGATCATGCCTTTGTAGATCTTCCAGCCCGGCTCGATCATCATCGGTCCGCGGTCTTCCAGCTTGAACATCGCGTAAGCGACGGCCTCGCCCTGGTCGTTGGAAATCAACACGCCGTTGCGGCGGCCCTGGATCTCGCCCTTGTAGGCGGCATAGCCGTGGAACAGCCGGTTCATGATCGCGGTGCCGCGGGTGTCGGTCAGCAACTCGCCCTGATAGCCGATCAGGCCGCGGGTCGGCGCGTAGAACACCAGCCGCAGCCGATTGCCGCCGGACGGGCGCATCTCGATCATCTCGGCCTTGCGCTCGCTCATCTTCTGCACGACGACGCCGGAATGTTCCTCGTCGACGTCGATCACGACCTCTTCGATCGGCTCCTGCCACGCACCGCTGGCCGGATCCTTTTTGAGCACGACGCGCGGACGCGACACGCTGAGCTCGAAGCCTTCGCGGCGCATGGTCTCGATCAGGATCGCGAGCTGCAATTCGCCGCGGCCGGAGACCTCCATGGAATCCTTGTCGTCGGCCTCAACCACGCGCAGCGCGACGTTGCCTTCGGCTTCGCGCAGCAGGCGGTCGCGGATCATGCGGCTGGTAACCTTGTCGCCTTCGGTGCCGGCCAACGGGGAGTTGTTGACGATGAACGACATCGACACCGTCGGCGGATCGATCGGCTGCGCCACCAGCGGCTTATCGACGGAAGGATCGCAGAAGGTGTCGGCGACGGTGCCCTTGGTGAGACCGGCAATCGCGACGATGTCGCCAGCCTCGGCTTCATCGAGCGGCGTGCGCTCGATGCCACGGAAGGCGAGAATCTTGGTGATGCGCCCCTGTTCGATCAACGTCCCGTCGCCGTGCAGCACTTTCACGGCCTGGTTCGGCTTGATCGAGCCGGAGGTGATGCGGCCGGTGATGATACGGCCGAGATAGGGATTGGCCTCGAGGATGGTGCCGATCATGCGGAAAGGCCCCTCTTCGACGGTCGGCGGCGCGACGTGACGCAGGATCAGGTCGAACAGCGGCTGCATGCCGGCGTCCTGCGAACCGTCGGGGCGATCCGCCATCCAGCCTTGCTTGGCCGAGCCGTACAGGATCGGGAAGTCGAGCTGCTCCTCGCTGGCGTCGAGCGCGGCGAACAGGTCGAACACCTCGTTGATGACTTCGGTCGGCCGCGCGTCGGGACGGTCGACCTTGTTGATGACGACGATCGGCTTCAGTCCGACCTTCAGCGCCTTCGAGACCACGAATTTGGTCTGCGGCAGCGGACCTTCGGCGGCGTCCACCAGCACCAGCGCGCCGTCCACCATGTTGAGGATGCGCTCGACCTCGCCGCCGAAATCGGCGTGGCCCGGGGTGTCGACGATGTTGATGCGGGTGTCCTTCCACTGCACCGACGCCGCCTTGGCCAGAATGGTGATGCCGCGCTCGCGCTCCAGGTCGTTGGAATCCATCGCGCGTTCGACGACGCGCTGGTTGTCCCGGTAGGTGCCGGATTGCTGCAGCAGGCGGTCGACCAACGTAGTTTTGCCGTGGTCGACGTGGGCGATGATGGCGACGTTGCGAAGGTTCATGGCTATTCTTCTGGCTCGGACCAAGGCTGGAGCGCGATCTCGCCGGAAAACCGGGATCGACTTTTCCGGATCACACTCGAAAACCTGGAATTCGACAGGGCGTACGCGGCCCAAAAAGGAAGCCCGGCCAAAAGGACCGGGCACACCTTGCTCGTTGCGGCGCAATATAGTCAGAAATCGCCGGAAAACAATGCGTTGTTTGCGATTTGGTTAGCTGAATTTCGTTCCAGGCTGCCGCCGTCAGGCGCTGTGGGAGTCCTCGGCGGGATAGACGCCCCGCAGCACCTCCTCGAAGTGGTTTTTGACGGATTCGTTGCAAAGACAAGCCCTTAGGCGGAGCGCTTCGGGGTTGCGCACCACGATCGAGCCGCGGCGGGTCTCCAGCACTCCTTCGGCCTTGAAGACCTGGATGACGCGGCTGGTATAGCTGCGTCCCACGCCCAACAGCGTTGCCAACTGCTCATGGGTCAGCGGCACGGTGTTGTCGCCATCGGTACGTTCCATCGCCGAAACGATCCATTTCGCGGTGCGCTGCTCGATCGAATGGATCGCATTGCAGGCCGTCGACTGGAAGATCTGGGCCAGCATGCAGTCGGCGTAGCGTGCGAAAACGTTGCGGAGTGTCGGCGATTTGGCTTTGGCGGCCTCCAGCCTGCTGACCTGCAGCCGCATGAACGGGCCGCCGAACTTGACCATGATGCGGGTATAGGCCGGCAGATGGCCCTCGCTGACGATGCCGCCGACGGCGCCTTCGCGGCCGACCAGGATGGTTTCGACGTCGCGGCCATCCTCATTGGCGACCATGTACGTCGCCAGACTCGGGCCGCACGGGAAGTGGACGATCTCGACGGCGTCGCCGGGATTGTAGAGCAATTCGTTGGCCTTGGCCTCTTCATGCTTGAGATGCGGCGCGATCAGCGCAAAGTCGCTAGCGCTCAGCCGCCGCAACAGGTTGTTGAAGGGACGTTCGCTGTTGTCAGCCGTTGGCGGGTTCGGCGCGGGCATTCCAAAGCTCCTGGGTGCGGCCGCGACGATAGCCTATCTTATTTGCCTTCTGTGTATACAAGTGCACAGACATGCCAGCCGGGTTGTGGTGGTTTCAGCCCGGGAACCGGCCGAGACACGATCAAGGTCTCTGCAACGGCGGCCCGCTCATTCTTACACATTGCAACCCTGACCTGGCGCGATCATGGAACCCGCCTCTCCCGGCATGCCTGCCTTTCCCGCCGACGTGCTCGTGGTCGAGGACGACCCCATCATCGCACTCGACTTCGAAGATACGATTCTCGGGTTGGGGGTGCAGACCGTGCGGACCGCGGCCAGCGTGTCGGGCGCGCTGGCGATGATCGCCGATCGCGCCCCGCAATTTGCCCTGCTCGATGTCGGGCTGGTCCGCGAAAAAAGTTTTGCGATTGCCGAGCGGCTTGAAGCGCTGAAGATACCGTTCGCCTTCGTGACCGGCTACGCCGCCGACGTCGGGGTTCCCGATAACTTCTCGCAACGGCCGAGGCTGCCAAAACCGTTCTCGATCGAGGCGCTGGGCACGGTGTTGAAACAATGGTCAGGCGAGGCAGCAGCCGCTGACGGGCGAAGCTCGCCCGTCCACGGTTCATCTTAGATTACTGCGTTTGCTATCCCAGCTTGGGATCCAGCGTCGTTGACCACAGCGCCACGTCGGCGCGATCCCGCAGCGTCACTGTCATCCGGCCGCTCGCGCCTTCGATCTGCACATGACCGAAGAACTGCATGCCGTCCGACGGCGGCAGGTTCTGCTTGTCGGCGCCCGGCGCCTTGATGAACCTCACCTCGGGGCCAAAGGTGTTGTCGAGTTCGTTCGGCCCGAAGGTTCCGGCGTGGAATGGTCCGGCGACGAACTCCCAGAACGGCTCGAACTCCTGGAATTGCGCCTTGTCGGGATTGTAGTAATGCGCCGCGGCGTAATGCACGTCCGCCGTCAGCCAGACCGTGTTGGCGATCCCGGCCGTCTTGATGAAGCGCAGCACCTCGGCGATTTCGAGTTCGCGGCCGCGCGGCGGGCCGTCGCCCTGCGCAACGGCTTCCGAGCCCTTCCTGTTGGTCGCGTCGTCATAGACCACGAGGCTCAACGGCATGTCGGATGCGATCACCTTCCAGGTGGCGCGCGAGTTCAACAGCGCGCGCTTCAACCAGGCGAGTTGATCGGGCCCGATGAAGTAGGCGTCGGGGCCGTAGCTGGTCTGCAAATTGGGTCCGTTGCCGCCCCGATAGCTGCGCTCGTCCAGCATGAACACATCGAGATGCGGGCCGTAATTGAGGGTGCGGTAGACCCGGCCCGGCTCGACGATGCTTTCGCGCATCGGGTACATCTCGTGGAACGCGCGCGAGGCGCGCGCGGCGAGCAGGGTGATGTCGCGCTCCTTGTAGGCGGCGGGAAGCTGTTTCGAGATCGACCAGTTGTTGGTGACCTCGTGGTCGTCCCACTGCACGAAGATCGGCACCTCGGCGTTGAAGGCGCGGACATTGTCGTCGAGGAAATTGTACTTGTGCGCAGCGCGGTACTCGTCGAGCGTTTCGGCGACCTTGGCTTTTTCCGGAATCGTGACGTTCTTCCAGATCTTGCCGTCGGCCAGTTTCACCTCGGCGGGAATAATGCCGTCGGCATAGATAGTGTCGCCGGAGTGAAGCAGGAAATCCGGCCGGTGCTTGCGCATCGCCGCAAAGGTGACCATGCCGCCGTCATCGCGATTGATGCCCCAGCCTTGCCCGGCGACGTCGCCGCCCCAGACGAAGCTGACGTCGCGCCGATCCGCCGGCGCGGTGCGGAAGCGGCCGACCACCGGTTCGCTGACAATGTCGGTATGCGACAGGTCGCGGAAGCGGACGCGATAAAAAATGTCCTGCCCGGCGGGAAGGTTTTCCAGCAGCATCTTGGCGGTGAAGTCGCTCTCCGGCAGCGCCGCGATCGGCGGCAGCGCCCGGGCGTTGGCGAAGGATTCGGTGGTGGCGACCTCGACCATCATTTGCGACGGCCGGTCGGCGCGCGACCACACCACGCCGCCATCGACGCCGACGTCGCCGGATTGCACGCCATGGCCGATTTGCGGACGGTCGGCGGCCCGGCTGAGATAGGGCATCGCAAGCGTACTAAGGCCCGTCACCGCGGCGGTGGAAAGAAAACGCCGCCGGGAAAGTCCGCGCGACATGAAGCGAGAAATCTTGATCGTCATGCGAATCTCCCAATCGGCCGACAGGATGCGCTGAAGGCCTGACACACCTAGGAAGATTATGTGACGGTGCGATTACAGAAACGACGGCCTACAGCGTTCCCGTCGCCCGGAACTGGGCGCCCGCCCGTTGCAGGCTTTGCGGCAAGCTGAGCAGCATCGCACGGCGGTCGGCGACTGCGCTGTGGAACTGCTGCAGCGCGATGTTAAAGGCGGTCAACGCGCCCTCTTCGATGGCGCCGTGCTCGAAGCAGCGCAGCACCTCGCGCAGGATATCGTCCGCCTCGGATTGCATCCGTTCGAGTTCTTCGGCGGAATCGCTGCGGCGCGCCGCCACCAGCATCTCCAGCAGCCGCTCGCGCATGGAAGAGTTGTTGCTGCGCTCGTCCTTCTTCAGGTAGCCCGCGAACCACGCTCCGACCGAACCCATCGCCGACAGGCCCATCAGTCCCCACCAGATGAAATCGCTGTAGCGGTCGAGGAAGGTTTTTTCCTCGCCATCGACAAACGCCGCCGCTCCCGGGTGAACGGGGATCGCGGCATCCTTGTCGGTATCGGGGGTTTCGATTTTCGCCGCCAGCGGGAATTCGGTCATCACCGATTGCCGGATCGCGAACAGCTGCCGGGTGAAGGCGGCGATGGTCGATTCCGGCAGATCCTTGCGGGCGACGATGTGGTGGGAGAAGCTGATCGTCTTCACCTCTTCGTCGGGCCGGTCGGGCGAACCGCCGAAGGTGCCGGCGGGAATTTCGGTCGCCTCGTAGGTCGGATGGTTCTGCGCGATCGCCTCGGCCGAATCGATCGCCAGGAAGGTCGGCGTCCCGCCGTCGCGCGTCGACGCGGCGATCGCATCCGCGGTGATCTTGCTGTTGACCGGCCCGGCGGCGAGATAGGCATCCGCCTTCTGGCCGCGGATCGCATCTGCGACTTCGCCGACCGGAAACTGCACGATATCGACCTTGGCCGGGTCCACGCCGTATTGCTGCAGGATCACCTTGAGTAAACCGACATTGGCCTGGGTGCGTCCGACGACGCCGACACGGCGGCCGGCGAGTTGCGGAATCTTGGTGATTTTCGGCGCGGCTTTTTTGCCCTTGCCCTTCGCGGCCGGCGGCACCCACAGCACGGCGACGTTCTTGCGCAGCGTTGCCACCGCCTGCGCATTCTTCGGCACGTCGAGGTCGCCGCGGATGATGGCGAGATCGACCTTGCCGTCGGCCAGGGCCTGCGCGCTCGCGGTGGCGCCGTCGGTCTGCACCGGGCGCAAACGAATTTGACTGTGCGTTTGGCTGAACGCCTGCGTCAGCGCCTGGACCACCCTGACGTCGTCGCTGTTGGCGGGGCCGACCGCTATCCGCAACGTCACCGGCCGCATCGAGAAGTAATAGGCACCCGCCAGCGTGCCGACGATGGCGAGGATCCCCGCCAGCACCACAAAGATCATCCGCCGCTTTGCCGGTCGTGGCGACGGCGGCTGCTCCGCGAGGTCGAGGCCCAAGGTCATCGATCCTGCAATCGCTCGAGGGTTAATTTCATGCTGCCAATGATGCTAGGCTAGCATTGTAACAAGATTCCGGCCAGCGCATGGGGGTGTCCCTCCAGCATGGTTACCGGCCCGGGATCCGGGTTCCCACGGCATTCGCAGCGTTAGCTAAAAGTTTGTCTGAAACAGGAGCACATCATGGCGGAGCGGCTGTCGGCGGAGGCGCGAAACCAGGCCCTCAAAGGCTTGGCGGGGTGGGCGGACGCGCCCGGCCGCGAGGCGATTGCCCGGACCTTCACTTTCAAGGATTTCAACGAGGCCTTCGGGTTCATGGCGCGCGCCGCGCTGGTGGCGGAAAAAACCGACCATCATCCCGAATGGCGCAATGTCTACAAGACAGTGGAGGTGGTGTTGACCACCCACGACGCCGGCGGCGTCACCGCCCGCGACATCGCGCTGGCCAAAGCCATGAACGCGATCGCCGCGCAGCTCGGGGTGGCCTGAGCCGCGGGCATGGTCTTGGGCGTGATCTAGGGCGCGATCTTGTAACTGCGGCGCAGGTCCCCAAGTTTTAAGACGGATTGGTCGCAGCGTGTTTACCGCGGCCTTGATGAGGGAGCCCGGGCGATGGCAGCCGAACACACCATGGGTTTTGAGCCGGCCGACAAGCTGGCCAAAGACCGCGCGAGCGTCCGCAGGCGGTTCTGGATCAAGCTGAAGCGGGTGGTGGCGCATCTTCCGTTCGCCGAGGATTTAGTCGCGGCCTATTATTGCGCGTTCGACAAACAGACGCCGCGCCACGTACAGGCGACTCTGCTCGGCGCCATCGCCTACTTCATCCTGCCATTCGACTTCGTCCCGGACATGCTGCCGGTGCTCGGCTTCACCGATGACGCCGCGGTGCTGGCCACCGCGATCAGGCTGGTCGCGACCCACATCACGCCGGACCACCGCGAGGCCGCCCGCGCCGCGTTGAAGCGGGGAACCGACCCCGCCGATACGCCGGACTGATTTTCGGCGGGTGTCGGAGCGCACGTTTTCGTCGTTGGCGTAATAGAAGACGGACCCGACGCGCGGTCGGGCCGGATCATCTATCGTTGTGTCGTCTATCGCGGCTGCTCTGGTTTCGCCTGCGCCTTGGCGTTTTGCGACGCTTCCCACGCCTGGAATTGCTTGAACAAAGCTTCCTTGTCATCGCTCGTCTGCAGCTTTGCCGCGGTAGGATTCTGTTTCAGGAAAGCCTCGAACCTTTCGCGTGTCACCGGCTCGACGCCGTGCTTGTCGAGCCATTCCTGGGCCGGGCGAAAACGGGTCCAGCCGGAGAGTGGCGCGGCAAGCGAAACCTCCTTCCATTTCGGATGGAAGGGCGGCTTCTGGAACTGAGGGAACTTTGTGAAAAAGGCATCCACGAACAGCGAGAGCTTCCGATAGCGGTCAGTCTTTGGCGCCCAGTTGTAGGCCGCGAGTGCTGCGGGCACCGCGATCGTGTCGACCGGGGGCTCATCCTTCCCGATCAGGTTGGGATAGTCCGCCGAGGTGAGAGTCGCCGGCAGGTAGTCGCCCTGCAGCTGCTTGGGATAGTCCACCGCGACCAGGTGAAACCGGCCGTCATTGTTGAACGTGCTGACGGATTTGTACGGCTTACCGCCAACGACGACCACCGCATCGATGCCACGGCCGGCTTGCATGCGCTCCATCGCGATCCGCTGCTCGACATAGACGAAGTTGGCCTTGATCCCGAGCCGCTCGAACACCGTCAGCGCGGTCACGAAGGTGCTGCCATTGGGAAGGTCGACGCTGACGGTCTTACCTTCGAGATCCTTCAAATTGTGAATCGATTTCGGCGCGATCACCTGCATCTCTTCGTTATAAAGCTTGGTGATGTAGGTGAACTGCCTCTTGATATCCTTGGCGAAGCCCTTTCGCTCAAGATAGTCGAGCGTGTCGACGCGCACGATGCCGACGTCGACGCCTTGCAGGAACAGAATGTCGGCAACACTTTGCACCGAGCCGCGGCCGACGATAGGAAGCACGCGCAACTGGTTGCCATCGTCAAGCACGGAGGCAAGGTCGGCACCGAACTGAACATAGGTGCCACCGATCGTGCCGGAGATCAGCGTCACGGTGTTTTCGTTCAGAGCGCGCTTGGTGGCGGCTGAACCGAACTGGAAAATCGCCTTCAGGCTGTCGCTGACCTTGGCCGGGTCATAATCGTTTTCTTCGGCCCGCGCCGCCAAGCCGCAAGTCATCGTGAAGGCGAACATCGCCAATGCCATTAAACGACGCATTTTGTTCCTCAAAAATATGAAATCAATTTTGCATCTGGGCGAGGCGCTGTTGCGCTTCCACCGATCCAAGCTCAGCCGCCTTCCGGTACCAACTGCGCGCCATTGCCGGATCAGGCGTGATGCTACGCATATCCGGCGTTCCCAGCACCGCAGGATCATAGGTCTGCGCGAGAAGCAGCGCGGCTTTGGCCTCATGGGCACCCGCGGCGCGTTCGAGCAACAATCGCGCGGATGCGATGTCACCCACGTCCATCAGGCCCTTTGCCCTCTTCATCAATGCTGCGAGTTCGTCGGGGTCGATACGCCTCGGCGGAGGCGGTGGCAGAGCTACCTGCGGCTGCTGAATGTCCGGCTGAGGCTGGCTCTGAAGCGCGGTTTGAAAAGCGTTGGCAATGGCCTCGCGCGTTGGTGCGACAGCCGTCGCTGGTGCTGGTGTCGCAGCGGGCGCCCGATCGCTCGCCTCGGCTTGAACCGTCGGCGTCGACGAGCGGCCGAAAGCGCTGGAAAACGTCGGCAGGACCGCAGCGAGCGACGCGCTCGCCCTATCGACGAGGCCGCTGCGGTCATCCAGAGAGAGAAATGCGAAGGCGGCAGCAACGCCCGCCACGGCCAAAATTCCGGTCTTCACGATTCTTCGCGAGACAATTCCTGGCGAGACGATCGTTTTGGCTTCTGTACCGTCGGTCTCCCAGTATTCTTCTCGGCGGTCACCTTCCCAGGCTTCTTCGAGCGCGCGCTGCCTCGCTTGGTCCGCGAGCGTCGAGAGAAACAACGGAACAGGCTCATCCGGATGCGCGTCTGTTTTCGTCCTGCCTGATCGCGCGTACCGGTACGGCGCAAATCGGGGATCGTTGATGTCTTGATCGTACCCGTCGGCTCTCGGATCGTCCGAGTAGCCGTGTGTCCTTGGCTCCATTGATGCCTCCTAAACGCAACGATCGGGCATCCCTGGCATTAAATTCCTATTATTATTATTTAAACCAGGCTGTCCGTTATTGGCTGTAATTCGCACGGCGAATCAGACCAAAAAACGACGGTCGCCGCTGCGACTTGGGAGATTTTTTGTTTTAATTGCGGCAAATACCGGGCAATTTCTACCTTGGCGGTTAGAGCCGAATAAATGAACGTGCCACCCCCGTTTCAGGGATGGAGAATCACCTTGCCCATCGCCTTGCGATCCGCGAGGATTTTCAAGGCATTAGCGGTTTGCGCGAGAGGGAAGGTGCGGTCGACGTGGGATGAGATCTTGCCTTCCGCGGTCCACTTCACGAGTTTCTCCAGATTGGCGCGATTCTTGTCGGGATTAAGTCGCGCCCAGGCCCCCCAGAATACTCCGCGAATATCGCATCCTTTTAAAAGCGCCAGATTGAGCGGCATTTTCGGAATATCGCCGGCGGCGAATCCAATCACCAGGAAGCGGCCTTCCCATGCGATCGCGCGCAGCGCGGCCTCGGCGTAAGCGCCGCCGACCGGATCGAAAATGATGTCGGCCCCCTTGCCGCCGGTGAGCCGCCGCAGGCCCTCTTTTAAATCTTCCTTTGCATAATTGAGACCGAGTTCGGCGCCGTGCGCCTTGGCGAATTCAAGCTTCTCGTCGGATGATGCGCAGGCAATCACCTTCAGGCCCATCAGCTTGCCGAGTTCGCATGCGGCGAGACCGGTGCCGCCGGCGGCGCCCAGCACGGCCAGCGTTTCGCCCGGCTTGAGGCTGGCGCGGTCTTCCAGCGCATGCAGCGCGGTGCCGTAGATGATGATGATTCCGGCGGCGCGATCGAAATCCAGATTGTCGGGAATTTTGACGATCGAATTCGCCGGCAGCGCGATCTTTTCACGCGCGCCGTTATGGCCGCACGACGCCACCACGCGATCGCCGACCTTAAGGTCGGTGACGCCGGCGCCGACGCTTTCAATCACGCCCGCGACTTCCGCCGCCGGAGAAAACGGAAACGGCGGCTTGATCTGGTATTTGCCCTGGATCATCAGGAGGTCGAAGAAATTCAGCGCCGCCGACTTGATGGCGATCACGGCCTGGCCCGGCTCGGCGACGGGATCGGGGACGTCGGCGAGCACCAGGTCGTCGGGACCGCAATATTGCGAACACAGAATGGCTTTCATGGACACACCTGATTGTCGGACGCACAGCAGACGCTGATTGATTCATGCCGGATTTGGCGCTGCGCTACAATCTGATTCGAACGTCGCCCGCGTGGTGAGGAGGCCCGGTCTGTCGTCGTTCCGGGGCGCGCCTCGCGCGAAGCCGGAATGACGCGGGGAGAGAATAAGCAAGGGATTAAAACGATGTTTGAAAAAAGCCTGCTGGCGGGAAAGCGCATTTTGATCACCGGCGGTGGCTCCGGGCTCGGCGCCGCGATGGGACGGCGTTTCGTCGAGCTTGGCGCCGAACTGGTCATCTGCGGCCGCCGGCTTGAATTGCTGGAGGCGACCGCGGCGCGGCTGCACAGTGAATTCGGCAGCAACGTTGCCGCCGTCAAATGCGACATCCGGGACGGCGCGCAAGTCGAGGCCATGATGGATGCGATCTGGCGCGAGGCGCCGATCGACGTGCTGATCAACAACGCCGCGGCGACCTTCATCGCGCAGACCGAGCATCTGTCGTTCCGCGCCGCCGACGCGGTTCTCGCCCCGACGCTGCACGGCACGATGTACTGCACACTCGCCGCCGGCCGGCGCTGGATCGAAGCCAGCCACAAGGCGGTCGTGCTGAGCATCCTGTCGACTTCGACCATTACCGGCCGCGCCTTCACGGTGCCGTCGGCGATGGCGAAGTCGGCGATCCTTGCGATGACCAAGAGCCTTGCGGTGGAGTGGGGGCCCAGGGGCATTCGCACGGTGGCGATTGCGCCTGGCGCGTTTCCGACCGCGGGCGCGTCGGGCCAGCTTCGGCCCGAGGGCCGCGACCAAGGCTGGGCGTCCCGGAATCCGCTGGGCCGCCCCGGCGAGCATCGCGAGCTTGCCGACCTTGCGAGCTTCCTGATCTCGGATGCCGCCGGCTACATCAATGGCGAGATGGTGGTCCAGGACGGCGGCGCCCATTTGCGCAGTTCCGGCGCCGAAGACCTGTTGCAATGGACCGACGCGCAATGGGAAAACCAGCGCGCGGCGCGGACGAAAAGCTGAAGCCGGGCCGGTGCGGCAGGTGGCGGGGGCGTGCGCCGGAAAACACGCGGCGTTCCGGTTCTTAACCTCGTAACTGCCTTCCCAAAAAGACTTTTCCCGGCTATCCATCGACCGCATGACACCGACATGTCGGGCCATCTTCAGGTCACAATGATGAGGGAACCAGATTTGGTGATGTCCGTGCGGCGAATCCCGGCAATCTTGGTTGCGAGTGTGCTGATGTGTGGGGCCACGATCCCCGCGCAGGCGCAGAGTGCTGCGCCGAAAGGTGCGGCCAAGCCCGCCGCGGCCAAACCGGAAGCCAAACCTGCGGAAGCCAAACCCGCGGTCGCGGGCGGCGTGGAGCCGACATTGATCGGCCAGTTCGGCACCTGGGGGGCCTATACCGCAACCCCGAACGGCAAAAAGGTGTGCTTCGCGCTCGCCAAGCCGGCGTCGTCGAAGACCAACCCGCCGAATCGCCCGCGCGACCCGGCCTATGCCTTCGTTTCCACGCGTCCGGCGGAAAAGGTCACCAACGAAGTATCGGTCATGATCGGCTACACGCTGAAGCCGGGCTCGGAATCGACCCTGGAGGTCGGCGGCGCCAGCTATGCGATGTACACGCAGGGCGACGGGCTCTGGATCAAGAACGCCGCCGAGGAAGATCGGATGGTCGAAGCCATGCGCAAGGCCGCCGATGTGGTGGTCAAGGCGGTATCGGCGAAAGGCACCGAAACCACCGATACGTTCTCGACCAAGGGCCTTTCCCAGGCGCTCGACAAGCTGGCGCAGGACTGCCGGCGCTGACGCGGTCGCATTTGTTATCCCGGATGTTATATAGGGCGGTGCGGGAGCAGGCCTTTTTAGCCGGTGAACGCCAGTTATTGTCATGGCCGGGCATAGCAGTCTGCCTTGCGCAGACTACGTAAACTTGTCTGCGCTCCCGCCATCCACGTCTTGACCGATCGCCGAAAAAGACGTGGATGCAAGGTGGCAAGGCCGGGCATGACGAATTCATCGAAATGTCCTGCGCGACAGCAACTTATGGTCACGTGATGCAGACGATCGTCGAAACGCCTAATGCCGCAGCGCCTTTGGAAAAGATCGCGCTTGAGACCTATCAGCCGCCGGCGAAGCCGTCGCTGATCGGACTGTCGCGCGCCGAGATCGCGGAGCAGTTGGGCGCGATCGGCGTGGCGCCGGCGCAGCGCAAGATGCGGGTGCAGCAGCTATGGCATTGGCTCTATGTCCGGGGCGCCAAGACGTTCGACGAGATGACCAGCATCTCGAAGGACATGCGCACGCAGCTCGAGCAGCATGTCACCGCTGCGCGTCCCGAGGTGGTCGCCGAGCAGATTTCCAACGACGGCACCCGTAAATGGCTGTTGCGGTTGCCGAGCGGCGATGCGGTCGAGAAGGCGCACGAAGTCGAGTGCGTCTATATTCCGGAAACCGACCGTGGCACGCTGTGCGTCTCCTCGCAGGTCGGCTGCACGCTGAATTGCTCGTTCTGCCACACCGGCACGCAGCGGCTGGTGCGCAACCTCACCGCCGGCGAGATCGTCGGCCAGATCATGGTGGCGCGCGATCGTCTCAACGACTGGGCCGACCGCGACACCCCGACCGGCAGCCGCCTCGTCACCAATGTGGTGATGATGGGCATGGGCGAGCCGCTATATAATTTCGATGCGGTGCGCGATGCGCTGCTGATCGTCGGCGACAATGAAGGCATCGGCATTTCGCGCCGCCGCATCACGCTGTCGACCTCGGGCGTGGTGCCGAACATCGTCCGCACCGGCGATGAGATCGGCGTCATGCTGGCGATCTCGCTGCATGCGGTGCGGGACGAACTGCGCAACGAGCTGGTGCCGCTGAACCGGAAATATCCGATTGCCGAATTGCTGCAGGCCTGCCGCGATTATCCGGGATCGTCGAACGCGCGGCGCATCACCTTCGAATATGTGATGCTGAAAGGCGTCAACGATTCGCTGGAGGATGCGAAACTGCTGGTGAAGCTGTTGAAGGGGATTCCGGCCAAGATCAACCTGATTCCGTTCAACCCGTGGCCCGGCACGCGTTACGAATGCTCGGACTGGGACCAGATCGAAAAATTCTCGGAATATATCTTCAATGCCGGCTATTCATCGCCGGTGCGCACGCCGCGCGGCCGCGACATTCTCGCCGCCTGCGGCCAGCTGAAATCGGAAACCGAGAAATTGTCGGCGCGCGAGCGGCAGGCACTGCGCGCGATGGCGATGACGGATTAGGGTTTGCGACAGCCGGAGTTCGTCATGGCCGGGCTTGTCCCGGCCATCCACGTCTTTACAAGGTTCAACGAAGCAAGACGTGGATGCCCGGGACGAGCCCCGGGCATGACGTTGAGAGTTCGTGTTTCTCCCGCGATGGATCCAGGTGCATGGCGCTGATCGGCCGGCTGTTCGTCATCCTGTTCGGATTTCTCGCCGCCTGCCTGGTGGCAGGCATGATCGTGGTTTGCGCGGTGCTGTTTCCGGAATTCAGCGATCTCGGCGCCGGGCCGGTGGATTCCGGCGCGCTGAACATCGTGCTCGGTTTCGGCTTCATCTTTGTCAGCGGCTTTGCGCTGTTGCCGGCGATGATCGTGGTCCTGATCACCGAAGCCTTCTACATAAGGGCCGCGCTGACCTATGCGGTCGGCGGCGGCGTGGTCGGTCTCGCCTGCTATCTCGGCCTCATTCCGTTCGATCCGGCGACGCTTCGTTTCGAAGGCATCGTCCGCCGTCACCTCGAAATCATGACCGGCGCCGGGATCGTCGCCGGCGTGGTGTACTGGATGATCGCAGGCCGCAATGCCGGCGCGTGGCGGGAGCCGCCGTCCCCACCGGCGCCACCACCGCCACCGCTGCCGTCGCATTCCCGTCCGCCGGCGTGAAGGGACCTCGTGCTCCGTCTCCGACAAGCGGAGAGGGAAAGAGCCCAAGCCTTCTCATCCCGAAGCCTTTTCATCCCAAATCCCCTCGGCTAAACCCCGCGCCATGAACCGGACCGGACTTTTCATCGCGCTGGCGCTCACGCTTGTGATCGAATTGCTGTTTGGGATTTATCCCGAACTCGATCTGAAACTTGCTGCGCTGTTTTACGATCCGGCGACGCGGACGTTTCCACTGAAGCTCGATGAGGCCGCCGCGTTCGCGCGCGACGCCGCGATGTGGATCGCGTGGGGCCTTGCGCTTGCCGGCGATTGTCGCACTCGTGGTCAAGTTGGTGCGGCCGGACCGGCCGCTGCTGATGTCGGGGCGCGCCGTCGTGTTCCTGCTGGTCACGCTGATCCTCGCCGCGGGCGTTCTGACCAATCTCACCTTCAAGAGCCATTGGGGCCGCCCGCGTCCGGTCGTGGTGACGCAATTCAACGGACCGCAGGAATTCGTGCCGTGGTGGGATCCGCGCGGCAGCTGCACCCGGAACTGCTCGTTTTTCTCCGGCGAAGGCGCCACCGCGTTCTGGACCTATCGCGCCCGCGGCGCTGACGCCGCCGGCATGGCGGCCGCTGGCCTATGTGGCTGCCACCCTGTTCGGCGTGATCACCAGCGTGCTCCGGATGGCGTTTGGCGGTCATTTCTTTACCGATGTCGCTACCGCCGGCCTGGTGACGTTTCTGGTGATCTGGCTCGCCTACGGCTACATTTACCGCTGGCCCCGCACCCGCCTCACCGACGAGGGCGTCGACGCCGCGCTGACGCGGTTTGCCTGGCCCGGCTACCGGCTGCGGCAGCGCTGGCGCGGGCGCGAGGTGGGGCCGGTGCCGTCGGCGTGAGCGACTTCATCGCGTCAGATGTTCTAGTATGTAAGCATGATCTTTTCGGAAAACCGGTGTCCACTTTTCCGGATCATGCTCTATAAACGCGTGCCCCTGGCTGCGAAATTTGATATTCGCGCACTCAAGCCATGAGCGGCATAGAGTTTGACCGATTGGAAGTTTGATGAGTACGATCCTGAAAAGCCTGCCCAAAGGGGAAAAAGTCGGCATCGCCTTCTCGGGCGGTCTCGACACCAGCGCGGCGCTGCTGTGGATGAAGCAAAAAGGCGCCCGCGTCTTTGGCTATACCGCCAATCTCGGCCAGCCTGACGAGACCGACTACAACGAAATTCCGCGCAAGGCCCTGGAGTACGGCGCCGAAAAAGCCCTGCTGGTGGATTGCCGCACGCAATTGGTGCACGAGGGTATTGCCGCCGTCCAATCCGGCGCCTTCCACATCTCTACCGGCGGCATCACGTACTTCAACACCACGCCGCTCGGTCGCGCCGTGACCGGCACGATGCTGGTCGCGGCAATGAAGGAGGACGGCGTCAACATCTGGGGCGATGGCTCCACCTTCAAAGGCAACGATATCGAGCGCTTCTACCGTTACGGCCTGCTGACCAACCCGAGCCTCAAAATCTACAAGCCCTGGCTCGACCAGCAGTTCATCGACGAACTGGGCGGCCGTGCGGAAATGTCGGCGTTTCTGACCGCCCATGGCTTCGGCTACAAGATGAGCGCCGAAAAGGCTTATTCGACCGACAGCAACATCCTCGGCGCAACCCACGAGGCCAAGGATCTTGAGCAGCTCGACAGCGGCATCAAGATCGTCAATCCCATCATGGGCGTGCCGTTTTGGCGCGACGACTGCAACGTCAAGGCCGAAAAGGTCGTCGTGCGTTTTGCGGAGGGCCAGCCCGTCGCGCTGAACGGCCAGACGTTCGCCGATCCGGTCGCGCTGTTGCTCGAGGCTAACGCCATCGGCGGCCGACATGGCCTTGGCATGAGCGACCAGATCGAGAACCGGATCATCGAGGCAAAGAGCCGCGGTATCTACGAAGCTCCCGGCATGGCGCTGCTGCACATCGCCTACGAACGTCTGGTCACCGGCATCCACAACGAAGACACCATCGAGCAATACCGGATCAGCGGCATGCGCCTTGGCCGATTGCTCTACCAGGGGCGGTGGTTCGATTCTCAAGCGCTCATGCTGCGCGAAACCGCCCAGCGCTGGGTGGCTCGTGCGGTCACCGGCGAGGTGACGCTCGAGCTGCGCCGTGGCAACGACTACTCGTTCCTGAACACCGAGAGCCCCAATCTGACCTATCAAGCCGGAGCGGCTGAGCATGGAAAAGGTGGAGGATGCGGCGTTCACGCCGGCCGACCGCATCGGCCAGCTGACCATGCGCAACCTCGATATCGCCGATACCCGCGCCAAACTGAATCTCTACGCAGAGACAGGCCTGCTATCGAGCGGGGAAGGCTCTCCGATCTTCAAACTCGACAGCGACAAGAGCTGAACCGCGCGGGCGCGTTTCAGGCGCGGTCGCCTGCGACCATCGCGATGCCGCTTCATCAAGCTCAACGCGTTGCGGCTGCATACGCTCGGCCAGCGCAAGCAGAAGCTGGGCTTGTGCTTCGCATTGTCCAGACTCGCTCTGCACGCCCGGACGGCCGGGATTTCACAGCCGTTTGTTTGGCCAGATCGTGTTGTTCTGCGATCGCAGGTTCAACCGCGACATTATGAGCCACCAATCCGGCCGGACCGGCGCCCACCTTGAGGGTCACATGGAGAGCGCCGCACGGAGATATCGAAATGGCCACATATCGGGATGATCTGCCGCAGCGCCGGGGCGGCATTTTCCTCGCCGACGGCGGTTTGGAAACGACGCTGATCTTTCATGAAGGGATCGACCTGCCTCACTTCGCGGCCTTTGTGCTGCTCGACAATCCTGAAGGCCGGCAAAAACTAAGGAAATATTACGAGAGCTATCTCGCGATCGCGCGCGACCATGGCACCGGCTTTGTACTTGGATAGCCCGACATGGCGCGCCAGCCTGGATTGGGGCGAAAAGCTGGGTTATGACGCGGCCGCGCTCAGGGCAGTCAATGTCGCCAGCGTGGCTTTTCTGGAAGATCTGCGCACGGAGTGGGAAAGGCCGGATTTGCCTTGCGTCATCAGCGGTGCAATCGGTCCGCGCGGCGATGGCTACAAGGCCGGTAACATGGAAGCCGGCGAAGCCGAAGACCTATCACGAAGCGCAGATTGCCGCGTTTGTCGGAGGGCGGCGCCGACATGGTGACGGCCTACACGCTGAACAGCGTCGATGAGGCGATCGGCATTAGCCCGTGGCGCCAAGGCGCATGGGATTCCCGTCGTCATTTCGTTCACCGTGGAGACCGATGGCCGCCTCGTCAACGGCGAGTCGTTGCGCGACGCGATCGAGACCGTGGACCGCGAGACGCAAGGTGCGCCCGAATATTTCATGATCAACTGTGCGCATCCGACGCATTTCGGCGATGCCCTTAAGCCGGGCGAAGCCTGGACCAAACGCATCCACGGCGTGAGAGCCAACGCATCGGCCAAAAGCCATGCGGAGCTGGATGAGTCGGAAACGCTTGATGCCGGCGATCCCCGCGATCTCGGTCAACGCTACCGAAGTCTCAGGCAGGCGTTCCCGGCGATGAGGATGCTTGGGCGGCTGCTGCGGCACCGATCATCGGCATGTCGCGGCGATCTGTGAGGCGTGCCTGCCCGGACGCGCATAGCGCGTGAGCGCCAAAACAAAATGGCCGGGATTGCTCCCGGCCATCTTCATTTAGCAGATCGCTCCGCATCACCGCGGCGGCGCGGTGCCGGGAGGCGGCGGCGGCAGCGATGCCGTTCCGCCGTTGAGCAAGCGGCGTGATGCGGCGGATGGTGACGCGCCGGTTGATGCGGCTCGGCCCGTCGGTCTGCTCTTTCAGATATTGCGCGCCATATCCCTGCGACGTCAGGTTTTCCGCGGGCACGCCGAATTGCTGCGTCAGCAGTTCGGCGGCGGATTCGGCGCGCCGATCCGACAGCGACAGATTGTCGACGTCGTTGCCGACCGCATCGGTGTGGCCCTCGATCAGGAACACCTCGCGCGGATTGCGCTGGATGGCCCGGTTGAGTCCATCCGCGATCGACTGCAGCCGCGCCGCCTGATCCGGCGGAATCTCCCACGATCCGGTTTCGAAGTTGATGGTGTTGAGATCGATGCTCGGCATCAACTGGCGTACCGAGGGGCTGTAGCGGATTTCGTCGAGCGAATAACGCCGCTCGATCCGGTCCACCGGCGGCGCTTCCATGGTGTCGTAAATCAGATCGGGCGGCGCGACGTCGGCATCGACGATGTAGCGATCATAGGGAATGCGGATCACCGGCGGCGGCAGGTCGACATAGAAGCCGCCGACCGCGCGGGGATCGCGATAGCTGTTGTCGATGATGATGATCTCGCGGCCCTGCTGATCCCGGCGGATTCGGCGCAGCAACTGGCCGTCGGTGCCGACCACGGTGATGATCTGGCTGCCGTCGGGACGAATCACGACGGTGCGGGTGTCGTCGCCGACCCGGTCGGTCTGGATGTCGCGCGCGCCGAAGCGGAAGCGATCGACTTCGTTGTGACGGATGAACGATTGGCCGCCGGGATCGCGAACGATGACCCGGCCCGGTTCGGTAATGACCGTGCGGCCGCCTTCCTGGGTTTCGCGCCGCTGGCCACGGAAGTCGTCCAGACGACGCGGTCCCTGCGCTGCCGCGCCCGGAGCAATCGGAGTCAGGGCCTGTGCCGCCTGGGGGCACCGCCGGCAGCGGCGCGCTGACGCTCGGCGGCGCGTGGCGGGCCAACGGCGCACCACCGGGTGCTGCCGCACCAATGCCGGGCGCGCCTGGCGGCCGGCCGCCCTGTCGCCGCCGGACCACCCGGGGTGGGTCCGCCGGCATTCGGCTGCGCCGCCGGAGCCGCGTTCGGCGCGGGATTCGGAAGCGCCAGACGGCGCCCTGACGGCATTAGGTGCCCCCGGCGCAGTCTGAGGTGCCGCAGGCGCGGTTTGTGTCTGCGGCGCCACTGCCGGCGCAGGCGTTGTCGCAGCCGGAGGAGCAGTTGGAGCAGCAGTTGGAGTCCTGGCGCCGCCCGGCGGCGTCGACGTGGGAGCCGTCGGTGTCCTGGCACCACCTCGCGGGGCTACCGTGCCCGGCGCGGGTCTCTCGTGTGGCTGCACGGGCGCGGCGTTCGGCGCGACCGGGGGCTTGGGCGCGGGCGCTGCAGCCGGCGGTGTCGGACGTGACGGCGCTGCGGCCGGCGGCGGCGCATGAGGGGTTGGCGCGGCCGGGGGAGCCGGACGCGGCGGAGGAGCGGCCGCAGGCGGCGCGACGGGCCGGGGTGGTGGCGCGGTCGGCCGGGGCGGCGGCGCCGCGGCGGGAGGCGCGGGACGCGGTGGCGGTGCCGCTCTGGGCGGCGCTGCTGCAGGGGGCGGTGCGGCAGGGGGCGGTGCTGCTTTCGGCGGCGCGGCCTTCGGGGGCGCGCCCTTCGGCGGAGCCTTGGGCTTTCCATCGGGACCGACTTCGCCTTGCGCTTGCGCGACGACGATCGGCGCGGTTTGCGCGTGCGACGGCGCGCCAACGAATTGCATCGCCGTCAAAGCCGTTGTGGCGAGCAGCACGAGACGAAGTTTTGTCATCTTGATTTGGGTCCTCGAGAAATTATTAGCGACAACGTCCGGCGATCAACAAATAAGCGTTAGGCCGCAATGTGGCGGCCAACAAAACCGGCGTAGCTTTTATTTCTGAAAGATCAAGGTGCTGCCACGTTAATGTTCATGGCGCATTCAGTCGCTGAAGACGCAGGTTGCGTCAGTGCAGCGTCGCCGCATCGGTTGCCGGGTTAGGCGCAGTCGGTCCTGGCGGTCCTCGCACGGGCAACTCCTCCGGAATCTTGCCCGGCAATTCCTCCGGCCGCGGCGGTTCTCCAGGTTCACGCACGGGCGCTGGCACCTCCGGGCTTGGGTTGCCCGGCGGCTCTTCTTGCGGCGGTTCTGTCGGAGTGCCCGGTGTCGCCGGCGGGATTTCCGGAGGTTCGATCGGCATCTATAGCGTGACCTTGCGGTTATCGCCAAGATTCGGAGGTTTGCCGGTGACCGCGGCCGCCGCCATTTTTACGTAGCTGATGGCGGCGCCCTGGCGAATCCCAGAACTCAGCTTCGTCGGGGGTGATCTTCAGCACGCGGATATTGGGATCGTCGGCGCTGCTCCACCACGCTTTGGCCGGCGTGGAAAACAATTGCTTGATCTTGGCGCGGTCGTTGGAGACGATCGCGGTGCCGATGACAGAAACATATTTTTGGTCGCCGGTATCAGCGAACGACAGATTGACGCCGGGGTTGCGGGCGATTTCCTCGTCCTTGTGGCGCCGCGCGTCGGCCAGAAAATAGATCGCGTTGTTCTCACGCTCGAGACAGGCATGCATCGGCCGGGCGCGAAGCTTGTCGCCGTCATGGGTGACGAGCATCGCGAAGCCGATCTTCTTCATCAGTTCCCAAGTGCGATTAACGTCGGAGTTGCTATCGAGCGCATTGTCCTTGGCCATGTTTCGCTCCATTGGAGAATCCAGAGCCTTGGCTCTGGGAGCGATAACGATACAGCCGTGGCGATGTTCCTTGTCACGGGAGAATGGAACCGGTCATTCCGGCGTGTGATAGAGCACGTCCACGTCGATGACGAGACGATCGTCCGGCAACACCAGCGCCTTTGCAAAAAGCGTCGCGCGATGCTGCGTGGCTAAACGTTGGTTTGAGTCCGGCGATAGTGTCGAGCTGCTTCCCCCTCACGTCCTGGACGGCGTTCGACCAAGACCGACGGCCAGGAACCGCTCGATCATCGCATTGACCTGGTCGGCCACTTCGATGGTGTTGAAATGTCCCGCCAGCATCGTCTTTGCAGTAACGAGCTGAGGGCAGAGTTCCTGCAGACGGTCTAAGTCGCGCGCCAGGTTCACCAGGGGAACATCGGCGGAAATATAGGCCATCGGAATCTTGCAAGCTTTTGCCGCCGGCACTGGATCATGGTTCAGCGCGAAGTTCTTGATGGTCGAAAAAGCCACGTGTTGCGGGGTTTTCTCGCATGGAGGCAGAATATAGTGATCGAATATGGCCTTGCGTCGGGCCGGATCGTCGAAGTCACAGCCGATGTCCCACGCGTTACCTCTGGACACCGTCAGGTAATCCGGTCCGCCGATACCCTCGAGAAGCCGCTTGATCTCCGGGCTTTCACGCAAAGCGGGCGGCGGCATGACGATCGAGTCGATCATCATCATGCCCGAGGCCAGATTCGGATGGCGTCCGCAAAGCTCGAGCGTAATCGCACCACCGAGGCTGTGGCCGATGACTACGGGCTTTTGCAATCCCAGCTGGCTGCATTGCCAGGCAATGTCATCAGCGAAGCCCGCTAGTGTATATTCGTGCATGGGCGTGTCGCTTGCGCCATGACCGCGGAGATCGATTGCGACCACCCGGCGGCTTTGGGCAAAGTGGGCGATCTGCGGCGTGAAGATTCCATGATCGCCGGTCCAACCGTTGATGAGAAGCAGCGGGGGACTTTTGGGCGCACTCGGTCCCGCCTCGAAATGCGCGAGCCGCACTCCGTCGCGCGACAAAAGAACCGGCTTTATTCGAAGGTCGTGGAGCATATCGAATCCTTTCATGTGTTCGAAGTTTGAATTGGCGGACGGTCGTACAATCCGTCTCTGCCCTCAGCCGGCACTGTGCTGACCCGATCGAATAGCCAAGCCACGCGCCTCGGCCGGGCGGGCGACGAAGGCGTAGGAAACGATCGCGAAGATGCAGAACGAAACCATCACCGCGGCCATCGAGAGTGCTGAATGGCCGTCGAAAAGACCGGCCACCAGGGCGCTGGACGAGCCGGCGCCGAGCAATTGCACGAACACGACGACGGCGGCGGCAGACCCCGCGATCGTGGGCACCGGCTGCATGGCCGCGTTCACGGCGTTCGGCGAGATCAATCCGAACGACAGCGCGACCCCGACCATGACCACCACGACAAGGGCGATCGACCGGACGCCGGCAAGGGTAGCGACCAGCAATAACATCGCGAGGAGCAGCGAAAGCGTCAGGCCGATGATGATCATCTGGGACGGCGACACGCCCCTTGAGCCCAAACGGTTGTTGACGAAGGTTCCGCCCATCACGGACAGGGAGCTTGCACCGAAAATCAAGCCGTACTGGTTGGGAGTGAGTCCGAGGACGTTGATGAAAAACAGCGGGGACCCTGAGATATATGCGAACACCGCCCCTGCGGCCCCGGCATTGCACAGAATGTTTCCGAGGCAGACGGGATCCATCAGCACGCGAGCATAGTCGCGGGCGACCGTCGCCGGGCTGAGCCGGGCGCCGGGAACGATCGGTGCGCTTTCCGAGACGCTCCTGATGGCCAGCAGCACCACGAGCCCCGCTGCGATCGGCGCCAAATAAATTGTTTGCCAGCCGCCCATTGCGAGCAGCGCCGCTCCGACCGTGGGCGCAACCATCGGGACGATATTGATGGCAAAGACTACATACGACATCTTGGCGCGCGCGGCCTCGCCTTCAAACAGATCGCGAACCATCGTGATGGCAGCCGTTCCAGGACCCGAAGCCCCCGCGCCTTGCAGGGCTCGGAAAATCAATAGCTGCGGCAGGGATCGGGCAAACATGCAGCCGATGCTCGCGACGATCATCAGTGCCGCGCCGAATACTGCGATCGGCTTGCGGCCGAAGCGGTCCGACAGCGGCCCATATGCCAGCAGCGTCGTCCCGAGACTCAACAGATAGACAGTCATCGCCGCGCCGACCGCGGAGGGCGTAGCGCCAAGCGCTACGCCCGTGGCCGACAAAGTCGGCAGGATCACATCGATGCCAAAGGTCGGCACGGCCGCAAGCAGCCCAAGCAGCAGAGTGAATGCGAAGGAGTTGCGGTCAATACGCCTGATCACGGACTATCCCCGCAAACGCATGGCTGGCTTGGCCACGCGTCGCGCATCCACGATCGACTCCATCTCCTGAACCAGGCTTGAGCCGACTTCCGCCTTCATGGCGGCGGCCAAGCGACGCGCGGCGGCCCGGAAGTGGGGCTCCTTGATCAGCCTGGTCACGGCGGCAGCGATTTCCGCTTCGGACGCCGTGGGGGGCAACCGAAGGCCGGCGCCCTTCGCCTCGACCCGCGCGGCGTTGTCGGCCTGGTCCCGGCCATTCGGCAGCACCAGCAGCGGCAGCCCGTTGAGCAGGGCTCGGCTGACCGTTCCGTGGCCGCCTTGCGACACCACCACCGAGACCTCTCGCATGACGGTATTATGCGGCGCGCTGTGGATAAGTCGGACATTCGCCGGCGCACGAAGATCTGCGATGTTCACATTCGGGCCGGTCGTTGCGACGGCATCGACATCGACGTCGGCCATGGCGCCGACGACGCGCTGCATGAGTTCGGTTTGTTCTTGTGCACCCGTGCTGCAGGCTATCAACGCGCGTGGACGGTCCGATTGCGCGGGCCAGGGTGCATGCCACGGCTGCGACCAGCTCGGCTCGTCGAGCAACGACCCGACATATCGCAGATTCTCCGGCAAGGCTTCGGCGGTGAAGTCGAACGCCTGGTGGATCGCGAGCAGGACGCGGTCACTTCGGTCGAACAGGTCCAGCGTCTGTGCCAGGGGCGGGAGGCCCAGCCGCGCGCGAGTGGCATTAAAGCCAGGCAGGAAGGAGTTCATCATCTCGCTAAATCGGCTGCACGCCGCCTCGACCTCAACGCGTTCTTCCGGCGTTTCTGGCTGCTTCAAACCGCTTGCCGCCGGAGGCATGCCGGGGAACGGCCGGAGACTGATGTGCGGCGACAGGATGGCGTACGGGATGCCAGAAGCTTCCGCTCCCAGTAATGCACCGAACAATACATCGAGACCGAGAAAGCCATCCGTTGGCACGCGCCTGATTTCGTCCATCGTATCGGCCGCATAGGCGGCCGCGGGATCGAACACAGCTCTCCGAATCCAATCGAGGGGGTTCGAAAAATCCGATGGATCTGCGTCGCTTCCGGTGGGCGCCCGCCGCCAGGTCACGAATTCGAAATTGGCTGCGTCGACTTGATCGCGCATCGCCGGATCGGCAAGCACGCGGACATTGTGTCCATTTCGACGTAGCCGGCGTCCGGCGGTCAGCACCGGATTAAGGTTGCCGGAGGTGCCGAAAGAAACGAGCAGAAAGTTGTAAGGCATGAGGGTCAGTCTCCGTGGACCGACAGCCCCGCGCGCTGGAGATAAATCCCGCTGTGCGCCTGCACGGCTTCGGGACACGATGGGGATGGCCCATCACGCGATCATCGGTTGCTCGAATTGTTGGAGACGGCAGTTACCGTACGATGTCAGGTCGGAGCGTAACGGCTACGGTCGAAACACCAATGTGGCGAGAATCGCGTGCTCCAGACGGATGGCCACTGCCGGGCCGCAATTTCTTCCACCGAATTGTCGGGCGAACAAATTGGTCAGATCCGGCATCAGGTCCTGATCACGGATTTGCGACGGGTTGGCTGACGCGCCCTTGGGGTCGGGGTTAGCCCCGCGGCTTCACCAGCAGCGTATTGCTGCGGGTCCTGCCGGTCTCGGCATAACCGCGCGCACGCATGTCGGCAATGCAGTCCTCCAGCCATTCGTTTCGCGACAGGTGTTCGATCACGACCGCGCGCGGCCACAGCGATAACGGTGCTTCTCTGAAGAAGCCAGTGAGGACACGGTCCTCATAGCCCTCGACATCGATCTTCAGGGCATCGACATGGTCGACGCCTGCGTCGCCGAGGATGCGCTGCAGCCGCAGCGACGGCACCTTGATCGCGCTGCTGGAACGTTGGCCCGTCACGATGTGGCTGGCCCCGAGATTATCGCCGTCGGTCTCGATCATCAGTTCGCCGTCGGTGGGACCGGCCGCGGCGGCGACCAGCATGACTTGCGTAAAGTCCGAGGCCGCCCGATTGAATGCCAGCCGCGCATGGGTGACGGGGTGGGGTTCGATCGCAATCACCTTCCCGCCTGGGCCGACGTGACGCGCCAGTGCGAGGGCGTAGGTGCCGACATTAGCGCCGGCATCGACAAAGACACCGCCGGCAGGCGTATGCGTTCGCAGGAAATCCAGCTCCTCGAGATTGTAGTCCGGATTGAACAAAGCGCCGCGCTCGGTGGCGCTGGCCTGATGATAGAATCGAAATGACGCGCCCTGGTATTGGACATCGACCGGGCCTGCGCGCAGCAAATTGACCAGCCGCGACAGCATCGGCCGGAACGCGCCGCGCTTCAGCCGCGAGTGCCGCGCCAGCGCGATGACCGCTTGCTGCGCGGCGTTGGGGGCGAACGCCCCGAACGGCGGTGCGGCCAGATCGTTGGCCGGCGTCGCGGCGTTGCCGGGTGGGTGGGGTGAAGTTGTCAACGGTCCTCGCGTGAAGCTGAAGCGGCATGCATAGCCGGTTTTGCGGGCAACTCCAACGCAGCAGCGCGATTACCTTGCTTCGAATCGTCATCCCGATGGGGATTATTCGTGGGGCACGACGAGCGGCGTCATCGGCGCTACTTCCTGACATGTGCTCGCCAAGTCGGACACAGGAAGCCTTGATTGTATCGCAGATCGCGGGGCAGCCGCGTTCATCTCGTCGCACTGGGACCCCAGCGCAATTTGCGATCGGTGGCACGCAGCCGAACCTCATCGGAAGCAAGTCCAGCCAGCGCGAGAAGCCCTTTGGTCTGGTCTTGGTTCAATTTGCGAGGCTCGCGATCGATGACACACACCGATCCGAGTGCAAATCCATCCGGATCAATCACCGGTGCACCAGCATAGAAACGGAAATGCGTATCGCCGGCGACCGCCGGATTCTGAGAAAATCGCTTATCCATGGCAAGGTTACCAACCGAGAATACATCGCGCTGCAAGATCGTGTGGTTACAGAACGCCCAGCTTCGCGGTGTTTCCACCATGTCGAGCCCATGACGTGACTTGAACCATTGACGAGTCGGCGTGAGCAGCGTCATCAGCGCAATGGGTGTCTCTAGCAGATGTCCAGCAAGCCAAGTCAGGCGATCAAACGCCTTCTCAGGCTCAGTATCGACAAGTCCTGATCGTTCCAGTGCTTCGAGGCGTTGTTCTTCATTATCCGCCGTTGGAAATGATGACGTTTTCTTAAATTGCGCAGAATTCCTCACGTCACCGAAAATGGCGCGGAGGATTCCTGGCAGGCGATCCAGCGATTCGACGCGCGTTCGCGCATGCACCACCTTTGACTTATTTGGGCGGTCAGGGTTTCCGACGGCAATGATCTGTGTATGCCCGAGGGCCGGATTCGAGGACAGGTGATGCAAGAGAGAAAGTCGCTCTTCGTGTTCCTCAGTCAGATCAACGACGATCGCTCTTGGAAGGCGTGAGCCGACGGCAAACAATGCAGAATGAAAGTCGCTATACGTCTCAATTGAACACTCGCTGAGTGTGGACAACGACCTTTCGTAACACTGCAAGCGCTTTTAAGTCGCGAGAACGATCACGCGTGCCGACATAAGAACCGGCGCCTGGTTTCCCCGATCCAGGAAGGCCAGAACGTCGTCCCGGTAAACGCGGCGGTGGCCGCCCGGCGTCTTCCATGATTTCAACGAGCCAGCTTCAATGAGCACCTGCGCTGTGCGCACTGAAATGCCCAGCAGCCTCGCCGCCTGCGATGTAGTGAGAATATTGTCTTCCATATTGTTCCTGGTGGCGGCGGCGCTTCGCGCCAATTCATCAACTCGTCGGCGCGCTACGTTGGCTCAACCGGTCTTTACTCACGGAACATATTTCTTTCGCACGCAAATTCAACTAAATGTGAGGTAATTGATAAATTTGATAGAATCAGCCGATTGGTTCCAGTCACAACTCACGGGCGCGAAATGACGAGTCACGGGCAATTGGACGGCGACTACTACGACTTCATCGTCTGCGGAGCGGGCTCCGCTGGCTCTGTTGTCGCTGGACGGCTAGCTGAAAACCCACAGGTAAATGTGCTCTTGATCGAAGCTGGCGGGAGTGACGCCGTTCCAGAAGTCCTGACGCCATCGCTGTGGCCTTCGCTTCTGGGGTCAGAGCGCGACTGGGGGTTCACTGCTCAGCCTAACCCTCATCTGAACTCCCGAAACATTCCACTCAACATGGGAAAAGTTCTTGGCGGGGGCTCCAGCATTAACGTCATGGTGTGGGCCAGAGGGCACAAGAACGATTGGGAGCAATTCGCAAAAGAGGCCGGTGATCCTGGCTGGAACTATCAATCGGTCCTTGAAATTTATCGCCGCATCGAGAATTGGCAAGGCGCGAGAGACACGTTGCGCCGTGGCATCGGCGGCCCGGTATACGTTCAATCAGCTCCTCATCCGCAGCCTATCGCCCTAGCCATGATCGAGGCCGCGCAATCGCTGGGCCTGCCAACGTTCGACAGCCCCAACGGTGAAATGATGGAAGGTCGAGGAGGGGCTGCTATCACGGATCTGATAATTCGCGACGGGCAACGCGCTTCGATGTTCAGATCCTATGTGTATCCGCGAATGGGTCAATCCAACCTGACCGTTCTGACGAACACGACGGTCAGCAAACTGTTGTTCTCGGGAAAGTCGGTAAGCGGCGTGGAGGTCATCGAGGGATCGCAGATACGGCACTATCTTGCCACTCAGGAGGTTATCCTTTCCCTCGGCGCAATCAACACTCCCAAGGTGCTCATGCAGTCCGGCATCGGGCCGGAAGATGAGCTTCGTCGCCATGGCATCAAAGTGATTCAACGTCTGCCGGGCGTCGGTCAGAATCACCAGGATCACGTGTCGTTTGGATGCATCTTCGAATATCGGGAGCCGCAGCCGGTCGGCAATGGAGGTAGCGAAGCCACGCTATATTGGAAAAGCGACGCCACGCTAGAACAGCCCGACATGCTTCACTGCCAGGTCGAGTTTCCCGCGCCGAGCGCCGAAACCGCAGCGATGGGCGTGCCCGCGCATGGTTGGACTATGTTCGCAGGGCTTGCTCATCCCAAGAGTCGAGGTGCTCTCCATCTGTCCGGCCCTGATGTGCACGACCCAATTCTAATTGAAGCCAATACTCTCACCCATCCGGATGATCTCAGAGCGGCTTTGGCTAACATCGCATTATGCCGTGAACTCGGCGGCAACAGCGCCTTCCGTACGCTAGTGAAGCGCGAAGCACTGCCAGGTGAGCTGGATCCTCGCGCGATGAAAAACTATGCGCGCAATGCGGCTGTCACCTACTGGCATCAATCTTGTACCGCCAAAATGGGGCGCGACCCGATGTCCGTCGTCGACCATAAACTCAAGGTGTACGGCATTGAGAAGCTTCGCATTGCCGACGTGTCCATCATGCCCAACATTACAACTGGAAACACGATGGCGCCCTGCGTCGTCATTGGTGAAAGGGCGTCGGACATGATCAAGGCAGAACACAATATTTAGCAAGACGATTAAGTGTTTTGGTTACGGCGGCCGCAAGCATGATGCGTTGCCTGGATACGGACGTCCCGCGCCGCTCCGCGAACGCGGGGCCTTCGTGAGTTCGGGACGATCGCGCTAGCAGCCCGCAGCTTGGTCCGTTAATCGGATTCTGCTCGCGAATGGTTTCTGACCTCACTTGCAGGCCTGTCGCTTGAGCAATTCAGGATCTGGGATGGCGGTTGCCAATTCGGGCGAGCGCCGGTTGGATCTGATCGGGCTTTACATCCACATGTCGCTGGCGGAGACACTCGCCCTCTCCCGCGCCTTTGCGGGCCGCTCCAACGCTGCAGCGGGATGACCTTGCTTCGAATTGTCATCCCGATGGGATTATTCGTGGAGCACGATCTGTTCCGGAAATTGATTTTTTGAGCTGACGCGGCTCTTCAGGCCGGGATCATGTTCTGGCGCGATCGCCGAGGGCCGGCACCGATCACTAGCCATCTCCGCGCGTCAAACGCCGCCTCTGCGAGAGCCACGGCTGTAGTCGCTCCAGCGATCAAACGCTTTCGTGAAATATGAACCGCTTCACAGTCGCGCATCGCCATCAGCGCTACTTCCATCATCCCGGTCCGACCATCGATTGGGAGGCGATGAGATCGGAACAACGAATGAGGACTAATGAGGATGGAAAATTTGCAAGAGTACATCAGGAATGCAGGCTACATCCTGATCGTTAATAACGATCCGACGATGCAGCAAATGGTGAGCGGCTACTTTTCCGACCACAACGTTCCAACCAGCTCTGCGTCCAACTGGAGCGACTTGAAATCCACCGACACGCCTCCCAGTCTGATCATCATGGATCAGACTCTAAGCCCGAATAATGGGCTGGATGAGTTGCGATCAATTCGGTCGACATCGGATATTCCGGTCATCATGACCGGCCACTGCCCCGACGAAATTGATCGTATCGTCTGCCTTGAACTCGGCGCGGACGATTACATCGAAAAGCCATTTAACCCCGGGGAATTGCTCGCGCGTGCCCGCGCCATTTTGCGGCGACGAGAGATGACGCGCGCCGAGCGGACCCCGGCCCAGGAACGAGGCGGCTACAGGTTCGGTGGCTGGCGGCTCGAGTGTCGCAGCCGAAGACTCGTGGACCCCAACGAGGCGGTAGTCCACCTGAGCAAAGGTGAGTATGCCTTGTTGCTGGCGTTTCTGGGGGCGCCTGAGCGGCCTCTCACGCGCGCGCAATTGTTGCAGGCGATACGGGTTCACGAAGATATTTTCGACCGGAGCATCGACGTTCAGGTCTTGAGGCTGCGGCGCAAGTTGGAGATTGATCCGAATGCAACACGCATGATCCAGACCGAGCGTGGCATCGGCTACGTTTTCGCGCTGCCGGTGGAGCGGTTTTGAACAATGGTGCCTGGCATGTCCGGCCGTCGCTGCTTGCGCAGACCCAATCATATCGAGGCTGTCCAGCCGGCCGACACCGGCCGGTGCGCCGACGCCGCGTTAACGCTGTTGCCAAACTTCTTCCGCGCGTGCCGGTCAATTCGTAATCGGGCCGCCAAGCTGCCTTATTGAATCGTGAGATTTTCCGGACACGAAGATGCTGTGCTTGGGCCCGGGGAACGATGATGGTGAGAACGATGTTGTTCGCCTTCGCCAGTCTCGTTGGCGTCGGAACGATGATCGCGATGGAGGCGGGGACGCCACCGCGCGCCGCCATGCGTGTCAGCGAGCCGCCCGCCCTATCAACCGTCGGCATCGGCGCTTCACACGATACCTTGACGAAGGCGGATCGTCTCGAAATTACCTACGCCCGAAATGATGTACCCATTCAGCCGGTCCTTCCAGCTCAGTTGATAGCCCCGGCGGAATCGATGCCTGTCAGGCCACAACCGGCCACGAAGGTGATCGGTCGGCCTTCGCACGATCCCATCGCGAGGAAGCTGGCGGAGGCGTTTCCAAGGCCGAGGCCCAAGAATGTAATCAAGAAGGATACGAAGGATACAAAGGATACAACTAAGAACATAATCAAGAGCGCAACTAACAGCACAGCTCACGGCGTCAAGCGAGCGGCCAATAGCGATCGCGCGAAGCTTGTGCTCGAGCCGTGTCACCCAAATGCCTTTGGCAGTTTCCTGAAGGTGCTGAACCTCTCGTCCGGTTGCCAGACCTAGTTCCCTCACGGCCCTCTGCCGCAGCCAGGAAAATAACCGACGACCGGTCGGCTCCGCCAGCCGCCGCCGCCCGTATCGTGTCGTGATTACCCGCTTTTGCGGCGACGCTTCCGTCCGGTGATCATCGCCAGCGGCAGGTTCTCCCGCTGCAGGACACTCATCAAGATCGTGCCGATGACGTGTAATACGACGAGGACGATGACAGCGTCCGAAGAATAGGCGTGGGTATCTTCGACCCACCATACGCCGAAGAAGCTCACGGTCACCTGCATGGCTCCGGTCACGGACGAGACCGTCAGCATCGCCAGCAACGCCACGAGCATCGCGGTGCCGGCGGGATTTAGGCCGAGGTATCGTCCGGTTCTGCGGTGCCGTAAGCTCCAAAGATAGATCGGGGCGGCGTAGAGCCTGGGAAGAAGCCTCCGGAATCGCGAGTGTCGCGTCCCAAGAAAGCCCCAGCCCAGTCGAAACACGAGAAGCCCGATCACGACGTACCCCGCGAATCGATGCAGGCCGTCGTGCGTGTTCGGCGTAACCCAGGCAACCAACACAAATATGGTCAGCGTCCAGTGCCATAGTCGAAGGGGCCAGTCCCAGACTGACACCGACACCGACGGTGACGTTTGCGGATGGCTCGGCTCTGCCGAAGCCGTGCGAGAGGTCTTGACCGGTTCGAGCACGCCGCTTCGGCTACTTTGCGATCGTGTGCTTCAGGCTTAGATCTTCGGGACTGTAGAACAGTTCGTAGAGCTTGCCTTCTTTGACGCCGTAGACTTCGTAGCACGAGCCCTCCACCTTGGAGCGACGGACTTCATAACCGGCCGCTTTCGCCTTGGCTTCAGCCTCGCTCGCCGGCTTCCACGAAGCCTTCTCCATCTTGGTGCAATCCTTGTAGCCGTCTGCCGACGCGGCGGATGCGCCGAACGCTGCGATCGACAGGACCAGCAGCGACTTTCCGAGTCCTTTCATGAAGTTTCCCCTTTCGATGATGCCGCGTGAATTGTGCGGCCTGCGCAAGGAGACGACGGGAATGAAGGATGTCAACGAACCTTCGGCAGATCAAAGGTCTTAGAAAGCTTCTAACGAAGCGAAATCGCTAGGCCCCATCCGCAGATAATGCGGTTTGAACGTCTTGTGCGGCCTTACGTCTCAGTCCCGCAGCGACAAGCGAGTTCGGCAACTTCGCCCACCGATCACGCCTTCACCGCGGGCCAAGGAGGCGTTCGCTGTTCGACCAATGGCTCGGACACGACGTCGAGCAGCAGGCGCGGAGGATGCATTCGGCGAGGTCGTCGAACTTTTCGCGATCCTCGAGGCGGCTCGCGAGCGGGCTATGAATCGAAAAATCGCTGTGCGGACGGTTGGTGAGCCAGTCAGAGATGTTTTGTCATGATCGAGTGTGTTCGAGCCCGGCACAGCATTGCACCCGTAGTACAATCCCCAGCCCCCGTAATCACTATGTAACGCGCGGAGGAGACTTTCCGACTGTACCGAATCATTCATCGGCATTCTCGAAGGACAATACATGCGCGCGTTCTTTCTTCCTCATCAGCCACCCCAATCATTGCGCCATATCGTTCTTGCCGGGCTAGGCGGACTGATCGCGATCGGTGTTATCGGCGCATTCTCCGTCTACGCCGGAACGCCGCTGCTGATGGCGCCGTTTGGGGCGAGCTGCGTCCTTCTATTCTCGGTGCACGCAAGCCCGCTATCGCAACCCTTGAATGTTGTTGCAGGTCATTTCGTCTCGACTGCGATCGGCTTGGCGCTCCGGCAAGTGCTGCCCAACGAATGGTGGGCGGTCGCGATCGCGGTGGGCCTCGCCATTGCGCTGATGTCGGCGCTGCGCGTCACCCATCCGCCTGCGGGCGCCGATCCATTGGTCGTTTTCGCTGCCAACCCGGGTTGGCACTATCTGTTTTTCCCGGTGCTATCAGGCGCGCTGGCCCTCGTGTTGATCGCCAGCCTGTACCATCGCGCCAGCGGCCTGGCGTACCCGATGGCAAAAAAATAGAGGTCTGGACGACCGCGGAACGTGTCGAAACAGTATTCTGAAGTGCACGAGCGAAGGCCACGCGGCGGAGTTCATCTCCCGCCGTCGGAATGCAAAAAGGGTGACACCCCGAAGAGCGTCACCCTTACAAACCTGGAAGAACTATCTCGTCGAGACGGGGTCGCGCGGCTACATCTGCCGCTCGACCATCTTCAGCTTGAGTTCGGCGATGGCCTCGGAGGGATTCAGGCCCTTCGGGCACGCCTTGGCGCAGTTCATGATGGTGTGGCAGCGATAGAGCCGGAACGGATCTTCGAGATTGTCGAGCCGCTCGCCGGTGGCCTCGTCGCGGCTGTCCTTGACCCAGCGGGTGGCCTGCAACAGCGCGGCGGGGCCGAGGAAGCGTTCGCTGTTCCACCAATAGCTCGGGCACGACGTCGAGCAGCAGGCGCAGAGGATGCATTCGTAGAGACCGTCGAGCTTTTCGCGATCCTCGTGGCTCTGCTTCCACTCCTTCTGCGGCGTCGGCGTCGTGGTCTTCAGCCACGGCTCGATCGAGGCGTATTGGGCGTAGAAATTGGTGAGATCGGGAACGAGATCCTTGACCACCGGCTGATGCGGCAGCGGATTGATCTTCACCGCGCCGTCCTTCACGTCGTGCATCGATTTGGTGCAGGCCAGCGTGTTCTGGCCGTCGATGTTCATGGCGCAGGAACCGCAGACGCCCTCGCGGCAGGAGCGGCGGAAGGTCAGCGTCGGGTCGATGTGATTCTTGATCCAGATCAGGCCATCGAGAACCATCGGGCCGCAATCGTTGATGTCGACGAAATAAGTATCGACGCTGGGATTTTTGCCGTCGTCCGGGTTCCAGCGATAGATGCTGAACTCGCGCAGCGCGGTCGCGCCCGCCGGCTTCGGCCAGGCCTTGCCGCCGGTGATCTTGGAGTTCTTTGGCAGTGCGAATTCAACCATCTGTCATTGCCTTTCGTCATTCCGGGATGCGCCGCTTGGCGCAGGCCCGGAATCCATACTCCCCGTCGTGGTTATGGATTCCGGGCTCGCTTGCTTCGCTCGCGTCCCGGAATGACGGGTTGTGGATGTTGTCGCTCAATACACCCGCGCCTTCGGCGGGATGTACTGAACGTCATTGGTCATGGTGTAGTCGTGCACCGGTCGATAATCGACAGTCGTCTTGCCGCTATCGTCGATCCACGCCAGCGTGTGCTTCATCCAGTTCTTGTCGTCGCGGTCGGGGAAGTCCTCGCGCGCGTGCGCCCCGCGGCTTTCGGTGCGGTTGGCCGCCGAGTCCATCGTCACCACCGCCTGCACGATCAGATTGTCGAATTCCAGCGTCTCGACCAGATCGGAATTCCACACCAGCGAGCGGTCGCTGACGGAGATGTCGCCGATGCCGCCATGCACCTTGTGAATCAGGTTCTGTCCTTCATGCAGGATCTCGCCGGTGCGGAACACCGCGCAATTGTTCTGCATCACATGCTGCATGCTGTCGCGCAGCTTCGCGGTCGGGGTGCCGCCGGCGGCATGGCGATAATGATCGAGCCGTCCGAGCGCCTTGTCGGCCGAGTTCGCCGGCAGTTCCGGCTGCTTGCCGTTTGATGTCAGCTTCTCGGCGCAGCGCAGCGCCGCGGCGCGGCCGAACACCACGAGGTCGATCAGCGAATTCGAGCCGAGACGGTTGGCGCCATGCACCGAGACGCAGGCGGCTTCGCCCAGCGCCATCAACCCCGGCACGGTGGCGTTATCGTCGCCATTTACCTTGGTCAGCACTTCGCCGTGATAATTGGTGGGAATGCCGCCCATATTATAGTGCACGGTCGGCAGGATCGGGATCGGCTCGCGGGTGACGTCGACATTGGCGAAGATCTTCGCCGACTTCGGAAATGCCCGGCAGCCGCTCCTGCAGCACCTTGGGATCGAGATGGTCGAGGTGCAGGAAGATGTGGTCCTTCTTCTTGCCGACGCCGCGGCCTTCGCGAATTTCGATTGTCATGGCGCGCGAGACCACGTCGCGCGAGGCGAGATCCTTGGCGGAGGGCGCATAGCGCTCCATGAAGCGCTCACCGTCAGCGTTGACGAGGTAGCCGCCTTCGCCGCGCGCGCCCTCGGTGACGAGGCAGCCCGAACCGTAGATGCCGGTCGGGTGGAACTGGACGAACTCCATGTCCTGCAGCGGCAGGCCGGCGCGCAGCGCCATGGCGCCGCCGTCCCCGGTGCAGGTATGGGCCGAGGTGCAGGAGGCGTAGGCGCGGCCATAGCCGCCGGTGGCCAGAATGGTGGTCTGCGCCCGGAAGCGATGCAGCGTGCCGTCGTCGAGCTTGAGCGCGATCACGCCGCGGCAGACACCCTGGTCGTCCATGATCAGGTCGATGGCGAAAAACTCGATGTAGAATTCCGCGGAGTGGCGCAGCGCCTGGCCATACATGGTGTGCAACATGGCGTGGCCGGTGCGGTCGGCGGCGGCGCAGGTGCGCTGGGCCTGGCCCTTGCCGTAGTCCAGCGTCATGCCGCCGAACGGCCGCTGATAAATCTTGCCGTCTTCGGTGCGCGAGAACGGTACGCCCCAATGTTCAAGCTCGTAAACGGCTTCGGGCGCGTTGCGCACCATGTATTCGATGGCGTCCTGGTCGCCGAGCCAGTCCGACCCCTTCACGGTGTCGTACATGTGCCAGCGCCAATCGTCCGGATGCATGTTGCCGAGCGCGGCGGAGATGCCGCCCTGCGCCGCGACCGTATGCGAGCGGGTCGGGAACACCTTGGTGATGCAGGCGGTGCGCAAGCCGGCCTCGCCGCAGCCGACCACCGCGCGAAGCCCGGCGCCGCCGGCGCCGACCACCACGACGTCGTAGGTGTGGTCCTCGATCGGATAGGCTTTTCCATTGGTGGCAGCGCCACCAGCGCCATTTACGGCTTTCCCGTTGCCCTCGGCCATGGGCTACACTCCAGATGATAGTTTGAGAATCGCGTAGATCGAGGCCAGCGCCACCGCGATGCAGAAGAAGTTGTTGGCCATGATGGTGGCGAGCTTCAGCTTCTCATTGTGAATGTAGTCCTCGATCACCACCTGCATGCCGATTTTCATGTGCCAGGTGCTGGCGACGATGAAAAGCAGCAGGATGATCGCGATCGGCGCCGAACCGAGAATCTGGGCCGCGCCGGCCTGGTTGCGGCCGAGCAGCATCATCACCACGACGATCACGGGCACGATCAGCAGCACCATCGCTACCGCGGTGACGCGCTGACGCCAGAAATCGCCAGTGCCGGTATGCGAGGCGCCGAGACTGCGCACCCGGCTGAGCGGCGTCCGCATCGACTTCGCGGGGGCGGGGAATTTTGCGCGGTCATCGGCCGCCTCCGATCGCATAGGCCGCGATCCACAGCAGCACGGTAAGCGAAATGCCGCCGATCAGCGCGCCCCAGGTCAGCGCTTCGCGCTCATTGGCCTTGAAGCCGTAGCCGAGATCCCAGACCAGGTGCCTGATGCCGCTGAGAAGGTGATGCAGCAGCGCCCAGGTGTAACCGAACACGATCAGCCGTCCGAGGAAGCTCGTGGTGAAGGCCTGCACATTGGCGTAGGCGGTGGGGCCGGTGGCCGCGGCGATCAGCCACCAGGCCAGCAGCAGGGTACCGAAATAAAGGGCGACGCCGGTGGCGCGATGGACGATGGACAGTGCCATCGTCAGGGTCCAGCGATAGGTCTGCAGGTGCGGCGAAAGCGGTCGTTCGATCCTGGCGGTCATCAGCAGCTTCGACAGTTTGCGGGCCCGCGCAGGCCCTGTGCGGGATCGCGGTAGATGAATTCTATGTACGAAGTCGAAACAACGAGTGCAACGGCGAAATCGTCGTTTGCGAACGGACGTTCATAGCTTCAGATGAGCCCTGCAATCGTGGGGATTGACAGCGCCGACGTCCCTCTCGACTGATGCGGATGAAGCTTGATTCACGAGCGAATGCGCGGTCAACGCGCGGGCGGCAGGGTGGCAACGATGATCGCGGGGTTGAACGCAGCCGAGCTTCTTGAACTCGCACTATCGCTGCTCGTGGTGGGCGCTCTGTCGGGGTTCCTGGCCGGCGTTTTCGGGATCGGCGGCGGCGCGATCCTGGTGCCGGTATTTTATGAGTGTTTCAGGCTTACTGGCGTCCCGCTGGAAGTGCGGATGCCGCTGTGCATCGGTACCTCGCTCGCCATCATCATCCCGACCTCGATCCGCTCCTATCGTGCCCATCGTGCCCGCGGCGCGGTCGACATGGAAATACTGCGGCAATGGTGGTTGCCGGCGCTGATCGGCGTGATCGCCGAGCAGCGTCATCGCGCGCTATGCGCCGGAACGGCTTGTTCAAGATCGTGTTCGTGATGGTGGCCTATTCGGCGGCCGCCCGCCTGCTGCTGGCGCGCGAGACCTGGAAGTTGGGCAACGACCTGCCGCGAGGGCCGCTGATGAAAATCTATGGCCTCGCCATCGGCGTCCTTTCGACGTTGATGGGTGTCGGTGGCGGGCTGTTCTCGAATTTGCTGATGACGCTTTATAGCCGGCCGATCCATCAGGCGGTCGCGACCTCCGCGGGTCTCGCGGTGCTGATCTCGATCCCCGGCGCGCTCGGCTACGTCTATGCCGGCTGGCCGGCTGCCGCGCATTATCCCGGCGTCGCCGCGCTGCAGTTTCCGTTCGCGCTCGGCTACGTCTCGCTGATCGGTGCGGTGCTGGTGATGCCGACCAGCCTCCTGACCGCGTCGCTCGGCGTGCGGGCTGCGCACGCGATGTCGAAGCGGACGCTGGAAATGGCGTTTGGCGCGTATCTCTTGATCGTCGGCACCCGGTTCGCGATCAGCCTGCTGTAATCCGCGCGGCAAGCCGCACGATCGCCGTCGCACGCAGCGCAGAGCCTGCGCCCTTAGCGATTCAAGGCCACTTCCTTGAACGCCGTTACCAGCGGGCGCTCGAGTTTTCCGTGCATGCCGCACAGGATTTCATAGGCCTGTGTCCGCGGCATGCTGGGTTTGTATCGGCGATCCTCGATCAGCGCCGCGAAAATATCCGAGATGGTCAGGATTCGAACGATATCGGATATGTCGGCGGCGCCGAGGCGGTCCGGATAGCCGCTGCCGTCGAGATATTCATGGTGGTGGCGGACGGCGTCGAGAATCTCCGCGGAAATTCCGCTTGTTCCTTTCAGGACATCGTACCCGGCCGCCGGATGCGTTTCGATCAGGGCGCGCTCCTCGTCATCGAGGCGCCCCGGCTTGTCGAGAACGGCGAGCGGAATGGTCGCCTTGCCGATATCGTGAAACATCGCGGCCGAATACAGCCGCTCCATGTCTGCCCTGGCCAACCCCAAATTCAGCCCAAACGCAGCGGCCGTTCCGGTGACCAGGAGGCAATGCTGGTAGGTGCCTTCGTGATGACGGCGCACGGTGTCCAGCCAGCGCGACAGGCCGTCCGCCGCCACGGCATCGGCAATCTTGCCGGCGGCAAGCTTGGCGCCTGCGATATCGACCTGCCGGCCGCTGAGTACGGCGGAGAACATCGAAGCGATGGAGGCGGCGCCCGCGGCGGCGGCTTCGTTGATGCTCTGGTACGGAATCGGCCGCAACGTCGACGACGTTGGCGGGCTCGGCCAATGCCGTCAGCAGGGACATCTGATTTAACGGACTGAACAATACATGCGTCGCGCCGAGGGCATAGGCCTGCGCGGCCAACAGACGCGCCTTTCGGTCGATGACGAAAACCCTTCGCCGGGCGCCTCTGAATTTCGCGGAAATCTCCTTGAGCGCGGCGATATTATCGGCGATCCGGAGGTCCGCGGCCGTTATCGCCACGTCGCATTCTGCTGCGGTGACATCGCCGTCCAGCAACGCCGACGTCATGCGGTGCTGCGATCCCAACAGCGAACGGAGCTCCGAGATTTTGCTTTGCTGATCGGCGACGATATGCACCAGCATGGCGAGAAATCTTCACCCCGTGGGATTTTCGATAAGCTCGAACGAAAGCACCTTGTTGCCGCTCCACGCCCTCAGTCGGTAGCCGCAGACCTTGCAGTCGACGCTGTCTTCGACCCAGTCTGCGGTTTTAATCTCGGTTTGTTCGTACAGCGCCCCGCATTCGCACCTGACGAATGTTGTCATCCCGACACTCCCTCGCGGTTGTGACGGATTGCCTTTTTCGGCTTTGCGGTTGCCGCCAGGAATTCGACGCCGATCTGATCGCCCGCGATCCGCACCAGCCGGCAGCGGCGGTAGGCGAGACCGGTCGACGACAGCAGCAGAAAGAACTCCTTGAGGTCCAAGCCTTCCAGAGATCCCTCGACGCATAAGCGCGCGCCGGTCTGCGACACGTCGATCATCAGGCAGTTCCTGCGCCAGGTACCGTCGATCCCCATCATGTGGACGTGGATGCCGCGCTCGAAATCGACGCGCCCGCTCTTGCGGTCCCCAAAGGCCATTGACCGAACCCTGTTTACGCGGTCGCCGCCCGAAAAAGCCGGCAGACACTCAAAAAACTTGCACCGCAGCGTTTCAACGCATCGGCAAATTGAATTATTTTACGCGACGGTGTCCGGCGTTCAGAACGCGACGCCGACACGTCTTCCGGATTTCCAGACCATGCGGCACTTTTTCTTGGTGCCGCCCCAAAGCAATTCGAATCGGGTCGGCAAAACCGCCGCTCCCCGAATTTCCAGACAAGCTCCGCCGGGCGCATAGTCGATGATCGTGCAGTCGATGATCGGCACTTGCGGCGCGACGATGATCTTCCCGGCGCTGGACATCTGGCCGTTGGGCCGGACCCGTGTAAAGCGGCGAGGATGGATCATCTGAAACCCGTCGGACGTAGGTGTTGACCGTCGCCACAGTTCCAGATTTTAAATAACGAATAATTAATTCGCTAAAAATTTAAATCGCCGACCCAGGCGATTAAATTTCCAATGATGGGCGGCGGCGCCGGGCGGCAGCGCCGGCTCACTTCGCCTTTGCGTAAATGTCCGCATAGGTCGTGCGCAAGATGTTCTTCTGCACTTTGCCCATGGCGTTGCGCGGCAATTCGTCGACGACGAACACCCGTTTCGGCATCTTGAATTTCGCGAGCCGCCCGTCGAGGGCTTTCAGCACCGAGGCTTCATCGACGTTTGCATCCTTGCTGCAGACAACAACGGCGGTGACGCCCTCGCCGAAATCCGCATGCGGCACGCCGATCACGGCGGATTCGACCACGCCCGGCATGGCGTCGATCTCGCTTTCGATCTCCTTCGGGTAGACGTTGAAGCCGCCGGAAATCACGAGGTCCTTGCCGCGGCCGAGGATATGCACGTAGCCGTTGGCGTCGATCTTGCCGAGATCGCCGGTGATGAAGAATCCGTCGTCGCGGAATTCGGACTTGGTCTTTTCCGGCATCCGCCAGTAGCCCTTGAAGACGTTCGGGCCCTTGACCTCGATCATCCCGATGGTATCGCGCGCGATCTCCTTGCCGGTCTCGGGATCGGTGACGCGGACGGAGACGCCGGGCAGCGGGTGGCCGACGGCGCCGGGCACGCGGTCGCCGTCATAGGGGTTCGACGTGTTCATGTTGGTCTCGGTCATGCCGTAGCGCTCGAGCACGGCGTGGCCGGTGCGCGCGGCCCATTCGCGGTGGGTGTCGGCCAACAGCGGCGCCGAGCCCGAGATGAACAGGCGCATGTGGCGGGTAGATTCGCGCGTCAGCGCCGGACTTTGCAGCAGCCGCGTGTAGAACGTCGGCACGCCCATCATCACGGTCGCGCGCGCCATCAGCTTGATGATCAGTTCGGGATCGAGTTTCGGCAGGAAGATCATCGCGGCGCGCGCAAACAGCGTGACGTTGCTCGCCACGAACAGGCCGTGGGTATGATAGATCGGCAGCGCGTGGATCAGCACGTCCTTGTCGGAGAAGCGCCAATAGTCGACGAGGCTCAGCGAATTTGACGCCAGGTTGTCGTGCGTCAGCATCGCGCCCTTGGAACGGCCGGTGGTGCCGGAAGTGTAGAGAATGGCGGCGAGGTCGTCGTCGGCGCGGACAATGGTCGTAAACTCGGGCTTGGCCTTGGCGGCGGCGTCGGTCAGCGATCCCTCGCCGTCGGCGCCCAGCGTCATGACCTTGGCGCCGACCTTGGCCGCGATCGCGCCGATGCCCTCGGCCTTGCCCGGATCACAAACCACCATCGACGGTTCGGCGTCGGTGATGAAATATTCGAGCTCGTTCAGCGTGTAGGCGGTGTTGAGCGGCAGATAGACCGCGCCGGCCCGGACGGCGGCGAGATAAAGCACCAACCCAGCGACCGACTTCTCGGTCTGCACGGCGACGCGGTCGCCCGGCTTGACGCCGCTTTCCACCAGCACGTTCGCCATCTGCCCGGCCTTGGCGATCAGATCGCCATAGCTGATGCGCTGACCGTCGACCGTTTCGATCGCAAGGCGGGCCGGGTCGTCGAGGCGATCGAACAGGCGGGAAAACAGGTTGGCGTTCATGATGGTCTTCTGGGGTGCGTTCATGCATCATTGCGGGTGCGGCTGGACCCGATCGGCCGCTAAATCTCGAGGCGTTCAATAGCAAAAACGCCCTTCACTAAGCAACGGAGACAGTTTGCATGACAAATGGCGGGAAACGCGTGGCCTGGGTGACAGGCGGCGGTAGCGGCATCGGCGAAGCCGGCGCGGAAGCCCTGGCGGCGGATGGCTGGACGGTGGTGGTTTCGGGGCGACGCCGGGACGCTTTGGAAGCGGTGGTGGCCAAGATCACCGGAAATGGCGGCAAGGCCGAGGCGATTGTGCTGGATGTCAGCAAATCCGACGACGTGACCAAGGCCGCGGATCACATTCTCGCCCAACATGGCCGGATCGACCTCTTGGTCAACAGCGCCGGCATCAATGTTCCCAAGCGCAGCTGGGCGGACATGGAACTGGAAGGCTGGGACAAACTGGTCGAGATCAACCTCAACGGCGTGCTGTATTGCATGCGCGCCGTGTTGCCGGCGATGCGCCGGCAACAGGACGGCTGCATCATCAATGTCGCCTCCTGGGCCGGCCGTCACGTGTCGAAGATGCCGGGCCCGGCCTATACCACCACCAAGCATGCGGTGCTGGCGCTTACCCATTCGTTCAACATGGATGAATGCGTCAACGGCCTGCGGGCCTGTTGCCTGTCGCCGGGCGAGGTCGCGACGCCGATCCTGAAGCTGCGGCCGGTGGTGCCGAGCGAGAAGGAACAGGCCCGAATGCTGCAGTCCGAGGATCTTGGTCGCACCATTGCCTTCGTCGCCAGCATGCCGCCGCGGGTCTGCATCAATGAGATCCTGATCAGCCCGACCTGGAACCGAGGTTTTATTCAGATGCCGGCCAATCGCGAGCCTGCAGAGCCCGCATAAAAGCGCGTAGAGCCCCCGGCAGCAAATCGTTGTTTGTTCGTCATGCCCGGCACAAAACCGGGCATGACGACGTGGCCTGTAGGCGCCACATTTTCCGACCGGCCCGAACGTCTGGCTCCGGAAAAAGTTTCACGGCACGGCAAAATATATTCCTGAAACCCTCCCAAGGCCCTCCCGTAACTCGGCCAACGATGGCGCGACCGGACTTTAGCTTCCACCGCCGTTGTTGACGCAAATCTCCGGCGTATCCGCCGGCCACCTCAATCCATCGGGAGACGATCCATGTCCAAGCGTATTGCACTTCTTTCGGCCGTCGCGTTCAGCGCGCTCGCCGTCACCGCCAGCGTCGTTGCGCCGGCCAGTGCCGACGACAAGAAAATGATGAAGAGCGAAATGTCCGGTGAAAAGACCGTGATGGTCGGCGGCGCTGCGATGTTCCCTTCGAAGAACATCGTCCAGAACGCCGTCAATTCCAAGGATCACACCACCCTGGTCGCCGCGGTGAAGGCGGCCGGACTGGTCGACACCCTGGAAGGCAGGGGCCCGTTCACCGTGTTCGCCCCGACCAACGCCGCCTTCGGCAAGCTGCCGGCCGGCACCGTCGATACCCTGGTGAAGCCTGAGAACAAGGCGACGCTGACCAAGATCCTCACCTACCACGTGGTGGCCGGCAAGCTCGAGGCCTCCGACCTGACCGACGGCAAGAAGCTCAAGACCGTTGAAGGCGAAGAGCTGACCGTCAAGCGGGCGGGCGACAAGGTGATGATCATCGACGCCAAGGGCGGTTCCTCGACCGTGACGATCGCCAACGTCAACCAGTCGAACGGCGTGATCCACGTGGTCGATACCGTCCTGTTGCCGTCGTAAACCCCGGCATATCCTGCGCCTGTCTCGAACAGGCTGCGCCAGGCGAGCCGGGGTCACCCGGCTCGCTTTTTTGTGAACATTAGCAGTCAATAAGCGTCAGCTTAATCGTCCTCATTACGGTAACGAAACAGCGGCCCCCGGCGTATAAGGGGTATCGGCCTAGCGAGCGACGGAACCGCCATGTCCAGCATTACAGTCAGTAACGAGCACACAGCGTCCACGGGGAAGGTCATTCAGCCGGCGTGGGTCCGGATCGTGCACTGGATCAATGCCGTGGCGATTGGCCTGATGATCATGTCGGGCTGGCAGATCTACAATGCCTCGCCGCTGTTCAATTTCACCTTCTCGCATTCGGTCACACTCGGCGGCTGGCTTGGCGGCGGGCTGCTCTGGCATTTCGCCGCGATGTGGCTGCTGATGGTCAACGGCCTCGTCTATCTCACGCTCGGTTTTGTCACCGGCCGCTTCCGCAAGAAGCTGCTGCCGATCACGGCATCCGGGGTGATCTCCGATACGAAGGCGGCGCTGACCGGCAAGCTGTCGCATGACGACCTGACCAAATATAATTACGTCCAGAAGCTGCTCTACGCCGGCATCATCGTGGTCGGGATCGTCATCGTGCTGTCGGGACTGTCGATCTGGAAGCCGGTGCAACTGCAATATCTGACGGCGTTCTTCGGTGGTTACGACATCGCCCGCTACGTGCACTTCGTCTGCATGGCGGCGATCGTCGCGTTTCTGGTGGTTCATATCGCGCTGGCGCTGCTGGTGCCGAAAAGCCTGCGCGCCATGATCATCGGCCGCTAACGAGATTTGGAGAATACATCATGGCCCGCAGGCGCTCGCTTTTGATTCCTGGCGTCGACAAGAAGCTGTTGATCAAGGACGCCGTGAAGGTGATGCCGGATCCGACGCGTCGCCGCTTCATTGCCGGCGGTGCCAGCCTCGGCGCGCTGACGCTGTTGACTGGATGCGACGTGACGGACAGTTTTTCGGCCGATCGGTTGCTGGCGCAGATATCGAAGTTCAACGATGGCGTACAGGCCTTGATCTTCAATCCGAATACCCTGGCGCCGACCTTTCCGGACAGTGCGATCACGAGGCCCTTCCCGTTCAACGGCTATTACGACGTCGACGACGCGCCCGACATCGACGGCAAGGATTGGCGGTTCGAGGTGCGCGGCCTCGTCGACAACAAGAAATCATGGACGCTGGAGGAACTCTACAAGCTGCCGCAGGTCAAGCAGGTCACGCGCCATATTTGTGTCGAGGGCTGGAGCGCGATCGGGAGCTGGACCGGCACGCCGCTGCGCGACTTCCTCAAGCTGGTCGGCGCCGACACCCGGGCGAAATATTGCTGGTTCCAGTGCGCCGATTCCGACGGCTACAACAGCCCGCTCGACATGGCGACGGCGCTGCATCCGCAAACCCAGATGTCGTTCAAGTTCGGCGACGAAATTCTTCCCAGGGCCTATGGCTATCCGATGAAGATCCGGGTGCCGACCAAGCTCGGCTTCAAGAACCCGAAATACGTGATCTCGATGGAAGTCACCAACGACTACAAGGGCGGCTATTGGGAAGACCAGGGCTACAATTCGTTCAGCGGGAGCTGATTGCCCTCATCAGGATGAGGGAAAGCCTCTTCTGAAACGCCGTTGCGATCGCGCCGGCCGCCAGCATCGCCGCCCCGGCGTTGAGGGCGTAGGACAGGCTGCCGAGCGCATCGGTGATCGCGCCGGTGACGGTCGGCCCCAGCGTCTGGCCTACGCCGAACGCGATCGTTAGCGCGGCGATCGCGGTCGGCCATGCCGCCGGCGGATAATTGAAGCGCACGAAGGCGGTGGTCGAGCCGACCACGGCAAAGAACGAGACGCCGAACACCAGCGCCGATACCGTGAGCAGCGCGGCGGAATGCCCGAACAGCGGCAGCGCCGCGCCGGCGGTGTTGACGGCGAGAATGATCGCCGTGCTGATGCCGCCGCTGTCGCGCGCCAGCACGCGGCGCCAAACCCACGGCGTCACAAACGCGCTGGCACCGATCAGGCACCAGAACGCGCTCTGTGCGGCGGCGCCGCCGCCGGCATCGCGCACATAGGCGATCATGAAGGTCATGTAGGCGATGTAGCCGGCGCCAAACAGGAAGTAGCCGGCGAGATAGATCAGCACCGGGCGGATCGCGAAACGGCCGGCGCCGCCTCGCCGAGGCCGGTGCGGGCATCGATCGGCGCCAGCAGCAGCGGTAGCGTCAAGGCGATCGACAACAGCGTCATCACCCACCAAACGATCCACCACGATCCCGGCCCGGATGCCCCGAGCACGAACGGCGCGGTCAAGCCGGACAGCAGGATGCCGAGCCCGGGCCCGGCATAAAACAGGCTCAGCAGAAAGTTGGCCCGCGCGGGCTGGGATTGCGCGATCCTCGCCGCCAGCGCCCCGCTGGCGACAAAGGCAACCGCTGCGCCCACGCCCGCGATCAGCCGCGCCACGCTCAGCACGACGAAGTTGCCAGACAGCGCACAGAGCGCGAGCGACGCCACGCAGGCCAGCGTTCCCCAACGCGCAGCGGCGGGCAGTCCAAATCGCCTCACCAGCGCGGCGGCGATCAGCGCGCCGGCGAGATATCCCGCGGCATTGATCGTGTTCATGAAGCCCGCGGCGGAATACGACCAGCCCAGGCTGTCGCGCATGTCCGGCAGCACCAGCGCGTAGGCGAAGCGACCGATGCCGAGACCGACCGTGGGCGCCAGCGACAGAATCAGGATCAGCCGGGCCGGATGCGTGTATGGCGAAGGTTGGTCGGGACTTTGCAAGGGCGCTCTCCGGCGTCGGTTCCACTGTGGCAGGCCGGGGTCGGCTTGCACAGGGCGCCGACGGCAATGGTATCTTGCCAATCACGCAACGCCGCTCTAGCAATCGCCGTCCGCCGTCATTCCGGGGCGCGTCAAAGACGCGAACCCGGAATCTCATCGCTCTACATCTCGGGATTCCGGATCCGGCGCGCTGCGCCGTTCCGGAATGACGAACACGATAGGACCCCCAGCCATGGCGACCCACAAACTGCTGCTTCTCCCCGGCGACGGCATCGGCCCCGAAGTGATGGCGGAAGTGAAACGCCTGATCGACTGGCTCAATGCGGCAGGAATCGCGCATTTCGAGACCGAGCAGGGACTGGTCGGCGGCGCGGCCTATGACGCGCACAAGGTCAGCATCAGCGAAGACACCATGGCCCAGGCGAAGGCCGCCGACGCCGTGATCTTCGGCTCGGTCGGCGGTCCGAAGTGGGACAGCGTTCCCTACGAGGCGCGGCCCGAAGCGGGCCTGTTGCGGTTGCGCAAGGACCTCGGCCTGTTCGCCAATCTTCGGCCGGCGGTGGTCTATCCCGCGCTCGCGGACGCCTCCAGCCTGAAGCGCGAGTTGGTCGAGGGCCTCGACATCATGATCGTGCGCGAGTTGACCGGCGGGGTCTATTTCGGCGAGCCGAAAACCATCACCGATCTCGGCAATGGCCAGAAGCGCGCCGTCGATACCCAGGTTTACGACACCTATGAAATCGAGCGCATCGCGCGCGTGGCGTTCGATCTGGCGCGCAAGCGCCGCAACAAGCTGACCTCGATGGAAAAGCGCAACGTCATGAAGTCGGGCGTGCTTTGGAATGAGGTGGTCACGCAGGTCCATGCCCGTGAATACAAGGACGTGCAGCTCGAGCATCAATTGGCCGATTCCGGCGGCATGAACCTGGTGAAGGCGCCGAAGCAGTTCGATGTCATCGTCACCGACAATCTGTTCGGCGACATGCTGTCCGATATCGCGGCGATGCTGACCGGTTCGCTCGGCATGCTGCCGTCGGCCTCACTCGGCGAAGTCGATGCAAAAACCAAAAAGCGCCGGTCGCTGTTCGAGCCGGTGCACGGCTCGGCGCCCGACATTGCCGGCCGAGGATTGGCCAATCCGATCGCCATGCTCGCCTCGTTCGGCATGGCACTGCGCTATTCGTTCGATATGGGCACGTTGGCCGACAAGCTCGATTCGGCGATCGCGGCGGTCCTCGCCAACGGCCTGCGCACGGCGGATATCAAGTCGGAAGGCACCACGCCGGTCTCGACAGTGCAGATGGGCGAGGCGATCCTGAAAGAATTGCAGGCGCTGCACGCCTAGCCGCCATCTTCGTAAAAAGCACCCTTCATAAAAAATGCCCGGTCAAAGCCGGGCATTTTCATCAGTGCGCGCCGCGCTTAGTTGTACGGCGGTAGCGGCAGCGTCAGCGGGTATCCGCCCATGTCGGATGGCGGGTTCAGCGGCTGGCGATCGATCGGGCGGTTGTTGTTCTCGCGCGCGAACGTCGGGTAGCCGATCTCCGGCGGAAACGCATAATCGGTGAATTTGCGGTCGCCCGGCAGCACCTCGACGCCGGCGTCGAGCCACGAGCGCTTGGTGATGAAGACCCGCGTATGCGGTCCCTGCTGCACTACAACGTTAGGCCCGTTGGGGCCGTAGGTGACTCGGCCGTCCTTGTCATATTTCAGACGGGTCGACTGCGCGCTGGCCGGACGTCATACCCAGAGCACCGGCGACAATCGTGCTTGCGGCAAAAAGCACCGCGAGCTTGCTCGCAGCAGGAAATTTCCAGGTCATCATACCCTCTTGGTCTGGCACGTCGCCACATCCGATTGAAAATCACTTTAGCTGCCCGTGCTATCCGGCCACAAGGTCAATCGGGCCACACTGCGCTACAATAATACGGCGGGGTACGGATAGTTGCATGAAACCAACACCTTGGACGGGGCCCGGAAAGTTGGCGTCCGGACTTCGGCGAGTAGGTCCGAGGAGCGCGCGCTGCACGGCGGCGGGTTGTCCGAATCGGTAGGATGGGTTTGCTGCGAGCATCGTAGGAGGCGAAACAACGGGCCCGCGAATTTGTTGTCGACGGCCCCGGCCGGCTCCGATCCTTAATCTTGGCAATCGACGTATCGCCCGTCGCGGCCCAGCGAATGTTGTCCTGCACCATTGATGGGTGCTTGGATACCGCGAAGGGCGCTACGTTGTCCAGCAAATCAGGCGGGTTGATCGCCAATGATAGCGACGAGCAGGGGCCAGGTTCCGTCTCGGAGGGACGACCTAAACGTCACCCGTCACATTCGCCCCACCGATGCGCTCCGGCGATGGCAAGCAGTGCGAGAGCCCCCACATAGGCAGCGGATGCGGGACCGCCGGTGCATTCGGCGGGCAATCTACCCAGCGCCGGATGAATTCGAGGTTGGTATGATGGGGTGGCATGGCTGACCCCAAAAGGATCGCATCGAACGCCCGCGAGCCCTGATCTAACGTTGTCTTAACGGCGTTTCTCGCATAGAAGCGCTGCCTCTTCTCTTTCCGCCGCGGGCGGGGGCGGGGCTTTTTTCTTCGGAGAGTGAACGATGGGTTACAAAGTCGCGCTGGTCGGAGCGACCGGCAATGTCGGGCGGGAAATGCTCAACATTCTGGACGAACGCAAATTCCCGGCCGACGAAGTTGTGGCGCTCGCCTCACGTCGCAGCGTCGGCGTCGAAGTGTCCTATGGCGACCGCACCCTGAAGGTCAAAGCGCTCGAGCATTACGATTTCTCCGACGTCGACATCTGCCTGATGTCGGCGGGCGGCGCGGTGTCGAAGGAATGGTCGCCGAAAATCGGCGCCGCAGGCGCTGTCGTGATCGACAATTCGTCGACCTGGCGGATGGATCCGGACGTGCCGCTGGTCGTGCCCGAGGTCAATGCGGACGCGGTCTCCGGCTTCGTCAAGAAGAACATCATCGCCAACCCGAACTGCTCGACCGCGCAGCTCGTGGTGGCGTTAAAGCCGCTGCACGACAAGGCGGTGATCAAGCGCGTGGTGGTCTCGACCTACCAATCGGTGTCGGGCGCCGGCAAGGACGCCATGGATGAGCTGTTTTCGCAGACCAAGGCGGTCTATACCAACAGCGAGCTCATCAACAAGAAATTCCCGAAGCGTATCGCCTTCAACGTGATCCCGGAGATCGACGTGTTCATGGAGGACGGCTACACCAAGGAAGAGTGGAAGATGATGATGGAGACCAAGAAGATTCTTGATCCCAAAATCAGGCTGTCCGCGACCTGCGTGCGGGTGCCGGTATTCGTCGGTCATTCGGAGGCGGTCAACATCGAGTTCGAAAACCCGATTTCGGCCGATGAAGCGCGCGACATCCTGCGCAACGCGCCGGGGTGCCTCGTGATCGACAAGCGCGAACCCGGCGGCTACGTCACGCCCTATGAGGCGGCCGGCGAGGACGCGACCTACATCAGCCGCATCCGCGAGGATGCGACGGTGGAAAATGGCCTTGTGCTCTGGTGCGTGTCGGATAATTTGCGCAAGGGCGCGGCGCTGAACGCGATCCAGATCGCCGAATGTCTGATCAACCGCAAGCTGATCAGCGCCAAGAAAAAAGCGGCGTAAAAAGCGGCGTAAGAGCCAATTAGGGGAGCCGGAATTGCGATGAGCGAACAACCGGCGCCTGCGCCCTACCGGCCCAATCCGCGGCTCAAACGCATCGAGAACGGCTTCGAGAGCCTGATCTTCAACAGCCGCTGGCTGATGGCGCCGTTTTATTTCGGCCTTGTCGTCAGCCTCGCGGTGCTGTTGCTCAAATTCTGCATGATCCTGTGGGAGTTCATCGTCCACGCGCCGGGCTCCAAGGAATCCGACATCATCCTCGGCGTGCTCAGCCTGATCGACGTCTCGCTGACCGGCAATTTGATTCTGATCGTGGTGTTTTCCGGTTACGAGAATTTCGTCTCCAAGATCGATCCCGGTGGCCATCCGGACTGGCCGGATTGGATGACCAAGGTCAATTTCGGCGGGCTGAAGCAGAAGCTGCTCGCCTCAATCGTCGCGATATCGGCGATTCAGGTGCTGAAGGCCTTCATGAACATCGACACCGTCTTCGACGCGCAGAGGCTGGCATGGCTGGTCGGCGTGCACCTGGTGTTCGTGGTCTCGGCGTTCATGCTGGCGCTGTCCGATCGCTGGAGCGACGGCGATCATGGTGGCGAAGGGTGAGTAGCGAATAGGAAGTGGCGAATAGCGAATGGCAAGGGGCGCGAACAGAGACGTACTCCTCTATTCGCCATTCGCCACTTCCTATTCGCCCGCTTTTACTTCCCGCACGCTGTGGAATTCCTTGGCCGCCTGATCGAGCACGAACAGCGAGCCTTCGGCGACACCAAAATAAGCGCCGTGCAAATGCAGTTCGCCGCGCTCGACGAGGCTGCGCACGAACGGGAATGTCATCAGGTTCTCCAGGCTGCGGAACACCGCGGCCTTCTCGATCCGGACGGTGAAATCCTGCATCGTCTCGTGGTCGCGCTGCGCGACCGTCTCGCCCGGTTTGACGAACATCGACATCCACTTGCCGATGAAATCGCCGGGCGACAGCGGCTCGATGTTGTCGATGAAAGCGCGGATGCCGCCGCATTGCGCGTGGCCGAGCACCACGATGTGCTTCACGCGCAGCGCCCGCACCGCATATTCCAGTGCGGCCGAGACGCCGTGCGCGCCGCCGTCGGGCTGATACACCGGCACCAGATTGGCGACGTTGCGCACCACGAACAATTCGCCGGGGCCGGCGTCGAAGATCACCTCCGGCGAGACCCGGGAATCGCAGCAGCCGATCACCATCACTTCAGGGGCCTGGCCGCGCTCGGACAGTTCACGGTAGCGTGTCTGCTCGGTCGGGAGACGTTGCGAGGTGAAGGTCCGGTAGCCGTCGAGCAATTCTTGCGGAAACGATGCCATGGCAATGGCTAACCATATGCGGGAAGCTGGAACAAGCCTTTCGGATGACAGGCCAAGATGATATCGCGTCGGGTTCAAAATCTTCAAGACAAGGCCTTCAGAGGAACGAAGCCATGATCCGTCCGCGCCGCAGCCTGTTGTTCATGCCCGGATCGAATGCACGGGCGCTGGAAAAGGCCCGCAATCTCGCCGCCGACGGCATCATCCTCGACCTTGAGGATTCCGTGGCGCCGGACGCCAAGGCGATGGCGCGCGACCAGATCGCGCAGGCGATCGCGGCCAAGGGGTTTGGTAGGCGCGAAGTCCTGATCCGGGTCAACGGCCTCGATTCGCCGTGGTGGATCGATGACATCGCGATGGCCGGCCAGGCCCGGCCCGACGGCATCCTGGTTCCCAAGGTTTCCAGCGTGGAAGATCTCAACGCCATCGGCGATCGGCTCAAGGCCGTCGGCGCCGACGCCTCGATCCGGGTCTGGGCGATGATCGAGACCGCGCGCGCCGTGCTGCATGCCGAGGAACTCGCCGCCGCGTCGCGCGATCCCAAGACGCGGCTCGCCGGATTTGTGTTCGGGCCCAACGATATTTCGCGGGAGACGCGGATACGAATGGCGCCGGGCCGCGCGGCGATGATCCCGATGATCACGCATTGCATCCTGGCGACACGCGCCCATGGTCTCGAAATTCTCGACGGGCCCTACAGCGATCTCGGCAATATCGACGGCTTCGGGCAGGAATGCGCGCAAGGCCGTGATCTCGGCTTCGACGGCAAGACGCTGATTCACCCTGGTCAGATCGAGGCCTGCAACGCCATCTTCACGCCGCCGGCGGAGGAAGTTGCCCACGCCCGCAAGATCATCGCCGCGTTCGACCAGCCGGAGAACGCCTCGCGCGGCGCGATCCGGCTCGACGGCCAGATGGTGGAGCGGCTGCACGCCGACATGGCCCGACGCACGATCGCAATCGCGGATGCGATCGCCGCGATGGGACATTAGCTCCTCAAGTCCGAATGCTCTTCCCTTCTCCCCTTGTGGGAGAAGGTGCCTTCGTGACAGCGAAGGCGGATGAGGGGTAGCGACAGAACGAGAGGCCGCGACCCCTCACCCGTCTCGCATCTACGATGCGAGCCACCCTCTCCCACAAGGGGAGAGGGAAAAGCGATGCCTTGTGTCAATTGCCAAACCGCTCCGTTGCCCACGCATACAGGCTACCGGCCACGGGTTGCGTATTGCCGCGGCCTTTGGCGAAATATGCAGCTCATATGATGGATTGAGCCCTTTGCGAAACCCATCATCTTGTGAGATCGCAATCGATGGGATCGCGGAGTTTATCATCGGTCCGGCCGAAGGCCGGACCTGTTGGCTCCCCATCGCGCTCCGCGCTGGTCAGATGCAGAAGGCCCTAAGAGCGCTTCACATTTTCTGTAGTAGGCGAAGTGGGCGTCAAATTCGAAATAAAGCGCTCCTGGTGACTTGTGGCTTGGCACAACGGACAGGCCGACTCGTCTGCTCAGTGTTCGCTATCGGGTGAGCAGCGGAAAACATCTGCTCGGCGCGCGTATTTCCGGGCTTGACCAAGAGCGGACCATCATCAGACTTTTGTAGTGCTCATCCAACGACACGTCTCGTTGCCGTGGAAATACTGCTTCGGGCGGGTCAAAGCTGACCTCGGGTTTCGTCGACATCGAGGGCGATTTGCTCGCACGCGGTCGCGCAGATCGCGTGGAGCGAAAGATGTTGCGCAATCAGTGCGTGTATGCCTAATGGAGCCGTGGGGCGGGGAAGCAGCGAGGCAATTGCCAGCAGTTCGTTGTTTGCCGTCGATTTGTAACTGGGCGCTTTCCAGTATCGAGACGGGGCATATAGTGAGGTCGAAAATCGGGGCGCTGCCCCTTTTGCTTGTCGGATTTTTGCTGGCGAGTTGCGCGAGTCCACGTGGCCTCGATGAACCACCCTTGCAGCTCCCGGGATTGAAGCCGGGTTTCGGCCGAGTCTACTTCACCCGGCCGGGCGATTTTGGGGGGTCGGCTGTTCAGCCCGAGATTCGGATGAACAATGAAGTTGTCGGCCGGTCTGTGCCCGGCGGGTTCTCTTATGTCGACCGTCCCCCGGGGAAATACGCCGTAACAACGGCAACCGAGGTCGAAAATGCGGTTACGTTCCAATTGGCAGCGGGCGAGACGAAGTACATCAAGACCTCAGTGACACCCGGCATACTCGTTGGCCATGTCACGCCGACGCTCGAATTCCCTGAGCAGGGGCAATCCGACATAAGCCACCTCAGGTACGTCGGTCCCCAATCCTGATCCCTTGCGCGGGACACAATGGAAAGCGTCGCAGAATGTCCGCTTCTGGTACGTTTCGGAAGTGCTGCAACGTCCGATTTTAGTCCGGGGTGCGCACCGAAGCGGACATCTGCAACAGATCATGCTCTGATATGAAAAACCGCGCCCGACGGGCTAGATTTGGTGTGGTCGCCGCTGTCGAGTCCCATAGCGAAAAATATTTTCGTTTCGTATTCCCCCAAATCACCGGCATATCCGCTGCTGTCTCGTCCCACAGCAGGGGCGTATCGCGATCGTCACGGACGCGGGGCGGGATGCGGTGGACGCGAGCGGCGCTTCTGACGAGGGCGCGCCTTGCGGACGGCCAAGTCGTGTGGTCCTGACGTCTCGACGCTGGCGTCAAGTGGTATCTGCGCATCACGCAAGTGATGTCGCTTCGCACAGATGACGGAGGCAAGAAAGCCCGATCTCCGGGGAGAGCTCGAAGTAAGCCGTAAAACCATTGCGTGCGGGAATGCCGGGTGATTCCGGTGAACTCGCTGTGAATACTCGTGTGCATTTCTGCCAACACCTTTCGCACACGAGGCTGCGGGCGCACCGGGCGCCCGGCATTCCCCGCGCCCTTCTCAGGGTCGCCCGCGCCCTTCTTAGGGTCGCCCCGCGCCCTTCTTTTCAGGGGCGAAGAATTCCAGCACAACTCGGGCGTAACGCGCCACGAGGCCGCGAACACTTGTCTGAAATGAGTGTGGCTGTTTGAAGCGTGAACCAAGCTAGCGCGATCCAAACCGCTCCGCCGCCCAGGCATACAGGCTGCCGGGTACGGGTTGCGTATTGCCGCGGCCCTTCGGCGAAACATGCAGCCCGATGATGCCGGGATCGCCGATCAGCGCCGAAAAATCCGACCGCTCGAAAAACAATTTGGGTTCGGCATGCACCGCATAAAACGATTTCTTCGGCAGCGCGCATGACAATTCGCCGGTGCGTCGAGCGAGCGCGGTCAGCGCGGCCGGACCAAAAATCGCGACCCTGATATCGGCGAGGCGGTCCGATCCGCCGCGCAGTTTGCGCAAGCTGAACGTCAGCCGATGCCGCAGCGACAGCCAGTCCGGCATCAATTCGTCCTGTTTCATCAGTGCGTCGAACGCCGCGACGATGGGATCGTCCGGCGGCAGATACAAAACCGAATTGCCGAGCTGGCGCGGTCGCTCCCAGGCGAAATAGGGCTTTGCAGGATCGATCTCGATCGGCTTTAGCAGCAGCACATCGGCATCGAGCCACAGGCCGGCGCGCTGTGCCATCAGCCGGATCCGGAAGAAATCGGAAAACTGCAGCGTGGTCCAATCGCGCCAGCTCCCATCCGGTTGCGGCGGGCGAAGCCTTTCGGAGAAGGCGTGCGGCAGGATCGCCTCGGCCTCGGCGTTGCCGACGCCGTCGGGCAACCCCGCCAATGGGTCGAAACTATAGACCGTGACCTTGTGACCGGCGGCAACTTGCGATCTCAGGCACAGCCGCCTGAGCGCATCGAGCGGGCCGTGCCAGAAGGTGACGACGTCCGGCCGCATGCGTGATACTTCCATGGCGTTTTCGCGCAAAGAAAACGCGCCACCAAAAAATCGAAAGGCGGGATCAGGCCCAGGCGCGCTGCGGTCTTGGCCTTGGCTTCGTAGCTGTCGATCGAGGCCTTCTTCTCCATCGTCAGTCCGATATCGTCGAGGCCGTTCAGCAGGCAGTGCTTGCGGAACGCGTCGATCTCGAACTTCAGCGTGCCGCCATCGGGCCCGCGAATCTCCTGCTTGGCAAGATCGATGGAGAGCGTCGCGTTGGAGCCGCGGTCGGCATCGTCGAACAGCTTGTCGAGATCTTCCTGGGCGACGCGGATCGGCAGGATGCCGTTCTTGAAGCAGTTGTTGTAGAAGATGTCGCCGAACGAGGTCGAGATCACGCAGCGGATACCGAAATCCAGCAGCGCCCACGGCGCGTGTTCGCGGCTCGAACCGCAGCCGAAATTGTCGCCCGCGACCAGGACCTTGGCATTACGATAGGCCGGCTTGTTGAGGATGAAGTCCGGGTTCTCGCTGCCGTCGTCCTGGTAGCGCTGTTCCGAGAACAGCCCCTTGCCGAGGCCGGTGCGCTTGATGGTCTTCAGGTACTGCTTCGGGATGATCATGTCGGTATCGACATTGATGATCTTCAGCGGCGCCGCGACGCCTTCCAGCGTGGTGAACTTGTCCATGGCCTTCATCTTCGCGCGTGAGGGGTTGATAGCTGCAGGCTCGCGTCCGAAAGTTGCAGACCGGCAGATTTGTGACGGTTTTAGCCCGATCGCGGCTCCGGTCCAAGGCAAAAAAGGGGAGAAAAACGGCTAGCCGGCCGCGGCCTCGATCGCCTCCATGTCGGGGTCGGAAAGGCCGAAATGGTGGCCGATCTCGTGGATCAGCACATGGCGAATGATGTGGCCGAGCGTTTCGTCGTGCTCGGCCCAGTAATCCAGGATCGGCCGGCGGTAGAGCCAGACCATGTTGGGCAACCGCGCGATGTCGTCGTTGCTGCGGAACGGCAGGCCGATACCCTGGAACAGGCCCAGCAGGTCGAATTCGCTGTCGGCCTCCATCTGGTCGAGGACCTCGTCGGTCGGAAAATCGTCGACCCGGATCACCACGCCCTCGCACAGGTCGCGAAAACCCTTCGGCAGGCGCGCGAAGACGGCATGGGTCATGGCCTCCATCTCGGCCAGCGAGGGCGCCTTAGCGGATGTCCATATCGCGTCTGTCAAACCCAAATCCCCACCTAGCTGCAAAGGGACGCGAATGTTAGAACCGGGACAGCAGTGCCACAACACGTTGGATGGGTTCGATGATGCGGATCGGGGCGGCGGCCATATGGATCGGGCTTGCGGGTGCTTTGTTGCTGCCGGCCTCGGGAACCAGCGCGCAGACCGCGACGTCCGCAACGCAGCTCGCACAGACGTCGGCGGCAGTTGAGCCGTCGGCGACGTACCGGCGGCGGCCGCTGCGACGCGTGCCGATCTATCCGCGTTATCGGCCAGAACCTGACGGCGTCTATCCCCGTTATTTCCCGGGGCCGAATGCGGTGCGGGATTGTACCGCCACCTATGTGCAGGAATTCCGGCCGAGCGGTACGGTGATCGTGCCGCGCATGAGCTGCTTCTGGCGCCCCGGCTAGCTTCGCGCTGTTTCGACCTCGGCCTCGAAAAACACTCCTTGGGAATATCGTGCCGAAACGGAACCGTTGCGTGGGCCGCGCGTTTGGTTCCGTGGCGCAGCTTCATCCCACCTTCACGCCGCTCACCCTGATTTGCTGCTGGCTGTGCGTTCGATCGATTGGACGCACGTGCATCGGCGTGACACCAATAATGCAAGGGACACTAAATGAACGTGACGAAAGTAATCGGGTTTGCCGCCGTCGGCGCCTTGCTCGTTCTGGCCGCCCCAATCGGGGGCGCCCAGGCCATGACGTTGAACAGCCCCGGCGTTGCCGCAGCGGCACAAGCCGGTTCAAGGCCTATGACGACCGAAGTGGGTTGGCGTCGTCATCATCATCGTCATTGGGGCCGCTGGCATCGGCAGGGCTGGCGCCGCTGATCGTTGCCGAAGTGTTTTGAGCTTGACCAGGCCCGCGTCGCGGGCCTGGTTCGTTTCATGCGCCCGCGAAAATGGCGGATCGTCGCAGATCAGCATGGTTCCGGGGGAAGTATTGCCGCCTCAATCCCAGTTCTTGAATTTCCAGGATTTGAGCTTCCACGGCGTCAGCGTCTCCATCCGCCACTGCACCACCCGGTCGGGCGGCCAGTGACTGAGTCGCGACGTCTCCTTGACCTCGGGGTCGATCGCACGCGAGGCGTAGCGCCGCCGCATCTGGCGCGTCGCCTCGCTGATCATATCGACGAATTCAGGTTTGTCGGCCATGGCCCGCTCCCTGCCGCGCCGCGCGATGTGCGTAAACGCCTTGCCTAGAAACCGCAGTCTGCTCTCAGCTGATTAACGAGATGTTGCGAGAACGCTTTGACGTTGACGCAAGAAGGCGCCAGAGCGCGGCCGTGATGAATTAAATCACGATCGCGCTCCAGGCTTTTTAGCTTCAGGTCGTTTAAATTGAGCATGATCTCCGGGCAAACGCTTCGCGTTTGTCCGGAGGGAAAACCGGCTTCCCACGTTGCGCTAACGAGGGCCCTCAGAGGCCGGATGCTCTACCGCCATTCCCTGATGTCGACGAAGTGTCCGGCGATCGCCGCCGCCGCCGCCATGGCGGGCGACACCAGGTGGGTGCGGCCCTTGAAGCCCTGTCGGCCCTCGAAATTGCGGTTCGAGGTCGAGGCGCAGCGCTCTTCCGGCGACAACTTGTCGGGATTCATCGCGAGGCACATCGAGCAGCCCGGCTCGCGCCAGTCGAAGCCGGCCTTGATGAAGATCTTGTCGAGACCTTCGGCTTCCGCCTGCTCCTTCACGATGCCGGAGCCCGGCACGATCATCGCGTTGACGTTGCCGTTGACGGTCTTGCCGGCGATCACCTTTGCGGCCGCGCGCAGATCCTCGATGCGGCCGTTGGTGCAGGAGCCGATGAAAATCCGGTCGAGCTTGATGTCGGTGATCTTGGTGCCGGCTTTCAGTCCCATGTAGTGCAGCGCGCGATGCTTCGACAGCCGCTTTGCCTCATCCTGGATCTTGTCGGGATCGGGCACGAAGCCTGATATCGACACCACGTCTTCCGGCGAGGTGCCCCAGGTCACGATCGGCGGCAGCTTGGCCGCATCGAGCCGGATCTCGTGATCGAAATGCGCGCCGTGGTCGGAGCGCAGGGTTTCCCAGTAGCGCATCGCGGCATCCCAGGCTTCGCCCTTCGGCGCCTTCGGGCGGCCCTTCAGGAATTCGAACGCCTTTTCGTCCGGCGCGACCAGGCCGGCGCGGGCGCCGCCTTCGATCGACATGTTGCAGACCGTCATGCGGCCTTCCATCGAAAGCGCGCGGATCGCGTCGCCGGCATATTCCAGCACGTAGCCGGTGCCGCCGGCGGTGCCGATCTCGCCGATGATCGCCAGAATGATGTCCTTGCCGGTGACGCCGTCGGGCAGCTTGCCGTCGACGACGGCGCGCATGTTCTTGGCCTTCTTCTGGATCAGGGTCTGCGTCGCCAGCACGTGCTCGACCTCGGAGGTGCCGATGCCGTGCGCCAGCGCGCCGAACGCGCCGTGCGTCGAGGTGTGGCTGTCGCCGCAGACGATGGTGGTGCCGGGCAGCGTGAAGCCCTGCTCGGGGCCGATCACGTGCACGATGCCCTGACGCTTGTCGAATTCGTTGTAATATTCGATGCCGAATTCCTTGGCGTTGTCCGCCATCACGCGCATCTGCTCGATGCTTTCCGGATCCGGATTGGGCTTGGAGCGATCGGTGGTCGGGATGTTGTGGTCGACCACGGCCAGCGTCTTCTCCGGCGCGTGAACCTTGCGGCCGGTGGCGCGCAGGCCTTCGAACGCCTGCGGCGAGGTCACCTCGTGAACCAGATGGCGGTCGATATAGAGCAGGCAGGTGCCGTCGTCGGCCTCATGAACCAGATGATCGTTCCAGATCTTGTCGTACAGCGTGGTCGGTTTGGACATGAGCGTAAGCCCTTGAAAAAGATTTCTGAGTGAGCGGGTCGAGCGCGGCGGCGCATCCGGCGAAAGCGTCGGCGCGGCATCAAAGCGCGCGTAGAAGTCTTGACGTCGCCGAGGTCGTGAATCGTCCGAAGAAGCGCGCGGGCAGACGGCTGCGATCGTCGATGACGATGCGCGCGCCGCGCCGGCAAGTAACGCTGGTTTGATCCGGAACCATTTCGCCTTCTAACATGGGGCCTTCCATCGTCACAATCAATCGATGCACGGCGGCTTCCTGCCAAGATAAGCATGGCGCAATAAAAAAGCGCGGGCTGCTCCCGCGCTTTTCGTCACATCCATACGGCGAGGAACTACTCGCCGACGGCAGCGGCGGCTTGCGGGCGATCCGACTTCTTCTCGACGATGCGGGCCGACTTGCCGCGCAGATTGCGCAGGTAATACAGCTTGGCGCGACGCACCTTGCCGCGGCGCACCACCTTGATCGAGTCGATCATCGGCGACATCACCGGGAACACGCGCTCGACGCCTTCGCCGTAGGAAATCTTGCGAACGGTGAAGCTCTCGTTGAGCCCGCCGCCGGTCCGGCCGATGCAGACGCCTTCATAGGCCTGCACGCGCGAGCGGTCGCCTTCGACCACCTTGACGTTGACGATGACGGTATCACCGGGGCTGAATTCCGGAATGCGTCTTGGTGGCGGCCAGCTTGTCGAACTGCTCTTTTTCGAGCTCTTGAATAAGGTTCATTGTAAAAATCTCCATCGGCGGCGCGCCCCAGCCGGTGACGCGGGCTGCGCGAACGTCCATCTATCCTGCCATTGCGCGGATTGGGCGCTCCTATACGGCAAAGCCGGAGCGCTTGTCACCCTTCCGTCTTGTTTTTTGGGCGTTTTTGGCGAGCCTTTAGCAGGACTTGGTTTCGGCCTCGCGGCCCAGAGATCCGGCCGCCGCGCCTGGGTCAGGGCCTCGGCCTCGGCCTGCCGCCAGGCCGCCACCCGCGCATGGTCGCCGGACAGCAGGATTTCGGGGATCGGCCGGCCCTCGAAGGCCTGCGGGCGGGTATATTGCGGGTATTCCAGTAGTCCGTCGGAAAAGCTCTCGTCCGTCCCGGAGGCTAGCTTGCCCATCACGCCCGGCAGCAGCCGCACGCAGGCATCGATCAGCGCCATCGCGGCGATTTCGCCGCCGGACAGCACGTAATCGCCGATCGAAACCTCCTCGAGCCCGCGCGCCTCGATGACCCGCTGGTCGATGCCTTCAAACCGGCCGCAGACGATCAGGGGGCCGGGTCCCGCGGCGAGTTCCCGCACCGCCGACTGGGTCAATGGCCGACCCCTCGGGCTCATCAGCAGCCGAGGCCGCGGCACTGGTTGGTCCCGGGCTTCATCCGCGGCATCGATCGCCGCCGCCAGCACGTCGGCGCGCAGCACCATGCCGGGGCCGCCGCCGGCCGGGGTATCGTCGACGCTGCGGTGGCGGTCGGTGGCGGAGTCCCGGATATCGCGCGCGTCGAGCGCCCACAGCCCCGAGGCCAGCGCCCGGCCGGCCAGGCTTACGCCGAGCGGGCCCGGGAACATCTCGGGAAACAGGGTCAGGACCGTGGCGCGCCATATCGTCGGAATGGAACTCATCGCCTTCGCGTTACGGCACGACGGCGGTGAGGTCGAGGCCCTGCATCAGGGCCGCGGCCTCGACCGCCTGCGGGAAATCGGCGAGCTTGAAGGTCGTCACCACGATCTTGCGGAGATCGAGCAGGCCGGCGGCGGCAAGCGCGGCAAGCTGGCCCGGCGCGGTCCGCGCATACATGAACTGGCCGACCACTTCCCAGTCATTGGCCAGCATTTCACGGAACGAGAGTTCCAGCGGCACGTCGGCGCTGCCCATGAGGACGAGACGACCGCCGCGCTTCAGCGCGCGCAGCGATGACAACGTGGTCGATGTGCTCTTGGCGCTGCCGAGCAAATCGAGCGCGACATCGGCGCCGCCACCGGCGGCATGGCGAATGGCCGCGAGATCCTTTGCGGCGTCGCCGCTGGCCACCGCAGGAATCACGCGCGGGCCAAAGGCGTCGCGCAGCGATTCCAGCGCCGCCTGCTTTCGCCCGACGGCGACGACACGGCCCGCGCCCATCGCCACCGCCAGCATGACCGCGCCGGAGCCGAAATAGCCGGACGCGCCGTTGATGATGATGGTGTCGCCGCCGCGCAAGCCGGTGCGCTGCAGGCCGCCGAACGGCACGATCAATTTGGCGAGGCCGATCAGTTCGGTCGCAGGCTTGTCGTCCAGCCCAGCCAGCGGCGTGACACAGGCGGCGGGCCAATGCGCGATTTCGGCGAACACGCCGTCGCGCCAGCGGGTCTGCAGGGCGAGTGCCGCCGGTGTCGTCACGGTTGCGGTGAGCCCGATCAGGATTTGCGGCGGTTCAGGGTCCGGCACGTCGCCGCGCAGATGCGGACTGAGGAACACCCGATCGCCGCTGCGAACATGGGTCACGTTATCGCCGGTGGCGATGACCCGGGCGATCGCGTTGGTGCCGGGCACGAACGGCATCGGGGGCAGGCTGTAGGGCACCGAGCCCGACAGCACCTTGCCCATGTAGGACAACACCATGCCGGCTTCGATCCTGACCACGACGCCGTCGGAAGCGGGCGCGGGCGTTTCGACATCATCGAACCGCAGATCGTTGTGCGCGTGCAGCCGCCAGGCCTTGTGCGTGTGTGCCATTGGCGATCATTCCCGATTGATGTCGTCGACGTCGGATTATTGCGTCTCGACGCGCATCAGGCAACCAGCGTCGTCTTAGGCCAAGCGCGCGCGAGCCGGATCCGTAACCACCGGCGTTCATCAGGCGGCGTCGGGACCGTCGCCTTCGATCTCGTCAGGCAGTTCAATCACCACGCGCCCGGCCGCGAGATCGACCGTGGGCACCACGGCGTTGGTGAAGGGCAGCAGCAAGGATGTGCCCTGCGGCGGCGCGATCTCGATGATGTCGCCGGCGCCGAAATTGTGGATCGCAATGACGCGGCCGAGCGGTTCATTTGCGGCATTGACCGCTGCGAGCCCGATCAGGTCGGCGTGGTAATATTCATCGTCATCGGTCGCCGGCAGCTGGTCGCGGGCGACGTAGAGCTCGATGCCGTTGAGGCGCTCGGCCTCTTCGCGGGTGGTGATGCCTTTCAGCGTCGCCACCAGATGGTCTTTGGCCTCGCGGGCCTGCGTCACCTCGAATTGGCGCGCGCCGTCCTTGGTGGTGAGCGGCCCGTAGCTTTTCACCGCCAGCGGATCATCGGTGAAGGTCCACAGCTTGACCGCGCCGCGCACGCCATGCGCGGCGCCGATCCGGGCGATGCAGATGTGTGCCGCCATCGCCGCGCGCCGGTAGCGCTTACTTCTTGGCGGCGGCTGCGGCAGCGGTGGCAGCGGCTTCGGCGTTGGCCTTGCGCTGCTTGCGCGGTACGGCCCGCTCCGGGTTGTTGCGCGGTGCGCGCTTGGCGACGCCGGCCTCATCGAGGAAGCGCGACACGCGGTCCGACGGCTGCGCGCCCTTGGCGATCCAGACCTTGACCTTGTCCATGTCGAGCTTCAGCCGCGCCTCGCTTTCCTTCGGCAGCAGCGGATTGAAATGGCCGAGACGTTCGATGAAGCGGCCATCGCGCGGAAACCGCGAGTCGGCGACGACGACGTGATAGACCGGACGCTTCTTGGTGCCGGCGCGGGCGAGGCGGATAACGACTGACATTTAGTTCTCCTTCAAAACCTGATTGTTTGCTTAACTGTTGTTCCGCGTCATTCCGGGATGCGTGCGAAGCACGCAGACCCGGAATCTCAGCGATCGTTCACATCGAGATTCCGGGTTCGGCTCTGCGAGCCGCCCCGGAATGACGAAATCCCTCATTTCTTCTTCCCCAATCCGGGAAAGCCACCGAGGCCCGGCAGCGTCGGCTTGCCGCTGAGGCCGGTGAGACCGGGCAGGTTCGGCAACCCGGAACGAAGTCCGCCGGGAAGGTCTTTGGGCAGCGCGGGCATGCCGCCCGGCCCGGCGCCGCCGGGCATTTTTTCCGCCAGCGCCTTCATCTGTTCCGGCGAGGGCATGCCGCCGCCGAAGCCCATCGCCTGCGCGATGCCGGCCATCGGGCCGCGTTTGCCCGAGCCCATCGCCTTCATCATGTCGGCCATGTTCCGGTGCATCTTGAGCAGCTTGTTGACGTCCTCGACCTTGACGCCGGCGCCGGATGCAATGCGCTTCTTGCGGCTGGCCTTGAGGAGGTCGGGGCTCTTGCGCTCCTGCCGCGTCATCGAATCGATCACCGCGACCTGACGCTTGATGATCTTGTCGTCGATCCCGGCATTGGCGATCTGGTTCTTCATTTTCGCGATGCCGGGCATCATGCCCATCAAGCCGCTGATGCCGCCCATATTGGCCATCTGCAGCAACTGCTCGCGCATGTCGGACAGGTCGAACTGGCCCTTGCGCATCTTCTCGGCGACGCGCGCGGCCTTCTCCGCGTCGATATTCGCCGCCGCCCTCTCGACCAGCGACACCACGTCGCCCATGCCGAGAATGCGGCCGGCGATCCGGCTCGGGTGAAAATCTTCCAGCGCGTCGGTTTTTTCACCGGTGCCGATCAGCTTGATCGGCTTGCCGGTGACCGCGCGCATCGACAGCGCCGCACCGCCGCGGCCGTCGCCGTCGACCCGCGTCAGCACGATGCCGGTGAGGCCGACGCGCGTGTCGAACGATCGCGCCAGATTGACCGCGTCCTGGCCGGTCAGGGAGTCCGCGACCAGCAGCACTTCATGCGGGTTGGCGGTGGATTTGATTTCCGCCGCTTCCGCCATCATCTCTTCGTCGAGCGTGGTGCGCCCGGCGGTGTCGAGCAGCACCACGTCGTAGCCGCCGAGTTTTGCGGCCTCGATCGCCCGGCGCGCGATCTGCGGCGGCTTCTGGCCGGCCACGATCGGCAGGGTCTGGATGTCGAGATCGCGGCCCAGCACCGCCAATTGCTCCATCGCCGCCGGACGGTAGACGTCGAGCGAGGCCATCAGCACCTTGCGCTTGTCGCGCTGGGTCAGGCGTCGGGCGAGTTTCGCGGTGGTCGTGGTTTTACCGGAGCCCTGCAGGCCGACCATCATGATCGCGACCGGGGCCACCGCGTTGAGGTCGATGGTCTGGCCATCGGCGCCGAGCGTGGCGATCAGTTCGTCATGGACGATCTTCACCACCATCTGGCCCGGCGTCACCGACTTGACCACGGTGGCGCCGACGGCCTGCTCGCGGACCCGTTCGGTGAAGCTCCGGACCACGTCGAGCGAAACGTCGGCCTCGAGCAGCGCGCGGCGCACCTCGCGCATCGCCGCGTCGACGTCGGCTTCCGATAGCGCCCCGCGCCCCGTCAGCCGATCGAGAATCCCGCCAAGCTTTTCCGACAGATTGTCGAACAATTGCGTCGTCCTGTTGCTGCCCTCACCCTGAGGAGCAGGCGCTAGCCTGCGTCTCGAAGGGTGGCGGCGACCACCTTGGCTCCATCCTTCGAGACGCCGCTTCGCGGCTCCTCAGGATGAGGCATAACCAAACACTTTTACGCCCGAGGGCGCATCGCGCTGTCGGGCGTTGACCTCCGGCCTCAAGGGCCGGGCGGCGGGTCGAAAAGAGCGTCTTTCCGAGAAGTGACGGCGTTAAACCCCCACGGCCCCGGAAAGTCAAGGAAACTCGCCGAAAGTGGCGCTTTTGCAGGCGTTAGCGGTCGGCCTGGCCTTGCCGAAACTCCAGTTTTGGGGCCAATCGAGCCGTGAAATCACCCGCCGACGCGTTCTGGGGTGGCTCGTGGGCCCCGCAGCGGTCAGCGGCGTGGCGTAGCCTGGATTTGCCGCATGAAGACCAATCATGGCCCGGTTTCCGATCATTTCGACGGCAAGCATTTCTTCGATCCCGACGGGGCGCCGCCGAAATCACTGGGCCAGGTGTTCCGCTGGCAGTTCGGCGGTGGTCGGCAGCGGCACCGATGGCCCGACTGGGCGCCGAGCCCCCATACCGACACGCCGCCGGCGCGCGTTGATGGCGGCAAGCGTGCGATTATCCTTCGTCGGTCATGCAAGCTGGCTGATCCAGACGTCGGGGCTGAACATCCTGGTCGACCCCGTGTGGTCGGAACGCGCCTCGCCGTTCACCTGGGCCGGGCCGAAGCGTCACAACGATCCCGGCATCGCGTTCGAGGCATTGCCGAAAATCGATAGCGTGCTGGTGTCGCACGGCCATTACGACCATCTCGACGTCGCGACGCTGTCGAAACTATCGGCAAAGTTTGCGCCGCGGGTGATCACGCCGCTCGGTAACGACGTCGCCATGCGCGCCGCCGATGCCGCGATCAAAGCCGAGGCGTTCGACTGGCACGATCGTGTCGAGCTTGGCAACGGCGTCGCGGCGACGCTGGTGCCGACCCGGCACTGGTCGGCGCGCGGTATGTTCGATCGCAACAGGGCGCTCTGGGCAAGCTTCGTGCTGGAGACACCGGCCGGCAAGCTCTACGTGGTCTGCGATTCCGGCTATGGCGACGGCGGGCATTTCCGCCGTGTCGCCGAGACGCACGGTCCGTTGCGGCTGGCGATCCTCCCTATTGGCGCCTACGAGCCGCGCTGGTTCATGCAAGACCAGCACATGAACCCGTCCGATGCCGTGAAAGCCCTGGCCGATTGCGGCGCCACGCAGGCGCTCGCGCACCATCACGGCACGTTTCAACTGACCGATGAAGCGATCGACGCGCCGGTCATCGCGTTGGGCGTGGCGCTCGATGAAGCAAAAATACCGCGCGAGCGTTTTGTGGCGCTCAAGCCGGGGCAGGTGTTCGAACTCTAAACCTCGCCCCGTTTGCGGGGCGAGGGAGAAAAATCACTGCCCCGCCTGCTTGATCGCCCAGGACACACTCACGGTCACCGAAAGCGTCTCCTCGCCTTGCGCCACCGGCGTTATCGCCATCGGGGCGGCTGCCATCTTGCCGCGAAATACCGGGGCGGGAGCGCCCTCCTCGGAGATGCTGAGCGGCGCGCCGAGCGTGACGCCGGCGGCTTTGGCGTAGATCTCGGCCTTCCGGCGGGCGTCGGCCACGGCCTGTTCGCGCGCGTCGTCGAGCAGCTTCGAGGCCTGCGACACCATGAAATTAATGCCGCCGATATCGGTCGCGCCCGCGCCAACCAGGGTGTCGATCGCGCCCGCGACCTTGGTGACGTCATGCAGGCGGACCGTCACGTGATTGCCGGCATGGTAGCCAACAACCATACCCGGCGTGCGGTTCGGTGCATATTGCGGCTGCAGCGACAGCCGCGAGGTCTGGATATCCTTGCGCGTCGATGCCCGCGGACTTCAACGCCTGCAGCACTTTACCCATAGCAATGTTGTTGGCTTCAGTGGCCTCGCGCGCGGTCTTGGCGTCCGAGGTGACGCCGGCCTCGATCTGCGCCAAATCGGGCGCCACCGATATCGTGGCCTCGCCGGTGACGGAAATCATCGCGGGGAGCGCGGTCTGCGCCCAAGCGGGCGTGGCCAGCAGGGTGGCCGCCGTGATGGCGGTGAGGAGGGCGTGGCGTCGGATCGGTTTCATTTCAGCGGCACGTAGACGTTGATCACCAGCTTGTCCTCTTCGGTCTTCAGCGGATCGGTGATGTATTCCTCGATGAAAGTGTCCTTGGCCTCGAGCTTCTTGTCGTCGAGGTGGTTGGTGATGGCCTCGTAGGTGTTGTCCATGTTGTCGTAGGAGCCGCGATGAACAAACTTCAACGCTTTGCCTTCCGGCGATTGGCCGACGCTCATGTCCTTGGTGAGGTTCTTCGGCTCCTGATCGACCGGCATTTCCGCCAGAAAGGTGAACCCGGTATCGTCGGTCGAGGTGTAGACGATCATCGGATTGCCGGTGCGCGCGATGCTCTGCTTGTCGAGCAAAGCCGATAGCGATTTGAATGATTCCATCAGGGTATCGAACGCCGCATCCCAGTTCGCCGTGCCCTTGATGATGACGACTTTTTTCGGCGCCAGCACGATTTCCTCACCGAACGGATCCGCGGTCTGAACCGGTGCGGCAGGCGGCGGCGAGGCCGGGGTTTGTTCTGCCGAGGGGGTGTCTGCGGGTGATTTGGTTTCGGCCGGAGGCGGGGCGGGCGTGGCCGTTGGCGCCGGGGTGGGCGTCGGCGATGCCGCGGGTGCCGGGATCGCAGGCGTGCTCGCGGCAGGCGCCGGTTGCGCCTTCGCGGCGGCCAGGCCTAGCGAAATCGCGGCCACCGGAACCAGCGCGAGCATGGCAAAGCGAAAACGGCGGATAGAAATCATTCGGTAATTCTCCATGGTATTCCCAACGCGGCATTCCCAAAGCGTACGACGCTTCGCGCGGCCCGACCCGCGCCCGCATCGGCGAAACGCGATTATCCCTAGCACGCAAGTTCAGCTTTCGTCCCATGACAGATCTATCATGTGCCCCTGCAGCGGACACTGGCCAATCCGCTATCACTGGCCATATAAGGCAGGCATAAATTGGGATATTTCATGAGCGCGCTCGCAAACCACGCTTTCGCCAAGATGAACGGCATCGGCAACGAAATCGTCGTGGTCGACCTGCGCGACAGACCTGCCGCGGTCACCGCGGCGGATGCGCGCGCGGTCGCCTCACCGGCGGGCGTGCCCTACGACCAGTTGATGGTGCTGCAGCCGCCGCGGCTGCAGGGCACCGAGGCGTTCATTCGCATCTACAACAATGACGGCTCCGAGGCCGGCGCTTGCGGCAACGGCATGCGTTGCGTGGTGCGCCGGCTGTTCGAGAAAACCGGCCAGACCGCCGTCACCTTCGAAACCTCGGCCGGGCTCTTGAATTGCTGGCAGGGTCCGGCCGCCGACCTTTACACCGTCGACATGGGGGCGCCGAAATTCGACTGGAAGGATATTCCCCTTGCCGAAGAATTTCGCGATACCCGTTATATTGAGCTGCAGGTCGGGCCGATCGATGCGCCGGTGCTGCATTCGCCGTCCGTGGTCAGCATGGGCAACCCGCACGCGATCTTCTGGGTCGACGATGTCGAGGCCTACGATCTTGGCCGCTTCGGACCGCTGCTGGAAAACCATCCGATCTTTCCGCAGCGCGCCAACATCACGCTCGCGCATATCGTCGACCGCGACCACATCACGATCCGCACCTGGGAGCGCGGTGCCGGGTTGACCAAGGCGTGCGGCTCGGCCGCCTGCGCCACGGCGGTGGCGGCGGCACGGCTGCGCCGCGCCAATCGCATCGTGCAGATAGCGCTGCCCGGCGGGGAACTGAGCATCGACTGGCGCGAACGTGACGATCACGTGCTGATGACGGGCACGGCGACTTTCGAGTATGAGGGGCAATTCGATCCGGCGTTGTTCGCCGGCGTCGCCTGAAGATGAAGGGCGTCGAGGTTGTCACCTTCGGCTGCAGGCTCAATGCGTTCGAATCCGAGGTGATCGCCGGCGAGGCGCAGCGCGCCGGCCTCACCGACACCGTCGTCATCAACAGTTGCGCTGTCACCAATGAGGCTGTCGCCCAGGCGCGGCAATCGATCCGCCGGATCAAGCGCGCGCGACCCGGCGCGCGGATCGTCGTCACCGGCTGCGCGGCGCAGACTCAGCCCGAAATGTTCGCCGCCATGGCCGAGGTCGACCGTGTCGTCGGCAATGACGACAAGATGCGCGGTGAGGCGTGGCGTGCGGCCCGGGCAGCGTTCGACGCCCCGGCGAAATTCGGCATCGAGCAAAGCGAAAAGATCGCGGTCGCCGACATCATGTCGGTCAGGGAAATGGCGCCGCATCTGCTGGATGGATTCAAGGCCGGCCTGCCGCGGGTGTTCGTGCAGGTACAGAACGGCTGCGATCACCGCTGCACCTTCTGCATCATTCCGTACGGCCGCGGCAATTCGCGCTCGGTGCCGATGGGCGCGGTGGTCGAGCAGGTCGGCGCGCTGGTAGAACGCGGCCATGCCGAGATCGTGCTGACCGGCGTCGATCTCACCAGCTATGGCGCGGACCTGCCGGGCAAGCCGAAACTCGGGATGCTGACCCGGCAAATCCTGCGGCACGTACCGGAATTGAAGCGGCTGCGGATTTCATCGATCGATCAGGTCGAGGTCGATCGCGATCTGCTTGACGTGATCGCCGACGATGAACGCCTGATGCCGCATCTGCATCTGTCACTGCAGTCGGGCGACGATTTGATCCTGAAGCGGATGAAGCGGCGGCACAGCCGCGCCGACGCAATTCAGTTTTGCGCGCAGGTGCGGCGGCTGCGGCCGGACATCGCGCTCGGCGCCGATATCATCGCAGGCTTTCCGACCGAAACGGAGACGATGTTCGCGCGTTCGCAGGACCTCGTGGATGAATGCGGCCTGACTTTCCTGCATGTATTTCCCTACTCGCCACGGCCGGGCACGCCGGCGGCGCGGATGCCGCAGGTGCCGGGCGACGTCATCAAAGAGCGGGCGAAGCGATTGCGGACGGCAGGCGAGGCGGCGCTGGCGCGGCGGCTCGCTTCCGAACGGGGCCGTCAGCGGCAAGTCCTGATCGAAAGCCCGACCCAGGGCCGCACCGAACATTTCATCCCGGTTGCGATCAGCGGAGAGCGGGCCGGCGCGGTGCGGGCGCTCACCGTCACCGGTCACGATGGCGCGCGCTTGACGGTGTGAGCGCGGTGCAATCAGCCGCGCCGGGTCAATGCAGGCTTGTCAATTGAGCGTCAATTCAGGCTTGGCGGGGAGGACGTCGAGCGTACCTGCCAGAACCTCAGCAGGCGGCGGGCGTTCTCAGGATTTATTTTTGCGAATTGGGCCTTGGCAGTGGCCAGTTCATGCGGCCCCAACGCCCCGGTCGAATAGCGGCTCTCCAGGACCGCGACCACGGTCTCCCAGCCCAGCGCCGCGACCTTGCAGGGCACCAGGACGCCGTCGTCCCGCAGGCTTTGCATCAAGGGGCGAATGACCTCGATGCTGGAGTTCGACAGCAACGCCAGTGCGGCGACGGTCTCTTCATATTTTCGCGCCTTGGCGAAGCCGAACAAGGTCGCCTCGTTGAGCTCGCCCTTGGCGTTCAGCTGCGCGACGAAGCGCTTGGCCGCGGTGAAGTCGCGAACCACCGACATCTCGCGATCTATTCCGGTCGAGACGGCAGCGATCGCGCTGCGGATTTCCTCGAAAATGTCGGGCGGCGCACGCGACAGCAACCGCGCGCGGACCGCCTCGGTCGCATTGCGCAGGAGTTGCCGGCGCAGCTCAAACGGCAAATCGACCCGGATCCCGGTTTCGACCGCGAGTTCCGGGTCGGATTCGGCCTGGGCTACGACGATGGCAAATCCGCTCGCGGAAACGCGCGCGCCGGGATTTTTGACGATCCGGCGGCTGACCGTCGGGTAATGGCGGGCCAACAGCGCGTCGGTGACGACTTCCGTCAACCACCAGCGGCCCGAAATAGCCAGCAGATGCGGCTCGCCTTTGGTGTGCGCGATTTCGACCAGGTCTTCGGCGCGGAGGCGGGCAGACTTCGTCAAGACGGGCCCGGCGACCGTGATTTCGTCATGTCGGGCAAGACGGCGGATGACCGCGGGCGGCGCCTGGGCAATGGCGGCAAGCTGCATGCTGGTTTCGGCAAGCGCGATGCGCGCGCTGACATCCGCAAGCGCCCGGATCTCCATCGTCTTGATCAGGCGTTCGAGCACGTTGTCGAACAACTCGATCTGCTCGCTGTCGAAACTTCCGGCGGATGACAGAAAGAGATCCGTCACGCGCTTGATCGTTTCGAGGTGCTTTTCCGCGGAGCCGATATTTATCGCCGCTTCAACTTCGTCGACGATCGACTGCTCGGCATTGGGCATCGCTCATCCTGAGCCATCTGGGTGCTGTTCTAGACCGAGGCATTTGTCTACGACCAAGACCTGAATGTTCCGTAAAAATGTAACGATTGACGCCGAACTTGGAACGTCGGGCCGGAAAGGCGGCACTAAATTAAATCGTGAATTGAGACGGCCCTGAGCCTGGATACGCGAAAGTTGTATTGTCTTCGCCTGTTGGTTGCTGAACTGTCTCCCCGGTCTGGGGGAGACAGTAAATGCGTATGTTGGTAATCGTGGCGCTGGGCGTCGCGCTTGTTGGTTGCGCCGGTAGGTCGCCGGCGCCGGTTGCTGTGGTGCAACCGACGGACCGTTATATGGACTGCACAGCTATCCTGACCGAGGTGCAGGCCAATAACGAGAAGGTCAAGCAACTTGCAAGCGACAAGGGTCTGAAAACGACGCAGAATGTAGCTGCAGGCGTCGCCGGTATCTTTATTCCGGTGCTGTGGTTTGGGATGGACTTTCAAGGTACCGCTGATACCGAAATCACAGCCTTGCAAAGCCGCCAGCAATATCTTTCGATGATGGCAGATCAAAAACGTTGCGGGGCAGAACCCGAACGGATGCCGCGGCAGGCAAGAACAACGCCGTCGGCGAAGCCGAGGCCGGTGCCTGGGCCACCAACTGATCAGTCGTCGGATCCACCAGCGGAGCAATGAAAGCAGATCGACGGATGGAATGCGTGGCTTGGCCGTCTCCGCAACACTGTAAATGCCGAGTTGGATAGCGAAGAAGAAAGCTATTCCCCGTTCCATCCGCAGGCTTGGAGCCGTGGGTGCAAATGCGCCGGCGCCGGCGCGACCACGCGCACCGGTTCCTTGTTGCGGGAGATCGGGATGCCGATCTCGCGTGAATGCAGATGCAGCCGCGGCTCGCCGAACCGGGGGCCGTTCCCGTAAATATTGTCGCCGACAATCGGCCAGCCCATCGCGGCCGAATGCACCCGCAATTGATGGGTGCGGCCGGTCACGGGTTCGAACGCGAGCCAGGCAAGGCCGTCGCCGCGCCCCAATACCTTCCAGTTGGTAACCGCCGACTGTCCGTCTGGGTCGGGCTTCTGCCACCAGCCGCGCTCGGCGTTGAGGCGGCCGAGCGGCATATCGATCGTTCCCTCATCCTCGGCGGGACCGCCTTCGACCACGGCCCAATAGGTCTTCGAAATTTTGCCATGCTTGAACAACAGGCCGAGCGAGGCGGTGGCCTTACGGTGGCGTCCGAGCACGAGGCAGCCGGAGGTATCGCGGTCAAGCCGATGGGCGAGAACCGGCGGCCGCGGCAGGCCGAATTGCAGCGCGTCGAACGAGGACTTCAAATTGGCGCCGCCCTTCGGGCCGCGATGCACCGGCAACCCGGCCGGCTTGTCGATCACCAGCATCAGCCCGTCGCGATGAAGCACGCGGGCCTGGATTTCCTCTGCGGTCAATTCGGGAACATCGACGCGTTCGTTGTGACTTTCGTTCATGGCGCGAAACCGCTAACACAGCCCCGACATGAACGATACCACTCCGGAAAAGACCAAGCTGAGCTGGTGGCGGCGGCTGTCCGCAGGGCTGAAGCGCACTTCGAGTTCGCTCGGGTCCGCGGTCGCCGATCTCGTCACCAAGCGCAAGCTCGACCGCGCGATGCTCGACGATATCGAGGACGTGCTGCTGCGCGCCGATCTCGGCACCGAGGTCGCAGCGCGGATCGCGGCCGCGGTCGGCGTCGGCCGTTATGACAAGGCGATTTCGGCGGACGACGTGAAGAGCGTTGTCGCGACCGAAGTGGAGAAGGTGTTGTCGCCGGTGGCGAAGCCGCTGGTCATCGATGGGGCGCTCAAGCCGTTCGTGATCCTTGTGGTCGGCGTCAACGGGTCCGGCAAGACCACCACCATCGGCAAGCTGGCCGCCAAGCTTGCCGCCGAAGGCCGCAAGGTGATGCTGGCGGCCGGCGACACCTTTCGCGCCGCCGCGATCGAGCAGTTGAAAATCTGGGGCGAGCGCACCAAATCGCCGGTGATCGCGGGCGCGCAGGGGTCGGATTCGGCGAGCCTTGCCTTCAATGCTCTGACGGCGGCGCGTGAGGGTGGGCTCGACGTACTGCTGATCGATACCGCCGGCCGCCTACAGAACAAGGCCGAACTGATGAACGAGCTCGAAAAGGTCGTGCGCGTCATCCGGAAGGTCGACGCCTCGGCGCCGCATGCGGTGCTGCTGGTGCTCGATGCCACGGTCGGACAAAATGCCCTGTCGCAGGTCGAGGCCTTTCATCGTACCGCTGGTGTCACCGGCCTCGTCATGACCAAGCTCGACGGCACCGCGCGCGGCGGCATTCTGGTGGCGCTGGCCGAAAAGCATAAACTGCCGGTGCATTTCATCGGCGTCGGCGAGGGCATCGACGACCTGGCGCCGTTCACAGCGCGGGATTTCGCGCAGGCGATCGCCGGGATCGAATAGTCTCCATCCTTCGAGACGCGCGCAAACGCGCGCGCCTCGGGATGAGGACGGAAACCACACGGAATGTCCCTCATCCTGAGGAGGCGCGATCAGCCGCCGTCTCGAAGGATGGCGGCACGGAATTCGAAGGACTCACGATGGACAAGAAACAGCCGCATCCGCTTTTCAAGCTTGCCACCGAGCTCGGTCCGCTGATGGTTTTCTTTGTTGCGAATGCCAAATTCCATCTCTTCGTGGCCACCGGCGCCTTCATGGTCGCGGTGGTCGCGGCGATGATCGCGTCCTATGTGGTGACGCGCCACGTGCCGATCATGGCGCTGGTGACCGGCGTCATCGTCATCGTGTTCGGTACGCTGACGCTGGTGCTGCACGACGAGACCTTCATCAAGGTCAAGCCGACCATCATCTATGGTCTGTTTGCCGCGATCCTCGGCGGTGGCCTTTTGTTCGGCCGGTCCTTCATCGCCATCATGTTCGACCAGATGTTCAACCTGACGCCGCAAGGCTGGCGTGCGCTGACGTTGCGCTGGGCGCTATTCTTCTTCGCGATGGCGATCGTCAACGAAATCGTCTGGCGCACCCAGACCACCGATTTCTGGGTGGCGTTCAAGGCGTTCGGCGTGATCCCGCTGACGATGATCTTTGCCGTCACGCAGATGCCGCTGATCAAGCGCTACCATCTGGAGCCGGCCTCGCTGGAGGCGAGCGAGGCGGACGCCGGGGATGTGCGCAAGGGGTGAGCTGACTCAGCCCGTCATTCCGGGGCGCGCGCCAGCGCGAACCCGGAATCTCCTCATCCATAATATCTCGGGATTCCGGGTCCGCGCTGCGCGTCGCCCCGGAATGACGCCGTATTTAGACTTCCCGCCTTCAGCGCCTTTTCGATCTCGGGCTTGAGCACGGTGTCGATATTGTCGGGATTAACCGGGCCGACCAGCTTGTAGACGATGGTGCCGTCACGCCCGACGATGAAGGTCTCGGGGACGCCGTACACTCCCCATTCGATGGCGGCGCGGCCATTGCCGTCGACGCCGACAATGCCGAACGGATTGCCGTAGCGGCCGAGGAAGCGCCGGGCGTTGTCGGGGGCGTCCTTGTAGTTGATGCCGACAAGCTGCAGGCGCTTGTCCTGGCCGAGCGCGGTCAACAGCGGCGCCTCGTCGTGGCAGGGCACGCACCACGAGGCCCAGACGTTGACGATGCTGACCTTGCCCTTGAACATGCTGGGGTCGAGCCCGGGCACCGGCCCGGCGTTATTGACCAGCCCTTCCAGAGGCGGCAGTGCGGTTTGCGGCGCCGCGCGACCGATCAGGGCGGAGGGGATTTTCGACGGATCGCCGTCGCCCAGCCGGAGCCAGAACAGCACGGCGAGGGCGAGAAAGCCGACCAGCGGCAATGCCATCAGCACGACCCGCTGCCAGGATTTTCGTTGCGGCGCACCGGAAGCGGCCGGCTCGGATGCGGCGGCGCCTGATGTGTCGAGATCGCTCATTTCATGTCAACCGCGCTGCGCCCGGAGCGCCGGCTGACGCCGCTTGCCTCGAGCTCGCGCAGGCGCTGCTTCTGCCGGCCATAGTCGATGGCGATCCAGACGATCAGGAACAATACCACGGCGGTGACGAGCGCATAGGACGTCACGATGAAGGATGCGTAGGGCCCAAGCGACATCGCGTCAGGCCGCGCGTCGGCTGGCTTGCATCATCTGCAAGGCACGGACCCGGCGGCGCAGGATCTCGTTGCGCATCGCCGCAAGATGCAGCGTGACGAACAGCAGCGAAAACGCCACCGCCATCACCAGGAGCGGAATCAAGAAGGCGGGGTCGAGCGTGGAGCCGCCCATCCGGAACACCGACGCCGGCTGATGCAGCGTGTTCCACCAGTCGACCGAGAATTTGATGATCGGCAGGTTGATCGCGCCGACCAGCGTCAGCACCGCCGCGGCGCGCGCGGCCCGCGAGGGATCCTCAACCGCCCGCCACAGCGCGATCAGGCCGAGATACATCAGGAACAGGATCAGCACCGAGGTCAGGCGCGCGTCCCATTCCCAATAGGTGCCCCACATCGGCCGTCCCCACAGCGAGCCCGTCACCAGCGCCAGGAAGGTAAATGCGGCGCCGATCGGGGCGGCGGCCTTGGCGGCGACGTCGGCCAGCGGATGTCGCCACACCAGCGTGCCCAGCGCGGCGACGCTCATCACGCCCCAGACGAACATCGACAGCCACGCGTTCGGCACGTGAATGAACATGATCTTGACGGTGGCGCCCTGCTGGTAATCGTCAGGCGCCGTCGCGGACTGATACAGCCCGATCAGCAGCAGGACCGCGGTCGCGGCCGCCAGCCATGGCAGGACGCGCGCGGTCAGCGACAGGAACCTGGTGGGGTTGGCGAGGTCGATCAGCGTCATGGCATCCTGATAATAGCTGCGGCTTCCGCATACAATGTGACTTGTGGTGTTTCATTCCGTCTCAGCCAGAGTTGATTGGCCTCGATTCGGTTCAATCCCAGGTCTCAATCCAGGCCTTGCCGCAAGCTTGCGGCCGCGGCGAACGGGCCGACCACGAAACTCACCAGCGACAGCGCGCACAGGATCGAAAACGGCGTTCCAAACGACAGTGGTCCTGAAATCGCGGCCTCCGACGCGGCCACGCCAAAGATCAAGACCGGGATCGACAGCGGCAGCACCAGCACCGCGAGCAATAGTCCGCCGCGATGCAGCGTCACGGCCAGCGCCGCGCCGATCATGCCGGTAAACGTCAGCGCCGGTGTGCCGGCCAGTAGCGTCAGCGCCACCGCCAGGGTCGAATGCGCGTCGAGATTGAGCAACAGCCCCAGCACCGGCGTGGCGATGATCAGCGGCAGGCCCGCGGCGAGCCAGTGCGCCAGCGCTTTCGCGGCGCAGGTCAGTTCCAGCGGCGTCCGGCTCATCACGATCAAATCGAGCGAGCCGTCTTCGTGGTCGGCCGTGAACAGCCGGTCGAGGGTGAGCAGGCTTGCGAGCAGCGCGCCGAGCCAGAGAATCGCCGGCCCGAGCCGCGCCAGCAGCGCCAGGTCGGGTCCGATCGCGAACGGCATCAGCACGACCACGGTGAGAAAGAACAGCACCCCGATCAGCGCGCCGCCGCCGACGCGCAGCGCGATCCGGATGTCGCGTCGAACCAGCGCGGCGAGGGCGGTCATGCAAGGTGCTTCCGCACGGCGGTAACCGATGTTCGGAGACTAAGATCCACGCATAGCCAACTCCCTCCCCCCTTGCGGGGGAGGGTTGGGGGAGGGGGGTAGCTCCAAGCCGGAGCGCCTGCGATCCCTCTCGCTGCATAAAAAAGAAAGAGCCGCTGCTGCTTTGGCCATGAATTGCAACGCCGTCGCTTGCAGCCACCCCCCTCCCCAACACTCCCCCACAGGGGGGGAGGGAGCGACATGAGCTACGGTAGGTCGCAGGTGGTGCTTTGCGGTCACGACAGGCCCCCAATCCGCAACTCCCTCGCCGCCACCCCGAGCGGCGCGTGGGTGGCCGCGACGACGATGCCGCCGCGCGTGAGGTGATCGCGCGTCACATCGGCAAACAGGGCCTGGCCGGCGGCATCGAGCGCCGAGGTCGGCTCGTCCAACAGCCAGATCGGGCGCCGCGCTGCCAATAGCCGCGCAATCGAGAGCCGCCGCCGCTGGCCGGCGGACAGGTAGGCCGCCGGCAGCTGCGCGGCATGGTCGAGCCCCACCAAGTGAAGGCTCTCCAGAGGATCGGAGGCCGCGCCGCCGAGAAAATCCCGCCAGAACGACAGGTTCTCCAGCACGGTCAAAGCAGGTTTCATGGCGTCGCGGTGGCCGAGATAATGGGCCTGATCGGGCAGCGTCAGCTCCGGCTCGCCGCCCTCGAGGTCGATCGATCCGCCGGCCAGCGCCAGCAGGCCGGCAATGCTTCGCAACAGGGAGGTTTTGCCCGATCCGTTCGGGCCGGTCACGGCCAGCGTCTCGCCTGCGGCGACCTCAAAATCGAGGCCGGCGAGTACTTCCCGGCCGCCTCGCACACACCTGACATCGCGTCCCGAGAGCCGCATTTTGTCCTTTCACAGCCCCTTAGGAATTGCTTGGCGCCGCAGCTGAATTTTCGACCAGCGCATTGCTGCAGCACGATTGTCGATGTGGCGGCGCCACTGGAAAGCTTCTAAAAGATTCTATAAGCCGGAACTTGATGCCGCACATGCTCAGGTGCTGCAAGCCATCAAGCTCCAGCCTTGATGACGGTACGTCAATACCCTACCGCGGACAACGATGAATTGGGATTGCCTCACATGACCTCGCTCGACAGCTTCAAATGCAAAAAGACCCTCAAGGTCGGCGCCAAGACCTACGTGTATTACAGCCTGCCGGCTGCCGAGAAGAACGGTCTGAAGGGAATCGCCAAGCTTCCTTATTCCATGAAGGTGCTGCTGGAAAACCTGCTGCGCAACGAGGACGGCCGGACCGTCAAGAAGGAAGACATCGTCGCGGTTTCGAAGTGGCTGAAGAAGCGCGCGCTTGAACATGAAATCGCCTTCCGTCCGGCGCGGGTGCTGATGCAGGATTTCACCGGCGTGCCGGCGGTGGTCGATCTCGCGGCGATGCGCAACGCGATGCAGAAACTCGGCGGCGATGCCGAGAAGATCAATCCGCTGGTGCCGGTCGATCTCGTGATCGACCACAGCGTGATCGTGAACTTCTTCGGCGACAACAAGGCCTTCGCCAAGAACGTGGTCGAGGAATACAAGCAGAACCAGGAGCGCTACGAGTTCCTGAAATGGGGCCAGAAGGCGTTTTCGAATTTCTCCGTGGTGCCGCCCGGCACCGGCATCTGCCATCAGGTCAATCTTGAATACCTCGCGCAGACGGTATGGACCCGCAAGGAGAAGATGACGGTCGGCAAGAAGACCGGCACCTTCGAAGTCGCGTATCCGGATTCGCTGGTCGGTACCGATTCGCACACCACGATGGTCAACGGTCTCGCCGTGCTCGGCTGGGGCGTCGGCGGCATCGAGGCGGAAGCCGCCATGCTCGGCCAGCCGTTGTCGATGCTGCTGCCGGAAGTGGTCGGCTTCAAGCTCAAGGGGCAGATGAAGGAAGGCGTCACCGCGACCGACCTCGTGCTCACGGTCACGCAGATGCTGCGCAAGCAGGGTGTGGTCGGAAAATTCGTGGAATTCTTCGGCCCCGGGCTCGATTATCTCTCGGTGGCGGACAAGGCGACGATCGGCAACATGGCGCCCGAATATGGCGCCACCTGCGGCTACTTCCCGGTCGACGCCGAGACCATCAGCTATCTCAAGACCTCGGGCCGCACGCCGGCGCGGGTCGCGCTGGTCACCGCTTACGCCAAGGCGCAGGGCCTGTTCCGCACCGCCAAATCGGCCGATCCGGTATTTACGGAAACGCTGACGCTCGATCTCGGCGACGTGGTGCCGTCGATGGCCGGACCGAAGCGCCCCGAAGGCCGGGTCGCGCTGCCGGCGGTCGCGGAAGGTTTCGCCGCGGCGATGGCCAGCGAATACAAGAAAGCCACCGACGCCGCCAAGCGCTATGCGGTGGAGAACCGCAATTTCGACCTCGGTCACGGCGACGTGGTGATCGCGGCGATCACCTCCTGCACCAACACCTCCAATCCGAGCGTGTTGATCGGCGCGGGTCTGTTGGCGCGCAACGCCGCGGCCAAGGGCCTGAAGGCAAAGCCCTGGGTGAAGACCTCGCTGGCGCCGGGCAGCCAGGTGGTCGCGGAATATCTTGCCAACTCCGGCCTGCAACTCGAACTCGACAAGGTCGGCTTCAACCTGGTCGGTTTCGGCTGCACCACCTGCATCGGCAACTCGGGTCCGCTGCCGGAGGAGATTTCGAAAGCGATCAACGACAACGGCATCATCGGCGCCGCCGTGCTGTCGGGTAACCGCAACTTCGAGGGCCGCGTCAGCCCGGACGTGCAGGCCAACTATCTGGCGTCGCCGCCGCTGGTGGTGACCTATGCGCTGGCGGGAACAGTGACGAAAAATCTCGCAGTCGAGCCGATCGGCGAGGGCAAGGACGGCAAGCCGGTTTACCTCAAGGACATCTGGCCGACGACGAAGGAAATCAACGCCTACATGAAGAAATTCGTGACCTCGTCGATCTTCAAGAAGCGTTACGCCGACGTGTTCAAGGGCGACACCAATTGGCGCAAGATCAAGACCGTCGAGAGCGAAACCTATCGCTGGAACATGAGCTCGACCTACGTTCAGAACCCGCCTTACTTCGACGGCATGAAGAAAGAGCCGGAGCCGATCGTCGATGTCGTCGACGCGCGCATTCTGGCGATGTTCGGCGACAAGATCACCACCGACCACATCTCGCCGGCCGGCGCGATCAAGCTGACGTCACCTGCCGGAAAATATCTGTCGGAACATCAGGTGCGCCCCGCGGACTTCAATCAATACGGCACCCGGCGCGGCAATCATGAAGTGATGATGCGGGGCACCTTCGCCAACATCCGCATCAAGAACTTCATGCTGAAGGGCGCCGACGGCAATATTCCCGAAGGCGGTCTGACCAAGCATTGGCCCGATGGCGAGCAGATGTCGATCTACGACGCCGCGATGAAGTATCAGGCCGAGCAGGTGCCGCTGGTGGTTTTCGCCGGCGCCGAATACGGTAATGGCTCGTCGCGCGACTGGGCGGCGAAGGGCACGCGGCTGCTCGGGGTCCGCGCCGTGGTATGCCAGAGCTTCGAGCGTATCCACCGCTCTAACCTCGTCGGTATGGGCGTGCTGCCGCTGACGTTCGAGGACGGCGCGTCCTGGCAGTCGATCGGGCTGAAGGGCGATGAGACCGTGACGATACGCGGGCTGCAGGGCGATCTGAAGCCGCGGCAGAAGCTGACGGCGGAGATCGTGTCCGGCGACGGCTCGCTGCGGCGTGTCTCGCTGTTGTGCCGGATCGACACCCTGGATGAGCTCGAATATTACCGAAATGGGGGCATTTTGCATTACGTGCTGCGCAAGCTGGCGGCGTGACGCGAATCGTAGATTGGGGCCTCACTGCGAAGTGAGTGGCGAGTCAAGGGGAGGCGGCCTATGAAAGGGCCGCCTTCTTGCGTTCCGGAGGCCGGTACGATGAGGTACCGCAGGGAAAACGAAAAAAGGCGGCGGCGCGGGTGTATCCCGGTCAGCGGCATCATGGCGGGACCAATGGACTGTAATCGTATCATGCGATGGTCGGGCGCGCTTGGCATCTTCTCGATGGTCGCGATCGTTACTCCAGTCCATGCCGACCCGCGGGCGGTGGTGGAACTGTTTACGTCGCAGGGCTGCTCGTCGTGTCCCCCCGCCGACAAGCTGATCGGTGAGTTCGCAAGAGATCCGTCGGTCATCGCGTTGAGCATGCCGATCGATTACTGGGATTATCTCGGCTGGAAGGATACGTTGGCCGATTCACGATTCAGCGCTCGCCAGAAAGCCTATTCTCACACGCGCGGCGATCGCGACGTTTATACGCCGCAAGCGGTCGTCAACGGGTCGGTGCATGTGATCGGAAGCGACCGCGCCGGCATTGAAGACGCGATCGGCCAAACCGAAACGGCCCGTGGCGTGATGTCCGTGCCGGTCTCGATGACCGTGACCGGCGAGCACATCAACGTCTCCGTCGCGGCCTCCCGCAATGGCCCCGCTGCGATGCATGGCGAAGTCTGGATCTGCTCGGTCTCGAAGGCGGTTCCGATCTCGATCGGGCGCGGAGAAAATCGCGGTCGCGAGCTCACCTATTACAATGTGGTGCGCAACCTGCTCAAGGTGGGCGACTGGAACGGCACCCCCGGTAATTGGACCGTGCCGCTGGAAAACATTACCGGCAAGGGCGTCGATGCCGCGGCGGTTTTTGTCCAGGACGGCAATCGCGAGAGACCCGGGCTAATGTTCGGCGCGGCCTATACGTCGCTTCACTAATTCTTCTGAATCGAACCCATTCGGCCGCTCCGGAACGCGCAGGCGTCCGGAAATGATCGCTATGTGGCTGAGGGGCCGTCTGTACGCGGTCGCCGACATTATCCAGCAGCAAACCGTCACCCATAAGAAAATGGACCAACTCACGTCGGCCCAGTATGGGGATAAACTATTCTGCGAACAGGCCCGATCCTGACGACCCCGGGGGGCTGGGGGCTGAGGAATCCGGCATCGAAAGGACCGGGCCAACGCAGTAGTGTTTTGTCGCAATTCAGCGCGGCAGTCGCTGGGCGGAAGTTGGGCGGTATTATGATTCCTCTAACGATCCCGTGACGGCCAATTTCGAGCCGGACTATGTTGCGGACCGTCCGCCATGCCCGAATTTGTGTCCGGCCGTCACGGGGCTCTTGCGGCGGCGGGTCGTCGGCGCAATCATGGCGGGGATGACAGGAGATGCAGCATGAGTTCGATGTCGGAGGATGCCGATCCAAGCGAGAATCGCGCGGCGTCGCGCCACATCGCGACGGGCGCCTTGCCGAATGGGGGCTTGCCGAACGGGGTGACGTTCAATCGCTTCGAGCTCAATCGCATTTTGAATCTGTACGGCCGGATGGTCGCCGATGGCGAGTGGCGTGACTACGCCATCGATTTTCTCAGGGATCGCGCGGTGTTCTCGGTGTTCCGTCGCGCCTCCGAAGTGCCGATCTACCGCATCGAAAAGGACCCGCGGCTTGCGCGCAAGCAGGGAATCTACAGCGTGATCTCGGCGACCGGGTTGATCCTGCGCCGCGGCCACGAGCTCGACCGGGTGCTGCTGGTGATCGACCGTAAGCCGGCGCTGGTTTAGCTGCGCCCTCGATCAATCCAGCGGCTATTGCTTCGTTGTGGCTCCGCTAGGTTCCGGCTTCGGCGCTGCGAGCCACCCGGAATGACGACATCAAAGCCGAACAACCATTGAATCATCCGCCGGCACCGTGGCGCCGCCGTGGCCGAGCGCGCGCTGCATCATCACGGTGTCGAGCCAGCGGCCGAACTTGAAGCCGACATTGGGATGGGTCCCGATCATCTGAAATCCGCAGCGGCTATGCACGCCGATCGATCCGGCATTGGCGGAATCGCCGATCACCGCGATCATCTGCCGATAGCCGCGCGGCTCGCATTCGGCGATCAGCCGCTGCAACAACTGCAAGCCGATCCCGCGCCGCTGAATCGCAGGCTGCAGATAGACCGAATTCTCGACGGTAAAGCGATAGGCCGGCCGCGGCCGGTAGGCGCCTGCATAGGCATAGCCGACCACGCGCCGTTCGAGGCTGGCGACCAGATAGGGATAGCCGCCATCCGTGAGTGCGGCGAAGCGCCGCGTCATCTCGGCCAGATCCGGCGGAATCAGTTCGAACGTCGCGGTGCCGTAGCGCACCGCGTGATCGTAGATTTCGGTGACGAAGGGCAGGTCGGCCGCGGTTGCGGGCCTGATTTCGGGGGTGGACATGCGGGGCAGATTATTTTTGCTTCCGGCAAAAGAAAAGCCCCGGCCGAAGGGCCGGGGCTTGGTTTGCTGCCGCGAGAGCGGAAACGGTCAGTCGCGCTGTCCAAGTAGCTGCAGAAGCAGCGTGAACAGGTTGATGAAGTTCAAGTAGAGCGACAATGCGCCGGAGATCGCCGCGCGTTCCGCCACGTCACCGCCCTGCGAGGCGTAGCCGTAGATGTAGTCGTTCTTCAGCCGCTGGGTATCCCAGGCGGTAAGGCCCGCAAACACCAGCACACCGACCACCGACACCACGAACTGCAGCGCCGAGCTGGCGACGAAGATATTGACCACGCTCGCGATGATGATGCCGAACAGGCCCATGATCAGGAACGAGCCCATGCCGGTCATGTCACGCTTGGTGGTGTAGCCGTACAGGCTGAGCGCGCCGAACGATGCCGCGGTGATGAAGAACACCCGCACGATCGAGGTGTGTGTGAACACCAAGAAGATCGACGACAGCGAAATGCCCATCAGGGCCGAGAACACCCAGAACAGCAGTTGCGTGGTCGCCGGCTTGAACTTGTTGATGCCGGCCGAGATGGCGAACACCATCGCCAGCGGTGCCAGCATGAACAGCCATTTCAGGGGGCCGACATAGATCTGGTAGCCGACCGGCGTCAGATAGAGTTTACCGACCCGGATGGCGTCAGCGGAGGCGCCGTCGGAGACGGCAATCATATAGACGCCGAGCGCGGCGAGGCCGGTGATGGCCAGGCCGATGCTCATGTAGTTGTAGATGCGCAGCATGTACGAGCGCAGACCGGCATCGACGGTCGCGGCGTCAGCGCGCCCGGCGGCCCGGCCGAAGGGCGAAGCGTAATTGCGGTCAAGGTCCGACATGGTCGAATGTCCCGTTGTTTATCCGGCGGAGCGCAAGGGGTTTGCGGCGACGGCAGAAATCTATCTCAGATACCGCCTTTTGCTGACATTAATTTTCTGTCATCAAACCGGCCTCTGTCCCAAGCTGGTATGTGGGAAACTAACACATTCGCTGCAAGCTTAGATGCGCGGCTGAATGTCGCTCCGCAGGTGTAATACCGGACAAAGCGTAATCCGAACAACGCGGTGACGAACCGAAAGCGGTGCTGCGCCAATTTGTCATAAATTCCTCAACACGGTGGCCGGTTTCTGGTTCAGCGCCAGCAGCGTGCCGGCCAGCCCCAGGCCTACCGTGACGATCAGCGCCGCCGCCACCACGCCGGCCGCGCTACCAGCCTGCCAGATAAAGCTCAGCGTCATCAGTCGGGTCACGATCAGCCAGGCAGCGATGGAGCCCGCCATCACGCCGAAAACGGCGGTGGCAAAGCCGATCATCAGATATTCTAGGGCATAGGCGCCGAGCAACCGCGCGCGGGTAGCGCCGAGGGTCTTGAGAATGACGGCGTCGTAGACCCGGTGTCGATGGCCTGCGGCGAGCGCGCCGCCCAGCACCAGGACGGCCGTGATCAAGGTGACGGCGCTCGCGCCGCGGATCCCCAGCGTCAGATTGGTCACGACCGTGCCGATGGTTTCCAGCGCCTCACGGACCCGCACACTCGTCACCATCGGATACGCGTCGGCCACCGATTTGATGATGCGCGCGTCGCCGGACGGGTCCGGATGGGCCTCTGTCAGCGTCGCGATATGGGTGTGCGGGGCACCCTTGAAGGCGTTGGGCGAGAACACCAGCACGAAGTTGATGCCGAGGCTCTGCCAATCCACCGTTCGGGTGTTGCCGATCGTGGCTGCGATATCGCGGCCGAGCACGTTGACGACGATGGGATCGCCGACCTTGAGCCCGAGCCCGTCGGCAATCTTCTTCTCGATCGAGACCAGCGGTGGGCCGTCATACGCCGCGCCCCACCATTTGCCCTCCACCACCTTCGACCCCTTCGGGATCTCGCCGGTGTAGGTCAGGCCGCGGTCGCTCTGCAGCACCCATTCGGAATCGGTGGAAGCCTTGAGGTCTTCCGCCTTGACGCCGCGGGCGCCGACGATGCGCCCGCGCAGCATCGGGACGTCCTCGACGGTCGATTGCGGCGTGGTCTGCTTGAGGAATGCGCCGAAGCGGTCGGCTTCGGTGGCGGGAATGTCGATGAAATAAAACGACGGCGCGCGGTCCGGCAGCGCCGCCAGGAATTGCCGCTGCAGGTTTCCATCGATCTGCGTGATCGTGACCAGCACCGCCAGTCCCAGGCCCAGCGACATCACCACCGACGGCGTCAACGCGCCGGGCCGATAAATATTGGTGATCGCCAGCCGCAGCATGGTGATGCGGGTCCGCGGCAGCCGCCGCGCCAGTTCCATCAAGGCGCGGGCAATGCCGCGCAACACCGCAAACACGACGATCGAGGATGCGACGAAGATGGTCGCGACCCGCTTGTCGTAGGCGAGCCCGATCACCACGGCGATCAGGAGCGCTATCACCAATGCCATCAGCGCCAGGTAGCGCCACCGCGGACGATGTCTGTCGGTGGTTACGGTGTCGCGAAACAGCGCCGCTACCGGCACGTCATGCACGCGGCCGAGCGGCCATAACCCGAAGGCGAGCGCGGTGAGCAGCCCATAGATGAGCGACAGCGCGAGTTCGCCGGGATGTAAGGCCGGCACCACCGGCAGCGGCAGCAGGTTGCCGAAGCCAGCGACGATGATGAACGGCAGCGCCGCGCCGATGGTGAGGCCGATCGCCGCGCCGATCACGGCAAGCACGCTCACTTGCGTCAGATAGATGGCAAAGACGTCGCGGCCGGTGGCGCCGAGCGCCTTGAAGGCCGCGATGACGTCGCGGCGGCGATCGATGTGGCTCTTGACGGCGTTGGCGACGCCGACGCCGCCGACCAGGAGCGCGGCGAGGCCAACCAGGGTAAGAAACTGGGTGAAGCGGTTGATGGTGCGCTCAAGTTGCGGCGAGGCGTTGCTGCGCGAGCGGATCTCCCAGCCCGCTTGCGGCAACGCCGTCCGGGTGGCGTCGATCAGCGCCGTCGCGGCGGCATCGTTAGCGGCATTGTCGGGCAGCTTGACCCGGTAGATCCAGCGCACCAGGCTGCCGGGCTGTAGCAGCCCGGTCGCGCGCAAGGCTGCTTCGCTGACCAGGAATCGCGGGCCAAGGCCGATGCCGCCGGCAAGCCTGTCTGGCTCGGCGTCGACGACGCTGCGCATCTGAAAGGTCGCGCCGCCGATCGTGACACGGTCGCCGATCTTGAGACCAAATCGCGCCAGCAAGGTCGAATCGACCGCCGCGCCGAACGCGCCGTCGCGCTCGGCCAGCAGATCGGCCACCGGCATTTTCGGGTTGAGCGTGAGCTCGCCCAGCATCGGGTAATTGCCGTCCACCGCCTTGAGTTCGACCAAGGCGAACTGGCCGTCGCCGGTCCGCGCCATGACCCGCAGCGTCGCCGCCACCGATACCTTTCCGCGCGAACGGAGATAGGCGACTTCATCAGGCTTGGCCTCGCGCTGGATCAGCGAAAAAGCCACATCGCCGCCAAGCAGCGTGCGGCCCTCGCGCGCCAATCCCTCGCCGAGGCTCGCCGCGACCGAACCGACGCCAGCAATCGCCATGACACCAAGCGCGATGCAGGCGATGAAAACGTAAAAGCCGCGCAAGCCCCCGCGCAACTCGCGCAAGGCATAGCGCAGCGCCAGCGATCCGCCACGGCCACCCCGGACGGGTTCGGAAACCGCGCTCATGAAACGGCTTCGCGATCCGCCGCCGGCCCATGCCCATCGATGCGACCCGAACGCAACCGCACCACCCGATCGCAGCGCTGCGCCAGCGAGGTGTCATGGGTCACCAGCACCAGTGTCATGCCGCGCTCGGCATGTTTGGTGAACAGCAGATCAACGATCTGCCTGCCGGTAGCTTCGTCGAGGTTGCCGGTCGGCTCGTCCGCGACCAGGATGGCGGGGTCAGGGGCCAAGGCGCGGGCCAGCGCCACCCGCTGCTGTTCGCCGCCGGACAATTGCGGGGGATAGTGATGCAACCTGTCGCCGAGACCGACCGCGGCCAGCTCCTGCGCCGCGCGCTGCGATGCTTCGGGATTGCCGGCGAGTTCCAGCGGCACCGCGACATTTTCCAGCGCCGTCATGGTCGGGATCAGATGAAACGACTGGAAAACGATGCCGATCTGACGGCCGCGAAAGCGGGCCAGCGCGTCTTCGTCGAGGGCATTGAAAGGGGTGCCGTTGACCACCACCTCTCCGCTGTCAGGACGCTCCAGCCCCGCCATCACCATCAGCAGCGTGGATTTCCCCGAGCCCGACGGCCCGATCAAGCCGATCGCTTCGCCCGATGCCACGCTCAGGCTGATATCTTTCAGGATATGAACGCGGGCCGCCCCGGTTCCGAGCGAGAGATTGACGTTCGAGATGGCGATGGTGTCCGGCCCGAGGCCGGCCAATGATGAGGGTTCGATGAGACTGTCCATGGATCGGTCATATGGCACTTCCGCGGTCGCGGTCGAGGGCCGGATGCGGGCATTGGTGCACATACTTTTACTGGGTGTGACCTTGATGACAGCCCATGCCGCACGGGCGGAGGCGCCGGCGCCTCCGCAAGCCAAGCCGATCAAGGTGGTCGTGCTCGGCGATTCGCTGAGCGCGGGCCTTGGCCTGTCGGCGGCCGCCGCGTTCCCGGAGCGGTTACAAAAAGCCTTGAAAGCCAATGGGATAGAGGTTGAGATGATCAATGCCGGAGTGTCCGGCGATACCAGTTCCGGCGGTCGCGACCGGCTCGACTGGTCGGTGCCTGACGGGACCGACGCGGTCATCCTCGAACTCGGCGCCAACGACGCCCTGCTCGGTACCGACCCCAAGGTCACCCGCGCCGCGCTGTCGGATATCCTGGCGCGGCTGAAGGCGCGCCAGATCGCGGTCATGCTGTGCGGGATGCTCGCGCCGCCGAATTACGGCAGCGACTATGCGGCCCGATTCAACGCGATCTATCCGGATCTCGCGAAATCGTTCGGGGTGCCGCTCTATCCGTTCTTTCTTGAGGGCGTCGCGACCGATGCTAAGCTGAACCAGGCGGATGGCATTCACCCGACGGCGGAGGGCGTCGACGTGATCGTGAAAAATATTCTGCCTACCGTGAAGGCATTTCTTGGCGCGATATCCGGGCAACGCAGTTGAAAAACGGGCAACGATAACCTTGCCGTGAGGTTTCCCCCGTTGTTTGCGCCGCATGCTTCGCAGAGTCACATAACTACGCTAAAAATTCAGTATCGGTGATTCGTTACCGGGTTTTGTTTCAAGGCATTCGCGTCCCGAAAGCCGGTCTCCCCTGCTTCGGAAGCATGCCTTAGCATCGGGAGTCTTGCGATGCCCCGTTTGTTTACCGGACTGGAAATTCCGGCCGAGATCGGCCAGACCCTTTCCAATTTGCGCGGCGGCCTTCCCGGCGCGCGCTGGATCGACCCCGAAAATTATCACGTCACCCTGCGCTTCATCGGCGACATCGACGGCGTCGCGGCGAATGAAATCGCCATGATGCTGTTTCGGATCAACCGCAAGCCGTTCGAGGTGGCGCTGCAGGGCCTGTCGAGCTTCGGCGGCCGCAAGCCGCGCGCGGTGGTGGCCTCGGTGGTGCCGAGCCGGCCGTTGATCGAGCTGCAGGCCGAACTGGAGCGGCTGATGCAGCGGATCGGGCTCGATCCGGAGGGGCGGAAGTTCACGCCGCATGTGACGTTGGCGCGGCTGCGCGATGCCTCCAATCAGGATGTCGCGGATTATCTGTCGGTACGCGGCTATTTCCCGACCCGGGTGTTTACGGCGTCGCGATTCGTGCTGTTCTCGTCCCGGGCCTCGACCGGCGGCGGGCCCTATGTGGTTGAGGATTCCTACGCGCTGAGCGCGTGATCGCGTGGGCGATGCCGTGCATCTCCGAATGGAGTGCCGGGAACCTCGTATTGCAGGGCGCCACATCGGAACCGGAAGGCTCGGTGCAGGCGATACCCGCTTTCGCGGGCAGGACGGCTCTGCCTGCATAGCCGCCGCACCAATTCACGGCTTGCAATTTTCGTGAGGCTGGGGCCGTAAGGTGCGTCATGCTGTCCACCACCCCCTCCGCCTCCTTCCGCGCGCACTACCAGTCCCTGGTTTCCTCGGGCGCGATCGAGCCCGACGCGGCGCAGGCGCAGGCCGCCGAGGCGTTCGCCGCCCTCGAGGGGCGGCTTGCCAGCTATAAGCCGGTGCGCAAGCAGGGGCTGCTGGGCCGGCTGTTTGCCGACAAGGATGAGCCGGCGCCGCGCGGCCTCTACGTTCACGGCGAAGTCGGGCGCGGCAAGACCATGCTGATGGACCTGTTCTTCCAGCAGAGCCAGGTCGCGAACAAGCGCCGCGCCCATTTCCACGAATTCATGGCCGAGGTGCACGAGCGGATCTACGACTTTCGTCAGCGGATCGCACGCGGCGAGATGTCCGATACCGATGTGATCGCGCTGACCGCCGCCGCGATCTTCGACCAGGCGTGGCTGTTGTGTTTCGACGAGTTTCACGTCACCGACATCGCGGACGCGATGATCCTGGGGCGGCTGTTCTCGAAGCTGTTCGAACTCGGCACGGTCGTGGTGGCGACCTCCAACGTCGCGCCCGACGATCTCTACAAGGGTGGCCTGAACCGGGCGCTGTTCCTGCCGTTCATCGCGCAGATCGCGGCCCATATGGACGTGCTGCGGCTCGATGCGCGCACCGATTTCCGGCTGGAGAAGCTCGCGGGCGTGAAAATGTGGCTGGTGCCGGCGGATCGGGCCGCCGATACGGCGCTCGACAAGGCATGGGCACGGATGACGGGCAGTGCGCCCTGCGCGCCGCGCGATATTTCGATCAAGGGCCGCGTGCTTCGGGTGCCGTGCTCGGCGAACGGCGTCGCGCGATTTTCGTTCGCGGAGATCTGCGAAAAGCCGCTGGCCGCGTCCGATTATCTGCGGCTCGCGCATGACTATCATACCCTTCTGATCGACCATATTCCGGCGATGGACTACGCTGAGCGCAATGCAGCCAAGCGTTTCATCACCCTGATCGACACGCTGTATGACAACGCGGTGAAGCTGATGGCGTCGGCCGAGGCCGACCCGGTGTCGCTATACCGGGCCACCGAGGGCAATGAGGCGAACGAGTTCAAGCGCACCTCGTCGCGGTTGATCGAAATGAGCTCGGAATCCTATCTGGCGCTGCCTCATGGGCACAAGGATTCGGTGGCGAGCGGCTCCAGTACCGGCCTGGTGGAGACGTAAATCGCAGCGACCGTCATTCCACGGCGCGCGTCAACGCGAACCCGGAATCTCGAAGTTGTGGCGCGAGGTTCAAGTGCTGCGCGATGTCCAGAATGAAGACGGGTGGCCGACAATTGAGCATGCCCCGACTTGAACGTATCCGGCGAAAGGGATAACCAGCCAGTCGGCTTCCTTCCACCCTCCTCCTTAGTGTTCAAAGGACAGATTTCCCATGGCGCGCGACAAGATTGCTTTGATTGGCTCCGGTCAGATCGGCGGAACGCTGGCTCACCTCATCGGCCTGAAGGAGCTCGGCGACGTCGTGATGTTCGATATCGCCGAGGGCGTGCCGCAGGGCAAATCGCTCGATATCGCGCAGTCTTCTCCGGTGGACGGGTTCGACGCGAATTTCACCGGCGCCAATTCCTATGAAGCGCTCGATAACGCCAAGGTCTGCATCGTCACCGCCGGCGTCCCGCGCAAGCCCGGCATGAGCCGCGACGATCTCCTCAGCATCAATCTCAAGGTGATGGAGCAGGTCGGCGCCGGCATCAAGAAATATGCCCCGGACGCCTTCGTGATCTGCATCACAAATCCGCTGGACGCCATGGTGTGGGCGCTGCAGAAGGCTTCGGGCATGCCGCACAAGAAGGTGGTGGGCATGGCGGGCGTGCTGGATTCCTCCCGCTTCCGCTACTTCCTCGCCGACGAATTCAACGTCTCGGTCGAAGACGTCACCGCCTTCGTGCTCGGCGGCCATGGCGACACCATGGTGCCGCTGGTGAAGTATTCCACGGTGGCCGGCATTCCACTGCCCGACCTCGTGAAGATGGGCTGGACCTCGCAGGCCCGGATCGACGAGATCGTCGACCGCACCCGCAATGGCGGCGCCGAGATCGTCAACCTCCTGAAGACCGGGTCGGCTTTCTATGCGCCGGCGGCCTCGGCGGTGGCGATGGCCGAGAGCTACCTGCGCGACAAGAGGCGCGTGCTGCCCTGCGCGGCCTATCTCAACGGCGAATACGGCGTGAAGGACATGTATGTCGGCGTGCCTGTCGTGATCGGGTCGAAGGGCGTCGAGCGCATTGTCGAGATCGAGTTGGCCGGCAAGGACCGCGAGGCGTTCGACAAGTCGGTCGGCGCCGTGCAGGGGCTGGTCGATGCCTGCAAGAAGATCGCGCCGGATCTGCTCGGCCGCTGATCGAGTTCGCTATCAGCCGAAGACCGGGCCAATCGATCTTCGGCAGGCCATTTTCCGGTTTTGCAGTTTCTCTGGCATATGGTATGCCAGACGCAAAACGGAGCGAGAATTCGAAATTCGCCGTACGACCTGTCGGGGAGCCTCAGATGAACATCCATGAATACCAAGCCAAGGCGCTGCTGCATGAATTCGGCGTGCCGATCTCGCGCGGCGTGCCGGTGCTGCGGGCCTCCGATTCCGACGTTGCCGCGAAAACGCTGCCCGGCCCGGTGTGGGTGGTGAAGAGCCAGATCCATGCCGGCGGCCGCGGCAAGGGCAAGTTCAAGGAAGCCTCTGCCGGCGACAAGGGCGGCGTCCGCATCGCCAAATCGGTCGCCGAGGTCAACGAATTCGCCAAGCAGATGCTCGGCTCAACGCTGGTCACGGTGCAGACCGGACCGCACGGCAAGCAGGTCAACCGGCTTTATATCGAGGACGGCTCCGACATCGACAAGGAGTTCTACCTCTCGATCCTAGTCAACCGCGAAACCTCCGAAGTGTCGTTCGTGGTTTCCACCGAAGGCGGTGTCAACATCGAGGACGTCGCGCACGACACGCCGGAGAAGATCGTGACCTTCTCGGTCGATCCCGCCACCGGCATCATGAGCCATCACGGCCGCACCGTCGCCAAGGCGCTGGGGTTGACCGGAAATCTCGGCAAGCAGGCGGAAAGACTGGTGACGCAGCTCTACACGGCGTTCACCGCCAAGGACATGGCGATGCTCGAGATCAATCCGCTGGTCGTCACCAAGCAGGGTGACCTGCGCGTGCTCGACGCCAAGGTGACGTTCGACGGCAACGCGCTCTACCGCCATCCCGACGTGGTGGCGCTGCGCGACGAGACCGAAGAGGACGCCAAGGAAATCGAGGCGTCGAAATACGACCTCAACTACATCACGCTCGACGGCACCATTGGCTGCATGGTCAACGGCGCGGGCCTCGCCATGGCGACCATGGACATCATCAAGCTCTACGGCATGGCGCCGGCGAATTTTCTCGATGTCGGCGGCGGCGCCGACAAGGCCAAGGTCACCGCGGCGTTCAAGATCATCACCGCCGATCCCAACGTGAAGGGCATCCTGGTCAACATTTTCGGCGGCATCATGAAATGCGACATCATCGCCGAAGGCGTGGTGGCCGCGGTGAAGGAAGCCGGCCTCAAGGTGCCGCTGGTGGTGCGGCTTGAGGGCACCAATGTCGAGCAGGGCAAGAAGATCATCCGCGAATCCGGCCTCAACGTGCTGCCCGCCGACGATCTCGACGATGCCGCGCAGAAGATCGTCAAGGCCGTAAAGGGAGCATAAGCCGATGGCCGAGGACCATCTCGCCGCGCCGGCGCCGCTCGAGGAGCACCGCAAGCTCGCGGTGTTCGCGGGCGAGTGGCAGGGCGAGGAGATGGTCTATCCGTCGCGCTGGAACGCCGGCGGTCCCGCCACTTCGCAGGTCACTGCCCGCATCGACCTCAACGGCTTCTACCTGATCCAGGACACGCGCCAGACCCGCGACGGCAAGGAAAGCTTCGCAGCCCATGGCGTGTTCACCTACGATCGCGAGGATCGGCTCTACAAATTGTTCTGGCACGATTCACTCGGCTACTACCCGCCGTCGCCGGCCTCCGGCGGCTGGAGCGGCCAGACGCTGATCCTCGTGCGGGGCTCGCTGCGCGGCAACGCGCGCCACGTTTACGAAATTGTCGACGACAAAAGCTACACCATGAAAATCCAGTTCTCGCCTGACGCGGAAGGGTGGGCCGATGTGCTCACCGGCGTCTATCGGCGCATCCACTAACCCTTCACGGTCGTTTCGCGAAAGCAGTCCCAGCCATGTCCATCCTGATTGACAAGAACACAAAAGTCATCTGCCAGGGCTTCACCGGCAAGAACGGCACGTTTCATTCCGAAGCCGCGATCGCCTACGGCACCAAGATGGTCGGTGGCACCTCGCCAGGCAAAGGCGGCTCCAGACATCTCGATCTGCCGGTGTTCGACACCGTGGCCGAGGCGCGCGACAAGACCGGCGCCGATGCGAGCGTGATCTACGTGCCGCCGCCGGGGGCAGCGGACGCGATCTGCGAGGCCATCGACGCCGAAATCCCGCTGATCGTCTGCATCACCGAGGGCATTCCGGTGCTCGACATGGTGCGGGTGAAGCGCTCGCTGTCGGGATCGAAATCGCGGCTGATCGGACCGAACTGCCCGGGCGTGATGACGGCGGGCCAATGCAAGATCGGCATCATGCCGGCCAACATCTTCAAGCCGGGCAATGTCGGCATCGTTTCGCGGTCGGGCACGCTGACCTATGAGGCCGTGTTCCAGACCAGCCAGGAGGGCCTCGGCCAGACCACCGCGGTCGGCATCGGCGGCGACCCGGTCAAGGGCACGGAATTCATCGACATGCTGGAGATGTTCCTGGCCGATCCCAACACCACCTCGATCGTGATGATCGGCGAAATCGGCGGTTCCGCCGAGGAAGACGCCGCCCAGTTCATCAAGGACGAGGCCAAGCGTGGCCGGAAGAAGCCGATGGTCGGCTTCATCGCCGGCGTCACGGCGCCTCCCGGCCGCCGCATGGGCCACGCCGGGGCGATCATCTCCGGCGGCAAGGGCGACGCCGGTTCCAAGACCGCGGCGATGGAAGCGGCTGGAATCACCGTCTCGCCGTCCCCCGCGCGGCTCGGAAAGACCCTTGTCGAAAAATTGAAATCCTAATTCAACCTTTGGTTCTTTTCGGCGCGAACAATCGCCCCATATGGGGTAAAAGGTCCCGCTATCACGCTGATCCGGTAGCTGGATCGGCTGTTGCGCCGTATTCCATGCGCGAATCGAAATCACCAGGACGCAATCATGTCTCGCCAAGACGCGAATGCCGCTTTTGCCCTCTCCTCGTTTTTGCAGGGCACCAACGCCCCCTACATTGACGATATCTACGCCCGCTACGAGAAAGACCCGGCTTCGGTCGACCCCGAATGGCAGGAGTTCTTCAAGAGCCTGAAGGACCAGCCGGCCGACGTCCGCAAGAACGCCGAAGGGCCGACCTGGGGCCGGGACAATTGGCCGCTGACGCCGCGCGACGAACTGACCTCCGCGCTCGACGGCAACTGGGCCGAGGTCGAAAAGGCCGTCGGCACCAAGCTCGCCGCCAAGGCGCAGGCCAAGGGCGCCGATCTCTCAGCGGCCGACGTCAACCAGGCGACCCGCGATTCCGTCCGCGCCCTGATGCTGATTCGCGCCTACCGCATGCGCGGCCACTTCCACGCCAAGCTCGACCCGCTCGGCATCGAGGCGCCGCGCGACCGCGAGGAACTCGATCCGCGCTCCTACGGCTTCGTGGACGGCGATTTCGACCGCAAGATCTTCCTCGACCATGTGCTGGGCCTCGAATACGCGACCCTGCGCGAGATCGTGGCGATCTGCGAACGCACCTACTGCCAGACGCTCGGCGTCGAGTTCATGCACATCTCGAACGCGCGCGCAGAAGGCCTGGATCCAGGAGCGTATCGAGGGACCGGACAAGGAGATCAGCTTCACCCGTGAGGGCCGGCGCGCGATCCTGACCAAGCTGGTCGAGGCCGAGGGCTTCGAGAAGTTCTGCGATATCAAATTCACCGGCACCAAGCGCTTCGGCCTCGACGGCGCCGAATCGCTGATCCCGGCGCTCGAGCAGATCATCAAGCGCGGCGGCAATCTCGGCGTAAAGGAAATCGTGGTCGGCATGCCGCATCGCGGCCGCCTCAACGTGCTGACCCAGGTGATGGGCAAGCCGCATCGCGCGTTGTTCCATGAATTCAAGGGCGGTTCCGCCAATCCCGACGCGGTCGAGGGTTCCGGCGACGTCAAGTATCACCTCGGCGCGTCATCGGACCGCGAGTTCGACAACAACCGCATCCATTTGTCGCTGACCGCCAATCCGTCGCATCTGGAGATCGTCGATCCCGTGGTGCTCGGCAAGGTGCGCGCCAAGCAGGACCAGCACGGCGATCCGCCGGACCAGCGCATTTCGGTATTGCCGCTGCTGATGCATGGCGACGCGGCGTTCGCCGGCCAGGGCGTGGTGGCGGAATGCTTCGGGCTGTCCGACCTCAAGGGCTATCGCACCGGCGGGTCGCTGCACTTCATCGTCAACAACCAGATCGGGTTCACGACCTATCCGCGCTATTCGCGCTCCTCGCCCTATCCGTCCGATGTGGCGAAGATGATCGACGCGCCGATCTTCCATGTGAACGGCGACGATCCGGAAGCCGTGGTGTTCGCGGCCAAGGTCGCGATCGAGTTCCGGCAGAAATTCCACAAGCCTGTCGTGATCGACATGTTCTGCTACCGCAGGCACGGTCATAACGAAGGCGACGAGCCGGCGTTCACCCAGCCGGTGATGTACCGGAAGATCGCTTCGCATCCGACCACGCTGGAGATCTATTCCAGGCGGCTGATCGCCGAGGGCGTGATGACCGAAGGCGAGGTCGAGAAGGCCAAGGCCGACTGGCGCGCGCGGCTCGACGCCGAGCTGGAAGCCGGTTCGGGCTATAAGCCCAACAAGGCCGACTGGCTCGATGGCAAATGGGCCGGCTTCAAGTCCGCCGATGCCGAAGAAGACCCGCGCCGCGGCGTCACCGGCGTCGACGTCGCGCAGCTCAGGGATATCGGCCGCAAGATCACCAAGGTGCCCGATGGCTTTCGGGTTCACCGCACGATCCAGCGCTTCCTGGAAAACCGCGCCAAGGCGATCGAGAGCGGCGTCGGCATCGATTGGGCGACCGCCGAGGCGCTGGCGTTCTGCACGCTGTTGCAGGAAGGCCGTCACGTCCGGCTGTCCGGCCAGGACAGCGAGCGCGGCACCTTCTCGCAGCGGCATTCGGTGCTGATCGACCAGGAAGACGAGAGCCGCTACACGCCGTTCAATCATATCGGCGGCGATCAGGGGCACTACGAAGTCATCAACTCGCTGCTGTCGGAAGAGGCGGTGCTCGGGTTCGAATACGGCTATTCGCTGGCGGAACCGAACGCGCTGACGATCTGGGAAGCGCAGTTCGGCGACTTCGCCAACGGCGCCCAGGTGCTGTTCGACCAGTTCATCTCCTCGGGCGAGCGCAAATGGCTGCGCATGTCCGGCCTGGTCTGCATGCTGCCGCATGGTTACGAAGGCCAGGGACCGGAGCATTCTTCCGCGCGGCTCGAGCGATACCTGCAGATGTGCGCCGAGGACAACATGCAGGTGGTCCACGCCACCACGCCGGCCAATTTCTTCCACGTGCTGCGGCGGCAGTTGCATCGCGAAATTCGCAAGCCGCTGATCCTGATGACGCCGAAGTCGCTGCTGCGGCACAAGCGGGCGGTCTCGCGGCTCGACGAATTGGGCGCCAACACCACGTTCCATCGCATCCTCTACGATGACGCGGCGATGCTGCCCGACGAAAAAATCAAGCTGGTGCCGGACGACAAGATCCGTCGCGTCGTGCTGTGCTCGGGCAAGGTCTATTACGATATCTACGATGAGCGCGAAAAACGCGGCATCGACGACATCTACATCATGCGCGTCGAGCAGCTTTATCCGGTGCCGCTGAAGGCGCTGGTGCAGGAACTCGGGCGGTTCAAGAATGCGGAAGTCGTGTGGTGCCAGGAAGAGCCGCGCAACATGGGGGCGTGGCACTTCATCGAGCCGTATCTCGAATGGGTGCTGAACCAGATCCACGCGCCGAACAAGCGTCCGCGTTACGCCGGACGCGCGGCGGCGGCGGCGACGGCCACCGGCTTGATGTCGAAGCATCTGGCGCAGCTTAGGGCCCTGCTGGATGAGGCGCTGAACTAATATTTGCTGACGTCGTCATGCCCGGGCTTGTCCCGGGCATCCGCGTCTTGCTCTGTGAAGATTGATTGAAGGCGTCGATGGCCGGGACGAGCCTGGGTCATGACGCAAAGAGGAAATGACATCATGACTGAAATTCGCGTTCCGACGCTCGGCGAATCCGTGACCGAGGCCACCATCGGCCGCTGGTTCAAGAAGGCCGGCGACGCTGTTGCGGTCGATGAGCCGTTGGTCGAACTGGAGACCGACAAGGTCACGATCGAAGTCCCGGCGCCCTCCGCCGGCACGCTGGGTGAGATTGCTGCAAAGGATGGCGAGACCGTCGCGGTCGGCGCGCTGCTCGGCCAGATCACGGACGGTGCGGCGGGAGCCGCCGCCAAGCCGGCCGCCGCGCCCGCCAAGGCCGCGGTTGCGGCTGCTGCCCCCGTTGCGCGCCGCAGCTGCCGAAGGCGCCGCCGGTTGACGCGCCGCTGGCGCCGTCGGTGCGCAAGATCTCGGCGGAGAGCGGGATCGATGCCGCCACCGTCCCCGGCTCCGGCAAGGATGGCCGCGTCACCAAGGGCGACATGCTCGCCGCGATCGAGAAAGCCGCGTCGGCGCCGACGCCAGTCAATCAGCCCGCGGCCGCGGTGCAGGTTCGGGCCCCGTCACCCGCCGACGATGCCGCGCGTGAAGAGCGCGTGAAGATGACGCGGCTGCGTCAGACCATCGCCCGCCGCCTCAAGGACGTGCAAAACACCGCCGCGATGCTCACGACCTTCAACGAAGTCGACATGAGCCACATCATGGCGATGCGGGCCCAGTACAAGGATGTGTTCGAGAAGAAGCACGGCAGCAAGCTGGGATTCATGGGCTTCTTCACCAAGGCCTGCGTGCAGGCGCTGAAGGACATCCCGGCGGCGAATGCCGAGATCGACGGCACCGACCTGATCTACAAGAATTATTATCACATCGGCGTCGCCGTCGGCACCGACAAGGGCCTGGTGGTGCCGGTGGTGCGCGACAGCGACCGCAAGTCGATCGCCGAGATCGAGAAGAGCATCGCCGATTTCGGCCGGCGCGCGCGCGACGGCCAGCTCAAGATCGATGAAATGCAGGGCGGCACCTTCACCATCACCAATGGCGGCATCTACGGTTCACTGATGTCGACGCCGATCCTGAACGCGCCGCAATCGGCCATCCTCGGCATGCACAAGATCCAGGATCGCCCGGTCGCGATCGGCGGCAAGGTCGAGATCCGTCCGATGATGTATCTGGCGCTGTCCTACGATCACCGTGTCATCGACGGCAAGGAAGCGGTGACGTTCCTGGTCCGGGTCAAGGAAAGCCTGGAAGATCCGGCGCGGCTGGTGCTCGATCTCTGAGAACGTGCTGAAGTCTTAGGGCGGCAGCAAAGCCGCCCACAAAACAATCGTGCGTGCGAACATTGGGGGCGACATTGACCGACAGGGTAGCGATCATCACCGGCGGTAGCCGCGGCATCGGCCGCGCCACCGCGATTGCCGCCGCCGCGCGCGGATTTAGGGTCTGCGTCGGCTATGTCAGCAACGACGCCGCGGCGAACGAGGTGGTCGCCGCCATCGAGGCGAAGAACGGCAAGGCGATCGCGGTGAAGTGCGATGTCGGCAAGGAGAGCGATATCCTGGCGCTGTTCAAGGCCGCCGACGCGTTCGGGACGCTCGGCGCGCTCGTCAACAACGCCGGCATCGTCGGGCCGACAGCGCGGGTCGAGGATATGTCGGTCGAGCGCATCCAGCGCATGATGGCGGTCAACGTCACCGGCAGCATGCTGTGCGCGCGCGAGGCGGTGAAGCGAATGTCGACGCGTCATGGCGGCAAGGGCGGCGTCATTGTCAACCTGTCGTCGGTCGCGGCCAAGCTTGGTTCGCCGAATACTTATGTCGATTACGCGGCGTCGAAGGGCGCCATCGATTCGTTTACGATCGGGCTCGGCCATGAAGTCGCCGGCGAGGGCATTCGCGTCGCGGCGATCCGGCCCGGGCTGATCGATACCGAGATTCACGCCAGCGGCGGCGAGCCGGATCGTGCGCATCGCCTCGCCGGCAACGTGCCGATGAAGCGCGTCGGCACCGCCGACGAAATCGCCAACGCCATCGTCTGGCTGATGTCGGACGATGCCTCCTATGTGACCAGCGCCATTCTTGATGTGTCGGGCGGGCGCTAATACCTGTCACAGTATTCCAGCTACAGGACTGCAATTATGGCTAGCTACGATCTTGTTGTCATCGGCACCGGTCCGGGCGGGTACGTCTGCGCGATCCGCGCGGCGCAACTCGGCATGAAGGTCGCCGTGGTCGAGAAGAACGCAACGCTTGGCGGCACCTGCCTCAATATCGGATGCATGCCGTCGAAGGCATTGCTGCATGCCTCGGAAATGTTCGAGGAGGCCGGGCACTCGTTCGCCAAGATGGGCGTCGGCGTTTCGGCCCCGAAACTCGATCTGCCCTCGATGATGAATTTCAAGCAGCAGGGCATCGACGGCAACGTCAAGGGCGTCGAGTTCCTGATGAAGAAAAACAAGATCGACGTCATCTTCGGCAAAGGCAAAATCCTCGGCACCGGCAAGGTCGAGGTCGCCGGCAGCGACGGCAAGACCCAGATCGTCGAAACCAAAAACATCGTCATCGCCACCGGCTCCGACATCGCGCGGCTGAAAGGCATCGAGATCGATGAGAAACGCATCGTGTCGTCGACCGGCGCGCTCTCGCTCGACAAGGTGCCTTCGAGGCTGCTGATCGTCGGCGCCGGCGTGATCGGGCTTGAACTCGGTTCGGTCTGGCACCGGCTCGGGGCTCAGGTCACGGTCGTCGAATTTCTCGATCGCATCCTGCCCGGCACGGACGGCGAGGTGGCCAAGCAATTCCAGCGCATCCTCGAAAAGCAGGGCTTTGCGTTCAAGCTCGGCGCCAAGCTCTCCGGCGTCGACGCGTCAGGCAAAACGCTCGTCGCGAAGATCGAGCCCGCCGCGGGCGGCGCGCCGGAAACGCTGGAGGCCGACGTGGTGATGGTCTGCATCGGCCGCGTTCCCTACACCGAAGGCCTCGGCCTGAAGGAAGCCGGTGTCGCGCTCGACGATCGCGGCCGCGTGCAGATCGACGCGCATTTCGCGACCAACGTGAAGGGCGTGTACGCCATCGGCGACGTCATCGCGGGTCCGATGCTCGCGCACAAGGCCGAGGACGAAGGCGTTGCCTGCGCGGAAATTCTCGCCGGCCAGGCCGGTCATGTGAATTACGACGTTATCCCAGGCGTCGTGTATACCACGCCGGAAGTTTCGTCGGTCGGCAAGACCGAAGAGGAGTTGAAGCAGGCCGGCGTCGCTTACACGGTCGGCAAGTTCCCGTTCACCGCCAACGGCCGCTCCAAGGTCAACCAGACCACGGAAGGTTTCGTTAAGGTTCTCGCAGACGCGAAGACCGATCGGGTGCTCGGCGTTCACATTGTCGGCCGCGAGGCCGGCGAAATGATCCACGAGGCGGCGGTGTTGATGGAATTCGGCGGTTCCGCCGAGGATCTGGCGCGCACCTGCCACGCACACCCGACCCGTTCGGAAGCGGTCAAGGAAGCCGCGCTTGCGGTCGGCAAACGCGCCATCCATATGTGATCCACGCCCGGTAGTGCCGGGCGAGGACAACACGCATGATGCGCCGTCTGCTTCAGCCGCTCTGGATTTTGCTTGCGATCATCTTCCTGATCGAAGCCTGGCTGTGGGACCACCTCGAGCCGATCGTGGCCCGGGTGGTGGCGATGATCCCGCTGCGCGCCTTCAAGCAATGGCTTTCGGATCGCGTCGATACGCTGTCGCCGGCGATGACGCTGATCGTGTTCATCGTGCCGGTGGTCCCGCTGTTTCCGCTCAAGCTGGTCGGGCTTTGGCTGCTCACCCACGAATATTGGATGAGCGCAATCGTCACCATCATCTTTGCGAAATTCCTCGGCGTCGGCGTTGCGGCCTTCGTCTTCGACGTCACGCGGCCGAAGCTGCTCGAGATGGCATGGTTCGAGAAGCTCTATGAATTCATCCTGGCGCTGCGGGCAAAGGCAAACGCGCTGGTCGATCCGATCAGACAGCGGATCAAGACGGCCCTGAGCGGTGCCGGCGATGGCTGGTCGTCGCGGATGCTGCGGCTGATCCGGCGCTTCCGCAAGAGCGTGCACGAAGCGCGCTAAAGCACGATCCGGACCCGCAGGGCCGCGTAGCGACAAGTGGATACCGGTTTTTCCCTCGCGCGAAGCGTTTGCGCGGAGATCGTTGTTACGGCAGATGCAGCAGATGCGGGGCGAACACGCCGAGCGCGGTGAACGCGATGCCGGCCAGTGTCAGCAGCCCCGATATCCAGGCCAGCGCGACGATGCCGGTGATGATGGTCGCCGACGCCAGCACGATGCCGATCTGAAACGCGGCGGAGGCGAGCTCGAAGTGATGATACTTCGCGGTCGCCAGGTCGCGCTCTTCCTCGGCGTGCTTGGCGCGTTCGGACAATTGCTCCGATCCTTCGCCGGTCTCCGGCTCGGAGCGGTAGCGCGCCGCGGTCTTCTGCCAGTCGTCGATCTGCTTTTGCAGTTGCGCCTTGGCGGCATCGTCGCCGACGGTGCCGAGGCCTAACCGGGATTGCTCGGACGCGGTCTGGACCACGGTGCGGCGGATGCTCTTGGCCTGAAAGAACGCCCACAGGTTGGAGGCCGCGACATTCTTGCTGATCGATTCGGTCTGGGCGCCCTTGCCGAGCGTTTCCGACAGCGCCAGGCACAGCGCGATCACGGCGATCAATAGCGCGATCTTGCGGTTCTCGCTCGAGGCTTCCTTGGCGTGGTCCGCCTGCTCCAGGCTCTCGTGCGCGCTCATGATTCTCTCCCCGCTGCCTGATAAACCCCACGATTGACCGAACGGCATCGCCGCGCAAGGGGCAAGCGCCGCGACTGAGTTCGATCACGAAATCGCTAGGCCCGGGGATGCGCGGTCCGGTAAACTTCCAGAAGCCGCTCACTGTCGATCCCGGTATAGATCTGCGTGGTCGAGAGCGAGGCGTGGCCGAGCAATTCCTGGATCGCGCGCAGGTCGCCGCCGCGGCTCAGAAGGTGGGTCGCGAACGAGTGCCGCAGTGCATGCGGTGTCGCACTGTCGGGCAGGCCGAGCGCGCCGCGCAGGCGCTCCATGGTGAGCTGAATGATTCGCGGACTGAGCGGGCCGCCGCGCGCGCCGACGAAGATCGGCCCTTCCGGCGGCAGCGGATGCGGGCAGACCGCGACGTAGTCGCTGATCAGCGTCAGCACGTTATGCAGCACCGGGACCATCCGGGTCTTGTTGCCCTTGCCGGTCACGACCAGCACGTCGCCGGCGCCCGGCGACGGCACGTCGCGACGCTTCAAGCCGAGCGCTTCGGAGATGCGCAGGCCGGAACCGTACAGCAGCGCCATCACGGCGGCGTCGCGGGCCCAGATCCAGGGATCGCGGGCTTCGCCAGCGCGTTCGTCGGCATCGGCGAAGCGCTTGGCCGCCGCCACCTGGATCGGCTTCGGCAGGCTCTTGCCGACCTTGGGGGCGCGGATCGCCGACAGCGCGCCGACCTTGCCTTTGCCTTCGCGTTCGAGAAAGCGCCCGAACGAGCGCAGGCCCGCCAGCGCCCGCATCAGCGAGCGTCCGCCGATATCGTCGGCGCGGCGCATCGCCATGAACGCCCTGACGTCGGTGGCCTCCAGCGCGGCGAAGCGGGTCAGCGTCACCTCGGTGCCCCAGTGCTCCCAAAGAAACGCCAGAAACTGGCGAACGTCGCGGGCATAGGCCTCGAGCGTCTTCGGCGACAGCCTGTCGCTCGGCGCGCAGATGCGACAGCCAATGCGTCATCTCCCGCACGACGTCGTCGGCGGCGCCTGCGATGACGCCGGGTTCAACCGCTACGACGGGCGCTACGGGGGTAGACTTGGATTTGGCCATGGAGCTCCTTCGGGGGCGCCTGATTCCAGCTGAGTATATCGCATCTCTTTCGTTTACCGTTCGCTAACCCGCCCGCGGCCCTGCGACCGGACACTGGTCGCGGCCGCCGCACGGTCTTAAGTTAGCGGCGGCCGTTCCGGCTTTTTCGAGTCTGATTCTCCATGGACCATTCCATCCGCGCCAGCACCTCGCCCGCATCGTCGACGCGCGTCGTCGATGTGCTGGTGCCGGTCGCGCTCAATCAGGCCTATTCCTACCGCGTGCCGCGCGGCATGGAGCTGAAGCCGGGCGACGTGGTGTGCGTGCCGCTCGGACCGCGCGAGGTGGTCGCGGTGGTATGGGCCGAGAACGCCAATCCCGATCCGCGCCTGCACAATCGGCTGAAAGACGTCGGCGAAAAGCTCGACGTGCCGCCCCTCAAGGAGGAACTGCGTTCGCTGGTCGATTGGGTCGCCGCCTACACGCTGTCGGCGCGCGGCATGGTGCTGCGCATGACGTTGCGGATGGGCGAGAATCTCGGACCGGAACGGATGCGGATGGGCGTGCGGTTGATCGGCAAGCCGCCCGCCCGCATGACGCCGGCAAGGCGGCGGCTGATCGATATTCTTTCCGACGGGCTGCTGCACGGCAAATCCGAGGCGGCGAAGGAGGCCGGCGTCAGCGCCGGCGTGATCGACGGCCTGGTCGATGAAGGCACGCTGACGGTCGAGCCGATGCCGCGCGCGCTGGCGCCGCCCGCACCCGATCCGGCGTTCGCCGAGCCCAGCTTTTCCCGCCAGCAGCGCACCGCGGTCGATGCCATGCGGGCGCTGGCGGCGAACGGCAGTTTTCACGTAGCCCTGCTCGACGGCGTCACCGGCTCGGGCAAGACCGAAGTTTATTTCGAGGCCATCGCGGAAGTCATCCGCCGCGGCAAGCAGTCGTTGATCCTGATGCCGGAGATCGCGCTGACCGGACAGTTCCTCGATCGCTTCGCCCAGCGCTTCGGCGTGCGGCCGCTGGAATGGCATTCCGAACTGACCCCGCGTACCCGCGCGCGCAATTGGGCGGCGATATCGGCGGGCGAAGCATCGGTCGTGGTCGGGGCGCGCTCGGCGCTGTTTCTGCCCTATGCCAATCTCGGGCTGATCGTCGTCGATGAGGAGCACGACCAGGCCTACAAGCAGGACGAAGGCGCGCACTATCATGCGCGCGACATGGCGGTGGTGCGCGCCCACATTGCCAAAATTCCGATCGTGCTGGCCTCGGCGACGCCGTCGGTGGAGTCCGAGGTCAACGCGCGCAAAGGCCGCTATCAGCGCGTGGTGCTGCCGGCGCGGTTCGGCGGCCAGCATATGCCGCATATCGAGGCGATCGATCTGCGGCGTGAGGCGCCGGCGCGGGGCCGCTTCATCTCGCCGCGCCTTGCGGAACAGGTCCGGATCGCGATCGAGCGGCGCGAGCAGGCGCTGTTGTTCCTCAATCGCCGCGGCTACGCTCCGCTGACGCTATGCCGGACCTGCGGCCATCGCTTCGCCTGCACGATCTGCGATGCCTGGCTGGTCGATCACAGGTTTCGGCAGCGGCTGGTTTGCCATCACTGCGGCTTCTCGATGCCGCGCCCGCCAACCTGTCCGCACTGCGCGGCGGAGCAATCGCTGGTCGCGGTCGGCCCCGGCGTCGAACGCCTGCAGGAAGAAGCCGCCAGCCTGTTCCCGAATGCGCGCACCATGGTGCTGTCGAGCGACCTGATCACCTCGATCGAGACCATGCGCTCGGAGTTGAACGAGATCGCGGAAGGGCGCGTCGACATCATCATCGGCACGCAGTTGGTGGCGAAGGGGCATAATTTCCCGCGGCTCAATCTGGTCGGCGTGGTCGATGCCGATCTCGGCTTGAGCAATGGCGATCCGCGCGCCGCCGAGCGCACGTTTCAACTGCTCAATCAGGTGATCGGGCGCGCCGGACGCGATCAGGGCCGCGGCGTCGGCTATCTTCAGACCCATCAACCCGAGCATCCCGTGATGAAGGCGCTGGTGGCCTGCGATCGCGAGGCGTTTTACGCCAGCGAAATCGCCGGCCGCGAGCGCGCCGGCTATCCGCCGTTCGGCCGGCTGGCGAGCCTGATCATTTCCGCCGGCGATCGTCCCACCGCGGAAGGCTTTGCGCGCCGGCTGGCGTCGATCGCGCCGATCGACGAGCGGATCCAGGTGTTGGGGCCGGCCGAGGCGCCGCTGGCGGTCATCAAGGGCCGCTACCGGTTCCGGCTATTGGTGAAGTCGCTGCGCAATGTCGACATGTCGGAATACTTACGCGAATGGCTCGCGGCCGGCCCCAAGACCAAGGGCAACCTCAAGCTCGAGGTCGACGTCGATCCGCAGAGTTTTTTGTGACCGTCATTCCGGGGCGCGCGGGAGCGCGAACCCGGGATCTCGCGCTGCTCATATCGGGATTCTCCGATGTGCAATTGCACATCGGAGTTCATCGCTGCGCGATGCCCCGGAATGACGGCAAACAAAAAGCCTGCCGTCATTGGCGACGGCAGGCTCGTTGTCGGCGTGCGGAAACTTCCGCGGCCGTTACGCGACGCAACGCTTACTGGTTGTTATGGAAGGATGCGGCGTCCTGGACGCCTTAAGAGACGACTTCTGCGGTGACGCGGCCGACGCCGGCGCTGGTCAGGCCGATCGCGCGGGCAGCCCCGGTAGACAGGTCGAGGACGCGGCCACGGATGAACGGGCCCCGATCATTGATGGTCACGACGACGCTGCGGCCGCCATGGGTCACCCGCAGCTTGGTGCCGAATGGCAGGCTGCGGTGGGCCGCCGTCATTGCGTTCTGATTGAAGCGCTGGCCGGAGGCGGTCTTGCTCCCGGACTCGTTGCCGTAAAAGGAGGCCATGCCGGAAAACATCCGGCCGGAGCCCGATGACGGGGCGATCGCGGCGTTGGCATCGCGCCAGGACGATCCTGACGACTCGCCGGCAGCGTTGCTGGCGTGGTGGTGATGGTGGTGGCGGTAACCGTGATGGTGGTGCCGATGGGATTTCGCCGAGGCTTCGGTGATACCTCCACCGAACACAAGAGTTGCGGCAACAACAGCAAGCGCCGCGCGAGACTGGGTTACATTTCCCAGCGCCGACTTTGTAGATGTGAGCATTATTACAGATCCTCAAACTAGTATTGCCACAACGGTGGCAAGTGGACCCCCCGTCCGGTTTCGTCTCAGGGGCCGTTTGGTTACCCAATAAGGCAGAAACTTGGCAGTAAAACCATTTTGTATCGAGATGAAACATCTTGTGACCGCAGCATTTAATCCATGGCGGTGGTTTGATCTTTCCAATTAACTTATTATTAACCACTCCATTACTTGGAGTTACTACTTAGCCAAGTTATCGCCGTCAGTGGTAAGATGTGCGCAAGTAATGCAAGAGTTGAAAGTCTCGCGTCCGCACGCGGCAGTTCCCCCACCCAACTCATGGGGCCATGCGTTGACGGATTAACCATTGCGTTGCGGATTAACCATCGCCGGGACGATCGAGTGTGCCGGGCGCAGTTTTCGCTTCGACGCCGCTGTCAGCCGCGCAAGTGCTGTTCAATCGTCAGATCGGCTTTCAAAAGCCGCCGTTGAATGACGCGCGAGATGGCCTCGCCATCGTGCTGCCGTCATGTTGCACCTGCGCGCCTGCTATGTTAGCAAAGCCGCGATTTTAACGGTCCCGGTACAACTCGTGCCGGTCGAAAATCGAAGTCCCGCTTGAATTCCAAGGGCTTGGATAGGCGCCGCACCAGTGGCGACGGTTTTTGCCTTGCGAATTTAACAGCTAAAAGAGCGCGCTTGTGGCTGCAAAAGATCCGTCCGTTTCGGGAGTGTCCGGCCGTTATGCAACGGCTTTGTTCGAATTGGCGCGCGATGAGAAATCCATCGATGCGGTAAAGGCCGATCTGGACAGGTTCGATGCCATGCTGGCCGACAGCGCCGACCTCAAGCGGCTGGTTCGCAGTCCGGTGTTTTCGGCGGGTGCGCAGGCGAAGGCGCTTGCGGCCGTGCTCGACCGGGCCGGCATTTCCGGCATTTCCGCGAATTTCCTGAAAGTGCTCACCGCCAACCGGCGCCTGTTCGCCGTCAGCGACGTGATCCGTGCGTTCCGCGCGCTGGTCGCCAAATTCAAGGGCGAGGCGACGGCCGACGTGACCGTGGCCGAAAAGCTCAGCGACAAGAATCTCGACGACCTCAAGACCGCGCTGAAATCGGTGACGGGCAAGGACGTCGCGCTCAACGTGAATGTGGACCCCTCCATCATCGGCGGCCTCGTGGTCAAGCTGGGCAGCCGCATGGTGGATAGTTCGCTTCGCACCAAACTCAATTCGATCAAGCACGCGATGAAAGAGGCAGGCTGATGGACATCCGCGCCGCGGAAATTTCCGCGATCCTCAAGGACCAGATCAAGAATTTCGGCCAGGAGGCTGAAGTCTCCGAAGTCGGACAGGTGTTGTCCGTCGGCGACGGCATTGCCCGCGTCTTCGGCCTCGACAACGTCCAGGCCGGCGAGATGGTCGAGTTCGAGAACGGCACCCGCGGCATGGCGCTGAATCTCGAGACCGACAACGTCGGTATCGTCATCTTCGGCGCCGACCGTGAGATCAAGGAAGGCCAGACCGTCAAGCGCACCCGCGCCATCGTCGACACCCCGGTCGGCAAGGGCCTGCTCGGCCGCGTGGTCGATGCGCTCGGCAATCCGATCGACGGCAAGGGTCCGATCCAGGGCGACAAGCGGATGCGCGTCGACGTCAAGGCGCCCGGCATCATTCCGCGCAAATCGGTCAACGAGCCGATGGCAACCGGCCTGAAGGCGATCGATGCGCTGATTCCGGTCGGCCGTGGCCAGCGCGAACTGATCATCGGCGATCGTCAGACTGGCAAGACCGCGATCGCGCTCGACACCATTCTCAACCAGAAGCCGCTCAACGCGCAGAAGGACGAGAAGATCAAGCTGTATTGCGTCTATGTCGCGATCGGCCAGAAGCGCTCCACCGTGGCGCAGTTCGTCAAGGTGCTCGAAGAGCAGGGCGCGCTGGAATACTCGATCGTCGTCGCGGCGACCGCGTCCGATCCGGCGCCGATGCAGTACATCGCGCCGTTCACCGCTTGCACCATGGGCGAGTATTTCCGCGACAACGGCATGCACGCGGTCATCATCTATGACGACTTGTCCAAGCAGGCCGTCGCCTACCGCCAGATGTCGCTGCTGCTGCGCCGCCCGCCGGGCCGCGAAGCCTATCCGGGCGACGTGTTCTATCTGCATTCCCGCCTGCTCGAGCGTGCCGCCAAGCTCAACGACGATCACGGCGCGGGCTCGCTGACGGCGCTGCCGATCATCGAAACCCAGGCCAACGACGTGTCGGCCTATATTCCGACCAACGTGATCTCGATCACCGACGGCCAGATCTTCCTGGAAACCGACCTGTTCTTCCAGGGCATCCGCCCGGCGGTGAACGTCGGCCTGTCGGTGTCGCGCGTCGGATCGTCGGCGCAGACCAAGGCGATGAAAAAGGTTGCCGGCAAGATCAAGGGCGAGCTGGCGCAATACCGCGAAATGGCGGCGTTCGCGCAGTTCGGCTCCGATCTCGATGCCTCGACGCAGCGCCTGCTCAACCGCGGCTCGCGCCTGACCGAACTCCTGAAGCAGCCGCAATTTTCGCCGCTGAAGATGGAAGAGCAGGTCGTGGTGATCTACGCCGGCGTCAACGGCTACCTCGATGCGCTTCCGGTCGCCAAGGTGCGTGCCTTCGAGGACGGCCTGCTGTCGCTGCTGCGCGGCAAGAACGTCGACATCCTCAACACCATCCGCGACACCCGCGATCTCGGCGACGATACCGCGGCCAAGCTCAAGACGGTGGTCGAGGGTTACGCCAAGACGTTTGCTTGACACTGTCATGGCCGGGCTTGTCCCGGCCATCCACGTCTTTGCGCGTGGCAAGAAATAAAGACGTGGATGCTCGGCACGAGGCCGGGCATGACGAATGAGGGGTTCGCGACCGGGTCGAAGATCAGGCCGCTAGGGTGGACTGAGAATGGCGTCACTTAAAGACATGCGGGTCCGCATCGCCTCCACCAAGGCGACGCAGAAGATCACCAAGGCCATGCAGATGGTTGCGGCGTCGAAATTGCGCCGTGCGCAGACCGCTGCCGAAGCGGCGCGGCCGTACGCGGAAAAAATGGACGCCGTGATTTCCAATATCGCGAGCGCGGCCGCGGGCTCGCCGGGTGCGCCGGCGTTGCTGGCCGGAACCGGCAAGGATCAGGTGCACCTGCTGCTGGTCTGCACCGGCGAACGCGGCCTGTCCGGCGCCTTCAACTCCTCGATCGTGCGACTGGCCCGCGAGCGCGCGCTGGCGCTGATGAATCAGGGCAAAGAGGTCAAGTTCTTCTGCGTCGGCCGCAAGGGTTACGAGCAGCTGCGCCGCACCTTCGAGAAGCAGATCGTCGAAAGCGTCGAGCTGCGCTCGGTCCGCCAGCTCGGCTTCGTGAACGCCGAGGACATCGCCAAGAAAGTCATCGCGCGCTTCGAGGCGGGCGAGTTCGACGTCTGCACGCTGTTCTATTCGCGCTTCAAGTCGGTGATCGCGCAGGTCCCGACCGCGCAGCAGATCATTCCGCTGGTGGTCGAGGACAAGCCTGCCAGTGCCGGTCCTGCGACGGCCTACGAATACGAGCCGGAAGAAGACGAGATTCTGACCGGGCTTCTGCCGCGCAATCTCGCGGTGCAGGTCTTCCGTGCGCTGTTGGAAAACAACGCTTCGTTCTACGGCGCGCAGATGAGCGCGATGGACAATGCCACCCGCAACGCCGGCGACATGATTCGCAAGCAAACCCTGATCTACAATCGAACCCGTCAGGCGATGATCACCAAGGAACTGATTGAAATCATCTCGGGCGCCGAGGCGATCTGATCAGGCCGACGGTTGTTTGAGATCGAATTCGAAGGAGAGGATTTTTGATGGCTACCCCCGCCAACCAGACCGGACGCATTACGCAAGTCATCGGCGCCGTCGTTGACGTGCAGTTCGAAGGCCACCTGCCGGCCATTCTGAACGCGATCGAAACCAAGAACGGCGGCAACCGCCTGGTCCTTGAAGTCGCGCAGCATCTCGGCGAATCCACCGTGCGTACCATCGCCATGGACACCACCGAAGGTCTGGTGCGCGGCCAGGAAGTCAGCGACACCGGCGCGCCGATCCGGGTTCCGGTCGGTGCCGGCACGCTCGGCCGCATCATGAACGTGATCGGCGAGCCGGTCGACGAGCAGGGTCCGGTGAAGGCCGAGGATATGCGCGCGATCCACCAGGAAGCGCCGCTCTACACCGATCAGTCGACGGAAGCTGAAATTCTCGTCACCGGCATCAAGGTCGTGGATCTCTTGGCGCCTTACGCCAAGGGCGGCAAGATCGGCCTGTTCGGCGGCGCCGGCGTCGGCAAGACCGTGCTGATTCAGGAACTGATCAACAACGTCGCCAAGGCCCATGGTGGCTATTCGGTGTTCGCCGGCGTCGGCGAGCGTACCCGCGAAGGCAACGACCTCTATCACGAGTTCATCGAATCCGGCGTCAACAAGAAGGGCGGCGGCGAAGGCTCCAAATGCGCGCTGGTGTACGGCCAGATGAACGAGCCGCCGGGCGCCCGCGCCCGCGTCGGCCTCACCGGCCTGACGGTCGCCGAGCATTTCCGCGACCAGGGCCAGGACGTGCTGTTCTTCGTCGACAACATCTTCCGCTTCACGCAGGCCGGCTCGGAAGTGTCGGCGCTGCTCGGCCGTATTCCTTCGGCGGTGGGCTATCAGCCGACGCTGGCGACCGACATGGGCGCGCTGCAGGAGCGCATCACCACCACGCATAAGGGCTCGATCACCTCGGTGCAGGCGATCTACGTGCCGGCCGACGACTTGACCGACCCGGCGCCTGCGACCTCGTTCGCGCATTTGGACGCCACCACGGTGCTCAACCGCGCGATTTCGGAAAAGGGCATCTACCCGGCGGTCGATCCGCTCGACTCGACCTCGCGCATGCTGTCGCCGCTCGTCGTCGGCGAGGAGCATTACCAGACCGCGCGCATGGTCCAGCAGGTGCTGCAGCGCTACAAGTCGCTGCAGGACATCATCGCCATTCTCGGCATGGATGAACTGTCGGAAGAGGACAAGATCGCGGTGGCGCGCGCGCGCAAGATCGAGCGCTTCCTGTCGCAGCCGTTCTTCGTCGCCGAAATCTTCACGGGATCGCCCGGCAAGTTCGTCGAGCTCGCCGACACCATCAAGGGCTTCCGCGCCATCTGCGAAGGCAAGTACGACCATCTGCCGGAGGCGGCGTTCTACATGGTCGGCACCATCGAAGAGGCGGTCGAAAAGGGCAAGAAGCTCGCCGCCGAAGCGGCCTGAGAGGCGAATGGCGAATAGGGAGTAGCGAATAGGCGAAAGTCGGTCGGGTATTCCTCGCTACTCGCCATTCGCTATTCGCTACTCGCCACTCACCCGTAAATCGACAGGCTGACATGCCCATGGCCACCTTCCACTTCGATCTCGTCTCCCCGGAAAAGCTCGCCTTCTCCGGAGAAGTCGACCAGGTTGACGTTCCCGGCGTCGAAGGTGATTTCGGCGTGCTGGCCGGTCATGCGCCGGTCGTGGCCGCGATCCGGCCGGGAATCCTGGTGGTGACCTCGGGCGGGACACATCAGAAGATCATCGTCACCGGCGGTCTTGCCGAAGTGTCCGACAAGGGCCTTACCGTGCTCGCCGATGTCGCGACCTCAATGCAGGACCTGGACCGGCAGGCATTCGCCGACCAGATTTCCCACATGGAAGCGAAGCTCGCCGAGAAAGACGGCTCCGAGCTCGATCGCGCCATCGAGCGGCTCGACCATTTCAAGAGCATCCAGAGCCAGCTCAATTCGACGGCGATGCATTAGACGTTCCGCGCAAACGCTCGCGTTTGTCGGCGAGGACGTTCCTTTGCGCTAACGCTGCGCTCGACGCCTAACGCGCGAATTTCGCGAACTGCTGCGCCACCGTCCGGTACACGTCCCGCCGGAACGGCACCACGAGACCGGCGACGCGGTCGAGCCGCTCCCATCGCCAGGAATCGAATTCGGCCGGCTGGCCGTTGCGTGACGTCAGCGGATCGATCTCGTCGTCACGTCCGGTGAACCGCAGCGCGAACCACTTCTGGCGCTGGCCGCGAAACTTCGCGAGCCGATGCGAAGATGCGCCGGCGAACGGTGGAAACTCGTAGGTCAGCCAATCCGTCTCGTCGAGGTAGTCGGCGTCGACCACGCCGGTCTCCTCCCATAGCTCGCGCATCGCCGCTTCGCGCAGGTTTTCGCCGGCGTCGACGCCGCCCTGCGGCATCTGCCATTCAAAGCCCGGCAGAATGATTTCCGGACCGTCATCCCTGAAGCGCCGACCGATCAGGACCTCGCCGGAGGCGTTGAACAGCGCGATCCCGACATTGGGACGATAGGGCTTTCGTCAACCAGGTCAGTCGATCATCCGGACCTTGCGATTCGGATCGTGGTTCAAGATCCGATCAGGCGCTTCGCAAAGGGAATTTTGCGGCGTTTGCGCGATCGCGCACAATAAAACGATCGGATGGCAATCGGACAGCCATCCCGTTCTGGGCCTTGATACAAATCAAAATCACGAAAGCGCTAATCGCCCGCGAGGTCGGAAAATTCCTTTACCACGCGCTCATAGACCGGCCGCTTGAACGGCACGATCAGGTCGGGGAGATTCTTCATCGGCTCCCAGCGCCAGTTGATGAATTCGGCCTTGTGGCCGCCGCCGGGGCTCGCGACGTTGATCTCGGCGTCTTCGCCGGTGAAGCGAACCGCGAACCATTTTTGTCTTTGGCCACGATAGCGGCCCTTCCAGGCGCGCCCGGCCACGGTGCGCGGAATGTCATAGATCAGCCAGTCCGCGATCTCGCCGAGTTTTTCCACCGAGCGGACGCTGGTTTCCTCATAGAGCTCCCGCTTCGCCGCCTCCCAGGTATCCTCTCCGGGATCGACGCCGCCCTGCGGCATCTGCCACACATGGGACTCGTCGACATGTTCGATGCCTCCGGCGCGGCGACCGATGAAGACGCGCCCCGCCTGGTTGATCAGCATCATGCCGACGCATGTTCGGTAGGGCAGGTCTTCGTAGCGCGCCATTCGGTCAAAGCCTCTTGCAGGTCGAACCTGCGTAGCGGGAGCGTCAGCTTGATTTTGATTTCAGCATCACGGTTGTCAATGGCACCAGCATGATGCCGTGGCTTTCGAGTGTCTTGGTCCAGATCGCGATCCGTTCGATCGAAATCGGCAGCGCCGAAGCAACGCCGACGGCGGCGCCGCGCTCTTTCGCCATTTTTTCCAGATCGGCGAGCGCATGGTCGATTTCCACCGCAGTCGGCACCGTATCGATGCCGATATCGCCCTTGACGAACGGCATCGCCTGCGCTGCCGCCAACGAGGCGGCAACACCCCGCGGCGACGATCCGTCGTCGAAATAGCCAAGTCCGCGTTTGGCGGCTTCGCGGATGACCGGCAGCATTGCCGCGTCGGCGACGACGAAACGCCCGCCCATGAAATTGGCGACCCCGACATAGCCCTGGAACCGGCTGAGATGCCAAGACATCCGGTCGAGGTTCTGTTCCGGGTTCAACGTCGTGAGCAGGGTCTGCGGACCGGGGTCGTTGTCGGGATAGTCGAACGGCTCCATTGGAATCTGCAGCAGGATCTCGTGCCGCTGCTCACGCGCGCGCGCGGCCAGCTTGCCGGGATCCGAGCCGTAAGGCGTAAAAGCCAGCGTCACCGCGGCCGGCAATTTCATGATGGCGTCGGTGGTCTTGGCCGCGCCGACGCCGAGGCCGCCGACAACGATGGCGACCACGGGCATCTTCGCCGCCTTGGCGCGGTCGGCTTCGGCGGCGTAGGCCGTGAAAGGCTTGAGGCCGCCGGATATCACCGGGATCATGCCGTAACGGGATTTTTCCAACAGCCGCGAATCGATCCCGGCCATCATGGCGGGCGGCGCGTCGGCTCCGGCTTGATCCGCGCTGTCGCCGCCGATCGCGACGTCGTGGCGCGCACCGCTTGAGCCGTCGATGATGGTGACGGTCCTTGGCTCGCTGGCGGGGGCCTGTTTGGCGGCGGATTTCGCAACCGGCTCGAGCCGCGGCCGGCGGCGTCGCCACGGGCTGGTCGCCCGGGGTCGCCAGCGGCATCGCGATGCGGACCATCGGCTCGCCGCCTAGCGGATTGTCGTTGAAGATCGCAAAACCCGCGAAGGTAACCAGGAACAGGCCGAGCAGCGCGGCGAGCGCCTGCATTGCGGTGAACGGCAGCCGAAGCCGGCGCTTCTCGCGCGCCGGTTCCTGTCCGAGCGGTGCGCTCAGATCGTCGGCCGTATCTGCCATGGAGCTCCCCGAATCAGCCGACTCGAAGATACCACGGCAAGGCAATTTCGAGGCAAATCCGGCGCCTTGGCAGGTCGACAAAAAGGCCACCGATTCGCGGGACGCGGCCCGGCTGCAACCGGTCAGCAAAAAGGGCGACCCGCGGGCCGCCCTTTTTCGAAAAGCCTGTCAGGCGAAAGCGATCAGTTCGCCTGCTTGTTGGCCGGCTTGTTGTCGATCGCGGCCTTGTCGCCGGTGGCCGGCGCTGACGCATCGACCTTGACGCCGTGCAGCAGGTCGTCCGCCATTTTCAAAGCCTTGTCGTCCTTGGCGTCCGGCGGCACGTAGGATTGCGAGCCGGTTTTCTCGTCGCCTTCGGATTTCAGATGGCCGCGCAGCGACGCCTCGCCCTTGGTGTCGGTCCGCGACTTCAACTCGTCGGGCACGTCCTGCAGGACTTCGATATCGGGAACGATGCCCTTGGCCTGGATCGACTTGCCCGACGGCGTGAAGTACCGCGCCGTGGTAAGCCGCAACGCGCCATTGCCGGAACCGAGCGGAATGATGGTCTGCACCGAGCCCTTGCCGAATGAGCGGGTGCCGACCAGCGTCGCGCGCTTGTGGTCCTGCAGCGCGCCGGCAACGATTTCCGAGGCCGAGGCCGAGCCGCCATTGATCAGAACGATCACCGGCTTGCCCTTGGTCAGATCGCCCGGATGGGCGACGCGGCGCTGGGTTTCCTCGGCATTGCGGCCGCGGGTGGAGACGATCTCGCCGCGCTCGAGGAAGGTGTCGGACACCGTCACGGCTTCTTCCAGCAATCCGCCGGGGTTGTTGCGCAGGTCGATGACATAGCCCTTCAGCTTGTCGCCGATCTGGTTTTGCAGGTTGGCGATTTCGCGCTTCAGGCCTTCGGTGGTCTGTTCGTTGAAGGTGGTGATGCGGATATAGGCGATGTCGTCGGCTTCGACACGCGCGCGCACCGAGCGGACCCGGATGTTGTCGCGCACCAGCGTGACGTCGATCGGGTTGTCCTGACCCTTGCGAATGATCTTCAGCTTGATCTTGGTGTTGACCGGGCCGCGCATTTTCTCGACCGCCTGATTGAGCGTCAGGCCCTGCACGGCTTCGTCGTCGAGGTTGGTGATGATGTCGTTGGCCATGATGCCGGCCTTGGACGCCGGGGTATCGTCGATCGGCGACACGACCTTGATCAACCCGTCTTCCATCGTGACTTCGATGCCGAGGCCGCCGAATTCGCCGCGGGTCTGCACCTGCATGTCACGGAAGCTCTTGGCATCCATGTAGCTCGAATGCGGGTCGAGCCCGGTCAGCATGCCGCTGATGGCGGATTCGACCAGCTTGCTGTCGTCGGGCTTCTCGACATAGTCGCTGCGGACCCGCTCGAACACATCGCCGAACAAATTGAGCTGGCGATAAGTGTCCGACGTGGCGGCGCGCGCGCTCGATCCCATGAACACGGAGCGTGGCTGGGTCACGAACAGCGTCAGTGCCGCGCCGGTAGCGGCGCTAAGGAGAATTAGGGAAGTCTTGCGCATCATCCGCGAACCTTTTCGCCTTCATTTGCGGCCCACCATGGACCTGGATCGATTGGAGTGCCGTCCTTACGGAACTCGATATAGAGCACGGGCTGGCTCGCGTTGGCGGCGAGGATGGATGCGACCTGGGACGTCGATCCCATGGTCGCGACCGGCTCTCCCGTAAGTACAAACTGGCCGATGTTAACCGAAATGCGCTCCATCCCGGCGATCAGGACATGATACCCGCCCCCGGCATTGAGGATCAAGAGTTGTCCGTAGCTGCGAAACGGCCCGGCGTAAACAACCCATCCGTCACACGGGGTTGTTACCTGGGCGCCGACCCGGGTTGCCAAGGAAATGCCTTTTTCTACGCCACCTGCGCCATCGGAACCGCCAAAATCGCGAATTCGGGTGCCATTAACCGGCAGCGCGAATAGTCCCTTGGCGGAGGCAAAGGCGATGGCCGGGCTGGTTCGGGAAGGGTTCTTGAGGGCTCCCACATCAGGCTTGCCGTTGAGGGTGGCCGGGGCGCCCTGCAGGCTGGCGGTCGCCGCCGCCTTCGCGGCGCTCTTCGAATCCTGCTCCATTTTGGCGATCAGGCCCTGCAGGGTGTCGACCTGCTTGGACAGCGCGATAGCGCGCGCGCTTTCCGCCTCCATGTCTTTTTCGATCGAACTTTGCTGTCGCTGACGCTCGTCGATCAGGGCTGCAAGTCGTGTCTGGTCGTTTCTAAGATTGTCGCGGTCGGCCGCCAGGCGGTCGCGCTCGGTGGCGATGGTCTTGCGAAGCGCAACCAGTTCGCCGAGATCGTCGGCCAGTTTCTGCGCGCGCGTGTGCAACTCGGGCACCACGGATCCGAGCAGCATCGCGGTGCGCAGCGATTGCAGCGCGTCTTCCGGCCTGACCAGCAAGGCCGGCGGCGTGCGCCGGCCCGCGCGCTGCAGGGCGGCCAGCACCTCGGTGATCTCGGTGCGGCGCGAATCGAGTGAGCCGCGAATTTGCTGCTCGCGGGCGTCGAGCGGGCGCAGCCGCACCTCGGCGTCGCCGATTTTGGTTTCGACGCCGCGCACCTGCGCGGCGATGTCGATCAGTTGTTGATTGAGCTTGCTGCGATCCTGTCCGATCGCCGCGATGTCGGCCTTGAGTTTCTCCTGGGCGTCCGCGGCGTTTTTCTGCTGCGCGCGGGTGGCCTCGAGTTCTTGCTCGCGCGCCTTGAGAGCGTCGGGCGAGGCGGCCGTGGTCGGCGGCGTCGCTGCGATTTGGGTCGGCGGCTGGGCGGGAATTTGGGTCGCGACCTGGGCCGCCGCGGGCCACGCGCCCATGCCGGCGGACAACAGCGCGACGGACAGCGGAATCCGGAACCCGGGCCGCTGACCGCGGCGGCGGGTGTCGCAGGACAAATGAGGATCCCGGTCTGACTGCATCGAACCCTGGTGCGTGCTTTGTTGCGTCGGGCGGCGCGTCTCTACGCGCGGTGATAGGGATGGCCGGCCAAAATGGTGGCGGCTCGATAAATTTGTTCCAAAAGCATGACGCGAACCATTTGGTGCGGCCAGGTCGCGGAGCCGAACGCAATGCCGAGTTTAGCCTTGCGCCGCAAATCGGGCGAAAGTCCGTCCGCCCCGCCAATCGCGAAAATAGTATGGCCGACTGCCTGATCCCGCCAGCGGCCAAGATGTCGCGCAAAACCGGCGCTGTCGATGTTTTCGCCGCGCTCGTCGAGCGCCACCAGAACGGACTTGTCGGGAACGGCGGCCAGGATCGCCGCGGCTTCCTCGGTCATCCGGGTGGCCGGGTCGCGGGCGCGGCTCTCGGGAATTTCATGGATGTCGAGGCCACGAAAACCGAGCTTGCGGCCGATGTCGTCGAAGCGCTCGCGATAGCGCTCGGCCAGTTCCCGCTCCGGGCCCTGCTTCAGCCGGCCGATTGAAACGACGACGAGGCGCATACCAGCATTTTTCCGGCACAGTGGAATTTCGTTTGCGGAATTTCGTTTACCGCCGATCGCGCGCTAAAATGCAAGCCCGCACACGATCCTCTCGCCAACCGCTCGCGCGTCGGCCTATGATGCGCAAATGCGCCAACTCTCAATGCGCTAACTCAGCGCCCCGCGCGCATTCCGATGCGCGCGTTGCGCGAGCATGCGCTCAAGCCGATTCGCATCGGCTCATGCCATCAGACCGCCTGCGGCGCCGTCGGGCTCTGCGTCCACAATCTTTCCAGATTGTAGAATTCGCGCACCTCGGGTCGGAACACGTGCACGATCACGTCGCCGGAATCGATCAGCACCCAGTCGCAGTTCGTCAGACCCTCGACGTGGATACTTTTGATTCCGTTTTCCTTGAGACCCTTGGTGACATTCTCCGCGATCGCACCGACATGCCGGTTGGCCCGGCCTGACGTGACGACCATGTAGTCGGAAAATGCAGATTTGCCGCGAAGGTCGATGGTGACTGTTTCTTCCGCCTTCATGTCGTCGAGGCGGGAGAGGACCATGTTCAGCGTCTTGTCGGCGTCGGGTTGCGCCTTCAAGGCCGCAGCTTCAGTCGATGTTTTACGTGTCTTGGACGAAGCAGACTTAGTCGAACCAGACTTTGTCGAGCCAGACTTGGGTAAAACAGACTTGGACAATACAGACGTGGCCAGGGACCATTCCTTTCACTGTATCGCGAACGCCGAATCCGGCGCCGCTCACCATACTACGCATGTGGGGTTAATGGTTTCAATGTTCCAGTAACCCCGCTGCGTCACTTCTTCCAGCTGCCGTCCGGGTTCCTTAGCCCGGTCGACGACAGGTTTAATTTCATGCCGGTCAGGAAAACCCAGGCCGGCGGTCGCCGGTCCGCCAGCCGGGCGGCCTGATGCTCGGGAAGGCGATAGCGCGCGAGGGCCTGGGCGGCGGGCGCTGCGAGCGCCTGAAAGCTTTGCGGCGGACGGTCGATCACGGCGATCGGCACTTCGGCGGCGATGCGCTGCCAGTTTTGCCAACGATGGAATTGCGCGAGATTATCAGCGCCCATGATCCAGACCAGGCGCAAGCCGGAAGTGCGGCGGCGCAGATATGTAATGGTGTCAACGGTATATCGCGTTCCGATGACAGCTTCGAGACAGCTCACATCGATCCGTGGATCGTTGGCCATCTTGCGCGCCGCCGCCGCGCGCTCGTCGAGATCGCGCAGCGCTCCGTGGGCCTTGAGCGGATTGCCCGGCGTCACCAGCCACCACACCCGATCGAGATTGAGCCGCTTGATCGCAAACAGGCTGATGGCGCGATGCGCGGCGTGCGGCGGATTGAACGAGCCGCCGAGCAGACCGACCCGCATGCCTTGGGTGAAGAACGGAAGCGCCTGTGCGGCGGACGGCAGCGCAGTTGAATCGGATATCAACGCGTGCCCCGCTTCCGAAGTTCGTGGTTCATCGCGGCACCCCCGCTACGGGAACTTCGGAAATAAAAGGCATAGAGCCACCGCGCGAGCTTGGGTTCACGGCCGCGTCTGCCCGGTGCCATGGACGCGATATTTGAAACTGGTCAGTTGCTCGGCGCCGACCGGTCCGCGGGCGTGAAATTTTCCGGTGGCGATGCCGATTTCCGCGCCGAAGCCGAATTCGCCGCCGTCGGCGAACTGGGTCGATGCGTTATGCAGCACGATCGCGGAGTTGACCTCGTTGAGGAATTTGCGGGCGGCGGCTTCGTCGTCCGTGACGATCGCGTCGGTGTGGTGCGAGCCGTGGTTGTGAATATGCGCGATCGCCTCACTGACGCCGTCGACGACCTTCGCGGTGATGATCGCATCTTCGTATTCGGTGTCCCAGTCTTCGTCGGAAGCCGGCTTCACCCTGATATCGGCGCGCTGCACGGCGTCGTCGCCGCGCACCTCGCAACCGGCATCGATCAGCATCTCGACCAGCGGCTTGAGGCTGACGGAGGCGCCGGCGCGATCGATCAGCAGGGTCTCGGCGGCGCCGCAGACGCCGGGGCGGCGCATCTTGGCGTTCAGCACGATCGACTTCGCCATTTCCAGATTGGCGGCGTGATCGACATAGACGTGGTTGACGCCTTCGAGGTGCGCGAACACCGGCACCCGCGCCTCGGCCTCGACGCGCGCCACCAGGCTCTTGCCGCCGCGCGGCACGATGACGTCGACGCCGCCGTTCAATCCGGTCAGCAGCAGGCCCACCGCCGCGCGGTCGCGGGTCGGCACCAGCGTGATCGCAGCCTCGGGCAGGCCGGCTTCGCGCAATCCCTGAACCAGGCAGGTGTGGATGGCGCGGCAGGAGCGAAAACTGTCGGAGCCGCCGCGCAGGATCACCGCGTTACCCGACTTCAGGCACAGCACCCCGGCGTCGGCGGCGACATTGGGGCGGCTTTCAAAGATCACCGCGACCACGCCGAGCGGAACCCGCACGCGCTCGATGGTCATGCCGTTCGGACGCTGCCAGCGTTCGGTCACCACGCCGACGGGGTCGGCGATTTCGCGCACGGTCCGGATGCCGTCGGCCATCGCATCGATGCGCGCTTGCGTCAGCGTCAGGCGATCGATGAAGGCGGCCGTCGCGCCGCCGGCGCGAACCTCCGCGACGTCCTCGGCGTTGGCCGCGAGGATCGCCGCCGCATCGGCGCGGATGGCGCGCTCCATCGCGTCGAGCGCGTTATTTTTCTGCTCGGGCGAGGCCAGCGCCAGCGTCCGCGCGGCGGCGCGCGCCTGCACGGCCAGTCCGGCCATCAGGGACGGCAGGTCGGCGTTTCCGTCGATGGCTTTCAGCGGCGCGCTCATCTCGGTTCCATCATTGGTTAAGGCCATGTCCTAGCACGGAAATCCGTGCCTTGCGAAGGGCCGGAACGGTATGGCCAGGGTGCGCGGCTGGCCAAAGGATCGACGAGACATGATCTACCGGCCAATCGGCCTAGTTCCCGGAAACCGCACCGCTTGGGCCGACCACGAGATCGTCGCGGTGGATCATTTCCGCCCGGCCGCTGATGCCGAGGATCGCCATCGCGTCCGGCGACGAGCGGCCTTTGATCTTGTCGGCGTCCTCGGCGTCATAGGCGACGAGGCCGCGGCCGATCTCATGGGTATCGGGGCCGCGCACCACCACGGCGTCGCCGCGGGCGAATTGCCCGTCGATCCGGATCACGCCGGCCGGCAGCAGGCTTTTTCCCGCGCGCAACGCGCTCACCGCGCCGGCGTCGATGGTCAGCGTGCCCTTCGGCTCCAGCGAGCCCGCGATCCAGCGCTTGCGCGCGGTGACGGGATTGGCCGGCGTCAGAAACCAGGTGCAGCGCCCGCCCTCGGCGATCGCCTGCAGCGGATGCTCGATCTTGCCGGACGCGATCAGCATATGCGTACCGGCCGTGGTCGCGATCTTCGCCGCCTCGATCTTGGTGTGCATGCCGCCGCGCGACAGCTCGGATTCCGCGGCGCCGGCCATGGCTTCGATGTCCGAGGTGACGGACTCGACGATCGGAATCAGTTTTGCGTTGGGATTGCGGCCCGGGCGGCGCATCGTAAAGGCCATCGATGTCGGACAACAAGATCAAAAGGTCGGCGCTCGCCATGGTGGCGACGCGGGCGGCGAGGCGGTCGTTATCGCCGTAGCGGATTTCGTTGGTGGCGACGGTGTCGTTTTCGTTGATCACGGGCACCGCGCGCCATTCCAACAGCTTGCCGATGGTCGAGCGCGCGTTGAGATAACGGCGGCGTTCCTCGGTATCCTGCAGGGTCACCAGAATCTGCCCGGCGCCGATGCCGTGATGTCCGAGGACCTCGGACCAGATTCGCGCCAGCGCGATCTGTCCCACCGCCGCGGCGGCCTGGCTTTCCTCGAGCTTCAACGTGCCGCGCGGCAGCTTGAGCCGGCTACGCCCAAGCGCGATCGAGCCCGATGACACGATCAGCAGTTCGCGGCCTTCCTCGTGCAGCTTGGCAAGGTCGGCGGCGAGCGCCGCGAGCCATGACGCCCGAACTTCGCCCGCGTCGGAATCGATCAGCAGCGACGAGCCGACCTTGACGACGATGCGGCGGAAGTTTTTCAGGTTCGGGCGGGCCATGGATGCTGTCGAAGGATTGGTTTGGTCGGTGGCGGGGTGAGTTCTTCGGCGCGATGCTAACGAGTCAAGTCAACCCTGCGGCATCGGCGGTGCCCAAGGCTCCGTTTGCGCCGTGCCCTTGGCCTTTCCGGATACCGGGGCTTCGCCGATGATGGCCACCAGCGCGCGCAGCGCGTCCTTGACGCCGGCGCCTGTGACGCCCGAGATCAGCAGCGGCGTCTTCTTCGCCGCGCGTTTCAGCCGATCCTTCTGCGCCTTCAATTCCTCCGGCGTCACGGCGTCGATCTTGTTCAGCGCCACGATTTCGATCTTGCCGGCGAGGTCCCCCTCATAGGCCTCGAGTTCGGTCCGCACCGTCTTGTAGGCCTTTCCGGCATGCTCGCAGGTGGCGTCCACCAGATGCAGCAGCACGCGGCAGCGCTCGACATGGCCGAGGAAACGATCGCCGAGCCCGGCGCCTTCATGCGCGCCTTCGATCAAGCCCGGAATATCCGCCAGCACGAATTCGCGCCCGTCGACATCGACCACGCCGAGTTGCGGGTGCAGCGTCGTGAACGGATAGTCGGCGATCTTGGGTTTTGCCGCGCTGACCACCGAGAGGAAGGTCGATTTGCCGGCATTGGGCAGTCCGACCAGGCCGGCGTCGGCGATCAGCTTCAGCCGCAGCCAGATCCAGCGTTCCTCGCCTTCCTGGCCGGGATTGGCGTGGCGCGGGGCGCGGTTGGTGGACGACTTGAAATGCGCGTTGCCGAAGCCGCCATTGCCGCCTTCGGCGAGCACGAATTTTTCGCCAAGCGCGGTGAAGTCGTGGATCAGCGTCTCGCGATCCTCGTCGAAGATCTGCGTGCCGACGGGAACCTTGAGCACGATCGGCTTGCCGTTGGCGCCATGGCGGTCCTTGCCCATGCCGTTGGTGCCCTTCTGCGCCTTGAAGTGCTGCTGATAGCGATAGTCGATCAGCGTGTTCAAGCCGTCGACCACTTCGATGACGACGTCGCCGCCGCGGCCGCCATTGCCGCCGGAAGGGCCGCCGAATTCGATGTACTTCTCGCGGCGGAACGCCACGCAGCCGTTGCCGCCATCGCCGGAGCGGATATAGACCTTGGCTTCATCCAGGAATTTCATGGGCCTACCATAGCGTTTTCGAGCGAAGTGGATACCGGTTCGCGTGAAGAAAACGCGTCAAAACCAAGGTTTAGATGCTCGGTTCTGAACCGACCTTCTAAGTAAGGCCGGGGTGCCGGTGCGGCAACCCACACCGCGCCTATATCGGCGAAAAGCCTTAACTATCGGGGCTTTCAGGGCTTGGCGGTTGAGCCCTGTTACGGCGAAGCCGGCCGGCGGCGGATGAGAAACGTCTGCAACCCTTCCAGCACCAGGTCGCGGCGCTGGTTGAACACGGTGCTACGCAAGGTCACGGTGCCGGTGCTGCGGCCGGGCACCAGTTCGGACACTTCGAGCGCGGGGTAGATGGTGTCGTCGGCGTAGACGGGTTTCAGGAACCGGCTCGACTGCTCAAGAAATCCGACCAGCGATTCCTCCACCATAAACGGAAACAGCCCGCTTCCCGGCGCGGTGTGGATCAGCGTCTGGAATCCATGCGCCAACAGGTTCGGCATGCCGCGGGCGCGGCAATATTCGACGTCGTAATGCACGGGATGGGTGTCGCCGCTGGCGGCCTGAAACGCCGCGAATACCGCCGATGTCATGGTGCGGCTCGGGATCACGAAGCGCTCGCCGAGCACGAAATCCTCGAACCAGCGTTGTTGCGGCACCACGCGATGCGCAGCGGGATCGAACTCGGTCATGGCGGGTCCTGTCGTGATTGATCTGTATTGACGCAACTGCTGCCTCATGGTGAGGAGGCGCTATTGCGCCGTCTCGAACCATGACGATGAAGGTATCATCCTTCGAGACGCGGCCCGCTGCCAAGTTTACGCAGGCAGCGTACACTTGCCTGCGTGGCCGCTCTCAGGATGAGGTTGTTGTTTGTATGAGTTTTTTCACAAAAATCTCTGTCCACACCGACGACCGTTCCGCGCGGCTTGCCGGCATCGGACTGATGCTGCTGTCGATATTCATGTTCTCGTTCGGCGACGCGTTGGGAAAGTTCATGGTCGCGACCTATTCGGTCGGACAATTGCTGTGGCTGCGGGCCTGCGCGGCGCTGATCTTGCTGTTGCCGATGATGTGGCGGCAGCGTGCGGCGTTCACCCGCCTGGAACGGCCGTGGCTGCTGTTGCTCCGGGCCGTGCTTTCGACCCTCGAAGTCGCGGCCTTTTTTCTCGCGACCGTCTATCTGCCGCTCGCCGACGTCATCACCTATTACCTGGCCTGCCCGATTTTCGTCACCGCGATGTCGGCGGTCGTGCTGCGCGAGCGCGTCGGCTGGCGGCGCTGGAGCGCGATCATGGTCGGCTTCTGCGGCGTGCTGATTGCGCTGCGGCCATCGTCGCAGACGATCAGCTGGCCGGCGATGATCGCGCTCGGCGGCAGCCTGTCGTTTGCGATACTGATGCTGATCACCCGTTCGCTGCGGGCGACGCCGGATATCGTGCTGGTGTCGACGCAGTTCGCCGGCACGTTCCTGCTTGGCGCGCTGTTGGCGCCGATCGGCTGGGTGACGCCGGGTGCCGGCAGTCTCGGCCTGTTCGCCATGGCCGGCTGCATTTCGGTCGGTGCGCTGTTCTGCGTCAACCGCTCGCTGAAGCTCGCGCCGGCAAGCGTCGTGGTGCCGTACCAATATTCGATGATCGTCTGGGCGGTGATATTCGGCTATGCCGTGTTCGGCGACGTCCCGTCGAAGGCGACGATCATCGGGGCGGCCATCATCATCGCCGCGGGGCTGTACATCTTCCTGCGTGAGCGCGATCTCGGGCGCGAGGAGACGGTGGTCAGTCCGCCGGTGTGAACGCGCAGAACAAACGTGCCATCGTCCCGGACAAGCCAACGGGCCGGCGCAAAGCGCCGCCCGATGACAGGCTCAGCGCGCTCCGGGACCCATAACCACCAGTGTTCATGTTGTGACGAGCGGAGCGACATCCGGCATAAGCAACGAACGCCTGTGGTTATGGGTCCCCGCATTCGCGGGGACGACGAGAGAGCGCTACCGCGCGTGGCGCGTCGAACTGCCCCAGTTCTTCAGCGACGACCAAACGCCGCGCGAAAGGCGGAAGCAATCGACCGGTGTCGAGCCGCCCAGCGCCTCGAAGCGATGCAGCTCGACGCCGCTCCACTGGAAGCCGCATTTCTCCAGGATGTTGCGGGAAGACGGATTGGTCACCCGTGCGCCGGCGATCAGGTGCTCGACATCAAATTCCTCGAATGTGAAGTCGATTACCGCGCGCGCGGCCTCGGTGCCAAAGCCCTGGCCCCAGTGCTCGACGCCGAGCCAGTAGCCGAGTTCGGGCGCGTCCGGCGCGGGCCAATCGATGCCGGCGACGCCGATCGGCGTGTGATTTTGTTCGATCAGGAATACCGTTTTGCGATGGTCGGCGGCCGTCGCGCGCACGAACGCCACGGCGTCGTCCGGCTGATAGGGATGCGGCAGGCGGCGGGTGTTGTCCGCAATGCGGCGGTCGTTGGCGAGAGATGCAATCGCTTTTACGTCCGCGAGCGTCGGTCTGCGCAGCGTCAGCCGTTCGGTCTCGAGGACGCAACTACTCGCCTCACGCAATGTCTGGGTCGGGATATCCTGCAGCATGTCGGGCTCCTGTTTGCGAAAACAAAACGCAACTCTTGGATCTTGCGGGGGGTCTGGTCGCAAAACCGGCGGCCGGTCTGGCGGAACCCGCGCAATAAAAAGGGGAGGCTGGTTTCCCGCCTCCCCTTTGGAGCCTTCAGGAGCTCCGCCGGTTCAACAGGACCGGCGGACTCATATTGTCCACCGTTTACTCGGCCGCGGCTTCCGTTACCGGGATCACCGATATGAAAGTGCGGCCGTTGGCCTTTGCACGAAACTCGACACGACCTTCAATCTTGGCAAAAAGAGTATGGTCGGTTCCCATGCCGACATTAAGGCCGGGGTGCCAGGTGGTGCCGCGCTGGCGCGCAATGATGTTGCCGGGAATCACGCGCTCACCGCCGTACGTCTTGATTCCAAGGCGTTTGCCGGCCGAATCACGACCGTTCCGCGACGAACCGCCTGCTTTTTTGTGGGCCATGACCTGTCTCCAGCTTCTCTCTAAACTTTAAATCAATTCCTCGACGGATTCACTTCAATCCGTATCACGCTTCAAGCTTTACCCTGTTGCGTTCACTTTTTATCGCTCTGGTCCTTTGCGGCGGCCTTCTTGGCCGGCGCCTTTTTCGCATCCGGCTTGGCGCGGGGCTTGGCCGGCGCTTTCGCAGCAACCGCCTTCTTGGCGGGGGCCTTCTTCGCGGCCTTCGGCGCCTCGTCGTCGCCTTCTGCCGGAGCAACAACCACCTTCTCGCGCTTCGGGCGCGGGCCGATGGTCGGCTTGTTGTCGTTGGTCAGGATCTCGGTGATGCGCAGCACCGTGATCTCGTCGCGATAGCCGCGCTTGCGGCGCGAATTCTTGCGGCGGCGCTTCTTGAACGCGATGACCTTCGGGCCGCGCTTGTGCTGCAGCACTTCGGCCGCAACCGAAGCGCCGGCCACCGTGGGCGCGCCAAGCACCGGCGAATCACCGCCGACCAGGAGAACTTCACCAAGCTGCACGATCGTCCCGACATCGCCGGCGATCTTGCCTATCTCGAGCACATCATCCGGAACGACGCGGTATTGCCGGCCGCCGGTTTTGATGACTGCGAACATCGTTTAATTCCTTCGTGTTCGATCCCGGCCTCGGACGAATCCGGGCCGGCTTTTTCTTCAGTCGTTATGGGTTCAATTTCCGCGTGACAGGGAGCGATCCCTTGGAGGCCACGCAAAAACAAACAGCGCGAGAAAGTCCCGCGCCGGGTTGGCGGTCTTATATCCCGTGGCGATCCAGAAGTCAAGGCAAACCAACCCGAAAACCGGCCAAATATGAGGGGTTTGGCTCCAAAATGGCGAATAGCGAGTGGCGAGTAGCGAAGGAGGCGGCTATTCGCCATTCCCTATTTTGCCATCGCCGCCGCATGAAACCAACGGGTTCCCCGTCCGTTGTCAGGGGGATCCGACCGGGCAGAGGGAAACATGGCCGAAGATACCGTTACGACCACGGGCATCGCCCGTCACGGGGCAGGGCGTCTGCCCTCCGTGGATGTCGACAGTTTCAACATCGAGCTGAAGGACGACGAGGGTTTTCTCGGCGACCGCGCCAGCAAGGGCGCGTTTCGCAAGATTCTGGATGGGTTGCGCAAGCCTTTGAAGAAAAACGGCGAAGATCCGCTCGGCGACAAGGCCGCCGAGGCGATCGGCAAGGGCACCCTCGACGAGTTGCTGGTCGGCGAGGACGTCGGCGCCGCGGCGCTGGTGCATGGCGCGATCGAGGAATTCGCCCAGGAATTGGCCTATGTCACCGGACGCTTCCTCAAGACCAAGGCCTGGGCCGATACCGAACGCATCGTGGTCGGCGGCGGCTTCCGCCAGAGCCGGGTCGGCGAAATCGCGATCGCGCGCACCGATCTCATTCTCAAGGCGGAAGGCTTCAAGATCGACCTTGTGCCGATCCGTTTTGATCCCGACGAGGCCGGCCTGATCGGCTGCCTGCATCTGGCGCCGTCGTGGATTTTCGAGGCCCATGACAGCATCCTCGCCGTCGATATCGGGGGCACCAATATCCGCTGCGGCGTGGTCGAAACCCGCTGGAAAAAGGCGCCCGATCTGTCGAAGGCCGCGGTCTGGAAGTCCGAGCTCTGGCGTCATGCCAACGACGAGCCGAGCCGGGAGGGTGCGGTCAAGCGGCTGGTGAAGATGCTGAAGGATCTGATCGCCGAAGCCGACGCCGAAGGACTGAAGCTCGCGCCGTTCATCGGAATTGCCTGTCCCGGCGTGATCAATGAAGACGGCTCGATCGAAAAAGGCGCGCAGAACCTTCCGGGCAACTGGGAGAGCAGCAGGTTCAATCTGCCGGCGAGCATGGTCGAGGCGATCCCGCAGATCGGCGACCACGACACCGCGGTGCTGATGCACAATGACGGCGTGGCGCAGGGCCTTTCCGAGGTTCCGTTCATGCAGGACGTCGAGCGCTGGGGTGTGCTGACCATCGGTACCGGGTTGGGCAATGCGCGCTTTACCAACCGCCGCAAGGATAATGGGAAAGACAAGAAGGACCGGAGCAGGGACGACAAAAACGGCAAGGACAGTAAAGACGCCAAGGACAGCAAAGACGGCAAGAAAGAGAAGAAGGGCAAGGATTAAGGGGCCGGCCCGGTAACCTTGACTGGTTAGGTTAAAACAGGGTTCGCGTTGCCGTTCACGCGCGGATCGCTACCGTGCCTGTGTCGCTCCGACTGACCGGCGAAGCCGCACTTCCCGGCCAGAATTTCAAGAAGCGGCACGGGACCGCCGGTTTTTCCGCGTCTGGCGGTCCCACCATCTTCTTGCGTTCAGCCCCAACCGATACGTTTGAAAAACGTTCCGATTTCCGCGACCGCGCGATCAGGATCCTCGCGATGCGGAAAATGCCCTACGCCTGGAAACTGCGCCAGGTCGAGATCGGAGAACGTCTCATGCAGACGATCGGTCCATGCGTAGGGGAATAATGGATCATGCTCGGCCCAGCGCACGCAGGTGGGCGCCTTGATGGGCGCAAGTTTCGGCGCTTCGTCCTTCATCATTTTAACACGACCGGCATGGGAGGCGCTGTAATGGGCGAACCCTCCCGCGAGATTGCCGGGCTTGAGGAAATTGTCGGTGAAAGCCTCAAGCATGTCGTCGAACGCGCCTTTGCGATGCGACCAGGCTTTAAGGAAATGTCCAATATACAGACGGCAGCTTTCTCGGGTCGCACCGACCAGACGAGGGGCCATCTCCATCTGGTTGAAAGACTGGTACCAGATGTTGTTGAGCCGATCGGGCTCAGCCATGCGCGGCCCGATGCCGGGATAGACGAAGTCGAAGAAAAACAGTCCGGCGATGCGTTCCGGCGCCAGGCGGGCCAGCGGCTGCATGATCGCGCCGCCGACATCGTGCCCGACGACGCCGACCCGTTCGAGCCCGAGGGCGTCGAGCAGCGCCAGCATATCCGCGGCATGTTGTTCGGGACCGAACGGCCCATCGGGCTTGTCGCTGTCGCCGAAGCCGCGAAGGTCCGGCGCGATCAGCGTAAAGCGATCGGCCAGCCGCTGCATCACCGGTTCCCAGGTCAGCCAGAATTCCGGCCAGCCGTGCAACAGCAGGAGCGGGCGCCCCTGGCCTATCCGCGCCACGTGAAAGGCGACGCCCTTGGCTTTGACCGTCAAATGCTCCATCGGACGCTCCATGGTACGATTGTCGACGTGAATTCTTGCTCGGCGCGCCTTGTCTGGGCGGCCGTCCTCGCCTAGAACTCGCCCCGACCGCGGGGGAAAGACCACCCGTTATGGCGCCTGGAGAGGTGGCAGAGTGGTCGAATGCACCGCACTCGAAATGCGGCATAGGTGCAAGCCTATCGGGGGTTCGAATCCCTCCCTCTCCGCCAGCCCTTCGAAGACAGCCAGTAAAATAGCGGACCTTTTGATTCACAAGGGCTTTCCGGGCTGCTGTCGGTACACAGATGGTCTACGTGCTGAGGGTCGCGCAGGTCAAAGCTGTTCCCGACTACTTGAGCACTGCGTCAGCGCAGTGCTTTCAACGACTGCGAGATTTGGTCCGCACTCACCAACAGCAAAGGCAGCAGACGCTTGCGCAGATCAACGACTTTGACGCGAGCCGATGCTGCGCTCACGCTGACCGCGGCGACGATTTCGCCGTGAACTCCCACCACCGGCACCGCCAATGACCTGATACCCAAGGCCAGTTCTTGATCGCTGATTGCATAGCCATTGTTCGCCGCTGTCCTGATCGCAGCGATGACGTCCGGGATCGTGGCCAGGCCGTGCGGGGTGCGCGCGACTATCGGATGTCGGCCCAGTCGCTGAGCGATATCGCCGTCAGTATGCCGACTGAGCAGCACTCGGCCGGTCGCCGAGCAATAAAGCGGCAGATATGCCCCGACGCGAACGCCGGTTGAGACGATATGCTGAGCTTCGGCACGCGCGATGAAGAGTGATTGATCGTCATCGAGTACCGCAAGCGAGACCGATTCTGCGAGTTCGTCGCGGGCTCTCTCGAGTAGCGGCAACGCCATTTGCGCCAGTTTATCGCGCTCGGATGTGATGCTGCCCAACCGACGCAGCCGCGGTAGCGGTCGGAATTCGCGTCCCGACAATTCCAGATAATTCAATTCGACCAACGTCAGCAGGCATCGGCGCGCGGCCGCGCGTGTGGTGCCGGATGCGCGCGCCGCGTCGGCGACGTTCATCACCGAGTGGACCGAGAACGCCTCAATGATGGCCAGGCCCTTCGCCAGCCCGGCCATTCCTTCGCGTTTATCGGCTGGTTGCGCGGTCGTCATGGCAGGGCCTCGCCTTGACAGTCTATTTAGAGCCGTTCAAAATGTTCGAAATAGGGATATTTGTTCGATATTCGAACACTCAGCGCGTGTCAAGCATGAGGGAACCGCCGATGAACAAGATCGTGTTGCCGCCGAATGAGGCCAGTCCGGCGGCGTGGCCAGAGGGCCTCACCCGCATTCCATATTGGGTGTTTCAGGATCAGGCGATCTATGCCGAGGAGCAGCGCCGCATCTTTCAGGGGCCGAACTGGCACTATCTCGCGTTGGAGGTTGAACTGGCCGAGGCCGGAGATTTCCTGACAACGAAGATCGGCGACACGCCGGTGATCGCCACCCGCGACACTGACAACGAAATCTATGCGTTCGAGAATCGCTGCGCCCATCGCGGCGCGCTGATTTGCCTGGAGAACCGCGGCAAGCATCGCAAGGATTTCAGCTGCGTCTACCATGCCTGGAATTACGATCCGCAGGGCAATCTGACGGGCGTCGCGTTCAAGGACGGCGTCAAAGGCAAGGGCGGCATGCCCGACTCATTCCAGATGGAGCGGCATGGTCCGCGCAAGCTTCGCATTGCCATCGTGCACGGCCTGATCTTCGGTTCGTTCTCCGAGGACGTGCCCGCGATCGAAGACTATCTCGGCGAGGAAATCCTGAACCGCATCGAGCGGGTCCTCGGTGGCCGCACGCCTGTGGTGCTTGGCCGCTTCACCCAGGTGCTTCCCAATAACTGGAAGCTCTACATGGAGAACGTCAAGGACTCCTATCACGCCAGCATTCTGCATCTCTTCTTTACCACCTTCGAGTTGAACCGGCTATCGCAAAAGGGCGGCATCATCGTCGATGAAAGCGGTGGTCATCACGTCAGCTTTTCGGCGATCGATCCCGATGCGGTGAAAGATGTCGACTACGCCAAGCAGCAGTTGCGCTCCGAAAGCGAGTATCAACTCGCCGATCCTAGCTTGTTGCAAGGCTTCGACGAATATCAGGATGGCTGCACGCTGCAAATCCTATCGGTGTTCCCGACCTTTGTGCTGCAGCAGATCCAGAACGCGATCGCCGTCCGCCAGATCGTGCCGCGCGCCGTCGACAAGACAGATCTGAACTGGACTTATCTTGGGTTTGCCGATGACACACCCGAGCAGCGGCTGACGCGCATCAAGCAGGGCAACCTGGTTGGCCCGGCCGGTTACATCTCGATGGAGGACGGCTGCGTCGGCGGCTTCGTGCAGCGCGGCATCGCCGGCGCCAGCAACCATCGGGCGGTACTCGAGATGGGTGGTGCCGACGCCAACAGCAGCGAGAGCCGCGTCACCGAGTCTTCGGTACGCGGTTTCTGGAAGGCGTATCGCGCCAACATGGGTTTGTAAGGACAGCGTCATGAGCGGCAATCTTCTGCAATACATCACCAAGGCGCAGGCGGATTACGCGCGTTGCATCGATGACGATCGTCTCGAGGAATGGCCGGGCCTGTTCCACGGACCATGCCTCTATAAAATCACCACGGCATCAAACTATCGCGACGGACTTGAGGCCGGCATCGTGTTCGCCAATTCGCGCGGCATGTTGTCCGACCGGGTCTCGGCGCTGCGTGAGGCAAATATCTATGAGCGGCAAACCTATCGCCACATCCTTGGGCAGCCGTCGATCCTGTCGGAGGATGGGGCAACGGTGCGTAGCGAGACCTCATTCATGGTGGCGCGTATCCTGCAGGATGGCGACACCTCGATTTATGCAACCGGCCGCTACTTCGATGTCTACGAGATCGCGGACGGCACGGCGCTACTGAACGAGCGCACGGTGGTGTGTGACAGCTCCCGGATCGACACGCTGCTGGCGCTGCCGTTATGACATCGAACGCCGTCGCGCTGACCATCGGTGATCCGAACGGCATCGGCCCCGAGATCGCTGTCAAGGCCGCGGTGCTCTGCGCGGAGGCTCAACCTGACGCGCGTCCGATCCTGGTCGGTGACGAGCACGTTATCCGGTTCTACGCAGACAAATTCGCCCCCGGTCGGCCGCTGCATGAGGTCGGGACTTCCTCCGAAAAGCAGGCGCTGCTCTATCACTCTGTTGCGGCCCTGGACTCGAGCGCCTTCCAGCCGGGACGGGGCTGCGCAGAGGGGGGCCGCGCGACCGTGGCTTATGTCGAGGCGGCGCTCGGCCTGATAGAACGAGGGCAGGCGCGCAGCATCGTGGCATGTCCCCATTCCGAGACCAACATCAATGCCGCCGGGATCAAGTTTTCCGGTTATCCGAGCCTGCTGGCGCGGCTGAAGAAGGTGCCGGAGGATGAGGTGTTCCTGATGCTGGTCGGCGCTGGCCTGCGCATTGTGCACGTGACCTTGCATGAACGGCTGTTCGACGCGCTGAATCGGATCACGCCAGTGCTGATCGAGCGCGCTATTCGTACCACGATCGATGCCTTGCACAGCCAGGGCATTGTGTATCCCCGGCTCGGCGTCTTCGGCATCAACCCCCACGCTGGCGAAGGCGGTCTGTTCGGCAGCGATGACGACCGCATCGTCAAACCGCTGGTCGAACGGCTGAAGGCGGATGGCATCGATATCAATGGGCCTGTGGGCGCCGATCTGATGCTCGGTCAGCAAGGTTTCGATGCCTTCGTCGCGATGTATCACGATCAGGGGCACATACCGATCAAGCTGCTCGCGGGTAGAAATTCGGCGGCTATGTCAATCGGCGCCGGACTGATGTTTTCCAGTGTCGGCCATGGCAGCGCCTTTGACATTGCAGGGAAGGGCATTGCCGATCCAGGTCCGGTCCTGCGGTGTATTCAGCTCCTCGCAGGCGCCAGTGAATTCAAGGAAGGCGTTGCTCCATGACGTACGGAATCTCGGTCGAAGATACCGATATCAACTTCACCTGCAATGATGGCGAAACCATTCTCGCCGCAGCGGAGCGCGCCGGTTATGCGATGCCATATTCTTGCAGAAAAGGCGTCTGTGCATCGTGTGAAGGTTGGCTGAGCAAGGGAGACGTGCGGCAGCGCTCGAAGGAGATCACAGGACCGGCCGGCCGCGTATTGTTCTGCACAGCCAATGCCAAGAGCGATCTCGTCATTCGGCCGCGACGGATCCAGCATTACGACCCCTTGGCACGCAAGAGAATTCAAGCGCGGGTCTTTCGCATGTCGCGCCCCGCCGACGATGTTGCCGTCCTGCAATTGCGCTTTCCGGCCAGCATCCGTGCCAAGTTCAAGGCAGGGCAATATCTTCGTATCCGGATGCCAGACGGTGACGAGCGCAGTTTTTCGATGGCCAACGCGCCACAAGAGAGCGATGGCGTCCAGTTGCACATCCGGCACGTTCCCGGTGGCGCTTTTTCCGAACGCGTGCTGGCCTCATTGCAGCTCGACGACAAGCTCGAGATCGAAGTACCGTTCGGCGATTTCCATATTCGCGAGGACGATCAGGCTCGCTATGTGTTCGTGGCGACCGGTACCGGATTCGCGCCGTTGAAGTCGATCCTCGCCGACATGATCCGGCGACGGCTAAACCACGAGGTGCGCTTCTATTGGGGCGGGCGTGCCAAAGCTGATCTCTATCTCGCGGACACCTGTGAGAAATGGGCCAAGCGCTACCCCTGGTTCACGTTCGTTCCCGTGCTTTCTGAACCGGACCCGGATTGGAAGGGGCGGCGCGGACTGGTTCACTCAGCGGTGCTCGGCGACCTTCCGGATCTCTCGGACTGGCATGTCTATGCCTGCGGCAATCCGATGATGATTCAAGCGGCGCGCGGCGACTTCAAGACGCGCGGTGGATTGTCGGATGGTCGCTTCTATGCCGACGCCTTCGTGCCGAGCGGCCAGTCCGACACACAGCCGATGCAAGTATCCCTTCAGGCTGTCGATTAGTGTTCACGGAACGCCCTTCGCATTCTGCGGGGCGGCGGTATCGCTGCGCCGTCATCAAATTAAAAAATTAATCAGACCAAAATAATTTGGCCAGCAAAAGGTGAGGAAATGAGTACCGAAATGGCTTTCGACGTTCCGTCATTCATCAACTCGCGCCGCACCGGGATGACGCAATACGCGATCGTCGTATTGTGCAGTTTCGTGATGTTCCTCGATGGCTTCGACACGCAGACCATCAGCTATATGGCGCCGTCGATCGCGAAAGAGTGGGGACTCTCGAAGGAGCTTCTTGGGCCGATCTTTTCGTCGGCCCTGACCGGGCTGATGGTCGGCTACCTGCTGGTCTCGCCCTTGTCGGACCGGTTCGGTCATCGCAAGCTTGTCGTCATCAGCACCTTCACGTTTGCCGCTCTGACTTTCGCGACGATCTTTGCAACCAATGTCACCGAACTGATCGGGCTTCGTTTTGTTACGGGCATTGCGCTGGGTTCAGTAATTCCAAGCGCCATTGCATTGACCACCGAATTCAGCCCTGCGCGGCTGCGCGCGACCTTCGTCCTGGCGATCTATTGCGGGTTCTCGCTGGGATTCGTCGCAGCCGGGGCGGTCGCAGCTTGGGCGATCCCCGAATATGGCTGGCGATCGATGCTGTGGATCGGGGCGGCGGCGCCACTGATCATCGCGATATTGGCCCTCATCTTCCTGCCGGAGTCGTTGGACTTCCTGATCCGCACTAAAGCGCGACCGGAGAACGTCTGGCGCGTGGTGCGTCGCGTGGACCGCGCGTTACCTATGCAGGGGCCAACGCGATTTGTCACCGACGTGGTCGAGCAGCGCAGCGCGGTCGGGAGCCTGTTCTCATCCGGGCGCGCCGCCGGGACCGTGGTGATCTGGATTGTGTTCATGCTTAACTTGGCGGAGTTCTATGCGCTGCAGAGCTGGCTGCCATCGATCCTCAGCAATGTCGGCTATTCCCTGAGCACGGTAGCGCTTGCCACCACCATGACAACGGTGGGCGGCATCGTCGCCGCCTTCGCGATCGGGCCAGCAATGGACCGCATCGGCCCTTACAGTTCGTTAGCGACGGTTTATTTGGCTGGTGTGCTGTTCGTCGTGTTGTTCGGGGTCTCAATTGGCGGGCCCAGCTGGCTCTTACTCGTGACCGCATTCTGTGCTGGCTTTTGCATCAGCGGCGGACAGAAGAGTGTGATCGCGCTGGCGGCGATTTACTATCCGACACCGATCAGATCGACGGGAGTGGGCTGGGCGCTCGGGATCGGTAGGCTTGGAGGCATCGGCGGCCCGCTGCTGATTGGCGCTCTGCTGGCCTATCAACTGAGTGCGCAACATATTCTCTACGCCGCCGCTGTGCCGATGCTGCTTGCGGGATTGCTTGTCGCTTTGCTGGGCCGCTGGTATGACCCGATGCGCTAACCGGACGCTTGAAATGCGACGGCTGGACGGTCGGCTCGTATTCGCTTGAAAATTCGTGTCCGGATTGCGCTTCACTGCCGCTGGTGCGTGGTTTCGCAAATTGATATATCGCCTGAGGCGGGAATATCATTTTGTAAGATCATCCGATGGATTTGCGGCAGCTTCGCACCTTTCGTTCAGTCGCCGAACTCGGGAGCCTCAGTAAGGCGTCCGACCGGTTGCGGATTGCCCAGCCGGCGCTCAGCCGGCAGATCAAGCTGCTCGAGCACGAGCTTCGGATCGAGCTTTTCACCCGCAACGGCCGCGGCATGCTGTTGACCGCGGCCGGCCAGTTGCTGCTGGAGCGGACCACCGGACTGGTCCGTCAGATCGAACAGGTCCGCGACGACCTGCAATCGGTCGGAGGTAACCCGTCGGGCCGGGTCGTATTGGGATTGGTGCCGACGGTCAGTTGCATCCTGTCCGCTCGCTTCGCCCGCCGCATCATTGAAACCCTGCCCGACGTCTCGCTCCTGATCGTGGAAAGCTATGGCGGTCATCTCGTCGAGTGGCTGCACCGGGGCGAGATGGACCTTGCCATCATCTATGGCCCCTCCGTCGACCTGCATCTGGCGGTCGAGACGCTCGGCCGCGACCGCATCGTGGCCGTCGGTCCGCGCGGCAGCGGGCTCGCCGAGCGGCGAGAAGTCGACATCGGGTGGCTCGCCGAACAGAAACTCGTTCTTCCGAGCCATTCTCACGGCCTGCGTGAGCTGATCGAACGTGCCGCAGCGCGCAAGCGCCTGACCCTCAAGGTGTTGATGGAGGCGGACTCGTTTCGCGTTCTGACGAGCCTTGTCGAAGAAGGAATTGGCTTCACGCTGTTGCCTCCCTCGGCTGTGCGCAATGAAGTCCTGGAGGGAAGGCTGGAAACTGCAGAGATCGCCAAGCCGGCGATGACGCGGGAGCTGATCCTGGCGTCGCCCGCCGATCGCCGTCCTTCGGTGGCAACCTCGACCATCTCGACGATGATCCGGAAAGAGATTCAGGGCCTCGTCGAAGAACGACTTTGGGATATCACAACGGCGGCCGCGGAGCCGTCCGGTTCCTGATCAGGTCACCGCGAAGCCGAGATGCTGGCGCAATCGGTTTTTGACAAACACGCCGTCACGCGGCGGTAGCGCGCGCGCGTGATTGCCGGGCGCGATCTTGATCCGCGCGAAACGGGGGCCGGTGCCGATGTCATGCAGCTTGCCGCGATATTCGGCGATGCCCTTCAAGTCCGTTATCTCCGTCACCGAGCGAAAGCCGGCGCCCTCCGCGATGACTTCCAGGCGCGAGCCAAGGCCGGAATGGCTGAGCTGCATGCCGGTCTCGCCGAAGTGACCGTTGTCGAGGACGGCAACCGTCAGGTTGGGCGGCTTCTTGACCGCGATCGTCAGCAGGCTGCCCAGTCCCATCAGCGCCTCGCCGTCGCCGGTGATGACAACCACGGGGCGCGTGGGTTGCGCGTTGGCAAGCCCGAGCCCCACCATGGCGGCGCCGCCCATCGCGCCCCACAGATAGAAGTTCGCATCGTGTTCGCCGGCCGCGAATACGTCATAGGAGGGCGAGCCCAGCCCGGTCACGACCAGCAGGTTCTTGCGGTCGACGAGCAGCGCCTTGACCGCCTCGCGCCGATCCATGGTTCCGAATGACACGGCCATTACTTTTGCTCCACCCACTTCTTTCGTCCAAGCATGCGCTGCGAGATCAGAACAGCGATCTGTCGATCGCCGTCGAAGGCAAGATTGGCGGCCGCGGAAATCACTTCTCCCGCCTCGTCGGGATTGTCGATGCGGAGAACCGTCACGCCCATCAATTCGAACGCACCGGGTGTCGCGTTGCCCATCGGGATTTGCCAGGGATTGAATTCGGCCCACTCGCCGCGCATGGTCACGAGCGTCAGCAATGGAAACCGGCAGGAATTCATCAGCGAAAGCATGTTGACGCAGTTGCCGACGCCACTCGACTGCATCAGCAGCACGGAACGGTCGCCGCCAAGCCATGCCCCGGCGCAAAGCGCGATGCCTTCTTCTTCCGTGGTCAGAACGGTGGTCTTGATCGCCGGATCCTGGTGCGACAGGGTGATCAGTCGCGAATGCCCGGCGTCCGGCACATAGCAAACCTGCGCGACACCGAACGATTTGAGGGTGGTGTAGATATCGAGCGGCCAGTCCGGATTCGATACCGCTGGTTTGTCGGGGGCGGCCACGTCCATCGGAACCTCGCAATGTGAGCACGTGCATCGTGCTGTCCAGTCCGCGCAGGTATTGCATCGTTTCGGCCGGGCGAACTTCTCATCTGCTTCAAGCTGTAATGCCGTTCTTGTATATCGCGCCGAGCGCGGCGAACGGTCCTGGGGCCGGCACGCCTGGATCGTGCGTTGATCTGACGAAATCTCAGCCAAAATACCTCGTCGCTGATACGGCATACCAGCCATACAAAGCGCGGCCAGTCTGAGGTAGCGCAGAATTTATCGGGCGCGATGTTGGATTGAGCTAAACGAAAGACCACGTTTCGTTGTCTCTTGCCTTGCAGTTGAACCGATCGCACCGCGTATCGGAACTGCAGCATCTTCTCTGCCAACAGAACCGCATCTGACAGGTCAGGCCCATGCTTCGTGAAACAAACATCGCGCTATCGGCTCCCGGCGCACGGTTCAGAAAGTCCTCGAATTCTCCCGCGCAGGTGCTGCTGGCAAGCTTGATCGGCACGACGATCGAATTCTTCGACTTCTATGTCTACGCGACGGCAGCCGTCCTGGTCTTTCCAGCGCAGTTCTTCCCCAATAGCGACCCGACGACGGCGCTCCTTGCCTCATTCGCTACCTTCTCGATTGCATTCTTCGCGCGGCCTTTTGGTGCCATCGTCTTTGGTCATTTCGGGGACCGGATTGGTCGCAAGACCACGTTGGTGGCGGCGCTGCTGACCATGGGCATTTCGACCGTCGTGATCGGCCTTTTGCCCACCTATGGGCAAATCGGCGTCGTCGCGCCGCTCCTGCTGGCGCTGTGCCGGTTTGGGCAAGGTTTCGGCCTTGGCGGGGAGTGGGGCGGCGCGGTGCTGCTGGCGACTGAAAACGCGCCGGAAGGCAAGCGCAACTGGTACGGAATGTTTCCGCAGCTCGGCGCTCCTCTCGGGCTTTTCCTGGCCTCGGTCGTGTTCTGGAGCCTGCTGCACTTCATCTCGCAAGATGCGTTGCTGAACTGGGGTTGGCGCGTTCCCTTCGTTACGTCGACCGTACTGATCGCGATCGGTTTGTGGGTAAGGCTTTCGATTACCGAAACTCCTGAATTCCAGCAGACCGTCGCGAAGGCGGAACGCGTCGCGGTTCCTGGGCTGGAGTTGATACGCCGCTACAAGCGCAGCCTGTTCCTCGGCACATTCGTAGCGCTCATGACCTTCGTTCTGTTCTACATCTGCACAGCCTACTTGTTGTCTTACAACGTGAAGGTCGTCGGCATCTCATTTCTGGACGCGTTGAAGGTGCAGATTTATGGATCGGTGCTCTTCGGCATCACCACTGTCGCCGCGGGCAAACTGGGCGACCGCTTTGGGCGGCGTGAATTGCTGATCGCGACGGCCGTGGCGGTGGCGCTATTTTCCTTCGCACTTGGGCCGCTGCTGACGGCAGGCTTGGGCGGGATCTATGCCTTCACCACGATAGGCATGCTGGTGTTCGGGCTAAACTACGGCGTGCTCGGCGCCGCCTGGCCGCGCCCTTCCCACCCCAGGTGCGCTACAGCGGATCGTCGATTACCTTCAATCTGGCGGGAATCTTCGGCGCATCGTTGGCGCCCTATATCGCGACCTGGCTGCAGGTTGGTTACGGCATCTATTACGTCGGTTATTATCTGCTGGCGGCTTCGCTTGTCACGCTCGCCTGCATTTTTGCCTCCGCCAAGACGGAGATTTGAGGTTGGGCGGGAGTTCAACGGCCCTTCATCTATTCAGTTGCTAACGCGGCCCGCCGCCTGAGCGGCCGCCGGAACGCTTGCGCGCAGGCAACGCCGACAAGCGCAAGCCCGCCGCCGATCACATGGAAAGGCTGCACCGGCTCGTCCAGCATGACAACCGCGGCGGCGGCGGTCAGCACCGGCAAAAAATTCATGAAGACCGCGCAGCGGCTTGGGCCGAGTTGCTCGACCCCTTTGATCCAGAGGAACGGCAGGACCACGGAGGCCAGCCCGCCGGCATAGCCGATCAACGGCAGCGTCGCGGCATTGAGCTCGCGAAGCGATGCAGGCGTGGCGAGGTAGGCGGGAAACATGACCGCAAGCGCACAGAGCGCCTGCATGTAGGTCGATTGCCATCCGGGAATCGGCAGGGCCCACCGCTTCAACAACACGCCGTAAAGCGCGTACACCAACGCGGCCAGCAGCATCAGCGCATCGCCGGAATGAACGCCGTTCCGCAGCAGCACGGACACGTCGCCGCTGCTGACGAGATAGATCAGGCCGACCAAGGACAGCACACCGCCACCGACCATCCCAAGCGTCGGGTACTCACCCAGCAGCGTCGCGCTGAGCCCCACGGTCAGAAGCGGCGTCAGCGCGGTGAATACGGCCATGTTGGTCGCCGTCGTGGTCTCCGCCGCCAGATAGGAGAGGCTCTGGAACAGGCACATCGCCAGAAAGCCGAGGATGGCGAGTTGTCCGAGATGCGGCCAGATCGCGAGCCGATTCCGCCAGGCGGGCCGCGCGACGAATAGGCTCATCAGCGCGACCGCGAGCAGCAGACGATAGAAGGTGATCGCTTGAGGCCCGATGGTATGGGCCGACAGGCGGGAGGCGATGACGTTGCCCGCCCACAACACGATGGCGAGGAAGGGGTAGAGGAGCGCGGCTTTTTGTTTGAACATGATGCGTGACGACCCATCGGAGAAAACGAGCCGCAGCAAATAGCCGTTCGCGCCCGTGCCCGTCTCACGCTAGAATGACGGCATCCAGCGAGATTGGGACATGCTTCGCAGCTTAACCACCCGTCACCTCGACTATCACGCGACGGCGCGGCCGATGGCGGCGATGGAAATCGATTATCCGAGCGGCACCTCGACCGGGCCGCACGCGCACCCCCGGGGGCAGCTGCTCTACGCGATCGAAGGGGTCATGATCGTGCACTCCACGGCGGGCGCATGGGTGGCGCCGCCCAACCGTGCGGTCTGGCTGGCGGCGGGGCTCGATCACGACGTCAGAATGTGCGGCGACGTCAAAATCCGCACTGTCTTCGTCGACCCGGAAGCCACGCCGCATCTGCCGCAACAGAGCGGCGTCGTTGCGGTTTCCCCGCTGCTGCGGGAGCTGATCGTCGCCGCGATGCGGGTGCCACTCGACTATGCGCCGGACACGCGGGACGAGCGTTTGATGCGCCTGTTGCTGGATGAATTGCGCGAGGTGGATGTGCTGCCGTTGCATCTGCCTATGCCGCGCGATGCCCGCTTGCGGACCGTGTGCGAGGCGCTGGTCGCGCGGCCCGACGGGGGCGCGACCGCGGAGCAATGGGCACGCCAACTCGGGGTGACGCCCAAGACCATCCATCGTCTGTTCGCGAAGGAGACCGGGTTGACCTTTGGACAATGGCGCCAGCAGGCGCGCCTTCTGTTTGCCCTTGAGCGGCTGGCGCGTGGCGCACGGATTATCGATGTCGCGCTGGATAGCGGTTATGCCAGCCAAAGTGCTTTCACGGCCATGTTCCGCAGGCATTTCAGGATGCCGCCGAGTGCGTTTTATCGTTAGGCGGTTGGTCGCGTGCTGCGTCACCGGCACGGGGATGCATTCGAGGTCTTCGGGCGCGCATCGGGGATTTCGCACCGTATCGCTTCCACTCGAGTACTCGCCGCCGAAGGGGTGGCGGCTGCCGCGCATCCACACGGCGGGAAGGCCGTGGTGCGGGTCGTCCGGCGAGGATCCCCCGACCATTTTGGCGCGCGGCTATCGGGATTTAGTTGCTTTTGGGGGCAATTCTGACTAAAAGCCCGGCTTCAACGGGAAGGCAAGCGATGGCCCACAATTTCGCGATCAATGACAACGTCCATCACCAGTTGCAGGGTCCGCAGGGCCGTGCCGGCGCGCGGGAGCGAAGCGTCTATACCATCGTCACCTGCCTGCCGATCGAGGCGGACGGGCGCCCGCGCTACCGCATCAAGAGCAAGACCGAGAATATCGAGCGCGTGGTGACGGAGGAGCAGATCAGCCGACTGGGCTGATTGGTTCCCCGTTCCTGGACTCTGTGACGTGTTTGCTCGGGATATGCCGCGCCAATCGCCTGGGTCGGTTTATCGCTTGCTATATTCATGGCAATAGCGTACACGTACGCTATTCGAACAATCGATTTGCTTGTTGATCGCGCCGAACCGGCTTCCCTCCCCAAGACATCGCTGAAATCGGATTTAAGCTCGCGCGAAGGTTCGTGCGGGCAAGCCTGCGCATTTGCGCGTCTTGGAGAAGTTAAATGACAACCGGAACAGTCAAGTGGTTCAACGCAACAAAGGGCTTCGGCTTCATTCAGCCGGATGACGGCGGCAACGATGTGTTCGTGCACATCAGCGCCGTCGAGCGCGCCGGCATGGGCTCGCTCAATGAAGGCCAGAAGCTTTCCTTCGAATCGAAGGTCGACAGCATGCGCGGCAAGACCAGCGCGGAAAACCTCCGCGCCGTCTGACGCAGGCCGATGCGAGATTTCCGCGGATGTACCGGGATCTCCAGGTCGGTCGCGCTGTTAGCGACATGAGATGAAAGCCCGCCGGCCAAACCGGCGGGTTTTTTGTTGTTCCGAACTGACCGGCGATATTTACGACTATCAAGCATCCGGCCCGGCGGCGTCAGCCAACGCCGCGGCTCAGTAGACGTCCTCCGCGAATGCGCGAATGCGGGACACCGGCCGCAGCGCGCCGATCCTGGGCTTCGGCCCGGTCGGAACGAGGGTGATGCTCCAACTTGCCGGAATGCTTGACTTGTGTTCCAGCACCGATCGAACGTGGCCGGTCACCGTCGTCCCGCCGGCCCTGACGGTTGCGGTTCGGCCGTTGAATTGCGCGATACGGAAACGCCGGACTTCCTTCTGGTCGGTCGTTTCGAACGTGAACATGAAGCCTCCTCTGTTCACGTCATTTTCGTTGCCCAACATTAGCCGTGTATGAAAATCCGTAACCGTAGAAGTACGGTGGCGCGTCGCTGCGCTACGCGAGTTCATCACCTGATGCGGCAATCCAACTTTCAGCAAGACAGCCAGGGCTGGACGATGTTCACGACAGGCTGCGGGGACGAAGCAGTCTTTCATATTGAGCCCTGACCGTGGCGTAGCATTCGCAGGCGCTCTTGCTGAGACCGTCCGGATCGCGCAGTTCGATGTGGCCCCGGCTGTAGTGGATGAAATTGGCCTGCTGCAGCATGTTGGCCACCAGCGACACGCTGTTGCGGCGCGCACCGATCATCTGCGCCATCAATTCCTGCGTTAGAACCAGTTGGTCGCTGCCGGACAGATCCCTGGTCTGCAACAGGCATCGCGCAAGCCGGGATTCCACGGTGTGCGAGGCATTGCATCCGACGGCCTGCTGAATCTGTGCGTAGACCGCCAGGCCATGCCGTACCAGCGTCGCCCGGAGCGTCGCGCTTTGATCGGCCGCGGCGCGAAGACGATCGATGTCGAGCGTCGAGGCGACGCCGGGAATCAACACCACCGCGCTGTTCAGCACGGTCGGATCCGTCAGCGCCGCGAAGGTGCCGAAGATGCTGTCGCGGCCGATCATGGCGACCTGGACCTGCTCGCCGCGCGCGAGTTTCACGACGAGAGAGATGATGCCTCGATGCGGCAGATATGCGCGCTTGAGCGCGTCGTCGACTTCGACCAGCACAAGTTCCTGCGACAGCTCGACGGTTCTCAGATGCGGACGGATCAATTCATAATCGTCTGCATTCAGTGCCGACAAAAATCCGTTGGATGAACGAGGATCGGAATTCAAGGCAATCTCATGCATGAAGGGAGCGCAACCGGTATCGGGGGACGCTTAACCGCGCGCGGGTTAACGCAACGCAAATCATTAGCTTGAAAATTTGCCGATTGGTCACGTCGCGCACCTGTGCCGTCCAGGTTGTGCCGCGTCAGGCAAGAAGAAGATGTCGAATTGCCGCCGGCGGCCCCGGTTCACCCGCGATTTTTGTCGCTGTGGCTTTTAATTAAAAATCGAATGATGCAGCCAACTACCGGATGGCCCGTATTTTCACGGGTGCGTGAAATTAACGTGGATGTGAAGCCATAACGATTATAGGTTGTAATATGCAGTCGCGTCTAACGGGATGCGGTCTGGCCGAAGCGAGCCTGCTCGACTGAAACCGCCGATCATGGAAGTCGGTCTGCTTCGGGCCGCGCTCACCTAGTTTAGTTTCGATATGAATGTTAAATCGACCACCGGGATAAACTGTCGGCCTGATGGCAGCCGAAGCGAAAAGTTTTCGCGTGCGTGCCGTTTGCGCCACGTCACGACGCTGCCTGGCGACGGCCAGTTGCCATCATCCCGATCCGTTTCGAGAGGCCGGCCGTGACTCCGTCCGATTACGAATATCTGCGCAAGTTTCTCAAGGACAATTCAGGCCTCGATCTGTCCGCGGACAAGCAGTATCTGATCGAAAGCCGGCTGCTCCCGCTTTCGCGCAAGTGCGGCCTGTCGGGCATCGGCGAACTCGTGCAGAAAATAAAGGGTGGGCCTGCCGATCTCACGACCCAGGTGGTCGAAGCCATGACCACCAACGAGACGTTCTTCTTTCGCGACAAGATTCCATTCGATCATTTCCGCAACGTGATCATGCCGGAGATGCTGCAGGCGCGCGCGAGCCGCCGCAGCATCCGGATCTGGTGCGCCGCCGGCTCGACAGGTCAGGAGCCGTATTCGCTGGCGATGTGCCTGAAGGAAATGAGTGCCGCGATCGCCGGCTGGCGGATCGAAATCCTCGCGACCGACCTTTCGCGGGAGGTCATCGAGAAGTCCAGGTCGGGATTGTACAGCCAGTTCGAGGTTCAGCGCGGCCTGCCGATTCAAATGCTGGTCAAATACTTCACGCAGACCGGCGAGTTATGGCAGGTCAAGGCCGAGATTCGCGCGATGGTTCAGCACCGGCAATTGAATTTGCTGCACGACTTTTCCGAGCTCGGGGTCTTCGATGTGATCTTCTGCCGGAACGTCCTGATCTACTTCGACCAGGACACCAAAATCGACATCTTCCGGCGCCTCGCCAAAGCGAACGAGTCGGACGGCTTTCTCGTGCTGGGCGCGGCGGAGACGGTGGTCGGGCTGACCGACGTCTTCAAACCTTATCCGGAGCGGCGCGGGCTTTATCGCCCGAGCGGTTCGCAGGCGACCTCGACAAGAGTGACGGCCGCATCCGCGGGCCGGACCCAGGGTCGCTGCGATGACGGGGCTATGACCGTGGCGGCGGAGAGCAAGGGACCGGAGCGCGTGACGTTCAGCCGCGGATACGGCGTCTGCATCATGGGCATCGACGGAACGTGGCGCCGGGATTGTCTGCTCAACGCGATATCGGACAATGACGCCATGCTGACCGTGGAGGGCTCCATTCAAGGCCTCAATCTCACGGAGTTCTTTCTGCTGTTGTCGTCCACCGGCCTGGCCTATCGCAGGTGCGAACTGGTCCGCGTCAACGGCGCCGAGATCGAGGTCCAGTTTCTGTTGGGAAAGAACAAGAAGAAAGGGCCCGACACCTCGTCGACGCAGGATGCGCTGATGGGCGGCTGAATATGCCGCCCGATCGCCGAGCATCCGTCCGGCGGCCTTACGCGCAACCAGCCGGGCGATCGCGGCTTCGGGCAAGCCAGTCCGCTCGAGGGCCGGATGCCGGGGTGCTCTGCATTAAATGCAGAGCTTGGCTGAGCCCGACGTGGCAGGCGTGCAATGCCGCACTCGCCTTCACGTAGCAAGGCGTGACGTCGTCCAGAACGAAGACGTCGTCGTGAACGTCCGGATTGCCGCGCGGCAATTCCCCGGAGATCGCCTGTTCAAGCAGCTTCATGCTGGCCTGGATGCGCTCAGCCAAGGTTACGAGATCCAAAACGACCAAGCGATAATTGCGATTTTGGATATCGGGCGTGTCGCTGCCCGCGGCGGTCTGCATGGTGGCTCTCCTTCCGTGTTTTCTAATGCCGCCAGCGCTACTTGTGCGTTAAGTCTTGCTCCCGTACAAATACGGGTGAGGTCGAATCTTTGCCGCACACAGCAGGCCGTTCGGCGAGCGCAATCACCTCAATGGACGATGGTACATGGCCGAAGACGCTCTTTCCCGTGGCGAGATATTCGTGGTCGACGATGATCCTGCTGTCCGCGAAACCATCTCGCTGGTCGTTGTCGGCGGGCGGCTATCAGGTGATCTGCTTTGCGGACGGCGCCGCGCTGTTGTCGGTCGCGCGAACCCGGACTCCCGCCTGCATCCTGCTCGACGTGCACATTCCCGGTAAGTCCGGCCTCGATATTCTGAGGGAGCTGCGCGGCGAGGACTATCCCGCGCCGATCCTGGTGATCTCCGGGCAGGGCGACATCACCATGGCGGTGAGCGCGATCAAGCATGGCGCGCTCGACTTCATCGAAAAGCCGTTCAGGGGCAGTGAAATCCTGGCCCGGCTGGATGACGCGATCGGGGCCTATACGCGCCGGCAGGCCGAGGGTATCGGCTCGAAAGCCGCCTTGCTGCATTTTCCCGGGCGCGAGCCATTGACGCGGCGCGAACGCGAAGTGCTGGAGCAGTTCGCATCCGGGGCTTCCAACAAGGAGGCGGGGCGTCGGCTCGGTATCAGCCCGCGCACGATTGAAGACCATCGGGCGAACATCATGAAAAAGCTCGGCGCCCGGAATGCCGCCGATCTCATTCGGATGGTGTTGACCACCGCGCGCGATTCCTGACGCCGTCGGCCATGCAGCTCTGCCAGTGGTCGCCATCCCCGCGGCCTTGTAATTAGGCGGTGTTCATGCGGCAATGCACGCCGCGCCAACCCATCCGATGAGACGACTGGAAGGTCTCTCTCGAACAGGTGATTCCATGACAGACAAGAAAAAAACTCCGGAAACGCTCCGCAGCGCGCGCTGGTTCGCCCCCGACGATTTGCGCGCCTTTGGCCATCGCTCGCGCGCCATGCAGATGGGCTACGCGCCGGAGGAGTGGAAGGACCGCCCGGTCATCGCGATCCTCAATACCTGGTCGGACGCGCAACCCTGCCACATGCATTTCAAGTCGCGGGTCGATGACGTCAAGCGCGGCATCCTGATGGCCGGCGGCTTTCCGATGGAACTGCCGGCGATCTCGCTGTCGGAATCGCTGTTGAAGCCGACCACGATGCTCTACCGCAATCTGCTGGCGATGGACGCCGAGGAATTGCTGCGCGGCCATCCGGTCGACGGCGTGGTGCTGATGGGCGGCTGCGACAAGACCACGCCGGCGCTGCTATTGGGCGCCACCAGCATGGGGTTGCCCACGATCTACCTTCCCGCGGGGCCGATGCTGCGCGGCAACTGGAAGGGCAAGACGCTGGGCTCGGGTTCCGACGCCTGGAAATATTGGGACGAGCGCCGCGCCGGCAAGATCTCCGACAAGGATTGGGTCGATGTCGAGGCCGGCATCGCCCGCAGCTACGGCACCTGCATGACCATGGGCACCGCCTCGACCATGACCGCGATCGCCGAAGCGATCGGCATGACGCTGCCGGGGGCGTCGTCGATTCCGGCCGCGGACGCCAACCACATCCGCATGAGTTCGGAATCCGGCCGGCGCATTGTCGAAATGGTCTGGGAAGATCTGACGCCGAACAAGATCCAGACCCGCAAGGCGTTCGAGAACGCGATCACGGTGGCGATGGCGATGGGTTGCTCGACCAACGCGATCATTCATCTGATCGCGCAGGCGCGCCGCGCCGGCCAGGACATCGGCCTGGACGATTTCGAGATCGCCAGCCGCAAGGTGCCCGTGATCGCCAATGTCCGGCCCTCCGGCGACAAATACCTGATGGAGGATTTCTTCTATGCCGGAGGCTTGCCCGGACTGATGAGCCGCATCCGCGATCATCTGCATCTCGATTGCGTCACCGTGACCGGCAAGACGCTCGGCGAGAATATCGCGCACGCCGAAGTCTATGATGACGACGTGATCCGAACCGTCGCCAATCCGATCTATGCCGAGGGCGCGCTCGCGGTGTTGAAAGGCAATCTTGCCCCGGACGGTTGCGTGATAAAACCGAGCGCCTGCGAGCCGCGCTTCCTCAGGCATACCGGCCCGGCGCTGGTGTTCGACGATTATCCGTCGATGAAGAAGGCGATCGACGATCCCAACCTCGATGTCACGGCCGATCATGTCCTGATCCTGCGCAACGCCGGTCCGCAGGGCGGGCCGGGCATGCCGGAATGGGGCATGCTGCCGATCCCGACCAAGCTGGTGAAGCAGGGCGTGCGCGACATGGTGCGGCTGTCGGATGCGCGCATGAGCGGCACCAGCTACGGCGCCTGCATCCTGCATGTTTCGCCGGAAGCCTATATCGGCGGCCCGCTGGCGCTGGTGCGCAATGGCGACAAGATCACGCTGGATGTCGCCGCGCGCACCATCAACCTCGATGTCCCCGAGGCCGAGCTTGCGAAGCGCCGGGCTGAGTGGAAACAACCCGAGACCCGCTATGAGCGCGGCTATGGCTGGATGTTCACGCGCCACATCAAGCAGGCCAATGAGGGCTGCGATTTCGATTTCCTCGAAACCGGATTCGGCGCGCCGGTCGGCGAGCCGGCGATTTATTGATCGGGAGTCATTCCGGGGCGATGCGAAGCATCGAACCCGGACATTGCGCATCGAGATGAATTCCGGGTCTGGTCCTTGCGGACCATCCCGGAATGACGAAGCAATCTGGGACGCACAGCCATGCCAAAACTAACCGACGCCACCCGCAACAAACTCAAGACCATCTCGACACGCAACCGTCGCGACCGCGCTGTTCAAGCGCGGCTTTCGAACCCAGTTCATTCAGGACGTGCATCCGCTCGGTCCGGCGCAGCCGACGCTGGTGGGCGAGGCGTTTACGTTGCGCTACATGCCGGCGCGCGAGGATCTCAACAAGCTCGATGTGTTTCGCGACCGCTCCCACCCGCAGCGCAAGGCGGTGGAAGACTGTCCGCCCGGCGCGGTGCTGGTGATGGACAGCCGCAAGGACGCCCGTGCCGCATCCGCCGGCGCCATTCTGGTGACGCGGTTGATGCAGCGCGGCGTCGCCGGCGTCGTCACCGACGGCGGATTTCGCGATTCCGCCGAGATCGCCAGGCTCGGCTTCCCCGCCTATCATCATCGGCCGAGCGCGCCGACCAACCTGACGCTGCATCAGGCGATCGAGATCAACGGCCCGATCGGCTGCGGCGACGCCCCGGTGTTTCCCGGCGACGTCATTCTCGGCGACAGCGACGGCGTGATCGTGATCCCCGCGCATCTCGCCGACGAGATCGCCAATGAAGCGTTCGAGATGACCGCGTTCGAGGACTTTGTCACCGAACAGGTGCGGACGGGGCGTTCCATCTTCGGGCTATACCCCGCGACCGACGAGCAGACGCTCGTCGATTTCGCGGCGTGGCGGAAGGCGAACGGAAGATAGTGGGCTCGGGGTTGCGCGGCGCTGCGGCTCAATGCGCCGATGCGGCGCTCTTGTCTTGCAGGATCGTGTTGTCCTGGCCCTTCGGAACCTGATCGATCACCAAGAGCTTGATCGGATCGGTGCCGATACTCTCGGCCTTGTGCCATTGTCCGAGCGACTCGATGATGAAGTCGCCCGGATTGAATGTCGTGCTCTTGCCGGTCTCGACGTTGGTGATGCGCAACTGCCCGGACATCAGATAGCCGTAGCGCGGATAGTTGTGTTTGTGCACGGGCAATTTGGCGCCCGGCGCAATCTCGTAGGTCGACGTGATCACCCGGACATGGCCGCCCGGCAGCATGATCGGCTGGCCGCTCGAGGTAACCTCGGTATTGAGCATCGGCACCACCTTGACCCCCTCGGCGGCTTGTGCGGACAACGGTGCCGCGAGCATCAACAGCGCGGCCGTCAGGTAAACTTTCTTCATGATAACGATCCTTCGCGCGTCATGCCGCGCTAATGCGTTCGGTGCGTTCGCCTATCCGGGAACCGTCTGCGCACCGACCGTGATTACCCCGCGCCCGCGGTTGATTTGGGTAGCGTGTATTCCCGCGCAATGTCAGCAGGCTGACATTTGCGTTACCGAGGTAACGTAACGGCGGCGACGCTGCGGCAAGGCTGCCGCCATCCGAGCTGCGGGTGGCATCGTCGAGTTCACAGCATCTGCGGCTTGAACAGCTTGCGATACCGGCTGGTGTTGGCGCCGGAAATCATGAATTCACCATCGCCTCGGTAGTGAATCGTCTTCGGATATTTGGGCGAGGTCGCCACATGCGCCTTCACCACTTCGAGGACAAACAGGCTGTATTTCCGGATCAGGCTGGAGTCCTTCAGCCGGCATTCGAAATTGGCGTAACACTCCTCAATCAAGGGTGCATCGACATGCGTGCCGGGCTTTGGCGAAAGGCCGAACTCGGCAAACTTGTCGATGTCGCGCCCGGAGCTGTTGCCGATCTTGACGACCTTGGCTGCAAGATCTTCCGTGGGAATGTTGATCACGCACTGCTTGCTCTTGCGGATCATCTCGAAGCTGTGGTTCGCGGTCCAGACATAGCAGCCGATCAAAGAGGGCTGGAATTCCATGATCATGTGCCAGCCCATGGTCATGATGTTGGTCTCGCCCTTGTATGCCGAACTGACGAGGACGATCGGACCCGGCTCGAGAAAGCGGCGGACGTTATCGGTCGGGAAATCTGTCTTGGTGTAGTTCGGCATGGTTCTTTCTCACCTTGCATTCCGCGATCGTCCCACCGAATCGGCGCTCTCGTCACCCCTGGCGCTCCGAAAGTAGAACAGGACTTGCTCCAGTGCAGGAACGAGGGTCCGCGCAGATGGATCCCTGCGTTCGCGGGACGACTCGCTGAGAGCTTGCGCGAGGCAACGATCGCATCAACGCGGCTCAATTCATCCATGATGCGAAGCGAGCCCGGCGCTCGCGGGGAGAGGGAGTATCCGCGGCGTGCTCGGCAAATGGCGCAGGTCACCAACTCACACCTCGCTCTTGTCCGCCAAACCCACCGCCCACAGTGCGAAGCTGTAGGCAATCGCAACCTCGTCGAGCCGGTTGAAGCGGCCGGATGCGCCGCCGTGGCCGGCGCCCATATTGGTGCGCAACAACACCGGACCGCCGCCGGTCATGGTCGCGCGCAGCCGCGCGATCCACTTCGCCGGTTCCCAATAGGTGACGCGCGGATCGGTCAGTCCGCCCATCGCCAGCACCGCCGGATAATCCCGCGCCGCGACGTTGTCGTAGGGCGAATAGGACAGGATGGTGCGGAAGTCTTCGGCGCTTTCGATCGGATTGCCCCATTCCGGCCATTCCGGCGGCGTCAGCGGCAGCGTGTCGTCGAGCATGGTGTTGAGAACGTCGACGAACGGCACCTCGGCGACGATGCCGGCGAACAGCTCGCCGCTGCGATTGGCGACCGCGCCCATCAGCATGCCGCCGGCGCTGGCGCCATGGCCGACGATGCGCTTGACGCTGGTGTACTTGGCGTCGATCAGCGCGCGCGCGGAGGCCGCGAAATCGTCGAAGCTATTGGTCTTCTTCTTGCGCTTGCCGTCGAGATACCAGCCCCAGCCCTTGTCCGAGCCGCCGCGGATATGCGCGATGGCATAGACGAAACCACGGTCGACCAGCGACAGCCGGTTGGTGGAAAACGACGCCGGCATCGCCATGCCGTAGGAGCCGTAGCCATAGAGCAAGAGCGGCGCGCTTCCATCGCGCTCGAGATCGCTGCGATGCAGGATCGACACCGGCACCAGCGCGCCATCGTGTGAAGGCGCCATGATGCGGGTGGTGACGTAATCGGCCGGGTTGTGACCGGACGGAATTTCCTGGCGCTTGCGCAAGACGCGGGTCCGGCTCGCCATGTCGTAGTCATAGACTTCCGACGGCGTCGTCATCGACGAATAGGAGAAGCGCAGGCTCGTCGTCTCGAATTCATAACCGCCCATGGTGTCGAGCGAATACGCCGCCTCGTCGAAGGCGATGGCGTGCTCCTCGCCGGTCGCGAGATCGCGAATGATAATGGCCGGCAATGCATTGGCGCGCTCCAGCCGCACCAGATGGCCGGCGTAGAGCTCGATATCCATGATATAGACGCCTTCGCGATACGCGATCAGGTCGCGCCAGTTGGAACGCTCGGGCGCGGCCAGCGGCGCGGTCACGATCTTGAAGTCGATCGCGCCATCGGCATTGGTGAGGATGAACAGCTGGTCGCCGCGGTCGGCCAGCGAATATTGCACGCCCTCCTCGCGCGCCGCGACCAGGCGCGTCGGCGCCTCGAGGTCGGCAAGGTCGATCAGCCGCTGCTCGGATGTTTCGTGGTCGCCGCCGGCGATGACGCAGAAACGGCCGCTGGCGCTTTCATGGATATGGGTGAACCAGCCGGCATCCTGTTCCTCATAGACGAGGATGTCGTCGGCCTGCGCCGTCCCCAGGCGATGACGCCAGACCTGCATCGGGCGGTGATTGTCGTCGAGCTTGACGTAGAAGAAATGCGCGTTGTCGGCGCTCCACACCACCGCGCCGTCGGTCTCCTCGACCAGGTCGTCACGGTCCTTGCCATCAGCCCAGTCGCGGACCCGGATCGAGAAATATTCCGAGCCCTTGATATCGGCGCTCCAGGCCTCAAGCCGGTGATCCCAGGAATGCCGTGCGCCGCCAAACTTGAAATAATCGTGATCGGCGGCAAGCGCGTCGCCGTCGAGGATGATCGTCGCCTCGCCGCCGTCGCGCGGGGAGCGGCCGAACATTTCATGCTGGCCGCCGTCGCGGAATTTCCGGAAATAGGCGAAAGGACCGTCCGGCGCCGGCACGCTGGAATCATCCTCCTTGATCCGTCCGCGCATTTCCGCGATCAGCGTCTTTTGCAGGCCCGCGGTATGGCCGAGCAGGCGCTCGGTATAGGCGTTCTCCTGCTCGAGATAGTTGCGGATGTCGCCGTCCAGGATCGAGGGATCGCGCAGCACCTCTTGCCAGTTGGCATCCTTCAGCCAGGCATAGTCGTCACTGACGGTGATGCCGTGGGTGGTGAAGGAATGCGGCCGGCGCGGGGCGACCGGAACCGGTTGCGGAGATGTCTTGCTGGCTGTTTGTGTCACTCAATCCTCGTTCGGTCCTGCGGGCTGTATTCCGCCGCCGTGGTTATATCGGTTCGAATGCATGGATTGCCAGATGGCTCGCGATGGCCGTCATCTGAAGCGATTAGTGTCGACCGGCGCTTTTCCGCGGGCAAGACGCTGACGTTGCGCCGGCGCGGGCGATGACGGGAGGAGGGAGGAGCACGCGAAAAACCAGATCGTCACGCGAGGCGCCTTGCGAGCCTCCCGGCTTTCGATCGTATCGAGAATTTCATTTAGTTTTTAGCGAGCCTTGATCTGGCTCAAAGTGGGTAAACGAGGAGCAAACAACGCTTGACGTAGTAAGGCAAGTGCGCAACCTTTTTAAGGTCAAGTAGAAACTCTTAGAGCTCCCCGAGCGCGTTCTGGGAGTGTGACAAATTGGACCAGCGCGTGTCGGCTTCCGGACATAAAATGTCTGGTTGAGCGCGATAAACGAGATCAGGCGATACGTCGACGAGCAAGCGGCCGAAAACAAGGCTACTGCTAGGGAGGCGATGGTGGACTGGCTTGTATCCACGCTCCGGGCTTATCCTGAATTGGCGATTTTCGCCGCGTTGGCGATCGGATTCTGGATCGGACCGATCAAGGTTGGTGGCTTCAGCCTGGGAAACGTCACCGCAACGCTCCTTGCTGCCGTCGTCATTGGGCAGTTGGCCATCACGATTTCATCCAACGTCAAATCGGTCTTCTTTCTGCTGTTCCTGTTCGCGGTGGGCTATGGGGTCGGCCCTCAGTTCTTTCAGGGGCTCGCCCGAGAAGGGCCGAAGCAAATCGGCTTTGCCGTTGTCGTGCTGGCGTTCTGCCTGATCGTGCCGCTGATCTGCGCAAGGATTGCCGGGCTCGATCTCGGTTACGCCGCTGGCCTTTATGCAGGCTCGCAGACGATCTCGGCCTCGATCGGTGTCGCGACCGATCAGATCATGCGGCTGGGCCTGCCCGCCGAGCAGGCCAAGGCTTACGCGGACAAGATTCCGATCGGTTACGCCGTGACTTACATTTATGGAACGATCGGCTCCGCGATCGTGCTGGCAAAACTCGGCCCGTGGTTGCTTGGCATCGATCTTCCCAAGGCCTGCGCCGAGTATGAAAAGCAGATGGGCGGGGGCGGCACCGGCGAAAATGTCATGTCGGCGCGGCGAAACTGGGAAATGCGCGCCTACGTGCTGGAACCGGGTATGCCTGTCGTAGGAAAGACGGTAGCTCAGGCCGAAGCCAGCGCGCCCGAAGGGCGCCTTCTCGTCGAGCGTATCCGCCGCGGCGGGGAGATCCTGGAATGGAAACCTGACCTGGTTCTAAAGTCGGGTGATGTCGTCGCGGTAGCGGGACGGCGCGACCTGCTGGTCAACCTGCTTACCGACCGGGCCAAGGAGGTCGACGACAAGGCGCTGCTCGACGTTCCCGTGGAAATGACCGACGTCCTCGTAACCAACAAGGAAGTCGCGGGCAAGACGCTGGCCGAGCTGAGCCAACGCCCGTCGGCCCACGGCGTCTTTCTCCGCAAGATCATGCGCAACATGGTCGAGCTTCCGATCCTGCCCGGCACCGAAATCAATCGCGGCGACATCCTCACTTTGGTCGGCAGCAGATCCGGCGTCGATGCCGCCGCGAATGACCTCGGCTACGCCGACCGGGCGGTCGAGGCCACCGACATCGCCTTTCTTGGGGCTGGTATCCTTGTCGGCGGCCTGGTTGGCGCCCTCAGCTTTAAATGGGGCAGCATTCCGATCGGACTTTCTACCAGCGGCGGTGCGCTGCTCGCTGGATTGATCCTCGGTTGGCTGCGCACGATCCACCCGACATTCGGTCGCATTCCGGGACCGGCGCTCGCGCTTCTGAATACGCTTGGGCTGAACGTCTTCATTGCCGTGGTGGGCATCTCATCCGGCCCCGGCTTTGTCGCCGGCCTGAAGGAAGTCGGCATCAGCCTGTTTGTCTGGGGCATTGTTGCGACCTCCGTTCCGTTGATCATTGCGGTCTATCTCGGGTACTACGTCTTCAAGTTTCATCCGGCCATTCTGTTCGGCGCCTGCGCCGGGGTGCGCACAACCACGGCTGCCCTCGGCATGATCCAGGAAGCGGCCAAGAGCAAGGTACCGGCGCTGGGCTACGGCATGCCTTACGCCATTGGCAACACGCTGCTGACCATCTTCGGTATGGCAATCGTCCTGATGATGTGACAGCGCGCCGACATCGGTCGCCTGAGGCGGCCTTCTCGACAACCACGGCGTTGGTCGCCGGCGGAGCGGTGGAGAGTGTCATGACGAGCGTCGACTACACCCAATTTGACAAGATGAGCCCGTTCGAAATCAAGGACGGTTTGATCAAGTTCGCAAAGGCAAGCTCAGCCAAATCCGCCAGTGCTTTGCTCAACGCCGGCCGAGGCAATCCGAACTGGATAGCAACGGCGCCACGCGAGGCATTTTTCCTGTTCGGCCAATTCGCGCTCACCGAAGCGCGCCGCGCGATGGACGATCCTCAGGCCGGGGTCGCCGGTATGCCACAACCAAAGGGCGCCGCCGCGCGGCTCTCAGCCTGGCTCGCAAAGCATTCGGATGCGCCGGGAGCGGACTTTCTTGGTCGCGCCGTCGATTTCAGCGTCAGGACGTTCGGGTTCGACGCGGACGCCTTTGTCTATGAAATGACCGACTCGATTATCGGCGACAACTATCCGGTGCCCGACCGGATGCTGGTTCACGCCGAGAAGGTTGTGCACCGCTACCTGATGTGGGCGATGTGCGGTGACAAACCGCCGCCGGGCGAGTTCAAGCTCTACGCGGTCGAAGGCGGAACCGCCGCCATGTGTTACATCTTCAAATCGCTGATGGCGAACCGCATCCTCAAGAAAGGCGATACCATCGCTTTGGGCACGCCGATCTTCACACCCTATATGGAAGTCGCGGAACTCGAGGATTACGCCTTCAAGGCCGTGCACGTGAAGGCAGTCCAGGAGAACCGCTTCCAGTATTCCGACGAGGAGCTCAAGAAGCTCGAAGATCCCGCGATCAAAGCCTTTTTCGTTTGCAATCCCGGCAACCCGACCTCGATGGCGATGGATGCGGTCACGCGCAAGAAACTTGTCGACCTGATCAAGAACAAGCGGCCGGACCTTATCCTTCTCACCGATGACGTCTACGGAACGTTCGTGCCGGGCTTTCGCTCGCTGATGGCGGACCTGCCGCATAACACCATCGGCGTCTATTCCTATTCGAAATATTTTGGCTGCACCGGCTGGCGGCTGGGTATCATCGCGCTGCACGAGAACCATCTGCTCGACGAGATGATCGCAAAACTACCCGAGAAGGAGTTGGCGGCCCTCGACAAGCGCTACGGCTCGATCACGCTCACGCCCCGCGAACTCAAGATGATCGACCGGATCGTCGCTGACAGCCGCGACGTGGCGCTGAACCATACCGCGGGCCTGTCGCTGCCGCAGCAGGTGATGATGACGTTTTTCTCGCTCAGCGAATTGATGGACGACAAGAAGCTCTATCAGACGGCTTGCATGAAGATTTGTCACGAGCCGGGTTGATGCACTGCTGGAAGGACTGCCGCTCGACGTCAAGCCCAATCCCAACTTCGCGTATTACTACGGCACCATCGATTTCGAGTTCTGGCTGCGCAAATATGTCGGCGAGGACATGGTCAATTGGCTGAAGAAGAACGTTCATCCGCTCGACCTCGTCTACAAATTGGCCGAGGACCACGCTGTGGTGTTGCTTAACGGCGGCGGCTTCGATGCGCCGAACTGGAGCGTGCGGGTTTCGTTCGCCAACCTGCCGGATGATACGTATGACGATATCGGCCGGGCCGTACGTGCGGTCGCGCGCGGCTACGTTGAATCTTATCAGGCACAGGGTGGAAAAGTAGGCGAGATCAAGCTCGGTCGCTGACCGGGCGCAGGCAGTGGGAGACTGCATGATCGACTGGTTGATCGCGCAAGTGCGTGAACGTCCCGAACTTGCGTTTTTCGTGACGATCACGCTCGGTTACGCGATCGGCCGCCTGCGCACCGGCACGTTCACGCTCGGGGCTGTGGCCGACGACGGCGATGAAACCAGTCAATCCAAGAGACCCCGGTTTGGCCGATCAGGCCGTGGCGGAAACGCCTTCACGGTCACAGTAGGCATCGTGTTTTGCATTGGCACCGTCCTCATGACGGCATCCTCTCTGGCACAGACGGCGAGTGCCAGTGGGTCCGGCGAGACCTCACAGCTTTTGCCGGCAGACCGGCAGGAAATCGCGGACCAGGAACGTCTCTCCTCCTGGACCGTGAACAAGATCCCGCCCCAGCCGTACATGAACGAGATCTATTGGAATCTGCCGAACGACACGCCAGCATTCTTCCGCGATACCCTGGTTCAGTTCGTGGCGCGAACCTATGACCTGACGCGCGACAATGCCGACGGAACGCGATCGCAGGGGTGGGCAGTAGGCGGCTGGCTGGCATTCCGCTCCGGATTGGTCGGCGATATCTTCGGTGTGCACGCGGCGTACTACACCTCGCAGAAACTCTTCGCTCCTCTCGACGAGGAGGGTACCAGGCTGCTGGCGCCGGGCCAGAACTCGATCGGGACGCTCGGCCAGATCTATGGACGGGCGCAGTTCGGCGACCAGGAATTCCGTGGCGGCTATCAGCTGGTCGACACGCCGCTCATCAATCCGCAAGATAACCGCATGGTACCCAACACGTTTGGAGGTATCACACTGGATTCACTTCCCGACAAGGACCGCAACTACGACTACGCGCTGGGCTATCTCTGGACCGTAAAGGAGCGCGATTCGAATGATTTCATCCCAATGTCGGATGCTCTCGCGGGCGATGCCATCAATCACGGTGCGGCGTTCGGGATGGTCAAGTGGCGGCCGATCTCCGGGCTCTCGACCGTATTCATGGACTACAACATCCAGGACTACGTGAATTCAGGATTCGCGCAGGTCGAGTACGATTTCAGGCAACCGAACACCGTGCCGAACTGGATCGTCGGAGCCAACATCATCACCCAGCAAAGCGTCGGGGCAAACCTCCTGACGGGCAGCCCCTTCAGACCCACCAAGCCTCGGCAAAGTTGCAGATGGTGTACGCTGGATGGACACTATTCGCGGCAGGCTCTGTCACAGGCAACGAGTCCAACATATTTTCACCGTTCGGTACCAGGCCGACCTACACCGACATGCAACAGATTGCGTTCGAAAACGCGGGCGAAAAGGCGTTCGGCGGCAGTGTGGCTTACGATCTTGGCTACGCAATGGGACTTCCAGGTGTATCGGCCGGGATCTGGTACACGCGTGGCTGGGACGCGATGGACACCGCCACTCAGTCGGCCATTCCCGATCGCCGCGAACTCGACGTCTGGCTTCAGTACCGGCCGACCGATGGACCTTTGAAGGGCTTTCGACTGAAGACGCAGTATTCGAGCCTTTGGCAACAAGGCAATGTCCGCAATCCTCAGAACGAATTTCGCTTTATCGTCGACTACACGGTCCTTTTCCGGCCACCGTCGCCAAAATCATGACAGGGCAATTAGATCATGCCGCGCGCCTTTAGCCGTTGCGCAACCGCGCTCCGGCGCTGGCCCCGAACATCGGGATTCGGTTGACGGCCAGCACCACCGCGAAGGTGATGACCAGCATCGCGATGCCCAGCACCGATATCGCGGCGAGGTCGCCGCTTTCGTTGAGATCGTAGATCAATACGCTGAGCACCTTGGTTTGCGACGTGAACAGCACGATCGCGGCGGAAAGCTCGCGCATCACGCCGATAAAGATAAAGCACCAGGTCGCGATCACGCCGGTGCGCAGCAGGGGCGCGGTGATCTGGCGCAGCGACTGCAGCCGCGTTGCGCCGAGGATGCGGCTGGCGTCCTCGAGTTCGGGGTGGATGGTGGCAAAGGCCGCCTGCAATTGCTGATAGGCCGACGGCAGGTTGATGGTCAGGAACGCGATCAACAAGATCCACAGCGTGCCGTACAGCACGAAGGGCGGCCGCGTGTAGCTGAGGAATAGCCCGACGCCGAGCACAATGCCGGGAACCGCGACCGGGGCGGTGGCGAGAAAGCCGAGCAGGCGCGAACCCGCGATCACCCGGCGCGTCGTGACATAGGCGATCACCAGCGCGAGCAGCGTGCCGATGGTCGCGGTCGCGGTGCCCAGGATCACCGTGTTCTTGAGCGCCAGCTGGGTCGAGGACAACTCGGTAAACACAAAGACGACGTTGTGCAGCGTGAAGCTCGACGGCGTCACCAGCGTCGTCGCATTGGGAGAAAAGGCCGCGTTGAGCAGCGCCAGATACGGCAGGAACACGGGATTGAGCAGGATCACCAGGCAGAACGCCAGCGCCACCCACCGCCATTTTTTCAGTTCGACCCGGCGCGGTGCGCCATATTTGCCGCCGACTACGGAATAGCCGCGCCGCCCCAGAATGAATTTTTGCGCCTGCAGCAGCAGGATGGTCAGCAGCAATAGCGGCACGGCGGCGGCGGCGGCCAGCTCGAGCTTCGGCGGATACTGGAACAAGCTCCAGATCTTGGTGGTCATGGTGTGGAAGCCGGCGGGCAGCGCCAGGATCGCGGGCGAGCCGAATAAAGTCATCGCCTGCAGGAATGCGATCATCGCGCCCGCGACCAGCGCCGGCAGCGCCAGCGGAATCGTGATCCGCCGCGCCGTGGTCCACGCCTTGCCGCCGAGAATGGCGGAAGCATCCTCGAGCTCACCCGGCATGGTGTCGAGCGCGTTGGCGACCAGCACGAACACAAACGGAAAAGTGTAGCAGGAAATCACGAAAATGATGCCGGTCAGCGAATAGATGTTGAACAGGTGCTCGTCGGTGTCAGCGCCGGTGAGCAGCCGGAACAACTGGTTGAGCAACCCGCTGTTGGGGGCGGCCAGCAACTCCCAGGCGACGGCACCAAGGAACGGCGGCGTCACGAACGAAGCCGTGACCAGCGCGCGGATGAATTGCCGCCCGGGCATGTCGGTGCGCGACACCAGCCATCCCATCGGCGCCGCGATCGCGCAGCAGATCGCGGCCGAGGTGGTCGCGATGATGGCGGTGGTCAGCAACGGATCGAGGAAATCGGGGTCGGTGAACAGCGTGACGAAATTCTGCAGGGTGAGGTGATGGGCCTGGTCGGTGAACGCGTAGACCGCGAGCCAGGACAACGGCATCACGATCAGCGCCACCAGACACGCTGCGAACAGCCACAGCACCGGCTTGGTCCAGTCGATTTTTGCTTTGGGGGTGTCGATGGGAACGGTGATGGTCATGTTGCCTTCAATCTAGGAAGCTTCAATTCAGTTACATCGTCATTCCGGGGCGCGCGTAGCCGCGAACCCGGAATGCTCGAGCTGTACATCTCTGGATTCCGGGTCTGCGCTGCGCGCATCCCGGAATGACGTGGGAAGTCAGTCCGGATCACGCAAATCTCACACCTTAAACAGCCGCGCATAGCGCGTCTTGATCTCGTCCGTCATTTTCTCCACGCCCGCGGCGTCTTCCTTCATCAGCTTGATGTCGGAGATCTTGCGGCGCCCCGGCTTGGCCTGCACCTGGGCGTGAACCGAATATTGCGCGGTGAAGTCGATGAAGAATTGCTGGGTCTCGCGGGTGTGCAGCCAGGCCTGGAACAGCCGGGCGGCGTTGGGGTGCGGCGCGGAGGCGAACACGCCGGTCGGTCCCGAGATCGTCGGCGTGCCCTCGGTCGGGTACACCGGCTCGACCGGCTGGCCGGCCTCCTTCAACAGCACGATGCCGTACTCGTTGCCGTCGGCCATCACCGCGCGTTCGCCGAGCGACAGCTTCTTCGGCGGATCGGTCGATGACTGCACCTGCATGACGCGCTGCTTCGACAGCTTCTCCATGTAGTCCCAGCCGAGCTCGCGGACCATCTGGAAGGTCGCGGTCATGATGGTGCCGCTATAGGCCGGATGGCCCTTGACGATCTTGCCCGCCCAGCGCGGGTCGAGCAGATCGGCGAAGCTTTTCGGCGCGTCTTCGGGCTTCACCAGATTGGTGTTGTAGGCGATCGACGACAGCCAGATCCGCGTGGTGGCGAACATGCCGTCGGGGTCGCGATATTCGGGGAGGAAATGCTGCGCGATGTCCTCGGTGACATAGGGCGCCAGCCAGCCGTTCTTCTTCCAGGTGATGAAGTGCGAGGCGTCCGAGCTGTTGACGACATCGGCGGCGCGGATGTTGCTGGCGAATTCCTGGTTGAGCCGCTGAAACAGCCGCTCGGAGCCGGAGCGCTCGATCTGCACTTCGATCCCTGGATATTTCGCCTCGAAGGCCTTGCCCAGTTTCTCGCCGACCGGAAGATCCATCGACGAGTACAGGATCACCTTGGCTTCCTTGCGCGCGGCCTCGATCAGGTCAGGGGTGATCGAAACCGGCTCCGGGCCCGCGGCTTTCACGGGCGTTGCGAACGCCGTGAGGCCGAGGGCCGCCGAACCCTTGATGACGTCGCGCCGGGTTATGGGTTTTCGCATCGCGCGAGCTTCCTCGATGCCCCTCGTGGCCATGGTTCGAGACGCGCGGCGTTGCCGCGCTCCTCACCATGAGGGCTGGAGGAGACCTCATCCTGAGGAGCGCGCCCTTGCGCGCGTCTCGAAGGATGGAGTTCCTGCACTCGCCCGTCAGACATGAAAAATCTTCTGATAGCGGGCCTTGATGGCCTCGCTCTGCTTCTCGGCGTTCTCGGCGTCTTCTTTCATCAGCTTGATGTCGGCGAGCGGCTTGCGGCCCGGCTTCTCCTTGGCTTGCGCATGCAGCGAGCGCAGGCCGCCGACCTCGATGATGATCTGCTGCGCTTCCGGCGTGAAGCAGTAGTTCTGGAACAGCTTCGCCGCGTTGGGGTTCGGCGCCGCCTTGAAGATGCCGTTCGGGCCGACGATGAACGGCGTGCCTTCGGTCGGGTAGACCGCCTCGACCGGCTGGCCGGCGTCCTTGAGCAGGAAGATATTGTATTCGGTGCCGTCGGCCATCACGCTGCGCTCGCCGAGCGCGAGCTTCTTCGGCGGGTCGGTCGCCGACTGCACCTGCATGATGTTCTGCTTGGCCAGGTTCTCGTAGAAATCCCAGCCGATGTCGCGAACCATTTCGAACGTCGCGGTCAGGATGGTGCCGCTGTAGCCGGGGTGTGCCTTGACGATCTTGCCCTTCCACTTGGCGTCGAGCAGGTCCTTGAAGCTCGCGGGCGCGTCTTCCGCCTTGACCTGCTTGGTGTTGTAGGCGATCGGGCTCAGGGTGGCACGGAAGCCGGCATAGGTGCCGTCGGCATCGCGGTGTTCGGGCTTGTAATGTTTGGCGACGTCCTCGGGCAGGTAGGGCAGCAACAGGCCCTGGCGTTTCCAGGTCAAGAGGTGGGAGGCGTCCGACGAGTTGACGACGTCGACGGCGTGGACGTTGCTGGCATATTCCTGGCCGATGCGCTGGAACACCCGCTCGGCGCCGGTGCGCTCGACCCGCACCTCGATGCCGCCGAATTTCTCCTTGAAGGCGGCGGCGATCTTTTCGGCGACCGTGAGATCGATCGCGGTGTACCAGACCACCTTGCCTTCCTTCTTCGCGGCGTCGATCAATTGCGGGCGTGATCGCCTCGGCCGGCGGCGCGTCGGCGCGGGCGGGTGCGGCGAACACCGCGCCGAGTGCGAGCGCGGTCGAGCCTTTCAGCGAGCCCTTCAGAATGTCGCGTCGCGACGGTTTTTTATTTTTCATGGTTTCCTCCGGTCGGCTTGTTGTCGGCGCTCGCGCGTCGCGTCGCTCTATCTTTTTATTTTAAGCATGATCTCTTCGGAAAACCGGTTCCCACTTTGCGCTAACGCGGCCCTGCGGGTCCGGATCATGCTTTATCGCTCCAGGGCGCGACAGCGCTCGGGCGGCAGATAGAGCCAGACCTCGGTACCGCGGGGAATGGCGTTTTCGGTCGGCGTGACGATGCGCAGCACCGTGCCGTCCGGCGTCTCGACCATGTAATCGCGGCTGGCGCCGAGAAAGACCTGGCGCGTCACGGTGGCCTTGACCGCGTTCTGCGGCGAGGGCGGCGCCTTGGTCGAAAGCGCGATGTCGTGCTGGCGGATCGCGACCGCCGCACTTTGGCCGGCGCTGAGTTTGGCGCCCACCACCTTGAGCGTCGCGCCGGCGAATGCGACATGGGTGTCGTCGCGGGCGGTGGCCTTGATGACGTTGCTGGCGCCGATGAAGCGCGCGACGAATTCCGATTGCGGCCGGTCGTAGATATCCTGCGGCGTGCCGAGCTGGTCGATCTTGCCGGCATTCATCACCGCGATCAGATCGGCGGTTGTCATCGCCTCGGATTGGTCGTGGGTGACGTAGACCGTGGTGTAGCGGTATTCGTCGTGCAGCCGGCGAATCTCGAAGCGCATCTCTTCGCGCAAATTGGCGTCGAGGTTGGACAGGGGTTCGTCGAGCAGCAGCGTTTCCGGCTCGACGATCAGGGCGCGCGCCAGCGCCACCCGCTGCTGCTGTCCGCCCGACAATTCGCCGGGATAACGCTGCGCCAGGATTTCCAGCTTGGTGGTTTCGAGGATGGCCTTGAGCTTTTTGGCGATGGTGTCGCGGTCCATTTTTCGCAACCGCAGCCCATAGACGATATTCTCGGCGACCGTCATGTGCGGCCACAGCGCGTAGCTCTGGAAGATCATCGACATCTTGCGCTGCTCGGGCGGCAAGGTGCGGGCCTTGGAGGATACCAGGCGATCGCCGACGCGGATTTCGCCGTCGGTCGGTTCCAGGAAGCCTGCGATCAGCCGCAGCGTCGTGGTCTTGCCGCAGCCCGACGGCCCCAACAGGCAGATCAGCTGCCCATGATCGATCCGCAGCGAGACGTTATCGACGACCGCCAGCGATCCAAATCGCTTGGTCAGGCCGCCCAATTCAACGGACGCCAATGGGATTCCTCCGGTTTATTTCTTATGCTGTTAGAGCCTCGGTCCTGACGGCCGAGGCTCTAGCTCTTTATTGTTCTGCCGTTCCGTATAAGCACGAAAAATGCCGTTCCGAAAAGGCTTGACGGCCGCTTAAGCCGTTACACTTTTGGCGAGCCATTCGATCGCGGCCTCGGTGCCGCCCTTGCCGTGCGGGATCCCGAGCGCGTTGAGGCCGACCTCGATGACGCCGAGGGTGCCCAGGATCATCGGCGCATTGACGTGGCCCATATGGGCGATCCGGAACGCCTGGCCGGCGAGTTCGCCGATTCCAACCCCGAGCACCACGCCGCATTTCTCCTTGCAGTAGCGCTGCAGCGCCACCGGATCGTGACCGTTCGACATCACCACCGTGGTGACGGTATCGGAGCGCTCGCCGGGTTCGGCGATGTTGAAGCCGAGCACCTGGCCCTCGGCCCAGATCGCGACCGCGCGGCGCACGGCTTCGGCCAGCAGGCGATGGCGCTGGAACACGTTCGCAAGCGTCTCGTCGAACAGCATGTCGATCGCCTGGCGCAACGCGAACAGCAGATGGACCGGCGCGGTGCCGGCATATTTGCGGTAATGCTCGACGCCCTCGCGCTCGGTCCAGTCCCAATACGGCGTGCGCAGCCCGGCGGTCTTGTGCACCTCGCGGGCGCGGTCGTTGGCGGCGACGAAGCCGAGGCCGGGAGGCGCCATCAGGCCTTTCTGCGAGCCGGACATGGCGACGTCGATGCCCCACGCATCCATCTCGAACGGCATGCAGCCGAGCGAGGCGACGGCATCGACCATGAACAGCGCCGGGTGACCGGCCGCCTTGATCGCCTTGCCGATGGCTTCGATGTCGTTGACGGCGCCGGAGGCGGTGTCGACCTGCACCGCCAGGATCGCCTTGATGGTGTGATCCTTGTCCTGCCGCAGGCGGGCTTCGACCTCGGCCGGGCGGATGGCGCGGCGCCAGTCGCCCTTCAGCACCTCGACCTCGGCGCCCATGGCGGCGGCGGCGTTGCCCCAGCCGATCGCGAACCGGCCGCTTTCCAGCACCAGCACCTTGTCGCCGCGCGACAACACGTTGCTCAAGGTGGCTTCCCAGGCGCCATGGCCGTTGGCGATATAGATGTAGGAACGGCCCTTGGTGGCGAACAGCCGGCTCAGATCGCGCAGCAGGCTGTCGGTCATGTCGACCATGGTGTCGGAATAGATGTCGAGCGCAGGGCGATGCATCGCCCGCAGCACTTCGTCGGGCATGGTGGTGGGACCCGGGATCGCCAAAAACTCCCGGCCGGCGCGAACAACCATTATTCGGTTTCCTTGTTGGTGGGCAGGCCATGCTGGCACGGGTGGCTGCGAAATCAAAGCGTGTCGGGCCGGCCGCGCTGGACCGCGTTCGCGGCGTTTTCGCGGGCGTGAATGAGCCAGACCCGAGCGCCGGAAGAAAGTGGACGCCGGTTTTCCCTCGGGACAAACGCGAAGCGTTTGCCCGGAGATCATGCTCAAATAATCACTTAGAGCGAGACGACAATTCGAAGAAAAGCCATCGCGCTCTAAGCGCATGATCCCCGGAAAGCGGCTATCGCCGGGTTTCGCGGCAGCCCGCGGCTTCGGCGTCTTCGACCGAGCAGAACCAGCGGGTGCCCTTGCTGATCTGCATCTTGATCTGCGCATACCAGCGGCTGCTGCGCGTGTGATAGATGCACTCGCCGGCGCCGTTGACGTTGCCCTTGATGGTGCAGTCGGGCGAGGGCGCGACCGGCCCCGAGGCCGACGCCAGCAAAATGGCGTGGGCATTCGGCGGCGGCTTGGCGGCGCCGAGAATGGCCGTCTTCTTGTTGCGGATGCGCCAGTCCCACGGCGCGATGAAGGCGCCCTGCCACATCCCGGCCTTGGCGTCGCGCGCGGCCTTTTCGTCGGCATCGTAGTCGTGCGAAATCCTGACATAGGACAGCGCCCAGCCGTTCTTCACCAGCCATTTCTGGATGTCCTCGCCGTCGACCTCGCACCGCGCCACCACGCGGCCGCGACGGTCGGGCCGGATCACGTGACAGCTCCAGTTCTTCTTGTCGGTGTAGCGCGCGAGCTCGTCACGCGCGGCGACGCCGCAGGTCCAGCGCTCGCCCTTGGTGTTGAGGCAAAGCTGGTCCACCGATGGCGCGTCGATGCCGGCCAGCCGAATCCGGGAGCCGCCGATCTGGATCTGGTCGCCCTCGCGGACCTTTGCGATGCCCGTAATGTCCGCGGCTTCGGCCATCGCCGGCAGCAAAATCAGGGCAACCCCAATCAGGAATTTCATCAACATGCGAAATAACCGTATTCAATGTGGGCGTGCATTGCGCGCGTCGCGATTGTGCTGCGGATTTAGGCAGCGCGCCAGTCCCGGTGCCGGGCTCGCTGTCAACTTAACGCGATGACCGCGGCGATGACAGGCCTGCCGATTGCATCAGCGCCCGCCGCGCCAGCGCCAGTCCCATCAGCACGAACGCCGAGGTCACCTCGGGGCCGCCGACCAGGATGCGGATCGGGGTTTTCATCTTGTTCCACTCATAGGCCTTGAACGGGCCGCGCCGGCCGCCTTCGCCGAGATGGCTGACGATGCAGTGCAGCGCCGGGGTGAAGGTGGCGGGCGCCGCGCCGAGATGACCGAGCGCGATCAGCGCCAGCGCCGCATCGAACACGTTCATCTCGGCGGCGATCAGCACGTTCTCGACGTAATCGAGCACCTTGCCGCGGATGAAGCCGAACGCATCGTCGGGATCGATCGCCCGTTGCGCGGCCGGCGGCAGCGCGATGAAGGCGGCATAGCAACGGCCGAAATAGGCGCAATAAAGCTCCGGCAAATAATAGATATGCGATCGCGGATCGGTAAACGCGCCGCTTTGCGCCAGCCGTCTTTGAAAGCCGATGATCCGGTGCACGGTGCGCAGCCGTTGCGGGGTTTCGATCACCTTCCAGCGCGCGAGGTTGCGGAAGCTGACCTCGAGGATGTCGAGGTTGAGGGTCGGATCGAGGTCGTTGCCGAACGGCTGTTCGCCGGCGAGGCTGTCGATCCAGGTGACGACGCCGCCCTCGTAATCGATGGTGTCGTTGAGCGGCACCGTCACCCGCGGCTCGTTGACGCCGGCGCGGACCTGATAGCCGGCGTAGAGATCGAGCAGCGGCTGCGCCAGCATCGGGTCGGTCGAACCGGCCTGGGTCGCGGCGGAGAAGGCGCAGGCGGTGGTGTCGCAGTCCGGCACATAGACGCCGAAGCCGAGGTCCTGCTTGATATGAGCGAAGAACCGGCTGAAGCGCGGATGCGGCAGCGGCGCCAGCGCGGTGACGACGCTGAAATGGCCGCCGTCCGGCGCGCAGACCTCTTCGCGGCTGGTGACCAGACAAAACTCGACCATGTCGGCGATCGCGCGCCGCGACGCCGCGGCCTCGTCGGTGGAGGCGAGGCCGGTGTCGACGAAGCTCAACAGCGCCTCGGTGAAGAACGCGTCGTAATAAGCGGAGCGATGGCGGATCTGCATCGGCTCCCACATCGGTTCGGCGATGCCGCGCCAGGGCGGGTTGATCAGCGCGCGGGCAGGGCGAGCGCGCGATGAACACCCGCGCCAGGTTGAACAACAGCGTCGAGTTCTTGTAGCCGCGCGCGTTGAGACCGGAGAGCGCCATCAGCAATTCGCGGCCACCGAGGTCGGCGTCGCCGATCAGGTTGAAGGCCGCGTAGGTCGGGATGAAGCCGTTGCTGCGGAACGACCGCAACAGATGCGTGCCGCAGGTGCGGATCACGGCTTCGATCTCGGCCACGCTCAGGCGCGCGCGCCGGCGCCGCCACGGGGCCGGGCGCGGGATGTCCTGAGATCGAGCGTATCCAGCAGCGCCGCCACCGGCCGGCCGATCGCGGCCCAATCCGGCACGGCATCGTCGCGCGCGCAGATCAAAGCCGCGCGCAGCGATTGCAGTCGCGCGCCGTCGCGCAGTTCAGCGAGCCCGGTCCGGCGCAACAGCGGCCGCAACGCCGGGTTGCCGAGCGCGGTTTTGTAGAATTTGCCGAGGTGGCGGTCGCCGCCGTCGTAATTTAGCAGCACGGGATCGCAGACGTCGTACAGCGACGGGCCGTCCTTTCGGGCGGTCAGCGCGCGGCACGCGGTTCCGGCAATGTGCTGGAAATTCATGAATGTTCCGCGCGGTTCGCCGACGGCGGCCGCCCGTTCCCCCCTTACCCGTAAGCCTTTTGACCTACAAGCCTTTGAAAACCTACACGAATTGTGGGGAAATACAATTGCGACGGACATCACAGGGGCTATGGCTAGGGTTCCTGGACGCCACGACAATTTAACAACAACCTTAACGGAACAGCGCTGGCTGCAGGGGCGTATTCCAAGGTCTGCCTTGCCCGTGGCAGGCCTGTGGGTTAAGGCTTTGTCTGTTGCGGTGCCGCAAATTGTGCACAATTGGACACGTGTTGTCCGGCAATCCCTCAAACCTAGACGGCATGGGTGTGCGACTAACCTTGCGCACCTTTGGCGATGACCAGGAATGAACGTGATGCAGGTAAGGCCGCTTCCTTTCTCGCGCCGCTCGCTGACCATGGCCGCCGCTCTGGCCGGGATGGTCTCGCTGGCGATCGGCGCCCATGCGGCGCTGAACATGCGGGCGCTCGATGCCGCAAAGGCCGCCACATCAGCGCAGGACAGCGTGACGGTGAAGTCCGCCGCGCGGATCGCGCTCGTGATCGGCAACGGTCATTATCCCGATGCCAACGCGCCGCTGACCCAGCCGATCAACGACGCACGGGCGCTGACCGCGACACTGCGGCGCGACGGCTTCGAGGTCGACGTCGTGGAAGACGCCAGCAGGGACGACATGAACCGTGCGGTCGAGCGTCTGAAATCCCGGATCCGGCCCGACTCCGTGGTGCTGCTGTTCTTCGGCGGCTACGGCATCCAGATCGGCCGCGAGAGCTACATGATCCCGGTCGACGCCACGATCTGGAAAGAGTCCGACGTGCGCCGCGACGGGCTCAGCATTGAATCGGTGCTCGAGGCGATGCAGGCGCAGGGCGCCCGCGCCAAGCTCGCCGTCGTCGACGCCTCGCGCCGCAATCCCTATGAGCGCCGCTTCCGCGCGTACTCGCACGGCCTCGCGCCGATCAACGCGCCCGACAACGCGCTGATCCTGACCTCGACGACGCCGGGGCAGGTCGTCGACGATTCCGACGGCCAATACAGCGTGCTGATGGCGGAGCTGCTCAACAACCTCGATGCGAAGGCAGGCGTTGAGTCCTCCTTCAACAAGACCCGCGTCGCGGTCACCCGCGCCTCCGACGGCGAGCAGGTTCCGTCGGTGTCGTCGTCATTGGTGGAAGACCTCCGCCTCGCCTCGACCGAGAACGCCGGTAGCTGACGCTGCTATCGCGGCGCATCCATCTGCTGCGTCATTCCGGGGCGCGACGAAGTCGCTAATTCACCACGTCGCATCCCATGCCTAGAATCCGCTTGATGCGCGCACGGGATCGACGAAACACTGTCTCCCGTCCTACTTCGCGTCCGCGGCGGTCACCGGCCGCACCGGATCGCCTTCGCGCAGCAGCGCGCCGGCGCGCGCCACCACCAGGTCGCCTTCCATCAGGCCGTCGCGGATTTCGATCTGGCCGCCGGACATCAGCCCGACCTCGACCCGCCTTGTCTCGACCCGCTGCCGCCGCACCACCTGAACCACGGTGCCGGCGGTGCCGTAGAGCACGGCGGTGAGCGGAACCGACACGTTGCAGCTTTGGCCGGTCTTGATCACCGCCCGTCCCGATGAATTCACCAACAGCCGCAAGGTCGGCGTCACCGCGACCGTGACCTGGCCGAGCTGGCTGTTGGGCTCGACGGTCGGCGCCACCCGGCTGACCTTGCCGTCGACCTCACCGGCGCCGATGATCTTGATCCGCGCGGTCTGGTTGACCTTGAGCTTCGCGAGGTCCCGGGTCGGCACCGTGCCGATCAGGTCGAACTCGTTGCGGGCGATGATCGAGAACAGCGGCTCGCCCTTGCCCGACGCGGTGGCGCCGACCACCGCCGTGGAGCTGTCGATCAGCCCGGCCACCGGCGCCTGCACCTGCACCGTGCCGCCCTCGGGCAGCGTCAGCCGCGCCAGCGTCTGGCCCGCCGAGACGGTGTCGCCGGCATCCGCCAGCACTTCGGTGACCTTGAGGCCGAGCCGCTCCGGCCGCACCGCGGTTTCCTCGCGCGGGCGAATGATGCCGGTCGCCTCGACGAGGTTGGGGAAGCAGGACTTTGTGGCTTTAAGCACCGTGACCGCGGCGCCCTTGGGCGCGTCGGCTTCGTCGGCGGCGAAGGAAGGTTGGGATGGCGAGGCAGATCAGCGCCGCGGCGGCCAACGTCGGCAGCGTCTGCGAAAGGGTGCGCGCGGAGAAATGACCCATCGACGTTTCCATCTTGTTTCAGGGGTCATCGATAGCAGATGGCCAGCCTGAGGGCCAATCGGGAAAAGCTAATATGACGTCGCGGACACAGCCGCGCTAATGTGACCGGTTTAACGAAACTCCCTGAGTGCTCGGCTTGAACAGGTGGTTGAAATCCGATCTCGATCTTCAGCGTCGGTCATAAGGATGATTTTACAAACCGCTGTCGCGCGGGCGCGGCTACTGCCTGATGTTTTCTCAAGCAGCCGGCGTTGCTGCATTCGGCAACCGAATTCAACTGACTGATTTGGCTGTCCAGTCCCCTCCTAGAAAATATTCTTCTTCTCTTTTGACCCAAATCACCGGCGTATCCCACGCGTCCCGTCCCGGGAGAGGGGCGTTGGCCATCGTCACGAACGTTGGGATGGGATGCGGTGGACGCGGCAGCGTCGTCGCGCGAGGGGAGTGCAGGGCGGGCTTTGGGCTCGTGAGCATTCTGCCGGCGCGTGGACGAACGGCGCTGTTTCCGATTTCGTTTAGGTCTCAGTGGAGTGCACATGCCACTGAGTTCTCTTTGGCGAAAGCGGTCCGCGTACGGCAAAGTCGTGTGGTTCTGGCGCCCGTTGCTGGCGTCAAGCCGGCGGAGGCGATGTCGGCCCAACCGGGCCTGGCAAAACCTTAATCCGCCGGCGACGGTGACAAGACGAATTCGTCGCCGGGAAGAGCGCGGAATAAGCCGTTAAAACGATCGCGCAGGAAGCGCCGGGTGATCCGGTGAGCCTGTGGTGACTACCGTGTGCTTTCTACCTTTGCACACGGGCCGCGGGTGCCACGGGCACCCGGCGTTTCCTGCGCCCTCTATTCTTTTGGGCGGATGATTTGCAAAACTCAGGCGCATGGTGTCGCGAGAATGCGAAGTTGTGTCTCAACGTTAAAAAGTATCACAACAATAACCTACGTCGTCCCGGCCTTGAGCCGGGACCCATACGCCGTGTCTTCTCGTTTAGGCAGTGGAGCAGATGCCATCTTTTACGACCAATGCCAGGGGTTATGGGTCCCGGCGCAAGGCCGGGACGACAAAGTCGAGCCCCATCACCGATTGAACAACTGCTTCATGATGTCGTTCATCGGCTGGCTTTCCGGCGTGGCCTGCGGGGCGTGGTCGCTTTGCGCCGGTGGCGTTGTCGATGCCGGCGGTTGGCTGCGGCTTTGGCTGAGGCCCTGCCGGATCAAATTGCCGAGCGTCTCGCCGAGCTTGCCGAGTTGATCGGATGATCCGCCCGCATCGCCGGCGCCATTGCTGTCCGCTCCATCAGGCGCGGCGTTGGTGCCGAACAGGCCTCTGCCCATCGCCTTGAGCTTGTCATAGGCCGCGTCCGGGTTATCGAGAATGCCGGCGACGTCAGGATAGATACGCGGCTCAGCCCACGGACCGTCGATGATGACGGGAATGCCGAGCCCGACCGGATCGGCGGCGCGACCCTGGCCTTCGGTGCTCATCACCAGCTTCGGCTCGACCCGGAACGCCAGCGACTTCTCAGGCAGGTTGACGGTGCCCGCACCGGTGACGCGCACCAGCGGGCCGACGAGATTAAGGTCGCTGGTGGCGGCCTGGCCCTTGTCGACGCGGAACGAGGCGGCGAGCTGCGTCAGGTCGGTGGTCTGTTGCTTCTGTTCCTGCCAGCCCGACAGCGTGCCGGAGGCCAGCGCGCGGATCATCGCGGCGACGTTGAGGCCGCGCAGCGCGCCGTCCTGAAACACCGCGAATATTGTGCCGTCCACATTGGACATGATGGCGCGCTGACTCGTGCCGGAAGAACGCAACGCCAGCTTCGCCTGCAGCCGTCCGTCGAGCTTGTCGAAGCCGGCAAGGTTCTGCAGCAGCGGCAGCGCGCGGACGCCGTTAAGATCGCCGCGCAGCGCGTAGGCGGGAAGGTTTGCCGTCGCATCGACGGTGAGGTCGCCATTGGCCTGGCCGTCATAGGCGCCGAGATTGGCGAAGCGGCATTTGAGCACGCCGCCTTCGAGCGCGGCGTCGATCGCGGCCGGCGCGAGGTGCACGTCGCCGATGTTCAATTCGGCGGCGGAAATTCTGGCCTGGAGGTCGACATAGTTCAATCCGTTCAGATCAATCGAAGCATTGCTCCAGGGTTGCGACGCCGGCGCGGCGCTGCTGTCCGGCGTCGCAACGCCGAGCTTCTGGAAGTCGAGGTCGAGCTTGACCAGCGGCTTGCTGGCGAAATCGACCGAGGCCCAGCCGTTGAACGCGCCGCCGCCGAGCGTGCCGCTGACGCCATTCATCATCATCACCGCGCCGTTGCGCCGGACCTCGGCCTTGGCGGACAATGGACCCTGCAACAGGCCGGGCGACTCCAGCGTCATCTCGACCGGAATGCTCTGTCGCTCGAGCGGGGCTGCCGGCGGCGTCGCCTTGATGCTGAACTTCAGCGGATGCTCGCCGGCGTGGGCGCGGCCGGTGATCGCGATGGTGCGGTCGCTGCCGATCATGGCATCGGCGTTGAGGCCCTCGATGCGGTTGTCGACGCGGTCGTGCAGGTTGAAAAACGAAATCGCACCGTCGGTGATATCGACGCGGTCGACCGCCATGTCCGCGTCGGTGGCGGGGACGGACGCCGCTGCCTTCGCGGGCGAGTTCGGCGGAGTGATCCGTTCGCGCAGCAACGGCACCGACAGCACCGGAGCGGCGATGGTGAGCGTGGTGATCTCGGGACGGCCCGACCACAGGCTGGCGAGCTTCATGTCGGCCTCGATGCGGCCGATGGTCAGGCGACCGCGGTCGTCGCCGGCTGTGGGATCCCCGAGCGTGACGTCGTGCAGCGTCAGCTTCGGCGACGGCCACAGACGAAACCGCGTCGCGCCCGCAACCGTCATCCGGGTTCCGGTCGCGCGCTCGACTCGCGTCGTGATCGTCGAGTTCAGGAAACCCGAGGGAATCCCGACCGCCAGCAGCAGCGCCGCCATCACCAGCACGGCTGCGACGACAAGGCCTGCGATTTCAAGAGCTCTCATGACGGCATTCCAATTCGGCAAGCGGCCTCGATGGCAGCCGCGCGAGCTTATCCCGGAAAGCGCGCGCCGCTCAGCGCCAAATAATCCGGGAATGCTGCAAAGTTATGTGACTCATGACACAGTTGAAGCGACGACCATTTTCACGGCGCGGCGTTCGGCGCCACAAATGCGTGGAACTCGGCGAGGAAGCGCGCAAAGGCGGGCTCGTGTTCCAGGATCAGATGGTTCGGGCTTTCGAGCTGAACGAAGCGGGCGCCCGGAATTCCCGCCGCCATCCGCCGGCCCGCTTCGAGCGGCACCCGGCCATCGTTCCGACAATGCATCACCAGCGTCGGTGCCGTGACCTTCGGCAGCAGCGACGTCACGTCGGCTTCGCCAATGGCGATCAGATTGCGCACGGCATCGGCCGGCGAGGCGGAGATGCGCTGAAATTCGTTGAACCATTCCTCCTGCGCCTTGCTGGCACCCGGAATGAACTGCGTGGTGAACAATTGTCGAAAGGCCGGATTCTCCTGACCCCAGCCGAGTCGGACCAATGTCAGCATGGCTTCGCCGGCCTCCTTTTCGGCCTCGGTCCGCGCCCGCTTGCGCCAACCGAGGGCGAAGCCGCCGACCAGAACAAGGTGTGAAATCCGTTGGGGGTGCCGGGCGGCATATGCAATCGACACCGCGCAGCCCTGCGAGATGCCGAGCAGAGTGAAGCGGTCGAGACCTGCCGCGTCGACCACGGTTTCGAGATCGTCGACGTAATGATCGAAGGAAATGGCCGCCACGTCGCGATCCGACAATCCGTTGCCGCGGGCATCATATCGAATCAGGGTGTTGCTGCGCGACAGCTCGCGATACAGCGTCCGCCACACCGGGCTTTCGAAATCATATTCGATATGGGTCATCCAGTTGCCGGTCTTGACGATGGGCGGACCCTGACCGGTGCGCGCATACGCCAGCTGCACGCCGTCCTTGGCCTGGCAGAAATGGACTTCCTGTTCGTAAGGAGTGCTGGCCGCGATCGATACGGTTTCAGCCGCCGCGGAAGCCACGGGCGCCGGAAGCCCCTCGATTTCCTTCGCGGTCAGCCCGAATACGCCGACGGCCCGCGCGATGTTCTTCACCGTCTGTTCGCCGAGGTCGGCGAACGAAATCGAAAGCTTGTCCCGGATCTGGTCGTTGGCGGCTCGCGAAATGCAGATGCCGCCGGGCTCGCACAGCGCTTCCAGGCGCGCGGCGATGTTGACGCCGTCGCCGAAGATATCGTCGTCGTCGATGATGATATCGCCGATGTTGATGCCGATTCGAAAGACGATTTGCTTGTCCTCGGGAACGCCGAGGTTGCGCTTGACCATGCTGCGCTGAACCTTGACGGCACAGCCGACGGCGTCGACGACGCTGGCGAATTCCACCAGCAATCCGTCCCCGGTGGTATGGACGATGCGGCCATGGTGTTCGGTGATGGCGCAATCGACCAGTTCGCGGCGATGCAATTTGAGCGAGGTGTGGGTGCCGATTTCGTCGCTGCCCATCAGGCGGCTGTAGCCAGCCACATCCGCAGCCAAAATCGCCGCCAGCCGCCGCTGCATGGCCTATTCCCCGGTCAGGGCCTGCCCACGGCAATTTTGCCCGCGATTACCAGCCGCTTCAAGCCCGAAACCGGGGCAAAGCGGCCGGCGGGTCGTCGCACCGCATCGTCCGATAGGCGTCACGGCGTCTAGGCGCGGGCGGATGCGTGCTCACTCCGCCGCAGGCGGGCGCGCGATGCTTCGCGGCGCCGGCGGGTCCTTGCGATCTTCGTCATCGAAGGGCACCGGCTGCTCCAACTCCGGGTGGGTGACAATCAGCTTCTTGCCGAAGCGCCAGATCAGCGCGCCGAGATCGTCCATCATCATGAACATCGCCGGCACGAACACCAGCGACAGCACGGTTGAAAACACCAGGCCGCCGATCACCGCCAGCGCCATCGGCGAGCGGAATTCGCCGCCGGCGCCGAACGCCAGTGCCGACGGCATCATGCCGGCGCACATCGCGATCGTGGTCATGACGATGGGACGCGCGCGCTTCATGCCGGCGTCGATGATCGCTTCATCGCGCGGCTTGCCGGCGCGGATCGATTCGACGGCGAATTCCACCAGCATGATGGCGTTCTTGGTGACGATGCCCATCAGCATCAGGATGCCGATCCACACCGGCGTCGTCAGTTGCTTGCCGGTCACCAGCAACGCAAAGATCGCGCCGCCGATCGAGAGCGGCAACGAGAACAGGATGGTGATCGGCTGCAGGAAGGTGCCGAACAGCAGCACCAGCACCGCGTAGACCATCATCAGCCCGGCGGTGATCGCGGTGGCAAAACCGTCCGACAGCTCGTTCAGGCTTTCGGCGTCGCCGGACGGGCTCACCTTGACGCCCTTCGGCAGGCTTTTCATCACCGGCAGGTCGTAGATTTTCTTGGTGGCGTCGCCGAGCGCGGCGCTGCCGACGAGGTCGGCGGCCACGGTGGCCTGCCGCTCCCGGTCGTAGCGATTGATGCTGGTCGGGCCCTGGTTGAGCTTGATGTCGGCGACCACAGATAGCGGCACGCCGCCCTTTTCGCCGTGCTCGCCGAGCGGCACCCGCAACTCCTCCAATAGCGGCAGGTCGCCGCGCGCGGAGTCCTCGAGCTGGACGCGGATCGGCACCAGCCGGTCGCCGGCGTCGAACTTGGCCAACGCCGGACCGACGTCGCCGATGGTGGCGACGCGGATCGTCTGCGACAGGCTTTCGGTGGAAACGCCGAGCCGCGCGGCGAGGTCCGCCCGCGGCTGGATCCGTAGCTCGGGCCGGTCGAGCGAGGTCTCGGAAATTACGTTGGCGATGATTGGAATTCGCTTCATCTGTGTCGCCAATTCGCTGGCGACGTTGCCGACGATGCCGCTGTCGGCGCCGGTCACGACCAGCGAGATCGCGCGCAAGCCATTCTCGTCGAGGAACCAGTAGCGGATGTCCGGGACGTTCTCGAGCTCCTTGCCGATTTCGAGTTCAAGCTCGCGCTGCGTGATCTTGCGCTCGGTCTTCGGGAGGTAATTGATGATCAGCGCCGCGCGCCGCACCTCGAATGTCCCCGGCGGCACCCGCCCGCCATCGACGAAAACGCTCGTGACCTCGGGGTGCTTGCGCAGCCGCGCGACGATTTCCTCGGTCACCTTCTCGGTGAAGGCGAGCTGCGAGCCGGGCGGCAATTCCATCGCCAGCAGCGAGCGCGCGGTGTCCTGCGCGGGCAGGAAGCCTTGCGGCAGCAAGGTGATGCTCCAGATCGAGGCGGCGAAGATGCCGAAGCCGATCAGCACGGTGATGACGTGGTGCCGCACCGACCAGGTCACGAGCCGGATATAGGCTTCGAGCACCCGTCCCGGCCGCGGATGGTGATGCGGATGGTCCTTCAGGAAGTAGGCCGCCAGCATCGGGGTGACGAACCGCGCCGCCAATAGCGAGAAGAACACCTGCACGGAAACCGTAATGCCGAACTGCTTGAAGAACTGACCGGCGATGCCGGACATGAAGCTGGCGGGCGCAAAGATCGCGATGATGGTGAAGCTGATCGCGATCACCGCGAGGCCGATTTCATCGGCGGCCTCGATCGCGGCGCGATAGGGCGACTTGCCCATCCGCATATGGCGCACGATGTTCTCGATCTCGACGATGGCGTCGTCGACCAGGATGCCGGTCGACAGCGTGATGGCGAGGAAGCTGACGAGATTGAGCGAGAACCCAAGCAGGTCCATGGCCCAGAACGCCGGGAAGATCGACAGCGGCAGCGAGACCGCGGCGATCAGCGTGGCGCGGATGTCGCGCAGGAACAACAGCACGATGATGACGGCGAGAATGGCGCCTTCGAACAGGGTCGAGATCGCGGCCTCGTAATTGCCCTTGGTGAACTCGACCGAGGTGTCGATCAGCTTGAGGTCGACGTCGGGGTAGGCCACCTTGAGCGCGTCGATCCGCTTCTGGACCGCTGCGGCGACCACGACGTCGCTGGCGCCCTTCGAGCGCTTGATGCCGAGCGCGACCACCGGCTCGCCATTGAAGCGGGCGAAGGTCCGGCGGTCGGCGATGGTGTCGGTGACGGTGCCGAGATCGTCGAGCCGCACTTCGCCGCCGGCAAACAGCGGGATCATGGTTCCGGCGAGCTCGTTGAGCGTCTTGGCGCCGGCCAGCGTCCGGATTGCCTGATCGTTCTTGCCGATCTCGGCGCGGCCGCCGGCAAGGTCGACATTGGTGCCGCGCAGGCTCTGGCTGACGTTGACCGCGGTGAGGCCGGCGGCCTGCAGCCGGTCGGGATCGAGTGAAACCAGAATCTCGCGCTCGACACCGCCGATGCGCTCGACCTGGGAAACACCGCGGACGCCCTGCAGCGCGCGTTTGACCACGTCGTCGACGAAATAGGACAATTGCTCGGGGGTCTTGCCCGGCGATATCGCGGCATAGGTGACGATCGGCAGGCCGATCACGTCAACACGCTGGATCAGCGGCTCGGTGACGTTCTGCGGCAGGTTGCTGCGGACGCGGGTGACGGCGTCCTTGACGTCGTTCAGCGCGCGGTCGGTGTTGGTCTCAAGCGCGAACTGAATCGTGGTCAGCGACAACCCGTCGGTGATCGACGATGAGATGTGCCGCACGCCCTCGACGCCCGACACGCCGTCTTCGATGGTCTTGGTGACCTGCGATTCCAGTTCGGCCGGGGCGGCGCCGAATTGCGACACCGCGACCGAGATCACCGGGATATCGGCGCTGGGCAGCCGCGTCACGGCGAGCTTGGCGAAACTCACCCAGCCCAGCACCAAAAGGATGATCGAAAAGACGATGGATGGAAGCGGGTTCCGGATCGACCATGCCGAGATATTCAGAGCCATCAGCGTACCCGCGTTCGATCGAGGTCCTCGGCGAACATGGTCTTGATCTTGTCGCCGTCATGCAGCGAGCTGCCGGCGTCGGCCACGACGATTTCGCCGACGTCGAGGCCCTCCAGGATTTCGATGCTGGTGTCGGACACCAGCCCAACCCGGACGTTCCGCGTCTCCACCGTGTTTCCTTTGACCACCTGAACGGTCAGATGGTCAATGGCGGTGCGGGGAACCGCGACGCCGCAGCTGCGCTTGGCGTCGATACTGGCGCGGGCGAAGGTGCCGACCTTGAGCGAAGGGTTGCCGGACAGCGATATCCTGACATGGCCGAGCTGGCTGGCACGATCGATTTCCGGCGCAACCAGCCTGACGCGTCCCACCAGATCGGGCGCATCGTCCCGGCTGATGCGCACCGTCGCGCCCGGGTTGAGCTTGAGCATGTGGACGGCGGGCACCTGGGCGTCCAGCTCGATTTCGTTGTTGATCGCAATCCGGAACATCGGTCCGGCCTGCGGCGAAGCCGGCGCGCCGACGACAGTCCTGACCTCGGTGACGAGGCCCGCGGCCGGCGCGCGCAGCGATATCGGCCCTGGCCGGGCCGGCATGCCGGGTATCGGCGGCGGCGGGCTCAGCCGCGTCAGTTCCTGGTTTTCGGTGACCATGTCGCCTGCGCGGACCAACAGATCGGTCACCCTGGAACCTTCCTGGTCCACGCCCACGACCGCTTCCCTGCGCGGCACCACAAATCCGGTGACCCGCACCTGGTCGGAGAAACAGGCATTGGTGGATTTCGTGACCACGACAAGGGCCTGACCAGGCGTGTCCTTTTCCTCAGGGCGGGAGCGGTGCTCGAACCAGTAATATCCGCCTCCCAGTGCAATAACGGCGACCGCCGCCAGCGCAGGCTTAAGGTATTCGGAGAGCGTCATCGCCGGATCAATCCAGACCTGTATCGTGAGGGGTGGTAACCGCGGCGCGGCTTCGGCTGTTCCAGGTGGTCAGAACCCAATTTCCGAAACGGCGCCTGTCCCGCGAGGTTGCGCGAGGCATTGTAGCTGCGAATCCTCAGTCCGCGCCACGTCCGATTCACTTGGACGCGGTCTCCTTGTTTTGCATGTTGACGACCTGAACACGGCGGTTCACTTCCGCCAGCGGCTGGCCGGGGTCCTTGAGCTTGGTCTTGCCGTAGCCGACCGTCACCAGATCGCTGCCGGCGATGGTGAACTTGTCGACCAAATAGCGCTTGATCGCGTCGGCGCGCCGTTCGGACAGATCCTGATTGTAAGCCTCGCCGCCGGCCGCGTCGGTATAGCCAGCGACGACGAAGGTCGAGCCTTTCAGGTCAGGATTGGTCAAAGCTTTTCCCAGCGCCTGCACCGAGGCCAGCGATTTGGCACTAACATCGGCCGAATTATAGTCGAAGTTGATTTCCAGATCGATATTCGGTTTGTCCTTGGCGAGGGTGGCGATTTCCTCGCGCTCGCCGATCGAGAGCGAGCGGGTGGCGCGATTGCGGATTTTCTGAACGAAGCGCCCTTCGGCCGCGACAGCCGCCGGATCGGTTTGCGGGCCTGCCGACAGGCCGCGGGTCAGGGGCTTTTTGACGGGGGCGAGCGCCCGCACGATTTGATCTTCGGTGACGTCGTCGGCGGCTTTTGCCACGCCAATGGAAAGCGAGGCGCCGATCGCCACGATTGAAAGCATCGCGACAAGATTGCTCCTTCCAGACATCTTCGACATCGCTGATTCCTCCGGCGCAAACGCGCTTGGGTTCAATGAATTTGCAAAATACGCCACGGGGCAAATGGATCAGAAATCGATCGCGGCCGTGGCCGGCTCTCAGAATGTGGCGGCCTCTCGGAAATGGCTTCCTGTCAGAGATATGTCTGGCGCGGCGCCGCCGAGGTTCGAGCCAGCGCCGCTCCGTCACCCTAAATTTCCGTCAATTTACGCCGTAACTGGCGAATTCCTTCACGATATTCGGATCCATGGCCTTGGCGTTGGAAATATCCAGGTCGCCCTCCGAAATCGCGCCATTGCGCTGCTTGGCAAGCCCGCGCCCGTAGAGCGACGAGGTTAATCGCGGATTGATCTTGAGTGCGGCGTCGAAATCGGCAATCGCGTTTTTGGCCTGCCCGTTCTTTAAATTGAGCAGGCCCCGACTATCGAGAGCATCGACAAAGCTGGGGCGCAGCCGCAGCGCCTCGTTGCAATCCTTCAATGCCGCCTGCAGTTCGCCGATGACGGTGCGTGCCCAGCAGCGGTTATTGTAGGCTTCCACGTCCTTCGGATTGATCCGCAGCGAGTCCGTGAAATCAGAGATGGCGAGGACGTAGGCGCCCTTGCTGGCGTAGACCTGACCGCGCCGGTACAGCGCGTTGGCGTCGTCGGGATTGTCGGCGAGCTTGACGGTCAGGCTCTTGATGGTGGGGTCGTCGGCCAGCGCTGGCGCGCCCGGCGCGGCGCCCTTTTCTTGTGGCCTGTCAGCCGGAGCCTTGTCGGGAGGTGCCTTGTCAGGGGGTGTCTTGTCGGCCGTGGCGGCAGGGATTTCGACCGGCTTGACCGGCGACGGATCGAGCCGCGGGGGTGCCGGCGGCGGGGGCGGGGAGGTTAACGCGACCGCATTCGATGGCCCGGGGCTTGTCGCCGTGGGCGTCGTTCCCGGGATGAAGGCGAAATCCTCGGCCAGAGAGGACGAAATCCAGGGCACCTGCTCGCTGCGCGAGGCGCGGGTGACGTCGACGCGGGTCCGATTGAGCGTCTCTTCGGCCATCAGATCGGGAACGCGAATTTCCTTGAGCAGTTCCTGCACGAACAGGCTGTGGTCGCCGCCATTGTCTGAAATGACCGAACTGAGCGCCGCCGAATACATCACCAGCGTGCCATTCGGTGCGATCACCGGCGCAAGGCCGGCTGAGAAGCTGCGGAACCGGCGTTCGAACGGGTTGCGCCTGGAGGCGTCGATCAGGGCAATCTTGACGCCGGCGCCGCGATTGTTGATTTCGCCCAGAACGGTCTCCAGGCTGATGCCGTCGCGGCGAACATCCGGCTCGGTCCAGATCTGCGCGTCGACCGGGATCATGTAGCTTTGGCGCGCGGCCTGGACGCCAAACCCGCTGAAGAAAACCAGCACGACGGCGCCGGGCTTGATGCGGCCGTAGAGGCGATCGAAGGCGTGCCGCATCGCCTCGCCGGTCAGGTTTTCGCCGACCTCGACGTTGAAGCCGTTGCGCTTGAGTTCGGTGGCGACGTCGCGGGCGTCGTTGATTGGTTCTTTGAGCGGCGCGTCGGCATCGGGATATTTCGCGTTGCCGATCACCAGCGCAAAGCGGTCGGCCGGACCATCGGCGGCGACCGACCAATTGACCGGTAGGAACGCCATGATCAAGGTCACGAGCAAGGCGAGGCAGAATTCTCATGCGACGGCGGTCCACCCTGGAGGCGCCGATCCCAGCTTGCGCCTCGGCGACCCTACGCTACAGAAGCCGCATTATCAAACCGGGGTCGCGAGGCGTCAACCGCTTGTGGCGATTGGATTATCGCGACAATTGACCGCGACCGCGCGCCCTCCGGTTTGACCTTTGCGGTTGACGATGGCTTGCTGCGGCGATCGGCCTTAACCGCAACCAAGAAAAGTGAAACCGATGGGAAACGCCTACGAGATCTACGCTCTCCGCTACGCGACAATGTCGCCGCGCACGCCGCATTTGAATTACCTGGTGCCGGATCCGCACGAGACCACGGCCCAGGACCTCGATTATTTCGTCTGGCTGATCCGCGGGTCCGGGCGCGATATTCTGGTCGATACCGGTTTCAACGCCGAGGAAGCGCAACTCAGGGCGCGCAAGCTCACGCTCAATCCGGTCGACGCGCTCGATCGGTTCGGCGTCAAGGCCGACGCCATCCGGGATATCGTCGTCACCCACCTGCATTACGACCATGCCGGCAATCTCGATCGCTTTCCCAGCGCCCGGTTTCATCTACAGGAACGCGAGATGAGCTATGCCACCGGCCGCTGCATGTGCAACGGCATGTTGCGGCATCCGTTTTCGATCGAGCACGTCACGCTGATGGTGCGCCATGTCTATGGCGAGCGCGTCAGCTTTTATGCGGGTGACGGCGAGATTGCGCCTGGAGTCACGGTGCATCGCGTCGGCGGCCATTCCGACGGCCTGCAGGTGGTGCGGGTGGAGACCGCGCGCGGCCCGGTGGTGCTGGCGTCGGACGCGGCGCATTATTATGGCAATTTGCATCGCCGCAGCCCGTTTCCGATCGTCTACAATATCGGCGACATGGCGCAGGGCTGGGAAATCGTCGAGCGTCTCGCCGGCCATCCCGATCGCGTCATTCCCGGCCACGACCCGATCGTGAGCGAGATCTATCCGCGCGCCGGCGACAGGGCCGATGCATTTGCGTTGCACTTGCCGCCGTCGCGTTCGTTCGCAAAATAGCAGTGCGTTTCAAGCAAAGCATGCCCCGGACGTGATCCGGGGCACGAACCGGTTCGCGTAAACGACAAACGCGTCACACAAGAAGAGCAAGAAAATGTCAGCTTACAAAACGATCGGCTTCATCGGCCTCGGCGTGATGGGCGAGCCGATCTGCCGCAACCTCGTCAAGAAAAGCGGTACGGCAGTAACCGCGTTCGACCTGGCGCCGGAGCCGCTGGCGCGGCTGCGGGCCGAGGGCGCGGCCATCGCCGGCTCGGTCGCGCAGGTCGTCAGCCAAAGCGACATCGTGTTCCTGTGCCTGCCCAGCGCCAGGCATGCGCGCGCGGTGTTCGAAGGCGACGGCATCCTGAACAATATCCGAAAGGGCCAGGTCGTCGTCGATCTCGGGACGTCGTCGGTCAACCAGACCCGCGATTTCGCCCGGCAATTGCAGGCCAAGGGCGCGTCATGGGCCGATGCGCCGATCGCGCGCACGCGGCAGGCAGCGCAGGATGGCACGCTCAGCGTGATGGTCGGCGGCGCGCCGGAACTGTTCGCCGCGATCGAGCCGTTGATCCGCTGCTTCGCCACCGATGTGACGCATTGCGGTGACGTCGGCGCGGGACAGGTGACAAAAATCCTCAACAACATGGTGCTGTTTGAAACCGTCAACGCGCTGGCCGAGGCGGTTGCGGTCGCCAGGCGCAACGGCGTCGATCCGAAGCTGCTGCTCGATACGCTGTCGAAAGGCTCGGCCGACAGTTTTGCGCTGCGCAATCACGGCCTCAAGGCGATCGTGCCGGGCAACTTCCCGGATCGCGCCTTCTCGACGGAATATGCCTTGAAAGACCTGTCCTATGCGCTGGAACTGGCCGATGACGCCGGCGTCAAGATCCGCGGCGCCGAGTTGATCGGCCAGATCCTGCAGGAAGCGATCGATGCCGGATCGGGCGATGCGTACTTCCCGGTGATCGCGAAACATATTGATCGGGCCTAAAACGCGTCTGTCATTCCGGGGCGACGCCACCGGGTCGGCGCAAAGCGCCGCCCGATGACACGCTCCGCATCGAACTACGATGCGCAGTTGCGCATCGGAGAATCTCGAGATTCCGGGTTCACGCGAAGACGCGTGCCCCGGAATGACATACCCACGTTCGTCGTGCCGGCCATGACGAAATTGCTCAATAGCCCTCCGTCCTGTCCGCTCCCTCGCGCGTCTGCACGAGGTCGAGGCTGTGCTCGATCTTGCCGAGCATGAGCGCAAAATCCTTGCGTTCGCGCGCGGAGAGGCACGACAGGATGTCTTGCTCCTTGTGCAGCAGGCGCGGAATCAGCTCCTCATACAGCGCCGCGCCTTTGCGGGTCATGCGCAGCCGGTACTCACGGCGGTCGTCACGGTTCTCGACGCGCTCGACGAGCTGCCGGGTCATCAGCGCGGTGACCGCGCGGCTGATGGTGGATTTGTGGGTGCGGGTGCAATGCGCGATGTATTGCGCGCTGCAGGCGTCGTTACGAAAGCCAAGCGTCGCCAAGCACGCGCCATTCCGGAATATCCAGGCCGTAGCGTTCCCGGTATTCGCTTGACAGCGCAGCGCTCACCTCCGCCGCCAGCCGGTTCAGGCGGAACGGCACGAAACGAAAGAGGTCGAGTTTCGCCAAAATCGCTCCAAATGGGTTGACGGCGCGGCGTGCCGGGCGTTTAGATAGTTGCAGATGCGACTATCTTAGCGGGAATGAAATCCCCTGGCCAGAGCAACCCGGCGCATGGCGCAGCCATCCAACATCCAGTTCGGCTATGTCAGGCATCCTGACCAGGATCGGAAGGCCGACGATGCGGCGCGGCATCCTGTCGTAGTGGTTGGTGCCGGGCCGGTCGGGCTGTCGCTGGCGATCGACCTGGCGCAACGCGGCCAGCCCGTGGTGTTGCTCGACGATGCCGACCGGATCGGCGAGGGGTCACGGGCGATTTGCTTTTCGAAACGCTCGCTGGAGTTCTGGGACCGGCTTGGCCTGGGCCAGCGCATGGTCGACAAGGGCGTAGTGTGGAGCGTCGGCAAGATCTTCCACGGCGATGCGCAGCTTTATCAGTTCAATCTGTTGCCGGAACAAGGGCACAAGCGGCCCGCCTTCATCAACCTCCAGCAATTCCACGCTGAAGCCTATTTGGTGGATCGGGTCCAGGAGCTCGCCGGAATCGGCCTGCGCTGGCGCAACCGGGTGACAGGGCTCGAGCCGCGTAACGACCATGTGGTGCTGACGATCGAGACGCCGGATGGACCTTACCGGATGCGCGCGGACTACGTCGTGGCCTGCGACGGCGCGCGGTCGGCGCTACGGCAAATGGTCGGCGCCGAATTCGCCGGACAGGTATTCGAGGATCAATTCCTGATCGCCGACGTCAAGATGACGGCGGAATTCCCGACCGAGCGCTGGTTCTGGTTCGATCCGCCGTTTCACGCCGGGCGGTCGGCGCTGCTGCATAGGCAGCCGGACGACATCTGGCGGATCGACCTGCAACTTCATCCCGATGCCGACCCGGTGGTGGAGAAACGGCCGGAGAATGTGCGGCCGAGGATCGCGCGCATGCTCGGGCACGACAAGTTCGAGTTCGAATGGATTTCGCTTTACAAATTCCAGTGCCGCCGGATGGAAAGATTTTTGCATGGCCGGGTGATGTTCGCCGGCGATGCCGCGCATCAGGTGTCGCCGTTCGGCGCGCGCGGCGCCAATTCAGGTCTGGAGGACGCCGAGAACCTGGCGTGGAAGCTCGACCGCGTGCTGCGCAGGCGTTCGCCGGAAGCGTTGCTCGAAACCTATCACGTTGAACGAAGTGCGGCAGCCGACGAGAACATTCGCGAATCGACCCGCTCGACCGATTTCATGGCACCGGGCTCGCGGCAGGAGGCGCGGCTGCGCCAGGCTGTGCTGTCGCTCGCCAAGGAAACCGAATTCGGCAAGCGCATGATCAATGGCGGGCGGCTCTCGGTGCCCTCGATCTACGACTCGCCGCTGTCGACCGCCGATCGCGATGCCTGGCGCGGCGGGCCGCGGCCGGGAGCCTCGATACCCGATGCACCGATTGCGCTAGACGACAGCGCTTCGATGTTTCTGACCGACGCCTTCATCCAGGCCGGAATGCGATTTACGCTGCTGGAGTTTGGCAATGGCGCGGCGATCGACGTTCCCGACGGCGTCGAGGCGATCCGCATCGGCGGTCCGGATGGGTTGTCCGATCCCACAGGGCTGGCGGCCGCGCGCTACGATGCGAAACCCGGCACGGCCTATCTGCTGCGTCCCGACGGCTATGTCGCCGCGCGCTTTCGGCATCCGACCCGCGCCGCGCTCGATACCGCATTGGCGCGCGCCACGGGCTGCAACTGAGGAGGTCCGATCATGGCATTGTCGACAAGCTCGAATTTCGCCTCGCCGGACGACGCGTTTCGCGCGATCGTCGAGGCCCATCGCGGGCTGAGCGACGCGCAGAGCGCCGATCTCGATGCCGCGCTGGTCTTGATCCTGGCCAACCATATCGGCGATCTCGCCGTGCTGCGCGAGGCGCTTGTGCTGGCGCGGCGGCGGATGATCGATGCCAGTCAGCAACAACAGCAGCAACAACAATAGATGGAATGAACACGTGTTTAGCGTCATTGCGAGCGCAGCGAAGCAATCCAGCTCTTTCTTTGCGGCTCTGGATTGCTTTGTCGCTTCGCTCCTCGCAATGACGGTCTTGGACTTTGAAACAAATGTCACGAAGGAAAAAATTAATGGCCAAGGGTTTCGCGTCCACCACGGATATGACGGAAAAGAAAGTCACCTTCTCGGAGATCGGCACTGATCTTTATGCCTTCACCGCCGAGGGCGATCCGAACTCCGCGGTAATCGTGGGCGACGACGGCTGCATCGTGTTCGATGCGCAGGCGACACCGGCGATGGCCAACAAGGTGATCGAGCGGGTACGCACCGTCACCGACAAGCCGATCAAATATGTGGTGCTGTCGCATTATCACGCGGTGCGGGTGCTCGGCGCCTCGGCCTACAAGGCCCAGGCGGTGATCGCATCGCAGGAAACCTATCGGCTGGTCGAAGAGCGCGGCCAGCAGGATTGGGATTCGGAATATGGCCGCTTTCCGCGCCTGTTCCAGGATGCGCAGAGCATTCCCGGCCTGACCTGGCCGACGCTGACCTTCGAAGGCGAGATGTCGATCTACCTCGGCAAGCGTGAGGTGCAGCTGATGCAACTCGGTGCCGGGCATACCTCCGGCGATATCGTGGCGTGGGTGCCGGACGCGGAAGTGATGTTTTCCGGCGACCTGATCGAATATCATTCCGCCTGCTATTGCGGCGACGCGCATCTGCGCGAATGGCCGGCGACGCTGAACGAAATCCGCGCCTTCAATCCCAAGGCGATCGCGCCCGGGCGCGGCGATGCGCTGAAGGGCGTCGCGACCGGCCGCGACGCCATCGCCATGACGCGCGATTTCGTGACCTCGCTCTATGGCGCGGCGGAAGCATCCGTCGCCAAGGGGCGTAATCTCAAGGAATTGATGGCCGCGACCCGCGAGGTGATGGATCCGAAATTCAAGGATTTTGCGATCTACGAGCACTGCCTGCCGTTCAACGTCTCACGCGCGTTCGACGAAGCGTCGGGGATCGACGATCCCGTGATCTGGACCGACAAGCGCGACCAGGAAATGTGGGCTGCCTTGCAAGGAGGGTAACCATGAACATCACGACCTCGCCTGATGTCATCAACCGCAGTTCCGTCAATATCACGCCGGGCTACATGTCCGGCTTCGGCAACAGTTTCGAGACCGAGGCGTTGCCCGGCGCGCTGCCGATCGGGCGCAATTCGCCGCAACGCTGCGCCTATGGGCTTTACGCCGAGCAATTGTCCGGCTCGCCGTTCACCGCGCCGCGCGGCAGCAATGAGCGCTCGTGGTTGTATCGGATCCGGCCGTCGGTGAAGCATTCCGGGCGTTTCGCCAAGGTCGATGCCGGGACTTTGGCGCACCGCGCCGTGTCACGAATTTGAGTTGCCGATCGCGCAATTGCGCTGGGACCCGGCGCCGATCCCGAAAGAAGATACGACTTTTCTGCAGGGCGTGCAGACCATGACGACGGCGGGCGACGCCAATACGCAAGCCGGCATGGCCGCGCATGTCTTCCTCATCACAAAATCGATGGTCGATCAGCACTTCTACAACGCCGATGGCGAGATGCTGTTCGTGCCGCAGCAGGGCAGCCTTCGTTTCGTCACCGAGTTCGGCCGGATCGATGTCGAGCCCGGCGAGATCGCGGTTATTCCGCGTGGCGTGAAATTCCGCCTTGAACTTACTGGCGGGCCTGTGCGCGGGTACCTCTGCGAGAATTACGGCGGCGCCTTCACGCTGCCGGAGCGCGGTCCGATCGGCGCCAATTGCCTGGCCAATGCGCGCGATTTTCTCACGCCCATTGCCGCTTATGAAGACAAGGACACGCCGACCGAGCTGTTCGTGAAGTGGGGCGGCGCGCTGTGGAAAACCACGCTGCCGCATTCGCCGATCGACGTGGTGGCGTGGCACGGCAATTACGCGCCTTACAAATACGACCTGCGGACCTTCTCGCCGGTCGGCGCGATCGGATTCGACCATCCCGATCCCTCGATCTTCACGGTGCTGACCTCGCCGTCGGAAACCGCGGGTACCGCCAACATCGATTTCGTGATCTTCCCGGAGCGCTGGGCGGTGGCGGAAAACACCTTCCGCCCGCCCTGGTATCACATGAACATCATGTCGGAGTTCATGGGGCTGATCTACGGCGTCTACGATGCCAAGCCGCAAGGTTTTGTCCCCGGCGGCATTTCCTTGCACAACTGCATGCTGCCGCACGGTCCGGACCGCGAGGCCTTCGATCATGCCAGCAACTCGGAGCTCAAGCCGGTCAAGCTGACCGGCACCATGGCCTTCATGTTCGAGACCCGCTACCCACAGCGCGTCACCGCCCATGCCGCTGAAACGTCGACGCTGCAGGACGACTACGCGGATTGCTGGAAGGGACTGGAGAAGCGGTTCGATCCGAACAGGCCGTGACTCTTAACTTTCCCTCTCCCCTTGTGGGAGAGGGTGCCCGAGCGTAGCGAGGGCGGGTGAGGGGTTGCGGCATAACGAGAGGCCAAAACCCCTCACCCGGCTCGAATGCGCTACGCTCATTCTCGCCACCCTCTCCCACAAGGGGAGAGGGCAGAAAGAGACTTCGACGTATGCCCCACCCCAACGATCCCAAGCTTCGTTCCTTTATCGACGTCGCCCCCACGTCCGATTTCCCGATCCAGAACCTGCCTTACGGCGTGTTCACGTCCAATGATGGACTGGCCCCGCGCGTTGGCGTGGCGATCGGCGACTACGTGCTTGATCTCTGGCAATTGGAGCAGGATTGCCGGCTGGATGTCGAACTGGGCGTCTTTGCCGCGTCGAGTCTCAATCCCTTCATGTTGCAGGGGCCGAAGGTCTGGTCCCAAGCCCGGGCACGAATCAGCGAATTGCTGCGCCACGACAGTCCGGAGCTGCGCGACAATGAAACGTTGCGGAAGCGCGCGCTGATACCGATGGCGAATGTCAGGTTGCATATGCCGATCACGGTGGCCGGCTACACCGATTTCTATTCCTCGAAGGAGCACGCCACCAACGTCGGCGTCATGTTCCGCGGCAAGGACAATGCGCTGCAGCCGAACTGGCTGCACATGCCGATCGGCTACAACGGGCGCGCCTCCACGGTTGTCGTCAGCGGCACCAAGGTGCGCCGGCCGCGCGGTCAGTTGAAGCCGCCGAATGTCGAGTTGCCGAGCTTTGGACCGTGCAAGCGGCTCGACTTCGAACTTGAGATGGGTTTTGTCGTCGGCCAGCCGTCGACCATGGGCGAGATGCTGACGGAAGAGCAGGCGGAAGAGATGATCTTCGGCTTTACGATCCTCAACGACTGGAGCGCGCGCGATATCCAGCAGTGGGAATACGTGCCGCTCGGGCCGTTCCAGGCCAAGGCGTTCGCGACCTCGATCAGCCCATGGATCGTCACCCGCGAGGCATTGGAGCCGTTCCGGGTCCACGGTCCCGCGCAGGACCCGACACCGCTGCCGTACCTGAAGCAGGCGCTGGCGAATAATTACGACCTGCAGCTCGACGTCGGCCTGCGCACGGCACAGATGACGGAGGCGATGCGGATCTGCCGCACCAATTTCAAATACATGTACTGGTCGTCGGTGCAGCAATTGATGCATCACGCCTCCTCCGGCTGCGCCATGAATATCGGCGATCTCCTTGGGTCCGGCACCATCAGCGGTCCGGAGAAGCACGAGCGCGGCAGCCTGCTTGAAATCAGCTGGAACGGCACCGAGCCGCTTGAAATGCCCGGCGGCGCCAAACGGACATTTCTCGAAGACGGCGATTCGCTGGTGATGCGCGGCTGGTGCCAGGGCGACGGCTATCGCGTCGGCTTTGGCGAGGTCGAAGGGACGATACTGCTGGCGGAATGAGTTCTCATTAGGTGTGAAAACTGTCTCCGTCATTCCGGGTTCGATGCTTCGCATCGCCCCGGAATGACCGCGAGTTTACCGGTCCTGGGGCGGAGTATTCCGAAGCCGCGCCGAATGCGCCGCGACATCATCGTGGCTGAACTTAAGATGGACGCGCTTCTCCGACGGCGGATGCGTCGCGACGCATACGCCGGGCCGCCATGGTGTAGCCGGCCGGATCGGCCGCGGCACAAAACCGCCGCCGCAGTTCGGGCAGACATTGTTAAGTTTGGTCTCGACGCAATCCGCGCAGAACGTGCATTCGTAGCTGCAGATCCGCGCGTCGGTGGCCTGCGGCGGTAGGTCCCTGTCGCAGTATTCGCAGTTCGGCCGAAGTTGCAGCGCCATGGCGGCCTCGCGTTATCCTGGCTGAAGTCAGTATCGCAAATCGGCGGGGGAAGCCGAATGGCGAATTTCCCTCGATTTGGGACATGCCCAGGGCGATGGTGGTTTCGGCAATCGAGCAAGATTAGATTCGCTGGGGTGTTGACTAGGAGTCATCATCTCTGGATTTCGGGCTCGCGCTTCGCGCGCCCCGGAATGACGGAGAGGTTATCTCCCCGTCTGCCACTCGTTCGTCACCTCGGCGATATCCGCCTTCGCCGCATCGCGGATCGCCGAGGGCGTGCGCGAAAACCGCGGCGCTGGTGCGGGCTGGGTGACGCCGTGGCGGGTGACGAAAATCTCGCGCGCCGCCATGTGCGGATGGTTGGGCGCCTCGTTCATGGTCAGGATCGGCGCGAAGCAGATGTCGGTGCCCTCCATCAGGGCGCACCACTCGTCGCGGGACTTGGTCTTGAATACGTCTGTGAGCTTCTGCTTCAGCGCCGGCCAGGCATCGCGGTCCATCTGCGCATCGAAATCGGCGTCGGTGAGACCGGCATGCTGGCGCAGCAGCGCGTAGAATTGCGGTTCGATCGAGCCGATCGAAACGAACCGGCCGCACGAACATTCGTAGACGCCGTAGAAGTGCGCGCCGCCGTCGAGGAAATTGCTCTCGCGCTCATCGGTCCAGCGCCCCGCGGCCGCCATGTCGAAGAACATCGACATCAGCGAAGCCGCGCCGTCGCACATCGCGGCGTCGACCACCTGTCCGCGGCCCGACTTTTTTGCTTCCAGGAGCGCGGCAAGCACGCCGACCACGAGATAGAGCGCGCCGCCGCCGAAATCGCCGACCAGATTGAGCGGCGGGACCGGCTTGTCCTTGCCGCCGATCGCGGCCAGCGCGCCGGTGACCGAGATATAGTTGATGTCGTGGCCGGCGGCCTGCGCCAGCGGGCCGTCCTGGCCCCATCCGGTCATGCGGCCATAGACCAGGCGCGGGTTGCGCGCCCAGTACCACTTCAGGGCCGAGCCCCAACCGCTCCATCACGCCGGGCCTGAAACCCTCGATCAGCGCGTCGGCATGGGCCACGAGATCCAGCACCTGCGCGACCGCGGCCTTGTCCTTGAGATCGAGTTCGACGACCTTGCGTCCGCGCCCGGCGACGGATTTGAGATTTTCTTGGCGCCGACACGATCGAGCGTGACCACTTCCGCACCCATGTCTGCGAGCATCATGCAGGCAAACGGACCGGGTCCGATGCCGGCAAACTCGACGACGCGAAAACCCGCCAGCGGGCCGGAGGTGCGGGTGGAAGATTGAGGCGCGGCTTTATCGAGCACGTTGTTGTTCCGTTGGGTGAAGAAAGCCTGCGACGGCGACGCCGTTCGATGGGCGAAATTGTCCGCCCTCGCCAGCAGGCTGGCAAGCGCAAATTGGCCTGCTCATGGCCAAATGCAAAGTAGCGCGCGCGACCGCCGTCGCTCGTCCGGGTTCGCGCGGCAGGCGCGATCAGCCGGCCTCCGTCACCGCGCGCTGCGCCATCACCTTGATCAGGTTGGCGCGATAATCCGGCGATCCGTGAATATCCGATAACAGCCCGTCTGCGGAGATCGTTACGTTGTCGAGCGCGGCCGCCGACCAGTTGGCCTTCAGCGCGGCCTCGATCGCCGGTACCCGCATGACGCCGCTCTGCGAGGCGCCGGTCGCGGCGACGCGAACATCACCCGTTTTGGTCTTGGCGACGAACACGCCGGTCAATGCAAAGCGCGAGGCGGGATGGCGCATTTTGGAATAGGCGGCCTTGGCCGGGATCGGGAACGCGACCTGCGTGATGATTTCGCCGTCCTCAAGCGCGGTTGAGAACAGGCCCTTGAAGAAGTCGTCGGCCGCGATGCTGCGCTTGTTGGTCTTCACGGTGGCGCCGAGCGCCAGCACGGCGGCGGGATAATCCGCCGCAGGATCGTTGTTGGCGATCGAGCCGCCGATGGTGCCGCGATAGCGCACCGCTGGATCGCCGAGCACCGAGGTCAGATGCACGATCGCGGGGATCGCCTTCCGTGGCATCGGCGCTTTGCAGGATGTCGTAATAGGTGGTCGCGGCCTTGATGGTCAGCGTGTCGCCGGACACCTCGATGCCGACCAGTTCCGTGATCCGCGCGAGATCGATCACGTCGGACGGCGCGGCCAGCCGCTGCTTCATGACGGGAATCAAGGTGTGTCCGCCGGCGAGATATTTCGACTCCGAGCCCTTGGCGAACAGCGCCGCGGCTTCGTCGACGGAGGCGGGGCGGTGATAGGTTGTCTCGTACATGACAGTGCTCCCTGTAATCCTGCCTTGGCCTTCTTGTCATTCCGGGATGCGCGCGCTCGGCGCGCAGACCCGGAATCTCGAAGGCTTAAACCTGTTTCAGATTCCGGGTTCGACGCTTTGCGTCGCCCCGGAATGACGAACATTAACCGTGAATGGCGTGCCACACCCGGTCGGGTGTCGCCGGCATTTCCAGCCGGTTGTGGCCGATCGCATCGGTGATGGCATTGATGACGGCGGCGGAGGAACCGATCGCGCCGGCTTCGCCGCAGCCTTTGACGCCGAGCGGGTTGCCCGGACACAGCGTCGTGGTGTGCGACAGCTTGAACGACGGCAGGTCGTCCGCGCGCGGCATGGCGTAATCCATGAACGAGGCGGTCACCGGCTGCCCGCTGTCGTCGTAAACCGCGCCTTCGAGCAGCGCCTGACCGATGCCCTGCGCAAGGCCGCCATGGACCTGGCCTTCGACGATCATCGGGTTGATCAGCCGGCCGAAATCATCGGCGGCGACGAAATTGACGAAGGAGGTCTTGCCGGTGCCGGCATCGACTTCGAGTTCGCAGACATAGGCGCCGGCCGGGAAGGTGAAGTTGGTCGGATCGTAGAACGCGCTTTCCTTCAGGCCGGGCTCCATGCCGTCGGGCAGATTGTGCGCGGTGTAGGCGGCGAGCGCGACCATCGGCAGCGCGATCGACTTGTCGGTGCCGGTGACTTTGAACTCGCCATTCTCGATGACGATGTCGTCTTCGGACGCTTCCAGCTGGTGCGCGGCGATCTTCTTGGCCTTGGCCTCGACCTTCTCCATCGCCTTGACGATGGCGGACATGCCGACGGCCGCCGAGCGCGAACCGTAGGTACCCATGCCGAACTGCACCTTGTCGGTGTCGCCGTGGACGATCTGGACCTGGCTGATCGGAATTCCGAACCGCCCCGCGACCAATTGCGCAAACGTCGTCTCGTGGCCCTGGCCGTGGCTGTGCGACCCCGTCAGGATTTCGATGGTGCCGACCGGATTGACGCGCACTTCGGCGGATTCCCACAGGCCGACGCCGGCGCCGAGGCTGCCGACCGCTTTCGAGGGCGCGATGCCGCAGGCTTCGATGTAGCAGGAGAAGCCGATGCCGCGCAGCTTGCCTTCCTTTTTGGCTTTCTCCTTGCGCGCCGGGAAGCCGGCATAGTCGATCGCCTTCAGTCGCAGCGTCGAGCGAGGCGCCGAAATCGCCGATATCATAGGCCATGATCACAGGCGTCTGATGCGGGAACTGCGTGATGAAGTTCTTGCGGCGCAATTCCGCCGGATCGACCTTGAGCTGCCGCGCCGCGGTCTCCATCAGCCGTTCGAGCAAGATAGCTGGCTTCGGGACGGCCTGCGCCGCGATAGGCGTCGACCGGCGTGGTGTTGGTGTAGACGCCCATCACCTCGGCATAGATCGCGGGGATATTGTACTGGCCCGACAGCAGCGTCGCGTAGAGATAGGTCGGCACCGAGGAGGAGAACAGCGACATGTAGGCGCCGAAATTGGCGTGGGTCTTGACCCGCAGCCCAAGGATCTTGTTGTCCTTGTCGAACGCCATCTCCGCCTTGGAGATATGGTCGCGGCCGTGCGCGTCGGTGAGGAAGGCCTCGGAACGATCGCCGGTCCATTTGACCGGGCGTCCGACCTTCTTGGAGGCCCACAGCGCGACCATCTCTTCCGGATAGATGAAGATCTTTGAGCCGAAACCGCCGCCGACATCCGGTGCGACCACCCGCAGTTTGTGCTCCGGCGCGATGTTGTAGAACGCCGACAGCACCAGCCGGGCGACATGTGGATTTTGCGACGTCGTGTAGAGCGTGAAATGCTCTTCGGCCTCATTGTATTCGGCGATCGCCGCGCGCGGCTCCATCGCGTTCGGCACCAGGCGATTGTTGGTGAGTTCGAGCGTCACCACATTGGCGGCCTTGCCGAAGGCGTCCTTGACGGCGGCCTCGTCGCCGAGCGCCCAGTCATAGACCACGTTGCCGGGCGCTTCGGGGTGCAATTGCGGCGCGCCCGGCTTGATCGCGGCGCGAATGTCGGCGGCAGCCGGCAGCTCTTCGTAGTCGACGACCACGGCTTCGGCCGCGTCCTTGGCCTGGTTCTTGGTCTCGGCGATCACGACGGCGACCGCCTGTCCGACGAAGCGCACGGTTTCCGGCGCCATCGCCGGCCACGCGCCCATCTTCATCGGCGTGCCGTCCTTGGAGGTAATCGCCCAGCCGCAGATCAGATTGCCGATCTTGTCGTCGACGATCTCTTGGCCGGTCAGCACGCCGACCACGCCCGGCATCTTCATCGCCGCCGATGTATCGATACTCTTTATCTTGGCATGGGCGTGCGGGCTGCGGATGAACTGCGCATGGGTCATGCCCAGCAATTTGATGTCGTCGACGTAGCGGCCCTTGCCGGTGATGAAACGCCGGTCTTCCTTGCGCACCACGCTTGCGCCAATGCCTTCAACGCCCATGTCCTGGTCTCCCTGCCGGAGTTTTATTTTCCGCCGTTTCCATCGAAATCAGGCGGTCTTGAATTGTTGCGGTCGGTCGCCGGTCCGGCGGCTATTCCGCGGCTTGCGCCACCCTCATGCGGCCGGCGGCGTCGAGCACCGACTTGACGATGTTGTGGTAGCCGGTGCAGCGGCAGATGTTGCCCTCGAGCTCTTGCCGGACGGTGTCCTCGTCGAGATTGCCATTGTGCCGATGGACGATGTCGATCGCCGACATGATCATGCCCGGCGTGCAGTAACCGCATTGCAGGCCGTGATTGTCACGGAATGCCGCCTGCATCGGATGCAATTCGTCGCCCTTCGCGATGCCTTCGATGGTGGTGACGTTGGCGCCGTTGGCTTGCCCGACCAGCACGGTGCAGGATTTGACCGCCCGGCCGTCGATGTGGACGACACAGGCGCCGCACTGGCTGGTGTCGCAGCCGACATGGGTGCCGGTCAGATTCAGGTGGTCGCGCAGGAGATGGACGAGGAGCGTTCGATCCTCGACGTCGGCCGAGACCGCTTTGCCGTTTACCGTCAATTTGACTGTAGACACGCCGATACCTCCCGATGCTTTTTAATTATTCCAATTAGAGGCAGGCGGCCGGAACTTTGCAACTAGGATTTTCGTCGCGGACGTCGTTGCGATGCGATCCGGGCGGGAAGGCGCTTTCTTCCGCGAGCGTTCGGAAGATGCCTATGCAAATTTGCGCCTTTCTCGGCACGAGGCTTGATGGTCTATTCCCGCCAGTTCGGCCGGGGTGTCGATCTTGGCTTAAGCCACGGGTTTTATACGACAATGCCGCGCAAAGGAGCCTTTTGACGTGATCGACAAGCGGGTGAAGACAATGGCCGACGCCGTGGCCGGGGTGCGCGACGGATCGACGATTCTGGTCGCCGGGTTCGGCGCGGTCGGCGTCGCCGACAATCTGCTCGATGCCCTGCACGAGCAGGGCGCCAGGGAACTGACCGTCGTCGCCAACAATTCCGGCAACGGCGATTACGGGCTGGCGCGGCTGATCAATTCCGGCCGCGTGCGCAAGGTGATCTGCTCCTATCCGCGCTCCGGCGACTACAGCGCTTTCCTGAATGCCTATCGGGCCAAGAGCCTCGAGCTGGAATTGGTCCCGCAAGGCACCATCAGCGAGCGCATGCGCTGCCACGCGGCGGGTCTCGGCGGATTTTTCTCGCCGGTCTCGGCGGGCACCAAGCTCGGGGAGGGCAAGGAAACCCGGGAAATCGACGGCCGGCTGCATGTATTCGAGAAGCCGCTGAAGGGCGACGTGGCGCTGATCAAGGCCAACAAGGCCGATCGCTGGGGCAATCTCACTTACATAAAGTCGGCGCGCAATTTCAATCCGGTGATGGCGATGGCCGCCGATCTGACCGTGGTCGAGGTCGATCAGGTCGTGGAACTGGGCGAACTCGATCCCGAAGCGGTGGTGACGCCGAGTATTTTTGTCGATCGCGTCGTCGTTGTTGGAGCAAACGCATGAGCCCCCAATCCAATCAGTCCTATCAACCTCTGATCGCGCGAACAGATGGCGTGGCGCGCCGCGCAGGACTTGCCGGAAGGTGCTTACGTCAATCTCGGCATCGGCATCCCGACCCTGGCCGCGAGTTACGTGCCGGCGGGACGTGAGGTGATCTTTCACAGCGAGAACGGCATTCTCGGCATGGGCCCGAAGCCGGAGCCCGGCCAGGAAGATCCCTATATGGTCGACGCCGGCAAGAACAAGACGACGCTGGTCCCCGGCGGCTGCTTCGTTCATCACGCCGATGCGTTCCTGATGATCCGCGGCCATCATCTCGATGTCAGCCTGCTCGGCGCCTTCGAGGTTTCCGAAAAGGGCGATCTCGCCAACTGGACCACCGAAGATCCGGCATTTCCGCCCGGCATCGGCGGCGCCATGGATCTGGCGGTCGGCGCCAGGGAAATCCGCGTCATCATGGAGCACACCAGCAAGAAGGGTGAGCCGCGCATCCTCAAGCACTGCACCTATCCGCTGACCGCCCCCGGCTGCGTGAAGCGCATCTACACCAACCTCGCGGTGATCGATGTGACACCTCAGGGCTTGTCCGTGATCGAGATGATTCCGGGGATGACGCTTGAGACGCTGCAGGCGCTGACCGAGCCGAGGCTGCAACTGGCCTCGCGTTGGCAGGAATTATCGCCTCCCGAGGCCCGCGCCGCATAGGCGCCACCTCGGTTGAGCGAGCCGATATGGCGCGCTCCCAAGCCATATCACAAGCCGTACCAAGTATAGAGGAGCGTCGTCTATCTTTCACAACTTTAGGTTATATTATTTCTTGCATTGAAAAGAAAAATTGTGACAATCGGCCCTGACTCGATTCCGTCTCCAAAAACAATAATCAGGAGGCTTGCATGGCGGTCATTACGTGGACAGGCGAGGCCAGCAACGACGACTGGACCACTGCCGCCAACTGGTCGCCGGCCACGGTCCCGCAGGCTGGCGATATCGCGCTGATACCGCCGGGAACGTCGACAGCTCCCGCTATTTCGGCGGCGGACATCAATGTCAGTTGCGCCATGACGCTGGGCAAGGCCGATAGCGGATCTGTCGCATTGAATGTCGCGACGTCATTCAGTGCCACGCCGATGACAATCATCGGGAATAGCGGCGCTACCGCACTGCATGTGACGCTGTCGATCCAGCAGTCCTGCACCTTCTCCGGCGCGATCAGGATCACAGCACCCGGCAGTACCGTCACGATCACCGCCCCCGACACCGCCCTCACCTTTGCCGAGAAGGCCTTCGTGCTTGTCGCTCCGGGAAGCAGTCTCGATCTGGCCGCCGGTTGCTTTTCCACCGCCGGCCTCTTCGAAATCGCGGGCGCTGTCTCCATCGCCAGTGGCGTCACACTGGAAGGAACCGGCCTCCTCGCGATTGAGAATGGCGGACAGCTCGCCATTTGGGGGATCGTCCCGCAGGGCCCACAGATCGCCTTCGCCGATGGCACGGGCTGCATCACGCTCAACGACCCCGCCGCCTTCCACGGTACAATCGGATTTGCGTCCGTTGCGGGCGGCGCCGTTATGCTACCGAACGTTTCGGTCCAATCCATGACACTGGCGGCCAAGGTCGGCTCCGACACAGTTTCTGTCATGACGCTTTATTTAAGCGACGGCGTGATCCAGCTCAACGTGAACCTCCTGGACGAAACTTCGCTCACTGCGATCAAGAATCCGCATTGGGGTGAATTCGCAGTGGAAAGCGCCGCTGGGTCAGGCACCACTGTGACCTACGCGCCGCAGGGAACGCCGTCACTGCAACAATCACTGCCAGTAACGATCGTTGCCGACGCAATCACGGCAGAGCCAGTGCCCCTGTCGACGATCTTCCAGAACGCCTTCGGCACGGAGAAGCCGGGCTTCAACAGCGTCACTCTTCAGGTGCCGGCAGTGCCAGCTTACTCGGAGACTGACCAGAGATACTGGCGTTTCCCGAACGTGGCCGCGGCCTGGCTCGACGTCGACGGCAATCCCATCACGACGGCGACGACGATCGATGTCCGCGACATTGCGGCCTATTCGCTTCGCGTGGGAAACAACATCATAAGTCCGGCTCAGTTCGTGGCGCAGGTCACGCCCTCCGCCGGCACGGCCGCAACGACGGTGACCTACACCGTCTGGACCGCCGATCCGAAGGTGGCACAGGGCACGTCAGGTGCAGCACCCCAAGCCGAAAACGTCGTTCTCGCCGCTCAGGCTATGAATGCCTTCTACCCAAATGTTCCCAACACGAACCTGTGCAACTGGATCGCCGATTGCGTCGCAGCCGCCGCCGGCGCACCCATGCCGCTGCCCAACGCCCAATTAGACCCGCTCAACAATGTCGACGGGGGATTTTGGCGCATCGTCTATCGCGGTGACGGCACGACGCCCTATGCAGATTGGGGCGTCGAAGTCCTGCCGGGCGATATCGTCCGCATGGAGTGGCAGGGCCAGCCGTCTCTGCCGTCCGGGCCCTTGTCGGGCCATACGACGACCATCCTGCAAAACCCGATACCGCTCATACAGCCCAACCCGCTGTCGCCCATCACGCTGCCAACGTTTCCGATGGTGGTTTACGACAATGATGCCCCGGGCCCGCCGGACCAGACCCTCATTGCCATACACACCGCTAACTATTGGATGAACTCGAACCCTGCCAGCATCACCATCTACAGGCTCGACCCGAAGGGGCAATATCTGATCTACGGCTCGCCTCTCGGTGAGAACATCCAGGGCAGTGTTTATAACAATCTCATCATTCCGGGAGGCGGCGCGGATTTCATCACCGCGGGGCCGGGCGACAACGAGATCCAGGGCACAAAGGCCGAGCTGGCGGCGATCACCGTCACGGGTTTCCATGCCGGCGACGTTCTCAATTTCACCGACCTCGACCCGACCACGGCGAGTTTCAGCTTCACCGCGGGTCAACTCACGGTGTTGGACAACAACACACCGGTCGCCGCTGTTGCCCTTCCAGGGCTCGCAGCGGGCACCAACTTCGCTTGCGCGACGAACGGACAGACGCCACCCGGGACCCAGCTTTGGATTTCCACGCAGTCCTAGCATCTGCGCGGGACCGAATGAGAGCACGCATTTACCGCCCTTTATCCATTCTGCCCTAGGTTGTGTCTCTGGATCGGGCGCTTTTCCGATACCAGGGCTTTTCAGAATGAAAACGGGGGGTTGAGGTGGGGTCGTTAAAGCGTGTTGGGCCGCAATCGTGGGCATCCAAATTTCCAACCTTGCGTTTTCGCGGAAAAATCATGGTCGGCTTTGCGGTCGTGCTGGCGATCTCGGCCGGCACCATGGGCTTTGCCTATCTCGGATTTGAGCGCGTTTCCGCCGGCGTCGCGTCCTACCGAAACAGCGTGTCGGAGGCCGATCTGGCGCGCAACATTGACCGCGAATTGACCTCGTACCGCGGGCTGGCGCGATACTATGTGGCGACCGGGAAAGAGGACGACGGTCAGGCGGCGCTGAAGGCCGAAGTGAGCCTGAAAGATGCCATCGATCAGTCGATGAAGAGTACCACGAACCCGGCGCGCCTTGACCAGATCACCCGTCTCGGCCGGGAATTCCGTGCCTTCACCAAGATCTTTGCCGACATCATGAAGGTCAAGGCGGACAGCGCGCAAGTCGTGCAAGACGAACTCACGCGCGGCGGCAATCTGCTGCGCTACAAACTCGATGATCTCGCCAGCAACGCCGCGGAAGCGGAGCTGCCGGCGGTCGAACTCGGTATCAAGCAGGTGGCGTCGCAATATCTGGCGATGGCGACACTCGCCAACACCTTCGTCGCCAATTCCGACCTCTCCGTTGCCAACACCGCGCTGGCCCGGCTCAAATTCCTCGAAAATGCGCTGCAGGCGGTATCCACGACCGACGACAAGATCGGGGCCGGTCTCAAAGACGTCGGCGCGCAGCTTGCAAGTTACGGCAAAGGCCTGAGCAAACTCATCGAAAACTCAAAGTCGATCGAGGAGCTGACGGCTGAGATGAGCGATTCCGCGACCGCCATCATGCAGGGATCGACTGTCATGAAGGCAGACCTGCTTTCCGATCAGCAAAGGCTTGAAGCCGAGTCCGACGCCGCCATCCGCCAAACCGAGCGCCTGATCGGGATGCTCGCGGCCGGCGGCTTCGTGCTCGGCGGCGTGCTGGCGGTATTGCTGGGCAAGGGAATTTCCCGGCCGATGACCGTGATGTGCAAGGCGATGCGCGAGTTGGCCGGCGGCAAGTTCGACGTCGTGCTGCCGGGTCTCGGCCGCAAGGATGAACTCGGCGAGATGGCTGCTGCGGTGGAGGAGTTCAAGCTGCAGGCGATCGCCAAGGCCGAGCGCGACGCCGCCGCGCAGGAGGCCCAGAACAAGGCCAGCAGCGCGGCGCGCCGCACCGAACTCATTCGCTTCGCGGACGAATTCGAGGCTGCCGTGGGGGCCATCGTTTCGAACGTTTCGGCGTCGGCGGTTCAGCTCGAGTCCGCGGCGGGAACGTTGACGCGAACCGCGGAAACCACCCAAACCCTGTCCAGTCAGGTCGCGGGTTCATCGGAAGAGGCCTCCAACAACATGCAGTCAGTCGCTTCCGCAACCGAAGAACTCTCCACGTCGGTCAACGAAATCGGAAAACGGGTGCGCGAATCCAACCACATCGCCGAGGCCGCCGTGGTTCAGGCACAGGAAACCGACGGGCGGATCGGCAAACTGTCGCGTGCCGCGCAACAGATCGGCGACGTCGTCAAATTGATCACCGCGATCGCCGAGCAAACCAACCTGCTGGCGCTCAACGCCACCATCGAAGCCGCCCGCGCCGGCGAGGCCGGCCGGGGCTTTGCCGTCGTCGCCTCCGAGGTCAAATCGCTGGCCAGCCAGACCGCGAAAGCGACCGACGAGATATCGTCGCATATCGCCGGTATGCAGGGAGCAACGCAGGAGTTGGTCGCGGCGATCAAGGAGATCGGCGACACCATCGGCCAGATTTCGGAGATCGCATCGTCGATCGCCAGCGCGGTGGAGCAACAGAGTTCGGCGACCCAGGAGATCGCCCGCAGCGTCCAGAACGTCGCGCAGGGGACCAATGAAGCGGCTGCGAATATCATGAAGGTCAACCGCGGCGCCACCGAAACCGGGTCGGCGTCGGAGGAGGTGCTGAATTCGGCGCGAACGCTGTCGACCGAGAGCACCCGCCTGCGCTCCGAGCTCGACCGCTTCATGGCCAACATTCGCGCGGCGTAGATCGCTGTCATTCCGGAATGCGCCCTCGGCGCATATCCGGAATTCGCGACGATTTCCGATGTGCAATGCACATCGGAGTTCGATTGCTGACGCACCGCCCCGGAATGACGGACATCAGCCATTATCACCCTTTTCGCGAGAAATTGGAGCCTCAGCTCCGTCTTGGCGCGCTGCAGCTGGTCGTGTTGCTAGTTTCCGACGTGCAGCCATCACAGACTCCCCACCATTCCTGCCGAAATGTTGCGGACCCAATCGGTTCCCTCCTCGGTTAGCGCTTGGCGGGAACCTCCGCCCTCGACAGGCGTTGGTCTACGCGGCCCCTGATTCCCCGGGGGCGTTTGCTTGTCGATCTGATCCCATGGATTTGCCGCGCGACCCGGGCCGGAAATACGGTGGCCTTCTTGGCGCTTAGCTGCAATCGGCCGGCACTGGAGTAACGCGGCATGGCCGGTCCAACTGAGGCGACAATTCGTTCGGGGGATGCCGCGGCGGGGGCAGAGGGTGCAATTGACGATCGCATTGTCGAAACCGATATCGCGTCACGGCTCGATGGCCTGCACTGGAGCGGCTTTCATACCCGCGTCGTGGTTGCCCTCGGCATCACCTGGATCCTGGATGGGCTGGAGGTTACGCTGGCGGGCGCGCTTTCGGGCGCCCTCAAGGCAAGTCCGTCGCTGCAATTCAGCAACTTCGATGTGGGATTTGCCAACAGCGCGTATCTCGCGGGCGCCGTGCTCGGCGCGCTCGGGTTCGGCTGGCTTACGGATCGGATCGGCCGCAAGAAATTGTTTTTCATTACCCTCGCGCTCTATCTCGTCGCAACGGCGGCGACGGCGCTATCCTGGGGACTGGCGAGTTACGCGTTTTTCCGCTTCCTTACAGGAGCCGGCATCGGCGGCGAATATACCGCCATCAATTCCACGATTCAGGAATTGGTGCCGGCGCGGTATCGCGGGTGGACCGATATCGTGATCAATGGCAGTTTTTGGATTGGCGCGGCCCTGGGTGCGGTCAGTGCGATCGTTTTGCTCGATCCTGCTGTGATCAGTCCCGAACTCGGCTGGCGGGTAGCCTATCTCACCGGCGCCTGCCTCGGCCTCGGGATCTTTGTGATGCGGATGTGGATTCCCGAAAGTCCGCGGTGGCTGATTATTCACGGTCACCCCGATCGCGCCGCCGCGATCGTGGATGATATCGAGCGGTCGGCGATCGGAAGGCTGCAAGAACCACCTCAAGGCGGGTGGCCGAAGATCAAGCTGAGGATGCGCGATCACACGCCGCTGCGCGAGGTGGCGCATACCTTGCTAACGGTCTATCGCCAGCGCACGCTGGTCGGATTGGCGTTGATGATTTCGCAGGCGTTTTTCTACAACGCGATCTTCTTCACATTCGCCCTGGTATTGATCGACTTCTATGGGATCGCGTCGGATCAGGTCGGATGGTACATCCTGCCCTTCGCGGCCGGAAATTTCCTTGGGCCCCTCCTGCTCGGGCGGTTGTTCGATACGCTGGGACGCCGGCTGATGATCATGCTCACCTATGGCGTTTCCGGCGTTCTGCTGGCGGTGTCGGGATATCTGTTTGCGAGCGGCGTGTTGAGCGCGCAGACCCAGACCATCGCCTGGATGGTGATTTTCTTTTTTGCCTCGCCGGCCGCGAGTGCCGCCTATCTCACCGTCAGCGAAACCTTTCCGCTGGAGGTGCGCGCGCTGGCGATTGCGCTGTTCTATGCGGTGGGAACCGGCATCGGCGGCGTTGCCGGTCCGCTTCTGTTCGGCGCGCTGATCGATACCGGATCGCGCGGCAGTCTCTTTGCCGGCTATCTGTTGGGATCGGGATTGATGATCGTCGCGGCGGCGGTCGCGTGGCGATATGGCATCGCAGCCGAGCGCCAGCCGCTGGAATTGGTTGCACGGCCGCTGGCCTTTGTGGAGTAGAATGACATGAACCAGGGATTGGCGCAGATGCCATTGCGGGAAGATATCTCATCGGAAGAGCCGCCGCCGGACACGGTCCCGGTGCCGCGCGCCATGGTGCCGAGCTTGAACGAAACGGCGATCCTGCTCGACATCGATGGCACGCTGCTCGACCTCGCGCCGACGCCGCGGGAAGTGTGGGTGCCGCCGGGTCTGGCCGAAACGCTGAGCGGCCTGCTGAGGCGGACCTCCGGCGCGCTCGCGCTTGTCAGCGGCCGCTCGCTGAACGATATCGATTTGATCTTCGCGCCTCAGCAGTTTCCTGCGGTCGGTGGCCATGGTGCGGAAATGCGCCTCGCAACCGATAATGAGGCGGTCACCAGCTATGCGCCGCCGATGGACAAGGAATTGAAGCGGCGGCTGGCGGCCATCGCCAAACTCAGTCCGGGAATTCTGCTGGAAGACAAGGGCTATTCGCTGGCGCTGCACTACCGGCTGGCGCCGCATGCGGAGAAGGCGATTTACGAGGCGGTCTCTCTCATCAGGGCCGACCTGCCGAACGCCCCGATCGAAGTGCTGCCCGGAAAGTCCGTCTGTGAAATCAAGTGCGCCGGTTTCAACAAGGCGACGGGCGTCCTCGAACTGATGAAGCATCCGCCTTTCACGGGCCGCCGTCCCATTTTCATCGGCGACGATGTTACCGACGAGACGGTATTCGCCATCATGCCCGATCTGGGCGGGCTTGCGTTCTCGGTCGGCAGACGGGCGCAAGGCGTGGCCGGTCATTTCGATGAACCGCGTGACGTGCGGGCTTTTCTTGCGCACCTGCTCGATGATGTCGAACGCTGATTGCTGTCGGAATCAGCAGGGTTAATTTTCATCCGCTTACCGTTTTCGGCCGTCTGGCGCGCACCGGAACCCACGCGGGTTCCGGTGCGTTGGGTGAATTCATCGCAGGTTTGCCACCGATCGGTCCGATTCCGTGCTCGTCCAGCCCGAATTTGGTTTCATTTCGCGGCTCAGGAACCATCTTGATGAATGGCTGTTAACACGCGGGTGAACGATCGGGAGTGAACCCAGTGAAACTGGTCGTCGTTTCGAACCGCGTTGCGCGCGGCAAAGCTAATGAACCCATGACGGGTGGACTTGCGGCAGCTCTGCTGCCGGTGGTGGAAAATTCAGGTGCAATTTGGGTAGGTTCGAGCGGTCGCGTCCGTGACGGCGCGCAGAAGGAACCGTTCGCCGAAATCGAGGCTCTTGGGGCGGGCGCGCTCGCGCTGCTGGATCTGCCGGCGGCGCATTACGGCGGCTACTATGAAGGGTTCGCGAACTCGGCATTGTGGCCCGCGCTGCATTCGCGCACCGATTTGATCCGTGCCTCCCATGAGGATTATTTTTCCTATCGCGAGGTGAACAGCTTCGTGGCGCGGGCGCTGTTGCGATTCCAAAAGCCGGAGACCGCGTTCTGGATCCAGGATTATCATTTCCTGGCACTGGGGGCGGAATTGCGCGATCTCGGCGTGACGCAGCCGATCGGCTTCTTCCTGCATACCCCGTGGCCTGCGCGCGCCGTCATCAGCGGCGTTCCTCACCATCGTGAATTGATCGAGGCGATGCTGGCCTACGATCTGATCGGGTTCCAGACCCAGGACGATTGCGAGAATTTTCTGGGATATCTTTCAACAGATCTTGGCCTTGAGATCGAAAATGACGTCGTGACCTCGCGTTACGGCAAGTCGCATATCCGGGTATTTCCAATCGGCATCGACCCGCAGAAATTCGCCGAGCAGGCCGCCAAGGCCGCGTCGCATCCCGATGTCTCGCGGTTGCGGCGAAGCCTCAATGGCGAGAAGCTGGCGATTGGCGTTGATCGGCTGGATTACTCCAAGGGACTGGTCAACCGCATCCGGGCGTTCGACCGCATGTGGACGTTGCAGCCGGCGCTGGCGCGGACGGCGTCGTTGCTGCAGATCGCGACGCCCTCGCGGGGCGGGATCGAAGCCTATGGCGATTTGCAGGACGAACTCGCCAAGCTCGTGAGCGACGTCAACGGCCGCCATGGCGAAGTGGACTGGACCCCGATCCGCTACCTTAACAAGGGCTTCAGCCAGACCGTGCTGGCGGGCCTCTATCGTACCGCGCAGGTCGGTGTGGTGACGCCGCTGCAGGACGGAATGAACCTCGTCGCCAAGGAATATGTCGCGGCCCAACATCCTGCCGATCCCGGCGTGCTGGTGCTGTCCAAATTCGCCGGCGCCGCGAACGAACTGGACACGGCGTTACTGGTCAATCCGCACGATATCGACGGCATGGCGCGGACCATCGCGACCGCGCTGCTGATGCCGTTGACCGAGCGGCGCATGCGCTGGGAAGCGATGATGGTCAAGCTGCGTGCCGGCACGATCCAGCAATGGTTCACCGACTTCGTCGATGCGCTGCAGGAGACCCAGCTCGACAAAACTGAGATCCCGGCAGTCGAGCCGCCGAGCCCACGCTCGCTATTCTCGGTCAATTCCGGCGCGCGGTATCACTAGCCTCTCAGGATTTCCCACAAGAGCAGGTAGCCATACCGATGCGCCAGTAAGAACGGCGCAACGAACCCTGTTCGGCCAGCGTGGACCAACCGGCCGCACGACGGCTCCGCCCGCATGACCGCCGATCGGGAGTGCCTGGTCGGTGGCCATGCCGCCTTGCGCAAATCGGATTGCAGCGCCGTTCGATCGTCGTCGATCACCGGTTTTCGATTCAAGGCGTTGGATCGGAGCCGGAGATGATGGCCGGGTCATAAAATTATCCATTATATTCAATTGCTTGTAGAAATTGCCGGGGCCGCGGCGACAGTCCCTTGCAAAAATCCTCGTGCCCCTTCAAGAGAGGGCATCCAAAGACAGGGCATCAGGAGAGATGGCCGAGTGGCTTAAGGCGCACGCTTGGAAAGCGTGTGTGCGGGAAACCGTACCGTGGGTTCGAATCCCACTCTCTCCGCCATGCACGATGAATAACACTCTGATATTTCGACATAAAAACTATTCAAGTCGCGCCCGGTCCCCAATCCGGCCCCCAAGTTGAACTAACCGTGTTGCGGGGCGGGATGGACACAATCTGGCCACAGCAATAAGTTCCCGCCCGTGGGGGCTTGGGAATGAAAACTGGAATTCTGAGTATTGGCGGAATTGCTTCCGCTATGGTCGTGTCTTGCGTCATGTCTTGCACGATGCCATCGGCCGTTTTGGCAGCGACCTTCAAGAGCGTCGCGACGAAGGATGGCAAGACAATAATTCTCTTGACCGGCGAAATCATCGAAGGTGATGCCGACACACTTAAGGCTGCGATCAAAGCCGCAAACGATGCTGGAAAGCTCGTGTCTGGAGTTCGGTTGAATTCTCCGGGCGGAAATCTTCTCGAAGGCCTTAAACTCGCGGACGCAGTGCGATTTGCAAAAGTTGCTACTAACGTTGCTGGTAATGCAACTTGTGCGTCGGCATGTTTCCTTGTTTACGCAGCCGGCGCTACGAAATTCGCGAACTTCACCGCTCAAGTTGGCGTACATGGCGCCTCCGACAAGCAAGGCGAAGAAACGGTGGTGTCAAGTGCTGCTACCGTGTCGATGGCCCGGGCTGCGAAAGACTTGGGCGTACCAGCGGCGATTATTGGTCGGATGGTCGTAACGCCGCCGAATGAGATGGTCTGGCTTACCCCTCAGGATTTGCAGTCGATGGGAACGACAATGATCGGGAAACCATCTCAGACGCCTATTTCGCCAACAGCCACGGCTACAGCCGATCCCTCGATTGTACCGAAGCAGACGCAACCGGGAGACCCAACGCCGTTGCAGCCGCAAACCAAAAGTGCAGCGCCGCCGTCATGGAATGAGTTCCTGGATAAGGTCATCAAACGATCTGCTGCGCAAAACAATGGCAAACCGAATCACACGCGCGGCTGCCAGCCAGAATTCAAGACATGCTACGACGCGATTACGGTCGTCACCAATGAGGGCAAGCTAAGTTTGGTGAAGGTGACGAAGGATATGAACGACAAGATTTCTCAGGCGGGAAATCTGCACGTTTAATGATTTCCTCGATATACGAACTTGTTACGATTGGGATGACGGGACTACACATCGCGATATGAAGGATTCCAAGGGAGAATGGTACAAGGTGGCCGACGAATAGGCAGCGATGTTTGACTCTTGGTGGCTCTATGTCTGAGGTCTGGTACTACGTTGATTTGGAAAGGACTGTCGGCCCCCTCACTCTACTAGAGTTGATGGGGACGCTTCAAATGCGGCCCGATTGGACCGACACACTTGTATGGCGCGCGGGCGTCCCGGACTGGGAAAAAGCGGGAGACATTTCTGAAATAAGAATGCGAATGGCGACGCCTCCGCCAGTGCCGAAAACGCATTTGGCGTCGCCTATGCCCAGTTGGCGGGTTAGATGGTGGTGGTATCCCGTCGCACTAGTTTTCTTTGGATCGATTGGAAACAGATACGGCCGCAAAGCAATGGCTTGGGCAACTGACGAACGTCAAGCGGCTCGCATGATAAAACGAAACGGCGTCAGCATTAACTAAACTGACGGAGTGCGTCGGCATCGGCTGGCGGTGATCAAACAGTATCAATGAAGCGGGGCTACCAGCGGTGATAGGCTCGTCGTCTAGTGACACTGCTGGCCCAGCTTAAGCGCCGGATCGTCGATTTGTCGGCGGCGCTGCCGGCAAAAGCCGCGAGCGCTCTATGAATGCCAGCGGGCTGCGCTTCGATATTAGACCCTGGAAGTGCGCGCGGCGTGCGCCGTTGAAATCGATCAATCCAAGCGCTGGTGAACGCGCGTCGGGAGATTGACGCCGGCGAGCCAGCCGACGCCGACCGGTTGCGCCGGCACGTTTTCTTCTAAGATAATTGACAATTGAACACGCTTAGGTACACGTTTTGAGGTAAGCGAGCCTAAAAATCTAAACAAATCAAAGACAAGGTACGGGGGCGGGGTTCGTTACCACTCTCTCCGCCACGCCATCGAAAACAGCCTGCAAAATAGAGTCTCCTTTGATTTCAAAGGAGTTTTCGGACCGCCGTCGGTACACAACGTCGGTACACAATGGTCCTCACAGTGCCCGCGCCGAAACGGCATCCGGAAAGCGGAATTTTCTTCCTGCGCAAACGCGTCCCGGATCGGCTGCGGGCGCTCGTTGGTAAACGAGAGATCAAGCTGTCGCTGCGCACCCGGGACCCCGATGTCGCGCGCCTTCGCAACCTCGAGGAACTGCTCAGGATCGAGCGCGACTGGGCGCGCTTCAAAGGGGTCGTCCCGAAGCCCGACGGGAACGTCGGCGCCTACACTGAGGTCAAGACCGCTTCGGGTGTCTCGGCCAGGTCCGCCATCGACGTGAGTGACCCCACGCAACTGGCGCCGGCCAGCACTCCCATTCTTCCGAGGCGGCCCGCGCTACCGCTTCGCCGCCTTTTCGATTGTTATGCGACGGAAGCGCAACTCTCGCCCGCTACCGTCAAGCGCTGGGCGCCGTTGATCGAGCGTTTCGTCAAGCATCTCGGCCACGATGATGCTCGCGCTGTCGCGCGACAGGACGTGGTTGCCTGGAAGAATTCGCTGCTGAAAGAGGAAATTGCGAACCTCACGATTTGCGATGCCTATCTTGCCGCCGTCAGAGCAACGTTGCAGTTCGGTGTCGATCAAGGGCAACTCGATGTCAATCCAGCTTCGGGCGTCAAGATCAGGGTTCGAAAGGCGCTTCACGAACGGGAGAAGGGATTCGATGCGGAAGAGGCCGCGATCATCCTGTGCGCGACCGTGCGGAAGCCATCCGGAAATGTCAGCGCGGAGACTGTCGCCGCGCGTCGGTGGATTCCCTGGATCTGCGCCTACGCCGGGGCACGGGTGAACGAGATCACGCCACTCACCGGTCGTGACTTCGTGGTGCGCAATGGCATCCCCATGATCCGAATTTGCGCGCAGAACAACAAGACGCGGAATTTCCGAGAGGTCCCGCTCCATCCTCACCTCATCGAACAAGGGCTGTTCCTTTACGCCAAGTCGCGAGGCACGCAACCGCTGTTCTACGACCCCGGTCGCTGCCGAGGAGGCAAGGCCTCAAACCCGCATTTCAAGAAGGTTGGCGAAAGGCTTGCAGCCTGGGTCCGCTCGCTCAACATAGATACTCGTGTCGCGCCCAACCATGGATGGAGACACCGCTTCACGTCCGTAGCTCGTTTCGTCGCCATGCCCGAAGACGTCCGTCATGCGATCCAAGGACACGCGACCTCGAAAGTCGCGGATAAATACGGTGACACATGGCCCGAAGTGTTTCTGCGCGAAATCGAGCGGTTACCAAGGTATTCCGTCTGACTGACAAGTTCGTTAGAAATTTCTCAACGGCCACAATTGCATTCGAAAGGAACATGCTTCGGTTTCATAAGGCCTTGCTTCTAGGATCGCGGCCGCAAGGAGCGAGCTATGGAAGCGCCAGGAGCTCGCCGCCAATCGCTCGCAATTCTATCTCGATTTCGCAAGCGGTCCGTTCTTCGGCTACAACCGTCCGGACAGCAAACCATCGCAGGCGGTCATCTGGAATTGGTGGCGCCAGGGCATGACGGGCGGCGCGCCTGGCTGAGGATTTGAAATCCGCCCCACAGGCCAAGTGCGCCCATGACGCCAGCAACAACGATATCGGGCCAGCCAGTAATAAGGGGAAACATCTGCCGGAGACCGGCGTGGAATAGTAAGGGGTCGTCTCCGAGCACCAGAAACTGATTGAAGGTGAATCCGGCTGGAGGCGCAATCTGCGGAACGAACGTCGAAAACCGGCAGATGCCATCAGAGATCTCGGCGATTTTGGTTTCCATGAATTCCTCCGTTAGCTGACGGGTGTGGTGGATTCCAATTGATCGCGTTTACGTATCGCCATCTCAACAGCGGCAGCACTCCGCAATGCGCAGTCGATACCGTGGATGAGTACACAAGCCATGGATGATTGCGGTGTGAACAGAAAGACAACTTGTTTCAATGGCGTGTGATGGCGCTCTGCGGAGGATAGCTTATCAGCGCCGGAGGACAACGGCAGCCAATTGATCTTACGAAGATCAAGCCCCGGTCCGCGCAAGCGACCGCTCGAACAGCGCTCTCTCCAAGTTGTCGATATCAATGCAATCTCTCGGATGCCGCCTTATCGCGTGCATTGTCGTGATCGAGATGCGCTCATGATTCACGCGTAGATGATTCCATCACCGGGAATATTGCAGGTGTCGTGACATTGATGTAGCGCCTTTGAAACAAGCCGCTTCTAGAACCCTCCTCGATCAACAGTGTGACGGATGTCGCCACAGCGTGACAGGTGTCACCAGCGTCTTACCGTTGAAACACGCCACTCTCGAGAAGGGATTCAAATGTTATCGCGAACACCTGTTCGTCATAAACTCCGTAAAATTCTTTGCTTATCAGCGGCGTCATTGGCGCTGTGCTCGTCCGCCGGTCACGCCGACGACGCTGATCGCGGCAACCAAGGCGACGAAACGCAGACCCCGATCAAGCACGTCGTCGTCATCATTCCCGAGAACCAAACGTTCGACCATTACTTCGGGACCTATCCGAACGCGGCGAATATTCGGGGCGAGCAGAGCTGGCTTGGCGTGGCTGCGCCGAAATTCGTAGCCCGCCCCGGCACCCCAAAGGCCGAGGTCCTGACGCCCGCGTTGCTGAAGAACAATCCGAACCGGAGCATATTCGGAGTCCCCGCCAATCCCACGCGGTCTGGTCCGGCCGACGCCGTCACCTGCGATATGGGCCACGACTACGAGCCCGAGCAACAGGCTTACGATGGCGGGAAGGCGGATAAATTCCCGGAGACCACTGCCGGCAAAGGCTCGGGTTGCCAGCCGGACGGCACAACCGTCATGACCTATTTCGACGGCAACACCGTCACAGCGCTATGGAACTACGCTCAGCATTACTCGATGAGCGACAATTCCTTCTCCACCACTTACGGCCCCACGGTGCCCGGACACGCCAATCTCATTGCCGGCACCACGCATGGGATCGTCATTCACGACCCCGCCAATCCCGCCAACCCCAACACCGCCGGATTCTACGTCAATCCAAAGGATAATTCGGTAACCCTGGTCGACGCCAACCTGCCCGGCTATCTCGATGATTGCGGCAGCGGCCGGACTTTTGAATTCACCGGTAAGAATGTCGGCGATCTCCTGAACAAGAAGAAGGTTACCTGGGGCTACTTTCAAGGTGGCTTCCTGCCGAGCACGCCTGCGACGCTCGACGCGAGCGGCAAGGTCCTTACGCCTGCGGCTTGCAACTCCACGCATAACGCCCATCAGATGGAGATCGACGGCCACACCTATCTCGTGCAGAACCCGAGCGTCAACAACCCGGGCGTGGACATTCACGCGCTCGCCAAGGACTACAGCACCGGCGTTACGCCGTTCATGAAATTTGCCAGCACGCGCAACCCGCACCATCTGCGGCCTACTTCGGTGGCAAATATCGGCAAGACCGACCAGGCTAATCATATGTACGATATTTCGGATTTCTTTACGTCGCTGTCCGCAGGCTCATTGCCGTCGGTGAGCTACGTGAAGGCGCCGGTCTATCAATACGGCCACCCTTCAAGCTCCGATCCGCTCACGGAACAAGGCTTTCTGGTTGAGACGATCAACGCAATCCAGAAATCGCGCTTTTGGAAAGACACTGCGATCGTCATCGTTTGGGATGACTTCGATGGCTGGTACGACCACGTCGTACCTAAGGTCCTGACCCCGTCTGCGACCAACCTCGACTTCCTGTTTGGTCCCGGCAATTGCGGCACGCCGAAACCCGGTGCCGACGCTGCGCGCTGCGGCCTCGGCCCACGCCAGCCTCTGCTTGTGATCTCGCCCTTTGCGAAACCGAACTTCATCGATCACACGCTGACTCATCAGGCCTCGGTGCTTCGCTTCATCGAGGACAACTGGAAGCTCGGCTTCATCGATGGTCCGGTTGCTCCTCCTGAGGGTCAGGGATCCGTCGACCGGTATGCAAATTCGCTCGATAACATGTTCGACTTCAAGCGCGAGCCGAATACGCGTCCTCTCCTTCTCGATGCCGTCACTGGAACGGTCGTCTCGGGTGACAGCGACAACGACGGTCACGACCACGGTCATGACCACGATAACGGCCACGACAATGGCCACGACCACGATGGCGATCACGATCACGACCACGGGAACGACTGAGCCACGACAACGAGCCCGCCGCAGGCATTGCCCGCGGCGAGTTCCGTCCGCAGGTGGTTGTCCATCTGATGGAAGCTGAGGTTGCTAAGTGTCAGTGTTCCCCGGAGGGACCAGATAAACAGCCGCGAGACTGCGACCCTAACGTCGAACGGTCGAGAGGCAATGATGCGGAGCGTGATCGAACGTGGCCCGACCAAAGCCGCAGCCGCAGACCGATTCAACACGCCGGGAAAGACGGTTGACCTCATCTTTTTTTATCGAGCTTCTCGGCGCGAGACGAACTCCAACATCCAACACAATGAAGATGATCTCAGATCGCACCAGGGATGAGTATTTTCAATTGTTCCGGCAGCCAACGCTGCCATACTGGGAGCATCCCGATAGCTCGACCCAGGAATGCATTCCAGGTCTCTCGCCCGGCACAGTGCTCGTGCCCCCCTAAGCCGAGATAGCGCGCGCAATATCAGCATTACTGCGCCACTGAGGTAGAAGTGCCCGAGGCGCGCGCAAGTAAACCAGGGTGCCCGAGGAGGGATGGGGCCGATTTTCAGAATGGGTAAAGGCGGTAAAGCCCCCCGAATTTACCGCTCACCACTTCGGTCAACAACTGACGCTCGCTACACGCGGCTACTTCACAGGCTTCACGGGCCACACAGCATTGACAAGCTGACAAGCCCTTACGCTACCAATCTTAGCTGACCGCTTCAATTTCTGAGTGACGGCATGTCGCGAATGTCCTGCTTGATGCTGTGCGTGCACCCAAGCCCGGCACGCCGCCGCCAATGCCCACGTCCCTTCGGGTCCAAATAAAGTTTTTGGAGGGGCTGCGATAAGTCGTAATCGTTGATCCAGTCGATAACGGTCATAGTCCGCCGGCTTCGTTCCGACGCCGAGGTCTCTCGCTTTCTTTGCCTTCACATGACGCAGATAGTCCGCTGGCTTCGTGCCGACGCCTAGGTCTTTCGCTTTTTTCTCCCTCACATCACGCTGATAGTCAGCTGCGGTCGCGCCGACGCCGAGGTCTTTCGCTCTTTTCTCCCTCAGATGGCGCTGATAGTCCGCCGCGGTCGAGCCGACGCATAGCTCTTTCGCTCTTCGCCCCTTTATATAATTCTGATACTCTGCAGGTGTACCGAAGCTACCTTGCGCTTGCTTTCTTTTCTTTGCCTGCCGCCGGACGTTTTCCGTTTTACGCGCGGCCATCGCTCCGCCGGACCCGGCGGCCGGGCCTTGTGGATACTGGATTTGGGCCAGGCAAGATTGAGGTGGGACGCGGCGCGGTCCCGAAGCCGGCAATGAATAGTCACCCCACATCGCAGCTCCAACGGAATCTGGTTGGCGTATTCCCCGCGCTGGACCCAAGTCCCTATCAAATCCGTCCTGAGCGGTGGCAAGTGGCTGCTCAAGCAGATCGCGCTCAGATGAAGTCTCGCCCGAGAGGAGGGCGGCCTCCTGATGCGGGACCGATGCGCGATGTCGAGTAGGAATAGTCGGCATGTCATGCTCCGAGTGGTGGTGGGAACTCGAATGGTCCGTCCGTCGCGCGGACAGGGCAACGCTTTTTTGGTTACTCTTTCGCGAAGGCAACGCTCTTTTAGCTAAGACCGAAACACTGACGGTTACAGCCGACAACTAGCGTAGCAGGCGGGGCTGGTCAGTCATTCTATCGTGTGCTGGACTATCGATCGTTCGACCATCCTGTCGATGATTTTGCTCAGGATGAAAGGACGTCGCAAAGCTGAGGCGCGCGAAGTCTTGCACGACAGGTCAAAATGCTCACCAGCGGCCAGCGGCAACACCTCGCTCCAGAAATAGCGGAAGGCGCCATCGAGGCTTCTGCCAAATCCCATTCAGGATTGCGGTCGAGCCGGCTTGCACGGTTGCGACGCGGCGTATCCGAACCGACGGATCTTCGCTCCGCACATCCATCCCGAGATCCATCGTCATGCCCTAGATTCCGCACGGCGCGGTTACATCTTGATTACGAGCCCGTCACGATGTGATGAACCACGCATCATCCGAGAACCCAATGCAGCGATTTTCCGCCACGACTGGCAGCCAACAGGGCGCTGATCGGCACCATATCTTTCAGGGGCACGTAAATCGAACGGCTATGTGAGCTGATTTGATGCGCTGGGGCAGGAATGCCTTCTCTGCGCGCCGGCGGATATCCTCCTCAGCATCCGATAGCGAGCAGAACTCAAACGTTATGGACAGCGTGGCACTAAGCTGTTCGTGTTACAGATCCTCGCGTTCAGCGGTCGCCCGACGAACACGTAATCACAATATCGAGACGGCTGAAGATGGGTTGGAGCACGCGGTAGCACCTTCCTGTATAGGTAACTCGAAATGTTCGCACTCGATGACTGCAGCTCAGAGTCTACGGAAAGACCGGACGATGAAAAAACTCAACGCTCTCGCGGTATTCATTGCTCTATTCAGCGTTAGCACCGGCTCGGCTTTTGCGGCCGGCGTCACGGAAACGGAATTGATGCGAGCAGCGACCGATCTTGGCCATCAATATGATTCCTATTACGCGGCCAAGGATCCGGACGGTATGGCGTCAGTCTATGCGGGCGATGGAGTGCTGGTATCGCCGGCCGGTCCAATCGTGCGGGGCCGCGCCGCCATCCGGGACTACTATGTCAGGCGCTTTGCTTCGGGCGCGCGAGGCCACGCGATTAAGGTTCTGGAAGTACATGTTCAAGGCGATGGCGGCTACGGAATAAACAGTTTCTCCGTCAATGTTCCAGGGCCAAGTGGCTCGCTCCACGAAGAGCACGGCACCATCGTTGCTATCTATCGCCACGATGCTGACGGCTGGCACATGGGCCTCGTTGGACCGAGCGTCGCACCAAACAGGAATTAGCCCGTGCTCGCTTGCCGGTGTGACGATCGGAATGCCTCTCGCTAAGCCAAACTCTCACAAAGCGTGCATTTTCATCGACAAACCATCGGCGTCCCCCATCGTCTGACATTTCATGATAGGTGGCAGGATGTTGGGCATGGGCTGTGCTGGCCGATAGGGGCGAGAAGGCGACCTAGCGCACAAAAAGCTACGCCGTCGGGCTCGAAATATCGCGTCCCGGCGGCGCCTATAACTGGGCCCCTAAAATCCCCCAGCACTGAACGAGTAGCAGGTGCTATGCCGAGTGAATGTGAACTACATCACAAACCGGCTCATACTTTGGGCTTAAGTCCGCGCTCACACCGTTAAAGCTCTCGAGCTCACCGTTTCGGCCTGGTGGATTTTTCGGCTATTCGGATTACGATGTTGAACTCGCGATCAACCGACGTTTTTCCGAACAGTCTCGCTCAAGCCTGGTGGAGGGGGTGGTTTTGACCCAGATCAGCAATTCCTCGCGGTCTCTGGCTTCACGGTGACGCGCCCTCTCGACACCCTATGAGTTGGTCACGGTCCGGTGATCGATCATCGTTAGACGGGCAGCATTGAATGCACTCGTGTCGAGCGACGCCACGGCGAACCCGTGCGCGGCGGCGATCGCGGCGATGTAGCCACCGGGCGTGGGGAAGCCTTGTACGGCCGCCCGCGCCCTTGATGGCCCCTTTTCAAGGCTATGAGGCTCAACTATTTTAGCGCCATGAAAAAGAAGCAACTCTCACCGGCAAAACTAGCTGATCTATTGGCGGAACTTGTCTGTACCGAGACGTCGCTCAGGCGGGCGGCGCGTCGGTTAGGCCGCCTGTACGATGAGGCGGTTGCGCCTTCCGGCATTAACGCTACTCAAGTGAGCCTGCTCGCTCAGATCGCTGGCGATAGGCACCCTGAGGGGCCGACATTGCAGGATTTGGCGGAACGGCTGGGTATCCAGATTTCAGCGCTCACGCACGCGCTCCGCCCGCTCGTGCGTGATAAACTCGTCGAGGTGCGCCAGGACGCCCGCGATAAACGCACAAAGCACGGTGTGCTGACGCCCTTGGGCAAGACCCGGCTTGAAGACGCACTGCAGCTTTGGGCTGCCGCCAACCGCCGTGTGGAAACTATTTTGGGACCTCGGTCAGCGGAGAGCCTGCGCGGCTTGGCGGATCAGGTCGCGTCACAGGAATTTCTGGACGCATATGCAGTCCGAAAGACACCCTGAGGCAGATGCCCATGATTCGGAAAGGATTGGATCAAGAAGCCGCAATATGCGACGTGGACATCATCGTTGCGGGCGCACACCGCGCCGAAGTGTCGACGTAGCCGGAGCCCGTACTGTGCACGCGAAATATGCTGGATGCACAGCCACCGACGTGTTTGCGCGTTTGAAACGAACGCGCCGGCGATGGGCGAGGCGAAAGTTTCCAGTAGAGGCCATCGAACATGGTCGGGCCGGTAAGGCGAGTGCCGTATTGCGTCACTAGGGCCGCCAGGGCCTCGTCGGTTTTGGCCTTGATGGTTTCGCTGAACATTTTGTCTATGCGTCCGGGCGTGAACATCACCAGCACGCGGAGCGGCGTTTCGGGCGCTCACTGAACTGTCAGACCGATGATTCGTCCGGCCGTCATGACGCGCGCCTGCTTGCGGTCATCGAGCCCTCTTCTTGGGTGGCGATGGGATACATGCGGCAGAGGTGCGATTCCGGAGAGCGAACCTCGCGCCGCGAAATGAGCGCGTTCGAGCGGTGGTCCATCTCAGCGGACTTCACTCAGTTCATTCGGTGATTTTTACAAAGCCCTGCTGAACAAGCTGAGCCGTTCTTGCCATTGCGTCTGTATTGACCAATATCTCTGGAAGAAGATCTGCATTCCCCCAGTGATGAGCTTTCGCTGTGGCGCCGCACAGTTCGATCTTTACACCGCGCTTTATCAGGTTGCCCACCAAATCCTTGTAGGGATTTCCGGTCGCAATGCCACGGTCGGCATTGTAGGCGGTGTCATGCAGCGTCACGTGGCCGGCGTTAGTGTGAAAGACCGCAATGACCTCCGACCGGGCATCCCAATTGGCGATGTCATCCTCGATGAGCTGCATGTGGAACACCGACGCTGGCAAATCGCCTTCGAATTGCAGAGCACCGATACTGAACACCACCTTTGTCTCGGTCAGTTTCACCGGAATATCAATACGCAGCGGTTTCTCTAAAGCAGCCATGTTACAAGACTCCTTTGTTGGCGGAAGCCACGCGCCCCAAGGGCGGCGATCGCGTCGAAGTGCTGGCGAATTGAAAGGACATCACACCCCTTCGTAGACCAGTCGGGTGAAGAAATCGGCGTCGATAACGAACTGCCCCCACTTCGCATCGAAGGCTGCCGTTGGCTTTGCCGCCACAGTCTCGCCGCGAGACCTTCCCTGCTTCTTTAGATTGGCCACATTGTCCCGGATGGTTACAAGCATGTCTCGGCACTCCTTGAGTTCGGCTCTATTGCTGACGGGCTTACCGTGGCCGGGAATGATGATCGTATCGGCCTTCACCCGCGCGAGATTGACCTCTGTGGCTTTGATGGTCCCGTCGATGCTTCCGCCTGTGGAATAATCGATGAATGGATAGATGCCGTTCCAAAAGGTGTCGCCAGTATGCAAGACGTTTGCCTCAGAGAACATGACCGAGATGTCACTGTCCGTGTGAGCGGGCTCATAGTGCTTAAGTGCGATCGTCTGTCCGTTGAGCTTTAGGCTCTTCTCATTTTCGAAGACTTCGCTGGGGATTGCTCCAGCAGGCGAAGGAAGGAAATTGTAATCCCAGTCCTCGACCCGCTGGATCCCACTGAGGTGCTTTTTCGTATTGCTATGCGCAATGATCTTGGCGCCTATCGAATGAAGCCACGCGTTGCCATCGGCGTGATCGAAGTGCCAATGCGTGTTCACGAGATGAGTGACCGGGCCGGTGCCCAGATCAGTAAGGGATTTCGTCAATTGGGACCGTGACACGGAAATGCCCGCGTCGATGAGGATTTTGCCGTCGGGCCCGGTCAGGACCGCGACATTCCCGCCGGAGCCTTCCAATACGCTAATGTTGTCCCGCAGCTTATAGGTCGTAATGGGCGAGGCTGCCGCGCTGTCTTTGATCAGGCTAACAAGCCCCCGCGCCTCAGCGAACACTTGGCGCGGCGTTAGCCAGCCCCCCGCAGCGGCGAAGCTTGTGCCCGCAAGGCAACAGAAGCAAAAGCCCCGACGCGACATCATTGGATTGTGCGGTGTAATCATGTGGTTCCTCCATCGAGCAGGACAATGTCGCTGACGACCGCATTTGAATCGGCGGAAACAAATTTTTAAAGATCATCGTCTGACTAATTCCCGAATGCATACTCGAGCATGCGCTCGATTTAACGCAACGACGGAACTCGCCACGAAAAGCTCTGATCAGTATGGCAATGCTGGTGCAAATACGTCTTTCAAGATGAAGCATTCGATTGTTCTAATTGCACGTTTGTTCAAATGCGCCCCTCCAGATGGTCGATCCCTTAGGGCCTTGCGTTCCAGTATTTGTTCGCTTCGCCGGAAGACAAAGTTAACGCATGATCGTCCCGGTGGTGGACCTGACCAACACTAAAGAGCTGAATTTTTTGATTGATACAACCACCAATAGGGCTGACCAGCCCGGATTCGAGCGATGCGGTCCTTGTGGTCCCTATCAATACACCTGAAAACATATTCATAGTGGTTTGGGAAGGAACGTCCGGTTCCCGCTTTGACCATTGACGGCTGCCGTTTGGGAATTTGGATATCCCTGCCGAATGCCCGAGATATAATTAGTCGCCATAGCCAATCAGGAGGTGACCGTTTGTGACGGAGCTTTCCGGATACACGCTCAAGCTATTGCGCGCGGACAGCGAGTTCACACTTTATCGTGGTCATCGATTTGACGGCCATGATCCGATCCTCGTGCTGTCGTCTGCGTCGGACCGACAAGCGTCCGCACATCTGGGGCGGCTCGAGCACGAATTAAGCCTTGCGGAAAAACTTGAATCTGCTTGGTCAGTCAGGCCGCTGCGACTTGTGCGCCACGACGGGTGCGCCATGCTTGTCATGGAAGACCTTGGCGGCACGCTTCTGGAAGAACTGACCGGACGCCCCCTCGAGCTGACGCACTTGCTGCGCATCGCAATTATGCTGACCGCAGCGCTTGGTGAGGTTCACCGACACGGGCTGATCCACAAAGACATCAAGCCAGCTAATATCCTTTTTGATGCTACTGCGGGCAAGGTTCGATTCACTGGTTTTGGAATTGCATCGCGGTTGCTGCGCGAACGTCAGGCGCCCGCGCCGCCTGAGGTCATCGCCGGAACCTTCCCCTATATGGCACCCGAACAAACCGGACGCATGAATCGGTCGATCGATACGCGTAGCGACCTCTACTCGATAGGTATCGTCCTCTACGAATTACTGACCGGAACGCGCCCGTTTTCCGCGTCGGATCCCATGGGATGGATCCACTGCCATATCGCTCGGAAACCGCAGTCTCCTGGCGAGCGGGTCAACGGCATCCCGCAGACGGTTGAATTCATCATCTTGAAGCTACTCGCAAAGAACCCCGAGGATCGCTATCAAACTGCCGCCGGCCTCCAGGTTGATTTGCAAAGGTGTCTGACTGCCCTAGAGACGGATCAGCACGTCAACGCGTTCCCGCTCGGCGCCCAAGACGTACCGGATCGGTTGCTGGTCCCGGAGAAGCTTTACGGACGTGAAGCGGAGATCGAAACGCTGGTGGCAGCTTTCGACGCTGTTGCGACGCGCGGCGAAACCGAACGTATTCTGGTGTCCGGTCACGCTGGTATCGGAAAATCCTCCGTCGTCAACGAATTGCACAGGGTTTTGCTACCTCGGCGCGGCCTCTTTTCGGCTGGCAAGTTCGACCAATATAATCGCGACATCCCATACGCGACCCTCGCGCAGGCATTCCAGGGCCTGGTCCGACAGTTGCTCGGCAAGAAAGACGTGGAGCTGAGCCGCTGGAGAGAGGCATTGCAGGCAGCGCTCGGCCCAAATGGCCAATTGATGGTCAACTTGATTCCGGAGCTCGCGCTGATCATCGGTGACCAACCGCCGGTCGCCAATCTTGCACCGCAGGATGCGCAGAACAGGTTTCTGATGGCGTTCCGGCAATTGCTAAGCGTGTTCGCCCAGCCGGAGCACCCTTTGGTGATTTTCCTTGACGATATGCAATGGCTGGATGTGGCGACCATCGATTTGCTGGAGCGTCTCGTTACCGAGCCGGAAGTTGGACACCTTCTCGTAATCTTCGCCTATCGGCACAACGAGGTTGGTCCGACGCACCCACTTAAGCGGATGCTTGCGAAGGTTGCTGCGGTGCGGGGCGAGATAAAAGAGATTCGGCTGGATCCTCTCACGTCTGAGCATGTCGGTCGGCTAGTTGCGGGTGCGCTATGCACGGAGCCCCAGCGCGTTGAAGCCTTGGCAGAACTGATGTTCGAGAAGACCGGGGGCAATCCGTTCTTCACCATACAATTCCTCACCGCGGTGGCAGGTGAAGGATTGATCGCGTTCGATCCAGCAAATGTCCGCTGGCAATGGGACCTGGACCGGATCCGGGCCAAGGGAATCACGGATAATGTAGCCGATCTAATGGCCGGACAGCTGAACCGTTTCCCGAGCGGCACGTTGCAGGCCCTCAAACAACTGGCCTGTCTTGGGCACCGAGCGAAGGTCAGCACACTCAGTGCGGTTGTGGGATTTTCTGAAGAGGATGCCCGTGCCACGCTTTGGGAGGCTGTGCGGGCAGGACTTATTGTCCAGTCAGAAGATAGCTATGCATTCGCGCACGACCGGGTTCATGAAGCGTCCTATGCGCTCGTTCCGGAGCAGCAGCGCGTGGCAGAGCACCTTCGGATTGGACGGACGCTGGTGTCGGTGACACCACTCGCGGAACTCGAGGAGAACATCTTCGAAATCGTGAACCAGTTTAACCGCGGTGCGGCACTGATTACATCGGCGGAGGAGCGCCAAGAGGTGGCTTCCCTGAACCTTATCGCCGGCAAGCGAGCCAAGTTGTCAACCGCGTATGCTTCCGCGCTCTCTTATTTTACGGCAGGAAGCGCATTGCAGGCTGAGGAGCGCTGGAGTCGGCAGTATCGCGTGTCCTTTGATCTCGAACTTCACAAGGCCGAATGCGAGATGCTGATCGGCGAGGCGGCTTGTGCCGAGAGCCGGCTGTCGGCGCTCGCGAAACGCGCCGAGGACGTGGTCGACAGAGCCGCGGTTGCGCGTCTGCAAATTGGGCTTTACGCCATTCTCGATCAGAGCGATCAGGCCGTCGGGGTTGGTCTCGAATACCTCCGACATGCCGGTATCGACTGGTCGAGACATCCGACCTTGGAAGATGTCCGCCAAGAAATTGCACAAATGTGGCGCCTCCTCGCGGGCAGGCCGATCGAACAGCTGGTCGATCTCCCGTTGATGAGTGACCAGAAGTCTCTCGTTACCATGGACGTTCTTGCGGAACTGAGGATGCCAGCGCGGTTCACCGACAACAATCTATTCGACCTTGTTCTCTTGCGTATGGCGAATTGCAGCCTGGAGTATGGCAATTGCGATGCCTCTGCTTACGCCTACGCCTCGCTCAACATCGTGTTGATGGGGCTGGGCTTTCGCGACCACCAGATGGCTCAAGGCTTCGGCGAACTGGGCTACGATCTCGTCGAAAAACGTGGACTGGGCCGCTTCAAGGCCAGGGTTTACAACTCGTATGCTGCATTTGTCCTCCCCTGGACTCAGTATTTGCCCACGAATCGTGTGCTGCTCAGGCGGGCCTTCGATGTTGCGAAAGCTGACGGCGACCTGACCTTTGCGGTGTATAGCTGCAGAAGTCTGATCACCAACCTCTTCGTTTCAGGAGTACCGCTCAAGGAAGTCCAGTTGGAAGCTGAGCGCGCGCTCGACTTTGCCAGGAAGCTGGCGCGATTCGGTCAGGCGATCGACTCTTTTATCGAGCAGCTCATACTAATTCGGACGCTTCGTGGATGCGCCCAAGAAGTCGGGCTTGTCGGGGATGCGGGACGGGACAACCGCTGGTTCGAGGGACATCTGGAGGAAGGCGGTGGGCGGCTCGGACTGGTAGCGTCGTGGTACTGGACGCATCAAATTCAAGCATACTTCTTCGCGCAGGACTACACGGGCGCTCTCGCGGCGGCAGCAAAGGCCGACGGCCTTCTCCGCACTTCGCGGCCATTCCTGGAAATCATTGAATATCACTTTTATGGTGCGTTGGCGCGAGCGGCAGTTTGTGGCGCCGCCGATGCCGAAGAACGGATGAAGCATCTGGAAGTGCTCGCTGCCCATTACAATGAAATTGTCACCTGGGTGAGAGGATGTCCCGAAACTTTCGAAAATCGCTCGGCATTAGTCGGCGCCGAGATCGCTCGCCTTGAATTTCGAGAGCTGGACGCTGAACGTCTTTACGAAAAGGCTATCCGTTCGGCGCATGAGCATGGGTTCATTCAAAACGAGGGTATCGCTAATGAGCTTGCCGCACGGTTCTACGCGGCACGTGGCTTTGAGACGATCTCGGTTGCCTATCTGCGCAACGCGCGGGCGTGCTACCTCCGCTGGGGCGCTGACGGCAAGGTTCGCCAGATGGAGGAGGCCTATCCCCATCTACGGCAGGAGCCGCATCATCCCCCCGGTGTGACAGATGCAGCGGTGGACCGTCTGGACCTCGCTACTGTCGTCAGGGTGATGCAGGCTATCTCGAGCGAAATCGACCTGAAAACGTTGATTGAAACAATTATGAAGACCTCGCTCGAGCATGCCGGTGGCGATCGGGGCTTGTTGCTTCTTACACATGACGATTTATCGATCGAGGCGGAATCTGCATCTCTCGCGGGGACGATCGGAGTCAGCCTGCAACACAGGCGTGTCGAGTCCACGGACCTTCCCGAGACTATTTTGCGGTATGTCATTCGAACCAAGGATACCGTTCTGTTGGATGACGCCGCGTCTAAGAATGAGTTCTCGGAAGATGAGTACATTCTAAAACGTCGGGCGCGTTCGATTTTATGCCTACCTCTGACGAAACAGACCACGTTGGTTGGGGTGCTGTACGTTGAGAATAGCCAAACCTCTCATGCATTCACTCCGGCCCGTCTTGCCGTATTAAAATTGGTGGCCTCACAGGCGGCTATTTCTCTTGAGAATGCGCGCCTTTATACCGAGTTGCGGCAAACGGAAGCGACTCTTTCGGAAGCCCAACGGCTAACTCACACAGGTAGCTTTGTTTTTAATGTCGCCAGTGGTCGGAATGTCTGGTCGGAAGAAATTTATCGTATCTACGAGTTCGAGCCGGCACCCGACGTCAGTATGGAGATGCTGCTTTCGCGAGTGCATCCCGACGATCACGATCGTATTCGACGATATATAGCAGAGATATCTGACGATAACAGGGAGTATAATTTCGAGCACAGGATCCTTATGCCTGACGGCTCCGTCAAAACGATTCGTATCGTGGCTCATGCCGTGAGAGATGAATCAGGTGGAATTAATCTGATTGGCACGGCGATGGACATTACCGCCTCTAAACAAGCTGACGAGCGCCTTCGGAAGCTGGCGTCGTTGATTGAAAATAGCAGCGACTTTATCGGATATTCGTCTATCGAGGGGCCGGTTTCCTATCTTAACGCCGCTGGACGACGGTTGGTCGGCCTGGAGTTGGACGACGATATATCGATGTTCCACATGAGTGACTTTCATCCGGCCGAGGATCATCAAGCATTTCTTGACGAGATCATTCCGATTCTCTTGCGAGATGGGCATTGGGAAGGTGAAAGGACACTGTGGCATTTCAAAACGCATGCCGAGATCTCCGTGTTTCAAACGATTTTTTCGATTTCGGGCGACGGCGACAATCGGCGCACAACGATCGCCACAATCTGCCGGGACATTACCGAACGTAAGCGCGATATGGCTCTGCAGCGCCAAGCTGAGGAGGCTTTGCGAGAAAGCGAGGCCCGGCTCGCTAATGCTGAGCGGGAACTCCGTGTAACGCTGGATACGATCCCGACCCTCGCCTGGCGAACCCGGGCCGACGGTTTTGCGGAGTATCTCAACAAGCGTTGGCTCGACTATACAGGCATCTCGCTCAAGGACGCATTGGGTTGGGCGTGGCAAGCCGCGATTCACCCGGATGACCGGTCGGGACTGGTTGATGCGTGGCTCAAAATGCGTACTTCCGAGAAGCCTGATGATGTCGAGGCGCGAATGCGGCGTTTCGACGGATCGTATCGCTGGTTCCTATTTCGTACAGAAGCTCTGCGAGATGAAAGCGGTGCCGTGATCGGGTGGTACGGCACGAATTTCGACATCGAGGATCGTAAGCAGGCTGAACGTGCACTGCAAAGAAGTGAAGCCTATTCGGCCGAGGCACAAAAGCTCAGCCAGACGGGCAGCATTGCCTGGGATCCCGCAAGTGACGAACACTTCTGGTCCGACGAAACCTATCAAATCATGGGGTTCGATCGCAGCATCAAACCTTCGATGGACATGATAATTCAGCGCGTCCATCCTGATGATCGTGATCATTTGAGGCAGGAGGTCGACCGCACGGCACACGGGGCGCAGGAATACGATTATGAGCAGCGGCTCCTTTTGCCAGGCGGACAAATCAAACATCTCCACGTTCGCGCGCATCGCGTGAAGTACGAATTGGGAAAAGAGGAAGTTGTCGGTGCGCTAATTGACATCACGGCGGCCAGAAAGTCTCAGGAAGCATTGCACGCCGCGCAAATTGGTCTAGCTCACGCCAGCCGCGTGGCGACGTTGGGAGAAATCAGCGCGTCGATCGCACATGAAGTAAATCAACCACTTGCGGCGATCGTCGCCAATGGCCAGGCCTGCCTGCGTTTTTTAAGACGCGAAACGCCCGACTTGGACGACGTGCGCGGCGCCGTCGAATGGATCGTAAAGGACGGCAACCGTGCCGGCGAGGTGATCCGACGTGTTCGCGGGCTACTGAAAAAGTCGACCATCGACAAGACCCAGCTGGACATCAGCGGCCTCATCAACGAGGTTGCCGCCCTGCTGCAACGAGAGCTGGCTGGCCAACTCGTTACTCTGCGTCTGGAACTCGCGCCTGCCGTGCCTCCGATTTTCGCAGATCGGGTTCAACTTCAACAGGTGATCATCAATCTAATTATGAACGGTGTCGAAGCGCTGCAAGCGATTACGGGCCGACCCCGGGCATTGATAATCCGTATGTACGAAAATGATGCTGGTCAGGTTGCAGTGGCCGTAAAGGACAATGGCGGTGGAATTCCCGCCGAAAACGCGGGCCGTGTATTTGACGCTTTCTTCAGCACCAAGCCCGGCGGATTGGGCATAGGACTTTCAATCTGCCGCTCCATCATTGAGGAGCACGGCGGACGAATATGGGCATTAAACAATCGCGAGGGGCCGGGATCAACCTTCGAATTCGCCCTGCCCACGTCACGGAGTGAAGAAGCTTGAGTTGAAACTCGAAAAATCGGATCAGAAAATGAGACTGCGCATAGGATTCGGACATCGGGAAAGCGTTGCGGTCGCCGAGTTGCTATCGACTAGGGCTCATGCGTTGAATGCGTGCTGGTCGGACTTGGTGGCTGGCTATGCAAGGTAACTCGGATCAAGTTGTTTTCGTCATTGACGACGACGAATCGGTACGGATTGCGCTAACATACTTGTTTCGGTCAATGAACCTCAATGTTCAAGTATTTAGTTCGGCAGCAGAGTTTCGCCAGTATGAGCGTCCAAGTATCCCAAGTTGTTTGGTGCTCGACATCCGGCTGCCCGGTGTGAATGGGCTGGAGTTCCAGGATGTCTTGGCCAATTCGGGCATTCACGTTCCGATCGTCTTCATGACGGGGCATGGCGATATTCCGATGTCGGTGAAAGCGATGAAAGCTGGAGCCATTGATTTCCTGCCCAAGCCGTTCCGCGACCAGGACATGTTAGATGCCGTGAGCCGGGCGCTCGATCAAGACGCCAAGAGGCGTGATCACGAGAGGGTTGCGTCTAAGTTTGAGCAACTCTTTAAATCGCTGACTCCTCGCGAGCGCGAGGTCATGACCCTTACGACCGCCGGATTGATGAACAAACAAGTCGCACATCGGCTGCAGGTAACTGAAACCACGGTGAAGATACATCGTGGGCATGTGATGAAGAAAATGGAAGCTCGATCGTTCGCGGACCTGGTGAGAATGGCCGAAACGCTAGGCATCAAGCAAACCGACTAGCCGGATACACAACCTAAGTATGATACCAAGGCCGGGCGTCAGGGAACATTGTCACCAGCGGCCGCCTTTGCGCGAGCAGGCGTTGTGGTTCTCTGCCAAGGAAAAGTGCCTTGACCGCAGTTCCGGTGATCGCAATCGTCGATGACGATGAGTCGACTCGCGTCGGACTAGGCAATCTTGTGAGATCGCTCGATTATATCGTATGCGTATTCGCCTCTGCGGAGGCCTTCCTGCAATCGCCGCAGCTATGCAACGCTTGGTGCGTAATTGCCGACGTGAGCATGCCCGATATGAGCGGGCTTCAACTGCAATCCCACTTGCGCAGTCAAGGAAGTCAATTGCCGTTCATATTCATAACAGCCGTCCCAGAAGAGAGTTCCCGCAAACAAGCGCTTAACGACGGAGCGATCTGCTTTCTCACCAAGCCGCTTGATGAGGACGCGTTGATCGCTTGCCTGAACGCCGCCGTGGAGCGGCGCGGCAGCGGGTCAGGCAGTTAGGGCATCACTTCGAGACTTCGGGCGCGTCCGCTAGGCGAAGCGTGCGGCGGCGCGCTCCGCCAGGCTTGTGGCTGGCGTTGTCCCAAAATCAGCGTTGAGCGGCTTACGACGCTAAACGATGAATTACACCCAATTCTGGATAGAGCGCTGATCTGCGATTACTGGATTTCGTACAAGCGCTAGTCGGCGTAACCTCTTCGAAGGAAGAGCGGCTAAACCTTGGTATAGGATTATCGGCCAGCGACGGAAACCTAAGTGTGATGGAAGCGACCGGCTATTGTGCATTACTCTGCATTATCGAGAATTGAAAACGACCCGAACAAACCAGAGCCTGCGCGCCAACGTAGTAATGCGATCGATGTAGTCGTTGATCCAAACTGGGGAGATATCGGATACAGCCTCGGACCGATGATCGAGTTAAAGCCGATGATAGTCTCCTCGTGCGGGAGCTAACTCACAGAATAAATAACGAATATTCGGCCACGATAGGAACTCGTATCATTAGCCGTGGCGATAACACGATCAACGCATCGAAGTATGTGAGGGATCTGTGCAGTGCAATCAGCAAGTCGCGTCTGGAGATTAGGGGCATCGAATTGGTCCTGATTGAACACGAAGTGGAAATGAATGCCGTCAAGTGCTGGAGAATGGGAATGATTATTTCGGAATTGATAACTAATGCCGCTCGGCATGCATTCGTTGACCGCGAGGGAACCATTCTAGTTGAACTATCCCAGGTTGGATCTTTCGTGGAGTGTCGTGTGACCGATGATGGATCGGCGCGGGCCGATTTACAGCCGGGACTGGGGCTTATGCTCGTTGATGCGTTAACAAAAAGGCTCCGTGGTGAGGTGATCCGGAAATTTGGGCCGTCCGGGACGACAACGTTGATCGTATTCCCTCGAGATGACTGAGAGCGGTCGGCTCATCGTGTGTTGGGAGGGTAGCGATGCGTTTGCAGGATGTTAAAACAAACTCGTATCGTCTGCGTGCGTTTTCTGGAGCGATAACCGTTGGCGGCGGACACGACAGCAGTCAATGCCGTGTGAGCGACGAGACGACCTGGCGTTGCCCAGCAGATGTCGGCCAACGCGCTACGGTCGAGGCGGACATTTTAGTTTCCCGTTGGATCGATTCCAGGAATTCATCTCACCACGAACAGTATGTGTCGTCCTCTGATCGGTACATTATCGGTGTTTCCTTGAAGACCACGCGGCTCAGACTCACACGGGGCCCGAATACGATATTTGACGGGATTATGCCTGCTGGAACGTTGCATGTCATCGGTCCGTCCCAACCACTGGCAGCTGATTTCCAAGCGGCAAGCGACTTTATTCACTTCCATGTGCTGAGTGATTATTTTCGAAGGAGTCAACGCGCGGCACAGTGTGAACCATTCGAGGGGACACCGGACCTAAACGATCTCATTATTCGTGACCCGCTCGCGGAATTGCTGAGCCGAACGTTGCTCAGAAGCGACTGTATCGACGATGTGCTATATGCCGAAAGCGTCGGCCAGACTCTTGTGATGCACGTTGCTCGGTTGCGGCCGCCGCAGCGGACTGCATGCGCCCTACCGAAATGGCGGTTACAAAGAGTGCAGGCAGTACGTCGATACGCACCTCGACAGAGACCTGAGCCTCACCGACTTGGCTTCGATAGCGGGCTTATCGCGAATGCACTTCGCGGCACAATTTCGCGCGGCGACGGGACATCGTCCGCACGAGTATGTTCTTAGTCGACGTATTGAACGCGCGAAGGCCATGCTGTCGGATGCCGGGATACCGATTGCAGAGGTGGCGCTTAGTGTGGGTTTCAGCGCTCAGCCGCACTTCTCGACGGTATTCCGGCGCTTCGTCGGGGAAACGCCGGCGCGTTGGAGGCGTATCATCGCCAATGCGCCTGATGGGCCCAGTTAGTGCAGATCCGCCGCATCGCAGTGCGTTAATAAAAGTCGGTTGGGATTTCGAAAGACAAACCGCGGGCGGCTCCATTAATCGGAGCAAGCTTGATTGAACAGAAAGTATAGGCCATGATCAACGCTCTTCGTCTTCCGTTGGAATGGATCGCGAACTCCGACAAGGTCGGAATGCAGCTGATGCGCGTCGCGATTGCCATTGTTTTTTTATGGATCGGGGCGCTGAAATTCGTTCCCTATGAGGCCGACAGCATCACGCCATTCGTGGCGAATAGCCCGTTCATGTCGTTTTTTTACGAGCATCCAGATCAGTATAAAGCTCACCTCACCCACGAGGGGGAGTTAAAGCCGGCCGAACGGGCCTGGCAAACCGAAAACAATACATACAGATTTGCGAATGGGTTGGGTTCAGTTGAGATTATAATCGGCTTATTGACGTTAATCGGCGTTGCATCGCGCGGACTTGGATTGTTGGGCGCAACACTGGCCTTTTTCACACCGTTCGTCACCTTATCATTCCTGATCACGACGCCTGAGGCATGGGTCCCGGCGCTTGGCGATGCTCAACATGGCGTTCCCTATCTATCCGGAGCCGGTCGGCTCGCCGTAAAGGACGTCATGTTGTTGGCCGGCGGCTGGCTTATAATGACAGACAGTGCACGGTCCTTACTTGAAGTTGTTCCGCAGGCTGCTTCTGATCCGGCACGTGTGCGTCATTTTCTCGGTATGTGGAGACTGTAGACGCCGGCGACCCCTTATCGCGTGCACCTCTGCGTTCCGGCGAATTTAGGGGGAGGCCGTCAACTCACTTTTAGAGCGCCTGCAGGCTGACAGTGACTCATGGAAGTAGCGGAGACGATCCGGTGAGACTGAATGGCAAGGTGGCTTTTATCACGGGTGGCAACAGCGGCATTGGGCTCGCAACGGCCAAGCGATTTATCGCGGAAGGCGCTAAGGTCGCGATCGCTGGGCGAAGCCAGAAGACGCTGCAGGAAGCGGCCGCTACGCTTGGTCCCAACTTGCTACCATTGCAGGTCGATTTGCGAGACGTGAAAGCGATCGACGCGGCTGTCGAAAAGGCCGTGTCGGCATTTGGCAAGATCGACATCTTGTTTGCTAATGCCGGCGCCAGCGGCGCCAGCCGTGTCGGCGAGACGACGCTCGAGGCATTCAACGTCATCATCGAGACCAATCTGACGGCCGTCTTTTTCACTGTGCAGGCCGCAGCTCCGCACATCAACGACGGCGGCTCGATCATTCTCAACGGCTCGGTCCACGCCGTCATGGGCTGGCCCTATTATTCGGCTTACGCCGCGACAAAGGGCGCCGTCCGCTCGATGACGCGTGTCATGGCGTCGGAGTTCGCCGGACGCCGGATCCGGGTCAACCAGGTAACGCCGGGTGCCACCAATACCCCTATTTGGTCTAGCCTGGCGCCTGACGCCCAAAAGTTGGCGGCGCTTGAGCAAGAGCTTGCGACGACCATCCCTCTGAACCGACTTGCCGAAGCGGATGAACTCGCCGACGCCGTAATGTTCCTCGCATCGAATGAGTCCACTTATCTCACCGGAAGCGAGATCGTCGTCGACGGTGGCTCGACCGGTTCGCCACTTGGTGCGCCCGCCCACGACAAATTCCGTTGAGGTTGAGAGGTCTCGGACTGACCTTTGGCGCGACTACCCATCAGCACCGCGACCGGTTGCATTAAATGCATCATCCGAATGTATTTTCCGCAGGACGAATTTTTGAATCTTGCCGGTGGGTGTTCGCGGCAGCCGCTCGGAAAAATAGACTAGGCGGGGAATCTTGTATCTTGCCAGCCGGCTCTCGAGATATTGGCGGATATCTTCTGCCGTCAGTGTCTCCGAGCGTTTCATCACGATGTCAGCGGCTACAGTTTCTCCCCAGACTTCATGCGGTACGGCGAATACCGCTGCGTCGGCGATCGATGGGTGTTGAGTCAGGGCATCTTCGACTTCCTTTGAATAGACATTTTCGCCGCCGGTGATAATCATGTCCTTCAATCGATCGACGATAAAGAGGTAGCCGTCGTCATCGAGTTGCGCCAAGTCGCCCGTCCGATACCAATGCGAGTCGGCGAATGCGTTTTTTGTAGCAGCGTCGTCGTTCAGGTACCCCAGCATCATGCTGTCGGCGCGCATCCAGATTTCACCAGATTCGCCGCGAATCGCGTCCTTCCCGTCTTCGCGCAGCAGTCGGACGTCCACGCCGGGCATCGCGCTGCGACCAATGGAGCCCGCATGGGCCAGCTGTTCGTCGGGATAAAGCACGGTACCGACAGGACCGGTCTCGGTCATTCCGTAGACCTGATAGAAATTGCTGCTGTGGTAGCGCTCCATGAACCGTCTGGCAGCGGAGACAGAGATCGGACCGCCGCCATATACCCACGCCCTCACGCTGGAAAGATCAAATGAGTTGAAGTCGTCGAGCTCGAGAGGCGCTGCGTAGGAGACGGGCGCCCCAAAATAACACGTGACTTTCTCCGCCTGCACGGTCTCAAGAAACTGTCGTGGTTCGTATTCGCGAAGCAGGACCACGGTTCCTCCGACATATACGGTGCCGCCGAACCAATTGTTAAGGGGAGAGGAGTGCCATATCGGCATCGCGATCAGCGTGCGTGCCTCCCGGGTGATTGATACTGCCAACGCCATGGTTATTGCCGCGAACGCGACGCTCCGGTGCGTGAGCACACACCCTTTCGGCTTCCCTGTTGTGCCGGATGTGTAGAGGATTTCAGCTACGGCTTCGTCGTTCGGTTCTATTCCCGCAATTGGGTTTGTCTCACGCATCAGGCCGTCGAAATCTTGCGACGAGGTCGCGCCGCCTGTACTGAGGGTCGTGATCCAACCATCCATTTCAGAAACGACGTTCGCAAGCGACGCATCGAACAGGAGCACCTTGGAGCGGGAATGCCGGAGTACATATTCGACTTCGGGGGCCTTGAGCTTGTGGTTCACTGGCACCACTGTCGCAGCCAAACGCCATGCGCCCAGTAGCGCCTCCACGAACGCAGGTGTGTTGAAACACATCAGTGCGACCGCATCACCCGTGCCGACTCCGTTGCCAGCAAGGACACCGGCCGCAATTTGCGAACGCTTCTGCATTTCTCGATACGAGATTGAGCAACCCTCAAAGCGAATGAACGGCTTTTCCGGATTCTTGTCGACAGCACTATCAAACGCGGCAAGCAGGTTCATCTCTGAGTTCCGAGTCAGCGGCTTACTTGGACAATGGGAAGCGAAGGAGTTGCACACGATGTCATTCGCCAGGCGCGGGCCCAAATCAAAAACGATCACTTTGGCGAGGGGGCGTACCCGTGTCGATGTCTGCGAGGCCGAAGAACGACCGGCCAGAGAAGCATGGACGGGATGGCGTGCCTGGGGAGTCAGCGCTTCGATCGGAGTTCCGAGTACACTGCATCGACAAACCGATCGGCAGTGGTCGCCGTGCTGCCAGGTAGCTGGTCGAGAGCCGCCCGGAACCTTCGCATCGTAGGAAGCGGTCAACCTGGCTGACAGGACCTCGTCGCGCGTCTTGCCGTCGGAGATCATCGCTTTTCGCGCGATCGACAACGTCGACAATCATGTCGCGCTGAGCTGCGACGGCCTCGCGACCCACGACGACACCGTGACCGGGGACGAATTTCGTCCCGGGTCCGCTGATGCGCAGGAGCGTATCGATGGCATCGATCGTGCCTTCGACTGTCCCGCCCACCGATGCGTCGATGAACGGGTAGCCATAACTGCGATAGAAGTCTCCGGTCATCACGACGTCGGACTTCTCGAACTTGACGATGGTATCGCCGTCGGTATGGGCGCCGCCCACCGGGATGAGATCGACGGTCTCGGAGCCCATCCGGATCTTGACCGGGTCACCGCGTCCGTAGGTGATCGTCGGCAATCGAGCGGGGTCGGTCGTGGAGACCTTGTCTTCGGGTGGCTGCGGGCCGTCCATCCTCTGCCGGGTCTCTTCACGGGCGAGGATCGTGGCGCCGAGCTTCGCGAAATTGGGATTCCCCGACACGTGGTCCCGGTGCGCATGCGTGTTGACGAGGTATTTGATCGGCCACGGCGTTATCATGCGGATGGCGTCGATGATCTTCTGAGAGAGTTGCGGATAGGAGGCGTCCACCATGAAGACGCCGTCGGAGCCCACGAATATGCCGATGCAGCCGCCTGCCGCGTCCGGATGCAGAGGGTCGGTATTCGGAGATCCGCGTAGTGCGTAGAAATTTGGAGCCACGGTCTCTGTGCGTATCTGCGTCTTGTCGAAGTCGATGCCTTGCGCCAGAGCGGGGGTTGCCCCCAGCAGGAGAGAACCGATCGCGAGGCGGATGAATGCCTTCCGAGAAATGCGGGACATGTCGGATATTGATTCGGTCATAGGAGGCCTTCACTTAAAACTGTCTGGAACCGCGACCGCGGTCGATATTCCTGGCCTCGGTGTGAATTCGCCGCTCCCTGACCAACGCGACCACATCGCAGCGAGCAAGCGGCACGATCAGAATCCGATCTTTCCGGGTTGGCGGCGTGGTGCTACTCGATCGTGCAGGCGTCAAGAACCGTTCGAACTCTGCGTCCTGACGTCGGCAACGATCGAGAGCGGCGTTCGCGACGCCGGCATTGGCCCGTCAGTTCACGCCGTAGCGGGATGCGGGCCGACCGGTCTGTGTCGCGGCGAACAGATTGCCGCGCGCAGCGTCGTAGGCGTTCCACAAGCTTGCGTCGTCGACGGACGGAAGTGTGACCGCCTCGCCCTGGTCGTATCCGGCGAGAGACGCGTCGACCATGTTCTCAGCAGTCATGATGGACGACTGGTTCAACTGCGAGAGCGGAACGCCAGCGAGGTCCCAGAGCTCCGTCGACGTCGTCGCCGGCAAGACCAGTTGGACTTTCACGCCGGTTCCGGCCAATTCGGCCTGCAGGCCACGGGTGAAGTTCAGAACGTAGCCCTTCGTGCCGCTGTAGACGCTGCTAATCGGGAGAGAGTGCAGCGAAAGCACCGATGCAATGTTGATGATCGAGCCGGAATTCCTCGCCAGGAATCCCGGAAGCACGGCCTGAGTGAGCCGCACCAGCGCCGTGATGTTCAGAGCGATCATCGAAGCGGCATCTTCGGTCGAGGTGCGTGACATCGGCGCCAGCTTCGCGTTTCCGGCGTTGTTGACCAGCATGGTGACGCGCTTGTCGGCGGCCACGAGCTTCTCGAGCCGGGCAAGATCGGCAGGATCCGTCAGATCTGCTGCGACGATCTCGACCTTGGTGCCGTGTTTGTCTTGTACTTCCTTCGAAAGCGCGACGAGACGGTCGGCTCTGCGAGCGACGAGGATCAGGTCAAATCCGCGAGCCGCCAGGCGCTGCGCGTAGACCATACCGATTCCGGCCGACGCCCCGGTGACGATCGCGACGGGCTTGTTGGATGAATTGTCAGTCATGAATAACCCCAAATTAATGGTTGAGTACTCAAGTATATAGTTGTAACGTTCGCCCGCGCAAGTCGCCGTCACCAACTTTCGCTAAAGCGAGGCTGGTTGCCGGCGGCATTATGAATCGGCCCCATCCGATGGTTTGCATTCAAAATAGAGGCCGGTGATTCGGGTTAAGACCAAAGCTGACTGTAATTTACCCCGTGTGAGAAGTTACGGCTTTCACGTACAGCCCGATTTCTTCGGCTTTGAACGGTGAAGTGCCCTCAAGCCGCTTTCTTTTTCCAGCGGATGGTCATGCCCCCACTGCGCCAACGCCGCGAGGACCGGCACCAGCGTCAATCCCTTCGCCGTGATGAGGTACTTCTGGCGGATCGAACCTTCCGATGCCGGTGCTTTTACCAGGAGGCCTTCTTCGACGAGCGCGCGTAAACGCGCGGCAAGAATATTCCGTGCGAGACCCAAGTTGCGCTGGAACTCACCGAACCGCTTCGACCCTTCAATCGCCTCGCGGACGATGAGCGGCGACCATCCATCGCCGATCACGTCGAGCGATCTCGCGATCGGACAAAGATCGCCTTCGAGGCTTTTCTTCTTCAGACTCTTCTTTTTAAGGCTCTTCCTAGTCAAACTCTTGCGCTTCATCGAGACCCTCAGACTAACTGCAGCAAAAAGTAGTTGAATTATTAAACTAGAATCGATATGGGCATCTAGTTTAATCATGCAACAAGAAGACTGAGCCTTCCTTCGAAACTACCTCAAACGCAAATGAACTCGCGCTGCACCAAGCGCACTCCTCGAATTCCGGATGGCCCTCGAAATGACAACCCTCTTCGATGCGTTGCGCGTAGGTGATCTGACGCTGCCAAACCGCGTCGTCATGGCGCCCATGACTCGCCTTCGGGCTAACGCCGGCCACGTTCCAAGCGCCCTGATGGCAGAACACTATGTGCAGCGCGCCAGCGCCGGTCTGATAATCACGGAGGGCGTTCCCGTTACGCCGATGGGCGTTGGCTATGCCGGCGTGCCAGGGATCTGGTCTTCCGATCAGATAGCCGGCTGGAAGGCGGTCACTTCCGCGGTTCATGCTGCCGGCGGGCGGATCTTCATGCAGATATGGCACGTCGGACGCGTCTCCGATCCATCGCTCCTCGATGGTCGCGAGCCCGTCGCTCCCAGCGCGATTGCGGCAGCGGGCAACGTCAGCCACCTTCGTCCGGAGCGCCCCCATCCCGTCCCCCGCGTATTAGAAAAGTCGGAGGTTGCAGACGTCGTGGAGGCTTTTCGCAAGGGAGCGGAAAACGCCCAGGCCGCAGGTTTCGATGGTGTCGAACTTCACGGCGCGAACGGCTATCTCCTCGACCAATTCCTCCAGGACAGCACCAACAAACGTACGGACGAATATGGCGGTCCCATCGAAAACCGAGCGCGTCTCATGCTTGAGGCGGCAGACGCCGCGATCTCCGTCTGGGGACCAGGCCGCGTCGGCATGCATCTAGCACCACGCTGCGACGTCCACTCGATGGGCGATTCGAATCCAGCCGCGACCTTCTGCTACGTGGCGAAGGAACTCGGCAAGAGGAGGCTCGCGTTCATCTGCGCGCGGGAAGCTCGCAAAGACGACAGTCTGGCCCCGAAGCTGAAAGAAGCGTTCGGCGGAATATACATCGCCAACGAAGCGTACGAAGCCGAGAGTGCTCGGGCTGAGATCGCGGCCGGGCGCGCCGACGCCGTCGCTTTCGGAAAAGCCTTCATTGCCAACCCCGATCTACCAAAACGCTTCCGTATGGGCGCCAAGCTCAATTCGGTCAACGCGTCGACAATCTACGCGACGGGCGCGGAGGGATACACAGACTATCCAACGCTCCCCTAAGTCGCTCGGCGCCATCCTTCGTGAGGTCGATTAGGTTGGCGGCGCAACTGGCGGTTGGATTCGACCCGAATTTCGGGGATGTCCATCAATCGTCAATAGGCACGCGTAAACGCAACGGCGCTTCTTCAAGTCCGCCGGCGGCACGTTTCTGTCCACTCGGCGCTCATCGGACACCGCAGTTTCGTGAATGGCGTAACACGAACGCAGATTCCATTCACGAAACGGTAGTCCACCAAACACACTGTCGCCGGCCACACTTTATGGAGCGAGGACTACATGGCCAGTCTCACCGTAAGACTTGATGTGCACCAACAGGTAAAAGAGACGGTGACGCCAATCGATGCTCTGTTCCATCAGGTCAATTGCTGTCCTGACGGGGTGGCGTTTGTGATCCGCCACGATGTTTGGAGCTATCGCCGCCTGGCGAGTGAAGCGGATCGCCTCGCCCAGGCATTGGTTGCGATAGGCATACGGCAAGGTGATCGCGTCGCGTTGCACATGGGCAATATGCCCGAACTCGTGGTTGCCTACTATGCGTGTTTTCGCATAGGGGCAATTGCCGCGCCCTTGAATACAAGGTTTAAGGCCGACGAGTTGCGATCGCTGATCGAGCGGTTGCAGCCTGCCCTCTATCTCGGGCAGTCACAGTTTTACCCACAGGTTGCCGCCATAGAGCACGAGCTACTGTCGCCAACGGCTCGTTATGTTATTGGCGACATCGAGAAAGGCGACCCCGCGCAACCGTGGACCAGACTGCTGGAACGCGCGGGCGACGGATTTAGCGGCGGTGTGCTGTCCGACGCCGACGCCCCCAGTTTGCTGCTGACAACATCCGGGACAACTGGACAGCCAAAATTCGTGACGCACACGCCCGCGACCTTGTCGGCGACCATAGATCTGTATGCGGATCTCGGCCTCGATGGGAAGCAGATATCGATCATCGCCCTACCAATGGTTCACGCCGCTGGATTAAGAACATTTCTTGCTTGCATCCGCGCCGGCGCACCGGTGGTGCTATTGGAACGCTTCGATGCCGGGCTTGCGTTGGATGCGATTGAGAAGCATCGCTGCAGCTGGATGCTCGGCTTGCCGTTCATGTTCGCCCAACTGGTCAGTGATCAGCTCGCACGCAGACGTGAGGTCGGTTCGTTGCAGACTTGTCTTAGCGCCGGCGATTTTACCTCGCCAAAACTGCAGCAGACGTTCCTTGACGTATTCGGCGCGCCTCTGAACGCCTTCTGGTCATCCACCGAAACCGGGCCACTCGCGCCCGGTCAACAGATTGGACATGTCAGCCGAACCGTGGGCAGCCTGGAAGCGCGCCTGATTGACGACCGCGGCGCTACCGTCTTACGCGGCGAAGTCGGCGAACTGCTGGTTCGAGGACCGAGTGTCACCGTTGGTTACTGGCTGGGGACGGATAGGATAGATGATCCAAAGGACGATGGTTGGTTCGCGACCGGCGACCTTGCTCGCCAGGGCGAGGGTAGCGATCTTTGGCTCGTTGGCCGCAAGAAAGATTTGATCATCCGCGGCGGTTCAAATATCTCGCCAGTCGAGGTCGAACGCATCTTCCAAGCCCATCCCTCCGTACGCGATGTAGCTATCGTTGGAGTTCCGGATGATGCGCTCGGTCAGCGGGTTGCCGCCATCATTCAACTCGCCAACGAAGCAAACCCTCATGAGATTGACAACATCCTCGCAGACGCGAGAGATAAACTCGCGGACTACAAGATGCCTGAGAAGGTGACCATCGTCACTGAGATCCCGAGAAACGCACTCGGAAAGATAGAACGCAAGTCATTGTTGGGAATGCTCTAATTACGCCCTGTTTCTATGCGCCGATTCAGCAGTAGATAATTTTTCATTCCCGTCCTAATGCCGATGTGTTGGCGTCTCCGCCAAGTCGCATTAAGTGAGGCCAAAGCGCGCACACAAACCAGGAACGCTGTCCAAATCCATATCCAATTCATATTTTTGACGGATCAAGGCAGCTTTGGTTCTGTCGGGCCAAATGTCCCGCAATTCGCGAAAATAATCTTCGAAACCGCCAGGCGAAATGACTTCAATAATTTCGCACACCGTGTCGCCAGCGTTCCAAAATGTATGCCACTGCCCTCGCGGCTTAAACAACCATGCCCCCGGTTCGGCTGTGACGACGTCATCGCCCAGCAACGCGCCGAGAGTGCCGGTCAACACATAGGAATGCTCGTCTTCGCGGTGGTGACGATGCAAGGGCGCCGCCAACGCGCGCGGCAGCAGCTGGTGATGAACGACGGAGAAGCGTCCGCCGGTCTGCGGGCCGTCGATCTTCCAGTGTGTGCCGAGGCGACCGGAGGCAAATTTCTCACCAGCCTCAGCCGGAATCAACAGTGGACCGGTTAAAAAAGGTGGTCGACCTGAGAACTCGCGTTCCATTGCTGGGACTCCCTTGGTGTGTTTGAGCTCGCGAAAGAAGCTGTTCTCGAATAGCGTCCACAAGTATCCTCGGAGCAGTAGCAGTTCCGTAAATCCCAGCGGGGACTGTTCCAGTTCGCTCGGCGCGTGATTCCCTCGCGCCATATTGCTATTGATGATCGGGTCTGCAAGATCTCGAGAGCAACTACATTCCACGCGGATATCGAATGAAAAAAAATTGCTGAGGAAAGCCACTGGCTCTTCCGATCGCCGCGACGACGTGGGTTCTCGGTCCCGATTCAGCCTCACACCGCATCGCAGGTCCATTCAAATCGTAATTATGACGACCTCGGCTTCGTGAATGGCGTAACGCAAGACCAGATTCCATTCATGAAATTGTAGTTCACCAAATGCACCGTCATCGCTCAGAGGTTCGGAGCGAAAGAGCGTATGGGCAGCGTCGTTGAAGGATACGATGTGATCGTGGTGGGCGGCGGTCCCGTCGGACTGACCTTGGCAATCGACCTGGGTCGGCGCGGTGTCCGTTGCCTGCTTATCGAGCGTAACTCGACTACCGCGCCGTGGCCAAAAATGGATCGCTCGAACTCGCGAACAATGGAATTTTATCGCCGCATCGGTATCGCCGATCGTGTCCGCGCCGTGGGCTACCCGCCCAGCGTGCCGATGGATGTTTTTGTCGTAACACGGCTCTCAGACCCTCCGCTCGCGGTATTACCTTATCCATCTGTCGCCGACGCACGCGCTCAAATTGCAGCTTGCCGGGACGGCTCTCTTCCTCTCGAACCCTATCAATTGGTCTCGCAAAACGACCTCGAGCCCCTGCTGAAAGAGGTGGCTGAGTCTACGCCGAACGTCACCGTCCGCTACGGTTGCGAACTCGTCGACATTTGCCAAAATGACGCTGGTGTGAAGGCCCGAGTGCGGCTGAGGGATGGTTCCGAAGGGGGGCTGCACGGTGATTATCTTGTCGGTTGCGACGGTGGACAGAGCATCGTCCGCAAACAACTCGGAATCAAACTTGAAGGACATGGCAGGATCCGTCGGGCCTGCCAGGTAATCTTCAAATCGAACGATCTATTTGAGAAAATACCAATCGGAAAGGGCAGGCACTACAACTTTGCTCATCCTGGCGTTGAGACGCTTGTGGTGCAAGGGAGCCGTACCGAGTTTACCTTGCACACCGGCTTGCCCCCCGATTCCGATTTCGAGACGATAATCCGCGAGGTTGTCGGATTTTCCTGCCAGATCGACATTCGCCACGTTGTACCGTGGCACTACAATTTGCTGGTCGCAGAGCGCTATCGGGATCGTCGCGTATTTCTCGCCGGCGATGCCGTGCACCTCGTAATTCCAGCTGGTGGACTCGGTATGAATACCGGCGTCGGCGATGCGTTTGACCTTTCCTGGAAGCTGGCAGGTACTGTTAATGGATGGGGCGGACCTCGCTTGCTCGATTCTTATGAGCGTGAGCGCCGTCCGGTCGGATTGCGTAATCGCGACGCTTCCGGATGGGCCTCAGCAAGCGTGCCGACCTGGCGGAAGCTGATCACGCCGAACGTCCGTGACAACACGCCGGAAGGCGCGGCGGTGAGGGCGGCGATCGCAAGCTCCGCAACTGTCAACCACCGCCGCATGCACGACATGCGCGGGGTTGAGTTAGGTTACAGCTACGCCGGCTCACCGCTGATCGTGGAGGAGCCAGGTAACGTCGCAGAATGGGACACGATCATCTACACGCCAGATACCAGGCCAGGCGTTCGCATTCCACATATGTGGCTTAGGAACGGACGCGCGCTTCATGACCTACTCGGCGACGACTTTACATTGCTCGATCTGGTCGGCAACACCGCGACCGGGCCACTCGAGAAAGCATTCCGCGAACTCGGCGCGCCTCTTAGGATTGTTCGTCTCGACGAGCCCGAGCTACGGACGGTCTATGGCTTTAAAGTCTTTCTGCTGCGGCCAGATCTTCACATTGCTTGGCGCGGAGACGCTTCGCCACCCGATCCGACCGGACTTGCCTTGCGTGTGACCGGCGGGCAAGACCTAGCTAACGCTGCCGTTTTCTCATCAGACCACACCGTCAGCCCCTCAGAACACGATCAATCCTACGCCGTCGCCCTCTTTGAGTTGGGCCGTGCCTATGAGTTCGGGCGCAGGGGAGTGCCGAGGAACAAGGCGAAGGCGGTTCACTGGTACCAGGAAGCGGCCAAACGCGGCAACGTTGAAGCGCAATATTGGCTCGGCCTTAAATATGAACGAGGGCAAGACCTGCCCAAGGATATCGATAAAGCTCTCTTCTGGTTGCGCAGGGCGGCCGGTCACGATCAAAGCGACTTGGCGCAAAACTCTGCCGAGCGAGAGTTGGCGAGACTAGAAAGACACGCTTCCCAATAGGGATGCGAATGCTCTAATGCTGAGAGGTGGGACTATTAGCACTTGCCAAACTTGGTCATCAGGATGTCTGACGCGGACAGGTCACGACCGTCCCGTGCTTGCAACTTTATTGGCGCCAGTGGCCTTCGGTGGGCGGCATCGACCGGGACCGAGCAAATTTCGCCTTTGTCAAAGAGGTTCTCGCTACCCCACTGTGCGAGCGCAACTAAAACCGGAAGCAGAGCTTGTGCCTTCTCTGTCGGGAGATATTCTCGATAAGCAGTTCCGTCAGAGGCGGGGCCTGTCTTTAGTATCCCAGCCGCGACCAATTCTTTCAGCCGAGTGGTCAGTACGTTTTTGGCTGCACCCAGCTTCTGCTGAAAATCCGAGAAGCGCCGGACACCGCCGAGCGCGTCTCGGATGATAAGCACCGACCACCAATCGCCGATCACGTCGAGCGTGCGCGCGATCGCACAGATATCAGAATCAAACCGAGTCCTCTTCATCGACCCACCATATAGATTCTTGTTGCAAGTTTAAACTGCTTTCTGATATGTGTCTAGTTTAATGATTAAACTAGATGGAGTTCCATTTATGAGACTCGCCGGGAAGATCGCCTTTATCACAGGTGGCAACAGTGGCATTGGGCTCGCAACCGCCAAGCAATTCATCGCAGAGGGCGCGAAGGTCGCGATCGCCGGGCGAAGCCAGCAGACCCTGCAGGAAGCGGCCGCCACGCTTGGCCCTAACCTGCTACCGTTACAGACCGATTTGCGAGACGTGAAAGCGATCGACGCGGCTATCGAGAAGGCCGTGTCGGCATTGGGCAAGCTCGACATCTTGTTTGCTAATGCCGGTGCCAGCGGCGCGACCCGTGTGGGCGACACGACGCTCGAGGCATTCAACGTCATCATCGAGACCAATCTGACGGCCGTCTTTTTCACTGTGCAGTCCGCAGCTCCGCACATCAACGACGGCGGCTCGATCATTCTCAACGGCTCGGTCCACGCCATCATGGGCTGGCCCTATTACTCGGCTTACGCCGCGACGAAGGGAGCCGTCCGCTCGATGACGCGTGTCATGGCTTCGGAACTCGCCGGACGCCGGATCCGGGTCAACCAAGTAACGCCGGGCGCCACAAAGACCCCTATTTGGTCGAGCCTGGCGCCTGACGCCCAAAAATTGGCGGCGCTTGAGCAGGAACTTGCGACGACCATCCCTCTAAATCGTCTTGCTGAAGCGGATGAACTCGCCGATGCCGTCATGTTCCTTGCATCGAATGAGTCCACCTATCTCACAGGAAGTGAGATCGTCGTCGACGGTGGCTCGACCGGATCGCCACTTGGTGCGCCTGCCCACGATAGATTTCGCTGAGGCCGCCTCGCCACCCCGCAGAGCCGTGGTCACCGGTGCGACTGCCTCGCGCACGACATAGGTCGAAACCTTTACATGAGTTCCGGCGCGAGGCCGCATGAATAAGAGAGCCGACACGCGCGGTCACGTCATCGTTGTGGATGACGATCCAGAAATACGGGAAATGGTCTCGAGCTATTTTGAAGAACGAAGTCTGCCGACATTGACTGCTGCCGACCAACGGGCACTGGGTCGCCTCCTAACGTACCGGAAACCTCGCTTGATTCTTCTTGACCTTCGACTGGGCGAGACGGACGGTTTTGATCTTCTCAGATCAATCAGATCCGGCTCAGACGTTCCAATCATTGTGATGACTGGCCGTCACGTTGAAAACACTGATCGGGTGTCTGGTTTAGAGTCTGGCGCCGACGACTACGTTACGAAGCCGTTCGGCCTTGGAGAGCTATTGGCGCGGGTCCGTGCAGTTCTACGACGGCGAGAGGTCATGGAAAACGCTCGTGGACCAGATCTGCAAGCCCGTAGATATAAATTCAATGGCTGGGTGCTGGACCGACTGGATCAAACACTCACAAGTCCCACGCGCTCAAACGTTGAGTTGACGAAAGGAGAATACAGACTCCTGGTTTCCCTTCTCGAATCTCCGCAACAGCCGCTTACGCGCGATTATCTCGTCGCGGCAACCCGGCACCACGATGACATCTTCGATCGTACCATTGACGTTATGATTATGAGATTACGTCGCAAGATCGAAGTTGACTGCAGTAGCCCGTGCATAATCATGACCGAACGAGGAGTCGGGTACAGACTGGCTGTGAAAGTAGAAAGAATTTGACGGATCAGCTGAAGCCGAGCGTAACGCGTACTTTCGTCCGGCTAAAGCGACCTCCACGCTGAGAGCACGAAGCCGTATCCCCCTTTAACGTCAGTGAGAGCAGTGAATCTTCTATCACGTCTGTTTGTACTGGTAGCGGTCGCGCTGCTGCCGGCGATTGCGATCCAGGCTTACAACGAACTGGATCTACGGCGCGCACGTCAAAGCGAGGTGCAGAACCAGGCGCTCGGGATGGCCAAGCTGGCTGCCGCGGAGCAGCAGCAGATCGTGCAAGGAGTTCGTCAGGTTCTGGTCACATTGTCGGAGCTGCCGGCAATCAAGGCGAAGGACCGCGAAGCATGCAATGCGTATCTGGCTGCATTGCAGCCGCGGTTTCCCGCATTCATAACTCTTCTCGTTACCGACGCGAAGGGCCAATCGTTCTGTCAGACCCACGGTGACCACGGGCCGGTCAATATCGCTGGGCGCGCCTACTATGCCAGTCTTCTCAACACCGGAGCATTCACGGTTGGAGAAGCCTCTTTGAGTCTGTCAACCGGTCGAAGGGCCATCCAGTTTGCGTTACCTTTCTATGACGATGACGGTCATATGGGGGGCGTCATCGAAGCGAGCCTAAGTCTTGACTGGCTGGCCGGCTTTATCGCTCAGAAGGGCGTTCCCGCGGGAGCCGCGATCGCCATTACGGATCGCAACGGAATCTACCTCGCTCGATATCCCCATAATGACAGGTTCGTCGGCACCAGGATGCCTGGCGAGAAGTACCTGAAGATGGATGAGCCGGGCGCGGTCGACATCCTGAATGTTGACGGCACGGAAAGAGTTGAAGGCTACTCGGCACTGGGACCGGAGTCCGGAGGATTGGTCGTCAGCTTTGGGCTCGACAAAGCGCGGGCCTTTGCCGAGATCCAGAAACACACCCGACGCGACGTCTTCCTGATTGCTCTGAGCACTTCGCTGGTTCTGCTGCTGACCTGGATCGGCGCCAGGCGCTTCATCGATCGCCCGCTGGGCCAGTTGGTCGATGCCGCGAACCAGTGGCGGCTCGGCGAGTATTCGCGGCGTGTCGATATTCCGCATAAATCCGAGATCGCGCGGGTCGCCGGCGCCTTCAACAGCATGGTCGACGCGCTGGAGCGGCGCGAGCATGAACTATCGGTGGCGAAGGAGAAGGCCGAGGAAGCCGCGGCGCGGATCACCATGATCTTCGAGAGCACGACCGACAGCGTGATCATCGTCGACCGCGACTGGCGCATCAGCTACCTCAACGGTCCGGCACTGGCGTTGATCACCAACAGCGAGGAACTGATCGGCAAGAACGTGTCACAGGCGCTGCCTGATGGTACCGACGTCGCGCTCGTCGAGCAGTTTCGCAGGGTGGCCGCCGAGCAGCGTCCGACCTCGTTTGAAATGCGCTGCCCTCGCAACGGGGTCTGGTATTCGGTCAATGCGTTTCCTTCCAGTCAGGGCCTTGCGATCTTCTTCCGCGACATCACCGAACACAAGCAGGCCCTGGAAGCACGTCGCCTGACCGAGGAACAGCTTCACCAGAGCCAGAAGATGGAATCCGTCGGCCAGCTCACCGGCGGCGTCGCCCACGACTTCAACAACCTGCTCACGGTGGTCTCCGGCAACCTCGAACTGATCGAGGGCGCCACCGACAATGGCAGGGTCCGGCAGTTCGCCGCGGCGGCGCGGCGCGCCGCCGATCGCGGGGCCAAGCTGACCGGGCAGTTGCTCGACCTTCTCACGGCGGCAGAAACTGAACCCGAAGTTCGTCAATGCCAACCAGCTGATCGCCGATTTCCAGGGGCTGATCCGTCAGGCGGTCGGCGGCGGATGCGAGGTCAGGCTGCGGACCGGTGAGCGCGTTGTGGCAGTGTCACGTCGATCCGTCCCTGCTGGAGACCGCCCTGCTCAACCTGGCCCTGAACGGGCGCGACGCCATGCCCGACGGTGGCGTGCTCGAGATCGAGACCCACAACGTCGTGCTCGACAACGAAGGCGCCGACCATCCGGCGGGATCGTACGTCCGGCTGTCGGTCACGGACACCGGCTCCGGCATGCCGCCCGATGTGCGCGATCGGGTATTCGAACCCTTCTTCACCACGAAGGAGATCGGCAAAGGCACTGGGCTTGGCCTCAGCATGGTGTACGGCTTCGTCCGACAATCCGGCGGCTATATCACCATCGACAGCACGGTGGGCGTCGGCACCACGGTGGCGCTGTACCTGCCCAGGGCCCACCAAACAGCTCGTGTCGAGGAGAACGCCATTCAGGCCGAGCCGATCCCGGGCGGCTCCGAGCGCATCCTCATCGTCGACGACAACGAGGACCTTCTCGAAGTCACCTCGGCGATGCTGACGACGTTCGGCTATGAGGTCGCCTGCGCCAGTAATGGCGCCGAGGCGATCAAGATACTCGAACGTGGCGAAGAATTTGAACTGCTGTTCAGCGATATCGTAATGCCAAACGGCATGAGCGGCGTCGAGCTTGCTCGCGAGGCGAAGCGACGCAACAACAGCATCAAGGTGCTCCTCACTTCGGGCTTCGCTGGAAGCATCCTGGAGCAGCATCGCGCGGTAATCGAGTTTCCGATCATCGACAAGCCATTCCGCCTGCCGGATCTGGCGCGCCGCGTGCGCTCGATCTTGCGCGACCCGCGGAATTGATCAGCCTACATTCCTAGGTATAGTTTTGAGCGTGCTTAGTTTGTCCGACTCGATTCCGATGGAGCGCCGTTCGGAATCACATCTGCTGGGCCCGAGCCCACAGCTTACTAGTTTCATTGATCATCGGTGGCGAAACCACACAGTTCCGAATGGACGACATCTTTACAAATTGCTCGTTGACTTGGTGGGAGCTTAAGACTTGGGATATTCTCAACAGCTGCAAGTGGAGGCTTGAGTGTCCGAATATGTAACTACGTGGCCTACCGTTCATCGCACTTCCGATCGAAGTCGTGATGATCGGGTTCGTGGTGTTGTGAATAGCGTAACATAAATCCAGATTCCATTCATGAAACGGTAGTTCACCAAACGCACCGTCGTCATTATCGTCTTATAACGCGACGTCACTTGGAAAGCGTCATTGAGGAATTGATGGGATCTCCGTCCGACAAGTCTGCGAGGTCGATGTCAGTCGGTGCATGTTTGTTGCCTGCTGATCGGCCCGACAGCCGTTAGCGGATGAGAGGGACGATTTCGTGCCCCGTTGGAGAAACGCTAATTTCGCCAATTCGATCGCGCAAGCCGCCCCGGAATTCATCGGGTCAGATCGGGCGCGATGGTCAACAGGGATCAAAATGGCAGAGTATCTCGTCGAACTAATAATGGTAGGCGATGGTTCGAGAAAGTGAAATCCGCGTTGGCGAAATCGCCGTCGAGCCTCCCAAGGCACGCGACGCCGCGCTAGTCTATATCGGTCGCATCCACACGCCATGGACATCAAGGTTCATGGCGCCACGGCAGGGACGCCACGACGGCCCAGTGTGTCGTTTGGAGATCTTCGAGCCGTGGGTGCCGGCTCTGCAAGATATCGATCTTTATTCAAGTCTTGAAGTCATCTACTGGCTTCATCTGTCGCGTCGCGATCTGGTGCTGCAGAGCCCGAAGAACGACGGCACCGCGCGGGGCACGTTTTCGCTGCGCTCGCCGGTACGACCCAATCCGCTGGGCACGTCGATGGTTAGGCTTGTCGGAGTTGAGAAGAACGTAGTTGCGGTCCGAGGCCTTGATTGTCTCGACGGAACGCCATTGCTCGACGTCAAGCCGGATCGCTGTGAATTCACGCCGTTGGCGCCGCCGCAGCCTGGCGATTTCCAGACGGAGTGATCAGACGCTCTTCAGCGCCACGATGAGACTCGGCAGGTATGGGAAATCACGATCCGCGCAAGTCGAAGCAGCCCGCGGTCGGCTTTTCAGAACTACGCCTCGTCTGAGGCGCGAACATGTGTGGGATACGTCATGATGGATGAATTTGAGCCGGATCACTATCTTGCACGCATTGGGTTTGCTGGACCGATCAAGCCGGATTTGGCGACGCTCTCAGCCATTCATGCCGCTCACGTCAACGCGATCCCGTTCGAAGGCCTCGACCCGCTATTGCGCCGTCCCGTTAAGCTGGACATGGCTTCGCTGCAGCAGAAGCTTGTTAGCTCCCGACGCGGTGGCTACTGTTATGAGCAGAACGCCGTGCTGAAGGTTGCGCTTGAGGCAACAGGCGTCAAAGTCTGGGGCCTTGGCGCACGCGTGCGGTGGATGTCGCCGCCCGACAGTCCGCTGGGTCCGAAGACGCATATGTTGCTCAGGGTCGAACTGCCCGAAGGCCCGTATCTGGCCGATGCCGGCTTTGGTGCTTGCCTGCTCGATGCCCCGCTAAGGTTCGAGACCGATATTGAGCAGCGCACCACGATGGGCACCTACCGGCTCAGCGAAGCCGGCGGCCTGTTCTCGCTCAGCGCGAAACGGCCGGCTGGTTGGCGGACAATGTATGTATTCGACCTCGAACCGCAGCTTCCATCAGACTATGAATTGGGTAATTGGTATACCTCGACGAGTCCGTTCATGCCGTTTATGTCGACGCTGATGATGGAGCGTGTTAGCCGCGACCGGCGCTACAAGCTGGTCAATCGCCAGTTGACGGTCGAGGCTCGCGACGGCGAGATTGTGTCTGAGCGCACGCTTGGCGACGCTGAGGAGATGCGTAAGGTCCTTGATGAAGCCTTTAACATAGCGCCGCCGGCACCGATCGAAGAGGTGTTTGCAATCATAAGCGGTTAAGGGGCGTGCACAGTTACGCCAGCACAAGGATGGCCGAGATGGTCGAGAGACGGTGGTGCTTTAAGGATATCAACAGAGCCGTCGCGTGATTCGAACACAGTGCGATTAAATAAAAAAGTGTAGCGTTTCGGAAGAGCTTCCTTCGCGGCCATGGTCTGATTGTCTTACCGAGTATGTCGGCTTTGGTAGTCGCTCACGCAGGGAACCCATAGATGACCATCGTTAACCGCTTGACCATATCCAAGGTGACGCCTGGGTATTGGCGCGTCACCTTGAAGAACCCGCCGATTAATCTGTATGATCCGGAGATGTTCGCTGAACTTAATGTTCTGATGGACGCGATCGACGCGGATAAAGAGGTGAAGGTTGTCGTCCTCGAGAGTGCAAATCCGGATTATTTCATCGCCCATTACGACTTGGAGCGAGGAGAGGTGATCCCCGATCAGCCCGGTGCCGCAGAGTTTAGCGCGTGGCCAAAGTTCGTCACCCGCCTCGCGCAGTCGCGCGTGGTCAGCGTGGCGAAGTTGCGCGGTCGAGCCCGCGGCCATGGCTCTGAACTGGCGCTTGCCTGCGACATGCGCTTCGCCTCGAAGGAGAAGGCGGTGCTCGCGCAAGTCGAGGTCGGCGTGGCGGTGGTGCCCGGCGGAGGCGCTACAGAATGGCTGTGCGCCTTGGCGGGTCGCTCGCGCGCGCTCGAGATTATCTGCGGTGCCAACGATTTTGATGCGGATATGGCGGAGAAATATGGTTGGGTTAACCGCTCGATTCCCGACGCAGAACTTGACGCCTTCGTTGACGACCTCGCGCGCCGTATTGCCAGCTTCGAACTGCGCGCCCTCGAACTGGCCAAAAAGCTCGTAAATGCTCGAGCACGCGTGCCGTCGGAAGCGGACCGTTGGGGCTCGAACCAGTTCTTCGTCGGCACGACGACCTGGCCGGAGACACAGACGCTGATAGGTAAGTTGATGGGTAAAGGTCTCCAGAAGGAAGGGGATTTTGAGCTTCGCCTAGGTCATCACGTGGGCCATGTCAGCCGCTGACGTTCGTCGCTGGATTAATAATCCCCGGCCTAAGTGCAAATCGGCTTGACGCCGGGAGCGTCGTATATGCTCAGGCAGTTTGGCACAGATCCCGAGCGCGGTGCCACTTGCTCGCCTCTTCCTCCCGTCTGGGAGAGGTACGCGAGTGCAGAGAGGGTGGTTAGGGACAGCGCTGCTGCGAGATCACAGCTTTCCTAAAGGCGAAGGTACCACCCAGGGCAGAATCAGGCGACGATGTAGCGCGGCGCAGGTTTGCTTGTCTGGGTCGCGGCAAATAGCTTCGAGCAAGCCGCGTCGTACTGCTCCCAAAGACCTATGTCCGCGACTGAGGGCCATGTGAAGCTTTCGCCCTTATCTAAGCCGGCGAGTGCCGCATCAACCACAGTCTCCGCCGACATCACGGTGTTCGGGTTCAAGGTTGACAACGACATTCCAGAACCATCCCAGATTTCGGTAGCGGTCTGAGCTGGAAGCACAACCTGGACTTTCACGCCGGTCTTTGCCAGTTCGCTCTGCAGACCGCGACTGAAGTTCAGCACAAAGGCTTTGGTGCCGTTGTAGACGCTGGAGCTAACAGGCATCTCGTGAACCGCCAGAACAGATGAGATGTTGATGATCACGCCGTCGTTCCGCGAGAGGAAAGGGGGAAGCACCGCGTGCGTGAGGCGCGTCAGTGACGTGATGTTAAGTCCGATCTGCGAAAGGGAATCCTCAAGGGTAGACTTCGCAATCGGGTGACACTTCATAAGTCCGGCATTATTCACCAGCACGCGCACGGCTGGATTGGTTGCGAGGACCCGTTCGACACGAACCAGATCCGATTCGTTTGACAGATCTGCAACGATCACCTCAGCTTTCACGGGATAGGTCTGAGAGATCTTCTGCGAGAGCGCCTCCAAGCGGTCGGCGCGGCGCGCCACCAAGACGAGGTCATAGCCCCGCGCGGCGAAGCGGTCTGCGTAAACCGCGCCGATTCCAGAGGACGCGCCGCTAACGACAGCGACTGGCTTAACACTAGAGCTGGACATGAAAGTCTCCCTTATAATTGAGCCCTCAAGTAATATAAGCCAATCCGGCCCTTTTTCAATGCTTTTGGGCTCAACTGTTTTAAGGTCTGGCTCAAGTTGGTGTCACTGTAACTTGACGGTGGCTGCGGTATTTTTCACGGCCGCGCTGAGGTTGTCGTTCATTGCAGATGCGATGTCCTCGCACATTTTAAGGGAAAGGCCAAAACTGGCGTCGAAGCCATCTTCGGTTCGCAGGGTGAAGATCAGTGCACTTTGACCATGGGCTATCTCGAGCGACCATTTATCGACAGGAAATACATATCGGAGATCAGGTCTGCCGGAGCAATTTTGTAGTGCAGTAGTTAGAAGTCGCGGAAGTGTCATAACGATCGATGCCGCTTGGTCTAAGGTAAACTCCACGAAGGTCTGCTGACCAACTTCATTCAGCAGATTAAGACGAATTGCGTTTCCATCCCGGATGTCACAGTTTATTAGGTCACTACTCACGATACCATCAGCGCCGATTGCGGGCGCAGCGCCGGTCGCTTCCTTCTCAAGTGACATTTCGCGATCCGTGTTGGTAGTAGCGTCGGCGCGGGCAGCGGCTTGCATCTGCAAAGTGCCGGCTGTTTCAGAGGTGGGCGCCATGGTCAACAATTTGTTGCGATCGACTTTGCCCAGCGTGGTGCGGGGCAATTCGTCGACTACTTGGAGATCATCGGGAACCTTGTACGATGCAAGCCGGGTCGCTACCCTGCGGAGGATGTCGGTGACAACCGCGTGCGCTGTTCCGTCTGTGAGCCTGACGAACGCGAAAACCCGTTGGCCGAGCACCACATCGGGTATGCCGACAACAGCCGCTTGCTCAACTGCCGGATGGCAAGCAACTAGCGCTTCTTCCACTTCGACAGGCGAGATGTTGGTGCCGCCGCGAATGATGATGTCTTTTTTGCGGGAGACGAACCAAAGATCATCGTCCTCCCCGCGCCTCATCAGGTCACCGGTGTGGTACCAGCCAGCCCGGAGACCTTCTTCAGTCGCTTCAGGATCATTCCAGTAACCGGGGAAGACATTCCCGCCCCGAATCAAGAGTTCTCCAACCTCGCCGACGGCAACTTCCGCGCCCCCGTCATCGATAAGCCGAATCTGCGCGCCCTTGGCGATTCGGGCGACTGGCCCGTCTTGCAGGCCGAAGGTCAGGGATCCCACGACCTCCGTTGCGGCCCAGAAGTTGTAGAGCGGCGCGCCGAAGATCGATGCGACTTGCCTTTGTAAATCGACCGGGCAGGTATCCCCGCCGGTGAGACAGAGCCGCAAGGAAGTCAGATTCCGCGGCCGGGCCATTTGGCGCTCGAGCAGCGCGGCATACTGGGCAGGAAAGCCGAGATACCGGGTGCATCCATAGCGTTCCATGGCGTCGAGCACCGTGTCGGCGTCAAAGCTCTCGAGCAATATGAAGGAAATGCCGAACTGGATATAGCACAGGAAAGTCACGAGCCCGCTCATGTGCGCCATCGCGAGCGGTTCAACCGCGACGTCGTCTTCCCAGAACTCCCAATACTTAAACATCAATTCCGTCGTTGCGGAGAGAGTTTCCGGCGTGTGCATGACGAATTTAGGGCGGCCGGTCGTTCCGGACGTGCTGATCAGTACGGAGGGTTGATACGAGGCCTGTAGCATCGACGAATATTCGTTAGTCATTCCTTCGAACAAGGCTTCCCAAGGTTCAACGCGATCATCTTCGAAGGTTTTGTTGACGATAAATCGCCTGTTTAGCGCGAGGATCGAGACATCGACGGGGGCGACATTCTCGTACAGACCAATTTCACCAATGTAGAGAGCTGGTTTCAGTCGCTGCAGAAGCGGCTCGAGTTCCGCGAATTTGAAGGCGGTTCGCAAGGGCGCGGCAATGGCTCCCAACAGAAAGCAGGCATAATAGGCGACGATCATTTCGGGCCTATTCATCATGTGAAGAGCGACGCGATCACCCAGGCCAACCGAGCGCGACGCCATCCCGCGCGCGAGATGCTGGGCTTCGACGGCAAGCCGCTCATAAGTCCACACCTGTTGGCGAAAAATGAACGCCGTGCTCTTTGGATGGGTCTGCGCTCGGTGCATCAAAGCACCGATTGGGGTGTTTTTCATTTGGTTGCTTTGCTTCTGCCGGAATGCTGCAACCAAGCTGCGCGGGCAACGCTACCGCGTTATTTCATTTTTGTAAGAAGACTAACAAATCCTGATCGAAGTCGAACACCGTCGTCATCAGACCAGAAAGAGCTGTTTGTTGCCTTTTGCTTACTTGCTCCCGGAATGTGCTGCGACATGAAAGGTCGCGAAACTCCGTTCGTGTCCCGATCCCAGACGCGTACGTTTGAGAAACGAAACCCCGCCGGTTGCAAGGTCACCAACTTCTGCCGCCCAACGCCTTCTTGAGCCTGTCACGCTCGGCGCGGAGGTCGGTCGATTGTACCGGGCGCGGGACATAAAAGGAGAACTACGGCGACCCTGGCTATATCGAGACTGCATCCGAGCGAGCGGCATCCCTGCCAGTTGCTCCGATGATGCTCCCCGAAGTTCTAATCACAATCATCAGCCACATCGGATCAGCGACGGCAAAGAAAATGCTGGGCTCTCTGAGTAATTAAATGTGCAACCTCGAATTCGGTCACCACCAACCAAGTAGCCATTTGGTATTGTTTCCGAGTTGTGAACCACTCTGTTGGCGACCTGCCGCCGAAGAGTTTTCAGTCGCCCGCGCTGGACTAACAACTTCTTACACCGGCCTTGCGACGAGCAAGCTTAATGGGGAACCTGTCGAAACAACTTCCCGAAGTTCGAATCCGTTTGACGAAAGCAACTCGTCGTATTCGATCCTGGTTCGCTCGCGTCCTCCCACCAACAACATCTGCAAATCAACCCATTTGCCGAAATCAAACGACGCCCCCTCCGGAATGACGCTTTCGACGAGGATAAGCTGCGCTGTTGGTTTCATCGAGCGGCGTAGGGATGCAAGGATCGTTGCCGCCTTTTCGTCTGCCCAATCATGCAAAATCCAGCGCAACAGGTAAGCGTCCGCTCCGGCGGGCACTGTCTCGAAGAAGTTCCCACCTATAATTTCCATCCGATTGTGGGAGATAGAGTTGACCCCCAAGTGCGGTTGATCGAACAGAATGCCCCTCGATGAGGGCGACGCGTCGAGGATGGAGACAAGTTGTGTGCCGATGCCGCCACCGATGTCGGCGATCACGGGAAACTGGCTCCACGTATAGGCCGCCGTGACGGTCGGCGTCATGGCCTCACTTGCTGTTTTCATCGCCCCATTTGTGGCTGCGTTAGCTACTGGATTACGTCGCAGATGTTCCCAATAGTCGCAACCGTAGAGCTTTTCCGCAGGAGACTGTTGCGTGGTCAACGCATACCGCAATTCATTCCATCCGTCGTAGGCGAAATTGCCTTGCGAAAGACCATGGACGACTTGTGGCCAAACGGAATCCGAAGCCCCCCGGCGAAGACAATCGCTCGTTACCGAGTTGGCAAAGACGCGCGGCGAGACCTGGTTGAATATTCCTATACTTTCCAACGCACGCAGGAGGCGAAACAAAGCTGAGGTGTTCGTTTCGGTCAGCCTCGCAAGTTCGTCCACATGGCGCGGACCGTCGACCAAAAGGTCCGATAACCCCAATTCCGTTGCCGTCGCAACCGCTCGCCCCTGCCAAAAACTAAGGAACAGAGAGAGTATTTGTGCGGAAGGTGTAAGCTTAGTATCCGCCATATTGAATTTTTCTTTAGTCCGCCTTGTATTGACGATGGAAACGCAGCGGATTCTCCTCGTTTCCGAGGGAGTGATCACATCGTATCCTTCGACGACGCTGGCCATTGGTGGGCTACCATTTCATGAATGAAATCTGGATTTGTGTTACGCCATTCACAAACCTCCGTCGATGAGAAGCAGGTCGATACCAGACGGGCTCCCTCCCTTCCGTGGGCCACGACCAGAAGTGCCACCCAGTTCGGCAACGCCAACATTGGGTCGCCAAGATTGAGGCTGGATGACCTGCGTGTAAAGCGGCACCAGGAATTGCAACTTATGCCGTTTCTCGCCGGCGCCTTCCCGTGGATGCGACTCATTTTTTCAGCGCCTGCATTCGCGACATCGAAAACATTTTCACCGTCGCGACCAAGCAAATGATTTGTCGCGAACCGGGTGCGCCATTCCCCGTACCGTTGAGAGCACTGCACAAGACCGTGATCAGACCGGTTGAAATCGAACCTACACACATCCGTCACTGACGCCGCTTAAATGCGCATGTCATCTGGTTTAATAATTAAACTAGATGACATGTGTCCGTTTCCACACTCCGCAACTTCGCGCTGTGCGGATCGGGCGATCGAGCGCCGAAGGGGTGCTCTCGAGGTAGGGAAAAATGAGAAATCGAAAATTGACGACTTTGCTATCCACCGCGGCGCTGCTCGCTGTTGCGGTTGTGTCGACTTCGACTGGACCAGTTATCGCTGGCCAGAACAAGAACGACAAGGCGGACAAGGACGCCGCCGTCGATCCGAACACGCTGAAGACCAAATATCCGATCAAGCACCTCGTGGTCATCTTCAACGAAAACGAGTCATTCGATCATTACTTCGGCACATATCCAAATGCCTTGAACCCCGAAGGTGAGCCCGCTTTCGAGCCCGCCAAGAACACACAGCGGGACATCAACAATCTTCTGACAAGCCCCGGGCTGCTCGACAGCAATCCCAACCTGAATTCGGCCAATGGCACGGGCGCTACCAACCCGTTCCGCCTTGATCGCACGCAAGCCAGCACCGTTGACCAGAGCCACGGCTACACGCCCGAGCAGAAGGCCTACGACGGCGGCAAAAACGACTTGTTCCCGTCGAATACCGGCAAAGGCACCAACGGCGGTGCTGGCGCTTTCGGCACCAGGGGCCTGGTGATGGGCTATTACGACGGCAACACGGTTACCGCTCTGTGGAATTACGCTCAGAATTACGCCATGAGCGACAACGCCTGGGGTGACCAATATGGTCCGTCGACGCCCGGCGCGCTCAACATGTTCGCCGGCCAAACCAACGGCTTCACGCTCCCTGTCGGCGTCCTTCCCGGTACACCGGCCTCGACTGTCGGTCAGCTTTTGCTGCAAGCCGGCGCCGGGGTCCCGAACGGCGATGGCAGTTTCACGCTCACCGGCGATGTCGATCCCGCCGGCGACGTCTGCTCAAGTCCGAGTGTTCAGGTCCAGATGACGGCGAAGAACATCGGCGACCTGCTGAACGCCGCGAGCATTCCGTGGGGGTCGTTCGTCGGTGGTTTCAACCTGCAAACCATCAACGCCAACGGTAGCACCGGTTGCAACCGCAGCAGCATCAACCAGGTCAGCGGTGGCGCCAAAGGCGACTATACCCCGCATCACATCTGGTTTCAGTACTACGCGTCGACGGCCAATCCGACCCACGCCCGCCCGATCTCGACCAAGGCAATTGGCTACACGACGGTTCCCGGCTCCAAGAAGGTTGACCCGGCCAATCATGGCTATGATCTGGACGACTTCCTCACTGCGGTCGGATCCGGCAACTATCCGGCGGTCTCCTTCATCAAGATGGCGTCCTTCCAGGGCGGTCACCCCAGCGACTCCGATCCGCTCGATGAGCAGACCGGACTTGTCAATATGATCAACTTCCTGCAGCAGCAGCCTGACTGGGACAGCACGGCCGTGATCATCGCCTATGACAATTCGGATGGCTGGTACGATCATGGCTTCGCACCGACGACGAGGCCGTCGTTCTCGCCGTCCGATTTCTTGAACGGCGCGGGCATCTGCGGTGTCATCGGTACGACTGAACCCAAGGGCATCAGCGGTCTGCCTGTCGCGGGACGATGCGGTCCCGGAACGCGCCAGCCGTTCATGGTGATCTCACCCTACGCCAAGAAGAACTATGTCAGCCACGTGCAGATCACGCAGGCCTCGATCCCGCAATTTATCGAGGACAACTGGTTGGACGGTAAACGCCTCGGTGGTGGCTCCTTCGATGCCACGACTGGTTCGATCGTGGACATGTTCAACTTCAACAAGGCCAATAGCGTGAAGCTTGCCCTCGATCCAACCACCGGAACCGTGGATACCAAGGCCAAGAACAAGAACAACTAACGAGCTGAGTTAAGTGCTATATTGTATAATCATGTGGTTTCTAGGCGCCGGCCTTCTGGCCGGCGCCGTCTTCGCGGCCGAGCCGAAAGGTTTGCCAGGCGAAAACCCAAATCCGGTTCATCTCATTCGCCCTCCCGTTCAGCCGCTCTCCGCCATGGCGGAGCTTGGTCGCAAATTGTTTTTTGACGCGAGCCTGTCATCGTCGGGCAAGATGGCTTGTGCGTCGTGTCACAGTCCGGACCATGCCTACGGTCCGCCGAACGATGCGCCCGTGATGCTCGGCGGCCGGGACCTGACGGTGCAGGGTGCCCGCGCCGTTCCGTCGCTGACCTACCTGGAGCGGCAGTTAGAATTCAGCATCGGTCCGGATGATCCGTTAAACGAGAACCCGAACGTGGCGCAGCAGGCCGAGATCGGCAAGACCGCGGTACGCGTGCAGAAGATCGCAACACAGACTGCGCAAAGCGCAAATATCGTCCCGCAGGGAGGTATGTTCTGGGACGGTCGCGCTGACACCCTTCAGAGCCAGGCGGCAGGTCCTTTGCTCGACCCGCGCGAGATGGACGGCGGCAGCATGGAGATCGTCGCGGAGAAACTTCGCAAGGCACCTTATGCCCAGAAGTTCGTGGGATTGTTCGGGCCGAACATCTTACGGGATAAAAAATTGCTGGCCGCCGAGGCGTTGTTTGCCATCGGGCGCTATCAGATCGAAGAGCCGAGTTTCCACTCCTATAGCAGCAAGTACGACTACTGGCTGGAGGGCAAGGCCCGCCTGAACGAGGCCGAGATGCGCGGGCTTCGCCTGTTCAACGACCCGGAAAAGGCCAATTGCGCCGGTTGCCATCCTTCGGCGTCAACCCCGGAGGGCTACCCGCCGCGCTTCACCGATTTTCAGTATGAAGCTTTGGGCACGCCACGCAACGTTGCGCTCGCCGAGACCAGGCGCCCGAACTATTTCGATCTCGGGGTTTGCGGACCCATTCGCAAGGACATCGCCGAGCAAACGCAATTTTGCGGCATGTTCAAGACGCCGACCTTGCGCAACACCGCGGTACGCCACGCGTTCTTCCACAATGGCGTATTCCACACTTTGCAGGAGGTAATGGATTTCTACAATTTCCGAGACACCAACCCGGAGAAGGTCTATCCGGTTGGCGCCGACGGCAAGGTGCAGAAATACAACGACATCCCGGCGCAGTACTACGCCAATGTCGATGTCAGCGATCCCCCCTTCAACCGCCATCCCGGCGAAGCGCCGGCCATGACGGCACGGGACGAAGCCGACCTCATCGCATTTTTGAGCACCCTGAACGATGGATACCAGCCGGAGGAGTGAAACTCGTGCGACTACGTGTAGCCGTCACCTTAGGTCGATCGCGTGGGCCTGAGATGCCCAAATCAGGTCAAAATCCGAAATACTCGGGAAACCCAAATAATTTCCGTTCTCGCTATGAAACAAACATCATCAAGCACGAGCAGCAATGCCGGAGGTGCCAGAAGCGAATAGAGCCTGTTTGACTACTGGTCGCGGTATTCTGGAAGCGGCATGTCCGCTTTGATCTCATCTACTGATTTGCCGGCAAGACGGCATTGAAGGCAGCTATGACCCACGACCATTTCCCCCATCCAGACCTCGCCCAAGCGCTGCTTCCACATGCCCTCGATGCTCGTGATGGGGCGCATGACGAGGCACATCTGCTTAGAGTCTGGGCTAATGTCGAGAAGATTATTGAGGAGGAAGGAGGCGATACAGAAATCCTCGTTGCAGCCACCTTGCTTCACGACTGCGTTTGGATCGACAAGAGTTTACCAGAGCGTAGCATGGCTTCCCGTCTCGCTGCGAGTAAGGCCTGCAAGGTTCTATCGTCGCTCTTCTGGCGAGAAGACCGCATCGACCAAGTTCATCATGCGATAGAGGCGCATAGTTTTTCTGCCGGAATTCCACCAATCAGCCTGGAGGCGAAAATCCTTCAGGACGCAGACCGACTGGATGCCATGGGCTTCATCGGCGTGGCGCGGTGCTTCTATCTTGCCGGGATGCGCAAGGCGTCTATCTACGACCCCTTCGATCCGGCGGCGGAACACAGAAAACTCGATGACATGTCGTACGCACTTGACCATTTTCAGACCAAGCTGTTGGGCCTTGGCGAGAATCTCTGCACGGCGACCGGGCGGAGGCTGGCAGCGGAACGGACGGCCAGTCTCCGGGAATATTATCTCGGCCTGTTGGCAGAGGTCCGCTAAAAAGCCCACTCCTTCCGCTGGCTTCTCTGGCGGTCTGAAGCTTTGCGGATGATGTTCACGAAAAAAGGGCACTAAATGGCCGGTAAGTTGAAGACCTATGACGTGCCAGTCCCTTTTGTCGCGCCACGCCGATAGTCCACCTCGGTGCGCTTGGCGGAGAATTTCCGCCGAGCCTGGTCGAAGTCTTCGCGCCATCCTTAAAGGTCGCGGCGGTTCCGTTCAGGTATTCGCGGGTTGGCTGCCTGTGTAAAAGCCGCAGCTCCACCCCCACTGATCGACGTCGAACAGGACGCCATTGCGCCCCGCAATCGTACCGACGTGGACGTCATCGTGATAGACGTGCCAGCAATCATGGCGCTCGAGATGTCGGATGACGGCGGCGGGTTAGATCTGGCATACGCTCATGATCTTGCCGATCCGCTGCGCTGTGAAGCCGCTACGGCTTGGGCCGCCGTAGCTGGAGAGGGGCAATCCCGAGTCTGCCAGCCTTTCGAGGCGGTGACCGTGACACTGAGGCAGAAATAAATGCGGATAGACCAACGGCGACGATCGGACCATATGTAAGTAGCGGGCTGGTTGGCGTCCTAGGCGTGGTCGGTCTTTCGGCATCCCTAGTAGCTGGACAGGCAATGATTTGATATCTTGGAACCCAAGCGGAGTTCCAATTCTCGATTGTTTTTGCAAAGCTACTGATCTCGCGAGCCTTTACAATGTGCTCGCTGCGGTCAAAGACCGCGCCGCATCGACAGGATCGATAACCAGAAGATTCTGACACGTACTCAACATGCGCTTCGGACTGCCCGTTTTCCAGGCCTGCCACCATCAAGCTGACCCAATATCCATACGGGGTGGCATCTTGGTGGGGTGGTCGACTTGTCCATATCGAGACTATTGTCTGTCATATAGCGTGCGGGCCGTGAGTTGCTCGATGCCATCGCCAAGCGCCCGGTCAAGCCAGCTGAGATTCGGTCCGTTCGGAAACCATGCCGCCAACGCTGCCCCGTGGTCGCCATCGCCCCGGGCGAATTCAAGTGCGGGCGGCAGTGCGGCTGGCAAATAGACGGCGCGGCAAAGCGGATAGTCCCGCATCCGCCACTCCGGCCGGTGGGTTGTAAAAAACGCGAGGCAGGGCACCGAGAAAGCGTCGGCCAGATGCACCATCGCGGTATCGGTGCTGACAATCAGCCCCGCGGAAGCCACCAACCCGCACAGCCCGGCCAGCGAGATTTCGCGGGGCAGACTGATCTGGCTTAGCACCGGCTGGTCTACGTGCGCGCGAAGCCATGCCATCGCTGCCTCGTGTATCGGCATCGGCATGCGGCGTATCGGCATCGCCGCGGCCGGGCAAAGCAGTACGTAACCGGGCTTCAGAAATTGCTGGGCAGGCCGCATGTGTGAAGCCAGCCAGCCGTTGCGCTTCTGCGCCGACGGCACCTGCCCAGGATCGAGGTCAAGCTGCTGCAGGAAATAGTCGATCATCGCAATGCTGCGGAATCCTCGATCGAAGGCGAAGTCGCGCAAGTCGATCACCTTCTCGAAACCGCTGGCCGCGTCCGGTGGTGGCCCCGGCTTCTCATCGGCCCATGGCAGGGTTTCGACCGAGGCCATGTGCCGTGCCGCGTCATAAAGCTGTCGGGTGATGGTGGGCAGGCCCGGCAGCCGGAGCAGTACAGGGTTGGGCGCGATCGTGCCGGCCGCGAGTGCCAACGTCAGCGCTTGCAGCCCGATGATGCTGTCTCCGAGGCTTCTGCCAAATCCATTCAGGATCGCGACGGAGCCGGCGTGTGCGGTTGCGACGCGGCGTATCCGAACCGACGGATCGTCGCTCCGCACATTTATCCCGAAATCAATCGTCATTCCCTAGATTCTGCACAGCGCGGTTACGTCTTGATTGCAAGCCTGTCGCGTTACCGATGTGATGAACCACGCATCATCCGGGAATCCGCCGCAGCTATTTTCGGCCACAATTGGCAGCGAGCAGGGCGGCTTGGTCCATTGGCCGTTCGATCTACGTGCCACTGAAAGATGTGGCGCCGATCAGTCACGAGTGATTTCACGATGACCTTGGCCAATAGACGCCTATCTCCGCCCTCAGCCGGGATGAGTCGATTGAGTTTATCCTTCCCGCGCGGGTGGATATCCGTTGACCAACACGAAAGTACCGCCTCGCCACCCAGGCGCGCTTGGCTGGGCGCCACATAAAGGTGCAGCTAACTCACCGTAGCGAATATTTGAACGTGCCTAAAAGGCCGGCTTATTCACGCTGTCGGGCCGCAATCATGTGCATTCGATGACGGCCTTTCCAAAATTGGCCTTCATTAATTCGAGACTGAATGTGCATGGGTCCGAGGGCTTTGCGCTAGTTGCCGGGCCAATGCCGTGGAATTTACCGACGGATAATGACTCAACAAATGCCGGATCTATCTCGTGTAAGGACGCATCGGCCGTTCGGTTTGCGGTGATCCGAGGCGAGCTTCGCCAGAAACTTATTGTGCGAGATGCCCGCAGAAGTATTAAAACCGGTTACCTGCTTAATCTTGGCGGGCATCGAGCCAACTCCCGCGCGAGCCCGGCGCCCACTTCGCCAGTTGGTGCGTTCGCTGGAATTTAGGGCTCCTTGTTTGTCGTTCCAAAGAGACTGCGCAGTCCGTCTGTCGATGCTGCGCAGATGCCACGATCAGTAATTAGAGCCGTCACATAGGCGGCCGGTGTGACATCGAAAGCAAAGTTGGATACCGGCGAACCTGGCGCCGTGATGTGGACGGTCGCGAGATCGCCTGAAGCGAGGCGTCCGGTTGTGTGAGTCACCTCGCGCGGATTGCGCTCCTCGATCGGAATATCACGCACTCCGTCCTCGATGGTCCAATCGATGGTGGTTTGTGGCAGAGCCACGTAGAACGGAATACCACTGGCACGCGCCGCCAGCGCCTTCAGGTAAGTACCGATCTTGTTACACACGTCGCCGCGCGCAGTCGTGCGGTCGGTGCCGACGATGCAGAGATCGACCATGCCATGCTGGATCAAGTGACCGCCGGCATTGTCGACCACGATCGTGTGCGGCACGCCGTGGTGGCCAAGTTCGTACGCCGTCAGTGATGCGCCTTGGTTACGCGGGCGTGTTTCATCGACCCAGATGTGCACTGGGATACCGGCATCGTGCGCCATGTAGATCGGCGCAGTCGCGGTCCCCCAGTCCACCGTCGCGAGCCAGCCGGCATTGCAATGGGTGAGGATATTCACCGTCCGTCCAGTTCTCGCATAAGCTCGTTCGATAAGGGGCATGCCCGCAAGCCCGATGCGTTTCGAAATGGCGACATCCTCATCGGCAATTTCTCCGGCGCGGGTCCAGGCGGCGTCAGGTCTTGCGGAAGGAGAGAGCGGCGCAACCGTCGCGCGCATCTCATCGAGGGCCCAGCGAAGGTTCACGGCGGTGGGACGGGTTGCCAGCAAGACCTGACAAGCTTGCGCGAGTCCTTCGTCGGAAGGGTCGTAACGCATCGCGATAGCGAAGCCGTAAGCGGCAGTAACGCCGACCAGCGGCGCGCCGCGTACGACCATCGAGCGGATGGCTTCAGCGACCTCGGATAGATTGGTTAGACGCTTAGTGACGAATTCATGCGGCAACAAGGTCTGGTCGATTACCTCGACGCTGATACCGTCGGTGTGCGGCCAGATGGTGCGGTAGTGTTTTCCGTCGACATTCATTAGGTCACCACGTCGTGGGCTTCGATCCGCGCACACAGTCTCTTGACATCGCTTATCGCCGCACGATCCAGAATCAAGCTGCGTGCAAGATGCAACGCCTTCATCTCGCAAGCTGCGCGAATCTTTGGGTTCTGTATTGATTCAAGATCTTCGACATGCGCCAGGCCAAGAACGCGGCGTATCATCTTCGCGCCTGCAAAACCGATGCTGTCGGAGAAGATACGCGCCATCGTAGCCTTCCGGTATCCCTCGATCGCGTCTATGCCTGATGCATCAGCGAAAAGCTCGGCGACAAATGCATCACCTGTCGCTGCCTTGCGCCAGAGTGCCAGGAACTTGGTCTCGAACCCCATCCAGACCGCCTCGATGGTATCGAGCAGCCACCTGCGGTATGCGGCAATCGCTTCCGCTTCGCCGGGGTGCCCGTTCTGCGCGAGATAGCTGAGCATAAGGTTGGCGAGAAACGCGCCGACATCGAAGCCGATGGGACCGAAGAACGCGAATTCGGGATCGATTATGCGGGTATCGGTCTCGGTCACCATAACCGAACCAGTATGAAGATCGCCGTGCAGCAACGCCTCGCCGCGCGTCAGGAAAGCCCATTTGAGCTCCTGTACCGCGACCTTCAGCGGGGCATCGGCGCGAAACGCGGCCGCGAGCCAGTCAAGCTCGGGCGAGGTCCAGCGATTCTGGGGCGTTGTTCGATACGGGTCGGTGAAGATGAGGTCTTCGCTGATTTTGCACAATGCGCTGTTCTGGCAAAATAGCGCCTGCGTCGTCTTTTTGGCGGCAGCGGGCATGCTGAGATCGGACGTGCGGAACAACATTTCCGCCAGGAAGGTAGACATATGATTGGCGAGTTGAGGATATCTTGCCCGGCGGATCAAGCCTTTGCGCAGAATGATGTGGGGCGAAAGATAGGCCATGGCGGTGGCGGCCTGCTCGGAATCGAAATGGTAGACCTTCGGAACATGCATCGGCACATAGGCCGCCTGAGTCTTTAGCGTCTCGTGCTCGAAATGGGCGCGGTCGAGCGGCAGCGGCCAGCTCTCGCCGACCAGGCGCAAATAGGGCAACGCCTGTTTGACGACGACACCGGCCGCGCCGGAAGTTACGATAAAGACCAGATTGAGATTGCCATCGCCGACCTCGCGGATTTCCCAATCGTCCAGGTCGCCTTTCAAGAGCTCAAGGCAAGCCGGGACTTTGGACAAGAGCGCGCGCAGACTGTCCTTGGCGAGCGGCGCGTAGCCGGCTCCGCCCACGAAGCGGCCAACTGTCGGCAAAGCCACCATCAATGCGCACTCCGTTTCGATCGGTCTTTTGGGCGCGGGACATCGCCCACACCATCAAGGTCCGGTGCCTGGCCGTAGTTCATGCGTTTCATCTGCTCATGCACCTGTGCCATCTCGGTTTCGCTAAGGTGCGGTGGTTCGCCGATCGCCAACGCATGAACATACATCTTCGCCAGCGTCTCAACCTCCACCGCGAGCCAAAGGGCCCGTTCGATGGTTTGGGCTGTCACGATCAAGCCGTGATGGCCGAGCAGACAAGCATTGCGGCCCTCAAGCGCCTTGACGACGTGATCCGATAGCCTCTGGGTGCCGAAACAGGCATAAGGCGAACATCGGATATCGGTGCCGCCGGCAACCGCGACCATGTAGTGAAAGCAGGGAATGCCGCGCTCATGCACCGCGAGCACCGTGCTGAAGGTGGAATGCGTGTGCAGCACGACATTCACATCGGCCCGCGCCTGCAGAATATCGCGATGAAAACGCCACTCAGATGAAGGGCGATAGATGCCCTCGTAATTCATGGCAAAATCCATGGCAACGACGTCTTCTGCTCGCATTCGCTCGTAGGGCAAACTCGTCGGCGTGATCAGCATGCCATCGGCAATCCGGTGCGAGAGATTGCCGGACGTGCCCTGGTTGAGGCCGTTTCGATTCATTTCACGGCAGGCATCGACGATGCCCTGGCGAAGATCCGCGTGATCACGGTCGGTCATGCTGGTTGCTCCGAAAAGGCGATCCAAGATCGGGATTCGTCTGAATCGACGTCACCGTCAATCCGACGGGATGGAGAATCGCCTGCTGAATCCCCGAGCCTTTTCCCGGGGCCGATGTTCCGGGCTACATGATCTCCGATTTGCGGATGGCTCAATCGGCAATCGTCATGCGCCGATTGGCGGCCTTGGTCATACCGGACAGCCCCGTCGCGCGGTCCATGCCTTGGCAGGCTGGCTTTGCCGAACCGCTGATCGAGTGTTTGGGTCACATTGTTGTCTCGGGGCGAGGGGCACATCTGCACCGAACTCTAATTTCCGACGCTGCTTATGACAACTCCGCGAGAACACTTCGATTAGTTCGCCGATGACTTCCTTGCATCGCACTTTGCAATGGGCAGTGCACAAATGGATCGAGCAGAACCGCGCCCAGAACCAAAAGTCGTCGACGTGGATGATCTTGCGCTGGTGGGGTGTGGGCTCCGCCTGGTCGTCGTTCTCGAGGGTCACGTCGCCGACCCAACCGGGTCTTCCTTGACGCCGCGGGCGACGATCCGGAGCAACCCGTCCGGGAGCGGCCGCTGTAGCAACAGGGCCTGGTCTGGAGGCACCGTCATCCAGGTCACCACTTCGGCCGGCGTCGTCAGAATCACCGGCATCGCCTTTGGGTGGATGGCGCCGACTTCGGCGTTCGGCTCCGTCGTGAGGAATGCGAAGAGGTCGTTGGTGGTCTCGCCTTCCTTGACCTTGCGGACGGAGGTCCAATTTGTCCAGAGGCCGGCGAAGCAGGCGAGAGGGCGCGTCTCGTCGAGCGCGAACCAGATGTCGCCGCCCTCGGCCTTGTTGAATTCGCTGAAGGAGTTGAACGGCACCACGCAGCGGTTCTCGGCTGCCAGCCATCTCGTCCAGTGTTTGCTCTTCACGTTGCGGATGTTGGTCGTGCCGCCGTCCGGCTCCATCCGGAGCAACTGCTTGAAGTCGACCGGCTTGCCCTTGGCTTCGAGCTTCGCGGCGCGCTTCTTGGTCGCCTCCATCAAAGCGTGCTGCGACGATGGCATTCCCCATCGTGCCGTCGCGAGTTCGCGGCCCTCGGCACCGTTGCGCACGATCGGCGCCTTGTAGTCCGGAAACACTCCCGGCATCGGCGCCAGATTGCCGACGTATCGGTTCACGACACGAAACAGCGCGGCGATCGCGGCCTGGTTTGTCGTGATCGAATAGAGGTTGCAGATGTGGACGGCCCCCCACTTGTCAGGATGGTAGCAGACTTTTGACCCGATCGCTTGCTATCAGATGTCCGGCCTGTTTGCGCGGACAAAGCCCGCTGGCCAAGATGGTGTTCGCTACGCACGCTCCAAGCACATGGGCGACATTTCTGGTGCCAGTGTAATCTTCGGAAGCTCGCGCGTATCGACCGATCGGTCCTTCCATCTACTGCGTCCTGCAAGTTCGTGGGCTATCCGCCGAGCAGCCTCGCTTGCGGTACCGATTTCAGATCAGATAGGCATGGCGGCTACCGGCCGGTTGTACACTCCGCCCGATATCATTAAGCGCCAAGCAATGCGGGCGAATTTGTTGGCCAAGGCCACCGCCACCAACTTCGGCGGCTTTCGTTCCAGCAGCGAGGCGAGCCAGGGTGTGGGCTTATGACGACCCTTTCGGATATGCCTCAGCAGCGCGGTCGCCCCGACGATCAGCGTCGATCGGAGCGCTGAATCCCCAGCCTTTGTAATACCGCCGTGTCTTTGTCGGCCGCCAGTTGAATGATCTTTGGGCGTAAGTCCGAGCCAAGCCGCAAAGTCGCGACCTGATCTGAACGTCTCCGGCGGCGGCGCCTTCATGCTCAGCATGGACGACCCAATCGGACCTACGCCGGGAATCGTCGAGATACGCCTGCTGACGTCATCTTCGCGATGCCACTTCATCAGCTTGGCCTCGATCTTCGCCAGGCGAGCTTCGACCGCGGCATACTCGTCCGCCTGGAGGCGGAAGAGATCCCGCGCCATCTCCGGCAGGCTGTCATCCTCGAGCACCCGCTTGATGAGCGCGGTGACGTTCTGCCGGCCGGCGGGGCCGACAATGCCAAACTCAGCTGCATAGCTCCTGAAAGCATTCGAGAGCTGCGACTTCACGCTGACCAGGCGCTCCCGCACGGTCATCAACATGCAGGCCGCTTGCTGTTCCTTCGACTTCACCGGGACAAACCGCATGCTCGGCCGGGTGACCGCCTCGCACAGCGCCTCGGCGTCGGCCGCGTCGTTCTTTCCGCGCTTCACGTAAGCCTTCACATACTGAGGCGGGATTAGCTTTACCTCGTGTCCGAACGACTGCAGTAGTCGCGCCCAATGGTGCGAACTGCCGCAGGAACTCAATGGCGACGAGAACCGGCGGAAGCCGCTCGAAGTAGCGGATCATCTCGGCTCGCCGAAACTGGCGGCGGACAACCGGCAACTCGTTCTCATCAACACCGTGAAGCTGGAACACCGACTTCGAAGTATCCATGCCGATACGAACGGGAATGTTCATTAGACTCTCCTCTCATCTGGCTGTGACGCTGAGAGCGCCATAGAACCGCTGGGATGAGAGGCCGTCCACACCAGCACATCGTTCAGGCTTCGGTTCGAGGATGGCGCGGCTGCCAGGCCAACTGTAGCAAGGTCGCCGCGGGACGTCGGCCCGCCTTGGCGCATTTGCGGCAGCGAAGCCGGCCGGCGAGGTCGTGCACGAAGGTGGTCGGCGGGTGCTTCATCGCCGCGAGGTCGACGTCGCTCGGCGTCTTGCACCGCGCGCACTGGATTTCCAGCCAGGGGAAGCCGCCGTTGACGGCCTGGTCAATGGTAGGCGACGGATCGATCGGCTCGCCGTCGCTCCACATCCGCTCGTTCCAGCTTTCGCACAGCAGCTTGTCGGCCTGCTGGATCAGCGCTTCGCCCTTGGCCCGCGTCTCGGCCGACTGCGAGGCCAGGATGTTGGCCATCGCCCGCGCCTTGCCGAGCTCTTTCGTTAGAGCCTTGCGGTCGCCGCCCGACAGGGGCGTAGGGTGATGCTTCGGGGCCATCCGGACATCCAAGCGCAGAGAAATCGGATCGGCAATGGCGGCTAAGGCATCTCGAAACCCGGCCAGCACCCGTCTTCTTCGTGCCTGCCGGTGCGTTGTTGGCAGGTATCGTCGAGCAGCCGCTGCGCGACGTCCTTCCAGACCGCGTTGCCGCCGTACAGGCGGACCGCATCGACGGTCTGGATTTCCACGGTCCGCTCGCAGCGCCGGCAGGAGACGCGCAGCACGTGTCGCTGAATCTCCGAAAGCTTTCGTTGTCGCATCCGGGCGTCGTCGGCGGCGCGAGGGTCCTTAAGAACTGAATCCATATTCCGGAAGCGGCGCATCCGGAGCCGCGGTGGGGTTCGCGGCTTTCGGGGCGGCCTCCGCGGCCATTTTTTCCATCTGCTTGGGGGTGGGCATGCGCAGCTCGCGGGTCGGTCGGTCAATTTGGAATTAGAACATAAAGAGAACATAAGTCGAGTCTGGTCGGGTGCGTTCTGAGAAAAAATGATCCGGCCGGAAGGCGAAGATTGTCGGAACCATGGCGGCCGGTTCGTCTTGAACCCGGCATCAGTATTTGAGTATGGAGTTTCCCCGCCATGGCCCCCCGCGCCAACTGGAAAGGCTTTTTGCGCCTTTCCCTCGTCACGTGTCCCGTCGCGCTGTATCCGGCCACGTCGGAATCCGAAAAGGTCTCGTTCAACCAGCTGAACCGAAAGACCGGCCACCGCATCAAGTACGCCAAGGTGGACGCCGACACCGGCGAGGAGGTCGCCAATGAGGACATCGTCAAGGGCTACAAGGTCGACACCGACACCTTCATCGAGGTGACGAAGGAGGAACTCGAGAACGTCGCGCTGGAATCTACGCGAACCATCGAGATCGACGAGTTCGTCGACCGCAGCGAGATCGACCCGCGGTATCTGATCCGTCCCTACTATCTGCGTCCCGACGGCAAGGTCGGCCACGACGCCTTCGCCGTCATCCGCGAAACCATCCGGGAGATGAACAAGGTCGCGATCGGGCGTGTGGTTCTGACCAACCGTGAGCACATCATCGCGCTGGAGCAGCTGGACAAGGGCTTGATGGGCACGCTGCTGCGCTATCCCTACGAAGTCCGCTCCGAGGATGAATATTTCGACGAGATCCAGGACGTCAAAGTCACCAAGGACATGCTCGATCTCGCCAGGCACATCGTCAACCAGAAGGCGGGCCGCTTCGAACCCGACAAGTTTGAAGACCAGTACGAAACCGCACTCGTAGATCTCATCAACCAGAAGCGCGCCGGCAAGCCAATCACCGCGAAGGTGCGGCCGCGCGGCGAGAACGTGGTTGATTTGATGGAGGCGCTGCGGAGAAGCGTCGGCGGCGCGGCGGCCGAAACCGAGGCTCCGAAGAAGCCAGCCAAGAAGGCCAAAAAGGCGTCGGTTGGCCAGAAGGAAATGCTGATGCCGATCACTGGCAAGAAACCGGCAAAGGAGGCGGCGACCAAGAAGCCGACGGCCAAGTCGCAAAGGAAGTCGGCTTGAGGCGTGCCCACTTTGGCTGGTACGGGGGTTCGCGTCGTCTCAGCGGAGGCATGCTGGCCGGCGTCAACGCGAAAGTTATGCTTGTCACGAGGCGCGGTGCCTATGTCATGCTCGCTTCGCGAATCCCTCAACCATTTCTCCAAGGTAGCAAAATTCGCCTTTCAGGGCCGGGAGTCGCAGTTCTGAAGCAGTTCAACCACGATCGCTTAGACAAAAAGGGGATGTTTTACATGACTGACGACAGCGAAATCGCGTGGCACCGGGAGCAGATCGCCAAGAACCGCACGCTTCTTGAGGAGGTAGAGGCGGGTAACACTGCCGGGGGCGACGTCTTCCCCGAGACCCAATCAGAAATTGAACACCTCAAGGCGCAGATCGCTCAATCCGAGCTGATTGTCGCCGCCAGCGAGAAGACGCAGGATTGAAGTTTCCAGGCACCGGTGCGAGCCGCGCGCTGCATCCCCGATTGACCGGCGCTGC
>CAWJJV010000015.1:0-502500 GCA_963843235.1 uncultured Alphaproteobacteria bacterium
CCGAGCCGTCGGCGGCGGTTGCCGTATAGCTCCGCGTGTCGCCGCTATCGACGTCGGTGAACGTGCCGGTCGGCAGCACCAGCGAGAAGGCCGAGCCGACGGTCGCGGTCTGGTTGGCGGTCTGGGTCGCAAGCACCGGTGCGTCGTTGGCGCCCTGAATGGTGATCGTGAGCGTCGTCGAGGACGTGGCGCCGGCGGTGTCGCGCATGGTGTAGTTGAAGACGTCGGTGATCGTATTGGTCGGCAGCCGCAACGCCTGCACGGCGGCATCGGTCTCGTTGACGGTGTAGGTGAAGGCACCCGAGGCATTGAGGGTCAGGCTGCCATGCGCGCCCGTCAGCGCCGTGCCGAGCGTACCGGTCACTGCGCCGAACGTGACCGCGGTGACGGTCTTGGTGTCGCCCACATCGGCATCGGTATCATTGGTGAGGACGTTGCCGCTGGCGGGCAGGCCGCCCGAGCCGTTGGCGATGCCGCCCTTTTCGGTGGCGCTGGCCGTATCGGCGACCGCCGTCGGGGTTCTGTTCGGCGTCGCCGTCACCGCTAGACTGAAGGTCTCGCTGGCGGCAAGGCCGCCGAGGTCGGTGGCCGTCGCCTTGATGCTGAGCGTGCCGATATTCGCAGCCGCTGGCGTGCCGCTGAACGTCCGTGTCGTCGCATTGAAGGCGAGCCATGCGGGAAGTGCCGAGCCGTCGGCGGCGGTTGCCGTATAGGTCAGCGTGTCGCCGCTATCGACGTCGGTGAACGTGCCGGCCGGCAGCACCAGCGAGAAGGCCGAGCCGACGACCGCGGTCTGGTTGGCGGTCTGGACCGCAAGCACCGGTGCGTCGTTGGCGCCCTGGATGGTGACCGTCAGCGTCGACGACGATGTGTTGCCGGCAGTGTCGCGCATGGTGTAGTTGAAGACGTCGGTGATCGTATTGGTCGACAGCCGCAACGCCTGCACGGCCGCATCGGTCTCGTTGACGGTGTAGGTGAAAGCGCCCGACGCATTGAGCACGAGGCTGCCATGCGCGCCGGTAAGCGCGGTGCCGAGCGTGCCTGCCACCGCGCCGAACGTGACCGCGGTGACGGTCTTGGTGTCGCCCACGTCGGCGATCGGTGTCGTTGGTGAGGACGTTGCCGCTGGCGGGCAGGCCGCCCGAGCCGTTGGCGACGCCGCCTTTTTCGGTGGCGCTGGCCGTATCGGCGACCGCCGCCGGCGCGGCGCCGGTGCCGGTGCCGGTCGTGGCGGTAAACACCACGTCGGCAAAGTAATTGGCGGCGCCGTAGGTGCTGGTCGGGAAGATGCCGGTGGTGGCTGTTCCGCCGTACGCGTAGACGCCGTTGGCGGCTGGCGGTGCGCGGTCAGGTTGCCATTGGTGAAAGCGGTCGTGAAGAAATTATCGGTCGCCACATAGGCGCCGGTGGTGTGATACGACGCGATATAGGTCGTGTTGGCGGTGATCGCGACCGGTGCCGATAAGGCGACGGTCTGCCAGCCGCTCGCGGAGGTGTTGGTGAAGGTCGCGGTGGCGAGCTTGGTTCCGGTCGAGGACCAGAGGTCGAGCACGTCCGAGCCGGTGTCGCTGGCGCTGCGGTAGAATTTCAGCGCGGTAATCTGGCCGGCTATCGGAGGACGAGAACTTCACGCCGACTTCGAGTTGCTGTCCGTCATTGAGGGCGGGTCAGCGTAGGCGTGTTGGATGCGGAGAACAGGCTGACGGGAGCGGCTCCCGGTGCTGACACGGTGAGACTGACATTGGCCGAGGCGGTGCCGCTGCGTCCGTCCGAGATCGTGTAGCTGAAGCCGGCCGCGCCGGTATAGCCGGCGTCGGGGGTGAAGGTGATGGTGTTGTTGGTTGTGTTGAGTGCGACGGTGCCGTGAGTGGCCGCGCTTACCGCGGTGATTGTCAGCACGTCGCCGTTCGGGTCGCTGTCGTTGGCGAGCAGCGACGCCGCCGTGATCGTGACGGGCGTGTCGCGCGTCACGGCGGGCCCGGAATCGTTCACGGCCGTCGGCGGCAGGTTAGCGGTCCCGGTGGACGGGTTGAACATGACGTCGACCCAGAAGTTGGTCGACTGGAAAGTGCTGGTCGGGAACAGGCTGGTGCTGCCGTAGGTGAAGACGCCGTTGCCGGCGGCGGGTGCTGTCAGCGGACCGCTGGTCACATTGGTCGTGAAGTAGTTGCCGGTGTTGGAATAGTGGCCGACATTGGTGTGATAGGAAGCGGTGTAGGTCGCGCCCGGCGTCAGCGCCACCGGACTGGAGAAGGTGGCGCTCTGCCAGCCGCTGTCGGATTCGTTGGTGAAGGTGATCGTCGCCAGCTGCACGCCGGTGCTCGACCACAGCTCGCCGGTATGGACGCCGGTGTCCTGGCTGCTTTTGTAGAACCGGATGCCGCTGACGGTGCCGGCCACTGAAGACTGGAATTTAACCCCGAGTTCGACCGCGCTTGCATCGAGTCGTGTTGACGATCGCGGGCGTCGCTGAGCCGGGGAACAGGCTTGTGTAGCTCGGCCCCGTGACCGTGACGGTGCGCCCGGCCGAGGGCGTTTCCAGATTGACGCTGTCGTCGACGGCGCGGGAGAGAACGGTGTAGGTGCCGGCCACTTGCGGCGTCCAGCTATAGGTCCACGTTTCGTCGCCGGTGACGGGATGCCAACTGGCACCGCTGTCGGTCGAGATCTCGACGCCGGCGATCACGCCGCCGACGTCGGCGGCGGTACCGGTGATCGTAACGCTATTCCCGGCGGTGACAGGCGCGATGCGCATTGATGACGGAGGTGGGGGCGGTATGGTCGGTCGACCCGGTGGCGCGGATCAGTCCTGATTGCAGCGTCGTCGGCTGGATGCCCATGTCGGCAAACAGGTTGACCATCGCCTGCTGCACGCGTGGATCGGTTGGCGTAGGCTCATTGTCGTGATTGTCGCTCAGGCCCCATGACCAATAGACGGTGCCGGCACCGAACACCAGCGCACCGCTGGGTGCGCGGTAGAGTGTCAGACTATGAGTTGCAGTTCCCGGTGCCGGTCGTATTGCCGTAGTCGAGCAGATAAGAGTTCACGGAAGCGTCGTCGATGAGAGCCGGATCAGACCGGCCGGATCGAATCCGTTATCGGGCGCTTCGTCCCATTCATAGCCGAGATAATTCTGGGTGAGCGTCGCGGTCTGTCCGGGCTGAAGATTGGCAACACTGGTGTTGGCCCAGAACCGCAAATTGGCGTCGTCATAGGGAATGGTGATCGCGCCGAGATTGGAGCCGACGTCGTCGACTTGAAACAGTGTCCCGGTGAGGGAGTTCTCCGGGTTGCCACCGCCGGTCGCCGACGCGCTGAAGCGCGGATCGCGAAACGTTCCGGTCCATTGGCCGGTCGGGATCGATTGCAGAGTTCGCCCAGGTGTCCTTGTAGGAAATCAGCGTGCGATAGGGTGTCGCGTCGCTGCTCAGGGCGTTGCCCCACCGGGTACGCCAGTAGACTTCGTTGCCGCTCCAGAATTCGAGATTGACGCCGGCGTCACGAGCCGCCTCGACATTGGCGCGTTGCTGGCCCGACCAATACTCGTCATGACCGGCATCGACATAGGTCTTGTGGTTGAGAAGCAGGCTGCCGAGACGATCGGCATCGACTCCTGCCATGTAGGAGATGTCGTAACCGTTCTCCTCCATCCAGTAGATCGCTGAATATTCGGCGCCGAACAGATAGTCCTGCGGGCCTGCATAGGTTCCGATGAAGCCGCGGTCATCGATCGGCCGGTTGTAGCTCACGGCGTAGGCGCGCCCCGCGCCCTGGCCTGTCGCAGGACCGTCGCCGCCATAGAGGTTTGCGCCGCCCCATCCGTTATAGGCTTGCCAGGTTTCGTCGGAGGTCTGGAACACGATGTCGCTGGTGCTGCTGTCGTCCCTCACGATAAACGGAATCTGGTTCTCACCTTGCGTTCCGTCCTGACGCGTGAGCTTGGCGATGTAGACGCCCGAGACGGCGTCCGCCGGCACAGCCCAACTGGCTGAAACGGCCCAGTTGCCAGCGTCGACCTCGCCGGTCGCGGCGTCGACGCAGCGGGTCCGGCTGGTTCTGCACGCCGGTGTGCTGAATCGTGGCGACCTTTCGGGCGCCCAGGCCGCCATAATAGCCGAGCCGGTAGATATCGATCCGGTAGTTGTTCGAGTCGGTGTCGATCTTGAAGTTGACCGTGGTGCCATGATTGACACTGATATCGGTGGCGAATCCCTCGATATTGTCGTCGCCGGCGCCGTCGATGCCCCATTCGCTTTCGGGGTTACCGGGCTTCTGGTTCTCGAGCGTGATCGCGTTGACAGGCCCCACAGGTGGGGTCAGCGGCGACGAACGCGATTGCGCTACCTGGCCAGAAAGAATTCCGACGCGAGTTCCTACCGACACGGTTCCCCCGCCGCCGGGCAACACTCCGGCCGGAGGCGGAGACATCGATCGGTCCCACTCCGCCGCGGGCATGATAATTTGCGCCGCCATCGATTGGCTGATCGAGGCGCCAAGCATGCTTTTTTCGTTCACGGCGTCGGCGGCGCCCGCCGAGCCGCTGCCATATAACTGGCCGGCGAGTTTCGGCATACTCGCGGGACTCTGCGTCATCAGTTGCATCGGACAATTGACGTAGCCGCAGGTCCCGCAACACGTACTGACGTTCTGCACCGTGGGCGACGTCGGCGTCGACGAACCGGTGACGGTCGCGGTCAAGCTCATCGACGGCGACGAAGTTTCGTTGCCGCCGGTGTCGGCGGCCGTCGTTGGCGCCGGAGTAGCGGTTCGATCCGCTACTGTCGCGAGCGCAACTGTCAGATCTGGAAGAGCAACCGTCGGATTTGGAAACGCGGCCGTCGGATATTGAGGACCGGCATCGTGGTCGCGCTATTCGGAACTGCCGGACTTACAACCGCCGGGCAGCCGAGGCCCGTGCCGAGCATGCCCAATAATGGCGCGGCATCACCGCTGACCGATTGTATCATGCCGCCGCTGGCGATTTGCGTCGGTTGCGTGAGGAGGCGGGGAGCCGTGCCGCTTGCGTCCGCTAATGCCCGCTGCTTTTCACGCGTTGTGACCAGCGCACGCCGTACATTCTGTTCGCGCCTGTCATCCTTATCCTTGGTGGATGGGCCGCCGTCCTTAGGGGATGCCGCCGGAGCGTCGACCGGTAGCCACTCGGCTCGCGATGCATCTAACAGTGATGAGTTCTGATCGGGGAAACGATCAATACGGTCCATCACATACCCCCTCTAATGAAGTTGGCTGTAATCATCAATGCCGGAAAGAGATGCAGCGAAATCATTTCCAGTAACAAAATCATTCCAAGTATTCGCCGCGACATCGAATGAGAGTGCGGCTTGCTTAAGTTCCTTATTAGTTAGTCGCGGAAAGCTGGCGAAGGTACTCGCCAAATCCGGATCGATGCGCGCGACGTATTGCCGCAACTTTGATTCAATTGTGCCACGAGTCAACGATTACGTTTTTCGCGCAGAATCGATTGTGCGAAAGTTCGCGGTTCCACAAATTTAGTTAAATCTTTCGTGGAGTTAAAGTGAAGCGCGCTCTGCTCGCACAGGCTGCATTGTAAGCATATCCCGCATTCAGATTGCAAATATCCCGGTAGAAATTGATCAAGCTACACGCGAAGGGATATGTTCGACACCTAAGTATTTACCGAGTCCACCAAGGTCTGAGGCAACCTTTCGTGCGAAACCGTCTCCTGAGCGCGCGTGCAATTCTAAGCTGCTACAACCGAATTCGGCTTCCGCGACAGCAGTGTCCGGATTGTCGCAACCGGCTGCGGGCGGCTGAACAGGAAGCCCTGCATTTCGGTGCAGCCGAGATCGCGAAGCATCTCCCGTTGCGGCTCGGTCTCGATGCCTTCCGCCGTCGTCGTCATGTTTTGCGCGCTCGCGATGTTGATGACCGCCTCCACGATCGCGGAGGAGCCGTCGGCTTCCGCAATGCCGTCGACGAAGCTGCGATCGATCTTGATCTTGTCGAACGGGAATCGTCGCAGATAGCTCAGCGAAGAATATCCGGTGCCGAAATCGTCGAGAGCGATTCGCACCCCCATGCTGCGCAGGTGTTGCAACAAACTCAGCGTCGCCTCGTCGTCGCGGATCAGCACCGCTTCGGTAATCTCGAGTTCGAGCCGGTTGGCCGGCAGACCCGATGTCGCCAGTGTATTGACCACCTTTAGCGAAAATGCGTGGCTCCGGAACTGGACCGGTGAAACGTTGACCGCGATCCTGATGTCCGACGGCCAGTTCATGGCCTCCGCGCAAGCGGTGGCGAGTGCCCAGTCGCCGATTTCACTGATGAGACCGGTCTCTTCCGCGACCGGAATAAATTCGGCAGGGGATATCATTCCCCGCACTGGGTGCCGCCAGCGCAACAGCGCCTCACAGCCGACGATCGCGTTGCTGCGCAAATTGACCACCGGCTGGTAGTGGAGCTCGAACGCGCCATCGGCCATGGCCTGACGGATATCCAGTTCCAGCGTTCGCCGCGCCTTGACGCGCGCATCCATCTCGGCCTCGAAGAAGCGGTAGGTCCGTCGCCCATCGGCTTTGGCGCCGTACATGGCCAGATCGGCGCTCTTCAGCAATTGATCGAGGTCGGTGCCGTCGTGGGGCGCCAGGGCAATCCCGATGCTGGCGTCGGTCGTGACGTGATGCCCGAGACATTCATAGGGCTCGCGAATGGCTTGGTAGATTTGCCTGACCAGTTCCATGATGTCGCTCGGTTGTCCGATGTCGGTCTGGACAATGGCAAATTCGTCGCCGCCCAGCCGGGCAACGAAATCCGTGTCCCTCACGCAACTCCGCAACCGCGACGCCACGGCCTTGAGCAGTTCGTCGCCGACGGGGTGCCCGAGTGAATCATTGACGCTTTTGAACTCATCGATGTCGATGTAAAGCATCGCAAGCTGTTCGCCTCGCTTGATCCGTTCGAGTTCGCGCTCGAGCTGCTCGCGAAACAGCACACGGTTCGGCAAGTCGGTCAAGGCGTCGTAATGCGCGAGATGCGCGATTTGCTGCTCGGCGCGCCGGCGTTCGGTTATGTCCTCGTGCGTTGCGACCCATCCGCCGTCCGTGAGCGGCTGGTTCACAATCTCGACCGCGCGGCCATCTTCGGATTCGATGATGCGATGGGTCACCTGGTTGAGCGCCACGTTGTGCAGCACGAAGGAGCAATATTCGTCGGCATCGCCCTTGAAGGATCCGACCTCTTGTCGATAGGCAACAAGATCCCGAAAATGCCGGCCAGGTTTTACCACGTCGGCAGACAGGTTATACATTTCCAGATAACGCTGGTTATATAAAACGATCCGGCCGTGCTTGTCGTATAATAGCAGGCCCTGCGTCATGTTGTTGACGGCGGTATCGAGGCGTTCTTTTTCGAGCGCAAGCCTTTGCTCGGCGTTCTGATGTTGCTTCGAAAGCTTCCGGACGATCAGCAACAAGGTAATGGCGATCGCAAGCGCCGCGAGTCCGGCCGCGCCAATCAGGAACCGGGTTTGCTCACGCCAGTCGGCCAGCGCGGTCGAAACCTTTGTCGTCGCGACAATGTGGAGAGGAAAATTGCTTAACGCGTGCATTGATGCCAGCCGCTCTTCGCCATCGACGGGGCTGACCGCGCGTACCGTGCCATGATTGGCCGTCTCCAGAATCTTCTGAATAGGGGAGGTGCTGAAATTCCGCCCGATCATGGGTTCGACGTGGGGATAGCGCGCCAGCAGCGTGCCGTCGCGATGCAGCATCGAAATCGCCGCGCCTTCGCCCAGCGCCAGCGACTCGAAGAACGCCTCGAAGCTGGCCGGCGGCATGCCTCTCGAAACCGCCCCCAGAAAGGTGCCGTCCGAGCCGACAACCTTGCGCACGATAACGGTGGTCCATCCCCCGCTGAAACGACTGCGCAGCGCTTCGACGATCACAGGAGGCGAGCGAGGATCGGTTCGTAATTTCTTGAAGTAGGCGCGGTCGGCGACACTGATGGCCGGGATCGGCCAGAACAGGGACGAGTTGATGAGTTGTCCATTGGCGTCGTAAATGTTGATCCCGGCATTGTCGGACACCCCGCTGACGAGCGTCTGCAGCACCTGGTGTATGTTTTCTCCCGAGATCTGACGCCTGAACGCGTCAGGCGTACCCATTCCCGTCAATTGCAACCGTTGGATGAGGTCTCTTTGGACAGCGTCGAAATTGTCCAGCTCTCGATCGAAATGACGGGAAAGCAGCAGGACAGTATTCTGAAGCTCGCGGCCGCTGTTCATCAGGGCGCGTTGTCGGAAGCTGACGATGGTCAGGGAGGTGCCGACCGCAATGGCTGCGATCAGCAGGATACCAACAAGGATCAGCAGATTTAGCGGATTACGCCGGTTGACCGCGACGGGAACGGCGTGTTGGCCTTCGATCGCCGTTGGAGATGTTATTATTCATTGCCCCCCTCCATAGGGGACATGGTTACATTGATTTGAGTGGACGAAACCTTGGGAAGTTGGGTTAGCGAAGCCTTAATTAATTACCGCGGCATAAGGAAATCGCGGGCCGCTGGTCAGCCTCTTGCGGTGTTCACCAGGTCGATCAGCTCGCGCCCGTAACGTTCAAGCTTCTTGTCGCCGATGCCGGGAATGCCACGGAGTTGTTCCGCCGTCTTCGGGCGCGCCGTCGCGATGTCATCTATCGTGGCGTCGTGCAGCACCACATAGGCGGGAATGCCATGCTTGCGTGCCACCTCGGATCGCCACGCCCTGAGAGTAGCGAGCAGGTCCGGATGGCCTGAAACGGCGGGCAAGGGAGCAAGGTCGCCGCGCCGGGATTTGGCCCTGCTGGCGCGATCGCGAGCGCCCACGACCATCTCGCGCAGCAAGATCTCGGTTTCGCCCTTCAGCACACCGCGCGCGGAGTCGGTCAGCTTCAACGCGCCAAAGGCTTCGCTGTCGGATTGAAGATGACCCATCGCCACCAGCTGGCGCATGGCGGCGCGCCACTGCTTTTCGTTAAGTTCGCGGCCTATTCCAAACACGGACAGCCGGTCATGCCCGAACTGCTTGACGCGTTCCGTCAGGCGGCCGATCAGAACGTCGATCAGATGCATGGCGCCGAAGCGCTGCCCGGTACGATAGGCGCAGGACAACAGCTTTTGCGCGATGACCTTGCCGTCGCGAACCAGCGGCGGCGACAGGCAGTTGTCGCAGTTACCGCATTTCGCAGCCTTCGGCGCTTCGCCAAAATATCCGAGCAGGCGGCTGCGGCGGCAGTTCGTGGTTTCGGCGAGGCTGACGAGCGCGTCGAGCTTGTCGATCGATACCCGCTTGAATGCCTCGGCGCCGTTGGACTCGTCGATCATGCGACGTTGCTGCACGATGTCGGAGAGGCCATAAGCCATCCAGGCGCTGGAAGGCTTGCCGTCGCGCCCCGCACGGCCGGTCTCCTGATAATAGCCCTCGATGCTCTTCGGCAGATCGAGATGCGCGACGAAGCGCACATCGGGCTTGTCGATGCCCATGCCGAACGCAACGGTGGCGACGATCACGACACCGTCCTCGTTGAGGAAGCGATCCTGATTGCGCGCCCGCAGACCGGCATCCAGCCCCGCGTGATAGGGCAGCGCCTCGATGCCGGCCTTCTTCAACGCGGCCGCGGTGTCTTCGACCTTGGCGCGCGACAGGCAGTAGACGATACCGGCATCGCCGGCGTGACGCTCCCTGATGAAGGCCTTGAGCTGTGTCTGCGCGTTTTGCTTGTCGACGATTTCATACCGGATGTTCGGCCGATCGAAGCTCGCGACAAAGTGCGGCGCGCCGGCAAGCCCGAGCCGGTCGACGATCTCCTGCCGCGTAAGTTCATCGGCCGTGGCGGTGAGCGCGATGCGCGGCACGTTGGGAAAACGCTCGGCTATGACGGACAGGCCGATATATTCCGGGCGAAAATCGTGACCCCATTGCGACACGCAATGCGCCTCGTCGATCGCGAATAAGGCGATCCGCGCCTTACCCAGCAAGGCAAGGCAGCGCGGTGTCAGCAGCCGTTCCGGTGCGATATAAAGCAGGTCAAGATCGCCGGCGAGGAGCCGTTGCTCGACCATGGCGGCGTCCTCCCAGGATAGCGTGGAATTCAAGACCGCCGCCTTGACGCCGGCCTCTAGCAATCCCGCGACCTGGTCGCGCATCAGGGCGATCAGCGGCGAGACCACGATACCGCAGCCTTGGCGCAGCAGGGACGGCAATTGATAGCATAGCGACTTGCCGCCGCCGGTAGGCATCAGCACCATGCAATTGCCGCCGTCGGTGACGTGCCGGACGATCTCTTCTTGCGCACCCCGAAAGGCCGGCAGGCCGAACACCGAATTCAAGACGGCGAGCGCGCTGGGCGCGGCCTTGGACGTGCGGTTACGATCTGAGGCGATAACGGGGGCGGGCATGCGGCTTCAGTCGTCCAATCAAAAGCCTGCGAAGGCCAGCGCGAGAGTCCGATGCCCCGGAAGGTCAACACTTGTGGAGGCAGCTGGGGCCCCACAGGTCTATCGCTGATTCGCCGCCGCGCATATTCCCTCCACCCCGTCCTCCAGCGGCTATCGGCCGGGACGATGGTGCGCGCCTATGCGCCGGCCAGCCGCAAGGCGTCTGCGACGCTCAATTTGGGGATTTGGCGCCGCGATGCCGCCTCGAGCGCGTAGCGCAGCAGCGAGGGGGAACAGCCGAAGGGGCTCGGCTCGGGTTCCACGTCGTGACTGTAGAAGATGAGCCAGCCATTGCTGTCGATGGCTTCGTCGAGCGCGCGATCGATCCCGTCATGATCGATCAGTTCGTCGATCAGCGGCATCGCGCGCAGGTATTGCAAATCCACGGTGCCGCGGTTGATCCCGGGAAGGATACCGCGCGATGAGCGGAAGGCTTTGCCGAGCTGGCCCTTACGCAACACCGAGCCCGCGCCATAGGGATAGGCAAAATTTTCAATCCGGATCGAGGCATCCAACGCCAGCAGGTAATGGCGGTTCTTCGCGATCTCCGCCGCCATCGTGGCCGCATTCAGCTCGGTAGCGCGCTTATGCGAGAAGGTATGGCAGGCGATCTCATGCCCGCGGCGGTGAAGGTCGACGATGTGGTCGGCGCCGGCTGTGGTCCAGTTGTCGGACCGGGTGCCCGCAAGGCTGCCGGCCACATAGAACGTTCCTCGCGCATCAAATTCTTCGAGCATGGCGGCACCGGTCGTCGCCGCGCTGACGGGAGCGTCATCGAATGTGAAGCTGACCATCGGACGTTCGTTGCGTAGCCGGAAAGGCACGGCGCGGAGATGCAGGACCAGCCGGTTGTTGATGCGCGCCTTTAGCGAGGACCGCGTCGAGGGCATTGATTTACGTGCTTTCGCAAAATCAGACCGAACCCGTGTCGATGCAGCCATGCCGGCAATCATGCCATGTCAGCCGTCAGTTTGACGCCTTCGGAAAGATATTCGAGCCAGTTCTTGACGATGGCTGACGCCGCGGCGCCAGTCGCGAGATCAGGAGGAAGCTGTGAGCTTTGGAAGTTCGACACGTGTTGCTTCTAGTTGGGGGCCGTAAAGCCGGCAATCATTCGCCAAGAGATTGATGAAATAACCCTAATGCGGGTCAGTGAATTGATTAAAATTTGAATCGGACGATGTCAGAGGGTGAAAGCGCACTTTGCGCTAACGCGGCCCTCCGGGCCCGGATCGAGCCCTAAGGTCCGTACAGCACGAGCTCGGTGTCGGTCAGATCCGCGAGACGGGGGCGGTGCGGGCCCTTGAAATATTTGCGGCCGCGCGCCTTGGAAAAGAAGCCTGCGAGACCCGGTATGGGTCCATTGGAGTCGAGGATCACGGAAATCTTGCAGTGCCGGATCAGATGCCGGCCGATGGCGCCGGCGCATGGGACGTATTCTGCGATATCGCGGCAGTAGATCAGCTGCATCGCCGGCGGCGCGATCCATCCCCGGCGGATGCGCAGCGGCAGCAGAATGAATGGCAGCGGTTCGCCGGTCGCGGTACGACACACGAGGCTGAGGCAGCCATAGCGCGCGTGCCGGGTCAGCAGTTCGACATCGGCGACCGGGAGGCGTTCGATGGCGCGCGTATCGGGTGAGACGGTCTCGATGGTCATGCCCGGCTTGACGCGGGACAGCGCCGGTATCGAGAAAAACAGTCCGCTGCAATAGGAGTTGAAACCCTGCGTCTCAATGATGGGCCAGGTCCACGTCGCCGGGCTGATGTTGATGTAAGTGACTTCCTTGTTTTTCTGCGCGATCTTGGTCAGCAGCGGCGCGTAATTTCGGAAAGCTGAATCCACATACCAGCTCGACAGGTTGCAATAGATCGTCGTCGCCGCGCCGTCGTTCCTGGACGTGTACAGCAGCAAGAGAACGCCGACCGGCAGGCCGTCATGCTCGAGCATGTAGCCGAAGCGTGGATAGCCTTTGGGAACCTCGCGCGCCGCCTGGCGGCGTAGCCCCTGCGTCCAGTAGTGGCGCGGCCGGCCCGCAAATCCGCGCGTCAAAAGCTCCGCGACCACATCGATGTCGGCTTCGGAAATCTCACGGCATCGAGTTTGATGGCTGGGCACGATGATCTACCAAACGGTCCCAATGGTTACGGCACGAAGCCGCTCCACCATGTCCTCGTATAGGGCGGTCCTGGCGCAAACGCCGTCGCTGCCCATGGTGTGGAACAGGACCTCGGCCAGGTGATCCAGCGGATCGGCCGGCTGCAACGCGGTATCGGAGATGGTCGACCGAACGGCTACATTCATATTCAGGCTTCCGTTGTCACAGCCGTTCGGGCTCAATCGCGCAAGCTCGCGGGCACGCCGCTCATCACGCTTGCGGTAGCGATGTTGGCGAGGATCCGGTCGTTGTTGATCATCAACGGCGCCGAAAGGACGTCGCGCAGCTGCCGGCCGACGGTGAAGTCGCCGTCGTCGCGATATCCCGACAGCCCGCAGGCGCGCATTGCGCTCATGACGGTCGCAACCGCAAGCTCGGAGGCTTCCACCTTGAGCAGGTTGATTTGCGACTGGAAGTCGAGCGAAGCGAGTGCGCGCTCATCACGTTCATAGGCGGCATAGGTGTCCATGGTGGACGTGATCAGCGCACGCAGCTTGGTCAATGTCATCTTCGCCGCGGTAAAATGCGCGGCGCCGGGCGGCATCTGGCCTCCTGAGTCCCCGGCCGCCTTGCGAATGAACGACTGGGCACGATCGACCGCCGCGGCGGCGATGCCAGCCCAGACCGACGACCAGCAGAGATGGCCGACCGGCGTCATCGTTTGCGTGTGAATCCTGTCATAGGGTTCGGGAAAGATCTGATCGGCTGAACCCGCGGCCTTCAATTCGAACCCTGCGCTGCAGGTGCCGCGCATGCCGAGCGCTTCCCATTCCAGGTTGCGCTTGAGCGTGTAGTCGTCCCTGGTGAATGCCACCAGAATCTGATCGGACGAGGCGGCGTCGCTGGCGCGGCGGGCGATCGTGACGACGCCATCGGCCTGCGCGCCGTATGAGATCACGGTTGCATTGCGCACCAGCGAGATGCCCGTTGCGCTTCGCTCGATGGCGGCGGTGCTGCAGCGAAAGTTGCCGCCGTTCTGTCCTTCTGTTGTTGATGAGGCGAGAAGCAATTGCTCGGCCGCCACGCGACGCATCAGCGCTTCGTGCCAGTTGCTGCCGGTCCCATGCCGGACCAGGCAGGCTACCTTGGTCTGATGCATCGCAAATATCATCGCCGTGGACGAGCAGGCGCGGCCCAGCGTGTAGCACATATCGGTAATGTCGAAGATCAAAGCGCCGCCACCGCCGAATGACGTTGGAATCTGCACTCCCAGAAGCCTCTGCGCACGCGCCGCGTCGATGGCGGCCTTCGGGAATCGAGCCTTGCGATCGACGTCCTCAGCCTCCCTGGCCGCCACCAATGCGACCGCCGCGGCGCGCTCCGCGAACAACAAGCCGCGGCCGGGCACGAATTGTTCGCCGGCTTTACCACGTCCATTGCGGAGCCCGGCTTCCTGCACTTCCATTGCTGCCTCTATTTTTTTTCGTGAAGCACCTCGCGCGCAAATCGCGCCGGAGGTCGCCACAATGTTCGATTTGCAACAAGGCTAGGGATTTAATTCAAATGGGTCGATGAAATTTCCGGTAAATCGCTTTCATTTCAAAGTTGTCAGTTAACCGTCCGTACTTTGGTATCCATAAATATCCGCAGTCTCATCAACGCCTGAGGGCAGGTTAGCGTTAAGAATCGAATACGAATTCGTGCGCAATGCGATTAACTGTCCTTCAAAGCCTGCTCGCGTTAGGTCGTCGCCGGAAGAATCGGCACTCCTCCGACTGCACGGCGACAGATGGAAATGTGAGTGCACGCCTTAACCGCCGACGTTCAGAGCCGCGTCCTTACCCTTGTCAGGACGATCCTCGAAAAGAACGCGATTGTCGCGCAGGTCGATCCGGACTCGCGCCGTCGCGGCAACGCGTTTTCTATCCCTTAAAACTCATCAGGCGGCGGATCATGCGGATGTTGGCATAATCCACCATCTTGCCGTCGACGGTTACCGCACCCTGGCCGTTACGCTCGGCTTCCTCGAGCGCCGCGAGCGCGCGTTCGGCGTAAGCCAGTTCGGCTTCGGAAGGCACGAAGGCCGCGCGCGTCGGTTCGATCTGGCTCGGATGGATCACCTGCTTGCCGTCATATCCCATCGCGGCGGCTTTCATGGCCGTCGACGCGGTCGCGACCGCATCGCGGAAGGCGCCGCACGGGCCGTCGATGGCGCGCAGGCCGAATGCGCGGGCGGCCACCAATAGCCGCATCATTGGATAGGCGAACAGATCGAGCGGGACCTCGGGGTGGCCGTCCGCAGCGTTGCCGACATGCTTGTAGCCCGACGGCGACGCGCCGATCTCCGCGCTCCGGGCGCCGATCGACGCCGCGAAATCGCCAACGCCGAGATGCAGGGCAGTCACCAAATGATCGGCGGCGGCCAGGGCCTCCACATTGACCAGGCCGCGGGCGGTCTCGATCAGCAATTCCATCTCGGCGGGGGCGTCGCGCGTTCCCTTGGCCTCCTTGATCCAGCGGCTGATCTTTGCGATCGTCGGCGACGGTTTCCGCCTTCGGAATGATGAAGGCGTCGAGCCGCGGTATCCTGCCGAGGGATGCGATTTCGATCCGGATCGACGGGAGTGTCGACAGCATTGAGCCGCACCGCGACGGTCTTGGTGCCCCAATCCAACTCCGTCAGCGCGGTTGCGGCGGACTGCAGCGCCGCGGCCTTCTCGGCCGGCGGCACCGCGTCTTCGAGGTCCATGAATACGGCGTCGGCGGCTCGACGCTGCTGCGCCCTGCACCATCCGCGCACGGTGCGCCGGGACGGCCAGATAGGTGCGGGTCAATCTCGGTGTCGTCATGTCCTGATGGTTTCCTTAAGGCCGAGTTCGGCGAGGATGGCGTCGGTATGGGCGCCGACCGCGGGAATATCGCCCATGACCGGGGTGACGCCGGGAATGGTGATGGCGGGCAGAAAGCTCGTCAGCGGTCCGTTCGGCGAGCCAACCTTGCGGACCCGGTCGCGGGCGTGAAGTTGCGGGTGTTCAAGGAACGCCTCGACCGTATTCATGTCGGCATTGGCAATGGCGGCGGCGTCCAGACGCGCGATCACCTGCTCGCCGGTCAGTGTCGAGAAATGTCGCTCGATCAGGGCTTCCAGCGTGTCGCGGTTTTGCATGCGCTGCGGATTGGTGCAAAAGCGCGGGTCGCTCGCCAGCGCGGCGTCCTCCAGTACTTGTGCGCACAGCGCCTCCCATTCGCGCTGGTTCTGGATGCCGAAGAAGACGACGCGGCCATTGCCGGTCTTGAACGGTCCATAGGGCGCGATGGTGGCATGACGGGTGCCGGTGCGGACCAGCGGCTTGCCGGCGCCTTCGGTGTAATAGGCGGGATAGCTCATCCATTCGGTCATGGAATCGAACAGCGAGACCTCGAAGGCCATTCCCTTTCCGGTGCGCTCGCGATTGAACAGCGCCATCAGCACGCCGTTGACGATGTACATGCCGGTCGCGGTATCGACGACGGCGATGCCGCATTTCGCGGGCTGCTCCTGGGTGCCGTTGACCGACAGAAATCCGGCTTCGCACTGCACCAGCAAGTCATAGGCTTTTTTCTGGCTGTAGGGGCCGCCACGGCCATAGCCGGAAACGTCGCAGGCGATCAGGCGGGGGAAGCGCTCAACGAGTGTTGCGCCGTCGAGGCCGAGCCGCTGCGCCGCGCCCGGCGCCAGATTTTGTAAAAACACGTCCGCTTGCGGCAACAGCGCGTCGAGCACGCGCTTGCCCTCAGCGCTTTTGACATCGAGCGCCAGGCTTTCCTTGGAGCGGTTGGTCCAGGCGAACTGGCTCGACATCCCGTTCATGACGTAATCATAGTCGCGGCAGAAGTCGCCCTTGCCGGGGCGCTCGATCTTGATCACCCGGGCGCCCCAATCCGCCAGATGCCGGCTGGCCAACGGCGCGGCGATCGCTTGCTCAAGCGAGACGACGGTGATGCCTGACAATGGCAAGCGCGGCGGCTGGTTCATGGCGTTCTCCAAATCATACTTCCTGATCCAGGTTCGACAGTTCCGATCCCGCGGATGGAATCCGGGTCAAGCGCGCAGCGCATCGGGGGCGGGTCAATACGCAGCGCTCAGCTGCTTGCGGCAAGACGATATCAGGGGATATGTATTAGCTTCGTTCGGCTTTTAGCAGCTATCCACCGGTCATAAAGGCTCACGGAACGAATGACAGGGTTGCCGCGAATTATCGCAGGTGTCGTCGCCGGCGTCGTGGTTGCCGGTGCGGCTGCCGCTTTTGCCGTGACATGGCAGCCCGCGATTGCCGCTATTGATCCGCCCGCGCCGCAGGCGTTCGATGCGGCTCTCGTCAAGCGCGGCCGCGAGCTCGCGGCGATCGGCAACTGCAACGATTGCCATACGGTGCGCGGTGGCGGCAGCTTTGCCGGAGGCTTGCCGGTGCCGACGCCGTTCGGCACCATCTATTCGTCGAATATCACGCCCGATGCGGAAACCGGGATCGGCCGCTGGTCGGAAGCCGCGTTTCGCCGCGCGATGCGGTCAGGGGTCGATCGTGACGGGCAGCATCTTTATCCGACCTTTCCCTACGATCACTTCACCAACGTTTCGGATGAGGACGACGCAGCGCTCTATGCCTACCTGATGACGCGGCCGCCGGTTCATGCGCCGGCCCGGGAGAACGCGCTGTCCTTCCCGCTCGACCAGCGCTTCGTGATTGCGGGCTGGAAGCTGTTGTTCCTGCGCCGCGGCAGCTATCAGCCTGATAGCACCAAGAGCGCGGAATGGAATCGCGGTGCCTACCTCGTCGAAGGGCTGGCGCATTGCGGCGCATGCCATACGCCGCGCAATGGTTTGGGCGCGGAACGTCCGAACGCGCAATTTGCCGGCGGCGACGTCGACAATTGGCATGCTTATGCGATCAACGCGCAGTCGCCGGCGCCTGTCCCGTGGAACACCGAGGCGCTGTTCGCCTATCTGCGCAACGGCTGGCAGCCGGATCATGGCGTCGCGCGCGGGCCGATGGCGGAGGTGGTCAGCAATCTGTCCTCGGTCAGCGCGAGCGATGTGCATGCGATCGCGACCTATATGGCCGGCGTTTTCGGCGCGCCGACGCCTGAGCGCATCCAGCATGGCGAGGCGGTGCTGGCGCAGACGAAGGCGCCGGCCGCGTCAGTGCCGGCTGCCACGGCCACGCCGGCTTCCGGAGCCCATGCGCAAGGCGCGTCGATCTATGCGGCGGCCTGCGCGACCTGCCATGAGACCGGCAGGGCGTTGCCCTATGGCGGCGTCAACCTTGGGCTCAGCACCGCCATCAGCAGCCCGGATCCCCGCAACGCCGTCAACATCGTGCTCTCGGGCATTCGTCCGGTGGAGGGCGAGCGCAGCCCGATCATGCCGGGTTTTGCGGCCAGCATGGACGACGACCAGATCGCGGCGCTGCTGCAGTTTTTGCGCGGCCGGTTCAGCAACCAACCGGCATGGACCGGAGTTGAAAAGGCCGTGGCGGACGCCAGGCGCACGCAGACCGTGCTTCTCCAGACATCGCCCGGACCGCACAACGCTCCCGCCGATGCAACGCAGCGAGACAAGCCATGATGACATTAAAGGTCAATGGTCAAGACCACCAGATCGACGCCGATCCGGATACGCCGCTGCTGTATGTGCTGCGCGACGAGATCAAGCTCAACGCTGCGAAGTTCGGCTGCGGGCTCGGCCAGTGCGGCGCCTGCACCGTGATCGTGGACGGCAAAGCGGTGTTGTCCTGCGTGACGCCGCTGCTTCTGCTTGACGGCAAGCAGGTCACGACGCTGGAGGGCTTGGGGACGATCGAAGCCCCGGCGCCGATCCAGCGCGCCTTCATGGAAGAGCAGGCCGCGCAATGCGGCTACTGCATCGCCGGCATGATGATGCGGGCGCAGGCGTTGCTGCAGCGGAATCCCAAGCCGACCGACGAGCAGATCCGCGCCGAGATGGAGCCCAACCTGTGCCGCTGCGGAACGCATATGCGTATCCTGCGCGCGGTGCGCCGGGCCTCCAGGCTGATGGATACCGCCGACGCGTCTTCGACGATGCAATCTTCAACGATCCAGTCTTCAACGATGCAATCTTCAAAGACTCTTGGGAGCGCCCCATGAACGCCCCGGTGATTCTCGATCGCCGCCGCGTGCTTGCAGGCGGCGGCGCGTTGATCGTCAGCTTCTCGCTCACCAACGCCTTTGCCGAAGATCAGCCGCCGGCGGCGGCGCCGGCGCCGAAGCCTCCCGGCAGCTTGAAGGATGCGCCGTTCCTGGACTCCTGGATACGGATCGATGCCGACGGCAAGATCACGGTCTTCACCGGCAAGGCCGAACTTGGCCAGGGCTTTAAAACCGCGTTCCAGCAGATCGCGGCCGAAGAGCTGGACGTGCCCTTTGCCTCGCTCACGGTTATTACCGCCGACACCGGCCGCACTGCCAATGAGGGCTATACGGCCGGCAGCCATTCAACGCAGGACAGCGGCACTGCGATTCAGAATGCGGCGGCGCAGACCCGGGCGCTGCTGGTCGCGGAGGCCGCCCAGCGACTTGAAGTGCCGGCAGAGAATTTACGCACCGAAAATGGCGCGGTGATTGCGCCGGATGGCCGGCGTTTCGGCTATGGCGATCTGGTTGCGGGCGACAGGCTGCATGTGCAGGCGCAGCCAAAATCGCAACTGAAGGATCCCGCCACATTCAAGGTGATGGGCGAGCCGGTGCCGCGGGTTGATATCCCGGCCAAGGTGACCGGCGGCGCGGCGTATGTTCAGGACATGCGGCTGCCGGGCATGGTGCACGCCCGCGTGGTTCGACCGCCGAGCTACGGCGCGCAACTGACGGATTGCGACACCTCGGCGATCGAAGCGCTGCCCGGCGTCGTCAAGGTCGTGCGTGACGGCAACTTTCTCGCCGTCGTCGCCAAGAAGGAATTTCAGGCGATCAAGGCGATGCGGGCGCTGTCGGCGGCCGCGAAATGGAAGGAGACCGCGCGTCTGCCGAAGCAGGACGATCTCGAGCATGTTCTCACCAGCCTGCCGTCGCAGGACTCGACGATCTTCCAGCACAGCAATCCAGCGGTCGTCGGCCAGAAAACGCTGCAGGCGACCTTTACCCGGCCGTATCAGTCGCATGGCTCGATCGGGCCGTCCTGCGCGGTCGCGCAGTCCGTCGATGGCGTGATGACGGTCTGGACCCACACCCAGGGCGTCTATCCGGACCGCCAGGGCATTGCCGAAATGCTGCGCGTGCCGCAACCCAGCGTTCGCCTGATCCACGTCGAAGGCTCCGGCTGCTACGGTCATAACGGCGCCGACGACGCCGCGGCCGACGCCGCTTTGATCGCGCGCGAACTGCCCGGCGTGCCGGTCCGCGTGCAATGGATGCGCGAACAGGAACATAGTTGGGAGCCGTATGGTCCGGCGATGGTGACCAAACTGAAAGCGTCGCTCGACGCTAACGGCGCGATTGCCGATTGGAATTTCGAGGTCTGGAGCAACACCCACTCGATGCGGCCGGGCGGGGCCGGGTCGATGCTGGCGGCGCAGCACATGGCGCAACCGTTTGCGGTGCCGCCGCCGAAGCCGCTGCCGTTGCCGGAGGGTGGCGGCGACCGCAACGCGATCCCGATCTACACATTTCCCAACGCGCATGTCGTGCATCACTTCATCCCGGCGATGCCGCTGCGGATCTCGGCGATGCGGGCGCTCGGCGCCTATCATAATGTGTTCTCGATCGAGAGCTTCATGGACGAGCTTGCCGGCGCGGCCGGGGCCGATCCCGTCGAATTCAGGCTGAAGCATCTGGAAGATCCGCGCGGGCGCGACGTCATCAACAAGGCCGCGCAAGGCTTCGGATGGCTGAAGGGACAGAAAGCCCCGCAGGGCCGCGGCTACGGCTTTGCCTTTGCGCGCTACAAGAACCTTGCGGCCTATTGCGCCATCGCCACCGAGGTCGAGGTCAACGGTGAAACCGGACGTCCGCGCCTGGTTCGGGCGGTGGCGGCGGTCGACAGCGGCCAGGTCGTCAATCCGGACGGCCTGACCAACCAGATCGAGGGCGCGATCGTGCAGTCGATGAGCTGGACGCTGTACGAGAGCGTGACCTTCGACGATACCAGGATCACCAGCATCGACTGGCAGACCTATCCGATCCTGCGGTTCAACGCGGTCCCCGACCGCATCGACGTCCACATCATCAACCGGCCGGGGCTGCCGTTCCTCGGCAGCGGCGAGACCGGGCAGGGCCCGGCCGCGGCGTCGATCGCCAACGCCATTGCTGATGCCACCGGCAAGCGACTGCGCAATCTGCCGCTGACACGCAAACGCATCAAGGCCGCGATCGACGCGTGAGGAAGATTCGCGGGAGGAAGGCTTCCGTGGGAGAGTGCGGCAACAAGATCGGTCATTCCGGGGCGATGCGTAGCATCGAACCCGGAATCTCGAGATTCCGGATCGCCGCTTCGCGTCGTCCGGAATGACGGTCTTGTTTAATAGGGCTTACTGATACGTCGCCACGATGTCGGACACCGCGCGCTCGAGCTGCTGCGCGGTGGCGCATTGGCGCACGACGGTGCAAAACGTCTGATAGCGCGGCATTTCGGAATCGCCAAAGCCCCAGGCCGTGCGCCCTTCGGGATTGAGCCACACCAACCGCTTCGATCGCTCGGAGATGCGACGCAGGATGTCGGCGCGGGGGTCGAGGTTGTTGGATCTGGCATCGCCGAGCACGATCACAGTGGTCTGTGGCGTGATCGCACTCATCCATTGCTTCTCGAAATCGGCGAACGAGCGGCCGTAGTCGGATGATCCGAACCCGACCTTGGACATGATGTCCTGCATTGCCTCGTCGGGCGTTTTCGATTCCAGGATGTCGCTGACCTCGATCAAATGCCCGGAAAATGCGAATGAGCGAACGTCGGAGACGACTTCATGCAGGCTGTGGATCAGCAGCAGGAAGAAATCGGAGACCCGCGCTACCGAGCCTGAGACGTCGCAGAGCGCGACGATCTTCGGACGGTCACGGTGCCGCCGCTTCCAGGCCGTCAGAAACGGCACGCTCCCCCAGGCGGCGTTGCGCCGGAGCGTTCGGCGCACGTCGAGATGGCCGCGCCGCTGCCGCTTGCGCGGCTTGCTGTAGCGCTCGCGTAGCCGTCGCGCGATCTGCCGAATCAGGAATCGCATCTGCTCGACTTGCCGCGGCTCGATCCGCGACAGCGGCGCGTTGCGCAAAATCTCGTTGCGCAGGTTTTCGGCTTCCTCGCGGCCGTAAAGCAGCAACGCCTGTGAGACGGTGTCGCGAACGCTGTCGCGCAGCCCTTCCAATCCCAGCGACAGCCGCTCGGTCAGCGCCGGATCGGCCGCGGCCACATTGTCGAGATCGTCCCGAAGCCGGCTGATGCCCATGAGGTCGAGGATGCGGGCGGAAAATATCCCGCGCTGGGTAAAATACCGGATGTCGGACAGGGACGCCGCGCTCGCAGCATTGGCGATGGCCGCCGCCATTTCCGATCGGTCCTGCGACAGCAGCAGCTGTGCGAGCGGCCCGAGCCCGTCGGTCGATTGACCCGCTGCCGCCTCGGCCGCTTGCGTCGCCGTCAACTCGGGAGTGGCGTCGCTCGCATCCCCGGGCGCGGGCTGCGACGGCGCCGGATGACTGAAGAACAGATCGAAGCAATCGCCCAGCGCCTTCTTTTCATCCTGCGTCTTCGCCAGCGTCAGCAGGAACGTATCGCGCAGGATGTCCCGGTCGGAAAAGCCGACATTGGCGACCGCGCGCATCGCGTCGATGCTTTCAGCCGGCGAAACCCGGACGCCCGCTCCCCGCGCCGCGCGAAAGAACCGATGCAGGTTCTCTTTCATTCGGCTCAACCAAAGACGTTATGACGGGAAGCCTTGGCAATGAAGGTCGTGATCTGCGGCAACGTGGCTTCGATGTCGGTCTCGTATTTCAGTAGCACGTTGAGCGTGTCCCTGACCATCTCGGGGCCGAGTTCCGAGGCCTGAAGAAGAACCAGAACCCGCGCCCAATCGATGGTCTCGCTCACGGACGGCTGCTTCTTGAGATCGAGCGTGCGGATTTCATGGATGAAGCCGACCAGTTGCCGGCGCAGCGACTGCGCGATTCCGGGAACGCGGCTTTCGACGATGCGCTCTTCCAGCTTCTGCTCCGGGAAGCCGATGTGAAGGTGGAGGCAGCGCCGCTTCAGCGCGTCGCCGAGATCGCGTTCGCTGTTGGATGTCAGGATCACCGTCGGCGGCACCGTCGCAACCACGGTTCCGAGCTCGGGAATGCTGACCTGGAAATCGCTGAGGATTTCGAGCAGGAGGGATTCGAACTCGGCATCCGACTTGTCGATTTCGTCGATCAGCAGCACGCAGCCGGCGGGTTGCTCCAGCGCCTGCAGCAGCGGTCGCGGCTCGACGAATTCCTTGGAGAAGAAGACGTCGCCAAAATCATGCAATTGATCGAGCGCAGCGTGAAGCGTTTCGGCGCCGCCGAGCACTTCGCCGAGCTTGTCCTTCAGGATCTGCGTATAGAGCAGCTGCTTGGCGTATTTCCACTCGTAGAGCGCCTTGGCCTCGTCCAGCCCCTCGTAGCATTGCAGGCGGATCATCTTCAGTCCGCGCCATGCGGCGATCGCCTTGGCAAGCTCGGTCTTGCCGACGCCGGCGGGCCCCTCGACCAGGATGGGCTTCTCGATCTGCTGAGCCAGATAGACCGCGGTGGCGATCTGCCGGCTCGCAATATATCCCTGTGCGGCAAGGCCGCTTTCGACGGCCTCGATGGAGGCGGACGGCCGATGTTCAGCCACGAATTTCAACTCCCGGTCTGCCACGTCTTTTGAGCGTTCTGCCTGCGTTGCCGGGAAAGAACAAGCCCGGAGCACTCCTATTCGGAGTTCCCGCGCCGGGTATCTTTCCAAGCTCACCGGTCACGGGCTATCCCTGTTCCATGAAAACCCGGCTTCTCGTCCCCACGATCCTGGCGCTGCTGTTTGCCGCGCCCGCTTTCGCCATCGTCGGCGGTGCCGCGCCCTCCGTCGAGGGCGTCGGCCGCTCGATTGTCACCATCGTCGGCTCGCGCGGCAATTTCTGTACCGGTACCTTGATCGCGCCCGATCTGGTCTTGTCGGTGGCCCATTGTGTCGGGCCCGGCGCGACCTACAAGATCGTCGAGTACGGCGCGGACCGCCAGCCACAGCTCAAGGACGTGAAGAACGTCGCCGCGCATCCCGCTTTCAACATGCAGGCGATCACGGCGCACCGCGCCACCGCCGACGTAGCCTTGCTGCAGCTCGAAATTCCCAAGAAGAATCCATCGGTGCTCGGCGTACCCAAGACTCCGATCGCCGCGGGCAATCCCTTCACCATCGCCGGTGTCGGCGTCACGGTTCGCGGCGACGGCAAGAGTGGAGGGATCGTTCGCACCGCCGATCTCGTCGCTACCGGCCGGCCCGGCACGCTGCAGATCCGGCTGGTCGATCCGGCGGGAGCGGGCGCGCGCGTCGGGTTGGGGGCCTGCACCGGGGATTCCGGCGGACCGGTGTTCGAGGATCAAGCGGGCAAGCCGACCATCGTCGGCGTCATCAGCTGGTCGACCGGGCCAAACGGCGCCGCCGGTTGCGGCGGCATGACCGGGGTCACGCCGCTCACGCTTTACCGCGACTGGATCGTGCAGACCGCGAAGCAATGGGGCTCCGCGCTGGCGATGCCATGAGTGGCGAGAGTTTACACGCGCAGCAGCTGCGGCGGCGGGACTCCCCTCCCCGCAAGGGGGAGGGGAGTAGCAGCCGAACGCGCCCGCATCTCGCGCGCTGGCCGATCACCACGTAAACTCATGAATTCCGCCGGCTCGCGTTGGTTGCGACCGCGGCGGCGGCGGTGCGATTCTCGACGCCGAGCTTGGCGTAGATTTGCTCGAGATGCTTGTCCACCGTTCGCGGACTAAGCCCGAGAATCTGGGCGATGTCCCGGTTGGTTTTTCCCTTCGACAGCCACGACAGCACCTCGCCCTCGCGGGTGGTCAATCCGAGTTCAGTGCTGAAATTTGCCGGCGTCTCCGCGCCTGCGTCCTTTGCCAGCCGCAACAGGAATTCGTTCGGACCGAGCTTGCCCATATATTGCAGCCGAAGCCGCGCGTTATCTGGAAAAGCCGCCATCGCCTGGGCTTTCGGCCCGGCGTTGCCCTGTTGCGCCTGTTCAAGCCATGGTCGCATGGTGTCGGGCAGTTCGAGCGCGTCGTCCGCTGTCGCGCCAAGATTATCCGACAGTAATTTCTGCGCCTGCGGTGTTGCCCAGACGATCTTGCCGCGCCCGGTGACGGCGAGCAGAAATCGGCCTGATACGTCGAGCGCTGCGCGGGCACTCTGGGTCAGGCGTGCATTGGCGAGATGCACCCTGATCCGCGCCAGCATTTCCTCGATCGCGATGGGTTTGGTCACGTAATCGACGCCACCGGCCTCCAGGCCGCGCACGATGTGTTCGGTCTCCGCCAGTCCGGTCATGAAGATCACCGGTACATTGCTCAAGCCGGCGTCGCGCTTGAGGCGCCGGCAGGTCTCAAAGCCGTCGATGCCGGGCATGACGGCGTCGAGCAGAATGATGTCGGGCGTGATCTGATCGACGATCCGCATCGCCGCCGCCCCGTCCATCGCGACCATGACCGTCATGCCCGCACCGTCGAGCGCGTCGGTCAGAAGCCGCAGCGTCTCCGGGGAGTCGTCGACGACGAGTGCGACATCGCGCTTTTTGGCTTCAGTGTTCATGGCTGTGCAGGGCTTTCAGGGTGGCCATGTACTGGTCGAGATCGAAGCGGTCGATCAGCGCACGCATTTGCGTGGCGAAGGGCGCATGCTCGGGGTGATCGGTTCCCAGCGCGTCGAGCTTGCCCTGGATCGCACGAATGTAACCCATTTGTCCGAGATCGATGAGCTCCTCAATATCCTCGACGGGCGGCCGCGCGCCGGTGTCCGGCTTCCAGTGCGGAGCGGCGGGTTGATCGGTGTCGTATTGCCAGTCGATCTTGAGCACCTGACGGATCAATTCCAATAGTCTGGGAATATCGATCGGCTTCATCAGGTAGCCGTCGTGGAACGGCTGCGCGAGCGGTGTGCCATGGGCCTCCAAAGCGCTTGCCGAGACCATCAGGATGCGGGCCTGGTGATGGCCGGTCGAGCGCAACGCCTCCGCGACCGTCCATCCATCCATGCCGGGCATCGAGATATCCAGCAGAAAAAGGTCGGGTCGACAGTGCTGCGCCAGCGCGAGACAGCCGGGGCCATCGGGCGCGCTGAGTAGGATAAACCCCAGCGGGGTCAGCACCTCGCGCAAAAGGTCGCGCTGCACCGGATCGTCGTCGGTGATCACGATGGTCTTGCGTGGGCCGTGATAGCCAAAGACCGGTGCGTCGACCGGTGCGATCCGGGTCGGGTTGGTGACTTCCGACAGCAGCATCTTCACCCGGAACGTGCTTCCCGTGCCGACGACGCTGGTGACCGTGATGTCGCCACCCATCACGCCGGCGAGCAGCCGGCTGATGGTCAGGCCGAGACCGGTTCCGGTTTGCGGCTGCGAGACGCCCAGTTCGCCGCGCTCAAACGGCGCGAAGATTCGCTCAAGATCGGTCGCCTGGATTCCCGGGCCGGTGTCGGTCACCTCGAATTCGGCGACCGGACCGCGATAGTGGACGGCGAACCGCACGCTGCCGGCCTGGGTGAATTTGATGGCGTTGGACAACAGATTGATCAGGATCTGGCGCAGGCGTTTTTCGTCCGCGAACACCACCACCGGCAGCACATTGGGCCGGGTGAAAACGAAATCGATGCCCTTGGCCGCGGCCTGAAGCCGAAACATCCCGACAAGCTGGTCGAGAAATTCGCTGAGGCGAACTTCGTCCCGTGACAGATAAAGCCGGCCCGCCTCGATTTTCGAAATGTCGAGAATGCCGTCGATCAGCCCCGACAGGTGGTCGGCGCTGCGACGCACGACGCGCACCTGGTCGCGCGGCTTGGACTGCAGGGTCGAATCCTGCTCTAGCAATTGTGCGTAACCGCTGATGGCGTTGAGCGGCGACCGCAGTTCATGGCTCAGTCCGACGACGTACCGGCTCTTGGCGAGATTGGCCAATTCGGCAACTTCCTTGGCGCGCTGCAATTCGGCGTCGGTGCGCTTGTGAGCGTCGATTTCCTGGATCAGCAACGTGGTTTGTCGCCTGGTTTCCGCCTCCGCCGCACGCCGGCTCTGTTGCGCCAGCACGAACAGCCATGCGACGACGCCAATGATGATCGCCAATGCGAAGAACGCCTTCCAGAGCACGCTGGACAGCGCCAGATTGTCGAGATGCACCGTCGTCGATGTCTGCAGATAGATCAGCCCGAGCGTCAGTCCGACTAACCCTGCGGAAACCGTGAAGACGCCGAGATAATGTCCGAGCTGCGAGTTGATCCGGGCGTAGATCGGCTTCGGCAGAAACCCGCCGAGGGTTTCGGAGAGCTGTGCCTGGATCCGCGCATGGGGTTTGCAAAGGTCGTGGCAGCGCGCGTCGAGTGAACAGCACAGCGAGCAGATCGGTCCGGCATAGGCCGGGCACGACGCCATGTCCTCCGGTTCGAACGTATGTTCGCAAATGCAGCACTGGATCGCTTCCAGATTTTGCCAGCTCCGCTTCGGCTTGCGCGCGATGTAATATTTTCCGTCGGTCGCAAACGCGATCAGCGGCGCGGTGACGAACGCTACGGTGAGCGCCACGAACGGTGAAAGCGCCTTCGCCGTCGGCCCGAACAGGCCGTAGAACGCGCTGATCGAAACGATGGTGGCGATCGTCATCGCCCCGACCCCGACCGGATTGATGTCGTAGAGGTGCGCGCGCTTGAACTCCATGTGCTGCGGACGCAGGCCCAGCGGCTTGTTGACGACGAGATCGGAAACCAGCGCGCCGACCCAGGCGATGGCGACGTTGGAATAAAGCGCGAGCGTCTGCTCGAGCGCCTTGTAGACGCCGATCTCCATCAGCAGCAATGCGACGAGCACGTTGAAAACCAGCCAGACCACGCGGCCGGGATGGCTATGGGTCAGGCGGGAAAAGAAATTCGACCAGGCGATCGAGCCGGCATAGGCGTTGGTGACGTTGATCTTCAACTGCGAGAGGATCACGAAGGTACCGGTGAACGCCAAGGCGAGATCCGGTTGCGACATCACGTAGCGGAAGGCTTCGAGATACATATGCGCCGGTTCGGCGGCATGCTCGGCGGCCACGCCGTGGCTTAAGGCAAAGAAGGCCAGGAACGATCCGGCCAGGAGCTTGAGCGCACCGAGCAGGATCCAGCCCGGGCCGGCGCTGAGCAGTGCGATCCACCACGCGGTCTTCGAGGTTCGCCGGTCGCGCGGCAGAAAGCGCAGGAAGTCGACCTGCTCGCCGATCTGCGCCACCAGCGCGAACACCACCGAGGCGGCGGTGCCGAACAACAAGAGGTCGAGATGGCCGGCCGGATCGCCGTGCTCGCCGGGAAATTGCATCCATTCGGCAAAGGAGTGTGGATTGGCGTACGCGATCACCGCAAAGGGGAGGATGTGAAGAATGATCCAGAGCGGCTGCGTCCATAATTGAAAGCGGCTGATCAGCGTGATGCCGTGGGTGACCAGCGGGATAATGACGACGGCGCTGAGGAGATAGCCGATCGGGCGCGGGATTCCGAAGCAGATCTCCAGCGCGGTGGCGAGGATCACCGCTTCGATCGCGAAGAAGATGAAGGTGAAGGAGGCGTAGATCAGCGACGTGATGGTCGAACCGATGTAGCCAAAGCCGGCGCCCCGGGTCAGCAGGTCGATGTCGATGCCGCATTTGGCGGCATGATAGGCGATCGGCAGGCCGCAGCAGAAGATGATGACGCTGACGACGAGAATGGCCGCGGTGGCGTTGGTGACGCCGTAGTTGAGCGTGATCGTGCCGCCGATCGCCTCCAGCGCCAGGAACGAGATCGCGCCGAGCGCGGTGTTGGCGACGCGGGCGGCGGACCAGCGCCGCGCGCTCTTGGCGGTGAAGCGCAGCGCGTAATCTTCCAACGTTTGGTTGGCAACCCATTGATTATATTGGCGCCTGACGCGGTCTATCCGCTGCCGCCCTGCCACTCGAAAACCCCTGACCTCGCGCGAACCGCTCGCGATACCTCACGCCAAAAACCTACGTCGCTATTTTGCGGTGCAATATACGCAATCTTGCGTATCTGTGCACTGCACAATTTTGGTCAATCCTCGCCTCATCATTAAGCGCGTCCTCGAACACAGATGGGGTAGTCATGTCAGACGATAACAAACAGGGGCTGCAGTCGGCATTTCGCCGAAAGCTGCTGATGGGGATGGCGGCGATACCTGCCCTAACCATGCTTCCGCGGCCGTCCTTTGCCGACGTACCGGCAACCTCCGCCATCAACACCACCGGTCTTGCGGTGACCGACACCGAAGTGACGGTCGGAATCCTTCATTCCGCCACCGGCACGATGGCGATATCGGAGACGGGGTCGATCGAAGCCGAGAAGCTTGCCATCTCTCAGATCAACGAAGCCGGCGGCATTCTCGGGCGCAAGATCAAGTTCATCCAGGAAGACGGCGCCAGCGATTGGCCGACCTTCGCGGAGAAGGCCAAGAAGCTCCTCGTCAACGACAAGGTCGCGGCGATCATGGGCTGCTGGACTTCGGCGTCCCGCAAGGCGGTGCTGCCGGTTCTCGAACAATATAACGGCATGCTCTATTACCCGACCTTCTACGAAGGTCTCGAGCAGTCCAAGAACGTCATTTACACCGGCCAGGAAGCCACCCAGCAGATCCTCGCCGGCCTGAACTGGATCGCCAAGGAGAAGGGTGCGAAGTCGTTCTTCTTTATCGGTTCGGATTACATCTGGCCGCGTACGTCGAACAAGATCGCGCGCAAGCATGTCGAGAACGTACTCAAGGGCAAGGTCGTCGGCGAAGAATATTACCCGCTCGGCAACACCCAATTCAACTCGGTCATCAACAAGATCAAGCTGACCAAGCCCGACGTGATCTTCACCGACGTTGTCGGCGGATCGAACGTCGCGTTCTACAAGCAGCTGAAGGCTGCCGGTATCGACCTTTCGAAGCAGGCGTTGCTCACGATCTCGGTGACGGAAGACGAAATCGACGGCATCGGCGGTGAGAACATCGCGGGCGCCTATGCGTGCATGAAGTACTTCCAGTCGCTCGACAATCCGAACAACAAGCTGTTCGTTCCGGCGTTCAAGAAGATGTGGGGCGAGAAGACCGTGATCGGCGACGTGACGCAGGCCGCCTATCTCGGCCCGTGGCTTTGGAAATTGACGGCTGAAAAGGCCGGAAGCTTCGATGTCGACAAGATCGCGGCGGCTTCGCCCGGCGTCGAGTTCAAGGGTGCGCCGGAAGGCTACGTCCGCATCCATGAAAACCATCATTTGTGGTCGAAGACCCGGGTCGGTCGCGCCAGGCTCGATGGCCAGTTCGACCTGATCTATGAAACCGCTGATCTGGTCGAACCGAATCCCTTCCCGAAGGGCTATCAGTAAGACAGCGCGAAAGCACACGGCATCGCGCGCTTTCTCTCCAATCAATCGTCTCCCTGGCGCGGATTGTCAGTCCGCGCTTAAGACCCCGCGTCGCGAATTCGTTCGCGGCGCGGGACTTACCCCCGACGGAGGACATCGATGTTCGGCGACTACTCGATTGGTGATCTCGGCTCGATCTTCGTCATGCAGGGGTTTGCCGGGCTGATCCTGTTTTCCGTCTACGTGCTGATGGCGCTCGGCCTTGCGATTATCTTCGGCCAGATGGGCGTCATCAATATGGCCCATGGCGAGTTCATGATCCTGGGTGCCTACGTCACCTGGATGACGTCGAATTTCTTCCAGGCCTATCTGCCGGGTCTGTTTGCCGGCTATTTCTTCCTGGCGATGATATTGGCTTTCATTGCGTCCGGCGCGCTTGGAATGCTGGTGGAATGGGCGCTGATCAGGCATCTCTACAAGCGCCCGCTCGACACGTTGCTCGCCACCTGGGGTTTGAGCCTGATCCTGCAGCAAGCGTATCGCTCGATTTTCGGCGCGCGTGAAGTCGGCGTCGAACTGCCGCAGTGGATGCTCGGCTCGCTGAACGTCACCAGTAGCATCGAGGTCCCGATCAACGGGATCTTCGTGATGGCGCTGACGGTGCTGATCACGCTCGCGGTTGCCTATGTCATGTACAAGTCGCGCTGGGGTCGTCAGGTCCGCGCGGTCGTGCAAAACCGCGTCATGGCCGGCGCGGTCGGCATCAACACCGAGAAAGTCGATCGCTACACGTTCGGCCTCGGTTGCGGCATCGCCGGCATCGCGGGCAGTGCGTTCACCATGATCGGCTCGACCGGACCGACCTCCGGTCAGCTCTACATCGTCGATACGTTCCTGGTGGTCGTGTTTGGCGGCGCCGCGAGCCTGCTCGGCACCATCGCATCGGCATTCAGCATCTCGCAGACACAGTCGACGCTCGAATTCTTCCTGTCGGGATCGATGGCGAAGGTCATCACGCTGCTTGCTGTCGTCGGAATTCTGATGCTGCGGCCGCAGGGTCTGTTCGCCCTCAAGGTCCGCAAATGACAAAGGGGCTGAAGCCATGACCGCCAATCGCTTTGTCAATCGATCGGAGCTTATCGGAATTCTGGTGCTCGCCGTTTTGCTGGTGGTGGTCCTGCCGCTCTGCCTCGATGTCTTCAGGCTCAATCTTGTCGCGAAATACCTCACCTATGCGTTTGTCGCACTGGGGCTGGTGATCTGCTGGGGATATGGCGGCATTCTCAGCCTGGGGCAGGGGGTGTTCTTCGGTCTCGGCGGCTACTGCATGGCGATGTTTCTCAAGCTCGAAGCCTCGAGCGTCGAGAACACCAAGATCCAGTCGACGCCCGGCATCCCCGATTTCATGGACTGGAACCAGATCACCTCGCTGCCGATGTTCTGGAAGCCTTTCCACAGCCTCACCTTCACCGTCGCCGCCATCATTCTGGTGCCCGGCATCTTTGCCCTGATCATCGGCGCGGCGATGTTCAAGCGCCGCGTCGGCGGCACTTACTTCGCCATCATCACCCAGGCCGTCGCTGCCATCCTCACCATCCTGATCGTGGGACAGCAGGGTTACACCGGCGGCATCAACGGCATGACCGATCTGCGCACCCTGAAGGGATGGGACATCCGGCCGGATCACGCCAAGATCGTGCTCTATTTCTTCGAGGTGGGCTGCCTGTTCGTTTGCATCTTCATCGCCCAGTTCATCCGGCACTCGAAGCTCGGCCGCATCCTGGTCGCGATGCGCGACAAGGAGGATCGTGTCAGGTTCTCCGGCTATAGCGTCGCGAACTTCAAGATCTTCGCCTTCTGTGTCGCCGCCGTCTTCGCCGCGATCGGCGGCGCCATGTTCGCGCTGAACGTCGGCTTCATGTCGCCGTCCTTTGTCGGCATCGTGCCGTCGATCGAGATGGTGATCTATACGGCGGTGGGCGGCCGGCTCTCGATCCTGGGCGCGGTGTACGGCACGCTGCTGGTCAACTTCGCCAAGACCAGCCTGTCGGAATCCTTTCCCGAATTGTGGCTGTTCGGCCTCGGCGGATTGTTCATCGCCGTTGTTCTCGCCTTCCCGAACGGTCTCGCCGGCATCTGGCAGGATCATGTTCAGCCCCGCATCGACCGGTTGCTTGCGTCGCGCACATCGAAATCCGGCAAGGGCTGGACCGACGATTCCGTCGCCGACGGCGCCCCGGCGGAATGAGGAGATCATCATGCTGGTAGGTCACCAACCCAAGGATTTCCTGCTCGCGGTCGAAGGGCTCACGGTTTCCTTCGACGGCTTCAAGGCGGTCAATGACCTCTCGTTCTATGTCGATGAAAACGAGATCCGCGTCATCATCGGTCCCAACGGCGCCGGCAAGACCACGGTGCTCGATCTGATCTGCGGCAAGACCAAGGCCACCTCGGGCTCGATCCAGTTTCGCAGCCAGGAACTGACGAAGATGAAGGAGAACCAGATCGTGCAGGCCGGCGTCGGCCGCAAGTTCCAGACGCCGTCGATCTATGACGACCTCACGGTGTTCGAAAATCTCGAAATCTCGTATCCGCGCGGCCGCACCGTATTCGGTGCGCTGACGTTCAAGCGCGACGCTGCGGTCCGCGACCGCGTCGAGGAAGTCGCCGAGATGATCTTCCTGAAGGACAAGCTCAGCACCTACGCGGAATTCCTCAGCCACGGCCAGAAGCAGTGGCTGGAGATCGGCATGCTGCTGATCCAGGACCCGGACCTCCTGATGCTCGACGAGCCCGTGGCCGGCATGAGCGTCAGCGAACGGGTCAAGACCGCCGAGCTGCTCAACCGCATCATCAAGAACCGGTCGGTGCTCGTGATCGAGCACGACATGAAATTCGTCGAGGACATCGCCCACAAGGTCACGGTGCTGCATCAGGGCCAGATCCTGTCGGAAGGCACCATGGAGCACGTCCAGAACGACCCCAAGGTCATCGAAGTCTATCTCGGGCACTAGCGCATGATCCCGAAAAGTGGATTCCGGTTTTCGGACACGATCATGCCTGTTGGAATATAGGGAACGCGCTCATGCTGGCTATCTCGGATCTGCATGTCGCTTACGGTCAGAGCGAAGTGCTGCACGGCCTCAATGTCGCGGTCGCGCCCAACGAAATCGTGGCGATCATGGGCCGCAACGGCATGGGCAAGACCACGCTGATGAAGTCGCTGATGGGGATCGTGCCGACCAAGAGCGGCTCGGTGACCATGGAAGGCGCCGAGCTCAGCACCTTGAAGAGCTACGAGCGCGTCGCCAAGGGCCTCGCCTATGTGCCGCAGGGCCGCATGATCTTTTCCACCATGACGGTGAAGGAAAATATCGAGACCGGCCTCGTCGCCTCGGGTGAATCCGAAGTGCCCGGCGATATCTACGAATTGTTTCCGGTGCTGCTGGAGATGAAGGGTCGCCGCGGCGGCAACCTGTCCGGCGGTCAGCAGCAGCAACTCGCGATCGCCCGCGCGCTCGCCACCAGGCCCAAGGTGCTTTTGCTGGATGAGCCGACGGAGGGCATCCAGCCGTCGATCATCCGGGAGATGGCGCGCACGCTGAAGCGCATTCGCGACCAGCGCGGGCTGTCGATCGTGGTTTCCGAGCAGGTCTTGAGCTTCGCGCTCGACGTCGCGGATCGGGTCCTGGTCATCGAGAACGGCGAGATCGTGCGCGATGACGCGCGCGCGAATGTCGATGCCGCGCAGATCTCGAAATATTTGTCGGTCTAAATCGCAACCATCACTGGTAACAGGGAGCATTTGAATGCCAGAGACACTGATCAAGGTCGATCTCACACAGTCGGCCTACGACAACGACATGATCCATAACCGCTGGCATCCCGACGTTCCGATGGTGGCGTGGGTCAATCCGGGCGACGACTTCATCGTCGAGACCTATGATTGGACCGGCGGCTTCATCAAGAACAACGACTCTGCCGACGACGTGCGCGACATCGATCTGTCGATCGTGCATTTCCTGTCCGGCCCGATCGGGGTCAAGGGCGCGGAGCCCGGCGATCTCCTGGTGGTCGATTTGCTCGACGTCGGTCCGGTGAAGGAAAGCATGTGGGGTTTCAACGGCTTCTTCTCGAAGAAGAACGGCGGCGGATTCCTGACCGATCACTTCCCGCTGGCGCAGAAGTCGATCTGGGACTTCAAGGGCATGTACACGTCCTCCCGGCACATTCCCGGCGTGAATTTCGCGGGCCTCATTCATCCCGGCCTGATCGGCTGCCTGCCGGATCCGAAATTGCTCGCGACCTGGAACGAACGCGAGACCGCGCTGATCGCGACCAACCCGACCCGCGTGCCCGGCCTTGCCAATCCGCCGTTCGGCCCGACCGCGCATATGGGCCGGCTGAAGGGCGACGCCAAAGCCAAGGCCGCGGCGGAGGGCGCGCGCACGGTGCCGCCGCGCGAGCACGGCGGCAATTGCGATATCAAGGATCTGTCGCGCGGCTCCAAGGTGTATTTCCCGGTCTATGTGCCGGGCGGCGGTCTCTCGATGGGCGATCTGCATTTCAGCCAGGGCGACGGCGAGATCACCTTCTGCGGCGCGATCGAGATGGCGGGATGGCTGCATCTCAAGGTCGACGTCATCAAGGACGGCGTCGCCAAATACGGCATCAAGAATCCGGTGTTCAAGCCGTCGCCGGTCACGCCCAACTACAAGGACTACCTGATCTTCGAGGGCATCTCGGTCGACGAGCAGGGCAAGCAGCATTATCTCGATGTGCACATCGCCTATCGGCAGGCCTGCCTGAACGCGATCGAATATCTGAAGAAGTTCGGCTATTCCGGCGCGCAGGCCTATTCGATTCTGGGAACCGCGCCGTGCCAGGGCCACATCTCCGGCGTGGTCGACGTGCCGAACGCCTGCGCGACGCTGTGGCTGCCGACGGAAATCTTCGACTTCGACGTCATGCCGTCGTCGGCCGGCCCGATCAAGCACATCAAGGGCGACATCCAGATGCCGCTGTCACAGGACAAGTAAGCGTCCCCGCGACGGGGTGCGGGGCGGCGGCGTATTGGCCGCTCCGCATTCCGGTCGCGCGCCGTGAATGCCAATCGACTTGAGGAGTTGAAATGCCGGTTTACGAATATCTCTGCAACGATTGCGGCCCGTTCACGGACATGCGGCCGATGGCGGAATGCGACGCGCCGCAGGACTGTCCGCGATGCGACGCCGAATCGCCGCGCGCGATCCTGACGGCGCCAAACTTCTTCTGCATGCCCTCCGACAAGCGCAAGGCGCACGCCATCAACGAGCGCAGCGCCAACGCGCCCAAGACCGTCGGCGAATACAAGGCCTCGCACGGCCCCGGCTGCGGCTGCTGTTCGACCAAGAAACCGTCGCGGCTGGTGAAGCAAACGCGGAGCGGCGCCAAGAGCTTTCCGACCGCGCGGCCGTGGATGATCAGCCACTGATGCCCCACGAATTCGTCCACCGCACCATCGCGGTGATCGACGGCAAACCTAAACCAAGACAGAAGGCAAAACTCCATGCTTCACGGTGACATTTCCAGCAGCAACGACACAGTCGGCGTCGCTGTCGTCAACTACAAAATGCCGCGCCTGCACACCAAGGCCGAGGTGCTCGACAATGCGCGCAAGATCGCCGACATGGTGGTGGGCATGAAGACGGGCTTGCCGGGCATGGATCTTGTGATCTTCCCGGAATATTCCACCCACGGCATCATGTACGACTCGAAGGAGATGTACGAGACCGCCTCGTCGATCCCGGGTCCCGAGACCGACATTTTCGCCGAGGCCTGCCGCAAGGCCAAGGTCTGGGGCGTATTCTCGCTCACCGGCGAGCGTCACGAGGAGCACCCGAACAAGGCGCCGTACAACACCCTGATCTTGATGAACGACAAGGGCGAGATCGTTCAGAAATATCGCAAGATCATGCCGTGGGTGCCGATCGAGGGCTGGTATCCCGGCAATTGCACCTATGTTTCCGAAGGCCCGAAAGGCCTGAAGGTCAGCCTGATCATTTGCGACGACGGCAACTTCCCGGAAATCTGGCGTGACTGCGCCATGAAGGGTGCCGAGTTGATCGTGCGCTGTCAGGGCTACATGTATCCGGCCAAGGAACAGCAGATCCTCATCTCCAAGGCGATGGCCTGGGCCAACAATGTCTACGTCGCGGTCGCCAATGCCGCCGGCTTCGACGGCGTCTATTCCTACTTCGGTCACTCCGCGATCATCGGCTTCGATGGCCGCACCCTGGGCGAGACCGGCGAGGAGGAATACGGCATCCAGTACGCGGCGCTGTCGAAGAATTTGATCCGCGATGCCCGCCGCAACGGCCAGTCGCAGAACCATCTCTATAAACTGGTCCATCGTGGCTATACCGGCATGATCAATTCCGGCGAAAGCGCGCGCGGCCTGGCTGCCTGTCCTTACGACTTCTATTCGAAGTGGATCGCCGATCCCGAAGGCACGCGCGAAATGGTCGAGGCGATGACCCGCCCGACCGCGGGAACCGACGAATGCCCGATCGACGGCATTCCAAACCAGAAGTCCGCGACCAATTACTAGGGCGTGGGCGGGAGCTTGCGGGGCGGACGATGAGCAAGAGCGCTTCTTACCCTCCCCTTGAGGGGGAGGGTCGACGCGAAGCGGCGGGGTGGGGTGAGGCCCCGGAACGAAGCGTCTCCACCCCACCCCGGCTCACATCGCCGCGCTCAATGTGAGCCGACCCTCCCCCTCCAGGGAGGGTGAAGAAGGTCTTCGACATCCAGCCCTTGAGCGGCGGGGTGGAGTGATTGTTGATCCGCAGATCTCTCCGGTCTTTCATGCCACGCGCTCCGCGCAACCCAACGCAATGACCTGCGTCTATCGCGCAGGCCGCATCCGTGACGGCGAGGCGATGCCGGCGAGCAGCACGGCGAGAATGCCGGTGAGGAAAATGCCGTCGAAGGTGCCGGCGCCGCCGATCGAGGCGACCGGCGCGCCGAGGTCGCCGATCTTGTCGAGGTTGAGCAGATCGGCGCCGATCAGCGTGCCCATCGATCCCCCGATATAGGCAAGCGGCGGTGCGTATTCGCGGGAGAGGATAAACGCCAGGATCGCCGCGGCGACGACCGGTGCGAAGACGGGCACGGCGATGCCGATACCTTCTACCGGCGTGGCCATCGAATGCATGATGAGGGTGATCGCCGCCGTGGCCAGTGCCGCCTTGACCCAGAGATCATATCGAATGACGAGATAAGCGGACATCAACGTCGGGATGATCGCGCCGCCGATGTTGACGGCGAGCACCGTGCCGGGCCATTGCTCGACCAGCGGCACGACGTAACGCATGCCGTAGAATTCGACGATCTGTCCCGACCTGACCGTTTCGCCCGGCAGTACCGTGATCGGGATGTTGAAATAGCTGCCGATCAGCGAGCCCAACAGCAGCAGCAGCGCAGCGCCGGGCCCCAGGCCAAGCCGCATGTAGGCATATCTGAGAATGCGAAGCTGAATAAGAATCACCAGCCCAACAAACAAAACGACCAGGATTGAAAACAATCCTGGTGTCATCGGCAGGTATTGAACCTGGGAGTTCATGATTCCGGTGGCTCAGCTTTAGGTGCGGCCGCTGCGGCGGCCCGGTCTCGAACCATCTCACGCGGCAGTCCGGATTTCAAATAACGTGACGGTGCCATGACGCTGTCGGCGTCCGCCGATGACGGGAACTTCTCAAAAGCAAAAATCGCCCCGAAGGGGGCGATTTCGTCGTTCATGGCGTTGTGCTGTCGCGTGAACGGAGCCCGAGCCTAGCCTCCGGTTTCGGCGCTGATGATGTCACCGAACAATTCCCACTGGCCGTTCTTGAACTGCATCATCTTGAGTTGCTCGACCGGGGCAAAGTCCGTGCTGCTGGTGTTGATCTTGATGCCGGGAATAAGCGTGTCCGGCGCGACGTCCTTCAGGCTGGCGGCCTGCTTCATCACATTTTCCCGGGTCAGGTTGTCGCCAGCCTGCTTCAGCACGTGCACCATGGTTTGTGCCGCGGCGTAGCCGTAGACCATGTTGGCGTCGGAAATATTCGAGCCCGGCATGTACTTGTCGGCGAACGTCATGAATTTCTTCATGCCGTCGTCGTTCTTCCATTGCGGATCGGAGGCATCCTTGAGGTAACCGGCCGACAGCACGCCTTCCGAAGCCTCCAGGCCGGCAGGCTTCATCACCGCGCCGATCGAGATCGAGACGTCGGTCATCAAATGCATCGGCTTCCATTCGATCTCCGCCATCTTCTTGATGGTCTGCGCGGCGAATTTCGGCGTCGAGATGTTGACCAATACGTCGGCGGCGGTGCCCTTCAGCTTGACGATGTGGGAATCGATCGAGGGCTCGCTGGTCTCGTAGCTTTCTTCGGCAACGATCAGCTTGGAGGCCTTGTCGCCGAACACATCCTTCAGGCCGGCGACGTAGTCCTTGCCGAAATCGTCATTCTGGTAGAACACCGCGACCTTGGCGTCGGGTTTGGTCTTCAAAATGTATTTCGCGAAGATCCGGGCCTCGACCCGGTAGCTCGGCTGAAAGCCCATGGTCCAGGGAAATTCTTTCGGATCGTTCCACTTGCTGGCGCCGGTGGCGACGAACAGCTGCGGCACTTTCTTGGTGTTCTGATATTTTTGCACCGCGGACTGGGTCGGCGTGCCCAGCGCGTTGAAAATCAGGAACACCTCGTCGCTCTCGATCAGCTTGCGGGCCTGCTCCACGGTCTTCGGCGGGCTATAGCCGTCGTCATAGCTGATGAAGTTGATCTTGCGGCCGTTGATGCCGCCTTGATCGTTGATCATCTTGAAATAGGCTTCCTCGGTCTTGCCGATCATGCCGTAGGCGGATGCCGGGCCGCTATAGGCCTCGATATTGCCGATCTTGATTTCGGTATCGGAAGCACCGGTGTCGTACTTCTTTTGCGCCAGCGCGCCCTGGCTGGTGAGCGCAACCAGTGCCGTTGCGACCGCAACCGAGACCAGGCTTGAGCCGAGCAAAGACGGTTTCTTGTTTTTCATGAAGCGTTTCCTTGATTGAATGGAGTTTGACGACGGATATTCGACAGGTGGTGGGCAATTCACGAGGCGACGGCGGGGAAAGCGCCGATCACATCGGGCAGCTTGCCGTGCAGATGAGCGGCAAGATGTGAAAATGCGGGCGTCAAATGGCGTGAACCCAGTCGCAAAGGCGATCTGGCAAAGTTTCCTCCTGGTCAGCGGTCTGGCGCCGCTTGGTCCCTTATCGGGTCTGTGCCGGGCAACATGCCCAACTCCGGTTCGACTGGCTAGTCGAACTTTTGGGCATGAGACGCTCCTGGCGAAGTGGAACACAGCGCGAGGATGCCTTGCGTTGCGGGGCTCGGACATGGCTTGATCCGGATCAGCACCGGCGTGGCGCTCACCGGCCCGCAATGAACAAGAAACAGGGAAATTCCCGATGATCACGCTCTATCATTGCGATGCAGCACGCTCGTTCCGGCCGCTGTGGATGCTGGAAGAGCTGGGTCTGCCCTATGAGCTGAAAATGCTGCCGTTCCCGCCGAGGGTATTCGCCAAGGAGTATCTCGCGCTCAATCCGCTCGGCACCATTCCCTTCATGATCGACGGCGAGACCCGGATGACGGAGTCCTCCGGCATCTGCCACTATCTCGGAACCCGGTATGGACCGACGCCGCTGATGGTCAGCGCCGACGAACCGGCTTTCGGCGCATTCCTGAACTGGATGTATTTCAGCGATGCGACGCTGACCTTTCCGCAAACGCTGGTGCTGCGTTACAGCCAGCTCGAGCCGGAAGAACGGCGCAATCCGCAGGTGGCTACCGACTATGCCAAATGGTTTCTCGGCCGGCTGCGCGCGGTCGAAGCCGCGACCGGCCAAGCGGAAACACTCTGCGCCGACAGGTTCACCGCCGCCGACATCGTGATCGGCTATGCGTTGCGGCTGGCCGACAATATCGGGCTGGCGAAAGATTTCGGGCCCAATGTCGCCGCCTACTGGCAGCGCTTGCAGGCGCGGGAAGGCTTCAAGCGCGCGGTCGCGGCCGAACAACGGGCCGGCGTTGAGCAGGACGTGTCGCCGCGCGTTCGGGGGTGAGTGGCGGCCGGCAACAGAGTGTAGCCCGGATGAGCGCAGCGATATCCGGGGCTCCTTCGCTCGCAACTCCCGCATGTCGCGGAGCCGTGTCGATCGGCGCGCGAACGTTCGCGCGACCCGTTCGCTCATGCGGGCTACAGACTACCGGCTGATTTGCCCTGTGCGAGTTGGCTGTCCAGCCCTCGGCGCAAAAATTTTCTGCTTCCCCTTTGACCCAAATCATCGGCGTATTCGGCGCCGTCCTGTTCCCGAAAGAGGGGCGTTGGCCATCGTCACGAACGTTGGGTATGGGATGCGATGGACGCGACAGCATCAGCGCACGCATGAGCGTGCGGACGAATGGTGTTATCGCGTACGGCAAAGCCGTGTGGTCCTGACGCCCCGACGCTGGCGTCAAGTTCTCGAGAAGCAAGCTTCTCAGGGGCGATGGTGGCAAGAAAGCCCGGTCACCAGGGAGAGCACGATATAAGCCGTAAAACCATTGCGCAGGAAATGCCGGGTGTTCCGGTGGCCTGTGGTGACTACCGTGTGCTTACTACCTTTTGCACACGGACTGCGGGTGCACCGCGCACCCGGCGTTTCCTGCGCCCTCTGATTTCTCTTTAGGGTGGATGATTTGCACAACTCGGGCGCATCGTGTCGCGGGAATGCGAGGACACATCTCCACGTCATTCCGGAGCGCGCGCAGCGCGAATCCGGAATCTCGTCCGATGCGCAATTGCCATCGGGTCTGGTCCTTCGGACCATCCCGGAATGACGTGGTATGTGGTCGCGTCCTTAATCAACGCCATGACGAAAAACGTTTCACGCCTCCCGTCCCGTTCCCTCGTTGAGAAAGCACGCCACCTGATGCCGCGCGCCGGCGTCCATCAGCGCCGGCCGTTCAACCCGGCAGCGATCCATCACATAGCGGCAGCGGGTGTGGAAGGCGCATCCCGACGGCGGGTTGATCGGGCTCGGCACGTCGCCATCAATCATCGGCGTGAGGCGCCTGGCTTTCGGGTCTGCCACCGGCACCGAGGCCAGCAACGCCTGCGTATAGGGATGGCGCGGGTTGGCGAACAGCTCGTGCTTGCCGGCGATCTCGACAATGCGCCCGAGATACATCACGGCGACGCGGTGGCTGATATGGGCGACGACCGCGAGATCATGCGCGATGAACAGGTATGAGAAGCCATGCTGGCGCTGAAGGTCGATCAACAGGTTGATCACCTGGGCCTGGATCGAGACGTCGAGCGCCGACACCGGCTCGTCGCATACGATGAGTTTCGGCCCGAGCGACAGCGCCCGCGCGATGCAGATGCGCTGGCGCTGGCCGCCGGAGAACTGGTGCGGGTAGTTCTGCATCTGGTCCGGCCTCAAGCCGACCTGCGCGAACAGCTCCGCGACCCGCTCCTGCTTTTCGCGACCGGTTGCCAGCCCATGGACGCTGAGCGGCTCACCCACGATATCGCCCGCGGTCATGCGCGGATTGAGCGAGGCGAACGGGTCCTGGAACACGATCTGCATCGACCGCCGATGCGGGCGCAATTCTGCTTTTCCGAGCCGGGTAATGTCTGTGCCGTTCAATTTGATGGTGCCGCTGGACGGCTCAATCAGGCGCAGCACGCTCCGCGCCACGGTCGATTTGCCGCAGCCGGATTCGCCGACCAGCCCGAGCGTTTCGCCTGTCCCCAGCGCGAAGCTGACGCCGTCAACGGCATGTACGGTGCCGACACGGCGGCGCAAGACGCCGCCGCGCACCGCGTAATGCTTGACGAGGTCGGTGATCTCCAGCAGCGGGCGCGAGTCAGTCTGAGGGCCGGTCATGGCGCTGCCACCACTTCTGCCGCGCGCCAGCAGGCCGCGAGATGGCCGCCAAAATTCTGCAGCGGCGGATATTCGGCGCGGCAACGGTCGACCGCGAGCTTGCAGCGTGGCGCAAAAGCGCAGCCTGCCGGAAGATTGGTCAAGGACGGCACCATGCCGGGAATTTCGGTCAGCCGTGCATCGGCTTTCGCTTCCAGCGAAATCACCGCCGGCATCGAGGCCATCAGGCCGCGGGTGTAGGGATGCTTCGGATTTTCGAACAGCGCCTCGACGGTCGCTTCCTCGACCTTCTTGCCGGCATACATCACGATGACGCGCTGGGCGGTCTGCGCCACCACGCCGAGATCGTGGGTGATCAGGATCAGGCCGGTGCCGAGCCGCTTTTGCAGATCGACGATCAGCGCCAATATCTGCGCCTGGATCGTCACGTCGAGCGCGGTGGTCGGCTCGTCCGCGATCAGCAGCGCCGGCCGGCACGCCAGCGCCATCGCGATCATCGCGCGCTGGCGCATGCCGCCGGAAAGCTGATGCGGATATTCCTGCACCCGCCGCTCCGGCTCGGGAATTCGCACCAGCCGCAACATTTCGACGGCCTGGCTCCAGGCTTCCTTGGCGGTTATCTGCCGGTGCAGTCGAACCGCTTCGGTGATCTGGTCGCCGATCCGCATCACCGGGTTGAGCGAGGTCATCGGCTCCTGGAAGATCATCGAGATGCGGTTGCCGCGGACCTTGCGCATCTCGGCTTCGTCGAGGCTGAGCAGCTCGGTCCCTTCCAGCGTGATGGAGCCGCCGACGATCCGGCCCGGCGGATCCGGCACAAGGCGCATGATGGACAGTGCCGTCACGCTCTTGCCGCAACCGGATTCGCCGACAATCGCCAGCGTCTCGCCGCGACGGACGCTGAACGAGACGTCGTCGACGGCCTTGAACAATCCCGAATTGGTGAAGAACACCGTTTGCAGGTTCTTCACGTCGAGAACCATGGTTTCCGCCTGCGCTTCGGTCATCAGCCGCGCTGCCTCGGATCGAGGATGTCGCGCAGCGCGTCGCCGAACAGATTGGTGCCGAACACCGCAAGGCTGATCGCGATGCCCGGAAAAATCACCAGCCAGGGCGCGGTGCGGACATATTCCGCGGCCGATTCCGACAGCATGCGTCCCCACGACGGATACGGCTCGGGAATGCCGAGGCCGAGAAACGACAGCGAGGCTTCGGTGAGGATGGTGGAGCCGAGTTGCGCGGTCGCCAGCACGATCAGGGGAGCGATGGTGTTCGGCAGCACATGGCGAAGCGCAATCCGCGTCTCGCTCATGCCGATCGACTTGGCCGCCTCTACGAACGGCAGCTCGCGCAGCGCCAGCGTGTTGGCGCGGATCACACGGGCCACGGTTGGAATCAGCGGGATCGCGATGGCGATGATCACGTTCGGCAGCGACGGTCCCAGCGCTGCGGTCATGACCAATGCCAGCACCAGCAGCGGCAGCGCCTGCAAGATGTCAGTCACCCGCTGGAACACCAGGTCGACCCAGCCGGATAGATAGCCCGATGTCAGACCGATGATCACGCCGATCGACGATCCCAGTGCGGTCGACCCGATGCCGACCGCCAGCGAAATGCGCGAGCCGTGGATGATCCGGCTCCAGACGTCGCGGCCGAACGAATCGGTTCCCATCCAGTGCAGCGCGCTCGGGGGCGCCAGCCGATGAGCGGAATCGATGTTGAGCGGATCGAAGCGGCCGATCAGGTCGGCCGAAATCGCGACCCCGACGAACAGCACCATGATGAAGAGGCCGATGGTGCCGAGCATATAATGTTGCGCAAGAAACCTCAGCCGGCGCCAGCCATGCGTTGCATCGGCGCCGGCGCGCTTCAACTCGCTATCGTAATTGGCGACGGCCAAATCCTGACTCTCCTAGTCCGTGTAGCGGATGCGCGGATCGATCGCGGCGTAGAGCATGTCGACCGTGAAGTTGGCGAACACCACGACCACCGCGATCAACATCACGATGTTCTGCACGATCGGGAAGTCGCGCCAGCGCAGGGCCTCGACAAGGAAGCGGGCGACGCCGGGAATATTGAAGACGGTCTCGGTGACGATCAGGCCGCCGATCAGGAACGCCGCCTCGATGCCGATCACGGTGATGACGGGGAGAATGGCGTTCTTCAGCGCGTGGCGATAGTTGACCGACAATTCAGATGCACCCTTGGCGCGGGCGGTGCGGATGTAATCCTGCCGCAATATTTCCAGCATCGAGGAGCGGGTGATGCGCATGGTCAGCGCGGCGCTGCGAAAGCCCACGGCCATCGCCGGAACGCAATAGATCGCAATCGCCTCGGTCCAGGTTTTCGGATTCGGGGTGTAGATCGGCATGGTGCCGAACAGCGAAACCGACGCCATCAGGATCAGCAGTCCGAGCCAGAAGGAGGGCAGCGACAATCCACTCAGGCTGACGACGCGCAACGCATAATCCAGTCGCGTGCCCTGATGCACCGCGCTGATGACGCCGAGCGGAATGCCGATCGAGGTGGAGAACAACAGCGCCAGGCCCGCCAGCCGGGCCGTGATCGGAATCCGCGGCAGGATTTCGTCCAGTGCGGGCTTCTCGGACACGTAGGAATAGCCGAGGTCGCCATGCAGCAGGCCGCCGATCCAGTGCAGGTATTGCACGACGATCGATTGATCGAGCCCCAGTTCCTGCTCCAGATGCGCCTTGTCGGCTGGATCGACATATCCGGCGGCGGCGAACAGGATGTCGACGATGTTGCCGGGCACGACGCGCAGCAGCACGAAGATGATGACCGAGATCCCGAACAGGGTCACGAGCATCAGAACGAGGCGCCGCACGATATAAGCAAACATCTGGCCGTTCCCAGCGCGTATTCCGCTAAAGTGGACACCGGTTTTGCGAAAAGAATACGCGCAAAACCATCTAAGAAGAACATTTTCCCGCGGCCAACCGGATTCGACTTAGCCGGAAAATGTTCTGACCGGTCGGACTTCTCGAGGCTGGACGTTACTTGTCCAGCCACACGTCCTCATAACGATAGCCGTTGTAGGAACTGTTCACCATGATGGTGACGCCCTTGACGTAAGGCTGCCAGCAGGTGCCGCCGCGGCCATGAAAGATGATGGGTCGCGCGACGTCTTCCTGCAGCTTCTTGTCGATGTCCCAGACCATCTTCTTGCGCTTGGCGATGTCGGTCTCGACCGATTGCTCGTCGAACAGCTTCTCGATGTCCTTGTTGCAGTAATTGGTGTAATTGCGCTCCGACCCGCAGGAATAATTCTCGTAGAACGACTGGTCGGGATCATCGACCGCGTTGCCGGTGAGATTGAGGCCGAGCGTGTAGTCCTTGCGCGCGACCTTCGGGAACCAGTTCGCGGTCTCGACGACATCGAGCTCGGCGTCGATATAGATGCTCTTGAGCTGGTCGATCAGGATGACGGCAGGGTCGCGATAGATCCGCAATGTTGCGGGTCGACACCTTGACCGGCAGGTGCTTGTCCGGTCCGTAGCCGGCCTTTTGCATCAGTTTGCGGGCCTCCTGCCGGTTGGCCTCCACGTCGGGGCCGTAACCCGGAATGGTCTCCAGCATCTCGTTCGGCATGCCCCATAAGCCGCCCGACGGCGGAAGCATGGTGCCGCCGATATCGGCCTGTCCCTCGAACATGATCGAGATGAAAGCCTTTCGATCGAGCGCCAGTGCCATGGCGCGGCGAATATCCGAACTGTCGAACGGAGGTGAGGAGGAGTTGACGATGATGTTGGTCGCGACATTGGTCGGTGCGAACACGCACACCGCGTTCGGCGCCTGCGATTTCATATCCTTGTACAGCGGGACCGTTATCCCGGTCGGAAACGTCATGTCGAACTTGCCGGCGACAAAACCGAGGATCGCGGTCGAACGGTTCGGGATGATGGTGAACTCGATGCCGTCGACGTGCGGCAGGCCCTTCTTGAAGTAATCCTCGTTCCGGACCAGCTTGATCGATTCGTTGGCCTTGAACTCGACGAATTTGAACGGACCGGTGCCGATCGGGCGGGTGCGCATGTCGGCCGGCGACACATGGCACGGATAGACCGGCGTGTAGCCGGAGGCGAGCAGCGCCAGCAATGACGGCTGAGGCCGCTTCAGGTTGAACGAAGCCTCATAGTCGCCGTTTGTCGAGACGTCGTTGACCTGATCATACCAGGATTTGCGCGGGTTCTGCCGGAACTTCTGCGGCGACTTGCCCATCAGCATGTCGAACGTGCATTTGACGTCGGCTGACGTGAACGGCTTGCCGTCATGCCACTTGACGCCCTGCCTTAGCTTGAAGGTCAACGTCTTGCCGTCGGGGCTCCAGGCCCAGCTCTCCGCAAGATCCGGGACGATCGAGTCCATGCTGTTTTGCGCGGCATTCTGATCGTAGACGACAAGGTTATTATAGACCGGCATGAAGGGCACGTTGACCGAGTAGGTCGCGCCTTCGTGGATCGAGGCGCTGCCCGGGCTGTCGCGGTGATAAACCCTGAGAATGCCGCCCTGCTTCGGTTCGGCCGCGGACGCAACATTGTAAGCCGCCAGCAAACACAAGACAGCGCCGGCAAACGCTCGCACGCTCCGCATGGTTCCCCTCCCTTGGCATCCCGGCCTCATCTCGGGCCGTTGATGCCAAACGATACCATGGCGAAGCGTGCAGGCAACCAGCAAGGCTTGAAGCTGGCATTGGTACTTCGGACTAATGCGGCGCGGTGCCCGCCTGCGACATCTTGGCCGCTTCTCAGACGCAGCGCGCGCGGCCGCCGCCTTGCGGTCAGACCTCCAGCTTGTCGCCGCCCTTCAGGTCGAGAATTTCACGGGCCTCGTCCGGTGTCGCGATCTCAAGGCCGAGGCCTTCGACGATCTTGCGGGCCAGCCGCACCTGCTCGGCATTGGACGCCGCCATCCGTCCCGGCGCCGCCCACAGCGAGTCTTCCAGCCCGACGCGGATGTTGCCGCCCATGGCGGCGGCCATCGCGGCGATCGGCAGCTGGTTGCGGCCGGCGCCCAGCACGGACCAGACGAACTTATCGCCGAACAGCCGTTCGGCGGTGCGCTTCATGTGCAGCACGTCCTCCGGATGCGCGCCGGTTCCACCCTGCAGGCCGAACACCGTCTGCACGAACAGCGGCGGCTTCACCATGCCCTGCTCGAGGAAGTAGTTCAGGTTGTAGAGATGCGCGGTGTCGTAGCATTCGAATTCAAAGCGCGTGCCGGTCTCGGACAGCGTCTTCAGCACGTATTCGATGTCCTGAAACGTGTTGCGGAACACGATATCCTTGTTCTCGAGGTGCTTGCGCTCCCATTCGTGCTCGAATGTCTTGAAGCGGTTGAGCATGCCGAAGAACGCGAAATTCATCGAGCCCATATTGAGCGAGGCGACTTCCGGCTTGTAGACCGCGGCGGGACGGACGCGCTCCTCCACCTTCATGGTCGGCGCGCCGCCGGTGGTGAGGTTGATCACGGCGTTCGAACGCTGCTTGATGATTTTGAGGAACGGGGCAAAGGCCTCCGGGCTCTGGTCCGGCTGGCCGGTCTTCGGATTGCGGGCGTGCAGATGCACGATGGCGGCGCCGGCCTCGGCCGCGTCGACCGCGGCGTCGGCGATTTCCTGCGGCGTCACCGGCAATGCCTTCGACATCGACGGGGTATGGATCGCACCGGTGACGGCACAAGTGATAATGACTTTGCGGCTCATGTTTTTTCTCTTTCTTGCTTGCAGGTCAGAACGTTCACGTCAGGTTGCTTTGGGCTTCGCTTGTGTGCGGCCAATGCCGCCAGGCGTTGATTGCGCCGCTGCGTCAGCGCAGCGATGCGTTCAGGCGAGGGTTGATGCGGCCAGGTGGCGATCACCCGCTCCACGTTCGGGCTTTGGTAGACCTCGGGGCCGGCAGACGTCGCGGCAAGCTCTTTATAGAAGCCGGTGTAGCGCGCGCAATAATCCGGGATGCCGCCGGGGGCATTGAGTTCGATGGTCTCGAACGGTCCGAGAAACGACCAGCGCAGCCCAAGGCCATCCTTGACGGTGTGATCGAGGTCTTCCGCCGAGATATAACCCTCGCCGACCAACCGGAAGGCTTCGGCGAGCAGCGCGCCCTGCAGCCGGTTCAGGACAAAGCCGTTGATCTCGCGATTGACGGTCACCGGCACCTGCCCGATCTCGCGGTAGATCTGCCGCGCGCGGTCGATGGTTTCAGGCGAAGTCCACGGCGCGCCGCACAATTCGACCAGCGGCACCAGATGCGGCGGATTGACGGGATGCCCGACCAGGCACCGCGCCCGGCCCGGCAGCGTTTCGGTAAAGCGCGATGCCGTAATCGCCGAGGTCGAGGACGCCAGCACCGCGTCCGGCGGCGCCAGCCGGTCGAGTTCGGCGAAGATGATCTTCTTCTCTTCGACCAGCTCCGGGCCGTTTTCCTGGACGAATTCGACGTCGCCAACAGCGTCTTTGAGGTTTGCCGCAACGGTGAGCCGCGCGGCTGCGCCATCCGGATCGTCCGCCAGCCCATGGCGGGCCAGCGCGTGCAACTCGTCGCGAATCAGGCCGGGTGCGGCCTCGAGCGTCGGCCGATGCGGATCGGTCAACCGAACGTTCCATCCGGCGCGCGCAAAGATCGCGGCCCAGGCGCGTCCGATCAGGCCGACGCCGACGATGGCGACGTGTCGATTTTTTTCTTTCATCTCTTCCTCATAGCCAGAGTACCTTGCGGCGCAAGTCAAGATCGTCGCGCAACGCCCTGGATGCGCCCTGATAGATCACCTGGCCGCGCTCCAGCGCCACCGTGGTATCAGATAACGCCAGCGCCAGATCGAGATTGTGATCGACGATGATAATGGCGATTTCCTTGCGCAGGCGATCGAAGGTCTCGAACAGTTGCTCCACCACGGCCGGCGCGAGGCCCTCGAAGGGTTCGTCGAGCAGCAACACCCGCACGTCGCCCGACAGCGCCCGCGCCACCGCCACCATCTGCTGCTCGCCACCCGAGAGATAGTCGGCCGGGCTGTCAAGCCGCTGACGGATCCGCGGGAAATACTCGTAGATGCGTTCCCGCGTCCAGTGCGTGCCGTTGCCGGTCTGACGCTTCAGGCCGCCGAGCTCAAGATTCTGCTCGACGCTCATGCCCGCGAACAGGCCGCGGCCCTGCGGCACATAGCCGATCCCGAGACGGGCATTCTCTGCGGATGACAGTCCGATCAGCTCGCTCTCGGCCAGCTTGATCGATCCATTCGATGCCGGGGCGATTCCGATCAATGTCTTCAGCAGCGTCGATTTGCCGGCGCCATTGCGGCCGAGCAGCGCGATGATTTCGTTTTCATGCAGCGTGAAGCTGACATCGTTGAGGATGTGGCTCTTGCCGTAGAACGTATCGACGTTGGCAGCCGTCAGCAGCGCATTGACGCGGGCGGCGGTTTCGCGCGGGCGCGCCGCAACCGCGGTCGTGCCGGTGCCGATGTAGACTTCCTGCACCTTCGGGCTGGCGCGGGCGTCCTCGACGGTGCCGTCGAGCAGCACCCGGCCCTCATTCATGACGGTGACACGGTCGGCGAGCTGAAACACCCGGTCGATGTCGTGTTCGACCAACAGCACCGGCAGGTCGGCCGAGATGCGCTTGACGATGGCGCCGATGCGCTCGCGCTCCGACGCGGCAAGCCCGGCGAGCGGTTCATCGAGCAGCAGCACGCGGGGCGCGGTGGCGAGCGCCACGCCCATGTCAAGCAGGCGCTGGCCGCCGTAGGACAGGCTGCCGGCTTCCGCCTTTTCGATGCCGGCCAGGCCGAGGTAACGGATGATGGTGTCGGTCTCGGCATTGATCGCATCAATCGACAGCGCGTTGGTGAAGGGATCGAAACGGCGGGGATTTCGGGCCTGCACGGCGAGGCGGATGTTCTCGGCGACGCTCAGCGCCGGAAATAGATTGGTGATCTGGAACGAGCGGCCGATGCCGGCATGCGCGATCTCTTCCGGCGTATGCCCGGCGATCGGCTGGCCCATCAGCGATACCGTGCCTTCGTCGGGCGGATACATGCCCGACAGCAGATTGAACGCCGTGGTCTTGCCGGCGCCATTGGGGCCGATCAGTGCATGCAGCGTGCGGTCGGCAATCCGGATGTCGATCCCCTGTACCGCCTTGATGCCGCCGAAACTCTTGACGATGTGGTGAGCGGAAAGCACCGGACCTTCGATGGCCGATGTGGGCCGCAGAAATTCCGGCAGCGGCAGGACTTCGATCCGGCGTGCCGACATCGCGGCATCTTCGATCGTCTTCTTGCGGAAGGGGGCGATCAGCCGCTCGCCGGCGCCGACCAGGCCGCTTGGTGAAAACACGATGAAGCCGACGAACACGAGGCCAAACCAGAGCAACCAGTTCTCGGTGTAGATGCCGAGGAATTCGCGGAACAGGATAAAGAACAGCGCTCCGAGCGCGGGTCCCAGGAAGCTGCGCATGCCGCCAATCACCACCATCGCCAGCAAATCGCCGGAGAAGGCGACGGAAATCGGATCGGCCGAGGTCATGCGGTTCTGGTAAAGCAGCAGGATGCCGGCGAGGCCGGTGATGGCGGCCGACAGCACGAATGCCGCGAGCTTGTAGCGGTTGGTGGGATAGCCGAGAAAACGTGCGCGTTGCTCGTTCTCGCGGATCGCCACCAGTACGCTGCCGACGGTTGAGCGATGGAATCGCCACAGCAGGATCAGCACCAGCGCGGCGATCAGCGCCACGAACCAGTAATAGACGGTCGAGGATTCCAGATTGAACCCGAGCAACCTCGGCCGCGTGATGCCGCCGAGGCCGTTCTCGCCGCCGGTGACCTCGGTCCAGCGAAACGACACCGCATAAAGCATCGCGGCGAGTGCCAGCGTCAACAACGAGAAATACACGCCGCGCCGCCGCAGGATCAGGAATCCGAACGCCGCCGAGACCGCCGCCACCATCAGGACGCCCGCGATCGCCGGCCCGAAGAACGAATCCGGCATCCAGTTGCGCTGGATCAGCGCAGCGGCGTAGGCCGCGAGCCCGAACCAGGCGCCGTGGCCGAATGACACCAGCCCGGTATGGCCAACCAGAATATTCAGGGCCATGCAGGCGATGGCAAAGATCACGACCTCCGTGGCGGAGGTCATGGTGAGGCCGAGCGCGAGCAGCACCGGCGGCAACACCAGCAGGGTGAACGCGGCAACCAGCAACGGAATTGGCAGGCGCTTCCACATGTCAGCGCCTCACTCGAATCGCATGATGCGTTCGCCGAACAGGCCGCGTGGCCGAAACAGCAGTACCAGCAGCATCAGGAGATAGATCGCTGCGGTCGAGGCCGCCGAATAGCCGATGCCGACCATGACGCCCTTCACCAACCCGACCAGCAGTGCCGCCGCGACGACGCCCCAGAACGATCCCAGGCCGCCGATCACCACGACGACGAAAGCGGGCGTGATGATCTCCTGGCCCATCGCCGGATGGATTGAATAGATCGGCGCCAGCAGCACGCCGGCGAGGCCTGCGAGGCCGATCCCCAGTGCTGCAACGGCGGACATGTATGGCTGCAGTGAAATGCCGAGCGCGCCGACCATGTCCGGGTTCTGAACGCCGGCGCGCACCACGCGGCCGAATGACGTCTTCTGCAATAACAGCCACAGGCCGGCAACGCAGGCTATGGCGATGCCGAGCAGGACCACGCGGTAGAATGAATAGATGAAGCTGCCGATCGCGACCTGTCCGCGCAGCCAGGACGGTATCGAGAAGGACAACGGCGCCGCGCCGAAAATCATCCGCAGCAGCTGTTCCGCCACCATCGCCAGGCCGAATGTCAGCAGCAGCGAAAGGATCGGGTCGGAGCGATAGAAGCGCCGGAACAGCGTGCGTTCGATCACCACGCCAAGCAAGGCCACCGCGACCGGCGCGGCCACGAAAGCGCCGCCAAAGCCGAGATAGGGCGAGACTACCAATGTGAGATAGGCGCCGATCGCGTAGAACGCGCCGTGCGCGAGGTTGACGATGCCGCCGAGCGAGAAGATCAGCGACAGACCGAGCGCGATCAGCAGATAGTAAACGCCGTCGAGCAACCCGTTGAGGATTTGCTGCGTGAGCAACATGACGGACATGGCTTGGGCTCCGCTGCCGGTAACGCGCGGGCTGCGCGCCAGCACGAGTTCGAACGAGGGTTGCTCAACTTGATGGGTGATTCCGGGTTCGCGTCTTTCGACGCGCCCCGGAATCAACGTTCAACGCTCAGCTCGGGAACGTGCAGCTATTTTCTTCCTTGGTGGCGGCGATCACCTCGAGATCTTCGTCGGGACCAGGTACCGCCGGGCTCGATGTGAAGATGTCCCATTGATTCTTGATCTGATCGGCGGGGAGCGCCGTGACCGCATACATTTCGTGCATCAATTGATGGTCCGAGGCGCGGAAGTAACCCGGCCTGGTCTTCAGCAGATCGTACTTCGCGCCCTTCTCGAAGTGCTCAATCATCTTCGGCGAGTCAGCTGACTTCAGTTCGTTGACGGTTTGCGCCACGATCTTGGTGGCGATGTAGTCGCCCCAAGCCTGGTTTTCCGGCGGCTTTGAATATTTCTTGGTAAAGGCTGCAACGAACGCCTTGCTGCCGGGGGTATCGAGCCGATGATGCCAGACCACCGGCCATGTGCCGACGAAGTTGCCCTTGCCGGCCGCCCAGGCCAGCGCGGTGTCGAAACCAAATCCGCCGACCGGGAAGGTCAGGCCGAACTCGGCATATTGCTTGAGGAAGTTGGTGATCTGGTTGCCGGCGAGATTGATCACGACGAGGTCGGGCTTCGCCTCGCGGATTTTCAGCAAGTACGCCGAGAAATCGGTGGCATCGGTCGGCACCAGGTCGTCGCCGGCGAATTTGCCGCCATTGGCTTCCATGAAGCGCTTGGAAACGGTCAGCAGGTCGTGACCGAACGCATAATCGGCCGTCAGCGAATACCACTTCTTGCCCTTGACGAGCCCGTCACGCAGGAAGGATCGCCCGACGGTTTTCACATACATCGAGTTTTGCGACTCGACGTGGAACATATATCGCTGGCAATCCTTGCCGCGCAGTGCGTCGGAGTTGCCGCCGGTATTGATGAACAGCGTCTTGTTGCGCGAGGCGACCTGCGCGATCGTCAGGCACGAGGCCGACGAAATCTCGCCAATGATGCAGGCGACCTTGTCACGCTCGATCATGCGTTCGGCCTTGGTCGAGGCGGTCTGCGGGTTTACCGAATCTTCCTTCAGCAGTTCTACCTTGCGTCCCATCATGCCGCCGGCGGCGTTGATCTCCTCCACCGCGAGATCGATCGACATCACGGCGTATTCGCCGAGCGGCCCGAGAAAACCGGTGCGTGGCGTCAGGTGGCCAATCTTGATGACGTCGGCGGTCTGCGCGCGCAAAATCGCGGGCGCCGCGATTCCCGACATCAGTGCAATGCCGCCAGCGGTCTTCAGCAAGCCGCGGCGCGTGAATTGATTGTTGTTCGACATCAGCCTTCGTCTCCCTCATATGGCCGCGCGACGCGGCTGTTTTTCATTCGGCAAGGGCTGCGCTGTTCTGCTGGGCGCTTGTCCTGCTTGCCGTGATCTGTGATCACAGTTAGAGTTGCAAAAGACCAGACCGTTGTCGAGTCCTCTCTCGAAGTTGCGGGCTGAACCGGAGACTAGCGTTGAATTTGCCCGCCGCGCTCAATTTGGTGGCGCCACTCGATCGTCAGACGCTGGGTGAACGCGCCTATGCGCAGTTGTCCGATCTCCTGATTTCGGGCCGGCTTGCCCCGGGCGAGAAATTGTCGCTGCGGGCGGCCGCCGATGTGCTCGGCGTCTCGATCATGCCGGTGCGCGAAGCGGTGTCGCGACTGGTTGCCGACAAGGCGCTGGAGGTCGCGCCGAACCGTTCGGTGCGCGTGCCCTTGATGTCGACGGCGCAATTTCGCGATCTCACCAAGGTACGGATTGCCATCGAGGGCCATGCCGCGGCTCAGGCGGCGCTGTGTCGTGACAAAACCGACCTCGCGTCGATCACGCGCGCGGAAGAGGCGATGCGGGCGGAAAGCGCGGCATTGATCCCGGACCTGCCGCGTGCGGTCGAACTCAACAAGACGTTTCACTTCGCGGTTTACGAAGCGGCGCACTCGCCGATCACGGTGGAAATCATTCGTGCGCTCTGGCTCAAGGCCGGCCCCGTGATCAACCTCGATTTGCGCGCCAACCCCGAACGGCTGGCGAATGGCGATGCGATCAGGTTCCATGCCGATGTGCGTGAGGCGATCGCCAGCGGCAACGGCGACGCCGCGCGAACCGGAGTCGCGGCCGACATTGGCGGAGCGGCGGATTTCATTCTGTCTCGCGGCGGTCTTGCCGGCTGACATTCTTCAACGGACCTTCTTTCCACTGACATCACGGAGCGATCATGGATCTCGACATCAAGGGTTTACGCGTGCTGGTTACCGCCGGCGGCAACGGTATCGGGCGCGCGATTGCACGCCGCTTCGTCGGCGAAGGCGCCAGGGTCCACACCTGCGATGTCGATGGCGCGGCGCTGGATGCGCTTGCCTCCAGCGATCCCGCGATCACGTCGACGCCCTGCGATGTCTCCGATCGCGCCGCCGTCAAGAACCTGTTCGCAGATGCGACGGCCAAACTCGGCGGCCTCGACGTGCTCGTCAACAATGCCGGCATCGCCGGGCCGACCTCCAAGGTTGAGGACATGAATCCGGAGGACTGGGACCGTTGCCTGGAAATTTGCCTGACCGGACAATTCAACTGCACGCGGCTGGCGGTGCCGCTTTTGCGCAGCAGTAAAAACGCCTCGATCGTCAATATCTCGTCCGCCGCGGGCCGGGTCGGCTTTGCGATGCGTGCGCCCTATGCGGCGGCGAAATGGGGCGTGATCGGCTTCACCAAGTCACTGTCGATCGAGCTTGGGCCGGACAACATCCGCGTCAACGCGATCCTGCCGGGCCTCGTTGCGGGCGACCGGCAGCGCCGCGTGTTGGAGGCCAAGGCGCAGCAGCGCGGCATCTCCTATGCCGAGATGGAACGAACGGCATTTTCCTACACCTCGATCAAAGATTACGTGACACCGGAGCAGATTGCCGATCAGATCGTGTTCATGTGCAGCCCGCGCGGCAAGACCATTTCCGGCCAGGCGATCTCGATTTGCGGCGACACGCAAATGCTCGGATAATCGCGCTACCGTGGGGTGCCTGGGAACCTAAGGCGGTGCAAGAATGGCGGAATCCGGCCAAGACGAGCTTCGCGCCCGAGCCGAAGCGGCCGCTTCCGCGCGGACAAATCGCGAGGCGGAACCGTCCGATCTGCGGCAATTAGCTAAAGTTGCCGTGATTACGGTGGATCTGCGGAACGGCTTCCGAAACGAGCCCCGTTCCCCGGAGTACCGGGCCATCCATGGCTTGGCGGCGGATGTAGATGATACGCACGAGGACTGGGTCCGGCGGCTGCATCCGGAGGACCGCGCCGGGGCGGTGCAGAATTTCCTCGATGCCGTGAGCGGAACCGCAGAACAGCTTTCCTCGCAATACCGGATCATCCGGGCCAGCGACGGCCATGTGAGGTGGCTTGCGACCGAGGCCCGGATCGAACGAAGCCCGGATGGAAAGCCCTTGCGCCTGGTCGGCGCCCATATCGACATCACCGATCTGGTGGTCGCGAGGGAGACCCTGCGTGAAAGTGAAGAACGGTTTCGGCTGATCGCCAACAGCGCGCCGATCCCGATGTGGGTCAGCAAGACCGATGGCACGCGCGCCTTCGCAAACCAGGCCTATCTGGAGTTCCTGGGCATTCGATACAAAGAGGCGCTCGTCTTCGATTGGCGCAAGATCCTGCATCCGGATGACGGCCCGCGAATCGATCCAAGAGAGCATTGCGGGCGAGGCGTCGCTCAAGCCGTTTGCGCTCGAAGCGCGCTACCGCCGCGCCGACGGGGAATGGAGGTGGATGCGATCGGTCTCTCAACCTCGCTGGGATGCCGCCGGAAAACATAACGGCTTTATCGGGGTAGCCTACGATGTGACGGTCGCGAAGGAAGCCGAGAGCGAACTTCGCCGTCTCAACGAGACGCTGGAGCAACGCATCCGGGAGCGCACCTCGCAGCTTCAGTTCAGCGAAGCGCAAATGCGCGCCATCTTCGAGACCAGCAACCAGCATCAGAGCCTGCTCGACCTAAAGGGCAACGTCGTTTACGCGAATACGACGGCGCTGGCGGCGATCGGCGCCAGCATAGGCGACGTTGTCGGAAAGCCGTTCTGGGACGCGCCATGGTTCTCCGCGACCGGAGGGATGCGCGACGTCGTTGTCCGTGCCTTTGGCGCCGCGGTAACCGGCGAGAGCGTGCGGGCGGAAATGCAGCTCACTCTGCCGATCGGCGAGCGGTTTTTCGATTTCACGATGCGCCCCGTCTTCGACCAGCACGGCGTCGTCTCCGGCGTCTTGCCGGAAGCGGTCGACATCACCGAAAGACGACAGGCCGAAGAGGCGCTTCGCCAATCCCAAAAGATGGATGCGGTCGGCCAGCTGACCGGGGGCGTGGCTCACGATTTCAACAACCTCTTGACCATCATCCGCTCCGCCACCGATTTCCTGCGTCGCCGGGAGTTGAGCGAAGATCGGCGCCGCCGCTATATCGATGCGATCTCGGACACGGTCGATCGCGCGTCGAAGTTGACCGGCCAGCTGCTGGCTTTTGCCCGCCGCCAGCCGTTGACGCCGCAGGTGTTCAATGTCGGCCAGCAGGTCGAAAGCATCGCGCAACTGATCCGCCCGCTGACGGGCGGCAGAATTCATATCGAAATCGATCTTTGCGATCCTCCGTGTTTTGCCACCGCTGACGTCGCGCAATTCGAAACGGCGTTGGTCAATCTCGCGGTCAATGCCCGGGACGCGATGCAAGGGGAGGGCAGTCTGTTGATCGACGTCAGGACGGTCGATGCCATTCCTGCGCTTCGTGGTCACGCAGGCCGCAGCGGGAAGTTCGTCGCGGTGACGGTGGCGGATAACGGATCGGGCATTGCGGCCGACAAGCTCGATGCGATCTTCGAACCCTTCTTCACCACCAAGGACGTCGGAAAAGGGACGGGTTTGGGCCTTAGCCAGGCGCTGGGCTTTGCCAAGCAGTCGGGTGGCGAAATCAAGGTGACCAGCGTTTTGGGCCAGGGCTCGACATTCACCATCTACCTGCCTCAGGCCGAGAGCCCGGTTGAGGGCGGGGAAGCCTCCATTGTCGGCGCGGAAGCGGCGATGAGCGGTCGCGGGCATCGCGTCCTGGTGGTCGAGGACAACGAAGACGTCGGGCAGTTCTCGACCGAATTGCTCCAGGATTTGGGCTATGCGATCAAGTGGGTCGCCAACGCCAGGGAAGCGCTTGCGGTGCTGGCGACGGACGAACTGGCCTTCGATCTGGTGTTCTCCGACGTCATCATGCCCGGGATGAACGGTGTCGAACTCGCCGTGGTCATTCGCGAACGATATCCCGGCCTTCCCGTGGTTCTGACCAGCGGCTACAGCAGCGTGCTGGCGGAGAACGCGCATCGCGGCTTCGAATTGATCCAGAAGCCGTATTCGGTCGAAGCGCTCTCGCGAACCCTTCGCAAGGCCATTTCCGAACGACGCGCCCACAGGTGAGCGCCGGTCACACGATCCGGGGCGCGGCGGCATGGATCGCGATCTCGCGCGAGGGCAGCTCGCCATTAGCTCTCACCGGCGTTCAGGAACCAGACAAGCATGGCACATGATGCATTACCCGCGGGCATGCACTATGGGCCAAGCCTCTGAATATTCCGTTCCGGTCAGCAACTCCTATTGGTGGTAACGGACGGTGAGGAAGGCGCTTAATCCCTCACCAACGAAGCCACCGGCCCCGTTCGCTGCGATGAAATAACGCTCGTTGGTGATGTTTTTCACGTTGAGCGCGACGCCCCAATTCGCGTTGTCCCAGCCGATCATGGCGTTGCCGATCACATAGGCGGGGACCATGTTGACATTGGTCGTATCGCTATAGGTCTTGTCGCGATAGTTCAGGCCGGCGCCAACCTTGAATCCCGGCATGCCGCCGATCGAAAACGTATACGTGCTCCAGAGGTTGGCCATATAGGCCGGCACGCCCTGGGGGTGATTGCCCACGGTCGTTAGAGCCTGGGGCGCGCCGGTTACGACGGCGCTTTCCGCCGTCCCATTGGCGAGCAGGTGCCATTGATCGGTGATCGCGGCATCGAGCGAGGCCTCGACGCCATTCGTGAGCTGGCTGTCGAAGACGACTGTTTCCTGGCCGGCACTGTTGGTCAACAAGGTGGCGACGTTGTCGCGCGAGATGTTGAAGACCGAGGTGTTCAAGACGATCTTGTCGTTGAGCAGCGAGAACTTGATGCCCGCCTCATATTGCATCGCCGACTCCGGTGCGCCGATGCCGTTGAAGGTATTTTCCGAGTTGAAGTTTGTCAGATAGCTTTTCGAGACGCCGATATAGGGCGAGATGCCGGGGAAGAGTTTGTACAGCGTGCCGACGCTCCAGCTCACCGGGGAATCGTTGCGGGTTTGCGGTACGCCACCGATCAGCGGTATGCCGGTGCTGGTGAAGCGGCCCGGCACGGTGATCAGCGGATCCAGCGACGTATTGTACCAATCCTGACGGACGCCGACGCGAAGCTTCCATCTGTCGGTCAGATCGATCTGGTCGGTGGCATAGAGGCCGTAATAGTCCGCCACCATGTGATCGTTGTCGCAGGAATGTTTGGCGTCGCACAGGAAATTCAGGCCGGCCGGCGTCAACTCCGGCGGCGCCGGCGCGAAGATGTTGGTGATGTTCGGCAGGTCGGCGGTGGTCCGTTGCGTATCCATGACCTGATGCTGGTACTCGAATCCGGTCAGCAATGTATGCCGGATCGAGCCGGTGCCGAACTTCCAGACCGGTTCGAACTGATAGTCCAGGCTGCCGTCGGAATCGTCCTGCGAACGCAGTTGTCGCCCTACGAGCGTGTTTCCGACGATGTGGGTGCCGCTGGCGCTCATGCTGTCGTTGTTGCGCATGACGTCGATGTCGCGATGGGTATAGGAAAGCCGGTTGTTGATGGTCAGGAAGTCATTGACGTCCCATTTGTCGGTCAATGTGGGGCGGATGTAGTCCTGATTGGCGAAGGAAAATGGCGTCGAGTACTTCGCACCGGTGGAAACGCCTGAAATCGGCGAGCCGTTCAGATAGATCAGACCATAGGAATCGGGCGTCTGCTCGATATGGCGGGCGTCGAGCGCGAAATTGAGGGTGTGGTCCCCGACATGCCAGGAGAATTCCGGCCGGACTTCGTAGTCCCTGCTTCCGAGATCACGAAAGCCGTCGGCATGCGAGAAGGTGGTGTCGAGTCGATAGTTCAGGCCGTCGACGGTCGTCGGGCCCGTAATGTAGTTGCTGTTGGTGATCGTGCCGAATGATCCGGCTTGCAAGCTGCTGCCAAAGTGAAAGACCGGCGACGGCTCATAGTGGACCACATTGATCGTGCCTCCGGGCGGGCCGCTGCCAAATAGCGACGATCCCGGGCCCTCCAGAACTTCAATCCGCCGCACGCCGTTCAATGTATGCGTGAGGCCGCCGAGCTGGTCGCCGTCGGAGAATCCGTCGGTATAGACCTGGGCGTTCAAGCCCGCGGATCAGGAAATGGTCGAAATAGCCCAGCGAGTCCTGGCCGCCCGCATTGATGCCGCTCGCGTTGGTGATGGCGTCGCGCAGCGTCGTGGTGCCTTGTTCAGTCAGTACCTCGCGGGGAATGATTTGAACGCTGACCGGTAAGTCCGCGAGCTTGGTGCCGGTCTTGCCGAGCGAGGGCGCCTGCTGCAACGGCGGCCCGGAATTGGTGTTGTTCGGACCGTTGCCGTCGTCGGCCGCGCTGGCCGCCTGACTGGCCGGCTTCGGCGGTTGATTCGAACGCGCCGTTCGTCGTTTCGAAGTCCTCGCCGCCGTTGCCGGTGCATGCCTCGGCGCAGGACGATTTTTCGGTGCATCGATTTGCACCGGGGGAAGCGTCGCGGGGTTGGCCTGTGCTTGAGCCGATGCGGGCATGAACGCCGGGAGCGCCAGGCAGAAGAATCCAACGGTACGATATAGGCGGCGAGATTGCCGGTATGAGTTCAGTTCTTTGACGTTCCGTTCGACTTCCACGTGACACCTTCTTGCAGTCTGGCAACTTTATGATGGGCAGCAGCCGTTTTTCGCTGCGAATGGACGAACCCAACCTGCGCGGTGCTATTCCACAAATTTCGATCGCGTGGTTTTTGAACCTCTCTAAAACGTGGTCGATATGACGACGATGTGAAGTCGCGAGCGACGACAGGTGTTCGCTTCACGGCATTCGCCTCAAGATTGAATCCGGCTCAGCCTCGGAAGACTGTCATGTGTGAGGCGCGGCGAATGACCGCGTGGCGGTCGCTGAGCGGCGGATGCTCGACCGCACACACGGTGTTTTTTCACTTGATCTTGGCCCGCCCTTGAACAGACTGGGAGGGGATCTCTCTTACCCGCCGCGCAGTGCCGCGGCGGCCGTTTCGATCACGGCAGAAGTGCAGAGGAGATGCAATTGGGCGCGACGAAGAAATCGGAGCGTTTGGCTCGAAGGCGGGTTTTCGACGCCGGTTCCCTTTGCGATCTCCGGCCACTGACCGTTTTGCTGGCTGCGACCCTGTCTGGCTGCGGCGACAAGCCGGCGCCACAGGCCGCCGCGCCGCCGCCGGTCACGGTCGCCCAGCCGGTCAAGCGCACCGTCACGGATTGGGACGAATTCACCGGCCGGTTCGAGGCCGTCGAAGAGGTTCAGATTCGCGCGCGGGTCGGAGGTTTCGTCACCAATGTCGAGTTCAAGGACGGCGACATCGTCAAGGCTGGCGACCTTCTTTATATCATCGACCCCCGCCCGTTCGAGGCGGTCGCCGAGCAGGCGGACGGCCAGCTTTCGGATGCGCGCGCCAAGGTGGAGCTCGCCAAGCGCGAGCTCGACCGCGGCCTGAACCTGGTCCAGACCAGCGCGGTCTCCGAACAGGTCGTCGACCAGCGGCGCCAGGCCTTGCAGGCAGCGCACGCCGCGGAATCCGTCGCCGAAGGCGCGCTGAAGGCCGCCCACCTCAATATCGAGTTCGCCCATGTGATCGCGCCGATCACCGGCCGGGTCAGCCGCCATCTCGTCAGCATCGGCAATCTGGTGCAGGGCAGCGATGGCGGCGCGACGCCGCTGACCTCGATCGTTTCGCTCGATCCGATCTACGTTTATTTCGACATGGACGAAGCGACCTATGTACGCAACAGCCGGCTCTGGTTCGAAGGCAAGCGGCCGAGTTCGCGCGACACCGCCAATCCGGTGCAAGTGACACTCGTCGGCGAGACCAAACCGTCGCATGACGGTCATATGGATTTCGTCGATAACCGGCTCGACGTCTCCACCGGCACGCTGCGCGGCCGTGCGGTGATTCCAACAAGGACCTTTCGATTTTGCCCGGGCAGTTCGGCCGGGTGCGGCTGATCGGAAGCGCGCCCTACCAGGCGCTGCTGGTGCCGGATACCGCTGTTGCCACCGATCAGTCGCGCAAGATCGTGTTCGTGGTGAAGCCCGACGATACCGTCGAGGCCCGCGCGGTCACGCTCGGCCCGCTCGATGACGGGCTTCGCGTGGTCCGAGAAGGCCTCAAGCCGGACGATCGCGTCATCGTCGACGGCCTGCAGCGCGCCCGCGTCGGCGCCAAGGTCAGCCCGCACGAGGCCAAACCTTCCGATACCAAGACCGCGCCGGCCGGTAACAAGACATGAATCTCGGCGCGCTTTCCATCAACCGGCCGATTCTGGCGATGGTGATGTCCATCGTGCTGCTGATCGTCGGCACGCTCGCCTACCGGACGTTGCCGGTCGCCGAATATCCCGAAGTGGTGCCGCCGACAGTGGTCGTCACCGCGCAATATCCGGGCGCATCGGCGCAGACTATTTCCGACACCGTGGCAGCGCCGATCGAGCAGCAGATCAACGGTGTCGAGGACATGCTGTATCTCTACAGCCAGGCGACCTCGAACGGCCAGCTCACCATCACCGTCACCTTCAAGCTCGGCACCGATCTCGACAAGGCGCAGGTGCTGGTGCAGAACCGCGTGGCGATCGCGCAGCCGCAACTGCCGGACGAAGTGCAGCGCAACGGCGTCGTCACGCAAGAAGAACTCGCCCGACATCCTGATGGTCGTGTTCATGCTGTCGCCCGACGACAGCCTCGACCAGCTCTACATCTCGAACTACGCGCTGCTGCAGGTTCGCGACGAGTTGCTGCGGCTCGACGGCATCGGCGACATCCAGATTTTCGGCGCCCGCGATTATTCGATGCGGCTGTGGCTCGATCCCGACAAGATCGCGAACCTCGGCATGACCTCGGGCGACGTGATCGCCGCGATCCGTGCCCAGAACCTGCAGATCACCGGCGGTCAGTTGGCCAGCCCGCCGATCGCCGACCGCGCGTTCCAGCCGAACCTGACGTTCACCGGCCGTTTGAAGGACCCATCCCAGTTCGAGGACATCGTGGTCAAGGCAGGTAGCGACGGCCGCACCGTCCGGCTGCACGACATCGCCCGGATCGAGCTCGGTGCGCTCGACTATTCCACCAACAGCTTCGAGCTGCGCAAGACCGCGGTCGCGATGCTGGTGACGCAGCGGCCGGGATCGAATGCGCTGGCGACTGCCAAGGGCATCTCCGACACGATGGTGAAGCTCAAGGCCAGCTTTCCGAAGGGGCTGGACTACGACATCGGCTACAACCCGACCGAGTTCATCGCCCAGTCGATCCACGAACTGATCAAGACCATTTATGAGGCGATGATCCTGGTCGTCATCGTGGTGCTGGTGTTCCTGCAGGGCTGGCGGCCGGCGATCATTCCGATCATTGCGATCCCGGTTTCGCTGGTCGGTACGTTTGCGGCCATGGCGGCGCTTGGCTACGGCATCAACAATTTGACGCTGTTCGGCCTCGTGCTCGCGGTCGGCATCGTGGTCGACGACGCCATCGTCGTGGTCGAGAACGTCGAGCGGCATCTCGAGCACGGCATGAGCCGGCGTGACGCCGCGCTGAAAACCATGGAGGAGGTCGGCGGCGCGCTGGTGTCGATCGCGCTGGTGTTGTGCGCGGTGTTCGTGCCGACCGCGTTCCTGGGCGGAATTACCGGTCAATTTTTTCAGCAATTCGCCGTCACCATCGCGGTGGCGACCGCGATCTCCTGCTTCTGCTCGCTCACGCTGTCGCCGGCGCTGGCCTCGCAGATCCTGGAGATACACGCGGACAAGCGACCGCCGGCTTCCTGGAATCTCCTTGGCCGTGGCTGGGTATGCGTTCACCGGGCTGTTCAACAGCGGCTTCAACTGGCTGTCGAATTTCTACGCGGACCTTGCGGGCTTCGTGATCCGTCACCGCGTGGTGATGCTTCTGGTCTATGTCGTGCTGATCGGGAGCGCCGGCTGGCTGCTTGCCACCACGCCGCAAGGCTATATTCCGGCGCAGGATCGCGGCTACGTCATCGTATCCGCGCAATTGCCGGGCGCGGCGTCGCTGGCGCGGACCACCGAGATCGTTCGTAGGATCGAGAGCATTTCGCTGGATACGCCCGGAATCTCCCTATCGCGGTTTTTGCGGGCCTGTCGGGCGCGACCCGCACCCAGGCGAGCAACTCGGCCGCGCTGTTTCCGGTGTTCGAAGAACCTGAAGCGAGGCTCAAGAAAGGTTTGACCGCGAATTCGATCACCGCCGAACTGCGCAAGCGGCTTGCGGCTATCGAAGGCGCGTTCATCATCGTGATCCCGCCGCCGCCGATCCCGGGCATCGGCACCGGCGGTGGCTTCACCATGCGCATCCAGGATCGCCAGGGCCGCGGGCCCGAACTGCTCGCGGCGGCGACCGATGAACTTGTCGCAGCGGCGCGCAAGTCGCCACTGCTGCTCGCCCCCACGGTGTTTTCGCCGTTCTCCGCGGATACGCCGCAGGTGTTCGTCGATATCGATCGCATCAAGGCGCAGAAGCTCGGCGTTCCGATCCAGAACATCACCGACACGATCCAGACTTATTTCGGCTCGACCTATGTGAACGACCTCAATCTGTTCGGCCGCACCTATCACGTCACGGCGCAGGCCGACCTGCCGTTTCGCAAAGAGCGCGCCGACCTTTCGCGCCTGCGCACCCGTAACGTCGCCGGCGACACAGTGATGCTTGGCAGTGTCGTTGACTTCAAGGACGTCTCCGGGCCGGACCGGGTCGCGCGCTACAATCTCTATCCCGCGGCCGAGCTGCAGGGTGAGAGCGCGGCCGGGCACGAGCTCGGCGACCGCCATCTCCGTCATGAAGAAGCTTGCAGAGGACACGCTGCCGAGCGGATTTTCCTTCGAATGGACCGACCTGTCCTATCAGCAGACAACCAGCGGCAATGCCGGCCTCGCGGTTTTTCCGATCTGCGTGTTGTTCGTTTACCTGGTGCTGGCCGCGCAATATGGCAGCTGGAGCTCTGCCCTTTGCCGTCCTCCTGATCGTACCGATGTGCCTGTTTGCCGCGACCATCGGCGTGCGGATCATGGGGCAGGACGTCAATATCCTCACCCAGATCGGCTTCGTGGTTCTGGTCGGGTTGGCCGCCAAGAATGCGATCTTGATCGTCGAATTCGCCCGCGACATCGAGCGCGAGGGCCGGGATCGGCTGGAAGCGGTCATCGAGGCCTGCCGGCTGCGGTTGCGCCCGATCCTGATGACGTCGTTTGCGTTCATTCTCGGCGTGCTGCCGCTGGTGGTCTCGTACCGGCTCGGGCTCTGAAATGCGCCAGGCGGTCGGCGTCGCGGTGTTCTTCGGGATGCTCGGCGTGACGTTATTCGGGCTGGTCTTCACGCCGATCTTCTACATGGTGGTCCGCGGCCTGGCCGACGGGCGGCGGCGGAGTGAAAAACCGAAACCGGCCTGACGGCAGAGGGGCGTAAATCACCGGCCGCTCCGCCATAAGTCGGGCTTGCCCGAAATAGATGGGCAGCTGCAGGGTTATAAAATAAGATGCTTGTGCACAAATAGAAACCTCGGGGGATGCGCGGATGAAATTAGTAGGGTTGGCGGCTGCTCGCGATGGGCGGCCTTTTAATCGCAGCGCCGGCTTCGGCACAGGGCGTCAAGATCGGCATTTTGAACGACCAGTCGGGGGTCTACGCCGATTACGGCGGCAAATATTCCGTCGAGGCCGCGCGGATGGCGATCGAGGATTTTGGCGGCACCGTGCTTGGCCAGAAAATCGAATTGATCACGGCCGACCACCAGAACAAGCCAGATCTGGCCAGCAGCATCGCGCGCCGCTGGTATGATGTCGAAAACGTCGACATGATCACCGAACTGACGACGTCGTCGGTAGCGCTCGCGGTTCAGGAGCTGTCAAAGGAAAAGAAGAAGATCGACATCGTCGTCGGCGCCGCGACTTCGCGCATCACCGGCGATGCCTGCACGCCCTACGGCTTCCATTGGGCTTTCGATACCCATGCGCTCGCGGTCGGCACCGGCGGCGCACTGGTCAAGGCGGGCGGCGATACCTGGTTTTTCCTGACGGCCGATTACGCCTTCGGTTATGCGCTTGAAAAAGATACCAGCGAGATCGTTACCGCGAGCGGCGGCAAGGTGCTTGGCTCGGTCCGCATTCCCTTGAACTCGTCGGACTTCTCCTCGTTCTTGCTGCAGGCGCAGAGCTCGAAAGCGAAAATCCTCGGCCTCGCCAATGCCGGGCTCGACACCACGAACTCGATCAAGCAGGCCGCCGAATTCGGCATCGTTGCCGGCGGCCAGAAGCTTGCCGGCCTGCTGATGACCCTGGCCGAAGTCCACGGCCTTGGCTTGCAGGCGGCACAGGGCCTGGTCCTGACCGAAGGGTTCTACTGGGATCGCGACGATCAATCGCGGGCCTTCGGCGAACGCTTCATGAAACGAACCGGCCGCATGCCCAATATGATCCAGGCCGGAACATATTCGGCGACGCTGCAGTATCTGAAGGCCGTCAAAGCGGCCGGCACCAAAGACTCCGACGCCGTGGCTCAAAAGCTGAAGGAGCTGCCGGTTGACGACATGTTCGCGCAAGGCGGCAAGGTGCTCGCCAATGGTCGGATGGTGCACGACCTCTATCTGTTCGAGGTCAAGAAGCCGTCGGAATCCAAGAAGGCCTGGGATTACTACAAGCAGCTCGCCGTCGTGCCGGGCGACAAGGCGTTTCCGTCGGCCAAGGATAGCGGCTGCCCGTTGACGAAGTAGGCGATTTCACACGCTTGTCTTTGTCATTGCGAGGAGCCAACGGGTCGCGCGGACGCGGGACCCGTTGGCTCGCAATGACGGTACTTGAGCCGTCAGGCGTGAACGAGCCGCCAGAGGATGGTGCCCAACGCGCCGAACAACAGGACGGCGCACGCCAATCCCTGAAGGGCAAAACCCGGTCCGCGTTTTTCGACGGCGCGCATATAGCCGATCATGTAAAGAATACGACCGACGATCCAGACCAGGCCGATCGCCGCGGCGCTGGCATCGCCGACATAGATGGCAAACAGCCAGAGCGATGGCAGGAAGATCGGCATCCATTCCAGCGTGTTCATGTGGACGCGAACCACCCGATCGAAGTCGGCATGGCCGGATGTCGCCGGCAGCTTGACCCCGTAGGCCACACGCGCCCGCGATACCCGGATACTGGCGAAGGCATAGAACAGCACGGCCACGCAAGTGACCAGCGCGGTGAAATGATACATCGTGAAATCCTCTCCTAGAGCGAGATGGCTTTTCTTCGAATCGCCATCCCAGCTCTATCTTATTATTTGAGCATGATCTCCGCGCCAACGCTTCGCGTTTGTCGCGAGGGAAAACCGGCACCCCACTTTGCGCCAACGCGGCACTGTGGGTCCGGATCTTGCGGTCAACCGATAACCGGATATCAATAGCCGGTCAGTTCGAGATATCCGACGCCGGTGTGGCTGCCGCTGAAGCTGATCGGGCCTTCCCAATAAGGAAAGCTCGTTCCCATCCAGCTTCGCGTATTCAGGGCAACGGTCTCGATCGCGATGCCGTGGGCGGGAATATCAATGCGCCATGCAGTCGGCAACTTCCGGCCTCCGATTTCCGTCGAGGCCATCGGCTTCATCTTGATGTCCGCCGGAAAGAGCTGCACGGACTTGCCGTCGCGCGCAATCCAGTTGCCGGAAGCATAGTCGTTGCCGTCGCTCTGCCGCAGCCGAAACAGCATCAGCTTCTCGCCTGAACCCAGATGCAGCGAGAACCAGTCCCATCCGGTTTGATCCGGCGCAAGCGGCTGGCTGCTCCATTCGCGGTCCATCCAGGCCTGGCCGGTGACCTCGGCCGGTGTGCCGTCGATCGTGACGCGGCCGGTTACCTTGAAATAGGGCTGGCTGAAATAATACGAGGCCTGTCCGCGTTCCGACTTCCGGCTGTAGCCGGCGTCGCCCTCGAGGACCAGCGCGCGATCGGCGTCGAGCCGCAACGCGTAGCTGAAATCCGTACCCGAGGCGTTCAGCGTGAGTGGCGCGACGGTCATGTCATTGATCTGACCCGCCGCTCGCATCTCCCATGAATCGATCCATGCCTGAAACGGCTGTGCATTCACGCCGGCCTGGCCGACGCCGCCGCGCGCAAAGGCTTCGTTGTAGCGGTGAAGGTCGGCGCGGGTCACGGCGGCGTGGCCCATCCAGATCTGCGGATTGGCCCATCCTTGTGGCTGCATTATCGGGCTTCATGCCATGCCGAAACAGGGTCCATTGCGCGCCATAGGCGACGCCGGCCGAGTCCATGAGGTTGGCGGTGACGTACCACCATTCGATGCGGTAATTCGGATGCGGGCCGTGATCGGCCGGAAAGGAAAAAACCTTGCCGGGAACGACGGCTGCGAAGCCATCGGCTGTCATGCCCAGTCCGGCAAAGCCTTGCGCATGCACGGGCCTGCGGAAAAGCCCGAAGGCGACGGCGCCGGCCGTGAAGGCGCGGCGGGATATCGGGGATCTATCGCTCATCGGCGAATATCTTGATCAGGCTCGCCGGCTGCATGCGTGCCAGCTTGATCGCCGGCAGCAGCGCGGCGAACAGCGCGGCCAGCATCGCCACGCCGACGAGCCAAAGCAGTTGCAGCGGGAAAACCGCGAACGGCAGCCGCCAGCCGAAGGCCTTTACGTTCACCACCGTGATCAGACACCACGCCACCGCCAGGCCGAGCGGCAGCGCCAGCAAGGTCGTGATCAGCGCGACCGACATGGTCTTGACGAGTTCGATGGCGGCAAGCCGCCGCCGCGTGATTCCGATCGCCCATAGCGGGGCCAGTTGCGGCAGACCGGGAATTGCTCAGGGTCAACAGGCTTGTCAGCAAGGCCACGCCGGCGACGCCGAGGGTGAAGGTGTTCAGTGCCGCCGTCACGGCGAAGGTCCGGTTGAAGATCCGCGTCGAACTTGCCTTCAGCGTGGCCTGGTCCACCAGGTTGCTGCCATCGAGGCCGAATTTATCCTGCAGCGCCGACATCAGCGCCGGCCTCCCGCCCGGCGTGATGCGCAGGCCGAGACGGGTCTGTGGAATGTTGGGAAAGCGCCGTGTCAGCGCGGCGAAATTGACCGCAATCTGTCCTTTCGGGTTGCCGTAATCGGCGTAGATGCCGGCCACCTCAAGCGCCCAGTTTCCGCCGGGCGCAGGCACGTCGATGCGATCGCCGAGCCTGAGGTTCATACGCCGCGCCAACTGCTCGCTGATGAAGCCGGCATCGCCGGGACGAAGCCGATCCCAGGCGTTGGCGGTGGACTGGAGCAACGGCCAGTGATCCCGATAGGTGGCATGATCGGACAGACCGAGAATTTCAACCGGCGCGCCGCCGATGTGGGTCTCGGCGCGGCCGCCCGGCAGGATCGCCTGTACCTCGGGGCGCCGGCGCAGCCACGTCTTGATCTCGGTTGCCTGCGCATCGTCCGACGCGTTGACGTAAACGTCCGCCGCGAGCCTTCCGTCCAGCCAGGTGACGAAGGTCCGGCTGAAGGTTTCGACCATGGTGCCGACGCCGACATTGACCGCGAGCGCCAGCAACAACGCCATCAACGCCAGCGACAGTCCCGAAAGCTGCTGGCGGCTGTCGGCCCAAAACCAAACCGCGAGCGCGTGGCGGGCGCTACGCTGACCGAACGCCAGTACCAGTTCGAGCATTGCGGGCAGGGCCAGCGCCGCGCCGAGCAGCAACGCCGCCAAGACCGCAAATCCCGATGTCAGCGAATTGCCGAACCACAGGAAGCCGACCGCGGCGGCCAGCACCACCAAAGCCAGCGCGCTTTGCGCGATCAGCCAGCGGTGCTGGGCCTGCTGCCAGGCATAGGGTTGCGCGGCGACCAATATGGGAAGTCGGATCGCTTTGATCAGGCTTGCGGCCGATGCCGCCAGCGCCCCGGCGACGCTGATGGCGAGGCCGGCGATCCACCACTGCGGCCGCAGGGTCAGTTGCCCCGGAATTTCCGCGCCATAGAGGCCGCGCAGGCTGGCGGCCACGTCGGGCAGCAGCCAGGCCGCGATCAGGTAGCCGCAGACCAGTCCGATGATGCCCGCGCCAAGCGCCAGCGTCACCAGTTCGAGCAGCAGCACCGCGTTCAGCCGGCGCGCCGACACGCCGCAGGCCCGCAGCGTTCGCAGCATCGGCAGCCGCTGCTCGAACGCGAGGCCTACGGCCGAATTGACGATGAACAGCCCAACGAGAAACGACAGCAGGCCAAATGCCGTCAGGTTAAGGTGAAAGCTGTCGGTGAGGCGCGCGAGATCGCTCTCGGCATCGGCGGCGACCAAACGGAGCTTGTCACCGGCGATCGTTTCGAGCGGCGCGGGCGTCTCTCGCGCGTTGCCGATCAACAGCCGGGAGATCCGGCCCGGCATATTCAGAAGCTGTTGGGCGATGCCGATGTCGACCACCAGCACGCCGGGCACCAGTTGCGGCTGCACGCGCAGCGGCGGAAGCGGCGTGCCGCTGCTTGGCACGGGAGAGGCGCCTTCGGACAGATCAAGCTCGGACAGCGTCTCGGGCGCCACCAGCATTTGCCCCGGCGGCGTGATGAAGGTCTCGAAATCGGCCTTTCCGATCGCCGGGGCGTTTCCGACCTCGGCAGGCAGCGTGACCGGTTCTATTCCCAACAGCCGGAACGACCGTCCGCCGATCTGAACGCGGCCTTCGAGCACGGGCGATACCGGCCAGCCGCCACGGCGCAACGCGACGAAAAGTTGCTGCGGGAAGGTCGTGCCGTCGCGAGCGACCAGTGCGGCCGTTCGCGCGCCGCCGAACGTCGCGGCCGCGCGATCATAACTCAAGCGCGCCTGCTGGTTCAGCGCCTGCACGCCGCTCCACAGCGCGGTCGCGGCAATCAGGCCGATCAGCAAAGTCGCAAGCTGCATCGGATGCCGCCGCCAATGGCTCAACAGCACCGCGAGGATCCAGAGCAGGCGGCTCATGCGATCAATCCGGCATGGAGATTTACCCGCCGATCGAGCGTCGCGGCGAGGCGGGCGCTGTGGGTCACCATCAACATGCCGCAGCCGGTTCGCGCGACGAGATCGCGGGTGAGCGCGAGAACCTGGTCCGCGGTCGCCTCATCGAGGTTGCCGGTGGGCTCGTCGGCGAGCAGCAGCAATGGTTTCACCGCCAGCGCGCGACCGATCGCGACCCGCTGCTGCTGGCCGCCGGACAATTGTTCGGGATAGCGCCGCAGCAGATCGCCGAGTCCGAGGCGCTCCACCAGTTCGGCGTGCCAGTCAGCATCGTGGCGAGCGGCGATGCGCGACTGGAATTTGAGGTTGTCTTCGACGCTCAGGCTGGGGATCAGGTTGAATTGCTGAAACACGAGGCCAAGCCGGTCGCGCCGCAGCGCTGCCCGGCCGGCATCGTTAAGATCGCCGATCGACGCATCGGCCAGCCGAACCTCGCCCCCGTCGGCACCGATCGAGCCCGGCGATCAGATGCAGCAGCGTACTCTTGCCACTGCCGGATTCGCCGGTCAGCGCGACGCGCTCGCCCGCGGCGACGTCCAGGTTCACTCCGCGGAGCACAGCAACCTGCTCGCCGGCCGAGCGATAGGTCTTGGTCAGTTCCCGAACACGCAGCACCATCTGATCGCCGTTGGTCATATCAGGCGCGGCAATGCCTCACAGCGGCTTTTGATACTTCAGCACGAACTCATCGGTCGGGACCTGCGAACGAAACACCGGGGCGTTCCGCGGGTCTTCGGGATGGCGCAGGAAGTCGGCCTCGGCCACAAGCTTGAAGCCGGCCGCCTCGATCTCCCGGCGCAGCGTACTTTCCTCGATGCGATGAAACGTGTTGCCAACCGTCGTACCATCGCCGGGACGCGCCGAATGGTCGGCGATCACCAGAAATCCGCCGGGCTTCAACGCCGCGAACATCTTCCGGTTCATCTCGGCCCGATCGACAGGCATGTAGGTGATATCGTGATAGGAAAAGAAAAACGTAATCAGGTCGAGCCCGCTGACGTCAGGCGGAATTGGGTCGTCGTAATTCCGGATCACATGGACGACATTTTTCATGGCGGGCTTCTGCGCCCGGACATCGAATTTGTCCTTCACATACCGCTCGACCACATCAGCGGAGTCTTGTGCGTACACGATGCCGTCAGGCGCCACGGCGCGCGCCAGCAGCTCGGCGCTGTAGCCGCTGCTGGCTTCCATATCCAGCACCCGCATTCCCGGTGTGACGCCGGCGAAAGCCAGCATCTTGACCGGCTGGCGACGCTGATCGGTTTGCCGGTCGGCATCGCTCCGGTCCGGCGCGGCGACGATCGCTTCGTAATCCGGCGTCTTGCTCGGCGTCTTGGCGTCCTGCGCGGTCGCCGGAAAACCCCAGGCCGCCAGCATCGAAACCACGGCGAGCAGGCTGGCGGCGGGAGCATGGCGAAGGCTCGATCGGGTCATGTCAGAAATTCCCTTTGATTGTTGGCGCAGCATACCAAGACCATCGCGGGAGATCACGGTCTCAATCGTGACGCGATGCGATCGTGATCGGTCGCCGCAAGTTTTGAAGCCGGGCCATTTCGAGGCGGTTGCCAAGCTGCAGCGCCCCCAACCGTGCGCCGATCAACGATCGTGCAAAAATGCCCGGTTGCAATGCCGGCGACCCCACGGGTAGCATTGCGATACAGGCCAGTCAACAGGGCCAGCACGTCAACGATAGACCGGGGGAAATGACCATGAGCTGCACAGCCGACGCCCAAGGGCGCCTGGAGAATCACGTTTCTCCTGTTTCTGTTCATGCTGGTGAACTTTGCGGACAAGATCGTGGTCGGCCTTGCCGGCGTGCCGATCATGACCGAACTCAAGCTCGAGCCGGAGGATTTCGGGCTGCTCGGCTCCTCGTTCTTCTTCCTGTTTTCGATCTCGGCGATCGTGATCGGCTTCATCGTCAACCGCGTCCCGACGCGCTGGGTGCTGCTGGCACTGGCGGTGGTCTGGTCGCTGGCGCAATTTCCGATGGTCGGCACCATCGGGTTCACCACGCTGCTGATCTGCCGCATCATCCTCGGTGCCGGCGAGGGGCCTGCTTTTTCGGTGGCGGCCCACGCTATCTATAAATGGTTTCCCGACGAAAAGCGGACGCTTCCCACCGCCATCCTCTCGCAGGGATCGGCGTTCGGTGTGATCCTCGCGGTACCGGCGCTGAATTGGGTGATCGTCAATCATACGTGGCACTATGCATTCGGCGCGCTCGGCGTGGTCGGCCTGATCTGGGTCGCGGCGTGGCTGATTTGGGGTGAGGAAGGACCGCTGGTTCAAACCGCCGCGACGGCGGCCGCCGAGCCTCGTATTCCTTATTTCCAGCTTCTGACGTCGCGCACCTTTATCGGCTGCTGCGCCGCGACGTTCGGAGCCTATTGGGCGCTGTCGCTGGGACTGACCTGGTTCACGCCCTTCATCGTCAAGGGCCTGGGGTTCTCGCAGACGAATGCGGGGTGGATTTCGATCCTGCCGTGGGTGTTCGGCGCCGTCATTGTGATTCTCACCGGATGGGTTTCACAGGCAATGATGGCGCGCGGCGTCACCACCCGCGGCGCGCGCGGCGTACTCGGCTCGGTCCCTCTGATCGTCGGTGGATGCATCCTTGCCACCTTGCCTTATGTCGACGGCGCGGGGCTGCAGATCGCGCTGCTGGTGATCGGGTCGGGTCTTTGCGGCTCCATTTACGTGGTCTGCCCGCCGATGCTCGGCGAGTTCACGCCGGTGTCGCAGCGTGGCGCGGTGCTCGCGATCTACGGCGCGATCTATACGCTGGCCGGGATTATCGCTCCGACAGTGATGGGAAGCGTGATTCAGCATTCGACCGGGCTGTTGGAGGGCTATATGACCGGCTTCACGATCAATGCGGTGGTCCTGGTGGCGTCGGGATTGCTCGGGCTGTTGTTGCTGTGGCCCAACACCGAACGCGCGCGTTTGATGGGACAGGCATCGCAACCGAAATTCGCCTGACGGAAAATCGGTTTGAGCGAAGCGCGCTTCCGGACTGATGCCGGATGCGGGCCCTCAGGCGTCCAACGCTGTTCTGCGAAATTGATGCCGAGCGCAACGGTACCCACCAGAAAGGCTGACGGCCCAAAGCGCGTCCAGATTGAACCAGCTCCGCGATACGAATTTGAGACCTAAATATCTGTAGACGGCCCATGCGACAAATCCACCCGCCGCGATCATCGCGGCGGTGTGGACCAGCGACACCTGAAGGGCCATGCCGAGATTGGCGTTGATAAGGGTTCCAGCGGCCGTGTGACCGCCGTCGACATCGTCAGTCCGGCAGAGCCCCAGATAGATCGGTACCAGCATCAATCCGGCGCCATGCGCGAGCGCGACGGCAAAAGACCAGAGCCCTAGTTGCGTAGGTCGTATCCGCGCCAGCGCTCGTGGATGACGCCGGTTGACCAGCAGCAGGATTCCGAAACCGATGACCAGAAGGCTCGCGCCGATCTGGATTTGGCGCTGCCATTCAGCGAGGGTGACGAGGAGGGCAAAAGGAAGGATGATCAGCAGCACCGCCAGCAGATGGCCGATCGACAGCGACCAAAGTGCTGCGACAAGGGCTCGCGGACGCTTTTCCATCAGGCCGGCCGAGACGGCAAGCGGCCAGCCCATTCCCGGGTTCACCCCATGATAGAGGCCACTCGCGACGACGGCCAGCCAAAGCCCGGCCGGTGTCCAGTCCAGTTGGCTCGAATTCAAACCGACGGATAGCAGAATGAATCCGTCGAGCAGTCCCCGCCTTCGAGCCGGATTCTGATGCGCTCGATATCCATCCGGGAAGCTCACCCAGTAATCCCTGGCCAATTCGAGACCGCCGCCGGGGTTGGCATTCGCCATCACCTCCGCGCCGGGTATGCCGTCGGGATAGAATTGCGCATCCCATGTCGAGTAGAGTGAGTTGGTCCAGTAAACCCGCTTGCCGTCGCGGCTGATCTCGACCATTTGCGGGCCTCCGGCATATTTGTTGCCGCTTGGGTGGGGCGTGCGTCGCGCAATGCCGCCGATGTGCACCGAACCTGCAAGCTTCGGTTTCCTCGGATCGGTGACGTCATATTGGCGCATCTCGCCTGTTCCCCAACAGGAGACGTAGAGAAACTTGTCATCCATGGACAGATCGATGTCGGTCACCAGCGGAGGCACGGCGCCAAAGCCCTGCAGCAGTGGTGGCAGTGATCTTGGGCGCCGGTTCGGCGGGGATCGTGGCGGTTTTTTCGATGTGGAATTTGCCGCCCTCGCGCCACCAGGTCCAGATCGAGCCTTCCAGATTGGTGGTGTCGACCACGACACCCACGAAGCCGTATTCGCGGACCGGATCGTGCGCGGGGCGCACTTCCAGCGCCATTTGATGATTGGCGCCGAGATCGATGGTCTGCACGTTACGCCGCGCCCGCAGATCCCAGAAATGGACCCGATGACCATATTTGTTGGAGAGAAGGTCCCCCGGGCACGATCCCGTTCTCGAATTGGGGCGGCAGTCCCCACTCGCTCGTCACCATGTAGTCGCGCGGCAGGTTCCACCAGAAATCATAGTGGAGGGTCTGCGGTCCGCGATCGATCTCCCAACGTCCGAGCACGTCGAACGTCTCGCAGTCCATGATGAAGACGCCCGGCGGTCCGTCGGTGCCGTCCTTGCCGCCGCCACCAAGCGTGCTGACGTAAATGCCCTCCGGCCCGCAATGAACGGTGTGAGGGCGCGAGTAACCGGTCTTCCGAAGATTTCCTCGGGCTCGATGATCTTGTGAATCTTGGCCTTGGTGGGATCGGGTTTGGTATCCACGACGTAAATTCGCGAGGAGCGGATTCCCGGGATGATCAGGTAGCGCCGCTCGACAAAGGCGTGGCCGGTGAGCGGCCACAATGCCGACGAACAGGCGTTCCAGCCGAAATGATGAAATTCGTCGCCCTTGTTGGGCATCGTCACGGTGTGAACGATTTTACTGAACGTCGGCGAGCCGGGCTTTACGTCGATCACGGCGAGCGCATCAGGCTTTGAGAAGTCGGGACTGAGCAGCAACGTGTAAGCGAAGGTTTCCGGCGGGCTTTCCATCGCAAGTCTGGGTGATGCGTGGAAGGTCGGATCGGGTCTCATCGTCATTTGAGGCCTCCCTGTTCACGGCAACGCACATCATGGCGCGGCCATGATGCGGCAGGAATAAGGCAGCATTTCGCGCGCCGCCGATCCGCACGTCGGGCGCCGGCTATTATGCCGCGCTTATGCAGGATGGCGGTCGCCCGTCTCGATTTCCTATGGCTCATTGCCGGATATTCCGGCCAGCAAAACGGCTGATGACAGGCGAACGCGGATCATGAAGATGGTTCGATTTATTTTACATGTGCGCGTTTCTCACGGCGGTTTTGGATCTATTTTCGACGCCCGCGAGGTTTAGCCGGCCGCTACTGAGTTGTTGAGCCGTGTCCGGGGTGCGGGCAGTCGAAAAAAAGCCGCAGGCTTTGAGCGGCAAGTGGGGCTTTCAGGGCCGCCCCAATCACTCTTAAGAGAATCAAGATGAACAAAGTGGATATTCGCCGGGCCGTCATTCGCGAGTGGATGGCTCTTCCCAACGATCAGCGACTGAGCGAGGAGCAGGCTGCCAGCTTTGCCACGGCGGTGATGCAGCGGTACGAACTTCCACGCAGCAGTCGCTCGCCCCACGAGGTGATCAAGGGCTGGCTGTTGGGACGGAAAGCGAAAGCAGCAGCGTGAGTGAGATTTTGGAGTTGCAAGCCTGTCCCTCTCACGCCGGGTTGGGCATGATGTCTGCACGGTTCAACGAGGCGGCGGGCAAGTTCAACGAGGCAGCGGGCAAGAAGGTCGCTGACATCTATAATCGGGCTGGCGACCACTACGCCGCCTATGCGGACGGTGATCCGACGCAGCTATTCGCTTTTGACGGCATGCACGCCTATGCGGATCGCTGCGTCTGGGCGCTGCTGGAAAAGAAGCTGGTTGAGTTAAAGGCAACCGGCGCCACTTCCGTCAGCTTTCTGGATGCAGGCTGCGGCCCGGGCACGTGGTTGCGCCGGCTGGTCGTCCGGTCCCGCGCCCTTGGGTTCACGCATATCGTTGCGCGAGGCTTCGACATCGCGGAAGCGCAGATCGAACGGGCGCGGCTACTGGCCGGGGACTCTCTCAAGCCTTCCCGACGTCAGGATGACATTTGACGTCGCGGACCTCACAGCGCGGTTGCCCGAATCCGACGCTTCGGTCGACATCGCTTTGTGCCTCTATAGCGTCCTCAGTCATCTGCCGGTTGCAAGCATGCCGGATATCGCCAAGGAGATGGCGCGCGTCACCTCCGGGCATTTCATCACCACGGTGCGCTCGGTCGGAAGTCCTCCGACAGCCTTTGTCGAATTGCATCGAGAATGTCCGCCAACTCAAACAGGATCACGTCCAGGACCGGTGCGAGATCGAGCTGAGCGGCGGACGGCAAATTGCCTTCAGCTTCCATCTCTTTACCGCGAGCGAGTTGCGTGGCTATTTCGCGAACGATTTCGATGTCGAGGATATGCGGGGGCTTGACCTGTTTCATAGCCGCTTCCTGCCGGACCCGCGCTGGAGCCCAGCCTATCTGCAGAACGGCCTGTCGGATGAACTGGTGCAACTGGAGGAGGCCCACGCCTCCAATCGCGCCTTCATGGACCGCGCCGCCCATCTGTTGCTGGTGGTCCGCTGCAAGGGTGCTGCGAAGTTGAGGCTCGTGCACTCTGCCAAAGCCGGGTGATCGGCATTGCCCGGCCGAAAGGCCTTACCTCACGCGCGCGACGTGCGATCGTGGCAGCGACCCAGCGATCGACGAGCTGGCCGACACGCGCCAAGTAGATTGAGAATGGTCTTTGGATCGCCGGCGCGATGGCGGCGATCCGCGGGATGTTGGTCAGCGTGGTCATGGCCGTTTCCTCCGAGAGGATGACGCGCCGGACGTGGCTTCTCCACGATGCTTTCGATGCCTTGTTCAGCGCTTGATGATAACCGTTTCGAGGTATTCGCTCGGGACGACCATCGTGCCGTCTTCAGCGCGATTCATCCTGCCGATCAGCGCCAGCAGATCGTTCCTGAGATCCTGCTGACGGGTCTCGTCGAGCGCGGCAAAGGCCTTGAGCATGGGGCCATAGATAGGTCTTGAAGACGTCGAGGAAGTGCTCGGGCGACCGGTAGCGGAATGTGAAATTGCAGCGTTCGGCCGTGATCCCGACGGCGCCGGCTCCAAACATCTCCGTCACGCGCGCCTGCGTACCCCACAGCGCCGGTGATTTCGCGCCGGCTGGCGGCGGCAGATATTTGCCGAGTGTCTTGAAGAGCTGCCCGATAAAGCCGTCCGGCGTCCAATTGGCCAGGCCGATCTTGCCGCGGCTCTTGCAGACCCTGAGCAATTCGCTCGCCGCCTGATCCTGGTTCGGGGTGAACATGACGCCGAAGGTCGACACCACCACGTCGAAGCTGGCGTCAGCGAAGGGCAGGGCCTCCGCATCGGCGACCTTGAATTCCACCGGCAGGCCCTCGGCCTGGGCACGTGTTCGGCCGCGTTCGAGCAGGCTCGAGACATAATCGGTCGAGGTGACGTCGCACCAGCGGCGCGCGGCGGCGAGGGTGACATTGCCGTTGCCGGCGGCGACATCCAGAACCCTCTGACCGGCGCGCAGATCGAGCGTTTCGCATAATTCCTCTCCGACGATCTGCAGCGTGGTTCCAACCACGGCATAGTCGCCGGAAGACCAGGCAGCCTGTTGCCGGGTCTTCATCGCCGCCAGGTCGGCGGCGGGGGCCGGATCGGATTTGACGGGATTGGGGCTGGATCGGGTTGCAGTGACTGCCATGGTTCCCTCCTAGGTGCTGTGGGCAGATAGTGCCGGGACTGCGAACCAAAGACTTTGTCGCACGCTTGATTTGTCCTTGAGGCGCGCTTGATATTTCCTTCGGGCCGACCGACGGGGATGCGACGCATCGCCTCACGTAGCGATGCTTGCCTTCGGCACGATAGACGGCTCGGTGCGTCCGGTTGAGGTCGCCTGGACGGCTTCCACGACGGCCGTAAATGACCCGCTGGCGATCGGCGCCCCGGTAGCGCTTTCGGCCGGTACCGCGCCTTCCGTTCCGAGGATGGCGAGCAGCATGCGGGTGCTGGGCCCCTTTTTGCCGAGCGTACGAACGGCATATTGAATCTTGGCGGTGGATGGCTGGCCGACATAACAGATGCACGCAAGCGAAACATCTGCGAGGTCGAGCGAGAAGATTTTCGACATCGATAGGGCGCCCGCTTTTTCCGCCGTTGCACCGATTCCGCGGCATCGCAAAAGGTGGGCCAGCACAAGCGCCGCCGCTTCATCGAGATTGCCAAAACCGGGAATGCAGAGAACCGAACGCGGCAAGTTGCGTTGTTCCGGGACCGATGCGCGTTGAGACCTCGCTTGCTCAATGGCAATGGCGGCGCCGGGGCTCAAGCTCATGTCTGCGGATCCGAGATCAGCCGCTTCCGCGTCGTGATGCGCCTCCAGATCGGCGACCAATTCTTCGACCGTTGATAGGACTCGATTCAACCGATCCTCGTCGAGGTGACCCAATCGACGGTCGGCTTCCGCGAGCCTCAGCCCTTTCAAAAGGATGTCGTCGTAGTAATTCTCCAGCGACACGTCCTTCAGATGTTCATGCGCCTGTTCCGCCGCTTCCATGGGATCGCCGGCCAGCATCCGCTGGTAGACAAGCTGAGGCGGCGTGAGCGGAGGCCGGTCGCCCAGCATCACGTCGAGGAACTGAAGACGATCGACGTGTCGCCCGACGACGACGAGACACACAGTGAGAGGCGTGGCCAACACCAATCCAACCGGACCCCAGAGCCAGGTCCAGAATGATGCGGCAAGGATGATCGCTAGCGGCGACAGGCCCGAGCTATGGCCATAAATCAAGGGTTCGAGAACTTGTCCGGCGAGTAATTCCAGGACCACGAACAATGCGGCCGTCAGGATCAGCATCTCCCAGCCGGAACCAACGGCCGCGGCGAGGCTGAGCGGGAAAATCGCCGAGATCAGCGCGCCGATATAGGGCACGAACCGCAGGATCATCGCGATCAGACCCCACAACGGAGCGGACGGCACACCAATGAGTTGGAGCCCGATGCCAATGGCCAAACCGAACACGGCGTTGAAAGCTATCTGGGTGAGAAAAAGTCGGCTCAAGCGCTGGCCGGCGTCGTCGAGGGCCGCAGTGGTGCGTTGAATATCTCCCGATCCCGCAAGGCGAACCACCCGATTTCTCAGATCCTCCCGTTGCATCAGCATGAAGATCACAAAAATCACGACGATGCCGGTGGTCGTGAGCGGCGAGATCAGCGGCTCAATGATCTTGACCAGCGTCGTGAAAGCCCCCGGGTCGGGCTGTCTGACTTCAACCGGTATTGGGGCCGGTCTATCTCCCGGTTGTCCCGTGCCTCCAGACGACGCGGCCGCCTCGCTATGCTGCAGTTGAGTGTCCAACTGCTTGAGAACGGTGGATGCCTGTTGCAACGTGCCGGAACCGCCCATCAGGCCGCGAAGGCTTTCGATCTTGTCACTCAGCGTTTGCTGATATCCAGGCAGTTTCGCGGCAAGGTGGGTTGCCTGAGAGACCATCAGGCCGCCCAGACTGAATATGATCGAAAAGGCGACGCAGACCACGATCAGTACCGAAGCCGTGCGCGGAACACGCCAGGAATGGAGGCGAATGACAAAGGGGGCGAGGACAAAGCTCAGGAGGATTGCCAGCGCAACCGGAACGAAGATGTCGCGACCGAAATAGAGCCCGGCAATGATCAGCGCGGCGACGGCCATGTTTGTCAGTACCGTACCTCGCGGCTGTGTCAGCTTTATTTGGGCGGGCTCTTGCAACGGCACGCTTCATTCCCCCCTTATGTTACGTCGAGCTTACCCGGGCCGCGGCTGGCGGCGCCATGTTCTGCTTATCCGCTCACCCCGTTAGCTAAACCGGCCGCCTTCTCCGCTTGGTCGGTTCTCCTCCTGGTTACACGCCCAGCGCACTCGATATTTCGGCGAGCGTCGCCTTTTCCGCGTCGCTGACCTGAACACCTCCGCCGAACAGGCCACCACCCTCGGCCGCGGCCTCGGCGGTCTGTTGACTGACCGTGCGCAGCCAGCCCTTGAAGGCAACTGCGTCGCCTGGAGCCTTGGCGGCGAGTAACGCTGAAACCTGTCGCAGCGAGTCGATGGATTTGGTCTTGATGTCCGGCGGCTGGTCGCCGGTGAATTCCGCCTTCAGGCCATCGCGCGCGGCGCTTCGCCCGTCGCTGGTGGCGAAATCGGTCACCACGGCTTTTACCAGGGCGTTGGCGCTAGGGTCGGTTGCGGCTTTCGTCAGCGCCGCGCCGCCAGCGAACGATTCCTTCAAAAGACCCCACAACCCGCTGGGATCGGCCGCCGTGATCGCCATGCCGGCGATCATCGGGCTCTTTAGAAGCAGCGTCCATTCCTCCTTCGTGAAGCTGGACTTATCGGCCATTGCTGTACTCCTCATGCCGCGTCGACGTCGCTACGCCTCATCGCAAACCGATGAGACGGGTAAAAGGTCCCCGCCGGGCAACTCTATTGCTGTTGCGCCGTCCGCCTTGGGCGGACGGCGCAATGTCGGGAAATCAGGCTCGGGAGAGCGTATCGAGACGGCCACGAAGCTCGTCGATCACCGGCTTCGCGATGCCTCCACCCGGCGTAGCCAGCACCTTGTCGCACATCTGGTTGATCGCCGGCATGGAAGCTGCGATCAGCTTGGCGAGCGCGCTTTTTCCTTCGGGAGTGAGTTTGGTCGAAAGGGCGCCGACTTCGTTCAATTGCGCTGCCGCCTCCTGAATCTTGGGCAGTGCCGCTTGAGCCGACGCGGTATCCGTGATGCCGGGAAGTACCGACCTCAAAGTGCCGACCGAGGCGTTGACCTCAGTTGCCAGATTCCTTCCTCCCACCGACAGATCCAGCGGGGCCATGCCGACGGTTGTGGTCGACGGCTGAGTTGCCGCGGGCCGCGGTAATTCGGCGACCTGGTCCCTCGGACGCCCGATTGCATACCAGGCAAGACCGCTTACGACCGCGAGGCCCAGGACCCAATAAGGCCACTGTGACGGTGCCGCGCGGGATGTCATCCGGCCGGTCCCGGGTGGCGGTTCGATCCGTGCTGCTGCTGAAGACTCTGTCCTCGGCTGCCGCGGCCCCGCTGCGCAGGCCTCCTTCCGCTCGGTCGATCAACCCGGCGGCGCTTAATTGATCGGCCAAGCCCGCGGGAATCGCAGCCATGATCTGGCTCTTCTGCGAGCCAAGAAGAGATGCCAGCCCGCCGGCATCGAGGCCTGCGCTACGTTGATGTTGACTTAAAACCCCGAGCACCACCGGGCCAAGCATTCCCAGTAACGACCTGCCGGAGCCCTCGCCGATTCCGGCGAACTTTCCGATCGACTGCGCCATCGTATCCAGCGCGCCGCCGCCGAACAGGCCGGACAGCAGGCTCGATCCGGTGTCGGCGAGTGCGTTATTGCTTGAGCCTCCGATGAGGTTTTTGAGATTCTCGAGCGACCCGGGTGGTTGCTGTGCCAGCACATTGCCGAGTTGACGCGCGCCATTGGGGGTGGAGGCGACATCGGCGAGGCTCGAAAGCAGCGCGGGAACCGCGCCTCCAATCGCCTTTAGCGCGATACTGCGATCAAGTCCCAGGCAAGAGGCGATCTTTGCCATCATGTCGGGGGTCAGAAATTGCATCACAACAGACATGAGATTGGCGGCCATGGCGTTCTCTCCGTTAGGGTTGTGAGGTGGATTTTCGTATTGCACCTGAAATTGCGGTCCTGGTCACGCCAACCGCATGTCGGGCCGTTAGGTGGGAGCTTCCAATTTTGCCAGTTCTTTTGCGGTCTCCGTGATCATCGTTACGCGTCGTTGCAGTTTCTCTTGCAAGGCCGGAATGTTCACCTTGTCTGTGACGCGATAGGCGTTGCCAACGCGTTCCACATATCCATGCTTCACCATTTCCTGCAGGCGTCTCAGCACCGTCACGCGCGGTAGTTTCAACGCGCTGGCGATCGTGCTCGCGCGAACGGGCGAGCACATGACGGTGCGGAGAAATACATAGATGCCAATGGTTCGAATGGTCGCGCTGTCGCTGTGGGTCGCAAACGCGGCGCCGTAGTCGTCGTGGATGCTCCGGATCAGGCCGATATACAGCCGAGAGATCAGCATACGCTCGCGCGCCAACGCGATACGTTGCGGAGGTTTGACATCCTGGATAAGGACAAAGTCGATATCAGAGTCATCCAGCCGATCGTGAGCCTCTGGCTGCTCTCCGATTTGCGTTGCCGGTATCTCTTGATCGCGGTCCATGCAAACGGTCATGGGCATTACTCCCATGCCAAAAGCATATCACGATCGACTTCGGGTGCTCCAAATCGGCGTGTCGCGACCACGATAGCGGACCCGGGCGGCAGGTCGTGCGGCTAAGGCGCAAAGGATTGCTTCACCTGCCTTTTCCCTCCAGCGCATTCCATGGCACCCGACGCGGCGGTTCCCGAATACGGCGCCGCGGCGAAGAAGTGACAAAATCGCCGGCGAAATGACCGTGGCTGGCCCAAAACGGACATTCAACCGGGTGCATCGGGCAGGCTGGATTTGTGGTTCCACGCCCTAAAGCATGATCCGGAAAAGTGCATGCCGGTTTTCTGCTCGCGACAAACGCGAAGCGTTTGCTCGCGGAGATCATGCCTTAATGCAGACTGCCCTGGGCGCCGCGCACCAGCCGGCCCGGCCGCGCACCGGTGGCCGCGCCGTTGCGTTGCGTCACCACGCCCGAGACGATGGTGGCGTCATAGCCGTCGACCTGCTGCAGCAAACGGCGGCCGCCCACCGGAAGGTCGTAATGAACCTTCGGCGGGTGCAGATGCAGCCTGTCATAGTCGATGACGTTGATGTCGGCCTTGTAGCCGGGCGCGATGACGCCGCGATCGTACAAGCCGACCGACAGAGCGGTCTTGCGCGACTGCGCCGCCACCACGAAGGGGATCGACAGCTTGTCGCCGCGGCTGCGGTCGCGGGTCCAATGCGTCAGCAGATAGGTCGGGAAGCTCGCATCGCAGATGATGCCGCAATGGGCGCCGCCGTCGCTTAGTCCCGGCACCGCGTTGGGATCACGCAGCATCTCGCGGGTCGCATCGAGATTGCCGTCGGCGTAATTAAGGAATGGCACATAAAGCATGCCGCGACCTTCGTCGGTCAGCATCGCGTCATAGGCCAGCGCTTCCGGCTGCTTGCCCTCGCGTTGGGCCTGCGCGCCCAGGGTATTTTCCGGCGGCTGTTCGTAATCGGGAGGGTTGCCCAGCAGATACATCTTGTCGTAGTTCGGCCGGAAGAATAGGGGATCGTCGGTCGCAGTCGCGTGTTCGCTCAAGATCGCGGCGCGCACTTCCGGTTGATGCAGGCGTGCCAGCCGCTCTTTGAGGGGGAGGTGGGCGATTGCCTTGTAGCTCGGATGAGTCTGGAACGGATTGCGTGACAGTTCCAGTCCGAGCATCAGCCCGACCGGGCGGGCGGCGATCTGCGCGGTAATCGACAAGCCGCGCGCAGAAGCATCGCGGATGGTGTCGAGCGTCTGGCGCCAGCGTTGCGGCGCCTTGTCGTTCTGGGTGATCGAGAACGACACCGGGATCCCAGTGTTTTCCGCCACCCGCAACATCATTGGCAGGTCTTCGTCGATGGTGGAGAGGTCGAGCACGAATTGAAGCACGCTGCGGCCGACATTATGCATCGCGCCGGCGATCGAGGTCAGTTCGTCCTCACCAGCCTTCAAGGTCGGCGTGAAATCGCCGGTGGAGGTACGGTGGTTGAGGGTACGCGAGGTCGAAAATCCCAGCGCGCCGGCGCGGACGGCGTCGCCTGCGAGTGACGCCATCGCCTTGTTGTCTTCGGGTGTCGACGGATCGCGGCGCGCTCCGCGTTCGCCCATCACATAAACGCGCAGCGCGGCATGCGGCAGTTGCGCGCCGATGTCGATGTCGAAATTGCGTTTCGACAACCATTCCATGTAATCCGGAAAGCTTTCCCACGACCATGGAATACCGGCGCTCAATACCGGTTCCGGAATATCCTCGACGCCTTCCATCAATTGAATCAGGCGCTGGTGGTCACTTGGTCGGCACGGTGCGAAGCCGACGCCGCAATTGCCCATGATCGCGGTGGTGACGCCGTTCTGCGACGAGGGCGTGATGTCCTGGCTCCAGGTCACTTGACCGTCGTAATGGGTATGAACATCGACAAAGCCCGGCGTCACCAGTTTGCCCTTGGCGTCGATCTCTTCCTTGCCGCTTGGCCGAGACGCTGCCGACCTCGGTGATGCGGCCATTCGTAACGGCGACGTCCGCCTCGAACAATTCGCCGCCGAGCCCGTCGGCGATGCTGCCGCCACGGATCACGAGGTCTGGATGGCTGGTCATGGTGTTTCTTCCCGGGCTGGATTTTTGTTGCCGACATCATGGATTCTGTCCCGATGCTGTCAACCGCCGCGAGTGAAACTCAGGAATGCATAAGCCCCGCGGTGCGCGTTTGCGGGCCGCGCTCGGTGACCAGCGCCAGCAACACCGTCAACACCATGAATACTGGCCGACGCGCCGAACACCCAGTGCGGCAAGTGCTGGTCCATGATCCAGCCAAACAGCAGCGGGCTGATGATGCCGCCGATATTGAAGCCGGTGGAGACAATGCCGAAGGCACGGCCGGCCGCGCCCGGCGGCGCCGCATTGCGGACCAGCATATCCCGCGAAGGGGCGATCACGCCGCCGAGGAAGCCTGCCGTCGCCATCGACATCGTCAGCAGCAGCGGCGGCAGCGCGATCACGGCGATGATGAGCACGATGGCCGCGTTGATCGCAAAACAGGCGGCGGCGACCTGTCCGTGGCGCTCGGTGTGGTCGGCGAGAAAGCCACCCGCCAGCACGCCGATCGCGCTGGCGCCGAGAAACGCCGTCAGCGCGATATTGGCGGTCGAGAACGACGCGCCGTAACCGCCCATCAGCGCGACCACGCCGAAATTGCCGATGCCGGCGCTGGAGAGGCTCAGCAGCATGAAGAAGATCGTCAGCACGATCAACGCGGGCGTGACGATGTTTTGCCGCGGGCCCGCCGCGCCGTTGGCATGACGGTTTGCGGCGCGTGCATCGGGCGTGCGGGCGACGATGAGCAGCAGCGCTACCAGCGGCCCCACCGCGCCGGTCACGATCAGCGCGCCATGGCCTCCGATCGTTGCGGCCAACGCGCCGACCGTGGCCGGTGCGACCGCGCCGCCGAGGAAGCCGGCAAAGGTGTGGATCGAAAATGCGCGGCCCATGCGCGCTTCATCCATGTGGGCCGAGAGGATCGCATAATTGGCCGGATGATAGACGCTGTTGGCGAGCCCCAGCAGCGCGGCGCTGGCGATCAGCCAGGGATAGCTTAGGTGCAGACCGAGCATGATCAGCGCAAAGCCGCCCAGCGTCAGGCCCATCAGCAGGATCTTGCGGGCGCCGATATGATCGGCGAGATAGCCGATCGGCGCCTGGGTCAGGCCGGACACAACGGCAAAGACGGTGAGCGCGAAACCGAGGTCGATGTAGCCGACGCCGAGTTTTTCCTTCAGAAACGGAAACAGCATCGGCAGCACGAACATATGGAAGTGGCTGACCCAATGCGCCGTCGAAATCGCGGCAAGCGTGCGCAGCGAACCATCGGCTTTTGCGGCCTTTGCTTGTTGCGGTGCGGCGATAACGTCGACCATCGCGGACAGATACCTCGTTTGGACTGCGGCCCCGCAGCAACGCCGAAACTATCGGCTAGACCGGTTATTTGTCCATGAATGCCGCTGCATGGCTGCCCACGCGGACGGTGCCGAAGCGGGTAAAACCGATTGAAACCGGAGACAAAGCCGCCGGACGCAGGAATGATGCCGGGTATGGTCAGGCCCGCGGATCTTCCGAAGCCACTCCGGGGCTCGTTTCCGAAGGGAACACCGGGAGACTTATTTGGCCGGCCCGGCTCCGTCCCTGTGTTCCACCTTGTTTGGGCGGATCGACGTCTGGCCGCTACCGAGCTGTCGTCATCGACCTCAATATCACCGCCTTTGGCGGACATAATTACGCGCAGTTGAACAATCTTTCCTGCCTTTTTCCTACGTTCCGTGTAAAGGGAGGCGCAACAAGGAGTCACTGATGAAGAAGCCGAAAGTCGAAATGGAAGAGCAGGCGCCGCGCAAGATCGTTCGCGCCGATAAAGCACCGACCGAGGGCTATTCGCTCGTGGTAGACGGTCACTTCAAATCCCACCACGACACGGTCGAAGCGGCTGAGGAAGCCGGCATGGCTTTGAAGAATCAATTCCAGATGCTTCAGGTGCAGGTCTACGATGCCGCGACCAAGACGCGATCGATGATCGAATGGCCCGCCCCGGTCTAGGGCGTTTGCGCGCATAAGCCTGCTTCGCGCGTCAGGCAGGCTCGATAGCGCTGCGCAAAAGGAAAAATGCGATACGACGAAAGCCCGCCGCCGGACCAGAACCGCCGGAGAACGGGATGACTTTCCTCGAATCGTAATCCCGCTCTATATCGTTATTTAAGCATGATCTCCGGCAAACGCTTCGCGTTTGTCCCGAGGGAAAGCGGAGTCCGCTTTGCGCTAACGCCGCCCTGCAGGGCCGGATTATTCTCTACGTCCGGTGTCCACCGCTTTGCCGGCCGGCCAGCCAGTCCGCGAGTGCGGGAGTTTTCTCAGCCGATTTCTTCGGCTTGGCAGGCGCTTTCCTGGATGTTGCCCTGGATGCTGCGGCCGGCCGCGTGGGTTCATTGGCCTCGCGCGCGAGCCGCAACGCTTTTAGTCGCGCCATGTTGTCGAGCACGGCTTTGGCGGCGGCATCGCGCTCGCGCTTGTTGCTGTGGTCACCGTTGTCGGGCCGGTTGATTTGGGCCTGGGAGTGGTTCTGGTCTTCTTTTGTCATTTAAACTGGTTTCTTCTTTTTGGACTTGGTCTTGGTTTTAGGTTCTTCCGGCTTGTCGCGGTCGGCTGCTTCCTTGGCCAAGCGCATGGCGCGCAAGGCCGCGGTCCGCTTCCGAATCGCGACATCGGCCGCTGCGATGTCCGCCATCGCCTTGATGCCTTCGGCATCCTGGGCGAGCTTTCAATTCAGCCGAATTTCCTTCAGCTCGGCAGCGCTTTTCGGTTCGTCCTGCATCGGGGTGCCTTGAATTAACGGGCGCGCATCACGGGGCGACGGCCGGGACGACGATCCTACCATGCATTATCGGCGTCCGCGAGAGGCCAACTTTAGTGCCCATGCTGACTTGCTGCTTCGTCTTCGTCGTCCTCGCCCTTTTCAGTACAATCGAAGGCTTCCAGCCACGCGGGCAAGGTCCGGAATCGATGCCCCAATGCCTTCATTTGGCTGCGTATCCGGATCGAGGATATGGTCGGAAAGAAGTTTCAACACCTGCTCTTGCGTAATCTCTTGCGCGGTCTCTTGGGCAATCATGGCGTCTGCTGGATCGGCGATCGTATGGTCTGAGGCAGATAGAACGGCAACCCTTCGCTGACGCCGCAGACGACGTCGACACCGTAGGCCTCCGCCAGATGCGCGGGCCTAAGCACGTCGGTCGGCGGGCCTTCGGCCACGATTCCGCCGTGCGCAATCAGCACCAACCGGTCGCAAAACCGCGCGGCCAGCGACAGATCGTGCAGCACGACGACAACACCGGTTCCGCCTCGCGCGGCCTCGCGCAGGAGTTCCATAACCCGAAGCTGATGCAGCGGATCGAGCGCCGCTACCGGTTCATCGGCAAGAAGCAACGAAGCTTCGACCGCCAGCGCCCTGGCGAGCAGCACGCGCATGCGCTCTCCGCCGGACAGGTGCGCCATGGTCCGGTTGCGAAGGGATCCGATGTCTGCCGCAATCATGGCGCGCTCGATCGCGGCAGCGTCGGATTTGGTCCGATCGCGAAACGCACGCCGGTGCGGCAGCCGGCCGAGCGCGACCAGCGCGCCGACCCGCATCGGCCAGTGAACGTCGCCACCCTGCGCCAGATACGCAATCCGTTTCGAAAGCTCGCGTTCGCCGATGTCTCCGATATCGCGTCCCTCCAGGGTAACGCTGCCGGCGTCCGGTGCGCGCAGATTGGCCAGAACGCGCAGCAACGTGGTCTTGCCGGAACCGTTGGGACCGATCAGGCCGACCATTTCTCCGGACGAGACGGAAAGGTCCATGTTCCGCAACAACGCGGTCCGTCCGAAACTAAGCGCAATGTCTTTGGCTTCGAGTTTCATCGGTCCTCGCGGCGCAGGCGCCAGATCAGATGGAACAGAAACGGCGCCCCGATCAGCGCCGTCACGACGCCAAGCTTCAACTCGGGGCGGACCGGCAACACCCGCACAAGGATGTCTGCCAGCAGTGTCAGCGTTGCACCGCCGAGGCCGCTCACAAGCAGCAGGCGGCTTGGCCGATGCCCGACCAGGGGCCGCAGCAGATGCGGCACGACCAGGCCGATGAACGCGACCGATCCGGTTGCGGCTACCGCGCTGCCGACCGCGAGCGCCGTGCCTGCGATCAGCAGCAGTCGAACCCGTGCAAGGTTGAATCCGAGGCTGGTGGCAGTGTCCTCGCCGAGCGACAGGCCGTCCAGCGCCGGCCCGCACATCAGCAACAGCAGCCATCCGACGAGCATCATCGGCGCGACCAGCCAGACGTATTGCAGGCTGCGGTCGGACAGCGATCCCAGCAGCCAGAATACGATTTCACTGACGGCATAGGGATTGGGCGACAAATTGAGTGCCAGCGTGGTGAGTGCGCCAAAGAAACTGCTGATGGCGACGCCAGCCAGGATCAGCGTCATGGTGCTCGCGCCGCTGCCCGCCACGCCGTAGAGCAGCACTGTGGACAGGCCGGCCCCGGCGATCCCGCCCAACGGCAACGCCAAAGGCAGCATCGCGGCCAGGCCGAAGTAGAACACCACAACGGCTCCCAGCGAAGCGGCGCTGGTCACGCCCGTTATCCCGGGATCCGCCAATGGATTGCGCAACAGGCCCTGCATGGCAGCGCCGGTTATCCCAAGACTGAAGCCCACCAAGGCGCCCAGGACAGCGCGAGGCACGCGCAACTGGACCAGGACCAGTGCCGAAAGCGTATCATTGCCGTGGAGGACGTCCCGCACCGCCGCACCGATGTCCAGTGACGCGTAGCCGATGGCGACCGACGCCAGCAGAGCGGCGACGACCGAAACCACCAGGATGGTTACCAGCGCAGCATAGCCAATCGGTTCAGCCGCACTTTCGGAGGCCGTCATTGACGTCATTGGAGGGTCCTGCCGTTGCTGACGTCTTTCGCGGCGGCATGCAAACGCGCGATTGCCTCCGCCACCTCCGGACCACCGCAACTCCATAGGTTCGTCGGCATCACCACGATATGCGTCTTCGGACCAAGTTTCGATAAAACCGGGTGATCGAGCAAGGCCGTCGCAAGCGACGGCGGCCCGTCGCGGCGCGCACTGACGATGAGGACGTCGACATCGCTGCGGACCACGGTCTCCAGCGGCAACTGGGTGTAGTTGCCCAGGTTCATGTGAGCCGCGATGTTGTCGAGGCCTGCGCGGGTCATGATGTCGTCAACCAGCGTGCCCGCGCCGACGGTAAAACCGTTGGCGTTGAAGACCAGGGCGGTCGGTCGGCGCGCCGGCACGGAAGTGCCGATGTCCGCGAGGCGCTGGTCAAAGGAAGCAACCAGCGCCTCACCGCGCGCGGGCTCACCGACCAGCGCCGCCATCTTGCGGATTCCTGCACGGACATCCGCAACGTTGCGGGCGACGCCGAATTCAGTAACCGGGAACCGGGTCTGCTTTAGCATGGCGACAGCCGTCCTCGCCGTGAAGGTTCCGGCCACGACCAGATCAGGATCGAGCGGAATGACCTCTTCGGCGAGGCCGTGGTTGACCGGCACACCGGCGGCCAAATCGACGACATTCGCCGATATTGGGTCCTTCGACAGCCAGGTGACGGAAGCGATATTGGAATGATCCGCCAGACGCAGGACAAGTTCGTCCGTGCACAAGTTCAGCGAAACGATGCGTTTCGGTATCCCGGCAGCGTTCAACGGCGCTGCCGGAATCAACATGATGGCGATCGCCACAAGCAACGCGGTGGTACAAGCCCAGCGTGATTGCGATCGCCTCGTCATTGCCCAACCTACCTCACGTCGAAGCTGGCGAAACGCACGCCGCCGAAAACGCCCAACCCCGGCTGCAGAAATCCGGTCGGATTTTGGTAATGAAGGTTGAACAGGTTGTCGATGCGGCCAAAGACCTTGAACTGGTCGTTGATCGCGTAGTCGCCCTTGAGATTAACGCGCTTCTCAGAACGAGGGTTTCACCCCATCAGCACCGGCCCGCCCGCCTTCTTCCAGGCGTCGATGCCGCCGCCGATATGCGCCGTGTTCGCGAGGCCCGCTTCCTTGGCGGCGGCAACAGCCATCGCCGAGCGTTCGCCGAACGCGCAGAAGAACACGATACGGCGCCCGGTCGCGGCCGCCACCTCGCGCAGCATGCCGCCCGGTTGCAGGCTCTCGCCGATGGTCGGATAGGGCGCATGAAGCGCGCCCGACAGCGTGCCGTGTCTCGCGCGTTCGCCGTTCTCGCGAAGGTCGACCAGCAGCATGTCGGGCCGGCCAAAGCTCGCGATCGCGTCGGCCGCGCTGAGCGCCAGGCCCTGCTTCGCCAGATCGTCCTGGTGCAGCCCGACATGCATGTTGGCCGGCAGCACCACATCCATCAGTTTCGGATTCGGCAGATTGAGGTTGCCCATCAACTCGACATACTCGTCGATCGAGCGCACTTGAAGGCGTGGATTGAACCGCTTTTCCTCGCCGATCGTCGAGACGGTGTCGCCCTTGTAGTCGTGGGCGGGGAATACCATGGTCTCGTCGGGCAGTTTGAGCAGCCGGCCGAAAATGGAATCGTACTGCGCCCGCGCGCTGCCGTTCTGAAAATCGGTGCGGCCGGTGCCGCGGATCAACAGCGTGTCGCCGGTGAAGACACGATCGCCCATCAGGTAGCTGTAGGAATCGTCGGTATGGCCGGGCGTGTACATCACGTCGAGGCTCAGCCCCTCGATCGTTACCTTGTCGCCGTCGGCCACCCGCATCGCCACCACGTCGGCCTTGCTCTGCTCGCCCATGATGGTGACGCAATGCGTGCGGTCACGCAGTTCGCCGAGCCCGGTGACGTGGTCGGCGTGCAAGTGGGTATCGACCGCCTTGACCAGCTTGAGATCGAGCTCGCGCAGCAATTGGCAGTAGCGGTCGACTTTCTCGAGCACGGGATCGAGGATCAGCGCCTCGCCACCGGCGCGGCTGGCCAGCACATAACTGTAGGTTCCGGAAACGCTGTCGAACAGTTGGCGAAAGATCATGGTTGGCTGCTACCGCTTTGCCAGTAGATAATAACTGATTTTGGCCGGTCAAGCAGCAGAGATTTTCTCCAAGGAGGCAGTTTTTTCAGAAATCGATCCTATCGCGGATCGCATCGAGCCCCGCTTTGGCGCACGCCTCGTCCTTGTCGCCGCCCGGCGCGCCGGATACGCCGATGCCGCCGAGCAGGGTGCCGCCGGCTTCGATCGCGAGCCCACCCGCCAGCATCGCGACATGGGGCAATCGGGCAAGGCCTGCGTCCATTTGCCCCGACTTGATCGACTTTGCCAGTTCGCTGGTGGCGGCGCGAAAGCTGAGGGCGGTATAGGCCTTGCTGGTCGCGGTGTCGGCGGCGGGCAATCCGGCAAAGCGGTCCCGCAGCATCACCTGCGGCTGGCCGAAGCGGTCCACCACTGCGACCGCGACCTGAAACCCGTCGGCGCGGCATTGCTTCAGCGCGGCCTGCGCCGCCTCCAGCGCGGTTTCCGGCGACAGCGATTTATAGACGACGATGGCATCTTCGCCGGCCACAGCCGAACTCGAACCGAGCGCCAGCATGGCTGCGGCCATCACCGCCGGATATCGCATCGCCGGTCTCTCAGGTTTTCGAGCGCATGATCGTTACGGCCGGATATAGCTCCAGCCCTGCTCCTGCAATTCCATCAGTTGAACGACGCCTGAGGGAACGACGGTGGCTTCAGCCAGAATCGGAATCGCGTGGCCTTCTGCCTTCTCCATGCCCTGCCTGGTATTGTTGCAGGCCGAAAACTGGATCTTGCCCGGAAACGCCATGTCCTTGAGACGCTTCACGCGATCCTGCACCGGAGAGGTGTCAGCCCGCAGCATATGCAGGCCCGGACCATAGGCGACGATATCGACGTCGACCGCTTCGTTCTTGGCCCGATAATATTCGACCACATTGGTCGCATTGTTCAGCACCAGGTTCATGATCTGCGGATCGTTCTGATCGATCTGAATGGCAATGCGGTGCGGTTTGCTATCGGCGGCGAGAGCGGTCGAGGCGAACGCCATCGACAACAAGGCAACCGTCGCTAAATGACGAAAAAATCCGTGCATCACTAATACTCCTTTACGGCCTGACCAATGTATATCCGTTTTCAGTCAACGATAAAATTTGTCCGACGCCGACCTGAACCGGCGTCGCGCCGGCAATAAATTCCGGGCGTTTGCCGGATTCGCGCTCGATCGTATCCACGGTATTAAGGCAGATGTCGAACCGCACGCCTTGCGCGATCAGGCTCTCGACAAGCTTGCGGTTGGTGTTGCCCGGGCTCAGCAAATCGATGCCCGGGCCGAAGGTGACGACCTCGATCGCGACCTTGTCGGGATCGTAGAGCTTGAGCAGGTTATAAGCAACGCTGATCACGAGGCCTTGCTTCCGGGCGTCGCTGTCCGAGAGTTGCAACACGATGCGATGCTCGGCGAACGGCTTGTCGGGCAGCGGCGCCGGCTCGGCGCGGGCGATCGACGCGACCGTCGTCAGGATGATCGCGGCCATCGCGGCGCTGTTGAAGGCGCGGACGATCGACGATCGAAGCTTTGGTAATCGAAGGCTTGGTAATCTAAGGCTTGGCAGCAATCGAAGTTCTGGCAATCGAAATCTCGGCAATTCGATTCTTGGCAAGTGTCTCATCCCTGTCCCGTGATGCCCGGATTATCGTCAACGCCCTTCAGCGTGACATCGGCGCCGCGATGATCTTGCGGTTTGCCGGAACGCAATTGCTTGGCAAAGACATCCCACACCGGCTTTCCCTTTTGCGCGTTGACGGAGGCCCATCCGGCCACCTTGTAGCTCTTGCCGGCTTCGATGCCGCGGCCATTGTCGAGCTTCAGTCCGGATATCCGGCGGCCCACCGGTTCCGCGGGCGCGCAAGTATAGGTCATGCCGCCGACGCGAACCATGTCGCCGCCCTGCTGGTAATAGGGATCGGCATTGAACAAATTGTCGCAGACGTCCTCGAGCGTATCCTTGATCTGGCTTCCGGTCATGCTCTGGACGTAGGTTTCGGGATAGGTGATCGCGGTCTCGGCCAACACGTCTTCCATGGTCACGGGCTGCCCGGGCAGCACGCTGGTGCCCCAGCGAAAACCGGGCGAGAGCGCGATCTGCGCGTCGAACTCGCCGCGCAGCGCCTCGCAGATCAATTGATCCATGGTGCCGTTGAAATTGCCGCGGCGATAGAGCAGGCGGTCCGCGGTGGCGATCTTCTCGGCATAAGGTGTCGCATAGGGTTCGCGCAGTCTATCGATCAACGTCTGCATCGCGGCATCCGGCTTGAGCAATTCCGAAAACACCGGAAGCAGCCGGTAGCGCACATCGCTGACCCGGCCTTTTGCGATCTCGAGATCGAGCACTCCTAAGAATTTTCCGTTCGAGCCGGCATTGGTGACCAGCGTGACGCCGCCGGCATTCTTGATCGCGACCGGTTGCGGAACCGCATCATGGGTATGGCCGCCGAGAATGACGTCGATGCCGCTGACGCGGCTCGCCAGTTTGAGGTCGACATCCATGCCGTTGTGCGACAACAGCAGCACGGCATCGACCTTGTCGTTGTTGCGCAGCGCGTCGACCAGTTTCTGCAACTCGTCGTCGCGGATTCCGAACGTCCAGTCCGGCGTAAAACGCTTCGGATGCGCGATCGGCACATAGGGAAAGGCCTGCCCGATCACGGCCACCCGATGCCCGCCGATCTCCTTGATGGTGGCCGGCTTGAAGACGCGTCCCGACGCGGCATCGAATGCCTTGGCGTCGTTGAAGGCGGCCTCCTCGGTGAGGAAGACGTTTTGCGCCAGAAACTCACCCTTGAATCGCGCCAAATTGCTGCGCAGCGTGGCTTCGCCATAGGTGAATTCCCAGTGGCCGGTCATCGCCTCGATGCCGAGCAGGTTCGCGGCCTCGACCATGTCGGCGCCTTGCATGGCGTTGGCCTGTCCGGTGCCCTGCCACAGATCGCCGCCGTCGAGCAGCAGCGCGCGGCCCGAGCCGGCATCGCCGCGCAGCCGGTCGATCAGCGTCTTCAGATGCGCAAAGCCGCCGAGCTTGCCGAATCGCGCGGCGGACTTTTCGAAATCGAGGCAGGTGAAGGCGTAAGCGTCGGCGCTGTCCGCCCTGATACCGAACCGATCGAGAAAGGCGCGGCCCACCAGATGCGGCGGCCGTCCCTGCATCGCCCCGATCCCGAGATTGACGCTCGGCTCGCGAAAATAGACCGGCAGCAACTGCGCATGCGTATCGGTCATGTGCAGGATGCGCGCGTTGCCGAAGCGCTCGAGGTCGTACATGCTGGGACTGTCGGCGCCGCGCGCCAACCGTGGCAGGCCAGGCAGCAGCGCGGCCGCACCCGTGAGCGTCAGAAAATCCCGGCGACGGATGGTCATGCGATGTCTCCGCGCCTTTCGCGAAGGCTCAATGGATTTCCAGCGCCTTCCAGGCGTCTTTCTCGCTGGTCGCCTGGAAAACCGACGCCTTGGCCAGCGCTTCGGCTTCCTTTGCCGCAGCCACCGCCTGATCGAAGTTGCCGGCTTCCGCGGCCTTTTTCGCATTAGCCAACGCCGTCGCCGTCACGCTCCACTGGTTGCGCAGCACGCCTGCTTCCTTGTTGGCGGTCTCGGCCGCGGCGTAGGCGGCCTTGAAATCGGTCTCGGAAGCGGCCGCCCGCGCCGATGAAGCGCCCGCGATCAGCAGCGTCGACGCCAGCGCGAGCGCGGATAGCTTGCTCCCGTTCATGTTCATGGCCGCGCCCCCGGGCCGGAGATCGGCAGGCCGTTGCTGACATAGGACAGATAATATTCGAGATCGCGATACTCTTCGTCCTGCGGATTGAGCGGCACGCCGCGGGTCTGGATGTTGCAGGTGACGAAACGCCGGCTGGTGGTGCCCATGCCGCCCCATTCGGAACGGTAGATCGGCATCGCGTTGAGAATGCCGAGCGCCGGCGCGAGGATTTCAGCGCGGATCCGTTCGCCCGGATTTTGCACATGACAGCTTGCGCAGGAGAAATTGAGCTGGCCGCGGCGCGTATAGAAATATCGCTTGCCGTTCTCGTAAGCCTCCAGCGCGCGCGGATCGTTGGGGATCTTGATGTCGAACGGCTTGCCGCGCGAGGTGAACGCCATATAGGCGGTGAGCGCGGCCATTTCGTCCTTCACATAGGAGAACGGCGCTTCGCCATTGGCCTCGCGGCAGCGGTTCAGCGCCAGCTCGAGCGTGACGACCTTGCCTTCCTTCTCGTCGAAATACGGATAGTCCTGCCGGATGCCGATGCCCTTGTTCGGAAAGCAATCCGCGTAGCTCTTGCCGTTCTTGAAAGGCTTCGAAAACATCTCCTTGCCCATGTCGAGGGAGAACTCGTAGGGCGGGAATTCCTCTTTCTCTTCCCACTGCCGGTGCATGTCTTCGTTCATCGAATAGGGGCCGTTGACGAAATCCTCCAGCTTCAGCTTGGGGAATTTGGTGGTGAAGAATTTCTGGAACGCCTTGGCGTCGGCAACGGGATCGGGGGTGTCGGCGGCGAAGGCCGGCCGCGCAACTCCAAGCGACAGCGCAGCGAGTGCGACGGCAAGGGCGGCCGAGGCGAGATGGATTGCAGATCGCACGTTCAATTCTCCACCCTCAGCCGTTATTGAATCTTCGCCGTGGTCGTATCGGACGCGCCCTTGTTGTCGACCCAGCTGATCTTCAGGTCGTCGCCCTTGTTGCCGCCCTTGAAGCTGAACTTGACGTAGGGGTCCTTGGAGACCGCCGTTCCCCAGTCCGCGACGAATACGCTTTTGCCGTTACATTCGAAGGTCAGTTGCTGGATGAAATGCGCCGGAATGATATCGCCCTTGGCGTCCTTGATGAAGCCGGAATCCATCGGGTGCTGGATCAGCGCCTGGACTTCGGTGGTGTCGCCGCTCGAGGTGGCGCGCACGCGAATGGTCGATGCCATCAAAATACTCCTTCGCTTACAATCTGCGCTTGATCATGCGCGTCAGCCGCCGCAGCCGCCGACGGTGACTTTGACTTCCTTGGTTGCGCTGTAGAGCTTGCCGCCGGCTTCCACGATCGCGGTCACGTTGCTGGTCTTCGCCATCTTGAGGCGATTGGCCACGCCCGGGATCGTGCCCGGCGGAATGTTGTAGGATGCCGCCAAGGCGTTCGGATTGTCGGCGACCAGGATCGAGATCGAAGTCACGTCGGTCAACGTCGTGGCGACCGAAATCGGGACCACCGCGCCGTTCTCCGCGATCTCCGGCGCATCGAGCTTGACCTTGTCGGAGGGCTCGGCGGTCTTGCCGTACAGCGACTTGATGGCGTCGGCTTCGGCCTTCTGCGTGAAGGCATCCTCCGGCCATTTGTCGTTGGCCGCGGCCAGCGCCGGGCCGCCGAACGGAAGGTTGCCGAGCCCGACCAGCGCGACCAGGCCCGCGCCTTTCAGGATCAGCCGCCGCGTCGCCGGGAATCCACTGTCATTGGCGGTCATTTGCAGTCTCCTAGGGCGCGCGCGCCGTCATAATGTCTGCAGGAAATCCACGATCGCGTTGATCTCCTGCTCGGTCAAAATCCGGTTTCGTCCGAACGGTGGCATCACGGTCTGCGGGTTGCGCTTGGTTTCATCGGTGAGGATGGCGACGAGCTCGCTGCGTTCCGGATATTTGCTCTTGATATCCTTGAGTTCCGGCCCGATGGAGCCGGGAAGGTCGCCGCCCCTGATGACATGGCAGGTCAGACAATTGCCCTTGCCGCGGTCGAACGCCAGTTTTTGACCCTCGGCCACGGCGGACTGGGCGTGCGCGACCCCCGGAATTGCGGCGGTTCCGATCAATAATGCCAATACCAGCGCCGGAACCAGGGCGGGCTTCGTCGAAAAGGTGTCGGTCAAAGGCGCTTCCCGGCGGTTTATGTCGCTTTCCGCCTCGATTATAGGCGGCCGAAACCAGAAACGCCATCGGCCGGCGGTTCACATGATGCCATCAGAAAAAGTGATATTAATGCGTCGCTCAGGGCACGGCCGAGGGCCGCGTTAAGAACACCGATATTTCCGGGGCGCGCCGAAAGTCCGCCGGATTTTACGGCTAGGTTTGGCGGCAAGTAACCGGAGTGCGTCGTGGCTGAGTTTGTCGTGGAGTTTGGTAAGGATGGCCGGCCGGTCGAACCCGATGGCCGTCTCGACGCCGCAGCGTTCCATCGCAATCATCAGCCGATCTGGCAGCTGTTGCAGCGCTTCCTCGCCGGCAAATCCGGTGATGTGGTGGAGGTCGGCAGCGGCACCGGCCAGCATGTGGTCCACTTTGCCGGCCATACGCCTGATATCGTCTGGTGGCCGAGCGATCTCAACGCGCAGCATCTTAGGAGCATCGCGGCGTGGCGGGCTCATTCGGGCCTGGCGAATATCCGCCCGCCGCTGCGGATCGACTTGTCCGATCCGGCGTGGTGCCCCGAAATGCATGACGGCAGCGGTCCCGGTCCGTTGCTCGCGATATTCTGCGCCAATGTGATCCACATCGCGCCGTGGCGGGTCGCCGAGGGGCTGTTCGAAGGGGCGGGGCGTTATCTCGACGCCAACGGACGGCTCTTTCTCTACGGCCCGTTCAAGCGCGACGGCAAGCATAGCGCCATCAGCAATGCCGTGTTCGACAGCAGCCTGCGCGAACAGGATCCCGAATGGGGCGTGCGCGACGTCGCGGAGCTGGACAAGCTGGCGGCCAAGGTGGGTCTCGTGCTTACCGAGACCGCCGAGATGCCTGCCAACAATCTGATCCTGGTTTTTGAGCGGATGAAGCCGGCCTGAACATTCGCGCATGGCGTGTGCCCGATTGAGCCGGTTGATTGGGCGCGCGCCGCCATTCATAGTACGCGAAATCAATAAGGTCGGCTGTCTCGAGGCCGTGCCAGGGCGGAACGACCGGTCGACATGGCTGTGGTTGAGGAAATACCGGACCACGTGCGCGTGCGATCCAACGTGGTGCGGCTCGCGGCAGCGCAGGCGCTGACCGGCGCGAATTCGGCGGTCATCTTCGCCACCGGTTCGATCGTCGGTGCGACGCTGGCGCCCGATATCTCGCTCGCGACGGTGCCGCTCTCGATGTATGTGGTCGGGCTTGCCGCCGGAACGCTGCCGACCGGGGCGATCTCGCGCGCCTATGGCCGCCGCGTCGCGTTCATCATCGGCAGCGGCTGCGGCGTGCTGACCGGCCTGCTCGGGGCGTTCGCCATCCTGCATGCGTCGTTTCCGCTGTTTTGCTGCGCGACGTTCCTCGGCGGGTTGTACGGCGCGGTATCGCAATCCTATCGTTTCGCCGCCGCCGATGGCGCCAGCGCCGAATACCGGCCGAAGGCGGTGTCGTGGGTGATGGCCGGCGGCGTGTTTGCCGGCGTGCTCGGCCCGCAGCTCGTGCAGTGGACGATGGATATCTGGCCGCCTTATCTGTTCGCCTTCAGCTTCGTGGTGCAGGCGCTGGTCGCCCTGATCGCGATGGCGGTGCTGTCGGGGATCGACGCGCCGCGGCCGGCGCCGTCGGATCTTCACGGCGGCCGGCCACTATTCGAGATCGTGCGACAGCCGCGGTTCATTGCCGCGGCGCTGTGCGGCATCATCGCCTATCCCATGATGAACCTGGTGATGACGTCGGCGCCGCTGGCCATGAAAATGTGCGGCCTGACCGTGAGCAATTCCAATTTCGGCATCCAGTGGCATATCGTGGCGATGTATGGGCCGAGCTTTTTCACGGGCTCGCTGATCGCGCGCTTCGGGGCGCAGCGGATCGTCGCCGCCGGACTCCTGCTCGAGGCGGCCGCCGCGATCGTCGGGCTGTCCGGAATCACGGCGATGCACTTCTGGGCCACGCTGGTCATCCTCGGCATCGGCTGGAATTTCGGCTTCGTCGGGGCTTCCGCGCTTGGTGCTGGAGACGCATCGGCCGCAGGAGCGCAACAAGGTTCAGGCCTTCAACGATTTCCTGGTGTTCGGTATGATGGCGGTCGGATCGTTCTCGTCCGGCCAGCTGCTGGCGAATTACGGCTGGTCGGCGGTCAATATGGTGGTGTTTCCGCCGGTGCTGCTGGGGTTGGCGGTGTTGGCGTTCGCCTCGTTTTCGAGGCGCCGGGCGCTACTGCAAACTGCGCCGGGTTTTCCGGACGCGGGCATGTGACCGGCTAAATTGCTGAAGTTGCCTTCAGGCGCTGGGAGGTTTCATGCCGTCGCGAGCCCGTCTCGATGAATTCATCGCGGTCGTTGAGTCCGGCGATCATGCCGGCGCCATCGAACGCTACTACACCGAGGATTGCCAGCATGCAGGAGAACGCGGCGCCGCCGCGCGTCGGCCGCGACGTGCTGGTCGCCCATGAGCGCGGCGTTCTGGCGCGTATGACGCATGTGTATTCCGAGGCATTGGCCTCGGTGGTCGAGGGCGATCGTGTCGCCATTCACTGGATCTTCGAGTTGACCGATAAATCCGGCAAGGTCCACCGGATCGACGAGGTCGCGCTGCAGGAGTGGCGCGGCGACCGGATATTCCGCGAGCGCTTCTTCTACGATCCGTCCGGGCCGAAATGACAGTTCGGCGATGATCGAAGCACCGCCCGTATTGATCCGGTAAACCGTCATGCCCGGGACAAGCCCGGACATGATGAGGCATAAATGCAGAGCAAGATGCTGGCAACGTCCGAAGTCCGATCCACCGACGAAACCTCGATCCGGTATGACGGCTGGCGGATCGTCGCGGTCTGCTTTCTGCTGGCGACCTTCGGTTGGAGCTTCGGTTTTTACGGCCAAAGCGTCTATGTCGCCGAACTGCACCGCCTGCACGGCTGGCCGGCGTCGCTGATCTCGGGCGGCACCACGGTCTTCTACCTGTTCGGGGCGCTTGCTGGTGGTCTTCATCAGCGAAGCGATCCGCGCCTTCGGCCCGCGCAATTGCCTGCTGGCGGGCGTCGTCACCATGGCGGCGGCGGCCGTCCTGATCGGTCAGGTCACCGAGCCGTGGCAGCTTTACGCCGCCGACGCCCTGCTCGCCTTCGGCTGGGCCGGCACCAGCCTCGGGGTGATCACCAATACGCTCGGGCTCTGGTTCGACCACAAGCGCGGCATGGCGATCAGCCTCGCGCTGAACGGCGCCAGCTTCGGCGGCATCATCGGCGTGCCGCTGCTGGTCGCCGCGATCGGGGCGTTCGGATTTCCCGCCGCCCTGATGTCGGCGGCGATCGTGATGCTGGTCCTGATGGTTCCGGTCATCCTGATTTTCGTTGGCCAGCCGCCGGGCCACCGCGCGCGCGCGGCTCCGCGGCCGCAGCAGCGCCTGTCCGCGTCCCGAATACGCGCGCAGGCGCTTCGCGATATCGCGTTCCTGACGGTATCGATCGCGTTCGCGTTGGTGCTGTTTGCACAGGTCGGATTCATCGTGCACCTGATCGCGTTCCTCGATCCGGTGATCGGCCGCGAACGGGCGGCGATCGCCGTCGCCCTGCTGACCGCGATGGCGGTGGTCGGGCGGGTGTTGTTCTCGACCGTGATCGACCGGCTCAACCAGCGGCTGGCCTCGGCGATTTCGTTTGCGAGCCAGGCAGTGGCGCTCGTGATCATCATCCATTCGCGCAACGACATCGTGTTGATGGCGGCCTGCGCGCTGTTCGGATTTTCCGTCGGCAACCTGATCACGCTGCCGTCGTTGATCGTGCAGCGCGAGTTCGACCCGCGTTCGTTCGGCGTGCTGGTCAGCCTGATCACGGCGATCAACCAGGTCACCTATGCGTTCGGCCCGGGCGTGGTCGGCCTGTTGCACGACATGTCCGGAAGCTACGCACTGCCGTTTTACGGCTGTATCGGCCTGCAGCTCATCGCCGCGGCGCTGATCATGGTGCGGGGGCATCCAAAACTCGACCAACGTAGGCCCGTCATTGGAGCGCAGCGAAGCAATCCAGGGCAACAAGCATGAACTGGCTTGCTTCGTCGCAAGAGCTCCTCCGCTACAAGGTCGAGAACTACGCTCTCCCGCTGCCGCAGCAAATCCTCGACGTCGAGCCGCCGCGTGAACATCGCAAGCGATCCGTCCGGTGTGCGCGGCCATTGCTCCTTGGGCCGGTCCCAATAGAGTTCGACGCCGTTCTCGTCGGGGTCGCGCAGGTATAGCGCCTCGCTGACGCCGTGATCGCTGGCGCCGTCGAGCTCGATGCCGGCGCTGATCACACGATGCAAGGCATCCGCCAGCGCCGGCCGCGTCGGATAGAGGATCGCGGTGTGAAACAACCCGGTCGTTCCCGACGGCGGCGGATGGCCGCCTTTGCTCTCCCAGGTGTTCAGCCCGATGTGGTGGTGATAGCCGCCGGCCGAGATGAACGCCGCGCCGGAGCTTAAGCGTTGCATCACCTCGAATCCCAGCACGCCGCAATAAAATCCGAGCGCGCGATCGAGATCGGCCACCTTGAGGTGAACATGTCCGATGCGCGTTCCGGCGATGATCGGCGGATTGTCAGCCATGTTCTCTCCATTTCAAACGTGCGCCTCGCCGCGATCTATGCAGCGTGCCTTCCTCACGCAAGCTCGGACACTTCGCCCTCGGGCAGGCCGAATTCGAAGGTGTTCAGCGTCATCGAAACCAGGGTGTAGTAGCCGCACAGCCCGATGATCTCGACGACGCCGCGCTCGCCGACCAGTTTGACCGCGTCGTCATACAGGGATTTGGAAACCGCGTGGCCTTCATGCAGCGATTTGGCCACATCGTAGACCATCTTGGCTTTGGGATCGTCGAATTGCGGCGTGCGGCGGTCGCGGATGTCGTCGATGATCTTGGGATCGAGGCCGCCCTTCAGCGCGAGCCGCTTGTGCGCGAACCATTCGTAGTGCGAGGTAAAATGCCGCGCGGTGACCAGGATCGCGATTTCAGACAGCTTCGCCGGAAATACCGTATCGAAGCGCAGGAAACCGCCCAGGCGGGTCGCGTGCCGCGCCATCTCCGGGCTGTTGAGCCAGGCCATCATCGGTGCGGGCGGGGCGCCACGCTTGCCGACGATCGACTCTTCGTAGGTCTGTTTCTGGTCCGCGCTCATTTCGCCAGGCGAAAGCAGCTTCAGGCGCATGTCTGTTTCCTCTTGTTTTTCAATCGTTACGGCCCAGGCGAATATACCGGATCGGCTGATATGACTACATCCGCGGCCGCATGGGCCAAGCAAGATTTCAAGGCAGAGATATATTGAATTCCGCAAGGCGGTGGCTAAGGTCAATCCAACAATCTCATTTGGAAACGCGCCATGTCCGCTACAGATCAATTCCGTCGTGAAACCCGCGCCTGGCTGGACGCCAATTGTCCGCCGGAGATGCGGCGTCCGATGACTTCGGATGAAGATACGTTCTGGGGCGGCCGCAACGCCAGGTTCTCTTCCGAGCCGCAGCGCATCTGGTTCGAACGGATGCGCGACAAGGGCTGGACCGTTCCGCACTGGCCGAAGCAATATGGCGGCGGCGGGCTCGATGGCGAGGAAGCCAAGATCGTACGTCAGGAAATGGCGGCGATCGGCGCGCGCCAGCCGCTGACGTCCTTCGGGATTTCCATGCTCGGGCCGGCGCTGCTGAAATACGGCACCGACGCGCAGAAGCAGGAACATCTGCCGAAGATTACGGCCGGCCTGATCCGCTGGTGCCAGGGCTATTCCGAGCCGAACGCCGGATCCGACCTCGCCTCGCTGCAGACCCGTGCCGAGAGCGATGGCGACGACTTCATCATCAACGGCCAGAAGATCTGGACGTCATACGCGAATTTTGCGGACTGGATTTTCTGCCTGGTGCGGACCGACGCCGCCGCCAAGAAGCATGACGGCATCAGTTTTATTCTGTTCGACATGACGTCGAAGGGGGTATCCACCAAGCCGATCCTGCTGATCTCCGGACGCTCGCCGTTCTGCGAGACTTTCTTCGACAATGTCCGCGTGCCGAAGTCCCATGTGGTCGGCACGGTTAATCGCGGCTGGGATGTCGCCAAATATCTGCTGCAGCACGAGCGCGCGATGATCTCCGGCATGGGCGAGCGCGGCGTCGGCCGGCCGCTCGGCCAGGTCGCAGCCGATTCGATCGGTACCGACGCGCAGGGCCGGCTGGAGGATCCGATGCTGCGCGGACAGATCGCGACCTTCGAGGTCGACGAGGCGGCGCTGGCCGCGGCTGCCGAGCGTGCGGTCGATCTCGCCAAGGCCGGGCAGGCCCATCCGGCGTTTTCGTCGGCGATGAAATATTACGGCACCGAGCTGAACAAGCGCCGCTACGAGATCCTGATGTCGGCCGGCGGCATCGACGCGCTGGAGTGGGAGAGCGACCGCTCGAAAGGCGGCGCACGGCCCCGCGCCTGGCTGCGCACCAAGGCCAACTCGATCGAAGGCGGCACCTCGGAGGTGATGCTCGGCATCGTGGCGAAGCGGATTCTCGATCTGCCGGGGGCTTGAATACTAGGCCGTCGTTCCGGGGCGACGCGAAGCGTCGAACCCGGAACCTCGAGATTCCGGGTTCGCGCTGCGCGCGCCCCGGAATGACGAACAAAAAAGCTGCGCGTAACTTTTAAAACCGGAATTTCTCAATGGCACTTGTCCTCACCGAAGAACAATCGATGCTGCGCGACAGTGCGCGCGGCCTGATCAGCGACAAGGCGCCGGTGTCGCACCTGCGCCAGCTTCGCGACGCCAAGGATGCGACGGGGTTCTCCCGCGACCTGTGGCGGACCTTCGCCGAGATGGGATTTTCCGGGCTGTTGGTGCCGGAAGACTTCGGTGGCAGCGGCCTTGGCTGCGTCGAAGCCGGTATCGTGATGGAGGAAATCGGCCGCACCCTGATGCCGTCCCCGTTTCTGTCGACCGCCGTGCTGGCGGCCTCGGCGTTGTCGCGTGGCGGCAGTGCCGCGCAAAAATCCGAGCACCTGCCGAGGATATCGGATGGTTCGCTGCTGGCCGCGCTCGCCATCGACGAGGGCGCCAAGCATCGCCCGCTGCACACGGGAATGGCGGCGGTGCGCTCCGGCAACGGCTTTCGGCTTGCCGGCGACAAGGCCTTCGTGGTCGACGGCCACACCGCCGATCTCCTGATCGTGGCGGCCCGTACCGCAGGCGCCGCCGGCGAACGCGACGGGTTGACGCTGTTCCTGGTGGATCCCAAGGCGAAGGGCGTCGCGACCGAGCGCACCGCGATGGTCGATTCACATAACGCGGCGCGCATCGTGTTCGACAACGCCGAGGTCACCGCCGACAATGTGCTCGGCGAGGTCGATCAGGGCGGCGCCCTGCTGGAAGGCGTGCTCAACATTGGCCGCGGCGCGGTCGCCTCGGAAATGGTCGGCTTGAGCGAGGAAGTGTTCGGCCGCACCGTCGGGTATCTGCGGGAGCGCAAGCAGTTCGGCAAGCTGATCGGTGAATTCCAGGCGTTGCAGCACCGTGCCGCGCAGCTTTACATCGAGATCGAGATCACCCGCGCCGCGGTGCTGAAAGCGTTGCAGGCGCTCGACGCAAACCTCGACAGCGCCGCTGCGGCGGTCGCGGTCGCGAAGGCGCGTGCGGGTTCGACCGCGACGCTGGCGGTTCAGGAAGCCGTGCAGATGCATGGCGGCATGGGCATGACCGACCAGTTCGACATCGGCTTCTTCATGAAGCGCGCGCGGGTCTGCCAGGAATTATTCGGCGACAGCAACTTCCACGCCGACCAATTGGCCAGGATGAAGAATTATTGATGGTTGGTCATTCAGGGGCGCGCGTCAGCGCTAACTCCGATGTGCGCTGGCACATCGGAGAATCTCGAGAATTCCGGGTCCACGCAAAGTGCGTGTCCCGGAATGACGGCTTGAGCCGTCACCTGATCGGCGGGGCGTACTGGATGCCGCCGGCGCTCCAGAGCTGATTGAGCCCTCGGGGGATACCGAGTTTCGATCCGCTGCCGACATTGCGCTCGTAGATTTCGCCGTAGTTGCCGACGTGGCGGATGATGCGGGCGGCCCAGTCCTTGGTAAGGCCGAGCTCTTCGCCGTAATTGCCTTCGGTTCCAACCAGCCGCATCACATCGGGCTTCTTCGACTTCAGCGCCTCGTCGATGTTCTTCGAGGTGATGCCAAGCTCTTCAGCGTTGATCATCGCGTACAGCGTCCACTTCACGATCAGCATCCAGTCGTCGTCGCGTTCCCGCACCACCGGCGCCAGCGGCTCCTTTGAAATGATGTCCGGCAGGATGACGTGATCGTCCGGCTTTCCGAGAGTCAGCCGCAACGCGTAAAGCTGGGATGCATCGGCGGTGATGACGTCGCATTTGCCGGTGTCGTAGGCCTTGACGACATCGTCCAGCTTTCCGAATTTCATCTCCTGGTATTTCATGTTGTTGGTGCGGAAGTAATCCGCGAGATTAAGCTTCGTCGTTGTGTTGTCTTGCACGCATACTTTGCTGCCATCGAGCGCCAGCGCGGAATCGATATTTCGCGACCGCGGCAGCATGAATCCCTCGCCGTCATAATAAGCCACGGCCGGAAAATAGAGGTCGTAGGAGGTCTCGCGCGACATGCTCCAGGTCGAGTTGCGGGAGAGGATATCCACTTTGCGGTTCTGCAGTTCCTTGAAGCGTTCGTTGGCGTCGAGCGGAACGAATTTCGTCTTGGTCGGATCGTCGAAGATGGCCGCCGCGACCGCACGGCAGAAATCCACGTCGAAGCCGGTCCAGTTGCCCTTGTCGTCCGGAACCGAGAAACCTGGCAGGCCGGTATTGACGCCGCATAGCACCTCACCCCGCCGGATCGTCCGCTTCAGGGTCCGCGTATCGTACCGTTCATAGGTGACGGCCAGCGCCGCGATCGCAAACGCGATCACGAGCCCGATCAGAAGACCGCCTCGAAATGTCCGCATGATTTATCTCTCGCCAATGAAATGGGGGAAAAGGGCCTGAGGTGAAACGGCGTCGCGATTACAATTCCGGCTTCTGCCGCACGATCACCTTGGTGCCGACCGGGACCCGCTCGTACAGGTCGGCAACGTCGGCATTGACCAGCCGGAAGCAGCCGGACGACACGGCGGTGCCGATCGTGTCCGGCCGGTTGGTGCCGTGAATGCGGTAGACCGTGGTACCGAGATACATCGCGCGGGCGCCGAGCGGGTTGCCCGGCCCGCCGGCCATGAAGCGCGGCAGATAGGGTTGGCGCACAATCATCTCCGGCGGCGGTGTCCAGTCTGGCCATTCCGCCTTGCGCGTGATGTTCAGCAATCCCTGCCACTGAAATCCATCACGGCCGACGCCGATGCCATAGCGCAGCGCGCGGCCGCCGCCCTGGACCAAATAAAGGTGGCGTTCGGCCGTCGCGATGATGATGGTGCCCGCCGGCTCGCTGGTGCGGTAGTACACCATCTGCTTGCGGTATTCCGGGTCCAATTGCACGGAATCATCCGCCAGAAGCCCTGGCTGGTCACCCACATCAGGCTGCTGGGCAAAGCTCTGCGAGGCGGAAAGGGTCAGACCGGCGGTGGCAATCGTCATCCAGATCAGGTGCCGAAACTTGATCATGCAAAGGTCTCCCGTTGGTCCCAGCCATGTATCATCGTTTGCCAGATTACTAAAACCATCAAAGCCCGCCGATACGGCGATGGCAAGTAGTCAGGGCCGGTCCGGGCGCGGCTCCGGCGCGGTGCTTTCGATTTTCGCGGCTTACCGACGGTCAGGAAAGTGTCTCAAAAGCCCGCTTCGGCAGGTGCGAAGGGCCCAGGCTGGCTGCCGCCGTTTGCGACGCAACGCTACGAAATATCAAGCCGATCAGGATCACGATGACGAACGCCTGTACAGCCGGCATCCGCGCCACGCAGGCCAGCGGAAACACGGGCATCGTTCCACCGTTGCCGAGCGTTGCGATGTTTCGTTGCCATTCCAGGCCGGCGCGATACCAGTCATGACGGCATCGCAGACGGCTCTCTTGGGAAAGGAAGTCGAACACCCGGGTGATCGCACCCAGCAACAATGCGGCGGCGGAAAACGACATGATGAAGCCGAGCGCAATCATCGCCGGTCTGACGTTGCCGGTTTGTCCGATCGACACACCAAGCAGCATCGGGAGCGTGCAGGGCGCGGCGACGGTAATGACGCCGGCGAACAGGGCTAGGGCGAGTTTTAACATCAGGCCGTATCCATCCGACCATCCGACCGGGCTTCGCGGCCGTGGGTGAATTCGAGTTCTTCTGATCCTTCGGAATGTCAGGGCGGGCTGTTACCGCGATCATGTCACGTGTCCGTGAGGGGGTGACCGGAGCGTGCGACCAGGTTCAATCCGCTTGCCGCAAAGCTTCGCAAACAAAAAGCGACCCGGAAGGGAAATCCCGTCCGGGCCGTAGAGGCGACTTGGAGGTGGTTTGCAGGTTACTCGGGAGCTTACTCGGAAGGTTTACTCGCAACTTTACTCAGAACTTTACTTGGAAGGTTAGAAGCGTTGATCGTTAAATTGGTTGGGCGGGCTCATGCTGCCAGGCTGTCGACGCCGGCGCCCTTGAGCAGTTCAGCGAGCTGCTTGCGGGCGTAGAACATCCGGGTCTTGACCGTGCTCTGCGGAATTCCAATGATTTCGCCGGCCTCCTCGACCGACTTCTCATGATAATAAACGAGGTTGATGATCTCGCGGTGGGCCGGCGATAGTCTGGCGACGCAGGCGCGCAGAATGGCGCTGGTGCTGCTGCGGTCCAATGAGGCCTCCGGCGTGTCTGCGTGGTCGGCGATTTCAAGCACGTCGTCCTGGTCGATGTCCTCGTGCCGACGCTGGCGCAGCGCGGTCAGCGCCTTGAACCGGGCGATCGACAGCAGCCAGGTGGAGACCTGGGAACGGCCTTCGAACTGGCTTGCGGTGCGCCACACGTCGAGGAAAACCTGGCTGGCGAGATCTTCCGCCATCGTGGTGTCGCGCACGATGCGCAGAATGAAACGATAGATCCGCACGTTATGACGGCAATAAAGGATATGCATGGCGGTCCGGCCGCCATCGGCAATGCCTTCAAGCAGCATTTCGTCGGAGGTTGCTTGCGCTGCGATGATGCTTTGGCGGGCGGCGGCGTTGATGGCGACGACGTTCTGCATGACTAGCTCCCCTGCTCACCTTTACGGTGTCTCGTTAGGGGGATTGATAGTCAGCGAACGTTTCGGGACGTCTGCGCGAACAGCGGAAAATGGTTTCGTGGGAACCCGAATTGTTTCGTGGCGGCCGAGACGACGAAACATTCAGCCTAGAAAGGTCAGCAATTTCAACGACCGTCCTGCGGTGCGCGGGCGGCCGGTCAACAGGGCCAGATTCGCCGAATCAGGCCCTTTCGGCGGCGGGGGAGAACAGATATCCGCCGCCCCGGATGGTGCGGATCACCGCGGGCTTGGTCGGGTCAGGCTCGATTTTGCGGCGGATCCGCATGATCCGCAGGTCGACGGCGCGGTCGAAGGCCTCACTGTCGCGGGCGTTGGCCAGTTCCAGCAGCCGCTCGCGCGACAGCACCCGCTTTGGGTTCGCCGCAAAAACCTTGAGCAGGCCGAATTCGGAAGCGGTCAAGGGATGCTCATTGCCCTCGTCGTCGCGCAGCGCTTGCGCTGCGAGGTCGAGCCATTTCGTTCCGAACCGCACCAATTGGTCTTTTGCCGCTTTTGCGCCGGCGGTTTCCGCCGCCGTCCCCTTGGCAGGTGCGCTGCGCCGCAACACCGAGCGGATGCGCGCCATCAATTCGCGCAACTCGCAGGGCTTTGCGATGTAGTCGTCCGCCCCGAGTTCCAGTCCGACCACGCGGTCGATCGGACTCGCGGTCGCCGTCAGCATGATGACGGGGATATTGGCGCGGCTTTTCAGGTCACGGATGATGGAAAGCCCGTCTTCCTCCGGCATATTCAGATCGAGCACCACGAGATCGGCCGCGCCGGCCGCGATCGCGGCGCGCAGGCTCTTGCCGCCGTCGCACAACGTCACGACAAAACCATGCATCTTGAGGTACTCGCCGACCATCTCGCGGGCCGGCGCCTCGTCATCGACGATGATGATGTGTTGCCCCTGCGTCATGTCATGCCATCTCGATCGCTGGCAGCATTACGGTGAAGGTCGATCCGCGTCCGGGGCCGGGGCTCGCCGCGGTCACCTGGCCGCCATGCATGTCGATAATGCGCTTGACGATCGACAGCCCGAGGCCGGTCGAGCTTTCGCCAGCGGTGGGTTTGGCGGAAAGCCGCTGGAAGCGGCCGAACAATCGTCCGAGGTCTTCGGGCGACAGGCCGGCACCTTCATCGGCGATACGGATGATGGTTTTGTCCTGTTCACGACTGACCAGCACGTTGATTTCGCCGCCGATCGGGCTGTATTTGATGGCATTGCTGACGAGATTGTCGATGGCTTCCCGCATTCGGTCGGCGTCGCACATCGTAACGAAGGTCGGCGGCGCGGACACCTTGATGGTCTGCTGCTTGTTGGTGGCGGACGGCTGGTTGGCGTCCGTGACTTCGCTGACCAATGCCGCGACATCGACCGGCTCGCGGCGTATCGTGATGTCGAAGGCATCGGCCATCGCGTCCGAGATCAGATGGTCGACCATCGTGGTCAGGCGCCGGGTGGCATCGCGGATGTGCTCGACCTGGGCGGTGACGCTCTCCTTGGACGAGCCGGCGCTGATGAGTTCGGTCAGCATTTCGGTGCGGCCGAGGATTACCCCGAGCGGATTCTTCAGATCGTGGGCGACGGTGCCGAGAATTTCGTTCTTGAAACCATTGGCGCGCTGCAACCGCAGCCATTGCGCCGACAGCCTGTGATTGGCCTGCATCAGCGCACGGGTGCGCTGGGCGACGCGGTCCTCGAGCTGCGTGTTGGCTTCGTGCAGTTGCTGATAAAGGATGACGTTGTCGAACGCGATCGAAAGCCGGCTGCCGAAAATCTCGACCAGCGACCGGTCGGTATCGGATAGCTGGCGTTCGGCCTGCAGCAGCACGACGACCTCCCGCCCGCTGCCGGTGCACATATAAAGGACGGAGCGCTGGTCCGCGAATTCATTCCTGCGCCGCCTGAAGGCGGCTTCCACCATCGAGCGCAGGTCGGCGTCGAGCGATTTGGACCCGGCGACACCGATGAAGCGGCTATAGCAACCCGAACCCGCCAGCACGGAAAAATCGTCGCCGATCATGCCGCCGTCGCGCAGTACCAGGATGCCGGCGCAATCGACGTTCAGCAGCGAGGCGATTTGCGTCAGCACACCTTCGGCGAGACGTTGCATCGATTTGAAGTCATACAGGGTCGACGCGGCGTCGATGATGATTTCCAGTCCGCGTCGGGTTTGCATCATGCGCTCGAGCTGCTGATAGCTGCGCAGCGCCGCGGTCAGCGAGGTGAACAGCTTGTCCGCCGTCAGCTCGGTCTTCGCCTTGTAGTCGTTGATATCGTACTGAACGATCACGCGGCGCTCGGGCGCCTGCCCGGGCTGGCCGGTGCGCAGGATGATACGAACGGTTTCATTCTTGATTTCGTTGCGGATGTATTCGACCAGATCGAGGCCCGCGGCGTCGGTCTCCATGATGACATCGAGCAAGACGGCGGCGATATCGGGGTGCGCGCGCATCAGGATGCGGCCCTCGGCAGCGGAGTAGGCCGACAGGATTTCGAGCGTCTGCCCGTTGAGATTGTAGTCGCTCAACGCGAACCGGGTGCCTTCATGCACGGCCTGATCGTCGTCGATCACCGCGACTTTCCATTTGCGCGCGGTCGATGCCTCCGGAAGGGAGCCGGAATCGTCGATCAGGTGGAGGACATCGTCCTGTTCGGCCATTGCGTGATTCCGTCCCTTGCTGCGTCCGCGGTTGCGGACCCGCCTTTGGCGGTTTTCGGCATGATAATGCGAAATGTGGTGCCTTGTCCCACTCTTAAATCCAGCATCATACGGCCCCCGAGCTGCTGGGTGACCAAATTATAGACGATGTGCAGGCCCAGCCCGGTGCCGCCCTCGCTCCGCCGGGTGGTAAAAAACGGGTCGAACGCCTGCCGCTGCACGTCCGGGGTCATTCCGGCCCCATTGTCGGCAAAAATGATCTCGACGTCGTCCTGGCCCCGGGGCCTGGCCGAAATGGCGATGGTTCCCGAGCGCCCGTCGGCGAACGCATGGCTTACGGCGTTAAGGAACAGATTGGTGAGAATCTGCCCGTATGACCCCGGATACCCGTTGATCACGAGGCCATCCGGCACGTCGACCGACAGGGAGATCTCCGCCTTCTTCAGGACCGGCCGCAGGCTGGTGATGATCTGGTCGGTCGCCTCGCGCAGCATGAATTGCCGCCGCTCTACATGCGAGCGGTCCACCGCGACCTGCTTGAAAGACTGAATCAGTTCGGCGGCGCGGTGCAGGTTCGCCACCAGTTGCTGGGTGGCGTCACGCGAGCCCCGGACGAAGTCCTCGAGTTGCGACCGGCGCAATTGCATGTTGGACTTCAATTCGGCCTCGAACGTTTCGGTGCGGCGGGCGAGGGTGGAGGCCACCGTCAGGCTGATGCCGATCGGGTTGTTCACCTCGTGGGCGACGCCGGCCACCAGGCCGCCGAGCGCCGCCAGGCGTTCGGCGTCGATCAGGTTCTGCTGGGCAGCGCGGAGTTCGACCAGCGCCCCCTCGGCTTTTTCCTTCGAGCTGCGCAGCTCATCCTCGGCCTCCCGCTTGGCGATGGCGTTTTCACGAAATACCTCGACCGCGCGGGCCATCGCGCCGACCTCGTCCTGGGCGTCGGTGCCGTGGACCCGCCGGCCGTAATCGCCGGAGGTGATCGCCTGCATCGCCGACATGATGTGCTGCAGGGGCTGCCGGATGCTCAGCGCGATCACGACGCCCGCGGTGAGGATGACTCCGAGAAATATCACCGCGATGGACAACACCTTGCGGGATATGTTGGCCAGCGTCCGGTCGAAGGTCTCCTGGGCTTTCTGTTCCCGCTGGCGCATCTTGACCGACAGTTCGTCGATGGCGCCGATGGTCTCGGCCTGGCTGGCGTCGATGCTGTTGCGCAGCAGTTCGGTTCGGCTCGCGAGCTGTTCGGATAGTTTCGTAAGGCCTTGCCGCAGCGCCATGGTCCGCTCATTCAACCGCTGCACGGCCATGCGCTGCAGGTCGTTGTCGGCGAGGTCGGACATGACCGGGATCGTTTTCTCGATAGTGTCGGTGTTGCGGCGGGCTTCCTCGGCGGATTCCGCCGCCAGCGAAAGATAATAGGCGTTGGCGGCGACCAGCATGGCGGTAAACGCCTCGCGGGATTTGGTGAGCGACCGCCAGATCGGCGCATCGTGGTGTCCGGTCGCGCCCTCGATGATCGAGTAAAGCCCGGCCATATCCCTGGCCGGCGCCAACACCTGTTCCTCGTAGGTATTCGAGATGGTCGCCTGGACGGTACGCAGTTCGCCGAAGCCGTTGAGGAAACGCTCGGTGACGCGCTCAAGCTCCTCGACCGAACCTGACAGCATCGGGTCGGTCGACGCGCGCGTCGTCAGCGTGCCGAGCACCGCTTCACGCAACAGCAATATCTCCGCGAAAAACTCCGGGCTGGGCTGATTGATGTAGCGATGGATCAGGTTCTGCAGGCGGCTGGTCTCGCTCTCCAGCAACGCCAGGATCTTGTCGGACTCCCGCACGTGCCGGACGTCGTCCCAGGCCGAACCGAGCACATGGACGCCGTTCCATATCATGGCCGCAAGCACCACGACGACGGCTGAATTCAGCGCGGCAATCGACAGGATGCGCCAGCGGATCGGTACCGCGCGAACCAGCCTGACGATGCGGGATCGGCCGCGCGCGGCGAGGCTCGCCGGCCGTTCCGTGGCTCCGTCCTGCTTGGCCATTCCCAAGACCAGCTCACTCCACATTGCGGATTCGTTCGATCATATCCGCCGTCGCAAGGTCGCCGCCGGCATTGTCGTGGTAACCGAGGAAGGTCCGGTTGTACTCCGTGCAGCCGTAGGCCTTGATCATCGTGTCGGACATCAATTCAGATTGGTGCTTGCAAGGCCGCAAGCCTGCCGGCGAAGGCGTGGATCGGCGGGGCACAGTTGCAGGTCGATCGCGCCCCGGAATCATCAACCGCCGTCCTGTATGGTCGGGTAATATTCGCTCTGGGCGTCAGCGGCGCGAAACCCCCGCGACGATGCGTGTCGAAGCTGCCGTCAAGGACAGCGCGACAGCGTTCGATCCGCGAGAGACTTGCGCGGTTGTATCCAGGCAGCTTCGACCCGTCATAATGGAGTCGACAGTTGGCAAAAAAGGTTCAAATCGATTTGGAACTAGCTGGCAGGATGTGGCTATCCTGCGGCGGCGCCAAGCGTAAAGTGTGTCGCGAGCGACTTTTTGGCAGATTGAAACCACTGGTCGAGGGCTCTATGAGGGACAAATGATGCTGTGCAAAATCGTAGTTTTTTGTGCGGGAAAGCAGAATGGTTTGCAAATCCCAATGGTTTTGTCGTGAAGCCGGTTTTGAGATTTCTGCAGCTTGCCGCAGTCGCGGTCTTGAGCACCCTCGCATCTCCGGCCCAGGCGCTCACCGATATCGTCTGGTGGCACGCCATGTCGGGCCAACTTGGGCGGCAAGTGGAGCGGCTCGCGGCGGACTTCAACGCTTCGCAGTCCGAATTCCGGATCGTCCCGAGCTACAAGGGGAACTACACCGAAACCGTGACCGCGGCGATCTTCGCGTTTCGCTCGCGCAGCCAGCCCGCTATCGTTCAGGTCAACGAAATCGCAACCGCGACCATGATGGCGGCGAAGGGGGCGATCTATCCGGTCTTCGAATTGATGCGGGACCAATCGGAGGAATTTTCAGCGGCCGACTATCTTCCGGCGGTGACCGGCTATTACGCCGATGTCGACGGCAACATGCTGTCGTTCCCGTTCAATAGCTCGACGCCGATCCTTTATTACAACAAGGACCGGTTCAGGGCCGCCGGCCTCGATCCCGAAAAGGCGCCCAGGACCTGGCCGGAGGTCGGCGCCGCGGCGAAACGGCTGCGGGCGTCCGGGGCCGTCTGCGGGTTGACCACGTCCTGGCCCTCCTGGATCAATGTCGAGAACTTTTCCGCATTCCACAATCTGCCGATATCGACCAAAGCCAACGGCTTCGGCGGCCTCAATGCCGAGCTTAATTTCAACAATCCGGTGATGGTGCATCACATCGCCCAACTCGCGCAGTGGCAGGTCGACAAGATTTTCGACTATAGCGGCCGGGCCACCTCGGCGGAGCCGCGGTTTCAAAACGGCGAATGCGCGATCTTCATCGGCTCGTCGGCGACGCGTGCCGATATCAAGGCCAATTCGAAATTCGAGGTCGGTTACGGCATGCTGCCGTATTGGCCTGATGTGCCGGGGGCGCCGCAAAACACCAGCATCGGCGGCGCAACCTTGTGGGTGCTGCGGGAGCGGTCGCCCGCCGAATATCGCGGCATCGCCAGGTTCTTCACGTTCCTGTCGAAGCCGGAGGTTCAGGCCGGCTGGCATCAGAACACCGGCTATCTGCCGGTGACGCGGGCGGCTTTCGATTTAACCCGCGCGCAGGGCTTCTACGATCGCAATCCCGGCGCGGCGATCTCGATCGAGGAGATCACGCTGAAGCCGCCGACCGAAAACTCGAAAGGGGTTCGGCTCGGATCGTTCGTCCTGATCCGCGATGTGATCGACGACGAGCTGGAGCAAGCCTTCAGCGGCAAAAAGTCGGCACAGGCGGCGCTGGATTCCGCCGTCGAGCGCGGCAACCGCCTGCTGCGCCAGTTCGAGCGCGCCAACCCATAAAGCTGTCGTCCGAGCTCCGGCGCCGGCGTATAGATCGGATCCGCCTCCGTAGGTGATTTTGGAAAACCGATCGCCACTCATGCATTCGCTGCCGAACCTGCCGGACGTCGCGGCATTCCACGCATGGCGCCACGATGCGTCACACTGGTTGCCGGCGGCGCTCGATATCGCGCGCGAGCAGGGACTGCCGCACGCCGCCCCGTTGCCGTTCCTGACCGGCACCAATCTCGTCGTTGCGCTCGATGACAGGCTGGTGCTGAAGATTTTCCCGCCGATATTGCGCGACCAGTTCATCTCGGAGCGGACTTCGCTGGCGCAGCTGCGCGGGCGTGTCAGCATCGCCGTGCCGGAAATCGTGCTGGAAGGCGAGCGCGATCAATGGCCGTATCTGGTGATCACGCGCCTGCACGGCGTGCTCGGCGCGGAGGCGTGGCCGGCGCTGCCGGAGGATGAGAAGGTGCGGGTGCTCGGCCAGATCGGCGCGACCATCGCGGAGGTGCAGCGCGTCCCGGTGGGTGATCTCGCCCGCATCGAACCGCGCTGGGATCAATTCATGCGCCAACAGATCGCGGGATGCCGCGCCCGGCACACCCGTCTTGGATTGCCGCCAAAATATCTCCGCGGGCTCGACGATTTCCTCGCCGACGCCGCGTCGCTGATTCCGATGCATGCGCCGCCGGTGATCCTGACCGGCGAATACATTCCGGAGAACTTTCTGCTGAGCCGCGCCGCCGCCGGCTGGCGACTGTCGGGACTGATCGATTTCGGCGACGTTTTGACCGGATGGGGCGAATACGACCTGCTTGGGCCGAGCGCTTTCATGACGGCAGGCATGCCAAAGCGCGTTCAAAGCTTGTTCGAGGGATACGGATATACGAAGGCGGACATCGGCCCTGAGCTGCAACGCCGGCTGATGGCGCTTCTTCTTCTGCACCGCGCCAGCGATCCGGTCCGCCACATCGCCATCGAGGGCTGGCAGGAAAAGACCAATAACTTGTCCGAACTGGCGGAATTGCTCTGGCCGATTTGACGGGCCGGCAGCCGGGTGCAACGCGACTGCCCAACTCGACTGACCGGGAGTTCGGTGCTCGTCCCGAATCAGCACATACGAATCGAGAGCTGCGGCCAAACCATCAAAGCGTGATCGAGCCGCGATCAAACGTGAACGCCATCTGTCAGGCTGTCACAAAACGGCAATCGTAACATTGATAGGACCACCTCAACTCGATGACACCGAGGCGACCTGCATGCATCGCTTGATCTCGATCAAGAACGTTGCGGTCCTGCCGAAAGCACCAATCCCGACGTCAATCATCGAGCAGCCGGCGAAATCAGGCTTTCGCTCGCTTCAACATGTCGTTCCGGAAAATTGAGGGCTAGCGGGTGATCGTTCGAGTGTTTCTGTCGGCTGCGGCCGGCCTTGCAATGGCGTTGGTCCTTCAGCACGCGTTTGCCTTTCCGGTCGAGGGCGTGAACACACCGCTTCCCGTCGGAACCGAGCTGGACGATGATGCGCTCGAGCAGCCGCGCGAGCAGTTTCACTCTGAGGCCATCGAAGGTCATAAATCATATCTGGTGAAGCTCGGAAACATGGCGTTCAATACGCCCGCTATTCTCGGTGGCACCGCGCTGAAGGGCGACGTCAGTTGCGGCACATGCCACATCAACGGGACTTCCAATGGGAAGCTGTTCATCCCGGGATTGTCGATCCGGCCGGGCAGTTTCGACACCTCGAGCAGTCTGTTCAATCCGAAAGCCGAAAATTTCGTTCTCGATCCGGTTCGGGTTCCGAGCTTGCGCGGCGCGCGCTATCTCGCGCCCTACGGCAACGACGGCAGAAAGGAATCGCTGCGCGATTTTGTCCGCACCGTGATCGTCGATGAATTCTCCGGTCCCGATCCCGCGCCTGCGGTGCTCGATGCGTTGGTCGCGTATATCGAGGATATCGATTTTCTGCCCAACCCCCGCATCAGTCTGGGCGGGAAACTGGCGGCTGATGCCAGCGAGGCTGAAAGGCGCGGACAGGCCCTGTTCAACAAGCCTTTTCCGCAGGACGCCGAGCTGAGTTGCGCGGGCTGTCACATTCCCTCCGCCGCGTTCGTTGATAACAAGCGGCACGATGTCGGCTCAGGCGGACTCTACAAGACGCCGACGCTGCTGAACGCCAATTTCAACGCGCCTTACTTCCACGACGTGCGTTTCACCACGCTCGATCAGGTCGTGGACTACTTCGATCGTTCATTCACGCTCGGCTATTCGGCCCAGGATCGGGCTGACATGGTTGCCTATCTGAAGGCGATCGGCGATGCCACGCAGCCTTTTGAACGCATCACCACGGCGATCCTGTTGCAGGATATTTTCGATTTCGCGAGCGTGCTCGGCACGCGCCATTCAGGCGCATGACAATGGCATCATTACTCTCACGGTCGCAGCCGTTGGTGGTAACCTGAACGATTTGATGGATCGCATTCCGGAGCAGGGCGCCCCCGGCGTGTCAGGCGGCGAGAAAGAGCGCGAGCTTGCACGCAATGCTCTCAAAGAAGCCGTCGCGATACTGGAACGGGTCGGCAGCAATGCGGCCGCTGGAAAATACGACGACGCGGCGCGCGAATATCAAAACTACAATCACTTTATAAGTGTCGAGGTTCAGCCCGCTGTCAGCCGCGCTGAACCATGGTCGCTGCTCAATACGGCCGTTCATGACGCTCATTATGCAGCTCTGCGACAGCATCTCGGATCTAACAGGAAGCAATCGGCCAAGTAACTGGCCCCCTAACCGTCAGTCATCGTCAAACAACGGTCGGGCTCGCTTCATCGAATCGCGTGATGGTTGGCTGAGTTCGCTTTGGCGCGCGTTCCGGACTCAAATGTGAGGTCGGAAAAGTGCCTGAAAGCGGGCCTTCTTGTTTTTCGCCCAGCTCAACGGTTGCGGCCTCGGTAACTTCCACTTGCATTCGCTGTAAATGACGCGACGTGAGCATATCGCGGCCAAACTCATACAGCACGCGGCATCGGTCTCGGGCGATTGCCTAACCTCTGGCGTCGCTGACTACCGGCGATGAACACCGTGGCAGCTTTAAACCTGCGAGCGAATCGAACAACGGTCTCTCCAAGTTGTCGATATCAATGCAATCTCTCGAACAGCGCCTTGTCGATGCGTGATCGACATGCTCTCACTTATGCGTGCTTCATGTGCCATGTGATTCACATTCCGATGATCGCTCCTATAGATTCACAAATGTCGCACCCTTGAAATAAACCACTTCTAAACACCCGCTCGATCTGCAGTGTCGCATGTCTCTCAGTTCGAGAAACACTCCACTTCCTCGAGAAGGTATCCCCATGCTATCGCGAACACCTGTTCGTCATAATCTCCGTAAAATTCTTTGCTTATCAGCGGCGTCATTGGCGCTGTGCTCCTCCGTCGGTCACGCCGACGACGCTGATCGCGGCAACCAAGGCGACGATACGCGAACCCCGATCAAGCACGTCGTCGTCATCATTCCCGAGAACCAAACGTTCGATCATTACTTCGGGACCTATCCGAACGCGGCGAATATTCGGGGCGAGCAGAGCTGGCTTGGCGTGCCTGCGCCGAAATTCGTGGCCCGCCCCGGCACCCCAAAGGCCAATGTCCTGACGCCCGCCTTGCTGAAGAACAATCCGAACCGGAGCATGTTCGGAGTCCCCGCCAATCCCACGCGGTCTGGTCCGGCCGACGCCGTCACCTGCGATATGGGCCACGACTACGAGCCCGAGCAACAGGCGTACGATGGCGGGAAGGCGGATAAATTCCCGGAGACCACTGCCGGCAACGGCTCGGGTTGCCAGCCGGACGGCACAACCGTCATGACCTATTTCGACGGCAACACCGTCCAGGCGCTATGGAACTACGCTCAGCACTACTCCATGAGCGACAATTCCTTCTCCACCACTTACGGCCCCACGGTGCCCGGACACGCCAATCTCATTGCCGGCACCACGCATGGGATCATCATTCACGACCCCGCCAACCCCGCCAACCCCAACACCGCCGGATTCTACGTCAATCCAAAGGATAATTCGGTAACCCTGGTCGACGCCAACCTGCCCGGCTATCTCGATGATTGCGGCAGCGGCCGGACTTTTGAATTCACCGGCAAGAATGTCGGCGATCTCCTGAACAAGAAGAAGGTTACCTGGGGCTACTTCCAAGGTGGCTTCCTGCCGACCACGCCCGCGACGCTCGATGCGAACGGCAAGGTACTTACGCCTGCGGCTTGCAACTCCACGCATGACGCCCATCAGATGGAGATCAACGGCCACACCTATCTGGTGCAGAACCCGAGCGTCAACAACCCGGGCGTGGACATTCACGCGCTCGCCAAGGACTACAGCACCGGCGTTACGCCGTTCATGAAATTTGCGAGCACGCGCAACCCGCACCATCTGCGACCGAGTTCGGTGGCAATGATCGGCAAGACCGACCAGGCCAATCACATGTACGATATTTCGGATTTCTTTACGTCGCTGTCCGCAGGCTCATTGCCGTCGGTGAGCTACGTGAAGGCGCCGGTCTATCAATACGGCCACCCTTCAAGTTCCGATCCGCTCACGGAACAAGGCTTTCTCGTCGAGACGATCAACGCGATCCAGAAGTCTCGCTTTTGGAAGGACACTGCGATCGTCATCGTTTGGGATGACTCCGATGGCTGGTACGACCACGTCGTACCTAAGGTCTTGACCCCGTCTGCGACCAACCTCGACTTCCTGTTTGGCCCCGGCAATTGCGGCACGCCGAAACCCGGTGCCGACGCTGCGCGCTGCGGCCTCGGCCCACGCCAGCCTCTGCTTGTGATCTCGCCCTTTGCGAAACCGAACTTCATCGATCACACGCTGACTCATCAGGCCTCGGTGCTTCGCTTCATCGAGGACAACTGGAAGCTCGGCTTCATCGATGGCCCGGTTGCTCCTCCCGAGGGTCAGGGATCCGTCGACCGGTATGCAAATTCGCTCGATAACATGTTCGACTTCAAGCGCGAGCCGAATACGCGTCCTCTCATTCTCGATGCCGTCACTGGAACGGTCGTCTCGGGTGACAGCGACAACGACGGTCACGACCACGACCACGACCACGATAACGACCACGACAATGGCCACGACCACGACAATGGCACGATCACGATCACGACCACGGGAACGACTGAGCCACGACAACGAGCCCGCCGCAGGCATTGCCTGCGGCGGTGTCTCGCTTTCAGGAGGTTGTCCATCTGGTCTGACCGAGGAAGCTGAGGTTGCGAAGCTTCAGTGTTCCCGGAGGATTCAGATGAATAGCCACGAGACTGCGCCTCTGACGCCGAAAGAAGGCGATGGTGCGGAGCGTGATCGAAGGTGGCCTGAACAAATCCGCAGCCGCAGACCAATTCAACATCACGGCAAAGGCGATCGCCAACGTCTTTTTTGTAACCGAGCTTCTCGGTGTGGACGAACACCGGGAGTTCAGTGCTCGTCCCGAATCAGCACATAGAATCGAGAGCTGCGGCCAAACCATCAAAGCGTGATCGAGCCGCGATCAAACGTGAACGCCACCCATCAGGCTGTCACAAAACAGCAATCGTAACATTGGATAGGACGACCTCAGCTCGATGACGCCGAGGCGACCTGCATGCATCGCTTGATCTCGGTCAAGAACGTTGCGGTCCTGCCGAAAGCACCAATCCCGACGTCAATCATCGAGCAGCTGGCGAGATCAGGCTTTCGCTCGCTTCAACATGTCGTTCCGGAAAATTGAGGGCTAGCGGGTGATCGTTCGAGTGTTTCTGTCGGCTGCGGCCGGCCTTGCAATGGCGTTGGTACTTCAGCACGCGTTTGCCTTTCCGGTCGAGGGCGAGCAGACGCCTCTTCCCGCCGGAACCGAGCTGAACGATGATGCGCTCGACCAGCCGCGAGAGGTGTTTCATTCCGAAGCCATCGGAGGTCAGAAATCATATCTGGTGAAGCTCGGAAACATGGCATTCAACACGCCCGCCATCCTCGGTGGCGCAGCGCTGAAGGGCGACATCAGTTGCGGCACTTGCCACGTCAACGGCGCTTCGAATGCCAAGCTGTTCATCCCGGGAACGTCGAGCCGGCCGGGCAATTTCGATACTTCCAGCCATCTGTTCAATCCGAAAGCTGATAATTCCATTCTCGATCCGGTGCGAATTCCGAGCTTGCGTGGCGCGCGTTATCTCGCGCCCTATGGCAACGACGGGCGAACGGAATCGCTGCGCGATTTTGTCCGCACCGTGATCGTCGACGAATTCGCCGGTCCGGATCCCGCGCCTGCGGTGCTCGATGCGTTGGTCGCCTATATCCAGGATATCGATTTTCTGCCCAACCCCAGTCTCGGTCCGGACGGGAAATTGACGGCTGACGCCAGCGAGGCCGAGCGGCGCGGAGAAGCACTGTTCAATAAACCTTTTCCGCATGACCCCGGTCGTCAGCTGCGCGGGTTGTCACCTTCCGTCCGGCGCGTTCGTTGATCACAAGCAGCACAATGTTGGCTCAGGAGGCCTCTACAAGACGCCGACGCTGTTGAACGCCGATTTCAACGCGCCTTACTTCCACGACGGACGTTTCGATACCTATGATCAGGTCGTCAGCTACTTCGATCGCACATTCGGGCTCGGGCTTTCGGTCCAGGATCGGGCAGACCTGGTTGCCTATCTGAAGGCGATCGGCGACGGCGTGCAGGCCTATGAAAGCAACGGCTCGGCCGCCCAATTGCAGGATATTTCCGACTTCGCGAGCGTGCTGGCGACCGCCATTCCGGCCCATGACAATGACGTTATTTCTCTCGCGGTGAATGCGGTTGGCGGTGATCTGAGCGATTTGACGGACCGCATTCCGGACCAGGGCGACCCTCGTCGTGTCAGGCGGCGACGAAAGAGCGCGACCTTGCGCGTCGAGCCTTGAAGGAAGTCGTGGCGATACTGGGACGCATCGGCAGCGACGCGGCCGGTGGAAAATACGACGATGCGGCGGGCGAGTATCGAAAATACAATTACTTCATGACAGTCGGGGTCCCGACCGTTCTCGGTAACGCCGAACCATGGTCGCTGTTCAATCCGGCCGTTCGCGACGCTCATCGCGCCGCTCTGCGACAGCAGCTCGAATCGAAGAAGCAATCGGCCGAGTAACTGGTCAAGTAACCGTCAGTCATCTAACCGTCAGTCATCGTCAAACAACGCTCGAGGTCGCTTCGTCGCGCAGCGCGGCGGCGGTCGATTTCCGATGCGCTGCGTTTTGCTCGATGTCAGAACATGTGATTCGTGATCGGCTCGCGCAAATCTCACACGGTAACGTCATTGCGGTTTGTCGCGCGTCGCAAATGCGACACCATTCTGTTGCGGAGCGCGACCTATGTTCCCCGCACTTTTTCTCATAACAGGTAGTCCAGAAAGAAAGCCAATATGCTCTCTAATACTTCTATTCGTCGAAAAAGCCGGCTCAAGATGATCGCCGGCGTTTCGATGACGGCACTGATGGGTTTGGGAGCAGCGGTGCTGCTTCCGCACAATGCGGGCAGCAGCGCGCTCGCGGCGACGGCGATGCAGCCGGAGTCCAGGCCGGAAAATCCGGAGCAAATTCCGACCGAAACGCCGATCAAGCACATCATCTATATCGTCGGCGAAAACCGCAGCTTCGACAATATCTACGGCACCTACCAGCCGAAGAACGGACAGACAATCTGGAATCTGCTGTCGCAGGGAATCGTCAAAGCGGACGGAACCCCGGGCAAGAATTTTGCGAAGGGACGGCAGTACCAGGCGACATCGAGCAACGGCCGGTTCTTTCTGAGCCCGCTGACCAAGTCGGCCTACACGTTCCTGCCGGTGCCCACCATCGATGCCGCGCAGCCCGAAGGCGTCGGCGTCGAATTCGGCATCGTGGATGCCAACGGCAAGCCGACCGCTACATTTCCGAAAGGCGATCCCGATCTGCCGCTCCGCGACCAGATCACGCTCGCCACGGGCGGCACCGGATCGATCCCGAAAAGCAGCGCGGATATCCGCATTCCCGGCGTTACCCGGTTGCCGTCAGGACCGTTCCAGCAGACCGGACCCACGCTGGCCTACGACGCCTATGAGGGTGACACGATCCATCAGCTGTTCCAGATGTGGCAGCAGAACGATTGCAGCATGAAGAACGCGACCCGGGACAATCCGACCGGTTGTCTGCACGATCTCTATCCGTTCGTGGCCACGACCAACGGCACCCTGCCGACCCAGACGCCGACCGACGGCGGCCAGGACATGGCGTTCTTCAACATGAACACCGGCGACGCCCCGATCTTTAAAAAGCTCGCCGACAACTACACGCTGTCCGACAATTTCCACCAGGCGATCATGGGCGGATCGGTCACCGGCGCGATTGGACTTGCCTATGCCGACAACGCCTTCTACAGCGACGGCAACGGCCATCCGTTGGTGCCGCCGGGCGGCATCATGAATCCCGATCCTGTCCCGGGCACCGTCAACACCTATCAGTCAAGCGGGACCTGGGTTAACTGCAGTGATCCGAACCAGCCCGGCGTTGCCGAGATTCACTTCTATCTCTCGTCGCTGCACTACTACGCTGGTCCAAACTGCGCGCCGAATGCCTATTACGCCACGCGCGATGCCGATCCTGCCGTACGACGCTTCCGGCGCGCTCGTGCCGGCCTCGGCGACGACGATGCCTCCGCTGACGCAGCGGCATATCGGCGATGAGTTGGACGACAAGGGAAATTCCGTGGACGTGGTACTCCGGCGGCTACGACTCCGCGGTGGCCGTCGCCCAAGGCGCCACGGATATCTTCAACGAGGTGATCAGCCGCCGGTTATCAGCGACCATGCCAATCCGTTTCAATATTCGAAGTCGGTCATGGCAGATCCCAACGACCCGGGCGGCGCATCTCAAGGATGTCACGAACAATCTGTTCGACGACATCAAGACGCGGCAACTTGCCTGCGGTCGCTTTCGTCAAGCCGGACGGTGCACTCCAGGGCCATCCCGGCAGCGGCAAGGTCAGCCTTCTGGAGGAGTTCATCCAGGACATCGTCGACCGCGTGAAAGCCAATCCGAAGCTGTTCGCCGAGACCGCGATCATCATCTCCTTCGACGAGAGCGGCGGCCTGTATGACAGCGGTTTCATCCAGCCGATCGACTTCTTCGGCGACGGACCGCGTATTCCGATGCTCGTCATCTCGCCCTTCTCCACGGGCGGACACGTGGTCCACTCCTACACCGACCAGGCGTCGGTCCTGAAGTTCATCGAACGGAACTGGCATCTCGGCAAGATCTCGAATCGCAGCCGCGACAACCTGCCGAATCCGGTCATGGATAGGGAGAATCCGTGGGTGCCGGTGAATATGCCGGCGATCGGCGATCTCTTCGACATGTTCGATTTCGACCATGGGTCGAGATTCGCATGACCATGACGGCGACCAGAATCACGGCGATCATGGCAATGACGATAGCCATGACCATGATAACGATGGCGATCATCACGACGGAGACCGGTTCTAACCGGTCCGGATCGAGGGTTGCGTCAGCGAACTAAAATCTGCGCCGGTCGGGCTTCGGCTCGACCGGCGTCTGTTTTTGTTCTCCCGCGGCTCAGCGCGCAGCGCGGGTTACCGCAAATGCTCGACCGGCATAACGGGTTCTGCACTTTCAATAGGCATATGTGCGGCTTTGTATGCAATGCGCTTTCCCGCCGTCCGGGCAATGCTCGGCGACGGCGGTAAATAGTGCTATAAAATCAAATGTTTAATAGGGAATTGAGATTCCGTCAGGGCTTGGCACGAACCTTGCGATTTCATCAAAAGCCGGCTTCCCCAAGACGGCAGTAAGATAGGTATGTTGAGTAAACCCCGGCCAGACCGGGTGATGACGCACCAGGGAGAGAACGTTGACGACCGGGAGCCGTGAATCACTCGACGACTATATCGACGTTGTTGCCAAGGCGCTGGCGCTTCCGGTCGAGGAAGCCTGGCGGCCGGCGGTGCGGGCGAACCTCGAGGTGTCGCTGCGGCTGGCGCGGCTGGTCGATGAATTTGCGTTGCCCGACGAAATCGAGCCGGCCAGTGTCTTCGCAGCCTGATCCCGCCATGACCGCTCATCGCGACGCGTTGTCGGCCCTCGAAATCGCCCAAGCGGTGACGAACCGGAATATGTCGGCGCTCGACGCCACCGAGGCCGCGCTGGCGCGGATCGCCAGGCACGATCTGGTTTTGAACGCGTTCACGGATGTCACCGCGGATCGCGCGCGCGCCACGGCGCGGGCGGTCGATGCCGCGATTGCCGCGGGGCAGAACCCCGGTCCGCTGGCCGGCGTGCCGTTCGCGGTGAAGAACCTGTTCGACGTCGAGGGTCTGTCGACGCGCGCCGGATCGAAGATCAATCGCGACCGGGCGCCGTCGTCGCGCGATGCCACCCTGATCGAGCGGCTGGAGGCGGCCGGCGCCGTGCTGGTCGGTGCGCTCAACATGGGTGAATACGCCTACGACTTCACCGGCGAGAATGTGCATGACGGTCCGTCACGCAATCCGCATGATGTGACACGGATGACCGGCGGCTCGTCCGGAGGCTCTGGCGGCGCGGTCGGCGGCGGCCTGGTGCCGCTGGCGCTGGGGTCCGATACCAACGGCTCGATCCGGGTGCCGGCGTCGTTCTGCGGAATCTTCGGGCTGAAGCCGACCTATGGCCGGTTGTCGCGGGCCCGATCGTTTCCGTTCGTCGCGAGCTTCGACCATCTCGGGCCGTTGGCGCGCAATGTCGGCGATCTCGCGCTGGCCTATGACGCGATGCAGGGCCCCGATCCCGACGACGCAGCCTGTACCGCCCGTCCGGTGACGCCGGTGTCGCCGCTGCTGACGCAGGACATCGGCGACTTGCGGATCGCGATCGCCGGCGGATATTTTCAGAGCAACGTCTTCCCCGAGGCGGTGGAGGCCGTCGGCCGTGTCGCCAGGGCGCTGGGTGCGACGCGCACCGTCGAAATCCCGGAAGCCGCGCGCGCCCGTGCCGCGGCCTATGTGATCTCCACCACCGAGGGCGCCTCGCTGCATCTCGATCGCCTGCGACATCGTCCGAACGATTTCGATCCGGCGGTGCGCGACCGCCTGCTGGCCGGTGCGATGATCCCGGCGCCGCTGGTCGACCGGGCGCAGAAATTCCGCCGCTGGTATCGCGCCCGCGTGCTGGAGCTGTTCGAATCGGTCGATGCCATCATCGCGCCGGCGACGCCGTGCGTCGCGCCGAAGCTCGGGCAGGCGACCTTTGTGCTCGATGGCGTCGAATTGCCGGTGCGCGCCAATGTCGGCATCCACACCCAGCCGATTTCCTTCATCGGACTGCCGGTGGTCGCGGTGCCGGTTCCGCTTGAGCCGATGCCGATCGGCGTGCAGATTATCGCCGCGCCGTGGCGCGAGGATATCGCGTTGCGCATAGCCTATGCCCTGGAGCGCGGTGGCGTGGTCGCCGCGCCGGCCCCAAGGGGATTTTGAAGAGGATTTTAAGATGCAGGTCGATCTCCCCGATGTCGTCGCCGAGGTGACTGAGCAATTCGCGCGCTATGAGAAGGCGCTGGTCTCGAACGACGTCGCCGTTCTCGATGAGCTGTTTCGTGCCGATGCCCGCACGCTTCGCTACGGGATCGGCGAAAATCTCTATGGCTATGATGCGATCATGGCCTTTCGCGCCGCGCGCTCGCCGGCAGGGCTGATGCGCCGGACTGCGAAGACCGTGATCACGGCCTATGGCCGCGACGCCGCGGTGGCGTCCACGCTGTTTTACCGTGAGGCGTCGCCGGGCCGGGTCGGGCGCCAGATGCAGACCTGGGTACGGTTTGCCGAGGGGTGGCGAATCGTCGCCGCCCATGTCAGCGTGATCGACGAACCGCCGGGTCAAGCGACATGAGTCTCGACGATCTCACCACCGGCGCCCGTCGACCGGCAGAGCCGGCCGTTCGGCGCGTCGATCGCGCCACGCCCAACCCTTACAAGGTCACGCGCGCGGAGGAGCTAAGGCTGCAACTGGCCGATGAGATCGTGCGCGGGGTGTTGCCGCCAGGCGCCGCGCTCGACGAGACCGACATCGCGCAGCGCTTCAAGGTTTCACGCACGCCGGTCCGCGAGGCGCTGCGCCAGCTCGCGGCCAGCGGCCTGATCGATGCACGGGCGCATCGCGGCGCGGTGGTGGCGTGGCCCTCGATCGAACGGCTGACCGGGATGTTCGAGGCGATGGCGGAATTGGAAGCGCTCTGTGCCGGCCTTGCCGCGGAACGGATGCTGCCGGCGGCGCGGCATCAGCTGGAGGCGGTTCACGAGGAACTGCGGGTGTTGAGCCATGCCGGCAATCCGGAGCGGTTTCACGCGGTCAATGAGCGCTTTCACAACGCGATCTATGCCGGCTCGCAGAACGATTATATCGCCGAGATCACGCTGGCGACGCGGGTGCGGGTGCAGCCGTTCCGCCGCGCGCAATTCCGCAACCTCGGGCGATTGGCGAAGTCGCACGCCGAGCACGACCGCGTCGTGGTGGCGATCATGCGCGGCGATCGCACCGGCGCGGCGACCGCGATGCGCGCCCATATCGAACTGGTTCGCGGCGAATACGAACTCTACGCGGGGTCGGTGTAACCCGATAGCCAGCCGTCATTCCGCGGCGCACTTTTAGCGCAGACCGGAATTTGGCAGCAGTGCTACGAGATGTCCCTGGCAGACCAAAGATCACGGCGATTGGAACCGTTGTCACCGCGCTGGTAAAAGCTCTACCCATGAGTGTGACGCCGATGTCACGCCCTCCGGGAAACCAAGCAACTCGCTTGAGATTTACGGATTTGGCTGGCGCAGCAACGCTCGGCTGCCATAATCGATCTCGTTCCTTATCGAACCGTCGGGTGGTATCGCGCGGCCGATTTTGGGAGGGGCCATGGGACTCCATCGCTGCGAGCCGATCGTGGACGCGACGAGCCGCAGGCGCCGATTAGGCGCGGCCGTCTTTTTCATCGTTTGTATCTCTGCAAGTTCGGTGGACCGCGCGAAGGCTGACGCGGGCGGCCTTAGCTTCTGGCTGCCGGGAACATTTGGCAGTCTTGCAGCAGCGCCGGGCGTGCCCGGGTGGGCCTATTCGACCATTTACCTGCACGTTCAATCCGCGGCGCAAAACAACAAGGAATTTGTCAGGGGCGGCTCGGTTGTTGCCGGGCTTAATGCGAGTGCGGACGCCGTCGTCCAGGGCCTCACCTATACGTTCGCGACGCCGGTTCTCGGTGGACAGGCTGCCGTTACCGTGCTCGGTGTTCCCGGACATGTCGATGCCGGCGTTGATGCCACGCTGACCGGCCCGAGAGGCAACACGATTTCAGGTGCCCGCACGGACAACCGAACGACTTTTGCCGACGTATTTTACCAGGGCTCGCTCAAATGGAACCAGGGCGTCCACAACGAGATGATCTATCTCACCGGAAATATCCCGAGTGGCACCTATGATCATGCACGCCTGGCCAATCTCAGCTTCGGTTTTGTGGCGGTCGATGCTGGCGCCGGTTACACCTACTTCGATCCAAAGACCGGACACGAATTTTCCATCGTCGGCGGCCTGACCTACAGCTTCACCAATCCGGACCTGCAATATCAGAACGGCATCGACTTTCACGTCGACTGGGCCGCGTCGCAGTTCGTGAGTAAGAATGTGCAGATCGGGCTTGCCGGCTATTTCTTTCAGCAACTCACCGGCGACAGCGGCTCCGGCGCGAAGCTCGGCGACTTCAGGGGACGTGTGACAGGCATTGGCCCGCAGATTGGCTTCCTGTTTCCGGTTGGCAAGGAACACCAAGGCTACCTGAACCTGAAGGCTTACAAGGATTTTGCCGCCGAGAACCGGCCGGAAGGTTACACCGCGTGGGTTACATTGGCGGTCACGCCCGCCGCGCCGGAGCCGCCGCCTAACAAGCCAATGATCCGCAAATAGCGCAGATCAAGAGGAGCCAACGGGCAAATCCACAAGATGTCTCATGTGGTCAATCGCGTCGTTTGGACCGTCTTGGCTATACGGCGCGTTGGGATGCGTCGTCTTATTCATTACGTAACCCAGACCGATCACGACAACGAACATCATCACGACGCCCATCCATCGTTTGCCATAGCAGAGCGATTTGGCTCGCGCAGGATGCGATTTTCTCTGCGCCTCCGTGAGACCATGGTCCGATCAGATTAAAACGGATCATGATCTCATCTCTTGAAAGGTTAGCCCGACGTTCCCGGGGGCCTGGATGTTACCGTTCTGAGGGTGTGACTTTCGCTTATTCGGCTGATTACCATCGCATGCAATCTGGAATCATCATCGATATTCATGTGCGTGACATTGGAGTCCGAGACATAGTAATGTGTGAGTTCGCCCAGCGGAAAAACTCATTCTAAACACCGTGAAATTCCCCAGCGAAGATTTAGCGGATAGTGTATTCGAGCATCAGGCGGGAGTCGCTGGTCCCCGGCAAGTTCGATCGTTCGCAAGATGACGGCGGAAGGCTTGGCTCTCGGCGAGTTCGCTTAGCGGCGCTGAAGAACCGCTAGGATGGGGTCGTCGCCGGCGTTGTGGCGAGCTGCGAATTGCTAGGAGTTGAAGAGAAATGATCGGGCGACGGCATGTGTTTCATATCGGCGGGTATGATCCGATAACTCCCGAAAAGCAGCTTGAGCGGCTTCGTCGGTCCCTTTCGAGCTTAAAGCGAACCTGGAACGTTTCATCGCAAACCTCTGCGCTCGCCAATTCGTCCAAAGTAAGCGCTTCCTGGGACCTGGAGGCTTGGGCGCCGAACTGGAAGACCCAGATTACTTTCGAAATGCTCCGGTGGGATGACCTTGTTCTGGGTGATTCCCGAGAGGGGAATGTTGTCGCGTCTCTGTCAATCCGGGCTTTCGTTGTTTGACTTCGCGGTAACCGGGACTTTGTTTCGGTATGTTCGCGCAAACTGGAAATACGCTGTCTTTTTCCTTTTTCCGTATTTTTACGTCGTGCTGTTTGGACTTGGCGGCGCTGGGATGGCCTATGCTGTAACTCGGCTGGCGAATTTGACCGGTGTGTCTGCGGCAGTATGCGGCATTTTCATCTTCGTGACGATTTTCGCCGCTTTGATGCAGTGGCTCGGTCCGCGCCTGAGAATAAATCACGTTCTTGATGACGCAATTTTTTCCCGGCAGTTTCTCTATGGTCAGAGACCGGAACTGGAGAAGAGAATTCGACGATTTCGCTTCCCGGATCGTTGAACGAGCCCGCAAAGCCGATGTTGATGAAATTCTGGTCGTCGGTCATTCCCTCGGTGCTGCATTAACCATTTTGGCGGTCGCGCGTGCCCTAAAACAAGATCCACAACTCGCGAAACACGGGCCGACATTGTGCGTTCTCACGGTAGGCGCCACGATCCCGAAATTCTCGTTGCATCCGAAAGGCAATCAGATGCGACAGGCAACGCAAACTGTCGCCGATGAAACGTCCATCCGCTGGGCAGAATACCAGGCTCGCGACGACGCGATCAGTTTCTACAGGTTCGACCCGGTTACCCTTAAGCGGGTGAGTCTCAATCGCTCTGATGGGCGCCCGAATATCCGCCGCGTCCAGATTCACTCAATGATGGATCCGGCGTCCTTCAAACGTCATCGATTCCATTTCATGCGAATGCACTATCAGTTCTTGATGGGCAATGAGCGACGCTCGCCGTACGATTACTGCATGATTATTTGCGGTCCTCTGGAGTTCGACAACATAACGGCGCCCTCCGGGGGTGTCGGCCGGTTTCAGGCCGACGGCTCTGTTACGGAGCAGGTAACTAGCTGAAATCAACCGCTGGATACCCTCGTTCAAGCGGACCACCGATCCGGTCGAGGAGATCGAAACTCATTTCGGCCTGCGTTTGCCGGGACATGCTCCGGGAGTTGCTGGAGGAACTGCGGCCTAATCAACGGGCAATTTCCGCTTATGGGGGCACTTTTCCGACATGCCGTTCGTGCCCGATGATGCCCGTTCACAGGGGAGAAGCGAAACGCGTTTTGACCTGTTGCGGACATTTCTCACTGACGCCAAAATATCCTGTAGAATTGACGCATCGCCGTCGAGCAGGCAGTCAAACTGCTTGTCAAGCCATCGAAATAGCCCAGAGCCGGAATAGATAGGAATTGGCGTCCGCGGCACATCGAACGTCCTCATCCTTTTCCCTCCCGAATGAATGTCATGACCCAACAAGCCCTGAGGAAGCCGATTGATGAGCCGCAAGAGCTATCCCGCGGCTTTTCGCGCTACCAGTCGATCCTCGTTGCGCTGCTGGCGCTTGTCCAGTTCACGATCATCATCGATTTCATGATCATGTCGCCACTGGGCGCCATCATCATGCCGGCGCTCAATATTTCTGCGGCACAGTTCGGGGTGGCGGTCTCGGCCTACGCATTCAGCGCGGGAATTTCCGGCATCCTGGCGGCCGGGTTTGCCGACCGGTTCGATCGCAAGCGGCTGCTTTTGTTTTTTTATGTCGGCTTTACCCTTGGAACGGCGCTTTGCGCGATCGCTCCCAACTATCATGTGCTGCTGCTGGGGCGGATCGTTACCGGCTTGTTCGGCGGTGTGATCGGCTCCGTGGTGATCGCCATCGTCACCGATCTCTTTGCGCTGCAATTGCGCGGGCGCGTCATGGGCTTCGTGCAAACCGCGTTCGCCGCAAGCCAAATACTTGGCATCCCAGCCGGTCTTTTTCTTTCCAACCATTGGAATTGGCACGTCGCTTTCGGCGCATTGGTCGGCCTGTCGATCGCCGGGATGGCCGCCGTGCTGCTTTTGATGAAGCCGGTGAACGGCCATCTCGTGCTGAAGCAGGACAAAAACGCGTTCCGGCATCTGATCGCAACGGTCGCGCAGCCACGCTATTGGACGGCATTCGCGGTGACGACGCTGCTGGCGACCGGCGGCTACATGCTGATGCCGTTCGGCAGCGCCTATACCGTGTATAATCTCGGCATCGATATCGTTCATCTGCCGACGATCTATCTCGTCTCCGGCATATTTAGCATTTTCATCGGACCGCTCGTGGGACGCGCGAGCGATGCCTTTGGCAAATTCCCTACCTTTGCCTTCGGCAGCGCCATGTCCATCGTCATGGTGCTGATCTACACGCATCTCGGTCAGGTGAGTTTGACGGTCGCGATCCTGGTCAACGTCTTGATGTTCGTCGGCATCTTTTCGCGCATGATCCCGTCGCAGGCGTTGATTTCCTCAATCCCCGAGCCCGCACAACGGGGCTCCTTCAGCGCGGTCGGCGCTTCCCTGCAACAACTCTCCGGCGGCCTCGGCTCGGTGCTCGCCGCTGCGCTCATCTCACAAGATGCCGACGGTTCGCTCCGGCATTTCGACCGGCTGGGATACGTCGTCGTTACAACCGCGGTGATTTCCCTGATCCTGATGTATTTTGTGCAGAGGCCGATCGCGGCCCAGGCTGGCAAGCGCGTTGTTTAAGGCGTCGGTTCCGACGTTTGGATAGATGCCAATCTAGCGACCGAGCGCTCAAACACGTTTGAGCGCGGCTTATAAAATCGCGACGCCTTCGCCGGTGACGCGTGAAATTATCCGAGCCTGGGTTGTATGAACGTCGGGCCTGTGCGTCGAGGAAAGCCCGTTGATCAAGATTGTCTCTTGATGTTGCAACGCGGCGAAGGCATTGTCGGATCTTCGTCGGACCCGACTTGATCGGGTGGCTCGGCCGGGCGCCTATCCCCCGGAAACCCTCAGCGAATAGCGAACTGTCTAATTCAAGGCTCACCGGGCGTTGCCCGTCGCCTCGCTGGTCATATCGGTTCCAGAAAATGAGGATATTCCAAACGTTCCGCCGCGAGTGGCTGACGAACGTCCCAACTGAACTGTTGTCAGGCATGCTGGTCGCGCTGGCGCTTATCCCTGAGGCGATCGGGTTCTCGATCGTCGCCGGCGTCGACCCCAAGATTGGACTGTACGCTTCCTTCTCGATTGCCGTCGTGACCGCGGTCGTCGGCGGCCGGCCAGCCATGATCTCGGCGGCAACAGCCTCCACTGCCGTGCTCATGATCACGCTGGTCCGCGACCACGGCCTTCAGTACCTGTTCGCTGCAACCGTCTTGATGGGGATCATCCAGATCGTCGCCGGCGCCTTGAGGCTCGGTCTGCTGATGAAGTTCGTGTCGCGCTCGGTCATGACGGGCTTCGTCAACGCGCTCGCTATCCTGATCTTCCTGGCCCAGCTGCCGCAACTCATGCACGTCGGTTGGCAGACCTACGCCATGGTGGCGGCTGGTTTGGCTATCATCTATCTGTTTCCGCTGCTGACGAGACGAGTGCCTTCGGCATTGGTGAGCATCATTGTGCTGACAGGTTTCACGATTTTCTCCGGCATCAGGCTGCGGACCGTCGGCGACATGGGCGAACTGCCGTCAAGCCTGCCGTTCTTTGCGATACCGCAGGTGCCTTTTAATCTGGAGACGCTGAAGATCATCTTGCCGTACTCGTTGGCGATGGCTGCGGTCGGGCTGCTGGAGTCTCTGCTGACCGCAACGATCGTCGACGATATGACGGACACAGGCAGCAATAAAAACCGGGAATGCGTCGGGCAAGGCGTCGCTAATTTTGTTACGGGCTTTCTGGGGGCCATGGGCGGGTGCGCGATGATTGGACAGTCGGTCATCAACGTCACCGCCGGTGCCCGGACGAGACTTTCGACGTTCTGTGCCGGAGTCTTCCTTCTGTTCCTGATCGTCGTTCTGGGCGACTGGGTGAAACAAATTCCTATGGCAGCCCTCGTCGCCGTTATGATCATGGTCTCGATCAGTACCTTTAACTGGTCCTCGATCATCCGCTTGCGGTCGAACCCCCTGAGTTCAAGCGTCGTGATGCTGGCGACCGTCGGCGTCGTGGTTGCCACCGGCGATCTGTCGATGGGCGTTCTCACCGGCGTCGTCCTCAGCGGAGTCTTTTTCGCGGCCAAGGTTGCCCGTTTGCTCGGGATTGCGGCGGAACGCTCGGCCGACGGGAACAGCATTACATATTTGATAACCGGCCAAGTGTTCTTCGCCTCGTCGAATAGTCTTGTCGATGCCTTTGATTATCAGGATGTGCCCAGCCGCGTGAATATCGACGTGAGCGGCGCGCATTTTTGGGACATCACAGCGATCGGAGCGTTGGACAACATCGTCCTGAAGCTTCGGCGCCACGGTGCTCATGTCGAAGTGATCGGCCTGAACGAGGCTAGCTCGACTATGGTCGAGCGGTTCGGCACGCACCATAAGCCGAATGCTGGGCGGAAGATGGTGCACTGACACGGGTCGGAGCGGACTGGCACTTGCCCATAACCGATGCCCGACACATGGAAGTCACGCCGCTCGTCAAGAAATCCGCTACGCTTAAATACGGCACGCCGTATCTAGTCGGACTGTCCAAGCCGTCCGATCTGGCTGTAGTAGCGGATGGCGCCAGGGTGAAGCGGAAGGAACGTGTTGCGCTCGATATTGGCTGGAACGGTCGCGGCCGCCGCTGCATGCACCTCTATCATCTCATCATGCTTCTCGAAGACGACTCGAACGATGTCATAGACGAGGTCGTCGGGCAGTTCGGCGTCCGCGACAGCAAAATTGTAAAGACCGACCGTCTGATAGTGGCGAAGCAGGGAGGGATATGTGCCGGCGGAGACACGTGAGCTGGTTAGCTCCGGCATTGCAAGCCGCAGCGCTGCGATGTGCTCTGGGGAGAGCGCGATATAGCGAACCCTGTGTTTGGATTCCAGTTCAATGAACGATGGAAACGGCGCGCCGGCTGCGACCGCTAGAACGTCGATCGAGCCCTTCTGAAGTTGGGAAGCCAAGTCGGCCCAGTCGCCATAGACGAAGCTCGCCGAGACTTTCAGAGCATTGAAAATTTCCGGAAAATAGATCGCCGAGGTGCCACCACGCGGGCCGGCGCCGATGCGCCTGCCGGCCATGTCAGCTATGGACCGGATGTTGCTGTCCTGCAGCGCCAGGAATTGGAACGGCGTATCGTACATCGGAAAGATGGCGCGCATCTTGCGCGCGGGTAACTTGCCGGTCCAAACGCCTGTTGAATTCCAGGCCTGCAGCGCAACGCCGATCGTGACAAAGCCGAGCTTCGCCTCGCCCGCTTCCAGCAGCGCGACATTTTCGGCCGGCCCTTCCGTCGGTCGGGCGACGACGGAAAGATCAAGGGCGCGCGTCAGGATCTGGGCGAGGCCCGTGCCATAGACAAAGTAGGTGCCGCCGGGCGAGGCGGTACCGATTGTGAGGTGATCTGGCCAAGAAGGTTCGGCGGCCCGGCCAAGGGACGAGAAGGTGAGCGTGGCGGCGATTGCCGCAATCCGGGCCAACAGGGGTATCTGCATGGTGCCCTCGATGCTTGTGCTCAGGTTGAAGGCTGCGGCAGCAGCGGGTCGGGTGGACCCATGGCGGCCTCCGGGTCCGAGGCTTCAAGTTCCGTCTCGTGATCGAGCGTCCGGCGCATGCGCTCCTCGTCGAGCGCGTTTTCCCATTTGGCAACTACGACCGTCGCGACGCCGTTACCGACCAAATTGGTCAGCGCACGAGCCTCCGACATGAAGCGATCGACACCGAGGATCAGCGCAATGCTCGCCACCGGGACCGTCCCAACCGATGCGAGTGTTGCTGCCAGCACGATGAAACCCGACCCCGTTACGCCGGCCGCGCCCTTCGAGGTCAGCAGAAGCACACCGATGATGCCGAGCTGCTGCCATATGGTCAGCTCGGTATTGGTCGCCTGCGCCAGGAAGATTGCGGCCATGGTCAGGTAAATGCAGGTACCATCCAGATTGAAGGAGTAACCGGTTGGGATCACGAGGCCAACGACCGACTGCTTGCAACCCAGGTTCTCGAGCTTCGCCATCATGCGCGGCAGCACCGATTCGGATGAAGAGGTGCCGAGAACGATCAGCAACTCTTCTTTGATGTACCTGATGAACTTGAGGATGTTGAACCCTGCAAGCCAGGCAACCGTGCCGAGCACGAAGAACACGAAGATCAGGCAGGTCACATAGAAGGCAATCATCAGGTGCGCGAGCGAGAGCAGCGTTCCCACGCCGTACTTGCCGATCGTGAAAGCCATCGCGCCGAAGGCGCCGATCGGCGCCGCTTTCATGACGATGCTGACGATCCCGAAGAAAGCATGCGAGGCGATGTCGATGAAGTTGAGGACGGGGCGCCCGCGCTCACCCAGCATGAACAGTCCGAACGCGAACAGGATCGCGAAGAACAGAACCTGCAGGATCTCGCCTTCCGCGAATGCACCGACCACAGTGTTGGGGATGATGTGCATCAGGAATTCGACCGTGCCCTGCTGCCCGGCCTTGGTCGTATAGACCTGGATCGACTTGGTATCGATCGTTCTGGCGTCCACGTTCATGCCGGCGCCGGGCTGAAGGATATTGACCACGATCAAGCCAACGATCAGCGCAACCGTGGTGAGGACCTCGAAATAGATGAGCGCCTTAAGTCCGACGCGGCCGACCTTCTTCATATCCTCCATGCTGGCGATGCCGTGCACGACGGTGCAGAAGATGATCGGCGCGATGAGCATCTTGATCACCTTGATAAAGGCGTCGCCCAGCGGCTTCATGGCCTCGCCAAGATGCGGGTAGAAATGGCCCAGCAGGACACCGAGCACGATGGCGGTAAGCACCTGCACATAGAGATGCGTGTAAAGCGGTTTGTGCGGAATATCAGCAGCCGTCGAAAGTGCCGTAACCATGGCCTCCCTCCACGCTAATCGGCGCCGGTTGGCGTCCTGACGTCACATAATGTTACGCGATTTACGGGTGGCTGTCTCCAACGCGTCTACTCCCTGCGTCATTCTGGTCCGATGCCCGCTCCGTTCGGCAGCGCGGGTGATGGTGTGTACATGGCCTTTACCATAGCCCCTCGAACCGACTTGGATGGGGATTGCGTCGTAACAACAACGATCGGCCGATAGATGGTATGGGACGCGAGCCGCACGATCGAAGCCAGACCATCAGCCTCGATCGCGGCGATCGACAGCGGCTGGCACTGGGCGACCGTGACAAACTCGTCGCCAGTGCTGACGCTCGCTTGATTTTCACGTACAGGCGGACACGCCCGGCGATGACAAGGATGCGAATTGGCTGCCCGTCGCCAAAAAGCCGCTCACGCTGCTGATGCGGCTCTACTATCCGAAGTAAGAATTTTTAGCCGGTCCCTTGGACGCCGCCGCCGGTACAAAAGATCGGCGATAGCGCGCTTGAGTTCTGGCAACTTTGCTCTTGGTTATGCTGATCACCAGTAAGCCGTCGTGACATGGTAGCTGGATGAGCCGCAAAGCTCGTCCGAAAGCGGCATGCATTTGCTATTACAACGTCCTGCGCCAATCGATGGTGCCTAACCGGACCTGCGGACGCCGTAACGTACACCTCCCAAGACTAAGACCCCGGCCATATCCCTGCTGTAGCGCCTGTGGCTGTTTGGTCGCAGTATGGATCTTTTTTCTGACAAATCAATCCTAACTCAATTTTGCGTGATGAACCGCGCTTGCTCCAAGGCTACCATGTCACCGAATTTCTGTTGGAAGCGACCTAACTTACAGGGGTACTTATGACAGCGAAAATTGCACTGGCCACGGCGAAAAGCGGGCGGCCAGCACACCGACGCAGATTTGGCGTTGCTGCTGCAATCGTCTTGGCACCCGCGATCATGTCTTTTCCCCATAGTGCGTTGGCCGACGAAAACGGAATCAGCATGTGGGTCCCCGGGTTCTTTGGAAGCCTCGCGGCCACGCCGCAGCAGCCGGGTTGGTCGCTAGCGAATATCTACTACCATACCTCCGTATCGGCAGGCGCCGACGTCGCGCGTTCGCGTGAATTCACGCTCAACAGGGTTCCGGCCAACTTTACCGTCAACGCAAATCTGAATTTGAATGTCAACGCCACCGGCGACCTTGGCTTTGTGATCCCGACCTATGTGTTCGCGACGCCAGTGCTCGGCGGCCAAGCGTCGGTGTCCCTCCTAGCAGCCTATGGCGTCGTCGGCACCAGCCTGGCAGGGACTTTGTCCGGCGTGGTCACTGGGCCGCTCGGGAACAACGTTCCCTTCGCGCGGTCCGACACCATCAGCGACACGACATGGGGCTTTGGGGATGTGGCGCCGATATTCCAATTGAAGTGGAACGCTGGCGTCCACAACTACATGACCTACATTATGGGCGATATCCCGGTCGGCGCTTATCAATCCACGCGCTTGTCGAATATCGGCATCGGACACGGCGCGATCGACACCGGCGGCGGCTACACCTATTTTAATCCGCAGACCGGCCACGAGCTTTCCGGCGTGCTCGGCTTCACCTACAATTTCGTCAACCCGTCCACGCAATATCAAAGCGGCGTCGATCTGCACTTCGATTGGGGTGCATCGCAATTTCTGTCAAAGCAGGTCATGGTTGGCCTCGTGGGCTATGTCTACAAAGAGCTAGGCTGCGACAGCGGTTCAGGCGACCGTGTCGGGTGCTTCCAGTCCCAGGTGGTTGGCGTTGGTCCCCAGATCGGGTTCCTTTTTCCGGTCGGCGACATGCAGGGCTATCTCAATATTAAGGCTTACGGCGAGTTCGCTGCGGAAAACCGGCCGTCCGGCTGGAATAGCTGGGTCACCTTCTCTATCTCGCCGCCCGCGCCCGGAGCGCCTCCGACGACAAAGCCGATCGTCAGGAAATATTAGCATCAACCAAGCTGCAGCTTGTCAGTTGTTGGAAAAGCGATCCTGCGCCGCTATCCAATGTCTGCTTGTGGGGCACATTTGAGGTAAGCCACTGTCTCGGTGAATGTCGGTTAGTCGGAGTAGACCGGAAGCGGCCAGCCCACGATCGGAACGACACGAATGACCCCGCAGCGGACTTACCTCTCCGGGAATAGCAGAGACAATTCGGCTCGCAACTGCCAGGATGGGGCGGCAGTTGGTCTTGTCACGTTATAAAAACCCTGGATCTGCGCACTCACTGGCTGATCGCCGAGCTTGAAGATTCGACCAATGCCACCACCGATCGGTACGGTCCATTGCTGACCCGGCGCTGCCAGCCAGTTCGCGGTGATAAGTGGTGAACTTGTCAGGAACCACCCGTGCGCCATGTTGTAGTTGACAAAGGGCTGCGCGAGAAATTCATTCACGCTCTGGCGCAACGGATCGCCGCCAACTGACCACTGATTATTGACCAACACGCCGATCACCCAATGTCCCGGCGTTGTTAACAAGACGACGGTGGGACCGAGCAGCACTTTTCCCTGTCCAAGAATAGGATCGGTCGCGGACGGTATCGTAAAGACTGGACCGACGCCCCAGATCAGAGCGCCTGGGTGGGTGGGCGACAAAAAGAACTCCTGGGTAATATCGCCAATGCCATTCGTGTTGTTGTTAAATATCGGGCTGGGTTGACTGATCACGGGCATGATCGTGCGCGAGATCAAGTTCCAATCTGCGCTGATGTGCAGCGGCACGACTGGTTGAATGTTAAGCACTTCCTGGGTGCGGTTGAACGGCCCAGCGTTGAAATTCGTATTGCTTTGGAATGGAACGCTGACGAGATCGGCGATAGGGTTCTGCGATTTTTTGGCCAGGTCTTCGTTTTCGGAGGTTTCGGCAGAATGCCCGGTTCTTGTCGGCGCGACCGTATCGGCAAGGCCGCTCTCGAACTTGTAGTTCGCACCGAACTTGACCATTTGAAGGTCGCGGGTCAGCTGGATTGCGGGGACGGTGGCTGAAGTCCAGTTTCCCAGAAAAATTTGATCGTATTCGAGTTTTATCGTCCAGTGTGATTTGAAGCCGTACTCGACGCCCACTCCAGCTAACAAGCCAGAACTGGTGTTGGACCCCTGCCAAGTGACGCCGGGAAAGTTCAGCGACGCATTGCTCTGCACCCAGCCACCGCCAAACTTGCCGTAGACAAGCCAACGATCCTCCACGAGGCCGACGCGGCCTGCCACCGTCCCAATCCAGTTCTGGCTCACCGAGCCGAGTGTAGGGGTCGGAAGCGCGTGATGACCAAAAGTCGCCCCGTCGAAATCACCTTCCACACCAAATAAAAGATGGCCGGCCTGGAAATTATATCCCGCCTGCACGCCGCCAATGAACTCGGTCAGGCCACCATACAGATTGTTGCCAGGAATGTTCAGGCTGCCGTTGGACCATCCCCCGCCGAGGTTGGCGCCCACATAAAACCCTGACCAATTGTAGGGCGGCGCTGTGACTGGTGCTTTGTACACCGGGGCTTCGGCAGGTAAGTCCGATGCAAGAGCAGACCCGCTCAACAATCCTGCAGCAGCGATGCCCGCAAGGAAAATCTTCTGCACTGTCGCCTCCGGAAGGTCGGCCACAACAGCGAAGCATATTGCGAGAGGCGACCTATGCCCAACGGACTTGAGTGATGCGGCTCAAACCAAGCGTGTTATTTTCGATGCAGTGTCGTTTCCGCAACAACGAGGTTGGTCCATCTCTTTCGCTGCGCCGAGCTTCTGGTTCTGTCAACATTGCTGCCTCACTTTGCGTTCGTCTCGAACCGAACGTGCGATGCCGCCGATTGGCACAAAATCGAAGCGCCGACCGACGCTGTGAATGTCCGCTAATCGGCGCAGACCGGAAGTGGTCGATGAACCGTCATATCGACGCGAATGACCCTCAGCGGACCAAGGCTCGTCCCGTCCGGGACCTACGTCAAATGTGAAGGAAGAGAAACTCAGTTTCGCCAGCCTCTCGGTAAGCATTGTCGATTGGCGGCACACGCCGCACGAAAGCAACGGCAGGCAACAACCTTAACCGTCGTGCAGGATTGACCGCAAGCGCGCCGCCAATTCTGACATGCGGAACGGTTTGTCGATAACCGGAAATTCGTTCACCGCTTGATGTCGTTCTAGCATGTCTCGCGCGTAGCCCGAGGCAAGCAGGACCTTGATACGCTTGTTCAACCGCCTCGCTTCCCGAGCGACCTCTATGCCGTTAATCCCGTTTGGCATCACGATGTCACTTAACAAGAACTCAAATTCTTCGCTCTGGAGCATCTGAAGTGCTTCCGAGCCATCTCGGGCGCAACGCACCTGATAGCCCGCCGTAGCCAGCATCGCCGACGTGAGTTCCAGCAGATCATGATTATCCTCGACAACCAGGATCCGTTCCGAGCCTGCCGGTATTGCTTCGGGTGGGACGTCTTCTATCTCCGCCTCAGCCTTTAGCGTGGCTTTGGGTAAGTAGAGAGCGACAGTGGTTCCCTTGTCCGGTGCGCTTTCGATGGTAATGGCCCCCCCGGACTGACGGACAAAGCCGTAGACCATGCTAAGGCCAAGCCCGGTACCTTTGCCAACCTCCTTCGTTGTGAAGAAGGGCTCAAACACCCGGTCCAGCACTTCGGGGGGCATTCCACAACCGTGGTCTCTGACGGACAGCTTGACGTACGATCCGGGCAAGCACCCCGCCACGGCCCCTTCCACCACGACGATGTTCCTCGTCTCGATCTCGAGCAAGCCACCATTCGGCGTGGCGTCGCGCGCGTTGAGCGCCAGGTTCAAGAGAGCCGTCTCCAGAAGCGCCGGGTCGACATGGCACAGCCACAAGCCTTTATCGGTCAGCACCTTGACCCGGCATGCTTCCCCGACGGCTTTGTAAACGAGGCCCTCGAACTCAGAAACAAGCTGGTATGCGTTGATCGGTTTTGGGTTCAATACCTGCCGTCGCGAGAAGGCGAGAAGGTGCGCCGTCAGCTTTGCTCCCCGATCAACGGCACGCAGTGCAGCCGTAGCGAACTGCCGGGCTTTGCCAATATCGTCGCCAGCCTCGATGAGTTCGAGGTTCGCGGAGACCACCGTGAGCAGGTTGTTGAAGTCGTGCGCGACGCCACCGGTGAGCTGGCCGACGGACTCCATCTTTTGGCTCTGATGGAACAGCTCTCTCGCTTCGGACAACTCGTGTTCACGGTGCTTGAGCGCATCGGCCATGGCATTAAATGCCTTGGCGACCCGCGCGACCTCCGAGTTGCCCGGGATGTCCACACGCTGGCCGAAATCGCCGACGCGCCATCGGTTAGCAGCGTCGACCAGTTGCGCAAACGGGCGCTGGATGAACCGTTGGGTACCCCACACCGTAATGATCAAAATAATCAGAGCACCCATAACAATGAACAACACGTCGCGCTGCGTGTGGCGTTCGATCTCGGTAAAAGCCTTCGCCTTGTCGAGGCCGTAGCTGACAAGAAGATCTCCCTCCACAGCAGAGAAGCCGACGATCCTTCGCACGCCGTCAATGCAGACCATGTCCGCCACGGTTCCGTTGGAGAGTGTCGGGTCTCTGCCTGCGGGCGACTTTATGCCGACGAACGGGGCATTATCAGGATAGCGGGCGAGACTTACGCCGTTGCGGTCCGTGACCGCGAGCGCGGCTCCCGCCGGAACACCCTTTTTTGCAATGTACTCAGCGAGCCAATCGAGGCTGAGAGCGGCTATGGCGACGCCGCCCATGCGGCCATCGTCGCCATAGAATGGCAGCGCGAACTGAAGGATTTTGAGACCTGTCCCTCGGCCGATTGCGAACTCTCCAACGGTGAATTTGTCGGTTTTCACGGCGTTGGCGAAGTAGGCCCGTCCGGCGGCGGTAAATGGCACATGATCGGTAAGTGTGTCGCAGAAGCCACTGCCATTCATGTCGACGACGACAAAGGAGATGAACTCCGGATACCGTTGTTTGATCCTGGAAAGATAAGCATTGCATCCCTGGGTGTCCTTCGCCTTTATCGCTGGGAGTTCCGACAGCGCGATCAAGGCCTGACGAATTCCCTGGACGATCTGTTGTTGCTCGGCCGCTGCGAGCTTCGCGAGGCCGAGCGCTTCATCCTGCACTTCAACTTTGCGCGTGCGGCGCAGGTCGATTTCATTGTACGCCTGTATTGCGATTGCCGGCAGCATGGCCACAGCCACCAGCACGAACAGGCGTGATAACAGGCTACTCATTCGACCATTTCCTACGCACGATCTCCGCATCAGACCTACGGTGCCCAGTCCGCCGACAAGCGCCGTTGGCTTGTCGCGGAGCCGCTCGACGCTCTGAGGATAGAGAGCGATCGAGCAAACACCCCGATGCCTGCGACGGTGAATAGTGTTTGGGCGAGCACCACGATCGGCTGACGGTTATTTCGATCAAAAACTGCGCGTGGACAGCCGCGCGAGGGCAGAAACCGAGCATAAGGAGCTTCATCATCTAGCCGGCCTACGCGGAGCGACGTGGAGGGTGGCACGCCTGGCGATGAAGGCAGGCTGGCTCATGTCAATGCCAAAGCATGGTAGGGCTACGAGAAGCGTGGCCCGCAGGTGAGCCGCGTCGAAGCAGGCGGTAGCATTCAGCCAAACATGTTAGTAGTCGCTTGGCACATCACGCACCGGTGTGACTGTCATTGAACTGCTGTCCTGCTACACAATCTTGAGCAATCAAGCTGGACCGGCCGCATGTCAGCTCTTTTGCAGTTCATCGGAAAACGGTTACACTTGTAGCGAGCCACCAAAACGGCAAAAGACGTGCAGGGAGGAAAATCAAGCGCTTCCCGACCACAGCGCCCCTTTGCCCTCGCTGCGGCAGTATCCAATTCGGCGGCGGCCACGGTAACTTCAGAACTGTCTACCCGATCATGAACGGCTGGAACTACACCGTGCGACTTTATCGCCCCGTGAGCAAATTCTAAACGCCCCTTGAAATTTGCCGGAAGAAGGCAGTGAATTCGTCACGTCCGTCTTTGGCACGTTTGAGACATGCCGACGGACACCGAGGATGTCCGGTTAGCGGGGATGACCAGAAGTCATCAGCGGAGGGGGCAAATCGACCCGATTGCCCCTTAGCACACGTGTGGGGTCTAGCCGATCCAACAGGACCTGGACCGGTCGGCCCGCTTTTCATCAATCAAGTAAGGCTGTTGTAGCGTCCGTCGTTCTTGCCCGAGCGGCCAACGATAAGAGCGGCTAATAGCAACGCACACACGCCGCCAAAGCCAATCCACGCGCGATCAATTGTGCATGCACGGCGAGGCAACTCAGTGATTTGCCTGTCCATCCCTTTTCGCAAAAATATTCTGCTTCCGATTTGACCCAAATCACCGGCTTATCTCCCGCCATCCCGTCCCACGAGAGGGGCGTTTCGCGATCGTCACGGACGTTGGGTGCGGGATACGATGGACGCGGCGCGTCACGAGACGAATGACGTTGCTCGCGGACGGCGAAGCCGTGTGGTCCTGACGCCCCGACGCTGGCGTCAAGTCGGTGATGATGTCTGCGCATCACGCAAGTGATGTCGCTTCGCATCACACCGGCGATGGTGGCAAAAGAGCCCGGTCACCAGGGAGAGCTCGGAGTAAGCCGTAAAACCATTGTGCAGGGAATGCCGGGTCGCTTCCGGTGTACCCTTAGCGAATACTCGTGTGCTTTCTACCTTTGCACACGAGGCTATGGGTGCAGCGGGCACCCGGCATTCCCTGCGCCCTCTTGTTGTTGAGGGACAACGTTGAGGCATTAACTCGGGCGCGTTGGCGTCGCGGGAATGCGGAGACGTGTCTTGTCGTGGCCCATCCTTCGAGACGCGGCGAAGACGCCGCTCCTCAGGATGAGGTCGTCCTACGTGGCGCGACGCCAGTTCCTCATGGTGAGGAGCCGCGCACCCCGCGCGGCGTCTCGAACCATGAGGCCAACGGATGCGGTTCAGCTCTTTGAAAATTGAATCGGAAATGGAACGCGAGGGCTCGCTTGTTTCATTCGAACTCCGCTCGCCGCGACGCGCTACGCCTTCTCTGTCACAAACGCCCGCCAGCCACCGAACGCGGAGATGTCGCGGGCACCGCCGATATCGGCGGGTTCGACGATAAAACCCTTCACGCCGCGGCCATCGGCAAGACGGACCGTCCCGATCGACAACGGCGGCGGTATCGCGGCGACGAATTTGCCGAACGCCGCCGCCGGTAGCGTCCAGACTTCCAACGCGATCGACGATCCCGTTCCCGCCGCCACCCGCAGCATGCCGGGCTTCGCCGGCGTCGTGTCCAATGCATAGAGCTTGTAATCCGGCGCGGTCGCGGCGGACTCCAGCAACCGTCCGCCCAGCGCCGTCAATTCACCGTTGAGCGCCATGCCCGACAGATGTGCGCCGACCACCGCGATGGCGATCTCGTCGCCAGGCTCGTTCGCGGGCAAGGTCGCAAGCGGCGGCTGTGGCACGGGTCTCGCGCCAAGGGTCAGCCCGGTATCGGCCTGGAAGACGCGCCCGATGCTCGCGAGCTGCGCGTCCTGCCCGGCCGGCGCCAGCAGTGTGATGCCGAACGGGATCTCGTCGGCGCGAATCGCCGACGGCAATGCGAGGCCGCAGAGATCGAGCAGATTGACGAAATTGGTATAGGTGCCGAGCCGGCTGTTGAGCTCGATCGGGTTGGCCAGTACCTGCGCGGTGCTGTAGGCGGTCGGCGCCGTCGGCAGCACCAGCGCGTCGAGTCCTGCGAACGTGCGCTCGCTGATCCCGCGCAGCGCCTGCAGCCGGTAGAGCGCGGCAAAGGTATCGGCGGCGCTGAGCCGTGCGCCGGGCAGCGTGATCTCGCGCGTCACCGGATGGATCGCTTCCGGTGATGATGCCAGGAGATCCCGGATCACCAGATAGCGCTCCGCGATCCACGGCCCCTCATAGAGCAGCCGCGCGGTTTCGTAGAACGGCTCGAGGTCGAACTCGACCAGTGTGGCACCAAGCGCGGTCCAGCGCTTGAGTGCTTCGCCATAGGCGGCTTCCGCGACCTTGTCGCCGAAGAAGATCAGCTGGCCCTCGCGCGGCACGCCGAGCCTGAGATGGGCGGGAAATGCCGTCATCGGCGCCAGCGGCCGGTCGCGCGAATAGGGATCGGCGGCGTCGGGGCCGGCGATGGCGGCCAGCGCCGTCATCGCGTCGTCGGCGGTGAGCGAGAAGATCGATACGCAGTCCAGTGTCCGGCATGCCGGCACCACGCCCGAGGTCGAGATCAGTCCAAGGCTCGGCTTCAGCCCGACGATGTTGTTGAGCATCGCGGGCACGCGGCCGGAGCCCGCGGTGTCGGTGCCCAACGCCAGCGGCACCAGCCCGGCCGATACGGCCACGGCGGAGCCCGAGCTCGATCCGCCCGGAATCAAATCGCCACGCATCGGATTATTGGGAACGCCGTAGGGCGAGCGCACGCCGACCAGACCTGTCGCGAACTGATCGAGGTTGGTCTTGCCGATGACGATCGCACCCGCCGCGCGCAGCCGCGCCACGACGGTTGCGTCGTGCGCGGGCGAATAGGCGAAGGCCGGGCAGGCGGCGGTGGTGGGCAGCCCCGCGACGTCGATGTTGTCCTTGACCGCAACCGGAACACCGTACAGCGGCAACCGCGCGGGATCTTTCGCAGCTAGCGCTTCCGCCTCCGCGATCGCGTCGGCTTCATCGCGCAGGCTGATGAAGATGGCGGGATCGTTATGGCTGCGGATGCGCGCAAAGCTGCGCGCGACGGTTTGCGCGGGCGAGTGGGTCCCGGCGCGATGCGCGGCGACGATCTCGGTAACGGTTTCAGTCACGCGCGGCCCCGATCGGAAAGAACCTGAGGTCCGCAAAGCGGTTGAAGTTTATTCGGCAGGGACGGCAAGACGGGGTCTCCGGGTGCGAGAAGGAAAGGGATCGGCGCCGAATTTAACCAGCGCCAAAAATTCGGCCGCCACGCGCCGTTGCCATCGCTTCGAGCACCGCGCCCGAATGGCTGACCCAGCCGAAGATGCCGCCCTGGGCCTTGATCATCTTCAGGCCGAACTCATGGAATTCGGGGAAGTAGGATGCGCAGCAATCCGCCAACACCACACATTGGTAGCCGCGGTCGTTGGCCTCGCGCACCGTGGTATTGACGCAGACTTCGGTGGTGACGCCGCAGACCAGCAAATGCTCGACGCCGTATTTTTGCAAAAGCTCGTCGAGCCCGGTCGCGTAGAACGCGCCCTTGCCGGGCTTGTCGATGACGATCTCTTCGTCAAGCGGGTAGAGCGCGGGCACGATGTCGTGGCCGGCTTCGCCACGGATCAGGATTCGTCCCATCGGCCCGGGGTCGCCGATGCGATGGCTCGGGGCGCCGCGGGCAATCTTGGCCGGCGGCGCATCGGACAGGTCGGGCAGATGCCCCTCGCGGGTGTGCACCACGAGGATTCCGGCGTCGCGCGCGGCACGCAGCATATCGGCGCAGGGCTGCACCGCGCGCGCGAGCTGCGAGACATCATTGCCGAGCGTCTCGCCGAACCCGCCGGGCTCGAGGAAATCACGCTGCATGTCGATGATGACGAGCGCCGTCTTCGACCAGTCGAGGTCAATGGGGCCAGGCTCCGCAGCCACCGGGCTGCCGGATGGATACGGTGCGTTCGCCATTGCCTACGTTCCCTTCACCATGGACCTCGCGGTCCCACGTAGCAAAGCATATGCCATTGTGTACAATGCTTCCACAAGGTCGGTGATTGTAAAATTTGCGATGAAAATCATTGGCTTGATGATATTCCAAAGCCTGGTGCCGACGCCATAAGGGCGCTCTCGGGCGAATTTATGCCTAATAATTGAGCTGCGCTTGATGATGAGGCGCATTGAGCGGCGGCCGTCAGGGGACGCGGCGGCAAAGGCGATCTCCGTGGCGCTCGATCGATCGGAAACGAAATTGCAGCCGGCGCGGTCGAAAAACAATGAAATCGGCGAGGTGTCGGGCCGCGTTCGCCGATGCCGATCGGCGTTGCCGAAATTTCGCGCGCCAATTCTGTGTCGGCGTTCACTTCTCGTGCGCGAATGCAATTCACGATCGGCATCCGTCAGCACGCTCGCACTCAGCGCGAGAATATCGCGTAGCGCTGACATCGGAAGCGAGCCAATCGACGCGTAACAACGCGAGCTAATAACGGCAGCGTTACTAGTTCGCTTCAATCGAACACAAGTTCGTCAACCACAACGTGATTCACGCTACGATCAGTGCTGGATTGCTGCTGTTTAGCCTCATTCGTGCGCGCGTTGCGCACAAATCCTGCAGCGCGATGTTCGAGGCGCTGGCATCAATCGGAATTCCGAATCTGAGAAAGCCTTTAATTGCAGGGCTTATTTGAATCGCAGCGTAGAGCGCGCGTTTCAATGCGAGGATTTCTTTGCTGGCATGTGGCTTGCAACACGGCGCGAGTAAACGCGACAGCCGTTCTTACGAAGTTACGTCGGATGTTCGTTGACCGGCATCGACTGCAATCAATTGGAAAAGACTTACATGAAGCAACTATCGAAACTACAACGCTCGCTCGCCGCTTCGGGATTGGTCGCATCGTTCGCGCTCGCAATCGTAAATCCGGGAATCGCGGTGGCGGCCGATCTTCCGAACCCCGACGTTCCCTATGTGAAAGCACCGCCGCCATCGTCTCCGGCGTCGGACATCCACGGCTTTTTCGACATGACGTTCGCAAACAGCTATTCCACCCCGCGCGGCTTGCTGGTGACCAACACGGGCTTGACGGCGCAGGCGCTGGCCGGCCTGTCGTTCGACCTCTACAAAAATGCGAACAGCTCGATCAACAAGGTCTCGGTCTATGGCGGCATCTGGAATGACATGTGGTCCGAACAGCACGATCCCAAGTTCGGTTCCTGGAACGAGTTTGACTGGTTCGTCGGCGCCAAGGTCGCGTTCCTGCGAGATTGGTCGGCAAGCGTCGAATATGTCGAATTCCTGAGCCCGCCGGGCAACTTCCTCGACGAACGCAATCTTAATGTGACGGTCGCCTACGACGATACGTCCTGGGGCCTGCCGGTCGCGTTCAAGCCCTATGTCAAGTTCTGGTATCAGTTGGACGGCTCTCCCAACACCATCACCGGCGTCAGCGGCGGCAGCGGCAACTCGTATTACTTCCAGTTCGGCATGGAGCCGACGCTGGATTTGCAGAAATACGGCATCGGCGTTGTGTTGACGGCGCCCACATGGGTCAGCGTCGGTCCGTCGGCGTACTGGAATCGCGGTGTAACGGGCTGCGGTCTGGCGACAACGACGTGCGCGCTGAGCAATGCCGGCGTGTTCTCAACTGGTCTGACCGCGACGGCGCCGCTGACATGGATTCCCAAGAGCTATGGCAACTGGTACGTCAAAGGCGGCTTCCAGTATTACAACCTGCTCAATGACAGCCTGAGGCTGGCGCAGATCTTCCTCGGTACGGCCACCAGCTATGCAGATGCGCACAAGGACTATGTGGTCGGCTTCGCCGGGCTTCGGATTCACGTTCTAAAGCAGGATCCGGAAGAGTGGACGCCGGTTTTCCCTCGCGACAAACGCGAAGCGTTTGCGCGGAGATCATGCTCAAATAATAAGACAGAGCGGGATCGCTATTCGAAGAAAGCTATCCCACATCTAGGCCCGCGAACAATAACGAGATGCGCCGCGGTTGACGCGGCGCATCCTCTTTCAGCCCAAAGGGTTTTCACCGCACTACTTTGCTGCTGCCTTGGGTGATCAGGCGCGCGGCGCGTTGATCGCGGGCGTGAATCCACAGCCAACTCAACGCCACGCTCAGCCGGTTGCGCAAGCCGATCAAAAAGTAGATGTGGGCGATGCCCCATATCCACCATGCGATGGTGCCGCGCAGCTTGATGCGCCCGAAATCGACCACCGCCAGCCGCTTGCCGATTTGCGCGAGGCTGCCGGCATGCTTGTAACGGAACGGTCCCATGGTGGCGCCGCGCAGGCGGGCCTTGATCATTGCCGCGACATAACGTCCCTGTTGCTTGGCGGCGGGGGCAATGCCCGGCACCGGATTGCCATCCGGGTCCGCACTAACGACGGTATCGCCGACGGCGAAGATATCAGGATGATCGGGAACGGTAAGGTCGGGCAGCACTTGCAGGCGACCGGCACGATCGGCCGGAGCGCCAAGCCATTCGGCGGCGGGTGAGGCGCGTACGCCGGCAGCCCAGATAATGGTCTTCGCGTCGAGCTTGTTGCCGCCATACACGACGCCGTCGGCCGTGCACTCGGTGACGGCCTGTCCCAACACCACTTCGACCCCGATTTTTTCCAGCGAACGTTGCGCATAGGCCGATAGATCGTCGGCAAAGCCTGCCAGCACGCGCGGGCCGGCCTCGATCAGGACGACGCGCGTCTTGTGCGTATCGATATTGCGGAAGTCAAGCGGCAACGTATCCTGCGCCAGGTCGGCAATGGTGCCGGCGAGTTCGACGCCGGTCGGGCCGGCACCGACCACAACGAAGGTCAGCAACGCCGCTCGCCGCTGCGGGTCGGTCTCGCGCTCGGCGCGTTCAAAAGCGACCAGGATCCGGCGCCGCAGCGTGGTGGCGTCCTCAAGCGTCTTCAGGCCGGGCGCGAACGGCTCCCATTCGTCATGGCCAAAATAAGCGTGTCGCGCGCCGGTGGCGAGAATGAGCGTGTCGTACGGCAGCGCGTCGCCATCATCGAGCAGCACGCGTTTCTCCTTCGCGTCCACGCCGGTCACCGTGGCGAATAGAGTCGTGACTTCCGGGCGGCCTCGCAGCAAATAGCGGATCGGCCAGGCGATCTCCGACGTCGCGAGCGATGCCGTCGCGACTTGATATAATAGCGGCTGGAACAGGTGGTGATTGCGCCGATCGACCAGCGTGATGCTGACCGGGGCGCCTGCAAGCCCGAACGTCGCTTCCAGTCCGCCGAAGCCGGCCCCGACGATTACCACGCGATGGGTTGGAGCCTGTCGCGTTTGCGTAGTCGTCATGTAGCGGACCTCAAAATTTGGATTCTCCACGGGTGCAATGGATGTAGGCATTGCGGCGTTCCGCTCCAAGGCCGGTTGGCCGGTCGAACGATAACGAGCGCGCGCTGTCCCGTAACATCGCCGCGATCCACGATTTCCCCGACGTAGCCTGCGTCAGTGGCGGGGCTGAGTTTTGCACCTGACGTGCGGCGATCCCGAACCGGCCGCGGCAAATTCGCAAAACCAGAACTATAATTCTTGCCAGCCACGCCTGCACCGAACTATGGTGCATGGCTGCCAGATGTGCACCGAAGGTCTTAAGAAGAAGCCGGCGGTTCGCGCTTGCCGTGCGCAGAAGATTTCGCGCACAAAAGCGCTGCGTATAAGCGGCGCATAAAAAGATAAGCCCGAACACGGGCGCGGAAATCGCCTCGAACGGTGCAAGCCGCTTGATCGGCGATGGGGGTAAATCGTGAGGAAGGGAACGAACATATGAAAACGGGTTTGTGGCTGGCGGGTGCGACGGTTCTGGCGCTGGCAAGTCCCGCCATGGCGGGGGATACCATCAAGATCGGCTTTGTCTCGACGTTCAGCGGTCCGACCGCCGTGATCGGCAACGACATGCGCAACTCGTTCGAACTTGCGCTCGATCACATGGGCCGCAAGATGGGCGGTAAGCCGGTCGAGGTGATCTACGAAGACGATCAGCAGAAGCCCGATGTCGGCAAGCAGAAAACCGAAAAGCTGGTGCAGTCCGACAAGGTGGACTTCATCGCCGGTTATATCTGGTCGAACGTGCTGCTGGCCTCGCTCAAGACCGCGGTCGACTCGCAGACCTTCCTCATCAGCGCCAACGCCGGACCGTCACAGATCGCTGGCGAGCTTTGCTCGCCCTATGTGTTCTCGACCTCCTGGCAGAACGACCAGACGCCGGCCGCCATGGGGCTTTACATGAACCAGAAGGGCGTGAAGTCGGTGTTTCTGATCGGCCCGAACTACGCCGCCGGCAAGGACATGCTGGCCGGCGTGAAGAGCACGTTCAAGGGCCAGGTGCTCGGCGAGGAGTACACGGTATGGCCGAGCCAGCTCGATTTCTCGGCGGAACTCTCCAAGGCGAAGGCGTCGAACGCGGAGTCGATCTTCGTGTTCTATCCAGGTGCTGCCGGCGTGCAGTTCCTCAATCAATATGTGCAGGCCGGGATCAAGGCGCAGATCCCGCTCTATACCGCCTTCACCATCGACGAACTGTCGCTGCCGTTGCAGAAAGACAACGCGCTCGGCGTGCCCGGTGCGCAGGAATGGGTCAACGATCTGCCCAACGACGAGAACAAGCGTTTCGTCGCCGACTATCGCAAGAAGTATCCCGGACTGCGCCCGACCTATTACGGCGCGCAGGCCTATGATGCCGCCCAGTTGATCAACAGCGCCGTGGTCGCGGTGAAGGGCGACACCAGCAAAAAGGACGCGATGCGCGCCGAAATGGAGAAGGCGGATTTCAAGTCGCTACGCGGCCCGTTCAAGTTCGGCAACAACCACATCCCGATCCAGAACTTCTACCTGCAGGATGTGGTGAAGGACGCCGACGGTACGCTGTCGCTGAAAACCGTCGCCACCATCGTCAAGGACAATCAGGATCGTTTCCACGATAAATGCACGATGAAGTAATCGCAGGTTTCGCTTGATACGGCGGCGGCGCGATGGCGCTGCCGCTGTTTTGTTTCAACCTGAAATTCTTTCAGCACGATGCTAAGGGATCCATGCTGCTTGTCGTCGAACAACTCCTGAACGGATTGCAGTTCGGGTTGCTGCTGTTTTTGCTGGCGGCGGGATTGACGCTGGTGTTCGGCATCATGGACCTGGTCAATCTGGCGCATGGCTCGCTCTATATGATGGGCGCCTATTTCGCGGCGACCTTCGTGGCCTGGAGCGGAAATTTCCTGATCGGCGTCGCCTTGGCGCTCGGCGCGACACTCCTGCTCGGCATCGTCCTGGAATTCGTCGCGCTGCGGCACCTTTACGGCCGCGATCATCTTGATCATGTGCTGGCCACGTTCGGGCTGATCCTGTTCTTCAATGACGCGGTGCGGCTGATCTGGGGCCCGGCGGGGCTTGCGCTGCCGTTGCCGGCCTGGCTGACGGTGCCGGTCCAGATCATGCCCGGCGTATTTTATCCGGCATATCGGCTTGCGATCATCGTGGTCGCGCTCGCGGTCGCCCTGATGCTCTATCTGGTCGTGATGCGAACCCGGATCGGCATGCTGATCCGCGCCGGTGCGTCCAATCGGGAAATGATCGGGGCGCTCGGCATCAACATCAAGCTGCTCTACACCCTGGTGTTCGGGCTCGGCGCGGCATTGGCGGGTCTCGCCGGGCTGATGCAGGCGCCGATCCTCACCGTCCAGATCGGCATGGGCGAGAACATTCTCATCCTTGCCTTCGTCATCATCGTGATCGGCGGCATCGGCTCGATCCGGGGTGCGTTCCTGGCCGCGATCTTTGTCGGAATGATCGATACGCTCGGCCGTGCCTTCCTGCCCGACCTGTTGCGTAAAGTCCTGAGCTCGGCTGCGGCTTCGACCGCCGCACCCGCGCTGTCCTCGATGCTGATTTATCTCTTGATGGCGATCGTGCTGGTGGTGCGGCCGGAGGGGCTGTTTCCGGCTAGCAAGCGATGACCGCTTCGTTCTTGAACGCCCGCAACGTGGTCGCATCCCTGGTCATCGCCGGCCTGCTGTTGCTGCCGCTCTATTCGCAGGTCAGCGGCAACGTGTTCGTGCTGACGCTGTTCACCCGCGTCGTTATCTTCGCGCTGGCGGCAGTGAGTCTCAATCTCATCATGGGCTATGGCGGAATGATGAGCTTCGGCCATGCCGCCTATCTCGGCATCGGCGGATACGCGATCGGCATTCTCGCCTATGAAGGCATCGGCTCCGGCTTCATTCAGTGGCCGGTCGCGCTTGCGGCCTCGGCGCTGTTCGCGCTCGTGATCGGCGCGCTTTCGCTGCGCACCCGGGGCGTCTATTTCATCATGATCACGCTCGCCTTCGCGCAGATGGCGTATTACGTCGCATCGGGCTTGGCGCGGTACGGCGGCGACGACGGGCTCACCATCTACAAGCGCAGCGATTTCGGCGGTCTCATCAACCTGTCGAGCCGGGTGCAGTTTTATTATCTCTGCCTTGCCTGCCTGCTCGGCGGAATTTACCTGGTCTGGCGCATCGTCAATTCGCGCTTCGGCATGGTGGTTCAGGGCCTGCGCGCCAACGAAGCGCGGATGCAGGCGATCGGGTTTCCCGCGACCCGGTACAAGTTGGTTTGCTTCGTCATCGCGGGCACGATGTGCGGCTTGGCCGGCGCGCTGCTTGCGAACAATACCGATTTCGTCAGCCCGGCCGTGATGTACTGGACCCGCTCCGGCGATCTGATGGTGATGGTCATCCTCGGTGGCATGGGCACCTTGTTCGGGCCGGTGGTCGGCGCGATCGTGTATCTCGTGCTGGAAGAGTTCTTGTCGCAGCTTACGGAATACTGGGCGCTCATCATGGGGCCGCTGTTGCTGCTGATTGTGCTGTTCGGCCGCGGCGGCATCATGGGGCTGTTCGGGAGGCAAAGCCGTGGCTGATCCCCTGCTTCGCGTCGAAAATCTGGTCAGGCGGTTTGGTGGCGTCCTCGCCACCGACAACCTCTCGCTGGACGTCGCCAAAGGCGAGTTGCACGCCATCATCGGCCCGAACGGCGCCGGCAAGACCACGCTGATCAGCCAACTGACCGGGCAATTGCTGCCGAATTCCGGCGCCATTCATTTTAGCGGCCGGAACGTGACGCGGCTGCCGGCCTACCGGCGCAGCAGGCTCGGACTGGCGCGTTCGTTCCAGATCACGTCGCTGCTTTCAGGTTTTACCGCGGCGGACAATGTCGCGCTGGCGGCGCAGGCCCATGACGGCCACTCCTTCCATTTCTGGGGTAATGCCCGCAAGGAAAGGCATCTGCGCGACGCGGCGCATGCCGCGTTGACCAGGGTAGGCCTCGCGCGTCGCGCCGATGTCGTGGTGTCGGAACTGAGCCACGGTGAGCAGCGCGAGCTTGAGCTTGCGGTCGCGCTCGCCACCAAACCGCAATTGCTGCTACTGGACGAGCCGATGGCGGGGCTTGGCGTCTCGGAATCCGCGCGCATGGTGGAATTGCTCAAGGAGTTGCGTCGGGAAGTCACCATCGTGCTGGTCGAGCACGACATGGACGCCGTGTTCGCGCTCGCCGACCGCATCACCGTTCTGGTTTACGGGCGCGTCATCGCCTCGGGCGCGCCGGCCGCGATCCGCAGCAATGACGAAGTGAAACGCGCCTATCTCGGCGAGCAGCATGCGGTGACGCGCCATGTCTGACCTAAAAACGTCTGACTTAAAAACGTCTGACTTAGAGATGGCCGACGCGGTGCCGCTGCTTGAAGTCGAAGGCATCGAGACCTGCTACGGGCTGAGCCAGGTGCTGTTCGGGCTGTCGCTGTCGATCAGGACCGGCGAGATGGTCGCCCTGATGGGCCGCAACGGCATGGGGAAGACCACCACGATCCGCTCCATCATGGGGCTGACCCCGGCGCGCGCGGGCGCGATCCGGTTTGCGGGACGCGACGTTCGCAAGCTTCCTGCCTTCCGAATTGCGCAACTCGGCATCGGTCTGGTGCCGGAAGGCCGCCAGATATTTCCCAACCTGACGGTGCGCGAAAACCTCGTCGCCGCCTCCGGCAACCGCCTCGGCAGCGCCGATCCCTGGACGATCGAAAAGATCCACGCGCTGTTTCCGCGGCTCGCCGAGCGCGGCGGCAACATGGGCGGCACGCTGTCCGGCGGCGAGCAGCAGATGCTGGCGATCGGCCGCGCGCTGATGACCAATCCGAGGCTGTTGATCCTGGACGAAGCCACCGAAGGCCTCGCGCCCTTGATCCGCGAGGAAATCTGGAACTGCCTGTCGATGTTGAAGTCGAAGGGCCAGTCGGTGCTGGTGATCGACAAGAATGTCGGCAATCTCACCCGCATAGCCGACCGGCATTACATCATCGAGCGGGGACGGACGGTATGGAGCGGGACGTCGGAGCAATTGATTGCGGAGCCGGATTTGCAGCATCGCTATCTCGGCATTTGATTCCGACTCCGTCATGCCGCTTGTTCGTCATTCCGCGGCGCGCGTCATAGTCGCGGAGTCGGCAGTCGACGTGGCGTGCGTTAAAGTAACCTCGTCGGAGTTTCCGGAGTCGGCAGCGCTCCTGACGCTGGTCCGTGCAATGCACTCGGGGGTCCGGACCTGTCCAAAAGCATGCTCGCAGCAATAGCTTGCGTCGCGTGACTCCCGGTCTCGCACAGGCGATGTACCTCGCGCTTAAGCGGAAGCCGCTCCATCTCGGACATTGCTTACGTCGCTGCTCCCAATCCGAGACTTCGGCCTGGAGAGCGAGCGACGATTTCGGCAGTCTCTTGAGCGTCGTGGACGTTCGAGTAGTCGAACGAATTCGAATCTGTCCCATAGCGCCTTCTCGCGAGAGGAACGTGTCGTTCGCAGCGTTCAGCAGCCGCCACCGCTTCCTGAAGCGTCTTCGGCAGCAGGCTGGCCTTGGTCTCATAAGGTGTGTCCGCGGACGGACCGGGATCGAGCGACCGATCGACGCCGTCGAGGCCTGAGAGAATCTGCGACGCCATGTAGAGGTATGGATTGGCGGCGGGCTCGCCGATCCGGTTCTCCAGCCGCGTGGCAGGATCGTCGCGACCGCCGAGCATGCGGATCATTACGCCGCGATTGTCGCGGCCCCAGATTGCGCGGTCCGGCGCCAGCGAATAGGCGCGGTAGCGCTTGTAGCCGTTGATCGTCGGCGTCGAGAATACCGCCGAGGCGCGCGCATGCTGCAGCAGCCCGCCCAGATAATGACGGCCGAATGCGGACAGCACTTCGCCGTCGTTCTTGGTCATGAAGGCGTTCTCGCCGCTGGCGCGTGAAACGATCGACTGATGCAGGTGCCATCCGGAGGCGAACAGGTTGGGCAATTTCGGCCGGCACATAAAGGTCGCGTGATAGCCGTGCCGGTGGGCGATCTGCTTCACGGCGCTGCGAAACAGCACCATGTTGTCGGCGGGTGTGAGCCCCACCGTCGGCTGAAAGGTGAACTCGCACTGGCTCGGGCCGAATTCGACCTCGATCGAACGCAGCGGCAGGCCCAGCGCCAGCACGTCGCGGCGGATGATCTCGAGCACCGGCTCCATCTGGTCGTAGCGCTGCTCGGTGAGGTATTGGTAGCCGTGCGACAGCAGGCTGACCGACGGCGGCTGCCCCGGTTGCCCGGCATCCTCCGGCGACATCCGGGGGTCTTCGAGCTTGAAGAGGTGGAATTCGACTTCGAGCCCGGCGACAAAGTCGTAGCCGCGTTGCCCGAGCTGATCGAGAACCGATCGGTAGAGATGACGCGTTGCGAACGGCACCGGCCGCCCATCGGCGAAGTAGATGTCGCACAACAGCCAACCGGTCGCCGACACCCATGGCAGCACGCGAAACGTCGTCGGGTCGGCCACCATCAGGACATCGGCGGCGCCTTCCATCTCCCGCATGCCGAAGCCGCCGCCGGCCGTGAACACCGGAAATACCGTGCGATGGGAGGTGTCCTTGGCGAGCATCGTCGTGGTGATGGAGCAGCCGCTCTCCAGCGAGGCCAGCGCCTCGCTTGCGACCAGCGTCTTGCCCCTGAGAATCCCGTGCTGATCGGGGAACGACAGCCTGATGACTTCGAGCTTTTGCTCCTCGACGACGCGGCGCAGGCGGTTCGCCGCCTCTTTCTGCTCGTCCGACCAGAGACCGTGACGCCCGACAAAACTCAACGCGCCGTTCCTCCCGACGCCGACTTGCAAATCGCCATCACTCGGCCGCTGAAAGACGATGGACTTTGTCGGCGATCTCCGCGGGGACGGGCGCGGCCCACGGCGCGCTGCGCCGCCGCTTCACGTCAACCTCCATCCAGAACGTCTCCCATCCCCTTGTCGGCCCGATGCCGTCCATGGTGGCCGGCCCCTGAATGCTGCGCGCATGCGCGGCATCAAGAAACATGAACGGCTTCTCGCCGCCGGCGACCTTCTCGATCTGCTGTCGCAGCAGCCGGCGATATTGCACGATCGCCTTGTCGGAGCTGCCGAGATGTTCGTTGGTCCGATCCTGGATCGGCCCCATCAATTCGACGGCCCATTGATCGTGCACGTTGATGTCGGCGCCCATGCCGGTGTAGGTCGCGGTCGCCTGCTCGTGCGGGTCGAAACCGTAATCGTTGGCCCTGTTCTTGCGCGAGCGATAATCCGGCAGCTCGTAGAGCTCGAGGCGCTGGTCTCGCATCTTCTTCTTGTCGACCGGTGCCGAGTAGCTGGTGAAGATCGCGTACCAGTAGCAATTCTCATCATCGACCGGCACGTGCCACTGCGTGATCGTCATCTCCGTGCTCATGGGGATGACGAAGCCATGCGGGAACAGCTGATTGGTGACGCGCACATGAGTACGCTCGTCGTCGATCTCGCGCAGTGCGATCAGCCGCAACCCATATTCGGTATGCTCGACATTGATAATGGGCCGGTCATATTCGCGCAGGATCCTGGTCATCGGCATGTCGGTGCCGGCGGAGGCGCCGCGGAACTGCTTGCCGTAGCTTGCCGATGTATCCTCATCCTCGAAGAAGCGATGCAGGAACGAGGCGTGCGCCGGATCGATCCCGACTTCGAGCGCCTGCAACCAGTTGCAGTTGATGTGGCCCTTGAAGGCGAACGTATGGCTGTCGGGCGCAACGAAGGCGTCGATCTCCGGAAATGCCGGCGGCGCGCCTTCGCCGAGATACGCCCAGAGGATTCCGCTCTTCTCGACCACAGGGTAACCGCGCTGCTTGATGTTCTTGCACAGCATGGAGTCCCCGGGTTCGGCGGGCGTTTCCAGGCATTGCCCCTCGACGTCGAACAGCCAGCCATGAAACGCGCAACGCAGGCCGCCGTCTTCCAGCCGGCCAAATGCCAGGTCGGCGCCGCGATGCGCGCAATGGCGATCGATCAGGCCGTGGCGGCCTTGCTCATCGCGAAACAGCACCAGGTTCTCGCCAAGCAATTTGACAGGCTTGACCGGGCGCGGCCCCTGCAATTCATCCACCAGCGCCGCCGGCTGCCAGTACATCCGCATCAACCTGCCGCACGCGTCCTTCGGCCCGGTCCGGGTGATCAGGTCGTTTTGTTCCTGGCTCATCATGGCGCCGATCCTCCCGGCATCGCGATGAAGCGACACCTTAATTGGAAGCGAAGTTACTAGCCCTGCGCTCTCAGGCAAGCGGTTTCCGCCCACCACTCCACCCCCAGAACAAATGCGCAGCCGATTAGAAGGGCTACCGGAGTCTTGGCATGCACAGGTCCGCGGCCTGTGAAGCGGCGTCCCGGACGATGGAACGTATGGTGGAGAACACTGCAGCGCATCGTGAACCTGAAAAAACCCCGTGGTTTTCCGGATAGCTGAGTGAATCAGATTTTAACAATTCGAGCCTAGTTTAGCGTCAGGCCTACGAACCGCACGCACCGCGCTTTTCAGCGCGTAACGCTCACCGAATGGGATGGCGATGCCAAAGCTGCTTAACTTTTTCTCGAACCGTTCGATCGCCGCCAAGCTCGCGTGCATGACCGTCATCGGCGCCGTTTGCATGGCGCTGGTCGCAGCCACTGTCCTGTTGGTCGCCCGCAGCCAATTGGTCACCGAGCGGATCGAGAAGGCCCATGCCATCGTCGACGCCGTAACGCAGATGGCCGATAGCTTTCAGCACGCCGCCGCGGCGGGCCAGATGACCGAGCAGGAGGCCAAGGCGCGGTTCCTGGCGGCAGCCGGGGCCATTTGGTTCGAAGGGCACACCAACTACGTCTTTATTTATGACACCGAGACCGGCATCTGCATCCTGAATTCCGGCGTTCCGACGCTGGTCGGCAAGGATATGCGTCAGGTCAAGGACGCCAACGGCCTGCCCTTCGGCGCCATGATGATCGATATCGCGCGGCAAGGGCGAGGGGACAGCATTCGCTATACTTTCCTGCGCAGCAGTACGGATCCGACGCCGCTCGACAAGGTCGCCTTCGCGCGCGGCTTCACGCCGTGGCACCTGATGATCGGGACCGCCGAATACATGTCGGACGTGGATGCGTCGTTCTGGTCGATGGTGCGGACCGCCTCGGCCGTGATCGCCGCGCTGATGCTGCTGTCGATCGCGATCGCGTGGGCGATCACGCGCAGCGTGGTGAAGCCGCTGTCCGGCCTCAAGGAACGCATGGCCTCGCTCAGTGCGGGTGAAATCGATGCGCCGGTCGCCAATACCGACCGGACCGATGAAATAGGTGAGATGGCGCGCACCGTGGCGGTGTTCAGGGACGCCATGATCGAAACCAGCCGGCTGCGCGAGGAGCAGACCGCGGCGGAGCGGCGGCAGACGCAGCAGCGCAACGCCGATATGAATCGTCTCGCCGACCAGTTCGAGAACGAGGTGGGCGAGATCATTACGCTGGTCTCGACCGCGGCCAACCAGCTGGAGGCCTCGGCCAGCACCTTGAGCAGAACCGCCGATACCGTTGAAAAGGTTAGTCAGCGTGCGGCGAACGCGTCGGGCGATGCCTCGGCGAGCGTCCACTCGGTCGCCGCGGCCAGCGAGGAACTGGCGTCCTCGGTCCTCGAAATCAGCCGGCAGGTCGACGCCTCCGCCCGTATCGCCGGCGAGGCGGTCGAACAGGCCCAAAAGACCGACGCGCGGATCAGCCAATTGTCGCAAGCGGCAGCCCGGATCGGCGACGTCGTCGATCTCATCAAGACCATTGCCGGGCAGACCAACCTGCTCGCGCTCAACGCGACCATCGAAGCGGCGCGCGCCGGCGAGGCCGGCCGCGGATTCGCGGTCGTCGCCGCGGAGGTGAAGACGCTCGCTGAGCAGACCGCAAAGGCCACCGGCGAGATCAGCCAGCAAATCGCCGATATCCAGTCGGCGACCGAGGATTCGGTGGTGGCAATCAAGGAAATCGGCGCGACCATCGGCCGGATTTCGGAGATTTCTTCCACGATCGCATCGGCGGTCGAGGAACAGGGCGCGGCCACCCAGGAAATTTCCCGCAACGTGCAGCGCGCCGCGGAGGGTACCTCGCAGGGCGCCACCAATATCGCCGACGTCCAGCGCGGCGTGTCCGAGACCGGGGCCGCGTCGTCCCAGGTGCTCTCGGCCGCCCAGTCGCTCTCGAACGAGAGCAATCGGCTCAAGCGCGAAGTCGGGAAGTTCATGAACACCGTTCGCGCAGCCTAAGTAGCCGGCGAGGCTATTGCCTTGGCGTGTTCAGCGCTTGAGCGCCACCGCAAGCGTTTCAAAGGTAGCAACGATCTTCGGCGTTACGACGTAGCGAAGGGTGGCTGCTACCGACAGTCCGGTACCGATTGTGACGATGATATACTGCGCGGTGAAGACCGCGAGCAGTAAGCCGGGCAGACGCCGCAACCAGCCCGATGACCGCCTGCGGGCTGCGGGCATGAGCAAATCTGCCGCGGCAATTTCTTCACTTGCAACAACGTCGTCGCTTTCAGCAACGCTCATTGGCGTAGTCCGCCGCAGTAGGCACGGTCCCTCAACAGCCGACGCCGGTCAGGCATGATCTCCTCCGCTGGTTTAACGTTTTAGTAACACTGTTAGAGGGCATGCGGCCGCATTCGTCCGCGCGAATTTGGTACGGTGGTTAATGCTGGCGGCGGCTTTTAACCATGAATGTCAGGCGGGTAGCTAGTTCACTCGCGTTGCGCTTCGGCGGCATTTTCAGGCAGATCTGAGCGAGGGCAGATCGCCATGATGCCGACTGCATGAAAGCTCGGCGTATTTTTCCGCCTTCAACGTTTTGCGATCACAGAATGGTCGGCGGGATGGATGGCGAGAAGAGCGAGCGCGGATAGAATTTTTCGATCATGCAGGCCGTGTCATCCGATCATCAAAAATACTTCATCTGCCCAATAATCATTCGCGCGTGCCGATTGTGTGGGCACGCTGTGATACGTCGCTTTCGAAAACAAACGGCTTTTCGTTGGCATGACGATTGCTTTCTAGACGGCAGAGTTGGCAGCTAGGGTTCCGATTCCCCTTGGGAGTGCTGGTCCGAGAGTTGCCACCCGAGGAGCCGTATCAGTCTCGGGTGCACGGCGGGATAAAAGCCCGGGAGACCTCAGTGGCCGCGTTTGGCAGGCACTCAGGTCGATTTGCCAGTCGCGGTCATCAAACCGATGAGGGACTGGATATGCCAATTTCGCGAACTCTGCTCACCTTCGCTTTCACTGCGTGCATGCTGGCGACTTCCGCTATGTCGCCGGCTTCGGCCGAAAAGAAAAAAGAATTCAACATCGCGTGGACGATCTATGTCGGCTGGATGCCGTGGCCCTACGCGGCTGAATCCGGCATCGTCAAGAAATGGGCCGACAAATACGGCATCACCATCAATGTCGTGCAGATCAACGATTACGTCGAGTCGATCAATCAATATACCGCAGGAAAATTTGACGGCGTGACAGTCACTAACATGGATGCGCTGACGATTCCGGCAGCCGGAGGCGTCGATACGACTGCGGTGATTATGGGCGACTATTCAAACGGCAACGATGGGGTCGTGCTGAAGAAGGGCAAGTCGCTGGCCGACATCAAAGGACAGACGATCAATCTCGTCGAGTTGTCGGTGTCGCACTATCTGCTCGCCCGCGGGCTCTCGACCGCGAAGCTGAGCGAAAAGGACATCAAGACCGTCAATACCTCGGATGCGGACATCGTCGCCGCGTCGAAATCGCCAGACACCACGGCGATCGTCACCTGGAATCCGCAGCTTCTCGAAGTGAAAGCAGAACCTGGCGCGACGCTGGTGTTTGATTCCAGCAAGATTCCTGGCGAGATCGAAGATCTGATGGTGGTCAATACCGGGACGCTGAAGGACAATCCGGAGCTCGGAAAAGCGCTTGTCGGTATCTGGTACGAGACCATCTCCCTGATGAAAGATCCTGGCGAGAAAGGGAAGGCTGCGCGCGAGGCGATGGCGAAGCTCTCAGGCACGGATATCGCCGGATTCGAGAGCCAGCTCAAGACAACGCACATGTACTACGAGCCGAAGGACGGGGCGGGGTTCATGACCGGGGCCGATCTGCCGAGGATCATGGATCTGGTGCGCGGTTTCTGCTTTGAGCACAATCTGCTTGGCGAAAACGTCAAGTCGAAGGACGCGATCGGTATCCAGACGCCAACGTCAACTCTGGGCTCCGACAAGAACGTCAAGCTGCGTTTCGATCCATCCTACATGAAGCAGGCCGCGGAAGGGAAACTCTGACCCGCTCCGTGCTGGCGTCGTAAATACAAACGTTCGCGCCTCGGCGCGGCCGGCGCTTCGCTGGCCGCGGATGCCCAGGAGGACCATCCCATTCCGCGTGTAATGAACATCGTTCCGGCGCGTGGCAGCCGGATCATTCTTGCCGTGTTGCCGTTCATTCTGGTCGCGATCGTTTACGTGATCGGGTCGCTGGAACGGCGCGCAGCGAATCCCGACGACAAGTTGTTGCCACCGATATCGGAAATGATTGCGACAGTGGAGCGGCTCGCGGCCGAGCCGGACCGCCGCACCGGCGAGTACGTGCTGTGGACCGACACCGCGGCCAGCCTTCGACGTCTGACGTTGGGGCTCGGTATCTCCGCAGTCGTGGGCTTGGCGCTGGGCCTGGCGATCGGTCTTCTGCCGGTCGCGGGGGCCGGGTTCGGTACCATGGTCGCCGTGCTGTCGATGATCCCGCCAATGGCTGTGTTGCCGATTCTGTTTATCGTCTTCGGTCTCGGCGAGTTATCGAAAGTGGTGCTGATCATCATCGGCGTTACCCCGACGTTGATCCGTGATCTTTCGCTCGAAGTCGCCGCGATGCCGCGCGAGCAGCTGATCAAAGCGCAGACGCTGGGTGCGTCGACCTGGCAGGTCGCGATCCGTGTGGTGCTGCCGCAAATCATGCCGCGTCTGATCAAGTGCGTGCGGCTGATGATCGGACCAGCGTTCCTGTTCCTGATTTCGGCGGAAGCGATCGCATCGGATGCCGGGCTTGGCTACCGGATTTTCCTGATGCGACGCTATCTGGCGATGGACGTGATCCTGCCTTACGTCGCCTGGATCACCTTGCTCGCCTACATCCTCGATCTTGCCCTTGTCGGGATCGGTCGCCGTGCGTTTCCGTGGGCCTACGAACGGGAGCCGCGTTGATGAGCGCACTCTCGTTCCGCAATGTCTGGGTCGAGTACGGCAATCAGGTGGTGCTCGAACACATCAATATCGAGATTGCATCGGGAACGTTCCTTTCGATCGTCGGACCATCGGGCGCCGGCAAGAGCACGTTCCTGCGACTGATCCTCGGCCAGGAAAAGCCGTCGCAAGGATCCGTGCTTCTTGACGGCGAACCGTTTCCCGCCGAACCCGGACCCGATCGCGGGATCGTATTCCAGCGCTATTCGGTGTTTCCGCATCTCACCGTGCTCGGCAATGTGCTGCTCGGCTACGAATTCGCAGAGCGCCCGTTGACCGCGCGCCTCTTCGGCGCGTCGCGACGGAAAGCGATCGAGCAGAGCCGCGCGTTAATCGAGGCGGTCGGCCTGGGAGCGCATTGCGACAAATATCCGAGCGCGCTGTCGGGCGGCATGCAGCAACGGCTTGCAATCGCCCAGGCGCTCGCCAAACGGCCCCGCGTGCTGTTGCTGGACGAGCCGTTCGGCGCGCTCGATCCCGGGACGCGCGCGCAGATGCACGCGCTGATCAAGCCGCTTTGGCGCGAATTGAAGATGACGATCGTCATGGTCACGCACGACATCAAGGAAGCGTTTGGATTGGCCACACGGTTGATTGCGCTCGACCGCTCGCGCCACGATCCGCAGGCGCCTGAAAGATTCGGCGCGAAGATCACCTATGACCTCGACCTCAGGCGCGACAGCGCCGTGCCCGTGCTGGGCTTCACCAGGGCCGAAGCAGCCCAATAGAGCGAACAAGGAGTACCATCAATGTCACCCAAATCTCACACGCGCCATTCGCGCCACGCCGGCCTTTGGCCGCAGCCGCAGAGAATGCGCCGGCATCATCCCGATTTCGACAAGATGGCCACACAAGGCTGGCAGGCGCTTGAGGCCGAGGGAAAATTATCCAGCGCCGGCTGGCGCAAGGAGCGGCAGTGGGCGCTGGACATGGGATTGCCCGGCGCCGAGAGTCTGACCGATCGCGAGATTCCGACCTTCGCGCGCGGCGAGCTGCCCCACTTTGCGGGCATTAATACCTTCATGAAGGCGCCTTACGTCGAGAATGTGCGCGATGTCGCCAAATACGATGCGGCCGTGATCGGCATCCCCTTCGACTCCGGCACCACGTATCGGCCGGGCACGCGTTTTGGGCCGCAGGGCATCCGGCGCATTTCCGCGCTGTACACTCCCTACAATTACGAACTCGGCGTCGACCTGCGCGAGCAGATGACGCTCTGCGACGCCGGTGATGTCTTTACGATTCCGGCCAACCTCGAAAAGAGCTTCGACCAGATTTCGCGCGGCGTCGCCCACGTGTTCTCGTCAGGTGCCCTCCCGATCATGCTCGGCGGCGATCACTCCATCGGATTTCCCTGTGTCCGCGGCATCGCGCAATGCACCGACAAGAAAATCGGCATTATCCATTTCGATCGTCACATCGATATTCAGGAAAAGGATCTCGACGAACGGATGCATACAACGCCGTGGTACTGGGCGACCAACCTGCCGAACGTGTCGCCGACCAACCTGGTACAACTTGGTATCGGCGGGTGGCAGGTCCCGCGCGAGGGCGTCGAGGTCGCGCGCAAGCGCAACACCAACGTGCTGACGATCGCCGACATCGAGCGGATAGGTCTGGAAAAGACCGCCGAGATTGCGCTTGAACTGGCGTGGAAGGACGCGGATGCGGTCTATATCTCATTTGACGTCGATTCGATCGATTGCGGTTTCGTTCCAGGCACCGGTTGGCCGGAGCCGGGCGGCTTTCTGCCCCGCGAAGCGTTGAAGCTTTTGGGACTTGTCGCCGCCGAAGGCCTTTGTGGTTTCGAAGTGGTCGAGGTATCGCCGCCTTATGATACGTCCGACATCACCGCGCTGATCGGCGTGCGCGTGGTCGTGGAGGCGCTGGGTTCGATGGTGGCGCATGGCAAGCTCGGCAGTCACAAATCGATCATCAACAAGCCGGTCGCATATTGAGAAACCCCATGCGTCATCATCAACACGGCCATCACCATCACGCGCACGATCATCACGGGGGTCATGAACATCATCATGATCAGGCGCACGACCATCACCATCATGGTGATGGTCATCCGCTGCATGGTCCCGGGCACAACCATCCGGACTCCGCGCGTGCCGCGGCTCAGTGGCAGACGCCACACCAGCCGGACGGCGCGCCGAGCGCGTCGTCGCCTGAGCCCGATCTCGACAAAGTCGAGGCCGCCTTCGTCGACGGCTTTCTTGGCGCTGCCGATCCCACCAGTTTCCTGCGTCTGGCGCGCGTGCCCTTTGAAATGGCGATCGACGACGCTAGCCTGAAGTTGCTGCGGGTCGAGATCGACGCGCTGACAGATGTCGGCAGCCTGACGCCGCATCTTGGTGGCGGCACCTTCCGGTATGACCCGTTGCCGTCGAATTTCGTCTCGCAGCGCCGCCAGCTTCGTTTCGTCTATTTCGATGGCGCAAACTTGCGCGCCATGAGCTATTCGGAGCTTCGGGACGTCGAGCGGCGCGACCTGACCCGCGGCGCGCGACCGGGTAGGGCTTACGATGCCGCGCTGCTTAGCCCAAAGGTGTGCGACTCGTTCTGCAGCACCGGCGCGACCGCATCGATCAAGCGCGCCGCCGCGTTGTCGACGGTCAATCCCGCGGTATCGACCACGGCGGCGGCGCGGGCATAGAGCGGCTCGCGGCTGAGCAGGATGGTGCGCAGCTCCGCCATCGCCGAGCGATCGTCCGCCATCGGGCGCAGATCGCCCTGGCGGCGCACCCGCGCCATGTGTTCTTCCGGCTTGGCCTTGAGCCAGATCGTGTAGAACGACGACAGGATCAGGTCGAAGGTCAGGGGCTCCGAGACGATGCCGCCGCCGGTCGCCAGCACGATCCGTTCCCGGCGCGCCAGCAATTGCCCGAGCGCCGCCTGCTCCATGCGGCGAAAGCCTTCCTGGCCGTAGAGCGCGATGATCTCGGCGACCGACAGGCCGTTCTGCTGCTCGATCTCTCTGTTCAGCTCCACAAAGCTCCAGCCGATTTTCTTCGCCAGCATCTTGCCGAGCGTGGATTTGCCGGCGCCGCGCAATCCGATCAGGGCGATGCCGGCGAACGAGGCTTGCCGCTGCGCCGAGGCGTCGCCGCCGAGGCCGGCGAGAGCGTCCTTGGCCTGCGCGATCTGGCCAGGCGTGGCCTTGCGAACGAGATCGCGGATGACCGGCCAGTCCGGGGCAGGTTCAGCGGCGGGAATCAGGTCCTCGAGATGGGCGCCCATCGCATTCGATACCCGGCGCAACAGCACGATCGAGACGTTGCCCTTGCCGCTTTCAAGCTGGGCGATGTAGCGCTCGGAAATGCCGGAGACCTTGGCGAGTACTTTTCGCGACATCCCGCGCAGCGCCCGCATGGTGCGGACACGCTGGCCGAGTTGCTCGAGAAAGCCGGTTTCGGAATCGCGATGTTCGGTCATAGGCTCGATTTGGGGCTCGATTTGGCCGCGAATGCAGGTTTCCATCGCGTCGTCGAACGAATTGGCGTCAAAACAAAAACAGCGTCCGGTTTTCGGAACCGGACTCGCGGAAACATAGTGCCGACGAGGATTGACAGCAAGCGTACCTGATGGCTTTCTATGAATTATAATTCAGAAAACTGGGAGGGAACGTCGTGACACGCCTGGGTGTTCGGAGCGCGGCATGAGCGGCGATTCCGGTCCTTATAATACTTCCGGTTCGTACAATGCGGTGACGTGGCTGCTCGATCGCAATGTCGACGAAGGGCGCGGCGGCAAGCTCGCCTTCACCGACACCGTTCGCGAGCTGACCTACGGCGACCTGCAAAAGCAGAGTTGCCGCCTCGCCAACATGCTGCGCCGTCTCGGAGTTCGCCGCGAAGAGCGCGTGGCGATGATGATGCTCGACACCACGGATTTTCCGATCGTGTTCCTTGGCGCGATCCGCGCCGGGGTGGTGCCGGTGCCGCTCAACACGCTGCTGACGTCGGACCAGTACGCCTATGTGCTGGCGGATTGCCGTGCACGGGTGCTGTTCATCTCCGAGCCGCTGCTGCCGGTCGTCAAAGACATGCTCGGCCGGATGCCGGATCTCGAGCACGTCATCGTCGCCGGCGAGAATGCGCACGGCTACCTGCGACTGTCCGACGCGATCGCAAGCGAAAGCGACAGCTTTGCAACCGCGGCGACCCACGCCGATGAGCCGGCGTTCTGGCTGTATTCGTCGGGCTCGACCGGCATGCCCAAGGGCGTGCGGCATCTGCACGCCAGTCTGGCGGCGACCGCGGACACCTACGCCCGCCGGGTGCTCGGCATTCGCGAGGATGACGTCGGGCTTTCGGCGGCAAAACTGTTTTTCGCCTATGGCCTCGGCAACGCGCTGACGTTTCCGATGTCGGTCGGCGCCTCCACCATTCTTAATGCCGAGCGCCCGACGCCGGCGGTGATGTTCGCGCTGATGCGGAAATACAATCCGAGCATTTTCTTCGGCGTGCCGACGCTGTTTTCAGCGATGCTCAATGACGAGACGTTGAAGCAGGAGCGCGGCGGCACCCGCTTGCGCATCTGTACCTCCGCCGGCGAGGCGCTGCCGGAATCGGTCGGCGAGAGCTGGAAGGCGCGCTTCGGCGTCGACATTCTCGATGGCGTCGGCTCGACCGAGCTGCTGCACATCTTTCTTTCCAACGCGCCCGGCGACATCAAATACGGCTCCTCCGGCCGCCCGGTGCCTGGTTACAAAGTGCGGCTGGTCAACGAAGCCGGCGCTGACGTGCCCGATGGCGAGGTCGGCGAGCTCTTGGTCGATGCGCCCTCCGCCGGTGAAGGCTATTGGAATCAGCGCAGCAAGAGCCGCCAGACCTTCGAGGGGCATTGGACCCGCACCGGCGACAAGTACATTCGCGACGCCGACGGACGTTATACGTTCTGCGGCCGCAGCGACGACATGTTCAAGGTGTCGGGAATCTGGGTGTCGCCGTTCGAGGTCGAAAGCGCGCTGATCACCCACCCCGCGGTGCTGGAAGCCGCCGTGGTGCCCGAGGCCGATCCGGAAGGCTTGCTGAAGCCGAAAGCGTTCGTGGTGCTGCGGGCCGATACCGACACCGACGGATTGCACGAAGCGCTCAAGGAGCACGTCAAGCAGAAGATCGGCCCCTGGAAATATCCGCGCTGGATCGACGTCGTCGATAGCCTGCCGAAAACCGCGACGGGAAAGATTCAGCGGTTCAAGCTGCGGGATGGGGATGCGAAGACGATGCTTCGTCATTCCGGGGCGCGCGTCGGCGCGAACCCGGAATCTCGGGCGTTAAGCAATCAGTTCGAGGATTCCGGATCAGTTCGCTTCGCGACCTGTCCGGAACGACCAAGTGTGAGCCCGAGGACATGACCACCCTTTCACCCACCGGCTTCCTTCGCATCGGCGCCGCCGAGCTCGAATACCGCATGATCGGTCCCGCGCCGGATGACGCGCCGACCGTCGTCATGCTGCATGAAGGCCTGGGATCGGCCGGGCTGTGGGGCGATTTTCCCGACAAGCTTCAGGCCGCCACGGGAGCCGGAATATTCATCTATTCGCGCGCCGGCTATGGCGCGTCGACCAAGGTCGAGCTGCCGCGGCCGCTCGACTACATGCATATCGAGGCGCTCAAGATATTGCCTGATCTGCTCGACCGGATCGGCTTCCGGCGCGGGCTGCTGCTTGGCCATTCCGACGGCGCCTCGATCGCGGCGATCTATGCCGGCGCCCACCAGGATCACCGCGTGCAGGGGGTCGCGATGATCGCCCCGCATTTTATCGTGGAAGATGTTTCGGTGGCTTCGATTGCCGAAATCAAGACGGCCTACGAGACCACTGGCCTCAAGACAAAATTGGCGCGCTGGCACAAGGACGTCGACAACGCGTTCTACGGCTGGAACGGGGCCTGGCTCGACCCGCAATTCCGCACGTGGGATATTTCGGAATATCTCGGCTATATCCGCGTGCCGGTGGCGATCCTGCAGGGCTCCGCCGATCAATACGGCACGATGCGCCAGATCGAAATCGCCCAAGAGGAATGCTACTGCCCGGTTGACGTGACCATGATCAGCGGAGCCGGCCACTCGCCGTTCCGCGAGACGCCCGGACCGGCATTGGCTGCGATCGCGGACTTCGCCAATGCAGTCTTGCACCGCGAAGTGCCGCCCGGGATGTGACTTCGGCTTCAACGAAGAAAAGTGCATGTTTTTGGATTTCAGGCTAGACGGGACAAATATCATGCACTATAATTCATAGAAAGACAGATCAGGAAACGCTCAAGGAAGGCCCATGGCCGGTGAAGGTCGCGACCTCGCAGGCGGGGCGAAATACATCGATTTTCAGACCGACCCATCGCGCTACCGGCATTGGAAGCTCGACGTGGAAGGCGACGTCGCGACGCTGACGATGGATGTCGATGAGAACGGTGGGCTGTTCGAGGGCTACCAGCTCAAGCTGAACTCCTACGATCTCGGCGTCGATATCGAACTGGCCGACGCGGTGCAGCGGCTGCGCTTCGAACATCCCGGCGTGAAGGTGGTGGTGGTGCGCTCGGCCAAGAACCGCGTGTTCTGCGCCGGCGCCAATATCCGCATGCTGGCCGGCGCGACCCACGCCCACAAGGTCAATTTCTGCAAATTCACCAACGAGACCCGCAACGGTCTTGAAGACTCCAGCGCGAATTCCGGCCAGACTTTCATCACCGTCGTCAACGGCACCGCGGCCGGCGGCGGCTATGAACTGGCGCTCGCGACCGATCACATCATCCTCGCCGACGACGGTGCCGCGGCGGTGGCGTTGCCCGAAGTGCCGCTGCTGGCGGTATTGCCGGGGACCGGCGGCCTGACGCGGGTGGTCGACAAGCGCAAGGTGCGCCGCGACCATGCCGACTTCTTCTGCACCATCGAGGAAGGCATCAAGGGCAAGCGCGCGGTGCAGTGGCGGCTGGTCGACGAGATCGCGCCCAACAGCAAGCTCGAAGCCAAAATCACCGAGCGCACCAAAGCATTCGCCGCCGCCTCGACCCGCAACGGCAGCGGCAAGGGCATCGTGCTGACGCCACTGGAGCGCAGCTTCGACGACAGCGGGGTCCGCTACGGTTTCGTCAGCGTCGACATCAATCCCACCGGGCGCATCGCCACCATTTCGATCAAGGCGCCGGAGGCCGCGCCGCCGGCCGATATCGACGGCATGATCGCGCAAGGCGCGGCATTCTGGCCGTTGCAGGTCGCGCGCGAGCTCGACGATGCGATCCTGCACCTGCGCATCAACGAGCTCGAGACCGCGATGCTGGTATTCAAGTCGCATGGCGATCGCGCCAATGTTATCGCCTGCGACGCCTTTCTCGAGGCCAACAAGGCGCACTGGCTGGTCAACGAGATCAGGCAATATTGGAAACGCGTGCTCAAGCGCATCGATGTCACCTCGCGCACACTGGTGACGCTGGTCGAGCCGGGCTCGTGCTTTGTCGGCACGCTGGCCGAACTCGTGTTCGCCGCCGATCGCTCCTACATGCTGATCGGCTCGCGGCAGGGCGACAACCGCGCGCCGCCGACGATCGAACTGACCGCGATGAATTTCGGGCCCTATCCGATGAGCCACGGCCTGACCCGGCTGCAATCGCGGTTCCAGGCCGACCCCGCCGATCTGGAACGCGTGCAGCAGAAGATCGGCGCGGCGCTGGATGCCGAACAGGCCGAGCAGCTCGGGCTCGTGACCTTCGCGCTCGACGATATCGACTGGGATGACGAGATCAGGGTGTTCTTCGAGGAGCGCACCAGCTTTTCGCCCGACAGCCTCACCGGCATGGAAGCCAATTTGCGCTTCGTCGGGCCGGAGACCATGGAATCGAAGATCTTCTCGCGCCTGACGGCGTGGCAGAACTGGATCTTCCAGCGCCCCAACGCGGTTGGCGAGGATGGCGCGCTGCGGCGCTACGGCACCGGCCAAAAGGCCCAGTTCGATATGACGAGAGTTTAAGGGGCGAATAGCGAGTGGCGAATAGCGAATAGTGATTTTCCATTCGCTACTCGCCATTCGCTATTCGCATTCGCAAGCCAGGGAGCACGACGATGGATTATATGCACGTCGACTACAGCACAAAAATTCCGAACAATGTGAATCTCAGCGAGGACCGGCAGGTGCTGAAAGCGCTGGAGGGCTGGCACCCCGGCTATATCGACTGGTGGAACGACATGGGGCCGGACGGTTTCCAGCAGTCCTTGGTGTACCTGCGCACCGCGTATTCGGTCGATCCGCGCGGCTGGGCCAAGTTCGATTACGTGAAAATGCCGGATTATCGCTGGGGCATCCTGCTCGCGCCGCAGGAAGAGAACCGGGTCATTCCGTTTGGCGAAAACTACGGCGCGCCGGCGTGGCAGGAAGTTCCGGGCGAGCATCGCGCCACGCTGCGCCGCCTGATCGTGATCCAGGGCGACACCGAGCCTGCCTCGGTCGAACAGCAACGCCATCTCGGCAAGACCGCGCCCTCGCTCTATGACCTGCGCAATCTGTTCCAGGTCAATGTCGAGGAAGGCCGCCATCTCTGGGCGATGGTCTATCTGTTGCAGAAGTATTTCGGCCGCGACGGTCGCGAGGAGGCCGACGAGTTGTTGCGCCGCCGCTCGGGCGACGCCGATAGCCCACGCATGCTGGGCGCCTTCAACGAGGCGACGCCGGACTGGCTGTCATTCTTCATGTTCACTTACTTCACCGACCGTGACGGCAAGATGCAGTTGCACTCGCTGGCGCAGTCCGGCTTCGATCCGCTGTCGCGAACCTGCCGCTTCATGCTGACCGAGGAGGCGCATCACATGTTCGTCGGCGAGACCGGCATCAGCCGCGTCGTGCAGCGAACCTGCGAGGCGATGAGGGCCGCCGGGATCAGCGACCCCACCGATATCGCCAAGGTGCGCGCGCTGGATGTGATCGACCTGCCGACCATCCAGAAGAAATTGAACCTGCATTACTCGCTGTCGCTGGACTTGTTTGGCTCGGAAGTCTCGACCAACGCGGCCAACGCCTTCAATGCCGGCATCAAGGGCCGCTATCGCGAAACCCAGATCGAGGACGATCACCGCCTGCAGAACAGTACCTATCCGGTGCTCAAGCTGATCGACGGCAAGATTACGCGGGTCGACGAGCCCGCGCTAACCGCGCTCAACATGCGGCTGCGCGACGACTACACGCAGGATTGCGCCAAGGGCATGCTGCGCTGGAACAAGATCATTTCGCTCGCCGGTTACGACACCAAATTGGCGCTGCCGAACGTCGCGTTCCATCGCCAGATCGGCGAGTTCAGGGATGTGCATGCCACGCCGGACGGCGTGCTGATCGACGATGCGACCTGGAACCGGCGCAAGAGCGAATGGCTGCCGTCAACGGACGATGGCGACTTCATCGCTTCGCTGATGACGCCGGTGACCGAGGTCGGCGAATTCGCCTCCTGGATCTCGCCGCCCAAGGTCGGGATCGACAACAAGCCCGGCGATTTCGAATACGTGAAGATCGAGACGTGATAGTCAGCGAATAGTGAGTGGCGAGTAGCGAATGGAGAGCGAATGTCCATTCGCCATTCGCCATTCGCCATTCGCCACTCGCGCGAAGCTTACCCCGCGATCTCAAGTCCTGCGCTTGCGTAGACGACACCGCCGTCGACCGCGATAGCGTTGCCGACCACATAGTCGCCCGCACGCGAGGCGAGATAGATCGCAATGCCCGCCATGTCCTCTTCGGTTCCGATGCGCCGCGCCGGAATGCGTTTCGCGACCTCGTCAGCATGGTCGCGCGCGGCCCGGTTCATGTCTGATTTGAAGGCGCCCGGTGCGATGGCGGTGACGTTGATGTGGTCCTTGATCAGCTTGGTCGCCATGCGGCGCGTCAGATGGATCACGGCGGCCTTGCTCGCGGCGTAGGAATAGGTCTCCCCCGGGTTGACGAAGATGCCGTCGACCGAGGCGATGTTGATGACCTTGGCGGGCCGTTCATGGGACGCCGCCGCGCGCAGCGGTTTCGCCAGCGCCTTGGTCAGGAAGAACAGCGACTTGACGTTGAGGTCCATCACCTTGTCCCAGCCGCTTTCGGGGAATTCGTCGAAGTCCGCGCCCCACGCCGCTCCCGCATTGTTGACGAGGATGTCGAGTTTCGGCTCCAGCTTGATGATTTCGGCGGCGAGCTTGTCGCAGCCCGCGACCGTCGAAATGTCGATCGGCAGCGCGATGCATTCGCCGCCATATTCCGCCGTCAATTCTTTGGCGGTCGCCTCGCAGGGCGCGGCCTTGCGCGCGGTGATATAGACTTTCGCCGCACCCTGGCTGAGGAAGCCTGCCGCGATCATCTTGCCGATGCCGCGCGATCCGCCGGTCACCAGCGCGACACGGCCTGTCAGCGAGAACAAATCCTTGAACATGCATACCCCCGTTTGAGTTTTGTCAGCGGTTTTGAGCGCAGAGGGTCAATGAGTCAAGGAAGAGCGCGCCTTGACGGTGATGCGACGGCGCCGGCTCGCCTTGCCCGCGAAGGGAGGAGGAGCGAAAAGAAGCTACGCCGCGTCGACGCGCCGAAAGCCGTTCCACATCGCGGTGGCGGCGCCGGAGGTAAGCACCGGCAGAATGCGCACGTCCTGGTAATTGCCGTTGAGCGAAACCCGCGGCAGCGCGGTGAGGTGTTCGGCGTATTCGGGGAAGATCATGCCCGGCCGCGTCGTCACCGCAGTCTTGAATCCGGCGGCATGCGCCAGCGCAAATTCGCGGGGACCGGCCGCGATCCTTGTCGCCATAGGGATAGGCAAAATGAACGACCGGACGCTGCAATACGTCTTCGATCCGCTCCCGGCTGGTGACCATCTCGTGACTGGCGGTCTGCTCTGTCTGCATGGCAAGATTGCAATGGGTGATGGAGTGCGCGCCGATGGTGATCAAAGGATCGGTCGCGAACGGCTTCAACTCGTCCCAGGACATGCAGAGATCGCGGCAGATCGCGATTTCGTCGACGCCGTGACGGGCACACAGCGCGCCGATTTCACGCTGGATATCGAACTCGCCCGGCAATCCGCGCAGCCAGTCGTGCAACCGGTCGAACGCGGCCCGCTTGGCGGCCGGCGTGCCGGTATCGAGGCGGACGCCCGCGCCGCCGATTTCGACCTCGATCGACGCCGCCTTGGCGATCACCATCTCCAGCGCGATCCACCACAGCCGGCCGGCGCCTTCGGCGAAATCGCTGGCGACGTAGACGGCGGCGGGTGCGTCGAATTCACGCAGGACCGGCAGCGCGAAATCGCGATTGTCGCGATAGCCGTCGTCGAACGTGAAGCAGGCGAAGCGTCGCGAAAAGTTGCGTTCGATCAGACGCTGATGCACCTCGTCCACGGTGATAACATCGATTCGTTGCGCCCGAAGATGCGACAGCACGGCGCGCAGGAACCCGGGCGCGATCTCCAGATGCCGGTTGGGCTGGAATTCGCCGTCATGACCGGGGCGAACATGGTGCAGCATGAAAACGGCCCCCACGCCCGCGAAGACCGGCCGCAACAGATGATGGGCGCCGGTGAAGTAAAGTGCTTCCAGTCCGGCGCGAATGACGTTGTTGCGAAGCTGCTTCATCAGGAGTGGTCGGCCTTGGAATGCAATCGCGAAAGCTATCAGTTGAGCGCTGAAGAAACGGTTAGTCGGACGACCATGCGGTAATGCGACTGTTTCGTGTTATTTCGGGTTTGACAGCCTCGCAAGGGTTTGTTTTCTCAGGGTTCCCAGACCGCAGGACGTCGAATGCACGGACTTTTCAGGTGGAGCAGCAAATGGTGGCCGGGTGTGGTTCTCCTGGTCGTCCTTTGGGCGATGGCGGGGTGGTCGACTACCGAGTCGGTGGAAGCTGACCTTGCCGCACGCAGCACCGCTGCGCTGACCGATACCGTGCTCGACAAGCGGCGGATCGCGGTCGATGGCCGTGACGTCACCTTTGCCGCGGACGCGTTTTCCGAAGACGGCCGTCGCAGCGCGGTGGCTGCGGTGGAAGCCGTGCCAGGCGTGCGTCTGGTCAACGACGAAACCCGTCTCGTTCCCGAAGCCAAGCCGTTTATCTGGTCGGCTGAGCGGGATGTGGTCAGGGTGACGTTGGGGGGAAGCGCGCCCTTGCCGGCCAGCAAGAGCAAGTTGATCGAGGCCGCCCGTGCAGCGCTCGGCGGCGTCGAAGTCGCCGACCAGATGAACCTGTCACGCGGCGCGCCGCCACGCTTCGACGCCGCGGCGCTGCTGCTGGTCAGTCAGATCGGAAAACTGAAAGAAGGCAAGATCACCATTTCAGACACCGCGGTTAGCCTTTCCGGCATGGCGCGCGACCTCGGCGGCCGGGAAGCGATCGCGGCAGCCCTGAAAAACCTCCCCGAGGGATTTTCGGTCGCCGCCAATGAGATCAAGGCCCCGCCTTACATCTTTCAAGCCTACAAGGACCCTGTCGCGGTGACATTGACCCTGACCGGCTATGTGCCCGACAACACCGTGCATGCCGCGCTGGTTGCGGCGGCGACGCGGAAGTTCTTCAACGAAAAGGTGGTCGACAACCTCAAGGCCAGCGTCGGCGCGCCCCAGGGATTCGCCGGTGCGGTGGCGCCGGCGCTCGGCGCGCTGTCCCGGCTGTCGACGGGGACGCTGGTGGTGTCGGACCGCGAGGTGAAACTCTCCGGCGACGCCTTCTACGACGCGGCGGCAGTTCAGATCCGTAACGGTCTGGGCAAGGATTTTCCCCAGGGCTGGCAGTTCAAGGCCGACATTTCGGTCAAGCCGGCGGCCGCGCCGGTGGACGCCACCGTGTGCCAGCAACTGTTTTCAGACCTGCTGGGCAAGGGAAGCATTCGTTTCGAATCCGGGCGCGCCGGCATCGATCCGGATTCGGCAGGGCTGCTCGATCGGCTGACCGAAACGGCGCTGCGCTGCCCAACCGTCAACATCGAGATCGCCGGACACACCGACGCCGACGGGGAAGAGGCGTTCAATCAGGCGCTGTCGGAAAAGCGCGCGCAGGCGGTGATGGATTATCTTGTCAGGGCGGGCCTGCCCGCCGACCGCTTCACGGCCGTGGGGTACGGCAGTACGCAACCGGTCGCCCCCAATGATACCGGCGAAGGCAAGGCGCAGAATCGCCGCATCGAGTTCGTGGTGAGGTAACGCAATGGCCTATCTGGCGATGTTTCATTGGGGCTGGCTGGTGGCGTCGCTGCTACTGGGTTTCGCGGTGGGCTGGATTGCCGTGGTTTACCGCGGTCAAGGCGCGTCGAAAATGACGTCGCGCTGGCTCGCGGCGTTGGTGGTCGCGCTCGCCGCGGCGGCAGTTGCCCACGTGGTTCCCGGTCGCCCCGGCTATTGGCTCGACCTTGGTCTCCTGATGTTCGTGCCGTACCTGGTCGGCTGCGCGATCGGATCGTTGCTGCGCGACTGGGCGCTTTCGCGCCACCGGCCGGCGGCTTAGGGTTTTGGGGCAGAGCAGGCGGCGAGGCATCCATGACCCCGCCGCCCACTATCCGATGTTCGGCCACTGCAACGCGTGCACCATCGCGGGCATGTCCATGCGCTCTTGACGGGCCTTTTCGCTGAAGCGCCGAAGCTCGACCGGCTGTTTTTCCAGCGGCTGTCGGCAACGTCCGCCGCATGAATCACGAAACTTCACGGCCGCGTGGGCGCCGCTGCGGTGGGCAGGCGGCTGCCCTGGACGGGGCGAATGCAGCGAAACTGTGCTGCCGCCGTCTCGAATAGCCCCCTAATATATTGAAGGAACGCGTTTTATTCATGCCAAGCGAATTCCACTCCGGCTCAAAACGCGCTACGACTTAGGGCAGGGAGCAAACGTGGCAGCGGCGGCGGCAAAGTTCGCCCGGCGGTCGCTGTCGTAAAGATCGCAATTCGAGGTCTAGATGCTGGAAGCAATACGCAGGGCGATCTCGTTTCTGCGCCAGAAGCAGGTCCTGCATAAGTTGGGTGTTGCGGTCAGCATCACGGTCATCGGGATCGCGTGCTACGTGCTCTACCACATGCTGCGGGGTATCAATGCCGAGGAAGTCCTCAAGGCCATCAGGCGAACCGAACCCCGCTCGATCGCGCTGGCCGGATTGTTCGTGGCCGCGGGCTATTTCACGCTGACGTTTTATGATCTGTTCGCGGTTCGCGCGATCGGCCGCGCCGATGTTCCCTACCGCGTCGCCGCGCTTGCCGCCTTCACCAGCTATTCGATCGGGCACAATGTCGGCGCCAGCGTCTTTACCGGCGGCGCGGTGCGCTATCGGATTTATTCCGGGTGGGGATTGAATGCGATCGACGTCGCCAAGATTTGCTTTCTGGCCGGCCTGACCTTCTGGCTCGGCAATGCAGCGGTACTGGGACTCGGCATCGCCTATCACCCGGAGGCGGCGACGGCGATCGATCAGCTTCCGCCCTGGCTGAACCGGATGGCGGCGCTGGCCATCATCCTCGGACTGGTGGGCTACGTGGCCTGGGTCTCGGCACGGCCGAGGGGAGTCGGGCGCGGACCCTGGACGGTAATCCTGCCGGGGGGATCGCTGACGCTGCTGCAGATCGCGATCGGGATCGTCGATCTCGGCTTCTGTGCGCTGGCGATGTACATTCTGATGCCGAGCGAGCCGTATGTCGGCTTCATCGTCGTCGCCGTGATTTTCGTCTCGGCGACGCTGCTGGGTTTCGCCAGCCATTCGCCCGGAGGGCTGGGCGTCTTCGACGCCGCGATGCTTTATGGAATTCTGCACTTCGACAGGCAGTTCGACAGGGAGCAACTGCTTGCCGGAATGCTGCTGTTCCGCATGCTCTACTATATTGCGCCATTCATCATATCTGTAATCTTGCTGACGTTTCGGGAAGTTATTCTGGGGGCACGAATAAAGCGCCTGCGTCAGGTGACGCGAGGGCTCGAGGTCGAGCCGCATCGCGAAGCCGCTTACGTTCGAAAACGTGGGGACACGAGCGTGTGACGATGCGGACCCGAACGGGAGTGCCGGCCCGATGGCCATAGACGCGCCTTCACCTTCTTCCTTTTACTCGCCGTGGCCGGATCGGTTGCGGCACTCGGCCATTATCCTGCTCGCCGCCGGGCTGGCACTGGCCGTGCTGGTCGCACTTGGCGAGTTGTCGGCGCTGCGCGGCATCATGGTTTTTGTCTGCATCGCCGCTGCCGCGCTGGTGCCGTGGCGATTGCACGACGCGGTGGCGTCGCGGGAAGACGTTCGCGGGGTCAACCCGGTCGAGACCGCGGCGGTCAGCGCCGTGGTTGCCGGCATGCCCGATCCCGCGGTGCTGCTTGACCGCGCCGGCCGCGTCATCGCCCTCAATGCCGCCGCGGCGCAGCTTGCGCCGGCGCTGCGCAAGAACGAACTCGCCCAGTTCGCCCTGCGCTCGCCCGAAATCATCACCGCGCTGCGCGAAGCGATCGCGACCACCGAAACCCGACGCGCGACCTATCTCGATCACGTGCCGGTCGATCGCTGGATGGAATTGATCGTCACGCCGGTGCCGGTGCCGACCCTGTTCGGCGGGACCGACAAATGCATGCTGATGACGTTCCACGATCAAACGCCGCTGCGCCGGGTTGAGGAAATGCGCGCCGACTTCGTCGCCAACGCCAGCCACGAATTGCGCACGCCGCTGGCTGCGCTGTCGGGTTTTATCGATACGCTGCAGGGGCCGGCCAGGGACGACGCCAAGGCCCGCGAACGCTTTCTCGGCATCATGCACACCCAGGCGACGCGGATGGCGCGGCTGATCGACGATTTGCTGTCGCTGTCGCGGGTCGAACTCTCCGCCCATGTCCGGCCGGATACGCTGGTGGACATCGTCCCGATCATCCGGCAGGTCGCGGACGGGCTGGAGCCGCTGGCGCGGGAGCGTCAGGTCGCGATCGTTATCGAATTGCCGGAGCTGCCGGTGCCGATCGCGGGCGATCGCGAGGAGTTGTTGCGGCTGTTTGAAAACCTGATCGAGAACGCGCTGAAATACGGCGCGTCCGGCGGCAAGGTGATCGTCTCCCTCAACTCGGCGGTCTCAAACGAAGGCGTGTCCGAGGTTCGGGTGATGGTACGCGATTTCGGCCCCGGCATCGCGCCCGAGCATCTGCCGCGGCTGACCGAACGGTTCTACCGGGTGGACGTCGGCGACAGCCGCGCGCAGGGCGGCACCGGGCTCGGATTATCGCTGGTGAAACATATTGTTAACCGGCATCGCGGGCGGCTTTTGATCGAAAGCGTGCTGAAAAACGGCGCCACTTTTACCGCCTGTTTTCCCCAGGCGAAAACCCCGCCAGGTCCATAAAGACCAACAACTTCAATCGCTTGTCCTAGTCATCCAACTGTCATCAAAGCTTCGTAAAAGCACTAACGACCGCTCCTAAACGGACGGCGTGAGCGCAATCGGGCGCGTTCGGCGCTTCGCTCACCAGATGGAGACCAGCAATGAATTTCATGAAGGCTATCGTCGCTGCAGGCCTGGTCGCCGCATCGACGTCGGCGTTCGCCGCGGATATTACCGGTGCGGGTGCGACGTTCCCGTTCCCCATTTATTCGAAGTGGGCCGATGCCTACAAGAAAGACACCGGCAACGGTCTGAACTATCAGTCGATCGGCTCGGGCGCCGGCATCAAGCAGATCCAGGCCAAGACTGTGACGTTCGGTGCGACCGACGCGCCGCTAAAGGCGGAGCAGCTCGAGAAAGACGGCTTGGTGCAATGGCCGATGGTGATGGGCGCGATCGTTCCCGTCGTGAACCTCGAAGGCATCAAGCCGGGCGAGCTCGTGCTGTCGGGCGAATTGCTTGGCGACATCTATCTCGGCAAGATCACCAAGTGGAATGATGCCGCGATCGCCAAGCTTAATCCGAAGCTGAAGCTGCCCACCGATGCCATCACGGTGGTGCGCCGCTCTGACGGTTCGGGAACGACCTTCAATTTCACCGACTACCTGTCGAAATCGAATGCCGATTGGAAGACGAAGATCGGCTCCGGTACAGCGGTCGAATGGCCGGTGGGCGTCGGCGCCAAGGGGAACGAAGGCGTTGCCGGCAACATCAGCCAGACCAAGAACTCGATCGGCTATGTCGAGTACGCCTATGCCAAGCAGAACAAGCTGACCTACGCGGCTTTGATCAACAAGGCCGGCAAGACCGTCCAGCCGACGGTCGCGGCATTCCAGGCGGCGGCATCGAACGCCGACTGGGCGAAGGCTCCCGGTTATTACGTGATCCTGACCGACCAGCCCGGCGAAGCCTCGTGGCCGATCACCGCGGCGACCTTCATCCTGATGCACAAGGAGCCGGTTGATAAGGCTGCGTCCGCCGACGCCGTCAAGTTCTTCAAATGGTCGTTCGAAAAGGGCGGCAAGATGGCCGAAGAGCTCGACTACATCCCGATGCCGGACTCCGTGGTCAAGCTGATCGAGAAGACCTGGTCGGCTGATATCAAGAGCTGATCTCAGGCTTTGCGCCTTAGGCGCGCGGCCTCTCCACCCAACCCGGATTTACCCGGGTTGGGTGCCCCGGATCATCGAAGCCGGACAAGTCCGGCTTCGATTGGGAAAAGCGGTGAACCGAACGCGCAGCCGGTCCGGCTCTCCCGGTTCGAAATGCATGGATCGGAAATTAAGTAATTTTCGCACAGTAGGGGGATTGGCGTGGCAGACATGGCCGTTCAGAGCGATGCAATGGAAGCCGCCGGACCTTACGATCGCGCCAAGGCGCTCAACGCGTTCAAATTCGGCGACATTACGTTTTACTGGATCACGCGCATTTGTGCGATGTCGGTGCTGCTCATTCTCGGCGGCATTATTCTCTCCCTGATTGTCGGCGCCTGGCCGGCGATGAAGCAATACGGCTTCGCGTTCCTGTGGACCCAGCGCTGGGCGCCATCGGCCGATCCGCCGGTGCTTGGCGCGCTCGGTCCGATATACGGCACGCTGGTCACGTCCTTTATCGCGATGTTGATCGCGGTTCCCGTCGGGATGGGAATTGCGATCTTCCTGACCGAGCTTTGTCCACAATGGCTGCGGCGTCCGATCGGAATTGCGATTGAGCTGCTCGCGGGCATTCCCTCGATCATCTACGGCATGTGGGGGTTCTTCGTCCTCGGCCCGTTCCTGGCCTATACGTTTCAGCCGTTGATGATCTCGTTGTTCGACGGCGTTCCGGTGCTCGGATCGATCTTCGCCGGCCCGCCGTCATACCTCAGCCTGTTCAACGCGGCGCTGATCCTTGCCATCATGGTGCTGCCTTTCATCACCGCGATCTCGGTCGACGTGTTCAAGACGGTGCCGCCGGTGCTGAAGGAAGCCGCCTATGGCGTCGGCTGCACCACCTGGGAAGTCGTCCGCAACGTGGTGATCCCCTATACCCGCGTCGGGGTGATCGGCGGCATCATGCTGGCGCTCGGCCGCGCGCTCGGCGAAACCATGGCGGTCACCTTCATCATCGGCAATTCGTTCCGCATCTCGTCGTCGATCTTCGGGCCCGGCACAACGATATCGGCGGCGATCGCCAGCGAATTTGCCGAGAGTGACGGCCTGCATCAATCGGGCCTCATTTTGCTTGGCTTGCTGCTGTTCGTACTGACCTTCTTCGTGCTGGCGGCCGCACGGCTGATGCTGCTGCGGCTGGAAAAGAAAGCGGGGAATTGAAATCATGAATCCGATTTACAAATCCCGCCGCCGCAACGACGTCATCATCCGCGGGCTTTGCTTCGCCGCCGCGCTGTTCGGCGTCACCTGGCTTGCCCTGATCCTGTTCACGCTGCTCTACAACGGCCTCTCCGGCATCAGCCTGCAGTTGTTCACGGAGAATACCCCGCCGCCGGGATCGAGCGAAGGCGGCCTGCTCAACGCGATCACCGGCTCCGTCATCATGACGGTGATCGGTGTCGGCATCGGCGCGCCACTCGGCCTGTTCGCCGGCACTTATCTTGCCGAATACGGCAGGAACGATCGCCTGACCTCGGTGATCCGGTTCATCAACGATATTCTCTTGAGTGCGCCGTCGATCATCATCGGGCTGTTCATCTATGGCGCCATCGTGGTGCCGATGGGCGGCTTCTCTGCTTTCGCCGGATCGCTGGCGCTGGCCGTGATCGTGATTCCCGTCGTGTTGCGGACGACCGAAGACATGCTGCTGCTGGTGCCCAATCCGCTGCGCGAGGCGGCGTCCGCGCTCGGCTTGCCGCGCTCGCTCGTGATCAAGCGAATTGCCTACCGTGCCGCGCGCTCCGGCCTGATTACCGGCGTGCTGTTGGCGACGGCTCGGGTCGCCGGCGAAACCGCACCGCTGCTGTTCACTGCGCTCAGCAACCAGTTCTTCAGCCTCGATCTGACCAAGACGATGGCCAACCTGCCGGTGACCATCAATAACTTCGTACAGAGCCCCTACGCCTACTGGAAGCAACTCGCCTGGAGCGGCGCCTTGCTCATCACGCTCACCGTACTTGCCCTGAATATTGGCGCACGCATTCTTGGCGCCGAGAGGACAGCAAAATGAACGATCTTTCCGTTTCCATGAGTAGCGCTGGCGGATCGGCGCCCCAGGCCGTGTTGCCGGAGGCGCCGGCCAAGGTCACCGTGCGCAATCTCAATTTCTATTATGGCGAGCACCATGCGCTGAAGAACATCAATCTGACGCTGGGCACCAATCGTGTCACGGCGTTCATCGGGCCCTCGGGTTGCGGCAAATCGACGTTGCTGCGGATATTCAACCGGATGTACGACCTCTATCCGGGACAGCGTGCCACCGGTCAGCTGATGCTCGACCAGACCAACGTCCTCGATCCCAAGCTCGACCTCAATTTGCTACGCGCGCGCGTCGGCATGGTGTTCCAGAAGCCGACGCCGTTTCCGATGACGATCTATGAAAACATCGCCTTCGGCATCCGGCTGTATGAGAAGATTTCCAAATCCGAGATGGACGGCCGTGTCGAAAAGGCGCTGCGCGGCGGCGCGCTTTGGAACGAGGTCAAGGATAAGCTGAACGCCTCTGGCCTCAGCCTGTCCGGTGGTCAGCAGCAGCGGCTTTGCATCGCCCGCACCGTGGCGGTGCGGCCCGAGGTGATCCTGTTCGACGAGCCCTGTTCGGCGCTCGATCCGATTTCGACCGCCAAGGTCGAGGAATTGATCCAGGAACTGGCGGAGGACTACACCATCGCCATCGTCACCCACAATATGCAGCAGGCCGCGCGCGTCTCGGACAAGACCGCCTTCATGTATCTCGGCGAGCTGATCGAATTCGACGAAACCAACAAGATATTCACCTCGCCGAGCGACCGGCGCACGCAGGACTACATCACCGGCAGGTTTGGCTAGTACGCGATCCGCGGTTGCGTTCTTCGCGGGCGCGTAATGGAATTCAAAGAGGCATCGGCAGACTTTAATTTCTGAGGTGAGTCGGTTCAGGCGTTCTTGCGAAGGACCTCGTGTCGAGCCTGAAGAGAATGTCCGACCCGCGACATCGATACGGAGAGAAACATGGCTACTGAACATACCGCCAAGGCGTTCGACAGCGATCTGCAGGAATTGACGCGGCTGGTCGCCGAAATGGGCGGCCTTGCCGAGCGCATGATCGTCGAATCCGTCGATGCGCTGATCCGCCGCGACGTCGCGCTCGGCAGGCGTGTCGTGACGGCGGATGCGGAAATCGACAGCCTGCAGCATGTGATCGAGGAACGCGCAGTGCTGACCATCGCGCGGCGCCAGCCGATGGCGGTGGACCTGCGTGAGATCGTGGGTGCGATGCGGGTCGCGACCGACCTCGAGCGTATCGGCGATCTCGCCAAGAACATGGGCAAGCGGGTCGCAGCGCTGGAGAGCGATTTCCAGCCGCTGAAGCTGATCCGCGGCCTCGAACACATGACCGACCTCGTGCAGTCGCAGGTGAAATCCGTGCTCGACGCCTACGCGGCGCACGATTTGCCCGCGGCGATGGCGGTCTGGAAAGGCGACGAGGAAGTCGACGCGATCTGCACCTCGCTGTTCCGTGAACTCCTGACCTATATGATGGAGGATCCGCGCAACATCAGTTTCTGCATCCATTTGATGTTCTGCGCCAAGAACATCGAGCGGATCGGCGATCACGCCACCAATATCGCGGAGACCGTTTTCTACATGATCGAGGGCCAGCAGATGCTCGACAAGCGCCCGAAGGGCGACATGACGACGTTCGCCGTCACCCCGCCCGCAACCTAAGCGGTTCGGGCGAAGTGGATACCGGTTTGCATAGCAAATCAGGTTTACGCAGAAGCGTAGGTTTTTCTGCGTAGAAGACACGTAAGAATATGAGGGAAGGAAGGCTATCTATGAGCGCGCGCATTCTGGTGGTTGAAGACGAAGAGGCGTTGACCACGCTTTTGCGCTACAACCTTGATGCCGAAGGTTACGACGTCGAAACGGTCGGGCGCGGCGACGATGCCGACACCCGGCTGAAGGAGCGCATTCCCGACCTGATCGTGCTCGACTGGATGCTGCCGGGACTGTCAGGGATCGAGCTGTGCCGAAGGTTGCGGGCGCGGCCGGAGACCAAGCAGCTTCCGATCATCATGCTGACCGCGCGCGGCGAGGAGAGCGAGCGGGTCAGGGGTCTTGCGACCGGTGCCGACGATTATATCGTCAAGCCGTTCTCGGTGCCGGAATTGCTGGCGCGGGTGAAGGGCCTGTTGCGCCGCGCCAGCCCGGAGCGCCTCGCCACCATCCTCACCTATGGCGACATCGAGCTCGATCGCGAGAAGCGCCGTGTCGCGCGGTCCGGACGCCCGGTCGATCTCGGGCCGACCGAATACCGGCTGCTGGAGTTTTTCCTGGAGCATCCGGGTCGGGTATTCAGCCGCGAGCAGCTGCTCGACAGCGTGTGGGGCCGCGATATCTATATCGACGAGCGCACGGTGGATGTGCATATCGGGCGATTGCGCAAATTGCTCAACCCCGGCCGCGAGCAGGATCCCATCCGCACCGTGCGCGGCGCCGGTTATGCGCTCGACGACCGGTTCGCGAAGGTGGAATAAGCGGCAGTACACGCCGTCGTCCCGGCAAGACGCCGGGACCCATACTCCCAGGCATTTCGATGTTGCCGAGCGGCTGGAGCTACTGTCGTAAATTACGACGTAAGCAGGTGGTTGTGGTCCCGGCGCTCGCCGGGACGACTACTCAACCCGACGTGCCGGATTTCAAATCTTACCGTGCGGGCTTCGCGGGCTGACGGCGACGGTCGCTCGCCGGCTGATAGGCGATCCGTGAGTGATGTGCGCAATAGGGCAGGCTGTTGAGCGCCTTGCCGCCGCAGAAGAAGAATTCCGAACTGGAGGGATCGCCGATCGGCCAGTGGCAGGTGGCCTCGTTGAGCTCCAGCAATGACAGGCGTTGGCTCATCGGCACCACGTTGTCATAGGCGACCGGATCCGGTTCCATTTCGACTTCGAACGCGTGGGCCAGCGCGGTATTGCCGCGCGAGACCGGACGCGAAACCCGCATCATGTGCTGGGCCGGGCGGGCCTTGCGCTGGCGCGGCGCCGCCGAGGAAGGGCTCTTGGCGCGACCGGAAAGGCCTAATCGGTGGACTTTGCCGATGACGGCATTTCGCGTCACATTTCCGAGTTCAGCGGCGATCTGGCTGGCTGAAAGTCCGCCCTCCCAGAGTTTCTTCAGTTGCTCGACGCGATCGTCAGACCAGGTCAATACTGTCATCGCATTCTTCCCTTCGCGTCGCGCCGGCCAATCCTTGGGCAGCACTGCGATCTCACATCTTTAAAAATCCCTACGGTCAGAATCCCTTAGCCCTCGCCGGGCGAAGCGCGCGCGCCGAACGTGTACGCTAAATACTGGGACTTCAGAGGATCAGAACTGCCGCACGAGATGTCGTATCCGACAGCCAAGACGCTACAATATGGCGTGACTCGGGCGCAAGAGTTCGCAGTCTGCGCGTCCACATGTTCCGCTACTTAAACACGGCAATGCGATTTTTCCACGACCCCGGAATCTTACGGGGATACTTAGGCTTGACAGCCGTGGTCTGGGTGCATGGTGGCCGGTTGACACCGATCACCGTGGGCATAGAATGCTTGCCACGTGCCGCCCCGAAAAGGCGGCACGTTTTGTTTTCCGGGGCCGGTTGTTGCTGCATCGCGCCAATGCGCGCCGTGGTCGGCCTTAACCTTCAGTGATCGTCATGACCAACAGCGCCACGTCACACCTGCTTCCTGTATTCGCCAGAGTAGATCTCGGTTTCGAGCGCGGCGAAGGCGCGTGGCTGATCGCGACCAATGGCGAACGCTATCTCGATTTTACGTCCGGCGTTGCGGTCAACGCGCTGGGCCATGCGCATCCGCAGCTGGTCGCGGCGCTGCAGGAACAGGCGACGAAACTGTGGCACATGTCCAATCTGTTCAAGAGCCCGGATGGCGAACGCCTCGCCGCAAGATTGTGCGAAGCGAGTTTTGCCGACTTCGTGTTCTTCGCGAATTCCGGCGCCGAGGCGATGGAATGCGCGATCAAGATCACGCGTAAATATCACGCCGCCAAAGGTCATCCGGAGCGCTACCGCATCATCACTTTCGAGGGCGCGTTTCACGGCCGAACGCTGGCGACGCTGGCGGCGACCGGCTCACCTAAATATCTCGAAGGTTTCGGGCCGCCGATGGACGGCTTCGATCAGGTGACGCTCGGCGATCTCGAGGCGGTCAAGAAGGCGATCGGCCCGCAGACCGCGGGTATCCTGATCGAGCCGCTGCAGGGCGAAGGCGGCGTGCGCGCCGCGCCGCATGCGTTCTTCAAGGCGTTGCGTCAGCTCTGCGACGACAACGGCCTGCTGCTGATATTCGATGAGGTGCAGACCGGCATGGGCCGCACCGGCGAGCTGTTCGCCTATAAGCGCCTCGGCGTTACACCGGACGTGATGCCGCTGGCGAAGGCGCTCGGCGGCGGCTTTCCGATCGGCGCCTGTCTCGCGACGGCGGAGGCTTCCGCCGGCATGACGCCGGGCTCGCACGGTTCGACTTTCGGCGGCAATCCGCTGGCGGTCGCTGCGGCGAATGCGGTGCTGGACGTCATGCTGAAGCCCGGCTTCTTCGAGCATGCGCAGCAGATGTCGCTGCTGCTCAAACAGAAGCTGGCCTCGGTGGTGGATCGCTATCCCGGCGTGCTCTCGGAGGTGCGCGGCGAGGGGTTGCTGATCGGCCTGAAGGCGGTGGTGCCGTCGGGCGATCTCGTGACCGCTTTGCGCGACCAGAAGCTGCTCACGGTCGGCGCCGGCGATAATGTGGTGCGATTCCTGCCGCCGTTGATCGTGTCCGAGGCGGAGATCGAGGAGGCCGTGCAGCGGCTCGATCGGGCCTGCGCGGCACTTTCCGGCGATCGGGTGAAGCAGGCGGCGAGGCAATGAGTAAAACTCCGCGTCACTTTCTCGATCTGAGCGAGCTTCCGACCCTGGAGCTGCGCAACATGCTCGCCGCCAGCGTCGCCATGAAGGCGAAGTTGAAGGCGCACGCCAAGCCCCGCCAAGCCGCTCGAAGGCAAGACGCTGGCGATGATTTTCGAGAAGCCTTCGACCCGCACCCGGGTGTCGTTCGACGTCGGCATGCGCCAGCTCGGCGGCGAGGCGATCATGCTGACGGGTGCCGAAATGCAGCTTGGCCGCGGCGAGACCATCGCCGACACGGCGCGGGTGTTGTCGCGTTACGTCGATGCCATCATGATCCGGATTCTCAGCCACGACGCGTTGCTGGAGCTCGCCGCGCACGCCACCGTGCCTGTGATCAACGGGCTGACGCGGCGCTCGCATCCCTGCCAGGTGATGGCGGACCTGATGACGTTCGAGGAGCACCGCGGTCCGATCGAAGGCCGCACCGTCGCGTGGACCGGTGACGACAACAATGTGCTGGCATCGTGGGCGCACGCCGCCGAGCGGTTCAAGTTCACGTTGAACGTCGCGACCCCGCCGCAACTTGCGCCGAACAAGGCGATGAAGGACTGGATCAAGGCCACCCACGCTTCGGTCGTGCTCGGCAACGATCCGGAAATCGCCGTGCGCGGCGCCGATTGCGTGGTCACCGACACCTGGGTCTCGATGGGCGACAAGGACGGCGAGCATCGGCACAATCTGCTGAAGCCGTATCAGGTCAACGCCCAGCTGATGTCGCTGGCCAAGCCCGACGCGCTGTTCATGCATTGCCTTCCGGCCCATCGCGGCGACGAGGTCACTGACGAAGTGATCGACGGCCCGCAGTCGGTCGTGTTCGACGAGGCCGAAAATCGCCTGCATGCGCAAAAGGGCATTCTGGCGTGGTGTTTCGAGGGGGTGGCGTAGAGCGATGCGTTGGAAAGCTCTCGTTTTCGTCATGCCCGGGCTTGCGCCGGGGATCCACGTCGGAATGGCCGTTCGAAGGCAAAACGTCGGCCATGACGCAGACCGGAGTTGAGAGGGGCTTTCGTTTCGCGCTCACCGACCCCAAATAAGGCGCCATGACATCACCATTCCCCGACATCAAAGCCGCCCCTGAACCCCCGATCCGCGCCCCGTCGGCGGTGCCGGTCGACGATGCGGTCCTTCCGTTCGAGGTCGACGCGCTCGATCTGCGGGGACGCTTGACCCGGCTCGGCCCCGCGCTCGACGAGGTCCTCACCAAGCACGATTATCCGCCGGCGGTCGGCAAGTTGCTCGGCGAGGCGATCGTGCTGACGACGCTGCTCGGCTCCGCGCTGAAGTTCGACGGCCGCTTCATCCTGCAGACCCAGACCGACGGTCCGGTTTCGTTTTTGATCGTGGACTTCCAGGCGCCGGATCGCTTGCGCGCCTATGCGCGTTTCGATGCGCAGCGGCTCAAGGCGGGCCAGGATTCCGGCGCGCTGCTGGGAAAGGGTCATCTTGCGATGACGATCGATCAGGGGCCGGACATGAGCCGCTATCAGGGGCTGGTGGCGCTCGAAGGCGGCAATTTGGAAGACGCCGCGCATGAGTATTTCCTGCGCTCCGAGCAAATTCCGACACGGGTGCGGCTCGCGGTCGGTGAGGAATGGCGCGGCGGCGAGGGCGAAGGGCCAAAACATCGCTGGCGCGCCGGCGGCATGCTGCTGCAGTTCCTGCCGAAGGCGCCGGAGCGGGCGCGGCAGGCCGATCTGCATCCGGGCGATGCGCCGCAGGGCGTCAAGACCCACACGGTGGCGGAGGATGACGCCTGGGTCGAAGGTCAGTCGCTGATCTCGACTGTTGAAGACGTCGAACTGATCGACCCGGATTTGTCGGGCGAGCGGCTGTTATACCGTCTGTTTCACGAACGCGGCGTCCGGGTGTTTTCGCCGCTGCCGCTGCGCGCGCAATGTTCATGTTCACGCGATGCGGTGTCGGCGATGCTCAGGAGCTTCGCGCCCCAGGACCGCGCCGATATGGTGAAAGACGGCAAGGTCGTTGTGACCTGCGAGTTCTGCAGTTCGGTCTATGAATACACGCCGCAGGAAGCCGATGTGGAGTAGGCTGCGACCGCCAGCCTGTCTCGTGCTGGAAAAGTGAAAGCCGGGATGCCTGCGCCTAGTTCAACACCCGCCTGCTGTCGGGGCTGTCGAGCGAGAATGTCGGTACGTCGATTTCGAACCGCTCGCCGCTCTCGTTCACCATCTGGTAGCGGCCGGCCATGATTCCCGATGCGGTCGGGAGCGGCACGCCGCTGGTGTATTCGTAGCGTTCACCCGGCGCCAGCACGGGCTGCTCACCGACCACGCCCTCGCCGCGGACTTCCTGCTTCCGGCCGGAGGCGTCGGTGATGATCCAGTGCCGCGTCCGCAGTTGCACCGTCTCCTCGCCGGAATTGGTGATGACGATGGTGTAGGACCAGAAATACTGGGATTTTTCGATCGACGAACGCTCCGGCAGGAAATTCGGCTCGACGGTGACTTCGATCTGACGGGTGACGGCGCGGTACATGGGGCAAACTTTCCGGAATTCTCCGTCATCATAGCGAAAAGATTTGGCGGAACCAATCGCCGTCCCATCGATGGTATCGAGGATAGATCGGGCACCTGCAAACCTCGCTCGAACATGGTTCCGCTTGGTGCGCGGATCGCGCTGCGTTAACCCCTCGCAGCTTGCTTGCAAGCCCGGGACCGCTACTATTCACCGATACGATCTTTCGTGCCGGGCGGGCGCGAAAAACGACCCTGTTTCAGATGGTTCCAGATGATGTCGGTTGCCGATCGAATTGCCGGACCATCGCTTGCAGGCGCCGCGGATGCGCTGGCGCGGGACGTCGTGCGGGCGCCGGTCGAGCCGGCGCCGGCAATTTCGTATCCCCCGGTCAGCGAGCGCGAACTGCGGCTCGATTTGTTTCGCGGCGTCGCGCTGTGGCTGATCTTCATCGATCACTTGCCGCCCAATCTCCTGACCTGGTTCACGCTCCGCAATTACGGATTCAGCGACGCCACCGAGATCTTCATTTTCATCTCCGGTTATACGGCGGCGTTCGTCTATGGCCGCGCGATGCGCGACGCCGGCTTCGTGGTGGCGACCGCGCGCATCCTGCGGCGGGTCTGGCAGATCTATGTCGCGCACGTGTTTCTGTTCACGATCTTCCTCGCCGAAATCTCCTACGTCGCCACCAGTTTCGAGAACCCGCTCTACACCGAAGAAATGGGGATCATGGATTTCCTCAAGCAGCCGGACGTCACCATCGTCCAGGCGCTGCTGCTGCGATTCCGCCCCGTCAACATGGATGTGCTGCCGCTTTACATCGTGCTGATGCTGTTTCTGCCCGTCATCCTGTGGCTGATGAAGTGGAGGACCGACGTCACGCTGGCGCTGTCGGTTTTCCTCTACGCCATCACCTGGCACTACGATTTGTATCTAAGTGCCTATCCGAACGGCGTCTGGGCCTTCAACCCGTTCGCCTGGCAATTGCTGTTCGTGTTCGGGGCCTGGTGCGCGCAGGGCGGCGCCAGGCGGATGTCGCGGATTCTGTCGTCGCGCGTCACACTGTGGATTTCGCTGGCCTATCTGTTCGCGGCATTCTGCGTCACGCTGACCTGGTATCTGCCGCAGCTGAGCTTCCTGATGCCGCGCTGGCTCGAGCAGTGGATGTATCCGATCGACAAGACCGATCTCGACGTGTTGCGGTTCGCCCATTTCCTGGCGCTGGCGGCGGTGACCGTGCGCTTCCTGCCGAAGGAGTGGCCGGGGCTGAAATCGCCTTGGCTGCGGCCGCTGATCCTGTGCGGGCAGCATTCGCTGGAAATCTTCTGCCTTGGCGTGTTCCTGGCATTCGCGGGGCATTTCGTGCTGGCCGAGGTTCCCGGTGGCGGCGCCGGGCTCCACGCCGTTGTCAGCGTCTCTGGAATCCTCATCATGTGCGGCGCGGCATGGTTGTTTTCGTGGTATAAGCATTCCGCCGACAAGAGTGCATCGCGAACAAAAAGCACCATCGGCAATGCCGATCTGGCAGGGGGGAGCTTATGAGGTCCAAGGAGGCTATCCTGGGGCTGATATTGCTGGCGGGTCTTTGGACCGCAGCTTCTGCACGCGCCGAGGATGCTACCCATCGGCTACCCCGGTCTGCGACGTTCCGGCCTACCTGCTCACAACCGAGAGCACGCTCCCGAAAGTCGCGGATGCCATAAAAAGCGGCCATTCGCTGGATATTTTGGTGGTGGGAAGCCGGTCCTCGACCATCACCTCGTCGGAATCGGGCGCCTATCCGGCGCGGTTGCAGGCGGCGCTGAAAGAGAAATTGCCCTCGGTCGTGGTTAACGTGGCGTTGGACCTGCACTCCAAGAAAACCGCCGAGGAGGTGGCCGCCGGATTTGTTAAGCTGATGGAGGATAAAAAGCCGACGCTGGTGATCTGGCAGACCGGCACCGTCGATGCCATGCGGTCGATCGATCCCGATGATTTCCGCGCCGCGGTTGCCGAGGGCGTTGCTGCGCTGCAAAAGGCCGGAGCCGACGTGGTTTTGATGAACCTGCAGTATAGCCCGCGTACGGAATCGATGATTTCCGCGCCGCCTTACCTAGATAATATGCGCGTGGTGGCCCAGCAGCACGACGCTCCGCTGTTCGACCGGTTTGCCATCATGCGCCAGTGGAATGATTCAGGAGACTTCGACTTTTTCAGCGCATCGCACGGTCCCGAACTGGCGAAGCGCGTTCACGATTGCCTTGGTCGTGCGCTATCGACGTTTGTGATCGACGCGGCGCACATCAATGCAGCACAACAGAATTGAGGATCGAGCATTGACGTGTTTCCACCGCCCTTTTTTCGCAACGTCATTGCTGGCTGCCGCGGCACTGGTGCTGCTGGCGCCGCCCTTGATACTGCCCGCGCGCGCCCAGGCCGCCCAGCAGGCAACGCTATCGGACGGCGTCAATTCCGACGGCGTTAAGGCGCCGGCAGCCCCGACCCAGACGACCGGCACCGGCAACCTTGCCGGGGTCGATCAGGCCAGTCCGACGCAGCCAAAGAGCCTCGCCACCAAGGCGATCGAAAAGGTGCAGCGGGTCGCGAAAACAGCCGGCGATATTTTCAGCCGCGTTCCGTGCCTGCCGCCGAAGCGCGTCGCCAAATCGATCGGATCGCTGCCGCATGTCGCGGGGAAATTGGCGTCCGGGCAGCCCGTGGTCATCGTCGCATTCGGATCGTCTTCGACGCAAGGGTATGGCTCGTCGTCACCTGAATTCACCTATCCCAACCGGCTGGCGGCGCAGTTGCAGCGGCAGTATCCGAGCGCCGACATCACCGTCGTCAATAGCGGCCATGGCGGCGAAGACGCCCCCGAAATGATGAAGCGGCTGCAGACCTCGGTGATCGACCGCAAGCCGGATCTCGTGATCTGGCAGGTCGGCACCAATGCCGTGCTGCGCAACCTCGATCCGGCGGAAACCGCCAAGATGGTGGAGGACGGCATCGCGCGCATTCAGGCGGCGGGTGCCGACCTGGTGCTGGTCGATCCGCAGTATTCACCGCGGGTGACCGAGCGCGGCGAAAGCGCCAGCCGGATGGTGACGCTGCTCAGCAAGGTCGCCGAGCTTCGCCATGTCGGCATTTTTCCGCGCTTCGAGGTGATGCGCGAATGGCACGAGAACCAGGCGCTGCCGATCGACAGCTTCGTGATCGCCGATGGCCTGCACATGAACGACTGGGGCTATGCCTGCTTCGCCCAATTGCTCGGCGACGACATCATCAGGTCGGTCGGAAAGATCAAGCTCGGCGTCAACGTGCCGTCGAACGTGCAGACCTATCGGCCGATGTGACCGAGAGCGAATAGGGAGTGGCGAATAGCGAATAGAGGAATATTTCCATCGCTATTCGCTACTCGCTACTCACGCCTCACGCCTTCTCCAGCGCTCCCGTTAGATCCTCGATCAGATCGTCGCGATGTTCGAGGCCGGCCGAGAGCCGAATAAAGCCCTCGCTGATGCCGAGTTCGGCGCGCGCTTCCGGCGTCAGCCGTTGATGCGTGGTGGTCGCCGGATGGGTGACGAGGCTCTTGGCGTCGCCGAGATTGTTCGAGATCCGCGCCAGCTTCATGGCGTTGAGCGCGCGGAACGCCGCCGCCTTGCCGCCCTTGACCTCGAACCCGACCAGCGTCGAGCCGGCGCGCATTTGCTTCTTCACCAAAGCCGCCTGCGGATGATCGGCGCGGCCCGGATAAATCAGCCGCGAGATTTTCGGATGCTGCGCCAGCGTCTCGGCGATGGCGGCGGCGGTCTCGGTCTGCGCGCGCACTCGAATTGCCAGCGTCTCCAACCCTTTCAGCAAGATCCAGGCGTTGAACGGCGACATCGAGGGGCCGGTCTGGCGCATGAAGGTATGGATGTGCTCGGCGATGAAGGCTTCCGACGACAGGATGATGCCGCCGAGGCAGCGGCCCTGGCCGTCGATGTGCTTGGTCGCGGAATACACCACGACGTCGGCGCCGAGCGCCAGCGGGCTCTGCCAGATCGGCGTCGCAAACACGTTGTCGACGATCAGCCGTGCGCCGCCCTGATGCGCGATGTCGGCGATGGCGCCGATGTCGAGTACGTCGAGCGTCGGATTGGTCGGGCTTTCCAGAAAGCAGGTTTTGGTGTTCGGCCGCATCGCCTTGCGCCACTGGTCGAGGTCAAGGCCATCGACCAGCGTCGATTGAATGCCGTAGCGTGGCAGCAGATCTTCCACGACATAGCGGCACGATCCGAACATCGCTTTCGAGGCGACCACGTGATCGCCGGCTTTCAACGGCGCGAGAATGGCTGTCGTTACCGCGGCCATGCCGGTGGCGGTGGCGCGCGCGGCCTCAGCGCCCTCGAGTTCGATCATGCGCTGCTCGAACATCGAGACGTTGGGATTGGAAAAGCGCGAGTAGAGGAAGCCGGGGTCCTCGCCCTTGAATCGCGCTTCGCACTGCTCGGCGCTGTCGTAGACAAAGCCTTGCGTCAGAAACAGCGCCTCGGATGTTTCGCCGAATTGCGAGCGCAGGGTGCCGGAATGGACCAGCCGGGTTTCGGGACGGTAGCGGGCGGTTAGTGACGCGGGTGGTTTAGTCTCAGACATGTGACCTCCATCGTGACCACCTCGAAAATGGTCACAAAAAAACCGGCCTGGAAAAGTTCCAAAAGGCCGGGATCACACGTGTCCCCGGCCTGTTTAGCGACTTATTTAACGTGGCTGCAAGCCGGCCGGCTCAAATCACCACGGGATAAGTCATGCTCTTATTCCGTCGTGCCCTTTCCGTCAAGGCGGCCATCGGATAACGGGTAAAAGCCTGTCGTTTCAGCGCGGCTGACGCACGAATTACGATTTGAAGTCCCTGACAAACTTGCCCCAAGTGGGGCAGGATCTTCACATTGACGGCACTAGCGTGGTGGTTCAGAAATTGTCGTTCACGCTCCAACCCGATGCCAATGGCATTCTGCCCGACCGCATGATCGCGGCGATGGCGGATGCCGGCCTTATTCTGCCGGCCTATCCGTTCGTCGAAAGCCAGATCCAGCCCGCGAGTCTCGACCTGCGGCTCGGCGATATCGCCTATCGGGTGCGCGCGAGCTTCCTGCCGGGGCCGGGCGCGACGGTGGCTGAGCGCATCGATGAATTGAAGCTGCATGAAATTGATCTGAGCGACGGCGCGGTGCTGGAGACCAACTGCGTCTACATCGTGCCGCTGTTGGAGAGCCTGGCGCTGCCTCGGGAAATCGTCGCCGCCGCCAATCCGAAAAGCTCGACCGGCCGGCTCGACGTGTTCACCCGCGTGATCGCCGACGGCACAAGGCGGTTCGACATGATCGGCGCCGGCTACCACGGCCCGCTCTATGCGGAGATCAGCCCGAAAACATTTCCGGTGCTGCTGCGCGAGGGATCGCGGCTCTCGCAGGTGCGCTTTCGCGTCGGCGATGCCATCCTCAACGCCGATGAGCTCGATGCGCTGCATGAGCGGGAGCGGCTGGTCGATATCGACGACGCCGATCTCGCCAGCGGCGTGGCGCTCAGTGTCGATCTCTCCGGCGAGAGAGCCGACGGCTTTGTCGGCTACCGCGCCAAGCGGCACACGGGCGTCGTCGATATCGATCGCCGCGGTGGCTATGCGGTGGGCGAGTTCTGGGAGCCGATCTCGGCGCGGCCCGATGGCAGCCTGATCCTCGATCCCGGCGAGTTCTACATCCTGGCGTCCAAAGAAGCCGTGCAGGTGCCGCCGGATTACGCCGCCGAGATGGTGCCGTTCGATCCGCTGGTCGGCGAATTCCGCGTGCACTATGCCGGCTTCTTCGATCCCGGCTTCGGCTATGCCGGCGCCGGCGGGCAGGGCTCGCGCGCCGTGCTGGAAGTGCGTTCGCGCGAGGTGCCGTTCATCCTCGAACACGGCCAGATCGTCGGTCGGCTGGTCTACGAAAAGATGCTGTCGCGGCCCGACGCCTTGTACGGCCAGCGCATCGGCTCGAATTATCAGGCGCAGGGCCTCAAGCTGAGCAAGCATTTTCGGGTTTAGTTTTTCGCCGCTGTAGGTCGACCCATAGTTTGCCGACAGCAAGCATATGTTTGCCCGGCAAATCGGAGCATAGGCGAACCCGCAGCAATGCCCGGGCACCGTTGGGCATCTATCCGATGCGCATACGCTTTTCGCATTTTTAGTGACTGCGGTAATCCGAGGCTGTCGGTAGTTTGCGGACTTGGAAAAGTGGGGGTGACCTGTCTGTGGATCCTGATTTCAGGTCGATCCCCCACCTCGTGACGTGGCGTTGCCGTCAGACGGTGGAGATTAGATCGTTACTTCCCAGGCAGCCTTTTCGCTTTCTCTAATAGACTCCTCGCCCGATTGAGGCACTACGTTGCGAAACCTGCCGGTTTCCGACGGGACAATTTCGATCATTGCACGAACCACCTCGTCGGGATCGCGCTCGTCCTCAAGCTCCGAGTCGAAGATGGCCTGCAGAGCGGCGCGCTTGGTGAAATTCTTCTTATCGTCGAGCCATTTCAGACGCGGTTTCCAACATCGCCTCGTTGAAGCCAGTCCGATAGGCGCCGGGATTGATGGTTTGCACCTTGATATTGAACGGCTGCAACTCCAGGCGCAGTGATTCTGCGATAGCTTCCAAGGCGTGCTTGGTGGCGGAGTACGCCCCGAAGCCGAGCGGAGTGAGCAGGCCGACTTCCGAAGAGGTGAAGACAATTTTTCCTGGTTGATTGCCATCGATCCACTTGCGGGCAACGCGTTGTACCAATTCGAGCGGAGCGAAGACGTTCGTCTCGAAGTTCTTTCGCACCAGCGCGAGCGGAATCTCACTGGCCGGTCCGCCTTCGCCAATGGCGGCGTTGCTGTACAGAACATTGAAATCCCAGTGCAACGCAGCAGCCACATCAATAGGATCGAGAATATCGAGTTTTTCAACTCGCAAGTTGGTCAAGCCCAGCGCCTTGGCTTCACGGCGCAGCGCTGTGACCTGCGGGGAAATCTGCACTGTGGCAATGACATCGTGGCCGGCCTTCGCCAAGCCAAGAGCGGCACCCCGGCCAAAACCAGAACCTGCGCCCGTTATTAGTACACACTTCTTGCTCATGTAAGATTTCGCTCTCTTTGCTTTCGAAAAGGCAAGTTTTCGGCAATCAACTCGTGTCGCGTTGATTGCTGCATGCCTTTTCCACTTGAACGCCGATCAGACTGACGATCGCGGCCTACAAAATGATGTCACTTCAGTCCTTGAACAACACGCATGTAACAATAGCGTGCTTGCGAAGATTTTCGGGATGGACCGACACGTCCAGCAGACTGCAGTGGGATGGCGATGAAACCGAAACGCGCCCCCGGCCGAAGGTGACGGTGCGACGCCAGCCAGCCTGAAGGGCGCGCCCGCGATACGCCATGGCGATCTTTTAGAGGGAGCAAAGGCTCGCGAGCGGCACGCGCTCAACGCTTCAATCAAGCTCAAAAGAGGCGGTAGAGCCTTTCGTGTGCTCCTCGCAATCGCGTGCCCCTCGCAATTGTCGCACAGCGATGGCGCAGTTGCCTACCGCGCCGCGGACTTCTCCGCCGGCGTCACGCGCCAGACCGTGTTGCCGACGTCGTCGGCCACCAACAGCGCGCCCTGCTTGTCGATCTTGACGCCGACCGGCCTGCCTTGGGCTTCGCCGCTGGCATTGAGGAATCCGGTCAGCACGTCCTGCGGCCCGCCCGATGGCTTGCCGTCGGTGAACGGCACGAAGATCACCTTGTAACCGGCGCGGGGTTTGCGATTCCACGAGCCGTGCTGGCCGATGAAGGCGCCGCCGGCCATCGCAAACGGAAACAGATTGCCGGTGTTGAATGTCAGCCCGAGCGAAGCCGTATGCGCGCCGAGCGCGTAGTCCGGCGTGATCGCTTTCGCCACCAGATCGGGGCGCGGCGGCTGGACGCGGGCATCGACGTGCTGCCCGAAATAGCTGTAGGGCCAGCCATAAAATCCGCCGTCCTTGACCGAGGTCATGTAATCGGGAACGAGATCGTCGCCGAGTTCGTCGCGCTCGTTCACCGTCACCCACAGCGCGCCGCTCTGCGGCTGCCACGACGGTCCATTCGGATTGCGAAGGCCCGACGCGAACACGCGCCATTTGCCGGTGGCGCGATCGACTTCGAGCACGCCGCGCGATTGGTCTCGGCCTCGATGCCGTTGTCGCCGACATTGCTGTTGGAGCCGACGGTGGCATACAGCTTGGTCCCGTCGGGACTGGCGGTTAAATCCTTGGTCCAGTGATGGTTGATGCGGCCGGCCGGCAGGTCCGCCAGCTTGACGCCGGGCGCGCTGATTTTGGTATCGCCGGCATGATAGGGAAATTTCATGATGGCATCGGAATCGGCGACATAGAAGTCATCGCCGACCAGCGCCATCCCGAACGGCGAATTCAGACCTTCGATAAAAACGCTCCGGGTCTCGGCGGTACCGTCGCCGTCGGCGTCCCGCAGCAGCGTGATGCGGTTGGCGCTCGGCGTATTGGCGCCGGCGCGGCCCATCACCCACCGCGTCACCCAGCGGATGATGCCAGAGCCATCGTCCGGCTTCGGCGGCGCGTTGGTTTCGGCCACCAGCACGTCGCCGTTCGGCAGCACATAAAGCGAGCGCGGGTGATCGAGCCCGGTGGCGAAGGCGTTGACGGCCATGCCGTCGCCCGCGACAGGCTTGGCGTCGGCCGGCCAACCGGTCGCGAAGGCGACGTTGACGGTCGGGATCAAGGAAGTCTGCGGCGCGGGCAACGTGGGAGAGGGCCCAAAACTCTGCTCGGCGGTGACGGTGTCTTGCGGGTCGTTGCACGCGGCAAGCGGAAGCGCCAGCACCCCGACCAAAACGCCCAGCCGAACTCCATTGCGCATGATCGCTCCTTGCACGTTGCTCGTTACAATGCAGAACGGGCTTGAACGTTCAACTTGTCCGCGATGAAATCAATGTGAAATAGCTGACGCTGGCTTATGCTGGCGGCAACCAACAGGGGTGCGGGAGTGGAAATGGACAGCGGGCAAGACCAGGCGCAGGCGATGCAATGGCTGAGATGGCGCAGCGTCGCCGACCTCTACCATGCCTATTTTACGGGCCTCATCCTCACCGTGGTAACGCGGCGCGGGACTGCCGATGCCGCGGAATTCGTGTTCCGGGTGTTTCGCCGTCAGCAGCAGGAACGCTTCCTGCCCGGGCTTGAGAAGCTCGGTCTTCAGCATCTGCCGCCGGCGGTGGCGGCGGCGCAGTACCATTATCTCTCCAACTGGATCGGCGGCGTTTGCGTCGAGTACATGTACGAGTCCGATCGCAAGGCCTGGATCCGCTATCCGCCGCCGCGCTGGATCTGGCGGGGAACGGCGATCTGCGGCGTGCCGGGCGAGGTCTCGCGCGCGATGCTGCGGGGGTGGCACGCCAACAACGGGGTTTCGCTCGGCAATCCGAATCTCGGCTTCGTCTGCACCAAGCAAAGCGTCGACGGTCAGGACGGGCTCGAAGGCTATTACTGCGAATACGACCATGCGCTCGAGATCGATCAGCGCCTGGTGTTCGCGCGGCACCTCGAAGCCCCCTTGTTCGATCCGGAGCAGGCGCCGGCGTTGCCGGTTTCGAGCTGGCCGAAGCCGCGGCTGCAAAAAGCCTATCGGAATTACGCCATGGAATATGTGCGGACGGCGGCGCCCGTCATGGTGCAAGTGTTCGGCCCTGAAGACGCCGGCTATCTCTTGCACCTGACCGGCAAGCTGATCGGCATGCAGTTGTTCGATGAGATCGCGGGCGCTTTCTCGGCGGGCCGCGGGCATGCAAAAGATTTCGCGGCCTTCCTGCACGCGCTGTTCGAAGCGCAGGACGACGTCGCCGCGATCGATGAATCCGATGGCAGTTTCGAAATCCGGCAACAGACGTGGAAGCTGATGGCCGGTGTCGGCGATTATCACCCCGCCTGCGCCAGGGCGCTTGAGGGATTGGTCGAAGGTCTCGCGGCGGGCTGCGGTCGAGGCATCGGCGTGCAGATGCGACCGGCGACCGGCGGCGTTCCGCCGTTCGTGTGGGTCATCGGCTGAGTCAAAGCTTAAGGCCAGCTTCACCTCGCCCCGCACGCGGGGAAAGCGAGAACAAACGACGGCTCAATCGTGCAGGCGGCCTATGCGCCTGACGCACGGGGCGACCGGCTCGACCGTGCTAGGAACATCGCAGCGCGGCAGCCAGACCGCGCTCCAAAATAATTGAATCGGCGCGCGGTCGCATCGCCAAATTGCGTTGGCGGACCATGGGCCAGGGAGAACAAATGTCCGATATCGCTGTCGCCGAGATTCCCGTAGACGACGACGAGCAACCACTTCCCCCTATTTCAGCGCCCGCGAGGAATGCGCTGCTCGACGGCCCGATCCTGCGCACGCTGTTGTGGCTGTCCTGGCCGAACGTCATCGCGCTCAGCGCCGGCACCTGCGTCGTCATCGCCGAGACCTCCTATATCGGCCGGCTCGGCGTCGAAGCGCTGGCCGCGATGGCGCTGGTGTTTCCCTGCGTCATCCTGACCATGACGATGTCCGGTGGCGCGATGGGCGGCGGCGTTGCGTCCGCGATTGCGCGCGCCCTGGGCGCCGGCGATATCGACCGCGCCTCGACGCTCGCCGCCCATGCCCTGCTGATCGGCATCTGCTTCGGGCTGACCTTCATGCTCGGCATGCTGATCTTCGGCCCCCGCTTGCTGGAAGTGCTGGGCGGCCGCGGCAACGTGCTGGCGAATGCGATCGCCTATACGCAGATTTTTTTCGGCGGCGCGGTGCTGCCCTGGCTGATGAATACCATGGCCGGAATTCTGCGCGGCACCGGCAACATGAAGCTGCCGTCGCTGGTGATCCTCAACTCCGCCGTCTGCCAGATCATTCTCGGCGGCACGCTCGGGCTCGGCCTCGGGCCGGTGCCGCAATTCGGCATGCGCGGCGTCGCCGCGGGTGCGCTGATCGCCTACACGATCAGCATCGCCATCATGGCGTGGTATCTGTTTTCGGGAAGGGCGCGGGTGTTTCCCAAGATCAGGGGACTTCGAATCCGGCGCGCGATGTTCGTCGACATCCTCAAGGTCGGCGCCATATCCTGTTTTTCGCCGCTGCAGTCGGTGCTGACGATCAGCATCTTCACGCATCTGCTGGCGGGTTTCGGCACCGAGATCCTGGCCGGCTACGGCATCGGCGCCCGGCTCGAGTTCATGCTGACCTCGGTGGCGTTCGCGGTCGGCATCGCCTCGGTGCCGATGATCGGCATGGCGATCGGCGCCGGGCGCGTCGCGCGGGCGCGACGGATCGCCTGGACCGCGGGTGCGCTCTCGTTCGTCTCGGTCGGGGCGATCGCCACTATCATTGCGATCTTCCCCGACCTCTGGGTCAACCTCTTCACCGGTGACGCGGGCGTGCGCGCCGCCAGCCGGCAATATCTGTCGACCGCGGCGCCGATGTACGCGTTCATCGGGCTGGCGATGTCGATGTATTTTTCATCGCAGGGCGCGGCCAAGGTGCTCGGGCCGGTGCTGGCGCAGAGCGCGCGGCTATTGTTCATCGCCGGCGGCGGCTGGTGGCTATCGACGCATGGCGCGACCGCCGCGAACTTCTTTGCGCTGGCGGCCGCGTCGATGGTGGTGCTCGGCGTGCTCTCCTCCTCGAGCGTCGCCCTGACGCGGTGGGGGCCGAGGGGCGGACCGGTTCCGGAGGTACGCCCGGCGCTATCCTAAACAGGGAAGGCATTTTGCATCGCGAGGGCGGCCTGCTCCATCTGACCGCCCACATAGGGCGCGATGTCGTGGGGCAGGAGGTCGATGGTCCAGATCAGCCGGCAGCGCGCGTCGCCATCGCCGATCACCTGAACCGACGCGTTGTAATGCGTCACTCGTTCGCTGATCACGGCGTAGACCAGCCGCCGCCCCGCGTCGTCGCAGTCGACCAGTAGCTCGCGCACCACGGTGCCGTTGGCGAAGGTCACGATGCGGGCGTTGTCGCCGTCGAGGCGCGTATCAAGCACGAAGCCCGGCACCAGCCGCGTATGCAGCGCGCCGAAATCGCGCACGGCGTCCCAGACCTCGTCGGCGCGGGCGTTGAGCGGGATGTCCTTCTGGAGGGAGGCCATGTCAAAGACCGTGTACCCACGCGCTACCATAACGCCACCCCAACCCCGAACCGGATCATAGCACCGTCTCGGGCCGGCGCCCTCTAAAAGTTGATATTCGGTTAAAAGGCGGAGGCTGCGGCGACGCGTCAACCGCGCTTGGCGGCGGGCGCGGTCTCGGCTAATCAGGTGCGGCGTTCGCGGGCGTAGTTCAATGGTAGAACGGCAGCTTCCCAAGCTGCATACGAGGGTTCGATTCCCTTCGCCCGCTCCAGTCTTTTTTGCCCGCTATAATTGCCGGGGCCAAACTGAAACGGGCCGCCATGGCCCGAGTGCTCATTCAGGTATCTCCAGCGTCGACCCACCACTTCCTGGCCACCGAGCGACCGATATTGTTTGACCCGACGGGCATCCACCGTCCGTCAGCCGAGCTTGCAGCCATTTGCCGTAACGTAGATCGAATAGAGCGACGTCGTTCCGCAAATGAACAAACGGTTGAGTTTGGCGCCGCCGAAAGTCACGTTGGCGACCATTTCGGGAATGAGGATTTTGCCGATCAGCGAGCCGTCGGAGTCGTAGCAATGGACCCCCTCTGCGGTACTGGTCCAAATGCGTCCATTCCGATCGACGCGAAAGCCATCGAACAAGCCCGCCGTCGATTCCGCGAAGATCTCACCTCCCGACAATTTCGCTCCGTCCACGTCGGTCAGGAAGCGGCGAATGTGGCGCGGACCGCCCTCTTTGTGCGTTGCGCCTGTGTCGGCGACATAAAGGTATTTCTCGTCGGGCGAGAATGCGATGCCGTTCGGGCGAACCATATCAGTGATGACGGCCACCACCGCCCCGGTTTTGGCGTCGACTCGATAGACGTGGCAGCCCTCGATTTCCTGATCCGCGCGATCGCCTTCGTAATCGGTGTCGATGCCGTAGGCGGGGTCGGTGAACCAGATGGAATCGTCCGACTTCACCACGACATCATTGGGCGAGTTCAGGCGCTTGCCGTTCCACTTGTCCGCAATGACGGAAATCGACCCGTCGATCTCCGTTCGGGTCACGCGACGCGTGAGATGCTCGCAGGTGACGAGCCGGCCTTGATTGTCGACAGTGTTGCCGTTCGAATTGTTGGAACATTCGCGGAAGACCGAGACTTCGCCCGAGGGCTCGACAAACCGCATCATGCGATTGTTCGGAATGTCCGACCAGATGAGATAGCGGCCCGCGGCGAACCAAGCCGGGCCTTCAGCCCAGCGCGCCCCCGACCACAAACGCTCGACGCGCACATGGCCAGGAAAGCAAGCCTTGAAGCGTGGATCGAGAACGACGATGTCCGTTCCCTCGACTTGACCATGCCACATTAGAACCTCCGCCTTTTGCTATTGAGCCGCACGCCGCCGTCCGACGAATGCACTTTGTTCGACTGGGATCTGTGGATCGCGCGGTACATCGGCCCGGCCCGCAGGCGTGATGTTTGGCACTTTGATGAGCGCTGCGATCACCGCGGCCAGAACCGAGCACGCCGCCATGAAATACATCGCGCCCTGAAAGCTGCCGGTCTCCGATCGAATCCAGCCTGCACCGTAAGGGCCGACGATCGAGCCGATTTGTGCGAAGCAGTTGATGAAGGCGATGCCGGCGGCCGCCTCGACGGGAGCCAGCACGCTCGGGGAGATCGCGAAAATGCAGGGCGGGCAGGCGTAATATCCGATGGCGGCGATCGCAAGCGCGACCAGCGACCATTGCGAGCTACCGAGCCAGGCGGCGTAGGCGAGGCCCGCGGCGGCAACCAGCATCGATGCCGTCAGGTGCCAGCGGCGCTCCCCGGTGCGGTCGGAACTGCGCGCCCATAACACCATGCCCACGACGGCAACGAGGTAGGACACGGAATTGACCCCGCCAATTTCCGTAGTTGCTTAATCCGAGGTCGCGAACGATCTGCGGAAGAAAGAAGGTGATCCCAAATGCCCCGACATTGCGCAGGGCGTAGATCGTCGCGAGCGCCATCACGCGCGGTTTGCGGATCGTCTGCCACAGGCTTGGCTTGAGAGCCGTCGGAGCGACCTTTTCGCTGTCCAGGCGGCGCTGCAGCCAGGATTTTTCATCCTCGCTCAGCCATTTTGCGTCCGACGGCTTGTTCGTCATCACCAGCGCGGTGATGACGCCGAGAATGACGGCGGGCAAGGCCTCGATGATGAGCAGCCATTGCCAGCCGCCGAGACCCAGAAAGCCATTCATGCCGAGCAAAGGCACCGACAGAAGCGCGCTGACGATATTTGAAACCGGCGCGGCGACCAGGAATATCGCGACCGCGCGGCCGCGTAGAACGTCGGGAAACCAGTAGGTGATGTACAGCAGGACACCGGGCACCAGCCCCGCTTCCGCGGCACCGAGGAGCAGGCGGAGCGCGACAAAGCTGTTTGGTCCGACCACGAAGGCGGTTGCTGCGGAGAGAATTCCCCAGCTGATCATGATGCGGGCGATCCATAGCCGCGCGCCGAATCGTTCCAGCGCCAGATTGCTCGGGATCTCCAGCAGCAAATAGGTCAGCGAGAAAAGACCGGCGGCGAGGCCGAATTCCTCCGCGGTCAGATGAAGGTCGTGGTTCATCTGCAGCGCGGCGTAGCTGATGTTCGACCGATCCAGATTGGCGAGGAAATAGGCTGCCAGCACCAGCGGAAGCACGCGCCAGGAGACCTTTCGCAAGGTGCGTTGTTCGATCTCTGACTGGGACATTGGCCTTCCCTGTGCGGCGCCCGCGGAAGCCACGTTTGGCACCCGAGAGGCCTCTCCCTTTATTTTATTATGTCGCCCGTTGATTATCGTGAGGCGATCAGTGTGTCTTAAGAACAGTGTGTCTTTATCCAACCCGCGGCTGAAACGGAAGTGGTCTGCCCCAAATCGCGCGCGCGAGATTGGCAACGACGCGCGACGATGAACGAGGGGAGACGACGGCCGGTCACTGGCGGGCCTACAGCGTGAGTCGGAGCAATGAGGGACTTGATTGACGCATCAATTCACCATGGCCGATGATCATCGGTCACTTGCTGTCATTCGTGATATTTGTCAACGCGCAAACGCGACGCGCGCCGAATACCTGTCTTGCAGCCGTCGGGTCGCAAGATCCCAGATCGGCAAATATGGCGGCCTGCACTGCCGCATTGGAGATTGTCCCGGCCGGTCCGTCGGATTAATCGGGCGCAAACGATGGGGTTAAGTTTTTGCCCGAGCGGCAAGAACCGCAGGGGATGCAGAGATGGCGGCTGGAGAAGTTGCGACGGAACACCTGAATTTTCAGCCGCCGCCGGCGCTCTGCGACACCCACATGCATATCTACGAAGCGGGCTATCCGAACGTTGCGGGCGCGAGGATTCCCGCGCGCGGTACGCTGGAGAACTATCGGGCTCTCAGGAAGGCGCTCGGGATCGCGCGAACCGTTATCGTCCAGCCCGCCGCCTATGGCTTTGACAATCGCTGCACGCTTGCAAGCATGGCTGCGCTCGGACCCGACGCGGCGCGCGGCGTTGCCGTGGTGAGCGGTGAAGTCAGCGTGCAGGAGCTCCGCCATCTCACCGACGCCGGAATGCGCGGCTTGCGGCTGGCGATGATCCCGGGCGGCGCGATCGGGTGGGACGACGCCGACGCGATCGTGCGCAAGGTCCAGGCGGTCGGCTGGCACACGCAGCTGCAACTCGACGGGCTGCAACTCCCGGCCCGCGAGACCCAGATCCTCGGGTGGCCCGGAACCATCGTCATCGATCACATCGGCAAGTTCTCGGGCGGTGTCACGCCGGATCATCCGGCGGTTCAGTGCTTGTCGCGCCTGCTCGCAACGGGCCGGGTCTGGTTGAAGCTTTCGGCGCCGTACTGGGCATCGCGTTCAGGGCCGCCACATTACGAAGATGTCGAAGCATTGGTGAACCATGTCGTGACGATCGCGCCGGACCGCCTCGTCTGGGCGACGAACTGGCCGCATCCTTCGCTGTCCGAGCCGCCCGGTGATGCGCAACTGTTCAATTGCATCGCCAAATGGATTCCGGACGCGACGCTTCGGCAACGCATCCTCGCCGACAATCCGGCGCGCCTTTACGGATTTTGATATCGATCGGCCGGTGCGCGGTCCGGCTTCACGACGTCGCTAGATCCCTTTCGCAAGCCATTGGAAACCGCCACGATGCGTGATGCAGCCCAGACGATGTTCGAACAAGCCGTTGCCGACGACAGGCATGAGTTCGGTTCTTTTTTCCTGTCGCGCTTTCTTGGGATGCAAATCTCCTACGAGAACGAAAACTGTACCGTATCGTTCGAGGTGAAGCCGCCGATGTACAATCCGCAAGGATCGCTGCACGGCGGGGTGCTGGCAACCGCGCTGGATATCTCGATGGGACATCTTCTCAAGCACCGTGTCGGCGCGGGATCGACGCTGGAGATGAAGGTGCAGTATTTCAGCCCCGTGCGATCCGGCGCCGTGCGTTGTCAGGCCGGGTTCTTGAAGAAAGGGCCGTTCGATTTTTTTCCTGCAGTCGCACGCCTATGACGGCGCGGGGGAAACGCTCGCTTATGCGACGTCGACCTGGAAATTGCTGAAATAGAATTGGCGGCGTCATCTACTGGCGCGCGACGGTACAGCAGACATCGGAGCGAAGTGAATTTGATGTCGAAGTTCGATCTGAGTTCCGCTCTCGCGTCAGTACGTGCATCGACTCTGCAGGTCTCGCGATGCGTTCCGCATCCGGCCATGTGGGCGAGGGCGACTGGATTGCAACCGTGATATCGATGTAGGATAGCGGTAGGCAACGACTGGCCCTCCCAAGTGGCAACCAAAGCGGAATACGAATACCATCCCGGTCATTGATTCGCGGGCGTAGTTCAATGGTAGAACGGCAGCTTCCCAAGCTGCATACGAGGGTTCGATTCCCTTCGCCCGCTCCAGCTTCTGTCCATGCAGACTTGTGCTGATGCGAGGAGGTGACGGTGACCGAGGCAATTATTTCCTCTGACCAATCCCGCAGCGGCTGGTGGGGACCCGCGGCCGGCGGCTTGCTGACGGGCGTCCTGACGCCGTTGTTCCCGCCGCTGATCGACCTGATCAACGGCTCTCCCGGCGACTTCCGGATTGCGCTGGTGGCGGTTCCGTTCGCGGTCCTCGTTCTGGTGCTGGTCCGGCATTCCGGAGCACGTCCATGGTGGTCGGCGCTGGCGGCAGCCATCGTCACCATGATCGCGTTCGTCTGCGCGGTGAACGTGGCGATCTGGATCGACGGGCAGGCGGCGGGGGCGAGCAAGGCCATGCGAAGCCTGCTGGCCGGATTGGCCGGTGGCTGCACCGGCGCGGCTGTGATGGCGATCGGGATCGGTCTGCTGCCGGCGGCTCCGCGCGACCTGACGTCATGGTTGCCGATGCTGTTCGCCGGCACCGTTGCCGGAGCGTTGCTGGCGCTCGACAATACGCTGGATCTCGATTTGACCTCGTTCCTCTATCCGGGCTGGCAGGGCAGTGTCGCCGTCGGGCTGGCGATGGCGTTGCGGCGAAGCTAGAGCATGATCCGGACCCGCAGGGCCGCGTTAGCGCAAAGTGGACACCGGTTTTCCCTCGCGACAAACGCGAAGCGTTTGCGCGGAGATCATGCTCAAATAATAAGATAGAGCGGGATGACGATTCGAAGAAAAGTCATCGCGCTCTAGCCGGATTTCCCGGTCGCCTAGGACACAGCTTTCGCCGCGGCGCGCCCGGCGTTGCGGCCCGAGAACAGGCAGCCGCCGAGGAACGTGCCTTCCAGCGACCGGTAGCCGTGCATGCCGCCGCCGCCGAAACCGGCGGCTTCACCGGCGGCGTAAAGCCCCGGCATGATGCGGCCGTCCTGGCCGAACACGCGCGAATCGAGGTCGGTCTCGAAGCCGCCCAGCGTCTTGCGGGTCAGGATGTTGAGTTTCACCGCGATCAGGGGCCCATGCGCGGGATCGAGAATCCGGTGCGGCTTGGCGGTGCGGATCAATCGGTCGCCGATGTAGCGGCGCGCATTGTGGATGTTCATCACCTGCGTGTCCTTGACGTAAGGATTGGATATCTCGCGGTCGCGCGCTTCGATCTGGGCCTTCAGGTGTTCGAGCGTGAGCAGGTTATCGCCGCTCAGCGCGTTCATGCCGGCGACGAGGTCGGCGAGGTTGTCGCGCACCACGAAATCGACGCCGTGGCTCTTGAACGCCTCGACCGGTGCGGGCGCGCCCTTGTTGGTGGCGCGCTTCAGCGTCATCCGCCAGCTCCGCCCGGTGAGGTCGGGGTTCTGCTCCGAGCCCGACAGCGCGAATTCCTTCTTGATGATGCTCTGCGTCAGCACGAACCACGAATAATCGTAGCCGCTGCGCATGATGTGGTGCAGCTGGCCGAGCGTGTCGGAGCCCGGAAACAGCGGCGAGGGCAGCCGCGTGCCTGATGCGTCGAACCACATCGAGGACGGTCCGGGCAGGATGCGGATGCCATGGCGCGGCCAGATCGGATTCCAGTTTTGGATGCCCTCGACATAGTGCCACATCCGGTCGCGGTTGATGAGCCTGCCACCGGCGGCCTCGGCGATGCCGATCATGCGGCCGTCGACATGTTCGGGCACGCCGGAGATCATGCTGCGCGGCGCATCGCCGAGCCGCTTCGGCCAGTTCTGCCGGACCAGGTCATGGTTGCCGCCGATGCCGCCGGAGGCAATGATGACGGCCTGGGCGTGCAGCGTGAAGTCGCCGGTGACTGCGCGCGAACTGCTCTTGCCCCGGGCGACATTCGTCGGCTCCAGGATCGAACCGGCGATGCCATCGACGGTGCCGCCTGACATCGTCAGCGCATCGACGCGGTGGCGGAAGCGGAACGTCAGGCGGCCGTTTGCCTGGGCTTGCCGTGCGCGCCGCTCGAACGGCTCGACGACACCGGGGCCGGTACCCCAACTGACATGAAACCGCGGCACCGAATTGCCATGGCTCATCGCGTCATAGCCGCCGCGCTCGGCCCAGCCGACCACCGGAAAGATGCGATGGCCCATCGCCCGCAGCCATCCGCGTTTTTCGCCGGCCGCGAACGCGACATAGGCTTCGGCCCAGCGCCGCGGCCACAAGTCGTCGTCGCGGTCGAAGCCCGCCGATCCCATCCAGTCCTGCAGCGCCAACGGATAGCTGTCCTTGATGCCGAGCCGGCGTTGTTCCGGCGTATCCACCATGAACAAGCCGCCGAGTGACCAGAAGGCCTGGCCGCCGAGGCTTTGTTCACCCTCCTGCTCGACCACGATGACGCGCTTACCGGCATCGGCAATTTCCGTTGCCGCGACCAGCCCCGCCAGTCCGCCACCGACCACGATTACGTCTGCATCATCCGCCATCGTCGTGTCCCCCCGCCCTTTTTGGCGATTGAAGCCCGCGGGGTTGTCCGCGGTCAACGGCAAACGGTTCCCTGGGCGGCGCCAAGCGCGGCCGCCGGCGGCCCATGTTCCGGTTTGGGACCTTGCGACCGCAAGGTGCAGCCGCGATGCAACACCTCATTTGAATTTGTTTTCGGCCATCTCGGGCGGCTGGACAAAAGCGCGATCTCGCAACACGCTGCCGATACATCGCACAAGACGGTCAGATTCGGGTTCGACAGGTTGGACTGGGGCTGGATATGAAACTGGTGACAGGTTTGCTCGCGGCGGTTCTCCTGTTGGCAGGCGTCGGGGCAAGCCATGCGGTGGTCCGCATCGGCGAGGACCGGGGGGGCCGGATCGGTACCTACGTCGACAAATATCAGGACCTGCGCAGTTCCGGCCAAACCGTGGTCATCGACGGCTTGTGCGCCTCTGCTTGCACCATCGTGCTGGGCGCGGTTCCCCATGACAAGATCTGCGTAACCTCGCACGCCAATCTCGGGTTCCACGCGGCGTGGGACTTCGGCGCCAACGGTCGTGCGGTCACCAACCTCGAGGCCACGCAGATGCTGTACTCGATGTATCCGTCGCCGATACGGCGCTGGATCGCCGCGCGCGGCGGCTTGACCCCGCACATGATCTTCCTGCGCGGCAAGCAGTTGATGAGCATGTACCGGCCCTGCTATTTCGACGCCCAGGCCTCCTCCTCGCACTGACGCACTCCCGCATCAGCATGACGTGATCGCACGTCCCCGGCGCCTGCTTGCCCGGGGTTGCGGCTGGCCCTATCTGAAAGAAGGCATTGCGGTGGCGAACGATGGCGCCGCTCGATCGCCGATGCCGGTCGCATTGTTGCGCTTCGGCCGCGCGCGCGGACGTACCATCCCGGGACGCATCCGTGATTCCATTGTGGCGGCATTCCACCCGCTTCTGAATAGGGCTAAAGGAATTCATGATGGATCGGACGACCCGCCCGCTGGTCATCGTCGGCGCCTTCAGCGCAAGTCTCGTCGTGGGACTGCTGTTGATGCTGTGGGCGCTCGGCGGATTGCGAAATGTGGCGGCCCCTGCCGCGATCGGCGGGCCGTTTCAGCTCACCGACCAGTCCGGCCAGACCGTAACCGAGAAGAGCCTGCAGGGGCGCCCGACGCTGATCTTGTTCGGCTTCACCCACTGCCCCGACGTGTGCCCGACCGAGCTGTTTCAGATTTCCGAGGTGCTGCGGGCGATGGGCACCGATGCCGACCGCGTCAACGCCTATTTCATCTCGGTCGATCCCGAGCGCGACACCCAGGCGGCGATGAAGGATTACCTGTCGAGCTTCGATCCGCATCTCAAGGGCCTGACCGGCAACGCGGACGCGGTGGCGAAGGCGGTTTCGAATTACCGGGTTTATGCCAAGAAGGTCCCGTTGAAGGATGGCGACTACACCATGGACCACACTGCGCTGATCTATCTGATGGATCGCGACGGCAAGTTCGTGGCGCCGTTCAATATCAATCGCAAGCCCGAGGAAGCCGCGGCTGATCTCAAGCACTACCTCTGAGCCATCGCGGCGCTCGCGTTTTCGAGCGAAGCGGCACCGGTTGGCGTGAAGAAAACGCGTCAAAACAAAGGCTGACCGCATTCGCGTTATCGGCCGAATGGTCTATAAGGCCGTCGAGTTCCCGAGAAACCGCCGGTAATGCCTTCACAAACCACCATTTCATCCTGCCATGCGCGATTGCCGGGAGTTCTTCGGAACATTCTGGCGGCGGCCGGAGTGGTGGCGACCCTGTCGGGCGGCGCCGCGCAGGCGCAAAGCGTCCCCAAGCCCGGGACCCAGGCGGCGCCGCAGGCGGTGCCCGGTTTCTGGGACCCCCGGCGGCGTCCGGAGCGGCCGGATCTGTCCCGGCTGACGGTGATCCGGTTCCTCACCGAGACCGACTATCCGCCGTTCAACTTCACCGGGCCCGACGGCAACCCCGCCGGCTTCAATGTCGACCTGGCGCGGGCGCTGTGCGAGGAGATCAAGGTCTCCTGCACCATCCAGATGCGGCGGTTCGAGACCCTGGTCGACGCGCTTTCGAGCAATCGCGGCGACGCCATCATCGCCTCGCTGGCGGTGACCCCGCAGCTGCGGGCGCGGCTCGATTTCACTGATCCGTATTACCGGGCTCCGGCGCGGTTCGTGTCGCGGCGCGAGGCGGTGATCCCCGAGGTTCGCCCGGAATATCTCGAGGGCAAGAAAGTCGGCGTCATCGCCGGCTCTTCGCATGAGGCCTATCTCAAGGCGATGTTCACCGACGCCGAGCTGCAAGCCTATCCCAATGACGACGCGCTGCGGCTGGCGCTGCGCCGCGGCGAGGTCGATTTCATTTTCGGCGACGCGATCTCGCTCGCGTTCTGGGTCAACGGCACCGATTCCGACAATTGCTGCGCGTTCTCCGGCGGGCCGTTCGTCGAGAGCCGCTATTTCGGCGAGGGCGTCGGGATCGCCGTGCGCAAGGGCAACGACCTGTTGCGGCAGGCGCTGAACTGGGCGCTGTTCCGGATCTGGGAAAAAGGCCGCTATACCGACCTGTGGCTGCACTATTTTTCGGTCAGTCCGTTCTGAGGAGTTTCACACACACCGTCATTCCGGACGGCGCGCCTTGCGCGTCGATCCGGAATCCCGAGATGTTTAATGCCTGAATGACTTTATCTCGAGATTCTCCGATGTGCAGGCGCACGTCGTAGTTCGCGTCTTCGACGCGCCCCGGAATGACGTCACCCATGTTTTTGCCTTTTTACGCGGAAGCGTTAGTTTCCGCGGCTTCTGGAGACCTCTATAGATGTCCACGATCGATTCTGCCGTCAGTCCGAGCGATCTTCGCGCGCTTGCCGAACAATCCAACGCCTGGCCGTTCGAGCAGGCAAAGCAGATTGTCGCGCGGCTGAAGAAAAAGCCAAAGGACGAAGTGCTGTTCGAGACCGGGTACGGTCCGTCCGGCCTGCCGCATATCGGCACCTTCGGCGAGGTCGCCCGCACCACCATGGTGCGCCATGCATTTCGGGTGCTCACTGAGGACAAGATCAAGACCCGGCTGATCGCGTTCTCCGACGACATGGACGGCCTGCGCAAGGTGCCGGACAATGTCCCCAACAAGGAAATGCTGGAGCAGCATCTCGGCAAGCCGCTGACCCGGGTGCCCGATCCGTTCGGCACCCATCCGAGCTTCGGCGCCCACAACAATGCGCGGCTGCGCACGTTTCTGGATACTTTCGGCTTCGACTACGAGTTCGCCAGCTCCACCGACTACTACACGTCGGGAAAATTCGACGCGGCGCTGCTGCGGGTGCTGGAGCGGTTCGACGCGGTGATGGCGATCATGCTGCCGTCGTTGCGCGAAGAGCGCGCCGCGAGCTATTCGCCGTTCCTGCCGATTTGCCCGCGCACCGGGGTGGTGCTGCAGGTGCCGATCACGGCGCATGACGTCAAGGCCGGCACCATCTCCTACGACGATCCCGAAACCAAGCAGAGCGTTACGCTGCCGGTGACCGGCGGGCACTGCAAGCTGCAGTGGAAGCCGGACTGGGCGATGCGCTGGGTCGCGCTCGGCATCGACTATGAAATGGCCGGCAAGGACCTGATCGATTCGGTCAAGCTGTCGGGCAAGATCTGCACCGCGCTCGGCGGCACGCCGCCCGAAGGCTTCAATTACGAACTGTTCCTCGACGACAAGGGCCAGAAGATCTCGAAGTCGAAGGGCAACGGCCTCACCATCGACGAATGGCTGCGCTATGCCTCGCCGGAATCGCTGTCGCTGTTCATGTATCGCGAGCCGAAGGCCGCGAAGCGGCTGTATTTCGACGTGATCCCGCGCAACGTCGATGACTACCAGCAATTCATCGATGGGTTCCCGCGGCAGGATGCCCGGCAGCAACTGGCCAATCCGGTCTGGCACATCCACGCCGGCCATCCGCCCGCGATCGACATGCCCGTGACGTTTCAGTTGCTGCTGACGCTGGTGTCGTCGTCGAATGCGGAGAACGCCGAGACGCTGTGGGGTTTTATTGGGCGCTATCGGCCCGGCGTGACGCCGCAGACCCATCCGAAGCTGGATGCGATGGTCGGTTACGCCATCAATTATTACCGCGACTTCGTCGCGCCGACCAAGAAATTCCGCGAGCCGACCGATAACGAGCGGGCCGCGCTGCAGGATTTGCGCGACGCGTTGTCGCAATTGGCGCCGGCGTCGTCGGCCGAGGACATCCAGAACGTGGTCTATGAGATCGGCCGCCGCGAGCCGTTCCTCGACGCGGTCAAGAAGGGCAAGGACGGCCGTCCCGGCGTCTCGCTCGACTGGTTCAACATGCTCTACCAGGTGCTGCTCGGTCAGGAAAAAGGCCCGCGCTTCGGCTCGTTCGTCGCGGTCTATGGCCTGCCGAACTCCGTGACGATGATCGACGGCGCGCTGGCGCGGTCGGGTTGATCGGCGGCGCGGTTTCTTACTTCCCTTCTCCTTTGTGGGAGAAGGTGGCTCACCTGCGCGAAGCGACAGGAGTGCGCTTTTGCGTGCGTCTCGAAGGATGGGCCGCAAACATCATGGTTCGAGACGGCGCTCCGCGCCTCCTCACCATGAGGCATTTTTTGACTTGCGCGGATGGCCGCAAATCCGGATAGGAGCCCCCCTGCAATTTCAGCCGAATCCGGCGCAAAATACGTTATCATGCGCGGCATAAAGACAACCCGGCTCCATTGAAGGGCCGGCCATCAGGCAGCTTCAGCAGGGAGGATGCTCATGCAGTTCAGGGTTTCACCGAAGACGCTTGGCGAGAGCAGCGCCGAGGAATGGCAGGCGCGGGTCGATCTCGCGGCGGCGCATCGTCTGGCCTTCATGCACGGTTTCCACGAAGGCATTTTCAACCATTTGACCCTGGTGGTGCCCGGCCGCAGCGACCGCTACTACCAGATCCCGTTCGGGATGCATTGGTCCGAGGTAACGGCCTCGTCCTTCATGGAAGTCGGGATCGACGATGGCGAGGTCAAGCGCGGCGAGGGCGAGGTCGAGCGCTCCTGTTATTGCATCCATGCGCCGATCCACAAGGCGCTGCCGCAGGCCAAGGCGGTGTTTCATACCCACATGCCGTATGCGAGCGCGCTGACGCGGCTCGAAGACCCGCGCATCAAGGAGATCGGCCAGACCGAGGTCGGGATGTCCGGCGAGATCGCCTATGACGACGAATATACCGGCCCGGCGCTCGATCCGGCCGAGGGCGCGCGTCTCGCCGGGGTGATCGGCGATCGGACGATCCTGTTCATGGCCAATCACGGCATCAGCACGGTCGGTGAAACCGTCGCCGACGCCTATGACCGGCTTTATTACATCGAGCGCGCCGCGCAGGTGCAGATCTACGCGATGTGGACCGGACAGCCGTTGAAACAGCTTCCGGCCGCGGTGGTCGAGAAGACCAAGCGCGACATCGGCGGCAGTCATTTGTACAAAGGCCCGACCCCGGCGCAGCGGCACTTCGACGCCTTGAAGCGCATCCTGGACCGGAAAGAACCGGACTACGCGACGTAAGACGTAACTTGTTTCACCCTCTCTCTAGAGGGGGCCGAGCGAGTTACGCTCGTCTCGGACCCCTTCAGGGTAGGGTAATCGAGGCCCGCTTCAGCGCCGCTTATCCGGCAACCGCTCTCACGGTCTGCGCAAACCGGTGCCAAATTTCCGGTTGCCAGCTGCCATTGGCGGCGCCCGACGTCGAAGGCAGGATCCAGATCCTGGTCTCGGCAATGCGTTCGGTCTGCTCGCCGTAATCGCGCTTGCCACCGAGGAATCGTTGCCCTGCCGTCTTGCTGGTGAAGGCGAGAAACTTTGGCTGATGCCTCATCATCGAAGCGCTCAGGCGGGTGCGGGAATCCTGCGTCAGTTTCGACAATGGTATTTCGTGATCCATCCCGGAATGCGTTTTCACGAAATCCGTGAGACCAATCCGATACTGCAGCAGCTCCCGGTACTGCTGGGGCTGCAACAGTCCGGGCGTCAGTCCGGTCTCGTATAAAATCTTCCAGAACTTGTTCTGCTTGTGCGCGTAATAGGCGCCCGCAATAGCGGATGCGGTGCCGACGGCTGTGCCGCACAGCACGACCCGAAGCGAATCCTGCAACAGATCCTGCAGAACATCCGGCGCGGCCGTCGTCATTCTACTGCTTCACCCACATGACCCGCGCGATCCACGCGACGTCGTCCGCCGTCAAGCTGCGGTCGGCCGCGCCCGGATCCAGCGATTGCAACTCGAACGTCCGGGCGGTCCGGCGTTTCAACTCCCCGACCGTCACCTCGCCGTCGCCGGTTTTCACCACCACGCGGTCGCCGCGTCGGATCGGAGTCGCCGGCGAAATCACGATGATGTCGCCGTCGCGATAGGCCGGCCGCATCGCATCGCCGGAAATCTCCAGCGCATAGGCATGTTCGTCGTCGGCGGATGGCAGGTCCGTCTCGCCCCAGCCTTTACCGGCCGGAAAACCGTTGTTGTCGAAGGCACCGCTCGTGCCGGCTTGCGCGAAACCGAGCAGCGGCATCGATCGCACGCCGCGTGGACTATCGCCGATCAACTGGACGAAACTGTCGATCGAGCTATTGGTCGCGGCCAGTGCCTTGGCGATCGATTCGGTCGAGGGCCAGCGCTCGTGGCCGTCGGAGGTGATGCGCTTGGACTTGTTGAACGTGGTGGGATCGAGGCCGGATTTTTTCGCCAGCCCCGAGGCCGACAAGCCCGCGCGCTCCGCTAGCCGGTCCAGCGCGGCCCAGACCTGCGCGTGTGTCAGCATTCGCGGCGCTTTTGGGTGTCTGACCATGGTCGAACCCGGGCAAGAGCTGGGAATTTCTACCTTACTCGAGCGGTTTTCACCATCCGGCACAAGCCCCTGAATGCGGCCTTGAGTTCAGCGGGGGCCGTCGATACGGTCGCACCCAGGCCCGGATTTCCGGGAAATCCCAAGAGACTCAACGACAAGCAGGACGCTCGGCCGGTGCGCTGGATCTACAAAATCTGTCCCGCTTCGGCCTGGCGCGAGGCCGAACGGCAAGGGGTGTATCGCGGTAGCGCCGATGACGCCCGCGACGGTTTCATCCATTTCTCCGCGGCTTCGCAGGTGGCGGGGACGGCCCGGAAGCATTTCTTCGGCCAAACCGGGCTGTTCCTGATCCAGGTCGATGCCGGCGCGCTCGGCGACGCGCTGAAGTGGGAGCGCTCGCGCAACGACGAGCTGTTTCCGCATCTCTATGGCGAGCTCGATCTTGCCGCGGTGGCCGGGGTGCTCGATCTGCCCGCGCGATCCGATGGTTCACCACGATATTCCGGAGCTGGTGCCGTGATCCGCGCCTTCGATGCCTTCTCGCTGCCGTTGCTGCGCTGGTTCGATCCGGAAGACGCGCACCGCATGGCGATCCAGGGCCTGCGGCTGTTGCCGCCGATCCGGTCGCGGCCGGACGATCCGAAACTGGCGGTGCGGGCGTTCGGCCTGAACTTTCCCAATCCGATCGGCATGGCCGCCGGCTTCGACAAGAGCGCGGAGGCGCCGGATGCGCTGCTGCGGCTGGGCTTCGGCTTCGTCGAAATCGGCTCGGTGACGCCGAAGCCGCAAGCCGGCAACCCGCGGCCGCGGCTGTTCCGGCTGGAGCGCGACGAGGCCGTGATCAATCGCATGGGCTTCAACAATGACGGCGCGCAAGCTGTGCTGCGGCGGCTCGCCGCGCGCGCGCATCTCGGCGGCATCGTCGGCGTCAACGTCGGTGCCAACAAGGATACCGCCGACCGCGTCGCCGATTATGTCAAGCTGATCGAGACCTTCGCGCCGGTCGCCAGCTACTTCACCGTCAACGTGTCGTCGCCGAATACGCCGGGACTGCGCAACCTGCAGCAGGCCGCCGCGCTCGACGATCTCCTGGCGAAGGTGATCGACGCGCGCGAGCGGGTGCGGCGGAACGCCGGCGATTCGCCGGTGCTGCTCAAGATCGCGCCGGATCTGAGCCTGTCGGAACTCGACGATGTCGTTCAGATCGCGCGCTCGCGCCGGGTCGACGGCATGATCGTGGCGAACACCACGCTGGCGCGGCCCTCGACCTTGCGTGAAGGGGTCCGTGCCGGCGAGCAGGGCGGATTGTCGGGGCGGCCGTTGTTCCGGCTCTCGACCCGGATGGTGGCGGAGACCTATGTGCGCGCCGAGGGCGCGTTTCCGCTTGTCGGCGTCGGCGGCATCGACAGCGGCGGCGCCGCGCTGACCAAGATCCGCGCCGGCGCCAGCCTGATCCAGCTTTACTCGTCGCTGATCTACAAGGGCTTGGGGCTCGTCGAAGACATCAAGAACGATCTGTCCTCGACCTTGCTGCGCACCGGCCGCAACTCGCTGTCGGAGATCGTCGGCGCCGACGCCGCGACGATTACGGCCGAGGATTGGCCGGTACAGTAGGCGCTTTGTTGTTTATCGCTTCTTTACCCTCCCCCTCAAGGGGAGGGCGAGCGGGCTGGGACATCCGCTCGCTTCGTATGCGGTAGTCCTCACGATTTAAACGACGCCTTGAACAGCGACGGGTAGCGCAGCGCCTCCAGGCCGCCGCGCGCGGCGTAATGGATCAAGAGCGCGCTCCACAGCCCGGCATTGCCGAACGAGCGCAGCGCCAGCCACGCGGCAAGAAAGATCACGAGCGACAGCACCATCAGATTGCGCATGTCGCGCGCCCAGGTCGCGCCGATATAGACCCCGTCATAGGCGAAGGCGAACACGCCGAACACCGGCGCCAGAATCACGAAGCGCAGATAGTCGCGCGCGCCCTGACGCACCTGCTCGCTCGCGGTCATGACATCGATCAAGGTAGGGCCGAACAGCGCGAAGGCGATGGTCACCGCCACGGCAAAGACGAATCCCCACCAGATCACGCGCCGCGTCGCGCTGGAAAATCCATCCTTGTCGCGGGCGCCATAGGCGCGGCCGCAGAGTTGCTCGGCGGCGTTGGCGAGGCCGTCGAGGAAGAAGGCGCTGATCAGGAGGAAATTGTTGAGAACGGCGTTGGCGGCGAGCGTCACGTCGCCCGCGCGCGCGCCCTGCGCGGTGAAAAACAGGAACGCCGCGATCAGCGCCGCGGTTCGGATCATGATGTCGCGGTTGACGGCCAGCATCCGCATCAGTTTGGCCCGCTCGAACAGCGTGGCGCGCGGGATCGCCGGCTGTCCCTGCGCGAGCCGCAGCGCGACCGCGATGCCGAGCACGAGCCCGGTCGCTTCGGCGATAACGGCGGCGATCGCCGCTCCGGCGATGCCGGCGTCCAGCCCCAGCACCAGCAGCATGGTCGCCGCCATATTGATGAGGTTGATCGCGATCTGGACGGCAAGCGCGAGCCTGGCGCGGGCCTGCCCAATCAGCCAGCCGAGCACGACATAATTGCCGAGCGCCAGCGGTGCCGACCATATCCGGATGATGAAGTAAGTCCTGGCGGCGCGGGTGACGCCGTCGCTGCCGCCCATCGCGCCCAGCAGGATGGCGGCGAGCGGCAATTGCAGGACGATCAGGCCTATGCCGATCACGGCTGCGACGATCAGGCCGCGCAGCAGGATCGCCCGCATTTCCTGCGTCTCACCCGATCCGAGCGCCTGTGCCGTGAAGGCGACCGTGCTCATGCGCAGGAAGGCGAACAGCCAGAACATGCAATCGAACAGCACCGAGGCCATCGCCACGCCGCCAAGCAGGGTGGCATCGCCGAGCCGTCCGATCGCCGTGGTCGAGACGATGCCGATCAGCGGCGTCGTCAGGTTTGCGACCATCGCCGGGCCGGCGATGGCGAAGACCTGCGCGCTCGTCACTTTCGATGGGATACTTGAGGAAACCCGATCCATGCACTAAAGCTCGACGACCATGCCGTCGCTGGCCGCGGTGTAGGCCACCGTGTCCAGCCGCCCCAGCATGTCGTCGCTCATATGCGTCAGGATCAGCCGCTTCGGGTTGATCGCGGGCAGATGCGGCTCAAGCGTCGCCAGGCTCAGATGGTTCTTCACGACCTTGTCGTAGGTATAAGCCTCCGCGATGAACAGGTCGGCATCGCGCGCCAGCGGGATCAGCGTCGGGGTCCATTCGGTATCGGCGCTGTAGGCTATGACGCGCCCCTCCGCCTCGATCCGGTAGGCCAAAAACGGCCCGCCGGAGCTGCCGTGCACCACTGGATACGGCGTGACGTTGACGGCGCCAAGCTTGCGCGTCTCCTCAGGCTTCAGCGCGACGACGCTCAGTTCGAACCGCTGTTTCGTCGTCGACGAATGCTCAAACAGCGCTTCCATCACTTGCGCCAGCCGCGCCTCGATTCCTTGCGGACCGGCGATGACGAGCGGACGGCTGCGGCGGCTGAATTGGGCGTCGAGCAGCAGGAACGGCAGGCCGGCGAAATGGTCGCCGTGAAAATGCGTAATCAGCACCAGATCGATATCGTCGCGCGCAATGCCGAGCCGCTGCAACGCCGGTAGCGACGACGCGCCGCAATCGATCAGGAAATTGACGCTCGCGCCGGTGACGTGAAAGCAGGTGTTGTTTCGGCCACCCGAACCGAGCGCATCGCCGCAGCCGACAAATCGTAATTGCATCGCCGGCTACCGGTTGAGGAATTATCGGCCGCGCGGCGCGCCGAACAGCCGGGAGAGCAGCCAGATCGGGATCACGATCACGGCGCCGAGCAGGAAGTAGCGCCACAACCCGTTGATCGCGTCGAATCCCAGATCCCAGATCCGCTGAAACAACAGCCGGATGCTGTAGACGATATTCCAGGGATCGAAGCCGATGGCGGCCAGTACCACGCCCACCAAAATCGACAGCAGGATCAGCCGAAACGCCACATTCAGCGGCGAGCCGCCGAGAAAGCGGTACATGCCGGTATTGTTTGCCGGCAATTCCCTGGTGTCGTTGGGCATCGGTGATCTCCTGCGAAGATTCGGATTGTATTCTAAAGCATGCTCCGGAAAAGTGGACCCGGTTTTCCGAAAAGATCATGCTTAATTAATAAGATAGAGTGGGATGGAGACTCGAAAAGCCATCCCCTCAGCAGAGGGCAGATGGGGAACCCGCGTAACGCGGTCAATGCCCGCTACCTGTCGCCACAGCCTGGATGGGTGTCTCCGCTTTCAGCATCCGCTCCAGCGTTTCCAGCCGGTCGGCCTCGCGCGGCGGCTTGTCCCAGCGCAGCCGGCTGATGCGCGGAAACCGCATCGCCACGCCGGATTTATGCCGCGGCGAGCGCGCCAATCCCTCGAAGGCGACCTCCAGCACCAGCCCTTGATCGGGTTCATGCACGACATGCCGAACGGGTCCGAACTTTTCGGTGGTGTTGCGGCGGACGAAACGATCGATCTGCAACAGTTCCTCGTCGGTGAAGCCGAAATAGGCCTTGCCCACCGGCACCAATTGCTCGCCGTCCTCGCCTGAGGTCCAGACCCCGAACGTATAGTCGGAATAATACGAGGAGCGCTTGCCGTGGCCGCGCTGGGCGTACATCAGCACGGCGTCGATGATGTGCGGGTCGCGCTTCCATTTCCACCACTGGCCCTTCGGGCGGCCCGGCAGATACGGCGCGTCGCGGCGCTTGAGCATGACCCCTTCGACCGCTTCGGCGTCGTCACCGGCGCCCGCGCTTTTGGGATCGGCGCGCGCCGATCTCAGGGTATCCCAGCTGTCGAAGGCAATGGTCGGCGACAGGTCGATCCTGGGATCGTCGAGCGCGGCGACAAAGGCCTCGAGCCGCGCGCGCCGCTCGGCAAACGGCTGCGCGCGCAAATCCGTATCGCCCTCGCTGAGCAGGTCGTAGGCGCGCAGGTGAATGGGGTATTCCTTCAGAAGCTTGGGCGAGACCACCTTGCGATTGAGGCGCTGCTGCAGCACGTTGAAAGTCTGCACCCGGCCGTCGCGCATCACCAGCAACTCGCCGTCGATCGTTCCTGGCAAGCGCAGCGACGGCAACAGGTCGGGAAAGCTGTTGGTGATGTCCTCGCCACTGCGCGAGTAAAGCCGCGCCTGAAAATTGCCGTGCGCGTCGCGGCCGTTCACCGCCTGGGCGCGAATGCCGTCCCATTTCCATTCCGCGATGAAATCGCCGGCCGCGAGGTTGGCGAAGTCCGCATCTTCGATCGCATGCGCCAGCATCACAGGGCGGAACGGCGCCGGATCGCGATTGACCGGCTGTTCGGCGCGGCCTTCCAGCCACGCGAACAGGTCGAGATAGGGCGGCGCGAGCCCGGGCCACATCAACTCGATATCATGCGCCTCCTTGTCGCCGAGCGCGGCGGCGGCGGTTTTCGCCAGCCGCGCCGAGACCCCGATCCGCATCGCGCCGGTGACGAGTTTTAACAGCGCCCAGCGGCCGGTCTCGTCCAGTTCGTCGAGCCAGCGCGCGAGTTGCTTCGGCAGTTCGGTCTTGCCGAGCGTGCGCAGCGTGGTGACGACCTCGGTGAGCGTCGGCGGCGGGGGATTGTTGTGGAGGTTCGTTGCGGGACGGGAGAGTTCATCACCTCTCCCGCTTGCGGGGGAGGTCGGATCGTCCGGTAGCGCGCTTGCGCTGACCGGTGATCCGGGTGGGGGCACTTTCTCGCTAACCCGCGATGTGGATTGCCCCCACCCCAACCCTCCCCCGCAAGCGGGAGAGGGAGCAGACTCGGCCTTCGGCCACATCAGCGCCACCGTTTCCGAGAGGTCGCCGACGTAATCATACGACAGCGCGAACAGCACGGGATCGGTGCGGGCGGCGATCAGGTCGCGAATAAGCCCCGGCTTGGCGTGCTTGAACGACAGCGCGCCGGTCAGCGCCGCCAGCGCGTAGCCGCGATCGGGATCGCTGACTTCGCGGAAATAATTGGTGATCAGCCGCAGCTTGTTGTTGCGGCCGGGCTCATAGGCGAGACGGTCGAGTAATTCGGCGAAGCGGTTCATGCGCCGGCCTCTTGGGCATCCTCGGCCGCCGGCGCATCGCTTTCATCCTCGTCGCCATAGCCGACCAGATCGAGCGGGCGCGCGGCGAGACCCTTGGTTTGGCACCAATGCACCAGCGCGTCTTCCTGGCCGTGCGTGACCCAGATCTCGCCGGCGCCGGTGGCCTCGATCGTCGCCGTCAATCCGTCCCAGTCGGCATGATCCGAAATCACCAGCGGCAGTTCGACGCCGCGTTGCCGTGCGCGGGCGCGCACCCGCATCCAGCCCGACGCAAAGGCCGTGACCGGATCGGGAAAGCGCCGGGTCCAGATGTCCGAGGTGGCCGACGGCGGCGCCAGCGTGATGGTGCCGGCGAGCTCAGCCTTTTTCACGCCCTTGACCATCCGCAGCTCGCCGAGCGCCACGCCGCGGCTTTCATAATAGCGCGTGATCTTTTCCATCGCGCCGTGCAGGTAGATCGGCGCGTCGTAGCCGGCCGCCCGCAACAGCGCGATCACGCGCTGCGCCTTGCCGAGCGAATAGGCGCCGACCAGATGGGCACGCTCCGGAAACAGCGCCACCGAGGCCAGCAGCTTCTTCACTTCGGCGGCGGCGTCGCCATGCCGGAACACCGGCAGCCCGAAGGTGGCCTCGGTGATGAAGACGTCGCAGGGCACGAGCTCGAACGGCGCGCAGGTGGGGTCGGGCGCATCCTTGTAGTCGCCGGAGGCGACGATGCGGATGTCCTTGCAGGAGACCGCGACCTGCGCCGAACCCAGCACATGGCCGGCGGGATGAAATTTGACGGTGACGTCGCCGAGCCTGATCGCTTCGCCGTAGCCGATGGCCTGCGTGGTCCGCGCGAAATGATCGCCGTAGCGCAGCCGCATCATGTCGAGAGTTTCCTGGGTCGCCAGCACCGCGTCATGGCCGGGCCGGGCGTGGTCGGAATGGCCGTGGGTGATCACGGCGCGTTTGACCGGCCGCGTCGGATCGATGTGAAAATCCCCCGGCCTGCAACATAGCCCGGCGGGAACGGGCACCAGGATGTCTTGCGGGCGCATTTCAGTTATATAGGGTGAGTTCGATCGATTTTTAGCCGTGATGCGGGCTTGCGCATCCGTCTAAAGAACTCCTGCCTGATGTATCGCCGCCGGAAGATGCCCGACCATGTCGGGTGCAGGACCTGGCAATGGTGAATCAAGACCCCATGAGTGTCCGCCTGTTTCTGTCTTCCGGCGATCTGCTTGCCGATCGCCGGTTTGAGTTCGCCCGCGACCTGCTGTTGAAGGGCGACCTCGCCGCCGCCGCCGATTTGCTGTCGCAAACGCTCGAACTGGTGCCCAACTTTACCTCGGCCTGGTTTACGCTCGGCCAAATTTACGGAAGGCTTGGCCAGCGCGACGAGGCCATCGCGGCATTCCGTCGGGCGCGTGCCGCAGACCCTGACGACCGGCACGGCGCCAGCCTGCATTTGATGCGGCACGGCGCCGAGCAACTGTCGGCGATGCCGCCGGCCTATGTGCAGACGCTATTCGATCAGTATGCGCCGCGATTTGATGCGGCGCTGATCAACGACCTTGCCTATCGCGGCCCGGCGCTGTTGTTCAAGGCGGTTCTCTCGGTTCGCGCGAGCGCCCGCAAGCCCGCCTTCTTCAAGCGCGCCATCGACCTCGGCTGCGGCACCGGCCTGGGCGCCATGGCGTTTGCCAAAGAGGTCGATCGTTTTATCGGTGTCGACCTGTCGCCGCGCATGATCGAGTGGGCGCGCACCACCGGGCTTTATGCGGAGCTCGAGGTCGCGGATATGCTGCAGAGTTTGCGCGGCAAACCGGACGCCAGCGCCGAGCTGATTTTGGCTGCCGACGCCATGGTCTATGTGGCCGATCTTGCGCCGTTGCTGCGTGAGGCGGCGCGGGTGCTGACGGCAGGAGGCCTGTTCGCCTTCACGGTCGAAACCCACGACAGCAAGGGCGGCGAGGACGTCCTGATCGGCGACGGACTGCGCTATACCCACAGTGCGTCTTACGTGCGCGCGCAGGTCGGGGGTGCCCGTCTTATCTTGTCGCAATGCGAGGCGCGGTCGACCCGGAACGAGGACAATGAGCCGGCGCCCGGCTTGATCGTTGTGGCCGCGAAAGGGCAGAGTTTCGGCCGCCCCTGATGGTTTTTGATCCGCTGCCGGCCCGCGTGCACGTTGCGAAGACCGCGACTGCGTTGCGTCGCAGCGAAGAAAAATTCGCTATTGCCGATCCCTAGGGAATGTAGATCAATAGTGATCCTAGGGAGAAACAAAACAATGAACGACAAACAGTCGAGGCGCGAATTCGGCGCCACCGCTCTTGCAACGATCATTGCGTCGGCCGTGCCCGCGCCTTACGTCTGGGCGGCAGAGAAAAAATACGATCCCGGCGCAAGCGACACGGAAATCAAATTAGGACAGACCGTCCCGCACAGCGGTCCGGGCTCGTTGTACGGCGTACTCGGCCGGGTCGGCGAAGCCTATTTTCAGATGCTGAACGAAAAGGGCGGCATCAACGGGCGCAAGATCAAGTTCCTTACCCTGGACGACGCCTACAGCGCCCCGAAATGCGTCGAGGCGACACGACGGCTGGTCGAGCAGGAGGAAGTGCTGGCGTTGTTCGGATCGCTCGGCACCGCGCCGCAGACCGCGGTGCATAAATATCTCAATTCAAAGGGCGTGCCGCAGCTTCTGCTTAACACCGGCGCGTCGAAATGGAACGATCCGAAAAACAACAAATGGACCATGGCGGGCCTGCCGCTGTATCCGACCGAGGCGCGCATTCTCGCCAAGCATGTCGTGGGCGTGAAGCCGAACGCGAAGGTCGGCATTCTCTATCAGAACGACGATTTTGGCCGCGACTTCCTCGGCCCCTTCAAGCAGGTGCTGGCGGATGCCGGCGGCACTGCCAAGGTGATCATGGAGCAAACCTACGACCTGACCGATCCGACGGTCGATTCCCAGCTCATCAATCTCTCCAAGTCGGGCGCGGACGTCTTCTATAATATCTCCACCGGCAAGGCGACGTCGCAGTCGATCCGAAAGGTGGCCGAGCTCGGCTGGAAGCCACTGCAACTGCTTTCGGCAGGGTCGACCGGCCGTTCGATCCTCAGCGCTGCCGGTCTGGAAAATGCGACCGGTATCGTCGCCATTCGCTACGCCAAGGACGCCGGCGTGCCGCGCTGGGAAAAGGATCCCGACGTGATGGCATTCGAGGAACTGCGCAAGAAATATCTGCCCAACGTCGATCCCGACAACACCATCGCGTTCGCCGGCTACGGCCAGGTCGCGACGATGAGCGAAATCCTGCGGCGCTGCGGCGACGATCTTACCCGCGCCAATGTGCTGAAGCAGGCCAGCACGCTTGCCGGTTTCCATTCGCCGTTCTTCCTCGACGGCATCAACTACAGCTATACGCCCGACGATTACACGCCGATGAAGACGCTCTACATTTCGATCTTCAACGGTAAGGACTGGGATATCTCTGACCGGCCGGTCACCGAGTAAGGGGGTGCCTTAAGGCGGCATCGGGTCGATTTGCTCCGGCGCCGCCCTCGACGAAAGCGGGCGGAAGCCTTACCTCTTTGGTTGTGCCGCCGCCCAGCATCGTTTCCTTAGCCCCGGCTGAACTGCTGCCGGACCGCTTTCGTCAATGGTTCGCGGCGCGCGGCTGGCTGCCGCGCGAACACCAGCTGGCGCTGCTCGCCAAGGCCCGCGACGATCGCTCGGCGCTATTGATCGCACCGACCGGCGCCGGCAAGACGCTCGCCGGATTTCTGCCGACCCTGGTGGAGTTGAGTGAGGCTGGGTTTTCCAACCTCTCCCCGCGTGCGGGGAGAGGTCGGCTTGTGAGCGAAGCGAACGAGCCGGGTGAGGGGGTTGCTGACGCGGTTATTACATCCGAGATGCCCGCTCACCCGACGCGGCGCTCTTCGTTCGCCGCGCCACCCTCTCCACCGCGCGCGGGGAGAGGCGAAAAGCAGCCGCGGCCTGCACACCCTTTACATCTCGCCGCTGAAGGCGCTCGCGGTCGATATCGCGCGCAACCTGGAGACGCCGGTCACCGAGATGGGGTTGCCGGTCAAGGTCGAGACCCGCACCGGCGACACGCCGGTGTCGCGGCGGCAGCGCCAGCGGCGCTATCCTCCGGACATCCTGCTCACCACGCCGGAACAGTTGGCGCTATTGCTGTCGTCCGACGACGCGCCGTTCCTGTTCTCCTCGCTCAAGCGCATCGTGCTCGACGAGTTGCACGCGCTGGTGACCTCGAAGCGCGGCGATCTGTTGTCGCTCGGGCTGGCGCGGCTGTGGCAATTGGCACCGGCGATGCGCGCGATCGGCCTGTCCGCGACCGTCGCCGAGCCGGAATCGCTAGCGCGATTCCTGGTGCCGCAACGCGACGGCCACAGCGAAGCCGCCGACATCGTGGTCGCCGGCGGCGCGGCGGCGCCGGTCGTCGAGATGCTCGACACCCGCGAGCGGTTGCCGTGGGCCGGGCACTCCGCGCGGCATGCGCTCGGCGAAATCTACGATCTGATCAAGCGCAACAAGACCACGCTGGTGTTCGTCAACACCCGCAGCCAGGCCGAGATGCTGTTTCAGGATCTGTGGCGCATGAACGACGATGGGCTTGCGATCGCGCTGCATCACGGCTCGCTCGATGTCGCGCAGCGCCGCAAGGTCGAGGACGCGATGGCGGCGGGCAAACTGCGCGGCGTGGTCTGCACCTCGTCGCTCGATCTCGGCGTCGACTGGGGCGATGTCGATCTCGTCATCAATATCGGCGCGCCCAAAGGTTCTTCGCGGCTGATGCAGCGGATCGGCCGCGCCAATCACCGCATCGACGAAGCCTCGCGCGCGGTGCTGGTGCCGGCCAACCGCTTCGAGGTGCTGGAATGCGCCGTCGCGATCGATGCGATCGCCGAGAACGCGCAGGATACCCCGCCGTTGCGGACCGGCGCGCTGGATGTGCTGGCGCAACATGTGCTCGGCCGCGCCTGCGGCGAGCCGTTTCTCGCCGACGATCTCTACAGGGAGGTGCTGACGGCGGCGCCCTATGCCGGCCTCGCCCGGACCGATTTCGACGACGTGGTCGATTTCGTCGCCACCGGCGGCTACGCGCTGAAAACCTATGAGCGCTTCGCCCGCATCAAGCAGGACAAGACCGGCCGCTGGCGCGTCGCCAATCCGCGGGTGCGCCAAAGCTATCGCCTCAACGTCGGCACCATCGTCGAAGACACCATGCTGAAGGTGCGGCTGGTGCGCTCGCGCGGCGGGGGCCAAGGAAATAACAAGGGGTCGACCGGCGTGCTGGGGCGCGGCGGCCGCATGCTCGGCGAGATCGAGGAAGCCTTCATCGAAGGCCTCGTGATCGGCGACACTTTTGTGTTCGGCGGCGAGGTGGTGCGTTACGAGGCGCTTGCGGAGGACCAGGTGTACGTGTCGCGCGCCCACGACGCCGACGCCAAGGTGCCGTCCTATATGGGCGGCAAGTTTCCGCTCTCGACCTACCTCGCCGAGCGGGTCCGCCAGTTGCTGGACGACAAGCGCGCCTGGGCCGCGTTGCCGGATCAGGTGCGCGACTGGCTGGCGCTGCAACGCGAGGTGTCGCGCGTGCCCGGGGCGCGCGAACTGCTGGTCGAGACCTTTCCGCGCGCCAACAAGCATTACCTCGTCTGCTATCCGTTCGAGGGGCGGCTGGCGCATCAGACGCTGGGGATGCTGCTGACGCGGCGGATGGAGCGCAGCCGGGTGCGGCCGTTGGGCTTCGTCGCCAATGAATACGCGCTGGCGGTCTGGGGGCTCGGCGACATGTCGTCCATGATCCGGCAGGGACGGCTCGATCTCAACGCGCTGTTCGATCCGGACATGCTGGGTGACGATCTCGAGGCCTGGCTCGCCGAATCAGCGCTGATGAAACGCACCTTCCGCACCTGCGCGATTATTTCCGGATTGATCGCGCGGCGGTTTACGGGCGAGGAAAAAACCCGCCGTCAGGTGCTGTTCTCGACGGATTTGATCTACGACGTGCTGCGCAAGCATCAGCCGGATCACGTGCTGCTGCGGGCGGCGCGGGCCGACGCCGCGACCGGGCTGCTCGATCTGCGCCGGCTCGGCGATATGCTGCCGCGGATCCAGGGCCGGATCGTCCACCGGGAACTCGATCATGTTTCGCCGCTGGCGGTGCCGGTGATGCTGGAAATCGGCCGCGAGTCGGTCTATGGCGAGGCATCCGACGAGTTGCTGGCGGAAGCCGCCTCCGAACTCGTCAAAGAGGCCGCGGGATAACAGGACAGAACGTGACGGGACGCGCGCAATCTTCCGAAGATGGTAAAGCCCCGCGCGCGTCGGCTGTCACGATTACCGATGTAACGTTTCTGGCCGATCTCTCCGGCGCATTGTTCTGGGAAGAGCAGAGCCTGCTCGTCGTCTCCGACCTGCATCTGGAAAAAGGCTCCAGCTTCGCGGCGCGCGGCGTGCTGCTGCCGCCTTACGATACGGTGGCGACGCTCAGCCGCCTCGGCGCCGTGATTGCGCGGCACAACCCGCGCATGGTGATCGCGCTCGGCGACAGCTTCCACGACCGTAACGCCCACCATCGGCTGTCGGCGTCGGATCGCGAGGCCATCGCGGCGCTGCAGGTCCGCCGCGACTGGATCTGGATATCGGGCAATCACGACCCCGCGCTGCCGTCCGACCTCGGCGGCATGGTCGCGAGCGAAGTGGCGATCGGGCCGATTGCGTTTCGTCACGAGCCGACCGGGGCAACGGGCGAAATCGCCGGCCACCTGCATCCGAAGGCACGGGTGTCAACGCGCGGCCGCTCGATGGAACGGCGCTGTTTTGCCAGCGACGGCGAGCGCGCGGTGATGCCGGCATTCGGCGCCTATACCGGGGGCCTCAACATTCGCGACGCGGCTTTCGAAAAAATATTCGGAACGCCGGGCTTCATGGCGCACGTGCTCGGCGACATCAGGCTGCACACCATCGCCGCCTCGCGCTGTTACTGAGCGCGTGACGATCATTCCGAGTTCTGTCTGCGTCGCCGGGCCGTGTCCCCTGATCTGCTGATTGATGGTGGACGAGGTGCGTGAACGCGCTCGCCCCGCAAGTAAGGCCACCGCACGCACGGGCAGCAGTAATAGCATTCATATTTCAAATGTATCGTAGTCGATCATTTAATTTCCAAATAGCAGGCTGCGGACCTACATCTGGGCAAAGGAGAGTTGCCATGTCGCTCGCGCCCTCGATCGCGCTTCCCCGCGCCCGCTTCAATCCGCTGCCGGTCTACATCGCGATCTTCTGCCTGCTCTGGAGCTTCGCCTTCGTTGCCGGCAAGATCGGCGTCACCTATTGCCCGCCGCTGATCCTGCTCACCGCGCGTTTTTCGCTGGCGGGAATTCTGATCCTCGGCATCGCCGCCGCGCGCGGCGAGGGATGGCCGCTGAATTGGCGCGACGCGGCGGTGTTTGCGATCCTGGGCGTCGCCAACAACGCGCTTTATCTCGGGCTCGGCTATACCGGGCTCAAGACGGTGTCCGCCGGCCTCGGCGCCCTGATCGTCAGCGCCAATCCGGTATTCACGGCCATGCTGGCCGCTTTGTTCCTCGGGGAAGCGCTGACCTGGCGCAAGGGCTTGGGCCTTGCTCTCGGCATCGTCGGCGTCAGCTTCATCGTCTGGCATCGGATGTCGGCCGGCACCGACAGCTGGCACGGCATCCTGTTCACGCTGGCCTCGCTGGCCTCGATCGTTGCCGGCACCATCCTGTTCAAACTGCTGAAGCCGAACGGCAGCCTCTGGATCGGCAACGGCATCCAGAATCTCGCCGGCGGAGTAGCGCTGCTTCCGTTCGCGCTCACTTTCTCCCACGTGAGCGATGTCACGTTCAACGTGCAACTTCTGGCCGCGTTCGCGTTCCTGGTGCTCGGCGGGTCGATCCTGGCCTATTTGCTGTGGTTTCATCTGCTGAAAGTCTGCGGGGCGACGGCGGCGAGCGCCTATCACTTCCTGATGCCGCCGCTCGGCATGGCGTTCGCATGGCTCGTTCTCGGCGAGCATGTCCAGCTTCGTGACTTGATCGGCATCGTCCCGGTGGCGCTCGGCATTTATCTGGTGACGCGACCCGCCGCGCCGGTGCGGCAATAAAAGCGTCGCGTGACCAAATCGATCACGGGACGATAACGACGATTTGTTTCGACCGGGGAATAGGCCCCCTGTATTACGAAACAGACACGTCGTAGTGACTGCGCGGATCGACGGAACTGCGTCGATGTGCCGCAAACGCGTGCGAACAGGAAAGACCTTCTGCCACGCATGATTTTAGCACGTCGCCGAGCACGTCCAGGTGTTGAGGCGGCGAAATCCGGCCTTGCTGGCTGGAACATTCGTCGAGCGTAAAAATTTGATCGTATCCCGGTGTTTTGCCCCGAGGCCCTGATGCCACAACAACCGACACGTCGGCGCTTCCTTTCCGCAACAGCAACGCTCGTTCCAATCGCCGCACTACCTTCGGCTGTTGCGCAGGAAGCTCTGCAGACACCGCCGGATATTGCCGCCAGCGCCGCGCAGCCCGCGACGCCAGCGGTCGATCACTATCAGCCGGGCTACTTCACCGCCGATGAATGGGCTTTCGTCAACGCCGCCTGCGACCGGCTGATTCCCCACGACGAGCACGGCCCCGGCGCGGTCGAGCTTGGCGTCCCCCAGTACATCGACCGTCAAATGCAGACGCCGTATGCCGATGGCGGCATCTGGTACATGCAAGGTCCGTTCGTCGAGGCCGCCCCCGAATTCGGTTACCAATCGCAGCTGACGCCGAAGCAGCAATATCGCCTCGGCATCCGCGCGATCGACGGCTACTGCCGCAAGACGTTCGGCAAGGTGTTTTCGGAGCTCGGGCCCGATCAGCAGACCGATATCCTGAAACAGATTGAAGCCGGCAAGATCAAAAGCGATGAGGCTCCGCTGCGGACGTTCTTCTCTTCTTTCCTGCTGCGCAACACGATGGAAGGTTACTTCGGTGATCCGATGTACGGCGGAAATAAAGATATGGGCGCCTGGAAGATGATCGGTTATCCCGGCGTTCGCGCCGACTTCCTGGAGTGGGTCGATCAGAGCCGGCGCTATCCGTACGGGCCCGTCAGCATTCACGGACAGCGGGGCTGACGATGGCGATACGCAACAAGCCGGTCGACGCCGTCCTCGTCGGATTTGGCTGGACCGGCGCGATCATGGCGATCGAACTCGCCGAGGCCGGCCTCAATGTCCTCGCGCTGGAGCGCGGCGACTTTCGCGACACCGTTCCGGACTTCGCCTATCCCAAGGTGAACGACGAAATCGCCCAGTCCGCCCGCAACGGGCTGCTGCAGAATTTGTCGCGAACGACGGTCACGCTGCGGCATTCAAAAGCCGACCGGGCGGTGCCCTACCGTCAGATCGGTTCGTTCAAGCCCGGCGAAGGCGTCGGCGGCGCGGGCATCCACTGGTCGGGCGTGCATTCGCGGGTGATGCCGGAGGAGTTGCAGCTGCGCAGCCATGTCACCGAGCGTTACGGCGCGAAGTTCATTCCGGAGGACATGACGCTGCAGGATTGGGGCGTCACCTATGATGAGTTGGAGCCTCACTTCGACCGGTTCGAATATGTCTGCGGTACATCGGGCAAGGCGGGCAACCTGCAGGGCCGTAAGGTCCCCGGCGGCAATCCGTTCGAGGCGGCGCGGTCGAGGGAATTCCCGATTCCGCCGCTGAAGGATCCGCCGACCAGCGTGCTGTTCGCCAAGGCCGCCGCCGAGCTTGGCTTCCATCCTTCTCCGTTGCCGGCCGCGAATGCCTCGAAGCCGTACACCAACGTCTATGGCTGTCAGCTCGGACCATGTAACTTCTGTGGCTTCTGCAGCGACTATGGCTGCCTGAATTATTCGAAGGCGACGCCGCAGACGGCGATCATGCCGGCGCTGTTCAGGAAGCCGAATTTCGAGCTCAAGACGCATACGCATGTCACGAAAGTGAATGTCGACAGCACGGGAAAGAAAGCGACCGGCGTCACTTATATCGACGCGCAGGGCCGCGAAGTCGAGCAGCCGGCATCGCTGGTCGTGCTCGCTGCGTTCCATCTGCACAATGTGCGGCTGATGCTCTCCTCGGGCATCGGACAGCCCTACAATCCGGATACCGGAGAAGGCACGGTCGGGCGCAATTTCTGCTATCAGCTCCTCAGCAGCGTCAATATGTTCTTCGACGAAAAAACCTACATCAATCAGTTCATCGGCGCGGGCGGCGTAGGCCAGGCGATCGACGACTTCTACGCCGACAATTTCGACCATGGCCCGCTCAACTTCATCGGTGGCGGCGTCATCTGGGGCCGCCAAACCGGCAACGGTCCGGTGCGCGGCATTCCTGTTCCGTCCGGGACGCCGCGATGGGGCAGCGACTGGAAGAAGGCCGTCAAGCAGAACTTCCTGCACACCGGGCGTATCGAGGCCCAGTGCAGCAACATGGCGTATCGTGGCTGCTATCTCGATCTCGATCCGACCTATCGGGATGCTTACGGACAGCCGCTGTTGCGGATGACGCTGAACTGGCAGGACAACGACCTGCGCATGTCCGAATATGTGTCGGGAAAAATGATGCAGGTCGGCCGCGCCATGAAGCCGTTGTCGATCTCGGGCCGTATCATCAAGCCCGGCATGTCCTGGGACACGCGTGAGTATCAGAGCACGCACATCAATGGCGGCACGGCGATGGGCTCGGACCCGCGCACCAGTGTCGTCAACAAGTACCTGCAGAGCTGGGACGTCTCGAATCTGTTCGTGCTGGGCGCCAACGTGTTCGCACATGGCATCGGTTACAACCCGACCGGGCTCGTCGGCGCATTGACCTACTGGGCGGCGGCCAATATCCGCTCGCAATATCTCAAGAACCCAGGCGCGCTGGTGCCGACATGACCCGCACCGGCCAAGCCCTCACCGCGGTTGTCGCCGTGGCCGTCGCCGCCGCGGCGGTCGTTGCGGCAATCGCCCTGCACCAGCCGGAGCCGGTGATTTCGGCTGCGCTGGCTCAGCGCAAAGCGGATCCGCACAAGGGCGCCTATATCGCGACCGCAGGCGATTGCGTCGCCTGTCACACCGCGCCCGGCGGCAAATCGTTCGCCGGCGGGCTGCCGTTTGCCACCCCGGTCGGCACCGTGTTCTCCACCAACATCACCGCGGACCGCGACAACGAAATCGGCAATTACACGCTGCAGGATTTCATTCGCCTGATGCGCTTCGGCGTCGCCCGTGACGGACGCCGCGTCTATCCGGCGATGCCGTACACGGCTTACGCCAAGGTCTCCGATGAGGACCTTCAGGACCTGCTGGCCTATCTCCAGCAACTGCCGCCGATCGGCGTGACCAATCGTCCGATCGACGCATCGTGGCCGCTGTCGATGCGCTGGCCGCTCGCCCTTTGGAATGTCGTGTTTCATGACGACACGCCGTTCCAGCCCGATCCGAACAAGTCGGCGGACTGGAATCGCGGCGCCTATCTGGTGCAGGGCCTCGGACATTGCGGCACCTGCCACACGCCGCGCGGACTGGCCTTGCAGGAGAAGGACCTGACCGGGCACAGCAACGAGTTTCTTGCTGGAGGGGTGCTGGCGGGCTTCTCGCCGACCAATTTGCGCAGCAACAATGGTTCGGGGCTTGGCAGCTGGACCGAGCAGGACGTTGTCGACCTGCTGAAGACCGGCCGATCGGGCTTCTCGGCGGTGCACGGACCGATGACGGAAGTGGTCCAGGACAGCACGCAATACATGAGCGATGCCGACCTGAAGGCCATCGCCGTCTACCTCAAGTCGCTTTCTCCGGCGCCTCGACGCGCAGCCGGGGTTTGAAAAATCCGACGCGACAATCCAGGCCTTTATGGATGGGAGCGAGAATGCGCCGGGCGGCCGCATCTTCATGGACAGTTGCTCGGCCTGTCATCGACTTGACGGCAGCGGCGCGGGGCGAGGCTTTCCCAGGCTCGCCGGAAACGCCAGCGTCCTCAACCTGAATGCCGACTCCCTGATCGCCATCATCCTGCAGGGCAATCGCCTGCCGTCCACCGAGGGCGCACCATCGGGGCTGGCGATGCCGGCGTTCGGATGGCGCTACAATGACGCTGACATCGCCGAGCTCGCCACCTTCGTGCGGTCGAGCTGGGGCAACCAGGCGCCCGCTGTCAGGGAAGACGATGTGCGCCGCGTTCGCGCCCAGTTGTCCGCCGACCAGCTGGCCCGGCGCGCGGCCTCGGCGCGCGACTAATCGCGACGCCTATTTCGGCGCGGTCGGGGTGCGGCTCGTGGACGTTACCTTGGCCGGCGCTTCCGGGCGTCGACTCGCTGCCGGGCGCGCCCTCGTTCGTCGTCCGTCCGGGGTCGGCATGACTCGGCCGGGCGGGCCCGGCGGTGTGATCGATCACTTGCGGCTCTCCGCCGCCCAAACCCACGGTCCCGGGTCGGCTTGAAGATCCCGCCGGCGCGGCGGTGGAAGTTCCGGGCTGCGGATTTGGTTGGGCGTTTGCCGTCCCCATCACCGTGAGGATACCGGCCATTGCAGCGAGCAGCTTCAGTCCTGCTGGCATGGGATGTTCCCGTGCTGGGTTGTCTCCGTCGAACTCCAGACGATGCGCCTCCTTCAGGCCCGCGCGAGCAGGCGCTGCGGGGTGAGCTCCCGCGCAAGGTGGCCGGAAACGGAAACTGCCATCGGTGAGCCATCCTAGCATGTTTCGGCGAACGCGGCCACGCATCCTTATGTCAATGCGGCGGGCTGGGATTGTCGATGAGGAAAAGCTACACTCGTTGAATGACAACGAATGCTCCGACCGAGCGCGACAAATGGACGGAGCAGCTGCAGTGCCCAAGGTGCGGGATGGCCGGCAGCGTCGAGCTTTCGCAGGCCACCGGGCACGCCTACCACGACGGGACCGATCAAAACGTTCTGGTCGAACTCGCCCCGGTCGAATTTAGGATTGTAACGAACGATCTTGGCAGTCAATTTCATTGCGTTGGCTGCGGCGCGCTGGCGAAGCACAAATGACCCGCCCAAACGCCTTAGGGACATCAATCAGCTCGCCACGTCGATGATCGACATTGCGACGGGGCAGGCTCCTTTGCTGAATCAGAACTCGCCGCTTATCTTTTTGTTGGGCATGATCTCTTCCGAAACCAATTCCAGTTATCGGGATCATGTCTGAAGCAGTGAGGTGTTCATGAATTCGCTTCGTATTACGCTGATTGGCGGTCCCACCGCATTGATTGAAATCGACGGCTTGCGGATTCTGACCGATCCGACGTTCGATGCGCCGGGAACGTCGTACCAGCTTCCGCATGTGAAGCTGGAAAAACTGACCGGTCCCGCGCTCAGCGCCGATGCGGTGGGCAGCGTCGATGCGGTGCTGCTCAGCCACGACCAGCACTCCGACAACCTCGATCATTCCGGCAAGGATTTCCTGCAAAAAGCGCCCCGGGTGCTGACGACCATCGCCGGCGCGAAGCGGCTCGGTGGCCGCGCCGAGGGCCTGGCGCCGTGGTCGACCACGGAACTGACCGGCAAGGACGGCACTGCGCTGACCGTCACCGCGACGCCGGCGCGCCATGGTCCGGCCGGGATCGAACCGTTCTCCGGCGACGTCATCGGCTTCGTTCTGACCTCGGCGAGGGCCGGCAGTCGTCCGGTCTACATCAGCGGCGACACGGTCTGGTACGACGGCGTGGCGGAGGTGGCGCGGCGGTTCAAGGCCGCGGTGGTGCTGCCGTTTGCCGGTGCGGCGCAGACCCGCGGGCCGTTCCACCTCACCATGGACACCAACGACACCATTGAAACCGCGCGCGCGTTTCCGGATGCGGTGATCGTGCCGATTCATACCGACGGCTGGGCGCATTTCCGCCAGAGCGCGAGCGATCTGCGCGCGACCTTCGATACGCTCGGCTTCGGCAAACGTTTGCGGATTCTCGAGCCGGGCGTGGCGACCGTGATCGAGCCGCTGTAGGCGTCGGCCTCATCCTGAGGAGCGCGCTGGCGCGCGTCTCGAAGGATGACATCGTGGCTTCATGGTTCGAGACGGCGCAAGAGGGCGCCTCCTCACCATGAGGCCTCGCGTTCTCGCGATCTCGTCTCTCAATCCTTCCGAAACACGATCGACGCCATCCAGCCCGACATCAGCGCCATGAACGCCGTGAACAGCCCATAGACAAAGCCGTTCTGGCGGGCGCTGTTGGCGACGAACTGTTCGAACCCGACCTTGACGATTTCGAACGCGGATTCGGTTTGCGTCACCAGGGCGCCGTCGGAAAACAATTTGATTTCGATATCATAGGTCCCGATCGGCACCTCGGCCGGCAGCGGAATGCCGGTCCGAAACAGCGTCGGCGTCAGGAACGTCACCGCCGAGGTCTCCTCGCGATAGAGGCCTTGTTCGACGCGCAATCGCACGAAGGCGCTGCGGAACGCATCGTTCGGCACCACATCGGCATAATCGGGCCCGACGCGCTGCATCAGCAGCACGTTGTTGAGGCCGAGCTGCTGTCGCCGCTCGACTTCGGGCGACGCGATGTCGTCGAACGGCCGGTTCGAGAACAGCGCCAGATAGGTCGGCACCTGCAGGAACTGCCGGTAGTCGGTGTTGACCCAGATGCCGAATTTGCGCTCCTTGCGTCGCGTCACCATGTCGGCGCGCGGTCCGCGGACGGTGACGACGAGATCGTAATTGCTGCGGTTGGCCGGGGTGGACGCGTCCTTTTCGACCGAGCCGAACAGCACCAGTTCTTCGCCGGAATAATTCGGCGTCACCGTCACCCGGTGGTTCGAGACCGACACGATCAGCCGCTCCGCGCGCGCGGCCGATACGGTGCCGGCCGTGCCCAGCACCAGCACGACGCAGATGGCCGCGAGGGACGGGCGCGCGATCATCCGGCGCCCCCGGTTTCGCGGACGGTGAAGAGATCGGCGGGCTGGATCACCAGCTCGACCGCGAAGCGAATGCCGACCGCGAGAATCAGGAGCCCGAGCAGCAGCCGCAAATGTTCGCCGCGAATCTTCTGGCCGGCGCGGGCGCCGAACTGCGCGCCGGTGACGCCGCCGGTCATCAGGATCAGCGCCAGCACGGCGTCGACCAGATGGTTGGTGACCGCGTGCAGCATGGTCGCAAACACCATGGTGACCAGCGTCAGCACCATCGAGGTGCCGATCACGGTCGAGGTCGGCACCCGCAACAGGTAGATCATGATCGGGATCAGGATGAAGCCGCCGCCGATCCCCATCACCGCGCCGATGAAGCCGATGATCAGGCCGACGGCAATGACGGGGATCACCGACAGGTAGATCTTGGAGCGCTTGAAGCGCATCTTCAGCGGCAATCCGTGGATCCAGCCATGGCTGCCCGAGCGGCGCATCGACACCGCGACGCCGCGGCGCACGCGCAGCACCGCGCGCAGCCCTTCCCAGAACATCAGGGCGCCGACCGCGGTCAGCAGCACGACGTAGGACAACGCGATCATCAGATCGAGCTGGCCGAGCGAACGCAGCAGCGTGAAGGTCCAGACCCCGAGCGCGGTGCCGATGATGCCGCCGCTCAGCAGCACCAGCGCCAGCGTCGGATCGATGGCACGGCGGCGCCAATAGGAGATGGCGCCGGAAAACGACGAGGCGGCGATGTGGCTGGCGACCGAGGCGACCGCGACCGCGGGTGCGACGCCGATGAAGATCAATAGCGGCGTCATCAGAGAATCCGCCGCCGATGCCGAACATGCCCGACACGAAGCCGACCGCCGCGCCCATCGCAAGGATGAGGAAGACGTTGACCGGAATATCGGCGATCGGGAGGAACAGTTGCACGCGCTTCTGCTTCGGAATGAGCCCTGAGGGTGGCCGAAACCGCTCACGGCATGGTTGCTTCGGGAGCGCGGATCAATCGCCGCGCCCCTGCATAACCGAAATTGTCAGCGCGAGAGACTAAAGAATCCGCAACGGGCGGCTCTTTTTGCCGCAGCCGTCGCGTATCTTTTGACGTGGTGAACGATTCAGATTACCGCGCGGCGCGCTTCATCGCAGCCGGCTTTGCCGCGGGCTTGGCGCTCGCCTGCGTCGGCGCGCCGTCCCATCCGCCGGCCGGGGCCGGCGCGTTGACGGCGTCGTCGGGCTGCGGTTCGGTCGTGAAGGTCTGGATCGCGAGCTTGGCGGCCGCGAGCGACTGGGCGTCGAGCCGCTGGGCGATATCGTCGCGTTTGTGCGCGGCGTCGGAGTCGCCCTGCGCCGCCGCCAGGCTGAACCACTTGAAGGATTCGGCGAGGTTCTGCTCGACGCCGATGCCGCGGGCGTAGAGGATGCCGAGGTTGAACTGGCTGTCGGCCACGCCGCGGTCGGCCGCCTTGCGGAACCACTGCGATGCGGCTCTTGTAGTCGGCGCCCTTGCCGCCGCCGTCGGCATCCAGCACCGCCAGATTATGCATCGCCTTGGCGTTGCCGCGATCGGCGGCCTGCAGGTAGTAGCGGCGGGCGATATCGGCGTCCTTTTTCACGCTGAGGCCCTTTTCATAGAAGGTCCCGAGCCTGAAGATCGCCGGCACCACGCCGGCCTGCGCGGCGCGGTCGTACCACTTCGCCGCTTCGTCCAAATTCGCCGTGACGCCTTTGCCCTCGGCGTAGCGCAGGCCGATCTCATAGGCCGCGCCAGCATCGCCCTTGAGCGCGGCGGTGCGCAGCAAAGGTCCGCCGATCGCGTCCGGCAGGCGCTCGGTCGGCGGGACCTGCACCAGGCCGAGCTTGCGGCTCACCGGTGCTGACGGGACCGCCGGAATCGTGCCGGTAATGTCGCTGCGGGCGGCGGACGCGGCGGAAGGCGGGGTCGTGGGCTGCGGAATCGGCACCGAGGCGCTCTCGGTGTTGTCGGGAACTGACGGGTTGAATGATTGCCGGTCGATCGGGGTCGGCGCGGTCATCGAAGGCATGGACGGCAGCGGCGCGACGGCCGGTGCGGCGGTTCGCTCGGCAGGCGATGGGGCCGGCGCCGGCGACTCATTCGTGCTCTCGACGGCGGGCGACTGCTGAAACAGGCTGCCGCTGTCGAGCAGCGTCATCGCCATCTTGAACGTGCCGAGCACGATGACGACGACGCTTGCGCCGACCAGCAGCGAGCGAATCTTGGAGGTGATCGTCGACGATCCCTTGCCGGCGCCCTGGTCGCCGGCGGCGGCCTTGGACGCCTTGAGCGGACCGCGCGCGGTCTTGGCCCTTGGCATTGGGCGCCGCGGCCGCGGCGGCCTGGGCGGCGCGGCGTGCGGCGGCGATGAAGTTCGACGTGGTCACGGGCTCGGGCGTGCCGGCCGAAATTTCGCTGATGGCGTTTTCCGACGCGGCGATGCGCTCCGACGGTGACCCCGATCGCCCCGCCGGCCGGGTTCCCGGCTCGAGCGGATGATCCGGCGGCAGCTCCGGCGCGATCGCGGCGCGTGGCGGCGCGGGTTGCGGCTCCAGGATATCGCTGATCGCCCGTGGCGCGATGGCGACAGCCGGCGCTACGCTCTGGAATTCCCGCGGCGCGGCGGCGAAATGCAGCTCGGCCGCGGCGGGATTGGGCAGTTCCGGTTTGGGCTGCGGCGGCAGCGCCACGCGCGTCGCGTCGGCTTGCGGCGGGGCAGGCCGCGGCGTCGGCGGCGGTTCCGGCGGCGGCACGACCGGCGCGGCGCGAACCGTGCGCAGATCGCCCTCGATCATCGCCAGCCGGTCCACCACGTGGCCGAGCGTATTGTGGACGGCTTCGAGCGAATCCTGGGTATGGCGATCGGTTTCCGACTGGCTGAAACGGATGTCGGACAATTCACGTTTGACGATGTCGATCAGCGCGCTGTCCGCCGGCGCTGCCGCCAGGCCGCGGCTGTTTTCGGTCAGCGCGGCAAAGCTCGCATGCTGGTTTTCGAGATGGCGCAGGATATCCTGCAGCCCGTCCTCGACCCGTCCGAGGTTGCCGGCGCGGTGATCCGCCGACGACTCCAGCCGTTCGAGCAGATAGGTCACCCGCTGTTCGAGATGGGCGAAGGCCGACGCGCTGTCGTTGCCGACGGGGATGCGGTCGAGGCGGTCGGACAAGGCCCGCACCGCGCTCTCGAGCTGTTCCGAGTTTCCGCCCTCCGCCGGCCGCTCGCGGGCTTCCAGCGTCGAGGTCAAAGCGGCGATGCGCTGCTCGAGGATGGCGAAGGAATCGTTGTTGCTGGGCGCGCGGGCAAGCTGGTCGACCTTGGTCGACAGCGTCTGCACGTCGTCGCTGAGCCGCGCCAGGGCGTCGGTGGATGCGACGTTGGAGACGATCGCGCGCAGCGCGGCGATGGCGCTTTCGAGCTGCTGCACCGTCGAGGGGTCGTCGTTGCTGCGCAGGATCAAATCGAGCTTGGCGCCGAGATTGCGAATCGCCTCGTCGTAGCCGGCGAGCTGTTCCGCTGGAGTGAGCGAGCGCAACACTTCGCGGATTTCGCCGAGCGCGCGTTCAATGTTGGCCAAAGCCTGGCCGTCGCTGCCGCCCTGGCGGGTGTCGTCGATGCGGCGGGACAGCGTGCGGATTTCGTTCTCGATCGATTCGATCGCGCGGCGCGGCATCGCCTCGGTGATGGCGGCGCGAATCTCCGCCAATTCGCTGCGGAACGCCGAGATCGATTGCTCGATCCCGTCGGGGCGCTGCAGCGCCTCGATCTGGCTGGTGATGTTGAGGAGATGGCGCTCGAGCGACGAGAAATCCGGGCCTGCCGGAACCGCGGGCGCGGGCATCGGCGGGGCCGATACAGGCGGTGTCGGCATCGGCGATGCGATCGGCGGCGCGCGCCGCGGCGCCGTCGGCCGGGATGCGCTGTTATCCAGTTCGCTCTGGCGCGCGGCGATTTCCGCGATCGCGGAATCGAACGAGGCCGAACTGGGGCTGAGCGGCGGCGACGGACGATAGAGCTGGGCGGCGGCGCGCTCGACCGTGTCGGCCTGGCGCTGCCGGTCCGCAAGCTGGCCGTTTCGCGCCGGCGCGGGATTCGATGATATCTGCGACAGCCGGGCGTCGAGCCGCGAGATGGCGTCGTTCAACTGCCGGGCGACGCCGGGCTCGCCGCGCGGCGCGTCGTTTCGCGGCGCATCGTTCCGCGGTGCGGGCCGTGCAATCTGTTCGATCTGGCGGGTGATGGAATCCAGCCGCTCGTGAATGTCGGCGACGTCCTGCGTCTCCCGGCTCGGCATCGCCGGCCGTGGCGGCTGCCGCTGTCCGGAAATTCGGCGGTGCGGGTTCGCCAATGGTCGAATTGAGCCAGTCGTTCAGCGACAGGCCGGCGCGGTGCGCCGCGGCCTCGGCCCTTTCGCGGACGGATGGATCGATCCCCTCAACACTCCATGATACGCGCGAATTCATGCTCTGATCCGGTTCCGACTTCGGCGCCAATTCCGCGCCTTCCGTCCTCCCCGCGCGTCCCGATTGAAGAGACAATCGAATTCCGCGCAGGTCGTCTGCCTCAGGCATCGACTTTTTCGCGTTACGGTAAAGAACGAGTTAAGGAATGGGGCTGCCGGGGCTTAAAGTTACCTTTTCGGGACAACCGCGCGGCTCGGCCGGTCGGCGTCGCGGGTGGGTGCGGTCGTAGTGTCGCGGTGGCTGCCGCGGGCGGCCGAAACCGGCTAGGGTCCGTTTTCCGGAACTGAACGATTGCTGCGCTGCAAAGTCCCCCTTAAAGAAGGGGAAAACCAGCCGGGAGGACACCATGCCGATCTACAAGGCCCCCTTGGAAGACGTCAATTTCCTGCTCAACGACGTGTTTCAGATCGACCGCTACGACAACCTTCCCGGCTTTAGCGACGCCTCCGCCGACGTGCGGGAGGCGATCCTGGCCGAGGCCGCCAAGCTCAGCGAACAAGTCTTGCAGCCGCTCAACCGGGTCGGCGATCTCGAAGGGCTGCATCCGCCACGACGACGGCCGGGTCAGCACCCCGAACGGCTTCAAGGACGCGTTCACCCAGGTCGCCGAAGGCGGCTGGCTCGGGCTCTCGGCGCCGGCCGAATTCGGCGGGCAGGGGCTGCCGGTGACGCTCAGTCAGGTCGTCACCGAATTCCAGTGCTCGGCCAATATGGCGTTTTCGATGTATGGCGGCCTGACCATGGGGGCGACGGCCGCACTCATCGTGCATGGCAAGCCCGAGCAGAAGGCGACTTTCGTGCCGAAGATGGTGGCGGGGCAATGGACCGGCACCATGAACCTCACCGAGCCGCAATGCGGCACCGATTTGGGTCTGTTGCGCGCCAAGGCCGTCAAGCAGGCCGACGGCAGCTACAAGATAACGGGCACCAAGATCTTCATCTCCGCCGGCGAGCACGACCTCGCCGAAAACATCATTCATCTGGTGCTGGCCCGGATCGAGGGCGCCCCCGCCGGCATCAAGGGCGTGTCGTTGTTCGTGGTGCCGAAGATCCTGGTCAATGCCGACGGATCGCTGGGGGCGCGCAACGGCGTGTCCTGCGGCTCGATCGAGCACAAGATGGGAATTCACGGCAATTCCACCTGCGTGATGAATTACGACGGCGCCACCGGCTGGCTGATCGGCGAGGAAAACAAGGGCATGCAGGGCATGTTCGTGATGATGAACGAGGCCCGGCTCGGCGTCGCGGTGCAGGGCCTGGCGCAGTCGGAGGTCGCCTACCAGAACGCCGTCGCCTACGCCCGCGACCGTCTGCAGGGCCGCGCGCTGTCCGGGCCGCAGGCACCCGACAAGCCGGCCGATCCGATCATCGTGCATCCCGACGTGCGCCGCACGCTGCTTGACCATCCGCGCCTTCAACGAGGCGGCGCGCGCCATGGTGGTGTGGACCTCGCTGAAAAGCGACGTCGCCCACCGCTCCAGCGACCCGAAGGACCGGGAAGCGGCCGACGATCACATGGGGCTGATGACGCCGGTCCTGAAGGGCGTTCTGACCGATGTCGGGTTTTCCAACGCGGTGCTGGCGCAGCAGATGTATGGCGGCCACGGCTATATCGCCGAAAACGGCATGGAGCAGTTCGTGCGCGATGCGCGCATCGCCATGATCTATGAGGGCGCCAACGGTATCCAGGCGCTCGACCTCGTCGGGCGCAAATTGCCGCGCAACGGCGGCCGCGCGGCGATGGCCTTCTTCGGCGAGGTCGCGAGCTTTCGCCAAGGAACACGCCGCCGACGAGGCGATGAAGCCCTATGTCGCGCCGTTGAGCACGGCGCTCGGCCATTTGCAGCAGGCGACCACCTGGCTGATGCAGAATGCGATGGCGAAACCCGACAATGCCGGCGCCGGCGCCACCGATTACATGCAATTGTTCGGCCTCGTCACTTTCGCCTACATGTGGGCGCGGATGGCCAAGGTCGCGCAGGACAAGATGGCGGCCAGTGGCGCCACGCCCTATCTGACCACCAAGCTCGTGACCGGCCGCTTCTTCATGGAACGGATGCTGCCGGAAACCACGGTCCATCTCGCGCGCATCCAGACCGGAAGCGCGACCACCATGGAATTGGCGGCGGAAGCTTTCTGATGGCGAAACCTTTCCGCGCTTCTACAATTCACAAATCTTGCCACCACACCCTGCCATTCGGCTATATATTATGATCCTCATACCAGGAGGGCGTCATGCCTGAGGCATATATCTACGATCACGTTCGCACGCCGCGCGGCCGCGGCAAGGCCGATGGCGCGCTGCATGAGGTGACCGCGCTGGCGCTGGCGACGGCGCCCCTGAAAGCGCTCAAGGAGCGCAACAATCTCGGCGAAGGCGTCGTCGACGACGTCGTGCTTGGCGTGGTCGATCCGGTCGGCGAGGCCGGTTCGGATATCGCGCGCTTCGCGGCGATCAAGGCCGGGCTCGGCGAATCCGTCCCCGGCGTCCAGATCAACCGCTTCTGCGCCTCCGGCCTCGATGCGGTGAATTTCGCCGCCGCCCAGATCATGAGCGGCCAGAACGAACTCACCATCGGCGGCGGCGCCGAATCGATGAGCCGCGTCGGCATCGGCGCCTCCGGCGGCGCCTGGCCGATGGACCCCTCGATCGCGGTGCCGGCCTATTTCATGCCGCAGGGCGTCTCGGCCGATCTGATCGCGACCAAATACGGTTTCTCGCGCGATGACGTCGACGCCTACGCGGTGCAGAGCCAGCAGCGCGCCGCCAAGGCGTGGGAGGAGGGCCGCTTCAAGAATTCGGTGGTTCCGGTGAAGGACGTCAACGGCCTCACCATCCTCGCCAAGGACGAACATATGCGGCCCACGACGACGATGCAGTCGCTCGGCCAGTTGCAGCCGTCGTTTGTGACGATGGGCCAGATGGGCGGCTTCGACGCGGTGGCGATCCAGTCGCACCCGGAAATCGAGCGCATCAACTACGTGCATCACGCCGGCAACTCGTCCGGGATCGTCGACGGCGCCGGCGCGGTTCTGCTCGGCAGCAAGGAAGCAGGCGCCAAGCATGGCCTGAAGCCGCGGGCGAAAATCCGCGCCTTCACCAATATCGGCTCGGAGCCGGCGATGATGCTGACCGGTCCGGTCGATGTGACCCGGAAGCTGTTCGAACGCTCCGGCATGAAGCAATCGGACATCGATCTGTTCGAACTGAACGAGGCGTTCGCCTCGGTGGTGCTGCGCTACATCCAGGCCTTCGACATCGACAACGCCAAGATCAACGTCAATGGCGGTGCGATTGCGCTCGGCCACCCGCTCGGCGCCACCGGTGCGATGATCCTGGGCACCGTGCTCGACGAACTCGAACGCAGCGACAAATCGACCGCGCTGGTCACGCTGTGCATCGGCGGCGGCATGGGCACCGCGACGATCATCGAGCGGGTGTTGAGATTCTGCTCCCTCCCCCCTTGCGGGGGAGGGTCGGGGAGGGGGGTAGCTGCAAGCTCAGTGCTTGGAGACCCCCACCCCCGACCCCTCCCCGCAAGGGGGAGGGGAGAAGCATTCCGCGCTTGCGCGCCTCAGCTAATACGACAGCGTTTCGAATTGGGAGCGACCAACATGGCCTTCAAGAATTTCAAGCTCGAGACCGACGCCGACGGCATTGCGCTGGTCACATGGGACACCCCGGGCCGTTCGATGAACGTGCTCGACGAGACCTCGATCAACGAACTCGAAGCGATCGTGAAGCAGACCTCCGACGATGCCGCGGTGAAGGGCGTCGTCATCACCTCGGGCAAGGAAGCATTGTGCGCCGGAGCGGATCTCTCGATGCTCGAGGGCATGAGCCGCACCTACGCCGACACGCTGAAGGCCAAGGGCGAAGAGGCCGCCAACCAGATGCTGTTCGACCAGAGCCGCCGCTTCTCGCAGGTGTTCCGCGCCATCGAAACCAGCGGCAAGCCGTGGGTCGCGGCCATCAATGGCCTCGCGCTCGGCGGCGGTTTTGAGCTGACGCTGGCCTGCCATCATCGCGTCGCCGCCGAGAATCCCAAAACCCGCCTCGGGCTGCCCGAGGTGAAGGTCGGGCTGTTCCCCGGCGCCGGCGGCACCCAGCGCGTGCCGCGCATCGTGCCGCCGCAGGATGCGATGCAATTGCTGCTCAAGGGCGAGGCGATCAATCTCGACAAGGCCAAGGCGCTGAAGCTGGTCGACGCCGTGGTTCCGGCGGCCGACATGATCAAGACCGCCAAGGACTGGATCAAGGGCGGCGGCAAGGCGGTGGCGCCCTGGGACGAGAAGGGGTTCAAGCTGCCGGGCGGCCCGGTCTATTCCAAGGCCGGCATGATGATGTTCCCGGCCGGCAACGCGATTTTCCGCCGCGAGACCTATGACAATTATCCGGCGGCGCGCGCCATCATGCAGTGCGTGTATGAGGGATTGCTGCTGCCGATCGATGCCGCGCTGCGCGTCGAGTCGCGCTACTTCGCGCAGATCCTGCGCAGCAAGGAAGCGGCGGCGATGATCCGCAGCCTGTTCCTGTCGATGCAGGAATTGAACAAGGGCGCCCGCCGCCCGCAAAACGTGCCGCCGACAAAAGTGAAGAAGCTCGCGGTGATCGGCGCCGGCTTCATGGGCGCCAGCGTCGGCTACGTCTCGGCGCGCGCCGGGATCGACGTCGTGCTGATCGACCGCGACCAGGAAAGCGCCGACAAGGGCAAAGGTCACGCGCAGGCCGTGATCGACGATTTGATCAAGAAGGGCCGCGCCAAGGAAGCCGACCGCGATGCCATCCTGTCGCGCATCAGCGCTACCGCCGACTACGGCGTATTGAAGGATTGCGACCTCGTCATCGAGGCGGTGTTCGAGGACCGCAAGGTCAAGGCGGAAACCTACGCCAAGGCGCAGCCGCTGCTGAAGCCCGATGCGATCTTTGCCTCCAACACCTCGACGCTGCCGATCAATTCGCTGGCGGAAGAGTTCAAGGACCAGGGCAAGTTCATCGGCATTCACTTCTTCTCGCCGGTCGAGAAGATGATGCTGGTGGAAATCATCGTCGGCAAGAATACCGGCGACGTCGCGCTGGCGACCGCGCTCGATTACGTCCGCACGATCGGCAAGACCCCGATCGTGGTCAATGACAGCAGAGGCTTCTTCGCCAACCGCTGCGTGCTGCGCTTCACCGCCGAAGGCCTGGAAATGCTGATGGAAGGCGTGCCGCCGGCGATGATCGAGAACACCGCGAAGATGGCGGGCATGCCGGTCGGGCCGCTGTCGCTGTCCGACGAGGTTGCGCTCGATCTCGTGCTCAAGATCATGAAGGCGACCGAGGCCGATCTCGGCGCCAATGCCATCGATCAGAGCCAGAAGAAGCTTCTGGTCGAGATGGTCGAGAAGCAGGGCCGCTTCGGCCGCAAGAACGGCAAGGGCTTTTACGATTATCCCGAGAAGGGCAAGGGCCAGAAGAGCCTGTGGTCGGAGCTCGGCGGGTTGCAGCCGAAGCACCTCGATCCCGATACGCTCGACATCGAGGAATTGAAGCAGCGCTTCCTGGTGGTGCAGGCGGTGGAAGCCGCGCGCACCGTGGAGGATCACGTCATCACCGATATGCGTGAGGCCGATGTCGGCTCGATCCTCGGCTTCGGCTTTGCGCCGTTCACCGGCGGCACGCTGTCCTATATCGACTTCATGGGCACGAAAAAGTTCGTCGAACTGTGCCACAAGCTCGAGGCCAAATACGGTCCGCGCTTCGCGCCGCCGAAGCTGCTGATCGAGATGGCGGCCAAGGACGAGACCTTCTACGGCCGCTTCCCGCCGAAGAAGCAGGCGGCGGCGTAGTTCAGAGTTCATTCCGGACAGTCCGCAGCGCGGACTGATCCGGCACTCTCGCATTGTGGAGCGTTGTAGAGCGAGGATTCCGGGTTCGCCGCTTTGAACGCGCGGCACCCTCGGCCAACCCTCGCCGCAGGGGGGTTTGACCTCACGCCGCCTTCAACAGGCCTTCCATCTTGAGCGCGGCCTGCACGTTGGGGCGTGCCGCGACGCGGTCCTTGAAGGCCATCAGGTTCTTCATGCCGGAAAGGTCCATCTTCATCCGATCCGCCCAGGCCAGCATCACGAACAGGTAGCCGTCGGCGACCGTGAACTGCTTGCCCATCAGGTAGTCGCGGCCGGCAAGCTGGGAGTCGGCATATCTAAATTTGCCCATGATCCGGTCGACGAAGAATTTCTTGACGTCATCGGGGATCGCCGGATTGAACAGCGGGCTGAAATTCTTGTGCAGCTCGCTGGTGGTGAAGTTCAGCCATTCCTGCATCTTGTAGCGTTCGTCGGTGCCGTTGGCCGGCGCGAGGTTCTTGCCGGCAGCCTTGTCGGCGATGACCTGCACGATCACCGGGCCCTCGGTCAGCAATTCGCCGCTGTCCAGCATCAGCGCCGGTACCTGGCCCTTCGGATTGATGGCGTTGAAGTCGTCGCCGTTTTCGGTTTTCTTCGCCTTGAGGTCGACCTTGACGAGTTCGTGAGCGAGGCCGGCTTCATGAAGCGCGATGTGGGGCGAGAGCGAGCAGGCGCCGGGTGAGTAAAAAAGCTTCATGGCGTTTTCCTTCCTGTGAATTTGCTGGTTATTTAAGGGGCGCACGACTAAATGCATTTGCATGGAATAGTCAAGATTGATGCAGCTGCATTTAATGCGCTACACTTATCCCCGACATCTATGGACCGGACCACATGAAACGCAAACCTTCAACCGAGGCGACCGCCTGCTGGATCCGCCTGATGCGCGTCCAGAGCCGGGTGCTCGGGGCGGTCGAGCAGGATTTGAAAAAGGCCGGCTTCCCGGCGCTGGCGTGGTACGACGCGCTGGTCGAACTGTCGCGCGCGCCGTCGGGCGAACTGCGCCCGGTGGAGCTGGAAAAGCAGATGCTGATTCCGCAATATTCGACCTCGCGGCTGATCGACCGGCTGGTCGACGAAGGATTGGCGGCGCGCCTCGAATGCAAGATCGACAAGCGCGGCCAGTTCGTCCAAATCACCGAAACCGGCCGCGAATTGCAGAAGAAGATGTGCAGCGCGTATTCGGCCGCGATCGAAAAGCATGTCGGCTCGAAACTGTCCGATGCCGATGCCATGAAACTCTGCGGCTTGCTCGACCGGTTGGGCTGCTCATGCGACGAGGCCCAGGCCTCCGTCACCAGAGACGCCGTGCTGGCCCGATGATGTTGTCTTGCTACCCCGCATCCCCGGACCGGTTGGTTCAGGGATATCCCCGACACCGTGCGCGTTCGGTCGAAGCGCCCTTTATCCGGATTTTTTATGGCGCGTGACCAGATCGATATGACGCCGCTGCAATCGCGCGAGGAGTTGGTCGCGTGGCTGGCGGCCGGCGTGAGGCCTGCTTCCGAATTCCGGATCGGCACCGAACACGAAAAGACGCCGTTCACGCTTCAAGGCCACCAACCGGTGGCCTATGAGGGCGCGCGCGGCATCGGCGCGCTGCTGGACGGCATGAAACTCCTGCTCGGCTGGGAGCCGATCATGGAGCGCGGCAACATCATCGGCCTGTACGACGTCACCGGCGGCGGCGCGATCTCGCTGGAGCCCGGCGGGCAGTTCGAACTGTCGGGCGCGCCGGTGGAGACCGTGCACCAGACCCAGTCCGAACTGATGTCGCATCTGGCGCAGGTGCGTGAGGTCGCAGCCCCGCTCGGCATCGGGTTTCTCGGGCTCGGCATGACGCCGTCATGGTCGCGGGCGCAGAATTCCCGTGATGCCCAAGGGCCGCTACAAGATCATGAGCAACTACATGCCGAAGGTCGGCCAATACGGCCTCGACATGATGTACCGGACCTGCACGGTGCAGACCAATCTCGACTTCTCGTCGGAAGCCGACATGGTCAAGAAGTTGCGGGTGTCGGTGGCGCTGCAGCCGGTGGCCACCGCGCTGTTCGCCAATTCGCCGTTCACCGAGGGCAAGCCCAACGGCTTCCTGTCGTTCCGCTCCGAAATCTGGCGCGATACCGACAATGCGCGCTCGGGGATGATTCCGTGGGCGTTCGAGGACGGCATGGGGTTCGAGCGCTGGGTCGACTACGCGCTGGATGTGCCGATGTATTTCGTCAAGCGCGGCGACACCTATATCGATGTGGCGGGATCGTCGTTCCGCGATTTCTTCGACGGCAAGAATTGCGCGCTTCCCGGCGAGCGTCCGACGCTGTCGGATTGGGCCAATCATCTGTCGACGATTTTCCCCGAGGTGCGGCTGAAGCGCTACCTGGAAATGCGCGGCGCCGACGGGGTGCCGTGGGGCCGGCTGCCGGCGCTGCCGGCGTTCTGGGTCGGCCTGCTCTATGACGACGTCAGCCTCGACGCGGCGTGGGACATCGTCAAGCACTGGAATGCGCAGGAGCGTCAGGCGCTGCGCGACGACGTGCCGCGCTTCGGCTTCAAGGCCCGGATCAGGGACCGCTATCTGTTCGAGATCGCCAAGGAATGCCTGACGCTGTCGCATTCGGGCCTGCGGCGGCGCGGTCGCGCCGATCAGTCCGGCCATGACGAAAGCCGTCATCTCGAGCCGCTGGAGCGGATCATCGACGCCGGGCGCACCCCGGCCGAGGAGATGCTGGAGAAATTCCACGGCCCCTGGAACGGGTCGGTGGAACCGGCCTATGAGGAGTATTGCTTCTAACGCATGATCCGGCAACCGACGCCGCTTTCCGGAAAGATCATGCTCAACAATCGCTTAGGGCGAGATGACGATTCGAGGCGAAAGTCCTCGCAACGCCGGATGTGGAGTCGGACACCGAGCGGCGGCGGGCGTTTCGCGCCGTTCATCTGCCGTACAGGTTGATGGCGATCAAATGGCATCCCGCGAACCGCGGTCCAGTCCAGATAATCGAAAGCCATCGCGAATGTTGGGAGGCCGCCTGCTCCGGGCGTGTTTGGTGACGGCGGCTTTTTTGGTGGTCTTGGCGGCCACGCGGCCGGCACAAGCCCAGGCCAATTTCGATCGACCGGGTAGTGATTACCAGAACTCGCCGGTTGCCTCGGGCGATCCGGCGGATTGCGCGCTGATGTGCGAACGCGACCGGCGTTGCCGGGCCTGGAGCTTCAACTATCCGACCGACATCACGCGCGGCGCGGTGTGCTGGCTGAAGAACAGCGTGCCGGCGCGCGTCGCGGATGATTGCTGCGTTTCGGGCGTGCGCGGCGCCGGCGTGGTCGAGCCGCGCAACGGCGCGATCGAAAGCTCGATCGACCGCTTCGGCGGCGATTACCGGAATTTCGACCTCAAACGCGCCGAGGGCGACGAAGCCTGCAAGGCTGGCCTGCGCCGCCGACAATAAATGCCGGGCCTGGACCTACGCGCGGCCGGGCTATGTCGGCCGCGACGCGCGCTGCTTTCTGAAGAAGGAAATCAAGCCGCCGCGCCGCAAGCCGGGGTTTATCTCGGGCGTGGTGCGGTAGGGGCCGCGTCTCTTAAGCGAGCTACCTTGTTGCACCGTCATTCCGGGGCGATGCGAAGCATCGAACTACGATGTGCAAGCGCACATCGGAGAATCTCGAGATTCCGGGTCTGGTGCTGACGCACCATCCCGGAATGACAGAGCAAGTAGCCGGGATGAGCCAACGGGTCGCGCGGACGCGCGCCCGATGACAGGCTCCGCGACATCCGGGATTACGCTACGCCGACCCGGATATCGCTGCGCTCATCCGGGCTACGCTTGCTGCGCTGCTCAGCTCGCGTCGAACTCCCGCACCGCCGCTTTCGAGGCCAACGCCCGCCATTGCCGGCGCAGCAGCGGCTCGACCGTCGCACGCGTTGCGTTCGACAGCCGGATCAGCACCATCGGGTAATCTTTGTAGTGGTCGGTGAAGTAGAACACCGTGGGCCGGCGCTCCACCAGCATGTCGCGCTCGTCAGGCGGAACGCCCGGCATCACCAGGCTGTCGCCGTCTTCCTTCAGGCGCACCAGCATTTTCTTGCGCACCTTGAGCGCGGGCGTGCCGTAGGAAGTACCGTCTTCGACCTCGGGCCAGCTGAGCGCGAGTCTTTCGGATGTCGTCGAAGGTCATAAGAACGCTCGGTCATCCCGGAAATCTGGCTTGTGAGCGCCGATACAATGGGCACCCTTAAAGTTCGTCATGCCCGGGCTTGTCCCGGGTATCCACGTCTTTTGTCGCTCAAGTTCAGCAAAGACGTGGATGGCCGGGACGAGCCCGGCCATGACAGAAACAGACGTAACTCTTTCCTCAATGCACCGCGGTGAAAAACCGCGTCAGGCGAAAGCCGGACAGCCAGGTCCATACCGGCTGGCCGCGGATGCCGAGGTCCCACGATCCGACCACGGCGTCGGCGCGGCCGACCAGATCGTCCATCGGCAACAGCCCGACGCCGCCGTCGCGCACGGACACGCGGCTGTCGGCGGAGTTGTCGCGGTTGTCGCCCATCACGAACAGCCGGCCCGGCGGCACGGTCACTTCGGGCGTGTTGTCGAGCCGGCCATTGTCGTACAGCTTGAAAATCTCGTGGCTGACGCCGCCCGGCAAGGTCTCGATATAGCGGTGCGCCGGTTCGGCGCTGCCATTGTCGTCCTCGGCTTCGCCGATGCCGTCGGCCTTCAGCGACGCCGGATGGTCGTCGATGAAGAGCTGGCCCTGCCGCATCTGGATCCGGTCGCCGGGCAGCCCGACGACGCGCTTGACCCAGGCCTGCGAGCGGTCGCCCGGCCAGCGGAACACCACGACGTCGCCGCGCTTCGGCGTGCCGCCGAACAGCCGCCCGGTTTCGGGCAGCGTGATCTGCACCGGCAGCGAGGCGGCGCTGTAGCCGTAGGGATATTTCGACGCCAGCAGCGCATCGCCGATCAGCAGCGTCGGCTCCATCGAGCCCGACGGCACGTAGAACGGTTCGGCGATGGCGCCCTTGGCGAGGAAAACGATCAGGACGATCGCCACCAGCTGCAGCGCCTGCGCGCCCCAGCTGGTTTTCGTGCTGGTTGACAATTTATCGACGCTCATCCGCCGGTTCCTCCGACGGTGATGCGCTCCATCCGCAGCGTCGGCTGGCCGACGCCGACCGGCACGCCCTGGCCGTTCTTGCCGCAGGTGCCGATGCCGGTATCGAGCGCGAGATCGTTGCCGATCATGGTGATGCGGTGCAGGTCGGTCGGCCCGTTGCCGATCAGCATGGCGCCCTTCAGCGGCGCGCCGAGCTTGCCGTTTTCGATCTTGTAGGCCTCGGTGCACTGGAACACATACTTGCCCGAGGTGATGTCGACCTGGCCGCCGCCGAAATTGGCGGCGTAGATGCCGTTCTTGACCGAGGCCAGGATTTCCGCGGGGTCGCGTTGGCCGGCCAGCATGTAGGTGTTGGTCATGCGCGGCATCGGCACATGGGCATAGCCCTGGCGGCGGCCGTTGCCGGTCGGCTTCATGTTCATCAGCCGGGCGTTCTGGCGGTCCTGCATGTAGCCGACCAGGATGCCGTCCTCGATCAGCACGGTGCGGTTGGTCGGCGTGCCCTCGTCGTCGATCGACAGCGAGCCGCGCCGCGACGCCATGGTGCCGTCGTCGACCACGGTGACGCCCTTGGCCGCCACCTGCTGGCCCATCAGGCCGGCGAAGGCGGAGGTCTTCTTGCGGTTGAAATCGCCCTCGAGCCCGTGACCGACCGCCTCGTGCAGCATCACGCCGGGCCAGCCGGCGCCGAGCACGACGTCCATTTCGCCGGCGGGCGCCGGCACCGATTCGAGATTGACCAGCGCCTCGCGGATGGCGCCGTCGGCGGCCTCGCGCCACGCCTTGGTTTCGATGAAGCGCGCATAGCCCTCGCGGCCGCCATAGCCCTTGCTGCCGCTCTCCTGGCGGTCGCCCTGGCCCGCCACCACGGAGATGTTGACCCGCACCAGCGGGCGGATGTCGCGGTAGCTCTCGCCGTCGGGGCGCAGGATCTCCACCACCTGCCAGGTCGCGCCGAGGCTGACCGTGACCTGCCGCACCCGCGGATCCTTGTCGCGGACATAGGCGTCGATCTCGGCCAGCAGCTTGACCTTGCTCTCGAAGCCCGGCGCATCCAGCGGATTGTCGTCGCTGTACAGCCGAACATTGGTGTGGGCGGGGGCGCCGCGAAGCTGCCGGAATAGCCGCCGCGCACCGCCGCGACCGCGTCGGCGGCGCGGATCAGCGCCGGCAGCGACACGTCGGAGGAATGCGCATAGCCGACCGCGTCGTCCTTTACCGCGCGTAAACCAAAACCCTGCGAGGTGTCGTAGGTCGCCTGCTTCAGCCGGCCGTTGTCGAACATCAGCGCCTCGGTCTGGCTGTATTCGAGGAACAGTTCGCCGTCGTCGGCGCCCGCCAGCCCGCGCGCCACCTCATGGCGGACGGAATCGCGGTCGAGATTGGCGCGGTCGAGCAGGGAGGTGGTGGCCGGATTGGTCATTGGAACTCCAGTGCAATCATCCTAGTCGTCCCCGCCTGACGCGCAATGCGCACCGGGAGCGGAAACCCATATCCACAGGCTCGGAAAGCTAAGCACGGGCCTGCGGCGATCTCATCTTACAATACAGAAACCTGCGGTCACGGGTCCCGGCTCGGGCGGGGCCGGTCATCGGGCGGCGTTTTGCGCCGACCCGTTGGCTTGGCCGGGACGAATTGACTGCCGAAGATAGTGATGATCGTACGAAACGGGAGGGGCTGACGACGCTTGGCTGCGGTGACGACCTGCCCTCACGGCAGCTTGTCATACCCTTCGCCGAGCCCGTTGAGGCTGAGCGGAAACCCGATGCCCTCTTCGGGGGTCTCGAAAATGATAAAGGTCGCGGTCTTGGCGGTGCGCAACTGGCCCAGCAGCTTGTCGTCCATGACGACTTCGGCAACGCAGCCATTGGGCAGGCATCGGACAAAACCGGCGCGGCCGACGTCGACATTATCGAGTTTCAGGCCGAGGCCGGAGGGCAGCAGCACGCCGAGCGGCGCCACCACCCGCATCAGCTTGCTCTTCTGGTCGGCGGTTTTGAGCACGATGACGGTCAGGCCGGCGTTGGAGCGGTCTTCCGCCACCACGCTCTGGATCAGCGCGCATTGCTCGGCCTGGGCGCCGGGCGGGGTGTCGCAGCGGATCTGCCAGTCGCCATGGACCGATCGTACCGCACCCTGGGCATGGGCGGCCGCGGTCAGGCCGAGCAGGGCGGCGATGGCGAGGCCGGCGCAGCGCAACGTTGCCAGCCATGAGGCGGACCATCGGGCGCCACGGCCGGCATTACGCCTGTTCAGATCTTTCGAAGGCCCCATCGGGGTCGATCCTTCCAATATGTCCTCGGACCGCACGTCCTGGCCGATGTCCGCTGGGCAATTCGGTGCGAACATTGGACTGATAGGCAATGACGGCGCCTTGAAGGCAGCCCGGCGCCAGAGGCAAGCCATTCCGCACGTCGCGAATCAGGTTCCTGTGGAACACCATCGCTGTGCCTACATCGGGCAATCGGCCTGTCAAGCGCGGCCCGGCGGCTAAAGCGGCGCTATGGCCTGATTTCTCGGGAAAATGTTGCGTCGCCGACCGGGCGGCGATGCATCGCTGCACACCTTACTACTGCATTGCGAGAGCCTGAGAATTATGGTTTGAGAGGCTGGATTTCGACGCGTTCCAGCGATCCGGCTCAGGTACTGTTGAAGCGTACTTCTGAAGTATACTTCTTTCGTTCCTCCCAAGGCCGTTTGTCAGGGCGTGAATCGTGCAGCATCTCCTGCCATCCGGCGGAATGCTTAGAGGTAATATCAAGGGGAGCGCGAACGACATGAAGGTGTCGAAGGGCCAATTGGGCCGGCGGTTGCTGGGGATGACGGTGGCCGGCATGGCGCTGGTAGCCGGCGGGGCGGCATTCGCCGAAACGCTGGGGCAACCTGCGCCGTGGGAATTCAGGCTGCAGGAATCCGCGACCCCGGTGATGGACAGCATCGCCTCGTTTCACGACTACCTGCTTCGTGATCATTACCATCATCACGCTGTTCGTGCTGGCGTTGTTGATTGCGGTGGTGGTGAAGTTCAACGCCAAGGCCAACCCGGTCCCGTCCAAGACCACCCATAACACCCTGATCGAAGTGGCCTGGACCCTGATTCCGGTGCTGATCCTGGTCGGCGTCGCGGTGCCGTCGTTCCGGCTGCTGTTCCAGGAGCTCGACATTCCGAAGGCCGACCTGACCATCAAGGCGACCGGCAAGCAGTGGTACTGGAGCTATGCCTATCCCGACAACGGCAAGTTCGAGTTTGATTCGCTGCTGGCCCAGGACAAGCAGCCCCGCCTGCTCGGCGTCGACAATGAGATGGTGGTGCCGGTGAACAAGGTGATCCGGGTGCAGACCACCGGTGCCGACGTGATCCATTCCTTCGCGGTGCCGGCGTTCGGCATCAAGATCGACGCCATCCCCGGCCGCCTCAACGAAACCTGGTTCAAGGCGACCAAGACCGGCATGTTCTATGGCCAGTGCTCCGAACTGTGCGGCAAGGATCACGCCTTCATGCCGATCGCGGTGCGGGTGGTGAGCGACCAGGAATTTACCGCCTGGGTTGAGGACGCGAAGAAGAAATTTGCGGCGGTGCCGGCGAATGCTTACGCCTCGGCGGCGGACGCGGCGCAGTAGGCTGAAGGAGCGGTAGGTCGAAGGCGCAGTAGGTTGAAGGACTTGCGCGCATCAACGAGACAGGGCGACGGGACCGCGAGGTCCGACAAGGGACTGCAAGGCAGGATTTGAAAATGGCAACCACGGCAGCAACGGCTCACGACGATCACGCCCATGACGATCACGCCCACCCGACCGGTTGGCGGCGCTACGTCTATTCGACGAACCACAAGGACATCGGCACGATGTACCTGGTGTTCGCGGTGGTCGCCGGCATCATCGGCGGCTTGATGTCGATCGCAATCCGGGCGGAGTTGATGTACCCCGGCGTGCAGATTTTTCACAGCACCCACACCTACAACGTTTTCGTGACCTCGCACGGCCTGATCATGATCTTCTTCATGGTGATGCCGGCGATGATCGGCGGCTTCGGCAACTGGTTCGTGCCGCTGATGATCGGTGCGCCCGACATGGCGTTCCCGCGCATGAACAACATCTCGTTCTGGCTGCTGCCGGCGGCGTTCGGCCTGCTCATCATCTCCTCCTTCGTCGAGGGTGAGCCGGGCTCCTTAGGAGCCGGAACCGGCTGGACCATGTACGCGCCGCTGTCGACGTCCGGCCATCCCGGACCGGCGGTCGACTTCGCGATCCTGGCGCTGCATCTGGCCGGCGCCTCCTCGATCCTCGGCGCCATCAACTTCATCACCACCATCTTCAACATGCGCGCGCCGGGCATGACCCTGCACAAGATGCCGCTGTTCGTGTGGTCGATCCTGGTGACGGTGTTCCTGCTGCTGCTGTCGCTGCCCGTGCTGGCCGGCGCCATCACCATGCTGCTGACCGACCGCAATTTCGGCACCACGTTCTTCTCGGCCGAGGGTGGCGGCGACCCGGTGCTGTTCCAGCATCTGTTCTGGTTCTTCGGCCATCCCGAAGTCTACATCCTGATCCTGCCGGGCTTCGGCATGATCAGCCAGATCGTCTCGACCTTCTCGCGCAAGCCGGTGTTCGGCTATCTCGGCATGGCCTACGCGATGGTGGCGATCGGCGGCATCGGCTTCGTGGTGTGGGCGCACCACATGTACACCGTCGGCATGTCGAGCGCGACGCAGGCCTATTTCGTCGCCGCCACCATGGTGATCGCGGTGCCGACCGGCGTGAAGATCTTCTCCTGGATCGCCACGATGTGGGGCGGCTCGATCGAGTTCAAGACGCCGATGTTGTGGGCGGTCGGCTTCATCTTCCTGTTCACTGTCGGCGGCGTCACCGGCGTGGTGCTGGCCAATGCGGGCGTCGATCGCGTGCTGCAGGAAACCTACTACGTGATCGCGCACTTCCATTACGTGATGGGCGTCGCGGCCGTGTTCGCGATCTTCGCCGGCTGGTACTACTGGTTCCCGAAGATGTCCGGCTACATGTACAGCGAGGCGATCGGCAAGGCGCACTTCTGGGTGATGTTCATCGGCGTCAACATCCTGTTCTTCCCGCAGCACTTCCTGGGATTGCAGGGCATGACCCGGCGCTATGTCGACTATCCGGACGCGTTCGCCGGCTGGAATCTGGTGTCGTCGATCGGCGCCTACATCTCCGCCTTCGGCGTCCTGATCTTCATCTACGGCGTGATCGATGCGTTCGTGCGCAAGCAGAAGGCCGCCGACAATCCGTGGGGCGTCGGCGCCACCACGCTGGAATGGACGCTGTCGTCGCCGCCGCCGTTCCACCAGTTCGAAGTGCTGCCGCGCGTGCAGTGATGTGAATGCGCGGCGCCTTGACGGCGCCGCGGCGTTTAAAAGAAGCGAGACCTGTAAAAGAAGCGAGACCTGTCTTGTCGGTTGTCGATCACAACGCCATTGAGCTGTCGCCCCGGATTTCCGAGGCCGATGTTGCCGATTACATCGCGCTGCTGAAGCCGCGGGTGATGTCGCTGGTGATCTTCACCGCTTTGGTGGGCCTCGTGATGGCGCCGGGTCACTTCCACCCGGTGCTGGCGTTCACCTCGATCCTGTGCATCGCGGTCGGCGCCGGCGCCTCCGGTGCGCTGAACATGTGGTACGAGAGCGACATCGACGCCAAGATGTCGCGCACCGCCAACCGGCCGATTCCGCGCGGGCGCATCACCCGGCCGGAAGCGCTGACGTTCGGCATGACGCTGGCGTTTTTCTCGGTGCTGACGCTCGGCATCCTGGTCAACTGGTTTGCCGGCGGGCTGCTCGCCTTCACGATCTTCTTCTACGTCGTGATCTACACCATCGCGCTGAAGCGCTGGACCGCCCAGAACATCGTGATCGGCGGCGCCGCCGGGGCGCTGCCGCCGGTGGTGGCGTGGGCGGCGGCGACCGGTTCGCTGTCGGTCGAGCCGCTGCTGTTGTTTTTGATCATCTTCTTCTGGACCCCGCCGCACTTCTGGGCGCTGGCGCTGTTCCGCTCCGACGATTACGCCCGCGCCGGGGTGCCGATGCTGCCGGTGGTCGCCGGCCCCGACGCCACCCGGCTGCAGATCCTGCTTTATACCATCGTGCTGGTCGCGGTGGCTTTCGCGCCCTGGCCGCTCGGCTATTTCGACGCGGTCTACGGCGTCACCTCGCTCGTGCTCGGCGCCGGCATGCTGGCGCTGGCGATCAACGTCTACCGTCATCGCGTCGGCCGAGAAGCACTGCGCGCGACGCGGAGACTGTTCGCGTTCTCGATCATCTATCTGTTCGCGCTGTTCGCGACCTTGCTGCTTGAGGTCGTCGTTCATGCCATTGCGCCGTCGATCTGGTAGGGGGCGCATGACGCGAAGATGGATGACAAGCGCAAACCAGACGGGATCGTCCTCACCGAGGCGCAGCAGAGAAGCCGCCGCCAGCGTTCGATCGCCATCGCGCTGGCGCTTGGCGTTCTTGTCATCCTGTTTTTCGCGGTCACCATGGTCAAGGGACCTGCCGTTCTAGTGCGGCCCATGTGAATGTGACCTGATGTGAGCGATATGGAAACCAAGCCCACGATGCCGCAACCGTCCACCGAAAGCCCCAAAACGGCCGCGCCGCGCCTCGGCCGTGATGCGGTGGTGGCGGCGATTTGCGGCCTGGTCGTGGTGCTGATGGTCGGCGCGTCCTATGCGGCGGTGCCGTTCTACAACTGGTTCTGCCGCGCCACCGGCTTTAACGGCACCACCCAGGTGGCCGAATCGGCGCCGAGCTCGGCGCCGCTGGCGCGCCAGGTCGCGGTGCGTTTCGACTCCAACGTCGCCGGCGGACTGCCGTGGAAGTTCGAGCCGGAAAAGACCGAAATCAACATCAGGATCGGCGAGGTCGTCACCGTCTATTACACCGTGACCAACCAGGCGGCGCGTACCACCACCGGGCAGGCGGCCTATAATGTGGCGCCGCTGTCGGTCGGCGCGTATTTCCAGAAGATCAACTGCTTCTGCTTCACCGAGCAGACCATGGCGCCCGGCGAAACCCGCCAGATGCCGGTGGTGTTCTACGTCGATCCTGCCCTGGTCAAGGACAGCGAAAATGACGGGCTCAACACCATCACGCTGTCCTATACGTTCTACCCCGTGCGCGATCCGTCGCCGAAGCCCGTGGCTGAGGTCGAACCGGAAAAACGCAAGGGAGCCCTCTGATCGTCGGAATGCCTGCAGGGATATTTAAGCATTTCACGATCGGGAAAATTGATTTTTGAGACGAGACGTGCCGAACATCAACGGCACCGCTAACGGAGAGACCGCAATGGCTACGGCGCAAGTCAAGCACCACGACTACCACCTCGTCGATCCGAGCCCGTGGCCGGTCGTCGGCTCGATTTCGGCCTTCATCATGGCGGTCGGCGCGATCACCTGGATGCATCATCTGTTCGCGGCGGCACCGCTCGTTTTCGGCGTCGGCGTGATCGGCGTGCTCTACACCATGGCGAGCTGGTGGACGGACGTGATCCGCGAGGCGCAGTACAAGGGCGACCACACCCGCGTGGTCCAGATCAGCCACCGCTACGGCATGATCCTGTTCATCGCCTCCGAGGTGATGTTCTTCGTGGCCTGGTTCTGGGCGTTCTTCAATTCGGCGCTGTTCCCCGGCGACCCCGTCCATGTGACGCGCGACGCGCTGTTTGGCGGCGTGTGGCCCCCCAAAGGCATCGAGACCTTCGACCCCTGGCATCTGCCGCTGTTGAACACGCTGATACTCTTGACCTCGGGCACCACGGTGACCTGGGCGCACCACGCCCTGCTCGAGGGCGACCGCAAGGGCCTGAAATACGGGCTGATCCTGACGATCCTGTTGGGCGCGACCTTCACCTGCGTGCAGGCCTTCGAGTACAGCCACGCCGCATTCTCTTTCGCCGGCAATATCTACGGCGCCACCTTCTTCATGGCGACCGGCTTCCACGGCTTCCACGTGCTGGTCGGCACCATCTTCCTGATCGTGTGTCTGGCGCGCGCCTATGCCGGGCATTTCACGCCGACCCAGCATCTCGGCTTCGAGTTCGCCGCCTGGTACTGGCATTTCGTCGACGTGGTGTGGCTGTTCCTGTTCATCTGCATCTACGTCTGGGGCCACGGCGCCGAGACCATGGCGCACGGCGCGCATTGATCGCTTCCTAATTGTGTTCAAGCATGATCCGGAAAAGCATGCCCTCGGGCTCCGACCCGATGGGTGGACACCGGTTTTCCGAAAAGATCATGCTTTAACTGCTAAGATGGGGCGGCCGCAGGGCCGCCCTTTTGTTTTGCGGGCGGCGCGAAGGACCAGCCGATGCCGGAACAGCCGTTGCCCACCCTCACCGAAACCGCGCGGCGCGGCCTGGCCTGCCGATGCCCGCGCTGCGGCAAGGGCAAACTGTATGGGAGCTTCCTGACGCTGCGGCCCGGCTGCGACGCCTGCGGGCTCGATTACGCCTTCATCGATTCCGGCGACGGCCCTGCGATCTTCATCATCATGATCGCAGGTGCCATCGTGGTCGGCTGCGCTTTGGTCGTCGAGGTCAAATACCAGCCGCCGCTCTGGCTGCACGCGGTGCTTTGGCTGCCGCTGATTCTCGCGACCACGCTGTTGCCGCTGCGGTCGATGAAGTCGCTGCTGATTGCGCTGCAATTCCACCACAAGGCCGCCGAAGGCCGTTCGATCGATCGCGAGCCGACATGACCGCACCCTCCGCAAACTCCCGCCGCATCGCCGGCTTCGGCATTTTCATGCTTGCCATGGTGATGTTGTTCGCAGGCCTCGGGGTCTGGCAGTTGCAGCGCCGGGCCGAAAAGCATGCCTTGATCGCGGCCCTGACCGAACGGCTCGCGGCCGCGCCGGTGCCGTTGCCGCCGCCGGCGCAGTGGAGCGCGCTCAACCCGGCGCACGACGAATTCCGCCGCGTCAGCTTTACCGCGACCTACCAGGCCCGTCTGGATGCGATGGTCTACACTTCGGGTTCGGCCATTCGGCCGGACCTTCCCGGGCCCGGCACCTGGGCTTTCATTCCCGCACGGCTGCCGGGCGGCGATACCGTCGCTGTCAACGCGGGTTTCGTGCCGAACATGATGCAGGACCGCGGCCTGCAGGATCGTGCGCTGACGCAGCTCATCACCGATAAGCCTGTCGTGCTGACCGGCTACATCCGCTTTCCGGAAGCGGCCGGCATGCTCACGCCGACGGAAAATCACGACAAGCGGCTGTGGTTCACCCGCGATCACCTCGCCATGGCGCAGGCGCTCGGCTGGGACAAGGTCGCGCCGTTCTACATCGACCTGGAGGCGCCGGTGCCCGCCAGCGGCATCCCGAAGCCCGGCCCGCTCGACGTCCATCTCAAGGACGATCACATGCAATATGCCATCACCTGGTTCGCGCTCGCCGCCGCCATGGTGATCGCGTTCGGAGTGTGGTGGCGGGCGCAACGACGGGCGGGCGTGAGCGCCTGCCGCGCTTACGTCATCGACTTCTTCCGAACCGGAAAAACGACGCCGTCTGGCTTTCTTCAGCCTGCAGTTTGGCGCGTACCCGCATCAAATCTTTCCAGCCGATATATCCCACGAGACGCCGATCCTCCCGCGAAATCACCGGAAGGTGGGCGACATTCACTTGCGAGAGACGGTCGGCCAGACCTGCCAGATATTCGTCCGGATAGGCGAGGGCGACTTGGCTACCCGCCAGCAGTTCGCCGAGCGTCGTGCGGCGGTGCTTGCCCGCGCGCCGCCAGCGCAACACCGACGGTGGGTCGATGATCCCGAGCACGCGCTGGCTGTCGTCCACCACCGGGAAGCTTGGATGGCTTGTCCGCGGGTGGGTGAGGAATGCCGCGGCGCCGTGCAGCGTCATGCCGGCCGGCACGGTCTCCACCGTTGTCGTCATGACTTCGCGCACGCGGGTCAGGGCGAACGGGTCGACGCGATATTCGCGCACCAAATGGTGACCGCGCCGCGCAACCTTTTCGGTCAGGATCGAGCGCCGCATCAGCAGCACCGTTGCGGCATGGGCCGCGCCGCAGGCGGCGATCAGCGGCAACAGCACATGCGTGTTGCCGGTCAGTTCGACGGCGAAGAATGTCGCCGTCAGCGGCGAGCGCATCGTGCCGCCCATGGTCGCCGCCATGGCGAGCAGCGCCCAGAAGCCCGGGCTGGCTGACGGGAGATAGCCGCTGAGCACGGTGCCCATCGCGCCGCCCATGATCAGGAGCGGTGCGAGCACACCGCCCGAGGTGCCGGAGCCGAGCGCCACCGACCAGATGATCGCCTTGACCACGAGCAGCAGCAGCGCGGCTTTCGGGACGACGTCGCCTTGGAGCATCCCCGAAATATTGTCGTATCCGACGCTGAGGGCATGCGGTTCGATCAGGCCGCCGATGCCGATCACAAGGCCGCCGATCAACGGCCACCACATCCAGTGGATCGGAAGTTTGAGAAAGAGGTCCTCGCAGCCGTAGACCAGCTGCGTCAACACGCCGGACAGCAGCCCGGCGAGAATTCCGACCAGCACCCACGCGCCGAGCTGGATCACCGAAATGTCGACATTGCCTGTGAACGGGAACAGTGGCGCAGGCATATGCAGAAAGCTTCGCTCCACCATGGCGATGACGGCCGCGACGGTGACCGGAATGAAGCTGCGCGGCGTCCATTCGAACAGCAATAGTTCGACCGCGAGCATGATGGCGGCGATCGGCGTTCCGAACACGGTGGTCATGCCGGCGGCGGCACCGGCCACCAGCAATGTCTTGCGTTCGTTGTCGCTCACCGGAAGCATCTGCGCGATCAGCGAGCCGATGGCGCCGCCCGTCATGATGATGGGCCCCTCCGCGCCGAACGGGCCACCGGTGCCGATCGCCACCGCCGACGAAAGCGGCTTCAGGATCGCCACCTTGAGATCGAGTCGCGAGCGGCCCAGCAGGATCGCCTCGATCGCTTCGGGAATGCCGTGGCCACGAATCTTCTCGCTGCCAAAACGCGCCATCAGGCCGATGATGAGTGAGCCGACCACCGGCACGCCCACGGCCCAAAGGCCGAGCGGCGAATCCTGCAGCTTCATCTCGGCCAGGCTGAACCGGCCGAAATATGCAATGTTGGTGGCAAGCTTGATCAACTGGAGAAGCGCGAGGCCGGCCAACACGCCCGCGGTCGCCACAATCACGGCGATTCCCGCAATCACCAGGACACGCGGATTGGTCGTGAAGTCGCCGAGATGATGATCGGTTTTGACGGGAAGCTTCGATTTGGTCGAAAGGACGCTCATGGGTGTCGCTGACTCGCGAAAGAGACTTGATATTTGTCGGCTTCGTATCGCATTACGATATAATTGAGCAAGGCTCTGAACTCGAATGGCGGCAATGAAAAAACGCGCGAAGACGTCTGGTTCCGGTCGCGAAACGGCTTCCCACGCAAGCCGATTACGAAGCGCTGTCCGAGTTCCGCTACCTGATCCGCTGCTTCCTGGAATTCAGCCAGAACGCCGCCAAGGCCGTTGGGCTTGCACCACAGCAGCATCAGGCGCTGCTTGCGATCCGGGGCTATCCGGGCGGCGCGCCGATCGCGATCGGCGATCTCGCCGAACGGTTACGCGTCAAGCACCACACCGCGGTGGGGCTGATCGATCGGCTCGCGGCAGCGGAACTGGTGGAGCGTGTCGTCGATCCCGGACGATCACCGACGCGTGTTGCTGAAGCTGACGGATCGGGCCGAGGAATATCTGGCCGAGTTGTCCGCCGCGCATTTGAGTGAATTGTCGCGGATCGAACCGCTGCTGATGCAGATTTTCCCGAGGCGGTCGAAATAGATCGAGGTCAAGGCGTCCATCCACTGAGCTTAGGGGAGCGCAGCGCCGGTTTTGGAGCGGTGCGCTAACGATCCGCGCGCGGTGCAGCCCCCGGAGGCGTTGCCGGCCAAACGTTGCCATTGGGCGCGACGTATTTTCCGGTCTTTTCGCAGGCGGCCAACCTGAACAAGTCGTAGCAGGCGTTCGGTGGCGAACCCCATCTAACGACGCAATGAAGGGCCCTGTCGGTACAGGTCTCGCTCTTGACCTCGTGCAATACGAAAAAATAAAACAGCACAATGATCACGGAGAGAACGAGTTTCATTTTCGCCTCCTCGGTCCCGAAGCGGGCCTAAATTAGGTGCAGACGTATGGAAATATCCAGCACCTTAGGCGACATCGCTTCGCGTGCGCGGCGTGTCCGCTTGGTTCGGCATCGACCGACCTGGTGATTTGCCTGTCCAGCCCGTTTTTCAAAAATATTTCCGTTTCCATTCTGACCCAAATCACCGGCTTATCTCCCGCCATCCCGTCCCGAGAGAGGGGCGTTGGCCATCGTCACGAACGTTGGGATGGGATGCGGTGGACGCGGCAGCGTCGTCGCGCAAGGTGATTGCAGGGCGGGCTTTCGATTGAGCGAATGCCCGTGAGCGATCGACCGGCGCGTGGACGAACGGCGCTTCAACGCCTTTGCTGAAATGCGGTCGGCAGCACATGGCCGACCGAGGATTGGTGGAGGTTGCTGCGTACGGCAAAACCGTGTGGTTCTGGCACCCGTTGCTGGTGCTAAATCGGCGGAGGTCAGGTCAGCCCAACCGGGCGCGACAAGACCTTAATCCGCCGGTGACGGTGACAAGACGAATTCGTCGCCGGGAAGAGCGCGGCATAAGCCGTTAAAACCATCGCGCAGGAAACGCCGGGTGTTCCGGTGAGCCTGTGGTGACTACCGTGTGCTTTCTACCTTTGCACACGGGCCGCGGGTGCCACGGGCACCCGGCGTTTCCTGCGCCCTCCTTTGAGGCGATCGCTCATGCACGCCGTGCGTTTCGTTTCGCGGGGCGGATGCGTTCCGCACAACTCGGGCGCATCGTGCCGCGAGAGATGCGGACGTCGTAATCCAGCCGTCATTCTGCCGGATGTGCAATTGCACATCGTAGTGCGCACTTCGTGCGCGCCCGGAATGACGTTCGCTTGGCGCGATGACGTGAGACGTGACGGAAGGTCAGTCTCGAAGGATGAGCGGAGCGCGCGTCCCCGCCAATGCCGCGAGGGCAGTTAAATCCTCGCCCAAATCCAGCATTTCCCCTGCACCCGAAAACGCTTTATGGTGCGGCACGATTTCCCCGCAAGTGGGATTGATTATTTACTGATATCAAAGGCTTAGCTCGAGTCGCCGGGCCTTTGGAGGGCGGCTTGACACGATATATTTCGACCCGGGGCGAAGCCCCGACGCTGGGCTTCTGCGACGTGATGCTGACCGGGCTTGCCCGCGACGGCGGCCTCTACGTGCCTGAAGTCTGGCCGCAGCTTTCACCTGAAACCATCGCAGGCTTTTTCGGCCGGCCCTATTGGGAAGTCGCGGTCGATGTCATCCGGCCGTTCGTCGGCGGCGAGATTTCGGACGCCGAACTCGGCCGCATGGCCAACGAGGCCTATGCCACGTTCCGCCATCCCGCGGTGGTGCCGCTCGATCAAATCGGTCCCAATCAATTCGTGCTGGAGTTGTTTCACGGCCCCACGCTGGCGTTCAAGGACGTCGCGATGCAGTTGATCTCGCGGCTGATGGATCATGTGCTGGCCAAGCGCGCCCAGCGCACCACCATCGTGGTCGCAACCTCAGGCGATACCGGCGGCGCCGCGGTCGATGCGTTTGCCGGCCTCGACAATGTCGATCTGATCGTGCTGTTTCCGCATGGCCGGATCTCGGACGTGCAGCGGCGGATGATGACGACCACCGGCGCCGGCAACGTTCACGCGCTGGCGATCGAAGGCACTTTTGACGATTGCCAGGCGATCGTGAAGGCGCTGTTCAACCATCACGGTTTTCGCGACGCGGTCGCATTGTCGGGCGTCAACTCCATCAACTGGGCGCGGATCGTCGCCCAGGTGGTGTATTATTTCACCTCGGCGGTCGCGCTCGGCGCGCCCTCGCGGACGGTGGACTTTACGGTGCCGACCGGAAACTTCGGCGATATCTTCGCGGGCTACGTCGCCAAGCGGATGGGCCTGCCGGTGCGGTGGCTGCGCATTGCCGCCAACGTCAACGATATCCTGCCGCGCACGCTCAAGACCGGCATCTACGAGGTGCGCGAGGTTCACGCGTCGGCCTCGCCGTCGATGGATATTCAGGTCTCGTCGAATTTCGAGCGGCTGTTGTTCGAGGCGAGCGGCCGTGACGCGCCCGGTGTGCGCCGGCTGATGGATTCGCTGCAACAGTCCGGGCGGTTCGTGCTGCCCGATGCCACGCTGGCGGCGATCCGCAGGGAGTTCGACGCCGGGCGGGCCGACGAGACCGAGACCGCGGCGGCGATCCGCGCCGCCTGGCGCGAGGCCGGCGACCTCATGGATCCCCATACCGCGGTGGCGCTGGCGGTCGCGGACCGCGACACCCCGGATTCGACCATTCCCAACATTGTGCTGTCGACCGCGCATGCCGCGAAATTTCCCGATGCGGTGCAAGCCGCCTGCGGCGTGCGTCCGGAATTGCCGGCCTGGCTCGAAGGGCTGATGACCCGGCCCGAGCACATTAAGGTCATGAAGAACGATCAGGTTGAGGTTGAGCGGTTCGTGCGGTCTGTCAGCCGCGCCGCGAAACAAGGAGTTGCCGGATGAGCGTCGACGTTACCAAGCTGCCCTCCGGCCTCACCGTCATCACCGACACCATGCCGCATCTCGAGACCGCGGCGCTCGGGGTGTGGGCCGGCGTCGGCGGCCGCGACGAACAGCCGAATGAGCACGGCATCTCGCATCTGCTCGAACATATGGCGTTCAAGGGCACCGCGCGGCGCTCCTCGCGCGAGATCGTCGAAGAGATCGAGGCGGTCGGGGGCGACCTTAATGCCGGCACCTCGACCGAAACCACGGCCTATTACGCCCGGGTGATGAAGGCGGACGTGCCGCTGGCGCTCGACGTGCTGTCGGACATTCTCGCCAATCCCTCCTTCGTGCCGGATGAACTGGAGCGCGAAAAGAACGTCATCGTGCAGGAGATCGGCGCCGCGCAGGATACCCCTGACGACGTGGTGTTCGAGCATCTCAACGAACTGTGCTACCCGGATCAGCCGATGGGGCGGTCATTGCTGGGAACGGCAAAGACCCTGAAGGAATTCAACCGCGACACGCTGCACGGCTACCTGTCGAGGCATTATCGCGGTCCTGACATGGTGGTGGCCGCCGCCGGCGCCGTCGACCACAAGCGGGTGGTCGAGGAAGTGACGCAGCGATTTGCCGGTTTCGATTCGGCGCCGGCGCCAAAGCCGCAGGCCGCGATGTTCGGCAAGGGCGGCTCCCGCGTGGTGCATCGTGAACTCGAGCAGGCGCACCTGACGCTGGCGCTGGAGGGCGTGCCGCAAACCGACCTGTCGCTGTTTTCCTTGCAGGTCTTCACCAACACGCTCGGCGGCGGAATGTCGTCGCGGCTGTTCCAGGAGGTGCGCGAAAAGCGCGGCCTGTGCTACTCGATCTATACGTTCCATGCGCCCTATAGCGACACCGGCTTTTTCGGGCTCTATACCGGGACCGATCCGGCCGACGCGCCGGAAATGATGGAGGTGATCGTCGACGTCATCAACGATGCCGTCGAGACCCTGACCGAAGCGGAAGTCGCGCGCGCCAAGGCGCAGATGAAAGCGGGCCTGCTGATGGCGCTGGAAAGCTGCAGTTCCCGGGCCGAACAGCTGGCGCGCCACATTCTGGCCTATGGGCGTCCGCTGACGGTGGACGAACTGGTGGCCCGGATCGACGCGGTGAGCGTTGAATCGACGCGAAACGCGGCGCGGATCTTGCTGTCGCGCAGCAGCCCGGCCGTGGTCGCGCTGGGCAGCGGCAGGGGTCTGGACACGGCGGTGGCTTTTGCGGAAGGATTGACCAACTCGAAGGCCAAAGCGCGCCTGCATTGAAGAGTGTCGCGCGGCGGCCGGGTTCGTAGCTCGGGGGAGTGTCGCCCATGGCGTTGTTTCGATTGCCCTCCAGCGGATCGGCCGCACTCGCGCCGCGCGGCCACGGCCTGCTGTTGCGCGCTCCGCAGATGGCCGATTTTCTGCAATGGGCGCATTTGCGCGAATCGAGCCGGAATTACCTGACGCCGTGGGAGCCGATCTGGCCGTCCGACGACCTGACCCGCTCCGGCTTCCGGCGGCGGCTGCGCCGCTATGCCGAGGATATCGCCGCCGACCGCTCCTACCCGTTCATCGTGTTCCGCGAGTCCGACGGCGCGATGATCGGCGGGGTAACGCTGGCGAACGTGCGCCGCGGCATCGTGCAGGCCGGCACCATCGGTTATTGGGTCGGCCAACCCCACGCCGATCGCGGCTACATGACGACGGCGCTGCGGGTGCTGTTGCCCACGCTGTTCGGCGAACTCAATCTGCATCGCATCGAGGCCGCCTGCATTCCGTCCAATACACCGTCGATCCGGGTGCTGGAGAAATGCGGTTTCACCCGCGAGGGCCTGGCGCGGCGCTATCTCTGCATCAACGGGGTGTGGCAGGACCATCTGCTGTTCGGCCTGCTGCATGAGGATTTTCGCGGCTGAAGCGGCGGATTGTCCGCGCGGTCGATTTGCCGGGGGACCGGGGTTCCATACGCCTTGGGTTTGCCGCCATTACGCTGCTATAACCCGGCGCGGAAATGACGGGCGAATGACGTGAGAAGCCAAGGACGTCGGATGGGTGACAAACGCGGGATCATGACGGCGGCTGGCGCGCGGCGGTATCGCGGGATGGCGATGGTGGCTGCGGTTTCGTTGGTCGCAAGTTGCAGCGTTTTTGCCGCGCCGGCATCGGCGCAGTCGCTGACCGATCGCTTCAAGAGCCTGTTCGGCGGCAAGTCGGATGAGCCGGCGGCGCAAGCCACGCCGGCGGCGCCGGTCGACGGCCCCGACATGAACTGCCCTCCGGTCAGCATCCGCGCCGGCGCGTCCACCTATGCGGTGGCGGCGCCCGGCAAGGAGGCTGTGGGCAATGATTTGCGTTATCAGGCGACGATCACCCGCACCGCGCGCGATTGTACCCGCAACGGCGGCGAGATCACCGCGCGAATTGGAATCCAGGGGCGCGTGATTGCCGGGCCGGCCGGCGCGCCGGAGACGATCGAGGTTCCCTTGCGTGTCGCCGTGGTCCAGGGCGGCGTGAGCGAGCAGACCATCGCCACCAAGGCCTACCGGACCACGGTGACGATGTCGGAGAGCGGAAACATACCGTTCACGCTGGTGGCGGACGATGTGGTGTATCCGGCGCCGGCGGGAGCGGCCGGCGATTCCTACATCTTCTACATCGGCTTCGATCCCCAGGCGCTGGCGCCGGCGCCAAAGGCTGCGGTCAAGCACGGCAAAAAGAAGTAGGGCGGTCGGCCTTTACGGCTGACCCAAATCACCCTCTCATTGGCGACCGTGATACCCGCGAAAGCGGCTTTCGTGCGTGCTGCGGCTGTTCCGTCTTTTCACAAGCGCTCTTGAATGCCGGGTGGGCTCGCCGACGGCGAGACCCGGTGGCGGGGAAGACGAGACGCCGCGGCGAGCAAAGAAAAAAGCCGGCGCGATCATCTCGCACCGGCTTCTTGTTGTTGAATTTGGATGTGGTCAGTTGAGCTTGGCGCGAACTTCCGCGATGCCCTTGGACAACAGATCGTCGGCGACCGGGCCCTTGACCGATCGGGACAGAATGTCGGAGGCGGCAGCGACTGCGGCGTTGGCCGCCGCCGAGCGGACGTCGGCGATCGCCTGGGCTTCGGCCAGCGCGATCTTGCCCTCGGCGGTCTTGGTCCGCCGCGCGACGAAGTCTTCCATCTTGGTTTTGGCTTCGGCCGCGATGCGTTCGGCATCGGCCTTGGCCGACGCCACGATATCCTGCGCCTCGCGTTCCGCGCTGGCATGCCGGGCCTTGTATTCGGCGAGCAGCTTGGCGGCCTCTTCTTTGAGACGGCGGGCGTCGTCGAGTTCGGCCTTGATGCGGGCGGCGCGATGATCCAGTGCCGTCAGCACCGTGCGATGGACGCCGATATAGGCGAACACGCCCATCAGGATGACGAAGGCGACGGCGACCCAGAATTCCGGTTCGGCGAACATCTATATCTATCCCTTCAAGGAGGCGTCGACCGCGCTGTTCACGGCCTGGACGTCGGGCCGCATGCCGGTCAGCTGCTGCACGATCGCCGCAGCCGCATCCGCGGCGATGCCGCGAACATTGCTCATCGCCGCCTCGCGGGTCGAAGCAATGGTCTTCTCGGCGTCGGCCAGTTTGAGCGACAGCTTCTCTTCGAGAGACTTGCGCTCGGCTTCGGACGCGGCGTTGAGCTTTTCACGGGTCTCTGCGCCGATCGCCTGCGCCCGGCTGCGCGCGGCAGCCAGTTCGCCCTCATACGACTTCAGCGCGGCGTCGGACTGGTCCTTCAGCTTTTGCGCGTCGGCCAGATCGCCCTCGATCGTGTTCGCGCGCGCATCGATCACCTCGCCGACCCGCGGCAACGCGATACGCGACACGATCAGATAGAGCGCAACGAAAGCGATCAGCAGCGACACCAGTTGCGAGGCAAAGGTGTCCCTCTGGAACGGCGGAAACTCATGCTTTACGGCACTGGTTTCGGTATGGGCCGTCGTGCCCTTGGCGTCGCCATGACTCTCAGCCACCGGCTTCTCCTGTTCGGCTTGGCGCGTATCCGGAAAACAGGATACGCGCAGGCAAGTATCAGAGTGCGAACAACAGCAGCAGCGCGATCAGCAGCGAGAAGATGCCGAGCGCTTCGGTCACGGCGAAGCCGAAAATCAGGTTGCCGAACTGGCCCTGGGCTGCCGAAGGATTGCGTACCGCGGCGGCAAGATAGTTGCCGAAGATGATGCCCACGCCGGCGCCCGCGCCACCCATGCCAATGCAGGCAATACCAGCGCCAATGTACTTCGCGGCAATCGGATCCATGAAACGAACTCCTTCTTGAGGTTTGGCTAGAGAGACCGGGCCTAGTGGCCCGGATGAATCGCATCGTTGATGTAGATGCAGGTGAGGATGGTGAAGACGTAGGCCTGGAGGAACGCGACCAGCAGCTCCAGCGCGGTCAGCGCGATCACCATGCCGAGCGGCAGCACGGCGCCGAAATAGCCGGCAATGCCAAGTCCCGCCAGCAGCGGAATGAAGCTTGCGAACACCGCCAATGCGATATGGCCCGCGAGCATGTTTGCGAACAGACGCACCGAGTGCGAGATCGGTCGCAGGAAGAACGAGAACACCTCGATGAACACGACCAGCGGCAGGATGAAGATCGGAATGCCCGACGGAACGAACAGTTTGAAGAACTTCAGGCCATTCTTGTAGAAACCGTAGATCAGCACCGTCAAAAACACGATCATCGCCAGCGCGGCGGTGACGATGAGGTGGCTGGCGATCGTGAAGTTGTAGGGAATGACGCCGATTATGTTCGATACCGTGATGAACATGAACAGCGAGAACACCAGCGGGAAGAACTTCATGCCTTCCTTGCCGGCGGTCGAGCGGATGGTGTTGGCGACGAATTCGTAAGCGATTTCAGCGATCGACTGCAGCCGCCCGGGCACCAGCTGCTTGCCGGCGACGCCGCCGATCATCAGCAGCGAAATCAGCGCCACCGAGCCGAGCATGTAGGCCGACGAATTGGTGAAGGCGATCTCCTGATGGCCGATATGGCCGATCGTGAAGAGCTTTTCGATGTTGAACTGTTCGATCGGATCGATCATCCGCGCCGCATTTCTTGGTCCGCCGGCCACGCCGACGCTCTGCAATCAGTTCGTCCGGCCTTCCGTTTCTCAGCGGCGGGGTCTGTCCGGATTTGCGTTCGCCGATCGTATCACGTTGACCACGCCGGCGGTGAAGCCGAGCAGCAAGAACACGATCATTCCGAACGGCGACGTCGACAACAAGCGGTCGATGCCCCAGCCAATCCCCGCACCGACGACAACCCCGGCGATCAACTCGGAAGAAAGCTGGAAACCGCGTGCCATCGCCGAGGCTCTGGCCGATCCGTCCCCACCTTCAGATCCGGGTTGGTCAGTCTCGATTTTGCGGCTGCCCCGAATTTCGGACAACCGGTGATCCAGACTTCCGAGCCTTGCGGAAAGCGCAGCTTCGTCGGCCGACGATTTGTTGTGATTTCCGTTTTCGCCGCCGCCCGCGCCTTCAGCCATGCTGTGGAGACCCGAAACGATGTCGTGTTGATGGAAATAACGCCCCGTCGCCCTTTAAAGCCGCGCGGACCATACTTATCGTGCCTAACCAAGTCAAGATTGCCTCGTAACCAGTTAGTGCATTGATTTAGCTTGCTTTATCGAGCCATGCGCAAGCGCGCCTGGGACCAGTCGCCGCGCTGCAGCAGCCGCGGCCGTGATTGCTAAACGATGCGCGCGATTCCGCGAATGATCTTGATCAATTAATAACCGGAGAATTATGGGATTTAATGCGCAGCGCGCCCTTCATCGCACTCAAGACCTCGCTGATCCGACCGGCCCGGCGATTTTCGAGCGGTTGGCGCGCGACGGCAGTGTGGCCGGATTATTCCGGTATCTCGCAGCCCGCGGTGTCGAACATCTCGCGGTGTTGAAGTCAGCCGGTCTGGTGCGCGACCGGTTTGATCGCCTCGGGGGACGATCAATCTTGCATCGGATTGGCGGGTCTGTTGGGATAAGCGCGATCACTCATATTCCCGGGAGCCCGTATGCCGCGTCAGGTCGACTACTATTTTTCGCTTCAATCCCCGTGGGCCTATATCGGGCACAAATTGTTCCGGGAAGTTGCCGACACCTATGATCTCAAGGTGAATCACAAGCCGGTGGTGCTGGTCGACCTGTTTTCCGAAACTGGCGGGCTGCCGCTGCTGAAGCGCCATCCGGTGCGGCAACGTTATCGAATGGTCGAACTGCAGCGCTGGCGCGACAAGCGCGGCCTGAAGTTTCATCTTCAGCCCGCGAACTGGCCGTTCAACGCACGGCTGGCCGATGGCCTCGTGATCGCGGTGATCGAGGCCGGCCACGATCCCGATCCATTTCTGCGGCGGGCCTTTGCGGCGGTGTGGGAGGACCAGCTCAGTCTGGCCGATCCTGCGACGCTGATTAAACTCGCCGACGATTGCGGACTGCCGGGCAAGCAACTGGTTGAGCGCTCGGGGTCCGAAGCGATCAGTGCGGCCTACGAGCAAAACCGCCAGGAAGCGCTGGCGGCCGACGTGTTCGGGTCGCCGGTTTATGTGCTCGACGGCGAGGTGTTCTGGGGCCAGGATCGGATCGAATTGCTCGCGGACGCGTTGAAATCAAGCCGCGCGCCCTATCGTTCTCAGGTTTAGCCCCGGGGTCTACCCTACGCGCGCCGCGGCGGTTTGAAAGGGAGCAATCCCATGATGATATCGGCATCGATTTCGAAATTCGCCATTTCATTCGCAGCCACCGCGGTGGTTTTTTTCATCGGCGGCGCCACGGCGCGGTCGATGCCGGAAACCGAGAACGGCCGCTATATCCTGTCGCCGATCGCCGATGGCGTGATCAGGCTCGATACGAGGACCGGCGCGGTGTCGACCTGCACCGACGCCGGCGCGGGCTGGGCATGTTATGCCGTGCCCGACGAGCGCGCGGCGCTCGACGCGGAAATCGGCCGGCTGCAGGCCGACAATGAGAAGCTGAAAGCGCAACTGGTCCAGCGCGAGCCGACCGTCGCGGGCAAGATCGACGAGCCGCTGCCGAAGACCGACTCGCTGAAGCCGCCGGAATCGAAGCTGGCTGACGGCGGGCGCAAGATCGAGATTCCGCTGCCGAGCGACCGCGACATGGATCGCATGATGTCGTTTCTGCAGCAGGCATGGCAGCGCCTCGTTGACCTGGCCAACCGGATGCAGAAGGACGTCGGCGGCAAGATTTGAAACAAAGCCTCGTGGTGAGAAGCGCGGCTTCCCGCGTCTCGAACCACGAGGCTTGATCCCATTCATCCTTCGAGACGGCGTTTCGCGGGATGAGAGACACTCGCTGAGGCTTAATGACCCGAGCCAAATCAATCTCTCGCAGCAACTCGTCGAGCATCACTGCGACCACCATCGTCACGTCGCTGGTAACGATCGAAACGTCGGGGGCCGGCTTCGTCGATCTCACCGCCGAGGTTGCGAAGTTTGTGAAAGACGCAGGCGCGCGAGAAGGCGCGGTGACGCTGTTCATCCGCCATACCTCGGCGTCGCTGACCATCCAGGAAAATGCCGATCCGTCGGTGCTCGACGATTTGATGACCGTGCTCGACCGGCTTGCCCCCGAGGACGCCGGCTGGACCCACGACACCGAAGGACCCGACGATATGCCGGCGCACGTCAAGACCATGCTGACGGCGACCTCGCTGCACGTTCCGGTCCTGCAAGGCGGGCTCGCGCTCGGAACATGGCAGGCGATCTACCTGATCGAGCATCGGGCGCGTCCGCATCGGCGCGAGATCGTGCTGCAGTTTACCGGCGCAACAGGCTCAAAATAAAATCGGCCGCGGATGGCGCCGCGGCCGATCGGTTCGTCGGGGGCTCATCGCCGCCCGATTGATCTTAGGTCTTGGTGATATCGACGTCCTTGGTTTCCGGCAGGAACAGGAAGCCGATGACCAGGCTCATGAGCGCCACTCCTATCGGATACCACAGACCGGAATAGATGTTTCCGGTTGCGGCCGCGATCGCGAACACGGTCGCGGGCAGGAAGCCGCCGAACCAGCCGTTGCCGATGTGATATGGCAACGACAATCCGCTGTAGCGGATCCGGCTCGGGAACAGTTCAACCAGCCACGCGGCGATCGGCGCATAGACCAGCGTCACGTAAACCACCAGTATCCAGAGCATGAGGGTGGTCATGACGCGGTTGATTTCGTCCGGATTGGCCGACGCCGGATAGCCGTGGGCCTTGATGGCCGCGGCCAGTGTCTTGGCGAAATCGGGGCTGTCGGCCGCCAGCGTCTGGTCGCCGATCTTCACTTTGGCCTTGGTTCCGGCCGGCGCGACTTCGTTGTTGTAGTTCACCGACAGATTGACGAGTCCGGATTTGGCCACGTCGCAGCTGGTGGTGAATTTTTCAGTGCCGGTTGCCTTGAACTGGAACGAGCACTCGGCCGGGTCGGCGATCACGGTGACGGGGGACGCCGCAAGCGCCGCCTCGAGCTTCGGATTGGCGAAGTGGGTAATGGCCTTGAAGATCGGGAAGTATGTCAGCGCCGCCAGCAGGAAGCCGGTGAGAATGATCGGCTTGCGGCCGATCTTGTCCGACAACCAGCCGAAGATGATGAAGCCGGGCGTAGCGAGCAAGAGCGCAATCACGATCATGATCTGCGCATCGACCGCCGGCACCTTGATGGTCTGGGTCAGGAAGAACAGCGCGTAGAACTGTCCGCCGTACCACACCACGGCTTCGCCCGCCGTCGCGCCGAACAAGGCCAGGATCGCGATCTTCGCGTTCTTCCATTCACCGAACGCTTCGCTCAACGGCCGCTTCGAGGTTGTTCCTTCTTCCTTCATTTTGGCGAAGACCGGCGACTCGTTCAGGCTCAAGCGAATCCAGATCGACACCGCGAGCAGGATGCCCGACAGCAGGAACGGAATGCGCCAACCCCATTCGCCGAACGCCGCTTCTCCCATCCAGGTACGAATGCCCAGCACCAGGAGCAGCGCCATGAACAGGCCGAGCGTCGCCGTGGTTTGAATCCACGAGGTGTAGTAGCCGCGCTTGTTGGCCGGCGCGTGCTCGGCGACGTAAATCGCCGCACCACCGTACTCGCCGCCGAGTGCAAGGCCCTGGACCAGCCGGAGCGCGATCAACAGGATCGGCGCCGCAATTCCCCAGCTTGCATAGCCCGGCAACAGGCCGATGAAGAAGGTGCCGATGCCCATCAGGCTCATCGTGATCAGGAAGGTGTATTTGCGTCCGACCAGATCGCCGAGACGGCCGAAGATCAGCGCGCCGAACGGACGAACGGCAAAGCCCGCCGCAAAGGCGAGCAGGGCGAAGATGAAGCCGACGTTCGGTGGCACGTTGGAGAAGAAGTACTTGGCGAGAAACGCGCCGAGCGTTCCGTAGATGTAGAAGTCATACCATTCGAAAACGGTACCCAGCGAGGACGCAAAAATAACTTTTCGCTCCTCGGCCGTCATTCCTCCGGTGCGGACTTCGCGGCCCGCTGTAGCAGCCATCGTCATCGTTCGCTCCCGCCATGGTTGGTGAATGTGTCGCCCCGGGTCGCCGAACTTCGCCGGATTAAGCCTGGGGATTCTCGTTACGGTAACATCGTCGTGAAGGGTGACCAAATTAGACTTTCGGCCCTCTGCACCGTTCACTCCGGAGCCTCGGCGGATACTCGCGTCCGGCCATCGCAACATCGGCTGTGTTGCGGTGCACAACTGGGATGGGATTAACCGCTTTGCCGCAAGGCAACATTGCGCCCTTGCATGCAGCCGTCCGTCGGGAGACAATCGCTGCAACAAAAGCCCGCTTGGCAAACCTGCTGGGAGCGGTCACAGGTTTGCCGCAACCGCCGTGCAAGAAAAAATGGCTGCCAGCACCCATCTTGTCATTGCCGATGATCACCCGCTGTTTCGCGACGCGTTGCGACAGGCGGTCGCCAGCGTTGTGACCTCGGCGAGGATCGACGAAGCCGGATCGTTCGACGAGCTGACTTCGCTGCTCGAGCAGGATTCGGACGTCGATTTGATCCTGCTCGATCTGTCGATGCCGGGGATCAGCGGTTTTTCGGGCCTGATTTACCTGCGCGCGCAATATCCGGCGATCCCCGTGGTGATCGTGTCGGCCAGCGACGACAGCAGCACGATCCGCAGATCGCTGGATTTTGGCGCCTCCGGATTCATCCCCAAGCGGTTCGGCGTCGAGACGCTGCGCGACGCGATCGGGAAGGTGATGGATGGCGATGTCTGGATACCCGGCGACATCGACCTGTCATCCGCGACTGACCCGGATATGACGCGCCTGCGCGACCGGCTGGTGACGCTCACCCCGCAACAGGTGAGGGTGCTGATGATGCTGTCGGAAGGGCTGCTCAACAAGCAGATCGCCTACGAGCTCGGCGTGTCGGAAGCGACGATCAAGGCGCACGTATCGGCGATCCTGCAAAAGCTGGGCGTCGAGAGCCGCACGCAGGCGGTTATCGCCGCGGCCAAAATTGCCGGCGGCCAGTGGCGGCAGGCGATCCCGTCGCCGCAGTAGCGCGTACACCGCAAAAGCAGGCGCGCGACGCCCGGGGAAGATGGCGTCCAGAATACGCGCCAACCTCAAGGCCTATTCCGCCGCCACCATCTGCTGGCTGCGCCATTGGCCAATCAAGGCGCGCAGCGATGCCGGCTTGACCGGCTTGTTCAGCACCGCGATATTTTCCTCGCGCGCAGCCGATCTGACATGCGGACTGCGGTCCGCGGTGATGAGGATCGCCGGGATGTTGTCGCCGAAGCGGTGGCGAATATCGCGGATCGCGGCGATGCCATTGCCGCGGTCCAGATGATAGTCGACCAGAAGCCCGGTAACCCGTCCGCCCGCAGCGTCGATCGCCTCGATGGCGGCATCGGGATCGGCCACCGCGATGACGTCGGCGTTCCAGGCCGTCAGCAGGGTTTTCATGCCGTCGAGGATCGCGGCATCGTTCTCGATGCAGACAATGAGGGCGCCGCGCATCGGCGTCCGGGAAAGCGGCGTGGCGCTGGTGACCGCGGCGGTGTGGTTGATGGCCTTGGCGATCGGCAGCGTCACCGAAAACACCGAGCCGCCGCTGGCGTTGGCGTCAAGCGCGATGCCGTGGTTGAGGACGCGCGCGAGGCGTTCGACGATCGACAGTCCGAGCCCCAGGCCGCGCGCGATCCGCGCGCCCTGTTCCAGCCGGTGGAATTCCTTGAAGATCTCGCCGCGCTTGACCACGGGAATACCGACGCCGGTATCGTAGATGCCGATCTGCAGCGACTGACCGCGCCGCCGGCAGCCGACCAGCACCCGCCCGCGCGGCGTATATTTGATGGCGTTCGAGATCAGGTTCTGCAACAGCCGCCGCAGCAGCAGCCGATCGGATTCCGCCGGCAGCGAACTGGGTACGAAGGTCAACTTCAGCCCCTTGGCCCGCGCCAGCGGCGCAAACTCGATTTCAAGCGAACGCATCAGGTCACCGATCTTGAAACTTGAGATCGATGTCGCCATGGCGCCGGCGTCGAGCCGCGAAATATCCAACAGCGCGCCGAGGATTTCTTCGATCGCCTCCAGCGAATTGTCGATGTTTTCGACCAGCCGTGAATCCTCGCCGCCGTTCTGGCGCTCGACCAGGCTCGTCACATAGAGCCGCGCCGCATTCAGCGGTTGCAGGATGTCGTGGCTCGCCGCCGCCAGGAAGCGTGTCTTGGAGATGTTGGCGTCCTCGGCGGTGCTCTTGGCCGAAGCGAGTTCCGAATTCAGGCGGGTCAGCTCCTCGGTGCGGTCGCGCACGCGCTTTTCCAGCGTCGCATTGGCGCGTTCCAGCGCCTCGGCAGCCTCGAAGCTCGGCGTGACATCGGAAAAGGTGATGACCAGTCCGCCACCGGGCATCCGGTTGGTGCGCACCTCGATCACCACGTGGCGGTCCGGAAACCGTTCCAGATACGGCTCGCCTTCGGTGGTATAGGCCGCAAGCCGCCTTTCCAGCAGCGCATCGGTCTCGTCGAAACCGGGGAGGCCGGCCGTGCCCATGAATTCAAGGATTTCGCGCAAAGGAATCCCGAGCTGCACCAGATGCGGCGGCAGGCCGAGGATTTCACCGAACTGATGGTTCGAACAGATCAGCTGCAAGTCGGCGTCGAACACGGCGATGCCCTGCCGCACATGGTTCAGCGCGGTCTGCAGGATCTCACGGTTGAAATGCAGCGCGGCATGCGAGTCGTCGAGCAGTTTGAGCGCGGCCTTGGCGGAGACGGTGCGCTTGCGAAGCAACAGCGACATCACCAGGCGCGAGGAAGCGGCGCCGATCGACGACGCGATCAGGTGCTCGGCGTGCTGCAGCAACTCGAAGTCGGCCGGCGCCGCCGGCTCGAGCGGAAGCGGATGGCTGGCCGCGAAGGCCTCGAATGCATGGCGGGCCCGGTCGGGGCCGAGATATTGCGCGACCGTGGTCTGAATGTCCTGCACCGTCACGGTAGAGCGCCAGCGCCGGAAGGTCGGAGCGATCGGGGCGAGCTCATTCGGGACGAACAGGTCCGCCTGCAATCGTTCGATCGAGGAGGGCGCGCGCGCCAGCGACAGCGTGACATAGGTCAGGATGTTGAGCGAGAGGCTCCAGAGCACGCCATGCAGCAGCGGCGTCAGATCGGCGCCGAACAGCGCCTGCGGGCGCAATGCCTCGATCCCGAACGGACCGTGCTGGAGCAGCATCAGGCCGGCCGTATTGCCGTCGAGGAAACTCGGAAGAAACAGCGTGTAGATCCACACGGCGACGCCGACCAGCATGCCGCCCATGGCGCCGCGCGCGGTGGCGCGCCGCCAGAACAGGCCGCCGAAAAACGCCGGCGCGAGCTGCGCGATGGCGGCGAAGGACAACAGGCCGATCGACGCCAGCTGGGCGTTGCCAAGCGCGTGGTAGTACAAATAGGCCATCACCATGATGGCGAAGATCGCGAAGCGCCGAACCCGCAGCAGGAAGTCGCCGAAATCCTGCTTGCCGGTGCGCGACTGGGGGCTGCGCTGCAGTACCAGCGGCAAGACGATGTCGTTCGAGACCATGATCGCCAGCGCGACGCATTCCACCATCACCATGGCGGTGGCTGCCGAGAGGCCGCCGACAAAGACGCCGACGCTCAGGAGCGGTGCATCGCCCTCCATCGGCAGTGCCAGCACAAACATGTCGCTGTCGACGGCGCCGAACGGAAACATTACGAGGCCCGCGATCGCGATCGGAATCACGAACAGGTTGATGGCGACCAGATACAGCGGGAACAGCCAGCGCGCCCGCCCGACTTCGGCATCGCTCGAATTCTCGACCACGCTGACGTGAAATTGGCGCGGCAACAGCACGAACGCGCAAAACGACAGCAGCACCATGGTGATGAAATTGCCGGTCGAGGGCACGTAATCGATCGCCCGCACCGCTTCCGGCGTTTTCATCGCCCGTTCGATCAGTTCGCCCGGACTGAACATCCAGAAGGTGACGAAGGCTCCGGCGGCGAGAAAGGCCACCAGTTTCACGATCGACTCGGTGGCGACCGCAAGCATCAGGCCATGCTGGTGTTCGGTCGCGTCGGTCTGGCGGGTGCCGAACAGCACCGCGAACGCCGCCATCGCCAGCGTCACCATCAGTGCGATGTCGCCGATGATCGGAATCTTGGAGAAGGCCTGGTCCTCGCTGAGGATGGTTTCCAGCGACGACGCCACGGCCTTGAGCTGCAGCGCGATGTAGGGAACCGAGCCGATGATCGCGATCAGCGCGACGGTTGCGGCGACGGCCTGGCTCTTGCCGTAACGTGCCCCGATGAAATCGGCGATCGAGGTGATGTTGTGCGATTTTGCGAGATGGATCACCCGGCGCAGCAGCGGCGTGCAGAACGCGATCATCAGGATCGGGCCGACATAGATGGCGAGGAAATCGACGCTGGTGCGGCTAGCAAATCCGACCGAGCCGAAATACGTCCAGGACGTGCAATAGATCGCCAGCGATAGCGGATAGATCAGCGCGCCGGCGCGGCCGCGCTGCGCCGCCGACAGGCGGTCGCCGCGGCTGGCAATGAAGAACAGAAATCCGATGTAGCTGAAGGCGGCAGCAATCACGCCCCAGTCGTGTAGCATCGCGGCTTACTCCCGGTCGCGCCTACCCCCGGGAACCTAGCGCGTTGCGTTCATGCAAGCGACAGCGAATTTCCCGCAAACCGGGAATCCGAAGCATCGCCAGACCCGGCGCGACGCCGGGAAAATGGCCGGCGCGGTTGATCAACCCGGCGGCGAGCCGGCCCAGCAGGGCCCCGCGATAGCTATTCGGCGGCCAGCGATTTCTGCTGCAGCGGCAGGTCAAGACGCTGCCACACCTGCAATAGCGCTTCGGCAAGCTGATCGATCAACCCGTCATCGTGATAGGGCGACGGCGTGATTCGCAGCCGTTCGGTGCCTTTGGCGACGGTCGGATAGTTGATCGGCTGGATGTAGATGCCGTGCTCTTCCAGCAGCAGGTCGCAGGCCCGCTTGCAGCGCTCGGGATCGCCGACGAACAGCGGCACGATGTGGGTGTCGCTCGACATCACCGGCAACCCTGCGGCGGTCAGGATCGCCTTGACGCGGGCGGCGCGGTCCTGGTGGCGCTCGCGCTCCCAGGTCGAGGTCTTGAGGTGCCGGATCGCGGCGGTCGCCGCCGAACAGACCGCAGGCGGCAGCGAAGTCGTGAAGATAAAGCCCGGCGCATATGAGCGCACGGCGTCGATGAGCTCGGAGGTTCCCGCGATATAGCCGCCGAGGCAACCGAAGGCCTTGGCCAGCGTGCCTTCCAGAATATCGATACGGTGCATGACGCCGTCGCGCTCGGCGATGCCGCCGCCGCGCGGGCCATACATGCCGACCGCGTGGACTTCGTCGACATAGGTCATCGCGCCATAGCGCTCGGCGAGATCGCAGATCTTCGCCAGCGGCGCGATGTCGCCGTCCATCGAATACAGGCTCTCGCAGGCGATCAGCTTCGGCCGGTCGGGCCCCGCGGCCCGCAAGAGTTCCTCAAGGTGCGCCGTGTCGCTGTGGCGGAACACCTGCCGCTCGCAGCCGGACTGGCGGATGCCTTCGATCATCGAATTGTGGTTGAGCGCATCCGACAGGATCAGGCAATTCGGAATCAGCTTGGCGATGGTCGGGATTCCGGTCTGATTCGAGACGTAGCCCGAGGTGAACAGCAGCGCCGCTTCCTTGCCGTGCAGATCGGCCAATTCCTGTTCGAGCTGCACCAGCGGGTGATGATTGCCCGAGATGTTTCGGGTTCCGCCGGCGCCGGTTCCGACCCGGGTCGCGGTCTCGACCATGGCGCCGACCACTTTGGGGTGCTGGCCCATGCCGAGGTAGTCATTGGAGCACCAGATCACGACGTTGCGCGGTCCCGCCGGGCAATGCCACACCGCATGCGGATACCGGCCCGCTATCCGCTCGAGATCGGCGAAAACCCGGTAGCGCCGCTCATCATGCAGGCGGCTGACGGCGGCACTGAAGAACTTGCTGTAATCCATGGCAAAACCCGAAAAACGGAGACTGACGCCTAGGCGGCCGTCGCCTTTTTAGAGCGTTTCCAGGATTGATGTCGAGCCGGAATTGGCGCTTCGCCGCATCGTGAACGGGCAGCCGGGTTGCCCGCGGCGCAGGTCGAAACCGTTCCGGATCAACGCGCTAAGCGGATTGCAACCGCAGGCCGCGCAGGTTTTTAGCCCGCCCCCAGCGCGCGCGCGACGTTGTAGGTGATCAAGGATCCCACATAGGCCAGCGCCAGCATGTAGCCAAACGTGACCGCCATCCATTTCCAGCTGCCGGTCTCGCGCCGGATCACCGCGAGCGTGGATGCGCATTGCGGCGCGAAGATATACCAGACCAGCAGCGAGAGCGCGGTGGCCATGCTCCAGTTCGCGGCGAGCACTTGTCCGACCTGATCCGCGGCCTCCTTGCCGCCCTCGATGGCGTAGACCGTGCCGAGCGCCGCCACGGCCACTTCCCGCGCGGCCATGCCCGGGATCAGCGCGACGGCAATCTGCCAGTTAAAGCCGAGCGGGGCGAGCGCGGGCTCGATCGCGCGTCCGATCATGGCCGCGAGGCTGAAATTGATGGCCGGGCCTTCCGCGCCGGCCGGCGGCTGCGGGAACGAAGCCAGGAACCAGATCAGCACCATCATCGAGAAGATCGTGGTGCCGGCGCGATGCAGGAACATCTTCGCGCGCATGTAGAGCCCAAGCACGATGCTCTTGAAGCGGGGCAGTTTATAGTCCGGCAATTCCAGCATGAACGGCGAGGGTTCATAGTCGCGCCACATCACGGTCTTGGCAATGAACGACACCGCCAGCGCGCTGGAGATGCCGGCGGCATAGAGACCGAACATCACGAGGCCCTGGAGATTGATGACGCCGAACACGTCGCGCCGCGGAATGAACGCCGAAATGATCAGCGTGTAGACGGGTATTCGCGCCGAGCAGGTCATCAAGGGGGCAATCAGGATGGTGGTCAGCCGGTCGCGCCGGTTATCGATGACGCGCGCCGCCATGATGCCGGGAATGGCGCAGGCGAAGCTCGACAACAGCGGAATGAAGGCGCGGCCGTGCAGGCCGGCGCCGCCCATGATGCGGTCCATCAGGAATGCCGCCCGCGCCATGTAGCCGAAATCTTCCAACAGCAGGATGAACAGGAACAGGATCAGGATCTGCGGCAGAAACACCACGACACTGCCGACGCCCGAAATCACGCCGTTCTGCAGGAAGCTTTGCAGCAAGCCGTCGGGCAGTTCGGTATGAACAAACTGTCCAAGCGCGTCGAACCCGTTGGACAGCAGGTCCATCGCAGGCTGGGCCCAGCTGAAGACCGCCTGGAACATCACAAACAGGACGGTCAACAGGATCAGCAGCCCGGCCACCGGATGCAGCACCACCGAATCGATCCGGGTCGTGGCCGTATCCGGCTTGGACGGAGGCGTCACCGTCGCGGAAATGATGCGGTCGGCCTCCCGCTGCAGGGCGCGCAGTTCGCTTGCCGAATGAGGCCGCCAGGTATTTGCGGAGCGATCGGGCTCGGGCACGATCCCGTCGAGGAGCCGCAGCAGGTCGGCCGTGCCGCCTTTGCGGACCGAAACCGCCGTCACGACGGGGATGCCAAGCTCCGACGAAAGCCGATCCAGGTCGAACACGATGCCGCGATGGCGCGCGAGGTCGATCATGTTGAGCACGAGGACCAACGGCCGGCCGACCTGCTTCAACTCCAGCACCAGCCGGAAGCTGAGCCGCAGGTTGGTCGCGTCGGCGACGCAGACGATGCAGTCGGGAATCTTCTCGTCGCGGATTTCACCGAACACAACTTCGCGCGTGATCTGCTCGTCCGGACTTCGTCCGCGCAGCGAGTAGGTGCCGGGCAAGTCGAGCAGGGTCACCGCGCGTCCCGCCGGGGTCTGAAGCATTCCGGATTTTCGTTCGACGGTGACCCCGGGATAATTGGCGGCGCGCTGGCGGCTGCCGGTAAGAGCGTTGAACAACGACGTCTTGCCGCTGTTCGGGGTGCCGACCAAAGCAAGGTTTAGCGAAGTGGAGAGCGGCGCCAGCATGAATCAGGCGACCATGATGGCCATCGCCTCGCGGCGGCGAATGGCGACCGTCGCGTTATCGACGCGGACGGCGATCGGATCTTTGCCAAACATGCCTTCGTGAAGGATTGTCCACGCTCGCGCCCTCGACAAAGCCCATCTCGATCAGTCGACTTTCGAGCTCCGTCGCCGACAGGCTCGAATTACAATTCTCGGTCCGGATGGAATGAATTCGACCGACGAAACCCCGGTTCTCGTGTCCTAGTGATTTCAACTAATTCACCGATCGAAGGTGGCGCGTTAAGCTCTGAACGTTCAGTTCATCCATAGGGCAAATGCGGCGTCAACGGGCGCGAACCAAGCGCGTGTGTCTTAGAATTGTTTTAAAATGGGTTATCCCGCATCACGATGTCGCGCGCTCCCTTGGGCGCCTCGCCATTCCCGATCATGCGCGCCGCGGAAAATCAGGTGGTCCGGAACTGCAGCACGCCATCGGCTTCTTCGGCCCGCAGACGCCCTTCGACCAGCATGTAGTTGACATGGGCGATCAGCTCGCCGGCGGCGAAGCCCATCTGGTGCACGTCCAGCACGTGCTTGTGAAACACCACCGGCACCAGATCCTTGGATGTTTTCGATGTTTCCCGGCAGGCGTCGGCGATCAGCCCGCAACGTTCCTCGTGATGATCGGCCAATTGCTTGATGCGGGTCTTCAATCCGTAGAACGGCACGCCGTGGCCGGGCAATACCAGGACATCATAGGGCAGGGTGGTGGTGAGGCTTGCCAGTGAGGCCAGGTATTCGCCGAGCGAATTCTGATCGGGTTCGACCGCCCAAACGCTGACATTGGGGGAGATCTTGCTGAGCACCTGATCGGCGGCCAGGAACAGTTTGTCGGCGGCGCAATAGAGCATCACCTGGTCGAGCGCGTGACCGCCGCCGGTGATGACCTTGAAGCGCCGCGTGCCGATCGAGATTTCGTCGCCATGCGAGATGCGGCGATAGGACGGCGGCAGGATCGAAACCCGCTTCAGGTAATCCTGACCGCGGCCAAGCAGTTTGTCGGTCAGATTTTCGTCCATGCCGTGACGCCGGAAGAACAGGCGCTGCGCGTTTCGGCGCTCCTCGGTGCCGCGGTTCTGGTGGTAGACCGACTGCAAATATTCGACTTGCGACATATAGAGCGGGCAGTTGAAGCGCTCGACCACCCATCCCGCCAGGCCGACGTGATCGGGATGCGAATGGGTGACGATCAGCCGGCTGATTTTCACATGTGCCAGCGGGCCCTCGAACAGCGCGGTCCAGGCCGCGATCGACTCCTCGTTGCCGAATCCGGAATCCACCATGGCCCAGCCGTCGTCGCCGTCGGCGAGCAGATAGATGTTCACATGGTTGAGGCGGAACGGCAGCTTGAGCCGCACCCACAGCACCCCAGGCATCACCTCGACGACCTGATCGGGGCCGGGGTGGTTTTCCCAGGGGTACCGCAGCGCCTCGACCGAGGATTGAACCGGCTCTGTTTTCGAATGCATCGGCTGCCGTCGCAATGTTCTATCGGTGTGACCATCACCGGCTTAACCGCACCAGCGGCAGGGCGCCAGCCGAAAAACAATCGCGGTTTCGACAAAACCGCGGACGTGAGGCGTTGTGGCCCGCCATGCGCTGCGGTCGCAGGCCGCAGCCTGCAGCGCATGACGGTGGCTAGGCGGCCCGGATGCCGGAGAGGAACAGGTCGATCTCCGAACGCAGCACCTCGGCCTCGCGGCGGAGCGCGCCGGAGGCACTGAGCACCTCGTTGGCTGCCGATCCGGCTTCGGCCGAGGCGGTCGTGACGCCGATGATATTGCTGGAGACCTCGCTGGTGCCACCGGAGGCATGCTGAATATTGCGGGCGATCTCGCGCGTCGCCGCGCCCTGCTGCTCGACCGCGGAGGCGATCGCGGTGGTCACCTCGTTGATCTCCGTGATGGTCAGGCCGATGTTCCTGATGGCGCCGACCGCCGATGTCGTCACTTGCTGCATATTGGCGATCTGCGCCCGAATCTCTTCGGTGGCCTTGGCGGTCTGGTTGGCGAGGTTCTTCACCTCGGAGGCGACCACGGCAAAGCCGCGGCCGGCCTCGCCGGCGCGCGCGGCCTCGATGGTGGCGTTCAGCGCCAAGAGGTTGGTCTGCGACGCGATGACCTGAATCAGGTCGACCACGACGCTGATGCGGCTGGCGTTTTCGGCAAGCCCCTGCATGGTGGCGTCGGTCGCCCCCGCCTCGTCGACGGCCTTGCGGGCAATTTGCGCCGAGGTGACGACCTGGCGGCCGATCTCGGCGATCGATGACGACAGTTCTTCGGTGCCGGCCGACACGGTCTGCACGTTGACCGAGGTTTCCTCGGCGGCCGATGCCACCGCGCTCACCAGCGCGCTGGATTGATCGGCGGTCGCCGACATGGATTCCGCGGTGGACTGCATGGAATTGGCCGAGCTCTGCAGGCCGTCCAGCGCGGTGCGGACCGTGGCTTCAAATTCGGCGATCCGGACTTCCATGCGGGACGCGCGTTCGGCCTTGGCTTCGCGATCCCGGTCCTGTTCGGCGCTCAGCGACCGGCCTTCGATCATGCTTTCGCGGAAGACCTGCAGCGAGTTTGCCATCGCTGCGATCTCGTCACGCTGGTGGCTCTCATAGATCTCCGATTGCAGATCGCCGTCGGACAGACGCTGCATCGAATGTTGCAGATGGCGGATCCGGCGCAGGATGTTGCGACCGACATAGAGCCAGACGAACAGCGCCGACCCGACCAAGGTGAGGCCGCCGAGCGCGAGCATGATGACGGTCGCAAGCGAAATCTCGCGGCGTGTCAGCCCGGTCGCGGCGTTGGTTTCGCTTTGCACGCCGTCGACGAGCTGCTGCACGCTGATGCCGAGGCCGACATTGAGCTTGCCGGCCTCCTCGAGAATGACATCGCCGTAGTCGTTGGCGTCGAGCTCCTTCTGGCGAATCTTGAAGACGCCGGTCTTGCCTTCGCCCAGCGACAACAATTTCTGCGACGCGGTTTGGAGGGCGGTATTTCCGGGATTTTTCGCCAGCAAATCGAGGTTCGATTTGACGCGCTGCCGCGTGTCCTTGAATTCATTTTCGATGGCTTCGAGCGTGTCGCTGCTGGTGGCCGAGAGCGCGGCAATCATCTCCGACGCGGCCAGATGACCGCTGGCGATGACGTCGCCGAGCTGGTTCACGGTCCGTGCGGCTTCCGTCACGTCGTCGGCGGAAAGGTTGGCGGAGCCGAGGATGGCGTTGATCTGGATTTGGGAGTCCATCATCGCGGGGCTCGCGGCGGCAACGAAGCCTGCCTGCGCGGCGCGCAGGGCGCCGTATTGCTTGTCATGCTGGGCGGCGACCTCCAGCCGTTCGCGGGCCGCCGAGCCGAGGCTATTGATGGTGTCGTCGATATTCTTGACGGTTTCGCCAAGCGCGGCGACGACCGTCTTGTCGGCGCCGAGTTCGGTGATCTCTCCGAGTTTGCCGAGCGCGACCTGCTGGGTTTCCTTCATTTTCCGGGTGCGTTGGTCGAGCGCCTCCGCGCTCCGCGATGCCAGCAGCGCCGGACCCTGGCTGGCCAGGCTGGCGCTCTGGGCCGCAAGCTGCAAGCTGGCTGCGAGGCGCGGGATGTCCCGTCCGCTCAGATCGACCATGGCGCCGCCGAGATGTCCAAGCACCAGGCCGGCGCCGGCGCTGATGACAATCGCCATGCCCGCGATCACGGTGAAGGCCGCAAACAGGCTGCCCCGGACGCCCCATTGCGGACGCAAAAAGCCCAGATTCCGCAGTCTGCCGATGGTGAACCGTAAAGCCATGCTTTCTGCCCCGCTCCCTGTCGTTCATCCCTGGAGGATGAATCTCGCGCGGCAGTATCGTGTTACCGGGTTAACAAAATCGGGAAATTTGAGGGATCGTGCGCCATTTTTGTGCATCAAAAACAAAAAGGCCGGCGCGAGGCCGGCCTTTCCGTTGGTGTTGATCAGAAAAGATCAGTACCGAGCGGCCAGCGGGCCACCCCAGTTGAAGTGATAGTTCACGCCTGCCTTCACAGTGTGCTCGTCGTCGCGGAAGCGGTTGCCAACGAGACCAATGGGACCAGCCAGGAAGTTGGTGCTGCCGAAGTTGTAGTACTGGTATTCGATCTTGGCGGACCAGCTCGGAGCGAACATGTATTCGAGACCGCCGCCGACGGTGTAGCCGTCCTTGTGGCTGCCGTCGGTGATGAAGCCCGCCGGCACGCCGTTTACGCTGGCATTGATGTTGTTGCCGTCCTTCCAGGCATAACCGCCCTTGGCGTACAGCAAAGCGGGGCCCCAGGAGTAGCCGAGCCGGCCAGTGACCGATCCGAGCGCGTCGCTGTTCGTGGAAACGAGCGCACCACCCGGGAGCAGCGTGCCGCCATTGCTGTTGCTGAGCCAGCTGTACTGAACTTCGGCACCGAGCACCCAGTTGGTCGAGAACTGATAGTCGACACCACCCTGGATACCACCGAGGAAGCGGCTGTCGTTGCCCTGCAGGCTGTTGTCGCCAGCGAACGCGCCGCCGATGTGACCGCCGATGTAGAAGCCGGTCCAGCTATAGATCGGCGCGACATAGGCCGGAGCCTTGGTGTAGGTGCGCGGGGCGAGATCGGCGGCAAGTGCTGGCGCGGTCGCGCCGAGGGCGGCCAGAGCCACAGTAGCAAGTAGGAACTTCTTCATTGGTATCGTTCTCCAGGAGATCGTTTTCTCAAGACTAGCCGCGTACCGGCTCGATCCATGCCGCGGAGATAGCCACCTTTTGCCTGAATTGCTGTCACCGATAGGTCACACTGATCGATAACCCAACCTGTTGGCGAACCACAACTATTTGTGATTAATGCTACGTTAATAAGCCTAAAAATGGCCTCAATTGCTTAACGTGACGCTTCCTTTTGAAAAATCAGCACTATTGAACGTGACGGACGCGAGGTGCATCCCGCGTTTGCGAACGAGAAACGTGCAACGCCGGACCACGATTACAAAAGTGTGAACCAGCCCGGTGCCGACGACCTCCGATGGCCGATGGGTCCGTCAGTTTTGCGCGGCCACCAGCTTACGCCGCAGGCACTCGCGCAAGCCGGTCGCGACCGTTCGAACCGGGACGGAGCTTTTGAGGTCGGCGTGGAAAACCAGCCAGACCTCGCGTCTTGATATCTCATCAGGCCGAGCGCGCGAGAGGGCGGGGTCACCGGCCGCGATGAAATCGGGCAGCGCCGCCACACCTCCTCCGGCCCGGACCAGCGCCAGCTGGAGCTCCACGGTACTTGACCGCAGGGCCAAAGCTTGGTCGCCCGCAAGCCGACGAACCGCAGCTTGAGGAGGGGTCGCATCGAGCGACTCATCGTAACCGATGAAGGCCCAGTCCGAGTTGGCGGTGGCGTCCAGATATTCCCGGCTTCCGTAGAGATGGAAAGTCACGACGCCGACTTTCGTCGCGGTCAGGTCACCGTCCGTGGGGCGGCCAAAGCGGACGGCGATATCGGCTTCGCGGTGATCGAGCGACGAGTAGCGGTGCTCGGCCAGCACGCGGATGAAAAGCCCGGGGTAACGGCGACGCAACTCGACGATCGGTTCGGCCAGCATGGTCGCGGCCAAGGCCGGTGGCGCACTCACCGTTACCTGGCCGGCGATCTCCACCCGCCCGCCGGCGGCCGCACGCTCGACGGCCTCGGCCTGAGCGCTCATCCGGTCTGTCATTTCGGCGATACGCTCTCCGGCTGATGTCAGTGACAGCCGCCGGCCGCGGCGATCGACCAGCCGGACGCCCAGTTCTTCCTCGAGGGCGGCGATGCGACGCGCGACCGTGGCATGCTCGACGGCGAGCTGGCGGGCCGCACCGGACAAGGTGCCGCTTCGCGCCAGAATCAAGAAGTACCGCAGGTTCTCCCAGTCGGGCATTTGCGGAAAATTTCACATGGGTTGTGCGTTTGTAGCCAATTCACATCGGAAAGCCAGCCCGCATATATCCGCCCAGCAGTATCGTCGATGGTCCCGGTGTGTCGCTGCTGACACGGCTGACGCCGAGCCAAGAGCCTGACCGTTTGGCCAAGCCGAGACAAACGCGGGCGCGGCCCGATCTCAATGATCCGGGTGGCTCTGGACAACGACCAGTTGACGACCATCACATGACGGAGGCGAAGATGACGAAGCGAGACAGCGTTGCGATCGTGGAGCGGTTCTGGGCCGAGGTCTGGCAGCGACCGCAGAATCCTCATGCCATCGATACCCTGGTGACCGAGGACTTTGTCATTACCTCGGGCGGCCACGACATCGTCTCGCGCAAGGCATTCAAGGCGTGGGTGATCGAGTTCCAGTCCAAGGTCCTCGATATGGATTTCGAGATCATCGAGAGCTTCCAGAATCACGATGGCAGCCGGGTCGCTTCGCGGTGGCGCCTGACCGGCCGCAATAACGGAATCATGGGTACCGAGCCAAACGGTGCGCCGATCGATATGGTCGGCACGGCGGTGTGGGAAGTTGGCGACGACGGACTGCTCCGGCACAATTGGGTCGATCGCAATGCCTGTGAGGTGCATGGCGCTATCACTTCCGCAACCAAGAAGCGCGTTTTCTAGCGAAGACGCATGCTTCAAAAGTGACGACGGCTCCTTGGCGCGCTCTGAACTCCAAGAGCCTCCTCACTGGACATTGCCAAGTCAGCTTGTCGCGCGCCGCAGGGCCTTCAATTCGCAGGCATCGCATATTTCGGTGCGCACGTTTGCGGCATCGTCAAAATGCCGCCCGCATGCCCGTTAATCAGGTCCATGCAACTTGGCAAACCAAGTGAGACCGCGCTGCGAGCCGCAGGGTTCCGCGCCGCGCGGGCAGACCTCCCCGGGTTACGCCCGTAACCGATTTCGCCGGTGCCGCAATCACACCGTAATGCGAAACCACGAATCCTTCTCAGAAATACGATCGCTTCCCACGTCTCGCGCTCGGCGGTTGCCTGGGTTCAGGTCGATCAACTCCAGACGAGTTCGGAAATGAAATCCATGATCCACATCGGACGCTGCACTTGCGGCGCAGTTGAACTTGAAGCCACGGGATCGCCGGAAGTCATGGGTTACTGTCACTGCGGAACATGCCGGTCATGGTCCGCCGCACCGGTAACGGCCTTCAGCATATGGAAAGCTGACGCCGTGAAAGTCACGTCCGGCGTGGAGCATATCCGGACCTTCAAAAAGACCGAGCGAAGCGAACGCCAATTCTGCAACCTGTGCGGCGGGCACCTGATGCTCGGCATTCCGTCCGTGGGCTTGGTGGATATTTTCGCGCCGATGCTCCCGACGCTTGAGTTCGATCCCCTCTTTCACGTCAATTACGCGGAAACGGTAATGCCGATCCGGGACGGCTTGCCCAAGCTGAGGGATTTTCCGGTCGAAGCGGGTGGCTCCGGCGAATTGATCGCGGAGTAATTGCTGCAGTCGTGGCGCCGTTCGGCGCCACGACCTCAGAACATTGCTGCGATCATTGGGTTCGGTGACCGATCGCCCAAACATAGGCGGAGACGGCGTCGAGGTCGGCCTTCGAAAGGTCGACACCGCCCATCGGCGGCATCGCGCCGGGATGGGCCTTGGGCTCGGGCACGCCATTTTTGATGGTGGTTTCCAGGCCCTGCACGCTGCCGTCGCTCCACAGCCATTTGCCGCTGGTCAGGTCGGGCGCGATCGGCGATCCCTTGGCGTCGGCGCCGTGGCAGCCACCGCAGGTGCCGTCCGCAACTTCGCCGTGGAACACGCGGTTTCCAAGCGCGACCTGTTCTTTGGTGAACCCTTGGGGCACCGGCAATTCGGCCGCGGTCTTGCCGGCGTCGGGATGAATGCCCTCCGGCGGCCGGGCCTCGCGCGAAGCGGTTGCTTGCGCCGGGCTCACCGCCGCTGCCGCGATCGCAGCGGCAGGATTGCCGCCCTGATAGGTGACGCGCCAAATCCTGCCGTGCACGTCGTCCGAGATGAACAACGCGCCGTCCGGCGCAATGGCCAGGCCCGACGGCCGGAAGGCGGCACGGCCGGGATCTCTCACGGCGCCGGCGAAGCCGTCCGCAAAGACGACATAGTCGCCGGTCGCCTTTCCGTCAGCGAGTGGCTGGAATACGACGTTGTAGCCGCCTTGCGGCCCCGGCGCCCTGTTCCAGGAGCCGTGAAACGCCAGGAAGGCGCCGCCCTGATAGGCCTTCGGGAAGGCCGAGCCGAGGTAGATCTTCAGGTCGTTGGGCGCCCAGTGCGCCGGAAAGAATGCGACGGGCCCTTGTCGTTCGGCGCAGAGCCCGACCTTCTTGCCGCCATCGCCGCCATATTCGGGCCCGAGCACCAGCTTCTGCTGCTTGTTGTCGAAATAGCATTCCGGCCAGCCGTAATCCGCACCCTGTCGCAGCTCGACCAGTTCTTCGGCCGGCAATTCATGACCCTGTTGCGCGGTGTAAAGCTCCGGCCAGTCCTCGCGGAGCTGGTCGCGGCCATGCTGGGTGACGAAGATCCGGCCGGCCGCATCCATCGAAAATCCCTCGCCGTTGCGCAGGCCCGTGGCGAAGCGTTCCGCCGGCGAGAACTGCTGACCGGTCTTGTTCGCGTCATAGCGCCAGACGCCGGCGCGGGTTTCCTTTTCCGTGCAGGGCTGGTGACCCGGCGAGTGCGGAAACCGGTTCTTCACTTCGCAATCATTGGTGGCCGAGCCGAGGTCGACGAACAGATCGCCTTTCGGCGTGATCAGAAAGGGATGCATCGGATGATCGCCCGTGGTGGGCAGGCCTGAGACGACCGTCTCGCCTTTAGCCTTGGGCGCGATCTCGCCCTGGGCCACCCGGTAGCGCACGATGCGGTCGTTGATCTCGGCGTAGACCATACCGTTGTAGAATGCGAGGCCGGTGCCGCCGTGCCCGCCGCTTGCGACGGTCTCACCGAATCGTTCGGTGACGTCGGCGCGCCCGTCGCCATCCTTGTCCTTCAGCGCGACGACAAAGCCGCCGGACGGAACGGCGCCGTTGTTGTAGTAGATGCCGCTCCAGGTGTTGACGTAGAGCGTTCCGTCAGGTGCGACGGCCATTTGACGGGCATGGCCGATGTTGTCGGCAAAGATCGTGGCGCAGAAGCCGTCGGGGAGGGTAATGCCTGTCGCGTCACCCTTGCAGCTCGCGCCTGCAGCCTGCGCCGGCATCGCCGCCGCCCAAGACATCGCTAATGTCGCTGCGGCAGCACCCAACAGACGCCGCCTGACCAGACCCGCGGTGCGTTGAGGTGTTCGCGGGCAAACCCGTCCCATAGAAACTGTTCATGATGTCTCCTCCGTCGCTAACGACGTCCAGGCAACGTCATAGACCACGCCACTATCGTGCGTCGCGCACGGGCGCGTGAGCAATTCGCATCTGGCGCGGCGGTTTCCTTCACGATTTCTCACTAGTTCGTGTGTCGAGCGACGATGCTCATCCGACGATGACCGGGACGCAACCTCCGCAAACTAATCCACAAATGCCGAATTTGAGCGGCGATGAGGATGCTACTACCAAAGGCGTGGATGACGTATCACAACCGATAGGTTGTTGACCCGCTGCGACAGAAGCATGATCGAGCGCAGCGTAGGCGCGCGGATGCTCACTGGGCGATTGTTTCTCCCACGATCCAAGTCGGCGGCAATCCTCACCGTGTCAACGACGGCATCAATGGCCCAGGTCCTATTTCGCCGTTTTGCGATCGCCACCTCAAAGGGAGTATATGTACATGGACAGCAGCAGACGCGAATTCCTCGGTACCGCAGCACTTGGTGCGGGTAGTTTAGTCATGCTGACCAGCGCGGCGTCTGCCGATGCGGTCAAGCCGGACGCCGGAACCCCCGGTGAGGGCGGTTTCGGACGGAATGTCTCAGTGTTGCCGCCGGGCCAGAAGGTCGCCTATCACGATCCCAAGGACGTCGGCGCGATGCCGGAGTTCACCCGCTCGCTCGACGGATCGAAGCCGAAGATAACCTCCGGCGGATGGGCCAAGGAATCGACGGTACACCAGCTGCCGATCATGGAGGGTATTGCGGGGGTCCACATGTTCCTGAACCCCGGCGCTTCGCGCGAACTGCACTGGCACGCGATTGCGGCCGAATGGGCGTTCGTGATCGATGGCAGATGCCAGACGGTGGTGCTCGACCCCTCCGGGCAGACCGAGATCAACAATTACGGTCCGGGCGATCTGTGGTTCTTCCCCAAGGGCCACGGCCATTCGATCCAGACGATCGGCGATAAGCCCTGCCATTTCATTCTTTCTTTCGACAACGGGGCCTTCTCCGAGCACGGCACCTTCTCGATTACCGACTGGATCGACGTGAGCCCCAAGGACATGCTGGCGAAAGATTTCGGCCTCACGAAGGAGGCATTCGATGCCTTCCCGAAGGGCGAATCCTACATCCAGTCCGGACCGGTGGTCCCGCTGGCGAAGGCCATCGATGCCCCCTGGCCCAAGGAGTCGACGCACAAGTTCAGCCTTTTGGGGGATGCCCGGTCGAAGCGCGACTTCGCGGGCGGGACCTTCAGGGTTGCTTCCGTCGACGAGTGGCCGATCTCCAAGACCGTGTCGGGCGGCTTGATGGTGATCAAGCCCGGTCAGATGAAGGAGCTGCACTGGAATCCGAATGCCAGCGAATTCCAATACATCCTCAGCGGCAAGGGCCAAGTGGCGCTGTTTGGATCGGGCGGCCGCGGCAAGGTGGCCGACGTCAAGACCGGCAACTCCGCTTACATCCCGGCCGGCTACGGACACGCAATGGTCAATACGGGCAACGAGGACCTCGAGATCATCCAGACCTGGAACGCTGGAAAGTTCGAGGAGATCACCCTCAATCACTGGATGGCGACCGCTCCGAAATACCTGCTTTCCAACAACATGGCGGGTGTGCCGGAGGCGACCGTGGACAAACTTCAAGCGGGCGGCTGATACCCCGCAGTGGTAGCTATTCCCGTGAAGCCCGCGGGGAGAGCGAGGCCGCGATAAAAGCGCTGCGAGCGTGCTCTGCGTGCTGCCCTGCACGCAGAGCACTGGCATTCTAACCCAACGCGATTCGCTATTGCCAATGGGTGATTTCATCCGCGAAACGAATTCGATGCCTGGAGCATCGTCAAAAAATCTGCTGAACCAAATATCGATCGTTCGCCAGAAGCGGGTTCTCATTAGCCGCCGTCCTTATCAAAAATAGTTAGGCGCTTAATTCGCGGTTCAGGCGCGCCTCGAGGTCATCGAGAGAGCAGCCTTGGAGCAGGAAGGATACGCGCGCGCCGCGTGTGCCAACGTCCGTCTGGCCTCTCCAGGACATGAACGACACATTCCATCGGCGTGTAGTCGTCATTCAATATCAGGACCCGCAACTTGCGGAGGGTTGAAACGGCTTTGGCGACCCGGTCAGGGTTAATCAACCCGGTTGATAATGCAGCCGGCTGTTTAGCGGCCGTTGCCGATGATGACGGGTTGTTGGGGTCGCATCGCGCCCTTCCCGGCTATGGCCGCCTTTTAGCGGGCGGGATTTACCAGCTGTTAGTCGCGACAACCGACAAAGCAAAAGGCGGCAGAACCCAACCCGGTGAGAGCCATGCTCGTTGCCACCATTATCCGTCATATTTGCGAAGCGGCCGGCCGTTTCGTCGGCGTGAAGGACGGCAATGTCGCGGTGATCTTTACCATCGCGCTTGTGCCCCTGCTCAGCTTCCTCGGAGCTGCAATCGACTATAGCCGCGCCAGTCGCGCGCGCTCGTCAATGCAGTCAGCCATGGACTCGACAGCATTGATGCTGTCGAAGGATCTGACCAGTGGCAAGATCACGGCGGACCAGGTCGATGCGAAGGCGAAAATCTATTTCGCCGCGCTGTACACCAACACGGAGTCCGTCCTGACGACTCCGATCACCGCCATCTACACGCAGGATAACGGCAATCTGGGCTCGACCATTCAGGTCAATGGATCCGGATCGATCACCACCGACTTCATGAAAGTGGCCGGTTTTCCGACCCTCGGCTTCAAAGGCGCCTCGACCACCGCATGGGGCAATGTGAAGATGCGGGTGGCGCTGGCGCTCGACAATACGGGGTCGATGTCTTCCGACGGCAAAATAGGCGCGTTGCGAACGGCCGCGGGCAATCTCGTCGACCAGCTCAGCGCGCTCGCCAAGAAAGACGGCGACGTCCTGATTTCCGTCATTCCGTTCGCCAAGACCGTCAACGCCGGCTCCAGCAATTACGGCGCAAACTGGATCGACTGGACCGACTGGCTGAACCCGCCGACCGCGCAGCCGAACAACGCTGTCGGCAGCCCCAACTGCAGGCAACGCTTCCCAAGAACTGGCATGCCGTAGGACCGGGTTCAGTGTGTCCGTTCACGGACGCCACTAGCGGCATTGGCGGCTTTGTTTGCACGACCGGGCCCACCAACGCCAGCCCGAAATCAATGAGCAACAGCAAGAACGTGATCCCATCGAGCGGCACTTATGCGGGTTACATCTGCCCGAGCGTCGACTACAACTCCAACACGTTCTACAATGGTTGCTGGACCAGTGTGGCAACCACCCCATTGTCAAGCGGAGTGTTCTGCTCGGGAGATACTGGCTGCGTCTGCCCGCTTAACTCCTCTGGAAACCGCTGTTAGCAGGCTGCACCTGCACTGGCACCGGCAGCAGCAAGTCGTGCACCGGCCTTACCTATACGCATAATTGGAGTCAGCCTGGCGTCTGTTGTTCCGGTCGGGTTTACCAACCGCAAATGGACACCGACCACTTCCACTCCCTCGGTCGCCAACAACTGGACCGGCGCATCTAGCAATCCGACGAGCACCTGGAGCGGTTGCATCACCGACCGCACTCGGCACAACGACACCACCAGCGATGCGCCGACATCAATCGCTACGCGGTTTCCCGCCAATCAGCATTACAATAACTCGGAACTGGCGGCTACGGAACTACTTCCACCTACGAAGCGTATTGTGCCTCCAATAACTCGCCGCTTCTCTTGCCGGTGATGCCCCTGACTTACGTCTGGAAGACGCTCAAAGACAACATCAAGGTCATGGAGCCGACAGGCAACACCAACCAGTCCATCGGGCTGGCCTGGGCATGGCAATCGCTTCTGCAGACCGGTCCTATCCCGGCCCCCGCAGAAGATTCAAACTTTACCTACAACAGGGTCATCATCCTGCTGTCCGACGGTCTGAACACCGAAAATCGATGGCCGGACGACGATGACGGGGAGATCGACGCGCGGCAGGCCCTGCTGTGCCAGAACATCAAAAAACCGATCGATCCCAAGACCAACAAGCCGATGTACACGATCTACACCATCCAGGTGAATACGAGCTCGCCCGCCGACGCCACGTCAACCGTGCTGAAGGAATGCGCGACTGATGCGGACAAGTTTTTCCAACTGACCAACGCCAATCAGATCGTTACCACCTTCAACACGATCGGAACCTCGCTTAGCCAGTTGCGCGTCGCGCGATAGTCGCGGCAGCCTCACCGAATTGGTAAGCTGACGGCGAAAGGACGCGTCGTGCAGCAAGTGAAGGTCGAGAGCGGCTTGACCAATCAGGAGATAGCTACGCTGGACCGGCGAAACCTGTTGAGCGTCAAGACGGTCAAGCTTTCAAAGGAGTCGCAGACGGGTGGTCCGAAGCGGCGCGCCTCATGGACGCAGAACATCCTGAAGCCTCAGACCAGCAGAGGTTTCGCTGCGACCGCCATCTCCCGCAATAGCGGAACAAATCGATCGATCATTTCCCCGGTGCTGACGCGATCGACGTGCGCTCCGATATTGGCCGCCGCGATGATCGCGCCGTCGTATCGGTGGATCGGGACGGAGACCGATCGGAAGCCGGCCTCGGCCTCCTGATCCACCAGCGAATACCCTTTATTTCGGTCGGTGATGATGGTCGCGACGATCAGGGATTTGTCGACAATCGTCTCCGGCGTCTGGGGCTTTACCGGCATGGTGTCGATCGCCGCGGCGAGTTCTTCGTTCGAGAGCCGGCCGAGCAGAACGCGTCCGACCGACGTGCAGAAGGCCGGGAGCCGGTAGCCGATGTCTATTCCGGCAGGGAAGACCCGTGTGGGGCTCGCCCGGGCTACGAAGACAACCTCGTTTCCGTCGAGCAGCGCCAGAGAGCAGACCTCCTTCGCCTTGGTCGAGACCTCGTCCATGAGGGGTTGCATGACAGTGCTGACCTGATTGGACGCAAGATACGCTGAAGCCAAAGTCAGTACATGTGGCGTCAGGGAGAATAACCTGTCGTCGCCGCTGACAAAACCGGACTTCTCGAGCGTCATCAGTATCCGTCGAGCCGTGGCGCGCGGCAAATTCGTTTCCTTGGCGATGTCGCTGAGCGTCATCGGCCGGCGACCGGTCCCAAAGCATTGGAGGACACGCAGGCCTCGATCCAGGCTTTCAATGAACTCGGGTCCCTCCCGTCTGGCCTGCGCTTCTTCAGCTGTGCGCTTGAGTTTGGGCATTTGGCGTTTGCGGTCCGTTCTCCGTTATTCGTCTGGTTCGGCAGAAAGATCCCGAATCTCCTGACTATATACCAATGCCGGCAGCCGGTTTGAGCAGGGATTTGAGGTCGAAGGACATGTCCCTGATCTGGTCGGGGCTTGGAGATATCTTCCCGCCGATCAGCCTTCTCGCCGCCATCTGGTCTCCGGCTCGGTTGATGCTGTCGACCGCAATCAGCTTCCCCTGCTTGTAGTAGAAAACCGAGAATTTTCCTTCGTCGATCGAACCGCGTATCGCTTGGTCGTCGAAGCTGCGCGATATGCCGACGATCTGGAGTTTCGCGTCGTACTGGTCAGACCAGAACCGCGGCACGGTTGCGTACGGCCCCGTGCTTCCGGCGATCGCCAGGCCGGCGGCTTTGGCTTGGTCCTGGGCGTTCTGTACGGATTCGAGGCGCAGCCAATCGCGCGCGAAAGTGTTGTAGTGCGTGGCGCAATCGCCTGCGGCAAAGATCTCCGGATCGCTGGTACGGCCGTGGTCATCCACCGCGATCCCGTTGGTGCAGTTCAATCCGGCGTTCCAGGCGATCTGATCGTTGGGCAGGCCGCCGACGCCGACCAAAACGAGGTCGGCTCGGATCTGCGTTCAGGTTCTTGCAGCTCACCGATGTGACGTGACCGCTTTGTCCCTCGATCGATACGACGCTCTCGCCGAGCCGCACGTCCACGCCGTGCTGCAGGTGCATGTCGAGCAGAAATTCAGAAACGGTCGGCGATACGGCCCGCTCCAGCAGGCGTGATGCGCTTTCGAGCACGGTAATCTTCTTGCCGAGTTTGCAGGCGGAGGCGGCGACTTCGAGACCGATGAAGCCACCTCCGACGACGACGATCTCGGAAGCACGCTGCAGCGAAGCCTTGAGATCAATCGCGTCCTGCATGGTTCGCAGATATCGGACGCCACCCAGATCGGCCCCGGGAACGGAAAGTCTTCTGGCGTGGGATCCGGTCCCGATCAGGAGCTTGTCGAATGCGAGCTCCGAATGGCCGCCGAGCACAACCTTTCGCGATCTCCTGTCGATGTCCGTTGCGCGGGCGCCGAGCACGAGGTCAATGCCTTTATTGGCGAAGAAGGCCTTGTCGCGAAGGACGAGGCTCTCTTCCGTCGCGAGATCGACGAGGAAATCCTTGGACAAGGGAGGGCGCTGATACGGCAACCATTCTTCGTCCGCCACCAAAGTTATCGGCTCGGAATATCCGGCGTCGCGTGCCGAGAGTGCGCCCTGCACGCCGGCGTAGGACGCGCCGATGACGACGAGGCCGGTCATGATTGGACCTCCGGCACGTAGACCGTAAGCGTCTCGGTCGGGAACGGTGGCTTGAGTTGACAGCCCAGTCGGCTGTTTGGCTTTCTTGCGGCGGCAACGGTGCCGAGAAGTTCGAGTTCGTCGTCACCTGGCAACGGGAGCGCGTGCATCTGCGCTTCGTCGACATAAACGTGGCATGTCGCGCAATCGAGACAGCCACCGCATTCGCCCTCGATTCCCGATACGCCATTGCGGACCGCGGCCAGCATGACGCTGACGCCTGATGCGATCTCGATCACGCATTCGGTGCCGTCTTGCTGGACGTATTTGACCTGCGGCATCGCATTCATCCCCATCGGTTCGATGATCGAACATATGTTCGTCTATAAGTCGCATCAAGTAGAAATCGGGACTCGTTCTGCGCACGAAGTGCGGCTTGCGCAGATATATGGGCCGCATCTGCTCGAATTTAGCGCTTGCGTCAAAACGAAGAACAGAGGCATTCTAATTTTATCGAACCTTTGTTCGTCTATCGAACGTTAAAATCAGCGAGAACCTCCATGATCGGAAAATTCAAGGCTTTCATGGTTCTAGGGGCGAGCCTTGTGTTTCGCCGGCGTCATGCCAGTGGCGGCGCAGCAAGCGGACTTGAACGCACCCGAACTCGTTCTGATCAACGGAAAAATCCTGACCATGGACGGCCGGTCGACGGTGGCGGAGGCGTTGGCCATCAGAGACGGCAAGATACTCGCGACAGGAAGCAGCGCTTCGATCAAATCCCTGCGGCGCAACGACGACGCGTGTTCTTGACCTCGGCGGCAAGACCGTCGTGCCCGGGTTGATCGATACCCACGCGCATTTCAAGGCGGCCGGTCTTTCGGAATACGTCGTGAATATGAGCCGGGCGAAGAATGTCGCCGAGGCTCTCGACGCGATCCGGGCATTCGCCGCCAACAAGAAGCCGGGCGAATGGATCGTCGGCGGCCCCTGGCATCCGCCGTCGCAGCTTGCCGAGAAGCGCTATCTCACCAGACAGGAAATCGACAGCGCCGCTCCGAACAATCCGGTCTACCTTCGCACCGTTGGCCACTTCTCGATGGCAAACAGCATGGCGTTGCAGCAGGCAGGTGTCGACAAGGACACCCCGAACCCGAGCGGAGGATCTTTCGAGAGGGATGCGTCCGGCTTGACCGGTGTTCTCGTCGAGACGGCGATCGATCGGGTCGAAAAGGCGGTGCCGCCGTGGACCGCTGACGACGAGGTGCGGCAATTCAAAATCGCCGAGGGTGTCCTGAACACTTTCGGGATCACGAGCGTGGTCGAAGGTGCGACGGAGGCCAGGGACATCCGGACGCTCCAGAAGATCGCGCTTTCCCGAGAGGCAACTGTACGCGTGGGCTTGATGTTCCGGCCGGAGCCGCCGGCGGAGATGTCTGCGTGGGAAGCGATCATGTCCGGCAACGGCGCATCGTCCGGATTCGGCGACGACTGGCTGAAGTTCGGCGGCATCAAGATTTACTACGACGGTGGCATGACGCTGAAGACCGCGCTGACGCGGGACGTCTATCCCGACTCGCATGACGACTATCACGGCATCGCGCAGCAGACGCCTGAGCGGCTGAAGCAGTTGGTATCGATTTGCAACCGCTACAACTGGCGCGTCGGCGTGCACGTCGTCGGAGACCTGGGCATCGATCAGGTGCTCGATGCGTTCGAGGCGGCCGACAAGGAGAAATCGATCCGGGATCGACGCTTCATCCTTATCCATGCAAGCTTGATCCGGCCCGAACAGATGGAGCGCGCCCGCCGGCTGGGAGTCCGCGTCGATTTCCAGAACGTGTTCATGTGGGACAAGGCTGCGACCGTCGAGCGCTTCCTCGGGCGTGCGACCGCCGATCGCGCTCTACCCACCAGAACGTTGATCGAGAAGATGGGCCTCGACAGTCTCGGCGCCGGAACGGATTTCCCGGTCAACCCCATCAATCCACTCCTCAACATGTACATCATGGTGACGAGGAAGGATCCCAACGGCAACGTCTACGGCGCTTCCGAAGCCATCAGCCGCGAGCAGGCGTTGCGTCTCTATACGAGTGCGGCCTCGCATTACATGTTTGAAGAAGAGCGTAAGGGCACGCTGGAGCCAGGAAAGTTGGCCGACCTGGTGGTTCTCTCGGCGGACTACATGACCGTACCCGAAGACCAGATCAAAGACATCAAGGCCGACATGACGTTGGTTGGCGGCAAAGTCGTATTTCAGCGCTGAGCCGCGGCGCCGGTGAGCGAAACCATCAAGATTTGAAGGAGACCCGCACCATGATGAGCCAACAGCAGAACGACCTGATCACCCGTATCGGTCCGGCCGATCCCGCGGGAAAGTTCATGCGCATGTACTGGCAGCCGGCTGCACTCGTCGACGAACTGCAGGGCGAACGCCCGATCAAGGCCGTCAAGCTGCTCGGAGAGAGCTTCGTATTGTTTCGCGACGAAAGCGGACGATACGGAATGATGGATCGGGATTGTCCGCACCGTGGCGCCGATCTGGCGTTCGGGCGGCTGGAAAACGGTGGGCTGCGCTGCGCTTTCCATGGCTGGCTTTTCGACGTCAACGGTCAGTGCCTGGAAACGCCGGCCGAGCCGGTCGGCTCGTCGCTGTGCAAGAACATCAAGCAGCGCGCCTATCCCGTGGTGGAGAAGGGCGGAATTCTCTGGACCTATCTCGGGGAAGGCGAGCCGCCCGCTTTCCCGGAGATCGACTGTTTTGCCGCGCCTGACGCCTATACGTTTGCTTTCAAAGGATTGATCGAGTGCAACTGGCTGCAGGCTTTGGAAGTCGGGATTGATCCTGCACATGCTTCGTTCCTGCACCGCTTCTTCGAGGACGAGGACACATCGGTGGCGTACGGGAAGCAGTTTCGCGGCGCCTCCGCGGATAGCGAAATGCCGATGACAAAGGTGCTGCGCGAATATGACCGGCCAATGATCAATGTTGAACACACCGAATACGGATTGCGGCTGATCGCGTTGCGCCAGATCGACGATGAAAGGACGCATGTCCGTGTCACCAATCAGCTGTTTCCGCATGCGTTCGTCATTCCGATGAGCACCGAGATGACGATTACCCAATGGCATGTGCCCGTCGACGACGAGCACTGCTACTGGTTTGCGATCTTCACCAGCTACACCGCGCCGGTCGACAAGAAGAAGATGCGTGAACAGCGCCTCGAGCTTTACGAGCTGCCGGAATATCGTTCGCGCAAAAATAAGACGAACGACTACGGCTTCGATCCGCACGAGCAGGCGCACGATACCTACACCGGCATGGGCGCGGACATTAACGTCCATGACCAATGGGCCGTCGAGTCGATGGGGGCAATTCAGGACCGTACCCGCGAGCATCTCGGTCAGTCGGACAAGGCGATCGTCCAATACCGCCGGTTGTTGCGCCAGGAGATCGAGAAAGTCGCGCAGGGCGGAAAGCCGTTTATGTTCCTCGATCAGGCGCACGCCAGGAGCATTCAAGGTCCGGCGACGATGGACGGTATCGGCCCCACCAAAGGCTGGGAAACCTATTGGATGGAGGTCGACGTCAAGCGGAGGCGGGGAGCCCCCTGGGCCGCGCCGGTGCCGACCGAACTCGCGCAGAAGCTGCCCCATTTGACCGCGGCAGAGTAATCGCCGGCACCGATCCGGTCTGAGGGGGAATCGCCGTGAGTTTCGTCAGGAAATACGGGCTCTGGTCCGATGAACAGAACGATGCGGCGGCCCGTTTGCGGCGGGTCGCCGCCGACAGCAAGCTTGAGACTATTCGGCTGTCGTTTCCCGATCAGCACGGGATCCTGCGCGGCAAGACGCTGATCGCGTCCGAAGCGTTAAGCTCGCTGGAGAGCGGTTGTTCGATCACCACGACGATGCTGGCCAAGGACACATCGCACCGCACGGTATTTCCGGTGTTCACGGCCGGAGGCGGCTTCGGCATGAGCGAGATGCAGGGCGGCGGCGACGTCCTCATGGTGCCGGATCCGACGACGTTCAAGGTCCTGCCGTGGGCGCCAACAACCGGATGGCTGCTGTGTGATCTTTATTTCGCCGACGGAAAGCCGGTCCCGTTCGCGACCCGTGGCCTCTACAAGTCCGTCTTGGAAAAGCTGTCGCAACGCGGCTATGACTTCGTGGCCGGCCTCGAGGTCGAGTTCCATATCTTCAAGGTCAACGATCCGAAGATGCAGCCGGCGCATGCCGGGCAACCTGGCGAGCCGCCCGACGTAAGTCTTCTCTCTCACGGATATCAGTATCTGACCGAGCAGCGCTACGATCAGATGGAGCCCGTGCTCGAACTCATTCGGCGCGATGTCGTCGCGCTCGGTCTGCCGCTACGTTCGATGGAGGTCGAATACGGGCCCAGCCAGGCCGAGTTCACCTTCCAGCCGACGGTCGGTCTGGTTCCGGCCGATACGATGGTGCTGTTTCGTGCAGCCGTGAAACAGATCGCTCATCGCCACGGCTATCACGCGACGTTCATGTGCAGGCCGCGGATCCCCAACGTCGTCTCATCCGGCTGGCATCTCCACCAGTCGCTCGTCTCGCGCGACACCGGCGAGAATGCGTTCATGTCCAAAGTCACGGGCGAGCCGCTGTCGCCGTTTGGAAGGGGCTATCTCGCCGGCCTGCTTGAGCACGCGCGCGCCTCGACGGTTTTCACGACGCCGACGATCAACGGTTACAAGCGCTATCGATCTTATTCGCTGGCGCCCGATCGGGCGATCTGGGGACGCGACAACCGTGGCGTGATGCTTCGCGTCCTCGGTGGTCCGAACGACAAGGCCACGCGCGTCGAGAACCGGGTCGGGGAGCCTGCGGCCAATCCGTATCTTTACATGGCCTCGCAGATCCTCTCTGGGCTGGACGGTGTCGACCGCTCACTCGATCCAGGGCCATCCGCGGATACGCCTTACGAAACGAAGGCAAGCCTGCTGCCGAAATCGCTGCGGGAAGCGGTGTTCGCGCTGCAGGAGGATCCGTTTTTCCGAAGCGCGATGGGGGAAAAATTGGTGGATTATTACGTCCACATCAAGAATGCGGAGATCGATCGCTTTCAGGCGGAGGTCACCGAATGGGAACAGCGCGAATACTTCGAGATGTTTTGAAACACCCACACAGAACGCAAACGGCCGGCCCGGCCGTCGTGCGGCAAGAAAGGTTTGAGATGAATACGTCAGTCAGACTTCTTTCCGTTGTGGCCGCGTTGGCGATGACGGGTACCGCCGCCGCGGCAGACGTCATCAAGGTCGGCGTGATCGGAACCATGTCCGGTCCGTATGCGCTGTTCGGCCAGAACTTCAAGATGGGCATCGACGCGTGGGTCGCGCAGCATGGCAACAAGGTCGGCGATCATCAGGTCGAGTTCGTGTATCGAGACGAAGAGTCGCCGAACCCGGCGAAATCGAAGGCGCTGGCCCAGGAACTGCTGGTAAAGGAAAAGGTGCAATATCTCGCCGGCCTCTATTTTACGCCGGACGCCATGGCGGTTGCTCCGCTGCTGGAGGAATCGAAGACCCCTCTCGTCGTGTTGAACGCCGCGACCTCCGCGATCGTCGAGAAAAGCCCCTACATCGTGCGCACCTCGTTCACGATGTGGCAGAACACCGTTCCGGCGGCCGAGGTCGCCAGAAAGAACGGCTCGAAGAAGGTCGCGATCGCCGTCAGCGACTACGGACCTGGCATCGATGCCGAGACCGCCTTCAAGAAGACCTTCGAATCCGACGGCGGCACCGTGACCGAAGCGATCCGGATGCCGCTCAACACCACCGACTTCAGCCCGATCATGCAACGGATCAAGGATTCCGGCGCGGACACGATCTTCACGTTTCTGCCTGCGGGGCCACCGACCCTCGCCTTCGTCAAAGCCTATATCGACAACGGATTGAAGGCGGCGGGCGTGAAGTTGATGTCGACCGGCGACGTCGTGACCGAGCCGGATCTCCCCAACCTCGGGGATAGCGGCGTCGGCATCCTCTCCACCTATCACTACGCGGTTTCCCATGCCTCGCCGGAGAACAAAGCGTTCCTGGATCAGATCGTGAAGGACGGCGGCAAGCTCGACGAAGTGACGATGACGTCGGTCGCCGCATATGACGGTGCGCGGCTGATCTACAAGATGATCGAGGCGACTGGCGGACAGCGCGATCCCGAAAAGGCGATTTCCGCGGTGAAGGGAATGACGTGGGTCAGCCCGCGCGGGCCGGTTTCGATCGACCCGGACACCCGGCATATTCGACAGAACGTCTATCTCCGCGAAATAGCGAAGCAGGACGGCAAGCTGATCAACAAGGAAATCCAGACGTTCGACGCTCAACCGGATTGGGCGCTGAGCAAGAACTGAGCTTCTCGAAGCCTCGTGGCGGTGCCGCGAGGTTTCGTCGGTTCTTCATGGGATGGCCCGTTTTTTGCAAAATCTTTTTTCAAGGATGGCTCTTTGCAAGGATGGCCGTTTGCAACGGTGCAAGGCTGCGCCAGGCGATCCGGTGTCGCGCGATGCCGCCGGCACGATGAGATGAAATCATGCGAACGATCTTGAGTATCGGTGTCGATGCCGTCGCCTACGGAATGGTGCTGTTCACGATCTCGATCGGCCTGTCGATCATGATGGGCTTGATGCGCGTCGTGAACCTCGCCCATGGCGCGTTCGCGATGATTGGCGGCTATCTCGCGTCATACGCCTTGCGCGCGATGGGAACAAACTATGCCGTCGCGATACTCATCGCCGTCGCCGGCACGATACTCATCTGCGCTCCGTTGGAGTTTCTGCTGTATCGCCGCATCTACCGCAAGTCGGACGCGTTGACGCAACTGCTGCTTACCATCGGCATCACCTTCTTCATCATCGGCATCGCGAATTTCATCTTCGGCCCCACGCTTAAGCCAATACCGCTGCCGTCGATGTTGAGCGGTCCGCTGGATATTGGCTTCCGGATGATTCCGACGCATCGGATGTTCGTGATCGCATGCGGCGGCATAACGGCGCTGGCGCTCTGGTATCTTCTCGACCGAACTGAGTTCGGCGTACGCCTGAGGGCAACCGTTGACAACAGCGATATGGCGGAAGCGCTTGGGATACGCACCGAAATAATCTATTCCGCGACGTTCGCGCTGGCGGTTGGCCTCGGCGCATTCGGCGGAGTGATCGGCGCCGAATTGCTTCCGGTCGAGCCGTTTTACGCGCTCCGCTACATGGTGGTCTTTCTCGTCGTGGTCTCGGTCGGTGGCGCCGGGTCCATTCTAGGGGCCTTGTCTGCTTCGTTGCTGCTCGGGTTGGCCGATACCACCGGCAAATATCTTGCGCCCGAGTTCGGCGAGTTCTTCTTCTATCTGGCGGTTATCCTGATTGTCTTTCTGTTCCCGAACGGCCTGTTCGGACGGGCGCATTGAGATGGATATGGCTATGACGACAACCGAGGTATCGACTGTGAGGCGGTCGCTTCCGCCTGAACTGATCGGCGTGGCGACGATCGCGGCGCTTGGTGCGGTCGGATATTTCCTGTTTCCGGACGATCTCGCGTTTTTGACGCGGTTGATCGGCATCGCGTTCCTTGTGCTCTCGCTCGATCTCGTGACCGGATATTGCGGGGTCGCGACACTCGGACAGGCCGCACTTTTTGGTATCGGGGCATATGCCGCGGGCAATGCCTGTATCGCCGGCCTCAACGGATCCGTTCGCGCTTCTGGCGATAGGTGCGGCCGGCGGCGCGCTTGCCGGTTTGTTGTCGGGCGCGTTGATCACGCGATTTCGGGGATTGCCGCAACTCGTCATTTCCATCGCCTTCAGCCAACTCGTCGCGGCTCTGGCCAACAAGCTGTCTTCGGTGACGGGAGGGAGCGACGGTCTATCGGACATCGTCCCTGCGCCGCGTCCTGCGTACTTTTGCATTCGACATGTACAGCCGGACCGCGTTTGTTTTCTCGGTCGTCATACTGGCTGTCGTTTTTGCCTTCCTGATCAGGTTCGTTCGATCGCCGTTCGGCCTGCTCTGCCGCGGCATCAAGGACGACGATCTTCGCGCGCAGATGATCGGGGCCGCGGTCTACCCCCGGCTCGTCGTCATGTACGGCGTGTCTGGAGCGGTGGCGGGCATCGGCGGCGCACTGACGGCGATCACGACCGGAGTGGTCGGTCTGGATAGCGTCGGATTCGAACGTTCGGCGGAGGCGCTGGTCATGCTTGTCCTCGGTGGCGCCGGCAATTTGTGGGGAGCGCTGACCGGCGCCGTGCTCTTCCAGATCTTCGAACACGTCGTTTCCGCCGCCAATCCCTTTCATTGGATGACTTTGGTCGGACTGTTGTTGATATTGATCGTGGTCTTCGCGCCGAAAGGCATTTTCCACGGCGTATCGGTCGCATGGTCGAAATGGCGGCCGCAAGCGGGGCTGCGATGACGTTGCTCCTCGGATTGAATGGCGTTTCGAAGTCGTTCGGAGGCCTGCATGTCAACCGCAACCTTTCATTCAATCTTCTGAGCGGTGATCGCGTCGCGCTGATCGGGCCGAACGGCGCGGGCAAGACCACTCTCGTCAACATCATTTCAGGTGATCTGGCGCCGACCGAAGGCAGGATCACGTTCGATGGCGAGGATATTACCGGCCTTTCGATCGCGCATCGGGCGCATCGCGGCCTGGTCCGAACTTTTCAGATCACGCGGCTGTTCTCGACGCTGACGGCGGCGGAAAACATTGCCCTGGCGGTCATGCAACGCAAGGGCATGACGCGGCGCTTCCTGTCGGTGGCAGGAAACGCGTCGGACGTTCGAGACGAATGTCGGGAATTGCTTCAGCTTCTCGGGATTGACCACCTTGCCGGACTGCGCGTGTCAGAACTTGCATACGGGCAGCAGCGACTGCTGGAAATGGCGATCGGCCTTGCGCTCAAGCCGAAGGTCCTTCTTCTCGATGAGCCGGCAGCGGGTGTTCCGCACGATGAGGCGCCGAAGATACTGGAGGCCATCGAACGCCTGCCAGCGGATATCGCGGTTCTGATGATCGAGCACGACATGGATCTGGTTTTCCGTTTTGCCAAGCGGGTTCTGGTGCTCGCCAATGGCAACTTGATATTCGAGGGAACGCCTGCGGCGGTCACGGCTGACGAAGAAGTCCGTCGCGCCTATCTGGGGAGCTATGCCGATGTCCGCCGCACGGCTTGAAGTCACGATGCTTGAGTGCCGGTTACGGCCCAACCCGGATCATTACCGATATCTCGTTCGACGTGCCCGCCGGAGATCGCCTGGCGATCCTCGGCCGCAACGGCATGGGCAAGACCACCTTGCTCGCGACGTTGATGGGACTTTCGACGCGTCATGCGGGGAAAATCAAGATCGACGGGACCGATATTGCGGAAATTCGCACGTCGTCTCGCTCGCGGCGTGGCGTCGGCTACGTCCCGCAGACCCGCGGCATATTTCGTTCCCTCACCGTCGAGGAGAACCTTTCGGCAGGATTGAAGGATCGGTCGCGAGATGCGCTCGCCGAAGCCTACGAGATGTTTCCGAGGTTGGGCGAACGCAGGCGCCATCTTGGGATGCAGTTGTCGGGCGGCGAGCAGCAGATGTTGGCGATGGCGCGGACCCTTCTGGGCAAGCCGTCCTTGCTGCTGCTCGACGAACCGCTCGAAGGTCTGGCTCCGGTCATTTGCGACGAACTCATGGCAATGATTTCACATCTGGCGGCGTCAGGCGAGGTGACGATTGTCCTCGTAGAACAGCAGATCGAGCGCGCTTTGGATTTCGCCAACCGGGTGTTGGTTCTGGAGCGCGGTCGGGAGGCGTGGCTGGGCCCACCGGAAGAACTGAGGTCGAACCGGACGCTCGTCGACCGCCTCCTTGGAGTCGGTATCCATTGAGCTGATCCGCTTGCCGTTAAACGGGTACAAGGTCATCAGTCCGAGGCGCGACGACGGGAGCCGTGATTGCGCTGTTGAAGCCGCCGCTTCGTCAAACAGCGTCTTTAGCAACCTTCAGCGGCGCCGCCTTAACCGACTTGCTGGCCGGCTTGGCCGCGAACTCCATAGGTTCTTTTGTGAAAGGATTTATGCCGCTGCGGGCTTCGGTAGCAGGTTTGTTCACGACCGACATTTTGACAAAGCCGGGGACGACAAATTCACCGGATTCATTCAGTTCCTTATAGCCTACGGTCGCCATCTGCTCAATGACGGCCTTTACGTCCCCCTTGGAAACCTGCGTTCCCTCTGCAATTGCATCAATCAACTGGTTCTTGGTCATTTTGGCCATGATGGAATCCTTTAATGGAGGCGCAGAAGATCTAAACCGAAGACGTTGGCGCTGCTCTGTACCAAACACGATAAAGACGCGCAGCTCGCTTCTCATCCGCGCCGATGGCTATGAGGTGTTCGGGCTTAGAACCTATCGAGGCCAAAAGCGCAAGCGGCAATCGGTATATGTTTCCACACTTAATTTTATGTCATTTGTGAAATTCAATACGGTGTCGAAAGAAGGTTTTCCTCTGGACAATTCTGTTTATCGGCACCAGCCCGAGCCAGCGGGCAGGCGTTCGCGGTCGGCGCTACTCCGCTGACATTCCCGCACTCAACAAAGCGGTCGCCGGGTTCACGAGCGGCATCGCTTCAAAAAGGGCGCTACTCGAAACCACAAGTTCGGAGCTGCGATTTAGAAAGGAGCGTCACGAGCGTTCGGCCTACAGTAAACGAGATCAATGGTCGTTTGGGTTCGCTCGGATTTACCGGCTTCCAACTCAACACAGCAGGAGAGCGAGATGATCTGTACGAAATCATACGCGATATCGGGATGATGCTGTATCTACGCAAAGCGATGGCAGGTTGAACCGGAAGATAGCTCCCCATGGACCATTCGGTATCGCCCACACGCGCCCTCCATGTGCCTCGATAATCGAGCGACAGATCGATAGCCCCATGCCCATGCCGTCGGACTTGGTTGTATAGAATGCGTCGAACACGAGTTCCATCGCCTCAGGCGGTAACCCCGGACCCGAGTCCTGGACAGAGACCACCACGCCGTCTGCCTCGCTTTTCTCGGTGCTGATCAACAATTCTCTTGGTCTGTTGTCGATCGCACTCATCGCTTCAATCGCATTGACAATAATGTTGAGGATCACCTGTTGGAGTTGAACACGGTCTCCTTCAATGACTGGCAGTTCCTTCGCGAGCTGCGTCTTGACGCCAACGCCAGTCTTCCCCGCTTCGCCAAGGGTGAGTTCAATCACTTCGCGGATCGCATCGTTGATCTCAAAGCGATCCCTTCGCGGCGACGACTTCTTGATCAGGGCGCGGATCCGGCCGATCACGTCATTGGCTCGATTGCCGTTTCTTATGATACTGGTGAGTGCGTCCCGCACCTCTTCCAGATTGGGCGGGCGAGCCTCCAACCAGCGCAGCGCGGCGTGGGTATTGGTGATCATCGCGGTGAGGGGCTGATTGACTTCGTGGGCAATGGACGCTGACAATTGCCCAGTCGTCGCAACGCGGTTCGCATGCGCGAGATCTGCTTGTACCGCGCGATACCGCTTTTCGCTTTCACGGGCGTTCTCTTCCGCACGCTTGCGTTCCGTCAAATCAAGAATATAGGCGACGCCCTGATTCGGCTGTCCATCGAATGCCGCTGCGCCGATCAAGACAGGCACCCGGCTGCCGTCTTTCCTGAAAAACTCCTTTTCGCGGGCTTGCATCATGCCGGTTGACTTTAGCTCTTCGAGCTCTTGCTGGGCGTGAACTTCCTGCCAATCGGAAGGAGTCATGTCGAACCATCGAAGCCCGGCGTCCAAATCCTCTCGCTCGTATTGGACAATGCGCAGAAACGCATCATTGCAGTCGATCAATCGTCCATCCAGGTCCCAGATGATGATCCCGATGACATCAGAATCAACAAGTCGACGAATCCGGGCCTCCCGCTCTTCGAGATCAGCGTAGAGACGCGTGTTCTCCAGCGAGATCGCGGCCTGCGATGCGAGTATCTTCAGGACCGCCAGCCGCGCGGGAGTGAACGTGCGAGGAGCCAGATTGTTTTCGAGGTACAGCAAACCGGTGAGTTTGGCTTGGTTCGTCAGTGGTAGGCAAAGAAGCGAACGAGTTCGGTGCTGCCGGACGTATGCATCCCGGGAGAACGTACTTTCCGCTATGGCGTCGTCAATAATGACGTACTCTCGCGTCCGCGCTACAAGGTGAATAACCGGTTCAAGCAGTTCTGCTTCAAGCGACGTGTCCCCTCGGAGGCGCACGACGACACCATTAGCACCGAGCGCAGCTTCAGCTTCAATTTGCTGCTCAACGCCTCGCGTTAGCAGCAACACGGCCCGCTCGGCGCCGGCGTGCTCAATGGCCATGCGCATGAGCGCGTCGATCAGCCGATCAAGTACGATTTCTCCGGATATCGCCTGCATGACCCTCACGACGGTCGCGAGATCCAGACGCTCCATCGCCACCGCTGTACTTATCGAACTTGATACAAGCGGCTGCTCCCACGCGAAGGGATGCAACTCATCAAGCTGACGCACCTTGGCTTCAGCTCCCCAGCGAAGATAGTAATACCGCGCGTCCTGCATGTACATCCGCGCGATCCGTTCAAAGCCCCGTCCAGCGTAAAAGCGTGCGGCCAGTTCGTTCGCGATCGCTTCGTTTTGAAGGAAGCCGTTTCGATGAGCGAAGCTGATGCTTTCCTCGTACAGTCGCTCTGCTTCCAGCTCCCGACCCTCGATCCGTGCGATCTCCGCAGAAACCAGAGCATACTTGTCGGGGAACGTTGGTGAGCGGGTTTCTTGGGCCCAGGACTTGATCTGTAAACAATGCATTGCGAGACGTTCTCGCAGCGCATGGCGCTGTTCTGTTGGCGCGCGTTCAATGTACGCGGCGAGAGCGAGCGCACTGTAGTAGTGATAGTCTAGATGCTGGATTTGGACGATTTTGGCCCAGGGCCCCGGCTGCACCTTGTCGGCAGCCGCCAAAGCTTCCTGATAGTTACCCGACAGAAAGTGTAGCATCAGCTTTCGGGTCCAGTACCAAAAGGCTACGACGTTCATCCGCGCTCCAGTCAGCTCGGCTTCGAACGCTGCCTCATTAAATTCAGCGTCACTAAAGTCCGAAAGAGCTCGCGTTTGTCCCCTTAGAGCAGCGATTGTGCGCTCGGTCGTGACGATCAGATCTATGCCGTCCCGAAAATCAATGCTGCGCGCAAAGTTCAGGTACTCTCCGCACTCTTCAGCATCCTCCTGAAGATCATGGCCACGCAGGAGGAGTTCGACTGCGGCCAGGGATGAGGAATAGCAGGCAAAGTACAAGTCACCGGCCCCGACCCCGATCCGATATGCGGCACGGAACCAATCAATAGACGTGGTGAGGGGCTCCGTCCACGATGACGTCAGCCCCATCGTGCAGCGTACCCTCGCCATATCGAGGGGCACATTTCGCTTCGACGATAGCTCGCATGCCAGCACTCCAATCCGATACCCTTCTTCATAGCGACCGAACGCGGGACCCATCAAATAACAACCCAACAATGCGAGGCCTTGGTTTGAAGCATCGGCTACGCCATGCTCCAAACTGAGGTTGACCATGCGACAGATAATAAGGCTCACTAGATTGAAATCGGCGAAATAAGCCGGAGCATACAGTTCGGCCAACGTGCGCATCGCCGCCTCAGTCTTTGCATTTGCCATCACGGGCAGGTCGGCAAAGCTCTCGATCGGGCGTCCGTTCAGGTTGTTCCAGATCTTTTCAAATTCCCGCTGCACGTCTTTCCAGTCGGGATGCGGCGGGAAATCGATGCCGAGTAGCGCCAGAGCCGCGAGGCCAGTTTCAACTGCGCTTTCGTTTTCAGATTTTACGACATGGAGCTCAACCTTTAGCCGATAGACCGCAGCCGCATCCACGTTGGTCGTCACTCGGGCCAGGACACCCGAGATGATCCGCTTGGTTTCATCAAAATCGCCGCTGAGGAATGTGCATTCGGCGTGCTCCAGAGCGAGAGAAAATGCGAGTGTATAATGCGTTTGCCAGCCGTCCTCCCCGAGCTGCGTCCTCCCTTGCGCGAGGTAGCCGCGGGCTGCGGCGTAAGCGGCCGAGGCCTTCGCCTTTCGTCCCGCGCGCAGGTTGAGAGATGCCGCGGTCTGCCTTGTGATCAGATCGGCGTCGTCAATGTGGCCGCGATTGAATTGGCTAACGACCTCGAAGATCTGAGCATCTATGGAAGCGTCATCCAGAGCTGCCAGTAGCTGGAACCCGATTTGGCGATGCGCCTCCATCTGCTCAGCCACTGAAAGCATCGCGTAAGCAGCCTCATGGACACGGTCATGGGCGAACGCATAGTTGGCATCAACTTGGAGCAGCAGGCCGCTTCGCAGCGGGGCACTGAGCAGCTTCTGCGTCTCTTGCTCGGACGCTTCAATGACCTGCACGAACTTGGATATCTCGACGCTGTTGCCGAGACAGGCCAAATACTTCAGTGCCCGCAGCGAAGGGGCTGGAAGCCGGCTCAGCCGTTCGATCATCAAATCTACGATATTGTCGCTGATGCTCCTCGCCTTGATGCGCGCGATATCCCAGTGCCACGTCGAACTCGACGCATCGTTGGCGAGCAAACCGTGATCCACGAGCGCGCCAGTGAACTGAATTGTGAAGAAAGGGTTTCCTGCGGTCTTCTCAAACACGATCGCCGCCAGCGGCCCGATTTCCTGTCGGTCTTTGCCAAGAGCATCGGCAATCATTCGGGCAACATCCTCGGGCCGGATGCCGCCAAGCACGATTTCCTGTATTGAATGGCCTGCTCCGCGGATCATCTCCAATCTGCGCGCAAGAGGATGTGCAGGGGCCACTTCGTTTTCCCGATAGGCGCCTATCAGCAACAGGTGCCTCACGTCGGATTGAGTGGCGAGATGCGCAAACACGTCCAGTGTTGCCGAATCCAGCCATTGCAAGTCGTCAAGGAATAGGACGAGTGGATGCTCCTTGCACGCAAACACCCCCAGAAACTGGCGGAACGCAAGGAAGAATCGGCTCTGCGCCTCTGGCCCGGACAAATCGTGTACCGGCTGCTGCTCTCCGATGATCAGAACGAGCTCCGGGACCAGGTTGATCATCAATTGACCGTTGGAGCCTAAGGCCTCGGTCAGCGCGTTTCGCCAGTGAATGAGCTCGGCGTCGGTTTTGGAGAGGAGCTGACGAACCAGACTTTGAGACGCCTGCGCAAGCGGCGCATAGGGGATGCCGCGCTTGTATTGATCGAACTTGCCAGCCGCAAAGAGACCACGCGCCGGCACCAGCGCTCTATGGAGTTCGTTGACAATCGACGACTTGCCGATGCCAGAGTAGCCAGAGACTAGCACGAACTCGGTTGAGCCCTGCGTGATGACAGTGTCGAATGCTGCGAGCAGGCGGTCGATCTCGACTTCTCGCCCGTAGAGCGCTTCCCGGAATAGTGGATGATTGCATGTGTCACGAGTTCCAAGCGCAAAAGGCGAAACGATCTGCCTGGTTTCCCATTCAGTCAGGCAGCGCTGGAGGTCCGACGTCAGTCCGGTCGCAGTCTGGTAACGATCCTCCGCGGCCTTGGCCAAGAGCTTCATGATTACGGCGCAGATCTGCTCGGGAATTTCTCTCGCGCGCCCCGCAAGATTCGGCGGCCGCTGGGCGATGTGGCAATGCATCCATTCCATCGGATCCGACGCCGCAAACGGCAGCGCGCCGGCCAATACATGGTAGAGCGTTACCCCGAGCGAATAGAGATCGCTTCGGAGGTCAATCGAGCGGTTCATGCGGCCGGTCTGCTCAGGCGCCATGTAAGCGAACGTACCCGCGACGACCTCCGGCGGCGCAGGTGACAGCCGCTCGCGCGGAACGCGCGAGGCAATGCCGAAGCCGGTCAGCCAGACCTGGTTGGTTGCCGACTTGACGAATATGTTGCTCGGCTTGATATCCTTGTGGATCAGACCACTGTCGTGCAGCCGTCCAACGGCGGTCGAGAGTGCTATCGCGAGCCGCAGGAACCTGGCTGTTTCAATAGGAAGGCCTATCGCGCAGGCGAGTGGCTCGCCTCCAGGATCTTCCAGCACCAGCATGGTGTGGCCGCCTTCCTGCACGAGCTCCACCGGCCGGAGCGCCCATGCGCCGTCGAGATGGTCCTTCAAGCCATATTCGAATTTGAGACGGGCGATACTGTCCGGCCTTGGCCGCTCCGCGGTGGGCAGAACGGCCAGCACGGAACTCGGGCGATCATCGACAGTTTTGTGCCACCTTCTGCAAAAGACACGTTCGCCGTCGTTCCATAGTATCTGGAGGTTACTCTCGGAGCTTTCGTGAGGCCGAGATGGGCGCATCTGCAATAAAATCCGTCTTGGATGGTGGATTGGCTCACCGGGACGAACGCAGGCCTGTGGAGTTGCACGGCAGATCCTGGCTGTGAACGAAGTGACAGCGAAAATCCCGGGTAGCTCAGGTTGCTATGAAACTCGTCCCAGGTGCAGTGGCTTCGCAAGAGGTGGTTGCAGCTTGTCTGACATGCGCGCCAGGTCCGCTAAGGACGAAGCACGCATTTTTCGCATTACCTGGCCGCGATGCACCTTCACGGTGACTTCGCTAATCGCAAGTTCTGCAGCGATTTGCTTGTTCAGTCGCCCGGTTGCCACACAACTCATCACCTCTCGCTCCCGTGGGCTCAGGCTTTCGTAGCGGAGTTTCAGTTCCGAGAGTTCTTCCACGTTTTCCAGCCAACGGCGGTCCCGCGCGTGGCCGACTGCAATCGCATCAAGGAGATCCTGATCCCGAAATGGCTTTGTCAGAAATTCGATGGCGCCACCCTTCATCGCCTGTACCGTCATGGGGATGTCGCCATGTCCGGTAATGAAGACGATCGGCAGTTGCCTCTTGGCTCCGTGCGAGAGTTCGTGTTGCAGGTCGAGCCCGCTTTTCCCGGGCATCCGGACATCGACGACCAAACAGGTGGGACTTCCCGGCAGATCTGCTTTGAAGAACTCGGCGGCTGAAGAAAGTAGCTTGAACTGAAAACCCACCGACCGAAGGAGACGTCCGAGTCCTTCTCGTATATCAGGATCATCATCAATGACGATCACGCTCGGGGGGTCGCTCGATCGTGGTTGCACGATATCGCCCTCATCACAAGTCCTAAGTCCACTAAAATGAAGTGTAGCGTGATTTCTGCCGGCCGGAAACGTCTTACATTATAGTTTGCGAGCGCGGCAATTTCCTACGCCAAACTCAGTAGGGAACTTTGAGGATTTACGGTTCCCGGGCGGTTGAAGCGCCGGATTCAAGAGCGAGTTGAAAGGATACGCAATAGTGTCGAAATGTGCCTATACGTTGGTATAGTCGGGTCAACGTTCGTACAATCGCATCAGTTGTATCTTTCTCCTAACCTGACAGTTGTGGCCACATCAGCGATGGGCCGGCAAATCGGTCGTTTCGCCAGGCGTTCTCGCAGCGTTGGACTGCAAAGTGCGAAACAAGAGCCACCAGATTGCGATCATAGATGATGACGAGCAGGTTCGCGAAGCCATTAGCCGACTGATGAGGTCGGTTGGATTTGCCGCCGAGACATTCTCCTCTGCGATTGAGTTCTTGCGCTCATCGCAAGTTAGCCGCACGGCCTGCCTGATCGCCGATATTAATATGCCCAAAATGAGCGGGTTCGATCTTTATTTCCGATTGCTGGAACTTGAAAACTCGATTCCGACCATTCTTATAACAGCCTATCCGGCTGAGAGTGATCGTTCGCGTGCCCTTGACGCCGGCGTTATTCGCTATCTGGCAAAACCATTTGACGACGCAGAGTTGCTGGATGGCGTTCGCATTTGCCTTGGCTCGGCTCCCACCGAACGGTAGTCCCCCCGGTGAATTGAATTCTGCGTCGTCTCCGGGGTGAGTCCCGCGGGTCGCGGAGGTGACGAGTTCGTGCGCGAGGCCGCCTCGTCAGTTTACCGATCGCTTCCATCTTCTGCGATCGCTTGAAGCGATCCTCGGCGAGCTCGCGACGGCGGGCTTCGTCGACAACCGGCTGTGCGCGGCTTTCAATTGCATGCCCGCTTCGAGACCAGCCCTAAAGTCCGCCGGCGATCAAATCATATTCGGAGCGAACCTTCTCCTTGCCGTAGATCCGCTCGAGGCGGCGCACCGTAAAATGGCCGCGGGCGACGTCCTGAAAATGTTCGATGAATGCGTAGTTCACCGCGGCACCGCCGAGGCCGCCGACGACAGGAAGGGCCTGCGCGGCAACTTTCTGCGTGACCACCAGTCCGAAACGTGCTGCGACCTGGGTGACGAACTTCAGGAGGATGGGAGCTCCTTCGTTGACGACGCCGCGTTCGGCGACGAAGCGCGCGGCTTCCGTCACCGTCTTGGCGAGCATGGTTCGAACGGCGAAGTAGCCGCTTTCGGATGCGTCGGCCGATCCGGCTCGCCCGCCCAACGCGAATACCTCGACGCAGGAGAGGGCAGCCTCCGGATCGGATAGGTCTTCGCCTTCGCTCCGTGCGATGTCCGCAATCGACCGCAGCATGATGACGGTTGATACCGGCAGTTCGATCGGAAGCGCCGCCAATCCGAACGTTCCTCCTGCAGCGCCAGACGCGGTAGCCAGCGCCCGGTGCAGAAATTGTGTGTTGGTTCGGGGCGAGGGCGGAAGCGTACGCAGCGCAACCTTGAGCGCTGCTTCGAGCCCTTTCGAGGTCGCGGACGCGATCGCCTGGGAAACGAAGGAGGGCAGAGCGTAGCCGATGAGTTCGACGGGCTTGCCGACGAGATTGGTGAGCCGGGCGGCCAGACTGGGATGCTCGAGCGACTTGACCGCCCTGCGCAGGGCCTCGAGGTCATCAACCGTGATTTCTAAGGATTCATCCAACGACAGCTCTCGACCGTTCCTCTAGGGCCCCATGAAAGAACAAACGAGTGGTATCAGGGTTCCGTCTCTCCGGGGGTGCCGTCCCAGTCAGTGATTTCGCGTCAGGATTCCATGAAGGCGGGCATCGAGCAACATCGTCGCAGGTCGGAGCGGCCGGTTTTACGTATCATTGGGCTGCGTGACGAATACCAATACGCCAAGGATGGTCATGTAGATCCGAAATGCCGCCTGTTGGCCGTTCCATTCTTTCGACTGCCACATCGCAAACCACTCTCCGCCAACGACCATGAAGGCGAAGAACCAGACCAGGAAACCCAGCGTACCGCCGATGTAGACAAACCGCTTGCTCCGCTGAAATCTGCTTGCATCGCTACGGAAGTTATAGGCCATTTCCACTGTACCCGCCGCGAAGGCAAAACCGGTCAGGCCTTCGCCGGCGATGATGGTCCAGTAGGCTAGGTGCCAGAGGACGGGCGTCGTGACAGCGCGATACTTCAGCGTATTGTCCGGAAAGCTGTTGTCCATGCTCAGCACGTGCCGGACGAACTCGAAGTTCGCACCGTAGTCGGCCACGTTGTCGTACGTGACCAAGAGCGCGAACGCGGCCAACGAAGCGACCATTACGATCTTTGCCAAGCGGGCCTGCATCACCTTATCACCTCCCTGTTATTCTGAAGCCCTTCAACCCGAGGCCAGCAGTCCGAAACTACCGGCCTCCCGAATATCCTGAACGAAGCTGGGTCAAAATCTCGCCATTCCAGGATCAAGCCCAAGCATGACACGTCCTACTGGCTCTAGATTGCTCATCGTTGAGACCGCGATGTGCTGACCTGCCGCGTGAACGTCACGGAAACAACGTTCCAGGCGGTTGCCTTCAAACAGCGCGGTACCTCCCGCGAGTTTATACATCAGGTCGACGGCCTCGATGGCGTTTTGCGTTGCGTGGCTGGCGGCGAGGCGCACCAGAGCCCGGCTTTCGACCGACGCAGAGATCCCCGCCTGCGTGCTGTCCCAAAGCTTGCGCAGTTCGTCGAACAAGAAGGCCCGGCCGGAACGTACAAGCGCTTCCGCGCGGGCAACATCGACTTGCGCGATCACCTTCTCGCGCAGAACCGACGACGACCCCGTCGGCGTTTTAGCGTCCGCAAGTTCGCTCAGTGCCTCGATCGCGGCGCGCGCGATGCCGAGTGCAACGGTGGCAATACAGCTGACAAAGGTACTGGTAAGGGGTGTCGCATAGAGTGATCCGGGCTGGTGCTGTGGGGAGACAAACCCGGGTATGGCAATGCTCCATTCCTCCGGGACAAAAACCTCATTCACGAGGTAGTCATTGCTGCCGGTCGCGCGCAGACCGCCTACATGCCACATGTCGAGCACTTCGACTTGCGCACGCGGAAAGATGCAAATTCGAAATTCAGGCAAGCCGTTGGCGTCCAGGCGCGGCTGGCCAGCATCGTGTGTAATACAGTTGCCTAGTACCCACTGACTATATCCGATGAAGCTACCGTAGCTCCATCGGCCGCTTACCCGGTAACCGTCTTTTTCGGCGACCGCTCTTCCGCTCGGATTGAGAGTGCCGACCAACACCGATTGTCCGGAGCCGAAAATTCTGCTTGCTACCGATTCCACCATCGCGCCGGCCAATCTGCCGTAACCCGCAGGAATCACGGCACACCAACCTAGCGACCCGTCCAGCCGAGCCAGTTCCTCAATCACATTCAGGAAGTCAATCGGGTCGAGTTCCGGGCCGCCAAGTGCGCGAGGAAGCCACATACCGAAGATCCCGGCCGCACCAACCGCTGTGACCAGCTCGCGTGGGAGCTGACGGTCACGGTCAAAGCGGTCGCGCAACGACTGCACCATGGGCTCGAGGCCCCGTGCAGCAGCGAGAAAGTTCTGCGATCCGGAGAGCTGCTGCATCACTGTGGCAGAGCCATGTTGCTGGTCGTACTTTCGCCGAGCTCACAGCGCTCCGCGCTTAGTTTCGTCAGGTGGGATAGAGGTGTGGTCACGTGTTCAGCTCTCCAGTCCGCGGTCACGTGGTGCGGTCCATTTGCGTCGCGATTGCGATCAACCAACCGATCGCATTTCCCCCACGTTATGGCGCACATCACGCCGTGCTTTCGATCAAGTTCGTTTGAACCGAATAACAAAGACGTGGTGCGCGCCATAAGCTCAGCGCGTCGTCCCCTCATGCGATCTCGCTTGCGATCAATCGCGGCTCATATGCGGCGTATGGCTGGTCACTTTCATCCCTCGCGCAACCAGGCACGCTAGAGGAACGCCGACGCCAGCGCCGGTGCTTCGGTCAGTGCGTGCGTCATGTATTCGAGCCCGGCGGCCAGCCGTGGACGGCTGATCGGCCCGCCCAGGCAAACCCGTACCGCTTCCGGGGGCGCGCCGCTGGTCGTGAACGCATCGCTGGCCACCACGCCGATCGCGGTCGAGCGCATATGCTCGACGAACGCGGCGCGATTCCAAAGCTCGGGCAGCTCGATCCACAAATTGAAGCTCAGCGGGTCGCTCTTATAGGCGCCCTTCGGCAGGATGTCCGCGGCCAGCTTCTGTCGCGCGGTGGTTTCGCTTCGAATGAATCGCAACAGCGTATCGGCGGTTCCGTCCTCGATCCATCGCGTGACCAGCGCGACCGTGAACGGCGAGGCCATCACGGTGGCGGATCGAAGTGCGGCGGCAAACGGCCAGGTCGAGCGGGTGTCGGGAGCCACGACGTAAGCCGCGCGAAGCCCGGCGCCGATGCATTTGGCGAGACCGGCGACGTGCCAGGTCAGGTCGGGCGCGATCGCGGCGAACGGCGCATGGCCGTGGGTCGGGATAAATCCGTAGGCGTCGTCCTCGACGATCGGAAGCTTGAAGCGGCGCGCTACGGCGGCGATGTCGCGGCGGCGCTGATCGCTGATCGTCAGGGTCGTCGGATTCTGCAGCGTCGGATTGAGATACAGCGCCTTCGGCTTCGCCTTCTTGCATGCGTCGGCCAGCGCATCGACCTCGATGCCCTCGGCATCCATCGGCAGGCCGATCAGCCTGAGCCCGAGCTGGGCGGCAAGCGACCGGATCCCGGGATAGGTCAGCGCTTCGCATAGAACCGCGTCGCCCGGCTTGGCGAGAATGGTCAGGATGCCGAGCAGCGCCGGATGGGCGCCCGGCGAAACGAAGATCCGCTCCTGGGCGGGGACCAGCGCGCGGCGGCTGAGCCAGCTTGACGCCGCGTCCTTGTCGGCCTGGGTGCCGCCGAAGCCCTGGTAGCGCAGCAGCGCAACGATATCGCGCGACACATACTCCACGCCGGCCTGCATGCGTTCGATCAACTCCGGATCATCCGGCTCGGGCGGCAGGTTCATCGAAAGATCGACCGGACGCGGCACCGGGGCCTGTTGGTTTCTCCGCGGCTTCGGCCTGTCGCGAACATAAGTTCCTTGTCCGACCTTGGATTCGATCAGGCCGCGTTTTTGCGCCTCGACATATCCGCGTGCGACCGTCGTGAAATCGAGGTCGAGGCGCTTGGCGAGTTTGCGCTGGGGCGGCAGTCGGTCGCCGGCGGCCAATCTTCCCGCGCCGATATCGTTTGCGATGGCGTCGGCAATCGCGAGGTAACGCGGTTTGTCGCTGCTTGCGAGGTCGGGGGTCCAGTCGGCCATGTTTTCTCAAAGCTCCAACTTAGAAGGATCAAAGATTGACTGCATATTGTTGCGTTTGGATATCTCCATGCAACCCTTCAATCGGGATGCAAGGCGTTGATCGGCCGCCATTCGATCGGTTCCACTAGTTGCCCCCTGCCTACTGCCAATGCAGGCAGCACAACATTTCTACGCATCTTTTTGCGGCAGGATTTCGGATCCCGTCAGGAATCCATACAATATTGAATGTATAATTGATAGTACATTGAATGTTTTGATGATCGGCTGTGCAAAAGGCCATTTGGCACGTCCGTTGCAATACTCCCGGTGCGCCCGGCCGACCCGGGTCCAACGCAAGGAGTGCAACATGCCAGCCGTAACCATGCCCGCGCGCCAGAAGGGCGACATCCTCGTCGATTACGAACAGAAGGTATTCGAAGACGTCAAAGCCAAGCCCGGCGAAAAAGCGCTGGTGACATTTCACACGGTCGCGTTCGAAGGCTCGATCGGTTTCGTCAACATGCTGCAGGCCACGCGCCTGATGCGCAAAGGCTTCGAGACCTCAATCCTGCTCTACGGCCCCGGCGTCACGCTCGGCGTGCAGCGCGGCTTTCCCAAGATCGGCGACGAGGCGTTCCCGGGTCACCAGAACTTCAACAACACGCTGGTGAAGTTCATGGCGGAAGGCGGCAAGGTTTATGCGTGCCGTTTCGCGCTGCAGGCGCTCTACGGTCACGGCGAACCCTCGTTGATTCCCGGCATCATTCCGATCAGCCCGCTCGATGTGCTGGACCTCACGCTGCTTCACCGCAACGAGAACGCCTTCATGCTCCACACCTGGACGCTCTAGGCGACGCTCTGACAGCCGGAATCAAACGGGACGAGGCGCGCATGGCCGAACAGCAGAAAGTCAGGGTCGCCGCGGTGCAGATCGCGCCCGATCTCGATACCCCGACGGGGACGCTTGACCGCGTCCTCGCGGCGACCGCGGAAGCGGCGGCAAAGGGTGCGCGTCTCGTCGTGTTCCCCGAGACCTTCGTGCCCTGGTATCCCTACTTTTCGTTCATTCGTCCGCCGATGCTGAGCGGCGCCGAGCACATTCAGCTCTATGAAAATGCCGTCGTCATCCCCGGCCCGGTGACCGAAGCCGTGGCGGCAGCGGCGCGCAGGCACAACATCGTGGTGGTGCTCGGCGTCAACGAGCGCGACCACGGCTCGCTCTATAATGCGCAATTGATCTTCAACGCCGACGGCGCCCTTGTCCTGAAGCGCCGCAAGATCACGCCGACCTTTCATGAACGCATGATCTGGGGGCAGGGCGATGGCTCCGGGCTGAAGGTCGTCGATACGGCCGTGGGCCGGATCGGCGCGCTCGCCTGCTGGGAGCATTACAATCCGCTCGCCCGCTATGCGCTGATGGCACAGCATGAGGAAATCCACGTCGCGCAATTTCCGGGCTCATTGGTAGGCCAGATCTTCGCCGATCAGATCGAGGTCACGATCCGTCACCATGCGCTGGAGAGCGGATGCTTCGTCGTCAACGCCACCGGCTGGCTGACCGAAGCGCAGATCGCGAAGATTTCGCCCGAGGAAGGCCCGCGCCGCGGCCTTCGCGGCGGCTGCATGACGGCGATCATCTCGCCGGAGGGCAGCCACATCGTTCCGCCGTTGACCTCGGGCGAGGGCATCCTGGTCGCCGACCTCGATATGGCGCTGATCGTGAAGCGAAAGCGGATGATGGATTCGGTCGGTCACTATGCGCGACCGGAACTGTTGTCGCTGTTGTGTGACGATCGTCCCGCCATTCCCCTGCGCAAGTCGCATTCCACGCCATCTCTCTCTACCTCCGGAGCACAATCCGATGAAACCGATGCTGGCTTCCGAGCAGCCGAGGTCGATGCCGACCGAACAGCTGATCAACGAGTTGCAATCCTTCGGGGTTCGTCTCGTTGATCCAAAGGCCGGCGGCGACAGCCGTCGCGGCGGTGCCGGGCCTTCCGACCATATGCCGATGACCATCGACGGCGCGACCGTGATGATCCCGGTACATAATGCACCGGCGTTCGAGAGCCCCTATATCGTCGACCGGCCGGACGGCCTCGGCCGCAGCCGCGTCAGTCGCGACGGCGCCGTGATCGGCGAGGTCAAGTTCCAGTTGCGGCCGCGCTTCTACGAGCGCTCGACCGCTGACGGCATTCCCTATTCCAAGATCGCCACGCTGCACGGCCGCGACGTCCTGGCGACCACGATCCTGCAGACCTGCATTCGCTACCAGAGCCGGACCAAGACCTGTCAGTTCTGCGCCATCGGGCAGTCGCTCGCCGCCGGCCGCACCATCGAACGCAAGACCCCCGAACAACTCGGCGAAGTCGCGAAAGCCGCGGTCGAACTCGACGGCGTCACCCACATGGTCATGACCACGGGCACCCCGCCCGGCAATGACCGCGGCGCCAAAATTCTCTGCGAGAGCGCCATCGGCGTCAAAGCCGCCGTCGATCTGCCGATCCAGGGCCAGTGCGAACCGCCGGATGACGACATCTGGTTTGCGCGGATGCGCGACGCCGGCATCGACTCGCTCGGCATGCATCTCGAAGCCGTCACCGAAAACGTCCGCGCCCGCATCATGCCCGGCAAGGCGCAGGTATCGGTAGAACGCTATTTCAGGGCATTCGAAGCCGCCGTGCCGGTGTTCGGCCGCGGCCAGGTCTCCACCTACATTCTCGCCGGGCTCGGCGACAGCCAGCAAGAGATCCTGGCCATCTGTTCGCGCCTGGTCGACGCCGGCGTCTATCCGTTCGTGGTGCCGTTCGTGCCGATCGCGGGGACGCCGCTGGAAAGCCATCCGACGCCGCCGCCGGCCTTCATGCACGACATCCTCGCCCCGCTCGCCGGCATGCTGGTCACCGCCGGCATGAAATCGAGCAACATCAAAGCCGGTTGCGGCAAATGCGGCGCCTGTTCGGCGCTCTCGACCTATGAGAGGAGCATGCGCGCATGATGTTCGAACCGTTCAAGCCGTTTCTCGCCAGCGCCTATCAGATCAAGTTCGCCACCGAGGTGTGGGAGAAACGCGGCGCCGCGGCGCTGCGCCGGCAGGTATTCTGCGTCGAGCAGGGGCTGTTCGATGGCGATGACCGCGACGCCGTCGATGAGGAGGCGATCCCCATCGTTGCGATTTCCCTGTTCGGGGTGGCCGCCGACGCCGTGGTCGGAACGGTGCGCATCCACCGGCATCCCGAGGATCCCGGCGTCTGGTGGGGCTCGCGCCTCGCGGTGACCCGGCAATATCGCAGGCTAGGTGCGGTCGGCACCGGCCTGATCCGGCTCGCGGTCGCCTCGGCGCATGCGCGCGGCTGCCATACCTTTCTTGGCAACATTCAGAGTCAGAACGCCGAACTGTTTCATCGCATGCACTGGCGAACGCTCAGGGAACTAGACCTGTATGGCAAGCCGCATCACATGATGCAGGCGGATCTCGATTTCTATCCGCCGTTTCGCGAACCCGAGATCGGCTTTCTCTCGCTGCCGAAACTGGCGGCGTGATGATCGGCGCGCTCGCCATATTCGCGCTGGCGGAACGGTTACGCCGCAGCAGCGGTCTCGCCGCCAAGCGCGACATCGCGTCGGTGGCAACATCGCTCGGACTGTCCGGCGATGACGTCATTGCGGTCGGCGACGATTGCGCGGCGATACCCGACGGCGACGGCTATCTGCTGTTCGCCATCGAGGGCTTCATGAACGAATTCGTCGCGGGCGATCCCTGGTTTGCCGGCTGGTGCGGCGCCATGGTCAATATCTCCGACGTCGCCGCGATGGGCGGCCGGCCGATCGCGGTCGTCAATGCGATCTGGGCCAACGGCGAAGCCAATGCCGCGCCGGTGCTCGCCGGGTTGAAGGCGGCGGCTTCCGCCTACGGCGTTCCCGTGGTCGGCGGCCACACCAATATCCGCACCGACCGCGGCCAGTTGTCGGTTGCGATTCTCGGTCGCGCCAACAGGCTATTGACGAGCTTCGATGCCGAACCCGGCGACGTCTTGATCGCAGCGATCGACCTGCGCGGCCGCTATCGCGAGCCGTTCTCCAACTGGGAGGCCGCCGTCGATGCGCCGCCCGCACGATTGCGCGGCGACATTGAGCTGTTGCCCGTCCTCGCCGAGGCCGGACTTTCGCGCGCCGCCAAGGACATCAGCCAGGGCGGCATTGTCGGGACAGCGGCGATGCTCGCCGAATGCTCCGGCGTCGCCATCGATATCGACGTCAGCGCGATTCCGAAGCCGGCCGGGGTCGCGCTGGAGCGCTGGCTGCTGACATTTCCGAGCTTCGGTTACCTCGTGTCCGTCAAGCCTCCAAACGCCGCGGAGACGATCGCGCGCTTTACGACGCGGGGTATCGCGGCAGCCGCGATCGGTTCTGTCGCGCGCGGCAGTCGCGTCACCATCAGCGATGGTACGGCGTCCGAGACGATCTGGGATTTTGCGCTGACGCCGCTGATCGGCGCCGGCCGACGGGCGAAGTCCGCGATGGAGGCAGTAGCGTGACCGAGAGCGCCCGGCCTTTGCGGATCGCCATCCTCGCACATTCGACCAATCCGCGCGGTGGCGTCGTGCACGCCATTGAGGTAGCCGATGCGCTCACCCGGCTTGGTCACGACGCGGTGGTGCATGCGCCTGACCCGAGCGGCAACGGCTTCTTCCGTGCGCCATTGGCGTCGGCGGTGACGGTCATGGCAACGCCCGCCGGCAAGAACGTCGCCGAGATGGTGCAGATCCGGATCGACGAGTATGTCAGGCATTTCAAACTGCCGGACAACCGGCGGTTCGATGTCTTTCATGCGCAGGACGCAATTTCCGGCAATGCGCTGGCGACGTTGAAACAGCAGGGCCTGATCGGCCGCTTCGCACGCACGGTCCATCACATCGACAGTTTTGGCGATCCGCGTCTCGGCGCATGGCAGACCCGGTCGATCGTGGAGGCCGACGAACTGTTTGCGGTCAGTGAACTCTGGCGCAACCAGATCATGTCGGCGTTCGGCCGACCGTCCACTGCAATCGGAAATGGCGTCGACATCATGCGCTTCGGCAACGCCCCGCGCGCCATCGATCAGCAGGTGCGTGCCAAATACGGCATTAACGGCAGTCATGTTCTGCTCGCAGTCGGCGGCGTCGAGGCGCGCAAGAACAGCGTGCGGATTCTCGAGGCTTTCCGGCAGGTGCTGGCCGTTCATCGCGATGCGCAACTGGTGATCGCGGGCGGCGCGTCGCTGCTGGATCACGCGCCCTACCGCCAGCAGTTCGACGAGTTGCTTTCGGTCGACGCCGAACTCGCCCGCGCCGTCCGCTGTCTCGGCCCGGTCCCGGATTCGGAGATGCCGTCGCTCTATCGGTTGGCGGACGCGCTGGCGTTTCCTTCGGTCAAGGAGGGCTTCGGCCTCGTCGTCCTCGAAGCGATGGCGAGCGGCTTGCCTGTGGTCACCTCGCGGATCGCGCCGTTCACCGAATATCTCCACCAGGACGATGTGGTCTGGTGCGACCCCTTCAACGTCGGCTCGATCGCCAATGCGATGGCGATGGCTTTGACCGAGCCGCTGCATTCGAGGTTGGCGCAGCGCGGCACCCTGGTCGCGCGCCAGCACGACTGGAGCGCCACCGCCAAAGCGCATCTGCCGGTCTATCAACGGCTGACGGAGCGGCAGCATGCCTGAGATGTTGTTCCACATCCGCTGGCCCGACGGCGCCGCCGAGCAATGCTATTCGCCTTCGCTTGTCATCAAGGATCATCTGCAGGTCGGCGCGACCTACGACGTTGCGGAATTTTTGCAGCGAAGCCGCCTTGCGCTGACGATCGCCAGCGATCGCGTACGGGAGAAATACGGCTTCGCGTGCTCGCGCGCGATGGGCCAGCTTGCCAAGCTGGAAGCTGCGGCCGCCCGTTTTGATGCAGTGTCGAACGGCGGCGTGACCGTCGTGTCCTTTGAGGAATAACCAGGAGAACGCCATGACCAATTCCTCCATTCCCTCTCATGCCAGCGTTGTCGTGGTCGGCGGCGGCCAGGCCGGCCTGGCCATCAGCTACCAGCTCAAGCAGAGCGGTATCGATCACGTCATCCTGGAGAAGAATCAGATTGCGCATTCCTGGAAGACGCAGCGCTGGGACGCGTTCTGCCTGGTGACCCCGAACTGGCAGTGCCAGTTGCCTGGATTTCCCTATCAGGGCGACAATCCCAAAGGCTTCATGCTGCGCGACGAAATCGTCGCCTATGTCGAGGGCTACGCCAAACACATTTCAGCGCCGGTCAGGGAGGGCATTGCGGTGACGCGGTTGAAGCAAGGCGCCGGCGGAGGCTTCGCGCTCGAGACCAGCGCCGGCGCGATGACTGCGGATACCGTGGTGCTCGCCGTCAGCGGTTACCACGTTCCGAACGTGCCGCGGATGTCGGATCGGCTGGACGCGTCCGTGACGCAGTTGCATTCGTCGGCCTATAAGAATCCGCAAAGCCTGCCCCCGGGCGAGGTGCTGGTGATCGGCAGCGGCCAATCCGGCTGCCAGATCGCCGAAGATTTGCATCTGGCGGGGCGCAAGGTGCATCTGGCGGTCGGCAGCGCGCCGCGCTGTCCGCGGGTCTATCGCGGCCGCGACGCTGTGGAGTGGCTGGACGACCTCGGCCAGTACGATCTGCCGGTCGACAAGCACAATTTGAAAGAGAAGGTGCGTAAGAACGCCAACCATTACCTGACCGGGCGCGACGGCGGCCGGGATATCGACTTGCGCAAATTCGCACTGGAAGGCATGTCGCTGTACGGGCGCCTGCGGGATGTCAGGGATGGCCGGCTCGAATTCGCCGATGATCTCGCGAAAAATCTCGATAACGCCGACCGCGTCTATAACGGCATCTGCGGCCTGATCGACGACCACATCGCGCGCAACGCGATTGCCGCGCCGGCGTCGGCGCATTACGCGCCGGTCTGGCAGCCCCGAGAACCCGTCACCATGCTCGACCCGGCCGAGGCCGGGATCAGCACGGTCATCTGGACCACCGGCTTTCGCTCGGACTGGTCTTGGGTCGAACTGCCGATCTTCGATGGCGCCGGCTATCCGACCCATCGGCGCGGCGTGACTTCGATGGATGGCGTCTATGTGCTGGGCCTGCCCTGGCTCCATACCTGGGGATCAGGCCGCTTTGTCGGTGTCGGCCGCGACGCGGATTTTGTCGCGAAACAAATTACGGCGCGTTTGAACGCGCCAACGGCTGCATCGTCCGGCCAGCCGGCTTTTGAACTGACGGATAATGCGGCATGACACGGCCCGACGATACGGCACGGTAACTCTATTGGCGTGGCCGAACCAACGCCTCCCCGAGGATGGTCGAAATTCTTATCCGTCTACGGAGGGCGCTAGTGTTCTCTAGGGGCGGCCTTGGCTTTTGGCCCTGACATGGCACCTGCGAGAAGCCGGCGGCCCAAGCATGGTACGCGCTGTTCGTCGACGATCCCGCGAAAACAAATCATAAACACTTGTGCCAGTTTTGTGTCAGTTGACCACAGCGTTTCACCGTTCGTTCTGGTCGAAATAGCCGAAATGGCTGACCTTAGCGAGCTTGCGCCGGAAAGGTGGAAACGTCGATTTGTGCAGGAAATAAAAGGGTTTCTGTAATGAAAGAGCTGGTGCTGCCAGACAGGATTGAACTGTCGACCTCTCCATTACCAATGGAGTGCTCTACCACTGAGCTACGGCAGCATGACCCGGATAGGGAATCGGCCCATAGGGCCCCTACAAGGCGGCCGATCCTTGCCACATGGTCCCCGTTCGCGCAAGCGCGGGAGTCGCTCGCAAAAGCACCAAAAACGACCCGATCAGCGCCCCGCCGGCTGCGGCTTCCTTCAGCCGGGCCAATTGCGGGCCGATCCGGTTCCCCATTTCCTCGCCGAGCGCCTGCAGCGCCTTGATGGGGCGGACCATGACCTCGAATTCGACCATTTCGCCGGCATCATTGAACTTGATGAGATCGACGCCTTTCAGCTGCCATTTGCCGATATTGGCGCCAAATTCCAGCGCGGCATCGTGAGGCCCCGCGACGAAGGTCCGGTGGTAGCGAAAATTCTCGAAAATCTGCACCACCGTGGTCAGCACCAGCAAGGTCGCGGCCCGTCCGGGAATCGGCGATTGCACGAACGGCGAGCGAAACACAATATGTTCCGACAGCAGGGGGGCCAGCAGATCGGCGTCGCCCGAGGCGACGAAGGCGTGCCAGCCATCCAGCGTCCGCTGCGGCAAAGCCGCCAGTGCAAGTATTTCGCCCATCGGTCTATCCCTTCAGGTGGTATCGTCTTGGGGAACGTCGCATTTCGAACGGGTTCACGATGAAGGATGACAGCGACAAGCGCGAGCGACAAATCGGCGCGCCTGGCGAAAAGTTCAGGTAAGGACCTGAAGCAGGACCGGTTGAAGCTGGCGTTGCGCGAAAATCTCAAGCGGCGAAAATCGCAGGCGCGAGGCCGCGGCGATCGGATATCGGCACCTTCCAATGTCGATGACGTGCTGCCATATGACGACAGCGGCGAGAAGCCGGGCGGGTAGCCGGGCTCGGCCAGCGCCGCGGCGGGTTCTGCCCCTCTTTCGTAGCTGAGACGGAGACAGGTTTGGATACGACGACAGGAAACCAGGCCAGGGCGCACGCGCCGGCGGCGACCTCCTTCCCGCGTCATGAGCAGACGTTCCCTGCGCTGACGCTGCAGGAAATCGCGCGGATACGCCGTTTCGGCGAAATCAGGCATTACAAGGATGGCGAGACGCTGTTCGAGTCCGGCAAGCCCGGGCCGGGGATGTTTGTCGTCTTGTCCGGCCATGTCGCGATTACCCAGCGCGACGGGCTCGGTCACGTCACGCCGGTGATCGATCAGGGGCCGGGACAGTTCCTGGCCGAAATCGGTCAACTGTCCGGCCGCATCTCGCTGGTCGATGGCCACGCCGAAGGCGATGTCGAAACGTTGTTGATCCCGCCGGAGCGCCTGCGCGCGCTGCTGATCGCCGAAGCCGATCTCGGCGAGCGCATCATGCGCGCCTTGATCCTGCGTCGCGTCAACCTGATCCAGGGTGGCGTCGGCGGCCCGGTGCTGATCGGGCCTTCGCATTCGAGCGGCATCGTTCGCCTGCAGGGGTTCCTGACCCGCAACGGCTATCCGCATCATCTGCTCGACCCGGCCAAAGATAACGATGCCGCCGAACTGATCGCGCGCTATTCGCCATCGCCGACGGATTGGCCGCTGGTGGTCGTTCCCGATGGCACCGTGCTGCGCAACCCGAGCATGTCCGAATTGGCGCGCGCGATGGGCATGATACGCGCCATCGCCAAGGGCAAGGTGTACGATGTCGCCGTCGTCGGCAGCGGTCCCGCCGGGTTGTCGACCGCGGTTTATGCGGCTTCCGAAGGACTTGCGGTGGCGGTGTGCGACACGCGGGCGTTCGGCGGCCAGGCCGGCGCCAGCGCGCGCATTGAAAACTACCTCGGCTTTCCGACCGGAATCTCCGGGCTGGCGCTGACCGCCCGAGCCTACAACCAGGCGCAGAAATTCGGCGCCGACATCATGATTCCGATGGCGGTGACGGCGCTCGATTGTACGTGCAAGGATGGCATCTTCGACCTGAAACTCGAGGACGGCGAGCTGTTGCGCGCGAGATCCGTCGTGGTGGCGAGCGGCGCGCGCTACCGGCGCCCCGACATCGAAAACCTCGCCAAGTTCGAAGGCCGGGGCGTCTGGTACTGGGCATCGCCGATCGAAGCGCGGCTGTGCGCGGATCAGGACATCGTGCTGGTCGGCGGCGGCAATTCCGCCGGACAGGCCGCGGTGTTCCTGTCGGGCTACGCCCGCCGGGTTCACATGGTGATCCGCGGCGGCGGGCTTGGCGCCAGCATGTCGCGCTACCTGATCGAGCGCATCGAGGCCGCGGCGAATATCGAACTGGTGTTCAATACCGAAGTGGCCGAGCTGGCGGGCGCGCAAGACGTATCCCTGGAGCGCGTGCGCTTGCGCAGCCGGTTGTCCGGGGAACACAGCGACGTCGACATCCGCAACCTGTTCCTGTTCGTTGGCGCCGATCCGGCTACCGGCTGGCTCGAGGGCTGCGGCGTCATGGTCGATCGCGGCGGGTTTCGTGGTGACGGGCGCGCGATGCAAAAAGGCCGAAGGGCAATTGGCATCGGTGCTGGAAACCTCGGTACCCGGCGTATTCGCCGTCGGCGACGTGCGGTCGGGATCGGTCAAACGGGTCGGCGGCGCGATCGGCGAAGGCGCCCAGGTGGTGGCGGCGCTGCATGATTTTCTCGGCGACACCTCCAGGCCTGCGCTTTAGAGCGGGAGATTCATAAAGAATGGCAAAGCGCTGCACCCATCTCAGCGGCATCCGCGACGTCACGCCGAGCGCGCTCGGTTGCGAGGAATGCCTGAAGCTCGGGAGCGAGTGGCTGCATTTGCGGATCTGCCGCAGCTGCGGCCATGTCGGCTGCTGCGACGATTCTCCTCATAAGCACGCCACCCAACATTTCCACGCCACCGGGCATCCGATCATCGAAGGTTACGACCCGCCGGAGGGATGGGGCTGGTGCTATGTCGATCAAGTCCCGTTCGATCTGTCGGATCGGAAGACCCCGCATAACGGTCCGATCCCGCGCTACTATTGAAGCTAATTTATTGAAGACATTTTCAACATGAGGGAAATACTCGACGTAATCCTTGTTAGATGTATTCCTTGTTGAAAGTCTTTCGTGCCGCAGCCCGGGTCCCTCTGCTAACTTTCTTGCTCCATGCCGGCGCGCCGCGGACAGATACGCCAAGGTGGCCAGCGACGGTCGGCGATATTCACAGCCTTGTGAGCGAGCGCGTGACCAAATTGTCGAAGGTGCATCCGATGCATGTGGCAATTTTCTCTGCTGCATCGTAGGTTTCGAAAGATATTAAAATAAAATGGGGATGCATCATGATTTTGGGAATGAGCCTTGCCACGTTTACTCTGGTGCACGTGATCATCAGCCTGATCGGCAATCGTGTCCGGCTTTATCGTTATGTTCGGTCTGCTCGGCTCTGACCATAAGCCGGGTATGACTGCCATATTCTTGCTGTTCACCATTCTGACCAGTGCGACCGGTTTTCTGTTTCCGTTCACCCGCTGATGCCGTCGTATATAATCGCTGCTATTTCGCTGGTGCTGCTGGCGATCGCGTGCATCGCGCTTTACGGCATGAAGCTTTCCGGCGCGTGGCGTTGGATTTACGTCGTGACCGCGATGCTCTCGCTGTACTTCAATGTTTTCGTGCTGGTGATCCAAAGCTTCCTGAAGATACCGGCGTTGACGGCGCTGGCGCCCGGTAATCCGCCTTCCGGACCGGTGTTCGCGGTGTTGCAAGGCATCGTGCTGTTGTTCTTCATCGTCGTGATCATTGGCGCGGTAAGGCGATTCCGTCCGGCACCGGTGTTCGCCTGATCGGCACATACCCGCACCGGCTTCATCGGTGCGGGTGCATGCGGAGGCGCGTCCCGCAAAGACGGGAACGGGACTGCATGACTGATCCAACCAGGAGCGTGCGTCATGCCAGCTATCACCACAAAAGACGGCGTAGAGATCTTTTACAAGGACTGGGGCAAAGGTCAGCCCATCGTGTTCAGCCATGGCTGGCCGCTGTCGGCCGATGACTGGGACGCGCAGATGCTGTTCTTCCTCAAGCACGGCTACCGCGTCATCGCCCATGACCGCCGCGGCCATGGCCGGTCCACCCAGGTCGGCGATGGTCACGACATGGATCACTATGCCGACGACCTTGCGGCGTTGACGGCGCATCTCGATCTGAAGAACGCCATTCACGTCGGCCATTCCACCGGCGGCGGCGAGGTAGCGCACTATCTGGCACGGCATGGCGAAAGCCGGGTGGCGAAGGCGGCCCTGATCAGCGCGGTGCCGCCGCTGATGCTGAAGACTGCGGCCAATCCAAACGGCCTTCCCAAGGCAGTCTTTGACGACCTCCAGACCCAGCTCGCCGCCAATCGCTCGCAATTCTATCGCGACGCTGCCGGAAGGACCGTTCTATGGCTACAATCGGTCGGGCAAAGCCCTCGGAGGCCGTTATCGCGAATTGGTGGCGGCAGGGCATGATGGGCGGCGCCAAGGCGCATTACGACGGCATCGTCGCCTTCTCACAGACCGATTTCACCGAAGATCTCAAGAAGATCACCGTGCCGGTGCTGGTGATGCATAGCGAAGACGATCAGATCGTTCCTTATGTCGCCGCCGGGCCCTTGTCGGCGAAGCTGCTGAAGAACGGGACGCTGAAGACCTACAAGGGCTTTCCGCACGGCATGCCCACCACGGAAGCGGAAACGATCAACGCCGACCTGCTGGCGTTCATCAAGGGATGAAAGTCATCCTGTTCGGCGCCACCGGCATGGTCGGGCAGGGCGTGTTGCGCGAATGCCTGCTCGATCCCGGCGTCGAAAGCGTGCTTGCGGTCGGGCGCAGCCCGACCGGCCAGCGAAACGCCAAGCTGCGCGAGATCCTGCACGATAACTTCTTCGATTTTTCGGCGATCGAATCCGAGCTTACCGGTTTCGACGCCTGCTTCTTCTGTCTCGGGGTCAGCTCGGTCGGCATGAGCGAGCAGCGCTACCGGCACCTGACTTACGACCTCACGCTGGCCGCGGCGACGACGCTGTCGAAGCTCAATCCGGGCATGGTGTTCATCTACGTCACCGGGCAGGGCACCGACAGTACCGAGCAGGGCCGGCTGATGTGGGCGCGGGTCAAAGGCAAGACCGAAAACGATCTGCTCAAGCTGCCGTTCAAGGCGGCCTATATGTTCCGTCCCGCGGGCATCCAGCCGCTGCATGGCATCCGGTCGAAGACCGCCTGGGTACCAGGCCATTTATGTCATGGCGGCGCCGGTGCTGACGTTGCTGAATCGTGTCGCGCCGAAATATATGACGACGACCGAACAGCTCGGCCGCGCCATGATCAGGGTGGCGCGCAATGGCTATCCGCGGCCGGTGCTTGAAAGCGAGGATATCAACCGGCTTTGATGTCATTCCGGGACACGCGAAGCGTGGAGCCCGGAATCTCAAGATTCCGGATTCGGACCTGTCGGTCCGCTCCGGAATGACGGTGATGTGGTCCGCTCATATCCCATGAAATCGCCGCAAATTTCACACCTTTGCCATATGGGCGTCGTCTGCCCTATACTTTGTTGATCGCAAGAGGGCAGGTATCGGTATGGATCGCATTCGCATCGTTGGCGGCAACAAGCTGAATGGCACCATTCCGATCTCGGGGGCGAAGAATGCCGCGCTGCCGCTGATGATCGCGGGCCTGTCTGTCGGACGAAACGCTGATTCTCGACAACGTGCCGCGGCTTGCCGACGTCGCGCAACTGCAGCGCATCCTCGGCAATCACGGCGTCGACATCATGTCGGCGGGAAAGCGGCCCGGCGACCACGAATATCAGGGCCAGACCCTGCACATTTCGGCCGCCGACATCATCGACACCACGGCGCCCTACGAATTGGTGTCGCGGATGCGCGCGAGCTTCTGGGTGATCGCGCCGCTGCTGGCGCGGATGCATGAGGCCAAGGTATCGCTGCCCGGCGGCTGCGCCATCGGCACCCGGCCGGTCGATTTGCTGATCATGGCGCTGGAAAAGCTCGGCGCGGATATCGCCATCGATGGCGGCTATGTGATCGCGAAGGCGCCCGGCGGCCTGAAGGGCGCCGATATCGACTTTCCCAAGGTCACGGTCAGCGGCACCCATGTCGCGTTGATGGCGGCGACCTTGGCGAAGGGCACCACCGTCATCAGCAATGCCGCCTGCGAACCGGAAATTCTCGACGTCGCCGACTGTCTGAACAAGATGGGCGCCCGCGTCTCCGGCGCAGGAACGCCCCGCATCGTCGTCGAAGGCGTCACCAAGTTGCACGGCGCGCGGCATACCGTGCTGCCCGATCGAATCGAAACCGGCACCTATGCCATGGCGGTGGCGATGACCGGCGGCGATGTGCAACTGGCCGGCGCGCGGCCGGAGTTGTTGCAGTCGGCGCTCGACGTGCTGACCGCGGCCGGCGCAGTCATCACCGTCAACAATGAAGGCATCCGCGTCGCCCGCAACGGCGCCGGGATCGGGCCGGTGAAGGTTTCGACCGCGCCGTTTCCGGGTTTCCCGACCGATCTGCAGGCGCAATTGATGGCGCTGATGGCCTGCGCCGAGGGCTCGTCGCAAATCACCGAGACGATCTTCGAGAACCGCTTCATGCATGTGCAGGAACTGGCGCGGTTCGGTGCGCGGATCAGTCTCGACGGCGAGACCGCCACCATCGACGGCATTGCGAAGCTGCGCGGCGCGCCGGTCATGGCGACGGATCTGCGCGCGTCGGTGTCGCTGGTGATCGCGGGTCTCGCCGCCGAAGGCGAAACCATGGTCAACCGCGTCTATCACCTCGACCGGGGATTTGAACGGCTTGAGGAAAAACTGTCGGCGTGCGGCGCGTCGATCCAGCGCATCAGCGATTGAGTGTCTGGATGCCCTTGGTGACGGCCGAGCTCAAATTGGTTGCCCTCGATGCCGACGACCTCGTCGTCATTTCCGCGCATGTCCAGGACGCCCACGTTCAGGCGGCCGACATCATCTGGCGGCAGAACGAAAAGCGGCTGGTGGTCGGCATGAACCGGCTCGACTGGGAGCAGACGTTGGAGGGGGAAACCACCCCGCGTCGCCTGATATCGGCGTTGCGGTTCGACCGCGTGTTGTCGTGCAAGTCGCGCAATATCGATCTGGAAGCGCCGGAAACCGCGCTGGAACTGCTCGGAATCGAATTTCACCCTGCCGAGCCGCCCGGCGGTAGCGTGGTGCTGCTGTTCAACCAGGGCGGGGCGCTCCGGCTCGACGTTGAATGTCTCGAATGCGAACTGGCCGACCTCGGCCCCGACGATCTCGGGATTTCCGGCCGCGGCGAAGGCACCGACCCGCTCGGGCTGGATACTTGAACAACAGCGGCGGGGCGGGCAAGGCGCGCTTGCGCCGTGCCCAGCGGTTTCGGCGTTTCCACCGGGAATCGGCAGAATTCCGGGATTCCAGGCTGGCCCTGCGGACCATCCCGGAATGACCGACCACGCGCCTGGCACCAGGTAATCCGTGCGCTGAAGGGTTGACGGCGATTTGTCGCCGCGCCATTGAGGCGGGGGCCCTTAATGATATGCGCCCCGCCGGAAAGCCACTATGCCTGTCCGCCTAGACCGAAGCAGCGCCGATTTCGCCGAGCAATTCGGGAAATTTCTCGCCGCCAAACGCGAGGTATCCGCCGATATCGAGGGCGCCACCCGCGCCATCGTCGATGATGTCGCGGCGCGCGGCGATTTGGCGCTGATCGAGGCGACGCGCAGGTTTGACCGCCTCGATCTGGATCCGAGCCGTCTGCGCGTAACGGCCGACGAAATCGATGCGGCGGCGAAGGCCTGCGATGCCGCAACGCTGGATGCGCTGCAATTCGCCCGCGACCGGATCGAAAGTTTCCATCGCCAGCAATTGCCGAGGGATGACCGCTTCACCGATGCGCAGGGCGTCGAACTCGGCTGGCGCTGGAGCGCCATCGACGCCGTCGGTCTTTATGTTCCGGGTGGCACCGCGGCCTATCCGTCCTCGGTGTTGATGAACGCGGTGCCGGCCAGGGTCGCCGGCGTCCCGCGCGTGGTGATGGTGGTGCCGTCGCCCGACGGCAAGCTCAATCCGCTGGTGCTGGCGGCGGCGCATCTCGGCGGCGTGTCCGAAATCTACCGCGTCGGCGGCGCCCAGGCGGTGGCGGCGCTGGCCTACGGCACGGCCACGATCGCGCCGGTGGCGAAGATCGTCGGCCCCGGCAACGCCTATGTCGCCGCCGCCAAGCGGCTGGTGTTCGGCAAGGTCGGGATCGACATGATCGCGGGTCCCTCGGAGGTGCTCGTGATCGCCGACCGCACCGGCAATGCCGGCTGGATCGCGGCCGACCTGCTGGCGCAGGCCGAGCACGACACCAACGCGCAGTCGATCCTGATCACCGACGATGCCGCGCTGGCCGATGACGTCGCGCGCGCGGTGGAATCGCAGTTGAATACGTTGCCGCGGGCGGCGATCGCGCGGGCCTCGTGGAATGAGTTCGGGGCGATCATTATGGTCGAGAAGCTCGACCAGGCGGTGGCGCTGGCGAATGAGATCGCCGCCGAGCATCTGGAAATCATGACGTCGGACCCGGAGGCGCTCTCGGCGAAAATCCGCAATGCCGGCGCGATCTTCCTCGGGCCGCACACCCCGGAGGCGATCGGCGATTATGTCGGCGGTTCCAATCACGTGCTGCCGACCGCGCGCTCGGCGCGGTTCTCCTCCGGCCTCGGCGTACTCGATTTCATGAAGCGAACGTCGATCCTCAAATGCGGGCCGGATCAGTTGCGGGCGCTGGGACCGGCGGCGATGACGCTTGGCAAGGCCGAAGGGCTCGATGCCCACGCCCGTTCGGTCGGACTGCGCCTCAATCTGCCATGACCGGGCCGCCGCCGATGGACGATTCGCTCAATCGTATCGTCGCGGTGACGCTCGATGAGGAATCGATCGGGCGTTCCGGTCCCGACATCGAGCACGAGCGGGCGATCGCGATCTACGATCTTGTCGAGAAGAATTTGTTCGCGCCCGATGGCGCCGACAACGGGCCTTTCACGCTGCATCTCGGCATCACCGGCAATCGGCTGGTGTTCGACATCCGCCGCGAAGACGGCACGCCGGTGGTGGCGCATCTGTTGTCGCTGACGCCGTTCCGGCGGATCGTGAAAGACTACTTCATGATTTGCGACAGCTATTACCAGGCGATCCGTACCGCGACGCCGGACAGGATCGAAGCCATCGACATGGGCCGCCGCGGCATTCACGACGAGGGCTCGCGGACGCTGCAGGAACGGCTGAAGGGCAAGGTGCGGGTCGATTTCGAAACCGCGCGCCGGCTGTTCACGCTGATCTGCGTGCTGCACTGGAAGGGCCAGGACGCATGATCCCGCACCATGCGCGACACTGGCGCGAACAGGTCGTGCCCGACACCAGAGAAACCTGACGCATGGCGACGTTACCGCCTGCGCGTGCTCCGCAAGCCGTGCTGTTTTCGTGCGGCTTGAACAGCGTGCGTTCGCCGATGGCCGAAAGCCTGCTGCAGCGGATGTTTCCGCAGGCGCTCTACGTCAAATCCGCCGGCGTCAAGAAGGGCGAACTTGATCCGTTCGCGGTCGCCGTGATGGCGGAACTGGGCCAGGATATCTCCGCTCACAAGCCGACGACGTTCGAGGAACTCGATGACTGGGAGGGGCTCAACTTCGACCTCATCATCACGCTGTCACCCGAAGCGCATCACAAGGCGCTGGAACTGACGCGCACGTTGGCGGCCGATGTCGAATATTGGCCGACGCATGATCCCACCGGCACCGACGGCAACCGCGAGCAGAAGCTGGAAGCCTACCGCGAGGTCTGCGACGGGCTGTTGCTGCGTATCCGCAAGCGCTTTTCGAAAGTCGGGGCGGCGAGCGGGTGATCAATCCGGCGGTGTCTTGATAACCCGAGATCGTCGCCGCGGACTGCGGGGAAGACGATGATCTCTGTTCCCCAGTTGTCTCAGAGAACACCTTCCGATAGGTTCCGCGCGCGTTCGTTCCTTTTTCTCCCGCCGATCAATCCGCATGCTAGGCCGCCCCAAATTCGTTCTCGCTTCCGGTTCGCCGCGCCGGCTCAGCCTGCTCAACCAGGCCGGCATCGAGCCCGATGCGTTGCGTCCCGCCGATGTCGACGAGACCCCGCGGCGGGGCGAGCTGCCGCGCGCCTGCGCCAACCGGCTGGCCCGCGCCAAGGCCGACGCCGCGCTCAAATCGGTGCAGCTCGATGACGAGTTGCGCGGCGCCTTCATTCTCGCCGCCGACACCGTGGTCGCGGTCGGCCGCCGCATCCTGCCGAAGGCCAATCTGGTCGACGAAGCCTCGCAATGCCTGCGGCTGTTGTCGGGCCGCAACCATCGCGTCTACACCGCGATCTGCCTGGTGACGCCGAAGGAGACCTTTCGCCAGCGCCTGATCGAGTCACGCGTGCGCTTCAAGCGGCTGAGCGAGGACGATATCCAGGCCTATATCGGCTCCGGCGAATGGCGCGGCAAGGCCGGCGGTTACGCCGTGCAGGGCATCGCCGGCTCGTTCGTGGTCAAGATGGTCGGCTCCTACACCAACATCGTCGGCCTGCCGCTTTATGAGTCGATTTCGTTGCTCGGCGGCGAGGGCTTCCCGATTCGCTTCGGCTGGTTGAATGCCAGTTAAGCCGCCAGACGCGGCCGGGCCCGCCAAGGGAGCGGCGAAGCCGGCTGCAACCAAGCCTGCGCCAGCCAAGCCTCTGCGCAAGCTGTCTCAACCAAGCCTTCTCCAGCCAAGCCTTCAGCCAAGCCGTGCCCGATCTGCGGCAAGCCGGCGATCGAGGCCTCGCACCCGTTTTGTTCCGAGCGCTGCCGGGATGTCGACCTGAACCGCTGGCTGTCGAATTCCTACGCCATTCCGGCCGCCAGGGACGACGACGAGGACGCCGAATAGGCCTCATCTCGGGCGATCGGGGGGCTATCGTCGGGTGGGTGGACAGGGCTGCCCGACCTGACTATAAACCGGCGCTCCCGACTCCGTTCGCGGGTTCGAAGTGCCCAGGTAGCTCAGTTGGTAGAGCATGCGACTGAAAATCGCAGTGTCGGTGGTTCGATCCCGCCCCTGGGCACCACGCTGCTCTTAAGCGGTTGCTTTGAAAGCAAATAAGCAAAATCAAAGAGTTGTTTTCTGAGGCGGTGAAGCGCCCGGCGCGACATCATTCCGGATATCAAACCCATCAGGTGCCGTGCGAGTGGCTTTGTCGCCGAGGTTTGATTGTCCACTCTTCCTCGGCGGCCACGCGCTCATGGCGAGGTGGCCGATCTGGGCGAGCTTATCGCGCGAGGCGCCGTCGCGCGCTTGCACCGCAAGGCCGCGCGCCACGGCGCTGCAATAGGCGGCCAGCATGTCGCAGTCGGTGTCTTCGGGCACGTCGCCATCCGCTACGCCCTTGCGGATGCGTGCTGCCATTGCGCCTTCCGAAAAGGCGCGATGCTCGGCCATCATGTCGCGGATGCTGTTCATGCCCGGCGGGCAATGCGTGCCGGCCAGCGCGATCATGCAGCCGAGCGGGTGATCGCCGCGGGTGAACTCTTCCGCGGTCGCCTCGAACAGCCGTGCGAAGGCCGTCTTCGTATCGATCGAAGGGTCATTGAGAATGGCGAAGAACCATTGGCCCGACCATTCCAGATAGGAGCGGGTGGCCTCGCTATAGAGCGCTTCCTTGCTGTCGAAGGAATTGTAAAAACTCGAAGCGCTGATCCCCATCGCGGCAATCAGTTCGTCGAACGACGTGCCTTCATAGCCGCGCTCCCAGAACAGCTTCATCGCCGCCTGCAGCGCAAGGGCGCGGTCGAACACCGTGGGCCGTCCCCGGCCACGTTTGCCCTCCTCACCTTTCTTGTCTGTAATTATTTTTGGTGTCATCGCTCCAAAAATCCTTGAACAGCGCCTCCCCGAGTTTATTTGCAGAGCAGCATATTGGAGTGCTTCCTCCAATTTCAACCCCGCGTGCAGCTTTTCCACTTCGCAGATGCTCACTCGACACCCCACAACGGCCGCGCGTGGCCAGCGCGGCCAGCCGAATTTTAGACAGCACGGCAAGGACTTACGGATAGTCTCATGGATCAGATCACCAACCCCGCGAACCTCGACCGAGAACGGCAGGACGAATCGGTGGCGCAACCGCGCCGGTGGAGATGGAAGGCGACGGCGCTCGGCGTTGCCGCCGTGCTCGGCCTCTACCTCGCCTGGCTGGGCCTTGCGCCCCATCCCGGGAACCAGGCCGCGGCGGCGCTGACGCCCGCTCCGGGCGTCACCGTCAGCCAGCCCTTGCAGCGCGAGCTCGATGTCAGGGCCGGCTTCCTCGGTCAGTTCTCGGCGGTCGACCGGGTCGAACTGCGGGCCCAGGTCGGCGGCACGCTGACGGAGATCCATTTCAAGGACGGGCAGATCGTGCACAAGGGCGACTTGCTGTTCGTCATCGATCCCCGGCCCTACGAGATCAAGCTGGAACAGGCGAAGGCGGCGCTGGAGACCGCGACCGCCCGCGTGGCGCTCGCCATCAATCAGCTATCGCGGTCCCAATCGCTCAAGCGCAACGACTTTGCCACGCAGGAGACGGTCGACCAGCGCACCAACGAGCAGAATGCGTCGCAGGCCGCGGTCGAGGACGCCAAGGCGCGGATACGGGATGCCGAGCTGGATATTGAATATTGCCACGTGCGCGCGCCCTTCAGCGGGCGCATCGGCGCGCGCCAGGTTTCGATCGGAAGCCTGGTCGCCGGCAGCCGCGCCGCCACCAGCCCGACCACGCTGCTGACGACGCTGGTCTCGCTCGATCCGCTCTATCTCGATTTCGACATGAGCGAATCCGATTTCCTGACCTTCTCGCGCGAGCGTGCCCGCCTCAAGGGTCCGCTCGCCAACAAGGTCCTGATCGGGCTCAGCGACGAAAACAGCCTTGCCCGCGAAGGCACGCTCGACTTCATCGACAACGCGGTCGATCGCTCCAGCGGCACCATTCACGCCCGCGCCACGGTGCCGAACCCGGACCTGTTCCTGGCGCCCGGCCAGTTCGCCCGGCTGCGCGTCGCCATCGCGCCGCCGGCGCCGGTCTATCTGCTGCCGGACGCAGCCGTCGTGCTCGACCAGTCGCAGCGGCTGGTGATGACCGTCGGCCCCGATGCCACCGTGAAGCCGAAGATCGTGACCACCGGCGAACTGCGCGGCGGCTTGCGCGTGATCCAGTCGGGTCTGGAGGCGGGCGACCGCGTCGTCATCGACGGCCTGGTGCGCGCCATTCCCGGCACCAAGGTCGCGCCGCAGGACGGCGCCATCCATTACGATCCGAACGCCGACCAAGGCTGAAATAAAGGCTGAACAGGAGTTTCCCGTGACCCACGCCTTCATCGACCGGCCGATCTTCGCGACCGTGCTCTCCGTCTTCCTGACGCTGATCGGGCTCGGCGCGCTCTATATCCTGCCGATCTCGCAATATCCGGAGATCGTGCCGCCGACGGTGCAGATCACCACCACCTATCCCGGCGCATCCGCCGAGACGGTGTCGCGCACGGTTGCGACGCCGCTCGAGCAGCAGATCAACGGCGTCGAGAACATGATTTATATGTCCAGCCAGTCGACCGGCGACGGCAAGCTCACCATCACCGTCACGTTCCGCATCGGCACCGACCTCAACGTCGCGCAGATGCTGACGCAGAACCGCGTGCAGGACGGTCTGCCCCGGCTGCCGGAAGACGTGCAGCGGCTCGGCGTGCAGGTACGCAAGTCGACGCCTAACATCCTGCTGGCGGTGCATCTCTATTCGCCCGATTCTTCGCGCGACACGCTCTATATCTCGAACTACGCGACGCTGCATGTGAAGGACACGCTGGCGCGGCTGGCAGGGGTCGGCGATGTTCAGATCTTCGGCAGCCGCGAATATGCCATGCGCATCTGGCTCGATCCCGACAAGGTCGCCGCGCATAATATGAACGCGAGCGAGGTGCTGGCCGCGCTGCAAGCCCAGAACGTCCAGGTTTCGGCGGGCATTTTGAATCAGCCGCCGGTCGCCTCGAAGCAGGCCTACCAGATCAACGTGCAGACGCTCGGCCGGCTTTCCACGCCAGAACAGTTCGCCGCCATCGTCCTGAAGTCGGACACTGAAGGCCGTGTGACCCGCCTGCGCGATGTGGGCCGGGTCGAGATCGGCGCTGCCGACTACGGCTCGACCGCGTTCGCGGACCGCGGCCCCGGCATGCCGCTCCTGATCTTTGCGCAGCCCGGCGCGAACTCGCTTGCCGTCGAACACGAAGTGCTCGACACCATGGCAACGCTCGCCAAGGATTTCCCTCCCGGCCTCGGCTACAAGATCATCTACGACCCCACCATCTTCGTCGGCAAATCGGTCGACGAGGTGATCAAGACCATCTTCATCGCGATCCTGCTCGTGGTCGGCGTCGTGTTCCTGTTCTTGCAGAGCTGGCGCGCCGCGATTATTCCGGTGATCGCGATCCCGGTGTCGCTGGTCGGCACCTTCACCTTTCTCTACGTGCTCGGGATATCGCTGAACAATCTGTCGCTGTTCGGCCTCGTGCTGGCGGTCGGTATCGTCGTCGACGATGCCATCGTCGTGGTGGAGAATGTCGAACGCAACCTCGAGCGCGGCATGACCCCGGCCCAGGCCGCCCACGTCACCATGGACGAGGTCGGCGGCGCGCTGATCTCGATTGCGCTGACGCTGTGCGCGGTGTTCGTGCCGTCTGCCTTCCTGTCGGGCATTGCCGGTCAGTTCTTCCGCCAGTTCGCGGTCACGATCGCCGTTTCGACATTGATCTCGTGCTTCGTCTCCCTGACCTTGAGCCCCGCTCTTTGCGCGGTGCTGTTCAAGGCGCATGAGCCGGGCCACAAGGCGCGGGGCTCGTGGATCGTCCGGCTGGTGCAGGCCTTTTTCGCCCGCTTCAATCATGGGTTCGAGTGGCTGTCGACCAGCTATGGACGGCTGACGCAGCGGCTGGTGCAGATCACCGGCGTCGTTCTTGTGGTGTATGCGGCGCTGATCGGCGTCGCCGGCGTCCAGTTCGCCCGCGCGCCGACCGGCTTCATTCCGGAGCAGGACCAGGGCTATCTCATCACCGTCGTGCAACTGCCGCCCGGCGCCACGCTCGACCGCACCGAGGCAGTCGTCAAGAAGGCGATCGAGATCATCATGTCCACGCCCGGTGTCGAGCATGTCGCGCCATTCGCAGGGCTCGATGCGACCACCTTCACCATCTCCTCGAATGCGGGCACGATCTTTTCGGGATTGCCCTCGCTCTATAACCACGAGGTGCCGGGAATAACCGCGGGCAGCGTGCTTGCCGACCTGCGCAAGCGCCTGTCGGTGATCCAGGAAGCCTATGTGCTGACCATCCCGCCGCCGCCGGTGCAGGGCCTCGGCAGTGCCGGCGGCTTCAAGATGATGGTGCAGGATCAGGCCGGCCTCGGTTCCGACGCGTTGTCGAAAGCGGCGCAGACGCTGGTCGCCGCCGCCAACAAGGATCCGAGCTTCGCCGGCGTCTTCACCCTGTTCGGCACGCGCTCGCCGTCGATCTACACCGATATCGACCGTGAGAAGGCCGAGAAGGTCGGGCTGACGCCGACCGACGTCTTCAACACGCTGCAGGTCTATCTCGGCTCGCAATATGTCAACGACTTCAACTATCTCGGCCGCACCTACCAGGTGATCGCGCAGGCCGACGGCTCTTTCCGACAGGATCCGCAGGACATCGCGCGGCTGAAAGCCCGCAACGCGTCCGGCGAGATGGTGCCGGTCGGCACGGTGGCGCGGTTGAAATCCGAAACCTCAGCCTACCGCGTGCCGCGTTACGATTTGTTTCCTGCCGCCGAAGTGATGGGTGTGGCTGCCCCCGGCATTGCCACCGGCTCCGCGCTGCACCGGATGGAGGAATTGGCGCATGAGGTGCTGCCGCCCGGCATCGGCTTCGAATGGACCGAGTTGGCTTTTCAGCAGCAACAGAAGGGGACGTCGGCGCTGCTGGTATTCGGCGCGGCTGCCCTGTTCGTGTTCCTGGTGCTTGCCGCGCAGTATGAGAGCTGGAATCTGCCGCTCGCGGTCGTGATGATCGTGCCGATGTGCCTGCTCGCCTCGGTAACCGGGCTGTTGTGGCGCGGGATGGCGATCGACGTGCTGGCGCAGATCGGCTTTGTCGTGCTGGTAGGGCTCGCCGCCAAGAACGCGATCCTTATCGTGGAATTCGCCCGCCAGACCGAGGATAGCCGGCGCCACGCCGGGCGAGGCCGCCGTCTCTGCGGCGCGCACGCGGCTGCGGCCGATCCTGATGACGTCGCTGGCGTTCATCTTCGGCGTCGCGCCGCTCGTGGTCGCAACCGGCGCCGGCGCGGAGATGCGGCAATCGCTGGGCACGGCGGTCTTCGCGGGCATGCTCGGCGTGACCGGATTCGGTCTGCTGTTCACGCCGGTGTTTTATACGGTCGTCAGAAAAATCGGGCGCAAAGCGCCGCAGGCAAGACACGACGAAGCCGCGCCCGCGAGCCATATCGATGTTAATCGCGACGACCATGCGAGTGGCGTGGGGGTACCGAACCGGGCGACGTGAGGTGAGCGAGCGGCAAAGCCGACTTTATTTAGTCGGCTTTGCAGAATGAAGAACCCGGCAGTCCCGTGATTGCTGGGTTGCCATGCTTAATAATGCAGCTGGGAGGCCACCTCGTAGTATTACTTACATCAATCGATGGCGCCTCACGTCGGCGACTTGCCGGAGGATGATCCCGACGTGGTCAATTGCACAGACGTTTTTGAAGAAGCCGCGCACGCGCGACGAAAGGTAAACTGCTGTTCTTGGGGGCCTGATTTGGAAGAAGCCAAGCACGAGTACCAGGAAATGCCGGACCCCATTTTTACTTGATCTTCATCCGCGCCGACTAATCCGGGCGAATGATAAAAGCCGTTCGCAGATTTTTGGCCGATGACTCGGGCGCGACGGCAATTGAGTATGGTTTGATTGCGGCTGGCATTGCGCTCGCGATTATTGCTGTGGTGAACGGGATTGGTGGCAGGCTCAACACCAGGTTCAGCGCGATCAACAGTTCTCTTAAATAGAGAAAGCCGCTCGAGCGGTTGTTTCAAGAATGGAACATTTCTATGTTGAGTTCCTTGCTCGGCTACCGACAAGGGATCGCTTGCAGATTAAATTTCACCCCGTGTCCGTGGAAATTCGGGTAACTGAGAGTTCGGCAGCTCTCGTCGGGTTCCAGGAGCGCTGTCGCTTCGTTCAATGGAGAGGCGTCCGGTAGGTACCGAGGTACTTGGTCATGCTTGATGCTTTCTGCATCGGCACCACCCCGTCGGATAATCGCCCTCCCCTTTTGCTCGCGAAGGTTGTAGTGTCAGGCGACGAACCCGGAGGTCTGTAGATTCGTCCGGGCTTGCTATCGCCGCTATCGCGCATCAGCCGAGGGCCGCGAGGGTCGCCCCCCGCGAGAGGAGTTTCGATCGGGCCCTTATATTCTGGCCCCGACGGGCCGCTGCAGCTTTCCCATCTTACCGCTAAAGCATTGGTTGTCCGCGGGTAACGCGTGCTGGGGCAATTTGACACTTGCGCGCGGCAATCTACTTATGATTGAATAGATTTTCTCTTTTAAATTGGAACTACCGAGTAGTTTCGGTGAACCGGTGCGGCCGGAGCGCAATATCGCAAAAAGCCAATCGCTTTGATTGTTTGGCACGAGGCGCCAAATTGTGGCTTTGGAGCATCGGGCGTTAAAGACGTCAGTGCGGCCAAAGGAGGTTTCTGTGGAAGCAGAGGCTAGCGACGTGTTTGATCCCAAAATATTTCTCGCCAAGGTAGGCGTTGGCAAAGAGATCCTCGAATTTCAAAAGAACCAGAAGGTGTTCGGTCAAGGCGACGCCGCGGACAAGGTATTCTACATTCAAAAAGGTAGGGTCAAACTCACCGTTTTGTCCGACCAAGGCAAGGAAGCCGTCGTCGCGATTTTAGGGCCGGGCCAGTTTTTCGGCGAAGGCTGCATGAATGGTCACCCGCTGCGCATCGCAACGACGACGGCGATCGAACATTGCGTGATCACTGCGATCACGAAAGAGGCGATGATCGCCGCGCTTCATGACGAGCCGAAATTTTCCGAGTTGTTCATGACTTATCTTCTTACGCGCAACAGCCGGATTGAAGAGGACCTGATCGACCAGCTGTTCAATTCGAGCGAGCGGCGGCTTGCGCGCCTGCTCTTGTTGCTCGCCAATTTCGGCAAAGACACCAGCCCCCAACTGATCAGTCCGAGCATCAGTCAGGAAACATTGGCTGAGATGATTGGTACCACCCGATCACGTGTCAGTTTCTTCATGAACAAATTCCGCAAGCTGGGGCTCATCAGCTACAACGGGCAGATCGAGGTTCACAATTCGCTGTTAAGCGCGGTTTTGCACGACAAGCCTGCGCTGCGGACCGACGATCAGTAGAGCGAACTCGCGCGCAACTGCCTTGATAATCGCCGAGGCCTGGTCGCCGCGCCGATTGCACTATGCCGCTGGTGTGAAGGGGTCGCCGAACGCCGCGGTGGCTGCCATCACCTCACGGACGTGATCGCAACGAGGACACTCAAATGTGCGGAAGTCGAAACCAAATCGCGCCGGCGCGATGCGGGCGAGCATCATGTAGGTTTGGCAGCTTGGACAAAGAGGGCGTTGAATTTGAGCATTGACACGATCCGGCAAGGAATGATTGTTGGGCATGATGCGTCCCTCGAAGGAGGCGGGAGCACGACACTCTCTGTCACCGTACGTGCCTGTTGGGTTGGCGGTGATAAAAATGAGTGTAATCGTTCGCGGTATAATCCCTGACCAATATTGACCTAGATTTTCATTATCGGAAAACTTGCCCAACGCTGCCTTGCAGATCTCACAAAAATTTTCGGAAAATTAGATCGGACGAACCTGGCCCCGGCTTGCAAGGTGGCCAGCAAGTATCGTGCGAGGCCGCCAGTCGCGGCCACCCAAGCATTCCGCACCGATACCATTCAGCGTTAAACGGCTCGGACGGCAGTTACGCCTTGCGACGAGCGCATGAGCCGGATGATCAGTTTCTCGGCCTCCACCACGATGAAGAACACCAGGCCTCCGAACAGCAGCCAGGGCCATATCCGCAGTGGGATGGCTTCGGTATCGAAGAGGACCTGTAGTGGCGGCGCATAGGTGAACAAAAGCTGCAAGATCACGACCGCGCCAATGCCGAGAGGCAAGTACTTGTTGTCCAGATGCGCCTTGAGGGATAGCGACGATCCGATCTTGTAACGACTATTGAGCAGATAGAATATTTGACCAATGACAAGTGCATTGACGGCGACGGCCCGCGCCAGCGCATCCGATGCCCCATTCTGCTTCATCCAGAAGAACGCCCATAAGGTAAGTGTAAGCAGCGCCAGGCCGACAAAGACGACACGCCAAATTCCGAACGCATCCAGTATCGGAAGGTCGACCGCGCGCGGTGATCGTTGCATGACGTCAAGTTCGTGTGGTTCGAAGGAGACGACCAATCCGAGTGCGACAGACGTCACCATATTCACCCAGAGGATCTGAGGCGCGGTGATCGGCGCCGTGAAGCCGACGAAAATGGCGACCATGATCACGAGCCCTTGGGCCACGTTGGTCGGCAGCATGAACAAGATTGCCTTTTCGATGTTATTGAAGACCGTGCGCCCTTCCTTGACCGCCGCCGTGATCGAGGCAAAGTTGTCGTCGGCGAGCACCATTTCGGCGGCCTCCTTGGTGACCTCGGTGCCCTTGATTCCCATCGCAACGCCGATGTCGGCTTTCTTGAGCGCGGGCGCATCGTTCACCCCGTCGCCGGTCATCGCCACGACCTGCTTGTTCGCCTGAATCGCCTTGACCAGACGGAGCTTGTGCTCGGGGCTCGCCCGCGCAAACACGTCGATGTCGCGGACCCGCTCCTGTAGCGTGGCGGTATCCATATCCTCGATTTCGGCCCCGGTGATGGCGGTCTTCCCATCGCCGATGCCCAGCATCTTGGCGATCGCGGCGGCGGTGATCTTGTGATCGCCGGTGATCATCGTGACGCGGATGCCCCCTCCATGGCACTCCTTGACCGCTTCGATGGCTTCCGTGCGCGGCGGATCAAGCAACCCGATCAGCCCGAGCAGAACCAAATTCTTAGGCAGATCGGCCGGACCAAGGTTTCCGGCCTTGACGTCGGGCTGCTGCTGCCATGCCATGGCCAGCACACGTTCGCCCTGCGCGGCGAGCTTATCCGACATCTGCAGCCAATATTCACGCTGGATCGGCGCGGGTTCGCCGGCCTGCTGCCGGTCGCAATTCTCCAGGATGATTTCCGGAGCACCCTTGACCAGGAGCATCCGCTTCCCGCCAGCATCCTCGTTCAAGGTGGCCATGAACTTGTGTTCGGATTCGAACGGGATGATATCGATCCGGCGAAACGCCGATTGCTCGGCCTGCCGGTCAAGCCCGATCTTTGCGGCAAACGGATATAGCGCGCCCTCGGTCGGATCGCCCTCGACTTTCCAGACGCCGTCCTGTTCCAGCAGCTCGGCATCGTTGCAGAGCACCGACACCCGGCCCATCAGCGTCAACACCGGATCCTTGTCGGCGGGTTTTCCATCTTTGAGAATTTCGCCCGCCGCGGCGTAGCCTTGGCCGGTGATGCCGTAAGCCGCTTCACCCGTGACCGCGGAGACGACCATCATCTCCATCAGCGTGAGCGTGCCGGTCTTGTCGGAGCAAATTCGGGAAACCGATCCAAGTGTCTCGACGGCGGGGAGGCGCCGGATGATGGCATTGCGTTGGGCCATCCGCTGAACGCCGATCGCCAGCGTCACGGTGATGAGGGCCGGCAAGCCCTCTGGAATAACCGACACGGCGATACTGACCACGGCCTGGAAGATGTCCACAAAGGGCATCTCCCGCACCCATCTGCCGAAGGCAAACACGATGACGCTCACCACGCCGATCACGGCGGTGATCGCGTATCCGAATTTCTTGATCTGGCGCAGCAGCGGCGTTTCGAGCGCGCTGACGGCCGCCATCATCTGGTTGATGCGGCCCAATTCCGTGTGGTCGCCTGTTGCGACGACAATACCGGTGCCGCGTCCGGAGGCGACCAGCGTTCCGGAGAAAGCCATTCCCTCGCGATCCCCGACGGTTGCCCGTTCAGAGACCGGCTCCGTGGTCTTGTCGATCGGGACCGACTCGCCGGTGAGGGCAGCCTCTTCGGTTCGCAGGTTCTTTACGTCGATCAGGCGCAAATCCGCCGGGATCTTGTCGCCGGATTCGAGAAGCACGATGTCGCCGGGGACCAGATCCTCGGATGGGACCAATCGGGTCTCGCCGCCGCGCACGGTTCGGGCCTCGGCGGACAGCATGTTTCGGATCGAGTTCCAGGGCCTTCTCGGCTTTTCCTTCCTGGAAAAAGCCGAGCAATGCATTGAGAACAACCACCGCCAGAATGATCGACGCGTCGAGCCACAGGCCGACCATCAGCTTGACGAAGCCCGCGCCAAGCAAAACATAGACGAGGATGTTATTGAACTGCTGCAAGAACCGCATGAACGGCCCTTGCTTGCGGCCCTCCGGCAGCCTGTTATGGCCATACTTCTCGAGCCGTTGCTGAACATTGGCCGCAGACAGGCCGGACTGAACGTTGGTGTCGAGACGGCGCATGACCTCATCCGCTGCAACAGCATGCCACGGCGTGACGTCGCTCGGTGATCCGGTCGTGACTTGAGAGTTCATTACCGTGCTCCGCGATCTGATCATGCATCCGGTTTCGGGCGGTCCCGTTCAATCCGGCGTGCGGCCACCAAATGACTTCGAGAGGCATTTGGGCAATCTGAGAAGCCGATCTCAAAAGCGATCTTAGCAGAAACGCCAACCAAGCGGCACGAAATGGCGTCCCGTGTAGACCATGCTTCACCTGGTTGACGGGAGAGCTGCTTCCAATTGCGCTGCGTAAGCTGTCGGTCGACAATGCTGCGGCGCGGCAACTCCGTCACCGGCGTTGCAGCTTGTAATGCCGCGCCTGGAGCCGCAATATCGCGTCGTTGAATCCGGCCAATCACGTCTCGCAACTGACAATTCCGAGCAGCGGAGGAAGCCAATGGATGGACGCGACAAGTCGATGGGGCGCGAGGAGTATGACAAAGCGCTCCGCGCCCTGCAGGTCGAGCTGTGTGCGCTGCAGGATTGGGTCAAAAAAACCGGTCTGCGCGTTGTCGTCGTCTTCGAGGGCCGCGATGCCGCCGGCAAGGGCGGCATCATCAAGGTGATCACCGAGCGCGTCAGCCCGCGCGTATTTCGGGTGGTCGCACTGCCGGCGCCGTCTGATCGCGACAAGTCTCAGCTATATATGCAGCGCTACCTCCGACACTTTCCTGCGGCAGGTGAAATCGTCATTTTCGATCGTAGCTGGTACAACCGGGCCGGTGTCGAATACGTGATGGGCTTCTGTTCGAAGGCGCAACATCAGCATTTTCTCAAAGTCTGTCCCGAGTTCGAGATGTATGTTGTCGACGACGGCATCCTGCTCATCAAGTTCTGGCTGGAGGTCAGCGACGAGCAGCAGAAACGCCGTTTCGAAGCTCGCATCACCGATCCGCTGCGCCACTGGAAACTGAGCCCGACCGATCTGTACTCGCGGAGCAAATGGTTCGAATATTCGCGGGCCCGGGACATCATGTTCGAGGCGACCGATACGAAGTTCGCTCCTTGGTACATCGTGCCCTCCGATGACAAGCGTCGCGCGCGCCTCAATTGCATCAATCACCTCCTCAGCGCGATTCCATATCCGAAGCTGAAGCAAAAAAAGGTGAAGCTCCCCAAGCGCTCAACCAAAGGCGCTTACGACGATCAGGCAACGCTCAAGGGCAGGCGTTTTGTTGAATTCAAATATTAGTCGGATGTCGAAAGCGTTTCCGGATGGTCTTCCACCAGCTGGGAGGCCGAACGCCAGGCATGATGGGTGATTGCGTCCAGGCGCCGCACCGTGTCGACAGAAGCCATCGCCTCGCTTGCCGTCATCGAACCATTGGCGATCGCGCCGAGCGTGGCGACACGGTGATCCTTCTGGAGCGCGTGCAGGTCTTTGGCGCATTGTTCCAGGTGAAGGAGGGATTCTCGTATCGGGTTTGTGGATTCATTGATCAACGGCTCCAATGATGACGGCTTTTGCTGCGCGTCGTCCTGGAGGCGAGAGTCCGAGACAGCGGCAACTTCCGTGGCGATTTCGGCCGCGCACTTCAAGGCGTCCGTGCACAGTTGGGCGGCACGGATGGCTTCCGCGCCACCGCCCACAGTCCAGTTATCATTTTCAGCCGCCACCTCGGCCAGCCGCGCCGCATGATCCAACGCATGCATCGTGGCGGTGAGCCTGTGCTGCTCGTCCGGTGATTCCGGCGGCCCGCTCACTTCGGACATGAATTCCTGTGCCTGACTTAGCGCTCCGGCGGCCTCTTGCGCCGACGGCGCGGCCTTGTCGGGCGGCAGCGTTCCCGCGAGAACCCCATTGAGCGATTGGCACACGACACCCAGCGCCCGCGCAACCGTTCGCCGCACGGCCTCTTCGGTTGCGATCGGAACGGTCAGTGCCGAGCGATCGAGGCAACGCGTCAGCCCCAGGTTTCGATCCGGAAGCATGCGCTCGACCAAACGCGTGAAGCCGTTGACGATCGGCAGCAGGACCGCGACCCCGATAACATTGTACGCCGTGTGATACCCGGCCAGCAACGTCACGCCGTCGATCGTGTGTGACGCCCGGACCAGAAGCGGCGTCACGAACGGGAATAATGCCAAGGCAATCACCGCGGCGATCAACTTGAACAGGATATACGCGACCGCCAACCGCTTGGCGGTGGTACTTGCACCGATCGCGGCCATTGCCGAACTTGTCGCTGTTCCGATGTTTTGACCGATAATGAGCGCGCACGCCTGATCGAGTCCCACCGCTCCCGCATAATGAGCAGACAATGTCAGGGCAATCGAGGCGGTGGAGGATTGCATCACCGCAGTCATCACCAGCCCGACCAGCTACCAAAGCCAGGACACCCAGCATCCCTGACCACCAGGCGGCGCCGGGGGCTGCGAGAACGGTTGGAAGGTCTGCCGGGTTCAACCGTTCTGCCAGTCCGCCCATGCCTTGCTGCAACGTCGTCAGTCCAAACAGGACCAGGGCAAAGCCGGCCAGCGCCGCACCGGCGCCGGCAATTCGCCCGCTGCCCAGAGCTTGACCAGTGCGCCAACAAAGATCATCGGCAGCGCGGCCGCGGTCAGCGAAACGCGAACGCCGATCAGCGCGACCAGCCAGCCGGTGCCCGTGGTTCCGATATTCGCGCCAAACACCAGGCCTAACCCTTGCGGAAAGGTAAGCAGGCCTGCGCTGACGAGTCCGATGGTCGTCATCGTCGTCGCGCTCGACGATTGAACGATCAGCGTGGCGATAGCGCCCCAGAAGGCCCCGCGAAGTGGGGTAGCCGCAGCCTTACCCAGCACCGTACGCAGCGCGGAGCCGGCCATCGCCTTGAGCCCGTCGGTCATGACCGTCATGCCCAGCAGAAACAAGCCCACACCGCCCAGGATGGAAATGGCTGTCGACATGAGTGCTTGACCTACCGTGAGAATGAGGTTGCGAACTCAACTTGTCTGATCTGCGAGCGCTTATCGCGGTCTGGTTTGCCTCGGAATAATTCCGGCGCCATTGGTCCGGACCTTCGCAACGGCGGCGGCCCATGTCGGCACCGCAACACGATCGGAAGTGGCGGACCGGAGCTTGCTTATATCACGGGGTTTGAAAATTTGAGAAAATGGCCGTTACGCGATAGGGGGGTGTCAGCACTGCCCGCGGCGCATATGCTGATCTCAATCCCTCGGGCCGTAGCGCCGGAGCGCCTCAAGGGTGAGACCCTTGCCGACCGCGCCGAAGGTGTCGCCCTCGACGACGCGGGCCGACGGCACTGATTCGGTGATCGCCTTGCGGACATGGGCGAGCCGCACCGAACCGCCGGTCAGGAACACGGCGTCGATGTCGTCGGCGGATAGTTTCGCCTGCGCGAGGCAGATCTTGATGCGGGCCGCGACGCGCTCGGCCAGTTGCCTGGTGTGGTTGACCAGATCGCCGCGACCGACGGCGGCGCTGAGGCCCGGCGCGACCCACTCCAGCGGGATGTCCGCCTGTCTGCGTATCGGACAGCGCAATCTTGGCTTCCTCGACCTCCAGCGCCAGCGTATGGCCGCGCTGTTCGTCGACCACCCGCACCAGCCGATCCAGCAGGGCCGGCTCACGCGCCTCGCGCCGGACCTGGCGGATATCGGCAAGCACGCGCGGCTCGTACATGCGGTTGATGTTCGACCAGGTGGCGAGGTCGTGAAAATAACTCGAGGGCACGTCGAGCCCTTTGCGCTTCATGGCGCTGCCGAAGCCGAACAGCGGCATGACGACGCCGAGGCTGAGCTGACGATCGAAATCGGTGCCGCCGATGCGCACGCCGTCATTGGCGAGGATGTCCGCGGTGCGATCGGCCTTGCCGTGACGCTGCGGCCCGAGACGCACGATCGAGAAATCCGAGGTGCCGCCGCCGATATCGGCGATCAACGCCACTTCTTCCGTGGAGATCTGCCGCTCATAGTCCAGCGCCGCGGCGATCGGCTCGAACTGGAAGGTGACCTCGTCGAAGCCGATCTCGCGGGCAATCTCCCGCAGCGTCTGCTCCGCCTTGCGGTCGGCGTCCTCGTCGTTGTCGACGAAGTGCACCGGGCGGCCATGCACCACGTCGCGCAGTTCGCGGCCGGTGGCCTGCTCGGCGCGCCGTTTCACCGCGGCGAGGTAATAGGCGATCACATCGCGAAAACTGGTCCGCTGGCGTCCGAGCCGGGTGGTCTCTTCGATCAGCGAGGTGCCGAGCACCGATTTGAGGCTGCGCATCAGTCGGCCGGGCGCGCCGTCGACATAGGCTTCGAGCGCCTTGCGGCCGATCAGGACCGCCCCGTCCACCTCGTAGAAGATCGAGCTTGGAATCGTGGTATGATCGACTTCCAGTTCCGCCAGCACCGGCGCATGGTTTTCGATGGTGCCGAGCGTCGTGTTCGACGTTCCGAAATCAAGTCCGCAGATCGACATGAGCGCTCCAGAGGGAGCGTCCGTCTACACATTAAAACGCCATCGATCCACCTTTATCTTGTTGCGCAATACACGCGTGTACCGTTGCGTATGAATGGCAGCCGCCTTATCGGAAGCGAATGAGCGTCCATCCACAAATCAAGGCCATCCACAAATCAATTTGTTTCGAGGGCGGGTTGATGAATCAATCGGGGATGGTCCATAAGCGGCCTCCCGGCGGCTGGCAATTCAGCTGCCGCGACGGCTTCAGAGAGATTTCGCGTGGCAAATATCAATCGACAAATTGCGGAAGAACTTGGCGTTCGCGAGCAGCAGGTCGAGGCGACCGTGGCGTTGCTCGACGGCGGCGCGACGGTGCCGTTCGTTGCGCGATACCGCAAGGAAATCACCGGCGGGCTCGACGATGCGCAATTGCGCACGCTGGAAGAGCGCCTGACCTATCTGCGCGAGCTTGAAGAGCGGCGTGTCGCGATTCTCAAGTCGGTCCGCGAACAGGGCAAGCTCGATGCCGCGCTGGAGGCGGCCATTCTCGCCGCCGACAGCAAAGGACGCCTGGAAGACATCTATCTGCCGTTCAAGCCGAAGCGCCGCACCAAGGCCGAGATTGCCAAGGAGGCCGGCCTTGAGCCGTTGGCCGAACTGCTGTTGACGCAGCCGCAAAACGATCCGCAGGTTGCGGCTGCGAGTTTCGTCGATGCCGAGAAGCAGGTAGCCGACGTGGCTGCGGCCCTTGAGGGCGCGCGCGCGATTCTGGTGGAGCGTTTCGCCGAAGACGCCGACCTGATCGGCACGCTTCGCGAGCAGATGTGGTCGAACGGGCTGATGGCCTCGACGGTGCGCACCGGCAAGAAGACCGAGGGCGAGAAGTTCAAGGACTATTTCGATTTCAGCGAGCCGCTGCACAAGCTGCCGTCGCACCGCATTCTGGCGATGTTCCGCGGCGAGAAGGAAGAGATCCTCGAACTGCAGATGAAGCCCGACGCCCAAATCGCGGTCGCCGGCGTCCCCAGTTCCTACGAGCTGAAGATCATGCAGCGCTTCGCGGTTTCCAACCAGGGCCGCCCCGGCGACCGCTGGCTGCTGGAGACCGTGCAGTGGGCATGGCGCACCAAAATTCAGGTGCATCTCAACATCGATCTGCGGATGCGGCTGTGGACGGCGGCCGAAGCCGAAGCCGTGCGCGTGTTCGCCTCGAATTTGCGCGACCTGTTGCTGGCGGCGCCGGCCGGCGCGCGCGTCACCATGGGCCTCGATCCCGGCTTCCGCTCCGGCGTCAAGGTCGCCGTCGTCGATGCCACCGGCAAGGTGGTGGCCACCACCGCGGTCTATCCGCATGAGCCGCAGCGGCAATGGGACGCGGCGCTGGCGACGCTGGGCAAACTGGCGGTCGCACACCGCGTCGATCTGATCGCGATCGGCAACGGCACCGCGTCGCGCGAGACCGACAAGCTGGCAACGGATCTGGTCAAGCTGCTGCCGGACCTGAAGATGTCGAAGATCGTCGTGTCGGAGGCGGGTGCTTCGGTGTATTCGGCCTCGGCCTTCGCCTCCGAGGAGTTGCCGGAGCTCGACGTGACCTTGCGCGGCGCGGTGTCGATCGCGCGGCGTTTGCAGGATCCGCTCGCCGAACTGGTGAAGATCGATCCGAAGGCGATCGGCGTCGGCCAGTATCAGCACGATCTCGGCGAGACCAAATTGGCGCGCTCGCTCGATGCGGTGGTTGAAGACTGCGTCAACGCCGTCGGCGTCGACGCCAACACCGCCTCCGCGCCGCTGCTGGCGCGGGTGTCGGGCATCGGATCGGGCCTCGCGCAAAGCATCGTGCAGCATCGCGACGCCAACGGCCCGTTCAAGTCGCGCAAGGCGCTGAAGGAAGTGCCGCGGCTGGGGCCGAAGGCATTCGAGCAGTGCGCGGGATTCCTGCGCATCAATGATGGCGAGGATCCGCTCGATACTTCCGGCGTGCATCCGGAAGCCTATCCGGTGGTCAGGCGGATTCTGGCGGCGACCAAGAGCGACATCAAGGCGCTGATCGGCAACGCCGAGATCGTGCGCCAACTGAAGCCGCAGGCTTTCGTGGACGACACCTTTGGCCTGCCGACGGTGACCGATATCCTGCGCGAACTGGAAAAGCCCGGCCGCGATCCGCGCCCGGCCTTCAAGGCCGCGGTGTTCAAGGAGGGCGTCGAGACGCTGAAGGATCTCAAGCGCGGCATGATCCTCGAGGGCACGGTGACCAACGTCGCGGCGTTCGGCGCCTTCGTGGATATCGGCGTGCATCAGGATGGGCTGGTGCACATCTCGGCGATGTCGAAAACCTTCATCAAGGATCCGCGCGAGGTGGTGAAGTCGGGTGACGTCGTCAAGGTGAAGGTGCTGGAGGTCGAGGTCGACCGCAAGCGCATCGCGCTGACGCTGCGTCTCGACGACGAACCCGGCAAGAGCGAGCGTCCGGCGCAGAGCAAGCCGCGCGACTTTTCTCGCGCGTCGATGACATCGTCTGCGCCGCGCAAGCCGCAGGAGCCGTCGGGCGGCGGGGCGCTTGCCGAAGCGCTGCGCCGCGCCGCCGAGAAAAACGGCAACGGCAAAACCAGGACGTAAGCCGGAGAATGGATCGGCGCGGCTAAGCCGGGTCTTGTTCTTTCTCTCCCTCTCCCGGCTTTGCGGGGTCGAGACAAGCGGAGCTCGCTCTGAGGGGGCGGTGAGGGGCTCTCTCCGCGAAGTCTGACTCGTTGATAGGCCCCCTCACCCGATCACTTCGTGATCGACCTCTCCCCGCGCGCGGGGAGAGGTGAAACTCAGCGCGCTAACCCAATCCCGCCCACGCGGCGCACCCACGTAGTTTTACGATTGCATTAACGAAATCCACGTAAATTGAGCATGGGCAGCATGCTCGAACACACTTCGGGCAAAGTGGGGTTTGGGCCGTGGAAATCCTCGTCATATTGGGTGGTCTCATCGCTGCGCTCGTCTACGCGGCGTTTTCCAGCGCGCGATCGTATTTTGAAAAGGGGCGCCTCCAGGGCATGGAGGAAGCCACCCGCGAGTTCGCCAGAGGCATCAGTTCCCACTACGAACTCGAGGGTCAGGACGTGCCCGAGCGCGTGGCGATGGCCTTGAAGGGGGTCAAAGCGGTCTCCCGGAAAAGCCTGGAAACCCACCAAGGGGGCGACCAATCCCCATCACGCGCAGCTCTGGATCTTGGGCAATGCGATCGGCGAGGCGTGCTGGCTCAAGGGACATGCCGCCGGCATGCGTCGAAAGGCGCCGGCGGAGGGAAGAATCCGCATCGACTTCTCGCTGAACGAATTACTGCAACTCAGCTGGCTGGCGCATCTCGGCTTTCAGCACATGATGCCCAACTATCGCGGTTACGAAATCCACCGCTTCAACGGCGAGATCGATGCGCGGGAAGGTGCGTTGGCGGTCGCCAAGATCGAGGGCGCTATTCCCGCCAAGGCGCGGCCGTTCGCCGACCTTTCGGTTCAACTCAAGCGCCGGCAGAAGCTGGTCAGCGATTGGTGGCAGACCCGGCTCATGGCTTAAGCCGCGCGACGGGCTTTGCGGCTTTTCGGAAACGACATTTCGCCGATCGACGGTGCGATCGAAGGCGCATGCTCCAACTGAGCAGGCCCATCGCGCTCCAGCTCGGCGAGTTTGTTCAGCAGGCCGAGCAGGCGCGGCGGCATTTCCAAAACATCGCGGTTGAGGATTTGCGCTAATCGTTCGCCGATCTCATCGCAAATCGCACGGCAATGCGTGTGGTCGAGCATGACGGCGGCAGCGTGGTGCTTCGGCATTGGCTCGTCTCGATGGTTCAAACTTAATTCAATACGGCCAAAGTCTCCGAATCGTAAATTTCCCCGGTCGGTTGGTGGAGTGGTGAAAAATTGGTGAAGCGTCGCAGCGCCGAACTCGAAGCCGGCACTGCCAGGGATGTTAGTCACGCCCTTTATTCGACGACGTGGACAAGGCACCCGCCGCACCTGCCGCGATTTCCGTGTCGGTCTCCTTGCTTAAGCCGGCGACACCGACCGCACCCACCACTTCTCCGTTGACGCGCACCGGCATGCCGCCCCGTAAAGCCATGATATCGGCGGTGATGAATGCCGTACGTCCGTTGTCGACGTTGTCCTCGATTTCCGCCGTCGGTCGCTGCAATCTGGCCGCGGTTCGCGCCTTCTGGATGGCGAGATCGCCGCTGGCGGGGCGGGTCCCGTCCATCCGCTGAAAGGCGATCAGATCTCCATCCGGATTAACGACGGCGATCGCTGACGGAGCGTTCCGTTGAAGGGCGCTCCGCTCGGCCGCCTGTAGCACGGTCTGTGCGCCCGCCTGATTCAGAACCATCACCTGAACGGTTTGCGCTTCGGCCGCAGTACACAAGGCCGCAGCAACTAAGCCGACGGCTATTTTTAGTTTCGTCATCGCAGATCTTCCCATTGTGCTGGAAACCAGCAGGTTCCTTTAGCACGACGTGGTACATCTGCTTTGTGTCTGCCGAACGGTATTTTTTAGTCGCAAACGGTTAGCGGTCCGCTGTCTTCGCCCGTCGCCCCTCGATCGGATAGGCCGGATCGTTGAAGCCCGGCGTCGAGGGATGGCCGCTTGCGACGAGGCGATCGATCAGGGCCTCGTCCTCGGCGGTGAAGCGATAGTCGAGCGCGCGCAGATAGTCGTCCCATTGTTCTTCGGTGCGGGGGCCGGCGATCACGGCCGAGACGAACGAAGAGTTCAGCACCCACGACACCGCGAACTGTCCGGCGGTGATGCCCTTGGCCTCGGCGTATTGGCGAATCTCCTGCGCCAGTTGCAGCGATTCCGGGCGCCACTCGGTCTGCATCATGCGCTTGTCGGCGCGGCCCGCGCGGGTGTCCTTGTCGGGCGCCGCATCGGGGCGGTATTTGCCGGTCAATACGCCGCGCGCCAGCGGGCTATAGGGCACGATGCCGAGGCCGTAATAGCCGCAGGCCGGGAAATGCTCGACCTCGGGCATGCGGTTCATGGCGTTGTAATAGGGCTGGCTGACGACCGGGCGGTCGATGCCGAGCCGGTCGCAGATGTTGCAGATCTCGGCCACCCGCCACGCCCGGTAATTCGAGACGCCGAAATAGCGCACCTTGCCCTGGCGCATCAGTTCGCCCATCGCGCGCACGGTCTCTTCCAGCGGCGTCGTATGGTCTTCCTTGTGCAGATAATAGATGTCGATGTAGTCGGTGCCGAGCCGCTTCAGGCTTTCTTCCGCCGCCTGCAAGACCCAGCGCCGCGACAGCCCGCCGCGGTTGGGATCGTCGCCCATCGGGTTGGCGAGTTTGGTCGCAAGCACCCAATGGTGCCGGCTGTTGGAAATGGCGCGGCCCACCACCTGTTCCGAATTGCCGCCATTATAGGCGTCCGCGGTATCGATGAAGTTGATGCCGGCCTCGCGTGCCTTGGCGACGATCCGCCCCGAGGTCGCCTCGTCGGCCGGCCCGCCGAACATCATGGTGCCCAGGCAGATCGGCGAGATTTTCAGGCCGCTGCGGCCGAGTTGACGATATTGCATCGGTTGGTCCTTCGAGTGCGAGGAAAAGCGTCAGGCATTATCCTTCAAGATCTTGAATACGCCGCTGGCCATGGCGAGGCAGCGGTTGTTCGCGGTCACCTCGGTGGTCATGAAAATGAGGCTGCGGGTGGTGCGGACCACGCGCGGCTTCGCCAGCAAGGTCTCGCCGATCTTGCCGCTGTCGACAAAATGAACGTCGAGCTGAACCGTCGCCAGCGTCGGCCGGCCCGATACAAATCGCGCCGTCATGCCGCAGGCGCGGTCCGCGAATGTCATCAACAGCCCGCCCTGCACCACGCCGCGGCGATTGTGATGCTTGTCCTGCGCGACCAGCGCGTATTCAGGCTCGCCATTGACGACCCGCTGCCACAGCGGCCCGATCAGGCTGAGGAAACCCGTGGTATCGACGATGGTCCAGCCGTCGGATGTGAGCTGTTCCGCGGCCGCGTCGGTCATGTCGGGTTTTTCCGGTCTCGGCGAAAGGGATGCAGATTGCGGTCATTTCATCAATCGCCGACGTGTTGTAGTCAAGCTGCATGATCCGGCCATTCGATGATACCACCCGGCGGAATATCGCAGAGCTCTGCACGGCATTCGCGCGCCTTCCCGTGAGCGAACCGGTGCCCGGCGCTGAAGCGTGCCGCGGTCGCGATCGTTCTGGTCGAGGCGGACGATGCGGCCGGCGGAACGTCGCTGCTGCTGACCCGGCGCGCCGCCAGCTTGCGCGCCCATCGCGGTCAATGGGCGCTGCCGGGCGGACGCTGCGACGAGGGCGAGACGCAGGTCACAGCGGCGCTGCGCGAGCTTCACGAAGAGCTCGGCCTTGAATTGGGGCCCGTGGATGTCCTCGGCCTGCTCGACGATTATCCGACCCGTTCCGGTTATCTCATCGCGCCCGTCGTGCTGTGGGCGGCGACAGGCGCCGTGATCACGGCCAATCCCGCCGAGGTCGCCTCGGTGCACCGGATCGCGCTTGCGGATATCGAGCGCGCCGATGCGTTCGACTTTACCGAAATTCCCGAGAGCACGCGGCGCGTGATCCGGTTTCATCTCGCGGGTCAATTCATTCACGCGCCGACGGCGGCGATGATCTACCAGTTCCGTGAAGTGCTCGCGGGTCGCGACACCCGCGTGACCGAGCTGGAACAGCCGGTCTTTGCCTGGAAGTAGGCGTACCTGCCATGCTCTGGAAGTCGGCTTGCGGCTCTCGGAGCTTTCGACCACGATGGCACGAGACAAGAACAATAATCGCAGGGAGACTCGTTCGAATGCGTTGGAAGTTACTGCTTTGCGCCGCCGCCCTCGCGTCGGCCATGTTCGGCGCCTTCGATCGGGCCGATGCCCAGACCTTGCCGAAAGAAGCCTTTCCGAACCGGACCATCACGCTGGTGATTCCGTTCGCGCCCGGCGGCAGCACCTCGATCGTCGGACGGGTGATCGCCGACAAGATGAGCCAGTTGCTCGGCCAAAGCATCGTCGTCGACAACCGGCCCGGGGCCGGCGGTACCGTCGGCACCCGCTTGGTGGCCAAGAGCGACCCCGACGGTTACATCATTCTGCTAGGTTATACCGGCACGCTCGCGATCGGGCCGTCGCTTTACAAAGAGGTCGGCTACGATCCGCGCAAGGATTTCGCGCCGATCGGCATGATCGGCAACGCACCCAGCGCGCTGGTGGTGCATCCCTCATTCGCCGTCAAGTCGGTCGCCGAACTGATCGCTTATGCCAAGGCCAATCCCGGCAAAGTCAATTTCGGCTCCGCGGGCGCAGGCTCGGTCAATCATATCACCGGCGAGTATTTCGCGCGCACTGCCGGCATCAGGCTGATGCACGTTCCCTACAGGGGGACCGGCCCGGCGCTGACCGATCTGTTGGGCGGCCACATCCCGATGGCGCTGGCGCCGATCCCTGCCATCCATGCCAATGTCGCGGCCGGGCTGCTGCGCGCGCTGGCGGTGACGGGCAAGACGCGCAGCGGCCTGATGCCTGATGTGCCGACCATCGCCGAATCGGGGCTGACCGGATTCGAGGCGTCGCTGTATTACGGCCTGGTCGCGCCGGCCGGCACGCCGCGGCCGGTGATCGACCGGCTGAACAAGGAGTTGCGGGCCGCGCTCGCCTCCGACGAGGTCAAAAAGCAATTGGCGGAGGACGGCACCGAGATCACGCCGGGCACGCCGGACGACTATGCCGATTTCATCGACAAGGATGAAAAGAAGTGGTCGGAACTGGTCAGGGCCAGCGGCGTCGAGCAGGAGTGAAGCGCGGTTCAGGGCGGCGCCGTGCATCGCGGAATTAGCGCTCCCTGAGGGCTGCTGGCGGCGAGGGCTGTCGGACTTTTCTCCTCTCCCCGCAAGGGGGAGGGGAGCTCGTCACCACCGAACAAAGCTTCTTCGCCGTCGCCAATTCCATCATATGCATAGCCTCGCCGTTTCGGGGCTGACTTGCACGCCCCGCTTGCTACAACAGAGCGATGTGGCCACATGCGATTCGCTTCTGTTCCGGATATCTCGCGCTCGCGCTGCTGCTGATCGCGCCGCCGGCGGGAACTGCGGCCGCGCTGCCGGCATCGACGGCGGATGCGATGGCGCAGGCGGCGTCGCCGCAGGCGATCGCAGAGTATCGCCGCAAGCTCAGTGAGTATCAGGAGGCGCGCGCCGCGTTCGACGCGGAAGCAGGCGCGTATTGGAAATCGATTGCCGACAAGCGACGGGGCCGGAACGCCAAGCGGCGTGAGCATCAACCGATCGAGCTCGACGATTATGTGCTGACCCAACCGCCGGTCTATACCGGGCCGAAGCGGCCGATCAATCCGGCGCCGGAGCCCGAACCCGAGCGTCCGCCCCGTGAGCGCAAATATATTCCCGTCGTCGCCGATCTGTTGCGGGCCGCCGCCGAGCAATTCCAGTTCACGCCGCAACGCCCGACCAGCGAGATCGAGTTCAAGCGCGCCTATGCCCGCGTCGCGGCGGCGGCCGGGCTGACGCGCGAGCAGGCGGTGCGGGTCTATTCGTTCGAGACCGGCGGCACCGGCAATTACGACGTGCAGTCGGGCATCGAGCATGGCGGCACGCGCGCCATTTCCACCGCGATCGGCTACAACCAGCTCCTCACCACCAACAGCGTCGAACTGGTCGCCGAGCAGGGCCACGAATTGGTGAGAGCCCTGACGGCCAAGGCGGCGTCATTGTCCGGGCCGGCGCGCAAGGCGATGGACACCAAGATCGCGGTGCTGAAGCGGATGGTGGCATTCGCGCGTTCGGTGCCGGACGAGTGGTCACAGCACGAGAAGCTCGCCGACACGCCGCAGGGCTGGGCCATCCACGCGATGGTGCTCGACATCGACGTCGGCCCGTTGCTGCAGACCCACAAGCTCCTGACCTCGGTGATTTTCGCGCGCGCCAAGGGCTACACCCGCCCGCTCACCGCTGCCGAGCTCGAGATGATGAACCTGACCGGCGACGGCACCGGTCTCGACATGGTGACGATGCCGCAGGCGCTGCGCGAGCAGGTCCCGACCTCGAATTTTTTCCAGCGCAGCGGCTACGAGCGCAATCCGGTGGCGATCCGTCACAACACGGTGGCGAAACTGCTGGCGGTCACCGACAGCCGGATGGACAGCAACAGCCAATTGCCGGGCGCGAAGGATCTGGCGTCGGCGTTTTAGCTCGAGCGTCGTCCCGGCGAACGCCGGGACCCATAACCCCTGGCTTTCAATTTAACAGAATGCATCGATCCTACTGCCAAAATGCGACGACACGGCGTATAGGTCCCGGCGCCTCACGCGCAATTGCGCGCCAGGCCGGGACGACGCCGAATCGCTCTTCAGTTCGCCCCGAACAGGAATTTGCCGCTGCCATCGAGATACGGCCCGGGCCGCATATAGAGTTGTCCGTTCTGGCCGATGAAGAACAAGGTGCCCTTCGGTACCTTCTTGGCGCCCTTCAGCAGCACGCCGGCATTGTTGGTACCCATCTTGTAGGAAAACGTCTTGCCTTCCTTGTCGTAGCCATAGCCCATGTCCGGGCTCAGCACCCAAGGGGTCGGCGCGGTCGGCGCCGCGGCTTGAGCGAACGCGGCTTGGGCAAACGCGGTCGTTGTCAGGGCGGTCAGCGCGGCGGCGATCAAAAGGGTCTTCGTCGACGATTTCGTCATCCTGTCTTCTCCCAGCAGCCGGTTCAAAAAATTGAAACGTACATCGCAATGCTTTGAACAAACCACGAACGTCATTCGCCCGTCAATATGACAATGTCGCTCGCGGCGTCGCGCTTTTCCGCACGACGCTGTAATTTTCGCGTCGGATGTCGCGACTATCCTGCCGTTTCAGTCTAGAACCGATATCCGCAAAACAGGTCACAGGGGATGATTCGGATGAACCTTGTCATGAAGATTTGCCTGGGCGCCGCGCTGTCGTTTGCGATGCTGGCCCCCGTCGCCCATGCCGATGACTTCCAGCTCAGCCACAACCAGCGCATTGCCTGCAGCCGCGGCCTGAGCGCGGGAAAGCTCAACACCGCGACCTGCAAGTCCTACGCCTACATCTTCAACACCAGGACCTCGGAATATTTCAGGTGCTCGGTCAGCCTGGCGCTGACGCGCGACAACAAGGAAGTGATCAACGTTCAGGCTGACGGCGGCTGCACCAAGCGGCCTCGCGTCTTCGAGACCGACTCCCATTACGAGTTCGACGCCACCGAAACCGAGGCGCCGAATACCAATTCGTTTTTCGGTCCCGGCGGCTACGCCATTTGGGCCGCCGACACCACCACACAGAAAGTTCGCGGCTGCATCACCATCAGTTCCGGCCTCGGCTCCGACATTTCAAAATGCCTCGACATGACGTTTCAGTGAATCCTGTCAATGAAGCTTGCCAAGGCCGGCGCGGCACTCACGGCTTTTCCAGAAAGCCGGCCGCCAGCAACGGGCGCGACCGGGCAAATTTCTTGATCCCCATGGGCTTGCTGAACAGATAGCCCTGGACGAAGTCGAAACCCATGTCATGGGCGGTGAGAAAGTCGGCGCGGGTTTCGACGCCCTGGGCGAGCGTGCGCGCCCCATAGCCCTGGGCCAGTTCGATGATCCTGCGGCATACCGCCTGCTTCAGCCTGTCCTCGGCACAGCCGGTGACAAATTGACGATCGACCTTCATCTCGACGAACGGAAAGCTCGGAACATCCATCAGAGCCGGCCAGTCCGCGCCGACATTGTCGATCGAGATCGCGATGTTATGGAGGCGCACCTGTTTGGCGACGTCGATCATAAGATCGAGATTGTCGATCACCTCGTTGCAGTTGACCTCGATCAACAAGCCGCCGAACCCTGCATGGGCCGGCATCCAGCGGCACAGATCGCGCACCGCCTGGCGATCCGCCAGAAATGAAACCGGCAGGTTGATCGAGAGATCGACCGGACCTTGCTGCTCCAGAAGATAGTGCCAATCCTCGATCGCGCGGCCGATCACGAATTCGGACAACGCGCGAAAGTGGGGATCCTTTTCATCGCGAACGAAGTAAGCTGGCGGCACCACCCCCCAGGTGGGGTGCCGCATCCGCACCAGCGCTTCGGCGCCGCTCGGGACCAGGGTGCGGACATTGATTTTTTGCTGATACCAAAGTTCAAGCCAATCGGCCTTCAGTGCCTCCGCGACGTCCACCGCCGGGCTCGGAGCCGGCTCGACCGGGAGGAGCATCGCGACGCTGGCGCGTAGCGTCCCGGCGCTGAAAGGCGTCGGCAGGGAAGGCAGCATTTCGAGGCCGTATTCCTCGCCAATTTGTCGGACGGCTTTTACCATAATCGACTGCTGCTGGCCGATCAGCAGAACCTTGCCGCTGAAGCTTTTCCTGACCAGCGTCTCGAGGATTTTACCGACCTCGATCCCGTCAACGGACACCCCGAGGACGAGGAGATCCGGATGTTCCGCGTCCAGCACCCCCGCCAATTCGCAGGCCTGACCGCATTCGCTGGTGATGAAGCCAATATCTTCGAGAACATCGGCCAGGAACGCCCGAAGATGCTTTTTGCTGTCGGTGACACAGGCCCGCGGCTTCATCTTCCGATGCCCGAACCAGGCGGGTCGCACAATGTCGTTGGGATTGATGTTTTTCATGGTGCCCCTCTCCAGGTGGATTGTTGTGATTGTCGTACATCCACGCCGCGGGGCAATGATGGAGTTTTGTGGACGTACACAGCTGATTGCATGGGTAAGGTTAAACGGGCCATTGAAAATAAAATTGTAATGAAAAAACAAACTGGCTCGTAACACCTGCAACCGCGTCCAGGCGAATTTCCGCCAACCGATGTTGGTCGCACTAACGCAGCTTATTTAAACACACCCAGTGGCTGCGCCGCAGGCAACGTCCGATCCACGACACATGTTAACGCCTGTGGTCGATGCGAAGCAGCGACTGAGGCGATCGCATCTGATGATGCTGCGATGGGCGATCGACGAATGAAAATGCGCGCGATTGGATTGGTGTCGCAACGATGTCGATCAGGCGTCGCAGCGCAACGATGCAACAATTCGAGCGAGTGATTCCGGATCGAGAGCGAGAGCCTGATATTAGTTCGGACTCTCGCTCTCGCTTTTTTGTTCAATCGTGATTTGCTTCAAAGCCGGTTTCGCGCTCCAGCGATAGAGCGGCGCTTCGGATCGGAATCCGTCCTATCGGCTCATGCGCGCCGACGCCGGATGCCCGGGCACCTTGAAGCGCTTGCCGGTATCCGTGACCTTGGTGCCGTTGACTTTCAGGATCGAGAAATCCTCGCTCAGGTAGTTTCCAACCAGAATGTACTTGCCGTCGGGCGTGAACAGCGCGGCCTCAGGCAGACCGCCGACCTCGATATCGTCGATCTTGGTCACCTTCTTGCCGTCGATCTTCAGCACCGAGACGCTGCCGTTCTTCTGGTGGAAGAACGCATTCTTCATGTTGGAGCCACGCAGGATGACGGAGACCGCAAGGTCGCCCTTCGGCGACATCGCGAGACCCTCGGGGCCATCGCCGACCACCACCCGATCGATGATCCGCGGCGGGTTGGCTTCGAGATCGATGATGCTTGAGGTGTCGACGCTGCCGTCGGATGAGCCAGACGCGCCATTGTCGGAGGTCAGTGCGATCTTGCCGTTCGGCGTCACCACGACGTTGTAGGGCCATTGACCGGTCGGCAGGTCGACCTTGTTATAGGTCACCTTGTCGCCGGCGATATCGAGCACCGATATCTTGTGCGCCGGAAATCTCACGGCCAGCGCCCGCTTGCCGTCCGGCGTGAACACCACATGCGCGACGCTGTCCGGCATGGCGACGGTGTCGGTGACCTTGACATCGGTGCCGTTGATCGAGAGCACGCTGATCGAATTGTCGCCGCGGTTGGCGACCAGCGCCATCTTGCCGGACGGACTGATGCTCAGCCCCGACGGTTGCTTGCCGCCGGTGACGGTCGCCGCCAGTTTGGGCGGGTTGGCTTTCAGGTCGATGACGTAGATCTTGTTATCCGGCACCTGCTTCAGCGCCTCGCCGTCCTTGGTCACGTCGACCGAATCCGCCACCAGCGCGATCGAGCCGGTCGGGTCGATGTCGAGATTGACGGGTGGTCCGACCACCGAGTTCTTCAGCGGCAGGCTTGCGACGATCTTCGGGCTTTCGGAATTGGCAAGGTCGACGATCAGGACCTGATCCTTGCCGCCCGGGGCGAGGACCGTCTTGCCGTCGGCGTCCCATGTCGTCTTCTCATCGAGACCGACGATCATGAACGGCTTGGCGTAAGCGAGCGTGAGGCTGGAGCTGGCGAGCAGGACGGCCGCTCCCAAAGATAATCGAACCGCGCGATTGGCAGGCATTATGACGTTCTCCCGGATAAGACCGGCCTCTGAATGGACCGGTTTCGCCGCCGCACCGTATCGCGTTCAGGCCTCTTGCTGCCAGTGCGAAGCGGCGGAGAAAAGCGGCGAGACTGCCCGGGCTTCGCCCCCAGAACTCCGGCTCGTGCTGGGAAATTCCGGGGCCGCCGGGGAATGGCGATTGTGCCATGATGGGGGTTGCCGGACGCTGTCGGATATCCTTGGATATGCGATCGGCCCGAATGTCACGACGTTGCGCGGCTGCAAACAATAACAGATTGAAACGGGAGACGTCGATGCAACGGCTCAAGGGAAAAATCGCATTGGTGGTCGGCGCCGGCTCGATCGGGCCGGGCTGGGGCAACGGCAAGGCGACCGCCGTGACCTTTGCGCGCGAGGGCGCGCAGGTGTTCTGCGTCGATCGCAACGGTGCCGCCGCGGAAGAGACTGCTCGAGATCATCGCCTCCGAAGGCGGCAACGCCACCGCGTTTACCGCGGATGCGGCCAAAGCCGGCGACGTCGAGGCCATGGTCGCCGCCTGCCTCAAGAGCTACGGCCGGATCGACGTGCTCGACAACAATGTCGGCATCGCCGAGATGGGATGCGTGGTCGAGGTCACGGAGACCGAATGGGACCGCGTCTTCGCCGTCAATCTCAAGAGCGCCTTCCTGGCCATGAAGCACGTCATTCCGGTGATGCAGCGGCAGGGCGGCGGCTCGATCATCAACATCTCGTCGATCGCCTCGATCCGCCATCTCGGCATCTCCTATGTCTCGTATGGGGCCACCAAGGCGGCGATGAACCAGATGACGAAGACCACGGCCGTGCAGTACGCGTCGAGCAACATCCGGGTGAATGCGATTCTTCCCGGCCTGATGAAAACGCCGATGGTCGAGCACTCCGCGGGGTTGGCAGCATCCTATGCCGCCGGCGACGTCGAGGCGATGTGGCGCGCGCGCGATGCGCAGGTGCCGATGGGGCACATGGGCGACGCCTGGGACGTCGCCAATGCGGCGCTGTTTCTCGCCTCCGACGAATCGAAATACGTCACCGGGCTCGAACTCGTGGTCGACGGCGGCGATGACGCTGAAGGCGGGTTAGCTTTTCCACCTCATTGGGGCAGTCCGCGACTGAACCCGAATCCGGACGATGAGCTCGCATTCTCGATGTGCAATCCATGAGCGGCCACGCGGATTGCTCGTCGCTCCGGCGAACGCCGGGCCATAACGGCCGTTGTGTCTGCGATAAGGCACGGTCGCATCAACGGACGACACGGCACGGCCTGCGTTCGCGGACGACGCAGAATGTGCGATCACCCCTGCGCGCTCAATTCCGCCCAGTCGAGTTCTTCCTCGAGCTGGTGAAAGGCATCGTCGCCGATATCTTCGGATTCGACGCAGCGCGAGAATCGACCGCCGCGCGGCGCTGATGGCGCGGCGCCGCAGCGGATCGGCCGGACGCTCGCCGGTGGAGACGCCGCCGTCGGGATCGCCCTCCGCGCGAAGCAGTATCGCGCGGTATTCCAGTCTGAGGATTTCGGCTTCTTCGGACGGGTCGCCGTCGATCTCGTCCAGCGCAGCCCGATAGGCGACGGCGCGGGCGCGCGCCACCTCGGTGGCCACCGGGTTGTCGTCCTTCAGCCGCAGCGACGATACCAGCGGCCGCAACGTCAGGCCCTGGATCACCAATGATCCCAGCACCACGGCAAACGCGGTCAGCAGCATGAGGTCGCGGTACGGAAAGCTTTCCGGCAGCGCGAATGCCGCCGCCAGCGTGACGATACCGCGCATCCCGCACCAGGCGATGACGATGCTGCCCCGGATGCTCGGCGCGGCCATCGGCCGGCGCGGATGAAATCCCCGGCGCGAGATCGCGAACAGCAACGCCGTTGTATAGGACATCACCCAGGCGATGCGCGTGAGGATCGCGATGGCGAGGACGCAGGCCGCCACCACGCAGTATTTCAGCCGCACCGGATCGTCGAGCCGCTCCCAGATCGGCCGCAACTGCATGCCGATCAGCATGAACGCCAGCGCGTTGAGCATGAACACCACGGTGTCCCACACCGCATAGGCAGGCCACGCGCAGCCGCGCCGGTATTTTCGCCGGCGCGGTGCGCGCAATGGTGATCGCATAGGCGACGATGGTCAGGATTCCGGAAAGCCCGATGTGCTCGGCGACGATCCACACCGTGAAGGTGCCGGCGAATTGCAGGATGATCGAACTCGGCGCATCGCTGATCCTCTCGGTCACCCGCATCCAGATTTTTGCAAAGACATAGCCGGCGACGAGGCTGCCCGCCAGCGCCAGCGCGATCGACGGCGCGAATTCACTCCACTTGAAATGCTCGATCGCGGCGGCGCCGACCGCGACGCGATAGATCAAAAGCGCGCTGGCGTCGTTGAGCAGGCTTTCGCCTTCGAGGATCTTGAGGATCCGGTAGGGCAGCTTGACCTGGCGGAGAATGGCCGTTGCGGCGGCTGCGTCTGGCGGCGCCACGATGGCGCCGAGCGCGATCGCGGCTGCCCATGGCATGTCCGGTATCAGCCAGTGAACCAGCACCGCCACCGCGCCGGTGGTCAGGCCGACCGCGATGAAGACCAGGGTTGAGACCGGCAGCCAGTTGTCCCGAAGATCGCGCAGCGAGGTATCGAAGGCGGCATCCAGCAGTACCGGCGCCACGAACAGCGCCAGCGCCAGGTCCGGCTCCAGCGTCCAGGACGGGCTCGACGGCACAAAGGCCAGCAGCATGCCGCCAATGGCGAGAAAGGTCGGGTAGGGAACCTTGATCCGCCGCGCCAGCGCCGACAGCGCGACCGCCCCGAGCAGCAACGCAATGATCCATTCGAACGTGATCAACCTTCAAATCCCCGTCGGTCGGTCGAAATCGAGCGTGCAATCTAACACCAAAAGCCTGATGTCATCACCGCACGAATTCCACCCTGCCTGGATTCGCGCTAGCATCGCCATGTCACGGTTCGCCGGAAACTGAAGAGATCAAGCAAGGTCAATCGATGCTGCGTCGTTGCGCGGAACTAATCCGGAACGTGGGCGATCGCCGCGACGCTGTGGGCGGCGTTGCCGCACGGCGCCGGTGCGACCGGCACCGCGCCGCCTGCGGATTTGCAGGTCGATCCGGCGCCCTGTGTCGCTGCGGCGCTCGCCAGCGACGACGACAAGATCGTCGCCGCCTGCGGCGCGTTGATCGACAGCGAGAAGACGGCGAAGGCCGACCGCGTCAAGGCGCTGATCGCACGCGCCGGCGCCTATGATCGCAAAGACCTTATCGACCGCGCCATCGATGATTACGGCGGGGCGCTGCGGCTCGACCCGACGCTGGCCGATATCTATACTGCCCGCGGTGAACTCTGGCGCCGCAAGGGCGACCGGCCGCGCGCGCTGCAGGATTTCGCCGCGGCGATCAAGCTCAACCCGAACCAGTCCGCGGCACGGAGCAATTACAAATCGCTGGCGCTGGAGCTTGAGCGTCTCGGCGCGCTGCTGGCGGTCAACAACAAGCCCAGCTTCGACTGCGCGACCGCCAGGCGCGCGGTGGAAAAAGCGATCTGCGGCAATCCACTATTGGTCACATCTCGATCGCGAGATCAACGCGGTGAATGCCAAGGTGGTCAGTGACGCTGCCCGCGAGTATCCGCGCGCCGGTCGCGCCCTGCAGCGCGAGCAGGACGATTTCATCGCGCGCCGCGACGCCTCGTTCGGCCAGCCGGATTATGACCTGCAGAGGGCCATGGCGGAGCGGCTGGATCATCTGCTGGCGCTCGAACGGCGTTAAGCCACGCCGTGTCGTCCGTTCTTTCCCCTGGGTGAGCGAAGAGCTCAGGTTAGGAGAGGGACCACGAGCACTGCGGCCGGTGTACCCCCTCACGTCTCCGCCACAAGGGGAGAGCAGCGCGTCATTCGCAGCGACGGCTGGCGGCAACGGTTTAGTTCTCTGCTGTAAGGCCGTCTTGTCCGAGACAACCACCGCGTTTTCCGGCTTGAATCGCGGCATGTTCCCGTGACAATGGCGGCAAAGGGAGCGACATCATGAGCGTCCAGGACAACAGCCGGTATCACGAGGTCCATGCCCGTTCGCTGGCCGATCCCGAGGGCTTCTGGGGCGAGGCGGCGCGCGAGATCGACTGGATCGAGCCGGCGAAGAAAGTCTTCGATCCCGCGATGGGGCTGTACGGCCGCTGGTTCGCGGGCGCCGTGGTCAACACCTGCTACAACGCGCTCGACCGTCATGTCGCCGGCGGACGCGCCGATCAGCTCGCCTTGATCCATGATTTGCCGCTCGCCGGCAGCGTCACCAAGTTTACCTATGCGCAGATGCTGCACGAGGTGCAAACGCTCGCTGCCGTCATGCAGGATTTCGGCGTCACCAAGGGCGACCGCGTCATTCTCTATATGCCGATGGTGCCGGAAGCCGTGATGGCGATGCTGGCCTGCGCGCGGATCGGCGCGGTGCACAGCGTGGTGTTCGGCGGCTTCGCGGCCAAGGAGCTCGCGACCCGGATCGAGGATGCCAAGCCGAAGCTGATCTTCTCGGCGAGCTGCGGGCTCGAGCCCGGCCGCATCGTCCAGTACAAGCCGCTGCTCGACGAGGCGATCGGGCTTTCCAGCGTCAAGCCCGAGGCCTGCATCATCCTGCAACGGCCGCAGCAACCCTGCGAACTCAGGGACGGTCGCGATCACGATTGGGCCGCGTTGCGCGGCAAAGCCATCGCGGCGAAGAAGTCCGCCGGCTGCGTGCCGGTCAAGGCCACCGATCCGCTCTATATCCTCTACACCTCGGGCACCACCGGGAAGCCCAAAGGGGTGGTGCGCGACAATGGCGGGCACCTGGTGGCGCTGAAATGGTCGATGTTCAATCTCTACGGCGTCAGGCCCGGCGAAGTCTGGTGGTGCGGCTCCGACATCGGCTGGGTGGTCGGCCACAGCTACATCATCTATGCGCCGCTGGTCCATGGCGCGACCTCGATCATGTATGAGGGCAAGCCGATCGGCACGCCGGATGCGGGCGCGTTCTGGCGGGTCATTTCCGAGCACCGGGCGGTGGCGTTCTTCACGGCGCCGACCGCGTTCCGCGCCATCCGCAAGGACGACCCCGGCGGCAAATTCATCCGGCAGTACGATCTTTCGACATTCCGCACGCTGTTTCTTGCCGGCGAGCGCGCCGATCCGCCGACGGTGGAATGGGCCGAGCAGCAGTTGAAGGTGCCGGTGATCGATCACTGGTGGCAGACCGAAACCGGCTGGTGCATCGCCGGCAATCCGGTGGGGTTGGGCATGCTGCCGGTCAAGCACGGCTCGCCCACGGTGCCGATGCCGGGCTATCAGGTTGACGTGGTCGATGAAGCGGCAAAGCCGCTGCCCGCCGGCCACATGGGCTCGCTCGTGATCAAGCTGCCGCTGCCGCCGGCCTGCCTGCCGACGCTGTGGGAGCAGGACGCGCGCTGCAAGGAGGCCTACTTCAACGAATTCCCCGGCTATTACAAAACTTCCGACGCCGGCTACAAGGACGAGGACGGCTATGTCTTTGTGATGGGCCGCACCGACGACATCATCAATGTCGCCGGCCACCGGCTCTCCACCGGCGGCATGGAGGAGATTCTCGCCTCCCATCCCGACGTCGCCGAATGCGCGGTGCTCGGCATCAAGGACGCCATCAAGGGCGAGGTGCCCTGCGGTTTCCTCGTGCTCAAGGCCGGCGTCACCCGCGAACACGCGGATGTGGAAAAGGACGTGGTGGCGCTGGTGCGCGACAAGCTTGGTCCGGTGGCGGCGTTCAAGCTCGCGATCACCGTGGGCCGGCTGCCGAAGACCCGGTCGGGAAAGATCCTGCGCGGCACCATCAAGAAGATCGCCGACGGCGAGCCCTGGACGATGCCCGCGACCATCGAGGACCCCAAGGTGCTGGACGAAATCGGCGAGGCGCTGAAGGGGAGGGCGTGACGACCCCGCAGCCCCTCGCGACAAACGCGAAGCGTTTGCGCGGAGATCAACGAAATGCCTTGTTTTCGATGGATTGCCGGGTCAAAGCCGATCAATCCCGGCATTGGCGGATTTCGGAACAATCGATAGGATTTGAGCATGCGTCTGACCATTTCGACACCTCTCATCGTGCTGTTGCTGATCGCCCCGTTACTGGCGGGCTGTCTTGAGCGGGGACAGCAGACGATGGTCTCGGGCGGTGATGACGACGACGCGTTCTGCCGCGCCAACAACGTCAAGCCCGGCTCGTCCGAATATATCGCCTGCCGCAAGGACCGCGACCTTCTGCGCGACAACGCCAACGCGCGCGCCGACCGCCGCCAGCGCGACCTCGGCGAATACATGCTGAACAATCCAGTGAGGCCGTGACATCTGAGGCCATGACATCGGGAGGCGAATTATGAACGAAGATATTTTCAACACCAGCTTAAGAAGATTTCTCAAGAAGGTCGGCGTGACCTCGCAGCGCGAAATCGAGAAGGCGGTGCGCGACGCGCTGGAAGCCGGCCGCCTCAAGGGCGATGAAAAGCTGCCGGCGAAAATGGTTCTCACCCTCGGCGGCGTCAGCCTCTCGCCATGAGATCACCGACGAGATCGAACTGGGCTAGAGCAGGCCGGCCACGGCATACGAGGAACTTGGTCTGCCGCCTCGCCGCGACGCGCGGTTTCCGCCGCATATTACCTCTCGGCCTCGGTTTGCTCCTCCTCGCAGTCCTCCCACTTCACATGATGGGTTTCGAGATAACGGGAGACGGCCGCGCCGATGGTCGGGAAGAAGTAATCCTCGCCGACCTGCGCGAACAGGCCAAATCGTTTCAGCTTGTCCTTGACCGGATCCTTGAGTTCGGCAAAAGCTAACTCGATCCCCTGCGCGTGCAACGCCTTGTCCAGTTCGGCGACCATGTCGCAGGCGGTGACATCCACGCTGGTGACCGGCTCCGCCGCGACCACCAGCCAGCGCACCTCTGTCGGCGATGTCGCCACGGCATCGAGCGCTCGTTCCCTAAAAAATTCGGCGTTGGCGAAGAACAGGGGCGCATCCCATCGGAACAGCACCAGGCCGGGGATTTGGCGCGCATCCGGATATCTTTTGATGTCGTGATAGCCTTTGACGCCGTCGGCGCGCCCTAACACGGCCGAGTGTGGGCGCCAGCCGTCCCACAGAAACTCGATGATGGCGATGGCGATCGCGAGGCCTATTCCCGGGACCACCCCGAGCACGGCCACGCCGATGAAGCAGACGATCGCCAGCCAGAATTCCCAGCGCTGAATGCGATAGATTCGTTTGAGGTCGGCGACCTCGATCAAGCTGATCGCCGAGGCGATCACCACCGCGGCCAGCGCGGCGGTGGGCAGGTGTCGCAGCAGGTTCGGCGCCGTCAGCAACAGCAACGCGATGGCGAGCGCGCCGACGACGCTGGTGAGCTGGGTGCGGGCGCCGGCGGCTTCCGCAACCGGTGTCCGCGAGCTGCTGCTGCTGATTGGGAAGCCCTGGAAAAAGGCGGTCGCCAGATTGGCGGCGCCAAGCCCCACCAATTCCTGGTTCGGATCGGCCCGAGACTTCAGTCGTGCGGCATAGGCGCGGGACAGCACGCTGGTATCGGCAAATGATATCAGTGCGATGGCACAACCGCCGATCACCACTGGGAATATATCGCCGTAACCGATCCAGGGTACGACGAAACCCGGCAGTCCCTCGGGAAGCGGTCCCAGTACCTTCACGCCATAGCGCGTCCCGAGATCCAGCGCACCGACAGCGGCCGTGGCCGCAACGACCGCGATCAGAATGCCCGGCAACCGCTTGCTGTTCTTGAGCAGCAGGATGATGATCAGCGTCGCGAGCCCAATCGCGAATGCGACCCAATTGGTCCGCCCGTCGAGGATCGCGCCGGCGATCTCCGACAGGCTCCGCAACGGTCCTTTGCTCTGGATCGAGAAACCGAACAGCGTTGGCAGTTGGCTGATCAATACGGTCAGCGCAATTCCGTTCATGTAGCCGTAGCGGATCGGCTTGGAGAGCAGCTCGGTGACAAAACCCAGCCGCACGACGCCGGCCAGGATGCACACGATCCCGGAAACGATCGCCATCATGCCGGCGAGCGCCGCGGCTCGAAGCGGATCGCCGGCGGACAACGGCGTGACGACGCCGAGGATGATCCCCGCGAGAGCCGAGTCCGGCCCGAGGACAAGGATGCGGCTGGGGCCGAACAACGCGTAGACAAGCAGCGGCACGATCGTTGCGTAGAGACCATAGATGCCGGGCAGGCCCGAGGCCGTCGCGTAGGCGATTCCCACCGGGACCAGCATTGCCGCCAGCACCATGCCGGCGACAATGTCGTGCCGCAGCCATGCCGTTTCATAGCGACGAAGCGTGTCGAGCCCTGGCAGCCAGTGCATCAAATGCTTCATGTAGCCGTCGCTCCCAAACGTAGTGGGGCGTGTCAGCGCGCGTCATGTGTTGGACGCGATCGGCGCGGCCGGTATGCGGCATAGGCTATTACGCCCCTGATCAGCTGAACAGTGGCCAGGGTTGGGCCAATGCGATCTTCCGAAAGAAAGCTGCCCAAAGGGCCTCTCGATCCCGAGTGTGGTTATCGCGGATCACGCGGCAATCAATAGCTTTGACTTCCGGAGATAACCTACACATCATCAGGAATTGCAGGGCGGCCCGGGGTTCATTGCAAGTTCGTGCGATGACCGTCGGTACTCCGCGCGCCTATGTCTTGTGGAAAGGTCTGCTCCGCCAGCTAAAAGCGCCGTCATGGGCTGCCGGAGATTTGGGCTGCTGAAGGTTGAACCAACGGACGTCTGCTTCGATGTCAGAGGTTTCAGGCATTTCTTTTAGGCGCGTGCTGGATCCGATGGAACGGATCGCTGAGACCTTGTTCGGCCTCATCATGGCGCTCACCTTCATCTGCAGCCTCGGTGTCGCGACGGCGGGCAACATTACGATTCAAACGATGCTGATCGGTGCGCTAGGCTGCAACTTGGCCTGGGGTATCGTTGACGGTGGTCTTTATCTGTTAGCTCGTATCAATGAGCGGGGAGCTAACATTCTGACGCTGCGCGCCATACGGCAGGCGCCGGGTCCTGAAGCCGCGCGACGCATCATCGCCGAGGCGTTGCCGCCGGCACTGGCCTTGGCGTTGCCGGCGGAGCAATTGGAGTTGATGCGGCAAAAGTTGCAACAGTTGCCTGAGCCATGCCAGCGTCCGAGACTAACGAAGCGTGACTGGGCCGGAGCACTGGGTCTTTGCTCGCTGAGCTTCCTTTCGACCTTTCCGGTTGTAATCCCGTTCATACTCCTGAGCGATGCGAAATTCGCGCTACGCGTCTCCTACGCCGTCGCCATCGTGATGCTTTTCTGCTGTGGTTACGCGTTCGGATGCCACAGCGGACTGCGGCCCTGGGCGACGGGTCTTGCGATGGTGGTCTTTGGCAGTACGCTGGTGGGCGTCGCGGTAGCTCTTGGAGGCTAACGGTGCGGCAGAGAAGCGCTGCAATGGTGTGGCAGGGAAGCAGCGCCGCGACGGCGGCGCTGCTTGGACTGTGGCTTGCGCCGCTGACCGGCGGTTTGGCGCGCGCCGAGAGCCCAGAGGTTGGCTCCGGCGGCGCGATCGGCCTTGGCAATCGCGGGTGGTCGGCGAGCGACACGAACCGCGCCACCTCGGTGAATGCGCTCGAGTTCGGTGCCCGCGCGGGGCTTGCCTCTGACTACATTTATCGCGGTACGACGCTGTCCGATCACGGGCCCGCGGCCGGCGCTGCCCTTGAAGCCAGTCTCGGCGCGCTCTACGCCGGCGCCACGGTGGCCACCGTCAAACTGCCGACCGAGCCCGCCGCCGAGGTTACGGCCGCTGGCGGCATCCGCCCGAAGATCGCCAATATCGATTTCGATCTCGGCGTGACTTATTTCGGCTATCCCGCCGAAAGGCTTCCCGGCGAGACCCACGGCATCAATTACTGGGAGGCGGCGATCCGCGGCGATCGAAGCCTCGGCGAATTGGTCCGCATCGCGAGCGGATATGCCTATTCTCCGAACGTCTCGAACACCGGCGCCTGGAGCCAATATGCCGCGGCCGGGGCGGGGGTCAACTTGCCAACCCGTCTGCTGCCCGAGAAGTCTCGGCGTGTCGTTCACAGCTGCTGCCGGCTATTCCTGGTTCGGCAATCAGGCTGCGCAACTCGGCGGCCTGCCATTACCCGCCTATCTCAACTGGCAGGCCGGCGTGACCTTCACCTACAAGCACATCAATTTCGATCTGCGCTATTACGACACCAATCTGTCGCGGGAAAACTGCTTCGTCTTTACCGGCGATCCCAATGCGCGGTTGGGTGGCCGCATCGATCCCGTTACCAACCCGGCCGGCCTGGTCTCGAACTGGTGCAGCGCCACGCTCGTCGCCAAGGCCTGGTTTTCGTTTTAACTACAGCATGGTCCGGAAAAGTGGATGCCGATTTTCCGAAAAGATCATGCTCAAATAACAGTTAGAGCAGGATGACGATTCGAAGAAAAGCTATCCTGCTCTAATTGGCCGGAGTTTGAGAGGCGTCCCAAAGCCCGTCAGGTGCTTCCCTGCAGGTAACCCTTCACTTTCGGGTTCGGCATCAGGATCGACGCACCAAATGCGATGGCGCACATGAACGTCACGTACCAATAAAAGTTGGACTCGTTGCCGCTATCCTTGAACAGCAGCGCGACATATTCGGCGGAGCCGCCGAAGACCGCGTTGGCGATCGCGTAGGCAAGGCCGACGCTCATGGCCCGGATTTCCGGCGGAAACATTTCGGCTTTCACGAGGCCGCTGATCGAGGTGTAGAACGACACGATGGAGAGCGCCAGGACGATCAGGACGTACGCCACGTAAGGGTTCTGGACGTCGCCGATCGCGTACATCAAGGGAACCGTAAACACGGTTGCTAACCCACCGAACAAAAGCATGGATGTCTTCCGACCGAAGCGGTCGGAAAGTGCGCCGAACGGCGGCTGCAGGATCATGTAAGTGCATAGCACCGCGGTCATCACCACGTTCGCAGTCCGGTGCGTCCATGTGGGCAGTGTTGACCAGATATTTCTGCATGTAGGTGGTGAAGGTGTAGAAGATGAGCGAGCCGCCCGCGGTATATCCGAGGACGATGAGAAACGCCCGTGTATGGTGCCGGAAGATCTCACGGAGCGAACCTGCTTCCTTGCGCGCGCGGTCTTCGGCCGAAGACGTTTCAGTCAGCGACGCGCGCAGGAACAGAGCGACGACCGCGAGTATGGCCCCGAGGAAAAACGGGATGCGCCATCCCCAGGCTCTCAATTCGCCATCGGACAACGCGAGCTGAACCAGCAAGATCACCAGGGAGGCCAGCAGCTGTCCGCCGATCAGCGTGACATATTGAAACGAGGCATAAAAACCGCGCTTTCCGGGCAGCGCGACTTCACTCATGTAGGTGGCGCTGGTGCCATATTCGCCGCCGACCGATAGTCCTTGCACCATGCGGGCGAGCAGTAACAACACCGGTGCGGCGGTCCCGATCGTCGCATAGGTCGGCATGATGGCGATGGCGAGTGATCCTGCGCACATCATCAGGACCGAGATCATCATCGAGTTCTTGCGGCCATATCGGTCGGCGATAAAGCCGAAGACATAGCCGCCGATCGGCCGCATCAGGAAGCCGATCGCAAACACGGCGGCGGTCTGCAACAGCTGGGTTGTTTGATTGCCCTTTGGAAAGAACGACGGAGCAAAATAGAGCGCCGTGAAGGCGTAGGCATAGAAGTCGAACCACTCGACAAGATTTCCGGAGGAACTCCCGAAAATTGCCCAAATCCTGCGGCGCCGATCTGAGCCATCGTCCGGCAGGGCAACGTCCACGGTCAATGTTTCGCTGGACATCGCTATATCTCCCGAGACTGTCTATCGTTGGTTTCGCGGGACCAGTAACCGAGAAAGAACCGCCCCGCAATGCGAGTGGATAATATTTCCAGCGCTAAGGCGGGCCCTCCAATCGCGCCGAGGAGGTCCGCTTCCGAGCTAATTCGCTGCCGGCGACCAGGCGTTCAACGTCGGGATCGCGAAATTGGTACCAGCGCCTGGGCATCGCCGGATGGACGTCCGTTGAGGAGCATACGCGCCAGTTTGAGCGTGCGCCCTCCCGGAATTCGTCGGCATGTCTCAAACCTGCCGGAAGGCGACCTCAGTCGATCTTGACCAGATTCTGGTTTGGCAGTGGCCCGCCGGGGAACTGAGCGAGCTTGCCGCCGACGGCGAGCGACCCCAGATCGATGCCGAAGAACCCGATCCTGTCGATGAGCGCCGCTACTTCAGCCTTTGCAGCGGTGTCGTCGCCGGAATAGAACTGCACGAGGCGCCCGCCGTTCGTGTTCGGATCGCTGGCCAGGACATCTGCGCGAAGCAGATTGAATGCCTTGACGACCCGCGCTCCGGGCACGAGATCGGCGAAAACTTCACTCGACAGGCGGCCTTTGAGATCGAACGGCTTGAACAGTGGCGGTTCGGTCGCGTGGTTGGCGTCAATGACAATGCGGCCATTCCAGTCTGGAAGTCCCGCCAGCGCCGCCGGCAGTTTTGTCCAGTTGACCGCAACCAATACGATGTCGGCCGACGCCGCTTCCTCGCGCCGTCCGGCCTTGATCGAGGGGGAAAGTTCGCGAACAAGCGTTTCGAGCGAATCCGGTCCGCGGCTGTTCGAAATTGTCGCTTCAATGCCGGCGCGAGCAAGCGCTCGTGCGAAGGCGGTGCCCATCGCGCCCGATCCGATGATGCCGATGGTCATGTGTTGTCCCTTTCAGGGGACTGAGTAGCCGCGCGACGCGACCAAACCGCCCCCTCGATACGATGGTGGCCAATTGAGGCGGCCTTCCGACAGGCACTTGGATTTAGTGATGATCGTCCTTTGATAGGGCTATCTGCAACTCCGCCGCGCGCTCTTCCCGGTCTTTTTTGCGGAACTCCATTTCCCGGCGCTCGAACTTCGCCATTTCCTTTTCAGCCGCCTGGATGAAGCGGTCACGCGATGTCGCGCTCATGTGAATGTGTTCCATCATCGTGTGTCTCGTCATTGTCGCAAATGTTGGTTGGTCCTCGCTCCTATTCAAGTCGCTGGAATTGCAAAACGTTCATTTCCGCAAAATTACGTATTCTTGAAACGGACCACTGCGATCTTCAAATTTGACCACTGACGGTGGAACAGGCCAGTGCCCGCCGCCGACGACACCCTGGGATGATATCGCGACGATGGACGCATTGAGCGGAGCTGTGATCCAGATCACATATTGCACCGCAAAGAAATGATAGCGTGGCGCTGATCAGACGACGGAGGTCGATCATGCCCACCATCTTCGATTTCCTCTACCGCGAATATTGCCTTGCCCGCCTCGCCGAAATGCGGAAACAGCTTCTGATGGCCTCGGGCCCTGCGGTCTCAGAAGCGGATTGCGATGTCAGCCATCTCAGCGGTTCGGATAACGGTGTTGGCGACGACAGGACAGCCCCACAGCACGAGGCTCTCCACATTCATTGAGCCGGCGCGGCCATAGGGGCGGACGGTGCTGTGGCTGGCCTTGCGGGACCGGATTGCGCGTTCCGCCCTGCCGCGATGAACCGACATCGAGAACCCTCAGGCCCGTGTTCGGCGGTGTCGATGTCGGGGGCACATCCGGTTCAACGCTTCTGGTACGGGTGGAAGATATAGTCCTTCGCCTTCACGGCCACATGGCACGCATGTCCGCAGTCCGAGGGGCTGGGATCGGCCGTGAACTGGTCGGATGCGGCTTCGTAATTGAACAGCGCGTAACCCCATCCGCCGCTTTGCGGAAATCTCTTGCTATCCTTTTCCATGACGAAAGCCTGCGAGAATACGTCCGGCACATCCACGACGAAGGGGGCCTCGGTGCTCTTCTTCGGCTTCCATTGGAGCTTCGCGATCTTGGAGCCATCCGGGAAAGGCTGGCCGTTGCCGGGAACGCCGGCCTTGTAGGCCTCGATCATGGTCGGGTTGGCGACGATCACCTTGAGCACTTCGTCGGTCCGGGCAGAAGAGACCACTGCCCAGTCCTCGTATCCCCTGAAGTCGGAGAACGCGATTCCGCTCGGCGATTTCAGCGCGTACTTGTCCTGCGCGTAAACGGCCATGCCGCCCAGGACGGCAAACACTGCCGTTACGATCGCAATCGCGAGCTTACTTCTGCGCTTCATGGCTGATCCTTTTTTTGATCGCGGTGGACGAGCTTACGCCGTGTCGGGAAAAGTGCCAACAACAGACGTCAGTCGCAATGCGAATGCGAGAGAGCGAGCGGTTCGCGCCGTGACCTCGCGATTTGCAAAGGTACGGCCGACACAATCACTTTAAACTAAAAAAGATTGGCAGCTCCGATGTTTCGGAATTGGCTCACCAAGATTTTTTGATGAACTATTTTCCTGTTTTGCAGACTCATATTGGCGGCGTTCCCAGGTTCGTTGGCGCGGTTTTCGCCATGCGCAACCGGGATTTCTGCGGCGGGAGAGTGAGCTGGGGAAGGACGGCGTTTTACAATTCATCGGTATGCCTCGACCTTCGCCGCTAGACCGGTGCGGCGGCACTTAGTCGCAAAGATCCGCCAATCAGGGAGACGTGCCATGAAAATTACGACGATGCTTTCGTTGAGTTTTCTTCTCGGGGCGAGTTATCTGCCTGCCGCTGTGGCCCAGACGATCACCGGCACTCCGGGTTCGCCCAGCGCCACCATAACTATCGATGGCAAGCAGCTACCTCCGGAGCCCCCGAAGTTCGGCGGAGAGATCAAGGAGGATGCGAAAGATTCCAAGCCGTACTGGCCACCATCCGTGGTGCCGCCCAGGGGCGCGCCAAACGTGCTGCTGATCATGACCGACGACCAGGGTTATGGCGTGTCAGGCACCTTCGGTGGCGTCGTCCCGACCCCGAATATGGATCGCCTTGCCAAGGCGGGATTGCGCTATACGCAATTTCACTCGACCGCGCTTTGTTCGCCGACCCGAGCAGCGCTGATCACCGGCCGCAACCACCATTCGGTTGGGTTCGGCGTGATCGGTGAATTGTCCACCGGCTACCCAGGCTATGATTCGGTCATCGGACCGGAGAGCGCCACGATCGGGACTATTCTGCGGGATAACGGCTTTGCCACCTCATGGTTCGGCAAGAACCATAACACCCCAACCTATCTGTACAGCGCGGCCGGACCCTTCGACCAGTGGCCGGTCGGCATGGGGTTTCAGTATTTTTACGGGTTCATGGGCGGCGAGACCGACCAATGGACGCCTTATCTTTATAAGAACACGACCCAGATTTTTCCGTGGATCGGCAAGTCCGGCTACAACCTCACCACCGATATGGCGGACGAAGCCATCAACTACATGAGCAGCCTGAACGCGGCCGCGCCCGACAAGCCGTTCTTCCTTTATTACGTGCCCGGCGGCACCCATTCGCCGCACCAGCCGAAGAAGGAATGGATCGACAAGTTCAAAGGCAAGTTCGACATGGGCTGGGAGAAGCTGCGCGAGCAGATCTTCGCCAACCAGAAGCGGCTCGGCGTGATACCCGACGAACACCCAACTCACTGCGTGGCCTGATACCCTGCCGAAGTGGGACTCGCTCTCATTGATCCAAAAGAAGCTCTACGCGCGGGAGGCGGAGGTGTTCGCCGCTTACGCAGCCTATACCGACGATGAAATCGGCCGCGTCATCCATGCGGTCGAGGACATGGGCAAGCTCGACAACACACTGATCATCTATATCAGCGGCGACAACGGCACCAGCGCCGAAGGCACGCTAGAGGGCACCCCGAACCAGATGACCGCCTACAACGGCGTGCTGAAACTCCCTGAAGCCGAGTTGATGCGCTACTACGAGAATTGGGGCTCCGACAAAACCTACCCGCATATGTCGGTCGCTTGGTCGTGGGCGTTCGATACCCCGTTCAAATGGACCAAGCAGGTGGCATCGCACTTCGGCGGGACCCGGCAGGGCATGGTCATGTCGTGGCCCGGCCACATCAAAGACGTTGGCGGCATTCGCAGTCAATTCCACCACATCATCGACATCGTGCCGACCATCCTTGAAGCCACCGGCATCCAGGCGCCAGCGACGGTCAACGGCATCGCGCAAAAGCCGATCGAGGGTGTGAGCATGGCTTACACATTCGATCAGGCCAACGCCAACGCACCATCGAAGCGCGATACGCAGTATTTCGAGATGTTCGCCAACCGCGGCATCTACCACGATGGCTGGTATGCGTGCACGACACCGCCCGAAGCACCCTGGCTTATGGGCACGGCAAAGATGCCGGAAATCAACGACTACAAGTGGGAACTCTACAACATCGCTGACGACTTCTCGCAAAACAACGATCTCGCAGCCAAGCACCCCGATAAGTTGCGGGAGCTGAAGGAACTGTTCCTGAGCGAGGCGGCGAAATACCAGGTCTTGCCGCTCGACAACTCCGTCTTGCCGCGTCTTGTCACGCCGCGCCCGACCGCGACCGCCGGGCGAACTGTTTTCACCTACACAGGAGCGAACCCCGGCATTCCCGCCGAAAATGCGCCCAGCATCATGAACAAGGACTACAAGATCACCGCGGAGATAACGGTCCCTGAAGGCGGGGCTGAGGGAATGATCGTCACTCTCGGCGGCCGGTTCAGCGGCTATGGCCTTTATTTGCTGAAGGGCAAGCCGGTCTTCGTTTACAACATGCTGGATTTGAAACGATACCGCTGGGAAGGCGGTGTCGGCGCGCGCGACTGGTTGGGTTCTGCGCTCAAGCCGGGCAAGCACACCATCGTGTTCGATTTCAAATATGATGGTCCCGGCCCGGCCAAGGGTGGCACCGGGGTGCTTTCGGTGGATGGCAAGGAGTACGCCCGCCGCTCGATCCCGCACTCGATCGGGTTCCTGATGGCCATCGACGAGTCCTTCGACATCGGCGTCGATAGCCGCACCGGGGTGGACGACAGCTATAAGCTGCCGTTCCAATTTACCGGGAAGATCGACAAGCTGACATTCAACCTGGGGCCGACGCAGTTGACGAGTGACGAACAGAAGCTGATGCGCCACGCACTGGAAAAAGCGAGGGACTAGCCGGACACCCTCTGGATTTGCGGGCGTCCTTCACAGGATGCCCGTAGATTCTACCGCCTCAGAAAAGTTGTTCTCGCGAAGGTCGTGTCAGGAACATGACCAGTTCCCGACGTGAGACAGGGCACGGCTCGTTTGCTGTACCTAATGCTATGCCGTGCCGTTCTGGATTTTCGCCATTGAGTCCAGGAAATTTCGCCACTCTTCCGTACGTTTGATTGCGCGGGACCAAACCTCGGAGCCAATCTCGTAATCAGTATCAAGACTTTTGGACAGGGCACAAATGGCGAGCCAGGCGTCCGCTTGCACTATCTCAACCTCGTGTGGCTGCGTCCCGCTGTTCTGGGTTTTGGTCCTGAGCGGACAATTCAAATCGGCCGCTACTTCGCGCGGCTTCTCTCTAGCGTCCAGTAAAGTCATATAGCTGTTTTCGGCCGTTGAAAGGTCGACGCTTGCCATATCCAACCCAACACCTTCGAGTGAAGAATTCGTCAGATGATTAGGATTTAGCTCTCGTCATCGCTTGATACGCTTCCAAAAGGGGCGCTGCGAACTCCAACCAAATCCACATGATTTCAGAGATCGTCGCTTCTTCCTTGTTTTGGAGGATTCCGAAATCCCTTAAAGATCACACTTAACCACCGGCGTTTAAAGATCGGGTGATGTATGGACGACATTCGAGTTGATTTGCTCGCTGCATATTAAGCAACGGCCGTGGACGCCGAGATATCAAGGATGGAGCCCCCGGTGGCTAACCGAGCCTGCGCCCTCTGATTTTTTGGGCGGATGACTTGCAAAACTCGGGCGCAACGCGCGGCGAGGGCGCGAAGTCGTGTCTGTGCAACTGTGTGCGTAACACATCCTTCGAGACGGCGCTCCGCGCCTCCTCAGGATGAGGTTTCGAGACGCGGCTCAAGCTGTTGCGGAACAAACCCTCATGGTGAGGAGCGCGGCAACGCCGCGCGTCTCGAACCATGGCCGTGTCGGCTTGTTTTTTGGCGATATACCGAAGTGGGACGACGACGATCGCCAAACATCCTCAGTCCGCTACGCGGACTGACAGCTTTGCCCTATTCCTCGTCCTGCTTCTTGCCACCGATGGTCTTGAGCTTGGCGAACACGGCATCGACGTTGAGGTCGTCGCGCTGTTTCTCGGTCGGCTCGAACTCCGGCTCCTTGCGGGTGGTCTCGGAGGCCGGCAGCAGTGTGGCGCCGCCATAGGCCGCATCGAGCGGCTTCTCCTTGGCGGCGCGCTGCACCTCGAAATCGAGCTCGATCTGCGAGCACAGGCCGAGCGTCACCGGGTCCATCGGCGTCAGGGTCGAGGCGTTCCAGTGGGTCCGGTCGCGCACGCTGGCGATGGTGGTCTTGGTGGTGCCGACCAGCCGCATGATCTGGGCGTCCTTCAATTCCGGATGGTTGCGCACCAGCCACAGGATCGCGCTCGGCCGCTCGTGGCGGCGCGACACCGGCGTATAGCGCGGGCCCTTCTTCTTGGCGGCGGGCGGCAGCGTCACCTTGCTCTCCTCGAGCCGGAGCCGGTAATTCGGATCCTGTTCGCCCTTTTCGATCTCCAGCCGGGTCAACTGCCCGTTGGAAATCGGGTCCATGCCCTTGATGCCCTGGGCCGCATCGCCATCGGCGATGGCGCGGACCTCGAGCGGGTGCATTTTGGTGAAATCCGCCACCTGATCGAAGGTCAGCGCGGTATTGTCGACCAGCCACACGGCAGTCGCCTTTGGCATCAGCGGTGCATTGCTCATGGCAAATCTCCTTTGCGCTTCGCCCACCTCTTTTTTGGAGGCGAAGCCGTGGTCATCAGCGATGACGGGAATTATGCTTCCTATATAAGCCGGCAGGGGCTAACCGCGCAATGGCTTGTTAAACAGCCTTGACAGCGCCGGAAAGCAGCCCCAAGTCCTTACTGCAATTGACCGTTCCCTGCCCGCCGGCGAGGGGTGATTCGGTCCGAGATCGCTCCTATGCAGGCTAAACCAGCGCTAAAAATCGTGCTTTGCTCGCCACGGGGCTTCTGCGCCGGCGTGGTTCGGGCCATCGACACCGTGGAACGGGCGCTCACCATCTATGGTGCCCCGGTCTATGTCCGCCACGAGATCGTCCATAACCGCTATGTGGTCGACAGCCTCAAGACCAAGGGGGCGATTTTTGTCGAGGAACTGGCCGAAATCCCCGACAATACCAACGCCCCGGTGGTTTTTTCGGCCCACGGGGTTCCCAAATCGGTGCCGGCGGACGCCCGGGCCCGCAATTTCTTCTCGCTCGACGCCACCTGCCCGCTGGTCACCAAGGTGCACCGCGAGGCGGCGATCCACTTCAAGCGCGGCCGCGAAATCCTCCTGATCGGGCATTCCCATCACCCGGAAGTGGTCGGCACCCTCGGTCAGCTGCCGGCCGGCGCCGTGACGCTGATCGAGACCGCGAACGACGCCGCGACCTTCACCCCGAAAGACCCGGACAACCTGGCCTTCGTGACCCAGACCACGCTGTCGATCGACGACACCGCCGAGATCGTCGCGATGCTGAAGGACCGTTTTCCGAACATCTCGGGGCCGCACAAGGAAGACATCTGCTACGCCACCACCAACCGCCAGCTGGCGGTCAAGAAGGTGGCGCCGGTGGTCGATGCCCTGATCGTGGTCGGTGCGCCGAATTCGTCGAATTCGCAGCGGTTGCGCGAAGTCGCCGAACGCGAGGGCTGCCCGATCGCGGTGCTGGCGCAGCGCGCGAGCGATCTCGACTGGTCGCGATTTGAGGGCATCAAGAGCCTCGGCATCACCGCCGGCGCCTCGGCACCGGAAGTGATCGTCGAAGAGATCATGGGCGCGTTTGCCGAACGCTACGAATTGCATGTGGAGACGGTCTCGGCCGCGGAAGAGAACGAGTTCTTCCCGTTGCCGCGGTCGCTGCGGCCCGACGCAGCCGAGTAACCGCCATGGCGGTTTACACCGACGTCGCCGCCGATGAGCTTGCGGAATTTCTAAGCCGTTACGACATCGGCGAATTGCTGTCCTACAAGGGCATCGCCGAGGGCGTCGAGAATTCCAACTTCCTGCTGCACACCACGGCAGGATCGTTCATCCTGACGCTGTACGAAAAGCGCGTCGCCAAGGGTGACCTGCCGTTCTTCCTCGGCCTGATGACGCACCTTGCCTCGCACGGCATCAATTGTCCGCAACCCCTGCAGACCAGCAGCGGCGAAGCCCTGGGCATGCTGGCCGGGCGGCCCGCGGCGATCATCAATTTCCTGGAGGGCATCTGGCCGCGCAAGCCTGCCGCCATCCACTGCGCCGGCGTCGGTCAGGCGCTGGCGAAAATGCACCTGGCGGGGCGCGATTTCGCGATGTCGCGTGCCAACGCGCTGTCGGTGTCGGGCTGGCGTCCGTTGTTCGAGCAGGCCGCGTCCCGCGCCGACGAAGTCCAGCACGGATTGCGCGCCTTCATCGGCGCTGAACTGGATTATCTCGAAAGCAACGTCTGGCCGAAAAACCTGCCGCAGGGCGTGATCCACGCCGACCTGTTTCCGGACAATGTGTTTTTTCTCGACCAGCGGCTGTCCGGCATCATCGATTTCACCTTCGCCTGCAACGATACGCTCGCCTATGATGTCGCGATCTGCCTCAACGCCTGGTGTTTCGAGAGCGACGGCTCGTTCAACGTCACCAAGGCGCGGGCATTCCTCAACGCTTACGGCCGCGAGCGCGAATTGTCCGACGCCGAGCAGAACGCGCTGCCGCTATTGGCGCGCGGGGCGGCCTTGCGTTTTCTGCTGACGCGCCTGGTCGATTTTCTCAACGTTCCGCCGGGGGCGCTGGTACAGCCGAAGGATCCGCTGGAATATGCCCGCAAGCTGCGGTTTCAGCAGAGCGTGGCCAGCATGCGCGATTACGGCGTCGCCACCTCGGGACTGGTGGCGTGAGCGGGGCCCCCTCGGTCGTCATTCATACCGACGGCGCCTGCTCGGGCAATCCCGGGACCGGGCGGCTGGGGCGCGATCCTCAAATTCGGCGATGTCGAAAAGGAATTGAAGGGCGGCGAGGCGCACACCACCAACAACCGCATGGAATTGATGGCGGCGATCGCGGCGCTGGAGGCGCTCAAAAAGCCCTGCACGGTCGATCTCACCACCGACAGCCAGTATGTCCGCCAGGGCATCACCGGCTGGATCCATGGCTGGAAAAGGAACGGCTGGCGCACCGCCGACAAGAAGCCGGTCAAGAACGTCGATCTCTGGCAGCGGCTGGACGCGGCGCTCAAGCCGCATGAGGTGCGCTGGCACTGGATCAAGGGGCATGCCGGCCACGATGCGAACGAGCGCGCCGACCAACTGGCGCGCGACGGCGTTGCCATGGCGCGATTGAAGCAGACGTAGCGAGGTTGACGATAGCCATCGTCGCTCGATCTAGCCGGGCGACGATGGTTGTGGTTGCTACGATGCGAGCTCCGCTCGGAATGGCGTGCTCGCGGCCATCTCGCACCTCAGGCTGCGCGGAGGTTCGAACCGGCGGAGGATCGGGCCAGCAACAGCTTGCCCGAATTTCCGTAGTGTCGGTGGTGCACGGCGGCGTGTTGGGCCGCGGCGTGAACGTCGCGCATCCGCCGTTGCAGCGGCGAGGTCTCGTATAGTGCGCTGCCACCGCCGAGCCTGAAGCACTCATCCGCGATGCGAACGCAGGCCGCCGTGATCCAGGTCGCGGCCTGGGCGCCCTCAGCGAGAAGCGCGTCGTCCTTCAGCGTTCCGGCGAGCGCATGGCGCCAATGGCTTTCGATTTGAGCGTCCGCAAAGGCCCGAACCGCCCTGAGGTCAGCTTCGATCCGGCCGAGTTCATGCTGAAAGGTTTCCAAATCCCGCATCGGCGCGGTGGTACGCTGCTGTTGCCGTCCGGTATTGGCAAGCTGGACGAGTTCGTCCAGCGCGCCCTCGGCCACGCCTGTCGCAGCGGGAAAGTGCATCAGTGGAATAAACTGCGGCACGGCCTGGTAGAGCGGTCCGGGCAAGCACGACTCGCCGGTCGCGAGATCGAAGAATTTGTCCGCCGGGATCACCTTGTCCTTGATCGAGACGTGATGGCTCCCGGTCCCCTTGAGCCCTGCGACGTACCAGGTGTCCTCGATCTGCCACTCGCTCGCCGGCAGCACGAAGCCTCGAACCATCGGCGGCCCGTCCTCGCCTGCCGGTCCGGGCAGGGGTTTGCCGTCCTTGGACATGATGCAGAGTCCGAATATCCAGTCGGCATGCTGGCAGCCGCTGGCAAACGGCCAGCGTCCGTTGACGCGCCAACCGCCATCCACCGCTTCGGCCGTTCCTGCGGGTTGGACAGAGCCGGAAAAGATTATGTCGGGACCCTTCGCGTAGATCTGATCGTAGATTTTTCGCGGGACAAGGGGCGCAAAGACTGCGGATCCCATCCCAATCATTGTGATCCAGCCGATCGAACCGTCGATTTTGCAGAGCGCATCCATGATCTTGATCGCCGCCGGTATATCGAGCTCGAGCCCGCCGTGACTTCGCGGCGCGAGCACTCGGAAAATACCGATCGATCGCAGCTTGTCCACCAGGTCGAGCGGAATCCGGCGCGCGGCTTCGATCTCCGCGGCGCGTGCCGTGATTTCGGGGGCCAGCGCCTGAATATCGGCGAGTATGCGATTGGTTACATTTGTCATCAGCGCGGCATTTGCCGCGGAATTATTTGCGTCTGGATTTTTAAGGCGATCGAAAGCAACGCTCGCGGGATTCATGGACAAAACTCATTGTTGCCAAGGGAACGGAACGACTATTTCAAAAATAGGCAGTAAATGCGTTCAGCTGGGTCACTTCAACGCGACGCCGAACGTCACGTTCATCACGATCAAGATAGAATGATCGACGATCTCCGAATTCGGCGGACGCGCCGTTCCCAGACGTTTCTGTTCTAAGGTTTGGTCGTCATGGCCTGTATGTTTTGAAATCGGAAGATGGTGACGCGATCGACTGGCTCGGTCGTGTCACAGAACCGGCCAAAAGGAATATCTGAATGCCGATATGGAGAGCAAAGATATGATGCTTGTGACCAAGCGAATTGCCGTCGCGCCCGATGTCACGGCGCCGGATGGATCGGAAGTTCGTGTGTTGTGCGGAACGTCTCGCGGCGGGATGGCGATGTTCACCTTGCCGGCGAAGGCGGTGTCGAAAGCCATCGTGCACCGGACGGTCGACGAAGTCTGGTACTTCGTATCCGGCCGCGGCCGGATGTGGCGCAAGCTGAACGATGAAGAGGTGATCGACGATGTGGAAGCAGGGATGTCGGTCACGCTCCCGGTCGGCACACACTTTCAGTTTCGCGCCGACGATGCCGAACCGCTGGTGATCGTCGGGACGACCATGCCGCCGTGGCCCGGGATGGATGAGGCGGTTTTCGTCGACGGTGTCTGGAAGGCGACCGCGTGACGTTGCGCGTAGCGTTGTATCTCCCTCGAACAAGGTCGTCATACCCGCGGGGGGATGACGACCTTGTCCGCGGCGAGGTGGCTTTCAGCTCAGAGCTGCCCAAGCAGCGTGTCGCCGCCGGAGACTTCGACCTTGCCGGGCGCCGGCTCAAGGTTCAGCTTTTTCACGACACCATCTTCGACCAGCATGGAGTAGCGCTTGGAGCGGATGCCGAGGCCGTTGCCCGACGCGTCGAGCTCCATACCGATCGCCTTGGTGAATTCGGCGTTGCCGTCGGCGAGGAAGGTAGCCTCGTCGCGCTGGTCGGTGTCGCGCTTCCACGCGTTCATGACGAAGGCGTCATTGACCGAAACGATCGCGATCGTGTTCACGCCCTTGTCCTTGATGGCATAGGCGTTCAGGAAAATGCTCGGCAGATGCATTTTGTGGCAGGTGCCGGTATAGGCGCCAGGCACCGCGAACAACGCGACCTTCTTGCCCTTGAAGATATCGTCCGTTGTTTTGACCTGCGGGCCTTCCGCCGTCATCACGCGAAACTTGGCTTCGGGCAGCTTGTCGCCAACTTTGATGGTCATCGTCAATTCTCCTTGCAATGTGCGGAAGTGTCTTAAACCGGGCCCGTCGCGCGCGCAATATTCAGCGCGGTAGGAATGGCGTGGACGCGCCTATTCACTGCTCTGTCATGCGGATGCGGAGGGTCGATTAAATGAAGTCTCGTCCTGAGCCGCGGCGTCTTCGCCGCGTCTCGAAGGATGAGAGGTTGGTTGTCGTCCCATGGTTCGAGACGGCGCAACGGACAGCGCAAGCGCGCTGCCGGGAGAGCGCCTCTTCCCCATTGCCGATTTAAGCCGCAGCCTTTTTCTCGTCGCGCAATTCGCGGCGCAGGATTTTTCCGACATTGGTCTTCGGCAGGTCGGTCCGAAACTCGATCTGCTTCGGGACCTTATAGTTGGTCAGCTGCGTGCCGCAGAACTTGATGACGTCGTCGGCGGTGAGGTTCGGATCCTTCTTCACTATAAACGCCTTGACGGCTTCGCCGGACCGCGCGTCCGGCACGCCGATCACGGCGCATTCCAGCACGCCCGGATGGCTGGCGATCACTTCCTCGATCTCGTTCGGATAGACGTTGAAGCCCGATACCAGGATCATATCCTTCTTGCGATCGACGATCTTGGTGTAGCCGTCCGGCGTCATCACGCCGATATCGCCGGTGCGGAAGTAGCCGTCCGCGGTCATCACCTTGGCGGTCTCGTCAGGCCGATTCCAGTAGCCGGCCATCACCTGCGGGCCTTTGGCGCAGATTTCGCCGGCCTCGCCGAGCGGCAATTCGTTGCCGTCGTCGTCGCGGATCGAGAGATAGGTTGATGGCACGGGAATCCCGATCGAGCCGGAGAACTTGTCGGTATCCGCGGGGTTGCAGGTCAGCGTTGGCGAGGTTTCCGAAAGGCCATAGCCTTCCGACAGCGCGCAGCCGGTGGTCTTCAGCCAGGCTTCGGCGACGGCTTTCTGCGTCGCCATGCCGCCGCCGAAAGACGTCTTCAGCTTGGAGAAGTCGACCTTTTCGAACCCGGGCGTATGCAGCAGGCCGTTGTAGAGTGTGTTGACCGCCGGGAAGCTGTTGACCTGGTATTTCATCAGCTCCTTGATGAAGCCCTGCATGTCGCGCGGGTTGGGAATCAAAAGGTTGACGCCGCCGGCGCGCATCGCCAGCAGGAAGCACGCCGTCAATGCGAAGATGTGATAGAGCGGCAGCGCGCAGACGATGAACAGCTGCTCGACATGCGGCGGCTTCTTCAGCGCCGGCTGCAGCCAGGCATCGTTCTGCAGCACGTTGGCGAGGATGTTGCGATGAAGCAGCGTCGCGCCCTTGGAGACGCCGGTGGTGCCGCCGGTATATTGCAGAAAGGCGACGTCGTCGGGCGCGATCTTCGGCTTGTTGAGCTTCATGTTGCGGCCGGCGGCGACCGCGTCGTTGAAGCCGACGGCGTTCGGAAGCGAATAGGCCGGAACCATTTTCTTCACCCGGCGCACCACCAGATTGACGATCACGCCCTTGAGGCCGAGCAGGTCGCCCATGCTGCCGATGATGACGTGCTTGACCGCGGTCTTCGCGATCACCTGTTGTACCGTGGTCGCGAAGTTTTCGAGGACGATCAACGCTTCGGCGCCGGAATCCTTGAGCTGGTGCTCGAGCTCACGCGGCGTGTAGAGCGGGTTGACGTTCACGACCGCGTAGCCGGCGCGCAGCACGGCAGCGGTCGATACCGGATACTGCAACACGTTCGGCATCATCAGCGCGACGCGGGCACCTTTTTGCAGGCCCTTGCTTTGCAGGTAGGCGGCGAGCGCCAGCGACATCTCGTCGAGTTCGCGATAGCTGATCGACTTGTCCATGCAGATGAAGGCCTTGCGGTCGCGAAATTTCGCAAAGCTCTCTTCCAGCAATTCGACGAGTGAGGCGTATTGGGTCACATCGATATCGGCGGGCACGCCGGCCGGATATTGCTTGAGCCAGATTCGCTCCATGGTATTTCCCCTCCGCTTTGCTCTCCCGTTTGTTGCGACGGGCCGCCTTGTTTTGGGCAGTATTGAGCATTGAAGCCACCGATGGCAAGCGGCGACCGCTATCGGTCTTGCCGGCCGACTGCGGCGATCGAACCTTGCTAACGGGGCACCGGCCTTGCTAACCAGCGGGTTTGGCATCGCCGGTCGTGTTCTTGGGGGCGGGCTTGGCTGGCCGCTTCGCCACCGCCTTCGGCTTTACCGGTTTGGCGGCAGGCTGGTCGGCAGTCGCTGCCGCCTTGTCGGCGGATTTCGTCGCGGCATCCGGCTTGGCGTTGGCATGCCGAACGGCGCCGGTTTGGCCGGCGTTTCGGATTTGGCGCTCTTGCCGGCGTCCTTGCTGGTAGTCTTGGCCTCAGTCTTGGCCTCAGTCTTGGCGTCGGCGGCGCTCTCCGGCTTTTTCGCCGCCAGCCGCGCCTTCTTGCCCTTGGGCCGTACGGTCTGCTTTTCGGATTCGGCGGCTACGGCGGCGATCAATGCGGTGCCGGTCTTGGTCGGGCCGGTATAGACCGGAATCGGTTCGGATGGCGCGGCCGGTCCGGCCAGCAATTCCGACGGCTTCATCGTCGGCGGCTGCAATCCCGCCGCAAAAAACGTCAGGCCGGTTTCACCGTTACCCGAAGCCCCGGCATTGCCGGCGACGGTATCTTCGTCTTCGTCGCTGGCCGGTCGGTGCTTGCCGCCGCACATCTCGTCGCGCAGGTTCGGCGGCGAGGCGTCGATCGGAGCGAGATTATTCACCATACCGAGCGAGGGACGCAGCCACGACAGGTTGTTGCCGGCAAAGCCCCGATCGAGCAGCTGCGCGGCCCTGATCGCGCGCATCCGGCCGGAGGACGCGCCGAGCACCACCGCGATCAGCCGCTTGCCGTCGCGTGTGGCAGATCCGACCAGGTTGTAACCGGAGGCGCAAATAAACCCGGTCTTGAAGCCATCGGCGCCTGGGTAGCGTCCGATCAGCTTGTTGAAGTTTTGCGTGACCCTGCGGCCGAAGCGGATCGAGGGAATGTGGACGAAATATTCGTATTCCGGCAGGTCGCGAATGATCGCGCGGGCGAGAATCGCCATGTCGCGCGCCGATGTGATCTGACCGTCGGCGGGCAGGCCGTTGGGGTTGACGTAGCTCGTCTGCGTCATGCCGAGGCGCTGCGCCGTCGCGTTCATTTGGGCCGAAAACCCGTCGATCGAACCTCCGATGCCTTCGGCGAGCACCACGGCCATGTCGTTGGCCGACTTCACCAGCATCATCTTGAGCGCGTTATCGACCGTGACCTGGGTGCCGGGCCGGAAACCCATCTTCGAGGGCGATTGCGAAGCCGCGGTGGGTGATACGGTCAACAGCGTATCGAGCGAGACGCGCCCTTCCTTGACCGCCGTGAGCGTGACATAGGCCGTCATCATCTTCGATAGCGATGCCGGATACCACGGCATGGTGGCGTTGTCGGCCTGCAGGACCTTTCCGGTATCGGCCTCAACCAGCAGCAACGCTTCGGCATGCGCCAGCCGCGGCGCGACCACGGTGAGCGCCGCGACGACGACGATCCAGTTCAACGACGGCTTGCGAAGCAGCGGGCGAAGAAAATGCACGATCCGATTCCGGTCCTTTGAGACCCGCCCCTGAAAGAGGGGGCGTGGCGCGTGACGTTGAGTTTTCAACTGTGCGGTCTTCAGGTGTCTTGCACCATCGCTCACGGTGAGCTGCAACCTATACCGGCTTGCGGTTTCAGAACAGAGCTTGTGTGATCAAATCGTGGACGAAATAGGTCGAATTTCGCCGTCACTCTATCTTGACCGTCGCGTCGTCGACATCCGGTGCCTGAACGCTTCGCGACGTTCTCCTGCACCATGAACTGGGCGCGTGCGAGTTCGGCAAAGCGGCCCCCTTTTGTCACCAGTTCATCAAAAGTTCCGCTCTCGATCACGCGCCCGCCGTCGAACAGCAGGATACGGGTGGCGTTGCGAATGGTCGAAAGCCGGTGAGCGATCACGAAGGTGGTGCGCCCCTTCATCACTTCGTCGAGCGCGGCGTTGACCTTGGCTTCGGTCACGGCATCGAGCGCGCTGGTCGCCTCGTCGAGGATCAGGATTGGCGGATCTTTCAAGAGTGCGCGTGCGATCGACAGCCGCTGCCGTTCGCCGCCGGACAACATCCGCCCGCGCTCGCCGACATTGGTATCGAACTTGCGCTCGCTGCGCTCGATGAATTCCAGCGCCTGGGCGCGGGCCGCCGCGATCCGCATTTCCTCTTCGGTAGCGTCGGGTTTGCCGACGCGCAGATTGTCCGCAATCGAGCGGTTGAACAACAGCGCCTCCTGAAACACCACGCCGATATTCCGCCGCAGCGCCGTCAGCGTCAGGCCACGGACATCCATGCCGTCGATCTTGATGATGCCCGACTGCGGATCGAAGGCCCGATGCAACAGCGCGATGGCGGTCGATTTGCCGGCGCCGGTCGGACCGACCAGCGCGATGGTCTGGCCCGGCAGCGCCGTGAAGGAGAGGTCCTCGACCGCCGGCCGCTTGCCGTCATATGAAAACGAGACGTCGTTGAACTCGATCAGGCCCGCGAGCCGGCCGGTATCGATCGCATCCGGCCGGTCGCGCACCGTCGGCACGGCATCGAGCACGTTGAAGAATTCCTGCAGCCGCGGCGCCTCCATGAACACGCTGTTGATGAAGCTCACCACCTGCTCGAGCTTCTGGATCAGCATGGTGGCGAAACTCACGAACATCACGATCTCGCCGACGGTGGTCAGCCCCCGCTCGTGCAGCACGATGCCGACGGTGAAGATCGCAAGCACGGTGATGGTGGTCGACGCGCGCGTGATGACGGTGACCAGCGCCCACCACGACAGCACCGGCATCTGCACCGCCAACAGCTTGTCGGCGACAAAGCGCAACCCCTGCACCTCGGCATCGATGCGCACGAAGCTTTGCACCAGCGCCACATTGCCGAGCGCGTCGGAGGCCCGCGCCGAGAGGTCGCTGTAATGCGCCTCGACTTCGCTCTGCATGCCGTAGGTCTTGCGCACCACCAGCGTGGTCAGCACCGTGAACACGATGCAGAGAACGAACAGCAGAATGGCGAGCCGCCAGTTGATGTAAAACGCCAGCGGCAGCAGCACCACCAGCGACATGATCGCGGCGAAATGCTCGCGGAAGAATCCGAGCCACAGCCGCCACAGCGAATCGGTGCCGTTCAGCATCACCTTCATCAACCGGCCCGAATGGGTGCCGGTGTGGAAGGCCAGCGGCAACTGCATGATGTGCTCGAAATAATTCGTCAGCACCGCCTGGCGCTGACGGTGGGCCAGCCGGTCGGCGTGCAGCGCGACGGTGGCGCTGCACAGAATGGTGAACAGGCCGAACCCCGCCCAGGCCGCCAGCAGCGGCCACGCCGAGGATGACGCGGACCGGCTTGCCGGAGAGGACGTCGACGATGCGTCCGAACAGCACGGGTTCGGCGAATTGCGCGCCGGCCAACAGCAGGTTGGCGCCGGCAAGTATCCAGCCCAGCCGCGCCTCTTTGCCCAGCAGCTCAAGGACGCGCGTGTAGAGGCGGAGCAGCGACATGAAACGAATGCTCGGGGCGCAAACGCAGAAATAGGAACGCGAGCATGATCCGGAAAAGCGGATGCCACAAGTCCGGGAACCGCGCGCTGATCGATCCAGGCCGCTTGCAATGCCACGTATCAACCCTTCGCGGTAACAGCCGGCCAATCCCGATCTTCTCCTGCATGATGAGAGCAGGGCGCAGCGCGAAACAGGCCGCGTTTCCTCGCGAGCCCGGCGCTCGAAGCACAGCGAGAACATCCCTCGCGTTGCTCGTACCTGAAGACCTCGGCGATGCGCGGATCGATCGGTTGAAGCGGGCGGGATAACGCAGCCACCGTCTCTCGTTCAGCTTGTGTTCCCTGGGGAACCCAACGTGAACCCGGGGATTAGCTTAGCGCACCCAGTCGAGTCGCGGCGCGACGGGGCGCTCACGGAGGATGTCGAGATGTTCGCGCGAAAAGGCTTGTTTTCGACCATCAGTCGCTCCGCCGTCATGGCGGCGGTCTCGGCGGTCGTGCTGACGTCCATCGGGCCCGCGCCAGCCCTCGCGGCGCCGGCGGTATCGGGCAAAGGCCAGGCTGCGACTGCTAGTCGCAGCACCGATTTTAGTGCCCGCCGCAGGGTTTATCGCGGCGGTAACAACGGAGGGGCGGCGGCTGCGGCGGCTTTCGCGGCCATCGTCGGTACCGGCATTGCGATTGCGGCGTCCCAGAATCGGCGTGACTATTATGACGATTATTACGGCGGCGGACCGGCCTATTACGGCGGCGGGCCCGTCTATTACGGCGGTGGGCCGTATTACGGTGGCTATGGCGGTTATCGGTCGGGCGTGCCTTACGTCAACGGTCATCCGCTAGCCGGTTGGTAACCATCACGCTCCAAATCGATCATCCTGTCGGCGGCTAAGCGAAGCCGCAGGATTTTTTGTGGCAAAATACGGGCAGGACGTCGGCCATTAACCCCCCGACCATCGATTTCGATTATTTATTGGATGATCATGAGTGATTCGCTCGACCGGCTTTATCTGGCAGTGATCGCGGCCAAGGATCTCGATCCGGCGGTATCGCGAACCGCGCGGCTGTTTCAGCGCGGCCCGGCCAAGATGGCGAAGAAACTGGCCGAAGAAGCGATCGAAGTCGTGATCGATGCCGTCAACGGCAAGCCGGACGCCGTGATCCGCGAAAGCGCCGACCTGCTCTATAACCTCACGGTGTTGTGGGCATCGGCCGGCGTGCAGCCCGACGACGTGTGGCGAGAGATGGAACGGCGCGAGCACCTGCTCGGAATTGCCGAGAAGTTGCCGAAATCGGCCGTCGAATTGCCCAAGGCTGCGCCGTCCAGGGTCGCGCGGCGACCAATTGTCGCGATCGAGAGCCGCGGGTTGCGCAAGCGACACTAGAGCGTGATGACGCTTCGTCAAATCGTTGATCCCCGCTCTATTTTGTGATGTCAGCGTGAAAGCCGGCTGGTCCGGTTCGCGCTCTAGCCGTTCCGAATTTTCCCGATTCCCGGCATGGACAAATCCGTCCCATGGTGGTTCATCGCGCCATGCTCAGACGGATCTATGATTGGTGTATCGACGCCGCCCACAAACCCTACGCGCTTTGGATTCTGGGAGCCGTCGCGTTCGCGGAAAGCTCTTTCTTCCCGGTGCCCCCCGATATCATGTTGCTGCCGATGTCGCTGGCGCAGCCCAAGCGGGCCTGGTTGTTCGCCACGGTATGCACGGTGGCTTCCGTGGCCGGAGGTTTGCTGGGGTACGCGATCGGCGCCGTTCTTTACAATTCGATCGGGCATTGGCTGATTGAACTCTACGGTCTTAGCGGCAAGGTCGAGGCGTTTCGCGCCTCCTATGCCGAATGGGGTGCGGTGATCATCCTGCTGAAAGGGCTGACCCCGATCCCCTACAAGCTCGTGACGATCACCTCGGGATTTGCCGGCTACAATATCTGGCTATTCATCCTGTGCTCGATTGTCGCCCGCGGCGGCCGGTTCTTCATCGTTGCCATCCTGCTCAACCGGTACGGCGATCCCATTCGCGCCGAGCTGGAAAAACGGCTGGGCCTGTGGGTTGCAATCGGCGCCGCCGTTCTGGTGCTCGGATTTTATATCGCATATCGATTGGTCTAGCGCGAAGCGCTTTGCCGGCGGGCAGCTTCGGGTTACGCTTTGATTCATGTTCGACCGGTCCGGCAACCTCTCCGCGCTCGCCAGGATGCACGTCACGCCCGCGACCATGGCGCTGCTGGCCCTGACGGTCGCGGCCGGCGCGGCTTGGTCCCAGACGGCGCCGTCGCCATCCACGCCGGCACCGCTTCAGCAGGCGGTGCCGGGCCAGCCGGCGTCTCCGCAAGGCCAGCCCGCTCCGCCCCCCAGTCCGCCGGCGCGCGAAGAAAATCCGGGGCTGATCCACGAAATCGGAAAGATGTTCGACAAACTGCCGACGCTGAAAAGCACCGGCCAGAACATCGATGAGTTCAACGCCCGCGCCAAAGAGGCGGCCAAGGACGCCACCGACACATTGTCGCGCCTCGCCAAGCCTCTTGTCGTGACCGGGCGCATGATCTGTCTCGTATCGGCAAATGGCGCGCCGGACTGCAAGACGGCCTCCGACAAACTATGCCAGACCAAGGCGTTCAAGGAAGGCAAGAGCCTCACCACCAATTCGGCGGAGACCTGCTCGGCCAGGGTCTTGATCCCCGGCCGGACGCGAAAGCCGGACGACTGCCGGACCGACACCTACGTCACCCGCGCGCTGTGCCAGTAACGTAAAGGAGCGCGCGAGGCTCCCGCACGGATCGGGCAAGGATCATGCAAGGATCATGATTGCCTTGATGGTATGATGTCTGGCATCCTTAACGCGGTACGCGCTGCCTTGCCCCGAATGATCAGAAGGACGCTTTCGAATGGCCATGCCTGCCTTGTTCAAGGGCCGTCTGTCGCTTCCCGTGATCGGTGCGCCGCTGTTCATCATTTCGGTGCCTGATCTCGTCATCGCGCAATGCAAGGCGGGCATCGTCGGCGCGTTTCCGGCGCTGAACGCCCGGCCGCCGGCGCTGCTCGACGAGTGGCTGGCGCGGATCAAGCAGGAACTCGCCGCGCACGACCAGGCGCATCCAGAGCGGCCGTCGGCGCCGTTCGCCGTCAATCAAATCGTGCATCGGTCGAACAACCGGCTGGATGCCGATCTTGCGCTTTGCGAGAAGCACAAGGTGCCGATGATCATCACCTCGCTCGGCGCGCGCGAGGAGCTTAACCAGGCCGCGCATCGCTGGGGCGGCATCGTCTTTCATGATGTCATCAACCAGAAATTCGCGCACAAGGCGGTCGAGAAGGGGGCCGACGGCCTGATCCTGGTCTCGGCCGGCGCCGGCGGCCATGCCGGCGAAATATCGCCGTTCGCCTTCGTGGCGGAGACCCGGCAGTGGTTCGACGGACCGATCGCGCTGTCGGGGGCGATCGGCAACGGCCGCGCGATCCGCGCGGCGCGGCTGCTCGGCGCCGACTTTGCCTATATCGGCTCGGCCTTCATCGCCACCACCGAAGCCAATGCGGTGGAAGGCTACAAGCAGATGATCACCAGCTCCGGCGCGGAGGACATTGTCTATTCCAACCTGTTCACCGGCGTGCACGGCAATTATTTGAAGCCGTCGATCGTCGCGGCCGGAATGGATCCGGATAACCTTCCAGAGTCCGACGCATCCAAAATGAGCTTCGGCACCGACGCCTCGGGCGAGCGCGCCAAACCGAAAGCCTGGAAGGAAATCTGGGGCAGCGGCCAGGGCGTCGGCAGCGTCGGCAAGATCGTGCCCGCCGCCGAATTGATCGCGCGGTTCAAACGGGAATATGCCGAAGCCGTCGATCCGGCGCTGTGATATTTCCTTTGTCGCTCACGCGATCGGCAGATATCTGCAAACGAAGGCTGAAGGGTTTTTCGACCGCAGCCTTCGTCAGCTCCAGGAAATACCCGTAGCGCCGCATCGATGCCGTGACATCGACGGCGGCCTCAACCTCGAACAGCTTGTCCTTGTGCGGCTCCGACCAGTCCTGGATCCGGGCCAGCGCCTTGGCCTTCGCAGCCTTCGCGTCCGGCGCCACCAGCAGGATGTTCTTGTGCAACTCGCTGAATTCGCGCGCGTCGTAGCCACCGAGATTGACGAAGAATAATTTGTTCACGCCGTCGCGCAGGGCGTCCGTCGTCAGCGCCACGTCATAGCCGTCGGCTTGACTGACCTCGCCCCAGCAATCCAGGTGCAGGCTGTTCGGATCGCCCCACCATTGTTGGCGCAGGTCGTCGTGACAGTCTTCCGGTGTCTCCCCGATCGAAAACCGCACATCGTGCAACTCGACGTTCGAATTGCCGCAACTGCCGCCGACGTAGAACATGAACAGCTTCATGAGACGCGCCTGCTTTATAACCACATAACCACCCGCATGACGGGCCGGCTTCGAGGGATTTTAAACCGGGCATGAAAAGCATACGAGCTGGATCGCGGGGTCAAGATACCGGATTTCAGAAGTGACCGGCGATAGTCAGGGATTGCGGACCAGTGGATAGCCTCTAAATAAGCTGCGCTCCATGAAAGGCAGATTATTGATGGCCATCGATCAACTCGATCTCGAACTTGGGCTGGATACATTCGGCGACGTGACCTCCGCGGCTGACGGCACGCCGCTTTCGCACGCTCAGGTCATCAGAAACGTGATCGACGAAGCCGTGCTGGCGGATTCGCTTGGCGTCGATTTCTTCGGCCTTGGAGAGCATCATCGCGCCGATTTCGCGGTGTCATCGCCGGAGGTCGTTCTCGCCGCCATCGCCGCGCGCACGAAACGGATAAGGCTCGGCTCGGCCGTGACCGTGCTCAGTTCGGACGACCCGATTCGCGTCTTTCAGCGATTTGCCACGCTGGACGCCGTGTCGCGTGGCCGTGCCGAGGTCATCCTCGGGCGCGGCTCTTTCACCGAATCCTTTCCGCTGTTTGGTTACGAACTCGATCAATACGAGCAGCTGTTCGAAGAAAAGCTCGATCTGTTCGCGGCATTGATCGGCCAGCAAGCCGTCACCTGGCAGGGCACGCTGCGCCCGCCGCTCAACCAGCAGCGGGTGTTTCCGCCGATCGAAACCGGCTCGCTGAAGACGTGGATCGGGGTCGGCGGCAGCCCGGAATCCGTGGTGCGCGCGGCCCGATACGGCATGCCGCTGATGCTGGCCATTATCGGCGGCGACCCGAGCCGCTTCAGGCCCTATGTGGATCTTTATCACCGCGCGCTCGGCCAACTCGGCAAGCCGGTGCTGCCCATTGGCGTTCATTCACCGGGACATGTCGCGGACAGCGACCAACAAGCGCGCGAAGAGCTATGGCCGGATTACAAGGTGATGCGCGACCGGATCGGCGCCGAGCGTGGCTGGCCGGCGATGCAACGGGCCGAATTCGACCGCGAGGCGGATAGCGGTTCGCTGTATGTCGGCTCGCCGGATACGGTGGCGCGCAAGATCGTATCGACCGCGAAGGCGCTGGGCGTCGCACGGTTCGACCTGAAATACGGCGCAGGTGCGCTGTCCCACGAAAAACTGATGCGCAGCATCGGTCTCTATGGCAGCGAAGTAATCCCAAGAGTGCGAAAACTCCTGATCGAGGACGCGCCCGGCCGGTCGCTCGCCCCGCAGAAAGCGGTTTGATGGACGCGATCTACCGCGTTGAGGGAAGCCGCGTCACCACAAGCCCGAACGCTGCCGGCCCGTGGGACGCCGGCATGCAGCACGGCTCCGCGCCGGCCGGGCTGGTGGTGTGGGCCGCGGAGGCCATTCCGACGCCGGTGCCCATGCAGATCGCGCGCCTGACCATCGATCTGATGCGGCCGGTTCCGGTTGCGCCGTTGACGCTCGAGACCGAGGTGCTGCGCGAGGGTCGTAAGATCCAGCTTTGTGCAGTGCGGCTGCGCGCTGGAAATGCCGTCGTCGTTGCCGCCACCGTCCTCAAGATCAAGACTCAAGTGTTGGCATTGCCGCCTGAGGTCGCCGATGTCGCGGTCGGCCTTCCGGGCCCCGGCCAGTCGCCGCTGGAAGAGCCGAGCTTTTCGACCAGCCCCTTCGTGACGGGCATATCGATGCGCGCGGCCCGCGGCCGCTTCGGCGTGCCTGGTCCCGGCGCGATCTGGTACCGGGTCGACCGGCCGCTGGTCGAGGCCTCGCCGATGTCGCAGGCCATGCGCGCGGCCGTTGCCGCAGATTTTTGCAACGGCACCGCCGCCGTGCTGGATTTCCGGCGATGGACGTTCATCAATGCCGATCTCACCGTGAGTTTCGCCCGCGCGCCGGTCGGCGAATGGATCCTGGTCGATGCGGAATCCTCGATCGGGCCCGACGGCGCGGGCCTCGCCATGGCGCGGCTCGCCGATGTGAACGGCTATTTCGGCCGCGCCGTTCAAAGCCTCGTCATCGAGAAGCGATAGACGGCGTGGCCGTCCTTAACGCGCCATTAACCACTCCCGTCCCAACAATCGCGTAAGGCCGTTCACCGTCTAGGCAGCGGCCACGCAGAAATGTCGTTGAAGGGGATGCGGCATGGATTTCGAGGCCTACTTTGCAAAAACTCCGGCCACGCTCGATGAGATCAGGATGCGCGTCGCCTACGCGCTCGAGCGGCATCCGCTATGCCGGGACATCCAATTCGACATCGTCAGCATGCCCCGCACCAGCAAGGCAAACTGGACCATCAGCCTGCGCTCGGTCGGCCCGGGCGCGCTGTGGGAAGCATCCGATATCGTCGCCGACATTCAGGACGCCTACGAGCTTGCCGCGGCGGCCTGATCGTCCGATTCCGCCCCGAAAATCGCGCCGCGCCGGGTCAGGCGCCGCTGCGACGGCACGGTTAGGTCATAATTCGTACCCAGTTCTGGGGAAAGTAACCGTGGTTCGGAAACGGAGAACGGCTTGACGCGGGCCATCACGATCATTGCGCTGACATGTTTCCTCATCGTCGGCGCGGCGGCCGCCAGCATTCTCGGCCGCAACAGCGTTCCGGCCGCCGGGGCGGTGAGCGCCCCGCCTGTCGTCCAAACGCTCGTTTCGAACAAGGAAGGCAAGCAGGACCGGCTCGCGGTCGCGGCCTTGGCCCTGGCAGCGTTCGAGCCGCCGCGACCCGCCGCGGATTTGAACGCGCCGCTGCGGCAGGCGTTCGCAGCCCAGACCCCTGCCGAAATCGAGGCGCCGAAAATGGTCGCGCCGGCGGCGATGCCAGCGGCACCGCTGGCGCAACCGGCACCAAAAGTCGCCGCCAGGCCGGCGCCGCCGAAGCCCTACACGCTGCTCAGCGATGAGCAGATCGCCGGCATCAAGGAGCGCCTGAAGCTTTCGCCGGATCAAATGTCATATTGGCCGGCGGTGGAAAGCGCCCTGCGCGCCGTGGCCCGCAAGATGCATGCGACCCGCCAGACCGATCCGCGTGCGACCGGCGTTCCTCCGATCGATCCCGACTCCCCGGAGGTCGAGCAGCTTAAATCGGCCGCGATGCCGTTGTTGTTTCAACTGCGCGAAGACCAGAAGCGCGAAGTGCGCTCGCTGGCCCGGCTGATCGGCCTGGATAGAGTCGCGTCGATGATCTGAGCGCGGCGCGGACAACCGCGAATGCCGCCTACACGCTGACCGGCAAGCCCGCGACCACAACCGACGCCAATGTCCCGGCCTCTGCCTACGATGCGGTCAATCGCCTCTCAAGCATGACGGATGAGATAGGCCGTATAGCCGGTAGGGCGGATTAGCGAAGCGTAATCCGCCATCTGTTGCGGTGGCGCGCTACGTCTCGAATGCACGACGAAATTTTATCCTGACAATCCTTATATTACTAAACGCCAAGGGCGGATGACGCTTCGCTAATCCGCCCTACGGGCTACGACTTCTAATCTTGGTCGGCCTTCCTGAGCTTGAAAACATGGGGCGCGCGCATCGGTGAGGGTGACGAGCTCGCGACCGCGCGGTAGCGGGATCGGGTCATCGAATTCGCCGGCCCATCCCCGGTGCGAATGCCGCAACCTCGTCGTGTCGAATACAATACGCGTGCCGGCTGGCGGTGCGGGTATTGGCCGACATTAGAACAAATACCTACCAAGGGCCCTTTTCGCGGCATCAATAGTTGCGCTAGTTTTGCAAAACGCGCCGGGCTGAGTCTGGAGGAGGTACGAATTGTACATTTCACGTCGGAACTCTTTGTTGAGCGATTCTTGTCCTGTCCGCGACGTATTTGCTTGGCGCGTACAGCGGTCGCCATGACCTGTTTCCGTTCTCGGTTCTTAGGGCGCTGAAAGCGCGCACGACCGCTCCCGACCGCTACACCTTTGATCAAGCGGGACGGCTCGAATCGGACGATCAGAAGAAAGCTGTCGCCTGTCCGCAGCAGACGGATCGTACTGCCGTACTGCTGCTGATCGGGCAGTCCAACGCTGGAAATCACGCGGGGCAGCGGTTCCACTCGGAACACGGCGATGCGGTTGTCAATTTCTTCGACGGGCAATGTTATGTCGCCGCGTCGCCCCTGCTGGGGTCTGACGGCATCAGCGGAGAATATTGGACCCAGCTCGGCAACCTTCTGCTGGATCGCGGATCGTTCGACCGGGTCGTACTGGCTCCCGCGGCCATAAGCGGCTCTGAAGTCTCCCGTTGGGCGCCGGGCGGCGATCTCAACGGAGCCATGATCGACACCGTGAGCGAGCTGCAGCGGCGCGGTTATCGCGTGACGCACGTCCTCTGGGTCCAAGGTGAGGTCGACTACGTGAAGAGAACGAACGAGAACGACTACCGCGACCGCTTCGTGTCTCTGGTCAGCACGTTGAGATCTCATGGCGTCGCGGCGCCGGTGTACGTTGCCATCGCGACCAAGTGTTTGGGAAAAAGCAACGGAGGAACGCGCTTCCACTCTGCCGACAACCCGGTAGCGCGCGCTCAACTGGCGCTTCCCGATCCCGGCGCCAATCTGAGAAGCGGAGTTAATTCAGACGCCTTGCTTGGCGATTGGGATCGGTATGACGATTGCCATTTCGGCGCTTCGGGAGAGGAGAAGGTCGCGAAGGCCTGGGCAGACCTGCTCTCAACCGCCCACTGAGCCGGGGCAAAAGAAACTTGGTCGAGCTCGATGAGTATCCTGCCATCCTGCACGGCTTCCACGGAATTGGCGATCCCGATCAACTTGCGGGCTGGACGACGCACTCGGCCAGCCCGCCGGGAGCCTGGGGCATTCCTTCACGATGCGCTCTGGCTCAGGCCGCGTAGGTCGCGATGCCGTAACCGAATGACCAATTCTCCTTCCTCACCTCGATGAGGTTGATCAGCACATCCTCGGGTCGAATACCGATTGCCTTGACCAAGCCGTCAACGACGGACTTGTAGAAGACCTTCTTCTGATCGACCGTTACGTCCTGGAACCGGAATATCTTTCACGGATTCATCATGTTCTCCGTCGAGGCTGCGTTTGAGGACGTGCATGACTTCCACGGTATCCGCGCCAAGCTCCGCTTCCAGATAGGGCATCTTGCCCGCCTCCGCACCGATGAGCAGCCGCGTGAGGTCGTGTCCCGTTCTGGTCTTCTTGACGGGTTGAGCGGTCTTGACGACGTGGCCGTTGGGCATAATGCCCGTGACGGCCGCGGCGTCACAGATCTCAGAGCGAATTGATTACTTCGGCGCGTACTGCATCTCGCCGTTACCGAAGGACCAGTTCTCCGGAGCGACCTCAACAAGGTTGATCCATACGTCTTCCTTGCGGATACCTGTCTTCGCGTGAATGTCGTCCGCGACCTTCCTGTAAAAGGCTTTCTTGACGTCCGTCGTGCGGCCCGCGTTCCAGGTGATTTGAATGAAGACAATCCCGGGCGTGTATTTGATACCGAGATAACCTTCCTGAGGAAACACGAGATCGCCGACGTCATGCTTCGAAACGACCATGAATTTGTCGTGAGCTGGCACATTCGCTGTCGTTGTCATCGCGTCGTATACGGCATCGCAGATGGTGCCGCGGACTTCCGGCGAGGTAGAAGCGTCGATGTCGATGCGGACGAGGGGCATTTTCATTCCTTTCTTATCGCTGTTATGCGGGTATTTCCCTGCATTGGACGTTTGACAGGCTTTCCGTTGAAACGGTAGTCAGCCGGCCTAGTTTGGATGTGTGTCGCAGAAGCTGGACGCGTTGGTTGTAGGCAAGAGCGCGTCAATATTTCACGTGAGCAGGCGGACAGCTTGCGTCGGTGTTCACTCGCTTTCAGGTGAGATCGATCTTTCTCGATAGATCAATCAGGTTGTCTGCGACGACATCGATGTAAGTTTCCGGAGACCGGTCGACTTTTGTTTCCGGCCCGAGCTCGAGAGACCGAGGTATGTAAGCGGTTTTAAATCCCGCCGCCTTCGCGGCTTTCAGATCAAATTTGTGAGCCGCGACCATCATGATCTCGCCCGGAGGAAATCCAAGGTAGCTCGCAGCGGCCCGATAGACGTCGAGGGAGGGTTTGTATGAATGTACCAGCTCGCCGGTGAGCACCGCATCGAATGGCACCCCGCTATGCTTGGCAAGCGCGATGATCCCGGCCATCCCCGCGTTGGACAGAGCCGCTACGGTGACTTTGCGCTTGATCCGCCCGATGCCCTCGACGCTATCTTGCCACGGCACCATCTGGCCCCAAACGGACATCAGATCAGCGCGGTCGGCATCATCGATCTGGCTGGTCAGCCCGCGGGCGGACAAAAGAGTATCAAGTGACTCGCGAAAAATCTGCCCCGGTGGAATCCATGCGCGCTTGTCGACAATGATGGCTTCGATGATCGAAACAGCGCCTACATTCCAATCGCCGAGGAAGCCTGACCAGTTCAGGTGTAGCCCCTTGCGATTATTCAAAGCGTTACTGATGCGAGCGAAGGGCTGATAGTAATCGAACACGGTTCCCTGAATGTCGAAGGTCATCGCCTTGATGCCGCTCGGGTTCGTCGGCGCGGCCGGTGCTGCTTGTGCATCGCCGATCCGCATGGCAATCGGCAATGCAGCCGCGGCTGCCGTAAAACCAAGCATGCTCCTCCGGCTGATCGAAGGCACTTCGGTATCGCCGCGCTTATCATTCATGTTTGATGCTCTCATGAAAAAGGGGCGGGATAATCCCGCCCCATTATCGTTAGATGGCGGGGTGAAGGTCGCGGACGGGACTTACCCCCTCAAGGAGCGCGGCGACCTTGAGCACGGTCGATTCGGCCAACCAGGACGAGACGATTTGCACGCCGATCGGGAGACCGTCGTGGTTTGTTCCAAACCGCATCGACAGGGCCGGCAGGCCGGTCAGGCTGAAGGGCGAAGTCGCACTCTGGACGTGGAACGGTGAAACCGTCTTGCCATCGACGACGAGGTCATTGAGTCCGTGCTTGGTCGCCGGGAACGGAGTAACCGGGCCGAGCAGCACATCGTAACGTTGGAAATACTCGGCGAAGCTGTCGCGGAGACGCTCCACCGCCTGCTCGGCGGCGACGAAGTCGCCTATCGGCGTGTCAGGTGTGCTAAGGATCAATTTGGCATGCCTGAAGATCTGGGCCTCGTGGCCGGCGGTGACCCTCTCGAACTCGGGCCGGCTCTCCATCTGTTGGAGCTGCCAGAGGACAGTGCTGGCATCGGTCTGCTCCAGCACGGGCAACCGGACCTGTTCGACGTGGCAGCCGGTACCGCTGAGCGCCTGGGCCGCTGCTTTCACGGTGGCGACGACCTCCGGATCGGTTGGTCCGAAGAAGCCCGGAGAGGCCAGCCAGCCGACACGGAGCGGACGGTTCGACGCCACGCCCACGCCTGCATCGAGGTCGAGCGAGCTGATTGAGAAGCCGTCGGCACCGTCGGGGCCTGCCATCAAAGAATAAGCGAGCGCCACATCGCGAACCGAACGTGCCATCGGACCGATGTGCCATAAGCGACGTGGCACCCGGGGCCAGTGGCCTGTCATCGGCAGCCGACCGTGAGTAGCTTTAAATCCAACGATACCGGTATGCGCCGCCGGGCCGCGCAACGAGATCGAGAGATCACTGCCCACGCCGAGCGGCGACATGCCCGCTGCGATGGCGGCGGATTCACCGCCGCTCGATCCGCCCGGGGTGTAGTCGAGATTCCAGGGGTTGTTGGTTTGGCCGGTCAGGAAATTGTCGGTTTCGATCGAGTAAGCAAATTCCGGCGGGTTCGTCTTTGCGATGAGGATGGCGCCGGCGGCCTTAAGCCTGGCTACGACGGTGGCGTCGGTATCGGGCACGCGCCCTTTGAAAATTGGCGAACCGCGCTGTGTCAGCACGCCCGCCGTGTCGACTGAATCCTTGACCGTGAACGGAACGCCATGGAGAGGACCCAATCGAGCATCCGACTTGACCGCTGCCTCGGCTTTTTTGGCAGCGTCCAGTGCGCCATCGGCCATCGTCACAATGGCATTTACCTTGGGATTGACCTCGGCGATGCGATCGAGATGCACCTTCATGACCTCGACCGGCGATAGCTCCCGCTTGGCGATGAGTTCCGCGATGCGGCTGGCGTCCATTTGAATAATACTGTTCGTCATAATCCTTACCCTTCCTGTCACTTGGTTCACTTAATCCACTTGATGGTGGCGTTTCGTCTCTCGGCTAAAAATGCAGATCATCCATCGCCCGCCGGTTCGGGTTGGAAAGCCGCGACGACACTCGCCACGACAAGGATGCCGACGGATAACCAGAGGCCTGCGCGAACGCCATTCGGCCCGTCTGATAAGGCACCACTGAGGAGAGGGCCGATGCATTGTCCGATACCGAACGCAATGGTCAGTGCTGCTATCGCCGCTGTCCAAGCATGCGGCTTGGCTGCCTTCCGCGCGAATGCGGTTACTGCGGCGACGACCGCAAGCACTGACCCTCCAAAAAGGATGGAGGAGAGATAGGCGCTTGTTGGCCCGTGCCAGACCAGTGGCAACACCGCACCGGCGGCGACGGTCGCGATGGTTGCGCTTGCTCCCCAGCCGCCTTTCAGGCGACCGAGTATGGGCCCCCACGCGAACGCGGCGACAACGGCCGCCAGACCTAAGATGGCCCAGAAGGCGGTGATCGATCCGCTATCGAAGCCTTCATTGGTGCGCAAGTACGCAACAATAAATGTGGCATAGGCAATATATCCGGCGCCGAACAGCGCGTACGACACAAGCTTGCATGCCATGAAGCGGGCCGACCAGCCGCCCCGGGCGATATGAATATGATAGGGCGGTTCGGGTGTGTGACTTAGAACCAGTGATCCGCAAATCGTCGCCGCTAAGCTTAATGCGCCGAGCGCCAACCAGCCCCCTCGCCAGCCCATGCTGGAAAGAAGGGGAGGGACTGCGAGGGCTGAGGCTGTAATGCCAATGCCTGCCCCGGCGAAATATATGCCCAACATCGTAGGCGCGCGCGACCGGGAGCCCCCTGCGGCTGCCGCAGATGTGAGCCCTGCGCCGGCGACAAAGGCAACGGCTCCTGCAAGTCCGGAGACCGCCCTCAAGAGAAGCAGGTTCGTAAAGCTTGCGGTGAGGCCGGCTCCCCCTATCGCCACGGACGATATGAGCAGCCCTAGTGAAAATGCGACCTTATCGCCTAGGCCACGACCAATGTTCGCAGCCACGAGGGCCCCGATAAGATAACCAGCCGCGTTGGCGGTGTTCATGGCGCCAGCGTCGGCAAAGCTCCAGCCGAGATCAGCTCTCATCGCTGGAAGTAAGAGCGCGTAAGCAAACCGCGCGAGCCCAAGCGCAATGGCCGGGCCCATCGAAAGTCCGAATATGACCCAGATTGGCGTCAAAATTTGCTTCGCTTCGTCGCCGTGTAACTTCTGATGCGTACCCACGTCTCGGCCTTCTTTCGGAGGTTATGCTTTTACGCGGGTCGCTGCTTCGCCGAGCGCCCATCACTGATTTGCGCGAGCATCACTCTCTGCTCAACGCCATGGCGTTCTATTGAAAAGCTTCAGGAAGCTGCGGGCTTTCGGCGACCTCGCGCAGCGTCTTGCGCAGGACAACCATTTGATTCTCTCCGAAGAAATCCTCGAATTTTTCATGAGCGCCGGCCCAATAGCGTCGTCCGCGGGCCACTTTTTCTTTGCCGGCCTTTGTCAACTTGACGGGCCGACGGCGCCCATCGCGCTTGTCGTGGCCTAAGTCGATGAAACCATCGCGTGCAAGCGGTCGAAGTGTTTGGCCGAGCGCAGATCGCTCCATGGTCAGGATCTCAGCCAGCTCACCAACGGTTGGAGGATCAGCTGCTCGCCGTTCCAGCTCCGAGAGGAGGTGAAACTGAGTGATGCGCAAGCCAGTTGGCGCCATCGCCTCGTCATACAGCTGCGTCAATCGGCGAGTGGCAGCGCGCATCGCAGCCACGATGCACGGGCTCTCCGAGCGAAGTGAGGGTTTCACGTATCGGTTCTCCGTCATGCACGCCCGGTCTAATACGGGCGGGTCGCCGTATCGGCTCTCAGAGCTATTTATGGGGATATCCCCATATTTCAAGTCAAAAAAGTTTGACTGGCCGGGCCCCTGCGGTGGGCCGCCAGATAGCTTTCGCGTCAGGATCACTGTCCCATCAAGTCATTCATAAAGTCATTGTGGTTGTGCTAGAAATCGATGTCCCGCAAAAGCGGACGGTATTTTTTTGTTATTTTGGAGGGGAACCATGCGAATGCGCTCCGCTTCTTATTTCTTGTCAGCCGCGCTTGCCGCCGCCGTAGCTTCGAATGCCCTCGCGGGTGAGCAGGTGCTTGAGTTCAAGCTCGTCACTAAGCCGATCGATTACAAAATAACAGAGGCCGCCAACATCGAAGGCCAGACGGTCGCGTCCGGCAAATTGTTCGGCGTCGCCGTTTTCAAGGATGGCCGTATCGGGGTGAAAGAGTTCGTCAATTCCGCAGACATGCTAAAAGGCTCGGGACCCTTCTACGGCTACAGCACCTACACGTTCGAGGACGGCTCGATCACGGCGCGTTATGCCGGCGCGGTCAAAGACGGCCAGTCAAAGGGTGAATATACGATCCTCTCGGGCACGGGCGCCTATGCAAACGCTACGGGCACGGGCACTATCGAAAGCGCGAAGAGCCCGTTCAAGGGCGTCAATCTCTTGAGCATAAAACTGGTCGTCAAAACGCCCGGTACGTAAGAGGCCCTACACACAGACGCGCCTCCGCAATTCTAATGCCGTGAGGCGCGGTTTTGTTCATGCAGCCGTGGCCACAACATGGTGACGGGAAAGGCGGACTGTTCTCATATATTGCGCCGGATAGCGTGTGCCAGTGAACCATCCGCTGCGGAAGGCCGGGTGAGCGAGACTGATTGATGCAAATTGACCCCAAGAGACGGACCATTCTCACCTTTGCCGAAGCCGAGGATATGCATGCCAAGTTCGCCGAAAGTGCTGCGCATACGGCGAAGTGGCTTTCGTCTTGCCGTTGGGACCAGCAGCGGACGAGACATTGAGAGTGTCAAGGAAGGCTTGGTCGTCGCAGAAGTATTCTCTGCCACGCGCCCGACGAGCAATCAGAAATCAAAGAAGGACTTAATGCGCCTGACGACAGACCCTGCGCAGTATCGATATGTCTTTTTTTGCTGTCCCGGCTACTCTGCCGGTCGTTAGCCCGCGCCGGAAAAGACTTTAGGAATCCAGATTTACGCCGTCGACCTGTAGCTTCATATGTGAAACCTCTACGCTCGACTTGTCGTCAGTGTTGAGACGCGAATAACTAAGTTGGCGCGCCAAGCGTTGGACCAGGAGCCATCGTAGTTCCGTCTGCTGATTTGCCTGTCCAGCCCCGCCGTCAAAAATATTTCCATTCCCATTCTGACCCAAATCACCGGCTTATCTCCCGCCATCCCGTCCCGAGAGAGGGGCGTTGGCCATCGTCACGAACGTTGGGATGGGATGCGGTGGACGCGGCAGCGTCGTCGCGCAAGGGAATTGCAGGGCGGGCCTTCCATTGAGGGAATGCCCGTGAGCATTTCACCGGCGCGTGGACGAACGGCGCTGCTTCCGCTTCGGCAAAGCTTCAGTGGACGTGCACATGCCACCGAAACCTCTTGGCGAAAGCGGGTCGCGTACGGCAAAGCCGTGTGGTCCTGGCACCCGTTGCTGGTGTCAAGCCGGCGGAGGTGCACGAGCCCAACCGGGCTTCGATGTTCCTTAATCCGTCGACGAGGGTGACAAGACGAATTCGTCGCCCGGGAGAGCGCGGAATAAGCCGTTAAAACCATTGCGCAGGGAATGCCGGGTGTTCCGGTGACCTGTGGTGACTACCGTGTGCTTTCTACCTTTGCACACGGGCCGCGGGTGCAGCGGGCACCCGGCATTCCCCGCGCCCTCACTTGAGGGTCGCGCTGCGCCCTCGCTTTCTTTGGGCGGATGTTCATGCACAACTCGGGCGCATCGTGTCGCGAGATTGTAAAGTCATATCCGCCGTCATTCTCGGTTGTGCAATTGCACATCGTAGTTCGCGCTAACGCGCGCGCACCAATTCGCTGCGCCTTTACCGCACCATCTGCCGAGGGGCCGGCATTTCGCTTTCGCAAAAGATCGCATCGCGAGAGAGCGATCGGTTCGCGAGAATATTTCTCGCCATGAGACACGGGGAGGTGTAGCCTTGCGAGGCGCGGCCTACCGACGAGGCTTCCCCGCAACAGGCGCTCGGAGACCTCACCGCGTTGGCTGCCTGACACCTTCTGCGACGCCGGGCCAACGCGACCGCGGCCATTGTTGTGCGGTCGTATCGAGCCCTCCGCGAGCAAATGATGTCAGGTGGTTGTGTCGGCGAAGCCGCTATGGCGACGACAGTTTTGGGCGTCATATCAGGGCATTCAACGCTGTCGTTTCGCGTGTTCAGGCCGTTGTCGCATCACCTAACATAGCCGGAGGACTTAAACTTCCAGACGTTACAACGGTTGACATCGTTCCAGATGGACCGCCAGCGGCCTGTCGAGAAGAAACAAGTTCAAACTTGGCCAACTTCAACGGAGGAACGGCGATGGGTAACAACCTGAGAAGCGCATGTGACGCGATTTTGCAAAGGACTGCGACGGGTGTTCCCGGCGTGGTGGCGATGATCACCGACCGCTCGGGCAACATCTACGAAGGCGCCGCCGGCAAGCGCAGCCTTGCCGGTAGTCAGCCAATGACGACCGACTCCGTGTTCGCCATCTACTCGACCACAAAAGCAATCACCGGCACGGCGGTCCTGCAATGCGTCGAGGAAGGCAAGCTCGACCTTGACGCCCCGGCCAAAAATTACGCCCCCGACATCGGCAAGCTCGAGGTGCTCGACGGGTTCGACGCCGACGGGAAACCACAGCTGCGGGCGCCGAAGCGCGACATCACCACCCGCATGCTGTTGCTGCACACCGCCGGCCTCGGCTACGACTTCTTCAATACCAATTACTTGCGCCTGGCGCAGGAGCGCGGCCAACCCAGCGTGATTACCTGCTCGAAGGCATCATTGATGACTCCGCTGCTGTTCGATCCCGGCGACAAATGGGAATACGGCAGCAACATCGATTGGTGCGGGCAGGTTGTCGAGAGCATCCGCGGCAAGCGGCTCGGCGAGGTTATGGCCGAGCGGATCTTTGCACCGCTCGGCATCCAGGACCTGGCCTTTTCGCTGACCCCCTCCATGCGCGAGCGCCTCGCCACCATCCACCAACGCGAGGCCGACGGGTCACTGACCCCGCTTCCCGACATGCAATTGCCGCCTGATCCCGAAGTCGATATGGGCGGCCATGGACTCCACGGCTCGATCGGCGAGTACATGAAATTCATCCGCATGTGGCTGAACGACGGAGCGGGGCCGCACGGCCGCGTGCTCAACAGAGAGACGGTCGAGGCTGCTGTCCGCAACGGCCTGCAAGCGCATCAGACGGTCACGGTGCTGCCCGGCGTCATTCCGAGCATATCGAACGATGCCGAGTTCTTCCCCGGCCTCAAGAAATCCTGGTCCTACACCTTCATGGTCAACGACGAGGACGCACCGACCGGCCGGCCGGCCGGGGCGCTCGGCTGGGCCGGGCTTCCCAACCTGTTCTACTGGATCGATCGAAAGAACGGGGTCGGCGGATATTGGGCGACGCAGATCCTGCCGTTCGGCGATCCGATTTCGTTCGGCGGCTACATGGATTTCGAGACGGCCGCCTATGCGGCTGGTGAGGCGCGCGCGGCGGCTTAACCCCGGCGAGCGCGGCTTCTTGCGCCACGGCGCCTCCCGGCTTCCGGGATTGAACGGATCGAGAGGCGTCGTGAGCGTGTGCTTTTTCATGTTGCCGGCAGCATGTCTGCCGTTCGCTCAGGCTGACCGCGCCAGCGCATGGCGCCTGGACAATTGAATCGAAGATGCACGGAGAATGCTCACAACGGGAGGTTTGTCATGACGAATGTGCAAGGTGAACAGCAAAAGGCTGATGTCAAAGCCGACTTCGATGCCGTCATCATCGGTGCCGGCTTCTCCGGCATGTACATGCTGCATTCGCTGCGCGACAAGCTCGACCTGAACGTCACCGTATTCGAGGCCGGCAACGGCGTCGGCGGCACCTGGTACTGGAATCGCTATCCCGGCGCGCGCTGCGACTCCGACAGCTACATTTACTGTTACACGTTCGACAAGAACCTGCTGCAGGAATGGAACTGGTCCGAGCGCTATCCGGAACAGGACGAGATCCTGCGCTACCTCGAGCACTGCGCCGAGCGCTTCGACCTTAAGCCCGACATCCAGTTCGGCAAGCGCGTCGTCGAGGTCGCCTTCGACGACAACACCGAGCTATGGACGGTGCGCACCGATAAAGGCGACGTCGTCAGGGCGCACTTTGTCATCACAGCGGTCGGCGCCCTGTCGACCGCCAATATGCCGCCAATCAAGGGGCTCAGTTCTTTCAAAGGCAAATGTTACCACACCAGCCAGTGGCCGCACGAGGGTGTCGACTTCACCGCCAAGCGTGTCGGCGTCATCGGCACCGGCGCCACCGCGGTGCAGGCGATCCCGGAGATCGCGCAGCAGGCCAAGCATCTGACCGTGTTCCAGCGCACGCCGAACTTCTGCGTGCCTGCGCGCAACGGCCGTGTCGATCCCGAGGTGACCAAGGCGCGCAAGGCCGATTACGACGGGATCCGCCAGCGCATCAAGGATTCCTTCTTCGGCTTCGAGCTGAACTTCATACCGAAGCCGGTGCTCGAGACAACGCCCGAGGAGCGCGAGGCGGAGTTCGACAAGATGTGGGACGCCGGCGGCTTCGCCTTCTGGCTGGGCAACTACCAGGACATGTTTTTCTCGAAGGAGGCCAACGATGTCATTGCCGAATACCTCAAGCGCAGGATCCGTTCGATCGTCAATGACCCCGCGACCGCCGAGAAGTTGACCCCCAAGACTTACCCATACGGCACCAAGCGCCAGCCACTGGACACCAACTATTTTGAGACCTTCAACAAGAAGAACGTGGAGCTGGTGGACGCGACCGTCGATGGCCCCATCGAGCAGATCACGTCGAATGGGATTCGTGCGGCCGGTATCGAGTACCCGCTCGATATCATCGTTGTCGCTACCGGCTTCGACGCGTTGACGGGCCCGCTGAAGAAACTCGGCATCAAAGGGCGCGACGGCAGGGCGTTGGCACAGGAGTGGGAGGACGGCCCGCAGACCTATCTCGGCCTGGCCATCGCCGGCTACCCGAACCTGTTTACGATCACCGGCCCGCAAAGTCCGTCAGTGTTGTCGAACATGCCGGTATCGATCGAGCAGCACGTCGAGTGGATCACCGAATGCATCGCCCACATGCGAAGAAACAAGCTTGCAACGATCGAGGCGACGCCGCAGGCGGAGGACGCGTGGGGCGCCCATGTCGCCGAGGTCGTGAATTCGACCCTGATGCCCGGCGCCAATTCCTGGTACATGGGAGCCAATATCGCCGGCAAGGCGCGCCGTTTCTTGCCCTATCTCAGCCCGGAAGGCGTCGGCGGATACCGCCGGAAATGCGCCGAGGTCGCCGAAAACGGATACGAAGGCTTCGTGTTCGCGAGCCAGGCTCAAGGCGGGAGCGTGCACACCATTGCGGCCGAATAAACCTGACCGGCCGCCCCGTCGGGGAGCCGACGCACGGAGCATGAGGAAGGCCGTCGATGAAGCCATGTATTCCGCGACATTGGCGCGGACGAACGACCTTGAGCATTCAACTGCTCAAAAGAACTTGTGCCGTTTGCTCGTCGGTTATCAACACGTGACAGAGGCTCGCGCGTATCGCCGCCCTCAAAATAGGGATCTTCTGCAGGCCTCCGGCGGCCAGGATCCGTTCCTTGACTGCAAGCAGATCCTGCAACGATGGATTGACGACACGATGTCGGAGCGGATGCTCGATCACGACACCATCCGCGCTGAGATAGTGCCCACAGATGTCTCCTACTGCGCCCGCATCCAGCAGGGAACGAAAGGTTTCGCGTGAGATCACGCCATATTCGAGCGCCTTGGATTGCTCCGACAGGTCGATGGCACTGAGCAGCGCAAGATCGAGCTCCGGCACCATCGCCAGTACGGAACGCACAGGCTCGCTGGCGACGAGAGCGTTTCGAAGCTGCGGCGTTTCCGCGAACATCGGCGCGGTGAGATAAAAGCATGTCGCGTCGAGCGCGCGAGCCATCATGGCTGCATTGTCAAAGGGGTTAACGTCGGTGCTCTCAGCCAATCCGCCGCACAGCAGCACCACTCGACTTCCGTCACGCGTCCTGCGCGTCAGGTTTTGCGCTGCGGCGTTGATCGTGCCGCCCCAGCTGATTCCAAGCGAGCCCCCAGCTGGAAGGGCTTCAGACACATAGCGTCCCGCTGCCGCTCCGAGAAACACCCGAACATCCGTGTCCGCCATCGGAGCAGGCACGACGATCGCGCGGCGCAGGCCGAAACGCGCGACGAGGCCTGCTTCCAACTCCACGCAGGCGCCCACCGGATCGGTAATGGTGATCTGGACGAAGCCGTTCTCCCGCGCGTCGCCGAGAATACGGTTGACCCGTTTTCGGGTGATTTTCATGCGCTGGGCGATGGCGTCCTGCGTCTGGCCTTCCTTGAAATAATACCAGCAGATTCGGGCAACGAGGGCGGCATCGGCACCGACTTCCCCGCCCTCGATTTCGCCTGCAGGCATTCCATTGGTCGGACTCACAAGTCAGATCCTCGTTCTTCTCGCTGGGGCGCTGTGCCTTGCGGCAATCAGGCCGGCTTTCGACTATCACATTCGGGTCAAATGTTCCAACGCCGTCACAAATGTGTCGCTCGCGATTGCTACCTCCTGCGGGCAGACAAAGGGCAGACCTGTAAGCATGCGTCGCGCGATACTCGTCATTCTCGATGGTCTCCGCCGGGACCTCATCTCGCCTGAGACCACACCGCACCTTGCGGCGTTCGCACAGCGCTCGGAGCAGTTCGCCGTCTACCGCACGGTGTTTCCGTCGTGCACGCGCGTCGTCTCGGCAAGCCTCGCCACCGGCTGCTATCCCGCGCGCCACGGGCTGCAGGGCAACACCATGGCGCTGATGGAAGGCGGACGCCTCGTGCGGCACGACGCGGGGAATCCCGAGTTTCTCCAGCACAAGCGGCGCGTGACGGGACGCTCACTGGCAGTCCCGACCTTGGCCGAACGGGTCCGGCACGACGGTGGCGCCGTCATCTTCAACAATGTGTCGCCAGGCGCTGCCTATGCCCACGATCCCGATGGGCACGGCCGCGTCTATCACCGGGCCGGATCTTTCGGCCGCGGCCGTATTCCGGTGGCCGATGCTGACCAGCTTCGCGTCACGCTGGATGTAGCCGGCGATCGGGCGATGACGGAACGATTCATCGCCGAGGCGGTGCTCGCCCCCGCAGATGTGCCGGCCTTCGCGGTGCTCTGGCTCGGTGAGCCCGACGCATCACAACACGCGCATTCCGCTCGGCTCGCCCGCCCACCTTGCGGTTCTGGAACAGGCGGATCGCAATGCGAAGCGTGTCATGGATGCCGTTGCCGGCGTGCCGGATCGGGATGACGTTCTTCTACTGGTGGGCTCGGACCACGGCCACCAGACGGTCGAAGGCGTGGTCGACATCGAGGCTGAGCTTGTCGCGGCGGAACTGAAGGAAAGCCCCGACTTCGGTGACGTGGTGGTCGCTTCGAACGGCACATCCGCGCTGATCTATCTGCATCCGGATTTCGCGGGGCGTGAGCCGAAAATCGCCACGTTTCTCGCAGGCCGCGATTGGGCCGGAACGATCGTCGCCAGGAGCGAGCTTGCGTCCATCGGGCACACTTCCGACCACGGGTTGGCCTTCGCGGTCTCGATGCGGTCGAGCAACGCCCCCAACGCATTCGGCATCCACGGTACAAGCCTCGCCGCACGACGCGCCGGCGATAAGGCCGACGTGATTGGAGCCGGTCAACATGGAGGCCTCGGGTCTGGCGAACAGTCGCCGTTCCTCATGATCGCAGGCGCCGGCTTCGGCACGGGCACCGTCAGGACCGACCCGGCTTGCGTCATCGACATCGCCCCGACCGTTCTCACGCATCTCCGGCTTCCGGTCTCGGGCATGGATGGGCGCCTGCTTCAGATGCCGTCGGCAGGAAGCCAGCATGGCTGAGATCGGGCTGCTCGGCATCCGGAAGCGCTACGGCGAGACGACCGTCGTCAAAGACGTTTCGCTGGATATTCGTGACGGCGAGTTTCTTACGCTGGTCGGCCCCTCCGGCTGCGGCAAGTCAACCCTGCTGCGCATCATCGCCGGATTGGAAGCGCAGGACAGCGGGGAGGTGCATGTAGGCGGGCATTGCGTGGACGACAGGCGTCCGAAGGAACGGGACATCGCCATGGTGTTCCAATCCTATGCGCTCTATCCGCATCTTACCGTCTTTGACAATATTGCTCTTCCGCTGAGAACGCGGAGGCTGAGCTTCGTCGAGAGGCTGCCCCTGCTTGGTCCCGCCTTTCCGCGACGGCGCAAGGTGGAGCAGACAATCCGTGCCGAGGTCGAACAGGCGGCCGCCATGCTCGACGTGGCGCATCTGCTTCATCGCAAGCCGGGGCAACTGTCCGGCGGACAACGCCAGCGCGTTGCACTGGGCCGAGCCATGGTGCGACACCCCGCCGTTTTCCTGATGGATGAACCTCTCTCCAATCTCGATGCCAAGTTGCGCGTCCAGATGCGCGCCGAGATTACCGCGTTACACCGCCGCCTCGGCGTCACCTTCGTCTATGTCACCCACGACCAGTCAGAAGCGATGACCATGTCCGACCGGGTCGCCGTGATGATGGGAGGCGAACTGCTCCAGGTCGCCCCGCCAGAGCAACTCTACCGCGATCCGCAAGATCTGCGGGTCGCCGAGATGATCGGTAGCCCCAAGATCAACGTTGTGTCCCGTACGCACTGGACCGCACACGGCGCAATGCCTACCAGAATTGATGGTGATGCGATGCATCTGGCCTTCCGGCCGGAGGACGCCGAAATAATGGCCCCGGGACATGGGGCCTTGGGCGGCACAGTCGCAAATATCGAGAATCTCGGCTCCGACATTTTCCTGACGGTGGCGCTCTCGAACGGTGGCGACAGCGTCGTGGCGCGCACGCATCCCGACGCGCCGCGCGTCCAGGTCGGGCGATCAGTCGGTGTCCGCGTCAATCCCGTCCGCCTGATGCAGTTCGATGGCACCGGTATGCGCCTGCGCCGGATCGAGCGGGAGGCGGTCTCAGCTTGACCGCCCCTTGTCGTCAAGGCTGCCGTGGCATTCCCGACGCAACGGGAAGGCCCGCGAAAAGACAAAGCGAGGCCAAGGTTGGCTGGCTCGCCGTTTCGCCGGCCGTGACGCTGCTGATCGGACTGCTTTTTGGCCCGGCGGCCGCCGTGGTGTTGTTTTCTTTCACCGACTGGCAGTTGGGAGCATCCAGCTTCCACTTCGTCGGGCTTGCTAATTTCGCGTCGTTGGTCGCAGACCCGGCGTTCTGGAAAGCGCTGTGCAACACCTTGCTCTATGTGGTCATCGTTGTGCCAAGCACCGTGCTGCTCGGTCTTGCCGTGGCGCTGCTGATCGAGGCGAGCCCGGGGCTGCGCGGTTTCTACCGGGCCGCCCATTTCCTTCCCGTCATGTCCACGATGTCGGCGATGGCGATTGTCTGGGGCACCATGCTCCACCCGACCATCGGTCTCGTGAACCGCGCGCTGGGGGCGGTCGGGATCGCCGGGGTAAACTGGCTGCGGGACGAGAATACGGCGCTGTTTGCTTTGGCCGTCATCGGCATCTGGCAGGGCTTCGGCTTCGCCATGGTGCTGTTCGTGTCAGGCCTGAAGGCCGTGCCGCAGCATCTCTACGACGCGGCCGCGATCGATGGCGCTGACGGTATTCTGGATCGCCTGCGCCTCGTGACGTTGCCCATGCTTGGGCCGGTCACCATGTTCGTCGTCATCCTGACGGCGAGCCGCGCCTTCGAGGTGTTCGATAGTGTTCGGGTGCTCACTCAGGGTGGGCCGAACTACGCCTCCGAAGTGCTGCTGCACCGGCTCTACACCGAGAGCTTCGACTTCCTGCGTACGGGCTATGGAGCGGCGTTGACCGTCATCTACCTCGCCATCGTCGCAGTGCTTACACTGACCCAGGCGAAGCTTCTCGAACGTCGGGTTCACTATTCATGAGCCCGCATTCATGAGCCGGCGCTTCTCAGGCCGCCGTCTGGCGGGCCGCCTCTCGCGACATGTCCTTCTGATCGGCACCGGCGCCTTTGCGTTGCTGCCTTTCATCTGGATGGTGAGCCTGTCGCTGAAGCCGCCGGAAGAGATCTTCCAGACCGCTTTTCACTTCTGGCCGACCACCTTCCACGGCGTGGAAAATTACCGCGTCGCCCTGACCGCCGCGCCAATGTTCCGCTTCCTGCTGAACGGCCTCATCGTGTGCGGGGCGATCTTCACGTTGCAGCTTCTTGTCTGCGTGCCCTGCGCCTATGCCCTGGCGAAGCTGCGCTTCCGCGGCCGGGACACCTTGTTCTCAGCCGTGCTTGTCGGCCTGCTGGTGCCGCCGCAGGCGCTCGCCATTCCGCATTTCGTGCTGCTCTACTTCTTCGGGCTGCTGGACACCTATGCGGCGCTGATCCTGCCCTGGGCGATTTCCGCCTTTGGCGTCTTTCTGTTGCGGCAGTTCTTCCGCTCCGTGCCGGACGACGTGATCCACGCCGCGCGACTCGACGGACTGGGCGAGTTCGAGATCATCTGGCGCATCATGATCCCCATGAGTGTGCCGGCGCTGGCCGCCTTCGGCATCTTCTCCGTGGTCGCTCATTGGAATGATCTGTTCTGGCCGCTGATCGCCGTGCGCAGTGAGGAAATCTCCACGCCAGCACTCGGGATTCTGCTTTTCCGCGACGATGAGGCCGGCCAGTTGCTCGGTCCGCTCATGGCAGGAGCTGTGATCATCGTCGCTCCCTTGCTCATCGCCTTTCTGGTCGCGCAACGCCGCTTCATCGACGGCCTCGCGGTCACGTCCATGAAATAATCCCAACCGGAGACCCTTCCATGTTCGACCGAACAATTACCCGGCTGGGCCGGATGCTCGCAGGCGCCGCGGTGTTGCTGGCGATGGGCGCAAAATCCGCGCAGGCGGAGGTCACGCTCGACGTGCTCTACACCACGCCGGGCACCTTCAGTGCGCTGCACCAGGAGCTGGCGAAACGCTTCACCGAGGCGCATCCCGACATCAAGGTGAAATTTCGCAACCCGGTGGCCGGTTACGAGGAAGCGGCGCAACAGATTCTGCGCGATCGGGTCGCCGGACGCCTGCCGGACGTAGCCTTCAATGGCATCAACCAGATCGGGCTGTTCGTGGATCGTGGGCTCGGGGCGCCGCTGGATGCGTTCGCAGAGCAGGACGGCGGCCTTGCCAAGCTCGGTTATTACCCCACGCTCGCGCAGCTCGGAAAATGGAAGGGCAAGCTCTATGGCCTCACCTTCGCCGTCTCCACCCCGGTGCTCTACGTGAACGCCGATCTCCTCACGAAAGCGGGCATCGATGTGGCCTCGCTGCCCAAGAGCTGGCCCGATCTTGTCGCCGTTGGCAAGACCATCGAGGCCAAGGCCGGAGCGCCGGTCACCGGCTTCTACTTTCAGTGGGAGCAGACCGGCAACTGGCTATTCCAATCGCTGGTGACGAGCAAAGGCGGCCATATGCTGAAGGCGGATGGCTGTAGCATCGCCTTCGACGACGACGCCGGCATGTGGGCGCTGAAGACGCTCGAATCGTTCGGCAAGTCCGGCATGCCCAATCTCGCGATCGGCCAGTCCCGGCAGTCCTTCGTTGCCGGAAGCATTGGCATTCTGGTGGATTCCACCTCCTATGTCGCCGCCGCCGAACGGCAGATCGCCGGCAAGTTCCAGCTCAGGACGGTCGCCTTTCCCCTCGCGGCGTCCGACGGCAAGCTGCCGGCAGGCGGAAACGTGGCGATGGTGTTCGCGAAGGATGCCGAGCGTCAGAAGGCGGCCTGGGAGTACGTGAAATTCGTCACCGGACCGGTCGGTCAGACCCTGATGACCAACTACACCGGCTACATGCCAGGCAATGAGATCGCGGTGAATCAGCCGGAAATGCTCGGCGCCTTTTATGCCAAGAATCCGAACCACATGACCAGCGTGCAGCAATTGCCGGTCCTGACCGAGTGGGCTTCATTCCCGGGCGATAACTCCCTGAAGGTGATCGAGGTGATCAAGGACCACACCGAAAGCCTGGTGACGGGCAAGCGGACGGCGGAGCAGGTCATGCCCGATCTGGTCCGCGACGTGTCCGCCCTGTTGCCGAAGTGCGGTGGCTGATCCGGAAAATCAGCAGCAATTCAATGTTGCGGCCGTGGTTCGCAAATCTGTTCGGGAATGGTGCCCCTGGCCGGAATCGAACCAGCACTCCTTGCGGAACTCGATTTTGAGTTCGAGCGCGTCTACCAATTCCGCCACAGGGGCATCCGGACGTCCTTGGCAAGGCCGAACGTCGCGAAGCGGGCGGAATATAGCGGGCGCGCTCTGCGGGTCAACCCGAGCGTATCGGCCGGTCCCCAAGGTCCGGATGGCGGGTGGTCCAGCCCCGTGGGCGGCCGACGCTCAGGCCTGCCGCATGGGAATAGGCCGTTTTGGCGCCTCACGGCTACATCCAAACACCCCAGTGTGATAGAGGCCGCCTCGACAGCCCCGGACTCGCGGGATACGACGCTTTGCACAGGGAGTTGAACGTGACCTTTGACGCTACGGCACACCCATCGCATGCGCGCGCTTCCGCCGCTCCGGCGCAGACGGCCGCGCTGGCCATCACGGTCATTGCGGCGGCGACGCTGGCGGGCGCCTGGTTCTTTCAGCTGGTGCTGGAAATCCTTCCCTGTCCGCTCTGCCTCGAGCAGCGCTATGCCTATTATCTGGCGGTCCCGCTCGGCGCGCTGGTGGCATTCGCCGCGGCGAAAGGCGCCGCGCGCCCGATCGTTCTGACCGGCCTCGTTCTTCTCGGCCTCGCTGCGCTCGGCAATGCCGTGCTCGGCGGCTATCACGCCGGCGTCGAATGGCATTTCTTCCAGGGGCCGACCGATTGTACCGGCCCGATCGGCAATCTCGGCAGCGCCGGTAATCTGCTCTCGCGCCTCGACACCGTGAAGGTGATCCGCTGCGACGAAGTGCAGTGGCGCTTCCTCGGCCTGTCGCTGGCCGGCTACAACGTGCTGATTTCGCTCCTGATGGCTGCGGTTGCGGTCTGGGGTTTCGTCAAGACCGCCCGTCAAGGCTAATCGTCGACATCGTCCTGCGGCCGTCCGAACAGGTGGACGATGCCGGGCGTCGCGAGAGTGACGAACACGAAGCGCGACAGATGATGCGCGCCGACGAAAATCGGATCGATGTGCAGCGTCAGTGCCAGCGCCAGCATGGCGTCCATGGCGCCGGGCGCGAACGCGACGACAACGTCGGAGAACCGCACATGGGTGGTCAGCAGAATCACCGCGACAAAGATCGCGGAGATGGCGATGGCGACGGCGAACGACCCCAGCGCCGCATTGACATGGCTGAATAGGGTCTTGAGCCGCATCCGCGCGAACCGCGACCCGATCACCGCGCCGATGCCGACCAGCGCGATCGCTCGCACCGAGGGCGGCAAACCGCCTTCGACCAGGCCGGCGCCGTGCAGTAAACTCGAGCCGATCATCGCGCCGAACATCCAGCTCGCCGGAAATTTAATCAGCCGCAGCAGCAGCGATACCGCCACCGACGCCGCGATCAGCTCGACCATGCCGAACGGAGAGGCGACGGCCATCGTGGCGGTCGGGGGAGACGCCGGGGCTATCCCGGTCAGCGTCAGCAGCATCGGCAGCGCGGCGGTCAGAATGATCACCCGCATGGTCTGCACCACGGCGATCGCCGGCACGTCGGCGCCTTTCTCGGCGGCGAGAATGGTGATTTGCGACAATGCGCCGGGGGCTCCGGCCAGGAACGCCGAGGTCTGGTCCCAGCCGTGGACGCGCTGCAGATAAATGCTGCTGCCGAATGTCGAGCAGAACGTCGCCAGCGCCAGCAGTGCGATGGTCACGGGATAGGCGCTGACATGCTGCAGAAGTTGCCGCGACATCAGCGAGCCCAAGCGAAATCCCGAGCAACACCAGCATCGCCTGGGTTAGGATCGGCGGCACCGTGAGCGGCCGGCCCGCGATGGCGGCAACGCCTACCGCGAACATCGCGCCGGAAATCAGCCCGCCCGGAAGCTGCGCCCATAAAAACAGCCCGCCGCCGGCGGCGCCGAGAGCGAGCGTTTCGAGGGTGTTGAGGGTGTTGGCGCGGCTGGGAATCGCAAATGCCGCCGATGCGGGAATCTGGCTCACGCCGTTTTATGTCAAATCCCCGCTGCGGCGACAAATGCGCCAACGCAACGGCAGCAATGCACGCCTTTGTGGCGCTGCCGCCTGGTCTGTCCGCTGATGCAGCGAATCGAGAGTGGGCGAGGGATAGGTCGCAAAGCCGGGTCTATCCCTCACCCCGTTTGCCTCCAATGAGGCGTGCCAGCCTCTCACGCAGGGCGAGAGGCCGAAGCAAAATCACTTGGTCTTAATCATTGGGGCTTGGCAGCCGCGTCCTTAGCGGCCTTCTTGCAATCGGACATGAATTTCTTGCGTTCCTTGCCGTGCACGCCCTTGGTATCGGCTTCCTTCGAGCATTCGAGCGAGGCGGCGGTCCGTGGCTTTTGCGCCTTCTTTGCGGCAGGCGCGGCGGTCGCCGCGGGTGCAGCCGGGGCCGGCGCGGCCGTTTGCGCAAACGCGGAGCTCATCAGGAGCAGGGAGGCGAAGGCGGTCGCGACCGCGCGGGAGGATAGGGTCATCATGGAGAGCACCTCGGGTTGAAAAGACCAGCAAGGTCGGCTCGCGATGCTGAACCGTGGATGAATGGCGCCGTTGGCCCGCAATTTGCGGCTACGATATTTTAAGCACGCGGACGGACAGCTCCGTTGTCACGCGCCGTCGCTGAGCTAGGATAGGGAACTTAAATCGTCAGGCCCCGAATCGTCAGGCCCCAAGGAGACCAGGATGACCGTTCAAACAAAATTCTTATTGTGTGCCGTTGCCATGTCGAGTTTTGCCGCGTTGGCGGCGGTATCGCCAGCCCAGGCCCTGACGACGCAGGAATGCAGCGCGAAATATCAGGCCGCCAAGTCCGCCGGCACGCTCAACGGCCAGAAGTGGAACGATTTCCGTAAAGCCCAATGCGGCGCGGATGCTACCGCTGCGCCCGCGGCGGCACCTGCCGCCGCGCCGGCCGCTGCCGAGGCCAAGCCGGCTGCCGCGCCTGCGCCCGCTGCGGCGACGCCGGTCGGCAATGCGGTGTTCCCCTCCGCGGTGGATCCGAAATACGCCAAGGAAACCGCGGGCAAGGGCCGCATGCACACCTGCGTCGATCAGTACAACGCCAACAAGGCCACCAACGGCAATGGCGGCATGAAATGGATCCAGAAGGGCGGCGGCTATTACAGCGAGTGCAACAAGAAGCTGAAGGGCGCCTGAGCCCGGGGATTTCCTGGGATTTGACAAGCACGGGCGTAACGTCGTTGTTATGCCCGTGCTTCCACTCTGCTGATCGCGATCTACGCTATTGTTGGGCGTGATCTTCGGGCCAACGTCTGGCGTTGTTCCGAAGCAAGCCGGGACCCACCCCGCATCACGTGCGGGGCAGGCTTTTTCCGGATCACGCCCGACATCCTCTGGCATCGCGCCGGCGTAAACGAGACTTCGGCGTGATCATTTCCGCGATGCAAGGCTTGCTGGGACTGGCGTCGGGATCGCTGGTCGGATTCTCGCTCGGCCTGGTCGGCGGCGGCGGATCGATCCTCGCGGTGCCGCTGATGGTCTATGTGGTCGGCGTCGCCGACGCCCATGTGGCGATCGGCACCAGCGCCATCGCGGTCGCCGCCAACGCCGCCTTCAATCTGTCGAACCATGCGCGCGGCGGCACCGTACGGTGGTCGTGCGCGCTGACATTCGCGGCGGCGGGAATCATCGGTGCGTTCATCGGATCGATCTTCGGCAAAATGCTCGACGGCCAGAAATTACTGGCGCTGTTCGCACTGCTGATGCTGGTGATCGCAGGGCTGATGTTGAAGACGCGGTCGCGGGCCGGCTTGCCCGACGCCAAGATGAGCTGGGCCAACATGCCCGCCGTCGTCGGCCTCGGCCTCGCAACGGGAACGCTGTCCGGCTTTTTCGGCATCGGCGGCGGCTTTCTGATCGTGCCGGCGCTGATGCTGGCGACAGGCATGTCGATCATGAACGCGGTCAGTTCGTCGCTGGTTGCGGTGACGGCGTTCGGCCTGACCACCGCGACCAGCTATGCCTGGTCCGGCCTGATTTCATGGCCGTTGGCGGGATTGTTCATCGCCGGCGGCGTCGCCGGCGGCTTGATCGGCACCCGGTCGGCGCGGCACTTGGCGGCGCGGCGCGGCGCGCTCAACATCGTGTTTTCGGCGATCATTATCGCGGTGGCGCTCTATATGCTGGCGCGTAACTTATCTCTATCCTGAGCGTATGTATCCTTGAACGGATTGTTTGATTGCCGCCTCAAGGCCGGCCGGAGAGACCGACATGACCCTATCGATTGACGCCGCCCCGCTTAAGCCGGCAACCAGCCGGCGCGAGGCGCTGGGCCTGCTCGGGGCGGCCTCGATCGCGCTTGGCCTCGGGATCGCGCCACGGCAGGCCTTGGCACAAGGCAGCGGCGACGAGGAAACCGTGCTGACGGAGGCCCTGGTGCTGCGCGATCCGGATATTCCGGTCGCCGGCAATGCCGATGGCGACATCACGATCGTCGAATATTTCGACTATCAGTGCCCGTATTGCCGCAAGATCGAGCCCGAGCTGCGGCAGGTGGTGCAGGACGACGGCAAGGTTCGTCTGATCTGGAAGGACTGGCCGATCCTCGGCCCGATCTCGGTGGTCGCCACGCGGATGGCGTTGGCCAGCCGATATCAGGACAAATACATCCAGGCGCATGAAGCCATGATGGCCGTCAATTCGAAGCTGACCGAGCCGCGCATCCGCGAAGTGCTGGCCGGCGCGGGGATCGATATCGATCGCCTCAACCGCGATCTCGCGACCAATGCCAAGGCGATCGACGCTTTGGTTGCACGCAACAACGATCAGGCCACGGCGTTCGGTTTCAAGGGCACGCCGTCCTTTATCGTCGGCAAATTCCGGGTTCCCGGCATCCTGACCATGGAAGAATTCGGTCAGGTCATCGCCGATGCGCGAAAGGCCGCGGCGAATAAATAGCCGCGTTGAAATTCAAAATACCTTCGAAGCCGACCGACGCGCGTGTTCTCACGCGAACATTGAAGCGATTATTTCGACGACAGCCTGATCCAGTCGTTATGCGCACGCAGCTTGAGCGCGTTCCAATCGGCGTGGCGACGTCCCAGTTGACGATGGTGCGGCCGCCCTGCGCGACTTCGCCGTTGGCCACCGTCGAGGTCGACATCGTGTCGGAGATATAGACGCCTGCGACCAGCAACAGCGCCCCCAAAATCATCCCCAGAAAAATCTGCATGACAAACCTCCAAATGATCGCAGGACAATGCCGTCAAGCTGAGATGGTTCCGCGTCCGCTGGCCGGCGCTAGATCCGCCGCCATTCACAGCGGGGGCTCGACGATGTGCGCGGCATGGTCTGATCATCCGCCGCGCAGCCAATTAAGGATCGCCGGGTTGATCTCGCGCGGGTAGCAATGGCTGAGGTCGTCAATCTCGCGATAGGTGACGTCGGCGCCGGCCGCGGACAACGCCGCGCGCGCCTGCCGCGCGATCTCCACCGGAAACATCCAGTCGAGCCGGCCGTGCACGAGGTAGACCGGCAGGCCGCGCAGCCTCGCCGCATCGGCGGTTTCCGCCATCAGCGGATGGAAGGTGGCGGCGACGGGTGCAAGATGGGTGAAGGGGGATGCGGGCTCCAGCCCGCTGACATAGCAGAACGTTCCGCCGTCGCTCATGCCGGTCAACAGCAGCCGCGCCGGGTCGATATTCCAGCGCGCCCGCACGAGGTCGAGAATGCGCATGAGGTTCGGCGTATCGGTATCCTCGCCCATCAGGGCCCAAGTCGTTTTTGTGTTTTGGTCTGTCTTCGAAGTCGCGCCGGTTGCCGTCGGTGCGACCAGGATGGCGCCAAAGCTGCGCGCGTCGCGCAGCCAGTTCCACAGGAAACCGCGGCCATTGCCGCTGCCGCCATGCAGCGCCATCACCAGCGGCCAGGCGCGGTCGGGCGTATAATATTCCGGCACATAGAGCGAGAAGCCGCCGCGGCTGCCGGGGTCGTTATGGTCGTGGATGATGCCGCTGTCTTGATGCGCCGGTGCTGCGAGCCGCGCGATCGAGGGCGGCGTCCTCACGCGAGGCAGGGTCGAGGAAGAAGTCGCTCACCGGCGGAAATTTTGCGGCCAGCGGATACAGCGCTTCCTGCGCGCGCGGGGCGTAGCGCAGCGCGCGAAACACGGCCATCAGGTCGCCATGGCCCTGCCGCACCGCGCGCAACCCGTCGAACGCCGCCACAACAGCTTCGCTCGCCGCCTGCAGCGAGGTCCGTATATCGGCGAATGGCTCCGGCCAGCCGGCGAGCCGCGCCGGAACGTCACGCAAGGCTTGCTCGGGCGTGCCCGCGGCCTGCATCACCTGGTCGAAATCCGGCGGGTTCAAATGGCGCGCCACAAAGGCGAGCGCCTCGAGCGATTGCAACAGGGGCGGCAGCACGGCCACGATGTCGTCCACCACGGCTTCGCGCATCGCCTGGCCCCTATATGCCGCGCTCAATGCATCCGCGGCGCCTTGAGCAGTTTGGCGCGGTCGGTCGAGGCCAGCACCACGTCGAAGGTGACGCCTTCATGGTAGACGGTCAGCGGCACGTCGACGCCCGCCGTGCCGAGCGACCAGAGTTTCCGGTAGAACTGGGTTTGACTGGTGATGGTCTCGCCCCGGACCGCCAGAATGACGTCGCCGGCCTTTAGCTCGGCGCGCGCCGCCGGTCCGTTGGCGGAGATGCCGACCACCACGACCTTGTTCTCGATCTCGGCTGAGTACATTCCGAGCCAGGGCCGCGCCGGCTTGTTGACGCGGCCGAATTTTCTGAGGTCGTCGAGCACCGGCTTGAGCAGGTCGATCGGCACGATCATGTTGACATGCTCGCTCTTGCCGTCGCGCTCACGTTCGAGCTGGAGCGAGCCGATGCCGATCAACTCGCCACGGTTCGAGATCAGCCCGGCGCCGCCCCAATTGGGGTGCGCGGGATAGGTGAAGATCGCCTCGTTCAGCAAATACTCCCAGTAACCGGCGAACTCCTGCTTGGCGGCGATATGGCTCGCAACCGATCGCGTCCGCCCGCCCGCGCCGCCCAGCACCACGCGGTCGCCGATCTGGGTGGCCGCCGACGTGCCGAGCGGCAGGGGGGCGAGATCGATGCGGCCCAGCGCCTGCACCAGGCCGAAGCCGGTTTCGGCATCGAAGCCGAGCACATGGCCCTGCATCACGCGGCCGTCGCCGAGATGCAGCCAGACCGCCTCGGCCTCGGTGATCAGATAACCAATGGTCAGCACCAGCCCATCGTCGATCAGCACGCCGTTGCCGGCGCGCTCGGTACCGAGATTGTCCGCGCTAAAGGCATCGCTGGGGATGATCGAGTGCAGGCCGATCACCGAGGCCAGCGCGCGATCGAGGTCGAAGCCGTAGTCGCTGGCGCGGGGCTGGTTCGCCGGCGGCACTTTCCATTCAGTCAAAGAGGGCATGCAGGCTCTCCTGTTCAATCGGCACGTAACCGGTGCAGCCAAATGACGGTTTGCGGTGCCCGCCTTCCGCCATCCGGCGCCAGTTTCGGCAATGTATCACCAATGTCCGCCCACGCACGCCTGCGGTGGCGCGCACATTCCCCGCGCCGACCGAGATTGCCCGCCGGGACCAGTCCTATTTCGGCATCCGCAATCGAGATTTCAACGGCCCGGCAGGGATGTAATGCACGACGCCGTGGATGGTGCCGAGGCGATGGCTGCGGCCATCCCAATTCTGGACACGCGTGGTCGGATAGGAGGGACGCCGGGATCGGTTCGGCTTGCCTGCGCGGGACGCGAGCCACGATAATTTCGTTCGCCCGCTTTACGGATCGAGTTCGGTGTCCCAGTACAAATAATCGAGCCAACTGTCGTGCAAATAGTTCGGCGGGAACAGCCGGCCATTGCGATGCAATTGATGCACGGTCGGTGCGAACGGGGGCTGTTTCGGAAACATCCGCGCCTGTGCCGTGGTCAGGTTTCCCTTGCGCAGGTTGCAGGGCGAACACGCCGCGACCACGTTCTCCCACGTGGTCTGGCCGCCTTTGCTGCGCGGGATGATATGATCGAAGGTGAGGTCGTCACCGGCCGAGCAATACTGGCAGGCGAAACGGTCGCGCAGGAAAACATTGAACCGGGTGAAGGCGGGATGCGTGGTCGGCTTGACGAAGGATTTCAGCGACACCACGCTCGGTAGCTGAATCTCGAAGGAGGGACTGCGCACCGCGCGGTCGTAATGCTCAACGATATTGACGCGGTCAAGGAACACCGCTTTGATCGCGTCCTGCCACGACCAAAGAGACAGCGGATAATAACTCAGCGGCCGGAAGTCCGCGTTCAACACCAGCACCGGCCAACCGCCTTGCGAGACATGTGCGTTCAAGTAACGCTCCTGGCCCCCGATTCGGCTGCGAAGCAGCTTGAGATGACATACTACAGGCAGCGTGACGGCATTGTGAAGAGCCATTGACTGGCTTATCCGCCGCCGCCCGCTACGTATCCGGATTGCGTGATCGGCGTGAAGACCGCTAAACCGGGGCCCAGCGGCACTTTTTCGCCGTACGGATCCAGCGAAATGGTCACCACGTCCCGCTATCTCGAGGCGCCGCGCCGCTTGCGGGCATTCGTTCGGGCGCATGAAACGAGTCTGGTCGTCCTTGCGGCGCTGATCGGAACTATCGGCGGATTGGTGGTGGCCGCGATGAGCGCCGCGGTCGAAGGCCTTCACGTCTTGTTGTTCAACCTCGACATCGGGCAACGGCTGTCGAGCCAGTTCAGAATCGAGCCGTGGCGCGCTTTGCTGGTGCCGAGCCTCGGCGGCCTGCTGCTCGGCGTCGCATTCCTGCTGCTGGCGCGATGGCGTCCGGCGCGAGAAATCGATCCGATCGAGGCCAACGCGCTGCATGGCGGGCGGATGTCGTTTCGCGGCAGCGTGATCGTGGCGCTGCAGACGGTCTGGTCCAGCGGCGTCGGCGCCTCGGTTGGGCTTGAGGCCGGATACACCCAGCTCGCCAGCGGCATCGGCGCTTCGCTGGGCCGCGGATTTCATCTGCGCCGCGGCGATCAGCGCATCATGGTCGGCTGCGGCGCCGCCGCCGCGATCGCGGGCGCCTTCGGCGCGCCGCTCGCCGGCGCCTTCTATGCATTTGAGTTGGTGCTCGGAGGCTATACGCCGGCCAGCCTGACGCCGGTCGGCGTCGCGGCGGTCGCGGGTTATTTTGTCGCGCATGCGTTCACGGTGCTGTCGATCGGCGTGGGCGTCGGTCCGGTCGGCGATGTGCTGGGGCGCGACCTTGCCGTCGCCGCATTGCTCGGAATCCTGGCGGCGCTGTTCGGCATCGTCATCATGCGCGGCGTGGCGCTTTGCGAGCGGCTATTGTCAAAGACCGGAATCTGGCCGCCGCTGCGTCCGGCGCTGGGCGGTCTCGCCGTCGGCCTGCTGGCGCTGGTGAGCCCTCAAGTGATGTCATCGGGCCATGGCGCGCTGCATTTCGCCGGGTTTGTTTCAATACCATTGACGGTCGTCGCGACGATATTCGCCCTGAAATCGATCGCGTCGATCATATCGCTCGGCAGCGGCTTTCGCGGCGGGTTGTTTTTCGCCGCGCTGTTTCTGGGGGCCCTTGGCGGCCATCTGTTCGCCGCGGGCTTCGATGCGATCTGGCCCGGCCTCAAGCTCGACCCCAATGTCTATGCGATCATCGGCATGAGCGCGCTGTCGGCGTCGGTGATCGGCGGGCCGCTGACGATGGCGTTCATCGCGCTGGAATCGACCGGCAATCTCTGGCTTACCACCGCGGTGCTGGTCGCGGTCATCATCTCGACCCAGATTACCCGCGAGCTGTTCGGTTATTCGTTCGCGACCTGGCGGCTGCACCTGCGCGGTGAAACCATCCGAAGCGCCGCCGACGTCGGCTGGATCCGCGATCTCACGGTGCGCAGTCTGATGCGGCCCGACGTGACCATGGTGAGCGCCGATCATGCCGATCGACGAATTTCGCGGCAAATTTCCGCTGGGATCGAAAACCCAGGTGATCGCGGTCGACGCCACGGGCTGCTACGCCGGACTGGTGCTGGTCGCTGAAGCCCACGCGCCCGATATCGAGGCGGCGAACGGCCTTGCCGACATTCTTCACGCCCGGGGCATCGTGCTGCTCCCCGCCATGAACATTCAGGAAGCCATCACCGTTTTCGACGCAGCGGAAATGGAGTCGCTGGTCGTCGTCGAGTCCGATGGGCTGCGCCGGCCGATCGGCCTGCTCACCGAGGCCCATGCGATGCGCCGCTATGCGGAAGAATCCGAACGGCGACGGCGCGAGGCGGTGGGTGAAATTTGACCAGACACGAAAGAGAATAATAAGCTTGCGGCGCGTACGTCGGTTTCGGGGGCTACATGCGCAGATGGTTGAGGGCCTTGGCTGTGATCGCGGGCCTGGCGCCGGTGATTGCCGCCGCACAGGATTATCCAACGCGGCCGATCACCATGATCGTGCCGTTTCCCGCGGGGGGCGCGACCGATACCCTGGCGCGTTATCTCGCCGAGCGGATGCGGCCCATTCTCGGCCAGCCCGTCATCATCGAGAATGTTGCGGGGGCGGCCGGCAGCATCGGCGTCGGCCGCGCGGTTCGTGCGCCCGCCGACGGCTACACGCTGAGCATCGGCACTTCGACCACGCATATGCTGACCGGCGGCCTCTACGCCCTTCCATTCGACCTGGTGAAAGACCTGGAGCCGATCATTGAGATCGGCAGCGAACCGCTGCTGATCGTCGGCAAGAACAGCCTGCCGGCGGAAGATCTGGCCGGACTGATCGCCTATCTCAAGGCAAATCCGGACAAGGCATCGGTGGGCATCGCCGGCGTCGGCGCTACCGGCCACCTCGCCGGATTAGCCTTCCAGAAGGCGACCGGGACCAAATTTCAGTTCGTGCCCTATCGCGGCAATGCGCCGGCGATGCAGGATCTGCTGGCCGGACAGATTGATTTCATGATCGAGCCGTACTCGAACTTCAAGGCGCTGCTCGCCACCAAGAGCGTCAAGCCCTTTGCGATCACCGGGCGAACGCGGCTGCCTTCGTCGCCGGACATTCCGACGGCGGACGCGGCCGGGCTGCCCGGATTCTTTGCCTCACTCTGGTATGGGCTTTGGGCGCCCAAAGGTACGTCGAAGGACGTCATCGCGAAACTGAATGCCACCATGGTCCGGGTGCTCGCCGAACCGCCGGTCCGCGCACGCTTCGCTGATCTCGGCATTCAGGTCTCACCGCACGACCGGCAAGCGCCCGAAACCCTGCGCGCGCTCCAGAAGGCCGAGGCCGAGCGATGGTGGCCCATCATCAAGGCGGCCAAGCTCAAGGGCGAATGAAGGAGAGCTAGATGCGCTCCAACTTCTGCAGGCAGCGGACGTGGTCCGGCCGCGGCGTATCGGGAAAGCTGGTCTTCCAGTCGGTAACGCCGACTTCGCCGATATAGATGTCGCCTTTTGAATCGAGCGCGACGCCGTGCGGCGCCAGGAACTGGCCGGGCTCGAGGCCGGGACCGTTCTCGCCGCCGAGCCGGGCGACGCGCTTTCCCTGCGCGTCCACGATGGTCAGGCGCGGACCGAGATTGGGCACCTTGCGATTGACCGGCATGCCGGGACCGAGTTCGCCGATGATGAAGTTGGGCCGCTTGCCGCCGCAGCAATGCAGCGCGCAGGGCCGATGCAGATTATTCCACTGCGCCTCGTATTTGCCGTTGCCGTCGAACACCTGCACGCGGTGGTTCTCGCGGTCGGCGACATAGACGAAGCCATCGACGTCGGTTGCGATGTTGTGGACGATATTGAACTGGCCGGGATCGGTGCCGGGCTCGCCCCAGCTTTTGATCAGTTTGCCGTCGGGCGTATATTTGTGAACGCAGGCGTTGCCGTAGCCGTCGGAGACGTAGATCTCGCCCTTGGGCGACAGCGCGGTATGGGTGCAGCGATGGAACGGCTCGCCGCTCATGAACGGTGCCGGTTTATTCGGGATGCCGATCGTCAGCAGCACCTTGCCGTCGACCGAGCACTTGCGCACGGTGTGGTCGCCATCGTCGGTGCAGTAGAGATTGTCGTCGGCATCGATGTGCAGCCCGTGCGCCCGGCTGAACAGGCCTTCGCCCCAGCTCTTCAGGAAATTGCCCTCGCGATCCAGCACCACCATGGGATGGGCGCCGCGGTTGAACAGGTAAATGCGGTCCTTGCTGTCGACGGCCACCGACGCGACGTCGGTCAGGTTCCAGCCCTCCGGCAGCTTCGCCCAGTTCTCCACCACGCGGTAGCGGTGCTCGCCCGATCCGAGAATGGTCGGCATGTGATTGTCTCCCCCAAATTATCACCGTCATTCCGGGATGGTCCGAAGGACCAGACCCGGAATCTCGAGATTCTCCGATGTGCAAGTCGCACATCGTAGTTCGATGCTTCGCATCGCCGCGGAATGACGGTTGATAGATTTACGTGACGGCAGGATTAGATATTGCCCCAGCACCTCACGCGGCAGCAATCCTTCCTCGATCGCCTTGATCTGCAACGCCAGATATTTCGAGTTGATCCGGCATTGCGCCAGGCTGCCGGCGATGAACCAAAGACCCGGCTGGCCGGTGCGCGTGTACATGTTGCGCAATTCCTGCCCGTCGCCGAATCCCCAGATCGGGCCGACCCGCGCGGTGACGGCATCGCCGAACAGTTGGCGGACCAGATGTTCCTGCGGCTTGTAGCCGGTCGCCAGCACGATCAGGTCGGCCGGCATCGTCGCGCCGCTCTTCATGCGCGCGCCGTCCGCGACGAACGCGTCGATATCGGCGAACTGCGCCAGCTTGATCGCGCCGCCGGCGACCAGATCGGAGCAGCCGACGTTGAAATAATAGCCGCCGCCGCGGGTGAGATATTTGAACTGCCAGCCGGTGCCGCCTTCGCCGAAATCAAGCTTGAAGCCGACGCGCGCGAGTCCGTCGAGCAATTCCCTGTCGAAGTTCTTTGACTGTTCGGTCAGCATGACGTGGTTTCGTTTCGCCAGCGTCAGCGGCATCGAGGTCGCGATCAGGTCGTTGTCTTCCAGCGTGCCCTCGTTATACGCCGCATAGGCCAGTTGCGCTGACGGTTCGATATTGGTGATCAGGGTCGGGCTGCGCTGAACCAGCGTGACATCGGCGCCGCTCGAATGCAGGTCCTGCGCGATGTCGTGGCCGCTGTTGCCGGTGCCGATGACGATGGCTTTCTTGCCGTTCCACGCCTCGCCGTCGTCGTACCGGCTGGAATGCAGCACCGCGCCGGCAAAGTTTTTCAGGCTGGGAATATCGGGCAGGTTCGGAATGCCGCTGACGCCGGTGGCCATCACGATATGCCGCGGATGCAGCGTGCGCGTGCCGCCATCGGTTCGGCGCAACACCGCCGACCAGCGGGCTTCGGCTTCGTGATAGGCGCCGCTCTCGAGCGCGGTGCCGGTCCAGAAGTTCAGCTCCATGCTCTCGACATAGGCCTCGAACCAGTTGGCCAATTTGTCCTTTGGGATATAGACCGGCCAGTTCGGCGGGAACGGCATGTAGGGCAGGTGATTGACCTGCACTTGATTATGCAGCGTCAGCGCATGGTAGCGCCTGCGCCAGTTGTCGCCGACCCGCGCCTCCCGATCGACGATCAGCGCATCGATCCCCAATTGCTTCAACCGTGCCGCGATCGACAGCCCGGCCTGGCCGCCGCCGACCACCAGCACATCGGGATCGCGGTCGTCATATCGAACCGCGGCCTGGCGTTGATCGAGCCAATTGGGGCCTCTGAAATCCCGCGAGTAGGCCTGGCCGCGCGGCCGCGAAATCCCCTGTTGCTCCTCATATCCTTTCAATTCATCGAGTGCCGTCAGCAGCGTCCAGGCCTTCAGCCGGTCGCGGTCGCCGGCATCCGGGATCAGCCGCAAAATCCCGCTGCCGCGTCCGACGGCAGTTTCGAATTTGAAAATAGCTTCGATGGTGCGGGTGCCTGCGCGCGTGACGCGGCGCGGCGGCGCGCGGTCCGGATCAATTCGGAAATCCTTCGGCGCCGCGGGCCCGGAGCGGGCTTGCAATTCGTTCAAAATGGCATCGGCGCCGTTGATCGTTTGCAGGTTCCAGCTCAGCGCCAGCACGTCGCGCCAAAAACTGTCGGGATGAAACAGGCCCTTCAGCGCGCCGTCATCGGGCTTGGCGAGGGCGCGTTCGAAATGCGCCAGCCAGTCTTCCGCGGCCACCGAGACGTCGTCGGTTTTGTCCAGCATTCGCGACCTCGTAACGGCCGTCTTTGCGGCCTTCGCGGCGTTTCCTGTTCGCAACGCTATACGCTTTGGGCTGGAGCAGAAAGCGCCTCAGAGCGTTTTCCAGCGAAGTGGATACCGGTTCGCGCAAAGAAAACGCGTCAAACCAAGAATCTGGAGCCCGTTCCGATTCAATCGGAACGGAATCTAGTCCAGCATGGACAGCATATGGCCTTGATCCGGCGGCATGCGGCCGGCCAGCGTATCGAGGTAGACCTGTTTCACGGCCGCCGGCCCGCGGCCTTCCGTCACCGCAAGGCAATGTTCCAGCATCGGGGCAAAGCCCGACCACGCCGCGCTGAACCTTTTGTCGATGCCGCCGGGTCCCCACTCCCTGGCGCGCTTGCGAATCTGGTCGGGCGCGAAGAACCATGTCGGCTTGGCGCCCGGCAGTTCCGCTTCATCCGGGGACGCCGCGCGATGCGTCAGCCCGATGCGCGCGGAATATTTCATCTGCTCGCCGAAATGCCGGTGCAGCGTGGCGCGCAAGGCGCTGTTGCCGGCCATGTCCACCAACGCAACCGGCGAGTCCGACGGCAGCGAGGTCACGCGGTCATAGCTGACGACGTCATGGTAGCAGCCGAGCGAGCGGACGAAGTCGGCATTCGCCGCCGAGGTCAGCCCGATTACCTGGATCTCGCCGCGCCGCGCATGCAGCAGGTGCGCGAGACCGAATGCGGTCTTGCTGGAGGCGCTGGACAGCATGATGCGACCGGCGCCGTAAAATTCATGTTCGGCGAGATCATCGTCGACCAGGAACGACAGCATGAACAGCGGCCGCAGCAGCGCCTGGTAGTCGCCCTGCCGTCCGGCGAAGGCGGGATCGCCGCCGACGCGCGCATAGACGTTATAGACCGGCGCCACGTCCTGGCGATGCGCGGCGGCATCGCGCAGGCCGCGCTTGCTGACATCGGCCGCCTCGATCATCAGATGCGTCGCCATCGGAAAATAGCCGAACAGGCGTTCGCCTTCCGGAACATTGGGATGGCGCGAGGCGATGACGTCACCAAATCCCCACACTGGAATGTTGCCGAAACCTTCCGGCGCAGGAAATAGCTGCCAGTATTTCAGCTCGTCGCCGAGCACGGCATAGGTGATGTTGTTGGCGGTGAGGGCGAAGCGATCGACCCTGATCAGCAACGCTTCCTCGGGCAGTCCGGCGGCGTCGGCGATCGCCGTCTCGACGAATTTGCATTGCTGCAAATCGTTACGGGCGACGACGAAGCCGGTGGATTTCATTTTTTCGATCCCGGTGCTTTTCCCACCGCGATCTTTGCTTTTGTCGATGTCCGTTTTGCGACAGGCATCTTGTTTAAAACTGCGTTCGGTTCTGCTTGTTCGCCGATGACGCCCTGACGCTTTTTCAGGACCCGGTAGTAACTCCACCACAAATGCGCCGCGGCGCCGCGCATCGGCCGCCAGGGTTCGGCGAGCGGCGCCATCTCCTTGGGCGTCGGCCGCGTCTTCAGGCCGAGGCCGATCTTGACGGCTTCCTGCACGGCGATATCGCCCGCGGGCCACGCATCGCCATGCCCGAGACAAAACAGCAGATAGATTTCGGCGGTCCACGGGCCGATCCCGTGCAGCGCCGTCAGCGTGTTGTGCGCGGCGTCCGCTTCCTCGTTCGCAAGCACGTCGAGGTTCAATCGCTCCGCGGCGAGTTCACGCGCGATGCTCTTCAAGGTCTTGATCTTGGCGGCCGACAATCCGAGCCGGCCCAGGCGATCGGCGCGGGCGCGCAGCAGCGCGTCGTGATCGAACGGATCGAACGCGGCGCTGAGGCGGCCCCAGATCGCGCCGGCGCTCGCGGTGGAGAGTTGCTGGCCGGTGACGATCGCGGCAAGGCCGGCAAAGCCGGGCTCGCGCCGCCGCAGGGCCGGCATGCCCGTGCGTTCGAGAATGGGCTTGAGCCGCGGGTCCTGCGCGACCAGCGCATGCATGGCGTCATCGAGGTCGGCCTGGGTTTCGAAGTGGATCGTCATTTTCGCAATTCTTGGTTATGGCCGGGAACGTAGATGGGCTTACGTCGCCCGCACAAGACGGACTACGATGAGCTGGCCATGATGAGACCTATGTCGTCGAGACCTATATTATAATGCCGCCGCCTGTCTTCCGCTTTGCGCCAAGCCCGAACGGCTATCTGCATCTCGGCCACGCTTTTTCGGCATTGCTGAATTTCGACTTGGCGCGGCAGTCCGGCGGACGACTTCTGTTGCGGCTCGAGGATATCGATACGGTTCGCTGCAAGCCGGAATTCGAGACCGCGATCTACCAGGACCTCGCATGGCTCGGAATCACCTGGGAGGAACCGGTGCGGCGGCAATCCCGTCATTTCGCCGACTACCGCGCCGCGGTCGAAACCCTGTCGGCGCAGGGGCTGGTTTATCCGGGCTTTGAAAGCCGCGCCGAGATCGCAGGATTGGTGGCGCAGCGCGAGGCCAACGGCCCATGGCCGCGTGACCCCGATGGCGCGCCGCTCTATCCCGGCACGGCGAAGCGGCTGTCGCCCGATGCCCGCGCGCGATTGCTCGAATCGGGGGCGGCTTACGCGCTGCGGCTCGATATGGCGGCGGCGTGCGGGCGGGCCGGCGGCCTTGGCTGGACCGAGCGCGGCGAAGGCGCGGCCGGGGAAACCGGCGCGGTGGCGGCCCGGCCGCAAGCCTGGGGCGACGTCATTCTGGCGCGAAAGGAGACTCCGACCAGCTATCATCTTTCGGTGGTGGTCGACGACGCCCTGCAGGGCGTGACGGATGTGGTGCGTGGCCAGGACCTGTTCTGGTCGACGAGCGTGCATCGGCTGCTGCAAGGGCTGCTTGGTTTACCGGCGCCGGTCTACCGGCACCACCGGCTGGTGCTCGATGCTGCCGGACAAAAGCTGTCGAAGTCGACCGCCGCCACCGGCTTGCGCGAGCTCCGTGCCGGGGGAGCGACGCCTGCCGACATCCGCCGCCTGGTCGGCCTGCCGCAATGAGCGCGAATCAGGTGGAAGCGGCGCGCCGCGTGACTCCCGACCGCCGGCCATGGCATGCTCAGATACGGCCGGGGTCAGGGGAATCATGGCGCCAAGATCGCGCTCACCGCGCAAGATGCCGCCGCTGAAACGGCGGCCGACGAAACGACGCGCTGCCGCGGGCAAGCCGCGCAAGCGCACGGCCGCATCCGGTATCGTGGAAGCGGCGCTTGCCGCATTCGCGCATGAGGTCCGCACGCCGCTCACCGGAATTCTGGCCATCAGCGATCTCCTGGCGACGTCCGGCCTCGACGAGCGTGAGCGACGCTGGGTCGATACCATCAAGGCGGGCGCGGAACACCTCGCCAGCCTCGCGACGCTGTTCGTCGATGCCGCGAAAACCGCCAATTCCGGGCCCGGCGTCCGCCAGGATCTGTTCGACCTGCGGGCGTTGGCGCGCAACGCCGGGGATTCCCTGGCCGGCCGGGCGGCGGCGAAAGGCCTGCAATCGTCGGTCGACATTTCGGAAAAGCTTCCGGCACTGGTGGTGGGCGATCCCGTTCGTCTCCGCGCCGCGCTGGAAAACCTGATCGACAACGCGGTGAAGTTCACCGAACAGGGCGGCGTCGCGCTGGCGGTGTCGGCCCGGCGGGGCGTGAAAGGCAAGGTCAGCGTCGCTTTCGCGGTTTCCGACAGCGGCATCGGGCTCACGCTGGCCGAGATCAAGCGCCTGTTCCGGCCGTTCTCGCAGGCCAATGTCAGCATCGCGTCGCGCTTCGGCGGCGCCGGGCTTGGCTTATCGTCGGTGAAACAGCTGGCGCGCGCGATGGGGGGCGACATCGTCATTGCGTCGCGGCGCGGTGGCGGCACCACGTTCACGCTGACGGTGACGTTGGCGCGCGCGAAGGCTGCAAAGGCTGCCAATGGAAGCGCGGCTGTCGATCTGCCGTCAGCCTCGATGCGGGCGTTGCGGATACTCAGCGTCGAGGACAATCCGTTCGGCCGTGTCGTGCTCAACACGATCCTGGCCGAGCTGGGTCACCACACGGAATTCACCGGGCGAGGCGAGGCGGCGGTCGAACGGGTCGCACACGGCGAGTTCGATGCGGTGCTGATGGACATGGTGTTGCCGGGCATCAACGGCGTCGAGGCGATCAAGCGCATTCGCGGCTTGCGCGCGCCGGTCGGCCGCATCGCAATCATCGGGGTGTCGGGCCGCGGCGATGACGAGGCGGCGTCGCGCGCGGCCGGCGCCGACGCCTTTCTGCTCAAGCCCGTGAGTCCAAGGGCTTTAGCGACTGCGCTGCTTGAAGCGACACGCCTTCGGGCAGCCGCGATTTGATGATCGCCGCGTTCAGTTCGCCGCCGTACACGAAGATCGCGGCGATGAAATATAGAAACACCAGCGCAATGATGACGGACGCGAGCCCGGCATACATCGTGACGTAATTATTGGCGAAGCGCGCGAGATATTGGCCGAACACGATGCCCGATATCAGCGAGGCTACCAAGGTGAAGATAGTGCCGGGCAGGATCTGCAGGAAGGTGCGGCGTCCCGCCGGAAGCCAGGCATGCAGGATAAGCAGCGCGACAATCAGCGCGGTGATGGTGATACCGTAGCGCGCGATGTTGAGAAAATGCTCGTTGGTTTCGACGATCAACGGAATGTGGCGCCGTGCCGCTTCCAGCATCAGGGGGCCCAGCACGATCAGGAATGCCATTGCCAGTGACGTAATGGCGGCGACCAGCGTGTAGCCGATCGACTCCAGCCGTAGCCAGTACCAGCGCCTCGGCTCGACGATGGCATAGGCGCGGTTGAGTGCGACACGCAGGGCCTCGACGCCGTTGGAGGCAAAGTACACGGCCAGAACCGCACCGATCGTCAGCGCATCGCCGCGGGTTGTCGTCAGCACCTCGTGGATTTGGCCCGACAGCGTATCGGCGACCTGGTCCGGCCAGGTTTGCAGGAACAGCCCTGCGGCCTGGTCGGCGAGTTCCTGGGATCCGAAGAAGCCGGCCAGCGAGGTCAGCACGATCAGGAACGGGAACAGCGCCATCAACGTCGACAGCGCGATGTGGCTGGCGATCGCCCAGCCGTCATCGGCAAGAAACGTGTAAAACGCATCCATGGCGACCAGATAGACGTAGCGAATTTGCCTCACATTCCACCTGACCTGGGAAGACGGGTTCAATCGGCGCGCCGGTGCTTCTGATGTGAGGTTGCTGCACCGGTGCGGCAAGCTCACATGACCAATTTCGAGAACGAGGCACCAGCCTACCTTCTGATATTATTGGATTAAAAGCCAGATCGTTGGTGGACGCGGCGCCCGGCGACGCCGGCGTTGGCGGACCGCCCGGGGCGGTGCTATGTACGCCCAATGGCTTCCTTCCTGAGCACGATCATCCTTCCCATCGCCGTCGGCGCCGTCGCTCTGGTGCTGCTGCTCGGTCTCCTCAACATGATGCGGGGCGGATCGCCGAACCGGTCGCAGAAGCTGATGCAGTTGCGGGTGCTGCTGCAATTCGTCGCGATCGTCATCACCATGCTCACGGTCTGGGCATTGGGCCGTTAGGGTGAAGTAGCCTTATCGGCAGCCTGAAAGCCGATGAATGCCCGCCTCTTGGGGGAGGTGGCAAAGAACACTGGGAGCCGGAGATGGTCGTCCTCAATCGGATCTACACGCGAACCGGCGATGACGGCACCACGGCGCTCGGCAGCGGCGAACGGCGCCCGAAATACGATCTGCGCATCAGCGCCTATGGAACCGTCGATGAGACCAACGCCGCGATCGGCATCGTGCGGCTACATCTGGCGGATGCGCGCGAGCTCGATGCGATGCTCGGCCTGATCCAGAACGATCTGTTCGATCTCGGCGCCGATCTCGCGGTGCCCGAGCGCGAAGGCAAGGCGGAGCGGCTGCGGGTGCTCGCCAGCCAGGTCGAACGCCTTGAGCACGACATCGACACCCTGAATGCGCGGCTCTCGCCGTTGACCTCGTTTGTGCTGCCGGGCGGCACGCCGGCCGCGGCGCATCTGCATCTGGCGCGCACCATATGCCGCAGGGCGGAACGGATCATGGTGGAACTTGCGGCATCGCCCAATGAACCCGTCGGCGATGCCGCGATCCACTACATGAACCGCCTGTCGGACTTCCTGTTTGTGGCCAGCCGTTGCGCGAACCATAACGGCGCCGGCGACGTGCTATGGGTGCCCGGACAGAACCGCTGACGGGACCGGGCGGATGATTTTTGACGGTCGCGCGTTGACCGGGGTTGGCGGGACCTTTAGGTTCCGCGCCGAAGTGTTGAACCAAGGGTTAAACAAGCGTCAAACGAGTAATCAAACCTGAAATTCAAGTGGAAGTGGATCGATGAAGGTTCTGGTGCCGGTAAAAAGGGTGGTCGATTACAACGTCAAGGTCCGCGTCAAGAGCGACGGATCGGGCGTTGAACTGTCCAACGTCAAGATGTCGATGAACCCGTTCGATGAAATCGCCGTCGAGGAAGCGCTGCGGCTGAAAGAGGCCGGCAAGGCGACCGAGGTCGTGGTGGTATCGATCGGGCCCGCGCAGGCATCGGAAACCATCCGGACCGGTCTGGCCATGGGGGCCGACCGCGGCATCCTGGTCAAGGCCGAAGGCAATGTCGAGCCGCTGGCGGTGGCGAAAATTCTGAAAGCCATCGTCGATGAGGAGAAGCCCGGCCTCGTCATCCTCGGCAAGCAGGCGATCGACGACGACTCCAACCAGACCGGCCAGATGCTGGCCGCGCTGCTCGGCTGGTCGCAGGCGACCTTTGCCTCCAAGCTCGAAGTCGACGGATCGGATTTCAAGGTGACGCGCGAGGTCGACGGCGGCCTGCAGACCGTCAAGCTGAAGGGGCCGGCGATCGTCACCACCGACCTGCGGCTGAACGAGCCGCGCTACGCCAGCCTGCCCAACATCATGAAGGCGAAGAAGAAGCCGATCGCCGACAAGAGCGCGTCCGATTACGGCGTCGATCTCACCCCGCATCTCGAAATCCTCAAGACATCCGAGCCGCCGGGCCGCAAGGGAGGCGTCAAGGTCAAGGACGTCGCTGAGCTGGTATCGAAGCTGAAGAACGAAGCCGGGGTTCTCTAAATGACGACGCTGTTGATTGCCGAACACGAACACGCCGCGCTCAAGGACTCCACCAACAAGGCGCTGACCGCCGCCACCCAAATGGGCGGCGAGGTCCATGTGCTGGTTGCCGGTGGCGGCGAGGGTACCAAAGCCGCGGCCGAGGCGGCGGCCAAGCTCGCCGGCGTCAAGAAGGTGCTGCTCGCCGAGGGCGATGCCTATGCCCACGATCTCGCCGAGCCGCTGGCCGCGCTGATCGTGGCGCTGGCGCCCGGCTATGACGCTTTCGTTGCGCCCGCGACCTCGCGCTTCAAGAACGTGATGCCGCGCGTCGCAGCACTGCTCGACGTGATGCAGGTGTCGGAAATCATCAAGGTGGTTTCGCCCGACACCTTCGAGCGGCCGATCTATGCCGGTAACGCGATCCAGACCGTGAAATCGAAGGACGCCAAGAAGGTCGTCACGGTGCGGACCTCCACCTTCGCCGCGGCCGGCGATGGCGGCAGCGCGGGGATCGAAAACGCCGCGGCCACGGCCGATCCCGGCCTGTCCAGTTTCGTCGGCGAGGAAGTCGCCAAGAGCGATCGCCCCGAACTGACCTCGGCGAAGATCATCGTCTCCGGGGGCCGCGCCATGCAGAGCCGGGAGAATTTCGCCAAATATATCGAGCCGCTGGCCGACAAGCTCGGCGCCGGCGTCGGTGCCTCGCGCGCGGCGGTCGATGCCGGATATGCGCCGAACGACTGGCAGGTCGGCCAGACCGGCAAGGTGGTGGCGCCGGAACTCTATGTCGCGATCGGCATCTCCGGCGCGATCCAGCATCTCGCCGGCATGAAGGACTCCAAGGTGATCGTCGCGATCAACAAGGACGAGGATGCGCCGATCTTCCAGGTCGCCGATTACGGTCTGGTGGCGGATCTGTATCAGGCGGTTCCCGAACTGACCGAGGCACTCGGCAAGCTCGGGAAGTAACGGCGGTTGAAAATAGCGCGTATCCGCGAATCGGGGACCGGTTTTGCGATCGTGATACGCGCAAGTGAAAGAAAATGCTTTGCCGGAAGAGCTCCGGCGGGTGTTATGAAGGGGATGGGCAGGCGTGCTGTGCGCGTCGCCCCGGGTGAGATGACAAAATGGCTGTGACAATCAAGAAGGTCGGCGTGATCGGCTCGGGCCAGATGGGCAACGGGATCGCGCATGTGGCGGCGCTGGCCGGGCTCGACGTGGTGCTCAACGATGTGTCTGCCGATCGGCTGAAGTCCGGCATGGCCACCATCAACGGCAATCTGTTGCGCCAGGTGTCCAAGAAAATCATCACTGACGATGCCCGCAAGCAGGCGCTCGGCCGAATCGTTTCCACCGAGACGATGGACGGGCTTGCCGATTGCGATCTGGTGATCGAGAGCGCGGTCGAAAAGGAAGAGGTTAAGCGCAAGATCTTTCACGACGTCTGCGCGGTGGTGAAGCCAGAAGCCATTATTGCCTCCAACACTTCATCGATCTCGATCACACGGCTCGCCGCGTCGACCGACCGTCCCGAGCGCTTCATCGGCATTCATTTCATGAATCCAGTGCCGCGGATGGAACTGGTCGAACTGATCCGCGGCATTGCCACCGACGACGTGACCTTCGACGCGGCCAAGGAATTCGTCACCAAGCTCGGCAAGCAGGTCGCGGTGTCGGAGGATTTTCCGGCTTTCATCGTCAACCGCATCCTGCTGCCGATGATCAACGAGGCGATCTATACGCTGTATGAGGGCGTCGGCAACGTCGAGGCCATCGATGCCGCGATGAAGCTCGGCGCGCACCACCCGATGGGACCGCTCGAACTGGCTGATTTCATCGGTCTCGACACCTGTCTGTCGATCATGCAGGTCCTCCATGAGGGTCTGGCGGATTCCAAATACCGGCCGTGCCCGCTGCTGGTGAAATACGTCGAGGCCGGTTGGCTCGGACGCAAAACCCAGCGCGGCTTCTACGACTACCGCGGCGACAAGCCGGTTCCGACGCGCTGAGTTTTAACGCGTAGAACGGCCTTAGCACAGCGCGGCGCACGCGCGCCTTAGTCGCCGGCCCGCTTCCTCGATCGTGTCTGGCGGGTTTGCAAAACTGACGCGGATGGCCGGTGACACCCCGCAATCCTCGCCGGGAAAAACAGCCAGATCGGCGCTTTGCAGCAGGTAGGCCGCGAAGTCGCGGTCGTTCCTGATTTTTTCCCCATTGGGAGAGCGTCTGCCGATCACCCCAACGCATGACACCAGCAGATAAAACGTGCCCTCCGGTGCGGCACACGTCAGGCCCTCGCAGTCGTTGACGAGCGTGACAAAGCGGTCACGCTTATCGCGCAAGATCGAGTTCCGCTCCCGCAACAGGTCCTGCGGCCCGGTGAGCGCTGCAGTCGCCGCGCCTTGGCTGATCGATGAAGCGCCGGACGTGGTCTGCGACTGGATTTTGATCATTTCGCGGATCAGCCCGGCAGGACCGGCGGCATAGCCGATCCGCCATCCCATCATCGCATAAGTCTTGGCGACGCCGCTGACCGTCAGCGTCCGTGGCTGCAGGCGTGGTTCGATCTCGGCCAGTGTCGGCGCATGATCGCGATCGAACACGACATGTTCGTACAATCCATCGGACATAACCCAGACGTCGGGATGCCGGCTCAGCACGGCGGCGATCTCCGCCAGGTCCTCGCGGCGATACACAGCGCCTGACGGGTTGACGGGGTTGTTGATGACGAGCCAGCGCGTTCGCGGCGTGATGGCCGCCCGCAAATCCTCCGGACGGAGCCGGAAACCGTTGTTCTGTGGACAGGGGACCACCACAGGTGTGCCACCGAGCAACCGCACCTGGTCAAGATAGGGCGCCCAGTACGGCGCGGGCACAATCACTTCATCGCCGGGCTCAAGCGTCGCCAGCAGCGCGTTGAACAGCGCCTGCGTCGAGCCGTTGCAGATAATGATTTCGTCCTGGGCGTAGGAGAGGTGATGGTCGCGCAGCAGGGCGGCGCGCACCGCCTGCTTCATTTCCGGCGTACCATCGACGTCGGTGTAGCGGGTTTCTCCGCGTAGCGCTGCGCTGTGCGCTGCTGCAATCACGTGATCCGGCGTCGCAAAGTCGAGGTTGCCCGAGGACAGTTCGATGATATCGCGGCCTGCCGCGCGCAACTCGCGGGCGCGGCGGCGCAGGATCGATGCGGGTGATGGTTGGATGCCGCTCATGCGCGACGAAAATACGGACCTGTCGTTCATCGTACGTATTGCGCCTCGCCGTTGCCGAACGACCAGTTTTCCGGAAGTACCTCGACCAGATTGATGAAGACGTCTTCGGCGCGCAGGCCCGGGCTTGCCGACAATCGCTCGACGATGCGCCGGTAGAGCTTTTGCTTTTGCGCCACGGGGCGCGTGTTGCTGACGGTGATCTGGATGATGACGAGATTATCGCTGCGCTTGATCCCGAGATAATCCGCCCCATAGACGAAGTCGTCTTCGTCATGCTCGGAAAGCGTCATGAAGCGATCGTGCTCCGGCACGTCGAAGGTCTCGCGCATCGCCTGATACAGGCTTTCAAGGATCGCCTTTCGGTAGGTGGCGGGTTTGCCCCGTCGCATTGAAACCCGGGTCAGCGGCATGGCGGTCTCCTGTTGTTGGCCGATCGATATCAACCAACCTAGGAGGTTCTTGATCATTAAAAAATGGTATGAAATACTATTTCAATGATTTCATAATTGAATGATTGGCCATGAAAGCGCTCGATATAGAAGCCGTGCAGGCCTTCGTCCTGGCGGCCGACCTCAACAGTTTCACCCGGGCCGCGGAGGCGCTGGACAGCACGCAATCTGCCGTGAGTTTGAAGATCAAGCGTCTGGAAGACGGGCTTGGGCGACGCCTGCTCGAACGAACGCCGAGGATGGTGCGGCTGTCAGCGGAAGGCAGCGCGTTTCTCAGTGCGGCGCGGAACCTTGTCGCCGCGCATCAATCGGCGATCGGCGCGTTCGCCGTCGAGCATCGCCGGCTGACCGTCGGGATCAGCCATCATATCGTCGGCACCGAATTGACGGGCCTGCTCAAGCGCATGAACGCGATGGATCCGGGCCTGGTGATCGGTCTGCACATCGATGCTTCACGCGCGGTGCTCGAGGCATTCGACAGCGGAGAACTTGATGCAGCCATTGCGCTCAGGCACGACGCCAAGCGCCGCGATGGCGAGAAATTGTTCGAAGAGCAATTTGGCTGGATGGGGGCGCCCGATTTCAATCGTGTGCCGGGAGAGCCGCTGCGTCTTGCGACCCAGGCCGAGCCTTGCAGCGTGCGCGCCATGGCGGTCGGCACGCTTGATGCCGCCGGCATCCCCTGGACCGAGGTGTTTGTCGGTGGTGGGGTCGCGACGATCGGCGCGGCGCTCTCCGCGGGCCTTGCGGTTGCGGCGTTGGCGCGCCGGGTGGCGCCATCAGATACGATCGATCTCGGGCCAAGGCTTGGTCTGCCACCGTTGCCGTCCCGTGAAGTGACCCTGTATTCCAAGCCTTCCGACGCCCGGACGCGCAGGGCGCTGCGTAGCCTTGGCGCGGCTTTCGCCGCAAACGCCTGACCTCGATGGAAAGCGATCGTTAAATATTTGCGCTTAAGCAGCGGTCGTTGGAGTGTTTGCGTATGGATATGGGTTTGGTTACGAGTATTCTGATGGCCCAGGCCGGGAATACACAGATGCAGGTCGCGACTTCGGTCATGAAGTCGAACATCGATGCGGAGAAGTCCGCCGTTCAGACGCTTCTCGGCATCTCGCCATCGACGGCCAATCTTGGCGCCGGTGTTGGCGGCAATCTCAACATCACGGCCTAAGCCCGGCAGAGCGGCCTAAAGCCCCGCTGTCGCCGGTTTGAGCGCCGCCGAGATCAGCTTGAGCGCGTCGTCGCTGGCCCAATCCGCCGGGCCGGCGATGGTGGCGATTTCGCAGCCCTGGCCGTCGACCAGCACCGAGGTCGGCATCCCCAGCGCCCGACCTACGCTTTTAAGATCTTGGAAAACCTTGGCTTTGTCGTCGGTGAAATATCCGAGCCGAGTCAAATTGGCGTCTTTCAGGAAATTGCGCGGCTTGTCCGGGTCGCGGGTATCGATGTTGACGGCGACCACCTCGAAATCGGGGCCGCCGAGCTTGGCCTGCAGGCGGTCGAGCGCCGGCATTTCCTTCCGGCAGGGGACGCACCAGGTGGCCCACAGGTTCAAAAGCACGGTGCGTCCGCGCCAGTCCGAGAGCTTTTTCGGTTTGCCGTTGGCGTCTTCAAAGGCAAGGTCCGGCAGCTTCATCGGGGTCGTCGCCATGGTCAGCGCGGCGACCTCGCCTTGCGCCAGCGGCGCGAGCTTCTTCGAAAGCGCGATCGCCGGTCGGCAGACCGGATCACCGGCCGCAGTGCGCCCGAGTCCGCCAATCCCGTACACCCCGGCATAGCCGATCACCGCTCCGACCAGCACGGCGCCGATCACGAGGGGGATTCGGCGCGTGGCAGCCGGGCGGGGCGAGGGCAGGTCAGGCATATCGTTTGTCATCCTGTATCAGATACGGCTATGCAGAGCCTATATTACGGTCGGTCGAGGCGGTCACGCGAGGCGCGTTCCGCCGGCAGGCGCGACGATCAGCGGCAGGATATGAGCAACAAGTCATGAGCAACAAGATGTGGGGCGGGCGGTTCACCGAGCGTCCCGATGCGATCATGGAGGAAATCAACGTCTCCATCGACGTCGATCGTCACCTGTACGCCCAGGACATCGCCGCGTCCAAGGCCCACGCCGCGATGCTGTCAGCGCAAGGCATCATAACTGCAAACGATGCGAAAAATATCCGCAGGGGTCTAGACACGATTTTGTCAGAAATCGGCAAGGGTTCGTTCGATTTCAAGCGCGCGCTGGAGGACATTCACATGAATGTCGAGAGCCGGCTTGGCGAATTGATCGGGCCGGCCTCGGGCCGGCTGCATACCGCGCGTTCACGCAACGATCAGGTGGCCACCGATTTCCGCCTCTATGTCCGCGACATCATCGACGAGACCGACGCCGCGCTGGCCGCGTTCCAGCGCGCGCTGGTGGAACGGGCGCTGGAGCATGCCGGCACCGTGATGCCGGGCTTCACGCATCTGCAGACCGCGCAGCCGGTGACGTTCGGGCACCATCTGTTGGCCTATGTCGAGATGGCGGCGCGCGACCGCGGCCGCTTCGCAGATGCGCGCAAGCGCCTGAACGAATCGCCGCTCGGCGCCGCGGCGCTGGCCGGCACGTCGTTTCCGATCGATCGCCACGCCACCGCCAAGGCGCTCGACTTCGACCGGCCGATGGCCAATTCGCTCGACGCGGTCTCGGACCGGGACTTCGTGCTCGAAACCCTGGCGGCGGCGTCGATATCAGCGGTGCATTTGTCGCGCTTCGCCGAGGAAATCGTGATCTGGACCTCGCCATTGGTGGGGCTGGTGCGCCTGAGCGACAAATTCACCTCGGGCTCCTCGATCATGCCGCAGAAACGCAATCCCGACGCCGCCGAACTGGTTCGCGCCAAGACCGGCCGGGTGATCGGCGCGCTCACGGCATTATTGATCGTGATGAAAGGGCTGCCGCTGGCCTATCAAAAGGACATGCAGGAGGACAAACAGGGCGCGATGGAGGCGTTCGGCGCGCTTTCGCTGGCGGTTCGGGCGATGACCGGCATGGTCGCCGACATGGTGCCGGACGCGGCGCGGATGAAACTGGCCGCGGGCGAGGGCTACGCCACCGCCACCGACCTGGCCGACTGGCTGGTGCGGACGCTGAAAATGCCGTTCCGCGACGCCCATCACGTGACCGGACGCATCGTCGCCCTGGCGTCCAAGCAGGGTATCGCCCTGCACGAACTGTCGTTGCAGGCGATGCAGGCCGTGGAGCCCAAAATTACCGGCGATGCGCTCAAGGTGCTGTCGGTCGAGGCCTCCGTGAAGAGCCGCACCAGCTACGGCGGAACCGCGCCCAGGAACGTGTTGGCGCAGGCGAAAGCCTGGCTCAAGCGGCTGGAAAAAGAGCGAAAATTGGGCTGAGCCGCGATTTGCCCGGCAATTTCATTGCCGTCCGGTCTCGCCAGGGCGGGGCAATCTTTGTATGGTGCCGCCGCTTTGGGGATATCGCCGTGAATCGCAGTTCTAGCCCTTTATCGCCGAAATGGGCCGTCATCCTGCTCGCCGCCGCTGTGCTGGCGCTGGCGGGGTGCGGGCGCAAAGGTCCGCTCGACCTGCCGCCGACCGGGACGCAGCCGAGCGGAACGCAGCCGTCCGCCGCGGCGCCGGCCGATACCGACACCGATACCGAACAGGCGAGCAAGCCGAGCGTGTTCAATCCGGGCTACGGAGGCGACGGGACGCTGGCCCCTAAAGGCGCCAAGAGACCATTCATCCTCGATCCGCTCCTGGGTAACTGAGCTGGTCCGGTGGACCTGACAATCGCTACGGTTCTTCCGCAATTCCTCGTAGCGAATCTCAAATCCAAACCCGCCGCGGGATGCGAAGCTTAGAACCGGAACATCAGCCATGAATCACTTCGACTATCGCAACGGCGTGCTGCATGCCGAGGCGGTCGATCTTGTTGCGCTGGCCGATGCCGTCGGCACGCCGTTTTATTGTTATTCGACCGCGACCCTGGAGCGTCATTACCGGGTCTTCACCGATGCCTTCGCCGGGGAGAAGGCGCTGGTGTGCTACGCCATGAAGGCCAACTCCAACCAGTCGGTGCTGCGCACGCTGGCGAAGCTCGGCGCCGGCGCGGATGTGGTTTCGGGCGGCGAGCTGAAGCGCGCGCTGGCCGCCGGCATCCCGCCGCAAAAGATATTGTTTTCCGGCATCGGCAAGACTGAAGCTGAACTGCGCGCGGCGCTGGCCGCGGACATCCTGTGCATCAACATCGAATCCGAGCCCGAACTCGAATTGCTGTCACGGCTCGCGGTCGAGAGCGGGAAAACGGCGCGGATCTCGGTGCGGGTCAATCCCGACGTCGACGCCGGCACCCACGCCAAGATCTCCACCGGCAAATCTGAAAACAAGTTCGGCATTCCGCTGGCGCGGGCGCGGGGGGTCTACGCCCGCGCGGCGAAGCTGCCGGGAATCCAGGTCACCGGCGCCGACATGCATATCGGCAGCCAGATCACCGATCTCGGCAAGATGGAAACCGCGTTCCGGATTCTCGCTGAATTCGTCCAGACGCTGCGCGCCGACGGCCACGCCATTTCGCACATCGATTTCGGCGGCGGGCTCGGCATTCCCTATTACATGGACCGCGAGGCGCCGCCGGCGCCGGCCGCCTATGCCGCGATGGTCAAGCGGGTAACGCACAATCTCGGCTGCACGCTGATGTTCGAGCCGGGACGGCTGATCGTCGGCAACGCCGGAATTCTCGTCGCCCGCGTGATTTACGTGAAGCATGGCGACGCCAAGAATTTCGTCATCATCGACGCCGCGATGAACGACCTGATCCGGCCGACCCTGTACGAAGCGCATCACGACATCCTGCCGGTGCGCGAGCCGGCGAAGGGCACGCGCGCCATCGTCGCCGACGTGGTCGGGCCGGTCTGCGAAAGCGGCGATTACCTCGCGCTCGACCGCAGCCTGGCTGAGCCCAAGGCCGGCGATCTGCTGGCGATCATGACGGCCGGCGCCTACGGCGCGGTGCAGTCCGGCACCTACAACACCCGGGCGCTGGTTCCCGAGGTGCTGGTCAAAGACGACCAGTACGCGGTGGTGCGGCCCCGCATCGACGCCGATGCCTTGATCGCGATGGACAAGCAAGCGCCGTGGCTGTGAGAGCGTTCACTTGGCGGCGTGGCTGCGCGTGCCGCCCACCACGACGCCAGCCGCCTGTTCGATCGGCTTGATCGCCGAGGTGAAGTCGGATTCCGCGCCCATTTCGCGGATCACCACTTCCCAGAGACGCCCGACCGCCTCGGCAACCTCCATCGACATGCCGAGCGCCTTTGCCTCTTCGAGGCAGAGCCGGACGTCCTTCACCATCAAGCCGGTGGCAAACCCGAAGTCGAAGCTGCGCGGCAGGATCGAGCGCGGAAACTTGTCGCGGCTCGCGGTGTTCATGCCCGAGCCCGCATTGATGACATCGATCATCACGTGGGGGTCGAGCCCCGACTTGACGCCCATCACCACGGCCTCGGAGGTCGCCACGACGGCGGTGGCCGACAACAGATTGTTCGCCAGCTTCATGGTCTGGGCCGAGCCGGGTTTTTCGCCGATGAAGAACACCTTGCCGATGACGTCGAGCGCGGGTTTCACCGCGGCAAAATCGGCTGATGGACCCGACACCATGACCGCGAGCGTGCCCTTTTCGGCGCCGCCGACGCCGCCGCTGACGGGGCTGTCGAGCTGCACGATTTTTTTGGCGGCAAGCAGATCGTGAATCCGTACCGCCATGTGCGAACCGACGGTCGACAGGTCGACGAAGCGTTTGACGCGCTTGCCTTCGATCACGCCGTTGGCGCCGGTGGCCACTTCGAGCGAGGCCTGCAGCGACGGCAGGCTCGCCAGCACCGTCTCGGCTTGGTCGGCAACTTCTTTCGGCGACGCCGCGGCCCGGGCACCGAGCGCGACCAGCCCGTCGACCGCCGCCTTGCGCTGGTCGAACACGACGAGCTGGTGCCCGGCCTCGACCAGCCGCCGCGCCATGGGAAACCCCATCTTTCCCAAGCCGATAAATCCAATATCCACGGTGTTTCTCCCTCAGCGCCGATCGATTTGCGTGAACACTTCGCGCGGGCTACCGGGGCTGTCAACGTCGGCTGGCGCAGCGGCCTCGGCCGTCGGCTGCATGCCGCTCGCGGGCACGTGTCATGCATGTTCCGGGTGCCGGATACCGGCAGGGAACGGGTGCCTCATTGCCGCCGCCGTGATAGGGTGCAGTCGTGGCAACCACGGAGAGTTTATTGAACGGCGCCACCCCCGAGCCGCCTGAGCCCGCGCGCGATCCTGACGCCGTTTCACGGCTGCAGCTGACGCAGGCCTTGCAGCGGGCAAAATATGCGATCGCATGGGAGCGTGGCTGGCCGCATCTGGCGCGGCTGCTTTGTGTCGTCGGATTGTTCCTGGTGGTGTCGTGGGCCGGCCTCTGGCTGGCATTGCCGTCTGTCGCCCGCGCCATAGGGCTCGGCCTGTTCGTGCTGCTGGCGCTGGGAGCGCTGTTCCCGCTGCTGCGGTTTCGCTGGCCGCGCCGCGAAGAGGCGCTTGGCCGGCTCGACCGTGGCGCGGGTATCCGCCATCGCCCGGCGACCGCGCTGACCGATACGCTGGCGACGCAGGATCCCGTCGCCCTGGCGCTGTGGCAGGCCCAGCGTGAGCGCACGCTGGCATCGATCAAGCGCATCCGCGCCGGCCTGCCGTCGCCGCGGCTTGTGATCCACGATCCCTGGGCGCTGCGCGCGCTGGTCGTGGTGTTGATGGTGGCGACCTATGTGGCGGCGGGCGACGAGCGCATGCTGCGCACCGAGGCGGCGTTCGACTGGAACGGCGTGCTGGCGCCGGCCAATGTCCGGGTCGACGCCTGGGTGACGCCACCGCTCTATACCGGCAGGCCGCCGATCATCCTGTCGGCGGCCAACAAGGAAGCCGCCGGGCCTGGCGCCGGCGCCGCACCGTTGCCGGTTCCGGCGGGCTCCACGCTGATCGTGCGTTCGAGCGGCGGCTCGCTCGATGTTGTCGTCGCCGGCAGCGTGACCGAAGCCGTGCCGGCCGAGCAGGCGCCGAAAGGCACCAATGAGCGGCATTTCACGATTTCAGGCGACGGCACGGTCCATGTGCGCGCGCCTTCCGGCCAGCCGCAATGGAAGTTCAGCGCCATCGCCGACCGCGCGCCCTCGATTGCGCTGGCGAAAGATCCGGAACGTCAGGCTCGCGGTTCGCTGCAGATGTCCTACAAGATCGAGGACGACTACGGCGTCACCGAAGCGCAGGCGCGTTTCGCCGTGCGTCCCGGCGACGGGCCGAAGGCCGATACGGAACCGCGGCCGTTGTTCGATCCGCCGCAATTTCCGCTGGTGCTTCCCAATGCGCGGACCCGCAGCGGCGTCGGGCAGACCGTCAAGGATCTCAGCGAGAACCCTTACGCCGGCGCCAACGTCACGCTGACGCTGACGGCCAAGGACGAGGCCGGCAATGAGGGCCGCAGCGAGCCGTTCAACATGCGGCTGCCGGAGCGGCTGTTCACCAAGCCGCTGGCGCGGGCGCTGATCGAGCAGCGCCGCATCCTGGCGCTCGATGCCAACCAGAACGGGCAGGTCTATGCGGCGCTCGACGCGCTGATGATCGCGCCGGAATTGTTCACGCCGGAGGCCGGCCAGTATCTCGGCCTCTTCAGCGTCGCGCGGCAACTGGAGGCCGCCCATTCCGATGATGCGCTGCGCGAGGTCGTCGCCAGCCTGTGGGCGCTTGCCGTCACCATCGAGGACGGCAACATCACCGATGTCGACAAGGCGCTGCGCGCGGCGCAGGACGCGCTCAAGCAGGCGCTGGAGCGCGGCGCCAGCGACGAGGAGATCAAGAAGCTCACCGAGGACCTGCGCGCGGCGCTGGATAATTTCATGCGCCAGCTCGCCGAGCAGATGCGCAACAATCCGCAGGCCCTGGCGCGGCCGCTCGATCCCAATACCCGGGTGATGCGCCAGCAGGATCTCAACAGCATGATCGAGCGCATGGAGCGGCTGTCGCGCTCCGGCGACAAGGATGCCGCCAAGCAATTGCTCGAGCAGCTGCAGCAGATGCTGGAAAATCTGCAGATGGCGCAGCCCGGCCAGTCCGGCGACGGCGACATGGAGCAGGCGCTGAACGAGCTTGGCGACGTGATCCGCAAGCAGCAGCAGCTGCGCGACAAGACCTTCAAGCAGGGCCAGGACTCGCGGCGCGACCGCATGCGCGGCAAGCAGGGCGACCAGAGCATGGGCGATCTGCAGCAGGATCAGCAGGGTCTGCGCGACCGGCTCAAGAAATTGCAGCAGGAACTCGCCAAGCGCGGCATGGGCCAGGGCCAGAAGGGTCAGAAGGGCCAGAAAGGCCAGCAGGGCGAACAGGGTCAGGACGGGGATTCGCAGGCCGGCGACGGCGGCGACAGCCTGGGCGAGGCCGACAGCGCGATGGATGATGCCGGCGGCAAGCTCGGCGAAGGCAACGCCGACGGCGCGGTGGATTCGCAAGGCAAGGCGCTGGAAGCGATGCGCAAGGGCGCCCAAAGCCTTGCCGAAGCGATGCAGCAGGGCGACGGCGACGGCCAGGGCGATGGCCCCGGCAATCGGCCCGGCCGGCAGCAGAGCGGCGGCAATGCCAACGATCCTCTCGGACGGCCGCTGCATGGGCGCGAATTCGGCGATGACCTGACGGTGAAGATTCCCGGCGAAATCGATGTGCAGCGGGCGCGCCGGATTCTGGAAGAACTTCGCCGCCGTCTCGCCGATCCGGCGCGGCCGCAGCTCGAGCTCGATTACCTCGAGCGGCTGCTGAAGGATTACTGAGGGGTGGATTGGATAATCCCGTCATCACCCGCGGATGCGGGTGATCCAGTATTCCAGGCGTTCAAGATTTATCGACGTCGGTGATTACTGGATACTCCGCTTTCGCGGAATATGACGGTCCGTCTCGTTGCGCCCTACGCTCTCCGTGCCGCCAGCGCGGCGGCCACCGCGGTTCGGATGTCGGCGACCGAAAACGGCTTGGTGACGACGTCATGGACGATGGCGCTAAGGCCCGACGCACGCTCGCGCTGGTGGGCAAAACCCGTCATCAATAAAATCGTCAGATCCGGAAAATCGCGGGCGGCGGTCAGCGCCAGCGCGATCCCGTCCATCACCGGCATCTGGATATCGGTCAGCAGCAAATCGAACGCGCCATCTTCGCGGCTCAGGATTTCCAGGGCTTCGGCGCCGTCTTCTGCGGTAACGGTGGCGTGGCCGTCCATGGCGAGGGCGCGCGCCACCAACCTCCGCATCGAGTCTTCGTCATCGGCAATCAGCACCCGCGGCATCAAAGCTCCGTCTTTTCCAGGCGCAATGGGTCAGGCACTGCCGCCGGCGATGTCCCGCTTGGTGAAGAAGCGGACATCGATATTGCGCCCTTCGGGAGGCGGCGAAGCCAGCCGCGACTTGAACCAGGCTCGTTCGCCCGGCCTGAGCACGGGCTGCTCCATGATCGCGTTCCAGGCGTAGATCTCGGCGCCCTGCGCGTCGCGGACGCTGAAGCGCAGCCGCGGCAACTCCACCGTCTTGTGGGCTTCGCCGATGATCTCGCCCTCGATGACCAGCACCGGCTTGCCGTCCACGGTTTCGTTGCTGATCTTCACATCCTTGAACGCCAGCCCGCGCAGGTTCACGTTGAGGTCGACCATTTTGTAGAACGTCGCGGTCTGCGGCAACAGACGCACCACGTCGACGCGCCAGATGATCAGGGCCAGCACCAGCGCGCCCATGGCGGCGCAGGTCGCGGGCAGGCTCGCGAACGATTTGCCCGGCGCGCGCACCGGCGCCCGTGGCTTCCAAAGACGAGGCAGCCACGACGGGCGCCCCGGCCGGCCGGCTTCGGTATTCTCGGGGTCGTTTCGGGCTGCCGCGGGCCAATCGGCTTCGGCCGCAGACGCGCGGTCGGCCGACCAGTCGGCCGATATCGAGGGGCTCTCGATCACCGGCATGTCACGCTCCTGGCGGTCGTCCTCACGCGCCAGCGCTTCCCATTCCGCCGCCGCGTCGCGGTCGCCGTCCGCTGGACCGGCTTCCGCCGTCGCGGGGACCGACGCCACCACCGCTACCGCGTCTTCCGGCCGCGCCAGCCAGACCTCTTTGCAGCGGGAACAGCGCACGGTACGCCCAGCCACGCCCAAGGTCGCCAAATCAATGGCGTAGGAGGTTGTACAATGCGGGCAGATGATGTGCATGGAGCCTATCTCCACAAGAATCCTGCGGGGATGCTACAAGGCGACCGTTAACGAATCGGAAACCATAACCGACGCAAAACCGTTTTGCTCGGTTCGCAGCCGCAGCGGTTGTGGAGTTGGGTCCCGGGCCTCAGCCGGACCCACATCGAACGGAGCTGAGCTTGGTTCGGTTCGAAAATGTCGGATTGCGCTACGGGCTTGGCCCGGAGATTTTGCGCGACCTCAGTTTCATGATCCCCGCGCATTCCTTCCAGTTCCTCACCGGGCCGTCCGGCGCCGGCAAGACCTCGTTGCTGCGGCTGCTGTTCCTGTCGCTGCGGCCGACGCGGGGCCTGGTCAACCTGTTCGGTCACGACGTCTCGCTGCTCGGCAAGGATGAAATTGCCAATCTGCGCAGGCGGATCGGTATTGTGCTGCAGGACTTTCGCCTGCTCGATCACATGACCACCTACGAAAACGTGGCGCTGCCGTTCCGGGTGATGGGTCGCGACGAATCGAGCTATCGCCGGGAGGTCATCGATCTGTTGAAATGGGTCGGGCTTGGCGAGCGGATGGATGCGCTGCCGCCGATCCTGTCCGGCGGTGAGAAGCAGCGCGCGGCGATCGCGCGCGCGGTGATCTCGCGGCCGCATTTGTTGCTGGCGGACGAGCCGACCGGCAACGTCGATCCGACGCTGGGGCGGCGTTTGCTGCGGCTGTTCATCGAATTGAACAAATCGGGCACCGCGGTGATCATCGCGACCCACGACATCACGTTGATGGATCAGTACGAAGCGCGGCGGCTGGTGCTGCATCAGGGACGGCTGCATATCTATGAGTAGAACCGGGAACGAACACGGCCCGCTGGTGGATCTGGGGCACGAGCGCCCGCAGGTGCCGGCGAGGGCGCGCAATTTGTCGCCGATCGTGCCGCGGGCCTCGATCGCCGGTCGCGCACTGGTCGCCGTGGTCGCGATCATGACGTTTCTCGCGTCGATCACGACGGGCGCCGTGCTGCTGGTCAGCGCGTCGGCGGCCGAATGGCAGTCGGACGTCGCCAGCGAAATCACCATCCAGGTGCGGCCGGTAACCGGGCGCGATCTCGACCGTGACACGGCGGCGGTGGCGGATGCGATCCGCGCCCAGCCGGGCATCGTCGAGGTCAGGCCCTTCACCAAGCAGGAATCCGCCAAATTACTCGAGCCCTGGCTCGGTACCGGGCTTGCGTTCGACGACCTGCCGGTGCCGCGCGTCATTGTCGCGCGGGTGCAGCCGGGCGCCGCGCTCGATCTGGCGGGGCTGCGCAGCCGGGTGACGCAGGTGGCGCCATCCGCCAGCGTCGACGATCACCGCGCCTGGATCGAGCGGATGCGCTCGATGACCGGCGCCACGGTGTTCGCCGGCATCGGCATCCTTGCGCTGGTGATTATCGCGACCATCATTTCGGTATCGTTCGCGACCCGCGGCGCGATGGCGGCCAATCGTCCGATCGTCGAGGTCCTGCACTTCGTGGGTGCCGGCGACCGCTATATCGCCAACCGGTTCCTGCGGCATTTTCTCCGGCTTGGGCTCGAGGGCGGCCTGATCGGCGGCGGCGTGGCAATGCTGGCATTCGGGTTCTCCGAATCGATCGCCGGCTGGTTCTCGGGTACACCGGTCGGCGATCAATTCGCCGCGCTATTGGGAACGTTTTCGCTGCGGCCCTCGGGTTACCTGGCGCTGGCGGCGCAGGCGGTGCTGATCGCGGCGATCACCGCCTGGGCCTCGCGGCGAACGCTGTTTGCCACGCTCGACGACATTGACTGAGCTGGGTTCGTGACTGAATACCGCGCAGCCGGACTTAAGCTTCGCCTGAAAACGTTCTAGGCTGCGGCTGGGACGTTCTTTCTGATCTCGCGACGGGTGGAGCGGGCTTCAATTTCGGCACACTTGACCATCAAAGGAAGGTCGCCGGCATCGCATGCGTTCACAGCCCGACGATATCTCGACGAAAGCGCCGCGGCGCCTGCTGCGCCACGCGATCGTTGCGGCGTTGGCGATCATGTTCGTCGGCGCCGCGATCGGCTTCGTCGGTTTTCTGTCGCAGTTGCGCGGGGCCGAAACCAAGCCCGTCCGCAACGCCGACGGCATCGTGGTCCTGACCGGCGGTTCGTCGCGCGTCTCCGATGCGATGGAATTGCTGGCCGACGGCTATGGCAAGCGGCTGCTGATCTCGGGCGTGCACCCGACCAATGCGGTCAGCGACATTTCCCGCTCGCTGCCCGACAATCAGTCGCTGTTGGGGTGCTGCGTCGATCTCGACCGTTCGGCCGTCAACACCCGCAGCAATGCCGCGGAGACGCGGCGCTGGGTGCACGAGCGCGGCTTCAAATCGCTGATCGTGGTGACCTCGAATTACCATATGCCCCGCGCAATCGTCGAACTGTCGCACGCGATGCCCGATATTGCGCTTATCCCGTTCGCGGTGGTCGGCGAGAAATGGCGCGATGACCCGTGGTGGACGAGTGGCCCGACGCTGCGGTTGCTGCTATCGGAATACGTCAAATACGTTGCCGCCGAAGTGCGGGTGCTGCTGGCCGATGTCGGTCTCGACCTGACGCCCGAGGCGGATCTGCCGACCGGCGCCGTCGCGTCGCGCAAGCCCGCGACGGCGCAGGCAAAATGATCGGGATTTCGATGGTTTCGATTTTCGTGCGTTCGCTGGTCTACAACGTGCTGTTTTACCTGCTGCTGGTGTTTTGGGTGATTTTGGGAATCCCCACCTACCTGATGCCGCGCTGGGCCATCATGAATATCGCCAGATATTGGGCGCGCAGCAGCATCTGGCTGATGCGCGTGATCTGCAACACCAAAGTGGAATATCGCGGGCTGGAAAAGATTCCGAAGGGACCGCTGATCGTCGCGTCGAAGCACCAGTCGATGTGGGAAACCTTCGCGCTGCTGCAATTCTTCGATCAGCCGCTCTTTATCCTCAAGCGCGAACTGATGTGGATTCCGCTGTTCGGCTGGTACCTGAAGAAGTCGAACATGATCGGGGTCGATCGCAAGGCCGGCGGCCGCGCGTTGCTGGCGATGACCCGCCGTGCCGGCGAGGCCGTGCGGCGCGGCCGGCAGCTGATCATCTTTCCGGAGGGCACGCGACGGCCCGTCGACGCTCCGCCGGACTACAAAAGCGGCGTCGGCCAGGTGTATGTCGATTGCGGCGTGACCTGCCTGCCGGTCGCGCTCAATTCCGGCTTGTTCTGGCCGCGCCGGACCTTCATGCGCTACCCCGGAACGATCGTGGTCGAATTTCTCGATCCCTTGCCGCCCGGGCTGTCGCGCCGCGAATTTCTCGCGCGGGTCAGCAGCGTGATCGAGGACGCCAGCAACCGGCTGGTCGAGACCGCACGGCAGGAGCAGGCCCGGTTGTTCGGCCGGGTGCCGAACTCGGCGCGCGCGAAAGCATAGACGGACCGTTGCCGGCCACGCGCTGCCGAAGCTGAAGTTACCGGTGCAGCGAGGTGTCGTCGTGCAGCATCGCGGCGAGCTGGTGTAACGGACGGTCGCGAAAACCTTCCGCCTCGATCGCGCCGACGGTGGCGAGAACGTAGTCGCGGTTGGCGCCGGAACGGCCGTGCCCCTGCTGCACGTGGCGCAACTGCTCCGCCAGCGACAGCCGCCCGGCGTACTGCACGTGACCGCGATCGACCACGTAGGCCAGCGCGCTGACGCGCTGCCGCGCCGCGTTCTCCAGCCACACCGACCGCATCACCTCGCGATAGACCGATGTGACCTGTTCGCGCTCGCGCAAATAGTTCACGGTGGCGGCGCGATGCTTTTCGGCGACCCGGAACGCGATGCCGCGGCAGGCGCCGCCGCGATCGAGGCCGAGCACGAGCCCGGGCTTTTCCGGCGTTCCCCGGTGCACAAAGGAGTAGACGCAGAGCGCGCGATGCTCGCCGATCAGCCGCGCCGGCACCTGCTCGATGAACTCGAACCCTGGCCGCCACATCAGCGAGCCATAGCCGAACACCCACAGGTCGCCTTTGGACAAGTCCGCTTCGGATACGATTTTCGCTGGCATTGGGCAGACGCCTAGCAGAATCCTGCGCTCAATGAAAATGCGTTAACTTGGAAATTACCTTGTAAAATGCGTTAACCCGAAAGCGGTGCGCCTGCATCGCTTAATTGACAAAATCATTGGCCAAAGGTCGCCAGATGTCCGATATGCCCCTCGCGCCGCGCCGGCGCCCGCTTTGGCGCCTTTTCATCATGCCCGTCTTGCTTGTGATCGCCGCCGCGGCGTGGAGCGCGTTCTGGTTCTATTCGGCGTCGAAAGTCGATGAGACGGCCGACGCCTGGCGCGCGCGGGAGGCCAGGTCCGGCCGGGTTTACGATTGCGCCAGGCACTCGGTCACGGGCTATCCGTTCCGCCTCGAAGTGCGCTGCGACGGCGCCAGCGTGTCGCTGTCGTCGCAGACCGCGGGGCAGACCGCGACGCAGGCGCCGATCACGGCCAAGCTCGACCAGATCCTGGTGGTGGCGCAGATCTACGATCCGAAATTGCTGATCGCGGAGTTCACCGCGCCGGCGACCATCTCGGATCGCAATGGTGCGCCTTCGATGATCGCGAACTGGCGTATCGCCCGCAGCAGCATCGTCGGATTGCCGGCCGTCCCGCAGCGCGTCTCGCTGGTGTTCGACGATCCCGCGATCGATCGCGTCAGCGGATCGACGCAGACGGCCTTGGCGCGTGCCAAGCATGTCGAGTTGCACGGCCGTATCGTCGAGGGATCGCCGATCGACCATCCGGTGCTTGAGACCGCGCTGCAGATCGAAGGCGGCAGCCTGCAGGACGTGCATCCGCTGCTCGCGCAGCCGTTCGATGCCGACGTGCGGGCGAAGCTGAGCGGGCTGAAGGATTTCTCGCCCAAGCCGTGGCCGCAGCGGTTTCGCGAAATCCAGGCCGCCGGCGGCCATGTCGAGATCGTGCAGTCGCGGATTGCGCAGGGCGACGTGATCGCGGTTGCCGCAGGCACGCTCGGCCTCAGCGCCGAGGGCCGTCTCGATGGCGAACTGCAGATGACGGTCGCCGGACTGGAGAAGGTGATTCCGGCGCTCGGCATCGAGAAAATGCTCGATGATGGCGTGCCGCAGGCAACGCTCGATCGGGTCGCGCCGGGCGTCAAGTCCCAGGACGTCAACAACCTGCTCGGCGCGCTCGACCGGGCGATCCCCGGCCTCGGCAAGGTGGTGAAGCAGAACGCCAATGCCGGCGTCGCTGCCGGCATCAACGCGCTCGGCCAGGAGGCCGTGCTGGAAGGCAGGAAGGCGCGGGCGTTTCCGCTGCGCTTTGTCGATGGCGCGGTGTTCCTGGGGCCGCTCAAGGTGGCGCAGATTCCGCCACTGTTTTGAGAGCGCGAGCCGTTCCGCGCTGATCGCGGAACCGTGATTGATCGTCCCCTGCTCGCCGGGGATGCCAGAGCCCAGATGTTGGTCTTGCTCTTTGACGGTTCGCGTAATTTTGCGACCGGCGACTAAGGAGGAGATCAATGAGTTGGTTCAAATTATTTGGCGTTGCTCTAATTTTGTCGGCGGGAATGGCGACTCCCGTCTTTGCGCAGGCGGCCATCCAGGAGCCCGGCGCATACGCTTTCTACCATCCCGACGGCGATCTGCTGCACGCCGGATCGGCACGACCGGCCGCCGATGCCATGGCTATGGCCGTCCCCCGTGACAGCGGCAGAATGACGCGACACGGAATGCGGACTATGTCGCACCGGGCTGCTGCCAAGCGTCCCGATCGCTTCGACATGCGGTGACGAGCAGCGCCTGCTTTCTTATTCTCTCCCACAGAGGGAAAGATGCCGCCGCAGCTATTGGGGCTTCTTCTCCAGATGAGCATGCGGACGGCCGAAGTCGGGTGCCGCCGAGTCCTGGCCGATTTCGACGATACCGCGCCGGATGGCGCGGGTGCGCGTAAAATGCTCGAACAGCGCTTCGCCGTCGCCGCGGCGGATCGCGCGGGTCAGCTTGGACAGGTCCTCGTTGAAGGTGCCGAGCATTTCCAGCACCGCGTCCTTGTTGGCCAGGAACACGTCGCGCCACATGATCGGATCGGAGGCCGCGATACGGGTGAAATCGCGAAAGCCGCCGGCCGAGAATTTCATCACTTCCGACGACGTCACCTGGCCGAGTTCGTCCGCGGTGCCGACGATGGTGTAGGCGATCAAGTGCGGCAGATGGCTGGTAATGGCGAGCACCAGATCGTGATGATCGGGCGTCATGGTCTCGACCTTGGCGCCGAGCCCGGCCCAGAACGCGCGCAGCTTCTCGACCGCGTCGGGATCGGTGCCGTCGGGCGGAGTGAGGATGCACCAGCGGTTGATGAACAGTTCGGCGAAACCGGAATCGGGCCCGGAATGCTCGGTGCCCGCGACCGGGTGCGCCGGCACGAAATGCACGCCGGCCGGCAGGAACGGCGCCATGTCCCGCACCACGGCGCCCTTGACCGAGCCGACATCGGAGACGATCGCGCCCGGCTTGAGATGCCCGGCGATTTCCTGTGCGACCGGTCCGCAGGCGCCGACCGGAATGCACAGGATGACGAGATCGGCGCCTGTCGCCGCCTCGATGTTGGTCTCCACGACGCGGTCGACGATACCGAGTTCGGTTACCCGAGCACGGGTTTTGGCCGAGCGCGCGGTGGTGACGATTTCCCCCGCCAATCCCTGCGCCCGCGCCGCACGCGCGATCGAGCCGCCGATCAGGCCGAAGCCGATCAGCGCAACCTTGTTGAAGAGCGGCGTGGCGTTCACTTGGCGGCCATGAAGTCGCGCAGGCCATCCACCACCAGGCGGTTGGCCTCCTCGGTGCCGACGGTCATGCGCAGTGCGTGCGGCAGGCCATAATTGCTCAGTGCGCGCAGCACCAGGCCGCGGCTGGTCAGAAACGCATCGGCCTCGGCCGAGGTCTTGCCCTTTTCCAGCGGGAAATGGATCAGCACGAAATTCGCCACGCCCGGCGTCACCTTGAGACCGAGTTTCGAGATCTCCTCGGTGAGCCAGTTGCGCCATTTTTCATTATGCGTCTTTGACATCTGCACGTGCGCGGTGTCCTCGACCGCTGCGATCGCCGCCAGCATCGCCGGCGTCGATACGTTGAACGGGCCGCGAATCCGGTTGACCGCGTCGATGATGTGGGCGCAGGCGAACATCCAGCCGACCCGCAGCGCCGCCAGCCCGTGGATCTTGGAGAATGTGTGGGTTACGACCGTGTTCTCGGTCGTCGACACCAGTTCGAGGCCCATGGCGTAGTCGTTGCGCGACACGTAATCGGAGTAGGCGGCATCGATCACCAGCAACACATGCGGCGGCAGTCCGGTGCGCAGCCGCTTGATCTCGTCGAACGGCAGATAGGTGCCGGTCGGATTGTTCGGGTTGGCGAGCCATACGAGCTTGGTGCGCGGCGAGACCAGTTTCAGGATCGCGTCGACGTCGGCGGTGAAGTTGGTTTCGGGCGCGACCACCGGGATGGCGCCGCTCGCCCTGGTCGCGATCGGATACACCAGAAAGCCGTGCGTGGTGGTGATCGCTTCGTCGCCATGGCTGAGAAAGGTGTGCGCCAGCAGATTGAGCAATTCATCGGAACCGGCGCCGCAGATGATGCGGGCGGGATCGAGCCCGAAGGCGCGGCCGATCGCTTCACGCAGCACCCGCGAGCTGCCTTCCGGATAGTCATGCAGATGGCTCGCGGCCTCCTTGTAGACCTCGATAGCCTTCGGCGACGGCCCGAACGGCGTTTCGTTGGCCGACAGCTTGAATACCTTGCGCCCCGGCTGCGCCACCGGGCTTTTACCCGGCGTATAGGGTGCGATATCGAGAATGCCGGGTTTCGGCACGGGACGGGACATCTTCAACTCCGGATAATCGGCACGGGCCTCAGGATGTGGCGGCCCCGCGCGTGCGGGGGATTGACGTTCGCTTCATGCTATCCGCGAGTTATCGAGCGAATGTCAAATCCAAAACCCGAAACCGCCACCATAAATATCCGCCGGGGGCCCGGCCAGGGCCCTAGGCGGCCATCGTATAGCGCGCGGCGTGGCTGCCGACGAGGGCCGATGAACGCACCGACGCGCCGGCCTGGACCAGCGCCGATGTGATCTTTTCGAGGCTGCTGGTGGCCGCGACCGACACCAGCAGGGCCGCGCCGTCGAAGGCCGTATCCGGCACCGCGACGATTTCGGCCAGCGACGACAGCGCGCGCGCCATCTCGGCGTTCCAGCCGGATACGCGCACGCTCCACATCTCGACTTCGGTCACCATGGCGTTGTCGGCAACGCGCGACACCACGAACACCGGCAGGGCTGCCGGGTGGTCGGCGCGCTCGACGAACGGCAGCCGGGCGATGATCTTCGGCGTACCCTCATCTTCGAGCGCGACCCACCAGGGGGTGCGGCTGGAAGTGGCGGAGACCAGCGCCAGGTCGCCTTTCGACTTCGCCACCGCATCGACCGCCTCTGCCGCACTCGCATGCGAGAGGTAGGGAACGGTGAAGCCGAAATGAAATCGCGCCGAATCCCGCATCGCGGACTCGTTCTGCGAAATATCGGCATGGATTGAAAACGGCGCCTGCACATAGGTGAAGGTCGAGATGATGACGCGCCAGATGCTTTCGACGGTGTCGAGCGGCAGGATGCCGCGATGACGTTGCACCAGCCGCCGCATCATGTCGGCCTCGCGCGCCGGACGAAACGCGGAACCGACCTCCTGGGTCTGCTTGACCGAAATCAGGCGATCGATGATGTCGCCGCGCGCCATCAGCAGGTGGTGGACCTGTTCATCGATGGCGTCGATTTCCTTGCGGAGGTCTTGCAGGGAGGGTGGAGCGGGAGGCGATTGAGGCATGTTGAAACCTTACAGGCCGGATCGGTTAGACCGGCGGGACAAGGGGCATTGATTAGGTAAGTCGGTCGCTGAAAGCAAAGCAAACGTTGGGCGTTTTGGGCTCGCCGCAGGCCACCGGGGGCTCGGTAACCCCAAGCTACTCTTGACGAAATGCTCACCTGCGACTATCTTCCCTAGCATTCCGTGGTCATTTGAGCCGGCCGGCTTGCAGCCACGTTAAACAACTCGCTAAACAGGCCGGGGACAGAGTGATCCCGGCCGAACGCATGTTCAGGCCGGGTTTTTTATGGCCTGATTTTGAGGGGGTTCGGAACCTCCGGAACAGTTCGGTGCCAGGATGACAAACGTTCAGCCGATGCCAAGCCTGACGATCCATGCTGAAGAGCGCGCGCATGAGGCGGACCATCCAAGTTCGCAGGTGGCGCGCTTCGGCATCGATCAGCCGTTGAAACTCGATTGTGGCATCGATCTGGCGCCGTTTCAGATCGCCTATCAAACCTGCGGCAAGCTCAACGCCGAGCGCTCCAACGCGATCCTGGTTTTCCACGCGCTGACCGGCGACCAGCATGTCGCCAATCTGCATCCGGTGACCGGCAAACCGGGCTGGTGGGAAACCATGGTCGGTCCCGGCCGCCCGCTCGATACCGACCGGTACTTCATCATTTGCTCGAACGTGATCGGCGGCTGCATGGGCTCGACCGGGCCGGCCTCGACCAATCCTGCCACCGGCAAATTGTGGGGGCTGGATTTTCCGATCATCACGATTCCCGACATGGTGCGCGCTCAAACTATGTTGATCGACCGGCTGGGCATCGAGACCCTGTTTTGCGTGGTCGGCGGCTCGATGGGCGGGATGCAGGCGCTGCAATGGACCGCGGCCTATCCCGAACGCGTGTTCTCCGCGCTGGCGGTGGCGTGCAGCACGCGGCATTCGGCGCAGAACATTGCGTTCCATGAACTCGGCCGTCAGGCCGTGATGGCCGATCCCGACTGGCACCACGGGCGCTACTTCGAGCAGGGCACGCATCCGCACCGCGGCCTCGGCGTGGCGCGGATGGCGGCGCATATCACCTATCTGTCGGACGCGGCGCTGCATCGAAAGTTCGGCCGCCGCATGCAGGATCGCGACCTGCCGACCTTCTCGTTCGATGCGGATTTTCAGGTCGAAAGCTATCTGCGCCATCAGGGCTCGTCATTCGTCGAGCGCTTCGATGCCAACAGCTATCTCTATCTGACGCGGGCGATGGATTATTTCGACATCGCCGCCGATCATGCCGGCGTTCTGGCGCAAGCGTTTCGCGGCGTCCAGACCCGGTTCTGCGTGGTGTCGTTCACCAGCGACTGGCTGTTCCCGACATCGGAGTCACGCGCGCTGGTGCACGCGCTCAACGCTTCGAGCGCGCGGGTGTCATTCGCCGAGATCGAGACCGATCGCGGCCACGACGCGTTCCTGCTGGACGTGACCGAATTTTTCGACATTTCGCGTGCGTTCCTGCAATCCGCCGCAAAAGCCCGCGGCCTGACCACGACGGGCGGCTGACATGGCCATGCAGCAACAAATCTCCATGAAACAACAAGTTTTGCCGCTCAACGGCATCGCACCGGAGCAGCCGCAAAATTACCGCGGCGACCATCTGCTGGTGGCGGAAATGGTCGAGCGCGGCTCGAAGGTGCTCGACGTCGGCTGCGGCGAAGGCGATCTGCTGCAGCTGCTGGAGACCCGGGGCATTGACGGACGCGGCATCGAGCTGTCGCGCGAAGGCGTCAATCGTTGCGTCGCCAAGGGATTGGCGGTGGTGCAGGGCGACGCCGACACCGACCTCGTCAACTATCCCGACGACGCCTTCGATTACGTGATCCTGTCGCAGACCCTGCAGGCGACGCGGCAGCCGCGCGTGGTGCTGGAAAATCTGCTGCGGATCGGGCGGCGCGCCATCGTCTCGTTCCCGAATTTCGGGTTCTGGAAGATGCGGTTGCAACTCTTGGTCGGCGGTCACATGCCGCGCACCGAAAACCTGCCGGCGACCTGGTACGACACGCCGAACATTCATTTCTGCACCATCAAGGATTTCGTCCAGCTCTGCGACGAGATCAACGTCAAGATGGAGCGCGCGGTCGCGCTCGATCTGTACGGCCGTCCGCTGCGGGTCAACCTGCCCTGGTGGTTCTGGAACATGTTCGGCGAGCAGGGCGTGTTCCTGCTCAGCCGGGCGGGGCAGGCGAAGTAAACTGATCGTCATGCCCGGGCCATAACAGTCGAGCTTGCGCAGACGGCGTAAACTTGTCTGCGGTCCCGGGAGGCGGTGGCCGAACTTCTGGAAACATTAAGAAGTGGCAACCACACGTCGCTGTGAATCGCGGGCATGTGAGTGGCCTGTGTATTTTCCCGGCGACTAGAGTTCGCGGCGTGGAGGTCGCTATGAATCCCGAACTGATCCAGACCATGCGTGCCGCACTCGAAGCGGTAATGGACAAAATTCCTGCTGATCAATCCGTCTTTGGCGTTAAGGCTGCGATGGCAGAAGTAATTTTGAAAGCCGCTGCGCACGGCCACACGTCTTTTGATAGCCTGGTGGCGTCTGCGTCCGACCAGATTCAGGCGGTTATCTCGATGCTGACCTAGGCGGAAATTTCGGCAGCACCATCACGATTCGCGCGGTCTGAAATTCCTGGCACCAATAACGGAGGTGAAGGGGCGAAGCTGTCCTCCATCTCGGCGGGATTCATTAGCGCGCTAGCGCCAGATCCGCGGGCGCGCTTCACCATCATTATGTCCCGGTCTAAGTTTTCGGCACACGCAAGGCCTATCGCACGGCCCACTGCTACGTTTTGCGGCGCGGATGTGTCCGACCGCCGCACAAAAGCAAGCCTGCCGTGGCAGTCCGGGGAGGGGCGTTACGTCACTTATCTTTGTTCGGGTTGATAAGGAATTTTTCGCCAGTTGCCCGTTTGGTGTAGACCGCGATGTTGGCCGGATCGAGCGCTTCGGCCAGCGACACCACTTTGGTGTAGTGGCTCGCAAACGTGGTCTTCAGCTCATCGACGACGCGCTGGCGCAACCTCTGTGTGCCGGTCTGCCCGAGCTTCGCCAGGAACGGCATCAGCAGCCAGCCGCCGAGGCCCCAAGCGGTGCCGAAGGAACGGGTGATCTCGGTCGGGCGAGGATCGAGCGTGCCGTAGATATAGACCTGCTTGTGGACCGTCGAGCCATAGCGGCTATAGGGGTACTTGCCGGACTTGTTGACGGCCGCCTCCATGGCGCTCAGGAGTTGGCTCGCGAGCTTGCCGCCACCGATCGCATCAAAAGCGATCGTCGCACCGGTCTCGACCAATGCGGCGGTCAATTCATCCATGAAGGTCGCGGAGGACGAGTCGATCACATGCTTGGCGCCGATCTTGCGCAGGATCGCCGCCTGCTCCGTGTTGCGCACGATATTGACCAGCGAAATATCGTCCTTGAGACAGATCTTGTTCAGCATCTGTCCGAGATTCGAGGCGGCGGCGGTGTGCACCAATGCGGTATGGCCCTCGGTCCGCATCGTCTCGGTCATGCCGAGTGCGGTCAGCGGATTGACGAAGCAGGAGGCGCCTTCGGCCGGCGTCGTGCCGTCGGGCAGCGGCAGGCAGTCCGCTATTTTCAGGCAGCGATATTGCGCATACATCCCGCCGCCAAAGGTCGCGACGGTCCTGCCCATCAGAGCCTTCGCTGCATCGGACGAACCGGTCTTGATGACGACGCCGGCGCCCTCGAAGCCGATCGGAATCGCTTGATCGAGGCGGCCGGCCATCGCCGGCATGGCCGCTTCCGGCACGTTCGCGGTGATGATCGGGCGATCCTTGGTCCCTGAGGCCTTGATCGTGGACAAGATCGGCGGCGCCCGTCAGCAAGCCGAGGTCGGATGGATTGGTTGGCGTCGCCTCGATGCGCACCACCACCTCATCGGGACGGGGCTCGGGGGTCGGTACGTCTACGAGCGAAATTTCCAGCTCGCCACTCGCCTTGATTACCGAGCGCAGTTGTAGACCCGTCTTTCCCATACCCGACATGACAATCTCCTTGCTTATCGCCAACCGCAAAGCGAACGCGCGCAAATGCGGACATTGCATCGTATTGGACAGACCTAGCTGCGCTCGCATTTGTCCGACTTCGCGGGTGCCGGATTCGCCCGCCGTGAGCTGTCTCGAATTGTCGGTTTTGGCTGCCCTTGCTATTGTCCTTTTGCGGAGCGCATCTGCGACGCGGCTTGTTCTAGCAAGGTCGAAACCGCCGCTTTCGCAGAAACGAACGAAGAACTGTCGCCGGACACGTGGGCAAGAAGCAAGGCCCCTTGAAACAGGACGTTGATCTGTTTTCCGAGCTTCGCTGACTGGGCAAACCCTGCTTGCTTGCAAAGTCCAATAAGTCGTTCCTCGACATTTGAGACCGCACTCCTTCCCAGCGCAACGATACGCTTATGCTTGCCGGCATACTCTTGTGATGCCTTGACGCCCAAGCATCCGCGTATGGGAGCTTCATCGATCATTGTTTCGCGGATGTCGAAGAACGCCATGATCTGCTTCCTCGGATCCTTGATCGCCGCCACCGGGTCAAAGAGTTCGTGCATGATGAACTCGCCGTAGTGGACCAGAACGGCTTCGATCAAATCCTCTTTCGATGAGAAATATTTATAGAGGGTGCGTTTGGAGATCCCGCTCCCGGCCATAGCCGCGTCAATCCCTGTCGCATGAAATCCGCCTTCGTAAAATCGGTCGAATGCCCATTTTACGATTTCCAGCTTCTTGTCGTCGGCCTGCGCATTCGCAGCCATCATGGCACCCTTCGCAAACATTCCACCTCCGATATAGCAAATCCGGTTGACGAAGTAAACCGTTCGGTTTACATCCGCCATGATGTAAACGATTTTGTTTACTTAGCGCGGGTTCCAAGGCGCTGAACAGTTCAACTGCGAGGAAGATATGTCTCTCTCCAACAAGGTTATTTTGGTGTCAGGCGCCAATCGAGGGATCGGCGCGGCTACCGTGCGGGAATTGTTGAAGGCCGGCGTAAGGAAAGTCTACGCCGGCGCGCGCAATCTCAGTTCCCTGCCGGATTTCGGCGATTCACGGGCCGTGCCACTTCAACTCGACGTTACCAACGACGACTCCGTCCGAAAGGCGGCCGATAGCGCAAAGGATGTCGATGTTCTGGTGAATAACGCCGGGACCATGGCGTTCGGAGACTGGATCACCAGCCCTCAGGAGGAGATTGATGCAGACATGAACACCAATTTCTACGGCACACTCCGCGTCATCCGGGCGTTCGCGCCTCAGTTCATCAGCCGACGTTCAGGAACAATTGCAAACATGGTCAGCATTGCAGGTCTTGCACCGGTGCCGTTGCTCGCCGGCTATTCGGCATCGAAGGGTGCGTTGCAATCGCTAACGCAGGCGCTTCGGGCGACTTTGGCGAACTCGGGAATCACCGTTATCGGAATCTATCCTGGTCCCGTGGACACGGATTCGGCGAAGAATATTCCGCTGGAGAAAGTGACGCCCGAGCACGCCGCGGCCAACATCGTCCGCGGGATCGAAAACGGCGACGCCTACATTTTCCCTGATCCGATGGCATTGCAGGTCGAGCATCTCTGGGCTCATGACGGCCAGCAATTGGAAGCGGCGATGCGGGTCGGCGGCTAGTAGATAGCTCCATGAAAAGGCGTCCCGTCATGACGGCGAAGGCCTGACGTTCCAACCTGACAAAGTCTTCGAGTGCAAGTAGACGGCGCCGAAGACCGGATTTGCGAATTTGAGCAATACGGACATCGTTCTCGACAACGCGATATGGTTCTCCCTTACGACCCGGCATTCTAATATTGCCGAAGGAAAGGGAAGGGCTCGTCGTTATCCGATTGGAGTTTCGCCACTCGGCGCGATCGAGGACACGTCCGATGCGAGCCTTGAGGCCCTGGCCTCGCTGCTTCGACCGGATGAGGAAATCGCTCTGGGCAGCCCGACTGAAATTGTGCCGGTCGGTGGGCTTGAGGCTTTTGCGCGCATGACGCTGAGGCAGATGGTAAGATCATCTGTTAGCCGTCCAATTACAGCACAACATGTGATCCCACTCGGCGCCGCCGATGTGGCCGACATGCTGGCCCTGGTTGAAATCACAAGGCCTGGCCCCTTTCGCAGTCGAACACACGAGCTGGGCCAATACTTCGGGATCCGGGTGGAGGGCCGGCTTGTAGCCATGGCGGGAGAGCGCCTGCGCCCGGTCGGATATACGGAGATAAGTGCCGTGTGTACTCACCCTGACTATCGGGGACGAGGATATGGACGAGATTTAGTCGAAACACTGGTGCGAAACATTATCGAGCGAGGTGATGTGCCTATTTTGCACGTGGAAAAGGATAATCGAGCAGTATCCCTTTACGAACAGCTTGGATTTTCGATACGGCAAACGATCCATCTTGTCGGTCTAAGGAAGCCAAACGCCATCTCTTCATAGCGGCGACTGGTGATCTAACCTCATCGCCATGGATCTGGATCATCCAGCGATCGACTTGCCTTGGCCAATTCGATGGGCGTGCCTGCACTCCGTGTGGAACGTGCCGCCGACATCGCGCCGGCAATCGAAGCAGCCATTTCGAGTGGCTGCGCAAATCTCGTCGAAGCGCTTATTGGCGCTTCTTGATCGGCCACCGCGGAATTGAGCAGGATCGGATAAGTGCAAGGGTCGGCGACATCGACCGAGGTGCGCTTGCGAATTAAATGCGGTCAGACCCTCTGCAAATTCGATCAGCCGCTGCGAGCAAATAGTCAATTCTCCTCACTGGATGCGGTCACCTATTCTACGCGCGAACTCAACACGTCCTCAGCGTGGGCCACGTGCCAGGGCATGTCGACGGTGAGTTTCCAAGACAATGCCCGGGCGTTTGTTCAACACGGCAATTGCACCGGCATTCAGGTGCCCGGCGGCGAGAACGGAATTCGATGGACTTCGGCATCACTTCCTATTTCTACCTTGACTTACCTTAAATCGACGGCGCCGCCGCCGACCGAGAGTCGGGTGAAGCGCGACCTCATCAAGAGATTTTCAGGTTAGGGTAGATTGAGAAATGACCGCTCTATCACGCTTGGCCGTTCTGATAGCGACCGTGCTACTGTGGGTAATCGCAATTCAAGAGTACAATGCGTTTCCGGAACTTCTCGCGAACTTCGAAATACGGGATCAGGCCCTAAACGGTGCCAAGATCGCCGCTGGCGAGCAGCGGAAGGTCGTAGAACGAATTCGGGGAATGATGGTCACGTTGTCGAAGTTCCCAGCGGTCAAAACGAAGGACCGCTTGGCGTGCAACGCCTACCTGACTACGATGAAACCGCAATTTCCCGCGCTCATTACTTTTCTCGTCACAGATCTAAGTGGTGTTTCCTTCTGCGATACCAGCAGTGATCATCGACCCATCACCATAGCGGCTCGGCCCTATTTCAATACGGTCTTGCAGACGGGTGAATTTACTGTTGGGGAATTCACCACAGGTCTCTCAACAGGCCAAAACGTAGTTCAGTTTGCTTTACCGTTCCGTGACGACGGTGGTCACATAGCCGGCGTAATCGTGGCTGCCCTCAGCCTCGATTGGCTCGGTGACTACGTCGCTCGAATGGATATTCCGAAAGGAACCGTGCTCGCCGTCATGGACGAAAGCGGTACCTATCTCGCGAGGTCCTCCGAAAAGGACCGGTTCGTCGGAACCAAGAAGCCCGGATGGAAAAATGTGAAGTTGGACGAACGGGGGGCGGTCGACGTCCTCGACGTCGATGCTGTCAAACGCGTCGAAGGGTATTCGGCTGTACCGGCGGGGGCTGGCAGGCTTGTCGTCAGCTTCGGTATCGACAGGAACGCCAGGGTCGAGAATGTCTCTCGCGAAGCCGGCTTCGGTGCCCAACGCTCGGTTGGTTGCCCATCTGATTGATAGATCAAAACGCGCAAACCGAAATGCTCCAGCGGATCATCGGGATCAGGAAGGCCTTCGAAGCGGAAACGACGTCTCCCGATCGGGACTGGACGGCACCTTTAAGGCGCCGCGCAATCCGTTCGGCGCGCCCCATCACATCGGTCTCACGCAAACCTTACCCTTCAGTCGGCACTACGACCTTGTTTTCGAGCCATCGTCGAGCGTAGCTGACGAGGTGGCGCGCAGCGTGGTCGGTCGTCGATACCCAGTAGCGTGCGGAGTCACCGGGATGACGGCCATCATATCGTATTGCGTGAGATCTGAACCGGGAGACTTAAGCAACATGATTCCTGCGCTCGAAACCTTTGGGGGGACATGCCGTTTTCGCCGCGCTGATTTCGACGGCAACGGCTTTCGCATGCATTATATCGACGAGGGCAACGGCGACCCGATCGTTTGCCTGCATGGTGAACCCACCTGGGGCTATCTTTACCGGCATTTTATCCCGCCGCTTTCGGCGACGCACAGGGTCATCGTTCCCGATCACATGGGCTTCGGCAAAAGCGGAGACTTCCACACGGCCGCGAGTATTCGCTGAAAACCCATGTGGACAATCTGACCAACCTTATCGAAGCGATCGATCTGCGGAACATCACCCTGGTTATGCAGGATTGGGGCGGACCGATCGGTTCGGCCTTCGCACTTCGACGCCCCGACCGCGTCAAGCGCTTGTTCCTTCTCAACACATTGGCGGGCTACGGCAACGCGGAGTTCGACCCGCTGACGCCCTGGTTTCAGTTTGTCCGCAAGCACCACGAAGCCGGCACGTTGAGCGACGTCCTGGGACATCTGGACGTCAACATTCTCAGCATTATGAAGATCATTGGCCTGGAGAATCTGTCGGTGGTGAATTCCGATTGGCTCGCAGCCTATGGCTCGGCTTTTCCCACAAAAGAGGACTGCATCGGAGCGATCGAGTTCCCGCTGGATGTGCTGCTCGGTCGGATCTTTCCTTATGTCGCTGAAGGTTTTCCGCTCGTCGACAACCTGAAGTCAAAGCCCGCCATGCTGGCCGTAGGCATGAAGGACAGAGCTATCTCGCCTGCGGTCCAGATCGCCGATTTCAAAGGAATTTGGCCGGATCGGCCCATTGTAAAGCTGCCCAATGCCAGCCACTTCAGCCAGGAGGATGCGCCGGATGTCCTCATTGCCCTAATTCAGCTCTTCGTTCAGGGCAAGGAGTGATCGCGCGCCTTCCGCCATCCGTGGCGTGCCGGGCACCTGATGTCGGCGCGCTGCTGTCGCCCAGGGCAATCCGTTCGCTCTTTTCAGGTCGCGGAGCATTCGCGTGGTCTCGCCGCGACCAGCGGCGGGTCGCGACGGTCTCTGCGGAGTGGCGACATGCTTGTTCGCGCTTCAGTTGCCTGGCTGTTTCTCCTCAAAAAGTGCGCGCTCTTTCGCGAAATATCTGCGCGAGGAAAATCGAGCACGGTTTTGACGGCGACATCCTTGCTATCCGGGCGACGAACAACGAGCCAGAGCTCGCGCGATGGAGGTGCATAATTGACAAGGCACCGGCCAAGCTGGTCATCCAAGCGTCCGACGAAATGTGAAAGCAATGCGATGCCGGCGTTGGCCTTTGCGGCGACCGCTTGAGCAACCTGATCGCTGGTTCGTAAGGCCACGCGGGCTCGGGGAAAATGCTGCGCAAGCCATACCGCATCCGGAATGTAGGTTCTGGCTTCGTCAAAGCCTACAAATACCGGCGCCTCGCCTTCGTTGATCCGACGACGCCATTCAACCGAGGCGTAGAATCCATAACCGAATGTCACGAGATGCTTGGCGATCAGATCGCCGTCCTGTGGACGCCCGAACCGCAAAGCGATGTCCGCTTCGCGGCGCTCAAGGCTGACATGCGCGAGCATTGCTCGCGACCTCGACATCAAGGCCGGAATGCTGTGCTACGAGCTTGGCAATCCGAGGAATAACGAAGGTGCGAGCCAGGCCAGGCGTCGTGTTTATACGAACGAGCCCCCTCGGGGTGTCATCCGCGCCGGCTCTGCTCAAGCTGGCAGCCGCCGCCTCCATATTGTTGACCGCTGTAAGGGCGCGAGTGCCCGCAGGCGTCAGCACATAGCCATTTGGTCGCCGTTCGACCAGCTTTTGGCAAAGCGTCCGCTCGAGCGATGAGATGCGCCGCGCAACGGTCGCGTGACTGACCGATAATGCGCGAGCGGTCGCCGATAAGCTGCCGCGTCGAGCAAGAGCGATGAAGAAGCGAACATCTTCCCAATCGAGGCCGGTGCGAATTTGATCAGCCATTGAGAAAGGATACCGGGTTTTCACGGTGCGAACGATCGCCTGTCTTAACCAGGCTTTCCAGTATCAGCGTTTTCCGAGAGCAGTAGCGTATGAGCACGACATCCCGAAGGCCCGCGGACGTCATTTCTTTGCCAATCCGGGTCCAACCCACATCCGGAGATCGCGTACCGCGTGCCATGGATCGCCGTAGATCGACTTTAATGATGTGCACTTTACCGCTTTATATGAGGAGGCCCTTGCGGGTCTGAAACGGGTGCTACGGACCGATCAACATTTGTTTATGTGCAACCGAAAATACGGGCCGCGCTCGACGAACTCGGCCATCCCGCGCTGTTTCCGGTCGGCTGCGTTGTTTCGCTCTGCAACCGGAAGGCTCTGATGTTGCCCACACTGGCTTGAGGTTCACGGACGTGTCTGACAAGCCGCTTGCCGAACATCAGCCGCTGGGACGCTATCGGAGCACATCTCAGGCTTCGTACCCTCGACCGGCCGAGACACCGCGGTCACGTGGAAATCTCTCCCATCACGAAACCAGCCTTTTTAAGACCGACGCGTCGTGCAAGCCCGCCCATATTGCCCAGATGGCGAGCGCGAGCAATACCACCCACGTTCCTATCGCGCCAATGAGTTGCATCGTGAACCGGGGCCGCTCGATGCCGAAGGCGTGAAGCATACGCGCGAGCAAATAGGTGCTGCCAGCTCCCTTTAATACCTCAGCTGATCCGCCAGTATATTCGAGCAGCGCGATCAGAATCAGCACGAAGGGCGAATATTCAACGAAGTTGGCGTGCGCTCGCATGCGGGCCCGCAGCACCGGAATTCCGAGGTCGCCCACGCCGCCGGGCCCGTTCAATCGAATTCGCACGCAGCGGTAGGCGAGCCACAGGTTGAGCAGCGCAAAGGCCCCGGCGAAGGTGAGCGAGATTGGCAACGCGGGGGATCCTGCTATTTTCGCCGTGCCTCGACGGTCGGCGGCAGAGGCTGCTCCGTGAGTAAACAGAATAGTTTACTTGGTCAAGTCCGACGTCCCAATCCCGCTCGATGGTGTAAAAGTAGCAGGCTTCACCAAGTTTCTTGTCCGCCGTTGTGCAGCACACCAGCCAACAATCAACCAACGGATTACAGCCCTGGTCCTACCATACGAACTCCGTACTTTTCGGTAATCTCTGATAGATCGAATTTGATCCGTTCGGCCATGTCAACGCAGAGATCTTCGAAACCAGCTGGGCTGAAGGTCACCAATATGTGCACCGGTGTCTCAGAATTGTTGATCCAGGCATGGCGTACGCCCCTCGGAAGAGATGCCGACTGACCTGCGCCCACATCCATCGTTTTGTCGCCTTCGACGATATGGATGGTCCCTCCCAAAATAACGAAATGCTCATCCTCTTTGTCGTGGATGTGCATCGGTGTACCGACACCTTTCTGTGCGACAGTTTCCAGCAGGGAATATGTCCCGTTCGTCTCTGCCGACGAGACAAGCACCCGAAATCGCAGTCCCGGTCGCTCTTCATACCATTTCGTCTTACTATAATGGCGCACTGCGAGAGTTGCTGGTGTGTTGAGTTCATTCGTCACGATGGTTTACTTTCCTCGATACAACTTCGAAAATGGTTTAGCCGATTTATCGGCACACCGATGCCGGCTGCTACATTGGCTTGGTGACTTCACGCCCGCTGGCCTCATGGCGCGAATCTCGGTGAAGACGAAGTCGTGCCTTCTGCCCGTGCCTCGTGGCAAGCCCAGCAGGTTTGATGTTGGGCCTCGTCGACTGGTTTGCCATTCATAAACCGGCCGGACCCCCAGCCATCCGTCGCCACGTACCTTTTCGAATCTTTGACCATGATTTGAACGGTGGTGGTCGCACCGGGGATGGACGCTGCCTCAAATTCAGGGGATTGAACGTGCTTCCAGGCGGGCTTTGCGAGCACGGTGCCGTCCGGGAAGGGTAGCGTGCCCTCCCGGTATGCCTTGATCGCCACGTCATTCCCGAGCACCGCGCGAAGTTCGTTCAGGGTTCCACTTCCTGGGAAGGTGCGATCGACTCCCACTGGCGATATCCCTCGGGAATTGTGATGCGGTAGATAGGCGACGCGTTTTGGTCGCTCGCACCGGCGGATACCGATGGCGTCACACCTAAAGCGGGACGACGTCACTGCCGTCGCAAATAGTCCGACGTAGGTTAGTCGCGTGGAAGTTCATCTTTATATCTGTTGTCTACGAATATGGCTCGCACGCCCATCCAGATTACCGGTTTATGCTGCGAATCAGGATTTCAGCGAAACGTACGGAGTTCTTCGCACGAAGAATTGCTCGAACAATTTGTCATCGCCGATGTCTCTGCCGACCTCCGCCAGAGCGAAGAATGGCATTAGCACGACGAACATGATCACCGCGAAGACGAGCATTTCCACGCCTGATCCACTTAGAGCTCTGATGCTTTCGGCCAATGCCTTCCCATGCCACATTCCTGCCAGGACTTCCTCAAGCAGGTGGAAAGCAATCAATATCACTGAAAACACAGCAGACTTGTAGACGATCGGGTAGATCAGGGGTTTGTGTTTCAGGCCGTCTGCCACGTGAACGACTTCCGCCAGAAACATGATTTTTGCCAACACCAATGCATTTATGACCGCAAAGCCCTGATGATAGAACGGGTCTGGCTCATTCAAAACGATCGATTTGTGAAGCGCGAACAGGCCGAGCAGCACCCATAAATAAGCGAATATCCAGAATAGCTTTCTGGCCTCTGTGACGCCTTTCTCCTTTAAGCGGCTGAGTTGATCTCCGACCATTGTCCGATCTCCCGACCAAGGATTGCCCGATCCAATCAAGCCACATCGATAAATCCGCCGCTATCGTTTCCTTGCGTCCGATTGACTTGCATTGGCTTGCTGTAATCGTTCCAATTCCTCAGCCAGGATCGGCACACCGAGATTGCAGGCCTGAACCCCCTGAACGACGCAGAGTTTCAATACCTCCATGATCTCCTCGACCGTCGCCCCTGCTTTAAGCGCGCCCTTGATGTGCCGGCGCGTCCCGGGTGCGTACATGTGCGTGTAAGACGCATCGAAAGCGATGCTCAGAAGCTCGATCTCCTTGGGAGAGAACAAGCCGCCGCCATAGATCCCCCCGCCGGTCGCCATGAATTCATCGGTCCAGACAGGGTCGAGTTCGAAAAACGGGTCCCATGCCGCATTCCACTGTCCGACGGCTTTCATCTTGTCGCAGGCCGGCGTCGGTGCCCGGGACTTCGCGGCAGCCTTTACTGCGGCGGCGTTAGCCTCTTCGAGCAGGATAGGCGCGCCAAGGCTGCAGGAATGAATCGACATCACCGACGCCATCTTTAGGATCGTGATAACTTCGTCACGGCTTGCACCCGCTTCGAGCGCGGCGCGGATGTGCCGGCGCGTGCCGTCCGGATTGAGGTTCGTGCAAGCAGCATTAAGTGCTACGCCGACCAACTCGATGAACTTCCGTGGGAGAACGCCGTGAACCCAGGGATTGCTGGTCATCGCGGTGCACGCGGCGATCCACTCCGTGTCCCATCCGATAAAGTCGACGATTCCCGGGATCCCATGGCCCTTGCCGATGTGGAACGCGCACGTCCGCCGCTCCTCGGTTGATTGTCATTTCGCTTCCCGCGCTAAAATGGTCGCTCACGCCCAGCGAATGGAAACCGCGGTCCTGCACTCAGAGGCGCAGGACCGCGGAGCAAACGATCACTCTGCCGCTAGTGATGGAGGTACCATGCAGTAGGCCATCGGGTGGGAGTCGCCGCCTGTTTTGGCGATGCCTTTCTTTCCGTCTGTCTCCCAAACTAGAAAGCCCGTTTGACCGCCCTCGCGGTTCGGCGGCAGGCCAAGATTGTGCAGCGTTTCCTCAACACTGTCGTACCAGACGCCGATCTTCATGATTTGGCGGGCTTCCTCGGCGGTTGCAACTTTGCGCCCGAACTCCTTGCAGATGCGCACGGCGCCCTCAATCTGTTGAACCGAGGTGCGGCGCGTCCTGTCAGGCCCCCACAGATTGTCCTCATTGCCGACGCGCACGTGTTGGCCGAGAACGATCGCCATCGCCGACAGCGAGATCAGTCCGCGCATGCTCGACCAGAACGTCGACACCGAGCCTTGCGGGACGCGCCGTACCATCTCCATCCAGTCGAACGGGTTACGACCAAGCGTGCCGCCCCCGTACCCCGCGATGGCGAGATTTATCGGCCCCATATAGACGCCGGCGCGGATCAGACGCTCGATGAGTTCGAGGTGATGAACGTGAGCGGGTACGAAGTACGGCTGTATCCGGTTTTTGCGCAGCCGCTTCAAATGCTCAAGGTAGAACGCAGGGCCAGCATCAACCCACATGCCCGACCAAGCGGCCTGCACCTTGGGATTGTTTTCGAGATGAGTGCCTTTGATGTCGTCGGGTATCATCATCGACATGATGTCCCACTGCGTCGTGCCGACTGCGATCGTCACGCAATCCGGCTTCGGATCGAGCTCCGCGAGCATATGACGTGTATCGTAGTCGAGCCACTTGGCTTTTGCGCCGTCCGATTTGGGAGCGAACGAGATCGATCCGCCGACCTGCAGGATCATCTTCGGGACGGCCTGCTTCAGCCGTCCGATGAAGTAATTAAACTGTTCAAAGTCCACCGATCCGTGACCTGTGGCGGGATCGCGCACATGCACGTGGAGCATGGTGGCCCCGGCGTTGTAGCAGTCGACCGCGGCCTGAACCTGTTCGTCCCAGGTTACCGGGATGTCGGCATCGCCGGGTATCCACTCCGGTCCGTACGGGGCCGCGGTGATGATCAGGGGCGCCATGTTCTCGGGCAAAATCGAATCGTCAGTGTAGTACATGCTTTTCTCCCTGGTTGGTGTGAGGACCGTTAAGGCCGAACACTCGAAGATTGCTCCCGACGATCCGGTTGACGCGTCAATCCGGTTCGGGCGGTGGAAATGCCGTTGGGTCGGTCTGCCAGATGGCGAAGGAGTTTCCCTGCGGGTCCGCGAGAACCGCGTACCAACCGGTTCTGGGCACCGCAGTCTTCGGGCGCACCATGCTCGCGCCCATGCGTTCCGCCCGGGAAAGCGCCTCATCTACCGAAGCGACCGTCACGTAATGCAGCCAGCAATTCGGTCCGGCCACGGGACGATACGTCAAGCCGGCCTCGAAGCCCGTGTCGCTTTTCGGTTCGGTTCGAATTCGCCAATAGTCGACGCCTGGCGCTTTTTCGATCTGCCAATCAAACAGGCTGGCGTAAAACTGCGCGAGTTTTGCGGGGGCCTCGCCATAGATTTCAAAGTGGGTCACTGGATTGTTCATGCACCCGATCCCTGAATTTCTTGCGACATTGTGTCTCAAGCAGCGGCGGCTGCGGGCAGAGGGCGAGCCTCTACTCTGCGCTTGGAAATACCCATGCCGGATCTCTGCTCGTTGCAGTGCCGCACGATTAAATCGTCAAGCTTAAATTGGATCGCCAAGGCTAAAATTTGCGACTTCTGATTAACGCCGCCGCACTCGTATGATCTAAATTAGGAGTGACTGCTTGCTATTTTGCGACACAGCTTCACTAAACATTTTTGTCACTGAAATTGCGGTTTTTGAAAACACGATCCGAAAAGGTGCGCGTTGGGTTTTCCTCGCGTCAAGCGCGAAGCGTTCGCGTCGGGATCATGCTTGCGCAAACGATAAAGCGGGATAGCGCTTCGAACAAAAACCATCATGCTCCCGGACTCGGCATCACAAGGAGTTTCGACAATGGAAGGGCGGCAACGTATCGGGGCTCTGGTCGAACTCCCCGCGGTCTTGCGAGAAATGGGCGTAGATCCGGCAACCCTGATCGCAGGGGTCGGCATAGATCCGGACCTGTTGCGCAATCCCGAAAACTCGCTCTCGTTCGTCGAACTCGGCAGGCTTCTCGAGGGCTGCGTCGCCGCGACAGGATGCGAGCATTTCGGACTTCTGGTGGGCCAACGGTCAGGAACCGCCAGTCTTGGACTGGTCGGACGGCTGATGCAGAATGCGCCGACGCTCAAGGACGCGATCATGGACTTGTGCACCAATCAGCGACGCTATGTGCGCGGCGCGGTTACCTATCTCGTGATCCAGAGTGACATCGCATTCTGGGGGTACGCGGTCCATCATCCGGGTATGCCGGCCATCGAGCATCTCGGTGAGGGAGCGATGGCGGTAGGGTTCAACATGATGAGAGAACTGGTAGGCGCGGTGCCCGACGAGATTCTCACCTCTCGTCGAGCCGTCAGCGATACCGCTCCCTATCGCCGTTTCTTTGGCCTTACTCCGCGCTTCGATGCAGAACAGCATGCAATGGCCTTCCCTGCCCATCTGCTCAGCCGCCCTGTTCGCGGCGCGGATCGCGAACTGCGCCGAATACTGGAAGAAAAAGTGGCCGCGTACTGGGCCGTCGAACAACCGACCATGACGCACACGGTAACCCGCATGCTCCGTGCCCGTGTGATTTTTCCAGACACCTCCCTGGAAGCGGTGGCGAGCGAGCTATCCATGCAACCGCGGACGCTGAATCGCCGATTGCAGGCGGAGGGCAAGAGCTTCCGTGAATTGACCAACGAAGCACGCTTCGAAGTTGCCCGCCAATTGCTCGCAGGTACGCGGATGGATATCACCGATATCGCGCTCGCACTCGGCTACGCCGATACGAGCGGCTTTACACATGCCTTTCAGCGCTGGTCGGGCATGGCGCCGAGCGAGTGGCGGACCAGTTGATTGGGATGATTTGATCGAAGCACCGGGATCATGACTGTCGCGGGGGGCAGCCCCTTCGATCATGCGCCACTAGCGTCATTTTCTTCAACGTCTGATTTGCCCGACGAGGCTAGTTGGCAAACTGCATGTCCAACCCTGTTTTCTATTTCCATTTCGATCTGACCCAAATCACCGGCTTATCTCGCGCCGTTCCCGTTCCCGATTGAGGGGCGTTTCGCGATCGGACGTAGGATTTGGGATGCGATGGACGCGCCAGCGTCGTGCCGCACTAATGGCATGGGGACGAGTGACACTGACGCGGACGTCGAAGCCGGGTACGCTCCTCAGAATATTCGTTCGACGCTGGTGGCGAAGTCTTGCGGAATATTCTGCGCAGCGACGGCGGCAAGCACTTTGCGAAGTGGCGGCCGACACCGGCTTTGCCTGATCGTTGCGTAGACCGGAAGTGGTCCACCGACCGTCACAACGGCGCTTTTCGTGGGACTTAGCACAAGCGGCACGCTCCCCAGGATCCGCAGCACGCCCCCACCGCGCAACCCACGCAGCCACCGAACCAAAAGCCACCGCACCCGCAGCCACCGACCCGCAGCCGCCGCAACCACGGCAGCCGACGCAACCGCCGCAACCCCGGCAGCCAGCAAACCCGCCACCGCCGCAACCACGGAAACCGCCGCAGCCGCCGCCACCTCGGCAGCCGCCGCAACCACCGCATCCGCGGGCTAGCTGCACGCCGCTGCCAAGGTTTTCCCTATCGAAGACGTAGAAGGTGGCGAGACTGACGTCGACCATTTCCTCTTCGCTAAGAACGAAGCGCTGATTGGGCGAGGTATTGTCAGATTGCGGGATACTGGCAGTGGGCACCGTGGATGCGGATGCATTACCCACCAGCGAAAAACTCAGTCCGGCGGCACCCAGCACCTTCACGGCGGCGGCTTTGGTTGTGCGTTTCTGCTTCGAAGCTTGCTTGACCCGTGGCATGGTCGCATCCTCCGTAAGTTCTTGTGAAATCGCTCGACAAGCGTACCTCGGCAAAACCGGCGCGCAAGCGTTACCTTCGCCATAATGCGAAACATCTCATCGAGTTCCGTTCATCTTCATGAACGAGATCGACATGCCCGGTCTTTCCGAAACGCCGCTGCCCGCGTTCGCAAGGCTCCGCGTGAGCGGGTGTCCGACAAGTCGACTGCAGGACAATTTCAGACGAGGGGCATTCCCCACCTCGAGGGACTGATTTGCCCGACAGGCCGTTTGGCAAGCCGCGTGTCCAGCCTTGTTTTCAAAAATATCTCTATTTCCATTTGACCCAAATCATCGGCTTATCTCGCGCCATCCCGTTCCCGATCGAGGGGCGTTTCGCGATCGTCACGGACGTAGGGTTTGGGATGCGATGGACGCGGTAGCGTCGTCGCGCGCCAACGGCGTGCGGACGAGCGACGCTACAGCGGACGGCAAAGTCGTGTGGTCCTGACGCCCCGACGCTGGCGTCAAGTCTCGCGAGAAGCTAAGCTTCCGCGGGGCGATGGTGGCAAGAAAGCCCGGTCACCAAGGAGAGCGCGAAATAAGCCGTAAAACCATTGCGCAGGGAAGGCCGGGTGTCCCGGTGTACCTGTGGTGACTACTCGTGTGCTTTCTACCTTTGCACACGGACTGCGGGTGCAACGGGCACCCGGTATTCCCTGCGCCCTCTCTCGAGGGTCGCCTGCGCCCTCGAATTCTCGAAGGCGAAGACTTCACGCAAAACTCGGGCGCGCCGCGCCGCGAGATCGCGGACTTCATGTTTGGGCGACTCATATCTGGAATGAGCATGCCGTCGTCGCGACGATCAAGCCGCCATCGAGCGCGGGTCGCGCACCGGCCAGCGTCCGGCTTCGACCAGCGCGATGAAGCGCTCGACCATTTCATTGAACAGCGCGGGCTCTTCGAGATTGAGCACATGGCCCGACTTCGGGAAAATCGTCAGCCCGGCGGCGGGAAGGTGCTTCTTCAGGAACAGGCTGGGCTCGACGCAGGCGTCGTCCTCGTCGCCGCAGATGATCAACGCCGGGGTCGGCACTTTCCGGATCGCCTCGGTCAGGGTGTAGATCGAGGGCCTGCCGCCCTGAAAGCCGCGCATGGTGTTGGCGGATCCCTTGGAATCGTGCCGCGCCAGCGCCTGCGTAGAAATCCGCATGCCCGCGCGGGTCCTTGACCAGGAATGGAATCCGGCCCGGCGCCTCGCGCGTCACCTTGGCGACTTCCGCGGCGCCGATGGTCTCGAATTGTTCGCCATTGGCCTGGCATTGCCGGCGGAAGGCGTCGAGATTTGCAAGGTCGGATCCCGAGCCGACACCGGCCAGCGTCATCGACAGCGCCCGCTCCGGCGCATGCAGGCCGACCTGCAGCGAGGAGTAGGAGCCCATCGAGAGCCCGACGAAATGCGCCTTCGCGATCTTCAGGTGATCGAGCACCGCGAGCGCGTCGGTGTAGAAATGCTTGTAGGTGTAGGCCTCGGCCGTATCAGGCACATCGGACGGCGTATAGCCGCGCGCCGAATAGGCGATGCAGCGGTGGCCGCGCGAGAAGTAGCGCATCTGCGGCTCCCAATTGGTGTGGTCGGCCGCGAACTCGTGCAGGAAGATGATCGGCGTTCCGCTCCCGGCTTCTTCGAAATAGAGCCGGACGTTGTCGCTGGTGACGGCATGGGGCATTTCACTGTTCCTTTTCTTGTCGTTTTTCTTGTCGCTCTTTCTCGGCCGCGCGGGAAAATCGCAGTTAATGCACGCGGCCGCAATAAGGCGGGATCGATTCTTTTTCGCCATCCAACGGCCGCGAAATCACCCCGAAACGGCTCGTGCGCCGCCGCATCGCGCCACGCTGCCGCCATACCGCAACGCACATACGAACCACGGATGTCGGCTGCCTCGCGCGTTTCAAACAAAAACGCGCGGGGATGCTGATGGGAATGGGGGTGTCACAGAGGATGAGTAATGGTTCAGTTGCGTGCGTTTCGCCGGTCGCTTCGTGTCGTTTCTCTATGCGTCGGTAGCCCTGGCATTGTGTTCGGCGGCGATGGTCGCCCCGGCTTCAGCAAGGTCTCATCACGGCGGAGGGCGGCATGCCTACGCCGGTCATCACGCCAGGCGGCATTTCGGATTTCGCCACCATCGGCACGTCGCGCGGCGGTCGCGCTGGGACGCCGGCGTGGCGCAGATGCAGGCGGGCGGCTTCGCCAACGCCAATGCCAGCATCGCGCCCGAATGCGGCCTCCGGTGACATGGCCCCGTCGGCCGGGTTCGGTTCGTCGAACGTGGTCGCCGAAGCGCGCCGTTACATCGGCGGCAATCCCACCAGCCGCCGCAGCCTTTGGTGCGCACGCTTCATGAACATGGTGCTGGAGCGGTCGGGTCATCACGGCACCGGCTCGGACCTCGCGAGTTCGTTTGCGCATTACGGCCAGCGGGTGTCCGGTCCCGAGATCGGCGCGATTGCCGTGATGAGCCGTCGCGGCGGCGGTCATGTCGGTATCGTCAGCGGCATCGACGCCCACGGCAATCCGATTGTGGTCTCCGGCAACAGCGGCCATCGCGTCCGGGAAGCGGCCTATGCGCGTGGCCGGATTTACGCCTATGTGGTGCCGACGAACTGAGATCGGCGCTGCCTACGGGGTAACCTGCGCCTCTCCCCAATCGCGGGAGAGGCCGTCGCCCGCGCTGCCGCGCCGGCGGCGGACCTGAGCAGCGATGCAGGCCGGCGATCGGGACGGTCGAGGCCGCCCGGGCCTCGTCGGCGGCGGCTCGAGCGCCGCAGCGGTCGCCCCACGATTTTGTGAAGCCGCCCCTTCCGTTTTGAAAAACCTGTTCCCACATTTGGCTCAAGCCGGCGGAACGCCGGCGACAAAACCGCCTGCCGCCTGAGGAATTCAGCGCGGCCGGGCGGAAACCCAATGAAGATGCTGTTTCCGTGCCTTCGGGGCGGGACGGCAGGCTGAGGGAACTACACAGATGAATATTGAAAAATACACCGAGCGTGCGCGCGGCTTCGTCCAGTCGGCGCAATCGCTGGCGATGCGCGACGGCCACCAGCAGTTTTCGTCGTTGCATCTGCTGAAAGTGCTGCTGGACGACAGCGAGGGCCTTGCCGGCGGCCTGATCGACCGCGCCGGCGGCCATTCGCGCGCCATCCTCAAGGCGACCGAGGACGCGCTCAACAAGCTGCCGAAGGTTTCCGGGAGCGGCGCGGGACAGGTTTACCTCGCGCCCGATCTGGCGCGGGCGTTCGATGCGGCGGAAAAGGCCGCCGACAAGGCCGGCGACAGTTTTGTCACCGTCGAACGGCTGCTGCTGGGGCTGACGCTGGACAAAGACAGCGAGGCCGGCGCCATCCTGAAAAAGGACGGGGTCACGCCGCAGAACCTCAATGCGGCGATCGAAGCCTTGCGCAAGGGCCGCACCGCGGACAGCGCGACCGCCGAGAACGCCTATGACGCGCTGAAGAAATATGCCCGCGACCTGACCCAGGCGGCGCGCGACGGCAAGCTCGATCCGGTGATCGGGCGCGACGAGGAAATCCGCCGCACCATCCAGGTGCTGTCCCGCCGCACCAAGAACAATCCGGTGCTGATCGGCGAACCCGGGGTCGGCAAGACCGCGATCGTCGAGGGCCTGGCGCTGCGCATTCTCAATGGCGACGTGCCGGAAAGCCTGAAAGACAAGAAATTGCTGTCGCTCGATCTCGGCGCGCTGATCGCGGGTGCGAAATACCGCGGCGAGTTCGAGGAGCGGCTGAAAGCCGTGCTGCAGGAAGTGACCTCGGCCGAGGGCAGCATCATCCTGTTCATCGACGAGATGCACACGCTGATCGGCGCCGGCAAGGCCGATGGCGCCATGGACGCCTCCAACCTGCTCAAGCCCGCGCTGGCGCGGGGCGAACTGCATTGCATCGGCGCCACCACGCTGGATGAGTATCGCAAGCACGTCGAAAAGGATGCGGCGCTGGCGCGGCGATTCCAGCCGATCTTCGTCTCCGAGCCGACGGTCGAGGATACCATCTCGATCCTGCGCGGCCTGAAAGACAAATACGAGCAGCACCACGGCGTTCGCATCACCGACTCCGCGCTGGTGGCGGCGACCACGCTGTCGAACCGCTACATCACCGATCGTTTTCTGCCCGACAAGGCGATCGACCTGATGGACGAGGCGGCCGCGCGGCTGAAGATGCAGGTCGATTCCAAGCCGGAAGAACTCGATTCGATGGATCGGGAAATCATCCGGCTGAAGATCGAGCAGGAGGCGCTCAAGAAGGAAAGCGATGCCGGCTCGAAAAGCCGTCTGCAGACGCTGGAGAAGGAACTCGCCGAGCTCGAGGAGCGGTCGGCCGCGTTGACCTCGCGCTGGAGCGCGGAGAAAAACAAGCTGTCGAACGCGCAGAAGCTCAAGAGCGAGCTCGATGGCTTGCGCATCGAACTCGCCAACGCGCAGCGCCGCGGCGAATATCAGCGCGCGGGTGAACTGGCCTATGGCCGGATTCCCGAGCTTGAGAAGAAGCTCGCCGAGATCGAGGCCAAGGAAAACTCGGGCGAGATGATGGAGGAGGCCGTCACCGCCAACCACATCGCGCAGGTGGTCTCGCGCTGGACCGGCGTGCCGGTCGACAAGATGCTGGAGGGCGAAAAGGACAAGCTGCTGCGGATGGAAGAAAGCCTCGGCAAGCGCGTCGTCGGCCAGGCCGAAGCCGTGCATGCGGTCGCGACCGCGGTGCGCCGTTCGCGGGCGGGTCTGCAGGATCCCAACCGCCCGATGGGCTCGTTCATGTTCCTGGGCCCCACCGGCGTCGGCAAGACCGAGCTGACGAAAGCGCTGGCGGAGTATCTGTTCAACGACGAGACCGCGATGGTCCGGCTCGACATGTCCGAATTCATGGAGAAACACTCGGTGTCGCGGCTGATCGGCGCGCCTCCGGGCTATGTCGGCTATGACGAGGGCGGCGCGCTGACCGAGGCGGTGCGGCGGCGGCCGTACCAGGTGGTGCTGTTCGACGAGATCGAGAAGGCGCATCCGGACGTCTTCAACGTGCTGCTGCAGGTGCTCGACGACGGCCGCCTGACCGACGGTCAGGGCCGCACCGTCGATTTCCGCAACACGCTGATCATCATGACGTCGAATCTCGGCTCGGAGTTCCTCGTCAACCAGCCGGAAGGCGAGGACACCTCGGCGGTCCGCGAGCAGGTCATGGGCACGGTGCGGGCGCATTTCCGCCCCGAGTTCCTCAACCGCGTCGATGAGATCATCCTGTTCCACCGCTTGCAGAAGAGCGAGATGGGCCGGATCGTCGAAATCCAGTTCGGACGGCTGCAGAAGCTGCTGGAGGACCGCAAGATCACGCTCACGCTCGATGCCGCGGCGCGCGACTGGCTTGCGGCCAAGGGCTGGGATCCCGCTTATGGCGCGCGGCCGCTGAAACGGGTGATCCAGCGCAGCCTGCAGGATCCGTTGGCCGAGATGATCCTCGCCGGCGACGTGCAGGATGGCGATCACGTCGCGATCTCGGCGGAGGGCAATGTGCTGACCTTCAACGGCAAGGCGCCGCAAACCGCCGAGATCGCGCAGTTCGAGACGCCGGTGCCAAAGCGGAAGATGCACTGAGCTAAAGCAATTGACCCGGATACGTCGTCCGTATCCGGGCAATCGTTTAGTGCGGCGAGGACCGGCAGCGTCGTGCGTCGGTGCCGCCTCGGCGGCACGCATCGGCATGAAATTTCGAAGACGTGTCGGTTCGAAGTGGGTTCAGCGGGTGCTGACCTGCTGCACCCGCCACGGTCCGCCGGTGGCGTCGGAGATGCGGGCCGCGCCGTTGCGAGTGCTCATCATGGCGTCGAGACGATCGCGCTCCTTCTCGAAGCTCGCCATCATCGGCCCATCGAGCGAGCGGCCGCGCGGCAGCTTGATGCGCATCGGATCGACGAAGCGGCCGTTCACCAGGATTTCGTAATGGACGTGGGCGCCGGTCGATTGTCCGGTCGAGCCGACGAAGCCGATCACCTGGCCCTGCCGAACCCGCTTGCCGACCTCGAGCCCCTTGGCGAAGGCCGACATATGGCCGTAGGCCGTCTCGTAACCGTTGTTGTGCTTCAGCTTGACGTATTTTCCGTAGCCGCCTTCCCAGCCGGCGACTTCGACGACGCCGTTACCGGAAGCGAAGATCGGCGTTCCATAGGCCGTGGCCCAGTCGACGCCGGTGTGCATCTTGACGTAACCGAGGATGGGATGGCGGCGGCTGCCGAAGCCCGATCGCATGATCGCGTTGTTGACGGGCTTGCGCACCAGGAACTTCTTCGCGCTCTTGCCGGTCTCGTCGTAGTAATCGACGACGGAGTTGTCGGGGGTCTGGAACCGATAATATTTCTTGGTCTCGCCGCCGACGGTGAGCGAGGCGAACAGCACGTCGTTCTTTTCGGGGGTGGAGGAGTTTTCGTCCTCGCCGGCGTAGAAGACGTCGAAGGAATTGCCGGGCTGCACCTTGCGCTGGAAATCGACGTCGTAGGAGTAGATCCGGATCATGTCGTCGATGACGCTCGACGGCACCTTGTTGCGCAGCGCGGTCTCGTAGATGCTTTGATAGAGCCGCACCCCGCTGCCATCGTCATCGTCATCGTCAGGGCTGGCGTTATCGGCGGTCTCGACGACGGTGTTCAGGCTCTGGACGTCGACGGCGACGTATTTGCCCATATCGGACAGCGCGGCGACGGCTTCGACAGAGGAATCGTTGGCGACGATCACCCGGTAGGGCATGCAGCCGCTGGTTCGGTCCGGGACCGGCGGGTGCCATCAGGATCCGCAGCCGCTCGCCTTCCTTCAGGCCGCCGTCGCGGCCGTAGGGGCCGAGCGTGGTGGCGATCGCCTTTGCCTCATCCGGCGTGGCGCCCTGATCGCGCAGGATCGAGGTGACGGTATCGCCCTTCTTGACCAGATGCACGCGTTCGCCGGTGGGATTGCCGCCGGTGACCTGTTCCTTGGTCTTCGGCAGCAGGGTGACGTTTTCCGGAACCACCCGCGTTTCAAAGCCCGCATAGGGGTCGGTCACCGTCCCCTCGGAGGCGTAGGACAATTTCATGTCGGATGGCGCCGGTGGCGTCGGCCGCGGCGTTGGCGAGCGCGGCATAACGCACGCCGCCGCTATTGCCGTGCCAGTTGGAGGCGTCGCGTACCCGCATCAGGACATCGTCGAGCGCGACCACCGCGGCGAGCTTGGCCTTGGGCAGCACCGGCGCCAGGTCCTTGGTGACGAACGAAACCTCGGCATCGGGTGCGGCGGCATCGGCGGCATTCGGATCGTCGGTGGCGGCGGGAGCGGTATCGCCGACGTCGGCCAGCATGCGCTGGGCGTTGAACGGCGGGATCTTGGCGCTGAGATCGCTCGTCGACAGCGACAGGTTGCCGGAGATCCGGATGAACGGCCGCACCCGCATCACATCGCGGTTGCCGACCCGGGTGACGGTCGAAACCCGCACCATGCTCCGTGCGGCCGTCGACTCGCCGGGCGGCGGCAGGCGGTCGCTCTTGTGCAGGCTGGCGGTCCGGTCATTGGCGCCGAACGCGCCACGCAGCGCGCCCTCGACCCGCTCCGGCACCTTGGCAAAGGTCATTTCACCGTCCAGCGACGCAAAAACGGCGCCGCCGATCAGAGCCGCGCCGCACAGACCGGTCAGGATAGTGCCGCTAAACCATTGTACGGAGACGCGGCGGCGATCGATCACCGCAGCCTCGGAGCCATCCACCGAAAGCGGCGGTTCGTGGCCAAGATCAATGATCCCGGTCTCGCGCCCGTAGCCGCCCGCGTGACGTCCTGTGGTTCAAACCACCGTCCCCCAAATTTCCATCAACATTCGAAAACACCCTCACTCAGCTCGGACCCGAACTCGCCCTATAGAGGGGAGCTTCAGGCGTCGCATGCCGCATGGATGTTCGGGAAACAAAAGCCGGGGCTCTGATGAAGCCAAGGATCCGGCCGGATCACGAACAACAATGGTGCGCAGGTCTCTCGATGTTTCCAAGGTCGTGAGGAAATGGCGACGGGTTCTCTTGAGATCGCCAATCCCTCGGTAAAAAATCACCGGCAGCCCCCACGGCATCCGACGATTTAACGCTCAGTACAGGCAGAACGTCGCAGTATTGTGGCTCAAGTGCGGCGTAAAGTCCCTAAAAATCGAGACTTTCCGGGCGCGCAAGATTTTCTGGGGCGATGCGACGATTTGTCTGACAACAGGCGTTGACAACTCCGATCGGGCCAGCTTATAAACCGACCACTGAGCGCGGCGCTGTTTTGGCCCTTGGCCAAGACGAGCTTCCGCGCCCGTCAAGCTCCTCACTAAGATGAGTGAATTCAACAGCCGATAGTAATCGGTTGTTATTTGTCGTCGGATGAGAGTTGCGATGAGCTCCCAGCGATGGGAGATGGGGTCTTCGGACTCCGGGCTGTTTGACAAGTGAAGATGAAGAAAGAGAAACGTGGACGGCGGAGTCCTTGCGAGTTTCGAATAGTTGAAAGCTTCGGTTTTCATCTATCGAGACTGGACGAAAGACTTCGGCGGTACACGTTTACATAGGTTACACCATCGTTGTTCGCGATGTGAATCGCGTTCAATAAATATGGTGGGACCTCGTCAAACGTTGTGATCAGCCGGTTCAAGGTTTCAAGTCCAACTTGAGAGTTTGATCCTGGCTCAGAGCGAACGCTGGCGGCAGGCTTAACACATGCAAGTCGAGCGGACGTAGCAATACGTCAGCGGCAGACGGGTGAGTAACGCGTGGGAACGTACCTTTTGGTTCGGAACAACACAGGGAAACTTGTGCTAATACCGAATAAGCCCTTACGGGGAAAGATTTATCGCCGAAAGATCGGCCCGCGTCTGATTAGCTAGTTGGTGGGGTAACGGCCCACCAAGGCGACGATCAGTAGCTGGTCTGAGAGGATGATCAGCCACATTGGGACTGAGACACGGCCCAAACTCCTACGGGAGGCAGCAGTGGGGAATATTGGACAATGGGCGAAAGCCTGATCCAGCCATGCCGCGTGAGTGATGAAGGCCCTAGGGTTGTAAAGCTCTTTTGTGCGGGAAGATAATGACGGTACCGCAAGAATAAGCCCCGGCTAACTTCGTGCCAGCAGCCGCGGTAATACGAAGGGGGCTAGCGTTGCTCGGAATCACTGGGCGTAAAGGGTGCGTAGGCGGGTCTTTAAGTCAGGGGTGAAATCCTGGAGCTCAACTCCAGAACTGCCTTTGATACTGAGGATCTTGAGTTCGGGAGAGGTGAGTGGAACTGCGAGTGTAGAGGTGAAATTCGTAGATATTCGCAAGAACACCAGTGGCGAAGGCGGCTCACTGGCCCGATACTGACGCTGAGGCACGAAAGCGTGGGGAGCAAACAGGATTAGATACCCTGGTAGTCCACGCCGTAAACGATGAATGCCAGCCGTTAGTGGGTTTACTCACTAGTGGCGCAGCTAACGCTTTAAGCATTCCGCCTGGGGAGTACGGTCGCAAGATTAAAACTCAAAGGAATTGACGGGGGCCCGCACAAGCGGTGGAGCATGTGGTTTAATTCGACGCAACGCGCAGAACCTTACCAGCCCTTGACATCCCGGTCGCGGACTCCAGAGATGGAGTTCTTCAGTTCGGCTGGACCGGAGACAGGTGCTGCATGGCTGTCGTCAGCTCGTGTCGTGAGATGTTGGGTTAAGTCCCGCAACGAGCGCAACCCCCGTCCTTAGTTGCTACCATTTAGTTGAGCACTCTAAGGAGACTGCCGGTGATAAGCCGCGAGGAAGGTGGGGATGACGTCAAGTCCTCATGGCCCTTACGGGCTGGGCTACACACGTGCTACAATGGCGGTGACAATGGGACGCTAAGGGGCAACCCTTCGCAAATCTCAAAAAGCCGTCTCAGTTCGGATTGGGCTCTGCAACTCGAGCCCATGAAGTTGGAATCGCTAGTAATCGTGGATCAGCACGCCACGGTGAATACGTTCCCGGGCCTTGTACACACCGCCCGTCACACCATGGGAGTTGGTTCTACCTGAAGACGGTGCGCTAACCGAAAGGGGGCAGCCGGCCACGGTAGGGTCAGCGACTGGGGTGAAGTCGTAACAAGGTAGCCGTAGGGGAACCTGCGGCTGGATCACCTCCTTTCTAAGGATGATCCTTCAGATAGCTTGCTATCTATCGGATCGTTTTAGAAACATCAGTGGCCAACGATCGTCAGGATTGTTGAGCTGCATTGGCGGGATTTCGCCGTCTTCGTTTCTCTTTCTTCGCGGACGAACACGCGCCAGGGGCTTGCGCTTGTGCGATGCATTGGCGACGAGCCGGTGCGCGCGAGCAAGTTCTCCTTCTAGTCGTTAGGGGCTTGTAGCTCAGTTGGTTAGAGCGCGCGCTTGATAAGCGTGAGGTCGGAAGTTCAAGTCTTCCCAGGCCCACCACCTTGATCGAGTGCGGTTTCTCTCGAAGACTTGTAAGCCTCGTAGAGATGCGTCTCAACAAGACGGCGTGAAGCATTCGTCTTCTGGTACGGGGCCATAGCTCAGCTGGGAGAGCGCGTGCTTTGCAAGCATGAGGTCGTCGGTTCGATCCCGTCTGGCTCCACCAGATGGTTTGATCACCGAAGATCTTGTCGTTGAGAAAACGCTTGGTCGTTAAAGTCGTCCGCGAAACATCACTTCGCATGTCGCATCCTACGGGATGCGCGTGCGGGATTTCTGACATCGTAAAGAGGAGATTGATCCGAGTTTGGGATCTGCGAAGCAATTCGCTGATACCATCCACTATCTCCGGGACGTTTCGGCGCTCGTTCATCGCAAGATGATCGAGTTGTAAATGTCCTTTGTTGGTGAAGCTTGACCGCCTCATCATCGGGTTGATCTTACGAAGCAAGCTGGTCTTTCTAATCAATGTCCAGCCGCATGCAGCATTCATCGAGGGTGCGCGCCTTTGAAGTTTCGACATTCGATGGCAAGTGTGCGGATTACATTCTGCCGAGTGTGTGGACATTGATAATGAGAGCAATCAAGTGCCTTAAGGGTGTTCGGTGGATGCCTTGGCGCTGAGAGGCGATGAAGGACGTGCTACGCTGCGATAAGCCGTGGGGAGCTGCGAAGAAGCTTTGATCCACGGATTTCCGAATGGGGAAACCCACCTTCGATAGCCGGAACTCCAAGGCCTTGTGTCTTGGTGGTTGAATAGAAATATTTGATGCCAAGCCGTGAGGTTTTGGATTTCCGGTTATCAAGTGAAGGTATGAGACTTCCGAATTAAATAGGAGGTTTTAAGCGAACCCAGGGAACTGAAACATCTAAGTACCTGGAGGAAAGGACATCAACAGAGACTCCGTTAGTAGTGGCGAGCGAACGCGGACCAGGCCAGTGGTACATCAAAGACAACCGGAACCTGTCAGGAAAGCAGGGCCTCAGAGGGTGATAGCCCCGTACGGGTAATGCAA
>CAWJJV010000015.1:507500-1043413 GCA_963843235.1 uncultured Alphaproteobacteria bacterium
CACATCGGGGACGCGTCGTTTGGCGCCGGCTCAAGATCCAGCCCACGACCCATCTTTAGCCGCCGGCGTTGTGATTTCCGGGCTCGTGCGTTCAGCGCAATATTGACAACGTCAATTTAGTCGCGCGCTCGTGCGGAATGATGGCCTTCTAACCAGAAGCCGCAACGCTACTCCGCCGCCTGGCGCTGGGTCCGCGCGAGCCGGAGCAACGAGTCATCGTCCACCGTCTGGATCGGGGTGAAGTCGCGGTGTGCGATGTATTCCGGCCGGGTCGGGGTGCGGATATAGTTCGAAACCGCGTTCAGCGTCAGGTAGACGATCTTGCGTGGATAGGGCGTGATGTTGCCGGCCGAGCCGTGAACCAGATTGCCGTGGAACATCAGCATGCCACCGGGTTTGCCGGTCGGCGCGACAATGCCGCCTTCCTTCACCAGCCGCGTCACCGTTTCCTCGTCCAGCGTCCATAGCGGATAAGAGGTGGTCGCAAGGTCGTGCGCCGCCTTGAGATCGCCGGCATGCTGGCTCTTCGGCACCAGCATCAGCGGCCCGTTGATCGGCATCACCTCGTCGAGGAAGATCGCGATGTTCATCGCCCGCGGCTTCGGCATGCCGTCATCGCGCTTCCAGGTGCCGTAGTCCTGGTGCCACTGCCAGACGTCGCCGGTGAAGGCCGATTTGGCGTTGATCTTGTACTGGTGCATGTAGACCTTCTCGCCGAAGATCTGCTCCACCGGGTCGATCATGCGCGGATGGGCGCCGAGCAGGCCGAACGCCTCGTTGTAAAGATGCGCGGCAAAGGCGGTGCGCGGTGCGCCGCTTTTCTCGCGCCACACCTCCGGGCGATCGGCGTCGTAAATGCCCTCCGCCTCGTGCGCCAGCAACTCGACTTCCTCGCGGCTGAACAGCTCCGGCAGAAACAGCCAGCCCTCGCGATTGAAGTCATCGATCTGTTGCTGGGTCAGCTTCATGATGCGATCTCCCTGTGGTTTCCCGGCCTCGATTTTACGGGCTCTTTGCGAGCTCCGTCATCGCGGATTTCGCGGCGGATCTCTTGACGCCAAGACTAGCATCGGACGGCCTGTTTGACCAACCGAAGCGATTGTTGACCAGCGCGGGATGACGCAGCGCAATAACCCCGCGCGGTCACGCCGCGAGAAAGGCCAGCACGCTTTCGCAGAATTGTTCCGGCGCCTGTTCGAACATCCAGTGACCGGCGCCCGATATCATCGCCGTCTTGGCGCCGGGAACCTGCGGCGCCAGCGCGCGCAGCACCGCGGCCAGGCTTCCCCTGGTGTCGGCGCCCCCGACGAACAGGGTCGGTGTCGTGATCGATTGCGCTTCCGCTTTGGTGTACGGCTTTCTGTCCTCGTTGACCTGTCCGATCAGGGTGAAGGCGTTGTCGCGGAGCTGCTGCTTCGGCGCGGCGGCAAGCCGGGCCCATGTGCCTTCGCCTTCAATGGTTTCAAAGAACGACTTCAGCCCGCCGTCGATATCGCCGTCCGCAACTTTCGCGGCCGATGCGGCGAACCGCGCCGCGCGTTGCGCAGGACCGGCGGCATCAGCCGCCGGATCGAGCGTGATGTCGAGCTCGCCGCCCGGCTCCGCCAGCACCAGCTTGCGCAACAGTTCGGGGCGCTGCTGCGCGACGCGGAACGCGATGTGACCGCCGCGGGAATGCCCCATCAGGTCCACCGGCCCGTCACCCCGTTGCTCGATGAAGCCGATCAGGTCGGCGATGTGCTGCGCCATCCGGTAGTCGTCGCCGACGCCGTCCCAGTGCGCGGGAAAAAAGTGCCGCAGGCTGACCGTAATCACGCGATGCCGTTTCGATAACGGTCCCAGCACCGCCGACCAGGTGCGGAAGTCGCCCAGCGTGCCATGCACGCAGACCAGCGGCCGCCCCTCGCCGACCTCGAGATAGGCCATGTCGTATCCGTTGACGTGGATGGTTTGCATGGTGGGAGCAGCGTTGATCGATGCGGTCGGATTGTCGTTGCCGCCAAACTGCCCCGGAATCCGGGTGGACCGCAACCGCTTTCATACCTAGATTCCGGGCAGATCAGACTTGCAGAATAAAAGTTGGAGCCTGCCATGACCGGCTACCGCTTGGCGATTTTCGATACCGCGATCGGCCGCTGCGGCGTCGTGTGGGGAGACCGCGGCATCAATGCGGTGCAGTTGCCGATGGGAAGCGAGGACAAGACCCGGGGCCGTATCCGCCAGCGCTATGGCGACATCGCCGAAGCGCCGCCATCGGCCGGGGTGCAAGCCGCGATCGACGGCATCGTCGAGCTGTTGGCAGGCAAGCCGAACGACCTGCGGGACGTCGTGCTCGACCTCGACGGGGTCCCCGAATTCAACCGCGCCGTCTACGATATCGCGCGCGCGATCCCGCCGGGCAAGACGCTGACCTATGGCGACATCGCCAAACGGCTGGGCGGCGTTGAGCTGTCGCGCGATGTCGGCCAGGCGCTCGGGCACAATCCCTGTCCGATCGTGGTGCCCTGCCACCGTGTGCTGGCGGCCGGCGACAAGCCCGGCGGATTTTCCGCCAATGGTGGCGTGGTGACAAAACTCAAGATGCTGGCGATCGAGGGCGCGGTGGTGAACTACACCCCGAGCTTGTTCGATTGAGCAGTCGTTAGCTCGTCGCGACCGCTTCGCAGGAAAAACCGTTGCCCCAGCGCCGGATCTTCCCGGTCGAGGGCGAGGGAAAATGCGCGGTGCAGCACAGCGTATCGGTGTCGCAATAGCGCTCCAGGAGATTGCGCCGCTCCACCGCCGCCTGTTTCTGATCGACGTCGAATTTCACGGACAATTCCGGATAACGCGTCTGCAGTGGCGTGTGCATCAGGTCGCCACACATAACCGCGTCGTCCTTGCCGCGGCCGAATGTAAAAGCGACGTGCCCCGGGGTGTGCCCTGGCGTCGGCAGGATGCGGACATGATCGCCGATCGCGTAGTCGTTGCGCACGATCTCGGCCTTGTCGGCCTCGACGATCGGCAGCACGCTGTCGACGAACGGCGGCACCTCAGCCTTGGCGTTTTGCTCGCGCCAGTAATCGAACTCGCCTTTCCCGAACACATAGCGCGCGTTCGGAAACGTCGGCACCCAGCGGCCATTTTCGAGCCGCGTGTTCCAACCGACGTGATCGACGTGCAGATGCGTGCACATCACAAAATCGATGTCGCCGACAGAAAAGCCTGCCGCCGCAAGAGCGCGGTTGTAGGTATTGTCGGTTTTCATGTTCCAGTTTGGGCGCAGTGGCCGCGGCTTGTCGTTGCCGATGCAGCTATCGACCAGGATGGTGTGATGCGGGGTCTTCACGACGTAGGACTGAAAACACAGGATCAGCACGTCGCTTGCGTCGAGCGCCCCGGCCTGCCGCATCCACGGCCGGTTCTCCGCCAGCAACTCCGGCGTCAGGTCGGGCAGCATCTCCAGTGCCGGCAGGAACGTGGTTTCCTGCTCGATGATGCGGTGGACGGTGAAATCGCCGAGGGTAAATTTGAGACTCAAGGCAGCCTCCCTCATGGCGCTTTCAAGCGAAGCGGGCGTCAATTCGCTTGAAGAAAACGCGTCAAAAACAAAACGTTAACCCGGCGGCGGCACCGAGATTTTGACCGACGGCCGCTCCAGCATCTTTTGATAGAAAGTGTCGAGTTTCGGATAGGACTTGCGCCAGCCGCAATCGGTAAAACGAAAGTCGGCATAGCCGAGCACGCAGACGAGACCAATCTGCGCCACATCGAGCGGTCGTGACAACATGTCCGGGTGCTTCTCGAAATGCGCCATGCCGTTCCAGGCCCGGTTCCAATGATCGTCGGACCATGCCTGCCATTGCAATCCCTGCGGCCGCACCATCCGCTCGTAACGGCAGAGCAGCATCGAATCCAGCATGCCCTGCAGCAGCGAATGCTCGCTTTTGACCCGCCATCGCATGGCGCCGGACGCCGGGATCAGCTTTCCGCCGCCGGCGAGCTCATCGAGATATTCCGTGATCACGTAGGAATCGAGGATGACATCGCCATTGTCGAGGATCAGCGCCGGCAGCTTCTTCAGCGGATTGATCCGCGAATATTCATCGTTGGGCGTGCCCGGCACGACGGTCGCGGGCACGAACTCGATCTTGTCGATCAGGCCGAGCTCGATCGCGGCAATGCGAACCTTGCGCGCAAAGGGCGAGGCGGGAGAGAAGGTGAGCTTCATGACGATGGTCCTTGAATAAAGGTGGGCGTACAAGTTCGTTTGTCATTGCGAGCCGCCGGGTCGGGCGAATGCCCGCCCGATGGCAGGCTCCGCGAAGCAATCCAGAGCCGTAAGGCAGACTGGATTGCTTCGTCGCTTACGCTCCTCGCAATGACGTGTCGGTCATTCGCCCTACGCCGCGATGATTTCCTGGCGCTGCTCGCCGAGCCCTTCGATGCCGAGCGTGACGACGTCGCCGGCGTTGAGGAATTTCGGCGGCTTCATGCCGGTGCCGACGCCGGGCGGGGTGCCGGTGGTGATGATGTCGCCGGGCAGCAGCGTCAGGAATTGCGAGACGTAGGAAATGCACTTCGCCATCGAGAAGATCATGGTCGAGGTCGATCCGGTCTGGCAGCGCTTGCCGTTGACGTCGAGCCACATCGACAGCTTCTGCACGTCGGCGATCTCATCCTTGGTGACGAGCCACGGGCCGAGCGGGCCGAAGGTGTCGTGCGATTTGCCCTTGGTCCAGGTGCCGCCGCGCTCGATCTGGAAATTGCGCTCGGACACGTCGTTGCAGACGCAATAGCCGGCGACATGGTTGAGCGCGTCGGCCTCGGAGACATATTTGGCGCGGGTGCCGATGATGGCGGCGATTTCGACCTCCCAGTCGAGCTTGGTCGAGCCGCGCGGCTTCTCCACCGCGTCGTTCGGACCGCTCAGGCTGGTATTGGCCTTCAGGAAGAAGATCGGCTCTGGCGGAATCGGATTTCCGGTTTCCTTGGCGTGATCGACGTAGTTCAGGCCGATCGCGACGAATTTCGAAATGCCGGTGACGGGCGCGCCGAGCCGCGGCTTGCCGTCGACGGCGGGAAGCTTGGCGGCATCGAGGCCGGCGAGCTTGGCCAGCGAGGCCGGCGCGTAGGCCTCACCATTGAGGTCCTTCACATGCGCCGACAGGTCGCGCAGCTGGCCGGATTTATCGATCAGGCCGGGCTTTTCCTGGCCAATCGCGCCGTAACGAACAAGCTTCATTTTTAATCACTCCCTTTAGGGGTTTTCTTGAGGTTTTCTGGCGTTTTCTTACTTAGTTCTTACTTGGGACGCTTCATGGAACAGCGCGGGGCGAATTTCAACTGCCTAAACGACGTATTTGAAGGTCGTTGCCGTCCCGCCGGATGCGGCCGGCGTTGAAATGGCCGCCGATTACCAGCGTCGGCGTGTCGGCAAAACGCGAGAACACGTCGCGCCGCGTCGCCGCCGACTGGACCGGATCGGAATCGGCGGTCGATGACCAGTCGAGATGCGCCATCTGGCAGGGGTGATGGGCGACGTCGCCGGTGAGCAGGCCTTCTTCGCCGTCGGATTTGATGTGAAGGCTCATATGGCCGGGGCTGTGGCCGGGCGTCGATATCAAGGTGATTTCATCGCAAAGCCTGGCGTCGCTGGCGACCAGGTCGGCCTTGCCGGCGTCGACGATCGGTTTCACGGAATCGTTGAATATGGCCGATTTATCGGGCTCGTCGCTATGGTCGCGCCAGTGCTCATATTCGGTCTTGCCGAAAACGTAGCGCGCGTTGGCGAAGGTCGGCACCCATTTGCCGCCGACCAGTCTTGTGTTCCAGCCGACATGGTCGACATGCAGATGCGTGCAGAACACGGTGTCGATGCTGTCGGGCGGAAAGCCTGCTGCCGTCATGGTTTCGAGGAAGGGCTCTTTGCGGTTATTCCAGGTCGGCACCTTGCGGCCTTCCTTGTCGTTGCCGAGGCCGGTATCGACCACGATCCGGCGCGCGGGCGTCTCGACCACCAGCGAGTGGATCGACATTTTGAGACGCCCTTCCTCGGTGGCGAAATCGGGAATGAGCCACGGCAGTTTCTGGATTTCCTCAGGAGTCGCCAATGGGAGGATAAAACGCGTGCTCCCGACCGTCTCCAGTTCGACGATCTTGGTGATCTTGACCCTGCCGACATTCCAATGCATCCGGCATTCCTCCTCGCGCATGATCCGGACCCGCAGGGCCGCGTAGCGCAAAGTGGCTACCGGTTTTCCTGGGGACGAACGCGAAGCGTTTGTCCCGAGATCATGCGCAATTGCTTGAGACAGAGCGGGACGACGATTCGAAGAAAAGCCACCCCGCTCTGAAGGTTCGGTGTCGGGGCGAAGCAGGTCCGCCTTGCTTTACAGCGTGCCGGGGAATGCGCCGCCGTCGAGCAGGATGTTCTGTCCGGTGATGAAGCCGGACTTGGCGCCGCAGAGGAATGCGCAGGCCAGCCCGAATTCCTCGGGATCGCCGACGCGACCGGCGGGATTGGATTTGCCGCGCTCGACGATCATTTGATCCACCGTAATCCCGCGCTTCTGCGCCTCCGCCACCGCAACCGGACCGCGCAGGCGGTCGGTGTCGAACGGACCCGGCAACAGGCCGTTGATGGTGACGTTGTTGATCACGGTCTTGCGCGCAATGCCCGCGACAAAGCCGGTGAGGCCGGCGCGCGCGCCGTTGGAGAGCCCGAGCACCTCGATCGGCGCCTTGACGGCGGCGGAAGTGATGTTGACGATGCGGCCGAACTTGCGCGCCATCATGCCATCAACCGTCGCCTTGATCAGTTCGATCGGCGTCAGCATGTTGGCGTCGATCGCCTTGATCCAGTCGTCGCGGGTCCAGTTGCGGAAATCGCCCGGCGGCGGGCCGCCGGCGTTGTTGATCAGGATATCCGGATCGGGGCAGGCCTTCAGCACGGCTTCGCGGCCGGCGGGTGTGGTGATGTCGCCGGCGACTTCCGTCACCGTGACGCCGGGGCTCATTTTACGAATGTCCGCCGCGGTCTTTGCCAGCGCTTCGACGCCGCGCGCGGTCAACGTGACATGCACGCCCTCGGCGGCAAGTGCGATCGCGCAGGCGCGTCCCAAACCTTTGCTGGATGCGCATACGATGGCACGGCGGCCCTTAATCCCAAGATCCACTATCTCACTCCCGTTACGTCAGATGGTTTTTGCGTTCGGCACTGTAGCCAAGTCTTTACTGTAGCCAAGTCAGGCGGTCCTGATAAGTGGCTCCTTGCCGCGCGGAACGCATATCAGCGAACGAATACCGGCACGACCGCGCGTCGATCGCTATATGTGCCGGTCTTGCTTGAGCCGATCGATATAGGCTGCGATATCGGGAGGCAAGGAACGGAAGCCGCGCTGGCCCGCCGCCGACAGCAGCGGACGCAGTTGCGAACCGGTGAGGTAGGCGGGTTGCCGATCGGCCGGAACGAGCCGATCGAAAACCAGCACCAGCGTGGTGGCGACCAGGCCGACGCGCACCGCGCCAAGCGCCGCGCCTGCGAGGCGGTCGCCGACGCCGGCGTCCGGTCCGATGGCGTCGTCGAGCGCCATTCGCGCCAGCTTTCCGAGCAGCATGCCGACGACGATAAAAATGCCAAAGAACAGCAGCGAACTTTGCGTTCGCGGTGCGCCGGGGTCGCCGCCGATCATCGGCGATACCAGCGTCATGATCCACAGCGCGAGCGGCGCTGCGAACAGGTAAGCCAGGATGGTGATCGCACTGCGCAGCAATCCGGCATTGAAGCCGACGACAACGGCGACAACCAGTGCGAGATAGACCACGGCATCGAAGCTGTTCATGGCTGACCACTCTCTGGCGGTGCCGGGTATCCGGATCGTGGTCAACGAAACCGGTTTGCGATCATGAAAATCGTCTGCATTAATGCGCCCGCGCCGCGCGCGGAACTGGTCATGTCCGATCTATTCGACGTCAGTAAAGAAACCATTCTCGTCACTGGCGCCTCGCAAGGGTTGGGCCGGCAATTTGCGCGAGTCTAGCCGCGCATGGCGCCGCGCTCGCGCTGGCGGCGCGATCATGCTGCTGCCTCAAACGCCTCGCGCTACATGACCGGCGCGTGGTGACGATGATGGCGGATTTTTGCTGACGAAGGCGCGATGATTTCGCGCCCCGGAATGACGAACGTTACCCCGCCCGCATCTCGGCCTTGATCATGTCGGCAGCCTTCTCGCCGATCATGATGGTCGGTGCGTTGGTGTTGCCGCCGATCAGGGTCGGCATGATGGAAGCATCGACGACCCGCAGGCCTTCGAGGCCATGGACACGGAGTTTCGGATCGACCACCGCGGCGGCGTCGTTGACGCCCATCTTGCAGGTACCGACCGGGTGATAGACGGTGTCGACGCGTGCGCGCAGCAGCGCGCGGATGTCGTCGTCGTTGTTGATAGCGGCGGTGAACATGTCCTTTTTCTGCAAGCTGCGCAGCGCGGGCGTCTGCATCAGCCGCTGCGTGGTCTTGAAGCCTGCGACCATCGCCTCCAGATCGTCGGCTTCGCCGAGGAAATTCGGATCGATCAGCGGCGGCTGCGTCGGATCGGCATTTTTCAACGCGACGCTGCCGCGGCTCTTCGGCCGCAACAGGCAGACGTGGCAGGAGAAGCCCGCGCCCCGATGGCGTTTGCGGCCGTGGTCGTCGACCATGGCCATGCCGAAATGCAACTGGATGTCGGGCACGTCGAGTTCGGGCCGGGTCTTCAGGAAGCCACCGCACTCGGCGAAGTTCGAGGTCAGCGGCCCGCGGCGCTCGCGCCGGTATTGCCCGATGCCGCGAAATATCCGTGCCAGCCCACCGAGCGAGAGGCCGGTAAAGTTCGGATTGTCGGAGGTGTAGGCGAAAATGAAATCCGGATGGTCCTGCAGGTTTTGTCCGACGCCGGGCAGGTGATGCACGCCGGCGATGCCATGCCTGGCCAGCGCCGCGCCGTCGCCGATGCCGGAGAGCATCAGGAGTTGCGGCGTCTGAAACGCGCCGGAAGCGACGATGACCTCGCGACGGGCGCGGATTTGCCTGAGTTCCTTGCCTTGCCGGTATTCGACGCCGACCGCGCGCTTGCCCTCGAACAGGACGCGGGTGGCATGGGCATCGGTCTCGACGCGCAAATGCGGCCGCGTTGAGAGGAACGGATGAATATAGCCGCGGGCCGCGCTCCAGCGCTCGCCGTTCCGCTGCGTGACCTGGTAGATGCCGAGGCCTTCCTGCTCCTCGCCGTTGAAATCTTCGCGGATGCGGAACTGTGCCTCGCGCGCGGCCTGCAGGAAGGTCTGCTGCACCGGATTATCCGAGCGCAATTGATTGACCGCGAGTGGCCCGCCTTTCCCGTGATAGTCACCGTCGAAATCAGCATTGTCTTCCGAGCGCTTGAAATAGGGCAGCACGTCGGCATAGGCCCAGCCGGTGTTGCCGAGCGCGGCCCACTGATCGTAGTCGCTGCGATGGCCACGGATATAGACCATGGCGTTGATCGCGGACGAACCGCCGAGACCCTTGCCGCGCGGCTGGTAGCCGATGCGGCCGTTGAGGCCCGGCTGCGGCACGGTTTCGAACGCCCAGTTGTTGACCTTGCCGGCGACCATCAGCACCAGGGCGCCGGGGGTGGTAACCACCCAGCTGTCGGCCTTGCCGCCAGCTTCCAGCAGCGCCACCGATGTCTGCGGATCCTCGGAGAGCCGGCTTGCGACCGTGCAGCCGCCGGAGCCGCCGCCCACCACGACGAAATCGAATGTGTCCGTCATGCGCTTCCCCCAGCAATTTAATTCACGTCATTCCGGGATGGTCCGCAAGGACCAGACCTCAGATGTGCAATGGGCACATCGTAGTTCGCTCATTTCATTCGCGCCCCGGAATGACGTTTTAAAATCACGACATCAACCGCATCAGCTTCTGCAGCCGTGCGATCCTGGCGCCGTAGGGCGGATAGAGATCGGCCAGCCGGTTGAACGGCGAGCGGTAGAACACCGGCTTCAATTGGCTCAAGCTGCGGAATCCCCATTCGCCGGAATAGGTGCCGGTGCCGGATGCGCCGACGCCGCCCCTCGGCTGGTTGATCTGGGCGAAGTGAAACAGGCAGTCGTTGACGGTGACGCCGCCGGAGACGGTGCGTGCCAGCACCTCGTCGCGCGCCGCGTCGTCCTTGCCGAACCAGTACAGCGCCAGCGGTCGGTCGTGGCGGTTGATCCAGGACACCGGCTCGGCGGCGTCCTTGCAGCCGACGATCGGCAGCAGCGGGCCGAAGATTTCCTCCTGCATGATGGTCATCTCCGGCGTTGCGCCGACCACGAGGGTCGGTGGAAATTTGCGCTTCGATCGCCAGACGGGATCGTCGGGCCTGGCCGCCTGCACGATCCGCGCCCCCTTGGCCGCGGCGTCGGCCACCAGCGCTTCGAGCCGCGCGTAATGCCGGTCGGAGACGATCGAGGTGTAGTCGGCGTTAGCGGGGTCGGTGCCGTACATGCGTCGCATATGGCGCTCGAGCCGGCCGGCAAAATCCTGCACCATCGCTTCCGGCAACAGCACATAGTCGGGCGCGATGCAGGTCTGGCCGGCGTTGAGCAGCTTGCCATAGGCGATCCGCGCCGCCGCCGCGTCGAGGTCGGCCGAAGCGTCGATGATGACGGGCGATTTGCCGCCGAGTTCGAGCGTGACCGGCGTCAAATTGCGCCCCGCCGCCTCCGCTACCAGGCGGCCGACGCGGGTGGAGCCGGTGAAGATCAAATGGTCGAACGGCAGCGCCGCGAAGGCCTTGGCGATCTCGTCCTCGATGCCGGTCACGACCATCTCGGCGGCGTCGAATTTCGCCGCGATCACCTCGCGCAACAGCGCGGAAAACCGCGGCACCAGTTCGCTCGGCTTGATCATGACGCGGTTGCCGGCGGCAAGTGCGCCGACCGCCGGCGCCAGCGTGAGCTGCAATGGATAATTCCACGGCGCGATGATGCCGACCACGCCGAGCGGCTGCGGGATCAGCCGGTTCTTGGCAGGCAGGAACTGCAGCGCGGTCGAAACCCGCTGCGGCGCCATCCACTTCTTGAGGTGTTTGGCGGCGTGCTTGATCTCGCCGAGCACCAATAGCGTCTCGGCGATTGCGGTCTCGGTGGCCGAGCGATGGCCGAAATCCGCCGAGATCGCCTGTTCGAACCGCGATTCGTTCTCCGAAACCGCCGCCCGCAGCCGCGCCAGCCGGTCGAGCCGCTCCGCCAGCGTCGGCGCCGGCCGGCTCCGCGATAGCTCGAACATCCCGGCAAAGCCGTCCTCCAGCGCGCGCTGCGCCGGGCTTTTCGCCGGGTTTTTTAACGGCTGGTCCATGGTGTTCCCTCGGGCCTTCGCCTCGTCCTTTTCCGGCCGCAAGGCTCGGCTTTTGCACAAACTCTGGCAAGAGCCGCCCGGCGGGCCGTTCCAGCGGAATAAATTCCGAATCCACTGTCATAAAATCGGTAAAAGATCGCCCACGGGTCTTTCCAAAGCCATCTTGCATTGGTACATACCCCTCGCGGCCCAAGGGGCGTTTGCCCGGGCTGCCTTCTCAGGAAGCCTCCGGACGGGATCGATCGGCGCCTCAGGCGTTGGCGGTTCATTTCGGGTTCGGTCTTTGAAGGCGCGCAATGACTTATCGCGGGGTGGAGCAGCCCGGTAGCTCGTCAGGCTCATAACCTGAAGGTCACAGGTTCAAATCCTGTCCCCGCAACCAAATAGCCTTCTGAAAACGAAGGAAAATAAGAAAGGCCGCTCAATTTGAGCGGCCTTTTGCTTTTGGGGAATCGCCACCATCGGCAGCGGCACGAAAGGGCAATTCCGTCTCAATCGCTGAAGAGACCTTCCACGGGCCGCGTCATTGGACGGATTGCCACGGAGCGGCGACCTCTTGACAGCCCGCCGGTTCGCCGGCCGGCTTTTTCAACGCCGCCGAGGCGTGGAGGCATAGTGCGGATTCAACCCGCAGCGGGCGCCGGTGCCGGATGCGCTGGCCAGGCATTGGCTACGGCTTGAGAACTGGCAATTGCCAGGAAAGCCCCAGTGGCGCCCTTGCAGGCAGTAGCGGTCCCGCGCGGCGGCGGCAGGCGACACGGTCCCGATTGAGACCAAAATTGAAACTGAGAGCGTGGCGAACAGAAGACGGCGCATGAGAGACTTCCTCCGTCGTTTTCGAGGCTGAACATTGTTCCTGCCCGCTTTATTCCCCGCAATCTTAAACAAAAATCAGCTGGTGTTCGATCGATGTGTGCGCCGGGGAGATCAAAGAAAATCCAAAGACATCCAATGTGAGCCGAACGGGAGCAGTGTCAGCGTCGCGCCGACACAATGACGACGTCAGAGCGCTCATCCCGCCAGCAGGTGCCGGCAGGTTTCGACAAAGACCTGCGCACCTGAGATGATGTCGGCATCGCCAGTGTTTTCACTCCAGTGATGACTGATGCCGCCGATCGAGGGTACGAACAGCATGCCCGCAGGCATGATGGTGGCGAGAACCTGGGCGTCATGGCCGGCGCCGCTTGGCATGCGGATAGATTTGCCGCCGGCAAGGGTGACGCTCGCAGCTTCTATCGCACGCTGAAATGTCGCATCCATCATGGCGGGGGCGCCGGTGCGAAGACGCTCCAGCTTGACGCTGCAGCGGCCTTGCGCGGTGACCTCGGCAGCCATGGTCCGCAGCAAATCCTCCAGGCGGTCGACGACGCCCGGATCATCGTCGCGAATCTGAAACAACATCTCTGCGCCGCCGGGGATAATGCTCGGCGCACCGGGATCGAGCGTAATACGGCCCGTGGTCCAGACGGTGCGTGGTCCGCACAGCGCGGGGAACCGATCGTCGATATCAACGCAAAACCTGGCCAGCGCCACGCCGGCATCCTTGCGAACGCTCATGCGAGTCGTGCCGGCGTGATTTTGCTCGCCCGTAAAGCTGATCCGGTATTGCCAGATCCCGACGATGGAGGTGACGACGCCGATCGTGAGACCGCTGCTTTCAAGCGTCTCGCCTTGCTCGATATGCGCCTCCAGATAGCCGATATGCCGCCCGCGCTCCGCCGTCACGCGCGGCCGGTCCGCCAGACCCACATCCCGCAGGGCTTGCCGCATGGTCCTGCCGTTGGTGCGGTCGCGTGCGGCATCGATCTCCGCGTCGGTTACACCGCCAACATAGGATCTGCTGCCCAGGAAATGGCCGAAATGTCCTTCCTCATCGCACCATGCTGCGACTTCGACGGCGCCTTTCACGCCCGGATCGGAATTGATCACACGGGCGGCTTCGAGCGCATAGACGACGCCAAGCGGTCCATCCAGCCAGCCTGCAAAATTCTGACTTTCGAGGTGCGACCCAGCCAACAGTTTGGATCCGGATTTCGTGGTGGTGCCGAGCACGTTGCCAATGCCGTCGATCGTAGCAGTGAGCCCGGCCTCAGGAAGTTGCTCGGCAAGCCACTGCAGCGAGCGCATATGCGGCTCGGAAAAAGTCGGCTTGTGAACGCCGGTCTTGTAGGCGCCGATGCCGCGGAGCGTATTGAGATTCGCAAGCACCCGAGCACCATCGACGCGTGGAGAATCCTAAGTCCATGAAATTCATATCTCCCGCCGTTTCGTTACGCCGAAGCCCTGCGAGACGTACGATCGATTCTCCGGCCGCAGCATAAAACCGGATTACCGGCCTGTCGGCAACGACGCCATGCGCTTGGTATCGCTCGCGTGACCGAGGCCGGCGCCATGTTATAGCCAAGCACGCTCGTCGATGCGGTATCTACGGGTCCGGCGGTGCACCGGCCGCCGTGGTGATTCAGTCCGCATCCACCGGGCATCCACAGATCACACTCACCGCCTTGCGCGCAATCTCCCGCAGTTCGGCACGGGGAGCGCCGGCCCGGGCGCGGATGGCGATGGTGTGCATCATGGCGGATGCGAGGACTGCAAGCGCCGTTGGATCAGCATCGTCCTTCAGCTCGCCTCTCTCACGTGCGGCGCGGAAACGCGCTTCAAAATCGGCGTCGATCATACGCAGTCCCGCCGCGACACTCTTGCGGACATCAGGATCTTCGACGGCTTCGGTTACCGCGGTTCCGATCACAAAGCAGCCGCGCGCGGATCCTTTGCCTGAAAAATAGATCGACAACACCGCATCGTACGCGAGCATCAGCGCTTCGCCCAAGGGGCGTTCCTCCGCGAGAGCCTTACGCGTCGCGGCCAGGCTCATCTGCCAATAACGCGCCAGCGCCTCGAGATAGAGCGCGCGCTTGTTGCCGAATGCCGCATAGAGGCTCGGCGGATTCATCCCGGTCGCAGCCGCGATGCTGTCGAGCGAAGTACCGGAGTAGCCGGTCCTCCAGAAGCTCTCCGTCGCCCGCTGCAGCGCTGCCTCCGGGTCATAGGCGCGGGGCCGCCCCGGACGTTTCAGCCCCGTTTCGCTCTTTTTTCGCACCATCTCGCAAAACACCTTGATTGCTGCATCTCATGACCATATTATAACGATCGTTATTAAATTCAATAGAGATGAAGGCTCGCCATGCGCTTTAATTTCTCGCCCTTCGCGCGTTTTGCAGGCGTCGGCGTAACTTCTGCGGGAATGGCAAATTCTGCGATGGATACGGAACTCGATAGAGTAGTCAGCATCCCCGCATCTATCCGGGTGGCCGCGACGCCCCGAAGGAGCATCAGGGAGCGGCTGCGCCGGCCGCTCATGCTCGCATTTCCGATCGTGTTGGCTGCGTTCGGCGTCGTCTATTACCTCGCTGAGGAGCCTTATATCTCGACCGACGACGCGTTCGTTCGCGCGGCGAAGATAACCGTCAACGCCCGGGTTGCCGGCCAGGCGGTCGAAATCGCCGTCCGGGACAATCAGCGCGTCCGGCAGGGCCAAGTCCTGTTTCGAATCGATCCAGAGCCTTACCAGATTGCGGTCGAACAGGCCGAGGCACGGCTCGGCAGCGCGCGGCTCCAAATCGACGCGCTCAAAGCGACCTACCGCCAGCAACAGGCCGAACTACAGTCGGCCAGGGATTCGGCTGCTTATGACGAGCGCGAGTATGAGCGCAAGAAAGCGCTGGTTGCTTCCGATTTTACCCCGCGCGCAGTTTATGAGCGAGCCGAGACGGATCTCAAGGTCGCCCGTCAGCGCATCGCATCGATCGAACAGCAGATCGCCAACACCGTGGTCGCGTTGGGCGGCGATCCGGATATCGAGATCGATCGTCACCCGACGGTCCGCGCCGCCAAGGCCCAGCTCGACCGCGCCCGGCTCGATCTGTCCTATGCGGCGGTGACGGCGCCTGACGACGGCATCGTGACGAGGGTCGATGACCTGCAGGTCGGCAACTTCGTCAATCCCGGCGCCGCCGTGTTCTCGCTGCTGTCGAGCCGATCGATCTGGATCGAGGCGAATTTCCGCGAAACCGGCCTGACCCACATGCGTCCGGGTCAAGAGGCAACGATCGACGTCGACGCCTATCCGGATCGCACGTTCAAGGCGCACGTCGTCAGCATGAGTCCGGGCACTGGATCGGATTTCGCAGTCCTGCCGCCCGAGAATGCGACCGGCAATTGGGTCAAGGTCGTCCAGCGTCTGCCGGTACGCCTCGAGCTCGATGAGGTCGATCCGAACCGGCCGCTGTTCTCGGGCATCAGTGTCACCGCGCGGGTCGACACTGGCCATCGCCGCAGCTGGCGCCATCCGTTCCAGTCCGCGTTCGCGACGGAGGGCAAGTGAGCGCCGCCCTCCCATCGCGCACCGCAGCCGACGGCCATCGCGCAATCACCGTGGCGGCCCTGATGGCGACCTACATGGAGGCGGTCAACATCTCGCTGCCGAATGCGGCCCTGCCGCATATCCAGGGCACGCTATCGATGGCCAACGACGAGGTCGGCTGGGTGTTCTCCGTCCTATATCGCGGCGAGCGCCGTCGTCATGCCGATGGCGCGCTGGCTCGCGGGGCGCTATGGCCGGAAAGCGATCTATCAGTTTTCCATTGCCGTCTTCGCGCTCGGCCTGATGCTCGACACGCTTGCGACGACGCCCATCCAGTTCGTGCTCGCCCGCATCGTCCAGGGGACCGCGAGCGGGGTGCTCGCTGTGCTGTCGATGGCGATCCTGCTTGATGTGCTGCCGCCGGCGCGCCATGCCCGGATCAGCCTGGCGTGGTCGGTGTGCCTCCTGCTCGGCATCAGCAGCGGCCCGAGCATCGGCGGCTGGCTCAGCGAATATCACGGCTGGCGCTCGATCTTCTATTTCAGCCTGCCGATGACGGGCTTCATCTTCCTGACGATGGCGCTCTCGCTTCCCGAGAAGAAAGCGGAGCAGAACCCGCCCTTCGACTTCTTCGGTCTCGCGACCTTCTCGCTCGGCATGATCGGCCTGCAGATGGTGCTCGACCGCGGCGAGCGCCTGGAATGGTTCGCCTCGGCGGAAATCTGGGTCGAAGCGATCGCCTCGGTGCTGGGATTCTATCTTTTCATCGTGCACGTCCTGACGGCGAAGGCGCATTTTCTCAACAAGGCGCTGTTCAAGGACCGCAATTTCGTCCTTTCGACGATCATGCTCTTCGCCGTCGGTTTCGTCCTGCTGCCGACCTTGGCTTTGACCTCGCCGATGCTGGAGGAATTGCTCGGTTATCCGGTCGACACCACCGGCTACATGACCATTCCGCGCGGCGTCACACTCGTCGGGGCGCTGGTGCTGATGAGCTTCGTTCCGGCACGGATCGACAACCGGCTGTTCGTGATCGGCGGCATCGCGCTGGTGGTCTATGCCAATTGGCTGATGCTTGGCTATTCACCCGCGATGGATGGCCGGCCGGTGGTCGTGGCGGTCCTGCTCCAGGGCGCCGGTCTCGGCATGTTGCTTCCGGCGCTCACCAGGGCGGCGTTCGGCACGCTCGATCCGAAATTCCGCCCGGAAGGCACCGCACTGTTCAACCTGTCGCGCGTCTATGGAAGCACGATCGGCATCGCGGTGGTCCAGATCTTCTTCTACAACAACACCCAGGCCATGCACCTCGCGCTCGCCAAGAACCTTACGCCCTACCGCACCGTCGCTCACGTCGCGGGTTCCATCGCAAGACCGGGACTTGCCGCGCTCAATGAAATGATCACCCAACAGGCGGCGGTCGTCGCCGTCATCGACCAGTTCAAGATCTTGATGTTCGCCATGCTGATCGTGAGCCCGCTTGTGCTCTTTCTCGTCAAGCCGCGGCCGGCCAATTAACGCTACGTCGAAGCCGTCTGGACGCCTATGCGGCGGCCGGACTTAAACCAGGGAGTATGAGCATGACGACATCCGACACGCTTCGTTACACGAGGATTCCGCTTAGCCACGGGTCTGGTGCGATCCCCGCGGTCGGCTTTGGCACGCTCATTCCCGATCCTGTCGCGACCAAGCAGGCGACCAAGGCTGCATTGGAGGCGGGATTTCGGCATCTCGATTGTGCGGAACGCTATCGCAACGAAGCAGCGGTCGGCGACGCGATGCAGGAAGCGTTCAAGGCGGGGACGGTTCAGCGGGAGGATATGTTCGTGACCACGAAGCTGTGGAACAGCAATCATCGTCCAGAGCGGGTCAAGCCGGCCTTCGATGCGAGCCTGCGGCGGCTGCAGCTCGACTATGTCGATTGCTATCTCATCCATACGCCCTTTGCCTTTCAACCCGGCGACGAGCAGGACCCGAGGGACGAGCACGGTAAGGTGATCTATGATTCCGGAGTGACGCTGGCGGAGACATGGCATGCGCTGGAGCGCCTTGTCGACGACGGTCACTGCAAGTCGATCGGCTTGTCGGACATTAGCTTGGAGAAGCTGCGAGAGATCGTCGCGGTTGCGCGGATCAAGCCTGCCGTCGTGCAGGTCGAATCGCATCCGTATCTGCCCGAATGGGACCTGCTCGACTTCTGTCGGGAGCATGGGATTGTCCTGCTGGCGTTCGCCGCGTTGGGACATGCCATGGACCCGAGGTTACTGGACGATCCGGTGATTACGGCCATCGCACAGCGGGTGCACAAGACACCGGCTCAGGTTGCGCTGGCCTGGGCGGTGCAGCGCGGCACCGCTTTCCTGACCACCTCGACCAAACCTGCGCGCATCCAGGAGAACTTTGAGATTTCGGCCCTTCCTGAAGACGCCATGCAGGAGATACGGGACCGCATCACAACGAACGTCCGGTTCAACTCGGTGGTGGAGACCGGCGTGCCCGGATTTATTCCGAGAGCCAAGTGAGCCGAACTCAACGGCGTGCGGTCGTATTAGCTCTGGCGAGGAAGCCCTGTGTGATCGCCGTCGTCCAGTGCGACGCCGCGCCCGATGATGATGTGCCCAGATTTCGGGTGCCTGGGCCGGGATGACGAAATTAGCACGGATGGAATTAGGGAATGATGGATCTGTTTTCGTACGTGAAATACCACAGCGCGATGCGGACGCAGCTGCGTTGCGGTTTCGTCGGCTCTGCAACCTTTGGAAGAGGCTGCTCATATCGATGTATTAGTGACTAAGCTTTGGAAACGCGCTCCTCAGCGGAGTGATGCGACCGCTCACCGTGCGCAGCTGTACTGCTCACTGTCGTCGCCACGACAAAGCTGGTTTCTTTCCGGCGCATCGACTCCCCCGAGGCAAATGCGCATCGTCCGTGTTTGGATGATCTCTCCGGAAGCGGTTCGCTTCTGACAAAATCTGCAGACAGCCTTGAAGGCACGGCGTCGGCGCGGCGGCCCACGCGGGTCTCAATCGCTATCGCATGGGCAAGCGGGCCCCTTCGTATATCCTGCGCCGGGATCACGAATGCGTGCATTCCGCGGAGCGTCCCAAAAATAAAATCAAACGTCGGAATAATTCTTCCGCTACCGCGTCCACGTCTTTGAAGGCGCCTACACCACCAAGCGCCAAGCCGATCAACCTGCAAAGGTGATCATTCGTAACGTTAAACGGAAAGGAGATCCGATCATGAATATCAAATTGGCAGTCACCGTAGCCCTGTTTTCGGCCGCAATATCTTCTGCTTCTCCCGCGTTGGCGACCGAAGTTGCGCGCATGGATGAACAGCCAAGCCCTTGCAATTGTGAAGACGTGCTCGTTCACAAGCCGATAGTCATGACGCACGCCGCAAAGTTACCCCTTATGCTCCACTACGCCGCTCCAAAAATGCAGCAGGATGGCTGGCCTGGCGACTTGATCTTGGGAAGTTTCGAAAGTCGTTCAGAACCATACGCGTTGAAGGTGGCCGTTTGACGGTTTGTGGCTGTCCACGTTCTCCCTGAGCCCACAGTAGCGGAAATGCCAAATGGCCTTCTTAGTCGTTCACGACATCGATCGGCTGGTGGCAAGGCATTTCCGTTTACTCCGTAGCGATCGATAGGCGAGTTGCAAGGCACGGTTGCCTGCTCCCTTCAATGCAAGGTCTCGCTGCTCCTGGAGCCCAAACCTGCATCACGAAGGCGTGTATTCCGAACTAAAATCGCAAAAACAGATGGTCGGTCGGAATAATTTCGCCGTTCCTGTGTCCACGCCTTCGAGGGCGCCTGGATCACCGACCTTGAGGAAATTTCTATGTTGTTAAGTCTTAGGGCACGATCGGTTTGTGTTTTGATGATCGTCGGTTTCGCAACCAACGCTGGCGCTCAGGAGGTTATGCGCCCGGCCAATGGGTCCGAGACGGATCGTTTAACGGCCGAAGCGCCATTTCTCGCCGAAAACGGCGCCGCCATGGACAAGATGATGGCGAACATGAACGTCAAGCCAACCGGAGACGTTGACGTCGATTTTTCCGCGATGATGATTCCGCACCATCAAGGCGCGATTGATATGGCGCTTGCAGAGCTGCGTTACGGCAAGAACGAGCAACTCCGCCGCATCGCGCAGGAGATCGTTGTTGAGCAGCAGCAGGAAATCATCGCGATGCACATGGCCCTCGGCCAACCGTTGCCGCCGTCCGCCGCGGCGCAGACACAGGTTTCAACCACCCAGCCGGTTGCTGGTCACGATCATCCTGCGATGTCGCCTGGTGCGATGTCGATGTCTCCCACCATGAACAAGTAGAGCCACACCATGAAGCGTAAATTGTTGTTATCGACACTGCTGGCAACCACCATGCTTGCCTCCGCCGCCTTCGCCGGACAGGCGCCCGGTGCGGCTTCCGCTGCCGACATTCCCGTTAGCCACCGTGACCGCATTTATGCCGCCGAGCAGTTCTCCAACACCGTGTCGGTGACCGATCCCGTCGACAATAAGCTGCTTGGCGTGATCCGCCTCGGCGATCCACAGCCCGGTAATTTCAGCCCGCTCTACAAGGGCCAGGTGCTGGTGCACGGCATGGGGTTCGCGCCGGATCATAAGACGCTGGCTGTGGTGTCGATCGGCTCGAACTCCGTCACCTTCATCGATACCGCCACCAATGCCGTGAAACACACCACCTATGTCGGTCGCTCGCCGCATGAGGCGTTCTTCACGCCGGATGGCAGCGAGGTCTGGGTGACCGTGCGCGGCGAGGATTACGTCTCCGTGCTCGACGGCAAAACCTATGAAGAGGTTACCCGCATCAAGACGCCGAACGGCCCGGGAATGCAGATCTTTTCGCCCGACGGCAAGTACGGCTTCGTCTGTTCGTCTTTCAATCCGGAGACCGACATCATCACCGTCGCCGATCACAAGATCGTCGCCAAGGTAAAGCAGGAGAGCCCCTTCTGTCCGAACATTGCTGCGACGCCGGATGGCAAGCAGGTGTGGTTCACCTTGAAGGATGTCGGCAAGACCCAGGTCTTCAACGCGCAGCCGCCGTTCGACCTGATCAAGACCATCGACACTGGCCCCCTCACCAACCACGTCAACTTCGCTCACAATGCAAATGGCACCTTCGCCTATGTCAGCATCGGTGGCTTGAACGAGGTCAAGGTGTTCCGCACCGACAATTTCGAACAAACCGCGACGATTGCGGTCGGCAACCTGCCGCACGGTGTCTGGCCCTCGGGTGATGGCAGCCGAATCTATGTTGGCCTCGAAAATGCCGATGCACTTGCCGCTATCGACACGCTGACCAACAAGGTCATTGCCAATGTACCGATCGGCCAGGCGCCTCAGGCGATCAACTACGTTCCCGACGCGGTGCCGGAAGGTGCTGGTATAGAAAATCTGCAGCCGCTCGGGCTTGCCGGGCAGACCGCACATCTGACCTTGTCGAAGGTCAAGGGCGCCAAGGCCGGCGACAAACCGCTCACCAGCGTGTCGCTGTTCGACCAAGGCCTGATCCAGATCTTCCAGGCTTCCGCAACCGGCCTTGAGCCGAAGAAGCCTTATTTCATCGGGCTCAGCGATCGTGCCGACGGCCACGGACCGCTCCAGCCGCTCGCGAGCTTCATGACCAATCCGGCCGGCTCCGCCATTGTCAATGCGGTCGGTCCGATCCGGCAGCTCGTCCAGACCGAAAGCAAGACGGAGCGGCGCTACTTGGTGATTGCGGAAGGCACGGCGGCGCAGCCGGGCGCGATCGTCCAGCTTGAAGCACATTAAGGACGCAACACAGGGTGCTGCCCGATGCGGCGGCACCTTCCAAACGGCTACATCGCAAGGCGCAGTCCATGAACGAAATGGTGCTCCAGATCGAACCGCTGATCCCCGCACTGCGTCGCTATGCGCGGACGCTGCTGCGGGATCGTTCGGCCGCGGACGACCTCGTGCAGGATTGTCTCGAACGTGCGGTCAGCCACTGGAGCCAGCGCAAGGATACCAACGCCCGGTCATGGATGTTCACCATCCTGCACAATCTTGCGATGACGCGACTGCGCTCCTCGTCAACCCGCCCGCGCCACATCGCAATCGAGGACGCCCAGGACGGCATGTTCGCTCAAGCACCCGTGCAAGAGGACGGCATGCGCTACCGCGAATTGTTGCGGGCGCTGGATCGCTTGCCTGAGGAGCAGAAAAGCGTGCTGCTGCTCGCCACCGTCGAAGGCCTGAGTTACGTTGAGACCGCAGCCGTACTCGCCATTCCCTTGGGCACCGTGATGTCGCGGCTGTCTCGGGCGCGCGAGCGGCTGCTGCAGGAAATGGACGGCCGAGACCAAATCCAGCCTGTCGCGCATTTACGGAGAGTGAAATGACTGGCCGCCCCATTACCGAGGAAGATCTACACGGTTTTATCGACCAACGACTCGATCCAAGTCGCGAGGTCGAGGTGTCCGCCTATCTCGAGGCGCATGCGGACGTGGCGACTTGTATCAAGGGCTATGTCGAGCAGCGAACGGCGTTGCGTACTGCATTGGCGCCGATTGCCGAAGAGCCGTTGCCGCCCGAGCTGGATCTCGCGCGTATGATCGCGCGGCGCGGCCGGTCGCCGCGAGTTTCTTGGTGGAACGTAGCTGCTGCGGCAGTCGTATTGCTCTGCCTCGGCGGGGCCGGGGGCTGGTCGCTCCATGGCGTCGGCCGGGCGCCGCTCGAAGGCGTCGCGGCGATCGCTCAGGAAGCTGCGGAGAACTACGCCGTGTTCGGGCCCGATCATACGCGCCCCGTCGAGCTGCGCGCCACCGACCGCGCCGAGCTGGTGAGTTGGGCAACCGAGCGTCTCGGTCGCCCGGTCACGATTCCCGACCTGTCCGCATCCGGTTATCGCTTCATGGGCGGACGTATCGTCACGACAGAGCACGGCCCCGCAGCGATGTTCATGTATGACGACGACCGCGGCACCCGGCTGGTGATGCTGGCGCGGCCGATGGCGGCCGATCAGAACTTGCCCATGACCTCGCAGGCCCACGGGCCGGTCAACAGTTTCGCCTGGGCGGACAAGGGGCTCGGCTACAGCCTCGTCGGCCCCACCGCACCGGAAACGCTGCACCCGATTGCCAACGAAGTGCGTCGGCAGTTGTCCCGCGACATCTAAAACGTTTGATCAAGAGGCCACTTCCTGAAGATCGCATTTTGCGCGCCCGTCTTCCTCGGCGCGCTGGCGTCCTGCGGCAACGCGCCACGGTAGGCGCCACCGTCACCGCGCCATCGCCAATCTTGTCGCTATTGTTCAGCGCAGGGTTGGAGCTCACGGACCCCTTAGGTGCGAGCCTGCGCAGAACGATCGGCGCAGGCCTCTACGCGGCTTCCTTGTCTCGCCGCCACACCGGAAATGGATCGGGCAATTTCGCCCATTCGGCGATCTCCATGGCGGCCCGCCCGGGAACGAGACACGCATCGAGGCGGCTTCTCAGTTGGTCCTCATCCATGCCGGTTCCGATGAATACGATCTCCTGCCGCCGGTCGCCGTAAATGCTGTTCCAGTTTTTCTTGACCGACTGGCGCCAGTGGGGATCGTTCGGCCAGCGCTCCATCGGAACGTTGGCCCACCAGTGTCCCAGTCCCTCCGTGCGGATGATCGCGCCGGCCTGACTTAGTTCCCCGACCCATTGCGGGCGCGTGGCGATCCAGAAATGTCCCTTGGCGCGGATCACACCCGGCCAGGTCTCCTGCAGGAACGTGTTGAACTTCACCGGATCGAACGGACGCCTGGCGCGATAGACGAAATTCTTCACGCCGTATTCTTCCGTCTCCGGCGTGTGCTCGGCGAAGCCGTAGAGCTCCTTGAACCACAGCGGATGCTGCTGCGCCTTCTCAAAGTCGAAACGGCCGGTGTCGAGAATGCGGTCGTGCGGCACGGCGGAAAAATCCGCCTCGATCACGTCGGCTTCCGGATTGAGCGCCCGGATGATCTTTCGCGCCGCATCGCGCTGCGCGAGCGTCGCGTCGCTGATCTTGTTCAGCACCACCACGTCGGCGAATTCGATCTGCTCGACCAGCAGGTCGACCAGCGTGCGCTTGTCGTCCTCGCCGAGGGATTCGCCGCGATCTCTGAGGAACGCGGTGGATGAGTAATCCTTCAGAAGATTGACGGCATCGACGACCGTCACCATCGTATCGAGCCTGGCCACGTCGGAGAGGCTGTCGCCGTCCTCGGTCCTGAAATCGAAGGTCGCGGCTACCGGAAGCGGCTCGGAGATTCCGGTCGATTCGATCAGCAGGTAATCGAACCGGCCGGCTTCGGCGAGACTCCTGACCTCTTTCAGCAGATCGTCGCGCAGGGTGCAGCAGATGCAGCCGTTGGTCATCTCGACCAGCTTTTCGTCAGTCCTCGACAGGTTCGCACCGCCATCGCGGATGAGGTCGGCGTCGATATTCACCTCGCTCATGTCGTTCACGATCACGGCCACCTTCAGGCCCTCGCGATTGTTGAGCACATGATTCATCAGGGTCGTCTTCCCCGAACCGAGGAAGCCGGACAAGACAGTGACGGGGAGTTTGGGCATCGAGATCGAACAACCTTTTCAGGGCCCTGGGCCCCACGCGGGTGAATGGCATCTGCACTTCCGAATGTAATGTTATAACATTACATTCGGGGCCCCGATGTCAAGTTCATTTCAGCGCGGCCGAGAATCCGGCCGTGCGCGCCGGAAGCTGGTCTCTCGCGTACGGTTCAGGCTGCAAACCGACCGATCACGAAATCGATGATGCCGCGTGGCCTGGGCGAGTGTGATTGGCTTGGACCTGGCGCTGCGGACGCCATCGCCAGATCACGCTTGGCGCGTCGACACGCGTCGCGTTCCGCGCCGCGCTTCTCTCTCAGTCAAACCCCTGGCTCAGCAGCCGCCCGAAGCCTGACAGCCTGTGGCGGACGCCGGCGGTGCGTAGCGCGTGCCACATCATGGCCGAGGCGGCGGAGATCACCGGCTTGCCGGTGTCTTCTTCCAGCGGCTGCAACGCATCGAGGGTCGGCATCCCGACGCCAGAGAGGAAAATGGCTTCCGCCTCGGGGTGATCGACCTGCCGGGCGATGGCATAGGCCCGCTCGCTGTTTTCTTCGTAAATGTTGCGGACGTTCGCGAGATGCCCGGAGTTCACGACGTCGATGCCGCAGTTTTCCAGGTGCCGCTTGCCGCGCGCTGTCATCTCCGCGGAGTACGGCGTGGCATAGGCGATGCGCCTGACGCCAAGATGCTGAAGCGCTGCGAGCACGCTGCCGAACGCGGTGATGAAGCGGGCGTTGCCGATGGTCTCCATTGCGGCCACGAGTTCGGCCTCGCGCGCCTGGCCGAGCGTATAGCTGGTCGCGGTATGCGCCATGACGATGACGCTGGGGCCGACCATCGCCAACAGCCGAACGCAGCCGGGGATGCTTTCGACCTGGCTCAGGTTGCGTTCTTCCTGGCCCGTATGCGTGCCGGCCGGACCTTCCGCGCTCATGCGCGTGAAGTGGAGCGATACGCCCGGCGGCGTCAATTCCGCCATTTCCGGTTCAACCGTCGGATTTCCCGGTGGCACCAGAAATCCGATCCGCGTTCGCCATCCCTTCATGATGTCCGTCCCGTCCGGCTTGTTGCGAGGTTCTCGAATGCTTCACCGGCCGTTTGATTGGTCTGGCCCTCTCAAGGCATCTGTTACCGTCAAGACTAACGCCGAAACAATCGGAGCGCTGCCATGCCGTTCTGGCATTGCGAACAATGTGGCGCCCAGTTTCCCGATCGCGCCGCGCGCGCCCAGGGTCGGAACAGCCCTGTCGACGCAGGCACCGACCAAGAGACGGTAGGCATCGGCCGAAACTCATGGTACTGGGCGGGCCGTAACGGTACCGGCGCTCGTCAACGACGTGCGAATAACACGCAAAAAACGGACCTCAGGGAGAAACAACATCATGATCGCACGGCGCAAGCTCCTGAAAATCGGCGCATCCGGCCTGGCGGCGTCGGTAGCGATGCCGTTTGTCGGCCGCACCGGATGGGCGGCGACCCCGACCCACACGCTCAAGCTGACCTTTGCCGACACCCAGAACCATCCGCTCTACGATGTGCTCAAGCGGTTTTCCGAGGACGTATCGAAGCGCACTTCCGGCGCCGTCGAAATCCAGGTTTTCAGCATCGGCCAACTCGGCAGCGGCACCAACATCATGACGGGCCTGCAAACCGGCATCATCGATTTCTGCGCGCACACCTCGGGATTCATCGACACCATCTTCCCGAAATTCCAGGTCGTCGACCTGCCGTTCCTGTTTTCGGATTCCGCGTCGGCCGAGCGCGTGCTCGATGGGCCGACCGGGACCAAGCTGCTCGACATGATGCCGTCAAAGGGCATCTACGGCCTGGGCTACGGTCATTGGGGATGGCGCGTGGTGTCGACGATCGACAAGAAGGCGCCCGAGCCCGACGCGATGAAGGGTTTGAAGATCAGGGTGCAGCCCGGCGCGATTTTCGCCGCGACCTTCCGCGCGCTCGGCGCCAATCCGATCGCGATCGACCTCACGGAAGTGTATCTGGCGCTGTCGCAGCGTGTCATCGATGCGGTCGAGACGCCGATGATTTCGCTGGCGGCGACCAAGCATGACGAGATCGTCAACACCATCAACATCACCAATCAGGTCTACAACGTCGGCGTCATGATGGCGAGCAAGGCCAAGTTCGACGCGTTGCCATCAGATGCGCAGACCGCGATCCGGGCGGCCAGCGTCGCCCTCACCAAGGATTGGCGGACGACGATCGCCGCCAAGAGCGCGGAGATCGAGCAGCGCTACAAGGCCAAGGGCATGACCATCGTCGAGGTCAATCACGAAGCCTATCGCAAGGCGACCGAAAGCGTGTACCCGCAGTTCAAGGACATCATCGGCGCCGAGCTGTACGACGCCGTCCTGCGGGAAGCCGGGCATGCATGATCCGCTGCCGGCGCTTGCCGACGGCGAGCTTGCGAATTTGCCCGGGGCGCTCGATCCGGGGGCCGCTCCGTTAAGGCGTAGCCTTCTCGCGGACCGGATTCGTGCCGGGCTGAACGGGCTTGATTCCGGTTGTCGCGCGATCCTTGTGATCGCGCTGGTGATCCAGCTCGTGATCGTCCTGACCGGGATCGTTTCGCGATTCTGGTTCGACCAATCGCTGCTGTGGGCCGACGAGGCCGCCAAGCTGTTTTTGTCGCTGACCGCGTTCGTCGGCGGCGCGCTGGCGTTTCGGGCCCGGCACCACACCACCGTTGAATTCTTGACTGCTCGGTTCTCGCCGCGCTGGCGACTGTCAGTCGCGATCGGAATCGATCTCTTGATCCTGGTGGCGGCGGTGGCGGTCGGATATGTGTCGCTGAACCTGCTGTCGATCTCGGCGACCTCGAACACGCCGATCCTCGACATCAACGCCGCGTGGCTGGTGCTGCCGCTGACGGTGGGGCTGGCGCTGGTGGCGCTGTTCGTCGTCGAACGCCTGGTCTATTTCTATCCACCCCGCGCGGTTATTCCGGCGGCCGGCGTCGTCGCGCTGCTGGTCGGCCTCGTCTACGCGATCAGCAGCGTGCCCTCGCTGCATTTCGGCAACGGCACGGCGCTCGGCGTCATGCTGGCCGCATTCTTGATGGCGGTTCTGCTGGGGCTGCCCGTCAGCTTTGCGATGCTGCTGGGCTCGCTGACGTTCCTTCTGATCAGCGGCGTGGCGCCGTTGATCGCGGTGGCACAGAACACCTTCGACGGCACCGGCAACTTCATCCTGCTGACGCTCCCGTTCTTCATCTGGGCCGGCCTGATCATGGAAAAAGGCGGCATCAGCCTCCGCCTGGTACGGTTCGCGATGACGCTGGTCGGTCACATGCGGGGCGGCCTGCTGCAGGTCGTGGTGCTGACCATCTACATGGTCTCCGGCATTTCCGGCTCGAAGATCGCCGATGTCGTCGCGGTCGGATCGGTGCTGCGCCGCGAGCTCAAGAAGCAGGGCTATAAGCCCGAGCAGGGCGCCGCCGTGCTGGCGTCGTCGGCGGCGATGTCGGAGACGATCCCGCCGAGCCTGGCCATGCTGGTGCTGGGATCGGTGGCGCCGATCTCGATCGGAACGCTGTTCATCGCCGGCCTGATGCCGGCGGCGGTGATCGCGCTGCTGTTGATGATCCTGAACTATGCCCTGTCGCGGCGCGGCAACATGGCGTCGGTGCCGCGCGCGACCGCGGCGGAATTGCTGCGCGCCAGCGGCGGCGCGATCCTGCCGCTGGTGATGCCGGTGATCATGGTGATCGGCATCCGCTTCGGCGTCGCGACGCCCACCGAAGTGTCCAGCGTCGCGGTGCTGTATGGGCTGATCCTGGCTTTCGTGATCTATCGCGCCGTCGATATCAGGACGCTCTACGACATCGCGGTGGAATCCTGCCTGCTGGCGGGAATGGTGCTCTTCATCATCGCCGCGGCATTCTCGTTCGCCTGGACGCTGACCGCCGCCAACCTGCCCTCCAACCTCGCGATGATCCTGCATTCGATCGGCGACAACCGCACGGTGTTCATCCTCGGCTCGATCGTGCTGCTGATCGTGGTGGGGTCGCTGCTGGAGGGCCTGCCGGCGCTGATCATTTTGGGGCCGCTGCTGATGCCGATCGCAAGCCAGTACGGCATCGACATCATTCACTACAGCATGATCATGATCCTCGCGATGGGCGTCGGAATTTTCATCCCGCCGATCGGCATCGGGTTCTATGTGTCCTGTACCGTGTCGGAGAGTCGGCTCGAGGCCACCAGCAAGGCGATGCTGCCGTATCTGGCGGTCTTGATCATCGGCGTGCTGGTCGTGGCCTTCGTGCCCTGGTTCACGCTCGCGGTGCCGCGGCTGCTGCAGGGCCATTGAGTTTGGCTTACCTCTCCCCGCGTGCGGGGACAGGTCGAAATTTGCGAAGCGAATTTCGGGTGAGGGGGCCTATCCCGCGAGTTCAGAATTCGCGGCAAGAGCCCCTCACCCCGACCCTCTCAGAGCGAGCTTTGCTCGTCTCTCCCCGCAAGAGCGGGGAGAGGGAGTGTTCGCAAGTCTCAGACGACGATCTCGACCGGCGAACTTCTACGGCCGCGGTACGCGTCTTGGCGGCTGCGGCCCTTGCAGATCGAACTTCTGATTTATCTTGGCGGCGCCCTCGCTGATATCGAGCAGCGAGCGGCGGCCCTCGTCGATGAACACGGCCGAACGTTTGTTGAAACTCTGGGCCAGTTCGCGGATCGACTTTACTTTTTGATACAGTTCGCTGTCCTTGCCGCTGGCGATGCCCGGCATGAGGTCGTCGATCCTGGCAATGGTGCGGTCGAAGCCCGCGAACGCGGTGTCCGCCTTGCGCAGGGCGTCGTCGATCGCATCCTCCTTGGCCGCCAGCGTCGCCGTATAGGTCTCGAAGCTGCGCAGCGCATCCTTCATGACATCCCGGTTGTCGACCAGGACGTGGTCGACCTTGTGCAGGGTGTCGCGAATCGACTGAACCTCGGACAGGTCGGCGGTCAGCGTTGGAATGCCGTCCGCATCCAGCGGCACCGGAGGCGCTGCCGCATCACCTCCTGTCAGCGCGATCGCCATCAGGCCCGTCAGCCCCTGGGCTTCCAGGCCCACCACGGTATCCTTGCGGATCGGCGCGCTGTTTTCCAGCGTGACCAGCGCAACGATCTTGCGGGGGCCGTCCAGCCGGATCGAGTTCACTTCGCCGACATGCACGCCGTCGAAGTTCACGCTGCCGCCTTTGGCCAGACCGGACGCGGAGCCTTCGAAGACGATGCGAAGCGGGCTGCGCTGCGCGATGGCGTGGATCTTCCGGGCCCCGAGAAAGCCTGCGAACGCCACCGCGATCGCCGCCAGCGTCGCGGTGCCGATCCATAGGTTGCTTGCCCGCATCATCATCGTGGGATCCGGATCCGATGCGCTGGGTTGAGGGAACTGCGGCGCGGCGCCATCGGCCGATTGTACCGGCAAAGCCAGCCGGCCGAAAGGCCGGAGCGGTGGGCGCGTCGGCTCGGTCCGGATTCGATTTGCCTGCGGTAACCCGACGAAATCCTGCAACCTTTGGCCTAGTCGAATCATCCGGTACCGGCCTTAATGTTCCGCAGCGCGCTGGGCGGCGGCGTTGTTGAGCACGATCAGGCCGTCAACGGCGACGCCGGTCTTGGCATTGATCAGGAATGGATTGACGTCGATCGAGGCGATGCGGTCACCGGCGTCCGCCATCAGGTTGGAGAGGCCGACAATGGCTTTCACCACGGAAGCCTCGTGCAGCGCGGGCTTGCCGCGATATCCCTTCAGTTTGACGCCGGCCTTGGTGCGGTTGATCAATTCCCTGGCCTCGGCCGCATCGAGCGGCGCGCCGGCCAGCGCGACATCCTTCACCAGCTCGATATCGACGCCGCCGGTGCCGAACAGCACCACCGGTCCCATCTCGGGGTCGAGCGAGGCGCCGACGACGAGTTCCAGCTCGGCCTTGACCTGTTGCGCGATCAGGATGCCCTCGAGCTTCGGCTTGCCTTTGAGTTTCTTCACCCGCGCGGTGATGGCGTCGAAGGCTTTCCTGACATCCGCTGACGTATTCAGGTTCAGCACCACGCCGCCGATGTCGGATTTGTGCAGGATGTCGGCGCTGACCACCTTGGCCACCACGGGGAAGCCGATTTTCCTGGCGATCTTGACGGCGTCGGTCGCGGTCCGGGCGATGGCTTCCTTCGAGACCGGAATGCCATAGGCCTTGAGCAGCTTCTTTGAATCGACCTCGTCGAGCGCCGCACCCTTGGCGTCCCTGAGCGTGCGCTCCAGCGTCGCCCGCGCCGCCGCACTTGAGCTGGAAGCCGTGTCCGGCACCACCTTGCGCAGCGAGGCGTAGTCGATCAAGGCCTTGATCGCGCCCACCGCCCGGTCGAGGCCCTGCATCACGGCGATATGCGGCAACGACTTGCGCAACGCCTTGGTGAATTCGGTGAAGCCGATCGACATCGTGCTGATGTAGATCACGGGCTTGTTGGCGCTGGCGGCCTTCTCGTTGACGATGCGCAGGTTGCGCTCGCGCAATTCATGCGGCGCCTTCGGCAATTCGGCGTCGATGATGACGATGTCGGTGTCGGGATCGTCGATCATGATCTGGATCGACTGCATGTAGACCGAGGGGTCGACCACCGCGGCAAAGCCGGCATCGAGCGGGTTGCCGACGATGCTGCCGGGGCCGAGCATCTTGGCGAGCTTGCCGCTGGCGCCGGCGCCGAGGTCGGCGAAATTGAGCCCGGCCGCATGGAATGCGTCGATCAACAGGCCGCGCTTGCCACCCGACAGCGTCACGGCGGCCAGCCGATTGCCCTTCGGCGTATCGGCATGCACGAAGCATTCGGTGGTCTCGATCAATTCGTCGAGGCCGCGGACGCGGATCACGCCTTCCCGCGTCGAGATCGCATCGAACGTCTCGATCGAACCGGCGAGTGCGCCGGTGTGCGCCATGGCGGCGGCGCGGCCGCCTTCGGAAGCGCCGAGCTTGAGCGCGATCACCGGCTTGCCGGCGGCGCGCGCCGCCTTGCAGGCTTGGCGGAAGCCCTTGGTGTTGCGCACGCCTTCCAGATAAACCACGATCACGCGGATCGAGGGATCGGCCGCGAAATAGGCCATCAGGTCCGGGGTCTCGAGGCCGGCCTCGTTTCCGGTCGTGACCATGTAGCCGACGCCGACGCCGCGATCCTCGAGCGCCTGGCGGATCGCCATCACGATCGCGCCGGACTGGCCGGCAATCGCGACCGGGCCTGCCTCCATCGTCACGATGCGGTCGTCGATGTTGGTGAACAGCTTCTCGCCGGCGCTGAGGTTGCCAAGACAGTTCGGGCCGGTGACCGCGAGCCCGGTTTCGCGGATCGCCTGCTGCAGCTCGGTGGCGAGCCGCTGGCTTTCCGCGTCCTGCAATTCGCTGAAGCCCGACGTCACGATGGTCGCCGAGCGGGCGCCGGCCGCGGCGGCGTCGCGGATCACCTGCACCGCGAACCGCGCCGGCACCAGCACCAGACACGTGATCGGGCTTGTCCGGCAGGCTGGCGAAGTCCTTGTAGCAGGGCACGCCCCAGATGGTTTCGCGCTTGGCGTTAACGGGATAAAGCCCGCCTTCGAATTTATACTTGATCAGGTTGTTCCAGATGCGCTCGGCGTAGTTACCCGGCTTGTCGGTGGCGCCCACCAGCACGATGTTGCGCGGATGCAGCATGGCGTGGATGTTTTTGACGATGTCGCTGGCCTCGGACGAGGGCGACCATTGCGAAACCGAACCTGGAATCGAACCCGACTTGGCGCTGACCTGAGCTTCCATAGGCGTAATCCTCACCCTTCTTTTCGCGGAATGCGCGATCGGTGCCCGATCGTCCACTCTCGACGTGTTTTCCTTTCTTATTATTGATAGACGGGGAGAGTGGCAACTGAGGCGGCCGGATCATCTCGGCAGAGCAGATTGGCGACCTGTGAATGGCCATCGGCTTTTCGAATTCCGAGGTGCGCCGCCGCGAAGCTTGAAAGCCAAAATCTTGCCACCCAAATAGCGTCGCTATATCGGTTTTCCCCCAATTCCTTCGGATCTGACATCAAGCGAGCCAGAATTATGACCGCCGAGACCGCCACACCTGCCGAATCCCAGCCGTTCCAGGCCGAGGTTGCCGAACTCCTGCACCTGATGGTGCATTCGGTCTATTCGGAGACCGATATCTTCCTTCGCGAGCTGATCTCGAACGCCTCGGACGCCTGTGACAAGCTGCGCTACGAGGCCATCGCGTCGCCGGATTTGATCGCCGATGGGACACCGCCCAAAATCCGCATCGCGCCCGACAAGAAAGCCAATACGCTGGCCGTGATCGACAGCGGCATCGGGATGGACCGGCAGGAACTGATCGACAATCTCGGCACCATCGCGCGTTCCGGCACCAAATCCTTCCTGTCCCGCCTGACCGATGCCAAGGACGGCGCCGGCCTGATCGGCCAGTTCGGGGTCGGGTTCTATGCGGCGTTCATGGTCGCCGATCGCATCGTCGTCACCAGCCGCCGCGCCGGAACCGACCAGGTCTGGGTCTGGTCGTCGTCCGGCGGCAGCGGATTTGAAATCGCACCTGCAAGCGAAGAGGACGGCCAGGCGCGTCACGCGGGGGACCGAAATCGTCCTGCATCTGAAGGACGATGCCAAGAAATACCTGGAGAGCTACGAGATCGAGCGCATCGTCAGCGCCTATTCCGACAACATCCAGTTTCCGATCGAACTGGTTCCGGAGGAGGGCGAACCGCGCCAGATCAACTCGGCGAGCGCGCTGTGGCAGCGGTCGAAATCGGAACTGACGGCGGAAGACTACACGCAGGCCTACCGCGCCATCGCCGGCGCCTTCGATGATCCCGCGATGACGCTGCATTATCGCGCCGAGGGACGTCAGTCCTATGCGGTGCTGCTGTTCGCGCCGTCGGCCAAGCCGTTCGATCTGTTCGAGCCGCAGCGCAAGGGCAAGGTGAAGCTCTACGTCCGCCGCGTCTTTATCGCCGACGATGCCGATCTGCTGCCCGCCTATCTCCGCTTCATCCGCGGCGTGATCGACAGCGAGGATCTTCCGCTCAATCTGTCCCGCGAGATGCTGCAGAACAATCCGCAACTCGCGCAAATCCGCAAGGCCGTGACCGGCCGCGTGATCGGCGAACTGGAAAGCCTCGGCGAGAAGGAGCCCGAAGCCTTCGCCAAGATATGGGATGGGTTCGGCCCGGTCATCAAGGAAGGCCTGTGGGAGGACTACGAGCGGCGCGAGAAACTGCTGGCGCTGTCGCGGTTCACCACCACCGCGGGCGAGATGCGGTCGTTGAAGCAATATGTCGAAGCCCTCAAGCCGAACCAGACCGAGATCTATTATCTCACCGGCGACAGCGTCGAGCGCCTGAAGTCGAACCCCAAGCTTGAATCGGCCACGGCGCGCGGCATCGAGGTGTTGCTGCTGACCGATCCCGTCGATGCGTTCTGGACCTCGGCGCCGCTCGATTTCGGCGGCAAGCCGCTCAAATCGCTGAGCCAGGGCGATATCGATTTCGGGCTGATCCCGCTTGCTGGACGAGAAGAAGGACGACAAGGACGAGACCCGGCCGGCCACCGATGAGGCCGCTGTGATCGCCGTGATCAAGGACACGCTGGGCGAGCGGGTGTCCGACGTGCGGGCCTCGGCGCGGCTGACATCGAGCGCGTCATGTCTGGTCGCCGGCGGCGACGGGCGGGACCGTGCGCTCGAGCGCTTGCTGGCGCAGCAGAACCGGGGCGCGGCGACCAAGCCGATCCTCGAGATCAACATGCGCCATCCGCTGGTGGCGGCGATCACCAGTGCCAACGATGCCGCGAAGGATCTGTCATTCCTGCTGCTGGAGCAGGCGCAAATCCTCGACGGCGAATTGCCGGAAGATCCGGCTGCCTTTGCCGTCAGGCTCAATCAACTGGTGCTGCGCGGCCTCCAGCTCTAGCGAGACGAGGCGCAAACCCATATTTGATGGAGAGTTCGAGAACGGGACAATTTTCATCCGCATGACCACGCCCGACGGCAGCGAAACGTTCTACGGCGGCATTCCCGTGTTTCGCGGCTTTGGCAGCCTGATGGACCCGGCGCTGTATTCGCCGTTGCCGGATGACTGGTTTATCGGCATCGCCGATATCGTGGCCTCGACCAAGGCGATTGCGGAGGCGCGTTACAAGGCCGTCAACATGGCCGGCGCCGCGGTGATCGCCGCGGTCACCAATGCGCTCGACGGGCGCGAATTTCCGTTCGTGTTCGGTGGCGATGGCGCGAGCTTTGCGGTGTCGCCCGACGATCGCGATCGCGCCCGCGAGGCGCTGGCGGCGACCGCGGTGTGGGTCAAGGACGATCTCGACCTTGCGATGCGGGTCGCGCTGGTGCCGGTCGCGGCGGTGCGGGCGCAGGCGCTCGATGTTCGCATCGCCCGGTTCGGGCCGTCGCCGAATTTGTCCTATGCGATGTTTTCCGGCGGCGGCCTCGGCTGGGCGGAAGCGGCGATGAAGCGCGGCGAGTTCGCGATCCCGTCGGCGCCATCCGGCACCCAGCCCGACCTGACCGGGCTTTCCTGCCGGTTCGAGGAAATTCCCTCGACGCGCGGCCTGATCCTGTCGGTGCTGGTGGTGCCCGCGCGCGGCGCCGATCCGGCGGCGTTCCGCAGGCTGATCGAGGACATCGTCGCGCTGGTCGAGCGCAGCCCGGATGCCGGACGTCCGGTGCCGCCGGGCGGTCCGCCGCTGCGCTGGCCGCCGGCCGGCGTCGATTTCGAAGCCCGCGCCGCCCGCGGCGGTTCACTGTTCAAGCGGCGCGCCCAGGTGCTCGCCCGCACCTTGTTTAGCTATGTCATCCTGCGCTTTGGCATCAGCGTCGGCGGCTTCGTTCCGAAAACCTATGTGCAGCAGCTGGTGGAGAATTCGGACTTCCGCAAATACGACGACGGGCTGCGCATGGTGCTCGATTGCACGCCGGAACTGGAGAAGGCGCTGACGCAGCGGCTCGCGGAGGCGGCCTTGAACGGCGTCGTGCGATATGGCCTGCACCGGCAGGACGCCGCGATGATGACCTGCTTCACGCCGTCGGCGCTGCGCAGCGATCACGTGCATTTCATCGACGGCGCGCGCGGCGGCTATGCCTCGGCCGCGACGGCGCTGAAGGCGACGCTGGGGTAGTAACAAAGTTCGTCATGCCCGGCCATAGTAGTCTGCCTTGCGCAGACTACGTAAACTTGTCTGCGCTGCCGGGCATCCACGTCTTGGCCGAATTTCAGCAAGAAAGACGTAGATGGCCGGGACAGCGCCCGGCCATGACGATATTCCGGAGACCAAGTCTAACGCCCCGATCGGCTCCAGGTCTCGCCGCCGCACAGCGCGCCGACGCAGCCTTCCACCTTCAGCGTATCCGGGCCCAACACCGAAATGTTGCTGGCATAGCTGCTGCCGTCGTCGGCATTGTAGATTTGTCCCGACCATCGGTTCGGGCCCGAAGGCGCGCATGCCGCTGAACAGCGGAAGTCCGATCATCGGGCGCCGTGCCAGCGCCGGATTGGGATTCTTGTCGTCGGTCGCCGGCCTTCCGGTGGCGGGATCGATCGGATTTCTGAGCCAGACCACGACGCCGCAGATGCCGCCGCCGCATTTGCTGACGCGTACCCTGGCATCCCCCGCCTGCGTCAGCCAGACACCGCTGACCTCGCCGCCGGCCTGTGCGCGTGCCTCCGGCGCACCAAGCGCCATCGTCAAGCCCGCCATGAGGAGGCCGATACTGCAGGCTGTGAGTTTGGAAGATTTGAATGTAGAAGCCGCTAAACCAAACACCATGAGACCTTCCCCGAGCAGGTAGCCTGCATAACAAAAAATCACACTTGTGCAACGTATCCGCTATTGGATCGAGGTCAGTTTGATGTGACAGGCTGCAGGCTGGAAAACAGAGTATTCGGAGCACATATCCCGGCGATGAGAACGAGACCGTATATTCTGCTATTCGCCGCCGTTTTTGCCGCTGCTGTCCTGCTGGTATTCCGGGGCGACCTTCACGCGAGGAACCCGCATCAACTGAACAAGCTGGCTGAGCCAGTCACAGAATGCGGATTCTGGGGATCGATGGCAGACGGGTTGTCATGCCGATGACCGATAAAGCCCTCCAAACGTCCTAGACCGACCGACATTTCTTCTGCCGGGCACGGCGCACGGCGGTCACCAGGGCAGGCCGCAGAGGTCGATGACGCCTTGCGTGGGCGCGTGCTTGAGGGCGTAGACGTAAGGGGCCATGGCCTCGAAACGAACCCGGCCCTGCGGTTGATCGGTGTAGATTTCGCCGTCGAACGGCTTCCAGCCCCGCCCACTGTAAAACGGCGCGTTGTGCGGCTCGCAAAACAACAGCGCGAAAGCAGTCGAGCCTTCGTGCTTGAGGGTCTGGACCGCCGCATTGAGCGCCAGGCTGGCATATCCGCGGCGCCGCGCATCGGGGTGAGTCAACACGCCGCCGATCCCGCCCGCCGGGACTTTGCGCCCATTCCATTGGATCGCGCGGCGGTAGATGCCGACATGGGCGACGGTGCCCTCGGTTTCGCTTTGAACCAGCACCCGCAATTCGGGATGGGCAAAGACGATGTCGGCCCAGGGCAGCTTTTCGACCACATGCGGCGGCCAGACCGCATCGAACAGCGGCTTGGCGGCCGGCCAACCGGCGTCTCCGTTCAGAACGTCGATCTCGATGCTCATTTTTTCTTCCCCTCACCGGCGCGCGCCGGGCGCGACCCTGGCTTGATGGTTTCAAATTGCAGTGTTTAAGCCCGGTGGAACCTTCTATAAGGGTTCCCGTTAGACCCAGTCTTACACAGGCCAGTCTTTTCAGGCGGCCTCCTATCAGCCTTGTCTCCCATCATTGCGGACATCACCCCATGACCTTCACGCTCCCCAATCTTCCATACGCCCACGACGCCCTCGCGCCCCATATGTCGAAGGAAACGCTGGAATACCACCACGACAAGCATCATCAGGCTTACGTGACCAACGGCAACAACGCGATCAAGGGGACCGAATTCGAGGGCAAGTCCCTCGAGGAGATCGTAAAGGGCTCGTTCGGAAAGAATGCCGCCGTCTTCAACAACGCCGGCCAGCACTACAACCACACCCATTTCTGGAACTGGATGAAGCCCAATGGCGGCGGCACCAAGCTGCCGGGCCGTCTGGAAAAGAAGATCACCGAGGACCTCGGCGGGCTCGAGAAGTTCAAGACCGATTTCGCCGCCGCCGGCGTCGGCCAGTTCGGCTCCGGCTGGGCCTGGTTGTCGGTGAAGAACGGCAAGCTCGAAATCTCCAAGACCGCCAATGGCGAAAGCCCGCTGGTCTATGGCGCCACGCCGATCCTCGGCGTCGACGTCTGGGAGCATTCCTACTACATCGATTATCGCAATCGCCGCCCGGATTATCTCAAGGCGTTCGTCGATCATCTGGTGAACTGGGAGTATGTCGACCAGTTGTTCTCGAAGGCCTGATAGCGACGGCATAAGCCAATCAGGGGCGGCAGCGCACAGCTGCCGCCCTTTTCGTTGGTGACCATCCTTGCGGGGATCGCGGGCTTGCGGCAAAACCTGCCGAGATCGGGGGCGGTCATTCCGGCCGGCGCGCGGGGAAAAATGCCGATGAACTATCTGCTGGTTTTCGTCGGGGGCGGCCTCGGCTCGACGCTGCGTTACCTCGTCAACATCGTCTGCCCGCGTTGGCTCGGCACGGCCTTCCCCTACCACACCTTCATCATCAACATCACCGGCTCGACCGTGATGGGCCTGATTGCGGGCTACCTCGCCTTAAAGGGGGAGACGGCGGCGTCGTGGCGGCTGTTCCTGATGACCGGCATTCTCGGCGGCTACACCACGTTCTCGGCGTTCTCGCTCGATGCCGCGATGCTCTACGAGCGCGGCGAGATCGGGCTCGCCTTGTTCTATGTGCTGGGTTCGGTGGTGTTGTCGATCGCCGGCCTGTTCGCCGGTCTGGCCCTGATGCGCTATTTCGGGTGAGCGGGGGCTGAAACACGTGCAGGATTTGAGGTGGTTCCTGTTGCGCTGCGCCGGCAGCACAGGGTAGGCCGGGTTTTATAGCCGCCGAAGGCCTTAGGTCTGGCAAACGCCTGGCTGCCCCGGTGGACACCAGTTATGTTATATCATAACGTTTTTTGATGATTTCTTCCGATACCACCAGCCACGGCCATGACCACGGTTCCGGGCATAGCCACGCCCACAGCCACGGGCCGGCGTCGCCGCATCCGGCGCAAACCGCACCCTGGTCGATCCTGCGCATGACCGTGATCGCGCGGCTGGCCGCGGCGGTGGCGGTCAGCGCCGGGCTGTGGGCCGTGGTGTGGCTGGCGATGAGGTGAGCATGGCCACCCAATTGCAATTCCGCGACGTCACGCTGGGCTACGACCGCCATCCGGCGGTGCACCACCTCAACGGCGAGGTCGCCTCCGGCGCGCTGGTCGCGGTGGTCGGCCCCAATGGCGCCGGCAAATCGACCCTGTTTCGCGGCCTCGTCGGCATCCTCAAGCCGCTCGCGGGCACCATCGAGCGCGGCGGTCTCGATCTCCGCGACATCGCCTATCTGCCGCAGACCGCCGACATCGATCGCAGCTTTCCGATCTCGGTGTTCGATTTTGTCGGCACCGGGCTGTGGCGCTCGACCGGCTTTTTCGGCGGCATAGGCCGATCGGCGCGCGACAAGATTGCCCGGGCGCTCGGCGCTGTCGGCCTCAACGGTTTCGAGAATCGCGGCATCGGTACGCTGTCCGGCGGCCAGATGCAGCGCCTGCTGTTCGCGCGGGTGCTGCTGCAGGACGCGCGCGTGATCGTGCTCGACGAACCCTTCAACGCCATCGACGCCAAGACCTCGGCCGACCTGCTGGCGCTGGTGCGGCGCTGGCACACCGAGGGGCGCACGGTGCTGGCGGCGCTGCACGACATGGATCTGGTGCGCGCGAATTTCCCCGAAACCCTGCTGCTGGCGCGCGGCAAAGTCGCCTGGGGCGCCACGGCCGAGGTGTTGACCGCGGAGAACCTGCAGGAGGCGCGGCGGATGTGCGAGGCGTTCGACGACGGCGCCGCCGCTTGCGTCGTGCACGACATGCCGTCACGGGCGGCCTGAGCGTGATGGTCTATGACGCGCTGATCGCGCCCTTCACCGAATTCGAATTCATGCGCCGCGCGCTGGCGGCGGTGATCGCGCTGGCGCTGGGCGGCGCGCCGATCGGCGTGTTCCTGATGCTGCGGCGGATGAGCCTGGTCGGCGACGCCATGGCGCACGCGATCCTGCCGGGCGCGGCGATCGGGTTCCTGCTGTCGGGGCTCAATCTGTTTGCGATGACGACCGGCGGCTTGATCGCGGGCTTCACGGTTGCGATTCTCGCCGGCGTGGTGGCGCGCACGACCGAATTGAAAGAAGACGCCTCGCTGGCCACGTTCTATCTGGTGTCGCTGGCGCTCGGCGTCACCATCGTCTCGATCCGGGGCACCAATATCGATCTGCTGCACGTGCTGTTCGGCAACATCCTGGCGATGGACGACCCGACCCTGCTGGTGATCGCGCTCAACACCACGGTCACGCTGCTGGTGCTGGCGGTGATCTACCGCCCGCTGGTGATCGAATGCGTCGATCCGGTTTTCCTGCGCACCGTGAGCCGGGCAGGCGCACCGGCGCATCTGGCGTTTCTGGCGCTGGTCGTCGTCAACCTGGTCAGCGGCTTTCATGCGCTCGGCACCCTCTTGGCGGTCGGGCTGATGATCCTGCCGGCGGGCATCGCCCGCTTCTGGTCGCGCGACATCACCGGCATGATCTGCATCGCGGTCGCAAGCGCCGCGTTCTCGGGCTATGCCGGCCTGGTGCTGTCGTTCCAGACCCGGGTTCCGTCGGGGCCTGCGATCATCCTGGTGGCCGCGGCGCTCTATGTGGCTTCGGTGCTGTTCGGCAGCGTCAGCGGCCTGGTCCGGCAGATGTTTCCCGGCCGTCACCTCGAAGCATAGCGATGACGCGTTTTCAATTTGGGTTGATCGGTCTTTGGCTCGCGATGGCGGCGCTGCCGGCGCGCGCGCAGGATCGGGTGCAAGATCGCGCTCGAGAGTCGTCGCCAGTTTTTCGATCCTCGGCGATTTCGCGAAAAACGTCGGCGGCGAGCGCGTCGAGGTGACGACCCTGGTCGGCCGCGATAGCGACGTGCACGTCTATACGCCGGCGCCCGCGGACGCGAAGAAAATCGCCGACGCACAACTGGTCATCATCAACGGCCTCGGCCTCGAAGGCTGGCTGCCGCGGCTGCTGCAGTCCTCGGGCAGCAAGGCGGCGGTGGTGACCGCGACCGACGGCATCACCCCGCTCAGGGTCGGCTCAGCCGATGACGCCCATGCCTGGCAATCGGTGCTCAACGCCAAGCGCTATGTGATCAATATCCGCGACGGCCTGGTCGCGACCGATCCCGCGGACGCCGCGTTTTTCCGCGCCAACGCCGACGGCTATCTGGCGAAGCTCGATGGCCTCGATCGCGAAGTCCGGGCAGCGGTGGCGCACATCCCGCCGGAGCGCCGCCGGGTGATCTCGACCCACGGGGCCTTTGGCTATTTCGCCGCCGCCTATGGCGTCGAATTCGTTGCCCCGCTCGGCATTTCCACCGATTCCGAGCCCAGCGCGCGCGATCTCGCCGCTATCATCACGGAAATCAGGACCCTGAAAATCCCGGCGGTTTTTCTCGAAAATATCAGCGATGACCGGCTGATCCGGCGGATCTCGGCCGAGACCGGGGCCAGGGTCGGCGGAACGCTGTACTCCGACAGCCTGAGCGCGGAAAAGGGCGACGCCCCCACTTACATTGATCTGGTCAGGCACAATATAATGGCTCTGACCACCGCGCTTGAGCCTTAGGGCATGATCCGGAAAAGTGGATACCGGTTTTCCGAAAAGATCATGCCCAAAAATAAGATAGAGCGGGATGGCGATTCGAAGAAAAGCCATCCGGCTCTAAGGCAGGGGCCACCCTGTTGCCGGCGCCAGACCTCTTTCCGGAGCTGATATGCCAGAACTGACGTCCCAGAAAATTCCTGTAACCGTGCTGACGGGCTATCTCGGCGCCGGCAAGACCACGCTGCTCAACCGCATCCTGTCGGAAAACCACGGCAAGAAATACGCCGTCATCGTCAACGAGTTTGGCGAGATCGGGATCGACAACGACCTCATCATCGGCGCTGACGAGGAAGTGTTCGAGATGAACAACGGGTGCATTTGCTGCACCGTGCGCGGCGACCTCGTTCGCATTCTCGACGGCCTGATGAAGCGCAAGGGCAAGTTCGACGCCATCATCGTCGAGACCACGGGGCTGGCCGATCCGGCGCCGGTGGCGCAGACCTTCTTCGTCGACGAGGACGTGCAGAAGAACGCCCGGCTCGACGCGGTGGTGACGGTGGCCGACGCCAAATGGCTGAGCGACCGGCTCAAGGACGCCCCGGAAGCCAAGAACCAGATCGCCTTTGCCGACGTCATCGTGCTCAACAAGACCGACCTGGTTTCAAAGCCCGAACTGGCGGAAGTCGAGGCGCGGATTCGCGCCATCAACCCCTACGCCCAGCTGCACCGCACCGAGCGCTGCCAGGTGGCGCTGTCCGACGTGCTGGAGCGCGGCGCCTTCGATCTCGACCGCATTCTCGAGATCGAGCCCGAATTCCTCGAAGCCGGTGACGGTCACGATCATCATGACCACGATCACGGTCATCACCACGGCCATGATCATGACGGCCACGATCACGGCCACAGCCATGGCGGCCTCAAGCACTACCATGACGAGGACATGCAATCGCTGTCGCTGCGCTCGAGCAAGCCGCTCGATCCCTCCAAGTTCATGCCCTGGCTGCAAAACCTGGTCGCCAGCGAGGGCCAGAAGATCCTGCGTTCGAAGGGGATCCTGGCGTTCAGCGACGATGACGACCGCTACGTCTTCCAGGGCGTGCATATGATGCTGGAGGGCGATCACCAGCGGGCCTGGAAAGACGGCGAACCCCGCGAAAGCCGCCTCGTCTTCATCGGCCGCGAATTGCCCGAGCAGACGATCCGCGACGGTTTTGAAAGCTGTATCACCACGTGATGAAAGCGTTCGATCCCGGCGATAATTCAGCCTCCATCGTCTCCGTCACCGATCGGGTGCGTCCGCTTTCGATCGGCATGCCGGTCATCGCCGTGCATTTCCTCGGCGATCGCGCTGCCTTTGTCGGCGCCGAGGAAAGCGTCGCGCTGGTGAACGGCGCGGGCGAGATCGCGAACGTCGCGGTTCACAGCGGCGGCATCCTGTGCGTGGCCTCCGACGGCTCGCGCATCGTCATGGGCGGCGATGACGGCAAGCTCGTCGCGCTCGACAAGACGGGCGAGGTCGCAACTCTCGCGACCGATCCGAAGCGGCGCTGGATCGACAATGTCGCGTTGCATCCCGACGGTACGGTGGCGTGGTCGGTCGGCAAGACCGCCTTCGTTCGCGGCGGCAAGGACAAGGGCGAGGCGAAGTCGTTCGAGGTGCCCTCGACGGTCGGCGGATTGGCGTTTGCGCCGAAGGGGCTGCGGCTGGCGATCGCGCATTACAACGGCGTGACGCTGTGGTTTCCCAACATGGCCGCCAACGCCGAAGTGCTGGAATGGGCGGGTTCGCATCTCGCTGTCGTGTTCAGCCCGGACAACAAGTTTCTGGTCACCGCGATGCACGAGCCGGCGCTGCACGGCTGGCGTCTGGCCGATCACCGCCACATGCGCATGACCGGTTATCCCGGACGCGTCAGGTCGATGTCGTGGAACGCCGGTGGCAAGGCGCTGGCGACCTCGGGCGCCGACAGCGTGATCATGTGGCCGTTCGCCAGCAAGGATGGCCCGATGGGCAAGGAGCCGGCGATGCTGGCGCCGCTGCAGGCGCGGGTCTCGATGGTCGCCTGCCATCCGAAGCAGGATATCCTGGCCGCGGGCTATAGCGACGGCACCATCCTGATGGTCCGGCTCCATGACGGGGCCGAGATCCTGGTGCGCAAGAACGAGGCCAACAACGATACTGAAAAGCCGGCGGTCTCCGCGCTCGCCTGGAATGCGAAAGGCACGCTGCTGGCGTTTGCGGCCGAGGATGGCGATGCCGGGTTGCTCGAGTTGTGATACGTCAACCCCCAGCGGTCTGGCTGGGGAGCGACATGCGGTTTCTGACAACCTTTCAGCTCTATGATTTCCTCGACACGCTGGTCAGCCTGACCACGGCGTTCATCCTCGGCACCCTGATCGGGGCTGAGCGGCAATACCGCCAGCGCACCGCCGGTTTGCGCACCAACGTGTTGGTCGCGGTCGGCGCCGCCGCATTCGTCGATCTCGCGATGCATTTGTCCGGTAACGACGGAGCGGTGCGCGTGATTGCCTATGTCGTCTCGGGAATTGGTTTTCTCGGAGCCGGCGTCATCATGAAGCAGGGCATGGACGTGCGCGGCCTCAATACCGCGGCAACGCTCTGGGCGTCTGCTGCCGTCGGATCGTGCGCCGGTGCCGACCTAGTCGCCCAGGCGGCAGCGCTCACGGTGTTCGTGCTCGCCGGCAACACTCTGCTGCGGCCGCTGGTGAATGCCATCAATCGCACTCCTTTGAATGCGCAGGCGTCGGAGGCGACCTATCAGTTCAAGCTCGCCGTTACCCCGGAGGCGTTAGCTGACATGCGCGACCGGCTGGTGGAACGGTTGGAAAGCGCCAAGTATCCGGTCGCCGACGTCGATGTCGTCGAACATGGCGATGACCTGTTGGAGATCGTGGCGACGCTGGTCAGCACCGCCATCAATCCGGCAGAGCTCGAAGCGGTGGTGGCTGATCTTGAGCGGCAGCCCGGCGTCCGCCATGCCACCTGGGAAGTGAGCACCAAGGATTAGCTGCGGCATTTCAGGGGGTTAACACCCGCATTCAGCAGCCTGGCACGGTGGAACATTGCTCCATCCCGACAGTTGAAAATGAAGGCAACTGATGGGTGGAAACATGATCCCGGACGACAGGAAAAAGTACCGAAAGGAATTGCTGTTCGCATCGACGATCGTTGCGACCGGCCTCGTGATGTCGGGCCTCTCGCTGACGGCCTTCAGCGACCGCAATGCGCAACACCTGCCGCAGACCATCGCGCAACACACAGCGGTGCAAGGCATAACAGGACAGGACATGGCGCAGGCCACCCATCCGTTGCAGTCCTCACCGGCCGCGCCGGGCGAGAGCAACGCGCCCGCTGAATCTAAGCCCGGCGGCGAGCGTCCGACCACGCCGGCGCCGCAGCCCGCGCGCCCGGACACGCAGGCGCAAAAGGACGGCGCTCCCGCGGCGCTGCCGCCGGCTCCCGCCGAAAAGACCGCCGCGCCGATCGAACCAAGAAAGTAAGTGCCACTCTGCTCCGTGCCGCGACTGCCTGCCGCCGGCGCATGCCCGGCATGACAGCGGTGTGACCTGCCGACTACGGCAGGCTTTGGTTTGCCGATTTTACAGCCTCGATTGTTGCGATGCCCTGCCGCATAATGCGCTAGCCATCATGCCCACAGCGCGCAGCGCGCATCACAGACGAGGCCAGCGATGAAGATCGACGACGTCCGGCGAACCGCCTATTCGATGCCGCTGACCAGCCCCTCGTTCCCGCCCGGGCCCTACCGGTTCTTCAATCGGGAATATTTCGTCATCAGCTATCGCACCGATCCGGAAGCGCTCGCCGCGGTGGTGCCGGAGCCGCTGGAAGTCACCGAGCCCGTGGTCAAATACGAATTCATCCGGATGCCGAACTCGACCGGCTTTGGCGACTACACCGAGACCGGGCAGGTGATTCCGGTGCGCTTCAACGGCGAGGACGGCGCCTATACCCACGCGATGTATCTCGACGACGATGCGCCGATCGCCGGTGGCCGCGAGCTGTGGGGATTTCCCAAGAAGCGCGCTTCACCGAAGATCGAGGTCGAGAGCGACGTGCTGGTGGGATCGCTGCATTACGGCTCGGTGCTGTGCGCCTCCGCCACCATGGGCTACAAGCATCGTCGCGCTCGATCACGACACGGTGCTGAAGGGAATGAAGGCGCCGAACTTCATTCTGAAGATCATTCCGCATGTCGATGGCAGCCCGCGGATCTGCGAACTGGTGCGGTTTCACCTCGAGGACATCGTCCTGAAGGAGGCCTGGACCGGCCCCGCCGCGCTCGGCCTGTTCCCGCACGCGCTCGCGGACGTGGCGCGTCTGCCGGTGCGCGAGGTGATCTCGGCGCAGCACTTCAAGGCGGATCTGACGCTCGGGCTCGGCAGCGTCGCGTTCGATTATCTGGCGAAGTAAGGACGTTGGCGAAGTACGCATCTGCCGAAGCAGGTGCGTTGCGTCGCCGTCAACCGTCATGCCACGCGAGAGTGGGCATCCAGATTGCAGCGCGTTGCGAGGATCGATCAGTGAGCGGCTCCCGGGTCACGCGCTGGAGCCTGTTATCGCGCTCGCCGCAGGCGAGACCCAGTGGCGGCTGACGACGGACGAACATTCGGCAGCGCGGTGCGCTGATCGCGCCGTTCACCGCACCAGCACGTTGCGGAACTGCCAGGGATCGCAGGGGTCGATGTCTTCCGGGAACAGCCCGGGCCGGTCGCTGAGCGGGGTCCAGTCGGTATAGTAGCCCTTCACCGGCCCGAGATAGGGCCGCTGGATTTCGAGGCAGCGGCGGAAATCCATCTCGTCGGCCTCGACGATGCCGGCTTCGGGATTTTCCAGCGCCCACACCATGCCGGCGATCACCGCCGACGACACCTGCATGCCGGTGGCGTTCTGGTACGGCGCGAGCTTCCGGGTCTCCTCGATCGAGAGCTGCGAGCCGTACCAATAGGCGTTCTTGCCGTGGCCGTAGACCAGCACGCCGAGTTCGTCGATGCCGTCCTCGATTTCACTCTCACCCAGGATGTGCCAGGTCGGCTGCATCTTGCCGGCCGCGCCCAACCATTCGTGCACCGACAGCACCGCGTCGTTGGCGGGGTGATAGGCGTAGTGGCAGGTCGGGCGATACACCACGCGCTGGCCGTCGCGCACCGTGAAGTAATCCGCGATCGAGATCGCCTCATTGTGGGTGACGAGAAAGCCATATTGCGGTCCCGGCGTCGGGCACCACGAGCGCACCCGCGTGTTGGCGCCGGCCTGCAGCAGATAGATCGCGGCGCCGCAGCCCGCCTTGTGGGTGCGGCCGTTGTCCGGGCATCCAGTTTTCGTGGGTGCCCCAGCCGAGTTCGGCCGGCTGCATGCCCTCGGAGACAAAACCCTCCACCGACCAGGTGTTGACGAATACGTTCATCGGCTTCGGCTTCTTCGAGCGCTGGGTGTCGCGCTCGGCGATATGAATGCCCTTGACGCCGAGCTTGCGGGCGAGCTCGCCCCAGCCTTCGCGGCTCTTCGGCTCGTTGAACGGCGTGTTGGTGTCGCGGGCGATGTCGAGCAGCGCCTGCTTGACGAACCACGACACCATGCCCGGGATTGGCGCCGCAGGTCGACACCGCGGTGGTTCCGCCCGGCGACTTGTGCTTGGCCGCCAGCAGCGTCTCGCGCAGCGCGTAGTTCGAACGCGCTTCGGTGCGTGACGTTCTTGTCGAAATAGAAGCCGAGCCACGGCTCGATCACGGTGTCGATATAGAGCGCGCCGATCTCACGGCACATCGTCATGATATCGACCGACGAGGTGTCCACCGACAGGTTGACGCAAAAGCCCTGGCCGCTGCCGGCGGTCAACAGCGGCACCAGCAATTCGCGGTAATTTTCGTCGGTGACGGCCTGCTGGATGAAGCGCACGCCGTGCTGCCGGGCGAGCTCGCCGTCTTCGTTCGGATCGATGATGACGAAGCGCGATTTGTCATACTCGAAATGGCGCTCGATCAGCGGCAGCGTGGCTTTGCCGATCGAGCCGAACCCGATCATGACAATGGGGCCGGAAATTCTCGCGTGGATGGGGTAAGGCGGGTTCATGAATCTATCTCCAGAAGGCTGATCGCGACGACAGGGGAATCAGGCGGAGCGTCGCTTCGCGGTCACTTCAATTTCGATCTTCATCTCGGGCTTGTAGAGTCCGGCGACCACCAGAAGGGTCGCGGCCGGCCGGATCTCGCCGAGGTTTTCGCCGCAGACCGCGAACACGGCGTCGGCGTCCTTGGCGTCGGTGACGTAATAGGTCGCGCGGACGATGTCGGCCATCGCGAAGCCGCCTTCCTTGAGCGCAGCCTCGATGGTCTTGAAGCAGTTGCGGGCCTGGCTTGTGACATCGGCCGGCATCGTCATGGTGGCGTAGTCATAGCCGGTGGTGCCGGAAACAAAGGCAAAATCGCCATCGACGACGGCGCGGCTGTAGCCGGCGGTCTTCTCGAAAGGCGAGCCGGTGGAAATCAGACGGCGTGACATCAGGACCTCGATCTCTGGTAGGCGGGGAGGCACAGCACTTCGCTATAGCACGATGGACGGGGAGTTACGCCGGCAACGACCGGTGGCCGCGGCCCGCCGGCGTGCAAATATGTCCATGATGATCATGACGGCGAGCATGATCAACAGGATGGTTGCGACGATGCTGGTGCGGGGATTGGCGACGTCGCGCGTCGGCGGTTGTTGCGTTGGCATGATGCGCTCATGCCGCGCGTATGGCGGCGCGCAACGACCTGGCGCGAGGCGCCCTGATCTTCGGCGCGATTCGAGATCTCGGGCATGATGTAGGGCGCGGAACTGCCGGTCGGCGCGATCATGCCCCAGGCGCCGTCGAGCGCGCCTTCGCGCAACTCGAGGGCAAGCAAACGGTCGCGCTCGAACGGGCCGGGCAGCGACAGCTCGCCGGTTTTCTGCGCCGAAAAGCCGAAGCGGGCATAATAGGGCGCGTCGCCCAGCAGGATCACCGCGCCGTGGCCGTGCTGCTTGGCGAGCGCCAGCGCGTGGTCCATCAGCGCGGCGCCGACGCCGAGCTTGCGGCAGGCGCCATCCACCGCCAGCGGGCCGAGCATCAGCGCCGGCACGCCCCCAGCGCTGACGTGCCACAACCGCACGGTTCCGATCAACCCGCCATGCCTTCCCGGGCGCACGACCGACAGGGCGAGGCCTTCGGCGGGCGCGCGTCCATCGCGCAGGCGCTGGCAGGTGCGGGCCTGGCGGTTAGCGCCAAAGCAGGCATCCAGCAGCGCTTCACGCGCGACGACGTCCGATGCCCGTTCCGCACGGATCGCGAACGGAGCGGCATTCGGGGTGGGGGCAACGAGGATCTTCCGCAAAGCAGTCATGGCACGTCAGTCCCTCGCGTCCTGCGGCCGTCGGGCCGCCGGAAGCGTTGTCAGTAAATTCGAATATGAAAGGATGGGAGCCGGCGCGCCGGCTCCCGACAATTCAAGCCTCAGTAAGGCCGGATCAGATGTGGTAGGTCCGCAGCGGCGGGATGCCGTTGAAGGCCACCGACGAGTAGGTCGAGGTATAGGCGCCGGTGCCTTCGATCAGCAGCTTGTCGCCGATTTCGAGCGTCACCGGGAGCGGATACGGCATCTTCTCGTACAACACGTCGGCGGAATCGCAGGTCGGGCCTGCGAGCACGCACGGCGTCATCTCCGCGCCGTCATGCGGCGTGCGGATGGCGTAGCGGATCGATTCGTCCATCGTCTCGGCGAGACCGCCGAACTTGCCGATGTCGAGATATACCCAGCGCACCTCGTCGTCGTCGCTCTTCCTGGAAATCAGGACGACTTCGGTCTCGATGATGCCGGCATTGCCGACCATGCCGCGGCCCGGCTCGATGATGGTCTCCGGGATCTGGTTGCCGAAATGCTTGCGCAGCGCGCGGAAGATCGACCGGCCGTATTGCACGACCGGCGGAACGTCCTTGAGATACTTGGTCGGGAATCCACCGCCCATGTTGACCATGGAAAGGTTGATCCCGCGCTCGGCGCAGTCACGGAACACCGTCGAGGCCATCGCCAGCGCGCGGTCCCACGCCTTCACCTTGCGCTGCTGCGAGCCGACATGGAACGAGATGCCGACCGGCTCGAGGCCGAGACGCTTGGCGAGGTCGAGCACTTCGACCGCCATCTCCGGATCGCAGCCGAACTTGCGCGACAGCGGCCATTCGGCGCCTGCGCAATCATAGAGGATGCGGCAGAACACCTTGGCGCCGGGCGCGGCCCGGGCGATCTTCTGGACTTCGGCGGAGCAATCGACCGCGAACAGGCGAATGCCGAGCGCGAAGGCGCGCGCGATGTCGCGCTCCTTCTTGATCGTATTGCCGAACGAGACACGGTCCGGCGTCGCACCGGCGGCCAGCGCCATTTCGATCTCGGCGACGGTCGCGGTGTCGAAGCACGAGCCCATCGAGGCGAGCAGCGACAGCACTTCCGGCGCCGGGTTTGCCTTCACCGCGTAGAACACGCGGCTGTCCGGCAACGCCTTCGCGAAGGTCTGATAGTTGTCGCGCACGACTTCGAGGTCGACCACGAGGCACGGCTCGGTGTCCCGGCCCTCGCTGCGGCGGTTGCGCAGGAATTCCTGAATTCGTTCGGTCATAGCACCCTCCAAACGGCCCAGCGACGGGGCACGTTCAAAAATGATCTCGGATCAAAGCGCTTCAGCCGCATCGCGCGATGGAGGCGCGACGAGGCCAAAAAGCTCAGACCGAATTGTGCTGCCGTGGATTGGTTGGGAATGATCCCGTCCGCACACCTGGCAATGAAGGACAAGCCTCTTCGGTATTCGCGCCGGCTGGTGGAAAGCCGGCAGAGACCAAAAAAGCCCGCTCCGTCGTTGCTTTAAGTCGCGTTCCTCGTTGAGAACGAGGTGCGCCGGTTCGCCTCCGGCTGCCAGTCACGGTTGCAAAGAGCGAAGAGACCTTCAACGGCATCTCTGGAGAGAGATGCTGGCCCCTCAAGCACAAACCACTTGAGCGACCCTCGGTTCTTCATCCCCTTGGCGGCTGTCCGGCCTCTTGTCCGGATACCTACCGACTGACACACGACCACAGGCACGTGCGAAATTGGGCAAGAGTGCAAATAGGGGTTTTGAGTTTGTTCCGCAAGAAAATTTTTGCACTGCGGATAAAATTCTTACACCGAGCGCGAGCAGCGTCGCCGAACGTGAACAGCCGTTAAGTTTCTTTAACGAGGTGTGAGCGTTTGACGCAGGCGCCGCGCGGCTTTCTCGCGCGATGCACTCACGCGCGCCGTGTGAACGGCTCGACGCGCTGCGCGGCGCGGATGAACGCGATCATGATGAAGACGCCGACCGCAAACAGCACCGCCTGCAGGATGTGCGCGCCGGTGTCGCCAAGGCCGAACAGGATCGCCAGCGCCCAGCCACCGGCAAACGCCGCGCCGAACACTTCGGCGCCGATCAGGATCGCCGCGCTGATCACGGTGACGACGCTGGGCCAGACGATCTGGCGGGCGGCGGTCGGGGAGGGCTGCGAATTCATCTTCTGGGTCCTGTTCAGAGAGGCGCAATCTCTCCGAAAAGGCCCCCGCTATCAAGCTCAAAAGGCCCAAAAAGGCCCGATCGCGTGATATAGATTGTCGATCCATTCTTGGCGAACTTTGGCGAAAAACGGGAATTCCGATGTCAGAACCTCTGCAACCGGCCGCCTCCGGCAAACCCGCTCTTGAAGGCTTGGCAGACGCCGTTCGAGACGCCGCCGTTCGCGGAGATCGTGCCCGAGCATTTCCTTCCCGCCTTCGAGCAGGCCTTCGCCGACCACTCGGCCGAGGTCGCCGCCATCGTCCACGATCCGGCGACGCCTGACTTCGCCAACACCATCACCGCGCTGGAGCGCTCGGGCAGGCTGCTCTCGCGGGTGTCGGCGGTGTTCTACGACCTGGTCGGCGCGCACTCCAATCCGGCGCTGCTCGAGATCGACAAGGAGGTGTCGTTGCGGATGGCGCGGCACTGGAATCCGATCATGATGAACGCGGTGCTGTTCGGCCGGATCGCGATGCTGCGCGACAACCGCGCCACGCTGGGGCTGACGCCCGAGCAGATGCGGCTGCTGGAGCGCACCTATACGCGCTTCCACCGCGCCGGCGCCGGCCTCGACGAGGCGGCCAAGACGCGGATGGCCGAGATCAACGAGCGGCTGGCGCATCTCGGCACGGCGTTCAGCCACCATTTGCTCGGCGACGAGCAGGACTGGTTCATGGAACTCGGCGAGGCCGATCGCGAGGGCCTCTCGGAGACCTTCGTCGCGGCGGCCGAGGCTGCCGCCGAGGCGCGCGGCATGGCCGGCAAGGCGATCGTGACGCTGTCGCGCTCTTCCGTCGAGCCGTTTCTGAAGAGCGCGGCCCGGCGCGATCTGCGCGAGAAGGCCTTCAAGGCCTTCACGGCGCGCGGCGACAATGGCAACGACAACGACAATAACGCCGTCATCGTCGAGGTCCTGGCGCTGCGCGAGGAGAGCGCCAGGCTTTTGGGCTTTCCGACCTTCGCCGCCTACCGGCTGGAGGACTCCATGGCCAAGACGCCGGAAGCCGTGCGCGGCCTGCTGGAGCGGGTCTGGAAGCCGGCGCGGGCGCGGGCGCTTGCCGATCGCGACGCGCTACAGGCGCTGGTGGCGGAGGAGGGCGGCAATTTCGCCCTCGCCCCGTGGGACTGGCGCTACTACGCCGAAAAGCTGCGCCAGCAGCGGGCCAATTTCGACGACGCCGCGATCCGGCCCTATCTCTCGCTCGACCGCATGATCGAGGCCGCCTTCGACTGCGCCACCCGCCTGTTCGGCGTCAGCTTTGCCGAGCGCAAGGATATCCCGGTCTGGCATCCGGACGTCCGGGTCTGGGAAGTGAAGGATAGCGCGGGGCGGCACAAGGCGCTGTTCTACGGCGACTACTTCGCCCGGCCCTCGAAGCGCTCGGGCGCCTGGATGACGTCGCTGCGGGATCAGCAGAAGCTCGACGGCGACGTCGCCCCGCTGATCATCAATGTCTGCAATTTCGCCAAGGGCGCCGAGGGCGAGCCGTCGCTGCTCTCGCCGGACGATGCCCGCACCTTGTTCCACGAATTCGGCCACGGCCTGCACGGCATGCTGTCGGACGTGACCTATCCGTCGCTCTCCGGCACCAGCGTGTTCACCGATTTCGTCGAGCTGCCCTCGCAGCTTTACGAGCACTGGCAGGAGCAGCCGCAGGTGCTGCGCCAGTTCGCGCGGCACTACCAGACCGGCGAGCCGCTGCCGGACGATCTCCTGCAGCGCTTCATCGCCGCGCGCAAATTCAACCAGGGCTTTGCCACCGTGGAATTCGTCTCCTCGGCGCTGATCGATCTCGAATTCCACACCCAGCCGGCCGCGGCCAGCCGGGATGTGCGGGCGTTCGAGCGCGCGGAGCTGGAGAAGATCGGCATGCCCGCGGAAATCGCGCTGCGGCACCGGCCGCAGCAGTTCGGCCATATCTTCTCCGGCGACCATTACGCTTCGGGCTATTACAGCTACATGTGGTCCGAGGTGATGGATGCCGACGCGTTCGGCGCCTTCGAGGAGGCCGGCGACATTTTCGACCCCGCGGTCGCCAAACGGCTGCATGACGACATCTATGCGTCGGGCGGCTCGCGCGATCCGGAAGACGCCTATGTCGCCTTCCGTGGCCGCGAGCCGGAGCCCGACGCGCTGCTGCGCCGCCGCGGCCTGTTGGAAACGCCCGAGCCCGCCTGACCTGACATCGACGATCCGCTATTGCGGTGGGCTATTGCGGCGACACTGCACTTAATTGGCTTGGCACCAGAATGCCTACAGCCGAGCGCCATCGCGCCGCCAGATCACAAGACTATCGAACGCCCTGGAGTTAGCGTGTTGGCCTCTCGGTCGATGATGGCGAAGCCGAGACCTCAAAGTCAAACCCGCCACGATGAAATGGCTCATTGATAAGTTCGAAGTGCCACCACTCCCTGGCATAGGGACGAAAGCCTGCTCCTTGCATGTAGGATCTTAGTGTTTGACGGTTGCGTCAGTGCTGTGCCGCCTGCACGAGCGTTTGATGTGTTTGCCAGCACGTCCAGACAGTCGTAGCCGGTGCCAAAATCGATCGTTCCATCCTCGAATCTTTCGCCTTTTGGAGACGTGCATGCCTTAGGGGACTGCGAGGGATTCGGCGGCGGCGCGGATGAAAAAGCGGTCGGTACTATGCCCAGGTCCACCGTGCTCCCCCGCGAGTGAGCTGATGGTTTTGCGAGATACCCAAGCGCGAACAGCTTTTCCTTATCGGTGCGTGGATAGAATTCGGTCTTCATTTCGGAGTGAGCTGGATCCTTGCTCCACTGAAGAAAATCATCGACAGCCCGCTTCGGCCGATAGCAATCCCAGACGATGAGCGAGAGTTCCTTCTCGGCCAGCTTCCTCTGCACCGTCTTCAAGGGCATTTGCCGCGGGCTCGCTGAGGATACACTCGGCGGCGAGGTAGCCCCTTATCGGTCGGCCGACGAAGTTATGAGATCCTGCATAGCGAATGTCTTGAACAATTGTAGGATCTATATCACGCAAATAAACGAAACCCTTGGGCAAGGCGGAGCCTGCCAAGGCCGGAGCAGGCAGCATCATGATGATCAAGGCAAGACCAGCACGGATGAGCATACTGAATGTGCTCGCCGGTCGCCTTCGCGCAAAGGGTCTCCTCTGACTAAAGGTCGCCGGCATCGATACTGAAATCCTGAAGGGCATGCGAGGTGGTGTCGTCACCGCGCCATCAGGGCGGACCGAGGAAGGCCTCTTGCGGACCACAGAATTCCTTCGCTGCCGCCGCGACAGCGCTGCTGATGATGTCCCGGCGTTCAGGCGAGTCCATCTTGAGCTCTTCGTCCCGGTTGATGATAGAGCCTGCCTCCAGCAGGACGGCAGGCATCCGGGTCGATTTCAGTACGACGAGCTCATCGTAGCTATAGACGCCGGTTTCCTTGTTCAGCAGCGGGTGCTGGTACCGACCCATGATGGCCAGGGTATATTGCTGGGCATATTGCAGGCCCTGGGCCTTCATTTCCTTGGCGACCAGTTCGGCGAATGAGAGGCTCGTCTTGAAATCCGGGTTGTCGCGGGAGACGAAGACGGAATAGCCGCTGAAGCGGTCGCTGAAATGACTTTTCTTGCCCTCGAATTCCCAGTCCTCGAGCAATGAGTTGGGCACGGAGTCGTGGTGGATCGAAAGGAAGAGGTTCGCGTGCAGATCGTTCGCCGCGGCGACTCGCTTGGCGAGGCTGGGCCTGGCCTTGCCCTCGGTCAAAAGCAACCTGGTCTCGGCAAAACCTTCGGCCTTCAATTTCTCCTCGATCCGTCGCGCAAGGCGCAGATTGAAGACGAACTCGGCGACGTTGCGGGCGCTGGTCGCGCCTTCTGACTCGGCGGTATGTCCCACATCCAGAACGATCCGGAATTTCGAGGGCTCGCACGCCGGTGCGACCGGTTTCAGGAGGTTCAAATTGGCCGGCCCCAGGGCGGCAAGTTTTACATTGTGGGGTTTTGGCGAGGCGGCGCGCTTGGCCGAGCTGACGGCTTGGCCGAGGTGGCGTGCTTTGGCGAGGCGACGTGCGCAGGCGATTTGCTGTGCTTTGACGAGCCTTTGAAGATGTCCGACAGCCAGCCGGCCTCGCTGACCTCGATCGGCAGAAGCACCAATGCGGCCATCACGGCGATGACGGTGCGGCGGCGCGGCACGCCAAGGCCTGAGGGTGCGAATTTTCCACCTGACGACGGCAATCCCTGCTTTCCCCAGAATGATTTTCCGTTCGCGCTTCATGGCAGCACAAGACGACATTAACAGGGATTTTGAACCAGGCGTTACTGAAAATATATTACCAATTCGATCGGACGAGCGGGATAAAAACTCTTTGAGAGCAGCAGCTTATCGCTCCCTTACCTCGTCTTGATCTCGTCAAATTTGGAACGCGCCTGTTCAAATTTGGCATTGAAGAGCCACATCGCATCAAGAATTTCCCGGAAGGTTGCAGATGTTCTTGCCCTGTCAGCCTGTCCAAAGGCGAAGATGCTGTTGTTTCGCAGATATCCCATGACCGTCGGGTCGGAAATTCTGTAGTTGACCAGGTTGCCTGACTTAAGCGCGGCCCTGGTCGGAGTGGGAATAATTTGCATGAGTTCGAAGAGTTTCATTTGATCGATCGGATCTGGCAGTGTTTTTGCGATTGCGGCCACTTGCGGGAAAATATCGGCGTGGGTGCTCATAAGGGCATCGCGCACGGCGGTCCAGTGGTTAAGCCGATGATCCAGATTGCCAACCCGTGCCTCTTCCATCTCGTCGCGACGGCTCAGTGCAGGATCAAAAGCTGCTACCGACTTTTTTATCGCCGCCCACTTCTTTTGACCGATTTGATCTTCGGATGGGCCCGTTTGCAAACTTCCCTTGTATCTGTTCGAGCGCGCATTCCCCGCGTTTTGATTGCCATTTGTCTCGGCGAAGAAGAGCCCCAGGCTGATGCGGCCTGCCGCTTCGGCATTCGCCGCATCAAGGCCCTTGGCTCGCGCAATCGCAATTCCCAAATCGACGACATCCTTGAATGGAGTATCTGATTTTTGCGCATTGGCGGGTGGCGCGTCCATGAGGTCGAAAAGCTTCCTGTACTCATCGAGCAGCGGCTCGCTGTCGGCATCAAAGTACGCCGGAGGAATTCCGAATTTATTGGGCCTTCCGATTTTGGACGGAAGAGCGTCGGTGAGGTCTTTGTACGCGCTCATCATGTCGTTGCGTGCAAGATAGAGCGCTTGTCCCGGCAAGTTCGGCAGCGGTTGATTCGAATTGATCTGGGCGCGCCGCTGACCCAGGATCGACTTGAAACGGTTTACTGCATTGCCATACGCATTGAGTGCATCCGATTGCTTTTTCGTGAGCGTGCCCGGCTGACCCATTGCAGGCGAGACGAGCACGGCGGCCGTGATGACGATTGTATCGGTGGCGATGGAAACCGGCGGTGTGAAGAGTCCGAGAGCAAGAGCTACCGTGGGCGCGGCGGTATAACTTCTTATCCCCATGGCAGTCTCCGTGCCCAAGTTTCATCGGATACGACTCACTGGATCTAAACAGCGAACGCGCAGCTTGGCGAGACGAAAGCCTCCAAAGCCCACGCAATGTCCGTTGTTGGCACATCGCGTGCCTTAGTTCGGTGCAGCGGCATGTCCGAAGTTGCGGGAAATGGACGGCGCACCGTGAAACCGACGCGATTGACTCGGAACTGACATGAACGGCCGCAGCGCACCAGGGTCCAGGCGAACTATGCCAACGCGCTGCAGGAGTTGACCAACCACTATCCGGGCCGCGACCGCAGCTTTCCACGAGCTGCTCGCAAAATGGCCGTAGTTTTCAGCAATTGAAGGCGGTCATCGAATTCGACGGATTGGTCGAGGTGACAACGATGCGGAATTTGTCTTTCGGACTTCGGCGATTGCTGTCGCTGATCGTGGGCCTTACCCTCTGGGCGGCCGCTGCTTGGCCTGCTGCGGCCGAGCCCTCCGCGGCGGGCCTGTGGCAGAAGATCGAGAACGGCGAGCCCCGGCTTTACGTGTTGGTCGTCGATCACAACGGCGTCTTCGAAGGCTTGATGGCGAAACTGTTCCCCAAGCCGGGCAGTACAGGCCCGCGGATCTGTTCGGAGTGCACCGACGACCGCAAGAACGCGCCCTGGCTCGGTATCTCCTTCGTCCGCGACATGAAGCGCAATGGTCTGAAATATGAGAACGGCAACGTGCTCGATCCCCGCGACGGCAAGATCTACAGCGCCAAGATGACCTTGAGCCCGGATGGGCAGACCTTGACGCTGCGCGGCTATATCGGCATCTCGCTGCTCGGCCGCGACGAGACCTGGACCCGCCTGCCCGATAGCGCCATCGCCCAAGTCGATCCCGCCATCGTTGCCAAATATCTCCCCGCGCAGGCCGCCGCGATGAAGCCGCCCGCCACGACACCGGGGATGCAGAGAAAGATGGCGCCAGCGCATTAGCCGTTTCTATCCTCCCTGGGATTGTGAAGAGGGTAAAAGGGGAGGAAATCGAGCGACGGCCAAGTGAGACGAGTTACTGCGGGCAAGGCAGTTCTCGTTGAGGATACTCACGGGAAAGGACATATCTCGCGCCATCCACCCGAACGGGCAGAACCTTATTTTAGTTATGCTGCCGAGCGGCCTTGACTCGGATTCTTGACTAGTCGGCTTCTGGCACTTTTCGACATAGCGTTCGTACTTGATGATGTCTGTTGATCGGGGCGAAGCGGAAATTATTTGCTCTTTCTGAGTATTCGCATTTTGACCCGAACCGGACCTTGTCCGAACAATCGCTTGACGGCCTGTTGCCTTTTTGGCGATTGGGATAGTTGTTGTTCGGGTTCTTGCCATTGTGCTTTCAGTTTCATCGGCCGAAGCTGACAAAAAGAAAACACCGGTAGCGACCGCCTTGACCTCCGCGCAAATAGTCCTCCCAAACGGGAAAATTCGGCGTGGATACCTTCAGCGGCTTCGTGCAGAATGTCGGCCGCTGCCAGCTCGTTAAACGGACCGCTCATGTTGGCGGCCTCTGCCGTTACAGGCCAAACCTGCAAGGTTACTCGTTCGCACTTTTGCGGCAAACATTGGTTGGTAAGCGCGCGGAAGCAGATTCGGAAGCGAAAAACGAGGGCAGCGACACGCGGAGGTTTCAGCAATGAGGTTAAAAATCGGATTGGTGTCCTTGGTCTTGCTGTGTGCGTTGCACAACTCAGCCTTCGCGCAAACCGCGCCGCCGCCCGCGCAGCCTGCGTCGACCCCATCGGAGCAGTTGCTAAACAGCCAGCAGCTCGACGCGCTGGTTGCGCCAGTCGCCCTCTATCCTGACACCTTGTTGTCGCAAATCCTGATCGCGTCGACCTACCCGTTGGAGGTTGTCGAAGCAGCGCGCTGGTCAGAGGCCAACAAGAATCTCAAGGGCGATGCGCTCAAGGCAGCCGTCGACAAGCAAAGCTGGGACGACAGCTTGAAGTCACTCGTCGCTACACCCTCGGTGCTCGCCATGATGAGCGACAAGCTCGATTGGACGCAGAACCTGGGGAACGCCGTGCTTGCACAGCAGCCGGATGTGATGGATGCGATCCAGAGGATGCGACAGAAAGCGCAGGCGAACAATAAGCTCTCGTCGACCAAGCAGCAGACCGTGTCGACTGAGCAGCAGGGCGGCAGGCAGGTCATTACCATTGCGCCGACCGAGCCGGATACGATCTACGTGCCGTATTACGATCCGGCCGTGGTCTATGGGCCGTGGCCGTATGCGGATTACCCGCCGTATTACTGGCCGGCACCGGGCTACATCGCTGCCGGGGTGGTCGCGACCGGCATTGCCTTCGGCGCGGGCTACGCCCTCGGGCGCTGGGCCTCGGGCGGCTATCGGTGGGGCGGCGGCATGAACTGGGGCGGTAATAACATCCTCGTCAATCGCCCGGTGAACATCAACAATGTCAACGTCAACAATAACTGGACGCACAATTCGGTCCATCGGCAAGGCGTTCACTACAACAATGCCAACGTCGCGGCAAAATTTGGCAATCGCACCAACATCGCCGGCGGCGCGCAAAATCGCGTGGATTTCCGAGGCCGCAGCGGCCAGGAGGTATTGCGGCCGGGCGGCGGCAATGCGCGTCCCGACAATCTTGGTCCCGGGAACCGCCCGGGCGCGGGCGGTGCCGGCACGCGCGATAACGTCAATCGTCCCGGCGCAGGCGGCGCTGGCACGCGCGATAGGGCCAATCGTCCCGGTGCGGGCGGCGCTGGCACACGAGAAACTGGCAACCGTCCGGGCGGTGGAAGCGCTGGCAAGCGTGAGGCCGGTAACCGTGGCGGCGGAGGCGGCAACAGGGCGGCCCAGAATGTCAGCAAGCCGCGCGGTGGCGGGGGTGGCGGCCGCGGAGCGGGCGCGTATGGGAACATCAGTTCCGGCAGAGTTGCGAGCCTCGAAGCCGGCCGCGGCCGGGCGAGTGTCGGCGGCGGCGGTGGTGGCTTCCACGGCGGCGGCGGTGGCGGCGGGGGCTTCCGTGGTGGTGGCGGCGGCGGAGGCTTTCACGGTGGTGGCCGCGGTGGCGGTGGCCGTCGCTCCGACGCGCGGCTCAAGCACGACATCGTTCTACTTGATCGTCTCGACAGCGGCATCGGCTTTTACCGCTTCATTTACAACGGAGGTGGCACGGCTTTCGTCGGGGTGCTGGCGCAAGAGGTGCAGAGCGTCATGCCCGAGGCCGTGCAGCGTGCCCGCGACGGTTACTGGCGGGTTTCTTACGACAAGCTCGGTTTGAAATTCGAGACCTACGACGAATGGATCGCGTCAGGGGCCCGGCTGCCGGTTATCGGCGGACGCTGAGTAATTTCAGGTCGCAACAGGGAAAAACGGACACGAGGATTCTCATGTACACAAGGTTCTTCGTCTCTCATTTGCGTTATGCGCCGCCTTTTGCGCTGCTGCTTTCGCTGATCGCGGCGGCTCTGCTTTCGCCGGTGTCCAGCGCACTCGCCCAGCAGGGCTACAAGACGCCACAAGAGGCGGTCGATGCTCTCGTCGCGTCCGCCAAGACTGACGACCAGAAAGCAGCACTGGTCGTGCTGGGCCGCGGTGGCGAGGACATCGTCTCCTCTGGCGACATCGCGTCCGATAGCGCGGTGCGGCAGCACTTCATCACCTCCTACGAAGCCAAGCATCAGATCACCATGGATGGCGACAACAAGGCGACGCTGGTGCTCGGCGACAACGACTACCCGTTTCCGATTCCGCTCGTGAAGAAAGCCGGCCTCTGGTCGTTCGACACTGAAGCCGGCCGTCGCGAAATCCTGTTCCGACGCATCGGCCGCAACGAGCTCGATGCGATCCAGACCAGTCTCGCCTATGTCGATGCGCAGAATGAATATGCCGACAAGGACCGCACCGGCGCCGGCACGGGTATCTACGCACAGCGCATCGTCAGCGAGGCCGGCAAGAAGGACGGCTTGTATTGGCCGACCGCGCAGGGCGAAGAACAGAGTCCACTCGGAGAACTGTTCGCCACCGCGTCCCGCCAAGGCTATCGTGCCGACCAAGGTCGTTCGCCCTATCACGGGTATTACTACAAGATCCTGACGCGGCAGGGCCCAGCCGCTCCGGGCGGCGCTGTCGATTACGTCGTCAAGGACAAGATGATTGGCGGCTTCGCGCTCGTCGCCTATCCGGCTGAATACCGGAACTCGGGCGTAATGACGTTCATCGTCAATCACCAGGGCACGGTGTTTCAGAAGGACCTCGGATCTGACACAGCAAAAATCGCCGAGGCCATGACCTCGTTCAATCCGGACAAGACGTGGATCAAGGTCGACGCGACCGAAGGGAAATGAGGACGTTCGCGAACTCTAACCAGCCAAAAACGTCTGTTGTGACGGCGGTTCCCCCACGAGGATTCACATTCGTCGCAGCAGAGACTGAGTCGGATCAATCATAGCAGCATTGTCGTGCCTAACCGGAAGGCTAGACCACCGCTTGTTCGGCGCGGAGTTGGCATCGCGGATGCCGCGCGGGGTGTTGGCACTTTCTTTATCTGCGAGCGGCAGGACCCGTGTTGCTCCATGTGGGAACCGCGTTTGTTACGCCCACCGAAGGCCAATTGTACGATCCCACTGACGGAGCGGTGACCGTGCCAACAGAAGTGCCGGATGTCCCATAAGCCGCGGATCCCGTTGTCGGCGTTCCGGACATCCCATAACTATTGGATTGCGCCGTCGAGATGTAGTGCCTGATGTGCTTGTGCTTCTTCGCTTGCGCCGTAAGCGGCACGGCTGCCAGCCCCACAGCCACGAGCGCGGCAATCGCCAGTCTGGTCGTTATCATGATTGGTCCTCTCTCATCGTAGATCGGGGACGACGTCCTCTTTTATGGTAGATAGGGGCGCGAGGCGCGTTCTGCACGACCTCGACATTCTAAAATCTTATTGAGTGAGTGTGATCGCACTCCTATGGAACGGCGGTCCGCGCAGAACATCGGTCTTTGGCCCGCGCCAGCTTCCGGCGTCCCCGCGTCGATTTATCGAGGCGGATCAAGGGTGATTTGCCGGTCCAGTCGCGCTCTCAAAAATATTGCCCTTTCCATCTGACCCAAATCACCGGCTTATTCCCGCCATCCCGTCCCGAGACGAGGGGCGTATCGCGATCGTCACGAACGTTGGGATGGGATGCGGTGGACGCGGCAGCGTCGTCGCGCGAGGGAATTGCAGGGCAGGCTTTCCATTGAGCGAATGCCTGTGAGCATTTAGCCCGGCGCGTGGACGAACGGCGCTGTTGCGGACGGCAAAGCCGTGTGGTTCTGGCGCCCGTTGCTGGCGTCAAGTCGGCGGAGGTGATGTCGGCCCAACCGGGTCCGGCAACACCTTAATCCGCCGACGACGGTGACAAGACGAATTCGTCGCCGGGGAGAGCACGTTATAAGCCGTTAAAACCATTGCGTGCGGGAATGCCGGGTGTTCCGGTGCGACCGTGGTGACTACCCGTGTGCTTTCTACCTTTGCACACGGGCCGCGGGTGCAACGGGCACCCGGCATTCCCCACGCCCTCTGATTTTTGGGCGGTCGCTTCATGCACAACTCGGGCGCATCGTGCCGCGAGAGCGCGGAGCTGCATGTCTTGAAAAGAATCACAACAACAACCAACGTCGTCCCGGCGAACGCCGGGACCCATACGCCGTGTCTTCTCGTTTAGGCAGTGGAGCAGACACCTTCCGCGATCAAGCCGCGCCAGGGGCTATGGGTCCCGGCGCAAGCGCCGGGACGACGGAACACCTTAGCAATCCAGCTATTGCTGCCGCCCTCAGCTCGCCGCTTCCAGTCGCTCTTCCGTGAGCAGCCGCATCGCGGCGTCGGCATCCATCGGCTCGCCGAAGGCAAAGCCCTGCGCGTATTCGCAGCCGAGCTGATAGAGCTCGACCGCGTCGGAGTCGGTCTCGGCGCCCTCGGCGATCACGTCCATGCCGAGGTCGTGCGCCAGCGCGATGATCGATTTCAGGATGATCGGCCGCGTGCCGCGGCTGGTGGTGCGCACGAACGACTGGTCGATCTTGATGGTGTCGAACGGAAACCGCTGCAGATAGGCCAGCGACGAATGGCCGGTGCCGAAATCGTCCAGCGACAGTCCGATGCCGAGCTCGCGAATCCGCGTCAGCATCTGCGCCGCATGTTCAGGATTTTCCATCACCAGCAACTCGGTCAATTCGAGCTTCAGCGTGCCGCGCGCCACCGTGGAGCGCGACAGCACGGTGCGGACGTCGTGGATCAGGTCGTGCCGCAGCAACTGCCGCGAGGAGACATTGACGCTGGCGAAGATCGGCTCGCGCGAGCGCATCGCGCGCTGCCAGATCGCAAGCTGTTTGGCGGTCTGGTCCATCACGAACACGCCGAGATCGACGATCAGGCCGATTTCCTCGGCGATCGAGATGAATTCGATCGGCGACATCCGCCCGAGCTTGGGATGATCCCAGCGCGCCAGCGCCTCGAAGCCGGCGATCGACCGATCTTCCAGCCGAACGATCGGCTGGTACAGGATGGTGATTTCCTCGCGCTCGATGGCGCGGCGCAACTCGGATTCCAGCGTCAGCCGGTCGGTCTTGCGCGCGCGCATCGCCGGCTTGTAGACATCGATGCGGTCGCCGCCGATGCGCTTGGAATGATACATCGCAAGCTCGGCGTCCTTGATGATCTCTTCGGACAGCTGGGTCTGCGGATCGCTCAGCGCCATGCCAATCGAGGCGGTGAGGAAGATCTCGCGGTCGTTGAAGGCAATCGGCGCGCGGATGGTCTTGCGGATGGTCTCGGCGAAGGCGGTGATGCGCGCCGGGTCTTGTTCCGACATCACGATCAGGCCGAACTGGTCGCCGGCAAGGCGCGCCAGGGTGTCCTGCGGCTTCAGGATCCGCGTCAGCCGCCGCGCCAGCGTCAGCAGGATCGAATCGCCGACCGCGATGCCGACGGAATCATTGACCTGCTTGAAGCGGTCGAGGTCGATCACCATCAGCGTCGGCCGCAGGTTCGGCATGGTCTTGGCGTAATTGGCGACGGCGCTGAGACGGTCGATGAACAGTTTGCGGTTCGGCAGGCCGGTGAGGTTGTCATGCACCGAGTCGTGCAGCATGCGTTCTTCGGCGTTCTTGGCCTCGGTGACATCGGTGAGCGTGCCGACGACGCGCGAAACTTCGCCGTCGGAGCCGACCACCGGCCGCGCTTTCAGCGCAAACCACATGAAATGGCCGTCGGGGGTGCGCAGCCGGAAGTCCTGCACCAGCCGGCCGCGGCGCTGGTCGAGCACGCTGTCGAGCGCTGCCCGGAAACGGTCCTGATCGAGGGGATGCAGCACCTCGAGCCATTTCGCGGCCGGGCCTTCCAGCGTGCCGCGTTTCAGCCCGAGCAGGCTTTCGGTTTCGGGGCTGGTGAAGACCTTGTCGGCGGAGACGTCCCAGTCCCAGATCAGGTCGCCGGAGCCGGTCAGCGCCAGTGCCCGGCGCTCGACATCGGAAACCACGCCGGTGGTTGCGCCGCCGCCGGCGAAAGCGTGCTGCATGACGGTGAATCCGATCAGCATCACGATCAGCACCAGGCCGCCAAGCAATGCGGGGCCGACGATGTCGTTGGTCACGCTGCCGGCGACGGCCATGCCGGCCGCGATCACCCAGACCACCAGCAGGAACCAGGTCGGGATCAGCAGCACCGCGCGGTCGAAGCCGTGGGTCGAGAGATAGACGATCAGCGCGAAGCCCGCGAATGCGATCGCCACCAGCGATATCCGCGCGATGCCCGAGGCGACCGCCGGATCGAACAGCGCCAGCGCCACCAGCGAGCCGAGAAAGACCAGCCAGCCGATGGTGATGTGGGAATAGCGGACATGCCAGCGGCTGAGATTGAGATAGGCGAACAGGAACACCAGCAGCGTCGCGGCCAGGATCGCTTCGCCCGCCGCGCGCCAGACCCGCTCGGCATTGTTCGACATGTCGAGCACTTTGCCCCAGAAGCCGAAGTCGACGCCGATATAGACCAGCACCGCCCACGCCAGCGCGGCGGCGGCCGGGAACATGATGCTGCCCTTGACCACGAACAGGATGGTCAGCACCAGCGCCAGCAGGCCGGAGATGCCGATCACGATGCCCTGGTACAGCGTGAACGAGTTGACCTTGTCCTTGTAGGCGTCGGGCTCCCACAGATAGAGCTGCGGCAACTTATCGGTGCGCAATTCCGCGACAAAGGTGACGACTGCACCGGGGTCGAGCGTGATGCGGAAGATGTCGGCGGTGGCGCTCTCCTGGCGCTCGGGACGGTCGCCGGTCGACGGCGTGATGGTCGCGATGCGCGACAGTCCGAGGTCGGGCCACAGCAGCCCCGACGACACGATGCGGTAATGCGGCGCGACGATCAGGCGGTCGAGCTGGTCGTCGGTGTTGTTGGCGAGCGCGAACACGACCCAGTTCTGTCCGCCCTCGCGGGCGCGGACCTCGATGCGGCGGACGATGCCGTCGGTGCCGGGCGCGGTCGAGACCTGAATGCGGTCAGTGTCGCTGTGCTGATGATCGAGCACCGCGGTGAGGTCGATCGCAGGCGCGTCACTGCGGACGCTGACGGCGTCGACGGCCCGCGCCGGTGTCCCGGCGGCAAAAATCATGAGGCCCAGCGCGAGGGACGCAAGGCACCTGATCAGTCGCAATGTCAGCTCTCCGGTTCGACGCGGCGTCAGCGTTCGAGACGCTTCCCGAACGCGAACAGATGCATTCGGGATGGCGGGATAAATGACATGAAAGCGAAGGAAATCAAAGGGTTTTGGGTTGCGCTGGGTTCGCCTGTGCTAAACGGCCAACACAATTTTGCCAATATGTTCGCTGGTCTCCATGCGCCGGTGCGCGTCGGCGGCCTTTTCCAGCGGGAATGTGCCGTCCATCAGCGGCTTGACCCGCCCTTCGCGCAGCAGCGGCATCACCTTGGCTTCGATGGCCGCGACCATCGCCGCCTTGTCGGCATTGCTGCGGGGGCGCAGTGTCGAGCCGGTGTGGTGCAGCCGCTTCACCATCAATTTGGCGACATTCACATTGGCCTTGGCTCCGCCGAGCGTGGCGATCTGGACCACGCGGCCGTCGACCGCGGCGGCGTCGTAATTGCGCTCGACGTAATCGCCGCCGACCATGTCGAGGATCAGGTTGGCGCCGGCGCCCGCGGTCGCGGTCTTGACCGCGGCGACGAAGTCCTCGGTCCTGTAATTGATGGCGTGGTCGGCGCCGAGCTTGCGGCAGGCGTCGGCCTTTTCCTGCGATCCGACCGTGACGATCACCTTGGCGCCAAACGCCTTGGCCAACTGGATCGCCATGGTTCCGATACCGGAGGAACCGCCATGGATCAGCAGCGTCTCGCCGGCTTGCAGCGCGCCGCGCTCGAACACATTGTGCCACACCGTCATCAGCGTTTCCGGGACGGCGCCGGCCTCGAGCATCGACAATGCCGCTGGCACCGCCATCGCCTGGGCATCCTGTGCGATGCAATATTGCGCGTAACCGCCGCCGGCGACCAGCGACATCACCTTGTCGCCGATTTTGTGCTTGCTGGCGCCGCTTCCGACCGCGACGACTTCGCCCGCGATTTCAAGCCCGGGCAGGTCGCTGGCGCCGGGCGGCGGCGGATAGACGCCCGATCGCTGCGCCACGTCGGGGCGATTGACGCCCGCCGCGACGACCTTGACCAGGATCTCGCCCGGGCCGGGCGCCGGTACCGCGCGGGTCTCGGGCAAAAGCACTTCCGGTCCGCCGGGCTTGCTGATGCCGATGACGGTCATTTGCGCGGGCAGCTTTTCCATGATTTGTCCTTGCGAAACGCGGGAATTATTCTGACGAGGCATTTGCTTAGCCAGCCGCGTTCCGACTGGCAACCGTTCCGCCGATCGTCGCAGGCAGGAGGAGATCGCATGGCCATCGAGGACGACGACAAGCCGAGGAAAAAAGTCACCCACGAGATCGGGCAGGACCTGTCGCTGTTGTCGGTCGAGGAACTCGGCGAGCGGATCGCGCTGTTGACCTCGGAAATCGAGCGACTGCAGGTCGCGATGACCAAAAAACGGGCGTCCAAGGACGCCGCCAACAGTTTCTTCAAATCATAAGCACTCGGCCAGTGGCCGACATGGCAAACAAAACCTGAAGAAAATCGCTCGTTTACGACCCGTTAGGCTTTCTCGTTTATAACTTGGAGCGTCCTTGTTTGGACACCGAGTGGCTCCTGTCCACTCTGTTTGACGCCTCCCTGTTATCAACTTCAAAAGCCGCCGGAAACGGCGGCTCTTTTTTGGCGTCATATTCCCTATCAGCCGGAAACCATAAAAAGTCTTGTGGCTGGACTCTCGGCGGCGGGCGCGCAATGATTTGTTCATCATAAGCCGGTGCCTTCCAGCCGGCCGCGTAAACAGTGGCGTGTGAGGCGTTAACTATGTTGGACCGTTCGCAAGGAGAAGTCGCGCTGGTGCAGTTCAGCGAGCGGCTGACCAATTCCGCGGCGTTCAGCAGCCTGTTCCGGGAAGGCATGGATCTGGTCGAGGAGACCGCGGCCTATCTCGACGGCGTCGGCCGCACCGAGGCCAAGGCGCTCGATCGCTCCGTCAGTCTCACTTACGCGACCGAAAGCATGCGGCTGACCACCCGGCTGATGCAACTGGCGTCATGGCTGTTGCTGCACCGTGCGGTGAAGGAAGGCGAGATGACGCTGACCCAGGCCAATCGCGAGAAGACCAAGGTCAAGCTCAGCGCCGCCGACCCCGCTGCAACCGACGTGCTCGAAAAGCTGCCGCAGCAATTGCAGGATCTGATCGCCCGCTCGATGACCCTGCAAACCAAGGTCCGCCGGCTCGACACCACGATCCACGCGCCGGCAACCGAACGCGCCGCGATCGGCAATCCGCTGGTCCCGCAGCTCAACCGCCTGAAGGCGGCCTTCGAGCAATAAGTCCAAGCTTGCGTCATCGCGGCGCCCGCGCATTTGCGCGGCCGATCGGCGCCATGGTGCGCTCGCCATCAACCCAGCACAAACAAAAACGCCCCTGGCAGGCAGGGGCGTTTGGTCGTCTCGGCCGGAAGGCCTCAATCTTTCTTGAGGAAGCCCGAAAACTTCTTCTGGAACCGGGACACGCGGCCGCCGCGATCGAGGATCTGCTGGGAACCGCCGGTCCAGGCCGGGTGCGATTTGGAGTCGATATCGAGGTTCAGCTTGTCGCCGGCCTTGCCCCAAGTGGAGCGCGTCGGATACTCGGTGCCATCGGTCATTACGACCGTAATCATATGATATTCCGGGTGAATTTCGGCTTTCATGGCACATCCTTCGGCGCGCCGGCGCCTGCTTTTCGCGTGTGTGAGGGCGGATTTGGGCCGCTCTATAACGTAGCCGGCCCCTTAAAACAAGTGAGCTACGTTCCGGTAACTGGCTGTTCCGGGCTCGCCCGTTGCCCGATTTGCCAGCGGCGGCTGCGGAGCCTATCTGGTGACAACAATGTAGCAGGTCAGATCTCATGAGTGCAGTGGAACGGCTGGACGACCCGAATGGCGAAATGCCGCCGTTGCACGATTCCGATCCGGCAGGAGCAGCCGCCCTCGAAGCCGCCCTGACACCGTTGCCGGCCAAGCGCCGCGCGCAGTTGCGTCCGCTGCTGGCGCTGGCGCCTTACTTGGCGCGTTACCGCTGGCGCGCCATCCTGGCATTGATCTCGCTCACGGTTGCCGCGCTTACGACGCTGGTGGTGCCGGTCGCGGTGCGACGGATGATCGACTTCGGGTTCACCCCGGAGGGCATCGCCATGATCAACAGCTACTTCATCGTAATGGTCGCGGTGGTCGCGGTGCTCGCAGGCGCCAGCGCCTCGCGGTACTATCTGGTGATGACGCTCGGCGAGCGCATCGTCGCCGACTTGCGGCGCGACGTGTTCGCGCATCTGATTTCACTGTCGCCGGTCTTCTTCGATTCCGCGCGTAGCGGCGAACTGATCTCGCGCCTTACCGCCGATACCACCCAGATCAAATCCGCGGCCGGCGCGTCGGCATCGATCGCGTTGCGTAACTTGCTGCTGTTCCTCGGCGCCACCGTAATGATGGTGATCACGAGCCCCCGGCTGTCGGGCTTCGTGCTGCTGGCTATTCCGCTGATCGTACTTCCGCTGGTGGCCTTTGGCCGCTGGGTTCGCCGGTTGTCGCGCAACGCCCAGGATACGCTGGCCGAGGCATCCGCCTATGCGTCCGAACTGGTCGGCGCCATCAGAACCGTGCAGGCCTATACCGGCGAGCGGCTGGCTAATGCACGCTTCGGCAGCGAAGTCGAGCAGGCCTATGAAGCGGCGCGCACCTCGACCCGCGCGCGCGCGGTCCTGACCGCGATCATCATTTTCATCGTCTTCACCAGCGTGGTGATGATCCTGTGGATCGGCTCGCATGACGTGCTGATCGGCTCCATCACCCCGGGCCGGCTCGGCCAGTTCATCCTGTATGCGGCGTTTGCCGCCGCGGCGCTCGGCCAGCTCAGCGAGGTCTGGGGCGAGGTTTCGTCGGCCTCAGGCGCGGCGGAGCGATTGTTCGAAATCCTTCGCGTCCAATCGCAGATTGCGCCACCGGCGTCGCCGCGCGCGCTGCCGCTGCCGGCCCGCGGCGACGTCAGTTTCGAGAACGTCCAATTCGCCTATCCGACGCGGCCGGATACGTCGGCGGTCGACGGCGTTTCATTCTCGGTCCGCGCCGGCGAGAAGGTCGCCATCGTCGGCCCTTCGGGCGCGGGCAAGAGCACGCTGTTTCATCTGCTGCTGCGGTTCTACGATCCCGCGTCGGGGACGATCATGCTTGACGGCGTTCCGATCAAGGCGGCCGATCCGCACGAGGTGCGCTCGCGCATCGCGCTGGTTCCGCAGGAGTCGGTGGCGTTTGCCGCGACCGCGCGCGAGAATATCCGCTTCGGCCGGCCGGACGCCACCGATGCCGAGGTCGAGCGCGCGTCGGACCTGGCCCACGCGACCGAGTTCATCCGCCGCCTGCCCGGCGGCTTCGAGACGCCACTGGGCGAGCGCGGCGTCACGCTGTCGGGCGGCCAGCGCCAGCGTATCGCGATCGCGCGCGCGATCCTGCGCGACGCGCCGCTGCTGCTGCTGGACGAGGCCACCTCGTCGCTCGATGCAGAGTCCGAGACGCTGGTGCAAACCGCGCTGGAAGAACTGATGCGCCACCGCACCACGCTGGTGATCGCCCATCGCCTCGCCACCGTCTTGTCCTGCGACCGGATCATGGTGATGGACCAGGGCCGCATCGTCGAGCAGGGAACTCACGCCTCGCTGGTCGCGGCCAACGGACTCTATGCGCGGCTGGCACGACTGCAGTTCGAGGGGATATAGGCGGGTTACGCCTTCCATTCCATCCGCAGCACCGGCCGGCCTGACGTCGGATTGACGTCCTCGCCGGCGGGCGCAAAGCCGTTGCGCGTATAGAAGCGGATGGCGCGGGCGTTGTCTCGATTGACCAGCAACGTGACGCGATCGGGTGACAGGCGCTTCGCCTCATCGACGAGCGCATCGCCGAGCGGCGAACCCCAGCGATCGGGCGCGACCACCAACTGATCGAGATAGCCCGCGGCGTCGATGGTGACGAACCCAACCAGCTCGCCCGCGTGCTCGGCGACGATGACCGCGGCATTCGGTACCAACTCGCTGCGCCAGCGCTCGCGCCACCACGTCACGCGCGCGGCGAAATCGATCTCCGGATAGGCCTGCTGCCAGGTCGTAAGCCACAGCGCGATCGCCGCGTCCTCGTCTTCGGCGCGATAGGGACGAAGCTTGAATGCCGTCGCCACCTATCGTTCCGTCAGCTTCAGTTCGATGCGGCGGTTGCGCTTGTAGGCATCTTCGGTTTGCGCGGGGTCGAGCGGCTGGAATTCCGCGAAGCCCGCCGCGACCAGCCGCTGCGGCGGCACGCCGAGCGACACCAGATATTGCACCACCGAGATCGCGCGCGCCGACGACAATTCCCAGTTCGACTTGAACACCGGGCTGTTGATCGGCCGCACATCGGTGTGGCCGTCGACCCGCAGCACCCAGGCGATTTCGCTCGGGATCTGCTTGTCGAGATCGATCAGCGCGGTCGCGAGCTTGTCGAGTTCGGCGCGGCCTTCCGGCAGCAATAGCGCCTGTCCGGTATCAAAGAACACTTCCGACTGGAATACGAAGCGGTCGCCGACGATGCGGATATCCGGCCGGTTGCCGAGGATGGCGCGAAGCCGACCGAAGAATTCCGAACGGTAGCGCGACAGTTCCTGCACCCGCTGCGCCAGCGCAACGTTCAGCCGCTGCCCGAGATCGGCGATCCGCCCCTGCAATTCCTTGTCGCGTTTCTCCGAGGCGTCGAGCGCTTCCTCAAGCGCGGCAAGCTGGCGGCGCAGCGCGCTGATCTGCTGGGTCAGCACCTCGATCTGCGCCAGCGCGCGCGTCGATACCTGCTTTTCAGAATCCAGCGCCTTGTTGAGTTCACTGGCGCGGCCGGCGGCGTCATTGCCTGCGCCGGCGAGGCCCTCATAAAGGCCCTTGACGCGATCGCGCTCCGTTTCGGCCGAGGCCAGCCCGGCCTTGAGCTGCGACACCTGATCGTTGAGATTGAGCTCGCCGAGCTTTTCCAGCGACAGCAGTTCGTTCAGTTGTGCGATCTTGGCGTTGAGCTGCTCCATCGCCTTGTCCTTGCCGGTGACTTCCTGCGACAGGAAGAACTGCACCACCAGAAACACCGACAGCAGGAATACGATCGAGAGCACCAGGGTCGACAGCGCGTCGACGAAGCCCGGCCAGTAGTTGAATCCGGATTCGCTGCGGCGTGCACGGGCAAGGGCCATCGAACTTCTCCGGTTTAATTCTTCTCGGGCTGGCGCGCGATCAGCTCGAGCAATTTCTTGATTTCGCGGTTCTGTTCGCCCTGGCCGTCGGCCCATTCCCGGATCATCTGCTGTTCGGTCCGCATATGCGAGACCAGGCCCTGAATGGCCTCGGCAAGGTTGGCCATCGCCGCGGTGTTGCCGCGGCTGGAGCCGCCTTCCGCCATGGTCGCGCGCAACCGCTCAAGCGCGTGCTGCAGGTCGCCGCCGCCGACGGCGGTGGTCTCGCCGGAATATTCGCGCACGGTGGAGGCGAGCCAATCTTCCAGGTCGGTGTAGAACCGGTTCTGCGCCTGGCTGGACTGCAGGTCGAGGAAGCCGAGGATCAGCGAACCGGCCAGCCCGAACAGCGACGACGAGAACGAAATGCCCATGCCGCTGAGCGGCGCTGCCAGGCCCTCCTTGAGGGTGTCGAACAGGGCGCCCGCGTCGCCGCCGACTTTCAGGCCGTCGATCACCTTGCCGACCGAGCCGACCGTTTCGATCAAGCCCCAGAAGGTGCCGAGCAGCCCGAGGAACACCAGCAGGCCGGTCATGTAGCGGGAAATATCACGGGCCTCGTCGAGCCGGGTTGCGATCGAGTCCAGCAGGTGCCGCATGGTCTGTTGCGAGATCGTCATCCGGCCGGAACGCTCGCCGCCGAGGATCGCCGCCATCGGCGCCAGCAACTTGGGCCGCCGGTCAAGCGCGAGGCCAGGATCGGCGATGCGGAAGTTGTTGACCCAGGCCACCTCGGGATAGAGCCGGATCACCTGCCGGAACGCCAGGATGATGCCGATCAGAAGCACAGCGCCGATCAGCGCGTTGAGGCCGGGATTGGCGAAGAACGCGACGATGATCTGCTTGTAGAGCACCACCGTCACCAGGGCGCACAGCACCAGAAACACCAGCATCCGCACCAGGAAGATCCGTGGCGACGATAGCTTGGTCAGTTCAATTTCCATCGCGGAGCGGGAAGGGGGACTTGCTGGCATTGGCGGATCGTCACCTGTGCGAGGGGAACGCGTCGGCCGCCAATATGGCACAGCGGTGTTGGGAGAAAAGGCCAGTTGCGCCGTTCGTGACCGGAACAGGGAATTCCGGCGTGAAATCGGGCTTAGACTTTGAGCGTATTTGATAAACCTTCGAAGTCTCCGATGCTTAGCGGACGAGGCGTTGACCGCAATTCTCTCACTCGGCTCCGCTAGCCGTTCCGGTCGGACACCGATCGCCCTGCAAAACGCAAGGTTGTATGGCGGCCGGGATGAGGATGTTAATTCGCTGCCCAGGATCGCGCCTCCGCAAAATCACGGGCGCCATCGATTGCCCCGGCTTTGCGATCTTGTTGCGCCGTGGGTCGTCAGGCTCCGCTGCACGTTCAGGACGATCCGGCGCGCTGTGCTTGGCCGGAGTAGCCGAGGAGGCGCTGGTCGATGCGCGGCTCAAAATTTGCCGCGGATTCCAAAGGCCGGCCTGCGATAGCGAGCCGCGGTGCGGCTCGCATGATCGAAACTATTTATTAACTTCGGCCGGCTGCGAACGGGTCTCAGCCTCGGTATCAGATCGGGGCCGTCCGCTGGAGGCGTCGATTGATTCGATGCGCGTGAGCCTCACAATGTTGCACGTTGCTGTCGTCACGGCGCAGTTAAATGATGTTTTCGGATCGTTCCCTTCAGGTGCGATTTTTAGAAACATTAAAATTAGCACCCGCGACAATTTAGCAGACCATAAAAACCGTTGATCGGTCAGTGCGATAAGCACGTGTGACATTGCGCCACCCGCGCAATGCATTGCATCGCAATAACCTCCCCATATCCTGTCTCTCAAGCGCTCGGCAGTTATACGCTGCGCGAATCAACGGTCGTGCGTTTGAACGCTAACTTTCGGGGACATCATATCAATGTCAGGATATCGTGCGCAGTCGGTCTGCATTGCCTTGATGCTTGCCGTGGTTACTCCTTTGCTCGCGGGATGCAACGAACCGCATTCCGCTTCCGCCTCGTCGCAACCGTCGGCGCCGGACGTCAGCGTCGTCACCGTCGAATCGCGACCACGTGCGATGGTGCGCGAACTGCCTGGTCGTGTCTCGCCGACGCGCGTTTCCGACGTACGCCCGCGTGTCTCCGGCATCGTTGTTCACCGGATGTTCAGTCAGGGCAGCGAGGTCAAGGCCGGCGATGCGCTCTACCAGATCGATCCAAAGCCCTTTGAAGTTGAGGTGCAGTCCAACGAAGCCGCGCTCGCGAGAGCCACGGCCGTGCTCGAACAGGCTTCGCAACATGCGCGCCGGATCGCTACGCTGACGAGCCAACACACGGCTCCCGAAGCCGAGAACGAAAAGGCTATTGCGGCCCAGCGTCAGGCCGAGGCCGACGTCGAGGGCCGCAAGGCCGATGTTGCCCGTGCCAAACTCAACCTCGATTACGCGACGATCCGGGCACCCATCGATGGAATTGTCGGCGCTGCGCTGGTCAGCGAGGGCGCGCTCGTCGTACAGCACGACACCGCGAGCCTTGCGACGATTCAGCAGCTCGATCCGATCTATGCCGACTTCACGCAGTCGGTCACCGAGCTTAACCAACTGCGACGTGCTTTTGAAAGCGGCGACCTCGACCGCATCGCGCCTGACGCTATGAAGGTGCGGCTGGTTCTCGATGACGGCTCGGTCTATCCGTTCGCCGGCAAGCTGTTGTTTTCCGAGGCCAAGGTCGACACCCACACCGGCCAGGTGACGCTGCGTGGCGAATTTCCAAACCCGAAACGCGAATTGTTGCCGGGCATGTATGTCCGCGTCCTGATCGAGCAGGGCGTAGATACCGACGCCATCGCAGTGCCGCAGCAAGCGATCCAGCGCAACGGTGGTGGCGGCAGCGAAGTGTTCGTGCTCAAGGACGACAACCTCGTCGTGACCCAGGCCGTCCGCACCGGATCGCTGCAGGACGGCAAATGGTTCGTCACCGAGGGGTTGAAAGCAGGCGACAAGGTCGTGGTCGAAGGATTTCAGAAATTCGTCGCCGGCGACAAGGTCAGGCCGCAGGCCTGGACGGAAGCGGATGCCTCGTCAGATGCAACGCCGCCTGCGAAGCTGACCGCGCAAGCGCACCGGTAACGTTCAATGCCGAGCTTTTTTATCGACAGGCCGATCTTCGCCTGGGTGGTCGCGCTTTTCATCTGCCTGATCGGTGCGATTTCGATTCCGCTGCTCGCGGTCGCCCAATATCCGATCATCGCACCGCCTTCGATTTCGATCAGCACCAGTTACCCCGGCGCCTCGCCGGAGAACCTCTACAACAGCGTCACCCGGCTGATTGAAGAGGAGCTCAATGGCGCGTCCGGAATCCTGAATTTCGAATCGACCAGCGACTCGCTGGGGCAGGTCGAAATCACGGCCAACTTCGTGCCCGGCACCGAAACCGGTGCGGCCTCGGTGGAGGTCCAGAATCGTATCAAGCGCGTGGAGGCTCGGCTGCCCCGTGCGGTGATCCAGCAGGGCATTCTTGTCGAAGAGGCTTCCAGCGCTGTGCTGCAGATCATCACGCTGGGCTCGACGGACGGCAGTCTCGACGAGATCGGGCTCGGCGATTTCATGATCCGCAACGTGGTCGGCGAAATCCGGCGTATTCCGGGCGTCGGCCGCGCGACGCTTTACTCGACCGAACGTTCGCTGCGGATATGGATCCATCCCGAGAAGCTCGTCGGTTACGGCTTGACGGCCGACGACGTGACCAAAGCGATCAACGCCCAAAACGCGCAAGTCGCCTCCGGCAGCATCGGAGCCGAACCGAGCACGCCGGACCAGAGGATTTCCGCGCTGGTGCTGGTCAAGGGTCAGCTCGGTTCGATCGACGAATTCGGTTCGATCATCCTGCGCGCCAATGCGGACGGCTCGACCGTGCGTTTGCGCGATGTCGCCAATATCGAGATCGGCGGCTTAAGCTACCAGTTCAACACCCGTCTCAACGGCAAGCCCACCGCGGGTCTTTCGGTGCTGCTGTCGCCGACCGGCAATGCGCTGGCTACCGCGAAGGCGGTAGAGGCCAAGATGAAGGAGCTGTCGCGCTTCTTCCCCGCCAATATCACCTATGAGATTCCCTACAACATCACGCCCGTCGTGAAGGCCTCGATCGAAAAGGTGCTGTCGACGCTGGTCGAGGCGGTGGTGCTGGTGTTCATCGTGATGTTCCTGTTCCTGCAGAACATCCGCTACACCATCATTCCGACCATCGTGGTCCCGGTCGCGCTGCTCGGTACCTGCGCGGTGTTGCTGCTGGCGGGCTACTCGATCAACATGCTGACGATGTTCGGCATGGTGCTGGCGGTGGGCATTCTCGTCGATGACGCCATCGTCGTGGTCGAGAACGTCGAGCGCATCATGGCGGAGGAGGGCCTGCCACCGAAGGAGGCGACCCGCAAGGCCATGTCGCAAATCACGAGCGCCATCATCGGCATTACGCTGGTGCTTGGCGCGGTGTTTGTCCCGATGGCGTTCTTTCCGGGATCGGTCGGTATCATCTACCGGCAGTTCTCGGTCACGATGGTCGCCGCCATCGCGTTTTCCGCACTCCTGGCCATGTCGCTGACCCCAGCGCTCTGTGCGACGCTGCTCAAACCGGTGACAGCCGGTCATGGTCGCGCGCGCAAGGGCCTGTTTGGCCTGTTTAATCGCGGCGTCGACAGCATCAAGGGGCGCTATGCCGGCACCGTGGGTTGGTCGCTCAAGCGCACCGGACGGCTCATGCTGATCTACGCGGCGCTGCTGATCGGGTTTGGCTGGGCATTCATTCGCTTGCCCGGCGGCTTTTTGCCGGTCGACGATCAGGGCTTTATCACGACCGACGTGCAGACGCCGTCCGACTCTTCGTTCGCACGGACGGAGGCCGCGGTCGAGAAGGTCGAGAATTACCTCGCGAAGCGCGCAGGCGTCGAGAACGTGACATTCCTTACCGGCTTCAGCTTTCTGGGCCAGGGCATGAACACGGCGCAGGCCTTCATCTCGCTGAAGGATTGGTCTGAGCGCCCGGCAAGCGACTCCGCCGCTGCGATCGTGGCCGATATCAATCGGGATTTGTCATCGATCCGCGACGCCAAGATTTCGGCGTTACAGCCGCCGCCGATCGACAATCTCGGCAACTCGTCCGGCTTCAGCTTCCGTCTGCAGGATCGCGGTCAAAAGGGCTATGGCGCCCTGGTGGCGGCGGCCGACCGGCTGATCGCCGAAGCCAACGCAAGCGAGATTCTGCAAAAAGTCTACATCGAGGGCCTGCCGCCTGCCGCGCAGGTCAATCTCGTGATCGATCGCGAAAAGGCCGGCGCGTTTGGCGTCACCTTCGAGGATATCAACAATACCATCTCCACCAATCTCGGATCGAACTACATCAACGATTTTGCCAACCGCGGGCGAATGCAGCGCGTCATCGTTCAGGCGGATCGCGACCATCGCATGAATACGCATGACATCCTGAACTACAATGTGAAGAACAGCCGTGGCCAGCTGGTGCCGTTCTCCGCCTTTGCCACGGTCGAATGGTCGAGAGGCCCAACGCAAATTGCCGGTTTCAACTACTATCCCGCCGTACGTATCAGCGGCGAAGCCGGGCCTGGATATACGTCCGGCGACGCGATCGCGGAGATGGAACGGTTGGCTGACAGGCTACCACGCGGTTTCGGCTACGAGTGGACCGGGCAGTCGCTGCAGGAAAAGCTGTCGGGATCGCAGGCGCCGCTGCTGCTCGGGCTTTCCGCGCTCGTGGTGTTCCTTTGCCTTGCCGCGCTCTATGAGAGCTGGACCATCCCGTTGGCGGTGCTGATGACGGTGCCGCTTGGCATCGCGGGCGCCGTGCTGGCGGCGATGCTGCGCGGCTTGCCGAACGATGTCTATTTTACCGTGGGTTTGATCACCATTATCGGGCTTGCAGCCAAGGATGCCATCCTCATCATTGAATTCGCCAAGGATTTGCGCGCCCAGGGCAAACCGCTGATCGAGGCGACCGTGGAAGCCTGCAGGTTGCGCTTCCGCCCGATCCTGATGACGGGTGTCGCCTTCGTCTGTGGTGTCCTGCCGATGGTGATCGCAACCGGGGCGGGCGGTGCAAGCCAGCAAGCGCTCGGCACCGGTGTCATGGGCGGCATGATCGCGGTCGTGATTCTCGGGCTCCTGATGATCCCGGTGTTCTTCGTCTCGGTGCAGCGGCTGCTGGCGAGGGATCGCGAGACAGCGCCTAGGCCGGCAAGTGAGACCTACGGATCGGCGGCGCCGGTGCAGGGCCCCGCCGAATGAGGCCTTACTTGCCCAGCGGCCGCAGGATCTTCACCAGTTCGGCGTGGATGTATTCATTGCCGCAGATCAGGTTGCCGGTCTTGAGCGGATCGCTCGCGCCATCGACGCAACTGACGGTTCCGCCGGCCTCCCGAATCATGATCACGCCGGCGGCCATATCCCAGGACTTCAGGTTGCGCTCCCAATAGCCGTCGAGGCGGCCGGCCGCGACGAATGCCATGTCGAGCGAGGCGGCGCCGAACCGGCGCAAGCCGGCGACCCGGTTCTGGATTTCGGTCATCTCGCGGCGCGACAGATCGTGGTCGCCGCGTCCGATATGCGGCAGGCCGCAGGCGACCACGCAATCATTGAGCTGGCGGCGGCCGGCGACGCGCAGCCGCTGCTCGTTGAGGAAGGCGCCCTTGCCGCGTTCGGCGATATAAAGCTCGTCATTGGCCGGGTTGTAGATCACGCCCGCGATCACGGTGCCCTCGCGCTGCAGGCCGATCGAGATCGCGAATTGCGGGATGCCGTGCAGGAAATTCGTGGTGCCGTCGAGCGGATCGACGATCCAGGTGTGGCTCTTGTCGGCGCCTTCGCGGCTGCCGCCTTCCTCGCCGATGAAGCCGTAACCCGGCCGCGCTTTGATCAGGTCTTCGTAGAGCATCTCCTCGGCGCGCCGGTCGGCCATGGTGACGAAGTTGGCAGGACCTTTCAGGGATACCTGAAGGTTCTCGATCTCGCCGAGGTCGCGCTTGAGGCTACGGCCGGCTCGGCGCGCGGCTTTGACCATGACGTTGATAAGGGCTGAATGCAGCATGATCTCGGCTTGTTATGATGGACGTTGCGACGGGAAAGGCGCGCTCCCTCTCCGATCGGGAGAGAGTTGGGTGAAGGTTACGGATCAGGTGAGGTTCGAACCCCCTCACCCGGCGCTGTCCGGCGACACCTCGCGTCGCCGTGCGCGCCGACCCTCGGGTCGAGCCCGAGGGCAGTTCCCCTCCCAGCCGGGGAAGATGAGAAAGCGACCGATGCGATCACCGAGCCTTGGACTGGGTGCCCTGCGGTGGGCCGGCCGTCAAGGCGGATAGGTGCCGAGCCATTTCCGCGCGGCGGCCTCGGCTTTGGCGCGATCCTCGGGGCTGAGACTGGCGAAGGCCTCGTCGAGCATCGGGTCGCCTTTGCCGGCGGTTTTCGCGACCAGGTGCCATTTGAGGGCCTCGACCTTGTCCATCGGCGCGCCCTGTCCGTTTACCAGCACCCAGGCGAGCCGGTTTTGGGCGATCGCACTGTTTTGCCGAGCGGCCTTGCGCAACAGCGCCACGGCGGCCGGCTGGTTCCTCGGCGTGCCGGTGCCGTTGTACAGCGCGATGGCATATTCGACCTCGGCGTCGACATTGTCGGCCAGCGATGCCGCCTGCAGCAGACGCACCGATTTTTCCACGTCCTTCTCGACGCCGGTGCCTTCTTTGTAGAACGTCGCCAGCGCGTATTGCGCTTCCGGATTGCCGGCGTCGGCGGATTGGCGAAGCAATTCCGCCGCACGCTTGAGGTCCTGCGGCAGCGTCTGTCCGTCGATATAGAGCAGCGCAAGATTGTACGCCGCCTTCGGGTTGCCGAGCTTGGCCGAGGAGGCCAGCAATTTCGCGGCTTCCTCGCTGCTGGGCGGGCCGCCGCGCCCGGACATGCGAAGCATCGCCAGCGCGAACATCGCCTCGCGGTCGCCGGCGGCGGCGCCGCGTTTGTACCAATCGATGGCCTTGGCATAATCGAGCTTGACGCCCAGCCCATTGGCGTAGAGTTCGCCGAGCATCGTCATCGCCTTCGGGTCGTTTTTTTCCTGCGCGCGTTTGACCGCCAGATCGAGCGCGGTCTTGTATTGCCCGCGCTGATACGCGGCATAGACCAGATCGACATTGGGGTCGTCCGGTGCCGGCGCCGGCGTTACCGTCGCGGCCGGCGCAGTCGGCTTTACTTCCGGTTTCGGCGCCGCGGGTTTCTTGGCGGGTTCCTTGACAGCGTCCTTGGCGATCTCGCGCGGTTTTGCTTTCGGCTTGACGGCCGGCTTGCTGGCCGCCGGTGGCTTTTCCGCCTTGGGAGGCGTCAGCGAGATTTGCGCGCTTGCGCCGCTGGCCGCCAGCATCAGGCCGGTGGCGAGGATCGATATCGGACGCAGGATGTTCATGCCCGGCGTTATCCCCGCCCGTCCCTGACGGTTCCGGATGCGGCGGCGTAGGCCTGTCCGATCGCCTGTTCCACCTCCGACAACATCGCCGCCGGACCGCGCGGATCGGCCCAGATGAAATCGCCGACCAGAACGAAATCGGCGCCGGCCGCGGCGAACTCACGCGCCTCTTCGCGCGATCCCGCAAACCCGACGCAAGGGGGCTCGAACAGCTCGGCCCACCATTGCAACCGTTCGGCAATCGCCTCGGTCGAGGGCCGCTGCCCCCGCGCATCGGGCTCGCCGAACAGCACGTAGTCAGCGCCGGCTTCGCCCGCCGCCATCGAATCGTGCCGCGTCGCCAGGCCGCCGACGCCCGCGATCCGGTCGGGTTTCAGGGTCGGCAGCGCATCCGCCATGGCTTCGATACCGGTCAGGTGCGCGCCATCGGCGCCGCCACGCGCGACCAGCTCAACATGACCATCGAGCAAGAGCGCGGCGCCGCTGTTCTGAACCACCGGCGCGAGCGCCTTGACGCGCGTGATCATCGTGCGCGGATCGGTCGGCTTCAGCCGCAGCAACACCGCGGCGATATCGGCCTTCGCGAGCACGCCAGGAAGGCTCGCCACCAGCGCCGACGGATCGTCCACGGCAGGCGTTGCGAGATAGAGCCGGGGCGCGGGGCGCGGCGGAGCGGGTTTGGTGGCCATGATCTCGCTAGTGCGGTGGATTTGACATTCGCTTGGGCATCTCCGCGCGTCCTCTTCGCGAATGTCAAATCCAAAGCCGCACCAGAATCCTCTCGGTTGCTGGTGTCCGGTCGGCGCCAGCATTCGCAACAGGGCGGGCTGCGACGGATGCAATGGCGCCGGCCACTAGCTGCCCCCGGACTACGGCCAAAAAAGGGGCGGGAACTGGCCCGCCCCTGGTAAGGTCATGCGACTTTCGGATCGAGCTCGCCCTTGGCGTAGCGCTTCGCCATCTCCGCCGGGGTCAGCACCTTCTTGAATTTGCTGGCCTGGCCCGCGGTGTTGAATTCCTGCAGCCGCTGTTTGCACAGCTTGGTCATCGCTTCCATCGCCGGCTTCAGGTATTTGCGCGGATCGAACTCTTCCGGATTGTCCTTCAGCACCTTGCGGATCTGGCCGGTCATCGCCATCCGGTTGTCGGTGTCGATGTTGATCTTGCGAACGCCGTTCTTGATGCCGCGTTGAATCTCGGAAACCGGCACGCCCCAGGTCGGCTTCATCTTGCCGCCATTGGCATTGATGATGTCCTGCAGGTCCTGCGGCACCGACGACGAACCATGCATCACCAGATGCATGTTGGGCAGCTTGCGGTGAATTTCTTCGATGACGCTCATGGCCAGGATGTCGCCGTCCGGCTTGCGGGTGAATTTGTAGGCGCCGTGCGAGGTGCCCATCGCGATCGCCAGCGCATCGACCTTGGTCTGCTTGACGAATTTGACCGCTTCGTCGGGGTTGGTGAGCAACTGGTCGTGGGAGAGCTTGCCTTCCGCGCCGTGACCGTCTTCCTTGTCGCCCATGCCGGTCTCAAGCGAACCCAGCACGCCAAGTTCGCCTTCCACCGAAATGCCGCCGAGATGGGCCATGTCGGTGACCGTTTTGGTGACCCCGACATTATAATCCCAGTCGCCCGGGGTCTTGCCGTCGGTTTTCAGCGAGCCGTCCATCATGACCGAGGTGAAGCCGGCCTGGATCGCGGTCATGCAGGTGGCGGGTTCGTTGCCGTGGTCGAGATGCACGCAGACCGGAATCTGCGGATAGATTTCCGTGACCGCATCCATCATGTGCTTCAGCATCACGTCGTTGGCATAGGACCGGGCACCGCGCGAGGCCTGAATGATCACCGGCGCGTCGAGGCTGGAGGCGGCGTCCATGATGGCGAGCGCCTGCTCCATGTTGTTGATGTTGAATGCCGGCACGCCATAGTCGTGCTCCGCCGCGTGGTCGAGCAATTGGCGCAACGTGATACGAGCCATGGTTCTTGTTCTCCGCGTTGGGCTTGCGCCCGATGATCTAGGGGATGATTCCGAGAAGTAGAAAGCTGTTTTCGGAAAAGATCATGCCCAAAAAAAGATAGGCGGCGAGTTTGATTAACGAAGCGAGATCAAATTCTGGAGGAATGGCTTATCTTTGAAATGGCTTGTCTTCGAATCGTCATCCCGCCCTGTCTTATTATTTGGAGCATGATTCGCCGGCTTTGCGTTTGTCCGAGGAGAAACCGGTGCTCACTTTTCCGGAGCATGTTCTAACGTGTTCTTAAAACCTCTACTCCGGGCAGCGGCTTGCCTTCCATCCATTCGAGAAACGCGCCGCCGGCGGTCGAAACATAGCTGAAATCGCCGGCCACGCCGGCCTGGTTCAACGCCGCCACGGTATCGCCGCCGCCGGCGACCGAGATCAGCTTCCTGGCCTTGGTTCGATCGGCCGCGTGCTTGGCCGCCAGCACCGTGCCGCGGTCGAACGGCGTCATCTCGAACGCGCCAAGCGGACCGTTCCAGACCAGCGTCGCGGCGTCGTCGATCGCCGCGACAATCCGCGCGATCGATCGCGGGCCGACGTCGAGGATCATGCCGTCGGCCGGGATCGCATCAAGGCCATAGGCATGCGAGGGAGCATTTGCGGCGAATTGGTTCGCCACCACCGCGTCCACGGGGAGGATGATGGCGCAATTCGCCGCTTCGGCCTTTTCCATGATCCGCAGCGCGGTCGCGGCCAGATCCTTTTCCGCCAGCGACTTGCCGATGCCGACGCCCTGCGCATGCAGGAAGGTATTGGCCATGCCGCCGCCGATCACCAAGGCATCGACCTTGCTGACCAGGTTTTCCAGAAGGTCGATCTTGGTGGAAACCTTGGCGCCGCCGATCACCGCGATCACGGGCTTGGTCGGCGCTTCCAGCGCCTTGCCGAGCGCGTCGAGTTCGGCCTGCATGGTGCGCCCGGCATAGGCCGGCAGCGTGCGGCCGAGGCCCTCGGTCGAGGCATGGGCGCGGTGCGCCGCCGAAAACGCGTCGTTGACCCAGATGTCGCCCAACTTTGCCAGCGCCGCCACGAAGGCCGGATCGTTCTTTTCTTCCTCTTTATGGAAGCGGGTGTTCTCCAGGCAAAGGACGTCGCCGTCCTTCATCGCGCCGACCACTTTTTCAGTGGCCGCGCCGATGCAATCTTCCGCGAAAGCGACCGGCCGCTTGATGATCTGCGCCAGCGCCGCGGCGACCGGCTTGAGCGAGTTCTTCGGGCTCGCGTCCCTTGGGCCGGCCGAAATGTGCGAGCAGGATGGCCTTGCCGCCCTTGTCGGAAATCTCGGTAATCGTCGGTGCGATGCGCTCAAGCCGGGTGCCGTCGGTGACGCGGCCATCCTCCATCGGCACATTGAGATCGACGCGCAACAGTACGCGCTTGCCCTTTACGTCGACGTCATCGAGGGTCTGGAACTTGTACATTTGACGCTTCCTTGGCCCGTCATCCGTGGCGCTTATTTGGCCCGTCATTCCGGGGCGCATCGAAGATGCGAACTACGATGTGCGCTCGCACATCGGACAATCTTCGAGAATTCCGGGTCTGGTCCTTCGGACCATCCCGGAATGACGATGTAACTAAATGACGGGACAGCTAAACGCAGATGCCCGGCGCAGGGCCGGGCATGACGATAAGGCTGTTACAGCAGTTTTCCCATCGCGACGGCGGTGTCGGCCATGCGATTGGAGAAGCCCCATTCATTGTCGTACCAGGACATCACCCGCACCAGCGTGCCGTTCTGAACCTTGGTCTGGTCCATGTGGAAGGTGGAGGAGTGCGGATCGTGATTGAAATCGATCGAGACGTTGGGCGCGGTGGTGTAGCCGAGAATGCCCTTGAGCTGCTGCTCGCTGGCGCGCTTCATCGCTTCGTTGATTTCCTTGGCGTCGGTCTTGCGCTGAGCGACGATCTTGAGATCGATCACCGAGACGTTCGGCGTCGGCACGCGGATCGCGACGCCGTCGAGTTTGCCTTTTAGCTCCGGCAACACCAGGCCGATCGCCTTGGCCGCCCCCGTCGAGGTCGGGATCATCGACATCGCCGCGGCGCGGCCGCGATAGAGATCCTTGTGCATGGTGTCGAGGGTCGGCTGGTCGCCGGTATAGGCATGGATGGTGGTCATAAAGCCGGTCTCGATGCCGACGGTGTCATTCAAAACCTTGGCCACCGGCGCGAGACAGTTGGTGGTGCAGGAACCGTTGGAAACGACGAGATGATCGCGGGTCAGCGTATCGTGATTGACCCCGAAGACGATGGTCGCGTCGGCGTTATCGGCGGGCGCGGATACCAGCACGCGCTTGGCGCCGGCGGTCAGATGCGCGGAGGCCTTGTCCTTGGCGGTAAAGATGCCGGTGCATTCCAGCGCGATGTCGACGCCGAGTTCTTTCCAGGGCAGTTTGGCAGGGTCGCGCTCGGCTGAAACCCTGATCTTGCCGCTGCCGACGTTGATCGAGTCGCCGTCCACCGTCACGACGCCGGGGAAACGGCCGTGGACCGAATCGAAGCGCAGCAGATGGGCGTTGGTCTCGACCGGGCCGAGGTCGTTGATGCCGACCACCTCGATGTCCTTGCGGCCAGATTCCGCAATGGCCCGAAGCACATTGCGGCCGATACGGCCAAACCCGTTAATTGCGACCCGAACTGCCATATCGTACTTCTCCCTTACTGACTGGCGCCTCATATGCGACGCTGCCCCCGCGGAGGATGTTGATTCATCCACAGAGGTGCTTGCGGCGGATCGCCCGGTTCAGCCGGGCGAGAACGGATTATGTAAGGGTTAGGTAGCCTGTTTTTCGGGTAACCTCAACCGTCAGTCCAATCGCTTCAGTGCTGCGTTAACTGCAGCCTCAGCGGTAATTCCGAAATGTTTATAGAGATCCTTGGCCGGTGCGCTGGCGCCGAAACCGTGCATGCCGATAAATTCTCCGTCATGGCCGATAATCGCGTCCCAGCCGAAGCGTACAGCGGCTTCGATCGCGATCTTGACCGGCGCATTGCCGATGATCGCTTTCCGCCGCTCCGCCGGCTGCGCCAACAACAGTTCCATCGAGGGCACCGACACGACCCGCGCCGCGATGCCGCGCTCGGCAAGCTGCTTCTGGGCATCGACCGCGATCTGAACTTCGGAACCGGTGGCAAACAGCGAGACCTTGGCCTCGCCCTGGGCTGCGACCAGTTCATAACCGCCATGGCTGCACGGATTGTCCGCGGGCGTCGACGTGCGCAATTGCGGGAGATTTTGCCGCGTAAGCACCAACACGGTCGGACCATCGGTGCGGTTCAGCGCCAGCTCCCAGCACTCGGCCACCTCGATCGCGTCGCAGGGTCGAAACACGCGCATGTTCGGCATCGCGCGCAGCGCCGCCAGATGTTCGACAGGCTGATGGGTCGGTCCGTCTTCGCCGAGGCCGATCGAATTGTGGGTCATGATGTAGACGACGCCGGTGCCCATCAGCGCCGAAAGCCGCATCGCGGGGCGCGCATAGTCGGTGAACACCAGGAATGTCGCGCCGCTCGGCGCAAATCCGCCATGCAGATATATGCCGTTCATGGCCGCGGCCATGCCGTGCTCGCGGATGCCGTAATGCACGAAGCGGCCTTTCGGCGTCTTGGCCTCGAAATTGGTGGCGGACTTCGCCTTGTTGTTGGTCGATCCCGTGAGATCCGCCGAACCGGAGAGGAATTCCATCGGCATAACGGCGGCGATCGCATCGATCGCAAGCTCGGAAGATTTTCGGCTCGCGATGTTCTGCGGCGTCTCCAGCAGCGACTTCTTGAACGCCTTGAGCGCTTTCGCCAGCGCCGCCGGCCGCTCGTGGCGCAGGCGGCGATCGAATTCGTCGCGCTTGCGGTTGGAGAGCGTGGACATCCGCGCTTCCCATTCCTTGCGTGCAGGCACGCCGCGGCTACCGGCCTCGCGCCAGGCCTTGAGCACGTCGTCGGGCACCGAGAACGGCTCCAACGAGATGCCGAGCTTTTCCTTGGCGCCCTTGAGCTCCTCGGCGCCGAGCGCCTCGCCATGGGCCTTGTTGGTGCCGGCCCTGGTCGGCGCGCCATAACCGATCGTGGTCTTGCAGGCGATCATGGTCGGCTTGCTGGATTTCTGCGCTTTGGTGATCGCCGTTGCGATCGCTTGCTGGTCCTGGCCGTCGATCAGTTCAGACGCCCAGCCGGCCGACTTGAATCGCTTGACCTGGTCGACCGAGTCCGACAGCGACGTCGGTCCGTCGATCGAAATGCCGTTGTCGTCATAGAGCACGATCAGCTTGTTGAGCTTCCAGTGTCCGGCCAATGCGATCGCTTCCTGCGATACGCCTTCCATCAAGTCACCGTCGGAAACGAGCACATAGGTGTGATGATCGACGGCCTTCTTGCCGAATTCGGCCGCCAGCATCTTCTCCGCGAGCGCCATGCCGACCGACGTCGCGATGCCCTGGCCGAGCGGTCCCGTCGTGGTCTCGATACCCTTGGTGTGAAAATTTTCCGGATGTCCCGGGGTCAGCGATCCCAACTGGCGGAAATGCTTGAGCTGGTCGAGCGTCATGTCCGTATTGCCGGTGAGATACAGCAGCGCATACAGCAGCATCGAGCCGTGGCCGGCCGACAGGATGAAGCGGTCGCGGTCCGGCCATTTCGGGTCGGCCGCATCGTATTTCAGGAACTGCGTGAACAGGACGGTGGCGATGTCGGCGGCACCCATCGGCAGGCCGGGATGGCCCGACTTGGCCTTCTCGACAGCGTCCATGGCGAGACCGCGGATCGCGTTGGCCATACGGGTGTGGTCGACCTGCGTCATGATGAAAATCCGTCTGAAATGAGGTGCTTGGTTGAGATACGTGCCGGGCGATTGCCGCGCTACGGGGTGGTGGTCACAGGGAATTGTGGCTGGGATAGCATCTGTGTTCCCGGAGTCCAAGGCAATGAAACGCGCCGTGGGGCCGAAAAGTTGCTTTGCGGTGCATAGTTCTGCAGCGGCGTTGCGCTCGCCTCGCTTGCCACGTAAATTTCATGGCCTAAACGCTTGCCGAGCCGCGGGTTTTGTCGCTCCGCGGCCGCTTCACGGAAGGTCCGCGCTGACTGCATGAGCGATCGTCCCGCCAACGGGTTGGGCTATGCCGATCCACCCTCGGCCGATATCGACGCTGCGACGCGGCGGCTGATGGCCGCGCTCGACGCGTTGGAAAGCGCGGCCGAACGGCGCCGCGAGGCCGATCGCGACGAGAACGAGTTGGCGAGCCGAATTCAGGCGCTGGGCGCAGATCGCTCGCGGCTGGCCGACGAACTTGACGGATCGCTGGTGAAATCGCGCCGGTTGGAGCGTGCCAATCTTGAGATCGCCGAACGGCTTGATGCGGCGATCAGCACCATCCGCGCGGTGCTCGACGCGGGAGAAACCTGATGAGCCATGTCAACGTCACCATCAACGGCCGTCAATACCGCATGGCCTGCGAGGAAGGCCAGGAAGCGCGGCTGTTGAATCTGGCGGAAAGCTTCGAGACGCGGATCGGAGAACTGCGCGGCAAGTTCGGCGAAATCGGTGACGCCCGCCTCACCGTCATGGCGGCGCTGATGGTGTGCGACGAACTGCTCGACGTCGGTCATCGCATCCGCGGCCTCGAGCAGGAGCTCGAAGCCTTGCGCAACGTCCGCACCGTGGCGGCGGATCACGCCAAGGCGACGCAGACGGCGGTCGCCAACGCGCTGAACGCGGCGGCCGAGCGGATCGAGAAAACCACGCAGGTGCTGAACCGCACCATCGGCGGCGGCGTGGCGATTGGTTGATTGGTCCTTTGTTTTGATGGGTTTTCTTTACGCGAACCGCTATCCGCTTCGTTTGAAAACGTCATGTTGCCCTGCGTTAGCGCTGGCGGTTTGACACAACCGTGGTTACATTGGCTAGGCGAAGCTGTGTCGCGCGTCAGGAGCCATATATCCCCGGGGCCTTATCGATCCTTCCGGGAACTGTCCCTGGCCAGGTCTGTGGACTTGGCTACATGGTGCCCACCTACTTTCGTAGGGAACTCCGGGATCGAGCGCTCCAACGGCCATCGCGGCTTCGCACTTATTTTTTGCTGACTTCTTTTGCCGACCAAGTTGTTGCCGCCGTTCCATTGCCTGACCCGTCATATTCCGCGAAAGCGGAATATCCAGTACGCGCAACTTCTTGTAGATACGAACAGCCCTGGAATACCGGATCACCCGCTTTCGTGGATGATGACAGCGCAACGTTTGATCACCGTCGAATATAACGCCGTATGTCCGATACCTCTCCAATGCCGTCGAAGGCAAACCTCCGAGCCGCAGCACTCGCGGCGCGCGATGCGCTGAGCGAGGTACAGCGCGCGGCCGCGGCCGCGGCCGTCGCCGAGCGCGGATTGCCCATTGAAATTCTGCCCAACATGATCGTCTCGGGTTACGCACCGATCCGCAGCGAAATCGATCCGATGCCCTTGATGTTGAAACTGGCCGCGCAGGGCGCGCGGCTGGCACTGCCGACGGTGACGGCCCGCGGCCAGTCGCTTTCATTCCGTGCGTGGTCTGCAGGTAACAAAATGGTGCTCGGGCCGCTCGGGATCCTTGAGCCGTCGCCGGCCGCCGCCGAACTTATTCCCGATGTCATGCTGGTGCCGTTGGCGGCCTTCGACCGGTTGGGCCACCGCATCGGATATGGGGCCGGCCATTATGATCGCAGCCTCGCGCATTTGCGCAAATCGAACGCCATTACCGCCATCGGCATTGCGTTTGCCGCGCAGGAAATCGAGGCTGTACCGGCGTTGTCGCACGACGTGCCGCTGGATTATGTGCTAACGGAAACACGAATGTTCGATTTCCGGAGCTCATGATTTGCGTATTCTTTTCGTCGGTGACGTGGTCGGCAGGGTCGGGCGCACCGCCATCTCGGACCATCTGCCTGGCATGATCCGGGACTGGGCGCTCGATCTCGTTGTCGTCAATGGCGAGAATGCCGCCGGCGGCTTCGGCATCACCGAGGCGATATACCAGGAGTTCATCGATGCCGGCGCCGATGCGGTCACGCTCGGCAACCACTCCTGGGATCAGCGCGAGGCGCTGGTCTTTATCGAGCGCGCGCCGCGACTCATTCGCCCGGCGAATTTTCCGAAGGGGACGCCGGGCCGCGGCGCCGCGCTGATCGACACCAAAAACGGCAAGCGCGCGCTGGTCGTCAACGCCATCGGCCGCGTATTCATGACGCCGTTCGACGATCCCTTTGCCGTCCTATACCGCGAACTCGAGGCTTGTCCGCTCGGCGCGGCGGCAGATGCGATCGTGGTCGATTTCCACGGCGAGGCCTCCAGCGAAAAGCAGGGTATCGGGTTTTTCTGCGACGGCCGCGCCAGTCTCGTCGTCGGCACCCATACCCATGTGCCGACCGCCGACCACCAGATCCTTCCCGGCGGCACCGCGTACATGACCGACGCCGGCATGACCGGCGACTATGATTCGATCATCGGCATGCAGAAGGAAGAGCCGCTGCGCCGCTTCACCTCGGGCATTCCATCGGGGCGGTTCGAACCGGCGCTTGGCGTGGCGACGCTCAGCGGCGTCGCGGTCGAGACCGATGATGCGACCGGGCTGGCGCTGCGGATCGCACCGGTTCGAATCGGCGGCCGGCTGGAGCAGACCCTGCCGGGGTTCTGGGCGGGTTAAGTCGCGCGGCTCAGCGGCGATGCTCGATCTCGAGCGTCACCAGTCGCGCAAGCAACGTCGCGGGAAAAAGCTGGCCGAAGATTGCTTCCACATTGCACAGGCTGCGCGCGATCGGATGCACCGGAAAAATGTCGCCGTACCCGGTCGTCGTCAGCGTCACGAAGCTGAAATAGATCAAATTGCTGGCAAGCGCGGGGGTGTCTTCGACCGACATCCCTGAAAACGCCTTCGGTATCAGTGCCGCAACGAATGTAAACAACGCCAGAAAGGTGATGGCGATGGCCAAATAGAGCAGGACCGCGCCCATGATGTGATGATAGGTGACCCGTCCTGCAGCAAATACCGCGCTGGACACCACCCAGCCCAGCGTAACCCCCATGATCAACCAGGAGCCTGCGAAAAGATTGATATCGAAGTTCGACGGCGCCTTGAGCCGAAAAATGGCTCCGACCGTCGCCATCACCAGCGACACCAGCATTGCGGCAAGCGCCATTCGACTCCCCGACAGCACGAACACGCCGGCGACGAGGATGATGGCAAAGATCAGTTCGAAAGCCTGAAAAACGAAGATTCCCGAGGCCTGGAGCGGGGCGATGACAAACAGCATCACGAGAATCAACGCGGTAAGCGCGGTCAGAAGCGGATTGCTCCATCGCTCCCGCAGAACAGCGACGCGATCATTCATGATTACCGCCCCATCTCAGCGTTGAACAGCGGTGGTCCGACGTCCGGTGCTCAGGATTGACGAAAGCCCATGCGGAATGCGCCCCAATGGCGGCCGCGAACGTAAATCGGCGAGGAGAGGTCCTTCATCAGGACAAAATTGCCTCCGCCCATGTCACGCCGATAGGTTTGCAGCAAGAACGGCTTGGTGTTCGCCGCGACCTTGTGCACCGCGCGGTCGCTGAACAGCCGCCTGTTGCGGCAATTCGCATTGTTCCAGACCGGGTCGGGGCCTTGCGGCAAGCGATAGTTCGGATTGTGGGTCGGCAGATATCCGCCCTTCGCCCATGCGACGCAAAAGACGATCCGCGGGTCGATCTTCTGAATGGGATCCTGGATCGGCGGCAAGATCCGGTCGGTGAACGCGACATAGTCCGTCAGATATTGCTTGGGATCGGTGCCCGGAATCTCGCGATAGTTCTCGTCCATCAATTGCGCGGCAGTAATCTCGCCCCGTGCGAGGCCGGCCTCGAAAGCGGCGGTGATCCGCGTTGCGGTATCGATGACGACGCGGATCAGCGCGGCGTCCGATGTCTCGACGCCACTATTGGCGATCAGTTCGATCAACCCCTCGGAAACGTCGAGCAGCCGGGCGACCCTGTCGTCTGCCTGCTTCAGATCGGTCGATGACAGATCGACGCCGCTTGCAAGGTGGCCGAGTTCAGAGATTAGCATGTCGCAATGGCTGAGATTGGACGTGGCGGCTTTGGCGACCCCGTCGATCTCCTGGCCGACCGCCGTGAAGCCGTTCTGCACGCGCGCAATAATATCCTGGATCTGCCGGGCGCCGTCGCCGGCGTTTTTGGCCCGGAGCGAGGCGTCACCGCTCTCGCCGATCAGGCTGCCGACCTTGCCGTCGAGGTCGCGAACGGTGTCGCCGATCAGTTGCGTGGCCTGGCGCGTCGCCTCGGCGAGGTTTTTCACCTCGTGGGCGACAACGGCAAAGCCTTTGCCCGCGTCGCCGGCGCGGGCGGCCTCGATGGTTGCGTTCAGCGCGAGCAGGTTGGTCTTTTTGGCGATCGCCTCGATCGAGCCTGATACCTTGGCGACCCCCGCGAGCGCGCTGCCGACCGTGCCGAGCCGAAGCTCGATGCGGCCGACGGCCTGAATCAATTCGGCGATATGCTGGACCGCGGTTTCCACCGCGGCGCGCGATTGCGTGATCTCGCCGACCGCCGCCGATGTGGCCGATTGCACGGCCCGCGATGCCGTTGCGATGTCGTGATTGGCGGAAACCATCGTCTCGGCGGTGTTTTGCAGATGCCCGAACCGGTCGGATTGGCTGCGGACGCGGCCGGCGACCTCCTTCAGGTTGCCGGCGACATCGGCCAGTTCGACGCCGAGGCCGCCGATCCGATCCGCCAACTGATCGACCAGACGCTCGTCCTCCGAACGGATAGCGACGACGTTGTCCAATCTTGCGGGCTGCGCGACCGACATTACTGGATCCTTTCGGAGGGGAGGGGCTCGACGATCGGTTCGGAACGTCTCTGGTGGCGGGCAATCAGTGCATGGCAGCGGTGGTGAATGGTGCAAACGATCGACGCAGGTCGCCTTGGCGGAGCGATACCGGCAGACGTTTTCCAAACTGACCAAACGTCGTAGATAATGGGATCGGAGTGTCGCACCCGCGCGTGAAGTCATGGTTAACGACTGCCTTATTCGCGGGCTCGTCCCCGTCGCTACCTAAATACCTCTAGTCGGGCAAATCTTTGATTTTGCCGGTACCGCGGCCTATAAGGCCGCGCCTCCGATCCGATACATCCCGGACGAATCCCGAAAGAAATCGCATGGCCGGACATTCCCAATTCAAAAACATCATGCACCGCAAGGGGCGGCAGGACGCCCAGAAGTCGAAGCTGTTCGGCAAGCTGGCGCGGGAAATCACCGTCGCGGCCAGACTGGGCCTGCCTGACCCCAGCATGAATGCGCGGCTCCGCGCCGCGATTAGTTGCCGCCCGCCAGGAAAACATGTCGAAGGATTCGATCGAGCGCGCGATCAAGAAGGCCAGCGGCAGCGAAGCGGAGAGCTACGACGAGATTCGTTATGAGGGGTATGGTCCGGGCGGTGTCGCCGTGATCGTCGAGGCGCTGACCGACAACCGCAACCGCGCGGCGTCCGATATCCGCTCCTACTTCACCAAGTCCGGCGGCAATCTCGGCGAAACCGGCTCCGTCGCCTTCATGTTCGATCGCACCGGCATCATCGAATATGACAGCAAGGTCGCCTCCGACGACGCCATGCTGGAGGCCGCGATCGAGGCCGGAGCCGACGACGTTGTCTCCAGTGAAAACGGCCACGAGGTCTATGCGTCGCCGGAGACGTTCCACGACGTCGTCAAGGCGCTGGAGGCGAAATTCGGCGAAGCCCGCAAGGCGGCGCTGACCTGGAAACCGCAGAACACGATCGCGGTGGATGACGAGACCGGTGAGAAACTGCTGAAGCTGCTCGATCTCCTGAACGAGCATGACGACGTGCAGAACGTGTTCGCCAATTTCGAGGTCTCCGACGCGCTGGTCGCCAAGATGGGCGGGTAAGCCTGCCTCCGGCGTCCTGCCGGGCTTGCCCGGCCAATCCAACTCTCTGCGATGACTTTTCGTTTTCGGATGGGCGCGGGGGTCATTTCTCGCACATGCTCGGCGTGCTTTCGCGGGGATGACCTCCTGTTTGTGTTTCGTTCACGGTGCTCCGGCGTTATCACTGCCCCATGACATCTCAGCCAATTCGCCATCCCGTCCGCATCCTCGGCATCGATCCGGGGCTGCGCCGCACTGGGTGGGGCGTGATCGAAATCGACGGCAACCGGCTGACTTTCGTCGGTTGCGGCTCGGTGGAACCGCCGGACGGCCTGCCGCTGGCGGGCCGTTTGCTGGCGATCCATGAGGGGCTTGCCGCTGTGCTCGGCGACTTCCGCCCCGAGGAGGCCGCGGTTGAACAGACCTTCGTCAACAAGGACGGCGTCGCGACGCTGAAGCTTGGGCAGGCACGCGGCGTGGCGATGCTGGCGCCGGCCTTGTTCGGGATATCGGTGGCGGAATACGCCCCGAACCAGGTCAAGAAAACCGTGGTCGGCGCCGGCCATGCCGACAAGAACCAGATTCTGGTGATGCTGAAGATCCTGTTGCCGAAGGCCGAGCCGAAATCCTCCGATGCCGCCGACGCCCTCGCGATCGCGATCACCCACGCACATCACCGCGGCAGCATCGCGCTCAAGCTGAAGGTAGTCGGAGCATGATCGGCAAGCTCAAGGGCCTGATCGACAGCTACGGCGAGGACTATGTGATCCTCGACGTCGGCGGCGTCGGCTATCAGGTGCATTGCTCAGCGCGGACGCTGCAGGCGTTGCCGTCGCCCGGCGAGGCCGTGGTGCTGTCGATCGAGACTTATGTGCGCGAGGACCAGATCAAACTGTTCGGCTTTCGCAGCGACGTCGATCGCGAGTGGTTTCGATTGCTGCAGACCGTGCAAGGGGTCGGCGCAAAAGTGGCGCTCGCCGTGCTCTCGACCTTGCCGCCGGCGGAACTCGCGAACGCGATCGCGTTGCGTGACAAGGCCGCGGTGACGCGCACGCCGGGCGTTGGCCCCAAGGTCGCCGAGCGCATCGTCACCGAACTCAAGGACAAGGCGCCGGCCTTCGCCAATGTCGACCCGGCGCTGGTGCATTTGTCCGGCGCGATCGACGATCAACGCGCACCGCGGCCGGTCACCGATGCAATCTCGGCGCTGGTCAATCTCGGTTACGGCCAGCCGCAGGCGGCCGCCGCCATCGCCAGCGCCTCGCGTAGCGCGGGCGAGAAGGCGGAGACCGCACAGTTGATCCGGCTCGGGTTGAAGGAATTGGCGAAGTGAGGAGTGACCGCCATCTGATGTTCAGGCCCGTTCTCTTCACCTCGCCCCGCGTGCGGGGAGAGGTCGGATCGCCTCTGGCGATCCGGGTGAGGGGGCTTGTCCGCGAGTCAGAATATGCTGTGAAGCCCCCTCATCCCGACCTTCTCCCCGCACGCGGGGAGAAGGAGTTCTCAGCACACCGTGCTAACGTCGTCGCATGACCACGCCGTCTCGCATCGTCACCCCCGAGCGCCGCGCCGACGATGTCGGCGATACCGCGCTGCGTCCGCAATTGCTGTCGGAATTCGTTGGCCAGGCGCAGGCGCGCGCCAACCTTGCGATCTTCATCGAGGCCGCCCGCAAGCGCGCCGAGGCGCTGGACCATGTGCTGTTCGTCGGTCCCCCCGGGCTCGGCAAGACCACGCTGGCGCAGATCGTGGCGCGCGAACTCGGTGTCGGCTTCCGCGCCACGTCCGGTCCCGTGATCGCCAAGGCCGGCGATCTCGCCGCGTTATTGACCAATCTCGAGGAGCGCGACGTCCTCTTCATCGACGAGATCCATCGCCTCAGTCCCGCGGTCGAGGAGGTGCTGTATCCGGCGATGGAGGATTTCCAGCTCGATCTCATCATCGGCGAAGGTCCCGCCGCACGCTCGGTCAAGATCGAACTGGCGAAATTCACGCTGGTCGGCGCCACCACGCGCGCCGGCCTCTTGACCAATCCGCTGCGCGATCGCTTCGGGATTCCGGTGCGGTTGAATTTCTACACGGTCGAAGAGCTGGAAAAGATCGTCAGCCGGGGCGCGCGCGTGCTCAACATCGGCATGACGCGGATGGTGCCAATGAAATCGCGCGCCGCGCCCGCGGAACGCCGCGCATCGCCGGACGGCTGCTGCGGCGGGTGCGGGATTTTGCTTCCGCGGCGGACGCATCCGCGATCGATCGCAAAATCGCCGACAACGCGCTCGGTGCACTGGAGGTCGATGCCGCCGGCCTCGACGCCATGGACCGCCGCTATCTCACCACCATCGCCATGAATTACGGCGGCGGTCCCGTCGGCGTCGAAACCATGGCGGCGGCCCTATCCGAGCCGCGCGACGCCATCGAGGACATCATCGAGCCGTTCCTGATCCAATGCGGCTATCTGCAGCGCACCCCGCGGGGGCGGCTGTTGACGTCACATGCCTTCCGCCATCTCGGTCTCGCCGAGCCCGCCCGCGATCCGGCGCAGTTCGGGCTGTTCGGCCAGAGTGATGAGGATAACGCATGAGCGACGATAACGCATGAAGGACTTGGCGCATCGAACCATGGATCATTCCTCCCTCGACGGCGCGATACGCGATGGTCGCCATCACATGCAGGTGCGGGTCTATTACGAGGACACCGATTTTTCCGGCATCGTCTATCACGCCAATTACCTGCGGTTCATGGAGCGCGGACGCACCAACCATCTGCGGCTGATGGGCGCCGAGCAACACGCGCTGTTTGCCGAAGCCGAGCGTGAAACGCCGGGTTTCGCCTTCGTGGTACGCTCGATGCAGATCGACTACCTGAAGCCGGCGCGCATGGATGACGTGCTCGATGTGGTGACCTGGCCGGTCGCGGTGAAGGGCGCCTCGATCATGATGGGGCAGGAGGTCCGGCGCGGCGAGGACGTCCTGGTCAAGGCGCAGGTGCGGGTTGCCTTCATCAGCGAGGGGCGGGCGCAGCCGATCCCCAAGGCGTTGCGGGCGTTGCTGAAGGCCGATCAGGCTTAGAGCGTTTTCACGCGATGGATGCGGCTTTGCGTCGCAATCAGCTGAGGCGGATTGCGCCGCCTTATGCGCGGTCGAAAACGCATCGGAATAGATCGATCAGTTTATCCCGCCCAAGCTGGCCGCGCACGGTGCACGAAGGTTCGTGATTTTCAATCGCCGGGGGCATGGCTCCCGAACGTTACAGCCGTAACGAGTTTCATCATCAGTGAAATTCTGGCGTAACCGCACCGTCCGAACTTCCGTCCGGCTGGGATGGAGTTTGAGATGAACGCGAGCAATTTGATGAGAAGTTTTGGCCGTCCGGTCCTCCGCTCGGGGGCGCTCGCTGATGTCGAAGCACTGCGGTGACCACGCCGTTGTCATCGGCGCTGGAATTGGCGGCCTGGCGGCGGCCGCAGCGCTCGCCGGTTATTTCAACCACGTCACGGTGCTGGAACGGGATGAACTCGGTTACGAGCCCGCCACTCGGCCAGGCGTGCCTCAATCCCGGCATTTGCACGGACTTTTAGCCGGCGGATTGTCGGCGCTTGGCGAGCTTTTTCCGGACTTTAATCGGTATCTTGCAGAGGCTGGAGCGGTGCCGTCCCGAATCGCTTCCGATATCCGGATGGAAATGCCGGGTTTCGACCCGTTCCCGCAGCGCGACTTCGGTTGGACGGGTTACACAATGTCGCGGCCGTTGCTCGAACACGTTATGCGACAGCGGCTGCGGAAACAGGCCAATGTCATGCTGCTCGACCGCTGCCGCGTTGTCGAACTGGTGGCAGCGGATGACGGCTCGGTCACCGAGGTCCGGTGCGGGGTTGTCGATAGCCCGGTCAGGTCGCTTCGCGCCGATCTCGTCGTCGATGCCTCCGGGCAGGGATCGCTGACGCTCGCATTGCTGAAATCGGTCGGGCTGCCGAATCCCGAACAGACCGATATCGGTATTGACATGGGCTACGCCAGCGCGGTCTTCGAGGTTTCGGAAGCGCCAAGCGACTGGAAGGTGACGGTTACCTTCCCCGAGAAACCATCGAGCGGAAAAACCGGGTACCTCTTTCAAATCGAAGGCGGCCGATGGATGGCCCTCGTCGGAGAAAGGCATGCGCCGCCGCCGCCGGACAGCTTTGAGAGCTTTCTGGACCTGACGCGGCAGCTCAGAACCTCGACGATCTACGATACCCTCAAAACCGCCAGACCGATCGGAAAGGTGCATCGCTTCTCCTTCCCCGAGAGTTCGTGGCGCCACTACGAGCAGCTCTCAGCTTTTCCACGCGGGCTGATTCCGTTGGGCGATGCCATCTGCCGTTTCAATCCGATCCATGGTCAGGGTATGGCGGTCGCCGTCCAGGAAGCGTGCGTGCTCAGGAATTTGCTTGAACATCGTGCCGGAGGCAACGATCCGCTCGAGGCATTGGCACCGGCTTACTTCGCGGCAATCACGCCCCTGATCGCGGGACCCTGGTCGATGTCTGCCGTTCCGGATTTCGCAAATCCCCTCACCCGGGGCACACCGCCAAAAGATGTCGACAACTCACTGCGTTTCGAAGCGGGCCTGATACATCTTGCCGCGCGCGATGCCGCAAGGTCCACGAATTGATGATGTCGGTTCGCCACCTGATCAAGCCAGCGTCCGCGCTGCACGATCCCGATCTGACGCGGCGGGTTCAAGTGGAATTGGCGGACGCATGACACGCGCTGACCCAGCGCTAGCGTGTCTGCGGTTGAACGAAAATACGATGGAGGGGCGATCGATTATCGCAGGGCCTCTGCCACTGCTCTTCGCTCCCCCTTGCAGCCGCAAGGGGGAGGGACGAAGAATATAGCTTATGCCGCCGCCTGATGGCGCGCGAGTTCGGCCTGGTACAGCTTGAATTCCTCGGCGACCGCCCTTGCGATGCTAGGGCGTGCACGCAGCCGCTCGTAATACGCCTTCACGGCGGGCCATTTGGCGAGTTCGATCGGCGGCGTCGCCATGGTCCAGTTGATGACGGTCACGAGATACGCATCGGCGACGCTGAAATGGTCGAGCAGGAATTCGCGGCCCTTGAGATAGTTGTCGAGGAAGTCGAGCCGCGACAGGCCTTTGCCGAGGACGTAGGTCTTCATCTCGGCTGGCGCCTTCTTGTCGAGCATCGGCACAAACAATCCCTTGTGCAGTTCGGTGCCGATGAAGCAGAGCCATTGGTGCAGGCGGCTGCGCTCCACGCCGGGTCCGGCGGCGATGCCGGCCTGCGGAAAACGATCGGCGACATATTGCAGGATTGCCGCGTTTTCGGTGAGAACGAGGCCGTCGTCGGTGCGCAGCGTCGGCACCAGGCCGAGCGGGTTGACCCGGTAAAAGTCCGAACCGTCGTTCTGTACGACTTTGGTTTTCGGATCGACCTCGAGGTAGTTGGCGGCTGCTCCGGCCTCATACAGTGCGATCCGGGTCGCCAGCGAGCAGGCCAGCGGCGAGAAATAAAGATCCATGGGGTGCCTCCTTGGTCTTCGGCCCACTCGTTTCGGAGCCGATTTGATTTTTATACTGTTCCGCATAATATAAGTGACGTCAAGGAATTTATGCGAGATGGTACAAAAAAGAGAAGAATTCGCCGCCGGTCGAGCCAGATGCCGCACCCAAACGGCGCGGCCGCCCGCGCGCCTATCAGCCCGAGGTCGCGCTCGGCAAAGCGCTCGATCTGTTTCGCAAGGACGGCTTCGCTGCGACCTCGCTCGATGATCTCAGCGCCGCCACCGGTATGAACCGGCCGAGCCTCTACGGCGCGTTTGGCGACAAGCGTGAGCTCTACATCAAGAGCTATGCGCGCTACCGCGCCGACGCGCGCGCGGTGATGATCGACATTTTCAGGGACCGGATGCCGATCCGCAAACGGCTGGAGCGCATCTATGCGGTGGCGCTCGATATCTATCTGTCCGGCGAGGCCGGTCCGCGCGGCTGCTTCACGGTCATGACGGCGGCATCGGAAGCGGTGTCCGATCCGGATATCCGCGCGATGGTGCTCGACGGGTTTTCCGAACTCGATAATGCGTTCGCGGCCTGCTTCCGCATTGCCAGCGAAAACGGCGAACTGCCCAAAACCGCCGATCCCGTGGTGCTGGCGCAGCTCGCATCGGCGACCATCCACACCATCGCGATCCGCGCCCGGGCGCAGGTGCCGCGCAAGGAGTTGGAGGCGATCGTGAAGGGCGCGATCGATGTGATGGTGGGAAAGTGATCCTCGACGGTCGGCCTCGGCCGGCTCATTCGCCGGCAGCGCCTGCCTAACGGCCGCACTGAAGTCCGCTGTCGCGGACGACAGGATGTATCAATAGCCACGCGCGGGATCGACCACGTTTTCCAGCGTGCCGCCGGCTTCGAAGCGTTCGATCTGGTGCGCCACGTATTTCGATATTTCATCGGGATCGGTATCGGCGGCGTTGTGCGGTGTCAGCACGACCTTCGGATGCGTCCAGAACCGGCTGTCCGCTGGGCAACGGCTCTGTCGCATAAACGTCGAGCGACGCGCCGCCGAGCGTGCCGTCGTCAAGGCATTCCAGAATGTCGGCTTCGTTCTGCAGGCCGCCGCGCCCGGCATTGATCAGAACCGGCGCTCCCATCGGACTCGCGCGATTGAGCTTTGCGAACACTCCGCGGTTGAGGATGTGCCGGGTTTCCGGTGTGAGCGGCAGCAGGCAGACCAGGATATCGGTCCGCTGCAGAAACGCATCGAGTTGGGACTCGCCGTGAAAGCATTCGACGCCGTCGAGGTGCCGCTGGCTCCGGCCCCAGCCGCAGACGCGAAAGCCGAGATGGCGCAGCGCCTGCGCCGCGCTCGCGCCGAGCGTGCCGAGGCCCATGATGCCCACCGAAATCGCGTTCGCCGGCCATTGAAACTTCGGCGCCCAGCGTTGCTCGCGCTGGCTGGCGCGGAGATAAGGCTCCTGCCGGTGATGCATCAGCACGTGCAGCACGGCATACTCCGTCATTCGCGCGGTCAGGTCGGAGACCGCGACGCGCACCAGCGGCACCTTCGGCAGGCTCGCATCGGCCATTAGCGCGTCGACGCCCGCGCCCAGATTGAAAATGACGCGCAGGTTCGGAAATGCCGCCAATTCCCCCGGAACGGGCTTCCAGACCGCGGCATAGTGCACATCGGCCGGGTCGAGGTCCGCATCGGGCATCAGCGCCACGCGCCGCTCGCGGCAGACATCGTCAAACCGGCGCTTCCATCGTTCGGGGGACCAGTTTTCCGTCCCGCCATGGATGAGAAGCGCGAGCGTAGCTTTATTCATTGGATTTTCGCCTGCGGCTTTCGGATGTTCCGGCAACATACCGGCCCGGTCAGTTGGTACAAAATATTTCCGTTTTCCTGTCGGCTCCGGGCATACTCGTTCGTCCTCGAACTGAACAGGGACTTGCTTGCACATAGGGACTCGTTTGCATGCTGTATGCCATCCTCTGCTATCATGATGAAGACGTCGTCGGCTCCTGGAGCAAGGAACAGGACGCCGCGGTGATGGAGAAACTTGCGGTCGTACAGGACAAATTGACCAGGCAGCGCCGGCTCGGCCCGGTCGCCCGGCTATTGCCGACGACCGCGGCCACCACGCTGCGCAAGGAGAACCCGCCCGTCGTGATCGACGGGCCCTTTGCCGAAACCAAGGAGCAATTGCTCGGCTTCTACCTCGTCGACTGCAAGAACCTCGATGAGGCGCTCGACGTCGCGCGCGATCTCGGCGAGGCCAATCCCGGCGGAGCCTACGAGATTCGCCCGGTCGGCCTGTTCGTCCCGGGGAGTGTGCCGACGTGACCGATACCGCCTGGATCGATGCTGCGCTGACCTCGGCGCGTCCCCAGGCGGTCGGCGCTCTGCTGCGCTATTTCCGCAATCTCGACACCGCCGAGGAGGCGTTTCAGAACGCCTGCCTGCGCGCGCTGAAAAGCTGGCCGGAGAACGGCCCGCCGCGGGATGCTGCGGCGTGGCTGATCATGGTCGGGCGCAATGTCGCGATCGACGACATCAGGCGGAGCCGCAAGCAGGCGCCGCTGCCCGAGGACGACATCATCTCCGATCTCGACGACGCCGAAGAGCGGCTCGCCGAACGGCTCGATGGCTCGCACTATCGCGACGACATCCTGCGGCTGTTGTTTATCTGCTGCCACCCCGATCTGCCGGCGACGCAGCAGATCGCGCTCGCGCTCCGCATCGTCTCGGGGCTGACCGTCAAGCAGATCGCCCGCGCCTTCCTGGTCAGCGAAGCCGCAATGGAGCAGCGCATCACCCGCGCCAAGGCCCGCGTCGCCGATGCCGACGTGCCGTTCGAGACGCCAGGTGCGGTGGAGCGGGCCGAGCGGGTCAGCGCCGTCGCCGCGATGGTTTACCTGATTTTCAACGAAGGCTATTCCGCCAGCGGCGACAGCGCCGGAATCCGCGCGCCGCTGTGCGAGGAGGCTATTCGCCTGGCGCGGCTGTTGCTGCGGTTGTTCCAGGGCGAGCCCGAGATCATGGGGCTGACGGCGCTGTTATTGCTGCAGCATGCCCGCGCGGCCGCGCGGTTTGACGCCGCAGGCGCGCTGGTGCTGCTCGACGATCAGGATCGCGGCCTGTGGAATCAGGCCATGATCGCGGAGGGGCTGGCGCTGATCGACAAGGCGATGCGCCACCGCCGTAGCGGGCCGTATCAAATTCAGGCGGCGATCTCTGCGTTGCATGCTCGCGCCGCAACGCCGGACGATACCGACTGGACCCAGATCGATCTGCTCTATGGCGCGCTTGAGGTCATGCAGCCTTCGCCGGTGGTGACGTTGAACCGTGCGGTGGCGGTATCCAAGGTGCGCGGGCCCGAGGCGGCGCTGGCGATGGTCGAGCCGTTGGGCGAACGGCTGTCGAACTATTTTCATTTCTTCGGGGTGCGCGGCGCGTTTCTGATGCAACTCGGCCGCTATGATGAGGCGCGGATCGCGTTCGACCGCGCCATCGCGCTGGCCAATACCTCGGCGGAGGCCGCCCACATCCGCATGCATCTCGACCGCCTGATGCGCGACAGCCAGCCGCGCCCCTCCAAGATCTCGAAAAAATAATCGCACCCTGTCGGATTGCAGCTGCCCCATTCGTCCAGTGATCGAGCATCACCAATGGAGCAAGCCATGCCCGCGATCGCCGACGCCGCGCCGGTCTCGAAACCTGCGCTTTGGACCGGCCGCGCCCTCAGCGGTCTCGTCATCATGTTTCTGCTGTTCGACGGCGCCATCAAACTGGTGCCGTGGCCGGTTGTCACGGAAACGATGGACCGGATGGGCTATGGTCCGAGCGAAACGCTGGCGCGAAGCCTCGGCTTCATCACCATCGTCTGCACGGCGCTCTACGCGGTCCCGCCGACGTCCATCCTCGGCGCGATCCTGCTGACCGGCTATCTCGGTGGCGCGATGGCCTCGCATGTACGGATCGGCAGCCCGCTGTTCAGCCATATTTTGTTCGGATTCTATCTCGGATTGATGGTGTGGGGCGGGCTCTGGTTGCGGAACAGAAGCTTGCGCACTTTAATACCCTTTTGGCACTGACCCGCCGCATCGATACTTCACGGACAGGACCCCCATGTTCGAAATCCTTGCCATCGTCGCAATCGTGCTCGCGATCGCCATCGCGACCGTCCTGATCCTTGCCGCAGCCAAGCCGGATACGCTCACCGTCGAGCGCGAGATCAACATCAAGGCGCCGCCGCAAAAGATATTTCCGCTGATCAGCGACTTTCGCCAGTGGCGTTCGTGGTCACCTTACGAGGGTAGGGATCCTGCGCTCAAACGCAGCTACAGCGGCGCGGAGAGCGGCAAGGGTGCGGTCTATGCCTGGGAAGGCAACCGCAACGTCGGCTCTGGCCGCATGGAAATCCTGCAAGCTCCGCCGCCGGCAGCAATCGTCATCAAGCTCGACTTTCTCAAGCCGTTCGAGGGGCACAACATCGCCGAGTTCACGATGCTGCCGCAGGGCGATAGCACGCGCCTGACCTGGAGGATGCACGGCCCGGCGCCGCTCCTGTCCAGGGTGATGCAGGTGTTCATGAATATGGACCGCATGATCGGCAAGGACTTTGAGGTAGGCCTCGCCAATCTGAAAAAGCTCACCGAAAGCTAGTCGGATTGTTCAAGCGTTCGCGACCCCAAGAAGAGAGCAACGAGGAAGGAGACGACGATGCAGATCAATCCCTATCTGTTTTATGACGGCAATTGCGAGGCGGCCTTCAAGTTTTACGAGAAGACGCTCGGCGGCAAGATCGAGATGATGTTGAGAAATGAAGAAGCGCCGGCCGATATGCCGTCGCCGCCGGAGCGGAAGAAGAAGATCATGCATGGCAGAATGTCGATCGACGGTCAGGTGCTGATGGCATCCGATGCGCCGCCTGACCATTTCAACAAGCCGCAGGGCTTTTCAGTCTCGCTTACGGTCGCCGACCCGGCGGAGGCCGAACGCAAGTTCAAGGCGCTCTGTGAGGGCGGCAGTGTCAACATGCCGTTTGGGAAGACCTTCTTCTCGAGGGGCTTTGGTATGTGCGTCGATCAGTTCGGAATCCCCTGGATGGTCAACAGCCCGCTGGAGGGCCACTAACACGGCATCGTCTCTGATTGCGGCGAGCTCTCCGAACAGAGACTACCGGCATGACGGGTAGATCGCCGCGAGGTCACGGCCACGCAGCAACAGCAGGTGAGACGACAACCCGCCGCGGCGCTCTATCCAGCCCCGCACCGCGGCGGGATAGGCTTCAAGAACCATTTCGGAGGCCTCCGGCTCGGCATAGAGCCGGCCGCGCCGATCCATCGATCGCGCAGCGTGAAATCCCAGCACCGCCCGGCGCGTCACGCAGATGCGATTGTCTGGAACAACGCTCAATACCAGCGTGCAGGCTGACAGGCATGGACCATCGATCACGACGCGCTCGCCGGTGGCGCGGACGTATTCGAACAGATCAAGGAACGGGCCAACCTGTCCGCCCGGACTGCCGAGGATGCGCACTTCGGCGCGCGCCGCTTCTTGCAAAATGGGAGCGCATAACACCGCCGCCACGAGATAGATCTTTAAGCCCGCCTTTCGCATGGTCAGCGGCTCCTCGAGATCGGACAACTCGGAACAATTTAGTCAACAGCAGATAGAGCGGCAACGCACTGTTGCCTCTCAGGTTTCGCGATCACTGCCGCAAATCGCAGGTTGCGAGACGATTGATGTCGGCCAGCCGCCGGTCCGCGTTCGCGCGGAAATCCAGGCTTGCCACCAGATCGAGCAGCCGTTGGTAAGCGCGGTCCGCGACCGCTACGGGCAATGGTTCTTCATCAAAGGTTTCGACATAGCTGCCGACGATACCGTTCAGCACCCGGCACAACGCGCGTTGCTCGGGGTCGCCTTGGCTCAAGGTGTCAAGTTTTTGCTGAAAAGCGCGGAAGGTCCGCAAGCCGTGGTGCTGTTGGGAAAGCCACGTATGCAAATCGTTCATTTTAGCCTCTTCAAATTGGAGAAGAAGCTACGGGCTTATACAGCGGGGCAAGGTCGCGGACAAATGCCATTTCTGCATTCGTCCTAGGCTGCCTACGCATTCATCGGGAAAATGTCAGTATTTTCAACCACGCAAGGATGGAACTCGACCGCAATACGGTCAGCATCGGGCGCGCAAGTTCTATCCATTTTTTCGTTCGCCGCGTAGCGTCGGCAATCCGATGCCGGCGGCGTCGAAGCCACCATCCACGGCCAGGATTTGCCCGGTGATGTAGCTTGAGCGGTCGCTGCAAAGAAAGAATACCGCCTCCGCGAGTTCCTCTTCGAGGCCGTAACGGTTGAGCGGGATCGCGTCGTGATAGTCGGCACGGATTTCCGGTGTGTGGACGGCTTTCGCCATTGCGGTATCGACCGGGCCGGGCGCGACACCGTTGACGCGGATGCCGAGCGAGGCCAGTTCGACGGCGAGCTGCTTGGTAAGATGGGCGAGCCCGGCTTTGCTGGTGCCGTAGGCCGAGCGCAGCGTCGAGGCGCGTACCGCCGAGATTGACGTGATGTTGACGACCGCTCCGCCACCCTGTTCGCGCATCAGCGGCGCGGCGGCCTTGGTGCAGAGGAAAGGTCCGGTGAGGTTGACGGCCAGCACGCGGTTCCAGTCCTGATCGGAGGTTTCCAGTAACGGTGCGAACACAGCGATGCCGGCATTATTGACCAGCGCATCGAGCCTGCCGAAGCGCTGGCTCACCGCGGCCATCGCCGCCGCGACCGCATCGGCATCGGAAACGTCGCAATGCACCGCAAGCGTATGGTCCGGATTTGCCAGAATTGCGAGCGCGCCATGCAGCAGCTCGCCCTCGATGTCGAGCAGCGCGACGCGCCAGCCTTCGGCCAGAAACCGCTTCGCCACCGCAAGGCCGATGCCGCGCGCAGCGCCCGTGACCAGCGCGACTTTTTGCGGGGAGGAGGTCATGCGGTCTCTTTGTGCTGTCATTCTTCGAAGTGCGCCGACTCCGCGAAGCGCTCGCGTCGCGGAGCTTGCGCATCAGAAAGACGGAAACCGCTTGCGGGTCAAGCCGCCGTCCTGTTCTTGATGGCGCCCACGATGGCGGTGAGAACGGCACCCGCAACGCCGCCACCGGCCACCTGGCCGATGATGCTGCCGATATCCGGTGTCGAGGCCGTATTGGCGAGCAGCGGAAGCAGCATGCCGAGGATCTGTCCCCCGACGCCGCCGCCGATCGCACCCGCGATGGTGTTTCCAACCGTACCGAGATCGATATTCTTGGCCGCGCCTCCGGCGACATTTCCGCCAATGGCGCCGCTGACGATTTGTATGATCAGATTGATGAGTAGTCCCGACATGACGTGACACTCCCCCGATCCGGTGTTCAGTTTCAGCGTGCACGACGCCGGATCATCGCCGCTTGATGGAGCTTAGGCGCTTGACTCGGGAAGGTCATGCTGCGTTCGCGAAGGATTCGGACGAAAAATGCGGCGATCGCTGCGGGATTCGTGCGGGGGTGGGGCGGGCCCGAAAGCCTCCGATGGCGATGAATACGGCCGCCCCGCCGGTACATCAAGGTCCGGGCCCTCTTGGCGAGCCGTGCGGCGATGGGCAGACTAGAACCAATGCAAAACATAATCGATTTGGGGAGAGACGGTGCGACGCGCACCGTCAAACCAGGGGAGGCCACATGTCGCTCACGCTGCATTTCCATCCGCTGTCGTCATTCTGCTGGAAGGCGCTGATCGCGCTGTATGAGAACGATACGCCGTTCACGCCGCATCCGGTAAATCTGGGCGACGAGGCCGAGCGCGCGGCGCTGTTGAGACTGTGGCCGATCGGCAAGTTTCCGGTGCTGCACGATAGGGCACGGGACCAGACGGTCCCGGAGTCGAGCGTCATCATCGAATATCTTGACCGTCATTATCCCGGCCGAACGCAGTTCACCCCTGCGGGACGGCGACCTTGCTTGGCAGACCCGCCTGCGCGACCGGTTCTATGATCTCTATGTGCACTTATCCGTTCAAAAGATCGTCGACGACCGGTTGCGCGCGAAAGGAAACAAGGATCCGCACGGCGTGGAAGAAGCCAAAGCGCGGTTACGGCTATGCTACGACATCATCGAACAAGAGATGAGTACCAAGATCTGGACGATGGGAGAGGCTTTCGGCATGGCGGATTGTTCGGCGTCGCCGGCGCTGTTCTACGCCAACAAGGTGCTGCCGTTCGACGATCATCATAAAAACCTGACCGCCTATTTCGACCGCCTGAAGGCGCGGCCTTCGTTCGCACGCGTGCTCAGGGAGGCCGAGCCTTATTTCGGCATGTTCCCGCAGGAGGCTTGAGATGAGCAGCAGCCGGTCAGACATCATCCGCGCGCTGTTTGCGGCCTACGTCGCGAACGACCGCGAGGCCGTCGAGGACGCTTTCACGGATGATTTTCGCTTCACCAGTCCGTATGACGACGCGATCGACAAGGCGACCTATTTCGCGCGATGCTGGCGCGGCAGCGACTGGATTGAACGTCATGAACTCGAAAAGATCGTGGTCGATGGCAGCGAGGCCTTTGTGACCTACCGATGCCTGGCCAAGGACGGCAAGAGCTTTCGGAATACCGAATTCTTTGGTTTCGAGGGCGATAAGATCAGGCGCATCGATGTTTATTTCGGCGCCACCTATCGGAACGGCGTGTTTGTCGAACAATCGCGTGCGGCCTGTCCGGCCGCCCCGGAAATACCACGGAAATAAATCCGCGGAACATGTCGGTGCCGCCAAAGTCCATTCGTCCTGCTTGAGAGTGCCGGTTGGGCCGGCTGCTGCCGTCACCGTGGCGAGCAATCCAACGGAGGGTAATTGATGCAATTCATGATGCTGATGATCCCCAGGGGCTACGAGACCGCGGCGCCGGGCGCGATGCCCTCCGCCGAGGCGGTTGCCGCGATGATGAAATACAACGAGGCGCTAAAGGACGCCGGCGTGCTGATCACGCTCGATGGGCTGCACCCGCCGTCGATGGGCGCGCGGGTTTCGTTCGCCGGCGGCAAGCCGGTCGTGACCGACGGTCCGTTTACCGAGGCCAAGGAGGTGCTGGGCGGCTACTGGATGATCGACGTGGCGTCGCGGGAAGAGGCGATCGGCTGGGCCAAACGTTGCCCGGCTTCCAGCAACGAGATCATCGAAATCCGCCAAGTGCAGGAGATGTCGGATTTTCCCGCTGACGTTCAGGAAGCGGCGGCCGGATTTGCCGAATTGCAGGGACGGTCGTCACGCTAGAGCGGAATGATCGTCGATCCTCTAGTGACCTTTGCGCCTCGCTCATGTAAAAGCCTTTCACATGAGCTGGCGCAAGGAACAAGGCCGCGCCGAGCGCGGCTACCACCACGGCAATCTGAAGGAAGCGCTGCTGCAGGCAGCCCTTGGCCTGATCGCGGAGAAAGGTCCCGCCGGCTTCACCTTCGCCGATGCCGCCCGCTCGGCGGGTGTCAGTCCCGCGGCGCCGTACCGGCACTTCCGCGACCGCGACGAACTGCTTTCCAGCATCGCGCAGCGTGGCTTCGAACAGTTTGAAGCGGTGCTGACCGCGGCGTGGGACGACGGCCGTCCGGACACCGTCACCGCCTTCGAACGGGTCGGCAAGGCCTATCTCGCCTTCGCCCGCGAGGAGCCGGCGTTCTATTCGGCGATGTTCGAGTCGGGACTTCCCGTCGACGTTAATCCGGCGCTGCTGGCGGCCAGCGAGCGCGCCTTCGGCATCATCAGGGCGGCGGCGGAGCGCCTCGCGGCGCTGGCGCCGCCCGGGATACCCCGTCCGCCGGCGCTGATGATGGCGCTGCATATCTGGTCGATGTCGCACGGCGTGGCGTCGCTGTTCGGCCGCGGCGATGCGGCCCGGCGCAAGCTGCCGATGTCGGCGGAGGATCTGCTGGAGGCCGAGGTGCTGATCTATCTGCGCGGTCTCGGTTTCCCGACCGACCGCAGGCCCGCTGGGCAAAAGGATCAGGCCGATCAAAAGCCGGCAGCCCCTGCCGGGCCTTGGGGAACCCCAAAATAAATTGGAATGCGCTGGCTGCGCCCTGCTTGACAAAAGCGGTGCATGGTTTAGTTATGTAAATGTTATTTACATTCACAACGGCATTCGCCGTCATGGAGAGGGAAATGGCCTACACCGCAGATGTCCATCGTTGGCGCGGCCCCGCTGAAGAACCCTACCGCCCGCATATGCGCATTCACCCCGGAATGGTGATCGCGACCATTCTCGGCTTCCTGTTTTGGTGGCCGGTCGGTCTTGCTTTCCTCTTCTTCACACTCAGGAGCACGAACATGGGTTGCTGGAGTCATTCGGATCGCTGGCAGAACAAGATGGAGCGCATGCAGAGCAAGATGGAGCGGATGCGCGGCCGCATGGAGCGCGGTGGCTTCGGCTTCGGTCCGCCCTCGAGCGGCAACCGCGCCTTCGACGAATACCGCATGGACACCTTGCGGCGCCTCGAGGAGGAGCAGACCGAATTCAAGGATTTCCTGGATCGCCTGCGTCACGCCAAGGACAAGGAAGAGTTCGACCAGTTCATGGCGCAGCATCGTCAGCGGCCGACCCCGCCGAACGATCAGCCGCAGAACTAAGACTTAAGTTCCAGAGCCCAAGCCGGCCTAAGTCTTGAACTGAGGCCTCTAGTGCCTGATGCCCCCGGGCCGCCCGTTTGCGAAAGCAGGCGGGCGGCCTTGTTTTATCTGTCGTTTTTCCGGTCGGAGCGCCATTCGGGAAGCCGCCGGCCGATCCGGCCGCCGTCTCTTTTGCCGCAGGCAAAATACCCAATGGTAACTCCGCCTTAACCATGATTAGCGTCTGGTTAGGGGCGTAAGGACGCGCCGATAGCCCTCGTTTTGACATGTTGGCAGGGGATGCAGGCCTCGGCTTCGGACGGGCCTCCCATGCGACACAACAAGGCTCTCGCGCTGGCGCGGTTGCGCGCCTGACAAGCGGCTGTAGAACCGGCAGCCCCTTGCGCCCGGAGAATTGGGAGACATGCGTTGAGAGGACACCGAGAATGAATCCGGCCGACGTGGCTCAGTCAGCCTTACCGATAGCATCCAGCGACGTATCGTTGGTCGCCCTGTTTCTGCAGGCCGCATGGATCGTCAAGGTGGTCATGCTGGGACTGCTTGCCTGCTCGGTATGGGTCTGGGCGATCGCGATCGACAAGATCATCCTGTATGCGCGCACCAAGCGCGCCATGGATCGCTTCGAGCAGGCGTTCTGGTCCGGGGAGTCGATCGAGGAGCTCTATCGCGCGCTGTCGACCAAGCCGACGCAGTCGATGGCGGCCTGTTTCGTCGCGGCGATGCGCGAATGGAAACGGTCGTTCGAAAGCCAGGCCCGATCTTTCGCCGGGCTTCAGATGCGGATCGAGAAGGTGATGAACGTCTCCATCGCCCGCGAAATCGAGCGGCTGGAGCGCCGGCTGCTGGTGCTGGCGACGGTCGGCTCGGCCGGGCCGTTCGTCGGCCTGTTCGGCACCGTCTGGGGCATCATGTCGAGCTTCCAGTCGATCGCGGCCTCCAAGAACACCTCGCTGGCGGTGGTGGCCCCCGGTATCGCGGAAGCGCTGTTTGCCACCGCAATCGGCCTTATCGCCGCCATCCCGGCGACTATTTTCTACAATAAGTTCACCTCGGAAGTGAACCGGCAGGCCCAGCGGCTCGAGGGTTTCGCCGACGAATTTTCAGCGATTTTGTCGCGCCAGATCGACGAGCGGGCGTGAGAAGCGGTATATTGTGAGCGCATCGTGAGCACCAGAACATGGCGATGAACATGGCAGGTTCGGCGAGCGGCGGCCGCCGCGGCCGCCGTCGCCCGGTGATGGCGGAGATCAACGTCACCCCGATGGTGGACGTCATGCTGGTGCTGCTGATCATCTTCATGGTGTCGGCGCCGCTGTTGACGGTCGGGGTGCCGCTCGATCTGCCGCAGACGCAGGCCAAGAGCCTCGAGCAGGACAAGACGCCGCTGCAGCTTTCGGTCGATGTGAAGGGGCGGGTGTTCATCAACGATACCGAAGTCGCGATGAATGAGCTGGTGCCGAAGCTGAAGGCGATCACCGACGCCCGCGGCGGCCTCGATGAGCGGATCTTCATGCGGGCGGACAAGAAGGCCGATTACGGCACCGTCGCCAAGGTGATGGGTCAACTGTCGGGCGCGGGCTTCAAGCGGCTGGCGCTGGTTACCGAAGTGGATCAGGGGTCCTGAAGGGTGGAGCTAAAGGTCGACAAGACACTGGTTGCGTCTGTGGCCCTGCACGTCCTTGTGATCGGGTGGGGACTGGTGTCGTTCTCGTCCAAAGCCTTCGAGGCCATGCCGGAAGAATCCTTGCCCGTCGACATCGTTTCAGCCGATCAGCTGGCCAAGGCCGGCATCAAGGCCGGCAAAAAGGAAAATCCCAAGCCGCTGGTGGAGAAGGTCGCCGAGGCCAAGCCGGTGGACGATGATGCCGTTGGCAAGATCAGCGAAAAGCCGCCCGTCGTGACCGACACGGCGCCGCCACCTCAGCCGAAGCGTGGCGGAAAAGCCGGTCGAGAAAAAGCCGGATCCGCCAAAGCCGGTCGCGGAAAGCAAGCCGAAGGAAGAGCCGAAGCCGATCGAGAAGAAACCGGATCCGCCCAAGGTCGATCCGATCGCGGAAGCTTTGAAGAAAGAAGAAAAGAAGCCGCCGCCGAAACCGCAGACCCAGGCGGCAACGCCTCCGCCGCAGCAGACCAAGCCGAAGGAACGGACTTTCGATCAGACGAAGATCGCGGCACTGCTCGACAAGCGCGATCTGACCCGGCAGGCCGTGACGGGCGATACCCTGAATTCGAACGCTTCGCTTGGCCTGTCCAAGGGCAAGGCCGCGGATAATTCCGCCACCTGGAGTGGGATGTTTCTGGAGCAGGTCAATCGCTGCTGGAAGGTGCCTTACGGTGGAATCGAAAGTCAGAAACCCCAAGTCGTGATCGATATCAGGCTAAAGCGCGACGGTACGCTGGAAGCGCCGCCGATCCCGGAAGGCACGCCGGCCACACCCTATCTTCGCGCCTATCAAGAGAGCGCTTTGCGTGCGGTCATCGAATGCGCGCCCTATAAGCTGCCTCCAGCCTTTTTCGACGAGTGGAAATACTTCGGCGGGTTATTTACCGAGCCAAAAACCTGAGCGCGGTCGCTTAACGACCGCGCGAAACTTGTGAAACAAGTCCGTAACAGTGACTTACAAAGATGGATTGCGTGAGATGACGTTCCGCCCGAGCCGTCGCCAGATCATTTCCGGAATGGCCTCGCTCAGTGCGCTGGCAACCGCCGGCGCCCGAAATGCTTTCGCCCAAGCGCCCAAAGTTGTTCCTCTCCCTGGGGGTGAATTTCAGCCCTTGCCGATCGCGATCCCCAATTTCGTGCCGGGCACGCCCTCGGACGGCGATGTCAGTGCCGGCGTGACGCAGGTGATCACCAACAACCTCAAGCGCAGCGGGCTGTTCGCGCCGATCGATCAGGCCGCTTACATCGAGCGGATCACCAACATCGATACGCCGCCGCAATTCCAGAACTGGAAGACCATCAGCGCGCAGGCGTTGGTCACCGGACGCATGACCCGCCAAGGCGACGGACGTCTCAAAGCGGAATTCCGCCTGTGGGACGTGGCCACTGGCCAGCAGTTCGCCGGCCAGCAATATTTCACGTCGCCGGAGTATTGGCGGAGGATCGCGCATATCATTTCCGACCAGATCTACGAACGCCTGACCGGAGAGAAAGGCTATTTCGACAGCCGGGTAGTGTTCGTCGACGAGACCGGCAGCGCGCAACGGCGCGTCAAGCGGCTGGCGCTGATGGATCAGGACGGCGCGAATGTGCGTTATCTGACCCGCGGCGCCGACCTCGTGCTGACACCGCGGTTCTCGCCCTCGACCCAGGAAATCACTTATATGGAGTTTGGCCAGGGCGACCCGCGGGTCTATCTGTACAATATCGAGACCGGGCAGCGCGAGATCGTCGGCAATTTTCCGGGCATGTCGTTCTCGCCGCGCTTTTCGCCGGACGGCCAGCGCATCATCATGAGCTTGCAGCAGGGCGGCAATTCGAACCTGTTCGTGATGGACCTGCGTTCGAAATCGACCACGCGCCTGACCGATACGCCGGCGATCGATACGTCGCCGTCTTATGCGCCGGACGGATCACGCCTGTGCTTCGAATCCGACCGCGGCGGCAAGCCGCAGATCTACGTCATGCCGGCGACGGGCGGGCCCGCGCAGCGCATATCGTTCGGGGACGGTAGCTATTCGACCCCGGTGTGGTCGCCGCGGGGCGACTACATCGCGTTCACCAAACAAGGCGGCGGACAGTTCGCCATCGGCATCATCAAGCCTGACGGCTCGGGCGAGCGGATTCTCACGGCCGGCTTCCATAACGAGGGACCAACCTTCGCGCCGAACGGCCGCGTGCTGATGTTCTTCCGCGATCCGGGCGGCGATGCAGGACCTTCGCTGTTCACCATCGACATTTCCGGACGCACCGAATTGCGGGTGCCCACCCCGGGCTTTGCGTCCGATCCGGCCTGGTCGCCGCTGCTGTCGTAGCCGCCCGGCCGCATCACCTGCCGGCGGCCACGTCGAAGTCGGCAAAGCTTGCCTAGCTTGCTGATTTGGCGGGGAGATTCGGCTCCCCTCGCATAAAAAACAACGTCTCGGTAACGATATTCGCTCAGAAAGACTTCATCTGCGGCAGGTAAAAGTACGCTTCCGTGCAGGACGTGTACCCTCGATGCAGCTGGTCGATCAAAAAAAGCGAGGCAATTCGGAAGAGCAGTCGCCGCTGGTTTACGCGGCGCTGGTCGATTCGATGTGTCAAAACTTTTGGCCCATGCTCATCGGCTCGATCTGTGCCGCCACTGCCGCTGTCTTCACCGCGCTCAAGACCGGCAACGTCTTGCTTTGGCCCTGTGCAGTTCTGATTATCGGGATCGGCACCATCCGTGCCCTTCAGATGCGCAAATATGAACGGCGCAAGTCGGGACTTACGTTTGAACAGGCAAAACACTGGGAGCCGCGCTACACGGTCGGCGCCCTGACCTATGCTGCCGTGCTTGGCGTCTGGTGTTTCATCACCATCCTCGGTAACGACGATCCGATCGCCCATATGCTCTGCGTCGCCGTGACGATCGGTTATACCGCCGGGGGTGCGGCCCGCAATTACGGAAGCCCAAGGATCATTCACTATCACATTCTGCTTGCATGCGGGCCGATGTCGTTGGCACTCGCGCTGCACGGCGGAATTTATTACATCGGCCTGGCCATTTTGCTGGTGCTGTTTTTTATCGGCCTCAAGGGCATCAACTTCAGCCTCCATGCCATCTTTGTCAAAGCGCTGACTGCAAGCTTCAGGGAAGCTGCGCTCGCAGGTCAGTTCGACACCGCGCTCAACAACATGCCGCACGGGTTGTGCATGTTCCGCGCCGACGGCTCTCTCGCAGTCATAAATCATCGCTTCAGTGCAACGATGGGCCTGTCTGACGATCTCGCGCAGCGCGGCGCAACCGCGCAGGACATTATCGCCGCCTGCGTCAGCGCAGGGTCGATTTCGGCAGCGAGCGGCGAGATGATCCTCGCCGAAATCGAGAACACCCAGACGCGCGACATGATCACCACCGATCCCGACACCGCGCGTGGCCGTGCACTGTCGTGGACATTCCAGCCGATGGCCGGCGGCGGCGCCGTCGTGCTGCTTGAAGACATCACTCAGCGGCGCGATGCCGAAGCCAGGATCAGCCATCTCGCGCGTTATGACGAACTGACGGCGCTGCCCAACCGGCTGAATTTCCGCGACGAGATCGTGCGCTTGCTCGCCGTTCAACAGGGCGCCGAGCAATTGTCGGCGCTGCTGTTCGTCGACCTCGATCAGTTCAAGCAGGTCAACGATACGCTCGGCCACCCCTGTGGCGACCAGTTGTTGTGCGCGGTCGCCGGCCGACTGCACGAAATGCTGCGCCCAGAGGACTTCGTCGCGCGCTTCGGCGGCGACGAATTCGTGGTGTTTCAGCAGAACATCCGATCAAATGAGGATGCGGCCGGTCTTGCGCGGCGTATCGTCGATCGCTTGAGCGAGCGCTACAAGATCGACAATCATCTGGTCGAGATCGGCGCCAGTGTCGGCATTGCGATGACGTCGCCGGGTGTCAGCGCGGATACGCTGCTGAAGAACGCCGATATGGCGCTCTATCGCGCCAAGGCGGACGGCCGCGGCACGTTCTGCTTTTTCCGCGACGAAATGGCGCAAACCGTCGAGGCGCGCCGTATCCTCGAACTCGACCTGCGCAAGGCGCTGGCCCACGAGGAATTCGAGCTGTTCTATCAGCCGCTGGTCAATCTGAAGTCCGGGCGGATCTCGACCTGCGAGGCGCTGCTGCGCTGGAATCATCCGCTGCGCGGCACGGTTTCTCCGATCGATATCATTCCGGTTGCCGAGGATATGGGGCTGATCGTCGATCTCGGCCGCTGGATTCTGCGCAAGGCCTGCATGGAATGCATGAAGTGGCCGGAAGCCGTCAGCGTCGCCGTGAATTTCTCGCCACAGCAATTCCATCAGCGCGATGTGCTGAGCGAGGTTCGTTACGCGTTGGAAGTCTCCGGTCTGCCCGCGCATCGCCTCGAGATCGAGATCACCGAATCGTCGCTGCTGCGAAACACCCAATTGACCCATGACGTGTTGTCCCAGCTGAGCGCGATCGGCGTGCGGATATCGCTGGACGATTTCGGAACCGGCTATTCGAGCCTGAGCTATCTGCATAATTTCCCGCTGCAGAAGGTAAAAATCGATCGCTCCTTCCTGGAGGGCATCGATACCGACCGTCCGCTGACGCTACTGCGCGGCGTGGCGCGGCTCAGCGCGGATCTCGGCATGTTGGTGGTGGTCGAAGGCATCGAGACCAACGAGCAGCTCGAACTGATCAACGCCGATGGCACCGTGACCGAGGGGCAGGGCTATTTGTTCAGTCGACCGGTGCCGGCGGTGCGGGTTCGCCAGCTGCTGAACGCCTCGCATGGCCGCCGTTCACCGGACCAGCCGACGCTCGTACTCCCCTCAAGATCAATCGCCTGAAAACTCTTCTTCAATCGCGCGGCGCAGTGCGTTCGTGTGCGGCTGTTCCGGATTAACCCTAATACCGCGACGCTTTTGCAAATTTGTTAAGGACCCATTAAGGTTCTCGCTCGCAGAAGTTGTTGGGAACTAATTAGGAGCAGTGGATGAGGTCCCCGGTCGAAGCCTCTTCAGCTTTCGGACGGAGTTCCGGCCTGCTGGACCAAGTCGATTATCGGCTTGCGGAGACGCAGCAGGAAAAAGAAGATATCTACAGTCTTCGCTACCGGGCTTATTTGCGCGAAGGTGCGATTGAACCGTCGGTCAGCCGGCGCGTAACCGATCGGTACGAAGATTTGCCGAATGCCTGGACATTCGGCGTCTTTCTCGACGGGGAACTCTACAGCTCGGTGCGTATCAGCGTGCTGACGTCCGAATGGCGGATGTCGTGCTCGACAGAAATATTTGGTGAAATTCTGCAGCCCAGGCTCGATCGAGGTGAGATCATCGTCGATCCCGCGCGATTTGTTGCGGACCCTGATAAAGTCAAACGGTTGCCGGAACTGCCCTACCTGACACTTCGCTTGGCTTACCTCGCCTGCGAATATTTTAACGCCGACGTCGGACTGGCGATCGTTCGTGCCGAACATCAGGCTTTTTATCGCCGCGTATTCATGCACAAGACCATCGCCGAGCCGCGCCTCTTGCCGGGTTTGCTCAAGCCGGTCGGCTTAATGGCTGTGAATTTTCCGACTATGCGCGAGAAGGTGTTCGAGCGGTATCCGATGATGCGTTCGACGGCCTTCGAGCGGCGGATGCTGTTTCAGCGCAGCGGCGAGCGGCCGTCGTTGGCGCCGCGGGCGGCGGTTACGCATTTGGAACGCCACTCGATCGTACCGAGTTCCTGACACATCGCGCGTCCAGAATCGCCTTCGAGTCCGGCGTTCGTCCGCGGGATGCCTATTCCTTGCCTATTCCTTGGGCCAGGCGCGTCAAAAAGGTCACGATCGGCCGCTAAACCGGTCGTTCCGGCGGCGCTCCTGCTTGCCTCCACCCTCACGCCACATTTACAACTGATTAACCATCGCGGTCGCTTTTCGCCGTTTGGGGGCTTTTGACCGATTTTGGCAACACCCCGTCAAGGTTGACGGAACGTTCGCTTAACCATCCCCCTGTAGACCGGATAACAGTTGAATAACGTGAGCGTGGAGGCTCCGAATGAAACCTCAAATGCGTATCCTCCAGGGATTGAAGCTGGCTGCGGTGCTTGCGGTAGCATTGTCGATGGGCGCCTGCGCCAACAAGAACCTCGGCGCCGACGGCGCGATGGCGAGTGCGGCGAGCCCGGGCAGCCAGCAGGATTTCGTGGTCAATGTCGGCGATCGCGTGTTCTTCGAGAGCGACCAGACCGATTTGTCGCCGCAGGCGATCGCGACCCTGGAGAAGCAGGCGCAATGGCTGCAGACCTACAACCGCTACTCCTTCACCATCGAGGGCCATGCCGACGAGCGCGGTACGCGTGAATACAACATTGCGCTCGGTGCGCGGCGTGCCCAGTCGGTTCGCACCTTCCTGGCGTCGCGCGGCATCGATCCGAGCCGGATGCGGACCATCTCTTACGGCAAGGAACGCCCGGTGGCGGTCTGCAACGACATCTCGTGCTGGTCGCAAAATCGCCGCGCCGTCACGGTTCTGAACGCCAGTTCTTAAGCGTTCACGCCCCGCAAAACCCCATTGCCGGCGCCTTTGGGCGCCGGTTTTTGTTATGACGGCGGACTTCCGCCACCCGTTTGTACCAGTCACATTTTTGGCGTACTCCGTCTCTCAAGGTGGTTCGCTTTCCAGGTACTTTGCCAGGTACTTTGCGATGTCACGCCGCATTCGTCGTCAGGCCAGAATGTCATCCAGATTTCATCAGATTACCCGCGCCGCCGCACTCTCCGCGATACTGACGTTGGGGTCGCAGACTCTCTTTCGCCGGCATTGGCGCAATCCGATGATGGCGATCCGGAAATGCGAGTTCAGCAGCTTGAGAACCAGCTGCGGCAACTCACCGGCCAGAACGAGGAGTTGCAACACCAGAATCAGCAGCTCCAGGAGCGACTGAGGGCACTTCAGGCTGGCGCGCAGGCGGCCCCCGTCGGCCAGCCCGGCGTGGCTGCGCTTCCTCCGCCGCAGACGAACCCGGCCTATCGGCAACCCGCACCTCAACCGGGATACGACCAGCCGCAGATTGCCGCTCCCGCGCCGATCTACCAGGAGGAAGCGCCGGCGCAGGGCGGTCGCCGCGGCGATGCATTCGACCCCGGCCAGAATCCCAATGCGCCCGGCGTACCGCGGGCGCTTGGCGGCGGTCAGTTGCCGATTGCCAACCAGGCACCGGTCGGCGCGCCCGGCGGGCGCGGCGCGGGTGAACCGCTTAATCTTGAAAGTCCCAGCCAGCGCGACTCCGCCGGCACGGCGCCGCCGCCGCGCGGCGCTGGCTCCGGGTTGACCACCTTGCCGCCGTCGGCCACCCCGAGGGACGAGTTCGATCTGGGCATCGGCTATATGCAACGCAAGGACTATGCGCTCGCTGAAGAGACCATGCGCAACTTCGCGCAGAAGTATCCCGGCGATCCGATGGTCGCGGACTCGCAATACTGGCTGGGCGAAAGTTTCTTCCAGCGCCAGAAATACCGCGATGCCGCGGAGGCCTTTCTCGCAGTGACCACCAAATTCGACAAGTCGGCGAAGGCGCCGGATGCCTTGCTGCGGCTCGGACAATCGCTGGCGGCCTTGAAAGAGAAGGAGGCCGCGTGCGCCGCCTTTGGCGAGGTGACGCGGAAATATCCCCGCGCCTCGAGCGGCGTCAAATCGGCTGTGGATCGGGAACAAAAACGCGTCAAGTGCTGAAATCTGTTGCCGGCGCCGAAGCGGGCGCGGCGACGCATCGATATGGCGCCGGGCTCGGGTCGCGTGGCGGCATCAGCTGGTTTTGGCGCCAAACTCTTGTTTTACAAGTCTCTTGTTTTGCAAGTTGAGGTTTTCCAAGTTCTTGTTTGAAGTTCTTGTTTGACGCGTTTTCGTCACGCGAACGGGCGCCCGCTTGCGGGGCGGGCCGTCGCCCGAAGACGCTTTGACCGGCGATGCCATGCCTGACGACGACCATTCGGCGATCTCGGCCAGGGATGCGAAGCAGCTGTTTGCGGAATGGAAGTCCGTTCCCGCGATCGTACTGGCGGTTTCCGGAGGCCCCGATTCCATCGCGTTGATGTGGCTTGCGGCGCGGTGGCGCCGGGCTTTGGTGCGCGGTCCGCGCCTGATCGCCGTCACGGTCGACCATGGTTTGCGCGCGGCGTCGGTGCGCGAGGCGAGCGACGTCAAGCGCCTGGCGCGGGCCCTCGACCTGCCGCATCGTACGATGCGCTGGACCGGCGCCAAACCGAAATCCGGCTTGCCGGCCGCGGCACGGGCGGCGCGATACCGTCTGCTGGCGAAGGCCGCGCAGGACCACGGCGCCGTGCACATTCTCACCGCGCATACCCGTGACGATCAGGCCGAGACGCTCCTGATGCGGATGTTTCGCGGCAGCGGCATCGCCGGTCTGGCGGCGATGGCCCGACAATCCCGGCGCGACGGCGTCGTGCTGGCACGGCCGTTTCTGCACATTTCCAAATCGCAACTGGTCGCGACGCTTACGAAAGCCAAGATCGACTTCGCCGACGATCCGACCAATCGCGACACGAATTTCACCCGGCCGAGGCTCCGTGCCCTGATGCCGGCGCTTGCCGCCGAGGGCGGCGATGCCCGCAATCTGGCGCGGCTGGCGTCGCGGCTTGCGCGCGCCAATGCGGCCGTGGAAATCCTGGCCGACGGAGCCGAGCGCTATCTTGCCTTGAGGAATGGCGACGTCCCGCGTCCCGGGTTCGACGGCAAGATCTTCGAGTTCAAGGCTTTTGCCGCGATCCCTGAGGAAATCCGGGTTCGGCTCTTGCAGCGCGCGATCGATCGTTTCGGCGACGAAGGACCGGCGGAACTCGGTAAGGTTGAGGCGCTGCTGTCGGCATTGGACCAGGCCAGCGCGAAAAAGACCGAAGGGCGGCCGAAACTGAAGCAGACCCTGGCCGGTGCTATGATCAGCCTGGTCGACGGCCAAATCCGCGTCGAGCGGGCGCCGCCGCGCCGCCGCCGGTGAGATTGAGGCCTGGACCTGAGGCCGCACGCGCTATTTCCGCAAAAACCGCGCTCCAAGCCTTAACCACCCCCCGAAAACACCGGTTTCAGCGCCATTATTTGAACGGGAAATGCGCTACGATGCGTTAAATAGTCCTGTGCGGTTCCCTTGGCAGCGACCGGGGCGACACCTAGATTATGCAGCAGAGTTCGACCGGGGGATTCCCACGGGGCTACCCAAGATTATTGTTGAGAATACTGCCAAGGATACAAGGTCGCGATCCGCGCGACCACGAAGGAAGATCGATGAACGCCAATCTGCGCAATTTCGCCCTCTGGGTTATTATTGTCTTGCTGTTATTGGCCCTGTTCACGCTCTTCCAGAATCCTGGTCAGCGCACGTCCTCGCAGGACATCTCGTTCTCGCAACTTCTGACCGAGGTCGACGCGAATCACGTTCGCGACGTCGTCATTCAGGGGCCGGAAATCCACGGCACCTTCACCAATGGCTCCAGCTTCCAGACCTATGCGCCGAACGATCCGACGCTGGTCTCGCGGCTGTATAACGGCAAGGTCTCGATCACCGCGAAGCCGCCCGGCGACAACGTGCCCTGGTTCGTGTCGCTGCTGGTCTCCTGGCTGCCGTTCATCGCGCTGATCGGCGTGTGGATATTCCTGTCGCGGCAGATGCAGGGCGGCGCCGGCAAGGCCATGGGCTTTGGAAAGTCGCGCGCCAAGATGCTGACCGAGGCGCATGGCCGGGTGACGTTCGAGGACGTCGCCGGCGTCGACGAGGCCAAGCAGGACCTGCAGGAGATCGTCGAATTCCTGCGCGATCCCGGAAAATTCCAGCGTCTCGGCGGTCGCATTCCGCGCGGCGTGCTGCTGGTCGGCCCTCCCGGCACCGGCAAGACGCTGATCGCGCGCGCGGTCGCGGGCGAAGCCAACGTGCCGTTCTTCACGATTTCGGGTTCGGACTTCGTCGAAATGTTCGTCGGCGTTGGTGCTTCCCGGGTCCGTGACATGTTCGAGCAGGCCAAGAAGAACGCGCCCTGCATCATCTTCATTGACGAAATCGACGCGGTCGGCCGCCATCGCGGCGCCGGCCTCGGCGGCGGCAATGATGAGCGCGAGCAAACCCTGAACCAGTTGCTGGTCGAGATGGACGGCTTCGAGGCCAATGAAGGCGTCATCCTGATCGCGGCGACCAACCGTCCCGACGTGCTGGATCCTGCGCTGCTGCGCCCCGGCCGGTTCGACCGCCAGGTGGTGGTGCCGAACCCGGACGTCGTCGGCCGCGAGCAGATCCTGAAAGTTCATGTCCGCAAGGTGCCGCTGGCGCCGGATATCAACCTCAAGACCATCGCCCGCGGCACGCCCGGCTTCTCCGGCGCCGACCTGATGAACCTCGTCAATGAGGCGGCGCTGACCGCCGCCCGGCGCAACAAGCGCATGGTGACCCAGGCCGAGTTCGAAGAGGCCAAGGACAAGGTGATGATGGGTGCCGAGCGCAAGTCGCTCGTCATGACCGAGGAAGAGAAATTGCTGACTGCCTATCACGAGGGCGGCCACGCCATCGTCGGCCTCAACGTCGTCGCGACCGATCCGATCCACAAGGCGACGATCATTCCGCGCGGCCGTGCGCTCGGCATGGTGATGCAGTTGCCGGAGCGCGACAAGCTGTCGATGTCGCTGGAGCAGATGACCTCGCGGCTGGCCATCATGATGGGCGGCCGCGTTGCCGAAGAGCTGATCTTCGGCCGCGAAAAGGTCACCTCTGGAGCCTCGTCCGACATCGAGCAGGCGACCCGGCTGGCACGGATGATGGTGACACGCTGGGGTCTTTCCGAAGAACTCGGCACCGTGTCGTACGGCGAGAACCAGGACGAGGTTTTCCTCGGCATGTCGGTGTCGCGTACCCAGAACGCGTCAGAGGCGACGGTTCAGAAGATCGACACCGAAATCCGGCGCTTTGTGGAAGAGGGCTACAACGAAGCGACGCGTATTCTCACTGAAAAGCGCGCCGACCTCGAAGCCCTGGCCAAGGGCCTGCTCGAGTTCGAAACGCTGTCCGGTGACGAGATCACCGACCTGCTGAAAGGCAAGAAGCCGAACCGCGAGTCGGTGCTGGAGCCGAGCACGCCGCGCACCTCGGCGGTGCCGCCGGCCGGCAAGCCGCGTCCGCGTCCAGATCCGGATCCCGGGTTGGAGCCGCAGCCGCAGGCCTGAGCAGCTTACTTCCTGAATCGAAAACGCGGCGGCGACGCCGCGTTTTTTTATGCCGCGGTTCGTCGTTCTCGTGTCCCCGATGTTTCCGGTTGGCGTCGCTGTCGGCGTCATGGCATGTTTTCACCACAGCGAGAGCGCGGGCAGAACCGCGCCCGAGGTGGCCGCCATGCGAGCGCGCCGGAATAAAACGGGGAGGGGATCTCGATGCGTGGGGTCACGAGATGTGCCGTGATAGGCGCTCTGGCCGTGCTGGCATGGCCGGCGGCGGCCGCGGAAATGCGCGGCGTCACCTCGACGGAGATCAAGATCGGCCAGACCATGCCTTACAGCGGCCCGGTCTCGGCGTTCGGCGCGCTCGGCAAGGGCGAGGTCGGCTACTTCAAGATGATCAATGACCGCGGCGGCCTCAATGGCCGCAAGATCAACCTGATCTCGCTCGACGACAGTTATGCGCCGCCAAAGACCGTGGAACAGACCCGGCGGCTGGTGGAAAGCGACGAGGTGGCGCTGATCTTCTCGTCGATCGGCACCGCGCACAATACCGCGATCGCCAAATACCTGCAGGGCAAGAACATCCCGCAACTGTTCCTGGCCTCAGGGGCTTCGAAATTTGCCGACATCGCGCAATTCCCGCAAGCGACGGTCGGCGTGCAGGCGCCGTTCCGCTACGAGGCGCGGCTCTATGCGCGCCATGCGCTGGCCAGCAATCCGAACGCCACCTTCGCCGTCATTTCGCAGAACGATGATTTCGGACGCGATTATCTGGCGGGGCTGAAGGATGTGCTCGGCGAGAAGTACGACCAGGTGGTCACGGCCGCGACCTATGAAATATCGGATCCGACCATCGACTCGCAGATCGTCAAGCTGAAGGCCTCCGGCGCCGATGTGTTCGTGATCGCGGCGACGCCGAAATTCGCCGCGCAGTCGATCCGGAAAGCCTTCGAGATCGGCTGGAAGCCGATGACCTTCCTGTCCAACGTCGCGGTCTGGGTCTCCACGGTGATGCAGCCGGCGGGGCTGGATGCCGGCGTCGGGATTTTATCGACCGCCTATGTCAAGGACCCCGACGATCCCGCCTGGAATGACGACGCCGGCGTCAAGGCGTGGCGGGAGTTCATGATCAAATACGTTCCCGATGGCGACCTGCACGACACCAACTACGTCAACGCCTACAACAGCGCGATGACGCTGGAGGCGGTGCTGAAAGCCTGCGGCGACGACCTCTCGACCGAGAACATCCTCAAGCAGGCCTATGCCATCAGGGATCTGCAACTGCCGATGCTGTTGCCGGGGATCAAGATCAACACCAGTCCCACCGATCACGTTCCGGTCGACCAGATGCAGTTCATGCGCTTCAACGGCAAGAGCTGGGAGCGTTTCGGGGAACTGCAGACCGGGAATTGAGGCATCGTCATTTCGGCTTGCGTGAAGACGTGCGCCCCCGGAATGACGAACGATCAACCCAGCCTGCCGACTTCAGCTTCCACGAGCGACCAGCATTTTGTGCCGAGCTTTTCCTTCCAGATCGCATACACGCCGGGAAGCTTGGCGCGGAAAGCAGCCTGATCCACCTCATTGAACACCAGCCCGCGCTTGACGAAGTCGTCGCGCAGCTTCGCATTGAGTGCCGCCTGATCCTGGCGCTGCTGACGGACATATTTGGTGAAATTGCGCTCGATCACACCCTTGATGTCGTCGGGCAACGATTTCCAAATGGTGAGGTTGGCCATTGCGTTGAAGCCGGACCACATGTGGTTGGTCAGGCTGACATACTTCACCAGCTCGTAAAGCCTGAAGCCTTCGAGGATCGCCAGCGGATTTTCCTGCGAATCGACCTTGCCGGTTTTCAGCGCGTCGTAGATCTGGTTGGCCGGCGTGGTCACTGGCTGGGCGCCGAACGCGCTGAACGTATCGAGCATCATCTGTCCGGGCGGTACCCTGATTTTCATGCCGGCGAAGTCTTCGGGCGTTGCGATCGCTCGCGGTATCGAAGCGACCTGCCGCATGCCGTTGTCGAATCCGGCGACCGGAAACAGATACATTCCCTTGGCCGCCATCTCCTCGCCGATATATTTCCCAAGCGGACCGTCGATCGCCTTGTGCGCGTCCGCCGTCGATTTGAACGCGAACGGCAATTGCTGCGCTTCAGCAACCGGCACCACCGTGCCGATGATGCCGCCCATCAAGGTGAAGAACTGGATCTCGCCGGCGATCAGCATTTTGAGCGCGTCGGGATCGCCGCCCGGCAGCTTGTTGTTTTCGGCGTAGACCGTGGTTTCGACCCGGCCGTTGGTTTCCGCAGCTACCGCCTGCCAAATCGCGATGAGGTTCTGGTGCAGCGTGCCGGAGGCCGCCTGATTGTGATATTGCGAAAATCTGTATTCGGCGGCCAGCGTCGGCCTGACGATAAGCGCCGAGCCTGCCGCCGCGGCGCCCGACAGTACCGATCGCCGTGTCCAGTCGTTGGGCATATGTCCCTCCCGTTCCCGCCTCGTCGCGGGCGGCTGTAAATTCGCGGCCGGAGTGTCGTCGATATCGTGCGCGGTCGCCACGACAATCCCGCCAAACGGCCTTAACCCTTAAGATTTTCTCAAGGCAGTCTGGCTTATTGCTGGAGAGGATCGCGTTCCGCCCAGGCGCGACGCCCGCGAAAAGGACTTTGCATGGCCGCGCCGGTCTCCTCCGTCCCGACGATTTCGCCTGACCGCAGCGCCATTCCTGCGTCGCTGTTCAACGCCTGTTTCGTGCTGGTCGTCATCAACGTATCGTTTTTTACGTCGATGTTTTTTTCGCACGGGTGGATCTACGACGCAAACGGGCTGGGCATCCCGACCGACTTCGTCAACGTCTGGGCGGCCGGCCGGCTGGCGCTCGAGGGGCATCCGGCGCAAGCCTGGGATTGGGATATCCAGCACCAGGTCGAACTCGCGCTGCTGAAGCAGGATTTCCCGGGCTATTTCGCCTGGCACTATCCACCGCCGTTCCTGTTCGTGGCCTCGTTGCTGGCGCAGTTTTCTTATCCCGTGGCGTTCATCGGCTGGGTTTCGGTCAGCTTGCTGCCATACCTCGCCGTGATGCGCGCGATCGTCGGCCGCGCGTTCGGCCTGGTGCTGGCGATCGCCTTTCCGATCGTGCTCAACAACGCGCTGGTCGGGCAGAATGGCTTCCTCACGGCGGCACTGATCGGCGGCACGCTTTATTTGATGCCGGTACGGCCGGTGCTTGCAGGCATTTGCCTGGGCTTATTGAGCTACAAGCCGCAATATGGCCTGCTGTTCCCCTTGGTGCTGATCGCGGCGTCGCAATGGACGGTGTTCTTCACGGCCGGGGCGGTCACGGTCCTGATGGCGCTGGTCTCCTGGCTGGCTTTCGGCACCGAGAGCTGGCAGGCCTTCTTCCACTGGATGCCGATGTTTTCACAGGCCTTCCTCACCGAAGGCAAGGCCACCTGGTGGAAGCTGCAGAGCCTGTTCTCGCTGGTTCGGTATTTTGGCGGGACCGAACATCTGGCGTGGATATTCCAGTGGATCCTGAGCGCGACGGTCGCGGTGACACTGGCGGTGATGTGGCGCAGCCGTATTCGTTATTCATTGAAGGCCGCCGCGCTCGCGACCGGCACGCTGCTGATCACGCCGTATCTGTTCATGTACGACATGATGGTGCTGGCAATTCCGATCGGCTTCCTGGTTCGCATCGGACTCAAGACTGGATTCCGCCCCTACGAGTTGCCGGCGCTGGGCTGCGCGATGGCTTTGATCTTCAGCTTCATGTTCATCGGGGCGCCGGTTGGGCTCGGCGCCACCCTGATCGTCGCGGGTCTGATCGTGCGTCGCGCCAGTCCGTGGCGACGGCAGCCCGTGCCGGCGCTGATGTCTTCGGCAAGCGCCTGACTCGCGGCGCCGGCTTTCGCGCGCATAACTTTATCCGATCGGTCAGCGAATGAGGGCCAGCGACTTCGCTAGCCGCGTCTGCCAGGTCGGTGCCACGCTGCCCGCGCTGGCATGCGCGATGGATTGATCTTCATCTTCACGTTCACCGGGGCGCCGGTCGGACTCGGCCGTGCCGGTGCGCGCGGCGCCGTTCAAGACCTAATCCTTTGGGGCGAAGCGCAGGCGCCGAATGTTGGGTATGGACAAGGCCGATATGGCGGCCGGATCCCGTGAAAACACCCACGCGAGAACGTAAAATCCGGTCGCAAGCAGATACAGGAATGCAAATCCGAAATACATCGAGTTGTATTCCATCAATCCACCAAACAAGGCTCCCATGAGATTGTAAGCGAGCGCGGTGGAAATGTTGCTCCCGCTCTTGCCGATCAACGTCGAAAAAATGATGCCGGAGAAAAACATCGGAATGGTGAGAAGAACGCAGCTCGTCACGACGCTCGCCAGTGGCGAGTTGAACGCGATCAATTCGTGGTTACGCGCATAAAAATAACCAACGAGCAGGCTGATGAATAGCCCGAGATAGGCATAGCCGCTGCGTTGAATGCGTTGACGTTGAACCAGGAGGTTGGCGAGGAAGGCCATAGCCAAGACCATTACGATGGTCGCGGCTACGACAAACCATGTCCCGCCAAGATGCAATCCCAGTTCGGTAATGGCTTTGGTTTCGACCAGCATGAAGCCGGAACCCAAGAAGAAAAACGGTACGTAACCGCGTTCGATCGGATCGTTTAAGCCGATCGTCTTGCGGACGAACATGTAGCTAAGCAGCATCGCCATGCCGAGCGCTATCATGTAGCTGATGGGGTAGGTGCGATTGATCATGTAGAAGAATGGCCAATCATCGGTCGGAATGCTGTCCTCCGGATAAGGTCGCGCGAAATACGTCGAAACGTTCTCGAAGCCGAAAGCTGCAAAATCGTTGTTCTCGGGCATCGCAACATCGCGGCCCTTTTTGGTGACAAAGGCGGTCGTCGTGCTTGAATCATACCGCACCCGAACCGCTAGCGGCTTCCCGGCCCCCGGTATCCCCTGAAGGATGTGCGACAACTTGTACCCGAGAGACTCGTTCGGAAGCGCAAATGCGATCGACATGACGCCGTCGGGCTTAAGCAGTTTGAACGCCTCCGCGATTCCCTCGCGGGTATAGACGTAAGAGTCGACCCGCAGGTTTGAAGCGTGGCTTAGCGCGGTGTGGGAATCCAGCACACCGTAGATGATCAGGTCGTACTGCTGATGCGCCGTTCGAAAGAAATTACGGGCGTCATTAATGATCACCGTGACGCGGGGGTCGTCATAGGGATGCTCCGGATGATCGGCTTTCCCGAGATGGACGATGGCGGGGTCAATTTCGATCGCATCGACATGGGAGGCGCCCATCCGCAACGCCGCCGCCACGTCGTTGCCGCTGCCCGCGCCGACGATGGCGACGCGCTCCGGCTTTTTCTTGAAGTTGAACGGGAATTCGTAATAGGCCCGGACGTAGCGATCCTGCTCGGACTCGTGGCCGCGATTGCTCTCCGCCAGGTTGAATACCTTTTGATAGTAAGCGCCGCCCGACAGGATATTCATCAAACCATCGAGCTTGGTCATTCGCTCCAGCAATTGATACGGCGAATAAAGCCGCTGAATCTCCGGCTCAACGGGCCAGGATAATACGACGACCAACACACAGAAACTCGCGATCCCGACCGGCTGGCGCGCGTCTCGCGACAACACAAAAAACAGTAGAACGCCACCGACTGCCGTGAACCAGATAACCGGCGGCAGCCAGAACAGGCTCATCACGAACAGCGCCGCGACTCCAAGGATGCTCCCGAGCAGATTGAGGCTGTAGGCTTTCAGCGGAGCAGCGCTATGAAGCAGTTTGCCGCAGAGCTGACCGACCGGATAGCAGATGCACGCACAGATAATGAAGCTCGTCGCCAGCAGCAGATACAAGGGGGCGCTTCGAACCAGCAGCGTCACCAGGTCCAACTGATCCATCGATATATTGATGGAGGTTTGCTCGAGCATCGGAAGCGCAGCAAAGAAGCTGACGTCCGAGCTGATGTCGTAACGCAGCAGGGTAATGATGCTGACAAACAACGCCAGCATCGGCAACACCAGCGCCGGAGCGCACCGCTGTCGGTTGGACACCGCATATCCCGCGCCCAGACCGAGAAAGCATGCCAAAAGCGTGAAGTTTTTAAAGAAGGAAAATACAGGAAATACTGATGCCAGCCAGCGGATCATGACAAGTTCGAGCAGCAGGCTGACCATCGTAACGAGCACGATAAGTCTCACCTTTTCCTTCGCGCTTGAACTTGAAAAGCCTTCTTCGAAGAGAGAACTCATCGAGTTGATCTGCCGACCCCAGATACGCTCAAGTCGGGGCGGATGAAGGATCAGCGGGATCGCTGCCGCACCGAGCAGCACGCGAGCCGAGATCAGCAACAAATCGAGGGGCTGGTACGATCCATGATTCAAAAACAGGCGAAATCCCAGCGTGGAATAGGCAAGCACGAGGGTACCGAAACAGATGGCGAAGATTCGAACGAGCCTGTGATTGGCGTCCTCGTTCGAGTGCTCGCCGTTCATGTCCGGTACGTTCATCTGACCTCACCATTTTCTTGCAGCGGTGCCGGGAAAAGGCGGCGAACCGTCGGATGAGTTTTCTAGACACTTTCAATTAAGAATTGACAAACACTTTTGACGCAATCTGTGGCGGCTGTCGGTTCATCTAAGTTTGACGAATACAAGCTGCTTGATTCGATCGTGTGATCGGTCGCGATTTTCGAGGTTATCTAAATTTTGCAGCGAGCCGGCACGGTTGATTTACATTCGCACCGCTGGGCCGGGCTATCCGGTTGCCAATTCTGGTGGTCGCGCTCGCGTTGCCGCGCGCGCGCTACCGTCAGCGGGTCGGCAAGCTCATTGCTGCATTGACCTCTTCGCTGCTGTCTCGACGCTCATTCCCGCAATCGGTCTGTGATGCGATGGGACTCGGCGCCTCAGATTTCGCACGCAACGCCCCAAAGTCATTACGACGCAAGGATGCTTCCCCTTCGCGATGGTTGCCGGGGGCGGAGATGGCAGCCGCCGGGGCGCCGGCCGTGGTCCGTGGTGTCAGCGGAAGTTTGGCAACGCGAGGCGTCAGGCAAGATGCTGACCCCTCAGCAGAGCTTCGGAAATTGAGGCGGAATTCATTGGCCGAGCGGAGGGCCCGCCGCGGCGATACCGCCGCTCGAAACCGGGTAGGTGCGCCGAAGAAACTCGCGCTGTCTTCATTCCTTTGCCTGCCCTGCCGGACCGGCATCTCCGGCGGCCTTCAAATCCCGGACGTCGCGGGCGAGGAGGCATGGGACAAAGCGTTTTCGCAGGGGTATCGAGGCGCGCCTTCGCAAATCTGCGTGAAGTTATGAAAGAGCCTTGTCATTTGGCGTGAATAGTTGTTCAGTTCTTCAAAGCGGTTTGCACCAAATCGCCAAAAATCATCAAGACGCGCGTTGCCCGGCCGTCGGGCGCGGGGCGCGCAGGGGAAGAGAAACGCATCATGGTTTACCGACGAACCCACCAGGTGGTAAAGCGCCTTGCGGCGCGGCGCAGCGCTATTTTGGCGGCGGCACGCAATGCCGCGGCCGACGGCGGCATGGGGGCCGTGCAAATCGCACCGGTCGCGATCCGGGCCAATGTCGCCGCCGGCACGGTCTATCGCTACTTCCCCTCCAAGGCCGACCTGATTTCCGAACTGATCGCGGACGTCTCGCGCGATGAATTGACCGCCATCCGTCGTGCCGCGGATGCCGCTCCCGGGCCGTCGTCGGCGCTGGCGGCGGCCGTCACCACGGTTGCCGTCCACGTGCTCTCGCAGCGCAAGCTCGCCTGGGGCATCCTGGCTGAACCGGTCGATGTCGATGTCACCGCCTCGCGGCTGGCGAGCCGCCGCGAGATCGCCGGCGAGATCGGCTCCCGGATCGAAGCCGCGGTCCGCGCCGGACATCTGCCCGCCCAGGACACCGCCCTGGCCGCCACCGCGCTGCTTGGCGCGCTGCATGAAGCGCTGGTCGGGCCACTGGCGCCGGACAATCTGGAGGACCCTGCGAGGCTGCGCGACGCCGTTCAAACCGTCACGCTGCTGGCGCTGCGTGCCGTCGGTGTGATGGACGCCCGCGCCCGCGGTCTCGTGGTGCAGGCGGTGCTGCCGGCGAAAGCCCTGGTCGGGGCCTGACAACGATCGCTGTCGCGACATCGCTTTGACGCAACCATGCCGTTAGGATGGGCGACCGCCGTGCAAGCGGCGGCCTAACCACCACGCAAGGAGCGACATATGCCAACGACATCAGGATCCGCCAAATGGCAGGGCGGTATCAAGGACGGCAAGGGTGCGATCTCGACCAAGAGCGGCGCGCTGACGGATTACCCTTACGGCTTTGCCAGCCGGTTCGAGGGCAAGCCCGGCTCCAATCCGGAGGAGTTGATCGGCGCGGCGCATGCCGCCTGTTTCACCATGGCGCTGTCGCTGATCCTCGGCGAAGCCAAGTTCACGGCCGAGCACATGGAGACCAAGGCGGACGTCACGCTCGAGAAGGTGGCTGACGGTTTTGCCATCACATCCGTGCACCTTGCCTTGACGGCGAAGATTCCCGGCGTGGACAAGGCAAAGTTCGACGAACTGACCGGCATGGCCAAGGCCGGCTGCCCGGTTTCGAAAGTGCTCAATACCAAGATCACGCTCGACGCGACGCTGCTGTAATTTTTAATTCGTCATTCCGGGGCGCACGCAAGCGCGAACTACGATGTGCGACTTGCACATCTGAGGTCTGCGCCAAGCGGCGCATCCCGGAATGACGCTCACAATTTTGAAGGAGCGCCGCCGCAGCTCACATATCGGCGTCGCTGTCCCGGCCGACATAGGCGATGCGCAGCATGTTGGTGGCGCCGGGGGTGCCGAGCGGCACGCCGGCGACGATGATCACGCGCTGCCCGGCCTTGGCGAAGCCGTCACGAAACGCGATCGAGCCGGCACGGTTGACCATGTCGTCCTGGTCCTGGGCGTCTTCCGCGACCACACAATGCACGCCCCAGACCGCGGATAATTTGCGTCCGGTAGCGAGATTGGGCGTGATCGCCACCACCGGCGGCTTCGGCCGTTCGCGCGCGACGCGGAGCGCGGTCGATCCTGAGCTGGTCCAGCAGATGATCGCGGACAGGTCGAGCGTTTCGGCGATCTGCCGGGCGGCGTCGGCGATGGCGTCGCCGACCGTCGGCTCCGGCTCGGCGCGCTGGGCATTGAGCACGCCGCGATAGGTCGGGTCGCGCTCCACCTCCTCGCCGATGCGGTTCATCGTCGAAACCGCCTCGACCGGAAACTTGCCGGCCGCGGATTCCGCCGACAGCATGATGGCATCGGCGCCTTCATAGACGGCGGTAGCGACGTCCGAGACCTCGGCGCGCGTCGGCACCGGGCTCTGGATCATCGATTCCAGCATCTGGGTGGCGACCACCACCGGCTTGCCGGCACGCCGGGCCAGCCGCGTCATCTGCTTCTGCAGGCTCGGCACCCGCTCCAGCGGCAGTTCGACGCCGAGGTCGCCGCGCGCCACCATCAAGGCGTCGGATGCCTCCAGGATTTCGGGGAGCCGATCGATCGCCTGCGGCTTCTCGATCTTGGCCATCACTGCGGCGCGGCCGCGGATCAGTTTCTTGGCTTCGCTGACATCCTCAGCGCGCTGCACGAACGAGAGCGCGACCCAATCGATCCCGGTCACCAGCGCCGCCTCGAGGTCGGCGCGGTCCTTCGGCGTCATCGCGGATACCGGCAGATCGGTGTCGGGCAGGCTGACGCCCTTGCGATCGGACATCCTGCCGCCGATCACGACACGGGTGACGGCGCGTTCGGCGGAAGTCTCCTCGGCGATCAGGCGCACCTTGCCGTCGTCGAGCAGCAGCGCGTGACCCGGCCTGAGCGCGGCCAGGATTTCCGGATGCGGAAGCTGAACGCGGGTGTTGTCGCCCGGCGTCTTGTCCGAATCGAGCGCGAAGCTTTCGCCGTTCTTGAGCTGGATCGCGCCTTCCGCGAACGAGCCCAGGCGAAGCTTCGGCCCCTGAAGATCGACCAGGATGCCGATCGGCCGGCCATAGCTCGACTCGACACTGCGAATGGTCGTGACCAGTTCGCGCATCTTGTCGTGCGAGGTGTGACTCATATTGATCCGGAACACGTCGGCGCCGGCCTCGAACAGCCGCCGGATCATGGCGCTGTCGGAGGAGGCGGGGCCGAGCGTTGCAACAATCTTGATGCGGCGCAGGCGCCTCATGGCTTGTTTCCGGGCGCAGCGGCTGGCGGCGGACCAGACGTGCCCGGAGGCGTTCCACCCGGCGAGCCGGGCAGGCCGGGTGTTCCGCCCGGCGAATTGGAAATCCCTGGAAGTCCACCGGGCCTGTTGGGGTCGACCGTTCCCGGGATACCCGGCACCCGCTGCCCCGGCTGTTGTTCGCTCAATTCGGTCAACTGCACGGTCCAGGCGCGCTGCTCGCCGGTGTCGACCTCGAAGAAGCCGGTGCGGTCGAACCCGCGGGCCAGGCAATTGTCGGTGCCCTTGATGGTGAATTCCTTGTCGCGCGAGCACATGAAAGCCTGCCCGGACCACTCGCCGCCGCGGTCGTAATCGAGCGCATAGATGTAATAGTAGCGCGCAACCAGCGTGCCTTTCAGCAGCGTCTCGCAACTGCGCGAGGACACGTTCCACCAGCCTTCAGTGGTCCAGCCCTCGGCGTCCTTGTAGCCTAGCGCAATGCCGACCCGGCTCGCGGTGTTATTGCAGAGACGAAAGTCGGCCGCGGCCGAGCTGTTCCACAGACACGCCACCGCAAGCGCCAACGCCGGCATCAAACCGGCGATCATGCGCGCGGAGAATGGATGGGTGTGATGTGGATTTTCAGGGATCATTCGGCGAAGCTATATCAATTCTTTGACGATTTCGCGCGCGTCGGCGGGGACTGTCAACGGTTGAGGGGGCCTTTTCAGGCAATCGGCAACCGAAATTGCTTCGATGGATACGTCGTTTGCGCCGCGATATGGCAAAATCTGTGACAGCCCCTACTTAATAATCGATAACCTTTCCGCGAAATGGCGTGACAACGGTCGGGATAACGGCATGGCGATTGACGACAAAACCAGAACAGAACTTGAAGCCGCGGTTTTCAGGCGCCTCGTCGAGCATCTGCGTTCGCGCGCCGACGTCCAGAACATCGACCTGATGAATTTGGCGGGCTTCTGCCGCAACTGCCTGTCCAATTGGCTGAAGGAGGAAGCCGACGCCAAAGGGGCTGCGATGAGCAAGGACGAGAGCCGCGAGGCGGTCTACGGCATGCCCTATGAGACCTGGAAGGCGACCCATCAGGGGGCGGCCAGTCCCGAGCAACTCGCCGCGATGAAGAAAGCCCAAAGCGGGCATTAGCGGCTGATTCGGCTTCACTGCCCCCACAAGGTTCGAGACGGCTGGCCGGCGCATGCGTCGGGGGTCCGCCGCCATGAGCGGATTTTCTCCTGTGGGCGCACTGTGGATGAGCGCGATGCCGCCTTGACGCAAGCCGCGCCACTCCCGAGGGTCATTCTGAGAGCGCGCCCTGCGAAAGCGTGTGGCGCTTCCTCTCACCCCTCCAACCATCAGTTCACCAGGAGTACCCGATGGCCACCGCTGCCGCCGCCGTCAAGGAAGAGCCCGCGACAACATTCGCAAAGGACCAGCTCAAGGCCATCATCGAGCGCATCGAGCGGCTGGAAGAAGAAAAGAAGACCATCTCGGACGATATCCGCGACGTCTATGCGGAAGCCAAAGGCAACGGATATGACGTCAAGGCGCTGCGTACCATCGTGCGGATGCGCAAGCAGGACGCCAATGAGCGCGCCGAAGAAGAAACCATCCTGGAAACCTACATGCAGGCGCTGGGAATGCTGTGAGTAATGTGCCAGCCGATAGAGAGAATTCCTGCGCTTGAACAGGACCTTCTTCTGCTGCCTTGAACGTTTCGCATGACCCGGCCCCGGTGTTTTGCCTGCCAACAGATCAGAGCGAACACCGAATTCGCCAGATTCAAATTTTTAGCGGAGAATGGCGTCCGTTTTGCCTCAAGAGGTCGAGGCACGGCCCCCTCATCGCAAGACGGTCCGGGTGTCTTCCAAGGAAGATCCCCGGACATTTTTTAAGAATGCTCTCTGCGCAAACGCTTCTTGCAGGCCCGATAGGCTTGGCCATGAGAACGCATTGCGATCCGCAGGCTGCGCACTCGAGGGATCACGGGTGAATTCCGTCGAGTTCGGGCATCAGCACAACGCTCTCCTGCTCGTTCGGGTCGGTGCGGGCGATGACAGCGACGCAGGCCTCAGTCGCGCTCGGATTGTAGGGCAGGTGCGGCATGCCGGCGGGGATGTAGAGGAACTCCCCGGCCCGAACCATCAGGTGTTGCTCGAGCCGGTCGCCGTACCACATGCCGGATTCGCCGCTCAACACATGGATCGCGGTCTCGTGTGCCTCGTGGCGATGGGCCTTGGCGCGGCCGCCCGGTGGAATGGTGACGATCTGCAGATGGATGCCCCGCGCGTCCGCTGATTCGGCGGAGATCCCGGGCGTGTAGGACAGCGCCTGTTTGCCGGTGAAGCGCGCTCCGGCGCCCACCACGCGGCAGGTCGGCTTGAGATCCGTCATTTCCATCGTTGGATCCCTCTCGAGTTGATCTATCCAACACGCTAGGGGGAGCCGGATTACAATCATGTTGCGGAGCGCCCCAATATGATTACGGCGGTAATACCAACAGTGCGATGTCGGGCTTGGTTCCGGCGCGGACCGTGGAGCCGTCGTAGGAGGCAAATCCCCGGTATCTAATCGCGGTCTCGCGATGGCAGCCCACGACCTCGAATAGAAGCGGTAGAGCGAAATCCACGGAATTTTTCGAAAGTGTTGCGACTAACCGCGAAGGTTTCAGCGCAGCGAGGCGGTATGCACCACGAACGATGTCGTGGCGAGGCGTGCCATTGCCGATCCGGTGAACCGCTCGCTGAGCAGGCCCATCTGCGGATCATCCGAGAAGATCATCGTCACCGCGGCCTGCGGCTTGACGAAATAAGTGCGCATCAGCGTCATGTCGGTATCGCCCAGCACCGTCGAGGCCATCGATGTGCTGGCGCTCGGCGCGAGGATCATGGCGCGCATCCAGATGTCGCTGCCCTTGGCCGCGGCGATCCGCGCGGATGTGGCGATCACACTGCCCTGACCCTGCGATCCCTTGCTGGCCACGGTATTGATTTCGGTGGCCGCGGCTCCGGCATTGCGCGATATCGGCCGCGGGCTGCGGGGCATCGGTGCACTGGCTGCAACGATACCGGCGCGGTCGACGGATGAGTTTGGAGCGGGCGCATAGGCCAGGGCCTGGAACGCGGCGGAAATGCTGGCGGTGGATTGCGGGTCTGCCGAGGTGATCGCCTGGCGCGCCTGGATGGCCGCGATCTGCTCGGGCGTCGCCTGTTTCGCGGTGGCTGGGGTGTCGCCCCAGAAGCCGCGGGCATTGATGATGTCGGCCGGCGTTTGCGGTTTGGCTTCGCTGTTGTCAGCCGCTGATGCCGACATGGTCGGCTCCGGAGGGCCGGCCTGGGCGAACTGCATGTTGGCCGCCACTAACTGGAAGGTCGAGGTGGCACGCGGCTTCGCCCGCGGTATCGGCACTGTATTGGCGGATTTGGCAGGCGTGGCGTCCGCGACTTGGACGGAGGCCGGCGCCGGCGCGCTGGCACCCTCATCGTCGTCGTCGTTCGATCGGGTCTTGAACAACGCGGCCCACAGGCTTGGGCTGCTCTTGGTCATGCCGCGATCGTCACCGTCGCGTTTTTCGATGTCGGCGCGGGCCAGCTGATAGCCGCTAAGCGGGGTGCCGTCGGACGGAACATGCACGGTGCGGCCGTTCGGAAATACCCTGGCCAGCTGATCGTGGGTCATGCGCGGCCAGTGGCGGATGCTGCCGGTGTCGAGATGGACGAACGGCGATCCCGATTCGGGATAGAAGCCGACGCCGCCGCGCTGCAGCCGAAGCCCGGCGTAACGGATTTGCTCAAGCGGCACGTCCGGGATGAAAAAATCCATGGCATGGCCCAGCATGTGCTGGCTGAAGCGCGCGACGCCGGAGGACCGGCGGTGGAGCATGGCGTTGGTGGCGGGGGAGCGGTAGGCGGAGATGATCTGGATCGGCTTCTTGCCGTCGACGTCGCGGTAGACTTCCCAGAGGATGTCGAACAGATGACGATCCATCGTGGTCTGGTCTTGGCTACGCCAGTCGCGCAGGTAGTGATTGAGCTGCCTCAGCGCCTCTTCGTCGTAACGCCCGTCGCGCTTGAAGGTGACGGTGATGTCTTCATTGGAATGGGTGTGGTGGAACGACAAAGTGCGGGTTTCGTTCAACGCGGCCGCATCGTGGACCGTGCCGGCGCCCGCCAGCAACAGCAATGAGGTCAGGCAAAAATGATACCCGGCCCGATATCCGGCCCTCGTCAACGACAGTGAGTTGAATTGGCGTGCAAAACCAGCCAGCACGTATGAGCCCACCCAGAGGACGACCGATCGAAGATTTCTTGCACTGTCCCAAGCAGCGAAAGAAGGTGAATGCAGTCTTAAAGCGGGAGGGTTAACCGAGATTTACCTCCCGCCCCCAAGTCAGGGGGGCACCTAACCCGTTGAGTGTGGCGAAAAATAGCCCGGCGGCTAATTCCAGGTGGAGAAGGGTTAACGTCAATGGCCCCGCCAAAGTCAGGCGAGGCCATTGATTCTTCCGAAATTCAGCTGACCGCTGAGGGCGATTGAATTAGCGGGTGAAAACCCCGCGTGGTGGCCGGCGGCCCGGGGGTACCGGAGCCGGGGTCGGACCCCCGAACAGCCGCTCGAAGAACGACGGTCCCGAATACGACGTGTTGTCGCTGGCAAAGTTGACGCCACTGGGAAGGTTGCCGGCCGGACGGGAATAGCTCGGCTGCGAATGCGCCACCACGGTTTCCAGATCCTTGCTGCGGCTGTTGCGCAGCAGGGCCAGCATGGCGGCATCGCGGCCATAGACGTCCTTGCGGAACTGCAGCTTGCCGGCCTCGTCCACGAACGCCGTCTGATAGGTGATGTTCACCGGGATCGCGGTCGGGAATTTAAGGTCGATCTCGCTGCTGCCGTACATGCTGCGGATCTTCTCCGGCGTGTAATGCGCGTTCGGCTCGGTGATGTTGAGCAGGATCGAGGCGTATTGATCCGGATTCTGCACGCGCATGCAGCCATGGCTGAAGGCGCGATCGTCCTTGGCGAACAGATATTTCTCCGGGGTGTCGTGCTGATACACCAGGAATTTGTTCGGGAAGTTGAAGCGGATGCGTCCCAGCGCGTTGGCTTCGCCGGGCGGCTGCGAAATATGGATGCTGCCGTCGCGGGCGCGGTCGAGCCGCAGGCCCATCCGCTGCAGCACGGTCGGATCCTGCTGCAGGGCCGGCAGGTACTCATTGTAGATGATCGACGGCGGCACGTTCCAGGTCGGATTGACCGTGATGAACTTCATCGTTTCGGTCAGAAGCGGCGTCGCATGAATGCCCGGCTTTCCCGTCACCACCCGGGTGGTCCAGACCTGAGCGCCGTGCTGCATCACCTTGAGCGTATAATCGGGGATGTTGAGAATGACATAGGCATCGCCGATCGAGGGCGTGCCAAGGTCACGCGGCAACCAGCGCCAGCGCTCCATGTTGACGACCACGGTATCGATCTGTTTGTTCCGTTTCGGGCTGTTGATGGCCTGGACGGTCCGCTCGTCGAGCACGCCGGTCGGCTTGAGCTCGGCGCTTTCCTGGAATTTCCGCACGGCCTCGGCGACCTTGGCGTCGTAATGGGTATCGTCGGCGTTCTCAGAGATGCCGAGCTTGGCGCGCAGTTGCGGCACGCGCGGATCTTCCATCGTTTCCGCGGGCTGCTTCTTGCCGCGCGGCGGCGTGAACTTGAGCGCCGGGCCGTCGGAGATCTGGATCGCCGCGCCGTTGCCCTGGCCGCGCAGTTCGGCGAGCTTCGCCTTCAGTTCGCGATAGAGCTTTTGCGGCGGGTTGTAGCTGTCGAGCGCGGTCGAGGCGTCGTCGGCGGAGGTGACTTTGGCCAGCACTTCCGCGGCGTCGGTCGGGTGCTCGGGGAATTGGATATCCCCACTGAGCTGCGACCAATGCATCCGGCCGCTCTGGGCCTGGCGCGCGTAGTCCAACATGCTCGCGGTCAGCTTCAAGTCGGCTTCCGCCAGCGCATCCGGGTTGGTCGCCGCGGCGAAATCCGGCACCGGATAATCGGCGGCATTCAGGCCGTCGGAGGCGGCGTCCTTCAGGCGCGCGATGACGCCGTTGGCGGTGCCGGTCAGGGTGCCGCCCTGGGTCCACAGCGGTGCGAAGTCACGCGCGGTGTAGAATTTTTCCACCGCGGCCCGCTCGGCCTTGCGGTCGAAATAGCGCAACGACTTTGCGCCCAGCATGTCACGGAGCCTGTCGGCGACCGGTTGATCGGCAGCCGCGACGTTGCTTGCGGCCTTGGCCGGTTCTTTCTCCGGCGCCGTGGCCAATTCCTTGGTGGGCGGCGAGGCAGGCGCCGTCATGGTGTCGGTCTTGGCGGTGTCAGTCTTGGAAGTGTCAGTCTTGGTCGTGTCCGTCTTGGTCGTGTCAGCGTTGCCAACGTCAGCCTTGGTGACGTCGTTCTTGGCAGCGTTGTCCTTGGCAGCGCGTCCTTGGCAGCAGCGTCCTTGGTCGCGTCGACGGCCGGAGCGGTCGCGAGGTCGGACGGTTTGGTCTCGGCAGGCTTCTCCGTCACCTTGGCGGCGTCGGGGATGGACGCTGTGGCGTCGGGCTTGAAATCGTTGACGGTCGGCGGCGGGACGTTTGCGGGCTCGGGGCGTGGAACGGCAGCATCGATCGCCAATTCTGCGGCGCTGCTGCGGGCCGGGTCGGCCTGGGCCAGCGCCGATGTTGCGGATACCGTGAGGAAGGTCGCGGCCACGGCCATCAGCACGCGGTCGAACCCAGCACGGGTCTTCGAACAGTCACGCATCATCACACCCCTTGGGTGGCACCGCCCCGACATGGAGCAGTCCTTTAAATTGTTCGCCTCAGCCTTCGTTGAAGTCCCGGTCCGATTGGTTCAGCGCATTCCGTCGATTGTATGGTTTGCGTCTGAATTCGTTCCAAATCTCTTCCAAACCGGTACGCCTGCACGCAACGATTCATACGCAGACGATATACGCGCCCTGCTCATGCGAACAGCGCCCACAAGGCAACTCACGACAAACTGACTTCGCAAAAATCCATTCGCAATAGAAAGCGCGAATCTGCCACGTGCTTGCGCCTTTGTCTGTTACCGGCAAGCCACGGTCCAAATCTTCCGGGCGGGCCGGCATCGCGAAATCTTCGACCGCCGAGGCGGCGCGATCGGGCGTCGGGCGTCAGTTCGTGGTGTCGGTGCCGCCGTCGGCCGGATCGTCCGCGGTCGCCTCGTCGAGCTTGCGATAAAGTGTGGAGCGGCCGATTTTCAACCGGCGCGCGACCTCGGACATCTGCCCGCGATAATGCGCGATCGCGAAGCGGATGATTTCAGACTCCATCTCTTCGAGCGGCCGGACTTCGCCGCCGCTCGTCAGCATTGCCAGCGCGCCAGCGGACGACAGCGGTGCTATAGGTATTTCGTTACCTGAAATCATGGCCGGCGCGGTCGAATGCGAACCGGGCGCGATAATCAGCGGTTCGCCCGGCACGCCGCGAGCCTCCGGCGCCCCCGGCGATTGCGCGGCGGCCTGCGGGAAATCGGCAATCCCGAGCTGGTCGGTTTCGCTCATCACCACCGCGCGATAGACCGTGTTCTCAAGCTGGCGGATGTTGCCGGGCCATTCGAGTTGCGACAACAACGCCATCGCCTCGCCGTTGATGCCGGTGATGGAGCGATTTTCTTCCGCGCAGAATCGCGCCAGAAAGTGCCGCAGCAAATGCGGAATGTCTTCGCGCCGCATCCGCAGCGGCGAAATCGTCAACGGCAGCACGTGCAGGCGATAGAACAGGTCTTCGCGAAACTGTCCGTCTTTGACGCGGTCCAAGAGCTTGCGGTTGGTCGCGGAGACGATGCGGACGTCGACCTTCACCGGCTTGCGGCCGCCAACGGCCTCGACGGCGCCCTCCTGCAGCGCGCGAAGTAGCTTCACCTGCGCGGTCAGCGGCAGTTCGCTGACTTCGTCGAGAAACAGCGTGCCGCCGGAGGCCTCGACGAATTTGCCCATGTGGCGTTCGGTGGCGCCGGTAAAGCTTCCCTTTTCATGGCCGAACAGGATCAATTCCACCAGATTGTCGGGGATCGCGCCGCAATTGACGGCCACGAACGGCTTCGACTTGCGTTCGCCGCTGCCATGGATGGCGCGCGCGAACAATTCCTTGCCGACGCCGGATTCGCCCTCGATCAGCACCGGAATGGTGGAGGCCAGCGGCCTTTTGCGCCGTGCGCAGCACGCCCGCCATGGTTTCGCTGCGGGTGATGATATCGGCGAAGGTCAGCTTGCCTTCGCGGCTATGCTTGATGCGCTGCAGCTCCCCCTTCAGCGCGCTGGTATTGAGCGCGTTGCGCAGCGACACCTGCAGCCGCTCGAGGCCGACCGGCTTGACCACGAAATCCTGGGCGCCGGCGCGCATCGCCGACACCACATTGTCGATGCCGCCATGGGCCGTCTGCACGATGACGGGGACGGTGAGGCCCGCTTCACGGATTTTTGCCAATACCCCCATGCCGTCGAGGCCAGGCATCACAAGATCGAGCACGACGGCGTCGATGTCAGGCCCGTCCGGGGCGGTCAGCATGGCGAGGGCCGCGTCACCGCTGTCGACGACGCGCGCCTCATAGCCGCATTTCTGCACCATGTTCTCGACCAGGCGGCGCTGCACGGCATCGTCGTCGGCAATCAAAATGCAGGCAGCCATGGCTTTCCTCGGGCGTTACAACTATCTGTCTCGAATCGGGGCACTCTCGCTGAAGCCGCTTAACGCCCTCTTAAAGGTTGATGCCCCGCCATCTCTCGGCCGCTTCAGGCCGAAATGCACACACAGGCTCGAACCAGATGACCTCGCGCTCCTCATCCGCTCTCCGCAAGCCTCCCTCCCGACGCACATCCAGCACCCAGAAATCCTCATCGCAGAAATCCCTGGCCCAGAAAGTAGCCAAGAAATCCACGGCCAAGAACTCCACGACCAAGAACTCGGTCAAGAACAAAGCCGGCAAGCTGCCGGAATGGAACCTGGCCGATCTCTATTCCGGCATCGGCGCACCGGAAATCGCCCGCGACCTCGCCAGCATGGACGCGGAATGCGTTGCGTTTGAGACCGACTATAAGGGCAGGCTTGCGGCAGAGATCGCGGCCGAAGGCGGCGGCAAGTGGCTCGCCGAGGCTATCCGGCGCTACGAGGCGATCGACGATCTCGCGGGCCGTCTTGGGTCCTATGCCGGCCTGGTTCACGCCGGCGACAGCGTCGATCCCGCGATCTCCAAATTCTACGGCGACGTCTCCGAGCGGCTGACGGCGGCGTCCGTGCATTTGTTGTTCTTTGCGCTCGAGCTCAACCGCGTCGACGATGCCGCGATCGACCGGGCGATGCAGACCCCCGAGCTCGGGCATTATCGGCCGTGGATCGAGGATCTGCGCAAGGACAAGCCGTATCAACTGGAAGACCGCGTCGAGCAGCTGTTTCACGAGAAATCCCAGAGCGGTTACGCCGCCTGGAACCGGCTGTTCGACCAAACCATTTCCGGGCTGCGCTTCAAGGTGGCGGGCCGCGAACTCGCGATCGAGCCGACCCTCAGCCTGCTGCAGGACCGCGCGCCGCAAAAGCGCAAGGCGGCGGGCCAGGCGCTGGCGACGACCTTCAAGGCCAACGAGCGCACCTTTGCGCTCATCACCAATACGCTCGCCAAGGACAAGGAGATTTCCGATCGCTGGCGCGGCTTCCAGGATGTCGCGGATTCCCGTCACCTGAACAACCGGGTCGAGCGCGAGGTCGTCGATGCGCTGGTCGCCTCGGTTCGCGCAGCCTATCCGCGGCTGTCGCATCGCTATTACCGGCTCAAGGCGGGCTGGTTCAAAAAGAAGAAGCTGGCGCACTGGGATCGCAATGCGCCGCTGCCATTTGCCGCCACCGGCAGTATCGCCTGGCCAGAGGCCAGGAACATGGTGTTGACGGCCTACCGCGGTTTCTCGCCGGAGATGGCCGCCATCGCCGAACGGTTTTTCACCGATCGCTGGATCGATGCGCCGGTGCGGCCCGGAAAAGCGCCGGGCGCGTTCTCCCATCCGACCACGCCGTCGGCGCATCCCTATGTGCTGATGAATTATCAGGGCAAGCCGCGCGACGTGATGACGCTCGCCCACGAACTCGGCCACGGCGTGCACCAGGTGCTGGCGGCCAAAAATGGAGCGCTGATGGCGCCGACGCCGCTGACGCTGGCGGAGACCGCCAGCGTGTTCGGCGAGATGCTGACCTTCAAGCGGCTATTGGCGCAGACCAAGAGCGCCAAAACGCGCCAGGCGCTGCTCGCCGGCAAGGTCGAGGACATGATCAACACCGTGGTGCGGCAGATCGCGTTCTATTCGTTCGAACGCGCGGTCCATACCGAGCGGCGCAACGGTGAATTGACCGCCCAGCGCATCGGCGAAATCTGGCTGAGCGTGCAGGGCGAGAGCCTGGGGCCGGCGATCGAGATCCGGCCGGGCTACGAGAACTTCTGGATGTACATCCCGCACTTCATCCATTCGCCGTTCTACGTCTACGCCTATGCGTTCGGCGATTGCCTGGTGAACTCGCTCTACGCGGTCTACGAAAATGCCTCCGACGGCTTCGCCGAGCGCTATCTGGCAATGCTGGCGGCCGGCGGCACCAAGCATTATTCCGAACTGCTCAAACCGTTCGGCCTCGATGCCAAGGACCCGAAATTCTGGGACGGCGGGCTGTCGGTGATATCGGGCATGATCGATGAGCTGGAGGAGATGGCTTAGATCACCCGTACAACAGGTGTTGAACGGAGCCAAAGGGCGTGTTATACAAATGTATAACACGCCCTTTGGGGCTTTTGAGCCTTGATGTGCCCGTGTGTAAGGAAGCCTGATCATGAAAATCGAGATCAAGAAGATCGGCAATTCCGATGGCCTCCTGTTGCCTCGTGAATTGATGCAGCGATTGGACCTCAAGCGAGGCCAGGAACTGCACATTACCGAACTCGCCGGAGGCGGATTTCAAGCCATGCCGTACGATCCCGACTTCGAGAAGACCATGGAGATCGCCGATCAGATTATGGACAAGTACCGGGATACGCTCGCGGCACTTGCAAAATAAGCCGCTCGCATGAGCGAACCGAAAGAACCGCTCTGGATCACCTATGAACAGGCCATCGCCATTCATAGCCGCCAACTGCGTCGGTTCGGCGGCGCACCCGGTTTGCGTGACGAAGGCATGCTGCGATCCGCGCTTGAGCGCCCGATCAACAAATGGCGCTATGAACAATCGGACATGGCTGAACTCGCGGCAGCCTACGCCTTCGGGCTCGCGCAAAAATCACGCTTTTGTTGATGGCAATAAGCGCATCGCCTTCATGGCAATGATGGTCTTTCTGCTCAAGAACGGCGTTGCTTTCGAACCCGAACCCGCACAATCCACCGCCATGATTCTCTCCCTTGCCGCCGGCGAAGTCAGCGAGCAAAGCCTGACCCGCTGGATCAGGGACAATTGGCCGCCGGAGCCTCAATTGTGAGCTCGGATCGGCGGCCCGCCGTTGCCCTTCCAACCGGTTTGCGGTAATTCCACGTCAGAACATACCGACCGAGGATAGCGATGGCAGAGCATAACGAAGTGGCCTACACGACGGCCGACGGCAATGATTATCAGGCCCATGAGCAGACCTATGAAGGCTTCATCATGCTGGTGAAGTACGGCACCGCCGCCGTCATCTTCATTGTCGCCATGATGGCGATTTTTCTGACCTGATCCCCCGCATCGCGCCGCCAGGGTGGCGCGATCGGAAAGTTTCCCCGAATTCCGGTTCCAAACCGGTATCCATCCCCGTGCAAATAGCGCTAGCTTGCTCGTGCGCGTGCCTCGCGCCGCCGGAGGCCCCATGAAGATTGCCGTCGCCAAGGAAATCGATCCGTCCGAACCGCGGGTTGCCGCTTCGCCTGACACCGTGAAGAAATTCAAGGCGTTGGGGGTCGAGGTCGCGGTCGAGCCGGGCGCCGGCATCAAGTCGGGGTTGCCGGATTCGGAGTTTACCGCGGCCGGTGCGACCGTCAGCCCTGACGCGCTCAAGGACGCCGATATCATCATCAAGGTGAAGCGGCCCGAGGCTTCCGAACTGGCCAATTACCGGCGCGGCGCGCTGGTCATCGCGATCATGGATCCCTACGGCAATGACGCGGCGCTGAAGGCCATGGCGGACGCGGGCATTTCCGCCTTCGCGATGGAATTGATGCCGCGCATCACCCGCGCCCAGGTGATGGACGTGCTGTCGAGCCAGGCCAATCTGGCCGGCTATCGTGCGGTGATCGAGGCGGCGGAAGCTTTCGGCCGCGCCTTTCCCATGATGATGACGGCGGCGGGCACCATCCCCGCGGCGAAGGTGTTCGTGATGGGCGTCGGCGTTGCCGGCCTGCAGGCGATCGCGACCGCCCGGCGGCTCGGCGCCGTCGTCACCGCCACCGACGTGCGCCCCGCCACCAAGGAGCAGGTCGAGAGCCTCGGTGCGAAATTCCTCGCGGTTGAGGACGACGAATTCAAGAACGCGCAGACGGCGGGCGGCTACGCCAAGGAAATGTCGAAAGAGTATCAGGCCAAACAGGCGGCGCTCACCGCCGAACATATCAAGAAGCAGGACATCATCATCACCACCGCGCTGATTCCGGGGCGGCCGGCGCCGCGTCTGGTCACGTCGGAGATGGTGAAATCGATGAAGCCGGGCTCGGTGCTGGTCGATCTTGCGGTCGAGCGCGGCGGCAATATCGAGGGCGCCAAGGCCGGCGAGGTCGCCGATGTCGACGGCATCAAGATCGTCGGCTTTACCAACGTCGCCGGCCGTGTCGCGGCTTCGGCCTCGAGCCTTTACGCGCGCAACCTGTTTTCCTTCATCGAGACACTGGTCGACAAATCGACCAAGGCGCTCGACGTGAAGTGGGACGACGAACTGGTCAAGGCCACGGCGCTGACCAAGGACGGCGCCGTGATTTATCCGAACTTCCAGCCCAAGGGCGCGTGAATATGACGCGCGAGCAGGGCATTTCGTCATTCCGGGGCGCGTCCAACGGGTCCGCGCAAAGCGCGGCCCGCCGACAAGCTCCGACGCGAACCCGGAATTTTTCTCATCCGAACTTTTCAGATTCCGGGTCCGGCGCGCTGCGCCGTCCCGCAATGACGTCCTAACAGGAGAGCCGCCATGGATCATATCGCGCAGGCCGTCGATCCCTTTGTGTTCCGGCTGTCGATTTTCGTGCTCGCCGTGTTCGTCGGCTATTTCGTGGTGTGGTCGGTGACCCCAGCGCTGCATACGCCGCTGATGTCGGTCACCAACGCGATCTCCTCGGTGATCGTGGTCGGCGCGCTGCTCGCGGTCGGCGTCGGAATGATCTCGAGCGGCAGCGGTTGGGCACGCGGCTTCGGCTTCGTCGCGCTGATCTTCGCCTGTGTGAACATTTTCGGCGGCTTCCTGGTCACCCAGCGGATGCTGGCGATGTACAAGAAGAAAACCAAGTGAGGGGCGTGCACCTCGTGGTGACGAAGTCGATGGGGGCCTCAAGATGAACGCCAATCTTTCTGCAGTGCTATATCTCGTCGCCGGCGTCCTGTTCATCCTGTCGCTGCGCGGGCTCTCCAGCCCGGCATCGTCGCGCCAGGGCAACTTCTTCGGCATGACCGGCATGGCGATCGCGGTGGCGACTACGCTGGCGTCGCATCCGCCCGCCGACGGCATTGCCTGGGTGCTGGTGATATCAGGCATTGCGATCGGTGGCAGCATCGGCGCGGTGATCGCCCGCCGGGTGCCGATGACCTCGATGCCGGAACTGGTCGCGGCGTTTCACTCGCTGGTCGGCATGGCCGCGGTGCTGGTCGCCGCCGGCGCCTTCTACGCGCCCGAGGCGTTCGACATCGGCACGCCCGGCAATATCCACGCGCAGAGCCTGGTTGAAATGTCGCTCGGCGTCGCCATCGGCGCGCTAACCTTTACCGGTTCGGTGATTGCGTTCGCAAAACTGTCCGGGCGCATGAGCGGCGCGCCGATCATCCTGCCGGCCCGGCATATCATCAACATCCTGCTCGGCGTCGCGCTGGTGGTCTTCATCGTCGGCCTCGTGATGTCGGGCAGCGCGCTCGACTTCTGGCTGATCGTCATTATCGCCCTGATGCTTGGCGCACTCTTGATCATCCCGATCGGCGGCGCCGACATGCCGGTCGTGATCTCGATGCTGAACTCCTATTCCGGCTGGGCCGCCGCCGGCATCGGTTTCACGCTGGGCAATTCGGCGCTGATCATCACCGGCGCGCTGGTCGGATCAAGCGGCGCGATCCTGTCCTACATCATGTGCCACGCGATGAACCGTTCCTTCATCTCGGTCATCCTCGGCGGCTTCGGTGGCGAGACGGCTGCCGCGGGTGCAGGTGCGGGTGGCGAAGCGCGCCCGGTAAAACTCGGCTCTGCCGACGACGCGGCGTTCATCATGAAGAACGCGCAGAAGGTCATCATCGTGCCAGGCTATGGCATGGCGGTGGCGCAGGCCCAGCATGCGCTGCGCGAAATGGCCGATACGCTGAAAAAAGAAGGCGTCGAGGTGAAATACGCCATTCACCCGGTGGCGGGCCGCATGCCCGGCCACATGAACGTGCTGCTTGCCGAAGCCAACGTGCCCTATGACGAGGTGTTCGAACTCGAGGACATCAATTCCGAATTCGCCCAGGCCGACGTCGCTTTCGTGATCGGCGCCAATGACGTCACCAACCCGGCCGCGGAGGACGATCCGAAATCGCCGATTTACGGCATGCCGGTGCTGCAGGTCTGGAAGGCCGGCACCGTGATGTTCATCAAGCGCTCGCTGGCATCGGGTTATGCCGGTATCGACAATCCCTTGTTCTATCGCGACAACACCATGATGTTACTGGGCGATGCCAAGAAGATGACGGAGAATATCGTCAAGGCCATGTGAGGCGGTCGACGAGGGGGCTATGACTATCGCAGAACAACGATGACCACGTTTAAATGGCTCGTCGTTTTCGTTTCGATTGTTTATGTCGGCAGTGTTACCGTCGTGTTTTTCGCGCAGCGGTCGCTGGTCTTCCCGATCCCGGAGGCCGTGCGAACCTCACCCGAGGCGGCCCATTTTCCGGAAGCCGAAGAACATGTTCTGACGACGACAGATGGTGAAAAGGTCATCGTCTGGCACGTGCCGGCGAAGCCGGGACATCCCGTCGTCCTCTACTTTCCCGGTAACGGCGATACTCTCGCCCGCGCCGTTGGGCACTTTCGCGAGATGACCGCCGACGGCACTGGGCTCGTCGCTTTGTCCTATCGGGGCTATGGCGGCTCGAGCGGAAAGCCCAGCGAGCAGGGGCTGCTCAACGACGCCGCAGCTGCCTACGCCTTCACGGCCAGCGCAATACAAGCCCGATCAAATCGTGGTCTGGGGATTCTCGCTCGGGACCGGCGTTGCGGTGGCGCTGGCGACCGATCATCCGATCAGTAAGCTGATTCTCGAAGCACCCTATACGTCGATCGCGGATGTCGCCGTTTCGCGCCCGCAGTATCGACTCATCCCGGTACACTGGTTGCTGTGGGATCAATTTCGTTCCGACGAACGGATTGCGGCCGTCACGGCGCCGCTTCTGATCATGCATGGCGGACGCGATAATACCGTTCCGATCCGCTTTGGCGAACGCCTGTTTGCGCTCGCGCATGAACCGAAGCAGTTCGTACGGTTTCCCGAAGGCCGTCACAGCAATCTGGATCATTACGGTGCGATCGAAGCGGCTCACCATTTCATGGACGGTTCGAATCGCTGAAGGCTGCTATTGTTGGGCGCTTAGTCCACGCCCAAGCCTTGAGGATGCGACGATATGAGCGCGCACGGCCCGATGCCCCGATCGGCTTGGATTTTCCCGTTGTTGGCGGTATCGCTTTTTGCCGCCGTCACCGCGGCGGGCTACGACTTCGTGCCATCGGCCGGCGGCCTGGTGTTTGCGGCCGGGCTGCTGGCGATCCTGTTCGGCACGGTGTTCGCGGCGGTCCATCATGCCGAGGTGATCGCCGAGAGGATCGGCGAGCCGTTTGGCACGCTGCTGCTGACGCTGTCGGTCACGGTCATTGAGGTTGCGCTGATCGCAACCATCATGCTCGGCGCAAAGGCGGTGCCGACGCTGGCGCGCGATACGGTCTTTGCGGTGGTCATGATCGTTTGCAACGGCCTTGTCGGCGTTTGCATTCTCGTCGGCGGCCTGCGTTATCGCGAGCAGGACTTTCAGGTTTCCGGGGCCAATGTCTACCTGTCGGTGCTGTTCGTGCTCGCGACCATCACGCTGGTGCTCCCGAACTACACGCTGACGACGCCGGGGCCGTTTTACTCGGAAGTCCAGCTTGGTTTCGTCAGCGTCGCAACAATCGTTCTTTACGTTGTATTCCTCTTTACCCAGACCATCCTGCATCGCGACTATTTTGTCCGTGAGGACGACGGTGCTTCCGCTCACGCCGGGCAGGATTCCCGTGCTGCGTTGTTGCTGAGCGTTGTATTGCTGCTGATTTCGTTGTTGGCAGTGGTGCTGCTGGCGAAGAAATTCTCGTTGGTGGTCGACGCTGGCGCCGCCATGATTGGTGCGCCGCCGGCGTTCGCCGGAATTGTGGTGGCGCTCCTCATTCTGTTGCCGGAAGGGGTCGCCGCCCTTTCGGCTGCCCGCAAGAACGACCTGCAGAAGAGCATCAATCTGGCTTTGGGATCGTCGCTCGCGACCATCGGGCTGACGGTTCCGGCCGTGGCGGTGGCGGCCTACGCGCTGGACAAGACGCTAATCCTCGGGCTCGACCTTCGCGAGATCGTGATCCTGATGTTAACGTTCATCCTGAGCATGCTGACCTTTGGAACCGGCCGCACAAATATCCTGTTCGGGTTGGTTCATCTTGTGGTGTTCGCGATATTCATATTTTTGGTGTTCGTGCCGTAGATCGGCTCGCGGCCGATTGCGCTCCAGGAACCGTCAAAAGGATAACGACCATGCTCAGCGCCAAATCCGACGTTCAGGTCGATACACCGGAGGTCCGCGTTACCGAGTGGCGGCTGGCGCCGGGCAGCGCGACCGGCCATCACACCCACGGGATGGACTACGTCATCGTTCCCGTGACGCCGGGCGAAATGACCATCGTGGCCCCCAACGGGGAACGATCCAAGGCGCAGCTGGGCGTCGGCAAATCCTACTTCCGCAAGGCCGGCGTCGAGCATGACGTGCTCAACGAGACCGCGACCGAAATCGTGTTCCTGGAAATCGAACTGAAACCATAAGCCGCGGGTTAACGCGCGTTTACGAATTGCCATCGATCGGTCGCAGTTGATCCCACAATGTGCCTCAAAGTTCCCGTACCCGACCCATACGGGGAGTGGCCGGAATGCTGAAATACCTATCCAAGCTTGCGATGGATATCTTGCCTTCGGTGGTGGCAACGATCATCGGGGCTTACATCGTTAATCATTACATCGTGGCCAAGCCCGGGCCCGAGGCGCCGGCGGCCGCCGCGGTGTCGTCGGCCGAGCCGAGCAAGCCTGACAGCGAGCAAGGCTGACGGCAGGTCCGATGCAAAGGCCGCGGAGACTTCCGCCGAGGCCGGCAACATTCCCCGGGCCGGCGTCCGAGCCAAGGGCATCTCCGAAAAGGCCATTTTCGATAAAACCATCGCAGAAAGATCCGCCGAAAAATCCGCCGAGAAAGAAAAATCTTCCGAGAAGTCTGAAGAGCGGCCTGCCGAAACGGCAAGCATTCCCGCCGAGACGCGGCGCCGCTCGCCGGTGTCGCGCGAAAGAACCGCCGCCAAGACCGTTCCCGTGACGGCTCCGCCGGTGCTGCAGCCTGCCGCATCGGCCGCCGTCGCTGCGCCCGCTGCCGGCGCCGCCGATGGAAGCTGCGGTTGCCCCCGAAGACCGTCGCGACGCCAACGACCTGGCCCGTGCGGCGATCGAGCGCTTGCGCGGGGGAAACGACGGCGCGCCGCATGCGCAGGAGGCCGCCCGTATCCCGGAGCCGCCCCGCGTCGTATCGGCGCCGCAAGCATCGATTCCTCAGGAGCCGGCGGTCCGGCCGCTTCCGCCGCCAATCATGGTTTCCACGCCACCGACCGAGGCCTTCGGCTCGGCGGCGGGACCGTCGCAGCCGCAGCAACCCTATTCGGGCTCAGTACGGGTTGACGACCCGCACCGTCCGACGCCGCCGGCCGACATTCCGTCGGCGGCACCGTTTGATCTGCGTGCCGAGTCTGCCACGCCGCCAGCGCGGGAACAGGGGAATGTCGCCCAGGATATGCTGTCAGCGGCTAAATCGGTTTTCCACGCGGTCCTGCCGCAATAGCGGGACTGTGGCGGGCTGTCGCAGTTCCGCCGCAGCGCTGCCTGCCACCGCACCGCCAACCATCGCAGTTGAAGTCCGTTATCCGTCACTTGACCCTTCTCCCGAACGGGTGAGGGAGCACGCTTCCGTTGCCGTGGTCGATCCATCTCATCGTGCTCGGGGTTATTCGGGATCGCTTGGGTTTTGCTCCATTTCGCGGCCGGCGGGCTTCTGAAAGCGCTGTAAACCAAGCCCCGTAGCGCGAGCAAATTCAAAACGAACGCCTTTCAGGCGGTTCGGGACCCAAACGCTTGTCGCGCGACAGAAGCAGCTTATGGTTGTATCGTGCGGCATTATGTAACGCGCGACTGTATGTTCTATTCCGGACACAACCTGTTATATACTTACGTATCACCGCTTCGCCTCCGGGCATCTACCGGTGACAGAGAGTGTTGTGCTCCCGCCTGGTTGGGGAAGACACATGCCCACACTTCAATCGTCGCGATCTCGCTTGCCCCGCGTCGCAGTCGAGCGGCCGGAGTGTCCGAAATGCGAAGGGCGCATGGACAGGGCCAGCATGATTCCTGGTCTCGGCCAGTTCGCCGATCGCATTTACGAATGCAGCGTTTGCAAGCATGTTCACATCATGCGCATCTGACGGTTTCCGATAGCCGCAGTGCTAGGTTTCGAGCCAGCAAGACTAAATTTCTCCGCGTGAGCAATACTGATCGGCGGTCTGCGCCTCGATGTGCGAAAGGTGCGTGATCACCGCCCCGTCACGGCATCTATCGGTGACTGAGAGCATTGCGCTCCCGCCCAACGCGCGGAAAGCCCATGTCACGCTCGCTTGATCCTAATCTCACTACAGATGACCGTCCCGTCCTGTTCGAAGGGGCACGGACCCATGACGCTTACCGATGTCACATCAGAGGCGGGTCAGGAAATACGCACCTTCACGTGCAGCGTTTGTCAATGCGTCGAGAAGGTCGCCCTAAAGACCACAGGGTGAGCCGCATTCCGCCCGCCTGCCGATGGCCGGCGCCGAACCGCAACAACCACCAATCCCTGGTTCCCCAGTCCTAGACTGGAAATAATCAGCCAAAAAATAACGCGGGCGCAAGGCCCGCGTTATTGAATTCAAACCTGTGAAACAGCCGGTCAGCGCGGTCCGCGCGGACCTGCGCCCGGGCCGCCGCGGCCGCCCGCACCACCGCGCTCGGCACCCGGGCCGGCACCGAATACTGGCTTCGGCTTCATCGGCAGCAGGCCTTCGCGCTGCAGCTTCTTGCGGGCGAGCTTGCGCGCGCGCCGTACCGCCTCGGCCTTTTCGCGGGCCTTCTTCTCGGAGGGCTTTTCGTAATGACCGCGGAGCTTCATCTCGCGGAAAATACCCTCGCGCTGCATCTTCTTCTTCAGCGCCTTGAGGGCTTGGTCGACATTGTTATCGCGAACGAGAACCTGCACGCGGTATCCTCTTTCAATGGATCGGATTGGAATTCTGGTAAGGCAGAAGGTCGGCAAAAGGCCTTACCCCTAACCTTGAGCGCGCGGATGTATCAGATCGAACAGGGAATGTCCACCTGTGGGAATGCAATTCTGCAGGCCTTCAGGCCGCCAAACCGGTCATTTGATCCCGGTCAGGCGCTTTTTGGCGGCGCAGGCTCGACCTGCGTCACATGGCCCATCTTCCGGCCCGGCCGCGGCGCCCCCTTGCCGTAAAGGTGCACGGTTGCGCCGGGAACGGTCAGCCACTGCGCGTAATCGTTGATTTCATCCCCGATCAGGTTGGTCATGGTGACGGGACCGTGGCGGACCGGTTTGCCGAGCGGCCAGCCGGCAATGGCGCGGATATGCTGCTCGAACTGCGAGATCGAGGCGCCGTCCAGCGTCCAGTGCCCGGAATTATGCACCCGCGGCGCGATCTCGTTGACCAGGATCTTCGGCCCGTCGTTCCCCTGCACCACGAACATCTCGACCGCGAGCACGCCGATATAGTCCAGCGCATCGGCGATTCGTTTCGCGATGTCGCGCGCCTGCGCCGCCAGCGCATCGGGGATCATCGCCGGCACGCGCGAGGTTTTCAGAATATGATCGCTGTGCTCGTTTTCGGTCACGTCGAAGCATTCGACCTGGCCCTCGGCGTTGCGCGCGGCGATCACCGAAATCTCGCGCTCGAACGGAACGAAGGCCTCCAGGATCGCCGATCTGGTGGAGAGGTCTTCCCAGATCCGGTCGGGATCGTCGCCGTTGCGGATAATCGCCTGGCCCTTGCCGTCATAGCCGAAGCGGCGGGTCTTGATCACGGCGGGCAGGCCGATTTTTGCGATCGCCGTTCGCAGCGTCGCCGCCGACGACACATCGGCATAGTCGGCGGTGCCGATCTCCAATTGCCTCACGAAGTCCTTCTCGGCGAGGCGATCCTGCGTCGTTTCCAGGATTTTCCGGTTCGGCAGCACCGGCCGCCGCGCCGCCAGGATCATTGCGGAAGCCGCCGGCACATTCTCGAATTCATAGGTGATGACGTCGACGTCGCCGGCAAACAGCTCCAGCGCCTCGACATCGGCATATTCGGCGCAGGTTGCATTCAGCACGACATCGAAGGCCGGCGAATCCGGGTCCGGCGAAAACACCTGGCATCGCAAGCCAAGTCGTGCCGCCGCCATCGCCAGCATCCGCCCCAACTGTCCGCCGCCGAGAATACCGATGGTGTCGCCGGGCTTGAGCTTCACCTGATCTGGAGTCGTCACGCCGATTCCTCCGGGCGCTCACCGACCGCCTCGGTCTGTTGCTTGCGCCAGGCCGCCAGCCGGGCCGATAGCGCCGGATCGTTGAGCGCGAGCACGCTCGCCGCGAGCAGCGCGGCGTTGATGGCGCCGGGCTTGCCGATCGCCAGCGTCCCGACCGGAATCCCGGCCGGCATCTGGACGATGGAATAAAGCGAATCGACGCCGGACAACGCCTTGGATTCGATGGGAACGCCGAACACCGGAAGTTCCGTCAGCGAGGCGGTCATGCCCGGCAGGTGGGCCGCGCCGCCGGCGCCGGCGATGATGATCTTGAAGCCGGCCGCCTTGGCGCCCTTGGCAAAGGCGAACAGCCGGTCCGGGGTGCGGTGCGCCGAGACGATGTGTTTCTCGCTGCCGACCCCGAGGGCGGTCAGGGTCTCAGCGGCGTGGCGCATGGTGTCCCAGTCAGACTGGCTTCCCATGATGATGGCGATTGGGGCGGTCATGCAGTCAATTCTTTTCGGGAATCCAAAAACATAGGCGGATTATAAGATCGGCCCAAGGTTCGGCAAGGCGTGGCAAGGGGTCCGGAATGCACTATCCTGTCTTGGTGAATCCCGGCAAGCCTTTCAGGCACGTTCATGATGAAGAAAACCAGGGCGCCTGCTTCAAGCCTTGTAAAGCGAGGCAAAAATGGCAGCGGGTCACGCAAAATTGCGGTCCGGCGCGGCGGGCGGTCGAAGGCATCGGTCACGCCGGCGCCACGGCCGTCGGTCGCGCTCGACGACGCTAAACGGGCCGTTCGCCGGCTGAAGGCCCAATTGGCGAAGGCGACGGCCCGAATCGACGAACTGCAGGCTTCTGCCGATACCGACTTCCTGCTGGATATTCCGAACCGGCGCGGCTTCGAGCGTGAGCTCCATCGCTCGATCGCCTATATCAAGCGCTATCAGGCGAGCGGTGCGTTGGTCGTGCTCGACGTCGATCGGCTCAAGCCGATCAACGATGCGTTCGGGCACGCTGCGGGCGATCAGGTGCTGAAAGCCGTTGTGGCGGTGCTGCAGGGACAGGTGCGTTCGTCCGACGTGATCGGGCGGCTGGGTGGCGACGAGTTCGCGCTGCTATTGTGGAATCTCAGCGAGACCGACGCCCGGGCCAAGGCGGCATCGCTGGAACAGGCGGTCGACCAGCTCACCTTCACCTTTCGCGGCCACACGATGACCGCGGGAATATCCGCCGGCGTCGCGATTCTCGGTCCCCACGTCGACGCTGACAAGGCGCTGGAAGCGGCGGACTGCGCGATGTATCTGCGCAAGGCGCAACGGCGGCATGAAGCGTGAGGCGAATTCGTAGGCCGCAATCACGCTTCGTACGCCGGACGCCGACCTTTGCGACCGTCTTGCCCGCTGGCGCTTCACCGACCAGACGTCCGGCGAGGTCTGGCAAAGTGCGGGCCTTCCTTCCGGGAGCTGCGATGAGCTTACAGTCCGCTCAGATCATCCGGCACATTGCCGAATTTTCTCAGCAATAGAGCGTCGCCGAATTCACCGATCATAGGGATCGCCGGTGCGGCTGAAAGCGACCGCGCCGACGCAGCCAGCGACCTTCGATAAAATTTCCGCGCGCCGTAACGCCGCTGACGAACTCTGGCATTCTTCCGCGGCGCCGGCGGCTGGCGACCCCGCATCATCCTGAAGGAAGGGCAGCGCGACGTAATAGGTGACATCGGCCATGGCTATTGCTCCGGGCTTGATCGAACAATCAGGCGGCACCGCCGCCGGCTTCAGGCAACCTTTTACTCAGGCAACCTTGGACTCAGGCAACCTTGGCGTCCGCCGACCCTGCGTTCGAAGCCGCCTGCAGTTCCCGCAATTCCGCTTCCAGATATTCGTTCGCCATGATCAGCGCCTTGATGGTGCTGCGCAGGTTTCCGTCACACATCGCGATCGCCTGGTCGCAGGCCTTCTCGTAACGACTGTTCTCAGACGGCTCAGCAGGTTCCGACATGACGAGATTCCCGATGGTTGTGGAGGCGATGGGCAATGTTCCTATTTTGTTCTTTTGGAGTCAAGCCCGTTCAAGCTGACCTCTGTTCCTCGGCAACCTTGGCTTGTGGATAAAAATCGGCACTATCCGCAGCGGCTCCCGCCTGGGGGAAAGTGGAGGCCCTGCAGCAGGCCATCCGAAAGTTGCAGCGGAACTAAAACAATATCCGGCGCTTATACGGTTGTTCGTAGGAGAGTAAGACCATGGGTCTTGTCGATCTCAAAAGACCCGTAGTGTTGGTTGTTGAGGATGAGTTTCTGTTGCGGATGGATGCGGCTGACGTGATCGCAGCCGCAGGCTTCGAAGTAATCGAGGCCGCCAACGCCGATGAGGCGATCGAAGTCCTGGAAACCCGTTCCGACATCACGGTGGTTTTTACCGATATTCAGATGCCCGGCTCCATGGACGGGCTGAAACTCGCCCGGGCGGTCAGGGGACGCTGGCCACCAATCAAGATTATCGCCACCTCCGGCCGCCTCAATGTCGGGGAACTGGATTTGCCTGAGGGCGGACGGTTCCTGCCGAAGCCCTACAGTCCGGCACAGGTCACGGGCGTGTTGCGGGAGTTGACGGTCAGCGGGTGATTGCGAGCGCCGTCATTGCAGGCCGCGCCTGGTCCCGACGAGACACAAAACCGGCGTCCACTTTTTTCGGATCATGGACTAAGCGATCAGGCTACGCGATGATGTCAGGCGTGATCTGGTCCTCGATGAAGGCGATGCGGTCACGCAGTTGCAGCTTGCGTTTTTTCAGCCGTTGCAGCCGCAACAAATCCGGCGCGGGAGATTGATGCAGTGCATCAATCGCCGCGTCGAGATCGCGGTGCTCCTGCTGCAGCCGTGCGAGCTCGGCTTCAAGTTCGCGCTCATCTTCATCGGTCATGGTGCACGTTAGCCGAAAAATGCGATGAGGTTGCGAAAGGTTGCAAAAGGCCGTCCAAGAAAGCTGTCAAAGGATATTGTCCTTGCCGGTCCGGTCCGCAAGCTCGCCGGCGCAGCAAGATGCGGCGAATCGGGTCGGAGAGGCCGCTGGTTCCATCGTCACGATTGGTTACAGACAACACCGAAATATGAGGACGCCGTTTTTCGATAGCCATCGACAGATTCGGCGACGGGTGTACACTTCTTTGTCCGGATCGAACCTGAGGTCTAACTTCACCGAGGAGATTTGGTATGGCAATGCAGGCGCATCTTGTTGAACTGGAACGCAAACACAAGATCCTCGAAAACGAATTACATGAAGCTCTTGTGCATCTTTCCACAGACGACCTGCAAATTGTCGAACTAAAGCGCCGGAAACTAATGGTTAAGGATGAAATCGAACGCCTGAGACATACGGCGAACGACACATTGCACTAGCCATCGAGGCACGCACGTCGGGACAGCGTTCGGCAACGCGGTCGTTGTCGCCGCTCGCACCGACAGCATCGCGTACAGCATCACGCTCTGACTGGCTTCGTCGGACAGCTCGACAGATCGAGCTGCCGCGCTCCGTTCACCAATTTGGAAACCGCGGGCGCCTGCATCGGGCTCGCCGAAGATGAGGCCGGCTGCGGATCGCCGAGCAAGCAACGCAGCGGGATGACTTTTCTTCGAATTGTCATTCCGCTCTATCTTATCATTTGAGCATGATCTCCGCGCAAACCTTCGCGTTTGTCGCGAGGGAAAGTCACTTTTCCGGATCGTGCTTTAAAGTCCCGCCAACGCGCCGACATGGTCGGCGATCGCCAGCGAGGATGTCAGTCCCGGCGATTTAATTCCGAACAGATTGATCAAGCCGGCAACGCCATGGTTCTGTGGCCCCTGGATCAGGAAATCCTGCGCGGCAACCGCCGGCGGCACGATTTTCGGCCGAATTCCCGAATAGCTGGGCATCAGTGCGCCATCCGGTAATGTCGGCCAGTAGCGCCGGATGGCCGGATAAAACCGCTCCGCCCGCGTCGGATCGACGGCGTAATCGATGGCATCGACCCATTCGACGTCGGGGCCGAATCGCGCCTGTCCCGCCATGTCGAGGGTGAGGTGGACGCCGAGGCCGCCGGGCTCGGGCACCGGGTAGATCAGGCGCGAAAAAGGCGCCCGCGCGCTGCAGCTGAAGTAGTTTCCCTTGGCGAGGTAGGCCCGCGGAATCAGGTCGATCGGCATGCCGTCGATGCTGCGCGCGACCGCGGGCGCGCCAAGCCCTGCGGCGTTGACGAACAGGCCGCATTCGATGGTCATCGGGGCGTCGCCGCCGGCGTCGAGTTCGATGCGGCCGCCGACCACCCTGGCGGCCAGCAGCGGGGTGTGGAAGGCAAAGGCCGCGCCGGCGTCCTCGGCGTCGCCGCGCAGCGCCAGCATGTAAGCGTGGCTGTCGATGATGCCGGTGGAGGGCGAGAGCAGGGCTGCGTCGCAGTTCAGCGCCGGCTCCAGCGCGCGCGCGGCCTCGCCGGAGAGGGTTTGCAGATCGAGCACGCCGTTGGCCTCGGCGTGAGCCCGGATCGATTGCAGCTTTTCGGTTTCCTTAGGCGTGGTTGCGACGATCAGCTTGCCGGAATTGCGATGCGGGATGCCGTGCTCCCTACAGTATTCATAGAGGGCGCGCTTGCCGCCGACGCACATCCGCGCCATCAGGCTTCCGGCGGGGTAATAGATGCCGGCGTGGATCACCTCGCTGTTGCGCGACGACGTGACCGTGCCGATCCCTTCCGCTGCCTCCAGAACGATGACCTCGCGGCCCGCCTGTGCCAGCCGTCGAGCGACGGCCAGACCGATCACCCCCGCGCCGACCACGACGCAATCAACTTTATCCATTCGCAGTTCGAATCCGGGATTGTGGGTTACTCGCCCCGGCGCCCGCCTTCGCTTGGCGCACGCCTCAGGGGCAATCGCATTTCACACATTATGGCGTTGTTTGGGATAGCCTTTAGCTTGAGCCGGTTGATTTTTTTCAAGGCCGGCTTGCGGGCAGCACGCCCCGTTAGTGATGTGTTAATCATGCCCGGGCAATTGCCGTAATTTAAGTCACATTTTTGGATTGCAGGGGTACGTGTTTACCTGATCCAAACCCGTGAGGCCAGAAACTTCGCCCCGGAAATCCGCGGGTGACTGATGGCTGGCAAGAATTGGCGGACTGGCGGCAAGATTTTGGTCGTCGTGTGCCTGATCGGCATGATCGTGCCGCTCGGCGTCGCCTGGGGCGTATCCGATGACTTCGCGACGAGCTATATCGGCTCGGCCGATCCCAGCATGGTTTGGGAAGCGCTGATCGGCGGCCTCGTCGTGTGCGCTTTCCTGGCTGCTGTCGCGCTGTGGATCCTCTCGGCGCTGCGCAAGGTCCAGCGCCAGCAGATGCGCCGAAATGCCTTTGTCAGTTCCGCCCTGAATAACCTCAGCCATGGGGTGGTGATGACGGATGCGCAGCAGCGGATCGTGTTCGTCAACGATCGCTATCTGGAGATATACGGCCTGCTGCGCTCGGATATCCCCGACAACATGACCGGGCCGGAATTGCTGGTGATGCGGCGCAAGCGCGGCCTGCTCGACGTCAGCGCCGAAGATTTCTACGCGAACGCCGGCGCCCTGGAAGGCCTCGTGACCGAATTGCCGGGCGGTCGGGCCGTGCTGGTCAGGTATTTTGCGCTGCCCAACGGCGGCGCCGTGGCGACGCATGAGGATTGCACCGCGCAGCGCAAGCTGTCGCGACAGCTTGCGACGACCAAGCAGTTCCTGGAGTCGGTGCTCGACAACGTGCCGGTTTGTGTCGCCGCCAAGAGCATAGAAGATCGCCGCTACATTTTCGCCAACCGTGCGTTCGAACGCTTCTCCCGCTTTTCCCGCGACAACATCGTCGGCAAGCGGGCCGATGAGATCTTCCGGCCGGCGACCGCGGCGAGCATCGAAGCGGCCGACGAGGCCGCGATCAAATCACCCGAAGGCCAGTTTCGCAGCGAATACTACGTCGAACGCGGTTCGAAGAAGCGTCTTCTCGCCGGCAACCGCGTGATCGCGCGCGACGACAAGAACCAGCCTGAATTCCTGATCGCGCTGTTCGATGACGTCACCGATCGCCGGTCGCTGTCCAAGGAACTCGAAAATACCAAGAAATTCCTTGAACTGGTGGTCGATAACATTCCGGTGTCGCTGATCGTCGAGCGTGTCAGCGACGGACAATACCTGCTCGCCAATCGCAGCGCCGAGACCATCCTCAACCGGCGCCGCGAGGATGCCACCGGATTGACGGCCGCGGATATCTTCAATCCGAAAGAAGCCAAGCTGATCATCGCGCGCGACGAGGCGGCGATCAGGAAGCGCGGCCTGCTCACCGAGGAACACCCGATCAGCACCAAGGACGGCTTACGGCTGTTCCTGACCCGGCGCATGACGGTGCTCGATGAATCCGGTGAACCGCAATACTTGATCAAGACCCACGAGGACGTCACCGATCGCCGCCAGACCGAATCCCGGATGGCGCACATGGCGTATCATGACGGCCTGACGGATTTGCCGAACCGTGCGGCGTTCCTGCAGGCGCTGGCGCAAATGATCGAGGCCTGCTCGGGGACCGACGAGGAATTTGCCGTGCTGTCGGTCGATCTCGACGGCTTGAAGGAAATCAACGACGTGTTCGGCCACGCGGTCGGCGATAAATTGCTGGTCGAAGTGGCGCGTCGCATCCAGGCGTCGGCGCGCGGCGGCGTCGTCGCCCGGCTCAGCGGCGACGAGTTCGGGTTGATCATCGACGGCAAGCAGCCCGCCGCCGGAAGGGCGCTGGCTGAACAGCTCGCCGAAGCGCTGGCGAACGAGTTCCAGATCGACGGCAAATCGGTTCGCACCGGCGTCACCACCGGCATCTCGATATTCCCGCATAACGGTTCGGACGCCGCTTCCCTGCTGGCCAATGCCGGCGCGGCGCTGTTTCGCGCCAAGGCGAAATCGCGCGGCTCGATCAGCGTCTATGAGCCCGAGATGGACCAGCAGATTCGCGATCGCCGGGTGCTGCACCAGGATCTCTCGCTCGCGATCAAGAACGGCGAGCTGTCGCTGTATTATCAACCGCAAGCGGTGGCGTGCCACACCGTGGCGAACAGCGAAATCATCGGCTTCGAGGCGCTGGCGCGATGGCTGCATCCGGTGCGCGGCTTTGTCCCGCCCAGCGATTTCATTCCGCTTGCGGAGGAAAGCGGCCTGATCGTCGAGATGGGCGAATGGATCCTGCGCGAGGCTTGCCGGGAGGCCGCGTCGTGGCAGATGCCGCTGCAGGTCGCCGTCAACCTGTCGCCGGCGCAGTTCATGCATGGCGACGTGGTCGGTCTCGTGCACGCGATTCTGCTTGAAACCGGCCTCGCGCCGGGCCGGCTCGAACTGGAAATCACCGAAGGCGTGCTGATCGAGGATTTCGACCGCGGCCTGGCGCTGCTGCGGCGGCTGAAGGCGCTCGGCGTGTGCGTCTCCATGGACGATTTCGGCAGCGGCTATTCCTCGTTGAGCTATCTGCAGGCGTTTCCGTTCGACAAGATCAAGATCGACCGGGCGTTCGTCATCAATCTCGGACGCAACCCGCAATCCGCGGCGATCGTCCGGGCGGTGATTGGCCTCTGCCACGGCCTCGGAATGTCGATCGTCGCGGAGGGCGTCGAGACCCAGGAGCAGCTCGGTTTTCTCGCCGACGAGGGTTGCGACGCGGTGCAGGGCTATTTCATCGGCAAGCCAGCGCCGATCGGACACTACGTCGCGCTGATCGGCCGCACCGATCCGATCGAGCCCGCGCGCAAGACCGGATAGAAGCCTTTCAGGCCGAAGCTGAGCGGGGGCGCGAGGCACGCTATCTCTGGCCGAAGGGAATGGGCGCGTTTCCCCGATGACATCCTCGCGGCGCCTCAAAACTGGGCTTGACCATGGGGCCAGGCAGACCGCGAGGCGCTCGCGGCGTTCATGGCGGCGGCCGCCTGATCGAGGCTTGGATCGCCTCCGCGGGATGCGACGGGAAGCGCTCGTTTGCAAATTCCCCCTGACGCTTCCGTGACTGCGCCGCCAACTTCGGCAAGGGCCGGCCGCTTGCTTTGTTGGCCGGTCTCTGGAAAAGCTACGCGGTCCGAGAGCGGACTCGTAACAAAAAACCGCACGGGAGAAGATCAACCATGAAACGTCGATCAATCGTTGGCGCCGCACTGCTTCTGGCCGGGCTCGCCGCTTTCCCATTGGCCCATCAGGCGTCCGGCCAGACCGAAGGCGGGTGGATAACCCTGTTCGACGGCAAGAGTCTCGACAATTTCAACAAGGTCGGCGACGCCAATTGGCGGATCGAGGACGGCGCCGTCGTTGCCGACAAGGGCGACGGCTTTCTGGTCTCGAAGAACGCCTATACCGATTATCAGATCCGGGCCGAATTCTGGGTCGACAGCGACGCCAACAGCGGAATCTTCATCCGCTGCACCGATCCCGACAAGATCGGCAGTGTCAATGCGTACGAGGTGAACATCTGGGATACGCGGCCGGATCCGAGCTACGGCACCGGCGCGATCGTCAGCGTCGGCAAGGTCGATCCGATGCCCAAGGCTGCCGGCAAATGGAACGTCTATGAGATCACGGCCAAGGGTTCGACCTTCACCGTCACGCTCAACGGGCAAAAGACCGTGGACGGCGCGCAAGACGCGAAGTTTGCCACCGGACGAATCGCATTGCAGCACGGCGGCGGCGTCAAGGACGACAAAGGTGTCGTGAACGATCACGGCGTGGTGAAGTTTCGCAAGGTGGAAATCAGGCCGCTGTAAGCTAAAGATGGAGTCACCAAAGGCGCGGCGGCCGCAGACCGCCGCGCAGCCTCTTTTTACACGAGCAAGATCATCGACAATAATGCAGCGGCGCGCGATGCGCTGCGGTTGAGTCCGGGCTGTTCCACCGCTAGCTTGCCGGCTTTGGCGGGCCAGGCGGGCATTTGACTTATGACTAACGAGGCAATGGAAACCGCAAAGGAGGCGGATTCGGCGAGGGCCGGATCGCGCGCCAGCGCGGCCGATAGGCCCCTGTTGCGCATCGACGGGGTGGTGAAAAAGTTCGGTGCGGTGCGGGCGGTGGACCGGCTGTCGCTCGACATCGGGGCCGGTGAGTTCTTTGCGCTGCTCGGCCCGAGCGGCTGCGGCAAGACCACGCTGCTGCGGATGCTCGCCGGTTTCGAGACGCCCGACGAGGGCCGTATCCTGCTCGCCGGCCAGGACATCGCCCAGGTGCTGCCGCACCAGCGTCCGGTCAATATGATGTTCCAGAACTACGCGCTGTTTCCCCATCTCTCGGTGCGAGACAACATCGCGTTCGGGCTGAAGCGCGCGGGCATGCCGCGTTCCGAAATCAACACCCGCGTGGCGGAGATGGTCGCGCTGGTCAGGCTCGAGGGGCTCGAGAAACGCAAGCCCGACCAGCTTTCCGGTGGTCAAAGGCAGCGCGTCGCGCTGGCGCGCTCGCTGGCGCGCCGCCCGCAGGTATTGCTGCTCGACGAGCCGCTGGCAGCGCTCGACAAGAAGCTGCGCGAAAGTACCCAACACGAATTGATGGAGCTGCAGCGGCGGCTCGGCATGACCTTCGTCATCGTCACCCACGATCAGGAGGAGGCGATGACGATGGCCGACCGGATCGGCGTGATGGATAACGGCCGGCTCGAGCAGGTCGCGACGCCGCGCCGGCTTTATGAGGCGCCCAACTCGCGCTGGATCGCGGAGTTCGTCGGCGACGTCAATATATTCGAGGGCGAATTCGCAGCCGGCTGAAGCCGGGCGGCTCGCGGTTGCGACCCAGGACGCCGGAACGATCGTCGCCGCCAAGCCGCCCGATCCGCTGCAGGAAACGCCGGTCTGCGTCGCGGTCCGTCCCGAAAAGGTAAAACTGTCGCGCCACGGCCCGGTGCCGGACACGGTCGATGCGCGTGCGATCAATCGGCTGGAAGGCATCGTGACCGATGTGAGCTATCTCGGCGGGCTTACCGCCTACAAGGTGAAGCTCGATACCGGCGCGGTCGTGCGATCGTCGATGGCCAACACGGCGCGGCTCGAGGTCGATGCCTATCAGGCGAGCCAGCGGGTGGTGGCGTGGTTTTCGCCTGACGATTGCGTGGTGCTGGAGCGATGAGCGTCCGCCGCATCTTCGCAACGCCGGCGCGGCGCGGCGCGATCGCACCCTATTTGTGGATGGTGCTGTTTTTCCTGGTGCCGTTCGGCTTCGTTCTCAAGATCAGCCTGTCGCAAACCGCGATCGCGCAGCCGCCCTATCTGCCGACCTTCGATCTGACGCAGGGCTTCGCGGCGATCAAGGCGGCCTTTGCGGCGCTGTCGCTCGACAATTTCAGGCTGTTGGTGTCGGACGACCTCTATGTCCTGTCCTACCTGCGCAGCCTCGTGGTTTCGGCGACCGCGACATCGATCCTGCTGGTGATCGGCTATCCCATCGCCTACGGCATGGCGCGGCTGCCGCGGCGCTGGCAGGGCGTGGCGATGATACTGGTGATCGTTCCGTTCTGGACCTCGTTCCTGATCCGCATCTATGCCTGGATCAACATCCTGCAGCACGATGGCCTGCTCAATAAGGTCCTGCTCGCCTTGCATCTGATCGCGACGCCGCTGGTGTGGCTGTCCACCGACAGCGCGATGTATGTCGGCATCGTCTACTCCTATCTGCCGTTCATGATCCTGCCGCTCTATGCGACGCTCGCCAGGATGGACCCGGCGCTGCTGGAGGCCGCCGGCGATCTCGGCGCCTCGCCGCGGCGGGCGTTCTGGCTGGTGACGTTTCCGCTGTCGTTGCCGGGGGTCGCCGCCGGCGTGTTGCTGTGCTTCATCCCGATCGTCGGCGAGTTCGTGATCCCTGATCTTTTGGCGGGCTCCGATTCCCTGATGATCGGCCAGACCCTGTGGCTGGAATTCTTCACCAACAAGGACTGGCCGGTGGCCTCGGCCGCCGCGGTGCTGTTGCTGGCGCTGCTGCTGGTGCCGTTGTTGCTGTACGAACGGCTGCAGCGCCGCCAGCTCGAAGGCGCGCGTTGATGGCTAGCGCACCCAACAAACTCTCCCGCTTCAATGTCGCCTCGCTCGCGCTCGGGCTGGCGTTTCTGTACCTGCCGATCGTGATCCTGGTGATCTATTCGTTCAACGCCTCGCGGCTGGTGACGGTGTGGGGCGGCTGGTCGCTGCGCTGGTACGTGGAGTTCTTCAATGACAGCGCCATGCTGGAGGCGACGTGGATGAGTCTGCGCGTCGGGGCGGTCTCGGCCACGCTGGCGACGCTGCTCGGCACGCTCGCGGCGGTGGCGCTGTCGCGCGGCGAACGCTTCAAGGGTCGCACGCTGTTCTCCGGCATGCTCTACGCACCGCTGGTGATGCCCGAAGTCATCACCGGGCTGTCGCTGCTGCTGTTGTTCGTAGCGCTGAACGCCGAGCGCGGTTTCTGGACCGTGACGATCGCGCATACCACGCTGACGATGTGCTTCGTTACCGTGGTGGTGCAGTCGCGCCTTCGCGTGCTCGACCGCAGCCTGGAAGAGGCCGCGATGGATCTCGGCTGCGCTCCGGCACGGGCCTTCGTCGCGGCGACGCTGCCGCTGATCTGGCCCGCGATCGCCGCCGGCTGGATGCTGGCATTCATCCTGTCGCTGGACGACCTGGTGATCGCAAGCTTTACCACCGGCCCCGGTTCGGCGACGTTGCCGATCCGGATCTATTCCGAGGTGCGGCTCGGGGTGAAGCCCGAAATCAACGCGATCTGCACGCTGTTTATCGGGTTGATCGCGGCCCTGATCGTGATCGCATCGCTCGCCTCGAAGCTGTCGAGCGATCAGGGCGAGAGCGCGGCGCCGTTGTAGGCATGTCATCGTAGGCCAACGGGTTGGCGCCGTCATTCCGGGGCGATGCGAAGCATCGAACTCCGATGTGCAATTGCACAACGGAGAAATCTCGAAGATTCCGGGTCTGGTGCTGTCGCACCATCCCGGAATGACGGCGGCTGGATCATGACGACTTCACCTGCCGTCGGTCCGCCAACAATGTAGCGCTGAATCTTCGCGCGATCGGTTTGAGCAATTGAGGCGACAGGTAGATCGGGAACTGAGATAGCGCGAAATACAACCACGTCAGTCCCGGCAGGACACCGTCCGTTGCGGCTACCATCAACCCCATATTTCGTTGTGAGACCATGAGGCCGAGGGCAAACGCGCGTTCGCGGCCGATCCTGCGAAAGATCAACGTGGTCGATCCGAGTAGCGCAAAGAACACCGCGAAGGCCGTCAGTGTGAATTCGAGCATCAGGAGCGGGTTTGCCAGGATGCCGCCGGCCACATTGCCCATCACCGCACTGACGAACACAAAGAGAATGAGGATATTGAATCCGTCGATCGCGCCTTTTTGCTTGTTGATGGCGGGCATGCCGAAAATCCGGCGAATTAAAACGGCAACGATCAATGAACCCACTAAAATCGCAAGCAGTTTCAGGCCGAGCGCGGCCGGTGAGAGTTTCAGGGCATCGCCAAAGAAGGCCGAGGCGAACAGCGGTGCGGTCAGTGGGACCAGTGCGGTGCTCGTCACCAGCGTCGACAAGCACGAGTGTTGAGTCCAAGCCCATCAGGGCCGCGAGTGCCGGCGCTGCCATCATTGGTGAAGCAACAGCTTGCAACATCAACGCCAAAAACAGGTCGGGCGAGCTCTTGTCTAACCCAACGGCGATGCAGCCGACGCCAAAGATCAACGGCACCGCAACAGTCGTCCACAACGTCGCGGCAAGGACAATGCCCGGCCGCCGCAGTTGATCGCGCAGCAACGATCCATCCACGCGCATGAAAGAAATGCAAAGCAGGAGAAAGATCGCCTCGGTGACGAACGGCCTTAATATCTCTCCAACGGGAGGGACGGCTATCCCGATGAACACCAGCGCGGCGACCGCACGGGTCCCCTGACCACCAAGCCACGCGAGGCCGTTCACTGGAGCGGTCAGGAGGCTTTGCAAATTGACGGACAATGGAATGCACTCAGGGCGGGATTCGAATGACTTAGCGCCGTCATTCCGGGATGGTGCGTAAGCGCCAGACCCGGAATCTCGAAATTCCGGGCTCGATGCTTCGCATCGCCCCGGAATGACGGTGGCTGGATTGCTTTTGCCATCACGACTTCACAGCGCCCGCCGTCAGTCCGCCGACCATGTAGCGCCGGAACGCGTAGTAGATCGCCGCTGGCGGCAGCGCGTAGATGAAGCCCGTGGTCATCAGCAATTCCCAGGGGGAATCGTCGGCGGCGAGGAAGTTGCCGAGCGCGACCGGCAGGGTGATGTCGGTGTCTTTCGAGAGCAAAAGAAACGCGTAGAGATATTCGTTCCAGGCCAGCAGCACCGCGTAGGTGCCGATCGCGACCAGCGACGGCATCATCAGCGGCAGATAGACCAGCCGGAAGATCTGCATGGCGGTCGCGCCGTCCATCACGGCGGCTTCATCCAGCTCGACCGGCAATTTATCCGAGGCCTGCTTGAGCACCCAGATCGCGTAGGGCGAGGCGATTGTCACCATCGCCAGGATCAGTGCCCAATGGTTGTTGAGCAGGCCGTAATTGCCCATGGTCCGGTACATCGGCACCGCAAGGAACGCGGCGGGAATAAAATAGGTGAACAGCGCGAGATTCATGACCCAGCGGCCACCGGGGATGCGCAGCCTCGAGATCGAGAACGCCGCAGCGGTCGCGATGAACAGCGTCAATGCACCGACGGCAACCGCAATGACGATCGAATTCCAGAATTGAATCCAGAAATCGCGCAGGAAGTAATGCTGCTGATAGAACACGATATGGAAATTATGCAGCGTTGGATGCGTGGGCCAGAGCTTGCCCGAGAACGCGTCCTCCTTCGGCGAGATCGCGAACACGAACATGTGGTAGATCGGCACCATGGTCCAGATGAAGACGGGAATGCCGATCAACAGCAGCCGTGCTTCGACACCGACGTCGCGCCAAGACGGAATTGAATTGCGGGCAGTTTCATCGCGATAGCCGTTTCATCATGAAATAGATCAGCGGGAGCACGAACGGCAGGGCGCACACGATCGCCGCCATCGACAGATCGAGCTGATCGAGCCTGAGATAGCGGATGCCGAGCGTGGATAGCACGTGAGTGAGGTCGGCAGGGCCGCCGCCGGTCAGAAGATAGACGCTGTTGAAGTCGCCGAGCGTCCAGATCATCGAGAGCAGGGTGCAGGTGAGATAAAGCGTCCGCAGCGAAGGCCAGGTGATGAAGCGGAATTTCTGCCACCAGCTTGCGCCGTCGACGTCGGCCGCCTCGAACAGATCCTGCGAGATCGCCAGCCGCCCGGTCATCAGGATCAGGGTCCAGAACGGCAGCGATTTCCAGATGTGTACCAGGATCGCCATGCTGAGCGCGATGTAGGGATCGTTGAGCCAGTTCGGACCGTCCTCACCGGTGAATTTGAAGATGAGCTGATTGACCATGCCCCATTCGGGATTGAGCATGAAACGCACCGACAGGATGGTCGGAATCGATGGCACCGCCCACGGCAGGATGAACAGCACGGACAGCCATCGAATCCACGAGCGCGACTGCACGAAGAAGCCGGACAGAAACAACGCCACCACCATCTTGAAGTTGATGCCGATCACCAAAAAGATCAGCGTGTTGACCGCGGCGCGTGCGAAAATCGGATCGTGGTAGAGCGCGACGTAGCTCGCCGGATGCCGGGCGAGCCAGAGCCCGTAGCAAACGGGATAGACGACGAAGGCGAGGAACACGAGCATATAGGGTGCGAGCAGCGCGATGCCCCAGATTTGCGGGGTGCTCAGACGCGCCGACAGCGGCCCGCGAGGGGCCGCATCGCCGGGTGTTGTTAGCGTCATCGTCGCCATGCTGCGCGCTCAAGGTGGATGCCGGCCGTGGCAAAAACATTTTCCAGTGCGGTGGCTTCATCCTTCGAGACGCATCGCTTCGCGATGCTCCTCAGGCTGAGGGCCGAAACCCTCATGGAGAGGAGCGCGGCGACGCCCCGCGTCTCGAACGATGTGGCTGCTGGGAATGCATATCTTACCCGCAACCTGAAAACGCTTTTCGCAGTGCGGTGGCTTCATCCATCGAGACGCATCGCTCCGCGATGCTCTTCAGGATGAGGTCCGAAACCCTCATGGTGAGGAGCGCGGCAACGCCGCGCGTCTCGAACCATGTGGCCGCTGGAATCATATCCTACCCCGCAACCTGCTTGATGCGGGCGATCAATTCGTCGACGGCCTTGTCGACCGGCACCTTCTCACTGACCACCCGGTTCATCGCCTTGGCCCACACGTTTTCATTGTTCAGGATGGTGAACTTGTAGTTCTTGACGAAATCGAATGGCTGCGTGCCGCCCATGAACTGGTTATAGACCGCCTTGCGATGACGGTCGGCCTGCCAGAACGCGCTCTTCTGCCCGGCGATCGTCACCGGGAACCAGCGTCCGAGCGCGCCCTCGACGTAAGGCTGCAGGTTTTCCTCCTGCAGCAGGAATGTGACGAATTGCTTTGCCTGCGCCTTGTGCGGGGCCGCCGTGAAGATCACGCCGGTCTTGACGTCGGAGCGATACTTGATCGGCGATCCATCCGGCTTGTTGGGAAACGCCGCGGTGATGATGGTTTCCTCGTAAGCCTTCTTGCCGGCGGCGCGCTGCTCCGGCGTCAGCGCCGGGTTATTGGAGTCCTCAAACCACTTCGCCGCGATCGAGATCGTGAAGTTGTGGGTCATCACGGTGGTCTTGTTATGGAAGGCGACGTTGTTGTCCGGATCCTTCCATGTGGTGGAGGAGGGCGGCGTGCAGCCCTTGAGGTAGGGATCGGTGTAATCCTTCAGCGCGCCGATCAGGCCCTCGCGCACCTTGGGATCGTCGACCAGGAGCTTGCCGTCGTCATCGACCAGCTTCACGTTGTAGGCGTCCATGAAGGTGTAGAACGACTGGAACGAGTCGGTCAATTCCACGCCCATCGGCTGGCCGATACCGTAGGCGCGCGAGCCTGAGGCCTTGCGGTAGGCGGGCTGCACCTTGTCGCACCAGAATGACCAGTAATCCGCCCATTTGGTCGGGATATCGCTTGGCTTGAAGCCTGCCTGCTCCAGCATGTCGCCCCAGATCTGGACGTGCATGCTTTGCTGCTTCAGCGGAAAGCCGTAATAGGCCTTCTTCTTGGTCTGGTCGTTATAGAGATGGGCCGTCTCGACCGTGTTCGGCGCGAACGCAGACTTCATCGGTGTCAGAATGTCGGAGAGATCTTCGAGCTTGCCTTCGAAGGCCCATTTGCCGGCCGCCTGCACGTCATAGGTGTCGGAATAGGCGACATCCGGCACGGTGCCGGAATCGAGCGCCGCCACGGTCTTCGGAATCATGTCCTGGATGGCGTATTGCGACAGCTCGACCTTGATGCCGGTTTTGGCTTCGAACTTCTTGATCGCCTCCAGCAGCGCGTCGTCTTCGGACTTGTAGAAGCCCTTGCCCCACCAGACCGTGATTTTTTCCTGAGCCATCGCGGGCGCTACGGCATACAGAAGTCCGAGTGCGGCGACCGACAATGAAAGCGCACGAATTCCCTTGGATCCCACGTTATTCTCTCCCTCTTGTGTCTGGTCTTTTTAACCAGTTGGAGAAAAGACTAGCGCATTGCAGCGGTCTGTCCAGATGGCAGGTCGATATCTTTGGAGGGGGAAGGGGCCGAACATTGATCAGGATTCGCGCAGCGATCCAGGGCAAGCAGAAGCCAGATTCCTAAAGTGTTCTGTCGTCCCTGCGAACGCAGGGACCCATATTCCCTGACGCAGCTTGGTACCGGAAGGCATCTGCTCCACTGCTAAAACGAAAAGACACGGCGTAGCGATGAGCGCAATTGCGCTCACGCTGGGGTCCCTGCGTTCGCAGGGACGACGTAGGTTATGGTTGTGATTTTAAAACACACGTCTCCGCGTTCTCGCGACACGATGCGCCCGAGTTTTACAAAGCACTCGCCCAAGAAAACGAGGGCGCGGCCCGACCCTCGAGTGAGGGCGTGGGGAATGCCGGGTGCCCGCTGCACCCGTAGCCCGTGTGCAAAGGTAGAAAGCACACGGTAGTCACCACGGTCGCACCGGAACACCCGGCATTCCCGCACGCAATGGTTTTAACGGCTTATGCCGCGCTCTCCCCGGCGACGAATTCGTCTTGTCACCGTCATCGGCGAATTAGCGGTGTTGCAAGGGCCCGGTTGGGCTCGCAACACCTCCGCCGATTTAGCACCAGCAACGGGTGCCAGGACCACACGGTTTTGCCGTCCGCGACCCGTCTTCGCCAAGCGGCTTCAGCGGCATGTGCACGACCGCCGAAGCATTGGTGACGACAGAAGCAGCATCGTTCGTCCGCGCGCCTCGGTCGCTCACGGAAGACCGCCCTGCGACCACAATTGCGCGCCCGACGCTGCCGCGTCCACCGCATCCCATCCCAACGTTCGTGACGATGGCCAACGCCCCTCGCAAGGAACGGGACGGCGTGGGATATGGGGGTGATTTGGGGAAAATACGAAGAGGAATATTTCTCGGATAGGGACTGGACGGATAGAAACAGATTGATCCGGTTCAGGAAATTGGGGATTGGGCGCAACGCGCTGTGGAAGGCTCTCTGAGGAATGGAGAGCCGCCGATGCGGTGGCAGGCGGTGAGTAGCTGCGGCATTGATCGTGCGTCCGATCGCATGTCGAGCTTTGCGCTCGAAGGCAGACATCGGCCGGGCAGGTCGGCATGTCCGTTTCGTGCAGCAACGGAAGTCGAACGGCGTAACGCCACCTCCGGCTCAGCTTGCCAGTGCCTCCTTAGCTTCCCCGCCAGAGCGTCGAACTGCCCGGTAACGGCCCGGCGATAGGCCGTGATGTCGATGGAACAGCTTCGAAAACGCTGTCGCAGTCTCATAGCCGACCCGGCGCGCAATCCGTGCGATCCCCTCGTCGGTTGTTTCGAGCAGAAACGCAGCCTCCATCATCCGGCGTGCGATCAGGTAACGCTGCATGGGCTGGCCGACGAGCTTGGTGAAGCGAGCCGAAAACGCCGAGCGACCGAGCCCGACACGCTGCCCGAGGTTGCGAAGGGTCCAGGGACGATCCGCTTGTTCGTGGATCAAGTGAAGCGCCGGTCCGATATGTGGGTCCGATATCGCGCCAAGCCATCCGCCTTGTCCTGGACCGAGAGAGTTGATCCAGCTTCGGAGCACCTCGACAAAGAGCACTTCCGTCAGTCGTGAGAGCGCGACGCCTTGGCCGGGGCGCTCAACCGCCAACTCGCTCACCATGCGTTGCAGAATTGCCTCGAGCCAATCACCGTCCGCCGCCGGTTTCAGGTGAAGCACGGGCGGAAGTAATTCCAGCACGCTGCCGAACACGGGCCGCGACACGGTGAAATTGCCGCAGATCATTGTCGAGAGCGGCTGCGTACTCCCTCCGTGACGAATGACGCCAAGACGTCCGGTCGGTCGATCGACCTCGTGAACCGGGACCGGCGTCGTCTGACGATCAGAATAAAGCACATGCGGCTCGCCGCGTGTGACGACGACAAGGTCGCCCTCGGTCATGGGGAGCTCGCTTCCCTGTTCGAGTGCGAGGGTCGCCGAGCCACGACTGAGATAATGGAACAGGGCGTAGGGGCGTGCCGGCAATGCCAAATTCCAGGGATGACCCAGCTCGAAGTGGAAAAGCAGGGTCCCACCAAGGCGGACGCGATCGAGCATTTGGGCAAGGAGGTCCATGCACCCAATGTTAGTCCGGTGGACGGTCCGACACAACACTTGGACGGTTGTGCCCTATCGTCTGACGCTCCGGCACAATACTTGGACGGTTGTGCCCTGTCGTCTGAGAAATCTACGAACTAGGTCATCTCGCGTCGTCGTGGGCACTATCAACGGTGTCCGGTCGGAGCACGCGATACGGAACTCCACAGAACGCAGAATAATGCGGCACGCTGCAACGGCGGCTGAGCATGTCAACGTGGCGAGCGCCACAGCCTCACGGTCATCGTAAGCGCCTTCATTCGAGATCACGACAGCAAATGAACGGTGAGAATATCGGCTCGGGAAATATTGTCATCGTCGATGATGATCCCGGGGTGAAACAGACGGTCAGTGCCTATTTTGCGAACCACAATCTGCCGACGTTCTTGGCATCCAATCGGACTGAATTGGAGCAGCAGATTGCTACTAACAATCCGAGTTTGATAATCCTTGACCTAAAACTGGGCGAAGAGAATGGGCTGGATGTACTACGGTCTCTTCGGTCGCGGTCGGATGTTCCCATTATTATTATTACTGGCCATCACCTCGATGAGATTGATCGCGCCATTGGTCTTGAGCTTGGTGCGGACGACTACGTAGGAAAGCCATTTGGTCTTCGAGAATTGCTTGCCAGAGTTCGTGCTGTGTTACGGCGGCAGGGACGGCGGCAGATAGAGCAATCTTCCGGGATGATCTCATGCGGTCCCGAGGAGAAGAATGGCTATAGATTTAGCGGGTGGACGCTAGAGCGCAGCAGCAGCCGACGTTTGTTCAACCCGGATGGAGCAAGGGTGCCGCTCACAAGGGCGGAATATGGCTTGCTGCTAGCATTTCTCGGGGCGCCGCAACGCGTACTCTCCCGAGAGCAATTGATGCAACTGACGCGGATGCGGGAAGATATCCATGATAGAACCGTCAACAATCAAATCTTACGTTTAAGACGCAAGTTGGAGGTCGATTGGAACCATCCCCTCATGATCCAAACTGAACACGGTGTCGGATATGTTTTCACGCCGCTGGTGGAGTCGTTCTGACACGGTGTGAGGAGCGCCTGCAAGATCACCCTAAGGATGGGCGTCCGATCGTCTGATCAATTGGCCGGGGTCCCGCCGCTCGGGTGGTGCCATGTCCGCTCCGGGTCAAAATGCGAAATACTCAGCAAAGCGCAAATAATTTCGGCATCGCCCCCATGACCGGACATCATGAAGCATGAACGCCATGCCGGAAAGTGCCATGGCGAACTCATGCGCGCAGCAAACGGCGTCTCTATTCGATCACCTTGTCGGCGGGGCCAGGCAGTGAGGGCGGCACGGCGAGACCGGGCGCCTTGGCGGTCTTGAGGTCGACAATAAGCTCGGACTTCGTCGGCGCCTGCACCCATCCGGGTTTGCCTTACGAAAGCCACCGACTACAGGCTCCAGATAGGAAAGGTTCCACGTCGGAGGGACAGCAATGATTCGCGCCACGGTACTCCGTGCGCTTGTGCTGACGGCGGCTTTTGCCGCGGGGTTGACGCCGGTCACGTGCCTTGGCGAGAACAGCACTCGGTTGCCGACCAAGGCAACAAAGGAGCTACCGCCCGAGCTGCTGTCGATGCTCCGGCAAAAGAAGATGCCAAAATATTCCCCCATCGTTGTGCGCGTTTTCAAGGAAGAGGCGGAGCTCGAAGTCTGGAAACAGGACACCACCGGCCGTTTCCAGATCCTCAAGATCTATCCGATCTGTCGGTGGTCGGGCGATCTTGGGCCGAAGTTGTGGGAGGGCGACCGTCAGGCTCCAGAGGGGTTCTATACAATTACGCCCGAGTTGATGAATCCCAACTCCAACTACTATCTTGCGATCAACGTCGGCTACCCCAACAGCTTCGACAAGGCGAACAACCGCGACGGCAGCTTGCTCATGATCCACGGCGACTGCTCGTCGAGCGGTTGCTATGCCATGACCGACGAACAGATAAGCGAGATCTATTCGCTGGCGCGCGACTCATTCCTCGGCGGCCGGCCGTCATTCCAGGTCCAGGCCTATCCGTTCCGCTTGACGCCGGCGAATCTGGCGCGGCATCGAAATAGTCCGAACTTGGCGTTCTGGAAAATGCTCAAGATCGGCAACGATCACTTCGAGACGACGCATCTCGAACCTAAGGTGGATGTGTGCAATCGCCTCTACGTATTCGATGCGCAACCTTCTCCAAATTCGCCAAATCCTCTTGTGTTCAATGCCACCGATAAATGCCCCGCCTTTGTCGTGAATCCGAAAATCGCGCGGCGGGCGCTGGAGAAACAACGCACCGACGAGCTCGAATACGCGCAATTACTTCAAGACAACGTGCCAGCCGCCCCAATCTACAGCGGACTGGACGGCGGAATGAACAAGGCTTTCCTCGCACAGTTTCCGGGCAGAGTGACGCTTGCGAAAGTGCTGCCGTATGCATCTTACCTGCCGCAACTGCCACCGATCCCCTGGGTCGACAACGATGGTTCGTTGACGCGTAAATGGTTTGGCACCACTAAACCGGTTGTGTGTGATCCGGCTCGGATCAGCTTCCTTACGAGCGTCGTGGAGGACGACGCGTGCTAAACCGCCGGGTCTGCTTCAGGGTGAACCGATTGGGTGGGGCGGTCATGACCGAAGTCACGGCGCGAGAATGTGGCCGCCATCGCGCTCGATGCCCGGAAGCGGGATGAAGATGAAGATATCGCACACCGAAAATAAGTGGGCCCCGGTGCATCAGAGGCATCGCGGGGCCCTATGTCTTCGTTTTAGCGAAGAATGTCTGGTACACACCAGTAACGTGATGGGATCTGTCTCACGCGTGGCCTTTGCGCTTCAGACCCCGTGGATATGTGCTGAATGTCGGTTATCGTCGGCGCAATGACGGCTAACAGCTGCGCTTCACCTTCGCTTGCACCGTGACCTCGCCGTTAAGCGCGGTCAACGCTTCTTACCCGGTGGCGTCATGCTCCTCACCCAGGGTGGGCCAACGGACATTGTCCGAGGACATTTCTCCGAAAGACAGGAGCCACGGAGCGACTTCGTCTCCAGGAGCTAATCTCCTTGGACGCCTGTCCACCTGCTGCGCGTCGTCGCGATCATATGATCGGATGGCGGTGCCTATGGAGCCCGAGGCTGATAACCGAAAACCCCAAGGTGCAGCACCATCAAATGCTGCGGCAGATGTCGGCGCGAGTCAAGCTACACTCTCGGCAAGAAACCGGCCTTACGCACGATGAAAGGCTTTCGCTCAGGACCGTGATTGGCGCCCGGGGATGTCATCGATGAAGAGAGTACGCCATGAGCGTCCGCCTGTGCGGGTCACACGACCGATGGTTCTTTTGGACAGCACTGGATCAGGTTCCGCTAGCTCAGTGGATGTCGGCGGTTCGATCCCGTTACCGCCTACCACCGCCGGGCCGCGTCATGCGCGCGTATCAAACATCTGTTCACCTGCCGGTCGCAGGTGCTCAGACATTTGTTCTGACCCGTCCCACCGGAGGGATTGAAACATCTGCCCAGGCAATTTGCGGCTTGATCCTCACATCGCGCCGCGTCCGGCACTGCTGCGGCCGGTGAGTTGAGGAGCACTCCGATGCCCATGAGGGTGATCGCGAAGAAAAGGTGCCGTGCCATGTTCGAACCTCCAGAGACAAGGTGAGCGGGCCACCCAAATCCTAACCCCTCGACGAGGCTAAAGCCTACTTTTTTCGATCAGGCCCTTCGGCGGGTTGGCTATTGGCTGGTCGATGTGGACGCATGGCCTCCCTTTGGAACTGCCCGTGCCTCAGTTAGGTCAAAGGCCGGGGAGGACCCGCTTCTGACGCAAGCGGCACTTTTGCAAGCGAACCGGAAGCCGTTGGGCTAGATTGTGCGCTCAAATTTGAATCGCCTCCCAACGGCCGGCCGTCTATGGTGTGCTCATGTCCCGTCTCGTGTTTCTGTCGATTGCTATCGTCCTGTCGCTGCTGCCGGCTGTCGCGCCGGCTGCGCCGGCTCATAAACAGCCGGCTCATAAGCAGCTCTGGCGCGGCTACGGCTTCCTGCCGGGCTATCATCAGCCCTTGAATAACAGCCTTCCCGCTTACAAGCAGGTGGCTGGGGCTTCGCGCCTGGCGCGCCAGAACCGGCGCCCCTGGTACATCGATCCGACCCCAAGTTATTACGGGTACGATGGCGAAAGGTACTATTTCGGGCGGCCCGGCTTTTCCGGTGGTCGCTACAATGGCGGCAGTTTCGGCCCTTGCTGGTCGCAGACGCCGATCGGACCGGTCTGGACGTGCGGCTGATCAAGCCGCGCCTGAAGAGGCCATGCCGGAAAAGTGTCCAAGCGGCGATCTCGGCTGCTGTACGTAGCAGCTCCCCTTCCGCGTCTCCTCTGCGATTTGCTGGAGCGATGTCGGGGTGGTTGACCTCGAACGCGCGTCGATCGGCCTTTCGCCTTGTGGCCACAAACGACGACGGCATCGCGCAACCCACAGCCGCTGCATTCTGTCTTGTTGCTGGCCAAGACTTCGATGTTCACCGCATCGTCGACTAGTAATCGTCGTAGAGCCATTCCCTTGGGATTCGGGGCCGCGCTCTGGCGACCGGCGGCTGGACCGTCCGCTCGAGCTTGCGCAACGTCGGAGGCGGCGGCGTCGAAGGCGGTGACCGTCTTGGGCGGGTTCTGGTCGGAAACCTTCAAGAGCACGCGTTTTATCTCTTCCTGGCTCGCCCTGAGTCCCTCAATGGCTTTTGAATTGTCGCTGGCTATTTGTTGCTGGTTCGCCCTGAGCTGTTCGACGGTTCGCTCCAGATTCGCGATATCGCGCGCCATCGATTGCAGCAACTGTGACTGATCGGGAGCCGCTGCGGTGGCTGCCGGCGGGGCGTCTTGCGGTACCGGCTGGGCCAGGGGCATTGTTTGCGGTGATACTGCGTCCGCTGCCGCCACTTGGACCGGGGGTGGAGCGGGCTGTGCAGGAGACGGCGGATTTTCCGGCGGTAGCGATTGGGTTGCAACGAGCTGCGGCGCCCAACGTGCGACAAACTGCCTGGCTTTGCCGCCATAGGACGACTGCCAAACCAGGGCGGCGACAATGATGCACGCCGCCAACAGCAAGCCGGCGATGACCCGGAGCGCCGGCCTTCCGGGCGGTGATTGCGGGCCGGGTCCAGGTCCGGCCGAAGGTGGGCTCGCGCCTGCTTTGGCCGAAGGCGGGCTTGCGGCGTCGCGCTCCATTTTCGCAAGCTGCTCACTCACACGCGCGAGCTGTTCATCCGCCCGCGCGATCTTTTCGTAGGCGTGCGCCAGCCGTTCATCGGCGCGCGCGGCCAGGGCGTCGTTGGGTTCAATGACTTTCGGAGTGGGTATGGAGTTCATTGGCGCTTCCCCCTTTTCCGCCCAATGTCATCCGATGGTGGCGGTTTGACTATCCGTCATTTCGACCAGCCGCCAACGCTCCGTGTAGTCTTGTCCAAAGAATGGCCGTATGATGGAGAAATATGGGATCACATGGCGATAACGTCCTGGAATCCGCCGGGCCGCCGCCCGCCGCGACGGAGAGTCCGGTGATGTTACCGTCCCAGAATTCTATCGAGACGATGCTCGCACGGCCGTTTGATGTTCGCTGGGGGTCATTCGCGTCGCTGTTTGGTGATGCCCCTTTACGTCCGTTTTGCCCGAGTTTGCTCGCCTACAGGCGTAACCGTTTTCCGATCAACTGAAACAGAGCTGTAATGCGGTCGGTTCAGTTTGGTAGCTCAGATTGTGCAGCGGGATAGCGGTTCAATGACAGTCACACTGGTGCTTGACGTGCCAAGCGGCTACTAACATTTTTGGCTGAATGCTACCGCCTGCTTCGATACGGCTCACCTGCGGCCACGCTTCTCGTCCCCCCATGCTTTGGCATTGACATGAGCCAGCCTGCCTCCATGGCCAGGCGTGCCACCCTCCACGTCGCTCCGCGTAGGCCGGCTAGATGATGAACCTCCTTATGCTCGGTTTCTGCCGTGCCGCGGCTCTTCCGTGCGCAGCTTCTGATCGATGCAACCGTCAGCCGATCGTGGCTCGCCCAAACACTATTCACCGTAACAGGCTCGGGTGCGTGTTTGCTCGATCGCTCTCAATCCTAGGAGCGTCGAGCGGCTCCGCGACAAGCCGGTCATTCAAACCCTCTGAGTAGCGTCACCGCTTAAGGGCGCTATTTCCGATAACAGGACGCTTAATGCCATGACGCTTGTCGGTGGACTGGGCACCGCAGGTCTGATGCGGTGATCGTGCGTAGGACATGGTCGAATGAGTAGCCTGTTATCACGCCTGTTCGTGCTGGTGGCTGTGGCCATGCTGCCGGCAATCGCAATACAGGCGTACAATGAAATCGACCTACACCGCACGCGCGAAGTTGAAGTGCAGGATGAAGCGCTCGGCCTCGCCAAGCTCGCCGCCGCTGAGCAGCTGCAGATCATCCAGGGCGTTCGTCAGGCCCTGATTGCGCTCTCGGAGGTCCCGGCGATAAAGGCGAAGGACGTCCAGGGTTGCAACGCTTACCTTTCCAGAATCAACGAACGATATCCGGAGTTCATCGTCTTTATCGTGGTCGACATAAATGGCGCCTCTCTCTGCGACTTAGCCAAAGTGCACAGGTCATCTACCGCCGCCGGACGAAGCTACTTTGTCAGCGCCCTGAAAACCGGCAAATTCACAGTCGGAGAGTTCGCAATCGGCCGAACGACCGGACGCAAAGTCCTTCAGCTTGCGCTGCCATTCTACGGCGACGATGGCCGCATGGGCGGGGTCGCCATAGCCGCTCTCAGCCTCGATTGGCTCGCTGACTACATCGCGAACAAGGGTGTTCCGCCGGGAGCCGCGCTCGCCATCGCGGACCGCAACGGCATCTGTCTCGCCCGCTATCCTGATAATGGCCGGTTTGTCGGCACGAAGCTGCCCATAGGCAAGGACCCGGTACTCTACAACGGGACCGTGGCGGACGCATTGGCCATTGACGGCGTGCAAAGGATCGTTGGCTTCTCCGCTGTGGAGGGAGATCTTCTTGTCAGCTTCGGCCTCGACAAGGCAAAGGCTTTCACCAAGATCGAACGCCGCACGCAGCGCGGCATATTATTCATCGTTGTGAACACCTTGATTGTGTTGATCCTGACGACGTGGGGCGCCCAACGGTTTATCCAGCGCCCGCTTCGGCAGTTGGTTGACGCTGCGAACCGATGGCGGCACGGCGAATTTGCCCAACGTGTGGACATCGAGGGCAACTCGGAAGTCGCGCGGGTCGCTCGCGCGTTCAACGCCATGGCCGATGCGCTGAAGCATCGAGAGGACGAATTGTCCGAAGCGAAGGAGCTGTTCCATCAGAGCCAGAAGATGGAGTCCGTCGGCCAGCTCACCGGTGGCGTCGCGCACGACTTCAACAACCTGCTAACGGTGGTCTCCGCGAACCTCGAACTCATCGAGGTTGGCGACAATATTGGCGAAGCCCGGCGGTTCGCTACGGCTGCACTGCGTGCCGTTGATCGGGGGGCAAAGCTGACGGCGCATCTTCTCGCCTTCTCGCGACGGCAGGTATTGAACCCAAAACCGATCGACGCATTCCAGCTTGTTTCTGAGTTCGAGGGACTCATTTACAAAGCCGTCGGGGAAGCATGCCGGGTCAAGGTGCGGACCGATAAAGGTTTGTGGCTGTGCCATGTCGACCCGGCGCTGCTGGAGACTGCCCTCCTGAACCTGGCTCTGAACGCGCGCGACGCTATGCCGAATGGTGGCTTGCTCGAGATCGAGACGAAGAACATCGTCGTGGTCGAAGGGGCCGTGGCGGGGTGCTTGCCCGGATCGTACGTCAGGCTGTCCGTCAGAGACCACGGTTGTGGAATGCCCCCCGAAGTGCTGGATCGGGTGTTTGAGCCCTTCTTCACAACGAAGGAGGTTGGCAAAGGTACCGGGCTCGGCCTTAGCATGGTCTACGGCTTTGTCCGTCAGTCCGGGGGGCACATTGCCATCGAAAGCGCGCCTGAAAAGGGGACCACTGTCGCTCTCTACTTACCCAAAGCCACGCAAAAAGCTGACGCGGAGATGGAGGACGTCCAACCCGAAGCGATACCGGCAGGCTCGGAACGAATCCTGGTTGTCGAGGATAATCATGAGCTGCTGGACCTTACGTCGGCGATGCTGGCTACGTCGGGCTATCAGGTGCGTTGCGCCCGGAATGGCTCGGAAGCACTTCGGATGCTCCAGAGCGAAGAATTTGACTTCTTGTTAAGCGATATCGTGATGCCAAACGGGATTAACGGCATTGAAGTTGCCCGCGAAGCGAGGCGATTGAACAAAGGCATCAAGATCCTGCTTGCCTCGGGCTACGCGCGAGACGTGCTAGAACGACATCAAGCGGTGGACGAATTTCCGATTATCGACAAGCCGTTCCGCATGTCGGAATTGGCGGCGCGCTTGCGGTCAATCCTGCACGAAGGTTAGGTGGTTGCTTGCCGTTGCTTTCTTGCAGCGTGTGCTCCATCGGCAATGCTTACCGAGAGGCTGGCGAAAAGAGCGCATTGGGTGCGGCGATTCCATAATTCCGCCGGCCTGTTCAGCGCCAGACCGCAAGGCCTACCGGCGCGACTGTCGCGGAGGCCGCTGGGAGTCACGAGAGTATGGTGCATTGTCATGACAACGGATGAACTGTAGGTCATCCGCTCCGTGCTTCGTGTCAGAGCAAGCCCTCTCACCGCGCATTCGCCGCCGCATGCGATGGCCAGAGATCGGCACGCCAATGCAGTGCGATCGCCATCATCGAGATCAGCCCCAAGACCGCATAGAGCGTGCCGGTCGCGGAATAGCCGATCAGATCGATCAGGCTGCCAGCCGCGAGCAACCCAAGCGGCAGGCCGTAGATCACCATCATGCGTACCCCCATCACGCGGCCGCGGAGGTGTGCGCTCGCCGTACGCATGAGGATCACGGCAGCCGAAATCATCGACATGCTCTGCGCTATGCCGGCAAGCACAAGGCAGGCCATCGCCACCGGCATTGTCCTGATCTCCACGAAAACCAACAGCATCGCATACCAGGCGAGCGTCGCGCCGATCAAAAGCCGGGCGGTGCGTACAACGCCAGCCAAACTGAGCGTGATCGAACCAATCAGCGAGCCCACCGCGAAGCTCGCCGATAGGTAGCCGAGACCGGTCTGGTCGGTATGAAAGATTTCGCGTGCAATGTAAGGCAGCATTCCGTTCGTGAGGGGAAATGCGGTGAGATTGGCGAGGAACGCGACGCAGAGCGCTGCGCGCATTCCCGGACCACTCCAGGCATGGACGATGCCCTCTTTCAGGTCCCGCAGCAGCATCGAGCCGGGCGTCACGTTCGCCGGGTGATCAATCGCCCCAAGAGGTTTTGACGGACGGGTCAGGCACAGCATCAAGACGGCGGCCGAGAGATAGAGACAGGCGATCGCCACATACACATAACCAATGCCAAGGACAGCGAACAGTCCAGCACCGGTCAACGCGCCGATGATGCGCGCGCTATCCTGCGTCGTGCGCGCGAGACTGATGGCGCCAATCAGTTGCTCGGCGGGCATGATGTCTGCGAGCAGCGCGCCGCGTACACCGAGATCCGAAGGCCGGATCAGGCCCATGATTGCGACGATGATCATGACGTTCAGCGGAGCCAAATGGCCTGATAGCGCCAGCGTCATGATGGTCGCAGAGAGCGCGGTGTAGGCAAAGCGCATCGCAGCCAGAAGATCCCGATGCCCGATGCGGTCCCCGATCATGCCGAATACCGGTGCGATCAGTGTCCCGACATATTGCAACGATGCAAGCACGGTGAGCAGAAGCACCGAACCGGTCTCGACCATGATGTACCAGCCGAGCACAAGCGTCTCGACTTCGAACGCCCAGGAGGTGAGCAGATCGGATGGCCATTGAAAGCGATAGTTGCGGATGTGGAATGGTGCGAGCGCGGAAGCCCACGAAGCTCTGCTCAAGACGCGATGACGCGTTTCACGTCGTTTCCCTGCCCTTTTCTTATTTCTTGTTGCTTACGCAACGTAGCGCTGCCGATGCCCGTGTCAACTGAAACCGCCGCTCGCGGCAACCTCGGCGGTGCCAAGGCGACCTGCGATGCCCGGGCATCTACCCTTCAAATAAATGCGAGATGGTGTACCACAGCGCCCAATTAAGGCACATCATCACGATGGCATCGCCACACCATGCACTCTTCTGGCAACTCGAAGGTCGCTCTGGCTTGAATACAATTGTGGATACCGAAGATCTCGACACTCGGGTGGGTACGGATGGCGCCGACAGCATGGTTGGCAAAGGTGGAGACGGTAAGCATCACACCTTGGATGGCGCTGACCGCATGTCGAGAGGTAACGATAACGATATCCTCCAAGCGCGAAGACGCCTGCTGACGCTTGGCGTTTGCTTCTTTCTGGTGGAGGGACTTCCATTCGGCGTAGCTCGTGCCGCAGACGACATCGTGGGCCGTTCAACCAAGGAAGACTTTATGAATGATCTGAGGGCTCTGCTGGCCAGCCTCGACTCGGGCCAGCACCTGTTCGCCGACACGCTGGCTTTTGTCGCCGCGCACTATGATTACCAGCCCCAGGCATTCCGTAACGGCGAGCTGGAAAATGCTGCGGGTCAGAACGAAGGCTCCTGCAAGACGCTGGGCTTGGCCAAGCTGGAAGGACTGAGCGACCGGCAAGCGTTGCTGGCGTTCGGCGAGCATTATCGCGGCGTGCTGGCCGCGCCCCAGGGCAGTGACCATGGCAACATCCGCAGCCTGATGTCTCATGGCTTGGCAGGCGTTACGTTCGCCGGGCCGCCGTTGACTTGCAAGAGTTGAACGCGGGCAACACATAGATAGCAGTGCGTGACTTATCGTAAGTGTGCTCGGCTCGCTTCCGTGGAGCCGAATGTCCGCGTCGGGGCACTTAGCGGATAGGTCCGTTCCCGCCTTCGAAGCCCGCGTGATACCGACAGCGGACGTCGGCCGGCGTGGCTGCTGGATTACTTCTCAGCCGGCTTTATCAACACACGCCTAGTTCGGTTTCGCGATCTCGGCGGCGGCCGGGGCGGGGGCGGGCACGGCGGCGTCGGGTGCCGCAGGCTTCTGCCCGCCGCCGGAGAGGCGCTCGAGCACCGAGCGGACCGCGTCGCGGGTCTTGCGATCCTTGACCGCGTCGAGCAGCGGCGCCGAAGCGGGCGAGCGCCGGATCAGGCTTTCCGGGTCCGGAAAGATCAGCGGGTCGTCCCAGGGTCCCTGCACCACGAACGGCAGTTCGAATTCCGGCGCGGTGTTCGGCGCCGAGATCAGGCTGGCGACGCCCTTGAGGTCGTATTCGCGCCCCGGCACCGAGGCCGTGCCGGTCAAGGTGAGCCGCGCGGCGGGTCCCTCGACACGAATATCCTTGACGGTCGCGATCCCGTCGCTGAATTTCACCGCGAGGGTCATGTTGTCATAGGGCGTCGAGCCGCTGCGGAAATTGCCGGTACCGGACAGCGGCCGGCGCTCCAGCCGTTTCAGCAACTGCTCGACGTTGAAGCCGTTGATCGCGCCGTCATGACCGGTCAGCGTGGCGGTGCCGTCGAGCGACTGCGCCAGCCCGAACGGGCTCGAGCCGGACGCCGTCAACGCGACGTTGAGGTTGCCGTGGCCGGACAGCTTGTTGATGCCGAACAATTCGCTGGCGCAGGCCTGCAGGTCGACGTCGGTGAACTGGAATTCGGCCTTGACGTCGGCGACCGCCTCGGAACGCGCGATTCCGAACGAGCCCTTGGCGATGCCGCCATACATCTGCGCCTCGGCGATGCTCAGCGCCAGCGTGCCGCCGCGCAGATTGGCGCCGAGCGCGGTGCGTCCCAATCTGGACGGGCCGACCGTCACCCTGGCCGCGGACAGCCGCATGTCGAGATCGGTGGTGGACAGCGAGTTCAAATCGAACAATTGCCGGTTCCAGTCGCGCGGGCCGCTGGCGAGCAGGCGGAAGGTCGAGATGTAGGGCGTGAAGTCCAGCGCGTCGGCCGCCAGCGTCGCCTGCAGCGTCTGGCGGCCATTGTTGGCGTAGGTCATCACGCCTTCGGCGACATTGCCGTCCAGTTCGACGTTGACATTGGTCAGCGCGATCGACGCGCCGACCATATTGGCGCGCGCCTTCAGCGCGAAGCGGCCAAATCCGCCGCGGCCCGGCGGCGCCTGGCCGGTCCAGCGCAGGGCGTTGCGCAAGGACGGGCTGTCGATGGTCAGCGTGCCTTCCATCATCAAGCTGGTGCGATCGGCGACGGAGCCGTCGAAGGCCAGCTTCAGCGGCGCGCTGGCAATCCGCGCCTTGAGGCCTGATCGGTCGCCGGACAGCGCGGCCACGAAGTCGCTAACGCTGATGCTGCCGTCGACGCGCTCGCCGCGCCAGTCGAATTGGCCGGTTGCGGCAAAGGAGCGCGAGATCGACGGCCAGGCGAGGGAAAGGTCGATATCGTCGAGCGCCTCGGTGACGCGATTGGCGCCATCTTCATAGGCCAGCACGCCGTCCTGGACCCGGATTTCCGAGAACGATAGCTGGTTATCGGCGCCGGGTTTCATGTTGCGGGCGATGGTCTCGATGAATGGCGTCCAGTTGCTCTCGCCATCGGGATAGCGGACGACATGGATATGCGGACGCAACATCATGACGTCGGCGATCTCGAAACGCTGCAGCAACAGCGGCAGCAACCGCAAATTCGCGGTCAGGACGTCGACGCGGAGCGCCGGGTCGGCGTTGCCGCCACCCTTCAGCCCGACGTCATGGAACGAGACGTAGCTGGCGGGAAAGACCGAAACATCGATTTTGCCCTTGACCACCAGGTCGAGGCCGGTCACGGCGCGGATTTGCGCCTCCACCGCCTGCCGCAGGGCGTCCCGGTTGATAAACCAGGACATTGCGATCAGGACGATCAGCGCCAAACCGAGAAACGCCGCAATCGGCATCCCCAGGCGCTTCATTCCTTGGGTCATCGTCAATGACATATCCTGATCGGGTTGAGGTCGTCGGTCGTTGCTGAAAAAGGGACGGGCCGGGCACCGGGCCCGCCAAGGCACACAACTTGCGGGGTTTTCTTGACGCTTTCAAGGCCATCGGGGTGTTATGACCACCTCCTTTGGTGGAAGGCCCTGTCATTGACGCGTCGCGAAGATTTCGCCTAATAATCCCAGCCAGTGTCCTGGAACCATCGCACGCCCGGCGCGAACAGCGCTTCACTCGATCAGGTTGCATTCTCATGAACAAGGTCTATCCCGACGCCAAATCGGCACTCGAGGGCATTCTGAAGGACGGCATGATGATCATGTCCGGCGGCTTTGGCCTGTGCGGCATCGCCGAGGCCCTGTCCGACGCCTTGCGCGACTCCGGCGTCAAGAACCTGACCGTGGTTTCCAACAATGCCGGCGTCGACGGTATCGGGTTGAGCCGGCTCTTGGAGACGCGGCAGATCAAGAAAATGATCTCGTCCTATGTCGGCGAAAACAAGCTGTTCGCCCAGCAGTATCTCGCCGGGGAACTGGAACTCGAATTCACCCCGCAGGGCACGCTGGCGGAACGGATCCGCGCCGGCGGTGCCGGCATTCCGGCCTTCTACACCAAGACCGGCGTCGGAACCCTGATCGCCGAAGGCAAGGAAGTGAAGGAATTCGACGGCGAGAAATATCTGATGGAGCGCGGGCTGTTCGCCGACCTCGCCATCGTCCACGCCTGGAAGGGCGATACCGCCGGCAATCTGGTCTATCGCAAGACCGCGCGTAACTTCAATCCGATGATGGCGACCGCCGCCAAAGTCACCGTCGCCGAAGTCGAGCATCTGGTGCCGGCCGGCGAGATCGATCCCGACCACATCCATACGCCCGGCATCTTCGTCAAGCGCATCATCGAAGTCGGCTCCGCCAACAAGCGCATCGAATTCCGCAACACAAGGCCGCGTCCCGCGGCGTGAGCCCGACTTAGCAGGAGATCATCATGGCCTGGACCCGTGAACAGATGGCCGCGCGCGCGGCCAAGGAGTTGCGCGACGGCTACTACGTCAACCTCGGCATCGGCATCCCGACGCTGGTCTCGAACTTCATCCCGGCCGGTGTCGACGTTCAGCTGCAGAGCGAGAACGGCATGCTCGGCATGGGCCCGTTTCCCTATGAGGGCGAGGAAGACGCCGACCTGATCAATGCCGGCAAGCAGACCGTCAGCCAGTTGCCGTCCACCAGCTACTTCTCCAGCGCCGACTCGTTCGGCATGGTTCGCGGTGGACATATCGACCTGTCGATCCTCGGCGCGATGCAGGTGGCGCAGAACGGCGATCTCGCCAACTGGATGATCCCGGGCAAGATGGTCAAGGGCATGGGCGGCGCCATGGACCTGGTCGCCGGCGTCAAGCGCGTGGTGGTGGTGATGGAGCATTCCGCCAAGGACGGCGCCAAGCTCCTGAAGAAGTGCAACCTGCCGCTGACCGGCGAGCGGGTGGTCGACATGGTGGTGACCGACCTTGCGGTCTTCACCATCGACAAGCACGGCAAGGACGGCATGGCGCTGATCGAGCTTGCCGACGGCGTCACGCTCGACGAGGTGAAGTCGAAGACCGAAGCGGAGTTTCGGGTCGCGCTGAAGAACGCGTGAGCGCAGCTTCGTCATAGACTGGCGCGCTTCGTTCAGGGGCAAAGGCGCTTCTGGCGCCGTGCACACCCTTCCATCACGACAATCATCTACGTCGTCCCGGCCTTGCGCCGGGACCCATACGCCGTGTTTTCTCGTTTGGGCAGTGGAGTAGAGGTCTTCCTTTTACGACCAACGCCAGGGGCTATGGGTCCCGGCGCAGGGCCGGGACGACAGAACACCTTAGCAATCCAGTTTTCCGATGAAGCTCTGGATTGCTTCGCATCGCCCCGGAATGACGTTAAGCCTTCACGTCACCTGCTTCACCAGCGCCGGCGCGGCATCCTCGCCCTTGAGTTCTTCCAGGCTGCGATGCCGCGGTTCGATGCCGAACGCCCAGACCGTGACGATCTGCAGCACCAAGAGCCCGATCATCAGCGACATCACGCCGGCGACGCCGCGGGCCTCGAACAGCATCACCACCAGGAACGGCGTGACGATGGTGGCGCCGCGGCCCAGCGTGTTGACGATGCCGGAGGCGCGCAACCGCACTTCGGTGGGAAACAGTTCGGGAATGTAGATTCCGAACAATAGCGCCACCAGCACATAGATCGGCACCGTCAGCGCGAAGCCGACCGCCGGCAGCAGCACCGGATCCGATATCATCGGATAGATGATGCCGAGCACCACGGTGATCAGCGAGGCGCCGATGATGGTCGGCTTGCGGCCCCAGCGATCCGCGGTCAGCGCGCCGATCGCCGAGCCGACCGGCGCGCCCAGCGCCATCAGCAGCGAATAGCCGAACGAGGTCGCGACGCTCAGCCCCTGCTTGATGAAGAACACCGGCAGCCAGGTGACGAAGCCATAGAGCAGCGTGTTGATGGTGATCAGGCAGACCGCGCCGACAATCATGCGCGACAGCAGCGGTGGCGTGAACAGCGTGCCGAGATCGCCGGAGATCTTCACGGTCGGGGCAGCGGCGGGCGCCGGCAGCGGCCGGCCCTGCGACGCCTCGCGCTCGATCGACTGCATCAGCGCCTCGGCTTCTTCGGTGCGGCCGACCGCTTCGAGCCAGCGCGGCGATTCCGGCAGATTCTTGCGCAGATACCAGACGATCAGCGCGCCGATGCCGCCGAGCATGAACATCGCGCGCCAGCCGAATGCCGGAACCACCAGCGAGGCGACCAGCAGCGCCATCGGCAAGCCGGTCACGACGCACACCGCCATCAGGCCGAGCCATTTGCCGCGCGTCTGTGCCGGCACGAATTCGGTCATGGTCGAATAGCCGACCACGTTTTCGGCGCCCGAGGCCGAATCCCATCATGAAGCGGCAGGCGATCAGGACCGTCATGTTGGGCGCGAATGCCGCCGCCAGCGACGCAAGGCCGAACATCAGCAGGTTGAACTGATAGGTGAACCGCCGTCCGTATCGGTCGCCGAGAAAGCCGGTCGCGAACGAGCCCAGCATCATTCCGACGAAGGTCGACGGAAATGAAGACGGCATTCTGCGAGAGCGTGGAGAAGCCGGTTTTCAACGTCACGCCGAGCACGGTGCCGGCAAGATAGATGTCGAAACCGTCGAAGAACATCCCGATGCCGATCAGACAGCATGATGCGGCGGTGGAATGGACCGATCGGCAGCCGGTCGAGACGTGCGCCGGCGTTCACTGCTGGAGCCATATGAAATTCCCCCCTTTATTTAGAGGCGGCCCCGGTTTTCTCCGGGTGCCGCCGGTTATTCGTTCAGTTCATTGGTTCAGTTCAGCCGTCGTTGCGCCGCCGTGTCGCGGTACCAGTCGAACGGCTGGTCGTGGGTCGCGACCATCACGCTCTTGGTGTTGAAATGGTCGTCGAAGCTCTCGGTGCCGAATTCGCGGCCGATGCCTGAGTCATCGACGCCGCCCCACGGCGAGGCCGGGTCGAGCCGATGATGATCGTTGATCCAGACGATGCCGGCCTTGACCGCGGACGCCACCCGATGCGCGCGTCCGATGTCGCGGGTCCGGATCGCGGCGGCGAGCCCGAACGGGGAATCATTGGCGAGCCGCAGCGCGTCGGCCTCGTCCTTGAACGGCGTCACCGAGGTGAAGGGCCCGAACACTTCTTCCTGGAAAATGCGCATGTTCGACGTCACGTCGGCGAATACCGTCGGCTCGACGAAGAATCCACCCTCATGGCCCGGTACCTTGGCGGCGGCGCCGCCGGTGACCAGCCGGGCGCCGTCCTCGCGACCGAACCCGCAATAGGACAGCACGCGATCGCGCTGCCGGGCCGAGATCACCGGCCCGAGCTGGGTGGCGGGATCGAAGGGATCGCCGATCCGGATGGCTTGCGTCTTGGCTTTCAGCTTGGCGACGAACTCGTCGTAGATCGAGGCCTGCACCAGATGGCGCGACGCGCAGACGCAGGTCTGTCCCGCGCCGATGAAGGCGCCGAACGCGGCATAGTTGACGGCGCGGTCGACATCGAAATCGTCGAACACCATCACCGGCGTCTTGCCGCCGAGCTCCATGGTCTGATGCGCGAATACCTTCGCCGCCGAGGCGCCGGCGATGCGGCCGGCTTCGGTGCCGCCGGTCAGCACCAGCTTGTTGATGTCAGGGTGCTCGGACAGCATCTTGCCGGCGCTCTGGCCGAGGCCGAGCACAACGTTGAATACGCCGGGCGGCAGTCCCGCCTCGGTGAAGATCTGCGCCAGCTTCAGCGTCGTCAGCGGCGTGTATTCCGACGGCTTGACCACGGTGACACAGCCGCTCGCCAGCACGGCGGCCAGCGATTTGCACATGATCATCAGCGGGTGGTTGAACGGCGTGCAATTGGCGACGATGCCGATCGGCGTGCGCAAGGTGTAGTTCAGATACGAGCCCTCGACCGGGATGACGGCGTCGCGGCGCGCCAGCGCGAGGCCGGCGAAGTAGCGGAAGAAATCCGGCAGCCGCGACAGCTGCGCGCGGGTCTCGTTGAGCGGGCGGCCGTTGTTGAGCGTTTCCAGCCGGTACAGCGGCTCCAGATTGGCCTCGAAGGCGTCCGCCAGCCGATTGACCAGCCGCGCCCGGGCGCGGATGTCCATGCCGCCCCAGGCTTTGCCTTCGAACGCTGCGCGCGCGCTTTTCATCGCGCGGTCGATATCCTCGGCGGTCGAGTTCGGAATCCGCGCGATCACGTCGCCGGTGGCGGGGTTGCGGACATCCAGCATCTGGCCGGCGCCGGCCTCGATCTCGCGGCCGTCGACGAAATTGCCGTGGATTTCGACATCGATGGCGGCGGGCTGTGTGGGAATATTCATGCGTTTCTTCCTTCGACGATGATTGCGTTGCGCTTCAGCGCCGGCAGCACGCGCTTTTCGGTTTGGGCGACATGCGCCTTGATGATGCGCGCGGCGGCTCTTGCGTCGCGACGCTGCATGGCCTCGATCAGCGCGACATGCTCGGCAACCAGTTGCGCCGGGTCATGGCCCCTGACATTGGCGACGCTGACGCGCACCAGGCGATCGGCCTGGCCGATCAGGTCGCACAGCGCGACCGCCATGCGGCGGTTGCCCGAGGCATGCGCCAGCGCGGAGTGAAAGGCGCGGTTGTAGGCGATGAAGTCCTCATGGTTGCCGGCGAACAGGCGGAATTCGTCCAGCGCCTTCAAGACATCGTCCGGCGCGCTCTCGATCGCCTCGGCCACGCAAGCGGGCTCCAGCGCCAGCCGGAAGCGCAGCAAGTCGCGCGCGTCGGCGAGCGAGATCGGACTGACGCGGTAGCCCTGGCGCGGCTGCACGGTGACAAGATGTTCGCGCTCGAGCCGCAGCAAGGCCTCGCGCACCGGCTGGCGGCTGACGGCATAGCGCTCGGCGAGCTCCTGCTCGCGCATATCATCGCCAGGCGCCAGGCGACATGTCAGAATATCAGACCGCAGGCTTTCGTAGACATTATCGCGCAAAAGCATCGGATAGCTTCTCTCGAGGTGGCTGATTTTTGCAGTCGTGAAATATCACGTCAAGCCACAAAGGCTTGAAAAGCGCGAATTTTAATTTTATCAATCGGCTGCCTCGGATAAGGCTGCCGCGCGCCGACGCTGCTCAATTTCGAAAGAGAAAAACCGCATGGACCGACTTTTCGCCAACGGCACCGTCAATGCGGCGCAGTCCGGCAACGGGACGCCGCTGCTTCCTGTTTCACTCGCTGCTGTCGGATCGTGCGAGTTTCGACGCCATCGCGCCCCAACTGTCGCAATCGTTCCGGGTGCTGGTTCCGGAATTGCCGGGCTTCGGCCGGTCGCCGGCGGTGGACGGCGATTTCGCCGCCGTCGCCGATCGCATGGCTGAGGCCGTGAAGGATGGCTCAGGCGGCGGCGAGGCGATCGTGCTCGGCAACGGCTATGGTGGGTTCGTGGCGCTGCAAATGGCCGTTCGTCACCCCGGTATCGCCACCAAACTCATTCTGGCCGATTGCGGCGCGGCGTTTTCGGAACCGGGCCGCGAGGCCTTCCGCAACATGGCGGCCGCGTCCAAGGCCAAGGGACTGGCCGCCATCACCGACGTCGCGATGCGGCGGCTGTTCGCGCCGGAATTCCAGGCGCAACATCCCGACCTGATGGCCGATCGCCGCGAGGCCTTCCTGCGAACCGACCCGGAAGTATTCCGCGCCGCCTGCGCCGCGCTGGCCGAACTCGACCTGCGGCCTGAACTGGCGAAGGTGAAGATCCCCGTGCTGGTGCTGGTCGGCGAGCAGGATGAGGCGACGCCGCCGCCGATGTCGCATGAGCTGGCGGCGGGGCTGCCGAACGCGCGGCTGCAGGTCATCGCGGGCTGCGCCCACGTTCCGCAGCTGCAGGCGCCCGAGGTTTTTCTCGAGGCGATCGGCGATTTCCTGCCGATGCGGCCCCCGGCCGGTATGGTTTTGGCAACCTAGGCTTGTAAATATCCACGCTCTTTCTAGCCTGACCGGAGACGATAGCCGTCGCACCCGGCCTCGCATCAAGGGCACCGCGTCATGTCTGATTTCTTCCGCGCGCACAAAGCCGTCAGAACCGCCATACCGACCTATTTCATCGAGAGCACCGCTCCGGACAATGTCGACGACATCGCTCCGGCACCGCCGATCAAGTCGCCGGAATTGGAGCCTATCGATTCCGACCTGGCGGTCCGGCAGATTGCTGCGGCCCTGGTCGATGGCGATCGTCCAAATCTGGTCGTGATGGTCCACGGCTTCAACAATCCCGAGGCCGACGTGTTTCGGATGTACACGGCGGCAGCGGAAACGATCGCGGCCGACTCCGCGATTTCGGGCCGGCAAGGTCTCGTATGCGTCGGTTATCGCTGGCCTTCGGAAAAAATGGGACAGCCGATCCACGGCACCTGGGATGCATTGCCCACCTTGCCGACCTGGATTCTGTATCTGGGCGCAGGTTTGGTGATCCTGCCTCTTGTTTTATTCTTCTTCGCTTCCGGTTATTGGCGGACAGACGTCTCCGTCGGCATCGATCATGTCGTGACGATTGTCGGTCTGATCCTCGCCGGCCTCGTACTCACCGCGGCGCTGCTGCGCACCATCGTCTACTTCCGCGACAATTACCGGGCGACGAATTACGGCGTTCCGGATCTGGTCCAGATCATCCGGGCGATTGACGGCGAGATCGTCAATCTGCGCGGCAGCCACCGCCCGAACAATAACGTCCAGCTTTCCTTCATCGGGCACAGCATGGGTGGGTTTGTCGTCACCAATACCATCCGCGTCTTGTCGGACGTGTTCAGCAGGAACGTGCAATCCCTGAATTCCTACGGAGCTGGATCGCCCGAATTGCCGTCATCGAATATTGGCAAGGCCTTTAATCTGAGACGCTTTGTCCTGGTGTCGCCGGACATTCCGGCCGAGACATTGTTGTCGAACCGCGGAAACTTCCTGGCGTCGACTTTGTCGAAATTTCATGAGGCTTATCTGTTCAGCAACGAGGGCGACGAAGTGTTGCGGCAGATTTCCACGTTGGCAAATTACTTCGTGTTTCCGACCAAGAAACGCAAGCATGGCTTCCGGCTCGGAAATGTCGAGATCCTGTCGAGCCAATACGGCCTGCTCACGGTTCCCGAGGCCGATTTTCTGCGCACCCTGCGCATCGGCAATTTGACGCTACAGGAGCTGTACAACTCCCTGGAGAAAGCCCGTGTCAAGCGCCGTGTAGATGCGGGGCCGTTGCCGACGCAGACGTCGCTGCCCAAGGTCTTCACCTATTTCGATTGCACCGACTATGTCGAACCGGCGAAAGACGGCGGCAAGCCAGTGGGACTTCTCACTTTCGCGAAGTGCCTCAAGCGCAATGATCCGACGGCAAAAATGCGTTGGTACTCGCATCTGCATCTGCTGCTTGCCTATGTTTTTTGTCATCAAAAGCCGAATGTCCATGGCGGCTATTTCGAGGGCGCGCTGTGCTCAGCAATTGATCTATCGGCTTGCCTGTCTTGGCTATGACGGCACCGAAGCGGCCTATGGCGGCGAATCGTCGCATCGCCAAGGCGTGTGCGGAAAAACAAATCCGCGTGCTGATATCGCCACTGCTGGCGGCGCGTCGCGCGGCCGAGGCCGTGGCTCAAGCGACGTCACCGCCCGTGCCGGAAGCGATAGCGCTGGCGTCGGATATCGGTGCATGGGAGACAGGCTCAGCGCCATGACAGTGACACTGCTGACAATTTGAGCACGTCGAACGCATTATCCGTTCGACGGGTACGACGCTCACGCCTAGTCTCGTCTCGAAGATAGGGATGTCGTGGGATGCGCGCTATTCTGGACTATTGCAGCGGCGGGGTTCAGCGAGACGTGCCCGCGGGCGCGCTTATCATCAGGGAAGGCGGGTCCACCGGGCATCTCTACGTTTTGATTGATGGACAGCTCGAGGTCGCTAAAGGCGACACCGTCGTTGCCGTGATCAGCGAACCCGGGGCGGTCCTGGGTGAGATGTCGGTTCTGCTCGATCAGCCGCATAGCGCGACGGTGCGCGCGGTTTCGGATTCGAAGGTCTACGAATTCGACGACGCCGCGTCGTTTCTGCGCGACCAGCCGGCCGTCGCCTTGTTGATCGCACGGATGCTGGCCCAGCGCCTCAATGTCGCGACCACCTATCTCGCCGATCTCAGGCAGCAATATGCCGGACACGGCACGCACCTCGAAATGGTCGGCGACATCCTGCAGCGCATGATCAATCTGCCGCCGCGGGAGATCTCGCCAGGCTCGGATCGGCAATCCGACCCAAGGATGTAAGCCATGGCGGCGGGTTGGCGATGGGCGCGGCCGGCCGCTGCAGCGGTGCGCGAAGATCGATGCTTTGTTCGTCACCGGCCGAAAGCCAGAAAGCCATCCCTTCATCGATGTCGAGCACGATGCAGACCGGCGGCCGGCCGGGCTGCAGCCCGGTGTTGAACACCCAGGTCGCGCCGAGCCGGTCGAACCACGAGCCGTCGGGAATGAACGGCGACTGGTGCACATGGCCGCAGATCACCATCGTGGGCTGGTAACGTTCGATCCACTGCACCAATTCGACGTCGCCGAAGAATCGCTTGCCACCCCAGCTGGTCGGTGAATTCGCCGGCGGGGCGTGATGCACCCAGATCCAGCGCTTCAGCCGTCGCGCGGATGCCTCACCCAGCTGGGCGTCGATGCGCTGCCTGACCAGCGGCCCATCCCACCATGGACAGATCGTGAAGAGCGTATCACCGATCGTCAGGCTGTCGCCGTCGCAGGCGATGCCGAGGTCGCGAACGTCGCCGACCCAGCGGGAAATCTTCTCGCCTTCGGCATTGCGTTCGTCGAGATCATGATTGCCCGAGCAAAGGATCACGCGGGTCAGGCCGGCCAACAGCGTCAGGTACTTCTTCACCACGACGATCTGGGCGCGGAAATCCACCGCCGATCCGATGTCGAGCGCATCGCCGGCGAAGATGACGAGGTCGAATTGCGGCGCGGCGCCGAGCAGCCAGTCAAACTGCGGCAATGAATAGTGCAGATCCGCAACCACCAGACAACGCATGGCCAGATCAATCCGAGTGCCGGGCGACGAACCCCGCGGGTCGCGCGGGTCAGCAGATCGGGAGCAAGAACTATACCGCTAGCGGCGCAATGAACGCGACAGATTCGCGCAGGCGCGTGGCCACGAGGATGCTGAGTGCTTTTCGATCAGGCTCTCAGGCGCGCATCTTGGCCTGTGAGAACACCACTTCGATCAGGGTGCCCGAATGCGGACCGGTCTTGATCTGGAACCGGGCGCGGTTGGCTTCGACCAGCGCCTTGATCAGGGAAAGGTTGACGCCCGAACTGTCGGAGGCCTGATCCGTCGGCGCCGGGCTTCGGAACGGCTCCATCGCGGCCGCGACCTCGTTGTCGTTGAGCCCGTGGCCGGTATCGCGCACCCGCAGCACCACATCGCCGAAGTCGGACAGCGCGGTGGAAACGATGACCTGGCCACCGGCATTGGCGAGGTGGATCGAGTTGCCGATCAGGTTGAGCGTGATCTGGCGCAGCGCGCGGGCGTCGGCGAGCACCGGCGGCAGCATGTGGGCCAGCGAGGTCCGGATGATGATGCGTTCGCGGTTGGCCTGCGGCTGCATCACCGCGACGCATTGTTCGACCAGATCGTTGAGGTTCTGGTTGGCGAAGGCGAGGTCGAGCTTGCCGGTCTCGATCCGCGACAGGTCGAGCAAATCGTTGATGATGGCGATCACCCGCTCGCCGGAGGCGCGGATGTCCTTCATGTATTCGACGTAACGCTCGTTGCCGAGCGCGCCGAACCGCGCGCCGATCATCACCTCGGCAAAGCCGATGATGGCGTTCAGCGGCGTGCGGACGTCGTGGCTGATCCGCGCCAGCATGTCGGCTTTGGCGGTCGCCGCGCGATCGGCGAGGCGCCGCGCCTCGTGCAACTCGGTCTCGTTCTTGCGGCTCTGCGACAGGTCGCGAAACACCGCGAAGAAATTCGGGCCATGGGCCTGCGTCCGTCCCATCGTCAGCGAGACCGGGATCAGGCCGCCGCCGTGCACAGCGGCCAGCGCGTCGCGGCCGTGGTCGAGCAGGCTGGCGATGTCGGCGGCCTTGACGCTCGCCAGATAGTCCAGCACCGCGGGCGCGCTTTCCGGCGCGAACAGCTCGCCGAGATTGCGCTGCACGAGCTCGGCGCCGTCATAGCCGAACAGCGCCTCGGCGCTGCGGTTGCACGAATTGATGTTGCCCTCGGCGTCGAACATCAGGATGCCCTCGGCCGTGGTGTCGAGGATGGCGCCGAGTTCCTCGGCATTGGCGTGGCCGACGGCCGACGGTTGGTCGACGGCGACCGGCTCGGCGATCTCGGCCGCGACCTCGACCTCGACCTCGACTTGGGCGGCTGGCGTCGGTGCGCCCGAGAAAATCAAGGCCAGCGCGGAATCGTCGTCCCATGCGATGGTGAAGAGGTGCGCCTCTGTCGTCGACGGCGGGGTGTGGTCCAGCGACGGCTGCGTGGCGGAAATCGTCACCGGCGTGCCGGTCCCCGATGTGCTGCTGGTGCTCGATACGCCGGGCTCGACATACAGCGCGTCGAGGCCGCCGGCGTCCTCAAGCGCGTGAAGGCTGTCGTAGCCCATCCGCGCCAGAAACGCCGGATTAGCGTAGAGCAGCCGGTCGAGCCGGTAGATCAAGACACCCACCGGCAGAAGATCGAGCAGCGTCCTGTCGCGGCGGCTCTCGCCGCGCGCGGGCGGCTCGGGACGCGCCAGCCAACTCGGCTGTTCGCCGACCTCGGGGATTTCCGCCGCCGCCGTCGGTTCTTCAACAACCATGTCGACAATCGCGTCGAAGGTTTCGGGTGGCGATGCCGCCGGTGTGCCGCTCTCGTGCGCGAGCCGCTCCGCCAATTGGCGGGCGAGTTCGTTGAAGGCGCTGTTTTCCACCGGCGTCAGGGCAGGTGACTTGCCCTCGTTGACCTGCCGGAACGGCACGACGTTTTTGGGCGTTTCCACGGATGTTTCCAAGTCGGTTGGCGGTGAAGTCTCAAGTGCAAGCGGCGCCGACAATTCCGGCGTATCGGGCATAGTGGACGATGCGGCGCCGGTATCCGGCGTCCGCGCTTTCCTGGCGACATCGGCCGCGATGATATCAGCCGAATCAGCCAAAGGCGCTCGCGTTGCCGGGGGATCGCTGAACAATTCGTAGCGGCGCAAGGCCGCAAGCCGCGCCAGGCCGTCGAGGTCGCGGCAGACCCCGAAGCCGCGGTAGCCGGCGAAATTGCGGGCGCGATCGTAGATCGGCAATCCCGAGAGCTCGACCGGCAACCGGCCGCCGCCGTCGACGGGCCAGTCCAGCACGATGCCGCTCCAGGTGTTGTGCGTGGCGACGGCTTTGAGGACGCGGCCATCGGGATCGAGCCCGAACACCTCGGCGATGTCGCTCCACAGCCGGCCGAAGCCGGCGGCGGTGCGCGCCCCGATCAGGCGGGTGAATTCGTCGGAACCGAGTGAGAACCGGCTTTCGGCATCCATCTGCCACATGAAGCGCAGCGGGTGCCGGCGCGTCGCTGGCGCAGGCTCGTCGAGCCATGACGGCGCGGCGACCGGCGGCGTTGCGGCGGACGTCGGGGCGGTTTGTTCGATCACCAATGCGGGCTCCTCGGCAGGCGGAAGCGAGGGCGCAAGCTCGGGCTCGTCGGCGACTGCTTCGACATAGGGCGACGGTTCATGCGGATGAACGTCGGTGGTGAGTTCCAGCGCGGCGGCCGGTTCGGCCGGCGGTTGCTCCGGCGCGTCGATCGCGACTTCGGCAGCGACTTCGCCAGCGATTTGGGCCGCGGCTTGGTCCGGCGTGGCGCGCGTTGCGTCATCGGGCACCGGGGGCGAGGCCGGTTGAGGTGGTGCGGCTTCGATTTGCGCTGGCGGTTCCGCGAACTCGTCGACCAGAACGCACGTGGCGGGAGCCTCGCTCGATCTCGCCGGCGCTTTATCACCGGTGGGGACCGCCGGGGCCGGCGCAAAGGCCCGCGAAGGCGCAGCCGCTGCCGCGCCGTTTTCCATCAGCGCGACGAGGCCGATATCCGCGCCGCTTCCCACCCGCTGCAGTACGACGCGGCCGATGCCGACATCCAGTTCGGCGCGGCCCTGGGTCAGCGCGTAGTGGCGCGCATCGACAAGACCTCCCTGGCCAAGATCGCTCTCGACAAGACCGCCCTCGAAAAGATCGCGAAAGCCGGGCAGCGATCGTGCGGCGTCGCTGGCCCCGATGAAGATTCCGTCGCGGGCGAAGGCGGCGATCGGCGTGTCAATGCCACTGACCAGCCGCTGCAGGCGTTCGACCAGCGGCATCGGGCGACCGACCGGCTCGGCGGCGGCGACCAGCAGGCCGTGGCTGCCGTCGGCAAAAGCGAGCCGCGCGCAGCCGCAGGTGACCAGCGTGCCGGGCGCTGCGCCGAAGCCGCGCAGCCGTTGCAGCCGGATCGCGCCGTTCGCCGGCAACCGGCCGGCAAGTTGCGCCACCTGGCGCCGGTGTGAATCCGCCGGTCCGAAGGTCTTGGCGGCCAGCGCCGCGGCGTTGGCAGCGCCGAACAGCCTGGCGCCGACCGGGTTGGCCCATAGAATCCTGGTGCCGTCGATCGACCACAGCCAGGCCGGGAGCGCGCCGGTCGCATGCACCGCCAGCCGTGGATCGCCGACGCGCAACTGGAATTCCACGTTATTCATTGCAGTGACATGACCCGGAAGCGGATATCGGCGGCCAAACGATGACAGTGTTAACGAAGTGTTAGTATCGCGCGCGGCACGCGGCAGGTCCACGGCTTGACGGCGGCGAGGCTGTTCTAAGCCGCGATAACCTTAATTCATCTGAACCATCCAGCTCACTTTCGCGTTGAAGCTGTTGATAACGTCCGCCGCGGTTTTCATGGGGAACCAACAGAAGCGGCGTCATACCGGTGCAGTGCTTTGCCGGTAGATTGAAGCGGCGAGAACCGGGGGCGGTCGATGACCCCCAACAGCAACGGGAGTGGGACCATGAACGAAGACGTGCGTGATCGTTTCGAGATTCCAAAGGAAATGCGATCGATGGCCGAGGCGAGCTTCGATCAGGCCCGCAAGGCGTTCGAGAAATTCGTCGCGACGGCACAGCAGACCGCCGGTTCGCTCGAGGAGCGCGGCGCGACGGTGCGCGCCGGCGCCAAGGACATCGGTGCCAAGGCAATCGCGAATGCCGAAAAGAACGTGCAGGCGTCGCTGGACTATGCTCAGGCGCTACTGCACGCCCGCGACCTTACCGAGGTGATGCGGTTGCACGGCGACTATGTGCAGGCCCAAATGCGCGCGCTGGCCGAGCAGGCCAGCGAAATGGGCCAGATCGTCAGCCGGGCGGCGATGGACGCCGCCAAGCCGAAGAGCTAAGTCGCGCGACGCCGAACCGAAAAAAACGCGCTTTGTCCCGGCTTTGCGCCGGGGCGGGTCCGCTGGCCGGCGGCGACAAACCGGCGGCCCGGCGCAAATGTCGCACTGCAATTAAATTTCGTTGCAATGCACAAAATTGTCATGTTACAGCTGTAGGATGGTTGTTGCCCTGAAAGGGCATCCAGCTTCGTGATTCCAGGTCGACGTTCCCGGCCTCTCCGGCTGTCGCACGCGTCAGGCGTCACTCCATCTCACCCGTTGCGAAGGATTAATGCCGTGGCAAATTCCGATCCTTTCTCCGCCTCCGTTATCCCGTTCGAAGTTCCCGAGCAGATGCGCGCGTTCGCCGAAAAGGGCGTGTCCCAGGCGCGCGACAACTACGCCAAGTTCAAGGACGTCGCCGAAACCCATAACGGCACCATCGAGGCGGTGTTCTCGACCTTCAGCAAGGGTGCCAGCACCTATTCCGCCAAAGTGATGGAGATGATGAAATCCTCCACCACCGCAAACCTCGATTTCGCGCAGGAGCTGATCGGCGTGAAATCGCCTTCGGAAGCGATGGAGCTGTGGTCCTCGCACGCGCGCAAGCAGTTCGAGGCGTTCACCGCCCACTCCAAGGAACTCGCAGCGCTGGCCCAGAAGGTCGCTACCGAGACCGCCGAGCCGATCAAGGCCAGCGCCTCGAAGATCTTCAAGCCGGCCGCCTGATCGGTCGCCTTTTGGTTCGAGAAAAAAGCCCGGGCGCATGTCCGGGCTTTTTATTTGGCTATTTTCCGGTTTCAGGATGGCCGCAGATGCGGGAGGCTCACGACGCCGGCATCCAGTGCAGGACGACGTGGATTCCGCTGTCGCCCGGCCTTGCCAAAGCAAAGCGTTGCACCTAGTTTCCGCCCCGTTCGGCACCCCTTTTTCGAGGGCCGATACCGGATGCAGTTGTAGCTCAGTTGGTTAGAGCGCCTGTCTGTGGAACAGGAGGTCGGTGGTTCGAGCCCACCCAACTGTACCAATGAAATCAAATAGTTAGAGAAAAGACGTGGCGTGAATGCTGCGTGCGCGTGATGCCCACAGGCGGCGCACGTACGGGTCTATGCTGACGTGCGCCTACCGACGCCGCCAAAGCGCGGCCGGCCATCAATCCCTCAGATCTAGTCACTGCGCTGAGCGTCCGGGAGCGGCGAGACGTCTTCCACCGCGCGGCTAGAATAGATGGCCGCGCTGATTGACCGGCGCTTCCCCTAAAATCTTGTCAAGCCAAATGCCGACTTGATTTTCGCGGTAGTTTGTCGCACGACATACAACCTTTGAAAGAACAATTTTAAATTGAGATTTTTCACAATGACAATTAAAGCAAAAGTGCGTGATCGATTAGGTCGTTCCCTTGCATCCATGGTGAAGGCTCGGCTTCCGGCAATGGCTGCGCCGCTGCAACATCTGGCATTGCTCTATCCACACAACGCCGAGGATACCTCCTACACGCTGCCAGCATTCCCCGAACCTGACCGCAGCGACAATGCGCTTCCAACTCCACCTGAACCGCTTTGGGCCAACTACTGTACCAGCGCCGAGAGCTTCCTGAAGAGCGGTGCCGACGATGTCGATGCCATGGTGGGGCTGATCGCCGAAAGCGGTACATCCATCGAAGATGCCGGTCGGACCCTTGAGCTTGGTGTGGCGGGCGGGCGCCTGATCCGGCATCTCGTCAAGCACGCACCGGCCCAGGAGATTTGGGGAGTTGATCATTGGGCAACGGCAGTCCTGTGGTGCAAGGCAGCTCTTTCGCCACCATTCCACTTCGCCACCACGACGGTGGTGCCGCACCTGCCATTCGAGAGCAACTATTTCGGACTGGTCTATGCAGGGTCGGTGTGGACGCATCTCGATGATCTCGCCGAAGCATGGGCCTTGGAAGTCAGGCGTGTGCTTCGACCCGGAGGACGTTTCTATTTCACCATCAACGACCGTGCGGCGGTCAAGGTGTTTCAGGGCGGCGGGAAGGACCGCGCGCGCTACATCGAAAGGGTCCGGCCGCAGAATTGGGAGTCGTGGCTGACGCAGCTAAAGGCCCACCCCGGCTATCTCAAATTTGAGCGTGGCGATGCGCAGATGGTGACCATGGGCCGATCCACCAATGCACATGTGTTGTGGGACGCCAACTATCTGATCAAACGCTTCGGTCCCGGGTGGCGCACTTGCTCGATCACGCCGGAAGCCTACGGCCATCAAACAGGAGTGCTGCTCGAAAGGCTGTGATGAACCGCCGTGGTAAAACCGACTCTCGCAGATACAAAACCGTTCAACGGCAGTTCCCACCCAACTGTACCAACAAAAAAACCAAGTAACGTAAACGCCGTGTGCGCATGACGCACACATGCGGCGGATGTTCGGTTCTACGCTGAAACGCGGTCACGTCGCCGCCAAAGCGCGACATCGGATCGTGGAATTAGGAATAAGAGGCCGCCGGGCATGCCGGCCGAATGACGTTGCGACCGCTGCCGGCATTATCTCGCCGCTTGTGTTCGGGTACCTGATCGAATCGGCCCGGCAGCACGAAAACCGCACATCACCGCGTGTGACAAAAGACACTGCGCGCACATCGCCAAACCGACGCGATTGACCCAGTCGGTGTGAAAACTCCGACGGTCGATCTTGAGCGAGAAATTTTTGTCTCGATGACGTTGAATTAACGTTAGGTATTTCTGCCGAAAACGCATAGCGCGCAAGACCGCTGCCTGGGCACCGTGAGCGGGTTCGCTTGGATGCATTTCGAAGGGAGGATCATGTCACGAGCAACGACAGGATTGCAGGTCGAGGCTTGCGCAGGCTTTTCTGCTATCATGATCCTTGTGGAGCGTTATTAAAACAAAACGACAGTGCTCCGATCATTTGATCACTCTTGGCGAACTAAGGTTGCCTCCAAATCATTCGTCTTGCTCGGAGAAAGGAACTGCCGATGAAATCAACCGGTAGGTTTTTCGAAGTGAGCCGTCGTTCGATGCTGTCGGCTTTTGCAGCCCTTCCGGCATTACCGATGCTTCTTCCCGCGGCAGCGCTGGCGCAGCTTCCCGCGTCCCCGGCGGGGCAAACCGCTGGGACCGATCCGCTTCCATCATGGAATGATACCGCACCCAAGAAGGCTATCCTTGATTTCGTCGAGCGCGTGACGAAGCAAGGGTCGCCTGATTTTGTGCCGGAGTCCGAGCGGATCGCGACGTTCGACAATGATGGCACGTTATGGGCCGAGCAGCCGATGTATACCCAGCTCCTGTTCGCGCTTGACCGCGTCAAGGTGCTGGCTCCCCAGCACCCGGAGTGGAAGACCAAGCAGCCTTTTGCCTCGTTGTTGAAAGGAGACGTGAAAGGTGCGCTCGCAGGTGGCGAGCCAGCGATTTTCAAGATCGTGGCCGCGACGCACTCAGGCATGACCAACGCCGAGTTCGCCGAAATTGTCCGGCTTGGATCACCACCGCCAAGCATCCGGTCACCGGGCGGCTCTATACGGAAATGGTCTATCAACCGATGCTGGAGCTGGTCGCCTATCTACGGGCAAATAACTTTAATAATTTCATCGTCTCCGGAGGCGGCATCGAATTTATGCGGCCGTGGACGGACAAAACCTACGGCATTGTGCCCGAAAAGGTGGTTGGCAGCAGCGGCAAGACCAAATTCGAGAGGCAAAATGGCAAGTGGGTGCTCATGCGTCTGCCGGAGATATCATTCGTTGACGACGGTCCGGGTAAGCCGGTCGGTATCAATCAACACATTGGCCGGCGTCCGATTGCAGCCTTTGGCAATTCCGACGGCGACCAGCAGATGCTCGAATGGACAACGGGAGACAAGAGTCGCGCGCGCTTCGGTCTCCTTGTCCACCACACCGACGCGGTCAGGGAATGGGCTTACGACCGCAAGTCCTCCGTCGGGAAGCTCGACAAGGCGCTCGACGCCGCGCCTGCGGAAGGCTGGACGGTCATGAGCATGAAAGACGACTGGAACAAGATTTTCCCGTTCGGAAGCAAATAAGCATTCGGCGCAGCCGCGCGGCTCGCGATGTCCAAAAGGTGCCGGGTCCAGGCATTCGCGTGGCGGCGCGGACGTGCTCCTACGGGCTTAGTTGCAACTCCAGCAATGCCATGGTCTCGAGCGCGACGACATTTCGTTCGCCTTCCTTTGCGGTACGGAGGATGGTCTGCGCGATGGCGTTCACATGCGCCGAACTCACGGGATGCGGCAGCTTGCTGACAGCGTTGGCCAGCGCGGTGTCCATCAACGCAACGAGATCGGGTTGAAACGAGGCATTGGCGAAATCGTCCATGCGGAACCTCAGGTACATTGCCTTGAGGTCAACGATACCAACACCCGGTTGTTCCTCGCCCGGTTGCACGTTGTTTAATCGGTCGCGATGGAGGCTCGCCGACGGTCGCGCGCCGCTGCGGAACTTTCGCCCACGCGCATGCCCCCGAGGCTTCTGCACCCAAGGCTTCTGCACCAAGGCTTCTGGCCGAAGGCTTTTGCGCTTAAGGCTTCTTGCATTCCGAATAGAACTGCCCGTTCGTCGCCGCGAGCCGCTCGAGACAGTGCCTGGGATCGGTGACGGTGCCGGCAATGCTGAAATCATACGACTGCCCCTTGACGATCAGCGCGTAGCGGCCGGGCGACAGCGCCGCTTCCGGATTCTCGCTCTGGATCTCGTACATATCCGGATTGTCTTTGCTCGGCGCGGTTCGATACGGAATCGAAATATTACGGATCACCCAGGTGTCGTCTATTTTGGAATCGACCGGCTTGCCGGCACCGTCGAAGCCGATCGCCCGCGCGATCTTCGCGATCAGGCGAACCTCGGCGCGATCGGCCGCGCTGGTGGTCGAATCTCGCCGGAACACGATGAACCTGAGATGCCCGTCCGGCAGCGTCGTTCGGCTCGGCGTCGTGATCGCAGGCGAGATCGCAACGCGGATGTCCGGCGCGCGACCCGGCAACGCCTCCAACTCGTAAAGCCTGTCGCCGCTGACCGCGTGGATGCCGTAAGAGGTCGGAATCAGCGGCGAGGGCGCCGCGACTTTGGCTGCGTTGGCCGTTGGCTGCGGCGGGTCGGGACACAGCCGGCGCCGCCTTGACGAGATCGGCGTTGGTGCGGGGCGAGGTGAAAAGCAGGCCGCGTTGCTGGACCGCGACGGCAATGGCAATGGCGATAGGGATCGCCAGCAGCGAGGCGAGCCGCCAACTGAATGTCCAGGCCAGCGTCAAGCCGGGAGCCTTGCGCTGGCCCTTGAATCGATCCTTGATGCTCCAGCCTGGCTGTTGGACGGAAGCCTCCAGGACCGGCGGTACCCAGCGCGCCACGACCTCCTCGCGCGGCGCATCGACGCGTGGCGGATCGACGAACGCGTGCGGCTCCTGCGCCGGCTCCGGCGCGCGTAGAGCCCGCAACGAGGGATCTTCCCTTCTGGAAAACGCCTCGACGCCCTGAATGGCGGTTTCCAGCGCGTTCGCGACCGAGCGCATCTCCACCGCGCTTTCGCCGGTGAATTGCTCCTGCAGCTTGCGGCGCGCCAGTTCGTAGACGGTCTGGCGCAGATGCTGAGGGTCCTGGCTGACCGAATTGATCATGCGGGACAGCACCAAGGCGAATTCGACCTCGGGAGTGGAGGTCGGGGCCACCTCCTGGCCTTCGCGTCGCAGGATCTCCGAGCCCATCGAATAATCAGCGTCCGTCGGCGCAGGGGTTGGCGGATTCATCCGGACCCTAACACAACTGTTATCAGGATTTAAATGACTGCGGCCGCCGAATATGGCAGCCGACGTGCTTTCGGTGAAGTGGCGCCCTTACCAGATTCACTTCGAAGCGGATCTTCGCTCGCCGGGATCATGCCGTCGATGGACGGGAAGGATTGAGGATTGCTTCGCGGCGGCCAAAATGTCGTGATGCGAGCCGGCGCGCATCGGCGACGCGGCCCTTCCGATCGCGAATGCGGCGCTTTCGAGACCGGCCAGAATTTATCGTCGTCTTGCCAATCCCGCGCCGTTCAACCACATTCGTGCTTCAACGCTCTCCAGGGGGATATAATGCGCGTGGTTCGGTCCAGGAATTTTCAGTTCGGCTTGCTGCTTGCAACGGGGCTTTCATTGTCGGTGCTGCCGACCGCGAGCGAGGCCTATACGGACCAGCAACAGCAGGCGTGCAGCCCCGATGCGATGCGGCTTTGCGGGCCCGAGATCCCCGACGTCGATCGCATCACGGCCTGCATGGCCCGAAACCGGGAGCAGCTCTCGCCGGAATGCCGCGTGTTCTTCAAGCCCGATCCTGCCGGCAAGCCCCGCAAGTCCAAGAAGCCGACCCAGCCGGGCGCGACTTAGGGCACGATCCCAACAAGATCGAGCGGGATGACGATTTGATGAAAAGTGATCGTGCTCTAGCAGCGGCGTAGCATCGCTTGCCCGGCTGACCTCAACGACAGCCTGACCGCCGTCGGCTCCAGCTTCGCCCAGACGCTGGAGCAGGTCTTGAAGCGGTGCGGTCACGATCTCTCCGTGACAATATTATGAAACAGGCGGCGACCCCCGCGGGATTTCCGCGCCGGCTGTTGCTGCCGGTGAGCCGCATCAACACGGCGGCCACCGATGATCGCGTGGTGACCTCAGCAGCTACGGCGCTTCAACCGCGCGAGTTGGGATGACGCGGTAGCTAAGTTTAGCTTCGCAGCTATCGTCATGGGATGTCATGCCGGGGCAGCCTGCAGGGCTGAACCCGGAATCCTGAGATGACGATCTGGAGATTCCGGGTTCGCGTCTTCCACGTGCCCGGAATGACGAAGCCGTCCGGCGTTTTGCCGCTTCACAGGCAAGGTCGTCCGCTGAACTCGTTTTGTTCGCGGCGAGCTTGCGACAAGCTGTCCAAAAAAGGCCGATAGCGCAGATGCACGGACAGGTTGAGTGCGGGCCGGCGAGCGTCAACCCTTCGCCCATAACTCTCAAAGCACCTTGTCGAGTGGATTTTTTGGCTCTGCTGCGGCGCACGGTGCGCCTTCAAAGCCGGTCCCCGCAGATAAACAGGGTTTGTCTTACATTAGCTGCAAATTTTCCTTCCACGAATCAGCGCGCTGATTCATTTTAACGTCATGGGGTCAATCTGGAGGCCAAGGTATGAACGTTATTGTTTTCGCATCGCGTAAGGGCGGCTCGGGAAAAAGTACGCTGGCTGCTCATCTCGCTGCGCATCTTAATAAAGCAACGAAGCCCTGTCTGCTTGTCGACGCCGATCCGCAGGGATCGCTGACGCTTTGGCACAAGCTGCGCGGCACCAACGAACCGCCGATCAAGTCCGCTGTCAATTCCGTCAGCGGGATTGTCGCCGCCGCCAAGCGCGACGGCATCGAGTGGGTATTCATCGACACGCCGCCGAACACGTCGGCCGTCGTGGAAGACGCCATCAGGAACGCCACGATGGTGATCATTCCGGCGCGGCCGGGGGTGTTCGACGTCAATGCCGTGCAGGAGACGATTCAAACTTGCCGCACGGCGCGCAAGCCCTATGCCGTCGTGATCAACGGTGCGCCGGCACGTCGCGATGAGGTGGAGAGTCCGATCGTCACCATCGCCCGCGAGGCACTGGCCAAATTCCGCGCGCCGGTGTGGGGCGGCCAGATCACCAACCGCGCTGATCTCCTGATGGCACTCAGCAAGGGTGAAGGTGCGCGCGAATATTATGCTGAAGGCCGTGCGGCGGCGGAAATCAGCAAGCTGTGGGCCGCGATCGAGCGTTCGGTGAAGGCGATCCGCGGTAACGCGTCGGCAAGCGGCGCGATGCACAAGCAGGCGGCGTAATCTCGCCGCACTGCAAGGTTGGCAAGAGCGCGCGGGCTCCGCGCGTTTTTCGTTGTCGGTATTAAAGCGTGATGCTTTCGCAATTCAGCGCTGTTTTTATTTGAGCATTTATCTTGGGGCAAACGCTTGGCGTTTGTCCCAAGGGAAAACCGGTGTCCATGTTGTGCTAACGCGGCCCTGCGGGTCCGGATCGTCAGTTCACCATCAGCATGTAGAAGATGATCACCGGCGACAGGCTCAGGATCACCGACCAGATGCCGAGCGCCCAAAGGATGTCCTGGGTGCTAAAGCCTTGTTCTTCCGGCAATGGATTATTCTGACCGCTCACGACGCGCCCCATGCTTTCTGCTGTTGCGCCGACATCGATACGCTTCGAATTTTAAAAAAGCCTGTCGCGGTTTTCTCGTAATTTGAATACAGCTGCTACCGTCGATTAACGACCACGCCGCGATCGCGTCAGCTTCCCATCAGCGTATGGAAGACCAGCACCGCGCGCCGACAACGCGAACGACGATAACAGGAAGAAATCCTGCGGGGCCTGGACGCGCGCGCAGGTTGGATATCTGAAATTGTGCTTGGCTTGAGCCGTCATCGTTTCCCCTTTTTTGTTGTCGGGATTTAATAGGCCTTAACTTTTAATGGTACGGCCGCCGCTTCGTTCGGATTTGAACGGCCGGCATCATCGCGCATTAACCACGCGCGCTCGTCAGTAAAAGGCGTCGGACCGCTATCGGTCCGCGCGGCTGACCACGTCCATCAGCTCCGCGATCTTGCGCCGCTGGTCGGCCTTGTCGCCGGATGAGATCGCGTGCTCGACGCAATGGGCGACGTGGTCGCGCAGGATTTCCTCCTCGACGCGGCGCAGTGCGCCTTCGCCGCGGCGATCTGCGTCACCACGTCGATGCAATAGCGATCATCCTCGACCATGCCGGCGAGACCGCGGATCTGGCCTTCGATTCGTTTCAGCCGCTTCAGGCAGGAGGTCTTGATCTCCGTGCGCATCTGCCTCATATACCCCCCTAGGGTATGTTATCAAGAGGCCGGGAGAACGACAGTGGCGCGAACGGAACATTCTCACGGACACATGCATGGCCATGACCACGCCGCGCATGCCGCGCACGCCTGCTGCGGCGGTGTAGCCGGCGATCAAGCGCCGCTGGCGCCGCGGCCTGCGATCGATCCCGTTTGCGGCATGAAGGTCGATCCGGCGACCGCAAAGCATCGCTTTTCCTATCGGGACCAGGATTACTTCTTCTGCGGCGGACGCTGCCGCGAACGCTTCGAGGCCGATCCGGAAAAATTCCTGGCGCCCCGCGCGCCTGAACCGGCGGCGCCGGCCGGGGCCATCTACACCTGTCCGATGCATCCCGAGGTGAGGCAGGTCGGCCCGGGCAGTTGTCCGATCTGCGGCATGGCGCTCGAGCCCGAGCAGGTCTCGCTCGACGATGCGCCGGATCCCGAATTGATCGACATGACGAGGCGCTTCTGGATCGCGCTGGCGCTGACGGTTCCGGTGTTCGTGCTCGAGATGGGCGCGCCATCTCGGCCTGATGCATCTCGTGCCGCCGCAGCTGGTCGAACTGGATCTCGCTGCTGTTGGCGACGCCGGTGGTGCTGTGGGCGGGCGCGCCGTTCTTCGCGCGCGGCTGGCGTTCGCTGGTCACGCGAAACCTCAACATGTTCACGCTGATCGCGATGGGCACCGGCGTCGCCTGGCTCTACAGCGTGGTCGGGACGCTGGCGCCGCAGCTGTTTCCGCCCGCGTTCCGCGACATGCACGGCGCGGTCGCGGTGTATTTCGAGGCCGCCGCCGTCATTACGGTGCTGGTATTGCTCGGGCAGGTGCTGGAATTGCGGGCGCGGGCACGCACCTCGGGCGCGATCCGCGCGCTGCTCGGGCTTGCGCCGAAAACCGCGCGGCGGATCACCGGTCATGGCGACGAGGAGGTCGCGATCGATGCGATCGCGGTCGGCGATCTGTTGCGGGTCCGTCCCGGCGAGAAGATTCCGGTCGATGGCGTGGTCACCGAAGGCAGCTCTTTCGTCGACGAGTCGATGGTGACCGGCGAGTCGATGCCGGTGGCGAAGGCCGACGGCGCGCAGGTGATCGGCGGCACCGTCAACCAGCGCGGCGGTCTGGTCATGCGCGCGGCGAGGGTCGGCCGCGACACCATGCTGGCGCGGATCGTCGACATGGTGGCGCGGGCGCAGCGATCGCGGGCGCCGATCCAGCGCCTCGCCGACCGGGTCGCCGGCTGGTTCGTGCCGGCGGTGATCGCGGCGGCGCTGCTGGCGTTCGCGGCCTGGATGCTGTTCGGGCCGGAGCCGCGCCTGACGCTTCGCGCTGGTCGCGGCGGTGACGGTGCTGATCATCGCCTGTCCCTGCGCGCTCGGTCTGGCCACGCCGATGTCGATCATGGTCGGCGTCGGCCGCGGCGCGCATTCGGGAATCCTGATCCGCGACGCGCAGGCGCTGGAGCGGCTGGAGGCGATCGACACGCTGGTGATCGACAAGACCGGCACGCTCACCGAAGGCAAGCCGAGCGTCGTCGGGATCGTTCCGGCCGACGGCTTTGACGGAAAATCAATTGCTGCGGCTGGCGGCCAGCGTCGAGCGCGGCAGCGAGCATCCGCTGGCGCAGGCGATCCTTCATGCCGCGGCGGAGCGCGAGCTTCAGTCCCGGCGAGGCGCGTGATTTCACGTCGCCCGCCGGCAAGGGCGCGCGCGGAACCGTCGATGGCAAGTCCGTCGCGCTCGGCAATGCCGTGCTGATGGCGGAATTGAATGTGGCGACGCAGGCGCTCGACGCCGCCGCCGAGGCCGCGCGGCAACGCGGCGCCACCGCGATCTTTGTCGCGGTGGACGGCCGCGCCGCCGGCGTCATCGCGATCGCCGATCCCGTCAAACCGTCGGCGCAGGCCGCGCTGGCGGGCGTTGCGCGGCGACGGCCTGCGCGTCGTCATGCTGACCGGCGACAACCTCACGACCGCGCAGGCGGTGGCGAAGACGCTTGGTATCGACGAGATCGAGGCCGGCGTGCTGCCGGAGCGCAAAAGCGAGGTGGTGCAGCGGCTGCGCAACGAAGGCCGCCGCGTCGCCATGGTCGGCGACGGCGTCAACGACGCGCCGGCACTGGCCGCGGCCGATGTCGGCATCGCCATGGGCGGCGGCACCGATGTCGCGATCGAAAGCGCGGGCGTCACGCTGCTGACCGGCGACCTCAGCGGGCTGGTGCGGGCGCGGCGGCTGTCGGTCGCGACCATGCGCAACATCCGCCAGAACCTCGCCTTCGCATTCCTCTACAACGCCGCCGGGGTGCCGATCGCGGCCGGCGTGCTCTATCCCGTGTTCGGGATTTTGCTGTCGCCGATGGTTGGCGCCGCCGCGATGGCGTTGTCGTCGGTCAGCGTCATCGCCAACGCGCTGCGGCTGGCCCGGACCAAGCTGGATTGAGACGCGGCTTACTTTGGTTTCCGCTGTCACGGCGCGGCGCGTCGGTACCCCGCGTGGGGAGCTGAAGGCTTCTCGGGTGAGGGGACCTGTCCGCGAGTTCCGACCTAATGAAAGGTTCTACGCCTATCGATTGTGCAATGACGCGGTCGCACGAATTCGTGATCGCCTGTCGGAACAATGTCTGTCCTCCTGCAGCAGGCGACGCTGCGGCGCAAAAGATAAACGGTCCCGAAACTTAGCAAGAAAAAAAGCCGGACTCCAAAGAGCCCGGCTTAAGGTATTGGCCACGTGAGGCCGACACAATCACCTTCCAAGAGGGATTACTGAGCGTCCGCGCCACTGGAGGAGGGGGACAAAAGCGCGACGCGAATGCTCAGCGTGGAGACAGTATGATCCCCCTTGCCGCCCTGCGGCAACCGTTCACTCCGCATGTCAGTCATGCGGAGTCCCGGGGGCTTATCGAGTGATAATCAGGACGGCCAGCGCTGCGCCTTGCTCACGACGAAGTCGCGGAACACCTGCACACGCGCCACCGTCTTCAAGTTCTTCGGGATAGACGAAATAAGTATCGAGCTGAATTGAATCGGATTCGCCGAACAGCTGCACCAGACGATTATTTTCCTCGACCAGATAATCCGGCAGTGCGGCGATGCCGAGGCCCTGCTGGCAGGCGCGCACCAGCCCGAGGATGTTGTTGACCTTGAAGTAGGTCTCGCGCGGACCGCTGCCGTTGCGGCCGGCTTCGATCAGCCAGTTGCGATTCTGCAGATGCGGCGTGACCTGTCCGTCGCTGAGCGTGATGATGCGATGCGCGTCGAGTTCGTCGAGCGTGCGCGGCGTGCCGAAGCGCTTGATGTATTCCGGCGAGCAGTAGGCGTGGAAACCCATCGCGAACAGTTTGCGCTGGATCAGGTCGGGCTGCGTCGGCTTGCGGGTGCGGATCGCGACGTCGGCCTCGCGCATCGACAGGTCGAGTTCTTCGTCGGTGACGATCAGCGAAATCCGGATCTCCGGATAAAGTGCGGTGAATTCGCCGAGCCGCGGGATCAGCCAGTTGATGCCGACGCCGGGCGTGGTCGTGATCTTGAGGTCGCCGCTCGGCCGCTCGCGGCTGTCGGTCAATTTGGCGCGCGCCGCCTGCAACTGCATGAACACGTCATGCGCGGTGCGGAACAACAGGTCGCCCTGTTCGGTGAGGATGAGGCCGCGGGCATGGCGGTGGAACAGCGATACCGAAAGCTCCTGCTCGAGCGCGCTGACCTGCCGCGAAACGGCCGATTGCGACAGCCCAAGCTGCTCGCCGGCATGCGTGAAGCTGCCCGCTTCCGCCGCCGCGTGAAAGACCTTCAGCTTGTCCCAATCCATCTCTGTAAATCCGTCGCGCGTTCGAGCCATGATACCTGCTATTCTGCCGCGACGCGATCGCTGGCACGCAAGGCGAGAAAGCGTTCGGCTTCGAGGGCGGCCATGCAGCCGAGGCCCGCAGCCGTGACGGCCTGCCGGTAGGTTTCGTCGGCGACGTCGCCGGCGGCGAACAGGCCCGGCACCGAGGTCGCCGTCGAGTTCGGCGCCACCTCGACATAACCGGACGGTTTCAGCTTGACCTGGCCCGCGACCAGGTCGGTCGCCGGCGCGTGGCCGATCGCGATGAAGACGCCGTCGGCCGGCAGTTCCGTCAGCGCGCCGGTTTTGACATTCTTCAGGCGCACATGGGTGACCTTGCCCGGGTTCTCGGTACCGCGGATTTCATCGATGGCGCTCTCCCACACCACCTTGATCTTCGGGTGCTTGAACAGCCGCTCCTGCAGGATGCGCTCGGCGCGGAAGTGATCGCGGCGATGCACAATCGTCACCTGCGAGGCGAAATTGGTGAGAAACAGCGCTTCCTCGACCGCGGTGTTGCCGCCGCCGACCACCACGACCTCCTTGCCGCGGTAGAAAAACCCGTCGCAGGTCGCGCATGCCGACACGCCAAAGCCCTTGAACTTCTCTTCCGACGGCATGCCGAGCCAGCGCGCCTGCGCGCCGGTGGCGAGGATGACCGTTTCGGCGAGGTAGACGTCGCCGCTGTCGCAGGTCAGGCGGAACGGCCGCTGCCCGAGCTCGAGCTTGACGACGAGATCGGTGACGATCTTGGTGCCGACATGGGCCGCCTGCTTCTCCATCTGCTCCATCAGCCACGGGCCCTGGATGACGTCCGCAAAGCCCGGATAGTTTTCCACGTCGGTGGTGATGGTGAGCTGACCGCCGGGCTGGATGCCCTGAATCAGGATCGGTTCGAGCATCGCGCGCGCCGCGTAGATCGCCGCGGTGTAACCGGCCGGACCGGAGCCGATAATGACGACCTTGGCGTGGATCGGAGCAAGCATGGGCAGACCCCCTCTTAAGGGAATTTAGTCAGCGTTTAAGCGGGAAGCGCCCGGCAAAGGCATCGCGACGGCGCTGAAAGTGTCAAATCGAAGTCTAAGACATCTGGCGAGCTATGCAAGAATTGCAATTCATCTGGCCAAAATTTCCCCGCAGATGCGATAAATGACGCACCGCACGCGCAATAAAATTGCGCAAGGCGGGTTCGCTGCGCTATGACTGTTGCCAATACATCCCGCAAGCACTGTCAGCTCAGGACCTGGACCCGCGTGTCGAAGAATCTCGATGAAATTGACCTTAAAATCCTCAGCGAAATCCAGGCCGATGGCCGAATCACCAATGTCGAACTGGCCAAACGCGTCGGCATTTCGCCGCCGCCCTGCCTGCGGCGGGTGAGGACACTCGAGGAGGCCGGCTACATCCAGGGCTATCGCGGGCTGCTGGACCCGCGCCGGCTCGGTTTCGACGTCACGGTGTTCGCCTCGGTGCACCTGTCCAGCCAGGCCGACGCCGATCTGCGCGCCTTCGAGGAGTTCGTGCGCGCCGAACCGCTGGTGCGGGAATGCTGGATGCTGTCGGGCGAGGTCGACTTCATCCTGAAATGCGTGGCGCCCGATATGGCGACGTTCCAGGATTTCGTCACCCACCTGACCGCCGCGCCGCATGTGCGCAACGTCAGGACCTCGCTGGTGCTGCACAACTCGAAATACGAGGCCGCGGTGCCGCTGGAATTGAAAGCGGCGGACTGAAGAGTTTCACTGTCAATTCGCGGAGCAAATCGGGTGAACTCCCCAAGCTTCAGCGGCAAAGCAATCCAGTGTTGTTTTGTGCCCCTGGATTGCTTCGCTTGCGCTCGCAACGACGAACTGTGCGCTCAGCGCTTGTCGCGCAACATCGCATCGAGGCTGTATGGCCCGCCGCCGGCGCAGGCCAGATAGAGGCACGCAAAGCAGAACATGATGGCGAGTTCGCCGCCGTTCAGCAGCGGGATAAAGCCGCGCGGCGCATGTTCGGTAAAATAAGCAATCGCCATTTCTCCGCACAGCAGGAAGGCCGCCAGCCGCGAGAACAGGCCGAGGATGAGAAGTCCGCCGAAGACGAATTCGATGATGGCGGCGTTCCAGAACAGCGAAAACGCCTCCACCTTCGCGAACATCGGCACCGGCGGAAACTTGAACAGCTTGGCAACGCCATACTGAAACAGCAGCAGGCCGGTGATGATCCGGAAAATGCTGTGAGCCGCGGGCTCGAAACGGGCGAACATTGCGTTGACTTTATCCATCGTCATGCCCCTCGAGCGTGACTTCATCGCAGCGTCGACACTCCAGGGACCGGGGCCTGCGGTCGAAAGAAACAGACAGGTAAAGCAGAACATGATTGCCAGCGTGCCGCCGTTGATCAGCGGATAAAAGCTCTTTGGCGCATGCGCGATGAAATAGGCGAACGCCATCTCACCGGAAACAATGAACGCGGCCAAGCGCGTCAGCAGGCCGAGAATCAGCAATGCGCCGCCGGTCAGCTCGATCAAGCCTGCGACGCCGATCAGCGATAACGGCTTCAGGTCGGCAAAGCTCGCGACCGCCGGGAAGCCGATGATCTTGGCCATGCCGTGCTGGATGATCATCAGCCCCGTGATGATGCGCAGCACGCTCAACGCGCGCGGCGTCCATGCCGCCAGTGTTTCATTCATGATTGATTCCCCCCTTTATTAGTTTTGGTGCGCCAATAGGTATCGTGTGGCGGGTCGGAGGAAAAGCACGTCGCCCAAGAAAAGCCCAGGAAAGGTCCAAGAAAATTGGCGGCGTTTCGCAACGCCGCACCGGAATAATTCCGGATGCCAAGTGTTAACGGCGGCGGTGATGGGGATGTCGATCCGCGAGGTTGACCGGCCAGCGGCATGGCCGTCGCGCGCGGCCCTATGTCAAAGCAAAAGGCCGGAAAATATTCCGGCCCTGCATCGTTCGCGAGGCTTGAAAGGCCGATTAGAGCGTGATGGCTTTCTTCGAAAAACCATCACGCTCTAATTTGAGTATTAGCGCCACTCGACCTTGGTGATCTCGTAGGCCTTGGCGCCGCCGGGCGCCATCACTTCCACGGAGGTGCCCTTTGTCTTGCCGATCAGCGCGCGCGCCAGCGGCGAGGTGATCGAGATGCGGCCCTTCTTGGCGTCGGCCTCCGGCTCGCCGACGATCTGCCATACCGCTTTCTTCTCGGTGTCCTCGTCGACCAAAGTGACGGTGGCGCCGAATTTGACGGTGTCGCCGGAGAGCTTGCTGATGTCGATGATATCGGCACGCGCAAGCTTGTCTTCGAGCTCGGCGATGCGGCCCTCATTGTGGGACTGCTCTTCCTTCGCGGCGTGATACTCCGCGTTCTCCGACAGGTCGCCATGCGAGCGCGCCTCGGCGATATGCTCGATGATGCGCGGACGCTCCACCGACTGGCGCTGCTTCAACTCGACCTCAAGGGCGGCATAGCCGCCGGCGGTCATCGGGACCTTTTCCATCATCTGTTCTGTCCTTCAACTTCGTGCGGACCGGTCCGCGGCACGCACAAACGCCGAAACGGAACACCCTCATGGCTGGCGAGTTCCAGCCACGACGGGTTCACTGCCGATCAATTGCCGGGTACAAAACCGGCCAACGATTAGCTTTCGGAAAAATAACTCTGCAGGGTGCGGACCTCAAGGTCCCCGCCCAGATAGGCACGGATGCCCTGTGCGGCCGCCACGGCACCCGAAAGAGTGGTGTAATATGGCACTTTATGCAAGAGGGCAGCTCGCCGCAATGAGCGGCTGTCGGCCAGTGCCTGCGGGCCTTCGGTGGTGTTGAAGACCAGCTGGATGTCGCCGTTCATGATGGCGTCGACGATATGCGGCCGCCCCTCCAGCACCTTGTTCACTTTTTCGGTCGGGACGCCGCTGTCGGCGAGGAAGCGTTGCGTGCCCGACGTGGCCATCACCTTGAAGCCGAGCGAAAACAGCAGCCGCACCGCATCGACGATCCGGGTCTTGTCGATCTCTCGGACCGAAACGAACACCGTTCCCTTACGCGGCACCCGGGTGCCGCCGCCGAGCTGGCTCTTGGCGAAGGCGACTTCGAACGAGCGGTCGATGCCCATCACCTCGCCGGTCGATCGCATCTCCGGGCCGAGCACGGTATCGACGCCGGGGAAGCGCGCGAACGGGAACACCAATTCCTTGACGCCGACATGGCCGAGCTTGCGCTTCTTCAGATCGAAGTCGGCGAGTTTCTCGCCGGCCATGATCCGGGCGGCGATCTTCGCCACCGGTATGCCCATCACCTTGGCCACGAACGGCACCGTGCGCGACGCCCGCGGATTGACTTCGAGCACGTAGATTTCGCCGTCCTTGATGGCGTATTGCACGTTCATCAATCCGACCACGTCGAGGCCGAGCGCCAGCTCGCGGGTCTGCCGCTCGAGTTCGGAGATCATCCGCGCGTCGAGCGAATGCGGCGGCAGCGAGCAGGCGGAGTCGCCGGAGTGAATGCCGGCTTCCTCGATATGCTCCATGATGCCGACGATGAAGGTATCCTTGCCGTCGCACAGGCAGTCGACGTCGATCTCGGTGGCGTCGGAGAGGTAGCGATCGAACAGCAGCGGATTGGTCCCGAGCACGGTGTTGATCTGCCCGGTCTTGTCGTTCGGGTAGCGCGCCTTGACGCTGCCCGGCACCAGCTCGGGCAGCGTGCCGAGCAGATAGTCGCCGAGCTGAGCTTCCTCGCGGATGATCTGCATCGCGCGGCCGCCGAGCACGTAGGACGGGCGCACCACCAGCGGCAGTCCGAGATCCGCGGCCACCAGCCGCGCCTGCTCGACCGAATAGGCGATGCCGTTTTTCGGTTGCTTTAACCTTAGCTTGTCGAGCACGCGCTTGAAGCGGTCACGGTCTTCGGCGAGGTCGATGGCGTCGGGCGAGGTGCCGAGGATCGGCACGTCGGCCGATTCCAGCGCGTGCGCGAGCTTGAGCGGCGTCTGGCCGCCGAACTGCACGATCACGCCGTGCAGGGTGCCGTTCTGCCGTTCGGTGGCGATGATCTCGAGCACGTCTTCGGCCGTCAGCGGCTCGAAATACAATCGGTCCGCGGTGTCGTAGTCGGTCGACACCGTTTCCGGGTTGCAGTTGATCATGATGGTCTCGTAGCCGGCATCGTGCAGCGCGAAGCAGGCGTGGCAGCAGCAATAGTCGAATTCGATGCCCTGACCGATCCGGTTGGGGCCGCCGCCGAGAATGATGACCTTGTTCTTGTCCGACGGCGCGCTTTCGTCGGCGAGCTGGCCGGCAAACGGCGTCTCATAGGTCGAATACATGTAGGCGGTGGGCGAAGCGAATTCCGCCGCGCAGGTATCGATGCGCTTGAACGCCGGGCGAACCCCGAGCGCATGGCGCCGGGCCGTCACCTCGGCATCGCCGGTCTCGGCCAGCACCGCGAGCCGCGCGTCGGAAAACCCCATCGCCTTCAGGCTGCGCATCGCGAAGGCGTTGGCGGGCAGGCCGTTGGCCTTGATCTTGGCTTCCATCTCCACGATGCCGCGCATTTCCGCCAGGAACCACGGATCGATCTTGCAGGAGGTGAAGATTTCCTCGTTCGACCAGCCGAGCCGCATCGCCTGCGCCACCTGCAGGATCCGGTTCGGCGTCGGCGTGCCGAGCGCGGCGCGGATGGCGTTCTTGTCGTCGCCGCGGCCGAGGCCCTCGATCTCGATCTCGTCAAGCCCGGTAAGCCCGGTTTCGAGGCCGCGCAGGGCTTTCTGCAGGCTCTCCTGGAAGGTGCGGCCGATCGCCATCACTTCGCCGACCGACTTCATCGACGTGGTCAGCGTGGTGGAGGCGCCGGGAAACTTCTCGAACGCAAAGCGCGGAATTTTGGTGACGACATAATCGATGGTCGGCTCGAACGACGCCGGCGTCGCGCCGCCGGTGATGTCGTTGGCGATTTCGTCGAGGGTGTAGCCGACCGCGAGCTTGGCGGCGACTTTTGCAATCGGAAAGCCGGTGGCCTTCGAGGCGAGCGCGGAGGAGCGCGACACCCGCGGGTTCATCTCGATCACGACCATGCGGCCGTCGGCCGGGTTGACGCCGAACTGCACGTTGGAACCGCCGGTCTCGACGCCGATCTCGCGCAGCACCGCCAGCGAGGCGTCGCGCATGATCTGGTATTCCTTGTCGGTCAGCGTCAGCGCCGGCGCCACCGTGATGAAGTCGCCGGTATGGACGCCCATCGGATCGAGGTTCTCGATCGAGCAGACGATGATGCAGTTGTCTTTCTTGTCGCGCACCACCTCCATCTCGAACTCTTTCCAGCCGAGCACGGATTCCTCGATCAGGACCTCGTTGGTCGGGGAGGCGTCGATGCCGCGCTCGACGATCTCGATGAATTCCGCCTTGGTGTAGGCGATGCCGCCGCCGGTGCCGCCCATGGTGAAGGACGGCCGGATGATCGCGGGCAGGCCGATGTCGTCCAGCGCCCGCAGCGCATCGGGCAGGTTCTTGGTCTGGATCGAGCGCGGCGTCTCCAGGCCGATCCGGGTCATGGCTTCGCGGAAACGGCCGCGGTCCTCGGCCTTGTCGATGGCGTCCGCGGTGGCGCCGATCATCTCGACGTCGAACTTCGCCAGCGTTCCCTGCTTGCGCAGCGACAACGCGCAGTTCAGCGCGGTCTGCCCGCCCATGGTCGGCAGCAGCGCGAAGCCGCCGGGAATGGCGTAGCGTTCTTTCTCGATGATCTTGGCGACGATCTCGGGCGTGATCGGCTCGATATAGGTCGCATCCGCCAATTCCGGATCGGTCATGATCGTCGCCGGATTGGAATTGACCAGAACGATCCGGTAGCCCTCGTCCTTCAGCGTCTTGACCGCCTGGGTGCCGGAATAGTCGAACTCGCAGGCCTGGCCGATCACGATGGGACCGGCGCCGATGATCAGGATGGTGGAGATGTCGGTTCTTTTGGGCATCAAGTCTCACGGACAGGAAAATGGGCACAAAAAAGGGCGCGCATGCTGCGCGTCCCTTGAGCCTGAGCGCCGGGTTTCCCCTCGCGCGCGGGTGGTCTTTAGACCAGATTCCCCAGACGGGGAAGGACTTTAAACGCCCCATCAACCGGCATATTTATGCAGTTTTGAGCCGCGTCTGCCAGCCGCGAAGCAGAACCGCCGCAACCGCTACCGCGACGCTGCTTCCTCCGACCCAGCCAAGGTCGGTTGGCGAAAGCGCGGTCAGGACAAACCCGCCCAGCGCACTGCCGGCAGCGAAGCCGAAATACATCGCGGAGGCGTTCAGCGACAGCGCGATCATCGATCCCTGCGATTCGATCCGGACCAGATTGGCCATCTGACCCGGGTAGAACGCCCACGCGCCGAGACCCTGGAAAAATACCAAGCCGAGAAAAACCGGCCGCGCCTGATCCGGCGCCATGAATTTCAGCGCGATCGATTGCAGCGTCAACGCCATCATCAGCGTCACGAGGCCGAGCGTTAGGGTCTGGATCGGACCGATGCGGTCGGCCAACGTGCCGCCGACCATGTTGCCGATCGCCGCTGCGACACCGAAGATCAGAAAACCGAGGCTGATTTCAGTCGGGCTAAGCCCCAGATTGCGCAGGGGGATTGCCAGATAGGTGAGAACCGTGAAGGCGCCGATCCCCCAAAATGCGGTGACCAACAGCGCATGCAGGATCGCGCTGTGACGGGCGACGGCGAGCCGCTGGCCGAGGGTGGCCGTGTGGCGCGGCAGGCCCCGCGGCAGTCCGAGCAGCAGCCCGGCGAGGGCAACGGTGCCGAGGATGGCGACCAGGATGAAGGTCGCGCGCCAGCCGTAAAGGCTGCCAATCCAGGTTCCGAGCGGGACGCCAAGCACGGTCGACATCGTCAGGCCTGATGTCACCAAGGCGATGGCGCGGCCGCGGCGCTCGGGTGAAGAAATCGCAACGGCGACGGCCATCGCGGTCGGCGTGCACAGTCCGGCGCCGATTGCCATCAGCATCCTGGCGGCGAGCAACGTGGCGAAACTGGTTGCCAGCACGGCCAGCACGTTGCTGATGATGAAACAGCCCAGCGCCAAAGTCAGCACGGTCCGTCGGTCAAGGTTGTTGAATGCCACCGCCAGAACCGGAGAGCCGACGGCGTAGGTCAGCGCATAGGCCGTCACCAGCTGTCCCGTCGCGGCCATCGAAATCTGCAGTTCCGACGAAATGATCGGCAAAAGACCAGATATTACAAAGGCTTCCGTTCCGATCGCAAACGTCGCCACAGCCAGCCAAAGCACACCCATATCCGTCGCTCCATCGTTCAATAACTATTGAACTATGTGGGCGGATCGGCGCGAATGTCAATTGGTTCGATAATTATTGAACATTGCAACGTTGGGCCAATGTTATTATCTTCATTGCATGAGCCGTTCGCTTCACCACCCGACCCGCGACCAGATCGAGCTTCCCATGGTGCTGGATTGCCTGAGCGATCCGACCCGGCTTGCGATCGTCTGCGCCTTGGCGAGGCGCAAGGACACCGCGACCGAAATGTGCTGCGGGGATTTCAATGCGCTCAGCGGCAAGTCCAATCTGGCGTATCATTTCGCGAAGCTGCGCGAGTCAGGGCTGATGCTGACCCGAATCGTAGGAACCAATCGGCTGATGAAATTGCGCCGGGAAGATCTCGATGCGCGCTTTCCCGGTCTTTTGGACGCGGTGACGAAGTCCGCGGCCCGCGACGCCGAGCGGTTTCAGATTCCCGATGGCGAGACGGTTGGCGCCGACTGATTTTGTGATGTTGGCCGCGCCAGCGACGGTTGGAGGCCCGGCCTGGATTTGAACCAGGATAAAGAGCGATGCACTGCTCCCGCGTCGACGCTTCCGCCACCGGGCCGCAGACATCATTACTGATTGTGCCGTCTCGGGCTACGCCTCGGCCGGATTAACCTTAACCGGATGACCGCAAGGCGTGCCGTGCGACGAATGTCATTCGCCACGGATTGTGCCCGATATTGGTGGGCGCCCGCGAGCCGGCAAATCCGCTCGCCGCGAGCTTGGCGAGCATCTCGTCCTCACCGTAACGCTGCAGCCCGACGCGCGAGCGCAATTGCCGATAGTCCGACAGCGCGGTGCTGACCAGTCCAAGCAGGGCGTCTCTCAGGAAGCCGTGGGCGCGCGCGAAGCGCAGCAGGGCGAATACATCCTTGGGCATGCCGACCTCGGGGCGCAGCACATCGCCCAAAATCAGCCGGCCGCCGGGCTTCAACAGCCGCCGCATCACCGTCAACGCCGAATCGAGTTCGGCCGGCGTCATGTACTGAGCCACTGAATTCATGACCGCGAGATCGATCGAATTCTCTTCCATGTTTCGCAGTTCTTCCAGCGACCGCACCCTGATCTTGGTGTTGGGCGCAAAGCGCGCGATCAATCGACCGCGCACGCCCGGCGCCGGTTCGGCCAAAATCAGCTTGCCGCAGGCGTCCGCCACCTGTGCTGCGGACAGCGCCTCGCCGCAGGCATAATCCAGTACCGCCGCATCTGCGGACGGAATGTAATCGACGATATCCTTCGCGATCAGCTGGAAATGCAGGTCGCGATGCAACTTGCTGGCGTAGATCGTGTGCGTGGAATCGTAATAATCGATCCAATCGTCCATCTTTGCAGGCGTCCGGTAAAACACTGGTTCCGGTTCCGGAACTGGTAGGTATATGATGCGTTAAATTGTTCGGCGTGCCATGTCCATTGCCGTCGATTCCCCGCGGTTCCTAACAGGAAGGTTCATCGTGAGCAAAACCAAGTCTGACAAAGTGTCCCCCGATCTCGATACGCCCACCGATCTTTCACCCGAGGCCGTGGAGAAGATTTCGGCCGCGGTTAATCCGTTAATCGCCGACGCGTTCGCGTTGTACCTGAAGACCAAGAATTTCCACTGGCACATCAGCGGCCGGCATTTCCGCGACTATCATTTGATGCTGGACGAGCAGGGCGAAGCGATCTTCGCCTCCATCGATGACCTCGCCGAGCGCATCCGCAAGATCGGCGGCACCACCATGCGCTCGATCGGCCAGGTCGCCAAACAGCAGACCATCAAGGACAACGACGAGGTCTACGTGCCGCCGCGCGAGATGCTGCGCGAGTTGATGGAAGACAACAAGAAGACCGTGGTCAACATGCGCAAGGCGCACGACATCGCCGACAAATACAACGATTCCGCGACCACCAGCATTCTCGAAAACTTCATCGACGCCGCCGAGCGCCGCACCTGGTTCCTGTTCGAGGCGAGCCGCCAGGAAGGCGGCAACGAGGCGTAACGGCAGAGACGGCGGCAGGTGGGGAAGGCGCTCTCGGGCGCCTCAACCCGACCTGCTTGCACACAGGAGGTGGGCTCCCGGAGCCCACCTTACAGCTTCCATAGTCTGACTAACGGTCCGTCCGCGCCCATCACCGGGTCGGTCTTGGGCAGCTTTACTTCCGGAATCGTCGTTAGCGCCTTCCGGTGATTTTCGGCCGTTGGCCGCGTGATCTGCATCCGTGGTCCAGGCGGATAGGCTCCGATCACGCAGAAATCATCGCTTGCGGAAAGACATTGGTGTCCAGTGCCGGCGGGAAGGATGGCGACGTCGCCGGCTGAAATCTCGAGTTCTTTTCCTTGATCGCCGCCGAACCGCACCCGGGCACGACCGCGCGCGACGCCGAGCGCCTCATGAACCGTGGCGTGGTAGTGAAGATAATCGTAGACGCCGTTGCGCCACATCCCGCCCCAGCCATTGGCGCCGAACAGCCCCTCGATGGTTTTCTCGGGGTGATCGTTATCGATTGCTACCGCGCCCCGGTAGACCAGAAATGGCATCGGGTTGTTGGGAACGAGACCGTCGTCCGCAAAGACGAAGGCGAGCGGTTCGACGTCTGCGCTGACAACCGACATGGCGACCTCCTGCACGCAAGATACGCTGACACAACCGGCATCAGCGGCGCGCGTTCCTCTTGCCGGAAATCCCGAACCTCAGGCGTATCGTTAAGTCGCTAGATCCGGAACTGCCTGACCTCTTCCTTGAACTTCAGCCCGTGTCCGGGCCGCTCCGGCGCCGTGATCATCCCATTGCTGATGTCGGGCGGATCGACCCAGAGATCGTCGATCAGCCCCATGTTCTCGCACCAGATGCCGTTCGGAATCGATGCCAGCAGGTGCACATTCAACTCGGGAAACAAATGCGGCGCGATGGTGATGCCCCAGGTGTCCGCGAGCGTGGCGATCTTGCGCAAGTCCGTCATCCCGCCGCGCATCGGATCGGGCTGCAGGATCGGCAGGCAGGGATTGAGGAAGAACGGCCGCAGGTCATAGCGGGTGAAGTGGGTCTCGCCACCGACCACGCGCATGTCGAGCGCCGCGGAGATCCGCTGATACCCTGCGAAATCGTCGGCCGGCACCGGCTCCTCGAGCCAGTAGATGTCGTACTTTTCGAACTTGCGTCCCATCTCGATCGCCACGTCCGCGCTCCAGCCCATGTTGACGTCGATCATGATGTCGATGTCGGGGCCGACCGCCTCGCGCATGCGGCGCACATTGTCGAGATCCTCGGCCGGCGTGTGAACATGCGCGACCTGCATCTTGATCGCCTTGTAGCCCTGCTTGACGTAATGCAGCGCCTTCTCGATCATCCCGTCGCCGCCGGCGCCACGGAAGCAGCCCGAGCCGTAGATGGGAATTTGCGAGCGATAGTGGCCCCACAGCCGATGCAGCGGCAGCCCGGCGCGCTTGCCGACGGCGTCCCACAGCGCGATATCAAGCGCCGACATCGCCATCGCGGCGATGCCGCCGCGACCATAGGTCATCGTCGCGGTCCACAGGTCATGCCAGATCGCCTCGATCGACGTGGCGTCCTTGCCTGTCACGCGCGGGATGATGCACTCCTCGAGGCAGGCCGCGATCGACTTGAGGCCGGGGCGGAACAGCAACAGATAGCCCATCCCGGTGATGCCGCCGGCGGTTTCGACGTCGCAGATCAGAATGTCGCGCGTCGTCCCCAGCGCATGACCCTTGAGCCATGGATCGTCGGCCCAGGGCATGCGCAGCATCGTCACGCGCACCTCGCGAATGGTCATGTCGGGGTTTTCGGAAGTCATCGGGCGTTTCCCTTCTTCACCGTGCCGCTACCAGGGAACGTCAGGCCGCACACGACCGGTGAGAATGGGTGCCGACGGCTGGTTCCGGGCTTATTCGGGAATCATACTACGCCGGGGACAACGCGTCGCGCGCGATGGCGCAGCTCAGCCATTCGCGTGCGCGTCTTTATTGTCTGGCTCTATTTGGGAATCTCGAAAACCAGGCAGGTCGTGGTGGCGTGGGCCAGCAGGCGGCCGGCGCTGTCGGTGATGCGGGCCTCGGCGGTGGCGGCGCGGCGGCCGACATTGAGAGTACGGCCTTCGCTGCGAATCTTGCCGGTATCCTTGGTCATGCCCTTGATGAAACTGATCTTGAATTCGAGCGTGGTGTAGCCGGTCCCCGCCGGCAGCATGCTGTGAACGGCGAGCCCCATCGCCGAATCGAGCAGGATCGCGGCGTAGCCGCCATGCACCGAGCCGATCGGATTGTAATGCCGGATGCCTGGGACGCTGTGGAGGACGACGATGCCGGGTTCGGCCGTGCAATCGAACGGCTCGACGGTCTGCATGATCGGCGGCGTCGGCGCCTTGCCGTCGAAGATGGCGCGGACGAAATCAATTCCTGCCATCGAGGCCATGACTTCCGTCGGGGTGACGCCGTATTCGACATGGGGGGCGGCGGTGGCGTCCATTTCGGTCATTCCTGCAGGCTTATGATGATGGCCATCATACCAAAGGGCGTACTGTGGCGCTAGCCCGTTGCCACGCAGAACTTCGCCATGGCCGGGCATAGCCGTCCAAAGGACGGCGTCGTTGCCGCTCGTCATGGCCGTCCGAACAACGGCGTCGCTTCCGCGATGCCGCAAAGACGTTGATGCCCGGCACAAGGCCGGGCATGACGATGAAAGGCGGCGCGCTGCGTCGTGTCCGGCGTTGCCGTTCTACGCGCTTTTCTTCGCCCGCATCAGATCGGCGAACCGCTTGAACAGGTAATGCGAGTCGCGCGGTCCGGGCGACGCCTCGGGGTGGTACTGCACCGAGAATACCGGCTTGCCCTCGAGCTGGATGCCGCAATTGGAACCGTCGAACAGCGAGATGTGGGTTTGCGTCGCTCCTTTCGGCAGCGTCGCCTGATCCACCGCGAAACCGTGGTTCATCGAGGTGATTTCCACCTTGCCGGTGGTCTCGTCCTTGACCGGGTGGTTGGCGCCGTGATGGCCCTGATGCATCTTCTTGGTCTTGGCGCCGACCGCCAGCCCCAGCATCTGGTGGCCGAGGCAGATCCCGAAGGTCGGCGTGCCCGAGGAAATTACTTTCTGAATCACCGGCACCGCATATTTGCCGGTCTCGGCGGGATCGCCGGGGCCGTTCGACAGGAATACGCCGTCGGGCTTCATCGCCAGGATATCTTCGGCCGACGTGGTCGCCGGCACCACCGTGATCTTGCAGCCTTCGCCGGCGAGCAGCCGCAGGATATTGCGCTTGATGCCGTAATCGATGGCGACGACGTTGAACTCGGGCGCAGCCTGGCGGCCGAAGCCTTTTTCCCACGCCCACGGGGTTTCGTCCCAGGTGAAACGCTGCGCCGAGGTCACCATCGGCACCAGGTCCATGCCTTCGAGACCGGGCCATTCGCGGGCTTCTTCCTTGAGGCCGTGCAGGTCGAACGCGCCGTTTTTGGCGTGGGCGATGACCGCGTTCGGCATGCCCTTGCCGCGGATCAGCGCCGTCAGCGCCCTGGTATCGATGCCGGAAAGGCCGATGATGCCGCGGCTCTTCAGCCACTGGTCGAGATGCCGCGTGGCGCGATAGTTCGAGGGATCGGTGATGGCGCTGCGCAGGATCACGCCGCGTGCCCCCGGCGTCGCCGCCATGTTCACCGTCTCGATGTCTTCGTCGTTGGTGCCGACGTTGCCGATGTGCGGGAAGGTGAAGGTGATGAGCTGCCCGGCATAGGAGGGATCGGTGAGGATCTCCTCATAGCCGGTCATCGCGGTGTTGAAGCAGACCTCGCCGACCGCCTGGCCTTCCGCGCCGAGGCCGAAGCCCTCCAGCACGGTACCGTCGGCGAGCACGAGGAGCGCGGTCGGTTTGTGTTCCGGCCAGGCTGAGGCGTTTTCAAGGATTGTCATGAGCGCATTACATAGTCGTCGCATCCGCGGGCGTCAAAGCCGAAACACGCGGATTCACACGCGGTTTGGCGGTATCCGCAGGCTGTGCCGGGATTTTATTTTTGCGGTTCCTCGCCGCGAGGTAAATTTTCCCGAAAACCGTCGCTTCCTGAGGTGGGCGGCGCCGCGGCGAGGTCGATTTCGGCGCGCCGGCCAGGTGTCACGGCCGCAAGCCTAGGCCGAGGTCCCCGTCAGCGGCTTGCGGGACCCGTTGTCGGATCGGCGCGAACGGCCTAGATCAGGGGTTTGTGACAATGCGGCCCGGCGGCCGCGAGGGGACGACAACGATGCTGCGCGACGACATCAACAACGCGGTCAAGGACGCGATGCGGGCCAAGGACGAGCGCAAGCTTTCCACCCTGCGCATGGTCAATTCGACCATCAAGAATGCCGATATCGAGGCGCGCGGGCAGGGCAAGCCCCCACTGAGCGACGCTGACCTCCTCGGCGTGTTCCAGAAAATGATCAAACAGCGCCAGGAATCCGTCGAGCTCTACGACAAGGGCGGCCGGTCCGAACTGGCCGCGCAGGAGCGCGAGGAGATCGCCATCATCTCCGCCTATCTGCCGAAGCAGATGTCGGAAGATGACGTCAAGGCAGCGATCGCGACCGTGATCGCCGCGACCGGTGCGGCGGGGATGAAAGACATGGGCAAGGTGATCGCTGAACTGAAGGCGAAATACGCCGGCCAGATGGATTTCGGCAAGGCCAGCGGCCTGGTGAAGGCGGCGCTATCTTCCTGATTTGTCCAGTCTGCGCCTTCGAGTGAGCGGCCGCAAAATATCATTCCCTTCGTCATGCCCGGCCTTGTGCCGGGCATCCACGTCTTTCACACTGACCACAAGCAAGTAAGACGTGGATGGCCGGAACAGGTCCGGCCATGACGAAAAGAGTCAGGGACGGAGCAAGGCATTCCGCATGCTCACCGAAGCCTCCAACTACGACGAGCTTTACCGCGATTTCCGCTGGGACATTCCGGCGCGCTTCAACATCGCGACCGCGTGCTGTGACCGCCACGCCGACGGCACCGGCCGGCTGGCGCTGATCTATGTCGATGAAGACGGCGGCACCTCGCGCACCTCGTTCGACCAGATCGGCGACGTCTCCCGCCGCTTCGCCAATGTGCTGAAGGCGGACGGCCTTGTCCGCGGCGACCGCGTCGCGGTGTTTCTGTCGCAATCGCTGGAACTGCCGATCGCCCATCTCGCGGCGTTTCGCTCCGGCCTGGTATCGGTGCCGCTGTTCACGCTGTTCGGCGAGGACGCGCTGGAATTTCGGCTCGCCAATTCCGGCGCCAGGGCCGTCGTGACCGATGAAGGCGGTTGGGAAAAGCTTTCGAAAATCCGTGACCGGTTGCCGGACCTACAAAATATCTACGTCGCCTCCGGCGCGGCCGGTGGCGGCGCCAAATCGTTCTGGTCGTCGATCGAAGCAGCATCTCCTGAGTTTGCGACGGTCGATACCTCGGCGGATGATCCCGCCATCATCATCTACACCTCGGGCACGACGGGAAATCCGAAAGGCGCGCTGCATGCACATCGTGTGCTGCTCGGTCATTTGCCGAACGTCGAGATGGTGCATGAATTCCTGCCGAAACCCGGCGACGTGATGTGGACCCCCGCCGATTGGGCCTGGATCGGCGGATTGTTCGATGCGCTGTTTCCGGCCTGGTACCATGGCGTTCCCGTGGTCGGCTATCGCGCCAGGAAATTCGAGCCGCAGGCCGCGATGCAGTTGATGGCCGATCATGGGGTGCGCAACGTATTCCTGCCGCCGACCGCGCTGAAGCTGATGCGGCAGGCGGGTGTGAAGCACGCGGGCGTCAAGCTGCGCAGCATGCTGTCGGGCGGCGAGTCGCTCGGCGCCGAACTGCTGGAATGGGTGCGCGCGACGTTTGGCATCGAGGTCCACGAGATCTACGGCCAGACCGAGTGCAACCTCGTTGTCGGCTGCAATTCCAAACTGTTTCCGATCCGCCCCGGCGCGATGGGCAAGGCCACGCCGGGATTCGACGTGCGTATTGTCAATGAGCAGGGCGAGGAATTGCCGCGCGGCGCGCGCGGCATCATTGGCGTGCGCCAGCCGAATCCGTGCACGATGATCGAATACTGGCGCAATCCCGAAGCAACGGCGAAAAAATACGCCGGCGAATTCCTGCTCACCGGCGATCTCGGCATCCAGGATGCGGACGGCTATTTCTGGTATGTCAGCCGCGAGGACGACGTGATCACGACCGCCGGCTACCGCGTCGGGCCGGCGGAAATCGAACACACGCTGATGAAGCATCCGGCGGTGGCGATGTCGGCGGTGGTCGGAATTCCCGACCCGATCCGCACCGAATCGATCAAGGCCTGGATCGTGCTGCGTCCGGGTTTTGCGCCCAGCGATGCACTGGCGCGCGAGATCCAGGAGTTCGTCAAGGTGCAACTCGCCGCGCACGAATATCCGCGCTTCGTGCAGTTCGCGGACCAGCTGCCGCTGACTGCAACGGGCAAGGTGCTGCGGCGGGAGTTGCGGGCGCTGGGGTAAAGCACCACCCTCGCGTCGTCTCCGCGAAGGCGGGGACCCATGACCCCTTGCGCTCAACGCTTTCGCGTGGCGGTCCGACAAGGACACTAACGCTTCCCTGGACACAAACGACACGGCGTATGGGTCCCGGCGCCTCACGGGCAATTGCGCGCCAGGCCGAGACGACATTGGAGAGTTTTTCTACGGCGTCCCGATGCCCAGTTTCTTCAGCGCCGCCAGCATCTGCTGCGGCGGCGCCATCTGGATCGTCAGCGGCTCGCCGGTCTCGAGCAGGCTCTTGAGGCTCGAGAGGATCGCCGGCCAGCCCTGACGTCCGCCCGACAGGATGTCGTCGTCGATCGGCCGGTCGTGCGACTCGGTCATCGTGAGCCGGACGGCGCTGCCGGCCGGCTCGATCTCGTAAGTCACCAGCGTCGGCCCGAGCTTTTCGATCAGCGCCGGCCAGTTGACGTTGAAGGTGACGGTGAGCTTTCGTGGCGGATCGCACACGAATACCTCGCCGCCGATGTGCAGCGAACCGTCCGGCGCGCGGACGATGAACGCGCCGCCGACCTTCAAGTCGACTTCAACCGCATTGCCGAAAAAATACTGGCGGCTGAACTCGGCCGTCGTCAACGCCTGCCACACCTTCTCCGGCGTGGAGGCGATGTAGATGGTGTAGACCGTCGTCGGCTTGAAGTCGTCGATATTCATCGCAGCCTCAGCGCTATTTTTTCATCGCTGCATAGGGAATCTCAAGCGGCTTTCCTGTTTCCAGGAGGCTCTTGAGGCCCGACAGAATGGCGGGCCATCCCTTGGAGATTCCAAGGAAGAATTTGCTGTCTTCCGCAAAACCTTCATGCGTCAGCGTCAGCCTGACGAGCTTGCCAAGCGGCTCGATCACGAACGTCGCCAGCGCGGGAAGTTCGCCTTTGTACTCGTCCGACACATTCACGAAGGTGTAGGCCAGCCGCCGCGGTGGGTCGTACTCGACAACCTTGCCGGCATCGGAGACGGTGCCGTCGCCTCGCACCATCTCGAACGACGAGCCGGCCTTCCAGTTCGACCTCAGCCGCACGCCGAACCAGTAACGCTCGGTGAAGTCGCCGTCGGTCAGAGCCTGCCAGAGTTTTTCCGGCGTGGTCTCGATATAGGTGACATAGATAAATTCGGGCTTACGCACAGGCGGCCTCCTTCGCAGCGCATGACGGCGAATCGATATTCAGGGCGTGCCCGGTTTCCAGCAGGCTCTTCAGGCTTGCCAGCACCATCGGCCAACCGCCGGAAATGTCGCGGAACGTCTTGCCGCCTTCGTCGAGATTGTCATGCGTGACGGTCAGCTTGATGACTTTGCCGCGCGGCTCCAGATCGAAGGTGACCCGCGAGGTGCGTTCGCGCTTCGCGTCCGGCCCGCAGGCGTTCCAGGTGTAGACCAGCTGCCTGTATGGCTCGGCCATCAGCACATTGCCCTCGACACTCTCTGCGTCCCCGTGAACGAAGCTGTAGGGCGAGCCTGCTTCCCAGTCCGACGAGACGCGGTGGCCAAACCAGTAGCGCTCGGTGAAGTCGCCATCGGTCAGCGCCTGCCAGAGTTTCTCGGCCGAGGTCTCGATGTAGGTGGTGTGGACGAATTCCAGTTTACTCATCGCGTTTCTCCAGTTGCCGTTTCAACTCGCTGAGCGCTGTGAGCTTGCCGCGCTCGAATTTCTTGATCCACCGCTCGCCGATCTGATGGATCGGCACGGGGTTGAGGTAGTGAAATTTCTCGCGGCCGCGCCGGAACGTGGTGACGAGGTTGGCGGCCTCGAGGATCGCAAGGTGCTTGGTCACGGCCTGCCGCGTCATGGCGAGACCGTCGCAAAGATCGTTCAGCGTCTGGCCGTTGCTGGCGTGAAGCCGGTCCAGCAGCGACCGCCGGGAAGCATCGGCTAGCGCTTTGAAGACCTCGTCCATGGCCGGCATAATAGGCAACTAAATGGTTGCATGTCAAGGGCGTGTTTTTGCAAACCGGTCGGCCGTGCTATCGTCCCGGCCAGCCAACGCAGATTGGCTTTGAACAGTTGGGGTGGAAACATGAAGTGCAGGGCCTTCCTGATCGCGTCGGTCGCGATCGGTTTCGTTGCGTCCACGGCTGGCGCGCATGCGCAGCAACAGGTGATCGGGGCGCCGCCCGAAGCCTCGAATATGAAACTGGTCGGCACCAACGACCTGCAGGCGCGCAGCGCCTATCAGCCGACGATCCATCACCAGGGCGACCGCTGGATCGCCTATATCGGGCACCACGGCGGCACCGACGATATTCCCGATCCGGTCAATCCGATGACCGGCAAGGCGGAGCCCAACGGAACCTCGATCGTCGACGTCACCGATCCCGCGCACCCGAAATACCTGCAGCACATTCCCGGCCAGGAAGGAAAATATGAGGGCGGCGGCGCGCAGATGGTGCGCGTCTGCGACGGCAAGACCTTGCCCAAGGGCGATCCCAATGCGGTTTACATGCTGCGCACCTTCGGCAGCGAGGCCCACGAAATCTGGAACGTCGCCGATCCCGCCAAACCGGTTTTGATCACGCGGATCGGCGGCCTCAAGGACACGCACAAGAACTGGTGGGAGTGCGACACCGGCATCGCCTATCTCGTGTCGGGCGCGCCCGACTGGCGGACGCGGCGCATGACCCAGGTCTACGACCTCAGCGACCCCGCGCACCCCGTCAAGATCCGCGACTTCGGCCTTCCCGGCCAGGAGCCGGGCTCGACCGGCGCGGTGCCGACCGAGGTGCATGGGCCGATCTCGACCGGGCCTACCGGCAACCGGATCTTTTTCGGTTACGGCACCAACAAGGGCGGCTTCCTGCAGATCGTCGATCGCGACAAGCTGCTCCACGGGCCGAAGGAGCCGACGCCGGAGAACCTGCGGTTTCCGGAAATCGCGCGGATGCCGATGTCGGCCTTCAACGGCGCCCACACCACGTTTCCGATGCTGAACATGCCGATTGCGGAATTTGCCCGCGACAAGGACGGCAAGAACCGCGACATCGTCATGATCGTCGATGAGGCGATCCTGAACGAATGCGGCGAACCCCGGCAGATGGTCTGGTTCGCCGACGTCACCACCGAGGCCCGGCCGATGATGATCTCGAGCTACACGGTGCCGGAAGCCAGCGGTGGGTTCTGCGAACGCGGCGGGCGGTTCGGCTCGCATTCCTCCAGCGAGAGCATGGCGCCGGTCTACTACAAGAAGATGGCGTTCATCGCCTTCTTCAATGCCGGCGTCCGGGCGCTCGACATCCGCGATCCCTACCATCCGAAGGAAGTCGGCTATTTCATCCCCTCGATCACGGCGGCGACCGACAAGCGCTGCGTCACGGTCGACGGCAAGGACCGTTGCAAGGTCGCGATCCAGACCAACAACGTCGAAACCGACGATCGCGGCTACGTCTACATTGTCGATCGCGCCAATACCGGCCTGCACATCCTCGAGCTGACCGGCCCCGCGCGCACCGTCGCCGGCCTGCGCTGATCGGCGAGGGGCCATGCGCAGGCTCTTGATCGGGTGTGTGGTTGCGGTTGGCACGCTGTCCGGCGTCGCCGCCTACCAGCATGCCCGCTCAGCCATCGAGATCGCGGGTCCCGGCGCGTCGGGGCATGCGGTCTGGCGCGAAATCGCGTGGCCGTTCCCGCGTGATGGCTGGCCCGCGGGCCGCGCGTTTCGTTGCAACGCCGACTCCTGTGGCGAACAGGTCGAGCTCTACGTGCGGCCGAAGATCGGCTTCTGCAATTGCGACAGCGGCGTCGCCGATGACGACGAGGTCGACCGCGTCGCCGACCTCGATCTGATGAGCCAGCGCTTCACGCCGCTGGAAGCGGGCGAGGTGGTCCGGATTGACGGCATGTCCGGGCGGTCGCGCGCGTATCATCTGGATATGGCGGATGGCTCGATGCATACCGCGATCGGCTTCGCGCTGTCGCGGCGCTGCGATCTGCTGGTTGCGGTGGCGCAAGGCAGCGGACCCGCCGCCGGCGTCCATCGCGTCGCGCGGGCGTTTCTCGACTCGAACGATATCGGCCGCTGGATGGTGGCTGCGTTGAACGGCGGCTAGGGGCGAGCGCTACTTCAACCTCGCCCCGCTTGCGGGGAGAGGTCGGCGCCAACGGGTGGCGCGAATGAGCCCAAGACGAGCCGACATCTCACATGACAGACAGTTGATGTCCTGTTGATTTGCAATCCGGCATCTTCTTCACACTATTTCAGACAAGGCAGACGAGCCCAGCCATTCATGCGGACGGCCAATCTCGCACGCAAGATGACGTCCTCCGGAGTGGTAAACGTAAATGGCCAAATCCAAATATCGTCACGACCTACCGCAACGCAACGGCGACAGCTTTCTGACCGATGGTGGAATGCTCACGACGTTGCTCTTCGGTGAGGGCATCGATCTGCCGTATCTCGCTGGGTTCGTATTGCTCAAGTCAGAATCGGGACGCGAGCGGCTGACCAGGTATTATCAATCCTATCTCGCTATTGCGCAGCGTCATCGCGTTGGATTTGTGCTCAGTAGTGCGACATGGCGGGCCAGTCCCGATTGGGCGGCAAAGCTTGGTTACGACTCTGCGGCACTCGATGCGATCAACAAAGAATCCATCGCCTTTTCCGAAAATCTGCGTGAGACATGGGAAGCGGCCTGTGAGCCCTCGCATATGCCTTGTGTCATCAATGGGTCGATCGGACCGCGCGGCGACGGCTACAAGGCCGGGCACATGAATGCGGACGAGGCTGAAGCCTATCATGGTGAGCAGATCGCTTCTTTCGTTGATAGCGCGGCCGACATGGTGACGGCCTTCACACTCACCAACATCAACGAGGCCGTCGGCATCGTCCGTGCCGCCAAACGGCAGAAAATGCCGTGCGCGATTTCGTTTACGGTGGAGACGGACGGACGACTGGTGAATGGGGAGACGTTGCAGCAGGCGATCGAAACCGTCGACCAGTGAGACAGATGGGGCGGCAGAATATTTCATGGTGAACTGTGCGCATCCGGCGCACTTCGAGCAAGCACTGGACCCGGCGGCTACGTGGACCAAACGCATTTACGGCATCAGGGCCAATGCCTCGACGCGAAGTCACGCCGAACTCAACGAGTTCGAAAACGCTGGACGCCGGCGATCCGCAGGATCTCGGCCGCCGCTATCGTCGCTTGAGGACGGCGTTTCCGGCGATGCGAATTCTTGGAGGTTGCTGCGGCACGGATCATCGTCACGTTGCAGCAATCGCAGCCGCATGCTTGCCCGCCAATACAGGCTGACGGCACGGATAATGTCTGCCGCTTCGCATGCGCGCGCAGTCGCCGATCTGCGCTGATCGGCATGGGGCGATGCATACGATCCGGGTGAGGGGAGTCTCTGCGAGTCAGTGCCCAGATGCGATGCCCTCTCACCCCAACCCTCGCCCCGCTTGCGGGGAAGAAACGCTGCTTCCATCATCGTGTTTTGCATGCATAATTGATGTGATCATCTAATTGCTGTTCGAGGCTCCGATGTCGCTTCACCTCTATCTCGCCTTCGTCGCCGCCTGCATCGCGCTGGCGTTGCTGCCGGGACCGATGGTGACGCTGGTGATTGCCAACGGCCTGCGCCACGGCACCCGCGCGGCGCTGATCAACGTCGCGGGCGCGCAATTAGGCCTTGCGATCGTGATCGGCATCGTCGCCATCGGGCTGACCTCGCTGATGGCGACCATGGGTTACTGGTTTGATTGGGTGCGGTTCGCCGGCGCCGCCTATCTGGTCTGGCTCGGCATCAAGCTCATTCGTTTTCCGGTCGAAGGTCTCGGCGCCGATGAGCCGCCACCGCCGCCGCGCGGCGGGTTCTTCCTGCAGGGGCTGTTGGTGCTGCTCTCGAACCCCAAGGTGCTGGTGTTCTTTGGTGCCTTCATTCCACAGTTCATGGACATGAGCAGGGATCACCTATCGCAGGTGTCGCTGCTCGGCGTCACCTTCATGGCGATCGCCGGCATGACCGACGCGATGTATGCGCTGCTGTCGGGCCGGGCCCGGGCGATGTTCTCGGCGCGGCGCACGCGGCTGGTGTCGCGTGTGTCCGGCGGCTTCATGATCGGCGGCGGCATCTGGCTCGCGCTGACGCGGGCGCGCTAGGGCGGCGTTGTAAGCTGATCTGGCGCTGTCGGTTTGATCAGCTTACTACGTCGCGGACGCCCACCACGGTCATTTGCGTATGATCTTTAGTTTGCTCAGTAGCGGCCGGAGCCAATGCCCACGCTCACGCCGGGAGCGCTGAAGCCGATGCCGCCGCGATCTTCGCCGTAATAACCCCGGCGATCGATGTAACGATCACGAGGAGCGTATCCATATGAATCGCCGGGTTCACGGACGATGACACGGCGTTCACCACGTTCGCGCCAGCAACGGCCGTTTTCATTGCAGACCATGCGAACGTTTTGGATGTTGCTCTCCGGTACGACTGATAGATCGGCAGAAATCGGTGCAGCGGAAGCGGCCGTCATGAAAAGCGCACTTGCGCCGACTGCTAGAGAGATCGCGAGATTGTTCATGCCATTTCTCCAAAAAGTGATTGTGTCAAGAAGCCAACAGGCTCGAGAGCCATTCGTTCCGGGAGCCGGCCGCGAACGCCATTACTCGCGTAGTGCGCGCGCTTTCGCGGAAGCACAGTTGGCCGATTGATCCGCCTGCCAACGACCGTCGCAACTGACTTAGTAAGCAAGACGCGCAGTCCGAATGACCTGGCAGATGCTCTTGAGTAAGCGCGGGAGCGTCGCCGCGCGCAACGAATGAGGCGCTGAAATAAGCGGACCTTCTCCGTAGAACTACGGACAATCCGGTCTCTTCAAAGCGGGCACATCGCCATGCGAGCGCTTATTTCGAAGCGTTCGCGATTTTGTGTTCGAGGTGGCCGGTCTCATGATCTCGGCGAAGCTGGCTTAGCGACGTCTCGTTTAGCTGCAGCAAAACCTCGCTCAGTTTCTCGGTTGCAGGATAACCCGCGGCAAAGCTCTGTCCGTAAATCTTACGCAGCGTGCCGATGAGGGTGTTTCCGTGCTTGTGGCTGATTTCGCCATCGTGGTTGCGGTGGCGATTGTCGAGACCTGCCTTGCTCATGCTGCTCTCCATTATGCCTGCAGCAGACAGCATCCTCCCGCGGAGACCAAAGGGCAACAAATGACTTTCTCTGCCAACGTGTCCGTTGGGGAGGAGTGATGGGAAGGGGAGGCGTTTCGAAAGTGTCCGCCCATCACCAGCGTCTTGACGGGAAGCAGCGGAGCCTGGACGAGCAACCGACAAGAACTACTCGCTCATCGAACGGGCCAGTCCAGGTTATCAACCCGACCAACGCGGCGTTGGCCCGAGTATCTGACGGTTAATACCGCCAGATGCGAGGACGCATCACAGACATCAACGCCAGGCAACTTTTTGCGGGTTGCCGGCGCTGCGTCGGTGCGACCATGCGTTGAATTGCTGCGCCGGGTGCCGCCTTAACTCTCATTCAGCACGCCGGGTCAAGTTGATTCCTGCTCTTGTCTGACCCTACCGCGGTAAGGCGTTCCGCGCCTTTGGCTTGCAGCACAGCGGTGGCGAACAACCTTATCGTGTGGTCTTCGCGTCAATTTGCGGACTCATCCCCCTAGGATAAGTCGGATACCTTGCTACAGTCATAAAACATTCACACGTGATCCCAATGGAGATATCGTTGAACGCGCGGCAGCCAGTCGTGAACGATTCCGGCATCGCCATTGCTGTGCGTCCCGGTGAGCAGGCGGAAGTCGAACTTAAGCTCCTTGCGCCGCAAGGAACCCTCGAAGAACTGCGCGAGATGCCCGTCATCTTGCAGCATGCGCGCAACCGTGGCTCGTTTCGCCGGCTGGAAACGGTGTATTACGACACGCCGGAGCGGCTGCTGTTCCAACATGGCATGTCGCTGCGCGTGCGACGCAGCGGCAAATCACTTCGTTCAGACGCTAAAGCTTCTACCCACTATCGGACAACTTCTCGCGCGACGGCAGTGGGAAGCGCCGGTTGACGGCGCCACCCCCGATCTGGCGCTGCTTCCCGCCGACGAGGTCGGCGGTCCAGTGACGACGCTGACCAACGACGCGCTGGTGCCGGTTTTCGCGACGAAAGTTCGCCGGCACGCGCGGCAGCTCGATCTGCCCGATGCGTCGGTTGAAATCGCGTTCGACGAGGGGACGATCGAGGCCGGTGCACGCAAGGAAGTCCTGTCGGAAGTCGAACTCGAATTGAAGAGCGGCCATGCCGGCGTCCTGTTCGATCTTGGAACGCAGTTGCTCGACGCTGCGCCGCTAAAGATCGGCACGCGCAGCAAGGCAGAACGCGGCTATGCGCTCGCGTTCGACGAGGTGCAGCCAGCGGCGAAAGCCGAATTATTCGACATTACCGCGGAGCATGTGGTCGACGACGTCGTCGCGCTCCTGATGGGGTCCTGCTGGCATCATCTTCTGAAAAATTACACGGTGGCAGAGGAGGGATCGGATCCCGAAGGCGTGCACCAGATGCGCGTGGCCTTGCGCCGTTTGCGGACGATCTGTGCGCTGTTCCGGCGGGATATTCCGTCGTCTTCCTTCCAGACGGTCAGCAGCGAAGCGAGGTGGTTGATGCAGCAGCTCGGCCCGGCGCGGGATTGGGACGTTTTCGCCAAGACGACCGTCACTCGCCTGATCACGGCGGCTCCGGATGTCGACCTCGGCGGCCTGCGCGAGGCGGTCGAACAGCAGCGCAAGTCGAGCTACGACGCATTGCAGACCGTTCTCGCCGATCCCCGTTGCAGCCGTTTCCTGCTCTCGCTGGGGCACATGGTAGAATGCCGCGGCTGGCGCAACGAGATCGACAGCGAAGCGCTGGCCGTCCTGTCGCAACCGATGCCGACGCTCGCCGATAAAATTCTGGCGCGATTGCATCGCAAGACGCTCAAGCGTGGCGCGCATTTCAGGCAGCTCAACCCCAATGCGCAACACGTTCTCAGAATCGACATCAAGAAGCTGCGATATGCGGCAGAGTTCTTCTTGCCGCTTTATGCCGCCCATGCGCCCGCGAAGCGCTACGTGAAGCGGCTCGCCGGGCTCCAGGTCAGTCTCGGACGCGCGCGCGACATCGCAAGCACCCGCATCCTGCTCGATGCTATCAGGCAGGACGACCAGCCCGCACTTCGTCCCGCCATCGGTGCGGTGGTCGGCTGGCAAGCCCGCGACCAGATTGCGGTGGCGAAAACCGCGCGCAAGAGATGGCGACGGTTCAAGGCGACACCGTCATTCTGGCGTCGATGAGTTCGTGATTTGCGAGGCAAATGCCGGAAGTGCCAAGGCGCACCCCCACACGCTTGCCAGTGAATGTCACTGCATCTCCCTTCGCGGGCCGGTTCGAATAGCCGTCGAGCGGCGTCCGCTACCAACTTTTCGCTCATTGCCGGGGCAGGCGCTGGGGGGCGGCCATAGCCTGCATCCAGCCTGGATATGACGGTGGAAGGCGGCTGACCTGGTCGAGCGCGGCGAGGTCTTCCGTCGTCAGTGCAAGATCGATTGCGGCCAAGTTGTCGGTCAGTTGCTCATGACGTCTGGCGCCCACAATGACGCTGGTCGTTGCCGGCTGGGCGAGCAGCCACGCCAGCGCGACCTGCGCGGCGCTAACTCCATGGCGTTGCGCAATCGCCTTGAGCACATCAATGATATCGAATGCGCGTGCTTCATCGACCGGTGGATAGTAAGAAGCAAGCGCGCGCCGCGCGGCGGGATCGGAGGTCCCGTTGCGATCGAACTTGCCCGACAACAGCCCGGCCGCGAGCGGACTGAACACGAGGAGACCGAGATTGTGGTCGTCGATCATCGGGATCAGTTCTCGCTCGATATCGCGAGCGGTCAAGGCGTAGTGGGCCTGCACCGACACGAAACTGGAAAGTCCGCCGAGCGCCGAGACACCCAGCGCTTTCGTCACCTGCCACGCCGCATAATTCGAGCATCCGATATAACGCACTTTGCCTTGGCGAACGACGTCGTCGAGTGCGCGCAGGGCTTGCTCCGGAGAGGTCAGCGGATCGAAGCCATGAATCTGATAGAGATCGATGTAGTCGGTGCGCAACCTGCGTAGGCTGTCCTCCAGCGCATTCATCATGTGCAAGCGCGATTGGCCCATCTCGTTCGGACCTGGTCCCGTGCGGCCGGCGAATTTGGTGGCGAGGACGACATCGCGCCGCCGGCTCTTCAAGGCTTCCCCGAGAAAGGATTCGGACTCGCCATTACCATAGATGTCGGCGGTGTCGATCAAATTGACTCCCCGATCCAGGGCAGTTCCGACCAGATGGTCAGTCTCCGCGGGAGAAAGCCCACCGATGATGTTGTAGGGCGGGACCGTCTTGCCGCCGAACGTCATGGTGCCGAGGCTCATACGGGACACGAATACGCCGGTCCGGCCGAGTTGCTGATACTTCATGAAAATGTGATCCTTCTGGTGTTTGTCTCAGGCCACACTCTCTTGTTCGATCCGATCTATCCATGCAGAAACATCCGGAACTCTTGCTCGATCGTCTGAGGTATCGGGGTTGGATCCGTTTTCCGATGTGCTGTCGTTACTCCACGTTGAAGGCGGCATTTCGGCGGGCCTGGAAGCCGGAGGCGCATGGGCGGTCGATTTCTCTGGCTACCGTTTCGTCAAATTCGGCACCGTGCTCCACGGAAGCTGCTGGCTGACGGTGCAAGGGAACGACAACCCTGTCCAATTACGGATCGGCGATTGCTATGTTTTGACGAACGGCAAGCCGTTCCGTCTGGGCAGCGACCTCCACACCAAGGCGATGCCGGCATCGGAGGTATATGCGCATATCTCTGGCAGTATGGCGCGCTGCGGGACCGGTGCCGATACGCGCCTTGCCGGCGGCCGATTCACGTTCGACGAAGCCAGCGCCCCGGCGTTGCTTGAATTGCTTCCGCCGATCATCCACATGCACGCTGCAACCGATCAGGCCGCGATGCTGCGGTGGGTCCTGGAACGGCTCAGCCATGAGCTGAAGGTTGCCCGAGCCGGTGCTCAGGTGATGACGAGGCATCTCGTCAGCATCTTGTTCGTCCAGCTGCTACGCGATTTCGTTGCGTCCCACGATTCTCCGCCGGTCGGATGGCTGCGGGCGCTGTCGGATTCCAAGATTGGCGCTGCATTGAAGCTGATGCACGGTGATGTCGCGAGGCGGTGGACGGTGGAGCGCCTGGCCGAGGCCGTTGGTCTGTCGCGATCTACGTTCGCGGCTCGCTTCAGGGAAATCGTCGGTGTGCCGCCGCTTGATTATTTGTTGCAGTGGCGGATGCGGCTGGCCCGGAACGCGCTTACCGACAACGGCAAGACCGTCTCTTCCGTGGCATTCTCCCTCGGCTACGAATCCGAGAGCGCCTTCAGCAATACATTCAAACGCGTGGTCGGTCAGTCGCCCAGCGAGTATCGCCAGCTCACCGTCGGACGCGCTTCAGTGCCGGGCGGAGGCTCGCCATAAGGACGACCTGTTCCGCTCAGCCGTTTATGTCTAGACCCTATGAACCAATTCCGTGACGTCGGCGGACGTGACAAATCCTAACCACGCCAAAGGCGATCAACAACCGAGACCCTGGCCCAGTTCGCAAGGCGCGAGCCGAGCCCAACTGCCATCCTGGTATTTAAAGGCACGGCGCGATCATCTCCGGGACCATCCACGAATATCTTTCGAGCTTTCATGAACTCCCAGATGAACGGATTCCGCTTCTGAAAAACCGCCTGAACTTCGTGATGCAAACATCCCGACAGGACATCGGGCGGAGACGCAAATACCTCCGGCAATGTCGAGTTCAAACCGGAATCGGTCAAAATATTCCATCGTGAGTTACCGCCCATGACCGGCGATTGCAGACCGAATATCACTCTGCCGATCCTGCTTTCCCGGATGGCGTAAGAACACATCGCGCAGGGCTCGATGGTTGAATAGATGGTGCACTCATCGAGGCTGGTGGACTGCAACTTTTTCTGAGCTGAGGAAATTGCGACCATCTCGGCGTGTCGCGTAACGTCTCGTTCGGTTCTGACCATATTGAGCAATTCGCAGATGAATTCGCCTCGTCGTCCGATGACCGCCGCAAACGGGTATTCCCTCGTGCCCGCCGATTGTGCCAGAGTGACGCAGCGGCGCATCATTGCCATATCGGATGCTTCTGAATCCTGCTTGGTCATGGTGCTGACTTTCGTGGCAGGCAAGCTGTTAATATGATTTTGGGATTTGCCCCGTCGCAAAGAATGACGTCACGGCATTAATCATTATTGAAAAAGTTCTGCTGATCGCTCAACGGCTCGCGCGGAGTTTGGGTGACCTGTAATTTGACCACCCCGCACAATCGGCCTCCGAAATCGCTCAGTTCGCTTGGCGTTGTTCTCCCTGACGCATCGCAATATTGAAGCTTGGTCGTTATGTGAGCATCGCGCCGATTTGTGTCCGCGACAAGCCCAACAAACGCATAGGGGCGGACCGACAACTTGGAATAAGCGAGTTGCCGGACGGCGAGACGCTTGACATCGTCAGGGATCGAGATGGCATGCGGCGAAAATGTCCCGACGACACCAGCCTTGGGCCGTTAAACCATCCCCTCCGCCCGCAGCCCTATTTCGATCTCGCCGAGGATGCGCGCCAGCCGATCCGCCCATTGCTGCTGGCCGGCCGGATCGGCGATCAGGTCCTGGCGGATTTCGATGCCGGAGTTCATCAGGCCGCGCGCCTCGCCGTGCACCGGAATGGTGTAGTCGGTCTCGTCGCTGACCGCGTAGGGTTCGTTGTCGCCGACCACGAGATCGGCCTCGGCGCGCAACAGCTTGAGCAGCCGCGGCGGCAGCCTGGTGTCGCGATGATAGAGCGTGCCGATATGCCAGGGCCGGCGCGATGCCGGCATACACCGGCGTGAAGCTGTGCAGCGACACCAGCACGCGTCGGCGTGCCATCGCGCAAGCGGGTGTCGATGATCTCGTCGATGCGGCGATGATAGGGATCGAAGATCTGCGCCCGCCGCGCCTCCGCTGCGTCGCGCGGCCAGGCCCTCATTGCCGGGAATCATGGTCGCTTCGCTGATGCGCGGAATCGAGCTTGGCGCCGCCGGCGGCCGGTTGCAGTCGATCACCAGCCGCGAGTAACGCTGCGCGACCAGATGCGCGTCGATCTGCTTCGACAGTGTCTCGGCGACGCCGGCGATGCCGATATCCCAGGCGATGTGGCGCGTCAGCTCGCTCGCCGGCAAGCCGAGGTCGCCGAGCGCGCGCGGAATCAGCCGGCCGTAATGGTCGCAGGTGAGCAGAAACGGCGATCGCCCCGCGGCATTATCTTCATGAACCGGCGGAACATCTGCGCTTCCGAGGAGTAATGTTGTGTCACCCGCACTGTCCAAAGTTGTTTCCTTAAGTGTTGCCTAGTCGAAGCGGCATACCGGCCTGGAATTAAGCAGGTATCGCTGTAGATTAGATCGCCCAACTTCACCAAGATCAGCGTGACGATGCCTTTGCTGACGATCCATCACAAGACCGAATATCGCTACACGCATCCGGTCGCGTTCGGCGAACATCGAATCATGTTGCGCCCACGCGACGGTCACGATCTGCGGGTGCTTTCAGGCATTCTTGAGATCGTGCCGCAGCCTTCGTCGCTGCGCTGGATCCACGACGTGTTCGGCAACAGCGTCGCGATCGCGACCTTCGAGGCGCGGGCGCAGACAGCTGCGTTTCAGCAGCACCGCGACGGTCGAGCACAGCCCCGCCGACGCGTTCGTCCTGACCGCGGACGAGCCCGCTTATTTCTATCCGTTTCTCTACGACCACGAGGAGTTTCCCGATCTCGTTCAGTTCATCACGCCGCAATATGGCGATCCCGACGGCGCTCTGTCGGCGTGGGCGCGGACCTTCCTCAATGGCGAAGGGCCGACGCCGACCTCCGATATCCTCAGCGGCATGACCCACGGCATCCGCAAGACGTTCACCTACCGCAAGCGCCACGAGCACGGCACCCAGCATCCGCTCGATACGTTGCAGACGGGGTCCGGCACCTGCCGCGACTACGCGCTGTTCATGATCGAGGCGCTGCGGCGGCTCGGCATCGCCGCGCGCTTCGTGTCGGGGTACCTGTTCATTCCGGGCGACCGCGCCCACGGCTATGTCGGCGGCGGCTCGACCCATGCCTGGGTGCAGGTCTATCTGCCGAACGCCGGCTGGATCGAGTTCGATCCCACCAACGGCATCGTCGGCACCCGCGATCTGGTTCGGGTCGCAGTGGCGCGCGATCCGCGCCAGGCGATCCCGCTGCACGGCACCTATCTCGGCTCACCCGATGCGTTCGTCGGCATGGACGTCAGCATCAACGTCGTTTCGGCCACTGAAGATGCAAAGGCCTGATCATGGAAATCAAGGTCGGCTTCGAGATCGCTATGCGGCGGTGCAGCCGACGCCGATGGTGACGATGCTCAACATCCACCCGTCGCGCTTCTCCGACATCGTCGGCACCGAAACCATCGTCACCGAACCCAACGTGCCGATCGGATTCTACCGCGACAGCTTCGGCAATGTCTGCGGCCGGCTGGTGGCGCCCGCCGGCGGCATCACCTTGCGCGGCCAGCGCGCTGGTGCGCGACAGCGGGCTGCCCGACGTGGTGGTGCCGACCGCGCAGCAGGTGCCGATCGACCAGCTGCCCGACGAGGTGCTGCAATATCTGATGCCGAGCCGCTATTGCGAGACCGACAAGCTGACCGACATCGCCTGGTCGCTGTTCGGCAAGACCGCGCCGGGCTGGGCGCGGGTCGCAGGCCATCATCGACTTCGTCCACAACCACGTCACGTTCGGCTACCAGCACGCCCATCACATGAAGTCGGCGCACGACGTCTACGAGCAGCGCGCCGGCGTGTGCCGCGACTTCGCGCATCTGGCGCTGACCTTCTGCCGCTGCATGGGCATCCCGGCGCGCTACTGCACCGGCTATCTGGGCGACATCGGCATTCCCTACGATCCGGCGCCGATGGATTTCTCCGGCTGGTTTCAGGTCTATCTGTCGGGCCAGTGGTACACCTTCGACGCCCGCCACAATCACCCGCGGATCGGCCGCATCCTGATGGCCACCGGCCGCGACGCCGCCGACGTGGCGCTGACCACGAGTTTCGGCCGCATGGATCTGGTCAAATTCCTCGTCATCAGCGACGAGGTCGTGACGGCTTAGCCGGCGTTGCATTCGTCATTGCGGGCGGTGCGAAGCGATCCGGAACTCAGTCCGGACTCGATGCTTCGCATCGCTCGGAATGACGGTACGACCCCATGACCTCCGATCGTCTCTTCGTCTACGGCACGCTGATGCGTGACTTCGATCATCCGATGGCGCAGCTGTTGTCGCGCAGCGCCGATTTCATCGGCACGGCGCGCTGCCGGGGCCGGCTCTATCTCGTGCAGGCACTATCCCGGATTGGTGCTGTCGGAAGACGCCGATGACGTCGTGTTCGGCGAACTGTACCGGCTGCACCAGCCCGCCGAACTGCTGCCGAGTTCGACATGTACGAGGCCTGCGGCGAGGGTTTTAAGGAGCCGACCGAATATATCAGGCGGATGCTGCCGGTCGACGCTGGAGGACGGCGCGGGCGAGGTGTCGAGCGGTGCTGCCATCGAAGCCTGGACCTACATCTACAACTGGCCGGTGACAAAACTGCCGCGGATCGCCTCGGGGCGGTTTATGGAGAAGTGACCGGCACGTCGTCATGGCCGGGCGCGATGCGGGCATCCACGCCGTCATTCCGGCGCTAGCGTAGCGAGGATGCCCGGGATCCACGCTCCGGTCGCATGCACCCGGAATGACGGTTCGGCCCTGTGAATAGCCGGGAGAAGCCCAATACGCTTCGGATTTCGCGCCGCGCTCCCTATATCATGATCGGTTGGTAACCGCCCGCGACTAGAACAAGATACGACGCACCGATTCACGCAAACGAGCCCATGCGCTTTACGCCTCGAATTTCTCGAAGAACTGCGCGCCCGGCTTCCGGTTTCGGAAGTCGTGGGCCGGCGCGTGAAGTTGAAGAAGGCAGGGCGGGAGTGGAAGGGGCTGTCGCCGTTCCAGCAGGAGAAGACGCCGTCGTTCACGGTCAACGACCAGAAGAGATTTTACCACGACTTCTCCACCGGCAAGCACGGCAACATCTTCGACTTCGTGATGGAGACCGACGGCGTGCTCGTTCCCGGAGGCGGTCGAGCGGCTGGCCTCGATGGCGGGCATGGCGCTGCCGGCGGTGACGCCGGACGCCGCGCGGCACGAGCAGCGCCGCAAGACGCTGTATGACGTGATGGAACTGGCCGCGAAGTTCTTCGCCGACACGCTGGCCTCGCGCAACGGCGCCAAGGCGCGCGGCTATCTCGGCGACCGCGCGATCTCGCCGGCGACGCAACTCCAGTTCCGCATCGGCTATGCGCCCGGCGAGCGCTTTGCGCTGAAGGAATATTTGGGCGCGCAGGGCATTCCGGTCGACGACATGGTCGAGGCGGGCTTGCTGATCGGCGGCGACGACATCCCGGTGCCGTATGACCGCTTCCGCGACCGCGTGATGTTTCCGATCACGGATGTCGCGCGGCCGGGTGATCGCGTTCGGCGGCCGCGCGCTGGAAAAGGACGTTCCCGCCAAATACCTGAACTCGCCGGAAACCCCGCTGTTTCACAAGGGCGACAATCTCTACAACCTCGCCACCGCGCGGCAGGCCGCCCATAACGGCGCGCCGCTGGTGGTGGTCGAAGGCTATGTCGACGTCATCGCGATGGTGACGGCGCCGGCTTTGCCGGCAGCGTCGCGCCGCTCGGCACGGCGTTGACCGAAAACCAGCTCGCGCTGCTGTGGAAGATGGCGGACGAGCCGATCCTGTGTTTCGACGGCGACAAGGCCGGCCAGAAGGCGGCGTGGCGCGCCGCCGATCTGGCGCTGCCGCATCTCAAGCCCGGCAAGAGCCTTCGCTTCGCGCTGCTGCCGGAAGGACAGGACCCCGACGATCTCGCGCGCTCCGGCGGCCGCGGCGCGATCGAGGAAGTGATCGCGGCGGCGCGCGGACTGGCCGACGTGATCTGGTCGCGCGAGATCGAGGGCGGCAGCTACGCGACGCCGGAGCGGCGCGCGGCGCTGGAGGCGCGGATCGGCGAACTCACCAACGGCATCCGCGACGAGGTGGTGCGGCGCTATTATCGCCAGGATCTGGCCGAGCGGCTGCAGCGCACCTTCGCGCCGGAAGGCGGCCGCGGCGGCTACGGCAGGGGCAATTTTCGCGGGCAGCGGCGGCGGCGGCGAATCAGGCCGGCCGGTTTGCGCCGCGCGGCAGCTTCACCCCGGGCGCGGCGGCCGATTCGAGCCGCGCGGCGGCCGCGGGCAGGGTCCCCGGCGGGCCAGACCATCGACCGCGGGCCCTACCAGGCGGCCAGCCCGCAGCTGGCGACGAGCCGATCATGCGCGGCCAGCGCAGCGCGATCTCCCGCCGCGAGGCGCTGATCCTGCAATCCCTGATCAACCACCCCTGGCTGCTGCACGACCATCTCGAGGAGGTGGCGGCGCTGGAACTGGCCCATCCCGAGGCGCACAAATTGCGCGCCGGCATCATCGCCGCCTTCGCCAACGATCATCACCACCACGGACGATCCGGCCGAGCAAAGCGACAAGACTGCGCGCCGACCTCGAGACAGGCCGGATATCTCAAGCAAATTCAAAGGGTTGAACGGGCGATCACGACCACGGCGGTGTGGGGCGCGCAGCCCGGCGCGGCGCGCGAGGATGTTCTTTCCACCTGGCAGCAGCTCGTTGCCTTGCATCGACAAGGCGCACTCCTTACTTAGGGAATTGAAAGATGCCGAGCTGGCCTTGGGCGACGATGCCAGCGAGGCCAATTTGGCGTGGCTGCGCGACGTGCAAGGCCAGGATGGCCGAAATGGACGGAACCGAGGCGCTGATCGAGGGGTTTGGCGAATCCTCCGGCCGGTTCCAGCGCAGCGTCTAGATGAAAAAATGATGCGGACGGCGGGGCGCCGGAACCGCGAAAAGACTCGCCAAACCCATGGTTTGGCTGCACAAAGAACAGGGTTAATCGACGCTTAACCGCCTCGCGGGCTATGAGGTCGTAACCGGTTAGATGAAATTCGGGGGTGGCGATGTTCGTGCGCCGCCCTTTGTGCGTCATACGTGACGCTTCGATTACAAGGCGGTGCCGTCGACGCATCCTGCATGAGCGCGTTTTAGGAGCACTGAATGGCCACCAAGGCAAAGACGCTGCAGGTCAAGGACAAGGAAAAAGACGACAAGGCAGCCGACGCGCCCGAGAAGGATTCGCCCGACGCGCCGTCGCCGTTGCTCGACCTGTCCGACGCCGCCGTCAAGAAGATGATCAAGCAGGCCAAGAAGCGCGGCTTCGTGACCTTCGATCAGCTCAATGAAGTGCTGCCGTCCGACACCACCTCGCCGGAGCAGATCGAGGACATCATGTCGATGCTCTCCGACATGGGCATCAACGTCTCCGAGGCCGAGGACTCCGACAGCGAGGAAGAGAGCAAGGAAGAGGCCGACGACGAGACCGACAACGAACTGGTCGAGGTCACGCAAAAGGCCGTCACCGAAGTCAAGAAGTCCGAGCCCGGCGAGCGCACCGACGATCCCGTCCGCATGTATCTGCGCGAGATGGGCACCGTCGAGCTGTTGTCGCGCGAGGGCGAAATCGCGATTGCCAAGCGCATCGAGGCCGGCCGCGAGGCGATGATCGCGGGCCTCTGCGAAAGCCCGCTGACCTTCCAGGCCATCATCATCTGGCGCGACGAACTCAACGAAGGAAAGATCTTCCTTCGCGACATCATCGATCTCGAAGCCACCTATGCCGGCCCCGACGCCAAGAACAACATGAACCCGGCGCTGCTGGCCGCACCCGTCGGCCCCGACGGCCAGCCGCTGGCGGCCGCCAACGGCAATGGCGCGGCGCTGCCGCCGCTCCTGCGCATGTCGCACCGCCGGCGGCGCCGCCGGCGCCGACCCCGTTCCGTCCGGCGCCCGCCGCGGCCGCCGAAGGCGAAAGCACGTCGGAAGGCTCCGCCGAAGGCGACATGGATGACGACGAGTTCGAAAACCAGATGTCGCTCGCCGCCATCGAGGCCGAGCTGAAGCCGAAGGTGGTCGAGACCTTCGACAAGATCGCCGACAACTACAAGAAGCTGCGCCGCCTGCAGGAGCAGGACATCGCCAACCAGCTGCAGAGCGAGACGCTGTCGCCGTCGCAGGAGCGCAAGTACAAGAAGCTCAAGGACGAAATCATCGTCGAGGTGAAGTCGCTGCGGCTCAACCAGGCCCGTATCGATTCGCTGGTCGAGCAGCTCTACGACATCAACAAGAAGCTGGTCTCGTTCGAGGGCCGCCTGCTGCGCCTCGGCGACAGCCACGGCGTCGCGCGCGAGGACTTCCTGCGCAACTACCAGGGCTCGGAGCTCGATCCGCGCTGGCTCAACCGTGTCTCGAAACTCTCCGCCAAGGGCTGGAAGAATTTCGTCCATCACGAAAAGGACCGCATCAAGGAACTGCGCCACGAGATCCAGTCGCTGGCGGCCTTGACCGGGCTTGAGATCGGCGAATTCCGCAAGATCGTGCACGGCGTGCAGAAGGGCGAGCGCGAGGCGCGCCAGGCCAAGAAGGAAATGGTCGAGGCCAACCTTCGCCTCGTGATCTCGATCGCCAAGAAATACACCAACCGCGGCCTGCAGTTCCTCGATCTGATCCAGGAAGGCAATATCGGCCTGATGAAGGCGGTCGATAAGTTCGAGTATCGCCGCGGCTACAAGTTCTCGACCTATGCGACCTGGTGGATCCGGCAGGCGATCACGCGCTCGATCGCCGACCAGGCCCGCACCATCCGCATTCCCGTGCACATGATCGAGACCATCAACAAGATCGTGCGCACCTCGCGCCAGATGCTCAACGAGATCGGCCGCGAGCCGACGCCCGGAAGAGCTCGCCGAAAAGCTCGGCATGCCCCTGGAGAAGGTCCGCAAGGTCCTCAAGATCGCCAAGGAGCCGCTGTCGCTCGAAACCCCGGTCGGCGACGAGGAAGATTCGCACCTCGGCGATTTCATCGAGGACAAGAACGCGATCCTGCCGATCGATGCCGCGATCCAGTCCAACCTGCGCGAAACCACCACCCGCGTGCTGGCCTCGCTCACCCCGCGCGAAGAGCGCGTGCTGCGCATGCGCTTCGGCATCGGCATGAACACCGACCACACGCTGGAAGAAGTCGGCCAGCAGTTCTCGGTGACCAGAGAGCGTATCCGCCAGATCGAGGCCAAGGCGCTGCGCAAGCTGAAGCATCCGTCGCGGTCGCGGAAGCTGCGGTCGTTCCTGGATAACTAATCTCAGACCTCACTTCGTCATGGCCGGGCTTGACCCGGCCATCCATCAAAACAAAACGGCGGGCCAAAAGCCCGCCGTTTCTGTCAGATATGATGTCGCACAGGAATCTGGATCTGGGCGCCCTCGACTGTCGTGCGCACCTCCGACCCGGAGCTGGCGTTGGTTGCTGTGAAGATTGCGGGGGGCTGTCACTTTACAGCTGTAGCCGCCGTGATAGCGGCCGCACTCGCGTTGTTTGCGCTCATTAATGGATTGCGCCGAGCCACCCGATCGGAAGCGTCAGCCGGCCTCAAATCCCTTCGCCTTGAAACTCGGTGCCGCGTCGGGATCGGTGAGAAACTTGATCAGCGCCTTTACCGCCTCCGTGGACCTGCTGTCCGCGCCGATGCCTCCGGCGAACCGGGTCATGACCGCGAGCTCGCCTGGCAGCGGTCCGACCACGACGGCGCCTTCGATCGGGACGATCTCGGAGGCCTGGGCGATGCCCAATTCCGCTTCGCCCCTGGCGACCACATTGGCCGACTGCGCGCCGGGGACCAGGGTGGTCTTGGCCTTCAGTTGATCGGCGATGCCGAGACGCTCGATGGCGCGGCCGGCGACCACGCCGCTCAAGCCACCCTTAGCCGGGTCGGCATAGACGATCGATTTAGCCCCCAGCAGGGCCTGTTTGAAGGCTTCGACCGTGCTGATATCCGGCTTCGGTGCGCCCTCGCGCGCGGCAACGGCGACCGGCGTGCCTGCGATGTTCACGAGGCTGTCGGCAGCGATCTTGTTCTGCTTGGCGAGATCCTCCATCATCGCTCGTGTCAGGATGATCAAGTCGGCGGGGTCGCCGTCGAGCACGCGCTTCTTCAGGTCCGCCGCCAACCCGTACTCGATGACGAGCTTGTGGCCGGTCTTCTTCTCGAATGTCGGGGCGAGTTCGTCGAGCACAGCGGTCAAGGCCACTGACGCTATCACCCTCACTTCGGCATGGCCGGAGGCTCCGGTCAGCAGCAGGGCCCCGAAGGCTGCCGCAACGCGCGTCATCAACGATCGCCTGTTCATGGTTTCCTCCCCAGCGTGATTTTTTGGGATTAGAGGCCATGACGGCGAGCCCGACAAGGACAAATCTTCTTCGGCTGGGGCTGTCGAGGAAGGTGCGAGTGTCCCAATCCGGTGACGCTGCTGCGCTACTTCTTCTTCGCGCCGACCCGACTGATGCTCTTGATCTCCAGCGGCGTGCGGCCGGATTTCTCGGCGACTTCGCGGTCCTGTTCCTGGATGAACCGGCGTGCGGGTTCGTCTCCGTCGAGACCGCCGAGCAGCTCGGCAGGCACGCGCCGGTTGGAGCGTATCGAGTCGTCTTCATAGACGACGTTGAAAAAGGCAAATTCGCCTTTGGAATTGGTTCCGGGTTTCTTGGGCATGGGCGGCTTGTCGTCGATCAGCGCGCCGCTGTCAAAGAAAATGAGATGATTTCTGTGCCTGCCTGTCCCGCGAGGAGTGTTTCCGGGCACGCGCTTCGGCATGAGTGCTGACCATACGTCGGAAGAAGTCAGCACGTAGGATGGGTGGAGCGAAGCGATACCCATCAATAGCAATTTTCAAAGAGATGGGCTTCGCGAAGAGATCAACTCATCCGGGCATACGGATTCTTCGGTACGGTTCTTCAACCGCAAGGGGTATGAACTTTTGAGCGCCCTAAGGCCGTCAATCATGAACGTTGCGTCTTGATGCTAGGAAAATTTACAAGGTGGGGGTCGTCCGACAATATTTGAAGGCCGATGAACTGACGTCCAACACAACGTCCAAATCGTAAGCCATTCGACAACACCTGGCACATTGCCTTTAATGGTTGCTACTCGCCGCCCTTCTCCGCCCGCGACGCGATAAATATCTCCCACGTCACCATGAAAATCGCTGCAATCATCGGCCCGATGACAAAGCCGTTGAGGCCGAACACCTTGATGCCGCCGAGCGTGGAAATCAGCACGACATAGTCCGGCAGCTTGGTGCCTTTGCCGACCAGCCTTGGCCGGAGCAGATTGTCCACGAGGCCAATCACCAGCACGCCCCATAGAATGAGGCCGACGCCCTGCCATACGGCGCCGCTGGCCAGCAAATAGAGCGCGACGGGAATCCAGACCAGGCCGGCGCCGATCGCCGGCACCAGCGACAGGAAGGCCATCAGCACGGCCCATAGCAGCGCGCCGTGGATGCCTAAAAACCAGAACGCCAGCCCGCCCAGTGCGCCCTGCACCATGGCGACGAGGATGCCGCCTTTCACCGTCGCGCGAACGACATCCGCGAACCGGCTGAACAGCGCGGTCTTCTGATCGGTGCGCAGTGGAATGGCGGTCTTGATCAGGTCGGCCAGTGTTTTGCCGTCGCGCAGCAGGAAAAACAAAAGATACAGCATGAGGCCGAAACCGATCACGGAGTCGAACGTGTTCAACCCGATGGTCAGCGCCTGAGGCGCCAGCAGCTGGCCGCCTTTCATCAGGCCGGAAGTGATCGCTTCGCGAAGTTCCTTGAGATTGGTCAGGTTGAACCGGTCCAGCAGGCCGGTCACCCAGGACGGCAGCACATCGAAGATTTGCTGCATGTAGGTAGCCAAGGTTGTACTCGCCGGATTCGATCCTGTCGTAAAGATGGGAGGCTTCCTTGACCAGCGACGTCGCGACCATCGCCAGCGGCAGGATGACCATGGCGATGATGATCAGCATCGTCACCGCGGCCGCGAGGTTCGGCCGCCCGGGCATGGCCCGCAGTAATCTCCGGTTGAGCGGTGCAAAAATCACGGCGGCGACGATCGCCCATAGAACGGCGCCGTCGAAGGGCTCGATGATCCAGGCAAAGGCCAGCGTCGTCGCCAGCAGCAACAGCCGGAAAGTTTGGTCTTCGATGCTGCGCACGGGGCGGCCTCGCTGTTTGATCTTGACCCCTGCCGCGCCGGCGGACCGGACCGAAGCCAGCCTATCCGGTCGCGACGCATCGTCCAATGCGGAGTCTGCTCCTGTACCCCGGTCTAGTTGCTCCACGGTCTCCCGCAAGCCTCGAACACGGAGAACGGACGTGCTAAGAGGCGGGTCCATTGCTCCCGTGCCCTCCAAGAACGGCTTCCCCATGCATTTGTCCCGCCTCGCCATGGCCCTCTGCGCGTCTGTTGTCGCAATCCTCTCGCTGATGACGCCCGCGCTCGCCGCCCGCTGTGGCGGCGATTTCAACACCTTCATCGCCGGCATGTCGGCGGAGGCGGCCGCGGCAGGCGTCTCGCAGGGGGTGATCTCGCAGGCCTTCGGCGGGGTGACGCAGGATGCGGCGGTGCTGAGTTTCGACCGGCGCCAGCGCTACACCTTCAACAAGACCTTCGAGCAATATGTCTCGACCCGCGTCGGGCCCGGCCGCATCAACACCGGGCGGGCGATGCTGCAGCGGAACGCGGCGCTGTTGGCGAAGATCGAGGCGCAGTATGGCGTGCCCCGGCAGATCCTGGTCGCGATCTGGGGGCTGGAGACCGATTTCGGCAAGGGCGACATGGGCAAGCTGCCGGTGGTGCGTACGCTCGCCACGCTGGCGCATGATTGCCGCCGCACCGAATTATTCCAGGGCGAGTTGCTGGCGGCGCTCAAGATCGTGCAGCGCGGCGATCTGCCGTTGCGGGACCTGATCGGCGCCTATGCCGGCGAGATCGGCCAGACGCAATTTCTGCCGTCGTCCTACGTCAAATACGGCGTCGATTTCGACGGCGACGGCCGCATCGACCTGCGCCACTCCGTGCCCGACGTACTCGCCTCCACCGCCAATCTCTTGCACACCAACGGCTTCAAGATGGGCGCGCCCTATGGCGAGGGCACCGCGAATTTCGAGGCCATGCGCGAGTGGAACAGGGCCACGATCTATCGCAAGACGATCGGGTATTTCGCGGATCAGTTGATGGGACGGTGAGGGGGTTGCGTGGAGCGTCGCGTCAACACAATCGCCGTCATTCCGGGGCGCGACCCATCAACATCATCGCCGTCATTCCGGGGCGCGCGTAGCGCGAACCCGGAATCTCGCAATTCCGGGTCCACGCAAAGATGCGTGTCCCGGAATGACGAACTTGAGGTGTCGGTGTGCACCAAATCACGCTCTGGGTGGAAGCCGGCAATCATTTTTCGTCATGCCCGGCCTTGTGCCGGGCATCCACGTCTTTACCGTGCTCGCCGCGACGAAAGACGTGGATGGCCGGGTCAAGCCCGGCCATGACAGAAGGGTGTTATCGCGCACGCGCCTTTGCCGCACTTGCGCCTCATCCGATCGTTGTCATCTGAATGCTTTGCGCATGCGGATGAACAAATTGGGGTTCGGCCATGCCAGCCACGAAGCGGAATTCGCCGAAGAAGCCGAAGGCAACCATGGCAACAGGCAACGAGCAGGCATCCGCTGGCCAGGTCAGGACCATCAACCTGGCGCTCCAGGGTGGCGGCGCGCATGGCGCCTTTACCTGGGGCGTGCTCGACCGGCTTGTCGAAGAGAAAGACCTCGCCTTCGAGGGGCTCAGTGCGACCAGCGCCGGAGCGATGAATGCGGCGGTGTTTGCCTATGGGCTTGCGGTCGGCGGCCGCGACGGTGCACGCCAGGCGCTCGCCGGCTATTGGAAGCGCGTCAGCGATGCAGCCCGGCTGGGGCCGCTGCAGCCCAGTCCCATCGACCAGGCGCTCGGGGATCACAGGTTGAGCTGGTCGCCGATCTTTTCCCTGATGGGCTTCGTGACGCGCGTGCTCTCGCCCTATCAGTTCAACCCCATCGACTACAACCCGCTGCGTGAGATCGTCGAGCAATCGATCGATTTCGAGGTGCTGCAGCGGCCGGACTGCCCGGTCAAACTCTTTCTCTCCGCAACCAACGTGCGGACCGGCAAGGTGAAGGTCTTTGCCGGAACGGAAATTTCAGTCGGCGCCGTCATGGCGTCGGCGTGTCTGCCCACGATGTTTCACGCGGTCGAGATCGACGGCGAAGCCTATTGGGACGGCGGCTACATGGGAAACCCGGCGCTGTTCCCGCTGATCTACAACTGCAAGAGCACCGACATCGTCATCGTTCATATCAATCCGCTGTTCCGCCAGGAGGTGCCGCGCACCGCAGACGACATCCTGAATCGCATCAACGAGATCAGCTTCAATTCGTCGCTGATGCGGGAAATGCGGGCGGTCAGTTTTGTCACCAATCTGATCACCCAGAACCGCATTAATGGCGAATTGCCGCGCATGCTGATCCACAGCATCGCCGACGACGCCTTCATGGGCACGCTCAGCGCGACCAGCAAGTACAACGCCGACTGGGACTTTCTCATTTTCCTTCGCGACCACGGCCGAAAATGCGCGGGCGACTGGCTCGCCGCGAATTTTGCCAAATTGGGCGTGGAGTCGTCGGTGGACATTCATGGTGTGTATCTGTGAGCTTTTACGTCATTGCGAGGAGCACGTGCGACGAAGCAAGCCAGTTCTTGCTTGTTGCTCTGGATTGCTTCGCTGAGCCTGTCATCGGGCGGTGCTTTGCGCCGACCCGTTGACTCGCAATGACGCTCTTCATTCATTGCCAGCGCATCAACACAACCACCGTCATTCCGGGGCGATGCCAATCATCATCAAAATCGTCATTCCGGAGCATCGCGCAGCGATGAATCCGTGAATTTTGAGCATTCCCCGATGCGCAATTGCGCATCTGAGGTCTGGTCCTTCGGACCATCCCGGAATGACGGAAGATAGGATTTTTTCATCCGCTCCACGACGCGGCCACGCAGCTGGTTCCACTTGGCCGCTGCGATGACCATTTCGATGTCCTCCCCGGTCACTAGCGCGTGAGCGGGCAGCCTGTCACTAAATCCAGGGATCGATTCCCGGCTCCGCCGACCTATCTTGCAGCGATGCAGGACATCAACACGATTGCGCGCCGTGACGACCGAAGCACGGCACCAAGGTTCCGCGGGCTCGGGCTGGCCGCGCCACGGTCATTGATAATGGTGGTCTCGGCCGCGCTCATGATGTTGGGAACTGCAGGGAACAGTGCTGCGACTCCGAACGAAAGGCCGAGCGATCCTTTCGGCAAGACCACCGTGAAGGAATTTGCCGATGAGCCGCTTGCCGAGACCTGGAGCGCGTTGCGCAAACAAATTCAGTTGGACGATCTGATCGTCTCTTCCTGTATCGATACCGAAACCGACGAATGCGTAGCGGCAAAAAAACTGATGGGTGTCGTAGACGATGCCCGCCAGTATCATGGCCGCGCCATCATCGGCCATATCAACCGATCCATCAACCTCATGATCAAGCCCTCAGATGGTGGTTGGACCAGTGCGCTCGATACGTTGAAATTGGGCAGCGGCGATTGCAAGGATTACTCGATCGCCAAATATGCCGCGCTACTCATGGCGGGCGTTTCGCCGACTCATATCCGGCTCATCATCGTGCACGACACCGCCCGCAAGGAGCATCACATGGTGGTCGGTGTCTATGAGGACGGGCACTGGCTACTGATGGACAATCTGACGATGTTGCTGGTGAAGGATATCGATCGAAGGGGCTATGATCCCGAATTTGTTCTGGACGAAACCGGCGTCCGCCGCTTCGTTTCATCTATAAAGAAGGGCTGACGTTAAGTTTGTTGCGTGTCTAGCTGCGCTTGCTGCCGACCCACCCGCACCGTCATGGAGCCTGCTTTGCGCAGACTACTACGGCCGGGCATGACGAGGCAGAAGTGGGAGTGCAGCCGCAGTGAGACATTAAGTTCGTCATTCTCCGATGTGCAATTGCACATCAGAAAATCCATAACCCCTGCAGGGGAGTATGGATTCCGGACAGCCGCTACGCGGCTTCCGGAATGACGAACTTGAGGTTTTGGTGCGCACCAAAAACCTCCCGCCGGGCAATCACTTAACTCTCGTCCAGCCCCCTCGCGAAAAACTTTCCACTTCCCGTTTGACCCAAATCATCTCTTTATCTCCGCCGTCCCGTTCCCAAGGAGGGGCGGCTCGCGATCGTCACGGACGCGGGGCGGGATGCGGTGGACGCGGCAGCGTCGTCGCGCGAGGTGAATGCAGGGCGGGCTTTCGATTGAGCGAAGGCCCGTGAGCATTCAACCGGCGCGTGGACGAACGGCGCTGATTGCGTACGGCAAAGCCGTGTGGTCCTGGCACCCGTTGCTGGTGTCAAGTCGGCGGAGGTGTGGCGAGCCCAACCGGGTTTCGACGCGCCATATTCGCCGGCGACGGTGACAAGACGAATTCGTCGCCGGGGAGAGCTCGGAATAAGCCGTAAAACCATTGCGCAGGGAATGCCGGGCTTTCCGGCGTGACCGTGGTTTCTAACTCGTGTGCTTTCTACCTTTGCACACGAGGCCGCGGGCGCCGCCGGCGCCCGGCATTCCCTGCGCCCTCTGATTTCAAGGGCGGTTTGTACGTACATAACTCGGGCGCGTCGTGCCGCGGGATCGCAGAACTATATCTGCCGTCATTCCGGGGCGCGCGTTAGCGCGAACCCGGAATCTCGAGCTGATCATCTCTGGATTCCGGGTTCGCACTTCGTGCGCCCCGGAATGACAGCCTGGTTAAGCGCCGCCTGGATTGCTTTGGCGATGTTCGCAATGACGGTGGTTCATTCATTGGCAGCGCCTCAACATAACCGCCGTCATTCCGGAAGCCGCGCAGCGGCTGTCCGGAATCCATAACCCCTGTGGCAGTGTTGGTGCAGAACTCAACTACGGTGGTTATGGATTTCCGGTCGCCATCGCAAAGATGCGTGTCCCGGAATGACGAACGAGAGGATTGCGACGAAGCCTCTCTCCCTACGGCTTCAGGATCAGCTTCTGAACCCGCCAGTTCAACAGCTCCGCGGCGTAGATCACGTTTTCCGACGGACACGCCATCGAGTGGATCCAGCCGAACTGCTTCGGCTGCTTGCCGGACTTGCCGAGCATGCCGAGCACCTTGCCGTCGAGGCTGAGCTTGTAGATGCGGCCGGGCCAGGCGTCCGAGCTATAGAGCACCTGATGCGGCGGCGGCGTGATGCAGATCGCCCAGGGCGAGCCCGGCGTAAAGGTCCCGCCGGCCATCATCGCTTCATCCGGCATCTTGCCGATCGCGGGCTTGGCGTCCGGCGGCACCGGCACGTCGATCACGATCTGGCGCAGGAATTTGCCGTCCTTGTCGAACACCTGGATGCGGTGGTTGCCGCGGTCGGCGACATAGACATTGTCGTTGGCGTCGGTGGCGATCGAGTGCGGGGTGTTGAATTGCCCGGGCTCCTTGCCGCGCTCGCCCCACGACTTCAGCCAGTTGCCGTCCTTGTCCACCTTGGCGACGCGCGAATTGATGTAGCCGTCGCTGATGAAGGTGTCGCCGGCCTTGTCCCAGGCGACGTCGGTGACCTGGCGGAAGCGGCCGTCCTCGGCGGGCAGCGGCGGCTTGGGATGCTTCAACGGCTCGGTATCTTCGTCGGAGGCTTCCTGCTTGCGGCCGAACACCATGATGACGCGGCCCTCGGGATCGAACTTGATCACCATGTCGGAGCCCTTGTCGGTCACCCAGATATTGTCCTGGGGATCGACCTTGACGGAATGACCGAACGACCAGGCATAGAGGTTCTTGCCGATTTCGCGGACGAATTGTCCCTTGGCATCGAATTCCAGCAGCTGCGCCGCCGCGGCGGCGTAGGCCGGGCCGTTGGTGTTGCCGCGCGACAGCACGAACACGTGCCCCTTGGAATTGACCGAGACGCCGGACGCTTCGCCGAAATACATGTTGGTCGGCAGCTTCAGCGGATTGGGGACGGAGTCGAAGGGGATCGTGGGCACGTTCTGCTGCGCCAGAGCCGGTGTCCCGGCCAGCAACAGCAATCCGATCAGCCAGTGCTTCATGATGTTCTCCCCCAGGCTCGCCAAGGCGCGCGTTTTGCTTTATGTTTGAAGTGTCGTTTGTGTTTGAAGTGTCTTTGAAGCGAGGTCAGTCTATCGCACCTGCCGGTCTGTCTTTGCAAGGCGGGTCCGGCGGCATGACCGCTCATCATCAGGCGCATAGCCTACCGCTCGGACGTCATGGCAGTCGGCGGCGATCGGGAATATAGCCATGCCATGGGTGTTGCAGAAGGTTGTCCAGGCGGGTGATGTGTTGGAACATCAAGAACTAGAGTTGAAACACAAAGAAGAATGGGAAGCGCGATGGGGATAGTGGCGGACGCGGTTCGTGGCCTTGCGAAATCCAGGTTCGGCGCAACCGGACTTTTGTGCGCTGCGATTGCGACGATGGGTTTCGCTGCCGGTCATGCCCAGACCGCTGAGACCCCGGTGCTCGAAGTTCCGGCGCGTTCGGTGCCGGTGCCCTCCACCGTCAGCCCGCAGATGGCAAAGATCATCGGTGCGCCGCTTCGCGCCAACTGGAACGTGTTGCCGAAGACCGGCGATGAATGGAGGCCGGTCGCCGACGCCGGCGCGGCCGCCACGATCAAGAACATCCCCGGTATGACCGAGCGGCTGCATGTCAAGGTTGAGAAGACGGTCATCGACGGCGTCAGGGCCTTCGTCGTCACGCCTGACGTGATCCCGCCCGAGAATCGCAACCGGCTGCTGATCCACGTCCATGGCGGCTGCTACGTTCTCAATCCCGGCGAGGCGGCGCTTCCCGAAGCGCTGTTCATGGCGGGCTTCGGCCACTTCAAGGTGATCGCGGTCGACTACCGGATGCCGCCCGAAGCCTATTTCCCGGCGGCCCTCGACGACGGCCTGACGGTCTATAAAAACGCGATCCGGACCACGAGCCCGAACAACATCGCGATCTTCGGCAGTTCGGCGGGCGGGGCGCTGACCCTGGAAATGATCCTGAAGGCCAAGCAGGAGGGATTGCCGATGCCGGGCGCGATTGCGCCGGGCACGCCGATGTCCGATGTGACGAAAGTCGGCGACACCTTCGTCACCAACGCGATGCTCGATAACGTTCTGGTGTCGCCCGACGGGTTCTGCGATGCCGGCACCAAGGTCTATGCCAACGGTCACGATCTCCGGGATCCGCTGCTGTCGCCGGTCTATGGCGATATGCACGGTTTTCCGCCGGCCATCCTCACCAGCGGAACGCGCGATCTGCTGCTGAGCAACACCGTGCGGGTTCATCGCAAGTTGCGCGAGGCCGGCGTCGAGGCGATGCTGGAGGTCTATGAGGGCCAGTCTCACGCCCAGTTTTATCGCGATGACACCTCTCCCGAAGCCAAGGAAGCCTTTGAAGAGATCGCAGGCTTCTTCGACAAGCATCTGGGAAAATAGCCAATCGACGCGCGATCGATTGAAGCCTTCACCACAGAAGAGTCAGGGAGGATTACCATGCGAGCAACGATACAGCGCGCATTCGCCGCCGCCGGCCTTGTCTTGAGCTTCGTCTTGACGGTTGCGGCATCTTCGGCTTCGGCGCAGGAAACCGTCCGTATCCGCGGCATCATCGAGCGCATCGAAGGTCCGGTTTACGTGGTCAAGAACCGCGACGGCGCCGAGCTCAAATTGACCGTGACCGACAATCCGCTGTTTGTCGCAATCGCGCCGGCCACGATGGCGGACATCAAGTCCGGCATGTTCGTCGGCTCGGCCGGAACGATGCAAGCGGACGGCACGCAAAAAGCCATCGAGGTGCATATCTTCCCGGAATCGATGCGCGGCACCGGCGAAGGCCATTACGACTGGGATCTCAAGCCCAACACCAAGATGACCAACGCCAATGTCGAGCAAACCGTCGCCGGCATCGACGGACAGATACTGTCGGTCAAGTACAAGGATGGCGAGAAGAAATTGCTGGTGACTCCCGAAACGGTCGTTGTCACCTACGTCCCCGGCAACAAGGAAGACCTAAAGCCCGGCACCAAAATTTTCGTCAGCGCCGCCAAAAAGATGCCGGACGGGACGGTGCAAACGCCGCGCATTACCTATGGTCGCAATGGTGCAGGGCCGGCATTTTGAGTTCGACTGAAGCGTCACGTCGTTACCGTTTCTGCAACCACAACAAACCTGAACTTGGGAGGATACCTTGCGTTCAATCGTTTCAATGACCCTTGCGGCTTGCGCTATCGCGGTTGTGAGTTCGCCGACATCAGCCCAGACGCCAGCGCCGGCAACGCCGCCGGCGCCGCCGTCCGCGGGCGGAACCCCCGACGCGATTCCGTTCGATATTCCCTACGGCGTGTCGATCGGGCTTGAGCGCGCCAAACAGGTGATGGCCGCGGCCGAAGCCGAAGCCAAGCGGCGCAACTGGAAGATGAATATCGCCGTGGTCGATACCAATGGCGAACTCGTTCATTTCTCGCGGATGGAAGGCGCGCAGATTGCGTCCGGTCCGATTTCGATCGGCAAGGCGCGCACCGCGGCGCGCTTTCGCCGCGAATCCCGCGCGTTCTACAATGCCTATGAAGCCGGTCACCCCTACACCGGTACGCTGGATCCGACCCTGGTCGCGAGCCCCGGCGGCTTTCCTCTGGTCGAAGGCGGCAAGCTGATCGGCGCCGTTGGCTGCAGCGGCGGCACCGGCGACCAGGACGCCGCGATCTGCAAGGTCGGCGCCGAAGTCGTAAAATAGCACGCCGCCGCAAACCTCGCGTCCCGGTTGCGATGCCGCGCATGGCGCGGCGTCGCGGAACCCGGACGTCCCCTGACGCCGTGAACTTTCCGGCGCGGGGCGCCCTTCAGCGCGGCGCGTCATCCCCCAGCGACCAAATGATTTCGCTGGACGACCCAACAATCCATTCTCTATATCACGCCAAAATGCGAAGCCGCCGCAGCCATCGGCGTCGACCCATCGCCCCGAAAGCTGGAGTCTGCCCATGTGGGTGCTGTTGTTGCTGCCCTTTATCGGCCTGTTGTGGGTGCCGTTCTACAACTTCCACGACCCGGTGCTGTTCGGGTTTCCCTTCTTCTACTGGTACCAGCTGCTGTGGGTGCCGATCACTTCGCTGCTGATCTGGCTGGTTTACCGCCGCCGCACCCCTGACGAAGCCCAATAGACGCCGGTAGGCGAATTCCCAACAAGGCAGTATCTATGGCCGCTCAACTCGACTGGACTGCACTCTCAGTCTTTCTATTTTTCTTTGTCCTCGTCACCGTGATGGGATTCCTCGCGTCGCGCTGGAAATCCGGGCCTGTCAGCGAACATCTCGACGAGTGGGGGCTCGGCGGCCGGCAGTTCGGCACCTGGATCACCTGGTTTCTCGTCGGCGGCGATTTCTACACGGCCTACACCGTGATCGCGGTGCCCGCCCTGGTCTATGCGGTCGGCGCCTACGGTTTCTTTGCGCTGCCCTACACCATCATCGTCTATCCCTTCGTGTTCGCGGTGATGCCGTATTTGTGGAAAGTGGCCCATGCCAACGGCCACGTCACCGCCGCCGATGTGGTTCAGGGCACCTACAATTCGCGCGCCCTGGAATTGGTCGTCGCGCTCACCGGCATCGTCGCGACCATGCCGTATATCGCCCTGCAGTTGATCGGGATGGGTGTCGTGATCAAGGCGATGGGGCTGACGGGCGAATTGCCGATCGTCGCCGCCTTCGTCATCCTCGCGTTGTACACCTACAGCTCAGGTCTGCGGGCGCCGGCGCTGATTGCCTTCGTCAAGGACACCATGATCTACATCGTGGTGCTGGTGGCGGTGGTGGTGGTGCCCACGAAGCTCGGCGGTTACGGCGCGGTGTTCGCCGCGGCCGGCGACGCCTTCGCGGCCAAGGGTGGCGCGACCGGCCTGCTGCTGAAGCCGGCGCAGATGCTGCCTTACGCCACGCTCGCGCTGGGCTCGGCGCTGGCGGCCTTCATGTATCCGCATACGCTCACCGGCGTCTTCGCATCCAAGTCCGCCGATACCATCCGCAAGAACGCAATATTGCTGCCGGCCTATACGCTGCTGCTCGGCCTGATCGCGCTGCTCGGTTACATGGCCCATGCGGCCCACATCAAGGTGGATTCGCCCAACGACGTGGTGCCGACGTTGTTCAAGGTGCTGTTCCCGCCTTGGTTCGCCGGCTTTTCATTTTCGGCGATCGCGATCGGCGCGCTGGTGCCGGCGGCGGTGATGAGCATCGGCGCCGCCAACCTGTTCACCCGCAACGTCTGGAAGTCCTACGTCAACCCGGACATCAGCCACGCCGGCGAAGCCTCGGTCGCCAAGATTGCTTCGCTGGTGGTCAAGGTCGGCGCGCTGGCGTTCATTCTGTTCCTGCCGACGCAGTATGCGCTTGACCTGCAATTGCTCGGTGGCTTGTGGATCCTGCAAACCTTTCCGGCGCTGGTATTCGGCCTGTTCACGCGCTGGTTCCGCGCCGGGGGATTGCTGCTCGGCTGGGCCGCCGGCATTGGATGGGGATCCTGGACTGCGTGGAGCAACGGCTTGAAGCCGCTTGCGACGATCGATCTCGGCGGCGCCAGCTACGTTTTCTACGTCGGGCTTGGGGCGCTGATCCTCAACGTCGTCGTCGCCGCGGTTGCCACCGTCGTTCTGTCGCTGGTCGCGCCCGGATGGGCGACGCAGCGTGACGGCGCCGACCTGATACCGCCGTCTAGCGCTTTTCCGCGACAAACCTGTTGCGCAGGGTACCGATACCGGTGATGTCGATCTCGACGACATCACCGGCCTTCAGGTCGGGAGAGGCGCCGTCGGTTCCCATCCAGATCACGTCGCCCGGCCAAAGCGTGAAGTATTTCGTCAATTCGACGATGAACGGCTTGATGCCGAAGATCATGTCGTTGGTGTGGAAGCGGCCCGTCTCCTTGCCGTTCACCCTGACGACGGTTTCCATCTTGTCGAGATCGACATCGGTCTCGATCCACGGCCCCATCGGCTTGAAGGTATCGGCGTTCTTGGCCCGCCATAGCCCGCGATCGGCCTTCTGCCAGCTGCGCTCGCTGACATCGTTGCCGATGGTATAGCCGAACACGCAGGACATCGCGTCGGCCTCCGAGAGATGCTTTGCCTTTTTGCCGATGACGACGACCAACTCGCCTTCGTAATGAATCTTCTCGGTGGCGGTAGCCGGAATCACCACGTCCTCGTCATGCGCGATCAGCGCGTTTTGCGCGCGATAGCCGATCTCGGGCCGGTCAGGCACATTGGGCACGGTGCCGGCTTTGTCGGCAGCTTCCTTGAGGTGCTTGAGGTAGTTCAGGCCGACGCAATAGAAGGTGCGCGGCACCAGCGGCAGCTCGATCTTCACATCCTTCAGCGCGTGGGTTTGCGCGGTGCGCGTCCACTCGCCGAACGGCTCGCCGCTGACGGCAACCACCTTGTCAGCCTCGACGATGCCCCAGGATGTCCGTCCGGCCGCGGTGAATTTAAGCCAACGCATCTTCAATCCTTTTTATTCGGCCGCGATGCGCGGCTCGGTTTTCCATGCGCCGGCGGCGGGGCGCCGCAGGCCAAGATTTTCGCGCAGGGTCTTGCCGGCGTAATCCCTGTGAAACAGGCCGCGCCGCTGCAATTCCGGCACGATGTGGCGGACGAAGTCGGCGTAGGAGCCCGGCACATAGGTCGCCGCAACGACAAAGCCGTCGCAGCCGCGGTTGACGAACATCTCTTCGAGCCGATCGGCGATTTCCTTCGGCCCGCCGACGATGGCGTCCTGGGTCTGGCCGCGGCCGGAGAAGGTGATGAAATCACGCGTGCTCGGATTGGTCTTGCCGCTGGTCCGCAACACGCCGTCGCGGATGCCGATCATGCCCTGCATCCCCTGAAGCTCTTCCGTGGTCAGCGGCTCGTCGATACCCTTGGCGGCAAAATCGTAGTTCAGGCCTTCCGACAGCAACGACAGCGCGTCGATCTCCAGCGGCAGCTTTTCGATCAGCGCCATTTTGTCTTCGGCCTCGGATTTGGTCGCGCCGGCGACCGGCGTCACCAGATTGCAGAGAAACATCTGGTCGGGGTCGCGTCCGGCCTTGGCGGCCTCGTTCTTGATGGCGTCGTAGCCCTGCCTGGCACCGGCGAGATTGCGGGCCGCCGTGAAGATCACTTCGCCCCATCGCCCGGCAAAGCGCTGGCCGCGGCCGCTGGCGCCGGCCTGGATAACGACGGGATGTCCCTGCGGCGAGCGCGGCACCGTGAACGGCCCGCGCGATTTGAAGAACGCGCCGTTGTGATCGAGCCGTTTCACCTTGCTCGGGTCGGCGAAGCGCCCGCTCTTCTTGTCGATGAGCAGCGCGCCGTCCTCCCAGGAATCCCAGTGACCGAGCACGACCTCCATGAACTCGTCGGCGCGGTCGTAGCGATGATCATGCTCGAGATGCTGTTCGCGTCCCATATTGTGCGCCTCGCCGTCGTTCACGGAAGTGACGACGTTCCACGCGGCGCGGCCGTTGGTCATCAGGTCGAGGGTGGCGAAGCGGCGCGCCACGTCGAACGGTTCGTAATAGGTGGTCGAGCAAGTGGATGCCAGCCCGAGCTTCTCGGTGACCATTCCCATCGTGGTCAGCACCACGATCGGATCCATCTTCACGCAGCGGATTCCGTATTCGACGGTGTGGGCGTGATCATTGCCGTAACGATCCGGCATCGCCAGGCGATCGTCGAAGAATGCCATGTGGAATTTGCCGGATTCGAGGATCCGCGCGATTTCCTGATAATAATCTGCCGACATCGAATCGTCGCGCGATTCCGGATGGCGCCACGAACTCGGCAGGTTGGTGCAGTTCTGCGCCTGCAGGAAACCCACCATCGCCATTTGTCGTGTCATGCCGCTCTCCCTGTTCCGGCCAGTGTCACACCAGATCGAGCTCGGCGGCGAGCTTGTACTCGCCGGCCAGCGCGCGCAGCTTTTCCCAGGTCGCGTCTTCGATCTCGATGCCTTCGACCTTGCGCTTCTGCTCGCGGATGTACTCGACCTCGCCCGGATAGAAGACGCCGGGTGAGCCCTCGGACGGCGGGGTTGATTTGAGATAGCGCGCGAATTCGGCGACTTCCTTCTTGAAATCCTTCAGCGGGCGGAACGCGGCGACGTTGAACACCGCCATGAAGCATCCGTCATTGTGCCGGCCGGTCGGCTCGACGCCGAAGCCGAGGCCGGTGAGCAGTCCGCACAGCACCTCGACCATCGCCGCCAGGCCGCTGCCCTTGTAGCCTTCGGTGCCGCCGAGCGGTAACAGCGCGCCGCCCTTGCGGAATTGCCTGGGATCAGTGGTCTGCCGTCCTTCGGCATCGATGATCCAGCCGGTCGGGATTTCCTCGTCGCGCGCGGCGGCGAGCGCAATCTTGCCGGCCGCGACCGCCGAGGTCGCCATGTCCAGGTAAAAGGGTGCATCGAGGTCCGACGGCACCGCGATCGAGATCGGGTTGGTGCCGAGTCGTGCCTCGCGGCCGCCGAAAGGCGCGACGAACTTGGGCGATCGCCCGGAATCGGCGGCGGCAAGGCCGATCATGCCCTCCCGCATTGCCATCATCGGGTAGGCGGCGAGCCGTCCGACATGGCTTTGCCGAAACACGGTGCAGGCGGCGAGGTTGGCGGTTTTCGCTTTCTCGATCGTCAGCGCCATCGCCTTGGCGTTGACGTGAAAGCCGAAACCCCAGTGGCCATCGATCACCGTCGTGGTCGGCGATTCCTGCACGATCGTCCACTTGGCGCCGGGAACAATGTGCCCGGCCTTGATGCGGTCGATGTAGGTCGGAATCGCGATGACACCATGGGAGTCATGGCCCGCGAGGTTGGCGTTGACGCAGCCGTTGGCCACGGCGCTGGCTTCCTCGTGCGAGGCGCCGGCGGCGCGGAGCAGCGCCGCGCCGATGCGCGTAAGGCGGTCGGCCTGGATGATCGGCATGGGGTTTCCTGTTCCGACGCCCACGTTTCAGCGGGTCTTGCTTGTTGATGACGGTGGATGGTCTCAAAGCGTTGGCCGCAGAGCAAGTAGCAAGATGCTGAAGTGTCGCCGCCGCAATGCTGGTCCGCGTTGGTCAGATTTCGCCCGACGGAATTGAGGAAGGTGCTTTGTGCGGAAAATCGCCGGTCCACGGCAACGATGTCTGGTCACCGAGCGATTTAAGCAGCACGTCGGCGCCGCTCGCGACGGTGGCGCCGTTCGGCAGCCCGAGGCCTGAACACCACGCCTCCGGCATCGGTTGCCGGATGTCGCGCGCCTCAAATGCCGGGCCCCACCACCACGCCGGGGCCGGCGATCGCACGTCTTCCGGAACCGCGCGCCATCGAACGAATTCGTGCACGGCGCGTTCGAACGGCAAAGTCGCAGTCTGATTCATGATGACCTCCGGACAACAGAGCCTACGCCAGTTTGTAATGGCGGCCAATGCGCTGGCGTTGGTCAGCGTGTCGTCTTCGGGCTGACCGGTTGGATCCACAGCCAGCTGGAGATGCCGCCCAGCAGCGCGCAGAGCGCCGTTACCAGCAGCACCGTGCGCAGTGCGCGGTCGAATGCGGCTTGCGCGTCCGCGGTGACGCCGGCCTGTCCGGCCAGCACTGCGTTCAACGCCTCGTTGACCTGCGCGGACGGCAACCCGACAAGTTGATGGGAAAAGCTCGCGAACAGCACGGCGCCGAGCACCGCGACGCCGAACAGGCCGGCCACGCGGGCCACCGCATTGTTGATGCCCGATGCGATGCCGGCGCGGGCGTCGCCCACGGACATCATCACCGTCGATGTCAGCGGCGGAACGGTGACGGTCATACCGATGGCGAACACGCAGAGCGCGGGAAACACACCGGCCCAATACGAAGCGTTCAGCGGGGCGAACGCGAGCAGCGCCAGGCCGACAGCGGCGATGATGGGTCCCGCGGTCAGTGACGGTCGCGGTCCGAAGCGGTCGGAAATGGCGCCGGCGAACGATGCGCCGAAACCCATGACCAGGGCAAACGGCAAAAACGCGGCGCCGGCCTGCGTCGCGGAATAGCCGCCGAGCCGGATCAGGCCGAACGGCAGATAATACAGTGCGCCGCCGATCGCGAAGTAAACCATCAGCGTCAGCGCGTTGGTTCCGGAAAAATTGCGCGAGCGATACAGCGACAGCGGCATCATCGCCCGCTGCCGTAATCGGGCTTCGATTGCGACAAACGATATCAGGGACGCGGCTCCCACGCCCAGCGCGCCGAGCACGGCCTTGTCTTGAAATCCAGACGCCGGAATGGCGCCGAGCCCCCAGGCGATCGCCGCCAATCCGACGGCGACCGCGATAGCGCCCTTCCAGTCGAGCGGCATGGCCTGGGGATTGCGGCTCTCGCTGGCAAAGCCCGCCGCAAGGCCAGCCGCGGCAACAGCCAGCGGTATGTTGAGCAGGAAGATTGCGCGCCACGATACGTGATCGACCAGCCAGCCGCCGAGCACGGGGCCGGCCGCCATGACCAGCGCGGCGACTCCCGCCCATACCCCGATCGCACGGCTACGCTCGTGCGCGTCGAACGTCGCTCCTAACATCGCAAGACTGGCCGGCGTCAGCAACGCAGCGCCGAGGCCTTGCACCGCACGGCTGATCACGAGCGACTTAATGTCGGGCGACAGCCCGCATGCGATCGAGGCCGCCGTGAAGATCGCGATGCCGAGCAGGAAAATCCGCCGGCGACCGTACAGGTCGGCCGCCGAGCCGCCGGTCAGCACCAGCGCGCCGAGCAGCAGCAGGTAGCCGTTGACGATCCACTGCGTCGATGCCGCGTCCGCATGCAGAGCCTGCTGGATAGCGGGGAGGGCGATATTCACGACCGAGCCATCGATAAACGCCATGCTCGATCCAAGGATCGTTGCCGCCAGCGTCAGGCGCTTACGCTTGCTGGACAGGGGCGCGGCGGAAACCGTCGCCGCGCGGATGACGCCGGCCTCGCAAGGCGGCTGTACGAAACCAACCATAGGGCCCTCGGGACGGTGCAGCCAACGGGTCGCGATGGTGCGCTTCGCACCCGCCCTTGGCAACGCGTCAGGGGTGGGACGTATCGACCGTGCCGCCGGCCGGACAGGCGCGCCGCACGCGCTCCCGAGACAGATCGACGTCTCACGCAGGGCAGGAGCAACGGCCCGACGCAGAAAATGCGCCGTGACGACCGCGCTAACGGTCGATCACGTCGCATTTTCCGGTTTCGTCGAAATCCGGTGGCGGGAGCGATCGGCGGCGCCGGGCTACTTCGCCTATTCGACTTCGGTCGCGGTTGCCGGACCTTCGCCCATGATCAGCAGAACGGCGTCTTCGTCCTTGGCGCCGTCCCAATGCACCTGCTTGCCATAATGCGTAATGAAGCTGCCGGCGGGCATCGGGGTGGTTCCGTGTTCGGGATCGAATTTCGGGCCGGTGCCCACCCACCATGTGCCCTGCAGCACTACGATGTAACGGTCGTTGGGGTGGAAGTGCGGGTGGCTGAAATGGTTGCCTTTGGTCCACTTGTTGTAGACGGCGTAGAATCCGGGCTTGGTGGGATCGCCCACCACGACCGCCGTTTGCGCGCCGGCCGCATTGACCGGACCCCACGGAATTTGAGCCGGCAATTTATAGCTGAGGGCGGCGGGATTGAGTTCGGCGGCGGAGCTGATGCTCAACATGCTCGCGAAAGCGAGCGGCATCGCAAGGTATCGCCAAAACCGGTTTGTGGCTTGCAAGGTATTCCTCCACTGAAGTCCGCGACTTGAATGTCGCTGGATTATTCTCTGCATCGCCATGCTAGCCGGTCTTCTTCCTGCGGTGCAAGCCGCACGCCTGCAGGCATCGCGCATCAGGTGTGAGCACAACGCAATTGCGGCTCGAAAGCAGCATTCGAACTGTTGCGAAAAACGGTACGGCCGTCGCCGGCGGTGCAGATCGAGCCGCCACGCCACGAAATTCCTCACGTGCGCCAGCGGCGCTACGGCGCTAGCCGTGTTGGGTCCGCTCGTTGCGGCTCTGGTTGAACAACAGATAGAGGGCGCGTGGGTTGGTGGTCAGATAGCGCCAGAACAGCCGGCGCGGCTCCAGCCAGATGCGCCAGGCCCATTCGAGTCCGATCGCCTGCATCCATTTCGGTGCGCGGGCGCGGCTGCCCGAAAGGAAGTTGAACAGGCCGCCCGATGTCTTGATGACGCCTACATTGGACAGGAACGGCGTGAATTGGTCGACGAAGGCCTGCTCATAGGGCACGCCGAGCGCCACCCACAGGTAATCCGGCGCCAGCGCGTTGATCTCATCGACCTTGCGGCGCAGCGCCTCGCCGCTCAGATAGCCATGGCAGCGCCCGACGATGCGCAGATCGGGGAACATCTTTTGGACCCTGGCGACGGCGGCGGCGTTTTCCGCCTCGTCGGCGCCGAACATGTAGAACGTCAGCCCGGCCGCCGCGGCCTTGCGCGCCACGACATCAAACAGGTCGGTGGTCGCGACGCGCTCCGGCAACGGGGTCTGCGATTTGAATCGGGACACCGTGACCAGCGGCTGGCCATCGGCATTGATCAGATCGGCGGCGCGAAACAGTCGTCCGGTCATCGGCTCGGTCGAGCAGCGCGCCAGCACCTCGCCATTGGCGGAAGTCAGGTATAGCGGTCGGTCGACCCGGCGTTTCGGGAAAACCATGTCGATCATGAAATTCGCGGTTTGCTCAACATCGAGCACGGCGAGCCGGAGCCCGCCGAGCGTGATTCGAGGCACGATCGCGGTGGCGGCTCTCCCGATGGGATTTGCGCGGCGCTCAAGCATATTGTTTGTCCCGCTGGCGGTTGGCAGCCGCAAGATGAAGTTCGCTAAGGACGACACCGACCAGCTTGCGCTCCGCGCCGCCGAGCGCCGTGATGATGTTCTCCATGCACTCGTTGATGTCGAGGCTCGCCGGCAGGACCGCGACGAGGCCGCTGGCGAGTTCGAGCAGCTTGCGGTCGGCGGCGCTCCAGGGTGTCGCCGGCCCGTCGAGGATCACAAGATCGTAGCCGCCGGCGGACCGCGCCTGGGCGATCGCCTTGCGGATGGCGTCGCTGGCCTTGGCGTCGGATCCTTTGATGGCAGGCAGGATCGAAATGCCGTTCAAGGTCTCGATCGCGCGGGAAGCCTTGGTGCCGATGCTGAGCCAGCCGAGGCGGCGGCTCTCGCTTTCGCTGTCGCGGGTCACCTTGTTCGACAGGCTGTGCGTGACACGATCGGCATCGATCATCAGCACCTTGACCCCGTCGCGCGCGGCCGCCAGCGCAATATTAAGCGCGGCGATGCTGCGGTCTTGCTCAGTGCCCGCGCCGATCACGGCCAGGACCGGTGTCTGGTCAGCAGCGGAACGCCGCACCAGCGGCGCGCGCATCTCGCGCATGGCGCTGAGAAAGGCCGTCAGCGGCAAACCCATGCGCAGCGTCGGCCAATCCATTCGCGTGACGTCGGCAATCCCGCCACTTGCCAGGATTCCGCCGAGCGTCCGTATCACGTCGGATTCCTGCAGGCGTGCGATCAGCGGCTTTTCGATCAGCGCCACCGTGACCGGCGATTGCGCTGGGGCGTCCGGCGGCGGAGCCGATGACTTGGTTTCGGATTTGACCGGGTGTGGTTCGGTCGCGTCGGGCGACAGCCGGTCGGCTGTCACGGTCCAGGCCGCCGCGGCGAGCGCGCCGAGCATGAAACCGATCATCGCCAGCAGGCTCATGGCCGGCGGGAATGTGCGGCGCTGCGGCAGGGTGGCCTCACCAATGATGCGCGCACTCGAGGTGTTGAGGCTCTCCTGCTCCTCGGTTTCGCGCGAGCGCTTGAAGAACGCCTGATAGACGTCGCGGCTGGCTTCAACGTCGCGTTCGAGTTCGCGAAGCCGGACCGACGCCTGGCTCATCTGGACGCTCTGACGCTTTTGCGCGTCAAGCGCCTTGTTCAGCGAGGCCTCGTAGTCGCGGGCGCGGGTCAGATCGTTTTTCGCAGAGGTCGCGAAGCGATCGACTTCCTCATTGATGGTGCGACGCAAATCCTCGACCTGCTTCTCCATTTGGCGTAGCGCGGGGTGCAAGGGCCCGAGTTCGCCGGTCAACTCCGCGTAACGCTTGCGCGCTTCGGCATACTGCGCGCGCAGATTGGCGATGGTCGGGGACTGCAATGCCTCGGGAATGGCGCCGTTGTCGGCGGCGACGCGGCGGCTGGCCACGATCTGATCGTATTTGGCCTGCGCGTCGAGCGTCAGCGCCCGCGCCGCGGCCAGCCGCTGGTTACTGGCGGAAAGCTGTTGGTCGCTGATCAGCGTGTCCTGGGTGCCGACGAAATTGTTCTCCGCCTTGTAGATCGCGAGCGCGTTCTCGGCGTTACGAAGCCGTTCCTTCAATTCCTTGAGGCGGCCCGACAGGTCCGTGGTGGCGCGCCGGGCGGCGGTGGCCTGCGAATTCTTCGATTCCGTCAGGTAAGCGTTCGCGAGCGCGTTGGCGAGCATCGCCGCCTTGGCCGGGTCGTGCGACCAGACATCGATGTCGACGATGAAGCTGCGATCGGTCTTCTTCACGCTGACGTGGCGGTTCAGGGCGTCGAGCGCCGCCATCTGCCCGAGTTTGGTCTCTTCGGCGGACGGTGTCCTAATTCCAAACAGGCCGAGCAACGATGTCATGGCGCCTTTGGAGGTGCCGCCGAACTCGGGATCCTTGTCCAGGCCGGTGTTCTGGATCACCTGCAGCAGGACGTTGTTCGAGGTGATCAGGCGCGCCTGGCTTTCGACCACCATCGCCAGGCCGGAAACATCCTGGGCGCGCGGCGTCAGCTCGCGATCGACCAGTTGCAGTTCCCGAGGGTCGACATAAAGCTGGGCGGTGGCCGAATATTTCGGCGTCAGGCTCTTGCCGACCGCGACGGCGGCGCAGGCGCAGATCAGCCCGGCCACTGCGATCGCCGCCTTTCGCTGCCACAGCAAACGGCCGAGCTCCAGCACGCTGAAGCTCGCGGAGCCTTGCGGCACCGCCGTTACGGCGTCGGGTTTGGTCTGGCCTATCGGCTGATCATAAGCGAGCATCGGCCCCAACTTCCATTCGAACTGCCGCACGCCTCGGCGGAGGGGCTACGCTTTGGATCACGCCGGGCGCCCTGGGCTTCGGCGCGGCACATACGCAACAGGAAAAATTAACCATGCCCATTGAAGGACTATTCACTGGAATGGCAAAAAAAGCGTTTAAGCGCGCGGCGATAGCACCGCCGCCGGCGACGCCGCGGTGACCAAGAATTAACGTTTCATTATCCATTGGCACCCGATCGCCGGTGTATCCACGCGGCGAAATCTCATCGGCCGGCGGTAATGTTTCGGCGCGCAAACGCGCGGCCAGCCGATGGCTGGCAGGTGCGCTGGCTTCGGACCACATCGCGAGCATGATTCAGCGCTTTTGCAAAATGACGTGGTAATCGCCGTGCCGCACGTCGGTCTTTCCGGGAAGAAGGAAATTCATGACGGCAGCGGCGGTGTCGAGCAGGGCGGCCAATTTCGGCTTGCGCGTTCGCATCTCCGGAAAGCGCGGGCTTTCGTATTCTTTGCGGTAGATCACCGCGAGGCCATGGGCCCTTGCGAAGGGCTCGAGCTTCGAAAGTGCGACCAGCGGGTGGAAGCAGGTCGGGAACGGCGCCTCGCCGGGCTGGCCGGCTTTCTTATCGCCGCGCACATGACGGTAGTACCAGACGTGGAACCAGTGCGGCGTGTATCTGGTGACGATGCCGGACAGCGACTTCGGATTCGGCGCGCCGATCAGGATCAGGCCGCCCTGTTTCAACGATTCGCAGAAGCCGAGCAGGGCCGCCTCCGCATCGGGAAGATGCTCGATCACGTTGTAGCAAATGACGAGATCGAAACTGCCGGGCTTGAAGCGATAGGTCTGGACGTCGCCGAGGATCTTCTGCTGCGCGTAGTCATTGTTGCGGATCTGGTTCTCGTCGATATCGACCACCGTGACGTGGGCGCGGCGCAGGATATTGAGCGGCAGGAAGCTGGTCGAGCCGCCGCCCGCTTCATAGATCGCAAGCTTGGTCTTCGCAGCCAGCGTGGCTGAGAGGGTGTCATGAACGGCGAGAAGGCTCTTGCGGGCCTCGCCGGGCGGCAGGTCGAGCAGTGATTGCGGATGGGGTGACGCTGACGACGATGCCGCGGCTGACCTGCCGGGATTATTGATGAGCGTCGCGTGAGCGAAATCGATGGTAAGTGCTTTGTTCATTGGTTTCTATCCAATGTTGGTGTTTGCAAGTTTGGTCTTGAAAAACGTAACGCAGATCTTCAGACGGCCGCGCGCCTGAGAGATGTCGAAAAGCCAGCACAGGGCCACGTAGCTGGCCAGCCCAACGAAAGCCAGCACGCAGCACGCCGTCAGATCGGAAACGTGCAGGCTCCGATCCAGCATTCCGACCGTCAGCGCCATCAGCAACCCGGCGATGACGATCAGGGCAATGCGCCGGAGCGGAATCGGGATCGGATAAGCCCGGCGGCTGAGCAGCAAGGCGCAAACAAATCCAAGGACATCAGCCGCCCAGCCGCGCCCAGGCCGCGCCCGTGGTGCCGTATTTGCTGATGAAAACGTAGGACAGGATGACGTTGGCGGCGATGATCGATGCGGTATTGATCAGGTAGAATGAACTTCGGCCGGACAGCAAGAAGCTGACATGCAGGTATTGCTGCGTCAGGATCTGGAAAATCACGGCGATGGCCACGATCGGCATCGTCTGTGCGGCCAGGTCGCGAAAGCCAACCCCGAGAACCACATTCGCGACGTGAGAAGAAACAACCGCGAATCCCAGGCACGCCGGCAGCGTGATGCTGAGCAGCAGTTCGACGCACTCGCCAAGGTGCGCCTGCACCGCAGCGGGTCCGCGGCTGGCGTGAATCTTCACGGCAAGCGGAAAAAATGCGGCGGCGGCGCTGATGGCCGGCATCATCAGCGTCTGGCGAACCAGGTCGAGGCCCGCGATATACTTCCCGGCCTCCGCGGGGCCGACCAGGTTCGCGATCATGAATCGGTCTGTCACGCTCGAGATGGCGAGCAAGGTAAGCGACAGCGTGAGCGGCAGGCCCTGCTTCGCCGCCGTGAATAGCGCGGGGCCATCGAATTTGACCACCGTTCCGCGCCAGGCCGCGCGTGACTGGACCAACACCGCGAGCAGATAGGCCAGCGTCGACGATACGAGCAGGAAAATTCCGGTGGGGCCGAGGAAGGCGACGATCACGCCCAGCCCGAGCGCCGATAGGGCGCGCACCAACGTCGCCCGCATGACCGTGACGGCCAACAATCGCGCGCGAACCAGATCCTGCGTCAGCTCAAACAAACCGATCGCGATCGCAAGTCCGACCGCGGCTGCTGCGGCGGCAGCGTCAAGTCCGACCAGCCGACCCAGTTCGTAGGCGGCGGGCGCGGCCAGGCAGCAAACAAGATATCCCGTGATCACGAGGCCGCGGACATCGGTGCCGTCGTCTCTCGCATGGCCGCTCAGGATGAGGTTGCGAAACCATCCGGCGAGAAAAGTGCTGATGACCGACGCGAAGCCAATTCCGAGCAGATAGATGCCGTAGTCTTGCGGAGAGAACAGCCGCGTAAAGATAAATACGCTCAATAGCCCCACCAGGGCGGAGAGGATATTGGCGGACAGATTTATGCTGGCCTGGCCTATCAACATGGCGCGCCCAACCGAGCCGGTTCGCTTGCGACGACAAGAGACGCGCTGCTCCGAACTTCGTCGATGGCCGCGCGGATGCTTTGCACCGGCGTTCCCGAAAAGGACGCGACCGAGAACGCGACGTCGTGTTCGTCGGCGCCGCGAAGCAGCCGATTCAGTTCACTTTTTCCGAGCTTCGGCGGATCCCAATAGCTGACGCACGGCGTGCGCGAGCTGGGCGTGTGGCTGCCGGAAAATCGCGCGTCGCTCTGCACGAAATAGCCGTACAGCATGTATTCCGAAAAGCCGCGGATCCGGCAAAGAGCTTCGATCCAGTCGAGTTGGGTGACATCCTCGATGGTGGAGGTCATCGCTCGCGTCGTCTGCTGGTCCCAGAAAATGATGTGACCGATGAAGTCGGACGCCGGAAGCGGCGGCGTCGGCAATCCGAGAAGTTGGTGGCTGGTGCCGACCCAGCTCGCGTGGCGCACCTGCTCCGATGTGACCTCGTTGGGCATGCGCAGCAGAGGGATCGGATGCGGGTATTCGAAGCGCGCGAGGTCGAAATCGCGGAAGAACACGACGTCCGAATCGAGAATGCAGAAGCGTTGGTGCGGCAGCGAGATCGCCGCCGCTATCTTGAGGAATTGCTGTACGTGCCAGCCGCTTACCGGCTTGGCCCGGAACGACCACCAAAATTGACGTCGCTTGCGCTGGATGATGCGCGGCAGTGGCCGCAGCCATTTGGGAAGAAACGTCGACGCGGGAAGCACGACTCGGCGTTCGCTCGCGAAATGAGAGAACAGCGACAAGTCGCAATCCGGAACCAGCAGGTAATGCTTCGAGAACGAACGGACGTGCCGGTCGACGCTTTCGCAAAGTAAGGCGCACAGCTCCGCATCGCGCCCGTAGGTCGGGGTTAACAACGCGACGGGATTCATTTCGTGAGCATCTGCGGCGGGGACGTTCGGGCTCATGGGCTTCCGGGTGGCCGTGATTTACTTGCGGATCGAATGAGCAAGATCGGTGCCGAACCGATCGGCGACGCCGTGTGGCGTTCGAGAGTTGGTTAATCGCGCCGCGCGGTAACCCTAATAGATACAATTTGCGGCTCGCGGCCGTGCTGGACCGGTTATTGCAATAGTGGGGGCGTACATTTGTCGCCGAAATAAAGGTTCGGGAGCATGACAATCAGGACGCATTCCCGGCGCGATTTTCTTGCCGGCGCGGCCAAGGCGGCAGCGCTGGGCATTTCCGGCACAACCGCGCTGTCCGGAGTGTCCGCTTTTGCGACACCGCTGGCGCAGACCGTTACGCCACGGCAGCGACAGCCTAATTCCTTACGGTGTCGGCGGTGCGATCGGGCGCGCTGGCATCGGATGCGGCCTATCGTGCGGCGGTCATCGCGAATTGCCAGTTGATCGTCCCCGAGGGGGAGATGAAATGGCCGGATATTCACCCGGCGCGCAATCAATACCGGTTCGAAAAGGCCGACGCGCTGGTCGATTTTGCCCGGCAAAACAACATCGGAATCCGCGGCCATACGCTGGCCTGGTATGGCGGGATGCCGGCCTGGACCGATGCGATCGACAGTCGTGCCGAAGCCGAACGGGAATTGGTCGATCATATTGAAACGGTTGTGTCCCGATATCGCGGCGCCATCCCGTCCTGGGACGTGGTGAACGAGCCGCTGGTCGACTGGCCAAAGGATGCAACGTCGCTGCGCCCGTCGATCTGGACCAAGCAGTTGGGCCCGGATTACCTGCCGATCGCGCTGCGTGCAGCCGCGCTTGCCGATCCCGATACGCAGCTCGTGCTGAACGAGTACGATGTGGAATACGAGGGCGCGCGCTTCGCGGCGCGACGCAAGGCGCTGGTCGAGTTGTTGCGCTCGCTGCGCGATCGCGGCGTGCCGTTGCATGCCGTCGGGTTGCAGGCGCATCTGTTCGCGGACCGCGCCATCGACCTCGACGGGTTGCAGGCGATGCTTGCGGAGATCAAGGCGCTCAAGCTCGATGTATTGGTCACCGAGCTCGATGTGATCGATTATGAATTGCCCGGCAAGGTGAGCGAACGTGACTCGCAGGTCGCCGCCTTCGCCGCCCAATTCCTCGGGGCTGTTTGCGACGTCGTCCGTCCGAAGGCGATCCTGACCTGGGGCCTGAGCGATCGCTACACCTGGGTGCCGACCTATTTCAAGCGACGCGGATGGCATGCCCAATCGTCCGCTGCCGCTCGATGCCGATTTCAAGCGCAAACCGTTGTTCGATGTCATCGAGAAATACCGGCGCAAGGCCGCTATTCCGGCGGGAAGTCTTTGACATGATGCCAGCATCCTTCCCGTGCCATCGTAGTCGGTGTCGCCTTCACTGGATCCTCTGATCGGGACCGTGGTGTGCATTCCAAGCTTTCGCCGCCCGCAGCATCTGCGCCGGACGTTGCAGTCGCTGGCCGATCAGCGCACCCAGCGTCGTTTCGCCGTTGTCATCGTCGAAAACGACGCGATGAGATGCGCGAGCGTGCCGGTCGCGGCTGAATTCCTGCAACCCGGCACAATCGCAAGGGCTCTGCGTGGTCGAGCCACAGCAGGGCAATTGCCAGGCGATCAACGCCGCGTTCGAGACCGCGCTGGCGACGTTTCCGGCTGCGAAACACCTGCTGATGATCGACGACGACGAGATCGCTTCGCCGGACTGGCTGGAGCAGATGGTCAACGCGGCCGAAGCGACCGGCGCCGATATCGTCGGAGGACCGGTGTTTCCTCATTTCGATGACGACGCCAAGCGCGGGTTGCGCCGTCATCCGGCGTTCTGGCCGGCCTATGAAGCCAGCGGTCCGGTGCCGGTCATCTACGGTTGCGGCAATTGTCTGATCAGGCGCCCGGTGTTCGCCGCCCTCGAGGACGCTTCGTTCGATCTTCGCTTCAACTTTCTTGGCGGCGGCGACACCGACTTCTTTGTCCGTTGCCGCCGGGCCGGGATGAAATTCCACTGGAACGCCGATGCCGTCATTACCGAGACCGTCCCGCGAAGCCGCACCAGCCTCGGATGGCTTGCGCTGCGCGGCCTGCGGATCGGCGCCATCAACTATCATGTCGAACTCAAGTCGGCGCGAACGGTGCAGGCCCGTCTCAAGCTTCTGACGAAGATTCTCGCAAAACTGCCGTTTTCGCTGCTGCGCGCCGTCTGGCTTATCGTCACCGAGCAAAAGGCCGCTATTGCATTTCACCCGATGATCGTGGCGCTCGGCGGCGCGCTGGCATCGCTCGGGATCGAACCGCAGCCTTACAAAGCCTCGAAGATTGTGTCTTGAGCCAGTCCGTTTCCACATCGGAATTTCGCGCCGTTTTCAGCGAATTGCGGCACCAGCAGGTGATAGACGTGCTGCGGGCTGCGGCCTTTATCGGTGCCCTTTTGCTGGCCTGGGTATCGCTGCGACCATTCGCTGACCTCGGCAATCAGGATCTCAAGGATGTTTCGACCGGCAACGAAGCGCTGACCTATCTGGCATTCGGCAGCATGGCGATGTTGACGCTCGCTCTCGCGATGCGCGACAACATGCCGGGCCTGGCAACGCTGTTTTCTTCGGGATTCATCTTGTTCGGTGGCTGGATCGTCGTGAGCGTGCTGTTGTCGCTTGATCCCGGCACGTCGATCCGCCGCTTCGCGCTGACTGCCTGCGTGATCGCCGTGGCGGCGGCCATGATGTTGTTGCCAAAATCGCAAAGCGAGCTGGTGCGCTGGTTCAGCACCGCCGCACTTCTGTTGCTGGCGATCTGCTATCTCGGGGTTTTGCTGGCGCCGAATCTCTCGATCCATCTGGCGACCGATAGCCAGGAGCCGCACCTCGCCGGCGACTGGCGCGGTTCGTTCGGCCACAAAAATGTGGCGGCGGCCATGATGGCGATGCTGTTGTTCATTGGCATCTACGCAATCCGCTCTGGAGCGCGGTTGTCGGGGGCCGCGATCGTCGCTCTTGCCGCTCTGTTCCTGCTCAAGGCCGAGGGTAAAAGCTCGACCGCGCTGTTCTTGCGCGGTCTTGATGCTGACCTCGCTCGCAGCTTCCGTTCGATCGTTTTGGCTTCGCGCCTCGATCCTGCTTGTCCCGCTGCTGATCCTGAATCTGCTCAGTGTCGGCACCGTCATGAGTCCCGGACTGGCCGCGATCGCCAAGATGCTGCCGCTCGACACGAGCTTTACCGGCCGCACCGACATTTGGACTTTCGCAGTGCAGGCACTGCAATTGCGGCTGCCGACCGGCTACGGCTTCTCGGCGTTCTGGGGCTCCAGTTCGATCCAGAATCTGCCGGAAGGCATGGAGTGGGCGGAATACGCCTCGCACAGCCATAACGGTTATCTCGATACCGCGCTGGCGATGGGGCTGCCCGGATTGGCGTTGCTGATCGCGGTGCTGGTGATTGCGCCGTTGCGCAATTTCCACGCAGCGGACCGCGGCGGCAACAACGGACCGCTGGCGATGCTGTTGCTGCAGCTCTGGTTGTTTGGGCTCTATCTCTCGTCGATGGAGAGCTTCTTCCTCGAACGCGTCGATCCGATGTGGTTCACGTTTCTGATCGCGGTGTTCGGGCTGCACTATCTGGCGAGATTTCGGATGAGGGATTGAGCCGGAGCTGCGCCTGCACGGCTTGAGCGACGTCGCGCCACCAACCATCGAAATCGAACGCGGGCCGCACCGACGACCGTTGGAGTGCGGACACAATACCGTCGACATAGGCATCATCGCCGGCGCCGCGCGGAAACCAGTACGATGGCGCCGAGATCGATCAATTCCCTGAAGCGAGGATGCCGGTCAAACTCGTCCGGCTCGGCTGGAGAGGTGACGATAACCGGCCGACCCGACTGCACACAGGCGAGGATGCTGCCGCGCCGCGCCGTGATCCCTTCTTCGAGGGGATAACAGAAGGCGTCGATCTCGCTGAAGATACCGAACACTTCGTCATCCGAACCGACATAGCCGCTGACGATGATGTCGTCGGCGATGCCGAGCTCGGCGGCGCGGGCGTAAAACTCTTCCTCCACCTCGTCGACGCCGCGGATGAACGACCCGACAAAGACCAGCAATGGCTTAAGTCCGCGCTCTTTCAGGCTCGCGCATATGTTGAGCAGCGCATTCGGCTGCTTGGCCGGGTAGATCGATCCGAAATGGCCGATCACCAGCCGCCCGGCCTCTCGCGCGGCGGCGAGCTGCTGCCGCAATCCGGAGTCGGCGAGATTGGCGGGAGCTTCGATGTTGGGCGGCAGCGGCGCCAGCACGCATTTTTGCGCGGTCCAACCGACCACAGGGTCGTCGGCGAGTTCACGCCGCACCAGCGGCGAGAACATCACGATCGTATCGGCGAGCAGCAGGGCCGGAATGTAAGTGATACGGCGCAGCCAATGCAATCCGTGCCATTCGTGCTGAATCAGCACAATCCGCCGGCCCCGCAGCCGCGCCATCGCCAGCGCCAGCAGCGGACGAAACATGACGCGTTTCCAGGCCACGATCGGGAAGTTGCAGACCACGCTCCGCGCCGACCCCACGGCCCGCCAGATATCGGCGATCGATCCTTCGGAACGGGTCAGGGTTAACGTCGTGCAGTTGCCGGGAGCGAGCTTTTCGATGTTTTCGCCCAGCAACCGGGTGAATTGTCCAACGCCGCACTGCATCTGCGGGCCGGCGCCCAGAAAGAGCGCCCGATAGGCGGGTTCTGAAGTCATCGTGCGGTGCCGGCGCATTCCTGAAAGCATCGCGTTAGCCATACATGCCAGACGTTATCTTACGGTAAGCGGCGGCACCGTTCTTGCCAGATATCAGGCGAAAAGTTGCCCGCCGTCTCACATCGGGACAGCGCACTCAAGGGCACGCTGGAAGCGTTTCGCAGGCGCCGGGCGCTTGCAACGACGGGGCGACGGGGGCCGTTCAGCATGACGATGAACAACACGATGATGGATAAGTTGTCTCCGCCCCAGGCAGGAGAGGCCAAAGTACACTTTCGTGTACTGGACAGCTGGCGCGGTGTCGCCGCATTGCTCGTCGCGATATTTCACCTGAACGTCTTCAGCGCGGTCTATTCCCTGGATTTTATCCGCAACGCGTATCTTTTCGTCGACTTCTTTTTCGTGTTGAGCGGGTTCGTCATTACGCACAGTTACGGCGCTCGTCTCGGAACCTGTCCAGGACTTGGGCACGCTTTGCGATCAGGCGGCTCGGCCGGCTATGGCCGCTGCATGCCGTGGTGCTTCTTGCGTTCGTCATCGTCGAAAGCGCAAGGGCCGTTTCCGCGGCGCGCGGCGCATCGTTCGCCAATCCGCCGTTCACGGGAGCCACTTCGCTTCACTCGATTCTGACCAATCTCGCTTTTGCGCAGTCGTTCGGTGTCGAGCGGCAATTGACCTGGAATCCTCCGAGTTGGAGCATTTGCGCGGAGTTCTGGACCTATCTCGTCTTCGCCGCCGCGCTGCTCATTGCGGCAATGTGGTTCCGTCGAATCCGCTTCGCGACCGAGATCCTTATCGCCGCAATACTGATTGGCAGTGCCTCGATCCTCATTTTGTTCGCGCGACACGGCATGGACGCGACTTACGATCTGGGACTTGTCAGATGTATCTACGGCTTTCTCGTCGGGCATCTGACCTATCGCCTTTGGCAGGCTGCGTCCCGCGCCAGGTTCAATGCGAAAGTTCTGGAGGTGGGTTCGCTGATTGCAATCGCAGGCTACGTGTCGTTTGCCGGCCACACAGGATATTCATTTCTCGCGCCGCTCGTCTTCGCTGCTGTCGTTTTCGTCTTTGCGTTTGAGGCCGGGCCGATATCGAGCGTGCTGCTGAACAAGGGAAATGCGTGGCTCGGCCGAATTTCCTATTCGATCTACATGTGGCAGGCCTTCATCATCTTCAATCTTGTCGACCGTCCTGTTTCGATGATCGAAAAGATGACAGGCCACGCCCTTACGACGACCGAAGGCGCGGATCCGGCGCTTGGAGGCGAAGCTGTCAAACTGATCGTATTGGGCGGCCACGTCGTGCCGATCGTGGTAACGATGCTTTTTGTCGGGCTTCTCGTCGCTGTGGCGAGCGTCAGCTATTATTTCATCGAGAAACCGGGACAGGAATGGTTTGCACGCGCGGCACGTTGGCTGTCGGGGAAGCTCGATCCTTCGCAGGCTGGTTAGGGTTAACATCGCGCAATCGCGCTCGCGGCTCTGTCGTCTGCGCGTCGGCGTAAGCCGGGCTCGTGGGAGCTGAGTGACGCTCGGCAGCGTCGCGTTAGCCATATATCGCAGACATCGTCGCGGGCGCGCGCGTCTGCGTTGGGCACTCTTCTTGCCAGAGATTGGGTGAAGATCGGGCGGCCGTTTCGGATTGACACAAAGGGTGACGTGCGAGGCGACGGCCGCCGGTTTTCGAAACAGCGCGTGAAGTGAGCCGGGATGGCCGTCACCGAGTCGGTGGCGAACGAGAAATGAACAGGAGTGCGACGATGACAACGGGCAAGGTTCTTACCAGCTGGGATGACACCCATTCGCTACTGTGGGGCCATCAGCCGATCGAACTGGCGCACGAGGCCCATAAGTCACCCTTGTTCTCCATGGATGTGCTGGCCGAACTGATCGAGCGCTATCCGCGCGAGCATTACAGCCTGGTTCAGACCGGCGCTCGCGGTTCGAGCCGCGTCTGGCGCGAGGGCGAGATCGGCAATCTCAGCGGTCATCAGGTGATGGACGCGATTTCGCGCGGTGGGCTTTGGCTCAACATGCGCAATGTCGGCGCGGTCGATCGCCGTTATCGCGAAATGCTGGATGGCATGTTCGAGGAGGTCGCGGCGAAGGTTCCGGGATTCAGCGCGCGGGATCATCAGGAAAGCATCCTGATTTCATCGCCCGATGCGCAGGTATATTATCATTTCGATCTGCCGGGGCAGGCGTTGATGCAGATCGCCGGTCGCAAGCGAGTTTATGTCTATCCGAATACCGCGCCGTTCCTGACGCCCGCGATGCTCGAGGATGTTTCTGTCTACAATGTCGAAGTCGATATTCCCTACGAGTCCTGGTACGACAAGCACGCCAAGGTATTCGATATCGGACCGGGCCAGATGCTCAACTGGGAGCTGAACGCGCCGCACCGCGTGGAAAATCTCGACACTTTCAGCATTTCGATGACCGTTTCCTATACCAACGATCAGATCAGGCGCGCTGAGATCGTCAACCTCGCCAATGGGCTGTTGCGGCACCGCTTCGGCTACGCGCCCAAGACGCGCAATTTGCGCGGGCCTTCCTACCTGGCCAAGGCGGTGATGCAGAAGCTCTATCGCAACAGTGGTTGGGTCAAGCGCGAGCGCAGCGCGCGTCGTCCGACCGAATTCCGGCTCGATGCCGCGCAACCTGGCAAGATCGTCGATCTGCCGAAGGCGGCCTGAAACAGTTCGATGACAATGACGGTTTTGGCGGCAGGGGCAGGGTGTCTGGACGCGCGGGAAGTCCGTCGCGCGGCCGGATTCCGTGTCGAGTTCGTCCATGACTGGAAACAGGCTGTCGCGCGCTGGAACGATGCCGGCTCATCGATGCTGTTCCAGGACCATCGCTGGCTCGACGCCTGGTACAAAGCGTTTGCCAACGTCGACGATGTCGAGCCGTTGATCGCCATCGTCTCGGACGCGACGACGGCAGATCAGGTTGCCCTGCTGCCTCTGGTGCGCCGGGTGCAGAACGGTATCCGGATTGTCGAATTCGCCGATCTCGAGCTGACCGACTACAACGCGCCGCTGCTCGGCGCGGCGGCGCCGCGCGACGCGCACGCGGCCCGCGCGTTATGGCGCGATCTGCTGGCGGCGCTGCGGCGGGTGCCAGGCGGCGCCGATCTGGTTCGGCTGCGCAAGATGCCGGTCGATCCCGACGGCGGGTCCAATCCGCTGACGCTGATCGATGCGGCGCACATAAGCTCGTTGAACGGCAACGTCGTGACGACCGGCGATGATTTCGATGCCTACCGCTATTCGCTGGAGCGCACCGTGCGCAAGGAGCTGGAGCGAAGCTGGCGCGTGTTCACGCGCGATCCCGGCGCGGCATTCCAGATCGTCACCGGCGGCACCGAGGCGAGGCGCGTTCTATCGACGATGGAAATCCAGCAAGACGCGCGAATGCGGCGTCTCGGGTTGAATTTCATCCTCAACGATGAAACCTGCGCCGCGTTTTATCGCTATCTTGTCGATGAGAATCTCGGCAGCGGTTATGCCGTTCTGTCGGCGCTGACGGTCGGCGAAGAGGTGGTCGCAACCTTGCTCGGGATACGCAATGGCTCGCGCTATGTGATGGTGCGAATCAGCAATGCGGGCGAAAAATGGTCGAAGTGTTCGCCCGGCCGGCTGATCATCGAGCGCACCATGGCGGCGCTGCATCGCGATGGCGTGCGGCACTTCGATTTCAGCATCGGCAATTACGCCTACAAGCGCCGGTTCGGCGTGACGCCGCTGGCACTGGCCGAAATCACCGCGGCGTTGAGCTGGCGCGGGTTGCCCTTCGCGCTGCGCGACCGGGCCGCGCGCGCACTGCGCCGCCATCCGCGGCTTGCCGCCCATATCGGGCGCGCGCTCGGCAAGCCGCCCTCGCGCGAAGAGTATTGATCGTAACTCCGGAGCGTCGCTCGCAACGTTGCGCGCATTTTCGATATCCGCCGCGATACCGTTGATCGCTGCACCCCGGGCGAGGCCTGGAATCCAGGCCCTTCGTCTTCATCAAGCGCGCATGATCAGTTCAGCTGCGCGCCTGTGAACCTGGATCTCAGACCTGCCGTACCACGCCGGGCCGGCCCGGTGGGCATTCCAGTGCGTCGCGGTCCCATTTCGCGGCATTGGCCGCGGCCTCATACGTGCTTTGCAGGAATTCGAGCAGCACCTTGTCGGGATTATCGGCCATGCGCACCGCGTCGTAGGGCAGGATGAATTCGCCGAGCGCTTCGCTGAAGAAGGCCGCCTCCGGCCTTACCACCGTGGTGCGGTAGCCGGCGGGTTCGGGATAGGCATAGGAATAGAACGCGGGGTAATCGATCGCGCCACCGCCCGGCCAGAAGCCTGCGCTGCTCTCCTCGTGGGAATAGGCTTCGCAGGCCACCGCATCGGGCAAATGGGGCACCCCGCCGGGGTGGCGCGGCGCGCGGCGCCCGGAAAACCGTGTCGTCGCCAAGTCGAAGCTGCCCCAGAAGAAGTGCACCGGGCTTGCCTTGCCGAGGAAGCCGGTGCGGAACTGCTTGAACACACGGTCGGCGTTGACAAGGATCTGGAAAAAGCGCCGCACCGCGTTCGGATCGTAGGACGAATGCCGGCGGTCCTGCGAAAACCGGATCGGCTCCGGTATTTCGTTCGGCATCTCGTTGATCTCGACGCGGATGCCGAGTTCCGCGAGCGCGGCCATCGCCGCGGCGAAAAAACTCGCGACCGATTGTTTGGCCAGGGTAAACTGCCGCTGGGCGCCGTCGCTGTCGGAGATGCGCAGGACATGATCGATGAAGTCGAAGTCGATCTGGAAGGTCCTGGTGCCATCGGGGATCGGAGAGGTCGTCAGGCCGCGCGCGGTAACGTAGAGCGCGACATGCCAGGAATGATTCAGCCAAGGGGTGCGCGCGAAACGAATCTTGCCGACGATCTGCGTCCACAGATGCAGCGTGTCGTAGGTCTCGCGCCACGTTGCGGTGGGCAGTTCAGGCCACGGAGGTTGGGGGGCCATGCTCATGGGGTCACCGAACAGGTTGTCATCGGATGCCCTGCAATGGACAAGGCCGGGCGCGAGTGGCCCGGCCTTTATAAGCGAATTCAAAGCAATTGCGATGCCCGGTTATTTGGTCTTTGCCGGGTCCTTGGCCGGATTCTCGATCGGATTCTTGGCGAAGGCGGCGTCTACTTCATCTTTCTTGATGCGCGCTGCGGGATTTCCGGGCTGACCGAGGTTCTGTTCTTCGGTGCCGTCGCCCATCATGCCGGGGTGCGGCGTGGCGGTCTTCTTCCCGGTATCCTTATGCGTATTTTTGGAATCGGCCTTGTTGGTCATTTGTGGTCTCCGGGCGCGGGTGGGTGTCACCCAACGGGGCAAACGTCGCCTGGTTCCACCGTTTCACGCGGGGCCACCCCGGCTGACCACAACAGGCCAGAGTTCCAGGGGCATTACGGCTGCGTATATTCTGCGCATCGTCGCCGCCCGCGCGAGGCGCGGTACAGGCTACGGCACCACCAGCGCCGGGCAATCGCCCGCACCGGATTTCGCGCCAATTGATAAATAAAAAGAATTTCGATCATAGCTCTTCCGTCGTTCCCGACGGATAGATAGGGCGGCATTCCCCATGGAGAATGCCGCCCAAATCGCATCAGCCATGCAGTTTTTTTGCGGTTTCCGCGATGACACGTCCCTGATAGCGCGCGCCGGCGAGTTCGTTGGCGCTCGGCTGCCGACTGCCGTCGCTGCCGGTAATCGTGGTCGCGCCGTACGGCGAGCCGCCGGTGATTTCGTCGAGTTTCATCTGCCCGGCGAAGCCGTAATTCAGGCCGACGACGGTCATGCCGAAATGCAGCAGGTTGGTGATGATCGAGAACAGCGTGGTTTCCTGGCCGCCGTGCTGGGTTGCGGTCGAGGAGAATGCGCCGCCGACCTTGCCGTGCAGCGCGCCCTTGGCCCAGAGGCCACCGGCCTGATCGAGGAAGTTCGCCATTTGCGACGTCATCCGGCCGAAGCGCGTGCCGGTGCCGACGATAATGGCGTCGTAGTTGGCAAGGTCTTCGATCTTGGCGATCGGCGCGGCCTGGTCGATCTTGTAATACGACGCCTTTGCGACATCAGGCGGCACCAGCTCGGGCACGCGCTTGATGTCGACCGTGGCGCCGGCTTCGCGGGCGCCTTCGGCGACGGCGTTGGCCATCGTCTCGATGTGACCGTAGGCCGAATAATAGAGCACAAGAACTTTCGTCATAGATGGTCTCCGTGATTGAGTGAGTTGGAATTCGCCACGCTCGGCCATAGCAGGCTCCGCGCGCAGACTGCGTAAACTTGTCGCGATGCCGGGCTCCACCTCTTCTCGGCAGTCGAAACGTGGTGGCCGGGACGAAGCCCCGGCCATGACGAACGGAAGTTGTTCGCCGATGAAGGGTCTTATGCCGCGTCGACCAGCACCAATTCGGAATCTTCAAGCGCGGTGATCTTGAGCCGCGCCTCGTTGCGGATTGCGGCGCCGTCGCGGGCGTTGACCCGCACGCCGTTGATTTCGACCGCGCCCGCCGCCGGCACGAGATAGAGGTTGCGCGTCTTGTCGGGGGCATATTCCGCGCTCTCGCCGGCCTTCAGCGTGGTGGCGAGTACCCGCGCGTCGGCACGGATCGGCAGCGCGTCCTTGTCGGCCTTGAAGCCGCTGGCGATGGTGACGAAGTTGCCCGACCGATCCGATTTCGGAAACGGCTTTGCGCCCCAGGTCGGCTGGCCGCCTTGCGTGGTCGGCTCGATCCAGATCTGGAAGATCTTGGTCTTGGTCGGCTCGAGATTGTACTCGGAGTGGCGCACGCCGGTGCCCGCGCTCATCACCTGCACGTCGCCGGCTTCGGTACGGCCCTTGTTGCCGAGACTGTCCTGATGGGTGATGGCGCCCTCGCGGACATAGGTGATGATTTCCATGTTGGCGTGCGGGTGCGCCGGAAAACCGGTATTCGGCGCGATCTCGTCGTCGTTCCAGACGCGCAACGCGCCGTGGCCCATATTGTTGGGGTCATAGTGGCTGCCGAACGAGAAGTGGTGTTTTGCTTTCAGCCAGCCGTGGTCGGCGCTGCCGAGCTTGTTGAAGGGTCTGAGTTCGATCATGGGAGGTTCCTTTGAATTGGAAGTTCCGTTGGTCTCTGGATATGCAGTTTCAGATGGTGCATAAATAGAAACTATCGAAACACATTGTTTCTGATATTGATCCAATGGGACGATCCAAATGGCAAAGCTTCCCGATTTCGAGGGCCTCGCGATCTTCGCGAAAGTCGTGGAATTACGCTCGTTTGCGGCGGCCGCCGGCGAACTCGCAATGTCCAAGGCCACGGTGTCGAAGGCGGTCGGCCGGCTGGAGGAGCGGCTCGGCGCCCGGCTGTTCAACCGGACCTCGCGGCGGCTCGCCTTGACCGATGCCGGGCAAAAGCTGTCCGAGCGCGCCACGCGCCTGTTGGCCGACGGCGAGGCGGCGGAAAACGAGGCGCTGTCTCAAGCGGTGGCGCCGCGCGGGCTGGTGCGGCTCGCGGTACCCATGACATTCGGGGTCAATGCAGTGGCGCCGATCCTGCCGGAGTTTCTCGACCAATATCCTGACGTCGCGATCGATCTCCATCTCAGCGACGCCATGGTGGACCTGATCGGCGAGGGCTTCGACATGGGCCTGCGGATCGCGAGGCTACCGGACTCCTCATTGATCGCACGACGGCTGTGCCCGATGCCGCGCTACACGGTAGCCTCACCGGCCTACTTCAAACGGTATGGCCGGCCGACCCACCCGATGCAACTCGCCGAGCACAGGTGCCTCAGCTACGCCTATCATTCAACGGCGAACCTCTGGCACTACACCAACGCTGCCGGCGAGCAGGCGAGCGTGCGGCCGGGCGGGCCGCTGCGCGTCAACAATGGCGAGGCGCTGATGCCGGCGTTGCTGGCGGGCCTCGGCATCGCCGATCTGCCGGACTTCATCGTCGGCAACGCCATCGCATCGGGCGAGGTCGAGGTGATCTTCAAGGGCTGGAAGCAGGCTGAAAGCTCGGTGCACCTGGTGATGCCGCCGGGTGGCCCGCGCCCGGCGCGCGTCGAGGTGTTAGCTAATTTCCTGGTTAGGCATTTTGCAAGTGCGACAACGCCGAAATCGCTGTTGGGCAAGTAGCCGGCGACTATCGCGGCGCGCGCGATTTGGCTAGGTTGCACCCAATCAAGCAAAAATCCGCTGGGGGAGAAAGCTACCGATGAATCGACGCGAACTTCTCAAGGCCACTGCCGCACTGCCGCTGGCGCATGCGGCGCTCGGCAATTCCGCCTTTGCGCTTGAGGCCTGGCCGACCCGCACCATCTCCATGATCGTGCCGTTTCCGGCCGGCGGGCAGGCCGATCTGGCGGCACGGCCGGTGGCGCAGGCGTTGGAGGAAATCCTCGGCAGGTCCGTGATTGTGGACAACCGCGCCGGCGGCGCCGGCGGGTCGATCGGCAACGCGATCGCGGCGCGTGCCGAGCCCGACGGCTACACCTTGCTGATGACGCTGTCGTCGCTGGCGGTGCTGCCGGAAGCCGACCGGTTGTTCAACCGTCAACCCACCTACGAAGTTTCGCAATTCGCGCCGATCGCGCGGGTGCTCGCCGATCCGACCTTGCTGGCGGTGCCGGCGTCGGCGCCATGGAAGACGCTGCAGGATTTCGTCGAAGACGCCAAAAAGCGTCCCGGCGCAATTCCGTACGGCTCGTCGGGTCCCTACGGCACGCTTCACGTGGCGATGGAAATGTTTGCGGCCAGCGCCGACATCAAGCTGCTGCACATCCCGTTTCGCGGCGGCGGTCCCGCGCTCAACGCGCTTCTGAGCGGCACCATCCAGGCGCTGGCGTCGGCGCCGGGCACGCTGAAACAACACGTCAATGACGGCAAGATACGCGTCCTGGCGAACTGGGGCGCGGAGCGGATCGCAAGCTTTCCCCATGTGCCGACGTTCACGGAGCTCGGTTACAAGGATGTCGAGTTCTACATCTGGGCCGGGCTGTTCGCGCAAAGCGCGTTGCCGGCGCCAATCATGAAGCGGCTGCGCGAAGCGATGGCGCGGGCGGTGAAAATGCCTGAAGTCACAAAACCGCTGGCGACCGCGGGCAGCCCGGTGGCCTACATGGACGCGCCGGAATTCTCGAAGTTCATCGCGCAAGACAGCGCGCGCCTGATCGCGGCGGTGAAAAAGATCGGCAAGGTGGAGTAGGCGCTTCTTCGACCCTTCCCGTTCGGGAGGGTCGAAGGCGATTTCACATTTTTTTGTCCGGTGTGAACCTTCCCAAGCCTCATTTATTTTAGAGCTTGAGGTGAATTGGCCGCACGAAAAGCGTGCGCGCCAAATTAATCCGAAGGAAGGATTGGACATGCGGGCAGATCGGATTGCTGTGGGCTTTGCGATAGTGACGGGTTGCGGCGTCGCGGTTCAGACGCCGGCATTTTCTCAGGATCATCAGGGAACCATGGAACAGCAGATGGCCTGCACGCCCGATGTTTTCCGGCTTTGCGGCGAACAGATTCCTGACAGCAACCGGATCGTCGCGTGCCTGCGGCAAAATACGTCGCAGCTGAGCCGGCCGTGTCGCGCGGTGTTTGACTCAAACGCCAGCATGCAGCCGCAAGCGGCGCCGAGGTCACGCGACAGTCGTTCGTGGCCTGGCGACGATCAGTAGCGGCTATCAACGCCGCGCGTCCTTGCGCTCAAACTCCGGTCGGCATTTTCCAGCCGCCAAAGGTTTTTTCCAGATGCGCGACAAGCGCCAGCGCGACATCCTCGCGCCACGGTCGCGCCGCCACCTGAACGCCAAGCGGCAGGCCTTCGGGCGAGGTGCCGACGCGCACGGTTGCGGTCGGCCATCCCGTCAGATTGTGCATCTGGGCGTACCCGAACCCTTTGCGATTTTCCTCGTCGAAGCTGGTGCCGTGCGATAGCGCCGGAAAAGGCGCTACCGCCGAGAGCACCGCGTCGTGGTTTTCCATGAAGCGGAGCATCGCGTTGCGAAACAGATCCCAGCGCACGAACGCTGCCAGCGCGTCGGTGGTATTGGCCATCGCCGGCGCGACCGAGTAGGTCAGCGCCTTCTCGAACAGCGGTGAGATCGGGTCGCTGCCGATGCTCTTGAGGAACGCACGGGTGCCCGCGCCGCCGTCGCCGCGGCTCATATCGTAATAGACGGTGGCGGCCTTCTCCGCATCCGGGGTTCGCTTCTCCTCGACCTTGACGCCGGCATCCATGAACGCCTTGGCGCTATCGCGTACCGCGGCGGTAATTTCCTTGGTTGGGGTTGCCGCGCCGTCATCCTCGAAGAACGCCAGCTTCAATCCGTTCAGCGTGACGGCTTTCGGGTCCAATAGCGGCATCCCGACGATCGAGTTGTCGCGGAAGTCGGGCCCGGAAATGATCGGCAGCGCCAGCGCCAGATCGGCGACCCGTCGTGCAATCAGGCTGACATGGAATACGGCGGCTCGGGCGCCCATCGGCTGCGGAAATTGTCCGGTGCGCGGCACCCGGCCGGAGGTCGGCTTGATCGCCGCGAGCCCGCAAAAATGCGCGGGGATGCGAATGCTGCCGCCGGCGTCGGTTCCGAGACCCAGCGGCGAGCCGCAGGCCGAAATGATGGCGGCCTCGCCGCCGCTGCTGCCACCCGGCGTGCGCGTGAGGTCATACGGGATTGTTGGTGCGTCCGTAGACCAGATTGTCGGTTTCGATCGCGCCGGCCAGTTCGGGCACATTGGTCTTGCCGAGAAAGATCGCGCCGGCGGCGCGCAATCGGGCGACCGCGGTGGCATCGGCCTTGGGAACGTAATTGGCGCGGCCCTTGGTGCCGCCGGTGCAGATCACGCCTGATGTCTCCAGCGTATCCTTGATGGTCATGGGCACGCCATGCAGCGGGCCCTTGATTTCGCCGCGCGCGAGCGCGGCGTCGGCCTCGTCGGCTTCCTTTCGCGCTTCATCGGCGGTCAACTGGACCACGGCATTGAGTTTCGGATTGACCTTGGCGATTTGCTCAAGGTGCGCTTCGACGATGGCCTTGGAGCTCAGCTTCTTCGACCTGATGGCGTCGGCAAGTTCGCTCGCCGACGACGAAATGATCGGGTTGCCGGTATCGCCGGCCGCACTGGCCGGCTTGACGGAGAAGCCCTGTCCAGCCGCGGCGGCCGCGCCGACCAGCGCCACCGTGCCCAAAAAATCGCGTCGTGCTATTTTATCACTCATCGGTAATCCAATCTTGGGGTTGCCCGGCACAGGCAGATGATTTCATTTTCGAAGTGCATGCAAGGAGTGCGCCATGATGCAAAGCCGTCGCAATACAATCAACCAAATGTGGAATCGGAATTGCAACCTCGGAATTGCAACCTGACAGGCGCAACGCAGGGCGCTGAATCACCGCGGGAGATGATTGCTGAACAACGCAAGCAATGCAGTAACGATCAGCAGTATTGCGATGGTTGCAATGAGGAGCGTTATCCGCCGTATGCGAACCGGCCTGCGGTCGTCGAAGGTGAGCCAGTTACGGATGAAGCGTCGCGGGCCGTCATTGTGATCCGGACCGCGGGCCATCACGACGGATCCTGGCCGACGGATCTTGACAGACATCGACCCACTCGGCGGTGACCAGTTCCGCCATGCGCGACGGCGCGATGCGTACCGCGCTGTGGGTCGAGCCTGCGGCCGGCACCACCTCGTCGAATGCCTGCAGTGATACGTCGCAATAGATCGGCAGCGGCGCTTTCAAGCCGAACGGACAGACGCCGCCGACTTCATGGCCGGTGATGTCGGCGACCTCGTCGAGGCCGAGCATCTTTGGCTTGCCGCCGAGCAGCGCTTTTACCTTCTTGTTGTCCATCCGCGCTGTGCCGCTGGCCACGATCAGCACCACGCGCTCGCCGACCCGCAGCGACAGCGTTTTCGCAATCCGTGCCGGCGCGACGCCATAGGCTTCGGCCGCCAGCGCCACCGTCGCCGAACTCAGGGGCAATTCGATCACGACAATATCGGGCGCCTTGTCGGCAAAAAAGGCGCGGACCGACTCAACACTCATGTTTGGGGCTCACGTTCAAGACTGATGGGCTGAGACCAGTGCGGGCAATTCGGAGAGCGCGCGAATGCGATAATCAGGCTCAAGCCCGAGTTCGTCCATCTGCATCCGGATCGCCTTGAACATGGTGAGCGGCGGGACCAGGTCGGCTTTGGCGAATGCCAGCGCCATCGCTTCCGGCGTCACCCGCTCGATCCAGGCGACGTTAAGTCCGAAGGCTTTGGCGCCGCAGGCATCCCATGGATTCGACGACACGAACAGCACTTCCGCCGGTGACACGCCAAGCCTGGATTCGATCAGGGTATAGGCGTCCGGGCTGGGCTTGAAGATTTTCGTGGAGTCGACGCTGATGGTGGCATCGAGCACTTTATCGAGCCCGCTGTTGCGCACCAGCGCGTTGAGCATGTCGGTGCTGCCGTTGGAGAGGATGGCCAGCTTCCGGCCGCGCATCGCGGCCAGTGCCGCGGCCGCATCGGGATAGAGATCGAGATGCAGGTATTTTTCCATGATGCGCTCGAACGCGCCGTCGTCGGGTTTGCGCCCGAGAATCCGCAGCGTATAGGCAAGCGACTCCCGCGTGACGACGGAGAAATCCTCATAGCGTCGCATCAGCGAGCGCAGCCAGGTGTATTCGAGCTGCTTGATCCGCCAGATCTGGGTGATGATCTCGCCATAACCGGGGAACGCCTGCTCGGTGACGGCGGCCACCGACTGAATGTCGTAAAGCGTTCCATAGGCATCGAACACAACGGCTTTGATGGTCATCTGGTCTGCTCTTTTCCACCGATCGTCGCGTCAAGAAATTCGCGAACCGCATCGATCGATTGGTCCGTTGCCGATTGGTTGAATTCAAGGTGATGCCCGAAAAATTCGAAGGGCATGTTAAGGCTGAGGTACGTCGAAGGCATGATAGGCGCCGGGATAGACGATGAGCTGGACCGGGGCGCCTGTGCTCCTCTGCCGGGATATGCCCCAGTCGTCCCGGCCATCCATCATGGTGCGGCACTCTTCCGCTGAAGTCCAATCGTCGAGTTCACCGATCAGAATCAGCGTGGGTACGGTCATGTTGCCGTTAAATGCACGGCACGGGGGATAGAAGGCGATGGCGGCGCGGAACTTGTTTTGCGACGTTTGCTCGATGATGCCGTGTTCGATCGACGACAGAACCAGCCAGCCGCCTTGTGAAAAACCGAGAGCTGCAACGCGAGCAGGGTCGACGAATGGCCGTTGCACCAGGAAGTTCAGGGCCCGGTACGCGTCAAAAGCCAAATCTACCGGGGCGCCGCTGGCGCAGGTATTCTGGATGGCGCGTGGTCCAAAACTATCGACGGTGAGTGTCACGTAGCCCCAGGATGCGATCCGTTTCGCCCAACGCTCGTCGAGCCGCTGCCAGTTTCCATTGCATGCAGTGCAACAGTACGACGGCGGGTGAGGCGCCTGCGCTGTTCGTTTGCCTTAGCAAGCCCTGGAGAGGCTGCCGGTTGGCAAGAGGGCTTTCGAATTCAACGACGGTCGCAGACGATTCAGACTGGGCCGCTGCGTATCCGGCCGCATTTCCGATGAGAAGTGCGGCGACGAATGCAGCGGCTTTGGGGAGGTTCATCAAGGACCACCATTTCGCGTACAGTACAATCGCTAACTATGGACGCCGCGCTAGATTCCAAGCAGTCGGCGCGCGTTGGCTTTCAACACCTTCGGCCTGATCTGCGCCTGGAAGTGTCGTAGCCGTCGTCGCCATGCATGCCGCAAGGCTCTTCCGCATGGGTGTGGATATCGATCGCCACGAAATCGTCGGGGTTGAGCAATTTCAATTTCGGCATCTGGATATCCCAGCGGCTTGCTTTTACGTCCGACGGATTGACTATACAATATAACGAACTTGGCAAGCAGCCTTGTATCACCGACAGCGGGCGATCACGATTGGATGCGACTTCACGATCCCGCGGCGCGATGCGCCCGAGTTTTGAAAATCGTTCGCCCAGAAGATAGAGAGGGCGCAGGCGATCCCAAGAGGGACGCAGTGCGATCCCAAGAGGGACGCAGGGAATGCCGGGTGCCCAGTGCACCCGCAGTCCGTGTGCAAAAGGTAGTAAGCACACGGTAGTCACCACAGGTTCACCGGAAGCGACCCGGCATTCCCTGCGCAATGGTTTTACGGCTTATAACGCGCTCTCCTCGGCGACGAATTCGTCTTGTCACCGTCATCGGCGAATATGGCTTGTCAGACCCGGTTGGGCTGATGTTGCCTCCGCCGACTTGACGCCAGCAACGGGCGCCAGGACCACACGGTTTTGCCGTACGCAGCAACCTTTACCGATCCGCGGGTCAGCCATGTGCTGCCGACCGCATTTCGGCGAAGGCGTTGAAGCGCCGTTCGTCCACGCGCCGGTCGATCGCTCACAGGCATTCGCTCAATCGAAAGCCTGCCCTGCACTCACCTTGCGCGACGACGCTGCCGCGTCCACCGCATCCCATCCCAACGTCCGTGACGATCATGATACGCCCCCTCTGGCGGGGTGGGATGGCGAGAGATAAGGAGGTGATTTGGGTCTGAAGGAAACCAGAATATTTTTCAATGCTTAGCTGGACACCCCAAATCAGATTGAATCCGTTCGACAAAATTATGCGAGCGGCTGTTCGTGGTGGATGACATTTTTTCGGTCTGTTGTGTCCATGGTCAGACCAACCGTACACAGTAGCGCCAGTCAATTTCACAACGATTTTCGTTGAGGTGGTTCACGGTCCAGAATTCCTAGTTTCCGGCGCTCCCTTCTCTAAGAACGTTTAGGGCATAGGTGAGGACAAGGCTTACGCCACGTTCTGCAAAAATACGTTGGCATGAAATTGATGGCGAGGCCGTCTGCCCACGCTGGGGCGGGGTGTCAGTTGTCAAGGAATCCTTGACAACCGAACGCCGACGGCAAAGCGAGATTTTAAATTTCCGCAGTCCACGAATTGATCACGTCCGGCCCCGCCCGGTCGGCCAGTGTCTAATCAGGCGGCCGGTATCACGTTGTGGTTGAGCCGGAACATGTTGGCCGGGTCGTAGGTCTTCTTGATGGACGCCAAGCGCTCGTAGCGCTCCGGGCCGTAAATCGCCGCGGCGTCGGCCGCCTCATCCGGCGCGAGGTTGTTCACGTACCGCCGGTCGCCCTGCCAGGGCTTCATGCCGTCGAGCAGCTCGGCGACCGACCTCTTGAGTTGCTGCTCCTGCGACAGCGGACCGGCCGCGACGCCGAGCAGGCTGTACGGCAGGCCCCTGGTCGCTACGGCGTTGGGCACCGCCGGCTCCCGGTCCCACGCCCCGCCCAGGGCACGCAGCTCGGCGATCACCAGGGTGGTCTCGGCGTCCGGACCGACGAGTTCGATCAGCTTGTCCTGCGCCTGCGCGGGGAACTCTCGCAGCATGATGCCCCGTTCGTAGTAGGGCACCGGGTCGGTCGGCTCGCTGTGGATCGACGCGACCTCGGCGTACGGCATGTCCCGCACCGTGTCCAGGACCGCCGGAGCTACCGCCCGCAGCGGCGCTACCATCCGCTCGCCGTCCGCGGTCGTGCCGTTGTAGGCGATCCGCACCGACACCAGAAACTTCCCGCGTACAGGCTCGGGCACTTCGGGTATCGATGGCATCCGCATCACGGCGATCGACGTGACCATGGTCTCCGGGGTGCTCGGGTGCCAGTCGGTCCAGGCTCGCAGCACGTCGGCCGTCCGCTCACCGGGGAAGTAGATGCCGCCGCCGTAGAGGCGGGACACCGGGAACAGGTCGAATTCCAGGGCGGTGACCACTGCGAAGTTGCCCTTGCCGCCGCGTAGCGCCCAGAACAGGTCGGGTTCGGATTCCGCGTCGACGTGCCGCAGTTCGCCGTCCGCGGTGACCACGTCGAGCGAGCGCACGTGGTCGGCGGCGTAGCCGTGGGAGCGGCCGAGGGTCGGGCTGAGGCCGCCGCCCAGGGTGTAACCGGAGACTCCCACGGTGGGGTTCGACCCGTTCAGCGGGGCCAGCCCGGCCTTGGCCGCCTTCGCGATGACCTCCGACCACAGCACTCCGGCGCCGACCCGGGCCGTGCGGCCGGCCGCGTCGATCGTTATGTCGTTCATTCGATGGGTCGCGATCACGACGGCGCCGTGCGCCTGGCCGACTATCTGGTGGCCGGTGGTCTTCACCAGGACCGGCCGGTGCTGCCCCGCCGCGAAAGTAACGGCGGCCTGGACATCGGCCGCGCTCTCCGGCACCACGATCACCGCGGGCACCAGCTCGTGATTCAGGTTCCAGACGGCGCGTTCGTCGTCGTATCCCGCGTCGCCCGGCAGTAGAACCGAACCCGCGACCGTGGCCACGAGGGGCGCGGCATCCTCCGGCAATACCGGCGGCAGCGACGAATCGTTGAAAGCCATGACATACATCCTATTGCTAGTGCCATACCCGAAGCCAAGACACCTCGGACGGGTCCGAAAAGCCTCGTCTCTCCGTTCGTGATTACGGCTGTGGCGGGTGGGAACAGGGCGGCCACCTGGGAACCAAAAGAAGCGCTTCCCACGTGGCGATGGCCGGTAGATGTGGCCGGCTCTGCTCATGAAACAGGACCAAGATTGGCGGAAATGATCGTACCATTGCGCCATGGCCGCTCTGCCCATCGATCTTGACCGCGCCGCAAGGCAGCAACGGCAGGAGATCATCTCAACCTTCGTGCAGGATTGACCGCACACGTACCGCCAATTCTGGCATGCGGAACGGTTTGTCGATAATCGGAAATTCGCCGACCGCCTTATGTCGTTCCAACACGTCTCCCGCATTGCCCGAGGCAAGCAGGACCTTGATGCGCTTGTTCAATCGCCTCGCTTCGCGGGCAACCTCAATGCCGTTAACCCCGTTTGGCATCACGATGTCACTTACCACAAGATCAAATTCCTCGCTCTGGAGCATGCGAAGTGCTTCAGTGCCGTTCCGAGCGCAACGAACCTGATAGCCCGACCTGGTCAGCATCGCCGACGTGAGGTCCAGAAGGTCGTCGTTGTCCTCGACAACCAGGATTCGTTCCGACCCGGCCGGAAACGCTTGGAATTGGACGTCTTCGATTTCGATGTCAGGCTTTTGCGTGGTTTTGGGCAGGTAGAGAGCGACAGTGGTCCCCCTTCCCAATGCGCTTTCGATCGTAATGTGACCGCCGGACTGACGGACAAAGCCGTAGACCATGCTAAGGCCGAGCCCGGTACCTTTGCCAACCTCCTTCGTTGTGAAGAAGGGCTCAAACACCCGGCCCCGCACCTCGGGGGGCATTCCAAGACCAGTGTCTCGAACAGACAGCCTGACGTACGATCCTGGCAAGCATCCCGCGACGGCTCCTTCGTTCACGACGATGTTTGTCATCTCGATCTCAAGCACGCCGCCATCCGGCATGGCGTCGCGGGCGTTCAGGGCGAGATTAAGGAGCGCGGTGTGCAGCAGCGCCGGGTCGACGTGGCAGAGCCACAATCCATCATCAGCCTGCACCTTGATCCGGCATGTCTCTCCGACGGCTTTGCGAATGAGCCCCTGGAACTCAGAAACAAGCTGGTTTGCGTCGACGGGTTTGGGATTCAATACCTGCCGTCGCGAGAAGGCGAGAAGCTGCGCCGTTAGCTTTGCCCCACGATCAATAGCACGTCGTGCACCCGCAGCGAAGCGCCGGGCTTCGCCAATATCCTGGCCAGCCTCGATAAGTTCGAGGTTCGCGGAGGCCACCGTGAGCAGGTTGTTGAAGTCGTGCGCAACGCCACCGGTGAGCTGGCCGACGCTCTCCATCTTCTGGCTCTGATAAAACTGCTCCTTCGCTTCGGACAATTCGTGCTCGCGGTGCTTCAGCGCATCGGCCATGGCGTTGAACGCCTTGGCGACCCCTGCGATTTCCGAGCTGCCCGGAATGTCCACACGCCGGCCGAATTCGCCGAGCCGCCATCGGTTCGCAGCGTCAACCAGTTGCGCAAACGGGCGCTGGATGAACCGCTGGGCACCCCACGCCGTCAGGATCAAGACAATCAGGGCGCTCATAACGATGAACAACACGTCGCGCTGCGTGCGATGTTCGATCTTGGTGAAAGTCTGCGCCTTGCCGAGGCCGAAGCTGACAAGAAGGTCGTTCCCCACGGCGGAGAAGCCAACAATTCTTTCCGCGCCATCGATGCCAGTCATGTCCTCGACGGTTCCGTTGTCGCGCACCGGATCTCTGCCGGCTGGCGACCTCTTGCCGACAAACCGGTCATTGCTCGGATAGCGAGCGAGAACGGTGCCGTTGCGGTCGGTGATGGCGAGCGCGGCGCCCTCCGGAACGCCCTTGTTCGCGATGTAGTTAGCCAGCCAATCGAGACTGAGAGCCGCTACGATGACGCCGCCCATGCGATTCTCGTTGTCGTAGAATGGCAGCGCAAACTGTAGGACGTTGCGACCGGTGTTTCGCCCGACTGCGAACTCTCCGACCGTGAATTTTCCGGTCTTTACGACGCTGGCGAAGTAGGCACGTCCAGCGGCGGTAGATTGCTTATGCTCGAGAGAGTCGCAGAAGGAATCGCCATTCATGTCGACCACGATAAACGCGATGAATTCCGGGTATCGTTGCTTGATCCTGGAAAGGTAAGCATTGCATCCCTCGACGTCTTTCTCCTTGATCGCCGGAAGCTCCGAAAGCGCAATCATAGCCTGACGAACTCCCTGGACGATCTGCTGCTGCTCAGCGGCAGCGAGCTTGGCGAGCCCGCGTACTTCGTCCTGTACTTCAACTTGACGTGTGCGACGCAGGTCGATTTCATTGTACGCCTGTATCGCGATTGCCGCGCAACACCATGCCTCACGCGCTGATCGGGGCATAGCGGACTCTGGCAAGCCGTCAGCTCGCCGGGCGGCCGGTGAAGATTCAGGCCGCACGTGGAGATCGATGAACCGCTCAATCCGCTGAGGACCACGGTCTATGGCGAGCTCGCTGGCGCCGCCGGCGCCGCGGCTGGACCGTCCGTCCGCAGCGCCGGCTAGGCAATCTGAATAGGCAAGCAAAGCCGGCTATCCGATTCATGGCGTCCCGGTTTGTACATCTCATCAAAGCGAGATTTTAAATTCCGCGGTCGTTCGCGGTTGCAGTTTTGCAGCAGTCGGCGGACCGAAATCCAAGTCAAGTTCAATGCGCTAGAATCGATCCGGCTGGTGTTGCGGAGGCAATCGCTCGGCAGAGGCGGAAGCCGCTGAGACCGATCTCTGGACAGACGCGACTTTGCGAAAGCTGGGACGACTTCGTGCCGGGTCGTGCCGCCTATCCGTTCGTCAGGCGTGAACAGAGAGAGTGTCCGTCATGCCGATGTTGACGGTTCATCAGCCACCGCGTCACGCCAGATGAAATTCCGGACTTTGGAGGCGGCGTGCCGACAGTTGCGGACTACGTGGACAAGGTGCTCGGAGACAGGCGTCGCGCGCCCCGTGACGATTTCCTCTCGGATTTCCTGACGAGGGCGGACGCAGCCGGCGAGTTGTCACTCATCGAGATCATGTTCCAGATCGTTCAGTTGATCGTCGGCGGTACCGACACCACCCGCGTCGTCATCGTCATGCAGGTTCGCGCTTCTGCTCCAACACAGATGGCCGGCGCCATTCACCGCTGTCGCGAAACCAGGTGGGTCAAGCCGGTCAGACCGGGCCACACGATCCAGCCGACCGCGAATGGGAATTCGAAGCAGACCACCGCCCATTCGCGTTGGGTGTCGATCGACGTCATGGTGCGCAACCGGAACACGGAGAGGGTTGCCACCGGCGAGGCCGTGGTTGAGTTCCTGTTTTTCTTGAGTTTACCTTGTGAATTCAACGGGATGTGGCAAGTGACGGCAGGTGCGGCCATGGTCGCCGTCGGCCGGATCGACTGGGCGCGCGCGGGGCTGGATTGACATTCGGCCCCCCGATGGCCTAGAAACCGCGAGTCCCGGGCGACTTGGTCGCCGGCAACTACTAACCCCGTATTGCCACTTTCGGGTCTCTATTCACATTCGGCCTCGCACACGGCCTTTCAAAGTATCAGGATTGTCCCATGAAGGTCCGTAACTCGCTGAAATCGCTGCGCGGCCGCCATCGCGGAACAACCGTCTGGTCCGCCGCAAGGGCCGGATGTACGTGATCAACAAGGTGCAGCGCCGTTTCAAGGCGCGCCAGGGTTGAGTTGTTGCGTTTGAAATAGAGACTCCTCCGGTCGTCGGTTGCAACGTAAATCCCAGGCCATCACGGCTGTTTGACGTCTTGCTGCTTTGCAAGGCGGTTTTGCTGTGTAGACTGCAGCGATGGCACCGAGTTTCCCTCGCGCATCCAATTACCGATTTGCGCTCCTTGTGACTGCGGTCATGGCGGCTGTCCCGGTCCCGGTGCTGGCGCAGGATCCGGGGATTACGCCGTCTAAACAGCAGAAAAAGCTGCCGGAAGCGCCCGGCAAGCTGCCGAAGGTCGGCGCTGACCGCACCCGCGGGCTGGACTTCCTGCTCGGCGCGCTCAAGGTGGCGCCGGATGAGGCCAGCGCCAAGCATGTCGAAGCCCGGATTTGGGCGCTATGGATGCAGACGCCGAGCGATACGGCCGCGCTTCTGATGGTGCGCGCCAAGGCTGCGATGGACGCCCAGAAGATGGACGTTGCGCTGAAATTGCTCGACGCGGTCGTCAAGCTGCGCCCCGATTACATCGAGGCATGGAATCGGCGGGCGACGGTGTATTACATGCAGAACGATTATGCCCATTCGCTCCAGGACATCGAACAGGTGCTGGTGCGCGAACCCCGTCATTTCGGGGCGCTGGCAGGGCTCGGCATGATTATGCAGGATCTCGGCGACGACAAACGCGCGCTCGACGCCTTTCGCAAGGCGCTCGCCGTCAACCCGTACCTTGAGAAGGTTCCAGAGCTGGTCAAGACCTTGAGCGAGAAGGTCGAAGGCCGCGACATCTGATCGCGTGAATTGACATTCACCGTCGATGACGACGGGGCTCGCGAGGTGAACCAGAACTAGTGCAGTGCGCTGCCGCCACGTTCGAAAGCCCCGCCATGACCCACAACCGCGTAGAGCTGCGCAAGCTCGGCCTCGAGTCGTTCATTGACCAGCAGCAGGGCCCTGAGCGCCCCGCGCATATCGCCGTCGCAACTGGCGACGATCTCGTCGATGGCGATCTCATTCGGTCTGGAAGTCATCAAAACCCTCCAATCGTACTCGGATAAACCTGGGAGATAATCTCGGATAGTTCTGACACCAGATCCACGTGCCTGTGGATTGTGTGGACAACGCGCAAAGACGGCAACCGTGATGCCACGCGCGTCGCACGTGGCAAAGATGCCGGCGGCGACTATATGGAATCCGCTATGACGGAAGTGTGAAATGCCCGCCATATGAGTTCCCGCCCGGTGAGAAAGACGTTGATAACTCTGCTGCTCCTGCTGGTCGCCCCCATCACGATATCGGCCGCGAAATATCTGCTCGGGGATCGCGGCGGCAATTGGCAGACGGCCGACCGTTCCAGCGCTGGGCTGTTGCCGACGCCGATGGAGCATCCCGAGGCGTTGGTGCGGGTTTATGCTGCCCGAACGGTTCGCTGGCGCGGCATCTTCGCGGTGCATTGCTGGATCGTCGTCAAGGACGTCAATGCGCCGCGCTACACCCGCTATGACTACACGGCCTGGGGAGAGCCAATCCGCGTCGATGGCTTTGCGCCCGACGGGAGGTGGTTCGGTGTCGCGCCGCAAACCATTGCCGCCGCTGACGGCGAGGCCGCCTCAAGCATGATCCCGAAAATTCGTGCCGCGATCGGGGGCTATGAGTGGCGTTCCTACGGCGACTATCGCGCCTGGCCGGGACCGAATTCCAACACGTTTGTCACGGCCGTGCTTGCGTCCGTCCCCGAATTGCATGTCGCGCTGCCGCCGACGGCTATCGGCAAGGATTTTCCTTACAACGGCGACATGTTTGGGTTGACGCCTTCGGGAACCGGCGTTCGCGTCACGCTCGGTGGCTATCTCGGCCTCACGGTCGGCTGGGTCGAAGGCCTCGAGGTCAACTTTCTCGGCGCGGTGTTCGGCCTCGATCTGCGCCGGCCAGCGATCAAGTTGCCGGGGTTGGGGCGCATGGGTTTTGGTTAGTCGCCGGCGCCGATTTGTCGTTGCCGGTCCGGCATTGGCGGCGAAGCCGCTGCCCGGCAGAACCGTAATTGGTTGCTGCCCAAGATCATCAAGACCATCCGGACATTGCAAATGATATCTGTCGTCGTCGTAATCGCGCTGGTGATCCTGGCGCTGGTCACGCAGGCCGGGGTCCTTGCCTTGCAGCGGACCTATCCCGCGCAGGGCAAGATGATCGAGGTTGCCGGGGCAACCCTGAACGTGCTCGACATCGGTCCGCGCGATACCGCCGCGCCGCCGATCGTCATGATCCATGGTGCGAGTTCAAACCTGGAAAGCCTGCGGCGGCCGCTGGGTGACAGGCTGGCTGGAAACCATCGCGTGATCCTGATCGATCGCCCCGGCCATGGCTGGAGCCCGCGCGCGCGGCTGGCGGATTCGACACCGGCGATCCAGGGCCGAATGATCGAGGAGGCGCTCGAAAGACTGGGTGTCGGCCGTGCGATCTTCGTGGTCCACTCATGGGGCGGCGCATTGGGGGCGCGCATGGCGCTCGATTATCCCGAGCGCGTCGCGGGTCTCGTGATGCTGGCGCCGGTAACCTATCCGTGGCGGGGCGGCGTCGGATGGTACAACAAGCTTGTCACCACGCCCGTGGTCGGTTCGTTGCTGGCCTATACGATCACGCTGCCGCTCGGCTTGTTCCTGACCGGCCCCGGTGCCCGCGGGGTATTTCTGCCGCAGACCATGCCGGATGATTTCGTTAAGACCACGGCGACGCCATTGCTGCTGCGTCCGCGCGAGTTTCGCGCCAACGCCTGGGATCTCGTGACGCTGAAGGCGGCGGTGGCCGAGCAGGCGCCGCGCTACGGCGCGATCGAGGCGCCGACGGCGGTGATATCGGGGGATGCCGACGCTACCGTATCGCTCGACATCCATTCACGGCCGTTCGCGGCGGCCGTGCCCAACGCGAAACTGATCGTGTTGCCGGGCGTCGGCCACATGGTGCAGAACGCCGCGACCGCGCGCGTCGTCTCCGAGATCGATGCCATGATGAGCACGATCGCGCGCAGCAAAGCCATCGTCGCGAATCGGGGCGGTTAGTTTCACGCGGGCCGCAAACGCGTCGAGCCCAGCCGATGTGGACGAGCCTGCGCTTTGATTTTGCCAAACCGGCAAGGGATTTTTGTTTCCGGTTTTTTCCGGCGCGCCGCGCGCAACACAGCGCAACGTACCGGCGGCCAATGAAAAGATATCGTTAAGATTGTTAACTCTACCGTCGCGCGGGGCCTGCAACAACCACGCGCGATGTTCGATACGATCATTCTGCTTTCGGGGGCGGCCGAGCAATCCGTGTTGCCGCACGCGCTGCTTGGCCACAACCCGCGGCTCACGGTGATCCCGGTCGGGACCCTGGCCGATTTGGCCGCCTTGAGTTCCGATACGCTGCAGCAGGCCCGCCTGATCGCGTTCGTCACGCCAGAAATCGTCCCCGCTGATATTCTCAACCGGCTTGGCTACGGCGCCTTCAATTTTCACCCCGGGCCGCCAAGCTATCCTGGGTGGGCGCCCGCGCATTTTGCGCTTTACGATCGGGCAACCGAATTCGGCGCGACGGCGCATGTCATGGCCGAACGGGTCGATGCCGGCCCGATCATCGACGTCGCGCATTTCCCCATTCCCGCCGGTATCTCAGTCTTCGGCCTGGAGGGGATGGCTTACGCGCGTCTCGCGCATTTGTTCTGGCGGATGGCGAAGCCGCTCGCGACGGATGCGGCGTCACTGCCCACGCTTCCGATTCAATGGGGCCCCAAGAAATATTCCCGCCGCAGCTATCGGGCGATCTGCGACATTCCTCTCGACATTCCGAAGGATGAGTTCGACCATCGTCTCAAGGTGTTCGGCGGCAACCATTTCGGAATGTCGCCGACCATCCATCTGCACGGCGTCGAATTTCGCGCGGTGATGCCGTCATGCCGGCAAATCACCGTTTAGCCGATGCTGCTACTTGGTCTTTCCGTCCTTGTCGTATTGCGAGACATACGCCCAGAGATCGCCGACGTCCTTCTCGTTCTTGATGCCGGCGAAGATCATCTTGGTGCCGGGAACCTTCGCCTTCGGATCCTTGATGTATTCCTTGAATACGGCCTCGTTCCAGGTGATGCCGGAATTCTTGTTGGCGTCCGAATAAGAATAATCCGGCGCCGTGCCGGCCTTGCGGCCGTCAAGCCCGTTGAGTTCCGGACCGACCTTGTTCTTGGCGCCTTCGCCGACGGCGTGGCAGGCGAGGCACTTGCCGAAGACGGTCTTGCCTGCGGCAGCGTCCTGCGCCAGCGCGGCAGAGGCGGCTAGGGACGATGCGAGGACAATCAGCGCGCTTACGGTCAGTTTTTTCATGGACAACTCTTCGTGGGTTCGGATGGACTTTGGCCCTTGTGACATGCCGGACTTGCATAGGACAAGCCGGAGAACAACTCCGGATTCATACATCCTGCTCCCGAAGGTCCGCTCACCCTTTGGAGAGCTACCCAAAGCGTTCCAGACGTGCTTGATTTGCCAAGACAAATTTTGCGAAGACAAAATTTGCGAAGACAAGTCGACGACAGTGGCTGCGTTGGTGGCGCCGGGCGCCCGTGGAGAAACGCACATGACCATCTTGATGCCTGCGTCGGATCAGGCGGTTCTGGGACGTCGCGACGCCATCGTTGCGGCGCTGCGCGCGATCGTGCCGGGCGAGGGCGTGATCGATAGTCCTGCCGAAATGCTGCCCTACGAGTCCGATGGTCTGATGGCCTATCGCCAACCGCCGATGGTGGTGCTGCTTCCCGACACCACCGAGCAGGTCGCGCAGGTGCTGAAATATTGCTTCGCGCAAGGCATCAAGGTGGTGCCGCGCGGGTCTGGTACCTCGTTGTCCGGCGGGGCGCTGCCACTGGCCGACGGCGTGCTGTTGGGCCTCGGCAAATTCAAGCGCATCCGGGAGATCGATTTCGACAACCGGGTGGTCGTGACCGAGCCCGGCGTCACCAATCTCGCCATCAGCCAGGCGGTGGCGCATGCCGGTTTTTACTATGCGCCCGATCCGTCCTCGCAGATTGCCTGCTCGATCGGCGGCAATGTCGCGGAGAATTCCGGCGGCGTGCATTGCCTAAAATACGGCATGACCACCAATAACGTGCTCGGCTGCGAAATCGTGCTGATGTCAGGCGAGGTCATCAAGGTCGGCGGCAAGTCGCCGGAGACGAGCGGCTACGACCTGATGGGCATCATCACGGGGTCTGAAGGCCTGCTCGGCGTCATCACCGAGATCACGGTGCGGATTCTGCAAAAGCCGGAGACCGCGCGCGCGCTGATGGTCGGCTTTGCGCAGGTCGAGGCCGCCGGCGAATGCGTGGCCCAGATCATCGGTGCCGGAATCGTTCCGGGCGGCATGGAGATGATGGACAAGCCCGCGATCCACGCCGCCGAGGCGTTCGTCCACGCCGGCTATCCGCTCGACGTCGAGGCGCTGCTGATCATCGAGCTCGATGGCCCCGGCGTCGAAGTCGATGAACTGATCGCGCGCGTCGAGAAGATCGCGCTTGGCTGCGGCTCGGCCAGCGTTCAGATTTCCAATTCCGAGCAGGAGCGCAACCTGTTCTGGGCCGGCCGTCAAGGCGGCGTTTCCCGCCGTGGGGCGCATCTCGCCGGACTATCTGTGCATGGACGGCACCATTCCGCGCGGCGCGCTGCCGCGGGCGTTGACCCGGATACGCGAACTCTCGGAAAAATACGGCCTTGGTGTCGCCAACGTATTTCATGCCGGCGACGGCAATCTGCATCCGCTGATCCTGTACGATGCCAACAAGCCCGGCGAGATGGACAAGGCCGAAGCCTTCGGCGCGGACATCCTGCGGTGCTGCGTCGAGCTCGGCGGCGTGTTGACCGGCGAGCACGGCGTCGGCGTCGAGAAGCGCGACTTGATGCCGGAGATGTTCAGCGAGATCGATCTCAACCAGCAGCAGCGGCTGAAATGCGCGTTCGACGCGCAGGGCCTGCTCAACCCGGGCAAGGTGTTTCCGACCCTGCATCGCTGCGCCGAGCTTGGCCGCGTCCATGTCCACCACGGCAAGCTTGCGTTTCCCGACATTCCCAGGTTTTGAGCGGATGATAAACCGGCCGATTGGTGTAATCGAGCACAGCGTGCTCTCTCCCCCTTGTGGGGAGAGGCGGAGAGGGGGGTAGCCACGAGCGCTGCCTTTGCGGTTTACCCCTCTCCCTAACGCCTCCGCGACGGGGACGGCACAAGCCGAAGACGGGGCAATCGTGGACACACTGAAAGTACGTGACGCGGCGGATGTCGAGCAGGTTGTGCGCGCCGCGCTTGCCAGCGAACAGCCGCTGGAAATCATCGGCCATGGCTCCAAGCGGCTGGTCGGCCAGCCGATGGCGACCAATGCGCTGCTCGACCTGTCGGCTCTGAATGCGGTGACGGCATATGAGCCGAACGAACTGATCATCACCGTGCAGGCGGGCGCGCCGCTCGCCGACGTGCTGTCGTTGATCGATTCCAGGAATCAGCGAATTTGCGTTCGAACCGGTCAACACCGCGCCGCTGTTGGGCACGCCCGAGGTGGGGGACGATCGGCGGCATGATTGGCGTTGGTTTGGGGGCCCCGGCGCATCAAGGCCGGTGGCGCCCGCGATCATCTCCTCGGGGCGCATGCGGTGTCGGGGTTCGGGGACAGCTTCAAGGCGGCGGCAAAGTCGTGAAAAACGTCACCGGCTACGATCTTTGCAAGCTGCTGGCGGGGTCGTGGGGCACGCTGGCGGTCATGACCGAAGTGATTGAAGGTGATGCCAAGACCGGAGAGCGAACGCACGCTGGTGCTGCGCGGGCTGGATGACCTTACCGCGAACCGCGCGATGACGGCGGCACTGGCTCGCCGTTCGATGTGTCCGGGGCGGCGCATGTGCCGAACTCCGTATTTCGCGGCTCGGCCGGGCTCAGCCAGTTTGGCGGGGCGGGACTGCCGCAGCAGGCGGTCACCCTGCTGCGGCTGGAAGGCATTGCGGCATCGGTCGCCCATCGCGCGGCCGCGCTCGGCAAGGCGCTGGCGCCGTTCGGAGCCGCGGAGACCGTCGAAGACGCCGGTTCGGCGGCGATCTGGGTGTTCGTTCGCGACGTTCAGCCGTTCGCGGCCAGCGGCACGCTCGGGGGCTGGCCGATATGGCGGATCGTGTGTCCGCCGGCATCGGGCGGCGCACTCGGTCAGGCGCTTTCGCGCGAGGCCGGCGGCGAGGCGATCTACGACTGGGGCGGGGGCCTGATCTGGGCCGCGCTGCCGCCGAAGCCCGATGCGCATGCTGCGCTGGTACGTGGGCGCGTCAATGCCGCCGGCGGTCACGCGACGTTGCTGCGGGCCTCCGAAGAGGTGCGGCGCAACGTCGATGTGTTTCATCCACAGCAGGCCGGCCTGGCGGCACTCGGCGAACGCGTTCGCCACAGCTTCGATCCCAAGAACATCCTCAATCGCGGCCGGTTGACGCGTGGATTCCTGACATGAAAACCGAATTCAGCCTGGCGCAACTCGCCGATCCCGATATCGCCGAGGCCGACAAGATCCTGCGCGCGTGCGTGCATTGCGGATTTCTGCACCGCGACCTGCCCGACCTATGTGCTGCTCGGCGACGAACTCGACAGTCCGCGCGGCCGAATCTACCTGATCAAGGAGATGCTGGAAAAAGACCGGCCGCCGACCGAAGAGGTGGTCAAGCACATCGACCGCTGTCTCTCTTGCCTTGCCTGCATGACTACCTGCCCCTCGGGGGTGAACTATATGCACCTGGTCGACCAGGCGCGGGTCCGGATCGAAGCGGACTACACCAGGCCGCTCGCCGAACGTGCGCTCCGTGCTCTCCTCGCTTTCGTTTTGCCGCGGCCCGGACTGTTTCGCGCCAGCATGATCCTGGCGCGGCTGGCCCGACCGTTGGCCGCCTTGCTGCCGGCCCCCACATCGGCGTCGGCATCGCCGACCTTGTGGCGGCGGATCAGCGCGATGCTGGCGCTTGCGCCGGGCCGCTTGCCGGCGCGGGGCGCGGGGCCCGGAAGCGTCTTTCCGGCCCTGGGCGTCAGGCGCGGCCGTGTCGCGCTGCTGCAGGGCTGTGCGCAACAGGTGCTGGCGCCGCGCATCAACCGGGCTGCCATCAATCTTTTGACGCGTCACGGCATCGAGGTCGTCCTGGTGAGCGACGAGCAATGTTGCGGCGCGCTCACCCACCACCTCGGGCGTGATGGCGATGCGCTGGGACGCGCCCGCGCCAACATCGCTGCCTGGCTCGGCGAGGCCGAGCGCGGCGGCCTCGACGCCATCCTGGTGACGACGTCGGGGTGTGGCACGGTCATCAAGGATTACGGTTTCATGCTGCGGGAGGATCGCGATTTCGCAGGCCCGGCCGCGAAAGTCTCGGCCCTGGCCAGGGACATCACGGAATATGTCGGCGGTCTCGAACTGCGGCCGTCTCAGCAGCATGGCGATCTCGTCATCGCCTATCACTCGGCCTGTTCGCTGCAGCACGGGCAGAAAATCACGCAAGCTCCGAAAGAATTGCTTTCCAAGAGCGGATTCGTGGTGAAAGATGTGCCTGAGAGCCATTTGTGTTGCGGTTCGGCGGGGACTTACAACATTCTCCAGCCTGACATTGCGAGCCGATTGCGCGATCGAAAGGTCGCCAATATTGCGATGGTCAAGCCGGACATGATCGCTGCAGGCAATCTTGGATGCATGGTGCAGATTTCCGGCGGTACGTCAGTCCCTGTTGTGCACACGGTTGAGCTTCTTGATTGGGCGACGGGGGGGCCCCGGCCAGGCGTGAACTGATCGATTGGCCCTGCGCGAAACGCGGACGATTTAAAGTGCCCGATGAACAGCGATCGACAGGCTTTGATCGATAGACATTGATCGGCGGCAACAGGAGGATCACGATGGCTAAGGGAAAAAAGAATAAAAAAGGCAAGAAAAGCAAAAGCAAGAAAATGCTTCTGATGGCGAAAAAGAAATCCGCCAAAAAGGCTTCGAAGAAGGCTTCGAAAAAATCTTCGAAAAAGTCTGCAAAGAAATCGGTGAAAAAGTCCGGCAAGAAGTCAGCTAAAAAATCCAGCAAGAAATCCGCGAAGAAATCCGGCAGGAAATCCAAGGCTGCGCCGAAAAAATCGGCCAAGAAGGCCGCCAAGAAATCGGTCAAGAAATCGGCCAAGAAGGCCAGCGCCGAGAAAAGTCCGGCGAAAAAGAGCTCGGTTCCGACGAACGAGGCTGCCGTAGCCAAGCCTGCCATAACCAAGCCTGCCGTAACCAAGCCGGCAACAGCCAAACCTGTAGCCACAAAGCTGAAGGCTCCGAAGCCAGCAACTCCCAAACCGATGGCCGCGCCGAGCCCGGCGCCGGCTCCTGAGCCGAAGCCGACTCCCGCGGCGGCGGCTATCGAGTTGGGCTGGTCCAAGCTCTTCCGCCGCAACTCCCGCCGAGCCCAGCCCGCCCCCGTCATGGGGACATTCGGGCGGTCATCAATCGCCGCCTTCCGGCGGAGATGACGACCGATAGCGGGAACTCCGCGTTCCCGCGCAACCTGCTTAGGCCGCCGCGCCCGTCGCTGCGGCCTTTTTCATGAGCGGACACTCCCGCCGTCCAGCCGGATGATTCGGAGAAGTTTGCTGGATTCACCTGGAACGACGCAGGTCCTGGGGATGACCGCCGCGGGCGGCCGGACAGTCGCTCAACCGGGGCTGGACTACGATCACAAAACCGTTTGGACCGATCAAAAAATGTTGTTGTAATGCAACACCAGCCGACAACATTTCTCCAGACGCCAAAAACGCCTAAAAAGTCAGCAGATGCCCGCGCTTTTTGCTTTCCCGCAAGGGGGAGCAGCGCTCCAGATTGCAGTCGTAACTTAACGCAGTCGATTGTTGCCTGTCCCTGGGACACCGAAATCGGACTGTTTGTTCTAACTGTGATGGGGATCGTCATGAAGAAGATGGTGTTGGCCGCGGCAATGTTGGCGGTGACTGCGGGGTCCGCTCTCGCGGCGGATATTTCTATGAAGGCCGCCAAGGCGCCGCCCCCGGTCGCATTCGATCCCTGGGATATCGCCTTCGGCAGCGCAATCATGAACGACTACGTGTTCCGCGGCGTCACGCAATCCAATCACAATCCGTCGGTCTCGGCCTATTTCGAGCCGCGCTACAACGTCAATAAGGACCTGCAACTCTACATCGGTTCATCGTTCGAAAGCATTTCGTTCCCGAACCGTGCCGCGGCGGAAACTGATATCTACGGCGGTATCCGACCGACTTTGCGGCATGTTCGCCTTCGACTTCGGTGTCTGGGGTTATCTCTATCCAGGCGGCACCTGCTATTACGGTTCCCCCGTTGACTTCGCCGGCAACGCAACCGGCGGCGGATGTGCCGAAAAGTTCCTTCTCAACGGCAACGTCGCGAAAAAGGACGCTAGCTTTTTCGAAGGCTACGCCAAACTTAACGTGACCTTGAACGACATGTTTCAGGTTGGTTTTAACGAATACTACTCGCCGAACTTCCTGAATCTGGGTTCGTGGGGTAACTACTCGTCGGTCACCGGCAAGTTCACTGCACCCAGCGCTTACTTTGGTAGCAGCGGAATCGGCATGTACGTCTCGGGCGAGTTCGGACGTCAGTGGCTTGGAACGTCCGATAGTTTCTACGGTTTGCCGGCGTTCCCGAACGGTATCAAGGACGCCGACTACAATACCTGGAACATCGGCATCGGCTTCACCTACAAGGTGTTCACGCTTGATCTGCGTTACTCCGATACCGACCTGTCGAAGGGTGATTGCAATGCACTTCACGAGCGCGTTCAACTCGCGTGGCAATTTACCGCGGACTACCAGCACCTCATCACGTCCATCAATCCGACGGGCGCAAGTTCCAATTGGTGCGGCGCGACGGGCATTGCCAAGCTGTCGGTCGACCTGACCGCGCTGTCCAGCCTGAAGTAAGTTTCCTTCTCCAAAGCAAGGGGCGGCAGAGCAATCTGCCGCCCCTTTCGTTTGCGGGTGAGCTGCCACGCCCATCGACGCGATCGGTCGCAGCGATCGTCGGAAGTATCGCGGGCAAACGCTTGGCAGGTGTCCCGAGGGAAAGCCCGTCTGCACTCACTCAGCGCCGGCGTCGGCTGCGAATCCGGATCGCACCTGAACTCCGGGCGCCTTACGACGGCTTATTCACTCCCTGGTCCTGCAGCGCAAATCGATCGCCGTCGCGCGCCAGCACGACATTACGCTGGTGAAAGGCCTCGAGCGTCGAGCGATGACCGATCGACACAACAGTGGTTGCCGGCAGCTTCTGCTCGATCAGGCGATAGAGCATCGCTTCAGAGGCTTCATCGAGCGAGGCAGTGGCCTCATCGAGAAACAAATATTGCGGCGCGAGCAGTAGCGCGCGGGCAAGCCCCAGACGCTGTTGTTCGCCGAGCGAGAGCATCCGGTTCCAGTGCGCTTCCTCGTCCAATTGCGTCGCCAGCTTGGGCAGGCCGACGGCGATGAGCACATCCCTGATCCGATCCGCACCATAAGTGCTCGCTTCCGCGGGATAGGCGATCGCCGCCTGCAGCGAGCCGATCGGAAAATACGGCCGCTGGGGCAGCATCATCAGGCTGGCGTTCGCCGGAACCGCGATGGCGCCGCCGCCGAACGGCCAGATGCCGGCAATGGCGCGGAACAAAGTCGACTTGCCCGCGCCGGACGGGCCCATGACCAAGGTGCGTTCGTTGTGGTGAAGGCTGAAGCCGTCCGCCGAGACCAGCGGCGTTCCATTGGGCAACCGCACCAGAAGTTTTTCGAGGTCGATTTGATCGCTGCCGCTCGACGACGCGACATGGATCGAGTCGGTCCCGGTCGCGAGCCTGGTGGCGCCGGCAATCGACATTTCAAAACCGTCGAGGCGTGCGACAACGGATCGCCACTCCGCCAGCGACCTGTAAATCGTGATGAAGAACGACAGGGATGCTTGCACGCTGGAGAAGGCAGATGCGGTCTGCATCATGCCGCCGAGTTGGATCTTGTTGCCGAAGTAAGCCGGTGCCACCAGAATATAGGGAAAAATCACCGCGGCTTGCGAGTAGCTTGAGGTGAACGCGGTCAGCCGCTTGGTCCGGCTCATAATGGCGTACCAATTGTCGATGACGCGACCAAAGCGCCGGGACAGCTGTGTTCGTTCAGCGCTCTCGCCCTTTAACAGCGCGATCTGTTCGGAATTTTCCCGCACCCGCACCAGATTGAAGCGGAAATCAGCCTCGAAACGTTGCTGTTGAAAGGCAAGGTTGACCAGCGGCGAACCAATCCATTGCGTCAGCGCGGTTCCAAAGATCGCATAGATCAGCGCGCCCCAGACCAGATAGCCGGGAATGTGAAACTCGTTTCCGAAAATCGTCAGCGGCGAGTCGGCAGAGAGCCCCCACAGGATGATGACGAACGATCCCAGCGTGACCACCGCGCTTAGCAGGCCGACCGTAATGCTCAGCGTTTGCTCGACGAACAGCTTGACGTCGTCGGAGACGCGCTGATCCGGGTTGTCGGCAGCGTCGCCCTGCAACTGCATGCGATAGTGGTTGGCATCGTGAAGCCATTCGCCGAGATAGAGCGTGGTCATCCAGCGCCGCCAGCGGATCTGAAGCCATTGATTGAGATAAAGCTGGTAGACGGACAGTGCGATGTAGCAGGTGGCCAGAAGCGAAAAGATGCCGATTTCCCTGACGAAACCGTCCCAGTTCTTTTCCTGAAGGGCGTTGTAGAAGCGGTTGTTCCATGCATTCAGCAGAACGTTGATCGCGACGATCATGAGTTCGATGGCGATCACGGCAGCCAAAAGGCCACGGCCGGCCCATTTATCCTCGGAACGGAAATAGGGAGCAGCGATCCGCCATACGGCGGCGAGCGTCGAGCGGATATTGTTCACAGATGACTGTCTCCAGGAATGGCGTCAGCGGACCGAACGATTGCGAGGATTGGAATATTATACTAAAGTCCTATACGTTTCGGTTTGCGTTGGCTTGTCGCCGCCTTGGAGTCAACCCTAGCATGCGCATAACGGGCGAGGGGCGGGGGCCTTTACACTTCGCGAGGTTGTGAGCGGATTCTGGCGCTGCCGGGTCCGCAGTCGATTTCGCACATTGCCGAGGTATTCCCGCGATCACGCCAGGTGCGCCTGACCGTCCACGCTGGTCGGGGCGCCACAGATTGGCGTGGGGAGGAACCGCAATGTGGAATCAAATCTATAACCCGCTCGGCAGCGTAACGTTGTCAACTACCGCCGCCGCTATTCCGGTGGTGACGCTTCTGGTGCTGATCGCTAGCGGAAAAGTGAAGGCGCATATCGCGGCCCTTGTCGCGCTGATCGTCGCCAATATCATCACGATTTTCATCTACACGATGCCCGCCGCCATGTCGATCAAGGCATCGCTGCTCGGTGTTGTGATCGGCTTCTTCCCGATCGGCTGGATCGTCCTTAACGTCATCTTCCTTTATCGGATCACGGTCGAGACTGGACGGTTCGAACTGCTGAAACGTGCGATTGGTGGCGTCACCAACGACCGCCGCCTGCAACTGCTCCTCATTGCATTTGCGTTCGGCGCATTTTTCGAAGGCGCATCCGGTTTCGGTACGCCCGTCGCGATCACCGGCGCAGTTCTGATCGGTCTCGGCTTCTCGCCGCTGGCGGCTTCCGGCTTGTCGCTGATCGCCAATACCGCGCCGGTGGCCTACGGCGCGCTCGGTACGCCGATCCAGGGGCTGGCCTCCGTCACCGGCCTCGATCCTTATATCCTCGGTGCGATGGTCGGACGGCAGTTGCCGTTCTTCTCGCTGCTCGTGCCGTTCTGGGTGATGTGGGCGTTCGCGGGCTGGCGTGGCATGATGGCGATCTGGCCGGCCATTCTCGTTACCGGCGTATCCTTCGCGGTCCCGCAATTCGTGATCTCGAACTTCATCAATCCCTGGATCGTCGATATCGGTGCGTCGCTGATTTCGATGGGCTGCCTCATCCTGTTTCTCAAGGTCTGGCAACCGAGGGAGCTGTGGCTGTCACCGGCAGTTGCGCGGCAAGGATGAATCGGCCGCGACGATGGCGCCACCGAAGGCCATCGATCGGACGCCGCTCACTCAGGCGCAGGTTTCGGGCGCGCTGCTGCCGTGGATCATTGTCTGTGTGGTGCTGCTGATCTGGGGCACGGGCGGTTCAAGAGCTGGGCGAACGCAAATCTTCATCTGGAATTATCCGGTTCCCGAACTGCACAACATGATCAACAAGGTGCCGCCGGTGGTGGCGAAGCCGACGCAAGGAAAGCGCGTCTTTGGGTTCACCTTGTTGTCGTTTACCGGAACCGGCATGCTGATCGCCGCGATTATTTCGGGCTTCATCATGGGGCATGTCGCCCGCCAAGATCGATTGCGGAATATGGCCGCACCATCAAGCTCTGCGCGATATTCGCTGATCACGATCTCGGCGATGCTGGCGATCGGCACGCTGACCCGACTGTCGGGCGTCGATGCGACACTCGGTCTGGCGTTTGCCGCGACCGGCGTGCTCTATCCCTTCTTCGGCACGCTGCTCGGCTGGCTGGGCGTGGCACTGACGGGTTCGGATACCGCCTCGAACGTGCTGTTCGGCAATCTGCAGAAGATCACCTCGGAACAGCTGGGGCTGTCGCCGATCCTGATGGCCGCGGCGAACTCGTCCGGCGGCGTGATGGGCAAGATGATCGATGCGCAGTCGATCGTCGTCGCCTCTACCGCGACCAACTGGGTCGGGCATGAAGGCTCGATCCTGCGCTATGTGTTCGGGCACTCTATTGTGCTGGCTTGCCTTGTCGGCGTTCTTCGTCATGTTGCAGGCCTATGTGTATCCGTTCACGGCGATGGTCTTGAAATAACCGACCGCTTCGGACCACAGACCGACAAAATCCCCGCGGCCGATCGGTCGCGGGGATTTTTTCATGACCGGCAATTAATGCAGCGGCCAACTGGCCAATCCGATGCGGCTCGAGAGCATGACCGTTTTCGAGCGAAGTGGCTTCGGTTCGCGTGAGCAATCGCGTCAAAACACTCGTATGAGTCGCGGGAAAACCGATTTCCACTATTTCCGGATCATGCTCTAGAACGGCGCGCGGCCGTGAGCCGGGTAGCAAGAAGCCGCATGTTTTCAGCGACAGTTTTTTTCAGACAAGCCGCCGCAGCGCTGGCGCTAACCGCGGCTGCGCTTGGCGCGTTGCCGGCGCACGCCGATGAAGGGTTTCCGTTCGGGTTCGAGATGACGCTGGATGCGGCGCGTCAGCCCGGCTCGAAGCGGCTGCCGACGCTGGAGATCGGCGATAATGGCGAGGTGACGCTCGATCTGTGGTGCAAGGGCGGCAAGGGCCAGTTCTCGGTCGCGGGCAATACCGTGATCTTCGTTGCCGGTCCGATGGAGGATCGCCCCTGCCCACCGGGTCGGGCGGAAGCCGACGATGAACTGTTCACGGCGCTGAGCGAGGCCACCACCTGGAAACGTCAGGGCGATCTGGTTTCGTTCATCGGCACCAAATCGCTGCACTTCCACATCAATACCAATTGAGCGCTGCGCGCTTCTGATGCGTGTCCTCAGCGCAAACCGGTAACGACGTCAGCCCTCGTGCAAAATCATGTCGGCGCAGGCGCCGGCCGACTGCACCACGCCGGAATAGCCGCCGAAACCGGCATAGGCCGATGCCAGGTACAGCCCCGGCACCACCGTGCGCGGCGAACGCTTCGGGATGTGCCAGATCGAGGTCGGCGAGGTCGGCGCGAACCCGTAGATCGCCCCATGGGGGGCGTTGAGATACTGCCGTACCGACAGCGCGGTATTGAACGACGAGGCGACGACGCCGGCCGCGAGGCCCGGATAAAACGAATCGAGGTAGCGGACGATCGCTTCCTGCCATCGCCCGCGTTTCTCGCGGTAGGCGTCCATGTCCGAGCTGTCCCAATTCGACAGCAGGTCAGGCCCCAGGATCGAGAGCACGTAAGGCGGAACCGGGACGCCGGAGTCGATCGCGGCATAATCGACCACGGACATCGGCGGCATTCGCTCGCCCGGTTCGTCCGTCATCAGCGCCGCGCCTTGCGCATAATCGGACAGCCGCGTCATGCCGCGCGGCAGCAACTGCGTGGAATAGGCATTGACCCCGAATTCGCGCGGCGGCTTCGCCAGTCCGAGCGTGAGCGCGAACAGCGAAATCGAGGGTTTCTGCTGCGCGTAGCTTTCGGTGAGTTTTTCGGCGGCCGCGGCCGGCAGCAGGGTTGCGATTACCTCCGGCGCGGCATTGCTGATGACCCGCAGGCAATCGACCGCCCGGGCGTCGCTGCCGTCGCGCGCGGTGTGCGTGACGGTGCTGGCATGACCATGCGAATCCAGTGCGACGCGCCTGACGAGGCGGCGCACCAGCACCTCGCCGCCGGCGACCTTGATGGCGCGAGCCAGCGCGCTCGACAGCCGCTGCGAGCCGCCTTGCACGTAGCGGCCGCCGCTTTGCAGATAACTGCCCTGCGCCATCGCGAAGAAAATCCACCACAGCGCGGCGGGGTCGTCGTGAAAATATGAGAGATTGGCCGCCAGCGCGCATTTGACCGCTTCATGATCGCCGAAAACCCGATCGAGCTTTTGCGACAGCGACAGCCGCCAGTCGTCGATCGCGGGAACCAGCTTCAAGAGCGCGCTGACGCTTTCGCGCGGATCCCTGTAAGCGCCCCAGCCGTGCGCGAGGCCACCCATGGCGGCGGCGATGCGCGCCATTTCTCCGAGCAACTGATCGATTCCGGCGCGGGCTTCCGGGAAGCGCTCGGTCAGCCCGCGCCGCGCCGCGTCGAAATTGTCCGGCAGCACGAACGGCCGGTCGAGCGGGCCGCCGCGCACTTCGTAAAGCGCGCCGGTTGGAATCCATTTTACGGCATCGATGACCCCCGCACGGGTCAGCGCGTCGTGTTTCGGATCGCGCGGATCGTGCGGGTCGCTGGTCTCGTGCAGCGATCCTTCGACGAACAGATCGCCGGATTTGTAGCTCGATGCCGCGCCGCCCACCGAGTTGCTGCGCTCGATGACGAGGACCTTGCGCCCCGCGCGCGCCAGGATCGCACCGGCCGTCAAGCCGCCAAGGCCGGCACCGATCACCACTACGTCATAGCGCGCCATCGGTGAAATCCTGAAAGGCCGTTCGCGGATATGGTGTGTTCATTGCCGCTGCCGCGCGGCATGTCAAATGCGCGATTGCATGGGGCCAGCGCGCCGGAGGGTGCCGAGGGATCGGCGGCGGCAGCGCTGTTTCCGGGCTGACGGCTATTTCCAGGCGGATTTGTCGGCGTCCCAGCGTTGACCCCGCAGCTCCTTCGTCAGCGCGTCGATCGCACCGTTGTCGTTCACCGGATCGGTTTCCTCGTCGGCGCTGGACTCGTCGGCCAGGTTGAGCTTCGGGCCGGCGGCTTCATCCGCGGTCGAGATGGCCGGCGTGCTGATCCACAGCATCAGCCGGTCGGAGCCGCCGGGCTTGTCCGCGGCCACCAGGCCGGTGACCTCAATCGTCTCGGTGAGCTCGAGCGCCGGCAATATCCCGCTCGGGCGCTTGAAGGTCAGTTTCAGCTTTCCGGTGTTGGCGTCCCATGCCGATGATGCCGATTTCGCCGAAAGCGTTTTGGCCAGCACATTGGCGATCGTGGCCGCGAGCTTGTCCTTGTCGAGCCGGTCGCCGTCGCGCCAGCCGGCCGCTGCGAAACGGATGGCGCGATCCATTTCCACGATGCCGCTGGTCCAGCCGGCGGCGATCACCCCGGGCGACGATTTGGCTTTTGCAATCAGCGCGGCGGCGCGATCCGGATCGACGCTGAGGTTGATGGTCTGCGCGCCGGCGCGCAGCGCGTCACAGGTGACGGCGAGACCGCTCAGGGACACTTCGAGGTCTTGGCCCCTTAAGGCTATTGAGGAAGTCCGCCGCCGCGTTCAGCTTCACCTTCACGGCCACCGATTCCGGCGAAACATCGGTAAAGTCCGCCGGCGCGGCCGTGATGCCATCGTCGCTCGACTGATTGTCCTGGAATTCCCTTTCGCTCAGATCGGAGTTATCCGACGAGGCGACCTCCGTCACAGTCTGGCCGACGCTGATCTGGCCCTTGAATTCGAAGGTGTCCCCGGTCGGCCGGCGCGCGAGTTTCACCGTCACCGGCAATTTGTCGCCGAGGCTCTGCGTGGCGCCGGTCAGGGTCTGACCGTTTACGGTGAGGTTGGCGACGAAACGGTCCTTGCGATCGGAGCCTTTCTCCGCCGGATAACAGACGTCGAGCACCGCCGAGGTGACGGTCTTGCCCTGGCGGGTTTCCTTGAGGACGACGTCCGCATTGCCGTCCATCAAGCCATCGATGGAGGTGAAATACCTGACTTCGTTGGCGCCGGCGGCGGGTTTCGTCGAAAGCTGCATGTCGGCGAGGGCGATATCCGAGGAGGCGGTCATCAGCCCGACCAGGCAGAGCAGGAGTGCGCGCATATCAAATTCCTCGAAGCGACGGGATCGGGTGCCGTATTAAAGGTTTCTCGGGACCGGCTGAATCCTTCAGTAGCAAACCTCCACCCATTTCGCCAAAAAAGAAGGCCGCCCGGAGGCGGCCTTCGTGTCGATGGTTGGCATATCTGACGCGCAGGTCGGACTAGAAGCCCATGCCGCCCATGCCACCCATACCGCCCATGCCGCCACCACCGCCGGGCATCGGCGGCGCCGGCTCCTTCGGCAACTCGGCGACCATGGCCTCGGTCGTCACCAACAGGCCCGCCACGGAGGAGGCGTCCTGCAGCGCGGTGCGCACCACCTTGGCGGGGTCGATGATGCCCTTGGCGACCATGTCGACATATTCCTCGGTCTGGGCGTCGAAGCCGAAGGTCTCGGACTTGTTCTCGAGGATTTTGCCGACGACGATCGAGCCTTCGACACCGGCGTTCTCGGCGATCTGGCGCACCGGCGCTTCCAGTGCCTTCAGCACGATATTGATACCGGCCTGGACGTCGGGGTTGTCGTTGCTGATGCGGCCGACCGCCTTCTTGGCGCGCAGCAGGGCGACGCCGCCGCCCGGCACGATGCCTTCCTGAACGGCCGCGCGGGTCGCATTGAGGGCGTCCTCGACGCGATCCTTCTTCTCCTTCACCTCGATCTCGGTCGCGCCGCCGACGCGAATGATCGCGACGCCGCCGGCGAGCTTGGCCAGCCGCTCCTGCAGCTTCTCGCGGTCGTAGTCCGAGGTGGTTTCCTCGATCTGCGCCTTGATCTGGCCGACCCGGGCGTCGATGTCCTTTTTCTTGCCGGCGCCGTTGACGATGGTGGTGTTTTCCTTGTCGATCACGACCTTGCGGGCGCGTCCCAGCATGTTGACCGTCACGCTTTCGAGCTTCATGCCGAGTTCATCGGAGATCAGCTGACCGCCGGTCAGGATCGCGAGGTCTTCCAGCATCGCCTTGCGGCGATCGCCGAAGCCGGGCGCCTTGACGGCAGCGACCTTGAGGCCGCCGCGCAGGCGGTTGACGACCAGCGTCGCCAGCGCTTCGCCTTCGACGTCTTCCGCGATGATCAGCAGCGGACGGCCCGATTGCACCACGGCTTCGAGCACCGGCAACATCGACTGCAGGCCCGACAGCTTCTTCTCGTGCAGCAATACGTAGACGTCTTCGAGCTCGGCGGTCATCTTCTCGGCGTTGGTGATGAAGTAGGGCGACAGATAGCCGCGATCGAACTTCATGCCCTCGACGATATCGACTTCGGTGGCGAGCGACTTGTTTTCCTCGACCGTGATGACGCCCTCATTGCCGACCTTCTGCATCGCCTGGGCGATCATCTTGCCGATCGCCGTGTCACCGTTCGACGAGATGGTGCCGACCTGCGCGACCTCGGATGATGATGCGACCGGCTTGGCGCGCTTCTCGATGTCCTTGATCACAGCCGCCACCGCGATCTCGATGCCGCGCTTGAGGTCCATCGGGTTCATGCCGGCGGCCACCGATTTGGCGCCTTCCCGCACGATCGCCTGGGCGAGCACGGTGGCGGTGGTGGTGCCGTCGCCGGCGGTGTCGTTGGTCTTGGAGGCGACTTCGCGCAGCATCTGCGCGCCCATGTTCTCGAACTTGTCTTCGAGCTCGATTTCCTTGGCGACGGTGACGCCGTCCTTGGTGATGCGCGGTGCGCCGAAGCTCTTGTCGATGACGACATTGCGGCCCTTGGGGCCGAGCGTCACCTTGACCGCGTTGGCGAGAATATCGACGCCGCGCAGCATGCGATCGCGCGCGTCTCCGGAAAATTTAACTTGCTTGGCTGACATCTGAGATGCTCCTGGAGATGATTCTCATCCTGAGGAGCGGGCACTTGCCCGCGTCTCGAAGGATGACGTCTGAAACTGACCCTTCGAGACGGCAGTTTCGCTGCCTCCTCAGGGTAAGGGGTGGGGTGGCCTACGCGAGCACGCCCATGATGTCGGATTCCTTCATGATCAGGAGCTCCTCGCCGTCGAGCTTGACCTCGGTGCCCGACCATTTGCCGAACAGCACGCGGTCGCCGACCTTGAGATCGATCGGGATCAGCTTGCCGGCCTCGTCGCGGCCACCGGGTCCAACCGCGGTGATTTCGCCCTGCGACGGCTTTTCCTTGGCGCTATCCGGAATGATGATGCCGCCCTTGGTTTTTTCTTCGGCGTCGATACGCTTGACCACAACACGGTCATGCAGCGGACGAAATTTGGTTTTAGCCATGACAGTTCCTTTGGAGGCTCGGTTTCTAGATATGGTTTGCCATCGAGAGCAGCTTGAAATACGCAACGTATTCGACGCCCCGAAAAGGCGCCGTACCGCTGGTATCCCTTAGCAATCGGGCTCTTGGAGTGCTAATTGGGCGCCCGGGGAATATGACTTGGCACTCATCCTGTCAAGCAAAGGGGGGTTAAGCCCTTGGTTAGGCGGGTATAGGATGCTCCAACGGCAACCAAACCGGAGCGCCAGCATAGTTCGCTGGCCGTCATTGCTCCGACGACAGTTTTACGCTTGGCTGCGGGACGGGCGCGGCCACGAATTCAACACCCGGGGGATGCCATGATCAGGTCACGTAGCGCGCGAACGGTTGCCAATCTGGGGATCGCCGCGGCGCTGACGATATTGCTCGGGGCATGCGCCAGCACGAACCTGACATCGCCCACCCCGGCGCCGGAGGCGCCCGAAATGCCGGCGAGCATTCGTCCGGATGAGATCGTCGGCCGCTGGGGGCTGGCGTCGTTCCAGGACCCGAAGGACCGCGCACGGACTGAAGCCGCGGCCAAAGGGCAGTGCAAGCAACCTTACGTGATCGGCGCCGGTTCGTCCGGGGGCGTGATCATGCATCTGGCCGACCAGGCGACGCCGCAGGAATTGCGCCTCAAGGGTAGCCCGAGCGGCAAGAACTATATCGGACCTCCGGGGCCGGCAGGCGGGGACCAGGACCGCGAAATCCTTTCCTTCGATGGCCGCGTGATGGTTACGCGTTTCATCAACGCAGATGCCGCAACCCGCTACGGCAACATGGTCTATGTCCGCTGCGCGCCCCGCGCGTGAGCGGTCGGATCAGCGCTGTCATTCAGGGCAGTGCGGAGCATCGACCCCTGGTGTGCCATTGCATATCGCTGAATCCCAAGATCCGGGTCGGGTCCTTCCGGACCATCCCGAAATGACGGCCTGAAAACAAAAACGCCGGCGCATCGCCGGCGTTTCGTTTATCCGGACGCGCAAGCGTTCAGTCGAACAGCGCGTCGATGTCGTCCTGCGACGCGTGACCGGCGTCGTCCGCCAGCTTCGGACCGTTCAGCAGCTTTTCGTCTTCTTCGCGGCTGTCGACGATCGGCGGCGCGTGGGCTTTGATCGCATCGACGCCGCCCCAGATATCCATCATGACGGTGATGTGGTTCTCGATGAACTTCATCGTGTTCATCACCTTCTTGATGCGCTGCCCGGTCAGATCCTGGAAATTGCAGGCCTCGAAGATCGAAACCACGCGCTCCTGGATTTCCTCGCTGATCAGCTTTTGCTGATCGGGCGAATTCACCTTGGTCAATGCGCTCGCCGCCTGATCGATCAACTCGGCGGCCTCTAGAATTTGCTGGGTGGCTTCTTCGGTGCCACCGACCACGGCGCCGAGTTCGCCGTTGACGCGGGCCATTTCCTCGCCGTTGAAGCTCTTGCCGTGCAGAACCGCGATTTCCCGCTTGGTCCGGCTGATGGCGTCGTGAATCAGGTCGAGTTCGACCTTGAGTTTCTCGCATTGCGCGATCTGGGCTCGATAGGTCTCGAGCATCGCATGGGCCTCGGCGATCTCGCGCGAGTTCGGTGCCTCGGATTCCGTCACCCCGCTGCTGCTGGGAGCGCCCATTTGGCTGCGGATTGCACGTAGTTCGCTCATGATCTCGCGGTGCATCGGATCGGCATCACCGTCGGCGATCTGAGGAATCGGCAGCTCGCCGACCTGTGCTTCTTCGATACGAAAACGTCTGCGATGAATCGGCATGAGACCTTCCCTGAACGTCACTCGCCCCCTTAAAGCAGATGCGATTTAACGGGTGGTTCACGCCGGGAACCCGCAAGAGGTGTGCGCCGGCCGGCGTCCAAACCAACGATTAACCATGCAGGCCCTGCATTCATCGAAAATAAACGGTACCGGCTAAAACCGCGCGAAATTGACGACGTGGTGAATCGGCAGGCGGCTTCTGTTTACCAAACCGATGCGCTTTTGATTTTAATTGATGGCGTGCAAAGGCGCTGATCGGGCGCTCCCACGACGAAACAGTACGAGTACGTCGATGTTCAAAAGAATGACCCTTGCGCTCCTCGCCGGCGCGTCCTCGCTGGGCGCCGGACTTCATCAGGCCGCGGCGATCGAAGCGGCGCCCCTCCAGGAACCCGCGGTGATCTACGCCAATCAAGCGCAGCCGGTGCGTACGGCCTATGCCGAACGCTCCAATATGGGCGGCGGCTTTATCGAATTTCTGTTCGGTGACGGACAACAGCAAAGCGGGCGCTATCAGCAACAGCCGCCGGCGTATCAGCAGCAGCCATCTTATTACGTGCCAGTTTACGGGGCGGAGCGTCCGATGGCGCCGGGATACCCGCAGCAGCTACAAGCCGACGATCCCACGCAACGTCCGTTCGATCCGAAATACGAGAAGCAGCTCGTCGACTACAGCGGCAAGGAAAAGCCGGGCACCATCATCGTCGACACGCCGAACAAGTTTCTGTTCTTGGTGGAAGGCAACGGCAAGGCGCTGCGTTACGGCATCGGCGTCGGCAAGCCGGGATTCACCTGGTCGGGCGTGAAGACGGTTTCGGCGAAGAAGGAATGGCCGGACTGGACGCCGCCGGCGGAAATGCTGCAGCGCCGGCCCGATCTGCCGCGGCATATGGAAGGCGGCCCGCAAAATCCGCTCGGCGCGCGCGCGATGTATCTCGGATCGTCGCTCTATCGCATCCACGGCTCCAACGAGCCCTGGACGATCGGCACCAACGTGTCGTCCGGCTGCATCCGGATGCGCAACCAGGATGTGATCGACCTCTACGGCCGCGTCAATGTCGGCGCAAAAGTCGTCGTTATCTGAATCTTCTCCGCCTAAAACAAACGACCGCTCAAATTCGAGCGGCCGTTTTTCATTGCCGTGAATGGCAGAAATGGATCAGGCGTAGTCGCTGTCACCATCGTCGCCGGAGTCATCCGAATCCAGGTCGTCGTCGCGATCGTCGTCGTTCGATGCCGAATCGAACAATCCGGCGCGCGAATTGTCGTTGCGATTTGAGCCGATATCGTTGACGCCGGCGTCGCGTGCAAGATCGCTGCCGGATTGGTCACTCCGGGGACTTTCGTTGATGACTTTCTCGTTGATGATGGTGGTGGGGTCGCCGAAAGCTTGGTGGCTGCCGCCACCCATCATCGAGCGGATGCTGCCGAGCAGCAGCGAACCGCCGACCGCGCCGGCCGCCGCTGCGGCCGCGGTTCCGAGAAACGAGCTGCCACCGCTGCCGACCGGACCTTGCGGCCCCGCGTAAGGCTGGCCGTATCCGCCCTGATTATATGAACCTTGGTTAGCCGGGCCTTGGTTATACCCGCCCTGATTATACGATCCCGGGGATTGCGCCTGCTGCATCACCTGGCCGCTGTTCCAGACCGGGCGGCCGGTCATGTCGGGCGGCCGGACATTCGGCACCGAGCCGCGGCCTTGCCCAAACACTGCGTCCCGCATCGAATCGAGGAAACTGCCGGATTGAGCAGGTTCCTGCGCGCCGCCGGCTTCCAATTCCTGGATGCGGTGGTTGGCGCGTTTCAGCGCTTCGTCCTGGACCAGCACGGTTTGCACCAGCGCGTAAACGGCGTTGGGTGCGGCGCGCAGGCCCTGCGCCATCGCCGCCACGGCGTCCGGATCGCGTGGCGTTCCCTCCAGCTTCGAAAGGCGGTCGAAAAGATCGTCGATCAGTTGTCGTTCTTGCGGCGTCATGTCGTGCTCTCCCTCGCTCCGAAACGCGTACGCAGATGTAAGCGGGGTTTTGTGTCGCAAGTAGTGCCCGGCCGAATTAAATTTCGGTATGCGACAAAACAGCAGGCTGGCTCCCGAGAGCAATATCAGTCCAATGTTACTTTGTTCGACGCCAGCAAGGGTGGAAAATCCTCACCGGCCAGAAATGCATATTCCCGTTCGCGCTGGCCGGTTAGCGGGTCGAGGCTCATGAGGGTTTCGTCGACGAATCCCGGATGGCACATGACAAGGCCGCCTCCGGGCAATCCCGCGAGAAATCCGCCCATCAGCGCGGCAAAATCGGGTTGCCCGGAAAAATCATAGGCGCCGGCGAACCCGGGATTGAACGCGATGCCGGCGCGCGCGGCGCGCCTGCGAAATTGTGTGCTGAGCATATCCAGAACCAGCGCCTTCGGCGTGCCGAGCCGTTGCGTCAGCGGCTGTTGGCGGCCGCCCTGGCGGACCCAGGCGTTGGGCGCGGCGTCCTTCACGGCCGACAGGAAAGCATCGCGCACCACGGGGAATAGCTGTGCATGTTGATGGCCGTCGACGAAATCCGGCGGGCGGCCGAATAGTTCGCTGAACGCGGCAAGCTGCACCATCAGTTCGGCGCGAATAATTTCGGCGTCCAGCCGCCGCAGCAGGCCAGCCCGCAACAGCTTCGGAAAGGGCAGGAATAGGCCGCCGTCGACCGGTTTGAAGTGCATGGTCAGGGGACGAAACGGCGCCGTCAGGGTCGCGTGCAGGCCGATCGCGCATCGGCGACGGGTCGCGGCAGCGGCTTGCAGCGAATGGACCTCGTCGCGGCCGATGGCCGAACCGACCATCATCACCGATGTCGCATTGAGGCGGCCTTGTTCGATTAGCTCGCGAATGGCGCGGTTGACGCCGGGACTTATGCCGTAATCGTCGGCGCACAGCCAGATCTGGCGCGGCGTCGCGGCGTCGTTCATTCGGCCGCGGACCTTTCGTCCGCGCTGGTGCTGGTTTCCGCCGTGACCCGTTTCTCACTGTGCTCGGCGACGAAATAGATCGGGCGTGCCTTCAGCTCCGAAAGAATCTTCCCGATATATTCGCCGACAATGCCGATCATGATGAGCTGTACGCCGCCGATGGTCATCAGGCCGATCACCAGTGACGGATAGCCGGGAACCGACTTTCCCGTCGTCCAGGTTTCCCAGAGGATCGAGAGGCCGAACAGGAACGCCACCGTCGCCAGCAGAACTCCGAGCAGGCTCGCAAAACGTAGTGGCGCGACCGAGAACGATGTCAGGCCCTCGATCGAAAGCCCGACCAGCCGGCCCGGGCTGAACGTGGTTACGCCATGCGCGCGGGCTGCCGGTTCGTAGTCGACACGGATCTGGCGGAAACCGATCCAGCTCGCCAGGCCCTTGAAAAAACGATTGCGCTCGGGGAGCTGCCGCAGCGCGGCTGCGGCCCGCGGCGACAACAGGCGGAAGTCGCCGGCATCCTCCGGGATTTTCTGCCGCGCGCCCCAATTGATCAGCGAGTAGAAGCCATGCACCGCGAGGCGCCGCAGAAACGATTCGTTGTCGCGGTGCGCCTTGGCGGTATAGACCACGTCGTAGCCATCCTCGATCCAGTGATCGACGAGCTTCTCGACGATATCCGGCGGATGCTGGCCGTCGCCGTCCATGAACAGCACGGCGCCGCGCCGGGCGTGGTCCAGCCCCGCCATCAGCGCGGCTTCCTTGCCGAAATTGCGCGACAGCGACACCACCTGAACATCGAGCGCCTCGGCCGCAAGTCCGCGTGCGACGGTGAGCGTGGCGTCGGCGCTGCCGTCATCGACATAGACCACCTCGCAGGCGAGGCCGTAGCGGTCCTTCAGCGTTTTTGCCAGTTCGCTGAGCCGCGCGTGCAGCGCTGCGAGCCCGGCCGCCTCGTTATATAGCGGCACGACGATCGATAGCCCCCGCACCGCGGCATTGGCCGCGGTGGTGGACAGGCTGGAAACATCCGTACCGAGCATCATCGATCAGGCCTCAACCATCTGGGAAACAGCATATGGCAATCGCGGGGCGTTGTCGCCACGGGGCTGCGGCTCGAGGCTTCGGCCTTACTGCCGCAAGAACGCCTCGAGCTTGGCGAACAGTGGATTTTCGCGGTCGAGCACGTAGTCGAGCGAGGCCACCGAAACCGTATCGGCGCCATGCGTGCGCAGAAAGCTGCCGAGCGCATAGAGCTGTGCCGGCGGGCAATGCAGCGTCACCATTCCCGACGATGTCGGGCCTCCGAACGGCGAGACCACCCCGAAGCGATCGCGTGCTTCGGTCAGCAACGCGGCAGTGCATTCCGAAAAACGGGTGCGGACTTCCTTGTATTTGCTGGCGCGCGCCCGCGCGGCGATGTGGTCGAGGATGACGCGCGCGGTCTCGCGGGCCTCGCTCGACCAGTCGGCGTCGCGTGAGGCCACGAGGTTGGCCTGGCTGCGCAGGATCACGCCGTCGTCGAGCACCTTGAGCCCGTTGGCGGCAAGCGTTGCGCCGGTTGTCGTGATGTCGACGATCATCTCGGCGGTGCCGACCGCCGGCGCGCCTTCGGTTGCTCCGGCACTCTCGACGATGCGGTAATCGACGACGCCGTGGGAAGCGAAGAATGTCCGGGTGAGGTTGATGTATTTGGTAGCGACCCGCATCCGCCGGTTATGCTGCGCGCGGAATCCGGTGGTGACGTCGTCGAGATCGGCCATGGTGCGGACGTCGATCCAGGCCTGCGGCACGGCGACCACGACATTGGCGCTGCCGAAACCGAGGTTGTCGATCAGCGCGACGCGCTTGTCGGCGTCGACGATGCTCTCGCGCACCAGATCCTCGCCGGTGATGCCGAGATGCACCGTGCCGCGGGCGAGCTGCGAGGCGATTTCGCTCGCCGAGAGATAGGCGATCTCGACGTTGTCGAGCCCGCTGATGGTGCCGCGATAGTCGCGGGCGCCGCGCGGCTTCGCCAGCGCGAGCCCGGCACGGGCGAAGAAGGCTTCGGCGTTTTCCTGCAGGCGCCCCTTGGACGGGACCGCGAGAACAAATGGCGCGGTCATGATGCGCTCCCATTGACGCTGCGTGCGGCAGGCGCGCCGCCCACCTGGGTCAAGGCCTCGACCCACACTGAAAATCCCACCGCCGGGATGGGCACGCTGGAGCCGAGCCGGGTCATCAGTCCGTCGTAACGTCCGCCCGCCACCAGCGGCTCGACGCCATTGTCCTTGCCGTGCACCTCGAACTCGAAGCCCGTATAATAGTCGATGCCGCGTCCGAACGAGGTGGAAAACCGCGTCGCGCCGGTGTCGATGCCGCGCGCGGCCATGAAACCGACGCGGCTTTCGAGCTGATCGATCGCCGCGTGGATATCGAGTTTGGCGTCGTCGGCGAGTGCCCGCAACTGTGCGACGGCATCGTCGGGGTCGCCCCCGATGGCCAGGAATCGCTTGATCAGGCCAAGCGCGTCGCGCGGCAGCGCGCCGCCCTTCAGGGTCGACTGTTCGAGGAAACGATCGGCGATTTCCGAAACCGTGCGGCCGCCGACATTGGTGGTGCCGGCGATCGACATCAGGTCGGTCACCAGCGCCAGGGCCGCCTTGCGGTCGGAGCCTGCGAGCGCGGCGAGCACACCCTCATATTCGTTTCGACTGGCGCCGGTTGCGAGCGTCAGCCGCTCGAGATCCTGCTCCAGGCTGGTCTTGCGGTTGAAATCCTTGATCAGCCGCCGCCGCCATACCGGGTAAAGATCGAGGGCGTCGATCAGCGCGATGAACAGCGCCACGTCGCCAGTGCGGATTTCAACCTCGGTCAATCCGAATGCCGCGGTCGCCTCCAGGGCCAGCGCGAGCATCTCGGCGTCAGCTGCGGCGCGGTCCTGCCGGCCGAAGGATTCGATGCCGGCCTGCAGGAATTCGTTCGGCTGGCCGCCGCGATAGCGGAACACCGGTCCGAGATAGCTGAAGCCGGCGGGTTGGCCGGCCCGGCTGGAGGCGAGGTAATCCCGCGCCACCGGAATGGTGAGGTCGGGGCGCAAGCACAGTTCCTCGCCGCCGGGATCGGTGGTCAGGTAAAGGCTTTTCCGGATGTCCTCGCCGGAGAGATCGAGGAACGGCTCGGCCGGCTGCAGAATCGCGGGCTCGGCCTGCACATAGCCGGCCTGCGCGAACGACAATAACAGGGCGTCCGCCCATGCGGCGGATCCGGCGGCACCACGGGCGGCGGTCAGGGTCATCTCGACGTCCAAATATCCTGGAAAAGCGGTTCTAAAAGCTCTGATGGCGCAGCCCTTAGCACGGTCGGGGCAGCGTTTCGACCGGGATCGGCCAAGTGGCTTAATGCGAGGCGAGGGCGGCTGGTTAAGGCTTAACTTACCCGCCCCTACCGGTGCCGGTCCAGTCGCCCCGCGCCGCCTGCACCAGTGCCAGCGCGGCCACCCCCGCGGTGTCGGCGCGCAGCACCCTCGGCCCCAGCGAAAGCCTCAGGACCTGCGGCTGCCGCAGCAACAGGGCGCGCTCTTCCTCGGCGAACCCGCCCTCGGGTCCGATCAGTATGTCGGTTCCACTGCCGGACGCCTGGTGGTTCTGGAGCGCCTGCAGCGGATTGGCGGTATCCGCGGCTTCGTCGCAGAAAACCAGCAGGCGCTGAGCCCCGCGCTGGCTCAAATAGCGATCGAGCGGTATCGGCTCGGCAACCGCGGCAAGGCTCAGGATACCGCATTGCTCGGCAGCCTCGACCACATTGGCGCGCATCCGCTCCGTGTTGACCCTGGCGACCTGGGTGAAGCGGGTCAAAACCGGCTGCAACGATGACGCGCCCATCTCGACCGCCTTCTGCACCATGTAGTCCAGCCGGGCGTGTTTCAGCGGCGCAAAGACGTAAGCGAGGTCGGGCAGGCGATCCTGCGGCCGGGTCTGGGCGATGATGCTCAGGCTGTCAGGCCGCTTGCGTCCGGCGATCGATGCCTGCCATTCCCCGTCGCGCCCGTTGAAGGCCAGAATGGTTCCGCCAGCGGAAAGCCGCAGCACATTGCCGAGATAGTTGCTCTGGTTACGCTCGAGCGCGATCGTTTCGCCCGCCACCAGTGAGGCGTCGATGAACAGGCGGGGGCTGCGAAAGTCGAATTCGGGCATGATCGATGTTCCAATCCGCGGCCTTTTAGCCCAACTCGCCCCGATTTGCGCAATTATTGGTGTCCGACAGGGCCTTACGCCGTGCTGTTGCCAAATTCCACGGCTTGTTAAGGGTCGGCAGGAATCGTACATAGCCTCTATTGGAAAACCGCTCTTCCGCCGCGAAGACGTTAGGGGATAAATTGGACCTTGCCGGAGGAATCGTTTTGATCATCCGCCGCTTGATTGTGCCGCTCAGCGTGGCCCTCTTCGCCGCCCAGGCGGGGCAGGCCTTGGCCCAAGGCGCCTTTCCGGCGCCACTGCCCGGTCAAGCCGCCGCCCCGGTCAACGATCCTGCATTCCCGCCGGTGAACGGCTCCGCTCCGACGGCGGCAATCGGCGTCCCCCAGGCGTCGTTCCCGGTCAACGGAGCGGCACCACTTGGTGGCGGCGCATTCTCACGCGCGCCGGCGCCGCCGTCGCAGGCGGGTCCGCCGGACGACTGCATGAAGGAATTCCTGCCGCTGCGTGAAGACGCCGAGAAGCGCGGCAAGCTGATCAAGGCCGCCAGCGATCGGCGCGCAAGCCCCCAGGAAGCCTGCAAGCTGATCAGTGGTTTCGGCCAGGCCGAAATCAAGATGATCAAATATGTCGAGAGCCACGCGGCGAAGTGCGGGATTCCACCGCAGATCTCGGAGCAGCTGAAGAACGGCCACAAGAACACCGAGGTCATGCAGCAGAAAGTCTGCGCGGCCGCCGAGAGCGCCCAGCAGAGGCCGCCGGCCGGCCCGACCCTGAGCGATGTGCTGGGCTCCGCGGCAGAGCTTCCGGAGGCCACCAAGACCAAGAAGGGCGGCAGCACCTTCGATACGCTGAATGGCAACGTGCTGACGCGATGACCGGTGCCGCGGCTCCGGCGGTTGCGTCCTGGGATGCCGCAATGGTTCACGAAATCTGGGAACGGGCTGGGATCGCATGAACGGCGTGGCCGCCCGCGTTGCTGACTCGACCGGCAACTGGGTCGACACCCGCGCGCCGTCATGGTCGCGGCCTTATCTGCGGCTGGCCCGGTTCGACCGGCCGATCGGATCCTGGCTGCTGCTGCTGCCGTGCTGGTGGTCGGCGGCGCTGGCCGCCGGCGTTGCCGCGCGACGTCAGCCGGTTGCCCCTTGTCGTCGCGCTGTTCTTCGTTGGCGCCTTCGTGATGCGCGGCGCCGGCTGCACCTGGAACGACATTACCGACCGCGATCTCGACGCGCTGGTCGAGCGAACGCGATCACGGCCGATTCCGGCGGGGCAGGTGAGCGTGCCGCAGGCGGCCGCTTTTCTGGTGGTTCAGGCGCTGATCGGCCTCGTGGTGCTTCTGCAGTTCAACCGCTTCGCGGTCGCGACCGGCATCGCCTCGCTGGTCATCGTTGCGATCTATCCGTTCATGAAGCGGATCACCTGGTGGCCGCAGATCGTGCTCGGGCTCGCGTTCTCGTGGGGCGCGCTGATGGGATTCGCCGTGACGCTCGGGCGGATCGATGCGGCAGCGCTGTGGCTCTACGCCGGCTCGATCGCGTGGGTGATCGGCTACGACACCATCTACGCGCATCAGGACGCCGAGGACGACGCGCTGATCGGGGTCAAATCGACCGCGCTTTTGTTCGGCGCGCGCACCCGTCCGGCGCTGGCGGCGTTTTATGGACTGGCGGTGATTTTGATCGGCATCGCATTGATGTCCGCCGGTGCGACGCTGGCCGGCATGGACCGGGCTTGCCATGTTCGCCGCGCATCTGGCCTGGCAGGTCTGGCGCCTTGAGATCGGCGATCCCGTGTTGTGCCTGCGCGTCTTCAAATCCAACCGCGATGCCGGCTTGCTGTTGTTCGCCGGCTTGCTGGCGGATGCGCTGCTGCGGGCGAGTTCGTAAGCGTTGGCGTAACGGTGGCCGCGGCGAAGAGCGCCGTTGCCCACGCTACGGTTCGACGGTTTCCAGTGCCGTCTAATCCGCCGATCTAATTCCTGGCGATGATCTCGCGCTCGCCCTGATGGATATTCGCCGGATTGAGCAGATAGCCGGCGCGCCGCCGCACCAGGAATTTCGGACGCCGCGCCCGGATCGCGTTGCGACGACGGCGCCGCGCCGCCGGCTGCGGCGTCTTGTCCTCGGGCAATTGCGGAAGCGCGAAGATGTCGCTCCACATCTGCCAGGCGGATGCGATCTCGTCGCGATCCGAGCTGACGCATAGCGGTATCGTCAAGGATGGATCGCGATGGGCGAGCACGAGCATCTGGGCATCGTCGATGCCGCGCAGCGCGACGCCGAGAAAATCGCTGACGCGAACGTTGACCGCCATCCGCATGCCGTGAAGCGCACGGCGCAGGACCACGCGTTCGCGGTGAAGTTCGATTTGCCGCACGCCGCCGTCCGCACGGTTGTCGTGCGCATCGAAGCTGACGGGCAGAGAGAGAGGGTCGAGCCGCAATGCACGGCTCGACCCGGCGGGATTGATCCCGCTTGTTGCTGTTTGACGCCTCACGACTTTAATCTCCCCGCCAGGCTTATGTGCCCGGTCGATGGCTGAGACCTTGCCAGAGCCGTGTCGGTTTCAGCTTAAAAAGGCTGGTTAATCGAAGGTCACCCGACCTGCATTCGTCAGCATGATTGACAAGACCTTGGCCCACATGATTGACGAGACCTTGCCGCGGGGGTGGAAATCTTTGGCTTTTTGCGGATGAAAATGCTTGAAGTACGCATGAATCGGGCACATCTCATGGGTCAGCCGATTTGCGCCGAGCCTTCAACAATTCATTCTCAATCGCAGGGATTTCGTTCGTGATCTCTTCACCATCAGCCGTGTCGCCGCTTTCATCGGATGCCGCTACTTCCGGCCTGTTCGACCAATCCGCTCTGAGCACGCTGGCGCAGCGCCTCGTCGAGGCCGCGCGACGCGCGGGCGCGGATGCCGCCGACGCGGTCGCGGTGCGCGGCGTGTCGCAAGGCGTGGAAGTGCGCGACGGACGCGTCGAGGAATCCGAACGCTCCGAAGGCGACGACGTCGGACTGCGCGTGCTGGTGGGAAGGCGCCAGGCGGTGGTTTCGACCAACGATGTGAGCGGCGACGGCATCGCCAAGTTGGCCGAGCGCGCGGTCGCGATGGCGCGCGTCGCGCCCGACGACAAATATGTCGGCCTCGCCGATCCGGCGCTGCTGGCGCGCGATTTTCCCGATCTCGATTTGCTGGATCCGAAGGTCCCGTCGGCATCGGAGCTTGAACGGCGGGCCTGTGAGGCGGAGGCCGCCGGCCTCGCCGTCAAGGGTGTGACCAAGTCGGGCGGCGGGTCGGCCTCGACCGGAATTGGCGGCATGGTGCTGGTGACCTCGACCGGTTTCCACGGTTCTTATCTGCGGTCGAGCCAGAGCATCTCGATGACCGCGATCTCGGGCGACGGCACCGGCATGGAGCGCGACTACGACTATACCACCGCGCCGCATGCTTCCGATCTGGCGTCGCCCGAAAGCGTCGGCCGCACCGCGGGCGAGCGCACGGTGGCGCGCGCCAACCCGCGCAAAGTCGAGACCTGCAAGGTGCCGGTCGTGTTCGATCCCAGGGTTTCCGGATCGCTGGTCGGCCATCTGGTCGGCGCGATCAATGGTGCATCGATCGCGCGCAAGACCAGTTTCCTCAAGGATCGCCTCGGCGAACAGTTGTTTGCCAAGAACATCCGCATCATCGACGATCCGCTGCGGGTGCGCGGATTGCGCTCGCAATCGTTCGACGCCGAAGGCGTCAAGGTCAAGAAGCTCGCCATCGTCGATCAGGGCGTGCTGACCTCGTGGCTGTTGGATTCGGCGACCGCGCGCGAGCTTGGACTGGTCACGACCGGCCATGCCCACCGCGGCGTATCGTCGTCGCCGTCGCCCGGATCGTATAACCTGCATCTCGAAGCGGGCGAGCCGACGCCGGCCGAATTGATGTCCGACATCAAGCAGGGGTTTTACGTCACCGACCTGATCGGCTCCGGCGTCAATGGCGTGACCGGCGATTACAGCCGCGGGGCCTCCGGTTTCTGGATCGAGAACGGCGAAATCACCTATGCGGTGAGCGAGGTCACGATCGCGGGCCACCTTCTCGAGATATTCAAGTCGCTGGTGCCGGCCAACGATCTGGAATTTCGCTATGGCGTCAATGCACCGACGCTGCGCATCGAGGGATTGACGCTTGGCGGACGTTAGCGCCGGCAGCGAGCATAACCGCGTTTTGTCCCGTGAGGCGCTGACGCGCGACGCCGCGTTGTTGACGAGGACCGTGCGGGAGGCCGGCGCGCTGGCGCTGTCGATGTTCCGCACCGAGCTAAAAAACTGGACCAAGGGCGCGTCGTCGCCGGTGTCCGAAGCCGATATCGCGGTCAACGACCTGCTCGAGAACCGGCTGCGCTCCGCCACGCCGGACTATGGCTGGCTGTCGGAGGAAAGCGCCGATGACGAGGCGCGTCTCGGCAAACCGCTGGTCTGGATTGTCGATCCGATCGACGGCACCCGCGGTTACCTCGCCGGCCGCGAAGACTGGTGCGTGAGCGTGGCCTTGGTCGAGGGCGCGTTGCCGGTGCTGGCGGCCGTGTTCGTGCCGGCCAGCGATGAATTTTTCTTCGCCGCCCGGGGCGAGGGTGCCGTACGTAACGACGCGCCCATTCATGCGACATCGGGTACGGAGCTGGATTTTTCCCGAATCGCCGGACCGAAGCCGCTGGTTGAACGGCTGAGTCGGGGGAGCGGCGAAATTACCCTTTATCCCCGAATCGGATCGCTGGCGCTGCGGCTGTGCCGGGTCGCGCGAAGGAAGCCTCGATGCGGGCTTTGCCGGCGGCCAAAGCCGCGACTGGGATCTTGCCGCGGCCAATTTGATCGTGCAGGAAGCGAATGGTAATATGACCGCGCTTTCGGGGGACCCCATCCTTTACAATCGCCGCGAGGTGACGCACGGGGTGCTGGTGGCAGCGGGGCGCGACCGTCATGCAAGCATTGTCGAGCATTTCCGGAATCGTCCGTTGCCTTGAGCGCCCTCGCGGCGCTTCGGAAGTGTTACCTGCCGGGTATCACCTTAGGAAAAAGAACCATGTCAGATAGTGCCCAGCAGCAACTGCTCCATCTCGTCATCGGCGGCGAACTGACCGATCTCGAGCACACGACGTTCAAGGATCTCGATCAGGTGGAAATCGTCGGCGTGTTTCCCAATTACGCCACCGCTTTTGCGGCCTGGAAGGCGAAGGCGCAGCAGACTGTGGACAACGCCCACATGCGCTATTTCGTGGTCCACCTGCATCGACTGCTCGATCCGGGACAAGACGCGAAGCCCGGCCATTGAGAAAACTGATTCGTAACGGGCTGCGCAGCAGCTGGCTTCAGCGCGCTGTGGGTTTTCTCGCGGCCGAATACCTGCGGCTGGTCTGGCGCACCAACAAGTTCAGTCTCGAGCCCGTCGACATTTACGAGCAGGTCGAGCCGCAGATGCCGGCGATTTTTGTGTTCTGGCATGGCCAGCACTTCTTGACGCCGTTCATCAAGACCAAGGAGAGCTACCGCGCCAAGGTGCTGATTTCCCGGCATCGCGACGGCGAATTCAACGCGATCGCCGCCGAACGACTCGGCATCGGCACCATCCGAGGCTCCGGCGATCACGGCTCGGCTTTTCACCGCAAGGGCGGCCTCGGCGCGTTCAAGGAAATGGTGCGCGCGCTGGAAGAGGGCTATAACGTGGCGCTGACGGCGGATGTGCCGAAGCGTTCGCGTGTCGCAGGACTTGGCATCATCATGCTGGCGAGGGAATCCGGGCGGCCGATCATGCCATTCGCGATGGCGACGAGCCGTTTTATCCGCCTGAAGAACTGGGATCGCACCACGATCAACCTGCCATTCGGACGCGGCAGCGTGGTCGGCATTGAAGCGATTTGGGTGCCGCCGGACGCCGATGCCGAGGCCATGGAAAAAATCCGTGCGCATGTCGAGGCGATTTTGAACGAAACGACCCGCCAGGCCTACGCCCGGATCGGCCGTCCGGAAGAGGCGGGGCATGGCTAGCTCGCTACCGATGACGTTGCGGCTGTACCGGCGGCTGTCCGCGGTGGCGGTGCCGTTGGCGCCGGCGCTGATCAAGCGACGGTTGAAGCAGGGCAAGGAGGATCCGGCGCGGGTCGGTGAGCGCCGCGGCATGAGCGAGGGCGCTCGGCCGAATGGGCCGCTGGTCTGGATTCACGGCGCCAGCGTCGGCGAGGTGCTGGCGGCGGCAGCCCTGATCGAAAGGCTGCGGGCGCTGAACATCCGCATCCTGCTGACATCAGGCACGGTGACCTCGGCGACGATCGTCGCCAAGCGCTTTCCCGCCGATATCATCCATCAATACGTACCTTACGATTCGCCGCGCTACGTCGCGCGCTTTCTCGATCATTGGCGGCCTTCGCTGGCGCTGTTCATCGAGTTGGATCTGTGGCCCAACCTCATCCTGTCGAGCGCGGCGCGGCGGCTGCCGATGGTGTTGATCAACGGCCGGATGTCGCATCGCTCGTTCCCGCGCTGGCGCAGGGTTGCCGGCACGATCTCGGCGTTGCTCGGCCGGTTCGATATTTGTCTGGCGCAATCGGACGTTGACGCGGAGCGCTTCGCGGCGCTCGGCAGCCGCAACGTCATCACCACCGGAAACCTGAAGCTCGATGTGCCGGCGCCACCCGCCGATGCAGGCCGGCTCGAGCGGCTGATGTCGGTGACGCGCGGCCGCCCGATCATCGTGGCGGCGTCGACGCATCCCGGCGAAGAGGAAATGCTGCTTGAAGCGCACCGGACGCTTGCCGGCTACTTTCCATCGCTGTTGACCGTGATCGTGCCGCGGCACCCCGATCGCGGCGTCGCCATCGCCCGCATGATCGCGGCGGCCGGCCTGCACGTGGCCTTGCGTTCGCGCGAGCAGTTGCCGACCGCGACGACCGATATTTACGTCGCGGACACCATGGGCGAATTGGGACTGTTCTACCGGTTGGCGCCGATCGTCTTCATGGGCGGATCGCTGGTTCCTCATGGCGGGCAGAATCCGATCGAGGCGATCAAGCTCGGCGCGTCGATCGTTCATGGCCCCCACGTCTTCAATTTCACCGATGTTTACCAGGCGCTGGACGGTGCCGACGGGGCCCGCCAGGCCGACACGCAGGAAGCGCTGGTGCGACAACTCGGCCAGTTGCTGGACGATCCGGCGGCGCGCGAGGCGTCGGTCGCGGCGTCCGCCCGCGTGGTCGAGCAGCTTGGCGGCGCGCTGGAGCGTACGCTCGCCGCGCTCGAACCGTATTTGTTGCAGCTGCGGCTCGAAATGGGAGCGGCCAGTGCGTGAGCCGGCCTTCTGGTACCGGCCGCCATCATGGATCTCCCGCGTATTGATGCCGTTCGGCGCCCTCTATGGTCTGGTCGCCGGTTGGCGATTGCAGAGCGAGGGGTTTGACGCCGGCGTCCCCGTACTTTGCGTCGGCAACTATCATTCCGGCGGCGCCGGCAAGACCCCGACGGTGCTGGCGCTTGCGAAGCTTCTGCGCGATCTCGGCGAGACCCCGGTGGTGCTCAGTCGCGGCTATGGGGGCCGATGGAGCGGGCCGGTCAAGGTCGATCCCGCGCGCCACATTGCCGCCGATGTCGGCGACGAGCCGCTGATGATGGCGCTGACCGTTCCGGTGGTGATCGCGCGCGACCGCGTCAATGGCGTGGCGCTGGTGCGCTCACAGGGCGCCAGCGTGATCCTGATGGACGACGGTTTTCAGAACCCCGCGATCGCCAAGGATGCATCTTTGATCGTCATCGACGGCGACCGCGGCCTCGGCAACGGCTGCGTGTTTCCCGCCGGTCCATTACGGGCACCGCTGCAGCCGCAACTCGTCCGCACCGACGCGCTGATCGTGGTCGGCGATGGTACCGCCGCCACCACAGTGGCGGCCGCGATCGCCGCGCAAGCCAAGCCGGTGCTGTCGGCGCGTCTTGTGCCGAGCGAGGCGTCGCTGGCCGCGCTCGGCGGCAAACGGGTGCTGGCCTTTGCCGGCATCGGTGACCCCGGCCGGTTCTTCAGGACGCTGCGCGGCTGCGGGATCGACGTGGTGCGGGAGCAGGCCTTTGCCGATCATCATCCATTTTCGCCGGAAGAGATCGAGGGCTTGATCGCGGAAGCGAAACGCGACGGGCTGACGCTGGTGACGACGGAGAAGGATCTGGCGCGGCTGCGCGGCCGCGAGGGGGCTTCGGACTGGACGCGCAACATCACCGCGTTTGCGGTCACACTGGAATTTGAGGACGCAGCATTGCTGCGGAAATTCGTGGTGGACCAGTTGTTCAAGGCGCGCGAGCGGAAACTTCGTAGGCGCGAATAGCCCAGAGGATTTCGCGTCGTCCCCGCTTTCGCGGACCGACGATCAACCCTGCGTCTTCAGCGCGCCCGGGTAATGCCGCTGCAACACTGCGGTGGGGACGGCGTAAGCCTCTTGCAGATCGACGCTCCAGTATTTCAATTCGTCGAGCGGAATGCGCGTATCGGTCACCGCGCAGCGCACATAGGTCCCCGGCGAGATTACGCGGAAATCGCCATCGAGATATTGCACCTGCGCTTCGCCATGGCCCGAAGGGCCGAATTTATTCAGCACGGTTGAACTCCGATTAGCCCCGGTCGCTCGGACCGGACTGAATGTTTAAGCGTCTGATTTATCATAGATAGGTCTCGATGTCCGCCCTTCAAACCCACCGATTTGTGATGAATTCACGGCGTGGCCCATGATAGCCTTTTAATATGGAGTGCTGGCCCTCCGGCCCCATAACGATCCGGCAAACCCGATGCGCCTCCTGTCAGTAATCGCCTCCCTGGCATTATTTGCCGTGAGTTTTACCGTCGACGCGGCGCCACTGCCGACACCGCATCAGGTCGACATTCCCTCGGCCAACGGGGTGCTACACGCCCAGCTCTACCGGCCCGAGGGGGATGGCCCGTTTCCCTCGGTGATCGCCTTGCACGGCTGCGGCGGGCTCGCCAGCCATTCCGAGCCGGTTCTGCTGCGCTATCGCGATTGGGCCGAGCAGTTGTTGAAGGCGGGCAAGGCGGTGTTGCTGCCGGACAGCTACGGTTCTCGCGAACTCGGCCCGCAATGCCGCATCCGGGATCGCCGGGTCCTCGCCCGCCGCGAACGGGTCGCGGATATCATGGCGTCCCGGCAATGGCTGCTGGAGCAGCCCTGGGCCGCCCGCGATCGGATTAGCCTGCTGGGATGGGCGAACGGCGCGAGTGCGGTGTTGTGGGCAGTGCGTCCGCAACTATTGTCGCGCAACATCGAGCCGGATTTCCGCTCGGCGATTGCATTCTATCCGGACTGTCGTCTGTCCTCCGGCCTCGGATGGAGCGCGCGGGTGCCGACGCTGGTGCTGATCGGTGCCAAGGATGACGTCAGTTCGCCGCCCGCTTGCCGTCAGATGATCGAGGGCGCCCGCGGACGCAGCGCGCTGGTGCATATCGTGGTGTATCCCGGCGCCTACCACGATTTCGACCGTGCCAATTTTCCGCTTCATGCGATGGCCGGGACCTCGGATGCCGCAACGCCAGAGCATGGCCATCTCGGTACCGATGCGGAGGCGCGCGCCGATTTGCAAAAGCGCGTCGCCGAATGGCTGGCGCGATAGGCTGTTTTTAGAACAGACTTCCCTGGCCGGCCGGTTTGACGACGCGTTTGGGCGCGGCCGGCTTGGAATGCTCTCTGGCTTCTTTGGGCTCTTCCGCAACCGGTTTGGCGGCGCGCGTTGCCGCTGGCCGATCCGCGTCTGCGGTGGCGCCGACGCGTCCATCGGCAAATTCAATGGAAAGATGCGCACCGGGTCCGATCGCGGCGGCGGCGTGTACGGCGAGGCCTTGCTCGTCGCGGACCAGCGCGAACCCACGGGTCAGCACGCTGCGATAGGACAGCGCGGCCAGCAATTGCCCGCTATGCGCGACCCGCGCCTCATGACGCTGCATCGCGGTGACCAGCGCGCGCCGGGCACGCTCGGCCAGCCGCAGCGCCCGTTCGCGGTCGCGCGCGATGGTCTGGCGCTGCACCTGCGCGTTGGAAAGCTTTGATGCCTTGAGCCGGGCCTCGATCCCGGCATAACGATCCCGGCGAGTTCGCAGCAGCGACCGCGCCGAATGCATCATCCGCTCGCCCGATGCGGTCAGCCGCTGCCGCGCCTGCGCGACCTGCCCGCGCAGCACCCGCACGCGTCAGCCTGGCGCTTGCGCCCGCGAAACGGCGGAAATGGGCATGGGTGTTGGCCTTCAACGCGCGGGGCAGGGCGCTTGCGGCGCCGTCGAGCCGCTGGCGCGGAATCGCGAGCAGTTCGCTGGCGAGAGGAAGCGCGCGGGCCGCCGCCCGCAGCTCGTTGCGGCGACCTTCCTGGCCGCGCTGCCAGCACACCATCGTGCGCCGCGCCAGCGTCGAGACCTCGACAAACAGCTCGCTGCGCACCGGCACCGCCATTTCGGCGGCGGCCGTCGGGGTCGGCGCGCGCTTGTCGGCGGCAAAATCGATCAGCGTGATGTCGGTCTCGTGGCCGACGGCCGAGATCAGCGGGATCATGCTTTCGGCGGCGGCGCGGACCACGATCTCCTCGTTGAAGGACCAGAGATCTTCCAGCGAGCCGCCGCCGCGCGCGACGATCAGAAGATCCGGCCGCGGAATCCGGCCCTGCTCGGGCAGCGCATTGAAGCCGCGGATCGCGGCTGCGATCTGCTCGGCCGAGCCTTCGCCCTGCACCCGCACCGGCCACACCAGTACGCGGCGCGGGAAGCGGTCTTCCAGCCGATGCAGGATGTCGCGGATCACGGCGCCGGTCGGCGAGGTGACGACGCCGATCACCTCCGGCAGCCATGGCAATAGCTGTTTGCGCGCCTCGTCGAACAGCCCCTCGGCGGCGAGCTTGCGCTTGCGCTCTTCCATCAGCGCCATCAGCGCGCCGATCCCGGCGGGCTCGATCGCCTCGATCACGATCTGGTATTTCGACGACCCGGGGTAGGTCGTGAGCTTGCCGGTGGCGATGACCTCAAGGCCTTCCTGCGGCTTGAAGCGCATCCGGCCATGGACGCCTTTCCAGATCACCGCCTCGATCTTGGCGCTCTCGTCCTTCAGCGCGAAGTAGCAGTGCCCGGAGGAGTGCGGACCCCGGAAACCGGAGATTTCCCCGCGCACCCGGACATGGCCATAGGCGTCCTCCACCGTCCGCTTCAGCGCGGAGGACAGTTCCGAGACGGTAAATTCAGGCGCGTTGATCAGGGCTTCGGGAGCGGTCATCTCGGGCGATTGAATTGGGGTTTTGGGGTTCGCGCAAGGTTCTCGATGCGCACCATGGCCGGCAAAGCACATATCCACACCCGATCGGCGGTGTTTCTTGCGGCGGGCCAAGGCCATGTTAAACCCTGCGCCTCACCGCGGCAACTTCGGGTATGGCTGCATCGTATGCATATTCTTCTACTCGGTTCCGGCGGCCGCGAGCACGCGCTGGCGTGGAAGATCGCCGCGTCCCCGCTGCTGACGAAGCTCTGGTGCGCGCCGGGTAACGCCGGTATCGCGCGCGAGGCCGAATGCGTGGCGCTCGACATCGGCGATCATGCCGCGGTGATCGAGTTCTGCAAACGCAACGCCGTCGATCTCGTGGTGGTCGGTCCGGAAACGCCGCTGGCCGCCGGTTTGGTCGATGATCTCGCGAGCGTCGGCATCAAGGCGTTCGGGCCGAGCAAACAGGCCGCCCAGCTCGAGGGCTCCAAGGGCTTTACCAAAGACCTCTGCACCGAATTTGGCATTCCGACCGGCGCCTATCGGCGCTTCACCGACGCCGCCGAGGCATTGGCTTATGTGCGCGGGCAGGGCGCGCCGATCGTGGTCAAGGCCGACGGGCTTGCCGCGGGCAAGGGGGTGGTGGTCGCCCAAACCTTGCGCGAAGCCGAGGACGCCATCGCCATGATGTTCGATGGCGGCTTCGGCGCGGCCGGCGCCGAGGTCGTGATCGAGGAGTTTTTGTCCGGCCGCGAGATCAGCTTCTTTGCGTTGTCCGATGGTGAGACCGCGATCGCGCTGGCCTCGGCGCAGGACCACAAGCGCGTCTTCGATCACGACCGCGGGCCGAACACCGGCGGCATGGGCGCCTATTCGCCGACGCCGTTCGTGACGCCGGAAATCCATGCCGAGATCATGGCGAAAATCATCCTGCCGACGGTTGCCGGCATGAAGGCGCGCGGCACGCCGTTTCGCGGCGTGCTTTATGCCGGGGTGATGCTGACGGCGGACGGGCCGAAACTGTTCGAATACAACGTCCGCTTCGGCGATCCGGAATGCCAGGTGCTGATGCTGCGGATGATGTCCGACATCGTGCCGGCGATGCTTGCCTCCATCGATGGGCAGTTGAAGAATTTCGACCTGCGCTGGTATCCTGAAGCTGCGCTGACAGTGGTGATGGCGGCAAAGGGATATCCCGGTGTCTACCAGAAAGGCACTCGAATCGAAGGGCTCGATGAGCGCTGCCCAGGTCGAGGGCGTCGAGATCTTTCACGCCGGCACGACATCGAGCGATGGAGCCATTCTCGCCAATGGCGGCCGCGTGCTCAACGTCTGCGCCTTGGGCAAGACCGTCACCGACGCGCAGCGGCACGCCTATGAAGCTATCGATCGCATCCAATGGGCGGATGGTTTCTGCCGCCGCGATATCGGCTGGCAGGCGGTGGAGCAGGAGAAGGCGGGGGATAGGCTGTCATTCCGGACGATGCGCACACCCAGTCGTCATTCCGGGGCGATGCGAAGCATCGAACTACGACGTGCGTTGCACGTCGGAGGATTGCCGAGATGATAGTTTCATGCACCACACTTCTGGTTTCCGGGTTCGGCGCGATGCGCCGCCCCGGAATGACGAACTCTCTTCAAAGCAAATCGCCGCCCGCGGCGGACGCCGTGGTGCCGTGTTCGCGGAAGGCCTTGATGACGTTGCGGCCGACCCTCCATTTGTGAACTTCATCGGGACCGTCGACCAGCCGCTGTGAACGCACCTGCGTGTACCATTGTGCCAGCGGCGTATCCTGGCTGAAGCCCAGCGCGCCGTGGAGCTGGATCGCGGTGTCGATCACCTTGTGCACCATATGGGCCAGATACACCTTGGCGATCGAGTTTTCCTGCCGCAGATCCAGGCCTTTTTCCGCCTTGTAGGCGATATGCAGCAGCATCAGCCGGCCGATGTAGAGTTGGCTGGCGCATTCGGCGAGCATGAACTGCACGGCCTGCCGGTCGGCGAGCAGCACGCCGAAGGTCGAACGCTTGGTGACATGGGCCGCCGCCATGTCGAGCGCGCGCTGGGCCTTGGCGATGTTGTGCATGCCGTGGCGCAGCCGGCCGTAGGCGAGGCGGTGCTGCCCCATGTTGAAGCCGTTGCCCTCGCCGCCGAGCAGATTGTCGGCCGGCACCTTGAGATCCTTGATTTCGATTTCGGAATGGCCGCCGGACAATGCGTCGTAATGCGGGCCGTGGATCGCCATGTTCTTGACGTTGCGCTTGATGTTGTAACCGGGGTTCGGCAGTTCGACGATGAAGGTCGAGAACTGCTTGTGGCGTGGCGCGTTCGGGTCGGTCTTGGCCATGACCAGCGCGATGTCGGCGACGCTGGCGGAGGAGGAAAACCACTTCTCGCCGTTGAGGATGTAATTCGCGTTGCCGTCTTTCACGGCTGATGTCTGCATGCCGGTGGCGTCGGCGCCGGCGGCTTTTTCCGTCATCGAAAAGCAGATGCGCTTGTCGCCGTTGAGCAGCGGTTTCAGGAATTTTTCCTTCTGATAGTCGGTGCCGTGCTCAAGGATGGTCATCATCGAGGCGTCGTCGGGGCCCTGCGTGTTCATCGAGAGCGCGCCGAGCATGCTTTCGCCGAGCTCCATCTGGACCAGCGCATTGGCGAGCGGGCCTAGCCCCATGCCGCCATATTCCTTCGGCACGAACGGGCACCACAGCCCCTGCGCACGGGCTTTCTTTCGCAATTTGCCGAGCACTTCGTCGAGCGGCTTGGAGTTCGAGTTCCTTCTCCGCGGGAATGCATTCTTCCTGCACCCATTTGCGGACTTTTGCGCGGACCGCCTTGGCCTCGGCCGGCACTTCGAAATCGATCGACATGGCATTTCCTCGGTGTGGTTCTTGTTGGTTGGGCTTGATGGATGGATATATCCGGGGCGGACCAGCAGCAACGGCAAACAAAGTTTAAAAGCGCAGGCGGTCGCGTCCCGCATGAGCGTGCTATCCAGTATGCGGCCACGTCCCTTGCAGATACTGGGCCCTGATGTTTATTGGACGATCCGCTTTGTTGGATGATGACGAGTATGCCCCATGCCTGATCTTGCCGATTTGTTTCCCGGATATGCGTCCGAATGGATCAACACCAAATCCGGGCGCATTTTCGCGCGCGTCGGCGGCAAGGGGCCGCCGTTGCTGTTGTTGCACGGGTTTTCGTCAACCCATGTGATGTGGCACACAGTGGCGCCGCAGCTTGCGGACAAGTTCACGCTGATCATCGCCGACCTGCCCGGCTACGGCTGGTCGGACATGCCGGAGAGCGACAAGGACCACACGCCCTACACCAAGCGCGCGATGGCGCAGACGATGGTGGAGGCCATGGAGCAACTCGGCCATGTGCATTTCGCGCTCGCCGGGCATGATCGCGGCGGCCGCGTGTCCTACCGCCTGGCGCTCGATCATCCGGGCCGGCTGTCCAAACTGGCGGTGCTCGATATCCTGCCGACCTATAATTACTGGGAGAAGATGAACCGGCTTTATGCGCTGAAGATCTATCATTGGACCTTCCTCGCGCAGCCCTTTCCGATGCCGGAGACGCTGATCGGCGGCAATCCGGACTACTTCCTCAAGCAAAAGATGGCGAGCCAGACCAAGTCGAAGACGCTCAAGGAGATCGATCCGCGCGCGCTGGAGCACTATCTGGCGCCGTTCCGCGATCCCTCGCGGGTTCATGCGATGTGCGAGGATTATCGCGCCGGCGCCTATGCCGACTACGACATCGACAAGGCGGATCACGACGCCGGCAAGAAGATCACGATCCCGATGTTGGCGCTGTGGGGCGATGTCGGCATCGCCAGCGCCGCGGCGACGCCGCTCGACACCTGGAAAACCTGGGCCACCAATGTGTCGGGCTCGCCGGTCGATTCCGGCCATTTCCTGCCGGAGGAAAATCCCGATGTGACGGCGAGGAAGTTGAAGGAGTTTTTTGTGGCGTGCGTAGTTTCTTAGACACGTCATTCCGGGATGGTGCGTCAGCACCAGACCCGGAATCTGAGATTCTCCGATGTGCAATTGCACATCGTAGTTCGATGCTTCGCATCGCCCCGGAATGACGCAATCAAATCCATCACCGCCGCGCCTTGAAAAATTCCCGCAGCAACGCGGCCGCTTCGCCTTCGCCCACGGACGAATAGACCTCCGGCACGTGATGGCAGGTCGGCGAGCCGAAGAACCGCACCCCGGAATTGACCGCGCCGCCCTTCGGGTCGGCCGCGCCGTAATACAGCCGCCGGATCCGCGCCAATGAGATCGCGCCGGCGCACATCGTGCACGGCTCCAGCGTGACATAGAGGTCGCAATCGACCAGCCGCTCGCTGCCGATGACCTCCGTGGCCTGCCGGATGGCGAGGATTTCGGCGTGCGCGGTCGGGTCGCGGTCGGTCAGGGTCCGGTTCCCGGCGGCGGCGATCACCTCGTTATGGCGCACGATCACGCATCCGATCGGCACTTCGCCGGATTTTCCGGCGTTTTCGGCCGCTTTCAGCGCCAAATCCATGAAAGATGGTGCGGTCATGTCTCGTATCGCTCGCAGAACTCTGCTACTGGATATGGCTTCAGCAAAAGTGGATACCGGTTTTGCATGACACTGCGGCTCAAGGAATGAGCGCGCGCGTCATCGCCGTGCCAGCCCTTTCGCATTTTCAGCCGTATCTGGTGAGATCATTCATGCCCCGCGATAACGACAAAAACAACGATTCCTCGCGCGGCCGGCGTGATCGGCCCGGTAGCGGCAAGGGCCGCACCGGCGGTGGCAAGGGCCGTTCAGGCGCGGCCCGGGGACCGGATAAGAAATTCGCCAAGCGCGGGTTTGCCGGCAAGAGTGACGACGGCGAGCGGCGGCCCTACGCCGGCAAGCCGGATGGCGCCAAATCCTATGAGAAAAAGCCCTATTCGGGCGCGGGCAAACCCTATGCCGGCAAGCGCGAAGATAGCCGGCCGCCGCGCCGCGATTACGATAGCGCGCCGCGCCGCCACGACGGCGACGCGCCGAGGCCCCGCGGCGATCGGCCGTTTGGCGATCGTCCACAGCGCTTTTCCCGGGATGACCGGCCCCGCGACGAAAAGCGTCCCTATACCCCGCGCGGCGAGCGCGGTGACGCCCGTCCCGCCGGGCGATTTTCCGATCGCAAATTCGGCGACAAGAAACCTTATGCGGCGCGGGATGGCGGCGGCGAGAAGCGGCCCTATACGCCGCGCGGTGAAGGCTTTCGTAAAGGCGGCGACCGGCCGCACGGCGATCGTCCGTCGCGCGATCATGACCGCCCGCGCGGTGATCGCCCGGACAGAAAGTTTGGCGACGACAGGAAGTTTGCGCGCGGCGATTCGAAGCCGTGGCAGAAACGCGACGCCGGTTCGCGCGACGACGCCGGCCACCGTTCGCGGCCGCCCCGCGATGGCGCGCGCAGCTTTGACAAGCCCAAATTCGACAGGCCGCGTTATGACGGACCGCGCGACGCGAGGCCTCGTGATGAGCGCGGCGGCGATGAGCGTCCGCGATTTTCACGTCCGCGCGAGGATCGTCCCCAAGGTGATCGTCACGCTGATCGTCCCCGTGGCGACCGGCCGTTTTCCGATCGTCCCCGCGACGACCGTCCGAAGTTCGATCGTCCGCGCGAGGGGCGCAACACGTGGCACGAGCATCCGCGCAACGAGGCGCGATCCTCCGGCGGTTTTTCCGACCGGCCGCGCCGCGACAACGAGGACGACAGCAAGGTTTTCGTCAAGCGTCCGGCGTTCGGCGGCCGCGGCGCCTATCGCGAGCGCGCATCCGACGAGCGCCGTGCGCCGCCGCGTCCGCCGCGGGTCAAGAAAGCCGGCGAGCGCATCGCCAAGGTGGTGTCGCGGGCAGGGCTGGCCTCGCGCCGTGACGCCGAGGAATGGATCGTGCAGGGCCGCGTCAGCGTCAACGGGCGCGTGATCAACTCCCCGGCGCTCGATGTTACCGTCAACGACGTCATCACCGTCGACGGCAAGCCGTTGCCGCCGCGCGAGCGCACACGGTTGTTCATGTTTCACAAGCCGCGCGGCCTGATGACGACCCACGCCGACCCGGAAGGGCGGCCGACGGTGTTCGACAATCTGCCGGAAGGCCTGCCGCGGCTGATCAGCATCGGCCGGCTCGATTTCAACACCGAGGGCCTTTTGCTGCTGACCAATGACGGCGGCCTGGCGCGCGCGCTCGAACTGCCCGATACCGGCTGGCTGCGGCGCTATCGGGTACGGGCCCATGGCGAGGTGACGCAGGCCCAGCTCGATGAGCTGAAAAAGGGCGTCGAAGTCGACGGCGTCAAATACGGCTCGATCGATGCGACGCTGGAGCGCGACCAGGGCGCCAATGTCTGGCTGGTGTTTGCGATCCGTGAGGGCAAGAACCGCGAAGTGCGCAACGTGATGGCGCATCTCGGCCTCGAAGTGAATCGCCTGATCCGCGTGTCCTATGGCCCGTTCCAATTGGCCGAACTCGCCGAAGGCGAGGTCGAGGAGGTCAAGACCCGGGTGCTGCGCGAACAGCTCGGCGAAAAGATCGCCGCCTTGGCGGGCGCGGATTTCAACCGGCCGATGCCGGGCGAGGCTGCGACGAATTCCGAGGACGATACGGCCGATGCGCCGCGCGGCAAGAAGCCGTTCAAGCCGGCCGGCAAGAGCGGGTTGATCGCCGACCGCAAGGGACGGCGCGTGCTGGTGCAACGCACCGGCAGCGAGGAAGCCCGTGCGCGCAATGAGGCCGAAGTCAACGGCTACGGCCCGCCGCGTCGCCCGCAGCGCGGCTATCATGGCAAGCGCGATCTGAAGCCGCGGGACGAGTGAGGCGAGGCTGTGCGTGTCGTTGGTGGGCGGTTGAAGGGCCGCAATCTGGCGTCGCCGTCGTCGCGCGACATTCGTCCGACCGCGGACCGGCTGCGTGAGGCGGTGTTCAACATCCTTGTTCATGCCTATGACGATCCGATCGCCGAGGCACGGGTGCTCGACCTGTTCGCCGGCACCGGCGCGCTTGGCATCGAGGCGGTTTCGCGCGGCGCCGCGTTCACGCTGTTCGTCGATAACGGCGCCGAGGCCCGCGCGCTGTTGCGCAACAATGTCGAAGCGCTGGGCTTAGGCGGGGTGACGAAAGTGTATCGCCGCGACGCCGGCAATCTCGGCCCGGCGCACCCGATGGACCCGTTCTCGCTGGTGTTTCTCGATCCGCCCTATCGCATGAAGCTCGCCGAGAAGGCGCTGGCCTCGCTGCGCGACGGCGGCTGGCTGAAGCCGGCCGCGCTGCTGGTGGTCGAAGAGGCCAAGGCGGCGGCGTTTGCGGCGCCGGAAGGTTTCGAGGAACTGGAGCGGCGCGCCTACGACGATACGGAATTTACGTTTTTGCGAGCGGTATGACGACCTCATCCTGAGGAGCGCGTTTTCGCGCGTCTCGAAGGATGGGCCACGAACGCATGGTTCTCCCGGCGATGCGAAGCATCGTCCGAAGACGGCGCCAAGAGGCGCCTCCTCACCATGAGGGTGGATTGTATGACGCTTCACCGTCGCCCGAACAGTTTCTCGATATCCGACAACTTCAACTCGACATAGGTCGGGCGGCCGTGGTTGCATTGGCCGGAATTCGGCGTGTCTTCCATTTCGCGCAATAGCGCGTTCATCTCTTCCGGCTTGAGGCGGCGGCCGGCGCGTACCGAGCCGTGGCAGGCCATGGTGGCCGCGACATGCATCAGGCGGCGTTCCAGCGGCAATGCCTCGTCCCATTCCGCCAGGTGCTCGGCGAGGTCGCGCAGCAGCGAGCCGGCATTGGTCTTGCCGAGCAGCGAGGGCGTCTCGCGCACCGCGACCGCGCCGGGGCCGAAGGAATCGATCGCAAGCCCGAACGACGCCAGCTCTTCGGCGCGATCGACGATCTTCTCCACCGTCGCCTCGTCGAGTTCGACGATTTCCGGGATCAGCAGGATTTGCCGCTGCACGCCGTTCTTCGCCAGCGAGGCCTTGAGCTTTTCATAGACGATGCGCTCATGGGCGGCGTGCTGGTCCACCACGACAAGGCCGTCGCGGGTCTGCGACACGATATAGGTTTCGTGAATCTGGGTCCGGGCCGCGCCCAGCGGACGGTCGAGCAGGTCGGCGGATGGCGCCGCCTCGAAACGCACGTCGGCGGTCGGCGTGCCGACGTCGAACGCGGCCTGTCCGGGTTCGGCGAAGGCCGCCGCCGCGGCACCCTCGAATGCCGAGCGCGGGCCAGCCGGCGCCATCGCTGGAGGAAAGGCCGGCGAGCGCTGCCAATCCCAATTGGCGGGGCGCGGCGCGAACGCGGGACGGAACGAGGCGAGCGCGGCGCCGTCGCTGTTGGCCGCGGTGCGCCGGCCTTCGCGGGCAAGTCCTTCCTTCAGCGCGTGCACGATCAAGGCGCGGACCAGGCCGGCGTTACGGAACCGCACCTCGGTCTTGGCCGGATGCACATTGGCATCGACCTCTTGCGGCGACAGCGTGACGAACAGCGCCACCACGGGATGGCGGTCGCGCGGCAGATAGTCGGAATAGGCCGCGCGCACCGCCCCCAGGATCAGCTTGTCGCGCACCGGGCGGCCGTTGACGAACAGATATTGCCCGAGCGCATTGGCGCGGGTCAGCGAGGGGGCGGCGGCAAAGCCTTCGACCACGACGCCTTCGCGTTCGGCGCGCACTTCGATGGCGCTGGCGCGGAAATCGCTTCCCAGGATATCGCCGAGGCGGGTGAGCCGGCCGGGCGGCGCCGGGCAGCGCCGCGGCCCAGGTGACGGGCGCGCGCTCTTCGCCGGATAGCGAGAAGGCGACGTCAGGTCGCGCCATCGCGAGCCGGCGCACCACCTCGCGGATCGCCTCGGCCTCGGTGCGGTCGGTCTTGAGAAATTTCAGCCGCGCCGGCGTGGCGTAAAACAAATCGCTGACCTCGACGCGGGTGCCGTGGCCGAGTGCCGCCGGCATGATCGCCGATTTCTCGCCGCCTTCGACCGACAGCGACCAGGCATGCGGCTCGCTCGCATGGCGCGTGGTGATGCCGAGCTTCGCCACCGCGCCGATCGAGGGCAGGGCCTCGCCGCGAAACCCCAGCGTGCGGATGTGCAGCAGATCCTCGTCGTCGAGCTTGGAGGTGGCATGGCGATCCACCGCCAGCGCCAGATCGGCAGCGGTCATGCCGCCGCCATCGTCGGTAATGCCGATCCGCCGCCGGCCGCCGCCATCGGTGAAAATATCGATCCGGCTGGCGCCGGCGTCGATGGCGTTTTCGACCAGTTCCTTGACCACGCTCGCGGGGCGCTCGACCACTTCGCCGGCGGCGATGCGGTTGACGACCTGTTCGGGGAGCTGGCGGACGGGCATGGGGTTCAAGACGACTCGTGGATGCGGCAGTGCAATCTAGGGGCTTTCGGGTGGTGATGGGAGGGCAATGCCGGCCGAATCCCCGGGGGATTCCGCATTCGTGCTTGAGGGGAACATTGTGGGCGGTTCCGACCGGGTATATCGTTTAGAAAAGCTCTAAGAAAAATCGGGAGGATGCCATGTGCCAGCTGTTCGCCCATCAGCCGCAACGCGACTATAAATCGCAGACCAGATCGCTTCGTATCGCCGGTCATTGCACTTCCATCCGGCTGGAGATGGCGTTCTGGGACACGCTCGAGGAAATCGCGAGCCGGGAAGACATGAGTCTTGCGAAATTCCTGACGCGTCTTCACAGCGAGGTTCTCGATCACAATGGGGAAGTGCATAACTTTGCGTCGCTGCTGCGCTGTTCATGCCTGATCTATCGATCGAAGGCCGCGGCCGTCATCCCCGACTTTCTCGAGCGCACGGCGCCGCAGTTCGTCGCGGCTGAGTGATCGTTCGCCAATCAGGTGTCTCTGTCAGTCCGCGGCCTTGCGCCGGCGACCCATAACCCCGGCATTGGTCGTATGGATGCAGTAGCGACATCTGCTCCACGTCAAAGATGCGATCACCGGAGGACGCAGCACACGCTCTGCGGTGCTAGATTTCCTTTCGCTGCATGGCGCCGGCGATGTGATCCGCCTGCCTGACGGCGAGCGCCACGATCGTGAGCGTCGGATTGCAGGCCGCGCCGCTGGTGAACTGGCTGCCGTCCGACACGAACAAATTCTTGATATCGTGGGTCTGGCCGAATTTGTTGACGACGCCGTCGCGGGCTTTCGTGCTCATCCGGTTGGTGCCCATGTTATGCGTGCTGGGATAAGGCGTGGTCGGATAGGTCACGGTCGCGCCGACGGCCTCGTAAACCGCGGAACCCTGCTTGTAGGCGTGATTGCGCATGGCGATGTCGTTGGGGTGATCGTCGTAATGCACGCTGGCGACCGGCATCCCGAATTTATCCTTGGCTTTCGGGTCGAGCGTCACGCGGTTGGTTTCTTGCGGCATATCCTCGCCGACCAGCCACATCCCCGCCATGCGCGGATAGCCTTCCATCGCTGATGTGAACGGGCGTCCCCATGCGCCCGGATTAAGGAAAGCCGCCATGAAGGGCAAACCAAGCGACAGCGTTTCCATCTCATAGCCGCCGATGAAACCACGCGACGGATCGTTCCGTGACTCGTCGCGGATGATGCCGGCCATGGTCGTACCGCGATACATGTGAACCGACTTGTCGAAAACTGCATAGACGCTGCCGGTCATGTGACGCATGTAGTTGCGGCCGACCTGGCCGGAACTGTTGGCGAGGCCGTCGGGGAATGTGTTGGACGCACTGTTGAGCAACAGCCTGGGACTCTCGATCGAGTTGCCGGCAACCGCAACAATGCGCGCCTTCTGTCGCTGCATCTTTCCGGCCTCGTCGGCATAGACGACACCGGTGACCTTGCCCGATGCATCGTGCTCGATCTTGATCGCCATGCTTCCGGGACGAACTTCAAGGTTGCCGGTCGCTTCGCCCTTCGGGATTTCCGTATAGAGCGTCGACCATTTGGCGCCGGACTTGCAGCCCTGGAAACAAAAACCGATCTGCTGGCATGAGCCGCGGCCGTCGCGCGGTTCAGAGTTGATCGCCATCCGCCCGGTGTGGACTTCCTTGTAACCGAGCTTCTTCGCGCCGGCTTCCATCACCTTGAAATTGTTGTTGCCCGGCAATCCCGGAATATTGTTGGTGCGGGTCACGCCCATCTTGTTTTCCGCCTTGGCGTACCACGGCTCCATTTCGGCGAGCGTGATCGGCCAGTCCTGCAGATTGGCGCCCGGCACGTTGCCGTAGGTGCTTCGGATCTTGAATTCATGTTCGTCGAACCGCAACGACGCGCCCGCCCAATGCACGGTCGATCCGCCGACCGATTTGACGATCCAGGCCGGCAGGTTGGCGAAATCCCTGGCGACGCGCCAGTCGCCGGAGGTCGTTCGCATATCTGTCCACGCCAGCTGCGTGAAGCTTTCCCATTCGTTGTTGACGAAGTCGTGCAACTCGGTGCGCGGGCCGGCCTCAAGGATCACGACCTTGACGCCCTTCTGGGCCAGTTCGTTACCCAGCGTACCGCCGCCGGCGCCGGAACCGATAATGACGACGAGGCCATCGTCGTTCAGATCAAATTTCGCCATGATGTGTGCTCCCAACAGGATTTGCCAACCGGATTTTGCTCGAAGCCTTCAGGCTTTCGGTAGCCAATCGATGTCGTTGAAGCCGCGATTGATGTAACCGCCATGCTCCACGGAGGAGCCCTCGTAGCCGAATTTCGGCCACAGCTCTTCCTGGTTGTAGAGAGAGACAACGAGATCAGATCGAACCTTCTTGAAGAAATCGGTCTGCTCGATTCCCTGTAGCAGGACGATCCGGTCTGCTTCCCAGGGCACCTGAACGTAAGCCATCTTGTGCCGGTCTTGCGCATCCTGATCGAGACGTCGAACGCCGTCTTCGAGGAGCGCCTTGACCGCCGGGTCCTTCGCCGCCTTTCCGTCCCACGGCTTGATCGCGGTGATGTAATAGCTGTCGACCAGGAAGTCGTGCGGATAGATATCGCGCGCAACCTTCACCAGCGTCTTCAACGTCGCTGGCGTCAGCGTGGTCGCCTCAGCGGCCCACGCATCCTCGATCGCGATGCCGGCACTTGCCGCAACGGCGACGACTGGAACCGCGGTTGCGGCGCCCTGCAGGAAAATTCGGCGGCTGTATTTGCCTCGACGATCGACTTCTCTCATGGGTGTCCTCCACTGGATGTCTTTTTGTTGAGTGTTTAGCCGAAGCGGCCACCTTTCTGGATCACCTCGATCTTGTAGCCGTCGGGGTCCGAGACGAAGAAAAAGCGCGCGAGCGTCGCTCCGTCATGCTTGAAATCCCGCAGCGGCCCGGGCGACAATTTCTCTCGCTCGAAGCGGGCGTGCTCGAGGTCGAGATTGTCGACGACGACGGCGAGATGGCCATATCCGTCGCCCGGAATGTAAGGCTCCGTTCGCCCGGAGTTCACCGTGAGTTCGACCTCGAACGGCGACGATGCGTTGCGCAGATAAATCAGCGTGAAGTCCGGAAACACGAGGCGATCGGCGATCTTCAGATCAAATGCGCGGCCGTAGAAATCGAGTGACTTCGCTTCATCGAGCACGCGGATCATCGAGTGAACGGGCTTGGCCATTCAGTTCAATCCCCTGAGATATGTGATGGGGGTGGCGCGGGTTTCAGCCTTGGTGCCGGCGACTTTGCCGCCGGCACGGGTAGTTGCGCCGGCGCGACGTCGAACGTCGATATCGCGCTGCAAAATCCCAGCCCCATGACGCGTATCACATGGCGTTTTCTCATGGATGTTTCCGTTGCCACGGAAACGAACGTAGGTCGTCGCGAACCGGCGGTGGTAGTAGCGGGCTGTTTTATGATGGAAGGTTGCGGGCGCTTCGGCGCGAACCGAGCTTAATCGTCGTAGCCGCCTGAACCGCGCTTCGCCTTGACGTCGCCGCGGCGCTTCTTGCCGTCCAACCGGCGCTGCTTCGAGCCCAGCGTCGGCCGCGTTGCGCGGCGCGGTGTCGGCCGTACCATGGCCTCGCGCAGCAGTTCCAGCAGCCGGTCGACGGCATCGGCGCGATTGCGCTCCTGGGTACGGAACCGCTGCGCGTGGATCACGATCACGCCGTCCTTGGTCATGCGCTGGCCCGCGAGCCGGTTGAGCCGCGCCGTGGCGTCCTCCGGCAGCGTGATCCGCCGCGTGTCGAACCGCAATTGCGCGGCGGTCGAAAGCTTGTTGACGTTCTGTCCGCCGGGACCCGAGGCCCGCACGTAGCTGACCTCGATGTCGTCCTCGTCGATGGTGAGGTCGCGGGAAATCCGCAGCATGGCGTCACCGGAAGCTGGGATGATCCCCTGGCGGGAATCGGATGCGCGCACGATAGCGGTTTTGCGCGGGGTTGGCTTTGGCGGCGGGTGCTGGGCCACCGCGCGGCGCGGTGGTTTTCCCTCCCCCTTGTGGGGTCCGAGGCGAGCGAAGCTCGTTCTCGAGGCTAGGGAGGGGGATGAACTCCAAGTGCCGGACTCGCGGTACCCCCTCTCCAACTCTCCCCCACAACGGGGGAGAGAGCAGGCCGTGCCGGGCGGCTGAGCTAAAAAACCTCAGTTCGCCGTAGCCGGAGGCGTCCCGGCCGCAGGTTGCGCGGCGGCTTGCGGGGCGCGGCCGACGATCACGGTGAGAAGACCTTGTCCCCACAGGCGCTTGGAGACTTTCTTGGCCTCATCCAGGGTGACGGCGTCGACCAGCGCGTTGCGCTTCTCGATATAGTCGATGGGCAGCCCATCCAGCTGGTATTGCAGCATGCCCGAGGCGAGCTTGGAGGAGGTGTCCAACGCCAGCATCTGCGAGCCTTTCAGGTAGGACTTGGCTTCGTCCAGTTCCTGCTGGGTCGGGCCATCCTCACCCATGCGGCGGACTTCCTTGCTGATGGCCTCGACGGTCTCGCCGGCGCGGTCGGCGCGTGTCCCGGTGTTTCCGATGAACAGCGCGGAGTGCTTCATCCACAGCAGCGCCTGGTAGACCGAATAGGCCAGACCACGCTTCTCGCGGACTTCATGGTAGAGCCGTGACGACAACGACCCGCCGCCGAGAATGTGGTTGACGACGTAAGCGGCCATGAAGTCGGGGTCGTCGCGCCGGATGCCGGGACCGCCGAACGTCACCACGGTCTGCGGCACGTCGAGCGGAATGAACGCGCGCTGCGGCGGCTTGGCGGCTTCGACGTCGGGAACCGGCGTGAGGTCGCCCTTGGCCGGCAGGCTGCCGAAGGTCCGGTCGAGCAATTTGCCGAGCGTATCGGCGTCGACGTCGCCGACCACGGCGATTTTCAGCGTATCCTTGGCCAGCACGCGGCGGACGTAATCCTTGAGGTCGGCGGCATCGATTTTCGGCACGCTTTCCAGCGAACCCTCGGCCGGCCGGCCGTAGGGGTGGTCGGGAAAAGCCATGGCCAGAAACTTGCGGCCGGCCAGCGCCGTCGGGCTCGTGGTCTCGCTTTGCAGGTTGGAAAGCACCTGCGAGCGAATCCGCTCGACATCGACGCTGTCGAAATGCGGCGAGGTCAGCGACATCCGAAGCAGGTCGAAAGCTTCGTCCTTGGTGTCCTTGAGCATGCGCAGCGAGCCGCGGAAATAATCCCGCGTCGAACTGAAGCTCAGCTCGATGGCGCGGCGCTCGAGCCGTTCGTGAAAGGTCTTGGAATCCAGATCGCCGGAGCCTTCATCAAGCAGACTGGCGACCAGATTGCCGACCCCGCCTTTACCGGCCGGATCCTGGCTCGCACCGCCGCCGAACGCGTATTCCATCGCGATCAGCGGCACGGTCGAGTCCTGCACAAACCAGGCCTCGATGCCGCCAGGTGAAACCAGACGCTGGATCTTGGCCGCGGCGTGCGACGGTGTCGACGCCAGCGGCGCCAGCGGCGAAACAAACGGCAAACACCAGCGCGATGTGCCGTGCGCAAACCTTCAAGTAAGTCACGAGCGTTTCTCCTCGCGTTTCGGCGCGGTATCCTTGATCAGGTAGCCGGTCACCGACCGATTCTTGTCCAGCCATTTTTGCGCGGCGGCGCGCACCTGTTCGGCGGTGACGGCGCGAATTCGATCCGGCCAGCTTCTGATATCCTCGATGCTCAACCCGGTGGTGAGCGCGGCGCCATACCAGCGCGCCAGGGTGGCCTGGTTGTCCTGCGCATAGATGGCCTCGGCGATCAGCTGGGTCTTCACCCGCTCGAGATCCTCTGATGGCACCGTGTGTTGGGCGAGTTTGGCGATGACGTCATCGACCGCCTGTTCGACTTGCGCGAACCCGACACCTGGCTTCGGCGCGACCGAAATCATGAACTGGGTCGGGTCGAGCGCGGTGCCCTGGTATCCGGCGTTGGCGTTGACGGCGAGCGGCTTGTCGACCACCAATGCGCGATAGAGATAGGAGTTGCTGCCGCCGCCCATCAGCTGCGCCAGCACGTCGAGCGCCGGGCTTTCGCCGGCGGCCGCGGTGGTGGCGGACGGGACGAGGTAATAGCGCGTCACCTTGGGCTGTTCGACGCGGGGATCGGAAAACGTCACCGTGCGCGGCGCGATCGGCGTCGGCTCCTGCGGTCGCAGCCGCTGCGCCGGTATCGCGGGCTGGGCCGGGACCGCGCCGAACGTCCGCTCCGCCATCGGACGAACCTCGTCGGCATCGATGTCACCGGCGATCACCAGCGTGGCGTTGTTCGGCGCGTAGAAGCGCCTGTAGAACGCCAGCGCATCTTCGCGGTCGAGCTTCTCGATTTCCTGGTGCCAGCCGATCACCGGGCGGCCGTAGGGATGGTTGAGGTACAGCGCCGCCATGATCTGTTCGGTCAGCCGCGCTTCGGGATTGTTGGCCACGCGCATGTTGTATTCTTCGAGCACGACGTCGCGCTCCGGCAATACGTTCTCATCCTTGAGAACGAGACCGGTCATGCGGTCGGCCTCGAATTCCATCATCTTGGCCAGCTGGTCGCGCGGCACCCGCTGGAAGTAGCCGGTATAATCGGTCGAGGTGAAAGCGTTCTCGTTGCCGCCGATCCGAAGCACGGTCTGGGAGAATTCACCGGCGGGATGCTTGCTGGTGCCCTTGAACATCAGATGCTCGAGAAAGTGCGCAAGGCCCGACTTGCCGGGCGTCTCGTCGGCGGAGCCGACCTTGTACCAGATCATCTGGGTGACGACCGGCGTGCGGTGATCCGGGATCACCACCACTTTCAGGCCATTGCCGAGGGTGAAGGTGGCGGGCGGGTCGGAGGTAACAGTGGTCTGGGCCAGGGCGCCCGGCGCGGAGAGAGCGAACGTCAGAGCGAACGCGGCAATGACATTAACGGCAAAGCGGTGTGAGGACATCATGACCTGTCTGGCGGCCCGAACAAAAGCGTTCGGGATGGAACCACGGCACTATACACCGCCCATCGACTGCCGGACGTTACGATAGCGTCACGTAGCTGCGGGTCACGAAGCGGAGCGACAGGCGTTGTCAGTCGCCATATTTGCCGGCGGCAGGGTTATATTCCTTGTTCAGCGATTCCTTGGGGCCGGTGCCGTAGGCAAAATTCGGCGACGGCGTCTGGTAGCCGGACGGTGGCTCGGTCAGGGAATCCCGCGTCGGCTCGCCCTTGAACGGCGCAACCTCGGGTTTGTTGCCACCGAAAAGGTTGCTGAAGCTGCCGTTAAAGCCGAGCGCGGACGGGCTCAGGATCGCAGTGGCGCCGGGCTCGCCGCCTGGCACCACGTTTTCGCCGCTGCTGCCGGCGGTGCGGGGGGAGGCCGCAACTTTGCCCTTATCGAGCTCGCTCGGCGTCAGGATGCGGGCCGCTTCGACCGGGTCCTTGTTTTCCTTCTTTTTGGCCGCGATCGCCGCCTTGCGGCGCACCAGGTCGGGATCCTTCGGCCAATTCGGGACATTCACCTCGGCCGCTGTGGACGCCGGGGGCGGCAGATCGAGCTTGGGGGGAACCACCAGCGGCGACCGTTCGCGGTAATCGATGCCGCGGTTGTCCATGTTGGTGCCGCCGATGCCGGTCATGATGCTTTCGATGATCTTGTCTTCAAAAGACTTGTCGTCTTCGTCGGCGTCCTGGGCCCGCGCAGCCCCGGTCGCCATCACAAGACCGACGCCCAAGACGACGGCGGATAGCCGCAGCGCGCGCAGGGTGGCGCGCGATGAATTCTGAACAAACCAACCGTTGGCTTCGGTCTCGCGCATTGCGCTCTTCCTATTCAAGGTCTGCAGCGGGGCGCCACCGGATTGGGGCGCAACTCCGCTCCTGCAATCAAGGTTCAGCTTTGGGAGCCCGTATCAGCCGGGATCAGGGCGCTTTTGCGGCGGGTGTCCCCAAGAAGGAATCATACAATAGGGCCGCCACTCCGGCAACAATCGCTACGTCGGCAAGGTTAAAGACGTACCAATTGAAGGTGTTTCCCCCGATCTGGACGTGGAACAGGGCGAAATCGACCACCGCGCCATAGGCGAAGCGGTCGATCGCGTTGCCGAGGGCGCCGCCGATGATCAGGCCGAGCGCGATGGTTGCGAGCAGGGTGCGCGACCGTGCCATCCAGATCGCCAGAACGACCACCGCCACCGCCTTGATGACGATCAGGGCAGCCTGCGCCATCGGGCTGTCGTTCTGAAACCAGCCGAAACTGATCCCGACATTCCAGGCCAGCTCCAGGTCCAGGAACGGCGTCAGCCTGACCGGGCCGCGGTTGGCGATGTCGTACCCGAACAGCAGCCAGAGTTTCGAGGCCTGGTCGATAACCAGGGCGACGACGGCGGCGATGACGCCGGAACGGAGGTGAGGGGTCATCGGCAAGTCAAAACGCGAAATGCGATGTCGTCCCCGCGAACGCGGGGACCCATACGCCGTGAGGGTAATGTTTTTGGAAGAACTTGGATCATCGTTCTTTATTCGTCATTTCTGCCAGGGGTTATGGGTCCTGCGCCTAACGCGCAATTGCGCGACAGGCAGGGACGACGAAAAAACACCTAGACCGTCACTCCCAGCGCCTTCCATTCGCGCAGCGCCTGCGCGTCGCGCGGGGTGACGTCGGGGTATTCGGCGTCCTCACCGACGGTCGGCAGGATTTTCCACGACCGCGCACATTTGGTGCCGACGGCCTTTTCCACCACCACGGCGACGCCGGGCACCTCGTTCAACCGGAACGCATCGGCCGGTGCCTCGTCGTTGGTCGCCATCGCGTTCGAGGTGATGCAGACTTCCGCCAGATCGACATCGAACAGCGTGTTGAAGATCGTCTTGTCCGAAACGTAAATCAGCGGCGAGGCCTCCAGCGACGAGCCGATCCGCTTGGCGGCACGTTCGACTTCCAGCGCGCCGGTCACGACGCGGCGGACATCGCGGATGATCTCCCACTTGGCGGCCAGCGCGTCGTCGCGGAATGCCTCCAGGCCTTCCGGAAACAGCGTGAGGTGCACCGACGGCTCGGCGTCCGGCCGGTACATCCGCCATGCCTCTTCCGAGGTAAACGACAGCACCGGCGCCAGCCATTTCAGGATCGCGTCGCAGAGAATGTCGATGGTGGTCAGCGCCGCCTTGCGCGCCAGCGACGACGGCGGGTCGCAATACAGCGTGTCCTTGCGGATATCGAAATAGAACGCCGACAGTTCGGTGTTCATGAACGCCGACAGGCTGGCGACCACGGTCTTGTAGTCGAAGGCGGCGTAGGCTTCGCGCACGATCGCGGCCTGTCCGGCCAGCTGGTGCAGCATCAGCCGCTCCAGTTCGGGCATCTCGGCAGGCGCGACCGCATCGCCCGGCCTGAAGTGGTGCAGGGTGCCGAGCATCCAGCGGATCGAGTTGCGCAGCTTGCGGTAGGTCTCGATGGTGTTCTTGAGGATTTCCGGGCCGATGCGCTGGTCGTCGGCATAGTCGGTGGCGCAGACCCAAAGCCGCAGGATATCGGCGCCGGATTGCGCGATCACCTTTTGCGGCTCCACGGTGTTGCCGACCGACTTCGACATCTTGCGGCCGTTCTCGTCGAGCGTGAAGCCGTGGGTCAGCACCACGTCGAACGGCGCCCGGCCGCGGGTGCCGCAGCTTTCCAGCAGCGACGACTGGAACCAGCCGCGATGCTGGTCCGAGCCCTCGAGATACATCACGGTATCCTCGCCGCCGTCGAGCTTGCGCTTGATGCCGGCGAGGCCGGGAAAGTGCACGGGGTCTTCCAGCACGAAGGCGTGGGTCGAACCGGAATCGAACCAGACGTCGCAGATGTCGTCGACCTTCTTCCATGCCTCGTTGGCGAGCGAGCCGAGAAAGCGTTCGCGCGCGCCGTCCATGTACCAGGCGTCGGCGCCTTCCTGCTCGAAGGCGTCGGCGATGCGCTTGTTGACGGCCTCGTCCTGCAGGATTTCGGCGGTCCCATCGCCCTTTTCGCGCACGAACACCGCGATCGGCACGCCCCAGGCGCGCTGGCGCGAGATCACCCAGTCGGGCTTGCTGTTGACCATGCCGTTGATGCGGTTCTGGCCCGACGGCGGCACCCATTGCGTCACCGAGATCGCATGCAGCGCGCGGGCGCGCAGGGTGTCGCCGGACTTGGCGTTGCCGCCATCCGCAATAGGTTTATCCATCGCGATGAACCATTGCGGCGTATTGCGAAAGATCACCGGCTTCTTCGAACGCCAGGAATGCGGGTACTGATGCTTGAGCCGGCCGCGCGCCAGCAGCATGCCGGCCTCGACCAGCGCCTTGATCACGGCCTCGTTGGCGTCGCCTTTTTCGCCCTTGTCGTTGATGACGCGCTTGCCCGTAAAGCCGGGCGCCTGGTCGGTCAGCGCGCCGTTCTCGTCGACGGTATAGGGAATGACGGTGTTGATGCCGCGCGCTTCCAGTTCGCGCGCATTCGAGGTCCAGATCTCGAAGTCCTCGCGGCCATGGCCGGGCGCGGTATGCACGAAGCCGGTGCCGGTGTCGTCGGTGACGTGGTCGCCGGCAAGCAGCGGGACCGTGAACTGGTATCCGCCGCCGAACCCTTTCAGCGGATGCGCGCATTCCACCACATCGAGGGTGTCGGCCGGCACGTCGCGGACCTTTTCATAGGCGATGACGCGCGCTTGCTTGAACACGCTTTCGGCCAGCGCATCCGCCAGCAGCAGGAGGTCGCCGGGCTTGGCCCAGTTGTCGGCGGCCGCGTCCGTGACCTTGTAGAGGCCGTAGGAGATTTTCGGCGAGAAGCTGATGGCGCGATTGCCGGGCAAGGTCCATGGCGTCGTGGTCCAGATCACGACGGAAGCGGAAGCCAGCGCACCGTGCGCGGGCGATGACACCGGAAACTTCACCCACACCGTATCGGAGGTGTAGTCCTCGTATTCGACCTCGGCCTCGGCCAGCGCGGTTTTCTCCACCACGCTCCACATCACCGGCTTGGAGCCGCGATAGAGCGTGCCGTTGGCGGCGAATTTCATCAGTTCGCGGGCGATCTGGGCTTCCGCGAAATAATCCATGGTGGCGTAGCGGTGATCCCAGTCGCCGATGACGCCGAGCCGCTTGAATTCCTCGCGCTGCACGTCGAGCCAATGGTTGGCGTAGGCGCGACACTCCTTGCGGAACGCCACCATCGCGGTGGAATCCCGAAAGTCCGGCTTCGGCTTGCCCTTGGAACGGTAATTTTCTTCCTCGATCTTCCATTCGATCGGCAGGCCGTGGCAGTCCCAGCCCGGCACGTAATTGGAATCGAAACCGAGCATCTGCTGGCTCTTGGTCACGACGTCCTTGAGGATCTTGTTCAGCGCGTGACCGATATGGATGTTGCCGTTGGCGTAAGGCGGGCCGTCATGCAGCACGAATTTGGCCCGGCCGGCCGCGGTCTTGCGCAAGCGATCGTAGAGGTCGATCTCGGACCAGCGCTTGAGGATTTCCGGCTCGCGCTGCGGCAGGCCCGCGCGCATCGGGAATTCCGTCTGCGGCAGGAACAGGGTTTTGGAATAGTCGGCGGCGTCGGATTTTTGCGGCTTATCGGACATGAATGCTCTGGTTTGGCTCGAAGGGCGCTGAAAACGCGAGTGATCGCGGATGGATAAAGCAGGTCCCGGTTTTCCGCCGAGCCGAAGCTCAGGCAGAAGCCGGGCCGCTAATGCTTATGGTGCGCCGCGCAAACATGGGGCTTTCCATAGCAGCCAGCCGTCGGATCGCAAAGCCCTGCGACACGATCTTGGCCGTTCCCGGGGGCAAACCGCCCGCTCCTTAAACTGATGGTTTCGGGCGATGCGGCCGGGCCGGATTTCCGGCAACCGTCTGCGCATTGCCGACATCCCGCGTCACGACGCTGCCGGCGCCGATCACGGCCCCGTCGCCGATCGTTACGCCGGGCAGGATAATGGCGCCGCCGCCGATCCAGACGTCGGTGCCGATCCGTACCGGACGTCCGAATTCGAGGCCGCTCCGCCGCGTCGCGGCATCGCGCGGATGGTCTGCGGCGTAAATCTGCACGGCGGGCCCGATCTGGGTGCGGTCGCCGATAACAACTTCGACGACGTCGAGGATGACGCAGTTGAAATTCAGGAACACGTCGTCGCCGAGATGAATGTTGTAGCCGTAGTCGCAAAAAAACGGCGGCCGGATCACGGCGCCGCTGCCGACACGGGCGAAACGCTCGGACAATAATTTGTGACGTTCCGATACCGGCAGCGCTAACGCCGCGTTGTAGCGCACCAACCATTGCTTGGTCGCGGCCTGATCGGCGCCAAGCTCGGCATCCGGTCGGTACAGTTCGCCCGCCAACATCTTTTGCTTTTCGGTCTTGTTCAACCGACCGCTCCGAACTTCGGAAAAGCCCCGGGGGCGGCGGCCAGTGCGGCGCGGGCCTTGGCGCTATCGTCGTCCATCTGGCGCACCAGCGTTGCGACGCTGTCGAACTTCAGTTCCTCGCGGATGAAGCCGATGAAGGCCACATCCAGCGCGGCGCCATAGAGATCGCCCTTGAAGTCGAACAGGAAGACCTCCAGCAGCGGGGCACCGTTGTCGAAGGTCGGGCGGCGGCCGAAGCTCGCGACACCGTCAAAGCGCGGTTGATCTTCGTCCCCTTGGCCCGCTTGGCTCTGGCGGCTGACCCGCACCGCGTAGATGCCGTGCTTGAGCCCGCAATTCTTGTCGAGCCGAATATTGGCCGTGGGGTAGCCGAGATCGCGGCCGCGCTTCTCGCCATGGATCACCTCGCCGGTGACGAACCACGGGCCGCCGAGCATCGCGGTGGCTTCGTCGATCTGCCCCTCGGCCAGCGCCATGCGGATGGCGCTCGAGGAGACCGGCCGCTCCGCGATATCGATGTGGGGCTGGACGTCGACCTCGATGCCGAGCCGGGGCGCCTCGGCCACCAAAAGGCTCGGTGAGCCGACCCGGCCCTTGCCGAAGTGGAAGTCGTAGCCGACGGCGATGCCGCTGACGCCGAGCCGCTCGATCAGATCATGGTGAAGAAAGTCCTGCGCGGTGGTCCCGGCGCGGGCCTTGTCGAAGGTCATCACCACAGCGCCCGCGAGCCCGGTTCCGGCCAGCAGCCGCAGCTTTCCAGCCTCGTCGGTGAGCCGGAACTGGGGCGAATGCGGGCTGAAAAAGCTGCGCGGATGCGGTTCAAACGTCACCGCCAGCGCGGGCTTGCCGTGCGCGCGGCCCATCGCCAGCGCCGCCGTGACGACGGCACGGTGGCCGAGGTGGACGCCATCGAAATTGCCCATCGCGACCACGGTCCCCCTGGGAATCGCGGCCGAGGGCGTGGAATCGCGAATAACGGTAAAGCCAGACGTCATTTTCAGGATTCTTCAACTTTGGTCGGATGAGGGTCGCGACCGTGACGTGGCGGCCCCGGCGAAGTCAAGCGCAGCCCGGCCGGAGCCCCGCCGGGTGCCGGGTATTTGTTCGGCGGGGCGGGTTAACGGGCTGTTTAATGGCTGATGCTAGGTCTGGGGGCGAACTGCGGGGCATTCCGGTCCCGTGCAGGCGTACTGGTGTTTGCGGCGTTGTTGTCGCGCGGGGGATCCACGATGGCGGTTGATTTGTCGATGTCGGTTCTGGTGGTTGATGATTACAACACCATGATCCGCATCATCCGAAATCTCCTGAAGCAGCTTGGCTTCGAGAACATCGACGACGCCAGCGACGGATCGGCCGCGTTGAACAAGATGCGCGGCAAAAAGTACGGGCTCGTGATCTCGGACTGGAATATGGAGCCGATGACCGGTTACGACCTGCTCCGCGAGGTGCGGGCCGACCCCAATCTGGCCACCACGCCCTTCATCATGATCACCGCGGAATCGAAAACCGAAAACGTGATTGCCGCCAAGAAGGCCGGCGTGAACAATTATATCGTCAAGCCGTTCAATGCCGCCACGCTGAAGACCAAGATCGAAGCGGTCTTCCCGGACATGGCGAGCGCGTAAGCGAATTATGCTTGCCTTACCTCCCCCTCGAGGGGAGGGTAAGGAAAACACACCGATCTCTCCAATTGTAGGGTGGGCAAAGGCGCGCTTGCGCCGTGCCCACCGACTTGGTCCGCGCTATGTAATGGTGGGCACGCTTCGCTTTGCCCACCCTACAGGTGACGCGCCAGATTGCCTGTCGCTCAAATCAATCTAATACGCCCGCCTACCACCTCAGCTCCCGCGTCAGCGCGCGGGGCGGATGGCCGAACAGCTCCTTCACCGAGGCGGGGTCGAGTTGATCGACGCCTTCGAAGTCCTCGGCGTGGATGCCGCGCGTCACGAACAGGCAGTCGATCCCGAAGCCGTGGGCGCCGGCCAGATCCGTCCGCACGGAATCTCCGATCGCAAGCACACGGCTGAGCGGAATGGCGTGTCCGTCACGTTCGGTGGCAAGCGCCATCGCGCGCTCATAGATCGGCCGGTGCGGTTTGCCGTAGAAGATCACCTCGCCGCCGAGTTCGCGATAGAGCTCGGCGATTGCGCCGGCGCAATAGATCAGGCGGTCGCCGCGCTCGACGACGATGTCGGGATTGGCGCAGATCAGCTGCAGCTTGCGCTCGCGCGCCTGCAGCATCATGCCGCGATAGTCTTCGGCGGACTCGGTCTCGTCGTCGAACAGGCCGGTGCAGACGATGTAATCGGCTTGCTCCAGCGGCGCCAGCGCCACATCAAGCCCGCGGTAAATCGAATTGTCGCGCTCCGGGCCGAGCTGGAACACCTTGCCGCCGGGGCGGTCGGCGACGAAACGCCGGGTCAGATCGCCCGAACTGACGATGGCGTCATAGGTGTCGTCGGCGACGCCGAGCTTGCGCAATTGCCGCTGCACCGAGTCCGCGGGCCGCGGCGCATTGGTGATGAGAATGACGGTGCCGCCCTGGCTGCGAAAAGTATGAAGGGCTTCGCAGGCCTCGGGGAACGCGACCAGTCCGTTGTGAACCACGCCCCAGATATCGCTGAACACGACATCCACGCCGCCGACGAGGTCGCGCAGCTTCTCGACAAACCGAAGGGTTGTCATTGCGCGGATGGCCGCTCAGCCCGGCCCGGCGACGCGGCGCGCCAATGCGGCATTGCCGGTCGTCCGTGGAGGATCGATTGCGGGAACATCGATGGTAGCAGTTTTGCCGGAGCCATTGGATTCCTGCATCTTGTTGGAAGCGGCCCCGCCGGTAGCAGATGCCCCCTCCGGCCGCAACGGCCTGGGAGGTGCAAAAAGAAAGCCCTGGCCGAACCGCACATCGTAGTCGAGCAGGTCGACCACGGCGCGTTCCCCCTCGATCCGTTCGGCGATCAGGTCGATGCCGAACCGGCCGAGCAGATCGGAGAGGTCGGAAGCATGGATGTCGGAAGTCGAGGCTTGCCGTTGGTCGAGCAGCAGCGCGGCAGGCACCTTGATGAAACGGACGCCGCGGTCGGCCAGTTCGCGCGGCTCGATCCGCAGGTCGGTGACATGGTCGATCGAGAAGCGGAAGCCCCGCTGTGCCAAGGCCGCGAGGTGTTCGGCTTCGGTCGGGCCCAGGTTGCGAAACATCGCCTGCTTGAATTCAAGCACGAACGAGGGGGCCAGCGCGCGATTGGCTTCCAGGAAATCGAGGCACTGCGCGAAGCTGAGCGGGATTGCCGAGCGTTGCCGCGGCCACGTTGCAGAATACGCCGACCTCCTTGTTGCGCACCATCAGCCGGCGCAGCACCTGCACGCATCGCAGCATCACCATGTGATCGATCCGCCCGATCAATCCGGCGGCTTCCGCGACCCCGACGAAATCGTCGGCGGTGATGATCTGGTCCCTGTCGTCGCGCAGCCGCGTCACCGCCTCGTAGAAGCGCACCTTACGCTGCGGCAAGCTCACCATCGGCTGCAGATAGAGATCGAGCCGGTTTTCCTCGACGGCGTTTTTCACCGCGGCAAGGACCTGCGCCTGGCTGCGGGAAGGCGCGGCCGCAGCGGCGATAGCCACCGGTGGTGCCGCGGTGGCCGCAGCGCCGGTATCGTCGCGGGACAGCGGCAGTTCCCTGTGCCGGGCGTCGTCCGGTCGGCCCGCCAGCACTCCCGATGCCAGCAGGTCGTCATGGCTTGCGACGGAGGCGGCGAGCTGCTTGACCAGTCCGCCCAGTTCATTGATCTCGCCGACGACCGCCTGAATGCGGTCCGCCCCGGCTGAATTGGCCGACACCAGGCGGCCTTCGACGGCGGCGAGGCGACGGCCGAATTCGGCGACCTGCCGGGCCAGGTCGGCGGTGCCGCGCGACAGGTCCGCGATCTGGCTACCGACGTTGGTGCGATCGCGCAGCCGCATCGATACGGCGTTGTAGAGGATCAGGAAGGTCAGCGCGGTGAGGGCTACGATCGCGGATTCCATTCCGCTGATGCCGGCCATTGAATACAGGACGAGGCCGAGCGAGGCGGCGACCAGCACCATGCAGATTGCGATGAAAATCGTGGAAATGCGGATCATGTTGCGCGCGAGGCCCTCAGCTCCATGGTCTCCTGGCTTTGGAGAAACGCGCAATGCTCATCGCACAAGCCTGTTTCGTCGCCCCAGCGTCGCAAGCTTAGCATTATTGCTGATTCGGAGAGCTAGTGTTCTTTGGGCAGCGACGCGAAATCGCTTCCCTCCCTGGGGCCGGCTATGCCGATCGCGCAGGGAGCGCCGATGCCCGCGCTTCAGAGTGGAAGATCGAGGGACGCCGTTTGCGCGCGAGCAACCGTCTCTCAGGGGAGGATGAGACTTGCATCGGCCGAACAGAACGCTGACGAGCCGCATCAGGCGCGATTGGAGCGGGTGGCTTACGCCACCGCGCGGATCACCTTGGCGACCTTCTCGATGATTTCGCCGATTTGATCGTCGGTGACGATCAGCGGCGGCGTCAGCGCCAGGGTATCGCCGGCGACGCGCAGCATCAGGTCGTTGTCGTGGAAGGCGCTGTTCAGCCCGTCGAAGCCGCGCTTGCCGGGCAAATCGGGGCGTGAGGCGAGGTCGATACCCGCCGTCAGTCCGACGGTGCGGATGTCCACCACGTTCGGCTCGCCTTTCAGCGACATGACGGCGTCGGCGAATTTTGCCTCGAGCTTGTTGGCGCGCTCGAACAGCTTTTCATCGCGGTAGATGTCGAGCGTCGCCAGCGCCGCGGCGCAGGCCAGCGGATGCGCCGAATAGGTATAGCCGTGGGTCAGCTCCACGGCGTAGTCCGGGCCGCTCATGAAGGCGTCGTGGATGGTATCGCGCACCACCACACCGCCCATCGGCGCGGCGCCGTTGGTGATGCCCTTGGCGAAGGTGATCATATCCGGCAGCACGCCGTAACGTTCCGCGGCAAAGGCGTAGCCGAGCCGGCCGTAGCCGGTGATGACCTCGTCGAAGATCAGGAGAATGCCGTGCTTCTGGGTGATCTCGCGCAACCGCTTGAGATAGCCCTTCGGCGCCGGCAGCACACCGGTCGATCCCGCCATCGGCTCGACGATCACGGCAGCGATCGTGGATGCGCCGTGCAGGTTGACCAGCCGCTCCAGCTCGTCGGCGAAATGGATGCCATATTCCGGCTCGCCCTTGGTGAACGCCTGCTTTTCGCGGTCGTAGGTGTGGGGAAGATGATCGACGCCGGCCAGCAGTGTTCCGAACATCTTGCGATTATTGACGATGCCGCCGACCGAGGTGCCGCCGAAGCCGACGCCATGATAGCCGCGTTCGCGGCCGATCAGGCGGGTGCGCGTGCCCTGGCCATTGATCTGATGATAGGCCAGCGCGATCTTGAGCGCGGTGTCGGCGGCCTCCGATCCGGAATTGCAAAAGAACACGTGGTCGAGCCCGGCCGGCGCCAGATCGGCAATGCGGGTTGCAAGCTCAAAGGCCTGCGGAATGCCGAACTGAAACGGTGGGGCGTAGTCCAGCGTCTCGGCCTGCTTGGCGATCGCCGCGGAAATCTGGGTGCGGCCGTGTCCGGCATTGGTGCACCACATGCCCGAGGCGGCGTCGATGATCTTGCGGCCGTCGACGGTGAAGTAGTGCATGTCCTTGGCGCCGGCGAGAAGCCTCGGCGCCTTCTTGAAGGCCCGGTTGGCGGTGAACGGCATCCAGTGCGCGGCGAGGTCGTTCGGTACGTTGACGGCGGGGGCGCGTGGGCTCTTGTCGAGCATGGTGGCCTCTTGTGTTTTGGGGGGCGGGGCTGACCACAAGCTATCAGCTTCATCGTCATCCGGGAACGCCGACGGCTGCAATATTTCCGCTCAATCCGGCAGTTTTAGGGGCGTCGCATATTGCTCAACTTGCCTCACAAATCGGCGGCGCCGATCCAGAACACCTCGCCGTCGGACGCTTCGGTATCGAGCCATAGCAACGGTAGTTGCGGAAACGCGGCCTCGATCGGCCCGCGGCCGCGGCCCACCTCGCATAACAGCCCGCCCTGGGGCGTCAGATGCCGGCCGGCTTGCTGCAGAATGCGGCTGATAATGTCGAGCCCGTCGGCGCCGCCGTCGAAGGCGAGCCTCGGCTCGGCCCGGCATTCGCGCGGCAGCGCCGCCATGCCCTGCGCATCGACATAGGGCGGATTGGAAATGATCAGGTCGTAACGCGCCGCGCCGATTGCCCCGAACAGGTCGCCCCGGTGCAACGTCACCCGGTCTTCGAGCCCATAATCGGCAATATTGCGCGCCGCAACATCGAGGGCGTCTTTGGAAATGTCGATCGCATCGATCTGCGCATTCGGAAAATTCCGGCTCGCGAGCACCGCAAGACATCCCGACCCGGTGCAGAGGTCGAGCACCGACTCCACCGACAGGGGATCGTCGATCAGCGCGCCGCCGTCCTCGTCGGCTTGTCCGCCGAAATGGGAGTCCAGCAGCTCGCCGATGAAGGAGCGCGGTACGATGGTGCGCTCGTCGACATAGAACGGCAGGCCGCGCATATAGACCTTGTTGACGAGATAGGCCGCCGGCTGCCGCGTCACGACGCGGCGGGCAATCACATCGAGAATCTTCTTTGATTCCGCTGATGTGACCCGCGCCGTTGCAAACGTCTCGAACTGGTCGGGATGAAGGTGCAGAATTTCGCACACCAGAAATGCGGCCTCGGCCACGGGGTCGGTGGTGCCGTGCGCGAACACCAGTTCGGCCTCGACGAAGCGGCTCACCGCATAGCGGACGAAATCGAGCAGCGTCAGCAACTCGCCGGCGGCGACCTTCGGAGCAGCTGCGATCTTGCGATGGGGCGATGGCGCGGAGGTGCGCTTCGCCGCTTTCTTTGCACGCATAACTCGCTTGGCCATCAGGATTTGGTCCAGCGCGCGGCGGCGGCGTCATCGTGATCGTGGGCCTCGATCCAGCTCGTTCCCTTGGCGCTTTCCTCGCGCTTCCAGAACGGCGCGTTGGCCTTCAGATAGTCCATCAGGAACTCCGCCGCCTGAAACGCCGCCTGCCGATGCTGCGAGGCCGTGAGCACCAGCACGATATTTTCGCCGGGGGCGATACGGCCGACGCGATGAATGACGGTTAGGCCGGTCAACGGCCAGCGCGACATCGCGGTCTCGGCATGCCGGGTAATTTCGGCTTCCGCCATGCCCGGATAATGTTCGAGCGTCAGCGCGGCGATGGTGTCGCCGCCCTCGGTGCCGCGGCAGATGCCGGAAAAACTGACGACGGCGCCGATATCCGTGCGCCCGCGCGTCAGCGCGGCGATTTCCTGCGCGATGTCGAAATCGGTTTGCTGAATGCGGATGGTGACGGCAGCGGTCATGAGATCGTCGCGATGGCTGTATCTTTGGTTTCGACGCGCTTTCCTGATGCGAACCGGAAGCCGCGTCGCTCGAAAACGCCTTGCTATACCGCTTAACCGCCGGTCATCGGCGGGAAAAAAGCAATCTCGCGGGCGCCCGCGATCATCGTATTCGATTTGACGTGGGTGTGGTCGATCGCGGCGCGGATCGCCTGCGGCGCCTCGAAGGCATAGGCGTAGGTCTCGCCGCGCCGCGCCAGCCAGCCGATCAAATCGTCAACGGTGCGGATGTCAGCCGGCGGCTCGACGGTTTCCTCGGCTTTGCCGATCCGTTCACGCACCCATGCGAAATACTTGACCTTCATCCCTCATCCTCCTCGATGAGGTGATGGATGCCGGCGCGGAAGTAGTCCCAGCCGGTATAGATCGTGAAGATCGCCGAAATCCACAACAATGCGATGCCGATCAGGGTGGTGGCGGGCAAGATCACCTCGCCCGCCTCGCCCGCGATCAGAAACCCGATCGCAACCAGCTGCACAGTGGTCTTCCATTTGGCGAGTTTGGTGACGGGCACGCTGACGCGCAAGGCGGCGAGGTATTCGCGTAGGCCGGACACCAGGATTTCGCGGCACAGGATCACGATCGCTGCCCACAGCGTCCAGCCATGGATGCTGTTGTCGGCGGCCAGCATCAGCAGGCAGGAGGCGACCAGGAGCTTGTCGGCGATCGGATCGAGCATGCGGCCGAAGGCCGATTGCTGATCCCAGATTCGGGCATAGTAGCCATCGAGATAATCGGTCACCCCCGCGGCGATGAATACCGCGAGCGCCACCCAGCGCAGCCACAATGGGCCGTCCATGATGGACTCTGCAAAAACGCAACCAACCACCACCGGGATGGCAGCGATTCGGGCGTAGGTCAGGATATTCGGCAGGGATAGCGAGCTTTTCGCCGCCCCTTTTGTCGTCGCGATGTTCATCCGCCTTACCAATACCGCCGCAGCATGAAGGTCAACTGTGAGCCCCACGTGATCTGTTGGTGATTGCGTAAATATGACGCCAAAACCGCGGCTAGCCCGGCCCTGCGTGGAAAAATTCGAAAATCTTGCGGGCGCTTTCGGCACTGACGCCGGGAACCTTGCCGAGGTCGGCGATCGAGGCCCGCTCGATTTCCTTCAGTGTTCCAAAATGGTGGAGCAGGGCACGTTTGCGTGCCGGGCCGATGCCGGGAATCTCCTGCAAACCCGCCTCACGAATGTCTTTTTTGCGCAGCTTGCGGTGGGAGCCGATCACGAAGCGATGCGCCTCGTCCCGCAACCGCTGGATGAAATACAGCACGGGATCGCGCGGTTCGAGCTTGATCGGCTCGCGATTGGGCATGAACAGGGTCTCGCGGCCGGCGTCGCGATCGGGGCCCTTGGCGACCGCCAGCAGCGACACTTGCGTCAGTCCCAGTCCGTCGAAAATCTCCCTGACGGCGTTGAGCTGGCCGCGGCCGCCGTCGATGATGACGAGGTCGGGCCATTGCGGAAACGAATCGTCGTCAGGCTTGGCGGCGCCTTCCGCGGGTGGGGTCAGCAGTCGCTTGAAGCGGCGTTGCAGCACCTCGCGCATCATCGCGTAGTCGTCGCCCGGCGTCAGGCCTTCGGACCGGATGTTGAACTTCCGGTACTGGTTTTTGATGAAGCCGTCCGGCCCCGCCACGATCATGGCGCCGACCGCGTTGGTGCCCTGGATGTGGCTGTTGTCATAGACCTCGATCCGCTGCGGCGGATGCGGCAGTCCGAGCGTCGTGACCAGTCCCTGCAGCAGCCGGCTTTGGGTCGCGGTATCGGCGAGCTTGCGGCCAAGCGCCTCACGGGCGTTGGTGAGCGCGTGGGTGATCAGTTCTTTCTTTTCACCGCGCTGCGGCGTCGTGACTTCGACCTTGAAGCCGGCCTTGACCGAGAGCGCATCGGCCAGCAATTCGCCTTCCTCGATCTTGTGCGACAGCAGCACGAGTTTCGGAGGCGGCTTGTCGTCGTAGAACTGCGCGAGGAACGAGGCCAGCACCTCCTCCGGGGTGAACGACTTCTCCGCGCGCGGAAAATAGGCGCGGTTGCCCCAGTTCTGTCCGGTGCGGAAGAAGAAGACCTCGACGCAGGAATAGCCGCCCTCCTGGTGGATGGCGAACACGTCGGCTTCCTCCACGGTGCGCGGATTGATGCCTTGCTGCGACTGGATCGCCGACAGCGCCGCAAGGCGGTCGCGGTAAACCGCAGCGGTCTCAAAGGCGAGATCGGCCGAGGCCTTTTCCATCTCGCCGGCGAGTTCCTGCTTTACCGAACGGCTGCGCCCGGACAGGAAATCCGTCGCCTCGCGCACCAGTTCGGTATAGCCGGGAAAATCGATCTCGCCGGTGCATGGTCCCGCGCAGCGCCGGATTTGATAGAGCAGGCAGGGCCGGGTGCGGCTTTCAAAAAACGCGTCGGTGCATGAACGCACCAGAAAGGCCCGCTGCAGCGCCGTGATGGTGCGATTGACGGCGCCTGCCGAGGCAAACGGCCCGAAATACCGCCCGGGTCGCGATTGCGCGCCGCGGTGCTTGAGGATCTGCGGCGCCCAGTGATCGCCTGTTATCAGGATATAGGGAAACGATTTGTCGTCGCGCAGCTGCACGTTGAAACGCGGGCGCAACTGCTTGATCAGGTTGGCCTCAAGCAGCAGCGCCTCGGTTTCGGTCGAGGTCGAGATGATCTCGACGGTCACGGTCGCCGCGATCATGCGCATGATGCGCGCCGGCTGGAGCGCGGTGACCCTGGCATAGGAGGCGAGCCGCTTGCGGACGTTCTTGGCCTTGCCGACGTAAAGCACGTCGTTCGCGGTATTGAGCATGCGATAGACGCCGGGCGAGGTGGGGGCGAGGCGCACCGCGTGTTCGATCGCGGCGTGGCCGACCGCGAGCCGGCCTTCCGGGATGGCCTCGCCGCTCTCCTCGGGAAGGTCCGGCAGCCGCGCCTCGTCGTCCTCTTCGGTGCCGGCCGTCGTCGCCGGGTCCAAATCCCCCGATGCCGGGTCTTGCGGCGGCAATTCCGGGCGTTCCGGAACCGATTCGGAACCGCGCGCCGCCATGCGGGCGTCCGGTGGCGCGTCTAGCGGTGCGCTTCGTTCCCTGGTGGGTTCGCTGGGGTGGTCAGTCTGGTCGCTATCCATCGCCCTAAACTAGGCGCTTGGACATTCTATCGCCAGCGCTGCGGTAGGGGCGGCCGCCGCGACGTCCGCCGCGTTCGGGAAAGCTATTTTAACGGTTTTTTAAGACTACAGAACGGCGCCCGGCGGGGCTTAACAACCCTTTAACTTAAAAGTCTCGATAAATCAGATCAGTAAAAAGTGGAATTCCGTAACCATGCCGGTTCGCATCCGGCGCGAATCGGCATTCACGGCAGTTGCGTTCGGAGAGTAAAAGATGAGCAGGATCGTTTTGGGCGCCGCCGCGTTGATCGCCGCGGGATGGACAGCGTCGGCACAGGCGGCCGATATTCCGTACGGATCGCGTGCTCCCTATACCGTCAATCAGCCGCTCAATGCCTATAGCTGGGCCGGTCCCTATCTCGGCGGCAACATCGGTTACGCCTGGGGCTCGGTCGACCGCAATCCGACCAATCCGTCAGGCTTGGTCGGCGGTGTTCAGGGCGGTTACAACTGGCAGTCGGGGCCGCTGGTGTTTGGCGTCGAAGGCGATCTGCAGGCGACCGGCGCCGACGATACGTTTGCGCCCTGGAAGTTCTCGAACCCGTGGTTCGGAACGGTGCGCGGCCGGGTCGGCTACGCGTTCAGCAATATCATGTTCTACGGCACGGGCGGTCTGGCGTTCGGCGAGCTTCGCGGCGAGACCTTCGGCCTGTCGGAAACCCACACCACGGCCGGCTGGACCGCGGGCGTCGGCGCTGAGTTCGGCATCGCCCCGAACTGGAGCGCCAAAATCGAATACCTCTACGTCGATCTTTCGGACGAGCGCTTCAGCATCACCGGTGTTTCGAACGGCTACCAGTTCGGCGTGGTGCGCGCCGGCGTGAACTATCACTTCTGAGAGCAATAAAAAAATACCGTGTCACAATCTCCCGGCCGCCTCGCGGCCGGGATTTTTTTGCTTCGAATAGGCCTCAACCGGGTTGAAGCCTATCCTACGATGAAATCACCAGATTGACCGCCTTGGGGCCCTTGCCCTTCTTGTCCGGTTCGACCTCGAAGGTGATGCGCTGTCCTTCGGCTAAATCCTTCAATCCGGCACGCTCGACCGCGGTGATGTGAACGAACACGTCGCGACCTCCATCATCGGGTTTGATGAAGCCGTAGCCGCGTTCCGCATTGAAGAACTTGACCGTCCCCGTCATGGCCATCGGGAAACTCCCCGTACTGCTTCCGCCGCCGCGCACCTGCGCATCGGCTCGACCGGACAACGCTGCCGGAAAGCTTGGCCATCACTTTGCGGATTAGGCGACGTCGCCGATCCGTCTTGAAAAAAATTTGAGGCCTAATCACTCCGCCGCTACCATTCGCGGAAGCGGAACGTAAAGCCAGTCCTAATAGGACGGAGCATAATACGGTTTCCGGCAAATTGCCTACGGCTCAAATCGGAGTTTCCCCGGGACGTCAGGTGCGGCGGTTTGTCCAGACCGCGACCTGCGCGCTGCGAGGCTCAAGCCTTCCAGGGCTTTGAGCGCGCGCCAGGCCGCGATCGCCCCTCAAGGTTTGGGCACTTCAAGCCTGAACCGGCCGGCGCCGCCAAGGCCGAGCGGCTTTTGCAGTTCGGGGAGGATGGTTTTTAGTTCGCTCGCCAGCCTCCACGGTGGATTGACGAGCAGAAGACCGGTCGAGACCAGGGCAGAGTCTGCGGTCTGCGGCGCGACGCTGAACTCCAGGCGCAGGCATTTTCCCGGTGATGCGCCGGTGCCGGCAACCTCGGCGACACGCTGGGCGAGGCCGTCGGTGGCGCGACGGCTTTTCGCCGGATACCACAGCAAATAGCTGCCGGTCGGCCATTTCGCGAAGGCTTCCGCGAACCCGGCGGCGATCCGCGTGAACTCGTCCTTTTCCTCGTAAGGCGGATCGATCAGGATCAGGCCGCGCCGTTCGTTAGGCGGCACGAAGGCCGGTAGCGCCACCCAGCCGTCGAGGTCGACCACCCGGGCCTGGGGATCGCGACGCAGCGCCTCGATCAGGTGCTTGCGCGCCGTCGGCTCGACTTCGCATGCCGTCAGCCGGTCCTGCGGTCGCAGCAGCGCGCGCGTGATCAGCGGCGATCCGGGGTAGGCCTTGAGCTCGGCGCGCGGATTGAAGGCCCTGACGATATCGAGGTAGGGCGCGACCAGCGGCGCCGCCGCTTCCGAGAAGCGCGCCTGCATCACCCGCGCGATGCCGGTGAGCCACTCGCCGCTGCGCTGCGCCTCGTCGCCGGTAAGATCGTAGATCCCCGCGCCGGCATGGGTATCGATGACACGAAATGCGGCGGGCTTATCGTGCAGATAGGTGAGAATGCGGACCAGCACGATGTGCTTGATGACATCGGCAAAGCCGCCGGCGTGAAAGGCGTGACGGTAATTCATGGCGTCTTCTACCCGTCATGGCCGGGCTTGTCCCGGCCATCCACGTCGTTGGCGAGAAAACAACAGCAAGACGTGGGTGCCCGGAACATCGAGCGCGAAGCCGCGCTTCGCGCTTTTGCCCCCGGGCATGACGCAAAGAAAGAATGGGGAAGCTAGCCGCCCCGCATCGGCGGCATCGACACCTGGTCGCGCCGGCAGCCGCGGCGATCGATCTCCTCGCACGCCCGGAATTGCAGGTCCTTGCTCAGGCAGATGCGCACCTCGCTGAGCCGGGTCCGGTTGCAGGTCACGGCCATCGCGGATGGGCTCAGCCCGGGGTTGACCTTGATGAAGGCATCTTCGATCTCGGCGGGCGCCACCATCTTCGGCGCCGACAATTCGAGATATTCCTCAGGGATTTTCACCGCCGCGCGGGCCTTGCGGACGGTCTCGAAATAAGCGCGTTCGCCGAGGCCGGAACAGGTGCCGTGCTTGTCCCATTCGTTGAAGATCAGGCCGGGTGCCGGCATCAGGTCGAGCATCGACGACATGATGTTGCGATCCAGCCGCGGCGACGGCCGCTGGCAATATTCGGGAAAGCCGTGCTCGTATTGCGGCCACAGCCCGTGCACCACGAAGGAAAACGGCCGCCCGCCGCATTGCGCCTGCGACCGCCCGCTATTGCCGCGCTCTTCCGCCTCCTCGCAGAAGGATGGCGACCACGACAGCGACAGCACGTAATAATCGAACGCTCCGGGGGTATTTTGCCGGCGATCCTGCGCCGACGCGGTCCCTGAACCGGCCAAAGCCGCCATCATGAGCAGGCCGCAGGCGGCGAGGGCGGAAATCACCCGTACCGATATTGAACTCCGTGAAAACTGAACCATGACAACGCCCCTTCCTAGACTGAGAGGAAGCCTAGCAGGCGCATGGAACATTTCAAGAACAAATTGGCACAAGGCCGAGCGGCTTCCGAATCAGGCGGAAGCCAGCTTTAAAAATCAGGGGCGGGCCAGCCTGCAATTGGGGCTATAGGCCCAGTTGCGATCGAGCCCGGTGACGCACCATTCGACACCCTGGTCGAAACCGGCGAACCCGCCATCCTCGATGATCGAGTAGTACACGGTGCGCTGCTTGCCGTCGTTGAGCACGGCATCGGCGCTGCAGTAGCGGCGCGGCATATTGTCGGACTGCCACGGCCGGAATGCGATTTCGTGGATCCGTCCATAGGCCGTGATCTGCAGATCGGAATTCCAGTACATGCTCTCCTTTTCCCGGAACTGCGTCGAGATCGTCGACAACGCCGCGGGACATTCGGCGACCCGGCCGTCATATTTGGGGCCGGACAGCCAGAAATTCAGCTCGAGCGGGTTGGCGGCTTCGGCCGCCTGCCCGAATGCGAACAGGCCCAGCAGGACGCCGAGAGCGGCGCCAAGGCCGGATTTTCTGGAAGAGGTGAAGACGTTGCGCATGGAGAATCCGTCGTATGATGTAACGTGCGACGGTGCCGCGAAACCCCCGACAAGGTCAAGTGCAGCGCGGCAACACTGCCGATATCTCCGCACGGAACCCACGGCCGTTCTTTTCATGGCGACGGATGCGCTTTAAGGTATCCCCAGCGAAATGGAGTCCGCGATGCGAATGATTTGGGCCGCAAGCTTGGTTGCCACCTGTGGGATGCTGGCGTTCACGCCGGCGCGGGCCGATACCGTGCCCCCCTTCAAGGGCAACGACACCGGCGGCATCATCGCTTATCCGCTGACCGGCCAGACCGACATCCGCGCGCTGGCGATCGATCATTGTGCGCAGTACGGCAAGGTGGTGAAGTTCCTCGCGGTGGAGCCCCATTACGGCGGCTATATCTCATTCTCCTGTCGCTGGGTGCCGTATGGCTCCGGAGCGCCGCCGCTGGCGGCCCGCTACTGAAACGGACCAGGCGGTTCATCCAAACAGGCCAACCGGAATCGCTGATGATGAGGCGACGGCTTTTTTCACTCTGTCTGGCGTCATGTCTGTTGGCGTGGCTGCCGATGCCCCACGCCGGCGCGGACGAACTGCCGTTTCGCAAGGCCGGCCTGTGGGAAATGAAGGTGCAGGGCGCCGATTCGCTGATGCCTCACATGACCATCCAGCAATGCACCGATGAGACCACCGACCGGCAGATGAGCACGGCATTCTCGCCGCTGTCGAAGGAAGTCTGCTCCAAGAGAGACATTCACAAGACCGCGAGCGGCTATGTCAGCGATTCCGTATGCGCTGCCGCCGGCGTGTCGATTGCCGCGCATGCCGAGATCGTCGGCGACTTCAATTCCGCCTACACCGTCAAATCCACGTCGCATGCCGAAGGCGGTCCCGCCGCTGCGCGGGGCGATCACGTCACGACGATCGAGGCAAAGTGGCTCGGCGCCTGCAAGCCCGATCAGAAGCCCGGTGACGTCGTGATGCCCGGCGGCTTCAAGCTGAACATCAAGGACGCGGAAAAGCTCAAAGGCCTGTTGCCGAAATAGTGATCCGGCACGGCGCGGACGACGCGCGTCAGACCGGTATCCGCACCGCGGCGCGAAGCCCGCCGGTCGGGCTGTCGCCGAGCATGATGTCGCCGCCATGCGAGCGCGCGATGTCGCGGGCGATCGCGAGGCCGAGCCCGGTTCCCCCCTCATCCTGGTTGCGGGCGTCGTCGAGCCGCAGGAACGGCTTGAATACTTCCTCGCGCATCTCCTGCGGAATGCCCGGGCCGTCGTCGTCGATCGTCACGGTCAGATAGCGATGGTCGCGGTGGCCGGTGATCGCAATCGTGTTGGCGTGCCGCGCCGCGTTCGACACCAGGTTGCCGAGGCAGCGCTTGAACGAGGCTGGCTTCACCGTGACCACGGGCAGGCCGTTGAACTGCACGGTGGCGCGGTGGCCGTTGCGTTCGGCGTCGCTGCGCAACTCCTCCAGCGCCTGCGCCATGTCGGTCGGCTGCGCACGTTCGCCGCCGTCGCCGCGGGCAAACGCCAGATAGGCTTCCAGCATGCCGGACATTTCGTCGACGTCCTTGCGCATGCCCTCGACTTCGGGACTGTCGCCGATCAGCGCCAGTTCGAGCTTGAACCGGGTCAGGATGGTTCGCAGGTCGTGCGAGACGCCGGCCAGCATCGCGGTGCGCTGCTCGATGCTGCGCTCGATGCGCGATTTCATCTCCAGGAATGCCTGCGCGGCGCGGCGCACTTCCCGCGCGCCGCGAGGGCGGAAGTTCGGCGCTTCGCGGCCCTTGCCGAAACTTTCGGCGGCATCAGCAAGCCGCAGGATCGGCCTGATCTGGTTGCGCAGGAACAATACCGCGACGACCAGCAGGATCGTTGACGTGCCGACCATCCATAACAGGAAGATCTCCGAATTCGGCGCATAGGCGGCGCTGCGCTGGGCGAAAATCCGCATCACCGCGTCGTCAAGCTGAATGCGGATTTCCAGCAGGTTGGAGCGGCCGACGGTATCGATCCAGAACGGCTTGCCGACCTGCCGGCCCAACTGCACCGAAAGCGACTGGTCGAGCAGCGAGAAAAACGGCTTCGGGCCAGGTGCCGGCATGTCGCCGACGGGCAGGAAATCCACCACCAGCCCGAGCCGTTGCTGGGCAATGCGCCGCAGCAGCGCGCGGTCCTTGTCCTGCGGATAGCCGCTGTAGATGTCGATCAGGCCGGCGATGTCCTGCACCACCGACGCCGACAGACGCCGGGTCACGGTGTTCCAGTTCCGCTCCATGAACACGAACGCCACCACCGACTGCAGCACCACCATCGGCACGATCATGATCAGCAGCGCGCGGGCATAAAGTCCTGTCGGCATCCAGCCCTTGAACGCGTTGCCCATCCAGCCATTGGCCGCGGAAACGCGCCGCGAGGCGGTGCGGATCAGCGTAAGGCCGGTGTCGAGCGTGCTCATTGGTCGAGATTCATGCCGGTCGGAATGGGTTGCGAATGGTTCAAGGCGATGCGACCAGGCGATAGCCGATGCCGCGCACCGCCTGCAGGAACAGCGGGCTGGCGGGATCGCGTTCGATCTTGCGCCGGAGCCGGTTGATCTGCACGTCGACCGCGCGCTCGTTGACGGAGCCGTCGCCGCCGGTCAACGCGCCGCGCGGCACCGTCTCGCCCGGCGTCGCCGCCAGGATACGCAACATGTCGCGTTCGCGGTCGGTGAGATGGACCACCTCATCGCCCTGGCGCAATTCGCCGCGCTCGAGGTGGTAAACGTAAGGTCCGAACGCGATCGACTCCAGCGCTTCCACCGGCGGCGGCGCGGTGCGCTTGAGGATGTTGCCGATGCGCAGCACCAGCTCGCGCGGCTCGAACGGCTTGGCGACATAATCGTCGGCGCCGATTTGCAGGCCCTCGATCCGGCTTTCCGCTTCGTGGCGCGCCGTCAGCATGATGATCGGTACCGACGACGAGGTGCGGATGAAGCGCGCGAGCTCGAACCCGGTTTCGCCGGGCATCATGACGTCGAGAATGAGCATATCGAAATGCAGGCCGAGCAGCTTGGCGCGGGCGTCCTTGGCGCTCATGGCGGTGGTGACGCGGTAGCCTTCGCCGCACAGGAAGCGCGACAGCAGGTCGCGGATACGGCGGTCGTCGTCGACCAGCAGCAAATGCGGGGCGTCGTCTGCCGGCCGCGGCGTTAGGTGAGCGAGGGTTGCAGCCTGGGCCACATCATTCCTTTGTGGTCGAGCTTGAAGTCGCAAGGATCTTCTCCAGCACCTTGTCGGGATCGTCGTGATCGATCATGGCGCGCAGGAACTGGCAGACCGCATCTGCGCCGGCCGGACTGATGTCCCGTAATGCGCGGTTGATCCGGTCGGTCTGCAACCCCGCGAGCTTGCCCACCAGCGCCTCACCCTTTGCGGTGGCGAAAAGAAGGCGCTGTCGCCGGTCGTTGTTGCCGGTCCTTTGCACGATATACCCTTCATCGAGCAATTGCTTGAGCACCCGTCCCAGCGACTGCTTGGTGATGCGCAGCACGTCCAGCAGATCGGCCACCTTCAGGCCGGGGTAGCGGTGGACGAAATGGATGACCCGGTGATGCGCCCGGCCGAATCCGAACACCTCCAACTCGTGATCAGCGTCCCCGACGAAATCGCGGTAGGCGAAGAACAACAGCTCGATGATATCCCAGCGCAGCTCGCCGTTCCGCGGCGCGGCAGGCCGGCCAGCCCCCCTTACATCGGGGTCCGGCATTGGGCTTGTGAGATTTATGTCAGCCATATTGACATATCTTTGGGTTCAATGTTACAAAAATATCGGTAGCCGCGAAACATTAGGTCGTTTCAGTGCTCGGGCTCGTTTCAAGCGAAGAAAGCCAGGACTTGGTGGCGAGGCCGCGGAATCTATCTACCGTGCGATTGTCGAGCGGCATTTCGGCAAACATACTGGACTTCCGCGTTCCGCAAAAGCATGTCTCTTAACATGCGGGACGGAAACCGGCCGCAAGGCTGGCGCGAGGCGGGGCCAGGCGTCATAAACCGCGCCAAGGCGCAGGCGCGAAAACGCGTCAATCCAGGAGAAAGTCCATGGGAGTTTCGTTCGACAAGGTCGATGGCGTCACCTGGTTGAAATTCGAAATCGAGCCGGCGACGAATCCGACCTCCAAGGAGGAGTGCGCGGCAAGGCTCGTGGATCCGGGCTTTGGTCGGATTTTCACCGATCACATGGCAGTGGTCCGCTACAATCAGGCTAAGGGTTGGCACGGCGCGCGCATCGAATGCCGTTCGCATTTTCCGCTCGATCCGGCCCTGGCCGTCCTGCATTACGCGCAGGAGATTTTCGAAGGCCTCAAGGCCTATAAGCGCGACGACGGCGGCGTGAACCTATTCCGCCCCGATGCCAATGCGCGGCGCTTCCGGAATTCGGCCGAGCGCATGGCCATGGCGCCGCTGCCCGAGCCTGTGTTCATCGAAGCGGTCGAGCAGCTCGTGCGCATCGACCGCGACTGGATACCGGGCGGCGAGGGCAGTCTCTACCTGCGGCCCTTCATGATCGCGAGCGAGGTCTTCCTCGGCGTGAAACCATCGGCGGAATACCTCTTTGCCGTCATCGCCTCGCCGGTCGGCTCCTATTTCAAGGGCGGGCCTGCGCCGGTGTCGATCTGGGTGTCGGAGAACTACACGCGCGCCGCGATCGGCGGCACCGGAGCCGTCAAATGCGGCGGCAATTACGCCGCGAGCCTGCGCGCGCAGGCCGAAGCCATCGAGCACGGCTGCGATCAGGTTGTTTTCCTCGATGCGGTCGAGCGCCGCTACGTCGAGGAACTCGGCGGCATGAACGTCTTCTTCGTGTTCGACGACGGTTCGCTGCTGACGCCGCCGCTCGGCACGATCCTGCCGGGCATCACCCGCGATTCGATCATCGCGCTCGCGAAGGATTCCGGTACGCCCGTGCGCGAGGAACTCTACACGATCGAGCAGTGGCGTGCCGACGCTGCCAGCGGAAAGCTGAAAGAGGCCTTCGCCTGCGGCACGGCGGCCGTGATCTCGCCGATCGGCAAGGTATGTTCCGCGAGCGGCGATTTTCTCATCAGCGGCGGCGCGGCCGGCCCGGTCGCCATGGGGTTGCGCAAGAAACTGGTCGACATCCAGTACGGTCGCGCGGCCGACCCGCACAACTGGATCAGAAAGGTCCTGTGACCGGAGCAGCGTCAGTCATTCCGGAGCGCGTCGGAGACGCGACCGGCAATTCCTGAAATTCGAGGTCTGGTCCTGCGGACCATCCGGAATGACGGCGTACCAATAGACGGCCTGCTTGCCGCTTAGGGCATGCGCTGGTACCAACCCGCCCATGGCCGACAAACCCAAAAAACCGCAGAAACTGAGAGCCCGCCTGCCGCGCGGGCTGGAGGATCGCGGCCCTGCCGCGATCGCCGCGACGCGCGCGATGACGGATAAAATCCGCGAAGTCTATGAGCGTTACGGTTTTGAACCGGTGGAAACGCCGGCGATGGAGTACACCGACGCACTCGGCAAGTTCCTGCCGGACCAGGACCGGCCCAACGAGGGCGTGTTCTCGTTTCAGGACGACGACGAGCAGTGGATCAGCTTGCGCTACGACCTGACCGCGCCGCTGGCGCGCTACGTCGCCGAGAATTTCGAGGCGCTGCCAAAACCCTATCGCAGCTACCGCGCCGGCTATGTCTATCGCAACGAAAAACCGGGCCCCGGCCGCTTCAGGCAATTCATGCAGTTCGACGCAGACACGGTCGGCAGCGCGTCGCCCGCGGCGGATGCCGAGATGTGCATGATGGCGGCCGACACCATGGAAGCGCTCGGCATTCCCCGCGGCAGCTATGTGGTGAAGGTCAACAATCGCAAGGTGCTCGATGGGGTAATGGAGAGCATCGGGTTGGGGGGCGAGGAGAATGCCGGACGCAGGCTCACGGTGCTGCGGGCGATCGACAAAGCTGACAAATTTCCGATTGAAGAAGTCAAAAAATTACTCGGCGTCGGCCGTTGGGATGGTGGCTCAGAAGGCAAAGGAGATTTCACAAAAGGCGCGCAGCTGACTGAAGATCAAGCCTCCAAATTGATTGCGTTCCTAAAACCCGAGAACCCCATCTCAGAGGTAATTCACGAGCGTAAGCTTTTGGCCGGAGAGCGTGGTGAATCCGGCTTCGACTTGCCGGACGGTAAGATTTACTATCCTATGAGTAGTCTCGCGTTCATTCGTTCTTTTCGGAAGTGGTTTTCAAACGAACTGTATCAAGAGGGATTAAACGAGCTAGAGACCATAGCAGAACTAACAGAAGCGGCTGGCTATAGTTTTGATCGAATCCGCATCGATCCATCCGTCGTTCGTGGCCTCGAATATTACACCGGTCCCGTCTACGAAGTTGAACTGACGCTGGAGACAAAAGACGAAAAGGGCCGTGCCGTTCGCTTCGGCTCGGTCGGCGGCGGCGGGCGCTATGATGGCCTTGTCTCGCGCTTTCGCGGCGAGCCGGTGCCGGCGACCGGCTTTTCCATCGGCGTGTCGCGGCTGCAGGCGGCACTCACCATGCTCGGCAAGATCGACACAAGGCCGGAGTTCGGCCCGGTCGTGGTCACTGTGTTCGACCGCGACCGCGTCGCGGATTATCAGAAGATGGTCGCGGCCTTGCGTAACGAAAAAATCCGCGCCGAGCTCTATCTCGGCAATCCCAAGAACATGGGCAACCAGCTCAAATACGCCGACCGGCGCAACTCGCCTTGCGTGATCATCCAGGGCTCGGATGAGAAGGCGCGCGGCGAGGTGCAGATCAAGGATCTGATCGAGGGCGCCAAGGCGGCGGCCGCGATCGCCTCCAACCAGGAATGGCGCGAGACCCGTCCGGCGCAGTTCTCGTGCCGTGAGGATGAGTTGGTCGCAAAAGTTCGTGAAGTGCTGGCGCGCCATGAGGTGAAGTGGAATTAAGCCCTCATGGTGAGGAGGCGCTCTTGCGCCGTCTCGAACCATGGGGACAATAGGCATCCTTCGAGACGCCGCGCAAAAAGGCGCGGCTCCTCCAGCAATAACGGTGAAGCCGTTATGCAGGGATGAGGACCGAGTTCGACGACCAACCAACTAGCAAGAGCAAAGGGAGATACGAATGCCTGAGATTACCGTGAGCATGGCCGCCGGCCGCACCGACGAGCAGAAGGCCGGCATGATGCGCGACATCACGCAAGCCCTGGTGAAGAACCTCGGCGTCGAAGCCGATGCCGTCGTGATCCAGATCAACGAAGCGCCGCTGACCAACAAGATGAAGGGCGGCAAGACCTTCGTCGAACGCAAGGCCATGCAGAGCAAGTAGCGGATCGTCGTCCCCGCGCACGCGGGGACCCATAACCCCTGGCATTGCTGGTTGCCGAAGCGCGTTCACCGCACTGCGCTGAAGCAATGCCTCGGCGTATGGGTCCCGGCTTTCGCCGGGACGACGTGTGGATGACGGCGACCATGCACAGGTCCCATGGACGCACGCGACGTCATCAAGGTCGGCATGACCGCCGAGCGCACGCTGGTGGTGCCGGCGGAGCGCACCGTCGGTCATTTTGTGCCTGGCATGCCGATGGTCTATGCGACGCCGATGATGATCCTGGAGATGGAGCTGGCGTCCAGCGACGCCATTTCTGCGCTGTCTCGAACATGGCTGGATCACGGTCGGCACCGAGGTCGATATCCGGCATCTGGCCGCGACCGCGGTCGGCTCGCGCGTGCGCACCACCGCGAAGGTGATCGCGGTGGAGCGCCGGGTGATCCGCTTCGAGGTCGAGGCCTTCGACGACAAGCGCCGCATCGGCGAGGGCCGCCATGCGCGCGGCCTGGTTAATGCCGCAAGCTTTGCGCAGCGCTTCGGCGCGAAGTAGTTCACGCATGTCAAGCCAACACCGTCATGCGCCTCATCCTGAGCAGCGGCGCGTGCGCCGCGTCTCGAAGGATGGGCCACGCGCTCGTGACGGTCACCCTTCGAGACGCCGCGCGAGGCGCGGCATCCTCAGGATGAGGCGTTGAAAATAATCTACTTCGCCAATTCTTTCGATCGCTTGGTCGCCGCGGCGACCGCGCGGATCAGCAGCGATTGCATGCCATTTGGTCCCATCAGCACCTCCAGCGCCGCCGCGGTGGTGCCGCCGGGCGAGGTCACGTTCTGGCGCAGCGTCGCCGACGGCGCTTCCGAGCGATGCAGCAATTCGCCGGAGCCGGCGACGGTCTCGCGCGCGAGCTTGGTGGCGAGTTCGGGCGGCAGGCCGGCCTCGACGCCGGCGCGGGCGAGTTCTTCCGCCAGCAGGAAAACATAGGCCGGACCGGATCCGGAGACGGCGGTCACCGCATCCATCAGTTTTTCGTCGTCGATCCACTCGACCGAACCGGTGGCGCGCAACAGCGCGTCGGCGACCGCGCGCTGCGCGTCACTGACATTGTTCGCGGCCACCGCGACGGTGATGCCGCGGCCGATCGCGGCCGGCGTGTTGGGCATGGCGCGAACCACCATGCCGCCGCAGACCTCCGCGATCGACGCGATCGGTGTGCCCGCCATGATCGACACCACCAGCGTGGCGGGGCCGGCCAAGGGTTTCAGCATCGCGGCCGCCTCGCGAAACATCTGCGGCTTCAGCGCGACCACCAGCGTCGCGGCGCCGCCGGCATCCCTGGCCGGTGGATTGAGGCGAATACCTTTGGCGACCAGCGCGCGGATGTCGTCGGAGGGCGTGGGCTCGATCACGACGACGCGCGTCGGGTCAAGCCCGCCCGCCAGCCAGCCCGACAGCATCGCCCCGCCCATCTTTCCGGCGCCGGCGAGGACGATGGTGCCTTGCAGAGTCTTGTAGCGAACTGGTGGTGGCGGAGGTCGAAGACATTCGAATATACTCTCGTCGTCCCCGCGAAAGCGGGGACCCATAACCCCTGGCATTTCTAGTGAAACGCAGGAAAGGCCACAAGCGCTTAGCTTGAACATCGGCGACACGGCGTATGGGTCCTCGCCGTTCGCAATGCGACCAGGCGAGGACGTTAAGACGTGTGGAAATGCTTACGCCTTAAAATTACGCCTCGCCCTCGGTATCGAACATCGCCGCGCTCATGGCCTCGGACGCCGTCTTGCCGGCCCAGACCACGAACTGGAGCGCCGGATAATAACGCTCGCAGGCGTGGATGGCGCTGACCAGCATGGTCTCGCATTGCGCGGTCGAGGCCAACATGCCGCCCGGCAGCACCAGCGCCTGCCGGTACATGATCATGCCGGTGTGGGTCCAGATATCGAAATGCCCGACCCACAACTGCTCGTTGATCAGCGCGATCAGCCGCTGCACTTCTGCGCGGCGCGCGGCGGGAATTTTCATGTCGAAGGCGCAGGCCAGATGCAGCGCCTCGATCTCGTTCATCCAGGTGAAGGACAGTTGATAATCGGTCCAGTCGCCCTTGGACACGATCGTCACTTCGTCCTCGCCGGAACGCTCGAACGACCAATTGTTATCGGCCGCGATATCCTCGACCACCGCCAGCGGGTTGTTCCGGGAATCGATAATGCCTTCGAGGAGGGACATGCCGTCTCGACCTTGCTTTTTTGTTTAATATTAATACGCACGCGGGGACCGGCACGCGCCTGACGCGTCGCTGCCGACTGCAATCCCCCGAACGCTTCGAGCACCTTGGGGCCTGCGAGGATCAAGTGATGTGATTTGCGGAATCGGCGCAACTGCACGCCGAGTCCGTCCACAGGCAAAGCGCCGCTCGTCCACAGCTGATCGCGCGCCATAATTATTAATTTGAGAACAAACCGGAATCGGATTTCGGCTCGCCGGCCTAATCGTTAATTTCGCGGGAACCCGCTCACGCGCCGCGTCTCGTTCCCGGGGGCATGGGGACATGCAGATTCCCGATGGCGAAGCCCTTGCTGGTCCGCCTGCTATTCGCCATATTTCGCGTGGGTTGCCCATTCCGGGCAACTCATGTTCTCAGGGCGGGGTGAAAGTCCCCACCGGCGGTAAGGGTGAAGCAGCCCAAGCCCGCGAGCGCCTTCTTCTCCCGGAAAATTCCACCTGGAATTTCCTTGGAGGAAGGGTCAGCAGATTCGGTGCAATTCCGAAGCCGACGGTGAAAGTCCGGATGAAAGAGAACGGTTGCGGCGGCCGCGCCTTCGCGCGTGGCTAAAGTGTTCCGTGAGCCCTGATTCTGGTCCTGAAAGAGGAAAGCCATGAATCAGATGTTGCAAGAATCCGAAGTCCAAGAATCTGAAGTCCAAAAATCTGAAAGCAGAGAGTCCGAAATCCGTGAAGCTGAGGTGAAACCTCAGGCAACGGACACTCCCGAAACCATCGATCCTCCGGCCGCGCCCGCGCATCCGCGATTTGCCAAACCGCAGCGGGTCGCCTTCGTGCAATCCGCCTGGCATCGCGACGTGGTGGAAGCATGCCGCGTCGCCTTCCTCGGCGAGATCGAGGCGCGGGGGATTGCGCGCGCGCAAGTCGATGTGTTCGAGGTGCCGGGCTCGTTCGAGATCCCGCTGCACGCGCAACTGCTCGCCAAGACCCGGCGCTACACCGCGATCGTCGCGGCCGGCCTCGTGGTCGATGGCGGCATCTATCGCCATGAGTTCGTCGCCGACACCGTGATCAAGGCGCTGATGGACGTGCAGTTGCGGACCGAGGTGCCGGTGTTCTCGGCGGTGCTGACGCCGCAGCAATTCCACGAGAGCGCGGTGCATTTCGAATTCTTCCGCAAGCACTTCGCGATCAAGGGGATCGAGGTCGCGGAAGCCTGTGCCAACACGCTGCACAGTCTGGAACGATTGCGCGGCCAGGTCGCGGCAGGGATTGTTTAGGTGCCTTTCCCCTCTCCCCCTGTGGGAGAGGAGACGAGCGAAGCTCGCTCCGGGGTGGCTCGCATCGTAGATGCGAGACGGGTGAGGGGTCGCGGCCTCTCGTTATGTCGCTACCCCTCATCCGCCTTCGCTGTCGCGAAGGCACCTTCTCCCACAAGGGGAGAAGGGAAGAGACACGCACGCCGGGGGCATAACACCATCCGCCGATTGTCATTTCCACCGCCGCCCCTGTAAACTCGGCGGCGGGAGGAGGCGCGTCCGTGACGACGGGCGGCCGAGACGATCATGTTCGAAGGACACGATCCCTATCTCGTCGCGCTCTCGGTGGTGATCGCGATTCTGGGCGGATACACGGGCTTCGGTCTCACGGCGCGGATCCGCGAGACGCCGGGCGTGAGCCGTCGCGTGCTGCTGGCCGGCGCCGCCGGATTTCTCGCGGTCGGCATCTGGACCATGCATTTCGTCGGCATGCTGGCGGCGCCGCTGCCGGCGGATGCGGTCTATCTCGTCCTGCCCACCATCATCTCGTTCCTGATCTGCGCGCTGGTGGTCGGCATATCCTTGTTCTTCGTCAGCGTCGGCGACCCCTCGCTGCGGCGCGTGATCTGGTCGGCGGTGCTGCTGGGGGCGGGCATCGCCAGCATGCATTATGTCGGCATCCACGGCCTTGCCGGCGACTTTGCCATTGAGCACGACGGCGCGATGGTCGTGCTGTCGGTCTTGATCGCGATCGCCGCGGCCTATGGCGGGCTGCGCGCGTTCCTGGCGCGGCAGGGCGGCGTGCAGTTGATCCTGAGCGCGGTCGCTTTCGGCGTCGCGGTGTCGGGAATGCACTACACCGCCATGCACGGCATGCATTTCGTTCCGCTTTCGAGTGCGGCGCACCACCACGCCGGAGGGCTCGCCGCATCGCAACAAGTTCTGGCGCTGGTGGTGACGCTGTGCTGCTTTGTCATCGCGGCCGGCTTCCTGCTGTCGCTGGTGCCGGATCCAGGCAAGAAGGCAGTGGCATTATCCGCCGATACAGTTGTGCCGACGGAGGCCGACAGTGTCCCGGCTGATCTGCCCTTAATCGAGGCCCCCGTCGTTTCCACCGGGGCCCGGCTGAGGTCGGCGCCGCTCGGGGGCCTCGGCCAGCCTCGTTCCGCGCCTGCGCCGCGGCTTCCGGTCGAAAGCGCTGACGGCACGCATTTCATCGATAGCGCGGATGTGCGCAGCGTCCGGGCCGATGCCCACTACACCAAGGTTCATGACGGCACCCGCGAGCGCATGTGCCCATGGTCGATCTCGGAAGCCGAGGCGCAGCTCGACCCCGGCCTGTTCGTTCGGGTGCACCGCAGCCATATCGTGGCAATCTCGCATGTGACCTTCGTCCGCAAAGAGGGCGACGGCGCGGTGGTCGAACTCGATGGTCCGTCACCGCATCGGGTGCCGGTCAGCCGCGCCAAGATCGCCGAGGTCAAGGCACGTCTAGGCCTCGCCGGGCGCCACGCTTAGCTTCCTCTCGACCAAAATTAGGTCGCCAGGCCTGACGTATTTGGTGCGCGAGAAAACGCGTCTCGTGCGAATTTTTGCGCGTCTGTGAGCCGGCAATAACCGCCGCCTTGCGCGCGCAAATTTTCGGGAACAGCCTCGCCGCCAAGGTCTGCGCCCGGTCAGAGCGCCAAAAAACGAACGGAGGAGGCGACCATGATTCCCGGCCCATTCAGCTATCACCGGCCCGCGACCGTGGCCGATGCGGTCAAGCTGCTCGCGACGCTTGGCGACGAGGCCCGCCCGCTTGCCGGCGGCCACAGCCTGGTCCCGATGATGAAGCTCCGGCTGGCGACCCCGGACCACCTGGTCGACCTGCACGGCATCGACGGGCTGAAGGGCATCCGCCGCGACGGCGCCAGCATCGTCATCGGGGCGATGACCACCCAGCACGATCTGCTGGCGTCCGGCGATATCGCGCAAGCGCTGCCGATCCTGCAGGAGACCGCGCTTTTGATCGCCGATCCGCAAGTGCGCTACTGCGGCACGCTCGGCGGCAACGTCGCCAATGGCGACCCCGGCAACGACATGCCGGCGCTGATGCTGACCCTGGGCGCGAGCTACCGGCTCGAAGGGCCCTCGGGCGGCCGCGACATCCTGGCTTCAGAATTCTACCAGGGGGCCTATTTCACCGCGCTCGAGCCCGGCGAACTCCTGACCTCGATTTCGATTCCCGATCCCCGCCGCCGGTCACGGCTACGCCTACGAAAAACTCAAGCGCAAGGTGGGCGACTACGCCACCGCCGCGGCCGCCGTGGTGCTGACGATGGCGGGCGGCAAGGTCGCGACCTGCGCGATCGGCCTCACCAACCTGTCGGAAACGCCGCTGCTCGCCGAGGACGCCGCCAGGGCCGTGATCGGCACCAGCCTGGATGACGCCACCCTGAAAAAGGCGGCCGCCGCGGCGGAAGCCATCATGTCGCCGGCCGCCGATGCCCGCGGCCCGGTGGAATACCGCAAGCATGTCGGCGGCATCATGGTGATGCGGGCGCTGCAACGCGCGATGGCGAAAGCAGGTTAGGGGAGAGGCAAATGGCAAAAACCCATGTGACCATGAAGGTGAACGGCGCCGAGGTCGAAGGCCTCGTCGAACCGCGCACGCTGCTGGTGCATTTCATCCGCGAAAACTTGGCGATGACCGGCACCCATATCGGCTGCGAGACCACGCATTGCGGCGCCTGCACCGTCGACCTCGACGGCATGTCGGTGAAAAGCTGCACGGTATTTGCGGTGCAGGCCAACGGCTCCGAGGTCATGACGATCGAGGGCGTCGCCAATGCCGACGGGTCGCTGTCGGCATTGCAGGAAGGCTTCCGCATGATGCACGGACTGCAATGCGGTTTCTGCACGCCGGGCATGATCATGCGCGCGCAGCGGCTCTTGAAGGAAAATCCGTCGCCGACCGAAGCGGAAATCCGGATGGGCATCTCCGGCAATATCTGCCGCTGCACCGGCTACCAGAACATCGTCAGGGCGATCCAGTACGCCGCCGCCAAGATCAATGGCGTCGAATTCCAGGAGGCCGCGGAATGAACGACATGACTCCCACGCGGGAACAACGCGAAGCCAAACTCGAAGGCATGGGCTGCAAGCGCAAGCGCGTCGAAGATATCCGCTTCACGCAAGGCAAGGGCAATTACGTCGACGACGTCAAGCTGCCGGGCATGCTGCACGGCGATTTTGTCAGATCGCCGCATGCGCACGCGCGCGTCAAGAAGATCGACGACACCGAGGCGCTGAAGGTGCCCGGCGTGCTGGCGGTGATCACGGCCGAGACGCTCAAGACCGTCAACCTCGCCTGGATGCCGACGCTGGCCGGCGACGTGCAGATGGTGCTGGCCGACGGCAAGGTGCTGTTCCAGAACCAGGAGGTCGCCTTCGTGGTCGCGACCGACCGCTATGCCGCAGATGACGGCATCAACAAGGTCGTCGTCGAATACGAGCCGCTGCCGGTCGTGATCGATCCGTTCAAGGCGATGGATCCGGATGCGCCGGTGCTGCGCGAGGACCTTGCCGGCAAGACCACGGGCGCGCACGGCCCGCGCAAACATCACAACCATGTCTTCGAATGGACCGTCGGCGACAAGGACCTCACCGACGCCGCCTTCCGCAAGGCGGAAGTCACGATCAAGGAAATGATCTCCTATCATCGCACCCATCCGTGTCCGCTGGAGACCTGCCAGTGCGTCTGCTCGTTCGACAAGATCAAGGGCGAGTTGACGATCTGGGGCACGTTCCAGGCGCCGCATGTGATCCGCACCGTGGTGGCGCTGATCGCCAAAATTCCGGAACACAAGATCCATGTGATCTCGCCCGACATCGGCGGCGGTTTTGGCAACAAGGTCGGCGCCTATCCCGGCTACATCTGCGCCGCGGTTGCTTCGATCGTCACCGGCAAGCCGGTCAAATGGGTCGAGGATCGCATCGAGAACCTGACCGCGACGTCATTTGCGCGCGACTACCACATGACCACCGAGATCGCGGCGACCAAGGAAGGCAAGGTCACGGGCTTGCGCGTCCACGTGCTGGCCGATCACGGCGCGTTCGACGCCTGCGCCGATCCGTCGAAATGGCCGGCAGGCTTCTTCAACATCGTCACCGGTTCTTATGATTTTCCGACCGCGCATCTGTCGGTCGACGGCATCTACACCAACAAGGCGCCGGGCGGCGTCGCCTATCGCTGCTCGTTCCGGGTGACGGAAGCGGCCTACTGCATCGAGCGCGGGATGGACATTCTGGCCCAGAAGCTCGGGATGGATCCGGCGGAACTGCGGCTGAAGAATTTCATCAAGGCCGAGCAGTTCCCGTATCACTCGGCGCTGGGCTGGGAGTATGATTCCGGCGATTACCACACGGCCATGCGCAAGATGATGGAAGCGGTCGACTATGCCGGCCTGCGCAAGGAGCAGACGGCGCAGCGCGCGGCGTTCAAGCGCGGCGAGACCCGGGAGATCATGGGTCTCGGGGTGTCGTTCTTCACCGAGATCGTCGGCGCCGGCCCGTCGAAGAATTGCGACATCCTGGGCATTGCGATGTTCGATTCCTGCGAAATCCGCCTGCATCCGACCGGCGCCGGCATCGCCCGGGTCGGCTCGAAGAGCCAGGGCCAGGGCCATGAGACGACCTGGGCGCAGATCATCGCCACCGAGATCGGGATTCCCGCCGACGACATCATGGTCGAGGAGGGCAATACCGATACCGCGCCGTACGGGCTCGGCACCTACGGCTCGCGGTCGACGCCGGTGGCAGGCGCTGCGATCGCCATGGCGGCGCGCAAGATCAAGGCCAAGGCGCAGATGATCGCGGCCTACAAGCTCGAGGTGCACGAGGGCGACCTCGAATGGGATATCGACGGCTTCCGCGTCAAGGGCCTGCCGGAAAAGGCGATGTCGATGAAGGACATTTGCTGGGCGGCCTACAACTCGGTGCCGCCGGGCATGGAGCCGGGCCTTGAGGCGGTGAGCTATTACGATCCGCCCAACATGACCTATCCGTTCGGCGCCTATATCTGCGTGATGAACATCGACGTCGATACCGGCGTCTACAAGGTGCGCCGCTTCTATGCGCTCGACGATTGCGGCACGCGGATCAACCCGATGATCATCGAAGGCCAGGTGCATGGCGGGCTGACCGAAGCCTTCGCGATCGCGATGGGCCAGGAGATCCGCTACGACGACGAGGGCAACGTGGTGACCGGTTCGTTGATGGATTTCTTCATGCCGACCGCGGTCGAGACGCCGCATTGGGAAACCGACTTCACCGTCACGCCGTCGCCGCATCACCCGATCGGCGCCAAGGGTGTCGGTGAAAGCCCCAATGTCGGCGGCGTGCCGGCGTTTTCCAACGCCGTCAACGACGCGTTCTCGTTCCTCGGCTCGACCCACATCCAGATGCCGCACGACTACTGGCGTAACTGGCGGGCGGCCAAGGAATTGGGCGTGTTTGCGTAGCGTCCATCCTTCGAGACGCGATCGCTTCGCGATGCTCCTCGGATGAGGTCAAGGCAAGTGGCGAAGTCAGACTCGTCATGGTCGAGGAGCTGGCAACGCCATGCGTCTCGAGCAGCCATGAGGCCGTGGAAGCCGGCAATAGCTGGAACGAACCGGAAAAGCGTCTGAAGTACGATGAAAAACCGCAACGAGATCGCGCAAGCGTTGGCCGCCGCCGGCTATATCGCCGACGGTGAGCTTTCGACGGCGATTTCGCTGATGCAGCTGCTCAAGCGCCCGCTGCTGCTGGAAGGCGAGGCCGGCGTCGGCAAGACCGAGGTGGCCAAGGCGCTGGCCAGCGTGCACGCGACCGAGCTGATCCGGCTGCAGTGCTATGAGGGCCTCGATCAATCGGCCGCGCTTTATGAGTGGAACTACCAGCGCCAGTTGCTGGCGATCCAGGCGCATCGGGGCGGGCAGGCCGAAGAGATCGAGGATCAGATCTTCTCGGAAAAGTATTTGCTGGAGCGGCCGCTGTTGGCGGCGATCCGCCGCGACAAGCCGCCGGTGCTGCTGATCGACGAGATCGATCGCGCCGACGACGAGTTCGAGGCCTTCCTGCTCGAACTGCTGTCCGACTTTCAGGTGTCGATCCCCGAACTGGGCACCATCAAGGCGACGACCATTCCGCATGTGGTCCTGACCTCGAACGGCACCCGCGAACTGTCCGACGCGCTGCGCCGCCGCTGTCTCTACCATTATGTCGACTATCCCGATGTCGATCGCGAGGCCCGCATCATCATGGCGCGGGTCAACGGCGCCGGCGCCTCGCTGTCGCTGCAGATCGCGCGCATGGTCGAGGGCATCCGCAAGGAAGAGCTGCGCAAGGTCCCCGGCGTCGCCGAGACGCTGGACTGGGCGGCGGCGTTGGTCGGCATCGACGTGCGCGATCTGCACGATGCGCCGGAGGCGGTTCACGAGACCATGATGTGCCTGCTCAAGACCCATGAGGACAAGTCGCGCATGACATCCGAGGTGACCGAACGGTTGCTGGGGAAGGTCGCATGAGCTGCTGTGGCCCCCACGCGAGCTACGATGAGATCGACGAGGTCTCGCGCCTCGTCTCGGGAAAGCTCGCGGCGTTTCTCAGGACCCTGCGCGACAATGGCTTTGCCGTCGGGCTGCACGAGGGCCAGGACGCAGCCGCATTGATGGCGGCGGGCTATGCGGCACGGCCGGGGCTGTTGCGCTCGGCGTTCAAGCATTTGTTCTCGGCGCGCAAATCCGACTGGGACCGCTTCGATGGGCTGTTCGATGCGTTCTGGCTCGGCAAGCGGGTGCGCTCGCGATCGCGCACCGTCGGTTCGGCCCGCGCGGCCAACAATCCGTCGTTGAAAAGCCTGCAGGACGCCAGCGCGCAAACCCCGGGAAGCGAGGCGGGGTCGGACCAGATTCCGTCAGCCGACGAGGCGCCGCAGGATCGTGGCGGCGAAGGCCGCATGGAAGGCGCGTCCGTGGCCTCCAATCTGGCGGAGGTCGATTTTCGTCAATTGGCGGAGCCGGCGCAGATCGAAGAGGCCCATGCCGCCGCGGCGCGGCTGGCGAAAATCATGCGCACGCGGTTGACCCGGCGCGATCTGGCGCGGCGCCGCGGCTACCGGCTCGACCTGCGGCGAACCATCCACAGCAATATCAGCCATGGCGGCGTGCCGATCAGCCTGGTCAAACGCCGGCGCAAGCAAAAGCCGCTGCGACTGGTGATGCTGCTCGACGCCTCCGGCTCGATGAGCATGTATACCGGCGTGTTCCTGCGCTTCATCCACGGCGTGCTGGACCAGTTCCGGCAGGCCGAGGCGTTCCTGTTCCACACAAGGCTCGCGCATGTGTCCGACGCGATGAAGGAAAAGGACGCGGCGCGCGCGCTCGACCGGCTGTCGATCCTGGCGCAGGGCGCGGGCGGCGGCACCAAAATCGGCGAAAGCCTGCAAACCTTCAACCGCTGGCACGCCGCGCGCGTGATCCATTCGCGGACCTGCGTGATGATCGTGTCCGACGGCTACGAGACCGGCGACGCCGCGCTGCTCGGCCGCGAAATGGCGGCGCTGGGCCGGCGCTGCCGCCGCATCGCCTGGCTCAACCCGATGATGGCGTGGGAAGGCTATGCGCCGGAGGCGGCCGGCATCAAGGCCGCGCTGCCGCATGTCGATCTCTATGCGCCGGCCAATACGCTGAACAGCCTGGCCGCGCTCGAACCTTATCTGGCGAAACTGTGATGGGCCGATCGATGACCGCGCATGTCGAGCTGATGGACCTGGTTGCGCAGATGAAAGCCGCCGAGCAGGCGTTCGTGCTGGCGACCGTGGTGCGCACCGTGTCGGTGACCGCGGCGAAAGCCGGCGCCAAGGCGATCATTCGTCCCGACGGCACCATCGTGGCCGGCTGGATCGGCGGCGGCTGCGCCCGCGGCGCGGTGCTGAAGGCGGCGCGCGAGGCGCTCGCCGACGGCGAACCGCGCATGGTGTCGGTGCGGCCGGAAAACCTGCTCGCCGAGCTCGGCGTCAAGGCCGGCGAAAACCGCGACGGCATCCGCTTCGCCAGCAACATGTGCCCGAGCAAAGGCACCATGGATATTTTCGTCGAACCGGTGCTGCCGCATCCCGCGCTGATCGTGCTCGGCGCGAGCCCGGTCGCGATGTCGCTCGCGGCGCAGGCGCGCCAGTTGGGCTATCACGTCACGGTGGCCGCGCCCGCCGCCGATCTCGTGGCCGTGCCCGATGCGGACACGCTGGTCGACGGCTACGCGCTCGGCCCGCTCAACCCGACGCGGCGTTTCATCGTGGTGTCGACGCAGGGCAAGGGCGATGAGGCGGCATTGCGGGCGGCGGTATCGATCGAGGCGGCCTATCACGCCTTCGTCGGCAGCCGCCGCAAGATGGCGGCGCTGCGCGACAAGCTGGTCACCGAGGGCATCGATGCCGCCGCGATCGATCGCGTCAAGGCGCCGGCCGGGCTCGATCTCGGCGCCATCACGCCGGAAGAAATCGCGATGTCGATACTGGCCGAAATCACCGTCGAGCGGCGAAGGGGGCAACGGGAGGCAGTCGATCATGGGCATTGAGCGAGGCGTGATCCATGTCCGTTTATTCCGCTGCGGATATGGCCTTGGCCGATGTTCTGCGGCCTGGTGTTCTTCATCGTGGCGGAAGCGGAGAAACTGTTCATCCGGCTGATGGGCTCGCAGCAAGGCACAGCGGTATTCGTTCGAGCTGTTGAGGTTCGAATGGGTTCGGGTGGAAATCGCTTCGGGCCGTTGCCTCAGCGGCCTCGTTCGTTGAGCCAGGCGATGATCAGCTTGGTGATGGCGTCGCTGTTTTCTTCCCCCCTAAGCATGTGTCTGTTACCTAAGCGGGCAACGGCCTCCTTCTGGGCGAGCGGCTACTCGACAAGATTTCTGCCGCCACTGGCTTGTATCCGCCGAGCCTCTAGGCGGCATTCGGTGTGTCAGGTTACCGGAACGGCTGTGCCCTCCGCCGCGGTCCAATCTGCGACCCATTTGCCGTCCCGATAAATTTCTTCGCCCACATGCGGCGTGAACTCGACCAATACCCATCGGCGAGGCACGCTCAACACTTCTACACATGCCTCCACAATGCCGTCCGCGAGCTTCAGTCTGAACTCGGTGGGACGTCCTGCCCGAAACTCCACTAGCACCATCACAATCGGTTCGAAGTCCATCTGGACCCAGATGGAACAGATTGTCGTCGCCTAGTTCGGCAATGCCAACATTGGGCCGCCAGGATTGAGTCTGCATGACCTCCGCGTAAAGACGGCACAAACGTGTTGCCAGCTCACGCTTCTGAGCGGCCGGAAACCGGCCTGGTAGATCAAGGTGTAAATACGGCATGTTTCTCTCCCAAGTGCCCGCCTAAAACCTTGCAGCCGATATCTCTGGCCAGTCAACTCACGCGCAGGATCGGTCGAGGCTTTGTGATAGGCGAAGCGCGCGACGGAAAAGTCGCCTGCGCGGAAAGCTCAATTTGTTCAGCCAAGTCAGTATGATTTGGCTCGTCCAGTGCTTTCTGCAAAAACATGTCGCTTTCCATTCAACCCAAATCACCGGCTTATCTCCCGCCATCCCGTCCCACGAGAGGGGCGTTTCGCGATCGTCACGGACGTTGGGCGCGGGATACGATGGACGCAATGGCGCGCGCGGACGAACGGCGCTTGTTGCGGACGGCGAAGCCGTGTGGTCCTGACGCCCCGACGCTGGCGTTTAAGCTCTGGAGAAGCAAGCTTCTCGGGGGCGATGGTGGCAAGAAAGCCCGGTCACCAGGGAGAGCTCGGAGTAAGCCGTAAAACCATTGTGCAGGGAATGCCGGGTCGCTTCCGGTGTACCCTGTGGCGAATACTCGTGTGCTTTCTACCTTTGCACACGAGGCTATGGGTGCAGCGGGCACCCGGCATTCCCTGCGCCCTCTCTTGAGGGTCGCCTGCGCCCTCTCATCGAGGGACTGCGATCAGGCCACAACTCGGGCGCGCTGGTGCCGCGAGAGTGCTAAACCGTGTGTCTGCCTAGCTCTTTGAAAACTGAATAAGGATTGTGCCGCTCCGATCGCGCTACGTGGTATCGGTCCATCGAGCGGAGAGCGGATGTTCAGTCGAACAGGCTCGACACCAACTCCTCGGCCGCGGTGCGGCCGATGGCTTCGCCGATCAGGCCGGCGATCGAGAGCGTGCGGATGTTGGGCGCGTTGCGGACCGCCTCGGTCGGCTGGATCGAATCGGTGATCACCAGTTCCTTGAGCTTGGAGCCGGTGATGCGTGCGGCGGCGCCGCCGGACAGCACGCCGTGGGTGATATAGGCGTAGACTTCCTTGGCGCCGTTGGCGATCAGCGCGTCGGCGGCGTTCACCAGCGTGCCGCCGGAATCGACGATGTCGTCGACCAGGATGCAGGTGTATCCGGCGACATCGCCGATCACGTTCATGACCTCGGATTCGCCGGCGCGTTCGCGGCGCTTGTCGATGATCGCCAGCGGCGTGTTGATGCGCTTGGCAAGGCCGCGCGCGCGCACCACGCCGCCGACATCGGGCGACACCACCATCACATTGGCGAGGTCGAAGCGTTCCTTGATGTCGCGCACCATGACCGGCGAGGCGTAGAGATTGTCGGTCGGGATGTCGAAGAAGCCCTGGATCTGTCCGGCGTGCAGATCGAGCGTCATGACGCGGTCGACGCCGGCATGGGTGATCAGATTGGCGACCAGCTTGGCCGAAATCGGCGAGCGCGAGCCGACTTTGCGGTCCTGCCTGGCATAGCCGAAATAGGGCATCACCGCGGTGATGCGGCGCGCCGAGGCCCGGCGCAGCGCATCGGTGATGATCAGCAGTTCCATCAGATGGTCGTTGGCCGGAAACGACGTCGACTGGATGATGAAGACGTCCGAGCCGCGCACGTTTTCCTGGATTTCGACGAAAATCTCCATGTCGGCAAAGCGGCGGACGATGGCCTTGGTCAGCGGCACGTTGAGCCAGTTGGCGATTTCCTGCGCCAACGCAGGGTTGGAATTGCCGGCGACGAGCTTGATGGAGCCGTTCTTGGCCGACATCGACGGTTCTCCCCGCGCCTTGCTGGATACGACGTTCAGCATATCGGAATACCCATGGAACCGGCGCCTTCGACGAGCGAGGTGATATCAAGGAGGTGGCTTGGCTGGCAACCCATCACGCCGGTTTTCCTGCGCAAAATCGGCAGATGGCAGGCTATTTCTCGGTTAACGGGCGCTGTAGCTGAGCGCGCTGACCTTAAATGCATCCGAAGCGGGCGAAGCTTGTTCCGCCGCCGCGACCGCGGGGCCGTCTTTGTCCGGCGTGGTCGCAGGTTGCGGCGCATCCGCCGGCGCCGTGCCGTTGACCATGGCGCTGAGGCCGCTGAAGCCGGCCTGCGCGATCCGCCGCAGCACCAGATCGTCGGCCGCGATCCAGGCGTCACGTCCGGCCTTGCCGGCCGGTTCCTCGCCGCTCAGTCGCAGCGCGCGCTGCTGGTTGGCGTCATAGACGTCCCAGACCCAGGCGATCGTGGTGCGGCCGCGGCTGACCTGGGCGGCGAGATAGCTGCGCACGCGGTAGGAAGCCTGGCCCTCGCGGGACACGATCGACAGGTTGCGCAGCTTCGATTCGCTGTCCAGCACGCCGACCATCCGGTCGAACACCTGCGGCGGCGGTCCATCGATCGATTCGAAGGTCACGGTCGGTCCGCTGCCGCCAGCCATCGCGAAGGCGTTGCTGACGGCCCCGCCGCTGGCGCAACCGCCAAGCCCGCACGCCATCGCCATCAGCATGACGGCAATCGCCGCACGTGCACCTCCCGGCCGGCCCGGAACAGAGCTGATGACGCTTCCCTCATTACCCCCTGCGATATCGTTAAAATGCATTAAGGTCTAGGGCAGGGCCATCATAAAGGTAAACGGGGCTTAAGGTTCGCTCAGCCTGACGATCAAATTTGCATCAGGTTGAAACAGTTCGGGGCGACTCAGGGCTCCAGCGCGATGGCGTGGACGTGGCGGCCGTAATCCGGCTCCTTGCGATGCACCGAGCGGCGGTAGCTGAAGAAGTTCTCGTCGGAATAAGTGTCGACGCCGACGTCGTCGATCATCAGGACGCCGGCGTTTTCGAGCCGCCGCCGGATGAAGCCGGCGAGGTCGAACATCGCATGGCCCTCGCGCACCGACGGAATGAAGAACAGCGCATTGTCGGCGTCGGCGTCGATGAAGCGCTCGACGAATTCGCCGCCGACCTCGTAGCTCGGCTGGCGGATCAGGGGACCGATCGCGGCGATCATGCCGTTGCGCTCGGCGCCGAGTTTCTCCATCGCCGCGATGGTGGATTCCAGAATGCCGGTCAGCGCGCCCTTCCAGCCGGCATGCGCGGCGCCGATCACGCGCGCGTTCGGGTCGACCAGCAAGATCGGGCCGCAGTCGGCCGCGGTGGCGCCGATCGCAAGACCCTCGGTGCGCGTCACGATGGCGTCGGCGCGCGGCCGCGGTCCGTCTGTGCCATGGCGCGGTGGCCACCACGACATCGGGCGAATGGGTCTGATGCACGGTGAGAAAATGCGAGAGCGCTAACGCCCATCTGCTCCGCCATGCGGCGGCGATTTTCCGCGACATAAGCGGGATCGTCGTTCGAGCCGATGCCGGCGTTGAGGCCGCCATAGATGCCGCTGGAGACGCCGCCCTCGCGGGTAAAGAAAGCGTGACGCAGGCCGGGAATGGCCGAGAGCAGCGGCGAGGCCAGCGTCATGCGGTCTCGGCCTCGGTCGGGCTGCTCGTGATCGCTGAAGCCCGCCAGCGAGGTGAGGTTGGGTTCTGAAATCGCCAGCACCTTGAACATCGAGCCCATGCCGCCGCGGCCGCCGCCGATCAGCCGTTTCAGCGCGCCCGAAATGTCCTCGGAAACTTCATGCGTGGCCTTCGCCATCAGGGCGACCGCGCGGGTTTCGATGCCGAGGCGCTTGAGAAATTCGCCCTGCGACACCGGGCCGTGGACCCGCGCGCCCAGATCCTCCGCGGCGCGCACCAGCGCCTGGAAATCGACATGGGCGGTGACGTCGGCCTGGCCCGGGTTCTTCAGGGGATCGGTGAAGCTGTGGCGGGCGATGGCCTGGAAGGTATCGCCGGCGTCGCTGCGCAGATGGCCGTAGTCGATGATCAGCGCGGCGCCGTCCTGGTCGCGCACGCGGCTGGCGAGCTTCATGATCTCGGCATCGGGCCGCCATTCGAACACCGCGCCGACCGGCGCGGCGCGCACCAGCGGCGGCAGCAGCACCTCGAAGCGCGGCATCGGCTCGGCGGCGGCGCCGAACACCAGCCTGCCGTTGGCGTCGAGTTCGACCGTGCGCTCGTGCCAGCCGGTCTCGCGCCTCACCACCTGATGGATCGGCAGCACGTCGAAATATTCGTTGGCGAGAATGACCGCGGGGCCGTCCGGCACGTCGTCGATGTTGTCGTGCCAGGCGATGTTGCGCACGCCCGACAGCGTCGCCTTCTGCTTCTCGCGCAGCACCGGATTGATTTCGACGAGATGAACGCTCAGCGCCTGATAGAGCGGCGGCAACACCCGCAGCGCCCGCAGCGCATCCGCCATCATGGTGCCGCGGCCGGGGCCGAGCTCGATCAGCCGCAGCACCGGACGGCGATCCGATCGCCTTCCACACCGACGCCGCCCACAGCCCGAGCAGTTCGCCGAACATCTGGCTCACTTCGGGCGCGGTGGTGAAATCACCCTCGCGTCCCAGCGGATCGCGCGAGACGTAGTAGCCGTATTGCGGGATGCGTCAGGCACAGTCTCCATGTAGCGCCAGACCGGCATCGGCCCGGACGATTGGATCAGCCTCTTGAGTTCGGACTGCAGCGGCGAAGTTTCGGTCACGGCGTGCCTTGATCGGGGCTGGGGATCGGACTTCGGCTGGCTTGCGGCGCCATGCCATCACGATAATGATCGCTCCGGCAAGGATCATCGGCACCGACAGCAGCATACCCATGGTCAGCCCGCCCCACAAAAATCCGAGCTGCGGGTCGGGCTCGCGGAAGAATTCGCCGATGATACGCGCAAACCCGTAGAACGTGATAAAGCTTCCGAGGATCAGGCCCGGCCGTTTCAGCGCGCCCATGCGGATCATCACCGCCAGCAGCGTAAACAGCACGATGCCCTCCAGCCTCGCCTCGTAGAGCTGGCTCGGATGGCGCGGCAGCGGCCCGCCATTGGGAAACACCATCGCCCAGGGCACGCTGGAATCCGCCGGCCGGCCCCACAATTCGCTGTTGATGAAATTGGCGATGCGCCCGAGGAACAGCCCGATCGGCCCGACCGCGGTGGTGATGTCGCCGAGCGACAGGATCGGAAGGTCGTTCTTCCGGCAAAACAGGATCACCGCGGCGACGCAGCCGAGAAAGCCGCCGTGAAACGACATGCCGCCCTTCCACAGTTCGAAGATCTCGACGGGATGGGCGATGAAGAACGGCAGATTGTAGAACAGCACATAGCCGGTGCGGCCGCCGAGGATGATGCCGACCGTGACCCACAGGATGAAGTCGTCGAGCTGCAGCAGCGAGATCGGCGCCGGTCCGCCCCACAGTCTGTCGTTCTTGATCAGCGCGCGGGCGTAGATCCAGCCCAGCACGATGCCGCCGATATACGCCAGCGCATACCAGCGGATCGCGATCGGCCCGATCGAAATCGCGATCGGGATTGAAGACCGGAAAGGCGATGGTGAGAAAGGGCATCAAGAGGCTCAGGACGACAGGTTGCGGCGATAGAGCGCCAGCAGCCGCTCCCAGTGCCGCTCCGCCGCGTCGCGATCGTAAACCGGCCGCTTCGGAAAGGCGAAGCCGTGATGGGTGCCCGGATAGATCTCGACCTCGGCGTTGGCGCCCTTCATTCCCTGCTTGACCTTCTCGATGATCTCCATCGGCGCGTAGATATCGGTCTCGGCGCAGCCGAAATAAAGTTCGGCCTTGGTCTTTTGGCGCGGCGAGATGCGGGCTGTCCGGCTGGTCGGTGGCCAGGTGCGTGCCGTAGATCGAGGCCGCGGCCTTGACGCGCCGGAAAATGCGTCGCGGCGTTGATCGCGTATCGTCCGCTCATGCAGTAGCCGACCGCGCCGATCAATGTCCTTGCGCGCGGCGGCCTGGCCGTCGGCGTAGGCCAGCAGGGCCTTGGTGTCTTCCATCACCAGCGGGATGCTGAGCGAGTTCATCAGCTCGAACATGCGTCTTGCGTTCGGGCGATTCCGGATCCGGATTGATCGGCCCGAGCTCCATCACGCCGGCGCGGTAGTACATATTGGGCAGCATCACATAATAGCCCGAGGTCGCCAGCCGGCGCGCCATGTCGCGCAGTTCCTCGCGGATCGCCGGCGCGTCCATGTAGAACAGGATGATGGGGAACGGGCCGCCGCGCTCGGGATGGCTGATGAAGGTGGTGGTGTTGCCGTCCTTGGTGGGAATGTCGATCTGCTGGTCGATCATGGGCGTTTCTTCTCGTTTTGTGATTCTGGTTTGGCGGGTGAGCGTTCAGTACGATTGCAAGGAAACCGGAGCATGACAAGGCGATCAGGGCTGCCGGGAAGGCAGGGCTCGGTCTTGAACCGTAGCGCCGGGATCGCCATTGTGTTCTGGTAGCGATCTGCGCACAGCGACCGGAGCGTCCCAGATGACCCAGACCAGCAATCGGTTTTTCGACGAGATCGGACGCCTGATGAACGACGCCGCCGGCGCCGCCCAGGGCGTCAAGCGCGAGGTCGACACCGTGGTGCGCAACCAGGCCGAAAAAATCCTGCGCGACCTCGACATCGTCAAGCGCGAGGAGTTCGAGGCGGTCAAGGACATGGCGCGGCTGGCGCGCGAGGAAAACGAGGCGCTGAAAACCCGCATCGCCGCGCTGGAAGCCAAGCTCGGCGTGTCGCCGTCGGCGCCGGACAATGGCAGCCTGAAGACGGGCGGCTGATCGCGCTCTCGCTGGGATGGGAAAAGCCAAGCGTGACCTGCCGGTTATTGCTTTCAATTCGGAGCAGGCATGGGATGCTTGGCTGACGTCGCAATCGGCTGGCTCCAAGGGGCTGTGGCTGCAACTCGCGAAGAAATCTTCGGGGATAGCCAGCGTTTCAAGGCAGGAAGCGGTTGATACGGCGCTTTGTCATGGCTGGATCGATGGCCAACTCGACAGTTTTGATGACGACTATTGGTTGATCCGCTTCACGCCGCGCCAATCCACCAGCAAATGGTCTGAGAAAAACCGCGCCCGGGCGCTCCAGCTTTTGGAGGTGGGGCGCGTGCGACCTGCCGGGTTGAACGAGATCGAGCGCGCCAAAAAGGATGGGCGCTGGGATGCGGCCTATGCGCCGCAAAGCACCGCGCAGGTGCCTGATGACCTCCGTGCCGCCCTGGCGAAAAATAAAAAGGCCGAGCGCTTTTTCGAAACTCTTGATCGCGCCAATCGCTACGCGATCCTTTACCGGATCCACAATGCCAAAAAGCTCGAGACCCGGACGGCTCGCATCGAGAAATACGTTAAAATGCTGATCGAGCAGCAAACCATCCATCCGCAGAAATGCCTAAGCCTTGAAATAGGCCGTGAAGAGCCCGGCCTGACGGAACCCAGGGTTCGGTGCCTTTTTGGCCTGAGCAATCCGGGACGGAAAAATCCCTGCATTTCCTTGTCATTTCCGGACTTTGGGGCTAGAACGCCGCCACGTCCGCAGCCCCCGCACCCCTGGAGGCTTGCTGCGGCGGCGAACGGGCCGCGATGCGGCCTTTAACTTTTTGAAAACAAGGACTTACGCACAATGGCGACCGTCAAGGAATTGAAGGCGACCGCACGTCCGGCAGGCGGCAAGGGGGCCGCACGGGCAGAGCGTCGCGCCGGCAGAGTGCCCGGAGTGATCTATGGCAACAACCAGCCCCCCGTGACCATCTCGGTCAACGATGCCGAACTGCGCCAGCGCATTCTGGCCGGCCGGTTCCTCACCACGATTTACGACATCGATCTCGACGGCAAGAAGCACCGCGTGATTCCGCGCGACTTCCATCTCGATCCGGTGCGCGATTTTCCGATCCATGTCGACTTCATGCGGCTCGGCGAAGGCGCGACCATCCGCGTCAGCGTGCCCCTGCACATCCAGAACGCGCGAAGCTGCGCCGGGCGTGAAGCGCGGCGGCACCGTCAACATCGTCACCCACACCATCGATCTGGAATGCTCGGTCGACAACATTCCGCAGTATATCGAGGCCGATGTCGCGACGCTGGAAATCAGCCACTCGCTGCATCTGTCCGACATCAAGCTGCCGACCGGCGTGAAGTCGCTGTCGCGTGAAGACGTGACGCTGGTGACCATCGTGCCGCCGTCCGGCTACGCCGAAGAAGTCAAGGCGGCTGCGGCTGCCGCGGCGGCCGGTCCGGCTGCGGCGGCGGCTCCCGGTGCTGCTCCGGCGGCCGGCGCTGCTGCGCCGGCGGCGGGTGCGGCTCCTGCAGCGGGTGCGAAGGCGCCGGCGGCTGGCGCCAAGGCGCCCGCCGGCGGTGGCGACAAGAAGAAGTAAAGCGCATGATCCGCCAAAGTGTGAGCGGTTTGGCGAAAGATCATGCGCTAACTAATAAGTTGGCGCATGATCGGACACAAAACCGGTTCCCACTTTTGCTGATCGCGCGCTGCTAGCGCGGGATGCCGCGTCATGCGTCTCTTTGTTGGTCTCGGCAATCCCGGCGCGAAGTACGCGCATAATCGGCACAACATCGGCTTCATGGCCGTTGATGAAATCGCACGGCGTCATGGTTTCGCACCATGGCGCCGTCGTTTTCAGGGCGAGACCTCCGAGGGCACGCTCGATGGCGAACGGGTGGTGCTGCTTCGCCCGGCGACCTTCATGAACGAGTCGGGGCGCGCGGTGCAGGAAGCCGTGAACTTCTTCAAGCTCGGCGCGAGCGAGATCGACCGTGTTCCAGGATGAACTCGAACTGCCGCCCGGCAAGGTGCGCGTCAAGGTCGGCGGCGGCATCGCCGGCCACAACGGCCTGCGTTCGATCTCGGCCCATATCGGCAACGATTATCGCCGGGTGCGGCTTGGGATCGGCCATCCCGGCGTCAAGGAACTGGTGCACGGTTACGTGCTGTCGGATTTCGCCAAGAGCGACCGGCCCTGGGTCGAGACGCTGTGCGAGGCGGTCGCCGACAACGCCGGACTGCTGGTGACGGGCCGCGACTCGACGTTCCAGAACAAGGTGCATCTGGCGATGCAGGCCAAGGGATTTTTCGACAAGGACGACGACGGCGGCGCCTAACGCAACGCCGGTCATCAGCGAACGGACTTCAGGACAGATTATGGGATTCAAATGCGGTATCGTCGGATTGCCCAATGTCGGCAAGTCGACGCTGTTCAATGCGCTGACCGAGACGGCGGCGGCGCAGGCGGCGAACTACCCGTTCTGCACCATCGAGCCGAATGTCGGCGAGGTCGCGGTGCCGGATGCGCGGCTCGACAAGCTGTCGGCGATCGCCAAGTCGGCGCAGATCATCCCGACCCGGCTGACCTTTGTCGACATCGCGGGCCTGGTGCGCGGCGCCTCGAAGGGCGAGGGCCTCGGCAACCAGTTTCTCGCCACCATCCGCGAGGTCGATGCGGTCGCGCATGTGGTGCGCTGCTTTGAGGATTCCGACATCACCCATGTCGAAGGCAAGATCGCGCCGCTGGCGGATATCGAGACCATCGAGACCGAGCTGATGCTGGCCGATCTCGACAGCCTGGAAAAGCGCGTCGACAACCTGACCAAGAAGGCCAAGGGCAACGACAAGGACGCCAAGGAACAGCTCGACCTCGTCAATCGCGCGCTGGTGCTGCTGCGCGACGGCAAACCGGCGCGGTTTCTCGAGCGCAAGCCGGAGGAAGAGCGCGCCTTCGGCATGCTCGGGCTGTTGACCTCCAAGCCCGTGCTCTATGTCTGCAATGTCGAGGAAGGCTCGGCCAAGGACGGCAACAGCTTTTCAAAGCAGGTGTTCGAGCACGCCAAGAAAGAAGGCGCGGTCGCGGTGGTGATCTCGGCCAAGATCGAATCCGAGATCGCGACGCTGTCGCGCGAGGAGCGCACCGAGTTCCTCGATACGCTCGGTCTCGAGGAGGCCGGTCTCGATCGCCTGATCCGCGCCGGCTATCAGCTGCTCGACCTCATCACCTATTTCACCGTCGGCCCGAAGGAAGCCCGCGCCTGGACCATCAACCGCGGCACCAAGGCGCCGGCGGCCGCCGGCGTCATCCATACCGATTTCGAGAAGGGCTTTATCCGCGCCGAGACCATCGCCTATGCCGACTACGTCGCGCTCGGCGGTGAAGCCGGCGCCCGCGACGCCGGCAAGCTGCGGCTGGAAGGCAAGGAATACGTCGTCGCCGACGGCGACGTCATGCATTTCCGGTTCAATACGTGACGATCGATTCGCCTCGCAGCCGCGGCCTCATCCTCAGGATGAGGTGCGCTCGGGTGGTTGCTAATGCCCCTGTCCCTGGTCGCGGATCGCGCCGAGGTGCTCGTTGATGCGGAACACGATCAGGATGAATTCCGCGACGATGCGCGAAAAGATGATTCCGACGATGCACGCTGGCGATCGCGGAAAGCAGCACGATGAATCCGCCGAACGGGCTGACCGCCATCATCGCCAGCCCGGAGAAAATGCCGGAGATGCCGAACAATATGATCAAGGCGATGACCAGCCAGTAAAAGGTCTTGATGATCGTCGGCGTGATAAAGCGGTCCCACTGAAACAGATCCCGAAATTCAAACATCGGTCGTTCTCCCCCGGCCATTCGAATATAGATTGTGTTCCAACCTGCCCGCGTGCCTAGCTCCGAATGGTGCCACGGGCAAGTCAGGACAAACACCTGACGGCGGCCCTGGCCGCAGCGCGCAAGTCATGCGCCCCTAGGCGGCTTGAGATTGCTGCAAATAACGGCCACAATCGGGCCTCACTCCGGCAATCCCCCACCATGACACTGAGCTTCGAAGATTTTAAGCCCGGCCATTTCGGCAGCTTCGGACCGCGCCGCGTCACGCGCGAGGAGATACTGGCGTTCGCGGCCGAGTTCGATCCGCAGCCGATGCATCTCGACGAGGAGGCCGCGAAAGCCTCGATGCTCAAGGGCCTGTCGGGCTCGGGCTGGCATCTTTGTTCGATCATGATGCGGATGATGTTCGATGGCTTTATCGGCCGCACCGCGTCGCTGGGATCGCCCGGTGTCAATGAATTGCGCTGGCTCGCGCCGCTGCGGCCAGGAGACGATTTGACGATCGATGTCGAGGTGACGGAAGCGCGGGTCTCGCGCAGCCGCCCCGCAACCGGGCTCGTGATGTTCAAGGTCGTGGTCCGTAACGCCGCCGGGCTGGCGCTGTGCGAGACTGGTCACCCCGATCATCGTGGAACGGCGCACCGACGCCACGGCGGAGCAGCCACGCTGATGCGTTTCTTCGAGGACATCGCGGTCGGGCAGCGGCGTGAACTGGGATCGTTCACCTTCAGCGCCGAGCTGATCAAGAAGTTTGCGGCGCAGTTCGACCCGCAGCGCTTTCACCTCGACGAGGAAGAGGGCCGCAACTCGCTGTTCGGCGGGCTCGCGGCGTCGGGCTGGCACGTCGGATCGGTCTGCATGAAGCTGCTGGTGGCCGACAGCCAGCGCCAGGCCAAAGAAGCGGCCGCGCGCGGCGAGCCGGTCGCGGTGTGGGGACCTTCGCCGGGCTTCCGCGAACTGCGATGGGTTCGGCCGGTGCTGGCGGGCGACACCATCAGTTACGCCAGCGAGGTCGAATCGCTGCGGTCGTCCGAGAAGCGGCCAGAATGGGGGATCGTGCAGGCCCGCAATACCGGCACCAATCAGCGCGGCGAACTGGTGTTTTCGCTGCTGGCCACGGCCTTCGTGCCGCGGCGGACCCCCGGCGGCTGAGGCCGCTAACGTATTCTGAACCTTGTGCCTGTATGATGGCTGGGGACAGCACGAGGAAGATGACAATGGCAGATCGCGGCGGCTTGAAACTCGTTGGCTTTATCTTTGCCACCGTGACGCTGACGGTGATGCTGGCCACCGGGATGGTGGTGAAAGGCTACTCCGACGGCGCCTATTCGCTGGATGCCGTGGCCGGCGCGAACCAGGAAGTTACGGTTCGCTAACCATACCAACTCTCAGCGGCTCCAGGCCAGAGCCAGCACCACCACGGCCAGCACCAGCAACGCGATAAATCGAATCAGGATAGTGCCGACCCCGGGCGGTGAATTCCGCAACGGAATCGGATCGGCGTTGTCCGGCCTGATGGTCTTCATGAAGCGGTATCCCCGAGCGGGCCCTATAGTGTGATGGCGCCCGGCTTGGTCGCGGCCCAAGCCCGGCAAGTTCAAGCGTCCCGCCAAACGAAACCGCCGCGCTTCCGCGAGCGGGAAGGCGGCGGCGATCGAGGATGGAAGTCTTAACTAATCAGCTGTTGCGCAGCCCGTCCGCGGCGCGCTTCCACTGCGCGACGTTGTCGGCGATCATGCGGGTGGATTTCATGGCGGCCTGGCTGAGCTGGGCGTAGCCGGAAATCTCACGCTGCACGCGCTGACCTTCGGAGTGCAGCAGGTCGCGCAGGCTTTCGAGCTCGGAGATCAGGTTCTCGATCTCCGCGAGCGACGTTCCGGCGACGCGCTGGATCAGCGAGTTGACGTTGTTGACGGTCGCCTCGGGGCTCGACTCCAGCGCCGGGTCGGTGCCGACCGGCACGCCCGGTCCCGGACGGCGCAGATAGGCGACATCGTTACGGACGAAGTCGCGGATGCCGGCTTCGACTTCCGAGACGGCGTCCAGGTTGCTGTCGACTTCCGGTGTGTCCATTTTTTCCGAACGGTTGGTTGCGTTCATCGGCTAATCCCTGTTTCGCAGTGAGCGAGCGGGGCGTGCCCCCGCACGACGAAAGTAAAGTTACGTAGGTCCATCTGGACTGCCGATTTTGACCGCATCGGGGCCATTCTGCGGCGATGCTCGATCTTTCATAAGGCTCCACAGGTGAAGGCCCGGTTACCAGCTTTGCTTGAATCCGGCGCTGAGGCTCTTGTTGGTGGGGCCATACGCCGTTTCGCCGATCGAGCCTGAAATGCTGACGCCGCCGAACAGTTTCTGCTCGGCGCCGACCTTGCGCAGCCATTTGTCGTCGGTCGACGACAGCGACTGGCCGGCGGTGAAGCTGGTGCCGGTCTCGGCGATGCTCAGTTTCGCCGATTGCTCGGTCTCGTAGTTCCGAATCGGACGGCCGACGATGCCCGGCACCGGCACGACGCCCTGCTGGATCAGGTTGTAGTCGTTCTCCAGGGTGAGCGAATATCGCTCGTTCAGCGGAAGCGACTTGCTCAGCGAGGTGCCGAGCCTGCTTTGCTCCTGCCCGGGATCGATCCGGGCTTCGACCGCGGTCTTGTCCCAGATCGAGCCGACGCCGGGGGCGGTGATCGCCGCCCATGCGGTGGCGGAGGATTGCGGCAGGCTGCCGCCATTGGCCAGTTTTGCCGCCAATAATTGCAATTCCGTCAGCGTCGCCGGCTCGCGGGCGACGTTCATGTCGGCGCCGACCCGGGTGTCGAGGAAATTCGACAGCGACTGCTTCACCGACACCGCGGACGAACCATCCGACCGATCGTTCGATGACCATGATGTGGCGGCGCCGGATCCCGGTTGCGGCGCCAGGCGCGCTTTCGACGCCGGGCTGGTCGCCAGTGTGGAGGCGTCGACATTGAGCTGGCTCCAGTCCAACTCCAGACCCTTTATGTCGGCATCCGCAGCGGCACCCACCGGATCGGGATCATCCGCATCGGTCGCGGCGGCCGCTTCAGCGGCCGGCGCATCCGATCTGCCGACGGCGGGCGCGCTCTGCGCGGCGGCCTGCAGCATCGACGCCAGGCCGATGCCTGCGGCCAGAATCCACGGCCGCGCTTTGTCTGTGTCGGAGGGTGAAAATCATGATCCAGTCCGGAGTGCCCAGTCGGGAACAATGCGTTCGTGATGGTCCAAAATTGTGGCGGACGTGCAGCCTGTAAAATACACAACTAAAAACGCTGAACCAAGCCGTCGTGCAAATTCGTTTTCCGTCATGGCCGGGCGTAGTAGTCTGCCTTGCGCAGACTACGTAAACTTGTATGCGCTCCCGGCCATCCACGTCTTTGCTTGCTGCGAGACTGCAAGGCGTGGATGCCCGGCACATCTAGCGCGAAGACGCGCTTCGCGCTTTTGGCCGGGCATGACGACTGAGAGGCCAAGGCCTGTTATTGATCGCTTTGAGTCATGCCACCTAAGGCGCGAGCTTCGGCAGATGGATCGGATGCCCGAGCGCCTGCTCGACCAGATCGAAGGTGTCGACGAGCACGCGCAGGTTGGTCAGCCGGTCGGCCTTGAACTGCGCGAAATGCGCGACCCGCAGGCTGATCGGCTTGTTGGAGTCGAGCGCCGTCAGCGAAAAGCGGATCATCGACGATGCCGAATCGACCCCCAGCATGATCGACTCGCGATCGAACCGGTGGACCCGGATGTTGTCGGCGATCTGCCTGATCACCTCGAGCACGGCCGCCTTGCCGCGGCGCGCGCCGAGAAACGGGAACATGTCGATCGGGCCGTAGATGGCCCAATCGACGTTCTCATCGATCAGGCTTTCGATATCGGTGGGCTGGCGCTCATTGATGGCGCGATGAAACGCGCGTGAAAAACGCCAGAGACTATGCTCTGTCATAATGATTTAATTCCTGAACCTGATGGGGGAACAAGCAGACGGCCCGCAACGGGCGTCATTGGCGACGCCGGGCCGGAATGCTTCACTGCATTATCGCGGGGTTGATTAACGGCAGTTAACCAAAATGCAATCGATTTTTTCGCTTTAGGTAAATGCGGCGACATGCATTAGGCGTCACGCCGGGGCGCGGGTTCCCGTTCGATCGCGATCTCGGTATCGCGAAACGCGATCACGCCGAACAGCAGCGCGCCGCTCAGCCCGCCGAGGATGCTGCCGAGCGGCATGAAGGTCAGAAACACCAGCCTGCCGCTGTAGCCTTCGAAGGTGCTGGTCTGGAAAATTTCGACGAAGGCGAGCCCCGCGGCGATCCCGAGCGCGGCGCCGCCCAACGCGCCCAGCATCAGGCCCAGCACCACCAGCAACGCGATTTTCATGGCTGTGTTTTCGCCCGCCCGAGCCCGTAAGAAGTTAGTCGCGGTGGCACGCACGAGGTTCAAACGCCGCATGGGAAATAAAGCGAGCGTTATGCCGGGCAATGCATGGCGCGCAGGGCGACGTGAACCTGGCGCCGGGAAACCGCGCGACGTTGGTTTTATTCCACGCACAGCTATCGCTGAATCTTCTGATGGCATCATGGCTGGCGCTTCACAGCCATCGCATGCGCCCGTATCGTCGGGGCGAGGAGGGCGACCGTCAAAGCCCTTCCATGAAAATGATAATGAGTGAGAACCATGAAACGCATCGCGCATCTCGTTGCCGCAGGCCTGCTGTTGTCGCTGCCCGCCGCGGCGCACACGCCGCAACAACCGCCGCATCAGCTCTATAGCGAAGGCGACCTCAAGCTGGAGAGCGGCGAGACCATCAAGGATTTCTCGATCTCCTACGTCACCCACGGCACGCTCAACGCCAGCAAATCCAACGCCATCCTGATGGTGACGGCGATCTCCGGCAATCATCACCGGCTCGACTTCATGATCGGGCCCGGCAAGGCGCTCGACCCCGACAAGTATTTCATCATCTGCACCGATGCGATCTCGAACGGCCTCACCACGTCGCCGAGCAATTCCAAGGCGCAGCCGCGCATGCAGTTTCCGAAATTCGTCATTCGCGACATGGTGGAATCGCAATACCGCCTGCGTGAGAGAAAAATTCGGCATCGATCATCTCGTGGCGGTGATCGGTCCGTCGATGGGCGGCATGCAGACGCTGCAATGGGGCGTCAGCCATCCCGATTTCATGGATGCGCTGGTGGCGATCGTGCCGCTGGCGAAGACGCCGGCCTGGACGGTGGCGGTGCTGCAGGCCACGCGCGAGGCGATCATGGACGATCCGGCCTGGAAGGACGGCAATTACGAGGCACCGCCGGAGAAGGGCATCCGGTTGTGGCGCGACATCCTCAATCTGGCGGCGCGCACGCCGGACATGTATTCGGCGCAGTTCAAGAACGGCACCGACGTGCTGCCGTGGATGACGGAGCAGGAGAACGCCATGATGAAGGCGTTCGACGCCGACGACTGGATCTACCAGACCTGGGCCTATGAGCGGCACGACGTCGGCACCACGCCGGGCTTCAACGGCGACACCGCCAAGGCGCTGGCCTCGATCAAGAGCGAAGACGCTGATCCTCACCGGCACCAAGGATCTGCTCAATCCGGAATTCGAGCCGAAGGAAGCCGGCAAGAACATCCCTGGCGTGAAGATGGTGACGATCAATCCGGGCACCGTGACCGGCCACGCCTCGGCCGGTGGCGGCGGCGCGGCGGACGTCGAGTTTCTCAACCACGAGACCGCGGCGTTTCTCGACGGTGTCACCGAGGGCAGCAAGAAGTTGCATTGAGATGCGACGCAGCGCGATGGAACCGGGGCGCCGCCCGGCGGTTAGTGCTGCGAGATTTGATTGGAGAGCTCGCATCATGAAAACCTCTGTTGCATTGGCCGCGGCCAGCCTTGTGATGTTGGCCTTGACCGCACCGGCCGACGCCAAGGGTTGCATCAAGGGCGCGGTGGTCGGCGGCGTCGCCGGTCACTATGCCGGCCATCACGGTGTGATTGGCGCGCTCGCGGGTTGCGCCTACGGCCGTCACCGCGCCAAGGAGCAGGCACGGCAACAGCACGAGCCGCAGGACGCGCAGCAGGGCCACCCGCCCGCCGGGGAGAAGTTGTAACGCGCGGCGTCCCGTCGTTGCTCTTTGTCGTCCCGGCCTTGCGCCGGGGCTGTCATTCCGGGGCGCGCGAAGCGCGAACCCGGAATCTCGACCTGTTCATCTCTGGATTCTCCGATGTGTAAACGCACATCGTAGTTCACGCGAAGACGTGTGCCCCGGAATGACGGCGGACACAGTTTCGCGATCCCACCGCGCATTGCGCCCGAGTTGTGCATGGTAGCCGCCCCAAGAAAAACAGAGGGCGCAAGGAGAGCCGGGTGTCCGATGCACCCGCGGCCCGTGTGCAAAAGGTAGTAAGCACACGGTAGTCACCACAGGTTCACCGGTTCAGCCCGGCTCTCCCTGCGCGATGGTTTTAACGGCTTATGCCATACTCTCCCCGGCGACGAATTCGTCTTGCCACCGTCGTCGGCGGATTAAGGTTTTGTCGCGCCCGGTTGGGGCAACGGACCTCCGCCGATTTAGCACCAGCAACGGGTGCCAGGACCACATGGTTTTGCCGTACGCAGCAACCTTTACCGATCCGCGGGTCGGCCATGTGCTGCCGACCGCATTTCAGTAAAGGCGTTGAAGCGCCGTTCGTCCACGCGCCGGTCGATCGCTCACAGGCATTCGCTCAATCGAAAGCCTGCCCTGCACTCACCTTGCGCGACGACGCTGCCGCGTCCACCGCATCCCATCCCAACGTTCGTGACGATGGCCAACGCCCCTCTCTCGGGACGGGATGGCGGGAGATAAGCCGGTGATTTGGGTCAGATGAAAAGAGGAAATATTTTTTGAAAGGAGGCTGGACAGGCAAATCAGTGATTTGCCGGCGGGCTGGAGATCCGCGGTCCGCGGTTGGCTTTGCAGCGGTGGCGCTACTGGCTAGTCCTTCAGGAACGCCACGACCTCCGTCTGAAACTGCTCCGGCTCTTCGGAAAACGGATAGTGTCCAGCGCCCGCGATCTCTACCATCTTCGCATTCGGAATACCGCGCGTGAGGGCGCGGCTTGCGCGCGGCGGCGCAACCCAATCGTGTTCTCCGACCATCACGAGCGCAGGAGCCGTAATGAGAGGCAATTTTTCAACGACGTCGTAGGACGCCGCGAGCTTGTTGAAGAAGTAGCGCATGATGTCGATGTTGGCGGAGGAGAGAGAGGAGAATCCGTTGTGACACATCCATATGCGACGGACCTGCATAGAACGGCATTACCTTTTCGGTGAATGCCGCGAGGCTCTCCGGCGTAATCGCACCGGAAAAGACGGGACCAGCGACAGCAAGAACATCAGGTCCGGCGCGTGAAGCCAAAGTCGGTGCGGGCGGTCCACCGTCTTCGATCGGTGCGAGTCTGGGCGAGCTGTCGCACAGGATGAGACCACCGACGAGCCCGGGATGACGGATCGCCAGGTGCATGGCGACGAAGCCACCGGCGGAGTGACCGAACACCACCGGACGTACAATTTCCAGCGTTTCGCAAAGTGCAGCAACGTCGTCGGCCCATTGCTCGAGTGTACAGGTCTCGATCGGCGGGCGCGCGGAACGTCCCTGGCCGCGCAGGTCGACGTAAATCAGCTGGGCGTGATCCCTCAGCGGACCAAGACCCGGTCTGAGATAGCCGTGATCGAAGCCGGGTCCGCCGTGCAGCGCGATCAACGTTGGCTTTTTCTTCAGTTGTCCGTCCCCGATTTCGAGTCCGGCACCCTCGACGTCGAAATAGATCTGCGTTCCATTCACCTCAATGCGCACAAAGCTCTCCAGCAAAAGGGGGCGATAGTTGCTCTCGTATCATTTGTCGTGGCGTCAATCGTAGCGGACGATCTCATTGAGGCAGATGTCTCGACCAGATGCCGGCGATCGCAAGCGTATCAATTTGCGTTACGATAGGCGGGTCTGTGATTTCGCTGAAATCACGTTCACGATACGGCCGCGCCCCGGGACCGCACGGTTTTGCCGTACCACACCCGCCTCGTCGGCGCAGATGAGCGGTTGGCACCCCTGTCAGACTGCCGGGGCGATCTTGTCCATTCTCGGCAGCACGGGTTTTTTCACGTCATCCTGCCCCGTTCCCCTCACGGATTTCCGGTACCAGTACGGGATGGTGGCGCCGAACAGCGCGCCGATCGAGGCGCTGAGCAGGCTCGGAATCAACTGCAGGTGCTGCACGGCAGGCTGATTCACATTAAGCCAGCGCATGACGATAAAGCCCGCAAGCCCCATGAGTGCAGCCAGCCCGGCACTTTCCACCCATTTGAGCCACCACAATTCATGATCCGCCTCGATCGCATCGTCACACGCGGCGGCCAATGCGATTGAAAGCACGGTCGGCAGCAGCAGCCATTTGGCTTGAGCTGCGAACGGCAGGACGGGCTGAACGCCGTCTATCGGAAAATGCGTACGAAGCAAATAGAATCCAAATGATATCGGCAGAGTAATCGTGAGGGTGCACGCGCCGGAGATCAGGTAAGAAAGAACGGGTCTTTCCTTCGCGGAACGATAATCAGCAAAATTCCACAACTGCTTCGGTGCGAGCGCACACACCGCGGCGATTGACTGATTGATGGCCACGAGCATTCCAATGGCCAATGGCCTGCCAAAATTGCCGTCGTCAGTCAGGGAAACCGCCACTATGACGAACAGCAAGACAACGCCGGCGAAATCAAGGCTCAGCAGGTTCAACGGCAGGCGGATGAGCGGCGGCCGCTGAATGGAAAAGCCGGTATTTGCAAGCTGGTGGGCGACCTCGGCGTCGCTATTGCTACTGTACAGGAGCACTCTGGCAAGCATCAGCCGGATGTCCTCATAGGCGTCGAGCGCATACGAACGAAACTGCTCGACCGAGTCCGCCGCGGGATCGAGCTGACGCTGAACGAGTTGGTTCGTGAGGGTGAAAAACGCGACAGATTGAGCGAAGAAGCTGCTCATTTTTTTCTCGAAAGCGGCACGCTCTTCGGGAAAGTCGGCGGAATACCCGGCCCAGCCAGAGAGATTGCTTAAAGCAACATAGAGCGCGAGGCATCGCGTAAATCGAAATCGCACATTGTCCAAGGTGAAATCAGGTTGCAGCTGGGCGGCCAGAGAATCGGGCAGGAGCGTGCTGTTGGCAATGTAACGTTTGGTGTCTGCGACCAGTTGGTCTGAGATCGTGAGCTGCGCCATATTCATCCGTTGCGCCCAGCGAACGGCTCCGAGGGGGATTGCTCCCATACGGTGAAAAAACCGCAGCATGGCGGAGTCAATGTCGCGCAGAACAGGCACCGACGGCAGCAACGTCGTTAAAACAAGCGCGGCCACAAGTGGCGCATCAAGCCCTTTCAATTCCTCTGGAATCGGACTCGAAGCGTGCAGGAGACCAAGCAATGCCGGTTTGTGAGCGAGGATCCAGCTCAAGAACATCAGAAGCCCGAGGCAGGAAACGACATAAGTCACGTAGCTGCTGTAATATTGGAAGCGAGTTGTCTCCGATCTGAGCGTCTTGGGTGTCGCAAAGCGGTTTCCGGCATAAAAGACCGTTAGCACCGCAGCCAAAAAGTGGGCGGCATCGAGATGCATTGCTGTAAAAAATTGATCCAACACAGCGTGCCTCCAAAAAGCCAGGCATTCGCGGTCAGCTACGTCGCAATTTGCGCGGTCGTGTTGTTCACTAGCTTACCAGAAATATTAGCAAGTCATTGTGAGCTAACTCACACAAATCAGAGGGCCGCGCGACCGCGGCCCTCCTCTCGGGGCGGGATCGCGCGGGATAAAGAGGTGATTTGGGTCTAACGGGAGGCAGAATATTTTTGAAAAGCGGGCTCACTCCGTTGGCGGCCAAAGCGCATGAGGTTGGTCGAGTTGCCGTGGAGGGAATCAATGTCAAGCCACGTTGACTTCTACCTGACCACTTCCCAGGCACGATTGTATCAGCGCCTCCCTGGGTTACCATCTCGCGGCAGCATCAATCGGACCAGCCGCAGGCGCTGACCTCGTTGCGCCGCCAACCTGGATCCCCATGGGATCACTGACGAAGCCAGACCAGATCAATGCCAGGAGAATATAGATGGAATACCGACGCTTGGGGTTGTCAGGGCTCACCGTGCCGGCGCTCAGCTTTGGAACGGGCACCTTCGGCGGCGTCGGCCGTCTCGCCGCGTGGGGCAGTACCGATGCGACCGAAGCGCGGCGGCTGGTGGACATCTGCCTTGATGCCGGCGTGTCGATGTTCGACACCGCGAACGTCTACTCCAGCGGTGAATCCGAACGCGTTCTTGGCGAGGCCATCAAGGGCCGCCGCGACAAGGTGTTGATCTCGACCAAGGCGACGTTCCGTTTCGGCGATGGCCCGAACGACATTGGTTCGTCGCGCCAGCATTTGCTTGCGGCCATCGATGGTTCGCTCGGCCGGCTCGGCACCGATTATATCGACCTGTTCCAGCTTCATGGCTTCGATGCATTCACGCCGCCCGAAGAGGTGCTCGCGACGCTTGATGTGCTGGTGCGCGCCGGCAAGATCCGCTACGTCGGCGTCTCGAATTTTTCCGGCTGGCACCTCATGAAGTCGCTCGCGGTCGCCGACAAATACGGCTTTCCGCGCTACGTTGCCAACCAGACCTACTATTCGCTGATCGGACGCGACTATGAGTGGGAGCTGATGCCGCTCGGTCTCGACCAGGGGCTTGGCGCGGTGGTGTGGTCGCCGCTCGGCTGGGGGCGGCTCACCGGCAAGATCAGGCGCGACCAGCCGCGGCCCGAGGTCAGCCGCCTGCCGCAAACAGCCGATATGGGGCCGCCGGTGCCGGACGAGCACGTCTACCGCGTCGTGGACGCGATCGACGAGGTTGCCAGGGAAACCGGGAAGAGCGTTTCGCAGATTGCGCTGAACTGGCTGCTGCAGCGGCCGACCGTCGCCACGCTTGTCATCGGAGCGCGTACCGAGACGCAGTTGCGCGAAAACCTCGGCGCAGTCGGTTGGTCATTGACCAAGGATCAGGTCTCCAGGCTGGACGAAGCCAGCAAGGTGACGCTGCCTTATCCCTACTGGCACCAGCGCGCGACCATCATCGACCGCAATCCCCCGCCGGTCTAGAACGGGCGATCTGGTGCTAGGTCCATCGCGGATCAGTGGCGCGTCCGCGCCCGGTTGGGCCGACGAGCCTCCGCTGACTTGACGCCGGCAACGGGTGTCAGGACCACACGGCTCTGCCGTACGCGACCCGCTTTCGCAAGGGGCTTCGATGGCATGTGCATGTCCGCCGAAGCTCTGGCGAAGCGGAAGCAGCCCCGTTGGTCGACGCGCCGGTGAAATGCTCGCGGGCACTCCCTCAATGGAAAGCCCGCCCTGCAACCCCCTCGTGCAAGGACCCTGCCGCGTCCACCGCATCCCATCCCAACGTCCGTTACGCCGCTCTGAGGGCAGGGACGGCGTGGGATAACGAGATGATTTGGGTCGGATGGGAACGGAAAATATTTTTGAAAGAGGGCTGGACGGGTAAATCGGCCCGATGAATTTTGCCGTCATTCTACGATGTGCGATTTACTTCCGCCTTCGGCGGCGCCGCAACTCGCCGTCCTGTCAGTCTAACTTGAGGTTAGTGTGATGGCAGGGCAATCATCAGCCCAACGTTGACCGCCAGACTTTTATCGTGCTCGCGGTTAAATGCATAACTGTAGCTTGGCTCCAAAAACCAACCGTACTGCGGTGTGATCCAGAACATAAAATCAGCCACCGCAACCGCGCCGATTGAATGCGTCGGAATGTCCCAGTCAGGACCGACTCCAACCATGAATTCAATGTTCTTTGACAACTGGAAGGGTTTCTTGAAAACGAGGTCGAAGTCCCATTCCGTGTTACCCTTGCGCATCAATGGAGTGACGCCTGCCTCAATTTCCAACCAATGCTCGATAGGGGTTACCTCGACGGCCACGCTGGGACCGAAGCTGGCTGTTCCATCTCCAAGTCCCCATGCACCCGCAGCGCCCAATTCGAGAACCGCAACGTGATCTTTGTTTTCTTGCTGTTGGCCGAAAGCTTGACCAGAGCCTAACGTTAGGGCCGCCGCTAATAATAGCGTCGCCAGTCTAGGAACGTTCATGTGCAAGCTACCCAGCCGTGACAGCGTGGTGCCCAGCAGCATCTGAGCGCAGTTCGCCGCGCGCCTGGCTGAGGATTTGAAATCCGCCCCACAGGCCAAGTGCGCCCATGATGCCAGCGACAACGATATCGGGCCAGCCAGTATTGGTGCCGAAAACCCCCATGGCGGCGAGCAGCACCGCGGCATTGCCAAGTGCATCGTTGCGCGAACAAATCCACACAGAACGCATGTTCGCGTCGCCGAAACGAAAGCGGTAAAGCATAAGCGCCACGCCGCCATTTGCGATGAGGGCGGCCACGCCCACGATGCCCATGACCTCGGCGCGTGGCAGAGTACCATGAAACGCGTGCCACGCCGTGCTGCCAAGCACCCACAAGGCGAAGGCAATCAGGGTGCCGCCCTTGGCGAGGGCGGCGCGAGCGCGCCATGTAAGCGCCATCCCGGCGACGCCGAGACTAATGGCGTAGTTTGCGGCGTCACCGAAGAAATCGAGCGCGTCGGCTTGCAGAGACATCGAACCGGCAGCGGCACCGGCTACGATCTCGGTCACGAAGAATCCGGCGTTGATGAGAAGCGCGATCCACAGGGCGCGCCGCCAACGCGGGTCGTTCAGCGCGCCTGAAACAGCGGCGGAAGAACAGGAAGTTTCGTTACAGCAGGCCATGCAAGCGCCTCGGCGTTTTGCGATGGTGTGTGATATAAACCCTGTAGCCACTACAGGGTCAAGGGATTGGTCATGAATACCGGGGAACTGGCGCGTGCAGCGGACACCAATGCGGAAACGATCCGCTACTACGAGCGCATTGGGCTGTTGCCCGCGCCGCCCCGCACGACCAGCAACTATCGCGACTATTCAACCGAGCATGTTGGCCGCCTGACCTTCATACGGCGCTCACGCGACCTCGGCTTTTCCATCGACCAAATCCGGGCCCTTCTTGATCTTGCCGACCAGAAAGACCAATCGTGCAAAGCGGTGGACACCATAGCCCGCGAGCATCTCGTGGAAGTGAAACGAAAGCTGGCCGACCTTGATGCTTTACGTCGCGAACTGGAATCACTCATCGGTCAATGCGGTCGTGGCACCGTTGCCGAGTGCCGTATCCTTGAAGCCCTGGCTCCCGATGCGACCAACTCGGCGCGAGCGTAACCTGAGAATTCTTCCACGGGTCCCGAGTCGCCGAATCTAATGATGATCTCGAGGCGCATGAGTCCGTTGTTGGCGCATCGCGTCGTCTTGCTGCGCTGCTGAATTTGGTCGCTAACGGTGCGTAGCGGACTCAGGTAAGCCGTCCGCCCGGCAGATCTGGTTCACGGTCTAAGCGGATCGCCCGGGATGCCGATGTCCGACCGGCGATCACCGCTTCTTCCATCCACCGCGATGCCCCGGCGCGCCGCCGGTGGAGCGCGGGGAGGGGCCGAATTCGGGGCCGGATTGGCGCGAGTCGGTCGGCTGGAAGATCTTGCTGCCAGTGCCGGGTTCGCTGTCGTCGCGCGAAGGCTTGCGCGAGGTGGCGCGGCCGGGGCGGTAGGGCAGGGATTCCGGACCGTGCATTTCGTCGAGATGGGGTTTGTGGACTTTGGAGGAGGCGCTGCGACTCGTGGACCCCCCACCCCGACCTCGAGAGCGAGCTTCGCTCGCCTCGGACCCCGCAAGGGGGGAGGGAGAAGAGGCCGCAGCGCCACGTGAGTTGCCGCGCTTGCCGAATTTGCTGCCGCCGCGGTTGACCAACTCCGGCAGGTTAGCGGCGTCGCCGTATTTCTTCATGCCGGCATAGGCGCCGGCCTTGTTCTGCACCGCGCGCTGCTTGACGGTGGGGTCGTCGACCACGGCCAATTCCGTGGCGCGCAGGCGCTTGACTTCGTCGCGCAGGCGGGCGGCTTCCTCGAAGTTCAGATCGGCCGCAGCCTCGCGCATCCGGGTTTCCAGGTCAGCCAATACCGCCTCGAAGTTATGCCCGATGCTGCTGACGTCGTCGGACCACGACGATCCCTGGCCGCCGCCGCCGATCTCCACCATCACATGGTCGCGCTCATAGACCGAGTTGAGGATGTCGCCGATCGATTTCTTGATGCTCTCCGGCGTGATGTTGTTGGCGGTGTTGTATTCGACCTGCTTCTCGCGGCGCCGGTTGGTCTCGGCGATCGCGCGCTCCATCGATCCCGTCATCTGGTCGGCATAGAGGATCACCCGGCCGTCGACGTTGCGCGCGGCGCGGCCGATGGTCTGGATGAGGGACGTTTCGCTGCGTAGAAAACCTTCCTTGTCGGCGTCGAGGATCGCGACCAGCGCGCATTCGGGAATGTCGAGGCCTTCGCGCAGCAGGTTGATGCCGACCAGCGCGTCGAACGCGCCGAGCCGCAAGTCCCGGATGATCTCGATGCGCTCGATGGTGTCGATGTCGCTGTGCATGTAGCGCACGCGAATGCCCTGCTCGTGCAGGTATTCGGTGAGGTCTTCCGCCATCCGCTTTGTCAGCACGGTGATGAGGGAGCGATAGCCGGCCTGCGCGGTGGCGCGGACCTCGCCGACGAGATCGTCGACCTGGGTGCGGGCCGGGCGGATGTCGACCGGCGGATCGATCAGGCCGGTCGGGCGGATCACCTGCTCGACGAACACGCCGCCGGATTCATTGAGCTCCCAGGCGCTCGGGGTCGCCGACACCGCGACCGATTGCGGGCGCATCATGTCCCATTCCTCGAAGCGGAGCGGGCGGTTGTCCATGCAGGAGGGCAGGCGGAAGCCGTATTCGGCCAGGGTCGCCTTGCGGCGGAAGTCGCCTTTGAACATGCCGCCGATCTGCGGCACGGTGACGTGGCTCTCGTCGGCGAACACCAGCGCGTTGTCGGGCACATATTCGAACAGCGTCGGCGGCGGCTCGCCGGGGCGGCGTCCGGTCAGATAGCGCGAATAGTTTTCGATGCCGGCGCAGGAGCCGGTGGCTTCCATCATTTCGAGATCGAAGGTGGTGCGCTGCTCCAGCCGTTGCGCCTCCAGCAGGCGGCCCTGGTTGTTGAGCTGGTCCAGCCGCAGCTTCAACTCGGACTTGATCGACTTGATCGCCTGCACCAGCGTCGGCCGCGGCGTCACATAGTGCGAGTTGGCGTAGATCTTGATGAATTCGAGCTCGTCCTGCTTGTGGCCGGTGAGCGGGTCGAACTCCTCGATGGTCTCGACGACGTCGCCGAACAGGTTCACGCGCCAGGCGCGGTCTTCATAATGCGCCGGGAAGATGTCGATGACGTCGCCGCGCACCCGGAAGGTGCCGCGGGCGAAATCGGCCTGGGTGCGCTTGTATTGCAGCGCCACCAGGTCGGCGATCAACTGCCGCTGGTCGATGCGCTCGCCCTTCTTCAGCGCGAACGTCATCGCGGTATAGGTTTCGACCGAGCCGATACCGTAGATGCACGACACCGAGGCGACGATGATGACGTCGTCGCGCTCCAGGAGCGCGCGCGTCGCCGAGTGGCGCATGCGGTCGATCTGCTCGTTGATCGAGGAATCCTTCTCGATATAGGTGTCGGTCCGCGGCACATAGGCCTCGGGCTGGTAGTAGTCGTAATAGCTGACGAAATACTCCACGGCGTTGTCGGGGAAGAAGCTCTTGAACTCGCCGTAGAGCTGCGCCGCCAGCGTCTTGTTCGGCGCCAGGATGATGGCGGGCCGCTGCGTCGCCTCGATCACCTTGGCCATGGTGTAGGTCTTGCCGGAGCCGGTGACGCCGAGCAGCACCTGAGTGCGGTCGTTGCGCGCGACGCCTTCGACCAGTTCGGCGATCGCGGTCGGCTGGTCGCCCTTCGGCTCGTATTCGGATTTGATGACGAAGCGCACACCGCCTTCGGATTTCTCCGGGCGCGGCGGACGGTGCGGGGTCCAGACGCGGACCTGGCCATCCTCGCCCTTGAACTCGGGACGGCCGTCGCGGATCAGGCTTTCCAGCGCGTCGGCGGTGGCGGCGACGCCCAGCGCCTCCATCTTGTTGCGCGGCGGCCGCGCCAGCGCGGCGGCATCCTCTTCCTCGGTGGTGAAACCGAGTTGCCTGGCCAGTTCGGGATCGAGCGTCGGTATCGTCGCCGCGGTGCCGTAATTGGCGGGCGCGAATTCAGACTGCGGAGATTCGGAGAAGCCGGTTCGTCTCGCGGTTTCCTCCCCTCCCCCTTGCGGGGAGGGGTCGGGGGTGGGGGTAAACTCAGGCGAAGTGCTCGTGTCACCCCCCACCCCAACCCTCCCCCGCAAGGGGGGAGGGAGAGAAGAAGCAGGCGGGGAGGAAGCGGTATCGCGCTTTGCGACGGCGTCGCGCTTGGCCACATCGTCACTCGTTCCGCGGGTTGATTTCCGCGCGCGATGCGCGGCGGCCTCGCCGCCGGCGCGGCGATCCCAGGAATTATCCGGCGGCGGCTGCAATCCGGTGGTCGAGCCGAGACCGCTTTCGCCGCGGTTGATGGCGGGATTGAGCAATTCCGCCAAGGCGGGCCCGATCGGCTGCACGTCCGGTCGGTGGGCCTTCGATTTCGGGGTTTTGACGGGCTTCTTGGGACGGTCCGGGTTCTTCGCCATATCCGGAATATGGGATGAGTCCCGGCCTGAGAAAAGGGCAAATGGCTCGCGCTACATCGGCCGCGACGGCGCCGAGGTTTGCACCGTATCCTGATGGATATGGCCGCACCGCGTGCATCTCAGCGTCCAATGCTCGACTCCCGAGCGTCCCGGGATGATCCGCTGGAACACCAGCCGGGCGTGGCACAGCGGACAGTTGGATCGGGTCGTCGTGGAGGCCAATGGGGTTGGGTCGGGCATCGGTTTTGGCATAGATACGCGCCATTTCAGAATGTGCTAACTCGCCTTCGCCAATCGCGTGTGGGGCGCCCGGTCGACCGTCGTGTAGCGCTTGAGGTAGTCGATGCGGATCTTGGCATCCGCGACAGCGGCGTCGGGATCGGGCCATGCGAAGCCGACTTCGAGCGCGGTGAACGAGACACCGTCGATGACGACGGGCCCCAGGTCCGCCCGCCGGATCCTGGCGTGCCACAGGCCTTTTCCCGCCTCGAAAGACTCGATGTTGAAGCCGTCATAGTCGAACATCATGCCGCGACTCCCATGGTATCTTTCGGGGCGGAAACAAGCACAGGCGGCTCCAAACAGATGTGAACTGCTTCACATCGCGGGGCTGATTTCGGCGCCCGAAAGTAACGCCTGCGTGAGCCGGTGTTTTGGAGGTTGCCCTAGGGGCCGCTCGGCGGCCTCGATCAATCGGAAGGGCCTATGGCGGTCTCCTGGGTTCGCCATAGGCCCTTCGCGAAGGACAATCTCAAACGGAGCGCAAGGCTCAGTTGATCTTGTAGTTGAAGCCGACGCGCAGGATGTGCCCGTCGTCCTTGAAGTGCGAGTTGTAGCCGGTTCCGGCGCCGCCGGAGCCGGGAATGACGGCGACGTTCACCGTGTCGCTGCCCAGATCGTAGTACAGGTACTCGCCCCGCACCGTCCAATTGTTGGTCACCGCATATTCGACACCGGCGCCGACCGCGTAACCGGTCTTGAGTTCGCTGGTCCTGCCGGCGAACTGGACGTTGCCGGGGCTGCTCGCACCGAGCATGGTCACGTTGTGGTCCGACTGGCCATAGGCCAAACCGCCTGTGGCGTAGAACAGCGTGCGATCATAAGCGTAGCCGATACGGCCACGGGCGGTGCCGAGGTATTCCAGACGCGAGCTGAAGGCGTTCGCGAGCGGCAGGCCGGTCACCAGCTGACCCGTAATGACGGTGTTGGCATCATGCGAAGTCGAGGTAGTCGATATCGGCTTCGAAGCCGGCAACGAACTGCCCGAACTGATAATTGTAGCCGCCCTGCACGCCGCCGAGGAAGCCGTTGCGGTTCATCGGGACGAAGCCGGGACGCGCGCCGCCGGCGATGTTGGCGATATTGGGCGCCGCCTGGCCTTCGGTATGGATGTCATCGTCACCGTCGAATTTGTATCCGATGTTCGCACCGCCGTAGAAACCCGTCCATGTAAAGATGGGGGACTGGTACGGCGGCGCCTTCACGCGCATCGGAAGATCCGCAGCGCGGGCTCCGGTCGCCATGGCTGCGGCGGCTGCCGCGAGTATAAGAGTTCGTTTGATCATTCTCGACCACCTTGGTTGATATCCTGCACTGAGCCGCCTTTGAAATCGCCGCCACACTGCATCTCGAGGTGGGAGCCTGATGTTCCAAAAAATCGGCAGCGTTAAAAACCCTGTCTCGACATGGACAAGAGACCCTAACACTGCCGCAGATTTTGCCGGAACTCGTTACGTTGTGATTTCATTCCTGCAGCCCGAGCGTTACAATCGCAATAATCCGGCGCAGGCTTGGCGTTGTCCCCCGACAAACGCGAAGCATTTGCGCGGGAATCATGCTCTACCGGCCGCGCGCTGCGATGTGATCGGCGAGCACGACCGCGTCGTCGCCGACGCCGGACAGGAAAGACGAGTTCATTTTTGATAGCCATTGCAGGCCGAGAAAATACAATCCCGGCACCTCCGTGATGCCGTGGCGGTGAACCGGCTCGCCGCGTGCATCCAGCACCGGAATCTCGATCCAGCCGAAATCGACGCCGTAGCCGGTCGCCCAGATCACGGCGGCGATGTCGTTGGCGCGGAGGTCAAGGCGCCGGAGCGGCCTGGTCAGGCATGGTGGGTCCGGCAGCTTTGTGCGGGCGTCAGGCTCCTCCGGCATGTCCAGGGCATGAGTTTCGATATGGGCATCCACCCGGTCGAGAAATGCCGCGTAGATTTCATCGCCGTTGGCGAGGCACTGCGCCAGATCGGGTGCAAGCTCGATGATGCCTTCGCGCGCCGCCACGATGCGGCCGAGCAGCGTCACGCCGTCCGCGGCCAGGCGCCGGAAATCGATGGTGTGACCGCCATAGGCTCCTGTGATCACCGGCAGCAATCGCGATGGGCCGCGCGCTTCCACCGGGGTTTGATCGATCCCCAGTTCACTCAGCCACCAGATCACATCGCGTCCGCGGTAGCGGCGCGGCAGGCGCGTGTGCCGGCCGACCGAGAGGTAGACGCGCCGTCCCGCCCGCACCAACTCCTCGGTGATTTGCGCGCCTGAAGCGCCCGAGCCGACCACTAGCACCGCGCCCGATGGAAGCTGGTCAGGGTTTCGGTATTGGTTGGCGTGAACTTGAAGGAGGCCGATGTCATCGCGCAAGGCGGCCGGGGTGACCGGCCGTTGGTAGGGACCGGTGGCGACGATGACATTGGCTGCCTCGATGGCACCGTCAGAGGTCGCGGCGATGAAGCCGGACCCGTCGTCGCGGCGGCGCAGCGCTGTCACCGCGACGCCGCACCGAATCGGTGGCGCGACGAAATCGGCATAGCCGACAATGAAATCCAGAATATCGCGCGACGACGTGAAGGCATCGGGATCGGTGTGGGGAAACGGGAAGTCCGGCAGCCGCACCGACCAGTTGGGAAACTGAAACCGCAGGCCATCCCAGCGTTCGCTGCGCCAGCGTTCGGCGATCCGGTGCCGCTCCAGGACGAGGTGGGCGAGGCCACGTTGTTTAAGCCGGTGGCTCATCGTCAGCCCGGCCTGGCCACCACCGATGATGAGTGTCTGGACGTGCTCAACCGGCATGACGCGGAAGATCGGCGAAATCAGTGGCCGGGGCCAGTGCCTTGAGGTCGCGGCCGACGCCGGCGCATCGCACGGCAGCGATGCGAAGCTGCTGCATTGACTTCGCGTGGCCGATGCGATGATGTCCATGCAATCGCATTCACTTTGGGTGCACGCGCCCGTGAGCAGGACTGGAACGACCGCATGATCGACCTTCACTACTGGACCACGCCGAACGGCCACAAGATCACGATATTTCTCGAAGAGACCGGACTGAAGTACAAGATTTTCCCGGTCAACATCGGCAAGGGCGATCAATTCAAGCCGGAGTTTCTGGCGGTCGCGCCGAACAACCGGATTCCGGCGCTGGTCGATCATGAACCGAAGAGCGGCGGCAAGCCGATCTCGATCTTCGAGTCCGGCGCGATGCTGCTGTACCTGGCCGAGAAGACCGGCCAATTTCTCCCCGCCGACCTCTATGGCCGCTACGATGCGATCCAGTGGACGTTCTGGCAGATGGGCGGGCTGGGGCCGATGGCCGGGCAGAACCATCACTTCCGCAATTACGCCCAGGACAAGATCGAATACGCCATCAATCGCTATGTGAACGAGACCAATCGGCTGTACGGCGTGCTCAACAAGCGGCTTGCCGATCGCGAATTCATCGCCGGCGCCTATTCGATCGCCGACATGGCGAGCTACCCCTGGGTCGTGCCGTACAAGAACCAGGGCCAGAACATCGACGACTTCCCGCATCTGAAGCGCTGGCTCGAGACCATTCGCGAGCGACCGGCGACGGTGCGCGCCTATGCGCTTGCCAAGGAGGTCAACCCGAACTTCGGCCAGCCGGCGATCCGCACCGAGGAAGAACGCAAGCTGTTGTTCGGGCAGACCGCGGCGGTGGTGAAGTAGGACTGGCCATAGCAACACATGCCGGTCGTCATACGCGGGTTTGACCCGCGTATGCGTCTTTGAGATGGATCAGGGATCAAGTTCGGCAACGACACGTTTGTATGAGGCGGTCGCTCAGGACTGTATTCATTGCCGTTCAAACTCTAACTCGCCGGCACCGACACAACGCGATCTATTAAGTCCGTTCTGCTAGCTAGCGCACGCGCGCCAAGCGAATTGGTGCGGTGAGAAAATATACAAATAATAGCCCGCGCGAATGCAGTGCTTGTGATCGGGGAAGGGTTTCAACCGGTTCAGGCAACGTATAGCGTCGCTCCTCGCGTTTGCTGGCTGCAGAGACAGGAGAGATGTTTGTCGCACAGAAACTACATTTGCAGGATCGGCGTTGCCGTGACGCTGCTGGTGGCGGGCGGACCCATTGCGCTTGCCCAATCCACCGGAGCCCCGAGCGGGCCGGAAATCTGGGACGTTAATCGCGACGGCATCTACACCTGCGACGAATGGAAGAAGTATCTTGATCGGATATTTACAGCGGCCGATCGCAACCACGACGGAAATCTCGATCAGTCGGAGTTCGCAGCCGTCCGGAAAGCCGGCACCCCCTTGGCAGATGCCGAGTTCGGCTATTTTGACGAAAACCAGGATGGCAAGATCCCCCGCAAGGAATTCGACGAAAAGCCCAATGAGTTCATCCTCAAGTACGACGTGAACGGCGATTGCCGCGTCACCCCGGAGGAAGTGAGAGCGGTGAACGCTCCGAAAGGCCCGCAAGGTCCGTCTGAGAGGAAGCGGGACCTGTTCCACTAAGGTTGCGGGCACTTTTCAGCGGCGGCAGCTATGGCTGCCGCCGCGCGATCCACGCCGCGAGGCCTTCGCCGAGATCATGTGTCGGCACCAGGGCGGCGAACTGCCCGCTCTCGATCCAAAGCCCTTCGTCGATGCTTGCATTCAGTCCGCGGGTGACGGCCGTGAGAATACTGCCGATCGCCCGCGGCGAATGACGGATGATGCGCGAGGCAAGGTCGCGCGCGGCCGGCAGCAGATCATCGTGCGGTACGATGGCGTTGACCAGCCCGATCTGCATCGCCCGTGCCGGCGGGAACGGCTCGCCGGTCAGCAATAACTCCAGCGCGCGCTTTCGCCCCGCCAGTCGCGGCAGCCGCTGCGTCCCGCCGAAGGTCGGCGGCATGCCCAGGACAATTTCCGGTTTGGCAAAGCGAGCCTGCTCGCTGGCGATCGCCAGATGAACCGCCTCGGTGATCTCGCAGCCGCCGCCGAACGCGATGCCATTGACCGCGGCGATCACCGGCTTGCCGAACGCCTCGAGGCGCGCCGTCATCGTCTGTCCGCGCCGGACGAAGTCGCGTACCGCAGCATTCGCGCCGAGGCGCACGGTCGAAGCGAATTCATGGATGTCGGCGCCGGCGGAGAAGGCGCGTTCGCCCGCGCCGGTGATAATGACGGCGCGGATGGCGTCCTCGGTCTCGATCATGTCCAGCAGCGCTAGCATACGGTCGATCAGCGCGTAGTTCAGGGCATTGAGCTTGTCCGGCCGGTTCAATGTCATGACGGCGATTCCGTGTTCGATGTCGAGCAGTACAGGTTCGGACATGATCTCGGCGGACATGGGCTGAATCTCCTTGGGCGCATGGTTGGCTTTGGCGGGCGAGGCCAGCGTAAGCGCGGTCGCCTCATTGTGTATATTCACTGGTCGGTATACATCGGAGACATGACGTCATCCGCGATTTCCACCCGTGATCGAATCGTCTCTGCCGCGAGCAAGCTGTTCTACAGCGACGGCATCAGGGGCGTCAGCGTCGATGCCGTGGCGGCGAAGGCCGGGGTCACCAAGCGGACGCTGTACTATCATTTCCGGAGCAAGGACGATCTCGTCGCCGCCTATCTGGCCGCGCGCGATCAACCCAATCTTGCCTTGTTCAAGCAATGGTTCGACACCACGGAAGGTAGGCTGGCGGCCAAGGTCGAAGGCATCTTCCGCAACCTCTCCCGCTCGGCGCGGCATCAGAAATGGAAGGGCTGCGGCTTTCTGCGGACGTCGGCCGAACTCGCCAACCTGCCGGGACATCCGGCGATCAAGATCGGCGCCGCGCACAAGAAGAAATTCGAGGACTGGCTACGGATCACCTTTGAGGCAGAAGGAATCCGCAACGGGTTGCAACTCGCGCGGCAGATCGTTCTGCTGCTCGATGGATCGTTCGCCGTCGTCCTTCTGCATCGCGACCCCTCCTATATGGAGACGGCGGGCGAGGCGGCATTTTCACTGGTCGAAGCCGCATCGCGTGCGCCGCGGGCAGGCAGGGGCTCGACAGGCGCCCGCAAATCACGTCCGGCGCAGTCAGGGCGATGAGAGCCGAGCGGCAATTATCTGCCGCCGCGTATGATTGCGCCCCGTCCTTGCAGCATTTCCAAAACCGAATTGAGGTCGGGCAGGACGGCGGCGCATTTCGCGCGCGAATCCTCGGTCGGCGGCACGATATCCGGCACCATGATCGTGATGGCGCCGGCGGCGTAGGCGGCGGCGACGCCCGGATTGGAATCCTCAATGGCGAGACAGCAGCGTGGATCCAGTGCAAACCGGCTGGCCGCCAGCAAATACAGATCGGGACTTGGCTTGCCGCGCGTGACGTCATCGCGGGTCAGCACGGTCTCGAAACGGGTGCGGATTCCCGCGAGCGCGAGATGGTCGTCGGCGGTGCGCCGGGATGAAGAGGTGACGATGGCCAGGGGATAACCGGCCGCCTGCAAGGCATCCAGCAGTTCGATCGCGCCAGGCTTCAATGGTACTCCCGCGCTGAGCATCGCATCCCGCCGGGCGACGAACGCCGTGGTGAGATCGGCGAGCGGAAAATCCTCGCCGTAGCGCTCGCGCAGCATGATCTCGCACTCCGCGCCGGGAATGCCGACCATGGCGTGGCCGAGCGCGACGACATCGTCGGTATAGCCGAGCGTGCCCAGCGCCGCGGTCACGCTTTCCAGATAGACCCGCTCGGTATCGAGCAGCGTTCCGTCCATGTCGAGGAGGACCGCTTCGATGTTCAGTCGGCCGGTCACGTTGTGGGTGCAGCTGTGACGCGCGCGGCCGCCTGACGCAGGCAGTCCCGGCACAGGCAATCGCCGCCCTCAACCGGCATCGGCAACCGCGCGGTTTCTTCGGCGCACCAGCACGAGCCGCCCGGGCTGCAGCTGAACTCGGTTCCGCAGCCGGAACAAGCGAGGCGGCGCGTGGCTGTCGCGGTGGCTCCCAACGGGTCTGTCATCGATCGAACCAGGTCCTTGCCGCTGTTTTCAAGCCGGATTCATCCCGAACGGCGATAGGGTGACGGAATCACTATACGGCCAAGGCCGTTCAGGGAAAGCGCCAAAGGCAAGCGCTGAAACGGAGTTTCCCGACAGCGCCCCGATGAAGCCGAGCGCCGGGGCGCCAGATTTAGTTCGAAGGCAGTAACGGCAAAGGTTTGGGCGCGAACCATTGGCTTGAGTCCCGAAGAGCCGCGTGCCACTGTGGACGTTACCTCTGGGGCCGAAACTCACATGGCAATTACCTGCCGCGTCTTAATGGTCTACCCGAAGTTCGTTCCGAACTCGTTCTGGAACTATACCGAAGCCTGCGAACTGGTCGGCGCGAAGTATCCGGCAGCCCCGCTCGGCCTGATCACGGTCGCCGCCATGCTGCCCAAGGAGTGGGACGTCCGGCTTATAAACCGGAACACCCAGCCATTGACCGATGCGGATCTCGACTGGGCCGATCTGGTGATGATCGGGGGTATGCTCAACCAACAGCCTGATTTCCTTTACCTGATCGATCTTGTCCATCAGCATGGCAAGCCCGTCTGTGTCGGCGGCCCTGACGTCTCGTCGAGCCCACATCTTTACTCGGGTGCGGACTTCCAAGTGATCGGGGAGGCCGAGGAAATCATCTCGGATTTCATCTCGGCTTGGGAAAGGGGCGAACGCAGCGGCGTGTTCACCGCCGAGAAGTTCAAGATCGACATCACGCGCAGCCCGATGCCGCGTTACGATCTGATCAACTTTGAGGACTATCTCTTCATCGGCGTGCAATATTCGCGCGGCTGCCCGTTCACCTGCGAGTTCTGCGACATCATCGAGCTATATGGCCGTGTGCCGCGCACCAAGACCAACGACCAAATTCTGGCCGAACTGCAAGCGCTCTACGATCGCGGCTATCGCGGGCATATCGATTTCGTCGACGATAATTTCATCGGCAACAAGAAGAATCTCCGCACCCTTCTGCCACGGCTCAAAGCGTGGTTGGAAGAACACGACTACCCGTTCGAGTTCTCGACCGAAGCCTCGGTTAACATCGCGGATGACGACGTTTTGTTGCAGGCGATGAAGGATGCGAATTTTTTCGGGATTTTCGTCGGCATCGAGAGCCCGGACCCCGAGACGCTCGTGCAGATGAAAAAGAAGCAGAACACGAAGCGCAACATCGCCGAGTGCATCCACAAGATTTACAGCTACGGCATGTTCGTGACTGCCGGCTTCATCGTGGGATTCGATACCGAGAAGGTCTCGATGGGACAGTCGATGATCGACTTCATCGAGGAAACGAACGTTCCAGTCTGCATGGTCGGGCTGCTTTACGCGCTACCAGGGACGCAACTGACGCGGCGGCTGGCGGCGGAAGGTCGGCTGCACGAAGGCCATGACCTCATGAAAGTCGAGCAGTCGGGCGACCAATGCAGTCTCGGCTGCAATTTCGAAACCAAGCGCCCGCTTCGTGACATCCTTGTCGATTACAAAACTGTACTCGAGCATGTGTTTAGTCCCACGGCATATGCGGGACGGTTGTCACGGCTTGCCGCCATGCTGGATCGCTCCGACCGTCGCCACGATTTGCCGGACGGCGATATCCGCAAACGGCTCGGTAGCATAGAGGGCGTCCACCGGGTCATGCGGGCCTTGCCGGAAGCGCGCGAATCGTTCTGGAATACGTTCGTCGGGGTAGCCAAGACCAATCCAAACGCTCTGCGTTACATCGTAATGCTGATGGCGCTGTACATGCACCTCGGGCCGTTCTCGAAACATGTCATCGGCGAGATTGATCGCCGCATTGCCGAACTCGACGAAGCAAATCGCCGGTCTGCTGCGGAGGTCGTTATGCCCGGGTTATCCGTTTCGATCGCCTAGTTGGCTGTAGCATGCTGTGCCCCTTTTAAAGGGAGTATTAGCTGCGCACTCCGCTCCGTAGGCCCACGTGGAGAAGGTTCTTCTCCCTCCGCCACTCCTACGGGGCGCGCCCAATTTCTCCGTCGATGAATAGGCCGAGAATCCCCCAATAAAGGGAAACTTTTCGAGAGACGCGGCTGTCCTTGAGATTGCCGAGTTGCGCCATTCGTTTGCGTCCGCTATCGATCAAAGCAGACGTGCCGCGGAACGATGAGAATTTCTGCCAGTGACGCCAACTGAGACATCAGGCCTCGGACCCTTGGGTCAAAGCTCAACTCAGCGCTGGCGTGGTGACGGACGCCCGCTTTCGAGCGCCGCAATCGCCGCACCAAACGCTACGAGCGCAAATTCACCCGCCGCTCTTGTCAAGAAAGCGCCGCGCTTCCTTGCTGGATTGGCGTGTGGGTAGCAATCATTAACCTTGACGGCTTGAGCGCTTTCACCGCAACCCGGGCGTCGAACTATAGTTGAGTTGGAAGGTATCGCCTGGATTTAGGGTGGCGTGATGCGGGCAAGGCACAAATTGGGGTTCGGGGAACGATATAATGCGGGTCTTTATCATTGTTGTGAGCCTGGCACTTTTGGTCGTCGGAAAGGCCAATGGCACGGTTGTCGATACCGGAGCGGATGCGCGGAAATCCTGTGAGCGACTTGTTGACGGCACATTCCATGACAACGCAGAGGCACGGTCCGCCGGCGCATGTGAGGGAATGATCGAGACCGCGATGCTCTTTTCATCAAACCTGCCACCCGATGTGCGCGCATGCCCTCCGGCGATGGGCAGCGTTTTGGAAAGTGCCAAGACTCTGTTGCGGTATCTCGACCAGAATCCGGATCGATTGAACTTGCCTGGCATTACCCTTGCCTTTGAAGCTTTTAGAGATTCTTGGCCATGCCAAGGCGAAGATGCCGAGTCGGGAGGCCGATCTGGGCCCAAAAAGCGTGTGCCGAAAAAACCAAAGCAGGCGCCCGTTCCCTGATCATTCCGCCGATCGCGCCATTTGGCGACGGACAACTGGAATAACCTCAACGGAGCCGCCGCGCCCCGTCAACTTCGCCCAACTTCGACAGGGGGCGAGGGGCGGGCATCACGGTTATCTTCGGCGTGGTTGCCCCGGCGCAGCCGCCGCGCGTGGGATTGTGCGCAGCATGGGCGCGAACCCGTATCTCAAATCGGGAGATGAGAGACAGGCGGGCCCTTTGGCCGACCTCAATCCTCTCCCGGCACATGCGAGGAGAGGGTGAAGAGGACGCTACCCCTTCGTAATCTTGTCGATCTCCGCGAGGTCGTCCGCGCTCAGCGCCCAGTCGATCGCCTTGACGTTCTGCTCGACCTGCTCGACGCGGGTTGCGCCGGCGATGACGCTGGACACTTGCGGGCGCGAGGCCAGCCATGAGAACGCGAGCTCGAGCATGCTGTGGCCGCGCTGCTGCGCGAAGGCCTGCAGTTTCTCGACGATGTCCTCGTTGCGCGGCGTGACATAGCGATCGCGCAGCGCCGGCGCCTTGGCAAAGCGCGTGTCGGCCGGCGCCGCCGCGCCGCGCTGGTACTTGCCGGTCAACAGGCCGCTGGCCAGCGGAAAGAACGGCAGCAGGCCGAGCTTGTATTCCTGCGCCGCGGGCAGCAAATCCTTCTCGATATCGCGCACCACCAGGCTGTATTCGTCCTGGCACGACACGAAACGGCTGACATTCATCGCGCGCGCGGTCAGTTCGGCCTCCGCGAGCCGCCAGGCCGGGAAATTTGAATTGCCGATATAGCGGACCTTGCCTTGCCGGATCAGGTCGTCCAGCGCCCGCAGGGTTTCCTCGATCGGCGTCAGCGGATCGTAATCGTGCTGCTGGTAGAGATCGATGTAGTCGGTCTTCAGCCTGATGAGGCTGGCCTCGACGGCGGACATGATGTAGCGCCGCGACGCGCCCTGCTTGGTGCCGTCCGTGCTCATCGGCTTGGAATATTTGGTCGCCAGCACGATGTCCTTGCGGCGGTCGCCGAGCACCTGGCCCAGCACGGTCTCCGAGCCGCCCATTCCCGCATAGATGTCGGCGGTGTCGAACAAGGTGATGCCGAGGTCGATCGCCCGGTGAATCACCTTGCGCGAGGTCTCAAGATCGGTGCGTTGGCCAAAATTGTTGCAGCCGAGGCCGACGGCGGAGACGCGCAGGCCGGAGCCGCCGAGATTGCGAATTTGCATGGAGTATTCCTGTGAGGGAAAAGGAGTGCGGAAAGAACACGGTATTGTGACTCGCCGGTCCCGACCTCGCAAGGCGGCCGGATCGTCGACAGCGCAACGGAGACCCGACACGGACGCCTTCGCGACAGCGCACAGTAGTCGTTGACCCGTGCCCAGCCAGAAACGAAAATCTGAGGCACAAAAAAATGCGGCCCCGGTCAGACGCGGCGACTGACGGGGACCGCTGGAGCGCATGATCTGTGACGGGGGGCTGATCAAACGCAGGCGCAAGCTAGCCCCGTATTATTACGGAGTGGTGACAGCCAAATTTATCCACAGGGCGGCCGGAGCTCCTGGGAGCCCGCCAACTGCCATCCGCCAGACTTCGCGGCGGGAAGCGGGCGTTCGCCTCAGAGCGGCTTTCGATAAACGACGAAGCCGGGATATTCCGCCACCTTGTCGTAAAGCTGCATCGCCACGCGATTGGTTTCGTGCGTATGCCAGTACACGCGCGGGGATCCGGCAAGCGTCGCCTGCGCGTAGACGCCTTCGATCAGCGCGCGGCCGACGCCTTTTCCGCGCGCGGCCTCGCCGGTGAACAAATCCTGCAGATAGCAGTTCGGCTCGATCGCGGTGGTGCTGCGGTGGAAGAGATAATGCGCGAGACCCAGCAACTCGCCGCCACGCGTCGCGACCAGGGCATGGACCGGCTCATCGGCATCGAAGAAGCGCGCCCACGTCGTTCGCGTAATTTCATGCGCAAGCGCGGTCGCGCCCGATCGTCCGTAAAATGCGTTGTAGCCGTCCCATAATGGAAGCCATTGATCGTAATCCCCTGCTGTCACCGGGCGGATCGACAGGTCGCTTTGCATGCGTGAATTCTGCCATTCGTGGTGTGGGGCATCACCCGCGGCGTGCGCGGGCCAGTGACGTCGCTCTACTGGCGCATTACTAGCGCAAGATGATTTTTGATTGAATCGGTAAGTCGGCTGGTTTGCTGACCTCTCCCGGCGGGGAGGGTCGATTTGCGCAGCAAATCGGGTGCGGGCTTCTATTCGGCGGCGCGCAGGTGCCGGGTGTGGCTGGGGTCGCCGCCGCGGCGCAGCGACTGGTAGTAGTCGATGTCGGCGGGGTCGTCGGTAATGCGCACGAGGTCGGTCACCGGCGTATAGCTCAGCATTCTGCCGCCGTCCGGCAACGCCGTGCAGCTAAAGCGCAGCACCTGCCCGTCGGCGAGGTTGATGTTGATCGGCGTTGAATCGCCGGCGCGCATCATCGCGGTGCGCCGCGCGATGAAGGCGTCCAATTCCTCCGTCGGGCAATTCATAGGCGCCGGTATCGCGGCCGTGATACATCAGCGCGATGAACGGGGGTTTGCTGTCGGCCTTGTCATCCGGAAGCAAGAAATAACGGCGGAAGGCACGGTTGATGAATTCGGCGCGGGTGTCGGAATCGAGCAGCACGATGCCGATGTCGACCTGATCGAGCGCCGCCGACAGGCGCTCCGTGGCGGCGTGATGCTTACGCTCCCACGCGACCGCATTCATTCGTTTTTTCCGCAACAGCCCGGTGATGGCAGCGGTGCCGGCCAGCGTCGTCGCCAGCATCGATAGCCGGGCCAGATCGGCGGCGCTGAAGCCTGGGGTGACGGGGTGGCCGAGGAAAAACAGCGCGCAGCAGCCGACCGCGATGGCGGCGCTGATCATGCCCGAGGCGAGGCCGCTGAGCGAACCCGCCAGCGCGACGATGCCAACAAACAGCGGCGCGGGATCGGGAATAGCCATGACATGACGATCAACGAAGACGGCGATCAGCGTCGTCGTCGTCGTCAGAGCCGGACCGGAGATTGCACGCCAGTCGAACTGCATGTCTGTTCTCGTTCTTTCCAGCTAGTTAAGTGCCTCAGCGTGACGGTTGCTTGCGATCGCAGCGGCTTTTTTGGTCGCAGCGCTCAAAAAAAGATGGATCGATCCGGCGGGTGTTTTGGATTGTTTGATTCAAACATTTCACTTCTGCGGCGTCCGGGCCGCAGGATCGCGACCGCCAGTGCGGCGTCACGGGTATGACGGGTGCTTTCACGATGGCCGGATCGCGGTGCCGGTCACCGGGCCTTGTCGTGCAAAAAGCCGACGGCTTTGGAAAACGATTTGAGTTACGTCGGAATCGGCATCGCCATGCTGATCTTGATCGAAAACACCGTGAGCGTGACGATCAGGCAGAGCGACAGCGAGCCGATCGCGAGCGAGGCCACCACGGCATCGATCAGCCGGGACGACGCCACGGGTGCGGAACGTCCTTCAAAGCCTGCCGCGCGGGGCGACCGTGTCATGGCCGAGTTCCTTCGGTGCGCGGGCGAATCACCCGCGACATCGCCTTATTTTGCAGGAATCGCGGGCAACATTGCGGCGCAAATCGCCTCAAAAATGGCGAAACCGCGGCGGGAGCCGCGGTTATGCCCGCTATTTCGGTTGTTAGACCGCGGCGGGGATTCCGGCTGAAGCGTCGACCTCGGCGTCCGGCCGCCAGTCCATGCCGACGAAACCGGGGGTTTGCTCGACCCGCCGCAGCCAGGCGCGGATGGCGGGAAAGGTCGCGAGGTCATAATCGCAGCGGTCGGCGACATGGGTGTAGCCGTAGAGTGCGATGTCGGCGACCGTGAGCTGGCCGGTGGCAAAATATTGATGGGTCTTGAGATGATTTTCCATCACCTGCAGCGCGCCATAGCCGCGCTCCATCCAGTCTTCCAGCGCGTGCGTCTGCAGGTCGCGGCCGCCCCTGACCAGGGACAACCAGAAATAGGCCGCACCGATATTAGGCTCCAGCGCATGCTGTTCGAAGAACATCCATTGCAGCGCCTCGGCGCGTTCGATCCGCGTATCCGGCGCCAGCGAGGTGCCGCCGGCCACGTACCAGAGGATGGCGTTGGATTCGGCGAGGTAGCGTCCTTCCGCGACCTCCAGCAGCGGCACCTGTCCGCTCGGATTCTTCGCGAGAAATTCCGGCGTGCGGCTCTCGCCGCGCAGGATGTCGATCTCGATCGCGCGGTAGGGGGCATTGAGCAGCGCCAGCGCAAGGCGGACCTTGTAGCTGTTGCCGGAGCGCTGCATGGAATAGAGCTTGTACATCTGGATTCATTTCGACCGGTAGAACAGGCGCGAGCGTAGAACGCAGCAAGGACTCATCATCCCGCGACGCGCCTAAACAATGATGCCGATGCGGATGCGTCGCAAGGTCCGGAAGATAGAAAAAGTCGAAAAACTCTGCCGCACTGCAATCTCGTGGGCAGTTTTTTCCAACACATCGGCACACGTCAGATCACGCTTGTGCGATGCTTCGGTGAAGCGATGGCCGTTCCGGCGCGGTCGAATGTCGCACGTCGCATCACCAGGGCATACAGCGCCATGATCGTGATGAGACCGATCGGCACAGCGGTCGCGCCGGCAACCGCGCGCGCAAGCAGCGGTGCCAGCCACGCCGCGGCCAGCAGGCTGATTTCGTAGTCGCGAAAGCCGCTGGCCCGGCTCGACGCAACGATGAAGGCTATCGCCGGCGCGAGCACCGTCAGGTCGTAATCGAGCACATGGGGCGAGGCCAGCAAGGTGGCGACCATCAGCAGCGCCGCTTTCAGATCGCGGTCGGCGGATGAACGCCAAACCCATGCCACGCCGGCGATGGTCGCGATCGACACCGCGCCCTGCGCCAGATAGGCGAGGGATATTCCGCCGCCCCACATCCGTATCGCGGCGAACACGCTCTGCAGTTTTTCGAACCCGACGTCTCCCTGCTCGAGCAGCAGCTTGCGCGAGGTTTCCGTCGAAGCGGCGAACGACCACCAGCAATCGGGACCGAATAACAGATATGCCGCGGCGGCCAGCACGATCACGGTGGTGCCGGCGGCGATGATGGTGCGCCATTGCCCTGCCGCGAGCAGCGCGAACGGGATCAGCAGCGCGAATTGCGGCTTGTAGGCGAGAAGACCGAACAGGATGCCGGAGAGCAGCGGCCGTTGCGGCAACGCCACCAGTGCGGCGCCCAGCAATCCCGCGGTGAGAAAGCCGTTCTGGCCGTGGCCGAGATTGATGAAGACGGCGGGGAATGCGGCCGCGACCGGCAGCCAGAGTTGCGCGACCGCGCGACTGTCCTGCCGCGGCCGTCGCAGGATGGCGGCGATCACGGCCAGATACAGCGCCAGCGATCCGCCCTGCCAGATGACCAGCGCCAGCGGGTAGGGCATCAGCGCCAAAGGTGCGGCGACGAACAGGAAGATCGGCGGATACAGCCAGCCATAATAGGGCGTCGCCGGGCCGAAGATCTGCTGCTCGCGCGCGTAGTGCGCGGCCATGTCGTAGACGTCGGCGGCGCGGCCCTCCAGCACCAGCGAACCGGCGGCGTAAAAGCTGGAAAAATCGGTGCCGATCGGCTTGCCGTTGCGATCGACCCAGCCGCCCGACAGCGCGATCCAGCCGACGATCGCGATCGCATAGAGGCCGAGCAGGATCAGGCTATAGGCGCGGGTTCGTTCCGCGGTCAGCCATCGGCCCGATCGCAGCTGTTGCCAGGGCTGCTGCCAACGCCAGGACCGCCGCCAAGGCAGCGCTTGCCAGAAATAAGTCATTTCGCCGCGGAATTTTATGAATATTGCGTAACCCTACGCGGGGCCGCTTAAACGTTCCCTAAAGTTTGCGTGCATGGCAGCAACCTTCTTGCGATGCCGCGTGGCGCGCTCTAGGGTGCATTGATCCCATCAATGAAGAGTCGTGGATGCTCGAATTCACGACGGCTGCAAGGAGATGATGATGCCGTTCCTGTCCGCTGCGCTCGACCGTGTGAAGCCGTCCGCGACCATCGCGGTGACGGATAAAGCACGCGCGCTGAAAGCGGCCGGCCGCAACGTCATCGGCCTCGGCGCCGGCGAACCCGATTTCGATACCCCCGGCAACATCAAGCTGGCGGCGATCCAGGCGATCGAGGCGGGCAAGACCAAATACACCGCGGTGGACGGCATTCCCGAGCTGAAGGAGGCGATCATCGCCAAGTTCCAGCGCGAGAACGGGCTTACCTACAAGCCGAACCAGATCATCGTCGGCACCGGCGGCAAGCAGGTGCTTTACAACGCGCTGATGGCCACCATCAATCCGGGCGACGAGGTCATCATTCCCGCGCCCTACTGGGTGAGCTATCCGGAAATGGTGGCGCTGGCCGGCGGCGAGCCCGTGCCGGTGGTGTGCACGGCGGCGCAGGGTTTCAAGCTGCAGCCGGACGCGCTTGAGAAGGCGATCACAGCGAAGACCAAATGGATCATCCTGTGCTCGCCGTCGAACCCGACCGGCGCCGCCTATACGCGCAGCGAATTGAAGGCGATCACCGACGTGCTGGTGAAGCATCCGCATGTCTGGGTCATGACCGACGATATGTACGAGCATCTGGTCTATGACGACTTCGTGTTCACGACGCCGGCGCAGATCGAGCCGAAACTGTACGACCGCACGCTGACGGTGAACGGCGTCTCCAAGGCCTATTGCATGACCGGCTGGCGCATCGGCTATGCCGGCGGCCCGGCCGAGCTGATCAAGGCGATGGCGACGATCCAGTCGCAGTCGACCTCGAACCCGTCGTCGATCGCGCAGTGGGCGTCCGTCGAGGCGCTCAACGGCCCGCAGGATTTCATTCCGGCGAACAACAAGGTGTTCAAGGAACGCCGCGACCTCGCGGTGTCGATGCTCAACCAGGCCAAGGGTATCGAATGCCCGCGGCCGGAAGGCGCCTTCTACGTCTATCCGTCCTGCGCGGGGACCATCGGCAAGACCGCGCCGTCCGGCAAGGTGATCGGCAATGATGAGGACTTCGTCACCGAACTGCTGGAGACCGAGGGCGTCGCTGTGGTGCAGGGTTCGGCGTTCGGGCTCGGACCCGCGTTCCGGATTTCCTACGCGACCAAGACCTCTGACCTCGAGGACGCCTGCAAGCGCATCCAGCGCTTCTGCGGCAATTTGCGATAGTCAAATCACGTCTCCGCCGAACTGCTGATCTTTTAACGGCAACTTTGCGAAGCGCCTTGTTTTGAACACGGCGCTTGCATCTGTGTCGCAGCGCTAACTCATCCTCACGCGGAGATTAACACCCATGCGACTCTCTAGACTTGGTATTGCCATTGCTGCGCTGGTAGCGTCGCTCGCAACCGCCAATGCGCAGCAGCCGGCGCCTGCCGGCATCTTGGAATGCCAAGGCGGCCAGAACGTCGGCTTTGTCGTCGGCTCTGTGACCAGGCTCGAATGCGTGTTCGAGGGCGGAAGCCGGCGGCCCGAAGCTTATATCGCAACGGTTCGCCGGATCGGCGTGGATCTCGGCTTCACGGAACAGACGGAGTTCTCGTGGGCGGTGCTGGCGCCCGACACCAGGATCGGACGCGGCGAACTCGCCGGCAGCTATGGCGGACTCGGCTCCAATGCGTCGGTCGGCGTCGGCTTCGGCGGCAATTTCCTGGTCGGCGGTGCGGGCAATGCCTATGCGCTGCAGCCGGTCAGCGTGCAGGGCCAGACTGGATTGAACGTCGCGGCCGGCATCGTCGGCATCGAGCTGGTCCCGGTCCGGGCCGAGCACGCCGGTCGGCATCATCATCACCACCACCACTCGCCACCATCATCATCGTCACGGTTGAGACAACCCGCGATGCTGTCGAAAGAGGCCCGCGGGAGCGGGCTTCTTTTGTGACCGCAAACAAGGCCTGCCAATCTGGCAAGGCCGCCGATGTTTTGCCATAGAGTAGGTATCACTGCGCGCCATAGTGCTTTCCTGAGCTATCTGCTCGCATCACCTTCATCAGCCGGAGATTTCTTTATGCGCCGCTTATTCATTCTTGCCGGGATCGTCACCGGCATGCTGGTCGCTTCCTTCGCTGGAGCCAACGCGCAGCCGATCCAGCGCGTGCAGGTCGGCGTGCTTGAGTGCCGCGGCGGTGCCAGCATCGGCTTCGTGGTCGGCTCGGTCACCCATCTCGGTTGCGTGCTGCGCATCAAAGGTATGCCGGAAGACCGCTATATCGCGACCATCCAGAAGGTCGGTATCGACCTCGGCATCACCGAGGAGTCGGCGCTGGCCTGGGCGGTGTATGCGCCGGCAGTGCGGCTTGGCCCCGGCGATCTCTCGGGCAACTACGCCGGTGCGGACGGCAGTGCGACGCTCGGCGTCGGGGTCGGCGGTAATGTGCTGCTCGGCGGCTCGAACAATTCGATCGCGCTGCAGCCGGTCAGCGTGGAGGGCCAGGTCGGCCTCAGCGTCGCGGCCGGACTCGAAAGCCTGGAGTTGCGGCCGGGAAGATAACGCCGCGCTCCGCCGCAAGCGACTCGGCAAGCCGGCGCTGTTCCGCCCGGCGCGCCCCCCGGTGATCGCAATCGGACGCGCATGGCGGCGTCCGATTGGGTCACAGCAATTTTCCGGCTTGCCAAAACCCGAAGGCGGGGGGACCATCGCTTTGCCGACCCAATCAAGGGCCGAGCTCCAGATGAGGAGGCGGCAATGGGACAGAGCGTCAGAAGTCCCCGAGGTCCACGGTGCATTGCATTGGTGGGCCCTTTCCAAAGCGGTAAAACGACACTCCTTGAAGCGATATTGGCGCGCACCGGCGCCATCCCCCGCGCCGGCAGCGTCGAAACTGGAACTTCCGTCGGCGACGCCAGCGCCGAAGCCCGCCGCCACCGGATGGGCGTCGGCCTCACCGCCGCCACTACCAGTTTCATGGACGACAGTTACACCTTCATCGACTGTCCCGGCTCGATCGAATTCGCGCACGACATGCGCGCCGCGCTGCCGGCGATCGATGCGGCGGTCGTGGTTTGCGAGGCCGACGAACGCAAGCTGCCGCAACTTCAGATTATCCTGCGCGAGCTGGAAGATCTCGGCATCCCGCGCTTCCTGTTTCTCAACAAGATCGACCGCGCCAACAAGCGCATCCGCGAAACGCTCGCGATATTGCAGCCGGCATCGCGAATTCCGCTGGTGCTGCGCCAGATTCCGATCTGGAACGGCGAGCTGATCGCCGGCTTCGTCGACCTGGCGCTGGAACGCGCCTTTGTCTATCGCGAGCACAAGGCCTCCGAAGTCATGACGCTGCAGGGCGGCGACCTCGACCGCGAGAAGGAAGCCCGGTTCTCGATGCTGGAAAAGCTCGCCGATCACGACGACGCGCTGATGGAGCAGTTGCTCGAGGATATTCCGCCGCCGCGCGACGCGGTGTTCGACGACCTCGCCCGCGAATTGCGCGAGGGCCTGATCTGTCCGGTACTGCTCGGCTCGGCCTTGCGCGAGAACGGCGTGCTGCGCCTGATGAAGGCGCTGCGGCATGAGGCGCCCGACGTGTCCGAGACCGCCAGGCGCCTGGGTGCGTCTTCGTCCAAGACCACTTCGAAGGATGCGCTGGCCTATGTGTTCAAGACCCTGCATCTGCAGCATGGCGGCAAGCTGTCGCTGACGCGGGTGCTGGCCGGGCATCTCGATGATGGCGCGACGCTGCAATCCTCTTCGGGCGAGACCGGCCGGGTGTCCGGGATTCTCTCCGTCAACTGCGCGCACGACAGCAAGCGCGCCTCCGCCGAGGCCGGCGAGACGGTCGCGCTCGGCAAGCTCGACAGCGTCAAGACCGGCGACACGCTGTCGGGCGGCAAAACCGCGCCGCCGGCGCTGGCCAGCGTGGAGCCGACGCCGCCGGTGCTGGCGATCGCGCTCGCGGCGACCGACCGCAAGGACGACGTCAAGCTCGGCCAGGCGCTGTTGCGGTTGAACGAGGAAGATCCGTCGCTGACCATGATCCAGAATCCGCGGACCCACGACATCGTATTGTGGGGACAGGGCGAGATGCATCTGCGGGTCGCGCTCGAGCGCCTGCGCGATCGCTTCGGCGTCAACGTCAAGTCGCAGCCGCCGGCGATCGGGTATCAGGAGACGATCCGTAAATCGATCACCCAGCGCGGCCGCCACAAGAAGCAGTCCGGCGGTCACGGCCAGTTCGGCGATGTGGTGCTGGAGGTCAGGCCGATGCCGCGCGGCGGCGGCTTCGCCTTCACCGAGAAGGTCGTCGGCGGCGCGGTGCCGCGAAATTATATCGGCGCAGTCGAGGAGGGCGTGGTCGACGGCTTGCTGCGCGGGCCGCTCGGATTTCCCGTGATCGACGTGCAGGTGACGCTGACCGACGGCTCCTATCATAGCGTCGACTCCTCGGACCTGGCGTTCCGCACGGCGGCGCGGATCGGCGTCAGCGAAGCGCTGCCGCAGTGCGCGCCGGTGCTGCTGGAGCCGATCCACGTGGTCGATATCGTTTGTCCCAGCGAGGCCACGGCGAAGATCAATGCCATCCTCTCGGGACGGCGCGGGCAGATTCTCGGGTTCGACACCCGCGAGGGCTGGCCGGGATGGGATCGCGTTCGCGCCATGATGCCCGAGGCCGAGATTGGCGAATTGATCGTGGAATTGCGCTCGGCGACGGCGGGCGCCGGCAGCTTTACGCGGCAGTTCGAGCGCATGGCCGAGGTCAGTGGCCGCGCCGCCGATCAGATCATCGCCGCGCATCGCGTCGCGGCGTAAAGAAAGTCGCGGGGGCGATCATGGGTCTCGTATCAGGGATTCATGATCTCGTCCGCCGTGGCGTTAGGCACCAAGCGGCTCGCCACACGGCGCAATATTGCCTTCCCCCCGTATAGGTTCCGATCGGAATTTGCCGCGCCGGTTTTGAAAAGGCGTATGAAAAAGAAATCCGTCATCGAACGCGTTAGAGCGGGATAGCTTCTCTTCGAATTCACATCCCGCTCTGCTTTAATATTGAAGCACGATCTCGCGTAAACGCTTCGCGTTTGTCGCGAGGGAAAACCGGTACCCACTTTGCGCTAACGCGGCCCTGCGGGTCCGGATCATGCTCTTGCTCGGGGGCACCACCATGCTTGATTCACGCCGTAACGTCACGCTGGCCTGTGCGCTGAGCGCATTGGCCGGCTATGTCGACGGCATCGGCTTCCTGCATCTCGGCGGCTTGTTCGTCTCCTTCATGAGCGGCAACTCGACGCGGCTGGGCGTCAGCCTCGCCGCCGGGCATTGGGACGATGCGGCCGACGCGGTCGTCCTGATCGCGCTGTTTGTCTGCGGCGCGGTTGCGGGGTGCCTGATCGTGCTTGGCTGCCGCAGCAACCGGCAGCCCTGGGTGCTGTTGGCGGAGGCGTCGCTGCTTGGCTTCGCCGCGCTCTCTTACGGGTACGGCCTACCGAATGTCGCGATTGCGGCGATCGTGCTGGCGATGGGGCTGGAAAACGCGGTGTTCCAGACCGAGGGCGGTGCGGGCATTGGCCTCACCTATGTCACGGGTACGCTGGTCAAGGTCGGCCAACTCGCAGGCGTCGCGTTGAAGGGCGGCCCGCGCTGGGATTGGGTGCCGAACCTGCTGTTGTGGGCGGCGCTGGTGGCGGGTTCGGTGGCCGGCGCCACGGCCTATCACTGGATTAATCTCGCTGCGGTATGGTTTGCTGCGGGCGCAGCACTCGTCATGAGCGCGATCATGGCCGCGGCAACCCGATCGGCGCCTGCTTGACAGCGATCGGCGGAAGATAAATTGATCGGATGCGCGCAACAAAAGCGGGCATTGTGAGGGAGGTTGCGTGTTGCAGTGTCATTTCGGGATTGGTCGTGAGTAGACCCCGCGCCGCGTGTCTGATCGGATGGCCGGCGGCGCATTCGCGCTCGCCATTGATCCATCATTACTGGCTGCGCACGCTCGGCATCGAAGGCGGCTACGTCATCGAAGCCGTGCCGCCCGACGAGTTCAAGGATTTCCTGTTTCGGCTGTCGCTCCGCGGCTTTGTCGGCGCCAACGTCACCATTCCCCACAAGGAGCGCGCGCTGGCGCTGTCGCTGCCCGACGCGCGCGCCCGCGCGGTCGGCGCCGCCAATACGCTATGGTACGCCGACGGCGAACTGCGCTCGACCAACACCGACATCGAGGGCTTCATCAATAACCTCGACGCCTGCGCGCCCGGATGGAACGCCGTCACGGATGCGCTGGTGCTTGGCGCCGGCGGCTCGTCCCGCGCGGTGGTGTTCGGATTGATCGAGCGCGGCGTCAAGCGTGTGCATCTGGTCAACCGCACCCTGGACCGCGCGCGGGCGCTGGCGGATCAATTCGGCGCCGAGGTTCATCCCGTCGCATGGGACGCCATCGGCGATCTGCTGCCGCGCACCGGCCTGCTGGTGAACACGACGTCGCTTGGAATGCACGGCCAGCCCGCGCTGGAGATCGACGTCGGTCGGCTTCCTTCAGATGCCGTCGTCGCCGATCTCGTCTATGTGCCGCTGCGGACGTCGCTGTTGGTGGCGGCGCAGGCGCGCGGACTAAGGACCGCCGACGGGCTCGGCATGCTGCTGCATCAAGCGGTGCGCGGATTCGAATTGTGGTTCGGGCAGCGACCGCAAGTGACCGCCGAACTGCGCGCGCTGGTCGAGGCCGATCTCACAAAGGTTTGAGCGCGGAATATCACTTATCTTCCGGTGTCAGGTGCTAATTGAGGGCCCTCTCTCTGGAGATTCATTACATGTCGTTAACATCGTCTATCCTGTCGCGTTCGATCCTAGCGCTCACCCTGACCGCGGCTTCATCCTATGCGATCGCACAACAATCACCCACGCCGTCGCGGCTTCGTGGCGTCATCGAAGGCGTTGACGGCGATATGATCACCGTCAAGTCGCGCAGCGGCCAGGACGTCAAGCTGCACATGGCGACCAACATGATGGTGCAGGGCATCACCAAGATATCGCTGTCAGACATTAAGGTTGGCTCCTTCGTCGGCGCCACCACGGTGCCGACACCGGACGGCGGGCAGAAAGCCGTCGAGGTGCACGTGTTTCCGGAAAACATGCGCGGCACCGGAGAAGGATCGCGGCCCTGGGATCTTCGTCCCAACAGCACCATGACGAATGCGACGGTGGCGGCCGACACCGTGGCCGGCAACGACGGACACACGCTGACGGTCCGGTACAAGGGCGGCGAGAAGAAGGTCGAGGTGACATCCGACACGCCGGTCGTGACCTACGTGTCGGGCGACAAGTCCGACCTCAAGGCCGGTGCCCAGGTGATCGCCTTCACCAAAAAATTGCCGGACGGTTCGCTGGAAGCCGACCGCATCGGCGTTGGGCGCGACGGCATTACGCCGCCGATGTGAGGCTACTTTATCCCCTCGGGGTTTGAGGAATAGCGGTGCGGCCGCGGGGTTTCCGGTTGGATACCTCGCGGCAACTCCTTGGGAGGGACTGTCATGTCCAACATTTCCAGAATTTCTTCATCGATATCACGCGGCATCATGGCGTCGCTGGCAGCTATGATAGTGGTCGGATCGACGGCATGGGCGCAGCAGCCCGCGATGATCCGCATCCGCGGCACCGTCGAGAGCGTCGATGGCCCCATGCTGATGATCAAGTCACGCGAGGGCACCGACATGAAGGTCCACATGACCGACAATGTGGTGGTGTTCGGCGTCGCCAAGACCGCGTTGTCGGAAATCAAGCCGGGATCCTACATCGGGGTATCGGCGATGCCCGAACCCGACGGCACCCAGAAGGCGCTCGCGGTGCATATCTTCCCCGAGAGCCAGCGTGGCGCCTCCGAAGGTTTCCGTCCCTGGGATCTTCGTCCCAACAGCACCATGACCAATGCCACCGTCGCCCAGACGGTCGCGGGGACCGATGGTCAGGATATTCTGGTCAAGTACAAGGACGGCGAAAAGAAAGTTGTGGTGCCGCCGGGCACGCCGATCGTCACCTTCGTTGCCGGCGACAAGTCCGAACTGAAGCCGGGCGCCAACATCATCATCTTCGGCGCGGCCAAGAAAGACGACGGCACGCTGGAAGCCAACCGCGTCAATGTCGGCCGTGACGGCATCACGCCGCCGATGTGATGCGGCCGTCATTCCGGGGCGCGCGGAGCGCGAACTACGATGTGCGTTTGCACATCGGAGAATCTCGAGATTCCGGGTCCACGCGCTAGAGCGCGTGTCCCGGAATGACGAAGTTTGTTTCGAGGAAGTTTGTTTCGCGTAGGACGTCTAAAACGCGATCACGTGGTCGTCGATTTCGGCGATGCGGTTGACGCCGCACAGCCCCATGGTGACGTTGAGTTCGTTGCGGATGATATCGATCGCCTTCGCGACGCCGGCTTCGCCGCCTGCGCCGAGGCCGTGTGCATAGGCGCGGCCGATCATGCAGGACTTGGCGCCGAGCGCGAGCGCCCGCATCACGTCCTGGCCCGAACGAATGCCGCCGTCAAACATGATCTCCATCTGTGAGCCAACGGCGTCGACGATCTCGGGCAAGACTTCGATCGACGACGGTGCGCCGTCGAGCTGACGGCCGCCGTGGTTGGAGACCACCAGCGCCTGTGCGCCGGTCTTTGCCGCTTCCTCGGCGTCTTCGACATCGAGAATGCCCTTGAGCACCAGCTTTCCCGGCCAGATGCTGCGGATCCACTCGACGTCCTTCCAGTTGAGCGAAGTGTCGAACTGGGATGCCGTCCACGCCGAGAGCGCGGTGATATCGTCGGTGCCCTTGAGATGGCCGACCAGGTTGCCGAAGGTGCGCCGCTTGCCGCGCAGCACGCCGGACACCCAGGCGGGCTTGCTGGCGAAGTCGAAGAACTTCGACAGCGTCCATTCGGGCGGCACCGTCATGCCGTTCTTGATGTCCTGATGGCGCTGACCGATCACCTGCAAATCGACGGTCAAGACCAGCGCGCTGCATTTTGCGGCGATGGCGCGTTCAACCAGCGCTTTGATGAACCCGCGATCTTTCATGACGTAAAGCTGAAACCAGAACGGCTTGTCGACATTGGCGGCGATATCTTCGATCGAACAGATCGACATCGTGCTTTGGGTAAAGGGAATGCCGGCGGCCTGTGCCGCGCGGCAGGCCAGGATCTCGCCGTCGCCGCATTGCATGCCCAGCAGTCCGACCGGCGCCAAAATCAGCGGTAGCGATGCCGGCTCACCGAGGATGGTGGTGGAAAGATCACGCTTCGAAACATCCACCAGGATGCGCTGGCGCAATTTGATGGCCTGGAGGTCCTCGCGGTTGGCGCGCAGCGTTTCTTCGGCATAGGAGCCGCGATCGGCATAATCGAAGAACGCCTTCGGCACTTTGCGCATATGAACTTGGCGCAGATCCTCGATGCAGGTGATGTGTTTCATGAAAACTCCCGGCCCTTCTTGTATCTATCGCTTTGACCGTTCATCTAGCATGCTTGAGCGAACCGCAAAATCGCCCCGCGGGATGCACGGCCGACAGGATGGCACCCATGACCGCCTCAGGTTCCGACCCCAAAGACGCCAAAAGCAGCGAGAAGCGCCGGCTCGATCGGGCCCTGGACGAGGGGCTGGAAGAGACCTTCCCTGGCTCGGACCCGGTCAACGTCACCCAGCCCGCGCCCTCGAAAGCGGACCATCACGTCAAGCGCAAAGATTAACGCCGAGTCCGTTTTGACGTTTGATTCTGCGCTTAATTCGTGATTTAACAACGGGTTAGATGCTCAACCCGCGGTCGGCCGCGGGTAATGATTCATCATATTTTTTGAAGCCATGTTAGGGTCAAAGGCACTATAAGCGCCTTTTACGCCATGATAGCGGGCGTCGAGGTTTCTTGCCGGAGGGTTCGAGACTCCTTGAACGCTGCTGGGGGATACATGAACCGCAAATATTTCGGTACCGACGGGATTCGGGGCCGTGCCAATGGCCTGATCACTCCGGAGCTCGCGCTCAAGGTCGGGCAGGCGGCCGGACTGGTGTTTCAGCGCGGCGAGCATCGCCACCGCGTCGTCATCGGCAAGGATACGCGCCTTTCCGGCTACATGATCGAATACGCCATGGTGGCCGGCTTTACCTCGGTCGGCATGGATGTGCTGCTGCTCGGCCCGATGCCGACGCCGGCGGTGGCGATGCTGACCAAATCGATGCGCGCCGATCTCGGCGTCATGATTTCCGCCTCGCATAATTTGTTCGAGGACAACGGCATCAAGCTGTTCGGCCCGCAGGGCTTCAAGCTGTCCGACGATGTCGAGAAGCAGATCGAACTGCTGCTGGACGAATCGCTCGACAAGCGCCTGGCGCAAAGCGCCAGCCTCGGGCGCGCCCGCCGCATCGACGGTGTCCACGATCGCTACATCGAATTCGCCAAGCGCACGCTGCCGCGCGACCTCAGCCTCGATGGCCTGCGGGTTGTGGTCGATTGCGCCAACGGCGCGGCCTACAAGGTGGTCCCGGAAGCGCTGTGGGAGCTCGGCGCCGACGTTATTTCCATCGGCGTCGAACCCGACGGATTCAACATCAACAAGGAATGCGGATCGACCTCGCCGGAAGCGCTCAGCCGCAAGGTGCGCGAAATGCGCGCCGATATCGGCATCGCGCTTGACGGCGATGCCGACCGGGTCATCCTGGTCGACGAGCGCGGGCACCTGGTCGATGGCGACCAGTTGCTGGCGGTGATCGCGCAGAGCTGGAAGGAAGACGGCAGGCTCGCCAAGCCCGGCATCGTCGCGACCGTGATGTCGAATCTCGGGCTCGAGCGTTTCCTCGAAGGCCAAGGCATCGAAATGGTTCGCACGCCGGTCGGCGATCGCTACGTGCTCGAGCAGATGCTGAGCCGAGGCTACAATCTCGGCGGCGAGCCCTCCGGCCACATCATCCTGTCCGACTACGCGACCACCGGCGACGGCTTCGTCGCCGCGCTGCAGGTTCTCGCGGTGGTGCAGAAGCTTCGCCGTCCGGTGTCGGAAGTCTGCCACCGCTTCGATCCGTTGCCGCAGATCCTCAAGAACGTGCGTTATCGCAGCGGCAAGCCGCTCGACGACGCCGACGTCAAATCGGCGATCGACGCCGGCGAGAAGCGGCTCAACGGCCATGGCCGGCTGCTGGTCCGCTCATCGGGGACCGAGCCGGTGATCCGCGTGATGGGCGAGGGCGACGATCGCATCCTGGTCGAGGAAGTGGTCGATCACATCGTCTCGGCGCTGGGCGAGGCCGCGGCGGCCGCAGCGCACTAATCGCATCGCAGCCATTATCTAATGATGCTGGTCGGAGCCGCGCCGGCAGCGTAGGACCTGTACGTCACGTTGCAAATCCTGCAGGAATCAACCGTTGAACAAGTCCGTCGTCGTCTCCGAAGAAGCGCTCGGCCGAGCCTGTGATTCTGCCGGACGTGACGGCCGGTTCGGTTGCAAAGGCGGGTGCGGGGCCGGCCTACATCGTGCTCGCGGGAATCAGCTTCTCGCATTTCCTCAACGACACCATGCAGTCGCTGATCGCGTCGATCTATCCGATCCTGAAGGACAGCTACGCGCTGGACTTCGCGCAGATCGGCATGATCACGCTGGCGTTCCAGTTCACCGCCTCGCTGCTGCAGCCGGTGATCGGACACTTCACCGACAAGAAGGCGCAGCCGTTCTCGCTCTCCATCGGCATGGGATTTACGTTCTTCGGCCTGCTGCTGCTCAGCGCGGCGCACGCCTATGTTGTCATCCTGGTCGCGGCGGCCCTGGTCGGGCTCGGCTCGGCGGTGTTCCATCCGGAATCGGCGCGGATCGCGCGGCTGGCGTCGGGCGGGCGTTACGGCTTCGCGCAATCGGTGTTTCAGCTCGGCGGCAGCTTCGGAACGTCGATGGGACCGGTGCTGGCGGCGTTGATCGTGGTGCCGTTCGGGCAGCCGAGCATCGCGTGGTTTTCCTCGATCGCGTTTCTGGCGATCATGATCCTGTGGCGGATCGGCCAGTGGTACAAGCCGCAGATTTCCGCCAGGAAGTCCAGGCCGGCCGAACCGCATCCGGATGCGCCGAGTTCGCGTCGCGTGAGGATTGCGCTGGCGGTGCTGGTCGCGCTGTTGTTCTCGAAGCAGCTCTACGTGTCGAGCCTGTCGAGCTATTACATCTTCTACCTGATCGACAGGTTCGGCGTATCGACCCAGGCCGCGCAGCTCTATCTCTTCATTTTCCTTGCCGCCAACGCGGTCGGGGCGTTCTTCGGCGGACCGCTGGGCGATCGGTTCGGGCGTAAATACGTGATCTGGTTCTCGATCCTCGGCGCGCTGCCGTTCACGCTGGCGCTGCCCTATGTCGGCCTGTTCGCCAGCGCGGTGCTGACGGTGTTCATCGGTTTGATCATCTCGTCGGCGACATCGTCGATTATCGTATTCGCGCAGGAATTGATGCCGCACCGGTTCGGGATGATCTCCGGCATGTTCTTCGGCGTCGCGTTCGGCATCGGCGGTCTCGGTGCGGCGGTGCTCGGCCGTGTCGCCGACCATACCGGAATCGCGTTCGTCTATCAGGTCTGCGCGTTCCTGCCGGCGCTCGGACTGCTCGCGGTGTTTCTGCCTAAGATGCCGAAAGTCGCGCATTAACGCGGCATCGGCGCGGGCGGTGCCGGCCTTTCATCAATGCATTGTTAGCAATTGTGGTGATCGCGCCGTCGGGCGGCGCGCGGTTGATTTGGTCGACCCGCACAACCCATCACGAATTATCAACCTTAAGAATTAGGGTTAAGTGGCGCTTAAACATTTCCTGTCATGGTCCGCCCGTGAGCTTTTAGATGTGGGGCCCTCCGTTGTCTGCCTCACCACCGGACATAAGGACTAAGCCGAAATGCGTAGCGTTAAATACCTGGTTGCCGCCGGAGCGGCATCGTTATTGTCGTCCGCGGCGTTCGCCGCTGACATGCCCATCATGCCGGCACCGGCGTATGACGCCCCCACCGGTCGCGGATTTCGGCGGCTGGTATCTGCGCGGCGATATCGGCTTCAGCAATCAGAACGTAAAGAACGTTCGCGATACCAACAGCGCTGCCTACAACAATCTGGCCGTCTCTCAGTCGGGCAGTTTCAATAGCGCGGGAATTTACGGCGTCGGCGTCGGTTACCAGTTCAACAACTGGTTCAGGGCGGATATCACCGGCCAATACCGTGGCAACTCTGACTTTACAGGCCTCGACGTGGTCGCCGGAACCGGTCCTCTCGCCGGTTTTGTCGGAACGGATGTCTATCACGCGACCAAGTCGGAATATCTCTTCCTTGCCAACGCCTATGCCGATCTCGGAACCTGGTGGTATGTAACGCCTTTCGTCGGCTTCGGCGTCGGTGCTGCGCGCGTGTCGGTCGGTAACTTCACCGACACCGGTGATTTCATCGTCGGTGGCCTCCAGGCACACGGACTTAGCTATGCCGGCACTGCCTCCCAGTGGAATTTCGCCTGGGCGGCACATGCGGGTCTTGCGTACCGGATCACCCCGGGCGTGACGCTTGAACTTGCCTATAGTTACGTCGACCTCGGTAGTGGCATCACCGGAGCCGTCCCATTCGTTCGATCAGGTGACCAATACGACGCACGCTCCGTTCGCGTTCAGGACCATCACCTCGAATGATGTGAAACTCGGCGTGCGCTGGAACCTTGACACCCCGCCGGTTTATCAGCCGCCGTTGATGACGAAGGGCTGAGCGAGCCTCTTAGCGGTTAATCTTAGTTAACGGCGCGGGATTTTCCCGCGCCGTTTTTGTTTGCTCGATACGTAAGTAGCCGCGTCACCCGGCGAAACCCGATGAACGCGCGACTTGTTGTCTGAAGATTGTGCCGATCGGCGCCCGCGACAACCATTGGTTAAGGTTAACAAGTCATGATCGCATCAGGTCGGAAGCGTTCGATGGGGGTTGTGATGCGTAGACTTTTGCTGGCGGCGGCGATGGCAGTAACGGCAGCCGGCGCACAGGCGGCCGACATGCCGGATTTTCTTCGCGGCAGTTTGCCCGCGATAAGCGCGCCGGTCAGAAACTGGGATGGCTGGTACGTCGGCGGTCAGGTCAGCGAGTCGTGGACCAACACGGACTATGGGCGTACCGTGGTGTCCACGACCAATAACTTATTCCGCAACACGACGCTGCAAGATCCGACGTCGCAACTGACTTTGCTGGGCCGGGTCAACGGACAAAGCTCGGGTTTCGGAGCGTTCGTCGGCCGCAACTGGCAGTTCGACGACATCGTCTTGGGCGTCGAAGCAAACTATAATTATTGGACCAATCTTGGGACAACAGACGCCGCAACGTTGGGCCCGATTCAATTCCCTGAGCCGGGCTTGATTCTGCCAGCCGGTTCGACGGCTGCTGACAGTGTGACGCTGAGAGGTAGTGCTGCGCTGCAGAGTCCAGGACGAGATAACATTCCGTGGCCGCGCGGGCTGGGCAACCGGCGATTTCCTGCCCTATATGTTCGGCGGCCTCGCGGTCGGCCGGATGGACGTGACGCGCACGGTATCAAGTTCTGTGACCAGGACGATCTTTGATGCTGCAGGAGGTACGACAGTTTTCCGCTCCCACAGCTTTCGCTCAACGCGACCGACGGAAGAAGCAGCAACTTCGTGGTCGGCTGGACCGCCGGTCTCGGCCTGGAATATATGTTGTGGAGCAATATTTTTCTACGTGGCGAATGGGAATACACCAAGTTCATGTCGGTCATGAACACGTCCGTCACACAGAACAGCGTGCACGCTGCAGTCGGTTACAAGTTCTGATCGTCGCAGGTCCGCCGTCGGCCTTGACGGAAAATGAAGCAGCTGTTTCGATGCCACGGTTATCCGGGAGGCGGCGCGGTTGATGAAAATCCACGGCGATCTCAATTCGGGCAATTGCCTGAAAGTGAAGTGGGTCTGCGACGCCCTGGCGCTGCCCTACAGCTGGATCGACGTCGACACGCTCAAGCGCGAGACGCGCACGGCGCCGTTCCTCAAGCTCAATAGCGCAGGGCAGGTGCCGACCGTCGAGTTCGACGACGGCCGCGTACTGGCCCAATCCAACGCGATCATCCGATACCTCGCCCGCGGCAGCGACCTCATTCCTGCCGACGCCTTTGCCGCGGCGAAGATGGACGAATGGCTGTTCTGGGAGCAATACAGCCACGAGCCCTATATTGCGGTCTGCCGCTTCCAGATGGTCTATCTCGGCAAGCCCGCATCCGACCTCGACCCCGAGAAGGTCAAGCGTGGTTACGCCGCGCTGGCGCGGATGGAACATGAACTCGCCGCGAGGCGGTTCCTGGTTGGTGACGCCGTCTCACTGGCCGATGTTTCGCTGCTGGCCTATACAAGGCTCGCCCACCAGGGCGGCTTTCACCTCGACGGCTACGCCGCCGTGCGCCGCTGGATCGGCGAGACCGAGCAATTGCTTGGCCTGCCGCCGGCGCGCTGAGGTTTACGGAGAAAATCATGCTTGAGAAGACTTCCTCGGTCACCCTTCGCCGTGCGCGGCGCGATGACGTCGGCGCCATCGTCGCGATGCTGGCGGATGACCATCTTGGCCGCGGGCGCGAACGGCTCGAGGATCCGCTGCCCTCGTCCTATTTCCGGGCGTTCGACGCGGTCGACCGCGATCCGAATTTCCAGCTCATGGTCGCGGTGGATGCGAACGATGCCGTCGTCGGTTGCCTGCAGCTCTGCATCATGCCCGGGCTGAGTTCGCAGGGCGCCTCGCGTGCCCTGATCGAGGACGTCCGCGTCGCCACGCATTGCCGCAGCCGTGGCATCGGCGAGCAGATGGTGCGATGGGCCATCGCCGAGGCGCGCGCCAAGGAGTGCAAGCTGGTTGAGCTGCTTACGCACAATACCCGCGTCGACGCGCAGCGCTTTTACGTCAGGCTCGGATTCCAGCCGAGCCACGTCGGTATGACGCAGCGGTTTTGATGCGGCTGTGCGTTCTCTGCGCAAACGCTTCGCGTTTGTCGCGCGCGAAAATCGGTGTCCACTTTGCGCTAACGCGGCTGCGGGTTCGGATCATGCTTTAGTCGAGCCTCGCTGCTGGTTCCGGTTAACGCGCGATAAACTACCTAACCTCTGGTAGTTTTCTTCACGGAACTGTCGGCGCAACTCCCGCGTATCCCGTTGGTCGGGGTCGTCGGGAAACGCGCATGAAAAAATATTCGATTGTCAGGATCGGCCACGAGTATGTCGTGCGGGCCGATAATAAAAACATATTGAAAGTTTCGAGCCGACGGCGCGCCGCCAAACTGGTGATCGATGCGGAACTGCTGGACTCGCAACCGGTTTCGCCGGTGCGGGCAGGGACGCAAGCCGGATCATCAATCGACCGTGATCCCAAGGTCATACCGGATCCTTCCGAAGTTTCTTGACGATCGGGGCCTATTCCCTTATGCACCGCGGCGGGACACCTCCCCCCAACGGGAGGCTTACTATCTGGAAGGATAGATCATGACTGCAGCGAAGCCCGCTTCGCGGCCAAATGTGCCGCATTTTTCTTCCGGCCCCTGTGCCAAGCGCCCTGGCTGGAACGCCCAAAATCTCAAAGACGCCGCCCTCGGCCGTTCGCATCGTGCGAAGGTCGGCAAGGCCAAGCTCAAGCTCGCGATCGAATTGACGCGCGAGGTGCTTGAAGTCCCCGCCAACTACAAGATCGGCATCGTGCCGGCGTCCGACACCGGCGCGGTCGAAATGGCGCTGTGGTCGCTGCTCGGCGCGCGCCCCGTGACCACCATCGCCTTTGAAATCCTTCGGCGAAGGCTGGGTCAGCGATATCGTCAAGGAATTGAAGCTCAAGGATGTCACCAAGCTGCACGCCGGCTATGGCGACCTTCCCGATCTCAGCAAGGCCGATCCCGCTTCCGACATCGTCTTCACCTGGAACGGCACCACGTCGGGCGTGCGCGTTGCCAATGCCGACTGGATCAGCGCGAGCCGCGAAGGTCTCACGATTTGCGACGCGACCTCGGCGGCGTTCGCACAGAAGCTCGATTGGGCCAAGCTCGATGTGGTGACGTTCTCCTGGCAGAAGGCGCTGGGCGGCGAGGCCGCGCACGGCATGCTGGTGCTGAGCCCGCGCGCGGTAGAACGGCTCGAGACCTACAAGCCGGCCTGGCCGCTGCCCAAGATCTTCCGCATGACCAAGGGCGGCAAGCTCAACGAAGGCATCTTCGAAGGCGAGACCATCAACACGCCGTCGATGCTGTGCGTCGAGGACTATCTCGACGCGCTGCAGTGGGGCAAGTCGATCGGCGGCCTCAAGGCCCTGATGGCGCGCGCCGACGCCAACACCAAGGTGCTCGCCGACTGGAAGGCGAAGACGCCGTGGATCGACTTCCTCGCCAGCGATCCGGCGATCCGCTCCAACACCTCGGTATGCATGAAGGTGGTGGATCCCGCGATCACGGCGCTGACGCCGGATGCACAAGCCGATTTCGCCAAGAAGCTCGTCGCCTTGGTGGAGAAGGAAGGCGCCGGTTACGATTTCGCGCATTACCGCGATGCGCCGGCGGGCCTGCGGATCTGGTGCGGCGCCACCGTCGAAGCCAATGACGTCGCGCTGCTGACGCAGTGGATCGATTGGGCGTTCGCCGAAGCCAAGTCCACGCTCGCCAAGGCGGCGTAGAACTTCACCCTCCCCTGAAGGGGGAGGGTCGACGCATCGCAGGTGCGGCGGGGTGGGGTGATAGCTTCCCAACCCGGCGTACGCACAATTTCACATCGACGGTTTCACCCCACCCTGGCGCTTCGCGCCGACCCTCTCCCTCGAGGGGAGGATGAAGGAACACCCCATGTCCAAACCCAAGGTTCTTATTTCCGACGCGCTGTCGCCCGCCGCCGTGCAGATCTTCAAAGACCGCGGCATCGATGTCGATTTCCAGCCCAATCTCGGCAAGGATAAAGACAAACTCGCCGAGATCATCGGCAATTACGACGGGCTCGCGATCCGTTCCGCCACCAAGGCAACCGCCAAGATCATCGAGAAGGCGAGCCGGCTGAAGGTGATCGGCCGTGCCGGCATCGGCGTCGACAATGTCGAGATACCCGCCGCCACGGCCAAGGGCATCATCGTGATGAATACGCCGTTCGGCAATTCGATCACCACCGCCGAACATGCCATCACCCTGATGCTGGCGCTGGCGCGCGAGATCCCGCAGGCCGACGCGTCGACCCAGGCCGGCAAGTGGGAGAAGAACCGATTCATGGGCGTCGAGATCACCGGCAAGACGCTCGGCGTGATCGGTTGCGGCAACATCGGTTCGATCGCCGCCGACCGCGCGCTCGGCCTGCGCATGAAGGTGGTCGCGTACGATCCGTTCCTGTCGCCGGAACGCGCCAAGGACATCGGCGTCGAGAAGGTCGATCTCGACGATCTGTTCAAGCGCGCCGATTTCATCACCCTGCATACGCCGCTGACCGAGAAGACCAGGAACATCATCGACGCGGCGGCGCTGGCGAAGATGAAAAAGGGCGTGCGCATCATCAATTGCGCGCGCGGCGGCCTGGTGGACGAGCAGGCGCTGGTCGACGCGCTGAATTCCAAGCAGGTCGCGGGCGCCGCCTTCGACGTCTTCGTCGAGGAGCCGGCCACCAGCAACGTGCTGTTCGGCCATCCGAACGTGATCTGCACGCCGCATCTCGGCGCCGCCACCACCGAGGCGCAGGAGAACGTCGCGCTGCAGGTCGCCGAGCAGATGTCGGACTATCTCTTGAGCGGAGCGATTTCCAACGCGGTCAACTTCCCGTCGATCACCGCGGAGGAGGCGCCGAAGCTGCGGCCGTTCATCGAGCTTGCCGAGAAGCTCGGCTCGTTCGCGGGCCAGCTCACCGAGACCGGCATCATCAAGGTGCAGATCACCTATGAAGGCCACGTCGCCGAGATGAAAATCAAGGCGCTGACCTCGGCGGCATTGTCGGGCCTGCTGCGGCCGATGCTGGGCGACGTCAACGTGGTGTCGGCGCCGGTGGTCGCCAAGGAGCGCGGCATGGTGGTCGAAGAGATCGTGCGCGCGGCCCAGAGCGACTACGAAAGCCTGATCACCGTCACCGTCACCAGCGAACGGCAGGAGCGCTCGGTGTCGGGCACGGTCTATGCCGACGGCAAGCCGCGGCTGGTCGATATCAAGGGCATCCGCGTCGATGCCGAGTTCGGCAAGTCGATGATCTATATCACCAACGAGGATAAGCCGGGCTTCATCGGCCACTTCGCGAGCCTGCTTGGCGATGCCAAGATCAACATCGCCACCTTCCACCTCGGCCGCAACAAGCAGGGTGGCGATGCCATCGCGCTGGTCGAGATCGACGGCGCGTTGCCGGCGGACGTCCTCACCAAGGTGCAGGCGCTGCCGCAGGTGAAGCAGGCCAAGACTCTGGCCTTTTAAAGACTCTGGCCTTTTAGAAACGTTGGCGTGTTAGAGACGCTGGCCTTTTAAACGAAGCGATCGTCAGCGTTGGTCCGGCCGTTGCCGGCTCTGAACGCTGACGATCTGGCGGCGCGGGCCTCGGCTGCGTCATCCGGCCTTGCGCTTGAGGAAGTCGCGGATCAGCGGCGTCGTTTCGTCAAACTTGTCCTCCAGGACGAAATGGCCGGTATCGATGAGATGAAACTCGACCTGCGGAAGGTCGCGCTTGTAGGGATAGGCGCCGTCGGCGGGGAAGATGTAATCGTTCTTGCCCCAGACGATCAGCGTCGGCGGCTTGTACTTGCGGAAATACGCCTGGACTGCCGGATAGAGCGGCAGGTTGGTCCGGTAGTCGTAGAACAGATCGAGCTGGATATCGTTATTGCCCGGCCGATCCAGCAGCGCCTGATCGTGCACCCAGTTGTCAGGTGAGATGCGGGTCAGGTCGGATACGCCGTGGTTGTACTGGAATTGCGTCGTCTCCAGCGTGAACAGCTTCAACAGCGCCTTGCGGCTCGCATCCGAACCGTCGGCCCAGTATTTCTTGATCGGGTCCCAGAACTCCTTCAGCCCCTCGTCATAGGCGTTGCCGTTTTGAACGATGAGGCCGGTGATGCGCTCGGGATGCTTCAGCGCCAATCGCCAGCCCACCGGCGCGCCGTAATCCATCACGTACATCGCGTAGCGCGTGACGCCGAGCTGATCGAGCAGTCCACCGACAAGCTCGCCGAAGCGATCGAACGTATAGGCGAATTTCGCGCGGTCCGGCATGTCGCTCTGGCCGAAGCCGGGGTAGTCCGGCGCGATCACGTGGTAGCGATCCGCCAGCGCGGGGATCAGGTTGCGGAACATGTGCGACGATGTCGGAAAGCCGTGGAGCAACACCACGACGGGCGCGTCCTTGGGACCCGCCTCGCGATAGAAGATCTTGATGCCGTCGATCGTCGCGGTCCGATAGTGGGTGACGGGATAGCCGGAAGCCGCTCCCTGCGCCGCGTGCTGGCGCAGGTTTTGGCCGATGCGTCTTGTGGCCACGCCGCGGCGGCGGCCAAGCCGGAAAATCCCGATAAAAATCCCAGGAGCAGTCGTCGACGATCGGCCGTGTGGGGCGCACCTGTAACGTGTGCAGCCTTCATGTGAGCATCTTTCATGCCAGTCTCCTTATCAATCCTTCGGGGGGTGGTTAAACGCCTTCGTAGACCAGCCGGGTGAAGAAGCCGCCGTCGATGACGAACTGGCCCCACTTCGCGTCGAACGCTGCGGTTGGTTTGGCCGCGACGGTCTCGTCGCGCGATCTGCCTTGCCTCTTGAGCGCCGCGACGTTCTCCCTGACGGAGACCAGCATGTCGCGGAATTCCTTCAGTTCAGCCTTATTGCTGACGGGCTTGCCATGGCCTGGAATGATGATGGTGTCGTCGTTGGTCGCGGCCAGATTGGCGTCCGACGCCGCAATGGTGCCGTCGATGCTGCCGCCGGTCGAATAGTCGATGAACGGATAGATGCCGTTCCAGAAAGTGTCGGCGACGTGAACGACGTTGGCCTCAGTGAAGGTAACGGAGATGTCACTGTCGGTATGCGCGGGCCCGTAATATTTCAGATCGATGGTCGAGCCGTTGAGCTTCAGCCGGTGCTCTTTCGCAAAAACCTCGCTCGGAATCCCGCCCGGTGAATGCGCCAGGAAATTGTAATCCCAATCCTCGACGCGTTGCACCTCGGATAGATGCTTGCGGGTGTTCTCCTGAGCAATGATCTTTGCGCCGATCGAATTCAGCCAATCGTTGCCATCGGCATGGTCGAAGTGCCAGTGCGTGTTGATCAGGTGCGTGACGGGCTCGTTGCCGAGATCGGCAAGCGCCTTGGTGATTTGCGGGCGCGACACGCTGATGCCGGCGTCGATCAGCACTTTGCCGTCGGAGCCGGTGAGCACGGCCACGTTGCCGCCGGAGCCCTCGAACACGCTGATATTGTTTCGCAGTTTGTGGGTCACGATCGGCGATACCGCGGCGCTGTCCTTGATCAGACTGACGAGGCCACGCGCCTCCGCGAAGGCTTCACGCGGTGTCAGCCAGCCGCCGGCAGCGGCAAATGCGCCGCCGGCGCAGCAGAAACAGAAGCCGCGTCGGGATAAAAAATTTCTACCTGTGGGTACCATGACGTTCTCGCTGCTCGTGCCAAGGAGGGATCGTCAAATGCGAATGAAGGTTCGTCGTCGCCGTTGTTGTTTCGATGCCACATCCTGCGGATGCCGCTGGCTAAACTGTAGCGGATTGCAGCGCACAACAGCAGCCCATATGATTGAGAAGCAACTTCTCGGAAAACTGGAAAGGCGGGACTAATGGATCGCTTGGAGGCGATGTCGGTTATCATCGCCGTCACGGAGACCGGCAGTTTCTCGGCGGCCTCGCGCAGGCTGCGGACGCCGGTCGCGACCATCAGCCGCAAGGTTGCCGAGCTCGAGACACGTTTGAAGGCCCAATTGTTTCAAAGGTCGTCACGACAGATGACGCTGACCGATGCGGGGCGTTCCTATATCGAGGCCTGCAAACGCATTATCGAGCAGGTCGACGATGCCGAACGCGAGGTGTCCGGCGAGTACCGAATTCCCAAGGGCGATTTGGCGGTAACGGCGCCATGGGGCCTCGGGCACATGCACCTCGTGCCGATCACGGTCGAATTCCTCGATGCTTATCCCGAAATCGCTTTGCGACTGGTGCTGACCGACCGCGTCGTCAACGCGGTCGACGAAAATATCGATGTCTCGATCCGGATTGGACCGCTTCCCGACAGTAACCTGATTGCAACGCGTATCGGGTCGGTCCGGATCATGCTATGCGCGAGTCCCGAATATCTCGCGGCGCGAGGGCTCCCGAAAGAGCCCGGTGACCTCCGCGATCATGATTGCATCACGATCGACGACGTCGCCGCCCAGCGCACCTGGAAATTCGCGAAAGGCAACCGCGAAATCGACGCGCCGATCCGCTCAAGGCTGACGGTGACCGATTCAGAAGCCGCGATTGAAGCCGCCATCGCGGGCGCCGGAATCGCCCGGGTGATGTCGTACAAGATGGAGGCCGCCCGGCGCGCGGGCGCTCTCGTCCCGATGTTGGAAAGCTTTGAGCTGGCACCGCTGCCCATGCACATCGTCTATGCGGAGCGAAAACCGATGCCGCTCAAGTTGCGTGCCTTCCTCGATTGGGTGACACCACGCCTCAAGGCCCGGCTGACCTCGACGCCTGGCCGATTAAACGCGTCCTGATCCTGGCCGCAACACGAGTTTCCTGAATGCGAATCTCACGACCGCGGCGTCGATTCAAGACGTGAGTCATCGCCTTTGACGCGACCCATTCCCGTCAGGAGGTGCGCCGGTGCCAGCAGCGATTTAACCTATAAAAATATTTTATTGAACCGATTGAAATATCTAATGAAGGGGCAGTTGAATATCGGGTGCCAAATAATAGCTAAGTTAATTCCATCAGGAGTCCCGGAGAGGCATGAGTACGGATAGCGACATTCAGGTTGGCCCGATAGCGGACTACGAAGCATGGCGGGTCACTCTCCGTTCGTCGGTAGATAAAGATGCCGATCGATCCACCCAGACGCGATTGCAGGTTTGGTGCGTCCTGTGAGGCCGTGCGGACTTGCAGCCCTTGATATCGCAACCGACTAATATTCTTCGTTCTCAGCGATCGCCTTTGGATGCGCGCCGTGACGGAATGGATGATTGCAAGTTATTGTTCCAAATCTCCGGCCGGTCGACGCTAACTCAGGATGAACGGACCACCGAACTTGCTGCCGGCGATCTTGGATTTATAGATATCACGCGGCCTGTCAGTCTCGCTTTTCATCAAGGACCTGGTCGATTGATCGGTCTGCATTTGCCACGTCGGCCGCTAAAGTCACACTTGGGATTCGAACCGCAGGGCGGGTGGTGCTGGCGTCGCGATGCGCTACCGGTCCGTCTTCTCCAGCGGTTGATTTTGGAGGCGATCGACGACAGGCGAGGCCGTAGCCGGCTCCGCCGAATCCGAATTCTTTATGCAGAGCGCCGTCTACAATCTTGTCGGGGCCTTGTTCGGCACGTCGGATTTGCCGCGCCATTTCTCTCACGGCGACAGGCTATTTGTTCGTATTTGCGCGATCATCAAACGCCACTTCCCGGATCCCGATGTTGGCCCAGCGAGAAGTCGCTGCCGAAGCAGGAATTTCAGTCCGTTACCTTCAAAAGCTCTTTGCGGCGCGCGGGACGACATGTCGCCACTATGTTAGGTCGGTACGCTTGGATCATGCCGCACAGCTTCTAACTCGCGGGACCTCGACAAATACGAATATTCCGCTCGTTGAGCTCGCGTATAGCTGCGGCTATCGCGACTATACGAATTTTTCTCGACATTTCCGCGCTCGCTTTGGATGTCCGCCAGGCGCCTTCCGTCAAGGCCCGGCCTTCCGTCAAGGCCCGGTCTCCGAATAGCGATCCATGGTCCGATGGCGACAAAATTCCGCATCGCGGCGATATGACGCGATGGGTGACTTCCGGACTCATACGATGCCGCAAAGCTATTCGACCATCTCGTCGCGCGAGAATGGAGGCCGGGACCTTAAGACCTAGCGATCTTACGGTCTTGAGATTGATGGAGATAAAGACACTACTTGGCGTAGCTCACGGAGGAGGGTCAGTGGTACGCTGACCGGGAGCCCGGCTAGAGACCAATCGGGTGATGCGGCGGGAAGATGGACGGCGCGAGCGCTCCCGCTACAGACCTGAATTCGTTCTCTAGTCGGTCCTGTCGGAATCGGACTGAGGTGCGCTGGCATGATGGTCCGGCAACGTTTTCGCGGCCTTTTCCAGAAGTACTTGCTCGTGCTTTTTATGGCCGTGGCGATTCCACTTGCGATCAACGGTGTCATCGAAGCCTGGCTCGGCTATCGCGATCAGCGTGCGAGACTCGATCAACTGCTCGGCATTCAGGCGACGTCCGCCGCAGCCAGGATCCAGGGCTTCATTGACGAGCATCACGAACGAGCTTGGCTGGTTGGTCCAGCTTCCCTGGACTGACGACCCCGACGAGCGGCGGCGGACTGACGCATTGCGCTTGTTTCGCCAAGCCCCTGCCGTCGTGAGTCTCGCACTCCTCGACCATAGGGGACGAGAACGCCTTTATGTCTCGCGTATCGGCCTCAATCGAATAGACAGCCGCACTGACCGATCCGCCGATCCCGCGGTCGTTGGCGCCCGCTCGGCCCGGATCTGGTTTGGCGACGTGAGCTATAACCGAGGGTCCGAGCCATACCTGACGGTTGCAATTTCCGGCAACCGGGCGTCGGCCGGCATCCTCATCGCCGAGGTCAACCTCAAACTGATCTGGGACGTCATATCGGCCATCAAAGTCGGAAAGACCGGCTTCGCCTTCGTGCTGGACCGTCCGGGACGGCTCATCGCCCATCCGGACATCAGCCTCGTCCTGCGCGGGGCGGACGAAGCGACGTCCAAGCCCTTCCAAGCCATACGCGATGCGATCGGCCGTGCGGGCGTGGGTTTCGCGACAGGCCGGGACGTGCAGGGCCGCCAGGTTGCCGCCGCCGCTGCTCCCGTTGCGGGTCCTGACTGGACTGTCGTGGTCGAACAGCCCCTGTCCGAAGCTTTCGGGCCTATCTATGCAGCCTTGTGGCGGACCGCAGAGCTTCTTCTGGTCGGCACCATCTTCTCAGGCCTGCTCGCCTATGTGCTGGCGCATCGGATGACCGAGCCGATCCGGCTTCTCGAGGAGGGGACCGAGCGGATCGGAGCTGGACTTTTCGATCACCGCATCACCATCGAGACAGGGGATGAGTTTCAGCGTCTGGCCGACAGTTTTAACAGGATGGCTGCCGAGTTGGCGCTCGCGCAGGAGCAGCAGGAGCGTATTGCGAGACTCAAGCGGTTCCTCGCCCCGCAGGTCGCCGATCTTGTCGATCGAACGGGCGACGACAGCGTGTTGGAGGGCCGCCGCACCGAGGTGGTCGTTGTGTTCTGTGACTTGCGAGGCTTCACCTCATTTTCTGCGGGAGTAGCGCCGGAGGAAGTCATGAGCGTGCTCTCGGAGTACTATGAGGTGCTCGGCAGGGTCATCACGACGTTTGCCGCGACACTCACCAGTTTCACGGGCGACGGCCTGATGGTTCTCGTCAATGCACCCGTTCCGGTCGAAGAACCGGCGCTAAGGGCCGTCGATCTGGCTGTGGAGATGCAGAGGAGCGTGCAAGAACTCATCGTCGGCTGGCGAGCGCGAGGGTACCAAATCGGGTTCGGGGTAGGTCTGGCCAGTGGCTCGGCAACGGTTGGACGGATCGGGTACGAAAGCCGGTTCGACTACACGGCCATTGGCAGTGTGGTCAATCTCGCAGCCCGCCTGTGCGCTTCTGCAGCCGACCGGGAAATCCTGATGGATGCCGAAGTCGCCGAAGCCGTCAAGGACAGGCGCTCGCTGAAAGGGCTCGGGAACCGTCCGATCAAGGGCTATGATGAGACCATGCCGGTCTTTGGAATCTCGTTCGATGCGCCATCCAAGACCTAAGCCGAAGGACGATGGCTTGGCACCCGAGTGCAAGATGCATTCAGCGACCATGTGAACATCATAGGATCCGCGCTGATGGACGACCAGGTGATGCCGGTTGGTGCAAACATGACCAGCACTGGATTCAAGGCAGCAGGGTGCGGCAGTACGTTCGATCGGATCAAGCGGCGAGATTTTCTTGCGCTGCTGGGTGGTGCCGCAACGTGGACGTTTCCGTCACATGCGCAAAAACCGGCCATGCCGGTCATCGGCTATCTTTGCCCGGAGTCGCCTGGGCTATTCGCCAGTCGGCTCAAAGCTTTCCACGAAGGACTCGGCGAAAGTGGCTACGTCGAAGGCCGCAATGTCGCAATCGATTATCAATGGGCGGAAGGACAGTACAACCGATTACCGGCCCTGGCTGCAGATCTGGTCGCCCGTAATGTGGACGTCATCGTCGCGCCCGGCGGCGCTCCCGTGGCGCTCGCGGCGAAAGCTTCTACCGAGAGTAAGACGATCGTCTTTGAGATGGGTGGTGACCCGGTCCAACTAGGCGTGGTGGACAGCTTGTCGCGGCCGGGTGGTAATATCACGGGGGTTTCGAGCTTGAGCGTGGACGTGTCGCCGAAGCGGCTTGAGTTGATGCGCGAACTGCTGCCAACGGCAGCTAAATTGGCCGTGGTTGCCAACCCCACAAGTCCCACCGCCAATTCACAATTGAAGAATCTCCATTCCGCTGCCGAAATCTTGGGGGTGCGCCTGGAGGTTCTGCACGCCAGCAGTGAACAAGAGTTCGAACCTGTTTTCTCCACCACCGCTCAGGAATCGACAGGCGGACTCGTCTTCACCTCGGACCCTTACTTTGCGTTTCGCAGTGGGCAGCTTGCCGCGCTCGCCCAGCGATACGGCGTGCCCGCAATCACCCAATCTCGTGACTTCCCAACCGCAGGAGGCCTGATGAGCTACGGAGGAGATTTCGCGCAGTCGCATCGTCGCGCCGGCATTTATGCCGGACGGATTCTCAATGGCGAGAAGCCCTCTGATCTGCCGGTCCAGCTGGTCACGAAAGTCGAGCTCTTCATCAACCTGAAGGCCGCCAAGATGCTCGGACTCGAGTTTTCGCCCTCGCTCATCGGCGGCGCCGATGAAGTGATTGAGTAGAACGCGGCGGGCCGGCGGCCTCAAGCAGACGGGGACGTCAATGGTCTTTTGAACATCGACGTCCCGACCGTTTTCGCTGCAAGGGACCCACGAGCCCCGTGAGACCTAGCTATTGGGGCCGCGGTCCATGCCGACGGGTTGCCAGCGGCGCAGCGCGGTGTTCTGCAGCACCGACGGATTGACGCAGCTCACCGGCCACATGCCGGACAGAACCAGCGACAGTTCATAGCCGACGCGACGCTTGCGCGCCTCGTCGAAGCGCGCCGACGCCGAGGCGACATGCGCCGTCAGCGTGACGTTATCCATGCCCAGCATCGGATTGTTGTGCGACGGCGGCTCCTTTTCCAGCACGTCGAGCGCGGCATGTGCGATCCAGCCTTCCTGCAGCGCCTTGATCAGCGCATCCTCGTCCACGGTCGGGCCGCGGCCGGTGTTGATGAAGATCGCGCTCGGCTTCATCTGCCGGAAGTGCTTTTCGCCGAGCATGTGGTGAACCTCCGGCCGCGCCGGCGCGTGCATCGAAACGAAATCCGATTGCGACAGCACCTCGGACAGAGTCGCCGGCACGACGCCGTGATCGGAGATCAGCGTTTCCTGGATGAACGGATCATAGGCCATCATGCGAAGCCCGAACGGCGCGGCTCGCTTGGCGACGGCGCGCGCCACCCGGCCGAACGAGATGAAGCCGAGCGTTTGTCCCATCAGCCGCGGGATCTTCAAAAGCGCCGGACGGCCCTCCGACCAGCGGCCTTCGCGGACCATCTTGTCCTGCACGATCAGGCGGCGAAAGCCTGCCAATAGCAGCATCATCGCGTGGTCGGCGACTTCCTCGATGAAGGTGTCGGGAATGTTGGTGACGGGAATCCCCCGAGCGGTGGCGGCCTTGACGTCAACGCTGTCGACGCCGACGCTGCCGAGCGTGATGACTTTGCAGTTCTCCAGGCTGTCGATGATCTTCTTCGAGATCGGGATGCCCTTGGCGTAAATGGCGTCGGCGGTCCGGGCGGCGGCGATGAATGCGGCCTCGTCGGTCGGCGCCTCGACGATTTCGGCGTCGATCGGATCGAGCGCCTCCTTCTCATAGGCATAGCCGCCGCCGGCGACCGTGAAGCTCGCGCCCTTCGGCGTCACCACTTTGAATTTAGGCATCTCATGCTCCCCGATTTGACAATTCGGTGTTGATTGTGACCGCGACAGGTGTCGCCGCCTCCCGATTTCAGCGTCCGCGAAGTTTCCGTAACCGAGCGCTAAAGGCGGTCTATATACCGCGCCGCCGCACCATCCGCCAACCGTGTTCGAAAGCCATCACGCTTTAGGCTGGCCGACTGCCGGCGCGCGAGGCGATCACCACGCCCGCCAGCACCAGCAGGTAGCCGACGAGGTGAAACAGCCGCAGCTGTTCGCCGAGCAACAGGATCGCCATCACCGAGCCGAACACCGGCACCAGATGAAGGAACGGCGCGGCGCGGTTCGGTCCGACCAGCGCGATACCGCGATTGAAAAACAGGTATGCCAGCGTCGACGGGAAGATCACGACAAAGACCAGCGTAACCAGCGTCAAGGCGTCGAGTTTCAGCGTCAACCCGGTCGAGAACTCCCAGATCGAGAACGGCAGCAGCAACAGCGCGCCACCGCCCATGGTGAAGGAAATCAGCGACAGTTGATGGGTCACCGGCCGGCGCGGCATCAGCGCCGAATACAGCCCGAATGCCAGCAACGCGCCCGCGACCATCACGTCACCGCGGTTGAACCGGATGCCCGCGAGTGCACCGAGATCGCCGCGCAGGATGATGGTGAAGACGCCGGCCAGCGAGATCAGGATGCCTGCGAACTGGGCCAAGGTCAGCCGCACGCCGAACAGCAGCAGCGACCATAGCGCGACGAACAGCGGTCCCGACGACTGAATCAGCAGCGCGTTCAGCGCCTGGGTGTACTGCAACGCCCAGTACGACAAAGCATTGTTGATGGCGAACCCGGTCGCCGACAGCACCACCATCAGCGGCAGCCGTGCGCGCAAAGCCGGCCAGTCGCGGCGCAAATGCGGCCATGCAAACGGCAGCAGCGTGAAAAACGCGCCGATCCACCGCACGCAGGACATCGTCATCGGCGGCACGTGGCCGGCGACGTAGCGCCCGAGCACGATATTGCTGGCCCAGAACAGCGAGGTCAGGCTCAACAGCAGATAGGGCCGGTTATTCAGCCATCGGACCGCGCCGGACAGCGGCTTGGGAAGTGTCATTTGCTTGATGCGAAGATGGGCCGGTTAAGACATGCTCAGCGGATTGCGCGGAGGCTTTTCGCGAGGCGACGAACACGCCCGTCAGCACCAGCGCGAAACCGATGAGGTGAAACAGCTGCGGGCGCTCGCCGAGAAAGACCATGGCCATCACGGATCCGAACAGCGGCACCAGATGAAAGTACGGCGCGGCGCGGTTGGCGCCGATCAATTGCACCCCGCGATTGAAACACACATAAGCCACCGTCGAGGGAAACACCGCGACGTAGAACAGCGTGAGCAGGTTCGCCGTGTTCAGCGCCATCACCGGACGCGACAGCAGTTCCCAAATCAACAGCGGCGTGAGGCAGGCGGCGCCGCAGCCGAAGGTGAAGGCGGCAAACGACAGGCCATAAATCTTCGGGCGCTTCAGCGTCAGCACCGAATACAGCCCGAAGATCGCGATCGCGACCGTGAAGATGAGGTCGCCCTTGTTGAACTCGATGCCGGAGAGCGCGGTCAGGTCGCCGTGCAGCAGGATCACCAGCACGCCGATCATCGACAGCGCGACGCCGACGGCCTGCGCCAGCGTCAAGCGGACGCCAAGCAGGATCAGCGACCACACCGCGACGAACAGCGGCCCGGCCGACTGCAGCAGCAGCGTGTTCAATGCCGTGGTGTATTCGAGCGACCAGTATTGCAGGGTGTTGAAGCCGCCGATCCCGATGATGGAGATAACGATCATGATGCCGAGCCGGCCACGAATGGCGCCCCAGTCGCGCATCAGATGCTTCCACGCGAACGGAAGGATGATGAGGAACGCCAGCGACCAGCGCAGGAACGACAGCGTCACCGGCGGAATATGTCCGGCGGCAAGGCGGCCGACGATGGCGTTGCCGGCCCAGCACATCGCGGTGATGGAGAGCAGCAGATAGGGTTGGTTGACGAGCCAGCCATGCGAGGCGGTCGCGTTCGAGCTCGGATCGGAAGCTGACATAAGGCGGTTGGTCTTGGCCCGGTTCAATGGCGCCGCGGCCTCGCCCGGTGACGGCCACCGGGCCAGAATGCTTGCCCGGCACGGTTCACAGACACGGGTTTTGACCTGATATCAATGGGCTGGATGCATCGCGACCATGCGTCGGGGCGGTTCAAGCCGTCAGCGCGCATGCCATCGCGTCGGTCACTTTCACGGCAACGTTGGGATCGATCTCGATCTGCAGCCCGCGCTGCCCGCCATTCACGAACACGGTCGCTTCCTTCAGCGCCGCTTCCTCGATCACCACCGGCACGCGCTTCTTCTGCGCGAACGGGCTGATGCCGCCGACATGATAGCCGGTCAGCCGCTCGGCGTCCGGCGGGCGCATCATCTTCGCGGTCTTGCCGTGAAAGGCCGTGGCCAGCTTCTTCATGCTGACTTCGCGGTCCGACGGCAGCACGACGGCGACCGGCTTGCCGTCGACCTCGGCCATCAACGTCTTCAGCATGCGCCGCGGCTCGACACCGAGCGCTGCGGCCGCCTGGAGGCCGATGCTGTCCGCCTCCGGATCGTAGTCATAGCTGTGTACGGTAAATTTTACACCGAGCTTTTCCAGCGCCAGCGTCGCACGGGTTGTTCTGGACATGATGTCGCCACCCTTACGTCACGTTTGGCTGTTTTTCACGGTAGACGCTTTTTTCAGGGGATATCAAGGGCTTGGACCCGCATCCGCGGGGGCCCAAAAGCCCCTTCCAGCTTGCGTCGATAGCCCGCATCCTTTATCCGATGGAATGCCTTGCATGCGAGCGGCTCCGGCCGTGATTTGCGCTGGGCGCATGATCCGGAAAAAAGCATGCCCTCGGGCTTGGCCCGAGAATGGGTACCGGTTTTCCGAGCCGATCATGCTCGTATTCGGATAGTTGCAGAGGGAATACTCACGAAATGGCCAATGTTGTCGTCGTCGGCGCCCAATGGGGCGACGAGGGGAAGGGCAAGATCGTCGACTGGTTGTCGGAACAGGCTGACATCGTCGTGCGCTTCCAGGGCGGCCACAATGCCGGCCATACCTTGGTCATCAACGGCCAAACCTACAAATTGGCGCTGCTGCCGTCCGGCGTGTTGCGGCCGTCGAAACTGTCGGTGATCGGCAACGGCGTGGTGGTGGATCCGCAGGCGTTTCTCGACGAGGTCGCCAAGCTGAAGGGCCAGGGCGTCGCGGTCGGTCCGGAGAATTTGCGTATCGCCGAGAACGTCACGCTGATCCTGCCGCTGCATCGCGAACTCGATGCGCTCCGGGAGTCTTCCAACGCGATCACCGCGATCGGCACCACGCGGCGCGGCATCGGCCCGGCCTATGAGGACAAGGTCGGCCGCCGCGCGATCCGGCTGATGGACCTCGCCGATCTCGATACGCTGCCGCACAAGATCGAGCGCCTGCTGGCGCATCACAATGCGTTGCGCCGCGGTCTCAAGCTGGAGGAGGTCGGCGGCGCGGAAATCCTGAAGGAGCTGACCGCGCTCGCGCCGCGGCTGTTGCCTTATGCCGAAACGGTGTGGCGGCTGCTCGACCTCAAGCGCCGCGAAGGCAAACGCATCCTGTTCGAGGGCGCGCAAGGGGCGCTGCTCGACGTCGACCACGGCACCTATCCCTATGTCACCTCGTCCAACACCGTGGCGGCGCAGGCGGCGACCGGCACCGGCATGGGACCGAGCGCCGTCGGCTATGTGCTGGGGATCTGCAAGGCCTACACGACCCGGGTCGGGCAGGGGCCGTTCCCGACCGAACTCACCAACGAAATCGGCGAGGAGATCGGCCGCCGCGGCAAGGAATTCGGCGTCAACACCGGGCGCAAGCGGCGCTGCGGCTGGTTCGACGCGGTGCTGGTGCGCCAGACCGTGCGGACCTGCGGCATCCACGGCCTGGCGCTGACCAAGCTCGACATTCTCGATGGTTTCAACTCCATCGAAGTCTGCGTCGGCTATATGCTGGACGGCAAGGAAATCGACCATCTGCCGGCCGGCGAGGGCGCGCAGGCCCGGGTGGTGCCGGTTTACGAGACCATCGAGGGCTGGAAGGAGCCGACCGCGAACGCCCGCTCCTGGGCGGATCTGCCGGCGCAGGCCATCAAATATGTCCGCCGGGTCGAGGAATTGGTGGGATGCCCCATCGCTTTGCTTTCCACCAGCCCGGAACGCGAGGATACTATTCTGGTACAGAATCCGTTCGAGGCTTAACGAGATATTCCGGAAAGCCTGCAATGTTGAGCAACGATGGCTGACTACTACCCGCTAATTGCCCGCGCCATCGCCGGACTGGACCCCAGTGCTCCCGGCGAGAGCCGCCGCGCGCTTTATGAGCGGGCGCGTTCCGCACTGATTGCGCAGTTGCGCAGCGTCGAACCGCCGTTGAGCGAATCCGAAATCACCCGCGAGCGGCTGTCGCTCGAAGAGGCCGTGCGCAAGGTCGAGTCCGAGGCGGCCCAGCGCGCGCGCGACGCCGGACGTCCCGGCGACGCCCCGCGCCCCGGCGGCGATCGCGTCCGCGCCGGCGATGCGTTCCGTGCCACCACCCGGCCCGCTCTGCGGCCGGGTGAAGCCACGCCGCCGCCTGCCGGCGCACCGCCTTCGGCGCCGCCAGCCTTCGGGCGTGCGTCCGCGCCCGCCCGCGCCGCCATCGCGTAACGAGCGGCCGCCGACCGGGCAGGATGATCCGCGCGCACCGCGCAATCTTCGCGCCGACGTATCGCCGCCATCGCCACGGCGCAGCCGCCGCTGCCCCCGTTTCCGACGCAGGACCCGCCGCTGCCGCCGACCCGCGAGCGCATGGGTGTGCCGCGCCGCGGCCCCGACAACGGCGCCCCGCAACAAGCGCCGGGCGTGCGCGGCTTCCGCGACATCGCCGCCGACGCCGACGATCTCGGGCAGGCCGCCGCGCAGGCCAACCGCGCGGCGCGGAAAACCTATGCCAACGTGCCAGAGCCCGACCGGAACGAGCCGGGCGCGGAGAACCGTGGCACCGATCCGGACGCGCCCTATTCGTATGACGAGTCCGTCGAGGAGGCCGAGGGCTACGCGCCGCAGGCCGGCGCGCGCCCGCGCCTGGCGCAGGACCGCGAGGCGAAGCGCCGCACCCGCGCGGGCGCGGCGTTTCCGTTCAAGAGCGCGATTGCGGCCGGCATCGTGCTGATCCTGATCGGCGCCGGGATCCTGTTTGGCAAATCGGCGCTGACAACCGTGACCGGCCTGTTCAAGCCGTCCGCCCCGGTGGTGGATGCGCAGAAGGACAATTCGGCACCGGCACCGAAGCCGAAGATTCCCGATCGGGTCGGCCAGCCGTCGTCGACCGACCAGGTGGCGCCGGTGGCGCAGCGGGTGGTGCTGTATGACGAGGATCCCGCCGAGCCCAAAGGCAAGCAGTATGTCGGCACGGTGGTCTGGCGTACCGAGCCGGTCAAGGCCGCCGCCGGCCAGCCCGCCGATATCGCCGTGCGCGCCGACATCGACATACCCGACCGCAAGTTCAAGATGACGATGTCGTTCCGCCGCAACACCGACACCTCGCTGCCGGCCAGTCACACCGCGGAGCTGACCTTTATTCTGCCGCCGGATTTCTCCGGCGGCGGCGTCAGCAACGTGCCGGGCATCCTGATGAAATCCAACGAGCAGGCCCGCGGCACGCCGCTGGCGGGGCTTGCGGTCAAGGTCACCGACGGCTTCTTCCTGGTCGGGCTGTCGAATGTCGAGGCCGACCGCGCGCGCAATATCCAGCTCCTGAAGGAGCGCTCGTGGTTCGACGTGCCGCTGGTCTACACCAACCAGCGCCGCGCCATCATCGCGATCGAAAAGGGCCCGCCCGGCGAGCGCGCGTTCAACGACGCCTTCGCGGCGTGGGGCGAGTAGGGAGCCGGCGATTACCCGAGGCGGCGCGTGATCGGCGGCCGCCGTGTTTCCAAAAAAAGCTGCGAACGGATCGTCTGGCCCGGTCGCGGTGTCGAGCACTCCCTGCGTTGCTCATGCGATCAAGCACGGTGTCCTCGCCGCTGCGGTTCGCGCATTTCCCGCCTCAAGCCAAAACTGCTATACCGGGCAAAAATCGGGAGGTCGGGCATGAAGCGGTATCTGATTTTCGCAGCACTGGGGCCGTTTCTCGGCGGGTTTTTCCTGCTGGTGGCGACCACGGTGATGTCGGGGTACTGGGATCAGTCCTCCTGGGCGGAAGTGACCAAGCTGTTCGTGGTCTTCCTCAAGACGCTGCAATACAGCTATCTGTTCGGCATCCTGCCCATGCTGATCATCGCGGCGGTGGACGATATTTTCGTTCACGTCAAAAAAATCGGTCCGGTGGCGCGGATGCTGCTGGTCGGCGCGATCGCGTTCGTTGCGACCGAATTCATTTACGGCTCCAGGGGATCCGATAGCGGGGTGATGCAGTTCATCCTCTACGGCCTGGTCGGTTTTGTTCCCGCGACGCTTTCCTCGTGGCTGGCGCATGAGGTGATCGACAAGCCGGCATTCGCCTGACGCCTGCGGGCATCGAAGCGCCGCACCGGTGGATTTCATTCATGCCCGCGCCGGCGGCATGGCGCGGCTGCGCCATGCAACTTGCGTTCGCCTCGGTCGTTACCCATGTGATGGCCATGTCGAACAGCGATATCTATTCCCCGCAGCCCCGTATATGACCGTAACGCCAGATCCGGGCGCGCCACGGCGCGACGTTCGGGGATCGGGTGCACGCGGGCCAGTGATTGATCAGGACGGCCGCGAGATTCCGGCGGAATCGCTGGGTGCCAGATTTCAGGGCTTCCGCTTCGATTTCAACCATTCCAGCGCCAATCCGTTCGGCGATCTCACCCGTGAGCAGCGGCTGGCACGGCTCGAGGCGCTGGCAAAGCTGTTGGACATCGCGTTCATCCTGCCCGGCACCAAGATCCGCTACGGCATCGACGGCATTCTGCGGTTGATCCCGGTGATCGGCGATCTCATTGCGTCGGCCCTGTCGCTGTGGCTGGTACGCGAGGCGCGCGCGCTCGGCGCGCCCTGGCATGTCACGGCGCGAATGCTGGCCAATGTCGCGCTGGAAGGAACGGTCGGACTGGTACCGATCGCGGGCGACGCCTTCGATGTGATGTTCCGCGCCAATATCCGCAACATGCGGCTGTTGCGGCGATGGATGGACAAGCAACCGCGCTGACGGCCTATGTGCCGCCGCGCGTCGGGTGCTTCAACTCAAAATTCTTGGATCTGACGATATGACGCGGAATTACGCCGCGTCGGCGTCCGCGTCGCTGGCAGGCGCGGGCTCCGGCGCACGGGGGCGGCGAGGCAGCGGAAAGTCCTGGCTTTCGTAGAGCGTGCGGATGCCGCTTTGATCGAAGCGGGCCTCGTCGACCTGCAGATAGGCGCCGTTCAGCGAATCCGCCGGCAATTCCTCGATCGCGAAGCGAACCGCTTCGGCCGCGGTGCCAAAGCGCCGATACGCAAAGCCGGCCCGCTTCTTCTTGCGGATCGCGGCAGGAAATAGTTCGGCAGCAGTGTTGTAGCTGAAGGAAGCCATGGTTAGTGACCCTTATCTTTTTCATGAGAACGCGAGCGACATCGCGAACGGTTCGCGCGGGCCCGCCAAGCAAGCGGCGCGCCGGCACACGTCATTTCAGTACAGTCTTTAATATAGGCTCGTTTGACAGAAATGCGACTCCTGACCGGCCGGATGATGAATTCGTGCCCGATTCAGGCCTATTCGAGATTAAGTCTTGATATTTCAATGACTTAAATGGATTAAAGCTTGCCGAGCAGCCACAGGATGATCAGCACCACCAGAATGACGCCGCCAAGGCCCATTCCGGAATGGCCCATGCCGTAGCCGTAGCCTCCAAACCGGCCGCTGAAGCCGCCCAGCAGGATAATGATCACGATGATGACGAGTATCATTCCAAGCGACATGGCACTCTCCTCAACAGGCGGCCGGCGGGTGCTTCCGCCGCCCGCCCGCTGAGCAAAGCATATCCGGGCCGCTGGTTCCAGTGCAGGAACCGGCGCGATCTATTTAGGCTGCAGTTTCAGCGCCGCCGAATTGATGCAGTAACGCAAGCCGGTCGGGCCGGGGCCGTCCTCGAACACATGGCCGAGATGGCCGTTGCATTTCGAGCATAATACTTCGGTCCGGATCATGCCGTGGCTCACGTCGCGCTCCTCGTCGACATGGCTCTCCACCGCAGGCGCGGTAAAGCTCGGCCAGCCGCAGCCGGAATCGAACTTGGCGTCGGACTCGAACAGCGTCTGGCCGCAGCCGGCGCAGGTGTAGGTGCCCGGCGTGTGGACGTGCTCATATTCGCCGGAGAACGGCCGCTCGGTCGCCTTCTCGCGCAGCACCGCGTACTGCATCGGCGTCAGTTCCTTGCGCCACTCCGTCTCGCTCTTCTCGACCTTGCCGGTCATGGTTTTGGTGTCGGACATGAAAACTCCTTGTCGCTAATGGTGGTTTCAGGCGAAGGCGCCAGCTCCGCACATGATGCGGGACAGGCGCCGGTTCGCTTGAAGAAAACACGAACAACCGCTGGATAAAGCCGTCAGTTGGTGACTTTCGCGCCGCTCACCAGCGTCGGCTTCTCGATGTAATTGTCCGCGAAGATCTTCTTGAGGTTCTCGACCTTCGGGATGTCGTTATAGGCAATATAGGGCTGGTTCGGGTGCAGTGTCAGGTAGTCCTGATGATAGGCCTCCGCCGGATAGAACCCCTCGAGCGGCCCGACCTTGGTTACGATCGGCTTCTTGTAAACCTTGGCGGCGTTGAGCTGCGCGATATAGGCGTCCGCAACCTTCTTCTGCGTCGTCCGACGTGGTGAAGATCGCCGAGCGATATTGGGTGCCGCTGTCCGGACCCTGGCGGTTCAGCTGCGTCGGGTCGTGCGCGACCGAGAAGAAGATCTGCAGGATCTTGCCGTAGCTGATCTTGCTCGGGATCGTACTTGATCTGGACGGACTCGGCATGACCGGTGGTGCCGGTGCTGACGGTTTCGTAGGAGGCGGTGCTCTTGCCGCCGCCGGCATAGCCGGACACGGCGTTGACGACGCCCGCGGTGTGCTGGAACACGCCCTGCACGCCCCAGAAGCAACCGCCCGCGATGACGACGGTCTGGATGCCGTCGGCCGGCGGAACGTCCATGGCCGGCGCCGGAATCACCACGGCGTCTTCCGCGGCACGCGAGGGGGAGGCGACGAGGGCGGTAATAGCCAGCGCACCGATGGCGGCAGCGCAGAGCGACAGGCGGCTGAATGGGCTACGGGACATGGGCTTCCTCTGGGTGCGTGGGTTGCGAGCAGTTTAAAACGGCCGCCGCGGTTCGCAATCGCCGCGGCTCCGGCCCGATACCCAAGATACGCGGCAAAGCGGGTATTGTTACAACCTCGCGTGCACGACTCCGTGAATAAAGCTTCTTTGGCAAGGTGTTAGCGCACCGCGAATTCCGCCGTCCGGCCGGTTCGCAAGAGCTATGACGGTTCACCGGTCGATGGCCGCCATCCTCGAGACGGCCGCCAAGGCGCGCTCCCCAAGATGAGGGCCGCACGTGCGGAAAAGTCTGTCTAAACCACGATGCTCAGCCGTTTCGCGGCGCGGGTGATGCCGGTGTAGAGCCATCGGGCGCGGCTGTCCTGGAACGCAAAGCTCTCGTCGAACAGCACCACGTCGTCCCATTGCGAGCCCTGCGACTTGTGCACCGTCAGCACGTAGCCGTAGTCGAACTCGTCATACGGCTTGCGCTGCTCCCACGGAATGGTTTCGATCGCGCCACCGAAGCAGTCGCCGCGCACCGAGACCTTGGTCACCTTGTGGCCGAAGTCCTCGTCCGGCGACAGCCGCATGGTGATGATCTTCGATTTCGACGCCGCGCGCGACTTGACGCGCCACAGCCCGCCGTTGAACAGGCCCTTCTTGCGGTTGTTGCGCAGGCACACCAGCTTGTCGCCGGCGACCGGCAGCGGATCCTCGATGTTCTGTTTCTGCCGCACCCGCATATTGTAGGAGCGCCGTGTGTTGTTGCGCCCGACCAGAACCTGGTCGGCGCTCATCACCCGCTCCGGATCGAGCTCGGCGCGCGACACCACTTCGCTCTCGCCGTAGCGGCCGATATCGAGCGTGCGGCCCTCGCGCACGTCCATCGACATCCGCACGATCGGGTCGTCCTGCGCCTGGCGGTGCACTTCGGTCAGCATCGCGTCGGGTTCGCTGCTGGTAAAGAAGCCGCCGCCCTGGATCGGCGGCAATTGTGCGGGATCGCCGAGCACCAGCAGCGGACAGTCGAACGACATCAGGTCGCGGCCGAGTTCGGCGTCCACCATCGAGCATTCATCGATCACGATCAGCTTTGCTTTCGAGGCGGGTGCGTCGTCCCATAGTTCGAAGCTCGGCTGTTCGACGCCGGATTCGCGCGCACGGTAGATCAGCGAGTGAATTGTCGAGGCGTTGTCGCAGCCCTTGTTGCGCATCACCAGTGCCGCCTTGCCGGTGAAGGCGGCGAATTTCACCTCGCCGTCGACGCCGTCGGCGATATGCCGCGCCAGCGTGGTCTTGCCGGTGCCGGCAAAGCCGAACAGCCGGAACACCGGCGGCGTGCCGTTCTTGCCGGGTTTGGCCTTGAGCCAGTCGGCGACGGCCTTCAGTGCGGAATCCTGATGCGGCGTGAACGTGGGCATGGGGTCTCGGATGGGGGCTGCGCGCGGCGAATGCGGCCCGCGAACTCATCGGCAAAACTAACCATTCGTGCGGTCAACACAAGCCGCCGTGCGCTTGCGGAATGGCTCTGGGCTGGACTCGACAGTGACGGCGAATACACTGAAATCAAGCAATAAGCCGATGGTGGGAGAGAAACTTCATGAAATTCGGCATTTTCTACGAGCTGCAACTGCCACGCCCGTGGCAAGCCGGCGGCGAACTCAAACTCTACCAGGATGCGCTGACGCAACTCGAGACCGCCGACCGCTGCGGTTACGACCATGCCTGGGTGGTGGAGCATCATTTTCTGGAAGAATATTCGCACTCGCCGTCGCCGGAATCCTTTCTTGCCGCCGCCAGCCAGCGCACCCGGAACATCCGGCTCGGCCACGGCATTTTCCAGCTCACCACCAATCATCCGGCGCGGGTCGCCGAGCGCGTCGCGGTGCTCGATCTCCTCAGCAATGGCCGCTGCGAGTTCGGGATGGGCGAAAGCGCCTCGATCACCGAATTGACGCCGTTCGGCCGCGACATGGAAACCAAGAAGGAAGTGTTCGAGGAAGCCGTCCGCGCGATCTTCCCGATGTTTCGGGATGGCGGCAGCGAACACCACGGCAAGTATTTCGACATCCCCTTGCGCAACGTGGTGCCCAAGCCGGTGCAGAAGCCGCACCCGCCGTTGTGGATGGCGTGTTCGCAGCTTCCCACCATCGAGCGCGCCGGCCGGCACGGTTTCGGCGCGCTTGGATTCCAGTTCGTCAGCGCCGACGCGGCGCACGCCTGGGTGCATGCCTATTACAATGCCATCACCAAGCGGCTCGACAAGCTCGCCGACTACGAGATCAATCCGAACATGGCACTGGTGTCGTTCTTCATGTGCGCGAAGACCGACGAGGAGGCGAGGGCGCGCGCCGACGGCGCCACCTTCTTCCAGTTCGCGCTGCGCTTCTACGGCGCCTCGCAGAACCGCCAGCGTCCTGCGCCCGGCACCGTCAACATGTGGGACGAGTACAACAAGTGGAAGCGGGAAAATCCTGAAGCCCAGGAGGCGGCGCTGCGCGGCGGCCTGATCGGATCGCCCGAGACCATCCGCAAGAAATTACGGCGCTTCAGGAGTTCGCATATCGATCAGGTGATCCTGCTCAACCAGGCCGGCAAGAACAGCCACGAGCATATCTGCGAGTTGCTTGAGCTGTTCGCTCGGGAAGTGATGCCGGAGTTCCAGAACGATGCCGAGCACGCGGCCTGGAAGGCCGGCGTCATGAGCGGCGCGATCGAACTCGAGGAGATCGATACCGAAGCCTTCAGCGACCGCTACGGCAAACTGGCGGTGAACGTCGGCAAGCCTGCGGTCGCGGCCGCGGCGGGGTAGCGGGATCCGTCCTGTCGAGGGATGTCTGATACTTCTTGTTCTCGACGCTATCTCAAAGAGAGGAATTTCTCTCTTTGGCAAGACCGGTCGTGTCGCAGTTTCTCTGATATCGCAAAAGCTAGTGGACCTTAGCCGTTAGCGCAGCGCTTTCAGTCGCGCGCTCGAGTCCGGTGTTCATCGCCGCTCCAATGTCTTTACACATTTCGAGGGATACGCCGAACAGGACAACACGTCGTCAGTAGATCGATGCGTTGCTGACAAGCGGTCCCGGAGGTTTCTGATTCTTGCGATCGCCCTCATCGACCGACAATGAATTGTCGCCGGTGCAAACGGAAAATACCAAGAACCGACGAAGTTGGTGCACCATGAAAACGATTGCGTGTTTCCGGGCATCACTCACGCAGGATTTAGATGACGCGACTAGAAAGTCCGGTACAGAATCGAATTGTCTGAACCCGGACGTTCTCGATGACTTAGGAGCAAGGAATGAACGACCCTCAGAACCCGGCATCCTCAAGGCCGGCATCGCCTGATCGCAGTCGGCTCGAGCCGCTGTCGCGACGCAAGCTTGTCGGCTTCGCAGGCGCGCTGGGTGCCGCCGCTCCGTTTGGTCTGTTGAAAGCGGCCAACGCGTTCCCCGGCTTTGGATCGACAGCCGCCGCAAACGTCATCAGCGACATCCCGATCTGCCGAGCATCCGAGAGCACTTACGCCGATCCCAAGGGGCCGCCACGACACATTCGCTTTGTCTACAATGGCACCGGGATCTGCACTGCGGCGGTGCCGGTCGCCTTGCACCGCGGGTATTTTGGCAAGCATAACCTGGATGTCGAATTTATTCAGGTCGCCGGCGAGACCGACCAGATGCTGCAGGCACTTGCGACGGACAAAGCCGACGCCGGTTCGAGCATGCTGCTGAATTGGCTTAAGCCGCTTGAGCAGGGCATCGATGTGAAGCTCACAACCGGCCTGCACGGCGGCTGCACGCGCCTGTTCGCCAGCAAGACATCGGGCATCACCGATATCACGAAACTCAAGGGACGGACGATCGGCGTGTCCAGCATTTCCGGCTCGCCACGCAATTTCTTCGCGATTTTGCTGTCTGACAATGGCATCAACCCGGAAACCGACGTTCAATGGCGCGAGTTTCCGGCGGACCTGCTGCCGATCGCGCTAAAGCGCGGAGAAGTCCAGGCGATCGCCGACGCCGATCCGACAGCGTGGCTGATACAGCATCGCAGCAACGGCGAGCTGGTGGAGATCGCCTCGAATTTCTCCGGCGACTACGCCAACCTGTCCTGCTGCACGATGGGTGTCCGTGCTTCTCTGTGGGCAAAAGATCCCGCGACTGTCGCCGCCTTGACGAATGCCATCCACGATGCGTCCGTCCATGTCGCCACCAACCCCGATGACGCCGCTGAGGTCTTCGCACCATACACACCGAAAGTTCCGGTCGCAGACCTTGCGGCCATGCTGCGCAGCCACACGCATGGACACCATCCTGCCGGCGATGCGTTGCGTCGGGAAGTCGTCAAGATCACGAGCGACCTCAAACGGGCGTCGATCATCAAGCAGAGTACAGATCCCCAAAAGCTCGCCAACCGCGTGGTCGTCGACGTGACCGGCTGATCGAAAATGCCGAAAGACGCGACCGCCGCATGTGCATCAATATGAGCTCACCGACCGACGAGGTTCTGGAGTCCATCGCTACGGGCAAGACCGATGCGGACGATCTAAAACTCGTCTCCGTCTTCAAGCCGAGCACGGACACCGCGAAATTCGCGGAGCGGATTTATGTCGACGTATTCGGCAACGCCTAAGGCGGCGGCACTGTCGCAATCTGCCGCGGAGGGAGCCGCGCTCGCGGAAAATTCGCGGTTCTTTCCGATATCGGTTGCGAGAAATGCGCCGGGTGCGTTGGCAAGCCTGGCGTGGGCCGGCTTCGGACTGTCCTGCCTGCTGTGGCAAGACCTCGGCGATTGGTCGCGGACCCATGAAGTGGCGATCGCGGCATTCGTGGTCGCTGGCGGCATTCTCATCGCCGCTCTGCTTAGCCGATCTCAGCAGCGGCTTGCAGTCGCGGGCGCCATGGCTGCTGGCGCTCGGGCTGTTTCTGACCATATGGGAAATCGCGACCGCCAAGTTCGCATGGCTGCCATTGCCATTCTTTCCGCCGCCGCAAGCCATCATCGAGGTCTACACCGACGACTGGCCGAAGCTTCTGGCCAGCACCCTTGCGTCGGTGAAGCTTCAGCTTGTCGGCTATGTGCTCGGGGCCGCGATCGGCTTTCTAACCGGCGTATCGATTGGATGGTCGCGCGCCGTCGGCTATTGGGTACATCCTCTCCTGCGCTTCATTGGGCCGCTGCCCGCGACGGCATGGCTGCCATTTGCCATTGTTCACGTTTCCGTCGAGCTGGAGCGCGAGCACGTTCCTGATCGCACTGGCGACGGGGTTTCCAGTCACGGTGCTGACCTGGTCGGGCGTCGCAAGCGTTAGCAGTGCCTATTACGACGTCGCGCGAACGTTGGGGGCGAAGCCTTCCTTTCTGGTGCTCAAGGTCGCAATTCCGGCGGCGTTGCCGCACGTATTTGTAGGCCTGTTTATGGGGCTCGGATCGTCCTTTGCCGTTCTGGTCGTGGCCGAAATGATCGGCGTCAAGGCCGGGCTCGGCTTTTATCTGCAATGGTCTCAGGGCTGGGCAGCTTACGCCAATATGTACGCGGCGCTGATCGTCATGTCGTTGCTATGCTCCGGCGCGATCACCCTGCTGTTCAGGACGCGCGACCGGCTGCTGGTCTGGCAGAAAGGGCGTCGTCAAATGGTAGCGGTTGCGATCGCTGAAGCTGATCGGCCGGCTGCTGCCGGCGCATCGCTGGATGTCGAGGGCGTCAGCCACGCCTTTGACATTGATGGCGCTGCGCTGCCGGTACTGGATGACGTTAGCTTCAGCGTGAGACCGGGCGAATTCGTAGCACTGCTCGGTCCGTCGGGATGCGGAAAGTCGACCTTGCTGCGTCTGGTGGCTGGGCTTGAACCGCCGCGATTGGGCAGGTTGCTCGAAGATGGCAGTCCTATCAAAGGGCCGTTTCCGTCGCGGGTGGTGGTGTTTCAGGATCCAACGCTGTTTCCGTGGCGAACCGTCTGGAATAACGTTGCGCTCGGGCTCGAAGCCCAGGGTATTTTAAAGAGCCAACGGCCCCGCGTCGATGCAGCACTCGAACTCGTCGGGCTTGCTGCGTTTCGCAACGCCTACCCGCATCAGCTTTCGGGAGGAATGGCCCAGCGGGTCGCGCTCGCCCGCGCGCTGGTGAACGACCCCAGGATACTCATTCTAGATGAGCCGCTCGGCAAGCTCGATTCGCTGACACGCATCTCCATGCAGGCGGAAATCACCGCACTATGGCAGCGCAGCGGCTTCACCACGCTGTTGGTGACGCACGACGTTGAAGAGGCGGTAGTCCTGGCCAATCGCGTCATCGTATTCAGCGACCGCCCAGCGCGCATCAAGGCCGACATCGCGGTTGATCGTCCCTTTCCCAGGCACCGCGGTGATCCCGAGTTGGCGGAGTTACGGCGCAACATTCTGGGGCTGCTTGGATTGGATGCGAACTGGTGAGCAGCGTAGGGTCGACGGCAATCCGCATCGGTCCATATGACGTATCACATATTCGGACGTTTCCTCGGTGTGACTTACGTCCTCGTCCACGTCACGCTTGTTGGTCGATCATGAAACGCTCCCGCACATCCCCGAGGCGATGATCCGGCTCGGCCCCACCATGCGATTTGTTCACACCTTGGCCGCCTGAAACGAACGTCTCGGACAGCGATAGCCAATGAGTTTCAGGTCGTACGATCTCGAACGACAGCGTCGCATGGCAGAAGCCTATGGACCTCATCGAGCTCCTTGGCGTGATGGGCTCCCCATTCGATGAGGGAATCCAACACGGGCCGCAGGCTTTCGCCGAGCGGGGTGAGCAGGTATTCGATCCCCTGACTATCGCCGGCGCTGGGCTGCCGGCTCACCATTCCATGTTCCTCAAGCGCTCGCAGTTGCTCGATCAACACCTTCTGCGAGATGCCGGCAATGCGCTTTTCCAGCTCGCATGTGCGTTGCGGGCCATCCAGCAGCACATGAAGGATGACCGCCTTCCAGCGTCCCGAAAAGACGCCTAGCGCGCGCTCGACCGGCAAGCCCGGTAGTCTCTTGATGATCTTCATCCGCCGACCACTGACCAAAGGGTGTGTAGATGGGAATGACTACCGAAGAATAACCTTCGGCAGAAATCTGCTCGAAGGATGATCTATGGCCGACCTGTTCGAATCTCAACTGCTTGGCGGCACTGTTCCGCTGAAGAACCGCATCGTCATGCCGCCCATGACCCGCACGCGAACGTCCGAGGGCGACCTCCCGACCGATGGTGACCTCCCGAACGAGATGATCGCCACCTATTACGGCCAGCGGGCCAGTGCCGGCCTGATCATTTCCGAGGCCAACGACGTGGATCAGTCCAGCCACGGTTACGCGAGGATACCCGGAATCCACTCGGAAGCCCAAATGCGGGGCTGGCGTCTGGTGACCGATGAGGTTCACCGTCATGGCGGCACGATCTTTATGCAGTTGTGGCACGTCGGCAGGATGGCCCATTCCTCGATTCTGCCGAACGGCCAGGCCCCGGTGGGCGTGACCGGGCAACGGGCAGAGGGCTCGGAGGTGTTCGCCCACGGCCCGGACGGCCGGTTGCGTTTTATGCCTGTGGAGACGCCGAGGCCTCTCAGCACGGATGAGGTGTCGGCCATGGTGGGCACCTTCGCCAAAGCCGCCGCCAATGCACGGGAGGTCGGATTCGATGGTGTCGAACTCCATGCGGCCAACGGCTATCTGATCGAGCAGTTCATGAACTCGGTGCTCAATACGCGCACCGACCGCTACGGCGGGGGCAGCATGGAAGATCGTACGCGCTTCCTGATGGAAGTCGTCGATGCGGTGGTGGCTGAATTCGGTCCGGGGCGCGTGGGTGTTCGCCTGTCTCCGTTCGGCAAGTACGGCTCCATGCCGGCGGACCCTCTTGTCGAGGAAACGTTTCTGTACGTTGCCGAGCAACTGGGGCGCCGCGGCGTGGCATACCTCCATCTGCTCTACGAGCTGCTGCCCGAAGGAAACATGGAGACGGCGGAGTTCAAGCCTCGGTACCTCGACCACGCTCTGCTTGCCAAGGCTCGGGCGGTGTTTCCTGGCGCCTTCATCTGGTGTGGCGGCTTCAATGACCGCGAGCGCGCCCAGGCTTCGCTCGACACCGGGTTGGTGGACCTGATCGCCTTCGGCAGACCCTATATCGGAAACCCGGACCTTGTTGAGCGTCTCGAGCACGGCTGGCCGTTAGCCGTAGCGGACCGATCAACTTATTACACCCGACGCGGCGAGGTGGGTTACACGGACTTCCCGGCTTATCCGATCGGTAGTGCTGTACGCGGCGCAGCCTGACCGCGGCGGTGGATCGAGCAGGCGTTCGGTGTCGGGCGGTTCTGCCGACCCCGCTGGTCGACCACGAAACCCGGCCGCACAACCCAACCCCAAGCAAAGGAGCCCCATGTGGGTGCACCAACGAAGAACTGCCGACCCCACCGTCGTCAACGGCATCAATGTCGACGACCTGTTTGCGCTGATCGACGACGTCAAGCGCGAACCCGCCAAAGGTAAGACGAACTGGCACGTCATCACGACCTGGCAGGGCCAGACGCGGAGCCGCGCCGACATCGAGCGTTATGAACTCGGCGGAAAAAAGGTGCCACGCCGGTTCTCGATCGACATCGACGAGCCGCGCGAACTCGGTGGTTCGAACAATTTCGCCAATCCGCAGGAGCATCTGATCGCGGCGCTCAACGCCTGCATGACCGTCGGATATGTGGCGCAGTGCGCGGTGCGTGGAATCACCCTCGAAAGCCTGTCGATCGAGACCGATGGCGACATCGACCTTCGCGGCTTCCTCGGGATCGATCCTGCCGTGCCGCCAGGCTACGAAAAGCTCAGCTACGTCGTCCGTATCAAAGGCAGCGGCACAATAGAGCAGTTCGCCGAGGTCCACGCGGCGGTGATGGCGACCTCGCCCAATTTCTACAATTTATCCCGGGCTGTGGCTCTAAAATCTGCCTTGATCGTCGAGTGATTGCATGCTGGCGCAACCTTGGACGAAATCTCGGCGGTACTGCAGCTTGAAAAAGTGTACGGCACACTCGATATTCGCCGGGTCCGTGACGGCATGGTTGCGCTTCTCGATACGTTCGGCATCACCGGCAAAGTTATCGTCGCAGGGCGCCGTTGGTGGCGCGATCGCACGACATTTCGCTATTCGCCACTTAGCGCTACCGCGCGTCCCAATTTGGCACTCCGCGCCTTCAACAGCACGCTCCGGAGGAATGCAATGCCCAAGGCAGTCATCATCGGCGTCGGTCCGGATCGGGGACTTGGCGCTCAACTTTGCAAACGCTTTGCCAGAGAGGGGCTCGACGTTGTGGCGGCCGGTCGCACGCAAGCCGCGCTGGACACGGTTGTCGCGGATATCGAGAGATCGGGAGGCAAAGCCTCCTCGTTCGTCGCGGACGCCACGAACGAGGCTGACGTCGCCGCGCTGTTCGACCATGCCGGCGCCGACGTGGATCTAGCCATTTACAATGCCGGCAATAACACGGCGGGCCGCATCCTCGAGATGGAGGCGGACTATTTCGAGAAGAGTTGGCGGGTCGTTTGTTTCGGCGGGTTTCTGTTCGGGCGGGAGGCGCTGCGCCGCATGCTCCCGCAGAAACGAGGTACCATCCTGTTCACCGGCGCCAGCGCCTCACTGCGCGGTCGGGCCGGCTATGGCGCGTTCAATTCGTCCAAGGCGGGCTTGCGGACGCTCGCCCAGGCGATGGCGAAGGAATATGGGCCCGAAGGCATCCACGTCGGCCACGTCGTCGTCGACGGGGCCGTGGATGGCGACAAGATCCGCCAACGCTTCCCTGACGCCAACTCGCGCCGGGACCGGCTGCTGGACATCGAAGGCATCGTGGAGTGTTACGCCTTCCTCTACCGGCAGCCCCACAAGGCCTGGTCGTTCGAGGTCGACGTGCGGACGTCGGCGGAGCCTTGGTGAGCTCGCGCCGCGCATGGAAGCCTCAAAATACAACACCCCCCTCATTGTCGGTGTCGGCGAAGGCCTGAACGCATCGCTGGCGCGGTTATTCACGCGCCAAGGCATTCGCGCGGCGCTGGCGGCGCGCAGCACTGAAAAGTTCGCAGATCGAACTACCAGCCATTGTACGGAGTAGGCCTATGCGGGTTGCAATTCTCGATGATTATCAGGACGTCGCGCTTCAGCTCGCCGACTGGTCGCGCGTTCGGCACAGCGCCGAGATCACAGTGTTCAACGATCATCTCGCCGACCCGTCGGCAGTGGTCGAACGGTTGCGGCCATTCGACGTGATATGCGTGATGCGCGAACGTACGCCGCTGACACGGGAGATACTTCAACAGCTACCGACGCTCAAGCTGATAGCCTCGACCGGGCCGAAAAACGCATCCATCGACACCCAGGCGGCGGAAGCTCTCGGCATTGCGGTCACCGCGACCGGCTACGATCCCACCGCGACCATCGAGTTCGCCTGGTCGCTGATCCTGGCAAGCATGCGGGGCATCGACCGGGAAGCCGCTTCGATCAGGGCCGGCAGATGGCAAGTCGGTCTCGGTTCAAACCTCCGAGGCAAAAGCCTTGGGGTCGTTGGACTGGGCAACATCGGGAAAGAGGTTGCCCGCATTGGTCTCGCCTTCGGAATGAAGGTGATCGCCTGGAGTCAGAACCTGAACGACGAGAAGGCCAGTGCCGCCGGCGCTATCTGCGTGGATAAGCAAACGCTGTTTCGCGAGGCCGATGTCGTCACAGTACATCTCGTCCTGAGCCGTCGCACCCAAGGCCTGATCGGGCGGCCTGAGTTCGCGCTGATGAAGCCGAAGGCAAGATTCGTCAACACGTCTCGTGGTCCGATCGTCGATGAAGCAGCCCTGATCGAAGCTCTGCAGCAGCGTAGGATCGCGGGCGCGGCTATCGATGTATTCGACGTCGAACCGTTGAGCGCTGGCCACCCGTTTCGAAAATTGGACAACGTCCTGGCAACGCCTCACATCGGGTACGTCACCGAGGACCTCTATCGAACCTTCTACGGCGATGCCGCGGCGTGCATTGCAGAATGGCTCGAAAATAACCCGTGAGCAGAACTGTCCGGATTCAGGGGCGCATTGGAAGCTGACACCTGAAGTGATTGAGACAGCAACGGAAACCGTGTGCCACGTAAAGTCTGAGGTGGTCGAGAGTGGCCATTTCATGAGCATCCACCCTCATCGATTCGCAGAAGCGATCTGACCATTCCTGCTTGAGACCCAGGAACTGTTGCGTTAACGCTAGGCGGCGCTACCACCGAACGCCCCGAGTTTCCGCGTACACTGCCGTGCACACGGCCTTCATTGCGGTTGCCGGCGTGTTCGTCGACGGCTTTCAGCACGCTGCAATGATCCAAACGTGGAATACAAAGATGCCTGAATGGAACCCAATCGATAGCGCTCCAACGGACGGCACTTGGATCAAAGCACGCGGGTGGGATTTCGGGATAGATGGATCGCGGCGGCACTATGCCATTGCACGCTTCGAAAACGGTGGGTGGATCGAAGTCGATGGCAATCAGCTTCGGCACTTAACGGACTGGCAAGAGCTTTCGTGCCGCCGCTACATCGTCGACCATTGGCTCTAACGTCCGTCACTCGGGCCGGGATTTGCATCAGTTCGATCCTGCAGACGCTGCCGTAAAACTCCGGTCGAGTGCCTTGTCCACGTCGAGCGTTTTGGCAAGAATGCCGTATCGGGTGGCGCGATCGGAGGCCTGCTGGACCTCCTTGACGACGCCGGCATCGATCACGATCGCGCTGGTGCGCTGCGCGGTATAGGCGCTCAGCAGCACGTCTTCGGGGAGCTTGGTCAGTTCGGCGGTGGCCTTGGCGTACTCGGCCACATGGTCCAGCGACCATAGCCGTGCCTTGTCGAGCCGCTGCACCAGATCCTGCACAGCGGCGCGCTTGGTCGCGATCGCCTGATCGGAAGCAACATAGAACGTAATCGTAGGTGTGAGGCCCTCGCCATTGGCTACGATCCGTGCGTTGTCCTTGAGGGTCGCATAGGAGACGTAGGGTTCCCACACTGCCCAGCCATCGATGGAGCCGGCTACCAGTGCAATCTTGGCGTCCACCGGCCCTAGCGGCGCGAAGGTCGCGTCGCCGATCCCGTTACCGGCCTTTTCCAGCGTGGCGTCGATCAGGAATTGGCCCCAGCCTCCGCGTGTCCCGGCCAGCCGCTTTCCCTTGAGATCGGCGATGCTCTTGATTGGAGAGTCATTGCGCACCAGGATGGCTTGCGTCCGGGCATCGGCGCGGGTTCCTCCGATGGCCTTGATCGGTGCGCCTGTGGCGTACACGGAGAGGAAAGCCAGATCGCCCGTGTAGCCAACGTCCAGCGCACCCGCGTTAAGCGCTTCGAGGATCGGCGCCGCCGCGGGAAATTCGGACCATTCGATCTTGTAAGGAAGGTCCTTGGCGAGACCTGCGATTTCAAGCAGCGCGCGATTGCCGCCTTTCTGATCGCCGACGCGCAACGTCACGACGTCCGAGGCCAGGGCGGACGCCACGGTCGAGCATCCAATGAGGATTCCAAACAGCGCGGCGCCAACGCCACGGAATCGCTGATGCGTCTTGATGCTCTGTAGGACTTTGTTCATTGGCGAGGTCTCTCTGATTGTCGTTCCGGATTCACAAGGCCGTAAATTTGATATCGAGAGCGTACGATTGAATTGATTTCAGTCAATGAAAGGGATCACTGAAGATTCCAAAGATCAGGCAACGTTTATTCTGATCGCGAGCTTACGAAAGAACGTTGTCGTATGAATCGCTTCGAGTGCCTGCATGTTGAGCAGAGTTAAGCTGGCCAAAGTAATTCCAGTTTCCAGATGAGACAAAAACCGTTGCGTCGCGTGACGACGGGATCGTGGAGATAAACTCTCCGTTCGCTTTTACATTCGAAATTCCATTTCGTTGACGATCGCGTGGTTGCGACGCATCATCACGCTACGATTTCAACAGCACGCGAGCGGAAAGCTCGCGAGGATTGAGCCGAACTCACTGATTACAACGCAGGCTTTGCCGGGCCGCAGCGCTGTCGCGCCGCGCCGACGGTATCCTCTTGTCACCTCGGAACAGGAACAGAAAATGTCGAGAGACGCCAAGCACAGAACTTTACTGGATCGCCGCGCGCTGTTGCAGGCGGGAGCGGCATCGGCATTGGCTATGCCACTCGGTGTCTTCGGCGCAAAAGCCTTTCCCATAGCTCCGCCGAAGATCGATTTCTCGGAATTTCCGATCTGCAGGACCTCTTCCGAGGCGCCCGTGCTGACCGGAGCGCCAAGGAAGTTGAAATTTTCCTGGAATGCCGGTGCAGTATGCAACGTGCCGCTTCCGGTGGCGATCGACCAGGGTTTCTTCCAGAAGCAAAACCTCGATGTCGAACTGATCAATTACAGCGGATCGACCGACCAGCTTCTGGAAGCCATCGCTACCGGCAAGACGGATGCCGGCATCGGCATGGCGTTGCGCTGGCTGAAGCCGCTTGAACAGGGATTCGATGTGAAGATCGCCTCCGGGACCCATGGCGGATGCATGCGGGTCTTGTCCCGCGTCAATTCCGGTGTCGATAAACTTGCCGATCTCAAGGGAAAGATCGTCGCGGTCGGCGATCTCGCCGGTCCGGACAAGAATTTCTTTTCGATCCAGCTCGCCAAACAAGGCATCGATCCCAACAGCGACGTCGATTGGCGAGCCTATCCCGGCAATCTGCTGCAACTCGCGATCGAGAAGGGCGAAGCGCATGCGGTTCTCGCCTCCGACCCGATCGCTTATCTGTGGCTGAAGGATAGCGCCTATAAGGAAGTGGCCTCCAATCTGGACGGCGACTACAAGGACAAGAGCTGCTGCATTGTGGGACTGCGCGGCAGTCTGGTGCGCGAAGACCCCTTGGTCGCACGCGCAGTCGTGCAGGCCTTGCTCGATGCCGCGATGTTCATCTCGCAGAATCCTGACAAGGCTGCCGTATCGTTCCAGCCCTATGCACCCAAGGCCGCCACTCTGGCGGATCTGCAGGGGATGGTCAGGTACCACACCCATCATCACCATCCCGTAGGCGCGGTGCTCAAGCAGGAACTGAAGGCCTATGCGGATGATCTGAAACGCGTATCTGTCTTCAAGCCAGGCACGGATACCGCAAAATTCGCGGAGCGGATTTATGTCGATGTATTCAGCGGCGTCTAAGACGACTGTGCTTGCGCAGTCCGCCGAGGAAGGTGCCGCCCTTGCGGGGCGTTCCCTTCATCTGTCGTCCTTGTTCCTGGCAAACGGTCCCGCTGTCTTTGCAAGCCTGGCGTGGGTTGGCTTCGGCCTTTCGTGCCTGTTGTGGGAAGACCTTGGCGACTGGTCGCGGACACATGGGTTGGCCGTCGCGGCATTCATGATCGCCGGCGGTATTCTTGCGGCGACCGTGAGCCGGCATTGGCTTGGCCGCTTCGAAAACCGCTTGCAATCGCGAGCGCCATGGCTGCTGGCGCTTGGGCTGTTCCTGACAGTATGGGAAGTCGCGACCGCCAAGTTCGCATGGCTGCCGCTGCCGTTCTTTCCGCCACCGCAGGCCATCATCGAAGTCTATACCGACGACTTGCCCAAGCTTCTGGTCAGCGCGTTTGCATCGGTAAAACTTCAGCTCGGCGGTTACGTGATCGGCGCCGCCGTCGGCTTTCTGACCGGCGTCTCGATCGGATGGTCGCGCAGCGTCGGTTATTGGGTGCATCCGATCCTGCGCTTTATCGGGCCGCTGCCCGCGACGGCATGGCTGCCATTTGCATTCTTTACGTTTCCGTCAAGCTGGAGTGCCAGCACGTTCCTGATCGCGCTGGCTACCGGGTTTCCGGTCACGGTGCTGACCTGGTCGGGCGTGGCGAGCGTCAGCAACGCCTATTACGACGTGGCGCGAACGTTGGGCGCGAAGCCGTCTTTTCTGGTGTTGAAGGTCGCGATTCCGGCGGCGCTGCCGCACGTATTTGTCGGCCTGTTCATGGGCCTCGGCTCGTCGTTCGCCGTCCTGGTGGTTGCCGAAATGATCGGCGTCAAGGCCGGGCTCGGCTGGTACCTGCAATGGGCTCAGGGCTGGGCAGCCTACGCCAATATGTACGCCGCGCTGATCGTGATGTCGTTGCTGTGCTCGGGCGCCATCACGCTGCTGTTCAAGACCCGTGACCGGTTGCTGGTCTGGCAGAAGGGCGTCGTGAAATGGTAGCGCTCGCGATCGCAGAACCCGCACGGCCGGCAGCCGTCGGAGCTTCGCTCGACGTTGAGCGCGTCAGCCACGCCTTCGACATTGATGGCAAGGTGCTTCAAGTACTGGATGACGTCAGCTTCCAGATCGCCCCGGGCGAATTCGTCGCACTGCTCGGTCCGTCCGGATGCGGAAAATCGACCCTGCTGCGGCTGGTCGCCGGACTTGAATTGCCGCGCTCGGGTGCGTTGCGCGAAGATGGCGATCCGATCACCGGACCGTTTCCATCACGGGTCGTGGTATTTCAGGACCCGACGCTGTTTCCGTGGCGAACCGTGTGGGACAACGTCGCGCTGGGGCTCGAGGCGCAGGGCATTTTGAAGCGCCAGCGGCACCGCGTCGATGCGGCGATCGACCTCGTTGGATTGTCGGCCTTTCGCAATGCCTATCCGCATCAGCTCTCCGGTGGCATGGCGCAGCGGGTCGCGCTGGCCCGGGCACTCGTCAACGATCCGAGGATCCTTGTTCTTGACGAGCCGCTCGGCAAGCTCGAATTCACTGACGCGAATCACGATGCAGGCGGAGATCGCCGCGCTCTGGCAGCGCAGCGGGTTCACGACGTTGTTGGTGACCCACGATGTGGAGGAAGCCGTATTCCTGGCCAATCGCGTCATCGTGTTCAGCGATCGCCCGGCGCGCATCAAGGCCGACATTATCGTCGATCGTCCCTATCCCCGGCACCGCGGCGATCCCGAATTGGCCGAACTACGCCGGAACATCCTTGGACTGCTCGGATTGGACGCGACGTGGTGAGCGCGCGGGAGAATTTCCAACGCAAGGAGCCGCCGGCTGACGCACCGCTTGGCCCGTTGGACCAGAGCAAATTTGCTGGCGCCGGAATTTGCCAGCCGGGCGTCGCTCCACGATCGTGACGCGAGCTTTCCGTTTGAAAATTTCAGGCAATTGTCCGATGCGGGCTTATTGGCATTGACCGTGCCGGCCGCATTGGGTGGGTCCGGCGCTGGCGCGCGCGATACGGCGCGCGTCCTCAACGTCCTGGGAAAAGCCGACCCATCGACAGCCCTGGTGCTGTCGATGCATTATATCCAGCATCTCGTAATGGCGAGAAGCACGCGCTGGCCGGGCCGTCTTTCACGCAGGCTGGCCCGTGAAACCGTTGAAGGCATGGCGTTGATCAACGCCCTTCGGGTCGAGCCGGACCTCGGCTCACCGTCGCGCGGCGGCTTGCCGGCGACGGTTGCACGGAGAACCGAGACCGGATGGCGGCTCAGCGGCCGCAAGATCTATTCGACCGGTGCGCCGATCCTGAAATGGTATGCGGTGTGGGCCCGGACCGACGAGCCGGAGGTACGGGTCGGGTTGTTCCTGGTTCCCGCCGGGCTGCCGGGCACGCGTATCGTCGAGACGTGGGATCATCTCGGACTGCGCGCCAGCGGCAGCCACGACATCATCTTCGACGACGTCGTGTTTCCGCTCGACCACGAAATCGATGTGCGCGAGCCGGATGAATGGCGAATACCCGATTTTACCCAGGCGACGGTCCATGCGATCTTTGTTGCTTCGATCTACGATGGAGTTGCGCGAGCTGCCCGCGACTGGCTGGTGGATTTTCTCAGGAATCGCGTCCCTTCCAATCTCGGCGCTCCGTTGGCCACGTTGTTGCGGGCGCAAGAGATCGTTGGCGGCATCGAGGCGCGCCTCGCCGTCAACGCGCGCCTGATCGGAAGTTTTGCGCAGGATTTCGATGACGGCGCGCTGCTGAGTGCATCCGAATCCAGCATCATCAAGCTCACGGTGACGAATAACGCGGTCGCGGTTGTCGAGGACGCGCTGTCATTGACCAGTAATCACGGGCTGACGCGTGCCAATCCGCTCGAACGGCACTACCGCGACGTGCTGTGCGGGCGTGTTCATACCCCGCAGGATGACGCGACACGCGTGACGGCAGGGCGCCTCGCGCTCGGTATCTGAACGATTGCGAAAGTTGCGGCGCTTCCGGCCCGTCAGGTTCCGCTATGCATTTTGTGCGCAGGACACTGGCTGCGCGAGCCGGAGGAAAAATGCTCCGCGATCGATCGCAAATTGGCAATAATCACCTCGTCGGGGCCGCCCGGAACAGTGACGCATTGCTATTTTTGCCGCGCCCTCGACACGCTCCGGGCGCAGTACCATTGTTACCAAAGCGGAATGCGTGCGCGCTGTCGCGGAATTTCTGGTTGGAACCGTGGTGCCGCGCCTATCGGCCAACGAACTCCGAGCGGGGCGTTTAGCGCCGGGCACCGGGTAGATGCTCAGGTCTGAGCGAGCGTCCAGTGATCGCGCGGCAGCAGCGGTTATGGAATTACAGGAATTTTTCAATGTCAGTGGAATTCATCGGCTTCATCACCACCAACAATTCGTCCGAAACCATCGTGCGGAAGGGGCCGGTGCTGGACCGGCATCACATCGAGACCGTGGCGAAGGCGCACGAAAACGCCGGCTTTGACCGCGCGCTGCTGGCCTTTCATTCCACCATCCCGGACGGCCTGCAGATCGGCCAGCACGTGCTTGGCGTCACCGATCGGCTCAATGTCCTGATCGCGCAGCGGCCGGGCTTTACTGCTCCGACGCTGCTCGCGCGCCAGCTGGCGGCGGTCGATCAACTTTCCGGCGGCCGGGTTGCCCTGCATGTCATCACCGGCGGCAACGCCGCCGAGCTCAGGCAGGACGGCAATATCCTTGACGACAAGGACGAACGCTACGCCCGCACCGATGAATTTCTCGACGTCGTTCGCGCCGAATGGACCAGCCAGAAGCCGTTTTCCTATGACGGCAAATACTACAAGGTTCAAAACGGGTTTTCGCAGATCAAGCCGTATCACCCCGAAGGCATTCCGATCTTCGTAGGCGGGGCTTCCGATGCGGCGATTGAGGTTGCCGGCAAGCACGCCGATACATTTGCGCTGTGGGGCGAGTCCTACGCGCAGGTGCGCGATGTGACGTCGCGGGTTCGCGCCGTAGCCGCTAAACATGGACGCGCCACGCCGCGCTTCAGCCTGTCGGTGCGGCCCATCCTCGCCGACACCGAGGAAAAGGCGTGGGCCAAGGCCGAGGAAATTCTGGCACGTGCGACCGCGCTGCAGGACAAAACCGGCTATCGCAAGCCGGCCGACGGCCACGCCACGGCGGGCGCGCGGCGGCTGCTGGCGCTGGCCGAGCAGGGCACCCGTATCGACAAGCGGCTTTGGACGCAAATGGCCGAACTTACCGGCGCCAACAGCAACACCACCGCATTGGTTGGAACACCCGAACAGGTCGCCGAAGTTTTTGGCGACTATTATGACCTCGGTATCAGCCATTTTCTGATTCGCGGCTTCGATCCCTTGATCGACGCCATCGAGTATGGCCGCGAATTGATCCCGCGGACGCGCGAACTGATCGCCGGGCGCAGTGCCTCCAAAGGAGTGGCTGCGGAATGATGCGGGCCATATTCGTTGCGGGTTTCTTGCTGAGCGCAATCGCCTCCGCAAGCGCCCAGACCACCCTGCGGGTCGGAGACCAGAAGGGGAATTCCAAAGCCGCGATGGAAGCATCGGGCGCCCTCAATGGCGTGTCGTACAAAATCGAGTGGAAGGAATTTCCGGCGGCCTCGCCCTTGCTGGAGGCGCTGGGTGCGGGCGCGATTGATACCGGCCTTGTTGGAGATGCGCCCTTCACCTTTGCCGCGGCGGCCAACGTGCCGGTGAAGGCGATCGGCGCGATCCGCCAGAGCCAGGAGGGCCTGGCGATTCTCGTGCCGCGCGATTCCAAGATTCGCAGCCTCGATGATTTGAAAGGCAAGAAGATCGCAACCGGCCGCGGTTCGATCGGACATCAACTGATCCTGGCCGCCATGGAGTCCAAGGGGTGGTCGCCGAGCGATCTGCAGATCGTGTTCCTTGCGCCGTCGGATGCGAAGGTGGCTTACACCCAGGGCTCTGTCGATGCGTGGTCGACCTGGGAGCCTTATGTGAGCCAGGAAGAGGTGCTGTTTCAGTCGCGGCGCGTGGTCACAGCGGAAGGGCTGGCGTCGGGAATGAGCTTTCAGGTCGCCTCGCTCGACGCGATCCGCGACAAGCGGCCGGAACTGGAGGACTTTCTTCGCCGGCTCGCGGCCGCCCGCGCCTGGTCGCTGACGAATGTCGGCGCTTACGCGGAAACCTGGGGCAAACTGATGGGCATTCCGCCGGCCGTGCCGCTCAACTGGCTGAGCCGGGCGAAAATTCGCGTCGCGCCGATCGATGACGGCGTGGTCGCCGATGAACAGAAGACGATCGATCTGTATGTCCGTGCGGGCCTGGTCAAGCAGAAGCTCAATGCGGCCGACATCGTCGATCGGTCGTTTTCCGCGGCCATCGGCAAAGGCGCCGGCCTCTAATCGCGCTTCCGGCGAAGGCCGCGGCTACGGTCGTCGGTTCTTGCTCACCGTCGCGTTTGCGATCTACAAGTTTGCGTGAACGGAGCGTGGGGAAAAATGCTCCGTGATCGATCGTGATCCGGCAATATTCGCTTCGCTGGAGACGCATTAAAGAGTGCGGTCATTGCTATTTTTGCAGGGCACTCGACACGCCCTGTGCGCAGCACCATCATCCCTGAGACCGAATGCGTGCGCGATGTCGCAGCATTATCAGGAGATTGTGATGCGACGCCGTGACTTTCTAAAGCTCTCCGCCGGAACCGTGGCGGCTGCCGCGGTATCGCGGCAGGCGAGCGCGCAGGCCGGCGTTAAGGAAATCCGCATCGGCTATCAGAAAAACGGCGTGCTGGTGATCGCGCGGCAGCAGGCCACGCTGGAAAAACACTTTGCGCCCCAGGGTGTCGGCGTGACCTGGGTTGAGTTCTCGTCGGGGCCGCCCATGCTCGAGGCGATGAACGTCGGCAGCGTCGATTACGGCGCGGTCGGCGATTCGCCGCCGGTGTTCGCGCAATCTGCGGGCGCCAACATCGTCTATGCGGCGGGCCAGCCAATCACCAACGGGCAGGGCATTCTGGTGCAAGCAGCTTCGCCGATCCGCACCATCGCGGATCTCAGGGGCAAACGTGTCGGCTTCACCAAGGGGTCCAGCGCCCACAACATCGTGGTGCAGACCCTGGAAAAAGCCGGTCTTGGCTACGGCGATATCACGCCGGTTTACCTGACGCCGCCGGATGCGGGCCCGGCGTTCGCCAATGGCAGCATCGATGCGTGGGCGATCTGGGATCCGTATTTTGCGATCGGCGAAACCAAACAGAATGGCCGCATCCTCGTCAACGCCTCGGAGATCACCAAAACCAATTCGTTCTATATTGCCAACCGCGACTTTGCGAAAAACCACGGTGCAACGCTGCAGCAGATCATCGACGTCACGTCCTCCACGGCGAAGTGGGCGGAGACGCATCGCGACGAAGTGGCCAAATCGTTGAGCGCGGTGACCGGCATTCCCCTGGATATCCAGATCGTCGCCGCCAACCGTTCATCCTTCGCGGTGGGCCCGGTTACCGACGACATCGTCGCCACCCAGCAAGGCGTCGCCGATCGCTTCTTCAAGCTTGGTCTGATCCCAAGGCCGGTCGTGGTGCGCGACGCCGTCTGGAAGCCCGTGCAGACCTGATCCGGCCATTTTCATCCAGCGAATAAGGAAACTGACGATGCGTTGGTTTAAAAAGATAATCGCGGTCGCGGTGCTGTCGATGACTACGGCGCTGGCCGGTGTCGGCGCCAGCTATGGCCAGGACAAGACCGTGCGCATCGGCTACCAGAAATACGGCAAGCTGGTCCTGCTCAAGGGCAAAGGTTCGCTCGACGAAAAACTTAAACCGCTCGGCTACAAGGTGGTCATGGACGGAATTCCCGTCGGGGCCGCCTTTGCTGGAAGCGATGAATGTCGGCGCCATTGATTTCGGCGTGACCGGCGAAACGCCGCCGATCTTCGCGCAGGCGGCCGGCGCACCGCTGGTCTATCTCGCCTACGATCCGCCGGCCCCGCAGGGCGAGGCGATCCTCGTTCCCAAGGACAGCGCGATCAAATCCGTCGCCGATCTCCGCGGCAAGAAGGTCGCGCTCAACAAGGGCTCCAATGTTCATTATCTGCTGGTCAAGGCGCTGGAGAAGGCCGGCCTGAAATATACCGATGTGCAGCCGGTGTTTTTGCCGCCGTCGGATGCGTTGGCCGCGTTCACCCGCGGCTTGGTCGATGCATGGGTGATCTGGGATCCCTATGAGGCCGCAGCCGAGGCCTCGACCGGTGCGCGCATTCTCGCCGACGGTACCGGTGTTGTCTCCAACTATCAGTTCTACTTCACGTCGAAGAATTTCTTGTCCAACGATGCCAAGGCGGTCGACGTCGTGCTTGAAGCGCTCAACGAAGCCGACGATTGGACCAAGAACAACATCCAGGCCGTCGCGGAACAACTGAGCCCTTCGGTCGGCCTGCCCGTACCGGTGCTGGCGCTGTCGCTCAAGCGCGAGTCTTACGGAATTCTTCCCATCAGCGATGACGTGATCGCGAGCCAGCAACGCATCGCGGACACCTTTCTGAGCCTCGGCCTGCTGCCGAAAGCCATCACGGTGTCCGATCTCCAACGCAAACCCGGATCCTGATCATGACAAAACACGTTTCCCCACAGTCGCAACCGGGCGCCAATGTTCTCTGGTTCCTGCCGACCCACGGTGACGGGCATTATCTCGGCACCACCAGCGGCGGCCGCGAGGTGAACTTCAATTATCTGCGCCAGATCGCGCAGGCGGCCGACCAACTCGGCTATTTCGGCGTGCTGCTGCCGACCGGGCGTAGCTGCGAGGATTCCTGGGTCGTTGCCTCGGCGGTGGCGCCCTGGACCGAGCGGCTGCGCTATCTCGTCGCCGTACGCCCCGGCCTGCAATCGCCAAGCGTGGCGGCGCGGATGACGGCGACGCTTGATCGAGTCACCAACGGCCGGCTCCTGATCAACGTCGTCACCGGCGGCGATCCCGTCGAGAACAAAGGCGACGGCATCTTTCTCGATCACAACGAGCGCTACGCGGTGACGCGCGAGTTCCTCAATGTCTACAGCGACCTGCTCGCCGGCAAGACCGTCAATGTCGAGGGCAAGCACATCCACATCGAGGATGGGCGGCTGCTGTTCAAGCCGGTGCAATCGCCGCGGCCGCCGCTTTATTTCGGCGGATCGTCGGACGCCGGCATCGACGTCGCGGTCGACACCGTCGACAAATATCTCACCTGGGGCGAGCCCCCGGCGCAGGTGGCCGAGAAGGTCAACCGGGTGAAGGCGGCTGCTGCGGCGCGCGGGCGCACGCTCTCGTTCGGGATTCGGCTGCATGTGATCGTGCGCGAAACCAATGAAGAGGCCTGGAAGGCGGCCGACGATCTGATCAAGCACGTCACCGACGACACCATCGCTTCGGCGCAGAAGATCTTTTCGCGGATGGATTCGGTCGGCCAGCAGCGCATGCTGCAACTCCACGGCGGACGCCGCGACAAGCTTGAGATCAGCCCCAATCTGTGGGCCGGCGTCGGCCTGGTGCGGGGCGGCGCGGGCACCGCGCTGGTCGGCGACCCGCAGACCGTGGCGGCGCGCATCAAGGAGTATCAGGACGTCGGCGTCGATACCTTCATCATGTCCGGCTATCCGCATCTTGAAGAAGCCTATCGCTTCGCCGAACTGGTGTTCCCCCTGCTGTCGCTCAACCGCGACGACAATGCGGCATCGCTGCGCGTCAACACCGGTCCGTTCGGCGAGACCATCGCCAACGAGCATCGTCCGCTGATAAAGGCCTCGCAATCATGAGTTTGATCGAAAGTCTTCCGCGGGTCCGGAGCTGGCGGCTGCCGCGCGTCGATGGTGTCATCCAGTGGATCGTGCCACTCGCCATCTTGCTGGTCTGGCAGTTGGCGTGCGTCACCGGCTTCGTGTCGTCGCGGGTGCTGCCGGCGCCGTCGGATGTGGCGCTGGCGGGCTGGAAGCTGCTGCTTTCCGGCGAGCTCGAACGCAATATCTGGGTCAGCTTCTGGCGCGCCAGTGTCGGCTTTGTCATCGGTGGCGGCATTGGCTTTGCCTTTGGCCTGGCTAACGGCCTGTCGCAACTCAGCAGCAAATTGACCGACACCACGCTGCAGATGGTGCGGAACATTCCGCACCTTGCCTTGATTCCGCTGGTCATCCTCTGGTTCGGCATTGATGAGTCCGCCAAGCTGTTTCTGGTCGCGCTTGGCGTGTTCTTCCCGATCTATCTCAACACGCTCCACGGCGTCCGGACCGTCGATCCGCAGCTGATCGAGATGGGACGCATCTACGGCATGACCGACCGTGAACTGTTTCGCCGGGTGATCTTTCCAGGCGCGCTGCCCTCGATCTTCGTCGGCATACGCTTTGCGCTTGGCATCATGTGGCTGACGCTGATTGTCGCGGAAACCATCGCGGCTTCGTCAGGTCTCGGTTATATGGCGATGCAGGCGCGGGAGTTCATGCAGATCGACGTCGTCGTGCTGAGCATCCTGATCTACGCGCTGCTTGGAAAAATCGCCGACGGTGCTTCGCGTATGCTGGAGCGGCTGACGCTGTCCTGGCACCCTGCCTTCCAGAAACATTGAGAGCCATCATGCAACAGGCGCTTCGTCTGCTTCCATCCGACCCCGAGCCGGTCGATCGCGCTGATATCATCGAACAGGCACGGCTGGCGCGAGACGGGTCGGAAGCCTCGTCCCGCGGGCTTCCGCTCACCATTCGCGGCCTGCGCAAGTCGTTCGGCAACAACGAGGTCCTGCGTGGCATCGACCTGCATATTCCGGCCGGGCAGTTCGTCGCGATCGTCGGTCGCAGCGGTTGCGGCAAGAGTACGCTGTTGCGCCTGATCGCTGGCCTTGAGACCGCTAACGAAGGCCACATCGACTTTGGCGAGTTCGCACGGCCTGAAGATGTGCGTGTGATGTTCCAGGAGCCACGCCTGTTGCCGTGGGCGCGAGTGCTGTCGAATGTCGAGGTCGGCCTTGGCCGCGACCGTGCGTCGACCGACGCGCAGGCGCGCGCAGAAAAGGCACTTGCCGAAGTCGGCCTTGCCGACAAGCGCGCGGAGTGGCCGGCGGTGCTCTCCGGAGGCCAGAAGCAGCGCGTGGCGCTGGCGCGCGCGCTGGTCAGCCATCCGCGCATTCTGGCGTTCGACGAGCCGCTTGGCGCGCTCGATGCGCTGACGCGGATCTCCATGCAGCGGCTCCTGGGGCAGGTCTGGCATGATCAGGCCTTCACCGCGATCCTGGTGACCCACGACGTCTCGGAAGCCGTCGCGCTGGCCGACCGTGTGCTGGTCATTGAAAACGGCCGCATCGCGCACGATATCAACGTCGACATTGCCCGTCCTCGTCGCCGCGGTTCGGCTGATCTGGCGGCACTGGAGGGGTCCATCCTGCGCAATCTCTTGCAATCGGCGGATGATGCACTCGACCTGTGAGCCAGCCATGAACTCCGCCGTCCGCAACATCACAGCAGATCAGGTTTCCTCGAGCGACTTTCGCGGCGCGATGCGTGGCCTGACCGGCGGCGTCAGCGTCATCACGGTCGGACGCGGCAGCGATATCACGGGCATGACGGTCACGTCGGTATCGTCGCTGTCGGTCGACCCGCCGACCCTGATCGTAAGCATCAACCGGGATTCGTCGTCATGGCCGCTGTTGAAGCGCCAGGGCTTTTTCGGCGTCAACATTCTCGGCGCCGGCCAGCTTGAGGTCGCCGAGCGGTTCACCGGCAAGGATGGCCTCAAAGGCGCGGATCGCTTTGCGGGCGCGCAATGGGTGACGCGCGTCTCCGGCGTGCCGCTTCTGGTCGGCGCGTTGTCGGCCATCGATTGCCAGGTGGAAGAGATCGTCGAGCGGCATTCCCATGCCATCGTGATCGGGCGTGTGCTGGACATCCAGACCTCCCGGCATGCGGCAGGGCTGGCTTACTGGCAGGGACGCTACGTTGCGGTTGACCACCACGAGGATCCGGCGGCCCAAAAGCCGCGCCCGGTGCGAGACATAATACCGCCCCCCGCCGTGTAGCCTTTTGTCCATTCGCGGCCTAAAAGCTCGCCGACATCCAGCGATGGTGCGATCGGCGAGGAGATCAGGCGGTGGAAGGTAAGCGTCTACAAGGCACCGCCGGTTTCGCGGGCGTGATGGCCGGGCGTATCGCTCGCCGGGCTCAATGCAGCGCCGTCGCCCGATGAAACGCTTCGCGCTCTGGGTATTTTATGCGATCGGCGCGCTCGCGATTGCTTACCTCGCGCTTTTTGCTTACGTGACATTCACCGGGCATGACCTGCAGCCCGGCGATCCCATTCATATTTTCCGCAATCCCGACGCGCCGGATTATTCGGCAGCGACGGTGGTTTCAACGTCATAGCGGACGCAGCGCTTCGAACTGTCATTCCGGGGCGATGAGGCTCATCGGACTACGATGAGCAATTGGGCACACAACCGTCGTCATTCCGGAAGCCGCGTAGCGGCTGTCCGAATCCATAACCCCTGTGGTAAGGTTTGGTGATGAACAAAAACACGGTGGTTATGGATTCCGGGCTCGCGCTTCGCGCGCCCCGGAATGACGGTCTTAGATCCGCATCTGTGCTAGCGGGTCGACGCAAAGCACCGAGATTAACCCTGCGAAGCAATCCAGAGTCACGTAGGAAGACTCGATTGCTTTCGCCTTCGCTAAAAGCTGCGTCGGACAGGTGGTCGCAAGGGCTCTTCGGCATAACGATTTCGCGGAATTTCTTTGAGACAATTCAACCTGATTTGGTCTGTCCAGCCCTGCCTTTAAAAACATTCCCCTTCACCGCGAGGCCAAATCACCTCTTTATGCGCACCATCCCGTCCCGAGAGAGGGGCGTATCGCGATCGTCACGGACGTTGGGATGGGATGCGGTGGACGCGGCAGTGTCGGGTGCGTGAGATGATCGCAGGGCGGGTTTCCCGTGAGCGATCAATCGGCGCATAGACGAACGACGCTTCAACGCCTTTGCTGAAATGCGGTCGGCAGCACATGGCTGACCGCGGATTGGTAGGGGCGGCTCGCGTACGGCAAAACCGTGTGGTTCTGGCACCCGTTGCTGGTGCTAAATCGGCGGAGGTCAGGTCAGCCCAACCGGGCGCGACAAGACCTTAATCCGCCGGTGACGGTGGCAAGACGAATTCGTCGCCGGGAAGAGCACGGCATAAGCCGTTAAAACCATCGCGCAGGAAACGCCGGGTGTTTTCCGGTGAGCCTGTGGTGACCACCGTGTGCTTACTACCTGTTGCACACGGGCCGCGGGTGCACCGTGCACCCGGCGTTTCCTGCGCCCTCTTTTAGTTGGGCCAATGAATTTGCAAAACTCGGGCGCAGCGTGTCGCGAGAATGTGGAAGCACATCACAACGTCATTCCGGGGCGATGCGAAGCATCGAACTACGATGTGCAATTGCACATCGGAGAATCTCGAGATTCCGGGTCTGGTCCTTCGGACCATCCCGGAATGACGGAGTTAGCTGCGCCGAGAATCATTGTGAGGGCACTTGCGACCCACTTCGTTGCCTCGCAAGCGCTAAACACCGCTAACCGTTCACCCCGCCACGGCGACGCGCTGATATTCTCCGGCGCCGGCCGGCGTGATCGGCAGTCCGCCGTCGGCATATTCGTTGAGCTTGTTGCGCAGCGTGCGGATCGAGATACCGAGGATGTTCGCGGCGTGGGTGCGATTGCCGAGGCAATGCTTCAGAGTCTCCAGGATGAGATCGCGTTCCACGTCGGCGACGGTACGCCCGACCAGCGCGCGGGTGACCTGCTCGGCGGCGAAGGTGGCGTGCGCGACCGCCGGTACGGTCTTGGCCATATCGAGGCGATCACCGTCCGGCGTCAGGATAGCGTCGACGCCGATTTCGTCGCCTTGCGCCATCAGCACCGAGCGATGGATGGTGTTTTCCAGTTCGCGGACGTTGCCCTGCCAGCGGTTGGATGTCAGCACCCGCCTGGCGTCGGCGGAGATCGGCCGCGCCGGCACGCCGTTGGCGTCGGCGTATTTCTTGGCGAAGTGCTGCGCCAGTTCGAGGATATCCGCCGGTCGCTCGCGCAACGGCGGTATCTTCAGGTTGACGACGTTGAGGCGGAACAAGAGGTCTTCGCGGAACGATCCTTCGCGCACGGCGTCGGCGAGGTTGCGGTTGGAGGTCGCGATGATGCGGATATCGACCGGCACCGGACGGGTGCCGCCGACGCGATCGATCACGCGCTCCTGGATCGCGCGCAGCAGCTTGGATTGCAGCCGCACGTCCATTTCGGAGATTTCGTCCAGCAGCAGGGTGCCGCCGGTGGCTTCCTCGAACTTTCCGATCCGGCGCGCGACCGCGCCGGTAAACGCGCCCTTCTCGTGGCCGAACAACTCGGATTCGAGCAGATGCTCGGGGATTGCCGCGCAGTTGATGCTGATGAACGGCCGCTTGGCGCGGGTGGAGCGGGTGTGGACGTAGCGCGCCAGCACCTCCTTGCCGGTGCCGGATTCGCCGGTGATCATCACCGAGGCGTCGGAGCCCGCGATCTGTTGCGCCAGCTTGATGACCTTGGCCATCGCCTCGTCGCGATAGACCATGTCGCGGGAATCGTTGGCGACGGCAGCGAGCACCGCGGCGATCAGTTCCGGATCGGGCGGCAGCGGGATGTATTCCTTGGCGCCGGCATGGATCGCGGCCACGGCCGCGCGGGCGTCGCTGGAGATGCCGCAGGCGACGATCGGCACGTGAATGTGTTCGGCCTCGAGCCGCATCACGAGATCGCGGATGTCGAGGGCGACATCGACCAGCAGCAGGTCGGCGCCTTTGCCGCCGCGCAGCACGCGCATCGCCTGTTCGTGATCCTCCGCATGCGTGACGGAGGCGCCGTTTTCCATGGCGATCTTGGTGGCCGTCGTAAGCTGGCCTTTCAATGTGCCAACGATGAGAAGCCGCATGGTAATCTCCTGTTCGTCTGCTCGCGCCGGTCGGGCGCCGTGTCGTTAAAAGCCCCTCAGGCGCGTTCCGCCTTGATGATTTCCGTCATGGTTACGCCAAGCTTGTCTTCGACCAGAACCACTTCGCCCCGCGCCACCAGCCGGTTGTTGACGTAGATGTCGATGGATTCGCCGACGCGGCGGTCGAGTTCGAGCACCGTTCCGGGCCCGAGTTTCAGCAACTCGCCGACATCCATCTTGGAGCGGCCGAGCACGGCCGACACCTGGACCGGCACGTCGAACACGGCTTCCAGGTCGGCGGCGATGCGCGACGCGTTTTCGTCTTCGTGATAGGCTACGTCGTCGATCGCCGGGGTGTCGGCGGCGTTGAGGTCCGGAAGCGGAACCTGCGCGTCGGTGTCACTCATGGCTGCATCCTCATCGCGTGATTCCGGTCTGACCGCGGGACGCCATGTAGCGCCCGACCAGTTCGTTGATTTTCGCTTCGATCGCCGCGCGTTCCAGCACGACGCCGCCGTCGGCCCACTCGATCTTGCAGTCGCCGGTCGCGATCTCCGGCTCGGCCAGGATCACGAGACGGCCCTCGAAGCCGCTGTGCTTCGCCAGCCGCTCGATCCGCTCGCGCGCGCCGTCGTAAAGGAAGTCGTTGATCCGGACCACGAGATGCGGCGTCGAGACCAGTTGCGAGAAGCAATCGCTGACCAGCGCGGTGATCTCGCCGAGCGGCTCATTGGCGATCAATTGGCTGCACAGCTTGCGCGCGACCGCGACCGCGACGTCGACGGCTTCGGTCTCCATTCGGGTCTCGATACCGGAGAAGCGCGTCGCGATGCCTCGAATGGCGATCCCGATTTCCTCGAGCGCGAGCGCAGCGCGGCGATCGCTTTCGGCCTTGGCCTCGCGCTGGGCGGCATCGAAGCCGTCGCGATAGGCGCGCGCCTCGGCGGTCGCGATCTTCTGTGCGATCTCCGCGGCCGTGGCGGGCCGCTCGCGCGCCTTGTCTGGCGCCGAGAAGTCCATGTCGAACAGAAATTTTGCGGGGGCGGCCATCAATACACCAGCTCGTCGTCGGCGCGGTTTTTCGTCAGCATGATTTCGCCCTTGGCGGCGAGGTCCTTGGCGAGATTGACCAGCAGCGCCTGCGCCTCGTCGACATCGCGCAACCGGACCGGTCCCAGCGCCGCCATATCGTCGAGCAGCATCTTGCCGGCGCGGGACGACATGTTGCCGAGGAAGAAGGCGCGGACCTCTTCGTTGGCGCTCTTGAGCGCGACGCCGAGCTTGTCCTTGTCGACGTTTCGCATCAGCGTCTGCGCGGAGCCGGCATCCAGCTTGACGAGGTCGTCGAAGGTGAACATCAGCGCCTTGATGCGCTCGGCGGATTCGCGGTTTTCCTCTTCCAGCGAGGTGATGAAGCGGGTTTCGGTCTGGCGATCGAAATTGTTGAAGATTTCCGCCATCACCTCGTGGGCGTCGCGGCGGCGGGTCTGCGACAGGTTCGACATGAACTCGGTGCGAAGGGTCTGTTCGACGCGTTCGATCACCTCCTTCTGCACCGCCTCCATTCGCAGCATGCGGCCGATCACGTCGAGCGCCATGTCCTCGGGCAGGATCGCCAGCACCCGTGCGGCGTGCTCCGGCTTGAGCTTCGACAGCACCACGGCGATGGTCTGCGGATATTCATTCTTGAGGTAGTTGGCGAGCACCTCTTCCTGCACGTTGGAGAGCTTCTCCCACATGTTGCGGCCGGCCGGCCCGCGAATCTCGTCCATGATGCCGTTGACGCGTTCCGCCGGCAGATATTGCTGCAGCAGCCGTTCGGTGCCGTCGAACGTTCCCATCAAAGCGCCGGACGCCGACATCCGCGATACGAATTCCAGCAGCAGGTCTTCCACGACGTCGGCTTCCACCGTACCGAGCGACGACATCACGATCGACAGCTCGCGCACCTCGTCGTCGTCGAGCAGCGACCAGACCTTGCCGCCATATTGCTCGCCGAGCGCCAGCATCAGGATCGCGGCGCGTTTCGGACCGCTCAGCGTCGGCCCTTTCGGGCGGTTACCCTGACGGCTCGCCAGCGTGGCGATGACGCTGTTGATGTCGTTAGCGTTGGTGGTCTGGGGGAGGGCCATGTCAGGACGCCGGCTCCGTGAGCCATTGACGGACGATCGAAGCGGTTTCGTTCGGGTTTCGCTCGGCCAGTTCGCCGACGCGATGCACCGTCTGGGCGTGCACCTGGCCCTGGACCTGGGCGACGTCGATCATCGCCGAGGCGGCGCCGGGCACGAGGCTCTGGCCGGTGGCCTGCGCACTGCCGTCGGTCAGGGCCGGCACCGGATCGGCGGCTGCGAGCGAGGGGACCACCTCGGATGCGATGATGCGCCGAACCAGCGGCCGGATCACCATGAACAGCACCACGAGGCTGAGCAGCATCATCACGCCGAGCTCGATGACGTACATGACGTCGTCCTTGGTGAACTGCAGCATGCCCAACAGGCCGGTCGGTTCGGCGATCGGCGGAACCGCCGGAGCTTCCGCGAATTTGAGGTTGACGACCTCAACCTGGTCGCCGCGCTTCTGGTCGAATCCAATCGCCGAGCGCACCAGCGCCGCGATGCGGTCGAGCTGGTCCTTGCTGCGTTCCTGATAGACCATCTCGCCTTTTTCGTTCTTGACGTAACTGCCGTCGACCAGCACGGCGACCGAGATGCGATTGACCCGTCCGGCCTCGGTCACTTCGGTCTTGGTAGTGTGGGAAATCTCGTAATTGTTGGTCTCTTCGGTCTTCTTGCTCTGATCACGCGCGGGCGTCGGATTGTCCTGGCGCTGATTGCCCGGCAATTCGTTGTTGACGGTGACCTGGCCGTTGGTTTCGGCGGTCGCGCTGGATTCTTCCCGGGTCTGGCTCGAGCGCAGCACCCGGCCTTCCGGATCGAACTTGTCCGAGGTCTGGGTGATCCGGTTGTAGTCGAAATCCGCCGAGAGCTGGACCCGGGCGCGGCCGGCGCCGACCACGGAGGACACGATCGCCTCGACCTCGTTGCGTATCCGCTTTTCGTAATTGGCGCGGCGTTCGTCGCCGACAACGTTGTCGTTGTCGCTGCTTTCGCCATCGGCGAGCAGTTGGCCGGCCTCGTCGACGATCGACACCCGCTGCGGCTTCAGCCCGCTGACCGCGGAGGCAACCAGGTGGCGGATGGCCCTGATCTGTTGCTGTTCGAGTGCGCCGCGCACGCGCACGACGATCGAGGCCGAGGGCTCGGGGGTCTCGCGCGAGAACAGCGGCCGCTCGGGCAGCACCAGATGAACCCGGGCGGCCTGAATGCGGTCGATGGCGCGGATGGTGCGGGCCAGTTCGCCCTCCAGCGCGCGCAGATGATTGATGTTCTGGACGAAACTGGTGGTGCCGAGGGCGTCGGACTTGTCGAAGATCTCGTAGCCGACGCCGCCGCCCTTGGGCAGGCCGCCTTCGGCGAGTTTCATGCGTAGCCGCGTGACCTTGTCCTTCGGCACCATGATGATCGCGCCGTCGTTGCGCAGCTCGTAGGGGATCGCCTGGCGTTCCAGATCCTTGATGATGGCAGAGGAATCTTCGGTGCTGAGGTCGGTGAACAGCGTGGTCAGCTGCGGCGTGGTGACGCGGATGATGACAAAGGCGAAAAAACCGATCAGCGCGGCGGTGACTGCGACCATCGCCAGCAACCGAGACGCGCCCAGACCTTTTAGGAAGTCCACCAAACTCTGCAAAACTAACCGCCCCCAAGATTCGGCGCCAGGCGCCGACTGGGCAATTATTGCCTATGGGATGGTTTCGATATGGTTAACGAAGGTTAAGGCCCCCCGGCGAAAGTTCGGTATGAGAAAAATCGGCCTCGCAAAGCGAGGCCGATTTTCATCAAATGCGCTTGGTTCTGGCGCGCTTATTGGCGATATTGCTGGATACGCGTGGTGCGCAGTCCCGCAAGGCCATGCTGATCGATGGAAAACTGCCAGGACAAGAATTCGTCCACGGTCAGGGTGTAGCGGCTGCAGGCCTCCTCGAGGGAGAGCAGACCGCCACGAACGGCGGCAACGACTTCGGCCTTACGGCGGATGACCCACCGTTTGGTGCCGGGCGCGGGCAGGTCGGCAATGGTTAGCGGACTGCCGTCAGGCCCGATGACGTATTTTACCCTCGGGCGATGGGGTTCTGTCATGGCGTACTCACAAACTCTCAACCACTGAACTCACGGGAATAACTTACGCCCCGCGACTTAAAATTTGCCTAAGCCCAAGGCTTCAATCGAAATCTCCTTGAAAATGCCGTGACGACGGGCGCCCGGGCACCGTTTTGGGCGCTCCGGGTGACCGTCGTGGCGGCGATGCCGCGGGTGAGAGACCGGGCGGGCGGCGGCGGATGCCGCGCGCCGTCGTCAGTTCACGATGCTGTTGATCTGGTTGACCGTGTAGGTGTTGCCACCGATCGACAGCAACGGCGGCGATTGGGTGAGATCGACCGAATCGACCGCGCCGATGATCTGGGTCGCAACGGCCACGGTGTTGTTGTTGGAGTCCTTGGCGGTGACCGATATGGTATAGTTGCCGGGCGGCCATTGGGTGGTCCCGTCATTGCCAAGGCCATTCCAAAGATATGGCTGGTTCTTGCCCGCGGTGATGTTGTAATCGCCGGTGAAGGCGACCTGGCCGTTGGCGGCGGAAATCGTGATCGTGGCAGACGCGTTGCTGGGGAAGCTGAGCTCCCACGCCGCCTGACTGCCCGACTGACCGGCGACCAGCGGCGCGGTCGCGCCATCGACCGTCGCAACCTTGCCGACATAATCGAGCGCCTGGGTCGCCTGGGTCGCCTGCTGCAGCGATACCAGCGTCGCCAGCAAGTCGTTGGTGTTGAGCTGTTGCTGGACGCCGGCGAATTCGACCAGCTGTTGGGTAAACTGGTTGGTATCCAGCGGATCGAGCGGATTCTGATTTTGCAATTGCGTTGTCAGCAGGGTCAGGAAGCTTTGGAAGTTGCCGGCAATTTGCTGCGAAGCCAGCGCATTGGCTCCCGCGGCTGCCGAACCTGACGATGACGGTGGTAACGGCGTCGTTCCCGAAACGATCGGACTGGCGTTGTTTGCTGCTCCGGCTGACATGTCCGTCTCCTCAAACCCTGATGTCGACGCCGCTGCTCGATCCGAGCATGCGGCCATATGGTCGTCCCGCGCCTATCGCCGGAACGGTCTCTTCGTTGTTGATGACCAATCGCTGCGCGTTACGACCGGGCTCGTTACCGCTGTTCTGGCCGGAAGAAGACTGGTCACGCAGGCTGAACTGCAGGCCGCCGTCGCCGGTCTTGAAGCCGGCGTCGTTGAGTGCTCGCTGCAACTGGGGTGCGTCCTGTTGCAGCATCGACAGCGTTTCCGGCTTCTCGACCATCAAATGCGACGACATCTGGCCGTTGCGGTCGACGTCGATGCGCACATCGATACGGCCAAGATCGGCCGGATCGAAGTCGGATCTCAAAGCTGCTTTTGCCGTTCCTGGCCGATGCTGCGATCTCAAGCGCGAGTCCGCTCAGCGGAACGGCCGCGTGCGTCGCCGCCGTGACGCTCAACGATCCCGCGGGAGCGGCGGCGGATGCCGGAGTGGGGAGTTGCGACGAAATCGCGCCCATGGCCGAAGCGTTGGTATCGGTCGAATCGGTTGACGAATGCGCGGTCGCGGCTGCGGCGGAATGGTCGTGCGTCGATACGGTCGCCGCCACGGCCGATGCAAGGCCGGCGGCGCCATCGGCTTTCGCCGTTTCGGCGGTGCCATCCGTTGAGGCTGGCTTGCCGGCGAGGACAGGTTGTTGGATCGCCGTTACGGCCGGATCGGCATTGTCCGAAACGTCCGACGCGGCGGCCTGTGTTGGCGTTGAGGCTGGAGCCTTTGCGGTCGGGCTTTTCGGCGCAACCGGGGCGGTCGCGGCAACGGTTGTGGTTGCGGTCGGGTCGGTTGCGCCGGTCGTCGTTGCCTTCGGGTTCGTGGCCGCGGCCGTCGTTGCGGCGGCCGTCGCCTGAACATTCGCTGTGGCGGTTGTGGTGGTGGTGCCGGACACCGGGTCGGTCGTCGGTGTCGCAGCGTCGGGGTCGACCTTGGCCTGTGCCGACGTCGCCGTCAGGCTAACGGCCGCGATGGCCGCCGCCGCGATCGCAAGCGGCGCCGTGCCATTGCCGGAAGCCGGTGCGGACGTCGCGGGTGTCGTTGTCACGATGGCGGCGACGGGAATTGCTGCCGCGATCGGGCTCGGCACGATGGTGGAGGTTCCGTCCTGTGGGGCCGGGGTTGTCGAATCGGTCGTGGAGCTGTCCGACGACGATTGTGCGGCCGACGTCGTGGTGCCGTCGTTCGACGCGGTGGGCTTTGTCCGGGGACGCTGAGGCGCGTTGGCTTCACCGCCGGCATTGGCGTCGGAAGCCGGCCCGGCGTCGGCATTCTGTTTGTCCGAATTGGCGCTCGCCGGCCGATCTTGGTTCTGGCTCGCCCGAGTGGTGTCGCGCCATCGGCTGTTGTCGGAGGCCGAATGATTGTCGGGCCGGTTTTGCGTGGCGGGCTGTTGCTGTGCCTGGACAGCGGCCTCGCCGGCGGCATTGCTGTGAACCAGGGACGCGAAAATGTCGTTCCCCGGCGCTTGCTCGGGCGCGGATCTCGCAGGCCTCGGCTGCGCGCTCTGATGAGACACGTTTGACGCTACTTCTGACGTGACGCTCTGCACGGACGGCCCCTTGCCATAACACTTGGCATTAGATCAGCAAGGACCGGGCCATTCGGGGCCTAAAGGAATACATATGCATTTCAATGGGTTGCGTCATTTGCGTTCGAATTGGGACGATGCGCTGCAGGATACCTTTTCTGCCCGGCGGCAAGATTTGCCGTTCCATGGCGCAAAACGGTTTCGCGTGATTGCCTCGCGCAAATGTGGCCTATATTAAAGGGACGCCTTTCAACCGTTCCGACAAGGCGAAGCTCACCGCCAGGAACCGTATGATCGCGCCGCTGCCGTGATCGCATCGATGACCGGAACCATGCTCAACAGTTTGGATATCGAAGGCCGTCCACAGGACACGAGGATCGTGGTCGCCATGTCCGGCGGCGTCGAATTCGTCGGCGACGGCGGCGCTGTTGAAGTCCGAGGGTTACGACGTCGTCGGCATCACGCTGCAGCTTTACGATCATGGCGCGGCCACCCATCGCAAGGGGGCCTGCTGTGCCGGACAGGACATTCACGACGCCCGCGATGTCGCCGAGCGGATCGGCATTCCGCATTACGTGCTGGACTACGAGAATCGCTTTCGTGAATCGGTGATCGACAATTTTGCCGACAGCTATGCCTTGGGGCAAACCCCGGTGCCCTGCATCGAGTGCAACCGCTCGATCAAGTTTCGCGATCTGCTCAAGACCGCGCGCGAGCTTGGCGCGGCGGCGCTCGCGACCGGACATTACGTCGCCTCGCGCCGCACCGGCGACGGATCGCGCGCGCTGCTATGTGCCGCCGACGCCGATCGCGACCAGAGCTATTTCCTGTTTGCGACCACGCAGGAGCAACTCGACTACCTGCGCTTTCCGCTGGGCGACATGACCAAGCCGCAGACGCGCGAGTTGGCGCGGCAGTTCGGCCTGCAAGTCGCGGACAAGCACGACAGCCAGGACATCTGCTTCGTGCCGACCGGACGCTATACCGACATTATCAGCCGGTTGAGGCCGAATGCCGTCGAGCCCGGCGACATCGTCGATCTTCAAGGCCGCATCATCGGCAGGCACCAGGGCATCGTTCACTTCACGGTCGGCCAGCGCCGGGGATTGGGCGTCGCCTCCGACGCGCCGCTGTATGTGGTGCGGCTTGATGCCGCCAGCCGCCGGGTTGTGGTGGGGCCGCGTGAGGCGCTGCGGATGGATCGTATTGTGCTGCGCGACGTCAACTGGATCGGCGACAGCGCGCTCGACCGCGCCGTCGGCAACGGTCTGGAGATGTTCGTGCGGGTGCGATCGACCCGCACGCCGCAGCCGGCATGGCTTCGCGCCGTCGATGCCGGCGGTTATGAAGTCGAACTGGTCGCCGGAGAGGAGGGCGTATCCCCGGGCCAGGCCTGCGTTTTCTACGATGCGCCGTCGGGGCAGGCACGCGTGCTCGGCGGTGGCTTCATCCAAAGCGCGAGTGCGAAGCGCGCGGCGGCCAAAGGTGCGGCACAACCGCAGCCGCTCGCCGAGGCGATACGCGAGTAAGATTTTCAGGGCGGGGGCATGGGTGGAGATATCGACCGCGCGGGGGTCGCCAAGGCTTATGGGCGCTGGGCGCCGGTTACGACCTCGTGTTCGGTAAGGTTTTCGACCACGGCCGCCAATCGACCATTGCCGAGGCCGACAAGATCGGCGGCCGGATTTCTCGATGTCGGCGTCGGCACCGGGTTGTCGCTTTCGGATTATTCGCCGACCACCCGATTGTGCGGCGTCGATATTTCCGAGCCGATGCTGCGCAAGGCGCAGCAGCGCGTACGCGCGCTGGGACTTTCCAATGTCGAGACGCTCGCGGTGATGGACGCGAGGAATTTTCCGCATTTCCGGACGCATTTTTCGACGCCGTGGTGGCGCAATATGTCATCACCGCGGTGCCCGATCCCGAAGCCACGCTTGATGATTTTATCCGCGTGCTGAAGCCCGGAGGCGAGCTCATCCTGGTCAATCACATCGGCGCCGAAAGCGGCCCGCGTCGTGCCTTCGAGTTGGCGTTCGCGCCGCTGGCAAGGCGGCTCGGCTGGCGGCCGGAATTTCCGTGCAGGGGCGCGGCTGGTCGATTGGGCGGCGAAACACGGCGGCGTCAGCCTGGCGGAGCGGCGGCCGATGCCGCCGATGGGACATTTCTCGCTGATCCGGTACCGCAAATCCTGACGATTTCCGTGAACATCCGCCGGACCCGGCGGTTTCCTGCATGCAGATGAAGCTCACACTCTTTCTCTCATGCATGCTGGCGGCGGCGTCCGGCGTGGCGAGCGCCCAGGCGCCGCCGGCCCCGGCTACGCCGCCGGCCCGCGTGGCGCCGCCCGCGCCGGACCGCGCCACTGGCTGCGCGCCGACTTCAGTCGACGTCGCACGGAAGCATTGCGCCGAAGGACGCCACCACAGGGCAAAGTCAGGAACCGGGCGGAAGGCGACAAACTCGCGAAATCGGATGGCGTTCTCTGTCCGCCCCCGGGTGTCGATCCGGCGATGCATGCGCCAACCCCTGAAACCGGTAATATGCCGGTGATTTCGCCGCCCGGCAGCCCCGGCGGAGACCCCAACGTCCGGCCGAAATAACGCCGCCGCCAAGGTTTGGGGAACAGCCGGGTTTGCTTGACATGCCCCTGACCGCCTTCATGATGCCGCGCGTTCGCGACCGCGGCATATAAGGCCGTGACGGTGGACCGTGGCGAGGTAGCTCAGCTGGTTAGAGCACGGGAATCATAATCCTGGGGTCGGGGGTTCGAGTCCCTCTCTCGCTACCTACCACACTCCCGATGTCTGACCCGGCGACATGGGTAACGGAACGTACCCAAGACATGGGTGACAACCTCGTGTCGAAAGATCGACCCAAATAGCAAATCCCGACGCTCAAAAGGAAACCGGGCACCTATGAGGGATCAAACTGCTATGTCCAAAGTTCCCCGGCGGGGCTACCGGCGTGCGCTCGTATGTCGCCGAGACTGATCGAGCAGGGAATGGCCGCCTGCGTCTAATGCATTATAGAGCCGCTCGAACGATTGACGCTCGACCGATAATCCATCGACGATCCCGAAATCTCTTGCGGGAGCTTACCAGTGTCCGTCCAGCTCGTTATTGACGGCATAGTACTCCGTCTCGCGTCCCCGCGAGCAAGGACGATTTCTGGCGAACCCCAGGTAACGTGCCGCTATCGGTGACGCCCGCTCCGACGGCGCCCGGCGTGGTGCCGAAACGCCGGCGGAATTGGCGCGCAAAATGCGTGTAATCGCGAAAGCCGCAGGCGTAGGCAATATCGCTGAGAGGCTGACCTGTCTTCGTCGACGCGCGGCGTTCGATCAGATGCGCCGCATGATCCAGACGGAGCGAAGATATGTAGTGAGTGCATGTCGACCCGCGGTTCGTGAACAGGCTCTGCAAATAGCGCAGCGAAATTCCCATCTCGGCAGCCACCTCACTCGGAGAGATGTCCGGATCGGCAAAGCGGTCCTTGATGATGCCGCAGACGCGCACGAACAGTTTGTCGGTGTGGCGTGAGCCAAGCGGGGCGGGCGGTGCAAACAGTGCGCCGAGGAGATCATAGACCACCAGACGCATAAATTCGTCAGCCGGCGCGAATGCCGGTTCTCCACCGCCGGCGGGGTCAAGAGCGAGTTGATAGAGCAGACGTGCCGCTTGCGCCTGCCGGCGACCGCACGCGCCACCTTGCGGCGCGAAGCCGAGATGCGACGCCAGGTTCTGGCGCGGCACTTGCAGACCAAGCCATTGCGCGCTGTCTTGGACCGGCGAGATGAATGTCACGGGTCTTGTGGAATCGAGCAGGACGACATCGCCAGCAGTGATATTTACGACTCGGTCGTTTTGAATGATGATCGATTCGCCGGTATCCTGAACTGTGACGTAATAGTACTCCATGTTATCACGGCGAATGTCCAGTTCCGTCCGCTCAAGGCGGGTAGCGCTGCAGGTGAGATCCACTGCAGCGAATCCGAGGACGCGCCGCGTGCGCACCTTGCTGGCGAAGATGTTGGTTTCGCGAGCAGGAGTAAACCATCCCCAAGCCTCGCGCATTGCAGCTCGGAAACCGTCATAGTCCAATTCTGGAGCGCTGAGAAAATCGTCGTTCGGGTGCATCATCGCCTCCACGGGGAAATAATCTTGCAAGCCTAATCATACGCTTTGTAACGGCCTGCGCCGAAGCCACGGGCAGACGTCAATCAGCCTAGCGTGGCCCCGGGGACAGATCCCACTCACACTCGCGTCACGCCCAATCACACCTCCGAGATCGTGTCAATGCCGCCGCGCGACGCGCCGGGCGCTGCGCGCTAGTACGTTCGATTGAGCGCGATCGCCTCGCGACACCTGAGCCTCAGCCGCCTAGATTCCGATCTTGGCAGTCACGCGTTGCAGAGATCGGAGACAAGGAATGGAAGTTTCGAAACTCAAAAATTGGGTGTCGATGCCCTCGACGGAGAGTGCGCTGCCGAACAGCCGGGTCGGCCAGCGCGGTCCGGTGACCTTCTTGTATCTGTCCCGCCGCACCAAGAGGAATGCCCCGGACGAAGCGATGATCGCCGGCATTCCCAATACACCGTCGATGACGGATGTGGATTGGTTGGGGCGCTCGAATTGGCCGAACGGGTCGCGATCAAAACGATACTGAACAACTTCGCGATCGCCGCACCGCTGCCGCGCACCACCGCCGCCAGCTCGAACGGCGGTTTTCTGACGGAAAAACCTGACGACCTCGATCAGCTTAGACGACGCATGACTCCATGCGCGCAGGCTTCGTTCGTTCCAGCTGATCGGGACTAAACCCTAGCGAAAGGACGAAACCCATGAGCAAGGACGAGACTGCGGTGCCAACGGGAATGGCCCTGACCCACTTGGATCCGGTCTTTCGCGAACGGCCGGACCAATATCTCGATATGCTGAGGTCGCGCGAGCCGGTGCACCAGGATCGGGTGTTCGATCGCGTGGTGCTGACCCGTGCGGCCGATGTCGAAGCTGTCATGAATAATCGCAAGCTGTCCTCCGATCCACGGAGATCCCGCCCGGGTTCGTTCTCTCGCGTACAACTGAAGGTAGATGAGCACATTTCGGCCGCTCATACTGCATATGGACGACCCGGACCACAAGCGCCTGCGCGACCTGGTCGTCAAGGCGTTCAACCAGGCCGCGGTCGATGCCATGCGCCCGCGTATCACTGAGGTCGCATGCGGCTTGCTGGACGATATCGACGATCCATCCTGCTTCGATATTATGGACGCTTATGCCCGACCGCTGCCGACGATAGCGATCGCGCTGATGTTGGGCGTCGATACCGTCCGCTGCCGCGACTTCAAGCAGTGGTCTGACGGCAAGATGCAGATGTTCAATCCGCAACGCACACCGGAACAGGAGGCCATCCTGGCATCCTGCGACGCCGCTCTCACCGGCTACTTCGCCGAGGCGATCCAAAGGCGTCGTAAGGAACGTGGGGCGGATCTGATCAGCAGCCTGCTCGACGCCGAAGAGGACGGCGGGCAACTCGACGAAGCGGAGATCATTGACGTTTGCAATGCTTTGCTCATTGCGGGCAACGTGACGACGACCGATCTTATCGGTAACGCCGTACTAGCGCTGCTACAGCATCCCGGTGAGCTCAGCAAACTGCTCGCTGAGCCGAATCTGGTCCGTAGCGCCGTCGAGGAAGTATTGCGCTACGACGCGCCAGTCATGCAGGGCACTCGGATCGCAACCGAGGCGATGCGGATCGGCGGGTGCCCGGTCGCCGCGGGGCAGACGATCAATGCGCATGCTCTATGCAGCGAATCATGACCCAGAGGCGCATCCCGATCCAAAGCGGTTTGACATCGAACGGCCAGATAAGCGTCACATCTCATTTGGCGGGGGCGCTCATTTCTGTCTTGGCGCGCCGCTGGCCCGGGCCGAGGCGCAGATCGCACTTTCGATGCTTTTCGAGCAGTTCCCGAAGCTGCGCCTGAGAACCGACCGCCCCTTGGAGCGCCGGACGATGCTGAACTTCAATGGACTAGAAGCGCTTTGGGTGCGTGCGGACTAGCACCGCGTCCCAGTGACTATGACTCTTTGTGTCCCGTGGCTGGCGTGGGCGAGGGGCATCAGCGGCAGTGCGGTCCATCGCACTGGAAGGCGCACGGGCTGCAACCTCATCGGTGCATTTCCGTTCCCCACGCCAAAAAGACGTTTCCAACAATATCGGCACAAAGCGGTCGCGCCGAATGAATCAGGAGTAGCCGAACGTGAAAAGAACCATCCTGGGCTCCGGCATCGACCGTCGTACCTTGCTCTCGTCGTTAGCTTTATTTCCAGCCTTATCGGCGCTGCCCGTGTCCGTCTCCGCGTCGGCTCAGACCAATTCGCAGCGGCACGTTGCCCTCGTGGAATGAGGGATCCGCCAAACAAGCGATCCTCGATTTCGTGCGAGACACTACAGACCCGGAAGATCCGAAGTTCGTGCCTCCCGAGGAACGCATTGCCACTTTTGATCAGGATGGCACGCTTTGGGTGGAGCACCCGATGTATAGCCAAATGGATGTATTGCCTCGACCGGGTCCGGGCGTTGGCCGCGCTAGAGCCGACGTTAGAGAAGGATGAGCCATTCAAGACGGTGCTCTCGGGAAATCGGGAAGCGATAGCCAAGCTCTCGATGCAAGACCTCGAAAAGATCGTCCTTGCCACGCTCACCGGCATGACAACTGACGAGTTCGAGGCCGACGGAAAGAACTGGCTCGCCTCCGCGAAGGATCCACGCTGGAAACGACCTTATACCGAACTCGTCTACCAACCGATGCTGGAGGTGATGATCTACCTGCGCGCGAGCGGCTTCAAGACTTACATTGTCACGGGCTTCGGTCAGGATTTTGTGCGCCTGTATTCGCAGCAGGTCTACGGCATCCCACCGGAGCAGGTGATCGGGTCGGCGCTTGCCGTCAAATATGATTATGGCAAGGATGGCAAGCCGATCCTTATCCCAGAACCCAAGGTCATGCTGAATGACAACGCTGCCGGGAAACCGGAGGGCATTCACTTGATGATTGGTCGGCGTCCGAACGCATCATTTGGTAACTCGACTGGAGACCAGCAGATGCTGGAATATACGGGTGCCGGGGACGGCGCGCGTCTATCGATGCTTGTGCTGCACGACGATGCAAGTACGTGAGTACGCTTATGGCCCGGCGCAGGGGCTGCCCGATACCAAGATTGGTACACTCACCCCCGAGCTCTATGCCGAGGCAAAGAAGAAAAACTGGACCGTCATCAGCATGAAGAACGACTGGAAGAGGATCTTTTCGTTCGAATAGCCTCGGCCTTGAAGGTCCTGCCTCCAACGAATCGAAGTCTGAGCACGGTGCCCGCTGCAAACAGGTGCGACGGTAGGCAATTCCAATCCAAAACAACGGTGAACCCGAGGATCCGATCATGATTAACAATCTTCGACTAAAGCCGGTTCTGCTGACGCGCGACGGAGTACGGCTTGCGCATTTCGAGGAAGCGCCGAGCGCTCCCAACAGCCCTTCGCTCCTTCTTATCAACGGCTGGGCAGGTGACCACGGCGTCTTCATGCCCCAGATCAACCACTTTGCCGACAGACGTCGGGTCGTCGCCATTAACCTTCGCGGTCACGGCGCAAGTGACGCGCCTCAGCAGGAATACACCCCACCGGGGTTCGCCGATGACATTGCCTGGCAATGCGGCCAGCTTGGACTGCAAAAGCCGGTAGTCATCGGCCACAGCATGGGCGGTGCGGTCGCGCTTGAGTTTGTGCGCGTTATCCGGATTTGGCCTTGGGTCTGATGATGCTCGACTCGCCCGTCACGCTGCCACCTGCCTTGCGAAATAGCCCGGAGATTCGGCAGTGGCTCGACGCCATCGGCGGACCGGCCTGGCCGTCGGCTTTCCCGAAGCGGCGCGGACAAGGCATGTGAGTGCGACGATACGCCGAGCAGCCTGACGGCCTTCGCTTTTTCACGCCTGCGCCGACGCGGCGCTAACTAGCGACGTAGCGTGGGATGCGCGATCACGCGCAGAATCCGAAGGAAAGCCTCATGAAGCCGTCCTGACATCACGACAGAACGACAATCCCCATCGCAATACGATATTTCAGGAAACACAATGTCTCTCACCAGTAAAAGTGATCCGCATCCCACACCCTCCCGGCTTACCGCCTTGGCGATCAAGTCCATGGCCCTTGGTTATGGCGCCACCGCTTACGCGATCTTTCTCGGCACGTTCATCTATGCCATCGGCTTCGTCACGCAATACATCGTGCCCAAGACTATCGACGTCGGCGTGACTTCCACGCTTCCAAGAGCTTTACTTGTCAATCTCCTGCTTCTGTCCGCTTTCGCGGTGCAACACAGCGGCATGGCACGGCAGGGATACAAGAAGCTATTCGCGCGGTTCGCACCATCGATCATTGAGCGTTCGACCTACGTGTTGCTGGCGAGCCTGACGCTACTGCTGTTGTTCTGGCAGTGGCGGCCGATCCCGATCGTGATCTGGGATATCGGGTCTCCCTTCTTTGCGAGCCTCGCGACCGCCGGCGGCCTGCTAGGTTGGCTGATCGTGCTCTACAGCACGTTCTTGATCAGTCATTTCGAACTGTTCGGGTTGACCCAGGTGATCACGTACTTTGTCGGACGCGTCACCCCACCGGTCAGTTTTAGGACGCCAGGGCTGTATCGCCTGATCCGGCACCCGATCTATCTCGGATTTATCATCGCCTTCTGGACGACGCCGGTGATGACGGTCGGGCACCTGCTGTTTGCGTCGGTGACAACAGCCTACATCTTCGTAGGAATCTGGCTGGAAGAGCGCGATCTTGTATCGTTCTTCGGAGACGAATACGAGAAGTACCGTCAGCGGGTCGCGATGTTGCTGCCCCATCTATTCTGAACAAAAGCTTACGATAGAATCGATTTATTGATGCCAAGATCGATTGATGCCAAATGGAAATGCAATCATGTTCGCGGACCACAGCCCCGCGCGAACCGGGAGCAAGAGATTCGCAAGGCTGTGGCTGCGTTGGCAAAACTCGACGACCAGTCCCTGCGAAGTCTCGGGGTGCCTCACCGATCTCTTATCGAGCAAACCGTGAGGTATTGCCATGATTGCTGATGCCGCGCGAATAACGACTTACGTCCCATGCTCTCGTGCGATGAATGGGCCGGCGTTCGAATTGGTCTCAGCAGGCATGCGTCCGATTGTGTGCAACGGTTGTTTGGTCGCAGGGCAACAGCTGGCGAAGCTCCTGTTTATCTGATCGCGCCATCACGCGCCGGGTCGTCCAGCTCGGCCAAATAGGTCAACCGCGCACTGGATGCGTCGCGGCGGAAGCGGGCGATGTCGCTGCGGCGTTCGTGCTGCTCGTGCCACCGACTATTCCTGATCGCGTGGCTGCGCGTGAAATATTAACACGCCGCCTGTTCGAAACTGGATTTGGAAATTGCTCCAGCCTGTAGCAAATCCCAAAGGCGGGCCGCGTTTCAATCGAGCGCGAGCGAACGGTCGATAAAGTGGGACATGGACCTGCAAGCAACAGAGCGGTAGCTGCATCTGTTCAGGTCCTGGAGACAGCGTGGCGCGGCGCCGCCGATGTCGAGCGAATGCGCCAGGAACGCGCCATGCCTGGTGGCGGTACGCCGTGAGTTTGCGCGTCCATCCGCCGTCCAATTACTTGCTTGACGGGGCGGACAGAAATCGGAGGCAGCATTTGAGCATCGAAGTTCATCACTTGACGAAACAATTGAAAGGACAGTCAGTAGTCCGCGTTGTCGTGATTGCTGACAACGATCCCGTCCTGCAGCGGGTACTCGCAAAATACCTGGAAGAGCACGGTATGTCGGTTCGTTGTGCATGCAACCGAAATGAGATTTATCAGTTGCTCACGATGGACCCTAGTCTCATCATTTTGGATCCGCTTATCCACCGAGAGGATGGGTTCGGTCTGCTCCGGGATATCCGCTCGCATTCAGATGTGCCGGTCATCGTCACTACAAGTGATCGTCCAGATGAACATGACCGCGTCGTCGGCCTCGAGCTCGGAGCGGACGACTACATAGTCAAACCATTTAGCCTCAGAGAGCTGCTTGCACGTATCCGCGCGGTGCTGCGACGACAAGAAATGGGACTGGCGGCTCGCGCCAAAAGAAATCAGCGAGGCGGCTATCGATTCAGTGGCTGGAGGCTTGACCTTGGCGCACGGCGTCTCGTCGATTTCAACGAAATGCAGGTGCGGCTGAGTAACAAAGAGTTTGCCCTCTTATTGGCTTTTCTTCAGGCTCCGCAGCGGCTGCTAACGCGGGACTATCTGCTACAGGCAACAGATTTTCAGGATGACCTCTTTGATCGTAGTATTGACGTCCTGGTATTTCGATTGCGGCGAAAGTTGGCAGTCGATCCAACGATCCGAAATGTGATCCGGACCGAACGTGGCGTCGGCTATCTTTTCGCGTCGAAGGTCGAACCGTTTTAGAAGTCGACTTCCATCTGACCGAGCTGATTGACATTTCGGGCTCGCGTCCTCGCTAGTTCTCGATCCACACAGTCATTCCCGGCTCAAGGCCTGCCGGCTGTCCCTCCGGGTCGAGGCGCAAGCGGAGCGTGTTGCGGTCATGGTCTCCAATCACCCGCTCGGCTTGCCAGGTGGCGAAGATTCCCAGCGGGCGCAGTTCGGTGATGACGGCTTCGGTCGGCCCATCGGTACCGTTCCGCATCACGCTCACCTTTTTTCCCATCGTGAGCCGACTGAGATGGTCTTCGCGGACATTGAATGAGAGCCATTGCTTGCCTGCCGCCTCGATCATCAGGATCGGTTGACCCGCGCGAACGTTCTCCCCCACCTCTGCGACGACCACGCTAACAATACCGTCGGCAGGCGCACGCAAGATCGTCTTTTCAAGACGACGTTCAAGCACCGCGACGGCGGCCGCCGCGACCTGCACCTGCGCGTCGGCGATCGCGCGTTCCTCCTTAGTCGGGCCCGCAATGGCCGCATCATAATTGGCCTGGGCTTTCGCCACATCGGCACGCGCGCTCGCGGCGTCGTTTTCGGCCTGGTCAAGCGCCTGCTGGGATTCAAAACTCTGGCGAGCCAGCGTGCTGGTTCTTGTGAGTTGGGCCTGCACATATTCGAGGCGTGCGCTTGCCTTGGCGATCTCGGATTTCAGGGAGGCGATCTGTTCCTGACGGACGCCCGCATAGACGTTGTTGCGGTTTGCAGTTGCCGATGCGAGGGCGGCGCGCGCCTGGTCCGCTTGTGCCGTCAGCTCAATCGCGGAGAGCCTCGCCACGACATCGCCCGCGTGCACCTGGGCTCCCTTCTTGACCGCAATCGACACGAGTTGGCCGTCCACCTCCGGCTCCACCCTGACTTCGGTCGCACGGACGACGCCCACAATGGTGGCCGCCGATTCGGAATGACGCGCGGAATAGATCAGCACGCCCGCCGCAAGCACGAGTGCGATCGCAACAATGGCGGCGAGCTTAACTCTGCGCATGTCTCTGTCCTCTCTTGACGGCAAACGCCGAGATCACGGCGAGCGCGAAATAGGCCAGGGTCAGACACCACAGTCCGAGCCAGTCATGCGCGACCTCCCAGATGCTGGCACCCATCTGGTTGATGCGTACGAGGCCATCAATCGCGAAATCGGCAGGGAAAATCCGACCGAGCGCGATGGCCGCCTCGGGGATTGCTTCGCGCGGCCATGCGAAGCCGGCCATGAAAAACTGCGGCAGGCTGGTTGCAAGAAGCAGGATCGTCGCGTTCTCCGGCCGCGTGAACCAGGCCCCGACGGCCTGCCCCATAAAGCTGGTCGCAAGCAAAAAGACCGTAGCGAGGGCGAACAGTTGTGGAAGATGTCCGAGTGTCGAAAAGCCGTAGAAACGCGGCAGCACGATCAGATAAAGCGCGAGCGCCGGAAGGTAGATGGTCAGATGGGCGACGCCGCGTCCGATCACGCCGGTAAACGCGCCGTCCGGCCTTTGCCAGCGCACCGCGTGTCAACATCGCGGCACCGATCAGGAGCGTTTGCTGCAGGATCAGCACAAACGCGGCCGGGACGATGTAGCTCGCATAGCCGCCCACCGGGTTGAAGATCGGTTGCAGCAGGACATCGGCCGGGCTCAAGCTCGCCAACTTCGCTTTGACAATGCTTCCATCGGTGCGTGCGCCTCGCGAAACAAGATCGGACGTCAAGGCTCCGACGGCCGTGGCGACGCCGCTTGCGGTCGATCTGAATACGAACAGGTAGGTGGCATCGGCGTAGATCGGGATGTGAGCGGTGATGCCCTTGAGCATGTCGCGCTCGGTGCCTGCCGGGATTTCGACGGCGGCAAAAGCCTTGCCGCGATCGATGGCGGTGCGTGCCTCGGCAAGTGTGCGGGCGCGAACCGCAACGCTCAATGATCCACTCGCATCCAGCGTCTCGACGATCTGCCGGCTGAGATCGCTTAGGTCGTTATCGACGACGGCGATGGGAAGCTTGCGAAGGATCTGGTTCAGATAGGGTTGCGGGTAATAAATTCCGTAAATCAAGGGAGCCAGGAACAACAGCGTGAAGGCGCTCCGCGTTCCGAGCACGCGCCGCCACTCCGCCTTGAAGGCGCCGCCGATGCCCCGCGAGGCCTCGCCGATTTCGGGTGGCTCAGCAGGTTGCGCCGTCTCGAACCAGCCCTTGCGCGTGAGGCTCGCCATGCGGAGCAAGGCGAGGCCGGCATAGAGCACCGTCAGGCCGGCGAGCGCGGCAAAGGGAACGGCGGATTCGGAGACCGGCAATCCCCGCGCCGCTTGTCCCAGCAATACGGCCATGTACCAGCGCAGCGGCAGGATCGCGCTCCAGACTTGCGCAAACGCATTCATGCCGATGGTGGGAAAGCCGACGCCGGCGTAACCGAATGCAGGAGAGACGAAGAGACCTGCAAGCCCCAGCCCGGTCGCCAGGTCGCGGGCCAGGAGCTGCAGCAAGGCTCCCAGTGAAAGATAAGCAACAATCAGGAGTGAGCCTGCCGCCACCATCAACGGCAAGTCGCCCTTGAAGGGGATTTGCAGCACTCCCTCCAGGAACAGCGGCTCAACCAGCATGATCAGGAGGAAGATGCCGAACAGCGGCGCGAGCTTGCCGACCAGTGCCGCGACCGGATCGCCTCCGGCGCTTTCGAGCCAAGCCCGCGCGTCGCGGCGGCGGAATTCGGATCCGACGGAATAGCCCGCAGCCAGTGTGATCACCACATGGATGATCATCGGCAGCAGCGCGCGCAGCAGGAACTGCGCATAGTTCTTTTGTGGATTGACAAGCGCGATGGTCTCGCCGGCCAGCGTTCCGACAGAAGTTGGTGCGGGTGCGGCGCGCTTGGCGGGGGCAGCCACAGACGCCGCGGCGGAAAGCACATCGCTCAGGCCTGAGGATGCAATGCCGGCAGCGGTCAGGAACTGCTGGTTATAGAAACCGACGACCTGCGGGCGGCGCTGGGCCTTCAAGTCGCGCTCGAAATCCGGTGGGATATAGATTGCCGAGATCGCTTTGCCGGTCCGTATATCCTGCACGGCCGTGGACAGCGTACCGGAGCGGTCGACGATTTTCAGGCTCGGAGACGCCGCGACATATTCCACCAGGGCATGCGAAGCGTCCGACCTGTCCTCGTCGACGACCGTCACCCCGAGCCCCCGTATGACCGGATGGCTAAAGACGGTCGTGAGAACCACGAACGCAAACAGAGGCACGCCGAAGATCAAAAGCAGCGCCACACGATCGTGAAACAGCCAGCGGCATTCGCGCCGCGCGACCATCCAAAATCCGGGCTTCGACCCCAGCCTCATTGCCGTGACCGCCAGTCGAGATAGGCGCTCATCCCCGGTCGCAGTTCGGGTACCGGCTGGACCGGGTAGGCGCGGATCGAAAACGTCCGCAAGTCGAAGTCGCCCGACGCACGCGTGGCCCGCCAGCTCGCATATTCGCCCTTGGTCGCAACAAGCTTGACCTCGACCGTGACACGGCGGTCATCGAGGGCCGGAATACGGACATCGAATCGGTCGCCGACCTTCAGGTCTTGACGAGATCCTCGCGAAGGTCGAAGTGGACCCAGACGTCGGCCAAATCGATCAAGGTAACGAGCGGCACACCCGGCGATACATATTCGCCCGGCTCTACGTTGCGCTGATAGACCTGCGAGGCCACCGGGGCATAGACCACGAGTTGATCGATGATCGATTGAACGCTTTGGATGTCGGCATCTGCCTTTTCGACGCTGGACCGGGCAATAGCCCGCTCCTCTTTTGTGTAGCCATTGACGGCCTGGTCGTAGGCTGATTTGGCCTGATCGACGGCGCGTTCACTTTCGTGCAGCGCATCAGTCACCTGGTCGAGGCGGGCTTGCGGCGCGTTGCCCTGCTCGGTCAATGTATGAGTGCGATCAAAAGTCTTCTGCGCCAGCACCAGCGCCGCCTGCGCGCGCTCCATTTCCGCTTTCCGTGCAGCAATGGTTTCCGCCCGTGTTCCGGCGAGTACGTTGGCAAGCTGGGCCTCCGCAACCGCCCTTGCCGCACTCATCTGCTCGCGTTTGGCCAGAGTTTCGGGATTATCGATCTGTACGAGCACCGCCCCCGCAGGAACGTTCTGGCCACGTTGGACAGGGATTTCCTTGACCCGTCCGTCGACGCGCGCGGCTATATCGAGGCGTGTTGCATCGACCTCACCCTGCACGAGGAGCGGTTCCGGTCGCAGGAGATAGAAGACGGATAACGCCGCAACGGCAGCTGCAACGATGCCGACGATAATGGAAGGAGCACGCGTCGCGGTGCGCGTGCTCTTCGCTTGTCCGTCACCTGGTGCATTGGACCTGCTCTGAAGTTCCTGATCAGAGGTCGGTTTGTCCATGCCTGACTCCACTTAGCTTATGATAATCTTGGTTGTTAAACCTTGTGCAAGCTGTCCGCAGCCGCTCCGGCCGCCTCAATTCCTTGAGCAGGAAAGCAAACGAGTGGTGAGGAGTCACGCAGAAAAGTTGCATTTCGCAAATCCGCATCTCCTGGGATTGTCCGGCCCGCTGAACGCGCCGCGGACCCGCGAGAGGCTTCTGTCCCGTCGCCGATTTCCCGCATTATCACTCTATTCTTCATCGCCTGGCTAGGCGCCCTTCTGATGCGTGGTCAGTCTTGTCGTGCAATCCGATATCCTAGACGACTATCCGCGTCCGCGGCAGCGCGCTCAAGTCCAGGCGGCCGGGGCCGGGGAATCACCGGTCCTGCGCATCGCGATCTGAGTCAAGCCTTCAGTTTAGGCGTTTTTTTGCCATTGAAACGCCCCCAGACGAGCATTCAAATAACAAACGACGCGACGATCTATTCACGAGCATCGCGCCAGTTACCGACACGGAGAGTGCGATAAGCCAAGCTGACTTTGACCATTGCTGGATGCACTGCGAACTTCGGTGCACCAAGATTGGATGTTATGGGGCGAGCAGGTGATTTTTCTCGTTCTATCGAGAGCAGCGAACAACAATCAGGAAGTGTGGCCATTCATTTCCGTTTCGTGAGGAATGGTCTGCGATTTGAGCCGCCCGGATGGTCGTATGATAAAACGAGTTTTAGTTGCGGCGTTGGTCTTGGCCGCTCCGGTCGATCTGGTTTCCGCGCGGGACGCCGCCGTTTCCGTTGACATGGTCGGAATCGGGGCCATGAGTTGCGCTCACTGGCGATCTACGCAAGAACACGTATTAGAGGGAACCGTCTGGATCTACGGCTTCTGGACGGGACTCAATTACGTGGCCGTCGCAAGTGGCCAAACACAAGCGGAAATCAACGTGGCGGCGATAGTAGCCGAAGTCGAAAATACATGTGCCCACCAAACGGCTCAGACATTGGCGAGCGCCGTATGGTCCACTTATGTTGGGTCTAAGAGGTAGCGGCCCCGAACCAAGTCCTTCATGAGATCGTCTACACAAAACAGCCGAGTACAAGGCTGATTCAAGGCCCGGCCTTTACCGCGGCAGCAAATTCGCAACCGCCGCCTTGAGAAAGGCGGCATCTGCCGGATTGGCGTTCGGGTTGCCCGCGCGATGACCCCACACGCTCGGGATCGGCCGCAGGGTCCCGGTTGCAAGATGGGGAAGCTCGGCCGCATTATCCGCAACGCGAAAATAGAGATCCGTCTCGCTCGGCAGCAGGAGCATTTGCGCCTTTATGGACTGGAGCGCTTGGGTGAGATCGCCGTTGTAAAGGGTGTTGTTGCTGATATCGCCGTGAAACCAAGCGATCGCCTGCGCATAGAGGTTCGCCGCGCGGCACTGAGAAAACCGCTCGGCCCAATTGGTGCGAACGAAGGTTTCGAGATCGGGCGCACCAAGCGCGCTTTTGTAGAGACCGGCACGGTAGAAATCCTGGCTCAAACCCCAGCCGGCATAAATGTGTCCAAAAGCCTTAAGCGCCAGCACCGGTTCGCTCGAAAACCGGCCATTGCCGGTATGCTCGGGCGCGGCTTCGAGCGTGCGCAACAGGCCAGACAGAAAAACTTTGTTGTGATCTGCTGTGCGGGCGCTGCCGCAGACGACGAAGGCGCGTTCCACCATTTCTGGGTAGAGCGCCGCCCAATGATAGGCCTGCATGCCGCCCATCGAAAATCCATAAACGGCGGCGAGTTTGTCCACGCCGCACATTTCCGTCACGAGACGGTGTTGCGCCCGCACATTGTCGGCGACGGTGACGAGCGCGGGATAATCGGGCGTCTCCGCCGCGCCGGACGATTCCCCATTCGAGAACATGCCGACGGCGATGATGCACCAGCGGGTGGGATCGAGAATGCCCTCCGGCCCGATCAACCAGGACATATCTGACAGACGCGCGGAATAGCTGCTGGGGTAGAGGACGAGATTGTCGCGTCGGTTGTTGAGCGTGCCAAAGCGCTGCCAGGCGAGCCGGGCCTCGCGGATCACGCCGCCTCTTTCCACGGCAAAGTCGCCGAGTGCAAAGGTGCCCGTCTCATTCTCCCAATTCATGGCTCGTCTCCTGGATATCCGTCCACGCCCTTTAAGCGGCCTGCTCCTCGAAAGCCAGAGCAACAAGCAGACGGTCGAGGTCCGATCCGCGAGCGCCGATGATCGAAAGCCCGACCGACGCGCCACCAACCGTTACACGCGGAAGGTTGACCTGCGGGACGCCGGTGAGATGGCAGCCCTGGCCGGTCCGGCAGCCGATGCGTTCGCGCAAGGGGTCCAATTGGTAGAGCGGAGGACTTTTTTGGGGCGCCGGAAATGGTGCCGGTAAGCTTGACCGGTCTCGGCGAGCTTGCCGAAAATGACATTCAGCGCTGGCGGATTTGCCACATCGAAAACGGAAAGCGCCCGCCCGATTCCCATCGGCGGATTTTCGTTCGATCTAAAGAATCGCAATGCGATGGATTTTTTCCTTTCGGTCGTTGGTGGCAAAATCAGACATTCATTCTATCGGTCTCGATATTTCGAGAAGGGTTTTATTGCAAACTGGCCAACAAAGAAATTCTGTGAGATTGCCGCCATTTCGGTTTGGCCATCATATTAGCCCGCATTAGCGCGGTTTTTTTCCGCGCGGCGATCGGTGCGCGAAGTCCTGCGAGAAATGCCGATTGTGCTTTCGTTTGACGCTTCAGGTTTGGGGAATTCAAATGTCGGATCTTGCGGTGAACGTATCGGAGCCGATTGCGCTGAAGGCGCGATTGAACGAGGACTGGCTCGCGGTAGTGATCGGCCTATTGGTTTTTGGGGCTGCGCTCGTCAGCATCAGCGGAACCGATCTGTTAGGCTGGGCGGTGACGACGTCGATTTACACCGACGTCGCACAAGCACTGAACCCGTTTGCAAAAGCCTATGCTTGGCTCGGTGGTGGGGGCGCCCTGTTGGCAACCTATGCCACGCTGCTTGTCGTGCTCAGTCTCGGCGTGAGTACCCTGGGCGCAGATGTCAGGAAATTCGCAATTGCCTTCACCGTTGTGTTCGCGATTGCCTATGCGAGCTGGATCGTCGGCAGCTATGCTTACATCGCCGCAGTGACGCCGGCCGAACAGCAGAAGTTTGGTCTGACCTGGTCGCTCAAGCTGACCAATGAAGGCGGTTTTGTCGTAGCGCTGCTGTCCGGACTGGTGATCGCCAACTTCTTTCCGCGGTTCGCCGAGTGGCTGAGGGAGGCGATACGCCCTGAATTATACATCAAGATCGCAATCGTCATTCTAGGCGCGACCGTGGCCGTCACCGCGGCTGGCCGGTTGAATTTGGCGTCGTCGCTGCTGCTGCGCGGTGCGGCGGCCATCGTCGAAGCCTACCTGATCTACTGGGCGGTGATCTATTACATCTCGCGCAAATGGTTCGGCTTCAGCCGCGAGTGGTCGGTGCCGCTGGCTTCCGGTATTTCGATCTGCGGCGTGGCGGCCGCCATCGCGACCGGCGGAGCCATCCGGGCCCGCCCGGCGGTACCGATCCTCGTATCTTCGCTGGTCGTCGTGTTCGCGGTCGTCGAGGTCCTGCTTCTGCCGTTCCTGGCGCAGACCTTCCTTTGGCAGGAACCGCTGGTGGCCGGCGCATGGATCGGCCTCGCCATCAAGACCGACGGCGCGGCGGTTGCGGGCGGCGGCATCACCGAGTCGCTGATCATGGCCAAGAACGCGGCGGAAGGCATCAAATACCAGCCGGGCTGGATCCTTGCGACCACCACTACTGTGAAGATATTCATCGACATCTTCATTGGCATTTGGGCGTTCATCCTCGGCTATATCTGGACCAATCATATCGACAAGGGTCCGGATAAGGCGAAGCCCGCTGAAATATGGCAGCGGTTTCCCAAGTTTATTCTCGGATTCATCTTTGTTTTTGCCGTGTCGCTCTGGCTTGCCATCGGCTCGACGCCGGATATCGCCAAGGCACTTCCTGCCGCCGCAGGCGAGGCCAACATCTTCCGTGTCATATTCTTCATCCTGACGTTCTTCTCGATCGGCGTGCTTTCGGATTTCCGCAAGCTGTGGCAACAGGGCTTCGGCAAGCTGGCGGCGGTGTATTTCGTCAGCTTGTTCGGTTTCGTGATCTGGGTCGGGCTTCTGATCTCGTGGCTGTTTTTCAGCGGCCTCAAACCACCGCTCGTAAGCTGACGGGGAACGAGGAAAGATCATGCCGCAACACGACCTGAAAAACGAAATTGGAGCGGGCTCAGTCGAGCCGCTGCTGCCTATCGAGAAGAGACTAATCGGTTGGAGCCTCGGAATTGGAATCGCGCTGCTGATTGTTCTGATCACCTTCAACTATTTGGTGCCAATTAAACTTTAGGCCGTTCTCAGGATCATTCCTGGAGAATGACTGGCTTGGAGGCATCGTCCGCAAGATCAGGGAAGGAGGGGCCTCGCATCCTGCGACAGCACTTTATGCCTGTCTGGAAGTAGTGAGGCGGCCATAATGCGGGCGAGCATCAAGCGCGCATGGCACTTGGGCAGGCAAGGGCGTCGGATTTAATGCAGTCGGGCGACGAGATCTGTCACTTCGATTTCCGAGTCCGCGGATCGAGGCTGCCACGTTTGCGACGGGCGTGCCCAAGCTGACCTACGGCGCTTCTCTCGGACGGCACCCAGTTTTTCTAGGTCGTCGCGATCTTCGACGGTTTGACCGAGTTAGCCTTACTCCGGTCCTTCCAGCGAAGCTCTGCCTGATTTTTTTCAGCTCGACACGCCAACGAAAGCCATTGCTCGGCGAGTTCGCGCCATTGCTGTTCGGTAGTTAGATCGGATGCGTATTCTGCGCACTTCTCGCACCCAACCGCTTTCAGGTAGTATTTTCGGGATAAGGCGGAATCCAGGACGCTCTGAAATGCGGGCATTCTGCTTCTCCCTGAAACGGTGGGCGTGCAACGCACCTTCGGTCACCGGCAAAAGCCGAGGAACTCCAAGGCGACGTTCCAATTTACGACTTTACGGCGCAGGCCGCTGCTCCATATAGCTCATTCACTGCTATCCGGACGCTCGGGAAAAAAAGCCCCTGCATGGAACGAGTGTCCAATGCAGGGTTGAGAAAGTTCAGAAGTCTAGTTCGAAGCCGATCGACACGACGCCGATCTAGCGAGTATGTGGGGAGTTGCCTGCTCAAAGAGACAAGACGGGCGGCCTCTCGATATCTGTAAGATGGAAACGCTTGCCGACGGCGGAACATGAGTCGTATCGGTCAACCTTCGCGAAGAGGCCGCTTTTCGAAGAAAGGCGCGGCCTCACTCAATTGAGCTCCGAAGTACATCATTTCGCAAAGCACAGTCCTTCCGACTGAACCGCCCGACAAGATATTGTCGATGCGCGGCAGCAAATTTGTCGCAAATGCCGCCGGTCACGGAAAGACATTATTCGACCTGGTTCAAATCAAAGCCAGACCCTGATCAATACTGAACGGCGCATCGTAACCAGCTGGATAAAAGGTCACCCCATCACCGTCGTCCACCAGGCATCACCGGTGACTGAGAGTGTTGTGCTCCCGCCTATCGAGGGAAGCGCCATGTCAGCATCACAATCATTATCCGACTTTAAGTCCATTCCCCGACCTTGTTGCCCGAATTGTCGATCGGAAATGTTGCTTTCCCGCATTTTACCATCGCGCGACGCGCTCAACTTACGCACGTTTGAGTGCGGCAAATGCGCCCATGTCGAAAAGGTCGTCGTCGAGGTTGATCCCATGAAATCTCACGGTCTCGGTTGGCTCTTGGGGGAACTTCAGCCGCCCGACTGAGAACGCAACGTCACGGCGTCTTGCTGTCTACGGAATTGAAATTGGAACCATGGCCGCCTGATGCGTCGGTCCGTCTTGAAAGGCATTAAGTGCTGCAGTAGCCCGAACATCGTGTCTTTAGCCTGGCGTTCTCAGGGAAGGCCGCTTTGGCGCAAAGTGGAGACCTTAAAGCGACGTGCCCTGAAGAATAAAGTCGGCAAAGTCGGCGATCGTCAGTTTGGCTCGGTGATCGGTGCCCTGAGCGGAGATGCTGATAGAGGCCGATGGCGTCGAACTAGAGCCGATCGAACCGCTTTGACAGCAGGCGTACGCAATCGCCGACGGCTCCTGATCGGGCTAGCGGCGACCAAGCCTGTCCAAATTCGTACCGACGAGGTTCCAAAAATAATCTCGGGGAGAGGCCGGCTTACGCCGGCAAGGTAACCAAAATCGATCGCGGCGGTCAGTGACAGGAAAGCGTGCGGTCGCTCACCGTTTGGCGGTGACGATCCTGACGATTGTTTCGGAAAGCCGGACAACCAGCTCTTTCAACTGACCGTTTTCGCTTTCGAGACTGTCCAGCGCTTGTCTCAGTTGTGCGTCCGGGTCCACTTCATCGAAACGGTGAGATCGTCCCTGCTGGGGAGCAAGCTCTTGCATTGTCCATCCTTCGGCTTGAAGCGGGCCTCTGTCATACTTACGGACAAATAAAACCATGGTAAATCTGGCAAATGTACCTGCGTAAATCTGCCATTACGTAAGTAATTTAATTAGTCGCGAAATGATCATTTTTGAACAGAATATATGAGAGGTAGTGCGGTATCTTGATTCGCATTGATTTGGCTCGATTGCGGGGACTGCCGTGTGGTGCACGATGCCGATACCCGACATGTTATTGAGTCTTCGCGTGTCGATCTGGTGATCGCCGATATATTTATGCCGGGATCATTGCCATATTTCGGCGATGGGTGCCGACGCTACCTATTTCTTGCGAGGTCGGGCTTCAGATTTCGCAACTCGACGGATCCAGGTCTCGATTTTCTGGGCATGGCTGCGGAAGCCGGTACGCCGACTTGCCTGCGAAGGCCATTTGCCTCCCGACAATTAATGGAAGCTGTCTAAGCAAGCCGTGGTCCGACAGCTCCAGTATTTGCGTGGTAGACATCGAAAGTCAGGACAGGATGGTCATCGCTATGACGGAGAACAACTCTCGGTTCCACCTCCTGCCGGCCCCGCTCCGGCTTGATATCGTGGCGGAGAAGCTCAACCGGCTCCAGGCCGAGTTCGTGTCGGAAGCCCTGAGACGAGCGGTCGACGACGCCGGCGCCGCGATGGCGCATGAACTTCGTGGACCACTGAACGCATTATTGCTCCATCTGCATGCAATCAAACAGGCTAGCGAGCACTCGGATGGTACCCAAATCGGTTCGGCACCGGTGCGTAAGATCGTGGATATGGCGTTAGGCGATGCTGAACGCGTCCGCGAGATACTCGGTCGAGCCGGCCGGGGTGGTGAGATGCCGGTAGATGCCGAAACTGCGGTTGCGCATGGCCACGAGGCAATCGACGCGTGGACACGGAACGATCATGTCAGTGCCGCCCGCCCGACATCGCCTCTTGTCGGTCAGCACTCGCTCACTCCGCGCGAGCGACAGGTATTGGAACTGATCACGGGCGGAGCGTCCAACAAGCAGGGTGGACGCCAGTTGGGAATCAGCACGCGCACCTTCGAGGCTCACCGCGCCCATCTGATGGGGAAACTCGGAACCAGAAACGTGGCGGATTTGGTTCGCGTGGGACTGGCAAAATTTCACGGCTCTCAATCGCGCCTGACCAGCGTTGAGGATTAAATTCAGCGCGCGCGCTATCGAGCGGTAGCGGTATTAGTACGCAATACGCAGGTACTAATATTCCGCGCTAGGTGCGGGCCGGTTAATCTTTCGGACTACAATCCAAGGTCATGCTCTGTGCGCCGCCAGCTCGCAAGGGCGGTCGTGCATCGGTACGCCGATGCCTTGATTGATCCGGCGGAAAAATGAATACGATGATGAGCATCATCCGTCAGAAAGATTCGCAACGATCGCCGGCGGTCGGCTCACATTGTCCAGTCGAAGCGCATTGTACGCCATGAAAGCCGGTCCGATTTCAAACCGGATAGTTCAATTTTCGTTTGGCGCAGCGATCGCGATCTTGGTTCTGGTAGGCGCATTTGCCTACCGCAGCGTGGCCATTTCCGGCGAAAGAAACCGGTGGGTGCGGCACACCCATGAAGTCCTGACTGGCCTCCAAAGCCTGACCGCCGGAATGACGGAAATGTCATCGAGCATTCGGCAATTCGTTATCACCGGCGAGGAC
>CAWJJV010000016.1:0-14543 GCA_963843235.1 uncultured Alphaproteobacteria bacterium
CCACGGCGCGCCATTCGCTCCGATGGAACGCACCAAACCGGGGTGGTGCCCTTGTTTACGCCGTCTATTATCGCCCACGCCGCATTTCGGACGCGGGATAGCCGCCGCCCGGCCGCTTGAATCTAGGCAATCCGGCCCGCAGTGACAATTTATCGTGAAATCGACAGTACACATCCTTTTTATTTTGCAGTGCAGCAACCATCTGTTTGTCTTGGACTTATACGTCTTGTCTTGGTCTCTCGCCTAGGAGCTGCCGGTGTCCCTCGCCAAAAATATCGAGTTCTTTCGACGTCTGCCCAAGCTGCCCGGAATTAGCAGCCCGGGAGACTTCGCGCGAGGCGCAAGGCCAGATGGTCGCAGTGCGCTTGTTGAGGTCACCGACTTCGGGACCAATCCGGGCGACCTCAGGATGTTCTCCTTCGTTCCCGATAGCCTCCGCCACGGAGCCGCCCAGGGACCCGCGCTTGTCGTGGTTCTGCACGGGTGCAGCCAGACCGCCGCCGGTTACGATGTGGGTGCCGGCTGGTCCACGCTCGCGAAGCAATATGGCTTCGCGTTGCTGATGCCGGAGCAGCAGCGGTCGAATAATGCCAACGGATGCTTCAACTGGTTCATTCCGGAAGACACCGCACGCGATCATGGCGAAGCGTGCTCGATCCGCCAGATGGTCGCGCGGATGGCCGCCGATTACGGCATCGACAAGCATCGCATCTTCGTCACCGGGCTTTCCGCTGGCGGAGCGATGACGTCGGTCATGCTTGCAACCTACCCTGACGTGTTCGCCGGCGGCGCGGTCATTGCAGGGCTGCCGTTCGGCGTTGCCACCAACGTACGTCAAGCGTTGAGCGGAATGTTTCAGTCGCCGTCCCATCCGGCTGGCGAACTGGGCGATCTGGTACGAAACGCGTCGGAGCATAAAGGCCCGTGGCCGAAATTGTCGGTATGGCATGGGAGCGCCGATCGCACGGTCAATCCCGCGAATGCCGATGAAATCGTCAAGCAGTGGCTCGACGTGCATGGGCTGCCGCAGGCGGCGATGTCGGAAGGCATCGTCGACGGCCATCCCCGTCAGGTTTGGTGGAACGGAGATGGCGAGACCATCATCGAATCCTACACCATCACCGACATGGCCCACGGCACCCCGCTCGGTCTGACCGACAACGACGAGCGATATGGTGCGGAAGGCGCGTTTATGATCGAGGCGGGAATCTCATCCTCGTATCACATCGCGCATTTCTTTGGTTTGACTAAGCTGGTGTATGATTCCAAAGCCGCCGCGACAGAATCTCCCAGTTCCAAACTGATTCCGTTGGTTTCTCCTGTAACCGCATCAACATCGGACTTCAGGAAGGTGCGGCGACCGAAGGAAACCCCGGTTCGCGATGCCGCGCCGTCGCGGATCGGGACGATTGATGTAAGTGATGTCATTACGCGCGCGTTGACGGCCGCCGGCCTGATGAAATAACGGCCGACGACCGCTCGCGCATCCGTCGCCCGGCGGTTCCCGTCATGCCTGATGTTCGCGCGGGCTGTTTTGTTCCGTGCGTGAAAAATTATATTCGGGCCAAACCCGGCCCCGAGCATTTGATTGAACTGTGACCGGCGGTTAAGTTCCGCCTTGCCCGATTTGGGCTGAGCGTGGTTACCGATCATTCCGCATGTGAAAATCAATGTACCGAGTTCTGCGGATTTTCTCGCCGGCGGCGGGGAAATGGGCGCATTGACGCGGGCTTACAACTGGTCGGCCAGCCCGCTGGGCGCCCCGGAAATCTGGCCGCAAAGTCTGCGGACGGCCGTACGGCTGTTGCTCAATACCAACCACCCGATGTTCATCTGGTGGGGGCCGCATCTCATCCAGTTTTATAACGACGCCTATCGCCGGACGCTGGGTCCCGAACGCCATCCGAGCGCGCTCGGTCAGCGCGGACGGGAATGCTGGCCGGAAATCTGGGACATTATCGGTTGCCAGATCGAGCAGGTGATGAGCGGCGGCGGTGCGACCTGGCATGAAAATCAGCTCGTTCCAATCACGCGTTACGGCAAGCTGGAGCAGGTCTACTGGACCTACGGCTTCAGCCCGATCGACGAAGATGACGGTGTCGGCGGGGTGCTCGTCATTTGCCGCGACGTGACCAAGGATTATCTTGCGACCGTCGCGCTGCGGGAACGCGAGGCGGAACTCGCGCGCGTGCAGCAGATCGGCCGGATCGGTGGCCTCGAGGTCGATCTGAGGACCGGTTTCCGCAATCGCCGGTCGCTGGAGTATCTGGAGATCCACGGATTGCCGCCGGAGGCGGTCGACGAATCTCCACGAAGACTGGGTACAGCGCGTCCATCCCGAGGATCGCGAAGCGACCGAGAGAAAATTCCGCGAAGCCATCGCAAGCAGGGCTCGCGACTACACGGTGCAGTACCGGATCATTCGTCCGAGCGATGGCGAGATACGCTGGATTTCGGTCAGATCCACGATCGAGCGCGATGCGAACGGAAGAGCCGTGCGGCTGGTCGGCGCGCACACCGACGTCACCGAGCAGGTGGTGGCGGAGCAGGCGCTGCGACAGAGCGAAGAGCGTTTCCGCAACCTTGCCGACCAGCTCGCCGAGCTGAACGCGACGCTGGCGCAACGCGTCGAGGAAAAGACCCGGGAGCGGGACCGGATCTGGAACGTGTCGCAGGACCTTCTGCTGGTCGCCGATCGCAACGGCGTGTGGAAGACGGTCAACCCGGCATGGACCCGAACGCTGGGCTGGAGCGAGGCGGAGTTGCTGAACCGCACGCTGCAGTGGCTGGAGCATCCCGACGATAACGGTTGGACCGACGCGCAGATCAAACGAATCAGTGCCAGCGAAACCACCGTCAGGTTCGAAAGCCGGCTTCGTCACAAGGATGGATCGTATCGCTGGTTGTCCTGGACCGGCGTTCCGGACCAGGATCGCATCTATGCGGTTGCTCGCGATGTGACCGCGGAGAAGGCCGCGGCCGAACGGCTGAGATCCACCGAAGAGGCGCTGCTTCAGTCGCAGAAGATGGAGGCGGTTGGACAACTGACCGGCGGTATCGCGCATGATTTCAACAATCTGCTGACCGGAATCGTCGGGTCGCTGGATCTCTTGCGGACCCGCCTCGAGCAGGGACGCACTGATAACGTCGCGCGATACATCGAGGCGGCAATGACGTCGGCAAACCGTGCCGCCGCGCTTACGCACCGCCTGTTGGCTTTTGCACGGCGGCAGCCACTGATTCCGAAAAGCGTCGACGCCAACCAGCTGGTGGTGTCGCTGGAGGATCTGCTGCGCCGGACGATCGGCGAGACCATCGATCTTGCCATCGGCGCAGCGGACGGCCTGTGGAACACGCTCTGCGATCCCAATCAATTGGAAAGCGCACTGCTCAACCTCGCCATCAACGCGCGCGACGCCATGCCCGATGGCGGCAAACTTATCATCTGCACGGCGAATGCGCGGCTCGATGGGGTGACCACCGGCACACCGGAGCTTTCGCCCGGCGACTATATCTGCATCGATGTCACCGACACCGGCGTCGGCATGAGCGCAGAGGTGGCGGCGCGCGCCTTCGATCCGTTCTTCACTACCAAGCCGATCGGACAGGGGACCGGACTCGGGCTCTCGATGATTTATGGATTCGCCCGGCAATCGAACGGCCACGCCACGATCGACAGCAAATTGGGGCATGGAACGTCAATCAAACTCTATTTGCCGCGCCACTACAGCGAGTTTGCCGTCGAACGCCCGTCACCCGCTCAAACCGCCGGGCACACCGCCTCCGGCGAGACGGTACTGGTGGTCGAAGACGAGCCTGTGGTGCGCGGGGTCATCCTCGAGATGCTCGGCGAACAGGGGTACCGGACGCTCGAGGCCTTCGACGGACCGTCAGGCCTGGATATCCTCCGCACCGCTACGCGGATTGATTTGCTGGTCACCGACGTCGGCTTGCCCGGCATGAACGGCCGCCAACTCGCCGATCAGGCCCGGGAAACGCGGCCCGGCCTGAAGGTTCTTTTCATCACCGGTTACGCCGAGAGCGTTGCGATCGCCGATCTGCAGCCGGGCATGGAAATGATCACCAAGCCGTTCGATCTTGATCATCTGTCGCGGCAAGTGCGCACGATGGTTTCAGCCTAGCGAGCGCTCCTCGACGCGGCTTGGGTTTTCGATGGGCCGATGCCGCCGACCTGTCCGTTACATCGCGCCCGTGAGGAACGGGTTGGTCATGCGCTCCTGGCCGATGCTGGAGCCGGGCCCATGGCCGCAGATGAAGCTGACATCGTCCCCGAGCGGCAGCAGCTTGCCGGTGATCGACTTGATCAGCGTGGCATGATCGCCGCCGGGAAGGTCGGTGCGTCCGACCGAGCCGTTGAACAGCACGTCGCCGACATGCGCAAAGCGCATTTCCTTATTGAAGTACACCACACTGCCGGGCGAATGGCCCGGACAATGCAGGATGTCGAAAGTCAATTCGCCGATCGAGACCTTATCGCCTTCATTGAGCCAGCGGTCCGGAGCGAAATCGCGCACGCCGGTGATGCCGAAACGGGCGCCGCTCGACACCACATTGTCGAGCAGGAATTTGTCCTCGATGTGCGGCCCTTCGATCGGCACCTTTAGTGCGTCGCGCAATTCGGCCGCGCCGCCGACGTGGTCGATGTGGCCGTGGGTCAACCAGATCTTTTCGACGCTGACATGGGACTGCTTGATCGCGGCCTCAATCTTGGGGACGTCGCCGCCGGGGTCGATCACCACAGCTTTCTTGGTGACCTCGCACCAGATCAGGGTGCAGTTCTGTTCGAACAGCGTCACCGGAATAATGATCGCGCCGGCTTTCGCCTTGGTCTCGGGTTCATTTGCCATGGCCGCACAATGCCGATTTTTCGCGCCTCGCCAAGCAAAAATAAGGTGAAAATTGCCAGGTCTGCCGCTTCCCCGTCATCTTCCCGCCGTTCAATTCAAGCCGGCACGCCGTTCGGAGTGCCGTTGCGCGGCCAATTTCAAAAGGCCGATTTCAAAAGAATGATTGCGAATGGATCAGAGCAGCGCCCCCTGGTGGCAAAGCGGCATTTTTTATCAGATTTATCCACGCTCGTTTCAGGACTCCAATGCAGACGGGGTCGGCGACATCGCCGGAATCATCACCCGGCTGCCCTATCTGCAAGCGCTCGGCGTCGACGCGATCTGGCTGTCGCCGATCTTTCCATCTCCGATGGCCGATTTCGGTTACGACATCTCCGATTACACCGGTATCGATCCGTTGTTCGGCACGCTGGAGGATTTCGACGCGCTGGTGGGCGCGGCGCATTCCAGCGGCCTCAGGATCATCCTGGACCTCGTCCCGAACCATACCTCCGAGCAGCATCCGTGGTTCATCGAAAGCCGAAGCGCGCGCGATAATCCGAAGCGCGATTGGTATATCTGGCGCGAGCCCGGCCCGGATGGCGGACCGCCTAACAACTGGCTGTCGGAATTCGGCGGCAGCGCCTGGACGTTGGATGCTGCGACCGGACAATATTACTATCACGCATTCCTCGCCCAGCAGCCGGACCTGAACTGGCGCAACGCGGAAGTGCGCGAGGCGATCTACAACGTCATGCGCTTCTGGCTTCGCCGGGGTGTCGACGGCTTCCGCGTCGATGTGATCTGGCACCTGATCAAGGACGCGGAATTTCGCGACAATCCGCCCAATCCTTATTATCGCGAAGGCCGCCCGCCGCATGAAAAGATACTGACGCGGTACTCCACCGATCAGCCGGAGGTTCACGACGTGGTCGCGGAAATGCGCCGAGTCATCGAAGAATTCGACGCACGCGTGCTGATCGGGGAGATCTATCTGCCGATCGAACGCCTGATCGCCTATTACGGCAACGACCTTAAGGGCGCGCAGATGCCGTTCAATTTTGCGCTGATATCGACGCTGTGGAGCGCGCGGTCGATTGAAAAGATCATCGCCGACTACGAAGCCGCACTGCCGCCGGGCGCGTGGCCGAACTGGGTGTTGGGCAATCACGACCGCCCGCGGGTGGCGGGCCGCATCGGGCCGGCGCAGACACGCATCGCCGCGATGTTGCTGCTGACGCTGCGCGGAACCCCGACGCTCTATTATGGCGACGAGATCGGCATGCTCCAGGTCGCGATCGCTCCCGATCAGGTGCGGGACCCCTTTGAGAAGAACGTTCCGGGCATTGGTGTCGGCCGCGACGGCTGCCGGACGCCGATGCAATGGGATGCGACGGCGAATGGCGGTTTCTCGGCATCGACGCCGTGGCTGCCGCTGGCGAACGATTTTGCGCACGAGAACGTGGTCAATCTCGACGCCGACGCCTGGTCGATCCTCAGCCTTTACAAGGCGCTGATCCGGCTCAGGAAGGAAACCCCGGCGCTGATATCCGGTGATTACGCACCGATCGCGGCGCATGGCGACCTGTTGCTGTACCGGCGGCAGAGCCAAGGAAAGGCCGTTGTGATCGCGCTCAATCTCGGCGCGGAACCGGTCTCGATCGAGTTGGAGGCGGTGGGCATCACGGGTGAAATCCTGCTTTCGACGCTGTTGGACCGGCAGGGCGAGGCAATTGAGGACACCCTCGATCTGCGCGGCAATGAAGGCGTCATCATCTGCATCTGGCGCGATCAGGCCGGGTGAGCCGCGTTACCGGCCGCATCGGTATCGATGTCGCTACGCTTTAACAGATAATCCAGCCCGCCCACTCGATACCAGCGGTATCCATAGCCTTCGAGCATCAGCGTGTGCCTGCCGCGCGGGTCGGTCCGGCTGTGGTCTTCCGTCAAAAGGTTGACCAGAAGCTTACCGGCCTCGCCAGGAACGCCGGACGCAAAGGACACTTCTCGCGGCCTTTCGTCGAGATTGTGCACGAACAGCACCGAATTGTTGCGCCAGTCATAGCGAACGATCAAGATGGCGGGGTCGCGCACCGCGATCACCTTGAAATCGCCCCAGCCGATCTCCGGGACTTCCTTGCGCATCCGGATGATGCGCTCGGTCCAGTTCAGCATTGAGTTGGGATCACGGCGCTGGCTGGCGACATTGACGTGCCCGAACCCGTAGGGGCCTTTATCGATCAGGGGCGAGCACGGTCTGTCACTTTCCGTGAAGCCGGCCTGTGGTTCGGTCGACCATTGCATCGGTGTACGAGCGCAATTGCGCTCCGGCAGATCGAGATTGTCGCCCATCCCGATTTCGTCGCCATAGCGGATCACGGGTGTTCCGGGAAGCGTGCATAGCAGGCTGTAGGCGAGTTCGAGGCGCCGGCGGTTGCCGCCCAGCATAGGCGCAAGACGGCGGCGGATGCCCCGATCGTAAAGTTGCATATTTTTATCGGGGCCAAAACTTTTAAACACAACGTTGCGCTGCGCCTTGGTCAATCGACCGAGATCGAGTTCGTCGTGGTTGCGCAGGAATAATCCCCATTGAGCCGAAGCCGGTCGTGGTTTGGTGGCCTTGAGTGCTTTTGCGAGCGGCCGTGTGTCGGCGGACGCCATTGCGTAGAACAGATGCTGATTGACGTGGAAATTGAACATCATGTGCATGCGGTCGCCGTCGTCGCCGAAATATTCCATGTCGGTTTCCGGCAGCACATTGGCTTCCGCGAGGATGATGGCGTTGCCCTGTCGCCATTGCAGGAATTCGCGGAACGACCGCAGCATGTCGTATTGTTCGACTGGAGTTCGAACCTTCGCGCCTTTGGTCGAAATCACGAACGGGACCGCATCCATGCGAAAGCCGGAAACGCCGAGCTGAATCCAGAACCCCATGATCTTGAGGATCTCGGCCTGCACGCGCGGATTGGACGTATTGAGGTCGGGCTGAAAGTCGTAGAAACGATGGAAGTACCACGCGCCGGCTTCCTTATCGCGGGTCCACGTCGATTTTTGCACGCCGGGAAACACCATGCCCTTGTTGGCATTGGCAGGCTTCTTGTCGGCCCAGACATACCAATCGCGATAGGGAGAATCCGGCGAGCTTCGCGCGTCGCGAAACCACGGATGCCCATCCGAGGTATGGTTGACGACAAGATCGATGATGACACGGATGCCGCGCTGCCGGCAGCCATGGGTGAATTCGACGAAATCGCCGAGCGTTCCGTAGCGCGGATCGACGCCGTAATAATCCGAGATATCATAGCCGTCGTCCTTACCCGGTGACGGCTGAAACGGCATCAGCCAGATTGCGGTGACGCCGAGGCCTTGCAGATAGTCCAGCCGTCGCAGCAAGCCTTTGAAATCACCGATCCCATCGCCATTGGCGTCCATATAGGTGCCGACGGAAAGACAATAGAACACGCCGTTCTTGTACCAAAGGTCGTCGATCATGCTGCGGCAGCCTTTGTCGATCCGCGGGTTTCCGGCGGCAAATTGATAAGCGGTGGGACTTCCTCGGGTTCCCGCACTTTCTCCGTTAGAAGCCAAAACCGGTTTTCACGGTGCCGATCGCGCTTTATGTTACGGCGATGGAATCGCAGGCCCGCCAGGTCAATCTCGTGCCGCCGCCGGACGGCCGTCAATCGGAGACGGCGCTGGCGATTGCGCGCGGCACCGCGCGGCTGTTACGGTCCCTCGGGTTTTCCTGCATCAGCGAATTGCCGCTGCCATCGGGACGGCGCGCCGACCTGGTGGCGCTGAACGAGCGCGGCGAGATCTGGATCGTCGAGATCAAATCGTCGGTCGAGGATCTGCGCGCCGACCAGAAATGGCAGGACTACCGCGCGCATTGCGACCGGCTGTTCTTTGCGTTTACGCAGGATCTGCCCTGCGAGATATTCCCTGCGCAGACCGGCCTGATCGTCGCCGACGCCTACGGCGCCCATATGCACTGCGAGGCGCCGGAGCATCGGCTGCCGGCGCCGACCCGCAAGCTAATGACGGTGCGATTTGCCATGGCCGGCGGCGCAGCGGATCAATCGCCTGATCGATCCGCAGGGCCACGGCGAATTTTAGACTAGATTTTTTCAGACCTCATCGTGAACAGGCGCCAACGGGGCTGCGCAAAGCGCGGCCCGATGATAAACTCAGCGCTGTCTCGAAGGATGGCGGCATTAGGGCTCATGGTTCGAGGCAGCGCTTCGCGCTTCCTCACCATGAGGCGCAGTTCAGCGCGGTGCCCGCTTGGCGAGGATGCGCTGCAGGGTGCGGCGATGCATGTTCAGCCGCCGCGCCGTTTCGGAGACGTTGCGGTTACACATCTCGTAGATGCGCTGGATGTGCTCCCAGCGCACGCGATCGGCCGACATCGGATTGTGCGGCAGCTCGGATTTTTCGGAGCCGCTCGCGAGCAGGGCCGCGACGACATCGTCGGCGTCAGCGGGCTTTGAAAGATAATCCACCGCGCCCATCTTCACCGCGGTGACGGCGGTGGCGATGTTGCCGTAGCCGGTCAAGACGATCGTGCGCGCATCGGGGCGCTTGCGCTTCAGCGCCGACACCACGTCGAGGCCATTGCCGTCGCCGAGCCGCAAATCGACCACCGCGAAGGCGGGCGCGGATCGGCCGATTTGCGCCAAGCCGTCGGACACGCTGTCGCAGGATGTGACGGTAAAGCCGCGCGTTTCCATGGCACGCGACAGCCGCTCCTGGAACGGCTTGTCATCCTCCACGATCAGGAGCGAGCGGTCGGCGTAATCATTCAGTTCGGCGATGGCGGTCACGGTTTGGCATCCTCATGTCGAACAACCCATCATAGGGCGGCGTTCGGCGATGCCAAGGCCGAATAACGTCGAATAAGGACCGATCCGGCCCTGTTCCAGTGATTTGGCAGCTTTCTAAAAATTCTAAGGTGACGGTTCGGCCGAGATTTCGCCGGCCTCGAAGCGGCTGCGCGGCCAGATGATCTGGACCACCGCGCCATGGTCCGGAAACACCCGGTTGGTGAACGAGACCTTGGCGCCGGTGCGCTCCAGCAGCGTGCGGGCAATGAATACCCCAAGGCCGAGGCCACTATGCTCGCCCTGGGCTTCATCGGAGCTGCGCCGCCGCGACAGATAGGGTTCGCCGATCCGCTTCAGCAGGTCGGGCGCGATCCCCGGGCCATCGTCGGAGATGACCATCTCGACCGTTTCGTTATTCCAGCCCGCATTCACCTCCACCCTGGCCCGCGCGAAATCGACGGCGTTTTCCAGGATGTTGCCGACGCCATAGAGGATGGCCGGATTACGCGTGCCGCTCGGCTCGCGGGTGGCGGCGACCGCGATCCGGACCTTGATCTCCACGTCGAAACCGCGATGCGGCGCGACCACTTCCTCGATCAGCGTCGACAGCGGCATGCGGTCGAACGGCGCGCCGGTTGCCGATAGTTGTGTGATCTTGGCCAGAATATCCCGGCAACGCTGCGCCTGTTCGCGCAAGGTCTTGATGTCGCCGGCCAGCGGGCTGTTGTCCTGCAGCGTCCGCTCCAGTTCGCGCGAAATCAGGAAGATGGTCGAGAGCGGGGTTCCGAGTTCGTGGGCGGCGGCGGCGGCGAGGCCGTCGAGTTGGGTGAGGTGCTGCTCGCGCGCCAGCACCAGTTCGGTGGCGGCCAGCGCATCGGAAAGTTGGCGGGCGCCCTCGGCCACCTGGAACGCATAAAGGCTGGTGACGCCGATCGCGACCACGATCGAGAGCCAGACGCCGAACAGATAGATCGGCGGCAGCACCAGCGGATCGTCGCCGTCCCACGGCAGCGGGAGATGGAGGAATACCAGCAGCGAGGCGCAGACGATGGCGAGAACGCCGAGCGCGACGGTCAGCCGGATCGGCAGCGCTGTCGCCGAAATCAGAACCGGGGCAAGAAACAGAAACGAAAACGGATTCTCCAGCCCGCCGGTGAAAAACAGAAGTCCCGCCAGCTCGATGATGTTCAGCGCCAGCAACGCCGCCGCATAGCCCGGCTCCAGCCGCCGCATCGGATTGAACGTGATCTGCAATGCAAGGGTGAGCAGAGCGGACAGGCCGATGATGGCCAGGCAGGGGACGACCTCGACATCGAATTCGAGCCCCTGCTCCACGATGAAGATCGTCGCGAGCTGGCCGAGCACCGCGAGCCAGCGCAGCCGCAGGATCGTATCCAGGCGGACATAACGTCGCGGATGACGAAAATCGGAGGCTGCAACGTCGGTCATGTCGTGAGCTTACCCGTGCGGCCCCTTGACCACAAATTGGCTTGTTGTCGGTCCGGGCCTGCACCAAGCAGCGCATCGCGGAACGAGGCTGGAGAAGGACTTGATCGCCGACAAGATTTGCTTGCAAGCCTTGATTCGCTTCCAGGCCTTGCTTCAGTTGTAAGCCTTGCGCTTAGCGCTGCAATGGCCCAATGAACGCCCCGCATGACGACGAACCAGCTAATCCCGTCCCACGTGCCTGCGGCCTATCCGGAAGGGTCGGCGGCGATCGAGGTCGCCCATCTCGTCAAGCTCTACAAGACGACCCGCGCCGTCGATGACGTATCGTTCCGCATTGCGCGCGGCAGCATCACCGGGTTGCTCGGCGGCAACGGCGCCGGAAAAACCACGACCATCGCCATGATCATGGGGCTGGTGCTGCCGACCTCCGGGCGCATCCAGGTGCTGGGCTGCTCGATCCCCGACCAAAGCGCCGAGGTGCTGGGACGGATGAATTTCGAGAGTCCCTATGTCGATATGCCGATGCGGCTCACGGTGCGGCAGAATCTCACCATCTTCGGCCGCCTCTACGCCGTGCCCGATCTGCGCCAGCGCATTGAGGAGCTTGCCAGCGATCTCGATCTCGGCGACTTCCTCGACCGCGCCAACGGCAAAATCTCCGCCGGACAGAAGACCCGCGTGGCGCTGGCGAAGGCGCTGATCAACCGGCCCGAACTGCTGCTGCTCGATGAGCCGACGGCCTCGCTCGACCCCGACACCGCCGACTGGATCCGGCAGCACCTTCAGACCTACAGCAAGGCCAGGGGCGCGACGATCTTGCTGGCGTCGCACAACATGCTGGAGGTGGAGCGGCTGTGCGACCGCGTCATCATCATGAAGCGCGGTCGCATCGAGGACGACGACAGCCCCGACAAGATCATGGCCCGCTATAACCGCACCACGCTTGAAGAGGTGTTTCTCGACGTGGCCCGCGGTCGCGCCCAGGAGATTGCGCCATGACCCGGCTCGCCACGCAGCGCGGCATCGCGCCGCACCGCATCGGCGCGATGGTGCTGCGCTATTGGTATCTCCTGATGTCGTCATGGCCGCGACTGCTGGAACTGATTTATTGGCCGGCGCTGCAGATCATCACCTGGGGATTTCTGCAGATCTATATTGCGCAGTCATCGGGGTTTTTCGCCCGCGCCGGCGGCTCGCTGATCGGCGCCGTGATCCTGTGGGACATCCTGTTTCGCGGCCAGCTCGGCTTTTCGATCTCCTTTCTCGAGGAGATGTGGGCGCGCAACCTCGGCAACCTGATGATGAGCCCGCTCAAGCCGATCGAATTCCTGATCTCGCTGATGATCATGAGCGTGATCCGGCTGGCGATCGGCGTGATCCCGATGACGCTGCTGGCGATATTTTTCTTCGACTTCAATTTTTACAGCATCGGGCTGCCGCTGATCGCCTTCTTCTGCAATCTGATCTTCACCAGCTGGTCGATCGGGATTTTCGTTTCGGGACTGGTGCTGCGCAACGGCCTGGGCGCGGAGAGCATCGTCTGGACGCTGATGTTCGGCATCATGCCGCTGGCTTGCATCTATTATCCGGTAACGGTGCTGCCGCACTGGCTGCAATACGTCGCCTGGGTGTTGCCGCCGACCTATGTGTTCGAGGGCATGCGGGCGCTGTTGATCGACCACGTGTTTCGGGCCGATCTTATGATCTCGGCGCTGGCCATCAACGTCGTGCTCTTTATGGCATCATTCGCGATATTTCTTGCGCTTTTGCGCAGCGCGCGCCGGCACGGTTCGTTGATCCAGAGCGGTGAATAGGCCACTTATCCCGTGAATTTGGCGGGGTTTGGCACCGGCGGCCCAGATATGCCGATCTTTGCATTGACGCATTATTATGCATTCGGCACTATGCTGCGATGCAAAAGGGACTTGAAATGCCGATTGGTGAGTTTGGCGGAGCACCGCCACTGGTGGCCGAAGGCAGCCCGGCGCTAACGACGCCGATCTACTGGATGTACGAAATGGCCCACGCGTCGCTCAATCCGGCGCGCGCCGTGACCGACGCCACCAAAATCCTGTTCCAGAATCCCATGAATCCGTGGTCGCATACCGAGTTCGGCAAATCGATCGCCGCCGGGTGCGAGGTGTTCGAGCGTACGACACGCCGCTACGGCAAGCCCGAATGGGGTCTCACTGACACCGAGGTCAACGGCGTCCGCACTCCGATCGAAATCCGCGTCGTGTGGGAAAAGCCGTTTTGCCGCCTGTTGTATTTCGATCGCAAGCTGACGCGGCCGTTGCGCAGCCCGCAGCCGCGCGTGCTGATCGTGGCGCCGCTGTCGGGCCACTACGCCACGCTGCTGCGCGGCACGGTCGAGGCCTTCCTGCAGAACCACGAGGTCTACATCACCGAGTGGTCCAACGCCCGCGACGTGCCGGTGCTGGAAGGCCGCTTCGACTTCCACGACTACATCGAACCTCATCGAGATGCTGCATGCGCTCGGCCGGCCGCACGTGGTGGCGGTCTGCCAGCCCGGGGCGCCGGTGCTGGCCGCCGTCTCCGCTGATGGCCGAGGACGGGACGAGAGCCGCCCGGCCTCGATGACCTTCATGGGCGCGCCGATCGACGCGGCGCAGTCGCCGACGGCGACCAACAAGCTCGCCGAGGAAAGCGGCTTCGCCTGGTTCGCAGTCCACATGATCTACAACGTGCCGCCGCATCCCGGCGTGGGCGCGCGTCTATCCGGGCTTCGTGCAGCTCGCCGGCTTCATGTCGATGAACCTCGAGAAGCACCAGGACGCGCACCAGCTACCTGTTCGAGGACCTGATGAAGGGCGACGGCGACTCGGCCGACAAGCACCGCGAATTCTACGACGAGTATCTCTCGGTGCTGGACCTGACGGAGGAGTTCTACCTGCAGACCGTCGACGTCGTGTTCCAGCATGCGCTGCCCAAGGGCGAGCTGATCCATCGCGGCAAGCCGGTCGATCCGCGAAGATCACCGACGTCGCGCTGCTGACCGTCGAGGGCGAGAACGACGACATCTCCGGCATCGGCCAGACCCAGGCGGCGCACGACCTCTGCTCTGGCCTTCCCGAACATCGCCGGAGTGCACTACGTCCAGCCGCACGTCGGCCACTACGGCGTCTTCAACGGCTCGCGTTTCAAATCGGAAATCGTGCCGCGCATATCCGATTTCATGACATCGTCGGCGAACGGGAAGCCCACATTGGCTGGAGCGGCCGAATAAAGCTCCGCTGCTCGCGCGTGATCGGCTGCATCAACGGCGCATTCGGAAGTTGTCGTCCGATTCGATCGCCTGGATAACCCTCTGAATTGACCGAAGAAATACAGGTTCATTCCTTCTCGAAAGAATGAGTTTAGATTCTCATATTCAGAGCATTGACGAGGGTGTCTTTCTAGCCCG
>CAWJJV010000017.1:0-607771 GCA_963843235.1 uncultured Alphaproteobacteria bacterium
GTAACCCTCTCGTTCGACTCGTATTGCTAAAGTTGAGCGTCTTCAGCTCGGCCTTTTTTTCGAACGACTGCGGAATGGTCTTGTTGAAAGGACCCTTCACGTCGGCGGGCTGAATCTCGTACTCGATGAGCGCCGGATCGCTCGACGTCGTGGTCAAGCGCTCCCAGGTTTGCTGGTCGAGACGACCGCTTGGCTTGATCCCGTTTGCGTCTTGAAACGCGGCCATAGCCTTTTGATCGTTACGCCCGCTCTTGCTGTCGATCTGGCCGGGCGAGAAGCCGGCGCGGTCGAGCAGAATGTCCGCCTTTATGATCGTGGCCGCGCTGGCAGCACTGGCGCGTCTTTTGCCGGACGGCGCCGAGAGCTGGGCGCCATTGACGGCTTGCGCGTCGAGCGCCGGCGCGGCTGAGGGATGGGCGCGCCTGCGCGCTGCGTCCGCCGCGTCCGAAAACATGAGCGTTGCGGCCGCACCCATCAGCGCCGCAATACACACGGTGCCGACGCGCGTGCCAATCAAGGAAAGATCGATGCCCAGCTTGCCGCTGCGCCCTGTCCAGAACATCGATGCTCCGGCGAGGCCGGGCACAGCGCAACCACGAACGGCATTAAACATTCCCATTGCCAGCTCCTGTTTCGTCGAAGAAATTCATCGAAAAAGGCAAATTCGGAAATCAGGCCGCCAAGACTTCGCGGCGCCCACGACACGCTCACCGGCGGCGATAACAAGCACACGCCCCCCGTCTAAAAGCTCGGGGCACGGCGGGTCATATTTCGCCCTGAAACGGATGATGGGCGGGCTGGCCGACCAACGACGCCGAATAGGTGGCAATTCCCTGCGCAGCGTCCTCGAGAAAATTGGTCGCTTGTGCCTTTACGGCCCGAGATTGTTGGCGAGGGCCACGCCAACCGCATCGCCCCATGCGGCCCCTCGGGCGGCGAGATCGATCTGAGCAGCGGTTGCATCCGGGACGCCGGGAATCCCATTGGCGGTGTAAAACGTCACCCAATTGGTGACCCATCCCAGAATAGCGGGGGCGGTTGCTGCTGAGCCGAAGATTGCGTTCGCTGCTGCCGCTGCGAAAGAGGCATCGCCCGCGGGCGTCGCCGGCATTGCTCCATTCAACGGGCCGTAGTTGTCGGCGAATGCGTGCCCCCGTTCTCATCGCCAAAGGCAAACGCCAGCCCTAATGCTTCGCAAGCATAGACCTGCGTGTTCAGCCCGTATTGTATTGCGTTCACGATTTGGGACGGGAGGAACTGCGTGACGAGCATCGTGATCTCCGCCGATGAGCCGACCGCATTGTACATCGAGCCCTCGACAGCGACTGCCGGAATGGTCGTATCGGCCACCTGCGACAAAAGATCGGCGACGAATTGGGCTTCTGTCTGCGTCCCGGCATTGATCGAGTTGGCTATGCTGGTGGCCTGATCCAGAGGCAATTCGGTTCGCGTGATTGCCAAGGCGTCGCTCTCGATTGTTGCGGCCGACACCGGGGAGGGGCGCCCACGCCACCGGACACCACGTGGATCACGGTGCCGTTGTGCTGGTCGTCCGCGGCAGTGAAGCTCGACTGCGTATAGGCACCGGCCAGCGTCAGCTTCGCGAGCACGCTGTTATTGGAGGTCTCCAACAACAATGTGCCGGTGGGCTGGTCCCAGACGAGCTTGTCGCCCGTGACAAAGGGCTGGGAACGCAAGTCGATATTGTCGCCCGCGACCGCGCCGACGATGGCGCCAGTAAGCTGATGGGACTGATGGGTGCCGGTGTCGAACGGCATGTCGAACTGGCCTGCACCCGGTTCCGAGGACACCGAGTTAGGTGTCATTCTGGAGCCGGAGGTGGTCTATGGAACGCAAACGCTATGCACGAGAATTCAAGCTTGAGGCTGTGAGGCTGGTGAAGGAGCGTGGGGTTTCTGTCGCGCAGGCATCGCGGGACCTTGGAGTGCATGCCAACGTACTGCGCGAGTGGGTCAGAGCCTTTGCGGCGGATCCGGAGCAGGCCTTCCCGGGGCGGGGTCAGATGAAGCCGGATCAGCTCGAAGTGGAGCGGTTGCGGCGTGAGGTTCGAAAGCTCAAAGCCGAGCGCGACATCCTAAAAAAAGCCGCGGCCTACTTCGCGAAGGAGTCGACATGAAGTTCGGCTTCATCGCGAAGCACCGAGGGATATGGCCAGTGCTGTGGATGTGCGAGGCGCTCGGTGTCTCGCGGGGTGGCTTCTATGCCTGGCTGACACGGCCCCGCAGCCAGCGAAGCCGGGACGATGACGAGCTTGGTGCCAAGGTGCGGGCGAGCTTCCTTGGCAGTGACCGCACCTACGGGGCCAGGCGCGTGTGGAGGGACCTTTTAACCGAAGGCATCTCGTGCGGATTACATCGGATTGAGCGATTGATGCGGCTGCAGGCGCTCAAGGCACGTCCACGCCGGCGCCGCCTGCCGCCCGATCTGGGGGAGCGGCAGGCGGGCGCCGTCGCACCCAACGTTCTGGGCCGCAGCTTTGAAGCCGCCGCTCCCAACCGCAAATGGATCGCTGACTTCACGTATGTCTGGACCGCGGAAGGCTGGCTCTTTGTCGCGGCCGTCATTGATCTGTTCTCCAGGCGTGTGGTTGGCTGGTCGATGAGCGCCGGGATGACAGCCCAACTCGTCACCGACGCTCTCGTGATGGCGATCTGGCGACGCGGCAAGCCGGATGCTCTGCTGCATCACTCCGATCGCGGCAGCCAATACAGCAGTGAGCAGTTCCAGCGTCTGATACTCGAGCACGGCATCGTCTGTTCGATGAGCCGATCGGGCAACGTCTGGGACAACGCCGCGATGGAGAGCTTCTTCTCGTCGTTGAAGACTGAGCGAACGGCGCGCAAAGTGTATCGCACACGCGACGAGGCAAAGGCCGATGTGTTCGACTATATCGAACGCTTCTACAACCTGAAGCGCCGGCACTCGAAGATCGGATACCTCAGCCCTATGGAATTCGAGATGCAGGCTGGTCTAACCTAAGCACCTGTCATCCAAACCGGGTGCAGGCCAAACACGCCCTGGCCGGGACCGCCGTTTCCGCCGCCGAAGCCGCCGCCACCGCCGCCGCCGGCGCCCAAGGGGTAGAAGCCGGCGGTGACGGCTCCGGCGCCGCCTCCGCCCCCGCCACCACTAGGGGCGCCGTTGCCGCCGGCGTAAAGTCCGCTCTCACTTGTGCCGCCTGTGCCGCCGCCGCCAAGGCCGGGAACCACGCCGTGCCGCCGCCAGACCCGCTATAGTCGAAGGCGCCGGCGCCACCGTTAGCGGGCGTGTCGGTCTGGGTCGCCGATCCCGCCGCCGCCGCCGCCTCCCCTGGCCATTGCTTTGCACGCCGCCGCCGCCGCCAAGCCCGCCGCCGCCGCCGCCGCCGTAACGGCCGGCGCTGCCGCCGGGGCCGCCGCGTTGCCGCCGACGGCCTGTTATTGGCAAACGTCACATTGGTCAGCGTCACGTTGCCCGGATCGCCCGCCACATTGGCACCGACGAACAGTCCGCCGCCCAGGCCGGCCCCGCCGCCGCCGCGCCAAAGCCGCCGTCGCCGCCCTGTGCCATCATGTTGTTGATGGCGAGATTGTTGATATCGACCGTGCCGGCATAGACGAACAGCCCGCGCTGCGTGCCGACCGCCGTCCAGCGCGTGGCCGCCGCCCTCGATGTCCAGCGTCACGCCGGGGTGCAGGTTGATCGCCTCCAGCGCGGTGCCGTTCAGGGGATGCCCCAGCGTGATGGTGACGGTGCCCTTGAGCGCATCGGCCAGCGATGGCATCGTTGACGATTGCGACCGTGGACGCTGATGCTCAGCGTCACGTCGGGCTGAGGTTCATCGCCTGCAGCGCGCGCCGTTCAGGTTGAGTCCGGTCGATATCGTGAAGTGTCGCTGAGCGCCATTGACCTGTTGATGGCTGCTGATCGGAGATTGCGCGATAGCGGCTCTTTGTTTCCTCCGGTTAGAGTTGCGGCGGCTCGGCTTGCCGGAGCGGCGGATGATCCCACCCCTCCAGCGCACCGGCCTGCTCGAGCTCGGCGATCAGCGGCGCGAGCTGCGCCGCATAGGTCCGCCAGCGGCCGAGGCCGCGCGCGTTGACCGGTTGGCGCACCTGCGCGCGGCTGACCGTGCGCACGCGGCTGTCGGCTTCGTAGAAGCGCGCGCAGGCCGGGTCGGGCGGCAGGCCGAGATGCGCCAGCACGCGCGCCAGCGTGCCGTCGAAATCCGTCGACCCAGTCGGCGAGCTTGACGGTCAGGATCGGGTTCGGCAGCGCCGCGCGCCAATGCGCCATCAGCCGGTCGTGCTCGGCGATGGTCCAGCCGAGATCGCCGAGATCGTGCGCGTAGCCGTGCTCGCCGTGGAAGCGGAAGGTGAAGATCGACAGGCCGATGTCGCGCGGATCGCGCACGCAATGGATGATCCGCGCGCCCGGCAGCATCAGCCCGACCAGGCCGAGATAGAGGTAGTTGCCCGGCATCTTGTCGACGATGCGGGTCTTGTCCGGCGCCAGCGCGTGCAGCTCGGCGAGGTAGCGCGCGGCCGCCGCGTCGAGCGTCGCGGCATCGAGCGCGGCGATGCGTCGCACCGCCGCTGCGGTGTCGTGCCTCGCCGCCGAGCGCCGCGAAAGTCTGCGCCGAGCGCGACCCGCTCGCCGGCGCCGTGCACCTGCGCATGGGCGGCGAGGATCTGCTCGCACAGCGTGGTGCCGGAGCGCGGCATGCCGACGATGAACACCGGCGCCGGATCGGCGTTGCCGGCGCGCGGCGCCGTCTGCGAACCGGGCGCGGTCGAAGAGCGCGATGTTCGCGTCGACGAAGGCGCGCATGCGCCTCGCGCGAGAACGGCTGGCAGCGGCTGCAGCAGCGCATGGCCCGCCTGCCAGTGCGCGAAGGCGCGCGTCGTGCTCGTTCTGGCCCGACCAGAACTTGGCCAGATCGTAATGCGCCATGATCTGATGTTCGGGCACGGCCGTCGGGCCCCATCGCCGTCGAGCGCCGCCGCCATCTGCTCGGCCTGCTCGCGCGCGCGCGGCGCCGTCGTCCTCCGCGCAGCGCCAGCAGCACGTGCCGCCAGTGCCACAGCGGCGCGAGTTCGGGCGGGATCGGACCGAGCGCCGCCAGCGCGGCGAGCACCGGCCGCGCCTCGGCCGGCGCGGCCGAGCTGCAGCAGCGCCAGCGCATCGCTGCAGATGCCAGTGGCGCAGCGCCGCCGTTGTCCTCGGGCAGCGCCGGGGCGGCGTCGAGCAGCGCCAGCGCGTCGGCCGACGCGCTCCTCCTGCAGCAGCATCGGCGACGAGGTTGAGCCGGGCGCCGGCATTGCTCGGGCGCGCGCGCGAGGCTGTCGCGCAGCAGCGCCTCGGCCGCCTCGAGCTTCGCCGGTGATGCGCATGAAGGCGCCGAGATTGGCGGTCGCCGCAGGATGGCCGGGCGCGCTGAGCAGCGCCTGGCGCATCGCCGTCTTGGCGTCCTCGATGTGCCCCTGACGGTAGCGCGCGATGCCGTAATTGACCCAGGCCTCGGCCCAACGCGGCGCCAGCTGGAGCGCGGCGGCGAAAGCGCGCTCGGCGTTGGGGTGATTGCCCAGCGCCGACCAGGCTTGCCCGTAAGCGTAATGAGCCTCGGGCCGCTCCGGCGCGGCATGGCACGCATCGCTGGCGGCCTTGAGCGCGGCCAGCGCATCAGTGGCGCCGGGAACCGTTCAAATGGCGAGGGGAGGTGGCGCCATCGCTCTGCCTCATGCCCTCATTCATTGCGTCAACCTACCAACCGACGCGATCTAAATCAGGGTTCGGCACGTTTGCCCTCGTCGCAGCCGGAGTTGCCGGCACGCCAGCAAATCCGACGCTCCCTTGCCGGCCGAAGTCGGCCCCTTTCGTTCCGCCTGGCGCGTAGCGGCACTCCTACGAGGTGGCGGCCTGTACGCCGCACCTAATCCCATCCCGGGTACGCCATTCCAACCCTCAGAGCGTGTTTAATTCTTGTTATGCAGCCTCTGGGTACCAGAAGTTCCATCCCAGTCAAAATTGTTCCATATCATCGCACAGCATCGTCCGCGCCCACGTCGAAATCCGACCTGGGGGCGGCAGCACATGCGACGAGTGGCGACATGTATCGCAAAATTCTGATCATGGGTTTGCCGGGTGCCGGCAAGACGACCCTGGCAACGATCCTGGCGGCACGGCTAAACGCCGCTCACTTCAATGCCGACGAGGTGCGCCGGCACATCAACAAGGACCTCGGCTTCTCCGCGGCGGACCGGGTCGAACACGCGCGTCGCATGGGCTGGCTGTGCGATCAGGTGATTAATACCAAATCCCTGAAATCGTGACTCCTCGACGATTCCCAAATCAGCTGAGCTCTGATTCAACGTGGCGAACGTTGGAGGTTCGCCATGTCGGTTCCGATACCTTTGCGCGTGGACTTCGATGCGGTGCAGCTGCGTGGCTTGGCGAGGAAGACGAAGGATGGGCCGCAGGCTCGACGGCTTCTGGCTCTTGCGGCGATTTATGACGGTGCGACGCGCACGGAGGCGGCGATGATCGGCGGCGTCGGGCTTCAGATCATTCGGGATTGGGTGCTGCACTTCACGCCGCTGAGCAAGTTCGGCTGCAAGAGCCGGCAGCCGATCATTTTGATTCTCGGCCCAGCGATATTCGAACACAACATTCTCGCCCTCGACGTAGCGCGCCTCTCTCAGGGTCTCGGCGAAATGAGCGCAGAAGATCTGCATTCAGGTCGTTTGAGGTTGCCGCGAGAAATCCGACGACCGGCATCTGCTGCGCGCGCGCCACCAGCGGCCACGCAGCCGCGCCGCCGAGCAGCGTGATGAACTCGCGGCGCCTCATCATTCGATCACCTCGTCGGCGCGGGCGAGCAGCGACGATGGCAAGTCGAGCCCGAGTATGCGGGCGGTCTGATGATTGATGATCAGCTCAAACTTGCTCGCCTGCACGATCGGCAGGTCTGCGGGTTTTGTTCCCTTGAGGATGCGACCGGTATAGACGCCAATTTGACGCCATCCATCGATAAGGTTGGTACCGTAGCTCATCAGCCCGCCGACTTCGACAAATTCACGAACACCGTATATTGCGGGAAGCGAGTGCTGCGCTGCTAAGAGCGCCAATTGGACACGCCGGTTGGTGAAAATGGGTTGGCTGCTGACAAAAAGCGCGTCGGGGCGCTCGTGCTTAAAATTCGCGAAGACTGCATCGATTTCGCGACTAGTGCTGGCATTGAGCACTCGTATTTGCAGCCCCATCGCGCGTGCAGCCGCTTCCACGTCTCTTAACTGAGTTCCGGCACTCGCGTCATCGGCTGGATTGCTAAGCACGGCCACACGAGCGGCTGCGGGCAGCAGCTCACGCATCAATTCCAACCGCTTTGCCACCACCTCACCGATGAAAATATTGACACCTGTCAGGTTGCCGCCCGGCCGGGCGACGCTGTCGACAAGACCAAGCCTGACTGGATCTTCGGCGGCACTAAACACGATAGGGATGGTCGTTGTTGCGGCTTTGGCGGCGAGTGCAGCAGCGGGGCCTCCTGCCGCGGTGATCACGGCAACCCTCCGGCGAACCAATTCAGCCGCCAGCACCGACAACCGATCGATTTGATTATCCGCCCAGCGGTATTCGACCACAACGTTCTCGCCCTCGCTGTAGCCTGTGTCTTTCAAGCCCTGACGAAATCCGCGTAGACGGTCTTGATACGCTTCGGACGATCCGCTGTTGAGAAATCCGATCACCGGCATCGCGGGCTGCTGCGCGCGCGCCGCCAGCGGCCACGCCGCCGCCGCGCCGCCGAGCAGCGTGATGAACTCGCGCCTTTTCATTCGATTACCTCGTCGGCGCCGGCGAGCAGCGACGGCGGCACTTCGAGACCCAGCGCCTTGGCGGTCTTGAGGTTGAGCGCGACTGCCATTGGCTAGGATGACGTGCGAGGTAAGGGCGAGCAATTCCGCCGCGTATCTGCGATTGCGGTCCGCATCGCCTGCGCCCCAGCATGTGTCGATCCGCAGGTTGCTGCCCACCGCCGAACCAAATTGCTGCAGACCTTGCCCGAACGCCATCAGGCGGGCCTGTCCCTCCGTATCGTCGGCTGAAAAGGCATTAGCACGCCGATTCGCCGCACGCGCTCCCCCGCTGCGCCCACGCCGCGAGCGGCCACGACGCCGCGGCGCCGCCGAGCAGCGTGATGAAGTCCCGCCCCCTTATGGCAGCCATGGGGACATTCTCCGCCGCATACAAGACCGGCCGAACATCGGCCCCTGGGGAGGTGTCAGGCTAGAACGTGTATACCCGCAGAGTAGCACAATAAAGAGGACGGCGGTGGAATAGAATGCAAGCTCTACAGCGTGGGACATGGCCGCGATCGAGTTTCGCTTCGCGCGTACCCTTTCGAAGCCGGCAGCCGGCCACTGCGGCCTTTGCCTTGAAGCTGAAACGTCGTCCGAAATCCGTCCGCCCAATAATAATTTTTATTTCGATCAGACGTTTCTCATAAAGGGGGTGGGTCTTGCGCTGGGGTGGCGGTCACGCGAGATTAAAGAGCAATTAGAATGCGTTAAAGGGCAGGTTCAAAAAAATGCGCGCATTTTCGAGAGAGGTTTAAACTGTTTTTTGATTTCCAAAAAAGGGGGGTGGGGGTGCCCCGCTCGCGCCCTGCTTTGCTCGAAACGTCAGGAGAGGAACTCGGTGTACCTAAGCTCGCGACGCGCTAGACCGTGCTGGTCCCGCGACTTCGTCGGGCGAAGTGGGGACCGCGTGCACCCCCTACGCGCGTCCGGGCAGACCCCCGCCTCACATAAGGCCTGAATGATCGAGAGATGCTGCGACGCCCGTAAGATCCACAGGGTCGCCTAAGAGAGCGGTCGGCGGCGTGCTTTGTAGGGTTCCGTGATCCGGTTGGCTCGCAAGGGAAGCAGAATAGATCGCCTTGCCCTGCGCAGCGTCGATGAGAAAATTTGTCACCTGATTGGCTAAAGGACCGAGATTGTTCGCTAGCGCCAGCCCCACCGCGTCTCCCCACGCTGCTCCCCGCGCCGCGAGGTCGATTTGATCTGCAGTGGGGTGCGAGAATCCCGGACATGCCATTAGCCTCATAGAACGCCTTCCAGTTGGCCACATAATTCTGGATCGCGGTTACAAGCGTCGGTGTTGATGCCGCTCCAAAAATGGCAATCGAAGCTGCTGTAGCGAACGCCGCATCGCCAGCTACAGTGTTCGGAGTTCCAGCATGAGAAGGCCCGAAATTGTTGGCGAATGCCGTGCTGCCGTTCTCGTTGCTGAAGGCGAACGCTAATCCTAGGGCCTCGCTTGCGTACACTTGCGGATTGTAGCCGTGAATGAGCGCGCTTGCGACCTGCGCGGGGAGGAACTGAGTAGCAAGAGCTGTAACCTCGGTTGACGTTCCTACAGCGCCGTACATGGATGCTTCGACCGCAACGGCCGGAATGGTCGTATTTGCTACCTGCGCCAAGAGGCTGTTGACGTAAGCGGCTTCAGTGGTCGTGCCCGCTTCGATCGATGTCGCAATCGCTATTGCTTGGTTAAAGGAAGCGTCGTTCGGGTGATCGCTAGATAGTCACTTTGTATCGATGCCACCAGCATCGTTGGAACTCGCTGTCGAGGGACCATATATGGCTACAATTCCATCGATATCGGATTGGGTGAGGGCGTTCACTGAGGCGTGCGCGAATGAATTCATGATGGCTGGCGCACTGTCATAGTGCGCCAAGCCCAGTGCGTGACCAATTTCATGAAGCGCAACGCTTTCAAAAGTCACTCCACCCGCAAGAACCTCGGCACCGCTAGTAGGATTATAGAGTTCCCGATCGTCGAAGTTGATTTGGGCTGAGTTGAAAAGCCCGGTGCTGGGGTTAGTAGAGTAGTTTGTCTGAGCCAAAATCCCAAACGGACCGTCCACATTGGCCCAGCCAATCGTTATATTTGCGGAAGCAGGGTTGGTCGTTTGTTGAAAATGGACGTTTGCGACTTGGCTCCAGAGGGAGAATGCGGCCGCGAGTTCCGTGGGAAAAAAGTCGGGCGCCGCATATCCAGCTGCGATTTGTTGATTAAATTGAACCGCGGCCGTACCCGCATAGTACCACGTGACCACACCGCCCGCGCGCCAATGTGGACTGCCAGGTAACAAGGTGTAGTCGAGGGACATCAGCTTCTCCCGCCGCTATGTTGGCTTCGCACAAGCTTCGATTTGCCGCCAGTATTGGTCATTATCGTGGCGCGCTGCTACCACCCCGTTACCTACTTGCAAATGTAACCATGAGGCTGCGGGTGTTAACGCCCTGCACCCTGGCTGCTGATCATTGACTGCGACAAGCTTTTGTCGCGACGAGTTTGCCACCTGCTGCCGGAGAGCAACTGATGGCAATGCGGCATCTGTGCCGTTCGTGGAGATGTCGATGATGTAGACTTCGAGCCGGCCAGGCGCGTGATCAAACCGCTGAGTGCTCGGCCAACATGAGTGTATGTCCAGTTTTACGAGATCCGCAAAATGAAAAATACGCCGCATTTTGGGGAGGGGTTTAAACCGTTTTTTGGTTTTCAAAAAAGGGGGGTGGGGGGGGTCTGTTTTGCGCGCAACGCCAGGAGGAAGGGCCTCGTTTTACCTAAGCTCGTTTGCGATGCGCTGGACCGTGCCAGTCCCGATTCCAAGCGACTTGGCCACCTTCAAGATACCCTCACCCCTCGCAAGTTGCTTTCGCACCTTGCGTTCGGTCGTTCTGTCTATCTTCGGGCGACCGAGCTTCACGCCCTGAGCGACGGCGCGCTTGAGGCCTGCTTTGATCCTTTGGCGAATCATCGTCCGCTCAAATTCAGCAAAGGCGCCGGTTACCTGGAAAACGAGCCTGCCCATCGGGGTCGTCGTGTCGATGGCCTGCTGGTCTAGGTACAAGTCCACGCCGCACGCTTCCAGGTGTTGGATCGTGTCGAGTAAATCGATCAGCGAGCGGCCCAGGCGGTCAATCGCCCATGCCATGACGACATCGAATTTCCGCCGGCTGGCGTCCTTGAGCATGGAATCGAGGCCAGGCCGTCCGTTTCGTCCCTTGGCGCCCGAGATGCCCGCGTCGTGGTAGACCTCAGCAACTTCCCAGCCACGCCGGCCAGCAACTTGCCGAAGCTCGCGGATTTGATTTTCGACTGTCTGGGCGTCCGTGCTGACTCGCACGTACAGCGCCGCGCGCTTGTTGGACCATCCTCAGTCGCCGGTTGACATGCCGGGAATGTGGCAGCGCTATTATTTTCGTTGGAGAGAGACCACGCGAGAGCGCATAAATCCTGCCCTGTTGGAACTCCTTCCGCCTCTTTCGAGGCTCTCACCACCGGCGACAATCATCGACAAAACGAAATTTTCGAGCTTTGCGGAGCCTCGGCTCCTCTCCCATCTTCAGCTCGAAATGCGGACGGATTGGTGATCACCGGATCGGAAACCGATGTTTGCGTGTTAGGGACAGTGCTTGGTGCAGTGGACGCCGGATACCTCGTGTCGCTCAATGCAGTAGACGTGATTTGCAGTTCTTCAGACGAAGGACATGACGCGCTCATGGAGGTCTAGCATTCGCGCTTCTCGGAGCAGATTGAAACAGCCAACGCAGATGAAATCTTAGACGCCTGGTCCTAACCATACTCTGAAAATTACCGTTCTCGGGCGGAACGTGGCGTAACCATGAACGTTGGGATGTGCGATTGCCGCTCATCGGCATTCCTCGCGACCCTTGGTCCCCAAGAGTGAAATCAGTCATATGGCCTCTTCATCAGCCTTGAATTCGCCGGCGATTAGACGGAAGGGAGGCAAGCGCTGGGGGGTTTGTCAAGCCTCTAATTACCTACGCACTGCTGTCATTCTCTACCCTCCAAGGAATTCACGGCCCCAAAAAGCGCGCAGCCCCGCGCACGGCATCCGAGCCAGCGCCTGCGGCGCCTTCTGATCTTCCCTCAGGACGAGGGGGCCGGGGCGATCAGTCTGGTCGAGGGCGTCATGCGACCTCCCCATGGCAGATTCCTCGGGCAGGCTGGAAAGATATTCTGTGGCGGACCTACGGCCAAATCGGAGATGACCGACTTCTGGCCGTCGCAGCTGGCGTGGTCTTCTATGGGCTGCTTGCAATTTTTCCTGCGGTTACAGCCTTTGTATCGCTCTACGGGCTATTCGCTAAGGCGTCGACGATTAGCGATCACCTTACCCTCGCAGCAGGTGTCATTCCCAGCGGCGGGGTAGAAATCATCCAAGAGCAAATCAACCGCATCACGGCAAAAGGCGACGCCCGACTGAGCCTGGCATTCGCTTTCAGCTTAGGGCTGGCCCTCTGGAGTGCCAATGCCGGCATGAAGGAGGTAATCGATGCGCTCAACGTGACCTACAATGAAAAGGAGAAGCGAGGGTTCATTAAGCTCAATCTCGTCTCCCTCGCGCTGGCTGTAGGTGCAGTTCTATCGCTTCTTGTAGCCGTCGGATCGATCGTGGTGCTGCCTCTGATCCTCTCATCTATTGGATTAGGAGGATGGACCGAGATGCTTCTGCGATTTCTCCGCTGGCCGGTCCTGATCTGCCTCGTCGTCTTCGGGCTCGCCGTTTTGTATCGATTTCGTCCCGAGTAGGGAGTTGCCTCGATGGGAATGGCTCTCGGTGGGAAGTATCACTGCCGCCACTGCTTGGCTTGTCGGCTCAGCGTTGCTGTCATGGTATCTGGCAAATTTCGCTAATTACGACGCAACCTACGGCTCGCTCGGGGCCGCGATCGGCATGATGATTTGGATGTGGATGTCATCGATTGTCATTCTTGTAGGAGCGGAGATGAATTCCGAGATCGAGCATCAAACCGCGCAGGACTTCACGACCGGCCACGACAAGCCGATTGGGCAACGCGGCGCGGCAATGGCGGATACCATCGGCGAAGAAGCTGGATAAGGTCACTGATCTGCGCATCGTTTTTGAAGAGTTCTCGTCAGAACATCCGTCGTCGATCAGTGAGAATACGATGGCTGTCAAAGACGGGGGAAGCTGTAAACAGCAGACGATGCCTGCGATCAATAGGCGCCATTACGCTGGCCTTCCCCCATACCAATCAACTTGCGCTTCATCCGTTTTCCGGCCAACACCGCGCTTGGTTGACTGTAAAAAGTCGAAGGACCGCGAGTGCCCGCCGTTTCGAATTGGCAACGAGACGAAATGAAATGACATTTGTGTCCGAGACTACGCCGTGAGATGCGCGTTCGCTATTTCGGTCGCGGCTCCTCGAGCTGTGCTCCAGGCTCGACCAACCGCCCGGAGCGCTTGGCCTCCACCGCTTCCATGAGGGTGAGCGCGGCGTTCTTGACCTCGGCCTGGAAGGCAATGTCGCGGTCGAGCGCTTCATGGCTGCTCGCGTAGGGTTCGAAATAGCCGATGTAGCCGTCGACTTCGGCCTTCGAGCCGGCGAGCACCATGTGCATGTCGCTCGCCCAGTCCGCCAGCGCACGGCGCAACGATTCCGCGCCCACGGTGTCCCCATGCACCACGACGGCGAACAGGCGGCCGGCGAGATGGCGGGGATAGGGCCAGCCGGCCAGTTCCAAGGCCTTGGCCTCGGCTGCCGCCTTGCCGTGGGTTGAGCTCGGGTCGGGATTGCCGCCGTCAGCGCAAACCAGACGGTCGATCATGGCCTTGAGCGGGCCGGGCGCTTGGTACCAGTTGACCGGAGTAATGAGCAAAACGCCGTGCGCGGCCACCCACAGCGGATAAATCTCGTTCATCCAGTCGTGCACCTGGCCGAGCGCGTAATTCGGATAGCAGCTGCAGGGCCAATGACAGAGCGCCATCGACGTCGATACGCATGCCTTGCAGGGGTGAATGACCTTGCCGAACTCCGATGTCGTGCGGCTCAGGTCGAGGATGTCGACGTCGAAACCGGCGCGGGCCTTGATGGTCTCGTGTGCGATCTCGACCAGCCGCCAGGACTTCGACATTTCGCCGGGACAAGTGTGCTCGGTGCGAGACGAGCCATTGATGATGAGGATGCGCGATGCTGCCGCCGGATCATCGTGAACGACGTTTGGCGGCGTCGATGGCATCGCGCGCGATCAGCCAATCGACTGCGATGTCGTAGTCGGGGTCGGCGAAGCCGGGACCGGCCTTGCGGGTGATCGGCGCCTTGCGACTGTCGTCATAGGCATCCCACGCGGCATCGGTGATGGCCTGCAGCTCGCGCTGCAAAGGCGCGAAGACCGGGTCCACGAACGCCGACTTGAACCGTTTCTCGAACGTCCCGCGGTCCAGCCGGCGGGACGGCATCCCCTTGCGCACGTCGGGTTGGGACATGGACCCTCCTGATAGTATCCGGCGCCATGGCGCGGGTCGGTTCATGGCGGAGGAAGGCGATGGAGCGGCTTTGTTCCATCGGGGCCGCTTTTCGATCGTTGCAGGTGAGACCCGCCTCATACTCGGCAATCTGCGCGCGCCACTTCGGCGAGGATTTCTTCGGAGGCGCTGTCTCGATCTGTTCGCTCGATCTGTTCGCTGAGCGGGCGATGGCGGAGCGCCAGAACCCACATGCTGTGCCAGCTTTAGCTCCTTGGAGCTTTTTTGGCAACGTGGCCGTTGTTCCCGACGGTTTCCAGGAGACACGCGATGGCCGTGAACAAGCCTCGGCGGGGACGCCCGCAACGGTGCCGTACGCAAGCGCTCTCAGCTCAAGACCAAGAGCATGGGCAAGAAACGCTGGAGCAAGCGAAGCACGGAAGGCGGTCAGTTCATGGAGCAGAAGAAGAGGGCAAGTTCAAGGGCGTTCGGCGGGAGAGGTGATCTCGCGGCAGCCAGGATAGGGGCGGGTCAATGAGAGCTTCCCGGGTGCATGACCAATTATTTCAAATTGCCGACCTGGGCCGACAAGGCCCATGTATATGCGGTGGTCGAGACGCCGCGGGGCAGCCGGGTCAAGCTGGAGTTCGATCCGAAGCTGGGCGCGTTCACGCTGTCGAAGCCATTGTTTGCGGGGCTGACATATCCCTACGATTGGGGTTTCATTCCCTCCACCCAAGCAGAGGACGGCGATCCGCTCGACGTTCTCATCATTCATGATGCCGCGACCTATCCCGGCCTCGTGCTGAGGTGCACTCCGGTGGGCGTGCTCGAAGTCGAGCAATCATCGAAGGGCAAGCAGGAACGGAACGACCGCGTGTTCGTCGTGCCGGATCGTTCGCCTTTCGAGGGCGACCTACAGGACATCCGGCGATTGCCTGCCCGGGCCATCAAGGAGCTGGAGGAATTCTTCCTGGCGACAAATGCGCTCGAAGCGAAGACACTCAAGTTCCTGGGATGGCGCGGCCCGGCGAAGGCCATCAAGACCATCAAGAAGACGTCAATCTGAGTGGACACGACGCGAGTCCAATCGTTCATTTGCCGCGGCAAGCCTGCCCGGCGCTGGGCCTTGGTTATCAATGCATATCCGCTGCGTCGCAGCTCATGAGCTTATCGAAACAGGTCAAGACAGCCCTGGATGAAACTCGGCTCCTGATGCTGGGAGCCCAAGTTCTTTTTGGCTTCAAGCTAAATGGCGTTTTCCAGGAAGAATTTGCCCACCTGTCCCTCGCATCGCGCTACGTGGACTGTGCGGGTCAAGTGTTAATGGCGATGACAATCGGGCTGCTGGTCGCGCCATCCATGCAACACCGTATCGTGGAGGATGGCGAGGACACCGATCGTATCCATCGCATCACCGGCGTCTTCGCCGGCATGGCGCTGCTGCCGTTTGCCGTCAGTCTGGGCTTGGGCTTTTACATCGTTTTTGATCATGTGTTCGGAACGACGGCCGCCTTCGTGGCCGGAAGCGGGTTCTGTGTGCTGGCCGCGACGTTTTGGTACGGTTTGGGGTTCAGCCTCCGCAGGAAAAGCGGGAAGAGAGCCATGCAAGAGGAAAAGCCGACGCCGCTGACGACGAAGATCGAGCAAATGCTCACCGAGGCTCGGATCATCGTTCCGGGGGCGCAAGCGCTGCTTGGCTTCCAACTGACCGTCACGCTCACGAAGGCGTTCGGGCAGCTCCCTGAATTCGCTGAAGCTGTTCCACGTCGCATCGCTGTGCTGTGTCGCCGTGGCCATCATCCTCCTGATGACGCCTGCCGCGCTTCATCGCATTTCGTTTGCGGGAGAGGATACGCCATCCTTCCTCATGATCGGGTCCTGGTTCGTCATCCTTGCGCCCGCGCCACTGGCGATCGGCATTGCGGGGGATCTCTATGTTGCAACCTCAACGGCGGCCACATCGCTGACGCTCGGCGCCATTCTCGCGCTTGCCGTACTCTCTCTTCTAGCCTGTCTCTGGTATATTCTGCCGATCTTGCTTAGGAAGCGGTCGGGCTTATAGCTTTGACCGCAGCCGAGCCTTAATTTTCCTGAGCAAATAGCGGGTCGTCCGGTCGTTCTCTGGGGCGATCACATGCCCGCGGATCGCCGGACCGAGCCGGTCGGTGATTCGATAAGACCCAATGTGAAAGCGCGCTAAGCAGGCGCGGCAAAGATGGTCCGCCGAGAATGTGGAACAATGGGCTGGAATGCAACTCGGCGGGGAGGGGTCGGGGAACGCCAAACCTTTTTTTATGTTTTTTTTCAAGAAAACGATCCGCTCTGACCAGGCGAGGCAGTGTCGCGCCGTGCGATGAATGCGTGGGGCACAACAGGCTAACAGATTGCGCGACCCAAGCGAAATCGTGCGGGATCGGCGAAGAAGTCAAAGGAACGCGAGGAGAAATCCGCTTTCGCGCCGCACGACGAGAGCGAAAAGGCGGATCGATGATTTATACGGGGCTGCGCCCGATCTCCGCCTTCGGCCCGCGCGGCGGTGATGGCTCGACAGCCGCCGCAAGCTGAGTGTGAACTCGAGGCAAGCAGGTTCAGAAGCAGGTTCCATCATGCCCGAGAACTCCGATCTGAAAGTCATTGCGTTCAACTGCTCGCTCAAGAGCGCCAATGAGGTGAAGGAGACTTCGTCGACCGAGCAGCTGGTCAATCAATTACTTGACGAATTTAAGAAACACGGCGCGGCGGGGACGATTGTTCGAGCCGTCGATTACGACATCAAGCCGGGTGTCACGTCCGACGAGGGCGACGGCGACGCATGGCCCGCGCTACGCCAGCAGGTTATCGACGCGGATATCTTGGTTGTGGCTACTCCCATTTGGCTCGGGCAGCCCTCTAGCGTCGCCAAGCGCGTGATGGAGCGCATCGACGCGTTTTTAAGCGAGACGGACGACCGTGGCCGCATGCCGTCCTACGGCAAGGTCGGCATCGTGGCCGTCGTAGGAAATGAAGACGGCGCGCATCACTGCGCCGCCGAGCTGATCCAAGTGAACCGCCCCGGGTTTGCCGCCGAGGCTCCATGTGTGGATGCCCCGCGTCATGCAAGCTGTTTTCGAACGCTTCCGGCATGCGATCGGGTGCGGTCATGTGTCAGGCCTCAAATTGCGGCGTGAACCATACCGCGGGCCGTCATGGAGATACGCGGATCAGGTGCAAATCAACTCGACGAGCTCTTAGCTCTTGGAGCCTCGGTGCTTTTCCCAATCCCGATCAGACCGATCGTTTGCCCTTGACGTTGTCGACCTCCTCACATGCCCGACTATCCGGCTCTTTTGACGCGTGATCGGTTGATCAGGCCACCAACATCACCGGAACCCTGTATCTCCGTCTTCGGCAGGGGCTTGGGCCCGAGGCCGGATACGTTGAAGCAGACCGATCACGGCGTACTCGACGAAATCACTTGCAGAGCCGCAATTCTAGCGCATGCTCAGCCACCACAGCCTTGAGCTCCTGCGCCTGACGCCGCAGGTCCTTGACCTCGCCGACTGGTCGCCACTCGCGCGGTATCACCCGCCAAGCGGCGCTGGTCGGCCTCCAGGAACTCCTTGGACCAAGCGTGATCGAGACCTTCGGCTATGCCTTCACGCCGACACAACTCGGCAATGCTCGACCTTCGCCCCGCAAACCATCCAGCACGATGCGGATCTTCTCTTCAGACGAATGCCGTGTGCGGGTTGCACGCCGGATGTTCTTCACGATCCGCTCAGACGGCGATTTTGCAGGATGCACGGATTTCTGTCTCATCTCCACTCCTTGATGGTTACGATGGAGCCAGAATCCTCCGTTCCTCAAGCCGCTATGTTTGTCTCACAGGCGCTGATGTCGGACAGACCTTGTGGGGCACGAGGCAAGCTAAGGCAGCATGGGTCCCAGCCCCTCAGTCAGTCGACGGCAGCGACCGAACCCGCGCGCCAAGCCATCTCGCGCCCCATCAGGGGAACAAATCATCGGCTATACGCGGGAGAGAGCTCGGCGTGCGCTTCGATCCATACGTTGGGTCTGCTGGTCGCCTCTTGGTGGCCATGCTGCACATCACCTTTGCCCGACGCCTCGGCCTCCCGTCTCTCTTCGCGGATTTCTCTGCAAGCAGGTCATTGAGCGCGGCCGGCTGATCCCAACTAGGCCGTGAACCCATAAATCTGCCGGGCGAGACGGCTCGCGAGAGTCCGCTATGCCCCGATAGCGACCAAATCCGCGGCGCAACGAAATCCGGTGACGGCGGCCTGCCGCAATTGCTAGTGCTAGCACTGCGGCGCGCCCGCTGCCGCCGTTGGCGATGGCTAAACACTTACAAAGGGACAAGCCAGCTCATCCCTGAAGCCGTGAGAACGCACGTGCCCCAGGTCAAAGCGAGCCGATTGCACCTATACTCTTGCCCACGCGCAATACTGTTGCGCAAAGCCTACTTGACTTCTGGCGGACGTGACAGCCACGCGAATTCGGTCCTCAAGTGTATTCAGGTCGATCTTTGCTGCATCGATCGAACCGTCACTTTCAAGACGCGGCAAGAGGCTCCGCAACGTTAGCGTCATCCATGCGTAGAGTGGCGATGTTGGTCCTCCTCCGACGGGGATCTCAGAAAAGAGCGTGGGCAGGTCAAGACCGGCACTGCTGAAGTGCTCTATCAAGCGCGCTCCTGCGTCGGGATGAGACATTCCTGAGGCGAAACCAGCAACGAGCAAGTTCCAGACTTGATGCCAAATAGGGACGTGGGGAAGCGATTGAACGTCACCAAAACACTGGACTTCGTGGAAGGCGACGACTCCTCCGGGGCGGACGTGAGAAGCAGCGAAACGGATTAGCGACGCCGGATCGGCCTGATGAACCAGAATGTAGCGACCTATAACCACGTCAAACGATCTCTCACCCCTATCGGCCGCCGCTTCTTCGACGAAAGCGACATTCGAGTATCCCGCAGCCGTTGCACGTTCGCGCGCGGCAATCAGGATGTCGGCGTTTCGATCGAGGCCAACTACAGAGCCGCTCGGTCCGACGATATCGGCGGCAAGCATTGTCACATCGCCCGCGCCGCAGCCAAGATCAAGTGCCCGCATTCCCGCTGAAAGACCTGCCTCGCGCAACAGTCGCATCGTGATCGGGCGAATAATCTCCGATTGGAACATCAGTCGTTGCACTTCGTGTCCTGAGTTGCCCAGGACGTATTGGGCCGCTTCTTGCATATTGTGCTCCGCTGTGGGTTATTTCGCTGCGCTCGTCGCACCCCGCGCTGGCAAGCCGAGAATTGTGTAGGGCCGTGAACCCATAAATCTGCCGGGCGAGACGGCTCGCTAGAGTCCGCTATGCCCCGATAGCGACCAAATCCGCGGCGCAACGAAATGACGTGATGGGCCGGCGGCGCGCCGAGAGCGGCGCCGGTGGCCGCCGAATACGAAACGAGGCGAGAAGGCTCAACAGCAGCGTGAAGGCAAACGATGCAGGTTGAATTCGCATGGGTGGAATATCCGATACGTTTCTGGTCCCGCACATCGTCGGATGTGGCGCGGGTCCGCGGAGAGCGGCCTCCCAGACGAAGGACGGAACGGATCAGCGTTCCCATCCTTCCCTGATTGTGGAAGCAAATCATCGATTGGAGGCGACACGTCCACCTTGCTTGGCGACTGTGGTGCCGCCCCGGTCGCTAATCTCATTAGACCGGTTGCGAGACTTGGTTGATGATCCGCAGGATTTCGGAGCGAGTGTCGATGGTCTTGAACTCGTCGGCCATAGCCGAGGCGCCCGAACGATAGTCCGGTTTGTCGAGCACGCTCCGCACGGCCTCGCGCAACGCTTGCGGTGTAGGATTGTTGGTCGCAAGATTGATTCCGACCCCGGACCATGCCACACGCGCGTTCACGTCCGCCTTGTCTTCCGTCAATCCTGCGGTCACAAGCGGAATTCCAAAGCTCATCGCCTGGTTGACACTCCCATATCCACCGTTGGTAACGAGCACGTCGACCTTAGGCAGAAGCCACTCGAACGGTAGATAGCTGGCGAGACGCGCATTGCCGGGAATTGGGCCGGGAATGTCGCCGACCGCGCGACCGCCTGCTGTGACGACCACAAGCAAGTCAGGTTCGTTCGCGAGTCCCGCAAGCGCCGGCGCGATCAAAAGGTCGAAATCGTGGTTTGCCAACGTACCCTGCGTCACCAGCACAACCTTGCGCGAGCCGTCCAGTTCGTGCGCCCACGACGGCAGCGGGACCTGGTTGGGTATAATCGGAGGGGTGCCAACAAAAGTCACCGAGGAAGGAATATCGCGTGGAAACTCAAAACGCGGCACCGTCAGCTGCATATAGGCATCTGCAAGCTCTACGACGGATTCAAAGAGAGGCTTGGTCACCGGTCCAACGCCCAGCTCCTTCAGGTACCGATTGACGCAAAGGCCGAGAGGCCCGTCGACGATCTCGTCCTGTTCTCGCGCGAAGGCGGCATATTCGTCGAGTTGCGCTCGGGTGGCTGCGGGCGGCAAACCCGCAAAAACTGGCGCTTTGTCGTTGCGTTGCCAGTGCAAGATGGATGTGCCGCAAAGAACGATGGGCGGGCGTTTCGAGCGCGGTCCGAGCAGCATCGGCAGGACGCCAAAAAACATGTCGTCGCCGATGATGACGTCGGCGGGGAATTCCCGCAGGACCTTGTGCATGCCGCTGTACTGACCGGGAATGGGATCGACGAAGAGTCGTTCGATTACTACGCGCCGCCATTGTGGCCCGAGTGGCGCGGCCTTTACTTCGTCGGACATGACGATATCGTTCGCATTAATGTCCGCCTCTTTGGGGAGCGGATAGAATTTTGCTTTGAACCGCTCGACACGGCTACGCAGGGGGCTCCCGGTCAAAAAGGCAAGTTCGTGGCCCTCCGCGATCAAGATGCTGCCGATCGCAAGCAGCGGATTGAGATGGCCGGTCATGGGGGTCGAAACGACGAGAATCTTCATATGATCGTGTCCTCTGACCGTCGACATAACGATCTCCTTTTGGTCGAGATAAAAGCTGTAAAGCGTAGAGGCTGAAGAGCACTGCGACGCGCCGGCCGGGCGATGTCGTCCGGCGCGCCATACCGACCTGATGCGAAGAACTGTTTGGCTCTCTGTGATTCTCCGCAATGCGTGACTGCCAAGATCGGAATTTAGGCGGCTGGACCTTAGGTGTCGTGAGGCGATCGCGCCCAATCGTCCGTACTAGCGCGCACCGCGCCAATGTGAGGCGCAAGGTCTGCCTTGGGTCACAAGGCACCAATCCGGAGTCGAGGCCGCGTGTCCGCTTTGCCTTCGATACTGCTGCAAAATTCCGAAAATGCCGGGCTAATTTTCCGCGAAAGGACAAAACAAGCGACAATCGCCGATCAATGCAGCTTCAAACCCGTTGCTGGAATCGCCTGTGCGTTTGGCGCGTGGCGGCGTAGTCCCGCACATAATTCTTCGATCGTCGCGCCTACGGCTCGGAGAATTTGAGGCCCATGCCGCAGAAAGACTTTTGCAACAGTCCCTTCGAAAGCGGACATGTCAGATTTATGAATACACGCCTTAACTGAACATTCAGCTGCTAAACTGTCTTGGCTGCAAACACCGAAAACGTGGGGGATTGGAGTGGACTTGATGGAAACCGCCCACTGTCTCGAACCGCCGCCGGTACAGCGAGCGGGCTAGCGATGTCTGCTATTGGCAATTCCGACGTGGCCGGCTTTTTTCTGGCGATGTCCGTTCTCGGGGGGTGGTCTCAACCGGTCGATGCAACACTTTATCTTAGAGGGAAAAGATGGAGTGTGGGATGGAACGAAGATTTCATAGAGGTTTTACTGCGGCAGAGAAGACGGAGTTATGGGATCGCTGGAAGCGCGGGGAGTCGTTGAAGGCGATCGGGAGAGCTTTTGGTAAGGAGTCATCGTCGATTTATTTTCTGGTGGCTCCGCACGGTGGGATTCGTCCTGCGGAGCGGCGTCGCTCCAGGTTGGCATTGACGCTTGCGGAACGCGAGGTGATTTCCAGAGGTGTTACGGCACATCAATCGGCCCGGTCGATCGCAAAGCTACTTGGCCGAGCCCCCTCGACGGTGAGCCGGGAAATGAGCCGCAATGGCGGCTATAATCGTTACCGAGCGACCCTTGCGGACGAGAATGCGTGGGCGCGATCTCGTCGTCCAAAATGCTGTAAGTTGGCGATCAATTCGCGGCTTCGGCGGTCAGTGGCAGGGAAGCTCAGATTGGATTGGTCACCCGAGCAGATAGCCGGTTGGCTGAAGAGGACGCATTCTGAAGACGAGTGTAATCAGGTGTCACACGAGACCATCTATCGCAGCCTGTTTGTCCAAGCGCGCGGCGTACTCAAGAAAGAGCTGCTTCGCCATCTCCGATCGAAGCGCTCGATGCGTCGCTCCAGGCCGGTTGATCCGAATGGCGATAGACGGGGGTATATGAAGGATGCCGTCTCAATCCGTCAGCGACCGGCGGCGATTGAAGATCGAGCGGTGCCTGGCCATTGGGAGGGCGATCTGCTGTCCGGGCCGAACAACACCTACATCGCGACCCTGGTCGAGCGTCAAACGCGTTACGTGATGTTGGCCAAGGTGGCAGGCAAGGATACCCGGACGGTCGTCACCGCACTCATCAAGCAGGCGAAGAAGCTACCAAAGGAGCTGTATAAGTCCTTGACCTGGGACCGGGGCAAGGAACTGACGGCTCATCGTCGATTTACGTTGGCGACCAACATCGACGTCTATTTTTGCGATCCGCAAAGCCCGTGGCAGCGCGGGTCGAACGAGAACACCAATGGCCTGCTGAGACAGTACTTTCCTCACGGCACCGACTTGTCGGTGCACTCGCAAGCCTATCTGAACAAAGTGGCTCGTCAGCTAAACGAACGACCACGTGAGACCTTGCAATTTGAAACCCCAGCAGAGAGATTTAACGCCTGTGTTGCGTCGACCGGTTGAGCCGGCAGGGGTAAAGTGGACTTATAGCCGACATGCGCTTTATAGGTCCTCGCAGATACCCTTAAAGAAAGGTGGCGCACCTTGCCCTCGGCGGATTTGGCCCGGTATTCGATTTCGGCTAACAATGACGGTTCGACTTTGGCGTTCATGTCCAATATTGGATGTTCGCCGTCCTCATGATGGTTGTTGGCGCGACCATCGTTGGGATAAGGGGATCAAGGTGGTAGATCCGTCGCGCAAGGATCATCACTGGGGCGTGGAAAGCGATCAATACTCAAAGTAGTCCACCGCATATTCACAACTTATTGGTTTCTCTGACGGATGATGCAGGGCGCGATGGGGTTTGAATTGGCGTCGGTCACTGACCTCTAAATAGGGGCGGCCATGTGGTTCTTGATCACCGGAACGGACACTGCCGGCAGCATTACGGTTCGGCGCGATACGGCAGTAGCGGCATTTAAGAAGGCTGCGGAACTAGATCGAGACGGCTGTTGGGACATCACAATCACCGGGCCAGACGGGCGCAGATATACCACAGGGGAATTCGACCAACTGGCGGGAGATGGCTTATTGCCCAACTCATGAGCAGGTCGAACATTGAACAAATTTGAAGCAACTAGTGAGTTAGCTTTGCTGACAGGGCTAACTTTCGTGCCGGGGTGATCTTATGACCGATCAGCAGTTGGCGCTTCAGGCCATGAGCAACGCACAGCGCATCCTAGAAGAATATCTCGAGCCAAAACCGCACAACAGCGAGCGCCTCCTCGACAGATTGGTCAAGGTATTTGAGCGGCCCGATCTTGTGGTCGCAGTAGATCGTTTGCAGCGCACTAGCAGCCGCTAACGCCAAGTCTGCTAGACAGGTACAAGCCAATTTCGGTAGCGGACAGTTTGATTGTGGCACCGTTCCGGAGTGGAAATATGGCGCTTTACGGCGCATAATCTGCGTATGACTGAAACGCCTACGTTTCATCCCAAAATAAACAAGAGCGGCAGCTGGTTCGTTGCGGTAACGACCGGCTTCGGCCCCGAGTCCCACATCGGCGACTTTCCCACTGAGGAAAAGGCGCAGCAGTGGATCCTGACCAAATCGAAATACTGGCCCAGCAAACCTGATGAGCCAAAGTGACTCCCTGAACGCCGTGGATGGCTCCACCGGCTCGCCAAGTCGATCATCGACATGGCGGACCGGTTGAAGTCCCCGCTTTGGGGGTCATTTTGCGTAACCCTGCGATCTGAGCCAAGCCACCTTTCGGCTGCCGCCCATCCAATCGTCAACATCGGCTTTGCTGGTAAGGCCGCTGATGATCCTTACTTCAGCACCTGGGATAACTGCCTCAATTTGCCAATCGGTTTCGGTGATCCGCTTTGGCTGGAATACGACCCGAGGAGATTTGCTCATCCAGGTAATATGACCCGAAACCGGGTCAATTCCTAGGCATCTGGTCCGCTACAATCAAAATTCGACGACCGGGGATGGGCTCGCGAGTTCGAAAATGCGGTCCCGGTGCCACGCGGGCCGCCAGATCGTTACGGTTGCCGATGCGCGCGCCTATATTTTCAAGCTCAAGAAGGCCGACCAGAGAGCGTGCCATGGCAGGCCGCGATCGAGGCGCTCTTCTCGTCGCCGATCTCGGCGGAGCACCCCCCATTGATGAAAATTGATCATTAATGCTTCTTGAACGCACTGTTCAACCAGTATTGCAAAATCACTTGCTACATTTAGGCTGCTGGGGATTTGAGCGCCCGGTCATGGAAATAGCAACGTCACCACGCGATCATATTCCGCGTGGCGGCGTTGTGCGTTTCAGAGCCGAAGCATCAGCGCCGCCGAAACGTTCCGGCGTTTTGGCAGACGAACGCAATCATCTTCGATCCAAAATCACTTCTTCAAAGGCGGTTTCACCAAACCCTGCACTATCGTTTATGTCCGCTATTGCACTATCAACACCGGCACGCTTCCGTCCACCAGGACCTCCGATGTTTGACTCCCCAAAAATAGCTTCCTGAGTCCGCGACGGCCATGAGAGGCCATGACGATTAAGTCGCAGCCTCTGGACTTTGCTGTTTCGATAATTGCAGTGGCTGGGTGCGCATTCGGGACATGCAAGAGTTCGGCAGATATCCCGATCTGCTCCGCCATAGCTCGAGCTTCATCGAGCACTCTGCCCGAACGTTCCTTGGAGGCTGCGTCAAAGCCATCAACCTCTGCCTGCGAGGGAATCCACCCCGAGGCGTGGCCGCTTCCATAGTCGACCGGCAGCGGTTCTGTTACGGTGATGACAGTCACTTTCGCGTTCAAGGCTTTTGCTAAAGCAATCCCATGCTTAACGCCTTTTCTCGCGACATCCGAACCATCCGTGCTCAACAGAATATTGGCGTACATTCGGGGGCTCCCTCGCTGGACGAACAGTTTTCTCTAAAAAGTAATCCTTACCTATATATGGTCCGATCGTCGCCGTTGGTCTATCCGCATTTATTTCTGCCTCAGTGTCACGGTCACCGCCTCGAAAGGCTGGCAGCCTCGGCGGCTTCACAACGGGGCGGATTGGCAAGATCGTGAGCGCATACCCGATCTAACCTGCCGCCGATATCCCGAGCCATGATTGCTGGCACGGCTGTCACGATGACGTCCACGTCGGTACGACTGCGCGGCTCGCTGGCGTCCCGTGCAATGTCGATCAGTGCGGGTTCTATCCGGGCTGCGATCCGGGACAGCATACGGACGGCAGCGCCGCAGATTGCCGGCCAGGCGCGCGCCGACTTCGAGATTGGCGGACGCAGGCTCCTCGCGACCCGCACCGAGGCCGATTTCGAAGCCACCGTGCGCTCTGACCTTCACCACGATCGGTAGCGATCGCCGGATCGGCTACCGACATGCCCACATCGGCCTAGCTCTCTGTCCTTGATCGAAAAGATGCAGAAATTGACCGCAAGGTCAGTAGCATTTGCAGGGGCTGCTAAACGCCGTGGGAATATCCAGGCTCTGGCTTGAGTCTTTATTAGCGAGGCGAACATGCGCAGTGCCGACGCAACTCAAGCAGCGCTTCGGTAATGCGAGTCCGCAATCGATAAACCTAACGACAAGGTCCCATACCTTCTCGCGGCGCTATTGCTCGTGTGATCACACGCGACGCCAACGTCGCTTGGGAGTGAAGCCACAACGTGTCGCTCGAACACAGGCAAATCGCTTTTTTTAGCAATGGAGAACTTAAATGACTAAGCTTAATCTTCCGTTGGCTGCATTGATCGCCGCAGCCATGCTTGCAACTCCCGCTGTGGCTCGCACGAGCCACGTAACCTCGCGGCACCGCGCGAAACACGCCAATGCGAACGCGTCCCCCACCGCCCGCTATATTGACGGCCGCCTCGGCTTTTCGGCACCGCGCGTCGGCGCACTTCCTCCAGCGCCCCCGGTGAGAGAAAATTGCGATGTCGGTGATAACCCCTTCATATGCTGAAAAAAGCTGCCATGATCATTTTTGCTCAAGCCCCGCCCGGAGCCCCGTTCGCGTTCCCTGTCATCTCCGCTTCGCCGCTCGCTTTCCTACTTTGATCACATCCGGCTCGGACCGAAAGACGACATCGCCGAACACGTGGGCCTCCGGCGTGCCCAGGGCATCGCAGACCGCGAAGCCCGGATTCCGCCAATCGCGTCCGGATGCGATCTGCCGAGCCTCCTCCTCGGCGTCCGCTGCGACTCCCTCGCCGGTCGCTTAGCGTTTTGCACAGGCAAGCGGACAGGCCACAGCATTGCAAAAACGAACCCCTGCTCTGTGCTAAGCGCCTGGAACCACCGGGCGGACGAATGGATTCGTCCAGGACGAGCGCTACCGCCAAACCGCGCTGTTCAAAGGGGTCAAAATTTGGACGCCGATTGACACCTCGGACTTTCCGCTATTCCAGCCTATTCTCTTTGGCAAACTCTCGGCGAATCCCGTCTAGCAGATCGTGCTGTCGTAAAACGGTCTCGCTACGCGAGATCGCCTGCAGCGATGCGTAACGGATCACATTCATGATCATGCCGCCGCTCATTTCGTAGCGCGCGGCGACCTGCGCAAGGTCGATCGCCGGCTCCAGTGAAGCTGGAGCCGGAAGCCCTTTCTTCCAGATCAACAGACGTTCGCTCTGACGCGGCACCGGAAAGTGGACAAGGTGCTCGAAGCGGCGTGCGAACGCTTCGTCGACATGATTTGCGGACGAGGTTGTAGGTCTCGATCCGCTGCAACAGGAACGAGACTTCCTGGTTGGCATAGCGATCGTGGGCATCACGCACCTGCGTGCGTTTCCCGAACAGGGCATCGGCCTCGTCAAAGAACAGGATCCAGTCCTTGTGCTCAGCTCGATCGAACAGACGGGACAGGTTTTTTTCGGTCTCGCCGATGTACTTGGAAACACCCGGCAGCGCGTCACGATACTTGCGGCCGCACTGGACGGTATTGCGCGCGAACACATCAGCCAAATCCGGCTTTCAGCGATACGGGTATGGTCATGCTGCGCTCGCTATCGACGGTGGCGTCAATGATGGCAGCGGCTTGAGATAGTAGTCGCTGCGTCGGCTGTACTGCGGTTCGGGCTGACCGATCGCCGCCCAATAGCGACGCCACGCATCGGCCTCGGGGCTACCATGGCGAACCTTTCACACTTTGCTTATTGAGTAGCATTTTATGTGGTTCAGATGGTTTCATAGATGGTTCGTGTGCAGCGGGCTGCACCGGTCGAGTGCGCTCCGCTGCACCGATACGCTATCCTGCACCGGCGCTGTTTGCTGCATCGGTTGAGGTCCAAGGAAGAACTGAAAATTGTTCGTGTTTGCTGGCGATCCCCCCTTCGTTCTTTCCCATCGGATCCAGCCAGCGGCCTTCAGCTCGTTAAGGGCATCAATGACGGATCGCCGCTTGCGTCCGACGCACTTTGCCAACGTGGCAAATCCGGGATTGCACTGGTTTGTTTTGTGGTTGCGGAACTTGAGCAAACCGTAGCGACGCACTTCGCCGACGCCGACAGCTGCTCATCTGCCATGATGGCCCACAGAACCACGTACTGCGCTGGTGTATCTTTCATTGCGCGTACCCGGAAGCTGAGTGGGCGATCGCGGCAGTGGCGGGCGACAGCAAAAACAGGCGCGCAACACGACGCTGTTGTATATCTTCAGGTGTTGTGGCAGTCTTTGTGTCGTTCGACTGGATTGTGATTGGGTTGCCCTGGCCGGCAACCCTTTCTGCTTTAGGAGGGCAAGTTTACCTCCAGTGCGCCAACGAATTCGCCAAGCACCCTCGCAGCAGCGGAGGCGTGATCTTCAAGCATCAGCGGCATTGACAGAAATGTGACGTCGCCGGTGCCAGAGACTAGCCCTACTCGGAAAACCGGGCCCGCACCGCAGCGGTCGCGAACGGTGTGCAAGCTGACGACGCTATGCAGTCCTACCGGAAACGCGGGATTGCATCGCTCCGGCGAAATGCGCATGGGGCACTTCGCAAATTGTTTGGGAACCGCGGCTGAAACGCCTTGCAAATCAAAGCCGGCTGTTTTGCCCAAAACTTCGGCTAAGTATTTGAAATAACTTAATCCGGGCGCTTCGCTAGGAAGCGCCAGTCGCTTTTTGGCCCCTTTTGAAATCACACGACAAATTGGGTCCGGTGGACCCACTTCTGAGAACGTCTGTTCCGGCGGATCAGATCGGCCTGTTTTGACTTGCGCTGCGACACGCCTGACGCTCTGAGGCGCCATCTTCCCGCACGTCAGTCAAATTCCGGCGCGCCGGCGTGAGCCGCAGCATCAGGGCATCACCAGCTTTATCCCACTGCTATCGAGCGGGGCATTTGCAAGACCGTCGCGCGCCATCGACTCGATCGTTGGCCAGTTCTGCCGGAAGAACGCCGTCGCGTCGTGGATATTGGGTGCCTGCACTTTGACACTGCAAGCCTGCCTGCCGCCCCGGTTCGAGATTTGAAAGTGGAATGTGTAGCCCGTTGTTACCGTATTGTTTTTGACCGGCTGATCGTCGCGGCGCATCCAGTATCCCCCCTGTCTTGCGTCGAAGTGACACAGCTTTGGTTTGCAAATTGGATTTTCATACGGCGCGATTGTGGCGTCGAAAATTTCGCATAATGCCTGAAGCATTTCTGCAATAGCGCCCACTGCGGAGGCCGCCGACGTGCGTTTGTTGTGGCGACAGGCGACCTGAAAACGAAAAGCCGCGCCGCCCGGTTAGGGACGACGCGGCGATGGCCGTTCTGTTGCCAGGTGGACCTACCCCGAACAGTTACGCCGCGAGGCGCACTTCGTTCAATGCAACGTTATCGTTTGCATTTAGGTTTTTGACCCGATAACGGCGGTATCATGCCGAGCACAATTCACAGCTTCTTCGCGACCATCGATCCTAGTTCGCCCCCGCCTTAGAAGCCCTGAAAGGGAGCCAGCCTGGGAATTCTGCCGTCCGGCAAAATCGATCTCACCGAAATGAGAGCTTCAGGCTTGGGCTTCTAGGGTGGAGGCGCCGGGTACTGCCCCCGGGTCTGCCCGCAGTCCGCTATAAGGTTCAGCGCCATCGTCTTGCGACGAAAACACCGTAGCACTGTTTTGTCGGCATCGCTAAACAAAAAGGTAAGCTGAGCCCGCCAGCTCACGCTGCCCGGCGCTATTTCCGAATAATTCGGAACCCAGCAGACGTCAGGACCTTCACCGCGATGGCATCGAGGGGGTTATGGTCGCGCCGGCAAGCTGGGCCGCCGCGGCCGAGATCATTCCCTCGCCATGACCCTCGAGGGTATTGCCGGGGCCGAAGGCCAAAAAGAAGAACCCCGCCGTTCCAATTGCAGCAACGATCCCGGCCAAGGTTACGGGCACGAAGGCCTTGGGTAGCTCTCTTCCGGAAGTTTGCACGCGGCTCGCTTTATTTTCTCTCATGGCAGGAAGCAGTTCCGTTGGCGAAGACAGGTTTGGGTTGAGGACGGCGAGAGCCTGCCGGCGCGCGACCCGGACGCAAGGGCCGCCGCCGGTCTCGTCAGCGACGGCTCCGTTTGGCTCGCATTAACACCGGGAGGTCGCCGCGACCGTGCCCTCGCCCGGTTAATGAAAGGTTACCGCAACATTTTCTCGCCGGCCCGGCCTTCGCTTTGTGGGCGTTATGCGCAGCTACATCCCACGCGGTGGATGATCCGGCAAGCACCGGCCCATGATGGAAGCCACGTCGGTCGAGGACGTTCTCGATGCCGTTGCAGGCAAGCCCGTTCACGATCAGCGTCCGGGGATATGAAAATCGCACGCGCTGATGGACATGGCGCCCGATTGCGTGCATTTTTCTTCAAGGAAACCTGACAAACGCTTTGATCGGATTGAATAATAGCGACACGCCGGACGATGGCCTAGCTGCCGGGGTCTGTCGCAGACAAAGGATTAAAATGAGAACTCCTTTTCGCACTCGCCGCCGCTTGCGCGCTATGCCAAACGGCTATGGCTCAGACACCGGAATGCAAATCGATTTCGGATTCCGCCGCCAGACTGGCTTGCTACGACCGGGCGAAACCACCGAAGGCCTTACCGGCTGCGGCGAGGCCAGGAACGCGCGCGGCGCCCGCTTCAGCATCCGACAACGCCAAATACGTGGACCCGATCAGCGCGGAGGACGCGCTCATGGACCAGCGGATAAAAGGTATTTGCCGTGGTTGCTGAGCCGCGAAGGCGGCAAGCGAACGAGGCTTCGAACCGAAGATAACCTGGACAAGTGGCATAGTTGCCGCCCTGATGAACCTGCTTGCATCCCTTCCTACGGCAATCGGCACCGCGGCCATCGCGCCGGCGCTACTGATTTTGTGGCTCGTGATCGCCGCCGGCGAGCGCCCCGAGCCGGCTGCCAAGGTCTGGACGGCGTTCCTGCTCGGCGCCGCCAGCATTTCGCTGTTGGGCGTGGCACGCGCGCCGTTTACCCGAATCCTCGCGGCGCCCGAGAATCCCTGGGTTGCCCAGGCATTGCATTCGATATTCGGGGTCGCGGCACCCGAGGAAGCCGTCAAGATCCTCGTCATTGTCGCGGTTACCGCCCGGCGGCGGCCTTTCGCGGACCCGATGGACACCGTGGTCTATGGCGCGGCGGCAGGTCTCGGCTTTGCGGCTTATGAAAACCTCGCTTATCTCGTGCAGCATGCCGACATATGGCGTGCACTGGCGGCGTTGCGCAGCGTCCTGACTGTGCCGTTCCACGGCGCGCTCGGTGTCATCGCGGGTGCCTATCTGGCGATCGCGCGCTCCGGCACCGCGCTGGGCGCGCACCGGCACCACCGCGATTGGGCGCGGCTGTCGAGTTACATGCTGGTTCTGCTTGCACCGCTCGGACTGCACGCGGCCTTCGATTTTCCGCTGCTGACGCTGCAGCAAAACCCAAATCTCGACCCGACCACGCGCTTGATCCTGGGATCGACGAGTGTGCTGATCGGGTTCAGTTCGATCGCGTTTGCGATCCGGCTGGTGCGGCGTGTCGGCCGCCATCACGCCCCGCGCACCGAAATCGCCCGCGAGCGGCTGGCGCAGTTGCGGCGAATGTGGGCGCTGCTGGTGGTCGGCGGCGGGGCTGGATTCATCGGGCTGACCTTTGTGCTGACGTCGATCCACCACTGGCTGGTTAACCCCGAACGCAATGCCTCACTGGTGCTGATCCCGATCGGCCTGGTGTCGATCACGATCGGCATCGCGCTCCTGGTCGTAACCACGGCGATCTATATTTTCGGACGCAACCGGCTGCGCGGGACGTCGCAGGGCTTTTCATCCGCGCCCGGTCAAGGCTAGACTGATCGCCGCATCGCTCGAACAGCGTCGTAGCGAATTCGAACCCGCGACGCTTAATGCACGCTATCGTTCCAAATCGTGTTGCTGTGCCGGCATCGGGAGATTTCAATGACGCTTCCCCACGACATCACCGATCTTCAATCCAAGATGAGCGCCGCGGTTCGCGAACATTGGAAAGCCTTTTTGTTCGAAGGCATCCTCCTCGTCATTCTCGGGCTGGCTGCGATGATCGTGCCGCCGCTTGCGAGCCTCGCCGTCACCATCTTCCTGGGCTGGATGTTCCTGATCAGCGGTATCGCGGGCCTGGCGCTGACCTTCTGGGCCCGGCAAATGCCGGGGTTCTGGTGGTCGCTGATATCGGCGGCGCTAGCCGTTGGCGCCGGCATCGTCCTGCTGGCGCGGCCGGTGCAGGGCACCCTCACCCTTACCATCGTGGTCGGCGCCTATTTCCTCGCCGAGGGCGTGGCCACCATCATGTATGCACTGGAGCATCGCCGCGAATTGTCGGCGCGGTGGTCGTGGATGCTGGTGGCGGGGTTGATGGATATCCTGATCGCGGCCATCGTCATCGCAGGATTACCGGGATCAGCGACCTGGGCCATCGGCCTGCTGGTCGGCATCAACCTATTGTTCGGCGGCGCCACACTGATCGGCGTGGCGTTCGCCGCCCACGCAAAAGACTAGCAGCCGCGGCAGATGCTCTTGATCTTGCGGTCGAGCGCCGCGTCCTCGCGATTGACCGGATTGTTCGGATCGCTGAGACTCTTCTCCGAAGGCACCTGATCAGCGCGTGGCTGGCGATGGCCAATCGGCGCCTCGGGCACAGTCGACGGAATAACTGAGGAACCTGAGGAGCCTTTTGGAGATCCCATGCCGCCGGTCTGCGCCATCGCGGCAGAACTCAAAATCAGCAACACCGCTGTTGTCGTGATCAAGCTTCGCATCTGAATTCTCCACTCACAGAGAAACGCCCCACTTCTACCAGCCGTTTTCGCCTTCCCCGAGGTCGGTCACGACTTCGGAGGATAGAGATGAACGTCGCCGCAGTAATCTGCGACACGATAGCGCGATTCCGGACCGGGTTCACCTCGTTCAGGAAAAGAATCTGGTTCCGAAGATGGCTTTACCGACGACAGATAATTCGGGCCGACGGGCGCCTTTCCATGACCGCCGGGAATATCGAGCACGTATTCCGGTTGACACAGTCCGGACACCCGCCCGCGGAGCGCACGCATCAGTTCCTGGCCGTGCGCCAGCGTCGTGCGCAGATGCGCGGTGCCCGGCGCGAGATCGCCATGGTGCAGATAGTAAGGCTTGATCCGGCATTCGACGAAGGCGCGCATCAGCGCTTCCAGAGCCTCGGCGTTGTCGTTGACGCCGCGCAGCAGCACGGATTGACTCACCATCGGAATACCGGCGTCGATCAGGCCTGCGCAGGCGGCGCGAGCCTTGTCGGTCAGTTCCCGCGCATGATTGGCGTGCAGTGCAACCCACGTCGTCGCGCCCGCGACCTTCAACGCGGCCACCATCTCGCCGTTGAGACGCGCGGGATCGGCAACCGGTACGCGGGTATGAATACGGATGATCTTGACGTGATCGATATCAGCAAGATCCGCCATGATCTCGGCGAGCCGTCGCGGCGACAGCATCAGGGGATCGCCGCCGGTCAGGATCACCTCCCACACTTCGGGATGCGCACCGATATAGTCGAGCGCACCGCGGTAAGCGGCCAGCGGCAGCGCGGTCGCCTTGCCCGGACCGACCATTTCGCGGCGAAAACAAAAACGGCAGTACACCGCGCAAACGTGAACCAGCTTGAACAGCACCCGATCTGGGTAGCGGTGCACGATGCCGGCGACCGGCGAATGGCTGTGATCGCCGATCGGATCGGCATCCTCGCCGGGCTGCGTCACCAATTCTTCGGCGCTTGGGACAAACTGCCGCGCGATTGGATCGTCGGGATCGCCGGGGTCGATCAAAGCGACGATATCCGCGGTCACGGCTACCGCGTAGCGCGCGGCGACCTTTTCGAGATCGGCAAGGTCAGCGGCGGGCGCAAGGCCGTGAGCGATGAGTTCGGCGGGATCACGCAGCGTCGCGGCGGGCCTGTGGCGCATCCTGTTCACGCGTTCCCTGCCGGTGGCGTCCATACCACCTGATCGACCCTCGCGGCGCCCCCAGCCAGCATCACCAGGCGATCAAAGCCGAGCGCGACGCCGCTGGCTTCCGGCATCGCGGCCACCGCATCGAGAAACTCTTCGTCGAGCGGGTATCGCTCGCCATAGCGGCGCTGCTTTTCGTCCATGGCTGACGTGAACCGGCGGCGCTGCTCGGCAGCGTCAGTCAATTCGCCGAACCCGTTGGCGAGTTCGACGCCGCAGGCATAGACCTCGAAACGTTCGGCGACGCGCGGGTCGGCTGTTTTGGCGCGGGCCAGCGCCGCCTCGGGCACGGGATATTCGAACAGAACCGTGAGACGCCCCAGCCCCAGCCTCGGTTCGATGTACTCAACCAATACCTTGCTGAAGATGTCCGACCAGGTGTCGTCGTCGGTGATCCGCACCTGGTTCGCGGCGGCAGCCGCCAGTGCCGCCCGATCGCCTTCGCCTCCTGCGACCGTTGCCAAAAGATCGATGCCGGCAAAACGATCGAACGCAGCCGCTACGCTCAACCGCTCCGGCTCTGCAAAAGGATCGGCGGTTTTACCGCGGAATGAAAAGCGCGCGATGCCGGTTGCCTCCGCGGCTTGGGCGACCACGGCAGCGGTGTCCGCCATGACGGCATCATAGCTCGTATCGGCACGGTACCATTCCAGCATGGTGAATTCGGGTAGATGCAAATCGCCGCGCTCCCGATCGCGGAACACCCGCGCAAGCTCGAAAATCCTGGCCTCTCCGGCGGCCAGCAATTTCTTGGCGGCGAATTCCGGCGACGTCCGCAAGTACCGTGTCGCCCGCGTACCATCGGCGCCCATAAGCTCGGTACGAGGCGCATGCAGGTGGATTTCATTGCCTGGGGAAACCTGCAAAATCCCGGTTTCGACCTCGACAAACCCCTGCGCGTCGAACCAGGCTCGGATCGTCCGGGCGATCGCGTTCCGCGCCATCAAGAACGGCCTGACATCGGCGTGCCATCCGGCTGACCACCATGGCGAAAGCGAATGGTTTTCGGCCATCAGTGAACCCGTAAAACACTGGCATTGAACGATAAAATCAGTATGTTGCAGCCCGAAACTGCTTCGCCGGCCCCGGGACGTCCATGTTCCGATCGGTCCCAGGCCAGAATATCAGGAAAAACAGCTTTGAAAGTCATCGCCAGTTCTATTCGCAAGGGCAACGTCATCGAGCAAGATGGCAAGCTTTACGTGGTTCTGACCGCCGAGAACATCCACCCCGGCAAGGGAACACCGGTCAGCCAGATCGAAATGCGCCGAATCAGCGACGGGGTGAAGATTTCCGAGCGCTACAAGACCACGGACGCGGTGGAAAAGGCGACGATCGAAGACCACAACTACAACTATCTGTACGAAGACGCCGACGGTTTTCACTTCATGAACACCGAGAACTATGACCAGATCCAGGTGCCGAAGGATATCATCGGCACGGCCTCGCACTATCTGCAGGAAAACATGACCGTGAAGCTTTCGCTCCACGACATGGTTCCGGTCGCCATTCAGATGCCGCAGCGGGCAACGCTCGAAGTCGTCGAAACCGAGCCGGTGACCAAGGGCCAGACCGCGTCGTCGTCCTACAAGCCTGCCATTCTTTCCAATGGCGTGCGCACGGCCGTACCTCCGCATATCGGCACCGGCACGCGCATCGTGGTGATGACCGAGGACGGCTCTTACGTTGAGCGCGCCAAGGACTAGGCACCATCCGGCATGCCTCGCGGGCGGTTAAGAGCCAAGACGGTGTACCGCCCTCATCTTCGGCTCGCTGCATCGACGCTGACGTCGTTCCTGCTGCTGATCGGCGGCAGGTCAGTCCTGTCGGCGGACGAATTCAAAACGCCGGCGGTATCGGCGGTTCATGTCGAGTGGCGCGCGGTTCTCGATCAGCTCCGATCCGAGATCAGCGCTCAGCCCGCCGTCGCATCCGCCTTTACGTTTTCCGGCCGGCGTCGGGTGCCTGCGTCCGACCCGCGCTCAGCGCCGGCGCTGGTGCAGTTCAATGCCGTGACTTCACAGATATTCACCGGCATCGGGCAGAGCCCGGTTCCGGTGCTGCTGCCATTCGACACCGCGGCTTTTCTCGACGCACGGTCAAAAGGTGCGCCCGCCAGCCTTTCCCTGGCGCGCTATCAGGCCGACTTCCAACCCGTCGACCTGTTTGACGTCGGCCAAGCCGGCTACGACGCGGTGTTTTCGCTGGATCCCGGCACCGGCGACGGCACGCCGTCACGAACCTTTGCCAGACCCGTCGAAGTTCAGATCACCGGCTCGATCCTGATCTACGACATCAACGATCCCGTGGGCGGCAAGGGCGAACCGGTCAAGGCACTCGCGGCGCAATTCCCGGACCTGCGCCGCTTTATCCGGGAGGGATATGTCCGATATGCCTTCACCCGCTTCGGCGTTCCCTATGTGGTGTCGATCCAATGCCTCGACAGCGCTCCTAGTGAGCGTCGGCTGGCTTGCCGCGAGGCCTATCCGGTCGCCGAACGTTTCCTCAAGGCGCTCCGCATCGCCGGTGGCCAACCGTCGCGGCGCCGAAGGGATATGCCATCCGATATCGCCGCGCGCCCGGCGGCGGCATCCTCCGACTTCACCTATCGCCCGACCGGCGACATCATCGCCAACAGCGGCTTTCGCAGGCAAGGCGGCCACCCCGACTTCACGAGCTATTCGCAAATTCGGTTTCCCCTGGAACGAACGCCGGCTTTTGTCCGCTCGCAATCGTTCGGCAAGCGAGACAAATCCGATCTGCCCTCCGGCGGCTATCCCTGGCGCGACAATTTTTGCGAATCCCGCAGTTTTAGCGTCGGACAATGCCCGGGCGGTTTCGGCCATCAGGGACAGGACATCCGTCCCGCAACGTGTCAGGCCGGCAGTGAGGGCGGAGACCATTGCGATCCCAAGCAGCAGGCGGTCGTCGCCGTGCGCGACGGCGTCGTGATCCGATCGCCGAAGCAGCAGGCGGCGACGTTGCAGATCAACACCCACAATGAGCACATCCGCTTTCGCTATATGCACATGAGTCCGTCACGCCTGGATGCCGACGGCATACTGAACGGACGGCGGGTCGAGGAAGGCGAGAAAATCGGCGTCGTGTCGAACTATCTCGATCATCCCAACGGCACCACGCGCCATCTCCATTTCGACGTGCAGGTCTTCACCCGCGACGGCTGGCTCTGGGTCAACCCCTACGTCACCCTGATCTCGTCCTATGAGCGCTTGATCCGCGGCCACGGCCATGAGATCGGCCCTGAAATCGCAGCATCACCCACCGAGGCGAACGCGCTGCCAGAAGAGGTCGTGCATCCCGACCAGCATGAAGGCAGCGAAAACTAGCTGTGTGCTCGCCAGCCTGCGCCTCGAGCGGCCGGACCTGGCCCGGGGATGAAGTAGTGATCTTACCCAGGCCGGTCCAAAATCGCCGCAGACCTGCGGCAGGATGACTAGCTCCGGGGCATAATTTTGCCGCGCCCGCTTCCTCGCACACGGCTAGACTAATTAGATGGTACCGTTCGATTCTGCAAAAAGGCCTACGCGCCGCGCGCTGCTCCGATCCGGCATCGGCGCCGGCATGCTGCTCGCATGTCCCGGTGTCGCATTCGCCGCCGCACCTCCCGGCTTCGATCAGTGGCGTGACGGCTTTCGCGCCCGCGCGCTCGCCAAGGGCATATCGGAAAAGACATTTGCCCGCGTGATGGGCCGCATCGAGCCCGACATGACCGTGTTCAAGGAGATGCGGCACCAGCCGGAATTCAACGAGCAGATCTGGCAGTACATCAATCGCCGCGTCTCGGACTGGCGCATCATCAACGGCAAGGAGGCCCTGCGCAAAAACGAAGCGCTGTTCGCGCGGATCGAGCGTGATTTCGGCGTCGAGCGCGGCACCCTGCTGGCGCTGTGGGGCGTCGAGTCCGCCTATGGCGATCCGCTGGTGCAGCAGAACCACATGCGGCCGGTATTCCCGGCGCTTGCCGCCCTCGCCTGGAACGAACCGCGCCGCCGCGCCTATTGGGAAGCCGAACTCATCAACGCCTTGAAGATCGTCGACCGCGGCTGGAGCACGCCGGAGGAGATGCGGGGTTCGTGGGCCGGTGCGATGGGGCACTCGCAATGGATGCCGGAAGTCTGGCTCAACGTCGGCATGGACTATGACGGCGACGGCCGGGTGTCCCCGTTCGGCAAGCCGGACGACGCGCTCGGCTCTACCGCGCGCTACCTGCTCAACCGCGGCAAATACCATCGAGGCGAACATTGGGGCTATGAGGTGCGGGCGCCGGGGATTTCCTCGGGCGGCAGCCGGAGCTACTCGGCATGGTCCAGCGCCGGTGTCTCCCGCGCCGACGGCCAGCCGTTCCCGCAACCCAATGCCAGCGCGCAATTGTGGGTACCGGTGCAAGGCGGTCCGGCGTTCCTGCTGGGGCCGAATTTCTATGCGGTGCGCAGCTACAATCCATCGATGAATTACGCGCTCGCGATTTGCCATCTCGGCGATCGCGTGCTCGGCGGCCCGCCGTTCATCCAGCCATTCCCCGGCTCGGAACGCGCGCTGACGCTCGCCGAGGTGCAGGAAATGCAGACGCGGCTGACCAAGGCCGGCTTCGACACCGGCGGCACCGACGGCCGCGTCGGTAACGACACCATGGCCGCGATCAAGGATTTTCAAAACAAAACGGGACTGCAGCCCGCGGACGGTTACGGCGGGCTGAAGGTGCTGGCCCGGCTGCGGCAAGGATCTTAGCACCCACACCGTTTCACGTTCGTCGCGCAACACCGCCCGCATTCATGCCGCCGTCGATCACGAGCTCCGTGCCGGTGACATAGCGCGATGCATCGGAGGCCAGATACAACACGCCGCTGGCAATCTCGGCAGCCTCATCCGACACGCGCCAGCGGCGTGGCAAGTGTCGCCCGTGCTTCGGGATCGATCGGCGCGTTGGTTTCGCTCCCCGTCGCTTCCGTTGGAATCTTGCCCCAGATCGGCGTGTCGATAATTCCGGGGTGCACCGAGTTGACCCGGATGCCGTCGCCTGCCGACGCGCACTCCATCGCGATGGCCTTGGCGAACAGCCGGACGCCGCCCTTGGTCGCGCAGTAGCCGGCGAGACCCGCTGCGCCACGCAAGCCTGCGAGCGACGACATCATGATGATGGAGCCACTGCTGTTCTTTTGCGTGCCAGTCTTTCGCATCGCCGGCAGACAATGTTTCACCGAAAGGAATACGCCGTCCAGGTTGATCGCGGTCTGCCTTCGCCAATCCGCCAGCGTCATGTCGACGATCGACGGCACGCCTATGCCGATCCCGGCATTCGACACCAGCACATCCAGCCGGCCATAGCGCTTCAAGACCTCGGCCACGACTTCAACCCAGCGCGTCTCGCTGGTGACGTCCTGGTGCAGAAACATCGCCTCGTGACCGGTCTTTTTAATGCCGGCGACAAGCTCGGGTCCCCTGAGCTCGTCGATATCGGTTACCGCAACCGATGCCCCTTCGCGCGCGAGCAATTCGGCAACCGCCGCACCGATACCGGAAGCGCCGCCGGTCACCAGTGCGACCTTTCCTTCAACCTGCCCCGTCATGTCTTCTCCCAACTTATTGTTATTACGTCGTAATCAGGCCTACCTGATCAGCGCCGGTCCCTGATCCGGCACCGCGACATCGATCACCCGCAACTGCACGCGCTCGCTGCCCTGCCAGCGGTCGACCGCCAGCGATCCCGCCACATGCAAGGGTTGTCCGCGATGCTCGGTCAGCGCATTGCCGAGCTTCTGGCCAACCGAACGAAACGCAATGCCATTGACGATCGCGCCGTCGCCGGATTTGAACCGCAATCGCAGATGCGCCTGCCCTACTTCGTCGGCATAAACCAATTGGTGCGACGGCAGTGCGATCACTGGTTCAGGGTTGCCGCTGCCGAACGGGCCCGCCCGGTTGAGCGTCGCGACCAGTTCAGGTGTCACCGCGCGTGCGCTGACCGCACCGTCGATGAACAACTCGTTTTCATGCCGCGAGTTGGCGACGTCCTGCGCCAACGCGCTCTCCATGAAGGCGCGAAATTCCGCCAGCCGCTCTTTGCGCAGCGTCACCCCCGCGGCCATGGCATGGCCGCCGCCTTTCATCAGCAAGCCTTCTTTCACGGCCTGCCGCACCGCCTTGCCGAGATCGACGCCGGAGATCGAGCGGCCCGAACCGGTGCCGATGCCGCCCGGCTCCAACGCGATCGCAAAGGCGGGCCGTGAGAATTTTTCCTTCAGCCGCGACGCGACCAGGCCGACCACGCCGGGATGCCAGCCTTCCGACGCCGTGACGATCACCGCGCCCTTGTCTTCAAGCCCGAGCGAAGCGAGCGCCTCGGCTTCCGCCTGCGCCTCCGCCATCTGCTCGATGACGCGGCGCTCGGTGTTCAGGCGGTCCAGCTCGGTCGCGATCCGCGCGGCCTCGGAGACGTCGCCTTCCAATAATAGCCGCACCCCGAGATCGGCGCGCCCGATCCGGCCGCCGGCATTGATGCGCGGACCCAGCATGAAGCCGAGATGCCAGGCCTCGGGCGGGCCGTTCAGCCGCGACACATCCATCAGCGCGGTATGGCCGACATGATCGCGGCGGCGCATCGCGATCAGGCCCTTGGCCACGAAGGCCCTGTTGAGCCCAATCAGCGGCGCGACATCGGCGACGGTGCCGAGTGCGACGTGATGCAGCATGCCGAGCAAATCGGGCTCCGGCATCTCTGATGTCCAGAAGCCGCGGCTGCGCAGTTCCCGATTGACCGCGACCAACGTGATCAACACCAGGCCCACGGCCGCGAGATGGCCGAGGCCCGAGAGGTCGTCGGGCCGGTTCGGATTTACCAACGCGTCGACCTCAGGCAATTCATCGCCGGACTGGTGGTGGTCGATCACCACCACCGACATGCCGAGGCGCCGCGCCTCGGCCAGCGGCTCGAGGCTCGTGGTCCCGCAATCCACCGTCACCAGCAGCGTCGCGCCCTTGCCCGCCAGCGTTCGTATGGCCTCGATATTGGGGCCGTAGCCCTCGAAAATCCGGTCGGGAATATGGATCAGCGGATCGAGCCCGCAATGGCGCAGGTGCCAGGTCAGAAGCGCCGCCGAGGTGGCGCCGTCGACGTCGTAGTCGCCGAAGATCGCCACTTTTTCACGGGCTCCGGCGGCGTCCGCGATGCGCTTGGCCGCGGCCTCCATCTGCGTCACGGTGTGGGGATCGGGCATCAGCTTGCGGATGGTCGGATCGAGAAAATCCTCAACCGCATCGATCTCGACATCGCGGCCCGCCAGCACCCGCGCCAGCATTTCCGGCAGCTGATAGCGTTGCGTGATCGCCAGCGCGCGTGCCGCACCGCGCACATCGAGCCGGTCGCGCCACAGCTTTCCCGTGACGGAGCGCGCGACCCCGAGAAAAGCCGGCGGCGCTTCAACGGGCAATGCAAATACGGGAAGCGTCATGGTGCTTTCAGCAAATAGGCCGGATCGCCACGGATTCAATGATTCGCGTGCGCTGGCGTCGACTTATACCCGTCATCCCCGGCCGAACTACGCTTGCCTGAGATACGGGTTTACTTCCCGCGGCGCGATACGCCCGGGTCGTTGCAAATGTTCCGCCCGAGTGAGGGCGTGGCGCGACCCTCGAGTGAGGGCGCGGCCCGACCCTCAAGTGAGGGCGTGGGGAATGCCGGGTGCCCGTTGCACCCGCGGCCCGTGTGCAAAGGTAGAAAGCACACGGGTAGTCACCACGGTCGCACCGGAACACCCGGCATTCCCGCACGCAATGGTTTTAACGGCTTATGGCGCGCTCTCCTCGGCGACGAATTCGTCTTGTCACCGTCATCAGCGGATTAACGGTTTTGCCGAACCCGGTCGGGCTCGTAAAACCTCCGCCAACTTGACACCAGCAACGGGTGCCAGGACCACACGGTTTTGCCGTCCGCGCTCTGCGCAAGCTTTCGACGGGCTTGGTACCCGTCCGCCGAAGCTTCGCGAAGGCGGATTCAGCATCGTTCGTCCACACGCCGCTGAACGCTCACAGGTCAAAGACTCGCCCTGCCACTCCCTCGCGCGCACGACGCTGCCGCGTCCACCGCATCCCATCCCAACGTTCGTGACGATGGCCAACGCCCCTCTTCCGGGACGGGATGGCGCGGAATAGTAGAGGCGATTTGGGTCAGATGGGAAGCAAATTGTTTTTCGAAAGCGAGGCTGGACAGGGCAAATCAGCTTGGGAGCATTAGGGAAATCGTACCGACGCGGGCTCAACCGTGAGCGCGTCTCGGGCCTGAATTCGTCCGCCTTGCCGCGCATTCTGGAAGCGGACATCGCGTGAGGTTCGAAAAGTGCGAAGAAGCGATATCGTACCTCGACAATGTCCCTTGAGGGGGCCAGCCGTAAATCGAAGTCGACGGGACAACAGCCGCGGCGTAATCCGGCGCAGCCAAGACCGTCGAGGCAGGGTCGATATCGACGCCGAAAGTGTCAGGATTCGGCGTCGACCCCACGTCAATCGAAAACATGTCTCACAGGAAACCTATCGAGATCCATGGTACGGCTGCGACGATGAGCGTGCCGATCAGCAGCGCGACCATGTAGCCGACGATCGGTTTCATGCCCTCGTCCGGGTTGATGCGGCTGATGGCGCATGCCGCGTAATAACCCACGCCGAAAGGCGGGGCGAAAAGGCCAATTCCCATCGCGAGAATGACGACCATCGCATAATGGACGTCGTGAACCCCGACCTGCCGCGCGATCGGGAACAGCAGCGGGCCAAAGAGCACGATGGCTGGAATACCCTCCAGAACGCTGCCCAGGATCACAAAGGCAACGATAGTGACGGCAAGGAATATCGGCACCCCGCCGGGCAGCCCGGTCATGAATTTTGCCAGCGAAGCCGAGAAGCCTGATTGGGTCAAAGCCCAAGCCATGCCGGTTGCCGCGCCGATGATAAGCAAAATCGCACCAGATAGGGCTGCGGTATCTATCAGCATCGGGTACAGGCGCCGCCATGAAAACTGCCTGTAAATCAGGAGTCCCGCGAGTGCCGAGTAGACGATGCCGATGGTCGAGACTTCTGTGGCTGTCGCGACGCCCTTGACCACGGCGTACCGAATGACGAACGGCAACGCGATAGCAGGGATCGCGATCAGGAAAGCACGACCGATTTCCCGCTTCGTCGCTCGCTTCACCCGTGACAGGTCTTCGCCGCGGTATCGCCACCAGACTACGGCGGCTAGCGTTATCGCAAGTACAATGCCCGGAAGAAGTCCGCCGGTGAACAGTGCCGAGATCGACACACCCGTCACCGATCCGATGGTAATCAACACCAGAGAAGGCGGGATCGTCTCCGTTTGCGCCCCCGTCGCTGCGAGAAGCGCAACGAGATCACCGGGCTTTGCTCCGCGTTTCTTCATTTCAGGAAACAGGACGGGAGCCACGGCTGCCATGTCCGCAGCCTTGGATCCGGAGATGCCGGAGACGAGGTACATCGCTCCCACCAGGACGTAGTGCAGACCGCCACGGACGTGCCCCAGCAGGCTCGCAAGGAAGGCTACCATGGCGCGTGCCATACCCGTCATCTCGATGAGCAATCCGAGGAAGACGAAAAGCGGCACCGCCAGGAGAATGAGGTGACTACATGCCCTCGTCCATGCGCCCGATCACGACGACGTCCGGAGTGCCGGTCGTCAGCGTGAGATAGCCGACCGTGGCGAGACCGAACGCAAAGGCGATTGGTACCGCTGCGAATACCATTGTGCCGACGAGGAACACGAAGAAGATAAAGAGATTGAGGTTGCCGAGCGGCTTCAGTGCAGGCCCCAGTAGTGCAAAAACCGTCATGATAATGGCAACGACAGCCAGCGCCGCCAGCACGCTGCGTAAATCAGACACGCTCGCGAGCCGGAGCACGGCAACGACCAGCATCAAGCCAAAGCCGACCGGCAGTGCCGCGGCGCGCCAGGCGTTGACGATCTCAAGCGCAGGCGTTGTGACGAAAACCTCGTCGGCAGCGAACTCGTAAGCCGGGTGGATTACGAGAAGCAGGAACGCAAGAGAGGCTGCTACAGCGACCACGTCCAGGAATGCGCGGGCGCCTGGACTGAGCTTGCTGACCACGGCCGTCATCCGCATGTGCTCGTCGCGCTGGAAGGCGAGCACGGAGCCCAGCATGGCGAGCCACAGGAAGAGGATGCCGGCGAGTTCGTCCGACCACACGAGCGGCGAGTGGAATACGTATCGCCCGACGATACCCGCCAAGAGTACGACGATCTCCGCCACCACGAGGAGTGCTGCCGGGATCGCGGTGAAAGTGAAGAGCGCCGTATTCGTCCGTGCAACCCAACGGGGCCAGCCGGCTCGAGGTCGTCCCGGTACGATTGCGGTTTCGATTCCCTGTGCGTGAGCCATGACGGTCAAGCCAACTTGCCAGAGATTTTTTCAAGCTGGGCCCAACCCTCCTCGCCGAACTTCGCTTTCCAATCGGCGTAGAAACTGGTTTTTGCCAAGGCCTGCCGGAACGTGGTGCGATCGACGTCGATGAACTGGAGCCCCTTCGCCGTGAGGTCGACGCGGAGCGACTCGCTCAGTTTCGCGATGTCTGCCCGCTGGTCGGTCGCCGATCGATCGAATTCGCGCGTCACGATCTCCTGCACGTCCTTCGGCAGGCGCTCGAAAGCGCGCTTGTTGCCAAGTATCCAATAGCCGTCCCAAACATGGCCGGTGAGGCTGCAGGATTTTTGCACCTCGTACAGCCTCGTTGTGGCTATGATCGGTAACGGATTTTCCTGTCCGTCGACGACCTTGGTCTGGAGCGCCGAATAGACCTCGTTGAAGTTGATCGGCGCCGGACCTGCCTCGAGCGCCTTGAAAAGTGAGGTCAGGATCGGTGCCGGCGGGACCCGGATCTTGAAGTTCTTGAGATCATCGGGCGTCTTGATTTCGCGCCCTGACGACGTGACGTGGCGGAAGCCGTTGTCCCATACCTTGGAGACCGTCATGATGGGCGTCTTCGCAATCTGGGCACGGACATAGGCACCCAGCTCTCCGTCCATCGCCTGCCATACGGATTCGTAGTTCGTGAATGCGAACCCCGTATTCACGATACCGGCCGCTGGGACAAAGGTCGCGAGGATCGAGGAGGACTGATTGAAGAATTCAACACCGCCATTGCGAACCTGGGTCAAAAGCTCGGTGTCTGATCCGAGCTGGTTGGCGGGGAACAGCTTGATCTCAAGGCGGCCACCCGTCGCCTCACGAATCCGGTCGATCGCTTCCTGGCCGCGGATATTGACCGGATGGGTCGGATCCTGTCCCGTTGCGAGCTTGTAGCTGAATTCCGCGGCGGAAGCCCGGCGGGTGAGAATGCCGAAGAGCGGCACGGCTGCGCCTGCCACCAGCAGGTTGCGGCGAGTGATCGACGTAGGTTTTCGCGTGGTCATGGAATTCTCCGTTGATTTTCAGGCGATGAATTTGCGTCCTGTTCTTCTTGCTCGCCGGCTCTCGGGCGCCGGCATAGTAGCGGGGATGACCGATCAATCTTCGCAGCGATGCTGCGAAGTGACGTGATCGTTGCTCCGGTCGTATTGGCCGGCGACGGTTGGTGCCGCAGCGCTACAGCCATCCCTTGATCTGCTTTGCCACGGCAGTGGCTGAGATGCCGTATTGGTCGTGCAACGTCGGAAGCGCTCCGGCTTCAGAAATTCGTCAGGCAGTCCGATTTGCCGGAAGGTCGGATGAATGCCGGAGCGCATCAGAAGTCCGGCGACGGCTTCGCCGAGGCCGCCGATGACAGTGTGGTTCTCGGCGACGACGACCAGGCGACCGGCCTTGCCGGCCTGGCGGAGGATCGTTTCGGCATCCAGCGGTTTGATCGTGGGAACATGCAGCACAGCGACGTCGACCTGGTCGTCGCGCCAGCGCTTGGGCCGCCTCCAGTGCACGCATCGTCAGGAGGCCCGAAGAGATAATCAGGGCATCCTTGCCGTCGCGTATCAGCTTCGCCTTGCCCGAGTTCAAACTTGTAGCCGTACTCGTCGAGCACGAGCGGCACCTGGCCGCGCAAGAGCCGCATGTAGACCGGACCATGATGCGCGGCGATGGCAGGCACCGCCTGTTCGATCTCGTGCGCGTCGCACGGATCGATCACGGTCATGTGCGGCATGGCGCGGAAGATGCGCCACGTCTTCCGCCGCCTGATGGCTTGGGCCGTATCCCGAGGTGAGGCCCGGCAACGCGCAGACGATCTTCACGTTGCGGTCTTCTTCGGCGATCGTTTGGTGAATGAAGTCGTAGGCGCGGCGCGACGCAAAAACCGCATAGGTTGTCGCAAAGGGCATGAATCCCTCGCCGCCATCCCGAGGCCGCGCCGAACAAGAGCTGCTCGGCCATACCCATCTGATAATAGCGGTCGGGAAATTCCTTCCCGAAGATGTGGAGATCGGTGTATTTGCCGAGATCGGCGGTCATGCCGATCACTTCAGGACGGGAGCGCGCCAGTTCGACCAAAGCGTGCCCGAAGGGCGCGGCTTCGTCCTCTGTCCCTCGCCCGCGATCGACGCGATCATCGCGGAGGTCGTCAGGCGGGGCTTGACCGGAAGCAACTTGGTGACGTACGGAGTTCATGCTATTCTCCCTGCATCGAGTTCGCTTGATCGCGAGTCTGCCATTCGTGCGGCTCGACGCGAAGGAAGTGGTTTTTCTCGCGCTGCTCTAGGAACGAGACGCCCTTACCCATCTGCGTATCGGCGACGATCATCCGGGGCTTGGGTTCGGCGTGATATTTGGCGGCATCAAAGGCGGCCACGACCGCGTCGAGATCATTGCCATCGACACGCTGCACGAACCAACCGAAAGCCTGGAGCTTGTCGACCAGAGGCTCGAAAGCCAGCATTTGGGTTGAGGGACCATCCGCCTGCTGGTTGTTGACATCGACGACGGCGATCAGGTTATCGAGCTTGAAGTGGCTCGCGGACATAATCGCCTCCCAGACGGAGCCCTCGTCGAGTTCGCCGTCTGAAAACAGCGTATAGACGACCGGGCTTCGGACCCTTTGCGCTTCAGACCGAGCGCCCTGCCAACAGCGATGCCGAGGCCCAGGCCGAGCGATCCACCCGACATCTCCATGCCAGGCGTGTACGCGGCCATGCCTGACATCGGCAGACGGCTTTCGTCGAAGCCGTAGCGTCTCAAGTTCGGCTTCCGGGACGATCCCGGCTTCGATCAGTGCTGCATAAAGCGCGATGGCATAGTGCCCGATCGAGAGCAGGAACCGGTCTCGGCCTTCCCAGGACGGATCGTCCGGACGGTAGCGCATCGCGTGGAAATAGGCCACAGCGAGAACGTCGGCGATATCCAGCGCCTGCGCGATGTAACCCTGGCCCTGCACTTCGCCCATGCGCAATGCGTTGCGACGGATGTGATAGGCGCGCTCAGCGATCCCGGCGCGTTGGTAAGCGGCTTCGTGTCCATGACTTTCTCCCTGATCGGCGCTGTGCTCAGTGGATGAGCATGCCGCCGTTGACGTCGATCACCGCACCAGTGACGTAGGCGGAAAGGTTGGAGGCAAGGAACAGGTAGATGTTCGCTACGTCCTTCGCGTCGCCGAGCCGATTGAGCGGAATTCCCTTGATGATGTCGGCCTTCATCTCGGGCGTGAGCTTTCCACCGGTGATGTCGGTCTGAATAAGACCTGGCGTCACGCTGTTGACGCGGATGCCGTCCGGTCCGAGTTCGCGGGCCATCGCCTTGGCGAGACCGAGGACACCAGCCTTGGCAGCGGAATAGTGAGGCCCTCCGAAGATGCCGCCGCCACGCTGGGCAGAGACCGAGGACATACAGGCGATCGAGCCTTGCTTTGCGTGTTCGCATGTGCGGGATGAACGCCTGGCTCAAATAGAGCATGCCGCGTCAGGTTGACATCGACCACGAGTTGCCAATTCTCGGGCGTCGATATCCATCAGCTTAAGCGGCTGGGAGATGCCGGCGTTATTGATGAGAATGTCGATCTTGCCGAAGGCGGCGATGGCCTGCTCGGCGGCCTTGCGACAATTGGTCAGGTCGCCGACATCGCAGCCAATTCCGATGTGATCATGGCCAAGTTCCTCAGCTGCGCTCTTGGCCGCGGCGGCATCCAGGTCGAGAATGGCGACCCGGGCTCCCTGCTCGGCAAAAAGTCGCGCAGTGGCACGGCCGATCCCGCGCGCGCTTGCCGCCCCTGAGATCACGGCGGTCTTGTCGGTCAGCAGCATGAAATTCCTCCCTGTCAGGTGTTGGGAGCGATCTATCATTGCGCTCCGATCACCGACAAACGAGAAATTCCCTTCAAATGGAGACCTGGATTCACCTATCGACCGAGGGCGCCTTGGTCCGCAGAACGGGCGTTGCCATCTGGCCGGGAGTCATCTCGTCGAGAGTGGCGAGATTGATGTCGAGGCCGAGCTGCTTCGTAAGCCAGCTTATGAACGTCACCATCGACCGGGCGAAACGCTTTGATCGCGGATAGACAAGCCAATGCCCCGTGTAGACCACGTCCTCACTGATCCCGAGAAGGGGGCGCACCAGGCGGCCGGATGCGATCTCGCGCTCGGCTAGAAGGGTGGACTCTAGCGCAACTCCGATCTCGTCTGCAGCTGCACTCAGCGACATGAAGCTGCGGTCGAAGCGTGGTCCGTTAGGGAGCGGAGCGACGAGCCCGTTCGCCGCGAACCAAGCTGGCCAACGCACCTTCTTATTGTCGCTTTCGATGAGTGTGTGCTTCAGCAAATCATTTGGAGAGCGTATCTCAGGGGCGAGCGATGGCGCACATGGCGTCACGACCTCGGTTCCGAGCGGCAGGACAATCAAGCCTTGTTGCTTCACGGTCCCATAGTAATCCGTCGCAGGGACACCATAGACGATGTCGGCGTCGAACTCGTCGGCGAGGAACTTCGTGTAGTCAGTGCCGGTCGCGAGTTCCAGTTCGAGGCCCGAACATTCGGCGAGGAGCTTGCGCAGTCTCGGAACAAGCCACTGCGCCGCGAAACTTGGCGCGCAGTGCAATTTCAACAACTGGGGCTTCCTCGCCGCGACGCTGCTCAAACCGAGATGTAGCTCGCCGAAGCCTCGTTCGACATGCCGCATCAAGGTCTCGCCCTCCGGCGTCAGGCGAATGCTGCGTCCTTCACGCTCGAACAGCACTGTTCCGAGATCCTGTTCCAGGCCGCGGATGGCATGACTGACCGCGCTCGGCGTCAGGCCGAGATCATCAGCCGCCAGGCGAAACGATCCGGTGCGTGTCGCCGCCTCAAACGCGCGCAGAGCGGTCAAGTGAAGATTGCGAAGCATGCCGAGAGAATGACCCCTAATGCAACCTCCAATCAAGCTCTTAACACGCTCGCATGTCCACGGATCGTGGCTGATGAAGTCCAAATTGGGTCTTCGCGTCGGTCCTGGCGTATCGGCCGCTTATCCGGTTAGGAGGTAATCTCAAGCGAGGGATGAAAACGCCCGGCATCTGCGCCGCTGCTCGGCCTCAAGCCCGTCACGCCGCACGATCTGCGCCGGACAGCGGCGACCCTGGCTGGCGAGCTCGGGTTTGATAATGCGTGGATCGCGAAGTGTCTCGAGCACGCCGCGAGCAAGAAGTCGGAGCAGGTCGTGCCCAGCGTCACCGGAAAAGTCTACAATCACAGCAAGCGGATGAAGGAGAAGCGCGCGGTATTAGTCGGCATCGCAGCGGAGTTGCGGCGGATCATCGGTCAGTCTGTACCAACGACCCAGGTTGAAACTGAACTGCGGCTTGCTGCCTGATTTCTAATTTTGCCTCACAAAAACAGAAGCCCGGTCGGAATTGGACCGGGCTTTTTCGTGAAACGCGCGATTTGGCCGCCAAGCGCTCGGCGTGCCGGGACCGATCCAAGTTACCGCCGACCGCCCTCAGATCGACCGCCCATCGTGGTCGGAGACCCCGGCATGAGCTGGTTGCCGGAGGCATTAGCCCCAGGCATGAGCTGGTTGCCAGAGGGATTTGAGATGCCGTTAGCGCCAGCGGCCGCACTACCAGCACTGGTGCCGGTGCTCATGCCTGTCGTGTTCGTCGCCGGGCCTGTCATTGAGCCTGTCGCTGGCCCCATCGATGTCGATCCTCTTCCTGCTGCATAGGAGCCACTTATAGAAGCCGCGCCAATAACAGTTGCGGTGATCGCAGTGTAGATTAGCCTTCGCATATTGATCTCCGTCATCATGAGAAAGCTCAACCATCACCGACAGCGGACGTTCCGAACGGTCAGAGGTATGTGAATTTCCGTTATTTGTGATTGAACGCTGGATATCATTCAGACTGACGAACGGCGCGGAATAACGGCCACAAGACCACGGTGCCGAAAGACGGGAGCGCAGACGGTTTGTCGATGAAATGCGCCCTCTGCGAGGATACCGGCTGGGTAGGCGAGAACCATCCCGACACGCCGTAGAATGGCGAGCACGCCCGTAGCTGTGGTAGCGCCGGGATGCCCTGCCCTAAGTGCAATCCGAGCGAGTTCGAACGTCCGCGCCGCCGACCGACAGGAACGCATATCGAGTTCGACAAAAAGGCTGGCGTCACTGAGGCACAAAAACGGCCCCAGCGCAGGGGTGCAACTGAGGCCGTCTTGGATTTGTGCCGGCTGGTGTCAGCACCGAGGCGGAACCCACCAAGCCGTTAACCGTTCCGCGATGTGAGTATTTGCCGCGGGCAGACAGGCTCTGGGCTGGATCGAGGAATCACGACCGAAATCCAGAACGAACAAGTTTTCCGACGTTGCCGAGGGATTGAGGGCCGTTCTGTCCGCGCGCGCGAATTTGATCGCCATGATAAATGTCGATGTGCGGAAATCGATATGAAGAATGCGCCGCTGACGGCGGACAAGCTGTAAGGCAGACCTACGAGAGCGCGTGATCGACGTCGTCATGTCCAGGCTTACCGACGGCGAACAATCGGTCGATGCGGTCGTTTCGGTCGATGAACGGAAAGCTATCGTGCACGGCTACTCCCAATTGGCGGGCTACCCACCCGACAGTCTAAAACAAATGGTGTCTTTGACGTCCCAGGAAGACGGCGCAGCGCCTGCTCGCGGCCTCCGTTTTAGACCAGCCAGCATAAAAACACGTGTTCGACATCCATCGAACCGACCGGGCGAGGCCACGCCTCATCGTCGGAAAGAACGCGCCCAGCGCGGTTCTTAGCGCGCTGAGGCGTCAAGTCGGGGAGGAACTAGCAGAACGCCTGCTGAGTACATGAAAGCACATGCATCCAGGAATTGCTGTTCGGTTTCGACCGCATTCCAACTATATCGTTGCGATATAGCGCCACCTTAAGGGATGAGTTTGCGGGGTATCGCCGCTTATTCCATTTTCGTGATGCGTCTGAAGCGCGGCTTGATAGCCGACGGTTCGATGTCATCCGCGCGCGTTCTTGGAGCGACGGTTGGGGCCGTGCCGGATAGTGAATTAACCCTGATTGGAGCTTTTTCCAATCCCACTAAATGTCAGGCGCAGCACACCTCGTGCGGTTTGAGGCAGCCCGTCGTGTAAGCCACTCAGGATGGCATCAACCACAGTCGTGCCTCTGTGCACGTATCCTGTGTGGGCTTGCCAAAAACGCCGGAACTCCGGGCGAAGCGGATTGCAGTCCCCTTGATGAAGAAAGAGACACGTTGACCAAGCAAACATTTCTAGAGACCGACGCCGGCAAGGCTACCGCCAGGACGAAGTCGCACGCCGCCGCCGTAATCGATACCGCGCTCGTCGACGCCCTCAAAAACGATTTCGGCGGGAACTTAATCCTGCCCGGCGATACCGCGTATGAAACGGCCCGCAAGATCTGGAATGCGAGCATCGACAAACATCCGGCGATGATCGCGCGCTGTTCGGGAGTCGCCGACATTGCGCGCGCCATCGCCTTTGCGAGGGCGAATGACCTTCCGGCCTCGGTCCGGGGCGGCGGCCACAACGTCGCCGGCCGGGCCTTGTGCGACAATGGCGTCGTCATCGACCTTTCCATGATGAAAGGCGTCATTGTCGACCCGCAAGCGCGGACGGTGCGGGTTCAGGGCGGCGCGACGCTGGCCGATGTCGACCGCGAGACACATGCCTACGGCCTGGCGGTCCCTGCCGGGACGGTCTCGATGACCGGTATCGCGGGTCTGACCCTCGGGGGCGGTGTCGGATGGCTGGTGCGCAAATACGGTCTGACCTGTGACAATCTCATCTCCTGCGAAGTCGTCACCGCGAACGGCGATCTGATCACGGCAAGCGAGACGGCCAACCCGGACCTGTTCTGGGGCCTGCGCGGCGGTGGCGGTGGGTTCGGCGTCGTAAGTTCATTTCTGTTCCGGCTACACCCGGTCTCAATCGTGCTGGGCGGCCTCATTCTGTACCCGCGCGACCAAGCCCGTGACGTGCTACGCAACTATCGGGCTTTCATGAAGACTGCGCCACAGGATCTCACCGCTTATTGCGCCCTCGCAACGGCGCCTGATGGCAAACCGGCGATAGCTGTTGCGCTTTGCTACAGCGGAGATCTCGCCGAAGGCGAACACGTGCTCCAGCCTCTGCGCACCTTCGGCTCGCCCATCCTCGATGCGATACAACCGATGCCGCTTCCGGCTGTACAGAAGATGTTTGATCAGTCGTTCCCGACCGGAACCTACAATTACTGGAAATCGACATTCGTGAAATCGATCAACGACGACGTGCTCGACACCATCGTCGAACACAGCAACCGGGCCGGGTCACCGCTGTCCAGCTCGATTGTCGAATTTTACGGGGGCGCGGCAACTCGTGACGGCCACCCGGATACGGCCTTTGCTCAGCGCCAAGCGGAGTACAACATCCTTATGATGGCGCAGTGGTTCGATGCCGCGGAGAGCGAACGGCATATTGCCTGGGCGCGTGACTTCTGGAACGCGTTGCGGCCGCATTCAAGCGGCAGCCATCTACTCAATCTCAGCAGCGACACGGGCGAAGACGCGGCTCGGGCCATGTTCGGCGACAGTTATGAGCGGCTGACTGCGCTCAAATCCAAGTACGATCCGACCAACTTCTTCAGTCTTAGTTCCAATATTACACCGTTGGCCGGCTGAGCTGGCCTCGACCACATCATCAATTCTAAAGCTGATGCGTGAGTCAATTTCAGAGCGTCAGGCAGTCGGTATCACATCGAAGAACCACCATTTAGTGATGGATAAGGTTGAGAGGTCAATTTATGTGTCCCGATGCGGGTCATGTCATTGTTGTTGATGATGACGCGTCGTTACGGGAGATGCTGATCGGGTTCTTGCAAGATCACCACGTACCGGCGAAGTCTGCGTCAAACGCCTCAGAGCTGAATCGCCATTTGGCAGGTGCCCTCCCCAGCCTGATAATCCTGGATTTGCAGCTAGGCCATGATGACGGGTTCGGTCTTTTGAGGGACATACGTCATCGATCTGACGTTCCCGTCATCATTGTGACTGGCCACCGCCCCGACGAAATCGATCGTATCGTCGGTTTGGAACTCGGTGCGGATGATTACATCGTAAAGCCATTCAGTCTCAGGGAACTGCTCGCACGTGTCAGAGCCATTTTACGACGACGGGAAATGGGACGAGCCGCACGCGCAAGCGGATCGAAGCACGGCGGATATAAGTTTAACGGTTGGGTACTTGAACGTCGTGGCCGAGAGTTGTTCGGCCCCAACTCGGCGCGAGTTTCGCTAAGCAAAGGCGAGTATAACTTGCTGCTTGCGTTTCTGGAATCACCTCAGCAGCCGCTTACGCGGGAGCATTTGATGCAAGTCACTCGGCGACATGAAGATATTGTCGACCGCAGCATTGATGTCCAGGTCTTACGATTGCGGCGTAAACTGGAGGTCGATCCAGGTGCGCCAGAGCTCATCCGGGCCGAGCGCGGCGTCGGCTATGTCTTCATGCCATCGGTCGAAGCTTTCTGAAACGGCACAGTCGGAATATCTCAAACGTACCGATCAACCTAGTTGCCACATGTTTCTTATTTCGTCAGGCCCCGAAATAATTGAGGTAGGCCTCACGGCGAGTTCGTCGAATAACGCGCTGACGCCCATCGTATCAAGGTTCCAACTCAGCATTTCTCTTTCGATCTCGTCATATCGATTTAAAAGAACCCTATTCTCCGGCTCCAGCCCTGACACGATCAAGAGGCCGGTTGGCCTGGCGTCGATAGCCGTCATCGCAAGTTCTGGCCTGAATCTTTTGAGGGCCAACGCCGTGCGCCATACATCGCCAGTCCACCAGCCTTTCCGGTGAGGCATGATGTTTTCGCGCTCGCAGAAGATGCGATCTGCTATTGGCGCCTCGACCGGGAGGCAGTCATGAAGAAGGATGATTGACCTTTCGTGGCAATGCTTTTCGGTGTTGACGAAATCCCTCAAGAGAAATTCACACCAATGCATTCCATCGAGAAAAGCAAAGTCGATTTTGTCTTTCAGATAGACGGTGGGGTCGTGGTCCTTAAAAAACTCGTCACTTTTCATTGCAAAAAACAACGAAACCGGCCGCTTCAGTATTTGGGACATCCGCGCACCATCGATGCGGAAAGTGGGGTCAATCGCGAGCGCGGGACATTGAGCATACGTCAGGCTCTGGCCGGTCTCTGTTCCTATTTCCATATAGGTTTTTGGCTGAAGCGCTCGGTGGAGCTTCTCCATAATGCTCGTATAATGTTCGCCCTGATGATCCGGGAGACAGTTGTTATCAATCATCTCAATTGCTTGCATAATTGCACCTCATCGAGATTGTCTGCTTCACCAAAGCGTAACTCTAATCCCCCATTGCAGGCTGGTTTTGTTAGTTTTGTGCTTAAAAATTGGTGCCTCTCGCTTTCCGAGAGCCGCTTTCGGGCCGCCGTTCACGGATGGTGACGTGGCTCAAGCCAACTCTGTCTGTTCCGGGCGAGCAGCGTTAATGCATGAGCCTTCTACGAGACCAATAAAGGGCTCGGCTGGTTCGGCATGATGGGAAGATGCTCTGACACCTAGCAGCCCAGCCGGTCTGCGACCTCGCCAAAATCCTTGCCGATGACGTCCCAGTCGCCCCGTGCCTCGAAATCATATTTCTGCAGTGGGCCGTATTCGGTCGGACGCGCAACGAAGGCGGTCTTCAGGCCGAGCTTCTGCGCCGCCTTCAAATCGTGATTGTGCGCAGCGCACATCATCACTTCCTCCGGCTTCAGGCACAACAGCCGCGCCGCGCCGAGATAGACTTCGGGATCGGGCTTGTAGTGTTCGAACAATTCCGCGGACATCACGAGATCCCACGGCAGGCCGGCGAATTTCGCCATGTTGGTCAGCAGGGCAACGTTGCCGTTCGACAGCGGGCTGATGATGAATTTCTTCTTCAGCCGCGTCAGCGCGGCGACGCTGTCCGGCCACGCGTGCAACCGATGCCAGCCCATGGTGAGGTGATGCAAATCGGCGTCGGTCAGGCCGGTGATCGACAACTGCGCCACCAGCTTTTCCAGCGATTGACGGTGCAGCGTATCGAGGATCACATAACCATTCTGCGGGTTCTTGCGCACCACGTCCATCGACGCGGCATAAACCGCGCGCCAGCCGTCAACCAACGCCGTCCAGTCGGCCTTGATGCCCCTGGTCTCGCCCCATTTGGTGAAATCCGTAATCAGGCTCGTGCGCCAGTCGACGATGGTGCCGAAGACGTCGAACACCAGTGCTTTCACCGCGGAACCATCGGACATGTTCACTCCCTCTTATTGTTGTTCATTCGGTTGTACGTCTACCCGGAATTCATTCCGGGGCGCTCGCAGCGCGAACCCGGAACGACGACCTAGAAAATCTTCCTGTACTGCATGAACCCCGAATTGTCCGCGACCTGATCGTAGAGGATACGCGCCTGCGCGTTGGTGGTTTGGGTCAACCAATGCACCCGGCTGGCGCCGGCCGCCTTCGCCTTCTCGTACACCGCCTCGATCAGCGCCCGTCCCACACCGAGGCCGCGTGCACCTTCGGTGACAAACAGGTCCTGCAGATAGCAGTAATTGCCTGGCGTCCAGGTCGAACGATGAAACAGATACTGGACGATGCCGGTCAGCTTGCCGTCGAGATAGGCGCCGAGCAGGAACATCGGCTCATCGGGGTCGTGAAGCCGCTGCCACGCGACATCGGTCGCGCCGGGCGCAAGCGTCGCCTTGTAAAAGGCAAGGTAGCCGTTCCATAACGGCTCCCACGCCGCGCGCTCGTCGACACCGACCGGCCGGATCACCACCTTGCCAGCCATATCGCCGTCCTCAATCGAGGTGGAATTTCTCGAACTGGCGATGTTCGGCCTTGATGTAGCGCACCGTGCCGGTGACCGAACGCATCACCACGGTCTCGGTCTCGATGACATTATCCTTGCGGAACTTGACGCCCGAGAGCAGTGAGCCGGTGGTCACGCCGGTCGCCGCGAACAGACAGTCGCCCTTCGCCATGTCCTCGATACCGTAAATCATGTGCGGATCGGTCACGCCCATCTTGCGGGCCCGCTCGCGCTTTTCCTCGCTGTCCAGGATCAACCGGCACTGCATCTGACCGCCGATGCAGCGCAGCGCCACCGCCGCCAGCACGCCTTCGGGCGCGCCGCCGGTGCCGATGTACATGTCGACGCCGGTATTTTCCGGATCGGCGCAGTGGATCACGCCGGCGACGTCACCGTCGGTGATGAGACGCACCGCCGCACCGGTGCTGCGCACGCCCTGGATGATATCGGCATGGCGCGCGCGATCGAGCACCAGCACCGTGATCGCCGAAGCATCGACCCCCTTGGCCTTGGCCAGCCGCCGCACATTGTCGGCAGGCGATGCATCGAGTTCGACGACGCCCTTGGCGTAACCCGGACCGACCGCGATCTTCTGCATGTAGACGTCGGGCGCATGGAGCAGCGTGCCGCCATCGGCCATCGCCATGGTCGCAATCGAACCCGGCATGTTCTTGGCGCACAAAGTGGTGCCCTCGAGCGGATCGACCGCGATATCGACTTTCGGGCCGACGTTGACGCCGACCTTTTCGCCGATGAACAGCATCGGCGCCTCGTCGCGCTCGCCCTCGCCGATCACGACGGTGCCTTCGATCGGCAACTTGTTGAGCTCGCGCCGCATCGCGTCGACCGCAGCCTGGTCGGCGGCCTTCTCGTTGCCATGGCCGCGCAGCCGTGCTGCCGACACCGCGGCGCGTTCCGTCACCCGTACGATTTCGAGAGTCAGAATGCGCTCAAGCATGAGCTGCGGCGGAACGGAAATATGGGTCGACATTAGCGCACTCCCTCGACGTAACCGCAGATCTCTCGGCCTGCACGTATCAGCTTCAACGCGTGGTCCGGCCGGATCACGCGGGTGTCCCGAATCCGAAATTCACTCTCCATCGCGGTATTCCCTTCGGCGAACTTCGAACTCGAGGCGAGACACCAGCAAATTATGATTCTTGTGTGGTGGATCGTAAGTTCTTCCGACGGTCCCCCAACAAAAAAGAAGCGAACTCCTTAACCAAAACCGACCATAGCCCTTAGTTTTTTTCGATCCTTATCACCTGTGGCCGCCCGCTGATCACTTTGTCGCGCTGCACCGCCTGGAGCGCGCGATATACCGCGTCCTCGCTGGTCGCATAGGTAATCAGAATGACCGGCACCGGCACAGCTTTTCCCTTTGCGACCCCGACGTCAACGCCATCCGCATGGCGTTGTACGATCGATTCGATCGAAATATTCTGTTCCGCGAGCCGGGTTGCAATCGCCGCCGCGGTACCCGGGATATCGCGCGCCAGCAGGCGGATATAGTAGCCGCCTTCGTGACGCTCCATCGGCGCCTTGCTGGTCGTGCGCAACCGCGCCACCGGACGCCCGAACGGCGTGGCACGGATGCCGCGCGCGACGTCGGCGATGTCGGCGACAACCGCCGACGCCGTCGCGGCACCGCCGGCGCCCGGCCCGACCAGCGTGATCGGAGGGATGCCCTCGCCGTCAATGGTCACGGCGTTGGTGACACCCATCACCTGCGCGATCGAGGACGATTTCGGCACCATGGTCGGATGCACGCGCTGTTCGATGCCCTTGGCGGTTCGCACCGCGACCCCCAGCAGCTTGACGCGATAGCCAAGTTCTTCCGCCGCGCGCAGATCTTCCGGCGTGATCGAGGAGATACCCTCCACATAGACTGCGTTCTGCGCGACCTTGGTGCCGAATGCGAGGCTGGCCAGGATCGCCAGCTTTTGCGCGGTGTCATGGCCGTCGACGTCAAACGACGGGTTGGCCTCGGCATAGCCGAGGCGCTGCGCATCCTTCAGGCAGGCGGCGAACGACAATTCCTCCTGCTCCATCCGGGTCAGGATGTAGTTGCAGGTGCCGTTGAGGATGCCGTAGACGCGGTTGATCTCGGTACCCGCGAGGCCTTCGCGCAGGGTCTTGATGACGGGGATGGCGGCACCGACCGCCGCCTCGAAATTCAACGCGCCGCCATGCTTCTCGGCCGACGTCGCCAGCCGCAGGCCGTGCTTGGCGATCAACGCCTTGTTGGCCGTCACCACCGACTTGCCGGATTTCAGCGCCGCCTCGATCGTGGATAGCGCGGGCTCCCCGGCTCCGCCCATCAATTCGACCAGGCAATCGATGCCGGGATCGTTGGCGAGATCGAGCGCCGTCTTGGCCCAGGCGATGCCGCGCAGATCGAGGTGGCGCTTTTTCGCCTTCGAACGGGCGGTCACGGCAACCACCCGCACGCTGCGTCCGCTGCGCGCCGCCAAAGCCTGGCCTTGCTGCGCGATCAGGCGGACGACTTCGGCGCCAACGGTGCCGAGCCCCGCAATGCCCACTCTGAGGGGTGCGACCATGACGAAACAAACCTGCTGGAAGGATTACCGCCGATTGGCGAGAGGAACCACGTTGTGCAACGTTTCGATCCCGCTTTCAAGGAAGCGGCGCACGCCGCGCGCGGCCTGCCGGATACGTTGCTCGTTTTCCACCATGGCAATGCGAACGTAGCCCTCGCCGTGCTCGCCGAACGCCACGCCCGGCGAAACCACAACGCCGGATTTCTCCACCATCAGGGTCGCGAACTGCATGCTGCCGACGCCGCGGAAAGCTTCGGGCAGCGGCGCCCAGGCGAACATCGAGGCGCTTGGCGGCGGAATCTCCCAGCCGGCGCGGCCGAATGACTCCACCAGCGCGTCGCGGCGCTTGCGATAGGTGTCGCGCATCTCGCGGATGCAGTCGTCCGGGCCGTTCAGGGCCGCGGTCGCGGCAACCTGGATCGGCGTGAATGCGCCGTAATCGAGATAGGATTTGACCCGCGCCAGCGCCGCGATGATGCGCTCGTTGCCGACAGCAAACCCCATGCGCCAACCGGCCATCGAGAACGTCTTGGACATCGAGGTGAATTCCACGGTCACGTCGATCGCGCCGGGAACCTGCAAGACCGAAGGCGGCGGATTGTTGTCGTCGAAATAAACCTCCGCATAGGCCAGATCGGACAGGATGAAGATCTCGTGCTTCTTCGCGAAGGCGACGAGGTCCCGGTAAAAATCGAGGCTCGCGACGTAGGCGGTGGGATTGGAGGGATAACAGACGACGATCGCCAGCGGCTTCGGAATCGAATGAACGATCGCGCGCTCGACCGCCTCGAAGAACTGCGGCGTCGGCTCCGACGGCACCGAGCGGATCACGCCGCCGGCCATCAGGAAGCCGAAGGCATGGATCGGATAGCTGGGATTGGGGCACAGCACCACGTCGCCCGGCGCCGTGATCGCCTGGGCCACGTTGGCGAAGCCCTCCTTCGAGCCCAGCGTCGCCACGATTTGGGTTTCGGGGTTGAGTTTCACGCCGAAACGCCGGGCGTAATAGGCAGCCTGGGCCTTGCGCAGCCCACCAATGCCGCGCGAGGCGGAGTAGCGGTCGGTCCGCGGCTTGCCCAGCGTTTCCTTCAGTTTTTCGATGACGTGGGGTGGCGTCGGCAGATCCGGATTGCCCATGCCGAGATCGATGATATCGGCCCCCGCATTCCGCGCGGCCGCCTTGGCCCGGTTGACCTGTTCGAACACGTAAGGCGGCAGACGGCGGATGCGGTAGAAATCTTCCATAGGTCCTGGCTCCGACACCCAATAAGGGTAGAATCAGCGCTAGCTTTGCACAAAACGGAATTCGGTTCCGTTCAGAACTCACGCTCAATCATGGATGTAGCGTGAATTCGGGCGCAAAATTGATGCCTTCGCCCTGATTTGCGGTTGAATTGAGTTCTTTTACCACGGCTGCCCGGGGGCGCCAGTGTGCTGTCCGGTCACTTCGTCGTCGAATCCTTGGCCGTAGCCGTGGACGCCTGCCGTTCGCGTGCGGCCAACAGTTCGGCCTTGATCTTGGCCTGCTGGTCCGGCTCGATCACCGCTTCGCCACGCCCCGGAGGCAGGTCTTCGACCGGAAGGTAGCTGCCGGCCGCTCGTGGGCCACGCGGCGCGTCGGCAGGTGTGCCGACCAGCGGCAAATCCGCGATCGACGTCGAGCAACCGCCCAGCCCAAGCGCCGACGTCAGCAGTGCGCCCCAAACGAGCGCCCTCTTTATCCGATCCACCGACATGCGTCCCCGCAGTCCCCGTCCCAATCTGAACTTTGCAGCCACCTGGCGCTTATTTCATCAATAATTCATTTGACGGCTTAAAACCACTGTCGCCGACAACGATTAAAGCGTGAACACTCAACCGAACCGGTAAGGCCTCAATGTGACAGAACCCAAGCTACTTTGTCGCAGTGCAGCAGGCGAGTTGCCACGATTAACTTCGAGCCAGCCGTCATCGATCGAGCGCGGTGACGAAACCCAAATGAACCTATAGTGTTGCTGACATGAACGACGTCACGACTGACACCCAATCCAACAAAAAATTCGACCCCGAGGCCTTCGCGATGAACCTCGCACGGGCCATGGAGAGCAGCGGCCAGGCTTTGGCAGCCTATCTCAAGCCGCGCACCAATGGCGAGCCCAAAGATAGGCCGCCGAACGAACTCGGCGAGGTGGTCAAGACCTTTACCACGGTCGCGGAATACTGGTTGTCGGACAAGACGCGGGCGACGGAACTGCAGGTGAAGATGGGCAAGGCCTATCTCGATTTGTGGGCCACATCGATGCGCCGCCTGGCCGGCGAACAGGCGCAGCCGGCGATCGAACCCTCGCCGCGCGACAAGCGATTCAAAGATCCCGAATGGAAGTCGAATCAGTTTTTCGATTTCGTGCTGCAGCTCTATTTGCTGACGACGCAGTGGGCGCAGGATCTGGTGCGCGACGCCGAAGGCCTCGATCCCCACACCCGCAAGAAGGCCGAGTTCTACGTCCAGCAGATCACCAATGCCCTGGCCCCGTCGAATTTCGTGCTCACTAATCCGGAAGTTCTGCGCGAGACGCTGGCCTCCAGTGGAGACAACCTCGTTCGCGGCATGAAGATGCTTGCGGAGGATATCGAGGCCGGGAATGGCACGCTGCGCATCCGCCAATCCGACCCCGCCAATCTGATCGTCGGCGTCAACATGGCGACGACGCCGGGCAAGGTCGTTTTCCAGAACGATCTGATGCAATTGATCCAGTACACGCCATCGACGGAAACCGTGCTGCGCACGCCGTTGCTGATCGTGCCGCCCTGGATCAACAAGTTCTACATCCTCGATCTCAAGCCGGAAAAGTCCTTCATCAAATGGTGCGTCGATCAGGGCGTCACCGTGTTCGTGATTTCGTGGGTCAACCCGGACAAGCGACTGGGGGCCAAAACCTTCGACGATTACATGAAGGAAGGACCGCTGGCGGCGATGGACGTCATCGAGCAGGCTACCGGCGAGTTGAAGGTCCACACCATGGGCTACTGCGTCGGCGGCACTCTGCTCGCCTCGACGCTTGCCTGGCTTGCGGAAAAGCGCCGCGTGCGGGTGACGTCGGCGACATTCCTAGCGGCGCAGGTCGATTTCAGCCATGCCGGCGATCTCCTGGTGTTCGTCGACGAATGCCAGATTTCAGCGCTGGAGCGCGACATGCAGACCTCCGGCATACTCGAGGGCGGCAAGATGGCGATGGCCTTCAACATGCTGCGCTCGAACGACCTGATCTGGTCCTACGTCGTCAGCAATTACCTGAAGGGACAACCGCCCTCCGCATTCGACTTGCTGCACTGGAATTCCGATGCGACGCGGATGCCGGCGGCGAACCATTCGTACTATCTGCGCAACTGCTACCTGGAAAACCGGCTGTCCACCGGCAGCATGGTGCTGGACAACACGTTGCTCGACCTGTCGAAGGTGAAGGTGCCGGTCTACAATCTGGCTACCCGCGAGGACCATATCGCGCCGGCGGAGTCGGTGCTTTACGGTTCGCAATTTTTCGGTGGCCCGGTGAAGTATGTGCTGTCCGGATCCGGGCATATCGCCGGCGTGGTCAATCCACCGGCCTCGGGCAAGTACCAGTTCTGGACCAACGACACTATCGGGGATGTCACGCTCGCGGACTGGATCAAGGGGGCGCAGGAGCATCAGGGATCATGGTGGCCCGACTGGCGCGCCTGGCTCGCGAGCGTCGACGCCGAGGAAGTGCCCGCGCGCAGCGTCGGCACCGACGCGCTGCCTGCGATCGAAGATGCGCCCGGCAGCTATGTTCGGGTTCGCGCGTAGCGCAGGAGCATGATCCGGAAAAGTGGAAACCGGTTTTCCGAAGAGATCATGCTCAAACTGGAGAGATCGGATCGTGATCCGATTACATTTAATCGGATCATGATCTAGGATACGGGTTTGAATATAACGGGGCGGTCCCGCCGGGTGGCAGGATCGAGATTAAACTTGGGGGGAAATGCCTATGACACGCGAACTGTTCTGGCTGTCGTTGACGGTTATCCTGACCGGGCTGCTGTGGGTGCCCTACGTGCTTAATCGCTGTCAGATTCGCGGTCTCGGTGGCGCGATGGCCAACCCCTCACGTGGCGACAAGCCGCACGCGGAATGGGCCAATCGCCTGATGTTCGCGCATGATAACGCGATCGAGAACCTCGTCATCTTCGCGCCGCTCGTGCTGATCCTCAACGCGATCGATTATTCCAGCAGATGGACCGTGCTCGCCTGCGCGGTGTATTTCTGGGCCCGCGTCGCGCATCTGATCGTCTACACGCTGGGCCTGCCGGTATTCCGCACGCTGGCCTTCACGGTCGGTTTCCTGGCGCAAGCCGTGCTGGCGCTGGCGATCTTCCAGATACTGTAACCGCCAATAAAACCCGGATATCGCTATCGCTCATCGGGTTACGATTCCCGCTACAATTCGCGCGGCCTGAAGCCCCGGATGAGCGTGGGCGATACGCGGGAACGGACGTTGCAAGATCACGCATCGGCCAAACCCAGCATCAGTCGCATGTTCTGTACCGCCGCCCCCGACGCGCCCTTACCCAAATTGTCGAGGCGCGCGACCAGAACCGCCTGACGGTGCTTGTCGCTCGCAAACACGTAAAGCTCGAGCTTATTGGTTTCGTTGAGCGCCTCCGGTTCAATCCGTCCGCCCTTTGCCGCAGCGTTGTCGAGCGGCATGACCGAGACATAGGCGCTTCCGGCATAGCGCTTCGCCAACGCGGCGTGGAGGTCGGCCGCACCGGGCTTGGCGGGAAGCGTATCGAGATGCAACGGGACCGACACCAGCATGCCCTGACGGAAGTTACCGACCGACGGAACGAAGATCGGCCGACGCGTGAGGTGCGCGTAAAGCTGCGTCTCCGGCACATGCTTGTGTTCGAAGCCGAGCCCATAAAGCTCGAAGGCCGGCGCCGTGCCGTCCTCGAAACCTGCGATCATGGACTTACCCCCGCCGGAATAGCCGCTCACCGCATTGATGGTGACGGGATAGTCCGCCGGCACAAGACCGGCATCGACCAGCGGCCGCAGCAGCGCTATAGCGCCGGTCGGATAACAGCCGGGGTTTGAGACCTTCCGCGCCGCCCGTATCTTGTCGGCCTGATCCGGCGCGAGTTCAGGAAAGCCGTAGGTCCAGCCGCTTGCGACACGAAACGCCGTCGATGCATCCAGCACCTTGGGAGCCGCGGCCCCCATGCTGTCGATCAGCGCGACGGTCTCTTTGGCGGCGTCATCCGGCAGGCAGAGGATGACGAGATCGACCTCCTCCATCAGCGCGCGCTTGGCCCCCACATCCTTGCGCTTGTCCTCGGCGATGCTTTTCACCGTAACTTCGTTCTGCAGGCCAAGGCGCTCGCGAATGCCGAGACCTGTCGTTCCCGCCGCGCCGTCAACGAACACGACGGGGCTCACGGAAGCGCCGGCGGTCGATGCTTGGCCTTGCGGCCGCTTTGTGTCGGAGAGGGTCATGGCACGTTCCTTCGATCCGCGGCTACGCTGACAGGCTCTGGTGACTTGTAATCCAACTGCGGCCGTAGCGCGATCATCTGTTTTCCGATTACCTGTGCGGCTTCATCGTCCCGCTGCATCAGCGCAGTGGCAATCGCGGCATGGTCCGCCTCAGATTTATGCTGGTTCAGCTTGAAGCTGCCCTCAACCTCCTCAACATTCATCACCAGACCGACGATGGCTTTTTTCATCGCACTCAGACGCGGCGCCGTCATCTTCGACGACGTCCACGGCGGTTTCGGCGCCAGCCAGCCCTCGAATTTGGCACTGAGCATGTCGACATGCGCACCAAGTTCCTCGTCAGACATTTTTCGCACCGTGCCCGTGAGATGCACAGCCTGATAGAGCCAGGTCGGGACCTGATCCGGCGAGACGTACCAGTCGGGCGATACATAGGCATCCGCGCCGCCGACGGCCAGCAGCCAGGACGAGCGGCCATCGGCGAGCCCGATCAACGGATTGCCACGCGCGACGTGAAACGCCGCGCAGGGCGTGCCGTCGTCGGCATAGTCGAGGTAGAACGGCAGAGGCGATGCGATCGGCCTGACGCCGTCCCATGCGCAGACCGTGCCAAATCCGCGCGCCTCCGCGAAGGCAAGGCCTGCGGCGCGATCGGGCTTGAACATTGGAGGCGTGTACATCTCAAACTCCTGCTTGACGTAGGAGCCGCCCGATCAGACCGCGTGATTTTGCAAGGAAATGCCGCGGACCGGATCCGGCGGCAGAGGCTGATATCTTAAACGCAGATGCCCGCCCGTACCGCTGAAATACGGCGGCGGCGAACAATGGACATGGTCGCGGCGTTGATCATGGGCGCGGCTATAAGGCCGCGCCCCTTCGGCGTCAAGATATCAACCTCAGATCGTCGGATTCCACGGCTCCGGAATCACCCGGTAGCCGTTGCCGTCCTTTTCGACATGCCCCAATCCCGGGAACGGATGGTGGAAGCCCTGCAGCGGCAGTTTCTCGACCACCACCATGTCGTAGACCCGACGCCGGGTCTTTTCCGCAACGTCGCCGTCCTGGTCAAAGAATGCATGCCAGCCCGGATTGGTCGCGAACGGATTCGGATTGTTGGTTACATCCGACTGGATGAAAACCTTGCCCGAGCCGGAGGACAGCACATAAGAGGTATGACCCGGCGTATGACCGATGCTCTCGACTGCAAGCAGTCCCGGCGCGACCTCCTTGCCCCATTCATAGGGCGTGACCTTCTTCTTAAGACCCGCCTCGAAGATATTACGGTTGTTCTTGAACAGCCCCTGCATCCGGCCGGCCGGCGCGCGACTCATCTCACCGTCGTCCATCCAGAATTTCCACTCGGTCGCCGGTACCAGAACTTCGGCATTCGGAAACGCCGGCGTCCCGTCAGCCGTCAGCAGGCCGTTCACGTGATCGGTGTGGAAGTGCGAAATCACCACCATGTCGACCGCCTTCGGGTCGAAGCCCGCGGCGACCATGTTTTCGGCGAAAAGCCCGTTCGCGCCTTTGCTATTTGCCCGCGCCAGCGCGCCGTTGCCGGTGTCGATCACGACGAGCTTGCCGCCGGTATTGAGCACCAGCGGCGCAAAGTAGATCGTGAACATGTCAGGCGGCAAAAACGCCTTCTCGAGTGCGGCGTTGACCTCTTCCTTCTTCGCATTGGTGATAAAGGAATCTTCGAGCTTAAAAACATTCTTGCCGTCGGACACCACCGTGACCTGGATATCGCCGACCTTGTAACGGTAGAAGCTCGGCGCCTGCTTGCCCGCCATCGGTGCGGCGGCATTGCCGGATACGGCCGGCAGCAGCGGCGTCGCGGCGACCCCAGCGGCGGCAGCCAATGCGTGACGTCGTGTGAGTTGCATCTAATGTCCTCCCAGTGAGACGATGACGAGACGAAGAATTCGGTGTTCGTCCGTTTCCTCGGTTTTTTATCGCAGCCGCTTCTACCAGCGTTTTATCGATCGCGCGACCGCGTCGATGCGACCGCTGGAGGCGGTTGCGCGGGAGTCAACCCCGGTCGGCAGGTGTTATTCCGGATCGGCCTCAGACCGCGCGCCACAGCCATCCCGTGACCTGCGCGATAACATCGCCGAACAGCAGCAGCGCCGCCGACCAGATCAGCGCCGAAACGAAATTAGCGATTTGAAATTGCCAGTACGGCATCTCGAATATTCCGGCCGCGAGCGGCACCGATGCGCGCAGCGGTCCGAAAAACCGCCCGATGAAAATACTCGGCACGCCCCAGTTTTTCACGAAGGCCTCGCCGCGCGGCAGGATCTCCGGGTAACGCGACAGCGGCCAAATCTGCGCGACGTGCTCCTTGTATTTGAATCCGATCCAGTAGGAGACCCAATCGCCAAGCGCAGCGCCGATCCCGCCGGCAATCCAGACCGGCCAGAAGCTGATGCCGCTGGCGCCAATCAGCGCGCCGATCGCGATCAGCGCACCCCAGGCCGGGATCAGCAGCGAGATAAAGGCGAGCGATTCACCGAACGCCAGCACCAGAACAATCGGACTAGCCCAGACCGAATGGTCTCGAACGAAGTCGGCCAGGGCGCGCGCATAATCTTCCATTGACGATCGCCCTTCCCGGCCCCATTCGGCCCCGAAACCTCGTTGCGGGCTCGATGCCCGGGAACTGGTACGCCAGCGCGTTCATGGACTTCAAGTCACAAGGCGCGGACGGTAGGTTCCCGGCCGATCCGCCGCTGCCACTTTTTGAGCCCATCCATGGCATAGTCAGGAAAATTGATTCGCAGCGTCAAATTCGCGCGCAACACATGAAAAAATATGTCCAAGCCACTGAAATCATCTACTAAAACGAAGACGCCAAACGACCTGTTCGGAGCCACGGAATTGAAGAACCGGGCGCCCCTGAAGGCTGCGCAACGCGCCTCCAGCGCAGAAGACGGCTACACCGCCGCCGATATCGAGGTGCTCGAAGGTCTCGAACCGGTGCGCCGCCGCCCAGGCATGTACATTGGCGGAACCGACGAAAAGGCGCTGCATCATCTGTTTGCCGAAGTCATCGACAACTCGATGGATGAGGCGTTGGCAGGTCATGCCACCTTCATTGAAGTCGAGTTGGGCGCCGACGGCTTTCTGACCGTCACCGACAACGGCCGCGGCATTCCGGTCGATCCGCATCCGAAATTCCCGAAAAAATCCGCGCTCGAAGTCATCATGTGCACGCTGCATTCCGGCGGCAAATTCGACTCCAAGGTCTACGAGACCTCCGGCGGCCTGCATGGCGTCGGCGTATCCGTCGTGAACGCGCTGTCCTCCCGGCTCGAGGTCGAAGTCGCCCGCAGCCAGAAACTCTACCGCCTGACGTTCGAGCGTGGCCATCCCAAGGGCAAGCTCGAAGACCTCGGCAAGATCAACAACCGCCGCGGCACTAAAATCCGCTTCAAGCCCGACACCGAGATTTTCGGCGCCAAGGCTGCTTTCAAGCCACAGCGGCTGTTCAAGATGGCCCGTTCCAAGGCCTATCTGTTCGGCGGCGTCGAAATCCGCTGGCGTTGCGATCCGGAACTGTTGAAGGGCATCGACGATGTGCCCGCCGAGGACAGCTTTCATTTCGCGGGCGGCTTGAAAGATTATCTCGCGGCGGCAGTCCACGCCGATACCCTGGTGCACCCCGATATTTTCTCCGGCAAGTCCGGCCGCAACGGCGCCCATGGTGCCTGCGAATGGGCGGTGGCGTGGACCGCCGACGCCGACGGCTTCCTGTCGTCCTACTGCAACACCGTGCCGACACCGGACGGCGGCACCCATGAATCGGGCATGCGCAGCGCGTTACTGCGCGGCTTGAAGGATCACGCCGAGCGCGTCGGTCAGGGCAAGCGCGCCGCCTCGATCACGTCGGAAGACGTCATGGTGGGCGCCGCCGTGATGCTATCGGTGTTTGTGCGCGAGCCGGAATTCCAGGGCCAGACCAAGGATCGCCTCGCTACCGCCGAAGCCCAGCGCATCGTCGAGCAGTCGGTCAAGGATCCATTCGACCATTGGCTGTCGGGCAATCCGCTACAGGCCAGCAAGCTGCTGGATTTCGTCATCGAGCGTGCGGACGAGCGGCTGCGCCGCCGTGCGGAGAAGGAAACCTCGCGCAAGACCGCGGTGAAGAAACTGCGTCTGCCGGGCAAGCTTGCCGACTGCACCAACACCGCCACCGAAGGCTCGGAATTGTTCATCGTCGAGGGCGACAGCGCCGGCGGCAGCGCCAAGCAGGCGCGCGACCGCAAGACGCAAGCGATCCTGCCGCTGCGCGGCAAGATCCTCAACGTCGCCTCTGCGACCAAGGACAAGCTCACGGCCAACGCGCAGCTCGCCGATCTCATGCAGGCGATCGGTTGCGGGATCGGCTCGCATTATCGCGAGGAAGATCTGCGCTACTCGCGCATCATCATCATGACCGACGCCGACGTCGACGGCGCACATATCGCCTCGCTGCTGATTACGTTCTTCTACCGGCAGACGCCTCGGCTGATCGACGAGGGCCATCTCTACCTCGCGGTGCCGCCGCTTTACCGGCTCACCCATGGCAGCAAAACGGTCTATGCGCGCGACGACGCCCACAAGGATGCGCTGCTGAAGAGCGAATTCAACGCCAATGCCAAAGTCGACGTCGGCCGTTTCAAGGGCCTCGGCGAGATGATGCCGGCGCAGTTGAAGGAGACCACGATGGATCCGGCCAAGCGCACCATGCTGCGCGTGGTGCTCCTGGCCGACGACCGCGAAGGCACCGCCGATTCGGTCGAGCGATTGATGGGCACCAAGGCCGAGGCGCGCTTCGCGTTCATTTCGGACAAGGCGGAATTCGCCCGCGACGATTTATTGGACGTCTAGATGATTGGACCTATACCACCAAAATAATTTCTTCAGTTATTACAACGGCCTACCAAATACACCACCGCACCCGCTGGAAGCCGCCAGGATCGTTTTCCGATAGGTGTGGTCGGAGCGCAACAGCATTCCAGGCGGAACCGTTTATAACGGGAGTTACGGTTTTCGAGATTCGGTGCATTTGCACCTCTGCAACAAGCGGTCGTATCCGGGCGCTGAACTACTGGGGATTAGAAATGAAGAAATTCGCCCTCGCTCTGGCCGCGATTGCGGCATTCACCGGATCGGCCTTTGCGGCTGACCTTCCGGCCCGTAGCTACAAGGCTCCTGAACCTGTCGCCCCGACCTGGAACTGGACCGGTTTCTACATCTTCGGTGGTGGCGGCGGTGGCCTCTGGGATTCAAACTCGGGTATCTCCAGCAGCGCGACCGGCAATTGCCTTAGCTGCGTCAACAACAGGCACGGTGGTGACGGCTGGTTCGGAACGGTGGGCGGTGGCTACGACTGGCAGTTCAACGGTCGATGGGTAGCCGGTATCCTGGCTGACGGTCAGTTCGGCGGCCTTAAGGGCAACATCGACGTTTTCGGTGCAGCGGTTGGCGACATAAAGGTTAGGGATACGTGGGCCGTAGGCGCTCGCGCCGGCTATTTGATCGCTCCAAACGTGCTGTCCTATGTCAACGGTGGTTACACCGGCTCCGAGTGGTCTGGCGCGACCTTTCTCCTTGCCCCTACCGGTACGGCGGCTGGTGCTCACACCGACAGCTTCAACACGCAGGGTTGGTTCATTGGTGGCGGCGTTGAAAACAACCTGGACATCTTCGGATTCACCGCTCCCGGCTGGTACATGAAGACCGAATATCGCGCCGCCTATTTCGACAACAAGAACCTCAACGTGCGTAACGATGGCACGAATACCCCTGTTGGCCTTGATGTTAACTTCAAGCCGTTCGTGCAGACCATCAGCAGCTCGCTGGTCTACCGTTTCAACTGGGGTGGCCCGGTCGGCCGCAATTACTGATCTGACATCGCTGTAACGAATAAAAAGCCCCGGCATCGTCCGGGGCTTTTTTGTACCCGGATGAATAACGCCCCGCGGGTCGCAATCGTCATTCCTGCCCTTGCCCTATCGGAGCCGAAGCCTCAGTCTGGCCATCGTTGCGCGATGGTCCGCGCACACGGCCAACGAGGACGCGGCCATGCGCAAACTGCTTCTGATCACAGGCTTCTGTTGCGCTGGCGGTCGGCCTGCTGTGGATCGGTCAGGGCACCGGCGTGATCGCATGGCCGCAATCCAGCTTCATGATCAGCCAGATCCAATGGGCCGGCTACGGCGCCGCGCTGTCGGCGTTCGGCCTGGTCCTGATCTGGCAGAGCAAGCGCTGACCACCCAGGCTCCGATCAATCCCAAAACATCCGGATGACAAGAATGAAACAGGGACTATTCGATCTCGGCGGCAAGGTGGCGATCGTCACCGGCGGCAACGGCGGTATCGGCCTTGGCATGGCGCGCGGGCTTGCCGACGCCGGCGCCGGAATTGCGATCGTCGCGCGCAATGAGGCGAAGTCGAACGAAGCCGTCGCCGAGCTCCGGCAGCGCGGCGTCAAGGCAATCTCCGTCATCGCCGACGTCACCGACAAGGCCGCGGTTGCGGCCATGGTCGAACGGGTCGGGCGAGAGCTCGGCCGGATCGACATTCTCGTCAACAACGCCGGCATCAACATTCGCAAGCCGCCGCATGCGCTCGATATCGAGGAATGGAATCGTGTCCTCCATACTAATCTCACCAGCGCCTTCCTGTGCTCGCAGGCGGTCTATCCGGCGATGAAGGCTGGCGGCGGTGGCAAGATCATCAACATCGGCTCGATGATGTCGATCTTCGGCGCCAGCTTCGCGCCGGCCTACGCCGCCAGCAAAGGCGGCATCGTGCAGTTCACCCGTTCCTGCGCCTGCGCCTGGGCCGCCGACAATATCCAGGCCAACGCGGTGCTGCCGGGCTGGATCGACACCGATCTGACCCAGCGCGCACGTCAGGAGATCGACGGCCTGCACGACAAGGTTCTGGCGCGAACGCCGGCGGCGCGATGGGGCGCCATCGCCGACTTCGCAGGCATTGCCGTATTTCTCAGTTCGGCGGCCTCGGACTTCGTCACCGGCACCGCGATTCCCATCGACGGCGGCTTCTCGATCATGGGGTAGGTTTCACCGGCTGCCCTTGGCGCGATGGGAACGCAGACGCCGGTGAAGTGACATGCTCCGGACGGACCCCGAGCGCGAGGAAGCGCGCGGTCATGCCCTGCAGCCAAGGCACCGCGTTGATCAGCCGCGCGAACAGCGGCGGCTTGAACGGGCGATCCCCCGGCTTGAGCGCGACGCTGATCAGGTTGTTCTGGATGACGACTTGCATGGCCTGCGTCATCCGCACCGGAAATTCACGCCGCCGCCGCACAGCATCCAGCTCGTCTTCGGACGGACAGCGGCCGACTAACTTGGCCGCCAGCAAATTCGCGGTCGCCACCGCATCCTGGACCGCAAGGTTGACGCCCACGCCGCCCACCGGCGACATCGCATGCGCGGCGTCGCCGATGCACAGCAGGCCGGGACGCGTCCAGCGCTTCAGGCGGTTGATCGCCACCGTCAGCAGCTTCACGTCGCCCCAGGTCTTCACGTCGGACATGCCGGAACTCAGGATCGGCGCCATGCCGGTTACGTCGGCGCGAAACGCGTCTAGCCCGCGCGCCCTGACCGCGTCGTATTGCCCCTTGGCGATCACATAGGCGCATTGCCAGTAGTCGCCGCGGTCGAACGTCACCATCATCTTGCCAGGCTGGAGGCGTGCGAACAGGTCTTCGTTTTCGTCGGGACGCCGGCCGGCACGAAACCACAGCACGTCCATCGGCGCACCGATCTCCTCGACCTCAAGTTTGGCGCGCTGCCGCACCATCGAATGCCGGCCGTCGCATCCGATCGTCAGATCGGCGCGGATTTCGACCGGTCCCTCCGGCGTATCGGCCTTCACACCCGTGACCGTATCACCCGACCAGGTGAGATCGGTTGCATCCGTATTCATCATGACCTTCAGCGATGGAAATCGCTTGCCGTTCTCGCGCAGGAAATCGAGAAAGTCCCATTGCGGCATGAACGCGATGAACGGGTATTTGACGTTGAGCCGGCTGATGTCGGCGATGCGGATCGATGTGTCGCCGAATTTGCCTTCCATCTTCTGCAACTGCTGATGTGGAAGCTTGAGGAACCCGTCGATCAGGCCCAGTTCGTCCATTACCTGCAGCGTGGAGGGATGCACGGTGTCGCCGCGGAAATCCCGGAAGAAGTCGGCGTGCTTTTCCAGCACCAGCGTCTCGACCCCGGCGCGGCCGAGCAGATAGCCCAGCATCATGCCGGCCGGGCCGCCACCGACAATGCAGCAACGGGTTTCTATCGTGCGCGAAGGTCCTCGCTCTCCGGGTGTGCCCTCGTCCATGGCCTGGCTTTCGTTGGAGGAAGCGGCTCAGCGGCGAAAACGATCTCCGACACGCCTCCGTCGCGATGAAGGCGAATCCACCCGATTCGGTTTCATGCGGATCGCGCGTCAGCTTAGGCGTTCACTGAGCGTATCGAGGAACCAATTCGCCATCAAGTTGCTACCGGGCCCGCCAGTCAAACATCGCAAATCGCTGCGCTCGGCCCCGCCCGAACGGAAACGTCGTCGTCGCCGATGGCGCCTGCGAAGGCGTTGATGCGATATCCGCTGATTCGGAACGAGCGCATTTATGTCAAAAATATTAAGGTTTTACAGTGCTTTCCACGCCTGCTCCATTGACTTTGGCCAATTCCTCCTTATGTTCCGGTTCGACGCGGCCCGGTATCGAAACGCGATGCTTTGAATAAGCCGCCTGTCTGCGTATCCAAAATCCCGTGCAAATTTTGCGTGCCGTTCCGGGGTTGAGCGCGACAGCTTTTTCTGAGATTCCAAGCGGCGGTATCTGCCAGAGGCGCAATGTCTTTTTCCCATCTCGGCTTGTCCGATAAGGTGCTCGCCGCCGTCGCGGCCACCGGTTACACCACCCCTACCCCCATCCAGGAACAGGCAATTCCCCATGTTCTGGCACGCCGGGACGTCCTCGGCATCGCCCAGACCGGCACCGGCAAGACCGCGGCCTTCGTCCTTCCGATGCTCACCATGCTGGAAAAGGGCCGGGCCCGGGCCCGAATGCCCCGCACCCTCATCCTCGAGCCGACCCGCGAACTCGCGGCCCAGGTGAAGGAGAATTTTGACAAATACGGCGTCGGCCAGAAACTCAACGTCGCGCTCCTGATCGGCGGCGTCTCTTTCGGCGACCAGGACACGAAATTGACCCGCGGCGTCGACGTACTGATCGCAACGCCCGGCCGGCTGCTTGACCACACCGAGCGCGGCGGCCTCCTGCTCACGGGCGTCGAACTGCTCGTCATCGACGAAGCCGACCGGATGCTGGATATGGGCTTCATTCCGGACATCGAGCGCATCTGCAAGATGATCCCCTTTACCCGCCAGACGCTGTTCTTTACGGCGACCATGCCGTCCGAAATTCGCCGCATCACCGAAACCTTCCTGCACAATCCGGAAAAGGTCGAAGTTTCCAGGCCAGCCACCACCGCCGTGGGCGTGTCCCAGTTCCAGGTCGCGGTCAGCCGTGAGCCGCATGAGAAACGTGAGACGCTGCGCCGGCTGCTGCGCGATGCCAAGGACCTCCAGAACGCCATCATTTTCTGCAACCGCAAACGCGAGGTAGCGTTGCTGCACAAGTCGCTGCAGAAGCACGGCTTCAGCGTCGGCGCGCTGCACGGCGATATGGATCAGTCGGCTCGCACCGCGGCACTGGATCAATTCCGCAAGGGTGAAATTCCGTTGCTGGTCGCCTCCGATGTGGCCGCTCGCGGCCTCGATATTCCCGCGGTGAGCCACGTCTTCAATTTCGATGTCCCGCATCACGCCGACGACTACGTTCACCGCATCGGCCGCACCGGCCGCGCCGGCCGCGCCGGCACGGCGATCTCGATCGTCACGCCGCTCGATCAGAAATCGATGATCGCGATCGAAAAGCTGACCGGGCAAACCGTTCCGCGCGCCGACGGCGGCACCGCCGCCGAAGCGCGACCGCAGGACGCTGCAACCGAAGCGTCCAATGGCGGCGCCGAGCAGCCGCGCGAGCCGCGCACGCACGAAGGGTCGCGCGGAGGCCGCAAGCCCCGCCGCGAGCGCGAACCCCGTCGCAGCAATGGTGGCGGCGGCCGAACTCCCAGCCCCCAGGCCCCCGCCCCCGTCGCAACGTTCACGCCGCCAGGTAATCCTCCAGCCTCGCGCGCGCCTTCGATCGGCCGCGCTGAGCCCTCTCCGACCCCGCGCGATGCGGCTTCGGAGCCTGCCGATCACTCGCACCTTCCAGCATTTCTGTTGCGGCCGGTTCGCGCCCGCGTCTGATCGCGGGCGGCTGCACCCGACGGAACCCGTTTACCGGGCGTTCACTCCCGTTCGTTACCTTGGTGCAATATTTTCAAATATTGCATTTGAGACGATCGGGCAGGACGCCCGCTATTTGGGGACACGAAAGTGCTCGACGAACACGAACGCACTATGGCCTTCGCGGAAGTTGCGCTTGGCCAGATCAAGTCGCTTCGCCAGACCGCAATTCCCCGCAATTATGAAATCTGGTACGTTTACGCCGCGGGATACAATTCACCTCTCAATAAGATCATCAACGAGACCCTGGCGCGCAACGGAAGGCTGACCGAGGCCGATCTCGAGCAGATCTACGACACGTATCTTTCCCAGATCAAAACCACCGACCGCATCGACAAGGTCGGTTCGCGCGTGATCGGCGAAATCGACGACGTGATGACCCTCATCAGCGAAGCGCTGGGAATGTCGGCCAGCTACGACAACAGCCTGTCCGGCGCAACCGAGCAGCTCTCGGTCGCCAAGAGCCGCGACCAGGTCCAGGCGATCGTCGAATCCCTGCTGAAGTCCACGCGCGAAATGCGCGACATCAACAAGGCATTGGAAGACCGGCTGACGCTGTCGAAGACCGAGATCAGCAACCTGCAGCATAGCCTTGAGGCGATCCGGGCCGAGAGCCTGACCGACCCCCTCACCGGCCTCGGCAACCGCAAATATTTCGACCGTTCGATCGATAGCGCTGTCCAGAACGCGCTTGCCAGCGGCGAGCCGCTTTCGCTGCTGATGTTCGACATCGACCACTTCAAGTCGTTCAACGATTCCTACGGCCACCTGACCGGCGATCAGGTGCTGCGCCTGGTCGGCATGTCGCTCAAGCAGACCATCAAGGGCCAGGACATCACCGCGCGCTACGGCGGCGAGGAATTCGCGGTGGTGCTGCCGAACACCGGGCTCCGCCAGGCACTGACGGTTGCCGATCACATTCGCCGCGCAGTCATGTCGAAAGAGCTGAAGAAGAAATCGACCGGGGAAATTCTCGGCCGCGTCACGATCTCGGTCGGCGTTTCGATCCTCAAGCCCGGCGACGACACCGATTCACTGATCGAGCGCGCCGATGCCTGCCTCTACGCCGCCAAGCGCAACGGCCGCAACCGCGTCATCTGCGAGGCCGATCCGGAATACGTCGCCGAGTCTCAAAATCAAGTCGCCTGAGTTTCAATTCGACAATGCAGCCACCGCCCTCATGGTGGGGATTTCTTGCGTTTCGATTTCTTTTTTCTTTGCACGGTCGCCTTCTTAGCAACGGTCTTGGCGCTCTTTTTCTCAACCGCCTTCTTTGCCGCCTTACGAGCCTTCGGGCGTTTACGCAGGGCCGCGCGCTGCGCGGCCGCCAGCGCCGCCCTCGCCCAACCAGTCAGTTCCTCGGGCTCGTCGAACAGCCGCGCCGGCAATTGCCAGTAGGAGCCGACCGTGACGGTCTTGGCCCTGGTTTGATATTGAAACGGTTTGGAGCCTTCCGCCTCGAATTGCGGAATGGTCTGGTCATCGGCACGAAAATAAAGGCCGGCGCGCAACGCGAGCGCAAAGTTGGTGCCGTCGACGGAAATGCCGAATCCCGAAAACATCGGGCGGATCGTCACCGGCCCGAAATCGGCAAACAGATCGATCAGGAAATCGCGATCCATGGCAGGCAACCGGCTCTACCGCAGGCGTTAGCTCGGGAGATGACAGGATGCATTGTGGCCCTCCTTCGAGACGCCGCGCAAGAGCGCCGTCCCTCAGGATGAGGTCCACATCCTGAAAATCCGGGAACCTAGCTGTCGATCTTGGCGGCCGTCAGCTGTACCAACTCGCCGCAACCGCAGGCGCTGACCTGGTTGGGGTTGTTGAAGATGAACTGCGCCTGCATCTTGTCGGCCTTGTAGTCCATCTCGGTGCCCAGCAGAAACAGCACGGCCTTCGGATCGACCAGGATTTTCACACCCTTGTCCTCGACGACCTCATCGGTCGGGCGGACCTCGTGCGCATATTCGACTGTGTAGGATTGCCCGGCGCATCCGCCGTTCTTGATCCCGACCCGCAGGCCCACGATCTCGGAATCGGCGCGCTTGGTGAGGTCCGTGATGCGTTGTGCCGCGGCCTCGGTCAATCGCATGACCTGCGGGCGCGGACGCGGCTTCGGCTTGGAAGCAGGTGTGGGTGAAGCGGGTGCCATGTCAGTCATGTGGTCCATCCCAGCGGCAAATCAATGCCGACTATTTTCCCTTGAACAGTTAAACGCTCTCACACTTCACCACATATTGAGGACGAGACGCGCCTCGTCGCTCATCCGGTCCGGCGACCACGCCGGATCCCACACCAGATTGACGTTGACCACGCCGACGCCGGGAACACTGGCAACCGCGTTCTCCACCATCTGCGGCAATTCGCCGGCGGCCGGACAATTGGGCGTTGTCAGCGTCATGACAACCTCCACCGCGCGGTCGTCCTTGATGTCCACCTTGTAGATCAGGCCGAGTTCGTAGATATCGGCAGGAATTTCCGGATCGAACACCGTCTTCAACGCGGCCACGATCTCGCCGCCGAGCCGTTCGGTCTCCTCCGGCGGCAGCGCCGATTGGGTTTCCATATTCCTGGTCTTGACGTCGCCAGTTTCGACTTTACCAGTTTCGACTTGGCCAGATTCAACTTGGGCGGTGTCGGTCATGAAAACAAATCCCGTGCCTTGATGAGCGCCTGTGCCAGATGGTCGACCTCTTCGCGGGTATTATACATCCCGAATGAGGCACGACAGGTCGCTGTGACATTGAACCGCTCTAAAAGCGGCATCACGCAATGGGTACCGGCGCGCACCGCGATCCCCTGCCGGTCGATGACGGTCGCGACATCGTGGGGATGAGCGCCCTTCATCTCGAACGATATCACCGGCCCCTTGCCTCGGGCGGTGCCAATTAGCCGCAGCGAGTTGATTTCGCGCAGCCGCTCCTCGGCGTAGGTCAAAAGCTCGTGCTCGTGAGCGGCGATACGCTCCTTGCCGATCGAATTAACGTAATCGATGGCGGCGCCGAGGCCCACCGCCTCGACGATCGCGGGCGTGCCGGCCTCGAACTTATGCGGCGGATCGCCATAGGTGACCCAGTCGCGGGCAACCTCGCGGATCATCTCCCCGCCGCCGTTGTAAGGCCGCATCGCCACCAGGTGCGCGTACTTGGCATAGAGCACGCCGATGCCGGTCGGGCCGTATAATTTGTGGCCGGTGAAGACATAGAAGTCGCAATCGATATCCCGAACATCGATCGCCATATGAACAGCGGCCTGGCTGCCGTCGACCAGCACCGGGATGCCGCGGGCATGAGCGATCTTCACCACGTCCTTGACCGGGACGACGGTGCCGAGCGCATTCGACATCTGCGTGATTGCCACCAGCTTGGTGCGCGGCGTCAGCAGCTTCTCGAACTCGTCGATCAGGAAGTTGCCCTCGTCATCGACCGGCGCCCATTTGATGACGGCGCCATGACGCTCCCTGAGGAAATGCCAGGGCACGATGTTGGAATGGTGCTCCATGATCGAGAGCACGATTTCATCGCCGGCCCCGATGTCCGGCTCGCCCCAGGACGAGGCCACCAGATTGATCGCCTCGGTGGCGTTGCGGGTGAAGATAATCTCTTCGGTGCGCTCCGCATTGAGAAATTGCGCGACCTTGGCGCGGCCGCCCTCGTAGGCCTCCGTCGCCGCGTTGGCGAGGTAATGCAGCCCGCGATGGACGTTGGCGTATTCGCTTTTGTAGGCCTCAGTCATGCGGTCAAGCACCGCATTGGGCTTCTGCGCCGAGGCGGCGTTGTCGAGATAGACCAGCGGCTTGCCATAGATCTTGAGCGACAGCGCCGGGAAATCTTCCCGCACCCTCGCCACATCGTATGAACCGTTTAAGACCGCGGGATGGGCCATAGGCTACCTTCACTTTATTCCCGTCCGGGACGGCCGCCACGCGACCGGCCCAGAATGAGGTTCAAAACTATCCGCGTGCCGCCAGCCAGCGCTGGGCCGCCGAGATCGCGAGTTCTCGCAGATCGTCATTGGCGATCTGTTCGATCGCCTCGCCGACAAACGCCTGGATCAGCAGCGCCTGCGCTTCCTTTTCGGACAAGCCGCGTGCGCGCAGATAGAACAGCAGGCTCTCGTCCAGCGCGCCTATGGTCGCACCATGGCCGCAGGTAACGTCATCGGCAAAGATTTCGAGTTCCGGCTTGTTGTCGGCCTCGGCCTCATCGGACAATAACAGCGCCCGCGTCATCATCTTGGCGTCGGTCTTTTGCGCCTTGGGCTGAACAATGATGCGGCCCTGAAACACCGAATGTCCGCGGTCGTCGACAACCGCGCGAAAGATTTCACGGCTGGCGCAGTTCGGCACCGCATGGTCCAGGAACAGCGTGGTATCGGCGTGCTGGCGGCCATTGAGCAGGTTGACGCCGTTGGTCTCGACCCGGGAGTGCTCGCCGGCACAGGCGATGACGGCCTGATATCGGCTGACATGCGCGCCGCTGGTCATGCCGAAAGTGTTGAAATGCGCGTGGGCGCCCAGCGTCACGACGGATGAGGAAATATTGAAGGCTTCGCGGCTGTCTTCGACCAGACGCACATGGTCCAGCCGCGCGCCATCGCCGATCGCAAGCACCAGCGCGTCATGGACCTGGTAGGATTTAGCTCCATCGGCGGCGATGTAGCTTTCCACCAGGGTCGCGCCGGCGTTCTTGCCGAGCTTCAGCAGGGAGCGCGTGAACATCGCCGCTGGCGTGCCGCTGGCGATATGAACGATGTGCAGCGGGGTCGCGAGCGCGGCACCATCGGCGACCGCGATCACGAGGCCGTCGGTCATCATCGCGCGGTTCAGGGCGACCATCGAATCGGAATTATCCGGCGCCAGCAACTGGGTCTGCACAGCCGTATCGCCGCCTTCCAGCACATCGCGCAGCGTGCGGATGGAAAGGCCGTCTTCCAGATTGTTCGTATCGGACAGGTCAGGCGCGAACACGCCGTCCACCAGCACCAGCCGGCGCACGCCCTCGATCGCATGCAATTTCAACGCGGCCGCGGCGCGCTTCAGCGCCGCCTTATCCGGCGCCGCCGCCAGCGGCAGCACCTCGCGCATCAGCACGCGCAGGTCGGTGTATTTCCAGTCCTCGATCCGCCGATGCGGCAGGCCCGCGCGCTCGTAAGCCTCGAACGCCTGCCGCCTGATGTCGGCGACCTTGCCCACGCCGGGCAGCCGATCCCGCGCGACGGCGAAGGCATCGCTCAGCGCACGTCCGGTCTCGGTTTTTGCCAATGCAAGGTTCATCATCAATCCGTTTTTGTGTCAGGCCGCATCTTCGAACTGTGCGTAGCCGGAAGCCTCAAGCTCCAGCGCCAGTTCCTTGCCGCCGCTCTTCACCACACGGCCCTTCGACATCACGTGCACGAAGTCGGGCACGATGTAGTTCAACAGCCGCTGATAATGCGTGATCACCACCATGGCCCTATCCGGCGAACGCAGCGCGTTGACGCCGTCCGCGGCGACCCGCAGTGCGTCGATGTCGAGACCGGAGTCCATTTCATCGAGAATACAGAGGCTCGGCTCGAACAGCGCCATCTGCAGAATTTCGTTGCGCTTCTTCTCGCCGCCGGAGAACCCGACGTTGACGCCGCGACGAAGCATGTCCTGAGGAATGCTCAGCCGCGCCGCGACTTCGCGGACCTTCTTGAGAAAATCCGGCGTGGAGAATTCGCTCTCGCCGCGCGCCTTGCGCTGGGCGTTCAGCGCGGTGCGCAGGAACGTCATGGTGGCGACACCGGGAATCTCGACCGGATACTGGAACGCAAGGAACACGCCCTTGGCCGAACGCTGGTCGGGCGACATCTCCAGGAGGTCTTCACCCTTGAACAGGATCTCGCCGCCGGTAACTTCATAGCCCGGCTTGCCCGCGATGACATGGGAGAGCGTCGATTTGCCGGAGCCGTTCGGCCCCATGATCGCATGGACCTCGCCCTGGTTTACCGTGAGCGAAAGCCCGTGGAGAATTTCACGCTCCTCGACACGGACCTGCAGGTTTTTGACTTCGAGTAATGGCATCGATTTCTTCCATTTTGCTCCTCGCCCTGAGGAGCGCCGAAGGCGCGTCTCGAAGGACGAACGACAATCCTGTTTTCATCCTTCGAAACGGCCGCTTCCGCGACCTCCTCAGGATGAGGCCGCCTTAGCCAACCGATCCCTCAAGCGAGATCGAGATCAGCTTCTGCGCTTCGACCGCGAATTCCATCGGCAGTTGCTGCAGCACGTCTTTCACAAAACCGTTGACCACGAGGCCGACGGCCTCCTCCTGCGACAGCCCGCGCTGGATGCAATAAAACAGCACGTCCTCGGAAATCTTGGACGTGGTCGCCTCGTGCTCGAACAGCGTTGAGGAGTTCTTGGCTTCGACATAGGGCACGGTGTGCGCGCCGCATTTATCGCCGATCAGAAGCGAATCGCAGGCCGTGAAGTTGCGCGCGCCGGTTGCCTTGCGGTGCGCGGTGACCAGGCCGCGATAGGTGTTCTGCGATACGCCGGCGGCGATGCCCTTGGAGATGATCCGGCTGGTGGTGTTCTTGCCAAGATGGATCATCTTGGTGCCGGAATCGACCTGCTGGTGGCCGTTCGAAATCGCAATCGAATAAAACTCGCCGCGCGAATTGTCGCCGCGCAGGATGCAGCTCGGATATTTCCAGGTGATCGCCGAGCCGGTCTCGACCTGGGTCCAGGAAATCTTGGAATTGTTGCCGCGGCAGTCGCCGCGCTTGGTGACGAAATTGTAGATGCCGCCCTTGCCCTCGGAATTGCCGGGGTACCAGTTCTGCACCGTCGAATATTTGATCTCGGCGTCGTCCAGCGTCACCAGCTCGACCACGGCCGCGTGCAGCTGATTCTCATCGCGCTGCGGCGCCGTGCAGCCTTCGAGGTAGCTGACATAGGCACCCTTGTCGGCGATGATCAGGGTGCGCTCGAACTGCCCGGTGTTGCGCTCGTTGATGCGGAAATAGGTCGACAATTCCATCGGGCAGCGCACACCCGGCGGCACGTAGACAAACGAGCCGTCGGAAAACACCGCCGAGTTCAGCGTGGCGAAATAATTGTCCGAGGTCGGCACGACCGTGCCGAGATACTTCTTCACCAGCTCAGGATGCTCGCGGATCGCCTCCGAGATCGGCATGAAGATCACGCCGGCCTGCTTGAGCTCCTTCTGGAAGGTGGTCGCGACCGAGACCGAATCGAACACCGCATCGACCGCGATCTTCCGCTCGCCCTCAGGACGCACTACGCCTTCGAGCATCTCGACTTCGCGCAGGGGAATGCCGAGTTTCTCGTAGGTTTTCAGGATCTCCGGATCGACCTCGTCCAGCGAGGCCAGCTCCTTCTTTTTCGGGGCCGAGTAGTAATAGAGATCCTGGTAGTCGATCTTGGGATAGTGGACCCTGGCCCATGTCGGCTCGGTCATGGTCAGCCAGCGCCGATAGGCTTCCAGCCTCCACTCCAGCATCCAGGCTGGCTCGTTCTTTTTCGCGGAAATGAAACGGACGGTATCTTCCGACAGCCCCTTGGGGGCCTTATCGGACTCGATCAGCGTCTCAAATCCATATCGATACTGATCGACGTCGATTCGCCTGACGCGATCGACCGTCTCTTGTACAGCCGCCATTCCATCCTCCGCTCGCGGTTTCAAGGACCGCGGTGGATCAATTCCGTAAGATTACTACGATGTTTCCGCGAGGAAATCACCTGCTTAGAACCGTTCAAGCTGTGTTTCGTCGCTACTCTCTAAGTAGGTTACCAGAGAGCGTTCGCCAAGCCTCCAGGCAACAATCAACGTCTGCGTCAGACGTTGACCAGCCCAGACTGAGCCGGATCGCTCCTTGAGCGATACCCGCGCCGAATCCCATCGCTTCCAATACATGGGAGGGGTGGACCTTTCCAGACGAACATGCGGAGCCCGAGGATACCGCAATACCGGCCAAATCGAATCCGATCACCGCGGTCTCGGCCTTCAGCCCGGGAACCGTGAACAAAGTGGTATTTGGCAACCGCTGGGCGTCGGAAGCGAACACGATAAGTTTAGGAGTCCGCCGCAAGCCATCCTCAAGACGGTCCCGCAAGCTTTCGATACGATCGGTTTCATCGGGCACAGCGCCCGTAGCGGCCTTTGCCGCGGCGCCGAAGCCTGCAATTCCCGCGACATTCTCCGTCCCCGCCCGGCGTCCCAGTTCCTGGCCGCCACCGCGTAGCAGCGGTTCAAATCCCTGTAGCCCCTCGGCCAGCACGACCGCGCCCACGCCCTTGGGGCCGCCAATCTTATGCGCAGACAACGTCATAAGATCGACGTTCAGCGCGTTGATATCGAAAGGTATTTTTCCGAATGCCTGGATCGCATCGACGTGCAGCAAGCCGCCAGCGGCATGGACAAGCTCGGCCGCCTCGGCCACCGGCTGCACCGCGCCGGTTTCATTGTTGGCGAGCATCACCGACACCAACGGCGGCGGCCCAACCTCGAGCGCTGCGCGCAGCTGATCCAGATCTAGCGCGCCGGATCGCGTAACCCCGATGCGCTCGATCGCTCCAAGCGGAAAACGCCCGCCGGCCACCACCGAGGCGTGCTCGATGGCGGAGACCAGCAGCCGCTCGACCGGAGCCCCGGAGCCTCGCCGGAGCCCCGGTGTCAGCGCCAACGCATTCGCTTCGGTCCCGCATGATGTAAAGACCACGTTTCGCGACAACGCGCCGACCGCGCTCGCGATCGCGTCCCTCGCCGTCTCCACCAGTTTTCGCGCCTGGCGGCCCTCGGCATGAATCGATGAAGGGTTGCCACTGAGATCCCACGCCGCCGCCATCGCCGTCCTGGCTTCAGGGCGAAGCGGCGTGGTCGCATTCCAGTCGAGATAGACGCGGTCAGTCATCTAGTATCATATTACCTTAGAGCTAAGACATCCCTGCCCGGCGCAGCCGGATTCGCAGCCCGCACGAGGCGTCCAGGGACAATTGGCGATCGCAGCGTTTATTGCAATTCCCCCACCAGCAACCTGCGAGCGACGCACCATATTGCTAACGCCTTGAATGCACTGCCGGATGTTCAAGAAGCTTGCTTTTTGCCCCTAGCCTCATGCTAGAACGCGGCCTCCAGTTCACCCCGCGTCGTTCGAGCATCGCCAAACGGCGCCTGATCACCCTTTCTCTGCGAGGCTCGTCTGACGACCAGATGGAGCCCGAACAAAGTCGGTTGATTGCCAAGGATCACTAATGCCTGAAGTCATTTTCACCGGCCCCGCAGGCCGCCTCGAAGGCCGTTACCATCCGGCCAAGCAGAAGAACGCGCCGATCGCGATGGTGCTGCATCCGCATCCCCAGTTTCACGGCACGATGAATCACCAGATCATCTACCAGTGCTACTATGCCTTCGCGCATCGCGGATTTTCGGTGCTGCGCTTCAATTTCCGCGGCGTTGGCCGCAGCCAGGGATCGTTCGATCACGGCACCGGCGAACTGTCGGATGCAGCGTCCGCGCTCGACTGGGCGCAGACCATCAACCCCGAGGCGCGCGCCTGCTGGGTCGCGGGCTTTTCGTTCGGCGCCTGGATCGGCATGCAGCTTCTGATGCGCCGCCCCGAGGTCGAAGGCTTCATCTCGATCGCGCCGCCCGCCAATCTCTACGACTTCTCGTTCCTGGCGCCCTGCCCGTCGTCGGGCCTGATCGTGCATGGCGAGAAGGATGCCGTGGTGCCGCCCAAGGACGTCAACACGCTGGTCGAGAAGCTCAAGACCCAGAAGGGCATCGTGATCGATCAGCAGATCATCCCGGGCGCCAACCATTTCTTCGACGGCAAGCTGCAGCCGCTGATGGAAACGGTGACCGGCTATCTCGACATGCGGCTCGCCAACGTCCGTTGATTGGACGCGCGCAACCGCGCGCGATCAGGGCCTCGCGATGATACCGCCGGTCATCGGGATCGGAACGCCCGTCGTCGCGGGATAGCTGAGCGGCAGGCCCTTCATGCCGCGCGCGGCCAGAAAGCCGAAGGCTTGCGCCTCGATCGCATCCGCTGACCAGCCCAGCGCGTCGGCGGCCTCGACGGTCGCCGGCGCCAGCCGCTCACGCAGCATCCGCATCATGGTGAGGTTGCGGGCGCCGCCGCCGGAAATGATCCAGCTCTTCGGCACATTCGGCAGCAGCGGGACGATCCGGGCGATCGCCGCGGCCGTGAAGGCGGTCAGGGTCGCGGCCGCGTCGGCGGGTGGCATCTCGCGCAGCGTCAGCGTGGCAAAATCGTTGCGGTCGAGCGATTTTGGCGGCGGCAGCGCAAAGAACGGATGCTCCAATGCCCGGGCGATCCAGGCCTCGTCCGCCACGCCTTGGGCGGCCATCCGCCCCTCGCAATCGAATCGCTGACACATGACGCGGTGCATGAAGTCGTCGAGCAGCGCATTGCCGGGCCCGGTGTCGCAGGCGATCAGAGTCGTCGCCGTCGATGTAGGTGATGTTGGAGACGCCACCGATATTAACCACGACGATCGGCCCCTCGCGCTGCAGCGACTGGGCGAGCGCGCGATGGTAGACCGGAACAAACGGTGCACCCTGGCCGCCGGCGGCGACGTCGGCGGCACGGAAATCGTACATCACTGGAATATGGATGGCCTTGGCCAGCGCGCTCGCATCGCCGATCTGGACCGTCAATTGCCGCTCGGGCCGGTGCAGCACGGTCTGGCCATGAAAGCCGACGATATCGATTTCCTCGCAGGTAATGCGGTTCTGCGCCGTGAAGGTCGCCACGGCTTCGGCATGCGCGAGGGTGACGGCGCGCTCGGCTTCGCGCAGGATACCGGGCCGCGCGTCGCGTTGCGGCAGACTGACCGCCTCGGTCAGGGCCTGACGCAGCAGCCCGCGTTCCCGGTCGGTGTAGGGCCGGTACCCCGAGGGGCCAAAGGCCCTTACCCGTTTGCCGTCGGTTTCGATCAATGCGACATCGACCCCGTCGAGCGAGGTGCCGCTCATCAGACCGATTGCCGTCATCATCATCGTCAAAGTGCCTTTGCGACGTCCTGTTTGACGCCCAGCTTGTGTCATACAGGCACATCTTATAATGCCACAGCACGCCGGGCAGCGGCAGCCTTTCTGCTATGGTTCCGCAATTCCCTGCAAATAATGTGAAATAAGAATGATCAGAGTCACCCACGCATGACCGCATTTAAATCTGATTTTCTCAATGTGCTGCAAAGCCGCGGCTTTATCCATCAGATTTCGGATCCCGACTCGCTGGATGCGCTGGCGGCGAAAGGCGAGCTCGTCGCCTATATCGGCTTCGATTGCACGGCGCCCTCGCTCCACGTCGGTTCCATGGTGCAGATCATGTGCCTCTACTGGCTGCAGCAGACCGGGAATAGGCCGATCGCCCTAATGGGTGGCGGCACTACCCGCGTCGGCGACCCCTCCGGCAAGGACGAGACCCGCAAGATCCTGTCGATCGAGGACATCGAGCACAACAAGAACGGCATCAAGCAGGTGTTCTCGCGGTTCCTGAAGTTCGGCGAGGGCCCGCGCGATGCGATCATGCCGGACAATGCCGAGTGGCTGACCAAGCTGAACTGGATCGAGATGCTGCGCGATATCGGCCGGCACTTCTCGGTCAATCGTATGCTGGCGATGGACTCGGTCAAACTGCGACTCGAGCGCGACCAGGAGATGAGCTTTATCGAATTCAACTACATGATCCTGCAGGCCTACGATTACGCTGTGCTCAACAAGCGCTACGATTGTCGCCTGCAGATGGGCGGCTCCGACCAGTGGGGCAACATCGTCAACGGCATCGATCTCGGCCGCCGCATGGGCACGCCGCAGTTGCACGCCCTGACGACACCGCTGATCACGACGGCATCGGGCGAGAAGATGGGCAAGACGGCGAGCGGCGCCGTTTGGCTCAACGCCGACATGAAAAGCCCGTACGAATACTGGCAGTTCTGGCGCAACACCGACGACGCCGACGTGGCGCGGTTCCTGAAGTTGTTCACAACGCTGCCGCTGGACGAGGTCGACCGGCTGGCGGCGTTGCAAGGCGCCGAAATCAACGACGCCAAGAAAGCCCTTGCAGACGCCGCCACCGCGCTGCTGCATGGGGCCGATGCCGCGCGCGATGCGGCGGAAACCGCGCGGAAGACCTTCGAGGAAGGCGGCATCGCCGAAAACCTCCCCTCGGTGGAGATTCCCCGCGCCGAGTTTGAAGCAGGCTTAGGCGTGCTGGCACTGTTCGTCCGGGCCGGCCTGGTCGGATCGAATGGCGAGGCGCGGCGCCAGATCAAGGGCGGCGGCCTGCGGGTCAACGATACCGCCGTCACCGACGAGAAGCTGGTCCTCACGCCGGCCGACCTCACACCGGAGGGCGTGATCAAGCTTTCGCTCGGCAAGAAGCGCCACATCCTGCTCAAGCCTGCATAGGCGTATTCGCCCAAGACCCCTGCTCCTTGCCGCGGAAAAGCGCTCCTTGGAGGCATGGACCAGAAGACCGCGAGCGAACCAGCCGCTGAAATCGCCGCGATGACGTCGCGGAAGCCGGAGCATGTCGCGCTCAACGTGCTCGCGCTCTGTTTCGCGCTGTCGGTGATCGGCCGCGGCCTCGGCGAAAGCTTCACGGTTTTCCTAAAGCCGATCTCAGAGAGTTTCGGCTGGGACCGCGCGGAAGTGGTTTCGGTCTACTCGCTGGCCGCGCTGGCCGGCGGATTGGCATCGCCGCTGATCGGCCGGCTGTTCGACCGCTCGGGGCCGCGCGCGGTCTACGCACTGGGGTTGCTGCTGCTCGGCGGCGCGTTCCTGGTCGCCGCGAACGCCCAGCAGCTCTGGCAATTCCAGGTGAGCCTTGGGCTTTGCGTCGGGGTCGGCATCGCCTTCATCGGCAACGTTCCGAATTCGATCCTGCTAGGCCGCTGGTTCGGCCCACGACTCCCGACCGCGATGGCCGTGGTGTATTCCGCGACCGGCGCCGGCGTGCTGATGCTGCTGCCGGCGTCGCAGATCCTGATCGATCATTTCGGCTGGCGCGGCGCCTACCAGACTTTCGGCGTCGCCGCGCTCGTCTTGCTGGTGCCGCTGATGTTGCTGCCGTGGCGGCTGTTTTCCAACGGGTCGCCAAATCTCGTCAAGGATACCGCCAGCGAAATCGCCGACGAAGGCTGGACCTTGCTGAGCGCGATGCGACATCACGCGTTCTGGGCGCTGTTCTCGACCTTCTTCTTCACCGCGATCGGGATGTACGCCATCTCGCCGCAGGTCGTGGCCTATTTGATCGACGCCGGATTTCCGCCCTTGCAGGCCGCGACCGCCTGGGGTTTCAGCGGCGTCGTGCTGCTGTTCGGCATGCTCGGCGTCAGCTGGCTTGACGGCATCATCGGCCGCAGGCCGTGCGTGTTGGTCAGCTACGCGATCTCGATCGTCGGGATCGCGCTGCTCTGGCTGCTGCAATGGTACCCGAACATCTGGATGCTGACCGGTTTTGTCATCTGCTTCGGCAGCATGATCGGCTCGCGTGGTCCATTGCTTGCGGCCACCGCCATGAAGATCTTCCGCGGCGAGCGGCTCGGCACCATCTACGGCGCCATCACGATCGGCAGCGGCCTCGGATCGGCGTTCGGCTCATGGGGCGGCGGCCTGATCCATGACTGGACCCACAGCTACAACCCGCTGATCGCGTTTGCGCTGGTGAGCGTGATTCTGGGAATGATTCCGTTCCTGGTGGTGCCCGCGCTGCGGCGCTAGGCAGCTTTTGCTGTGCCGGCGCGCGGCCTAAGCTGTTGCCGCGTCACTGGTTCGGGATGGAAAAATCGGCCGGGTTGTTTTGTTTGCCGGTGCCGAACTCGAAGATCTTTCGGGTCACCCCGGGAAACACTGCCGAGATCGGGTTGACGCGAAGCACGGGCTGGCCGGGCGTACCGACGAGCTCATACGTAACGCCGATCAGGCCCTCATTGCTGCCGCCACCGATGATCACGCCGACAATCGGAATCTGGCCGAAAATATTGTTCAGCCCATACATCGGAACGAAGGTGCCGCTCATCCGCACCTGATTGCCGGGGTAGTCGATGCTGCCTTCAATCGTCCCGCCGACCATGGGGCCCTTCACGACGCCCTCCCGGATCGTGAGCTGTCCGTTTTGCCGGATAAACTCCGCGCGCAATCCCGTAAAGGCAATGCCACTCTGAGCCCCAGCCGGCCCGCCCGCGGCGATCCGGTCAAGTGCGGCCTCCCCTTTGACGGAGAAATCTCGCACAAGTATCCGTCCTTCCTTGGCACTGGGTTCGACGGTCGGGGGATCCATCGCCAACGAAAGCTGGCCTCCCATCATCTTGGCGTAGGTGTCGGTGAAGCGAAACAGGGCGCCGGCGTCGTTGGTCTCAAGATAGATCATGTCATGCCCCTGCGCGCGGCCGCGCAGATCGCCTGTCAGCGGGGTGTCCCGTCCAAGCTTGCCGCTGAGCGAAAAGGCTCTGATCGTTCCGGAGCGCCGCGACAGCTTGATGTCGACGCTGCGCAGCGCCTCGCCGTCAAAGCCGGCCACCGCACCGAGCTTCAGGTCCGCGTCGAAATCGATACCTTTGGTCTTTGTTTTGGCGTCGGCTTCTTTGCCTGAAATAGCCGACTTGATGAAACCTCGGCCGTCGAAGACGTCGCCGCGCATGGTCACTTTCACGACGCCGTCAGGATTACGATCGGCCTTCAGCGACGCCTTGTCGCCTTCCGTCGGAGAGTAGGTCGGGAAGTTCGCGTTCAGCAGGTCGCCGTTCTGGTCGACCTCAAGCGATCCCTTGATCGATACGCCGCCGCCATCGATGACGATATCTTCGAGCCGGGTCGATTGCGGTTTCTGCACCACGTTGAAGACGGCATGGGTCGACTTGCCCGGCAATTTCACCCATCCCGGAAGGACATTATCGAGCTTCAACGCGGTCAGATCGGCGTCGATGCCGAGGCGGTTGTCGCCTCCAATCTTTCCACTCACTTTGATCGGCATGGCACCGCTCACCGCGGTGCCGAGATCCAATCCGAGGCGGGCCCGGCCGGCGTCATCGAGTGTGGCTTGTAATTTGATCTCGGCATCGCCTTCGCTCGGCTTGCGATAATCCAGCGAGGCCGCCTGCCCGTTGATCTTGACGTCGCCCTTGACCTGATAGCCCTGATTGTTGGCCACCACTTTCAGGGTGTTGGCCTCGAGCTTTTGATTCATCACCAATTTATCGGCGGAAAATCCGCCAAGATCCGCGGCGATGGCATAGGTCGTGTCGACCTTGGTGAGTTCGCGTTTGATCGGCATGCCAAGCGTGACAACAGCCGAAACCGTTCCCTTGCTCGAATTGGGATCGATCAACGTGCCGGAGAACTCGCTGAGGCGGTCCGAGGCGAGAAGCTCCGCTGCCGCCGGCACCGGACCGTCGATGCGGAATTTAACCCGGGCCGGGGAAGGCTTGGGTGCCATGTCCGGCACTTCAAACACAAAGTCGGAGATGTTGAGCTTGCGGCCGGTGGGCGTATCGGCCGCCGCCTGCCCGATCGTCACGGTCGCCGTGCGGCCGGTGACATGGGCTTTCAAGTCCGCATCGTGAACCAGCGGCAAATCATCCACCGGCCGCAAGGTGACGCCGCTCGCGACGATGTTGACCGAAAGGCCGTCGTCCGGGATCGGCGGCCCTCGCCGCGACAGGTTGTGTACCGGCGAGTTGACGCCAATCTCGATGCGCTGAAGCGATCCGCGCTCGACCCGGTCGATCACCCACTCGCGAACCTCGGGAACGACGAGGATCGGCCACATCCGCTTGAGCGCCGATGCCGACATCGGCGTTCCGGCGAAGCCGAGCGTCAGGCGCGGCTCTCCCGAATAATCGACGCTGCCGGTACCAGCGACGCCGATCTCGCCATTGCTGATGTCGGCCTGGGTGAGGAGCACGCGGCGCTTTTCGGTATCAAAGCGTAGCGCTATGGCGACGCGGTTGAAGATCAGCGGCTGTTCGTCGTCGGTTCCCGCCAGCACGATGGTGCCGCCGCTGAAACCCATCTGCCAGTCCGGAACATCACCGTTGGGCGGCTCGATATGCGCCAGCAGCGTGATGCGGTTCGAACCCGATATGATCTTGAATGGCGCGACCAGCACGCGCCGGCCGGAGTCCCATTCGACATCCATCTCCGCGGAGTTGATCGCCATCGGATAATCAGGCGTATCGCCGTCGATGATATCTCCCGCGCCGGCCCTGAGTTTGCCGCGGAAATAGGTCGGCAGGCCGTCCCGGCCGAGTTCGCCCTTCAACTCGCCGCTAAGCAGCAGATCGGCGCTGTAGGTCAGGTCCTTTAGCCGCAGCGCCAGTAGAATATTCGTGGTCGAGACCTTGTCGGCCCGAATATCGACCGATCGCACGCCGTTCGAAGGTGCGCCAACCGCCACCCGCAGCGACCAGGCATGGCTGCCCTCTTCGCCGACGCTCAGCGCAACCCCGCCGCCGCTGGGCCGGCGAAGGCTGAGGCTGATGTTCTCGAAATTCCATTTGTTGCCGCGCTGCTGATCGTCAACGATCAGGTTTCCGTTCTTCAAGCCGATTTCGTTGAGGTTCTGTCCGTCGAGCCCGGTCAGGCTCAGGCTGTCGAGCCAATCGAGGCCGGCAAGCAATCCGCTCGGCGCGTTGCGGCTATCGGGCACCGAGGCGGTCGCGCCGGATTGAGCTGCCGACGATGGCGGGGCCGCGGCCGACGGCATCCCGGCCGGAGGCTGTCCCGGAGATGGCGGCGCGGTGCCGAGTTGGCGTTTCGACGTCACCCCGGTGGCGAGCGGCCGGGCGTTGTCACCGGTGGAAACCGTCACGTACCCATCAGGCGTGATGCGCACCGCCAGCGTGGCGTCCACCAGATTGAGGCTTTCGGCGCGGAGGCGTCCCATCAGCAGCGCAGTGCCCGATAGTCTCACCTCAGCCTTGGGCGCGCTCGCCACGATGGCATGATCGCGATCCCTGACAATGATGTCGCGGATTCGCACCGCGATACGAATTCGGCCGGTACGCTCGATCTGGGTACCGCCCACCTCAACCGTATTATCTTGACCGATGTTCTCCTCGATTGCGGCCGCCAACCAGGGCGTCGCCATATCGAGATTGATCGGACCTGCGCCGAGCCGCCACCACAGCGCGCCGAAGCAGCCGCCGAAGATCACCGTCAAAATCGCGACCACGACGGCGAGACGCTTCACCCAACGCTCCCCCACGAGCCATCGGCCAATCGCTCCCAACCGATCGCTGAGCCTGTGGTAACCAGAGTTCGACCGCGACAACAACCGGCGGGCGCGGTGGCATGCCGCCTCGTCATGGTCCCAATCGCCATTCTCCAACGGCAGGCGCTGGAAGTCGGCACGCGGACTGGACCCCTGGGGCGACGTGTTCTTTGCCATGGCCTCTCGGTGCCGGCGCTGATTGTAAGAATGATCGCCGCCAATGCCGCCCCCGTCGATACCTAGCGGGCGGTCCTCTGCCGGCATCGCTGCCAATCCTCGATTGATACCGTTCCCCGAATCCGGCCCAAGGAGCGCACTCTAAAGAGCGGACGGGTGGTGCGTCGAATTCCTTGTAACCTTACTCCGAGGCCATCAGATTTGCCCAGCGGCCTACTCGATTCGAGCTTGCTAGGACACCGCCTGCAATAGCCTAATGATTGATCCGCCGAAAGCGACGAAAGGAAGGCGTATGTCCAAGAAAACGCGCAAGAAATCCTCCAAGACGCCCGCCGCCAAGGCGGCGCGTGCCAAAGCGGCGGCCTCGAGCAAAACGCCGGCCGCTAAAAAGCGCGCCGCGAAGAAGCCGGCCCGGACCGCCAGCAAGCGCCCGGGGAGCGCCATCGCGAAAGCATCGCATCAGGCGCCGTCGAAACCGTTAAAGCCACCCCGCAAGGCCGCAGCGTCACGGCCCGCGATTGCCAAACCCAAGGCCGCAAAGACGGCGGCCGCGAAGCCGCGGCCGGAAAGTACGGACGCCCCGACCGGCGCCCTGGTCGAGGGAGCAAAGGCCCCCGCCTTCCGTTTGCCCCGCGATGGCGGCGAGACCGTCTCATTGGCCGATTTCGCGGGCCAAAAGCTGCTATTGTTTTTCTATCCTCGTGCGGACACCCCCGGCTGCACCAAGGAAGCCATCGACTTCAGCCGGCTGGCCGGGGCGTTTGCTGAGAGCCAGACCGTCGTCCTCGGCGTCTCGGCTGACCCGCCGAGGACCCAGGAGTCGTTTCGCGACAAGCACCAGTTAGCGGTCCCTCTCGTTTCGGATGAAGCGCATGAAATGTTGGAGGCCTACGGCGTCTGGGGCGAAAAATCCTTGTATGGCAGGACCTTCCTGGGCATTTCTCGCACCACGGTTCTGATCGGACCGGACGGCCGGATCATGCGAATCTGGCGCAATGTGAAGGTCGATGGCCATGCCGACGACGTTTTGGCTGCGATCCGGGCCGCCTGAATCCAGGCGATTCCGCTTCCGTCCGTTTGCGGAAAATTAACCATGCGAAGGTCAAATCAGTCCCGCCAATTCAGCCGTACGGACCTCATCTCCGACCGGCGCGGGAGTGCCGATGTCGTCGTACCGTACCGGTCATCAGTCCGAGTATTCCCACCACCATTCGCATGACCATGGCCGCACGCCCGCCCGCCGCCCGGTGGCGAGCCATGCGCCGGCGCCGGGCGCCCGTGGGCAGAACGGCTACACGCTCGTCCATGCCGGCAAGCAGGTCCGGTTTGGTCCGGTCGTGTTCTGGATCGTCATCGGCACGGTGACCGTGCTCGGCATGTGGTCGGCCGCAACCGCGACCTATTTCGCCTTCCGCGACGATGTGCTCACCCGGCTGATCGCCAGGCAGGCCGAAATGCAATACGCCTATGAGGATCGCATCGCCGAATTGCGCGCCAAGGTCGATCGCACCACCAGCCGTCAGTTGCTCGACCAGGAACAATTCGACAAGAAACTCGACCAGATCATGCGCCGTGAGACCACGCTGGAATCGCGCGCCACGGCGCTGGGCGCGATGCCGGACACGCAGGTCACGGGCTCGATCCGACCGTCGTCGCGCGGCAGTGCTGCGACCGACGCGCCCGTCTCGGCGATACCGAAGCCCTCCCCGATCAGCGACACCGTCATCTTCGTGGCACCGCCGGATCGCGAGGCGCGGCTGGAATCGCGCTCGCCCGTCGTGGTTGCCCCGCCGTCGAACCAGTTTGCCAAAGCCGGAGGCGTCGAGAGCGTCCTCACCCGTCTACAGACCTCGCTCGACCAGATCGAGGCCCGCCAGATGGCGGCGCTCAACTCGGTCGAGGACGGCATGGAATCGCGGGTGCGCCGGATGCGCGGCGTGTTTTCCGATCTCGGCCTCAACACGGCGCAACTGGAGGCCGCGACACCCCGGGTAGGCATGGGCGGTCCCTTCATTCCGGTGAAATTGCCGGCCGACGCCGGCCCGTTCGAGCGCCAACTCTACCGGATCAACATCACCCGCGCCCAAGCCGACCGCCTCAACCGGGTCCTGACGCAGGTACCGTATCGCAAGCCGGTTATCGGCGAAGTCGAATTCACCTCCCCATTCGGGGTCCGCAACGATCCGTTCCTCGGCCGCCCGGCCATGCATACCGGTCTCGATTTCCGCGCTTCGTCCGGCGATCCCGTGCGCGCCACCGCGAACGGGAAAGTGGCGTCGGCGGGATGGGCCGGCGGCTATGGTCGCATGGTGGAAATCGATCACGGCAACGGCCTGTCGACCCGTTACGGCCACCTGTCGGAGATCGGTGTCAGGGTCGGCGAGACCATCAAGATCGGCCAGGTGATCGGCGCCGTCGGCTCGACCGGCCGATCGACCGGCCCGCATCTGCATTACGAAACCCGGATCGAGGGCGAAGCGGTCGACCCGCAGAAATTCCTGCGCGCCGGCGTGCGGCTCAGCGCCGGCTGACGCCAAGGTCCCGTAGCGTCACCGTAGCGCCTATTCGTGGCCGACTTCACCGGTGATGACGTCGCCGAACAGTCGCCATGCCTCACCGTCAAACTTCATCAACTGCATCTGCTCGATCGGAAAGAAGTCATCGGGCGCCGTGTTGGCCTTGATGCCAGGCAACATCATGTCGGTAGAAAAGTCCTTCAGGTTGGCAGCCTGCCGCATCACGTTTGCGCGCGTCAGGTCGTCGCCGCACTGCTTCAGCACTTGCACCATGTTCTGCGCCAGCACGTAGCCGGAGACGTTGTTGACATTGGTCTTGTCGCCATCCGGATAATATTTATCCATGAAGGCGAGCCATGCCTTGGTACCCGGATCGTCCTTCCAGGCCGGGTCGGTCGGATCCTTCAAATAGGCCGTCGAGATGATGTCCTTGGCATAGTCGAGACCCGCCGGCCGCAACACTCCCGCCACCGAGGTTGCGGTGTTGGCGAGAAAGAATCTCGGCTTCCAGCCGAGTTCGCCGACCTTTCGGATCGCCTGCGCCGAGCCTTTCGGCGCCGCCCAGGAAAAGAAAGTGTCGGCCCCCGAATCGTGCAACGCGACGATTTGGGAATCGACGCTCGGATCGCTCACCTCATACGACTTGTCGGCGACGATCAGGTTGGCCTTGTCGCCGAGTCCGTCCTTCAGGCCCTTGAATTGATCCTTGCCGGCGTCGTCGTTCTGCCAGAACACGGCGATCTTACTGTTTGGATAGTGATCCAGAATGTATTTCGCATAGATGTGCCCCTCGCTCTGGTAATTGGGTTGCCAACCCATGGTCCAGGGAAAGTGTTTGGGATCACCGAACTTGGTGCCGCCGGACGCCACGAAGAGTTGCGGCACCTTCTTGATGTTCATGTATTTCTCGATCGCCGAATTGGACGGCGTGCCAAGCGGCTGGAAGATCAGCAGCACCTCGTCGCTTTCCACGAGCTTGCGCGCCTGCTCGATCGCCTTGGGCGGGCTGTAGGCATCGTCATAGGAGATGAAGGTGATCTTGCGGCCGTTGATGCCGCCTTCGGCGTTGATCTTGGCGAAATAGGCGGCTTCGGCCTTGCCGATCACGCCATACGACGAGGCGGGACCACTATAGGGCATGATATTGCCGATCTTGATCTCGGTATCGCTCGCGCCCGGATCGTATTTCTTTTGCGCGTGGGACGCGGTCGCGGTCATCGCAACCGCCGCGGCAAACGCCGCCAAAGCAACATGGCTCCTCGGACCAACCGGCATCGTTTTCTCCCGCGCGACGTTTGTTTTGTTGAAGTGTCGCAAGCCGGGCGCAGCTACGCAAGCGCGGGCCTACAGACGAAACGGCATGGGTGACCAACGCCAGCGGCTGGTTCAACAACCGGTGTTCGCGATGTGAAGCTGAACAGAAGGAGACGAACGACTAGGCGCTGCCGCCCTTGGCGCGCGAAACAATCTCGATCATTTTTCCTTCGTCGTCGTCGGGCGCGTGGGCTTTCGCGCGCGCATAAGCCTCGACGGCGGCGCGGCCCATCAGCGGCGTGGCGGACAGCAGGCTCTCGGCCAACGCGACGGCATAGGCGGCGTCTTTGTGCCGTAGCGCCGCCGTGAACGTCGCGCCGGAGAAATTGCGCGAGACCATGCGCTTCGAATGGCGGATCACCTGCGGACTGGCGGCCACACCGGTTTCGACCGCCTCCAGCACCAGCTTCATGTCGAGGCCGGCCTGCTCGGCGATCGCAAGGCCTTCGGCGAGACCGGCGATCTGAATGGCCCCCATCAGGTTGTTGATCAGCTTGTAGACCGTGCCGCTGCCGACGGCGCCGAAATGTCGGATCACGGTCGCGAGCGGCGTCAGATAGGGTCGCGCCTTCTCAAGGTCAGCGGGCTCGGCGCCGACCAGAAGCGTCAACTTTCCGCTGGCGGCCGCATCCGGCAAACCGGTGACGGGACTGTCGATATAGATCAGCCCGCGGCCGCGAAGCTCACGCGCGAGATCGAGCGCGTGGCGATGGGAGACCGTGGAGCATTCGATCGCCAGCGTACCGGCTTTCATCGTCGCCGCCGCGCCATCCCGGGTCAGCCATACTGCGCGCGAGGCCTCGTCGTCGGCGACCATGGTCACGACCGCGTCGGCGTCGATCGCCGCGTCCTCCGGCGAGGTCGCCCATCGCGCGCCGCGCGCGATGAGGTCTTCGGCCTTGGCCTTGCTGCGATTCCAGACCGAAACCGTGAAACCGGCATCGATATAACGGCCGGCCATGCCGTGCCCCATGCGCCCAAGCCCGATGAACGCAACTCTTGCCATCCGCTAATCCACATCCTCGACCGCGCCGGGCGCAGTGCCGAATGCGCGCTGCGCCAATGTCGCGGCCATGAATTCGTCGAGGTCGCCGTCAAGCACGCCCGATGTGTCCGAAGTCTGCACGCCGGTGCGAAGGTCCTTCACCATCTGGTAGGGCTGCAACACGTAGGAGCGGATCTGATGGCCCCAGCCGATATCGGTCTTGGCGGCCTGGTCGGCGGCGGCCTGTTCCTCGCGTTTCTTCAATTCGATCTCGTAGAGCCGCGCCCGCAACATGTCCCAGGCTTGCGCCTTATTCTTGTGCTGCGAGCGGCCGGCCTGGCAGACCACCGCGACGCCGGTCGGAATGTGCGTCAGCCGCACCGCGGATTTCGGTCTTGTTGACGTGCTGGCCGCCGGCGCCGCCCGAACGCATGGTGTCGGTGCGCACGTCGGATTCCTTGATGTCGATCTTGATGCTGTCGTCGACCACCGGAAAGATCGCGACGCTCGAGAACGAGGTGTGCCGGCGCGCGTTGGAATCGAATGGCGATATCCGCACCAGCCGATGCACGCCGGCCTCGGTCTTCAGCCAGCCATAGGCGTTGTGGCCGCTGATCTGGATGGTGGCTGATTTAATGCCGGCCTCTTCGCCCTGCGTCTCTTCCAGATACTCGATCTTGAAGCCGTGCTTCTCGGCCCAGCGCGTGTACATGCGCAGCAGCATCGAGGCCCAGTCCTGGCTCTCGGTACCGCCGGCGCCGGCGTGAACTTCGAGGTAGGAGTTGAACCTGTCCGCCTCGCCGCCGAGCAACGCCTCGAGCTCGCGGCGCGCGACTTCCTTCTTGAGGGATTTCAGCGCGGTCTCGGCCTCCGCCACCACGCCCTCATCGTTCTCGGCTTCGCCGAGTTCGATCATCCCGATATTGTCCTCGAGTTCGCGCTCGACCTTTCCGATGCCGCTGAGCGAATCCTCCAGCGAGGTTCGCTCCTGCATCAGCTTCTGCGCCTTCTGGGGATCGTTCCAGAGGTTGGGATCCTCTGCGAGCTTGTTCAGCTCGGCAAGTCGCGCCGTGGATGCATCGACGTCAAAGATGCCTCCTCAGCAGCCCGACTGACTGCTTGATCTCTTCAACTAAACGTTCAACTTCGGGGCGCATGGCTTCTCTGATCCGCGGCTGATGCCGCCATAAACTGTTTCAGCGGCCTGCGCCGCTAGCAGATGCTGCGAGGGATGTAACGGCGGGACGCGCAAAGCGCAATCCGCTTCACGCCTCCCGTAATCGTTCAAGCGCGCTAGTACAGCCCGCCTGTGCCGGGACGGAATAGGCTGCGATCCGCATCTGGCGGGGGCTGAAGCGAGCGGCCGTCCGCATCGGCGACACCGATGGCCGAGTAATTATCCGGCGGCGCGGTCCCCGGCTTGAATGCTTCGAGGATGGTATTACCGCCATCCCCCGGACCGGCCCGCATGCCGCTCATCTGATCAACGCGGATCAGCTTGATACCGGCCGGCACCTTGAACGGAATGGCGGGCTTGTCCGCGAGCGCAAGCTTGAGGAAATCCCTGGCGATTGGCGCCGCTAACGAGCCGCCCGTTGCGCGCCGGCCGAGATTGCGCGGCTTGTCAAAGCCCATATAGATGCCGACGACGACGTCGGGCGAAAAGCCGACGAACCACGCGTCTTTTTCGTCGTTGGTGGTGCCGGTCTTGCCGGCGATCGGCTTGCCGACTTCCTTGACTGCGATCGCAGTACCGCGCTGAACCACGCCTTCCATCATCGACGTGATCTGGTAGGCCGTCATCGGATCCAGGACCTGCTCCCGGTGATCGACAAGCTGCGGCTCGGGCTGGTTCTTCCAGCCGTCAGGGGCGTCGCATCCGCGGCATTCGCGGGCATCGTGTTTGAAGATGGTACGGCCGTAACGGTCCTGGATACGATCGATCAGCGTCGGCTTCACCCGCCGGCCGCCATTGTCGAGCATCGAATAGGCCGTGACCATTCGCATGACCGTCGTTTCGCCGGCGCCCAATGCATACGACAGATAATTCGGCAATTCGTCATAGACGCCGAAGCGCTTGGCGTATTCGCCTATCAAGGGCATGCCGATATCCTGCGCCAATCGCACCGTCACGGTGTTGAGCGACCATCTCAGCGCATTCCGAAGCGTCGTCGGACCATGATATTTGCCGGCCGAATAGTTCTCAGGTCGCCAGACACCGGCACCCTGCCCCTGATCGATTTCGATCGGCGCGTCGACGACGACCGTCGATGGCGTATATCCATTGTCGAGCGCGGAAGAGTACACGATCGGCTTGAACGAAGAACCCGGCTGCCGATAGGCCTGCGTCGCACGATTGAATTGACTCTGATCGAACGAGAAGCCGCCGACCATCGCCAGCACGCGGCCAGTGTGCGGATCCATCACCACCATGGCGCCGGAGACCTCAGGCAATTGCCGCAACCTGAACTGGCCGTCGACCACATTGCCGTCCTTGATCAGGTTATCGGCGTAGATCACGTCGCCGGGCGATAATATTTGGGATACCGCCGTAGGCGTCCTGCCCTTCGCAGGTCCCGCCGTAGGCCTCGCCCATTTGACGCCTTCCAGCGTGATGTTGCCGATTTGCCTATCTTTTGATACGGCACCGCCGAGTTCGCGGCCCGGCTGGAAACCGATCCGCGCCGACTGGTCGCTGGTCTCCAGCACCACGGCCATCCGCCAGGGTGAGATGTCCGACAATGACTTGATGTCGGCGAGCTTGACGCCCCAGTCGCCTGAAACATCGATCTTGTTGACCGGGCCACGCCAGCCCTGCGCCTCGTCATAGTTGACGATGCCAGCCGCCATGGTCTTGCGCGCCATCACCTGAATCTTCGGATCGAGCGTGGTCCGGACCGACAGGCCGCCTTCGTAAAGTTTCTTCTCGCCGTAGCGCTCGAAGATGTCGCGGCGGACTTCTTCGGCAAAATATTCGCCGGCAAAAATGTGCGCGGCATTCGCCCGGTTGGTGACGATCAACGGATCCTTGCGCGCCTTGTCGGCGTCGGCCTGCTTGATCCAGCCGTTTTCCAACAGGCGGTCGATCACATAGTTACGCCGCTCGATCGCCCGGTCGCGGTTGCGCACGGGATGCAGCGCCGCCGGCGCCTTCGGCAGAGCGGCAAGGTAGGCCGCTTCCGCGACGGTGAGTTCGTTGACCGATTTGTCGAAATAGACCAGCGACGCCGCGGCGATGCCGTAGGCACCGAGGCCGAGGTAGATCTCGTTGAGATAGAGCTCGAGAATCTTGTCCTTCGAATAGGTGCGCTCGATCCGCATCGCGAGCAGCGCTTCCTTGATCTTGCGGGTGAACGACACTTCGTTGGTCAGCAGGAAATTCTTCGCCACCTGCTGGGTGATCGTGGATGCGCCCTGCGGGCGGCGGTTGGAACCGTAATTCTGCGCATAGAGCACGGCCGCGCGTGCCATGCCGGAAAAGTCGATGCCGCCATGCTCATAGAAATTCTTGTCCTCGGCGGCGAGGAACGCATTGATCACGAGCTTCGGAACTGCCTGGATCGGCAGGTACAACCGGCGTTCCTTGGAGTACTCGGCGAGCAAAGCGCCGTCGGCGGCATGAACGCGGGTCATCACCGGCGGCTCGTAATCCTGGAGTTGCGAATAATCCGGAAGATCCTTGGAGAAATGCCAGATCAGCCCCGCCACTGCGGCAACGGCCACCAGGAACACAACCGTTCCGGCCGCAAACAGGAACCCCAGGAATCGCACCAGCAAGCGCATTATCAAATGTCCGTTTCAGCCCTTGCGCCGCAGCAATCGGCGTTTTCCTTGGTACGACGACCGCGGCGGGACAATTTGCCCTCCTGCGCCGGCTCACAATACATCACATTACCGAAGAGGGAATCCCGATCAATTCCGATGCCCTGGCGGCAGTTTTTATAAAGCCGCCGCTGTGGCCAAACTAGGGCTTCCTTCAGTTCGCCGGTCCGGCCGTTGCCATGCGTTTTGCAAAAAACGCGTCGATGGCCTGCGCCATGGACTCGACGGTCCGGGAACGCCAGTTCTCCGACACCAGATGTTCGAGGTCGCTTTTGTTCGAAACATAGCCAAGCTCGACCAGCACCGACGGTACATCGGGCGCCCTCAGCACTCGAAAACCGGCCGACTTCAGCGGGTGCTTGTACATCCGCGCGGAATTCTTCATCTGAGCGGCCAAAAGGCGAGCAAACCGGTTGGAAAAGGTGCGGGTTTCGCGCTGCGCGAGGTCAATCAAGATGTCGGCGACCTCGGTCGGTTCCTGCGTCAGGTTGACCCCGCCGATCGCGTCGGCCTTGTTCTCGGCCTCGGCAAGCTTTTCAGCCTCGGCGTCGGAAGCGCGGTCGGACAGCGTGTAGATCGTCGCGCCCTGCGCATCCCCCTCACGATGCGGCAGCGAATCGGCATGGATCGATACGAACAGCGCCGCTGACTGGTTACGTGCGATCTTGGTCCGATCGGCGAGCGGAATGAACGTATCGTCCGTTCGGGTCATGACGACACGATATTTGCCGCCTTTCTCGATGCGATCGCGCAGCGCCAGCCCGAATGCCAACACGATGTTCTTTTCGCTTTCGCCGTTGGCCTGCGTGCCGTTGTCGATACCACCATGGCCCGGGTCAATCACGATCAGGGGACGCAAATCGGTTGCCGGCACTGTCGCAGGCTTGGGCTGGGCGGATGCCTCGGCCGGCGACGAAGCGACGGCTGCCTCGGCGATCGCAGGCTCCAGTTCAGGCGAATTTCCGGCGCCGAGCGACTGCAGGAAGGCGGCCCGATCGACCTCCTCGAACTCGATCACCAGCCGCGGCGGTTGGCCGTTGGCGGCGTCGAGCACATAGGAATTGGCAATCCGGGCCGGGCCCGCCAGATCGAACACGATTCGCGAGCCGCCCGGCATCACCAGGCCGTAGCGGAACGCCTTGATCAGCCCCCGTCCCGCGCTGCCGGTTCCGGTAGCAAGCCGGAAGTTGATTTGCGGCATGTCCACGACCACCCGGTAGGGGTCGGCCAGCGCAAAGGCGCGGAACTGAATCGCCTTGTCGAGGTCGAGGACGAATCGGGTTTGCTTGCTGTCGCCGGCGAGGCGGGCGTCGGAGGCGACCGGAAAATCCGCAACTACGATCGGGCTCGGCGCCGGCGGTTCCGTCGCATCGGCTCTCGTGACGTGGGAACACAGCAATGCTGCGACGCACAAAAACGCGACCCCAGACAAAACAGGATGATTTGCGCGGCTCCTCAACGATTCGGTGCTCCCAGCGCAGCCCTCTTACCGCAATAGAACTGCAGGGTTAATTGCGGCTTAAGGAACTTCCGGGGAATAACTCCGAAAAACCAGAAGTGTTGCAGTGATGCGACGCTTCCCTTGCGCGCCGCGGCCAATCGACGTATGTACGAAGGGCTGACGGCTAATACTCCCGGTTGTGTCGCGTTCAGCCTCCCGGTGCAGCGCCGGAACCTTCGATATTCGGAGATTCCAGCGTCTTTCCGATCCCTCCCCAGCTAGTGCAGCGCGCGGCTGACATGGAGTGGCGGTCGAGCCCGAGCGGTGTCGGTCCCAGGTTACCATCTTGTTCCAGGGACGGCTTCTAGACACGGCATAACCGATTACCGGGCCGCAAGGCACCGATATGCGATGGCCGGCGAGCGCTTCGGCGCCGCGCCGGGTCGTCAGCGACAGATAAGGCGGCGCTTTTTGCCGCCAAAGTGTTCAGACGGGCCGACGCTTGATGCGCCAGACTGTGTTGCCGACCATGATCCACGGAAGAACCGCGCCGATGCGGGGCGAAAGCTCCGCACGTCGCCTTGCTCCGTGGAGATCATGTTCGGCGGGGCGCCCCGGGTTGCGTTTTGGCCTTCCCCTCACCCCCGAATCAGGTGGACCGTCGCGTCACCCGGCCGCGCGACACGCGCGCACCGCCATACGCGCCCGCCGCCGCCAAGAGCTCCAAAATGCCCAACAAAATGTTGATCGATGCTACCCACCCGGAAGAGACCCGGGTCGTCGTTGTCCGCGGCAATCGCGTCGAAGAGTTTGATTTCGAGACCGCCCAACGCAAGCAACTGCGCGGAAACATCTATCTCGCCAAGGTGACGCGCGTAGAGCCGTCGCTGCAGGCCGCCTTCATCGAATACGGCGGCAACCGCCACGGCTTTCTGGCCTTCAGCGAAATCCATCCGGACTATTATCAAATTCCGGTCGCCGACCGCCAGGCGCTGATCGAGGCCGATGAGCGCGCCCATCGCGAGGCCGAGGAAGAAACCGAAAATCGTTCCAACCGCCGCCGCCCCCGGCACCGCAACTCGCGCCGCCGCGGCCATGGCGACCGCGTCCAGAGCGGCGTGGTCGAAGGAACAAGCCCGGATCAAGCCCAGACCGATCAGCCGCATGAACATCGGCCCCAAGACGATCATCACGACCATGATCATCACGAACATGAACATGAACACGAACATGGCAGCGACGGACATGTTCACGCCCATGGCGATGAACAGCCCCATGTCTACGGCGATGAACATCATCATGCTGACCTGAGCGTTCATGACCATGAGGGTCATGAGGCCGCGCACACGCATGATCACGACCATTCACATGGCGATCTTGCGATCTTGCACATGACGATCTTGGCCATGCGCACGGCAGCGAGGCGCCGCAGGCTCGAACAATTCCAGCCCGACACGGTCGAAGCGGCGTCGAGCCCGGTCGGCGCAGAAGTCCACGAAGAGCTTCCGCACCAGGAACATCCGCACGAAGGCGACGTGCAGCACGAACATCTGCATATGGACGAAAACGTCGCCCACGCCGACGACACGCAGCATTTCGATCACGCCGAACAGCCGGCCGCACCGCACGGCGATGAACACGACGATGAAGACGATGGCGACGATGCCGAGGAAGAGGTGGTCGAATCCGTCGGCGGCGACGACGTCATGGAGGAAGTGCCGGAGCGCGCCTTCCGTCCGCGCCGCCAGTACAAGATCCAGGAAGTCATCAAGCGCCGTCAGGTGATGCTGGTTCAGGTCGTCAAGGAAGAACGCGGCAACAAGGGCGCCGCGCTCACGACCTATCTCTCGCTGGCCGGCCGTTATGCCGTGCTGATGCCCAATACCGCGCGTGGCGGCGGCATCAGCCGCAAGATCACCTCGGCGCAGGACCGTTCCCGGCTGAAGGAAGTGGTGCAGGATCTCGATGTGCCCGAGGGCATGGGCATCATCCTGCGCACCGCGGGGGCATCGCGCACCAAGCCGGAGATCAAGCGTGACTTCGAATACCTGATCCGCATGTGGGAAACCGTGCGCGACATGACCTTGAATTCGCAGGCGCCGACCCTCGTCTATGAGGAAGGCTCGCTGATCAAGCGTTCGCTGCGCGACCTCTACAACAAGGAAATCGACGAAATCCAGGTTGCCGGCGAAGCCGGCTATCAGGAAGCCCGCGATTTCATGAAAATGCTGATGCCGTCGAATGTGCGCGCGGTCCGGCAATACCGCGACGGCCAGCCGCTGTTTTCGCGGATGGGGGTCGAGAGCCAGCTCGACGCCATGTTCTCGCCGACCGTGCAACTGCGATCCGGCGGCTACATCGTCATCAACCAGACCGAAGCCCTGGTTTCGATCGACGTCAATTCCGGCCGCTCAACCCGCGAACACCATATCGAGGATACCGCGCTCAAGACCAACCTGGAGGCCGCCGAAGAAGTCGCAAGGCAGCTGCGGTTGCGGGACCTTGCGGGCCTGATCGTGATCGACTTCATCGACATGGACGAGAAGCGCAACAACCGTTCGGTCGAACGCAAACTCAGCGATTGCCTGCGGCAGGATCGCGCGCGAATCCAGGTCGGCCGCATCTCGCATTTCGGCCTGCTCGAAATGTCACGCCAGCGCATTCGCGCCAGCGTGCTGGAGAGCTCGACGGAGCCCTGCCCGACATGCGGCGGAAGCGGCCACGTCCGGTCGGTGTCTTCGGTGGCGCTGCAGTTGCTGCGCGGGCTCGAAGAATTGCTGATGAAGGGCGCGACGCACAACCTCGTGGTGCGCACGCGAACCGACGTTGCGCTTTACGTCCTCAATCACAAGCGCGGCCATCTGCGCGACCTTGAAAACAGCTTCAAGGTCACGCTTTCGGTCATCGCCGACCCGACCGTGAGCGGCCAGCAGTCGTTCATCATCGACCGCGGCGAACAGGTGCATACGCTGGAAGCCGCCAAGGCGCTGCTGGCAGCCCAGGTCGCGGCCTCCCCGCCGCAGATCGAGGAAGCCTTCGACGACGACGAGGCGTTCGACATCGAGACCGAGTCCGAGGTGGAAACCGACGAGACCGAAGGGCTGACCGACGATCAGCCGGTCAGCGAGGCCGGCAATGGCGGCCCCGATTCGGACGGCCACAAGCGCAAGCGGCGGCGACGGCGGCGTGGCCGCGCCGGCGAGCCGCGTGAAGGCGGCTTCGAGCGCGAGGATCAGGACGCCGTACCAGTTGCAGCGGCGGACACGAACGCCGGCGCGGTTGCCGATGAGGGCGAAACCGACGAGGACGAATCCGAAGAACAGCCCCGCGCCGATCAGGCGGCCGGTGGCGAGCGGCGGCCCCGCCGCCGTGGACGTCGCGGCGGACGGCGCCGGCGCGGTGGACCGGAAGACGGTCTGGCCGGATCGATTGCCGACGAACTCGGACCGACGCCGGATTCGGAAGCGACCAGCGCGGTGGCCGACTTCGACGGCATTCCGCCCGAACCGTCGCTGCCGATGATTCAGCCCGAATCCATCGCACCGCCGGCCGATCAGCCGCAACCCGATTATACTCCGCAAGAACCGGTTCGCGCCAAGACCGGCTCGCGCCTCCGTGGCGGAAGATACCGCTCAGGAGTCCGAGAAGGCCGCACGGCGCCGATCGACCGTGCGCGAAAAGGTGAGCTTCCTGGTCGAAGCCCAACCCGCAGCGGCAGCGCCGGCCGATCACAACGAGCCTGAGCCGCCGGCAGTTGCTCCGGCGCAACTCGCGCCCGAATCCACCACCGAGACCGTCCGCGCCGCGCAAGGCAGGCTGGTGGTCCCGGCGCTTCGGCGGCGGCGAATAGACCGAGGAGCCGTGAGTTCCCGATAAAAGAAAACCGCCCGGCAAAACCGGGCGGTTTTTTACTGACCTGTCGTTTCCGGGATGCGGTTCCCGGCATCTTGCCGATAGAGCGGGATGGCCTTCTTCGAATTCCATCCCGCTCCATCTTGTTCAGTTAGTCTGTTGTGATGGCGGTTTCGACATCCGAGGGATCGATGGTCCGATTGAGATTGGCATGCAGCCGTTTGTGATCGAGTTCCCCCTCCCACCACGACACGAACACGGACGCGATGCCGTTGCCGGTGATGTTGGTGATCGCCCGAACCTCGCTCATGAACTTGTCTACCGAAAACACGATCGCCATGCCCGGTACCAGCGCCGGATTGACCACCGTGAGCGTCGCCGCCAGCGTAATGAACCCCGCGCCGGTGACGCCGCTGGCGCCCTTCGAGGTCAGCATCGCCACCGCGAGGATGGTAAGCTGCTGCGTGAACGTCAGGTCCACGCCAAGGGCCTGTGCGATGAACAGCGTGGCCAGCGTCATGTAGATGTTGGTGCCGTCGAGGTTGAACGAATATCCGGTCGGCACCACCAGACCGACCACCGACTTCGAACAGCCCAGCCGTTCAAGCTTCTGCATCAGCTGCGGCAGCGCGCTTTCGGAGGAACTGGTTCCGAGCACGATCAGCAGTTCGTCCTTGATATAGGCGATGAACTTGAAAATACTGAAGCCGACGAAACGCGCGATCAGGCCGAGCACGACGAACACGAACAATGCCGCGGTCGCGTAGAACAGCGCGATCAGTCCGATCAGATTGCCGAGCGCCGCCGGACCAAACTTTCCGATGGTGTAGGCCATCGCGCCGAAGGCGCCGAGCGGCGCCGCCTTCATGACGATGGCGATCACGCCGAATACCGCGTGCGACGTTTCGTCGATGATGTCGCGCAGCCGGTGGCCGCGTTCGCCGAGCGCCATCAGCGCGAATCCGAACAGGATGGCGAACAGCAGCACCTGCAGGATGTCACCGCGCGCGAACGCGCCGACCACGCTGTCCGGAATAATGTTGAGAACGAAATCGACCGACTTTTGCGCTTCCGCCTGCTTGACGAAAGTTGCGACTGCCGCGGCGTCGGGATGAGCCGCGAGCCCGTGACCGACCGGCACCAGGTTGCCCATCACCAGGCCGATGATCAGCGCGAACGACGAAACGACTTCGAAATAGACCAGCGCCTTGATGCCGACGCGGCCCACCTTCTTGGCGTCCTGGATATGTGCAATGCCCGACACCACCGTGCAGAAGATGATCGGGGCGATCACCATCCGGATCAGCTTGATGAAGCCGTCGCCGAGCGCCTTGATCCAGTCATTGGTCGCGAAATGCGGCCACAGCCAGCCGGCCACGACCCCAAGCAGGATGGCGATCAATACCTGGATATAAAGCACCTCGTACCAGGGTTTTTCCGGGCGCGCGGGCGCGTCGGTTGCGGTCACTGCCGACATAGCGTTTTCACTCTCCTACTGGGATATATCGCGGATCTGTCCACGCATGCGTGGACGACCACCTCGTGGAACGCAGCCAAAATCAATTACGAGCGCGGAGTCAATGGCACCGGCGCCGATCGCGATGGAACAGCGCGGATCGGACTTGGCGGTGGCCCGCGCTACCTGAGCCACCGCGTGATACGCGCAACCGCCTCGTGCATTTCCTCGGCCGAGCGCGCATAGGAGAAGCGGATGAAGGCGCGGCCGTGCACCGGATCGAAGTCGATGCCGGGAGTTGCCGCGACATGCGCCTGTTCCAGCATCTGCTTGGCAAACGCCAGACTGTCGGACGTGAAATCCGAAACGTCGGCATAGAGGTAAAATGCCCCATCGGCGGGCAGGAATTTTGTGAGGCCCGCCTGCGGAAGGCCTGCGATCAGGATGCTGCGGTTCTCCTGATAGCCTCGCTTGACCTGTTCCATCTCCTGCCGGCCTTCGAATGCCGCCTCGGCGGCAATCTGCGAGAGCGTCGGCACCGAGATGGCGAGGTTCTGCTGCAGCCGTTCGATCGGCCGCACCAGCGGTTCCGGCACCACCATCCAGCCGACCCGCCAGCCGGTCATGCAGAAATATTTCGAGAACGAATTGATGACGAGTGCGTGCGGCGAAAGTTCTGCCGCCGTCACCGCCGGAAACGCGTAGTCGAGCCCGTGATATATCTCATCAGAAATAAAACGGATGCCGGCGCCCTCCGCCGCGGACATCAGGCTGGTGAGGGCCTCGCGGGACATCATCGTGCCGGTGGGATTGGCCGGGCTTCCGATCAGCACGCCCTTCAACGGCTTCTGTCGATGCACCGCGAGCAAGGCCTCGCCGGTCAACGCATGACGGGTTTCGCTCGAGGTCTCGATCAGCACCGGCTCGCAGCCGAGCGCGGTGAGGATATGCCGATACGGCGGATAACCGGGCACCGTGACCGCGACGCGGTCGCCGGGCTCGAACAAAACGAGAAACGCCAGGATGAAGGCGCCCGACGAGCCGGTGGTGACCACGATCCGATCGGCGTCGACGGCACAACGGTAGGTCTCGCGGTAATGCCTGGCGATCCGCTCGCGCAGCGAGGGAATGCCAAGCGCGGAGGTGTAGTCGATCCGCCCGCCGTCGATCGCGGCGCGCGCGGCCGATATTGCGGTCTTCGGCGCCGGCGCGGCCGGCTGCCCCACTTCCATGTGGATGACGTGGCCGCCGGAGGCCTCGATGCGGGCCGCGGCGGCCATCACATCCATCACCATGAACGGCGGAACATCGCTGCGCCCGGAAGCCGTCAGCAGGCCCCTGGCACGGTCTCTCAAGGTCGCATCATGCATCGATATCTGCTATCTCACCCGCCGTTGCGGATTTGAGGTTCCCGACACGGCGCCGGTGCCCCAGACTAGCCGCATTCCACAGTTTGTTAGGCCTTATATCGTATCCGATCCCCCGCCAACGGTTAAAGATCGCTCGATGCTGCTGCAGATGGCAACTGGCAAAAAACTGCCGAAACTGACTGCGCTCGCCACTGCGGCGGCGCTCACCTTCGCCCCGATGTCGGCGCATGCCCAGGAGCAGAAGGGTCCGCCGGTTCTCCGTGACGCCGAGACGGAACAACTGCTGCGCGATTATACCCGCCCGATCCTGCGCGCCGCGGGCCTGGAAAAGCAAAACATCCAGGCAGTGATCATCAACGACAGCGTTTTCAACGCGTTCGTCGCCGACGGCCGGCGCATTTTCGTGAACTACGGCGCCATCATGCAGTCGGAAACCCCGAACCAGCTGATCGGCGTGCTGGCGCATGAAACCGGCCATTTGGCCGGCGGACATCTCGCCAAGATGCGCGAGCAGATTGCGCACGCCCAGACCCAGATGATCATCGCCATGCTACTTGGCGCCGGCGCAATGGCGGCGGGCTCGATGAGCGGCAACAGCAATGGCGGCCTGGCCAATGCCGGCGCCGCGGTGGTGTCCGCACCGCAGGAATTGATCCGTCGCTCGCTGCTGTCCTATCAGCGCCAGCAGGAAGAGAACGCCGATCGCGCCGGGGTGAAGTTTCTGACCGCGACCAACCAGTCCGCGAAGGGAATGTATGAGACCTTCAAGCGGTTCACCAATGAAAGCCTGTTCGCCGCGCACAATTCCGACCCCTACGTCCAATCGCACCCGATGCCGGTCGAGCGCGTCGCCGCACTCGCGGAAATCGCGCGCACGAGTCCGTATTGGGAAAAGAAGGACGATGCGGCGCTGCAAAAGCGTCACGATATGGTGCGCGCCAAAATATCGGCCTTCATGGAGCGTCAGGACACCGTCTATCGGCGCTATCCGTTGTCGGATAACAGCCTGCCGGCGCGCTATGCCCACGCGATCGCGACCTATCGCCACGGCGATTTGCGCAACGCGCTGGCCCAGATCGACGCGATGATCCAGGTGGAGCCCAATAACCCCTATTTCTACGAGCTGCGCGGCCAGGCGCTGCTCGAAGGCGGCAAACCCACCGAGGCGATTGCGCCGTTGCGCCGCGCGGTGCAGCTCTCGAATAATGCCCCGCTCATCGAGATGTTACTTGGGCAAGCTCTCGTGGGGTCCGACAATAAAGCCTACACTGAGGAAGCGATTGCAATTCTGCGGGCGGCGGTGAGCCGGGAAACCGAGGCGCCGCTCGGTTACATGCAGCTCGCAATGGCCTACGGCCGAAAGGGAGATTACGCGGAGGCCGATCTGGCCTCGGCCCAGGCCGCCTACCTTCGCGGCGACAACAAGACTGCGCGCGATCTCGCCTCGCGCGCCAAGACCCGTTTTGCCGTTGGCACCCCTGGATGGGTCAAGGCCGACGATATCGTCACCGCGAGGCCGGCTCCCGGCCAAAAGGGCAATTAAAAATTATCGCACATAGGCTATAAGGGTATTCGAAAACCGGCTTCACCAAAGGATTCACCAATGCCTTCATTCCGTTTGCTCGCGCCTGCCCTGTTCGCGCTCGCGCTGTGCGCCACCCCGCCGGTCGCATCCGCGCAAAGCTTTTCCGATACCCAGCGCGGCGATATCGAGGTGATCGTCAAGAACTATCTGGTGACCCATCCTGAGGTGCTGGAAGAGGCGATGGCGGAATTGAACAAGCGCCAGGCCGCCGAGGAAGCCAAGAAACACGAAGCGAACGTGACTCAAAACGCCAATACGATTTTCAATTCGCCGCGCGGCGTCGTGCTGGGCAACAAGGACGGCGATGTCACCTTCGTCGAGTTCTTCGATTACAATTGCGGCTACTGCAAACGCGCCATGGCCGACATGCTCGACCTGATGAAGTCCGACCCGAAGCTGAAAGTGGTGCTGAAGGAATTCCCGGTATTGAGCCCGGGTTCGGTCGAGGCCGCGCAGGTCGCGGTCGCCGTGCGCATGCAGGATCCCAGCGGCAAGAAATATCTCGATTTCCACCAGAGGCTGCTCGGCGGTCGTGGCCCGGCCGACAAGGCTCACGCACTGGCGGCGGCCAAGGATGCCGGCCTCGACGTGGCCAGGATCGAAAAGGATATGGCGAGCCCGGAAGCAAAAGCCACGATCGAGGAAAACTTCAAGCTCGCCGAATCGATGGGCATGAACGGCACGCCGAGCTACGTGATCGGCAAGCAGGTCGTGATCGGCGCGATCGGGCTTGAGGGTCTCAAGGAAAAAATCGGCCTCGCCCGCTGCGGCAAGGCGACCTGCTGAGCGACGCCTTCCGCCACCCAACTTGTTGCACCAATCGATTGAAGAGCCGGCGGTCCAACCGCCGGCTTTATTATGGCGCGCTTCAGTATTCGGCGTTCATCGCGCATTCACCTAACAAATCCGCCGGAGCCAATCTAATGAGGAACATCCCCTCCCGCCTGCCGTTGTCGGTGCGGGCAATACAGATAGGTGAGGAGATGTTCGATGATTAATCGCTTTAAGATCACGGTCGCCGCAGCAGCCTTGATTGCCGGAACCAGCTTTGCCAACGCACAGGGCACCGGCATGAGCCGCGAAGCTCCGTCATCCGGCTCAACCGTGCAACAGGGTGCGCCTTCGTCCGATCGCGGCTCGTCTGCTGGTCAAATGAATCGCGATGCCGCGGATCCCGGCATGAAATCCACCAAGTCCGATGAGAAATCACCGGCCGCCGCCGGCAAGAACCAGCGCGCCGATGAGAACATGCAGGGCCAGAAGTCGAAGGGCATGAGTTCGGACAATGACAGCGCCAAAGGCGGCAAGGACATGAAGGCCGAGGGCCGCGACGGCAACATGAAGGCGGACTCCAAGGGCGCGGCGAGCGACAAGTCGCAAACCGTTGGCCAGGCGGGCGCCGGCGCGAAGCTGTCCACCGAACAGCGCACCAAGATCACCACCGTGATCAAGAACCAGCGCGTCCAACCGATCACGAACGTCAACTTCTCGATTTCAGTCGGCACCCGGGTGCCGCGTGACGTGTCGTTCCACCCGTTGCCGGTGGAAGTCGTGACGATCTACCCCGAATGGCGCGGATATAACTTCGTCCTGGTCGGCGGTCAGATTGTCGTGATCGACCCCGCCACGTTCGAGATCGTGGCCGTGATCGACGCCTAAGGTCCAGTTGGGCTGGGGACGGACCGCCAGGCCCGCCCCCAGCCCCTTTCGTGATCCTTAACATTGGTTAATGAGTGTTTTCTGTAGCTTCCATGCGGCTTTTGACGAACTGCATGAGGCATTTGGGCAGTGAAGCGCCCGCCCTGAAGGCTTCCCCTTCGACCGGTTGTTACCTATAACCGCGCCACCCACCGCCACAGCCGGGATCTGGATGGCCAACGCACCTGCCGAGACGATTTACGTCCTCAACGGCCCTAACCTCAATCTGCTAGGAATCCGCGAACCGGAGACCTACGGCCGCGCGACGCTCGCCGACGTCGAGAAACTGTGCGCCGAGACATCGGCGCAGTTCGGCCTCAAGGCCGATTGCCGGCAATCCAATCACGAAGGCGAACTGATCGACTTCATCCACGAGGCCCATGCCAAGAAAGCGGCCGGGATCATCATCAATGCCGGCGGCTACTCGCACACCTCGATCGCGCTGCATGACGCCCTGGTGGCCGTGAAAATTCCGGCCGTCGAGGTGCACATCAGCAACGTCCACGCCCGCGAGAATTTCCGCCACCATTCCTTCACCGCCAAGGCTGCTTTCGCCACGCTTTCGGGCTTCGGCATCGACGGTTACCGGCTCGCGATCAATGGCCTTGCCGCGAGGATCGGCGCCAAGGCAAAAGCCTGACGCCCCTCCCAAACAGAGAGTTACGGATCGAGATCATGGCGCGCCAGCCTGACGACAAAGCACCCGCAAAATCCAAAAACGACGATAGCGCGCTCATCCGCGAGCTTGCGCTGCTGCTCGACGAAACCAGTCTCACCGAGATCGAGATCGAGCGCGCCGGCCTGCGCGTGCGGGTCGCGCGCAACATCAGCATCGCAGCATCGATGCCGGCAAACGTTCAGCTCGGCGCTGCCGTGCCGGCCGCCGCCGCTCCGGCGGCCGTGGCCGATGTCGCCAAACACCCCGGCGTCGTACCCTCGCCCATGGTCGGCACCGCCTATTGGGCCTCCGAGCCCGGCGCCAAGCCGTTCATCGAGGTCGGCAGCAAGGTGTCGGTCGGGCAGACCCTGCTGATCATCGAAGCGATGAAGACGATGAACCAGATTCCGTCGCCGCGCGCCGGCACCGTGAAGCAAATTCTGATCGAAGACGGCCAGCCGGTCGAATTCGGCGAGCCGCTGGTCGTTATTGAGTAGAGGCGAGTAGCGAATGGCGAATAGCGAATGGAAAGCCGACGAAGTTGGCGGTCGCCCAAACTCTTTCCATTCGCTATTCGCTACTCGCTATTCGCTCCTCTCTGCCTAGGACAAAATGTTCGATAAAATCCTCATAGCCAACCGCGGCGAAATCGCACTGCGCGTTTTGCGCGCGTGCAAGGAACTCGGTATCTCGACCGTCGCGGTGCATTCGACCGCCGATGCCGACGCCATGCATGTCCGCCTCGCCGACGAGAGCGTCTGTATCGGGCCGCCGCCGTCAAAGGACAGCTATCTCAACATCCCCGCGCTGCTCGCCGCCTGCGAGATCACCGGCGCCGACGCGGTGCATCCCGGCTACGGCTTTCTGTCGGAAAACGCCCGCTTCGCCGAGATCCTGGCCGAACACAACCTGCATTTCATCGGCCCCAAGGCCGAACACATCCGCCTGATGGGCGACAAGATCGAGGCCAAGAAGACCGCGAAGCGGCTCGGCATCCCCGTGGTGCCCGGCTCCGATGGCGCCGTCGGCCCCGACGACGACGCGATGGGGATCGCAAAGGCGATCGGCTTTCCGGTGCTGGTGAAGGCGGCCTCGGGCGGCGGCGGGCGCGGCATGAAAGTCGCCCAGACCGCCGACGATCTGCTACTGGCGCTCTCCACGGCCGCCAACGAAGCCAAATCGGCGTTCGGCGATGCCTCGGTCTATCTCGAGAAATATCTGCAGAAGCCGCGCCATATTGAAATCCAGGTGCTCGGCGACGGCCGCGGCGGCGCGATCCATCTCGGCGAGCGCGATTGCTCGCTGCAGCGGCGCCACCAGAAGGTCTGGGAAGAAGGCCCCTCGCCGGTTCTGACCGCGGCGGCGCGCGCCAAGATCGGAGCGACCTGCGCCAAGGCGATGCAGGACATGAAATATCTCGGCGTCGGCACCATCGAGTTTCTGTTCGAGGACGGCGAATTCTATTTCATCGAAATGAATACCCGCATCCAGGTCGAGCATCCCGTCACCGAGATGATCACCGACATCGACCTCGTGCTCGAGCAGATCCGCATCGCCGCCGGCGGCGAACTCCCGGCGACGCAGGCTGAAATCGCCATCATCGGTCACGCGATCGAGTGCCGCGTCAACGCGGAAAACCCGCAAACCTTTCGTCCATCCCCGGGAAGAATCTCGCAGTACCATCCGCCGGGAGGCCTCGGCGTGCGGATCGATTCCGCCGTCTATCAGGGTTACGTCATCCCGCCCTATTACGATTCGCTGGTGGGCAAACTGATCGTGCACGGCAAGACCCGTGCGGAATGCCTGATGCGGCTGCGCCGGGCGCTGGACGAGATGGTGGTGGACGGCATCGAGACGACCCTGCCGCTGTTTCGGGCGCTGGTCCGCGAACCCGCTATTATCGATGGCGACTACCACATCCATTGGCTGGAGCAGTATCTGGCCGGCAAGGCGGTCAACTGATCGGGCTTGACCAGACCGGCCTGCACTTTTCTACGGCGTCATCCGCAAAAAGCGCTATTGGCCCGGGAACTATTGGCCCCGACGACGGTTTTCCGTTCGCCGGGAACTATCCCGCGGGGTATCGTTGATTTCGCTGAGCGAGACACTGTTGACGGTTGATGCCACGCGCCGGCGCGCGATTGGTCAAATCCTGCTGCTTGCGGCGGGATTTTTCGTGCTTGTCGCAATCAGCGTCACGTCCGTGGCGCTGGTCAATCAGTCACGCAAGGACAATGCCTGGGTCGTTCACACCATCGAGGTGGAAAACCAGATCAATGCGTTAATGCTGCGGATCCGCCGCGCCGAAAGCGCCGCACGCAGCTATCTCGTCACCTCTCAACCGCGATTTCGGGATCAGTACGAGTCCATATCGGTCGGCATTCTTCCCGATCTCGATAAGCTGATCGGCTTGACCCCCGACAATCCGGCTCAGGTCGAGAACGGTAAGCAACTACGCGCCGCGGTCGAGGCCCGGCTCAAGCAATTTGCCGACACAATCGACCTCGCCGATCGGCACGATATGCCCGGCGGCATCGAACTGTTGCACGAGGCCACTGCCGAGGATGTCATTCGCCGCATCGAGGCCGTCGCCGCGTCCATGCGGACGGAGGAGGACCGGCTGTTCGAGTTGCGCACGCAAATTGCGGACCGCACCCAGCAATGGGCGTCGGTCGTCACCGTCGCCGGCTCGGGCCTGGTGATTGCACTGGCCGGCATTTCGATCTTTCTGGTGCGGCGCTCGTCGCGCGCCCGCGATCACGCCGAAGCTCAGTTGCGCGACAACAACCTCAATCTGGAAACCACGGTCGACGAGCGAACCGCCGACCTTCGTGAGGCCAACAACGAAATTCAACGCTTCGCCTATATCGTGAGCCACGACCTTCGCTCGCCGCTGGTGAACATCATGGGCTTCACCAGCGAGCTTGAGGAATTGCGTGGCGACATCTTCCGGCGGATCGCAACGCTTGGCCGCGCGGCAACGGCGGTGCCGGTTGCCGCCGACGCCGGCGACGTCGAACCGACGCTCGACGGCGCGGACAAGCAGCTGTCGCAGGATTTCTCCGAGGCGCTCGGCTTCATCAAATCGTCGATCGCCAAGATGGACCGCCTGATATCGGCCATCCTCAATCTGACCCGCGAAGGACGGCGCGAATTCCAGCCGGTGAAAATCGACACCCGCGAGTTGATCGAGGGCATCGTCACAACGGTCGCGCATCAGGCCGCAGAGGCCAACGCGCAGATTCGCATCGAGCCGCTGCCGGACATCGTCAGCGACCGGCTGGCGATTGAACAGATCTTCTCCAACCTGCTCGACAACGCACTTAAATACCTCAAGCCGGGCGTCCCCGGCGACATCAGTGTCCGGGGCCGGACAAAGCTGGGCTTTGCGATTTTTGAGATTACCGACAATGGTCGTGGTATCGACCCCAAGGACCATCAGCGGATTTTTGACCTTTTCCGTCGTGCCGGTAAACAAGACAAGCCGGGGCAAGGGATCGGGCTCGCCCATGTCAGGGCCTTGGTCCGGCGGCTTGGTGGAACCATGTCCGTCTCATCCAAACTTGATGACGGCAGCACATTCACCATCACGCTGCCCATCGCCTGGGCAGCCAATAACCGGAACCGAGAAACATGAGTAAGCCAGTTACCATTATCATGATCGAGGACGACGAAGGACATGCGCGATTGATCGAGCGCAACATCCGTCGCTCCGGCGTCAACAATGAGATCATGCCGTTCTCCAACGGCACCGCTGCGGTGAATTATCTATTCGGCAGCGACGGCAGCGGCCTCGACCACAAAGGCAATGCGTTGCTGATCCTGCTCGATCTCAACCTGCCCGACATGACCGGGCATCGATATCCTGCGGCGGGTCAAGGAAAACAAATATCTGAAATGCGCGCCGGTCGTCGTGCTCACGACGACGGATGACTCACACGAGATCAAGCGCTGCTATGAACTCGGCTGCAACGTCTACATCACCAAGCCGGTGAATTACGAAAACTTCGCCAACGCCATTCGTCAGCTTGGCTTGTTCTTTTCCGTCATTCAGGTTCCGCAAACCACATGACCTCCGTCACGCCCACGCTGCTCTATATCGACGACGACGAGGCGCTTGCCCGGCTGGTCGATCGCGGCCTGACGCGGCTCGGCCTTCGCGTCGTCCACGCAGCAGGCGGCGAACAGGGACTTGAGCGGCTGCAGCAGGGTGGCATCGACGTCGTCGCGCTGGATCAATACATGCCTGGTCTCGACGGCCTTGAAACGCTGGAGCGGATCTTGGCGATTCCGAATGCGCCGCCGGTGGTGTTCGTCACCGCATCGCAGGATTCGACCATCGCCGTCACCGCGCTGAAAGCCGGCGCCGCCGATTATCTGGTGAAGGACGTTCAGGGCGATTTCATCCCGTTGCTTCAGGTTGCCGTCAGCGGCGCGTTGCGTCAGGCGCAAATTCAGAAGGCCCGCGACGACGCCGAGGCCGAGGTCCATGCCTCGCGCGACCGCTATGCCGCGCTCGCCGCCGAACGCGAAGTGCTGCTGCGCGAAGTCAATCATCGCGTCGGCAACAGCCTGCAGATCATTGCCTCGCTGCTGCACCTGCAGGCAAGTTCAAGTGCACAGGACGACGTCAAGGCCGCGCTGACCAATGCGATGGGACGCGTCGCCGCGGTGGCCCAGGTGCACCGCCGCCTCTACACCTCGCAGGATCTGAAGAGCGTGCTGCTGAACCAATATCTCGACGCGTTGCTCGAAGACCTCCGGCGTTCCGCCGAAGGCAACCGGATGTCGCGGCTGACATTGAAGGCCGTGCCGATCGAGATCGATCCGGACCGCGCGGTGGCGATCGGCATCATCGTCAATGAGCTGGTGATGAACGCGGTCAAATACGCCTACCCCGACGGCGCCGGTCCGATTCACGTCGACCTCGAGGCGCAGGGCGACAATCTGGTGTTGTCGATTGCCGACGACGGCGTCGGCCTCAATGTCAAGGCGGACCCACGCTCCACCGGGATGGGCCAGCGGATCGTCTCGGCAATGGCGACCAAGCTTGACGCAAGCGTCGAGCGCGACCCCACCCACGCCGGCACCCGGATCATGCTGCGGTTCCGCCGCGTCGATGCGCCCGCGGCGACCCCTGTAAAGGCGGCCGCAGGCTAGATCCCGATCCAGCTTCGCTGATTCAGGCGAGGCAAGTGGCACCTGCCCCATCGCCCGCATCCCCTCATCCTGCTATCTTACGACACATGACGTCGCGCGAGTCCGCCTCTTCCGAAATCACGCCCGAAGTGCTGCTGCGCGCCTATGCCTGCGGCATCTTCCCGATGGCCGAAAGCGCCGACGACCCCAGCCTGTTCTGGGTCGAGCCGGAAATGCGCGGCGTGATTCCGCTCGATGGCTTCCACATCTCGTCGCGGCTGGCGCGCACGGTGCGCGCCGACGCCTTTACGGTCACCGTCGACACCGCCTTCAGCGCCGTCATCGCCGGCTGCGCCGCGCCACAGCCCGGGCGCGACGATACCTGGATCAACGGGCGCATCCGCGATCTCTATATCGGGCTGCACCAACTCGGGCACAGCCACAGCGTCGAGGTCTGGGAGAATGGCGATCTGGTCGGCGGACTGTACGGCGTCAACCTCGGCCGCGCCTTCTTTGGCGAAAGCATGTTTCATCACGCCCGCGACGCCTCGAAAGTGGCGCTGGTGCATCTGGTGGCGCGGCTGATCGCGGGCGGCTTCACGCTGCTCGACACCCAATACGTCACCGAACACCTGCGCAGCTTCGGCGCGGTCGAGGTGCCACGGCGGCGCTACCGTGCGCTGCTCGACCGGGCCATCGCGGGGTCAGCAGATTTCCGCAAGCTGCCGCTGGATCGTCCCATCAGCGGCGCAGAAGCGCTTGCGATCATCGCCGAGCGTAGCTAACGGCCAATCCCTGAAACGAGAGTTCGAACGGGATTCTTCGAATAGTGAATTCTCATTCCATAGTCCCGGTTCTGGCTGGGATATTACAGCCGTAACTCATTCCGGCCATTGACACCCTGACGTGACGCGCGTCGACGCCCGTAAGCCTCTAAAGTGAAGAGCTGCGCAGTGCGGTTGCCGCGAGGCTCCCCCCCCAAAAACCTCAAGGATATCTCGTCTCATGTCCTACAATTTCCTGATCGCCGCCTGGGGTAGCCCGGGCCACCTCGGCCCTGCGCTGACTGCTGCGCAACAGTTGCGTAGCCGGGGCCACAATGCTCGCTTCATTGCACGCGCAGATGCGCCGGCCGCGGTGGAGGCGGCGGGATTCGGCTTCGCTACGTGGCGACGAACGCCGAGTTTTTCACCCATCGCGCAAGAAGGCGATCCTCTGCGAAACGCTTTTGATCAGCTTCTGTTCGGGCCCGCCGCCGCTCGCGCGGCCGACACGCGGGACGAAATCGATAATACGCCGACCGACGCACTGCTTACCGATACCGGCCTGCTCGGTTCAGCGTTGGCCGCGGAAGCCGCGGGCATACCTTGTGCCTTTCTCTCGCCCACGATCAGCTTGCGGCCGCTGCCGGGTGTGCCGCCGTTGCAGAGCGCCTTACCAGCACCGCGAACGCCGGTTGAGCGTGCAGAAGTCGATGCTGCCAACGATCGGTTCGGCGCCATGATGAATGAGTGGTTGCCAATGCTCAATGAGGCTCGCGCAACGCAAGGTCTCGCTCCGCTGGACCACGTGCTGGACCTGTTCGACCGCTCTGATCGACTTCTACTAGCGATCAACTCTGCATTCGATTTTCCTGCCGACGATCTCCCCGCAAACGTACGCTACATCGGGCCATTGTTGGACACCGCCGAATGGTCGCAACCATGGACCGCTCCTTGGCCTCAAGGCTCGGACCGCGCGCGCGCATTGGTATCCTTCAGCACCACCAATCAAAACCAGGCTGATGCGCTTCAACGTGCCGTGAACGCGGTGGCTGGAATCGGGATGGTCGGGGTCGCGACGATCGGGCCCGGCTTAGAGGGCGTCACGCTGCATGCGCCGAATAACGTAACGCTGCTGCCCAGCGCGCCGCATGATGCGGTCATGAAGGACATCTCGCTGGTCGTGACCCACGGGGGGCATGGCACGGTGAGCCGTGCATTGTGGCATGGCCTGCCGCTTCTAGTCATGCCGATGGGACGCGATCAGGACGACATTGCCTCACGGGTGCAAGCCCATGGCGCCGGGTTGACCTTGCCGCCGGATGCCTCCGAGACGGCAATCGCCTCGGCGTTGAACCGACTCATCACTGAGCCGCATTTCGCGGCTGCCGCGCGCCGGCTGGGAGAAGCCATCTCCCGTGATATAAAAGCGGAGCGCCTGGTCGACGAGATGGAAGAGATTGTGGAGGCCTATGCTGTGGCTGGATGGACGGCCGATAGGCGCCGTCTCCTCAACTAAGCTTCAGCCCCGCTTTTCTTATTCCACGCGGCTCTAATCCCGCCTCGCTGAACGGCGCCTTGCGCTACTGCCTGAAAATACCGAACAAGCCGCCAGATTGCGGCGGCGGTGCCGGTTGCGGCGGAGGAGGCTGCTGCTGGCTTTGCTGCGGCAGCGGCGGCGGACGCGGGGCCTGCTTCGGCGCCGCGCGTTTCTGGGCGGGCGGTGGCGGCGGTTTTGGAGCCTCGACCGGCTGTGCGCTGACGATGGTGGTGTCGGGCCCTTTGCAGTCGGTCAGCCAGATATCGTAGATCGGGTGTTCGACGCCATGCAGGCCGGGGCTCGCGGCGAACATCCAGCCGGAGAAAATCCGCTTCACCTCGCCCTGCAGGGTGATCTCGTCGACCTCGACAAACGCATCGGTGTTGGCGGCTTCGGTGGCGGGGCGCGTGTAGCAGGCGTCGGTCTTGACCCGCAGCGCACCGAACTGCACGGTTTCGCCGATATCCTCGTCGAAGTTGATGATGCGCCCGGTGATCTTGTCGAGGCCGGAAAAGCTCGCCTTCTTGTTGACGATCTTCTGCGCCGGCGGCTCGGTGACCACCTCGTCGCCGGGTTGCAGCGTCGGCGGCGACTGCGGTACGCCCTTGGGCTGACGCTGCCCCGGCGGCAATCCCGCCAGCGGATTGGGACCGGGCGGGGCAACGGCAACGCCCTGGCCGGGCTGCGGCGGCGCGACCGCAACGCCGGACGGCGGATTCTGCGGGACAACGGTTGTACCAGGCGGCGGCGCCAACGGCTGCGACTGAAACGCGCCAGGCGCGGGAACGCCCTGCCCCGGCGGCAGCCGGTTGGGGGTCGGCAGCAGCCTGCCCTGCGGCAGTTCCGGCACGTCCTCGTCTTCGTCGGGCGCAGGCTGATTACCGCGGGGAATGCTGCCCGGCGGACGCGGCGCGGGATCGGAAAAGATATTGCCGATCTGCGCCCGCGCCGGCGGCGCAAGCGTGATCGATGTGGCGGCAATCAGGGCCGCAAAGCCTGTCAGAGCAATGGTTCGAAGCATCTCGCGCGGCTTTAAGGGGCAAATCGGGCTGACGCCATTGTACAATTTATGAGCCGCCCACAGGGTAACCGGTTAACACGTCGAATACGGCGGGTTTACGTCGCAAATAAATTCTCCTGCAATTACAACGCATCCGATGCCGCCCGTTCTCATTTATTCTGCGGTTTTGCGGGGTTTCTGTTACGCATCTGATACGGGGTTCGCGGGCTGTTCCGGTTGAAAAAAGACGATATCCACGGTTTAGATCGTAGCGGCCTTTGTGGCGCGGTTTGCCGCCGAGCGATCTTGAGGCCAATGGGTATCACACGATCGGTTATCCCACTACCCTGACCCATCGGCCGTTCGACCGACGGACCCGTCGGCACGGCTGCCGAAAGGCGCTTGGGTCGCGGTCCACCCATCCGCCCTTCCGGCCACACCTGCCAACACAATTCTTGAACGCTATGCGTTACAATTACGGTGCCATCGCCTTCACCGGAGTGGTCTGCCCTGTTTTCGTGTCGTCGCCCTGGATCTTGGGATGATCGACCGCGGGACGGCGGGGTCATGAATGTATGCTCTGCGAGGACACTGGCCGGCTATGCGGACCCGCTTTGCGGTCACTTCAAAAAAGACGGGGCGTCAATCGAACCCAAATGATGGAGATGAAACCCAATGACAGACGCAGCGCACGAAACCCCGATCACACACCCCGAAGAGATGCGAGCGGGCTTCGACCTGCGCATAGGCAAGAACATCAACCTCAGGGGCAGCGCACGCGTAACACCCGCCGGTATCGTGACAGGCGGGATTGTGACCGTAGCGATCCTACTGGCAACGACAGCTCTTGTGCGGGCGGCTCGGCGGTGACAGCTGTTCAGCCGTCGTCAACACCCGAAGCAAACCCCCTTGATCCTGCGATCCAGAGCGACGTCCGCCGGATCGCCGCTCGTCTCGACTTGCTGAAGGCGAAGGTGAAATGACAACGAGACTGTTGGTCATTCTCGTCGCAATCTTCCTTCCAGGAATTGCTTTCGCACAGTTAGCGCCGACTCCGGCTCCAGGGCAGCCGGTAACAAGCGCGGATTGCACAAACGACGTGTGGCATCATCTTGAAGCGTGCGGGTGGGCCGGCCCCGCGAACACCGGTTACCCTGTCGGCACGGCGCTGAAGGCGACGACAGGACGCACCATCACCGTCGACGACACGGTGATCGATGGTGAGAAGATCGTCGGCGCCCTCAGGATCGCTGCAAAAAATGTGACGATCAGGAATTCTTGGATCGTCAGCGACTTTAGCAATCTTGCCACGGGTTGGATCATAAGAAACTTTAGCAATCTTGGCGCGGGGAGACTTCTAAGCCGCACGGGAGTAATCACCATCGAGCCCGGAGCGAGCGCCACTATTTTGCGCTGCACGCTGGACGGCAGCAACGCCACGCACGCCGGAATTTGGCACGCCGGCACCAGCATGAGCGCGATCGCCAATAAAATTCACCAAGTCAACGACGGAATTGTCAGCTGGCCCGATAGATCAAGCCCGACAGCAGGATGGAATGTCACGGTCCAAGACAATTATCTTTACGATTTCACGTCGCTCGCGGCCAACGGCCATATTGATGGCTATCAAACCGAAGGCACGTCTCATGGGATAATTCGCCACAATACGTTCTACATCACGCAATCACAAAACGCGGCCGTCTCCATCTGGAATTCGAGGCGCGACAGCGACGACTTCTTGATCGACAACAACTTGGCGGCGGGCTCGGAACTCCTTATGTACGCGGAAGACCTTAGTCCCTCCGAACAAAGTCCCAGCGGCGGGTATTCGGTCACGAATGTCGTCCATACCAACAATCGTTTCTCGACCGCGCTTTACCCGTGCGCTGGCTACTGGGGCGTCTGGTATCCACGCGGCGCTCCGACCGATGGCTGGCATCGCTCCGGCAACGTGATCTTGGAGACCGGCGAAAATGTCGATTTCTCGAATCCGCATGTGAACGGGCGGCTTTGCGATTGATCGAAATGTGCCGAAGCAAAGTTGATGACGCGGCAACGGGCAGCCCTGAGGTGAACCAACGGCGCCCCTGAGCTACGGGACATCGTCCTTCCTGCGCCTCCGATGCTCACAGTCTTATTCCAGAAATACTCTCGGTTGCCCGTTGCCGCCTCGGCAAATTGGTCGATCGAGATTGGATTGCCTGACATGATGATCGCACTATCCCTCATGCACTCCGATTTTCCGGACTTCATGTGAACGCTCTCCTCTTTGCCTAAGCGATCGTGGTTGAGCCGCTTTCGAGCGCCATCGTTCCGGCCTCCAAACGCGGCGCATATTTCGACAAGAAGGGCTGACGGCTTTTGCTGCGGGGAGCCCACAGGACGGACCTATAGCTGGCTTCGCCGCCAAGCGGCACCGATCAACCAGAAAACGAGCCTGATGAAAATGATTGCTGCCGTGATCTGGATCCAAGGGAAGCCAGGCCGATGCAATTCATCGCCAAGGTCTGTTTGTCGGCTTAGACCGGTTCATTCGTGACAGTCGCAACGGCGCTTATTGTGGGACTTAGCACAAACGACACGCTCCCCAGGATCCGCAGCACGCCCCCGCACAAGCCGCGCAGCCCACGCAGCCACCAAACCAGATGCCACCGCCCCCGCAGCCGCCGCAACCACGGCAGCCACCGCAGCCGCGGCAACCGCGGCAGCCAGCAAACCCGCCACCGCCGCAACCACGGAAGCCACCGCACCCGCCGCCACCTCGGCAGCCGCCGCAACCACCGCATCCGCGGGCCAGTTGCACGCCGCTGCCAACGTGTTCCCTATCGAAGACATAAAAGGTGGCGAGACTGACGTCGACCATTTCCTCTTCGCTGAGAACGAAGCGCTGATTGGGCGAGGTATTGTCCGATTGCGGGATACTGGCAGTGGGCGCCGTGGACGCGGAGGCGTTACCCACCAGCGAAAAACTTAGTCCGGCGGCTCCCAGGACCTTCACGGCGGCGGCTTTGGTTGCGCGTTTCTGCTTCGAAGCTTGCTTGACCCGTGGCATGGTCGCATCCTCCGTAAGTTCTGTGAAATCGCGTGGCAGGCGTGCACTCGGCGAAACCGGGCGCAAGGGTTACCATCCCATAAAATGCGCAACATCCTATCGAGTTCCGTTCATCTTCATGAAAGAAAGCCCGATGAAATTTATCTCCGAACGCCCCTACTCCGACGCGGCCGCAGCCCAACCTTACACTACCCCTCTTCCCGTTCAATGGCCGGCTGGAAGTTCTTTCCGACAGGATTCAATGGTGTTCCGGGCGATCCCCAGTTGATCGTGTCGTCGCGGAGGGACCTGCTGCTGAGCCTTATGTACTTGCGACGTTGTCGCTCGGGCTATTCATGAACGGCTGATAGAATCCGCGATCGGTGCGCCGTTTCAAGCTGCGCGGGCGCGGTGGAATCAATCCCGGATGTTGCTACTCTGATCCTTGTACCGTTGACCGGAGCCGGCGGATGCCGTCTCCATCACGACCGACCGCTTCTCCAGCGCAAGGCGACCAATCCCGACAGCGAGACAGGCCATGGTGAAACCATTTCCGTCGAAGACCCACATCGGCAACCACATGCTGCATCCCGAGACGCTAATGCTGAACTACGGCTACGATCCGCAACTATCGGAAGGAGCCGTCAAACCACCAGTCTTCCTGACCTCCACCTTCGTCTTCAGGACCGCCGAGGACGGACAGGACTTCTTCGATTTCGTTTCAGGTCGGCGTGAACCTCCCGACGGAATGGGTGCGGGCCTAGTTTATTCGCGGTTCAACCACCCCAACAGCGAGATCGTGGAGGACAGACTCTCGGTCTACGAACGCACGGAAAAATGCGCGTTGTTCTCCTCCGGCATGGCGGCAATTGCGACCACGATCCTTGCGTTCGTCCGCCCTGGCGACGTCATTCTTCACTCTCAGCCCCTCTATGGCGGGACGGAAACTCTGTTTGCGAAGACGCTTGCGGGACTTTCCATCAGCGCTGTGGGCTTTGCCGACGGCATCGACGAAAGCGCAGTCTGGCTGGCGGCGGAGGACGCCATGCGCAAAGGTCGGGTTGCGATGATTTTCATCGAAACGCCGGCGAACCCGACCAACGGCCTGGTCGATATCGCGATGGTGCGCCGTGTCGCAGAAAAGATCGGCCAGGCCCAGGGGCATACGCCGATTGTCTCGTGCGACAACACGTTGCTCGGGCCGGTATTTCAGCGGCCGATTGAACACGGCGCGGATCTTTCGTTGTACTCGCTGACCAAATATATCGGCGGTCATTCCGACCTGATAGCGGGTGCTACCCTCGGATCAAAGACCCTCATGAAAGGTGTCAAAGCGTTGCGTGGCGCCATCGGTACCCAACTGGACCCTCATTCCTGCTGGATGATCAGCCGATCGCTCGAAACCTTGAGCATCCGTATGGAAAAGGCAGACAGAAACGCACGGCTCGTGGCTGATTACCTGCGCGACCATGTCAAAGTGGCGAAGGTCCATTACCTCGGTCACCACGAAGAGACCTCACCCGAAGGCCGTCTGTTCGCGCGGCAATGCACCGGCGCGGGCTCCACGTTCTCGTTCGATATTGTCGGCGGACAAGCCGCTGCCTTCAAATTCTTGAACGCGCTGCAAATATTCAAGCTGGCGGTGAGCCTCGGCGGCACCGAGTCGCTTGCCAGCCTGCCAGCAAGCATGACCCACTCCGGCGTTCCGACTGACATCCGCCAGAAAATAGGCATTCTGGACTCCACCATTCGGCTATCGATCGGCATCGAACACCCGTCCGATCTGATCGCCGACGTCGAGCAGGCCTTGAACGCGGCATAGCTTCACCCTTCGCGTGAGAGATGCGTATCAGATTTCACACCGTGGGCTTCTCTTGCACAGTAATTGGTATCAATGTTTGAGCTTGGGAATTGCGCGCTAGTGGCGGGGGTCCAGTTCTCTTGATAACAAAAAAAGGCCCCAAGCGCCGGCAGCGCATCTTTCACATGACCGTCTTTCCATCAAAAACAACAGAGGTTTGCTCTCATCATGCCCGTGACCCTCGATCCCGATGCTGCCGTCGTCTTCAAGGCTTTCCAGGAGGCCGGCCGGCCACCCTATGAGACGGTTTCACCGGCGGAAGCGCGCGAACTCTATCTAAAGGGCCGTCTCGTCACCAATCCCGAACCGCCCGAATTGAAATCGGTGCAGCCGCTTTCGATCCCCTCGCCCACCGGCTCGATCCCGGCGCGCGTCTATACGCCGATGAAGCTGCGGCAGACCGGTGGCCTGGCGCCGTGCCTGGTGTTCTTTCACGGCGGCGGCTGGGTGATCGGCGATCTCGATTCCCACGACGTGGTGTGCCGCAAGCTCGCCGATGAAGGCCAGTTGATCGTGATATCGGTCGACTACCGTCGGGCGCCCGAGCACAAATTTCCCGCCGCCGTCGATGATGCGATCGCAGCGGCGAAATGGATCGCCGGCCATGCGAAACAGCTTGGCATCGACGCCTCGCGGCTGACCGTCGGCGGCGACAGCGCCGGTGGCAATCTCGCCGCAGTGGTCGCGATATCCGCGCGCGACGGCAACGGCCCGGCGATCGCCGGCCAGGTGCTGATCTATCCGGCCACCGACTTTGCGATGACGCATCCCTCGCATCGCGAGCCCGAGACCAGCCTCCTGCTCACGCACACCGTGATCCGGTGGTTTCGCGATCATTACCTGAATGGCCCCTCCGACATCGACGACTGGCGGGCGTCGCCGGCCCGCGCCGCGACGCTGGCCGGGCTGCCACCGGCCTATGTGCTGACCGCAGGCGCCGATCCGCTGCGCGACGAAGGCGACGACTATGCCAGGCGCCTGAAAGAAGCCGGCGTGCCCGTGAACTACCGGACATTTCCGGGCCAATTCCACGGCTTCTTCACCATGGGCAAGTTGCTCCAGCAGGCCAACCTCGCCGCCGCCGAAATCGGCGCTTGGTTGAAGGCGATGAACTGATCCACACCCGAACGGGCGTAACCGATCTCACGTCTGTCGCTCGAAAGCGTGCGATCCGAATTGGCGACTCGGCTTTTGGCTTGCCCCGGTGACATGCTTTCTTGAGATGCGGAGGCGTCCCTTCAACCGGCGCGAGGCGACTTCGGTAGGGCATCGGCCATGGATCTTCGATATGCATCGGACGGCATTCCCTTCGACCGCAATCATGCCTTCGGGCGGGAGGCGCCGGTTCCGTCGTGGCTTTGGGAAGATATGCAATCCCCATTCCTGATCCACGCCGGCAATAACAGCGCCGGCAATGGCGGCGACGGTTATTTTGCCGGCAGCATCATCGACGACAGCACCGCGATTTTCGAACCGGTCAACGTGGCGCACGCCGGCTCCCACGCATCCGCCAGCGCGCATCAGACCAACGTCGCCTATTTCGATCAGGCTGCGACCCAGATTGCCGGGATCGGCGGCGACGGGGGCGATGGCAATGCCGCGATCGGCGGAAGCGTCAGTCTGTCCGGCGCGCTCGGCTCCGGCACGATCTCAACCGGCGACAACAGCGCCGGTCATGGCGGCAATGGCCACTTCTCAGGGGCTTTGGTGCATAGTTCCGTCGCCGTGTTCGAGCCCGTCAACATCGCAACGGGCGGCTCCCACAGCAGCGCGCAGGCCCACCAGTCGAACACCGTGCAGTTCTTTCAGGGCGCCTCCCAGTTCGCCGCTGGCGGCGGTCATGGCGGCGACGACAACGCGGCGGGCGGCGGCGACGTATCCGTCCTAGAATCCCACCTCGGGCTCGGCCATCACGCGACCGGTTACGGCATGATTACGAGCGGCGGCAACAGCGCCGGCGACGGCGGTGACGGAAGCTTCAGCGGCAGCATCGTTCACACCTCGTTCGCGCTCTACGACCCGATCAACATCGTGGTCGCGGGATACAATTCCAATGCTGACGCCGATCAGACTAACAATGCGACGTTCAATCAATCCGCGTTCCAGATGGCCGGTGTCGGCGGCCATGGCGGCAGCGGCAATGCCGCAATCGGCGGCGACGCCGGCCTCACCTCCTCCATCCTCGGCCTGATCGGCTCCGACGTCATCGCGACAGGCGGCAACAGCGCCGGCAACGGCGGCAACGGCCACTTCACCGGCAGTCTGGTCGACATCAACATCGCGATCTATGCGCCGATCAACATCGCGGTCGCCGGCTTCAACTCCAGCGCCGAGGCGCACCAGATCAACAACGTCCAGTTCGATCAGAGCACGATCCAGATCGCCGGCATCGGGGGCGACGGCGGTCACGGCAACGCCGCGCTTGGCGGCGACATCGTCATGCACGCGCTGGCGGACCATCCCCTGCTGGGCCATGCCTAGCCGCGTCAGCGCCGCGGGCCGCGGCGGCGGGACGGCAGCCTTTCGGGCGTATCCCGTTCGGCTGAGGTGGCATCAGCTTTGGCATCTTGGCCGATGCGGTGCACAAACCAAGACTGGCGCCGTCCAAATCGGGACGCGGGTTGCGCAAACCAACCAGGGAGAGTCACATGTCAAGAGCATCGTTCCCATCCGATACGATCGCGCTCAAGGGAATCTCGACCGGCGGTAACAGCGCCGGCAACGGCGGATCGGGTCATAACTCCGGCGACATCATCAGCAAGCCGAGCATCGACTTCGACCCGTCCAACAAGGCTTACGGCTCCGACGTTCATGTCAACACCGGCGATAAGGTCTCCCAGAAGGCAGATTGGGAGGCCGGCGGTGCGAACGCAAAGGCGGAATGGTTTGCCAAGGCTCATGGCGGAACCGCCACCTCGAATGGCAGCCAGACCTCCGACAGCGGCCATGACACTTCCAAGGTCTATGCCAACACGACGGCGCATCAGGTGAACGACTTCGGCGCAGACCAGAGTCAGAGCGTGGCGGCCGGCATCGGCGGCGACGGCGGCAACGGCAACGCCGCGCTCGGCGGCAACGTTGACATCAAGGCATCGCTGGAGTCCGCGAATCTGAACGACGTGCTCAATCACTCCGGACACTTCGACGCCGACCTGCACGTCTGACCGATCGACGGTTATGAGGGGTGGTCGAGACCGGCGGCGGCAGCCGCCGGCTCTCGATTCATCGCGAGGCCTGGGGATGACGGGGCGAGAAGACGAGAACAATCACGCCTCAAACTTCCAGCGGGGGACCGCAATGCCGATGCCGGCGCTCTTGCTGCGGATGCTGTCGCCACCACAAACGCCGCTGGAAGCGGCGTTGCGGGCCTGCGCCGGCTCGCTTGGCCTCGTCTTCGCCTATAGCTGCAGCTACAACCTTCTTTTGCTCGCGCCTTCGATCTATCTGCTTCAGATCTACGATCGCGTGTTGTCGAGCCGCAGCGCCGACACGCTGCTGATGCTGACGCTGATCGTTGCGGTCACGGTCATAGTCGGCGGAATGCTTGACGCGTTGCGCCGCGCGGCCCTGGGCCGGATCGGCGCCTGGCTTGAAGACCGGCTCCGTCCCTCGGTGCTCACCGCCTGCTTCGAATACGCCTATCGCACCGACCCCGCGCGTGCGAGCGAGGCCTATCGCGATCTGACCACGTTACGGCAATTCGCGGAGTCCGGCGCCTGCCCGATGCTGTTCGACGTGTGCTGGGCGCCGCTCTTCCTCGGCGTTCTGTTTCTCGTGCATCCCTTGCTGGGGTTCATCGGCACCGGCAGCGCGCTGCTGCTGTTCGGCCTCGCCTTAGCCAGCGACGTCGTTACCGAAAACCCGCTGGCGCGGTCGGTCGCGGCGCTGACACGGAGCTATGGGCGGTTCGGCATGGCGGTCGGCAACGTCCACTTAATCCGGACCATGGGTATGCTCGATGGCGCCGCGCGCCTGGTGCAGCAGGCCGCACAGGATGCGCGGCGCGCGCACGACACCGCCCAACGCCGCAACGAGATCGTGATGTTGATCTCCAGGCCGGTGCGTGCGCTGGCGCAAGTTCTGATCATGGGCGCGGCCGCCTGGCTCGTGCTCGAGCAGGGCCGAAGCCCTGCCATCATCTTCGCCACCACGCTGTTGTTCGGACGCGCGCTGGCCCCGATCGAAGGCGCATTTGCGGGCTGGAAGGCATTCGCGATGGCCTCGGCCGCTTTCCGCCGGCTCAACGGAGTGCTCGCGGCGGTCACGCCGGTCGCCAACCTCGCTACGCTGCCGGATCGCCCAAACGGCTGTCTTGTCGTTGACAATGTAGGCGCAGCGCTGCCCGGATCGGGCCATGCGCTGCTGCAGGGCGTGTCGTTCCGGCTCGCGCCCGGCGAGTGCCTCGGCGTCATCGGTCCATCCGGCTCCGGCAAATCCACGCTCGGTAAAATCATCGCGGGAATCTCCGCGCCGTCGGCCGGCTCGGTCCGGCTCGACAGCATCGACGTTCTGGCGGTGCGCGATGGCGGCGGCGGCCACCGCCTCGGCTATCTGCCGCAGGACATCGACCTGTTCGGAGAAACGATTAAGGAAATCATCGCCCGGCTCGAGGACGCGGACCTGCCGCAAGTCGTCGACGCGGCAAAGCTGAGCGGACTTCACGAGGCCATCCTTCGGCTGCCGCTCGCCTACGACACCCCCGTGTTTGGCGGCGGCGTCCACCTCTCACGTGGCTTTCGCCAACGCCTCGGCCTGGCGCGGGCCTTTTTCGGCAATCCGCACCTGGTGGTTCTCGATGAGCCCAACGCCAGCCTCGACTACCTCGGCGAGCGCGTGCTGTTCGAGGCCATCGAGCGGCTGAAGGCGGCCCATACGACCGTCATCATCATCACCCACCGGATCGGGGTCCTCGCCGCCACCGACAAGATCGCGATCATGCAGGGCGGCACAGTCAGCGCATTCGGCGACAGCAAGGAGATCTTCGAGCGGCACTTCAGTGTCCCGCAGGTCGCCTCGGAAGTCCGAGCGAACGTCGGACCGGCAGTCCGCCGGCATCGACGTGTCAACGCAGCCGGTCCTACCATGATCGAGCGCGCACGCAATCATCTCCGCGATCTCCGCCTCCCGGAACGGGTCGTCGTTCTTGTAAAAAAATTCGAACTCGCTTGTGTCGGGATTGCGGAACCTCCTGCGTGCGCGGGACCGGCGCTCCCGGCGCTCCGCGACCGGCTACGCGGAGTGACCTTGACGGCAAACCTGCTGGTTTGCGGCTTCGTGCTTGGCCTCGGCATCTGGTCGACCTTCGCCCCGCTCGAGAGCGCCGCGATTGCCTCTGGCACCGTCGAGTCCGAGTCGAGCCGAAAGACGATCCAGCACCTCGAGGGCGGCATCATCAAGAAGATCGCGATTGCGGATGGCGACATCGTTCGCGCCGGGCAAATCCTGATCTCGCTTGATAGCACCAGGGCGCACGCCGAAGTCGAGAGCCTTCAAGGCCAATTGTGGGATGCGACGGCCCGCGAAGCGCGGCTGCTGGCGGAGCAGCTTGGGCTGGCGCAAATGTCGTTTCCGGCCGCGTTGGAAATATTGCGGAACGACAATCTATCGGTCGCGGCCGTCCTGGCCGGCCAGCAAAGCATCTTCGAGACGCGCCGGCAGGTCTTTCAGTCGCAGGTCGCCCTGATCCGGGAAAAGCGGCTGCAGGTCGAACGCGAAATCGAGGGCCTCAGGGCGCAGCAAAGCGCGGCGTCGCGGCGGGCCGAGATCGGCCGTGAGGAAGTGGCGACCGTCGCCATGCTCGTCAGCAAGGGCCTTGAGCGTCGCCCGCGGCTTCTGAGCCTGGAGCGGGAAATGGCCGACATCGACGGCCGGCAGGGCGATCTCGCCGCGCAGATCTCCCGCGCCACGCAAGTCATCAGCGAATCCCAGGCCACGCTGCTCAAGCTGGAGAGCGACCGGCATAACGAGATCGCGCAGTCATTGCGCGAAGTGCAGAACCAGATCTTTCAGCTGCGCGAACGCCTGCAGGCCGCCGCCGACCAGCTTGCCCGTACCGATGTCAAAGCGCCCGAAGACGGCGTGGTGACCGAATTGCGGGTTCATACCCTGGGCGGCGTGATCGGCGCCGGCGCGCCGCTGCTCGACATGGTGCCCCGGCAGGATCGTCTGATCGTGACCGCCCGCGTTCGGCCCGAGGATATCGATGTGGTCCGCACCGGCCTTCCCGCCGACGTACAGCTCCTGCCCTACAACCAACGCCGCGTGCCGCGCCTCAAGGGAACGGTGACACACGTCTCCGCCGATCGTCTGGTCGACAAGCGCACCGACCAGCCCTATTACGCCACCAAGATTCGCGTCGAGGATCCACGGATCGCCGAGATCGACGGCATTCGGATCATTCCGGGCATGCCGACCCAGGTTTTCATCAAGACCGGTCTCGGCACCGTGGCGCTTTACGCGCTCAGGCCTTTACTCGACAGCTTCAACAACGCGTTCCACGAGGATTGAGACGCCGCCCAAACGCCTTCGGCCGCGTCGCTTCACGAGGATGTGGATATTCGCGCGCGCGCGTGGCCGTTGTGGCCCGATAGCCGCCCGCTCCACCGCAGCACCGCCTCGGTGCGGTTATGCGCGGAACACTTCCGCATGATGTGCTGGATGTGCATTTTGACGGTGTTCTCCGAAAGCCTCAGCCGTGCCGCTATCAACTTGTTGGGCAGACCGAGCTTGAGCGCCGCAAGCACCTGCTGCTCCCGGGGGGTCAGGTCAGTCATCGGTTTATCCACCGCCGCTTTCGTGACGCCTTGGATCCCCGTGATGACGGACGGCTCGACAACGCGGTTGTGCGCCTTGATGGGTTCGATATCCGGCGCGCCATCCTGCTTCAGAATCGATAGCGGCCGGTAGACCCCGCCGGCCAGAACAAGTCGCAGACCGGCGAGCGCGACCTCCAGGGAAATCGTGGTCGGGAAAAACCCGCGAACGCCGCGCTGTATCGCCGCCAGCGCCGTGGCTTCGTCATCGCGATCGGACAACAGCGCCACGGCCGCGTTCGGGCAGCACTCGGCGAGCAGTGCCAGCATTTCGTCAAAGGCGGGATCGATGACCGGCTGGCTTCCGATATCCAGCAAGACCAGACAGACATCTTTTCCCGGCACGCTGCTTAACTCGTCGATCGTTGCCATCTGAACGAGATCGATTCCGACAAACTCTCGCTTGAGGACGGCAAGGATACAGGTGCGCACCAGCGCGTGGTGCTCAATGACCACGAGCACCGGAGATTTTTGCGAGGCGTTGGGGAGCTCCGCATGATTGGTAGAATCGTCCATAATGGCCCCGAATTCTGATGTTGCCGCTCCGCTGGTTTTGACTTTCACGTGAGGAATCGCCTCACACAAGTTTCACGCAAGATGCCGATCTTCAGACTTCATCGGCAGAACGACGTCGCGACCGGCCGCCTCTCCGTCGTTACATTTTGGACTTGCCGCCAATGCCATTCGCGTTTCTGTATCGATTCTTCAAATCCCAGCTAGTTGCAGAGGTTTCGATAAGCAATCGCCGCCGCCAACTCGGCATTGCCATCGACGACATAGGCATCGTCGTCCTTCACCAGATACAGAAACGGCCGCTCGCCGGTATCTGCACCCGACGCATTCTTGCCCTTGACGTGGCCGCAAATAGTATCGACCGGTTGTCCGAAGGTATTCTTCCGGATCGCCCGCTTCATGTCGGCGAATTCGACGGACGTCGGATCCTCCATCTTCGCAGCGATCGTGGTTTTTGCCTTGCTCATGACGGTATCCGATGTCGCGGCAGGTTGTGCCGGCGCAGGAGTTCTCGACCTTCGCCATAGCCCGGGATTTCGTCGCCTCGGCGACGCGATCGGCCCGGTTGCTGGCCGTGGGCGGCAGTGGAATTTTCGGTTTCGACGCGACCACGGGCTTGTGTTTATTAGTCTCGAAACTGACCCTCGACGGCGTCGGCCTGATCACGACCGGCGCCCCGGCAGACATTCTGTCGAAACAGGCGAAGCCCTTCGAGAGTGGACACTCTTCCATCTCCGCCGACGGTGGCGGCGGGATATAACAGCTGCAGCCGATCAGGGTCGCGGCCATACCACCAATGAGAAGCGTTCTCATGCAATTCCCTTATCCAGGCGCTGAGGCGCTCGCATTTCTTGCGGCGATTTAAATTTTAAAGTTGATTATTCATCTGTCGGCCAAAAGTATTAAATGCTTATTAAATGAATCATCCAGAATTAGATAAGCCGCTGCTTGGTTAATTTCAGCGCGCTCGGAATTTATGGTGGTCGGAAGTTCTTGCCGACGGCGAATGAGCACGCGACGGGTCACCCGCATGAGCGCAGCGATATGTCGGACTGCGGACAATATAAAAACCCCGGATGTCGCTTCCTGATCCAGGCTAGCGCGCTGAAAACAAGCGCACGCTCGGCGACGGCAGGATCGGCGGCCAACTTGCCATTTCACGGCGCGTCGGGCAGCGTCGATTCGCAGATCGACGATCTGCCGACATCGCGTACGCACGAACTTCTTGGACCGTGAATTGGAAACGTCAGCCGCCATAGAGATCGCCAAACATACCTTGCTGGCATGCGGTCTCATTCTCGCCGTCGGCACCCTCGCCGGCCTGCTGGCTCAAAGAATCAGGATTCCCGACGTCGCGCTGTTTCTCGTGGTCGGGATCGCGCTCGGCCCGCAGGCACTGGGACTGATCGACATCAGGGCGGATTCGGCGCTGAACCAGATCATCCTGTTGTTCGGCGCGAGCTACATTCTGTTCGACGGCGGCGCTTCGCTGCGGTTCAATGTCCTCAAGCAGGTCTGGATCACGATCGTCGTGATCGCGACCGCAGGCGTGCTGATCACCGCCGGGATTACCGCGCTCGCGGCCCACACCATCCTCGGCGCGCCCTTGATCGTGGCGCTGCTGCTCGGCGCGACGCTGGCCTCGACTGACCCGGCGACGCTGGTACCGATTTTCCGGCAAGTCCGGATCCGCGACCGGGTGGCGCAGACCGTGATGAGCGAGTCAGCGTTCAACGACGCCATGGCGGCGATCGTCACCTTCGGCGTGCTGGCGGTGGCGACCGGCAGCGGCGAGTTCTCGCTGGCGCAATCGATGTTCGATTTCTTCAGGCAGTCCGTGATCGGCATCGTCGCCGGCATCGCGCTCGGCTACGCTGGCCGCGCTGCTGATCGCCCACCAGAAATGGGCCTTCCTGGCCGAATATGCTCCCGTCGTCACGCTGGTCGCGGTGATCGGCGCCTATTTCGCCGCCGACGGCCTGCAGGCCAGCGGCTTCATGGCGGTGTTCGTGTTCGGCATCATGCTCGGCAACAAGGAAACGTTCGGCTTCAAGATGGAGGCCGGCGAAGCGCAAAAGCTCGACGACTATGTGTTGACCACCGCCTTCATCCTGCGACTGTTTATTTTCATCCTGCTGGGCGCGCAGGTCGATTTTACGTTGATCGGCCAATACTGGCTCGGCGGCGTCGCCGTCGTCGCGGTGCTGATGCTGGTGGCGCGCCCGGTGACGGTGTTCCTGTGCGCGCTGCCGGACCGTCGTGCGCGCTGGAGTTTCCGCGAGATGCTGTTCATGTGCTGGACCCGCGAGACCGGCGTCATTCCGGCGGCACTGGCCGGGCTGTTGTCGGGAATGAAAGCCCCGGGTGCGCCGATGATCGCCTCCGTCACCTTCATCGCCATCCTGATGACGATCCTGATCCAGGCGCCGACCACGCGATGGCTCGGACGCAGGCTCGGATTGTTGCAAGCAGATGAGGTTTAGGACGCCCGCGCCGCGCGCCGCAGCGATTGCGGCGGCTGGCCGAAGGCACGGATAAAGGCACGGCGCATCCGTTCCGGATCGCGAAAGCCGGTGGTTTCAGCCACGCGCTCGATCGCTTCGCTGGTGGATTGCACCCGCTGCCGTGCCACCTCGATGCGGAGGCGCTCGACCGCCTTTGACGGCGTGGCGCCGGTCTCGGCAATGAAGGCGCGGGCGAAATGCCGCGTGCTCATCCCGGCCCGCTCGGCCAACGCCTCGACCGTCAGCGGCGCATCGAGATGCTCGCGCGCCCAGCTCAACAGCGGCCCGAAGCGGCCGGCGGGTGCCTTCAATTCGAGGAGCGATGAGAATTGCGACTGGCCGCCGCTGCGGCGATGATAGAGCACGAGCTGACGCGCGGTTTGCTGCGCGACCTCCTCGCCGAGATCATCCGCCACCATGGCCAGCGCGAGGTCGATGCCGGCGCTGATGCCGGCCGAACTCCAGACATTGCCGTCACGGACGAATATCCGGTCCGGCTCGAGCTTCACCTTGGGATAGGCGCTGAGGAAATGCCGGGTGCGCTGCCAATGCGTGGTGGCGCGGCGGCCATCGAGCAGGCCGGCTTCGGCGAGAATGTAGGCGCCCGAGCAGACGCTGGCGACGCGGGCGCCACGTTTGGCGATCGCCCGCACAAAGCCGAGGGTCTTGTCGCACGTCGCCGCCGTCCGCACCCCCTCGCCGCCGGCCACGATCAGGGTGCTGATCGCCGCATAGGGCCGGAGGCCGCGCGCCAGCCATTCGACGCCTGATGAACTGCGCACCGGACCTGGCGTCCCCGCCAGCACCTTGATCGCGCGATCCGAACCGCCGAACCGGGCGGCGATCTCGAACACCGAAATCGGACCGGCCGCATCCAGCAGCTGGAAGTCGGGAAATATGAGGATGCCGATCATGGTCCAGGCCTCATCCGTGCGGGTTGAGCGATGATGGCTTAAAACGAGGGAAATATGCCATTTCAGACGAAAGACCATCATGGCAGGATGGCGCGGTCAAGTGAAACCTCGGAGCTCTCCATGCCGGCGCCCCTGCAAATCGGTCTTGCGATCTTTCCCAAAGTAACCCAGCTCGATCTGACCGGGCCGCTCCAGGTATTTTCCGGCGTGCCCGGCGCCAAGGTGCATCTGATCTGGAAACGGATCGAGCCGGTGCCGAGCGACTCCGTGCTGACGCTCACGCCCACCACCACCTTTGCCGACTGCCCGCAGTTCGACGTGATCTGCGTTCCCGGCGGAGCCGGCAGCAACGACATGGTGAACGACGCCGACATGCTCGACTTCCTGCGCAAGCAGGCGGTGAATGCGAAATACATCACCTCGGTATGTACGGGATCGCTGGTGCTTGGCGCCGCCGGCCTGCTGCGGGGCTATCGGGCCACGACGCACTGGACCGCGATGGAATTCCTTGAGCCGTTCGGGGCAACGCCGACCAAAACCCGCGTCTGCGTCGACCGCAACCGCGTCACCGGTGGCGGCGTCACCGCGGGAATCGATTTTGCATTGACGCTGGTCTCGATCCTGATCGATCGGCAGACCGCGGAGGCGATCCAGCTCGGGCTCGAATATAATCCGGCGCCGCCGTTCGACGCCGGCTCGCCCGACGCCGCGCCACCGGAAGTTCTGGCGCTGATGAGGCAGCGGATCACATCCACCCAGCCACGTCGCAGCGAGGCGATGCATCGTGCCGCCGCGCGGCTGGCGTAACGCCCGGGGATTACGGTCTATGCAAAGAAAAAGGCCGTCTGGTTTCCCAGACGGCCTTTCCTTTCCTACGGCAGCTCCACATTAACGGGCGATTTCGAACCTCCGCACCAGGGGCCTATCTCCCGGCCGCGTTCTACTCGGAAGCCGCTGCAAATCGGGGCAGTCGCGAACTGTGACCCGAAACCGACGCGATGGTTTCCCATCTCCGTAAGATGACGCCATTGAGCCGTGCCCACGGCCGAAGGGCAAGTGCGCCCTGGCCGATATCCCCGCTGTTCCCGTTGTTCACAGGCCGGATATTCGGAAAATGCAGCTGCGTCTCGGTTTCAATCCAAGCTGGATGGCTTCGTGGAACGCGTCGCTAGCTCGAGATCCGCTAGCTCAAGACGGTTCGTTTAGCCGAAGCTTAGTTGCCCGGCGTCCACGGCTGATAGTCGCCGGTGGCCTTGGGGCGGTGGCCGCTTGCCAGTGTCGAACCGGGCGGCCGGTAAGCCGCCGGCGTCCCCGTCATGTTCGGGACATGCGGCTTTTCCCATTCGCGCGCCGTGTAGGTCTCTTCGGTCGGCGCGACATCGACGGTGTGGTGCAACCAGCCATGCCATGACGGCGGCACGCGCGTCGCTTCGGCGTACCCATTATACACCACCCATCGCCGCTCGAAGCCGAGCGTCGGATCGATCTTGCGGCCCTTGGTACGGAAATAGCGGTTGCCCTGCTCGTCCGCGCCCACCAGTTCGCCGAACCGCCAGGTCCACAATTGGGTGCCGAAGGTCTGGCCATTCCACCATGTGAACATCTTGAGCAGAAACTGTTTCATCGGAGCTCGGCCGTTCGAGGTATAGTTGAGGTTCTGATGCCATCGGCACGCCGAAATGTCCAGCCAAGTCAGTTCGACAGGCGCTTCAGCTGTGACGTGAGGCCGCGGCCGTCGACACCGATTGTCGCGGAATCGACGTATTCCATTCACACCGCGTACAGACCCGGCCTGACAGTCTCATTCTGCGCAGAATTAGGTGCGCGGCTCGGGAACGTCGCCCTGTCGAGGGGGTTGGGATGGGTCCCGGGAATGGAGTTCATGATGATCAATCTTAAAATTTTAAGTGCCGCTGCCGTCTTGGCGTTGGTTTTGCCTATGGCCGCGCCCGTCGCGAGCTTCGCCCAGGACCACCGTGGCAACGGAGCCCGCCCGGGCGGCGGCGTTCGTCCAGGCGGTGGCGGGGCTGGTATCCGTCAGGGCGGCGGGAACTTCCATGGAGGCGGCGCCCATGGCCCGCGGTTTAGTGGCGGTGGGTATCGCGGTGGTGGCTATGATCGCGGCGGCGGCGGTGGCGCCTTCATTCCTGGCATAGTTGCCGGGGCCGTGATCGGCGGTGCCATCGCGTCACAGGGCGGATACGGCGGCCCAGGCTATTACGCGCAGGGCTATTACGACGACCAAGGTTACGACGACGGCGCAGTCGCGGTTGCGCCGGGGCCCGGCGGCGACGATGGCACCGCCTACTGCATGCAGACCTACCGTTCCTACGATCCGCAATCCGGAACGTATATGGGTTACGATGGCGTTCGCCATCCCTGCCCGTAACCGCAACTGACATTTCATATCCGGCGGACGGCGCATTTCCTGCGCCGTCCTTTTTTTTGGCGCGGCCTTATCAGCTGTCTCGCCGGCGGCTCATCCATAAGCTGAACGTTGAGATGCTTGCTCGCCAGCTATGCATTCTACAGTGCAGACGTGTCGACCTATTTCAGCCCTAATTGATTTACGGCGTATGATTCTGGTGCGTCACGACTTCTGATCTCTTGCTTGTGGGGACGCTTCTAGGTGCCGCGTGTTCTCGTGGTCGATGACGACCCAATGGTTGGCAGGACCATTGAAGTCTGTCTTCAGCGCCAAGGTTTCGAGGTAACCGTCGCCGACGGCGGTGAGGCAGGTATTCGCGCGCTCGAATCCCCGGCGTTCGACGTCATGCTGGTCGATATATTCATGCCTCACATGCACGGCTTCAAGGCGATCAGGAACTTCCACGCGCGGGCGCCCGCGATCCCGCTCATCCCTATGTCCCGTTACGCCTTTGCGGATGTCGACACCACCTCGCCCGACCTCCTTCGAATGACCCTTGAACTCGGCGCCACGATCTGCCTGCGCAAGCCGTTCACGCCAAATGCGCTGCTCGCGGCCGTCAACGAATGTCTGGAAAAATCGATTGCGTCCGCTCGCCTCTCCCAGTGAGAAATTACCACCGATGGCGCCGCAGCGTGTCGTCCTCGGAACGGGCCTCGCTATCCTGCTGATCATCAGCGCCGCCTCGATCGGCCTGGACGTCAAGTCACGATCGGACGCCGGCTCGGTCGATCACACGCTTGCCGTGCTGCAGAAATTTTCCGACATGCGATTGCTGATCCGCCGCGCGGAGAGTGCCGGGCGCGGTTTTCTGCTCACCGATGATCCGACCTTCGTTAGAGACTACCGGGAGTCCAGCCAACAAATCGCCCCGGCGCTCGCCGACCTGATCGAGAACACCAAGGATAATCCGGTCCAGACCCAGTTGCTCGAAAGCAGCCGGACCCTTATCGCCCGTCGGTTCGCCGTCAGCGACGAACTGGTCCGGCTTCGGGCCGCCGGCGATACAGCAGGGATCGCCACGGTAACATCCAAGGCCGAGGGCCGTGCTGCGATGGATGCGATCGGCGCCAACTTCGACAAGCTCACCGCGGAGGAGCAAAGGCTGCTCGCTATTCGGACGGCGGATTCGCGGCGAACGCGGCTCGTTCTGCTGGGAATCGATCTCGCCGGCGTGGTGTTGATCCTGATGCTTGCCTTCATCCAGATGCGCGAGGCCCGACGCTCCAACCAAAAGCTGGAAACCTCGCTTAACGCCTCGAAAGCCGAGAACGAATCCCTTGAGGCGGCCGTCGCCGAACGCACCGAGCACTTGCTGGCGGCGCATGAACAGCTTCGCCGTTCGGCCTCTGTGCTGCAGAGCACATTCAACAGCATGGCCGAGGCTGTGCTCGTCATCGACCCCACGGGAGCCGTGGTCTTGTCGAACCCAGCGGCCGCGCAGATGCTTCGCTACCGCGCCGGCATGACGGTCCATGACCTGAGGAAGCACATCGTCCTCTACCATGCCGAGACGATGACGCCGATGTCGCCGGATGAAATGCCGGCCGCCCGCGCGCTGCGCGGCGAACAATTCGACCGCGAGGAAATCGTCGTCAGCCCGAGCGGCGGCGGCGACCCGATTCATCTCGTGAGCAGCGGCCGCCCGCTGCGCGACGCGTCCGGCGCGATCAGCGGCGCCGCGCTGGTCTATCATGACATCACGGTGGCCCGCGAAACCGAGCGTAAGCTCCAGCAGGCCCAGAAGCTGGATGCGATCGGAAAACTCACCGGCGGTGTGGCGCACGATTTCAACAACATGCTGACGGTCATCACCGGCACCACCGAATTGCTGGTCGCCGGCCTTGCCGACCAGCCGGATCTGCTGGGCGTGGCGAACCTGATCGACGATGCCGCCGAACGCTGCGCCGAGTTGATCAGGCACCTGCTCGCCTTCGCCCGCCGGCAGACGCTGCAGCCGCGCAACGTCGACATCAACGACGCCGTTCTCGATATCGCGAAACTGCTCCGTCCGACGCTCGGCGAGCAGATCGAGATCGAGACAAACCTGGAGCGCGAAGCAACGACGTCGCATATCGACCCGTCGCAGCTTGCCAATTCCATACTCAACATGGCGATCAACGCCCGCGACGCCATGCCGAACGGCGGCAAGCTGCTGCTGGAGACGCGAAACGTCGTGCTCGACGACGCCTACGCCCAAGCCAACGCCGACGTCACGCCGGGCCCCTATGTGATGCTGGCGGTCAGCGACACCGGCACCGGCATGCCGGTCGACGTCCGCGACAAGGCGTTCGAGCCGTTCTTCACGACCAAGGACGTCGGCAAAGGCACAGGGCTCGGATTGAGCATGGTGTACGGCTTCGTCAAGCAGTCGGGCGGGCACATCAAGATCTACAGCGAGCAAGGCCACGGCACCACGATCAGGCTCTATCTGCCGCCGGCCCGCGGGTGGGCCGAGGCGGCCGCGCCCGTGGCCATGCCGATATCCGGCGGCGGCGAGACGATCCTGGTGGTGGAGGACGATGCACTGGTGCGGAATTTCGTGATCGCGCAACTGCAGGGCCTTGGCTACAAGACCATCGCGGCCGCCGACAGCCCGCGCGGCGCTGCAGCACGTCGAGAACGGCGAACCGTTCGATCTGCTGTTTACCGACGTCATCATGCCCGGCGGCATGACCGGCCGCCAACTCGCCGACGAGGTGATGCAAGCAGCGGCCGGGACTGAAGGTGCTTTACACTTCCGGCTATACCGACAATGCGATCGTGCATCATGGCCGACTCGACGAAGGCGTGCTGCTGCTCACCAAGCCCTATCGCAAATCCCAGCTCGACCTGATGGTGCGCCGGGCGCTGCGCGGCGAAATCAGCGAAGCCTCTTAGACCCGCTCACGATTAGACCCGCTCACGATCGCGCCGCCAGCGCGACGCCCGCCAGCGTAAATACGAGCGCCGCGATCTGGCCGATACCGAGCGGCTCGTGCAGCGCCAGCGCCGATGCCACCACGCCGATGACCGGCACCGCCATGGTGCCGATCGCCGCCACCGAGGCCGGCAGCCGCGCCAGCGCGGCGAACCACGCGACATAGGCGATACAGAACTGCACCACCGTCGAATAGAACAGCAACAGCCAGCCGAGCTGCGTCACCGCGTCCAGATGCGTGGTCTCGATCAGGAGCCCGACCACCGCCACCGGAAAACAGCCAAGCCCGATCTGCCAGGCGGCCGCGGGGATCGGCGGCAATTGCAGCGGGAATTTCTTCGCCAGCACCGTGCCGAGCGCGAATCCCATCGCCCCGCCGAGCGCCATCACGATTCCCGGCCATTTCGCCACGCTCGCCGCGATGCCGTTGCCGCCCATGATCGCAGCGAGTCCCGCGAACGCCATCACCAGCGCGATCGTCCGCATCAGCGTCGGCCGCTCGCCGAGCACCGGCCAGGCCAGCATCGCCGCCCAGACCGGCATGGTGTAGGCGATCAGCGCGGTTTCGCTGGCCGGCAGCCAGAGCAGCGCCAGGCCCATCAGCACCATCCAGCCCGTCACGTTGAGCAGTGCCGCCAGCATCAGCCGCGGCCAGAGCCGAGGCGCGACCTTCAGGCTCTGGCCACTCGCGAGCGCCAGCAACGCCAGAAGCCCGGCGCCGATCACGCCGGTGACGCCGCGCAAGGTCAGCGGCGGCAATTCGCCGAGCAGGTATTTGGTGACGGGCCAGTTGAAGCCCCAGCCGATCGAGGTGATCGCGAGGAACATCAGGCCGGCGGGGGCGATCCGCGGCTTCGCCCCGGTCTGAGTTGGGATTGTCATGGCGTGGACGGGGCTGAATAAGCGGGTCGATTCGGCGGCCACCTTGCCGGTTATCGCCCCCTGATACCATCGGCGAAGCGGCATGCCAGGCCGGCCCCCGTAGCCCTACGTGAGTCTCCCCAGGCAAGCCCCGAGGGACAATAAATAGTTGCCCTGTGAACAGCGGGATGAAGGTTGAATTCACAGCTCCCGAACAATTTTTTCCGCTTGGGAAACCCTGAGGACTCACCGATACTTGGCTCACAAACGGGCGCGGGCTTGCCCCCTGTTTTTCTCCCTTTTCCACCATATTTAGTATTTGATTCAGGAACTCGTACTAATCCTTGACGGGCGCAACGGAGTTGGCCTAGTTTTGGAGCGTTCGGTGCCGGGTGGTTTTCAGTCCCGCCGGACGCTCCCTGACAGGGTTCCAGAATGACCACTCCGACTGCCGGTCAAGGCACGGGGTGACGGGGTTTCTGCCCCGAATTCTGGAAGGCTTTCGGGGCGCCAAAACGGGCCGAAAATGGCTCAGACGAAGCGTTGGGGCGTTGATAGTGCGGGCCGGAAGTCGAAACCGGCATCGTGCCGCGGCAGGACCGAGGCGAGCATCGGTCGGCCGCGAAGAGAAACAGGCCGGGTCTACCGGTTGAGCTGCGAACGCCGGGATCACGGGCAACAACCGTGGCAAGGCGTTCGCTCAAGAAATAACATACGGCGCCGCCGGGCAGCGGGCCGATCAGAAAGAACGGGGCACGACCATGCGAATCGAACGGCGCAACACCACGGACGGCCAGTCACCCTACGCAGGGATTGATTTCAGATTGACGACATCTGAGATCCGCAATCCCGACGGCTCGGTGGTTTTCCGCCTCGAAAACGTCGAGGTGCCGGAATTCTGGTCGCAGGTCGCCTCCGACGTGCTGGCGCAGAAGTATTTCCGCAAAGCCGGCGTCGCCGCCCGGCTGAAGAAGGTCGAGGAAGAGACCGTGCCGTCGTGGCTGTGGCGCTCGGTGCCGGACACCGAGGCGCTCGCCGCGCTTCCCGAGAATGAGCGCTTTGTCAGCGAACTCTCCTCCAAGCAGGTGTTCGACCGCCTCGCCGGCTGCTGGACCTATTGGGGCTGGAAGGGCAAGTACTTCTCCTCCGAAGACGACGCGCGCGCGTTCTACGACGAACTGCGCTTCATGCTGGCCAAGCAGATGGTCGCGCCGAATTCGCCGCAATGGTTCAACACCGGCCTGCATTGGGCCTATGGCGTCGACGGTCCCGGCCAGGGCCATTATTACGTCGACCCGTTCACCGGCAAGCTGACCAAGTCGAAATCCTCCTACGAGCATCCGCAGCCGCACGCCTGCTTCATCCAGGGCGTCAATGACGACCTCGTCAACGAGGGCGGCATCATGGACCTCTGGGTGCGCGAGGCGCGCCTGTTCAAATACGGCTCCGGCACCGGCTCCAACTTCTCGCGGCTGCGCGGCGAAGGCGAAAAACTCTCCGGCGGCGGCCGCTCGTCCGGCCTGATGAGCTTCCTCAAGATCGGCGACCGCGCCGCGGGCGCGATCAAGTCCGGCGGCACCACCCGCCGCGCCGCCAAGATGGTCGTGGTCGACGCCGACCATCCGGATATCGAGACCTATATCGACTGGAAGGTGAAGGAGGAGCAGAAGGTCGCCGCGCTCGTGACCGGCTCCAAGCTCAACCAGCGGCATCTCAAGGCGGTGCTGAAGGCCTGCGTCAATTGCGAAGGCAGCGGCGACGACTGCTTCGACCCCGAGAAGAACCCGGCGCTGCGCCGCGAGATCAAGCTGGCGCGCCGCGCGATGGTGGCCGACGGCATGATCAAGCGCGTGATCCAGTTCGCCCGCCAGGGCTACAAGGACATCGACTTCCCGATCTACGACACCGACTGGGATTCGGAGGCCTATCTCACGGTCTCCGGCCAGAACTCCAACAACTCGGTGTCGCTGAAGGACGATTTCCTGCGCGCGGTGGAAACCGACGGCGACTGGAATCTGATCGGCCGCACCAACAAGAAGGTGACGAAGACGCTGAAGGCGCGCGACCTCTGGGAGAAAATCGGTCACGCCGCCTGGGCGTCGGCCGATCCCGGCCTGCACTTCAACACCACCATGAACGACTGGCACACCTGCAAGGCGTCCGGCGACATCCGCGCCTCCAATCCGTGCTCGGAATACATGTTCCTGGACGACACCGCCTGCAACCTGGCGTCCGCCAACCTGATCACCTTCTACAACACCACGACCAAGCGTTCGACGTCGATGCCTACGAGCATCTGTGCCGTCTGTGGACCGTGGTGCTCGAAATCTCCGTGATGATGGCGCAGTTCCCCTCGAGGGCGATCGCCGAACTGTCCTACGAGTTCCGCACGCTGGGCCTCGGCTTTGCCAATATCGGCGGCCTCCTGATGACCATGGGCCTGTCCTATGACTCCAAGGAAGGCCGCGCGCTGTGCGGCGCGCTGACCGCGATCATGACCGGCATCAGCTACGCCACCTCGGCCGAGATGGCCAAGGAACTCGGCCCCTTCCCCGGCTACAAGAAGAACGCCGCGCACATGCTGCGGGTGATCCGCAACCATCGCCGCGCCGCGCATGGCGAAAGCCGCGGCTATGAGGCGCTCGCCGTCAATCCGGTGCCGCTCGATCACGCCAGCGTGCCGCAGACCAACATCGTCGAGCACGCCAAGGCGGCCTGGGACCAGGCGCTCGAGCTCGGCGAACTCCACGGCTACCGCAACGCGCAGACCACCGTGGTGGCGCCGACCGGCACCATTGGCCTCGTGATGGATTGCGACACCACCGGCATCGAGCCTGATTTCGCGCTGGTGAAATTCAAGAAGCTCGCCGGCGGCGGCTACTGGAAGATCATCAACCGCGCCGTGCCCGAGGCGCTGCGCGCGCTCGGCTACCGCGAAAGCGACATCGCGGAGATCGAGGCCTACGCCGTCGGCCACGGCTCGCTCTCCAACGCGCCCGGCATCAACGTCTCGACCCTGAAGGCCAAAGGCTTCACCGACGAAGCCATCGCCAAGGTCGAGAAGGCGCTGCCGACCGCGTTCGACATCAAGTTCGCCTTCAACAAATGGACCTTCGGCGAGGATTTCATTCGCGACACCCTCGGCATCGGCTCCGAAGCCATTGCCGCGCCGAATTTCGACCTGCTCGCCGCGGTCGGCTTCACCAAGCGCGAGATCGAGGCCGCCAACGTGCACATCTGCGGCGCGATGACGGTGGAAGGCGCGCCGCATCTGAAGGCCGAGCACTACAACGTGTTCGACTGCGCCAATCCCTGCGGCAAGATCGGCAAGCGTTATCTCTCGGTGGAAAGCCACATCCGCATGATGGCGGCGTCGCAGCCGTTCATCTCGGGTGCGATCTCCAAGACCATCAACATGCCGAACGACGCCACGGTGGAGGATTGCAAATCCGCCTACCTGCTGTCCTGGAAGCTCGCGCTGAAGGCCAACGCGCTCTACCGCGACGGCTCGAAGCTGTCGCAGCCGCTCAACTCGCAGCTCATCAGCGACGAGGACGACGAGGAGGATGCGGTCGAGGCGCTCTACGAGAAGCCGATGGCGGCGCGCACCACCCAGGTCGCGGAAAAGATCGTCGAGAAGCTGGTCGAGCGCATCGTGGTGATGCGCGAGCGCGAGAAGATGCCGGATCGCCGCAAGGGCTACACCCAGAAGGCCGTGGTCGGCGGCCACAAGGTCTATTTGCGCACCGGCGAATATGACGATGGCCGGCTCGGCGAGATCTTCATCGACATGCACAAGGAAGGCGCGGCGCTGCGCTCCTTCATCAACAACTTCGCCATCGCGGTCTCGCTCGGCCTGCAATACGGCGTGCCGCTGGAGGAATATGTCGACGCCTTCACCTTCACCCGCTTCGAGCCCGCGGGCCCGGTGCAGGGCAACGACTCCATCAAGTACGCGACCTCGATCCTCGACTATGTGTTCCGCGAACTCGCGGTCAGCTACATGTCGCGCTTCGACCTCGCCCATGTCGATCCCAGCGAGTCGAACTTCGACGCGATGGGCAAGGGTGTCGAGGAAGGCAAGCCGCCGGAGCAGCCGTCCAACAAATATCTGTCGAAGGGCCTGACCCGTTCGCGCACCGACAACCTCGTCGTCATGCGCAGCGGCGCAGCGAACCGTCAGACCGAGGCCCGCGCCGCGAGCAACGTCACCACGATGGCCGCCACGGCGCCACCGCCCGCAACAGCGACACCGTCGAAGGCGCCGTCGCGCTGAAGCAGGAAGCCCAGCACGATCTGTCGCCGACCGAAAAGCTGGAAGCCCTGCAATGGAGCAAGGCCGGCGCCGCCGCCCAGGTCGCGCCGTCGAAGGCCGAACGCCGCGCCGAAGCCAAGGCCAAAGGCTACGAAGGCGAGATGTGCTCGGAGTGCGGGAACTTCACGCTGGTGCGGAATGGCACCTGCATGAAGTGCGATACGTGCGGCAGCACGACGGGGTGTTCGTAATGTGGCTCGGAGTGATACGCACCCCAATTAGGTGACATCCACCCCATAGGTTCGCGCGATGGCACCCAATTAAGTGTCGCCCAGATTACAACCTAGGAGTTTGCATGGCCGTACAAGAGCTGATCTGCGAAAGTTCGGTCTGTGCGGAAGTACAACCGGGTGCACTTGATTATGCAAACTGACGGGGCCGTTGCCTCTACTTGAGTAGGTCCCCCTACTCGGCACCGCAGGCGCCGAGTAAAAAACAAAAAAGGAAATCCTGGCGGCCTTCAGGCTTGCCGCGAAAATCACTCGACGAACGGATCGTGAATCAACTTGTGAGACGTACGGTGACGAGTTTGGTTGCAGATATCTCCGAGGACGAGCCGGCGCCGGCGAAGGCGAAGCGCAAGGCGATCCCCCTTCAAAGTCCAGAACGTTGTGTGGGCCCGCGCCGCCGGTCGCTGTCAGTACGCGGGCTGCAACAAGCTGCTCGTCGGGGACCAGATTTCCGGCGCCGCGAACGCGAACACGGCCTACATCGGACACATCGTGGCGGAACTCTCCCGAAGGTCCGCGCGGAGACCCGGTGCGGTCCCCCGAACTCGCGCACGATCCGGACAACCTCATGCTGGTTTGCGACGTCCACCACCGCGTGTTCGACCGCGAGATGGTCGCCGAGCATCCGGAGGAAGTGCTCTTCGCGATGAAGCGTCGTCACGAGACGCGCATCCGGACCGTTACCGGCATCGACGAGGACCTCGGCAGTCACGTGATCCGCTACGCCGCGAAGATCGGTGCGAATAAGTCTCCCGTCGAGAAGGGAGCGGTCAAATGGTCGATGATCCCCGAGCGATATCCGCTCGACGGCGGCTGGATCGACCTCGACCTCGTCACCCTAGAGCTACGCGACGACGACCCAGCCTACTGGCCTACCCATGTCAAAAATCTCCGGACGGTCTTCGCCGAGAGGGTCAGCGGCCGGATGGAGCGCCAGGAGATTAAGCGCCTGGCCGTGTTCGGCCTCGCGCCGATACCGCTGCTGTTCGAGCTTGGCCGTCTGATCTCCGACATCTCGACCGCGGACGTGCTGCGCGATCCGAAGGGCTGGAAGTGGGACACGTCGTCGGCGCCGGTAAGGTACGAAGTGGTTCCTCCGGGGCAGACCGGCGGTCTCGTTGCGCTCAAGCTCGAGATCAGCGCCCCCGTCGCCGACGAGCGCGTCACGAAAGTGCTTGGGGCGGATGCCTCGATCTGGTCGATCGCGGCCACCGGCGCGCACAACGACATCGTGCGTAGCCCCGGAGACATCGCCGCCTTCGCCAAGCTCTTCCGCAAGACGCTGGACGACATCAAGCTCGCCCACGGCGAGACCGTGTTGGCGAACGTGTTTCCCGCCGTCCCGCTCTCGATCGCCGTCGAGGCGGGTCGGTCCTGGCAGCCAAAGGCACATCCCTCACTCGCGATCTACGACCAGAACTGGAAGCTGGGCGGCTTCGCCCTCGCCCATCAACTCGAACATGCCCCGACTTCACGGAGGCCGACATGAACGTCCACGCGCGCCCGATTGTCACGCCTCAAGCCGAAGAGACCCTAGCAGTTTGCTGAAAAACTGGGAAATTTGAGTTTCTTTGTCTCAGTGGGACGGTCGATCAGGTTTCATGGGCTGTGTTCACTGGTTTGAGGCAGTTTTGTTTGCCTGCGCGCAGGCTTTGCTCGCCGGCGCCGCTAGGCAGCCATCAGTTTGGGGATGCGGATCAGGTTATAGGCGATCAGATTGAGCAGGAAGTTGGCGGCGATGCGACCGATGCCGCGATGTTTGGTCTTGCGCATGGTACCGTGCTGCTTGCCCCAGCCGAAGATGCACTCGATCATCGCCCGGCGCGATTGCGACATGCCGTACCCCGGATGCCGCGTGGTTCGTTCGTCGATGGCGCTGTTGCGGGTCTTGCCGGTTTTGGTGACGGCCTGGTTCTGCGTCACATGCGGAGTCACGTTGATGGCGCGAAGATTGGCCACATGATCGGCGGTATCGTACGTGTGTGTACCGAAAACTAAATCCGAACGTATTGATGGTGAAGTCCGCCCAAGATGGCGTGCGAACTTATGACGCCGGATCGCTGAACCGGACGAGAGACCGGCGCATCCTTGTGCAAAGACCGATGCGTTCTGACGCCGTTGTAATAGGCCGCATAGGTTTTCAGAATCCGGCGCAGATGTGCCTCGCCCAAGACAATGATGTGGTCCAGACACTCGCGCCGGATCGATCCGATCAGCCGTTCGGCAAAGCCATTCTGCCAAGGTGAGGCCGGTGCAATCGGTTTGTCTCGAATGCCCATGGCGCGCAATCGGCGTGTGACGACGGCGCCATAGATCCGATCGCGATCACGGATCATGTAACCCGGAGCACCGTCCCAAGGAAAAGCCTCGGTGATCTGGCGTGCGATCCACTCCGCCGTCGGGTTGGTTGTGACGTTGATCCAGATCGAGATCTCTGCGATCAATCCGTACAATCACGAAGCCATACAGCAGTTTGAAGCCAATGGTCGGGACCACGAACAGATCCATGGCGGCAATGTCCGGAGCGTGGTTTCGCAGAAAGGTCCGCCATCCCTGACTTGGAGGTCCACGTCGCTTGACCATGTACTTGGCGACGGTTGATTGAGCGACGCTAAACCCAAGCTTGAGCAGTTCGCCGTGGATGCGTGGCGCACCCCAAAGCTGGTTCTCCGTGCTCATCTGCCGGATCAGCGCGCGCAATTCTATCTCGATTCGCGGGCGCCCTCCCCGCGAGTTCGATTTCCAACGCCAATAGCGACGAAAGCCGGCCCGATGCCACCGCACCAGCGTTTCAGGTTGGACAATCGTAACGACCTTCAGGATCGACGGAAACCATCGATACATCTGGACGAGGAACCAGCGATCGTTGTTCGTGAGACTGAGCGCGACCCTTCACCTTACGCCGCAAGACGATCAGCTGATGTCGGAGCATCGCATTCTCAGCCTCAAGCCTGCTCTTCGACTTGAAGGCGAGGCCAGGACCGCCAGAACGAAACACAGGAGCCCGATCATTCCGCCAGCTTAGGCAATTCCATCACGTCAGCAACTCGGATAAGGTTTTCGGTACACACAGGACGATGCTAGTCTAATGCGCTTCTCCTGAAGTGGGCTGCTGCGCGGCTTCCGTCCAATACGTCATCCCGGTCTTCAGCTGCTCATCCGCATCATGGAAGAAAAACTCGGTCACATAGACCTTCGACTTGATTTTCTCGTTCAGATCGTCATTGAAGGAGAAGTGAACGCCGTCACGTGCGGAGGTCTGGTGGCACTGGGCACATGTGACACGATTGAAATTGATGGCCTCGGCGTTCTGCCGTTTGGGATCTCGGTAAAAGCTGACGGTCAAGTCGTCGAGATGCTGTTGTAACTGCTCTTTTCGGGGGCCGGTCGCCTTCTCCGATTCCGCCCTGAAAATATCGTCGTCGTGAACGGACGAATAATAGCCGATATCGATGCCGTCGCGGATAATTCGTAACGGCAGTAACTCGCGAGCCTGGTTTTGATCGCAAGTCAATGCGCCAAAGACCCAGATTCCGGACAAAGAAGTGCTGAAGGCGATTTGCTCGATCGGCCGGACGGAAGTGAAATCAGTTATGAATTTCTGCAACAGCGCCTGGTAATTTGGCGCCTGCGTTTCGCGGGCGTGGGTGAGTGCGTCGACCCGGTTTAGAAATTGAAGATGCTGAAGTCCTCTGAGCCTGCCTGTCCGCGCCGCGATCAACGACATCCCATTTCAGGTGCAAATAGAGTTGTTCAAAAGGGCGATCGGGTTGCCTCGGATCCATCAGCTGATAAACAAAATGAATTTGGGGTACGACACGCAAACCCTCCCAGCCGATATCGTCCTGCTGCTCATAGGGTTTGATGCTCATTGCGACGAGCTTGAAGTGTCCGGGGTCGGAAACGTCGCTCGTTACGTCCTTGATGTTTTCGATATACAGCCCGGACGTATAAACGTTGTCGTGGGTCACGTCACTGAGTCGAAACGTATCGTGCCCCGGTTCTTTTTCCGGATCAAAGTCGGCCGTCGGCCGACCTGACATGAAGTTCAAGAACTTCTGGAATTCGTCGCCTTTGAGAATCGACGCCAGACGGAACGCCGCCTGTGTTTCGGGAGTTGCTTCGATAACCATGTGCCGGGGAAGCTTGAAATCGCTCATGCCGGGCTGAGGCCGGGGCTTTGCGATTCCGAAATCAAAGCCGTGGCCTTCCGGATAGTACCAGAGCGAATTGTCAGCCAGTCTGTTGAGATCGAATTTCGGCCAATTCGGAGACATCGTTTGGCTGATGTGGTAGATGGCGCCGGTTTTCGCCTCGAAGCGCTCGAGTTGCTTCTGCGGAAAGTCCGAGAAGTACATGGCGTTGTGGTACTTCTCCAGGAATTTCATCGGGTCAAAATCTGGATCGGGGTTGTTTGTTCGATGACGGCCGCATTGGGCGTCAGGACGCAGGCGGGTGTAGTAGTCGAGACGCAGCACGAACATCGTGTATCCTTGGTCACGCTCCTTCTTGAACGCCGTGTCCGGATACTCGGTGAGACTGCGCAACATATAGATGCCATCAACTCGACAGCCTTCCGACGTATCAACCGTCGAGAAGTGGTCGATATGGCGGTTGTTTTCATTGAAGTACGCGGGAATCAACTGGGCGTAGCTCGCCTGGTGGCCCTTCTGTTGCATCGGATAGATGGGCTCCGCAGCGCCAAGACCCGCGTCGAGGAATTCATAGTTAAATCCGGGGCGCGGCAAATCGAGCAACGATTCGAAATAGGTTGCGGTGTCGTAAACAGATCCCGGTCGGGTCGTGACAGTATTGCTGTCGATTATCTTGACGCGTGTCAGACTATGGACCGTTGCAACAATGTTCTGGCTATGAACCGGGTCTGTCTTGTTTCCAGTGGAGGTAAAACTGAATGATGAGCCCGCCAGCAAAAGTGCCGGAAAGAGTGTGACGATCCAAGATGCCTTCACGAGATCTCCCCTTCCCCCAAATTCCCAACTCTCAAGATTACATTCGTTCGGCCGATTGTCCCGTGCCACAATTGCGGATAGTATAAGATACCGCATGCTACGCACGCCGCACGCCTTCCGCTGCACAAAGGCCCGAAAATGCTGGCGGAGTTGCATTCCCGTCACTGTCGCTGTTCCGGGTCCCGGCTGGTTCGTCGACCTAACCGATTCGAATTGGAATTCAAGGCCGACACCTACTTGACGCGCTGGACGCCATCGACGACCGTCGAAGATATCCGCATCTCGCAGCGGGCAGCGGTGCTCTTCTGTGAGCCCCGGCCGATTGAGCCCGTGCGAAAGAGACAATTCCTGCAGGGTGTGCCCGCAAGCAAGGTTTTGAAGCATGCTTAATGGCCCCCGCGAAATCATCGAGGCTGTTTTCAGCGGCTGGCTCGTCACCTGGCCGACAAGCTTGCTGTCGCTGATCTGGCTTGCCTGGGTCACCAGTTGGGTTGTCGCCTCCTTCTGGTCCGGCCGAACCAAGACGCATGTGCGCACCCGCGATTCCTGGGTCTATCGGCTGCCCATTCTGTTGGGCGCGATCATGCTGATGCCCCCGACGGAGCGTCTGTTGGGGGCAAAGCAGCTCTATCACCTCGGCAACGCCGGAACCTATGCGCTGGCCGTCGTGGTGTTGCTAGGCCTCTCCTTCACCTGGTGGGCGCGGATCCATCTCGGGCGTTTCTGGTCCAACGCGATCACGCACAAGGAGGACCATCGGATCGTTGATACCGGGCCTTACGGGCTGGTGCGGCATCCGATCTACACCGGTCAGATCATCGGGCTGTTAGCCTCCGGCATTGCGATCGCAACCTGGACCGCGATGCTTGGCGTGCTCCTGATCTCGTTCGGCGAATGGCAGAAGGCACGCATGGAAGAGCGCTTCCTCACCGCAGAGCTAGGTGCGGAGGCTTATGAATCCTATTGCCGCCGCGTGCCGATGATCGTGCCGTTCCTCCGCTTCTAGCGCTTTCGCGGGGCATGATGACCTCTCGAGGGAGCGCGCCTAAAATCAAATCGGCTAACCCGCCTATGGCATCGACGCATCAAGGAGTTTCTAATGACTGTTTTGTCACCTGCGCAAATCGGCAAATCGTAGGAATGGCGCTGCACGCCTGGCGCCTTCGTCGTCCGGCCCGTCCGGATCTTCGCTCGCCGCGCCGATCTCCGTCGATTGGCGGGCCGCCTACGTCGGCAACCTGCCGCCGATGCCTGGCGTCTTCCCGGACTATCCGGCGCCCGTCGTGCGCAACGCTGGCGCCGAGCGCGAGCTGACCATGATGCGCTGGGGCATGCCGCCTCCCCCGCGCGCCGGCGGATATCCGGTCACCAACATCCGCAATACGTCGTCACCGCACTGGCGGGGCTGGCTGAAGCCTGAAAACCGCTGCCTGGTGCCATTCAACAGCTTCGCCGAATACGCGCCCGAGGCCAATCCAGAGACCAGGAAAAAGGACGTGGTTTGGTTTGCTCTCAATGACGATCGGCCGCTGACTGCCTTCGCCGGGATCTCGACCGAGTTCAAAGGTGACCGGGGCACCAAGTCCAAGCCGATCCCCGGCCCTCACTTGGTCTACGGCTTCCTGACCACGGCACCCAATGCCGTCGTCGAGCCGATTCATCCGAAGGCAATGCCCGTGATCCTGACGACCGATGAAGAACCCAACGTCTGGATGCGCGCGCCCTAGGATGAAGCAAAGGCGCTGCAGCGGCCGTTGCCCGACGATGCGCTCAAGATCGTCGCCCGTGGCGCAGATAAGGAAGACAGGGCGGCGGCATGAACAAGTTCGCGGGTGACCGCGACCCGAAGCCGCAGCCCGCAAGCTGGTCGAGATCGCGAATTCAGTCGAAGCCGTGCAGGATGGTCGGATCTTCATCGAACTCATCAACGGGCCGTTTCTGTTCGAACTGAAAGGGACGCCGGCCGAATATAGCGCGGGGCTGAAGCACGCGATCGAACGCGACTGGCTCCAACTCCACGAGTCCGGGACCTATGTGAAATTCACCCAGTCCGGTGCCGAGCTGTTCGGTCTAAGGTAAGGAGCCCCAGCGTTCAGTGCGACAAAAAGACTTAGCTGGAACAAACTCGGGCCGGGACGAATTGAATGGGCGAAACTGTTGCCCGCCGTTAAAACACGGCGTATGTCGCCGATGGCCCAAGGTTGCAAGTGACCCGCTGGTCAAACAAGCGCTGGCGCAGATAGCCAAAGGCAACGGTCTCGCGTTCCTCCAAAGGTCGATCTCTGCTGCGGTTGAGACCGTGATGGCGCATGTTCCGTTCCAAGCGAGCGATTCCGGGTCAACGATCCTGCGTCCAGGTCAGGCCGCACGGGACAGCTTGACCGAGCCCTATTTCATCCAAATTCGCGATGATCTCGCCGACAAGGGCTTCTTCACTGCGGCATCCGAAGACTTAATTACGTGGGCACGCACGGGATCGCTGATGTGGATGACATTCGGACTGGCGTGTTGCGCGATCGAGATGATGCAGATGTCGATGCCGCGCTACGACGCCGAACGCTTCGGCTTCGCGCCGCGTGCCTCGCCTCGGCAATCCGACGTGATGATTGTGGCGGGCACGCTTACCAACAAGATGGCGCCGGCGCTTCGCAAGGTCTACGATCAGATGCCGGAGCCGCGTTATGTCATCTCGATGGGATCGTGCGCCAACGGGGGCGGCTACTACCATTATTCATACTCGGTCGTTCGTGGCTGCGACCGTATCGTTCCCGTCGACATCTATGTGCCAGGCTGCCCGCCCACGGCGGAGGCCTTGCTCTATGGTGTTTTGCTACTCCAGAAAAAAATCCGCCGAAGTGGCACCATAGAACGCTAATCCGGCATTAGGTAGCAAGCTCACCAGAGTGACGCTAAGAACTACTGTGGACGAGCGCAGGACGAGGTGCCGACAGGCGAGAGGCATGAAGGGTACGCCGCCGAATACGGCGCGGGGCTCAAGCTGGGGATCGAGCGCGGGGCTGGCTCCAGATGCACGTATCCGGGACCTACGTTAAGTTCACCCAGGCCGGCGCGGAGCTTTTCGCCTGATGAAATGCCCCCCCGTGCGAAGACTGCGGGTGGGTATGCGAGAACCATTCTGACAAACCTTGGGATGGCGAGCGTGCCTGTAGCTGCGGCGGCGCCGGGATGCCCTGCCCTCAGTGTAATCCCTGCGATCTGGAGAACCCGCCCCGGCCGCCAGCAGGCACGCGGATCGAGTTCGACAAGAAGGGTTGGCGGCACTGAACAGCCGGCCGCACGCGGCGGGAAACGGTGAATTTGGGTGCGCGACGTCCCGTGAACGGAAAGATCTTTCCATAATCGGGCAAGTTCTTTCCGCGCCGAACAAACCGAGGCCGGCGAGCGCCTTGTGTTGCCTTTCGGACAGACGGATTTGGATTAATCGGTCAGAGTAACCGCTCATCACCCCTTGGTCAGGGTGATGTGGTGATCACCCGGCGAATAGACCTTCTCCGGGTATTGGCCGCAGGCGGAATGCCTGCGGCTTTTTTGCTACACGTCACCAGGATCTAGTGTTGCACCCGAATTGGCAGTAGCCAGCGAACTTCGCGTTGATAGAGTCAAACTACCGCTGCTGGGGGCCAAACGGAGTTTCCGGATGGGTGTTGCGGGATGGCGCTTCGCGCATACGAAGAGAATCCCTATCGGGCGGACAGCCGTTGTCGCTGTGCTCGAAGAGTGGCAGTTGTTCTGCTCGGTGGTGGTCGCTGCCGGCTCGATGATCATGATCGGGATCATGCTCTATAACGACTGGCAGCATTGACCACGGCTTGCAAGCGCTTGGCGCCGACCTAGGTCAGTGAGCGATCGGCCGAGCCGATCCACTGACAATGTCGCGACCATGTCGAACTCTTTCGCGTTGACCGCCTTCATCATCGCGTCGAGCCCGGGACGTTGATCCCTGCCCTTGGCGCCGCTGATCCCAGCATACTCATAAACTTTGACGATCTTCCAGCCGGAGCGATCAACCACCGCTTCCAATATCCGGCGCTGATTTTCGGTGTCCTGTTTAGACGTGCTGACACGAATGTAGAGTGCGACGCGCTTGAGGATGATCTCCGATAGTTTGGATCATCAAAAACTTGTGGGTGAAATCGTGCGGGAATTTTGTCGTCAGCATCTGGGGAGTTCGGTATATGCGGCGAGCCTGACCGACGGGAGGCCGCCTGCTAATCTTTCGCGAGGCGGCGGTTTCCGGACGCTAGCTTTGGCAGCTCCTCGTTCGGGTCTCATGATCCGTTCGGTCGCTGGAGCTGGGAGCGAGAGGTCGCTCTTTCCGACGGCCTCTCGCTCTTTTACGCTACTGGCAAATGTGCGTGAGACCGTCGCCAAGTTTGACGGTACCGCCGGGGTCGCAACCGATGCCGTTGCGGGACTTGTAATGATCCCAGCCCGAATGGCCGTAGTAGGGGGAGGCTCCAGTGTAAGCCCTGACCGGGTAATGCGGTTGGCCATAGTATGGGTCGGTCTGAGCAGCAGCGTAACTATCGCCATAGTAACCTGCCCTCACTCCACCTCCGTAGTAAGGGCCACTTCCCAAGCCCAAGTTGGGTGAGGTGGCAGCCACTGCGGCAGCCGTGCCGACCGCCGCGGCACCTGCAACACCGGCACCGACGACACCGGCGCGGTAGGCGCGCCGATCCTGCCGGCGCGCAACTCCCGCAACACTCACGGGAGTGAGTGGGCGACCGACCCTCGCTTGGGCGCTCTCGACCGATAGCGAAACTCCGCTTTGTTCCGACCAGCCGAAGGAGAGTAGTGCCGTACCCGCGAAGGTCGAGGCTGCGATTGCAACTGTTCTCAGAATCACCTGCTTCATCGCCTTTCTCCACTATTTAATTTACTTGCCCATTTAGAAGCCACGCTCCTCAGGCCGATGGGTAAAGGACATTTCCAAGGCCGGCCTTAGTCCGCCAACAGGCCGAACAAATAGGCCTGAGCATCGGTTGATTGCGAGAGTGCCGAGTTGGCCCGGTACAGCAACAACGGACAATTTGACGGGGCTCTTGAGAAGTCGCCCCTCAACCTAACGCCGTCTCAAGCACGCGATTTGCGTGCTTTCTCGAGAAGTCTCTCACTGCAAGCGTCGCAGAAGGAGCGCTTACCAATAGGTTAAGCTGAATCGACCTCTGCCCACCGACGACAATCTGCGGCAAATGGATGCAGGCTCTCGCTCCAGCCAAAAAATATCTTCACTCACATGAAATCGAAATGAGGTGGCCCCAAAGACAGAGTGCCTGCGGCGCAACTGCGACAGCATGCCTGCCTTTTTACCTGCGAACAAAATCCGAATGTTGCAGTTCGGATACATGTCCACGGCGCCAAATCGCCTATGCTGAAAACGTGGAATTAAACTAATAAGCACAACTGCTGCAAATAATTAGTTCATCGGACGTCCGATCCCGAGCGACGCCGTAAAGGGGAAACGATATGAAGAGGTTTCTACTGGGCACTGTTGGTTTGGTTGCACTTGGCATGTCCGCTCCAGCATCAGCCGCTGATATGGCTGTGAAGGCACCGCCCCCCGCCCCAGTTCCAGTGATGTACAACTGGAGCGGATTCTACATCGGTGGCAACGGCGGGTGGGCTGAGAGCCACAATTGCTGGGATTTCATCACGGCGGTCGGAGCCGCAATCGGCGACGGTTGCCGTGATCGGTCCGGGGGAGTGATCGGCGGCCAGATCGGGTATCGCTGGCAAGCCAGCCAGTGGGTGTTCGGGCTGGAAGCCCAAGGCGATTGGGCCGACCTCAGCAACACGCGAGTCAGCATAATCCAGCCAGCGTTATCGACCCGGGTTAAAACTGACGGCATAGGGCTTTTCACGGGCCAGATCGGTTACGCCTGGAACGCAGCGCTGCTCTACGTCAAGGGCGGCGGAGCAGTGACAAGCAACAGCTTTGGTATACTCACCACGCTCAACGGCGTTGATGTGGCCTCGGCAAGTTCGACCCGCTGGGGCGGTGCCCTGGGTGTCGGATTTGAGTATGGCTTTGCACCGAACTGGTCGGTTGGTGCTGAGTACGACCACCTGTTCATGGGGAACGCGAACAACTCGTTCTCGGTGGTCAACCCCATCGTTGCCGGTGCGCTCAACCGGATCAGCCAGGACGTGGACATGGTCACCATCCGCTTTAACTATCGCTTCGGCGGTTACGGCGGTTATGGTGGTAATGGCGGTTACGGCCATTACTGATTAATCGCTTGTCTCCAGAAAACTTAAAGCCCCGGCATCGCCCGGGGCTTTTTTTGCGAATTCCAAGTGCTGTGGTGCTCGTGCCGTTTTTGGGCAGCGTCGCAGACGGCCTCACGCAGTCCTAGTCGCCCGTCAGATGTTTCAGCATCGCGTCGCAGGCGGCTTCGGCCTCGTCGAACGTTTCAAAGGGCGAGCCGGTGATCCTGATTGCGCCACGGCCTTCATAAGCTGGACGCCATGACGCCAGATAACCAGCGCGTCCGTGAAAGCCGGTCCCGGCCGGGCTTTCATAGCTGATCACGAAAGAATAGCCGTCGCTGTTTGCGCTCCATATTTCCATCTTCTCGATGGCACGGTGGAATTGCAGGGGCATTGCCGTCGGAAAAGTGCCAAAGCAGACATGCAGTCCTCCAGCACAGCTAGGCCGCCTTCTAAACTACGCCTGAAGTCAGGGTCGACTATTGAACACAACCGGGCTAGGTTCCATCCATCACCGCACCGGCTACCAGCCTCCATCGGTGACTGGAAGACTGTGTGCCGCCCCTGATCCATTCGACGCGAGTAATGAGCGAAGCAGATTCGCACCATGACGCAACCAGCATCGACTGCCGTAAAGGCATGGGTGCACTATTCGGAGAGCGTCAATGCTGCAAACAGCTAACGAGCGACGCTTTCAACTCGTCTTGATCAAGCCGTCTCATTATGACGACGACGGATATGTCATTCGCTGGTGGCGTGCTATGACGCCATCCAACTCATTAGCCGCCGTCTACGGTATCGCAGCTGACTGCGCGGAGCAGCGAGTGCTGGGGCCCGATGTCGCCATCGATATCGAAGTCATCGACGAGACCAATACCCGTGTAGATGTCCCGGCGCTGCTTTCCCGCTTCGCGCGTCACAACGGCTTCGGATGTATCGCTCTCATCGGCGTTCAATCAAATCAGTATCCACGCGCTCTCGACATCGCTCGGCCGTTCCGGGCAGCCGGAATTGCGGTGGTCATGGGAGGTTTCCACGTGTCAGGGTGTCTGTCGATGTTGGATGGCCACGCCGTAGGACTCGACGCTTGCCTGGACTTAGGGGTGACGATATTTGCCGGCGAGGCCGAAGGACGCTTTGAAGCGATTCTCGCAGACGCTGCGACAGGACGTCTCGCACCCATCTATAACTACTTGAAAGAACTCCCGGGGATGGAGGGCGTTCCAGTACCATTCCTCCCGAAGCGATACATACAGCGTACACTTGGCGCTAGCGCTAGCTTCGATGCTGGTCGTGGCTGTCCTTATCAATGCAGCTTTTGCACTATCATCAATGTGCAGGGCCGAAAGTCGCGCTATCGATCGGCAGACGATATTGAGAAGTCTGGTGCGCCTCAATTGGGCGCAGGGCATTAGAAAGTTCTTCATCACCGACGATAATTTTGCTCGCAACAGGGAATGGGAATCGACCTTTGACCGTCTAATCGAGCTTCGCGAAAGAGACGGTATTCCGCTTGGCCTCATGATCCAAGTCGATACACTTTGTCACAAGATTCCCAACTTCATGGAAAAGGCAAAGCGAGCCGGTGTCAACAAGGTCTTCATTGGACTTGAGAACATCAACCCGGACAACCTGGTGGCGGCGAAGAAGCGACAGAATAAGATCACCGAGTACCGCAAGATGCTGCTCGCATGGAAAAAACAGGGCATTCTGACAATCGCTGGTTATATCTTGGGCTTTCCAGCCGACACGCCGGAGACAATTAGGCGCGACATCGCGATCATAAAGGACGAGTTGCCGGTCGACCTTCTGGAGTTCTTCTGCTTGACGCCTCTCCCGGGCTCAGAGGACCATCAGGTACTCTGGAAGAACGGCATCGCGATGGACCCAGACCTCAACAAATATGACGTCGAACACGTCTGCACTTCCCATTCCCGAATGAGCCACAAGGAGTGGCAGGCGATCTACCACGAGGCCTGGTTACTTTACTATACTCCTGATCACATGAAGACCCTGCTGCGGCGCGCAATGGCCACGGGCGTTCCTGTTGGCAATCTGGCAAAGTACCTGCTTACGTTCTCGACGACTGACCGGCTCGAACATGTTCACCCGCTGCAGGGCGGCATCTTCCGCCTCAAGCATCCGTCCGAGCGACGGCCTGGGCTGTCGGTTGAAGCCTCCTGGGCGTTTTGGTTGCGGTTCGGCTGGGAGACGTTTGTGAAACACTCGATTCTGATCGGCGCGGCGGGGCGGCTGCTGTTTTGGCAAACCATCCTCTTCTGCAGCCCAATGGCCAGCGACTACAGAGACCGGGCGCTCGCGCCGGTCAGCGACGATGGAGATGAGACGCTCGACCTGCTGACAAAAACTACGGGAGGCCGCGCAGCCGTCGCTCACGTCAGGAAGATCGCCGCGCTCACGGGCGTCGGATCCACCTAATCCCAAGAAGGTGAATCAGGGGTCCATTTTCGTAGACGTCTCCAATGTCTGTTCAGGGGCAATCGCGTCGGTTTGCCTTGCGCCGACCACTTCCGGACTACCCTCAACTTCGGACATGTCACTGCACCGAACTAAGTGACGCGATGTGCCATTTCCGACTTATCCGCAACACGTCCTGAGGTGTGGGGGTCCCGGGAGTCAGTGTCCTGGATGAATAGCGTCATTGAGATAGATGCAGGTAAGGATGGCAAACACATAAGCCTGCAGGAACGCGACCAGAAGTTTGAGCGCGGTCAGCGCAACCGTCAACGCGAGCGGCAGTATGCCGCCGATCCAACCGATCGCGCCAATCGAGGTGCCGAGCAGCGCAACGAACCCGGCGAATACCTTGTGATGTGGCCGGCCAACATGTTGGCAAATAGACGCACGCTGTGTGAGAGCGGCCGCGCTAGGAAGGAGATGATTTCGATCGCGACGACAAGTGGCAGGAGTCAAGCAGGAGCGCCATGTCGGACAAGTGCCCAATTCTGGACTCACGCGCCGCAGCAAACGACATGGATAAACCGCCGTGTGATTACTCGATCACCTCGTCGGCGCGGGCGATCAGCGACGGCGAGAACTCGAACCAGCCGCGCGGCGGAACTGATCGAGGACATCGAGCGCATCGGTGGAAGCGGGCAAAGCATCAGTTGCGTGCGCAACAACTATGCAAGATGTGCTTGGCGCTGACGGCAGCGTGCATCTGCGACCGCGTCGAGCCGCACGGGCGACTGGACCCGGTTTAACTCACTCTGCCCGCGTCGTCACCTTTGCCCATCGCGCTCCGTTAATAAGCACCATGCCGCACGGCGCGCCGCGTATAGCGGTAATTGCGACGGTCGACACGACGCGCAGTCACGCGGGCGCGCCGGTATGTGTAGGCCTGCGCTTGATCAACGCTTAGTTCCAAGCCGCGCGGTGACACCTGCGGCGAGACGGGGATCATCGCCAACATCACTGCTGCAAACAGCAATCCGACAATTGAGGAGGCTCTCATTGCACCTACTCCCTGTTATCCACCGTGGCGATTTCAAAGCTATTCGACAGCAAAAGCTGTCTGGTGTTTGTGCTATGTGTCGACCACTGTCAGCAGATGTCAAGGAATTTGCGAGCTCGCGAGCGCCCCATGCGCGAGTTTGTCTCGATACCGGGGCGTCGTCGTCGCCGTCGCTGTTGCCGGCGACATAGTTGTCGCCAAAGCTGCAAATGAACCGATGCAGATTCTCAGGCCACGAGCGCCATGTCGGAAAAGTGCCATGTGTGGACGGCTCCGGGTTGGCAAGGACTTTTTTCACGTTGCAGGCTTGGTCGGTGCAGCCATGTGTTCGGCCTTCAGATGCGGTTTCACATGACCGCTGGCCATAATGCCCTCCGCGGATCAGGTCCCGGTCAAAACCCCGCATTCGATGATGCGATGGCACAAGTGGGTTGTCCTGATCGCCGGATCGACCGGCTCTGCATTACGTGCTGTTAGCCCTCCCCAACCGTCACATCACGCCGGGTATGCGGCGCGATCTCGTTCATCGCGCCAGCGCGACGGGTTCCTTGTAACGCTCGCCTCTGGCCATCATGGCCCACGCCATCCGCGCAATCTTGTTGGCAAGCGCGATCGCGGCGACCTTGGTTGACCGCCGGGCCAGCAGAGCCGTGAGCCAGGGCCGATGCCCGTGACCATGGATCTTGGCGTAACGGATAACGGCGAGCGCGCCAGCCACGAACAGGCTGCGCAAATAGCGGTCACCCTGCTTGCTGATACTGCCGAGCCTGTCCTTGCCTCCGCTCGAGTGCTGCTTTGGAACGAGCCCAATCCAGGCCGAGAAGTTGCGGCCTGATCGGAAGGTTCTGGGGTCAGCAACGCTCGCGACCAGAGCGGTCGCCAGCATCGGACCGACCCCGGGAATGCAATGGAGGCGCTTACTCGTTTGGTTGGAACGGTGCCAGGCCATGATCATCCGATCAAACTCCAAAATCTGCTCCTTGAGGCGAAGCAGTTGAGTGCCGAGCGCAGCAAGGCAAGCACGAGCAACCTCTGGCAGCCGTTTGTCACTCCGGTCGGCAACAACGTGCAGCAGTTCCGTGACTCCCTTACGTCCGACCGCCGCGACAATACCGAACTCGGCGAGGTGAGCCCGGATCGAGTTAATCACCGCGGTCTGCTGGCGAATGAACAGATGACGGGTACGGTGGAGCATCAGGCAACTCTGCTGCGCGGGCGTCTTTGTTGGCACAAACCGCATGTTGGCCCTGCCCACCGCTTCGCAAATCGCCTCGGCGTCAGCCATGTCGTTCTTCTGCCGTTTGACATAGGGCTTCACGTAGGCCGGCGGCATCAGCCGCACGGTATGGCCAAGCGCCTGGAGTTCGCGCGACCAATGGTGCGACGAAGCACAGGCCTCAATGCCGACCAAACAGGCTGGCAGCTTCTGGAAAAACGCCGGGACCGAACGCCGCTTCAACTGGCGACGGATGACCACCTGGCCCGCCGCATCAACGCCGTGGATCTGGAAGACGGACTTGGCTATGTCGAGACCAATTGTCGTGATCGTCTGCATGGGGCGCTCCTCTGAATCGTGGGTGCCTCATCAGCCCCCACATCCATGGCACTCACGTGCCGGTGGAGGAGCCGTCCACAGCATCAAATCCGGAGTCCGCGACAGCGTCAGCGGCTGCTTCGGATGCGCGTGCCAGTTGATCCCGCTCACCAGATGTCACGTTTAGCCGCCGCTGTTCCTCTAGGCCAGCGCCCGGCCCCAAAAGTGGACCGGTTCTGCGCCGGTTCTAGTAGCAGGCTGGATAGGGATAGTAACCGCAGCGGGAAGCGCCGTATGCGCCGTAAGCAGCAGCACCGACCGCAGCAGCTCCGACGCCTACGGCCACCCCACGGCGTACGGCTGCACCACGGTAAACGCCACCGTGGCGGACACCACCGTGATAAACGCCAGCACGACCAACACCAGCACGACCGCCACCGCGGTACGCAAAGGCGTCAGTCGAAATCATCGCAATGCATCCGATGCCAATGATGACGGATGCAACAACCGAGATAATGGTTGGACGTGACATCGGATATCCTTTCGAGTGATCAAATGAACGACGGGCGCGTTGTGCCCGTATAAATGCACACGCATCTAGGCGCGATCAGTACGCCTGCCGCCGCGATCAGGCTGACGATGAAAGCGAGATCAAGCGTGGGCGGCCAAGTGACGGCGACGATCCAGCAAGCAGGGATCGGATGAACCAGATTGCCGACGAAACATTACCGTCGGCATCGCGGGGTTATCTTAAGCCGCGCAGCTTATTAGCAAGTAACGCCAGCGGCGCAGCGCCGAGTAGCTCTGCGCGCCGCACCCGCGACGCTGGCGGGCGTCCCCGGGCGCCCGACCCGTGCATCCGCTGTATCCAGCGCGACCGAAACGACAGTCGCTTGCGAGAAATGCAGAGATAAAGGGACCGCGCAAAGCATCATGCTGCCAATGAGCGTTGTTCCGATGATTGCTAGCTTTTTCATGAGATTCCTCCAGCAGGTCTTTTACCATTAAAGCCAAGAACATTTGTTAGCTTAAGGCCGCAGATCGGCCCGGCTTGAAAATGTTACTTTTCGAGAACTTTCTTTTTTGAGTGGGAAACGCGCGCAGCCCACACGCGCAGTCGCCTCCGCCGCCATCATTCCGAAGTGGCACCTCGACTTGACGGGTTGAATTTGGAGCATGATAACTCCGCTAGACAGGCGCGAGCACAACGCTCACAGTCACCGATGGAGGCCGAGGTCAGAGCGGTGATAAAATTTATTGGATTCCCCTTATGCTCGGGAGTCTACCGGTACACTGGCCCTCAAATACGGACATCGTGTCGCACGGCCCGAACGTCCGATCAGGGTCAATGGACTAAACCGCTCGCGCGGTAAGGCACCGCGGCGGCTGCTACACGGCCAAATGGGATAGCGCGGCGGGGCGTCCTGTCTTGAGATGAGGGGTTGGCAACCTTCATCGAAGACAGGAGCATCCCTCATGACCGATAAGGCCATAAGCCCGCTGCGGCAGCGCATGATTGAAGACATGACAATCCGCAAGTTAGCGCCAAAGACTCAACAAGGCTACATCCGCACCATCAAGGATTTTGCTGCGTTCGTCGGCCGATCGCCCGACACGGCGAGCTTAGAGGACGTCCGACGCTTTCAACTGCATCTGGCGGCGAACGGCGCGCACATCGCCATCCTCAATCACACCGTAGCTGCGTTGCGGTTCTTCTTCAGGGTCACGCTCAGGCGATCCGACATCATCGAGCATACGACGTTCATCCACGAGCCCCGCAAGTTGCCGGTCGTGCTCAGCCCGGAAGAGGTGGCGCGCCTTTTGGATGCAGCGCCGGGGCTCAAATACAAGGCGGCACTGAGTGTGGCTTATGGCGCGGGTTTGCGCGCCGCCGAGGTAATCTCGCTCAAGCTCGGCGATATCGACAGCAAACGCATGGTGATCCGCGTCGAACAAGGCAAAGGTCGCAAAGACCGCTACGTAATGCTGTCTCCACATCTGCTCGAGCTGCTGCGCGCCTGGTGGAGGGCGGCACGACCGCAAGGCTGGCTATTTCCAGGGCGCGACCGTGTGCAGCCGATGACGACGCGTCAGCTCAATCGCGCCTGCCATGCCTCAGCCGATAGGGCCGCGATCGACAAGCGCGTATCGCTCCACACCTTGCGGCACAGCTTCGCCACCCACCTGCTCGAGCAGAACATCGACATCAGAGTGATTCAGGTCCTGCTCGGGCACGCCAAGCTCGATACCACGGCACTCTATACGCGGGTCGCCACCAAGACGATCCGGGAGGTGATGAGCCCACTGGAGCATATCACCCGCAAGATCGAGAGGATCGAGCCGCCCGCTTAAAGCGCGGCGCGCGTGCCGCGTCCGGCACTGGAGGTCGCGGATATCTTCCGCGATCATGGAGCGGCATGGCGCAGAGCCCATGCCGGCCATGTGAGCCTCGGTCAATTGAAGGTCTTGTCGGCGATCGAGAGTTGCCGCACGGCGGCGCTCGGCGGTCATGTCGCGCGCTGCGAGAAGTGCGCGCACACCCAAATCTCGTACAACTCTTGCCGCAACCGGCATTGCCCGAAGTGTCAGGGGGCCGCGGCAAAGCAATGGCTGGCCGCGCGCGATGCCGATCTGCTGCCGGTGCCGTACTATCACGTCGTGTTCACGCTGCCGGCGGCTATCGCCGATATCGCCTACCAGAACAAGACCGTCATCTACGACCTCCTGTTCAAGGCCTCGGCCGAGACCCTGACCACGATCGCCGCCGACCCCAAGCACCTCGGTGCCCGCGTCGGCATCACCTCGGTCCTCCATACCTGGGGCTCCGCGATGACCCATCACCCGCATGTCCACATGATCGTGCCGGGCGGCGGCATCTCGCTCGACGGCGAGCGCTGGGTGGCGTGCCGCCCCGGCTTCTTCCTGCCGGTGCGTGTGCTCTCGCGCCTGTTTCGCCGGCTGTTCCTGGAGAAGCTTCTCGCCGCACACCAGGCCAACAACCTGAAGTTCTTCAGGCATCATACCGCTCTCGCCGATGCACAGACGTTCGCGGCCTATCTGGCGCCGTTGCGCCGGGCTGAATGGGTCGTCTATGCCAAGCGCCCGTTCGGCGGGCCACAGGCGGTGCTGGCCTATCTGTCGCGCTACACCCACCGCGTCGCCATCGCCAACAGTAGGCTGATGGCTTCCGATCGCAACGGCGTGACCTTCCGATGGAAGGACTATCGCGCCAATGCTCGCGACCGCCAGAAGGTCATGACGCTCGCCACCGCCGAGTTCATCCGCAGATTCCTGATCCACGTCCTGCCGCAAGGCTTCCACCGCATCCGCCACTACGGCCTGCTCGCCAGCGGCACCCGGGCCGACAACATCGCCCGCGCGCGCCGTCTGCTCGATGTGCCTGCGGAACAACCCGAGGCCGGGGATAACAGCTGCGCCGAGGCCACCGAACCCAAGCCGCTCTCGCACCCGTGCCCTTGCTGCGGTGGTCGCATGATTGTCATCGAGACATTCCAGCGCGGCTCCTCGCCGCGCACACGTCCCGCGACATCCACCGCCGTGATCAGGATCGACACGTCATGATCAGAACCAGTTGCCGGCGACATTCCAGTGCTGCACTTCTGCTTCGCTGGCCCTCGACCGGCGGTGAACCGGCTCGCTATCGCGCCGTCCCGGACAACCGCCTCGTCGCTCAATCTCCGCCGGGCGATGTCGGTTCCGCCTGTCGCGATCGATCGAACAAGCTCGTCAACCCATCGAACGCTTCTCAACAAGACGGTCAACGCCCCTCAGCGACACACCGCCAGTGCCGAAATCCCCATAGCGTTTGACGCACCGCATTGCCCAGCTTCCCGCGGTTTCCTCCCTTGGAGGTTTGCGGACGCCGGCCCCGCTATGCGCCGCGCCACCATCATCGGGCCGGCATCCGAAAACCTTCACAATCTGAGAAGAACTCAGTGTGAGCAAATGTCTTCCGAGTTAAGCCTGAAAGCGGACATCGATCAGTACAGTCACGAACGCCGCGTCGGGAGTGCCGGAAAAGGACATTATGCTTTCTCGTTCGATCATCGACCCGGAAGATACCCTTTCTCTCGCCGGCCGTCTTCGGTCTGGCCCGGTATCATTACTTTCCGCAGAACCGCAAAAATGACGGCGGTCGACCAACCAAACAACAGCACGCCGTTCATCGCCGTCATTGGCCCGAGCAACTGCCAGCGCTCAATCGGAGTCACGTCGCCGTAACCGAGCGTTGTGTAGTTTACAAAGGCAAAATAGACCAGATCGGCGCCAGGAGGTGCAATACCGACCATCATGTAAGCAAATGACCAAACGACCACTTCGGCAATATGCGCGGCCATCAAGACCGATACGGTCGCAATCATGACGGCGATCAGTCGAAGCGATGGACGCGACGTTGCACGCTCGTCCGCGATGCGCGCCGCCCACAATACGGCCGCCATAACGATTGCATGGATCGCGATGTTGCAAGCACTGACCGCAACGCTTACGAGAAGCTGGCGCAACATGGGGATCGCTCCGGCGCGGTGGCGCCACGTGATGTGAACTTGACCTCATCATATGCGCGATGGGTGGAGCGTTCAGTTGTCTTTCGTGGCACGGTGTCTTCGTTGTTTGATCTGGGCGGCAACAGGTAAAGCGTCATGGCGAAAATCAGGTACACCATCAGTACCAGCACTCCGACAAACCACGCCGAGCGACCGCTGTTGGTCACCAGAGAGGCCGTCATGGTTGCGATCAGCATCATCACCACCGCGCCCGGCCAGAATTGCAGATTCATCGGAGCCGGGCCGATGACGTAGCTGAGCAGCACCAGCACCGGAGCGACGAACAGCGCGATTTGGGATGCGCTCCCCAGCGCGATGCCCACGCTCAAGTCCAGCCGGTTCTTGCGCGCGCCGGAAAACGCCGAGGCCATTTCCGCCGCACCGCCCACCAATGCCACCACGATGAAACCAACGAACGCGGGAGTCATTCCGAAGGCCACCGCGGCTTGCTGCACCGACTCGACGAACACTTCGCTCACCAGCGCGACCAGTACAGTGACGCCGGCCAGCGTGGCCAGGGCGAGGCCCAACGGCCACGGCGCTTCGTCTGCCTCTGCATGTTCCGCACCGCCGAAAAACTCGCGATGCGTCTTGAGCGAGAACAGCAGGCCCAGCCCGTAGACGACGATCAGCAGCACAGACAGACTGACGCTCAACGTGTCGGTAAACGCCGACCCCGCCACGGAATCGGATTCGGTGACCGCCGACGGAATCAAGATCGCGACCGTGGCCAGAAAGAGCAGGCCCGCTTGCAGGCGGGCGCTGGCCCTGTTGTATTCCTGCGCGTGGTGCTTGAGTCCGCCGAGCAGAAACGACGCTCCCAACATGAACAACGTGTTGGTGACGATCGCCCCGGCGACGGATGCCTTCACCAGGGTATATTGCCCGGCGTGCAACGCGGTCAGCGCGATGACAAGTTCGGTCAGGTTTCCGAGCGTGGCGTTGAGCAGGCCACCGACCGTATCACCCGTCTTGGCCGCCACGGATTCGGTGGCGTGACTGAGCAGCGCGGCCAGCGGGACGATGGTCAGCACCGACAGCACAAAAAGCAGCGTGTGCGCTTCAGGTTTGAGCTTTTGGGCGACGAACAGCACGGGCACGAAGGCCAGCAACCAGAGCAGGGGATTGTGACGGATCTCTCTAAGCAAGGGATTCATGGGGAGCCCCGGAGCGGACTGTTCGCATTCCATTTGCTCGGCCCGAAGAACTTCTGTCAAGCGCGGGTTCTTGTTCAGAGGTCGCGTTGCGGATGTCCGTTGTGGGTCCAGCCTGTGTGAAAACGCCTCGCAATGATATGATTGCTCGGTGATTTGCCGGGAGGATTCGATGACGCGCTTTGTCGTTGGCGAAGATCGCAGTCAGAGCACGTTGTTTCCCGAGCGAATGGATGACTATTTAGGCGAGGACAATCCGGTTCGAGCGGTCGATGTCTTTGTGGATGAGCTTGACTTGGCGAAGCTGGGATTCGGCGGTGTTGAGCCGGAGGCAACAGGAAGGCCAGCCTATCATCCGGCGACGCTGTTGAAGATTTATGTCTACGGATACCTCAATCGGGTGCAGTCGAGCCGGCGTCTGGAGCGGGAGTGCCAGCGCAACATCGAGCTGGTTTGGCTGACCGGACGCCTGATGCCGGACTTCAAGACCATAGCCGACTTCCGCAAGGACAACGGCGAGGCCATCCGCCGGGTTTGCCGCGAGTTCGTGGTGTTGTGCCGCCGTCTTGAACTGTTCAGCGAAGCGAGCGTTGCGATCGACGGCAGCAAGTTCAAGGCCGTCAACACGCGGGATCGGAACTTCACCCAGGCTAAGATGCAGCGCCGTCTAGCACAGATTGACGAGAGTATCGCCCGTTACCTCTCGCAGCTCGATAGTGCCGACCGTCAGGGGGAAGCGGTACCGGAAGCCAAGATCACCCGGCTCAACGAGAAGATTGCGACGCTGCGCCAAGAGATTCAACGCCTGAACGCTCTGAACAGCGAGATGATGCAGACCGAGGACAGGCAGATATCCTTGACCGATCCCGATGCGCGCTCGATGGCCACGAGTGGCCGAGGCAGCGGAATGGTCGGGTACAATGTGCAAAGTGCCGTCGACACTAAGTATCATCTCATTGTTACCCATGAGGTCACCAATGTTGGTTCTGACCGGAGCCAGCTATCCCGCATGTCTGAGCAGGCGCGTGCAGCGATTGGTTCTGAGGCCATCGAGGCTGTAGCCGATCGCGGCTACTATAGCGGCGAGGAAATTGTGGCCTGCGAACAAGCCGGCATCACAGTTTATCTGCCGAAGCCAATGACCTCGGGACTTCTTGCCAAAGGCCGTTTCGGCAAGCAAGACTTCGTCTATGTCGCGGCGGACGACGTTTATCTTTGCCCCGCCGGCGAGCAGCTAACCTATCACTACACGAATGAGGAAGAGGGCAAAACCCTACGTCGTTATTGGACGACTTCCTGTCAGGCCTGCCCGCTGAAGAGCAAGTGCACAACAGGCAAGGAGCGGCGGATCTCACGATGGGAGCATGAAGCCGTCCTTGAGGCTGTGCAAGCACGGCTCGATCGGAACCCAACTAAGATGCGAGAGCGCCGCCAAACTGTGGAGCACCCCTTCGGTACGATAAAGTCCTGGTGCTCTGAGACCGAACTTTGGTCCACCGGCGGTTAGAGTTTTCCGGCTCTTGCTCTGAGACCGAACTTTGGTCCACCGGCGGTTAGAGTTTTCCGGCTCTTGCTCTGAGACCGAACTTTGGTCCACCGGCGGTTAGAGTTTTCCGGCTCTGTCATGATGGCAGGCTGGTTACGCCACCATGGTTTTGCAATGTAATCGGGGTTCTTTGCCCGATCGCCCCATGCGGGCGTTCTTCGTTGTAGTATCTGCGCCAATCCTCCAATTTTGCTCGGGCGTCGTCAAGGGTCAGGAACCAGTGCGCGTTCAGGCATTCCGCCCGGAAGCGTCCATTGAAGGCTTCGATGTAGGCGTTGTCAGTCGGTTTCCCCGGCCGGGAGAAGTCCAGGGTGACGTTGTTGGTGTAGGCCCACAGATCGAGATCGCGGGAGATGAATTCCGATCCTTGATCGACGCGGATGCTCTTCGGATAGCCTGTCGCGGCGCAGATTCTCTGAAGCGTGTGAACGACGTTCTCAGCGCGGTAGCTGAAGCGGGGATCCAGCACCGGCACATAGCGCGAGAAAAGATCGACGACCGTCAGCACGCGAATCTTATTCCCAGTAGCCAACTGATCATGAACAAAATCCATCGCCCAGGTTTCGTTCGGCTGCGTCGCATCTGTGCGATCATCCCGTAGCTTGGCCTTCACCCGTCGTTTCGGAGTTTTGTTGCGCAATTGCAGGCCTAACTCGCGATAGATGCGCCGGGTCTTGTTCTGGCCGAGCCGCCAACCCTCGCGCCGCAGCAGCACATGAACGCGCCGATAGCCGTAGCGTACCCGGGTCTGACAGATCTCTCGGATTCTGGCCTCCAGGCTGGCCTGTTCGGGTCGTCGCGATTTGTAGTGATAGGTTGAGGTGTCGACCTCAAACACCCGGCAGGCGCGCCGGATCGAGACGCCCCATTCACCACAGATCCCGTCGACGAGCTTGCGCTTGCGAACAGGCCTCAGATTTTTCGGCGGATGACGTCCTGCAGCATCTCCTTGTCCAGCGACAAGTCCGCCACGATCCGCTTCAGCTTGGCATTCTCGTCCTCGAGTTGCTTCAGCCGCCTCATCTCGGTCGGCAGCAAGCCGTCGTATTTCTTCTTCCAGTTGAAATAGGTCGCCTGGCTGATCCCGGCTTTGCGGCAAATATCCGCCACCGGCATGCCGTCAGAACCCTGCTTCAAAATAAACGCCTTCTGGGCCTCCGAAAACCTCGATGCCTTCATCGCTCTTCGCTCCTCCCAGCCGGGAATCGGCGCGAAAAACTCTAGCCAAAAACGGTCCAGTTTGGCGGCCTCAGATCAGGTGCGTCCGCTTTGGTGCGCATTCCGGACTCAAGTCGGACACTATGGCACTTCCGAAAAGTGCCGGTTCACTTCGATGGTTTCCGTCGCCAATGGATACTCAGTATCGCTCGGCGTAGGTTGCGCAACAAGCGCAACGGGCGACCACATTAGGCCGCCCGTCGCCAAACGCGCGTATTCGTCTTGGTCATTTGCTCGGGTTCTGCTCCGCCATTTTCTTGACCTGTGCCATGACCTGAACGAGGTTGTAGGTCTCCGGGTCCTGCAGCGGCGGGAACGCGATGTAGGACTCCAGTTCCTTCAACCACAGTTGCTGCCCAACCGGCAGCATGTTCCAGTTGTAGATGTATGCGGTGCTCGGGGACGCGAGTGTACCGCCCATGGACAACACGGACTTCTGTACTTCGCCAACGGCCTGCTCGAACGGATCACGCCTGATGTTCTGGACCTGCGCCCAACCATACTGCTGGGGTCCAAGGAGCGCGGCGGCACCGGTCGAACCCTCCATCGTGAAGTATATCTTCCAGTTCTTGTACCGCACCGCCGATGGCGTCGCCCCGGTGTAGTAGAAGAAGGTGTCGCGTGCCGATTTCTCCGACTTGCCGGTGAGATAGTCGAACTGGTTGACGCCATCGAGTTTGGTCTTGACGATGCCGGGATACCTGCCGGCCATGATCTGCTCGTTCAGGGCATTGCCCTTCGGGCCGCCGGCGATTTCGACGAACGTGGGCAGCCAGTCGAGCGAGGCGAAGATGTCGTCCTTGATCGTGCCCGGCTTGATGACGCCCGGCCAGCGGATGACCAACGGCACGCGCATGCCACCTTCCCAGGTGGTGAGCTTGTTGGCCTTGAAGGGTGTCATGCCGCCGTCCGGGAAGGTCTGGCTCTGGCCACCGTTGTCGGTCGTGAAAACGATGATCGTGTTGTCGAGCTGGCCCATGTCCTCCAGCTTCTTCATCACATAGCCGACGTTGTCGTCCAGCTGCTTCATGCCAACTTCCTGGATGCCCCAGTCTTTGCCGCCTTCCTCACCCAGCATCGCCAGGTACTTCGGCGACAGCACCGTCGTGACGTGCATGCGCGCCGGGTTGTACCAGACGAAGAACGGCTTGTTGGTCTTCGTCGGGTCGTTGCGGTCGAGGAAGTCGATGACCTTGGCCGAGATTTCCTCGTCCACCGTCTTCGACCGTTCCAGCGTCAGCGGACCCTCGTCCTTGCACATCTGATTTTTCGCAGTGCCGTCGGAGGACTTGCACGCGAGCACTGGACGCGGCGGCGTAAGACAAGTCGTGGTCTTCGGGTCCACCGCGCCGGGGACTTCCGGTACGCCGGGAATCAGCGTGTTCTTGCACGGCGGCGCGAAACCCTGCTTGGTCGGGCTGGCGTTGATGTCGGGGAAGCTCACCTGTTGCATGGCGTCCAGGTGATAAAGGTAGCCCCAGAACTCCTGGAATCCGTGCGCCGTCGGCAATGCGTCGGTGTGGTCACCCAGATGGTTCTTGCCGAACTCGCCGGTGTTGTAGCCGAGGTCAAGCAGGAACTTGGCGAGCGCCGGAGTGCCGGGTCGCAGGTAGGATGGGCTGCCGGGAAGCTGCGGAGGGATCATGCCCGTGCGCAGCGGGTTCATCCCGGTGAAGAAGGCGTTGCGCCCGGCCGTGCAGCTTTGCTCGGCGTAGTAGTGCACAAACCTGGCGCCCTCATTTGCGATGCGATCAAGGTTGGGCGTTTCGCCCAGCCCCATACCTTGTTGGTAGCTGCCCAACTGCATCCAGCCGATGTCGTCGCCCATGATGAAGAGGATGTTGGGTTTCTGTGGCGGTTGCTGCGCCAGTGCCGGCGTGCTGGCCGGTCCGCACGTTAGCGACACCAGTGTCGTCGCGCCGAGCAGCCCAGCGAAGGCTCGCTTATGCCAGCCTGCTGCCGTCTTGCGCAATGCGGTTCGGATACCAGGCGAATTGTCCTTGAGCATGGCGTCAACCTCCTGTTTCTGACTGAAATGTTAGTCGAACGAGAAAATCTTCTTCCAGTCATTCTTCATGCTGATTACCGTCCAATGCTTTTTCTTCGCTTCTGCATCGAGCGCCGGGGTGAATGTGCCGACCTTGGTGTCCGGCAGGCCCTGCGCCGGGCCATAAGCATATTCACGCGCTGCATCGTCATGCAGTACCAGCATGGCCAGACGCGCGCCGTCACCGGCCCCCGTGTATTCCAGCATCTGCTGGTCTCCGGTCGAGTTGCCGAATGACGCGCTCGGACGCCGACCAATCATCAGATGAATGCCCTCTGGCTTTCCGGCATCGTTGTCGTTGAGCATGAGCTTGGGTTCTTTTATCAAGATCGGCTTGCCATCCTTGGCATAGTCGTATTTGACGGCCAGCGCCGAGCCGACCACTTGCTCCGGCGGAATGCCGTAGACTTGTTGCGAGTATAGTCGCACAAAATCCTGACCGAAGCCGGTGACGATGTAGGTCTTGAAGCCATTCGCACGCAGATAGTTCAAAACCTCCAACATCGGTTGATAGGTGAGTTCAGTGTAGGGCCGCTTCCAGCGAGGATCTTTCGCGCTGGCGAGCCATTTTTTACCTTCAGCCTCAAACTCGTCAGTGGTCATGCCGGTGAGCGTGACAAGGATAATCTTCTCAAGGTCCCGCAACGACAGCTTGGCTATAGCCTCCCGGTTTCCTGAGAGCACTGTTTTGAACGGCTCTACGTTCTTCAACGCCGGTTTTTGCTTTGCCAACACCGGAACACGATCAAGGCAATACATCATTTGACCATAAACGGGATGCTCAACCCAAAGCGTGCCATCTTGATCGAAGGTGGCAATACGCTCCTCTGGAGGTACAAATTTCGGGCTTGCTTGGTCCGTCGTGTCATGCACGAAATCGAGGATCGCTTTCTTTGCAGCGCCTTCATTCCACGAAGGCAGTGCGGCGCTCGAAGTCGAGGTCTGCGCTGAAGCAGACACGGACGCGAGTGACGCGAGCAAAACCGGAAGGAACGCCAACGTCGAGAGCAAAGTGCGGCGGTCAATGGCGGAATGCGTAATTTCTCTTGTCATATTTTAGCTCCCGCGTGGAGGTGAGACAGCAGCAATTCGTCGTTGGAGCGCAGCAGGTGGGTGTCTGCGTAGCTACCAGCCAAATCGATGAGCGGGCGTATTTTGATGTGAATCGTGGCCTCAGCCTATGCGAAAGCGGCAGGGCTCAACGAATGCCGAAGTGGGTCATTTCGACGCGGCCAAGCAGCTTCGTGCCAATCGGCGACATCCACGCAATTGCGGGCTGTCGCGCTTCTGTTTCCCGTCAAATAACGTGGCAGCCGATGCTCGCCCCCGAGATTTGCCCTTGATGTCCGGAAGGGGGCATTCACGTCAGTTTCGGTACGTCGGCGGCATGTCCGGTTAGGAGGGGTGGTCTCAACCGGTCGATGCAACACTTTATCTTCGAGGGAAAGATGGAGTGTGGGATGGAACGAAGATTTCATAGAGGTTTTACTGCGGCAGAGAAGACGGAGCTATGGGATCGCTGGAAGCGCGGGGAGTTGTTGAAGGCGATCGGGAGAGCTTTTGGTAAGGAGTCATCGTCGATTTATTTTCTGGTGGCTCCGCACGGTGGGATTCGTCCTGCGGAGCGGCGTCGCTCCAGGTTGGCATTGACGCTTGCGGAGCGCGAGGTGATTTCCAGAGGTGTTACGGCACATCAATCGGCCCGGTCGATCGCAAAGCTACTTGGCCGAGCCCCCTCGACGGTGAGCCGGGAAATGAGCCGCAATGGCGGCTATAATCGTTACCGAGCGACCCTTGCGGACGAGCATGCGTGGGCGCGATCTCGTCGTCCAAAATGCTGTAAGTTGGCGATCAATTCGCGGCTTCGGCGGTCAGTGGCAGGGAAGCTCAGATTGGATTGGTCACCCGAGCAGATAGCCGGTTGGCTGAAGAGGACGCATTCTGAAGACGAGTGTAATCAGGTGTCACACGAGACCATCTATCGCAGCCTGTTTGTCCAAGCGCGCGGCGTACTCAAGAAAGAGCTGCTTCGCCATCTCCGATCGAAGCGCTCGATGCGTCGCTCCAGGCCGGTTGATCCGCATGGCGATAGACGGGGGTATATGAAGGATGCCGTCTCAATCCGTCAGCGACCGGCGGCGATTGGAGATCGAGCGGTGCCTGGCCATTGGGAGGGCGATCTGCTGTCCGGGCCGAACAACACCTACATCGCGACCCTGGTCGAGCGTCAAACGCGTTACGTGATGTTGGCCAAGGTGGCAGGCAAGGATACCCGGACGGTCGTCACCGCACTCATCAAGCAGGCGAAGAAGCTACCAAAGGAGCTGTATAAGTCCTTGACCTGGGACCGGGGCAAGGAACTGACGGCTCATCGTCGATTTACGTTGGCGACCAACATCGACGTCTATTTTTGCGATCCGCAAAGCCCGTGGCAGCGCGGGTCGAACGAGAACACCAATGGCCTGCTGAGACAGTACTTTCCTCACGGCACCGACTTGTCGGTGCACTCGCAAGCCTATCTGAACAAAGTGGCTCGTCAGCTAAACGAACGACCACGTGAGACCTTGCAATTTGAAACCCCAGCAGAGAGATTTAACGCCTGTGTTGCGTCGACCGGTTGAGCCGGCAAGGTAGTTTCGGAAATGCGCTTGGTGCCGCACTCATGGGCCAGCACTTCCGCTCAGGGGCGCATATTCCTCGCCAAACCTCTCGCAGTGGCCCTTTGTGAGTCATTTTCACGCAGGCGATTTCTGCCATTCAACGCTTTTTAGACGGCGCCTTTAAGTTACATTCGTCCGGCTAAGGCGAGTGACGGAAGATCGTGCAGTAGAAAGATCGATGCGGTTCAGCTCAAGCCAGCACCTGAAGATGGCCAGTCTCCTGCACGATAAGGCGACGGCGGCAATCGATCCCGACGCAAGAAAAAGGCTGATCGAATTCGCCGAGGTGCATCGAAAGCTGGCTCGGTCGGCGGCGATAAGAGCCAAAGGCGACGAGCCGGAGCCGGCGGTCGCCAACGGTCCAACAATGAAAGCGATGCGCACTTTCGACCTTCGGGGCGAGATCTGCTACGACGGCGCTCTCGAACGCTGCTGCCTGGTGGTTGGCAGGCTGCGACCGGATATCGTCAAAGTCGCCGAGCAGCCTTCCTCGGTCACCTACATCGGCGACGATGGCCGGAAGCGCCGGCATTTCTTCAATTTCCGCTTCACCACTACCGAGGGCAAGCGTTTGCTTGCGGCGGTCAAGCCGTCCGCATTGATTGCGGTATCTGGCATCGACCGTATCGTCGAGCTCGTAGCCGAACAAATATCGCCCTCGGTTGCGGACTTCCTCGTCCTGATCACCGAGGAGAAGCTTTCCCGGGTCGGTCTCTTCAACGTGCAAGTCGTCAACATGGCGACTCGCGATCTTTGCCCTGAGAACGACGCGGCCCTCGCCAAGGTCATCCGCAAGATGAACGGCCAGGCTAGTATTGGTGAACTCGTCGAGAGATCTAGCCTCGGCGGCTACGGCTATTACGCCGTGGTCCGTGCTGTCTTCGCCGGCCAATGTCGGCTTGTCGAATACTGCGAGCTCGAATTCGACACGCTGCTTACGCGCGCGCCGAAAGGCAAAGCCTGAGTTCTCCTTGCACAAAACCTTGTCGGCGATGGCGAATGCAGCACCGCGGCCGACGTCATGTCGGAACAGCCTGGCCCGTTTCCAGATCGCTCGCAAGCCTCGCTCTCGGATCTGCCGTCGTGCGCCTCAGATACGCTGTGCTGTCCGTCGGCTGCTATGGCCGTAGACCGGGAGGTCCGCTCTACTTTCAACACCGCGATCTTGACTTTCGCGAATGCTGATATATATCAATAATTGATATATGAGGATGACTGTCTTGGATCAGGCCGATTGGAACAGACTGCTGGACACGGTGTCCGAAATCCACGGCTTGTTTCCGGAAGGCGTCGCTTTCATCGGGGGCATCGCCGTTTACGCTCACATGATGGACGCCGACGGCGGCGCCAAATTGGCGGCGATGAGCCACGACGGGGATTTAATGATCCGGATCGTCGATTTTTCGGATTTGCGGGATGTAGAGATGGTGACGCCGAACCGAGGGCTGGGGAAGCATCAATTCCTCAAAAACGGCTTCGAGTTCGACGTCTATGTCGAGAACCAGCACGATCTAGCCGTCCCGGCGGACGAAGCGATCGCCTGGTCGGAGATCAAGCACGGGATCCGCGTAGCTTGCCTCGAACATCTGCTAATTCTGAAAATGAAAGCTTATGAAGATCGCGCCGGCAGCCCGAAGGGCGTCAAGGACGAAGACGATATAGCTAGGATCCTCTTCGCTGGCCTTGGATGGCGCAAAGAGTGCCTTGGTCGCATGACCGACGAAATGATATCGACATGCGAGCGCATCGTCGCTGGGGATGCGCCGGTTCGCCTCATGGGCGGCAATCTTCATCGTGCCAAAGCTCTTCGCGGTCGCGTCAGAGCCAGTCTCGAAGCTCTCAAGGCAGCATTTTCGCACGACTGCTCGGGGCCTCCATGATGCATCCGGAGATACTTGACCTTGCTCCCGTTCCTCCGCCGGCCTATGGCACCGTTCCGGCGGGCCGACGGGTCGCGTTCGAAGATATTGTCCGGAGTGCGGGAATGCGGAACGTGGTCACGCTACCATTTCCCCCGGACATCAGGCTCCACGGCGGCTTCGAGGATTTCCTTGTTCCGCGAGCAGGAAGGCCGATCTACTGCGTATCCGCGGTTCGCCTTCCCTTCGAGCGGCGTGCCAGATCGCGTGAAGTTCTAAGGCGTCTCGCATACGGATTTTTCGATTACGCGGCACGCGAGGTCGTCGCCCGTCATCACCGCGATCTGAAGCGCTCGACCATCTCTCCAGATTTGGATGGAGCCGATCGGTCTGCTCGCAGGGCAATGTCGGAGGCCGCCTTGCGCGTCAAGCGCGCACTCCGATCCGCTGGATCCGCGAGTATCGGGGAGCTCGCCGAAATGACCGGAATGGCGCAACCTAACGTGTCCCGCATTGTCGGAATAATGGTCGAAAACGAGACGATCCAACTCGAAAAGGACGGCAGACGCACGATCTGCCGGCTGAAGGTCATTCCGCTCGATGAATTGCCGGCGCCTTCGATGCGATGATTGCCGTGTCGCGGGCGGACTTTGCCCTCATTTGCGGATGGATTCGACGGCTGCCGCAGCTGGCAAAGTACGTCCTCTACAACTACGTCCCCTAATCGGGGCAAAGTCCGTCCCCTACCCGGCACCCGTGGTGCCGCATAGGGAATCGAAGAACCGGGTGCTCCTGATTATGCCGACTGACGGAGTTGGGGCGGACAGCCAGCGCCGGGCTATCAGGGCGCTCGCACCTTGATGCCGCCGAGGGCGTTGGCGGCATTGGCGAAATCCTGGTCAAAGCTGATGAAGGCCTCACAGCCTTCCGCCTTGGCCAGATGAAGGCCATCCGCAAAGTCCACGCCCTGCCGCATCCAGCCCAACGCCTTTGCCGCGGCGGTCGCATCTTCCAGATTCGCGCGCGGCAGCCCCGCGAAATCCGAGAGGGCCTTGGCACACTGGACAGCGGAAAACCCATAGACGCTCCGCAGCACCCACTCGGTCTCTAGCAGCACTGTGGTGCAGACGAAGACGTCGTTGTTGTCGATCAGCCTGCGTGCCCGGGCAGCCTGCCCGGGATCGTCGCCCACCAGATAGCGCACGATGAGATTAGTATCGATTGCGAGCATGCCGCCGTTTCGCCTCGGCGGCGATCCCCGCCTCCATATCCGCGATCGACTTTGCCGGCCCCTTATATGACAGGGAGCCGAAGACGTCTTTCGGCCGGGTGGGCGTAAAGGCGGGCTTTGCCTTCAGCAATACGCCCTCCGGGGTATCCTCCACCACCAGTTCCGTTCCCGCAGGCCAGTGCCGCTGTTCCCGGATCGTCTTGGGCAGTATCACCTGGCCCTTGGTCGAGACGGTGGTGGTCAGTTTCTGTTTGGCGGACATGGCGCCTTTCCGGTAAGACAAGAGTAAGATATTCGGGCCTGGACCGAATGGCAAGGCCAAGTGCGCTCAATAAGTGACGGACACGACGACATGGAGCTGGGAATTTGGTCATCGAGCCCCATTAACCAATTTACGGCGGCCCGGACGTTCAGGAATTCCTCGTGATATGATTGGACCATGTCGTTAAGCAAACTGGATACTGAGACCATAGTCCGGGCCTTCGAGGTCATGGGCGCCTATCTCCGCGACCGAAATCTCATCGGAGAAATCGCCGTCTACGGCGGGACAGCGATCCTCCTCCAGTTTCCGTGGCGGACGGCGACGGATGACGTTGACGCGGTCTTTTCGACTGGCGAGGCGGAGGCCTCGATGAAAGATGCCGCTGCCTACGCCGCCACTCTACTGGGATTACCGGACGACTGGCTGAACAACGCTGTCGGCGGCTTCACTCCAGAGTTGGAATTGGACGACTTCTTCCTGCTGCAGGGCGACTATCCGCGTGGAGACCGACCGGGACTGAAGGTCTTCGTGGCCAAGCCCGAGTATCTGTGCGCCATGAAACTGAAGGCGCTGACACGGGCCAGCTTCGAGGACAGGGATTTCAATGATTTGGTGGAGCTTGCATCGACCGCCGGCATCGAGGACGCCGAGCAACTCATGGACTTGTTCTTCCGGTTCTATCCGGACGAAGAACTGGATCCGGTCGCCAAAGCCCGTATTCCTGAGGCAATCGAAGCGATCAGAAGGAGACGACCACGATGAGCCGCCCGCAATCCTTGCAGGAGGTCGTCGACGATGCGGTCTCCGGGCGCAAGTCGTTCGGGCATGCTCTCGACGAATTTCTGGACGCGTTCTATCTCGACCACCCGAACAAGCCGCAGCAGCAACGGCGGCTCGATGAAGCGCCGAATTTCACAGGCAACCCTCTTCAGGATGCGTGGCTGGGCGCGGTCGGCGAACATCTCGCCCGTCGCTGGGGGTTGGACGTGCCGATGTGGACGCGACGTCCGCAGCACTATGCTCTGAACGGACCGACCTTCGCTCCAGATTCGCGCCCGCTCCGCCACATACTGATCGCGCAGAGCCCGGCTGCCTTCAAATCGCGCATGATCTTCACCTTGGCTGAGCCCCTGCAAAGGGCACGATTTCCCCGCGCGGCGGACGCCTCCTGACCCCCTCGTTCGAGGCAGACTACTTCTTATAGCCTTCCCACGATTGGAGTTTCCACATTGCGCGGGTAGGAGACGCACAAGGACAGCCAGCCTCAATTGCGGCCATCGATCCAGACAAGACCGCGCAGTGCGTCTGTAGGGCTGCAAGACGAACCTCGATGTAAAGAGCGTGCCAGGCGCTGACTTCAGCTCGAACAGTTGAAACCGGTTGTGCCAAAGAGAGCCTCGGTATCGCAGTAAGCATCGATTTACGGCTGCTTTTGTCACCGTTGGCGGCGCTTGATTTTTGAGGACGTACTTTGCAGGGTGAGGGACGGTTAGCTTGCCAATGTGCGGGACTCGTCCGCTGCGATTTCAACGATTTGCGGAGGCCACCAAGGGACGTACTTTGCCCGGTGCTGCAGCCGAGCCGTGGGCAAAGTTGGTCCCCTACAAGTCGGTCCCCTAATCGGCGCAAAGTAGGTCCCCTAGCCTGAGACACACAAAAGCCCCGCCACGGCGGGGCTTTTCATTTCGGATGTCGCGGCGCGAGGGCAACGTCGATCAATCGGACCGACGTCCGCTCTAACTCGACAAGCCGGCATCCGGCACGGACAAAAGGATCTTCAGCTACGGGCCCAAAAGCGGAAATGACAGTTGCGGTCCTTAACGTGGTCGCGAGTGTCTCGCTTCCTGGCGTTTCATTCCGGCAAACGTCGCCCTGTTGGTCTCGACCCATTCCGCCGAGAGCTTCTCGAACAAGATAGGCGGCACGTCGATCTTTCGTCCTCCTTCGATCACGGCCAATGCCTCGGCTGCTGACGACGGCCATGACGGTTCGGCATTGCTGCCCAATGCCTCCAGCACACGCTCAGCGGTAGCCGGTATGAACGGCCATGCGACCGTCGCCGCCAACGCCAACAGGTTCACGCTGGTGCGAACGACGACGGCAGCACGGTCGGGTTCCTTGATGACGTGCGACCATGGCGCACCCGACACCAGATAGGCGTTGGCGACGCTCCAGATCGCACGGACCTCGTCTGCTGCCTTGCGAAGCGACCGTTCATCCTGGTGCGACTTCAGATTTGCGAGGTGATGCGTCAGTTCGGCGGTGAGGGAATGCTCAAGTTCGCCCGTTTCGCCCGCTGCCGGCACGACGCCATCGTATTTCGCGGTGACAAACTTCAGCACCCGGTTGACGAGATTGCCGAACGTGTCGGCGAGATCGTTGTTCACGCCGGCGGCAAACCGCTCGAAGGAGAACGCCGCATCGCTGCCCTCGGGCGCATTCGCCGCCAGCCACCAGCGCCAATAGTCCGCCGGCAGCAGTTCGAGCGCCTGGTCGAGAAACACGCCGCGGTGCTGGCTGGTGGAGAATTTCTGGCCCTCATAAGTGAGCCATGAAACGCCCTTGATCACGTCGACGGTCTTCCACGGCTCGCCCGATCCTAACAGCGTGCATGGAAACGAAACCGTATGAAAAGGCACGTTGTCCTTGCCAAGGAACTGCAGATATTCGACGTCGTCCGCCTGCCACCACCACTTCTTCCAGTCGCGGTTCTCAGGATCAGCGTCAGCCCATTCCTGCGTCGCCGCGATGTATTCGATCGGAGCGTCAAACCAGACGTAGAACACCTTGCCTTCAAAGCCTTCTTTCGGCACCGGGACGCCCCAAGCGAGGTCGCGCGTGATGCAGCGGTCTTGGATGCCCTCGTCGAGCCACTTGCGCGCTATCGACGTCACCAAATGCGGCCAACCCTTGCGCGAAGCGAGCCACGTCTCAAGAGCGCCGACCAATGCCTGCTGACGCAGAAACAGATGCCTGGTCGGACGCACTTCCAGGTTCGTGCCGCCCGAGACCGCAGACCGTGGCCGGATCAAGTCGGTCGGCTCCAGCAGCCGCGAGCAGTTCTCGCATTGGTCGCCGCGGGCGCGGTCGGACCCGCAGTGCGGACAAGTGCCGACGATGTAGCGGTCCGGAAGGAAACGCCCGTCGTCTAGCGAATAGACCTGGTTCAGCGTGCGCTCCTCGATGAAGCCACGGTCGTCCAGGCTTTTGAAGAAGTGCTGGGTCAATGCCCGGTTTTGCGGCGACGACGAGCGCCCGAAATGGTCGAATGAAAGGCCGAGTCGACGGTAAATATCGGCCTGAATTCCGTGCTGTTGAGCGCAGTAAACGGCGATGGGGAGACCGGCTTCGGCAGCTGCAAGCTCCGCCGGCGTCCCATGCTCGTCGGTTGCGCAGATGAACAGCACGTCGTCGCCAGTTTGGCGCCTGTAGCGGGCATGAATGTCGGCCGGCAAGAGCGATCCGGCCAGGTTGCCGAGGTGCTTGATGCCGTTGATGTAGGGAAGCGCGCTGGTGATCAGCGTCTTCTTGATGTCAGTCATGGTCGTGCTCCTGGAATTTGTGCAGTGGGAAATCGGCAATAAAAAAGGCCCCGAAAACGAGGGCCTGGTCCGATCGCTGCACGCATTCTCAGGACGCGTCAGGTCAACCCAGTCCCTCTCTGGAGGCTGGGCCGCGCATTCGTGCTTTGGCGCTAGAATATGTGATGACGTTCACCATGGGTTTCTCGTCATTCATTATGTCTCCGTCCTATCCACTTATCAAGTGGGCCTCAAGAATACACGCCCGTCCTCCGAGGGACGTTGGGCGAGGTCTGTCCGGGTCAAAAAAACGGTTTTGGATGTCGGCTGCTCACTTCCGGTCTTGCATGTTCACCCGGCCGTCAGCTTCAGAGGACGTACTTTGCGCGGCATCCAGCAGGTAGCACGTCAGAACGCGAAATTTCGCACTAACGATTCCAGAGGGTAGTCGGGGCCATAGGGGACCAACTTTGCCCGGTGCCGCACCCGTTGCAGCCGTGGGCAAAGTTGGTCCCCTAGCCTGAAACTTAAAGCCCCGCCACGATGGCGGGGCTTTTCATTTCGGATGCCCGGGTCGAGGACGAACATCGATCGGACCTATGTCCGCTTTACCCCCTTCGAGCCGCCGCACAGTTCGCCTAACTGATCTTGCAGCCCACTTGTGTGGATGATGGCCGAGCGGGCTGATGTACCAGCTACGGAGGAGACGCGTGCGTGTGCGGATCGATCTGCACGGTGGCCGTCATGCCGGCCACCAGGCGGACGCCATCCGGCACCTGATCGATGTGGATGCGCACCGGCACGCGCTGCGCAAGGCGCACCCAGGTGAAGATCGGATTTACCGAGGCGAGCCCCGCCTGATCCGGCTGCGCGTTCGGGATGTTGATGCCACGGGCGACGCCGCCGACATGGCCACGAACGAGCTGGCTGTAGCCCATCAGCTTGACGGTCGCCGGGTCGCCGTCATGGATCCTGCCGAGACTGGTCTCCTCGAAGTAGCCATCGACCCAGAAGGAATCGGCGTCGACGAGGGAGATTAGCTTTTGACCGACAGTGGCGTAGTCGCCGAGCTGCGCCAGCAAGATTGGTCACGTAGCCGTTGACCGGCGAGCGAATGACGGTCCGGCTGAGATCGAGCTGCGCCTTGGCGATGGCGGCCTTGTCCAAGGCGACGACCCCCTCCGATTGACGCAGCGTGCTCGTCGTTTGCTGGTAGATGTCCGTCGAGGCCCAGCCTTCTTTCGCGAGCGTGGCTTTTCGATTCTCGTTCTCGCGGGCATAGTCGAGCGCGGCGCCATCGCGCTGCGCCTGGGCCTGCGCCTGCTCGAGCGCGATCCGATAGTCGGCCGGTTCGATTTCGAACAGCACGTCGCCCTTGTGCACGAATTGGTTGTCCGCGACCGGCAGCTTGACAATTCGTCCGGCCACCTCGGGCGCCATCGTCACGACATAGGCCCGCACTGTGCCGTCGCGGGTCCAGGGCGCGGCCATGTAAGCCTGCCACGTCGCCCAGGCGAGCAAGGCCGCAACCGCGACCGTACCCAGCGTGATGAGTATTGGAACGACGCGGATGCGCGACTTGACATTGTCGCGGTCGCTCGCAGAGCGACGCGGAACGTCGCTTCCATCGCTTTGGCTGGCGTGCTCCGATCTCAGTTCAACGCTCGACATCAGCATACCTCAACGTGCGACAATAAGGACGATGGACGAGAGCACGATCATGTAGACTGCGAACACGAACAGCGCCGGGTGCCAGACGTGGCGCAGCAGACCGAAATGGTCCGCCACCCGGCGCAGCGCGATCAGGACAAGCCACGCCGCCACCATCATCACCGAGATCGGTGCGACATAGACGCCGAACAGGTCGACTTCGGCAAAGCTCATCGCGCCGCTCCTGAATCGAAATAGGCGGCATGCTGAGCGAGCGCCTCCGACATCGCAAGAATGCTGCTGCGCGCCCGCAGCCTGACCCGCACTCCCGGCCTGGTGTCGTAGAGCCGCCAGCCTCTGATCGAGCCGGGCAAGGCATTCGGTCGCAACCGAGCTGTCGCCTCTCGCCAAGGCATCAAGCGCCGCGTCGAGCTCGGCGTCCTGATCGAACCGGTGAGCGACACGGCGCAGGCGGATGATTTCGGTTCCTACAGAAAGTGCGGCCATGAGCTGCGCGCGCTGCAACGGCTCGGCCTGTTCCGGCAGCGCCGAGAGACGGCTATATACACGGCCTTCCCATTCATTTGCGGTCCGCGGGATCAGGCCCCGTCGTCAGGCGGCGCAAGTCCCGCAACGTGAGTGCCAGAAGCCGATGGGTTCGCAACCCCGGCGATAGCGGCGGCAGCAGGCGAAAAGCGAGTGCGGCGGCGCCCGCTCCCGAGACGATTGCCAACGCCGAATTATAGAATTGCAGGGTGTCGTAGGTCATGGGGTTCGCTGGAGTGCGAGCAGGGGCACGAACCAGGACGCGATGGATCCGAATATGGCTACCTGCCAGGATAAGGTGGAAAGCGCTCCTGCAGGTATCAGCACAAGGCCGATCGAGATCGCCAAGCCAACGAAAGTCTCGCTGCCGGGCAGCACGGCAAACTTGAAGATCGCCGCGAGAGAGGCAGTTAGACCGATGCCGAGCAAGCGAATTTTTGCGGTGGAGTAGGCCTGGTCAGCGGTCGGCGAGAGCAAGATAACGAAGATCGCCGACCACGTAATGGCCGAGGTCCCGCTCGGCCATGCGGTAACGATCCAGAACAGTTCGAAAACACCCATCACGATGAACACGCGGGTCGCGTTGACGAAAGCGGGAACCAAATCGGGCACAGGGAACCGTACTACGCGATCTTGCTGAGCGCCTACGTCAGAATTGGTTAGCAGCACCAATCCCTTGAGCGCCCGCGAAATGCCGATCAGCGCCTCAGCGGTCCCGTCGGCCAACAACCGCAGCGATGGCGTTTCGGCCGGCAGCGCGACGAGGGCCCTTACCGCCGCTGCGCAACTCCTCCGCAAGCGCCGTGGGTCGGCTGTCCAGCGTGGCGCGCCTCCTCCGATCGACGCAGAACGCACCTCCCAAGGGAGACTTCGCAGAATGGCATCGGCCTCCTGCCCCTGCTGGTTATTCGGCAGAACCTCGAGATGATTTGCGACCCTGCGCCATCCAGACAGGGCGACGAACAGGCCTTCCAAAGCCCCGTGCAATCTCCCAGAGCGAAAGCGCAGCTCTGAGGTTTCGCCGATCGCCTCGTCGATCACGGGGTCAATCGCGACGACGCGCCGGATCAAATCCCGTCTGATCGATCGAGTCTCCTGCCCAACCGGCGCGGCGAGCATGCCGGAAAGCCCTCCGGTGATTTCGGCGGAAATGGCGGCTAGTTGGGCGGCGAGTCGCTGCCGCGCCCGCCCGAAATCCGTTCCGGCCAGTACAATATTCGACGGGATTTTTCGCGGCCGTGCCGGGTTGATCGCAGGGGACGTACTTGGCCCGGCAAGGATCGCCTACCCGATCCTGCACCCCGACATGGGTGATGGTGCGGTAAAAGCGGACACGGCTGAGACCGGCAACGACTTTCGCCCCTGATACCTCCGACGAGTGTCGCACTAGTAGCTCTTCTAGTTGAACATTAATCTTTTCAGGCTATGATAAGCTATAATAGTTGAGGCAAAAGCATGCTAAGCCCGGATATCACCCGCGCTGCCAGAGCGTTGTTGGATTGGAATCAAGAGAGTTTAGCGGAGAGGTCCAACCTAAGTCTTTCGACGGTTAAGGACTTCGAAGCGGGCAGACGGATGCCAGCGCTGAATAGTCTCGCCGCGATTCAGATTGCCTTGGAGAACGCCGGCATCAGATTCCTTCCGGGTGACTGGAGCGGAGGAGCCGCCATTGCTCGTGTGGCTGACGGTAATGCTGGCGCGGTGGTCGCTGATGCAAGCTGGCCCGCGCGCGTCAGGCGAGTGTAGGCGGGGAGTTTGGAAGATGGAGCACCGACACCTTATCGGACAGTCTTTGTCTCTTGCGGCCATCGATGACATCATCGAGCGAGGCAAGCGTGATGATTGGGCTTATCTCGGTCGAGCCGCTCTGGATGATCGTACCGGAGAAGTCGCGACAAAGATTGAGCGTATCTGCGCTGCAAGACGCCTCAATGCGGAGGCGGAAGGGGAACGCCTGTCGCAGTCGTTCACTGCGTGGGAATGTTTTCTTGCACGAATGAGAGCCAGATGACCAAGAAGTCGATGCCGGCTTGGGAAGATGTCTTGTCCGCCGCCTGTCGGCTGCAAAAGATTTTGCCGGACGCCGTACTCGTGGGCGGCACTAGCGCGTCACTTTACGCGAAGCACCGCCTTTCGCGCGATGCTGACCATGTCCTGACAGACCTACGCCTGCGTTTCGACGATGTTCTTGCGCAGCTCGAATCTGTCGCCGGCTGGAAGACAGCGCGTGTCAAGAAGCCGGTTTTGATACTTGGCAGTCTCGATGGAATCGAAACTGGAATACGACAACTCATCCGTGAGCAGCCGCTTGAAACGGATGTCATTTCCACGGAGAGCGGGAATTTACGGGTTCCAACTCTTAATGAGATACTCCGGATCAAGGGTGCGTTAATACTGAAGAGGAACGCAACTCGCGATTATGTGGATTTCGTCGCGCTGTCGTCGTCAATGAATGACGAGCGAGTTTGGTTAGCGTTGGAACCGATGGATGCTCTGTATCCACAGGCCACTGGTGAAAGCTCGCTCGCACAGATTGCGCGGCAACTGAGCAGTCCTCGGCCATATGACCTCGAAACTACCACCTTGGCAGAGTACAAGGGTTTGGCCGAACGCTGGCATCAGTGGAGTTCGGTCGTGGGCGAAGCCCAGAGGATCGCCGGGCTCCTAGTCATGAATTTTTCGAGCACGCCGCAACAGTCTTCTCATCGTTCTGTCTGAAATCCTTTGACGCGTACACGCGAAGCCCACTCCAGCCGCAGTGCCTAGCCGGGCAAAGTATGTCCCCTAGCCATTCTGGAAGTAGTTGGAACCTCTCAAATCGATTTTCCGTCGGAACGGTGCGGCCGGGGCCCCTCCGGGCACGCGCACTAGGCTGACTGATACGCGCTCGGAATTAGAGGCATTTTTGCAGGCGGACAAAGAACGTCTGGCGCCCTCCGAAACAGACCAGGCCGCATCCGCCATATGGGTCCGGACGGTCGCGCGCGCCAGCGGGATCGAAGGCATTTACACCGGTATGGAAAACGTCTTGAAGGAAGTTCTTAACATGGTCGATAAGGGAGTGTTCGCAAACCCCGACAGTTTTCACGCCCAGTTACTGGCACAAGCTGCCGCAAAGACCGACAAAAGAAACGAAGTCATCGACAAAGAACTCTATGACAAACTCGATGAGCTTCGACGGTTTCGGCATCGTGAACGCGTAAATTACCGGCACGTCCTCAACGTTATCGCATTTATTGAATCTTGGGAAAACAAGCCGACGGAAGAAGACGAACCAACGTCGTCTCATAAGATCTGAGTTTGAAATCGATGGCCCTTTGACCTGATCAAGGCGCGCTACGCAGATCCACCTCCAGCAGACGCCGTTAGCGACTCTTATCGGTCGGAGGCGCTGCGGCGCCACGACCGCCGCTCGACGGCCATCTTCGGCTTGTCCAATACTGCAAGCTCGAATTCGACGCGCTGCTTACACGGGCGCCGAAAGGCAGGGTCTGATTTTCTCAGCGCGCTGCAGCAGACGATTGCCGAGCAACACCTGTGTACGTCAGCGGCGCATTAACCAATCATTGCGCGCTGACTACAAAAAGCCCTGATTTTGTGGTATCGTGCTCTTCTTGCGACTATTCCCGTCTCGCGGTTAGGGAGTTTTTTGGTCGCAGATGCGCAACACCGCTCGCGCATTCATGGCATGGCATGGCATCGCTGGGCTGATCGTGTCTCTCGGAATCCGAGGGGGTGTGTCTAGTCGGAAGGCATACTTAACAGGAAAATTGGGCGGCAAGCTTTAGGAACGATGCGGTAGGGGTGCGGCGGCAGGAATTGATGTCGTTCCAAGCGAAAGCTTTTCTGTTGCAGTCCGGAAGCCTATATATCCGGTCAGACTAAACAGGCTGGCTGCCTCTCGTCATCTCGGCTGGATAGGCTCGCTCAAGCCGATCGGATGGTATCGTCATGGTCGCGAACGAACTTGAAAAAGCTGCACCCCACGACATCCTCCAGGCCTGGCAGGATGGTCGGATCGGGTATCGGAAAGCCATGAGCTTGACTGCCTGCGATAGCTTATTCGAACTTTATGATGCATGCCGGTCCAGCGGCGTCACTATTCGGAGCGACCTCATTCCCTTGGAATTGGAAATGGTCGACGCCGTCATGGCCGACCTTACAAGCGCGCCGTAAGCTCATGAACACCTGGAGGAAACGTCCGGTAACGCTGATCGTGGCCGACGCGGGGCCGTTAATCAGTCTTGCCTGCGCCGATGAGCTAAGACTGCTGCAGTCGTTCGGTCATCCCGTCGTCATCGCCGACGTAGTTCGAAAAGAATGCACTCGAAAATTTGGTGCGCCGGGGAGGCGAGACTTTCCCAGTGGTTCGAAACAGCGGGCGGAAATCAATTCAAGGAACTGGATACGCCATTTCTGGATGTCTTTACGAAGGCTATGGCGAAGGAAGCTTCAGGTGAGGATCCGGAAGCTACCGTCGGACTCGGCGACGCCGCGATCTCCTGGATATTGAAGAACTTATCTCGTCTCAAAGCGGTAGACGGACAATCTTTGTCCGTCGGACCGAACGAATTGGCCCTTGTATTGACAGAAGACGGTCCATACGGCGACGGCCCAATATTGATGAAGCGTCACGCCCATGTGCTGTCAACACGTGGCTGGTTGAAGACCTGGAGCGGTTAGGATTGATACCTTCCTACAAAGCCGTCATCGACGAAATTCAGAAAGGCGGCCGACACGTGGGTCGATACATGGCCGATCGCCCCGCGACGCCGGCAGAAGGCGTTCAAAGCGACTGGAAAGACGGAACCGAAGCAGTGATCTCCCAGTGGCTCGATGAACGAGACCCGCAACCTGACGACAACGATGACGGCTCCGGCGGCGGCGCGTCAGGTGGTCCCGGCGGTGGACGAAAGTAAGGACGCATTCCCGTGCCCACGTTCATACGAGCTGGTCGACGCGCTCGCACGGATAGTACGCGAGGACCATGCTGGCGATGGCTGGCGATCTCGACGCCATGAATGACTTGTCGAGCTTCCTTAAGAAGCATCGCGTCGACATCGAACTTAACTAGGCGGCGCCCTCGACACTGCTGCCGACGACGATACCAGGGTCCGCCCGGCTCACCCGACTAGGGGCGTACTTTGCCCGGCATCTATCGGATTAGCCGGGCTGCGGGAATTCGGATTGTGAGATCCCAATGGCTTGCAATGGTGATATTGGTCGTCTCATCGAGCTCGTAGCCGAGCAGATGTCGCCCTCATTTGCGGACTACGTCGCCCTCATGACTGAGAAAGAGCTCTCTCGGGTCGACCTCTTCAACACGCAAGCCGTCAACTTGGCGACTCGCGATCCACGTCCCGAGGACGATGCGGTCATGGCCAAGGTCGTCCTCAAGACGGACGGCCAGGCTAGTGTTGGTGAACTCGTTGAGAGATCTGCCCTCGGCGGACACGGCTATGACGCGGTGGTCCGCGCTCTAGTCGACGGCCATCTTCGGTTTGTCCAATACCGCAAGCTCGAATTCGACGCGCTCCTTACACGGGCGCCGAAAGACAGGGTCTGATTTTCTCAGTGCGTCGCACTGAGAAATACAAAACCTCGCTTTCGCCGGCGGGGTTTTTCAATTCCGGGCCCCGATGAGTTGTACTCGACCAACGTCGAGGGTCGGCGGCGCACATCAACGGTAGGAAGGCTCGGACCGGTTCTCCGGATGCAGTATTTCCACTGCTTCGTTCGACAATCCGGCGGCGACGACTGCACGTTTGGCGGCGGCGAGAAACACGTCGTCCGGGACGGGAATGAGTTTGAGGAAGTCATCCCGGTCCTTGGATTCCGCAGGTTGTACACCGCGATAATCGCGGCGAAGATGAGCCACGGCACTGTCGTCAGCGAGTCCTGAAAGGCTTGGGCCATCCCCCGGAAGCTGCCTTGCACGCTCGAGGGAACGCCAATGCGCGCCTTGGCCGCCTGGATGGCCGAAACCGCGTCGCCGAGCGACGCTCCCTGAGCCAGATTGAAGCTCAGCGTGACCGCCGGAAAGAGGCCCTGATGATTGATGGTCAGCGGCGCCACCGAACTGCCGATCTTTGCCACGACAGAGAGCGGAACCTGCTTGCCCGAGGACGTCGCTACATAAATGCGGTCGAGCGCACCCAAGTCGACATGCACGGAGGAATTGACTTCCAAGACGATCTTAAACTGATCGAGCTGCGTAAAGATCGTCGCAACCTGGCGCTGTCCGAACGCATGTTTATCAACCCGGCAGCACATCGAAGAAGGCCCGCGCGGAAAAGCTTATCCATGACAAACGCGCCGACTTCATCGCGCCTGCGGATTATTCAGAAGGCAGGCGGCTCGACGAAATCCTCTGCACAATTATCGACAAAGTGGCAGCGACCCACGCGGTCCATATGATGAAGCGCGACTAGCTCGTAGGGCGGATTAGCGGAGCGTAATCCGCCATCACGAGTACGCATACTTACTTGTATGAACTTGCAATCGAGCTTTAGTTGCTAAGGTGGCGGATTACGCCTTCGGCTAGTCCGCCCTACGCGCTGAAGATGTCCGGTCATTGGGTGCCGGCTCAACGGGTCGACTGTCAAAACGACGCGAATGGCCCCGAGCCGAAACGGACGTTATCCGGTCGCCCGGTATCGGCCGCTCGTTCGCGCAACCCGTCGGCTTTAATTCCGGTCGCTCCCCACAAGCTGGGCGAGGTAAAGTGAACTCGGGCGCAATGATCCAATGAATATCCAATCCAGTCTAGTTGGACGCGTTGGCAGCGTGACAGCGTTGCCCAGGTTACGGCGGTAACAGCAATTCCGAAAGCTAGTCACCACCACGTCATACGCATCAGCGAGTGGTCTTGCGCATCCTCGGAACAATTTCCGCCATTTGATTTGGAAAGGACCAAGTCAGTCTTGGACGAATAGCTTGTTCTATGAGGATACCCAGGCAGTGCGCTGGGTTGATTTAATCGTCGTAAATCAGAGGCGTTATGAAATGTCACATGCGGTAGCTTTGAAGTTATGGAAATATGCAGCCCTCAGCGCTGTTCTCGCGCCGTTCGCCGCGCAAGCCGGAGTCATTCCGACTGAGCCACCGGTCAACTTCACCAACAGCACCACTCCTACGGTCGGATCCACCATCGTCAACGCGTTGGATTCCTATACTCATCTCATGCTTTCCGACCCGCAACTGAGAAATCACGTCGGCGTCATGGAACAGGACATCCGGATGGTCATCCAGATGACAAAACAGCGTACGCCTGCTCAGACCCTGGCCGCCATTCATGATGACCGCACGGCGCAACCCTACAGCGTCCTCAACGGTCTTGGCCCGCTGACGTCGTACTTCATGACGGGTATCGGATCATCCACGACGGCTACCGCCCCAGCGCGGCTGACACCAACGTCGTACCTGATCACGACATTGCGGGACTACGAGGCGAACATCAACTTGCTGACCAACGCGAGCATCGGCTTCGCGACCTTTGGCAACGGCACCCCAACTCCGTTGGCGAGCGCGGCGAACTTCCTGAACAACACCATTCGCAGCAACTCCTCGACCGAACCGCCGAAGCGGACGTTCGATCGCTACATGGGCTCGACCCTCCCCGTGACCAATCCAGCCACTATCCATAGCGGTGAGATTAGCCCGTTGGATCCGCGTTACGGCAACTACGACGCGGTGACCAACAAGACCGGTCTCACGACCGCCGACACCGCGCACTTTGTCGTTCCCTCCTACTACAATTCCTTCCCCGTTCCGGCCGCGTATGGAACTACCGCCAACTGGGTAGCGGGTTTCACTGCGCGCAGTCCGGCCTCGGTCCCCAATATCGGATCCTATGACGCTCACGGCCATCTCACGCCCATCATATTCAATGCCGGCGACTACGCCCCGGGAATCGGCACGTCGCCCCGTCCCTGGCGGCTCACGGCCGAGGTGAACGTTCCGACGCTGCTCTGGCAGATTGCGGACGCTACCAACCCTTACTCGGACTGCATCCTACGTCAGCGGCGCCACCAACCTCGGCTACAATCAAGCTCTCGGTCTCGCCTTCCTTGTGCCCCAGCAATATAAGGACTTATTGGCGCGAGCCGCCGACCTCGGCAACAACCGTATTCTCGCCGGCATGCATTCGCCACTCGCCGTGATCGGCGGCCGCATCCAAGCGACCGCGGTCACCGCAACCAACATCTACAATGCGCTCTACGATGCGAACGGCAAGCGGCTGGATTGGACCAATCCCGCCAACACGACCGCTTACGCGGTCTACCAAGCTTACACGCAGACTCAGAAATACCTGGCGCAGTCCTGTCGCGCCGGCAGCGTGGAAGCCTGCCTTAAACGGAGCCACGACGGCGACGGCAACCACGACGGCGACCACGACAACGGCAACCACAACGGCAACGCTCAGCGTAACAATGGCCAGGAAGACAACGCCTACGACGACAACCTCAATCCCGATGACCCCAACGGTTACACCTATCGCATGACTTACGGCCTTGCACTCGCGGCGGCCCGGCGAGAACTGCCCGAGGACGTGCCGGTGCAGGCGCAGGTTCTGCTGTTGACGCGATTCCCCTATCTCACAGATGAGCAACGCACCCAGATTTTGCGGGACACCGCGCTTCCGTCTGGTTACGCCCTGCTCGACGGCAACACCTGGGATGGTTGGGGTCGGCTCAATCTCTATGCTGCTGTTAACGGTTATGGATCGTTCTTCCGCGCCGTCAAGGCAGCTACAATGCCCGAAACGGCGGACTCTCAGGGGCGCTGACGATCAGCATCTGAGCGTTGGCTGACAATACGCGCTAGGCCGGAGGCACCCATATTCGCCATGTTGCGAGGATGCCTCCGTTGCGCGGAGCGCGTAGGATGGGTGGAGCGAAACGATACCCGTCAATCACTGTTCCTCAGGTGATGGGTTTCGCAAAGAGCGAAACCCATCCTACCGAGCTACCAATGCCTCCCCGGCGCCGCAATATTTCCAAAACTATCTCCTCAGGTTCAACGACCTCGCCGATCGACCAGCTCTAGCCTTCGATAACGCTGCAGTCGCCCAACGAAAGGACCGAAATCATGACACTCAAGGATATTCTCCCGAGCAGGCTTGGCTTCGGCGCTGCGCCGCTCGGCAATATGTTCCGCGACATTCCGGAAGACGAAGCGCTCGCGACTGTCAACGCCGCCTGGAACGACGGCATCCGCTATTATCGACAACGCGCCTTTCTACGGCGCGGGCCTTGCCGAGATTCGGATGGGCGAGGCGCTCGCGGCGCGACCGCGCGGCGAATATGTCATCAGCACCAAGGTCGGTCGCATCATCCTCGATGAGGTCGAGGACGTCAGCGCCCGCGACCAGGGCGAGAAGAGCGGCGTGTTCAGACATGGCCGCCCCAACAGGATCGTGAACGATTATTCGGAAGACGCGACGCTGCGCTCGATCGAGGACAGCCTGAAGCGCCTCAAGACCGACCGTATCGAAATCGCGTGGGTCCACGACGTGGCGCAGGATTTCTACGGCGACGAATGGCTCGGCGTCTTCGAGAGCGCGCGCAAGGGCGCGTTCAAGGCGCTCGATCGCCTCCGCGACGAGGGTGTGATCAAGGCCTGGGGTTTGGGCGTCAACCGCGTCGAGCCGATCGAGCTGCTGCTGGCGCTCAAGGAACCCCGGCCCGACGGCTTCCTGCTCGCGGGACGCTACACGCTGCTCGACCATGACCGCGCGCTCCAGCGTGTGATGCCGCAGGTCGCGGAGCGCGGTCTCGGGATCGTGGTGGGCGGCCCCTACAGCTCCGGCGCGCTCGTCGGTGGGCCGAATTTCGAATATGCGCCCGCATCACCGGCGATCCTGGCCAAGGTCGCGCAAATCAAGGCGATCGCAGATCGCTACGGCATCAGCATGAAGGCCGCGGGCCTGCAGTTCTCGCTGGCCCATCCCGCGGTCGCGGCAGTGATCCCGGGCGCCAGCCGCCCGAGCCGTATCGCCGAGGACAGCGCTGCGCTGAAGGAGGTCGTGCCCGCGGATTTCTGGACTGAACTGCGCCGTGCCGGACTCATCAACCCTGATGCGCCGGTTGGTCGCTTGGAATGACACGTTGGGAGCGAAGTGGCCGGACCGACGGTTGGGACATGGATGTCTGGCTCATAACCGGAGCGTGAAATACCGGCGGATTACCCCTTCGGCTAATCCGCCTACGCACCGATCGCCGAAGATAGCGCGTAGGATTGGTGGAGCGAAGCGATAACCATCAATTTTAGCTTCTCATGTGATAGGTTTCGCAAACGGCTCAACCCCATCCTCCGGGCTACGGGCAGCATTGGAAGATCACCATGAACGAAAATCGATATTACGGGGTTCGGGTCGAGGGCGCGAAATACGGCGTGGGTTTTGGTTCGGCACTTGCCATCTCGATATCATACACCAACAACCACTCGATCCTCTGGGCGATCATCCATGGCATCCTCGGCTGGCTCTACGTAATCTACGTCGCGCTGTTTGGGTGATCCGGCTTGCAGAAAATAGCAAGCGTAGGGCGGATTAGCGCTGGCAAATCCGCCCTGCTTGATTACGCGGCCTTGGCGACTTTTTCCGGGCCGGCCTGCTCCATGGCGCGCATATAGAGATCGAGCATACTCTCGCGCTCGTCGCGCTCTTCCTCGTCCTGCTTTCGAAGTTTGACGATCTCTTTGAGGATCTTCACGTCAAACCCGTCGCCCTTGGCCTCCGCAAATACTTCCTTCTTTTGCTCGTTCAACTCCTGGATCTCGCTGTCCAGATTTTCGATCCGTTCGACGAACGCGCGAATCTTACCGCCGGGAATGGTGACGTCAGACATGGTGCCTCCCTGATGAATGCAGACGCGAAAATGCCAGCAAGAGAATAACCAATGTGTTAACCTAGGACGCAGGACCGAAAGATGATTAACGGCGCTCAGGTTCCGTTATTGTGCCCTACGCACTCCCACAACACGCATGTCACGAAAAACCAAAAGCCTCCTCCCTCGCCTTCGCCGCTGGCGGCGGGGTGCACGGCAGGCGTGGCAAAAGCTCGCGCGAGTGCCACGGGCGGCACGGATAGCAGGCATCGTCGTGATCCTGCTTGCGATCTTCACGCTGACGAACCTCGTCTATCACGTGATCCACAAGCCGACCGAGCTGTTCTTCTTTGTCGGCCACGGGCTCGACAAGGAGCCGGCCGAGACGTGGCGGCAATACGGGCCGCTGTTCCGCGCCTATTCGACCGGCACGATCACGCCCGAATTGCTGGCCGCGCTGGCGCAGGTCGAGAGTTCAGGCAATCCGGTCGCGCGCACCTACTGGCGCTGGCGATTGAGCCTGAATCCTTTCGCGATTTACCAGCCCGCCTCCAGCGCCGTCGGCCTCTACCAGACCACCGATCCGGCCTACGCCGAGGTCGCGCGGTTCTGTATCCGGGACAACACGGTCACGGATACCGGCTGCGGGTTCAGCCCCTACATCCGCGCGATCCCGAGCCACGCCATCGAACTGGCATCCGTGTATCTCGATCGCCATGTCGCGGCGGTTCTCGCCCTCGCGGGCGATGTGAAACGCAAGCCCGCAGCAGAAGCAGGACCTGGCCGCCTTTATCCATCTCTGCGGCGCGCGCCCCGCCACGGCTTACGCACGCCGTCACTTTCAGATGATGGCCGGCGAGCGCTGCGGCGATCACGTCGTTGCGGCCTATGTCTCCAGGATCAACGCGATGAAGCGGCAGTTCCTGCGCCTCGCGGCCGATGGCAGCACTTAGCAAGCCTAGCCCGGATACATCCGGGACACTCCGTTTTCGCCCATCCCCATGAAGCGGGCCCCCGGCCAGCCGCCTCAGATCGATGCGAGAAAGCCGCCATCCACGGGAATGGACTGACCGGTTATGTAGGCTGCCGCATCCGAGACAAGGAACACCGCGATGCCGTGCAGGTCCGAGAGCTCACCGAACCGGCGCTGCGGGATCTTGGCCAGCATGGATTGCTGCCATGCCTCGTTGCCGTAGAACACGTCTGTCATCGCCGTCCTGAAGTAGCCCGGAGCGATGGCGTTGACGCGGATTCCAAGCTCCGCCCACTCCGCCGCAAGGGCGCGCGTCATGCCGAGGAGGCCTGATTTCGACGAGCCATACGGGACGGCCGTAGGGATTCCGATTTCGGATGTCAGCGAGCAGAGATTGACGATGGCGCCGGAGCGTCCGGCGTCTCTCATCTGTCGCGCGGCGGCCTGCGCGCAAAAGAACGCTCCTTTGAGATTCGTATCGACGATCTTGTCCCAGAGAACCTCATCCACGTCGAGCGAGGGCCGAACCTCTTCCATCCCGGCATTGTTCACGAGAATATCCAGCCCCCCGAGCACCCTCGCCGCCTCGGCTATCGCCGTCCCGCACCGATCGACATCGGTAACATCCAAAGCGATGGCGTGTGCAACCCCACCGGCTGCGCGGATGGCTGCCGTCGTCTCCTCCAGAGAGGTCAGGGTGCGCGCCGTGACTGCGACGTCGGCGCCGGCAGCGCTGAGGGCTTCGGCGATGCTGCGCCCGATACCGCTGCTTGCGCCGGTTACAAGCGCCTTCCTGCCCGAGAGGTCGAAGAGGGAAGCGTTTCGCATGTGATCCTCTTGGCGGCCATGGCTTGGCCGCTATCGTCGCGACTATTCACTGACAGGTAATCCATACAAGATCGCGTGCCGCTTGATCTTCAACTTCCTGTTCCCTTGCTGAGATAACTATCTAGATCGCGAAATCGAAACGTGATTTCAGATCGGCTGCACTGGCCGATTGGTGGCATGAGTTATAAGGAAATGTCCGCAGAAATTGCAGAAGATGAGCGGTGAGACGCATCAACCGCCAAATGTCACGATGTAAGGCGGCACACACTCAGGCAGAGCGCGAATAGGACGATTCATGGACGGAGCACGATTAGAGTCTGTGTTGTACAGGCTGCGTCGAACGATCATCGACGGGCAACGTACTGTTGTGCCACCGGCGATGCTCGATTGCGGCGCACATATGTTGCTGTATTTCAACGAGCCACAGATGATGCAGCAGATTGGCTTTCAGCATCTGATGGAGCGGTTCGCAGCAACACGCGTCGACCTTGGCTTCGGAACTCCGCACGAACCAAAATACCAGATTTGCGCGGGGCAGAGACGGTCAGATTGCAATGTCCCCGATATGCTCGGCGTCATTTGGCCAAATCAGGATCGCAGCATCCAGTCGGTTTGGCAGTCCAAGCGCACAGTCTATTTGGATGTTCGCCACGATTCGATCTTGCGTGACGTTCGGCCGGCATTGGAAAGCGTCCGGACGCGAGTGAAGATGGCGCGGCGACTCGAACATGGCAAACGCAGCTTCGGCATGATTTGCATCGATCAGACGGAAGAACGCCGGCAATGGAACGACAGCGATTTGGCCTACCTGGACCAGTTCGTGCTCGGCTTCCTGTCGCCAATTCTAGCCCTGAGCCGCTTCAGCCAATCGGAGAGCCGTCGTTCGCTCACGCCGGCGGAATGCGCCGTGGTCCGATTGGCCGCCCTGGGCATGAGTTACAAGGAAATAGCCGCAGAACTGCAGAAGTCGCCCAACACGGTCGACAATCAGTTGCGCAAGATCCGCAAGAGATTCGGCGTCCGCAATCAAATCGAACTCGTACGCGCCTGCGCAAACTTCCTGTAAGCAGACAGCCCCCGCCTACCAGACGAACCGCGCGCCCGCCGCAAGCTGGCAAGCCAACGGCGGCTGCTTCACCATTCCGGTGGTGGTTTGGCGCCGGACGTTGAGCGTCATTTGGCCATCGGGCTTCAGATTGTAACGGATATACTCGGTGACGGGCTGATCCGACGGGTCCAGAGTCTGGTGCACATCCGCGAACACGAGCCCCTTCTCAGGTACGACCAGAAACGCCTGGATTCGAAGCCCGCCCTGCAGCGCCGGGCCCGCCTTGCCGGTTTCCGGATCTGCACAATGGCTGAGGTCGGTGAGCACGGTAACGGTCTTTCCGCTCTGCAGGGCGCTCAATACGTCGGCGTAGCTCGGGGCCTCCGCGGCGGCCGCCGGCGTCAACACGAGCCTTGCGCCAATCAACGCGTATGCCATCCGGAACATAGCGCTGCGAAACGAGACCGGCGAAAACTTCATCATTCTACTCCAGGGAAACAATTCATCGGCGACCGGAAGCGTACCCTCCCGCTCCAGCCACCACGACAGGCCTGATGTAGATCAAAAGGACATCACGCCACAATTGCCGGCGCGTGTTGAAGCGTTACATCGGTAACAAACCTCGCTGACACGACCGAGATCAGCGCGCTGCGGACGAGCCCTCGCCTCCGTCGATTTGACGGCCCATCAGTGCGATCGCGCGCTGATAGACCTGAGCGGCGTTCCAGGCCTGGATCGCTGCGAAATTTGCTTCGCCGGGTTGGTACCCCGCGCCTGCGCGCCAGCCATGGGCCTTCAGGAAACTCGCCGTCGAGTTAAGCGCGTTCGCGGCGACATCGAGATTGCCGGTGCCGTAGGCCAGAATGTTCTTCGGCAAGAATTGCGTTTGACCGACTTCGCCGTGCATGGAGCCGCGCGTGTTTGCAGTAAGTGCCCCGCGATCGATCAACTTCAAGGCGGCATAGAGCTGATCTGTGAAGAATTCCGAGCGCCGGCAGTCGTAGGCGAGAGTCGCGATGGACGATAGCATATGTTGATTGCCGCGCTGGCTTCCGAAGCCGGTCTCCATTCCCCAGATCGCGATCAGCGGCCCCGGCGGAACGCCGTAGCGTTGTTGAATGGATGCAAACAGGGCGGCCTGGGATTGCTTCAACCCGCGTCCGCGGGCGACGATGGTCGAAGCCCCGCGCTTGGCGAGAAATTGATCGAGCGAGAGACCAAAGCTTCTTTGGCCGCGGTCGGCGGCGATGGTCGCCGTCGCATAGTTCGTCTGCATCAACGCCGCGACGCTGGAGCCGCCGATCCCTTTTGCCCTGGCCTCTTCGGCAAACTCTCGCTTCCAGGTGTCAAAACCGGCGGCCCCGTTGCCGCACCGCGCGGCATCTGCCGGCTCGCCCAAGCACGCGAACAGTGCCAATGCCGCGACCGCAGTCGACACAACATCCCTGCCCATCCTCATTTGAAACTCCCTTCGCGTGGTTTGGAACAAGGATAGCTCCGTATCGTACGGATTTGCTAGGCCGACTTGCGCTGCAATGGCTCAGTTGGCCTTGCGGCTTTCCCCACCGGGCGCAGATGGATTTCGGGCGTCTGAACGATCTGATGAATCAACTTCTTCACGGTCGGCGAGTGCTCAGTCGCGCGAAAAATCGCCGCGACTTCCGAGACGATAGTTTCGCCGGCCAGCGGCCGGAATACGACGTTTGGCATGTGAACGACGGTTGTCAGGACGCTCGGAACGACGGAAATTCCGGCACCGAGAGAAACTTGCGTCAGAACGGCAAGCAAGCTGCCGGGGGCTGAAATGATGTTCGGCTCGAATTTCCCGCGGCGCGCAACCTCCCTCGTACCGGCTTCCTGCTCTGGAGTGATGAAAGCTGACGCAGCGAGATTTCTTGCCTGTATCGGGCCTGTGACCGCAGCTTGCGGATGGTCTGCCGGAAAGGCGACGCAGAAATGGTCGCGCGCGAGGATGTGCTTTCCCAAGGCGCGCGGCAGGGTCATCGGCAGGCGGACGAAGCCGATGTCGACATGCCCTTCATCGAGGAGGCCCGGAAGATCCTCCATGGGCAACTCACGTGCCTTGATATCGACGCCGGGCCAGGACCGCCGGAACCGGCTTGTTTGCTGCTGAAGGACCCCCGCATAGGCGGCCGAGCCGACATAGCCAACCTCGATGCGGCCGATTTCGCCGCGACCGGCCCTGCGTCCGACGCTCTCCGCCTTCGCGAATTGCGCCAGGACGTTTTTGGCTTCGGCGAGGAAGACTTCACCGGCCGAGGTGAGCGCGACCGAGCGTTTCGTGCGCGTGAACAGTTTGGCGGACAGCGTGCGCTCGATCTCCTGGATCTGGACGGTGAGAGTCGGCGGGGCGATGCCGAGTACCTCGGCGGCTCGTGCAAAATGCAGTTCTTCGGCCAGGGTCACGAAATATCGAAGATGTCTCAGTTCCATTCGGTGTGGCTCCGATCCGATAATTAGGTATCAGCTAATTATCTGCCAAAAGACACGCAATGTAATGAATTTAAAATTCTGCTTGGCTGTGGTCTCCGACGTCCCAACCATGGAACCATGATGCTGAGTAAAGTTCGCCGAACAGCCCTGCCCGCCGTGTTCACCATCGCTCTCTCCGCTGGCGCGGTCTCCGCCGCGACCCTTCCGTCACGCCCGGTCCTGACCCTGGAAGCGGCACGGACCGTGTTGGTCGCCGCCGAGGCCAAGGCGAAGGCCGAAGGCTGGCCTTGCGTTATTTCGGTCGTCGACAGTGACGGCCTGCCGATCATCCTCGAACGGATGGATGACGCGGCCGTTCCTGCCGGCGTTGAAATCGCCCCCGGCAAAGCCCGCACGGCGGCGTTGTTCCGCCGCCCCAGCGGTGCGCTCGAAGACGCGATCAACGGAAAGCGTCCCGCCGCCGCGACCGCGCGGGGCTTCGTTTTGATGCGAGGCGGTGTACCGATCACGGTCGGCGGCTACATCGTCGGAGCCGTTGGCGTGTCCGCCGACACGCCTGATCATGACGAAGTGATCGCAAAGGCCGGCATCGCCGCCCTCGCGCAATGACGATCGAGGCCGAGGTCCGGCGCGCCACCTTCAGTCCGATGCTGGTGCTGCTGACCGCTTCGATGGGATGCGCGATGACGGTGCTCGACACCAACATCGTGGCGGTCGTGCTGCCGACGATCGCCCGCGATCTCGGTGCGAGTTTCGCTGATATCGAATGGGTCATCAGCAGCTACGTGCTGTGCTTCGCTTCGCTGCTGCTGCCCGCGGGCGCCATCGCCGACCGGTTTGGTCGGCGCCGGGTGTTTCTGATCGGCATCGGCGTCTTCGGCCTCGCCTCGCTGCTCTGTGGCCTGGCAAGCTCTGCGACGGCGCTCTATGTCGCCCGTGCCTTCCAAGGCATCGGCGCCGCCTTTCTTCTCGCGCCGGCGCTCGCGATCATCGGCCATGGCTTTCATGGCGAAGAGCGAGCGCAACCGTGCCTGGGCTATCTGGGGCGGCATGATGGGGCTGACCATGGTGCTCGCGCCCATTATCGGGGGCGCGATTGCCTTCGCGCTCGGCTGGCGATGGGCATTCACCATCAATGTACCGATCTGCGCTTTGCTGGCAGGCGCGGTGCTGCTGTTCGTGGGCGAGTCGAAAGACGAGGGCGCGCGGAGGCTCGATCCGGCGGGAATCCTGTTGTTCTCGGCGTCGATGTTCGGGCTCACGTCGGGCCTCATCAACGGGCAGGCCCATGGCTGGGGTTCGGACAGCGCCCTGGTGGGCTTCGGTATTGGTCTATCCGCGTTGATCGGCTTCGTGATCGCCGAGAGTGTTCAACAGCGTCCGATGCTGGACCTGAAACTTTTCCGTATTCCCAGGTTCGTCGGCGCCGTATGGGCGATGTTCGCCTACGCCTCATGCGCGCAGGTCATGGCCTCGCTACTGCCGCTATACCTGCAGAATGGATTGGGCCGGACGCCCTTCGAGGCAGGCTTCGCCATGCTGCCTTTCGCCCTGGCGATGCTCGCGCTTCCCTATGTCGGGCGCCGGCTCGGCAACTATCTCACCTCGAGCCAGGTGCTGATCGTCGGGCTTGGAATTGTCGGCATCGGCAATGCGGTCATTGGCTGGGGCGCGCATCTCGGCGCGCGGCCGATCGTCATGCTGGGAATGGTGGCCCTCGGCAGCGGCGGCGGACTGCTCAATGGGGAGACCCAGAAGGCAATCATGGGGAGCGTGCCCCACGATCGCGCGGGCATGGCTTCCGGCATCAGCACCACCTCACGCTTCTCTGGAATCCTGCTGGGGTTCGCTGTCCTCAGTGGCGTGCTGGCAACGGTGACGCGGAATTGGCTGACGGATGCGTCCTGTGGAGGCAGCAGTATCGCCTGCAACGACGTGCGAAGGTTTGCAGACGCGGTCGTGGCTGGCGATCTTCCTCAAGCCGTTGCCGGAATGACTGCAGGTGCGCGCGCGTTGGCGCTGGAGCAAGCGCGGCTTGCCTATTCCGGTGGATTCGCTTCGGCCCTCGTTGTAGCTGCGGTCTTGGCCTTTGCATCGGCGGCGTTCGTCGGCGCCCTGATGCGTGATCGGGGATGACTGGACTAATTTCCACAGGCACGAAGATCGTTAGGGTTCTGGACGCCATCGTGTGGTGCATTCTGACGCGGGCAAGCCTCGCGTTCGCGTACGTACCGCCGCGCGCCAGTCAACGTTCGTAGCGAAAGCTGTTCTGCTCAGCCGAAGCGATCGCCTCGGCAACATGGCCAGGGTTTTCGTCACACTCGCCGGTTCTGATCAATCCTGCGCGCTAGATCCAGGTATCTATATAATATCTCGCAGCGTGCCTGATCAGCGCTCGGTCTGTAATTCCGATATCCCGTAACGTTCGATCGTCGAGTTCCGCCAAGCTGGCGACGGTCTTGTTCATCTCCCGCTCCCGGCGCCAGAGCTTCCAGCGAACCGCGACCGCCTCCCACAGCGAAGTAAGCGCATCCCGGTAGCCGGAATGACGGGCATTAAACGCAGGAAGGTAGTCAACGGAGATACCGATGACTTCGGTCGGCAGATTGGGATCGTGCTCGATCGCCGTCGGCTTCGGAATTGCCGTGGCCGAAACGAGCGAAGCAAACTCGGGCTGCTCGGCCGACACAAGGCCGCCCTTTGGTACGGTCTTTTCCTGAACCGGAAAGTCCTTGTAAGGAAAAGCAGCCTCCGGGTGCAGCAATACGGCCGACATGGCGCAGCCTTCGAGGAAAAGCGTGAACACCGCCAACCAAGCACGGCGTTCCGGCAATTCGCTGCTGTCGCCGTTGGCGCGGTCGGGCGCAAATTCGGATTTTTCCAGAGCCAGGCTGTTCGGCCCGCTTGACGTTTTGGCGCGCGATCCCGCGAGCATTGCGCAAGGCCACGCGAACCGGTTCATCGCTCAACGCGTGGTCCAGTCCATTAGTTCTATCCAGCGATTCAGACGAATACCTTTTCAACATAGGATTCTCCCACAAGCTGTTCGTGGAAGAAACCTGAAGGCTGTCTGTTACGGCATCGTCACCACTACGAGAAATTTGGCTACGGTTGCAGCCTGCCGCGATATCCTTCGCCTGCCTCCGCAAAGTCGAAGGAACGGCCGCACCGCGTTCGGCTGGTTCCATTTTCGCGCTCAGTACGGCCTCAACCTCTCCATCCCGTCGCCTTGCTTTGGTCAAACCTGACTGGCGTGTGGAGCGGGGGCCGAGCATCATTGAGGTGGCGTTAATCTACCGGCCGCCGCGATGCGGGTGATTGGGACTAGCAGGAGCGCCCATGCAATCCACGCTGAAACCAGAAGAAGCCGATCCGCACGACGTCTTTGAGATCGCGCCCGGGGTGGTTCTGTCCGCACGCGCGGATCAGTCGTCTCCCACGCTGGCGCCCGACGTCATCAACCATGTTCCGGCGCCGCAGACCGCTACCGCTCCCGATGTGACGGCCCCCGACGTGATCGCAATCGACGCCGCCGCGCCGGTGCCCCCGGTCGATACGACGTTTCGCGCCACTTCCGTCGACGATATCCTGGTCCCGAGCGATCGGACCTCGAGGGAACGATGGATCGGCCGTGCGTTGATGAGCCTGTTCGCGATGTTCGCCGCGGTTGCTGCCGCCGCGTGGCAGCACTACGGCGATACGGCCAGGCACATGATTGCGAGCTGGGTGCCGCCGTTCGCCGTCGCGTCGTCGCCGCCCGCGCAAAAGCCTGCCCTCCCCGCGCCACCGCGCCGCATCTACCGTTCAAGCCGCCGCGCAAGCGTCGGCGCCAACGCAGGCACCAGCAGCACCAGCGGCGCCTCCGGTCGCGCCCGCATCCGCCGCTGCAGCGGCGCCCGCCGCCGTCTCGCCCGATACGGCGCAGTTGCAGTCGATGACGCGCGATCTCACCGCCATGGGGCAACAGATCGAACAACTCAAAGCCAGCATCGCACAGCTTAGGGCCGGCCAGGACCAAATGGCGCAGCAAATGTCCCGCGACTTTGCCAGAGCTTCGGAAGCCAAAACTTCGGAAGTACGATCTTCCGAAACCCGACCCGCCGAGCGCTCCCGGATATCACCGCTGCCGCCGCGGCCCGCCGCTGCCCCCTTGCGCAAGCCGAAACCGGCCTTGGCTCCCGCGCCGGCCGCGATGGTCTCCCCGTTGCCGCCCCGCCGGGCCGCCGCCCGCGCCATCCCCGCAAGCCACGATTCAGCCGGACGGCGAGTCCGTGGTGCGCCCGCCGATGCCCGTGCGGTAGAACTCCGGTCATTCCAGGATGCGCATTTCGCATCCTGGCTTGCTTGCGCTCCGGAATAACGGGCTACTTGGAAACGGGCGTTCGTAAGCGGCACGAAGGGGCGCATCGCCGCCGCCTCCCGTTCACATCTCACCTAGCTCCGGCGGCTCGAACCAGTTCATCAGTGACAGGCCGCCGTCGACCACGATGGCTGCGCCGGTGACGTAGGCCGAGATGCGGTTCGACAGCACCGCGAGCGCCATCGGCGCGAGGTCTTCGCTGCAGCCAAGGCGACCGAGCGGGATGTGTTTCGCGAGCATGGGATCGGCGACGAAACCACCGGCGGCCACGGCGCCGGGTACCAGCGCGTTGACGCGGATGCCGTAGCGGCCAAAGCTTTTGGCGAACTCCTTGACCAGCATGGCGAGCGCCGCTTTCGCCGTAGCGTAATGCGGCAGGTTGCGCGGTGTGCCCGCGTGCAGCGAGGTCAAGAACAGAAACGAACCGGCCGTGCGGCTCGCGATGAGCTGACGGGCGAGCTCGCGGGAAAGATGAAAGCCGGCGTCGAGGTTGACCGCGTGCATCTGCTGCCACGTCTCCCCGCTGACGCCAAACACGTGATCGGCTTCGCGCCGCGGCGGGGATGCACTATGCACGAAATGGGTCACCTGCCCGACCGCAGCCCCCGCAGCGGCCAGCAACGTATCGCAGGCGTCGCGCGTTGCGAGATCGCCGACCCAGGGCACCGCCAACTCCGGCCGGGGTGAAGCTGCGGCAGCCGCCTCGACCGTATCCGGGTTCACATCGGCGAACACCGTTCGCACGCCCTCGCCGACCAGGGCTTGCGCGATAGCACGGCCGATGCCGTTCCCCGCGCCGGTCACCAGCGCGGCCTCGCGCGCGGGGTCAAACGGATCGTTCAGCAGGCCCATATCGGTCGGTCTCCGATGGCGACAAAATCCGCGCCAAGAGCACAATCCGGAAAAGTGGATACCGGTTTTCCCTCGCGACAAACGCGAAGCGTTTGCGCGGAGATCATGCTTAAATAATAAGATAACGCGAAATGACGATTCGCCATCCCGCTATCAGTTGCGCGGACCGCTCACAGAAATCACCCACAACACGCCTGTTGGTCGACCGCGCTCACGCAACATCGGCGTGGGCGCTCTGATCCCCCTCCGCGGCCAGTACATCGAGATCGACGAGCTGCGGATCGTCGGGATCGGGTTCGCGATGCAACTGGCCGTTGCCGTGAACGTGCATCAGGGTCTGCACACGCCGGGCATTCAGATGGTCCACGTGCTGATTCCGCAGCGCGATCGGCAGCAATTTTTTTGGCAATCCGACCACCGCGAACGCCGGAACCTTGCGCACCTCACCGCCCTCCCGCCACAGCAGCGGATTGAGCGTGTAGATCAATTGCCGCTCGACATCCGGCGACGGCTCGGTCTCGGATGGCATTGGGAACGCGGCGTTCGCGTTGCCCGCGCGGGTACGCACCGCGGCGGATCGCAGCTCCCAGCAAATCAAGTCCGCCGCCGAGAGAACCTCGCGGCGCACCGCATCCACGCTGGTCGAGAACGCGGTCGCCTCCGGCATCGAGGCTGCGCCTTTTGTGACGGCGTCGACCAGCGCGGCGGCGCCGGCACTGAATCTCGGCGTGGCCTTCTCGATCGCCGCAGCCATCGCCTCAATTGCGTCGGCCGCCGTATCGCGGTCGCGCTGCGCCCTGACATCAGCCAAGGCGCGATCGGTCGAGACGATCTGTTCGTCGAGTTCGGCCAGCGCGGCCCGCAGGGTCTTGACGCGGTCCTCGACCACACGCATGTCGGCATCCGCGCGATCAAGCAGGGCATTGGCCGCACCGGCCACCGCCAGCCGTTCCGCTGCGGCGCGTTTTTCGACAAGCAGGCTTTCGGCGATGCCCAACCGGTCGGCCAGCTTTTGCCGCGCCGCCTGCTTGTCCCTGAGCGCACCTTGGAAGCGCTCAACCGGGCTGAGCTCGCGCTTGAAAAAGGCCATGGCGATACCCCCGCGAATCGCATTCATCCACCGAATCAGCCGGCAGATTTGATGGCCCTAGATAATCTAAAACTTGGATGACATTGCGGCTTAAGTCGGCACGGGTATAAAGCCGGGACGAACACCAAGGGAATAGCGGAGACCGCGGCATGCCAATTGCGCCACCATCTGTGTCGCCGCAGAAACTGCGGCACGGCCTGCTCGCCCTCGGCGCTCATGGCCGTGCTGGCCGGCGGGGCGGCACAGGCCCAGAATCTCGACGAAGGGAAATCGGCCGTCAGGCTGTTTGCGGACGGTTGCACGACCTGTCACCGCAGCCCGCACGGCCTGGCCAAGGGCCGCTTCCGTCCGTCGCTCTTCCTGTTCCTGCAACAGCACTACGCCACCAATTCCAGATCGGCCTGGGCGCTCGCCTCCTATCTGGAGTCGGTGGACGGTACACGGGGCGGCCGATCGCGAGCCGCCACGGCGAAGCGATCGCCGCCTGCGGCCGGCACGTCGCGGTCTTCGCTGCGCCCGCCGCTTCCGGTGTCAGGACGTTAGCGCGACCTCCCGGTTTCCGATCTGCTAGTCGGAACAAGGACATCGGCCGCCACCCAGGCTCCGCCGGATGCCCCAATCGGACTCTCTTCTCGCCGCATTTTCCGGGTATTGCAGTCCGGCGAGACGGAGGGGACCGAATGAAAAAGAAGATCGCGATTGTGGCCTTGGCGCTATCGTTGGTTTCTTCGTTGGCGATCGCACAGGAACGCGCAGGAGATGCCGCGCTCGGAGCGCTATCGGGCGCCGTGGTACTTGGACCGATCGGCGCCGTCGCCGGAGCGGTCGTGGGCTACACCGCCGGACCATCGATTTCCCGTTCATGGCGCGGCAGACGATCAAGCGGGGCTCGCCCGGTACAAATGCCAGCCCGGCAAGCGACGCGCCCATCCAGCGGCGACAGCCAGCTTGCTTCGAGAAACCAGGCCGGCCCGACGATGGCTCAACAAGCGCCGGCGGCATCTCCCAAGGCCGCCTCTAACACTCCGCCGGTTCAGGGGCTCGAGTGAGGTGCGTCGCGAGCAACTCTCACTCGGTCCGCAGCGATTGATCTGAAGCCATCATGAAACCCGCACAGGAAAAGAACCACAATGCGCTCCAGCCTGGCTCTCGCCGCGATCGCGACCCTCATTATCCCGACCGGTTCTGCTCTTGCGGTCGATTCAACGCTGATCAGACTATCCTCGATGTCGCCGGACGCGCTCTGGCAAAAAGTCGGTGACTTCTGTGGGATCGGTTCATGGCATCCGGCCATCGAGAAATGCGTCCTCAGTGCAGACGGCAAGCAGCGAACGCTCTCCTTGAAAGGCGGTGGCACGATGATCGAGGCACTGGAGCTTTGGGACAACGCCAATCACACTTACGGTTACACCATCCTCTCGAGCCCGCTGCCGGTCACCAACTATCACTCGACCATCAGTGTGGTCCCGGATGCGAATGGTTCGGCGTTGCGATGGATGGGCACCTATGATTCCAAAGGCGCGCCCGACGCCGACGCCAAAAAAGTCATCGATGGCATTTACGAGAGTGGGGTCAAAGCGCTGACCGGCAGTTGAGTTGCCGACCATGTGGGACCATGCCGACCGAGACCCCCGCCTGAGAAGTCTGATGGTGTAGTTGCGAGGCGTGGCGTAAGATTGGACGCGGAGCGCAAACGCAGCGCGCGATTTGCTACAGCCGGAAGGAGGATCTCATGTATGCCGCCATCCGTCAGGCCAAGGCAAAGAGTGGCATGGCCGAGGAATTGACACGCCGGATCAAGGAAGGCGCCATCCCGATCATCAGCGATGTTGAAGGCTTCATCGCCTACTATGTGGTCTATGCACCCGACGACACCGTGACGGCGATCAGTGTCTTCAACAATCACGCGGGAGCAGAGGAGGCAAACAGGCGTGCCATCACCTGGATCGAGCAAAATCTTGCACCCCTGCTTGTTGGACAAGCAACAGCAGTGGCCGGCCCCGTGATCGTGCATACCTTGGCGTAACCAAAACATTGCAGAACAGCATCTTGCGTATGCGCTCGTTCCAGCGGCTTCGTTCGCAACTAAGCGGGCCTGCAAAGCCGCGTCCGCGTGACAGGTGTAGTGTAGCCAGAGGCAGTGAAGCGGTGACACTCCAACGGGCAAATCAGCGGTTTGGCTGTCCAGCCCTGTTGCAAAAAATATTCGACTTTATTTTTTGCCCAAATCATCAATATGTCCGCAACCGTCCCGTCCCCATAGAGGGGCGTTGGCCATCGTCACGAACGTTGGGATGGGATGCGGTGGACGCGGCAGCGTCGGGCGCGTGAGACGATCGCAGGGCGGGCCTTTGGCCTGTGAGCGCTCGCAACGTGCAGACGAACGACGACTGCAGCGGACGGCAAAGCCGTGTGGTCCTGGCACCCGTTGCTGGTGTCAAGTCGGCGGAGGTGAAGTCGACCCAACCGGGTCCGGCAAAACCTTTAATCCGCCGATGACGGTGACAAGACGAATTCGTCGCCGAGGAGAGCGCGTTATAAGCCGTTAAAACCATTGCGCAGGGAATGCCGGGTGTCCGGAGTACCTGTGGTGACTACCGTGTGCTTTCTACCTTTGCACACGGGCCGCGGGTGCGGCGGGCACCCGGCATTTCCCTGCGCCCTCTTCTATTGGGGCGAATGATTCCTGCACAACTCGGGCGCATCGTGTCGCGGGATCGCAGAGACGTGTCTTGGCTTTTTGAAAATTGAGTTGCGCACCCGTGCAAGCGCCATCACAAAGGCGATCGTTCGTTGCCGGGCTATCTCCCCGGCACCAAGGTGTAGACGGAGACCCGTTAAAGAGCGTGCATCATGGCGAACCACAGCACTTCATCGAAGCAAACACCAAGTGACAATAAGAGCAACGGCGAATGGATTGAGGTTACGCCGGGAGAGCGCCTTAACATACGCGTAACCTCTGATGAAACGGACGGCGCCTACGCGGTCTTTGAGGTCTTCGCAGATCACCGCAACGGCACGCCCCTGCACGTTCATGACTACGAAGAAGAACGTTTCGTCATTCTCGAGGGTACCGGTCAGTTCGCGAACGGCGAACAGCGAGTGGAGTTGTCAGCCGGCGCCTCTCTGATTGTCGGCAAGGGCATTCCCCATGCCTGGTGTAATCTGTCCGAAACGCCGCTGCGGATGCTGACGATTTTCACGCCCGGAACGATCGACAAGATGTTCAAAGAAACCGATGAAGCCCCAAACAAGGAAGCCCTTGAGGCCATCGTGAAGCGACACGGCACGCGCATTGTGGGCCCGACACTATTCGATAACATCTATTGGAAGCTTTCGCCTCGCCCGTAATCATCCGGGAAGCTCGAAGGCTTTGATGCTGCGTCCCGCGATCATTAGACCTCAGCTCCGCAGGCCCGGCGCCTCGTGCCCAGTGCGCGCGACGTATTCGGTGTAACCGCCGCCAAATTGATGGATGCCTTCGGGCGTCAGTTCCAAGAGCCGGTTGGAGAGCGCCGCCAGGAAGTGACGATCATGCGAGACGAACAGCATGGTGCCCTCATATTCCGACAGCGCCGCGATCAGCATCTGCTTGGTGGCGATGTCGAGGTGGTTGGTAGGCTCGTCCAGCACCAGGAAGTTCGGCGGATCAAACAGCATCTTCGCCATCACCAGCCGGGCCTTTTCGCCGCCGGACAATACCCGGCATCGCTTCTCGACATCGTCGCCGGAAAAGCCGAAGCAGCCGGCCAGCGCGCGCAGCGAACCCTGGCCGGCCTGCGGAAACGCGTCCTCCAGAGACTGGAACACGGTGCGCTCACCGTCGAGCAGATCCATGGCGTGCTGCGCGAAGTAGCCCATCTTGACGCTGCCGCCGAGCGCCACCGTGCCGTCGTCCGGCTCGGTCGAGCCCGCCACCAGTTTCAAGAGCGTCGATTTGCCGGCGCCGTTGACACCCATCACGCACCAGCGCTCGCGGCGGCGGACCTGGAAATTCAGGCCTTCATAGATGGTTCGCTTGCCATAGCCTTTGTGCACATCCTTCAGGCTCACCACGTCCTCGCCGGAACGCGGCGCCGGCAGAAACTCGAATGCCACGGTCTGGCGGCGCTTCGGCGGCTCGACACGTTCGATCTTCTCCAGCTTCTTCACCCGGCTCTGCACTTGGGCTGCGTGCGAGGCGCGTGCCTTGAAGCGCTCGATGAACTTGATCTCCTTGGCGAGCATCGCCTGCTGGCGCTCGAATTGGGCCTGCTGCTGCTTCTCGCTCAGCGCGCGCTGTGTCTCGTAGAACTCGTAATTGCCGGAATAGCTCGTCAGGGTGCCGCCGTCGATTTCGACGATCTTGTTGACGATGCGGTTCATGAATTCGCGGTCGTGCGACGTCATCAACAGCGCGCCTTCGTAACCCTTAAGGAATTGCTCCAGCCAGATCAGGCTCTCGAGGTCGAGGTGGTTGCTCGGCTCGTCGAGCAGCATGACATCGGGTCGCATCAGAAGAATTCGCGCCAGCGCCACCCGCATCTTCCAGCCGCCCGACAGCGCGCCGACGTCGCCCTCCATCATCTCCTGGCTAAAGCCGAGCCCCGACAATGCCTCGCGGGCACGGCCGTCGAGCGCATAGCCGTCAAGTTCCTCGAAGCGGCCCTGCACCTCGCCGTAACGCGCGATGATGTCGTCCATCTCATCGGCCCGGTCGGGGTCGGCCATTGCGGCCTCAAGTTCCTTCAATTCGGTCGCGACCACACTGACCGGGCCGGCGCCATCCATCACCTCGGACACCGCGCTGCGGCCCGACATCTCACCGACGTCCTGGCTGAAATAGCCGATGCTGACGCCACGATCGACGGCGACCTGGCCCTCGTCGGGCGGTTCCTGGCCGGCGATCATCCGGAACAGCGTGCTCTTGCCGGCGCCGTTCGGCCCGACCAGGCCGATCTTCTCGCCTTTCTGAAGGGCCGCGGAGGCTTCGATGAAGAGGATCTGGTGGCCGACTTGCTTGCTGACGTTATCGAGACGGATCATGGAGGGCGGAGGCCTGAAAATAGGAGGGAATGGGTTGCGACGGTCTCTAGGCCATGTGGAGCGCGCACGGAAGCCCGAAAGCCCCGCGCCGGCGTCAAAACGCCCGCCCGCCGTCGCGTTAGCCGCCACCCCGGAACAGGCCGCGGCCCGAACGCCCTAGAAGCAAAGATTGGTGACGAAATTCCCGCGCTTGTCCTTGATCGCGTAGGGACATTCCATCTGCTTCAATGCCTTCTTGGCGCCTTCATCGCCAAGCGCAGCGGCGCGCTCGTAGTAGGCCTTGGCGGCGGTGGAATCCTTTGGTCCGCCGCGGCCCTCTGCGGCGAACGCGCCCATTCGCTCCAATGCGCCGGTGTGGTTTTGCGCAGCCGCCTTTTCGAACAGGCTGCGCGCCCCGGCATCATCCTTGGCGCCGCCGCTGCCATCGGCCAGCATCAACCCAAGCTGATACTGCGCTTCGGGATTGGTCGCGGCCGCCTTTGCCAAGAGCTCGCGCGCGCGGGCGGGATCCGACGGCGTGCCGCCGCCGCCGGAGAGCGCCGCGAGATTGGTGACGCCGCGCGGGTTGCCGGCCTGCGCCGCGCGCTCGAACAGCTTGCGCGCTTCGGCGTCGTCCTTGGCCACACCCGCCCCGGTCCCGTAGAGCACGCCGAGTTCAACCATGGCCGACGTCGAGCCCTTGTCGGCGGCCTTGCGCCACGCGCCCATCGCCTCCTGCAATTGCTTGTTGGCGGCGTAGGCGCGGCCGAGCTGGTACAGCGCGCGCCGCGACGAATTGGCGGCGATCTTGCAATATTTGATCGCGGTCGCGACGTCGGCCGGCGCGACCTCTTGGGTGCCCTTGATGTCGGCTGGCCTGTCCGGATCGGCGGGGTCGGCCGCCAGCCGGTCGCACAGCACGAGATCGGCGGATTGCGCCCTGACCGGGGACGGCCTGGCGAGCGACGCGACCATCGCCATCGCGATCAGGAGGGCGGCGATGCGGTCGATCGCAGCAGGCGAAAACAATTGAGATCGTTTCATTGGCGGACACATCTTATTAAAGAGAGGTTAGCTTCCAACTCCCGGCGGATTCAAGGCTCCAGCCCGGATTCTCGCAGCACGGGCGCCACCTCGGGTGAAGCGAGGTACTTCAACAAGGCGTCGGATCGCGCTGCGCGTGGCGATGCAGCCAGTCGCCCGGCGGAAAACACCGCAGGGATTTGCAGATGCCGCGGAATGGCTCCGATCACGTCGACGCCCGCAACTTGCTTGAGCTCGCTGAGCTGCTGCACGGCGAGATCGGCCTCGCCGGTGACGAGCCGTTCGGCGGTGAAGCCGGACGGAATGACCAGGGCACGGGCGTTGATCTCGGACGCTATCCCCATTCGCTCGATCAGAGCTGCGAAGAAAATACCGCTGGCGCCGATGCGCGAATACGCCACCGACCGGGCGCCGAGCAGTGTCGTGCGCAGCGCGGCCTCGGTTGCGATATCGGGATGTTTGGCGCCCGCCTTGACCGCGATGCCGACGAACGAACGCGCCAGATCAGCGCAGCTTGCCGCCGCCACGGTTCCCTGGGCCGCAAGATCGTCAAGCGCCTCCTTGGTCAGAATGACGACGTCAGCGCCCTCTCCTCCGCGCAGCCGGTCCAGCAGACCCAGCGTCGGGGCGAAATCGGCATCGATCCGCGTTTGCGTTTCGGCTTCAAACCGGCCGGCCAAATTGCGGACCGCGCCCTTCAGGGCGAGCGTCGAGAGCAGGCGAACAACATTTTCCATCCGCAACCTTCTTTCCGTCGGCCGCATGGCGCGGCCCGGCGCTTTAGCGAGACCGCTCGATCGGAGGCTACGCTTACCTGCCTGCGCCGATGCTTCCAATAGCGCACCTTGTGCTGCTCGCCTATCGCGGCCGCGATGTGCTTTCCGTCGCGATGTCGGAGCCGGGCAGCGATCTCAAGGTGGGATGCACGTGGCGGCCGTTCGGGACAAAGAAAGACCAGCCGAGGCGGAGTTGAACTCGCCGCTGGCTGGTCAAGAGGTCGCCAGGAGGAGAGACTTGCCGCTTGAACGCAGGACTTACGGCCTGGACCCTCAAAGCCCAGGCCGTATCGGTTGTGATCGCTTAGGCGGCCGCTGCCTTGGCGCCGGCCGGAACCGAAGCGATCGTCTTCAGGATCTGCGAAGCGATCTGGTAGGGGTCGCCTTGCGAGTTCGGGCGGCGATCTTCCAGATAGCCCTTGTATCCGTTGTTGGCGAAGCTGTGCGGCACGCGGATCGATGCGCCGCGGTCGGCAATACCGTAGCTGAAGGTGTCGATCGAGGCCGTCTCGTGCTTGCCGGTCAGGCGCATGTGGTTGTCCGGACCGTAGACCGCGATGTGGTCGGCGCGGTTGACCTTGAAGGCTTCCATCAGCTTCTCGAAATATTCCTTGCCGCCGACTTCGCGCATGTACTTGGTCGAGAAGTTGGCGTGCATGCCGGAGCCGTTCCAGTCGGTATCGCCGAGCGGCTTGCAGTGGAATTCGATATCGATGCCGTACTTCTCGGTCAGGCGCAGCATGAGATAGCGGGCCATCCACATTTCGTCGGCGGCGCGCTTGGAGCCCTTGCCGAAAATCTGGAATTCCCACTGGCCCTTCGCCACTTCGGCGTTGATGCCTTCGTGGTTGATGCCGGCAGCGAGGCAGAGGTCGAGATGCTCTTCCACCATCTTGCGGGCGACGTCGCCGACGTTCTTGTAGCCGACGCCGGTGTAATACGGGCCCTGCGGCGCGGGATAACCGCTCGACGGAAAGCCGAGCGGACGGCCGTCCTTGTAGAAGAAATATTCCTGCTCGAAGCCGAACCAGGCGCCCTCGTCGTCGAGAATGGTCGCGCGCTTGTTGGAAGCGTGCGGCGTCTTGCCATCGGGCATCATGACTTCGCACATCACCAGCGCGCCATTGGTGCGCCCGCCATCCGGATAAACCGCGACCGGCTTGAGGACGCAATCGGAACTGTGGCCTTCGGCCTGCATGGTCGAGCTGCCGTCAAAACCCCACAACGGAAGCTGGTCCAGCGTCGGAAATGAATCAAATTCCTTAATCTGTGTTTTGCCGCGCAAATTAGGTACCGGCGTGTACCCGTCGAGCCATATATACTCGAGCTTGTATTTGGTCATTGAGCTCTCTCTTGAGTTGAGGATGCGAAAGGCGGGAAACCGAAGCTAGTAGCCACCCACACGTCTACCCGGCCACCAGCGGCCAGGCTTTTTCCAAGCATTTAGTGTGCCAGTTGACGCGCTGCGGCGAGCTGGCCGGGGCCGGTAAACCGATCCGGCTGGGCCTCTTTAATCCAGGATCGAGGGTGCGGCAAAGGCGCACGGGGCGGCCTTCCGCGGAGCCGTCAATCGCGCCAGTTTCGGGCCAGAATCGGCCTGATTCTGCGGCAGTCAGCGACCGGCGGACGGCTTCGATTAAAACAGCGCCATTCGCACGCAATATTCACCCGAAAAATGCAGCTCGACCGCAACCTTGGCACAGGCTCAAGCATTGGTCAGGCGCTGGTTGCTGCCGGAGAGGCAATCCGAGAAATGCCTATAAAATACACATCTGATGATTTTGTTTTGATCATGTTGCGCAGGCCGCGTGCACCGACAATATCGGTTTCGGTAACCCGCCGCGAATGAGTCGGGCGCAGCATGAGCAGGCCCACAACGGCCGAAGGAGGAGGAAGATGAACTCAAGTCTTAGCCATGGGTCTGCAAAGATCTACCAATTCCCCGCCGGAGGCCGCGCGGCCTTCGGTCCACGTCGCCTCGAGGACACCAAAACCGCGACCGATCTCAGCTCCTCTCGCGTCAGCGAGGTCGCCTGCGGCGACAGCTGGTATCACGAAGCGGCCATCCAGGAGTCGATGCGTGACCGCTGACGCCCACCGGACCATACTAACGGTAGAGAGGGTCGAAACCACCAGCGTTTCGGCCCTCTTTCACATCGGCGCGCAAGCCGTGGTTGGCCGGTTGGCGTGTTTGACGGTGACACCCGCCTTCGACATCTTCAACGTGACGCCGCCGCCCGAGTAGCGCGAACCGGACAATGCCAGCCGTTTGCCCAACTTTACGGCCACACCATCGATCTGCAGGTAGGCCTGCGTATCGTGTGGATAGAAACCGGCAATGAAATGCGTGCCGTCGGTACAGTGATAGCTCTGGAACGTCTGCGCCGATGCCGGGACCGGGGCCGTTACAGCCTCCGCCGCGAAGCATGCCGCGCCGACAATAATCATGGCCTCGCGCCGATTCATGTTCGCCCCCGAAGCATTTTCCGCCCACGAGCAATCGCGTTAGCGGCCCCGAAATGCCCTAACCAATAACTGCAAGCGCGTACAGCGCGCAGATGCGCCGCTCCAACCATTTCCGGCATTTTACGAAGCCGATACCGAGGTCGTGCGCGGCCAGAGAGCTTGAAAAGCATATTCGATTTTGGCGGGTTGGAGGAGCGCACAGCAACGACCTGCACCCTGCAGGAGATCGCCATTCATTCGCTACGGATTGGGCTGGGCGCGCGCTGTGCCGCCGGAGTCCTGACCCGCCTGCCCGCGTCCCCGATCAGACCGGGCTACGCCGCCGCTTCCAATTCGGCATCGAGATCGGCGATCACGTCCTCGAATGCAGAGATCGCCTGTTGAATCGCGGCGATCTGCATCAATTCCCAGTCGTTGACCGGTCCTTTGCGGTTTTGCAACGCGACGACCAAATCCCGCCGCTGCTCCTTGAGTTGAACCAGCGGCAAACCGTGATCAGCCAGACTTCTCATCATGATGCACCCCAGCCCGTTGATTGGACGCATCACCATATAGCCGGCGCGTTCTGCGATCCGGTTACAAAAGCCCGGCAAATTTTAGCAATTCGCACGCGGCCGCAAATACGAGCTCATACCGCCGGCGAAGGCGCGCTTGCGATTGCGCCGTCGAGCGCCTGCGTGACGCAATCAGTGGCCCAATCGCTCATATGGAGTTGCGAAGGGTCGGTAGGGTCGACCAGATCGGCGATCACGATGCTGTCTTCGACGCACCAGCGTTGCATCAGCGCGAAGCGACGAAACACGTTGACGCCCGCCTTCCCAGCGGCCGCCGAGATCAGTGACACCATCCGCTCGGCGAGGACGATCTTGTCGGGGGTCACGACCGCCGTCGTATATTGCAGGTCCATCAGCACCACATTCATCGGCAAGCCTGCGAGCCGATCGAGTCCTGCTGCGATCGACCTAGCGACGTCGTCAAGATCGAATTCCTGGCTGCGATAGACCGCGTTGGTCCCGACTTGCCAGATCACCAGCGCCGGCGCTTCGGCGATCACGTCGTTCTCAAAACGCGCGAACTCGCTCGGCGCTTCCTGCCCTCCAACTCCCCGGTTGAGCACATCGATCGTCCGATCGGGAAATCGTTTCCGTATGGCGAGTTCAAGCCGGCCTGGATACGGCAGGATGCCGCCCTCCCCCGCCGTCGACGACGATCCGATCGCTACGATCTTGACATCCCGTCGGCGCGTGAGGCTCTCGGTCAGGTGCGCAAGCGGGTGCGTGAAGCCGACGAGATCGGGATGCGCAACGCAGGGCGGTGACGCGTCAGACATCCGAATATCCTCTACATCCCATGCCAAGCGATCCGTGGTGACGTCACATTTAGCAGCGAGATTTCAGATCGTTGCAAATGAATTTCGCTTGGCGCTACAGTGACCGTCCTTATCCCCTCGCCCGGAGACGCATGATGGACGGAAAAGTTATTGTCGTGACCGGTGCCTTGGGCGCGCTCGGCAAGGTGGTCGCGGAGGTGGCTCTTGCCCGGGGCGCACGCGTCGCCAGCGTCGATCACGCGCCATCGCAAATCGCGGCCGCGCCGAACCGGATCGAACTCGGCGGGATCGATCTTTCCGACGCGGCGCAGACCGGAAAGGCAATCGGGGCGGTGGTGGCGCAGTTCGGCAGGCTCGATGCGCTGATCAACATCGCCGGCGGCTTCGCGTTCCAGGCGGTCGCCGAGGGCGATCCGAAAACCTGGCAGCGCATGTACGCGCTCAACGTGCTGACGGCGCTGAATGCGTCGCAAGCGGCGATCCCGCATCTGGCCGCCTCCGGCGCTGGACGGATCGTCAATATCGGTGCGATGGGTGCGCTGCAGGCCGGCGCCGGCATGGGCCCCTATGCCGCGTCCAAGGCCGGCGTGCATCGTCTCACCGAGGCCCTCGCCGCCGAGTGGAAAGGCAAGATCACGGTCAACGCCGTATTGCCGTCGACCATCGATACGCCGGCCAACCGCGCCAGCATGCCGAAAGCGGATTTCGCAAAGTGGGTCACCCCGAAGGAACTCGCCGACGTCATCCTGTTTCTCGCGAGCGATGCCGCCAGTGGCGTCACCGGTGCGCTGCTGCCGGTCGGGGGACGGGTGTAGCGCTTAAGGCGTTGGCGCGTTTGGTCAAATCCAACAGAGCAATTCGGGGTAGACTGAAGGCGCTGAGTCGCCGCCCGCGACCCGGGAGCCCGCTTTGGAAACCGCGCTTTACCTGCCCGTCAAACGCTTCCTCGAAAACCTCGGCTTCACGGTCAAGGGTGAGATCGGCGGCTGCGATCTTGTGGCGCTCTCCGCCGACGATCCGCCGGTCGTGGTGATCGGTGAACTGAAGCTCTCCTTCAACCTCGAACTGATCTTGCAGGCCGTCGATCGCGCCGGTGCCTGCGACGAGGTTTGGCTTGCCGCCAAACTTTCCGCGCGCGGCAAGGGCCGCGAGAGTGATGCGCGCTATCGCAACCTCTGTCGCAGGCTCGGCTTCGGCATGCTCGCAGTCACCAACACCGGCGAGGTCGAGGTGATCGTCAAGCCGCCGACGACAAGCCCGCGTCGCGATCCGAAGAAGCGCTCGCGCCTGGTTGCGGAGCACCAGCGCCGCAAGGGCGATCCGGTGCTCGGCGGAAGCACGCGCGCGCCGATCATGACGGCCTACCGACAGCAAGCACTAGCCTGCGCGTCGGCGCTGTCCCAGGGACCGCGGCGCGTGCGCGACTTGCGGCCCGACATTCCGGACGCCCCGAAAATTCTGCTGCACAACGTGTACGGCTGGTTCGACCGCGCCGAGCGCGGCGTTTATGTCCTGACCGATGCCGGACATGCCGCGCTGAAGCGCTGGCCGCAGCAGCCCGTGGACCTTTCAGGCGTCGGCGACACAGTTCCATAACCGGCGACGGCGACGGGGGGCAGCGTCACCGCACGGGAGGAGCATTGCCGAGGTCAAAAAAAGGAGTCTTGGGCACGTCCACCGCTCGTGAACGGAGTCGGAGTGCTTATCTCACGTCGTGCACGTCGACTGTGAGAACCCGCAGCCGGCTGGGGTTCACCGAGCAGTGGGGCCGATGTGGCGCCGGCGCTATCGGAGCATTTCGCGGTGTCGGCTTCGCGCGAATTCGTTCGTGCACTGCAACCGCTCGCCGCAGGCGCAGCGACGCTTGAGCGTTACGATGCGATCAAGCTCGAGAAATTGTGAAGCATGGGCCGTGATGCCATGCGACTTTGATATTGCAATGCAATATAATGGCACCTACGAGTGGCGGATCACCTGTGAGGCCCCGATGAGCGAAGATTGGAATACGAAGTACGGTACACGACGCGTCCGGCGCGACCCTCCGACGCTCGACGAGGCCATCTTCGCGGCGGTCGGCATCACCGATGATCCGGAAGCTCAGGCTGAGATTGCCGCCGCCCTGATGGGAATGCCGATCGAAACCGTACTGCCCGAAGTGAAGAAAGCCGCGCGCACCACCGCACGTTCGACGACGCGCGTGATCGCGGGCGAGCCAGGCGCGCAGCGCTCGATCGTGGTCGAACGCCGGGTGATCAGGAAATTCGGCAACGACAAGCGTACCGGCACCTGACCCGCCTATTCGGTCCTGTCGGTTGATCTGAGGTCAGCGGCTAGCAAGCTGATGTCTTGGGTCAGGCCGCGCGGCCCCAGCCATACATTCGCAGCAGCATCCGCCAATACGCGCGATTGAAATTTACGATCTCGCGTGCGGCGTCGATCGTGCTTGGTATCCCGGGCGATGCAAGGTCGGCCTGATTTTGCTTGGTCAGGTCGATACTGCCGGTGGATTCGCCGTGACGAAACGTCAGATGCGCGCCGAATTTGCGCGCCAATGCCCGCATCGCGTCGTTCTGCGCGCCGGTGGTGATCCGCAGGCTGCGGTACCCTTTCGCCCGCGCTTCCGCGATCACCTTCCGAAACAGGATGCTACCGACCCCGCGGCGTCGCACCGACCTTTCCACGCTGAATGCGATTTCCGGCAACGAATCCGGGGATTGCTCGGGCGGATGCAACTCCGCCGCACCACGCACCACGCCGTCCTCGATATAGGCGATGATGACCGTACCATCGTCAGCACATTTTTCGGCATAGCGCTCGATGAAGCTGTCATCCATGAAACCATGGAAGCGATCGTGACGGCTGGCCCGATCGAGCCGCAACAGATGATCCCGCAGCAGCGGTAGTTCTTCCTGCCGGCGCAGCGTCCGAACGCTGCCCCTGGCGAGCGTCGAACCGGCAATGTTTTCGTCAAGCATAATAGAAACTCCTCTCAGATAGCCCTTCGAGGAGGCGTCAGTCCCTAGACCATAGATATTGTGCACTGCGGTATAAAATACAAGACCATCATCAGAGTTTTACGACCGCCGTTAACCATGACAGTCAACCGCGCGGCACTATCAGAGCACCATCTGGGTTTGGGTCACGACCGCGACGAGTTTGCCGTCCTCGGTCTCCAGCCGCGTCTGCCAGACTTGGGTGCGCCGTCCCCGATGTACCGGCGTCGCGATCGCAAGAATGGTCGCCCCCTCCTTCGCGCCACCGATGAAATTGGTCTTGCTCTCGATCGTCGTCGTGCCCTTCGCGTCTTCCGGCAAATTGATCACGGTCGCCGCCGCGCCGACCGAATCCGCAAAAGCCATCACCGCGCCACCGTGAATTGTGCGGTTGAGGGTGCAGAGGTCGGGCCGGACCAGCATCCGCGCCACCACGCGATCCTTTTCGGCCTCGACGAAAGTCACCCCCTTCAATTCGGCAAACGGCATTTTCATCGATTGGATTTTTTCAAGCGGCGTCATGCGCGATAGTCCTCCCGGTCTTCTGCTGGTGTCACATGCGGGCTGGCCCCACCTGTGCCCGATCTTCATCAATGCGTTTTTGAATTGATGGATTGCCGGGTCAAGCGCGGTCAAGCCCGGCGATGACGTTTGTGGTAATGGCAAGCATGCGCCAATTCCCTCCCCGCCGCATCGTGTGCCTCACCGAGGAAACCGTCGAGACGCTGTATCTTCTCGGCGAGCAGGATCGCATTGTTGGGGTTTCCGGCTATGCGGTGCGGCCGCCGCGGGTCAGGCGCGAAAAGCCTCGGGTGTCGGCCTTCATCTCGGCGGATATTCCGAAAATCCTGGCCCTCGAGCCTGACCTGGTTCTCGCCTTCTCCGACCTGCAGGCGGATATTTCGGCAGAACTGATCCGCGCCGGCGTCGCCACCCATGTCTTCAACCAGCGCGATGTCGCCGGTATCCTGGCGATGATCCGCACTCTCGGCGCCCTGGTCGGCGCGGCGCAACGGGCCGACCAGCTCGCGGCCGGCTATGAGAAGCGGCTGGCAAGCGTGGCGGCGACCGCCCGGCCTTCGCCAAAACCAAAGGTCTATTTCGAGGAATGGGACGATCCCCTGATCAGCGGCATCGGCTGGGTCTCCGAACTGATCGAGATCGCCGGCGGCGAAGATATTCTGCCGGACCTACGACGTCAGCAGGCGGCGAAAGACCGGATCATTTTGCCCGACGCCGTGCGCGCGGCGGCGCCGGATGTGATTTTGGCATCGTGGTGCGGCAAGAAAGTCGTTCCGGACAAAATCCGAAAGCGGCCCGGTTGGAATGAAATTCCAGCCGTCCGCAACGACCGCTTGGTCGAGATCAAGTCGCCGCTGATCCTGCAGCCCGGCCCCGCCGCGCTGACCGAAGGACTGGACGCCATCGTCGCGGCGCTGTGGCCTTCGGCACAACTCTCATCCTGACAGGAGCGGCCACGCTGGCAAGTATACGCAGCAGCATAAATTTGGCTGCGGACCGCGCCGAAGGATGAGAAATGACGGCGCGCACGGCTCGAGCGCGCATCGGCAGCGCAAATACGCTGCCGAGAGATGCGCTACTCTTTCATATCTTCTCTACGCCGCACCATTCCGCGATGAACAATGCGGTCGCTTTGGTCGATTTGCGCAGCGATTCAAGGTCGACATATTCATTGAAGCCGTGCATCGCCGCACCGCTGGCGCCGAAACACAGGCTGGGGATGTTGTAGTTCAGCCCATAGAACCTCGTGTCGGTGAGCGCAGTGAAGGCATGGTCGGCCACCGCGCCGCCATAGACCGCATCGTAGGCCTTGCCGAACGCGGCTTCCGGCGCCGCGGAATCCTTCAGCTCATAGCCTTCCGACAGGAATCCCGACCATTCGACGCTCGGCGGATTGTTGGAGAGGAAACGATGGTCGCGAGCGGCGGCGGCGACGCAGGCGAGAATTTCGGCCTGACAGTCAGCGACCGACCAGCCCGGCAATATCGCAATCCGGCAATCGACATCGCACCAGGCCGGCACGCTGGAGGCCCAGTCGCCGCCCTTGATGATGCCGGGGTTGAAGTTGATCGGATGCGTCACCGTCTTGAAATGGGGATCGCTTTTTGCGCGCGCGTTCCAATCGGCCTCGAGCTTTTCCAGCGACTGAATCAGATGGTAGGCGGCCGTGATGGCGTTGGAGCCAGCCCCCGCCTCGAACACGTGCACGGGAAAGCCGCGCACCCTCAGGCGAAACCAGATCACCCCCACCTGCGAGCGCACCATCCTGCCCGAGGTCGGTTCGGGAATGAAGCATGCCTCGGCGCGGTAGCCGCGCTGCAGGGTCGAGAGTGCGCCGACCCCGGTGCTCTCCTCCTCGATCACGGATTGAAAATGAATCCGCGCCGTCGGCTTGAGCCCGGCGGCCTTGATCGCGTCGAGCGCGTAGAGCGCGCCGATGGTGCCGGATTTCATGTCGCAGGCGCCGCGGCCGTACATCCGGCCGTCTTTCACGACAGGCGAAAATGGCGGCGTCTCCCACATATCGAGCGGTCCGGCCGGAACCACGTCGCAGTGCCCCTGAAGAATCAGCGACTTTCCAGCGTTGGTCGAAGGCCGATAGGTTCCGACCACGGTGCGCGCCTTGGAGAAATCATGTTCGATGGGACCGAAACCGCGCAGATTCCTTGAGATCGTCGAGATCGATATGCCAGTCGTCGACCTCGTAGCCGCGCTCACGCAAGAGGTCGCCGATCATGTCCTGGCACGGGCCTTCCGCGCCACGGGTCGAGGGGATCGCGACAAGATCCTTCGTCGCCGCCAGCTGCGCGTCGAACCCGGCATCGACCGCATCGAGAATTCTTCGTCTGGTATCGGTGGCATTCATTGCGTCTTTTTTCCTGTCATCACGGCCTCGCGACGATCGCGCGGCCGTGATGAAATCATACTTTTGCAACGCTTTGCAGAGTTTTAGGCCGCTTTGAGAATCGTTCTTGCGCCGATACAGTGGCTGCTCGATGCGCCTGATCGACGGAGAGAGACAGCATGGCCGGCAACCGGAATATCTTGTTTCTCATCATCGGCGCTTTGATCGTCGCCGTGGGTGTGCTCGGCTACAACCTTTACCAGACCAAGAAGCAACCGGACGGCCTACAGATCAATGTCGGTCCGAATGGATTGAAGATAGAGAACAAGTGAAGCGGATAGCCTGCCGACGATGAGAATTTCGCGCATCAAACTTGCTTGGACTGTGTTGGCGGTGTTGGCGCTCGCTGTTGCAGTGGTTGTCCCCGCGCATAGCGCTTTGGCGCAACAGGTCATGCGGGAGCAGGACATCGTCAATTTGCGGCTGGGCCAGCGCATCCACGTCGACGACGGAACTTGTCCCGCCGGCCAGGTCAAGGAAGTCTCGGGTGCCAAGATGTTGGCAACGGGCGTCGTCCCGACGCGAAAATGCGTTCCGCGATTAGGCCCCAAAACCAAATAAGACCAGACAGGCGCGAACAGCCGGTCATATCGCATGGCAGCGGCAAGGATCGGCCCCGCAAGAGCGGGAGACCTACTTCGCCGGCTCGAACATGCACTGCAATGTCGGCTTGGCAATTTTTGTGAAGGTCGCGCCGATCTCGGAGCGTTTGGATGGCGGCACCCAGTCGACCTCGATGTTCGGCACGCCGGTTTCGCTGATACCGCGCAGCAGGGCTTGGCGAAGGTCCGCGTCCTCGACGGAGGCGGCGGCATAATCATGCAGGCAGCCGCAAACGGATTCGGGATGGGCCCAACGCCCCAGCATATGAGGCGCGCAAAGCCGCACGAATTCATCGCGCGGATCGGAGAACTTTATCGGCGTGCGGGTTTGGGCGTGTCCTGAACTGGCCATCGCGACGAAAACAACCGCCGCGGCGGCGCCGAGACGGAAAAACCGGGTGGCGTGGCCCGAAGCTCGCCTTGTCCGGTCAAGATGCGTCTCAGCGGGAAACAACAACGATCACCTGCGGGGCTGGAGTGACAATTGGCGATCCGTTGTAGGCGAAGGTTCCTGTACCCGGCAGGCGGGCGTCGGACATACCGGCCATCGATGGAGTCGCCACAGCGAACGCTAGGGCAAGAATAAAGCTGAAGGTCGACATTGACGATCTCCGGTTTTACCTGTCGGCGTCACCCGCCTTCGTTGTTGGCCGACTGATAGCTAGCCGCGGTTTCCGGAAGTCTGCGTCCAAGCGAAAAATGGTTTCAGATCACAACAGAATGGTTTCATCGCCGGGAACCAACGAAACAATCGCCAGGAAAACTTAACGTTTTCAGCAGCCATTGGACGACTACCGGTCGTTCAATGATCGATGTTGACCGCTGCAATCATTCGCGATGATGCCGGGGCCAGAACGGGAGAGCCGTTGTAGGCGAAGGTACCGATCCCCGGCATATCGCGCTCGGCCGAGCCTGCCGACAAAGGCGCGGCCAATACCAGAACAAGAGCGACAATATAGCTGAGGGCTCGCACGGCACGTCTCCGCTGACCACCGCTGATATGACGCCTACGGGGCACGTTGGTTCGATCCTGACCGGATGTTTTAACCTTTTTCTGGTGGATAACGCCTTGTCGGCGGAAAAAAGACGATGAACCGAACGAGCAACCCGATCGACACACCAACGGCATTGCAACCTTTCCATGTGGTTGCGCGTTGGTGAGCAACCTTCAACGGAGGAGAGCCGTCGTGGGCAATGGCAACATCGATGTTGGCAGCAAGACCCCGACCCGCAAAAGCGGCCGGCCGAGCTTTGAGCGTTGGCTCGGCAGTAACGGCTTACCCGACGTGCGGATCGGCGACGCGCGAACGAACGCCCAGGTCAGCGGAGCGATGACGGAGCAACGCGGCGACAGCGGTCGCGGCGACCAATCGGCCCCGCAAAAGCTGGTGCGGTTGGTGGGATGCCGCGAGACCAAGGAGCGGCCGGAACCCGCACTGGGCACAAGCCCGGCGAAGCGCTAGGGCATAATCCAAAGAGTAGGTCTAAGGAGAGAGAAACGATTTCCCTCAGCGCGAAGCTTTTCCCAAAAGTCTTGCGCAAACAGGCAGATGGCCGACAGGCATGATCCAATAAATCAGTTGAAGAAAACATGCGCGACCTCGTGTCCCGATCAGAACATCGCTGTCACTGAATGAAGTCACCGCACTTTTCGATGGCAGCGCTGGCGCCCCACGGCATGACCGGCACCGAAGAGGTCGAATTCTTCGGCGATCCCTCGATCAGTTTGTCTGAATAGACCATGTAGACCAACACATTCCGCTTGGCGTCACAGCCGCGGACAATTTGCATTTTCTTGAAGAAGAGCGAGCGGCGCTGCCTGAACATGTCGCCGCCCTGCTCCATCTTGTCCTTGAAATGGATCGGGCCGATCTGGCGGCACGCCAGCGAGATATCCGAAACCTGCTCGGCAAGCCCGATCCAGCCGGTGAAGCCGCCCTTCTCCGGTATCGTGAAATGGCAGGCCACCCCATCAACCTCGGGATCGTCGACGCCATAGGTCGCGAGCTTGTCGTTCGGGCTGAGCAACTTGAACACGGTCGAGCGGCGGAAGATCAGGTCCGGTTCGTCGGCCGCGAACGCGGCCGAGCACGGCCACAAGCCCAGCACGAGCGCCACCCAGATCCAGCGTTTCCTCGCGTCATGTTGGCTTAGGATTTGCGATGTCATGCTGGTCTCCGTCGGTGAACCTGGCGCCAGATGTAAGTGAAGCATAGCGCGAAGAAAGGAATCACGATTGCTGCGCCGTTTAACCAATTGTGAAGCTTTTTTGCTACGCTCAGGACGAAAAATGGCTGGTATCGGAACCGAGACGCCGGTGAACGCGTATCTCCTCTGAAACACCAGATATCAACGACTGGAATTGGGATTCAAGCAATGAAACGCGCGGACGGGCATCGGGTTTCTGTGTACGAAACGGCTGGAACCGTCAGCGATTCGGCGTCCCGTTTTCGATGGCTCCTTCATTTCGTTTTTGGCGCGCCGCCGCCTTGACGGCAGCCGGAACTTTTGGCGTCACCATGCAGCCAGTGGATGCCGCGGTTTTTTGGTCGGACTTCGATTCCGGCTACGCGCAGCCCGCACCGATCGATGCAGCAACGCCCCCAACGCGCGCGCCGTCCTTCGGGAAAAAAGATCGAAGTGCAGGCCAGGGAAGCGGTCAAACCGCAGGGACCGCTGATTATTGCAATCTCGATCAACAAGCAAAACCTCAGGATCTACGACGCCAACGGATTCTTCGCGGAAACGCCCGTTTCGACCGGCATGCGCGGCCATTCGACGCCGATGGGCGTCTTCAGCATCATTCAAAAGCAGAAGTACCACCGTTCCAATATTTATAGCGGTGCGCCGATGCCGTTCATGGAACGGATCACGTGGTCCGGTATCGCGATGCATGCCGGGGTGTTGCCGGGTTATCCGGCCTCACATGGCTGCATCCGCATGCCGATGGCGTTCGCCGTGAAGATGTACGGCTGGACCCGGATGGGCGCGCGGGTCGTGATCACCCCTGGCGAGATGACCCCTGCCAGTTTCTCGCACCCGCTGCTGGTCGCGCAAAAGGTCGTACCGGTGACCGGTGACCAGACCAAGCCCGATGTCTCGTCCACAGGCGACAAGGGCGACAAGACCGTCAACGCTGGCGCCACAGGCGTGCCCGCGACCTCGAGCTTTGAACTGCGATCGAGCGTCGATCATGCCGACCGCTTGCAAGCCGCCATGGACGCCGCACCGGCGCCGATCCCATTGAGCGAACAAACGCATACCGCCAACGCAGGCGCTGTGCCGGCAGGGCGAGAAGCGGTCACGATGTCCGATGCCGCGCCATCATCGGATGTCACGCGGTCGGCTACCCAAGTTGCGGACAACGCCTCGCCGGGCGATATCCCGACAACGGTCGCGTCAGACTACAAATCGGTTGTGGCCGAACCGGCGCAACCCGCCGCTCCCGAGATAAAACCTGCCGTGGCTGTTGTCGCAGACCAGGTCGGCGACAAGACGATCGAGCCGCAGGCGCCGGCCAGCGGCAATGCTGTGAAAACCGATACCTCCGCCGGGATACCGGCGATTGACCGGACCAAAGCTGAAGCAAAGGCAGTTGACGTCACCGCAGCAACGCCGAGTGCGGCCGCGGCCAAGCCCGGCGCTGAGGCCGATCAAAACGCCCGGGCGGCGACGGATGTGCCCGCCGCCATTCCCGATGTGAAAAAAGATCAGGGCCGGTTGTCCGACGTGGAGAAAGCGGCCGCGACCAATCCGGTGATGGCAATCGTGTCCAAGCGCGGCCCGATTTCGGTGTTCATCAGCCGTAAGGATGCAAAGCTCTATGTGCGGCAGAATTTCGCGCCGCTGTTCGACGTGCCGGTCACGATCGCGCCGAGTGACCGACCGCTGGGAACCCACGTTTTCACGGCGGAAGCCGACAAGACCGACGCCAATATCCTGCGCTGGTCGGTGGTTTCGCTTCCTTCGACCCGCAGCGCCGAGCGACGCGACGACGACGCGCGCGTGTCGCAGCGGCGAAAAATGGCAGGCGCGCCCGAGATAAGGCCGACGCCCGAGCCAGACAGCCCGGCGGAGGCGCTGGATCGCCTCACCATTCCCGCGGATACGATGGCGCGCATTACTGACGCCCTCTCGACTGGCGGCTCGATCATCGTTTCCGATCAGGGTATCGCCGCGGGCGAAACCGGCGAAGGAACCGACTTCATCGTTTCGCTGCGCTAGGCGGCTGCGGCAAATCCAGCTAATTTTCGCTGGCTGCCGATGCCCCCTTGATGGAGTGAGCCGGGATGATCGACCGCAGAGTAATTCTCACGGCGGTGCTGGCCGCAATCGCACACCCGATCTCGACACGAACGGCTCGCGCGCAGGCCGCCATGAGCCGAATCACGGCCTATGCCTTTTCGTTTCCTGCGCTGGCGGGCGGCGACATCCGGCTCGCCGATTACGCGGGCCGCCCGATGCTGATCGTCAACACGGCGTCGTTATGCGGTTTCACCCCGCAATATGCCGGATTGCAGGAGCTGTGGACGCAGTTTCACGCGCGAGGCCTGATGATTATCGGCATTCCCTCCAACGATTTCGGTGGCCAGGAACCTGGTGGCGCGACCGAGATCGCCGAGACGGCACAACACCACTATGGCGTTACCTTTCCGATCGCCGCAAAAGCCGTGGTGAAGGGTCCGAACGCGCATCCGTTCTATAAATGGGCGGCCGACGTGCGACCGAAGGATGTTCCGCGCTGGAACTTCCACAAATATCTGATCGGCCAAGACGGCAGCATCGCCGACGCCTTTCCGGAAACCGTCGAACCATCCGACACCCGCATCAAAACCGCGATTGCGCGGGCGTTGGCTTCGTCCTGACGATCCGCGCGGAACTAAGCTGTTCGCCACAAACCAACCTTCGGTGGATGAACGCCGTTGCCGTGGCGGCGCAGGGCTAACTAGGCTACTATGACCGTGGGGCGGGAGTGACTCGGCCGAAGGCAAAAAAAGCCATCGCTCGGGGCGGGACCGGTTTAAGGGGATCCAAGATGCGTATTGCGGCAGGCTTGATCTTTGCAGGCGCGGTTTCTCTGTGTGTGTCGGGCGTCGCCTGGTCGCAGACCCCACCTCCCAAGGCTACAGCGACTCCCGCGGCGACTCCCAAGGCCGCGGCGACGCCGCAAACGGCCGCTCCCGCTGCCCAGGCGGCAGTTCCTGTCCCCGCGCGGCCGCCGGCACCTCCCAAAGCCGCCTGCGCCAACCCCGATGCGCTCGGCATCGCCCGCGTCGTTGAGATCGACACCACCGGCGGACCCGGGTTCGGCTTCGAGCATTTCAAGCAACTCGATTTCCTGCGCGACCATGAAGTGGTGCTGACGTTCGACGACGGCCCGTGGCTGGTCAATACGCCCGCGGTGCTCAAGGCGCTGGAGAACGAGTGCACGACCGGCATCTTCTTCTCGATCGGCAAGCACGCGACCTATTACCCGGAAGTCCTCAAGCAGGTTTACGCGGCTGGTCATACGATCGGATCCCACACCTGGTCGCACGCCACCCTGACCAACAAGAAACTCACCGAAGACCAGCGCAAGGAAGAAATCGAAAAAGGCTTCAGCGCCGTGAAATGGGCGCTCGGCGGTGTGTCGCCTGCGCCGTTCTTCCGCTTCCCCGCGCTGCAGCACCCGCCTGAAATGGTGACCTATCTCGGCACCCGCAACATCGCGATGTTCTCCTGCGACCTCGACTCCTTCGATTTCAAGGCCCGCAACCCACAGCAGGTGATCGACGTCACGATGAAGAAGCTCGACAAGCTCGGCAAGGGCATCATCCTGATGCACGACTTCCACAAGCATACCGCCGAAGCCCTGCCTGCTTTGCTGCGTCAACTAAAGGCCGGCGGTTATAAGGTCGTCAAAATGATCCCGAAGGCGCCGGTGCAAACCCTACCGCAATACGACCAAGAACTCCTGAAAGACGCCAAACTGCCGACGGTCAGCGCTCGCCCGGTTTCCAGCGTCGTGCAGACGATTTCGGAATAGGCGCGCGCCGCGCGCAATAACGCCGATGCCTGTACTGCTCATCGAAGCCTATGTCATCGTATCGGCAGACGGTATGCTGGCGAACGCCGATCGCGTGATGCCGGACCAATTGAAATTCAAAGGCGACCAGCGGTTCTTCACCAGCGGCCTCGACCATGCCGACCTCATCGTCCACGGCCGCCATTCGTTCGAGGACCAGCCCAATTCGCCTCGGCGAAGGCGAATTGTGCTGACCCGGACGGTCAGCGCGATCGCGCCCGATCCATCCAATCCCAAGGCGACGCTGTGGAATCCCGCGGGAGCCCCGTTCGAAGCGGCATGCGAAGCTGCGGGCATCCGTACCGGCACCGTTGCGATCATCGGCGGACCGGGTGTGTTCGGCATGTTCCTGGACCGCTACGACACCTTCTGGCTCTCGCAGGCGTCGCGGGTGCGGATACCCGGCGGTCAGCCGTGCCTGCCCGGCGTACCCGCGCAAACACCGCAACAGGTTCTGGCGTCCCATGGCCTGCGCGCCGGCACCGCCCAAATCCTCGATGCCGCCGATGACGTCCGCGTCACGCCCTGGCGCCGTGTCGTATCGGCGCGTTAGTTATTCTCATAGGCGGGACCAGCCGCCAGCGATCCCCGGCCATACCCGGCAATGATGAACAGCGCGCCGATGATCGACAGGTTTCTCAGCGCATCCATCAGCGTCCTGGCATTTTCCGGCGCCGGCTGATTCCAGAAATCGTGGAAATAGAAGGTCGTTGCAGCGACAAAGAAAATCAGGAGGATCGCAAAGAACCGCGCCCCGAAATTGAGCGCAATCATCAACCCGCTGATGATCTCGAAAGCGCCGATGCCGATCGCGAGCATTTGCGGTGTCGACATCCCCGTCATCGCCTCGAGCTGCGTCGTATAGGGAGCAAGCAACGCGGGAATCGTAACCTTGGCGGCGATGAAATCCGCGGTGGCCGCAATGCTGAAGAGCTTGGTTGCTCCCGAATAGAGAAACAGCACGGCGAACAGGACTCTCCCGAAAGTAACGAACGCTGGCATGATCGGCCTCGCTGGGTGATTCGAATGCTAAGTCGCTATATAGGGCGGCGTAAGTATGGGCGTTCCGTTCCGCCTTTTCAAACCATCAGATCGCGCTAGCGGCGCCATAGCCGCCAGTCGAAACGTGTTTTCGTTGAGCGGGATGGCTTTTCTACGAGCCGCCATCCCCCTCTATCTGTTTAGGCATCATCTTTTCGGAAAACCGGTGTCCACCATTCCGGATTGTACTCTAGCCGAACAGGCTGGGTTGCTGCCGCCCGGCGCGCTCCTGAGCTTCGACCGCCGCAACCGCGGTCATGTTGAGAACGCCGCGCGCGGTCACCGACGGCGTGAGAATATGAGCCGGACGTGAGGGGCCGATCAGGATCGGCCCCACCGGGAGCGCGTCGGCCAGCGACTTGATCATCTGATAGGCGACATTGGCGGTGTCGAGGTTCGGCATGATCAGGATGTTGGCGACGCCTTCCAGCTTCGAATGCGGCAGGATCAGCGCCCGCGCCGCTTCCGAAAGCGCTGTATCGCCCTGCATTTCGCCGTCCGCCTCGATTTCCGGATGGTTCTGTTTCAAGAGCGCGGTGGCGCGACGCATCTTCCGGGAGGAGTCGGTATCATAACTGCCAAAGTCGGAATGTGACACGAACGCGATCTTCGGCTTGATGTTAAACCGCTGCACGTGGATCGCCGCCAGCGCGGCCACTTCCGCAAGCTCTTCCGCGCTCGGGTTCGGCCGCACCTGCGTATCGGCAATGAAGTAGGCGCCCTTGCTGGTGATCATCAGCGCCAGCGCGGCGAAGTCGCTCACGCCCGGCAGGAAGCCGACGATCTCGCGCACATGGCGCAGATGGCTCATGTAGCGGCCCTCGACGCCGCAGATCATGGCATCGGCTTCGCCGCGGATCACCGCCAGCGCGGCGATCACGGTTGCGTTGGTGCGCACCACCGTACGCGCGGCGTCCGGCGTGACGCCGTGCCGGCCGGCGACGTCGATATAGGATTGAACGTAGGATCGATACCGCGGATCGTCCTCGGGATTGATGAGATCGAAATCCTGGCCGGCCTTGATGGCGAGACCAAATCGCTTGATCCGCGCTTCGACCACTGAGGGACGCCCGACCAAAATCGGCCGCGCCAGCTTCTCCTGGAGCACCACCTGCGTCGCATGCAGGACGCGCTCGTCCTCGCCTTCGGCATAGATCACGCGGACCGGCTGGGTCTTCGCCTTGGCGAACATCGGCTTCATGACCAGACCGGAGCGGAACGCGAAACGCTCCAGCTGTGCGGCATAGTCGTCGAAATTCGCGATCGGACGCGTTGCGACGCCCGACGTCATCGCCGCCCTCGCGACCGCGGGCGCGACGCGCAAGATCAGCCGTGGATCGAACGGGCTTGGGATCAGCGACCCGGGACCGAAGCCCTGCGTCTCCCCGCTATCGAAGCCCGACGCAATCGCGTCCGACGGCGGATCGCGCGCAAGCTGCGCCAGCGCCTCGACCGCGGCGTGCTTCATGTCCTCGTTGATCGCGGTGGCGCCGACATCGAGCGCGCCGCGGAAGATAAACGGAAAGCACAGGACGTTGTTGACCTGATTGGGAAAGTCCGAGCGCCCGGTGCAGATCATCGCGTCGGGTCGCGCTTTGCGGGCCTCGTCCGGCATGATTTCCGGCGTCGGATTGGCCAACGCCATCACCAGCGGCTTGTCCGCCATCTGCTTGACCATGTCTGGTGTCAGCACGTTGGGTGCCGAGAGGCCGAGAAAGATGTCCGCGCCGCCGATCACTTCGGCCAGCACGCGCTTGTCGGTCTTCTGTGCATAGACCGACTTCCAGCGGTCCATCAGCGTGTTGCGTCCTTCGTGCACGACGCCATCGATATCGCAGACCCAGATGTTCTTGCGCTGCGCGCCGAGCGAAACCAGAAGATTGAGGCAGGCGATCGCCGCGGCGCCCGCGCCCGACGTCACGATCTTGACGTCCGCGAGCTTCTTGCCATTGAGCAGCAACGCGTTGGTGATCGCAGCGCCGACGATGATGGCGGTGCCATGCTGGTCGTCATGGAACACCGGGATCTTCATCCGCGCCTTGAGCTGCGCCTCGATCTCGAAACACTCCGGTCCCTTGATGTCCTCGAGATTGATGCCTCCGAAGGTCGGCTCCAGCGCCGCCACGGTCTCGACCACGCGTTCGATGGTGTCGGCGGCAATTTCGATGTCGAAGACGTCGATCCCGGCAAATTTCTTGAACAGGACCGCCTTGCCCTCCATCACCGGCTTCGATGCCAGCGGACCGATATTGCCGAGGCCGAGCACCGCGGTGCCGTTGGAGACCACCGCCACGAGATTGCCGCGGATAGTCAGCGACGCGGCCTCGGCCGGGTTGTTGGCAATCTCGGTGCAGGCGGCGGCAACGCCCGGCGAATAGGCCAGCGCGAGGTCGCGCTGGTTGGCGAGCGGCTTAATCGCCTGGATCTCAAGTTTGCCGGGTCGCGGCGAGCGGTGATACGCGAGCGCCGCGGAATGTAGATCTTCGGAATACGATGACATGGATTCTCCCCACCGACTTCTTCCGCCCCAAGTTCGGGCGTCAGTGGCTGGTGTTTAGTTCTGCGGCAGATTGAGCCGGATGTGAAGCTCACGCAACTGCTTCGGCGCGACCTCCGAAGGCGCGCCCATCAGCAGGTCGACAGCCTGTTGGTTCATCGGAAACAGCGAGATCTCGCGCAGGTTCGTGGTGCCGCACAGAAGCATCACGATGCGATCGACGCCCGCCGCCATGCCGCCGTGCGGTGGCGCGCCGTACTGGAACGCCCGGTACATGCCGCCGAATCGCTCGACCACATCCTTCTCGCCATAGCCGGCGATCTCGAACGCCTTCACCATCGCTTCGGGCCGGTGGTTGCGGATACCGCCGGAGGCGATCTCATAGCCGTTGCAGGCGATATCGTACTGGAAGGCCTTGATGGTCAGCGGATCCTGGCCGTTGAGCGCATCGAGGCCGCCCTGCGGCATCGAGAACGGGTTGTGCGAGAAATCGACCTTCTTGTCGTCCTCGTTGTATTCGTACATCGGAAAGTCGACGATCCAGGCGAGTTCGAACCGCTCCTTGTCGATCAGGTTCAACTCTTCGCCGAGTTTTGTTCTCGCCAGGCCGGAAAACTTCCAGAACTTGTCGGGATCGCCCGCGACGAAGAACGCCGCGTCGCCATCCTTCAAGCCGAGTTGTGTCCGGATCGCAGCCGTGCGCTCCGGGCCGATGTTGTTGGCAAGCGGACCTGCGCCCTCGCCGCCCTCGCGCCACATGATGTAGCCGAGCCCGGGCTGGCCCTCCCCCTGCGCCCACGAGTTCATCCGGTCGCAGAACGCGCGCGAGCCGCCACCGGCCCCCGGGATCGCCCACACCTGGTTCTTCGGGTCTTCCAGCATCCGCGCGAACACCTTGAACCCGGAGCCGCGGAAATGCTCGGAAACGTCCTGCATCACGATCGGGTTACGCAAGTCGGGCTTGTCGCTGCCATATTTGCGCAAGGCCTCAGCGAATGGAATTCGGGGCCAGCCCTTGGTGACCGGCTTGCCCTTGGCGAAATCCTCGAACACGCCCGTGATCACGGGTTCCATCGCCGCAAACACGTCATCCTGGGTGACAAAGCTCATCTCGACGTCGAGTTGATAGAACTCGCCGGGCAAACGATCGGCGCGCGGGTCCTCATCGCGGAAACACGGCGCGATCTGGAAATAGCGATCGAAGCCGGACATCATCAGCAACTGCTTGTACTGCTGCGGCGCCTGCGGCAGCGCGTAGAACTTGCCCGGATGGATCCGCGACGGCACCAGGAAGTCGCGCGCGCCCTCCGGCGACGACGCCGTCAGAATCGGCGTCTGGAACTCGAAAAAGCCCTGATCCTTCATCCGCTTGCGCATCGAATCGACGATCGCGCCGCGGGTCATGATGTTCTGGTGCAGCTTCTCACGGCGAAGGTCGAGGAAGCGGTACTTAAGCCTTATATCTTCAGGATATTCCTGGTCGCCGAACACCGGCAACGGCAACTCGCCCGCAGGTCCAAGCACCTCGATCTCGCTGACATAGACTTCGACCGCGCCGGTCGGCAATTCCGGATTTTCGGTTCCGGCGGGACGGCGGCGCACCTTGCCGTCGATCCGCACCACCCATTCCGAGCGCAGCTTTTCGGCGTCCTTGAACGCGGGCGAATCCGGGTCGGCGACACATTGCGTCAGGCCGTAATGGTCGCGCAGATCGATGAACAGCACGCCGCCGTGATCGCGGATGCGATGACACCAGCCGGACAAGCGCGCGGTCTGGTCGATGTCGCTCTCGCGGAGGGCGCCGCAGGTGTGGGACCGGTAACGATGCATGGATATCCTGAACACAGATGGGAGAATCGGAGCGGCCCAAGCCTGCCCCGCGAAGCGTCAGGGTTTACCCGAGGCGAACCGGCGCGGCAACCGAATGCAGCCCAGATCCCACCTCTCGAGGACGCCCGGCAACCCGACAAAAGTGACAGAAAACAGCGGCCCGATCGCCGTCGGCGCCACGAGCTGATTGTCTAATTCCCGGGCATGCTTATCTTGCCATCCATGACGGTTCATTTCCCCTTTCAGAATACCTATGCGGCGCTGCCGGCAGGCTTTTTCGCCCGCGTCGCGCCCACGCCGGTGGCTTCGCCGCGGCTGATCAAGTTGAACCGGCCATTGGCGATCCATCTCGGACTCGATCCGGATCGGCTCGACAGCCCGGAAGGCGCGGAAATCCTTGCCGGCAAACGCCTGCCCGATGGCGCGGACCCGATCGCGATGGCCTATGCCGGCCACCAGTTCGGTCATTTCGTGCCGCAACTCGGCGACGGCCGTGCCATCCTGCTCGGCGAGGTGATCGACGCCGACGGGGTCCGTCGCGACATTCAACTCAAGGGCTCCGGCCCGACACCCTTTTCCCGCCGGGGCGACGGCCGTGCAGCGCTCGGTCCGGTGTTGCGGGAATACGTCGTCAGCGAAGCGATGGCCGCGCTCGGCATTCCGACCACCCGATCGCTCGCCGCGGTCGTGACCGGCGAGAGCGTGATGCGCGAAACGCCGTTGCCAGGCGCCGTCCTCACCCGGGTCGCGGCGAGCCACATCCGGGTTGGAACCTTCCAGTATTTCGCGGCCCGCGGCGACACCGAAGGCGTGCGTCGGCTGGCGGATCACGTCATCAGCCGGCACTACCCGGAGGCGGCAACCGCCGACCGGCCCTATCATGCCCTGCTGGCGGGCGTGATCGCGCGTCAGGCCGAACTGGTCGCGCGCTGGCTGCTGGTCGGTTTCATCCACGGCGTCATGAACACCGACAATACCTCGATATCAGGTGAGACCATTGATTATGGCCCCTGCGCGTTCATGGACCAGTACGACCCCGCGACCGTGTTCAGCTCGATCGACGAGCAAGGCCGTTATGCCTACGCCAACCAGCCGCGGATCGCGCTCTGGAATCTGACGCGTCTGGCGGAATGCCTGCTGCCGCTGTTTTCGGAAGAGCAGGAAACGGCGATCGCCGAGGCGCAGGCCCTGCTCGGCGAGTTCGCGGAGAAATTCGCCGCGACCTATCAGGCAGGTCTGCGGAAGAAAATTGGACTGTTCACCGAACGAGACGGCGATGAGGCCCTCGTGCAGGACCTGCTCGATGCGATGGCCAAAAACCAGGCCGATTTCACGCTGACCTTCCGGTATCTGAGCGATGCCGCGCTAGGGCCCGAAGGCGACCGGCAGGTCCGGCCATTGTTCGCTGACCCCGCCGCCTATGACGACTGGGCGGTACGCTGGCGGCAACGGATCAGCGATGAGCCGGAGACTCCGGCGGTCAGGCGGACCGCGATGCGGGCAGTCAACCCTGCCTTCATTCCGAGGAATCACCGGATCGAAGCGATGATCGCAGCCGCCGTCGGCCGGGACGATTTTGCACCGTTCGAGGAACTGCTGACGGTTCTCTCGATGCCCTACGAGGATCAGCCGGCTTTCGCCGCGTATGCCGAGCCGCCCGAACCGCATCAGCGGGTGCTGCAGACGTTCTGCGGGACGTGAAGAACACCGGCGTGCGCAACGGCGCGTAGCCCTGGTGAGCGAAGCCGTGCCAAAAACGAAAAGACATGGCGAAGCGATGAGCGCAATCGCGCTCACGCTGGGGTCCCTGCTTTCGCAGCGCGCAATTGCGCGTGAGCAGGGAAAAATTTGCGAATCAGGGCGGGACACCCGACTTCACCCCTCCTTCGACCGAGACGAGCCGTTAACTCCAGCAGCCGGTCGGCCATTCACAGCCGCGGCTGGAAATTAACAACCGGTCAATTCCTTCCGCACAAATCTTTCGGTTCGATCCGGCAGAATTGCCCTGGACGCCTTGGTATTTGAGTTCATCGGGCTGGCGATACTGGCACTTTGCGCCGTCGCGTTCGCCGTTCCATCGCGACAGCCGCCCGCCCGGCGCATCGGCCACTACTAAAGCGGTATTCCCGGCCGAGCTTTTGGCCGCCGGCCAAATTTTGGGCCGAATTCGGGCTGTCGGTGTGGCACGCACGCCCACGTTCGACGAAAAACTGTGGCCGGACCGCAATGCAACCCTCGAATTCGCCGCAAGACCCTTGACATATCAGCGCTTTCGGCAGAACGCGGTCGCAGAAGCGTTATGGACCGTTCATGGATCTGATTACGACAACTTCGGAGCTCGCCGCCGTTTGCGGCCGTCTCGCCAAACACCCGGTCATCACCGTCGATACGGAATTCCTGCGGGAGACCACCTACTACCCGCTACTCTGCGTGGTGCAGATGGCAAGCGCGGACGAGGCCGTGGTGATCGACACGCTGGCCAAGGACATCGACCTTGAGCCGTTCTTCGCGCTGATGTCCGACGAGAAGGTGCTGAAGGTTTTTCACGCCGCCCGCCAGGATATCGAGATCGTCTGGCACCGGGCCGGGATCGTCCCGCACCCGATCTTCGACACTCAGGTCGCGGCCATGGTGCTCGGTTATGGCGACTCCATCGCTTACGACCAGTTGGTCGAGCGCATCACCGGCCACCGGCCGGACAAGACCCACCGTTTCACTGATTGGTCGCGCCGGCCGCTGACCGACGAGCAGATGCACTACGCCGTTTCCGACGTCACCCATTTGCGCGACGTGTTCGCCGCGCTCGACGCCGATCTCAAAAAGCGCAGCCGCAGCGACTGGGTGAGCGAGGAGATGGAGGTTCTGACCTCGCCAAAGACCTACGACTTCCATCCTGAACGCGCGTGGGAGCGGCTGAAGACACGGGTGCGCAAGCCGAAAGAGCTTGCGGTGCTGATGGAGGTCGCGGCCTGGCGCGAACAGGAGGCGCAAAGCCGTGACGTACCGCGCAGCCGTGTCCTCAAGGACGACGCGGTTGGCGACATCGCCACCCATGCACCGACCTCGATCGAGCGGCTGGCGAACCTGCGTTCGCTGCCGAAGGGCCTCGACCGATCGAAATGGGGCGCCGATATCGTGGCCGCCGTGCAGCGTGGGCTCGCGCGCGATCCCGCCAGCTTGCCAAAAATCGAAAAGCCGCGCGCTAACTCCAACGGAGCGGCGACCGTCGAGCTTTTGAAAGTCCTGTTACGGATGACGTCGGAGCGCCACGCCGTCGCCAGCAAGGTCATCGCGACCGTAGATGACCTGGAACAGATCGCGGCCGACGACAACGCCGATGTCGGCGCGCTGCATGGCTGGCGCCGCGAGCTGTTCGGCGAGGCCGCCCTCGCGCTCAAGCGCGGCCAGCTGGCGCTGGCGATCGAACGAGGCCGGGTGATCCGGGTCGACCGGAACTGACCCTCTCCGCGAGGCTCTCGACGCGAAAACGCTATCGCCTAACGTCGTCTTGTTCGTCGCCTGCGGCCAGCTTCGATGCCTGCGAGACTTCCAGCAGCGCCATTGACAGAATATAGGCGCTGGTCGGCAACTCTAGCCGACGGGCTTTGGCAATCGCCGTCGACAGCAGGGTCGCCAGTTCGTTGAGATCGTTCTCGCGGGTCACAATCTTCTGCTCGCTCAAAAATATCCGCCGCTAGATCGATCCAGCGATAAAATCGTTAAATAAAATTGGTTCAGCTACCTCGAAATCATCGGGTCAGGTTTACCTGACCATCATTGATGGCTTTCGGCGCATCAGCGCATCAAAAATAAACGTCTGACCGGTGCATGCGGATCAAGCTGGCCAACGGCTTGCAAAGCAATAGGCGGTTCAAGACAACAGCAGATCAACTATACTGCAATTTCACCGCTTGCTCCGATCAGCTCGGAGCTTGACTGAACGCCGGCGTAGTTTCCGATAACCCTGACCACCGCCTGCTTGTATGAAGCGGCATCGCCGACGCCCGGCCGCCGGCACGCTACGGCATCGCTGACGACCTGATAGCGGTGGCTGCGGTGAAATCCATCGATGACGGTCGATAGAACGGTCTCGTCGAGTGAAAACCCCAACAGAACGCAGCGGATGTTTTTCATATTCGACATATACTCGGCGAACCGCGTCGAGCTGTAGGCTGACGGCAGCGGGTGCTCGAACGCCAGTTCTCCCGGCTTCGGTTTCATTTCCGCGATCCAATTCGTCAAGTTCGAGGCTGGATTGAACCACGCGGCCTGGGCGATCCGTTTCAGATGCATCACCGGCCAGAGATTGCTGCGCCAAAGCGTCATCAATTCAAGACAGCGCGACATGATCATCTCGGCGTCCGCGATGACATGGTTGCGACCTTCGGTGAGATATTCGGTTTGAAGATCGGCACAGACGAGGATGGACGGGTCGTCACGCATGGAGGCCAGCATTCCCTGAATGGAGGTCACGGGGCACCGGAAGTCACACCGTACGCAGCGGCGAAGTCGCCGCGCGGTCCGATGACAGGTCGAGAATGCCGGGCCGGTCCCAATCGCCCTCCGGCCGAATGATCACATACGGATCGCTATCGAGCGTGATCGCGTCGGCGCTGGGTTCGATGTCGAGGACCATCTCGGTGTAGGAGAAATCGGAAAACGTGATCTTGCGGTTGTGTCCGAGCGGCTTGGCGCCGAAATGCGCCCAGAAGTCCACCAGGCGGTCCTGCGCCTGGCCGTAGATTTTCTTGAACCCCTTGCGTTTGACATAGTCCACGCTGGCCTGCACCAGCTTGAACGACAACCGCGAGCGCCGGTACTGATGGCGAACCGCGAGACGTTCGACTTTGGCGAACTCGCCAAAAAAGCGCACCCGGAGACAGCCTGCGGGCTCCGTCCCGACAAAGCCGAGGAAGTGCGCCGCGACCAGATCGTTGCCGTCGAACTCCTCTTCGATCGGGCAATCCTGCTCGGCAAGGTACACCGCGGAACGGATGGCGGTGACCAGCATGAGATCATTCGGGTCGCGCGCGATGCGGACTGAAATCAGACGCGAATCCGCTTTGCCTGAAAATGGAGGTCTAGTGCCGTGCATCTACGAAACTCCCCGCTGAGATAATTGATGCCGGCGTTGTCTTCGAAGCACGATTCCAAGGCCGCTCGTAGCTCCACAGGTCGGGCTGGAAGCTTGGCATCTGCTGGAAGCCGATTGCGATCAGCAAATCCCGACCCGCCGCTGTCGACGGCTGGGCGAAATAATCGGCGTCAATGAATCGAGGCTTTCTCAGATATTCATTGACGTTTCCCAATCCGAGCGCGGCCCGACCGTAGCCGGCAAGGGCCCAGACATACATCGCCGATACGTCCTCGTCGGGACGCGCCAACAAGTCCCGGCTTGGAGCCTTTAGATCGATATCGTCGAGCAAAAGGGCATCATGCCCCCGGCAATTGAGATACAGAAACGCAATTCCACCCAGGAGCCTTCCCGATCGCTGGAAAGCAAAAATCGATTCCGGATCGTCATGCAAAAAGCCAGCGAGGCTTTCTTCCGTGGCGTTGACGCCGGGAATTTCCTGCCTGGCAATAGCTGCCAGACCGGCTAACTGCTCAAATGTCGCCAAACCGACGGTAATTGTGGAGGTTGGCGAAAGGCCGTCCAGTTCGTGACGTAAACCTAATTGACCACTTCCGCGAGACGCTTTGTGCATTTATGTTCCCATGCGTGTAGTAACGATCATACCTGACGGGGGTGACGGGTATGCCGCAACATTTGCATCGGGGTGCTGCAACAATGCAGCGCAACTCTCTCAATGCGTCTTGGGAGGATTTGCGGGCGTTTCTTCTATGCACGCGGCACCAGAGCTTCAGGAACGCCGCAGAAGTCCTTGGACTGACGGGGACGACGCTGATGCGGAAGATCGACCGGCTCGAGGAAGAACTGGGATTCAAGCTCTTTTTGCGCGACCAGTCGGGCTTGTCGCTGAGCGACGAAGGGCGGGCCTTGCTGTTCGACGTTGAACAGATGGAACGCCTAAGCTTCAACATCTTTCGCCGGGCATCGATGTCGACGGATGTGAACGGCAGTGTGCGCGTTGCCGTGACGGAGGGTCCCGGGAATTTCTGGGTCCTTCCCAGACTGATCGATTTTCAGAAAACTTATCGAAAGATTATGGTAGATCTTCGTTGCGCGATGGAGCAGGCCGACGTATCGCGGCTGGAAGCGGATATTTCGATTCAGCTCGAGCGTCCAACAAATCCGGATCTCATTGTCACGAAGCTCGGCAGACTCCACATCTACACGTTTGCATCAGAAGAATACCGCGACGCTTACGGCCTTCCGAAATCGCTTTTGGACCTAAGAAATCATCGGATCGTAAAGCAACACGGCGTGCAGCTCGACGAGACTGGCTATGCGCGAATTTTGGGGCTGGAGTCGCTGGAAGGGATCGTCGGCATATCGACAAATTCCAGCGTAGCGGTTCTTTATGCCATTGAACGAGGTGCCGGGATCGGGTTTCTGCCAACGTCAGCCATTGCTCTCGGCGCATCTCTCGTCGCGATCGATCTAGGGATCAACTATCACATGGACCTGTGGCTGACCTACCATAAGGAGTTTCGCAATTCCGATCGCCACAAGATCGTAATCGATTGGCTAAAGAGTATTTTCGATCCCAAGGTCTACGCATGCTTTCGGGATGAATTCATTCATCCCAATGACCTCACAACACTTATGACGGGATCACGAAAAAATTTCGGTCTCCAGGGATATGCAGCGCCGAAGCCGTTTTAGAATAGGCAAGAGCGGGATGTCCTGATCGGCCGGGCGGCCCCACCGCCGCCGACCGCGCCATCACCACTTGAACTCCACCCCGAGCGCACGGCCTGCCACTACCGAACATTGTTGTTCCGCTGCCACAGGTAGTCACGGGTGAATCCTGCCATCACGTGGATTTCCCGAGCCACGCCCGAAGCTTGCTAACTCACAAAATTCGTGTTGCAATATCAGGCACAATCGGATTCAGGCCGTTCGACTGTGTGTTTCGCAACTAAGAAATTCAGCCGACATCGGAAAGCCCGCTTGTGGCGTGGCACGCAAAAAAGCGTGGCCGCGTCTTTTTTATGTCCAGACCAGGAGACAGGCGATGCAAAAAGGCACCGTCAAGTGGTTCAACCCGACCAAGGGTTATGGGTTCATCAAGCCGACGGTTGGCGATAAGGACGTGTTCGTCCACATCTCCGCCGTCGAGCGTGCCGGGCTCAGCACCCTTAACGAAAACCAGGTGGTTGAATACGACCTTGTGGAAAATCGCGGCAAGAGCTCCGCGGAAAACCTCAAGGTCTCGTAAGACGCCATCGGCGAAAGCGGAAGCTTTGGCCGACCGAGCCCAACTTCGTCACGGTCCCGTTAGCGATCATGATATGCCCCCGGCGCCTGCCGGGGGATTATTTTAGACGCCCGTTTTGTAAGCGCCCACCTAGTCTGACATAGGCGAAATCAGGACCTCGTCGCGCGCGGCGCGGCCGGCTGTTTTGCAGACCCCGCCTTCCAGCCGGATGCCGCCGCCGGCCAACAGTCTGAGCGCGTCGGGATAGATGCGGTGCTCGACGGCCAAGATCCGCGCCGCCAGCGTATCGGGCGTATCGTCGTCGCGAACCGCGACCGCGCCCTGCATCACGATAGGCCCGGCATCGGTCTCCGGAGTCACGAAATGCACGGTGGCGCCGGAGATCTTGACGCCGGCGCGCAGCGCCTGGGCCTGCGGTTCAAGGCCGGGAAACGACGGCAGCAGCGACGGGTGAATGTTGAGCATCCGGCCGTACCAGCTCTGGACGAATTCGGCGGTCAACAGCCGCATGAAGCCGCCGAGGCAGATCAGCTCGACCCTGTGCTGGTCGAGCGCCGCCTGCAGCGCCGCCTCGAATGCCGCGCGGTCCCTGCCGAAGCGCTTGCTTTCGATGCTGACGGTTGGGACGCCGCTGGCGCTCGCCGTTGCGAGGCCGCCGGCATCGGGCCGGTTGGAAATCACGGCGACGATCTCGGCCGGGAAATCCGCAGCCTTGGCGGCCTCGATCAGCGCCGCCATGTTCGATCCACGCCCGGAAATCAGAATCGCGACCCGGCGTTTCATTGCGGTCACGTCGTCAAATCGAGATGACCGTTATAGACCACGCGATGGTCGCCCTTGGCCTCGATCACTTCGCCCAGAAGCGCGACGGTCTCACCGGCCTCCGTGAACGCCTCCATCACCGCATCGACGGCGTCCGACCGCACGATCGCGATCATGCCGATGCCGCAATTGAAAGTGCGCAGCAGTTCGAGTTCGGCAATCCCCCCCTGCTCCGCCAGCCACTTGAACACCGGCAGCACCGGCACCCGCGCCAAGTCGATGCCGACGCCGAGATGCTTGGGCAGCACGCGCGGAATGTTATCGGTGAGGCCGCCGCCGGTGATATGGGCGAGCCCCTTGACTGCGCCGGTCTCGCGGATCGCGCGCAGGCATGATTTGACGTAGAGCCGCGTCGGCGTCAGCAGCGCGGCACCGAGCGTCATGACCGGCGAAAACGGCGCCGGCGCCTCGTAGCCAACGCCGGACAGTTCGACGATTCGGCGTACCAGGGAAAATCCGTTGGAGTGAACGCCCGAAGAAGCAAGACCGATCACGGCGTCCCCGGCCACGATGTCAGGCCGCGGCAACAGCGCCCCCCGTTCGACCGCGCCGACACCGAAGCCCGCGAGGTCGTAGTCGCCAACCTTGTAGAGACCCGGCATTTCGGCGGTTTCGCCGCCGATGAGCGCGCAGCCGGACTCTCGGCAAGCCTCCGCAACACCGGCAACGATGGTCGCCGTGGCCTCCGGATCGAGCTTGCCGCAGGCAAAATAATCCAGAAAGAACAGCGGCTCGGCGCCCTGCACGACGAGATCGTTGACCGACATCGCCACCAGATCGATGCCGATGCTGCTGTGCAGGCCGGTTTCGATCGCAATCTTGAGCTTGGTACCGACGCCGTCGGTGGCCGCGACCAGAACCGGATCCTGGAAGCCCGCAGCCTTGAGATCGAACAGCCCCCCGAATCCGCCGATTTCAGCGTCGGCGCCGGCGCGCGCGGTGGCACGAACCATCGGCTTGATCAGATCTACCAGATGATCGCCGGCGTCGATATCGACGCCCGAATCCGCATAAGTGAGGCCTTTTTTACGGTCGGTCATGCCCGAATTCCTGATGATGGCGGCTGGTTACGTCGGAATCAGCCGGCGTGCAATGGCTCGCAAGCGGCCTGTGCCTATACTATGTAGACAACTGCCGGCTCGCCCCGCAAAGGGCCGGATTGTTCGCGAAATCGGGGGCCCGTGTCCGGGCCTGGCGTTCGCATCCCGATGCGGCTGGTAATTCTGCGAATGTTAGGCCCAAAAGGATATTGGCAAATTATAGGAATTTGTGCGGCCTCGGGATTCGAAATTCGCAACGACCACCGGCAGCGAACTCCGTTGCGAATTTCAAATCCGCCGCATCAGCCGGGAAACGCCCCTTGAGCATTCCAAACATCATAACGTTGGGCCGCATCTTGCTGGTGCCGTTCATCGTCTGGGCGATCGCGTCGAACCAGATGGAGATCGCCTTTACGATCTTCATCGTCGCCGGCGTCAGCGACGCGGTCGACGGCTTTCTCGCCAAGCGCTTCAATATGGCCAGCGAATTGGGAGCCCTGCTCGATCCCCTGGCCGACAAGGCACTATTGGTTTCGATCTATGTGGCGCTCGGAATTTGGGGCGCGGTGCCGCGCTGGATCGTTATCCTGGTGGTGTCGCGCGACATCATGATCGTCGGCGCCGTGATTGTGTCATGGTTGTTCGGCAAGCCGATCCCGATGAAGCCGCTGATGGTGTCGAAGCTCAACACGGTGGCGCAGGTGGCATTTGCCGCCCTGGTCCTCGGATCGGTCGGCTTCGGCTTCAGCGCAGCGCCGTACGATCTGATTCTGATGGGCTTTGTAACGGTCTTTACATTGGTTTCGGTGTCCCTCTATCTCGTGGAATGGGCGCGGCATATGAGCACGATTGAGGCGAAGTAGGCCTCTCATCGCTAATGGCGCCGGTCGATTCCGGCATGGAGTAATTGCGTGGCAGGCCGCGTTCAACCTCGTCAGCTTGCGTTTGCGTTGCCGCACGCGGAAAGCCTGAGCCGTGACAATTTTCTCGAAGGGCCGGCCAACGCCGCCGGGCTCGCGCTGGTCGACAGCTGGCCCGACTGGCCGAACCGGGTCATGCTGCTGGTTGGTCCCGAGGGCTCCGGCAAAAGCCATCTTGCCGCCATTTGGGCCGAGGAAGCCGGTGCCCGCGCCACCAGCGCGCAGGCGCTGACCGCGGCCGCCGTGCCGGGCGCATTGGCGACTGGCGCGCTGGTGGTCGAGGACCTCAAGCCGTCCGAATTCGACGAACGCGCCCTGTTCCATCTGCTCAACCTGGCGCGGGAAGACGCGGCCTTCGTCCTGATCACTGCGCGCGCGGCGCCGTCCGCGCTCCCGATCGAGCTGCGCGATCTGCGCTCGCGGCTCCGCGCGGCCCCGACGGTGTCGCTGTTGCCGCCCGACGATCAACTGTTCCGCGCCCTGATCGTGAAGTTTTGCGCCGACCGCCAACTGTCCGTCGACGAGTCCGTGGTGAGCTTTGTCGCGACCCGGATCGAGCGGTCTTTCGCCGCCGCGCGGCAGGCGGTCGAACTTCTGGACACCGAGGCGCTGCGGTTAGGCCGTCCGGTTACCCGGGCGCTGGCGGCCGAATTGCTCCGCAATCCTTGATCCGCAAAGCCGGTTCGGCGCCTTGACGTCGGTCGCGGCGGGAACATCAATGTCATTGACACGTCATCGCGGTACCACAAGCTTGGTGAGCATTTGCCGGAATCGCGCGGCGGTCTGCCTTGAGATGGATTGAATTCTGATGGATTCCGAACAAGCCATTGTAATCAAAGAAAAAGAACCGCCGATCGAAGCTGCTCCGTCGATGGCCGACAGCCCCGAGCGTTTCATCAATCGCGAGCTTTCCTGGCTGCATTTCAATCGCCGGGTGCTCGAGGAGTTGGTCAATCCAGGCCACCCCGCGCTGGAACGGGTCCGGTTCCTGTCGATTTCCGCCAACAACCTTGATGAGTTCTTCATGGTCCGGGTCGCCGGCATCAAGGCCCAGGTGCGGGAAGGCATCGCCGAGCGCAGCCCCGACGGGCTGACGCCCGCGGAACAGCTTGTCTTGATCAACGAGACGGTCTCGAAACTGGCCGCCGACCAGCAGGCGATCTGGCGCGATCTGCGCGATATCCTCACCGGCGTGGGTATCGTTCTGGTCGACGGCCGCGACGTCACCAAAACCGAGCGGGCCTGGATCGAAGACCACTTCCTGCACAACATTTTCCCGTTGCTGACGCCGCTTGCGATCGATCCGGCGCATCCCTTCCCGTTCATCCCAAGCCTCGGCTTTACCGTCGCGCTGCATCTGGCCCGGGTTTCCGACGGCAAGACGATGAACGCGCTCATTCGCATGCCCGGCAAGATCGACCGCTTCATCCGCCTTCCCGCCGGCAAGGATGGCGCGGTGCGCGTGATCACGCTGGAGCAGGCCACCGGCCTGTTCATCGGCCGGCTGTTCCCCGGCTATACCGTCAAGGGCCAGGGCGCGTTCCGCATCATCCGCGACTCCGAACTCGAAATCGAGGAAGAGGCCGAGGATCTGGTGCGCCTGTTCGAAACCGCGCTGAAGCGGCGGCGGCGCGGATCGGTGATCCGGCTCGAAATCGAGGCCGCGATGCCGGAAGAGCTGCGCGCCTTCGTGCAGCACGCGTTGTCCACCTCGGACGACGAGGTGCTGCTGGTCGATGGCGTGCTGGCGATGAACGAGCTGTCGCAACTGACCCGGCTCGACCGTCCCGATCTCGAATTCGTGCCCTATGTCCCGCGCCACCCCGAGCGCGTGCGCGACCATGGCGGCGATATCTTTGCCGCGATCCGGCAGAAGGACCTGATCGTCCATCACCCCTACGAGTTGTTCGACGTTGTCGTGCAGTTCCTGCAGCAGGCGGCACGCGACCCCGACGTCGTCGCCATCAAGCAGACGCTCTACCGCACCTCGAACAATTCGCCGATCGTTCGCGCGCTCGCCGAAGCCGCGGAGGCCGGAAAATCCGTGACCGCGCTGATCGAACTCAAGGCGCGGTTCGATGAAGAAGCCAACATTCGCTGGGCGCGCGATCTGGAACGCGCCGGCGTGCAGGTCGTGTACGGATTTATCGAACTGAAAACCCACGCCAAGCTATCGCTGATCGTACGCCGCGAGGGCGGCAGCCTGACCACCTACGTCCACACTGGCACCGGGAATTATCATCCGGTGACCGCGCGAATCTATACCGATCTGTCCTACTTCACCTCGGACCCGATCATCGGACGCGATGCGGCGCGGGTGTTCAACTACATCACCGGCTACGCGGAACCGAGCGACATCGAGAAGATGGCGGTATCGCCGCTGACGCTACGCAAGCGCATGCTCGAACACATCCACGGCGAGATCAATTATGCCCGCCACGGCAAGCCGGCGGCGATCTGGATGAAGATGAACTCGCTGGTCGATCCCGACATCATCGACGCGCTGTATCAGGCGTCGCAGGCCGGGGTCCCGATCGAACTCGTGGTGCGCGGCATCTGCTGCCTGCGGCCCGGCATTCCCGGACTGTCGGAGAACATCCGCGTCAAATCGATCATCGGCCGGTTCCTCGAACACGGCCGGATCTACTGCTTCGGGATGGGTCAGGGCCTGCCCGGCGCCAAAGCCGCTGTGTATATCTCGTCCGCCGACATGATGCCGCGCAACCTCGACCGGCGCGTCGAGGTGCTCTGCCCGTTGCAAAATCCCACGGTGCATCAGCAGGTTCTCGAGCAGATCATGGTCGCGAATCTGAAGGATACCGAGCAAAGCTGGCAGTTGTTGCCGGACGGGTCGTCAACGCGTATGAAGGCCGCGAAGGGCGAGGAGCCTTTCAATCTGCACAATTACTTCATGACGAATCCGAGTTTGTCAGGTCGTGGAAAGTCGCTTAAGGAATCCTCACCGCGTCGCCTCACGCGCCGCTCCGAGCGTCACCAGCCGTCCTAGGGAGTTGCCCCGGTGAAGCGACCGCGCAAACGCGCATCCAGCGTCGCGGTCATCGACATCGGCTCGAATTCGGTTCGTCTTGTCGTCTATGAATTGATGACACGGAGCCTGGTCTCCATCTTCAACGAGAAAACCCTTTGCGGGCTCGGGCGCGAAGTCCAGACCACCGGCCTGCTGGCGCCGGATGCCGTCGCCAAGGCGTTGACGTCGTTGCGTCGGTTTCACGCGCTGATGTCGCGTGATGAAAGTCGGCCACGTGCATGCGATCGCCACCGCCGCGTGCCGCGATGCTACCAACGGACCCGACTTCATCGCCAAGGCGGAGCGCATCTGCGGCATCCCGATCGAAATCCTGTCGGGACCGCGCGAGGCCAAGCTGTCGGCGCTCGGCGTCGTTTCCGGCGTGCACAAGCCGGACGGCATCGTCGGCGATCTCGGCGGCGGCTCGCTGGAGCTGATCGACGTTCGGGGCAATCGCGTTCACAGCGGCGTAACGCTGCCGCTCGGAAGCCTGGCGCTGCAGGATGCGTCGCATAAATCGCTGAAGCGCGCCGAGCGCATGGTGAGGACCGACCTTGCCGGGGTTGCCCATCTCAGCGCCGGCCGCGGTCGCACGTTTTACGCGGTCGGGGGAACCTGGCGGTCGCTGGCGCGCATCCACATCATCCAGAGCGGCTATCCGCTGCGGGTGATGCACGGCTATTCGATACCGGCGCCGGAGGCGCTCGACTTCGTGCAGCGGCTGCGCCGCCTGGCCGCGACGGACACGCTCGCCAACATCGAAGCCATCGCCGATGCACGGCGGCCGTTGCTGACCTATGCGGCGCTGGTGCTCGAATACATCATCCGCGTCGCCAAGCCGAAGACCATCGTGTTTTCGACCTTCGGGGTTCGCGAAGGCCTGCTTTACGAGATGCTGCCGCCGCAGGAGCGCGCCAAGGACGGATTGATCTGCGCCGCGCAAAACCTGAACGAGCTGTTGTCGCGGTCCACGCGCCATGCGCAGGAACTGATCGGATGGACCGATCGGCTGGTCCGGGTGGTGAAGCTGCGGGAAACCGACGAAGATCGCCGCCTGCGCCACGCCGCCTGCCTGCTGTCGGACATCGGGTGGCGGGTCCACCCCGACTACCGCGGCGAGCAGACGCTCAATCTCATCACCAACGGAAATTTCGGCGCCGTCAGCCATCAAGGCCGGGCGTTTATCGCGCTCTCGGTGTTCTACCGCTATGCGGGCTTAAGCGAAGAAAACGAACCGCCGATGCCTATTCGCGAACTGGTGCCGCCGGCCATGGTCGAGCGGGCGCGCATGCTCGGCGCGGCATTTCGTGTCGCCCATCTGGTGTCGGCGGCGCGGCCAGGCGTATTGCCGGCGACCCACTTCCGTAGCGCGGGACGCAAGCTGACGTTGGTGTTCGAACATAAGCTGGTCGATCTCGTCGCAGATCGCGTCGGCAGCCGCTTCAAGCAGCTGGCGCGACTGCTGAGCCGCACCGGGTCGATCGTCAGGCGCTAGAGGTCTGATTGAATCAGAACCGAAGCTCCAGATTTTTGTTTTGATGCGTTTTCTTCACGCGAACCGGTATCCGCTTCGCTCGAAAGCACTTTATTCGCCGCTCGAAGCGCAAGGGGTCGGCGAACGCACGCTCACCTGACCACCCGCTCGACATCATACCTCGCCGATTTTTTCCAAAACCACTCTCACCCTGCCGCCACCAACCTGAATCGGAAGCGGCTCGCCATTGGCAAAATTCCTGGGCCAGGTCACAGCGAGAGCCAATTCGGTGCCCTTGGGGGCACGCTGGCCGGTGACGAGCAAGCCATCGATCACCATCGTCAACTTAACGCTCGCCTGAATCTCGGTCTTCTTGCTCGGTGTAGGCGCCGTGGTAGCGGCCGCCGTTGAAATCCATGCCGGTAATCTTGCCGTCGCCGATGTAAAGGCATCCGTCACCCATCCCGGTCGAACCAGTATATTTCATTGCATAAAGCGCACTCATCGAAATCCCTTTCGGCGAAATATCACCTCCGCGGGCTTACCCGCAGCGCAACCATGAATTGTCAAAATATATTAATACACGCTTGCAGCCGTGCCGGAATCTCGACGGCTTATACCAAAGATTTTCGGTGTTCATCGCGGCGGGTTCCCGACATGCAACCCGGCCAAGAATTCGCGCACGCACCGCATGTGTCGGCGAAGCAACGCGGTGCCGCCGGCAGATCGCTATGACTGCGACCGCTCGATCGGTTGAGCCGCCTCGCCTGCGGCCGGCAACGCAACACGATCGATTTGGCGCAGCCTGCGTCGTCGCAAGATCGAGCCCACGACCAGTACGACGACCGCGCCCAGCACGGCGCAAACGATCTCGCCGCCGTCGCCGCCATTACCAAAATGCGGGGCGACGCCGAGCGACATCAAGGCCGCGTCAAGTTTGGCACCGATCGGACCCGCGAAGAAAGCACCCAGCTTTGGATGAATGGCCGGATCGGTCGCCATGACGTCACCGGCAATCCAGCCCAGCAACGCAGCACCTGCCCATACCAGGATCGGCAGACGGTTAAGCAACCCCATGATCAGCGCCGCACCCGCAACGATCAAGGGGACGCTGATGGCAAGACCGAGGATCAACAGCGGTACGCTGCCATTGGCGGCTGCCGCAACCGCGATCACATTGTCGAGGCTCATCACGATGTCGGCGACCACGACGATCTGTATCGCCGCCCACAGATGCGATGCCGACTGGACGCCGTCCTCGTCCTCTTGTTCGGGCACGAGCAGTTTTGCCGCAATCACAATCAGCGCGAGTCCGCCGACCAGCTTAAGGTACGGCAGTTCCATCAAGGTTACGACAATGCCGGTGAAGACGATGCGCAGAATGACGGCTGCACCGGCACCAAAGATCATGCCCCAAAGCCGTTGGCGCGGATCCAGGCCACGACATGCGAGCGCAATCACCAGCGCGTTGTCGCCCGACAACAGCACGTTGATCCAGATGATCTTGCCGACCGCGACCCAAAAGGCCGGCTGCGTCATCTCGCTCTGAAACTGGGTAACGAACGCGCTGATGTTCGCCGGATCGAAGATCTGCCACAGCCAGTTCACAGCGCGTCCTTTCGGCCTCGCAGCCGCCCAAGCGGCTCTTGCTTGCCGCTACCCGCAGCAACTAGCCAACGATTTCGTTCCCCGAAAAGAACTGCGCGATTTCCACTGCGGCGGTCTCGAGCGCATCGGAACCATGCACCGAGTTTTCACCGATCGATTTCGCATGCAGCTTGCGGATGGTGCCGTCGGCAGCCTTGGAAGGATCGGTCGCGCCCATGACATCACGGTGCCGCAGCACCGCGTTTTCGCCCTCGAGCACCTGAACGACGACCGGTGCGGAGATCATGAAGTCCACCAATTCGCCGAAGAACGGACGCGCCTTGTGAACGGCATAGAAGGTTTGGGCCTGCTCGCGGGTCATGCGAATGCGCTTCTGGGCCACGATGCGCAGGCCAGCCTTCTCGATCAGTGCATTGATCGCGCCGGTCAGGTTGCGCTCGGTCGCGTCCGGCTTGATAATCGAGAAGGTGCGTTCAATCGCCATGATTTGTCCTTGAAAACCGCTGATGGGAGTTGCGGGCTTATATCGGCGCGCCCGCGTCACGGCAAGCGATCCGGCGAAATGCGGCTTTTCGCCCCGCGTCGGCGCCCCAGCGACAGGCTGCATGCCCAGAATTACGACAATTTCATCAAGCTGAACCATTTCTGAAGTGGGCATCCCGACGCGGTTCATTTTCTCACGGGTAGGCTGCGATCGGCCGAACGCCTCCGCCGTCGAGGGAGGCATCGGCGACCGCGAATTCACCGATGGCGCCGGGCGCGCCGAATTTGAGGAGACGACCCCATGTTACGCAAACTCTCGCTTGTTGCATTCGCTGCGGCTTCGCTGGGTGTGGCCGCGCTGGCGCCGACCTCGGCCTCGGCCTGGGGGGCGCACGGTTGGCATGGCGGCTGGCATGGCGGCGGTTGGCATGGACCGCGCTTCTACGCCGGTGGCCCGGCCTATTACGGCTACGGCGGCTGTTACGTGCGGCGGCTGGTCCCGACGCCCTGGGGGCCCCGCTGGCGCCTGATCAGCCGCTGCTACTGAGTTCGATCGACCGACTTCGGAAAAGCCCCGGCCGCCTCGGCGCCGGGGCTTTTTCGGTTTGGCCGGCAACGGTCCGCAGGCTTCATCGTGTATTTACTAAAAATGCACGCAACCGGTCGGCGGTGCGAAACATTTCCGCTCCCGGCGACTTGATCCGGCGTGACCTCATTGAGGCAACTCCGAGCGGAACCGACGATGAACAGCCGAATCACCGACGCCAGCGAAACCATCGACCGCACAACCAGCCGATCGATTTGTAACGCCATCGGCGAACGGCTGCGACAGAGCCTGAGTCCCGAAGGTTTGCACCCCTCGCCCCATCTTCAGCGTCTGATCGATGAATTGCGCAAACAGGACCACGGGAACCAGGCGCTCGGTTAGCCCAGAATATTATCCGCGCCGGTAAAAGGGTAACTGGCAAGCCGATACTTCGTGCGCACAGGGGTTGCGTTTGCCGCCGGCTCCGGTGACAACGCCGCATGCTTTCAATCACCGACATATCGGTCCGGATTGCCGGACGGCTTCTGATCGATCAAAGCTCAGTGCAGATCGTCCCCGGCGCGCGGGTCGGCTTCGTCGGCCGCAACGGTGTCGGCAAATCGACCCTGTTTCACGCGATCCGCGGCGAGTTGCCGACCGAGACCGGCACCATCGCCATCCCGCCACGATGGCGCGTCGGCAGTCTCGCCCAGGAAGCCCCCGACGGCCCGGAAAGCCTTATCGCGGTCGTGCTGAAGGCCGACCTTGAGCGCGAGGCCCTGCTGCGTGAAGCCGACACCGCGCATGATCCGGTCCGGATCGCCGACATTCAAACCCGGCTCGTGGATATCGACGCCCATTCCGCCCCTGCCCGGGCCGCCGCGATTCTCAGCGGCCTCGGATTTTCCGCTGCCGATCAGGCGCGATCCTGCTCGGAGTTTTCGGGCGGTTGGCGGATGCGCGTCGCGCTCGCCGCGACGTTGTTTTCGGCGCCCGACCTGCTGCTGCTCGACGAGCCGACCAACTATCTCGACCTCGAAGGCACGCTCTGGCTGGAAGACCATCTGGCGAATTATCCGCGCACCGTGATCGTCATCAGCCATGACCGCGACCTGCTCGACACCTCGGTCGACCAGATCCTGCACCTCGATCGCGGCAAGCTGACGCTCTACAAAGGCACCTACTCGTCGTTCGAGGAACAGCGGGCGACGCGCGAAATGCTCGATGCCAAGCACGCCAAGCGACAGGCCGACGAGCGCAAGCGGCTGCAGGACTTCGTCGATCGCTTCAAGGCCAAGGCCTCGAAAGCCCGTCAGGCCCAATCCCGCGTCAAGATGCTGGAGCGGATGAAGCCCGTTACCGCGCTGGTGACGCAGGATGTGCGCGAAATCTCGTTTCCGATTCCGGAGAAGATGCTGTCGCCGCCGATCATCGCGGTCGATGATGTCTCGGTCGGCTATGATCCGAAGAAGCCGGTGCTCAATCGCGTCACGCTTGCGCGTCGACGCCGACGACCGCATCGCCTTGCTCGGCTCCAACGGCAACGGCAAGTCGACGCTGGTCAAGCTGCTCGCCAACAAGCTGCCGCCGTTCTCCGGCCACGTCACCCGTGCGGACAAGCTGTCGATCGGATATTTCGCGCAGCATCAGGTCGACGAACTCGATCTCGAAGGCTCGGCCTACGATCATGTCCGCCGGCTGATGCCCGACGCCCCCGAAACCAAGGTGCGCGCGCGCACCGGCGCGATCGGCTTCTCCGGCAAGGCCGGCGACACCGTCGTCAACAGCCTGTCCGGCGGCGAAAAGGCGCGGCTCTTGCTCGGGCTTGCGACCTTCTTCGGTCCCAACATGATCATTCTCGACGAGCCGACCAACCATCTGGATATCGACAGCCGTGCCGCGCTTGCCGAGGCGATCAATGAATTTCCCGGCGCGGTCATCATGGTCTCACATGATCGCTATCTGATCGAAGCCTGTGCCGATCAATTGTGGGTGGTGGCCGACCATGCCGTGACTGCCTATGACGGCGACCTCGACGACTACCGGCGCATGGTGCTGTCGGCACGCGGCATGCGGACGAATTCGCGCGACCGCGGCGGCAACGAGCGCGGCAACGGCCGCGACAAGCCCGCGCGCAACAAGGCCCAAAAGCGCGTGCCGCTGAAGCAGCAGATTTCGGACGCCGAGCTCGAGATCGCCCGCATCAACGGCATCATCGCCAAGATCGATACCGCGCTGGCGCTGCCGGATCTGTTCAAGCGCGATCCGAAGCAGGCGGCCCAGCTGACCAAGGCGCGGGCCGGCGCGGAGAGCGCACTGCAGCGCGCCGAGGAAGCATGGCTGACGGCAAGTTCGCAGTATGACGAGGCGACGGGCTAAGCCGATCTGGAATTCACTGCGCGTATCGCAACGAAACGATCACGTCGCCGCCGGCTTCTTTGCTTTCGGCTTTGCGGTCTTGGCGGCTTGGGCTGCTCCGATTCAGGCAGGCGCTCGATCGACGTCAGGCGGCCGGCGGTGAAGGTGTAGATCCCGGCGCGCTGTCCCTGGGTGTAGGTGACTACCGCCACCCGATCGCCCCGCGCATTGTTCGAGAGATTGACGCTGGCGGGAGCACCGATGCCGCGCACGACGTCGCATTCGGTATGACCCAGCGCCACCGTGCCGGTCGTGGAGGGCTGCGGCGCAGCGGGCTGAGGCGCACCGGCCGCGCCGTTGGTCAGGGCATTGGCTTGCCCAGGCCCGCCGGGGGGTGTCATCCCCGGGCATAGCCCGTCGGCGCTGACCAGATCCTCGGCCGTCACCGGCTTGTTCGGCGTCAAGCGGCGGCGTTTCAATCGAAACGTTGCTGATGAACAACCTGCCCGAACGCGAAAACCATTGCGCATCCTTCGACAGCAGGTCGGACGAAAACATATCGGACGCGCCGGCGCAGCCCGCCAGAGCCGGAGCGAACAGCAGCAACGCCAGCAGGCGCTTTCGATGGGAATTCCTGTCTCGCACGATCAATTAAGTTCCTATCCGACCGTAATCGATTGTCCCACCATCACTTTGCGGCACGACCGTGGCTGCCGGCAATCGCCCCGACCGAAACCGACGATTATCATTAATAGCGACGGATCGCTATTGCCGCCGCTGCCAGCGGCCCCGCTCGTCGGCCTGCCAATAGGTGACCTCGAAGCCCCGCGCCTTGCAGTCGGCCCAGGCGGTGCGCGCCGCGGCCAGGGCATCGCCGTCGTCACCGTTAAAAACCAGCACCAGCCGTTCATAAGCGTCCGAATCGGGAGGTAAAGCGGCGCTGTCGACCAGGAACCTGACATTGGCCCGGTTCGGATTGCCCTCCTCCGCCATCAGCACGATCGGCTGATCCGGCGCATCGGCGGCGCGCCAGGTGGCATGCGGCAAAAACGAATCGTCGCGATAGGTCCACAGATGGGCGTCGAGCGCCTCGGCACGCTCCTCCGATGCCGACTGCACCACGACGCGCCAGCCGCGCTCCAGCGATTTTTCGAGCAGCGGCGGCAACACGGCCTCGAGCGTCATGTCCTGCAGGTGGTAGAACAAAACCTCCGTCATCGCCTGGTTTCGTAATGTTCCGCGACCAGCCGCTCGAGCAGGCGGACGCCGTAGCCCGAACCCCAGCTGTGATTGATTTCGGTTTTCGGCGCCCCCATCGCCGTTCCCGCGATATCGAGATGCGCCCACGGCGTATCGTCGACAAAGCGCTGCAGGAACTGCGCGGCGGTGATCGAACCGCCGTGGCGGCTGCCGCCGGTGTTCTTCATGTCGGCGAATTGCGAATCGATCTGCTTGTCGTATTCCGGACCGAGCGGCATGCGCCAGACCCGCTCCCCCGTGGCCATTCCGGCCTTGGTCAGCCGTTCGGCCAATTCATCATTGTTGGAGAACATGCCGGCGTATTCGGTGCCGAGCGCAACCATGATCGCCCCGGTCAGGGTGGCGAGATCGACCATGAATTTCGGCTTGAACTTCTTCGCCACGTACCAGAGCACGTCGGCCAGCACCAGCCGGCCTTCGGCGTCGGTGTTGATGATCTCGATGGTCTGGCCGGACATCGAGGTGACGATGTCGCCGGGGCGCTGGGCGTTGCCGTCGGGCATGTTCTCGACGAGGCCGATGGCGCCGACCACATTGACCTTGGCCTTCCGCGCGGCGAGCGCGTGCATCAACCCGACCACGCAAGCAGCACCGCCCATGTCGCCCTTCATGTCCTCCATGCCGCCGGCGGGCTTGATCGATATGCCGCCGGTATCGAAACAGACGCCCTTGCCGACAAATGCCACCGGCTGATCGCCGCGCTTGCCGCCGTTCCAGCGCATGATCACGGTGCGGCCGGGCTGCGTGGAGCCCTGCGCGACACCGAGCAGCGCGCCCATTCCGAGTTTCGTCATGGCCTTGACGTCGAGGACGTCGACATCGACGCCGAGCTTGCGCAACTGGCCGGCGCGGCGGGCGAATTCCACCGGAAAGAGGATGTTCGGGGGCTCATTGACGAGTTCGCGGGCAATGATCACGCCATCGACCACATGGGCATCGGGCGCGAAGGCCTTGCGCGCGGCGGCGACGTCGTCGACGGCTACCGAAACCTCGACACGCAGGGCGCCGTCCTCGCCGTCCTTCTTCTTGGTCTTGTAGCGGTCGAACTTGTAGGCGCGCAGCCGCATGCCCGACGCGACCGCCGCCGCCTGCCCTGAAGTCATGGCGCCACCGGGCAAATCCGCGACGACCGTCACGGCGTCGCTGCCGGCACCGAGCTTGCCGGCGACCGCGCCGCCCAGCTTGAGGAAATCATTGTCCTTGATCGCCGATAATTTGCCGACGCCGACCACGATCAGGCGCGCGACCTTGAGACCCTGGGGTGCCAGAATATCGAGCGTGGACGCGCTCTTTGCCTTGAACCGGTTGGTCGCGGCGGCGCGCGCCACCAGATCGGCCGCCGGCCCCAGCGCCTTGCGCGCCGCGGCGCCGAATTTCAGCGTGTCGTCGCAGAAAACCACGAGAACGCCGCGCGCGGCGGCGGAAAACGGAACGAAGCCGACCTTGACGGCGTCGGACATGGGGAGATCCTCCAAAAATCAGGGCTGTAATCGGGTCGGGAGCCCGACCGATGTTCTCTTCGGCTGCCCTGCACATCCGTCACGAGCACGCTCCGGACCACTATGGCCTGCCAGCCACCGTGCTGCCAAGCGCCGCCGTGGCCGGGAGGCCACATCCGACGAATTGTTAACCATATCCCAAGGGTGCCACGGCCAAGCCATTTTGTTGACGGATCAAAGGGATGCTAGTGAGTAAAGAGGGGCGGCTGGACGGATGGCGGCACGACCGAAGGGGACCCTGATTTCGGGTCGGTCGTAGGCTGCTGTTCCAGTTCGCGAGGCGGGATCGTGCGGTAACGATGGGGTCGATCGACAGGTATATCTTTCGCACGACGCTTGCGTCGTTTGCGCTGGTCCTGGTCAGCCTGACGGGCGTGATCTGGATTACGCAGGCGTTGCGCGGCATCGATCTGATGACCAGCCAGGGCCAAACGATTCTGACCTTTCTCGGCATCACCAGCCTGGTGATTCCGTCGCTGGTGAATATCATCGCGCCGATCGCGTTGATGATCGCGATCTCGCACACCCTCAACAAGCTCGCCACCGATTCCGAGATCATCGTGATGAACGCGGCCGGCATGTCGCCGTTCCGGCTGTTCCGTCCGTTCGTCTATGCGACCTGTATCGTGGCGGTGATGGTCGCCTTCATCGCCGCCTATCTCGCGCCGGACGGCCTGCGCCGAATCAAGCAGTGGGACGCCGACATCACCGCTGACGTGCTCACCAACATCCTGCAGCCCGGACGCTTCGCCCAGCTCGACCAGAACCTCACCATCCGGATCCGGGAACGGCGGCCGGGCGGACTGCTTGCCGGCGTCTTTGTCGACGACCGACGCGACCCCAAGGAACGCGTCAGCATCGTCGCCGACCATGGCACGGTCCTGAAAAACGAAAGCGGCTCGTTCCTGATTCTCGAGGACGGCAATCTCGAGCGCTTCGAAGCCGGCAAGCGCGACCCGGCGCTGGTGGCGTTCGGCCGTTATGCCTTCGACATGTCGAAGTTCTCGAGTCAGGGCCACGACGTCGCACTCGGCATTCGCGAGCGCTATCTCTGGGAGCTGCTCGATCCGCCGGCCGACGATCCGATTTACAGGCAGCTGTCGGGACAATTTCGCGCCGAGTTGCATGATCGCTTCATGTCGCCGATCTATCCCTTTGCATTTGCAGCGCTTACCTTCGCCTTTCTCGGCAGCCCGCGGACCACGCGTCAGAGCCGTAATTTTTCGATCGGCGGTTCCATCCTGGCCGTGTTCGGATTCCGGATGGCGGGATTCGCCTGCTCCGTCATGGCGGTCAAATCGCCGATCGCGCCGCTCGTTCAATACCTGATGCTGCTGGCGGCCATCGGGGCCAGCATCTGGATCATTATCAGTGGCGTCGTGATCGAGCCGCCGCCGGCGCTGTTGGAAGCGATTGCCAGATCGAATGCGCGTCTGCTTCGGCTTTTCGGACGACCGGCCACCGCATGAGCATGATGACCAACACGCTCGGACGCTATTTTGCCGGCCGCTTCGTGATTTCGGCGCTCGGCGTATTTGCCAGCATCTTCGTGCTGCTGGTGCTGGTCGATTACATCGAAATGGTCCGGAAGACCTCGGGGCTGGTTTCCGCATCCGCCGTCACGGTCGCGGAGACCTCGCTGTTTCGGGTGCCGCAATTGCTCGAAAAGATGATGCCGTTCTGTATCCTGATCGGGGCGATGACCTGCTACCTCGCGCTGTCGCGGCGGCTGGAACTGGTGGTGGCGCGCGCCGCCGGGGTTTCGGCGTGGCAGTTCATCGCGCCGGCGCTCGCCAGCGCGATCGCTGCTCGGAATTCTGGCCACCACCGCCTACAATCCGATGTCCGCCAATTTGAGCGAGGTCTCCAAACGGATGGAGGCCGAACTGTTCGGCTCCGCCCCCGGGGGCGGCGGCATCCAGGATGCCTCGGGTTTCTGGATCAATCAGGTGAACGATGACGGTCAGGCCATCATCAACGCGGTCCGCAGCGAGCAGCAGGGTGTGCGGCTGACCGGCCTGACGGTGTTCACGTTCGACACCAACAACCAGTTCAAGGAGCGAATCGAAGCGCGCGAGGCGACGCTCGAAGCGGGCCATTGGCTGTTCAAATCGGTACGGCGCTACTCCCTCGACGCCCCTCCGGTCGACCAGGACCGCTACGTGCTGCCGACCACCCTGACGCCGGCCCAGGTTCGCAACAGCTTCTCCACGCCGGAGACTGTGTCTTTTTGGCAACTACCGGGCTATATCCGGTCCTCCGAAAGCTCCGGTTTCGCGACCGCGGGCTACCGGTTGCAGTATCACAAGCTTATCGCACAGCCGTTTTTGTTGGCCGCGATGGTGATGCTGGCAGCGTCTGTGAGCCTGCGGTTCTTCCGCTTCGGCGGCGTGCAAAAGATGGTTTTGAGTGGCGTGGGAGCAGGCTTTCTGCTCTACGTGCTTTCGAAAGTAACTGAAGATTTGAGCAAGGCTGAGTTGATGCATCCGATCGCTGCGGCGTGGTTGCCCGTGTGCGTGGGCGGCCTCACCGGCTTTTTGGCCTTGCTGTACCAGGAGGACGGGTAGTGGCCATTGTCGCCGCCCGCCATAGTAGGTCGCCTGCGTTCAGGTGGCGCACCCCCGTGCGCCGCCATCGCGGTCGCTTGGCCGCCGTGAGCCGGACGATCCTGGCGCTTGTGGCCGGGTTGATCGTTGCCGGCACGTTCGGCGTTGCCCTGACCACGCCGGCCTCGGCGCAAAGCTTTACCTACAATCCGATCCCTCCCCGGCCGAAGCCGCCGCGCGCCCCGAGCGACGGGCAGATGCTGGTCCAGGCGACCGAGGTGGATTACGACTACAACAACTCGCGGGTGTCGGCGGTCGGCAACGTGCAGATGTTCTATAACGGCACCAGCGTCGAGGCCGACAAGGTCATCTACGACCAGAAGACCAAGCGGCTGCATGCCGAGGGCAACATCCGCATGACCGATGCGGACGGCAAGATCACCTACGCCAACATCATGGATCTGAGCGACGATTACCGCGACGGCTTCGTCGATTCGCTGCGGGCCGATACCGCCGACCATACCCGAATGGCGGCGACCCGCGCCGACCGCACCAGCGGCAACTACACCGTGTTCGAGAATGGCGTCTACACCGCCTGCGCGCCCTGCAAGGACGACCCGAAGAAGCCGCCGCTGTGGCAGGTCAAGGGCGCGCGCATCATTCACGACCAGACCGACAAGATGCTCTACTTCGAGAACGCGCAGCTCGAGTTCTACGGCGTTCCGATGGCCTACATGCCGTATTTCTCGACGCCCGATCCGACCGTGAAGCGCAAGACCGGCTTCCTGATGCCGTCACCCAGCAACTACACGACCTACGGATATGGCGTCGAAGTCCCGTTCTACTGGGCGATCGCGCCCGACTACGACGCGACCTTCAATCCGCGCTTCACGACCCAGCAGGGCGTGTTGTTCCAGGCCGAATTCCGTCAGCGATTTAACAGCGGATCGTACCAAGTCCGGGCTTACGGCATCGATCAGCAGGATCCGGGAGCCTTCGGCAGCGCGCCCGGCGATCGTCAGTTCCGCGGCGGCGTCGAAACCAAGGGCCAGTTCGCACTCAACGACAAGTGGGTATGGGGCTGGGACGGCGTCCTGCTGTCCGACTACTACTTCATGTCCGACTACAGGCTGGCCCAATACAAGGATCCGCTGGGCTCGTTCCTGACCCTGCCGACCGAAGCCATCTCGCAGCTTTACCTGACCGGCGTCGGCAACCGCAGCTACTTCGACGCGCGCGCGATCTACTATCTGAGCTTCTCGGGCTTTCAAAACCAGGTGCCGGTCGTCGCGCCGGTCATCGACTATTCAAACGTGATCAACCACTCGGTGCTGGGTGGCGAGTTCAGCTACAAGACGAACTTCACCAGCCTGACGCGCGAAACCGCGGCGTTCGATCCGGTCAACGCCGCCGCGCTGGCCAACGGCACCTGCGTGCAGAACACGGCCGACACCGCCGTCAACGCCGCCAACATCAACCCGGGCGAACTGCCTGCTTCGGGGTATGCCCGGCACCTATACGCGGCTGACGGGCGAAGCGGATTGGCGGCGATCGTTCACCGATTCGGCGGGCGAAATCTGGACGCCGTTTGCGAGCCTCCGCGCCGATGCGATCGACGCCTCGATTTCAAACCAGCCGGGCGTTTCGAACTTCCTGCCGACCGGTGAGACCCAGGCGCTGCGCGTGATGCCGACGGTCGGCCTCGAATATCGCTACCCCTTCATCAACGTCCAGCCGTGGGGAACCACGACGATCGAGCCGATTGCCCAGGTCATCATTCGTCCCAACGAATCCTATGCCGGCAAGCTTCCCAACGAAGACGCGCAGAGCATGGTCTTCGACACCAGCAACCTGTTCAGCGTCGACAAATTCTCCGGCTACGACCGCGTCGAGGGCGGCGGCCGCGCCAATGCCGGCGTGCAGGCGACCACGCAATTCGACCGCGGCGGCTCGGTCACCGCGGTATTCGGACAGTCCTACCAGTTGTTCGGCCTGAATTCCTTCGCGGTCGCTGACGCCACCAATACGGCGATCGACTCCGGTCTGGACAAGCCGGTATCGGACTATGTCGCCAGCCTCGCCTATTCGCCGAACCGGACCTACACCTTCAGCACACGCGGACGATTTGACCAGGCGACGGGAAGCGTCGAGCGCTTCGAGGCCGAAGGCCGCGCCAACTTCGATCGCTGGTCGGTCAGCCTGCTGTATGGCGACTATGCCCCGCAGCCGGAGATCGGATACCTGACCCGCCGCGAAGGCATTCTCGGCTCCGGCTCGGTCAAGCTGGCCTCCAATTGGGTGGTCACCGGCGCTGCGCGATGGGATCTGGTCGCGAACCAGATCAACCAATATGTCATCGGCGCGGGCTACGTGGACGACTGTTTCGTGTTGGCGGCCAACTACGTCACGTCGTACTCCTACTCGGCCGGCACTTTGCCGCCCATTCTTAGCCACGCGTTCATGCTGCAGATCGGCTTGCGGACCCTCGCCCAATCCTCCACGACCTCGGGCGGCGGGGCGATCCAATAGAACCGGCGGCGACACGCGGCCGGCGGAGCAATGCTGGCAGGTCCCGCCCCCATTCGAATCGGTTGACATAGCGACGGTGATCATGACGACCACATTGTTCCAACGGATTCCGCTTTTCGTTCCGGCTTGCGCCGTGGCCCTGCTGGCCTCGCTGGGTTGCGGGACGCCGTCATATGCGCAATCGGTCGTCGTCATGGTCAACGGCGAACCGATCACCAGTTTTGATATCGAGCAGCGCACCAAGCTGGACTTCCTGTCGACGCACAAAACGCCGACCCGGCAAGAGGTGATCGATGAACTGATCGATCAAAAGGTGAAGATCAGGGAAGCCAAGCAGTTCAGCGTCGACCCCACCTCGTCTGATATCGATGCCTCGTTCGCCCAAATGAGTGCGCGGATGCACATCACGCCCGACCAGCTCGCCAAGTCGCTCGAGAGCCAAGGCATTCGTCCGGAAACGCTCAAGGAGCGCATCAAGGCCGAGATGGTCTGGACCAGCCTGGTCCGCGGGCGTTACAAGGAGAGCTTGCAGGTCGGCGAGAAAGAGGTCGCCGCAGCCGCGCGGGCCCAGGGCGACGGTGGAAAGGACGAAAAGCTGGAAGCCGAAAGCTTCGAATATCAGATGCAGCCGATCGTCCTGATCGTCCCGCGCGGATCTCCGCCGAGCGCCGTCGAGGCAAGGGTCAAGGAGGCCGAGGCGTTGCGCAACCGGATGCAGACCTGCGAGGAGGCGAACGCCTTCTTCAAGTCGATGCCGAACGCCGCGATCCGCGACATCGTGACGAAAACCTCGGCCGACATACCGGCCTCGATTCGTGAAGGGCTCGACAAGACTCCGATCGGGCATTTGACCACGCCCGAGGTGACGAAGCAGGGCGTGGAAATGGTCGCGCTGTGCGGCAGAAAGCCGACCACGGTCGACACCCCGAAGAAAAGAGAAATCCGGGACAAGATGTTCGCCGAGAAATTCGAAACCAAGTCGAAAGCGTACCTGCAGCAGATCCGCAAAGCCGCGATGATCGAATATCGTTGATGCATGGCAAAACCCCTCGCTCTGACGTTAGGCGAGCCTGCGGGTATCGGACCCGACATCGCCATGCAGGCGTGGTTGCGGCGCAATGAGCTGGGGCTCCCGCCCTTCTACCTGCTCGGCGATTGCGGCTTCCTGCGCGACCGGGCAAAAACCCTAAGGTTGGACGTCGGGTTCGCCGAAGTTTCCGCCGAGGATGCCTTGGTTGCATTCGCCGACGCGTTGCCGGTCGTGGCGACCGGGTTTGCGGCCACCGCGCGGCCGGGGCAGCCGGACAGTAACAGCGCGGACGCTGCCATCGCCTCGATTCGCCGGGCGGTCGACGATGTCGTCGCCGGCCGCGCCAGCGCGGTCGTCACCAATCCGATCGCCAAGAGCGTGCTCTATCGCGCTGGATTTCGCCATCCCGGTCATACCGAATTCCTGGCCGAGCTGGCTTCAGTGGGCGGTCATACGCCGCAGCCGGTGATGATGCTGTGGTCCCCTACCCTCGCGGTGGTGCCGGTGACGATCCACCTTCCGCTGCGCGATGCGATCACGCAGCTGTCGACTGAGCTGATCGTGACGACGGTCCGCATCGTGGCGGCGGGCCTGAAAGCGCGCTTTGGATTAGCCAAGCCGCGCCTCGCGCTGTCGGGCCTCAATCCACACGCCGGAGAGGACGGCTCACTCGGCACCGAGGAGCAGCGGATCGTCAACCCCGCCATCGACATCCTGCGCAGCGAGGGCCTCGACGTCAGGGGGCCGCTGCCGGCCGACACCATGTTCCACGAGGCCGCACGCAAAACCTATGACTGCGCGGTCTGCATGTACCACGATCAGGCCCTGATCCCGATCAAGACGCTGGCGTTCGACGACGGGGTTAACGTCACCCTGGGATTGCCGTTCATTCGGACCTCGCCCGACCACGGCACGGCGTTCGATATCGCAGGAACCGGCCGGGCCAACCCGTCGAGCCTGATCGCCGCGTTGCGGCTTGCGGCCCGTATGGCGACGACACAGCCGGCATGAGCGCGATCGATGACCTTCCACCGCTTCGCGAGGTCATCCGCCAGCATGCCCTGTCGGCGCGCAAATCGCTGGGGCAGAATTTCCTCCTGGATCTCAACCTCACCACGCGGATCGCGCGCGCTGCCGGCTCGCTCGAAGACGCCACCGTCATCGAGATCGGCCCGGGTCCCGGCGGATTGACGCGGGCGCTGCTGGCGCTGGGCGCACGGCGCGTCATTGCGGTGGAGCGCGACGAACGCGCCCTCGCGCCGCTTGAACAGATCGCGAAGCGCTATCCCGGACGCCTGGAGATCGTATGCGCCGACGCCCAGCACTTCGACCCGCGGCCGTTGCTCGGCGACGAGAAAGCCAAGATCGTCGCCAACCTACCCTACAACATCGCAACCGCGCTTCTGATCGACTGGTTGTCGGTCGAGCCGTGGCCGCCCTGGTATGACATGATGGTGCTGATGTTTCAGCGCGAGGTCGCCGAGCGCATCGTCGCGCGCGAAGACGCCGAAGCCTATGGACGGCTGGGCGTGCTGGCAAACTGGCGCGCCGAGACCAAGATATTGTTCGACATTTCTCCCGCAGCCTTCGTGCCGCCGCCCAAGGTCACCTCGTCGGTGGTGCGACTGGTACCCCGCAGCACGCCCGAGCCGTGCGATCGCAGGGCACTGGAAATGGTCGCCGCGGCGGCGTTCGGCCAGCGGCGCAAGATGCTGCGGCAAAGCCTTAAATCGTTGCCGGTCGACCCTGTCAGACTAGGGGCGGCCGCGCATATCGACCTGACGCGGCGGGCCGAAACCATTCCGATCAGCGGCTTTGTTGCCATGGCCCGCGAATTGACCATTATACGCAACGAAAAAAACGACGTCGCTTAAGGAGAAAATGCCATGGGGCTGATGCGCCGCCAGTCACTCGTCAAGTTCGATGCACCGTTGTGCGAGACGATCGTCGAGACCCCGAAGCCGCAAGGCAAGGAAGTCCTCGTTCGCATCGAGCGTTGCGGGCTGTGCCATTCCGACCTGCACATCCAGGACGGCTATGCCGACATCGGCGGCGGCAAGAGGCTCGACACGACGCGCGGCATGGTATTGCCGTTCACGCTCGGGCACGAGATCGCCGGGATCGTCGAGGAAGTCGGTCCCGATGTCGCGAAGGACCTGATCGGCACCAAGAAGGCGGTATTTCCCTGGATCGGTTGCGGCCAGTGCCGCGACTGCCTCAATGGCGACGAGAATATTTGCACCAAGCAGCGCTTTCTCGGGGTCTCCATCGATGGCGGTTTCGCCAGCCATGTGCTTGTGCCGGATGCAAAATACCTGCTTGATTACGATCCGCTGCCGATCAATCAGGCGGCGACGCTGATGTGCTCCGGCGTGACCGCCTATGGCGCCTTGAAGCGCCTGGTCGACCGGCCGCGGCAGCGCAATCTTCTGCTGATCGGCCTTGGCGGTGTCGGCATGATGGGGCTTTCCTTCGCGCAGGCGATGTTCAAGCAGAAAATCTCGGTTGCGGATCTGAGCCCGGCGGCCCGCGAGGCGGCGCTGAACAACGGCGCCGCGGTCGCCTTCGATCCTTCCGAGCCGGATGTGATCAAGCGCATCATCAAGGAAAACGAAGGCGGCTTCGACGGCATCGTCGATTTTGCCGGCAACGAAAAATCGATGGCCTTCGCGGTGGCCGCGCTGGCGCGCGGCGGCAAGATCGTCGTGTCCGGACTGATGGGCGGCAATTTCAGCCTGCCGATGGTACAATGGGTCTACAAACGCATGACCATCGAGGGCTTCATGGTCGGCACGCTGGCCGAAGCACAAGAATTAATGGCGCTGGCTCGCGGCGGCAAGATCAAGCCGACGCCAATGAAAGAAGAGCCGATGGGCGACGTCCAGAAGTGGATCGAGGAGCTGCGGGCCGGCAAGGTCGTCGGGCGTATTGTGCTGAAAAACTAGAGCCGGAGCGTTTCGCCGGCCACGCCTTGAATTCTGAATAAGGAGGCTTTTAACGGCCTCCCGAATTCATTCGACCCTGCACGCGGTGGCGGCGATCGCACGGGGACCTCGTCGCAATGCCGGCGCCAGCGCAGAAGCGTTACGGCCTCCGCGTCACCGACACCGAAATCAAGATCGGAACAACGACGTGCTGTTCGGCGATGTGATCTCGGGTGGTTGACGTCGTCGCGGGCCGCTTTTCAGCGGGTTCCACGCTTCAAAATCCCGCCACATTCGCGACTGGGGCCGGGCCCGAATTAAGCCCCACGCTCTCCGGAATTGCGGCGCATTGCGACCCAAGTTTTTTCGGACATTTGGCCGGCGAAGCGTTCGTATCATCGCTGGAGCAGAACATGCCAAACCGAACCGCAAAATTCCTGTCGACCGTCGTTGCGGGCTGTCTCGCCGGTGCCGCGCTGACGGGCGTATCGCACGGCGCAACGCCGGCGCCCGCGGCCGACGAGTGTCTTTCCGGACCAAATAAGGACCAGACGCCTTCCGGCAGTCACTGGTACTACCGCATCGATCGCGCCACCAAACGCCATTGCTGGTACCTTGGACCACAGCGCGATGCGCGCGCCCAAGTCGCACCATCGAACACGGCATCGATCGCACCATCGAAAGTCTCGCCGTCCACAGCGCCGGCTGCGCCGAAAGCGCAGGCCGCGGTGCCAGGTACTAGTCGCCAACGCCCGCGCCGAACTAACCGCGTCACAAACGCGCGGCGCACAGGAGGCGAACGCTGCGGGTCCGGTGCCTTCAGCCGCACCGACCGACACGACGGGCGTCGCCAGCAGCGCCCCTGCGAGCGTGGGGAATGCGGATGCGCAAGGATCTCAGATCTCGGCGCGCTGGCCCGACCAATCGGCCGCAAATTCGCCCGACGTCCCGGAGCCGGCGACGGACAATTCGAAAGCCAGCCCCGAACCAACATCAGCCGCCCCGCCACCTCCCGCCGCCCTGCTCGCCAATGCGGACGCACCATCCGAAAAACAGTCCGGATCAATCCAGATGCTGTTGATCGTGATCGCCGGCGCGCTGGCGCTTGCAGGTCTCGCGGGCAGCGCAATCGTCCGGTTCGGCGGCCGGCGGCGGACCGACGACGACGAGATCGAGGACGATCGCTCCGTGATGTGGGACGCAGTGCGCGCCGATCGCCAATCGCGACCGGTTGTCCAAAACCCGGTGGCGCCGAAGCTCGCCCCGCACACGGTATCCCGGCGAATTGCGTGCAGCCGGTGCGCCTCGCGCGGCTAATGCTCCTGCTCCCCGCGCAGCCGGTGCTCCTCGGCCAGCCAATGCCCCCCGGGCCACCGGTGCTCCTCGACCAGCGAATGCTTCCCGCGCTGCCGGTGCTCCCGATGACAAGATTGCGGAAATGCTGGCGCGGCTGGCGCGAAACGCACACAGTTGAGGGTCGCCGCTATTTCTCGAGCTGTCGCTGCAATCCCCGCACGAACGTCGTCAGGCCGGTGCGTCGTTCGCGCTTGAGCCGCTCGGCCTTAAGGATTGATTGCACTTCGGCGAACGCCTCATCGATATCGTGATTGATGACGATGTAATCGTACTCCGCCCAATGGCTCATTTCGTGGCTGGCGCGGCTCATCCGTCCCCGGATCACCGCATCGGAATCCTGGGCGCGGGAGTGCAAACGTTTTTCCAGGTCCGCGACGGACGGCGGCAGGATGAAGACGGAGACGACGTCGTCTCGCGCCTTCTCCCGCAACTGCTGGGTGCCCTGCCAGTCGATGTCGAACAGCACGTCCTGTCCTGCCGACAAGGCGGCTTCGACCGGCGCCCGCGGCGTGCCGTAGCGATTGTCGAACACGGTTGCCCATTCGAGAAGTTCGCCGTTACCCGCCATGGCTTCGAACCGCGCCTTGTCGATGAAATGATAGTCTCGGCCTTCGGCCTCGCCCGGCCGCATCGGCCGCGTGGTCGCGGACACCGACATCTTCAGGCCCGGCATCCGCTCGATCAGCAGGCGCGACAGCGTGGTTTTTCCCGCGCCTGACGGCGACGACAGCACGAACATCAGGCCGCGCCGTTCAACTCCGTCCGGGCCGTGGCCGCCAGCGGTCATGGTTCACTCCAGATTCTGAACCTGTTCTCGAAATTGCTCGACCACGTTCTTCATCTCGAGGCCGGTGTTGGTCAATTCGAGATCGTTGGATTTGGAGCAGCAGGTGTTGACCTCGCGGTTGAATTCCTGCGCCAGGAAATCCAGCCGCCGTCCAACCGGGCCGCCCTTGCCGATCATCTCGCGGGCCTGCGAGACGTGCGAGGCGATCCGATCGAGTTCTTCGCGAATGTCGGCCTTCGCCGCGATCAGAAGCGCCTCCTGATTGAGCCGGTCGGGATCGAAGCGATCCGATGTTTCCAGCAGCGCCGCGATCTGCTCGGCCAGTCGCGCCTTGATTGCTTCCGGCTTGCGGCCCGGCGCTGCCTCGGCCTTCTTTGCCAGCCGTTCGACCTCATCCATGCGCTGCGAGAGAATCTTCCCGAGCGCAACGCCTTCGCGCTGGCGCATCGCGACGAGTTCGACCAGCGCCTGTTCGAATGCCGCGGTCGCCGCAGCCTTTGCCGCCTGGTCTTCCGCCTCGCTGCTTTCCGGCTCGACGATCTCGATGACGCCCTTGATCCCCAGCAGCCCGTCGATGCTCGGGGCCACCGCGTCGATCTTGCCGGCGAGTTCGCCCGCAACCCGCACGATCGACGTCAGCACCTCTTCATTGACGCGGACGGCCGAGGCGGCATTGGCGCGTTTGACGTTCAGATTGGCATACACCGTGCCCCGCGACAGCAGCTCGCCGGCGCGCTTTTTGGCGAACGCTTCGAGTTCGTCCCATCCGGGCGGCAGCCGCATGCGCAGGTCAAAGCCTTTGGCGTTGACCGACTTCAACTCCCACTCGAACGCATATGGTCCGCTGGCACCGTGGCTTCGGGCAAAGCCCGTCATGCTCGAAAGCGCCATCGTGTGAAGTTCCCTTGAATGATTACGGGCGTGAGATTCGCGCGGCTGAGGGCGCGACCATAAAACGTTTTCGCGCAAAGTGGAATTCGGTTCAGCTCCGCCGCCCGCGTCCGCTAGATCGCGATGGCTTTTCTTCGAATCGCCATCCCGCTCTATGTTTTTGCGCACGATCTGCGGGCAAACGCTTCGCGTTCGTCCCGAGGCAAAACCGTCCGCTTTGCGCTAACGCGGCCCTGCGGGCCCGGATCATGCTCTATTGCTGGACCACCGGGGGCGACGTCGTCGATTGCGCCGCGCCCTGCCGGCGAGCGGGCTTTTTCGGCGCGGCCGGTTTCGCCGGCGCGGTCGCGGCGGGATTGGCGTCGGCCGGCGCCGCCGTCGCCGCCGTCGGAGGATCGTCAGCCGGCTCGACGGTGTCGTTCTGAATCTGCTTTTCCATCGCACGCAATTTGGCGACGTTCTTCTGATGCTGGTCGTAGGTTTCGGTGAAGGTGTGACCGCCGGTGCCGTCCGCGACGAAGAACAGATCGCGGGTCCGGGCCGGATTGGCCGCAGCTTCCAGCGAGGCGCGTCCGGGATTGGCGATCGGCCCGGGCGGAAGGCCGTCGACCACATAGGTATTGTACGGCGACGGCTGCTGGATCTCGCTGCGCTTGATCGGGCGCCCCAGCGTTCCCTTGCCGCCGACCAGCCCGTAGATGATGGTCGGATCGGATTGCAGCTTGATCTTCTGCCGCAGCCGGTTGACGAACACCGCCGCGACACGGCTGCGTTCGTCGGCCCTGCCGGTTTCCTTTTCGACGATCGAGGCCAGCGTCACCAATTGCTCCGGCGTCTTGACCGGAACGTCTGGATTGCGGTGTTCCCAGACTTCCGTGACGACGCGCTTTTGCGCCTGCTGCATGCGTGCGATCACCTGCTCACGCGTGGTGCCGCGCGGAAATTTGTAGGTTTCCGGCAGCAGCGTACCTTCGCGCGGTATTTCACGGACCGTGCCGGCAAAGATATCGTTGTCGGTCAGGCGGGCCACGATCTGCTCGGAGGTCAGGCCTTCAGGAATGGTGACGGCGTGCTGGACCACCTTGCCGTCCACCATGGTCCCGATGACGTCGCGCAGGCTGGCGTTCTTCTGGAACAAATATTCGCCGGGCTTGAGCTCGGAGCGCGCCTTCAGGGCAAACACGCTGCCGATGAACGCCCAGCGATTGTTGTCGATCACGCCTTCCCTCTGCAGCACATCGGCAATGTCGGTCATTCCGGCGCGCGGCGGAATGTTGACGACCTTATCGTCCTGCAGCGGGCCGGGAGCCTCGAGCTTTTGTCTGCCGTAGTAGTAGGCCGTGGCGGTGCCGATCATCAGGACCAGCACGATGGTGATGATGGCGTTGCCGACCACGACGAACGGATTGCGCGCGCGGTCCGACCGCTTGGGCGGCGGCGGGACCTGCTCGGGTTCCAGCGCGGCGCGCGGACTCCGGGGTGAAATGGGCGGCCTCTCACTCATCGATGCAACCTGAATCCTGTCGGTTCAATCGTGGCCTCCGCGAGTTTCCGCACCGGCCGGTCGTTTACGCCCAACGCTACGATTTATCACCGAATGCGGCGAAACGGTGGACTCAATCTCGATATGACGCGTCAGTTGACCACGCGCTGCAGGATCACGGATGCATTGGTGCCTCCGAATCCGAACGAATTCGACAACGCAATGTTGATTTCACGTTTGCGCGCCATTCGCGGCACCAGATCGATCGCCGTTTCCATCGACGGATTATCGAGGTTGATGGTCGGCGGGGCGATGTTATCGCGAATCGCCAGAATGCTGAAAATCGCCTCGATCGCTCCCGCGGCGCCCAGCAGATGTCCGGTCGACGATTTGGTCGACGACATCGACACCTTGGAGGCGGCGTTGCCGAGCAGCCGCTCCACCGCGCCGAGTTCGATCTCGTCGCCGACCTGCGTCGACGTCCCGTGCGCATTGATGTAGTCGATGTCCGAGGCGGCGATCCCCGCCCGTTTCATGGCGGCGCTCATGCTGCGGAATGCGCCGTCGCCGTCCGGCGTCGGCGAGGTGATGTGGTAGGCGTCGCCGGACATGCCGTAGCCGATCACCTCGGCATAGATCTTCGCGCCGCGCCGTTTCGCGTGCTCATATTCCTCGAGCACGACGACGCCCGCGCCTTCGCCCATCACGAAGCCGTCGCGGTCCTTGTCGTAGGGACGCGATGCTTTTTCCGGCGTGTCGTTGAAGCCGGTCGACAAGGCACGGGCCGCGCAGAACCCGGCCATCGCCAGCCGGCAGATCGGAGATTCCGTTCCGCCCGCCACCATCACATCGGCATCGCCGAGCGCGATCAACCGGCTTGCATCGCCGATCGCATGCGCGCCGGTCGAGCAGGCGGTGACCACCGCATGGTTGGGGCCCTTGAGGCCGTGCTCGATCGACACATAACCCGACGCAAGATTGATCAGGCGGCCGGGAATGAAAAACGGCGATACCTTGCGCGGTCCGCGCTCCGCAAGCAGCAACGCCGTATCGGCGATGCCGGAGAGGCCGCCGATCCCGGAGCCGATCATGGTTCCGGTCGAACAACGATCCTCCTCGGTGACCGGATGCCAATCGGCATCATCAAGCGCCTGGCGCGCCGCGCACATCGCGAAGACGATGAAATCGTCGACCTTGCGCTGGTCCTTTGGCTCCATCCACTGGTCGGGATTGAACGTGCCGTCGGTCCCGTCGCCGCGCGGAATCACGCAGGCGATACGGCTGGTCAGATCCGCGACGTCGAATGTATCGATTGTTCTGGCGCCGCTCTCACTGTTGAGGATGCGCTTCCAGGTCGGCTCGATGCCGCAACCGAGTGGCGACACCATGCCGAGGCCCGTGACGACAACCCGCCGCATATCCATCACTCCAACCCCGGCTTCGCAGCCCACAAAAAGAAGCCGGTGGACCGCACGACCACGGCCCGTCCGGCTTCGTCGGCACCGCCTGAGGGCGTCAGCTTTTCGCGTTCTTTTCGAGGAATTTCGTGGCGTCGCCGACGGTCAAGATCGTCTCCGCCGCGTCGTCGGGAATTTCACAACCGAATTCTTCTTCAAACGCCATCACCAGCTCGACGGTGTCGAGACTGTCGGCGCCGAGGTCATCAATGAAGCTCGCATTGTCGACCACTTTTTCGGGTTCGACACCGAGGTGTTCGACCACGATCTTCTTAACCCGCTCGCCAATCTCGCTCATCGTTCAACCTCGTGCTTGTTCCATTGGACCCGTCCCCAAGACGATACGAGCCATCGTAATGTTTAAGTTTTATTCGCAGTCGCGCATCGTCTTGATCTGGCCCCGTCGTGGCCGAAAAGGCCCGGCGCACGACCGCAGGCGTCGCACCGCCAATATACAGGGTTTCAAAATCCTGCAATGGCCTTCTTTGCCCATCCGTTGATGGTTCGGTTATCATACTTCCCCAGCCTTGACTACAAGCCTCGATTTGCCTTCGGAAACAGCCTTTCCAGAGCGCGTGCGGGGCCCGTTACCGGCTCAAATCATGGCCATCCCGCCATTGACGTGAATCGTCTGCCCGGTGACATAAGCCGCTTCGTTCGAACTCAGATACACCGCCGCCGCGGCGATATCCTCCGGCGTCCCCAGCCGGGCTGCAGGAACCTTCGCAAGAATGGTTTCACGCTGCTTCTCATTGAGAGCGTCCGTCATCGGCGTCTTGATGAATCCTGGTGCGATGCAATTGGCGGTGACACCGCGCTTCGCATATTCCGCGCCCAGCGTCTTGATCATGCCGATCAGTCCCGCCTTCGCCGCGGTGTAATTGCCCTGGCCCGGATTGCCGGTGACACCGACGATCGAGGTGATCGCAATGATCCGGCCGAAACGCTTGCGCATCATCAGCTTGGTCGCGGCCCGGGTGAGGCGGAAGGTCGCCGTCAAATTGACCCTGATGACCTCGTCCCAATCCTCGTCACGCAGTTGCACGAACAGGTTGTCCCGGGTGATTCCGGCGTTGGCGACCAGAATATCGACCTGTCCCATGGCCCGTTCGGCCGATGGCACCAGCGTCTCGACCTCGGCGGCGTCGGACAGATTGCAGGGCAGCACGTGAACCCTCTCGCCGAGCTTGCCGGCAAGGTTGTCCAGCACCTCGCGCCGGGTGCCGGAAATGGCCACCGTTGCGCCCTGGGCGTGCAACGCTTGCGCGATCGCATTGCCGATGCCCCCGGTCGCGCCGGTGACAAGCGCCGTCCTGCCAGTCAGATCAAACATCCCTCAATCTCTCCTTCACGATCGCCTAGGCCGACTGCGCAACCGCATGAGCGGCCTTTGCGGCGGCAATATCGGCGGGACCGCCGACCGAAATGCCGGCCGCGCCGTCGGCGATACGCTTGACCAATCCGCTCAGCACCTTGCCGGCGCCGATCTCATAAAACCGCGTGACGCCCTGGCCTGCCATGTAGGCCACAGATTCGCGCCAGCGCACGGTCCCCGTGACCTGCTCGATCAGGCGGCGGCGGATCTCGTCCGGATCGCTGATCGGCGCAGCCAGCACGTTCGAGACCAGCGGCGAAACCGGTGGCACGATGGTGACGCCGGCAAGCGCTTCGGCCATCGCATCGGCCGCAGGCTGCATCAGCCGGCAATGAAACGGCGCCGACACCGGCAGCAGCATGGCGCGCTTGGCGCCTTTGGCTTTGGCAATTTCGAGCGCGCGCTCGATCGCGGCCTTGTCGCCGGACACCACGACCTGGCCACCGCCATTGTCGTTGGCGGCCTGGCAGACCTGCCCTTGCGCCGCCTCCTCCGCCACCGCCACCGCGGCCTCGTAATCGAGACCGAGTAGCGCGGCCATTGCACCTGCGCCCACCGGCACCGCCCTTTGCATGGCGAGGCCCCGGATGCGCAACAGCCGCGCGGTGTCGTGGATGCTGAGGCTGCCGGCGGCGGCCAGCGCCGAGTATTCGCCGAGCGAATGTCCGGCAACGAAGGCAGCGTCCCGTCCCACCGAGAAACCGGCTTCGGCTTCCAGCACGCGCAAAGTCGCGAGCGAGACCGCCATCAGCGCCGGCTGGGCGTTTTCGGTGAGTTGCAGAGTCTCCGCCGGACCGTCCCAGATGGTGCCGGTTAACTTTTCACCGAGCGCCGCATCCACCTCGTCGAATACCGCGCGAGCGGCCGGAAACGCCTCGGCGAGCGCCTTGCCCATGCCGACGGCCTGCGACCCCTGCCCCGGAAAGGTAAATGCTGCAATCATTTGCCCCAAACTCCTTCAAGTGGAGCCGTAAGACACCGGCTTTCGCCGCGCTGTCAAGCCGAACCGGCGGCACAATCGCACGCCCCGATCGCCTTGAGGGGGCAAATGTTTATGCTGTGGGGAACTTTGTCTCCGCGCTTGAGGGGCCTTCAACGCCTGGGTGCAGCCAACCGCGCAATGTACGACGCCCGCCCCCGCGATCCATCGCTCCAGCGTCGAAGTGATGACATTTGCCGCGATGGCGAACGCTCCGGCGCTGGCCCTGCTGGAGCATGATCGATGCTGATTAGGCCAGAACCGACGCTCCGGATTCTTGTCTCGGCCCGTTTTCTTCACGCGAACCGGTATCCACATTCGCTCGAACACGCTTTTAGAAACCACCTGCCCTTTGATCTCGGTCGACCTCGGCTCCGGCACGCGCGCGGCGCACGCTGCTCACCAATTGCCCCGGCCGGTCCTCATGGTTCGGTTTGGCGGTCGCCAGCCGCAGCACGGCGGCGTAGTTCGGCTGCACTTCCATCCGGCTCGCGTGCCGGCTTTCACTGAGAAAGCGATGGACCCGCGGCAGATTGTAACAGGGCACATAGAACAGCAGGTGATGCTCGAGGTGATAGTTCACGTAGTACGGCGCGATGAACAGCCGCTCGAGGAAGTTCGCGTGTGTGGTGCGGGTATTGCGGAGGGGATCGCTGCTGTCTGGAACCACCGCATGCTCGGCGATGTTGCGGATGCGCGTGATGACCATCATCCAGGTCAGCAGCGGCAAAAGCCATAGCAGCGGATAGGCCCACCACACGCCGGCGGCGGCAAGGCCTGCAAACAGCACGGCATTGACCACAAACTGCGGTCCAAGCTTTTCCCGGAAATGCGCCGCGCGCCGCGACAGCGGCCATTCCTTTGGACCGAGCGCGTTGAGTAATTGCGCCTTGCGCTGCTGATAGCCGGTCTGCCCAGTGATATCGCGGAAGAACTTGCGGCGATAACTCATCTTCGTGATCGGAAACGGTGCCGACAGGATGAGATCGGGATCGTCCTCCTGCTGGGTGCGCGCGTGGTGCTGCAGGTGATAGCGGCGATAGGCGCGGGTTTCGGCGAAGACCGGATAGGCGCAGAACCACTGGCTAAGTGCCAGGTTGGTTTTCTCGTCGGCCGACAGGCATCCATGCGCACCGTCATGCATCAGGATCGCGAGCCCGAGCTGGCGCGAACCGATGATGCCCACCGCAAGCAGAAAGGTCAGCGGATTGGGCCACCACGCCACCAGCGCGATCGAGCCCAATATCAGCGCCCACGCATGCGCGATCAGGGCCGCGCCCTTCCACGTCACGCGCTGGCGCACGGCGACCAATTGATCCTCGGTGAGAAAGTCGCGGGCACGCATGCGAAGTGCGGTCATGATCATCACTCCCCGTCGGATGAATCTGAATCGGAAGCGTCGCGGTCGTCGACTAGACGCAGTCCCGTAGTGTCGCCGCTGGCCGTTGTCGTCGCCTGATCGCCCAGCACGCGCAGCATCTCGCTGCACATTTCCGCGGCCGAACGGCCCATCGCATGACCCTCGACCATCACGCCGATCGCGACCGCCCAGAACCGCCGCGAGGTGGCGTCGGGATCGCGCAAGCTTTTCCAGCCGTGCCGCTCGATCTGGCCGACGTAGGCGCGCATGCCCTCGCCGTGCAGCCGCTCGATGGTGCGCTCCACGAGCGGCGCGAGATCCGGGCGGCGTCGGGTCAGGGTCAGCGCTTCGGTAAAGAAGGCGACCGAATCCGTCGCCGTGACGGTCTCGACCAGCACGCGCGTGTAATCCCGTGGCATATGGGCGTGGGATGCGGCCTGTTCGGCCGCGCGCGCTAGGTACAGCATCTCGCGGCAGGCGGCCTCGACGAACAGCGCTTCCTTGGTACGGAAGTAATACGTGATCTGGCTCGGAAACGCGTCTGCCGCCGTCGCGATGTCCGAGATCGAGGTTCCGGCCAAGCCTCGCTCCCTGAACAGGCGGCTGGCGCCGTCAAGCAGGCGCGAACGCATCTGGCGCCCGGCGGTGCGCGTCGCGCGGGTGGCATGCCGGGGATCGTCGGCCGGCATTTCCGGAGCGGATTGAACAGACTTTGGAGCCATTCTTGGGAGCCATTTGCCTTCTCGTCGGTTATTTGTATGTTATACAAACAAATAAATCAAGATCGGAGTTACGATCCCGTGAGCCTTGCCAGATCGCCCAAAAGCCTTATAACCCGCGCCATCCGTGGATCCCGGCCGGGAGCTGAACGGACGGTCTCAGCAATTTCACCTTTTCGGCGATGTTGATGTGGCAGGGCCAGTCGGTCCGTCGTCCCGTGCTTCCGCCTTCTGAGCATATCGAGTCCTTTCCGAAGGGTTCGAAGGGCTTGCCGCCGGGACCCGCGCCAACACAAGGAAAGGACACCCATGCCTCTTTATGAGCATGTTTTTCTCGCACGCCAGGATGCGAGTACCCAGCAGGTTGAAGAGTTGACCACCCAGATGACCGGGATCGTCGAACAGCTCGGCGGCAAGGTCGTGAAGATGGAAAACTGGGGCGTACGCTCCCTCACCTACCGGATGGACAAGAATTGCAAGGCCCATTTCGTGCTGCTGAACATCGACGCGCCGTCGGCGGCGATCGCCGAGATCGAGCGGCAGGAGCGGATCAACGAAGACGTGATTCGTTATCTCAGCGTGCGCGTCGAAGAACACGAGGAAGGCCCCTCGGCGATGATGCGCAAGGCCGATCGCGATCGTGATCGCGATGACCGTGGCGGCGGCTTCCGTGGCGACCGCGAAGGCGGCTTCCGGGGCGATCGCGAGGGTGGCGGCTACCGCGGCGACCGTGGTCCGCGCCGTCCCCGTGAAGATGCCGAAGCAGTGGTTGAGGAGTAAGAATCATGGCTGAAGCTGGTGCACGCCGTCCGTTTTTCCGCCGCCGCAAGACCTGCCCGTTCACGGGCCCGAATGCGCCGAAGATCGACTACAAGGATTCCAAGCTGCTGATGCGTTACGTATCCGAGCGCGGCAAGATCGTGCCGAGCCGCATCACCGCCGTCTCCGCCAAGAAGCAGCGTGAACTCGCGCGCGCCATCAAGCGCTCGCGTTTCCTCGGGCTGCTGCCTTACGTGATTCGATAAGACGACAATCTTCCGCTCCGCCGCGGTGACGCGGCGGAGTTGGACATCTTCATAAGGCTCCCGGGTCGTCCGGCTGCCGATGGTTGGGGTTCACGCGAACCTCTAACCGCTCGAAAGGAGCGGGACAGCTGATGACCACGATCATTCTCATTGCCATGGCGGCCGGCTGCGCGTCGGCGCTGATGTTCGCCTCGATCGTTTCGGGCGCGCTGCTCTCACTATTGCTGTTCTATCTAGCCCCGCTGCCGCTGATGGTGGCGGCGCTCGGATGGGGGCCTCTCACCGCCGCGATCGGCGGCATCGCCGCGGCGATCGGTCTCGGGGCGATCTTCGGCCTGCCCTATTGCATCGCCTTCGTCATCATGGCCGCGCTGCCCGCGTGGTGGCTTGGGTATCTCGCCTTGCTGGGGCGGCCCAATGACGCCGCGATGCCGCCCGGCGCGCCATCCGCCAATGGCCCGGCGGCTGCGCCGGCGCTTGAGTGGTATCCGGTCGGGCGCATCCTGCTCTGGATCGCAGGCTTTGCCGCGCTGACGACGATGGCAACCTTGCTCACGCTCGGTACCGACGCCGCCACCATCACCGGAGCGATGCAGCGCGGCCTGCTGCGGATTCTCAACGCGACCGACGCGGCTTCGACCGGCCAGACCGAATGGATCGATGCGCTGGTGAAAATCGCCCCGGCGGCGGCGGCGATCGTCGCCATGATGACGCTGACACTCAACGTTTGGCTCGCCGCGAAAATCACTGCGACGTCGGGGCGGCTGCACCGTCCCTGGCCGGACCTGAAAAGCGCGGCGCTACCGCCGATGACGCTCGCGGCATTGTCGGTCGCGATCGCGTTCTGCTTTACCGGCGGCCTGCCTGCGATCCTCGCCCAGATCGTTACGGCAACCCTGATGATGGCCTACGCGTTCGTCGGCTTCGCCGTCCTGCATACATTGACGCTGACGCTGAAGAACCGCGCGCTCTGGCTGAGCAGCGCCTACGCCGTTGCGGTGGTGTTCAGCTGGCCGGTTCTGGCGATGGCGGCGCTCGGCCTGGCCGATGCGGTGTTCGGCTTAAGGCAACGCTACCTGCAAAGCAGGCCGCCACCGCTGCCCAGCGCATGAGCGCAGATCTTCAACTCAATCCCACTTAATCCACCTGTCTCATCAACCCCAAAGGAGAACCGATATGGAAGTCATTTTGCTGGAACGTGTCGCCAAGCTCGGCCAGATGGGCGAAGTCGTCCGCGTCAAGGACGGGTTTGCCCGCAATTTTCTTTTGAAGCGCGGCAAGGCGCTGCGCGCCACCTCGGACAATCGCGCCAAGTTCGACGGCATGAAGGCCGAACTCGAGGCCAACAACCTGAAGGCCAAGGGCGAAGCAACAAAGGTCGCTGAAAAGATCGACGGCCGCAATGTCGTGGTGCTGCGCCAGGCGTCCGAGACCGGTCAGCTGTTTGGATCGGTAAGCGTCCGCGACATCATGGCGTCCTTCGAGGCCGACGGCGTCACCATTGCGCGCAGCCAGGTCATGCTGGACGCGCCGATCAAGACCATCGGCAAGCACACCATCGCTATCGCCGTGCATCCGGAGGTCGAGGTCGGGGTGAGCGTAACGGTGGCGCGAAGTGCCGATGAAGCCGAACGCATCAACCGCGGCGAGGACATCAGCACCCGCAAGGAAGATCAGGACGCCGCCGCCGAAGCGCTCGCCGCCGCTGGCGAGTTCTTCGATCCGGAAGCGCACCACGACGAGGAACCCCAGGCAGAACCCGCTTCCGACAAGTAACGCTTACTGCTTCGGTGGAATTGAAACCGACCAAGCCCGGCCCGATCAGGCCGGGCTTTGGATTCCAGGTGGATCTTTTTGAAAGCGGTCACGCCAATGGCACGACGAACCGCAATGGAAAAGATTTGGCTCGCGAAATTCTATTTGGAGGTCGGCGGCGCAGATGATCCCGGAGCTGCCGGCGCCGAATCGGTAACTGCCGGCGCCGCTGCCGCAGGCTGGCTCGCTGCAGGCGCAGACGGTGCCGCTGACGTCGATGGGCTAGATGCCGGCTCCGGCGCGCTGGAAGCGGTCGCGGGCGCGCTCGGGGGAGTCATTGCGGGCGCCACGGAAGAAACTGGATTCCCCGCCTCTTTCGGCGCCTCAGACTTGACCGGTTCAGACTTGGCAGCTTCAGACTTGGCGGCTTCAGGCGCCCCCTCGGCCGAGGGTTTGGCGCCGTCGGATTTTTTTCGCGGATTCGGCCGCAGGCTTCTCTTCCCTGGGCGGTTCGCCCTTGGCGGATCCCGCCCTAGCAGCATCGCCCTTGGACGATTCCCTGGAAGGCTCTTCGAGGCTCGGCTTGCCTCGGCGGCCTAATCGCTGCCTGGGTTTGCGGCCGTCCGGACCACGCTCGCTCATCGCGGGCGCCCCGGCCTCTCCGTCCGCCGGTTTTGCATCCTCATCCGCCGGCCGCGCCAGCCGCTTGGCGTTGCGCGCCCTTCGTCCGGCTGAGTTCGGTTTCGTACCCTCCTGCGACTCGGCGCCGGGCTGCTCCTGAGAGGTTGCCGCACCGCGTAGCCTTCGGCCCTGGCGGTCGAGTTGTTCGGGTGGCCCCTCACTAGGCTTGCCCGCCTTGGGCTTGCCGCCGCCATACCGCGTGTCCGACGCCCCGTTGGATATCAGGAAGGCGCTGAGCAGCCCCGCCATTTCGGGACTGGTGGTATAGTGCTGGCGCAGGAAACCCGTCAGCGCCCCCGCAGGCACCGTTTTGAGCAGTCCACGGGCACTCTTGTGGCATGCCGTGCAGCTGCCCGCGAAAATCTGGGAAGGACTTTTGCCGGCTTCGAGATTTTGCGCCTGCACTGGTGCCGGCGCTGCTGCGAAACCGCCGATCAGAAGCGCCACCGTCGCTGAAATGAGCGCTCGGCTCAACATTCGCTTAATTCTCCAAATGTGGAAGCCACTTCCAGCGCCCCTATCCTGATGCTGCAAGCGGCGCTCATCTTTTAGACGATTATCCTGCGAATGGAAGCACGCATATCACGCAACCACGTGAACGCGATTATCGAAATATCCGCCTTGCGTCCGGCGCACTAGCGCCGACCAAAGTCGAATATTATGTTCATGGAGGTGTTAGAGAACCATTCCGCACCAGTCCACGTCATGTGGGACGGCTAACGCGTTGGACTTCTACGGGATCGCTCACTGGGTGGTTTCGATGGACCAGTTGCTGCGTTACTTTCTGAGCCAATTCATTCGCCGCGGGACGATGACGTTTACGACCGCGAGCGGGGCACAATTCACCTGTGGCGACGGGACTGGCGAGCCGGTATCGGTACGTTTTCTAACCGCTGAAGCTGAGCGGCGGATTTTGCTCAACCCGGAGCTTGCGCTCGGCGAAATCTATATGGACGGCACGTTTGTCGTCGAACGCGGTTCGATCGCGGACGCGTTAGCTATCCTGCTCGATCAGCCGGAAATTCTACCACGCTGGGCCAAGTTGCAATGGTGGCTGCGATATCTGGTCAGGCACGCCCAACAGTTCAATCCGCGCGGCCGTTCGAAGGACAACGTCGCGCGCCACTACGATCTCGACGGGCGGCTCTATTCCCTCTTCCTCGACACCGATTGGCAGTACAGCTGTGGCTATTTTGAAACCCCGGACACTAGCCTCGAAGATGCCCAACTCGCCAAGAAGCGGCATCTTGCCGCGAAGCTTTTGGTCGAGCCCGGCGACCGCGTACTCGACATCGGCTCCGGCTGGGGAGGCCTCGGGCTGTATTTGGCCGAAATGACCGGCGCCGACGTCACCGGCATCACGCTCTCCAACGAGCAGTTGCAGCTGTCGAACGCCCGCGCCACCGAGAAGAACCTGGCGCGATCGGCAAGGTTTCTGCTCGAGGACTACCGCGACGTTCCCGGCCCGTTCGACCGCATCGTGTCGGTCGGCATGTTCGAACATGTCGGCGTCGATTTCTACGAAACCTATTTCAGACGCTGCGCGGAGCTTCTTTCCGACGACGGCATCATGGTGCTGCATTCGATCGGACGCTCCGACCCGCCCGATGTCACCAATCCCTGGATTGCGAAGTATATCTTCCCCGGCGGCTATATCCCGGCGCTTTCCGAGGTGATCCCCGTGATCGAACGCGTCGGCCTTCTGGTGTGCGACGTCGAAATCCTGCGGCTGCACTACGCCGAAACCCTGAAGGCGTGGCGGGAGCGATTCATGGCGCGGCGCGACGAGGCGGTGCGGCTCTACGACGAGCGCTTTGCGAAGATGTGGGAATTTTACCTGGCGTCGTCGGAAATGTCGTTCCGCAAGCAGAACCTGATGAACTTCCAGTTCCAGATCACCAAGCGCCAAGGCGTGGTGCCAATGACGCGGGACTACATCGGGGACGGGGAAGCCAAACTTCGCGGAATCGAGCACGGCAGGCGGCCGCGGCTACATATCGCGCGTCGATAAGCGAGGCGCAGGTGCGAATCTAATGCCGCCACCTGTAGTGGGACGCGTTTCCCACATGCCAACGCGGGTAACGCACTGCCGGGCGCGATAGCTGGGCGCGCACAGCCGACAGCACCGAACGATCGCAGGGCGTCCCACGCAGTTCCGGACGGGATACGTCCTCCATGGTGTCGATCAGCATCGACAACCACAGCCTTTCGCCCTCGTCCGTTCGCCATGGCTGGAATTGTTGACGCATCGCCTACTCCATGTCCGTCGGCCCGCCGACCACGCTAAGACTAATCCTGGCGCCTACCCACCTGTTCCCGATGACCGATGACTTTATCGCTAAAGAAAATCCGCCAAATGTGTGAACTGCTTCACTAAACGTCTGGCTCGCCTGTCCTAAACTGCTCACATGGCCCAGAAAACAGACCAGCGGCCGTTCGATCAGCAGCCCGGCCTCAATATCGACTACATCCTGATCGCCACCGGCGTCGGGGCGGCTTTGGTCGGGCTGATCTGTCTTCTTGCGACGTGATTGAACCTCGATAAGGCGGCTCGGCCTCGCGCCGCCTCTGGATAGGTCTGCCGGCCCCGGCAAAAGGTTCAGTCGGACCCGCGATCGCCGCCCCTCATCGCCGTTTTGGGCTGAGCGCCGGCTATTCGCCACAAATTTTCCCAAAAGCCCGTCAAGTGGAATGCCGCCGCGTCAGGTTTCATCCACTGAAAAGTGCGAGAATTGTGCATAAAGGGTGAAGCGGCTTTCCCTGTGATCAGGAGTGGCGCTTTATTCGCGCCCCGCACACAACGAAATTCAAGACCTCCGAGACCCATGGCCACACTCGATTCCAACGTCCTCAAGCTCGCTCCCGACGCGGGAACTCCAGCCTATCGGAGCGCACCGCACAATATCGAGGCGGAGCAGAGTTTGCTGGGCGCGATCCTGGTCAACAACGACGCGTTCTATCGGGTGTCGGACTTTCTTGAGCAGAAGCACTTCTTCGAGCCGATCCATCAGACCATCTTCGACACCGCCGGCAGCCTGATTCGGATGGGCAAGGTCGCAACGCCAGTCACATTGAAGACTTTCGTCCCGGCCGAAACCGACATCGGCGGCATGACGGTCGGTCAATACCTCGCCCGGCTCGCCGCGGAAGCGACCACCATCATCAACGCCCAGGATTATGGGCGGACGATCTATGAGTTGGCGCTGCGCCGCGATCTGATCCGGATCGGCGAGGACATGGTCAACGTCGCGTTCGACGCACCGGTGGACTTTGCGCCGCGCGCGCAAATCGAGGACGCCGAACGCCGGCTCTACGAACTGGCCGAATCCGGCCGCTACGAAGGCGGGTTCCAGCGCTTCGCGCAAGCGATGAAAGTCGCGCTGGACATGGCTGCCAACGCCTATCAGCGCGATGGCAAATTGTCGGGCATTGCAACCGGCCTGCGCGACCTGGACGCCAAGATGGGCGGATTGCAGCGGTCCGATTTGGTCATCCTCGCCGGCCGCCCCGGCATGGGCAAGACCGCGCTGGCCACCAACATCGCTTTCAACATCGCGAAGGCACATCAGGCCGAGGTTCAGCCCGACGGCACCATGAAATCCGTCAATGGCGGCATCGTCGGCTTCTTCTCCTGCGAAATGTCCGCGGAACAGCTGGCTACCCGTATTCTCGCCGAGCAGACCAAAATTGCATCAAGCCAAATCCGCCGCGGTGGGATTAACCAGGGCGAATTCGACAGAATTCGTGACTACACTATCGCGCTTGAGCACTTGCCGCTGTTCGTCGACGAAACCGGCGGCATTTCGATTTCGCAATTGACCGCGCGTGCCCGTCGGTTGAAGCGACAAAAAGGCCTGGATATCCTCGTCATCGACTACATTCAACTTCTGCAGGGATCCGGCAAACGATCGGATAACCGCGTGCAAGAAGTGACCGAAATCACGACCAATCTGAAAGCTCTCGCAAAAGAACTCAATATTCCAATCATTGCGCTCTCGCAGCTCTCGCGTCAGGTTGAAAACCGCGACGACAAGCGGCCGCAGCTTTCCGATCTGCGTGAGTCCGGTTCAATCGAGCAGGACGCCGACGTCGTGATGTTCGTGTACCGCGAGGAGTATTACCTCGCCAACAAGGAGCCGCGTCCCGGCACGCCGGAACACGAGAAGTGGCAACTTGATATGGAGCTGGCGCTCGGCAAGGCCGAAGTCATCATCGGCAAGCAGCGCCACGGTCCGACCGGCACGGTCGAATTGCATTTCGAGGGGCAGTTCACGCGCTTCAGCGATCTGGCGCACGACGGACATTTGCCGGAGCGAACCCATTAGCGTTCGGCTCTGCCGCGTTTGCCCTTCGGTGCGATCCCCTGCCCGGTTGAACCGCACCTAGCCTGTGCGTAAAGTGCGGCATGAACATCGTGTCCGAACCGAAATCGATCCCGGTAAGCTCCGTGTCGCCTGAGGCGAACCAGGCGGCTGCGCCGGCAACCGCGCCAGGGGTGCTGACCGTCGATCTCGACGCCATTGTCGCCAACTGGCGCAAGCTCGAGAAAACCGCGGTACCGGCCGAATGCGCCGGCGTGATCAAGGCGGATGCCTATGGCTGCGGCGCCGATCCCGTTGCGCGCGCGCTTGCCGGCGCCGGTTGCACGACGTTTTTCGTCGCCACCCTGGACGAGGCGCGCGTCGTTCGGGCCGCCGCACCGTTTGCGGCCATCTACGTGCTCGACGGCTTCTTCCAGAATAGCGGCGACGCGTTTGCCAAGATCGACGCCAGGCCGGTGATCGGCGATCTCAACGAACTCGCCGAATGGGACGTGTTTTGCCGGCGCTCCGGCTGGGCCGGCGGCGCCGCGATTCACATCGACACCGGCGTGAACCGGCTCGGCCTGACCCTGACCGAAGCACAGGGCATCATCCCCCGGATCAACGCCGGCGACCACGGCATTAGCCTTGTCATGAGTCACCTCGCCTGCGCCGAAAACCTCAATCACCCGCTCAACGGCAAACAGCTGGCGGCTTTCCGCGAAATCGCTAGTCTGTTCTCCGGCGTACCGGCCTCGTTGTCGAATTCCTCCGGCGTTTATCTGGGGCCGCAATTCCAGTTCGACATAGTACGGCCGGGTGCCGCCCTATACGGCGTCAACCCAACGCCGGAAGCCGACAATCCGATGCAGCCTGTCATTGACCTCAAAGCCCGCATCCTTCGCATCCGCAACGTCGAGCGCGGCGAAAGCGTGGGTTATGGCGGGACCTGGACCGCGCGGCGGCCGACCCGCCTGGCGATCGTTTCAGCCGGCTATGCCGACGGATATTTCCGCGCCGGTGGCAGCAATGACGGCACCAGGGGCGCCGAGGTGATGGTCGCCGGCAGGCGCTGCCCGATCGCGGGCCGCATCTCGATGGACCTGATCGCGGTCGATATCACCGACCTGCCAGCTAACGCGGCGCGGCGCGGCCACATGGCGACGCTGATCGGCGAAGGCATCACCATCGACGAACTCGCGCACCATTTCGGCACCATCGGCTACGAAGTCCTTACCAGCCTCGGCCGTCGCTACGCGCGAACCTACAAGGGCGGGACAGTCGAGAACCCAGCCGATCGCGTTGACGCTGCCGGTTAACAGCGCGCCTATTTCTTCTCCGCGTCGATGACCTTCTTGCAGGCGTCGCTGATCTGGTCGCGCTGCTTGTTCAGGCAGGCAATGATGCGGCCGCCGCCCGGTACGGTGCCTTTGCAGTACTTGTCGAAATCGGCCTGGCACGCGGCTCGCTGCTCCGCGGTCAGGGCCTGTGCCATCGCCACGCCGGAAAATCCGGTTGCCAAGATCAAAACCGCGATACCTAATTTCGACATGGGACCTCCGGTCATAAGCGATGAAGAACGATGCAGGCCAGTCTGCCCATGAAGATCGCGACGTTCAACATCAACAATGTCAACCGCCGGCTGCCGAACCTGCTACGCTGGCTGCGCGCGGCAAAACCCGATGTCGTTTGCCTGCAGGAACTGAAGTCGACCGACGCCGATTTTCCGATCGATGCGCTGGGCAAGGCCGGCTACGGCGCGGTCTGGCGCGGACAGAAGACCTGGAACGGCGTCGCCATCCTGGCGCGCAAAGTCGATCCGGTGCTGATCAGGACCGAACTGCCCGGCGACCACGACGACCGGGACGCGCGCTATATCGAAGCCGCCGTCAACGGCATCGTCATCACCAGTCTCTATTTGCCGAACGGCAATCCGCAGCCGGGGCCGAAATTCGACCACAAGCTTAAATGGTTCAAACGGCTGCAGCGGCATGCCGCAACGCTCCTGAAGCAGGACGTTCCGGTCGTGCTGGCGGGCGACTACAATGTCGCGCCGACCGCATCAGATATCTATCCGACGCGGTCGTGGGACAGCGACGCGTTGATCCAGCCCGAGAGCCGCGCGGCCTACCAATCGCTGCTGGCGCAAGGCTGGACCGACGCGATCCGCCACCTCCATCCGGCAAAGCCGATGTTCACGTTCTGGGACTACAAGCGAAACCGCTGGCCGCGCGATGCCGGGCTGCGGCTCGATCATTTGCTGCTGAGCCCGGTGCTCGCGCCACGCCTGATCAAGGCCGGCGTTGACCGCGAGGTGCGGGCAGAGGACGGCGCCAGCGACCATGCCCCAGCGTGGATCGTGCTAAGCTAGACGCTCGCCAGCCGCTTGGCGTTTGCCGCGACGTGCTCCCGGTAAAGGCCGATGATGTCCGTCACCGATGCGCCCGCCATCAGGCTGGCTCCGGCCTCGACCATCGCATCGACCTTCTCGCTCACCATCAGACGCGCTTCATCACCAGCCGCGAGGTCACCGATGGCGAGTTTCGCCAGTCGCAGCCTCATCACTTCACAGGACTCAAAGGCGAGCATGGAGGCAGCGAGCCACGGGAAGCTGTCAATCGCTTCCGCAAGGACATCTATCATCGCCGCATCCGGATTTTGAACTCGACATCGCTTTGCATACGCTTAAAGTTTCCAGGATCGCGGCGCGAATGCCGCGGGCATTTTCTTTCTGTACCCAAGCTACGGCCGATCATTCAAAAAGTTGCTGCGCGGGTGGGCTCAGCCTTCAACATCTGACTTCGAGATTTGGCGACGGGGCCCATAGTCAGGGTGACTATCGCTGGCGCTTCGCGGAGACAAGCCTTGACTTTTATCTTTGTCCTCGCGGTCGGGCTTGTGGCCGGCACCATCTCTGGCATCGTCGGCACCGGCTCCTCGATCATGTTGATGCCGGTTTTGGTCTATCAATACGGGCCGAAACAGGCCGTGCCGATCATGGCGATCGCCGCCGTGATGGCCAACCTGTCGCGCATCCTGGCCTGGTGGCGCGAGGTCGATTGGCGCGCCTGCGCCGCCTACTCGATCACCGGCATTCCGGCCGCGGCGCTGGGCGCCCGCACGTTACTCGCGCTGCCCTCGCATGCTGTCGACGTCGCGATCGGCCTGTTTCTGATCGCGATGGTGCCCGCGCGGCATTGGCTGGCGCGGCACGAACTCAAGATATCGCTCTGGCATCTCGCTGTCGGCGGCGCCGTGATCGGCTACCTCACCGGCATCGTGGTCTCAACCGGTCCGCTGAGCGTGCCGCTGTTTCTGTTCTACGGCCTCAACAAGGGCGCGTTTCTCGCCACTGAAGCGGCGAGTTCGCTCGGCCTCTATGTCAGCAAGTCAGTGACGTTCCAGCGGTTCGGCGCGCTGGATGTGGACGTGGCCCTCAAAGGCCTGATCGCGGGTTCGTCGCTGATGGCCGGCGCCTTCATCGCCAAGCCGTTCCTGCTCAAACTTAATCCGGACGTGTTTCGACTGGTGATGGATGGCATCATGCTCGCCGCGGGCCTAACTATGCTATGGAACGCCTATTCCTCTTGAGCGCGACTCACACCCTCAATGGCCAAGAATTCCCTCTCCTTCGTCTGCCAGAACTGCGGCGCGGCGTATAACCGCTGGCAGGGCAAGTGCGAGTCCTGCGGCGAGTGGAACACGCTGGTCGAGGAGGACACCACCGGCGCCACCACGATGCCGGTCTCGATCCGCTCCAAGCGCAAGGGCCGGCTGTTCGCGCTGGAAACGCTGACCGGCAAGAGCAACGACGCGCCGCGCCTGCCCTCCGGCATGGCCGAGCTCGATCGCGTCACCGGCGGCGGTTTTGTCAGAGGCTCGGTGCTATTGGTGGGCGGCGATCCCGGCATCGGCAAATCGACGCTGCTGACGCAGGCCACGAGCCTGCTGGCGCGCGCCGGCCACCGCGCGGTCTACATTTCAGGTGAAGAAGCGGTGGCGCAGGTGCGGCTGCGTGCCGAACGCCTCGGCCTTGCGGACGCCCCGGTGCAACTCGCCGCCGAAACCTCGGTTGAGGATATCGTCTCCACTTTGTCGGAAGGCGCCGTCCCGCGCCTGATCGTGATCGATTCGATCCAGACCATGTGGACCGACACCGTTGAATCGGCCCCCGGCACGGTGACCCAGGTCCGCGCCTCGGCGCAGGCGCTGATCCGGTTTGCCAAGAAATCCGGCGCGGCGATCATCCTGGTCGGGCATGTCACCAAGGACGGCCAGATCGCCGGCCCCCGCGTCGTCGAACACATGGTCGATGCAGTGCTGTCGTTCGAGGGCGAAGGCTCGCAGCAGTTCCGGATCTTGCGCGCGGTCAAGAACCGCTTCGGCCCCACCGACGAGATCGGCGTGTTCGAGATGACCGGGCTCGGCCTGCGCGAAGTCTCGAACCCGTCCGAGCTGTTCCTCTCGGAGCGCGATCTGGGCAGCCCGGGCACAGCGGTATTTGCGGGGATCGAAGGCACCCGCCCGGTGCTGGTGGAATTGCAGGCACTGGTGGCGCCGACGTCGCTCGGCACGCCGCGCCGGGCGGTTGTGGGATGGGATCCGAGCCGACTCTCGATGGTGCTGGCGGTGCTGGAAGCCCATTGCGGAGTGAAACTATCCGGCTACGACGTCTATCTGAACGTGGCGGGTGGCCTGCGGATCCAGGAACCTGCGGCCGACCTCGCCGCCGCCGCTGCGCTGGTGTCGTCACTGGTCAATGCGCCGCTGCCGACGGATGCGGTGTATTTCGGCGAGATTTCACTGTCGGGCGCGGTCAGGCCGGTGGCGCAGACCTCGGCGCGGCTGAAGGAAGCCGCCAAACTCGGCTTCGGCCGCGCGGTGCTGCCCGAATCAGCGCGCGGCGACGTCGGCGGCGATGCCGGGCTGGTATTGAGCACGGTAGGCGGATTGACCAGCCTGGTCGCGGATATCGCCGCCCGGGGTACGCCCAAAGGAAACCCGGAGCGAAACCAGGACCGGGATCAGCCCAGAAATCAGGATCAAAATCGCGAACAAAATAGTGAAAATGCCCCTGAGAAAAATGCCACACCTGCCAGATTCCGGCGTCGGGAGAGCTAGACGGGCGTGACCTTGCCCGGCCCCACCGCTATACAACGCGCGCGCAGGGTGGAACGGCATGATTTCCGACCTTGCGGGACATGCGATATGCCCGTCACTTAGGGCGGCACCGACAAGCCGATTCGCGGTTTTATCTTTACGAGCGGACCTGACCAGCCGATGCCCATAACTATTCTCGATCTTGTCCTGCTCGCGGTGATGTTGATCTCCGGCCTGCTCGCGATGGTGCGCGGCTTCATGCGGGAGATCCTCTCGATCGCGGCCTGGGGCACCGCTGCGCTGGTTACGCTTTATGCGTTCGGAAAGCTGCTGCCGACCGCCAAGACCTATTTCAACAACGATACCGTCGCCAGCGTGGTCGTGGTCGCCGGCGTATTCGTGGGCACGCTGATCGTGGTTTCCATCGTCACGGTCAAGATTTCCGACATGATTCTGGATTCCCGGATCGGTGCGCTCGATCGCACGCTCGGGTTCCTGTTCGGGCTGGCGCGCGGCCTCCTAATCGTGGTCGTTGCGTTCATGTTCTTCAGCTGGCTGGTCCCGGACAAGCAGCGGCCGGATTGGGTGACCGGGGCGAAATCCCGGGTGGTGCTGCAAGGAACCGGGGATTGGCTGATAACGCTCTTGCCGGACGACCCCGAGAACACCATCTTCAAGAGATTCAAGAAGAATAAACCTGACGATGAGCAAACTGAAACCGACCCGGCGGCGCCGGCTACCGGTGATGGCTATAGCAAACCTGCCCGCGACAGCTTGAAGAAGCTGATCGAGAAGCCCGCGGGACGTTGATATCAGGCCAAGAGAGGCGCGATGGACGAGATACAAAGCCCTTCCGACGATGCCGCGCAAAGTGAACACTATCAAAGTGACCTGAATCTCGATCTGAGCGATGATGATCTGGAAGGCGACACGCTCCGCGAGGAGTGCGGTGTGTTCGGCATCTTCGGTCACCCGGAAGCCGCCGCCATCACAGCACTCGGGCTGCACGCCCTGCAGCATCGCGGCCAGGAGGCCGCGGGCATCGTCTCCTTCGACGGGGCCCGGTTTCACAGCGAGCGCCGGCTTGGCTTGGTCGGCGACACGTTTTCCCGCCGCGAGGTGATCGAGCGCCTGCCCGGCAACGCCGCCGTCGGCCATGTACGCTACTCCACCACCGGCGCGACCATCCTGCGCAACGTGCAGCCGCTGTTCGCCGAGCTCAATGCCGGCGGATTTGCGGTCGGCCACAACGGTAACCTCACCAATGGCCTGACACTGCGCCGGGAGCTCGTGCGCAACGGCGCCATGATGCAATCCACCACCGACACCGAGGTCATCCTGCACCTGGTCGCGCAATCCAAGCGCAACCGCTTCATCGACCGCTTCATCGAAGCCTTGCGCGCGATCGAGGGCGCCTATTCGCTGGTGTCGCTGACCAATAAGAAGCTGATCGGCGCGCGCGATCCGCTCGGCATCCGCCCGCTGGTGCTGGGCGAACTCGACGGCTGTCCGATCCTGGCGTCGGAGACCTGCGCGCTCGACATCATCGGCGCGAAGTACGTCCGTGACATCAATCCCGGCGAAGTCGTCGTATTCGACGAACACGGTGCCCAGAGCCACAAGCCGTTTCCGCCGATGCCGCCGCGGCCCTGCATTTTTGAATACATCTACTTCGCGCGACCGGATTCGATCGTCGGCGGCCGCCCGGTCTATGACGTCCGCAAGGCGATGGGCGCCGAACTCGCCCGCGAAAGCCACGTTGAGGCCGATGTCGTGGTCCCGGTGCCGGACTCCGGCGTGCCCGCGGCGATTGGCTACTCCAGGGTATCCGGCGTGCCGTTCGAACTCGGCATCATCCGCAACCACTATGTCGGCCGCACCTTCATTCAGCCGACGCAGAGCGTGCGCGAACTCGGCGTCCGCATGAAGCATTCCGCCAATCGCGCGGCGATCGAGGGCAAAAGGATCGTGCTGATCGACGATTCGCTGGTGCGCGGCACCACCTCGAAGAAGATCGTGAAGATGATGCGTGACGCCGGCGCCCGTGAGGTGCATTTCAGGATCGCCTCGCCGCCGATCACGCATCCCGACTATTACGGCATCGATACCCCCGACCGTGCGGGCCTGCTGGCGGCTACGCATAACCTCGAAGAGATGCGCCAGTTGATCGGTGCGGACTCGCTGGCCTTCCTGTCGGTCGACGGCATCTACCGTGCCATGGGCGAGCCGGGCCGTGATCCGGTGCACCCGAAATTCACCGACCATTGCTTTACCGGCGACTATCCCACCCCGCTCACCGACATGACCCAGACCGAGGCCCAGCCACGTCAACTGTCGCTGCTGGCGGAAGCTAGCTGACAGAGGTCCATCGGGTCCGTCCCCGCGCGTGCGGGGACCCATAATCCCCGGCCTTCGTTGTTCGAGCAAACTTGGACACGGGCGGCTTCCGTATCATAACCCTCACGGCGTACGGGTCCCGGCGCCTCACGCGCAATTGCGCGCCAGGCCGGGACGACCACGGAGAGTGACTGCAATGCCCCTTCCCCTCGCTTCCCGTATTGCGCTCGTCACCGGCGCCTCGCGCGGCATCGGCCATGCCACCGCGCGCGCGCTGGCGAAGGCCGGCGCGCATGTCGTCGCCGTGGCGCGAACGCAGGCGGGCCTCGAAGAACTCGACGACGAAATCCGCAACAACGGCGGCAGCGCGACGCTGGTGCCGCTTAACCTCACCGATTTCGACGGCATCGCCCGCCTCGGTGCGGCGTTGCACGAGCGTCACGGCAAGCTGGATATCCTGGTCGGCAATGCGGGGGTCGCCGGCCCCTCCTCGCCGCTCGGCCATATCGAGTTAAAGCCGTGGAACGACGTGATGGCAATCAACGTGACGGCCAATTTTCAACTGGTCCGCTGCATGGAGCCGCTGCTCAAGCAGTCCGACGCGGGGCGCGCGGTGTTCATCACCTCCGGCGCCGCGAACAAGGCCAATGCCTATCTCGGTCCCTACGCGGCCTCGAAGGCCGCGCTCGAGGCCTTGGTGCGCGTGTGGGCCAATGAGACGGCATCGACGCCCATCCGCATCAATCTGTTCAGCCCCGGCCCGATCCGCACCCGCATGCGCGCCACGGTATTTCCGGGCGAAGACCCGATGACGCTCGACACCCCCGAGCAGGCCGCGGAATTCATCGTTCCGATGTGCGGGCCTGACTGGACCGAGACCGGCAAGCTGTATGATTACAAGACCCGGGCGATCAAGAGTTTCCGCGAGCCAGCCTAACGCTGTTCCATGGCCCGGGCGCTGCGCCGCGGCGGGGGCACGCCGCAATCGACACCCGCCCTCCTCACGAGCGACTGCGCCTCCCTAGCCGAACAACCGCTCGGGCTCCCAAGGTGACGTCTACACCGCCGAACTCGACACCGGAAAACGTATACAGAACGCCAAACTGACCTCGGGCGCGCTGGTCGGCGGTATGGCCTATATTGCCCGATCGCGAGGCAGTCGCCCCCCGGATTTTCGACCTGAAGCCCGACAATGGCCGCATCTTCGACGCTATCCGAGGCGGGTCAGCCGCGAGCATCAAGACATTTAGGCGCATTGCCGCGGACACCGAGAGCGAACACAATTCGTTCCAGTGCCGATAAGGCTTCACGAAGAAAGGCGGCCGGCAATAACAGATGGAGGGATGCCATGACGAAATTACCTGCGCGGCGTCTTGCTGCGCTGATTGCGATCGCCGGCGCCGGCTTTGCCGCACCTGCCTTTGCCCAGGACAAGACTGTCAAGATCGGCGTGCTGAACGACATGTCGAGCCTTTACGCCGACATTGGTGGCCCGAATTCGGTGGCCGCCGTCAAGATGGCGGTTGAGGATTCAGGTCTCACCGCAAAGGGCTGGAAGATCCAGGTGTTAAGCGGCGATCATCAGAACAAGCCGGACATCGGCACCAATATCGCGCGGCAGTGGATCGAGAACGAGAAGGTCGACGTCATCGCCGATACGCCGAACTCCGGCGTAGCGCTTGCGGTGAGCAACCTCGTGAAAGAGAAGAACGCGGTGCTGCTCAATTCCGGCGCCGCCAGCGCCGACCTCACCGGCAAGGCCTGCACGCCGAACACGGTCTCCTTCACCTACGACACCTACATGCTGGCCAACGGCACCGGTAAGGCGCTGACCAAAGCCGGCGGCGATAGTTGGTATTTCCTGACTGCGGACTACGCTTTCGGTCACGCACTGGAGCGCGACACCAGCGCAGTCGTTTCCACCAATGGCGGCAAGGCGCTGGGCGGCGTGAAGCATCCGATCAACACCTCCGACTTCTCCTCCTTCCTGCTGCAGGCGCAGTCCTCGAAGGCGAAGGTGGTTGGGCTTGCCAATGCCGGCGGCGACACCACCAACTCGATCAAGCAGGCGGCCGAATTCGGCATCGTCTCCCACGGCCAGAAGCTGGCGGCACTCCTGCTCTTTATCACCGACGTGCATTCGCTCGGGCTGAAGACCGCGCAAGGTCTGACCTTCACGGGAATCCTTCTACTGGGATCTCAACGACCAGACCCGTGAATGGTCAGCGAGATTTGCAAAGGTGTCGCCGAAGGGCGTGATGCCGTCTATGACGGTGGCGGGAAACTATGCGGCCGTGCTGCATTACCTCAAGGCACTGGACGCACTGGACGGAAATCCGCGTGACGGCGCCAAGGTCGTCGCAAAGATGAAGGAACTGCCGACCGACGATCCGCTGTTCGGCAAGGGCCCACTGCGCATCGACGGCCGCCGCATCATTCCCGCCTATCTGTTCGAGGTGAAGACGCCGAAGAGTCGAAATATGCGTGGGACTACTCAATTGGTCGCCGATCTCACCTGAAGACGCGGCGAAGCCGCTCGAAGCAAGCGACTGCCCGCTCGTGAAGAAATAATCGCAACCACGGTGGGCAAAGGCACTCGCGCCGTGCCCGCCGTGCAGTCACTGCAAGATGGTGGGCACGCTCATGCTTTGTCCACACCCGCGCGCGCTCACGAGCTTTCGCGCGCCGGCGTGACCCGTGGTTGCGGCGTTACTCCCGAACCTCTCCACTATTCACTGCGCGCAAGCGGAAAAAACCCGAAAACAAAATACGGGAGGATGCCATGACGCCGATGCAACCGCGCGGCCGCGCGAACCCTGTCGCCACCGGTCTTCGAGGCCGGCGCGCCCTTTGCAGACAATGTCGGTTGTCATCGCCGCCACCGTCCTGATCGCCGCACCCGCGCTTTCGCGGTTCGCCCATGCCGGCGAAATTCCGACCTTTGCGGTCGATCCGTCCTGGCCAAAGCCATTGCCGAACAACTGGATTCTCGGGCCAGGTCGGCGGCATCACCGCCGATTCCGAAGGGCATATCTGGGTGATCCACCGCCCCCGCTCCCTGACCGACGACGAGAAGGGCGCGTCGCTGACGCCGCCGCGGTCGAAATGCTGCGTTTCGGCGCCGCCGGTGCTGGAGTTCGACAGCGACGGCAATCTGCTGCGCTCCTGGGGCGGCCCTGGCGAAGGCTATGAATGGGTCGGGCGTGAACACGGCATCGAAGTCGACGACCGGGGCTTCGTCTGGATCGGCGGCAATGCCGATAACGACAACGCCATTCTCAAATTCACGCTCGACGGCAAGTTCGTGTCACAGATCGGCAAGATCGCGCCGAGCAAGGGAAGCAACGACACCACCCAACTCGGCAAACCCGCTGAAACCGCCATCGACAAGGCCGCCAACGAAATCTACGTGGCCGATGGCTACGGCAACCGCCGCGTCATCGTGTTCGATGCCACGTCCGGCGCGTACAAGCGGCACTGGGGCGCCTATGGCAATCCGCCGAACGATGACAAGCAGGCGGCTTACGATCCGAAAGCGCCGGTCTCGCAGCAGTTCGGCAATCCCGTGCATTGCGTGAAGATCGCCAATGATGGCCTGGTCTATGTCTGCGACCGCATCAACGACCGCATCCAGGTCTTCAAGAAGGACGGCACCTTCGTGAAGGAATGGTTCTACGAGAAGAACACCCTCGGCAACGGCGCCGTGTGGGACCTCGCGATCTGGCCCGATCCTAAACAGACCTACCTGTTGAGCGCCGACGGCGAGAACAACGAGATCAGGGTCCTCAAGCGCGACGATGGCACCGTTGTCGGCACCTTTGGGCATAATGGCCGCAACGCCGGGCAATTCCACTGGATTCACGCCATGGCGGTTGATGCCAAGGGCAACGTCTATACGGCCGAGGTCGATACCGGGAAGCGTATCCAGAAATTCAAGCTGACCTCGGACGCGCTACGATAGGGATCTTGCCGCCGGACGCGGCAAGGATTATCGGGGTTCGATCGCACGGCGAAACTCCGAGCATGATCCGGATGAAGCGCTCAAGGCTTCTTGGCGGACCGTTTCGCCGGATTGCCGTCGACCTCGTCCATGAACTCGCGCACGTGTTGCGCCCAGAGAGCCGGATGCGCCATGGTGAGATGGCCGTAGCTCTCGGACGAGCCTTTTTGCACGAAGTAACGGCCATTTTTGACGGCCTTCATCCGGCTCTGAAGAATCTGCAACTCGTCCGGATTGAATTCGTCGTCAGAGAAGTTCAGCGCATAGACCTTCGCTTTAATCTTCGCCAAGCCCGGTTCCGGGTCGTAGTCCTGCGAAGATTCCAGCGAATATAAATGGTCATTCGGATCGGATAGCGCAGTCTGCGCGGCGATCTCTGCCATGAACTTCTCCGCCGCCTTCGTGTCCGGAATGATGGCCTGGAGGTGCGGCACGCCCTCAATCATCATGCGCAAGAGCTGGTAGCCTTGGATGAATCCCGCCGGCGGCTTGGTGTAATCACCACGTTGCCATTCCGGATCGTTGCGGATATCGGCGATCACCATTCGCCGCCACAGCAGATTGCGCCCCGAGACCGGAACGGGCAGCGAGACGACCGGCATGATGGCGTCCACTTCATCGGGATACGCCTCGGCCCATTGCCATGCGTTCATGCCCCCCATGGACATGCCGAGTATGGCATGCAGGCGTTTGATGCCGAGCGTTTCCGTAATCAGCTTGTGCTGAAGGTCGACCAAGTCATTGTAGCCATAGTGCGGGAACCGCGCGCGCAGTCCGTCACTGGGTTTTGTCGATTTGCCATGTCCCAGATTGTCCGGAAAGATCAGGAAATAGCGACTCGCATCAAGCGGCTGGCCTGCCGCAAAGAGCGCCTTGAGATATTCCGGCGTCAGCAGCGATGCTCCGCTGTTTCCTGTCCAGTGCAGCACCATAACGGCGTTGTCGATGTCTCCACGCGCATTATGGCGGGGCGAGCCAAGCGTTGCATAATGCAAGCGAAGCCGTTCAATCGTCTCGCCGTCGCGGAGCTGATAATTGTCGAATGTCACATCCGCTTGCGCGGGAACCAACTGTTCCGAACCGGGCGGCGGCGTCGGCGTTGCCGCGCTATCGGCCTTCGCTGGAGCTATCCCACCGATGTTTACGACGCTGAGCAGCGCCAATATCACTCCTGTGCCGAACGTCCTCCCGGGCAGCTTGCTACGACCATAGTGTGGGACAGTTATGTTCGCGTTGGGCTCTGGCCCGCGAAAAAACGTGCAGCGCATTCAATTTGTCTCCTTCGAATCGCCACGCGGCGCCAACGACAGCCTCTTGATGTCTTTACAATGATTGCGATCACAACTATAACTATTTTGATTATGACCATAATCAAAAAAACTTGAGGGCTTCGATGGTCAAGGTTTCTCGTGATCAAGCTACCGCGAACCATAAGGCGTTAGTGGCCGCGGCTGGGCGTCTGTTCCGGCAACGGGGCATTGATGGCGTAGGCGTCGCCGAATTATGCGAGGCGGCGGGAATGACCCACGGCGCGCTATATTCGCGCTTCGGATCGAAGGATGAACTTGCCACAGAAGCCTTCACGCAAGGCCAGTCGGCAAGCCGCAAGCGCATGACGGCAGCCATTGGTGAGGCGCCCGATCTCGCCGCGATCGTTGATTTCTATGTCTCGAAGCGTCAGCGCGAAAATTCCGCAGATTGCTGTCCGATGCTGGCATCGGCCAGCGAGGCGGCGAGGCAAAGCAAGGCCTTCCGCCAAAGCTTCGCCGACGGGTTCCGGGATTTGAACGGGAGGATCCAGGCCGCGCTGGAGAAAGCAGGCGCGCCTCAAGCGGAGGACTCGAGCATGGTCATCGCTGCCTCAATGATCGGCATCGTGGCGGTTGCACGATCGCTGCACGAACCGGATCCCGCGCTCTCAAATGCGCTCATCGCCGCAGCGCGCGGGGCGCTGGGCCGAATGGCGGATGGGCCGGCAGCACCGAAAACGATACGAAAAAAGAAGCCACGGCGGCAGTCGCAGCACGATTAGAGCGTCACCGCCGCACCGAACGCGGGACCGCCCGGACAACGTTCTCGGGAGCCGCCTCCTCGTTCACGACGGCCGCTTGCGCTTGTGGGCGAACGGATTGGCCTTCTCGCGCAGCGCGATCCGAACCGGCGTACCCGGCAGCTCGAAGAATTCGCGCAAGGAATTCACGAGGTAACGCAGATAGGACTGCGGCACCGCGTCCACGCGCGAGCAGAACAGCACAAAGCTCGGCGGTCGCGCCTTGGCCTGGGTGATGTAATTGAGCTTCAGCCGCCGGCCCGACACCGCCGGCGGCGGGTTGGCATCCACGGCCTGCTCGAACCAGCGATTAAGAGAGGCCGTCGGCACCCGCCGGTTCCACACCGCGTAAGCCTGTTCGATCGCACTCATCAGCCGGTCGATGCCTTCGCCCATCAGCCCGGACACCGCCACCACGGGCGCACCCTTGATCTGCGGCAGCATTTCATCGACGTCGGTGCGCAGGGCCGAAATCAGGCTCGACTGCCGCCCCATCAAATCCCATTTGTTGGCGGCAATCACGATCGCGCGGCCCTCGCGTTCGATCAGGTCGGCAATCCGCAGATCCTGTTCTTCGAACTTGTTCTGCGCATCCATCATCAGCACCACGACTTCGGCAAAGCGCACGGCGCGCAACGCATCCGCCACCGAAAGTTTTTCCAGCTTCTCCTCGATCCGCGAGCGCCGCCGCAAGCCCGCGGTATCGAACACGCGAAATTCACGCCCCTGCCAGTTGACCTCAACCGAAATGGAATCGCGGGTGGTGCCGGCTTCGGAACTGGTCAGCAGGCGTTCTTCGCCGAGCAGGTGATTGATCAGCGTCGACTTGCCGGCATTGGGGCGGCCGACGATGGCGACGCGAATGGGCCGCTTCGACAGGTCTTCGTCCGGTTCGATGATATCGTCATCGTCGAAGCTTTCGGGCTCCTCGACCGGTTCGGGCATCAACACGCGTAGCGCGTCATAGAGATCGCTCAATCCCTCGCCGTGCTCGGCCGAGATCTGGATCGGATCGCCGAGGCCCAACGCGTAGGACTCCATCGCGCCGATTTCACCGTGCTTGCCCTCGGCCTTGTTGGCGACCAGCACCACCGGCTTGTTGGCGCGGCGCGCGAAATCGGCGAAGGTGCGGTCGTTCGGCGTCAGGCCCGCACGGGCGTCGATCACGAACATCAAGGCGTCGGCCAGGCCGATCGCGGTCTCGGTCTGCTCCTGCATCCGCGCGGTCAGCGAGCCCTTGGCGCCCTCGTCGAGGCCGGCGGTGTCAATGACGATGAATTCAAGATCGCCGAGACGCCCCTGCCCCTCGCGGCGGTCGCGCGTGACGCCGGGTTCGTCATCGACGAGTGCCAGCTTTTGCCCGACAAGACGATTGAACAGCGTTGATTTGCCGACATTGGGCCGGCCGATAATGGCTATCGTGAACGACATAAAGGATTCCTGCGCCCTGCGCGCCTAGAGTGGGATGGCCTTTTTTGAATCGCCATCCCGCCCTATTTCATTGTTGAGCATGATCTCCGCGCAAACGCTTCGCGCCTGTCGCGAGGAAAACCGGCATCCACTTTTCCGGATCATGCGCTCGTCCGCAAAAGTGTGTAGCGGTTTCGACCCGCAATCAAGTTTACGCCGCAAGCTTACGCCGATTACGGGGGCCTATTTGCGGTAGAACGCGCGCCAACGATTGGACCGGCGCGCGCGTCAATGCGATGAAAAACCGATTTAGCGCGCGAAGCTGCCGCTCGGCAGCGGCGCCGGGAAAGGCGCGGCCGATTGTTGCCCAGGCGGCGTGGCGGAGGGTGCGGGTTGCGCCTGCGGCGCGGCCTGCTGCTGCTGATCAGGCGGGGGCGCGGTGATGCGCTTGCGGACGATTTTCTGGGGCTTGGGCGCCGGCGGAGCCGCCGCCGTGCTGCCCTCTTCCTCAGCGGCTGCGTTGGGATCAGCCGCGGCGGCCGGATCGGGCGGGGTGCCCGCGGTCGCCGGCTTGCTCCTGGCTTTGGATTTCGCACTCGACTTCGGTTTCGGCTCTTCCGGCGGCTGAGCGGCAGCAGCGGCCGCTGCCGCGTTCCGCTGGTCGGCCTGCTCCTGAGCCGAGCCCTTGTACATGTCCTTCGGTATGCCTTGCTCGAGACCGGGCACACCGTCGGGGAAGACGGGCTTGCGTTCGCCGGGCAGCTTTTTCTTGGTGTCGAGGAAGTCCAGCAGGTCGGAGGGATCCCAGTTGCTCAGGCCGCCTCCGCCGCAGCCGGCCAACGCCCCCGACAGCGTGACGAGGACAGCAGCAGCGATCAAACGTTGCGACAGGCGCATGGTCGATTTCTCACTCAACTTTTTTCTGCGGTCAGCTTTTCGCGACCGGCGGCAGCAAGGCCTGCAGCGCTTCGGCGCGCGAGCGCAGGCCGGGCGGCGTCTCACCGTCATTGGCAATCATATCCAGCCACTTCCGCGCCGCCGTCGTGTCGTTGGCGCGCCAGGCCGACAACGCCAGCAACTCGCGCGCGGTATGGCGAAAGGTCGCCCCCGGCGCGGCGGCAGGCTCAAGCCGCGCCACCATGTTGGGATAGCTCGAGGTCTGCAGCAACAACGCGGCGGCGCGGACCTTGGCCAATTCCTGCTCGAGGGCACCGATGCTGCGGTCGGCGGCGATATCGTCGTAGAGTTTTGCCGCCGCCTGCGGATCGTGACTGGCGACCTCGCCTGCGGCGCGCAGCCGCGCCAGCATCCGGTACCCATAAGGCGCGGTCGCGGCCAGGCTGTTAAAGGCCGCTTCGGCCTCGGCGTGCTTGTTCTGCTCGGAGAGTTCTACGGCCTTGTCGAAGGCCTGCCCGGCCTCGGCCGCCTTCTTGGCCTGCATGTATTCGTAACCGCGCCAGCCCGCCACCGCGGCAATAATCAGCAATGCGCCGGCGACGATAAAGATCGAATACCGGTCCCACAGCTTCTTGAGCTGTTCGCGACGGACGTCCTCGTTTACTTCATCAAATAATTCAGACACTTAAAGAAATCCCATCCCCAGTGGACCGTGCCACATCCGCGAGCCCGCCACACGCTTGGTCCCCATATGGCGGCGGCGATACCCTAGCGATATGGCGGTGGCAAGGCAAAGCCGCCCGCGTCCCGCGTTCAATATTTTCTTCGTTAATTCAACGCGATGCAGGCTCCGAAAGCCCGCAAAGGCGGTCCCGCCTGACCAGGCAGGCCGCGGTCGCTTCTCGTGGCCTCAAAACGGGGTCACGCCCCGCCCGGCTGAACATAGCAAAAGACGTAACCGGCACGACTTAAGAATAGGATCCCGTGCCCGGTCGGATTCGATTTGTCCCATTTGAGCTTGTTGTTGGGGACCTCGATTTCCGTACCGACCTCGACATGGGGTCGCTGGCGCGGCTCATCCGGCCTGTCATCGGTGATGATGACGTAGGTCTTTCCGTCTTTGACGTGAACCTCGTCCGCGTAATAGGCATCCGCCTCACCGCAGCATGAAGCGGTCGGAACGTCGGGCTGCATCAGCGCTTGATACCAATCCCGCACCGCGGGGTCGACCTCGCCCCACTGTCCGAGGTCGCGGGCATTCACAACGCCAATCGTGGAACTTAACACCAGGCCGAGGACGATGCGTTTCATCTCGCACTCCCGAGTTTTTCCCAGCGCAATTCTTTAAAGCAATGTTCGTGCCGCGAATCAACTAAGCTTGCATGCAACGGTTCCATTGACGCGCAAGTGTTGGCGCGCTCTTGGATTTATTGCGCCGCCAACGCGTCGCGCAATTGCTTCTTCATCACCTTGCCATTGGCGTTGCGCGGCAGCGGCTGCGCTGTCAGCGCGATCGTTTCCGGCACCTTGTAATCCGAGAGTCGCTCGGCGCACCACGCGCGCAAGGCGTCGCCGCCAATATCGCCGTCGCGTGTGACGATCACGGCGTGGACACGCTCGCCCAACACGGGGCAAGGCCTTGCGATGATCGCACTCTCAACCACACCGGGATGCGCCGCAAGTACAGACTCGACCTCAGCGGAATAAATCTTGAGCCCTCCCCGGTTGATCATGTCCTTCTGACGATCGAACACGCGCACAAAGCCCTGTGCGTCAATCGAGCCGAGATCGCCGGAATGCCAGAAACCGCCGGTGAAGCTTTCCGTCGTCGCCGCCGGATTGTTCCAATAGCCCTTGATGACCGAGCCGCCGTGAACCCAGATCTCGCCGATTTCGCCGCGCGGCAGCTCGCGGCCCGCGGCGTCCACCACGACGATCTGCGCGCCGGGACACGGCAGGCCGACGCTGTCGAGATGCACGGCCGTCAGTTCGCCCGGCATGATGGTGGAAGGCGAAGTGGTTTCGGTCGCGCCGTAGCAATTCATCAGCTTCAGACCGGGGATATTGGCGCTAAGCTTCTCGATCGTGGCCACCGGCATCGGTGCGCCGCCGAAGCCGCCGATCCGCCAACTCGACAGATCGTAGCTCTCGAAATCCGGCTGCAGCAGGCAGAGATTGTACATCGCCGGGACCATGACCGTGTAGGTGACGCGCTCACGCGCCGCGACCTTCAGGTATTCCGCCGCCTTGAACTCGGCCAAGATGATCAGCGTGCCCGCGCAGACGACCATCGTCATGACATTGGCGATAACGCCGGTGACATGCGCCGAGCGGCACCGCGGCTATCGAGCGGTCTGACGCCGTTAACTGCAGGCAGGACACGAAAATCATCGCCGAGTGAATGACGTTGCAATGCGCCAGCATCGCGCCCTTTGGGACGTCCGGTGGTGCCGGACGTATAGAGGATCATCGCCGTGTCTTCCTCGTCGACATCGGCGTGGCTTTGCAGCGCTGCGTTATCGGCGAGATCGGAAAACGCCGGGCCGACGCCGGTGCGATCGACGGCGATCCGGTACTTCAGACCGGGGACGTCACGCGTGTCGGGCAGACGATCCGCCAGCACGGCCTCGTGGATGATCATAACCGCACCGCAGTCGTTGAGGACGTGCGCGATCTCCGGCGTTTGCTGCCGGGTGCTGAGCAAAACCGTGACGAGGCCGAGTTGAGCCGCGGCAAACATCGCCAACACGAATTCGACGCGGTTGCCGAGCAGGAGTGCGACACGATCGCCGCTTTGCAGGCCGGTCTTCTGCAGCCCGGCCGCGACGCTGCGCCGATCGTTGCACGACGTCGCGCCACGTCATCCGGCAGTCGCCGCAGACCAGCGCCTCGCCGTCCGGATTGCGCAAGGCCGCCTCCGACACCATGGCCCAGATGCTGCGCGGCCGTTCGCCAAACACCGGCACCACGCGATCGCCGAAGCGCGCCTGAAGCTGCATGGCAGGAATGGAATATCGCGACCAGTCCATTGTCGCGCTCCGGGTTCAGCTCTGGTTTGGCTTCTTGTCGGGGTTTGTGGCCTTCATGCCGTAGACATGCTCCGGACCCGGGAACGCACGGGCGCGCACATCGTTGGCATAGCCTTTGATCGCGGCCTCGATCATCGGCCCGAGTTCGCCATAGCGGCGAACAAACTTCGGCGTCCGCGGCGACAGCCCCAGCATATCCTCCAGCACCAGCACCTGACCGTCGCAGGCTGCACTGGCGCCAATACCGATGGTGGGAATCGCGATGGTTTCCGTGATCTTTCGGGCCAACGGTTCGGCGACCGCCTCGATCACGACCGAGAACGCGCCGGCTTGCGCGATCGCGCGGGCATCGTTCTCGATCGGCTCCCAACTGCCTTCCTCGCGACCCTGGGCCCGAAACGAGCCGAGCGTATTGATCGATTGCGGCGTCAGGCCGATGTGCCCCATCACGGGAACGCCGCGTTCGGCGAGAAACGCGATGGTCTCGGCCATCCGCACGCCGCCCTCCAGCTTCACCGCGCCGCAATGGGTTTCCTTCAGTATCCGCACGGCGGAATGGAACGCCTGCTCTTTCGAGGCCTCATAGGAGCCGAACGGCATGTCCACCACCACCAGCGCATGCTGCGATCCCCGCATCACCGCGCGGCCCTGCAGGATCATCATCTCCAGCGTCACCGGCACGGTGGTCTCGAAACCATGCATCACGTTGCCCAGGGAGTCGCCGACCAGGATGACGTCGCAATAGCGATCGACCAATGCCGCGGTGTGGGCGTGATACGACGTCAGCATCACGATCGGTTCGGCGTTCTTGCGGGCGTAAATATCCGGCGCAGTCTTGCGCTTGATGCTGGATTGAACCGACATTTTAAACTCCGACCACGGCAACGCCGATCACGACAGGATGAAACACAAAGGCCAACGCCAGATAGGCGACACATCCGACGGCAACCGCGATCAGATCATTACCGAGACCGCCGACCGGGATCGGCGGCGCGCCGCTGTCGGCGCGGTGTTTCAGCGAGATGCGGTCGTATACCGCCCACGCCAGAAACGAACCGAACAGAATGATCGAACCGAGATCGCCGTTGGCGAGCAGGTGCGCCGCCGCCCACAGCTTGACGCCGGCCAGCATCGGATGCTTCAGCGCCGTATAGATCCGACCGCGGATGTAGGACGCCACCACCAGGATGACCGCAGGCAGCATCAATGCCACCGTGATGTGTTTGAACGCGGTCGGCGGACGCCAGACGTCGATCCAGCCGGTTGCGCGATATTCGGCAAAGCCCCAAATCGTCAGCACGAGGCCCAGTAGCGCCACCAGCGCATAACCGGCTTTGTAGGCGCCCTCGCCCGATGACGAGATGATGCGTGCGCGCAATTCACGCTGCGCCGTGAGGCCGTGGCCCCCGAGCAGCAGCACAAGGCCCAGCATCATCACCAGCAGCCCCACGGTATCCTCCGTTGCAGGATCAGCTTTCCCTTGCCTCGCCTATCACTTTAGGGGTGTAAACCGCAATCTCCTAAAGTGGCTGACCGTCATTCCGAACCGCAGAACCGACGGCGATCTGTGGTTGTATATTCGCAATCCTTGAGGGGCTCGCCGGTGAGTTCGGAAGAGACAGTTTTGGGATGGGCCTCTTGCGTAAAATGGCTGGCAAAAGGGCACCGCATGGGTAAATCTACTGCATCGCGGCGTGCGCCCGCGTCGGTGCGGATCAATGAAACTCAAAAACAGGAAACGTCATGAAATCGGTGGCCGCTCTGTGCTTCGTTGCACTCATATGCTCGTTCCATGAAGCGAAAGCACAGCAAAAAGTGCTTCCGACGGTCGACTTTTCGGCGATGACTTGCGAGCAGTTCTGGGAAAAGACCCCTCCAAACGATAGAGGCCCCTTTCTATTTTGGCTGAGCGGCTATTTCGGGCACAAGAATAACTCTCCCATCCTGGACCCCGTGGGTTTTACCGAAAAGACCAAAGCCTTGTCTGAATACTGCTCAAAGCAGCCCAATGACAATATCCTCTCGGCCGGGGAGAAGGCTTTCACCAATTAGACGAACAGGATTTCACGGCTTGTCCGACGGCGTTTCCAGTTCGCGATTGTCGATATAGCGAATCGCGATCGGTCGCCCGGCAAGGGCACCGCCGAGGCCGTCGGTGAATTTCAGCGGCGCGCACGCGCTAAGCGAGGTGTTGATCGCCTTGAGATAGGTGTCGCGGGTGTCCGCCGGGACGCCGGCGGTGGCGAAGGTCAGGCGCGGCGTGCCAAACAGCTCGCCCGATCGCTTGAAGCTGAAGCGGACCGATATCTGCATGCCCTCGCGAGCGGTGTCGGCCGGTGGCGGCGACCAGCACGACCGCAACTCCGCAAAGAGGTCGCCGATGGTGTCGAGATCGTGGTCGGGCCTGATGTATTTGGCCGCATCGTCCTTCGGAGGCACCGTTTCGACGGTCACTTGCAGGTTTTCACCATAGGGATAATCGATCTCCGGAATGCACGGCCCGTGATTGAAGACGCTGCAGAAAGTCGGCGTACACGGACGTCCATCCAGCACGCTGCAGGGGGAGTGGGAAAACGGTGTGGGATTGATTTGCTGCCGATGCTGGGCGTTGGCCGCGCCAACGACCACCATCGCCGCCGTCGCAACGATCAAGCCGATAACAATGCGCCGCAGCATGACGCGGGCCCTCGCAGGCAGGAAAACCAGACTCGAAAATGATGCCCGCGGCGACAGGGATCAAGCCCGGCTTCGTTCACATCCGCGCGTTCGTATCAGGCGGTTCGGCGGCCAGCGCCGCCCCGCCGCGCGGGACCAATCGCTTGGACCAGGGATTGCCTATTTGACGTCTTTTTTCTTCACATCTTTGACGCTGGAAAAGACGATGCCCTCGGCGCGCTCTTTGGTATAGCCGAGGTAGAACTCATTCTTGGCCAGGAACACCGGATCGCCATCGACGTCATCGGCGACGCCGGAGCCGTTGGCGGCGACGAACGCGTCGAGCTTCTTGCGGTCGTCGGAGGAGATCCAGCGCGCCAGCGCAAACTCGCTGACTTCGAACTCCACCGGCAGCGAATATTCGGCATCGAGCCGCGCCTTCAGCACATCGAGCTGCAGCGGACCGACCACCCCGACCAGCGCCGGCGCGCCGTCGCGCGGGCGAAACACCTGGACCACGCCCTCCTCCGACATCTGCTGCAGGGCTTCCTTGAGCTTCTTCGCCTTCATCGCATCCGTCAGCCGGACGCGGCGGACGATTTCCGGCGCAAAACTCGGCACGCCGACAAAGGTGAGGTCTTCGCCCTCGGTCAGCGTGTCGCCGATCCGCAGCGTGCCGTGATTGGGAATGCCGACGACGTCGCCGGCGAAGGCCTCGTCCGCCAGCGCACGATCTTGCGCGAAAAAGAATTGCGGGCTGGAGAGCGACATGTTCTTGCCGGTGCGAACCAGCTTCGCCTTCATACCGCGCGTCAGCTTGCCCGAGCACAGCCGCGCAAACGCGATGCGGTCGCGATGGTTCGGATCCATATTGGCCTGGATCTTGAACACAAAGGCGCTCATGCGCGGCTCTGCAGCCTCCACCTTGCGCAAATTGCTGTCCTGCGCGCGCGGCGGCGGCGCGAAACGGCCGAGCCCCTCGAGCAGATCGCCGACGCCGAAATTGCGCAGCGCGCTGCCGAAATACACCGGCGTCAGATGGCCCTCGCGAAAAGCCGCGAGATCGAACGGCGGACAGGCTTCCGATACCAAGGCGAGTTCATCCTTGATCGCGCCGATGTCGAGATTGGCATTGCGGCTCGCGAGGTCGGCGATGTCGATCTGTTGCGCAGCGCCGGTCTTGGCGCCACCGCCCTCCAGCAGCCGGACCCCGCCATTGACGACGTCATAGGTGCCGAGGAAATCGCGGCCGCGGCCGACCGGCCAGGTCATCGGCGTGGTGTCGAGCGCCAGCGTCTTTTCGATCTCATCGAGCAGATCGAAGGTGTCGCGGCTCTCGCGGTCCATCTTGTTGATGAAGGTGATGATGGGGATGTCCCGCAGCCGGCACACCTCGAACAGCTTTCGCGTCCGCGCTTCGATGCCCTTGGCGGCGTCGATGACCATCACGGCGGAATCGACCGCCGTCAGCGTCCGGTAGGTATCTTCGGAAAAGTCCTCGTGGCCCGGCGTGTCCAAGAGATTGAACACCCGGCCCTCGAATTCGAAGGTCATCACCGAGGTCACGACGGAAATGCCACGCTCGCGCTCGATCTTCATCCAGTCGGAGCGGGTATTGCGCCGTTCGCCCTTGGCCTTGACCTGGCCGGCGAGATTGATCGCGCCGCCGAACAGCAGCAGCTTTTCCGTCAGCGTGGTCTTGCCGGCGTCCGGATGCGAGATGATCGCAAAGGTCCGTCGACGCGCAACCTCAGTCGCCAGCGGCGAGCGGGATAGTGATTCAGCAGTAGCGGCAATGTCGGACATCGGATCGAGCGTTTGGCAGGGAAAACCGGGCTAATCAAGCCTCATGTGGTGGTTGCGGGTCGCTGTGACCAGTCCCATATCGACTGCGGAAGGACGGCCTTCCTATTCACAGCATCATCCGCGGGGGACGGCCCTGCCTGCTCGGGAGGGTCGTCATGGCCTGGATCATGTTGTTCATTGCCGGCCTGATGGAAGTGGGCTGGGCGATCGGCCTGAAATATACCGAAGGTTTCACACGGCTGGGTCCATCGGTGCTGACGCTCGTTTGCATGGCGAGCAGCATCATCTTGCTCGGTCTTGCCTTGAAGTCGCTGCCGATCGGAACCGCTTATGCGGTCTGGACTGGCATCGGCGCGGTCGGAACTGCCATCCTCGGCATTGCCTTGTTCGGTGAACCCGCCACCGTGGCCCGCCTCGCCTGTATCGGACTGATCGTGGCCGGCATTGCCGGTCTTAAGTTTGTTACCTAATCAGCGCAGCGCCGACACGATCCAATACGCCAGCGCAGCGACCATCGCCGAGGCCGGGATGGTGATGATCCAGGCATAGACGATCGAACTTGCCACGTTCCAGCGCACCGCCGAGACCCGCCGCGCCGCGCCGACCCCGACGATAGCGCCGGTGATGGTGTGCGTCGTGGAGACCGGAACCCCCAGAAAAGTCGCGATGAACAGGGTCGCGGCGCCGCCGGTCTCGGCGCAAAATCCCTGCATCGGCGTCAATTTCGTGATTCGCAGCCCCATGGTACGGACGATCCGCCAGCCGCCCATCAGCGTGCCCAACGCCATCGCCGCCTGGCACGCCAGAACGACCCAGAACGGCACCGAAAAATGCTCGCCAAGATAGCCTTGCGAGTACAGCAGCACCGCGATGATGCCCATGGTTTTTTGCGCGTCGTTTCCGCCATGTCCGAGCGAGTATAGCGACGCCGAGGCGAATTGCAGGATCCGGAACGCCCGATCGACCGCGAACGGCGTCGAGCGCACCGACGCCCATGACACGATCGCCACCAGCACCAGCGCAAACAAAAATCCGACCAGCGGCGATAGCACGATGGCGAGCAGCGTCTTCGACAACCCGCTCCAGACCGCCGCGGAAATTCCAGCCTTGGCCACCCCGCCGCCGACTAGGCCGCCGATCAGCGCGTGAGAACTGGAGGACGGAATTCCGAGGCCCCAGGTGATCAGGTTCCAGACGATCGCCCCCGCCAGCGCCGCGAAGACCACCTGCGGATCGATGACGCTGGGCTCGATGATCCCGGTGCCGATGGTATGGGCGACGTTAAGACCGAATAGCCCGAAGGCGATGAAATTGAAGAACGCCGCCCACAACACCGCGTATTGCGGCCGCAGCACCCGGGTCGAAACGATCGTTGCAATCGAATTGGCGGCGTCGTGCAATCCATTGAGGAAGTCGAACAATAGCGCGACAGCGATTAATCCGACCAGAATCGGAAGACCAAGCGTGGCATCCACAGCGCGGCCCTGCCCTATACCTGTTCGATTACGATACTGTTGATCTCATTAGCGACGTCGTCGAATCGATCGGCGACTTTCTCCAGATGGTCGTAGATCTCCGCGCCGACGATAAAGTCCATCGTGTTGGCGCTGCGATGCTTTAGGAACAACTCCTTCAGGCCGATATCGTGCAGGTCGTCGACCCGGCCTTCAAGCTTGGTCAGTTCTTCGGTGATCGCCGTCAGCATCGCGACATTTTCGCCGATCGACTTCATCAGCGGCAGCGCACGACCGACAAGGTTTGCGCACTCGACCAGCAGCGTTCCGATTTCGCACATCGGCGGCTCGAAGGTGCGAACTTCGAACAGCACCACTGCCTTGGCGGTTTGCTGCATCTGGTCGATAGCGTCGTCCATCGCGGTGATGAGATTCTTGATGTCGACGCGATCGAACGGCGTGATGAAGGTCCGGCGTACCGCGGTCAGCACCTCGCGGGTGATATTGTCGGCCTCGTTCTCGAACTGACTGACGCGCTGGCATGACACCGTGGTTTGGTCGCCGCCGCGCAGCATGTCCTGCAACGCCAACGCACCCTGCACGACCGTCTGGGAATGGCGGGCGAACAGGTCGAAGAACCGCTCCTCCCTGGGCAGAAAGGCACGAAACCAGCGCAGCATTTAAGGTGTCCGTCGTTGAGGGAATGGCGGCCGGGGCGGCCTGTCACATGTCTGTCATAGGCGATCTATCTGGACGGCGCGCAGTCGTCCGTCAAGAGAACCCCGGCCATCCACCGCTTTATGCGGCGCCGAATATTCCGAAAACCGTCCGCTTAAAGCGAACGGCGGAAATAATGCGCGATTTCCCCGACTACGCCACGGCGGAACGTCAGCACGCAGACCACGAAGATCACGCCCTGGATCACCGTGACCCACTGCCCGAAGCCGGCCAGATATTGCTGCATGGCGATGATGACGAAGGCGCCGACGACTGGGCCAAACACGGTGCCGAGGCCGCCAACCAGCGTCATCAGCACGATTTCGCCCGACATGGTCCAATGCACGTCGGTCAACGAGGCGTTCTGCGCGACAAACACCTTCAGTGAACCGGCAAATCCCGCCAGCGTCCCGGAGAGGATATAGGCCAACAGCTTATAATGGTCGGTTTTGTAGCCGAGCGAAATCGCGCGCGGCTCGTTTTCCCGGATCGATTTCAACACCTCACCGAACGGCGAGTTGATGGTGCGAAAAATGAACAGGAAACCGAGCAGAAAGCCGGCGAGGATGACGTAATAAAGCACCGTCGGGTTCGCGAGATTGATAAACCCGAACATACGGCCTTGCGGAATACCCTGGATGCCGTCTTCGCCATGGGTGAACGGCGTCTGCAAGTAGATGAAATACAACAGCTGCGACAGCGCCAGCGTGATCATCGCAAAATAGATGCCCTGGCGGCGGATGGCGACGAGGCCGGTGATGACGGCAAGTGCCGCCGCGCCGGCCGTTCCAACCAGAATCCCAAGCTCGGGCGACAAGCCCCACACCTTCAACGCATGCGCCGTGAAGTAGCCCGCCGTGCCCAGAAACATCGCGTGGCCGAACGACAACAGTCCGCCATAGCCGATCAGCAGGTTGAAGGCGCAGGCCAAGAGCGCAAAGCACAGCGCCTGCATCACGAAGAACGGATAGAGACCGGTGAAGGGCACGACCGCCAGAAGCGCCGTCATGATGCCGAACGTGACCATCTCATCGCGTATGACGCGAGGGGTTACCGGTAATGTGTCGTCGGTCAAGGCTGTCATGTCAGCTCGCTCGTCCTGTCAATCCCGAAGGCTTTACAAGCAGCACCAGCACCATCAGCACAAATACCACGGTGTTGGATGCTTCGGGATAAAAGTATTTGGTCAACCCCTCGATCACGCCGAGTGCGAAGCCGGTGATGATCGAACCCATGATGGAACCCATGCCGCCGATCACCACCACGGCGAACACGACAATGATCAGATCGGCGCCCATCAGCGGCCGTACCTGGTTGATCGGTGCCGACAGCACCCCGGCCAGCGCGGCGAGGCCGACGCCGAGCCCGTAGGTCAGCGTGATCATCCGCGGCACGTTGATGCCGAAAGCGCGCACCAGCGTCGGGTTTTCGGTGGCGGCGCGCAGGTTGGCACCGAGCCGCGTACGCTCAATCAGATACCAGGTGAGAAGACACACCACGAGCGAGAAGACGACGACCCAGCCGCGATAGATCGGCAGATACATGAAGCCGAGATTGGTGCCCCCCTTGAGTAGATCGGGGATCGAGTAAGGCAAACCGGATGAGCCGAAAAAGTTCTGGAAGACGCCCTGGATGATCAGCGCCAAGCCAAACGTCAGCAGCAATCCGTAGAGGTGATCGAGACCGGACAGCCATTGCAGCATCGTCCGCTCGAGGATCATGCCGAAAATTCCGACCGCGAGCGGCGCGAGGATCAGTGCCGGCCAATAGCCGATATTGGCGTAATGCAGCAGGAAGTACGCGCCGAACGCGCCCATCATGTAGAGCGCGCCGTGGGCGAAATTGATGATGTTGAGCATGCCGAAGATCACCGCCAGTCCAAGACTGAGCAGCGCGTAGAACGAGCCGTTGATCAGTCCGACCAGGAGCTGGGCGTAAAGGGCCTGCATGATACTTTCTCTCGCTCAACGTCTCGAAGGAGATGTTCGGCGGCACCGGGCCGCCGAACGCCGGGAATCATTTTTTCAGCAGGGAACAGGTGCTCTTGTCCAGCGGCGTGAACGCCTGGTCGCCCGGAACGGTACCGACCAGCTTGTAGAAGTCCCACGGCGCCTTGGACTCCGACGGACTCTTCACCTCGAACAGATAGGCCGAATGGATTTTGCGGCCGTTGGGCTCGATGCTGCCCTTGCCAAACAGCGGATCGTCGGTCGGGATCGACTTCATCTTTTCCACAACCTTGACGCCATCATGCGGATTGCCGCCGAGCGCTTCCAGGGCCTTGAAATAGTGGACCAGCCCTGAATAGACACCGGCCTGGACCATGGTCGGAGGCGCGCCGTTCTTCATCCGGGCGGCGAATTTTTTGGAGAACGCCCGGGTCTGGTCGTTCATGTCCCAATAAAACGTCTCGGTGAAGTTGAGGCCCTGCGCGGTCTCGAGGCCGATCGCCTTGACGTCGGTGATGAACAGCAGAAGCGCCGCGAGCTTTTGCCCGCCCTTGACGATGCCGAATTCGGCCGCCTGCTTGATGCTGTTGGTGGTGTCGCCGCCGGCATTCGCCAAACCGATGACCTTGGCCTTCGACGCCTGCGCCTGTAGCAGGAATGACGAGAAGTCGGATGTGTTCAGCGGATGCTTGACGTTGCCTAAGACCTTGCCGCCGTTCGCGGTGATGACCGCAGAGGTGTCACGTTCCAGCGCGGCACCAAAGGCGTAGTCCGCGGTGAGGAAGAACCAGGTGTCGCCACCGGCCTTCACCAGGGCCTGGCCGGTGCTATGGGCAAGCATGTAGGTGTCATAGGTCCAGTGCACGGTATTGGGTGAGCACTGCGCGTTGGTAAGATCGGAAGTCGCCGCGCCCGAGTTGATGTAGACCCCGTTCTTTTCCTTGACGACATTGTTGACCGCAAGCGCAACGCCGGAATTCGGCACGTCAACGATGACGTCGACCTTTTCGACGTCAAACCACTGCCGCGCGATGGAGGTGCCGATATCGGGCTTGTTCTGATGATCGCCGGAAATAACATCGATCTTCCAGCCCTTGGCGGCCAGCCCGGAATCCTCCACGGCCATTTGCGCCGCCAATGTCGAGCCGGGACCGCCGAGATCGGCGTACAGGCCTGACTGGTCGCTTAGCGCGCCGATCTTGACCGTCTTGTCCTGCGCGAAAACCGGATTCGCGGCGGCGAGCGTCAGCGCCGTTCCAAGCAGCAATGCCGAAATCTTTTTCCTCATATTGATCTCCCCATAAAATTCTTCACGTTGTTTTTCATACGCCCAGATAGGTGTGAAGCTTGTCCATATTGGACTGCAGCTCCGCATTGGCGAAACCGTCAATGATCTTGCCGTGCTCGACGATGTAGAACCGGTCCGCCACCGTCGAGGCAAAGCGGAAATTCTGTTCGACCAAAAGGATGGTAAAGCCTTCCGACTTGAGCCGCGCGATGGTGTGGCCGATCTGCTGGATGATGACCGGCGCAAGGCCCTCGGTCGGCTCGTCAAGCATCAGGAAGCGCGCGCCGGTACGCAGGATCCTTGCGATCGCCAGCATCTGCTGCTCGCCGCCCGACAATTTGGTGCCTTGGCTGTTCAGCCGTTCCTTGAGATTTGGAAACAACTCGAAAATCTGGTCCAGCGGCAGGCCGCCGGGGCGCACCACCGGCGGCAGCATCAGGTTCTCGCGGACGTCGAGGCTTGCGAAAATTCCGCGCTCCTCCGGACAAAAGGCGACGCCCAGCCGCGCAATCTTGTCGGACGACGCCTTGATGATCTCCTTATCGTCGAAACGGATCGATCCGGTACGCTTGCCGATGATCCCCATCACCGATTTCAGCGTCGTGGTCTTTCCGGCGCCGTTGCGTCCGAGCAGCGTGACCACCTCGCCGGCGTTGACGCTGAAATCGATGCCGTGAAGGATGTGGGACTCGCCGTACCAAGCCTGCAGGTTCTTAACCGACAATACCGGCGCTCCCGCACCGGACGCCGGTGCAGGTTTCGAAGCGGCGGCTTCAGCCGTTTTCAAATCAGGCATGACCCGCCCCCAGATAGGCTTCCTTGACGCGTTCATCCTTGGTCAGGTCGGCATAATTGCCTTCCGCAAGCACATGTCCGCGGGTCAGCACGGTGATGATGTCGGAAAGGTTGGCGACCACGCTCAGATTATGCTCGACCATCAGGATGGTGTGTTTCGCGGAGATGCGCTTGATCAGCGCGGCGATCTTGTCGATGTCCTCGTGGCCCATGCCGGCCATCGGCTCATCGAGCAGCATCATTTCCGGATCGAGCGCCAGGGTGGTGGCAATTTCGAGGGCGCGCTTGCGCCCATAGGGCATCTCGACCGCGGGCGTGGCCGCAAACTCGCTCAGGCCGACGTCGTCGAGCAATTCATGGGCGCGGCCATTGAAGCGGTCGAGGACGGTCTTTGAACGCCAGAAATCGAAGGAGTGTCCGTGCTGGCGCTGCAACGCGACCCGCACGTTCTCCAGCGCAGTCAAATGCGGGAACACCGCCGAGATCTGGAACGAGCGGACCAGGCCGAGACGCGCCACGTCGGCCGGCGCCAGCGCCGTAATATCCTGCCCCTTATACAGAATTTGACCGGCGGAAGGCCTCAGGAACTTGGTCAACAGGTTGAAACACGTGGTTTTTCCGGCCCCGTTCGGCCCGATCAACGCGTGAATGCTGCCACGGCGGACCCGAAGCCCAACGTCGCGAACGGCGAAGAATCCCGCGAACTCCTTGGTTAATCCGTGGGTTTCGAGAATGAACTCATCGGCCAATCAAATTTCCCCCGTCAGCCAGCGCCGCGAAATCCCTCGCGCGTGGCTCATTTTTCTAACCGGCAGGTTCTCGCAGGACGCCCTGGAAAACTCCGTCTTGAAAACCGCCGCCTCCGGGCCGGAATATGCCGTCAATGGCGCGAGTTACGCAAGGCGGAAAGCTTGGCTTGCGGCGGACGCGGCTTCGCCATTCGTCGAACCGCGCGCGGGTACCATCAAGCGTTTTGCCGCCACTTTGGGCCGCACGGGCAAACCGAACGGCAAGCATCGGTTAACGGCATTTCGACGCAATTTCATCTTTTCATTAAAAATTCTCGGGTAACGTCGATGGTCAGGCGCGTGTGCATCGAGATCAACTGCAACCTTGGATTTCAAAAACGCCAACCCGGCGGTCGTCAAATCGATCAAGCAGCGGGATTTGCTCGACACCTGGTTGCGACTATATGCCCGCGGACCCCGGCGACGCGATCGAATTCAGCTGACGGACACCGCATCCCGCGATGTCATCGAGCGAAGCTTAAGCCTTGCGTGCGCCGGGTCGGCCCGATGGCGAGACTTCCTTGGCATAGATTTCCGGCTTGAAGCCGACCACAAGCTTGCCGCCGAGATCGAGCACCGGCCGCTTGATCATGGACGGCTGCCCTAACATCAAGGCCAGCGCTTTGCGTTCATTCAGGCCCTCCTTGTCGTCATCGGGCAATTTGCGAAACGTGGTGCCGGCGCGATTGAGCAACGTTTCCCAGCCAAGTTCATCGGACCAGCGCTTGAGCCTGTCCTTCGCGATGCCCTCGATCTTGTAATCGTGAAAGTCGTAAGCCACGCCGTGACTATCGAGCCAGGCACGGGCTTTCTTCATGGTGTCGCAGTTCTTGATGCCGTAGATGATGATGGGCATTTCGATCCAATCCGTAATGGCGCTGTTCAACCACCCATTGTAGAGTACCGTGGGCTTGCTTGCATCCGGGGCGACGATGGAATTCACCGCGCTTTTTTTGGCCGTGGCCGTTGTCATGCTGATTGCCTGGCGCGGGCCTCGCCGCGTTGCCCTGACGCTGTTCGCTGTCGTGCTGCTCGCTTCGATCGCGACCTATCTGCACCACGCCACCGATACGCTGAAGCTGTCGTTCTGAGGCCCAAGCATGACCCGCGCGCTCGCTGTAACCCTCAACGCGCTCAGCCTCTACGCCGTGGCGCTGGTGCTGGCCGCGGCGTTTGCGGCACAACTGCTGCTGCATGAACTGCCCTGCCCGCTGTGCCTGCTTCAGCGTATCCAGTTCGCGGCGCTGGCGATCGGCCCGATCTTGAACGTTCGCTGGGGGCCGCAGCCCAGCCACTACGCCTTGTCGCTGCTGGCCGCCGTCGCGGGTGCGACTTTCTCGACGCGTCAGATCCTGCTGCACATCATGCCTGGAGACGCCGGCTACGGCACGGCGTTGTTGGGCTATCACTATTATACATGGGCGCTGATCGGCTTTATGGCGGCCATCGTGCTGCTCGCGATTATCCTGCTGTTCGACCGCCAGTTCGAGGACGACCGCGCGGCGCCGCCGGTTGCTGCCGGCGGCTTCGCGCATGTCGCGGTGTGGCTGGTGATCGGCCTGACGGCGCTGAATGTGGTCTCGACACTGCTGGAATGCGGGCTCGCGGCCTGCGCCGACAACCCCGTTGTTTATGAACTGCTTAAATCCTGATGAAATGCCCGTGAGTTTTCCCCGTCGGGATCACTCGAGCAGTGTTCAGCCCGCGCGAAAGCTTGCGCGATACTGTGCGGGCGACACGCCCAACCGCTCAGCGAAGATGACCCGCATCCGGTCCGCTGTACCGAAGCCGCAGTCATAGGCCACAGCCTTGAGCGGACGGTCGTTCGCCTCCAACAGCATACGCGCGGCATCGATCCGCGCACGCTCGACGAACTCATGCGGCGTGATCCCGGTCTCCTGGACAAAATGACGGGCGAAGTTACGCACGCTCATGCCGACCTCCTCCGCCAGAGACTGCAGCGTATGTCGGCTGCCGATATGTGCCATGACATGCGCCTGCGCACGCGCGATCAGCGAATCGTCGTGGACCGGCGCGGTGAGATAGGGACTGAACTGCGATTGTCCGCCTTGGCGCTGCGCCACCACGACCAGCCGCTTGGCGACGGCGACAGCGACCCGCGGTCCATGGCGTTCGCCGATCAGGGACAGCACGAGATCAATCCCGGCCGTAACGCCCGCCGACGTCACCAGCCGCCTGTCACGAATATAGATGCGGTCGTGCATGACATCGGCGGCCGGAAAGCGCGAAGCGAGCTGCTGCGCATTCTGCCAGTGGGTCGTTACCTTGTGGCCATCGAGAAGGCCTGCATGACCGAGCGCGAAAGCGCCGGTGCAGACCGAACCGTACAGGCCGGCGCGGTCCGGCGCCGAACGCACCCATCGCGTCAGTTCCGGATCCGGGTCCGCCTCCGGCATCGCCGGTCCGCCCGCGACCAGAACGATTGCGAACTCCCCCTGCGCCTCTGCGAAACCGAGATCAGCTGATATCTTCATGCCGTTTGACGCGCGCAGCGGCTCCCGGTTCGCCGCCACCAGCACGGTCTCGTAGCCATCCCCGGCCCCCACGAAGCCGTTCGCCTCCGCGAACACGTCCACCGGTCCGGCGACATCCAGCGCCTGCACGCCTTCGTGGATCGCGATTGCCACTTTCTGAACCGCCATGCCTTTTCCTTCCCAGCCCAGCTGGCGCGAATTGGTGTGTCGTTGGCCCGATCCGGCGGACAGGCGTTGTTGCGATCAACGGCCGAAATAACCAAAAAAGAGAGCGAGAGGATCGCGCCGCTTCTCCTCCAAACTCTGGCTCTGACGCCGGCGCGATCCTGATGGACCACAAAACGGCAGACCGAACGCGTGGATTCACGCCACGGCATTGTCTTGCCACATGAAGGAGTCTCTTGAAATGACTGAGATCATTGCCGGTATCCGGACCCCCGACAGCGCCATGGCGCGCGCCGCCACCCAGCTCGTCCGCGATACCGAGGACGACCTGCTCTACAACCACAGCCGCCGCGTCTTCTTCTGGGGCGCGCTCACCGGCGAACGGCGCGGCCTGAAATACGATCCGGAGTTGCTCTACATGGGCGCGATGTTCCACGACATGGGCCTGACCGCGACCCATTCGAGCCCCGATCTGCGTTTCGAGGTCGATGGCGCCAACGCCGCGCGCGATTTCCTCAGGGGTTATGGGGTGCCCGAGCGCGACATCGAAGACGTATGGACGGCGATCGCGCTCCACACCACGCCCGGCGTGCCCGAGCATATGCGCCCCACGATTGCGTTGGTAACCGCCGGTGTCGAAATGGACGTGCTCGGTATCGCCTACGACGAATTCTCGCATGAACATCGCGATCATGTCTGCGCACATCATCCGCGCGAGGCGAATTTCAAGGAAAGCATCATCGACCACTTCGCTAACGGCATCATCAAGAAGCCGCTGACGACCTTCGGCAACGTCAAGGCGGACGTGTTGGCGCTCAAGGATCCGAACTACAAGCGGATGAACTTTTGCAGCATCATCCTCGGTTCGGCCTGGCCCATCTGAGCGACGTCGTCCGATCAACTTGTCGCCATTCGCGTCCGTTCAATGTTCCTCGCCGGCTTTGACGTCGCGTCGCGGACCACGCGGTTGGCCGCCACCATCCCGCCGACACGCTGGAAGCGTGTCGGCGATGCGGTCGTCACCACCCATCGTCGTCGCCGAAGCAACGCGATGATCCGATGGTTATTGGTTTTAGCGTGTTACGGTTTCGTGGTCACCGGCATCGGCCAAGCAACTTCGGTTTGCAAAACAGATAAAAAAGCGACTGCTTTCAGTGGGGCAAGCTCCCCGGTCTGCAAAATAGCTCGGAGGTTCAAATCCTCTCGCTCCGACCAATTACCTGCTTAAACTCCCTTCAGCGCCTTATCGAGCAACCGCCGGCAGGCGATCAGGTCCTGCAGGACGGCCTCGAGAAGCTCGATGTCGAGCGGGCGCGCCGATGCGGCGACACCGGCGATCGGACCGTCCTCTTCCTCCAGCGCGTCACCGAATACGTTGTCGTCGTCGCTTTGGGCACCGCGGGAATCCCCGCGCTCGCCGGCGGCCTCATAATCATCATCGTCGTCATCGACGCCCAGCGCGTTGTCGCGATCGTTTTCCGACAGGCTGCGCCCGATCGCCTCTTCGACCGCCCCGAATGACGGGGTGGCCGACCCATCCGCCAGCGCCTGAACCGACTTGATGCCGTGCTCCTTGAGGATGCGCTGCACCCCGCGGATGGTATAGCCCTCGCCGTAGAGCAGGCGGCGGATGCCCTTGAGCAGATCGACGTCATCCGGCCGGTAGTAGCGCCGGCCACCGCTTCGCTTCATCGGCTTGATTTGAGTGAACCGCGTCTCCCAGAATCTCAGCACGTGCTGCGGGATGTCGAGATCGCCGGCAACTTCGCTGATGGTTCGGAACGCATCCGGCGCCTTGTCCAAATGCCCGCTCCTGTTCGATCGCCCCGTTAAATGGGTACCCAGTGGGCCAAGCTTTAGTCGGCCTTGGCGTCCGTCGGCCTTATCTCAAGCTGCTAATCGGCCTTACTCTTAATCAGCTTTGGCGTCGCCGTTGCCGCTACCGTTGCTGTGGCCGTTGATGCGCTGCTTCAGGATCGCCGACGGCTTGAACACCATGACACGCCGCGGCGAAATGGGAACTTCGGTGCCGGTCTTCGGGTTGCGGCCGATACGCTGGCCTTTCTTGCGCACCATGAACGATCCGAACGACGACAGTTTCACCGTCTCGCCCTTCTCGAGGCAGTCGGTGATCTCCTTCAGGACAAGTTCCACGAAGGCAGACGACTCCGTGCGCGATAAGCCCACCTTTTGGTAGACGGCCTCGCACAGATCGACGCGTGTGACTGTTTTTCCGGTTCCGGTCATCGCCTGCCCCAACTCACGGCGAACAAATTTCGTAACTGAAATTATGAGCTTAACGCGCGTCGGTCAACAGCGCTCATCAATGCAGCGGCATGAAACAAGCCCGCAAATTGTATGGACAAATTAAGGCAGCGGTTACCAACGCAACAAGACCGAGCCCCAGGTGAAGCCGCCACCCATGGCTTCCAACAGCACCAGATCGCCTTTCTTGACGCGTCCGTCCGCGACCGCAACCGATATCGCCAGCGGGATCGAGGCCGCTGACGTGTTACCGTGGATATCGACGGTCAGCACGACTTTCTGCGGTGCAATATGCAACTTATGCGCTGAAGCATCGATGATTCGCTTATTGGCCTGATGAGGAATGAACCAGTCTATGTCCTCGGCAGTCGTGCCGCTGGCCTCGAACGCAGCCACGATTACGTCGGTGATCATCCCGACCGCGTGCTTGAATACCTCACGTCCTTCCATCCGGAGATAGCCCACCGTCTGGGTCGAGGATGGACCGCCGTCGACGTACAGCTTCGACTTGTGGCGGCCGTCGGAGCGCAGATGCGAGGTCAATATGCCGCGGTCGGAGATCTTGCCGGGCTGCTCCTGCGCATCGAGCACGACCGCGCCCGCGCCATCGCCGAACAAGACGCAGGTGCCCCGATCGTTCCAGTCCAGAATTCGCGAGAACGTTTCCGCACCGATCACCAGCGCACGCTTGAACGCCCCGCTGCGCAGGAAAGTTGTCGGCGGTGGCGAGCGCGAAGACAAACCCCGAACACACTGCCTGCAGATCGAATGCCGCGCCGTGGTTGATGCCGAGCCCGCTCTGTACCGCAACCGCGGTTGCGGGAAAGGTGTTATCCGGCGTTGAGGTTGCCAGCACGATCAGATCGATCGACTGCGCGTCGATCCCGGCATTGGCGAGAGCCGCGCGCGCCGCATTGATCGCCAGATGCGAGGTGAACTCGCCCTCGGCGGCGATGTGACGCTGCCTGATCCCGGTTCGCTGCACGATCCATTCATCGGAGGTATCTATTCGCGCCGCAAGTTCGGCGTTGGTCAGTATCTGCCGCGGCAGATAGGAGCCACAGCCGAGCACAACCGAACGTATTGTAGTCACGAAACAGCCTCCTGAGCGGTCGGCGCCAGCGCGCTGCCATCGCGATTGAGCATCTGATTGATCTTGGTGAGGAGGTCGTAGCTGACCATCTCATACCCAACATCGACCGCGTACGCAAAGCCCTCGGCGGTGGCGTCGCCATGGCTTTTGACCACAATACCGTTGAGGCCGAGGAAAACCCCGCCATTCGATTTATTCGGATCGAGCTTGTTCCTTAGCGCCTTGAAGGCGCCCCGAGCAAACAGGTAACCGAGTTTCGAAAGCCAAGTTTGCGACAGCGCGTCCCGAAGGAACTCGGTGATCTGCCGCGCCGTGCCCTCGGCAACCTTGATGGCGATGTTGCCGCTGAAGCCTTCGGTGACGATCACATCGGCGGCGCCCTTGCCGATGCCGCCGCCTTCGACGAAGCCGATAAACTTCAATTGGGGCAGAGTCCAGATTGCGCAGCAACTCGGCGGCCTCGCGGATTTCCTCGCGACCCTTCATCTCCTCGACACCGATATTGAGCAAGCCCACCGTCGGCCTCTCAAGGCCGAACAACACGCTCGCCATCGCGGTGCCCATCAGCGCCAGGGCCTTCAGGTGCTGGGCGTCACCGCCGATGGTCGCGCCGACATCAAGGATAACCGAGTCACCGCGCCGGGTGGGCCAGATCGCGGCGATCGCCGGGCGCTCGATGCCAGGCAGCATTCGCAGACAAAACCGCCCCATCGCCATCAAGGCACCGGTATTGCCGGCGGATACCGCGACGTCGGCCTCCCCCTTCTTGACCGCGTCGATGGCAAGCCACATCGACGATGTCTTGCGGCCGCGGCGCAACGCCTGGCTGGGCTTGTCGTCCATGCTGACGGCGACGTCGGTGTGCACGACGCGCGAGACCGCCTTCATCGCCGGATGCTTGGCGAGTTGCGCGTCGATCAGCGCGCGATCGCCGAACAACAGAAATTCCGTGTCGGGATGCCGGGACAACGAAACGGCGGCGCCGGGAATGACGACCGATGCGCCGACATCGCCACCCATGGCGTCAAGCGCGATTCGAACCTTCTGAGGCATGAACGTCCCGGAAACCTGATCTTGTACGGAGCTGAAATCGTTCAGCCGCAAATTGGAAATCGCCGCAGTAACGGCGATCGGCGAAACACAAATACAGCGCCCCGGCCGGGCCGGGACAATAGCGGGTCCTCGTCCCGACACAACCTTTTGATCGCCCCCTTTTAGCCATCGAGGCGCCGCCAGGCAGAATCGGGACAGGTAAACAATGTTAGGCGATTCAAGGCGTTAAGTCGAATTCTAGCACCGGCCCCGGTCCAGTTCATCCGGCCTCCACCGCACGTCAGCTGTCTTTGGGCTTCTTCGCCTCGGGCGATTTTAAGCCGGACTGCAGTGCCTTGAGCGCGGCGAACGGATGGTCCTCCGGGTCGGCGGCGGTGACCACCGGCTCGAAAATCGCGCCGGGCTTGCGCGGATAGGGATCGATCGCCAAAAACAGCACGTCGGTCGCCAGCCGGCCAAGGTCGATCACGCCATTTTCGATCGGCTCCGGCGGGTCCGGAATCTCGCTCTCGCCTTCGGCGTCTTCATCGACGAGGTCGGCCAATTCGGGAATTTGGTCGGGCGGCGCGAAAATCAGATCGATCGGCTCGTCGATGTCGCTTTCGATCGGGTCCAGCGTCACGACACAGGTTTGACCGATCCGCGCCTGGACGCGGCCCGCCACATGGACGCGGCCGCCGTTCAGGGGCGTCACGTCGAACGAAGCCGTTGCCGACAAGACATCGCGCAAGCCGGCAACTTCGGCCATCGCATCGCGCGCGGCCCGGTCGGCTTCGGTGTCGCGATGCAATCCGGTGTCCGGTATGTGCGCGACCGCAATGCGATCGCTCCAGGGGTCAGCTTTGTCCGTCATAGGCTGCATTCTGTTCATGGCTGCGCATCCAAAGGAGCCGGCAAGGGAAACTTCCAAGACGCGTTCCGTAATGACGCCTCGTCTTGCCTCGCCAGGGTGGCGATCGCCGCCTCGGCGTAGAGGGCCAACCGCCGGGCGTCTCCGAGTCCCTCGCCGTTCAATATATTCTTGCACAGCGCCTGCGCCAACGGCTCCCCACCGGCGCTCAGCGCGAAATCATAGGCCGCCGCCCGCCCGTAAAAGGCCTCTCCGAAGGCCTGCATTCGCTTGGGGACGGTGAGGTCACCGACCCCCATCTCCCGCAAATTGGCGTCCATGTCGTCGCAGAAATGGTCAAACAGCGCCTGAGCGAGGTCGGCCCCGCCCTCCATGGCCTTCAGCCGCCGCAAGACCATCCACAGGTGCAATACCAGCAGATCAAAACGGCCATTTACCGTATCCGGCACACCCAAGTCCCGATAAAACAACGGTTCTCGCGCCTGCGTCACGATCATGCCATAGATGGCTTCGATGGTGCCGCGTGGGGGCACCCGAGGTTTCCTGAAGTGATCGAACGGCCAAATCATCGTGGGTTCCGCAAGCGAGCCCTTGGGGTCCGCGCTAGTTGCATTCCGACCTGCTGCCGGGTACGTCAACCCCTCACGCGATGCAAGGGGACGGGACTAATACCGGAATGACTGACACGAGCCCGACATGCTCACCTATGCGCACGCGGCGCGGTCTGGCCGCGCGCTGGCGCAGCATGCGCGCCACCGCGGCCGTCGTCCTGATGTGCGCGGCGCTAGGCGGTTGCTTCACCAGCGAACAGTTCCAAAAGGGCTACATCATGCCGCCGGGCGCCCTAGAGCAGATCCCGATCGGCGCGAGCCAGGACCAGGTCTTGATCGTGATGGGAACTCCATCGACCGTGGCAACCCTCAACGGCGAGGTCTTCTACTATATTTCGCAGCGTGCCGAGCGCCCGGTCGCGTTCATGAACCAAAGGGTCGTCGACCAGCGCGTGATCGCGATTTATTTCGACAAGAATCGCCAGGTGCAGCGGCTCGCGAATTACGGGATGCAGGACGGCAAGATCTTCGACTCCATCAGCCGCACCACGCCGACGTCGGGCCAGGAAATGAGCTACCTCACGCCGCTGTTCAAGCTGATCAGCTTCCACTGAGCCGGCGTTCGGCCGCACTGCCCTCAATGAAAAACCCCGCGGCTCGCACCGCGGGGTTTTGTTTTTATCGCTCAAGGCGCTCTCAGCGCGCCAGGATCGCCAGCAGTAGCAGGGCCACGATGTTGGTGATCTTGATCATCGGGTTGACGGCCGGGCCCGCCGTATCCTTGTAGGGATCACCGACGGTGTCGCCGGTCACCGCGGCCTTATGGGCGTCGGAGCCCTTGCCGCCGTAATGCCCATCCTCGATGTACTTCTTGGCGTTGTCCCAGGCGCCGCCGCCCGAGGTCATCGAGATCGCCACGAATAGGCCGGTCACGATCACGCCGAGAAGCATCGCGCCCACCGCCGAGAACGCCGCCGACTTGCCGGCTGCGCCGCCACCGGCGATCGCGTAGATCAGGAAATACACCACGATCGGCGACAGCACCGGCAGCAGCGACGGGATGATCATTTCCTTGATCGCCGCCTTGGTCAGCAGATCGACCGCCTTGCCGTAGTCAGGCTTGTCGGTGCCCTGCATGATGCCCGGCTTCTCGCGGAACTGCCGCCGTACTTCTTCGACGATCGCACTGGCGGCGCGGCCGACCGCGGTCATGCCCATCGCGCCGAACAGATACGGCAATAGACCGCCGAACAGCAGGCCCACGACCACATAGGGGTTGTTGAGCGAGAAATCAGGATTGACGCCCAGGAAGTACGGGTGGTTCGCGGCATCCGCAATGAAGAATTTGAGGTCCTGATTGTAGGCCGCGAACAGCACCAGCGCGCCGAGACCGGCCGAACCGATCGCGTAGCCCTTGGTAACCGCCTTGGTGGTGTTGCCGACCGCGTCAAGCGCGTCGGTCGCCTTGCGGACCTCCTTCGGCAGGCCGGCCATTTCGGCGATGCCGCCCGCGTTGTCCGTCACCGGGCCGAACGCGTCGAGCGCGACGATCATGCCGGCCAGCGCCAGCATGGTGGTGGTGGCAATCGCGATGCCGAACAGGCCGGCAAGGCTGTAGGTGACGAGAATACCGGCGATGATCACCAGCGCCGGACCGGCGGTCGCCTCCATCGAGATGGCGAGACCCTGGATCACGTTGGTGCCGTGACCCGTGACCGATGACGCCGCGATCGACTTCACCGGACGATAATCAGTGCCGGTATAGTATTCGGTGATCCAGATGATCAGCCCGGTCACGACCAGGCCGGCGATGCCGCACTCAAACAACGCCATGCCGGTGTAGTCGACACCGGCGATCTTGTCGAAACCGACCAGCCAGTAGATCGCCCCCGCAACGCCGGCAAGCGAGAGGATACCGGTCGCAATTAGGCCCTTGTAGAGCGCGCCCATGATCGATTGGCTGGGGCCGAGCTTGACGAAGAAGGTGCCGATGATCGAGGTGATGATGCAGATGCCGCCGATCGCGAGCGGCAGCGTCATCATGTTGGCGAGCAGCGGCGACTTGGCGAAGAAGATCGCGGCGAGAACCATGGTGGCGACCGCGGTCACCGCATAGGTCTCGAACAGGTCGGCCGCCATGCCGGCGCAGTCGCCGACATTGTCGCCGACGTTGTCGGCGATGGTGGCCGGGTTGCGCGGATCGTCTTCGGGAATGCCGGCTTCGACCTTGCCGACGAGATCGCCGCCGACGTCGGCGCCCTTGGTGAAGATGCCGCCGCCGAGACGCGCGAAGATCGAGATCAGCGACGCGCCGAAGCCGAGCGCGACCATGGCATCGACCACGGTGCGGCTGTTGACGGCCAGGCCCAGGAAGTGCGTGAGATAGGCGAAATAGATGGTGACGCCGAGCAGTGCGAGGCCCGCGACCAGCATGCCGGTGATGGCGCCGGCCTTGAAGGCGAGTTCAAGCCCGCCCGCCAGCGATACCGTGGCGGCCTGAGCGGTACGCACGTTGGCGCGAACTGAAACGTTCATGCCGATGAAGCCGGCTGCACCCGACAGCACCGCGCCGATCAGGAAGCCGACTGCGACCAGCATGCCGAGGAAGTAGGCGAGCAGTGCGAAGATCACGATGCCGACCATGCCGATGGTGGTGTATTGACGCTTGAGGTAGGCTTGTGCGCCTTCACGCACCGCCGCCGCAATTTCCTGCATCCGCGGATTACCGGCGTCCGCCTTCAAAACCGACGCCGTGGCCCATATCGCGTAGACAATCGAAAGCGCTCCGCAGAGCACAATCACCCATAATGCTGTCATTGAATTTGCCTCAGGTCCTTTTTTCACCCCCACGCCATTCCGCGAAAGCGGTGGCGCATTAAAATGAGGTCTGCCCTGCACGGCAGGACGGCCTCAATTGGCGAGGACCTTGCCAAAATCGCAACCCGCACGCAACGCTGCGAATGGCCTAAACCGTCGATTTCACATGGTATTCCGAACCATACGATCGGCGCGGCCGGCTCTTCTAAAAAAGCTCAGAAATGGCTGTAGGACAGTCGTTTCAGGGCTATCTCCCTGCCTTCGGCGTCCAAAAACCTCGGAACCGACTTCCCGGCGGTGACGGTGCCGATGCAAGTTGCGGCCACCCCCGCAGCCGCCGAGGCCCGGGCGAAAGCGTCAAACCGATTCTCTGGAATCGTGCACAAAATCTCGTAGTCGTCGCCGCCGGCGACGATGGCCTCGATGCCGACCGCGCCGCGCGCGAGCAAGGCGGCCGCGGCGGCGGATAACGGAATCCGCGTGCTATCGATGTCAGCGGATACGCCCGATACCGCGCAGAGCTTGGCGAGGTCGCCGGCAAGGCCGTCGGACACGTCCATCGCGGCGCTGGCGTGATCGGCAACGGCGCGGGCCAGCGCATTGCGCGGCTGCGGCACGCGATAACGTCCGGCCAGCATTTCCCTTGCCGCGGCATCGTCGGCGAGCGCCGCGGCGATCGGGCCGCCCTTGAGGAGATCGAGACCGAGCGCGGCGTCCCCGATGGTTCCCGTGACCATCACGCGGTCGCCCGGCCCTGGCCCCGCTGCGATGGACCATCTTGCCCGCCGGCACGCGTCCGAACGCGGTGATGGAGATCATCAGCGGCCCCGGCGTCGAAACCGTGTCGCCGCCAAGCAAAGGACAGGCGAATTGCGCCGCGTCCTCGCCGAGCGCCGATGCAAACGGCTTGAGCCAAGCCTCGTCGGCGGCGCGCAACGCCAACGTCAGCACGAAACCGGCCGGCGTCGCGCCCTTCGCGGCGAGATCGCTGAGGTTCACCCGCAGCGCCTTGCGCGCCAGCGTATCGGGTGGATCATCGGGCAGGAAATGCACGCCCTCGACGATGGCGTCGGTGGTCACGACGATATCTTCGCCTGCGGCCTTCAGGATCGCCGCATCGTCGTTGAGATCGAACGCGCCGGGATCGGTCGCCAGCGGCCTGAAATAACGTGCGATCAGCGAGTCCTCGGCGGACGGATTATTCTGCTGACCGGTCATCTTGATCCTTCAGCGCATAAACTCATCGGCGCGAAACTGGCGGGCGATCTGGTCGAGAACGGCGTTCACCATGCCGGTCTCGTCAGCCTCCACAAAGGCGTGCGCGACGTCGACATATTCCGAGACCACCACCCGGCCCGGGACGTCCTTGCGGTGCTCAAGTTCATAGGAACCGGCGCGCAGCACCGCGCGCAGGATGGCATCGATCCGTTTCAGCGGCCAGCCTTTCGACAGCGCCTCGTCGATCAGCGGATCGAGCTTGGCCTGATCGCGCACCACGCCGGCGACGACGTCGCGAAAGAACGCCGCCTCCGCAGGCAGGTAGGTGTCGCCCTCGACTTCGTTGCCGAGCCAGTGACTTTCGAACTCGGCGAAGATGTCGTTCAGACCGGCGCCGCCGATGTCCATCTGATACAGCGCCTGCACCGCGGCAAGCCGTGCGGCGCCGCGCCGGTTGGCTTTCTTGTCCGAACCCTTGTTGTCCGAGCCTTTGTTGTCAAAACCCTTCTTGTCCAGGCTCTTCCCCGGCTTTTTTTCCTGGCCGTTTTTGTTCATTGCCATGATCAGCCCCGGGTCAGCCGGCGCTGGATGCGCAGCATCGCCAGGGCCGCGCGCGCGGCGTCGCCGCCCTTGTTGAGTTCGCTGGCGCGCGCCCGCGCCCAGGCCTGCGCGTCGGTGTTGACGGTGATGATGCCGTTGCCGAGCGGCATTCGTCTGCTGACCGCGAGATCCATCAGCGCGCGCGAGGATTCCATCGAGACGATCTCGAAATGAATGGTGTCGCCCCTGACGACGCATCCCAGCGCGATCACGGCATCGTAGGGTTTGCCGTGGCGCTCGGCGGCATCGAGCGCGATCGCGATCGCCGCAGGAATTTCCAAGGCCCCAGGCACCGTGATGACCTCGTGGCTGACGCCAGCGGCTTTCAGTTCCGCCACCGCACCTTCCATCAAGGCGTCCTGGATGTCGTCGTAGAAGCGCGCCTCCACGATCAGCGCCCGCGCGCCCGAAATATCAGTCTGGTCCTTTAGGGCTGCGCGCCGCGCGTCTGCCATTGTTCAATCCATCTCCGAATGTTGACAATTTGTATTAATGCGGAAAGTCAACATTCGCGCGTTTTAGTCGCCGTATGACTACCTGTCACTTCATTTCCGCGAGCCGCGCCGCGTAGCGCGCCATCAGGTCGATTTCGAGATTGACTTCACTGCCGGCGCGCCAGCTACCGAGCGTCGTGACATTGAGCGTGTGCGGGATGATCAGCACCGAAAACAACACGTCCCGCGCCGTATTCACCGTCAGCGACACTCCGTCGAGCGTCACCGAACCCTTGGCAGCGACGAAGCGCGCCAGTTCGCGCGTGGTCCTGAGTTCGAACCGCGCCATGTCGGGCAGATCGTCACGCTGGACGATGGTCGCAACGCCATCGGCGTGACCGGCCACGATGTGACCGCCGAGTTCGTCGCCCATCTTCAGCGCACGCTCGAGATTGAGCCGGGTGCCGACCTGCCAGTGCTTGGCCGTGGTCATGCCGAGCGTCTCAGCCGCGGCGTCGACATCGAACCAGGTCTTGTCCGTGCGCCACGCCGGAGGCGACCACGGTCAGGCAAACGCCGTTGCAGGCGATCGACGCGCCATCCGCGATGGTTGCCTGGTCGTAGCGGCACGCGATGCGCAACCGGTGCAATTGGCCTTGCGCGGTTGGCGTCAAGGCCGATGATCTCGCCGATGTCGGTGACAATGCCGGTGAACATTAAATACGCTCGTAGATGGTCAGTGTGTCTTTACCGAGGGTTTCGCTGTCACGAACGCGAAAGCCCGGCGACTGCGTGATCGTCGTCAGCGGCAACGCGTCCAGCGCCGCGACGCCGTCAGCGCCGATCGCATCGGGTCCCCGCAGCAGCCAGACCTCATCGACAAGGCCCGCGGCGACAAAGGACGCCGCCACCCGTGCGCCGCCCTCCACCATCAGCCGCGTGATGCCCTTTTCCGCCAGCGCATGCAGCACGGCCAACAGATCAAGTCCGGGCGGCGGGCTGCTCGTGGTGGCGACGCGCATGATCTGCGCGCCGGCAGCGCCGAGTTTCATGGCGGCGGCCGCTTCTGAGAGTTCCGACGTCATCACCCATAGCGGCGTCTCGCGCGCGGAATGAATCAGCCGGCTGGTGCCCGGCAGCCGCAGCGCGCGATCCAGCACCACCCGCACCGGCGAACGCGCGCCCATCCCGGGCAGACGGCAGGTCAACAGCGGATCGTCCGCCCGCACGGTGCCGATCCCGACCAGGATGGCGTCGCTTTGCGCGCGCAACAGATGCACCCGCGCCCGCGCCGCTTCGCCCGTGATGGCGACCGGCTGGTGGCCTGCCGCGCCGACCTTGCCGTCGGAGGATACCGCAAGCTTGAGGATCACGTGGGGACGCTTGTCGCGGACGCGCCTGAAATGTCCGGCATGATCGCGCGCGGCCTCGGACGCGCCAAGCCCGATATCGACCGCGATGCCGGCGGCGCGGAGCCGGGCATGGCCCTGTCCGGCCACCAACGGATTGGGATCCTCGATCGCCGACACCACGCGCGCGATGCCGGCGGCGATGACGGCGTCGGCGCAGGGCGGCGACCTGCCGAAATGCGAGCACGGCTCCAGCGTCACATAGAGCGTGGCGCCGCGCGCGGCCTCGCCGGCACGCCGCAGCGCCTCCGGCTCGGCGTGGGGCCGCCCGCCCGGCTGCGTCCAGCCGCGGCCGACGATGACGCCATCCTTGACCACGACCGCGCCGACGGCGGGATTGGGCCAGGTCCGCCCCTGCCCGCGCCGTCCGAGCGCCAAGGCAAGCTGCATGAAGCGCTGGTCGGCCGCTTTCGACAGTTTCGATTTCTGCGCCATCTGGTCTTCCAGAATGCGGAAGATCATTTGCGCAACAGCGCCGGCCGCGCGTCCTCGTCGCCGGAGAGTTCGCCGAGCACGGCTTCGAAATCCTTCGCCTCGCGAAAATTGCGATAGACCGAGGCGAACCGCACATAGGCGACATCGTCGAGCTGGCGCAGATGTTCCATCACGATCTCGCCGATCGCCTCCGATGAAATCTCGGCCTCGCCGCCGCTTTCGAGCTCCCGCACGATCGCCGAGACCATCGTCTCGACCTTTTCAGGCTCGACCGGCCGCTTGCGCAAGGATATCTGCAGCGAACGCACCAGCTTGTCGCGGTCGAACGGCACGCGGCGGCCGTTGCGCTTGATGACCGTGAGTTCGCGCAGCTGCACCCGCTCGAAGGTGGTGAAGCGGAAATTGCAGGCGATGCAGACCCGCCGCCGCCGGATCACGGCGGAATCCTCGGTCGGACGCGAGTCCTTCACCTGCGTATCGAGACTGTTGCAGCTGGGACATCGCATCCGGCAAAACCTTACTAATAGAAGCCCTTACTGATAGATCGGGAAGCGGTCGGTGAGTGCTTTCACCCGTTCCTTGATCGCAGATTCCACCAGCGGCGCCTGGCCGTCCTGCGACTGCGCGATGGCGTTGAGCACTTCGGCGATCAGCCCGCCGACCTGCTTGAATTCGGCGACGCCGAAGCCGCGCGTGGTCGCAGCCGGCGTTCCCAGACGCAGCCCCGAGGTGACGAACGGCTTCTCCGGATCGAAGGGAATGCCGTTCTTGTTGCAGGTGATCGCCGCGCGCACCAATGCCTTTTCCGAGACGTTGCCCTTGAGGCCTTTCGGCCGCAGGTCCACCAGCATCAGATGGTTGTCGGTACCGCCGGAAACGATGTCGAAGCCATGGGCGCGCAGGCTCTCGGCCAGCGCCTTGGCGTTCTCGACCACGTTCTTGGCGTAGACCTTGAAGTTCGGATGCAGCGCTTCGGCGAACGCCACCGCCTTGGCCGCGATCACATGCATCAGCGGCCCGCCCTGCAGGCCCGGGAAGATCGCCGAGTTCAGCTTCTTGGCCAAGGCCTCGTCATTGCACAGGATCAACCCGCCGCGCGGGCCGCGCAGCGACTTGTGCGTGGTGGTGGTGGTGACGTGGGCATGCGGCACCGGCGAGGCATGGACGCCGCCGGCCACGAGGCCTGCGAAATGCGCCATGTCGACCATCAGATAGGCGCCGATGCGTCGGCGATCTCACGAAAACGCTTGAAATCCCACGGACGCGAATAGGCCGATCCGCCGGCGATGATCAGCTTCGGCTTCACCTGTTCGGCCTGCCTGGCGACCGCATCCATGTCGATGATCTGGTCCTCGCGCCGCACCGTGTAGTGCGAGGCCTTGAACCACTTGCCGGACATGTTGACCGGCGAGCCGTGCGTGAGGTGTCCGCCGGCGGCGAGATCGAGCCCCATGAAGGTATCGCCGGGCTGCAGCAACGCCAGGAACACCGCCTGGTTCATCTGGCTGCCGGAATTCGGCTGCACGTTGGCGAACTGCGCGCCGAACAGCTTCTTGGCGCGCTCGATCGCCAGCGTCTCCACCACGTCGACCCATTCGCAGCCGCCGTAATAGCGATTGCCCGGATAGCCTTCGGCATATTTGTTGGTCAGCACCGAACCCTGCGCTTCCAGCACCGCGCGGCTGACGATGTTTTCCGACGCGATCAGTTCGATCTCGTGGCGCTGCCGGCCAAGTTCGCCGCGGATCGCGGCCGCGATATCGGGATCGGCTTCGGTGAGCGGGGCGGTGAAAAACGAGTCGGCGCCGGAGGCCGGCTTGGCGCTGGCAGAAGAGCTCATGGACGAATATCTCCACCGCCGCAGCCGGTTAGGGGCGTCGCGGGCGGTCACATGTGGCGGTCATTAGCGGCGCAGGCGGGATACCATATCGGGCCGAAATGGCCAAGCGCTTGCGGTATCAGCCTGATATTTATGCAAGATATGGTGGGGGAACGGGTTTTGCGAGGTCGGGCGCCCGCCTCGCGTCGTCCCGGCGCAACTCCCTCCCCCTGCGGGCGCAGGGCTCGCGAGTGGGGTCTCCGAGCACCGCGCCTGTGACCCCCTCCTCCAACCTCGAGAGCGAGCTTCGGATCCCACCGGGAGATGGGAGAAGCAGATCCGCGTCACTTCGCAAACCGGTACGCGCCGCCCTTTTCGATCGAGCGCTGGAACGCCGGCCGCGCGTGCATCCGCGACAGCCACGCGCCGAGGTTCGGATACGGCCCGAGCCTGTCGAACACCTTCGCCATGTCGCCCACAAAGCTCATCTGGATGTCGGCGCCGGTGAGTGAATTGCCGATGAAGAACTCCCGCCCCTTCAGCGCGCCGTCGACATAGCCGAGGTGGTTGGCGATTTCGCTGTCGATGCGCGGCTGCAGCGGCGCGCCCGCCTCCTTCAACCTGGAGACATAGAGGTTCAGCATCAAGCGGCAGCATCGCCGAGCCCTCCGAATAATGCAGCCACTCGTTGTAGGCAATCATACTCAGCGCCATCGGGCGCAGGCATCATGCCGCCCTTTCCGTAGCGGCGGATCATGTAATCGACGATGGCGCCCGACTCTGCGATTCTCGATATCGCCGTCGGTGATCACGGGCGACTTGCCGAGCGGATGCACCGCCTCCAATTCCGGCGGCGCCAGCCGCGTCCGGGCGTCGCGCTGATAGCGCTTCATCTCATAGGGCATGCCGAGTTCTTCCAGCAGCCACAGGATGCGCTGCGAGCGCGAGTCGTTGAGATGATGAAGCGTGAGCATGCAGGTTTTCCTCCGGGATTTTTTGAACTGACGATTGTGTCGAGACTGTCATTGCGAGCGAAGCGAAGCAATCCGAGGAGAAATGTCAGGGCGCGCGCGGCACTTATACGCCCGCGTCGTTGTTCCGGAGAGCAACGCGAAGCGGCTATCCGGAATCCGGAGCACTGTCGCCAACAGAGATCTACGATGTGCAATTGCACATCGTAGTTCGCGCTAATGTGCGCCCCGGAATGACCGCGGCTATGACTCGTACGCTCCCACCGCGCATTGCGCCCGAGTTGCGCATGAACATCCGCCCTAAAAGAAACAAGGGCGCGGGAAATGCCGGGTGCCCGTTGCACCCGAGGCCCGTGTGCAACGGTAGAAAGCACACGGGTAGTCACCACGGTCGCACCGGAACACCCGGCATTCCTGCGCAATGGTTTTAACGGCTTATGCCGCGCTCTCCCCGGCGACGAATTCGTCTTGTCACCGTCATCGGCGGATTAAGGTGTTGCGAGAACCCGGTTGGGTCGCAACACCTCCGCCGATTGACACCAGCAACGGGTGCCAGGACCACACGGTTTTGCCGTACGCGTTGCGCCGTTCGTCCACGCGCCGGCCGAATGCTCACAGGCACTCGCTCAATGGAAAGCCTGCCCTGCACTCACCTCGCGCGACGACGCTGCCGCGTCCACCGCATCCCATCCCAACGTCCGTGACGATCGCGATACGCCCCTCGTGGGGGATGAGACGACGGGGATAAAGAGGTGATTTGGGTCAGATGGAAACGAAAATATTTTTGAAAAACCGGCTGGACAGGCAAATCACTTGAAGAGCCGCGCCAACGGCGCGGGCCTTTTCGAATACGTGTGATCTCCTAATTTAGGTCCTAAAGCTCCTTGTGCAATTGCTCGAGCGCCCGGCGCAAGCCGTGGAGCTGATCCACGAGATGAAGGATGACGTCGATTCCCTCGTCATTGACGCCGAAATTCCCGCCCAGATCCTGAATGAGACGCGCCCGTGCAATGTCCATGTCCGAGAAGTTCATTCCGTCGGAGGTCTGAGCCGGAATGAGCCACCGCTGCTCCAGCCAGATACTCCAGCGTCTGCGGCTGGATACCCGCATGGGTAAGGAACTCCTGCTTGTTCACGATCATGATGTGCTCCCCTCGCGTGGGTTAAAGGCCTTGCCTCTTATCCCAATTCGAAACGAACGCCTCGAGTTCGGGATCCGCAGATTTAGGCAAGACCACTTTCAGTTTGACGAACTGATCGCCGTGACCTCCGCCGCGGCGGGGCGCGCCCTTGCCTTTCAGGCGCAGGGTCGTGCCAGTGTTTGATCCCTTCGGTACCGCCATCGTCACGTCGCCGGTCGGCGTCGGAACGCGAATCCGCCCACCAAGCACGGCCTCGAAAAGCGAGATCGGTAACTCCAGAGAGATATCGTCGCCGTCGCGCGAGAAGCGACGGTCCGGCAAAACTTCCACCTCGATCAGGGCATCGCCGTGACTTCCCGTCCCCGTGCCGGGCGCTCCCTTGCCTTTCAGGCGGAGGATTTGCCCGTCCACCAGGCCGGGGCGGAATGGTCACGTCAAGCGTGCCGCCATCCGGCAGCGTCAGACGCTTGTTCGCCCCCGTGACGGACTCCACAAGACTGATCGGCAGGTGGTAGTGCAGATCGTGTCCGCGCCGGTTCGCACGCGCCCGCTCGCCGCGCCTCAGAAGCTCGGCGAGCGCATCGTCGGTATCGATGAAATCGGCAAAGCCGGAGTTGTCCGCGTAAGGATGTCCACTATCCGACGTGGCAAAATCCCGATAGAAATGTTGCTGTGGCCGTTCCGCCCCGCTCGCGTCAATCTCACCGTCGTCAAAACGTTTCCGCTTGCCAGCGTCGCTCAACAAATCGTAGGCGCCAGCGACTTCCTTAAACTTCTCTTCAGACGTCTTGTTACCGGGATTAAGGTCCGGGTGCAATTTCTTCGCCAGTTTGCGGTATGCAGTCTGGATCTCCGCGGAAGAAGCCGTCGGGGCGACACCGAGAACCTCATACGGATTTGTCATGACCTACCCCGCCTAGAATCAACCAGTGAACCGAAGAGGAGACATCGCAATGCCGGAATACGATCTTTACATTAATCCGCAGAAGCCAACAGTGGGCCTCTATGTACGCAAAGCGGCGGGGCTTCCGGATTTGGCCGATCCCAAGGAATGGGCATTCGATGGCACTGCGGCGCAAGGCGACTTGCCGCCGGACCTCGTGAAGAAGATCGAAACCAACGGTCACGCGTTTCGCGACATGGATTAAGCTTTAGACGTAGCCAGATCGCCAAGGATAGACAGACGGACGGGATCACGTGAGCCGGAGGCTTTCGGCTGGAGATACGTCGCTTGCGCGCCTTCGACCTATCTTGGGATTTATAAGGGCAGCTCGTAAGTTTGCGCAATGAACGAACGCGGCGACACAAATCACCCGGCTGCGGCGGCAGAGCTATTCATCAGCGGCGCCTAGGTTTGCGGCTTCCCTGGAATCGGACGCCGACAGCTCCGCGGTGAAAGGCACGTGAAAAGCCAAACCCATCGCGCTCTCACCGAGGGTACCACACTATACATTGGTCTCGATGATGTATCCCGCCTGAGCAATCCGAGTAACCTCAGATATAATCGAAATATTATCGCGGCTCGTTTACGGTTTGTGGTGACTTAGAGGTGATCGAGGATCTGGAGGCGATATGCTGAGCAGAGAATACCTTGCTACCGCGCGGAACTTGCTCCGCGCAGCCCAGACCATGACCGATCCCAGAGTTTCGGGTCAGCTCAAGGCGCTTGCCGAGGACTACGAGCGGCGGGCGAGAAAACCTCGCACGCTGATGCGGCTACGGCATTGACCCGGTCGGCTGCTCGCGCTGACCGTGGCGAACGCTGAACTAAGGCACGGTCCGGAATCACCAGAAGGCGCGCAAATGCGATGTTTGCCTAAAGGTATTGTTCTACTTCGCTGGTACACCTCTGAGGGAGTTGCGACGCGGCGCCTGCTTTCGGGATGGACCGTCGTCAAATCTCACGCGGCGTAACAAGCCATGGATGTCGCTGCTAGTGTTCGCATCCTCGCCGACGCGCTGCATACCGTGAGCACATCTCGCGAGATTCCTCACGAGTTTCGCTATCACGCCAAGGTTCTGAACGATGACCTCACCGAAGTGCTTCGCAGCGGGATGTTCGAGGACATCGACCATTTTTTCACGATGCTCCAAAAGCGTTCTTGCAATCGCAGCGCAAGGTAATGCATCGCCCAAGCGATCGGCAAATCAACTGTCTATGGGCGCAAATGAAGCGTTGCACATAAGCGTGAGTGAGACATGTCCGATCCCGTCGCAAAGATCGTCGATCGTCACCTGAAGATCTGGAACACTCGAAACGCCGCCGATCGCATCACGGGCATCCCTTCAACCTATGCCGAAGACGTGGTCATGGGCGAGCCGGCAGCGTGGTTCTCGGGTTTTGCGGGCATTGAATGTGCGATTAAAGCGGTACAGGCGCAGATGCCGGGAACGGACCTCGCGGTTACCGGCCCGATCCAGACAACGGGAGAGATGTCTACGTACACTTGGGCGCTCGCGGGGAAAGACGGCAACCCCGTCGTCAAGGGGCGGGATGTGATCACGGTGAAGCACGAACGGATCAGCAGTCTCTACGTTTTTTTTGACACCTGACCTTCGGGGCGCGCGCGGGCCGCAACCGGGACATCCGTTTGAGCGCGACACATCGCGCTTTCGCCCGGCCGCGACGCGTGGAGAAGGACGGTCGTTTCCTTACAGCCCCGTAAATCCCGCCTTCACCGGATCGGTGCTGCCGTCAAGTTCGCGCAGATAGGCCAGGCCGCATACCGCCAGCCGATGCGGGTCTTTTTCGCCGGCTTCGAACAGGGTGGACACGTATTCCGTCACCTTGGTCCGCGCGCTTCTCACTGGCGGCGGCAGAGCTGTTCATCAGCAACGCGTAGGTTTGCATGATGCGGTCGATGGCGGCTTCCATGATATCCTCTTGGTGATAGCCAGATTGGCGGTGGTTCAGACGGTTTCCGTGGCTTCAAATTGCGAAATCGCCTTGTTCGCGAGACGAATTTTGTTGTATTCGCCGCGGTGAAACATTTCGACGATCAGCCCGAGCAGGCGATCATTGGTGGCGAGGGTGTTGGAAATGACACCTGTCTTGCGCAGATAATTGGCGGCGATGGCATAGGCATCTCCGACCAGCTCGACATTCATCACCGGCAATCCGCGCTCGACCAACATCGCCTCAGCCCTCCGTTGCGGACGGATAAAGCGCCAGCCGGAAACTAGTTCCATTTCAGCCAAGGCATTCAGCATGGCCAAAAATAAACGCACCGGACCGGAGAACCGGACCGATGCGCTTGGGGAGGTATCTTTGATCAGACGGTTACCGGACTTTTAAGACCCCGGCTTGCCCCATTCCTATGGAAATCAGAGCCGATACAGGATCTGGTCGGTCCAGAAGCGCTCGAGCCGGTGCAGCGACTTGTTCAGCGTCGCGAACTCCTCGTTGGAGATGCCGCCGACCTGCTCCACGGTCTTGACGTGCTTCTGATACAGCGCGTCGACGATGCGGCGGATTTCCTGGCCCTGCGTGGTGAGACGAATACGGACCGAACGGCGATCGACGCGCGAGCGCTGATGATCGAGGAAGCCGAGTTCGACCAGCTTCTTCAGATTGTAGGAGACGTTGGAGCCGAGGTAGTAGCCGCGCGTGCGCAGTTCGCCCGCGGTCAGTTCCTTGTCGCCAATGTTATAGAGCAGCAACGCCTGCACTGAATTGATATCGGCGCGCCCGCGCCGATCGAACTCATCCTTGATGACGTCGAGCAGGCGGCGATGCAGCCGCTCCACCAAAGTCAATGCTTCGAGATAGAGCGGCTGCACCGGAGTTTGACCCGGAGCGCGTTCAGCGGTTTCAACCGCCGTTGCAACGGCTTTCATCATGACACATCCCCTGCTGTCGTTTTTATCGACTTATTCGACGAAACTTGTGTCTCGTCTGATAGCTCGAACTTAAGGGGGCGGTTTGAAGATCAGCTTAAATAAGACAATAAAGAGATCATGAATTTAAGACAGTAAATCGTGGATTAAGCCCATGGATAAAGGACTTTTCGCAACCTTTCATTGACGGTGCAGACGCCTTGTTCACGCTTCGTCTGCACGATCTGTCGCATATGGGAACAGCATCGTTCAAATTGGAAATAGATGCGTAACAGGTGTGACCGCGGCGTTAGGGTGACTCAAAAGTTACCGGAAAAATTTGCGAAAAATTCTACGCACCGAACCGGATCGACCGGGTTTCCGCGGACGGCATCCGCGCCATTGTCCAAAGTCGGCACACGTCGGCGGCCGATCCGGACTAGCGCGCGCAATTCGGCGCGCTATGGCGGCCGTTCGCGCGCCGCCATCCAGGCCAGCGCGAGATAGGCAGCGAGCATCAGCGCTTCGAAACCAACGATGGCGAGGCTGCCGCCGTAAATTCCCGGAAACATCAGCTCGATCACCGCCATCGACACCACGGTGGTGAGCCACACCACCGCGCCCCAGGGCGTGGCGAGCCACAATCCGACGGCGGCGACGAGTTCGATCACCGCGAAATATACCGTCGCGGTTTGCCATGCCATCGGCTGGTTTTCGAACGCCTCCTCCTCGCCGCCGATAAAGCCGGTGACCTGCGCCCAGTGATAGAGACCCTTGGCCACCGAGATGACGGCCATGATGCGCAGGAACAACACCAGCCGCCGGGTCCATACGTTTTCGTCGGTCTCGATCCGCCCGGACGAAATCGCCGCCACCGACATGGCACTATCCCGCGACGGGTCGCGCGATGGGGTTTCAGACATGCGAACCGATGCCTATTTGCGCGAAAGAACCTGTTCATCACCGCACTCATGGCCCGCCCGAGCGGCAAAATCAATTGGCGTTGCCGCAGGTCACGGCCGCGGTGACGGAAGCAACGCCAGGTGCTAGGCTTCAAACCATTCAAATCCAGATGGGCGCCCCCACAATATTGCGCCGCAGGAGAGACAATCATATGGCGATCAAATTCGGGCGTCCGATCGAAATGCGTGGTGCGCCCCAGCAGAAGACGGCCCCCGCGGCCCCTGCCCTCGATCTGGTGGTCCGCCCGCGCCGCAACCGGAAGGCCGAATGGGCGCGCCGGCTGGTGCGGGAAAACGTTCTCACCACCGACGACCTGATCTGGCCGCTGTTCGTGATCGAAGGCCACAACCAGCGCACCGCCATCGCCTCGATGCCCGGGGTGGAGCGGCTCAGCGTCGACCAGGTGGTGCGCGACGCCGAGCGCGCGGTGAAACTGAACATCCCCTGCCTTGCGCTGTTTCCCTTTACCGAACCGTCGCTGCGCGACGAACTCGGTTCGGAAGCCGTGAATGCGGACAATCTGGTGTGCCAATCGGTGCGCGCGATCAAGAAGGAATTTCCCGGGCTCGGGGTGCTCTGCGACGTCGCGCTCGACCCCTTCACCAGCCACGGCCATGACGGGCTGATCGAGGACGGCCGGATCCTCAACGACGAGACGGTGGCGGTGCTGGTGCGCCAGGCGCTGGTGCAGGCCGAGGCCGGCTGCGACATCATCGCGCCGTCCGACATGATGGACGGCCGCGTCGGCGCCATCCGCGAGGCGTTGGATGCGGCCGGATTCCTCGACGTGCAGATCATGGCCTACGCGGCGAAATACGCCTCCGCCTTCTACGGCCCGTTCCGCGACGCCATCGGCTCGGCAAAGACGCTGACCGGCGACAAGCGCACCTATCAGATGGACAGCGCCAATTCCGACGAAGCGCTGCGCGAGGTCGAACTCGATATCGCCGAGGGCGCCGACATGGTGATGGTGAAGCCGGGCATGCCCTATCTCGACATCGTGCGCCGGGTCAAAGACACCTTTGCGATGCCGACCTTCGTGTATCAGGTGTCCGGCGAATACGCGATGATCGCAGGCGCCGCCGGCAACGGCTGGATCGACGGCGAGCGCGCGATGATGGAAAGCCTGGTGGCCTTCAAGCGCGCCGGCGCCGACGGCATCCTGACTTACTTCGCGCCGCAGGCGGCGGAGAAGCTGAGGGCGGAAAGCTGACCCTCGCGGACGCTTCGGCCCCGAAATCGCCGGAATAATGCGCCCTCCTCGTCGTATTGAGGTCTTGCAAGTGCTCTGGCGGTTCCCATGTCCTGCGTGGGAATGCACAGTCGGGAGGACTGATCGTGTCTTACAGCGGTTCGGGTGAGCACGGGGCGCGGCGCCTGGCGTAATCAGACTTGGCGCAACGACGGCGGAATTCGGCCGCACGCCTTCGATCCCGAGACGGAGCCCGAATTGTTTCGCGGCGTGCTGACGCGGCGGATGTTCGCGTTCCTGATCGACCTGCTGGTGCTTTCCATTCCGGTGATCCTGGCCTGCTTGTTTATCGCCGTGTTCGGCGTGGTCACGCTGGGGCTCGGCTGGGTGCTGTTCTGGCTGGTGTCACCGGCCACGGTGATCTGGGCGCTGGTCTATTACGGCGCCTCCCTCGGCGGCGCGCATTCGGCGACCCCGGGCATGCGCGTGATGGATTTGGAGATGCGCACCTGGTACGGCGCGCCGGCTTATTTCGTGCTGGGCGCGATGCATGCGTTTCTGTTCTGGGTATCGGTGTCGTGCCTGTCGCCGCTCGTTCTGCTGGTCGGACTTTTCAACGGCCGCCGGCGCCTGCTGCACGATGTCGTGCTGGGAACCGTGGTCATCAACAGTTCGGTTCGAGCCGCCGCACCGCAGCCGTCGCGCACATTCTGACCGTGGGCGCTCGGACCACTGCAACTAATAACGCCACGGCAAATCGATTGACCACGGGCCTGCGCGGCGCGATGCTGCAGGTTCCGGCTTTGGAGGCAGACGGTAGCCCGTGACTCAGCATTCGCGCGACACCCCGCAATTCTACCTGACGGCGCCCTCGCCCTGCCCGTATCTGCCGGGCCGGCACGAACGCAAGGTGTTCACGCATCTGGTCGGCGACAAGGCCGGCGACCTCAACGACCTGCTGACCCATGGCGGCTTCCGGCGCAGCCAGTCGATCGCCTATCGCCCCGCCTGCGATCAGTGCCGCGCCTGCGTTTCCGTTCGCGTCGTCGCCAACGAGTTCCGGCCCTCGCGCAACTTTCGCAAGATATTGGCCCGCAACGCCGACGTCATCGGCGAGCAGCGCAGCGCGGTGCCGACCTCGGAGCAATATTCGGTATTCCGCGCCTATCTCGACCGCCGCCACCGCCATGGCGGCATGGCCGACATGACCGTGCTCGACTACGCCATGATGGTGGAGGACAGCCACGTCGAAACCCGCATCATCGAATACCGCCGCCGCGACGTCGACAGCGGCATCACCGGCCGCGGCACCGACCTGATCGCGGTTGCGCTCACCGACGTGCTCAGCGACGGGCTGTCGATGGTGTATTCGTTCTTCGAGCCGTCGGAGGAAAGCCGCTCGCTCGGCACCTATATGATCCTCGACCATATCAACCGGGCGCGGCGGCAGGGACTGCCTTACGTCTATCTGGGCTACTGGATCGAGGGCTCGAAGAAGATGGACTACAAGGGCCGCTTCCTGCCCCAGCAACGCCTCGCCCCCTCGGGCTGGCTGCGCATCGATGCCTCGGGCGAAGCGCTGTCGGAACCGCAGGATTGAATGGCGAATAGGGAGTAGCGAGTAGCGAATAGAACTACTCGCCACTCGCCATTCGCCTTCTTACCCGCTTACAAAATCCCACACCAGCTTCGCATTCAGCGCGATGATGATCGTGGCCGTCAGCGCCGCCAGCACGGTCAGCCAGCGCGGCGCGACGAACGGTCCCATCTTGCTGCGGCTGGCGGTGAACATCACCAGCGGCACCACGGCGAACGGCAATTGCAGGCTGAGCACCACCTGGCTCAGGATCAGCAACTGGCCGGTCGCTTTCTCGCCGGCCCAGATCGTGACGACCACCGCCGGCACGATCGCGATCATCCGCGTCACCATCCGCCGCAGCCACGGCGCGATGCGCAGGTTGAGAAACCCCTCCATCACGATCTGACCCGACAAGGTCGCGGTGATCGTCGAATTCAGCCCGCAGCACAACAGCGCGACCGCAAACAGCGTCGGCGCCAGCGTCGAGCCGAGCAGCGGCGCCAGGAATGAATGCGCCTGGTCGAGTTCGGCGACATCGACCTGGCCCGTGCGGTGGAACGTCGCCGCCGCCAGGATCAGGATCGAGGCGTTGATGGTCAGCGCCAGACACAGCGCGATCGTGGAATCGATGGTCGCAAGCTTGATCGCCTCGCGCTTTTCCGGAACGCTGTTGCCATAGCGGCGGGTCTGCACCAGGCCCGAATGCAGATACAGATTGTGCGGCATCACCGTCGCGCCGAGGATGCCGAGCGCCAGATACAGCATCTGCGGGATTGGCGATGATCTCCGTGGTCGGCGCGAAGCCGCGCAGCACCCCGCCCCAGTCCGGATCGGCCATCGCGATCTGCACGGCGAAGCAGGCCGCGATCACGCCCAGCATCGCCACGACGAAGGCCTCGATCCAGCGAAAGCCGAACGCCTGCAGCGCCAGGATCAGAAACACGTCGGCGGCGGTGATGATGACGCCGATCTCGAGCGGAATATGAAACAGCAGATTGAGGCCGATCGCGGTGCCGATCACCTCGGCGAGGTCGGTGGCGGTGATGGCGATCTCCGCCGACAGCCACAGCGGCAACGACACCCAGCGGGGAAAGGAATCCCGGCAGGCCTGCGCGAGGTCGCGGCCGGCGCCGACGCCGAGCCGCGTGCACAGCGACTGCAGCACGATCGCCATCAGGTTGGACAACAGCGCGACCGTCAGCAGCGCATAGCCGAAGCGGGAGCCGCCGGCGAGCGAGGTCGCCCAGTTGCCGGGGTCCATATAGCCGACCGCAACCAGATACCCCGGGCCCAGGAACGCCAGCAGCTTGCGCCAGAGCGAGCCGTGCTGCGTGGTCCGTACCGTCCCGAACATGCCCGCCAGCGACGGCTCGCCGCGCTCGCCGCGCCAGCCCACTCCGTCGAGCCGGGGGATCGCCACGGCCTTGGGCAGGGAATCGGGGGCAAACCGGGAGTTCGAGCGTCCATCTCTCCAAAATGGGGGATATCGCGATTTAATGCAACTCATTTGCAACTGCATCTAAGCCACAAGGCGATCAAATCGGCTAGGGTGAAGGCAAGCTGAAAGTTATTTGGCGAAATCGGGCCAGATGCGACAACCGAAAGCGCGAAGAAAAGGCAAGTCGATGGATGCTTCTTTGCCCGCCAATTCAGGGACGGATGGCTCAGAAGGCAGCGTGGTACGTGGCTCGCCCGGCGAGGTCTTTCGGGTTTTTCTCAAACTAGGCGTCACCTCGTTCGGCGGCCCCATCGCCCATCTCGGTTACTTCCGGGACGAGTTGGTGGTACGGCGCAAATGGCTCGATGAGACGGCCTATGCTGACCTGGTTGCGCTCTGTCAGTTTCTTCCGGGGCCGGCCTCCAGCCAGGTCGGTTTTTCCCTTGGCGTTCTGCGCGGCAACGGCCTCTTGGGCGGCCTTGCCGCGTGGTTCGCCTTCACCATGCCCTCGGCCCTGATCCTGTTCGCCTTTGCCATGAGCGCCGCCGCATTCACCGGACCGGTTGCCGAAGGTTTCCTGCACGGCCTCAAGCTCGTCGCGGTCGCGGTCGTCGCGCAGGCCATCTGGGGCATGACACGAACCCTCACACCTGACCGAGCCCGCGCGGGTATCGCGCTTGCCGCGATCGCGATCGTTGTATTTTTCGCCGGATCGTTCGGGCAGATCGCAGCGATTGCGCTCGGCGCGTGCGCGGGCCTTTGGCTCTGCCAGGGAGAAGCCCCGCCGGTTTCCGGGCATCTGAATTTTCCGGTCACCCGGTCAGGCGGCATCATCGCGCTGATTCTCTTCGTGGCCCTTCTCCTGATCCCTCCGGTCGTGGTTTCTGTAACCAGTTCTCAGGGTCTCGCGTTGTTCGACGCCTTTTACCGGTCGGGAGCCCTCGTCTTTGGCGGCGGCCATGTTGTGCTTCCGCTGCTGCAGGCTCAAGTGGTTGCGCCGGGATGGGTCACCAACGAGTCATTCCTAGCCGGCTATGGGCTCGCACAGGCCGTGCCGGGACCGTTGTTCACTTTTGCAGCCTATCTTGGAGCCGTGATGGTTCCGCCGCCGAACGGCGTGGCCGGTGCAGCCATCGCTCTCGTCGCGCTGCTGCTTCCGGGCATGCTGCTCGTCTACGGCATGTTGCCGTTCTGGGATACGCTGCGCACGCGCCCGGCCGCTCAGGCCGCGATGCGCGGCACCAACGCCGCCGTGGTCGGCATCCTCGGTGCGGCCCTCTATCATCCGGTCTGGACGAGTGCGGTCCTGACGCCGCACGACTTTGCACTCGCGCTCGGCGGCTTTCTTCTGCTCACCGTCTGGAAGCTGGCGCCCTGGATCGTGGTCGCGCTGCTGGCCGCCGCCGGCACGCTCTCCGGTCTTGTGTGAGACGTCCGACACTCGACGGCCGGCAGGTAGGTCGAACGCGACGCCGTGACTTCCGCCACAGCCGTCAACAGCATCAGCGGCGCGCAGGCCTGCCGTGCCGCGAGGTCGCGAAAGCGGGTGGGGCGCGACGCGGGACAATGGCGGTCACATCGACACTGCCAGGAGTTCCGCCATGTCCGCAGCCGACAAAACACCCGCCCTGCCCGCGACCTTCAACCGGCTGGCCTGGTCCAACCTCGCCGCGCAATCGGCCGAGCAGATCGCGCTGGCCGCCGCGCCCATCGTCGCGGTGCTGCGGCTCGGCGTTGGCGAGGGCCAGACCGGGCTGTTGCAGACCGCGCTGACGCTGCCGTTCATCCTGTTTGCTATCCCGGCGGGCCTTTTCGGCCGACCGGATCTCGCGGCGCTGGCTGATGACGTCGGCGGAAGCGCTGCGGGCCGCCGCGCTGACCGCCATTCTGGTGCTGATCGCGTTCAACCTGCTGACGCTGCCTTTGCTCGCGCTGACAGGCTTCGTCGCGGTGTGCGGAACCGTGGCCTATAGCGTCGCCGCGCCGGCGCTGGTGCCCTCGCTGGTATCGCCGCCAATGCTGCCCGCGGCCAATGCGCGGATCGAGCTGGCGCGCACGGTGGCGTTCGCCAGCGGGCCGGCGCTGGGCGGCGTGCTGGTCGGATGGATGGGCGCGGCGCCCGCCTTCGGATTTGCCGCGGCGCTTTCGATCGTCGCGGTGGTGCTGCTGTCGGGGATTTACGAGCCCGCCACGCGCCGCCGCGCCGCGACGCCATCCATTGCAGGAAATCAAGGAAGGCGCGGACTTCGTGCTGCATCATCCGCTGCTGCGGCCGGTGTTCGTCACGCAGTTCATCTTCAACACGGCGTCGTTCCTGGTGCTGGCGGTGTTCGTGCCCTATGCGGTGCGTCGTCTCGGATTGTCGGCGACCGGCGTCGGCACGACCTTGGCGATGTACGGCGTCGGCATGGTGGTGGGCGCGCTGTCGGCGACGCGGGTGATGCGACGGTTGTCGTTCGGCACCGTGATCGCGCTCGGGCCGGTGACCGGTTTCGTTGCATCGGCGGTGCTGGCGCTGACGACGGTGATCCCGAGCCCGCCTCTCGCGGGCCTCGGCTTCTTCCTGCTCGGTGTCGGGCCGATCCTGTGGGTGATCTCGACCACGACGCTGCGCCAAGCGGTGACGCCGCCGAGCCTGCTCGGCCGCGTCTCGGCGATCAACATCATGAGCTATGGCGCCCGCCCGGTGGGCTCCGCGCTCGGCGCCGTCATCGGTGGATTCTACGGCGCCGAAGCCTGTCTCTATCTGGCGGTCGCGATCTTCGGCGCCCAGGCGCTGGTGATCCTGATGTCGCCCGCGGTCGCGCTGGCGCGGCAGCCGGAGATGGTCGGGGAAGCGCCAGGTGATAGCGCGCTCGGCGCGGTCGTCGGCTCGGCACGACGGCACATGTTCTGCGTGCGCTTCGCCTTTCCGCTCGTTTGTATGATATATCTCATTCAATATCGAGGGGAGCGTTCCATGACCAACCAGACCGTTTCGACGATGTCAGCCGCGCCGCGCCCGGAGGTCGCCTCGACGGCCGCGCACATCGCGGTGCTCGCGGCACTCGCCGCCACCGGCACCCTCGCCACCAATATCCTGCTGCCCTCGCTGCCGCAGATGGCCGCGTCGCTGAACGTATCGAGCGCGGCGGTGACGTCGGCGATCACGGTTTTCCTCGCGGTGTTCGCGCTCGGCCAACTCGTGGTCGGACCGGTCTCGGATCGCTACGGCCGGCGCTGGCCGGTGCTGGCGGGCTTTGCGGTGTTCCTCGCCGGCAGCGCATGGTGCGCCCTCGCCAACGACCTGCCGAGCCTGTTGGCCGGCCGCGTCGTCCAGGCCGCCGGCGCATGCGCGACCTCGGTGCTGTCGCGCGCCATCGCCCGCGATCTCTTCAGCGGCGCGGCGCTCGGCCGCGCCATGGCGCTGATCATGATCGCGATGGCGGCCGCGCCCGGCTTCTCGCCGCTGCTCGGCGGCGCGCTCGATCATTATTTCGGCTGGCGCTCCGAATTCGTCTTTGTCGGCATCTTCGCGGCGATCGCCGCGATCGCCTACGACATGGTGTTCGGCGAGACCCATCACGCGACGCGAACCCCGCTCAATCCGGTCGCGATCGTCAAAACCTATTTCGGCCTGATCGGCGATCGCCGCTTTCTGATTCCGGCCGCGACCGTCAGCCTGATCATGGGCGGGTCTGTTCGCGATGTTTTCGGCAGCACCGCGCATTTTGATCGAAGGGTTGCACTTCACGCCGATCCAGCTCGGGCTGTTCTTCGCAGGCACCGTCATGGTGGTGTTCGCCGCCGGCATGCTGGCTACAAAGTTGGCGCCGCGCTTCGGGCTCGCCCGTTCGATCCGGGGCGGCCTGCTGGCGGCCGCGGCCGGCAGCATCGCGATCTTGTTGGTGTCGCTATTCCATCCGACCTTCCTGCCGTTCCTCGCGGCGATGTGCGTGTTCCTGCTCGGCATGGGCATCGTCAATCCGCTGGGCTCCGCGCAAGCGCTGTCCCCGTTCGGCGAGAAGGCAGGGGCTGCTTCGGCGTTGCTCGGCTTCTGGCAGATGATGGCCGCGGCGATCGGGGTATGGCTGGCGGCGACGGTCTCGCATGAGGCGATGTTTGCGCTGGGCGCCGTGCTGACGGTGGCCTCGCTGCTGGCCGCTACGCTGTATGTCCTGCGAAAAGCATAACCGCGGTTGAGATTTCGCATCCTTTCGCGGCTGGGATGCGCGCCACCCCAATGATGATGCCGGGAGCCTGCTCGGCGCCGTCAGCCGATGCAATAACTTGTCTTGCAGATATAATCCGTCCTCAGCTACCGCTTGGCTAACGCGGAAACTCGGGTACGTTCCAAGACCTGTCGTGGCGGGAGAGACGAAATGCCGACCAGAGATCCCATCAACTGGATGCTGTCCGATGCAATCGAGACGCTTGCCCGCGCCGAGCGATTGCACTCAGCAGTTCCTGAAACTGCGACCGTGGGCCGGCGCAGACGAGCCGAGCTGGGAACCGCCGATCGACGTGCTGGAGACCGAACGCGAGGTGCTGATCCTGATCGCGTTGCCCGGCGTCGATCCCGACGACGTCGAGGCCGTGATCGATCAAGGCGTACTCGTCGTCAGCGGACGCCGCGTGCTGCCGGCGGAACTCCGCAACGCCCGGATCCACCGCCTTGAATTGCCTCAGGGACGGTTCGAGCGCCGCATTGCCCTGCCACTGGGCCGCTACGCCATTTCCCGCTTCGCCACGTATGGCTGCGTCGGCTTGCGTCTCACCAAATCCGTGTAAGGAAAAACCATGTCATCGGAAGCAGCGACACCCGGCCAAGCTGCCGCCTCATCCCCGGATCAATCGGTTTCGATTCCAGCGGACGCGCTCATCATCGTTCCCGTGCGCAACACGGTACTGTTTCCGGGCATGGTGGCCCCGATCACGCTGGGACGGCCGAAAGCGATCGCCGCCGCCCAACAGGCCGTGCGCGAACAGCGTCAGATCGGCATTCTGCTCCAGCGCGACGCGGAGTTGAGCGAACCGGGACCCGACGATCTCTACCGCGTCGGCACCGTCGCCAATGTCATCCGTTACATCACCGGCCCCGACGACAGCCATCATGTCATCTGCCAGGGCGTGCAGCGCATCCGGGTGCTCGATTTCCTGCCGGGCACGCCGTTTCCGGCGGCCCGCGTTCTCAATGTACCGGAACCCACGACGAGTTCGCCGGAGATCGAGGCCCGTTTTCTGAATTTGCAGCGGCAGGCGATCGAAGCCGCGGAATTGCTTCCGCAAGCGCCGCAGGAACTGATCGCGGTCCTGCAGGGCACCACCTCGCCGTCGATGCTGGCCGATCTCGCGACCTCGTACATGGACATCAAGCCGCAGGAAAAGCAGGAAATCCTCGAGACCATCGACCTTGCGCTGCGCATGGACAAGGTTTCACGGCATCTGGCCGAACGCATCGAGGTGCTTCGGCTCAGCAACGAGATCGGACAGCAGACCAAGGCGACCTTCGACGAGCGCCAGCGCGAAGCGATCCTGCGCGAGCAGATGGCGACCATTCAGCGCCAGCTCGGCGAAGGCGATGGCAAGGCGCAGGAGGTTGCCGAGCTGAATGCGGCGATCGCCAAGGCCAAGATGCCGGCGGAAGCCGAGGGCCAGGTGCGCAAGGAAGTCCGCCGTTACGAGCGAATGCCCGAAGGCGCGGCCGAAGCCGGCATGGTCCGCAGCTATCTCGACTGGCTGATCGAACTGCCCTGGAGCGTTGCCGGAGGAGAAGCCGATCGATATCGCCGAGGCAAGGCGCATTCTCGATGACGATCACTACGGTCTGGACAAGATCAAAAGCCGGATCATCGAATATCTTGCGGTCCGGAAGCTCGCACCGGAGGGCAAGGCGCCGATTCTTTGCTTCGTCGGCCCGCCCGGCGTCGGCAAGACCTCGCTGGGGCAATCGATCGCCCGCGCGATGGGACGGCCGTTCGTGCGCGTCAGTCTCGGCGGCGTTCACGACGAGGCGGAAATCCGCGGCCACCGCCGCACCTATATCGGCGCGCTGCCGGGCAATATCATCCAGGCGATCAAGAAAGCCGGCGCGCGCAATTGCGTCATGATGCTCGACGAGATCGACAAGCTCGGGCGCGGGATTCAGGGAGATCCTTCCGCCGCGATGCTTGAAGTGCTCGATCCCGAACAGAACGCGACCTTTCGCGATAACTATCTCGGCGTGCCGTTCGACCTCTCCCGGGTCGTGTTCGTTGCCACGGCCAATATGCTCGACACCGTTCCGGGCCCGTTGCTGGACCGGATGGAGATCATCAGCCTGGCCGGCTACACCGAAGACGAGAAGCTGGAGATCGCGCGGCGCTATCTGGTTCGCCGCCAGCTCGAGGCCAACGGCCTGAAAGCCGAACAGGCCGAGATCGACGCCGACGCGCTACGGCTCATCATCAAGGGATATACGCGAGAGGCCGGCGTTCGCAGCCTGGAACGAGAGATCGGCAAGGTCTTCCGGAACATCGCCGTTCAGGTCGCCGAAGGCAGCACCAACCGCGTTGTGCTCACCGACAAAGGAGATCACGACCGTGCTTGGCCAGCCTCGCTTCGAAAGCGAGATCGCCATGCGTACCAGCGTCCCCGGCGTGGCGACCGGTCTGGCCTGGACCCCGGTCGGTGGCGACATTCTGTTTATCGAAGCCTCGCGCACGCCCGGAAGAGGCGCGCTGATCCTGACCGGCCAGCTCGGCGAAGTGATGCGCGAAAGCGTGCAGGCCGCGCTGACGCTGGTGAAAGGCCGCGCCGCGCAACTCGGTATCGATCCTGCATTATTCGAAAAGAGCGACATCCACGTCCACGTCCCCGCGGGTGCCACGCCCAAGGACGGGCCAAGCGCAGGCGTGGCGATGTTCACCGCCCTCACCTCGCTGCTCACCAACCGCACCGTCAGAAGCGACACCGCCATGACCGGCGAGATTTCGTTGCGAGGCCTGGTGCTGCCGGTTGGCGGCATCAAGGAAAAGGTGGTCGCCGCCGCCGCCGCAGGCCTGACCCGCGTCATGCTGCCGGCGCGGAACCGGCGCGACTTCGACGAGATTCCGCGCGGCGCCCGAGACCGGCTGGAGTTCATCTGGCTGGAGCGGGTTGACGAGGCGATCGCCGCGGTGCTGGAGAAAACGGCCGAGCCGCCCACGGCCGAAGCGCGCGAAATAAATGTTCCGGGATTCCTGGCTGCACGGATTGGTCGGGCGTTAACAGCCGGAACTCAAGCTGGCATCCGCCTTGCATATGGCTGCTATTGCCGGAGCAAGGAAAACGCGATGTTCATAACGCTTGTGGCCGTCCTCTGCCGTGTTTCGTCGGGAGTTCCCGGCGCATGCGTCGAGGAAATCATCACCGACAGTTCAAAAAGCGAAATCACGCTGCAGAGCTGCATGATCCAGGGGCAGATGGGCGTGGCAAAATGGATGTCAGAGCATCCGATCTACCATGCCAACTGGACGCTCCAGCGCTACAAATGTGCAGCGGGTCACTACGACTTGCACATCAAGGCCTGAAGGCACGGGCAAGAACACGGCTTTACCTCGCAAGATAGCGCGCATAGCGCCCGGCCGTTACCTCATCCGCTGAGATCACGGGATCAAGCGTGTAGAGGTCCTGGGCGCGGCCGATGCCGCGCAACGCAAACCGGCCGGTGGAGACGAGATAACCGCGCCCGGATGCATCGAGGCCGGCGCAAAAATCGGCCGACGCCAGCAATTCGCGGTCGACCGAACGACACATCGAGGCGATACGGCTGACCTCGTTGACCGCCGGCCCCACCACCGTGAAGTCGAGCCGGTCCTCGCTGCCGATGTTGCCGTAGAACACCTCGCCAACATGCAGGCCGACATAGGCCGACGTCGTCGGCCGGCCATCGGTCGAGCGGCGGCCGTTGAGCGAACCCATGTTATGCCGGAAATCATGCTCGGCCCGCAGCGCTGCGCGGCGCGCGACTTCCATGTCGTCACCGGTGAACATCGCGAGCACACCGTCGCCGATCAGTTTGAGCACGTCGCCGCCGGCGTCATGGATGGCATCGATGGCGGCCTGCGCATAGTCATTGAGAAACGGAATGATCTCGTCGGGCGTAATCGCCTCGCTGATCGCGGTCGAACCGCGCAGATCGGAAAACCACAGCACCGCGTTGATGCGCTCGGTCACACCGCGCGAGATCCGGCCGCGCAGAACCTGCTCGGAGGCGTCGCGCCCGAGATAGACGCGGCCCAAGGTGCGCGCGATGTCGACTTGCGCGGCGGATTTGATCGCCAGACCCAGCACCGGCACCAGATCGCGCAGCGCCGACAAGCCTTGTGCGGTGAAGCCGTCGGCCCGTCGGGTCAGCCAATACGAATAGACGCAGTCCATCTGGCCCATGCTGCCGGCTTCGCCAAAACGGTTCACGAAGGCCAGGAAATGCCGATGCCCCTTCGCGGCAAGGTCGGCGATCATCGAGAAGTCTAACGAGGCGCAGTCGGCGAGATCGATCGGCAGTTCGTCGTGGCCGTGCTCAAGCATGTGGTAGAAAGGAGTGCGGCGCCAGTTTGCCGCGGATTCACCCTCGCTGGTCGATCCATATTCGAACGCGTCGCTCTCGTTGGTTTCGGTGTCGGTCCAGCGAACTCCGTGCCCTTCGAAAACCGGGTGAAGCGTATCGATGAAGACGAGCACACGTGACAGTTCGAGACCCTGCGCACGGCAACGCTCGCAGAAGCCGCGAAGCAGATCCTTTTCAGGCAGGCCTTTGAGGCCCTGGCCAACCAGCCAATTGATCAGGTGCAGTCGGGACGTCGGATCCATAGGCTATTATGCCGCGCAATCATGCGCGATGAAAAGGCCTGCGGGAAGCTGCGGCACACGGCTTGACGGCCGTCGCGAAGCGAATGCAAATGACTTGTAAGCGAGGACGCGAGGCCGATGATGGCGATACGGAAAGATGGCGCCTAAGCCATGAGCGGACGCCAGCTTCCCGTCATCTTCGCGCTCGGCACCACACAAACGCTGGCGTGGGCTTCGAGCTACTATCTGCCGGCGATCCTGGCCGATCCCATAGCGCGCGATCTCGGCGTCTCCAGCAACTGGATCTTTGCGGCGTTCTCGGCGTCACTGGTGATAGCGGCGTTGCTGGGCCCGCGCGTCGGCCGGCAGATCGATCTGGTCGGCGGAAGGTCGGTGCTGTCGACCTCCAATCTGGTGTTGGCGGCGGGACTGACGCTGCTCGGTAGCGCCACTTCGATCCCGATGCTGGTCTTGGCGTGGCTTCTGCTCGGCGTCGGCATGGGATTTGGCCTGTACGACGCCGCCTTCGGCGCGCTGGGGCGCATCTACGGCGACAGTGCACGCCGGGCGATCACCGGCATCACCCTGATCGCGGGGTTCGCCAGCACCGTCGGCTGGCCGCTGACCGCCTGGGGATTGCAAACCATCGGCTGGCGCGAAACCTGTTTCGCCTGGGCCGCGGCCCATATCGTGATCGGCCTGCCGATCAATCTGTTGATGCTGCCACGGGTGGCGGGCGCGAAGGTTGCGGCCGCGACCTCCGTCAAGCCGCACATCCCGATCGATCGCACGATGGTGCTGCTGGCGTTTGCCTTTGCGGCAGCATGGACCGTCACCGGCGCGATGGCGGCGCACCTGCCCCGCATTCTCGAGGCTGCGGGCGCGACCAGCGTGCAGGCGGTGGCGGCCGGCGCGCTGATCGGGCCGGCGCAGGTGTTCGCCCGCATCGTCGAGGCGAGTTTCCTCAGCCGCTATCATCCTGTCGTGTCGACCCGGCTGGCATGCCTGATGCACCCGATCGGCGCCGCCATCCTGGCGGTCGCGGGCGGCGGCGCGGCGAGCGTGTTCGCGATCTTCCACGGTGCCGGCAACGGCATCCTGACGATCGCACGCGGCACGCTGCCGCTGGCGATCTTCGGGCCGGAAAATTTCGGCTATCGGCTCGGCATCATCGGCGCGCCGGCACGGATGGCGCAGGCGGTGGCGCCGCTGGCGTTCGGTCTGCTGATCGAGCGCATGGGCAGCCGCGTCCTCATCGTATCCTCGGCGCTCAGCCTCGCGGCGCTGCTGGCGCTGTGTCTGTTGCGGCAGGTGCCAAAGGCCAGATCAGGCGAGCCGGTCCGCTAAGCCCAGTGAGACTGGATTCGAGGCGTCACGGCAACGGAAGCGCTAACTCCCGCAATCGCTCGGCGCGGGCGCGCCGGCAAAGCGCTCCATCATCCAGTCGACCGCGGCGTCGGCGCTGTCATGGGCCGCAGAACCGTGGCCGACCCCGGGCAGCCACAGCATCCGCACCGGGTTGCCGTCCCTGCACTGCCGCTTGAAGTAGCCGCGCGTCACCTCCGGCCGCACCAGATTGTCGGTCGTGCCCTGCGCCAGAAACAAAGGGATGCCGCGCGGCAGCACGCCCGGCGTGTTGCGCAAAGCGAGGGTATTCCAGGGCTCGACCACGGCGATGTTCTGCACGGAGAGGAAATGCTGCTCCAGCGGCCGCTCGGTCCGGCGCCGCTCCAGGATGTCGAAGATCGACTCGATGCATTCGTCGGCGAGCCGGTCGATGGTGGGGATCGCCTCCGGCACCACGACGCGCTCGATCGGCGCGCCGAACAACCGCGACCACGACCACAGCGTCATCGCGGTCAGGTTCTTGCCGCCTGTGCTCTTGAAATCATCCCCCATCAACGTGACCAGCTCGGTCGCGGGCGCCGCCGCGGCGACGCCGACCAGGCCGAGCTCGGGCGCATAGCTTTTGGCAAGCAGCCCGGCGTAGAGCGCGGCCTGGCCGCCCTGCGAATGTCCCCACACCGCAAAGCGATTGCCGCCGCCGACGCCGGGCATGCCTCGGGCCACGCGCACGGAATCCAGCACCGCGCGGCCCTCGCTGACGCCGACCAGATACGGATGCGGGCCCGCGGTGCCGAGCCCCGGATAGTCGGTGGCGACCACGACGGCGCCGAGTTCGACCATCGGCCGCAGCCCCATGATCTGCTGGAAACCGAAGATCGCCAGCGACGGCGCGCAATGCGGCACCACGCCGGTGGTCGGATGCGCCCAGGCCACGATCGGGCGGCCGCCCGGCGGCGGCGGTCCCGGCGGAATCACGACCACGCCGGAGACGGCGATCGGCTCGCCATGAAGGCCGGTCGATCGATAAAGAAGCCGGTAGGCCTGCGCATATCCGGGCGCGAACAGCATCGGCTCCGAGCTGATCAGCGTGCCCGGCGGACCCACGACATCTCGCTCACTCGCCTGATAAAATGCCGTCTGCGCGGATGCGCGCTCGGCGGCAACTGAGATCCCGATGATGCAGAGCGCCGTGAGCACCCGTCGCGTAGTGCGTCCCACGTAACGGCGCGCCAACCTGAACGACAGAAATATTCATGACGCCCTCGCCGCGGGATTCCGGCCGGTCATGCGGCAACGCCGCTTTGCAATTTGATCTTTCAATTCTAGCCCGATTAAAGCACAAGTTCCGCATGGAAAATAATACCGGCCCGGTCGGATTACAGGCGCTGCTGAAATGGGCGATGACCCCACCGCAAGCCTATGCGGTCTATTTCGTCTGCCTGATCCTGATCGGCGGACTTTCATTCTATGCCGGCACGCTGAATCCGAAGAAGGCTCCGGGCCCACCGCCGTCAACGGTCTCCGCGCCGCGGGGCTGAAGCTTTATTGCGCAAAGCAATCCGTCGACGCGCCATCAGCGATGCTCAGTCGCCAGCGCCTCATGCGGACAATGCTCGACCTCGACGGTGACGTGACACAAACCTTGCAGGCCGCCGAGGCGGCGCTTGTAGGTCGCGGGCGGCAGCGGGTTGTCGGAGATCACCGAGATCACCGCCGCGCGGTGGCCGGGACCGACCTGCCACAGATGCAAGTCCGTCACCCGGTCGCCCTTGGTCTCCAGCCGTTCGCGGATCACGGCTTCAAGATCCTTGTCGGCGCAGACATCGAGCAGCACGGCGCCGGAATCGCGGATCAGCCCGAAGGCCCAACTGGCAATCACCAGGCTGCCGATGATTCCCACCGCCGGATCGATCCAGACCCATCCCGCATACATCGCGATCACCAGCGCCGCGATGGCGAGAACCGAAGTCGCGGCGTCGGCCAGCACGTGAACATAGGCCGCTCGAAGGTTGTTGTCGTGGTGGTGATGGTCGCCATGCGAATGGCCGTGACCATGATGGTCATGGCCGTGGTTATCGCGCAGCAGCCAGGCGCTGGCGATGTTGACGCCAAGCCCGAGTACCGCGACCGCGATCGCCTCGCCATAGGCGATCGGCACCGGCTGGAACAGCCGGACCGCACTTTCATAGGCGACCTCGACCGCGATCAGGCCGAGGATGATCGCGCTGGAGAAGGCGGCGAGATCGCCGAACTTGCCGGTACCGAAAGCGAAGCGGGAATTACGCGCGTGCTGGCGTGCGAACAGGTAGGCCAGCGCCGCGATGCCGAGCGCGGCGGCGTGGGTGGCCATGTGCCAGCCATCCGCCAATAGCGCCATCGACCCGAAAATCGATCCGGCCGCGATCTCGCCAACCATCATCACAATCGTCAGCGCGACCACGAACCAGGTGCGCCGTTCATTGCGGTCGTGACGCTGACCGAGGAAGACGTGATCGTGGGTCCATTGGTCGACAGAGTGAGAATGCATGGGCGGTTCCTCGGAAACCTCAGGCGATTTCACGACGGCAATGGCGCGATCACGCGAGATCACTCCGAACGGCACCGGCAACCGGTGCAGGCCGATCCGTCATGTAGGTGGTTTATAGCGCGCTTGAAAGGCTGAATACTATTACGCCGCCACGCCGTGCACGCGCCGATCCGGCTTCCGCCTGCGCCCGATCATGCGAGGCGCGCGTCCGGGCGTGCATTCGCCCGGACCACGCGTAGCGGCGCCCTACTCGATGGGCCGGTTGAACTTGTTCGACTTCGGCAGGCCCTGCGCGAGGCGACCTGCATCGGCGCGGTTGCCGCGCCAGTCGGCCAATTCCTTCATGGTCATGCTGTGGTCACGGCCGGCGGAATCCTTCCACGTCAGACCCGCCTTCGACTCAAACACCGCAACGTCGGACAGCGAGCCGCCGGAATATTTTTGCAACCGTACGCCGCGGCCGCGCGCCATTTCCGGCACCTGGTCGAGCGGGAATAGCACCATCTTGTGGTTGGTGCCGATGACCGCGACCGTGTCGCCCGAAACGGTTGCGATCGTCCGCGCCTCGTTCGGCATGTCGACGTTGAGCACCTGCTTGCCCTTGCGGGTATTGCCGACGCAGTCCTCTTCCTTGACGACAAAACCCTGCCCTTCGCTGCTCGCTATCAGGAATTTTCGTTCGCCCTTGTTGACGAACAGCGACACGATCGCGGCGTCCTGTTCCATGTCGATGAACATCCGGATCGGCTCGCCATGACCGCGCCCGCCCGGCAATTTGGCGACGTCGAGCGAATAGAACCGGCCGTTGGTGGCGAACAGCAGCAGCTTCGAGGTGGTCTCGGCAAAGAAGGCCTTGTCGAGCTTGTCGTCGGTCTTGAAGGTCAGCCCAGAGATATCCTCGACGTGCCCCTTCAGCGTCCGCACCCAGCCCTTGTCGGAAACCACCACCGTGACCGGTTCGCGTTCGACAAAAGCTTCCTCGATCGCGGCGAGGTCATGCTCGGGCGCGTCGGCGAATTGCGTGCGGCGTTTGCCGAGCGGCGTCTTCGGCCCAAAGATGTCGCGCACCTTGCGGACCTGCTCGCCGACCTTGGACCACTGCTCGGGCTCGGAGCCGAGCAGGCTCTTGATCCCCTTCAACTCGCTGCGAAGGTTCTTGTCCTCGGTGCGGATCTCGAATTCCTCGAGCTTGCGCAAACTGCGCAGCCGCATGTTGAGGATGGCCTCGGCCTGGATCTCCGTCAGCTTGAACGCCTTCATCAACTCCGGCTTCGGCTCGTCCTCGGTGCGGATGATCTTGATCACCTTGTCGATGTTCAGATAGGCGATCAGGTAGCCGCCGAGCACTTCCAGCCGGTGCTCGATCTGCGCCTTGCGGAAATTGGAGCGGCGCAGCAGCACGTCGCGCAGGTGGTCGAGCCATTCGCGCAGGCATTCGGCAAGCCCGAGCACCTTGGGGATGCGGCCCTTCACCAGCACGTTGAGGTTCAGCGGAATCCGGCTTTCGAGTTCGGTCAGCCGGAACAGCGATTCCATCAGCAGTTCGGGATCGACCGCGCGCGATTTCGGCTCGATGACAAGGCGGATGTCCTCCGCCGATTCATCCCGGACGTCGCCGACCAGCGGCAGCTTCTTTTCGTTGAGCAGTTCGGCGATCTTCTCGACCAGCCGGGACTTCTGCACCAGCCACGGAATCTCGGTGATGACCACGACCCAGGTGCCGCGCGCGCCTTCTTCCTGGCTCCATTTGGCGCGGGTGCGGAACGAGCCGCGCCCGGTCATGTAGGCCTCGGTGATGCTCTCCTTGGAATCGATGACGATGCCGCCGGTCGGGAAATCCGGACCCTTGACCCATTTCAGCAGCGCCTTCGACTTGGCGTCGGGTTTGTCGATCAGATGCAGCGCGGCGTCGCAAAGTTCGGCGACGTTGTGCGGCGGGATCGAGGTCGCCATGCCGACCGCGATGCCCTGCGCGCCGTTGGCGAGCAGATTCGGAAATCCGCCGGGCAGGACCACCGGCTCTTTCGACTGGCCGTCGTAATTGGGACGGAATTCGACGCCGTCCTCGTCGATGCCGTCGAGCAGAAGCCGCGCGACCTCGGTCATGCGCGCTTCGGTGTAGCGGTAGGCGGCGGGGTTATCGCCGTCGACGTTGCCGAAATTGCCCTGGCCGTCGACCAGCGGATAGCGCGAGGAGAAATCCTGCGCCAGCCGGACCATGGCGTCGTAGATCGCCTGGTCGCCATGCGGATGGAACGAGCCCATCACGTCGCCGACGATCTTGGCGGATTTCTTGAACGGCGTGCCCGGGTCGAGCCGCAACAGCCGCATGCCATAGAGGATGCGCCGGTGCACCGGCTTCAACCCGTCGCGGGCGTCCGGCAATGCGCGGTGCATGATGGTGGACAATGCGTAAGCGAGGTAGCGCTCCTCGAGCGCGTCGCGCAGCATGACCTCGTGAATTTCGGCCGGTTCCGGCGGAATCAGTCTTTTACCCATGGCGACGGGTTAAACTTTTGAGGTGAATCGATCAAGGCTTGCGAATCAGCGGCACAGCGATGCTGGTCTTCCCGTCCCAAGGCACGGTCCCAAGGCGCACTGTCATATAGCCCCCGGCATTGCTTGTTAAAAAGGCATTGTCCCGACCGAGGCCGCCGGCGAAGCGATAATTGCGCTCGCGCCGGATCGGCGTTCGCCGGGACGGTGCGTCAGGGGCGACCGGCCTTTGAAACGGTTCCGCGTCAGGAACCAAAAATCGGGCAGAATCGTCCGGTTGGTTCACGAAAGGCGCGCCGTTCCTTGGCACCCCGTTTGTTTGTAGGATCATCCCGGCTGCCGCCGTTGGCGAATGACCAGTGGTCGATGCCGGCCAGCGTGTTTCTTTCCGTGCCATCAACCGAGCGGGAATGAATTCATGTCGAAAAAGGGCGTCACCGGTCACGACGAATGGGTCATCACGGAAGCGTTGGCAACGGCGCTCATCGCGCTGGAACAACTCCCGCCGGCGCATCAACCGCTCCCTCACATGGACGACATCAGGAAGCTTTTAGCCGCCGGTTGTCCGCCCGGAACCGTCAACCTTCATCTGGCCCAGGCAAAGTGCCGGTTATTTCCCGGCATTGATTTACTCACCGTTTATCGCGAATACGGTCTCGAGGATGGACAAGGCTAATCCGACCGCGCAGCGTTAACAGCGGGAGCATTGCCTTCTATCGCCGGGAGAATTGCCTTGCACGCCTTCGCTTTAATCCCGTTGCCCGCACCGACCGCGGCGCTAAGTTTAAACGAGGCTACTTCCTACCGCCCTTTGATCCAATCGATCGAGGCGGACTGTTAGCCCCAGTACCTCAATCCCGGCCTCGACAGAGGTCGGGTTTTTTCTGGGCGCGCAATGGCATGAGCAGGATGGCTTTTCTTCGAATTGCAATCCCGCTCTGTTTTATTTTTTAAGCATGATCTCCGCGCAAACGCTTCGTGTTTGTCGCGAGGGAAACCGGCGTCCACTCTTCCGGATCTCGCCCAGTCGTCACGGAACCGTCGCGGCTGCCCGGTGCCTTGCGACCGCATTGATGAACCCGTCGCGGGCGTCGGAATGACCCTGCCCACGCGGTTCGAGCACGTGACGCAGCAGAAACAGCCCGGTCAGCCGAAATCCGTCCTGCAGGTCCTGATCCGACCAGCCGTTTCGGCCGCTGCCGTCCTGGCGCAGGAACGGCGGCAGCCGCAGCAGCCGGTCACGCCAGGGATCGCCGGCCTGCCGCGACACCGCGCCGCCGGATTTCGGCGAGACGTAGATCAGCTCGGCGGTCTCGCCGGTCGCGGCGCAATTTTCCAGATCGAGCCCAAACCCGAGTTCGGCAAGCATCGCGAGTTCGAACCGCACCAGATGAACCGCCGCCTCGCCGGCGTCGTCGAAATCATCGAGGATATGCTCGAGCCTGTCGTAGATGTCCTGATGCGGATCGCGCTCGGGCAACAGCCGCGCCAGCGAGGCCAGGTGCGTCACGCCATAGACCGCGAACGACGACGCCAGCACGGTCGCGGCGCGCAACCTGGTTCCCTCGATCGCGTAATAGCCGAGGTGCTCGTCGAGCCGCGCCCGCCACACCGCGGTCACGCTGTTGCCGGGCTGCAGCAGCGGGCGCATCCGCGAACCGGCCCCGCCGCGCACGAGACCGAGATGACGGCCATGGTCGCGCGTCAAGAGTTCGACGATGGCTGAGGATTCGCCATGCCGCCGCACCCCGAGCACGATGCCTTCGTCGGTCCATTCCATGGGGCGGAGTTTACAGGATTCCGCCGGCCTGCGCAGCTTAACGCCAGCCATTCCGGGCGACGCAGTTAGCTTGGAGCTACCCGTTGAACCAGCCCCGAGCATCGCCGGTATAGGAGAAATACAGTCCGGCGGCGGTCAGGACGCACGAAATGATTTCGATGCCGCTGTCGAACGCCAGGCCGCCATCGCCGAGGATCTGCACCAGCGAAAAAACCGACAGCACCAGTGAGCCGATCAGCACCCAGCGCGGCCAGTTCTTGCGCCGCTGCGCGGCGAGCCAGACCAGGAAAACCAGCAACAGGATCAGGCCGGCCGCCATCACCGTCGCGTCGTAACCATCGATTCCGTCATGTCCGGCGGCAGGCGTCCGGTCCTGAAACGCCACCGACAGCGCGTCGAGCGTACAGCGACGCATACAACAGCGCTTCGAACCACACTACGTTTCTGGGTACGCTCATGGGACGCCGGTTATTCCTTCGGGAATTCTAGTCCCATTTCGCGATAGCGATTGGGATCGTCGCCCCAGTTCTCGCGCACCTTCACGAACAAGAACAGGTGCACCGGCTGACCCACGATCTCGGTGAGTTCCTTGCGCGAATCCGCGCCGATCGACTTGATGGTGGCGCCGCCCTTGCCGAGCACGATCTTGCGCTGGCTTTCACGCTCGACAAAAATCGTCTGCTCGATGCGGACCGATTTGTCCTTGCGCTCGGTCCAGCTATCGGTCTCGACCGTGGATTGATACGGCAGTTCCTGGTGCAACTGGCGAAAGATTTTCTCCCGGGTGATTTCGGCCGCCAGATGCCGCATCGGCGCATCCGACATCTGGTCCTCGGGATAGTGGAACGGCCCCGGCGGCACCATTGCGGCAAGCGTGCGGCGCAAATCGTCGACGCCATCGCCCGACAGCGCCGAGATCATGAACGTCTCCTCGAAACGCAGCCGGTCATTGGCCGCCTGGGCCAGCGCCAGCAATTTCTCGCGAGGGACGAGATCGATCTTGTTCAGCACCAGGATCTTCTTGTGCGCAACCGACGCCACCTTGGTCAGGATCGCTTCGGCTTCCTCGTCGATCCCCGATTTGGCGTCGAGCAGCACGCAGACCAGGTCGGCGTCATGCGCCCCGCTCCAGGCGGTCGATACCATGGCGCGGTCGAGCCGCCGCTTCGGCAAAAAGATCCCCGGCGTATCGACCAGAATGATCTGGGCGCCGCTTTCGATCACGATGCCGCGGATCAGCGCGCGCGTGGTTTGCACCTTGCGCGATACGATCGTGACCTTGGAGCCGACCAGCGCGTTGACCAGGGTCGACTTGCCGACATTGGGGGCGCCGATCAGCGCGACGAAACCGCAGCGCGTCGCAGCCGGGAGGGCCTCGTCGAGAGATTCATCCGTCATTGCTACCGCCACCAACGCCTTCACGCGCGATCATCACCGACGCCGCGACTTTTTCGGCGGCGCGCTTGCTGCCGCCGACGCCTTCGGCCGGGTCAAGCCCCGGCAAATCCACCGCAACGCGGAACTGCGGATCGTGATGCGGCCCGGTGCGCTCGACCTCGCGATAGACCGGGGTCGGCAGGCCTTTGCCCTGGGCCCATTCCTGCAGCACCGTCTTGGGGTCGCGCAACGGCCGCCGCGGTTTGCGCATCCGCTCGGTCCAGTTGCGTTCGACGAATTGCGCCGCGGCGCTATGGCCGCCATCGAGATATATCGCGCCGATCACCGCCTCGCAGATGTCACCGAGCACGGATTTACGCAGGCGGGCGCCCGCCCCCGCGCCGACCGCGCCGAGCTTGATGTCGTCGAGCAGCGCAAGCGACTTCGCCACGTCGGCGCAGCTCTCCTTGCGGACGAGATCGGCGAGCCGCTTCGACAATTCACCCTCGTCGGCGTTCGGAAAGGCGCGGTAAAGCATGTCCGAGACGACCAGCCCGAGGACGTGATCGCCGAGAAATTCGAGGCGCTGGTAACTGTCGCCGCGCTTGCGCGCGGATTTCAACGCGGAGACATGGGTGAAGGCGGTGGCCAGCAGCGTCGGATCCGCAAACTTGTGCCCGATGCGCGCCTCGATCGCCGCCGTCGCCGCCTTGGCGCTGACCTTGTTGCGTTTTTTCTTCGCCACCGGTTCGCCGTTGGTGTCAGGCTGAAGGCTGGCTTCGCCTGGTGACGATGGAGGCTGGATATCCTGCGCTTCTTCGTTCATCGCACAATTGTGAATATGCGATTCCAGCGCACCGCGGTCGGCCAGCGCCAGAACATCCAGGCGTGTTCGCCCTCAGCGATGGAAAAGAAAATCATCTGGGCACGGCCGATCAGATTCTCGAACGGCACGTACCCCACTGCCGACAGCACCCGGCTATCGGTCGAATTGTCCCGGTTGTCGCCCATCATGAAGAAGTCGCCGGGCGGCACGGTGTAGACATTGGTGTTGTCGTAGAAACCGTTATCGACGCAATCCAGCGACTCATAGCTGACGCCGTTCGGCAGCGTCTCCTTCCAGCGCTTCACCCGCGCGGTCGCGTCGGAGCCGCAGGGATCCTCCCCGACAAAATCGCTCAGCCGCTCGCGCACCACCGGCTTGTCGTTGATGTAGAGCAGGCCTTCCTTCATCTGGATGCGGTCGCCGGGCAACCCGATCACGCGCTTGATGTAGTCGGTGGAATCGTCCTTCGGCAGCCGGAACACCACGACATCGCCGCGGTTCGGCTCGGAGCCGAAGATGCGTCCCGAAAACAGCGGCGGAGACAGCGGAATCGAATAATGGCTGTATCCGTAGGAATATTTCGAGACGAACAGATAGTCGCCGACCAGGAGCGTCGCCTTCATCGATCCCGAGGGAATGTTGAAGGGCTGGAACAGGAAGGTACGGATCACCAGCGCGATCAAGAGCGCATGAGCGACGACACGGATGGTTTCACCCAAGCCGCTCTCAGATTTTGTCCCGGATGTCACGCTCATCGCTTTCCCAATTCCCGTCCCGACTGCCGTACGGCGGCAGAGCATTTTCCTCACGCGAATCGTACGTCGTTTCGCGTCAAGGAATGGTCGATTCTGATGTGAAAGCGAATCCCGGCGCAAACCCGAATTCGCCCTGTTTTCCTGCGGCGTTTTAGACGGTTGTTCGCAGCGGCGCAATCAACGGACTTCTCAAAACTTTCTAATCCTTTGATTTTCCGATGATTTTTTGTTTCACCGCCCTCCAGCGAACACCACCCGTCGGTGAGTCAGGGATTGCCCCGGCTGGCCGCCGAAATTATGACGAAAGCCTGCGCCAGCGGCCAGTCGTCGGTGATGCTGAGGTCGATTCGCGCCTCAAGGCCCTTTGGCGTCAGTGCCTCGAGCCGGGCCAGCGCTCCGCCGGTCAGTTCCATGGTGGGACGGCCGCCCGGCAGGTTCACCACCCCCATGTCCCGCCACCAGACGCCCTGCCGGATTCCGGTCCCGAGCGCCTTGGAACAGGCCTCCTTGGCGGCAAACCGCTTGGCGTAGGTCGCCACCACCATTTTCTCGTTTTTGGCGCGGCGCCCGGCCCGGGCGCGCTCGGTTTCGGTGAAGATACGGTCGAGAAAGCGATCGCCGTGACGCTCGATCACGGCGGCGACCCGGCGGATATCGATCAGGTCGGAGCCGATGCCAATGATCATGCTTCGCCCGCGGGAATTCCGGGATGCCGATGCTCGACGTTTTTGCGTCCGCGATCCATCGCCGCTCCGCATGGTGCGAACGCTGTCGCCGAGCCCGACGAACAGTGCCTCCCCGATCAGGTAATAGCCGATGTTCAGTTCGACGATTTCAGGCAGGGTGGCGATCTTCTCCGCGGTGCCGTAATCGAGCCCGTGCCCGGCATGGACTTCCAGGCCGGCGGCACGCGCCAGCGCCGCCCCCCTGACAATACGCTGCCACTCCGCTTCCGCCTTTTCGGCATGGCCATCGACCACGGCATCGCACCAGGCGCCGGTGTGAATTTCGATGACCGGCGCGCGTAGCTTCGCGGCCATTTCGATCTGCCGCGGCTCGGCCGCGATGAACAGCGACACCCGCACGCCGGCATCGTTCAATTGCGCGATGGACGGCTTGAGCGCGTTGTGCTGTCCGACCACGTCGAGGCCGCCCTCGGTGGTGAGTTCTTCCCGCCGCTCCGGCACCAGACACACCGCATGAGGCTTGGTCGCGAGCGCGATACCCAGCATGTCCGGGGTCGCCGCCATCTCGAAATTCAGCGGCTTGGAGATCTCCGCCTTCAGCCGCGCCATGTCATCATCCCGGATATGGCGACGGTCCTCTCGCAGGTGCGCGGTGATGCCGTCGGCACCCGCCTCGATCGCGGCAAGCGCCGCCCGCACCGGATCGGGAGTGAGCCCCGCCCTTGCGTTGCGCAGGGTGGCGATGTGATCGACATTGACGCCGAGACGCAGCGGAGGAGTTTGGGACATTCGGGACTCGCGCAGAGGTCTGAAAAAATTTTAGCTTTCGAAAAACGCTTTATCCTGAGCAGCGGCGTCTTCGCCGCGTCTCGAAGGATGAGATGCATTATGACCTCATGGTTCGAGACGGCGCAACAGCGCCCCCTCACACCATGGGGGCGTCCTGCTTTATCCGTTAACGCGGTCGACCCGCGCGACGACGGCCTTGGCCCGCAACTGGGCGATGATGGCGCTGAGATGCTTCAGGTCATAGACCTCAAGATCGATGGTGAGCTCGGTAAAATCCGGCGAGCGCCTGGACATGCTGATGTTGTCGATGTTGCCGTCATGCTCGGCGATTACGGTGGCGACCTGGGCGAGGCTGCCGGGCTCGTTGACGTTCTGGACCATGATCCGCGCCGGAAAACGCTGCGGCGTCGAATCGTCGACATCCCAGCGCACGTCGAGCCAGCGCTCCGGCTCCTCCTCGAAATCCCTCAGCGCCGGCGATTGGATCGGATAGATCGTGATGCCCTCCCCCGGCGAAACGATCCCGACGATTCGGTCGCCCGGCACGGCGCCGCCGTTCGGCGCAAACTTGACCGGCAAATCGGAATTGATGCCCCGGATCGGAATGGCGGTCGGGCTGCGGGCCGAATCGGCCGGCGACTTCTTGTCCGCCAGGCTCTTCTTACCGCCAAACCGCCCGATACGCTCTTCCTTGTAATCCGGATACATCGCGCGCGCGACGTCGGAGGCCTTCATCTCGCCGCGCCCGACCGACGCCATCACGTCGTCGATCGAGGCTCGCGCCAGCCGCGGCAGCGCGCCCTTCAGCTTGTCGTCGGCGTATTCGATCTTGGCGCGCACGAACAAGCGCTCCACGATGCGGCGGCCGAGGCCGGCATATTGATCGCGCACCGCGGTGCGCGTCGCGCGCCGGATCGCCGCCCGCGCCTTGCCGGTGACCGCGAGCGATTCCCAGGCCGATGGCGGCGCGGCCTGCGCTTTCGAGGTCAGCACCTCCACCTCGTCGCCGTTTTGCAGTTCGGACGACAGCGGCGCGAACTTGCCGTTGATCTTGCAACCGACCGCGCTGTTGCCGACGTCGGTGTGCACCGCGTAGGCGAAGTCGATCACGTTGGCATGGCGCGGCAGCGCGATCAGCTTTCCCTTCGGGGTGAAGCAGAATACCTGATCGTGAAACAGCTCCAGCTTGGTGTGCTCGAGAAACTCTTCCGGGTTGGCGCTTTCCGACAAGATCCCGACGGTATGACGCAGCCAGGCGAAGGCGTTGGATTCGCGCTTGAGCAGCTCGGTCGGGGAACCCACGCCATCCTTGTAGAAGGCGTGCGCGGCGATGCCGAGTTCCGCAATCTGGTCCATCTCCTGGGTGCGGATCTGCAGTTCAACGCGCTGGTTGCCGGGACCGATCACGGTGGTGTGAATCGAACGATAATCGTTCTGCTTCGGCGTCGAGATGTAGTCCTTGAACCGGCCGGGTACGACCGGCCAGGTGGTGTGCACCACGCCGAGCGCGCGATAGCAGGCCTCGACGTCATTCATCACGACGCGGAATCCGAAGATGTCGGACAATTGCTCGAAGCCGACCGACTTGCGCTCCATTTTGGTCCAGATCGAAAACGGCTGCTTGCGCCGGCCATAGACGTGCGCCTCCATGCCGTTGTTCTGGAGATTCCTGGAAAGCTGGGTTTCGATTTCGCCGATCAGGTTGCGGTTGCGCTCCGCCAGCGCATCCAGCCGCTGCATCACCACTGCGTGAGCTTCCGGATCGAGCATGCGGAACGAAAGGTCTTCGAGTTCCTCCCGCATCTCCTGCATACCCATGCGGCCGGCAAGCGGCCCATAGATGTCGAGCGTCTCCTCGGCGATCCGGCGGCGTGACGTGGGCGGCACGAACTCCAGCGTGCGCATGTTGTGCAAACGGTCGGCGAGCTTGATCAGGAGAACGCGGACATCGTCGGCGATCGCCAGCAGGAGCTTGCGCAGGTTCTCGGCCTGTTTGGCTTCGCGCGAAACCAGCTCCAGCCGCTTCAGCTTGGTGAGACCCTCGACCAGCGCACCGATCTCGTGCCCGAACATGTGGTCGATTTCGGCGCGGGTGGCCTCGGTATCCTCGATGGTGTCGTGCAGCAGCGCCGCGACGATGGTGGCGTCGTCGAGCTTGAGATCGGTGAGGATCGCCGCGACTTCCAGCGGATGCGAGAAATAGGGATCGCCGGACGCGCGGGTCTGCGTGCCGTGCGCCTTCATGGCATAGACGTAGGCGCGGTTCAGCAGGTCTTCGTCGGTGTCCGGGTTATAGGATCGGACGCGCTCGACGAGGTCGTACTGCCGCATCATCCGTGCGCGCGCCGGCTTGGCCGGCTTGGGCGTTGCGTGCAGCGCCGGTGCCACCGCGACCGTCTCGGTCGCAGCCTGCATCTGCTGTGGTTTGCGGCGCCAATTCGCCATTCGATCACTACCTTCGCGGGCCTCGGATGCAGCCCACCTCACGATCTATCTAGTGCGTTTTTCGAGCGAAGCTCGTTCCGGGAGCCAGCGAAGCCCGCTCCGGGAGCAACGCTCGGTAGTCGGCACGCCAGCGCAGTCTAACGCGAAATCGGCGACCCGCCGATCAAATCGAAGGGTGCCCTCGGCGGATTCGACTGCGCAGTGCGAGTGCCATGGTAACCATGGAAATGCCGATAAAAGCAAAGGCCCGGACAATTGTCCGGGCCTTTGGTGAATCAATCGGGGTCGGGCATCCCATCCCGTGCCGTAATCCGGCGGCCTATTCGTCCTCTTCGGGCTGCTCTTCCGGAGGCGCCAGGCCTTCGAGGCCTTTCAGGAGTTCCTCTTCGGTCATGCGCTCGACGGCGACCTCGGTGTCGTCGGCATCGACGCTGGCACCGGCCGAGCCGATCAACGGCACGGTATCGGGCTCGGGCTCGTCGACCTCGACGAACTTCTGCAGCGAATGCACCAGCTCTTCGCGCAGATCCTCGGGGGAAATGGTCGAATCGGCGATTTCGCGCAGCGACACAACCGGGTTCTTGTCGTTGTCGCGATCGACCGTGAGCTGTGAGCCGGACGAGATCATGCGGGCGCGGTGCGCCGCCAACAAGACCAGATCGAACCGGTTGTCGACCTTATCAATGCAATCTTCCACGGTGACGCGCGCCATCGACTGTCGCTCCGTTAAATGGGACCGAATATGTTGGTTATATTCGCTAGTTATAGCGCGCGGCGGCTTTTCGCAAGACCAATTTGTGATTTGGCCTCGGCAATCCGCTCTGCTACCCCCGCGCCGGGGCCAGAAGACCAGATCGTCCAGACATATCCAGACATATCAGGGTATTGTCAGGGACGAGGAAGATAGCTTCACTTGCTTCATTACAAGTCGAAAGAATGGGTTTTTTCGCCCTCGCCCCACCACATTTGCGGTGGTGTTTGTTGGGCTGGATTCACCGAACTTTAGGCGACCTACCCTGAAATGCGCGGCCCGTTACCGCCGCGCCAAAAACGTTAACAACGCGAGAAAACTTGATGTCACTAGCTTCCAATAAAATCGCGCTTTTTATCGATGGCGCCAACCTTTACGCAACCGCCAAGACGCTCGGCTTCGACATCGATTACAAGCGCCTTTTGAAGGAGTTCCAGAGCCGAGGGACTCTGGTGCGCGCGTTCTATTACACCGCGATCATCGAAGATCAGGAATATTCGTCGATCCGTCCGTTGATCGACTGGCTGGATTACAACGGTTATACTGTTGTCACCAAGGCGACCAAGGAATTCATCGACGCCAGCGGCCGCCGCAAGGTCAAGGGCAACATGGATATCGAGCTTGCGGTGGATGCGATGGAGCTCGCCGAGCATGTCGACCAGATGGTGCTGTTTTCCGGCGACGGCGATTTCCGGTCGCTGGTCGAGGCGGTGCAGCGCCGCGGCGTCCGGGTTACCGTCGTCTCGACGATTTCCAGCCAACCGCCGATGATCGCCGACGAATTGCGGCGCCAGGCCGACGTCTTCACCGACCTGATGGAATTGCAATCCAAGCTCGGCCGCGACCCTTCCGAGCGCCCCGCCCCGCGCGAGCCGCGCCACCACGCCCCGCAATTCCTGCAGCGCGCAACCACCACGGCGCCGAGGGGCGATGACGACGATTTCGAGGATTGAAAATGACCGCGCGGGCGGCAAACCGACGCCCGTCGATGCCCTCCTCAGCTTCGAGCCCGGCCGCGATTGCCCGCTTTGCCCAAGGCTGGTCGGTTTCCGCGAGGCAGCGCGCGCCCGCGAGCCGGAATGGTTCAACGCGCCGGTTCGCTCGTTCGGCGGTCCCGACGCGCGGCTACTGATCGTCGGTCTAGCGCCCGGCATGCAAGGCGCCAACCGCACCGGCCGGCCGTTCACCGGCGATTACGCCGGCGACCTGCTCTATGCGACCCTGCTTGAATACGGTTTCGCCAGCGGCGTCTATCAGGCCCGGCCGGACGACGGGCTGGCGCTGGTCGATTGCCGGATCAGCAACGCGGTGCGCTGCGTGCCGCCGCAAAACAAGCCGCTGCCGGCCGAAATCAACACCTGCCGGCAATTCCTGGCCACGACCATCGAGACCATGCCACGGCTGCGCGCGATCGTCGCGCTCGGCCGGATCGCGCATGAATCGACGCTGAAGGCGTTGGGTCTTCGCAGCTCCGCAGCGCCATTTGCGCACGGCGCGATGCATCCGGCCGGCGCCGTGACGCTTTACGACAGCTATCATTGCTCGCGCTACAACACCAATACGCGGGTGCTGACGCCCGAGATGTTTCGCAGCGTGTTCGCGAAGGTGCGCGCCGATCTTGCGAAGTAAGCGCCCTGCCGCGCCGGATCAAAGCCGTTATCGCCCGGATGGCGCGACCGGATTTTGCTTCAGCCATTCCAGCACGTCGCCGGCGTTCCGATCCGGCGGAAACACCGGATAGAACACCTGCGTGATGCGGGCGTCGTCGACAATCAGCGCCAGACGCCGGATCAAGCTCAGCCCCGCCACCTCCATGATCGGCAGATCGAGCGCGCGCGAAAGCTCAAGCTTTTCATCTGACAAGACCGGGAACGGAAGATGCAGCCGCGAAGCCATCTCGGTCTGGTAGGCGTTGCTCTGGGTCGACAGGCCGAACACATGGCTGGCCCCGGCCGCCTTCAAATCCGCGAACAAATCGCGGAACGCGCAGGTCTGCGGCGTGCAGCCGCGCGCACCCGGGATCATGTCCCAGTCATCGACCAGGCCGATCTTGCCGGGCTCGCCGGTTCGGGGATAGGCGAACACCACCGTGCGTCCCGGCAGCGCCGACAGCGTCACCGCGGTATCGTCGGTGGCGATCAGGCTCACCGGCGGGATCGTCATGCCGACCAGATGTGCTGCCGCGCCGTCATCGGCCGGCGCCGGAATCTTGCTCCAGTCGACTTCAAGCAGATTGGATTGAACCATGTTGCGTCCTCAAAGTGGCGAATGGTGAGTAGCGAATGGCGAATAGCCAGTAGCAAATGGGAAAGTATCTAATCTACCATTCGCCATTCGCTACTCACCATTCGCATATTTTATCCCCGCGCCCGCAGCAGGCGGCCCTTCTCCCTGCTCCAGTCGCGTTTTTTCTCGCTGTCACGCTTGTCGTGCAGTTTCTTGCCCTTGGCTACCGCCAGCAACAGCTTGGCGCGGCCACGCTCGTTGAAATACAGCTTCAGCGGAATCAGCGTCATGCCGTCACGATCGACCGCACCCATCAGCTTATTGATCTGCTTTTTGTGCAGCAGCAGCTTGCGCGGCCGTTTAGGCTCATGGTTGAAGCGGTTGGCTTGCAGGTATTCCGGAATATTGGCGTTGATCAGCCAGATCTCGCCGTCCTTCGGATCGGCGTAGGACTCAGCGATCGTGGTCTTGCCGTTGCGGATCGACTTGACCTCGGTGCCGGTCAGCGCGATTCCCGCCTCCAGCGTGTCCTCGATGGCATAGTTGAAGCGGGCCTTGCGATTTTCGGCGACGATCTTGATCGCGCGCTCGTTTTTCTCGGCCATGATGATGAAATTCCTAAGCCAGCGGTAACATTCCGCTGCAGCGACTACAGCTTACGATCTTTTGAGCAGATCGCGGATCTCGGTGAGCAGTTCTTCCTGCCGGGTCGGCTTCGGTGGCGCCGCCTCGTCTTTCCGCTTCAATGTGTTCATGAAGCGAATGACGATAAACAGCACGAAGGCGATGATGAGGAAATTCAGCGTCAGCGTGAGGAAGTTACCCCAGGCCAGCACAGCACCCTGTTTTTTGGCGTCGGCAAGATTGTTCGCGGTAACGGCCTTCGACAGCGGCGTGTAATAGTTGGAGAAGTCGAGGCCGCCGGTGATCGATCCGATGATCGGCATGATGATGTCGCCGACCAGCGAGGTCACGATGCCGCCGAAGGCGGCACCGATGATGACGCCGACCGCGAGGTCGACCACGTTGCCCTTCATTGCGAATTCGCGGAATTCCTTCAGCATCGGCAGGCCTCTCTCCTCAGCATCCCGAATCGAAAAATTCACGACGAACGCGAAGGCTTAGTTGACCAGACCCGCATGCACCATCGCGCTGCGCACCGCCACACGCGTCGGCTCCGACACCGGTACCATCGGCAAGCGCAACTTCTCGTCCATCTTGCCTAGCAGCGACAGCGCATACTTCACCGGCGCCGGGTTGGACTCGATGAACAGGTTGGTGTGCAATGGCATCAGCTTGTCGTGCAGCTTGAGCGCGGTGGCGACGTCGCCTTTCTGCCAGGCGACCTGAAATTCCGAGCACAGCCGCGGCGCGACGTTGGCGGTGACGGAAATGCAGCCGTGACCGCCATGGGCCATGTAACCGAGCACGGTGGCATCCTCGCCCGACAGCTGATTGAAACCCTCGCCCATCGCCGCGCGTTGCTGCGAGACCCGCACCATGCTCGCGGTCGCATCCTTGACGCCGGCGATGTTCTTCAGCTCGAACAGCCGCGTCATCGTGTCCACGCTCATGTCGATCACCGAGCGCGGCGGAATATTGTAGATGATGATCGGAATTCCGATTGCATCGTTGATCGCCTTGAAGTGCTGGTACATGCCCTCCTGGGTCGGCTTGTTGTAGTAGGGCGTCACCACCAGCACGGCGTTCGCCCCCGCCGTCTCCGCATGCCGGGCGAGTTCGATCGCTTCCTTGGTCGAATTGGAACCGGCGCCGGCAATCACCGGCACGCGGCCTTTGGCCTCTTCGATGCACCATTCGACGACGTGCTTGTGCTCGTCGTGGCTCAGGGTCGGGCTTTCGCCTGTGGTACCGACCGGCACCAATCCATGGGTCCCCTCGGCGATCTGCCAGTTCACCAACGAGCGGAAGGCGGCCTCGTCGAGCCCGCCGTTTTTGAACGGGGTAACCAAGGCGGTGAATGAACCCCGAAAATTCGTCTTGGTTGCCATGGACTTCCTCCAAACGCGCGCGAGCTGCCGCCTAACTGTTTAAGGGATCAAGTCATACCGGGTCTCGCGTTCCTGTGAAAGGCCCGCGCAAGCCCGGTCCCGGCCGTGATTTTGCCGCGGTGCAGGCGCACACACCCCAAAACTCCGGCGCATTTGGTATTTTGTCCGCATATTCAATCAAATAGAGCTTTAGCCTCAGCGACCGATGATTCGCCGCGAAGGAACGCCGTGACTCAGTCTGCCCGCGCAACCGCCTTACGATCCACCGCCCTATCGACGGGGTTGTTGATAGCGTTGATGACCGGCCTGGTCATCGGATGCTCCGCATTGGCGAGCGCGGCTTCAACCAAGCCAAAAGTTCCGCTGCCGAAGCCGCGGCCGATAGTGCATACCGCCGCGGCCAAGACCGCGCCGGCGACAAAGTCGACGCCGGAGGCCAAGACCACCGCCAAAAACATGCCGCTTCCGCCAGCCCATGCGCCGCCCGCGATCGCGCCGGCAACCCGGCAGCATGCGGCACTTCCGACGGTGCGCAAACCGACGGTTCCCGCCGCGATGGCCGCGACGTCATCGACCTCGCAGGCCGATGCCGACACCCTGGAGAACGTCATCGAGCTCGTGCGCAAGCACAAGCCCGCGGACGCGACGGAGGCCGAAGCCGCGATCTCGGATCCGGTGGCGAGGAAGCTCGCGGAATGGATCATCCTGCGTAGCGACGACAACGGCGCCTCGGTCGAGCGCTATCGCGCTTTCATCACCGCCAATCCGAGCTGGCCTTCGCAAACCTTCCTGCGCCGGCGCCTGGAAGCGGCGCTGTGGGACGACCATCGCGACGATGCCACCGTGTGGTCGTGGTTCGAAAACGAATCACCGGTGTCGCCCAAAGGCAAATTCGCGCTGGCGCGGACGCTGATAGCGCGCGGCGACCGGGCCAATGCAGAGCGGCTGGTGCGTGAGGCCTGGCGCAACGACGGGATGACCGAGGATACCGAGAACACCGCGCTCGATCTGTTCGGCGCATTGCTGAGGCCGGGCGATACCAAGGCGCGGATGGATTTTTTCCTTTACGGCACCGAGCAGGAGGCCGGCGCGCTGCGCGCCGCCAGGCGGCTCGGCAGCGGCGAAGTCGCGCTGGCGAAGGCGCGCATCGCCTCCAATCGCAAGGCTTCCAACTCCAAGGCTTTGCTTGAGGCGGTTCCGCGCGAGTTGCATGGCGATACCGGCTACCTGTTCAGCAAAATCCAGCTGCTGCGCCGCGAAGAGAAATTCACCGAGGCGGCGCAGCTCATGCTGAGCGCGCCAAAGGAGCCCGGCCGGCTCTACAATCTCGACGAATGGTGGATCGAGCGGCGGCTGCTGTCGCGCAAGATGCTCGACATCGGAGAATACCGAACCGCCTATCTGATCGCACGCGACGCCGCGCTGCCGGCGCGCGATATCTACAAGACCGAGCAGGAATTCACCGCCGGCTGGATTGCGCTGCGCTTTTTGACTGATCCGGAGACGGCCGCGCAACATTTTGCCCGCATCGGGGTCGGCAGCGTCAACCCGACGGCGCTCGCGCGCGCCGGCTATTGGCAAGGCCGGGCCGCCGAGGCCGCCGGCCGCACCCACGATGCCCGCGCCGCCTACACGGCCGCGGCGGAACAATCGACCAGTTACTACGGGCAGTTGGCGCGCGCGAAACTCGGCCTGCCCCAAATCGCGTTGAATGGGGCGCCGGCCGCCCGCGGGCGCGGCATCGAGCGGCTGGAAATCGTCCGGGCGGTGCAGTTGCTCTACGCGCTCGACGAGCGCGAGATCGCGATTCCGATTTTGAGCGACATGGGTGAAAACGGCGACCCCGATGCGTTGGTGGGCCTCGGCGAACTGGCCTCGCGCAACGGTGACGCGCGCGGCATGCTGCTGCTCGGCAAGGCGGCGCTCAATCGCGGACTGCCGTTTGATTTCTACGCCTATCCGGTCAACGGAATTCCGTCCTTCAAGCCGATCGGGCCTGATGTCGAGCAAAGCATCATTTTCGCGATCGCCCGGCAGGAAAGCGCCTTCAACCCGGCCGTGGTCTCGCCGGCGCAGGCGTACGGGCTGATGCAGGTGACGCCCGATGCCGGTCGCTATGTGTGCAAGAAATATGGCGCGAATTTCGATCTCGCCCGCATGAAGACCGACCCGGTCTACAACGCGGCACTCGGCGCAGCCGAACTCGGCGGCCTGCTCGAGGACTACCGCGGCTCCTACATCATGACCTTCGCGGCCTATAATGCCGGGCGCGGCAGCGTCAAGAAATGGGTCGACCGTTACGGCGATCCGCGCGATCCCAAGGTCGACGCGGTCGACTGGGTCGAACAAATCCCGTTCTCCGAGACCCGCAATTACGTGCAGCGGATCATGGAAAATCTGCAGGTCTATCGCGCGCGATTTGGCGGCGGGACGCGGCTTCAGATCGAGGCCGACCTGCGCCGCGGCGCCAATCTCGAATAGCCCGACGTTTTCGTCGCGGCCCCGCGCGGGTCCACGCCAATGCCAAGAAAAACCCCCGGCAGTTGCCTGCCGGGGGTTCTTTTAGATCGTGGTCAGATGTTCAAGATCAGAAGTTACGCTGTGCGCGGAACTCGACCGACACGGTGCCCATGTTCTTGAACTGATAGGTACCGACCGAGGTCGGGAACGCCGAGGTCATCGCACCGGTGACCGATCCCTGCATCTTGGTGTTGAGGTAGGCGTACAGCACTTCGCTGCTGAACGTCAGGTTCTTGACCGGCGTCCAACGGGTGGTCAGGCCGATTTCCGACAACGTGAAACCGGGATCGCAGTTGGTGATGCCGCGCCAGTACGGCCGGTGGTGGCAGGATGTAGGTGGCGCACCACAAGGCCTTGCCGTTGTTGTTGTAGTCCAAGACCGACCATGCCGCCGAAGAGGCTGGTCGACCAGTAGGGATTCCAGTTGTGGTTGAACGCACCACGGACAGCCCCAGGAACTGGTCAACTCAAGGCCGGCATTGTTCGGACCGCCGTAGATAGCCGTCGCTGATGGCGCCGAGAGCGATGCTGCCGCCAGTGCCGCCGTTGGCGTTCTTGATCATATAGAACGAACCGCCGAGCGCGCCGGACGTACCGATGGTGTACTTCGACGCACCTTCTGCCCAAGTACCTTCGAACTTGACGTCGTCGCCGGCGCCAGTCGGAATGTTCTTGATCTGCAGAGCGGCACTGATGGCACCACCGACCTTGCCGCCCGGATGGCCCGAGTCCATCGCGTTGCTCTGGACACTAAAGCTGTTCAACTGGTTACCCAGGGTGTTGCCGGTCAGGTTGTAGCGCCGTTGACGTAGTGCATCGCACCCGACACCTGGAAGAGACCCCAGGCCTGATCGATGCGGATGTTACCGACGACGTCGGGAACGTAGGTGCCGCCGTAGGCCGTGCCGAGCGGCGTGACGTTGGAGCTCGGCGCACCGTACAGACCGAAGTTGCCGGCGGAGACGTTGCCAAGAGCGGTGGCGGCATGCAGCACCTGCGTACGGTTGTAGTCGTTCGCGCTGCTGTCGTCGATGCCGATCGTGGCCGACACCCCGTTGCCCAACTGTGCGGTGTACTGCACGTTGTTGATGCCGGTGACGGTGTCGTAACCGCCGACCAGGTAGGCGGTCATGTTGCCCGGATAGCCCTGCCACGGGGTGGTGAAGGCCGAAGCCGACTTACCCAAGAGTGAAGCCCGCGAACTGGATGAAGGCGAACTCCACACCCAGACCGCCGTTGCCGGAAAAGTTGTTGACGGCTGCGCCGTTCAGCGCGGCCGTGTTGACTGACGACTGCAGGTTGATGCCGTTGCCAACGCCTTCGGTGCCGAAGGTGAAGTCGGCTTGGCCGAAGGTACGGACCACGCCATATTCGGTCGCGGTACGGGTATCCAAGGTCAGCGCGAAGCGCGAGTAGTCGTTATATACGTTTGCGTAGCGCTCACCGATCGCGCCGCCACCGGAGAAGAACGGCGCGCCGCCGTTGCCGCCGTTGACCGTCAAATCGGTACGCAGATAGCCGCCGATTTTGACGCAAGTGTCGGTGCCCGGAATATAGAAGAAACCAGCACCATATAGGGAGCAGACCCTCACATATTCGACCGCTTTGGCCTTTACGGGAAGATCAGCCGCCTGAGCTCCGCACACAGCGACAAGCGCCGCGGCCGAGCCCAAGACAAGGCTCTTAACCGTCTTCATAATAACCTCCAAGTTGCTCAACAGGGAAGGTTCCGGATCCGCTGGGTGAAGCACCCTGGGGTTGGTTCCCTTGTCCCTTTAAACTCGCTCAGAGGGTGGTGGCGTTCAGACACACCCGCGCAAAAGCGGGGTGGCTCAAGCGCACCACCTGAGAACGAGACGACTTCGGGATGCCCCCCTCCGTCGCACCATCACAATTACCGATGGCCTTTGCACACGCAACAAAGGAACCGCCCAGGAGGCCTCGACGCTTCCTGTTTTTGGATGGGTGTTGCACAAATAACACGCAGTTGTGATTGAACGTTCTTTACAAGCCATTGTTTTATAAAGATATTTATGAGAACACTTTTGGTTGTCGCGACCGTTACACGGGGAACCTACTCGCTGGCCCCGCGAACTCGCGCATCCATGCAAGCCGAATCACCAGCGGAAAGTGGCCGTTCCGGCCCGATAATGTGCGCCCGCCTTCGAGCTTGCCGCCCGTTGCCGGAGCCGGCGCTCACAACCTCGTCGTGCCCCGCTCGGGCGGAGCGCGCCATGAGTCTCTCTGGGTTCGCGTTTTGTTTTCTACGGGGATAACGGGTTCCACCGGGCACAGGCCCAACGGTGGAGAATTCGAGCTTTCCAATCGAAGCCTGCCCGGCGGCGCGCTAAGGGTTCTGGTTGCAGGTAGTTGGGTGGGCCTTGCGGGGAAATTGGCGGAGACGGAGGGATTCGAACCCTCGATAGGGCTTTACAACCCTATAACGGTTTAGCAAACCGCCGCCTTCAGCCACTCGGCCACATCTCCAACAGCGTCGATATGCCCGACGCCGGGGCCTGCCGCAAGCGTCAGATTTAAGGCTGTTGGTTTCCCGGTCAAACAGCGTCTCCAGGCCCCGCCTGACGCCCGCGGATCGGGTCAAGCCGGCGGCGGTTTCCGCCTGCCGCGGTCGACGCCCCAGAAATACCGACCGCCATATTCAATCAGATCGATGGATCAACCGGAAGCCGTTCAGTTCACGGCCGCAGACCTTTTGCGGACAACCACGCTATCGTTGACGGCATCAGCATTGTCGCCCCACCGGAGAGCGTCTCTATAATGTCGAACGAGACGACGTCCGATCGAAGCAAAACCGGAGGAAGAAACAGCAACTGGAATGGACCCTTCGCGATGGCGAAAATGTTGCTGATCTGAGTCCGATGAGCTCGATGCGATGCGACCGAACGCTGCGCCGATCGAACCGGTCAGGAATCCCTGGCGCCACGTTGGACCTGACGAAGTGGCCGCGGCAAGAAGGCGAAGAAATGCTGTCTGTCCGGTGGAGAGCCGCCCGCGTGACGGCGGACGTTCAGTCAGGACATCGTCATCCAGGTCCGGGCTTCGCGCTGGGCCGTGGCGATCTCGACCTCGGACATCATCGCGGCGACCTCGCGGCGCAACGGGATGGCGTCGGCGCGCCCCTTCAGGGCCGCGAGATTGAACCACTTATGCGCGGCGACAAGATTGACCACGCCGGAGCGACCGCTGGCCCAATACAGACCACGCTCGAACAGCACGTCGGGGATCGCCGTTGCTTCCACCGGCGTTGCCGTATCCAGATCGATGTGCCCCTGAAACATCCGTCATCTCCTTTTGATTTTTGTGCCGCCCCGACCGAGCGCGGCCCCTGTCCACGATTTGAAACGTCCCGTTATTCCCAACGCCGTTTGCCGGCTTGTTGGGATCATCATGACCGATCAAATTTGAAGGGCAGTTTAAATATCGCGATGAATCGAAGGTGAACGCCGCAGCGGCGCGGACGCCACGAAATCACAGAAGTGCAGGTTTGACGCGGGTTTTCGCCGATCGGGAAATTCGGTTTACCCTGCCATTTCGTCAAACGATAACCATCTGCGGCGATCGGGCGGCGCTGCGCAGCCGGGCATCGCCCAGACTTCCCCACGACGAGGCCCGGGGACGGCCGCGCGCGACAGGCGTCGCCGTGCGACCCTTCCGGGTTGGCGCCTCGGATCGTCAGCGCAGGTTTAGCGATTTGGGGAACCGGAGTGCCGGGCTCAGCGCCGGCGGGCGAACGAGGGCGTCGGCGAACACGTCAGGACCAGATTTCACTGAGACCCTTGGGCCCGATGAAATTGCGGACCATCGATCCGCACCGAACGAAGAAACCTTGTTTCTTCTGCCGGACCGGTTTTCAAAGAGCGAACTCCTCGAAAGGACGGTCCAGCCGTTTGACCTGATGTCTCGCCGACACCCTCTTTCGTCAGCAGAGCCGCCGGCTTGTGGTCGCTTCGAAAAGCAGACCGTCCTGAAGGCTCGTGTGACGTGCCGGCATCAAGTCGCCGGCAATGTCTTAAGCGAAAGTTACTTCTTCTTCTTGGCGACCTTGCGGGTCTTCTTCGCAGTCTTCTTCACTGCGCTCTTCGCTTTCTTCGCCTTCTTAGCTTTCTTGGCCATGTTGCCCTCCTAATGTAGTGAGATGGCTTTATCGCTGTGTGCACTCGGGAATCGAAATGCACTACATCCCGAATACACCAACACATTGAAAAAAACAGCGTCCCGCTTAAGGAAGTGTTGACGCAGCAGCGTGTGCGCGCGCGACGCGCGCGCAGCGGCAGCACCGCAACGCATCCGCGCAACGATGCGCGTAGTGGCCGAAAACACGACGTCGGCGTTTGTCAATATTGATGGAAACCACTGCGCCGCAAGCATTTCTGCAATTCACGCATCCGGAGATCTGCACGCTGCCGATGCCGTTGCAACTCGCCGGCACCGGTCGAAAGTGCTCAACGCGAACTCTGAGTCGTCGTTTTTGGCAATGAAAAAATTTTCGTGCATATCGCCATCTCGTCGCTTCGGCGCTCGCCAAGACCCGATTTTTGCGCGAATCGTCGCAGCCGATTCGCAGCTGCGGTTGCTCGTCGGGGCGATGGATTACCACCCATTCGGGTGTGCGTAATGTCCGTCACACACACCTGATCGACGCCGCGACGACAGCGCGGGCGCGCGTCGCGCGAGCGTCAGATACCGAGTTTCGACTTGAGCAGATCGTTCACCGACTGCGGATTGACCTTGCCGCCGGACGACTTCATCACTTGACCGACGAACCAGCCGATCAGTTGCGGCTTGGCACGAGCCTGCGCGACCTTGTCGGGATTGGCGGCGATGATGTCGTCGACTACCTTCTCGATCGCGCCGAGATCGGTGACCTGCCTCATGCCGCGCGCTTCGACCAGCGCGCGCGGGTCGCCGCCCTCCTGCCAGACGATCTCGAACAGATCCTTGGCGATCTTGCCGGAGATGGTGCCCTCCCCGATCAGGTCGACGACGGCGGCAAGCTGCGCGGCCGATACCGGCGATGCCGATATGTCCCGGCCTTCCTTGTTGAGACGTCCGAACAGCTCGTTGATCACCCAGTTGGCGGCGAGCTTGCCGTCGCGCGCCTGGTTTGCGAGCTTCGCCAGCACGGTCTCGTAGAATTCCGCGCTCTCGCGCTCGGCCACCAGCACGCCGGCGTCGTAGGCCGACAGGCCCAACTCGGCGACGAAGCGGGCCTTCTTCTGGTCCGGCAATTCCGGCAGGTCGGCCTTCAAGTCGGCGACGTAGGCTTCGCTGAATTCCAGCGGCAGCAAATCGGGATCCGGGAAATAGCGGTAGTCGTGCGCCTCTTCCTTGGAGCGCATCGAGCGCGTCTCGCCCTTGCCGGGATCGAACAGCCGCGTTTCCTGGTCGATGGCGCCGCCATCCTCGATGATTTCGATCTGGCGCCGTGCCTCGTACTCGATCGCCTGGCCGATGAAGCTGATCGAATTCATGTTCTTGATCTCGCAGCGGGTGCCGAGCGGGCCTCCCGGCTTGCGCACGGAGACGTTGACGTCGGCGCGCAAGGAGCCCTTCTCCATGTCGCCGTCGCAGGTGCCGAGATAGCGCAGGATCGAGCGCAGCTTGGTCACATAGGCCTTGGCCTGCTCGGACGAGCGGATGTCCGGCTTGGAGACGATCTCCATCAAGGCGACGCCGGAGCGGTTGAGGTCCACGAACGACAGCGTCGGGCTCTGGTCATGCAGCGACTTGCCGGCGTCCTGCTCCAGATGCAACCGCTCGATGCCGACGGTGGCACTCTCGCCGCCGGCCAATTCGATCGTCACCTCACCCTCGCCCACGATCGGAGACTTGTACTGGCTGATCTGATAGCCCTGCGGCAAATCCGGATAGAAATAGTTCTTGCGATCGAACACCGACCGCAAATTGATTTTGGCGTTGAGGCCAAGCCCGGTGCGGACCGCTTGCCTGACGCACGCTTCATTGATCACGGGCAGCATGCCTGGCATGGCCGCATCGACCAGCGAGACATGCGCGTTCGGCTCGCCGCCGAATTCCGTCGAGGCGCCGGAGAACAGTTTCGAGTTCGAGGTCACTTGGGCGTGGACTTCCAGCCCGATCACCATTTCCCAGTCGCCGGTGGCACCCTTGATCAGATTGCCGTTACTCATGCCCGCTCACTCCCGAGCAGTTCGGACGCGATTGCCTCCCATTCGGTTCCGAGCGAACCGGACGCAACGGGTTTGCCGGCCTGCCGGTACCAATAGCCGGCGTTGCCGGCATCGCCCTCGACGCGGTGGAGATAAGCATGCACCCAGGCGGAATCCGCCGTCGCTTGATCCTGAACAATCTTGTGCGCCTCGTCCCAATGGCCTTTGGCGGCCCACCACAATGCGGCCAGCGGCGCGTCGAGTCCGGATGCCGGTGTGGCACCAGATAGACTGGCTTTGAAATCCGCCATGCTCACCACCACCTCGGCGGCGTAAATCTTCCCGCCGCCTGCTCGATCGCCTCGCCGAGCGAGAACAGCGTCTCCTCATCAAACGGGCGCCCGATCAGTTGCAGGCCGAGCGGCAAGCCCTGCGCGTCCTTGCCGGCGGGGACCGCAATGCCCGGCAACCCCGCCATGTTCACCGTCACCGTGAAGATGTCGTTGAGATACATCTCGACGGGATCGGCGCCCTTCTCGCCAATGCCGAACGCCGCCGACGGCGTCGCCGGGGTCAGGATCGCGTGCACGCCCTTGGCGAAGCAGTCCTCGAAATCCTTCTTGATCAGGGTGCGTACCTTCTGCGCCCGCAGATAATAGGCGTCGTAATAGCCGGCCGAGAGCACGTAGGTACCGATCATGACGCGGCGGCGGACTTCAGCGCCAAATCCCTCCGCGCGGGTATTCTCGTACATCTCACCGATCGAGCGGCCGGGCACGCGCAAGCCGTAGCGCACGCCGTCATAACGCGCGAGATTCGACGAAGCCTCCGCAGGCGCCACGATGTAATAGGCCGGCAGGGCGTATTTGGTGTGCGGCAGCGACACCTCGACCAGTTCCGCGCCCGCTGCCTTGAGCCAGGCCGCGCCTTCGCTCCAGAGCTTTTCGATTTCCGCCGGCATGCCGTCGAGACGATATTCCCGGGGGATGCCGATCTTCATGCCCTTGACCGATTTGCCGATCGCCGCCTCGTAGTCCGGCACCTCACGGTTGACCGACGTGGTGTCCTTGGGATCGTGACCGGCCATCGAGCGCATCAGGATCGCCGCATCCCGCACGCTGCGCGCGATCGGGCCCGCCTGGTCAAGCGAGGATGCAAACGCAACGGTGCCCCAGCGCGAACAGCGCCCATAGGTCGGCTTCATGCCGACGGTCGCGGTAAACGCCGCGGGTTGGCGGATCGAACCGCCGGTATCGGTCGCGGTCGCTCCCATGCACAACAGCGCGGCGACAGCCGACGCCGAGCCGCCGGACGAACCGCCGGGCACCAGATGCGCGCCTTCGATCTGGCCGCTCGCGGCGGCGCCGACATTGGAGCCCTGGCGCCGCCACGGATTGACCACCGGGCCGAAACACGAGGTTTCGTTCGACGAGCCCATCGCAAACTCGTCATTGTTGAGCTTGCCGAGCATGACGGCGCCGTCGCGCCACAGTTGCGAGGTCACGGTGAACTCATAAGGCGGCACGAAATTGCCGAGGATCTTCGAGCAAGCGGTGGTGCGCACGTCCTTGGTCGCGAACAGGTCCTTGATACCAAGCGGAATGCCGCCGAGCGGGCCTCCCTCGCCCTTGGCGATCTTCGCATCGGCATTGCTGGCCATGGCGCGCGCCTGATCCGGCGTTTCCAGCACGAAGGCATTGAGGGCACGCGCGGCCTCGATCGCTTTGAGGTGGGCGTCGGTCAGCTCAAGCGCGGTGAAGGATTTGCGCGCGAGACCATTCCTGGCCTCGGCGATCGTCAGCGATGTCAAATCGGTCATTTATCAACCGGGCTGCAGAAGAACGGAGACAGCGTCTTGTCGTTGGCCGGATCGTCCCGCCTGGTGCTGGCTTTGTCAGCCGCCTCGAGCTGGTCCAGCACGGCATCCATCGCCTTGTCGGGATCGGCGACCTTGCCTTGCCGCTCCATGGCGTCGAGGTAATTCATGTAGGCCTGATAGGCCTTTTCATCGTCGCAGAGCAGACACATCGGCTTTCCCGTTTCGAAAACTCTTCCATTCGACGCGCGTTCCGCCGCAAATCAGTCCGCGTTTTCTTCAAGCGAACCGGTACCCACTTCGCTCGAAAACACTATTCCTATTCAACAACCTTCGGCACCAGAAAGAAATGGTCCAGGCTCTCCGGCGCATTGGCGACCACCTCGTCCGCGATCTCGCCGTCGTCGACCACGTCGGCACGCTTCTTCATCTCCATCGGCGTTACCGAAGTCATCGGCTCGACGCCGTCGACATTGACCTCGCTCAGCTGCTCGACAAAGGCCAGCATCGCATTCAGTTCGCCCTGCAGGTGGGGAACCTCGGCATCAGTGACCGCGATCCGCGCGAGATGCGCGATACGGCGAACGGTGGCGGCATCAACCGACATTAAATAGGGCCTCGAACAGCGGAATTCAGCCCGCCGTATAGCAGAGGGTCCTTTTGCACCGCAACCGCGGGGACCGGCTTGGGCTCGCGGGGGTCCGATCCAACCACCCGCCAAAGGCCGTTTCTTCAGATTTTGGGCGGCCAGGCGGTCGCAGAATTACGTCTCCCCTGCAGGATCTGCTCCGCCTCGGTCACGACCCGCCCGACGATCTCGGCTGCCGTAGGAATGTCGTTGATCAGCCCGACCGCCTCGCCGGCAATGACGGAGGCGACATCGAAGTTACCGGCTGCCTTGGCCTCGGCATACTCGGCCGCGATCGCCTTCACATTCTGTATCATCTCGGCTTCGCGCCCCAGCCAGCGGCGTGTCTGCTCGTTCACCAGGCAGCGGCCATTGAACGGCGCCGGCCAGACATTGTCGCGCGAGATGTCAAAGATGATGCTGCGCACCGTTTCGCCGCTGCTCGCAGCACAAATCCGCCTTTTTGCTTCCTCGGCGCCTTCACATTCGATACTGGCGTAAAAAGCGCGTTCCGAGCAGCACTCCCGCCGCACCTAGCATCATCATGGCGGCCAGCCCTCGCCCGTCAGCGATGCCGCCGGCGGCCGCGACCGGCACCCGGCCCGCGGCAAGATCGACATCGCCGGCACAATATCGAGCGTGGTGCGCGAGGCGCCATGGCCACCAGCCTCGGTCCCCTGCGCGACGAGAATGTCTGCGCCGGCTTCCAGCGCCTGCTTCGCCATCTCCTCGGCCTGGACCTGACAGATCAATAGCGCTCCGGCTGCTTTGATAGGTGGCGCGAAAGGTCTGGGGTCACCGAACGACAGCATGATCGCGCGAGGTTTTGCGGCCAACGCGACGTCAAGTAGTTCCGGTTGCTTCGCGAGGCTCCAGGTAATGAAGCCGATACCGAACGGCGTGGACTGCGCCTTCAGCTTGGCCACCTCCTGCTCGAGCCAGGCTCTTTCGCCGTAGCCGCCGCCCAGAATGCCGAAGCCGCCGGCCTCGCTCACGGCGGCAACCAGCCGCGCACCTGCAATCAGATCCATCGGCGCCGACAGGATCGGATGCTTAATCCCCAGACGTGCGGTCATTGTCGTATCGAGCGGCATGCCGGTCCTCCCCCGATAACGATGATAGGTCGCCGCACCCGCGGCAGGAATAAATAAGGACAGTCTAGTCCCAATAATGAAACGGGAGGCCCTAAAAAAGAACGGGTATCGAACAGAGAGTGGCGGTCCGGCCAAAGGGTCTGCTGATTAATTTGACGGGATGAGTGCCTGCACCGTTTTCGTACGGTCCGACCTTAGCGTCGCTCGCGCGCTATGCCGCGAGCCGCTGCCGGACGCTCCAGCGACGCAGCGCCACGACGGCCCAGATCGCCTCGACCAGGCCAAACGGCCAGGCGCCCTGCAGGAACCCATAGGCCGAACCCAGCGCACAGGCCCACGCAAAACCGAAGATGAACCAGGGGCTGCGGTCCTCCAGCGCGTAGCACAGGAGCATCGCGGTCACCGCGAACAGCCCGAATAATGTCAGCCGGTCCATCTTCATCCGTTCCTTTGCTTTGCAGGCATCGCAAACCGCGTGGTATGCGGAGCCATGCCTGCACTCATTCTACCGCTGATCGATGCTGTCGCGCACTGGCCCGAACGTGGCGCACTGGTCGGGCTCGATTTGGGCACCAAAACCATCGGGGTCGCGGTATCCGATCCCGATCGAAAGCTCGCGACCGGCGTCGTAACCATCCAACGCAAGGCTTTCAAGCTGGACGCGGCGCACCTTCTCGCGATTGCCGGCGAGCGCCGGGCGGTGGGCTTCGTGCTCGGCCTGCCCATCAACATGGACGCCAGCGAGGGCCCGCGCGCGCAATCGACCCGGGCCTTCGCCCGGAACTTCTCGAAGGCAACCGATCTGGCCATCGCGCTGTGGGACGAGCGGCTGTCCACCGTCGCCGTCGAACGCGAATTGATCGGCATGGATATGAGCCGCGCCCGCCGCGCCGAGGTGATCGACGAGCACGCCGCGATCTTCATCCTGCAAGGCGCGCTCGACCGGCTGGCGACGCTTCGCGGGAACCGCTGAGGTTGCCGATCGTCGTTGCGGCTATCCCTGTTTCTGCAGATCGCGAACCGTCCTGAAAAGACCCTCATGCAGCTCCGGCTCGATGTGTATCACCGCTGAGCGAGGCATACGTCCTTTCGTCCTGATGGTTCACTCACCTGGTGCGAGGGTCCGCAGCGGCTGCCGCGCGAGACGGCGATGCTTTCGACGTGACAGGTACAGGATAAATCCGGTTACGGCGATCACTGGCATGCAGAGTGCGGCCAGCATGAACAGGAGCCGTCCCGGCCATCCCAGCAAGGTGCCGCGATGGATGTCCAGTACGTTGGCGAGAACCTTTTCGCCGAACGGTTTGTTCGCATAGATTTCAGATGACGTAACCCGACCGGTCACGGCGTCGATCCGGAATTCGTCGCGGGCTCCGTCATGCCAGGCATCGTGCGACCACGATCGGATCATCACAGCCGTGCCTTCATTGGGGGGCAATATAAGTAGCGCCCTGACGTAACGGCTACCCTGAGACTGCAGGAAAACCGACCACGCGCGATCGAGCATCAACGGCGCAGTATCGGCGGCGTGGGCTTTGAGCGACCGTTGTTGCGCCGGCGTGGACGAAGCCGCGCGGTTTGAGAACAGCCAGATCGCTCCGTTCCTGTACCAATCGAACGAATACCACAGGCCGGTGGTCGCGATGACGAGATAGATCACCATCACCCATGTGCCGATCACCGAATGAAGCGACCAGTGAAAGCCGCGACCGCGCAACGTCAAGTTCGGCTTCAGCCACATCCTGACACTGCGGGCTCGGCGCGGCCATCGCAGGACAAGCCCCGAGATCAGCATTGCTACGAAACCCAGCGCGACCACGCCGGTGACTTGCCGGCCATAGCCCCTGATGTCGCCGGGGATCAGCAGCCAGCGATGCAGCTTGCGAACCGTCGCAAAGAAATCTTCGCCGCGCGGCACGCCGAGCACGTGGCCATCATAGGGATCGACATAAACTGACGTTGGGTGCGAGCCACCCTGGTTGCGGGCAAAACTGATGCGCGCCGCGGCAGAGGGATCGCTTGTCATCATCACCGCGGAGACCCTGCCGAAGTCATGCGCCGGCTGTAGCCGTGCGATCAGCTCATCCGGCGCCAGCATCGATGCGGAGCGCGGCTCGACCCGCATGATCCCGGCATTCAGCATGTCCTGGATTTCGTCTTCGAAGCTCATCATCGCGCCTGACGTCGCGACCACCACCAGAAACAGCGATATCGTAATTCCGACGAGCGAATGGACCTGCAACAACGCGGCCTTGATCGGACGATTGTCCATAGACTGAAAACATCTCGGTGAAGGGACGGTTCGGGCGGAGCGCTATTCTGCCTTCGACGACCGTCGGTCGCTCGAAAACGTCGCGCGGTTATATCCGGGGCCTAATTATCGTGCCATCGCAGGCGCGCGAATGTAGTTTGTAATAGCTCTATTCTGCGCTTCCGGAGTTCCGCTCGGACCGACGCTCTGAATCAATTCATCGGGTGCTCAACCACGTTCGCTGGCGTCGATCCGTCGTCGAAGTCAACTTTGTTTGATCAAATCCACCGCAGACTTTTGGTTGTCGCCTGCCAGATGCGATGCACCGCACCGGCACAGATTGTCACGCGAACCATCCTCGCAGCGGAAAACGAACCGATTGGATTGCGCTTGTGGCGTGAGCGCTACATCCACCGGTCAGTTCACCCCCGTGAGCACCATCGTTTGCACCACGGCTGCCAGGTTATTGAGGCCGTGCAGGACCACGGTCAGCCAGATCGAGTCGCTGCGATAGCGGAGATAGCCGAGCAAGAGGCCGATCGAAAACACCTCGCCGAGAAAGAACCAGTCATATTGCAGATGCAGCGCCGTCCATACCAGCGACGACAGCACGATGGCGCCGGCCGGTCTCAGGAAGGTTTCCGACCAGCCGCGATAGAGGAACCCGCGCGCGAAGAACTCTTCGGTAATCGGCGCGGCCACGCAGAAGGCCAGCACCAGAAGCCACAATGCGCCATCGGCGCTGGCCGATTGCAGCACCTCGCCCATGAATCCCGGCGTGACCTCGCGCCCGGTCAGGCGCGAGACCATATCCCAGCCCATCACCAGCACGACCATGGCGACGAGGCCGATCGCAAGGTTGCCCCACGAGCTCCAGCGCAGCGCCAGGTAATCCGCAAATGAGGTGCGCGACAGGCGTATCGGCAGCCACAGCGCGGCGAGCACGGCGGGCAGCCCCGTGATCACGGACAGTGAAATCGTCACGCCGCCGCCGAGCACGTGGACCGCGGCCGCCATATCAAATGGCCCCTGCTGGCGCAGAACGAACCAGGCCACCACCGCGATCTGGCCCGCAAACATTGCGGCAAAGATGAACAGGCCCCACAGCACCGTGCCCCAGAACTTCCATATCCGCGGCGGGCGCGGGATGGCGACGACGGGAGCGGCCAAGCCAGGGGCGACCGCAGGATCCGAGGCGTGGTTTAAGGCCGGGTCTGCGGAACTTTCGAGGAATCCATCAACTGACTTTCAACGCGGGTGGGCGGTTGCTGCGGTTGTCACGTGTCACGGCCGGGCTGATCCGGCGATCCATGTCTTTAACGCGATAAAACACAACAAGTCGTGGATGCTCCCGCATAAAGCCGGGCATGCGGCCCGCAGACATTCGGTCGGGCGGTCGGGCGATCACGGCAACGCCCGCGCCAGCAGGCCGCTGACGTCGTCATTGGCGAGATCGACGGCGCCGTACATGCCGGCGTGGTTTCCGACAAGCCGGGTTGTCGCGAATAGCTCGGCATGATGAGGCGACACTTGATTCAAGGCGGCGGCCGCCGCCAGCAGCGCCAGTTTTTCGACCGCCAGCCGCGCCACGCGCTCGCCGTCCGGCCTGCGGAACGCCTTGCCGATGAATGCCACCGCGTCGGAGGCCCCTGTCAAGGCGCGGCTTTCGGCGGCGAGATGTTGCAACACCGCCGTGGCAGCATCGGGCTCGCGCGACAGCGCCCGCAGCACGTCCAGGCACATCACATTGCCGGAGCCTTCCCAGATCGCGTTGACAGGAGATTCGCGGTAGTGGCGCGCCAGAATGCCCTCTTCCACATAGCCGTTGCCGCCGAGGCACTCCATCGCCTCATAGAGAAAGCCCGGCGCGCTCTTGCAGGTCCAGTATTTGATCGCGGGCGTCAAAAGCCGCATATACGCCGCCTCGCTTGCATCGATGGGCGCGCGGTCGAATGCCCGGCACAGCCGCATCACCAGCGCGATCGACGCCTCGACATGCAGCGCCATGTCGGACAGCACCGCCTGCATCAGCGGTTGATCGGAAAGATGCTTCTGGAACACGCTGCGGTGACGGGCGTGGTGCAGCGCGTGCGCGAGCCCGGACCGCATCAGACCGACCGAGGCGATCGCGCAATCCTGCCGCGTTAGCTGCACCATCTGGATGATGGTGCGGATGCCCTTGCCCTCGTCGCCGACGCGCACCGCATGGGCGTTCTCGAATTCCACCTCGGAGGACGCGTTGGAGCGGTTGCCGAGCTTGTCCTTCAGCCGCTGGAAATGCAGCGCGTTGACCGATCCATCGGGCTTGAAGCGCGGCATGAAAAAACAGCTCAGCCCGTCATCGGCCTGCGCCAGCACCAGGAACGCATCGCACATCGGCGCCGACATGAACCACTTATGGCCGGTGATGCGATAGGCGTCGCCGTCCCGCGTCGCACGGGTGATGTTGCTGCGGACATCGGTGCCGCCCTGCTTCTCCGTCATGCCCATGCCGAGCGTCATGCCGCGCTTGCTCCACCATGGCGCGAAGGCGGGATCGTAGGCGCGGGTGGCGATCACTGGCATCGTCTTGGCCAGCAACTCCGGTTGCGCCGCCAGCGCCGCGACCGACGCCCGCGTCATCGTGATCGGGCAGAGATGACCGGTCTCGACCTGCGCCGCCATGTAGAATTTGGCGGCGCGCACCACCTCCGCAGCCCCGCCGGCCGGCTTGCCCAGCGCGCTCCAGGTCGAATTGTGAATGCCCGCATGCGCGCTGCGCGCCATCAGCTCGTGGTAGGCGGGATGAAACTCGACTTCGTCGCGCCTGACACCGCGCGCGTCGAACGTCGCGCAGTTTCGGCGTGTTCTCGTTGGCGAGGCGGCCGCGTTCGGCCATGGCAGCCGAACCCCAGTGCCGCCCGAACTCGGATAATTCCTGTTCCGCCGCTGCCCCGCCATTGGCCTTTACCGCCTCCGCCAGCGGTCGGTCGAGCGCGAACAGGTCGACATCTTCAAACGGCGGCGACTGGTTGAACACCTCTGATGTCGCGGATGAAACCTGGGCCATGGCTGTTTCTCACGATCTCATATTGCAGGGTGCAGTCTACGCCGGAACCCGGCCGATTTCACGCAAGGGGCGATTTGGTCATGGCGGGCTTTGTTCCGTCCCTCGACATTCAATTGAGACCAACCCTTTAACCCTGACCGCCGACAGACCCGGGGATAACTCGGGAGCGACCTATTGGCCCTTGCCCCCCGCGCCAACCCTCCCTATAGGTCTGGTTTTAATGACCCCTGCATCGAAATCGACCTTTGTCCTCGGTCACCGGCACCTGCTGGGAATCGAGGGCCTTTCCGCTGCCGACATCACCGGCCTGCTCGACCTTTCCGAAGAATATGTCGAGCTCAACCGCCAGGTCGACAAGAAGCGCACCAGCTTGCGCGGCCGGACCCAGATCAATCTGTTCTTCGAGGCCTCGACCCGCACCCAATCCTCGTTCGAACTGGCCGGCAAGCGCCTCGGCGCCGACGTCATGAACATGTCGGTGTCCTCCTCCTCGATCCGCAAGGGCGAGACCTTGATGGACACCGCTGTGACGCTGAACGCCATGCACCCCGATATCCTGGTGGTGCGGCACCACGCCTCCGGCGCGGTCGAGCTGCTGGCGCGCAAGGTCGACGGCTCCGTCGTCAACGCCGGCGACGGCGCCCACGAACATCCGACCCAGGCGCTGCTCGATGCGCTCACTATCCGCCGCAACAAGGGCCGGCTCGAGGGCCTGGTCATCGCGATCTGCGGCGACGTGATGCATTCGCGCGTGGCGCGCTCCAACATCATCCTGCTCAACACCATGGGCGCCCGCGTCCGCGTGGTCGCGCCGTCCACGCTGTTGCCGCGCGGCATCGAGCGGATGGGCGTCGAGGTGGCGCGCGACATGCGCGAGGGCCTCAACGGCGCCGACATCGTCATGATGCTGCGATTGCAGCGCGAACGCATGAACGGGTCGTTCGTGCCGTCGAGCCAGGAATACTTTCACTATTTCGGCCTCGACCAAAAGAAGCTCGCCTATGCCAAGCCGGACGCGCTGGTGATGCATCCGGGGCCGATGAACCGTGGCGTCGAAATCGACTCGATCGTGGCGGACGGCGCGCAGTCGCTGATCCGCGAGCAGGTCGAAATGGGAGTGGCGGTGCGGATGGCGGTGCTCGAAGCACTGGCCCGCAACCTGCCGAACGCGTGACAATATGCTGACCGATCGCCGCCCCATCCTGCTCGCCAACGCCCGCATCATCGATCCGTCACGCGATTTCGATGGCGTCGGCGACGTCCTGATCGCCGACGGCGTGATCCGCGACGCCAAGCGCGGCATCGGCGCCGCCGGCGTGCCGGAAGGCACCGACATCGTCAATTGCGCCGGCAAGATCGTCGCCCCCGGACTGATCGACATGCGCGCCTTTGTCGGCGAGCCCGGCGCCAGCCACCGCGAGACCTTTGCCTCCGCAAGCCAGGCGGCGGCGACCGGCGGCATTACCACCATCATCTGCCAGCCCGACACCTCGCCGGTGATCGACAACTCGGCGACGGTAGACTTCGTGCTGCGCCGCGCCCGCGACACCGCCATCGTCAACATCCACCCGATGGCAGCGCTGACCAAGGGACTGCGCGGCGAGGAGATGACCGAGATCGGCCTGCTCAAGGCCGCCGGCGCGGTGGCGTTCACCGACGGCGACCACAGCGTCACCAATGCGCAGGTGATGCGGCGGGCGCTGAGCTATGCCCGCGACTTCGACGCGCTGATCGTGCATTACACCGAGGACCCCAATCTGGTCGGCGAAGGCGTCATGAACGAAGGCGAATTCGCCGCACGGCTGGGGCTGAGCGGCATTCCCAACGCCGCCGAGGCCGTGATGCTGGAGCGCGACATGCGCCTGGTCGCGCTGACCGGCGGGCGCTATCACGCGGCGTCGCTGACCTCGATCGACTCGCTGGAGGTTCTCAAGCGCGCCCGCGACGCCGGTCTTGCGGTCAGCGCCTCGGCCTCGATCAACCATGTGACGCTGAACGAAAACGACATCGGACCGTACCGGACCTTCCTGAAACTGTCGCCGCCGCTGCGCACCGAAGACGATCGCCGGGCGCTGGTCGCGGCCGTCGCCTCCGGCCTGATCGACGTCATCATGTCCGACCACAATCCGCAGGACGTCGAGGTCAAGCGGCTGCCGTTCGCGGAGGCCGCCTCGGGCGCGATCGGCCTCGAGACCATGTTGCCGGCGGCGCTGCGGCTGATTCATAATGGCGAGATGGATTTCAAGACGCTGATTCGCGCGATGTCGACGCGTCCGGCCGAATTGCTGGGGCTGCCGGGCGGATCGCTGCGCGCCGGCGCCCCCGCCGATGTGATCGTGATCGACGCCGACACGCCCTGGGTGCTCGATCCCGCCGATCTCAAATCGCAATGCAAGAACACACCGTTCGATGAATCGCGGTTTTCGGGTCGCGTGCTGCGCACCATCGTCGGCGGCCGCACCGTCTTCGAACATGTGTGATGCGCGCCAAATAACCAATAGCTGGAGGAATGAGGATGCCGCCTGACGCATTGCTGCCAGTGGCGCTCATCTTCGGCTACCTGCTCGGCTCGATACCGTTTGGCCTTATCCTGACCAGGTTCGCGGGCACGCCGGACCTGCGCTCGATCGGCTCCGGCAATATCGGCGCCACCAATGTGCTGCGCACCGGCCGCAAGGGTCTCGCCGCGGCAACCCTGATCGGCGACATGCTCAAGGGCACGGTCGCCGTCATCGTCGCCGTCTATTACGGCGGCCCCAATGCCGCGATGCTGGCCGCACTCGGCGCTTTTCTCGGCCATCTGTTTCCGGTGTGGCTCAACTTCAAAGGCGGCAAAGGCGTCGCCACCTATATCGGCGTGCTGATCGGCCTGTTGTGGCCGGCCGCCTTGGTGTTTTGCATCGTCTGGATGGTTACCGCCGCAATCTCGCGCTACTCGTCGCTGTCGTCTCTGGTCGCGAGTTTCGTCACGCCGATCTTGCTGTGGGGATTCGGCCACCTCGCGCTGGCCGCGCTGTTCGCCGTGCTGACGCTGTTGTTGTTCTATATGCACCGCGAAAACATCAGGCGGTTGCTGGCGGGGACCGAAGGCAAGATCGGGCAGAAGTAAGTCTGCTGCGACAACAGCCGTCATTTTCCGATTGCTGGCCCATCGGAGGCGCCTAGCGCAAATCACGCTCTACAAACTGCGGTCGCCCCCGTCCAGCGCGCAATTGGGCATGAGGCGTGGGGACCCATCATCCCCGGCGCGGTTGCAACAGAAGACGTCTGCGGCCCTCGCCTACCTACGTCCTGATGTTGCTAGCGCGGATTCTCTATCGGTTCCTGTCATCCTTGCCGTTCGGACTTCCGTCGCCGCCACCGTTTCCATATCCATTGTTGCCCTTGCCGCTTCCCTTGCCGTCACCACCCTTGCCGGTAGATCCCGCAATGGCGGTGGAAGTTAAGGATGTCGACAACAACAGCGTCATCGCTGGCGGTGTGACCACTGCGAATTTTCCGCAGGCCGCCAGGAATTTCCGCCGATCAGCGCCGGAGGCGGTTTCGCTTTCTGGATGGGGCATGGACCGTTCCTTTGAGCTGGACCAACGCGTTAACCACTTTTTATTTAAATGTTTTCAGAGTCAAATAACGTTTAATGTCAGATTTAATTTTAAATGTTCCACCGCGGGTGGCGGAACCAATCCAAGGGCAAAATATTGGGAGTTACAACAGCTTGTCGACACGGTGCGCGGATTACGGCCCATGCTATCAGGTGCGCATTGCAGTCACTGCGACGAAGACCGAGCGGTAGTGCCGATTTCGGATCAAGGAAACGACCGCTTCATATACGTCTGCCGTTGCTGCAGGTGGTGGGGCCTTGATCCGCTCCGAATAGATTCCCCACCAATCGACCAGATGACATCAACATCCAAGCGAAAGCGCGCGGGCGATGTTGAGCCTTAGGTGTGGCGACGCTTCCTGAGTTGCCGGATTTGCGTTGTGGGCCCAGCTTAGTCAGCGCGGGCGCTTCGGTAGTTTCGGAAGTTTGTCAGGGTTGAACTGTGGTGCCGGCCTGCTCGGCTCTGGTGCAAGCGGCTGTTGTTCGCTGAGAATGAGCGTTCCCTCAAGAACCACGCCGGGAAATTCTTCCGCCGTCCCTACGTACCTCGCTGTCTTGCCGGTACACGTTCCCTCAAGCTCCAGCTTGAGTTCACGGTCGCTGCCGAAGACCGTTGGCTGCCCTTCGGTGTGCCTTTTTGTCGTGACGGTCGCGGTGAATCGATCTCCGTCGACTTCGCAAGTGCCGTCGTAGGTCATGACGCCATCACGGCCCCATATTTTGCCGTCTGCGACATGAGCGATGCCGGTGCCTTGGCCGAGCGGGGTCTTGAACCATGCCGCGTAAGTGCCGTCCTTCAGCATCGGAGGACCTCTCTCATCGGTGTTCATAAGAGTCCTGGATGATCGGCACATCATCGCTAAGGCCCGGTTAATTTCCGCGCTAACGTCGGCAAGGAGACAAGCTCGCCGCCCGACATTTACGGCGGGCCGCCGGCCAGGCGGCGAACCCATCATAAATCTGCCGGGCGGATGGCTCGCCTCAATCCGCTATGCACCAATGGCGACGAAATCTTCCAGCGCAACTGGATGACGCGATGTGCCCTGTGCGGACTCTCGGGCACCGCAGCAATTGGCGCCTTTATTCAATCTCACATCGTCGGCGCGGCCGAGCAATGATACAGGTACGGCAAGGCCGAGCGTCTTTGCAGCCTTGAAATCAAGCAGCGGGTCAACTTTTGTGGACAATTGCTCTGCCAAACCGAACGGGCTTCTCTCCTTGAGAGGGCAGCGCGGTTTTCAGGTCACGACGTAAAAAATGGTTGAGCCAGTTCCTCGCGCACAAAATCGCATAGATGATGCCCGCGAGATTGGGCGGCATCCAGATGCATTCCCCGCTTCCGCTCTCTCCTCAATTGAGTATTGCGAAGTCGGAACTGCCGAGGGATCACAAGTCAGGCCATTTTCCGGCCAGCAAAGTACCCGTAAACAAAAAGAACGATGATCGCGCCGACCACCGCGCCGATCAAACCGGCTCCTTCGCCTGGTCCGTACCAGCCGAGCATTTGTCCGAGGAAGCTGGCTACGAAGGCGCCAACGATGCCGAGGATGGCGGTGAGGATGAACCCCTGCGGCTCATTGGGTCCTGGCATGATGAACTTGGCGATAACGCCCGCGATGAAGCCGATGATGATCGTCCAGATGATGCCCATTGCGCGCTCCTCCATGGTTTAAGGGTTTAAGCGTTCTGACCGGGAAGCTGGCCGTTTGGCGTGTATTTGTCGACGGCCGTCGGCAATTCGCGCGAAAGCCTGGCGAGAAGTTCCTGCTGCGAAAGGCCGGTTTGCTTCTCCAGGGCCGCCAGCACATCCGCCCCAATCGCCTGTTTGAGTTGAGGCGGAGCAATCTCCTTGTTGGGTCCGTCATTGACCCACGACTGAGCAACCTCTCCGTGACCGCTCTGCGTGAATCGCTCGAGCAATTCACCAAGACCGCCGCCCAGAAGACCTCCCACGCCGCCCGTGGCGCCCTCTCCACCCAAGTTACCGAGCACGCCGCCCAACCCCGGTTGCGTGCCGCTGCGGGGCTTGTCTCCAGATGCTCCTGCGCCCTTGAGCAGCTCGGCGATTTTGTCGCGGTTTTGGTAGCCCGCAATCGCGAGCAATCCCAAAAGTGCTGTCATCGATGGCATTTTGCTGGCCATTTTAACTCTCCTTGGCTGGTTGCTTGGGGTTGTCATCCTCACTTCTGTTGCATGCTGACGGCCGATATCTTGCCTTCTTCGAGCGCGTAAGGCCAGCGGTCGAAATAGTCCAGCACTTCCCCGCTGCCGAAGCGGCTCACAGAACCTCAATACAAAAGCAACGCCCGCAAGTCTAAGCGGAGCCTCAGAGATCGATGCCGACCGCGATGCTACGGCCCGTCAGCTCGGCAAAGGTAGCTGTGTGCGCGTACATCTTTGCGAATGCTTCGTCCTTTGCCAATGCCTCCTGTACCTTTCCGTACACTTCCCAATTGGAATAGCGCGTCGAGACAAGAAACTCCCCGGCCCACATACCAGTGTGAAACCGGGAAAGTCGAAGAAATTCAGCACCGTGCTTCTCGAAGATTGCCTTCGCCTGCTTGGCGGTCTTGATCATTTCCTCAGGTTTGTCGCTTTTGAATCGCGTAAATTGTACAATAGCCATGACATAATCCCTCCGTTGAGCCCCCACTGGTTAGGTCTGGGAGTGGCCGCAGAGGTTCACAGGGAATCCCTGCGCCGAAAGCGGAAGAGCATAGTCACGGGAGTAGCTGTAGTTATAGCTACAGCTATGGGTTAGTGCGGAGAAAGTCCGCCGAAAACGCCGAACTATTAAGAACGGGCCTCGACTTTGCACTCAAGCCTCGAGCAATACCTCGAAGCCGCCAAAGATCAGCCGCTTGGCATCGAAGGGCATCGGGTTGACGTCGGGCTGAATGCGAGGGTCGCTCATCACTTTCTTCATGCCCTCGTCCCGGCATTGCCTTGACGGCCACACGATCCAGGAAAACACCACGGTCTCGTCATCCTGCTTGCGCACGGCCATCGGGAAGGATGTCACCTTTCCGTCCGGGACATCATCGCCCCAGCATTCGACGAGCTTCAGGGCTCCGTGCTCCCTAAAAATCGGTGCGGCCATTTCCGCATGCTTGCGATAGGTATCGCGGTTCCGGGTCGGGACCGCTGCCACAAATCCATCGATATAGGCCATGATGTTGTTCTCCCTGATGATCCCTGGTTTGGTCACTGCCGCGGCCTCCCAACTCCTTCGAGCCAGACGGGCGTAAGGCGGGACCTGACTGAAAGACGCTGACTGGTCGCCCGATCCGACAACGCGGCAATCTTTTTTGCGATCGTGCATTTTGGGGCGCGGCATGGCCGTTACGATGCAACGATCCGTTACATTACGATCGAATGGTGAGCGATCGGAGTTGCTGCGAGAAGAACAGGCTCACCAGGTGGAAAACGGAAACGGACCAGCAACAGGCGCGCGCCAAAAAGGCAGGCGATCGCGAGGGCGCGCGTAGCGGAATTCGGCCGCCGGAGCGCGTCGTCGCATCTTGATTCCCCCTTGCGGTTCGCCGCTCAAGAGAACCACGAAGTCCGTGCCTTTGCCGGTCTCCGAACTCAACGCCTCGTCGGTGATGATCAGGGAAGATCGCGGCGCCATCACGGCGATCCGATCCAATGCGTCCTGCGGAATGACAATCCGATCGAGCGCGGCCTTTGCGCTGCCCGGGCCCGTTGGGATCGGCTCGACCTCACGACCAGGGCCCGCACGCGCCGCCCGGCCCTGTGGCTCGACCACGCCTTCGCGCGAACGTCCGCCGTCCATTGAAACGACGCTCCATCGCATGTTGGTGTCGCCGTTGGTCCGCTCCATGGCCGTGAAGACGTGCGTGCCGATCGGACTATCAGCATCCAGGATCGTGACCGGACTCTCCAGGATGGGCTCAAAGGCCTGCCGGACATAAAGGCGCTGGGTCTGGCGGCTAATTAACACCGATATCGGGTCGAGTTCGCGCGCCAGCTGGCGCGCCGCCTCGGCTGCCGCGACCCGCGTCGTCTCTGCGCTGACTGCGGCTTCGCGCGTCAGGGTGACGGCATCGAGCTTCGGTTGCAGCTCGGCCTTGGCGGCGGCCCATTGAGCCTGCAACTCGTCGATCCTGGCGACCGCCTGTGCCTTGGCGCCTTCTGCCTGCTCCTTTGCCTCGGCCGGGACTGCAGAGCCAAGCGCAACCTGGGCGGCAGCCAATTGTGCCTCGGCCCTGAGCTTCAGATTTTCCGCCTTGCGCACCGGCATCATTGCCCGCGTCGCCTCCCGGTAAGCCGTCACCGCCGCGAGTCTCGCCTCAGCCGCCTTTCTGGTTGCCTCGTCCGCCTCCGCGGTGCGGGCAGCAGCCAAAGCGCCGGCACCCGGTTTCGGCTGAAACAGAAACGGATGGGCGATCTCAACTGGCGCCACACTGCGTGGTGCCACGATCACGCGCATGCCCCGCGAGGTCGCGTCGAACAGGCGTGCCGCAAAGTCGAAGGGCATCCGGACGCAGCCATGCGACGCCGGATATCCCGGTAGCTGACCGCCGTGGAGCGCGATGCCCGACCAGGTGATGCGCTGCATGTGCGGCATGAAGGCATCGTCATACAGGTTCGAGTAGTGCTCCGCCTCTTTCTGGATGACGCTAAAAATCCCGGCGGGCGTCTCGCGTCCCTTCTGGCCGCTCGACACCGGCGCCCGGAGGATCCAGCCGTTGGCATCGTAGACGGTGATCCGCTGGTCCTGGAGCGAAACGATGGCCATGATCGGCGCGCCGGCGGTGCGCGACTCGATGGACTCGACTGAACGTTCGCTCCGACCACTTCTGGCGCTCGCGTGATCTCCGGCCGCGATCAGCGCGGCCAGACCCGCAATGGCAAGATGCGCGGGCCGCAGCCGTGTCTGTCTGCGTATTCGGTTCACAAAACGAAACGTCATGCGCGTCCCATCTGATCGGGCTAAGCCAGCTTGCACTCAGCCGGCTGACAACGCCATTCAGTCGAACCTGCCAGATCGGAACTAATATGAAGATACGGCCGACTTGTGACACCGTCTTTTTAAGGCGTTGCAACCGCCGGTCGCGATGTTCCTTATGCTCTGGCTTAGTTCCGCTTTCGGCAGCGGCACAGCGGATATAATCGGAACTGGCTGCCGGCTCGACCGCATCTCCGATGCCCATCCGAGACATCGAACGTGATCCCAGCTGCGACAGGTTGGCTGCCATTTCCCTCCCGCTGGCCGGCGCAAGGTGCTAGGCTTTCAAGGATTGCACAAGGCGCCTTCTCAACAGTTAAGAGGAAGGGACAGCTCGATGCTTCCGAAACCCGAATCCGCTTGTTTCGTGATCGCCGACATCTCCGGCTACACCGGCTTTCTCGCCGGGGTCGAGCTCGAGCATGCCCAGGACATCATCGCCGACGTGATGGACACCATGGTGAGGCGGCTGCGGCCGCCGTTCCGGCTCGCCAAGTTCGAGGGCGACGCGGCCTTCTTCTACGCGGTCGCCGACAAGGTCGACGGCTCGGTGCTGCAGGACGCCGTGGAGGCGGCGTATTTCGCCTTCCGAAAGCGTCTTCGCAACATCAGCCAGGCGACCTCCTGCCGGTGCGACGCCTGCAGCCGGATGCAGGATCTCGACCTCAAATTCGTCTGCCACCACGGCGAGTTCATCAAACAGAAGATGTCGGGCCGCGACGAACTCGCCGGCCGCGACGTCATCCTGGTGCACCGCCTGCTGAAGAACGGCGTCAACGAACGCCTCGGCGGCCACGCCTACGCGCTGTATTCCGAGCCCTGCATCCGGGCCATGGGCATCGATCCGGCGGCGCAGGGCCTGGTCGAGCACCAGGAGGCGATCGATATCATCGGCGAGGTGACGTGCGGGGTGCGCGATCTCGAAGCGGCATGGCAGCAGGAAAAAGACCGGCAGATGAACGAGGTGACCCGCGAGACCGCGGCAGCCGTGATCGAGTTCGACATCGCCGCCCCGCGTCCGGCGGTGTGGGAGCATTTCACCCAGCCCGGGCTGCGGCCGAAATGGCGGGCGGCGGACGAGGTGCGCGAGACTTCGCAGAGCGGGCGGCGCGGGGTCGGGACCGTCAATCACTGCATGCACGGTCCCCACGCCATCATCGAGGAGGTGCTGGACTGGCGTCCGTTCGATTACCTTACGATTTCGACGCTGCTGCCGATGCCCGACGCTCCCAAGGTGATCATGTCCTACGCGTTCCTGGAGGAGAAGCCGGGGGCGACACATATCGAGATCCGGCTGGCGAAGCCGAAGCCGAAGGACCAGGCGTTTCTCGATCATGTCGGCGCGGAATTCCAGAAGACCATCACGGCCGAAATCGAAACGCTCCGGCAGATGCTGGAAGGACAGGACGGCGCGCCGGGCGCGATCGAAGAGCCGATGCTGCCGGTTCCGGCGGAGCGCTTCCTGACCGAGCCGGTCCAGCTGCGCTGACTTATTGAATTGAGGGGTCGACAGTTCAGCGGGCGTCCGGCGTGTCGGGTCCCCGCAGGAAACCTTTGGCGAGGGCATGGTAGATGCCTTCGCGGCAGACGAGACCGGACGTCGCGTGGGCGATGAGCGCGGCGGCCATCAGCGGCACGACCATGGCGTGGTTGTCGGTCATCTCGGTGACGATGACGAAGGCGGTGATTGGCGCCTGCACGACGCCGGCAAAATACGACACCATGCCAAGAAGCATGATGGCTTCGAGCGGCGCACCGGAGAACAAGTGCGCCACGTTGGTTCCCAGACCTGCACCGATGGCGAGCGAAGGCGCGAAAATGCCGCCGGGAATACCGCTGATCGCAGAAAATACCGTGGCTGCGAGCTTCAACAGACCGAAGTCCCACGGCAGCTGCGCTCCGTTCTCCAGCGCCGCTTTGACCTGCGCATAGCCGGTACCGTAAGTCATATCGCCGGAGGCTATTCCACACAGCGCTACGCCGAGACCGCAGGCCGCCGCGAGGAAAAGCGGATGTCGTTTGACGGCGCGTCCAATGGTGCCCTGAAACCCCTTTGCCATCTCGATGACGATACGGCTGAATACCCCGCCGGCAAGCCCTCCCGAGATTCCACATAACGGCACCGCGAGCCAGTCAGTGCCGTTTCGCAGCATGGTCGCGCTGCTGCCGAAGTAGTCGTAGTTGCCGACCAAGGCGAGCGACGTCAGGCCGGCCGCGATCACGGCGCCGATGATCAACCCGCTGGTGCGCGCTTCAAATGCGCGGCTCATCTCCTCGATACCGAACACAATGCCGGCAAGCGGCGTGTTGAAGGCCGCGGCAACACCGGCCGCCGCCCCCGCCAGGATCAGCCCGGGCTGGCGGCGCGGCGACATGCGGCCGACTGCGAACATGATGGATGCGCCGACCTGCACGGTGGGGCCTTCGCGACCGACCGACGCTCCGCAGAGAAGGCCGAGCAGCGTCAGAAGTACTTTGCCGATCGCGATGCGGATCGAGACCAGCCGGCCGCGCGCGGCCTGATCGGTGAGCTGCTCGCGCAGCAATCGCTTGCGGGATGCCGCTGCCTTGAGAGTTTGGAAAGAAGCGGTTGGTCAGAAAGACTGACAGCGCGAAACCAAGCGGCGTGATTACCAGTGACGCATAGCGCGACTTTGCCAGCACAAAAGCGAATGCAAGTTGAGCCCAGTCGGCCAACATCGCGAGTGCTACGGCAGCCGCGCCGACAGCGACGCCACCCAGCAGAAAAATGGCGCGCCGCTGCCAGCGCGCCGAGGTCAGTCTCACAAGCCGCAAGCGGCGATCGGATAGCAATTGTTTCATGCTCGCCGGGTTTCGAAGAACGATACTCTGAACGATACGCAAAGGCGTGCAAGTCCCGCCAAGCCCATAACGGGGTTTACGGCCCGGATTAAGTCACCGTGCCCGGCCTCATCCCTCACCTTTGCCGCGCCAGCGCTCCCTCGACGAAGCGCGCCGCTGCCAGCGCGCCGGCGTCGTCGCCAAATCCGGCAATCACCTGCACGCCCACCGGCAATCCACCTTCAGCCACATACGCGGGAATATTGACGCAGGGCACACCCATCAAGGTCCAGAGCCGGTTGAAGCGGGCATCGCCGGTCGAATCCAATCCCTTTGGCGCGGCGCCCGGCGCCGAAAACGTCAAGAGCACGTCGACCTCGTCAAAAACCTTCGCCACCGCTTTTCGACCGCGGGCCGAGATCGAACGCGCCTCGTCATACGCCTGTGGCAACAGCCCGACGGTCTCGTCGAGTTTTTCGCGCGTCAGCGGCGGGATGGCGTCGTGGTGCACCCGGTATTCCCAGGCCAGCGCCCGATGCGCCTCGAATTCCTGCACGATGGGATGGATCCGCCACGCTTCCGCAACGATCTCCGGCAGGCTGAGCGCGCGAACCGCTGCCCCGGCGCGTTCGGCCGCCGCGGCCGCGATCCGCAACGCCTCCGCGCTTTCGGCGTCCGGCGCGCCGGCGAAATCCTGTGTCACCAGCCCGATGCGCGGCATCTGCTTGGGCGCCTCGCCCGACAGCTCGGGCCGGTTGGTCATGGCGGAAAGCCCGCGCGCGAGGTCTTCGACGCCGGCAGCGAACAGCCCGGCGGTATCCAGCGTCCACGAATAGCACTTGATGCCGACCATCGGCAGCAGCCCGTAGGACGGCTTGATCGCGGCGACGCCGCAGAACGACGCCGGCCGGATCACCGAACCGCCGGTCTGCGTTCCCAACGCCAGCGGAATCATCCCGGCGGCGACGGCTGCCGCCGAGCCCGACGACGAACCACCGGGGGTATGACCATGGTTGCGCGGATTGAGCGTCGCGGTCGGATCGCGCGAGGCGAACGCCGTCGTCGTGGTCTTGCCGATGATGGTCGCGCCGGCCGCCCTCACCATCTCGACCACCGACGCATCCGCGCGCGGCCGCCAGCCCCGGTAGATCGACGAGCCCATCTCGGTCGGAAAGTCCGCCGTGTCCATGATGTCCTTGATGCCCACCGCGATGCCGCGCAGCGGCCCCGAGCGCGCCGCGCGCGCGGCGGCGTCATGACAGACAAAGGCGCCGATCGTCTTGTCCTGCGCGCCGATCGTTTCAAGCGACTGCGCTATCGCCGCATCGGGCGAAAGCTCGCCTTGTTCGATCCGGCGCTGAATTTCGGCGAGCGACAGCATTGGCGTTTATTCCTTGCGATGACGGCGAGGGTTTTACGGAGCGGGTCAGGATCGGACAAGCCGGTGTCCGGCAGGCCAGGCATGACGAGAGAGCCACGAGCGTCGACCCGTTGCCCACACCGTCAGGTTGAGCCATGGTGCGCCCGCAAGGTGACCTCATGGACAGAAGCAACATCCATCACACGACCCATCTGACCGACGCACAGCGGATCGATTGGCTGCGGCTGATCCGGTCCGACAATGTCGGGCCGCGCACGTTCCGTTCGCTCGTCAATCATTTCGGCAGCGCGCGGGTCGCGCTGGCACGGCTGCCCGATCTGGCGCGGCGCGGCGGGGCCGCACGCCCCAACCGCATCTGCAGCGAGGACGATGCGCGCACTGAGCTTGCCGCAAGCAAAAGGCTCGGCGTCCATCTGGTGGCGCCCGAGGAGGCCGGTTATCCGCCGCGGCTGGCGGTGCTGGACGATGCGCCTCCCCTGCTCGGCGTGCGCGGCGCGATTGACGTGCTGATGCGGCCGATGATCGCGATCGTCGGCTCCCGCAACGCTTCCGGCGCCGGCCTGAAATTCGCAGGCCAACTGGCGCATGATCTCAGCCAGGCCGGTTTTGTCATCGCCTCGGGCCTGGCGCGCGGCGTCGATCAGGCGGCGCACCGCACAAGCCTCAATGGCGGCACCGTGGCGGTGCTGGCCGGCGGTCATGACCGGATCTATCCGCCCGAGCATGAGGATTTGCTTGCCGCGTTGCTTGGCGCCGGCGCCGCGATCTCCGAAATGCCGCTCGGCCATAGCCCTCGCGCACGGGATTTTCCACGGCGCAACCGGCTGATTTCAGGCGTGGCGCTCGGCGTCGTCGTGGTCGAGGCCGCGCATCGCTCGGGATCGCTGATCACCGCGCGCATCGCCGCCGAACAGGGCCGCGAGGTGTTCGCCGTGCCGGGCTCGCCGCTCGATCCGCGCGCCGCCGGCACCAACGATTTGATCAAGCAGGGCGCGACGCTGATTACGGAAGCCGCTGACGTCATCACCGCCGTCGAGCCGATCATGGAGCGGCCGATCGCGTTGCGCGAGCCCGACGGCAACGAGCCGTTCGATCTTGAACCCGACGCCGGCGATCGCGCGCGCGTCGTGAACTTGCTCGGACCCACTCCGATCAGTTCTGGACGATTTGATCCGGATGGCGGACGCCTCGCCGGCCACCGTGCGCGTCGTGTTGCTGGAGCTCGAACTCGCCGGACGGCTCGAGCGTCACGGCGGCGGGCTGGTATCGTTGATTTAGACTGACGCTCCTGATGGCGCCATCCTTCGAGACGCGCGCAAGCGCGCTCCTCAGGATGAGGGCTCCTAACGGCGTTAAGTCTCTTCAAACCTCATGGTGAGGAGGCGTGAAACGCCGTCTCGAACCATGGGCTCCACGGGAAATGATCAGCTGGGCTCGTTGCGTCCATCGAACCGCGCGCGGGCGCTTTCGATTTCCGGTTGGTGTTGGTTGGCCCATTTGCCCAGCGCTTCCACCGGCTTCCACAGTCCGCGGCCAAGATCGGTCAGTTCGTAATCGACCCGCGGCGGAATGGTCGGGAATACGGTTCGCGTCACCAGGCCATCGCGCTCCAGCCCGCGCAGCGTCAGGGTCAGCATCCGCTGCGAGATGCCGCCGACCATGCGCTTGAGCTCGTTGAAGCGCCGCGGACCACCGCCCAGCAGCATGATGACGAATATGCTCCACTTGTCACCGACGCGGGCGAACACCGAGGCCACCGCACGGCACTCGGTGCCTTCGTGAGCGCGGGGCGGCAGGACGGGTACACGGCTGTGCTCGGGTATCATCGGTGTGCTCGGGTTTCAAAAATGTGCGTTCTTGCGGGCTTTTCAGACAGTCACTCATATAGCGCCAGTTACAAATCTATACCAAGGGTGACCCAAATGAAACTCCTGCACATCGATTCCAGCGTTCTCGGCCCGCACTCCGTCAGCCGCCAGGTTTCCGCCGCCATCGTCGCTCGCCTGCGCCAGGCGACCCCGGGCCTCGAGGTCGCCTACCGCGATCTCACCACAACGCCGCTGGCGCATTTGTCCGGTTCCCACCTCGCCGCCGCGCAAGGCGCCGCGCCGGAAGCCGGATTGCAACCTGACCTCGCCGCCAGTCAGGCGGTGCTCGAAGAATTCCTTGCCGCCGACGTCGTCGTGCTCGGAGCGCCCATGTACAATTTCACGATCCCGAGCCAGCTCAAGGCCTGGATCGACCGCATCTTGGTGGCGGGCAAGACCTTCAAATATGGTCCGCAAGGCGCCGAAGGATTGTCCGGCAACAAGCGCGTCATCATCGCTATCTCGCGCGGCGGATTCTACGGTGCCGGTACGCCGGCCGCGGTGGGCGAGCACCTCGAAACCTATTTGCGCTGGGTGTTCGGCTTCATCGGCGTCGCCAACCCCGAATTCATTTCAGCCGACGGGGTCCAGGCCGGAGCAGAACATCGCGAGAAGGCGGTCGCAGGCGCCCTGCAAGCCGCGACCGATCTTCACGCGGCGTAATACGACAAAGGTACCACCCGCCGCCGTCAAGCGACGGCGGCGGGCGGGTATTCCACTGACCGGGTCACCAAGCGGAACTGCGTCGATCACCAATGCTCTTTATAGGGGCGAACCTCGACATTGAACGACCAGGCGCTTCTCGGCTGATGCGCGACGTGCCAGATTTCCTCCGCGATATCCGCCGGCCGTATAAAAAAATCGTCAGGTGCATCGGGATGCCTGGCCCTTGTCCACGCCACGTCGATGACCGCGTCAATCAGGACGTAGGCGACGTGGATTCCCTTGGGACCCAATTCACGGGCCACCGATTCCGCCAGAATCCGCTGCGCCGCCTTGGTCGGTGCAAAGCCCGCGAAGTTGCTCTTTCCCCTCAGCGCAGATGTGTTGCCCGAGGCGATGATCGCGCCTCGACCCGCCTCGATCATGGCCGGCGCAACGTGTCGGGCCAGATGCAACAGCGCCATGACGTTGGTCTGAAAATTGTGTTCGAGAACGGCCGGATCAATCTCCAAGAAGTTGCCCCAGACACCGCCGACCGCGTTGTGGACCGCAATTTCGGGCGGCCCGAATTCAGCGTTGATCCGCTCCAACGTGCCGGAGAATTCAGCGCCATTGGCCACGTCGCAAACAAACGTCCGCGTTCCCGGGATTTGCTTTTCGAAGCCGCGCAGACGCTCCTCGTTCCGGGCAACCATCGCGACGTCGTAACCACCGGCAACGAAACGCTTCACTACGGAGAGTCCGGTTCCCGGACCCACACCCGTCACCAATGCCAGCTTCCGGCTCATGCTACCGCTCCCGCTTGCGAACCACCATTTAGGCGTGCCTCGACGAACGACAGACGATCGTTGCCGAAGAACATTTCGTCCTCCACGAAGATCGTCGGTACACCGAACACCCCACGATCAGCCGCCTCTTTCGCCTGCTCGACCTGAAGCTCCACGATCTCCGGTTTCGAGGCGAGATTCCAGAGATCGTCGGCTGCAATATTCCTGCTCCGGAGGAAATTACTGCGGCCCTCTTCGCTGGCGAGATCATCGCCGCCAGCCCACATCGCCTCGAACAATGCGTCGTTAACCTGGTCGAAGATGCCAAGCTGCTGCGCCACCAGGGCGGCCCGTGAGAGCGTCGTGCCATCGAAGGCGCCTGCACCCATCGCCTTCAGCACAGCCCAATTGGGGGAAAATTCGACGTCGTATAGTTTGGCACATCGTAGCGCATCCATGCCGGCATACCGGGATTTGGCTGGACACTCCGGCGACGGCCGATTGTTCACCAGCCTCATCACGGCGACGATGTCTAACGGCTTGTGATCAACGCTGATCCCCATCTTCTTAAGCCTCGCATTCGCCAGATATGAATACGGACTTCGGTAGTCGGTCATGAACTCGATGCGCATGGTGAATTTCCCTCGATCCCGGAGAAGTTGTCCCTGATGGTTCTTCAACAAGCCGACGGCCTGGCTAGCCGTCGGGCACCAGATGGTTGCGTTATTAAACTATATTGCTAGCTAGAGGATTCAGTTTCATAATGCAACCGCACAACGGCGTGATCGGGAAAACGCCGTTCGATCGAGAGGACCTATGGTGAGACGGACCAGCTTTGAAAACGCGGAATGCCCGGTCGCGCGGTCGCTGGATTCGATCGGCGACTGGTGGTCGCTGCTGATTATCCGCGATGCCTTCCTGGGGCTTCGCCGCTTCGGCGAATTTCAGAAGAGCCTGGGACTGGCGAAGAACATCCTGACGGTACGGCTGCGGACGCTGGTGGACGACGGCATCCTGAAGACGGCGCCCGCTTCCGACGGCAGCACCTACCAGGAATATGTGCTGACGCCGAAGGGGCGCGGTATCTTCCCAGTGCTGGTGGCATTGAGGCAATGGAGTGAGGAGTTTTCCTTCTCCCCCGGCGAATGCACCACCGTGCTGGTCGATCGCGACAAGGGCCGCCCGATACGCAAGATCGAACTGCGCGCCGAGGACGGCCGGTTGCTCGGCGATGGCGATATCCTGGTGAAGGCGAATCCCAAGCTGCGGATGCGATCGTCGCGCAGCCGATGAAGTGTCAGCGCCGCCGTGCGGCCTGGAAATGATCGATAAAGGCCCTGAGCCCCGCGGAGGGAAGCCGCTGGCGCGGATAATAGAGACAAACCCCGGGAATGGCGAGGTCCGGCCCCTGTCCCGGCGCCCCAGGGGGTAAACGGCTCTGCAGGCCACAACTAATGAGGGTATTTTACAACTTTTCAGATAGGCTTTTTGGCCCATTCGGCCGACCTTCAACAGCTGCCGATTTGACAGCGACCTCTACTGCACCCATGTTCGCCACGACAGGGCCGCTGCGAATCTCGCGAGACTGGCCCTTACTTTCCCCGTAAGCCATTGGAATGACATGAATATCGTCATTGTCGAGTCGCCGGCCAAAGCCAAGACGATCAACAAATATTTGGGTGCGTCCTATGAGGTTCTGGCCTCGTTCGGCCATGTCCGCGATCTCCCGGCCAAGAACGGATCGGTCGATCCGGAGGCCAATTTCCAGATGATCTGGGAAGTCGATCCCAAGGCGGCCGGCCGGCTCAACGACATCGCCAAGGCACTGAAGGGCGCGGACAAACTGATCCTCGCGACCGACCCTGATCGTGAGGGCGAAGCGATCTCCTGGCATGTGCTCGAAGTTCTGAAAGAGAAGCGCGCGATCAAGGACCACAAGATCGAGCGCGTCGTGTTCAACGCGATCACCAAGCAGTCGGTGACGGACGCGATGAAGCATCCGCGCGAGATCGACGGCGCGCTGGTCGACGCCTATATGGCGCGCCGCGCGCTGGATTATCTGGTCGGCTTCACGCTCTCGCCGGTGTTGTGGCGCAAATTACCGGGCGCACGCTCCGCCGGCCGGGTGCAGTCGGTCGCGCTGCGGCTGGTCTGCGACCGCGAGCTCGAAATCGAGAAATTCATTCCGCGCGAATACTGGTCGCTGGTTGCGACCCTGACCACGCCGCGCGGCGACGCTTTCGAGGCGCGGCTGATCGGCGCCGACGGCAAGAAGATTGCGCGGCTCGATATCGGCACTGGGGCTGAAGCCGAGGATTTCAAGAAGGCGATCGAGGCCGCGAACTTCACGGTCTCCACGGTCGAGGCGAAGCCGGCACGCCGCAATCCGCAGGCGCCCTTCACTACTTCGACCCTGCAGCAGGAAGCCAGCCGTAAATTGGGCTTTGCGCCCGCGCATACCATGCGGATCGCGCAGCGGCTCTATGAAGGCATCGACATCGGCGGCGAGACCACCGGTCTCATTACCTATATGCGAACCGACGGCGTGCAGATCGACCCCTCCGCCATCACCCAGGCGCGCAAGGTGATCGGCGAAGACTACGGCAACGCCTACGTGCCGGAGGCGCCGCGCCAGTACCAGGCCAAGGCCAAGAACGCCCAGGAAGCGCATGAAGCCATTCGTCCGACCGACATGTCGCGCCGTCCGGCCGAGATGCGCGGCCGCCTCGATGTCGATCAGGCCAAGCTCTACGATTTGATCTGGGTCCGCACCGTGGCGAGCCAGATGGAATCGGCCGAACTGGAGCGCACCACCGTCGATATCGCCGCCAAGGCGGGTTCCCGCGTGCTGGAATTGCGCGCCACCGGCCAGGTGATCAAATTCGACGGCTTCCTGGCGCTCTATCAGGAAGGCCGCGACGACGACGGCGACGACGAGGACAGCCGCCGGCTGCCCGCCATGAGCCAGGGCGAAGCGCTCAAGCGCAAGGATCTCGCCGTCACCCAGCACTTCACCGAGCCGCCGCCGCGATTCTCCGAGGCCTCGCTGGTCAAGCGCATGGAGGAGCTAGGCATCGGCCGGCCCTCGACCTACGCCTCGATCCTGCAGGTACTGAAGGACCGCGGCTACGTCCGGCTCGACAAGAAGCGCCTGCACGGCGAGGACAAGGGCCGCGTCGTGGTCGCGTTCCTGGAAAACTTCTTCGCCCGCTACGTCGAATATGATTTTACCGCGGCGCTCGAGGAACAGCTCGATCGCATCTCCAACAACGAGATCTCCTGGCAGCAGGTGCTGAAGGATTTCTGGGGCGACTTCATCGGCGCCGTCAACGAGATCAAGGATCTGCGGGTGACGCAGGTGCTGGACGTCCTCGACGACATGCTGGGGCCTCACATCTATCCGCCGCGTGCGGATGGCGGTGATGTCAGGCAGTGCCCGTCCTGCGGCACCGGCAGGCTCAACCTCAAGGCCGGAAAGTTCGGCGCCTTCGTCGGCTGCACCAATTATCCGGAGTGCCGTTACACCCGTCCGCTCGCGGCCGACAGCGAGGCCAGCGCCGACCGCATCCTCGGCAAGGAGCCGGCGTCGGACCTCGACGTCGTGGTCAAGGCCGGACGGTTCGGCCCCTATATCCAACTCGGCGAACAAAAGGATTATGCTGAAGGCGAAAAGCCGAAGCGCGCCGGCATTCCCAAGAACATGTCGCCCGGCGACATGGAGCTTGAGCTGGCGCTGAAATTGCTGTCGCTGCCGCGCGAGATCGGCAAGCATCCCGAGACCGGCGAGCCGATCACCGCGGGCCTTGGCCGTTTCGGACCCTTCGTCCGTCACGAGAAGACCTATGCCAGCCTCGAGGCAGGCGACGAGGTGTTCGACATCGGGCTCAACCGCGCGGTGACGCTGATCGCCGAGAAGATCGCCAAGGGCCCGAGCGGCCGCCGTTTCGGCGCCGACCCCGGCAAGCCGTTGGGCGATCATCCGACACTCGGCGGCGTTGCGGTCAAGAGCGGACGCTACGGCGCCTATGTCACGGCCGGCGGCGTCAACGCCACGATCCCGAGCGACAAGACGCAGGACACCATCACGCTGCCGGAAGCCATCGCGCTGATCGACGAGCGCGTGGCGAAAGGCGGCGGCAAGCCGAAGCGCGGCGCCAAGAAGGCAACCGTCAAAAAAGCCGCGGCCAAGAAAGCTGCGGCGAAGCCGGAAGACGCGGACGCGAAAGCCGCCAAGCCCGCCAAAAAGGCCGCCGCGAAAAAAGCCGCCGCCAAGCCGAAATCCGACGCCGCCAGCAAAGCGCGCGCACCGGTGACGGCGACGGCCAAGACTTCGGCGACCAAGACCTCGGCCGCCAAGACAACCAAGCCCGCCGCCAAAAAGAGCGCCGGCAAAGCAAGTGGATAAGGCGAACGGTTAAGGTGTCAAAACAACGCGACAAGGTCTTTCCAAGCCAGGACGCCATCGTCGCCTTCATCCGCGCGCATCCCGGAAACATCGGCACCCGCGAAATCGCGCGCGAATTCGGCCTCAAGAACGACGACCGCGTCGAGCTGAAACGTATCCTGCGGGAGCTGGCCGACCAGGGCACCATCGCCAAACGCGGCAGGAAGGTCCAGGAGCCGGTCGCGCTGCCGCCGACCGTGATGGCCGACATCACCGGCCGCGACAGCGATGGCGAGTTGCTCGCGACGCCGACCGAATGGGATGAGGAAAGCGGCGAAGCGCCGAAGATCCGCATCCACGTTCCGCGCCGTCCGCAACCCGGCACCACGGCGGGCGTCGGCGACCGCGCCTTGTTGCGCGTCGAGAAATCGGACGACAGTGCCGGCGCGGGCTATCGCGGGCGCGTCATCAAGGTCATCGATCACGCCAAAACCCGTGTGCTCGGAATCTTCCGTGCGCTGCCGGGCGGCGGCGGACGGCTGGTTCCGGTCGACAAGAAGCAGGCCGGCCGCGAGCTGAACATCGCCAAGACGGACAGCAACGGCGCCGAGGACGGCGATCTCGTCAGCGTCGATCTGGTGCGCTCGCGCGGCTTCGGTCTTGCCTCGGGCAAGGTCAGGGAACGGCTGGGATCCTTGACTTCCGAAAAGGCCGTCAGCCTGATCGCGATCCACTCCCACGACATTCCGCAGGCGTTCGCGCCGGGCGCGCTACGCGAGGCCGAGGCGGCAGCCCCCGCAACGCTGGCCGGCCGCGAGGACTGGCGCGAACTGCCGCTGGTCACGATCGATCCGCCCGACGCCAAGGACCATGACGACGCGGTCCATGCGGAGGCGGATTCCGATCCCAATAATAAAGGCGGCTACACCGTCACGGTCGCGATCGCCGATGTCGCCTTCTATGTGCGGCCGGGGTCGGCGCTCGACCGTGACGCGCTGACGCGCGGCAACTCGGTCTATTTCCCCGACCGCGTGGTTCCGATGCTGCCGGAGCGCATTTCCAACAATCTGTGCTCGCTGGTACCGGGCGAGCCGCGCGGCGCGCTCGCGGTGCGGATGGTGATCGGCAATGACGGCCGCAAGCGCTCGCACAGCTTTCATCGTATCCTGATGCGTTCCGCCGCCAAGCTGAATTACGCGCAGGCGCAGGCGGCGATCGACGGACGGCCCGACGATACCACGGGTCCCCTGCTCGATCCGATCCTGAAGCCGCTATACGACGCCTACGCCACGGTGAAACGCGCGCGCGACGAGCGCGATCCGCTCGATCTCGACATTCCCGAACGCAAAATCCTGCTCAAGCCGGACGGCACGGTGGACCGCGTCATCGTGCCGGAGCGGCTCGACGCCCATAAACTGATCGAAGAATTCATGATCCTGGCCAACGTCGCCGCGGCCGAGATGCTTGAAAAAAAGGCGCTGCCGCTTATCTATCGGGTGCACGATGAACCGACCCTTGAGAAGGTTCACAACTTGCAAGAGTTCCTGAAAACGCTGGATTTGCCGTTCGCGAAAAGTGGCGCTTTGCGCCCCGCGTTGTTCAACCGCGTTCTGGCACAGGTCAAGGGACACGATTCCGAACCGCTGGTGAACGAAGTGGTGTTGCGCTCGCAAGCCCAGGCCGAATACGCCTCCGAGAATTACGGCCACTTCGGCCTGAACCTGCGGCGTTATGCGCATTTCACTTCGCCTATCAGGCGATACGCAGACCTGATCGTGCACCGCGCATTGATCCGTGGCCTCGGGCTTGGCGAAGGTGCGCTGCCGGAAACCGAAACGGTGGAGAGCCTGAGCGAGGTCGCCGCGCAGATTTCCGTCACCGAGCGGCGCGCGATGAAGGCCGAGCGCGAAACGGCCGACCGGCTGATTGCGCATTTTCTCGCCGACCGCATCGGGGCCAGCTTTCAGGGGCGGATTTCCGGCGTCACCCGCGCCGGATTGTTCGTCAAGCTCAGCGATACCGGCGCCGACGGCCTGATCCCGATCCGGACGCTGGGGACCGAATATTTCAATTACGACGAGACGCGCCACGCGCTGGTCGGCTCGCGCAGCGGTGCCATGCACCGGCTGGGGGACGTCGTCGATGTGCGTCTGGTAGAAGCAGCACCGGTAGCGGGCGCGCTGCGTTTCGAATTGTTGTCGGAAGGCCAGGTCGTTCCGCGCGGGCGAAAGCGCGACCGCGCGCACGGCAACGGCCCGAGCATCCAGGCGGACGCCCCGGGCAAAAAGCTCCCGGGACGGAACCCGCGCAGGAAAGATCGCAAGCCGGTCAAGAGCAAATCCGGCAAGTCAAAGAAAGGCAAGTCATGGTGACCATGAGCACAGCCCCCAAAGTCTGGACACGCGATGTCGTTGCGGGCGAGAAGCGCGACGTCTGGACCTCGATGAAGCGCGGCTTGCGCGGCCGCTGCCCGCGCTGCGGCGAAGGCAAGTTGTTTCGCGCCTTCCTGAAAGTCGACAATAACTGCTCGGTATGCGGCCTGGACTTCACGCCGCACCGCGCCGACGACCTGCCCGCCTATCTCGTGATCGTCATCGTCGGTCATATCGTGGTGCCGTTTGCGCTGATGATCGAAACCAACTATTCGCCGCCGGTGGCGTGGCAGCTCGCCGCTTATCTGCCGTTCACGCTGATCGCATCGCTATTGTTGCTGCAACCGGTGAAGGGCGCCGTGGTCGGGATACAATGGGCGCTGCGCATGCACGGGTTTGACGAGAATGCGCCGGACGACATGCCGGCGCTCTAGCCCGATCAAAAACGCAATAAAATAATCTTTCGGGGGTGGAATGACTGAAACTGCGAAAGTCGAAAAAGAAGAAAAAGAAGCCGATCACCATCCCTACTTTCGCCCCAAGGACGCCGCCACGCTGATCCTGGTCGATCGCAGCGCCGCCACTGCGAAGGTTCTGGTCGGCAAACGCCACGACAAGGTGGTGTTCATGCCCGGCAAATTCGTGTTTCCCGGCGGCCGCGTCGACAAGGCCGACAATCGCATTCCCGTCGCGGCATCGATCCCTGCAGCACTCGAGGCCAACCTGCTGAAGGGCAGCCCCAGGATCACGGCCTCACGCGCGCGCGCGTTGACGGTGGCCGCGATCCGCGAGGCCTGCGAGGAAACCGGCCTCTGCCTCGGCCGCAGAAGCAGCGACGCCGCTAAACTGGACGGTCCCTGGAGGCCGTTTAGCGAGGCCGGTCTCCTGCCCGATCCGTCCGGCTTATTCCTGATCGCACGCGCGATCACCCCGCCCGGCCGTATCAGGCGCTTCGATACGCGGTTTTTCACCGCCGATGCGTCCGCGATCGCCCACAGGGTCGAGGGGGTGATCCATGCCGAAGCCGAATTGGTGGAGCTGGTGTGGGTCGAACTCGGATCGAAACCGCTCGCCGACCTGCATCCCATGACCAAGAGTGTTTTGAACGAGCTCGAAAAGCGCCTCGCCACCGGACCGCTGAACCACGACGCGGCGGTGCCGTTTTTCCATTTCTACGGCGGCAAGATGCAGAAGGATGTTTTGGGCGAAGCTCATCCGGCCTCATCCTGAGGAACCGCGCTTCGCGCGGCGTCTCGAAGGATGGCCACACGCGCTCATGGTTCGAGACGGCGCAAGGGCGCCTCCTCACCTGAGGAAAAACGTGGTCTGCTCGTCATTCCAGGTCGCGCGCCAGCCCGAGCCACGATGTACAATTGCACATCGGAGAATCTCATCTCTGGATTCCGGGTCTGCGCTTCGCGCATCCTGGAATGACGGCGGGAGATGAATCCGACCGAACTGACTTTCAAAACGCAATAATCTTCTTCTTCGGCTACGATAGCTTTGCCGTGGAGGGCTGCCTATTTCTATCGAAGCTATAGATTTAGGGGGCAGCAATGGCGAAACGTCAGCTCAAACTCGGCGCATTCATGCGGCCGGTCAGCATTCACACCGGCGCGTGGCGCTATCCCGGCGCGTGGCCGGACGCCAATTTCAATTTCGGCCACATCAAGCAACTGATCCAGAAACTCGAGGCCGGCAAGTTCGACGCCTTCTTCATGGCCGACCATTTGGCCGTGCTGAACATGCCGATCAATGCGCTCAAGCGCAGCCACACCGTCACCTCGTTCGAGCCGTTCACGCTACTGTCGGCACTCGCCGCCTCGACCGAACGGATCGGCCTGATCGCCACGGGCTCAACCACCTTCGATGAGCCCTATCACGTCGCCCGCCGCTTCGCCTCGCTCGACCATATCAGCGGCGGCCGCGCCGGATGGAACATCGTCACCACCTCCAATCCGGACGCGGCGCTGAATTTCGGTCTTGATGACCACATGGAGCACGCCGAACGCTACAGGCGGGCGCGCGAATTCTACGATGTGGTTACGGGCCTGTGGGATTCCTTTGCCGACGATGCCTTCGTGCGCGACGTCGAAGCGGGCCTGTATTTCGATCCGGCCCGGATGCATGTGCTGAACCATAAGGGCAAATATCTCAGCGTGCGCGGTCCGCTCAACATCGCCCGCCCGGTACAGGGCTGGCCGGTGATCGTGCAGGCCGGCGCCTCCGACGATGGCAGGCAATTGGCTGCGGAAACGGCGGAAGCCGTGTTCACCGGCGGCGGCAGCCTCGCTGACAGCCAGAGGCTTTATGCCGACATCAAGGGCCGCATGGAGAAGGTCGGCCGCAATCCCGAGCACCTGAAGATCCTGCCCGGCGCCTTCGTCGTGGTCGGCGACAGCGTTGACGAAGCCAAGGAGAAGCGCGCCTTGCTCGACAGCAAGGTGCATTACGACAGCGCCATCGCCTCGCTTTCGGTGCATCCTCGGCACCGATGCCTCCGGCTTCGATCCCGGATGGGCAGTTGCCGCCGATTCCCGAAACCAATGCGAGCAAGAGCGGCCGCCAGCGGCTGGTCGACGCTGCGGCGCGCGACAAGCTCACCGTGCGCCAGCTCGCCCAGCGCGTCGGTGGTTATGGCGGGCTCTCCTTTGTCGGCACACCGGTGACAATTGCCGACCAGATGGAGGAATGGCTGACGGGTCGCGGCTGCGACGGCTTCAACATCATGTTCCCGTTCCTGCCCGCAGGCCTCGACGATTTCGTCGACAAGGTGGTGCCGGAACTGCAGAAACGCGGGATCTTCCGGCGCGAATATGAGGGCAAGACGCTGCGGGAGAATTTGGGGCTGCCGAGGCCGAAAAACCGCTTCTTTGAGGGTTAACCGCCCCAAATTGAGCCGGTTTCTGCCCGCCGAACCTTGACTTTGGCCGATCTGAAGCTAGGTTGCGCGGCAAATGCGGGCCTCAGCGGCCGGCGTCCGATTCCCTTTATATTTGAGGTCTGAACATGGCCAAAGCGGTCACCATCAAGGTCAAGCTCGTCTCCTCGGCGGATACCGGCTTCTATTACGTCGCCAAGAAGAATTCGCGCACCATGACCGACAAGCTGGTCAAGAAGAAGTATGACCCGGTGGCGCGCAAGCACGTCGAATTCCGCAAGTCCAAGATCAAGTAAGCTGCGGGAACTTGCAGGCGATTTGAACGGGGCCTTTTGGGCCCCGTTATTTGGGGGTCGGCGCACGCTCCGTGCGCGACAGCGTCTCCAGCACCCGTCGTCCCGGCCTGGCAATTGCGCGCGTGAGGCGCCGGGACCATACGCCGTGTGCTCTGTTTCGGCGCTGGGGAGTGCTTTCAACCGCGCGCCAGGGGTTATGGGTCCGGGACGACGTGCCGTTGTACCAAGCGGCCGGCCTCTCTACGTCTCCAGATTGAGCAGCTTGGCCGCGGTGTGGCCGAGGATGTCGGCTTTCTCGTTTTCGCTAAGCGACGTGCAGGCGAAAATATGATCGACCGGCTGCAGCTGCCAGGGAAACGGATAGTCGCTGCCCAGCACGAGCTGCCCGGCGCCGACCTGCGCCGCCAGATGGCGGATCGCTTCGGGCGTGAACACCAGTGAATCGAAATAGATCTGCTTGAGATACTCGGTCGGCTGTTTCTCGAGCTTGATGTCCGGATTGCACCCCTTCGGGTTGACCAGACAGGCGTGATCCGACCGATCGGCATAGGACGGCAGGAAACCTCCGCCATGAGCGGCAATGACTTTCAGCTTGGGAAAGCGATCAAACGTACCCTCGAAGATGAGGTGCGAAAGCGCAATCGTCGTTTCCACCGGAAAAGCGATTGCATTGGCGAGCCAGCCGTTACCCGCCACCTGCTTGTTGAGTTCGGGGACGCCCTGCGGATGGATGAACACGGGCACGCCGAGTTCTTCCGCCTTGGCCCATACCGGATGGAATTTGGGATCGGAGAACGCCACACCGTTGACGTTGCCGCCGATCGCCGCCCCTTTCAGGCCCTGCTTCTTCACCGCGGTTTCCAGTTCCTGCACCGCGAGATCGGGCGCCTGCAGGGTAAGCGAGGCAAAGCCGGCGAACCGGTCGGGCTTTGAGGCGCATAGCTGTGCGAGTTTCTCGTTCTGCATCTTGACGATCTGGCCGGCCAGATCGCGGTCGCGGTCGTACCAGTTGGGATTGACCGACAGCACCTCCATGTCGACGGCCTGTGCGTCCATCGCGGCAAGCCGCTTGTCGATTTCGATGACGGTCTCGTCGGCGCCCCTGACGATATTGGGCGGTATGGGGCCAAGCAGCGCGCTGGCTTCAGGGAAAACGCAATGCGCATGTACGTCGATGGTCCTGACCCGCTTGCCGCTGACCATGACCGGTAGTTTTTGGCGTGCCGGCGTCTGGGCATGGGCGCTTTGCAACAGGCCGCAGCCGCAAAAGACAATGCCGGTGGCGACGGCGGCGGTGCCGGTTTTTAAAAAATCACGGCGGGTGGTCATGCTGATTTCCTCCAAAGCTGCTGGCTTGGTCTGTCCCCCCAAGTCATGCTGATTTTTGTTCGGATTCCGCCGTGGCCGGCGGATGGTCAGATTCATCCATAGCCTAAGGCCTTCCCCGGGCCGGCAGCAAGGCAGCGGCCAGTCCCAGCCTGGCAATATTGTCGGTTAGTCTGCGCGAGGATCGAGTTACGACCCACCGGCACGAGCGGCCGCCGCGAGAGACACTTGATTTCGCGCAAAGGTTGCGGAAAACATCCGTCGGCTGGGGAGATGAATCGATGCGTATTTTGGCGATCGTAGGCTTATGCGTCGCGCTGGGCGGCTGTTTCGAAACGCCCATCCTCGGTCCGTCAAAGGTCGAACTGGCCGCGAGACAGCAGGCCGTTGCCGCAAAGGACGACGAGGTCTGCAGGGGTTACGGCGCAAAACCGGGAACAGACATCTACGTTCAGTGCCGGATGGCGCAGGTACAGCATCGCGACGCGGAGGATAACGGGGGTGGAGTCACCGTCGTCAACAGCGGCGCGCCTGGCGGTCTTGCGGCGGTGCCGCGCTCCGACGCCCCGCGCCTGCCCAACTGCTATCCCGTCTCAATGGCCGGCGGGGTGCGGACGGTTTGCAACTAGGCCGCTACCGTGCCGCGCGGCCCGGTTTCGATATTATGTAGCTCGTACCAATGGCGGCTCGCTCGGCCGCAGCAAGGCGAATGCGACCTGGATAATCCCCGCCGCAAGTCCGACCGCGACGCCGATCCGCCAGGCCACGTTGTAAGAGCCGAGCGCGTCGTAGACCAGCCCTCCCCCGTAAGCGCCGAGGAAGCTGCCGAGCTGATGGCTCATGAACGCGAGCCCCTGGATCATCGCCTGCCATCGCAGCCCGAACATTTCGGCGACCGCGCCTGCCACCAGCGGCACGACGCCGAGCCAAAGGAACCCCATCATCGCGCCGAACACCAGCGTCGTCGCCGGCGACGCCGGCAGCATGAAATACCAAGCCAGCACCAGCGAGCGCGTAATGTAGATCGCGCCCAATAGCGCCAGCTTATTCCAGCGCTGGCCGGCCCAGCCGAAGAACAGGCTGCCCAGCACGTTGAAGCCGCCGATGACGCCGAGCGTCTGCGCGCTCAGCATCGGGTCCATGCCGCAGATCGCGAGATACGACGGCAGATGGGTGGTGATGAAGACGAGCTGCATGCCGCAGACGAAATAGGCGCAGGTCATCACGACAAAGGACGCATTGCCGAACGCGGTTTTCATCGCCGCCCCCGCCGAGGCGTTTCCAATCTCATCCGACGAAGGCTTGGGCAGCGGAATCTTGTCCACGCCACCCGCGAACCAGGCCGCCGGAAGAAGCCCCAGCGATAAAATCACAAAGCCGATCAGGCCGATCCGCCAGCCATAGCCTTCGCTCAGCACCTGCCCGATCGGCGCGGAGAACAGCGCACCGAGCGATCCCGCCGCCGAGACCATGCCGAGCACAGTGCTCCGCACCGCCGCGGGCACCGCACGCGCCGACACCGACGTTGCGATCGAAGCCGCCGTGCACGCCAGCGATGTCCCGATCAAGACGCCCGCGCCGATCATGATGCTGATAAAACCATGGGCGCCAGCCATCAGCGCCAGCCCGGCGATGTAGAGCAGCGCGCCGGCCATCATGATGGTGCGAAAGCCATAGCGTACGGTCATCGCGCCGGCGAGCGGCTGCAGAAAACCCCAGGCGAGGTTCTGCACGGCAATCGCCAGCGTGAAATCGGAAACCGATATTCCGACGTCGTGGGTCAACGGCTGCAGAAATATCCCGAGACTCTGGCGCAGGCCCATGCTCAGCGAGAGCATCAGGGAGGCGCCGATCAAAATGGGAAGCGTGGGACGCAGCAGTTGCAGCAGGGGCATGTTGTTGTTCTCCCTCTCGGCCACCGGTCTCGAAACCGGGACCTGCCGTCGTGCCAGCTTGATGCCGCTGGCTTGATTACACCGATCTGTGTAATTAGAATGGGCTGTGCTCCCGCTGTCAAGGCGGAACAACACAGGTCTGTGTAAGATGCCCCTGCCCGAAAAGCCCGATATGAAGGCGCGGATCCTCGAAACCGCCGACCGGCTATTTTATATGCAGGGCATCCGCGCGATCGGCGTCGACACCATCGCCGCCGAGATCGGCATCAGCAAGCGCACGCTCTACAATCATTTTCCGTCGAAAGATCGGTTGATCGCGGCCTATCTGGCGCGCCGGTTCGTGCAGCCTCCGATCTCCGACAAGCCGCCGGTCGAACAGATTCTCGGCACCTTCGATTCGCTCGAGCGGCGCTTCTCTGCCAAGGACTTTCGCGGCTGTCCCTTCGTCAACGCGGTCGCTGAACTCGGCGCGGAGGATCGGGCGGTGAAAAAGATCGCGATCGCGTTCAAGGAAAGCCGCCGCGTCTGGTTTCGCGATCTGTTGGTGCAACTTGGCGCCGCCGACGCCGACGGTCTCGCCACGCAACTCGTTCTGCTGGTCGACGGCTCGATCGCGCAGGATCTGGTGCGGGACGATCCCTCGATGGCGTGCGCGGCAAAACAAGCCGCCCGCGTGCTGCTGGCGAATGCGGGGATCGAGGTTGGTGGAGGCCCTATGACGAAAAAACCACAACGCTTTGCAAAAAAGCGCGGCGCTAGGTCCGTTCTCAAGACAAGCTGAAACAACGTTTCTTGCAATAGCAGCTCACGCCGCCGCGGCCACCACGCGGTTGCGGCCGTCGTGCTTGGCGCGGTAGAGGGCGGTGTCGGCCCGCTTGAGCACGTCGGCGACGGCCTCGCCCTTGAGCTCCAGCGTCGCCAGCCCGATCGAGATCGTGACCTCGATACGCTTGGCGCCCTTGTTGATCGCAAAGGACTCGCCGGCGATCGCGCGCCGCAGCCGTTCCGCCACCATGCCGGCGACATGCAGGTCGGTCTCCGGCATCACGATCACGAACTCCTCGCCGCCATAGCGGCACGCCAGATCGATGCCGCGGATCGACTTGCGGATCCGGACGGCGAATTCGCGCAACACGTCATCGCCGGCATCGTGACCGTAATTATCGTTGATCGCTTTGAAGAAATCGATGTCGAGGATCATCAACGCCAGCGGCTTGCCGCGGCTGGCGGCCTGCTCGGCCAGCGTACCCAGATGGCTCTCCATGTAGCGGCGATTGTGCAGGCCGGTCAGCGCGTCGGTGATCGCCATCTCGATCGAGTTCTGCACATTGTCGCGCAGATGGTCGGTATAGCGGCGCTTGCGGATCTGGGTGCGCGCGCGCGCCAGCAACTCGTTCTTGTCGACCGGGCGCAGCAGATAATCGTTGACGCCGATCTCAAGGCCGCGGAGCAGCCGCGCGTTATTGTCGGCGTCAGCAATGGCGAGAATCGGCACCTGCCGGGTCCGCTCCAGCGAGCGCGCCTGGCTGCACAGCCGCAGGCCGTCGAAATTCTCCAGGCCAAGCGAGACGATCAGAAGATCGTAATTGCCTTCGGCGGCATGAAACAAGGCTTCCGCCGGGTTGATTTCGACATCGACGGTGTGTTCGGCGCTCAACACCGGCGCCAGCCGCTCGTAGGACGACGCCCGGTCGTCGACCAGCAAGATGCGGCCGCCCTTGCCGGCGTCGGCCACCGCGCTGCGCTCCGGCGCCTGGACGCCAATCTCGAGCGAGGTGATGGCGCGCATGCGCAACTCGTCGGTCATCATCTTCAGCCGGGTCAGCGACCGCACCCGCGCGATCAGCACGACGTCGGACACCGGCTTGGTCAGGAAATCGTCGGCACCGGCCTCAAGACCGCGCACGCGGTCGGCGGGGCTGTCGAGCGCCGTGACGATGACAACCGGAATGAAATGCGTGGCAGGATTGGACTTCAGGCGGCGGCAGACCTCGAAGCCGTCGATATCGGGCATCATGACGTCGAGCAGGATGATATCGCATTCGGCGCGCGCACAGATCGCGAGCGCCTCGGTGCCGTTGGACGCGGTCAGGACGTCGAAATACTCCGCCGACAGCCGCGCCTCCAACAGCTTGACGTTGGCCGCGACGTCATCGACGACCAGAATACGCGCGGACATCGAAAACTCCCCTACCCCACAAACCGTCGAACGGTCTCGATAAATTTTCCGACCGAAATCGGCTTCGACAAATAAGCCTCGCAACCACCCTCGCGAATGCGCTCTTCGTCGCCCTTCATCGCAAACGCCGTGACCGCGACCACCGGAATGGAGCGCAGTTCCGGATCGTCCTTGATCCACTTGGTGACTTCGAGACCGGAGACCTGCGGCAGCTGAATATCCATAAGAACAAGATCGGGACGAAGCGAACGGACAAGATCGAGCGCTTCGAAACCGTTGCTGGTCCCGGAAGTCTGATAGCCGTGCGCTTCCAAGAGATCGCGAAAGAGCTTCATATTGAGCTCGTTGTCCTCCACGATCAGGACGGTTTTTGCCATCCGTCCCTCCAATCCCCAATGGGCAGGCTCGGCATGCGGCGCATCAGGTGCCGCGCCGAGCGTTGTTAAAAAGCGAATTTAAACTAGCGCCATATTCGTTCTAACCCGTTAAACCTGAGTGCCGTCTTTGCGCGAAGCGATTTGCCCCGCTTGTCGGCGTTCGGCAGACTCGGGCATGATGGTTCCAAAATAGAGACCATAAGTTACGGAAAGGCAAATAGGTCGTTGAAGAAGCCTGCTCACAGCCCCCGAGAAGTAGCTGAAATCGTTGCGATTCAAGCGCTTTCTTTCGTTGCCGGCGATTCCGAGCGCCTTGGCCTGTTTCTGGCCGAGAGCGGGATCGGCCCGGAGACGTTGCGCACCGCCGCCTCTGACCCGCGTTTCCTCGCCCATGTGCTCGATTTCGTCATGCGTGATGACGCAACAGTGAAGGCGTTCGCGGCCGCCTCGCAACTCCATCCCACCAACATTGCCGCCGCCCATCAAGCGCTGAACGATCCACAATGGGAGCGCGATGTGCCGTGAGCGCCGCCGCGCCAGTGCCCGCCGGCCCAAGCACGACCTGCTTTTGCCGGGATTGCCTCGCCGATCTCGATATGGCGGCCCGGCGGTGCAACGAGTGCGGCTCCCCTCGTCTGGTTCGTCACCGCGCGCTTTCCTCACTGACGCTCGCCCACATCGATTGCGACGCGTTCTACGCGACCGTTGAGAAGCGCGACAACCCTGAACTGGCCGACAAGCCGGTCATCATCGGAGGGGGCAAGCGCGGCGTGGTATCGGCGGCGTGCTACATCTCCCGGACCTTCGGGGTGCGCTCGGCGATGCCGATGTTCAAGGCACTCGCGCTGTGCCCGTCCGCGGTCGTGATCCGGCCCGACATGGCGAAATATGTCAGGGTCGGACGCGAGGTGCGCCATGCCATGCAGGCGCTGACGCCGCTGGTCGAGCCGCTCTCGATCGACGAGGCGTTTCTGGATCTTGCCGGCACCCAGCGCGTTCACGGCATGATTCCTGCCAAAGTTCTGGCGCGCTTTGCCCGCGAGGTCGAGCGCAATATCGGCATCACGGTTTCCGTCGGGCTGTCGTGCAACAAGTTCCTGGCCAAGATCGCCTCCGACCTCGACAAGCCGCGCGGCTTTGCCGCGCTCGACCAGGAGGAAGCGCGAACCATGCTGGCCGACAGGCCAGTCGGGTTCATCTTCGGCGTTGGGCCGGCGACCCAGGAGCGGCTGTCGCAGCGCGGTTTCCGCACCATCGCCGACCTGCAGCGCGCCGACGAAATCGAGTTGATGAAGCAGTTCGCCACCGAAGGCCGCCGGCTGTGGCGACTGGCGCGCGGCATCGACGATCGCAGCGTGGTGCCCGATCGCGGCGCCAAGACCATTTCCAGCGAGACCACGTTCGACACCGATATCCGCGATTTCGCCAGCCTCGAAAAAACACTGTGGCGGCTGTCGGAAAAGGTGTCGGCGCGCCTCAAGAGCAGCGAACTGGCGGGCTTGACCATCACGCTGAAACTGAAGACCGCCGACTTCAGGCAGCGCACCCGCTCGCAATCGATTCACGCGCCAACCCAACTGGCGACGAAAATCTTCGCGGTTTCCCGGGAAATGCTGGCAAAGGAAATCGACGGCACCGCGTTCCGGCTGATGGGTGCCGGCGTCAGCGCGCTGCGGGCCGGTTCGGCGGCCGACGACACCGACATGCTCGACCGCCGCTCGGCCCATGCCGAGCGCGCGATCGACGATCTACGCAAAAAATTCGGCAGCGCAGCCGTGATCCGGGGCATTGCCTATGAGGGACCGGAGAAGCTGGGAGTAGCGACGGCACAGCCTCATCCTGAGGAGCGTCCGCTCGGACGCGTCTCGAAGGATAAGCCGTAAAAACGCGCCGCCCTTCGAGACGCCCGCCTTTGGCGGGCTCCTCAGGGCGAGGACGCCGTCACTTACACGGCTTGGAATCCTTGACGTCGAATTTCCCCATCGCGCCGGAAATGACGAAATCATTGTAGTCGAGCACCAACGCGCGCGAGACGCCGTTCTCGTACAATTCGAACGACATTGAGTAGACCGGCGTCTGCTCACCCTCGGTGGGCTTGGCGCCCCGATCGAAATAGCTGACCGTGACCGGCCACCGCGTCAGCGATTTCATAGCGTCGCTCGCGGTCGACGGATCCGGCGCGGCGATGGTCCGGTCGGCGCGAATCGGCTGCCCGATCACCGAGAGCGTGTTGTAGACTTTCTCGCCATTGTCGGACCCATCATACACCATGAGCTCAAGCACCGACTTTCCAGCACGCGCCGCCTCGATGATGCGCTGGATCTGCTGGGTCGGAAACACCGTACTGCCATCAAGCGTGAAGGTCTTGGCCTCGGGCTGTTTCAATTTAACCGTGACGCGGTCGCCGGTCCGCTCAGCGACCCCATCGACCGGGCTGGAGTCGGTGTCGTTCATGCGTGAATCGATCTTGAAACGATAGCTCTTGCCCGCGCCGTCCTCCCACGAGGTCGAGCGCAGATCGCTGAGCGTCAGCTTGTCCTCACTGCCTTCCAGCTCCGAGACCTGCCTGAATTCGGAGGTGTAGCCTTCGCAGGCACTGCCGGAAAAGTTGTAGAGAATGCGCCCGCGCGCGCTGTTGATCGAACTGGAGCCGCGCGACTTGACCAGGCTGAGGTCATAGAGCGCCTGGTGCGCCAGGAACGGGGTGCCTGCGGCGTCGGCGCGACCGCCGGAGAAACCCGATCCAAGCGCGACGGCGGCAATCATCAGCGTCAGCGATCGGGCATTACGGGGCAGACTGAGCGGGCTGGCCATGGCTCTTTCTCGGTTGGGATTTGTCAGGTTAGTGACCGCCCCATTGCGCCGCAACTAGGGCCGGTTCACGAAAAAGTACAAATGAGCGCCGGACGCGCGATTTTTCGACATTGCTTTGTCCGGATTCCGGGAGGTAACGCGCGCTGGCGCTATACTGCGCTCGCTTGCATGTCGTTGCACGATAGGCGAAACAAGCGCACCCGATCGGTTATATCGGATGCCGATCACATCAAACGGGGACGAAAAATGGCGGGTACGATCGAACAGAAGCTGGCGGCACAGGGTGTGGTCTTGCACGAGCCCGCGAGCCCGATTGCCAATTACGTCGGCTTTGTGCGCACCGGAAATCTTCTGATCGTGTCCGGCCAGGTCTGCATCGACCCGCAGGGCAAGCTGATCGCCAAGGGCAAGCTCGGCGCCGGCGTGACGGTAGAGCAAGGCAACGCGGCGGCGCGCGGCTGCGCGATCAACCTGCTGGCACAGGTCAAGGCCGCTCTCGGCGACCTCGACAAGGTGGTCCGCGTGGTTCGGCTGGGCGGCTTCGTCAATTCCGCGCCCGACTTTCTCGACGGGCCGAAGGTGTTGAACGGCGCTTCCGACCTGATGGTCGCGGCCTTCGGCGACAAGGGCCGTCACGCCCGTACCACGGTCGGCGTCGCCTCGCTTCCGTCCGACGCGGCGGTCGAGGTCGAGGGAATCTTCGAGGTCTCGTAAGGACGCCTTGCGGTGCGCGCGCCCGATTGGCTTACGGCGCGGCCGGTGGCCCATCGCGGCTTGCACGACCGCGCGCGCGGCATCCTCGAAAACATGCCGGGCGCGGTTAAGGCGGCGATCGCCGGAAATTTCAGCATCGAAGTCGATCTGCAGCTCACCGCCGACGGCGAGGCCATGGTGCACCATGACGACGCGCTCGGCCGCCTCACCGAAGGCTCCGGTGCGTTGCGCGGCATGACCGCGGCCGCGCTCAAGGCGGTCGCCTTCAAGGATACCGCCGAACGGATGATGTCGCTCGGCGAGCTCTTGGCGCTGATCGCCGGCCGTACCCCGCTGGTGATCGAGGTGAAGAGCCATTTCGACGGCGACCGCAAGCTGGTGCGGCGGATGTCGGAGGTTCTCGGCGCCTATCAAGGCCCCGTTGTGGGCATGTCGTTCGACCCGGATCAGGTGTTGGCGCTGCAAGAGTTGATGCCGGCGCTTCCCCGCGGCATCACCGCCGAACGCACCTATACCCAAGCCGAGTGGCCGGAGGCTTCACCGGCCCAGCGCCGGAACATGACGCATCTGCGCCACGCCTTCGCTACCCGGCCGCAGTTCGTGGCGTATCGGGTCGACGACCTGCCGGCACCGGCCCCCTGGATCGCACGCAACATTTTCGGCCTGCCGCTCCTGGCCTGGACCGTCCGCACCCCCGAACAGCGCCAACGCGCGGCCCGGCATGCGGATCAGGTGATTTTCGAAGGTTTTACGCCGGGAACCTGATCCAACTCCGCCGCCCTTGAAGTCACGCGCCCGATGCACGATCTTGGATGGGTTGGTCACCACGTGCGATGGCCGATCGTGACGAAAGACCGGTCCAAGTCGTCGATGGCGTCATCCAAAATATCCCTCGAAGCCGTATCGTCGGTCAGTCAGATTGCGGCTGCGGATTGGGATGCCTGCGCCAATCCGGGCCAAGGTGCGGACCCCGGCCAGCTTGGTCTCGATGGCTTCGACACGCTGGCTGCAGCCGGCTCCTGCACCAGGGCAATATCCAGCTATAACCCATTTGTTTCACATGCCTTTTTTTCGGCTGTCGAAGAATCGGGATCGGCCTGCGCCCGGACCGGCTGGGGTCCGCGACACCTCGTGGCCCAACTCGACGGCGTCATCGCCGGCATCGTGCCGTGTTACCTGAAATCGCACTCGCAGGGCGAATACGTGTTCGACCGCGGCTGGGCCGATGCCTATGAGCGCGCCGGCGGGCGCTATTATCCTAAGCTACAGGCTTCGGTTCCCTTCACCCCGGCAACGGGCCCACGGCTGTTGATCCGCGACTCCGTCGATACGGACGTCGTCGGTACCGCGCTTGCGAGCGGCCTGGTGGCGCTATGCGAAGTCACCAATGCCTCATCCGTCCACGTGACGTTTGCGCGCGAGGCCGAACAGAAGTTTCTGGCCGAACACGAATTCCTGCAGCGTACGGACCAGCAGTTCCACTGGCACAACCAGGGCTATGGCACCTTCGATGATTTTCTCGCCACGCTGAATTCGCGCCACCGCAAGGCGATCAAGCGCGAACGGCGCGAGGCGCTTGCCGCCGGCATTACGATTCACGCGCTCACCGGCAGCGACATCACCGAGGACGCGTGGGACGCCTTCTTCGAATTCTACATGGAGACCGGCTCGCGGAAATGGGGCCGGCCTTACCTCACCCGCACGTTCTTCTCGCTGATCGGCGCCAGCATGAGCAAGGACGTGCTGCTGGTGATGGCCAAGCGTAACAATCGCTGGATCGCCGGCGCGATCAACTTCATCGGGTCCGGCACCCTGTTCGGCCGCAACTGGGGTGCCGTCGAACACCATCCGTTCCTGCATTTCGAGGTCTGCTACTATCAGGCCATCGATTTCGCCATTCAACGCGGTCTGAAGACCGTCGAGGCGGGTGCGCAAGGCGAGCACAAGATCGCGCGCGGATATCTGCCGCAGACGACCTATTCCGCGCACTACATCGCCGACCCCGGCCTGCGCCGGGCGATCGCCGAATATCTCAAGCGCGAACGCGCCTATGTGGCCGAAGCCGGCCGCGAACTCACCGAGGCCGGGCCGTTCCGCAAAACCGCCGAGGACCCGTCTTGACCGGCCGGAACAGGGCGGTGACAGTGCGCCCGGATTCGGAGAGACGTCATGACCGCGTATGATAGCAACAACATCTTCGCCAAGATCCTGCGCGGCGAGTTCCCCTGCTACAGGGTTTACGAGGACGACCACGTGCTGGCCTTTCTCGACATCATGCCGCGGTCACCAGGGCATACGCTTGTGATCCCGAAGGCGCCTGCCCGCAACATCCTCGACATTACGCCAGAAGACTTTGCCCATGTCGCCCGCGGCACCCACAAGATCGCCCGCGCCGCCATGAAAGCGTTCAAGGCCGACGGCATTACCATTCAACAATTCAGTGAGCCTGCGGCCGGACAGGTGGTCTATCACCTGCACATGCATGTCATGCCGCGCCACGACGGCATTGCGCTATTGCCGCCGGCAAGCCGCAAGGAAGATGCCAAAGTGCTGGAAGACAGCGCAACCAGGCTGGCAGCCGCGCTGAAGGAAGGGTAGACTTTCCCGCATTGCGAGCCAAACCGGGGCGGAACATGCGTTGGTTTAACACGGCTGTGATTGTCGTCCTCGTCGCGGCGACCGTGATCTTCGCGTGGCAAAATCTCGGTCATGTCACGGTTTCCTTCCTCGGCTTTCGGATCACCGCACCACTGGCGGTGCTTGTGGTGATTGTCTACCTGCTGGGAATGGCGACCGGTGGCAGCGCATGGGCTCTGGTGCGCTGGGCCTGGCGAGGATCGAAATAGCCTAGCGGCAGGAAAGGCGCCACGGCCGATGGCGTTGCAATATCCCCCGTCACTCCGTCTCGAAATCACCGGCCTGCGGCGGCGCCAGCGGTGTGAATTCGCAGCGGTCGGGCTTGAAGTCGAGCAGCGGCGTCTCGTCGAGGCAATCGAGGCCGCGCACCAGCACCGTTGAGCCCTCGATGCCGACCAGCTTGACGATCGAGGTGGCGATCGGGTTTGGCCGCACCGGCGAACGTAGCGAGAAGGTGCCACGGGTCGATTTGTTGTTCTTAGGGCTCTGCAGCACCAGATCGCGGCGCGACAGATGCAGCCAATAGATCACTTCGAGCTTTGAGTAGAAATCGACGCCCTTCAACGCCGGCACCCATGGCTCGAAGATCTCGAGCCGGCACACCGGACCGTCATGCCGCCCTTGCCGCGGGGTCTCCAGCCGCGAGGTCCAGGGGGTGCGGATGCGGCCGATGAAGATAAGACCGGCATCCCGCGCCGCCGGCGTCTCGACGGCAACCTCGCCGTCGCGGAGTTCACTCTCTCGAACCATGCTTAATCCAACCAAATAAGGGAGCTTCAAGTCTATCCGTTTATCCGATGGTCGCAACGCGAGCGAGACATCAGCCCAGCCACCATTGGCCGGCCAACATCACGACCTCGCCGCAAACGACGCCGGCAAGGGTCGAGCGGCGCGACAGCCAGAAAGCGGCAAAGCCGAGTGCAACCGACAAATAGCGCAGCCATCCCGGCACGCTGGCCAAGGCGCCGGGCGGCTGGACCAGGATCTCCGCGATGACGCCGGCCAGGATCGCGGTTGCCACCGCCCTCACCCAGACCAACAACTCCGATCCCTCGTCGATGCCGCCGCCGAGCCAAAGCCCGAGCATGCGCCATATCTGGTTGGGGATGACGCCCGCGATCAGCAGAATCAGCAAGGCATGCCAGTCGCCGATGAAGTCGCTCATGCGCGTGCCCGCCAGCGGTGAACGCCGTAAGCGATGGTGCCCGCCGACACGCCGCTGATCAGGATATCGACGCCGCTGTTCAATAGCGCCGCCAACGGAAACAGCAACAGACCCAGCGCCAGCGCGACGCCATCGGCAAGCTCACGGCAATTGCGCGCGGTGGAGAACAGGAATGCCAGCGGCGTCAGCATCAGAATCGCCGCCGCGAAGGTCGGCGACAGACTGGCAGCGAGCAGATACCCGATCGTGGTGGCGCAAAGGCATACGCTGACCAGACCGATGCCAAGCCCTTGAATGAAGGCAATCCGGCGCTCGCGCGGCACCTGCGGCAGGAAGCGAAAACATTCGACCCAGAGCGTGACCGCGGTGAGATGGGCCACCAGTATCAGGTGGCGCCGCTTGGTTTGCGGCGTGCGCATCAACGGCATCACCGACACCACCATCGGAAACAACCGGATGGCGCTGACGGTGACGGCAATGGCCGCCTGAACGACCGTTGCGCCAGAACCAAGCGTCGAAATCAGGATGATTTGCGCAGGCCCGGCCCAGACAAAGGCCGTCGACGCCAGCGCCCAGGCCAGGCTGAAATGCGTGTCATGCGCCAACGCACCGATACCGAGATAGGTCGCAAACAGCACCAGCGTCAGTATCGTTGCGGTAATCGAGCGCATTCCCCACAGGAACGCACGCAACGAGCTGTGCCATTGAGATGAATCGAGTGGAGGTAACGACACGAGCGTCCGGACCGGTTGACGATAGCGATTGGATGAGCAATTCTTGCGCCGCATAACGCGGACGAAAGCCCGGCGCGTCAAGCGAAGGGCCGTTCAGGGCCGCTATGCGGATAGCGTGGTCAGCCCCGCAGATACATGTTCCGCAGCACGAAACAGGCGCCGCCGGCGCGGCGAATGCGGTTGCAGAGATCGTCCGCCGCCGCGCGCGTGTCGGCGCCGATCCGCACCTGATAAAACAGACGGGTACCCCGGTTGCGCATCACCGAGCTCAGCAGGCTCGGATCCTGATCGCCGATCACTGCGGAGAGACGCTTGATGGCGCGGGCATACATCGCCAGCGCCTTGTCGCGATTGAAGCCAGCCGCGAGCTGCACGCCCCATGGCCTGTCAGCCCCGAGCTTCACATGCGCTTCCAACTCGGTGACGAAGGGATTGGGCGCGCGCCGCAACAGCGCCATCAACTCGCGACAACCCAGGCGCGGCGCAACCGACACCTCGCCGGGCGGCTTGCCGTTCTTGCCGCCCTTGGCGGCCGCGGCCCAGTCATCGACCGTCAAGCCGGTGATGGCGGAGACGTAGTTGCGGGTCTCCTGCGGCATGGCGCCCGATCCGGCGAGCCATTCCTGCACCCGGCGCGGTCCGGCATTGTAGGCGGCGGCGGCAAGCCCGAGATTGCCGAATTGCCCACGCAATTCGTTCAAGAACTCCGCGGATTTCGGCAGCGCCTGCACCGGATCGAAGGGATCGAGCAGACGGCGTTCGCTCGCGGTCCCCGGCATGAACTGCGCGATCCCCTGCGCGCGCTGGCCGTTGCGGGTGACCGGTCCAACGGCATCGGACTGAAAACGGCTCTCCTGCCAGATCACGCGCGCAAAAAACTCAACCGGCAGGTTTTGCGACCTTGCCGCCGATTCAATCATCAGGCACATCGCCTCGCGGGTGTCGCTATCCGCAGCGGTCTCCGCGGGCTTTTGTGGCGTGGCGTCGGTCGCCAGTTCCTCGACACTCGGCCGCGCCACATTGGTCATGGCAGGCGAAGTGTCTGTCGCGGATACGCTCGCCGCCGGCCAGGCTAGTGTCACAACCGCAGCGCAAAGCACCGCTCGCAGCCTCATCACAGTTGGCAATGCCATGTTGTACCGGACCTGCTTACGCGCCCCGAGAACCATAACTAGCTATTTCGCAATGATGGCACGCATGTGGGAAGAAAAATCGCCCGCAGCCTTCGGGAAAGCCGGCGTAAACCATATCGGCGACCCCCGAAATGCCCATAACCGCCACCGCGATCGGTTTACGTTAACGCCGCATTTTGCCTGCCGCGCCCTTTCGCCAGGGGCGAAGCTGCGTAAGGTCTTGCGTTTTAGCCGGAGTATTATCGATGCAGGACCGACGCCAGACGGCGCGCGACAAGGTGAGCTACAGCGGCGTTGCCGAGATCGGCGAAGCTGGCGCGGCGAGGGATTGTGTGATCCGCAATATCTCCGAAAACGGCGCCAGGATCGAGTTCAGCGATGCCGTCAGGTTTTCCAAACAGCGGATATCGCTGACCATCGCGCGGAAAGGCCGTTCCTTCCTCGCCAAGATCGTCTGGTGGCGCGACAATTTCGTCGGCGTGGCCTTCAGCTCGGAAACGCCCTTCGCGCTGCCGGTCTCCGATCTGGAGGAGCGGCTGCGTCAGAGCGAAGCGAAAAAGCTGGAGCTGCAGCGTCGCATCAACGAGCTGTTGGACAAACGCTGAAAGCACGCCGCGCGCATGCCTGACACCAAGCCGAGCCGATACTTCAAGGTTGCAAAACGCCGACCAATCTAGGATGCCATTCGATGAGGGAACGCAGGGCAACCGCATTACATGTCGTCCACCATGATCGAGCACGCCGACGGCCTGCCGCTGCCGCAGCGCAATTGGGCGATCCTCACGATCGCGCTCGGCCTCGTGATGGCCGTGGTGGACGGCGCCATCGCCAACGTTGCCCTGCCGACCATCGCCAAGGCGCTTGACGCAAGTCCTGCGTTTTCGGTCTGGATCGTCAACGGCTATCAGCTCGCGATCACGATTTCGCTGCTGCCGCTGGCTTCATTGGGCGAAATCATCGGCTATCGCCGCGTCTATCTGGCGGGGCTATTGCTGTTCACACTGGCCTCGCTGTTTTGCGCATTGTCGGACACGCTGCCCCTGCTCACCGCGGCGCGGATCGCGCAAGGATTTGGCGCGGCGGGCATCATGAGCGTCAACGCGGCGCTGGTCCGCTTCACCTACCCGCGCGCGCTGCTTGGCCGCGGCATCGGCCTCAACGCCCTGGTGGTCGCCATTTCGGCGGCGGTCGGTCCCACTCTGGCCGCGCTCATTCTGGCAGTCGGAACCTGGCCCTATTTGTTTGCGATCAACATTCCCCTCGGGATCGTGACGTTGGTGCTGGCGTGGCGCTTCCTGCCCCATATCAGGCCGGCCAGCCACGCGTTCGACTGGCAAAGCGCTGGCCTGAGCGCCCTCACCTTCGGGCTCGGCATCGCCGCCGTCGATAGCGCCGGTCATGGCGAAGCGCTGTATCTCTGGCTGTCGGAGTTTGCCGTCGCTGCCGTCGCCTGCGTTGTCCTGATCAATCGGCAGACACATCTTGCCTCGCCGCTGTTGCCGGTCGATCTCTTGCGGATTCCGATCTTCGCGCTGTCGATCGGCACCTCGATCGCCTCCTTTTGCGGCCAGATGCTGGCTTTCGTCGCGATGCCTTTTTATCTCGAAAGCCATTTCGGATATTCGGCGGTACAGATCGGCCTTCTGATCACGCCGTGGCCGATCGCGGTCGCCTGCGCGGCGGTGCTGGCCGCCCGACTGGTCGAGCGCTACCCGGCCGGCCTGCTGGGCGGCGCTGGACTTCTGCTGTTCGCGGCAGGGCTCGCTACCTTGGCGCTGTTGCCTGCCGCCCCATCGGTTTTCGATGTGGTATGGCGGATGGCGCTCGCCGGCGCCGGCTTCGGCTTGTTTCAGACCCCCAACAACCGCACCATGATCGCCGCCGCGCCGCGCGAGCGCTCAGGTGGCGCAAGTGGCATGCTCGGAACCGCACGGCTTCTGGGACAGACGATCGGCGCCGCCCTGGTGGCGCTGCTGCTGGCGCGTTATCCGGTGCAGGGCACGCGGATCTCGCTACTGACCGGCGTCGGCTTTGCCCTGTTCGGGGCGATGCTCAGCATGTTGAGATTATCCTCCAGAGGCCGACGAGGCGCCGAACAGGTACGGGTTCAAGAGAGCCAGCGGCTGCGCGGCGAGTGAGCCCAATCGATCACGGGATAATCGGGCAAATGTCTGATTTGGCGCCGAGTGGCCGACGACAGAGCAAGAAAAAGCCGGCGGTCTTGCGACACGCCGGCTTTCCCAATTCTCGATATCTTCCGCTCAGGCCTTGACCAGCGGGCCGCGCGAAGCCGGCCCCTTGGACCCGCCGCCACCGGGGCCGCTGGGTTTCGGCTTGCGCGACGCCGTGCGCTTGCGCGCGCCGGGCAGCTTTTCCGGCTTCGGCGTCACTGGCCCTTCGACAAATTCGAAGCCGATCTTTTCCTTGTCAGCCTCCGTGCTCGCCTCGTCCTTGACCAGCACGACGCGGACATGGCCACCACCCTTCAGCTTGCCGAACAGCACCTCGTCCGCCAGCGGCTTCTTGATGTGCTCCTGGATCACGCGCGCCATCGGCCGCGCCCCCATCTGCTCATCGTAACCATGCTGAACCAACCACGCCTTGGCAGGCTCCGACAGCTCGATCGTGACATCGCGGTCGGCGAGCTGCGCCTCGAGCTGAAGCACGAACTTCTCGACCACCATGCCGATCACGTCGGCATTGAGGTGTGCGAACGAGACGATGGCATCCAGCCGGTTGCGGAATTCCGGCGCAAACTGGCGGCTGATCGCCTCGTGATCGTCGCCTTCCCGCTTGTTGCGCGTGAAGCCGAACGCCTGGCGCGCCAGATCCGCCGCCCCCGCATTGGTGGTCATGATCAGGATCACGTTGCGGAAATTGACCTGCTTGCCGTTATGGTCGGTGAGCCGGCCGTGATCCATGATCTGCAGCAGCACGTTGTACAGATCCGGATGCGCTTTTTCGATTTCGTCGAGCAGCACCACGCAGTGCGGATGCTGGTCGACGCCGTCGGTGAGCAACCCGCCCTGATCGAAGCCGACATATCCCGGAGGCGCGCCGATCAGGCGCGACACGGTGTGCCGCTCCATGTATTCCGACATGTCGAAACGGATCAGCTCGACGCCGAGCGAGGCCGCGAGCTGCTTTGCCACCTCGGTCTTGCCGACGCCGGTCGGGCCGGAGAACAAATAGCTGCCGATCGGCTTTTCCGGCTCGCGCAGACCCGCACGCGCCAGCTTGATGGAAGCCGACAGCGCGTCGATCGCCTTGTCCTGGCCGAACACCACGCGTTTGAGCGTCTGTTCGAGGTGCTTGAGAACCTCGGCGTCGTCCTTCGACACGCTCTTTGGCGGAATCCGCGCCATGGTCGCGATCGTGGTCTCGATTTCCTTGATGCCGATGGTTTTCTTGCGCTTGTTCTCCGAGACCAGCATTTGCGCCGCGCCGGACTCATCGATGACGTCGATCGCCTTGTCCGGCAGCTTGCGGTCGTGAATGTAGCGCGACGACAATTGCACCGCGGCCTCGATCGCCTCGTTGGTGTATTTCAGGTGGTGGTAGTCCTCGAAATAAGGCTTCAGGCCCTTGAGGATCGCGATCGCGTCCTCCACCGTAGGTTCATTGACGTCGATCTTCTGGAACCGGCGCACCAGCGCGCGGTCCTTTTCAAAATGCTGACGGTATTCCTTGTAGGTCGTCGAGCCCATGCAGCGGATCGTGCCCGATGCCAGCGCCGGCTTCAGCAGATTGGACGCATCCATGGCGCCGCCGGACGTCGCGCCGGCGCCGATCACGGTATGAATTTCGTCGATGAACAGGATGGCGTTGGGGTGCGCCTCGAGTTCCTTGAGGACCTGCTTCAGCCGCTCCTCGAAGTCGCCCCGATAGCGGGTGCCCGCCAGCAGCGTGCCCATGTCGAGCGAGAACACGGTGGCAGCCGCCAGCACTTCCGGGACTTCGCTATCGACGATGCGTTTGGCCAGGCCTTCCGCAATCGCCGTCTTGCCGACGCCGGCTTCGCCGACGAACAGCGGGTTATTCTTCTGGCGGCGGCACAGCACCTGGATCGCGCGATTGATTTCGGCATTTCGCCCGATCACCGGATCGATCTTGCCGTCGCGCGCCTTCTTGTTGAGGTTGACGCAGTAGGTCTCGAGCGCCTCGCCCTTCTTCTTGGAATCCTCGTTGCCCTTGGTCTCGGTCTCTTCGTCGACGCCGCGCACCGGCCGCGCTTCCGACACGCCGGGGCGCTTGGCAATGCCGTGGCTGATGTAATTCACCGCGTCGTAGCGGGTCATGTCCTGCTCCTGCAGGAAATAGGCGGCATGACTCTCGCGCTCGGCGAAGATCGCGATCAGCACGTTGGCGCCGGTCACTTCCTCGCGGCCGGATGACTGGACATGGATCACCGCGCGCTGGATCACGCGCTGGAAACCCGCGGTCGGCTTGGCGTCGTCGGCCCCGTCCGTGACCAGATTTTCAAACTCGGTCTCGAGATAATTGACGAGACTGGTACGCAGCTTGTCGAGATCGACGCTGCAGGCACGCATCACCGCCGCCGCATCGGAATCGTCGATCAGCGACAACAATAGATGTTCAAGCGTCGCGTATTGATGATGACGCTCATTTGCAATCGCAAGCGCGCGATGCAGTGATTGTTCGAGACTCTGAGAAAAAGTCGGCATTCGCGTCCTCTACGGCCCCCCGGCATCATGATCGCCGTTGCCCGATCAGGCAACAACAACCTTGTTCATATAGTCACATCCGATCGTGGCAAAAGACCGGTTCCGCAATTCGTTTTCCGGCACAACTCCACGCGCCATCCCTCTGCAAAATGCGCAGCCTTTCCGGAAAAAGCGCTCGAGGGTCCGGTCCCCCCGCCGTATCTCAACCTTATCCAATGCAAAACCCGTTCCGGATTGGCAGATTTCGCGACGGTGCGGCAATCGGTGCGGGAACGTCAAATCGGCCGCGCCCGGCTACTTCTTTTCCATCACGCACTGCAGGGGATGCTGGTGCTTGCGGGCAAAATCCATCACCTGGGTCACCTTGGTCTCGGCGATCTCGTAGGTGAACACCCCACACTCCCCGATTCCATGATGATGGACGTGGAGCATGATCTTGGTCGCGGCCTCGACGTCCTTCTGGAAGAACTTCTCCAGGACATGAACGACGAACTCCATCGGCGTGTAGTCGTCGTTCAATATCAGGACCCGATACAGGCTCGGGCGTTTGGTCTTCGGTTTGACCTTGGCAATGACAGATGTGGCCGGACCGGTCCCACCCGCACGGTTCTCGTCGTTGCCCATTCGGGGAGCGGATGCGGCGATCGGAGATCGCGCGGACGAACTATATCTGGACGTTAATTGAAGCATGGCACCGGCGTTCGAAATCTCCGCGGAACCGGACGCCGCCCGGGTGATGCGCAGGGTTCCCAGACACGTTTCCGGATCGCCGCTCCCTCCCGGACCGACGCGTCCGCTGAATCGATAAACAGGAATATGGGCCGGGCCTCGGCCCGCCGCAAGCGCGCAAATACACCTCAGATACAACTTGAAGAGGGCTTGAAATCCGCTTCGGCGACCCGGTCAGGGTTAATTAACCCGGTTGAGTTCGACACAGTAACGGCGCCGGCTGTTTAGCAGCCATTGACGATGATGACAGGTTGTGGGGGTCACATCCCGGCCTTCCCAACTTATGGCCGCCTTTTTAGCGGGCGGGATTTACCAGCTGTTTAGTCGCGATAACCGAGAAAAGCGCCAGGAACCCAACCTCGGTGAGAGCCATGCTCGGTGCATCCATGATCCGTCATATTCGTGAAGCGGCCAGTCGTTTCGTCACCGCAAAGGACGGCAATGTCGCGGTCATCTTTACCATCGCGCTTGTACCCCTGATCAGCTTCCTCGGAGCTGCAATCGACTACAGCCGTGCCAATCGCGCGCGCACAGCCATGCAGTCAGCCATGGATTCGACGGCATTGATGCTTTCGAAGGATCTAACCAGTGGCAAGATCACGGCGGACCAGGTCGATGCGAAGGCGAAAGCCTATTTCGCCGCACTGTACACCAACACCGAGGCCGTCCTGACGACTCCCGTCACCGCTACCTACACGCAGGATAACGGCAATCTGGGCTCGACCATTCAGGTCAACGGATCCGGAGCGATCACCACCGACTTCATGAAAGTGGCCGGCTTTCCGACCCTCGGCTTCAACGGCACCTCGACCACCGCATGGGGCAACGTGAAGATGCGGGTGGCGCTAGCGCTCGACAATACGGGGTCGATGAAGGACAACGGCAAAATAGGCGCGTTGCGAACCGCGGCGAGCAACCTGGTCGACCAGCTCAGCGCACTCGCCAAGAACGACGGCGACGTCCTGATTTCCGTCATTCCGTTCGCCAAGATCGTCAACGCTGGCGCCAGCAATTCCGGGGCGAACTGGATCGACTGGACCGACTGGCTGAACCCGCCGACCGCGCAGCCGAACAACGCTGTCGGCAACTCCAGCCTACAGGCAGCGCTGCCCCCGAACTGGCACTCCATTGGACCAAACGCGCCATGTCCGTTTTCGAACAATAGTGGCGGTTTCACCTGCACCAGTAGTCCGAAAAACGCCAGCTCCAGTGCCTCGAAGATTCCAGCCAGCGTCACCTACCAGGGTCAGACCATCACGGGTCCCATCTGCCCGAGCGTCGACGCTAATTCTCACACGCTTTACAATGGTTGCTGGGATAGCGTGGCAACCGGCAAAACCGAACCCTTCTGCTCGGGATCGTCGCAGTGCAATTGCAACAGCGTCGCCAGTGCTGACGCCGGCGCGTGCTCGTGTACCGGTACCAACAACAACAAGGTTTGTACCGGCAAAACCTACACTCACCACTGGACGCAGCCCAGCGTCACGGTAACCGTTGGGTATCAGACCAAAACTGGCTCCAACACTTACAACGAGTGGACTCCCAACAATAACCCCAATAACGTCACGACGCCGGTCGCTAACGTTTGGACCGGAGCTTCCACCAATCCCATCAGCACCTGGAGTGGTTGCATCACCGACCGCACCCAGGACTTTGACACGACCAGCGATGCGCCGACATCGACCGCCACGCGGTTTCCAGCCAACCAGTATTTCTCGAACGGCGAGGCTTATTGCGCTACCAACAACTCGCCGCCTCTCGAGCCGGTGATGCCCCTGACTTCCGTCTGGAAAACGCTCAAAGACAACATCAATGCGATGCAGCCGACCGGCAGCACCAACCAGGCCATCGGGCTGGCCTGGGCATGGCAGTCGCTGTTGCAGACCGGTCCCATCCCTGCCCCGGCCGAAGATTCAAACTATACCTACAACAGGGTCATCATCCTGCTGTCGGACGGTCTGAACACCGAAGATCGATGGCCGGCCTACGGCGATGGCAACACACAAGACAGCGCCGGCGATATCGACGCGCGGCAGGCCTTGCTGTGCCAGAACATCAAAAACCCGATTGATCCCAAGACCAATAAGCCGATGTACACTATCTACACCATCCAGGTGAATACGAATAAGCCGGCTGACCCCACATCGACCGTGCTGAAGAACTGCGCGACCGATCCCGATAAATTCTTCTTCATGCTGACCAACGCCAATCAGATCGTCACCACCTTTAACACGATCGGGACCTCGCTTAGCCAGTTGCGCGTCGCGCGATAGCCGCGGCAGCATTGCAACAAGAAAAAGCCCGGCAGCAATGGCCGGGCTTTTTTGTATCTGGTGCAGCGAGAATGTTAGTGCGCGGCCGGGGTGAACCTGGCAGCCATGCTTTCCAGCGGCCTGAAGGTCTGCTTGGCGAGATCGGTATAGAGGCTTGCGATCTTCTGCAACTCGGCCACGAAAGTCTCGTAGGAAGATTTGGCGTACTCGGTCTGAACTTCGACCGCCTTGTCCAGCGACTTCGCGCCGGATAGCTTTTCGACAAATGATTTGGTGTCTTCAAAAGACTTCTTGGTGTAGTCGCCGTAGGCGCTTGCGATCGCCTGAAGGCCGGTTTGCAGCGAAGCTGCCGAGGCAACGACGGTGTCGAGGTGTTCTTTTCCGTACTGCTGAATGTCTTCGACTTTGACCATTATCGGGTCCTTTCTCAAACTCACATTTCGCCGATCAGCCGAAAGGTCCCGGCTCTCTGACGTTCCCCACGTATCGAGCAATGCACAATAAAGTCAAGAATTCTTGTGCGGCGCACAAATCGTTAAGTTTATCCCCAAACACCACCAAACCGCGCAAGGGTTGCTTAACCTTTTGGAAACTCCGGGGACCTAACTTGATTCCACCGCTGTTCGCGTTCCCGACAATCCTCAAAAAACTGTTTGTGTACAGCTGGTTAGCTAGACGGCAACCTGATGGGCCTTTCCGGCGGCTTTTTGGGGGTCAGATCGGGCGCTTCAGGCAGGAATTCGGCCAGGAACATGTCGCCGGCCGTTGGGCATAATTTGGCCCCACGAACCGGTGAAGCAATACAGAAATGGGACGGGGAAGTTTATGCTTCGTATAACCTTGGCTTCCTCGCGTGTTCTGCGGGCTTGTGCTTTCGGGCTGACCGCCACGGCGGCCACGATCATTTTCACAACCGGGACCGCCGACGCGCGTCACAGGCATCACGCCGCCCGCCATCACCATGCGGAGCGCGAGAGCTACAGCCCGGCATTCGCCTCCATCATCGTGGATGCAAACTCCGGCGCGACGCTTGCTTCGAACAGCCCTGACGGCCTTCGCCACCCCGCTTCGCTCACCAAAATCATGACGCTCTATTTGTTGTTCGAGCGTCTCGAGTCCGGAAAGATGACCCTCGACACCGAGATGCTGGTCTCCAAGCATGCCTCCGAGCAGGAGCCCACCAAGCTCGGCCTGCGCCCAGGTCAAACACTGCGCGTCGAGGACGCCATCAAGGGAATCGTGACCCGCTCGGCCAACGACGCGGCCGTCGTGGTCGCCGAAGCCATTGGCGGCAGTGAAGACGATTTCTGCAAGATGATGACCCGCAAGGCGCGGGCACTGGGCATGAGCCGGACGGTCTATGTCGACGCTTCCGGCCTGCCCAACGACGACCAGATCACGACGGCGCGCGACCAGGCGACCCTCGGTCGCGCCATTCAGGAACGTTTTCCGCGCTATTACCGCTACTTCTCGACGGCGGCGTTCAATTACCGCGGCCAGATCATCCGCAACCACAATCACCTGCTCGGCAGCGTCGAGGGCGTCGACGGCATCAAGACCGGCTACACCCGCGCCTCGGGCTTCAACCTCGTCACCAACTTGCGGCGCGGCAACCGTCACATCGTCGGCGTGGTGATGGGCGGTCGCAGCGGCGGTTCGCGCGACGCCATCATGCGCAACCTGCTTGCCGAGAATTTGGATAAGGCCGCGACCACGCTGACCGTTGCCGCGATCTCCGAACGCAGCCCTGCCGAAGGCAGCGCCGACGTCGCAGAGGCCGCGGCACCGTCGCGGCCGACCCAACTATCTCCGCTCCAGACCGCATCCGCATCGCCCGAACCGACCGCGGCACCACCGGCGCGCTCGAACGCGCCGACTTCCCGATCGATCCTCGCCGCCGCCGCCGCAGCAGTGCCTCCAGCACAACCCAAGCCCGAGCCCGCGCCGTTTACGAACGGGGTCATTCAGACGCAGCCGATTTCGGTGATCCCCGGTTCGTCTGAGCCGATGAAGCCGGTCAAGGTGAAGACCGTCCAGATCAAGGCCGCGCCGATGAAGGTAGCCTCGGCCGGGCCATCGCAGTCGCCCTCGTCCATCACCAGCGCCATACCGCCGTCACGGACGGAAGTGCCGGAGACCTCGGGCGCCGTCGTCGCCAAAGCAGAATCCAACAAGGCCGACGCGGCCAGAATGGACATGCCGCCGCAGCCGGCGAATTTCGGCACCGGAAACGGTGTGCTCGGCGTATTGCCGGCTTCCAGCCTATCCGCCTCCGCCCCCTCGCCGGTGATGGCCTATGCCGATCCGCGTCCGCAGCCGCAAGCCGTTCAGCAGAACAGCGCCGCCAAGCCGGCCACCGCCCGCACCGGATGGATCATCCAGGTCGGCGCTTTGGAAAGTGAAAACGAAGCGCGGGAACGCATCGCGGCGGCGCGCAATCAGGCCCACGGCCTGCTCAGCAAGGCCGATCCCTTCACCGAAACGGTCGTCGCCAAAGGCGACAAGAAGCTGTACCGCGCGCGCTTCGCCGGCCTCGATCGCGATCAGGCTGAGGCTGTTTGCCGGGCGCTGAAACGCTCCGACATCTCCTGCATCACGGTTCGGAACTGATCCGCCGAAGCGTTACAGCGGCCCAATCGCCCGGCTGGCAAGGCGCAGGCGTCAGTTTCAATAAGGCACATCAGACGCCGCTTGTATCTTATTGTTTCGCATGGCTTTTCGCGAAAATCCCTTTTTTCAGAAAAGCTCGCCGCTATTTTCCCGGATCGTGCCGTCAATAGGCTGGCGGACCGCGCAGACGGCCGGGACCAATTGAAGCGTGACGACTTTTCGAATCGTCATCCCGCTCTATCTTATGATTTGGGCGTGATCTCCGGGCAAACGCTCGCGTTTGTCTCAACGGAAACCCGGCGTCCACGGTGCCGGATCATGTCGGGCGCCGCCTGCTATTTGCAATTGTGAACCGCAAATTCCGGTCCTGCAAACGTCTCGTCAATGTTTGGCGGTTAGAACCAACAAAGGTCAAAAATCGACTACGCCGGACAACGGCGGGCGATGACGGGGCGTCGACCGGAGCGGAAGTCAGAAGCAACTCGGGTTCGTAGCGTTTAGTAGCGTTGCCGGAGTTAGCTGTGATGCGTGCGAAGCAAAGTATCCTTGGCCTCGTTTACACGGGCGGCGAGATACGTCGACCCCCCTTGGTCGGGATGCAGTTTCTTCATAAGGCCGCGGTGCGCCCGGCTGATCTCGCTGCGCCCCGCGCCCGGCTGCAGGCCAAGGATCTGATAGGCCTCCTCGTCCGTCATTTTGCCGCTCGCCGCCGCGCGGCTCTGCCTCCCTGCCGCATTTCCCTGCGTGTTCTGACGCCAGGCGGGAAACCTGCGGTCCAGATAGCTTTCAAGTAGCGACACACTTTCGGCATCGAAGCCGGACGCCATCGCCATCAATTGCGGCAGGTCAAATTCGCCCAGCGAGCGGCCGGCATATGGCCCGGCCACGATCTCGCCGTTGAGTTCGCCGCTGTCGTGATCGAGGCGCATGTCGAGAAACCCCGACCGGACCTGTGAAGTCTGCCCCGGGGAGCGTCGCGCGCGTGCGGCACTGAACATCCCACCAATTGGACCGAACCCCGACGCCCCGAAGGGTGACCAGCCGAGCAGCCCAGCGCCAAAGATCCCGAGCGGTATCGCCACGGCCAATTCGCCCCTGAGGCCGGTAAAGGCGGCGACCGCGAGCGACACGACGCCACCGCCAATCTTGATGGCGCGCGCAAGCACAGCCGGGTTGGCCGCCCGAAGCATCTGCAGCAGCGAATAGAGAAGAATAACGGCGACGGCACCGGCAATCAGTGTAGGCATGATTCCAATATAGTGCGGTCAGCGACAAAAAGCATGCCGGACGGCCCGATGCCGCGTTTGCCCAGCCGTGGCAGGCGAAAAACCGATCACTTCATCTGCCCGAGCAACTGGGCCGCGCCACCGCCGGTTTTCGACAGCCGCAGCAGCGCGTCGCGCCCGCCGGCGGCATAGGCTGCCGCCGCGCGCAGCAATTCGCGCAGCTGCGCCGCAGCACCGGGATCGAACCTGCACCATGCGCCGCCGGTCAAACGCGCGATCTCCCGGAACGCCTGCTCGGCGACCTGATCATGCCCTTCCTGGAACATGAACACCGGCACTTTGAGCAGGCCGAGTTCACCCGCCTTGACGCAGAGCTGATCGACGGCCTCCTCCATGGCGTCACCGACGAAGACCACCGCACGCACGGCGGAAGCCACCGCGTCGCGCCGCGCTTCCGACAACACCTTGCCGATCTGGGTATTGCCGCCACGGCAATCGATCTTGCCCATCAGCTTTGCCAAATGCGCGCTGTCGGAAATCCATCCGGTGGCGCGGCACTCGTTGAAGCCGCGGTAATAGACCAGACGGATATCGAGACTGCCGAGCGCCGCAGCCTCGCGAAACATGTCGGCCTGCAGCGCGCATGCCATATCCCAGGTCGGCTGCCGGCTCATAGTGGCGTCAAGCGCAAACACCAGCCGGCCCTTCGCGCCGGCAGCCTGGGGCGACATCGCGCGGGCCTTGGCGACAAAGGCGGCAATGTCTTCAGAGGCGGACGGCAGCGCGTCCGCTTTGCCGGATGAAGCGCCTTTTGCAGGCGACACGTCGCCTGCAAATTTCGGTTTGACGGGTTCGCCGGACATGATCGCTCGCTGATTGCCGCAAGCTTCTGTGGGACGAGATCGGACCGCAGTCAATGCGCGGCAACTGCGCCAGTCACCGCGGACAGGCTATCGGGAAGTTGAGGACGCCGCTGACGTCAGTGCTTCTCCGGCGTATAGAACGCAACCGGGCCGGGCTCGAGAATCTGAGGGCTCGTGGTATCGACCGGGGCTACGTCGCTGTCGGCTTTATCCAGAAATTTGTCGAGCATGTCCTCGATCGACGACTTGGCCTGATCCGGACCGGTGTCGCGCATGTCGTTGTGCTGGAAGCTCGTGTTCACGACCGTAATCCCGAGCTTTTTCAGCATTTCGGAATCGGGAATGACGCCGGGATCGGGCTTGAACTGTGGATCCTTGGAACGGAACGACAGGATCTTAAACCGGCCATCGGTGACAAACGGCACGCGCAGATTATCGAGCGCGACGACCTTCTTGGTTTCATCAGGATACATCTTCGCGAATAGCATCGAGATGTCGGCGCCTGCGGAATGCCCGACAAGCGTCAGGTGATCGTAGTCCGCGTGCGGCTCGACCTTCCTCATTTCCTCGACGGCAAAGCGGATGTTGGCTACGCCACGCTGATACTGTGGCAACCGCCCGACATACATTTCGCCGACTTTCGTCACCATCGGCGGATCGGTCGGCAGATCGTGCTGAACGCTGACGGCGATATAGCCGCGGGCCGCAAACACATTGGCAAGGAACGAGTACTCGGTGAATTTGACGGTGTTGCCGTGGCTGAGAACCGCGACCGGCAGCGTGATCATGCCGGCGTCAGCCTGCATTTCCTTGTCGCGTCGGACCGCGATGTCGACCGCGACCGGACGATTGTCTCGGGTTGTATCGTAGAAGGTCAACGTCTGGTGCCGGATCGCCCACTTGCTGGCGGTGAAATACGCGACCGCAAATAGCGCACTAAGCGAAACCAGAACGGCAATTCCACGCTTCATGTTTGTCCTCGGCGTATTACCTCAAGAGACCACACTTCGCTTCCGGGACTCTGCGGTCCCTTCTGGTGAATATACGTCACGGCGACGTGACAGAAAGAACAAATGTTGTGAATTGACCGCCTGATCATTGTGCGCCGCACCCGTTAATTGTGCAGACGCACCATGAACAGTTCAGCCGCGACGCCTTCTAATGGTTAGACGCCGCCAACGAAGGTCAGGTTCAGGCTTACGTAAAATGCCCGAAAGTCAGCCCCGAAAGCTGCGTTCCATGGGGAACACGCCAATCGGCGCTACCAAGACAACCCGCAAACTCGACTAAAAGTTGCCTCGACCGGTGCCTGGGAACCCTGAAGCAATTCGTGAAAAGGTATTATATAACCATCAATTCCAGTGCCATGGACCTCGAGCGGCTTGTCGACCTGGTCGAACCACTCGGCACGGTTGGCCGCCCGGCGCCGACCGCGCTCATCGAGCGGCAGCTTCAACTGACGCAACAGGCTCGTGACCTCCTCGCGCGCCGTGACATGTCCCATGCTCTGACGGGTCCCGAGCGTCGCTTCGTCGAGTTCGTCGAGCGCGGTGAGCCCACGCGGAAAGAACTCGCGGTAAACCACCCGCTCCGCGAAGAGCGGAAGCCGAGCCGGAACGACAGGTCCTTGAGGCTGCTTGTCCGATCGGCAGGACCACCAGTTGGCGCCGTGCGCCGGCTGTCGCGCACCATCTCCGCACAGTGGCTCTCGCCGGTCACCGAATAGGTGGCGGGGTCGACGGTGCCGAGCACGTCGAAATCGAGGAAGCTATCGTTGATCGGGGTCACCAGCGTGCCGGCCCTCGAGTGCGCCAATCGCATCAAATAGCTGTCGGAGCCTGGCGTATCGATGACAAGGAAATCGAAGCTCCGCTCCACCGCGCTCACGGCGTCCATGAACTGCTGAAACGCAGCGACGTTATGAAATCGCGCGCGTCCGCATCCACCGCAGCCGAATCATTGACGACCCGCTTGGCGAGGAGGCTTCCGTCTTGATAGGGTCGGCATCTCCGCAGGGCCGGAACTGGCCCTCCCCCTAATCCCACAAACCGAGCCCCGATGTCGCGAAGCCCCATGATCGCCCGCACGATCCCCGCGTTGCACCGCGCCCTCGATCGCCTTCGGATGCGAAAGGCCACCATTGCGCTGGTGCCAACCATGGGAGCCCTTCATGACGGTCATGTTTCGCTGGTTCGGCTGGCCAAGCGGCGCGCCACAAAAGTTGCGGTATCGATCTTCGTCAATCCCACCCAGTTCGCGCCCTCGGAGGACTTCAGCTCGTACCCGCGCACCTGGAAATCAGATGTCGCCAAACTCGCCGCCGAGGATGTCGACCTGATCTGGAATCCGGACGTCAAGGCAATGTATCCCGACGGTTTTGCCACGCGCATTGTCCCCGAAGGACCGGCCATTGCGGGGCTCGAGGATCGCTTTCGTCCGCATTTCTTCGGTGGCGTCGCCACCGTGGTCGGCAAGCTGTTCACGCAAGTCCGGCCGGACTTCGCGATGTTCGGCGAAAAAGACTACCAGCAATTGCGGGTCGTCGCGCGGATGGCCCGGGATCTCGACCTCGGCGTCAAGGTGGTGGGGTCGCAAACCGTGCGCGAACGCGACGGCCTCGCGATGTCGTCGCGGAACGTTTATTTGTCGCCGGACGAGCGGCTGGCCGCGCCGGCGTTGTACCGTGCCATGAAGGAAAGCGTCCGGCGCCTGCGAGCCGGCGACGACATCGCGGTCGCGATGGCGGCAGGTGCCGAGTTGATCGCCGGCGCCGGGTTCACGATCGATTATTTCGAGGTCCGCCATGCCGAGACTCTGGCGCCGGTCGCCTCGGTCAGCGATGGGCCGCTGCGGATATTGGTCGCGGCGAAACTCGGCAAGACCCGACTGATTGACAACGTCGCGGTCTAACTCGGATTACAGCAGCCCGAGATCGCGCAGTTCGCGGCGCAACGGCTCCGGCATCGCCGCGACGCCGGCGCCCGCTGATCCGAGATCCGGCGGAATGTCGCTCTCGGCGAAATAGCGCCAGCCCTGGAAGGCCCGCATCGGCCGCGGCAGTACCGCGATCACTTTGGGCTGCATCACCAACCGGCAACGTCCGATGCCGTCCCCGTCACGGAACGGCTCGATCGCGATGATCTTTTCACGCGCCGCGATTTCGCCGCGGATCACCCAATAGAGCGAGCCGCCCGCGAGCACTTCTTCGTCGCGCTTCGGCGTCATGCGGGTGATGTGAATGTGGTGACGCGGCAAGCCCTTCTGCTTGGCGGTTCGCATACGCTCGGCGACCCAGCCCTTCAGTTCCTTGACGGATTCACAACCGACGGCAAGCTTGATGAGATGAAGCGGCATTGCTCTTAAGGTTCTTGGCACTCGAAATCAGCGATCGGCGACCGCGTCTGGAAGGTCATTCGTTCGACGCCGCCGGCGCAGGCGGCGGTACGCGGCGCAGGCGCAGCGGGAGTAAGCTGAACCGGAGCCGTCGGACGGGGCTTCGGCGCCGGTTTTTTCACCGCCGCCAACGTCGGCGCGGCGGTCGCGGCCGGGCGTGGTGGCGGCGACGGCGCATTCGCCGCGGCCGCCGGCGGGCGCGGCGTCGCAACCGGTTCCGGCGTCATGATGCTGACCGGCGGGATCGAGGCCGCGCTCGGAAAATCGGCATTGGTCGGCCGGCCCGTGGGCACCGACGGCGGAAGGCCGGCGATCGCCCCAACAACAGCGGGCGCGTTCCAGGACGGCGCGTAACGCGAAACCAGCCCGTCATAGACCCGCTCATCCATGTTCGCCACGATCTTGTTATGGTCCGTCAGCGAACGGAACGCGGCGCATTCCGCCGGCGTGCAATGGTCGCGCACGAGCAGCACGTAAGCCGCCAGCCCGTAACGGTCGCGCTCGATCGCCCCGCGCAGCGCCTGCAATTCCGGGGTCATGTTCTTGTTCGCGGCAGCGACGTCACCGAACGCGGTCAGTTGCGTAATCCGGGACGCCGCATAGGACACCGCCGCAGCAGTGGACTCGGCCGAACCGAACAATACCTTTTCGCACGCCGTCAAAACCGCCTCGCCCGCCAGATCGTCGATGCACGACAGGGCCGGCAACGCGGCGCTGCTGACCTGGGGACGCGATTGGTTCTCAGCGGAGCCGCTCCCGGCCGCGGGGACCGGACCCGCGCATGGTGGCGGCGCCGGCGGTGCCGATCGCCAGCAGCGTGATGACGACCAGCGCGCCGTTGGCGACCGATTTCTCGGCGCGCAACAGCGCGATCAATACGATGATCGCAAAGAACGCCGCGGCGGCCAGCGTCAGCCACATCGGAAGTCGGGAACGCCAGATTTGATCGAGCGATGTAGCCCAGTTCATGCGCGATGTCCCTCAGCGCAGCATAAAACGCTTTCACCGAAAGTGAATGCCGATCTTAATTTAGCTTGTGCACAATGCTGCTGCGAACCGGGCCTTTTGACGGCGGGTGAAACGGGAACCGTCTCACCTCGTCAGTACGCGAGATCAGTCAGGCGCAATCATTCAGGAAATGTTGAGCTGACTTTCCTTGGCCACCCGTTCGAAAGCCTCGGTCGAGCTCTTGATCCGATATTGGCAGTCGTCGCCATCGGTCGGGAGCAGCCGGATCACCTCATAGGTGCCGCTGGCGGCCGGTCGCGCGACATTGCTGGCAGTAAAATAGACGGTCTCTCCAACGGTGAACTTGTGCTTCAACGCCCTTCTCCATCACGCAAAAGAACGCCGGTCATGCTCACGGTCCCGCAGCAATGGCCGACTGAAAACCCCAGCGCTGCTTAGCACGGCGCGGGTTCGCTTGGCCAGTTACATCGGGGCATAGCAAGTACGCGAATTTGCAGGTTTTTCAGTGCGATAATCACTTTTTCAGGTTCCCGGAGCACCCACCTGCCGGCTCCGGGAGCTCCCGTCCGGCCGCCTAGGACGACGACGGGAGGCTGCCGTTCGGGCTCGCGCCGTCCACCGCCTTGGGCAGTTGCTGCGCCAGGATCTGGGCCGAGCTGATCCACCGGGATATTGAACCGGGCGCCCAATTGCTTGACGGTATCGCTACCCAATACCTCCTGTAGTTGTTCGGCGGTGATCGGCAGGTTCGCACCATTTCCAATCCAGGATTTGACCTGATCGCCGAAGCCGGCCTGCTGGAGCTTGGCGACGATCGCGGAGAGCCCGCCCTGGCCACCACTGCCGAGAACTTCGTTCAGCACGACCGGAAGCACCGCGCCTTCGAGCTGGCCGAGCGCGCTCTTGAACGCGGCCGAGTTTTCCAATGAATTGAGAATTCCCATGGTCGAAGCCCTTTCGCGTTCGGTCGTTTCGAATTCAGACTGCTTAGCGACGGCCCGTCAAGGCAACATGACGATCGGCGCCGAGCTCGGGCGATTCACACCGTTTCGAACCTTTCAATCACCAGGGTTTCGGCAAGCGCGGCGCGGGTCCATTCCTGGAAGGCCGGCAACGCCATCATCGCCGCCATGTAATCCCGTGCCGCGGGCGCGATCTCAATCGCATAGGTGCGAAAGCGATGCACCACCGGCGCGAACATGGCATCGGCGCCGCTAAAGCTGCCGAACAGGAACGGTCCGGATTTTCCATACCGTTCGCGGCATTCGATCCAGATCTGCTGAATGCGCGCGATGTTGGCGCGCGCGTCGGCCGACAACGCGATCGCGCCTACGGGACGGTGCAGGTTCATCCCGCATTCGTTGCGCAGCGCCATGAACCCCGAATGCATCTCCGCCGAGATCGAACGCGCGTGAGCACGGGCGGCGCGGTCCTCCGGCCACAGCCGGGCCTGCGGAAATCGCTCCGCAGCGTACTCGATAATGGCCAGGGAATCCCAGATCGTGACGTCGCCATCGACCAGCGCCGGCACCTTGCCCGAAGGCGTGAACGCAAGAATTCGGTTCTTGTCGGCCTCGCCGGTATAGAGCGGGATGAAAATCTCATCGAAGGCGATGCCGCCGGCTCTCAGCGCCAGCCACGGCCGCATCGACCACGACGAATAGTTCTTGTTGCCGATGACAAGCTTCAGCGCCATGCGAAGAAATCCTTGTTCCGACCGGCATCATGCCATGCCGCTCGGCGAGCGTTCAAGCCGCCCCACGCGCAAGCCTCCCGGGTCAGGATGCGTCGGTGAAATCCCGCGGCGTAAAGCTGAGATCGAGCTTTTTCCATTCGCCGTATCGGTCCGCCGGCAACATCGCGTAGGGCTGGCACGCGTGCAAGGCCTGGATTGCACCCTGCATCAGTATCGGCCCCTTCGCGGACGCGCTGGCCTCGATCAGGATCGGCTCTGCGGCGAGCCGGCCGTCAGGCGTCATCAGCACCCGCAGCTTGATCGCGACCTTGTCGGACGGCGCGATCGATTTCGGCAATGTCGCGCAGGTCTTGAGATGGTTACGAAACTCCGCGATCAGATCGGACGCGATATCCGCCGTCCGGTTGGCCATCGCGTCAAATCCGTCACCGGGCCGGTTTGGGGCAGTCCGAGCATCACCTGATATTTGACGGAAAGATCGGGCTGCGCCGGAACGAAGAACGTCGAGGCCGATGTCGCCGCCGGCGGCGTTGAGGGTAATTGCAGTTGCGGTTGCGTAACAGGCGGTGGCGGAGCCGGAGACGGCGATGACAGCGCAACCTGGGCTTCGGGCTGCGCCGCGGCTGGCTGCGCTTCCGACGGCTGCGGCGGCCGGCTGCGGCGGCGGCCGGCTCAGCGGCAGCGGCCGGCGCCGGACTTGAGGGCGGCGGCTCCGAAGCACTTGCAGGTTGCGGCGAAGGTCGAAGGAATTGGAAGGTTTCGTTTCCGGCACAGGATCCGGCTCTGGCTGCGGCTTCTTCTCCGCCGCCTCTTCCGGCGCGACAAGGTCGACCGCGATCGGCTCGACCTTGTCCGCGCCGAACAGGTGAACTTCGCTGAAGAAGATCACCAGCATCAGAAACGACAGATGAACGATCGCCGATGCCGTGAAGCCTGAGCGTATGAGTTGTCGCGGTTCCACCGTACTCGACCGACGCTTTTATGCCTGTTGCCGTCCCTGCCCGCGCTAGCATAGCGACCAACGCCGCCGCCTCAATCCCATTTCGGCGCGAAACCAAAATCGGTAAGCCGGCCCTTGGCGCTTCCCATCCCGGAAATCCGGCCCATTTCCTCATCGGACAGCGCGAAGTCGAAGATGTCGATATTTTCCGACAGCCGTTCGATCCGCGACGTCCGCGGAATCGCAGAAACATTTTGTTGCACCAGCCAGCGCAGGCAAACCTGCGCGGCGGTCTTGCCGTGGGCGTGGCCGATCGCGGCTAGCGTCTGGTCGTTCTTGATCCGGCCTTTCGCCACCGGGACTGTAGGCGACCACGGCGAGGCCGTTTCGCGCGCACGCCTCCCGCACCTTGGTCTGGTCGAGATAAGGATGGAATTCGACCTGATCGCAGACCAGCGGCTCCGGACAGGCCGCGACGGCCTGTTCGATCAGGGACACGGTGAAATTCGAGACGCCGATGTGCCGGGTCAGGCCGAGCTTCTTGACATGGGCCAGCGCGCCCAGGGTCTCCTGCAGCGGCACCCGCGGATTGGGCCAATGCAGCAGCAACAGATCGACGTCCGACAGATGCAGCTTGGTCAGGCTCTCCTTGGTCGAACGCTCAAGATCGTTCGGCGCGAAATGGGTGGTCCAGACCTTGGTCGTGACGAACACATCGTCGCGCCGGATCCCTGACGCGCGCAGGCCCTCGCCGACCTCGCGTTCGTTCTCGTAGACCTGCGCGGTGTCGATGTGGCGATAACCGAGCCTCACGGCCTGCTCGACCAGACGGGCGCAGGCGCGCCCGCGCAGTTCCCAGGTGCCCAGCCCTATCGCAGGGATCTTTGCGCCGTTGGCCTCGACGGTCTGCATGGACGGGTGCTCACACGATCGATCCCATTATGTCCGGCCGCGACCGCGCTGCCAACTCGCCACCGGGGATTTCACCCGGAGATCGGCGACGGATCGGAAGCCAACGCCGCAAACACCGTTTCCGGGGCGTGGGCGATCACGGCGAGCAGCGCCCGCGCCGGCCCGCGCGGCAGGCGCTTGCCCTGCTCCCAATTGCGAATGGTCTCAACGGGCACGCCGAGCCGCGCGGCGAATTCAAGCTGGGTCAGCCGCGCGCGGCGGCGAAGGTCGCGGACAACAGGCGATGGCGTGCGCGCCTCTGGAGCGGCGGCGGTGACCGGCGCGATGGAAGGCAGCGCTGGCGCGAGCGGGAATTCGCACCCGTCGCGCAGCTCGACAATCCGCCCGTCCGCTTTCAGCCGCAACCGCTGCATGCTCTCCCCCAAGCTACCCAAGCTTGGCGCAATAGTCGGCGATGCACGTTAAGGTTTGATTAACGATACACGCCTACCGCGGAGAGCGGCTTATTTCAGCCCGAACCACAGCGTCGCGATCCCGAGAAACGAAAAGAAGCCGACCACGTCGGTGATCGTCGTAACGAAGGTGCCGGACGCCACCGCCGGATCGGCCCGTACCCGATCCAGCACCATCGGGATCAGAATGCCGCCGAGCGCGCCGGCAACGAGGTTGCAGATGATCGCAAGGCCGATCACGACGCCCAGCCCGGGAATCCTGAACCAGGCCACCGCGGCGATGCCGGTAATGACTGCAAACGCCAGCCCGTTGACGAGGCCGACCAGGCCCTCGCGCATCACCACGCGAAACGCATTGTTGGAGCCGAGTTCGCGGGTGGCCAACGCCCGCACCGCGACCGTCATGGTTTGGGTCGCGGCATTGCCGCCCTGGCTGGCGACGATCGGCGCCAACACCGCGAGCGCCACCATTTTTTCCAGCTGGCCTTCGAACAGGCCCAGCACCGACGACGCCAGAAAGGCGGTGGCGAGATTGACCAGCAGCCAGTTGAAGCGGCCCCTCGCGATGGTCCAGACGCTGTCGGACAACTCTTCGTCGCTGGTCACGCCGCCCAGCGCCTTCAGGTCCTCGTCGGCTTCCTCCTCGATCACGTCGACCACGTCGTCGATCGTGATCACCCCGACCAGCCGGTCGGTGGTATCGACCACGGGGGCTGCGACCAGATTGTATTTGCCGAACAGCCGCGCCACTTCCTCCTGGTCGTCCAGCACCGACACGCGGCGGCGGTCCGGATCGATCAGATCGGCCAGCGGCACCGGACGGCGCGAACGCAGCAACGCGTCGAGCGATACCGCCCCTTGCCAGTGCTGCGCCTGATCGACCGCATAGATCTCGTAAAACCGGTCCGGCAGGTCCGGCGTGCGGCGCATGTAGTCGATCGTCTCCCCCACCGTCCAGTCCGGCGGCACCGCGATGAACTCGCTCTGCATCCGCCGCCCGGCGGAGTTCTCCGGGTAAAGCAGGCTGCGCTCGAGCGCATGGCGCGCCGAGGGCGGCAGTTTCTCGAGGATTTCTTCCTTGTCTTCCTCGTCGAGCCCTTCGAGCAATTCGACGGCGTCGTCGGATTCCAGTTCGCGAACGCCCTCCGCGACCGTCTCCGGCTCGAGCTCTTCGAGAATTTCCTCGCGGACGGAATCGTCGACCTCGTTGAGCGCCGAAAAATCGAAATCCGCGCCGGTCAGTTCCACAAGATTGACGCGGTCGTCGGGTTCGAGCGCCGCGATCAGGTCGCCGAGATCGGCCTCATGAAGTTCCGCCACGATGGTGCGCAGCAACGGCACGTTGGCGTCATGAATCGCCTGCGCAATTCCGCGGACGAATTCGGGGCGAATTTCGCCATTTTCGTCGCGCATGGAGAGACGGTCGAGCGCCGACGCATCGGCCGGCTGGGCAACGTCGACTTCTTCGGCCATGCCGCGCCTCACCGGTTTGACAAGATTGCTAAACTCGTCTGAGCTGTTGCTTCAGGCATTACCCAAAGGGCAACACCCAGCGCAATGATAAATATGGACCGCCCAAAACGGCCCGCGACGCTGATGCGCACGCTAGGGATCGGCGTAGCTGCCTCAATGGTGTGGATGGCCGCGGCCCAGGCGGCGGGCTGTCCCTACAAGGACGCGCTCGGCACCTCGCGGGTGCTGGCCGTCGACGCCGCCACCACGCCACGGGTGGGATTGAAGAGCTTTCCCCAGACGCTGCCGCTTGAAGACCATGAGGTGGTGCTGACATTCGACGACGGCCCCTGGCCGCCCACGACGCCGCGGGTGCTGGCGGCGCTGGCCCGTGAATGCGTGCACGCGACGTTTTTCCTGATCGGCAAGCCCGCGTCCGAGCACCCCGACCTGGTGCGCAAGATCGCCGCCGCGGGCCACACCATCGGACATCACACCTGGACCCATCCCAGCCTCGCGCAGATCAAGCCGGATGCAGGCGGTCGAGCAAATCGATCACGGCATATCGGCGGTGGAGATGGCGCTGCACGGTGTCGCCACCACCAAACCAAGCACGCCGTTCTTCCGCTTTCCCGGGTTCGAGAGCACGCCGGCGACGCTCGACCTGCTGCAATCGCGCGGCATCGTGGTGTTCGGCGCAGACCTCTGGGCCAGCGACTGGAATCCGATGACGCCGGCGCAGGAATTGAAACTGCTCACCGACCGCCTCAAAATCGCCGGTAAAGGGATCATCCTGCTGCACGACCCGAAGGGCCACACTGCAGCCATGCTGCCGGCGTTCCTGCGCTATCTCAGGGAAAACCACTATCGCGTGGTTCATGTGGTACCCGCGGCACCCGGCACCGGCGTTGCCGGCATTCCTTGAACCAAAGCCATCGGCGCTAGCCCAACAATTAAGGCGCCGTTCATGGCGCGGTGCAAAACTATGCGTGACGGAAATGAGAATGACGGTGGTTCATGATCGGTAAGCGATCGGCGGGCAATGCAAACACGGCCATGGACCGTCCTCGGCGCTGTGCTTTCTTTCGGGTTTCTGACCTGCACCGCCACGCGGCCGGCGTCCGCCGCCGACTGCCCCGGCCACCCCGACGCGCTCGGCACATCGCGAACCCTGGTGGTCGACCCCCGGGAACATACCCGGATCGGCACCATGCAGTATGCCGAAACCCTGCCGCTGAGGGACCACGAGGTGGTGCTGTCGTTCGATGACGGTCCCCTGCCGCACAACAGCGATCAGGTTCTGGCGATTCTCGCGGCGCAATGCATCAAGGCGAACTTCTTCATCATCGGCCAGATGGCCCGGACCTTTCCGGAAGGCGTCCGCAAGCTCCGCGACGCCGGCCATACCATCGGCACCCACACCCAGACGCACCCGCTCAGCATGAACAGGATGCCGATCGAGCGCGCCAAGGCCGAAATCGACGACGGGATCGCATCGGTCAAGGCCGCCCTCGGGGCTGACGCCGACAAATCACTGGCGCCGTTCTTTCGCATTCCCGGGCTGCTGCGCGCGCGAAGCTGTCGAGGACTATCTCGCCTCGCAGGGCATCCAGACCTGGAGCGCCGATTTCCCGGCCGACGACTGGCGGCATATTTCGTCGCAGCGGGTTTACGATCTCGCCATCCAGCGGATCGAGGCCAAGGGAAAAGGCATTCTGCTGCTTCACGACATCCAGGCGCGGACGGTCGCGGCGCTGCCGCGGATCCTGCAAACGCTGAAAGCGCGCGGCTACAGCATCGTCCACGTGGTGCCGGCGACGCCGGAGCGTCCTGCGACGCCGACCGAACCGCAACAATGGCAATTGCATCCGACGTCGGAAACCGTGGCGATCTCGCACTGGCCCAAAATACCCAATTTCGTTTTTGTCGACGCCAATAGGTCGGCCGTCCCCTCGCTATCGGAGTTCGATGGGCCGAATGGCGCGCTGGTGCCGCTTGCGGAGCCGTTCGATCGCGCCGGCCGGCGTGGGCACGGCGTTCCGCTGCCGCAGCAAGCGCCCTGGCCGCGCCAAACATCGATTGCCGCGGCCAGCACCGCCGCGGCCCTGCCGATTCCAGCACCTGCGGTTTTCACGATCCCGGAATTGCCGCACCCGACCGCGGAAGCGGTCGCCCTGCTCGCTCCTGTCGCGACGCGCACGGTCGTCGCCGGGCGTGATACCGATCGGGCAGCCACCGCCGGTCAACGCCGGAAATTCCTCCCGCATGACCCGCGGCAAGCTCGGCTCGGGACACGGCGGCCGGCCGAATGCGTCAGGCCCGAATCAGCGCGGCGGAATCCCCGTCGCGGCGCCCGCCCGGCGAAGTCCGCTCAAGCATCTGGTCCAGGTCAAAAAACGAAACGCCTGACGCTTCAATCCGTCACGATCTTCGAGATGCACAACAGCACGATCAGCGCCAGAAACAGCAGGTCGATATAGGACTTCATTTCACCGTCGCGACGGAGCACGCTGACATCGCCGACGATCTGCTTGCGCGCGGCGTTGGCGGCGGGGCCATCCCCGGTCAGGCCCATCAGACGACGCGCCTCGAATTCAAGGCGCTCGATCCGCTGAAAGAAATAAAACAGACGAAACGACGACGCCGCGCGCATCGCGGCGTAGACCAGCACGAGAATCGCGAGGATCGCGCGCTGCTGATACTTCTCCATGAAGTTCAGGCTGTAATAAACCAGCGCCAGAAAAACAAAGTTGGACACGAACCGATAGGCGAAGCCCAAGAATATCATGCACGTTTTCCCCGGGGTCCTAACGGATAACAGCAAATTCGCCTGACGGCGTGACCTCGAAAAACGCGAGTGCCAGGTCGGTCCGATCAAATCCACCCCAGGGGCCGCCAACGCACCCCGCAAGGTCGCCCGCAGATCGCGACGGCATCAAACGATGAAGCAGCGCCCGACAGCCGAGGCGATTGGTCCAGTCGGTCCATTGGAGAGGGCCACTCTGGAAATGCACGAGAAACTAGGGAGCGCCCGGATTTTTCGGACTTGACGGGACACAGCCTTGCGGCAACCGCCGGCACAACGCCCAGAATGATCGGATCGCGCAACCTCTGCCGGGTTGCGGGCTGGCACTCACCATCCATCCAATCGGGATCAGTTGAGGCGTCCGCCGGCACCGGCGGATCAAGAACGTTCAACCATTCTGCATCGAGCTCAATCCTGAACCAGGCTACATCATCCAGGCTCTTGCCAATGCCGATCTCCCCCTCGGCTTCGTATAACGCGCCATTGGTAACGTTCGTCGTGTTCTTCAAAGGCTTGTCGGATACGCCGATCCTCAATGCATCCCCGGGCTCCACGGAAAAATACAGTTGATCACCCGCTACGCTTGTGCGGTGCTGATCGGGACAGGATCTCGGGTGACCGATCGCGCCGCCTTTGGTCGCGTCAGCTTCATAGTAGAGGCACGCAGCGGGACGCTCGATCTTACCACGTTGCCAAACGTATTTATTTGAGGAGTCCTGCGCCTTCCGACGAAATTCAATCGTTGGCGTCTGCCCTTTGGCGATCGCATGCACGTGGTCGGCCGTCAGTGCCACACGGGCACCCATGACATAGGCGACGCCGAGATTGGATACCGGCATCGTACGGTATGACAGAGCCAGCCATCCAATGCCGCCGACGGCAACAACCAGGACACCGGCAATAGCGAGCGCGACGCGTTGCATCGCCCGACCCTAATTATCGGGCGTTAAAATTTTGCGCCAAATCCACGTTGTCCGCCCTGCTGATGTCTCCATCAACCGAATCGCGTGACGAAGCGGCGCCATTCAATTGCTGAAAGAGAGTTCGAAGAGCATCGCGCGGATTGCCACGCTGGGCGACGGGTACTTCGGAACGCTGGCGTTGATGGCAAGTAGCAGGAACGCCGAAAACCGTTAACCATCGTGGTTCCTTCGGCTCTGCACGTTTTTCGTCATCACTTTGCAATCACGCCTTAATCACTTTTTCGTTCCGATTTGGCATAGCCCGGTCCTTCGAAAACCGAAGAGATTGGAATGAAGAATGATTCAAGAAAACATCCATGCTTTCACATCTGTCGATCAGGCCGCCAATCCGAATTCGCTAGTCCGATTCCTTGAAACCGCGGCTGCTTATTTTGGACCGCTCAATGCAAGATCGTTTGCGTTGCTCCGCATCGCTTCGGGCTTCTCTGTGCTGGATGTGGGCTGTGGTGTGGGCAACGACGTCGCTAGCCTGGCCACACTGGTGGGCCGTGACGGCCAAGTGGTTGGCCTGGACAGCAGCAAAGCTATGATCGCTGAAGCCGTCCGCAGGGACCAGCGACTCCAGCTTGCCAGTCAAATTTCAACTTGGAGACGCCGAGGAGTTGGCTTTTGCGGATGCGACTTTCGATGCGGTTCGCTCGTCACGGCTTCTGTGTCACTTACAGGAACCACGCCTTGCGCTGGCCGAGATGATCCGTGTGCTCCGGCCGGGCGGACATCTGGTAGTCATCGAACCAGACCATGACACGTTGGTCATAGCTGCTCCACAGCGCGAACCGACACGTAAGATAATCAGCCATTTTTCTGACGGTTTTAGCCACGGCCGGACTGGACGATGGCTACCGGTGTGGTGCCGGGAACTGGGTCTGATCGACATCCAGGTGGAGCCCTATACCATCCAGATGGAGTACGAATTCGTCATGGACGGACTGAGGCTCGATGAGACCGTACGACGAGTGCAAGAGGCCGGCACTGTCACAGCAGAAGAAGCATCTGCGTGGATGAATCTGCAGAAACAGGCTGCGGCAGCGGGTTTATTTTACAGCGCCCTGACCTTCTTCATGGTTAGCGGCCGGAAGAGCGGCTGATGTTTGGCATCACGCCTACACCTACGTGCGGAGGGGCGATGCCCATCGCTTCAGCCCTCGTTCGCCGGCCGAGAGCGGACGAGCAATAACAGATCGAAAAAATCTTGAGATTTCAACGCCAAACGTTGGGGGTGGTGCGCTCGGAGGGCGGAGGATTTCTAAAATGGTTCAATGACTTGCCGCGATGATGTAAGAAATAAGGTTCTTTTCAGAGCCAGCGGTGCTTTTCGACGCGGCAACGCCCAATTGAAGACCGAAAAGCAAATTGGGTGCGACGCCGGCACGCGCCGACATCTTGCCAGTCGAACGCCAGGCGGTTCGGCCCTTTAGGGGGTGGGGGTCACTTTGGCGCATCCGGTTTGCTGGGCCAGTATTTCGATTTGGTCAAAATCCACTCCTGCGCCTTTTCCTCAGTGGGAAAATCGCCGATGTGAGATTCGGGGCCGAAGCCGGTCGTTACCGCAACGAACCAGGTGCCGCTCTTATTCATTTTGGGATGAAACGTAGGCGTTTCAGTCATGCACCGAATATGCGCCGGGAATCGCCAGTTTTCCAACCCAGAACGCTGCCACAATCAAACTGGCCTCCTACCGCGCCCCCTAAGGCGTTTGGGCTGACGTGCCATCCGTATTTCCCCGCCACGCCCCAGAATGCTCATCGATCCACTTGGTCGCGTCATGTTCGGTAATGAAGCCTTTGATCGCTTCCGTTTCTCCATCGGGCCAAAGAATATCAACACCCCACCCCGATCCGGGATTTTTCCGCGCCACGAAAGTTGGTTGCTGCTCGGACATCCATCAAATATGCAGCCGGACAGTCCGTTTTCCAGTGAACAATCCTGACATAAAATCGAAAATGGCCTACGCCCGCCCGGGAGCAGGAAGGGCGCGAACCCGCGGCCGCTAATGGCGCCAGCCCTTCTTGTCGAACTCGATATGCGTGCCGGCCGGCGGCCGCGGCGGGTGGCCAAGATCACTGGGATTGCACTGCGGACACGACATCCCGGCGGCGCCACAGGCGCAGGCGTGAGTGCCGTCCCATGGCGCGTCGGGATGGTCCTCGCATACCCAGCCGCAATCTTCGCAAATGGTGCATTTCATTAGGCGAACAGCTCCGCGCCGGCCTGGGTGAATTTAACATAGGTCCCGGACTCGTGCTTCGAGAGCCAGCCGCGCTCGATCGCGACCTGGAGGCCGGCGCCGTATTCGTCCGGCGTTCCCTTCAGATCGAACAGAAACGGCCCATTTATCAGCTCAATGAAGATCCGACCGTCCTGCACGGCTTCGACGCCGCTCGCGATTTCGAGGAGCTTGCGCGCTGCGGCCTCGGGATCGGCAAAGGGGCGGTCACCGACATATTTGTTCATGCCGCGGCCTGATCTTCCTTGTCAGCGCCACGCGCGACGATCTTCAGAGCATCGTCGGGCAACGGCCGTTGCAGCGCCCTCGCCTCGTCCCACGGCGCGCGCATCCAGACCTCCCGTTCTTCCTCGGTCGTCAGTATCACCGGCATTGCCTTCGGATGAATCGGCTCGACGACGGCATTCGGCGACGTCGTTAGGAAGCCGTAGACCAGGTGTGGGCCGGGGATCGGTTTTGATTTGGTGCCGCGGTCGCCTTTGAACTCGGTCCAGATCCCGGCGAAAGCAAACAGCGGTCGGTCATCGTTGAGCGCGAACCACACCACGTCCTTCTTCTTGGTCTCCGGGTTCGGCTCCGGCGCATATTCGGCGAAGCTGTTGACTGGCACGAGGCAGCGGTTTTCCGGCTTGAGCCATCCCCGCCAATGCGGGGACGACGTGTTGCGGATGTTGGTGACAGGTGGGCCTCCGGTGCGCGGCGGCGGCGGCATCCCCCATCGCATCATGGTCAATTCGCGGTCGGCACCTGCGTTGCGCACGACCGGCGCGGGATAGTCGGGGAAGACGCCCGGCATCGGCGGCAGGTTGCCGACGTAGCGGTTCACGACGCGGAACAGCGCGATGATCGCGGCTTGGTTGGTGGTGATGCTGTAGAGGTTGCAGATGTGGACGGCCCCCCACTTGTCAGGATGGTAGCAGACTTTTGACCCGATCGCTTGCTATCAGATGTCCGGCCTGTTTGCGCGGACAAAGCCCGCTGGCCAAGATGGTGTTCGCTACGCACGCTCCAAGCACATGGGCGACATTTCTGGTGCCAGTGTAACCTTCGGAAGCTCGCGCGTATCGACCGATCGGTCCTTCCATCTACTGCGTCCTGCAAGTTCGTGGGCTATCCGCCAAGCAGCCTCGCTTGCGGTACCGATTTCAGATCAGATAGGCATGGCGGCTACCGGCCGGTTGTACACTCCGCCCGATATCATTAAGCGCCAAGCAATGCGGGCGAATTTGTTGGCCAAGGCCACCGCCACCAACTTCGGCGGCTTTCGTTCCAGCAGCGAGGCGAGCCAGGGTGTGGGCTTATGACGACCCTTTCGGATATGCCTCAGCAGCGCGGTCGCCCCGACGATCAGCGTCGATCGGAGCGCTGAATCCCCAGCCTTTGTAATACCGCCGTGTCTTTGTCGGCCGCCAGTTGAATGATCTTTGGGCGTAAGTCCGAGCCAAGCCGCAAAGTCGCGACCTGATCTGAACGTCTCCGGCGGCGGCGCCTTCATGCTCAGCATGGACGACCCAATCGGACCTACGCCGGGAATCGTCGAGATACGCCTGCTGACGTCATCTTCGCGATGCCACTTCATCAGCTTGGCCTCGATCTTCGCCAGGCGAGCTTCGACCGCGGCATACTCGTCCGCCTGGAGGCGGAAGAGATCCCGCGCCATCTCCGGCAGGCTGTCATCCTCGAGCACCCGCTTGATGAGCGCGGTGACGTTCTGCCGGCCGGCGGGGCCGACAATGCCAAACTCAGCTGCATAGCTCCTGAAAGCATTCGAGAGCTGCGACTTCACGCTGACCAGGCGCTCCCGCACGGTCATCAACATGCAGGCCGCTTGCTGTTCCTTCGACTTCACCGGGACAAACCGCATGCTCGGCCGGGTGACCGCCTCGCACAGCGCCTCGGCGTCGGCCGCGTCGTTCTTTCCGCGCTTCACGTAAGCCTTCACATACTGAGGCGGGATTAGCTTTACCTCGTGTCCGAACGACTGCAGTAGTCGCGCCCAATGGTGCGAACTGCCGCAGGACTCAATGGCGACGAGAACCGGCGGAAGCCGCTCGAAGTAGCGGATCATCTCGGCTCGCCGAAACTGGCGGCGGACAACCGGCAACTCGTTCTCATCAACACCGTGAAGCTGGAACACCGACTTCGAAGTATCCATGCCGATACGAACGGGAATGTTCATTAGAACTCTCCTCTCATCTAGCTGTGACGCTGAGAGCGCCATAGAACCGCTGGGATGAGAGGCCGTCCACACCAGCACATGTCCGGACCCTATGGATGAGCATTCATGTCGTCTGAACAATCGACCGGACGTCCTCCAACTCGGATGCAGACCCGATAAAGCCACGGCTCGATATAGCTGCCTGCCCACATCCCGCGCCCGGCGTGTTCGGCTTCATGCTGGGCTGCATCGTACTTTCGTTTTGAATACTGCGGCCAGTCCAAAGCCAGCCCGTTCCGCACCAGCCAATCGCCCAGGTCCGCGCCACCGACCGAGCACGTCGCGACCGTGCGCCCATATCGGTCCAGCGATATCGGCAGGCAACTCACGGGGCGTCCCGCGATGAATGCATCCAAGTCGTTCGCAGCCTTGGCACCGCATCGGTATTGCAAGCTGTCCGCGCCGCGGCAAAGCTGCGTGCTCTCTGGCGCATCGATGCCCCACAGCCGAACGCGCGTCCCATGGATTTCGAGCGTGTCGCCGTCGATGATGCTGACCTGCCCCGTCATATCGTCGGGGAGCGCCGTCCCGTGCGAGAGCAAAAGCACCAACCCAGCCACCGTCCAACGCCCCATCATGGTTTGTAGCTACCCTTGCGCCATTGCGCCCAGTTCTTGCCTTTGCCTTTTTCGGATGGGTGCATTCGTTCACCGCCAAACTCACTCATGAACAGGTCGGCGTCGGCCTGCTTGCCAAACCGGAACACCTGATACCATTCCCTTTGCCAAACGACGGCGTGACCGAACCGCGAAAGCGAGAGATGGTGCGCGCGGCAAAACGCTTGCTGGATCTCATAGTTTGCGCCGGTGCATTTTTCCTCAATGAGCGCGACCCAATACGGGAAACTGCCCTCGTCCGCGCGCTCCATGCGCGTCTGTCGGTGCGCCATCAAGGGTTGGCCCCGGGGGTTGACTTGATAAGAACAAAATCGGAACATTCGCCCGCGTCGGTCAACCCAGGAATACGATATGCACCCCAACCCACAGCCGGAGCCGAGGGGTGCCGAGGAGCTTGAGGCCGCCGTCGATCAGGCGATAGCTGCCTGCGGGGGCGACGCGCGTGACGCGATCAGAGCGCTGATCGTGGCGAATGATTTTCTGGAGTGTGAGGTGAGCGAACTGATGAAGGCCGTTTCACACGCTACGTTCGCGGAAGATTTCAAACCTATTCCGGTTAGGAGCGGGATATGAGCGAAGTGACCTATTACGTTGCGCTACCTTTTGTTGCCGCCGATGACGGTATTGCGGCCGGTGAACCGACCGAGTGCTTCAATCCAAACGCTGCCGTGATGCGCGCCGAGGCTTTATCCCGGAAGGAAGGTCATGTCGGTGCCGTCGCCTTCAGCCGCACGGGCGATCCTGCCACGGGCGATTTCAGCGACGCTACGGTGATCCGGAAATTCGGCGACGTGCCGGATGATTTGAGCACATTATGAGGCCGGCCAGCCACCGGCGAGGTCATAGAACAGCTATCACCCAGACCGAAAACCCGATGAGCGCGGCGATGCCGACGGCCAGTACGGCAACAGCAATCTTACCCATTACTTCCCTCGCTTCACGTCTGGATGCTTCCCGGCTCGTTTCTCTACGTTCTGGGCAAGCTCGCTCCATTCGTCAGCGGCCCGCACCCACGCCTCCTTATCGGGTGGGCTGATCGCCTGCTCCGCCCTTCGACGGCATTCCTCGGCCATCTCGCGAAATTTGCCAATCTCGTCTGTGCTCATGCAAAGGCAATAGCCGCCTTCTGCGGAGAGGACATGCACCAATCGCGTCGCAGCCGTAAATCGCTGAATTTCCAGAGCGGTCAACGCCACGGGGAAACTAACGTCCCAGCCGCCGCTCGACGCGCTTCCGGCTCGAACCGACCTTCTTCACCGCTTTCTTCACCGCGGCTTTTGATCGGCCGGTTTTTTTGGCCGCGTACCGGACCTCGTAATCCTGTCCGCCGGCAACGCGAGCACGATCTTGTTTACGTCCGCGCGCCGTCTTTTTCTTCGCCTTCTTTGCCATCTCGCTCTCCCTTGTTCCAAACGCAACGCGCGATGTAGATGCCGTGTTCCGCCACCCGGAACGAATCCGCCGAAAAGCGCTTGAGTCGCGATTATGTTGCGTTGTTGTGTGGAGTGTTGCGTATGCCCCGAACAGGCTGGACACCGTCCATCATCCCGAAAGGCGACGATCAGGACCGTATATCTCGTGGTGGACGACTTCGGTCGCAACGGCCGCGTTTACCGGGAGGCCGATGTCGAGCACCACCGATTTGGAAACCGTGATCGCTGATCTGCTGGACGGCCAGTATCAGCAACCCGGTCAAGATCGTCAGTTTCAACACCGCCGAGAAGTGGTCGGAGGACGTATCGGCGGACGTGGCGCACGAATTGCGCCATCGCTGCGATCTCCAAATGCGCGACATCCCATTTTTCCTGCAAGATTTTGTCGATCAATACGAAGGTCGATATCACGACGTGCAGCTACCGTTGCCGATGCGGCTGGCCTGACCCGTGGCTGGCCACAAGTCGGGTATCAAGGCCAAATACCCCGGGTTCATTGAACCGGCGCTGGCGACGATCGATCACCAAGGCGCCGAGCGGCGAGCGCTGGCTGCACGAGATTAAGTTCGACGGTTATCGCGTGCAGGCCCATATCAGAAACGCCGCAGTCACCGTGTTCACCCGACGCGGCAACGATTGGACCAAGCGGTTCAAGAAAATCGCCGACGACGCCTGGCATATCAACGCCGGGTCCGCGATCGTCGATGGCGAGGTGGTGGCGCCCGCAGCCGATGGCACGACCGACTTTTCTGTTCTGCAAAGCGAATTAAAGGGCCGATCCACAAACTAAGATCGTCATGGTCGCGTTCGACCTGCTCTATCTCGACGGCTACGACCTGCGCAAACTGCCGCTGGTCGAGCGTAAGGCGCATCCTGAAAAAGCTGATCGCCAACACCGCCATCCAGTTCAGCGAGAGCTTCGAGATCGACGGCGCGGCGATGTTCAAACACGCCTGCGGAATTGGCCTGGAAGGCGTTGTTTCCAAGGTGCGCGACAGCCGGTACCCGTCCGGTCGCAGCAACGATTGGGTCAAGAAGACCTGCGCCCAAAGGGAGACATTGAGCATCGCTGGCTTCGCGCTCGATGGCAGCAAATGGGACGGTCTGTATCTCGGCAGACGCAAGGGCGACGAACTAATCTACGCCGGTAAAGTCGATCATGGTTTCGATGACGACAGTGCCAAGGAGTTGCAGGCGCGCCTCAAGCCGCTCATCAGGAAAACCCAGCCCTACAGCAAACGCATCACCCATCGCGGTATCTGGGTCGAGCCCGAGCTGTTGGCCGAGATCGAGTACCGGGCGAAGTCCGCCGAGGGCAAGGTGCGCCATCCGTTCTTCAAGGGCCTGCGGGACGATTTGTGATGTTTCGCCCCCTCGCCCGAGGATGATCGTCTCATCCAACTTCGTCTCCCCAGCACCGAAGCACGCTATCGAATTCTTTGGGCATAATAGCGGACGGAACTTGTCAGCTTCCCCGCATGGCCCCAAGATTGCAACATGATTCGCGCTCAACTAACAGTATGGGGCTCGAACGAAGGAGACCCCAGCGCGATGAAGTCGTCTGCGCCGACGTAAAGGGCTGGAGAAGAACATGACGCAACCCGCGCTGGTCGAGCCGACATTCCTCATGTTCTATCCTGGGGGGGAGATCGACTACCGGCCCGTCGTCGATCCGACAGGCCAATACGTCATCTTCGAGCGGACCATAAAAGGCAACTGCAATCTCTACATTCTCGATCTCGCGACGACAAGCGTTCGCACGCCTACGCCCTACGTGCCATCGGTGGACGGCTCGTCGAGGCCCGATTGGTCCAAGGCCCTTGGCGTCGTCGCCTTCTGTAACAAAGACGGCATCTGGTTCGCGCAAGGAGCCGGCGGCACCGATCCCTGGCTGCTCAGTGAAACGTCAAACATGATCTACCCCGCCTGGTATCCGAGCGGAAAGAACCTGCTCGTCATGAATAATCAGCCGAGCACGACCACCGATCCGTCGCCGCGCACCTCGAAGATCCTCGACGACGGCTCGATCGCGCAGCAAGTCATGGCAAACGGGAAGCTCTGGGGCGGCGAGCCTTCGGTCAACCCGGTCAATCCCGCGCAATACGTGTTCGCCGGCCAGCTCATCGCGGGGCAAACGACGTACAATGAGGATTTGAACTACATCTGGCTCGTTGACGCGAGCACCAAGCCAGAGACGATCCGCCCGCTCGACCAGAAGACGCCGACCGGCGGGTTCAACTCCAATTTCCAGGGGCGTGCGCCTTGGTGGTCGCCGGACGGGAAGTGGGTGGCCTTTGAATCGAACCGCCTCGTCCCCGGCACGGAAGGCTACGCCATCTACATCCAGGATTCGGCGGGAGCATCGGCGCCGATGCAGGTTCTCGACACCGGATGGAGCGGCAACCACGCCAAGTGGTTTCCGAGCGGCACGGAACTCGTCGTCAGTGTCTTGCAGATCCCCGGCATCTTCTGGCCGTCCCCCCATCCGATCCTGCCTCCCGCTGTGCTGCTACGCGGCATCGCGAGCCTTGACGTGTCGGCCTTCGTCGGCAACGCCGGGAGTTAGAGCGGAATGAGTTTCCGTCGCGCACTCTCGCATCATCACGCTCGATGACGAAATCTATTTGAAAGTCGAGATGCACCGCATCAACAAGGCGATCGTCGAAAATCTTTAGAATTGATCGGCCCTCCCTCAGTATTTTGTCGGGAGATGCGAAGACCTCGCCGGCAGCGGGCCGCCGCGTGTAAACTTGGCGCAGCGCTTCATGGTTTCCGAAGCCCCCATAGTCAAGATGTCGGCAATCCTTACCAAATGATTCGCCTAGCTGAATCGCATGGTCCATGTGGATTCTGCAAAACCGAGGCTCCTGCCGACTTGGCAAAAGGCAGACCAGTCACTATCTAGAGATGTTTGATCGCATCGGATAACCCGGAGTTGCCGTGGCGTATTTGCCCGACAGCAGATTCAATTTGGCGCTGGTCAGCGCAACTATGATTTAGAAAGGCGTCGTGATGGCTACCCGTACCTGGAACAAAGACCGTGCAACGAAACGCATCGACTCCAAAATCGACGCGCTTCCCCTCAAGGATATCGAGATCAAGGAATATGTCCGTGATACGAACCTGTCGGGGATATCCAACACGACGGCATACCGCGTCGATGGCGTTCACATCTACGCCGACATCCTCAATGTAAAAGACATGCTCCACGTTACGGACATTGAAGGTGAAACCTGCCACAAGCAGACGCTTCGCTTCCTCAATATGCACTATCGCGCCGTGTACCGGATTATCGGGAGTGTGGATTCCATACTTGTAGATTTCCACAACCAGCGTCTGCACTCCGTGTTTGCAAAGCCATACGGCGACGAAGCCAAGCGCGTTCATCGTGCGGTTGCGACCGGACAACTAATTGTCGATGTTTTGGCCCGGACGGGTGAAGATGCAAACCATCCCGCAGCCAAGGTTCGCATCGGCATTGATACAGGTAAAGCGCTAGCCGTGAACAATGGGCGGCGGGGTCATCGCGAGCCGCTTTTTCTAGGCGAACCTGCTAACTATGCGGCCAAGCGCGCGGGTGGCGGGTCCGCGACTGGAATTTATCTGACAAATAATGCGCGGAAAGCGATCGGGCTCGCCGACGTGGCCGATGTTGATGCTACGCCCCTGACCGCTGCGGAAATCGAAATCAGCCAGAAAGCGGCCAACCTCGACGTAACAGTCGATCAGATTGTGAACGAGTGGGCAGACGATCTGAAGAACAATCCGATCGGTAATTTCGAGTTTGCCGGTCATACGCCTCCGTTCGCGACGCTCGATATTGACGAGCTTTCGGTCAAGAACTCGCGCCGTCAGGATGCCGCGACCGTTTACGGCGATCTGGACGGGTTCACTGCCTACGTTGGGAACAACATCGCGACGGACGATGGCGCGAAACACGTTGTCCGCACCCTCCATGTTCTGCGCGCCGAACTGGATGCCGTCCTCCATGAAGACTTTCAGGGTCGCAAAGTCCGCTTCATCGGGGACTGCATTCACGGACTTCTGTGCGAAGGGACAGCCCAGACGACCGACATTCACGAGACGATCAGCAATATGACGCTGTGCGCCGGAGCGATGCGCAGCAGCTTCGATCTCGCGGTTAAGCGGCTAAAGGACAAAGGAACCGACGCATCAAGCCTGGGGCTCGCGATCGGCTTCGAGTATGGCCCGATGACGGTAACGCGGCTGGGAATGAAGGGCGAGCTTATCCGTTGTTCCGTCAGCCGGGGTGTTCTGGCCGCCGAGCACGAGCAGAACCGGTGCACTGGTAGGCAAACCGCGATCGGCAAGGTCGCCTATAACAAGTGTACGCACGGTGTTCATGCAATCTTCGGGGATACGCGCATTCGTTCGGATCTCGATTATGATATCGCTGTTAGTGAAATGGCTGCAAAGGACGACAAAACTGCCCGCGCCGCAAAGGCGATGGTCGCGTCAACATTGCTGAGACCAGCATCTGCTGCCGGCGCACCGCTGACCTTTCCCGACCGTGCAACCGGTCCAGCCAAGCCCGGCGGGTTTGCGTGACGTGGTATATCTCGGACCTTGCCCGGTTTCGGACAGAGCGTGAAGGTCTTGACGTTTTTTCGCAAAGCGTCGATTGGTTTGTGGCCTCAGGCTGGCGGATTGCTGACCGCGCGCACCTTGTGCTGGATGCTGAAATTGTTGCCGGTGGCCGGGTTTACCCCGTCTTCCTTCAGTATCCCGAATTTTTTCCGCATAGCCCGCCTTCCGTGTTCCCTCGCGGCGAAACCGGCCGGTGGTCTCAGCATCAGTTCGGACCTGGTGGTGAACTTTGCCTTGAGTTAGGCCCAGATAATTGGACTCCGGATTTAACTGGCGTCCAGTTGATCGAGAGCACGCATCGGCTGCTTGAAGGTGAAAATCCGGGAATGGGCGAAAAAGGGGTCGTACTCTCCCGGCACACTGATACTTTGGGCCAAAAACTGCGTTCGGAATATAGCCGTCTCTTGATTACGCGGAGCCTTGAGGCGTTTCTACCAACGCTTCCCGTTCAGGCCCCGGCGACGTGTAATTTCGTTTCGGCCCACCACAAGGAGTCGGTTATCCATGTAATCGACAAGATTACCCTGCCTGAAGGGACTCAGTGGACAGACCGAAGTATACCGTCTCAGTTTGCGTCAGAATACTTGGATCGATCGGCGCCGATTTACCGGTTGGCTCCGCACGAATCCCTTCCCCCGGTCAGCAGCTATAAGGACTTTCGGGCGGCCTGCGCAGCGTTTGGGCTCACAATCGATCATCGCTACGCCGTGATTGTGCAGGGCGTAGATATTCATGCGTATTTCCTCTGGGAAGCCGACGATACTGCGGCGAAAGTTGCCGTCATACCGGCGTCGATCGATGTTCCCAGGCTGGACTCCGCGCATGAACACTTAAAACCAAAGAGCGTTGCGCTAATCGGCTGTGGTTCGCTCGGAAGCAAGGTTGGCACAATGCTCGCAAGATCGGGTACTGGCCGGTTCGTGCTGGTGGATGATGACATTCTGCTGCCTGACAACCTGATCCGGCACGACCTAGACTGGCGAGACGTAGGAACGCACAAGGCGGCGGCCCTCCAGAGGCGATTGCAACTCGTCCATCCTTCGGTTGAAACCACCCACTGGCGGGCGCGTCTGGCAGGCCAGGAATCGAACGAATCTGCGGAAGGAGTTTTGAAGACGATCGGGGAATGCGATCTGATATTCGATGCGACCGCCAATCCGGATATTCTAAATCTCGTCTCGGCGGTCTGTTCGGTCACAAGCAAGCCTGTTATGTGGGCCGAGGTGTTCGGCGGTGGCATCGGTGGGCTGATTGCGCGATGTCGTCCGAAGCTCGAACCCACGCCGCAATACATGCGGCGCGCAATTGAAAATTGGTTTGCGGAACGCGGGCCGCCTCCCGTGAAAGGGACTCGGTCCTATGAGACAGGACAGGATGGCGTTCCCCTTATCGCGGACGACGCAGATGTTTCGACAATTGCGGCACATGCGGCGCGATTCGCGATTGACACGTTAATTGGTCGCGATCCATCTCTCTTTCCAAATTCTGTCTATGCTATCGGTCTGGGTGCGGGTTCAGTCTTTTCCCAGCCTTTCGAGACCTATCCAATCGAGGTTGGCCCGCCTCTGCCGACAGAACCCAAGGAGGAGTTGTCTCCTGAAGACATGGCAGCAGAAATAGCGAACGTATTTAAACTCTTCAAAGCAAAATCGGATGAAGCTGCTGCTGCCCCCCAAGATAATCAAGCGCCTGAGACGTGAGCTGCGCGGGCGGCGTCATGAAATCGGTGGCATTCTCGTCGGCGAAAACGTCGGCCCCGATACGTTTCGTCTCGTTGATATTTCAGTTCAGCACAGCGGAGGAACGGTCGCGCATTTCGTGCGTGACCCGGAAGCTCATCGTGAATTCCTAGCGGATTTCTTCTCACGCACAGGCAATGACTTTAATAGGTTCAATTACATCGGCGAATGGCATTCGCACCCGGCATTTGAGGCGGTTCCAAGCGGAGAGGATATCGCAAGTATGTTCGATATCATCCAAGATCCCGCCGTTGGCGTAAACTTCGCCATTCTCATAATCGCACGGCTAGACCGCGGCCGGGTTTTGCAGCTATCAGCCACTCTCTTTCGGGCCGGTATCATTCCCGATCCCATCGAAGTCATCATTGATGGCAAGGCTGAAGGAGGCGACAAAGACTCCGTGTTGGCGCGAATTCGCGACTTTTTCTGGTGGTGACGTAAGGGCTACCTTAGCCGGCTTGTGTGCGTAAGCCGATAGCGCGAATGACCCTTCTGATCTCGGTACAGACTGGGCCGACGCGAGAGGGCAAATCTTCGGGTTTGCCGGGCATGTAGGATGCGGGTGTGATCCCGTGAAGGTCGGATGGCAGCGTTAGATCCTTCAACCTAGGGTGCACGAGAAACGTGCGGTGCCTACCGAGCTGTCCCATAAACATTCCCAACTCAAAAAGGACGTTGTCGCGGATGGCCGGGTGCGAGCTTCCGCGTGACTGAACGACGTCCTCGAATTGAGCAACAGCGACCGCAAAGTCGGATTGCGAAACGGCTTTCTCTAATGCATCGAGGGCATAGCCGCTGACCCAGAAGAACTCCTTGCGTCCATACGGTCGGCAGGACGTCATGCTGCAATCCCCCAGCGATTTCGTGCGCAACGTCCAACGCTTCAACCGATGAAATAAGGAACAGTTTTGGCCGCTCATTGGGTGGTTTGATAAGGCGGTTGCGATCAAACAGCCGGTTCGACAGTTCGCGGGCGATCAGCTTCCATGTGTGAGGATATTTGTCGAGTATTTCAATAAATTTCGCGCCTGGGACCTTCAGGGCTACCACAACTCCCGTAGGGAAGACTGTCGCTGATCGGGGATTGGCGCTGTCAATCGCCGACATCTCGCCGCAGTGGTCACCAGCGCCAAGCGTTCGCACTTCGACACCGTTCGCGTTGACGGACACTGTACCGGCGACGATCAGGTACACATCATTTCTGGCTTCGTTCTGGATGATAAGCGGGGTCGAGCTATATTCGATCAATTCGCCAGCGGCGATAAGATCCTCGACAATCGCTGTGTTGGCACGCACGAAGTCCTGACGCATCAAAGCATCCACAAGAGCTAAGCGGTTGTTTCCTTGAAATCTCTCGATCATTGAAATGACGCTCTTCTTCTCGGTCGATAAGGGCTGAAAGCCGCCGGCTGCGGGACAGCGCGACAGCGGGAAACTGGATCCGTTCATGAACCTGAAAGCGAAGGGAGCGCATCGGCTGAATCAGGCGATGTGGCGGAGGGACCGCAGCCGCCGACGATGGCGAACGAACGGGAAGCCGAGGGACCAGTTTAGCACCAGAATAGTGCCTCCACCAATATGTTCCCCCTGTCAGCCGGCGCGCGTGGCTTTTTTCTGGGGATTGTGCGGGGCCGTATAGGTAGGTGCGAGACGAAGTGCGATTCTTAGTCGCTAACTGACTAACTTTGAAGCCATAACATGTCTGAAGTCGAACACACCTCGGCCGGACTACAGATCGTTATCCCTGGATGCGAACGGCGGACATTGCCGAAGTCCACGACCCGCGTTGACGAAATCGGTCAGGGCCTATTTCACTTCTACAAGCCGCCGAGCTTGCGCGAGCGGCTTATCAGCCGCGGCACCTTTGCGACCGAGCAGACGACAAAAGGGATTGCCAGAAAGCGGGTTGTTCGGCCACTCGGCTACGCTGAGCCCCACCGCCGTGATCGTAATGGCGTTTACAGCCGCGACGCTGGTCGGAGCGTTCCGACGATTATCACCCCGTCGCCTGGCCAGGCGCTGGTAATCGTCACCACATTGCCATCGGGCGCCAGCCCTGAGGCCGGCATGTAGCCCATCCCAGTCCGCGGTCGCAAGGTGAAGCTGCAACCACCACGGCATCGACTACGATGGCACCCGACCTTGCTTGAAAACTCGCTGCACCACGCTCGTGCCGATGCCGAGCTTGCGGCCGATCTTGAGGATGCCGTCGCCGTTGGCCTTCAGTTCCAGAATTTTCGCTTCCACCGCGGGCTCAACCCGACGCCGGCCGAGTTTCGTGCCATTCGCCCGGGCGCGCGCGAGACCGGCATTGACCCTCTCGCGAATAATCCCCCGCTCGAACTCAGCAAATACGCCCAGCATCTGAAACATCGCCTTGCCGGCGGTCGTCGAGGTATCGAGTCCTTGCTGATGAAGGAACAGACCGACTCCCTTTTCATGAAGGCCCTGGAGAATGCCGAGCAGGTCGGTGAGCGATCGACCGAGCCGATCCACTGACCACGTCGCGACCATGTCGAACTCTTTCGCGTTCACCGCCTTCATCATGGCGTCGAGCCCAGGACGTTGATCCCTGCCCTTGGCGCCGCTGATGCCCGGCATCCTCGTAGACCTTGACGATCTTCCAGCCCGATCGATCCGCCACCGCCTCCAATTCCCGACGCTGATTGTCGGTGTCCTGCTTGGAGGTGCTGACCCGGATGTAGATCGCGACGCGCTTCATGATGGTGCTCCCTGCCGAGACCATCTTTGCCACAGACGTATACCGTATAGCCATCGCGCTGAAAGAGCACTGTTGATTTTGCGCGTTTATTTCGATGGTTCGTGCGATGGTTTTCGGTATGGGGACCGCTGGCGGCGATCACAGCGTCACCGGGCTCGAATGTTTAGCGCAACAATCCTTCGCTACGCCGTCTGATGCCGTTTCAGGAAGGTGCTCATGCGATTGATGGTGCGCGCCTTCAACTCCGGCGGCTCCTTCCAGGGAAACACTGTGATCTCGGCATTCGGGCAAAGCGAGGCGACGTCAATCGAAGCCACCAACGGATGCGCGGCGACGTCATCCGGTAGTACCAGCATCGACGTCTGGCATGATTTCGCGAAATCGCGTGATACGCTGTAAACGAAATCGGGCCGCGCGCGGTAAAGGTTGTGCAGATATTTCTCGATGGCCTCCGTCGAGACGTCGGGCCGGCGCTCGCGCAGCTCCTTGGCCCAAGCGGTTTTGCCGGCATCGTACATGTAATCCGGGATCGCCGGGTTGTGCCCGACTGGCTGGCTCAATATCGCCGCGACTACGCGCTGCGGCGCCCGCTCCATCAACTTCATCGCGAACGGGCCGCCGATGCAGTTGCCGAAGAAGCAGAACTTGTCGATGCCGAGATGGTCTATCACGCCCAACTGGTCGTCGGCGAACGCGCCCCAGGGGTCATCGACCGGCACCGGGCCGGTGGACTCACCGCCCGTGGCGTTGCGCTGGTCCATGGTGATGACGCGGAAGTCGTTCTTGAACTCCTCCGGAATGTTGATCACCGCACGCGCCCACACGGCGATACAAGAGTTCAGGCCGCCGCCGGGCGTCGCCAGCAGCGGGAAGCCCGAGCCGATCTCGGCGTAGCGGATGCGGACATTGCCCTTTTCGTAGAAGCCGACCTTGGCGCCAGCCGGCAATCCCGGGACCGCCCCCGCTGGCTGTGCTTGAGCGAACACTTGCTGCACTGCACTTGCCGCCGCGGCGGCAGCACCGTTTGCAAGAACGGTGCGTCGGCTCGAATCGATCATCGCTACTCCTGGTCGGCGCGGTCCGTGCGACGACGCCCAGCACCTGGGCCGTCGCAACAGTCCAAGGATACTTTGATCGCTATTTGATTCAACCCAGAGATCAAGCCTTGGCGCCGCAATCGTGGCCGGCAAACAATTTCCGCTCCACTCCTGTGAACGGACATCATCAAGCACGAGCATCAGGTCAGAAAAGTGCCAACAGGCGACAGCGGCCCCTGCGACAGGTAAACTTCAACGAACGGTCCGCGCCCTAAAAGCGGGTATCCATGTAGTACTTTTGGGCGAGGCACCTCGCCGCATGGCAAAGCCTCTGAGAGCGGCGCATAGCACCCACACATGCCGGGGGAATAGGAACTTGCTCGTCGCCGTCGTTCTGATCTTTGCGATCGCCTACGCGGCCATCGCTCTGGAGCACCCGATAGGGATCAGCAAGTCCGCATCGGCGCTGCTGGGTGCCGGCTTGCTCTGGACCGTCTATGCCTTATCGACAGGCGATCACACCCGCGTTGAGCATGAACTCCGTGAAACCGTCGGCGCGACTGCGGGCATCATTTTCTTTCTTATGGGCGCAATGACGATCGTTGAAGTCATTGACGCTCACGATGGCTTTGAACTCATCACCTCCCGAATTCGGACAAAGAGCCTCACAGGCTTGCTGTGGATCGTCGCGTGGGTGACGTTTTTCCTAAGCGCCATTTTGGACAACTTGACCACCACGATAGTGATGGTTTCGCTAATTCGGAAGATTTTAGATCGCGATGCGGATCGACTGCTCTTTGCCTCCCTTATCGTCGTTGCGGCGAATGCCGGCGGTGCTTGGTCGCCAATCGGCGACGTGACGACCACCATGCTATGGATCGGCGGGCAAGTCAGTGCTCTGGGGATAATTAAAGCGCTCTTTTTGGCTTCTGTAGTCAACCTGCTCGTTCCGCTTGCAGTGGTGACCTATAGATTGCGAGGACAACCGTTCACCTCAGCGGCTCCTGTTGCCGTGTCGGGGCCAGTGACGGAACGCAATTTGATGTTCGCTCTCGGTCTGGGCGTGCTCATTCTGGTTCCGGTCTTCAAACAGGTCACGCACCTTCCGCCCTTCATGGGAATACTGTTTGGATTAGGCATCCTTTGGTTTGCTGGCGAGTTTCTGCATCGTAGCAAAGCACCGGCGTCGCGACAGCATCTGACGGTAGCGCACGCGCTCAGCAGGATTGATCTCAGTTCCGTGCTGTTCTTCGTCGGCATATTGCTGGCCGTAGCAACCCTCGAGCACACCAAGGTACTCGCCGCACTCGCTACTTGGCTCGATCAAACGATTGGCCGTCTCGACGTGATCGTGCTCTTGCTCGGCCTCTTGAGCGCCATAGTGGACAACGTGCCGCTCGTGGCCGCTGCGATGGGCATGTACGCGGTGAACCAGTACCCGACCGACAACTTCCTGTGGGAGTTTGTCGCATACTGCGCCGGAACGGGAGGGTCTATTCTAATCATTGGTTCGGCTGCGGGCGTTGCAGCCATGGGCATCGAGAAGATCGAGTTTATTTGGTATGCGCGCAAGATTGCGTGGCTCGCCATGCTGGGATACTTCGCGGGTGCCGTTGTCTACATCGTGCAGTACAGACTGGTGCATTGATGATAGAGCTAATTTGCTTCGGCGTACTTGCAGGGCTCCTGGCTTATTGGCTTGGGCCATGGGCAAGAGACCCCAATAGTTTTTTGCTTTGGAACAGCCGCGGAGCCTTCATGCGGAGGCTCAACAAGACGATGTTCTCAAAGCGTGGTCGCGAATAGGGACCATGTTTCCTTTGGGCCATTCGCGTCGGTTCTGGCATGTCGGCTGAATGTCCGGTTCGGCGGGGATCTCGAAAAGGCGAATGCCAGCGGCGCCGCCGCTATCGAGCTAAAGTTCGGCTCCGATGAAACTGAACTGGAGTGCAGCGGTTGCGGCCCGCCGACGGGCGTCGCGGCGATCGCGGCGACACTGGCTGGGTTTGTGAGAACGGCGGCGACCACCGGACTCGTTCCGCGACGAGCCAGTCGCGAGTTGTTCTAAGCGCCGCTGCTATGGCGTTCTTCGTTTGCCGGCAACAACTCATTCGTGGTGATATCCCTCCATGAGACGATCTGTACGATCGCCCGAGACAAACCTATTTCGCATCCGGGCGATGCGGCCGGACGAAATTTCAATAGCCGTGAACTGGGCGGCGGCTGAAGGCTGGAACCCGGGCCTCGCCGACGCCGCCTGCTTTAGCGCGGCCGATCCGGAAGCCTTCTTCATCGGCGAACTCGACGGCGCTCCGATCGCGACGGTCTCCTGCGTCAACTACGGTGCGAGGTTCGCCTTCCTCGGCTTCTACATCGTGCGAAACGACGTGCGCGGCCGTGGCTACGGTCGGCGCATTTGGAACGCGGCCATCGCCCGCGCTGGCCAGCGTGTGATCGGGCTCGACGGCGTGGTGGCACAGCAAGAAAACTACAGGAAGTCTGGGTTCGACCTCGCCTATGCCAACATCCGTTACGGCGGCACCGTCGCGGCCCCGGATGCGCCGCAGCCTGGTGTCATCACGCTTACCGACGTCCCATTGGCCACCGTGGAGGCGTATGACGCGACGGTGTTTCCGGGTCAGCGCGCCGCGTTCCTGAGCACTTGGATCGGCTCGCCCGGGCATGTCGGTTGCGCGTTCGTGCGCGATGGCGGGCTTGCCGGCTGGGGCGTGATCCGTCCGTGCCAGAGGGGTCGCAAGATCGGCCCCTTGGAGGCGGATGACCGCGCCGCCGCAGAGGTGGTTCTGTCGGCTTTACTGACCCGCGTGGGCGGCGGCGAGATATTCCTCGACGTTCCGAGCGTTAACCGCGACGCGGTCGCGTTGGCACAAGACTTCGGCCTTGCGCCAGTATTCGAGACCGCGCGCATGTATAACGGCCCGATTCCCCCGTTGCGGCTGGAGCGGGTATTCGGCGTCACCACCTTTGAGCTGGGGTAGCCCTCTCGTCGATTCGTGCCTATCTCTGCTGACACGTGTCAGCAGATATTTGCCCCTGATAACGACAATGCGAGAGCATCAGTACGACTTAGGTTGCGCTTTTCTTAATGGCAGTCGGCAGCGTATCGGATTTGCGCTTTTTGCAGTAGGCCATAACCTTCGCGGTATTCTTTTGCAGGCGATTGTAGTCCAAAACATTATTGTTTGCTGCCGCATCGTAGTAGCCGCTCATGAAAAATTTTACGAAATCCCGGTCCGCCTTGTTATATCCAAGCCAATCCCCGCAAGTGATCTTGTTCATGTCCACCCTGATCTGAGAAGAGGCTGGCAGTGAGGTCGCGGCTAGCAAAACCACGCCAACGACAAGGGTCCTGGGTCTCATGGTAATCCTCCGACTTTCAAGCCGTTAATCAACAACTATCGCTTTTTTTAAACCAGTCATAACACTCTCGTCCGGATGGAATTTGCACCATTCTTTCACACTTGCGATGTTCTTTTGATGTGCAACAAAATTCACATAGGTCTTATTGTTCTGATAACTGAACCAGCCACTCATCCAAGCGGAGAAATTATCGGACTGTGACGGCGGCATAGCAACATATTGACCGCATGTGATGCTGCCCATATCGATGGTTAGCTGCGCATTCGCAGCGACGGGAATCATAGAGATTGCTAACGTCAGGCAAATCAGTTTGCTTCTCATGGTGGTCGTCCTTCAACTGGGTCCGCCCGGATTTCTTGTAGGGGGTTGTAGGAGTGCTTCCAACGTCAAAACCTATAATAAGGCGTGCTCACCTAGAGTATGCAATTTCGGCAAGTAACCAAAATAGTTGTCTCTCATAAGAGATCAGTGGCAAGATGCCGCGACGGGTCAAAGCTGTGAGATAGTCCGAAGAGGGTCATTCGCGTCGATTTTGGCATGTCTGCCGCATGTCCGGTTACGGGTAATTTCGGAAATGCGAATGCGCGCGGCACCGCCGTCGTCGAGCTAATGTTCGACCTCGATGAAGCTGAACTGGAGTTGCCGCGGCCTGCTGACCGGCGCCGGCGTTCTGACCGGCGTCGCAGCGATCCCGCAAGACCCGAGCGGACCGCAACTCACCACGCGTAGCGCACGACGCCCTTGCCGGCGTAGGATTCGGTGACGTCGGAGAACTCGCCCTCGAAGGTGGCCGGCGCCGACCAGCCGTTGATCCATTTCATTTCGGCCGACGCCGTGACGAGCGCGGAGTTCGGACGCCTGCGCCGCGCCGTTGACGACGAAGGAGGCGCCCGGCAGCGTCTGGAAGGTGGCGCCGATCGCGCGGTCCGGATCGTAGTCATGCGCCCAGGCGGCGCGGCCGCGCAGCGTCAGGATGGCGTCCTGCATCGCGAAGGATTTGTCGGTGCGCAGGCCGAGTTCGCTGCGCGTATCGGTGACGCTCTTCGCACCATAGGCCAGCGCAAACGTGTTGGCGCCGACAGCGCGCTTTCCGCATAGGCCGGCAGATCGAAGGTGGTGACCTGCGCCGCCGCATAGGGCGTGAGGCCGACGCCGCCGATCGACGGCGCCACGAAGCGATAGCCGCCCTCGACGCGGCCGGAGAAGGCGTTGGCGTTGAACTCGGCGCGCAGGTGATCGGCACCGGCGACGGTGACGGTGCGGTCGGTGGTGATGTCCTGCCAGCCGTAAGCCAGCGCCGCGGTGATGTAGGCCGCGCCCGCATTGTGCCGCACGAAGGCGCCGGCCTGGAACAGGTCGGAGCGACCACTGCCGCCATTGCGACGCTGAAGTTGGTGCCGCCGCCGGCGAGCGCAAAGCCCGCCAGCGTATCCGGCGAGAAGCGATAATCCGCGCCGACCGCCGTGCCATAGATGCTGCTGGTGGTGTTGTTCGATCCGGCCGCGGCGTTGCCGTCGGTGGTCTGCGAGCCGCCATAAGCCCGCCGCCCACACGCTCCAGCGCGGCTCGAACGGCACAGGCCGCGGCGCCTTGGTGTAGATCGCCGCCAGCGCATCGTTCGGCTTGCGCGGTTGCGCATAGCCGAGCGCCTGCTCGTCGGCGTAACCCGTCGCACCGCCGGTCACAGAACCGCCCTCGCCGCGCCCGGCGACGAACGGATCGGTCATCACGCCCATGAACTGGTTCATCGCATCGAACGTGGTCTGCTGCGATGCCGGTCGCGGTCTCGCCGGAGACTTGCGTCAGTCCCGCGGGCGACAGCGAGCCGAACACCATCGGAATGCCGCCGGTGCTGTTGAAGAAATTGACCAGCGCCGTGCCGACGCCTGCTGGTTGCCGTTAAGGCCGCCGCCGAAGTTCGGCGACGAAGGCGGGATGAAGCTCAGCGACGAGATTGAGGTAAGCGTCGTTGCCGTCGTAGCTCAGGCTCGATTTGAAGCCCGCCGGCAGGTTGGTGTTCACCTGCGAACCAAACGTGCCGGTCACGCCGCCCGTCGCATTGACGATGGTGTATTGCTTGGCGACAAATGTGCCCGCGGCGAATGAAGCGTTCACGGTGGCGCCGCCCAGCGTCGCCACGCCCGTGACGTTGGTGCGATCGGCATTCGATGGCGATACCTCGACCATGTAGCTCGCTGCCGCCGTGAAGGTCAGGCTGCCCTGCACGGTCAAAAGGCCGATCGAATTGCCCGGCGCCAGCGTGCCGCCGGCATTGATGGTGGTGTTGCCGACGATGCCGTTGCCGCCGAGCGTGCCGCCGGCATTGACCGTCAGCAGGCTGGACGACGCGATCGAGCCGTTCACCGCGAGCGTGCCGGCATCGACCGTGGTGGCGCCGGTGTAGGTGTTCGCGCCCGAGAGTGTCAGCGTGCCGGTGCCGGTCTTGGTCAGTGAGCCGGTGCCGGTAATAGCGCCGGCATAGCTCGTATCGGTCGCCTGATAGATCGCGAGCGGCGCTGCTCCCAAGGCGACGGTGCCGCCAGTGCCTGCCAGCGACGACATCGTGAGATTGAAACCGTTGAGATCGAGCGTGCCGCCATTCACCGCATATGCGGTATTGCCCACGAATGCCCCGGCGACGCCCGCCCGCAATGTGCCGGCCGCGACCGTGGTGCCGCCGGTGTAGGTGTTCGCGCCCGACAGCGTCAGCGTGCCGGTGCCGGTCTTGGTCAGGGAGCCGCCGGTGCCGTTAGAGAAACCGCCGTCCTGGATGACGCCGGAAAACGTCGTCGAGAGGTTGTTGCCGCCGACCGCCAGGTTGTTCGAGCCCAGAAAAACGATGCCGGCGCCCTCGATCGAGCCGGCCGTGGTGCCGCCGGTCGAGACCCCTGAAATGTCGAGAATGCCGGTGCCGTTCAAGATGAACCGCGCGGTTCCACCGCTGGCGCTTCGAAAAATCAAGCTGCGGCCACCGCTATTGTTGGTGATGGTGGCGTTGCCGGCCGTGCTGGTGTTGTCGAAGGCCAGGAAGTTGTTGTTGGTGATGCTGGAGTTGCCGGCAGTGCTGGCGTCGAAGATGCCGATACCGTTGTTGGTGATGGTGGCGCTGCCGGCTGTGCTGGTGTCGTTGAAGGTCATGCCGCTGTTGCTGGTGATGCTGGCGCTGCCGGCCGTGCTGGTATCGAAAAAGGTCACGCCCCCGATGTTGGTGTCGGTGAAGGTGGCGCTGCCGGCCGTGCTGCTGTTGTGGAAGCTCAGGGTGCCGCCGTTGCCGTTGGTGATGGTGGCGCCGCCGGCCGTGCCAGTGCCTTCAAATACCAGATTACTGTTGTTGGTAATGCTGGACGACGCGATCGAGCCGCTGACCGCCAGCGTGCCGGCATCGACGGTCGTCGCGCCGGTGTAGGTGTTCGCGCCCGAAAGCGTCAGCGTGCCGGTGCCGGTCTTGGTCAGGGAGCCGGTGCCGGTAACAGCTCCGGCATAGCTCGTGTCGGTCGCCTGATTGATCGCGAGCGCTGCCGCTCCCAAGGCGACTGTGCCGCCCGTGCCTGACAGCGACGACATGGTGAGATTGAAACCGTTGAGATCGAGCGTGCCGCCATTCACCGCATAGGCGGTATTGCCCACGAATGCCCCGGCGACGCCCGCCCGCAACGTGCCGGCCTCGACCGTGGTGCCGCCGGTGTAGGTGTTGGCGCCGGACAGCGTCAGCGTGCCGCTGCCGGTCTTGGTCAGCGAGCCGCCGGTGCCGTCCGAAGATACCACCGTCCTGGATGACGCCGGAAAACGTCGTCGAGAGGTTGTTGCCGCCGACCGCCAGGTTTTTCGAGCCCAGAAAAACATTGCCGGCGCCCTCGATCGAGCCGGCCGTGGTGCCGCCGGTCGTGAGCGCTGAAATGTCGAGACGGCCGGTGCCGTTCAAGATGAACCGCGCGGTTCCTCCGCTGGCGCTACCTGAAATAAAGCTGCTGCCACCGCTGTTGGTGGTGATGGTGGCGCTGCCGGCCGTGCTGCTGTCGTCGAAGTTCCAGAAATGGTTGTTGGTGATGGTGGCGCTGCCGGCCGTGCTGCTGTCGTCGAAGATCAGGCTGCAGTTGTTGGTGATGCTGGCGCTGCCGGCCGTGCTGGTGTCCTTGAAATTCAGAAAATTGTTGTTGGTGATGTTGGCGCTAACGGCCGTGCTGCCGTCGTCGAAGAACACGCTGGCGTTGTTGACGATGCTGGCGCTGCCGGCCGCGCTGGTGTTGTGGAAGAACAGATCAGAGTTGTTGGTGATGCTGGCACTGCCGGCCGTGCTGGCGTTGAAGAATTGCAGGGTCCCGTTCACGTTGTTGGTGATGACGGCGCTGCCGGCCGTGCTGCTGTCGAGGAATTGGATGGTGTTGACGACGTTGTTAGCGCCGGTGATGTTGGCGCTTCCGGCCGTGCTCGTGTTGTGGAAATTCAGAAAGTTGTCGTTGATGATGGCGGCGCTACCGCCGTTGACGGTGATCCCGGTCCCGGTAAAATCGAGCTGACCGGATGGGCGGATCTCGAACGCATACGCAGGCGTAGGCTCGCCCGCCTTGAACGTCCAACCGCCGACCGTAGTGGTCCCATCGATGACAACGCCATTGAAAATGATGGCGGTGGCGCCAAAGAAGGCCGTGCCGGCCGGCGGACCGGCCTGATTTGTCCAGTTCACGGCGTTGTTGTAATCGCTGCCCGCCAGTCCCCCCGGCGTGCCCCCGACCCAGGTCGCGTCCTGCGCGTGCGCCGCGTCCGGCAGGAGCGCCGCGGCGGCAACCAGCGCCGTGGTCGCCAGCAGCGCGCGGCTATTCAGTTGTTGCCGCACAAACAACCCGATCGCCCGCATCCCCGGCACCTTCAACGTCACAACCAGCACGAGCCGCCGGGACTTCCAAAAGCTGCACCGTATTCAGCAGGATTCTCGGAGCAGCGCAATCTGACCATCTCCCCGATCGAGACAGGCTTGCTATGCGCTGCGAAAGGCATGACGGCGACGTGACGCCTCAAAGGCCATCAGCAACATGTCCGAGGTCGAGTTAACGAAAACAGCGCATCTACCGTCCAGAACTGTCGTCCAGCAGCGTCCACGCTTTGACTTTGAGCCCGCGGGCAATACGCGCGATGTTGTCGATCGAGACATTGCGCTCGGACCGCTCGACCCCGCTGAGATAGGTGCGGTTGATGCCGCACTCATGGGCCAGCGCTTCCTGGCTCAGACCACGCTCCGCCCGAAGGCGGCGCATATTCTTCGCCAAAACGTCTCGCAGCGGCCCTTTGTGAGTCTTTTTCACGCAGGCGGATTTCTGCCGTTCAACGCTTTTAAGGCGACCGCTTTTAAGTTACATTCGTACCCGATACCTGCAATCCCGGATGCTCCTGCGCTTAAACGCGTTGAGAAGTTCGCCGATACCGCGGGGACGGAGCAAAGCGTTGCCAATACTTTCTTGTCCCGGCTGTAGCAAAAAACTGCGAGTCCCTGACAATAGGCGGGGAACCGTCACTTGCCCGCTGTGCGGCGCTGAATGGTTTCACCCGGAAATTATCGACCTGAGCAGCATCGAATTCAGGTGTTCGGGCAGCGGCGCCAAGTTCAACGTCATATCGTCCAGACGCTCGCCCCTGCACAAATTCACGGTCCAGAAAATTGAGAAAGCCGTCAAAGCAGCCCGCTCCCCTGAAGTCGGTCGGTCTGCGTCATCCTCAGTCCTGAATTCTCACTATGCGCCGCCGGCGCTGCCGGCGGCTCGGCGAGGCGGCTGGCTGGCCCGAATAATCGGAGGAAAACGCGACATCGTTACCGCGAAACCGACAAACGAGGCGCCAAACGATCGATCGACACCCGTTGCGGTCTCGACCACCACCAACGAAGCCGATGAATATAACTGGAACGGATTTTCCTGCCCCTATTGCGACGCGCGCGGTTTCGTTTCCTGCGCCGGAGGCCATCTTGCCTGTGATGGTACTATCCAGGTCAGAAAAAACGGCCGATTTCACCAATGCTTCTGCGGTCACGCGGCATTTATCGTTGGGACCATCAAGACATTTGAAAACGAACGGCTGTCTGTGAAGGCGGATACACCTAATGCGCCGCCGGCGGATAGCCAACCGCAAGATACTGGGGTCGCTAACGCCGCCCTTCCGTCTCCATCCCGAGCTGTGCCGGCAAAGCGATACTGACCCGGAGCGAGCGATGAAGCAATTAACCCCTGGTCAACACATGCGGCTGGCGGCCCTGATGCAAACCAAGTCGCAGCAGGCGAAGCCCGAGAACCGCACGAAGCTCGCCGAGCTGGCGGATGCGCACCGACACATCGCGCAGGTCAGAGCAAAGAAAGCCAAACTTGTCGAGCCGGAGTCGCCGGTCGCTGACGACGGTCCGAAAAAGTGAGCGGTTCGCCCATGGAGTATTCGGTGCCGGACGACCTGCCGTACATCATGATGGACGACCCGGACCCGTTCTCCAGCCTGGAGAACTTGGAACGACGTTTGGCCGAACTGCAAGCGAGGCCCGACTACGTGTTGAAGAACCGGGACATCAAAATGCTCCAGCGCATCATCGGGATCAGGAAGGCCGTGGAAGCGGAGGCGTCGCCTCCCGACGGGGAGTAGACTGCGGCTTCGGTCACGCAATTCGCTCGACGCGCCCTCGCCGGGCTCGTTCGACCGCACCATCGCCGACATCATTCGCGCGGCATTCTGTAGCTAAACTGCATCGTGAGATCGAACATGAGCATACCCGAACTGAAGACGCTGGCCCGGAAGCACTGGCAGGCCCACCTGCCGGACAAGTACAGGGAGCTTCAAGCCGAGGGAATGCTTGACGCGGCCACCAATGGCGCGGCGAACCTGGCGCAGTCGGAGATCGAGACGCTGATGAAGGCGGGCTATCAGGAACACGAGGCGCGGGCGGTCGCGCTGCAAATGTTCATCCTGCTGCCGCCGGAGTATCACGAGGACGAGCAGGATCGCGAACTGGCCGCGAAGGAAGCCGCGTACCAAAGAAACCCGCCGCCGATGTCGATGGCGGGAACGGGCGACCCGAACGAGGATTTCCTGTCGAAGACGCGCCGAAGTCACCAGTCGTAGCGCACGACGCCCTTGCCCGCGTAGGATTCGGTGACGTCGGAGAACTCGCCCTCGAAGGTGGCCGACGCCGACCAGCCGCTCGTCCATTTCATCTCGGCGGACGCGGTGACCAGCGCGGAGTCGGATGCCGGAGCCGCGCCGTTGACGACGAACGAGGCGCCTGGCAGCGTCTGGAAGGTGGCGCCGATCGCGCGGTTCAGATCGTAATCATGCGCCCAGGCGGCGCGGCCACGCAGCGTCAGGATGGCGTCCTGCACCGCGAAGGATTTGTCGGTGCGCAGGCCGAGTTCGGTCCGGGTGTCAGTGACGTTCTTCGCACCGTAGGCAAGCGCAAACGTGTTGGCGCCGGACAGCGCGTTTTCCGCATAGCCCGGCAGATCGAAAGTGGTGACCTGCACCGCCGCGTAGGGCGTCAGGCCGATGCCGCCGGGCCACGGCGCGACAAAACGATAGCCGCCTTCGACGCGCCCGGAGAATGCGTTGAAGGTCTGTGTGGCTCGGAAGGCTTTGCGGCATTGATCGTCTGTCGGCGGGGGTGACCAGACCATCACACACCGCCGTTCTGAACAAAGCAGTACACCGCGCCGCCGCTACTCAGAAACACGACTGAGTGTCCGGTGGGATTCCTACGATCCCACTTCAGCTTTCGATCGGGAATTTCTATTTCGGTGCCAACTGGAACCGAAGGACGCCGCGCAACCACGCGGTCGTCGGTGATCTTGCAATAAGCCTTGCCATCGCGCGCATAGTAGTCATCGCACCAGTAGGCATCAGCTTCGCCGCAGCAGCTCACCGTCGGATTGTCCGGCTGCATCAGCCCAGCATACCACTCGTTTAGCTCGGGGTGTTCGTGGTCGTGCGCACGAACCGGAGTCGCAATCAGCACGAGACCGACGAGAACCAGCGCCCATGCGGCCTTTTTCGTGGCGTTTCGGTTGATAATGAACATTCCAACAATGAAAAGCGACGCGCCATACCGACCTGATGCGAAGAACTGGTTGGCTCTCTGTGATTCTCTGCAATACGTGACTGCCAAGATCGGGATTTAGGCGGCTGAACCTCAGGTGTCGTGAGGCGATCGCGCGCAATCGTCCGTACTGGCGCGCACCGCGCCAACTCGGAAATGCGAATTGTCGCGGCGCCGCCGTCGTCGAGCTAAATTTCGGCCGCTAAGGCGACCACCGAAAGAGACCGAAAAGATCGGCTTTCCGGAGGCCCAATGAGAAACAGTTTTCGGTATAGCCACGGAGGCTGCCGAAATTCGGCATCGTCGAGTCGTCCCAGTGTGCAGTCCGGCATCGACGGCACACCGCGGGTTGATTCGATATCAGATCTCAGAACTGCATGGTGAAGGTGCCGCGCAGGCTCTGGTCGCTGCTGCTGTCGCCGAACTGACAATCATAGGCGATGCCGAGCGTGGCGTGCGGCGTCACGTGCAGGTCAAGGCCGGTCGAGACGACGGCGGCATTCTGGTCGATAGGCACGCCGGTCACCGTGAAGGCAGAGCCGCCCAAGAACGAAACCACGGAGGCGGACGTGATATCGCCATAGGCGTGAAGCCAGCCCGCCGTGCCGCGTGCGGTGGCATTGAATGCGCCAAGCATGAAATCAGTCGAAGCCCGGAGGCCCAGCGTGGTGAACGCTGTGTCGCTGTCGCTGCTGCGGCTGGTCAGGGCCGCCGCGCCACCCTGCTCGGTGAAGCCATCGGTATGCAGGTTGACATAGGCGAGATTGGCGAACGGCTCGACGCTGAAGCGGCCGGCGTTGATCTGGTAGCCGAGTTCGCCGAATGCCTGCGCGGTCGAGGCACTATAGTCGGCGGTTAGGTGGTTGGCGAAGTTCGGCAGCGCGACCATCCGGCTCGACGCGATGTCATGCCAGGTGTAGGTGCCGCCGAGCCGCAGCACGAGCGCTCCCCATTGCGAGCCGCCATAGACCCCGAAATGATAATCGTCGCTGCCGGTCGCGGCGCTTTGTGCATACACGTTATATTCGCTGCGGCTGTAGCCGGTCAGCAACCCGACGCGCCAGCCGTCCGCGATCGGCGTATCGATGCCGGTCACGAAGCCGTCGGACGAGCGATCGATCGCCGCGGCGTTGCCGTTGCCATTGGTGTGGCCCCAGGAGCCAAAGCCCTGCGCCCAGGTGGTGAAGCGTTCGGTGTTGCTGCCGCAGCCGGCCACTGTCGCAGGTTCGCCTGTTGTAACCGCGCCATGGGGCTGCGATGAATGGCCGACGGTGCAGAAGGCGTCGCGCAGACGATCAATCGCCAACTGCCGCGTGTAGCGGCTGTCGTAGATCATCGCGCCCTTGGCCGACGCAGAACCTGCGCCGGACAGTTGATCGAGCCCATCGCGCGCCGCTTGATCCGTTGGCGAATTGAGCAGCGGGGTCTGCACCGAAGTGCCGTTAGCGCCGCCGGCGGTTGAGGTTTGATTACCCGTTTGAGCCGCCCCGCCGGGATCGCCGGTCTGGACCACCTTCAGGAAGACGCTGTTGGCGTCGTAGCTGTCGATCAGCTTCAGGAAAGCGGAGATCGCCGTGTCGCCGGCCAGCACATAAGTGCCAGTGACGCCGCCGCTGGCGTTCACCACGTTGTAGGTGGTGCCGACGGAATAGTTGCCCGCAATGCCTTTGCCGGCGCTCAAGATCGCACCGGCCTGCAACGTCGCCGCGCCATTGACCGCGATCAAATCGGAAGCGCTGGAGTTTGGATCGAGCTGCACCTGGTAGGTTGAACCGGAGCTCTGGAGAAACGGCCCATTGATGTGCAGCGTGCCGATCGAATTGCCCGGAGCGATGGTGCCGCCCGCCAGGATGGTCGTGGCGCCCACCGTGCCGTTGCCCTGCAACATTCCGCCGGACAGCACGTTCATGGTGCCACCGAGCGCGCCGTTGACCGACAGGATGCCGGACTGAACAGTCGTCGCACCGGAAAACGCCGAACTATCGCCGGTCAGGGTTGTGGTGCCGGTGCCGATCTGCGCGATATTGCCCGCGCCGGAAATCTCACCGTTGACCTGAAGACCCGCGTCCGAACGGTCGAATGCCAGCGTGCCGTTGTTGACGACATTGCCGCTGCCGATCGAGCCCGCCGTGCCGCCGTCGCCGAGTTGCAGCGTCCCCGCCGAAATGGTGGTGCCGCCGGAATAAATGTTGTCGGCGGTCAGTGTCAGTTTGCCGGTGCCGGCCTTGGCCAGCGCGCCGGCGCCGGAGATCATGCCGGAAGCAACGAGATCGGCATCGGTCTGAAACGTACCCCCGCCGGCATTCAGGATCATCGTGCGGGCTGTCGAGATCGCGGCGGTGTTTTCCAGCGTGCCGCCGTTGAAGGTCAAACCGCCGCCTGCCGCGCCCAGATTATTATCGGCGCTGATCGCGAGCGTGCCGGCCGAGATGGTCCACGGCGTCACTTCGGTGGTCGTGCCGGTCAGCGTCCAGGTGCTGGCGCCGGTCTTTTCGTAGAGGCCGAAGCCTTGATATTGCGCGGCGGCGCCGATCAAGGAGACATCGAAGCTGCCGTTCGCATTGCCACCCAGCTTGAGCGTATCGGCAGCGCTGAACGCAACCACGTTGCCGGTGATGGTCGAGCCGGATTGAATCTCCAGCGAATTGACCCCGCCGGTAAATTGAACGGCGTCGGCGCGGACGGCCGGGGGACCGCCGCCAGTGGCGGCGACACCCATTCCGCCGGTGATCGTGCCGGCATTGATCAGCGTGATATTGGCGCCCTTGACGCCCACGCCGCCAAGCCCGGCTATGGTATTGTTGAGTATGCTGAAACGCGCGCCACCGCCCGCACCCCCTGCAATCGAGCCACCGGCTGCATTGGTGATCGTCCCTCCAGAGGTCACCAACACCCCCGTCCCACCGTCGCCGCCGCTGCCGAGAACAGCGGTACCACCAACACCGCCGAGAACCGCGCCGCTGTTGATCAGTTCACCGCCGGTGGTCAAAAGGACGCCCATAGCGCCCTCACCGGCCCCAGTCGTACTACCCCCGCCACCAGCGCCGCCCGTGACGCGCCCGCCGGCCTCGACCGTGACCATCGCCGAGGAAAACACGCCTGCCCCCCCGCCGCCGCCGCCGCCGCCGTTCTGGCCGAAACCCGCACCACCGGTCACGCGGCCCGTGCCAGAGACCGTGATATCCGCTGTGGTGGTGACGCCGACCCCACCACCCCCGCCGCCGCCAGTGGTATTGACGTTGTTGACCGCCGTTTGGCCGGCGCCCCCGATGCCACCCGTAACCGCCGTGCTGAAGGTCATCGGCGCTGCGACCACCGCCCCGGCTGCGCCAGTGGCCCCGTCTGTACCGAGCACGGCGCCGACGCCCGTGGTGCTTCCACCTATGCCTCGCGCGCCCCCGTGGGCGCCGGAGCCGGTCGTCAGATCGACCGCTCCGCCGCCACCGCCGCTTCCGGAATTCGACCCAGCAGTAAAACCGCCGGCCTGGCCGACCGCGTCGGCCTGCGTTCCGTCCGTCCCGCCGGCGCCACCCGCGACAGAACTCAGTGTTACTCCGCGGCCACCGTCTGCCCAAGCCGGGTTCGGGCTCAATGCAATTCCCGCGACCAGCGCGAGAACCGAAACGGTGCCGAGCATACTCGCACCAACGACCCGATGCCGGCGCGCCAGCGCTCCGACCATGAAGGCCGTGCCGGAAACCAATGATTTGCGAAGGATGTGATGTTTTAACGCGTCATCAACGCGGATCATGCATTTGCGCATTCTCATTCCTGACTCACAACTCAGGCCACCACAACTACACGCATTCCTGCGGTTGAGGTCACAGCTTCCCAAGCGGGAGCCATGCAATGCAAATGCAGTGAATGAGTAATAAACCGTCACATCAGAATTTGATTCTGACCTGACGATCTTATTGGGTGCGCGGCACTTTTCTCCTGCACCGAGCATCTGCCGAAGCGATCCCTGATTAGATCTTCAGCCGGGCTCGATGAAACTGAACTGGAGTTGCCGCGGTTGCGCCCGCTACAGCCGAGTTGACAGCCGTTGGCTCCTCCCCGACTCTGCACAACGTCATCGCGCCGGCCGACCGAAAACCACACGGCGTTTCACACAAGGGCGCGCACAAACCATCAAAGGGACCAAAATGAGCGTGCAGGAACTGAAGACGCTGGCCCGCAAGCACTGGTAGGCATACCTGCCCGATAAGGTGAAAGAGCTTCGGGCGGAGCGTATGCTGGAGGCGGCGATCAATGGCGCGGCGAACTTGGCGCAGTCGGAGATCGAGACGCTGATGAAGGCGGGCTATCAGGAACACGAAGCGCGGGCGGTCGCGCTGCCGATGTTCATCCTACTGCCGCCGGAGTATCACGAGGACGAGCAGGATCGCGAACTGGCCGCGAAGGAACGTGAGTATCAAAAAATGATGTCGGCGTTCCAACCGGGCGACCCGAAGGAGGTTAGAGGCCGCCCCCGAGACGCGCCGAACGTCCCGTCCCAGTACGAGACGTACGTGCTCCAGTTATCACCTCGCTCCGATGCGCAACAAGGTCCGTGGCCGTGATTAAGGCCATGGCGTCATAGGGCGAACAATCTCACCATCGTAAGCTGGCATCAATTTCTTCTTCGACCCTATGAACGGACAATACCAGCGCAAGCCAACTCGACCTGCTAAGTCTGCCGCTAAAATAGTATCAGTGCAAAATAAACGCTCAGAAATCCAGTTGAAGACTGGCCATGTAGGTTCTCGGCGTAGCGAGATAGGCGGTGTTGGCGCCGGGGCTTCCCACGATATTGCCGTCAGCAATCGACGAATAATAAAACACGTTGCCGACATTGAGCACCTGGAAACGCGCCGTCACGGTTTGTTTGTAGACCGTCGCTGTCGCGCGAACACCGAGGTCGAACGTGACATAGGACGGCGCATACGAGTTGTTGATGTTGGTCGCCGCGCGTTGACCCTCGGCGTGGACGGCGCCGGTCAGCGCAAAGCCATGCAGAAAAGCCGGGTGGTAGTCGAGGGCGGCGTCGCTTTTGAACTGGGGAACGCCGACCACCAGCTTGTTGTTGGTCGCGGCAACGCCGGTGTTCTGCAACCGTGCATCGATGTAGGTGATGCCGCCGAAGATCGACAACTCAGGCAGGATGTTGCCCTGGAGGAAAAACTCGGCGCCATTGTTGCGCTGGGTTCCGACCACAGCGAAGACGTTCGTGATCGGATCGGTCGAGGCGAACGGCCGCGTCATGTGAAACAGGTCGAAGGTGGCGAGAAATTGCGGGTTGATCGCGTATTTGACGCCGACTTCATACTGCTCGTCCTGATACGGCGAGAGAAACTGGTTGGCATTGGCTGTCCCGGTGGGCGCCTGGTCGCTCTGCTCGACGCTTCGGGCGAAGGTCGCGTAGGCCGTGAGCTGCGACGTCGGCGTATAGATCACGCTGACGGTCGGACTGAAAACGCCGTCGGCGTTGTTCTCGCTGGTCATGACGCCAGTCTTTGCAAAGCTTTCCGAGTGCAGGAAGGATGTGCTGACAACGCCCTGCACCGCCCACTGGTCGTTGAAATGGAAAGTGTCGGCGGTAATGATCGTTTGGTTGGACAGCTCCGCGGATTTAAACTGTCCGCCGTTGGGCGGGATGGGCCGGTTCGGCAAAACTTGGGGGTTGGCCAGGTTTGAACTGCCAAGCGGCGTCATGATGGAATTTCTGTAGGAATACTGCCCGTTGACAAAGCCGTTAGTGCCGAGTGTCACTTCGTTCCGGAAACCGAACAGGTCGAAACGGCCGTTCAGCGACGCTGTGTTGCTGCCGATGGTGAAGTGCGGGACGGCATCAAAGTTTTTGGTGACATTGTAATTTCCGAGATTGTCGGTCAGCGTGTTGGTGATACCGAACAGGTTGCGGACGGAATCCTGATAAAGGCCGCCCACCTCGATATTCCAGTCGTTGTTGATCTCGTGCTTGATCTTGACGACCCCCGTGTTGGTGACGAGATCGGTGCCGGCGCCCGGCTGCCCTAAACCGAGCTTGGTTGGATCGACGGCGGGGGGCAAAAGGACCCTCTGCGGGTTAAAATAAACGATGCTGCCCGGCAGCCCCGTGGTGTTAGTCTCGTAGTGGCTGAAATTGGTCTCGACGACGGTGCGATCGCCGACGTGGAAATCAAGCGCGCCGCTCGCCAGCGTGCGGTTGGTGCCGCTTTCCGGCGCCCAGCTCTCGCCCTCGCCGTGAACGACATTGAAGCGGTAGCCGACCGTGCCGTCGGGCGTGCGGCCACCCGCATCGATGTGTTCGGTGAAGACGGAATTAGAATCGAAGCCCTGCGTGTAAGTCGCAAACGGCGTGTCGGTCGGTCGTTTGAGGACGTAATTGAATACGCCGGCCGGCGTTGCCGGTCCGTAGAGTGAGCCGGCAAGTCCGTTCAATACCTGAATGCGGGAAAGATCCTCGGTAGCAATCGCCGTGGTGCCGACGATGCTGAGGCCGTCGAGTCGCGTGTTTTGCACGACGGTGCCCTGGAAGCCGCGCGCCTGCGGCCTCGACACTTCATAACCCTGCTGGTTTCGGATCTGGACGGAGGGAAGGAATCGAAGCGTATCGTTTACGGTCTTGGTTTGCAGGTTCTCGATCAAGTCCTGCGGGATCACCGTCACCGAGGCTGGCGTGGTCAGCAGGCTCCGGTTGCCGAGCGGGCCGAGGTTGACGGTATCGCTCTTGTATTGCGGGTTGGTCGCGGCGTTATGCGCGCCCGAGGTCGCGCCGGCGCCGGCTTGTGCCGGTGTGGCGGCGGGCGGAGCCGGTGGACGTGCCGCTTGCCGCCGTTTCTTCTGCGCGGTGGATTTCGGGGCCTGGGCCGACTGTTCGTGCCGGGTGCCGGCAGGTTGTTTCGGTTTTTCGACCGTGACCGGCGGCAGCGCAGGTTCCTGCTGCGCGTAAGCAACGTCAGCCGTCGTAAAAACCAGGCTTGCCAGCACAAATCCTGCCGTTGGCGCGTATCTCATTTTCTGGAGTTCCTGCTGAATTATCTCGAACGACGCACTCGCCGCGGCAAAGCCGCCGCGAATCGGACTTGTAGTCAGATATGCATCGCTTCGGCGAGGTGCTGACGGCTCAGCAGGCCTCGAACATGGAAACCCTTGCGATCTGAGTACGCAGCTCGCCGAGATCCCGCGTAAATTTCAGGCATCGCCATGCCCGAACGCCAATGCGCGAAAAAGTTGACGCCTTGCATCAAATCATTCGGGACGTTATGCGAGCCCGAACTTCTTAGCTACGAGAATTCATTTAAATTGTGTACGCAGGTGTCCCGAAGCCGTTTATTGGTCTTGGATAGTGATATTGGAGATACACTCAGTTCAGGCGGGCAGCGATGTGAGGTTGCATCAAGAAATAACGGCAACGGTTATTGGTCATGCGATCTTTGGCGGGGCGCGTAATAGGTGACACGGCGCGAAGACCTAATAGGTCAATGGGTGTGTCAGTGCCGCATTGGTTAGCCTGCCGGCACCGAGAAATTCGACAAAATCGCGGCGACCGACCTCACCCGTGCTTATAGTCATTGTTATTTTTGTCAGGCTCGCTTCACATCGGACTGCCCATTCTCGGTGGCCGCTGCTAACATCTCTGTGGCTGCTGATCTTTGCTATCCGGCGCCCTTGTTCAGGTCGCGGAGCATTCGCGTGGTCTCGCGAAGCCACCGTCGAGTCGCAATGGTCTCCGCGGAGTAGCGACCGTGCTTGTAGTTGCCGTTCCGACTGCCGCTCGGCGCGCCGCTGCCATCTGCACCGCCGTGCATACGGCACCGACGCCGACCCGTGACCGGCGCCGATTTGCAGGGTGCGCCCGATCGTGTCTTGGCTCCGCAACGGTCGCCTGTGACGCTGGGTCGCCTCCGTCGAACGCACGGTATCGCCCGTCAATTTCGTTTCCTCCCCGCTTCTCGCCATTGTCGTGACCGCCGCCAACCCGTCGCCAAGCTCGGTCGTTTCCGCAACAGCGCGGATGGGTAGCGTCATCGGCGGGCGGCGGCTGAGACTCGGCGGGGTAGATCCACCGGCCTACCGGACGACGGGGTGGCGGCAGCAGCGGGAGATAACGTCTCGATGGTCCCCCCTTATGGGTCGCGCAATACGGCCATTTAATAGGTCGGACGGTACGGTCACCTAATAGGTCACCCAATGGGCCGCATCGCTGATGCTGCCGGATTTGGTGACGTTGGCTGAGTTAGGGCGGCGCCGATTCCTAAAGAAATCCGCAGGTCACCCAGGAGCAAGCGCGCTCGCGCGCGTTCTGATCTTTGGTCTCTGGGCTTATCCCCGCCCTTAACCCGTGGGTTAACCGGGGGGTTAAAGGGGGGTTAACCCCCCACCGCCGGTTAAGCCGGGAGACATGATTGCGGCGCACGCCACGTTGTCCTTCCGCCTCTCGCCGAGCGACGCCCGATCGACCTTGTTCGGATACTTGTTCCAAAACCGATCGAAGGCGTCCGCAGGTCCATCGGAAGGACAAGCGCGCTTGCGCGCGGTTTCTTCCGCTCTGCGTCTGTATCTGTCTCTGGCCGTATCGGCGTTACGGTCGCGTTACGGTCGTTACGGTGTATCTGGTCGTGCCACCGACACGGCACCGTCACGGTCGTCACGGTCGTGACGGGCGTGTCGTCGCCGTGCGTCACGGGCGTGACGGTGCCGTGCGTCACGGTTCTTTCGTCTTGTCGAGGCCGCAGACGGCGAGAATGAACCGTGCCATTGCCGTGCTGGACTTGCCACCTGTTGTGACACTCAGCCGGGTGTCCAATGTCACAACTGTCCAGACCGATTTCGCAGCTTTTACAACAGGGTATTGGCACTTTCTGTCACGATAGATCGACAACAGTGCCCCGAAAACGGTGCACGCGGGACAGCTCCGTCCCCTAACTGCCGTCCGAATCATCCAGCGCCGCCCAACTCGCGGCCTCGCTCATGGCCGGCTGTACACAGCTTTCGGGCAAATCTGTTCAATAACAACCCGCTACCCTCGTTGCGCATTGCGCAGTCGAGTTTGCCGAGTGTCCAATCACCGCATGTGCTGATGCTGATTCGTGACCCTATGCGGCGCGGCGTTTGCACTGAAGGCGGAAACCGGCTCACCCGTCAAAGTTGGCCAGTTTCTGCTCTTTCGATGATCTGGGGGGAACGTAAGCCCGCCATATCATGCAGCCCCGTTGGGGGACACAAGCTGGGGAGGCTCCGGGACGCCGGGGTCTCCCTTCCCTTCCAGAGCTGATGCTCTGAATAGGATAAATCCTATCTGACTCGGGCAAACTGTAAACGCCTCGTTTTAAATCACCCAACGCTAAATCGCCCGTCACGCGGAGGCGACAGGCCGACACCGCGTAGGCGCACTAAGGCCCATTTGCGGGCCGCGCCGGTGCGCCGTAGAGGTAACATTCCATTCCTACAGGCATCCTACGAGGATTTCCTCCGGGATGCTCCGAGCACTGCTCCAAGGATGCTCCAAGGAATGCTCCGAGCATTGTTCAGCTATGCCGCGACGGGTTGAAATGGTCGTCCCACTGAATCGGTCGCCAGCAACTTGACTGGCAGACGTTCCGTCGTCTCCACCGCGGCCCTTGCGGCATCGCCGCCACGTATCCTGGACGTCATAGCTCGCAGATCTCAGTTGCTTGGGTTGTTCGGCCTGTTTCAATCGTCAGTCATCTTCAAGTTCGATGCCGACTTGAGCCGATATAGGAGACAGCCGCCGTCGATGACTTCAAGATCATAAGGCTGCGACTTCTCCTTCGGCGTCGCCGAACGCGCCGCAGGCTCTCGCAAGCGCAGGAGCGCATCTTTCGACCAATAAAGAGCGACCCGCTCCGCTGCACTCATTGCCATCTGTCTCACCGATTGCGAAACCGGGGCTCGAACGCGCGCTCGCGCGCGTTCCGTGTGTTAGTACGTTCCTTTATGATCCGTTTATGTATTCATTTATGTGCTCCTTTATATCTTCTTTTATGTTGCAACATCAGGCGGCATCGACATTATCGCTGCTGGCCACACCAGCGGAGATTTTCTCGTAAGCGGCTTGCCATGCGCGAGATCCTACCTTGCGCTTGGCAAACCAGGCCGCTGTCTTTCGAGTTCTTGGCCGATAACGCAGCCGGGCGATTCCGATCACCGCCAGCTTGGTCATGTGAGCCCGCGCCGGCAGCAGATTGAGAAGCCGAGTACCAGCCCATTCACGTTGTCCGCTGGTCAGGCAAACCGCACCGGCCGCGTGCGCTGCGGGCGCGACATCAAGTTCCCATTGTTCGCACGCGGCCGCGTCAAGGGGGTAGGCGTGCAACATCTCGGCGTCCGGCCCATCGCTCTCGAACACATGGGGAATGAAGTCTATCAGGCCCAGAGCGCGTAATGCGCGAATGGCATCCCAGAACTCTTTCAAGCCCGGATCTTTCCCGTCGGCGTCCTTCTGCCCCGTCATGAATATTTGCGGCAGCACAGAGCGGGTCGCGACCTCCGTCTGGCCGGAGGGAGCGAAGCCCCAGACTATAGATAGGCCACGCTCGCCAACCTTAATAAGCTCGTATACTTGCCACAGATGTCGGCGAGAAACGCCGCCATCCTCGGGCAGGTCATGGTTATCGTAAAGCGAGACGAACAGTTGGAGGCGGCGGACATCCTGCATCTGCCGAATGATTTCGAGCGGTGGCGTTTCGTCAGCGGCACCATCAACGATCGCGTTAGGAAGCCAAACGTGTTGCGGCTTTTCGGTGAATTGTTCCGGGTCCTTAATCGTGTAACCGTCGTAGTAGGCGAGCTCGATGTACCCGCGGGACTCCAATTCGTTAACGGCTTTATGAAAACGGCGAGGCAACATACCCGGTCGGACCGCCAACCTCATCATCACTTCTCGTTCTGCCGCAGACAGCGCGCCCACCAGTTCATGAGCCGGAACGATGCCATACGATGGTCTGGCTCCCGCGGCATCAGCGATGAGCAGCCCTGCTTTGATGAGGGCGTCAACAGCGGTTTTTGCCTTTGAGCGGCTTATGCCGGTGTGTTGCTCAATCGCGTGGATAGACCAGAACGACCTCGCACGACTTCCGGCGCCGCGCGCAATTGCAAGGTAGGCGACCGTCGCATTGAGACCGAGTGCGCACGCTGCGGCAAGCGCCCTGCGGTCCACGACAAAAAACGCGCCGGTCCCAGAGTTCTTTCCGTCGGCCGGCGTCAATTCCGGATCGTCATCGGGTAGCATCAAGATCCTGCGGATTGTTAGGCGGCTGCGGTCGTCTCCAGCACAAGCGACGTCTCACGCCTGGCTGGGCGACGGCTCTGCCCATTCGGAGGCCGGCACGAAATGCCTTCCAGCCCACTTCAGCGGCGAAAGCGCACCATCTTCGGACTTCAGGAGCAGTCCCATTTCGCGGAACCGCTGCAAGACGTCCGAGACCGTTACGCTGTCCAAGCGGAGGGCGAACGCGACGTTGCTCAACACCGGCAAGCGGCCGCCGTTTTTGCTGGCAAGGCACAGCACGTTGATCCACGTCTTGAACAGCTCGTCGGGCAACGCCTGCATCGCGGAATCGAAGATCACGTCGTCATCGATCTTGACCCATCCTGTCATCGTTCGGCCCCTCTGTTATTGATAGTGGAAATCTCGTTGTCGGCGACACCGGCGACCGGGCCAGGAGGCGCTTGCGAGCGGGTCTGGCGCACCCGTTCAACGAGCCGCGCCCATAGCCGCCACGGAACGACGACCATGGGGTCGCTGCGGTCCTTGCGGAGAAACAGCGCGTCGTATTCACCGAGCCAGTTCTCCAACGGCGCGAAACCGGCGCCGTTCTTGCGCCCCTTGCCCTCGGCCTTGATCGGCGCCTCGTCGGCGCCGAACAAATAGATGTCAGCGTCATGGCCGCTGCTGCGGAACCAGGTCGCGCCCGACAGCGAGTATCGTTCGGCTTGAATGCCAAGCTCCCGATGCCGATCCACGATGTCGCGCTCGATACGGTCGCCCTTCTGGCGATGCCCGCGCCCGCTCATATCCCTCACCCCCACCCTCTCGCTGGTTTTATCAAATTATTTTATAGTGGAACATCAAATAATTTGACTCAACAAATTTCTTGATAGTTATTGCGCGGATGACAAAGACCCCCAGCGAAACCCGCACCGGCGGGGCGAACGCGCCCACGGCAAAGCGGCTGCGCCAACTCCGGGCCGCAGAGCGCTACGAAACCGCCACCGCGTTTGCGCGAAAGCTGGGGATCTCGGCGCCGCGCTATTTGAATTTCGAGATCGGCAAGCCGTTGTCGATCGAAGTCGCACAGATGATCGTCCGCACCGTGCCCGGCTGCTCTCTCGATTGGCTTTATAACGGCGTACAGATGGGACTCTCTGTTGACCTGCGTCAGCGTCTGTCGATGATTGAAGACCTTGACCAGAGCGCTTCTGCGCGGCACGGTTCCGGCCGATCGACCTGATCCCGTTTATCGTGAGTTTCGCGACTTCCAAGACATGCCGCGCGTCATTCAGATCTCCAGGCCATTGCCCCGCAAGCTCCGTCGCTTTGCAGCAGCGCCACATTTCGGGCTTGCGCCTGGATCGTTGTGTCATTCCGATTCTCCACCAGCGAGCTGAACTATTCCAGAGTACGGCCCCGTCGAAAACAAAAAAGATTCGGGTTACATAAATTTTTTTTGAGTCGCGCGCCGGCCGATCTGCTACACCTTCAACCCGCGACGGTGGCAATCAAAGGAATCGCGAGGGTGCCGGGAACGGCCGACTCGCGCACCGCGCTGCATTCACAAAGTTATGGGGAGAAACGTAATGCCACGGCGTCCGGCCAAGACCACACAAGCCGACATCGCGCGCGCGATCCGCGCCGCCAAGCAGGCCGGCGCGAACTCGGTCGCCGTCGATGGACAGGGAAATATCCGGATTGAGCTGACGGCCAACACTGCGGCGCCCGCGCCCGCAATCGGTCCCGATGAGGTCTGGACGCCATCAGCGGCCTTGAAGCGCCATCTGAACAGCACCGAAAGCGGTTGAAACACACCTTACGCGATTGATGCGGAGTCACCGCATCCATAGATTCCAAGCATTGGCAATCGGAGCCGACCAATGCTGGATCCTGAACGACGCAATCCTCGCGCGCCCGGCGATGCCCGGAGATATCTCTACTTCGACTATTCCGCGCAGGGCGCGCTGCGCTGGTACGTCAAGGTGAGCGCCAAGGGCCGCCGCATTGGGATCGCGCTGGAGTACGGCAGCGCCGAGTTCGACGCGGCCTATGCGGCGGCCATCGCCGCGCTTGGGGGAGTGACACGAATGCGCCGGATCGGGCCTGTGGTGAAGCCGGATCAACCCGAGCGCCGCTATCTGCACGCGGACGTCAGCCAGCGCGGGCAACTGCGCTATTACGTGCAACTCCGCAAAGCACTGCCGAAGATCAGGATCCTGGCCGCGTTCGGCACGCCTGAATTCGAGTCGAGGTCGATGCGGCCATCGCCGCCCAGATTGCGCGCCATGGCGCCGACAGCGATTACGTCAACGCGCAGAAGCAGCGCAACCCGGCACGGCCTGCGCTGCCGACCACGCTGCCCAAGCCCGGCACGCTGCGCTGGTACTGGACGCGCTACAAGGGGAGCGACCACTGGCTCGGCGACCTGAGTGTCGGCCATGCCGGGCTTGCGGGCTCGACGCGGTTGGCCCGCACCGGGCTGATCGAGTCGCTGCTGCCGGAGAACGGCGACAAGCCGTTCGCAGTGCTGACGCGCAAGACGATCAAGGCCGAGATGAAGGCGCGCACGCCCGTGCAGGCGGGCAACCTGCTGTCGGCGCTGCGGGGAATGTTCCGGTGGATGATCGATGAAGGCCATCTCGACGAGGACGACGACCCGACGATCGGACTGAAGTCCGGCAAAGCGAAGGCGGGCCGCGAGAGCGGCGGCTTCCTGCCCTGGACCGAGGAAGACATGGGGCTCTATCGGGCTAAGTGGCCGGTCGGGACCGAGGCGCGGCTGATGTTCGACATCCTGGCCTTCACAATGCTGCGGGTCGGCGACGCTTCGCGGTTCGGCCCGCCGCACCTGATGAAGATGGTGAAGGCGATGGCGTTCCAGATCGCCACCGAGAAGAGCCAAGGCCGTACCATGGTCAAGGTGCCGATCCATCCTGACCTTGCCGAGAGCATCAGGGCGGCCCGCGCGGCGGGGATCGTCGGCGCCGAGGTGTTCACCGGAAAGCGGGTGCGCAGCCGGGTGTTGCCGATGAACAAGAAGGCGTGGGCAGCGAAATTCAAGAAGTACGCAGTCTCGGCCGGCGTCAACGAGCCCAAGAAAAGCTGCCATGGCGTGCGCAAGGCGCGGGCGGAGGCCGCGGCCTATGCCGAATGCACCGAGAGCCAGATGATGGCGATGTTCGGCTGGACCGACCCGAAGATGCCGGCGCACTACATCGCCCAGGCGAACCGGGAAAAGCTCGGCATCAGCGGCATGGACAAAATCGTGGCGTTCGACCAGAGCCAGAACGCCGACGATTTTCTACCCCTGCCCGTCGCGAACAAAGTCGCAACCAATGCCGAGAACAGAGTAGTAACTTTGCGTAGTGATTTACGAAAAAAAGCCTTGTGATTTCAAGGCTGATCGTGGGTTTGTGGTGCGCTCGGAGGGACTCGAACCCCCACGATTTTACTCACTGCCACCTCAAGGCAGCGCGTCTACCAATTCCGCCACGAGCGCTTGTTGGGGGTACGGGAATGATGCCGGACCGGATCAACGGCGCGGGATGTAACAAATCAATGATGGGGCGACAAGGCCTGCCGATGCGATGGTTTGGATACCGGGGAGCCAAAATTCCCGTCGGGCCGACCTAGCGGACGCCCGGCAGCCGCGGCAACATTTGCTTGACTTCGACCGCGATACGGTTGCGATCGACAAGCACGACGCCGCTGGCGATCGGCAGGTTGTTGGCGAGGATTTTAACTTCGTCGGCCTCGGTCGCGTCCAGTTCGATGATGGCACCACGGCTCAGGCGCATTACCTGATGGATCGGCATCGAGGTGGTCCCGAGGACCACCATGAGATCGACGGTGACTTTATCGAGCGTTGGCACTGGAACCCGGACTGACAAACGCAAAATTGCGTAGTTCCACATCACCACGTTATGGTTAGCCAATGGTTAATGACCGCCAAAGCCTCGATTTGACGACCTTTTCGCACCGTTCTGCCGCAGCAGAGGTCGAATGGCGGATTTCCGACTCGCCCGTGCCCTATCTGGAAGCCATCGCGGCCATGGAATCACGGGTGGCGGCCATCGCGGCCGGCGACGCGCCGGAGCTGGTCTGGCTGCTCGAACACCCCCCGCTCTACACGTCGGGCACCAGCGGCAACGCCGGCGACCTGCTCGAGGCCCGCTTCCCGCTGTTTGCCACCGGACGCGGCGGACAGCTCACCTATCACGGCCCCGGCCAGCGGGTGGTCTATGTGATGCTCGACCTGAAGCACCGTCGCCCGGACGTGCGTGCATACGTCGCCGGGCTCGAGGCGTGGATCATCCGCACGCTGGCGGCCTTCAACGTCCGCGGCGAGCGCCGCGAAGACCGCGTCGGCGTCTGGGTGAAGCGGCCGGACAAGGGAGAGGGCTTTGAAGACAAGATCGCGGCCATCGGCGTGCGGCTGCGGCGCTGGGTGTCATTCCACGGCATCTCCATCAATGTGGAGCCGGACCTCGGGCATTTCGACGCGATCGTGCCCTGCGGCGTGGTCGACCCGCGCTACGGCGTCACAAGCCTCGCCGATCTCGGCCATCCCGTATCTATGAACGATGTCGATATCGCGCTCCGGCAGGCCTTCGCCGAGGTGTTTGGAAAGCTCGAGGCTCACCTGCCGCAAGCAACGATATGATCCGAGCCGCCGGGAAGAGCGCAGCCCTGCGCTGCTCGCATCTCGACGTCTAGCGCTGCGGAATGTATCGTTCTGGCCTAAGCAGCGGCGGCTTATGATGAAGAATGGGCTTTACTCTGTTCACATCCATATGCTCGACGGCGTCAGGGGCCGCGACAGTGGAGTGACCATCCTGCGAGACGGCGTGCTTTTCAGCGGGGGCCCCTATTTCTGGTCGACCGGCCGCTACACCGTCGCTCGAGGAACCTGGAAAGGTCATTTCAGAACCAATCAGCACACGCCCTTTCCCGACCCATTGGCGCGGCCGCTGTTCGCCGGGCGGGAGGTTACCAGCGGGTTTTCAGGCACCTTTGCCGACGACCAGGCCGAGGTGTTCGGCACCACGCTGGCAGGGACCCGAAGCCTGAGTTTTCGCGCGACGTTGAAGAAACTCGCGGATGCTTGAGCATCGGCCTCAAATCGTCGGCAACACCGAAAACCCCTCACCGGCGCGCCGCAGACGAAGGCCATCCGAATGACCGGCTTCTTCCTGGACAGCCTCGACCCGTGCCGATAACGGCCCGCGCCGACACAGCGCGATCATATCCGAGATGACATCGGCCGGTCCCGCAAACAGCGCTTCCACGCTGCCGTCGCGACGATTGCGCACCCATCCCTCGAGCTCGCGCGCCATCGCCTGCTGCTCGACCCAGGCGCGGTAGCCGACGCCCTGCACCCGGCCGCGGATCGTCACCTGTCGGATCGCGTCCGCCATCTACCGGTTCAGCCCGAGAAACGCGGCGCTGCGCTTCTTCATGTCCGCCTCGCGTGTCACGCGGCCCGTCAGCTCCGATGATGCGAGGCCTTTCAGACTCTTCGGAGACCCGCCCTCGCGCAGCGCTTTGAGCGTGTCGTAGACGGCTTGCGTGGCGGCTGCGAACGGAGCATGCCCCTGCAAGGCGATCCGCACGCGCTGGCCCGCCAGATAGTCCAGCGCGTTCATCTCTTCGGGCGCGCCGCCGAGCACGATCGGCAGCCGCGTCGCCGCGGCGATGGCTTGCAGTTCGGCGCGGGTTTTGATCCCGGTAAAAAACAGCGCATCGACGCCGGCGGCCTCATAGGCCTTGGCCCGCGCAATCGCGTCCTCGAGCGAGGTGATCGACGCGGCACCGGTACGTCCCACGATGACCAGCGACGGGTCCGCTCGCCCGTCCAGCGCCGCCTTGATCTTGCCGACGCCTTCCTCGAGCGAAATCAGTTGCGTCTTGGCCTCGCCAAAGGCCTGCGGCAGCAGGGTGTCCTCGATCGTGAGTCCGGCGGCGCCGGCCGCTTCCAGCTCCTGCACGGTGCGGCGGACGTTCAACGCATTGCCATAGCCGTGGTCGGCGTCGACCAGCACCGGCAACGCAGCCGCGCGCGACATCCGGCGCATCTGCTCGGCGAGCTCGGTCAGCGTGATCAACGCGATATCGGGATCGCCGAGCACCGCCAGCGACGCCACCGATCCGCCGAACATGCCGACCTCGAAGCCCAAGTCCTCGGCGATCCGGATCGAGGTCGCGTCATAGACCGACCCCGGATGAATGCAGGATGATCCCGACAGGATCGAGCGCAGAACTTCGCGGCGCTTGCGGAAGGCCATCGAGCAACTCCTCTTTAAAAACTTGCCGTCATTCCGGGATGGTCGCGAAGGATCCAGACCCGGAATCTCGTCAGATTCCGGGTTGCTTCGCTTGCGCTCGCAATGCCCCGGAATGACGGTATTAAGCAAACTCAAGAATGAGCGCGTCAACCGCCAGCGTGGCACCGGCGGCGGCGTGGATTTTCTTGACCGTGCCGTCGCGTTCGGCGCGCAGCACATTCTGCATCTTCATCGCCTCGATCACCGCCAGCGTTTCGCCGGCCTTGACCTCCTGGCCTTCGGTCACCGCGATCGACACCACGAGGCCGGGCATCGGGCACAGCAATTTCTTGCCGGTATCGGCCGCGGTCGCCACCGGCATCAGCCGGGCCGATGTCGCCTCGGCTTCGGTAAAAACATAGACCGGGACTTCAAAGCCCTGATGCGCGAGGCGAATGCCGTTGGCGATCGGACGCACCTGCATCGCGACCCGATGGCCGTCGATGGTGCCCTGCCAGACCGGCTCGCCCGGCGTCCACGGCGAGACCAGCTGGTGCGCGGTGCCGGGTGCGCCGTCGGCACCGACAAACCGCACCGCGATCCCGTCAGTTTCGCGCGCGACATCGAGCAGGATTTCGCTGCGTTCCAGCCAAACCGCGCGGCGGCGCTCGCGCTGCACCGGGCGGCCGGTCAGCTGGCCGGAAATCTGCCGCTTGCGCTCGCCGAGCACGTGATCGATCGCCGCCCCGACCGCCGCCAGCCGTCGCGCGACCTCGCCTTCCGGCGCCCGCGCCGTAAACCCCTTCGGGAACTCCTCGGCAATGAAGCCGGTCGATAGATTGCCCTCGCGCCAGCGCGGATGGTTCATCAGCGCCGACAGGAACGGGATGTTGTGACGGATGCCGTCGACATAGAATGCATCGAGCGCGTGCGACTGCGCCTCGATGGCGGCGGCGCGCGACGGCGCGTGGGTCACAAGCTTGGCGATCATCGGATCGTAATAGATCGAGATTTCGCCGCCCTCCTGCACACCGGTGTCGTTGCGAATGGTGATGCCGCCCGAACGCGCTTCAGCCGGCGGACGATATTTCACCAGCCGCCCGATCGAAGGCAGGAAGTTGCGGAAGGGATCCTCGGCATAGACCCGCGACTCCACCGCCCATCCGGTCAGCGTGACGTCCTTCTGCGCAAGCGAAAGCTTTTCGCCGGCCGCGACGCGGATCATCTGCTCGACCAGATCGATGCCGGTGATCAACTCGGTCACGGGATGCTCGACCTGCAGCCGCGTATTCATCTCCAGGAAGAAGAAGCTCTTGTCCTGCCCGGCGACGAATTCGACCGTGCCGGCTGAATCATAGTTGACGGCCTTGGCGAGCGCGACCGCCTGTTCGCCCATCTTGCGGCGGGTGGTCTCGTCGAGCAGCGGCGACGGCGCCTCCTCGATCACTTTCTGATTGCGGCGCTGGATCGAGCATTCGCGTTCGCCCAGATAAATCACGTTGCCATGCTTGTCGCCAAGCACCTGGATTTCGACGTGGCGGGGATCGACGATGAATTTCTCGATGAAGACGCGGTCGTCGCCGAACGAGGATTTGGCTTCGGCCTTGGCGAGGTTGAAGCCTTCGGCGACCTCGGACTTCGAATGCGCGATCCGCATCCCCTTGCCGCCGCCGCCGGCGGAGGCCTTGATCATCACGGGATAGCCGATCTCGTCGGCGATCTTGACCGCGTGCTTCTCGTCCTCGATGACGCCGAGATGACCCGGCACCGTCGAGACTTTGGCTTTCGCCGCGGCTTTCTTGGATTCGATCTTGTCGCCCATCGCGGCGATCGCGCCGGGATTAGGCCCGATGAAAACGATGCCGGCCTCGCCAAGCGCGCGCGGAAACGCCTCGCGCTCGGACAGGAATCCATAGCCGGGATGCACGGCTTCGGCGCCGGTCTTGCGGCAGGCTTCGACGATCCTGTCGATCAGGAGGTAGCTTTCGGCGGCGGCCGGCGGCCCGATCAGAACCGCTTCGTCGGCCATTTCGACGTGGAGCGCATCGCGGTCGGCCTCGGAATAGACGGCTACGGTCTGTATTCCCATGCGGCGGGCAGTCTTGATGACCCGGCAGGCGATCTCGCCGCGATTTGCGATCAGAATTCGTTTGAACATGTTCTTGTTACTTGCAACCTTTGGGCGGGATTCCGGGCCCCTGCGGACCAGGCCCGCAATCTGGCACGCGGCAACGGCTGTAACAATTCCGTCGTACAGCAAAACTAAACAGAGGCAACGGTCTAGCCTGATTTTGTCTCTTATGGGGAGATTTTGATGCGTCCCGCAATTGCATTGCTGTCAGCCGGTTTCATCACACTTCTCGCAGACGCCGCATCGGCGCAGAATACACCCCGCAATCTCATCCTGTTCGTGCCGGATGGCCTGCGCGGCCGGATGGTGACACCGCAGACCGCGCCCGCGATGGCCGAGGTCCGCGACAAGGGGATCAATTTCAAGAATTCGCACTCGCTGTTTCCAACGTTCACCACCGCCAACGCCTCCGCGATGGCGACCGGCCACCACCTCGGCGATACCGGCGATTTCAGCAACACAATTTATACCGGTTATCCGGTCGCGGCAGCGGATGGCACGGTGACGCCGTTCCTCGAAACCAATCCGGTGCTGCGCGACGTCGACGAGCATTTCGGCGGCGACTATCTCAACGAGGAAACCATCCTGAAAATGGCGCGCGGCAAGGGCTATAGCACCGCGGCGATCGGCAAGGTCGGCCCTACCCTGATCTTCGACCATACCGACAAAATCGGCACCGATGGCCTGCACTCGGTTGTGATCGACGATGCCACCGGCGGCAAAAACGGCGTTCCGCTATCCGACGAGATCAAGGCCGCCCTGACCACGGCCAGCCTTCCGCTGGCGACCCCCTCGCGCGGCGACAACGGCAAGGCCGGCGATTCCAAGACGGCGGGCACGGTGGTGCCGAACACCGCGCAGCAGGCTTATTTCGCTGATGTCGCCGCCAAGGTCGTGCTGCCGATGTTCAAGGCACGCAACAAGCCGTTCGTGCTGGTGTTCTGGTCGCGCGATCCCGACGGCAGCCAGCACAATAACGGCGACAGCCTCAACACCGTCACGCCCGGCATCAACGGGCCCACTTCGCTCGCCGGCATCAAGAACGCGGACAACAATCTGGCACAATTGCGCAAGGCGCTCGACGATCTCGGCCTCGCCGCCAGCACCAATATCATCATCTCTTCCGACCACGGCTTCTCCACGATCTCAAAGGAAAGCAAGACCAGTCCGTCGGTGAAGAATACTTACCCCGATACCCCGGCGGGTTTCCTGCCGATGGGCTTTCTGGCGATCGATCTCGCCAAGGCGCTCGACCTGCCGCTGTTCGATCCGAACGACAAGAACGCGCGCGTCGCCGACAATGCCTACCCCAAGGCCGGTAACGGCCTGCTCGGCAAGGATCCCGCAAAGCCCGATCTGGTGGTGGCCACCAATGGCGGCTCTGACCTGATCTACCTGCCCAATCGCGACAAGAAATTGGCGGCACGCACGATCAAGGCGCTGCTCGAACAGGATTACATCAGCGGGCTGTTCGTCGACGATAAACTTGGCCGCTTCCCCGGTACGCTGGAAATGTCGCAGCTCGGCCTCAAGGGCAAGGCAGTCACGCCGACCCCGTCGATCGTTGTCAACTTCCGCTCCTATACGACCGGATGTGACGAGCCGACCAACTGCTCCGTCGAAGTTGCCGACACCGTGCTTCGGCAAGGCCAGGGCATGCATGGCAGTTTCGGTCGCGGCGACACGATGAATTTCATGGCGGCGATCGGGCCGGACTTCAAAGCCGGATATGTCGATCCGCTGCCGGTCAGCAATGCCGATGTCGGCATGACGATCGCGCAACTCATGAACCTGCGTTCGGCCGGTAATGGTGGATTGACGGGCCGCGTCATGTCGGAGGCCTTGCCGAACGGGATCATACCGAAGGTGGCCGACGGATCGCTGGTTTCCAAGGCCGCACCGAACGGTTTGAGGACCGTCGTGAAATACCAGCGGGTGCTGTCGCAACGCTATTTCGACGCCGCTGGATTTCCGGGCCGGACGGTGGGGCTCGACGAGGAAAGCGGCAAACAAAAAACGGCGGGGAAGTAATCCCCGCCGCCACGACAGACGCCGTTGCCGGCCGATCTACATGCCGATGTCGAACACATTCGGCAACTGCACGAGCGGCAGCGCCGCCGCGCCGACGATGGTGGCGACCAGCGTCATCAGGGTCCGGTTGCTGCAACGCTTGCCGCGCATCTGGCTTGCGATCCATTGCAGCACTTCGGTATCGACGCTGACCGATCGGGTGGGAGCCCAGCTTTCGATCGCGGTTTCCGGCGACAACGCAACGGTGCGCGGCGGCACCGGCAGTCCAGACGCGGAGGCCGCGTGGTGCACGACCGCCTTGGCTAACAGATCGTCGAAGCGACCATTGTCGCTGCGCTCGGCGGCGGCGTCGTCGATCTCAAACAGGGCTTCGGCTTCGGCGCGGCTGACCGGCTGATTCTCAACAGCGGTCGCGGTCAGGATGCGCGCGCACCAGGCGGCGTCGGCAGCATCCAATTCGCGGGAAAAATGAACTCGGCCCTTGGCGGTGGGGCCCTCGCCGGTGATGACGCCGTCGCGCACCACGTTCAGCGCTTGCGCTGCACTGTTGCGGCAGGAAATGTTTGATGGTTCCAAGGCGCCGATCGGTTCGGCGAAGTTAACGAGCGGGGCGGACATTGGTAGTCACTCTTTCAGTTTCTTGATCTCGGCCAGCATTTCCATGCGGGCGTAAACGAGCAGTTAATGATTCGAAACTTGCGTCGGGAGCATTTAAATGGTTGCCGTTTAGTCGCGATGACATTTGCCACGATTCATCAAAATTGGCGCCCCCTGATTGCAAATATAAGCGGCATAACAGCGGCAGTTGCTGACTTTTCACGCCTTTGTGGTGTTTTCGCCGCAGGGCCCCGATCAAAAAAAGGTGCTAGGAACTCGCCGTCCGAAGAGAATTTTATCGTTTTCGCGGGCTGCCGTCTCCCCTACCGTAGCCAGTCCGTGCAGTCCGTGTAAAATACGAATTTCACCTGTAACTTGAATAAGATGAGGACATACCATGGCTCTTCAGATTGGCGCAGTCGCCCCGGACTTCGAGGCCGAAACCACCGAAGGCAGGATCAAATTCCACGACTGGATCGGCAATAGCTGGGCGCTCTTGTTTTCGCACCCCAAGGATTTCACCCCGGTCTGCACCACCGAGCTCGGCGCACTGGCCAAGCTCAAGCCGGAGTTTGATAAGCGCGGCGTCAAGCTGATGGGGCTCAGCGTCGACCCCGTCGACAAGCATGCGAAATGGTCCGAAGACATCAAGGAGACGCAAGGCGCGGCGCCGAATTATCCAATGATCGCCGACACCGATTTCAAGGTGTCGAAGCTGTACGACATGCTGCCGGCCGCCACCTCCGGCGACGCCGCGACGCGTACCGCCGCCGACAACCAGACCGTCCGTAACGTCTTCATCATCGGACCGGACAAGAAGATCAAGCTGGTGCTGGTCTACCCGATGACGACGGGACGTAATTTCCAGGAGATCCTGCGCGTCATCGAACTCGATGCAGATGACCGCGAAGCACCGCGTCGCGACACCGGCCGACTGGAAGCAAGGCGAGGACGTCATCATCGCCGGTTCCGTCAGCGACGACGAGGCCAAGACGATCTACCCGCAGGGCTGGAAAGCGCCGAAGCCCTATCTCCGGATCGTGCCGCAGCCGAAGTAATGGTGTTAGCGTCGTCGCGGGCCGCACCGCGACGACGCGATCCACCGTCTTCTGGCTTGCTTCGAGGTGCCTGTCACCGGGCGCGCAATCGCGTGCCCGGTTGGCGCAAGCGACGGATTCCGGAGCAAGCCAGTTGGTAGGCCGACGGCGGACGAGACCGGCGTGACAATCGCGCCCCAGCACACATCGACGATCACGACCGACCAGGTCCGTCCGAACAGGGCGCCGCGAACCAACAGTGTTGCTTGTTGGCTTTCCTAAAGCTGCAATCGCGACCAATCACATCATTTCACGTCATCGAGAGACATTTGGAGGCCAGGACGCACCCCGCGTCCTGGCCTCTCGCTATTTAGCGACGGGATCGAAGCTGAAAATTGTGTGGCCGCACAATGAATAAGGATGCGACGCTCTATTGCATCATCCGCACGTGGCGCCGCGCAAACGAATTGCCCGCGCAACACCTCACCGCATTCCTTAAGAAGAATTAAGGACGCCTGGTCGGTCATTCCTGCGCTTGGTGCGTTGAGAGCCCGGCATCAACCGTTTCGGCATCGATGATCCCGTTTCGATTGGCAGCAGCTGCATCCGACGGAGCCGCCGCCGCTGAGCTGCGGCTAACGAGATCGGCAATCACTCTGTCCTCGTTACGGAGAGTTCACATGAAGTTATTATTAGCCACCGCGATCGTACCCGCGTTGTTCGTCGGGAATGTCGCGTTCGCCCAGATGACGGTCATGCCGACGCCGACACCGACGGTTGAAGCAACATCTCCACTCGGCACCGCCGCGGGCTCTCCGATTTCGCCCACGGGAATTCCATTGGGGGCTACCGAGTTCCCATCCTCGGGCGTCAGTCCGCTCGCTGCTCCGGCGACGGGCACGATCGCAATTCCAGACAACGGCGTGGTCTGCTCGACGGTCGGGACGGCTCCGGCCGAGATGTTCGGATCGGCCGCTACCTTCGACGGTGGTGGAACGGGAGCCGGATCGGCCGCACCCGCAACCGCGGGGATGGCGGGCACTACGGCCGCATCGCCGGGCATCGCGCCGGCGATATCGTCGACATCGGGGCTCTCGGCGCCGTCCGGAATCATCGACACATCGGGAATGTCGGGTATGTGCGGATCGGGATCGACCAGCGTGATTGCGTCATCCAATCCGTCATCGACCTCGCCGACCACCATGGGTGGAGTGCCGCGAACCGGTATTCCACTCGACTCCTCCGAGATCAGTAACTCCGGCGTCAGTTCGGCCGCCCCCATACCGACGGCGGCCGTGTCGCCTTTTGCAGGCTCTGTTGGCTCCACGCCGGTCGCGCCCATCGTTCACCGCAACGTCCGTTTCCGGCACGCCTGCGCCCGAGACCATGCCGATCGGGCTGGCCGCTTCACAAGTGCCAGTCACTCCGGGGCTGCCAATAAATCCTTAGTGAGGTTTGGTCATGCAAAAGAAAGCTATCTTCACTGCCGTCATCCTGATGGCCGTCGTTGGGACGGGCGGCCTGCTTCACGTCACTCATGCTCTCCCGTTCGAGAAAGCGGCCGCAGCCGCGCCGGCCCCGCCCGCTCCGGTGCCGATCGTCGCGGGAGCCGTCACCCAGCATGACGTGCCAATCTATCTTACCGGCGTCGGGACCGTGATCGCGTACAACACGGATGTCGTGCGCGCCCAGATCCAGGGCCAGATCGTCAGCATCAATTTCACGGAAGGCCAGCATGTGCATGCCGGCGACCTGCTCGCGCAGATCGATCCGCGGCCCTACCAGGCCTTGATCGACCAGGACACCGGGGTGCTCGAGCGCGACAAGGCCCAGCTTGTCAACGCCGAGGCCAACCTCGCTCGCTACACCGAACTGGGCGCCAAGGGTTGGGCGACGCCGCAATTGATCGAAACTCAGAAAGCGCAGGTGGGTCAACTGCAGGCGGCGATAAAAGCCGACGAGGGATTGATCGAAGCTGCAAAGGTGGAGCTCAGTTTCACCCGCCTCACCTCGCCGATCGACGGCGTGGTGGGGATCCGGCAGATCGACATCGGCAACATTATCAGCCCGTCGAGCACGAACGGCCTTTGTGTGGTGACCCAGCTCGATCCGATCTCGCTGATCTTCACGCTTCCAGAGACGGTGTTGCCGCAAATCCAGCAGCAACAGCAGGCGACCAAAGCGCCGCTGACTGTCACGGCCTACAATCAGGACAACACGATGCGGCTTGGCCAGGGCAAGCTTGTCCTCGTCAATAACGAGATCCTGCAGACGACGGGCTCAATCCAGCTCAAGGCAAATTTTCCGAACAAGGGGCATAGCCTCTGGCCCGGCGGACTGATCAACGCGCGGCTTTTGCTCGACACGCGCCATAACGGCCTCACGGTTCCTGCATCCGTCGTGCAGCAAGGTCCGAATGGAGCCTACGCCTGGGTCGTCAATCCCGACGGCACCGTTTCGATGCGCCAGATCAAGGTGGGGCAGATCGGTGACGGGCAGGCGTTGATCGATTCCGGCCTCTTCGCCAACGAGCGGGTGGTTGTTGACGGACAATACAAGCTTCAGCCGGGCGCACATGTCGCCATCCTTCGCGGCAAGGCCGCGGCGGAGGTCGCCGCGGAAGACGCGATGCAGACACCCATCCCGTGAATATTTCAGCCCCCTTCATCCGACGGCCGATCGCGACCGCGCTGCTGATGCTCGGCTTGTTCGTCGCCGGCTTGGCCGCCTATCCGCGGATACCCGTGGCCGCGCTGCCCAATGTTAACTATCCGACGTTGACGGTGACGGCCCAGCTGCCGGGCGCCGATCCCCAGACCATGGCATCCTCGGTGGCATCGCCGCTCGAACTTCAATTCGGCGAAATCCCAGGCCTCACCCAGATGACGTCCTCGAGCGCGCTCGGCTACACACAGATCACACTGCAGTTCGACCTGAACCGCCAGATCGACGGAGCGGTGAGCGATACCCTGTCCGCGATCAATGCCGCGACCGCATATCTCCCGGCAGGCATTCCGTATCCGCCGACGATCCGGAAGGTGAATCCCGCCGATACGCCGATCCTCGTGCTCGGCCTGACCTCGGACAGCCTGCCGCTGACGACAGTCGATGCCTATGCAGAGAACATTCTCTTGCAGAAGATATCCCAGATCTCGGGCGTCGGCCTGGTCGGCATCGGCGGCCAGCAGAAGCCGTCGATTCGCGTGCAGGTCGATCCGGAGGCACTGGCCGCCCGCGGCATCAATCTGGAAGATTTGCGCACCGTACTGGGTCAGGCCAATGTCGAACTGGCAAAAGGTACGCTCAACAGTCCTCGCCAGACCTACACCCTCAATACCAACGATCAATTGTTCAAGCCCGACGAATACGCTGACCTCGTCGTGGCCTATCGCAACGGTTCACCGGTTCGCATCCGCGACATCGGGCGCGTCATCAGTGGGCCGGAGAATGATCTGATCGCCGGCTGGTACAACACCGAGCGGGCCATCATCCTGGCCATTCAGCGTCAGCCCGGAGCAAACGTGGTCGAAACGGTCGACCGCATCAAGGCCATGATGCCGGTGTTGCAGGCCTCGATTCCCGCCGGCATCAAGATCAACATCATTTCAGATCGCACCGAGACCATCCGGGCTTCGATCACCGACGTGCAGTTCACGCTGCTCCTGACGGTCGTGCTCGTCGTCGCGGTGATATTCATCTTTCTCCGCAGCCTTTGGGCAACCGTCATTCCGGCCGTCACTGTGCCACTGTCCCTGGTCGGCACTTTCGCCGTCCTCTACGAAATCGGCTACAGCCTGGACAACCTGTCCCTGATGGCCCTTTCGATAGCCGTCGGATTTGTGGTGGATGATGCCGTCGTCGAGATCGAGAACATCACGCGGCACATCGAAGAGGGACTTTCGCCGTACGACGCGGCGATGAAGGGATCGGGTGAGATCGGCTTTACCGTCATGGCGATCACCATCTCGCTGATCGCCGTCTTCATCCCGTTGTTCCTGATGGGCGGCTACATCGGATTGCTGTTCCGCGAATTCGCCGTCACCGTAAGCGTTGCGCTCGTTCTGTCGCTGGTGATCTCGCGCACGTTGACGCCGATGATGTGCGCCTACCTGCTCAAGCCGGAACGGAAGGAGCACGGATGGCTTTATCGCCTGTCCGAACGCGGATTCGACGCCTTGCTGAACCGCTACGAGGCCGGCCTCAAGGTCGTCCTGCGGCATCGCTTCGTCACGCTGATGGTCATGGTCGGGACCATCGTGCTCACCGGATACCTCTACGTCGTCATCCCCAAGGGGTTCTTCCCCCAACAGGACACCGGCCTGATCATCGGTCAGTCCGAAGCCGCGCAAGATATCTCGTTCCAGGCCATGGCCGGGCGGCAGCAGGCGCTGGTTGACGCCATCATGCGCGATCCGGCCGTCGAATCCCTGGGAGGGGCGGTAGGGGCCGGCGGCGGTGTGTACACCGTCAATGACGGCCGCGTGTATATCCAGCTGAAGCCCGAGAACCAGCGGGATCCGATCGACAAGGTGATCGCACGACTCAGGACCAATCTCGCCAAAATCCAGGGCATCACGCTTTATATGCAGGCAGCCCAGGACATCACGGTCGGTGCCCGACTGAATAAGACCCAGTTTCAATACACGATGAACGATGCCGATCCGGGCGAACTCAGCCACTGGTCGGGGCGGTTCCTAGACAAGATCAAGGCGATCCCGTCGGTCACCGATGTAACCACTGACCAACTCAGCGCAGGACCGCTGCTCGACATCACGATCAAGCGCGAAGTTGCGTCGAGCTTCGGTATCCTGCCCTTCACCATCGACAACACGCTGGATGATGCATTTGGTCAACGCATCGTCTCGACCATCTTCACGACGCTGCAGCAATATCATGTCGTGCTGGAGGTCGACCCGAAGTTCCAGTACTCGCCCGATGCCCTCAACAACATCTACGTCAAATCCTCCAGCGGCCAGGAAGTACCGTTGTCGACGCTGGTCGACACGGTCGTGAAGGTGTCGCCGCTCGTCGTCAATCACCAGGGTCAATTCCCATCGGTGACGATCTCCTTCAACCTTGCGCCGGGCGCTTCCATCGGCCAGGCCGTGAGCGCCATCCATGCCGTCGATAAGGAGCTGCATCCACCGCTCTCGCTGCAGACCAGCTTCCAGGGCAACGCGCAGGCCTTCGGCAATTCCCTGTCGAGTACGCCGATCCTCATCGCGGCTTCGCTGTTCGTGATCTACCTGATACTCGGAATACTCTATGAAAGTATGATCCATCCGATCACCATCATCTCGACCTTGCCCTCGGCCGGTGTCGGTGCGCTGCTTCTGCTGATGGCGGCTCACTTCGACCTGAGCGTGATTGCGATCGTCGGCATCATCCTGCTCATCGGCATCGTCAAGAAGAACGGCATCATGCTCGTCGACTTTGCCTTGCATGCCGAACACAATGAAGGCCTCGACACCGAGGAAGCGATCTACCAAGCCTGCATCAAGCGCTTCAGGCCAATCCTGATGACGACGATGGCGGCTCTGCTCGGCGCGGTGCCGATGATGGTGGGAACGGGCGTGGGCTCGGAGATACGGCAACCGCTCGGCTACGCCATTGTCGGAGGTCTCGCGCTGTCGCAGATCCTCACGCTCTATACGACGCCGGTGATCTATCTCTATCTTGACCGGCTGCAAAACCGGTTGTTCGGGAAAAAGGAGCATGCCGCGACCGCTCCCACCGCACCTCTTGCCGCGCCGGCGAAGATCGGGTGACCGCAACGCGGTAAAACAAGCGACGTCGCAACACCCCGAGGCGCATGCGTTGCCGGCGATCACGATGAAGGGCATAAGCCGCGAACCCGGATGAACCTTGAGATCGCGCAGGGGGAACCACCGGAACACCTCCGCCGTTGAATCGATCTATGGCCAATCAGTCCGCGTCCCCCTGCATCGTCTGGTTTCGCGACGACCTCCGCCTCGCCGATCACCCTGCCCTGCATGCCGCTGCCGGGACCGGTGCGCAGGTGATTTGTCTTTATGTGTTCGACCAGGCCGGCCCCCCCGGCGCGCGGCCGATGGGCGCCGCGACGCGCTGGTGGCTGGCGCGGTCGCTGCGGGCCTTGCAACAGAGCCTGCATGGGATCGGCGCCTCGCTGGTGCTGCGCCGGGGGCCCGCCGCCAAAACCATCGCCGGTCTGGCGCGCGAGGTCGACGCCGGGGCGGTGTTCTGGAACGAGATCTCACAAGCGCCGCATCAAGCCGCGGCCGACGAGGTCACGGCCCACTTGAAGGCGATCGGCGTCGCCGCGCGCAGCCTTCCCGGCGATCTCCTGGTCCCCCCGGTCCGCATCCGCAACAAGGAGGGCCGTGGCTTGCGGGTGTTCACGCCGTTCTGGAAGCGGGTGCAGGCGCAGGGCGACCCGCCAACCCCGCTGCCGGCGCCGAAGTCCTTGGGGCCACCAAAGTCCTTGGGTCCGGCGCCGGTCGTCGCAAGCGATCTGCTCGAAAGCTGGGGTCTCGAGCCCACCGCTCCGGATTGGGCCGGCGGATTGCGCGACACCTGGAGCCCGGGGGAGAAATCGGCTCAGGCCCGGCTCGGCGCGTTTCTGGAAACGGCCATGGCCGGATATTCGGCCAAGCGCGACCGGCCCGATCGCGCCGGCACGTCGGGGCTGTCGCCGCACCTACGCTTTGGCGAGGTCAGCCCGCGCCAGGTCTGGCACGCCGCGCGCTTTGCCGCCGATGCGCGCGCCTCGCTCGCCGCTGACGCCGACAAATTCCTGAGCGAGCTGGCGTGGCGCGAATTCTGCCGCCACCTGCTGTTCGACGTGCCCGACCTGGCGACGCGCAATCTCCAACCCGCCTTCGATCGCTTTCCCTGGCGGGAGGACGGGCGCGCGCTACGGGCCTGGCAACGCGGCCAGACCGGCTATCCCCTCGTCGATGCCGGGATGCGCGAACTCTGGCACACTGGCACCATGCACAACCGGGTACGCATGGTCGCGGCGTCGTTCCTGGTCAAGCATCTCCTGATCGACTGGCGCGCGGGCGAAAAATGGTTTTGGGACACACTGGTCGATGCCGACCCGGGCAGCAATCCCGCCAACTGGCAATGGGTCGCCGGCTCCGGCGCCGATGCCGCACCGTATTTCCGCGTTTTCAATCCGGTCCTGCAGGGCGAGACGTTCGACCCAAGTGGCGCCTATGTCAGGCGCTGGGTACCGGAGCTCGCGCCATTACCCGATGACGTGATCCATCGGCCATGGAGCGCTACCCCGCTTGCGTGCGCAGCCGCGGGTGTGCGCCTTGGCACGACGTATCCCCAGCCGATCGTGGATCACAAGGCCGGCCGCGAACGGGCGCTTGTCGCCTATGCCAAGGTCCGCGGCGCATGAATCGACGGCATGTGTTTGACGCGCGAAAGAATCTCGCTATCGTCATGGCTTCGTTAAAACCTCGGGGGATGACATGGACGACGATAAATCGATTATCGAGCAGATGACCGACGCGGCGAGCGGCGCGGCGGCAGCCACGACCGAAGCTGCCAAGACGGTGGCGAAAAAGGTCAGGAAGGCCGCCAAGAAGGTCGCGAAAAAAGTAGCGCCGAAGAAGGCCAAGAAAGCGAAGAAGGCCAAGAAAACCGCCAAAGCCAAGAAAGCCAAAAAGGCGGCCAAGAAATCGGCCAAGAAGACCAAGAAGGCGGTCAAGAAAACGGTGAAAAAGGCTGCCAAGAAGGCCAAAAGAAGAAGGCCAAGAAGTCGAAGCGCTGACCCGACCGGCGCGCGGCAAAACCTCCGGGTGAAAGCCCGGAGGTTTTTGCTTTTGGAGATCATTGCCGGGGGATCGTCAGGCCCGCACGCGGCGGTTGACCAGGAACACCGCGGCGGCGCACGCAACCATGCCCGCGATCGCAACCTGGTCGAGCCGCTCGCCGAACAGCACATAGGCCATGATCGCGGTTACCGCCGGCACTAGGTAGAACAGGCTCGCCACCGATGTGGCCGCCGAGCGCCGGATCAGCCAGTACAATAGCCCGATCGATCCGATCGACAGCACCACGGCGAGCCACATCACCGACAGCACGAACTCCGTGGTCCAGTGCACGACACGGCTCTCGAACAGCCATGCTCCGGCCGCGAACAGGATCGCCACCGCGACGTACTGAATGAGGTTGCCGGCGCGCCAGTCGATCCGGCCGCAATATTGCCGCTGATACAGGGTTCCCAGGGTGATGCTGACCAGTGACACGCCCGAGGCGAACCAGCCCCAGCCCGCCTCCCCGCTCATCGGGCGCTCGTGCAGGATCAGCACCACGCCCCCGAGCCCGATCAATAGTCCGGCCCATTGCAGTGGCGTGACGCGCTCGCCGAGCCAACGGTTCGCCAGGGTCGAGGTCAGAATCGGTTGCAGGCCCGGGATCAGCGCCGAGAGCCCGGCCGGGATCGAATGAGCGATCGCGATCGCGGTCCCGCCCAGATAAAATCCATGCACCAGGATGCCCGCGACGATGCTGTGGCCGACGCCTGCGCGATCAGGCCATCGCGGCCGCGCGATCGCGGCGATGATCGCCATCAGGCCAACCACCAGCACCATGCGGATGGCGAGATAGGTCAGCGGCTCGGCGTCGCGCAGCACGTATTTGGTGCCGATAAAGCCGGTGCTCCAGAGCACGACAAAGATCGCGGGGGCCGCGCGAGCGGCGAGGTTTTCAAAATCCTTGTTCATTGCCGGCTCTGATGCCCCAAGGGATCTCGCCCGGCAATCGCGAAATGCGTGGGTTCTTCCCACCCGGCATCACATGGCGATGATCGCCCGGGTTCACGGCGTCGCGGGCGCGTCGCGCCTGGAAACATCCCCACCCCGCCGTTCTGCCATCGGGTACCCCGATGGCAACGACCCCGGCGAGACGGCCGGACCACTCCGGCTGTTGTGAGGGGCTTTTCTTTGCTTCACCGCTGGATTGGCGACGCACAATCGGTGTAGCACAATCGATCATTGCCAATTCAAGAAGGTGGGGAATGGCTGAAGCAGACCTCGATGTCCTGATCCGATCGATCGCCAGGAAGAAGAACAAGGACCTTATGGACGCCGCGAAGAAACGGCAGAGCCGTTATATGGCGATGGCGGCCAAGGCGGCGAATAAAGAGACCAAGCAGCGCTATAAGCTGATTGCGAAGAACACCATTCTATTCGCAACCGCTGCGGCCAAGCGGCTGCAAATCTCCGCCGACAACGCGGCCGATAGCTACGCACGATCGATGAAGAAAGCCGCCGAGCAAGCTCCCGAGAAGCCCGCCAATCCGGAGAAACCCGCCAAAAAGGCCAAAAAGAAAGCCTGACAAGCCCAAAATGTCAGCGCATCCGCCGGGTGTGCGATTCCGCACCCGGCCGTGCTGGCTTTCGATTGCCTGCGGCTGCCCTTCTTCGGCTGCCCACTGCCGTTCGCAGGGTATTGAAAAGTCCGCGGCCAAATGCGAACAAGCCCGTCGCGTGACGCGCCGCAACGCCGTGTCACGCAAACGTTTGGATATGTTCCATAAGTCATTGAAAAGACTAGTGCGCTCGTAGCTCAGCTGGATAGAGCATCGGATTTCGATTCCGAGGGCCGGGAGTTCGAATCTCTCCGAGCGCACCAACAGTCAGGTGTCCGGCCCGGCGACATGGGTAACGGAACGTGCCCAAGACATGGGAGACAACCTCGCCTCGAACGGGTTGTCGAGGGGTTGCAGGGTTCTCTGCCCCAGGTCGAAGTATCCCAGATCATAATGCATGAATCTGACGAGCCAAATGCCCTCGTCGACCTCTTGATTCCAAGCCGTTGACCAGCCAGGACAACGGAGATGTTGATCTTCTTGCGATGCAGACCGAGGCGACCGCAATTGGTGACGAGAAGGTCGCGGTCGTGGAATGGATCGATAAGTTCCGGCAGCCCGTCAAAGGGGCGCGGTGAAGCTGTGTAGAACTCGACGGGGCACTTCATGTCGAGCGCCTCATGGGGCCGCTCCGCATTGAACTCACGAAGCGCCCCTGCTGCCGCAGACTGTTGAAGCCCGACGGACGCTCTTGAGGGCGAGGTGCATGCGTTCATGGCCGTTTCGTTCGCGACACTCCCGCTTACCTGTATGAACGAGACTCGACTAAGGTCCCCGCCAACGGCAGCGCCGTGCCGCTCGTCGTGACTGCAGCCTTCGCGCTTGAACTTTACATAAAGACGCTGAGCATACTCCATCTGCGGCCGCTACGCTAACGTGGGCGAGCGTATTTGACGCTTTGCCGTCGGCACCATCGATTCATTGAAATACGAACTGGCCGTACCGCCTGCCCAAAACACCCCTCGAAGTGCGGAATCTCTGACATCATCGAGCTTCGCGCGGCCCTCGAAGCGATGAGAAACGCTTTTAAAGAATGGCGCTATTTGCACGAAAACGATCCGTCAGGATCGGTGAATTTCCAAGCTCTCATCTTTGCGATGGAGACCCTTTATGCGGCTTGCGGACGCCACGAGGCAATGCAGTCTCATCCTTGGTGTGGCGCGCGGCACAGTTCACCTCTCTACGTCTGGATGCACTAGCGGCGCCTTTCCTGCCTGTCACAAGGCCTAGCGGACCGCAGGCTCGCTTCTGGCGCGATTATCTGGGTATGCCCAAACTAACCCGCCGCCGGTACGGCGACGCCGGCCAAGGCCCTGGGCGTTGCCGATCGTCCTGAGGCTATCGGTTGTGGCCGCGCCCGATCGGTGGCGAAAATTCGAGGTAGTTCAGGGTAGATAGGAGGCGGTCCGCTAAGGTAGTGTGAATTTAGGCCTTGTGAAAATAATGAAGAGCCGACCGTGATATGCCAGACGATGGGAACGCAAACAGCTTGCCGGTGATCTGCGGATGAAATTGGCAGACAAGAGTCTGGTGCGTCATTTCGCGAGCTATAGACCGGACATTGACGGTCTTCGCGCGCTGGCGGTGATAGCGGTAGTCGCGTTCCATGGATTTCCAGAATATGTGGCAGGAGGATTCGTCGGGGTAGACGTGTTCTTCGTCATATCTGGCTTTTTGATTTCTGGGATCATATTGGATGAAGCGCGGGTCGGCGTATTCAGCTTGCGCGACTTCTACGCACGGCGGATACGCCGCATTTTCCCAGCCTTGCTTTTGGTTCTCGTCGTCAGTCTTGTCGCTGGCTGGTGGCTCTTTCTACCTGCCGACATGGTGCGACTAGGGAAGCAACTAGCCGCAAGCGCCGCATTCGTTTCCAATTTTTACCTGTGGTTTCAATCGGACTATTTCAGTCCAGACGCTCGCACCTTTCCGCTGTTGCATCTTTGGTCACTAGGGGTTGAGGAACAATTCTATATCGCGTGGCCACTGATAATAATTGGCCTTCGACGGAAGCCCAACTGGATCATATTTGCGATTGTCCTGATTGCCGTCTTATCGTTCAGCCTAAACATCGCTTTCATCGACAATCACGAGGCCGACTTTTATTCGCCACTCACCCGGGCTTGGGAACTAATGTTGGGAGCATCATTAGCCTGGCTTCGGCGTCGAGATGATATGGCTTGGCCCTCCGGCCGGCCGGCCGACATTGCAACTATCGCCGGGCTGATATTGATTGTAGGGAGCGCCTACCTTTTTGACCAACAATCGCCCTATCCAGGATGGCTCGCGCTTATTCCGACAATCGGAGCCTCGCTAATATTATGGGGTGGCGCAAATAGCCGTGTCGCATCATCCACGCTTTCGGCTCGCGCGCTCGTGTTTGTTGGACTTATAAGCTACCCACTTTATCTCTGGCATTGGCCGCTGCTGGTATTCTCTGCTGCATTTAAATTTGCCCCGCTAACGCAGTTGGAGGTGGGACTGGTCGTTGCGGTTAGTTTCATTCTTGCATGGCTTACCTATGAGTTGGTCGAAAAGAAGTTCCGCGCCGGGCGAATGAGCGGACCCAAAATAGCGACGCTAAGTACGGGGATGATATTTGTGGCCGTCGCAGGTTTTGTCATTATCGAAGGGCAAGGATTTGAAACCAGATTTCCGAAAGAGTTGCTTGAGATAGCCGAAGTGAAAGGATACCCGGCCTCTTGGCGCGTCGGCGAATGCTTGATTGACCCGAAAAAGAAAATCACGTTCGAAAAGGGCTGTATGGAAGAAACGCGTCCACTCCTTTTTGTTTGGGGAGATTCCACGGCTACCGCTCTGATGCCCGGGCTGCGTCAATTGCAGAATGAACGCAATTTTGGTTTAGCTCAATTCAACTCGAACAGTTGTGGGCCGTGGCTTTCGGTTGACGTTCCGGGTAATCCTAACTGCCGCAGCATGAATGACGAAGTTCTAGGCATCGTCAGGCGAGCCCGCCCCGATGTCGTAGTGTTGCATGCCAGGGGATCTACGCGACCCGAAGATATAGCGGGTCTAAAGAAAACAATCTTGGCGTTGAGGGCATTGTCAATCCCCCGCACAATCGTGCTTGGACCCGTTCCTGTTTGGAAGCGCGGTCTCCCCAGCGAGATGCTGAGATATTTCGCGATGCATCACGCGCTCATCCCTGAACGTTTTTTGCAACGAGTGTATCGGTCTTGGGACGACGCTCAGATGCGATCAGCGCTAATGGAGGTTGGCGCGGAATATATATCGGCGTGGGATGCGATGTGCGACAAAGAGGGGTGCCTTACTCGGTTGGGTGAGCGACCCGAGGACATTGTAGCGAGTGACCAACATCACCTCACGGAAAGGGGTTCGAAGTTCTTGATTGAGAGCATTAAAAATGAAATTGCGCCGCTGGAAGCGCTCAGATGATGCATCGGAAATATCCCTTGCTAAGCGTCGATCCCGGGGGTTCGATCCGGCGAAGTTCTCGTGCCCCCGAACGGCACAAAGGTCTGCGGCAGCTCACCCTCAGACTGGCTTGAACGGATAGGCAAAGCAGCCCTCCCTATCTAAAGCGCCTTTCGAGCCCTGTATCACGATGCGCAATCCGCTTAACGATGCGACCACTGGCTTCAGCCCGCCCTGCAGCGAGAACCCATTTGACCGATCCGAGTCCAACTCAAGAAGCGGCCATCGTTCTTCGCAAACGCGCTATGGCGCTCGGCAGGCCACGCAGGTTTATGATCCGGCCGACGGTGTTGTAGTCCTCGGAGAGCACGCGCACGTTCTCGTAGACATCGCTGAGCAGCCCTTGCTTCGCATACGGCAACACCAGCTGATCATCCACCATCGCCGCCTCGAAGAACGCGATGACCGTCTCACGCAGGGCGGCGACGTCATCGGGCGACTTCGCGGAAAGCAGAATCGCGTCGGGGTGCTTCTCGCGAAGGGCCGCACGGTCCGTTTCGCTCACGCGATCGATTTTGTTGAGGAGCAAATACGATGGGACGGTCTCCGCGCCGATCTCGCGCAGCACGTTGCGGCTGACCTCGAGCTGTGATTCGTAGGTCGGATCGGAGGCGTCGACGACGAACAGCAGCAGAGAGGCTTCGAGCGCCTCGGCGAGCGTCGAGCGGAACGACGCGACGAGGTCGTGCGGCAGCTTCTTGATGAAGCCGACCGTGTCGGAGACCAGCACGCGCGGCCTGGTTTCGGGCTGCAGCGCGCGCACGGTGGTGTCGAGCGTTGCGAACAGCTTGTCCGCGACGAGTACCCCGCTCCCCGTGAGCGCGCGCATTAGCGATGATTTGCCGGCATTGGTGTACCCGACCAGGGCGACCCTGAGCTGGTCGCGACGCGCCGACCGGCGCTGCTCGTTGTCCCGCTGGATATCCTCGATCTGCGTTTTCAACTCGGCGAGGCGATCGCGGATCTTGCGACGGTCGAGTTCGAGGTCGGACTCGCCGGCGCCGGGACCCTGCTGCCGTCCGCCGCCACCCGAAGATTCCTGCATCCGCGGCGCGACGTACTTCAACCGCGCCATCTCAACCTGCAATCTCGCCTCGCGGCTGTGCGCGTGGCGATGAAAAATCTCGACAATGACGCCGGTTCGATCGAGCACCTGGGCGCCGGTTGCCCGCTCAAGGTTGCGCGCCTGGTTCGGCGAGATATCGTTATCGACGATCACGAAGTCCGGTCTTGGACCAGCCTCCGGATCAGGCTCGTTCCGCGGCGCCGACGGCTTCTTCTCGGCGTTTTCGAAGCGCTCGCGTGCCTTGGACTTCCGGACAATTGCCATCGACCGGACAACGCCCGTCCCACCGGTGATCGCCGCGAGCTCTTCGAGTCGTCCCTTGCCGAGCACCGTTCCGCCGCCGATCTCGTCGCGCTTCTGCGACAGCGTGCCGACGACTTCGTAGCCCAGCGTCTTCACCAGGCGGCCCAACTCCTCGAGGCTCTCGGCATGCGCGACGTCGTCGACGCCCGGGAGCTGGATGCCGACGAGGATCGCGCGCGGAACGGGTGGCCTGGTTTCCATGATGCGATGCCGGGTTTCTTCAAGGTCGGATACGGAGGTGACCACCGTTTGTCATGTCCGGACGATGCCCGACACGCCTCCGCAATAGCACGGGATCAGCCGCCCGTGGGGCTGCCCCGCTGCCAAACCTGAGGATCGGCAGCGGGGCCGACCTGTCACGCAGCCTTGCGAAGCGGCATCACGTCACGCCGCCGTCCCGAGAAAGCGCAGCCGCACTCATGGACGGTTCCTGCCTCGATCATAAAGCCACGCCGCTCCAGCGCGGCGCGAAGGATTTCATTGGCCGCGGCCTTTTGCGGGTCAACCCAGACCACCAACAGACCGGCTGGACCGAGAAATTTCACCAGCCGATCGAGCGCCGTCTCAAGGGCCAGGAATGTGCGTCGCCGCCAATCGACCAGCGCCACATCATATTGGCCTGCCGGAAGGCCGCAGTTTGACATGCCGGCCACGTGGAGAAAGCCGCGATGATTTCAGCTCCAGCATCAGCTCGACGCTCTTGGCGCCGGCAATGACGATTCGCTGCTGTTTCGAGCAGCGCGCAAGCTCGATCATCGGCTCGATGATCCGATCGCCTACCGTTGTGGTACGAGAAGAAGTCATGATGTCACCCATTTAGCCTGTGTGTGGAGCTGACGCGGTCGGACGCGCCGTCGACCAGCCCCCGCAAACTGAACTTCGTGTTGAATGTGGAGTGGTCGCTGCTGCGGGGCGCACCCGCTCGGACCAAGATCGAAAGTAAAGCGGGTGAATCGATGCTCCTGGCGCGATTAGCGCCACCCGCCGAATTTTCCTCCACACAATCGACGTGCCGCCGAACTCATGCCGTCTCGCTTGAGAAACGCACGTCAACGACAGCGCAAACAGAATAGATAAAACGGCATAGGGAAACGAGATGGAGGAAACGGTCGCGGTATAATGGCGGCATTAATGACCGCTAGGATTGTGGCGCCGCTCGTGCGGCACGGCGAACCAGACGTCGGCTCCGGTCACGCGCAGCGTCTATCCAGACGGTTAGCTTCGTGCCGATAAGCTTCGGCATCGATCAACCTGTGAGTGTGCGCCGCGGTCGCCGCACCCCTGAACGCTATTTCACCGAACCCGAACTCGCCGCCAGAAGCCAAAGGCAGCTCTGTTATCGTCCTGTTACAATTGTCATACAAGACAGCCATTGATAAAAGCAGTTCTGTCGACCACCAGCGGCTCTTGCGAATGAATCGTTACGGATATTCGATCTTCTGCGATGACATTCGAAACGAGCCGGGTGGCAAGCTCAGCTTCATCGGTTGCTACAACGGGGTGATTTTCATTTCGGGCCAGTTTCCGCTGGTGCTTCCCAAATTATGCGTACACACGCATATTCTTTCGCCCGCGTCCCAACCGTTCAGTTCGATCGTCGTTCGATGCTACCTCCCCGGCGACGAGAAGCCATTTTTTGAAGAGCCCATTGAAACGCCAGAGCATCATGACCAGACCGAACTGGTCGCAAATTTAAAAACCGATACCGGCGCGCCGCTGTTCATTGTTGCCGCCACGAGCCTGATCTTCACGCCGCTTGAGCTGCGTACCGCGGGGCTCATGCGTGTTCGAGCGATTATTAATTCGGATCAGGAGATCCGGCTCGGCTCGTTGCGCATCGAACACGCCAGCTAATTCATAGCTCACTAGTTCTTCGCCGACACGCGCCTGGATGCGCGCGCTTCCGCTTGCGCAAGCCGTTTGCGCATAAACCTTAACAAGTTCTGCATCAAAACTGTCATCCGCTTGTTAGGTTAAGAATGTTTTAACGCGCCCCGAGGGCAGCGATCCCCGCTGACCCCACTTCGGAAAACGTAGGACTTTTACTTCCATGAAAATGATGACTGCTTTGGCGCTCGTCCTGGCGAGCGCGCCGGTTGCCTATGCCGCCCCGGCCAACGAATCCTTCATCGAGCAGATCGGTGTTCACAACAACGCAACGGTCTCGCAGAAGCACGGCAACAACAACCAGGCCACGGTGCAGGCCGGTCAGTTCAACTCCGTGCAGAGCACGCAAGCCGGCGCCGCCGCCGGTACGAATAACTCGGCCAACGTCCAGATCGGCAACGGCAACACCGCGACGATCTCTCAGAAGGATGGCAACAACAACCAGGCCACGTTCCAGGTTGGCCGGGCCAACGACGTAAAAACGTCGCAGGTCAGCAAGCTTGCGGCAGGCCTGAACACCTCGGGCAACGTCCAGGTCGGCGAGTTCAACTCCGCCACGACCACCCAGACCAACTCGGCCCCGAACTCGCAGGCTACGGCTGTAACTTACGCCAACGATTCGTTCAGCGCCCAGTTCGGTACCGGAAACACCGTTACCACCACGCAGAAGGGCGGCCAGAACAACCAGGGCGCGATCCAGGTCGGCAACAACAACCAGTCGCTGATCAAGCAATCCGACAAGGCCATCACTCCCACGCCGGGTGCAGTGGTCAGCGGCGCCAACACGTCGTTCACGGGACAGTTCGGTGACAACAACACCGTCGTCACCTCGCAAAAGACCGCAGACGCCAGCGGCGACTTCAGCCCCGCAAACGGCTATGGCAACGCGTCGGCGTCGCTCCAGTTTGGCACCGGCAACCAGGCCAGCATCAAGCAGAACGGATCGGGCGCCGCACAAGGGTTCTCGACCGCCAACGGCACCTACAACGCCTCCGCGACGATTCAGGCCGGCAACAGCAATACCGTCTCAGTGAAGCAGGGTGGCAACACCGCGGGTAATTTCGGCGGTTCGACCGCAGAACAGGCCGCGAACGACACCAACGCTTCGCTCGTAGGCCAGGCCGGCTTCATGAACAGCGCCAATATCACCCAGGCGAACGGCGGAAACGCCCAGGCCACGTTCCAGGCCGGCGCCAAGAACGTCGCTACCGTCAACCAGACCACCCAGGCTCTGGGAACTGGCGGCGGCAACAACGGTGCTGTGACCGCGCAGTACGGCGTCAAGAACACCGCCACGGTCAACCAGGCGATGGCTGTGCCGCTTGCGGTTGGTGACAACGGTTCGTTCATCACTCAGGTCGGCGGCTCCAACACCGTCAACGCCACGCAGACCACCGGTCAGCAGGCGAGCGCCGGCAACAACACGCAGGTCGCAGTGCAGGTTGGCTACGGCAACATCGCCACGGTCACCCAGGCGACCGGCGCGAACGTGTCGAACGCTTCGGTTACCGCGCAGTACGGCTCGCACAACGTCGCGGTCGTTTCGCAGAAGTAACGACTTCAGGCGGCGGGCAACGCCCGCCGCCTACTTCTTCCATTTGCGTATGAAAACGTATTGACCGGCTTTCTTCCAGCGGACACACGGTCCGGATCAAGTCCGGGCTGATGGTCGCCCAAGAACCCTCGTCGAACAGCCCTACCCGACCGCCCTACTCGCTCGAATTCTTTGGCGCGATGATCCTGATCGGCTTGTGACCGATCGTCGACGTGATCGGCGCGATATTCTGCCCGGCCGCTTCGTCAGGGCGACGCAATTCAAACGTGATTTCCCGATCAAGCGCCCACGCAAGGTCGGCCAAGGACCGCAACGTTATTTCGGCTTCGCCCGACAATTGACGATTGATATTCGAACGATGGCTTTCAAGCCGGCGCGCGAGCTCCTGCTGGGTCAGACCAGCTCGCTTCTCTTCCGTGACAGCCCTGAGGAGTTCTCTACGAACCCGCCCGATAAACCTGCCGGCCGTTCGGGATCGTTCGCCGATATCAAACCGAAAGAACGTCATCAGGCGAAACTCCCTTTACACATAAGTGTCGCATCAATACCCAGTTCGCGGCGCAGCCTGCGGATAGCGATGCGATAACCGCGATAGAGATTATGGTCCTTGATTGTATCAGCCCAATTTCCGAACACGGCGACGAAGCAATCCTTGGCGACGAACCACCCGAAGATACGGACATCCGGCGTCTTCAATTCCCAGACGGCATTCTCTTCCGACCGAACAACCCGAAACTGCCTTGTAAAGATGAGATGCTCGCCGCTCAAGAACGAATGGAAAAGATCGTCGATTTGCTCCGCGGGCGAAGTATGACCGAGTAGCTGCGATGGCTGACTGCCCTGAAGGGTCCCCCGCAACCATTCAATGAACTGTGGCGTACCATAGAGCAGCCGCAACGGCTGAGCAGGCGGCGCAAGATCTACATCGATTCTTACGATCGCTCCGCTATCCACAAGGTCGGCGATGGTCGGCATGAGAGAACTGATCAGTGTTGAAGCGGAGACTGCATCCGCTGAGGCCATTTGTTGCGCGATTTTGCATCGATCCGCGCTGTTACACGACTGTCACAAACCCTCTTTAGAGATTTCGATTAAAATAAAGAGCGAACGCAAACAGCTGTCAAAAAAGGGCAACCATGCGCCTCTACTCATGGCTGCAGCAAATGATTGGCCGACGATCAATCGTTTGACCTGGACAAACGGAATCAAACAGATCAATGCCGCTATCTCCGACAGTTGGAATAGAGTGTGTGATTCGAGCTCAGCCGGACAAGGACTTCCTCCGGCTAGAGGCCATCGTGCGATCCAATAAGCCCGTGGCAGGACAATACAGCTTTTTTGTTGCTAAGCGGAGCTCGACGGGCGAAAGCAACAACACGCAGAGCGGAGCGTTCGCTTTGCAAGGCAAGCCGGAACAGGTTCTGACGACCCTCATCCTTGATCGCTCGGCCGTCGGGCACTATCGCGCCGAGCTTTCACTTCAATCAGACCATGGGAGATTCACGTGCACTTCACCTTGAACGGCATCAGGTCGCTGCGAGCAGGACTGATCGCGACCTCGATGCTGGCGGCCTGTCCGGCGGCGTTCGCGCAATCGGCCTATATCACGCAGGTCAATCCGCGATCCCCCGGATTCACATCGACGGTTGCCTCCCAGCCGACGCAAACGGTGCCGGTGTTCCAGTACACGCCAAGCCAAACCGCCTTCGTTCCTACACCGGAAACGGCGACCTCTGGGCGCAATGGAAACCTGGCGCAAACGCTTCAGATCGGAAGCTTCAACCGCGTCCTCCAGTCGCAATCCGGCGGAAATAATTTTTCCAATGTCGGCGTGATCGGCGGCAAAGACAACAATGTCGGCGTGTGGCAAGGCGGCGGTGAACTGTCGAATCTCAACCTGATAAATACGCAAGGCCTCTCCATCGCAGTGCTTCAGCCTCGGGGCGCGGCGCCTGTCAACATGCTGATCGCGCGACTGCCCAATGGCGGCCTTTTGATCAAACGATGAAGTCAAAATTTTCCAACCTAAGGGTTTGCCAATGAACAGGAAGTATTGGGTAATCGCGGCGCTCGTCGCGATCGGTATCGGAAGCATCTGCTCCCGGCTTTGCATCCGAAATGGTTTATCATCCTGTCAGTCCGACATTCGGGGGCAATCCGCTCAACGGCAGCTTCCTGCTCTCTACGGCACAGGCGCAGGGAGAAGGTGTCAAATCCGGCCCGCAAGGCCCCGACCTGTCAGGCCTCGACAATGCCTTGGGCAATCTCGGCTCCGGCGCGGTCATCATCGGCGGCAATGGCGGCTCAGGCTAGCATGGCGAGTGGCTCAGGTAGCACCAACAACTCAGGCACCTCCAATGCCAGCCGAAGCTTCAATGCCAGCCGAAGCCTCGTCCCTTGAGACGCAAAACTTCCCTGAATTTCTGAGCCCGCTGGATTTTTAAATTATGAACAGACATCTACGGAGTATCGCTTCGTTGGCGATGCTCTCGCTGAGCTTGGGCGGGTGCATGACCGGCTCGGCTCAAGACCCGCTGGCGCACCCGGCCACGCTCGTCCCGGACACCAAGACCGGCATCGTACTTGACAGCCTGCCGGGCCCACGGCGGAAGCTGGACGTTTCGGTTTATAATTTTCCCGACTTGACCGGGCAGAACAAGCCGAATGACAATTTCGCGGAATTCTCGCGCGCGCTGACGCAAGGGGCGAGCGCCGTTCTGATCGACGTCCTGACGAAAGCCGGCGGAGGCGCCTGGTTCAACGTTGTCGAGCGCAACGACCTGCAACCGCTTCTTCAGGAACGCCAGATTATCCAGAACACCCGCACGGCCGCCGAGGGCGACAAGGCGCCGAGCCTTCCCCCGCTCATGTTCGCCGGCATATTGCTGGAAGGCGGCGTGATCGGTTACGACAGCGACGAAACCACCGGCGGCATCGGCGCGAACTACCTGGGCATCGGGACCAACACCCAATACCGCCAGGACATCGTTACGATCGCGCTACGCGCCGTGAGCGTGCAAAGCGGCCGTGTGCTGGCATCAGTCACGACCACCAAGACCATTTACTCGATCCAGGTCAATGGCTCGGCGTTCCAGTTCGCGGCCGTCGATCAGCTTCTGCAGGCTGAACTCGGCTTCACAAAGAACTCCCCGGCTACCCTGGGGGTCCGGGAAGGCATCCAGCTTGCGGTCTATGCGCTGATCTTCGAAGGCGTGAAGAACAATCTGTGGCAGTTCAAGGATCGCGCCGCCGGCGACGCGTTCATGCGCGAGCTCGACAAACAGCGCAAAGCCAGTTTCATTCAAGCCAACGCGCAGGATGCGCCGAAAACTTAGAAAAGCCGTCGCGAAAATTATCGCGACGCGGGGCGCGCCTGCTGTGTGGCCGTATAACAGGCCTGCGACGATGACGCATTCTGGGCGTTGCACGTTACCGGTGCCGTCGGCCCCGTACGCCGGGCTCACCGTGGTCGTCATCGCTTCCGGCGGCGGCTTCAGAACCTTTGCGCCCGGGGCAACGAGGCCACGCGATTGCTGGATGTAGACGTCGGAAGAAGCAACGTCTGTCGATCGTACAGCTTGCGAAAGCGCCTCATTCGAAAACACGGCCGGTAGCACCGCAACGGCGATCCACATCCATGATCGTGTTTTCATCGCTTAGTTCCCCGTTCGAAGGATGCATCGGAGGCAAGTACGTCTACCGCACCGGATTCGTGCAAGATAGTTGCGCCGACGATAGCGCAATTTGGTCCATCCGCAAACGCGATCGAACATCACGAAATCACGGGATTGCAGCGGACACCTCATTGGCGGCCTTCTGTTTCCTCCTTGCAGCGATCATGGTCCCGGGTGCAGCGCTTTCGAATCCATTGCCGACCGGGTCGAAGCACGTCGTCAGTTCGGAGGTTTCGATCGCCCAGATACGTCCGGGGTTGACGCTGCGCTTCAAGCAACGGTCGATCGCCACCCCGACGCATCCGCATAGCGAAACCAATTCCGCGCTGAAGAAGATGGCCGAACAGGCTGCTACCACGCATACGTTGCCAACTGACTATTTCCTGCGATTGATCCGGCAAGAGAGCGGATTTAATCCGAACTCCATCAGCCGCGCAGGCGCGCAAGGCATTGCCCAGTTCATGCCTGCCACGGCGTTCGACAGAGGTCTGAAGGATCCATTCGATCCCGCCGAGGCGTTGCCGAAATCCGCCGAACTTCTAAACGAGCTCAGAGATCAATTTGGCAATCTCGGTTTGGCAGCCGCCGCCTATAATGCCGGTCCGGAGCGGGTCCGCCGGTGGCTTGCCGGCAAAAGCCAATTGCCCCAGGAGACGATAGACTACGTCCGCGTGATCACCGGACACGATGCTGTGGATTGGGCGAAGTCAAGTGACCTGGCGATCAATCCAGGCTCCAACCCATTTGCTCGTTCGTCACGTACACGCTTCAATCGGCTTTCCTGGGAGGCTCAACTTCTGGCAACGCTTCAGGCCGCCCCGGCAGATGGATCTACGCCATCAGCGGCACCGATTTCGTCTCCAAAACTCGGGGAGTTATCATTGTGTTCGCGCTGTATCGTGCAATCCGCCTATTGATGTGATCCGCTTCACGTCGGCCGCGCGCCAATAGGACTACACCTGCCAAATCGGTCCCGTCTCGGGACTCCTGGATTTGGAGGCCTCAATGACCGCCCTCGCCATCGTCATCGCACGCGCGCTCTTCAAAGAGTCATTTGAAACCAGAACTCTCAAGCTACTTGCGCTGCTTTGCTGCGCCGGACTGCTGGCGTCGATGCTCTTGATTGTTTACGGCGTGGCTTTCGGCTCCGATTTTTTCTAGCCGCGCAAGTTGTCGACGCCCTACGGCCGGCCTATCAGAGGAGCCCGGCCAGCGCGTCATCTGGGGGATCGTCGGCTTATGTGGCAGCCGGGGAAAATGGTCCAACATGACGGAGCGTTGCGAGATCGGTCGTCATCGCGACTGCCTGGACGCCGGCATTTCCGACGGTGCCAACGCGGCCGGCGCACGGGGGCGATCGGGCGGAGCCCAATAAACACCTGAATACCAGCTAAAGAGTATTCGCTGCTGGCTGAGGTTTGTTGAAGCCAAGCTACGGTTGGTTCGAACCCAGCCCTACGCCAATCGGATCACCAGATATTCTTGGCGAAAAACCCAAACGGCGGTTGTTGCGCGACCAGCATCGTTGACGGGGCCGTGTGCCTTCTCGCAACCTTACGCTTCACCGGCCGCTTCAATTCCGGCTTCTTGGGATCGATAGGTTGAAGTTGCTTTGGCTCGGTGGGCTGGAATTGCGCGAATGCCTCCCGCACACGCACCTTTGCCGACATCAGGTGCCGCACCATCCGCCTTTCGGCTGCGATATCGGTCTTGGCGTCGCCTGTTGTGGCGACCGGCCCGAATGCCCGCCGGGATGCTGGTGTCGAAAACCACCCGCTCCGGCCATTTCCGGTCCGTGTGAATCCGTATCATTGGCAGGTCGGCCGCCGTATTCGCCACCACCTGCTCGGCCGGTAGTTTCGGCAGCTCCGCACCGATGACAAAGAGCAGCGCCAGCAGCACGCCGCCGACACACAGAAAATATCGCGCCAAGGGCATTTGGCTTACTCCATCCACGCGAGCAGCGCGGAGTACTCGCACAACCTACCGTCAGCTAGTTAGTTCCCGACCGGCCCGCTTGGTTCAATGCGACGTTATCCCGTGTTCGTGAACGAAAACGCCACCGATCAAGCATGACTGGCGCTCACCAGCGAGCATCTGGCGCGATCGGCGTTAACATTAACGAAGCCGATATGCATGCGGGCAAAGGTTTTCCGGCTCCTCATTTTGACGGTGTCATGAATGACGCGCGTACGATCGGTCAGGTGGCTGCCGTCCCTGCGGCTGAAGGCGCAGGAAATCTCGATGTCCTTGACCGCATAATCGTTACGGTTCCGGAGCGTGAAGGTGACCAGTGCTTTCGACCCCAGCCCACCCCGCCGCCAGTGCTGCGACGAAATCTTCAATCCATCGACGGCCGCCGCTTCTTCAGGCACGGCCTCCGGATTGGGCGGGAACCCATCCTGCGGCGGCAGCCTCGCGGCTGACGGTGCGGCGGCGACCGCCAGTTGCACCGGTTCATTTCCCGCCGTGGGGCCGCCAGCAGCGGATAGAAGCAGCCACCCTCCAAGCCCGGCGACCAGGACGAGCGCCAGACCGATCAATCCAAATCTTGGGGGGTTGAAATAGCTGACCGCGGCACTCGCCGGCCTACTTGAAAACAGGCCGCCGGAAGCGGCGAGCCTGGCAAATTCGACCCGATACAGCCCGGTGTTCATGGTTACCCCATCGCGTTGCGACGCACGGTGCCAAAAACGACTGCCGACGACGGGATTTCCCGCCAATCCCTCAATCCGCGAAATCCAAAAAGGTTGCATCCCGAACGAGCGTCGGTATGCAACGGAATCGGGGCGGCCAAGGCTTGGAGGTATGGCTATCCCGGAATGCGGCCGCTAAAATTGACGCCATGGCGGTTGCAGCGTCGCGGCAAGCGGCGCATAGAACCGCCAAGGGGAGACCAACGATGCCGATAGTTACCTGGGACCATGTCCATTTGCGCAGCCCCGACCCGGAGGCGACTGCCGCGTGGCTGGAAAATATCCTGGGCGGCGTCATCATCCGGGGCCCTGGACGAATTGATGTAAAGCTCGGCGGTGCCAACGTATTCATCGCGCCGGTCGCCGCGGGCGACGGCGTCAACACCCCGCCGGTGACGCCCTATCAGGGCCTCGATCATTTCGGCCTGACGGTGAAGGACATCGACGCGGTGGCCGCCGAGATCAAGGCCAAGGGCGTAGAGTTCACGAAGGAGCCGACCACCATTCGGCCGGGCGTTCGTATCTGTTTTATTCGCGGGCCGCAGGGCATCTCGATCGAGCTGCTCGAGCGTGACAAGAAATATGCGTGAGAAAGCGCGGCGCAAACCCAGGATCTGACGCCAATTCCGGCGGGTCTTGTGGGGGCGCTAGCGGGCTTCACCCTTCGAGTTTTCATTTCTGGCGCCACCGGTACGGCCGGGGCGCGAAACTTTTTTCTGGCGGTGCCGTATTTGCGGGGCGCCGGCGTTTATAGGGCGCGAGATCGGGCGGCCGCGCTAGCACACGAGTTAGTCATAAAGGTACTATCTTCCGCCGCTGTGGATGCGGCAATCGGGACAATGTTCGGGACATCATGAAGAACGGTCTCTATTCAATTCATGTCACCCTGCAGGACGGCCGGTCTGGCAAGGGTAGCGGCGTAGTGCTGTTCCGGGATGGCCAAATCCTCGGCGGCGATGCCTATCTGTTTTACGTCGGCAGCTACGTTGTGAAGGGCGACACCTTCAAGGGCGAAGTCCTGGTCCAGCGCCATACCCGCAGCCCCGACGTCAATCCGCTGTTCGGTGGGCCGGGCGCCGTCGGCATCGGCGTCTCCGGCACATTCACCGACACCGCGGCCGTCATGGACGGAACCGCCCTCGTCGGCAAGGCCAGCCAGATCTTCAAGGCCACGCTGCGCTTTCTGGCCGACGCCGAATAGCAGCCATTCCGGAATCATTGCGTTGCAGCCAGGCGGCTATTCAGCCGCCTGCTCCAGCGGCGCCACCTTGGGGAGGATGATCTGGATTCGCGTGCCTTTGCCCGGCTCGGAATCAAGGTCGAGCCGGCCGCCCAGACGATTGGTCACGATGCTATACACGATATGCAGGCCGAGCCCGGTGCCGCCCTGGTCGCGGCGCGTCGTGAAGAACGGATCGAACGCGCGGCGCCGGACGTCGAGACTCATGCCGCAACCATCGTCGGAAAAAATGATCTCGACATTGTCCTTGCCGGACTCGCGCACCTGAATGTCGACCGCCCCAGGCCGGCCGTCCGGAAAGGCGTGCGCCACCGCATTGAGGAAAAGATTGGTGAGCACCTGTCCGTAGGGACCCGGATAGCTGTTCATGGTGAGGTTGGGCTGACAGTCGACGGTGAGCGTCAGATGGTGTTTTCGCAATCCGGGCCGCAGGCTCAACACGACCTGCTCGGTCAGATCGCCGAGATCGAAGCTGCGCTGATCCGAGTAATTTCGGTCGGCCGCCACCTGCTTGAAGGACTGGATCAGTTCGGCCGCGCGATTGAGGTTGGCCACCAGTTGCGATGACGCATCGCGGCTGGTTTCGAGAAACTCGTTGAGGCGAGATCGCCTGAGATCGCCGCGCTCGACTTCGGCGGCAAACAGCGCCGTCTTGCGCTCCAGCGACGAGGCAACCGTCAGGCTGATGCCGACCGGATTGTTGACTTCATGGGCGACGCCCGCCACCAGCCGTCCGAGCGCGGCGAGCTTTTCCGCCTCGATCAGCGAGTTCTGGGTCTCCCTGAGATTGCGCAACGCGGCCTCGGCGGCATCTTTCGCCTTGCGCATCTCCAGTTCGCCGCGTTTGCGCTCGCCGATATCGAGCGCGACGGTGACGATACTTTCGATTTCGCCTTCGGCATCGACGCAGCGGCAGCTTGTTCACCAGCCATTGCCGCAGATTGCCGGAGGAATCCATGTATTCCTCTTCGTAGAATCCAAGTCCCCTTGCCCGTCGCCAGCACCCGCTTGTCGTTTTCGTCGGTCTTTCGGGAGCCGTAGCGCGACATCAGATCGGTGGTGGTGCGGCCGATCGCGTCCGCCGGCTCGACGCCGAAAATGCCGGCCATATAGCGGTTCATCAGGACATAGCGGAGCTGCTTGTCCTTGACGTTGATCACCGCGGGCACGGTGTCGATCACCTGCTGCAGCAGCCGCCGGCCCTCGGCGATCGCATCCTCGGCGCGTTTCTGGTCGGTGATATCGCGCACCGTCCCTTCATAGCGGATGACCTCGCCGGCTTTCGTCGCGCACGACGGTAGCGCTGTCGGAGAGCCAGAGGATCGCTCCCCCGCGCTGGCGCACCTGGTACTCGAACTCGCGCACCATGCCGTCGCGCCGCATCAGCGAACGATATTCAGCGCGCGCCGCCGGATCGACGTAGATCGTGTGCGCGATATCGCTGATGCCGCGGATCAATTCCTGCGGCGTCTCGTAGCCCATCATCCGCGCCAGTGCCGGATTGGCGTTGAGAAGCGCGCCGGCAGGCGTCGTCACATAAATTCCGTCGACCGAGCCTTCGAACAGCTTGCGATAGCTTTCTTCGGCGAGTCGCTGCTCGGCCAGCGCGTGGATCGCCGCCTCGCGCGCAGCGTCGACATCGACCAGCGAGCGGCGGAATACCTCGGCGGCGCGGGCGATATCGCCGATCTCGTTGCGCACATCGGTTGCGGGAATCGAGGTGTGTTTCTCGCCACCGGCAAGCGCGCGGATCGCCCTGGCGATGGCTCCTAGCGGGCGAACGGTCCGGCGCACCACAAACAGCGCCGCGGCCAACCCGACCAGCACGCCGGCGATGCCCAAGATGATGCTTTGCCACTTATCGTCCCGCAGCGTCCGGGCGAAATCGTTGGCCAGCACCCGCCCGCGGCTTGCGCTCACGTCGCGCAATAGATCGGTCACCCGTCCGATCTGCCGGCCTTCGGTGCCCAGCACGTCCTTGTCGAGCTTGGCGATTTCGGCTTCCGTTGCCGAGATCGAACTGATCGCGTCGGCGTAGGCGTCGGCCGCGGAGCGAAGCGCGCGGATCATTGATCGGCTGCGCCCGCATGCGTTGCGCGGCCTGTTCGGCAGCCAGGGGATCGTGTGCCAGCAACGCCGCCGCGATCTGATTCTGCGCCTTGAACAGGTTTCTGGCGGCGTTCCGATCGGGCACCTCCGCGATCGCCGCTTCAAACCGCTCGCGCACCGGCGACAACGCCGCGATCAGCGTCGGCGCGCCGCCCGATCAACGCCGTGACGCGCTCGATGCCTTCACGATAGTTCGCGAAGCGCTGCGTCACGCCATCGATCATGGCCTGCTGCTCGGGGGCGAGTTCCAGCCGCGTCGTTTTCAACAGCGCGCTCAATGCCGCGGCCGCCTCGCCGACCCGATCGGACTGCGCATTCGGATCGGTGACGAAATCGCGGGCGGCGAACCGCAACTCGTTCACGCGCCGGTCGATCTCCTCGGCCAGGTCGCCGACGTCCTGCAGCCGCTGAAGCTCGACAAAGGTCGCGTCGATATGACGGATGGCGATGACGCTGGCCATGCTGGTCGCGGTGATGACCGCCAGCACCAGGAGGAAACCGCCAAAGGTCAATTGACCGATCGAAAGCGAGAATGACCGTATCCGTTGGACGATGGCGGCAAAGGGCATGGGTTCGGAACCGGCTCCTAACAGTATACTTATACGCTGGAATCCGCCCCCAGGGGAACCTGCCCCGCGCCCGGCAGAGCCGGCACGGGGCCGGTTCGGAGGCCATTCCGGCCTCAATCCGGCGGGATGCCGGCTTCCTTGACGACCTTAGCCCAGAGCGCGATGTCGGCCTTGATGATACCGCCAAACTCCGCGCGCGACGCCGCCTGCGGCGGGCACCCTGCGAGATCGAGCTTCTGCCGCACCTCCGGCGCCGCCAGCGCGGCGTCGAGCGCCTTGCTGATGCGATCGACGATCGGCTCGGGCGTGCCGGCGGGAACCACGATGCCGAACCAGGGCGTCACCTGGGCCTCGGCGATAGCCCTGCTCGGCCATGGTCGGCACGTCGGGGAAATATTTGGAGCGGCCATCGTTGATCGCGCCGATGATCCGGATGGTACCGGTCTGCACCTGCGCCAGCGCCTGATTGGCGGACAGGAAGGTCGATGTGATCAGGCCGCTCGAGATATCCGCCACCATCTGCGGATAGCCGCGATAGCCGATACCCGGAACATCGATCTCGGCCAGCCGCTTGAACAGTTCGAAGCCGAGATGCCCGGTCGATCCCTTGCCGGGATGGCTGTAATTCAGCTTGCCCGGCTTTTCCTTGGCGAGCGCGACATATTCGGCAACGTTCTTCACCGGCAGCGTCGTCGGAACGATGAAGAAATTCGGCGCCCGGCATATTTGCCCGATCGGGACGAAATCACGCACCGGATCCCAGCGCAGCGAGACATTCAGCGACGGGCTCGCGGTGAAGAAGGTCGTCACCATCAGCCACGTGTAGCCGTCGGGCGCGGCGCGGGCGACCTCCTCCGCGGCGATCGAACCGTTGCCGCCGGATTTCGATTCACTGAGGATCGTGGCCTTCCACTGCTCGGCCATGTTCTGCGCCACGATGCGCCCGAACACGTCGACCACGCTGCCGACCGAATAGGGGACGATCATGCGGATCGGGTGATCGGGAAACTTTCCTTGTGCGCCGGCCGCGCCGGGCGCGGCCAACAACGTCAGCCATGCCCCGATCATGACGCCGATGCGCTTCGTCTTCATGATGCGTTCCCTGCCCTGGTCTTTTCCGTGACACCTCGCGGGCGTCCGGATTTTCCCGGCAGGATGCCGATAATCCCTGAGTCGGCAAGACGCGCTGGCCGGCCGATGCGGGGTCCTGCTCGGATCAGCTCGCGCCGACCTCAAACAACTCGCCGTCGTAGCCGGCCTCTGCGGGAATACGGAGCTGACGGCCACCGTTGAGCTTCGTCATGACCGGCATCACCGTGACGATCGGCTTGCCTCTGCTGTCATCGAGCGCGGCACGGACGCTGGGTTGCTTGCCGAGCTTGATCAGGTTGCGCGTGGTCGGAAACGGCAGCTTGAACCGCCCGCTCTCGCCGCCCTCAAGCGCCTCGCGCGGCGACACCCAGATCGAATCCGTGGATTCCTTGCCGTCATGGGCGCCGGCCTGCGCCGGCGGCGCCAGCGCGAGGAAGAACCAGGTATCGAACCGCTTCGGCATCCCCTCCGGCGTGATCCAGTGCGCGTAGGGAACGAGTTCGTCGAGCGCCAGCGACCATCCGGCTCTCGGCAAGAACCTTCGGAAAGGTGGTCTTGCCCTCGCACAGCGCGGCGCGATGGTCCGGCCTCGATCTCGGCTGCCCGCCTGGCATCGACCAGATTGGCCGAGCCCTGCGGCCGGGCCAGCAGGATGCCGCTTTCCTCAAAGGTCTCGCGGATCGCGGCGATGCGGAAGCTCAACGCCGCGGCGTCGAGCCCCTCGCCGCCTGAATAAAGCTCCGGCCGTGCGATGATCTCCTTGTCGCTGGCGTCGACGCTGCCGCCGGGAAACACCAGCGCACCGGAATTAAAATCGATCTCATAATGGCGCACCATCATGAAGACTTCGATTTCCTTCTGGTCGACATTGTCCCGCAGCAGCAGGATCGTGGATGCCGGACGTGGCGGGACGATCTCGGCCATGGAATTCGCTCCCCAAATCATTCATGGTTCGAGACGGCGCAAGCGCGCCTCCTCACCATGAGGTCGGCGTCATCCTGAGGAGCGGCCCCTCGGCCGCGTCTCGAAGGATGAATGTTCAGCTCTCACGGATGAGACGCGCGAAAGCCGCATCTCGAACCACGAGGGTCACATCACTCCGCCGCGCTGGCTTGCGGCTGCAGGTTCGCACGCTTGTCGACGCGGGCGACCCGCGACAGCAAATAGTCGACTTCCGCTTTCGCCGTAGCGGTGATGGTCGCACCCGGCTTGCGCTGCGCGCTGGAGGAGATGATGCCGCGCTTCTGCAGCACGTATTTGCGCACCGACAACCCGGCGCCGGGCTGCTGCTCGTAGCGGATCAGCGGCAGATGGGCATCGAACAGATCGTGCGCGGCGTCGCGCTTGCCGGCCTTCGACAGTTTGACGACGTCGATCAGCAGTTCCGGGAAGGCATAGCCGGTCATCGCACCGTCGGCGCCGCGCTCCATCTCGAAATCCAGGAACAGCCCGCCATTGCCGACCAGGATCGACATCGGCTTCAGCGAACCGTCCTTCTGGAAGCCGCGCAGCGTCGAGATCTTTTCCAGTCCCGGCCAGTCCTCGTGCTTGAGCATCACGCAGGACGGGCTGTCCATCACGATCTTGCGGATCACGGCGGGCGTGAACACGACCGTCAGGGTCAGCGGATAATCCTGCAGCACCCAGGGAATATCGTCGCCGATCGCTTCCTGGGCCTGTTTGAAGTAGCTGACGATCTGGTCATCGGTGCGCAGATGCGGCGGCGGCGCGATCATCACACCGGCCGCGCCCGCATCCATCGAGGCCTTGGCCAGCGAGCGCATGGTGGCAAATCCCGGCGCCGAGACGCCGACGATGATCTGCATGTTCTTCGCGCGCTTCACAAAGCGGATCGCCACCGCTTCCGCTTCCGCCGCATCGAGCTTCGGCGCTTCGCCGAGAATGCCGAGCACGGTGACGCCATTGCATCCGACTTCGGCGTAGAAGTCGGTCAGCCGGTCGATCGATTTCTCGTCGATGCGGCCGTCGTCGTGGAACGGCGTCGGGGCAATGGCGAAGGTTCCTGCAGCCTGGGCGGTGAGTTTCATGAGAGATGCCTTTGCTCGAATTATTTGTTCGTCATTCCGGGGTGCGCGGAGCGCGAACCCGGAATCTCGAGATTCCGGGTCTGGTCCTTTGGACCATCCCGGAATGACAGATTACTATAGACCCGTCAAAACCGCCGCGCGCCCATCTTGATCTGCTCCTCGGAGAAGAAAATCTCCTTGGCGTGATCGACCACGTCCTGCGCCTTCCACCCGGTGTGCGGCGGCTTCCAGCCTTCCATTTCCATCATCCGCATCTCCCGCACGCCGCGCGGGCCGGAGACGCCGAGCACCTTGCCGGTCTGGTCTCCCGACAATTCGCTGACCATGTATAGCACGGCCGGCGCGATGCCGTCCGGCCCCAGCGCCGCGCCCGGATTTTCGATGTAGCGCGGCAAATCGGCGGTCATCCGGGTCAGCGCGCCCGGGGCCAGCGTCCAGATGCGGATGTTGTATTTGCGGCCTTCGATCGCGAGCACGTTCGACAGCCCCCAAATGCCGCCCTTCGCGGCGCCGTAGTTGCTTTGGCCGAAATTGCCGATCAGGCCCGAGGTCGATGCGGTGTTGACGATGACACCGCCGCCGTTTTCGCGCATCCAGCGGAATACCGGCTGAGTGACGCAGAACGTGCCCTTCAGATGCACCTTCAAAACCTTGTCCCATGCGGCCTCGGTCGCCTTGGCAAAGGTCTGGTCGAGCAGGATGCCGGCGTTGTTGACGAGAATATCGGCGCGGCCGAAATGCTTGATGGCGTCGTCGAACACCGACTGGCCGCCGGCCATGGTGGAAATATCGGCGCCGTTGGCCACCGCACGGCCGCCCTCCGCCTTGATCGCTTCGACCACCTTCTGCGCCATCGACATGTCGCCGCCCGAGCCGTCGCGGGGACCGCCGAGGTCGTTGACCACGACGGCGGCGCCTTCGCGCGCGAACAATTTGGCATAGGCTTCGCCAAGCCCGCCGCCCGCGCCGGTGATCAGCGCAACCTTGCCGTCGAGTAATCCCATGATGTTTTCTCTCCCTTATTTTTGATGCCGTCATTCCGGGGCGAGGCCGAAGCCTCGAACTACGATGTGCAATTGCACATCGGAGAATCTCGAGATTCCGGGTTCGCGCTAACGCGCGCCCCGGAATGACAAACTTGTCACCCCAGCACCGTCCTGCCGCTCTTGATGACGGTGACGTTGCGCGACTTCACCTTGGCTTCGAACGAAATCACGTTGCCGTCCTTCCACAGATCCATGGTCACGGTCTCTCCGGGATAGACCGGCGAAGAGAACCGCGCGGCGTGCTGTCTGAAGGCCGAGGCGTCGTAGTCGGCATAGGTCTGCAAAACGCCGCGGCAGGTGATGCCGTAGGTGCACATGCCGTGCAGGATCGGCCGGGGAAAACCGGCGCGCTTGGCGAATTCCGGATCGGAGTGCAGCGGATTGCGGTCGCCGCAGAGCCGGTAGACCAGCGCCTGGTCCGGCCGCGTCGAGATATCGATGGTCTTGTCGGGGCTGCGGGTCGGCACCTTGTGCGGTTCGGGCTGGCCCGCCGACGGGCCGCCGAAGCCGCCGTCGCCGCGCGCGAACCGCGACGCCACCAGCGTGGCCAGCTTCTCGCCCTTCTCGTCCTTCAGCACGGTCTGGTGCCGGATCACCGCGCCCTTGTCCTTGCCCTTGTCGAACACATCGAGCACGGATGAATCGGCGGTGATGTGGGCGGCCGTCGCAAACGGCTTGTGGAACGTGATGTCACGCTCGCCGTCGACCACCATCACGCGATTGAGATTCATTTCGCCGGGACCGGCGCCCCAGGCAGCCACCGAGGCGAATGTCGGCACGACCTTCAGCGGACGCGGCGTCGCGACGCCCTCATTGACGAAAGCCAGTTCTCTCTCGTCCATCGGGTCCGCACCCATCCCGATGCCGTAGGCGTAGAGCATCACTTCGCGATCGGTGTAGGCATATTTCTGGCCGAGGTTTTTCAGCGCCATCAGCTCATCGTACTTGATCGGCATCGCAGTGGTTCCTCCGGCGATCTTGTTCTGTCGTCCGTCATGCCCGCGAGGAGCGGGCATCGCCAGCTCGAATCACGAACGTCAGTGGTTACTGGATCCCCGCTTTCGCGGGGATGACCTCTCATCCGTCGCTTCGACGCGCGCGCTCCTCAGGATGAGGCCTCTAGACCGGCGTAAAGAACGGCAGCGGCGCGCCTTCGGTCGGCTTGAATACCACTTTTACCTTTTGCCCGATCTTGAGCGTGTCCATGTCGCAGTCGACGATGTTGGTCTGCAACGACGGACCTTCCTTCAAGGTGACGTAGGCGATCGCGTAAGGCCCGGTGGCGGATTTGCGCATCAGGCTGAAGGTGTAGATCTCGCCCTCGCCTGCGCTTTCTTCCCACACCGTCTTGTCGGAGAAGCAGAACGGACAGATCGAGCGCGGAAAATAATGCGCTTCGCCGCACGCGGTGCAGCGCTTGATCATGAACTTGCCCTGCTTGGCCGCTTCCCAGAACGGCGCGGTTTCAGGATTGCCCTGCGGCGTCGGATATTTCTTTGCTTCGGTCATCACGCACGCTCCAGAATGCAGGTTGAGGCGGCGTGGCGCACGCCGAGCAGTCCGCCGGTGCCGTGGGCGATCGCGAGATCGCAATTCGGTACCTGGACCTTCGGATGCGCTTCGCCGCGCAGTTGACGCACCGCCTCGATGATCTTGGTCATGCCGCCGCGGTTGACCGGGATGGTTGCTGCACAGACCGCCGCCGTCGGTGTTGAACGGCAGCTTGCCGACGCCGGAAATCAGGTTGCCGTCGGCGACGAACTTGCCGCCCTCGCCCTTCCTGCAGAAACCGAGGTCTTCGAGTTGCATCAGCACCGTGATGGTGAAGCTGTCGTAGATCGAGGCGTATTTGATATCCTTGGGCGTGACGCCGGCTTCTTCGAACGCGCGTGGCCCCGACCATACGCCGGCGGAATAGGTCAGATCGAGATCCTTGCCGCCGCGCGGCCCCTTCATCGCCTCGCCATGGCCGATCAGGCGCACCTGCGGCTTTTTCAGGCTCTTGGCGATTTCCGGCGTGGTCACGATCAGCGCGCCGCCGCCGTCGGTGACGACGCAGCAATCCATCCGGTGCAGCGGATCGGAAATCATCGGCGAGTTCAATACGTCCTCGACGGTGACGACGTCCTTGAGCATCGCATGCGGATTGTATTGCGCGTGATGCGATGCCGCGACCTTGATCCAGGCCAGTTGCTCGCTGGTGGTGCCGTAGTCGTGCATGTGGCGCATGGCACACATGCCGTAGGCATTGTGCGTGGTGGCCCCGTAGGCCGCCTCGAAATCGGCCTCGGCGCCGGACGCGCGCGGCGGCATCGGGCCGGTGCGCGGCTTGCCGGCGAGCGTGATCAGCGCGATCGAGCATTTGCCGGCCGCAATCGCCTCCGCGGCGTGGCCAAGATGGATCAGATAGGAACAACCGCCGGTCTCGGTGGAATCGACATGGCGCACCTTCAGGCCGAGATAATCGACCATCGGCCAGGCCCCGCCGGGCGCGTCGCCGGCACAGAAATAGCCGTCGACATCGGCGCTCGTCAGTCCGGCATCCTCCAGTGCGCCCTTGGCGACCTCGGCATGCAATTGTGCGGTGGATTTATCGGGTGCGTGCCGGGTCGGATGCTCATAAATCCCGGCAATGTAGGCCTTGCCCTTGATGGTCAAATCGTTCTCCGCTGGCGTTTCTTCTTTCCAGCGTTTTCTCGCCTGTCGGGGCTGCCTTGGCAAGCGCCGAGATATTCCGTCGGGCGAGACAGCCATGACGCCGCGTTCTTGCGACGCGACGCGCCCAAGTTGATCGATAGCTTGGTCCCTCTCGATCGTGAGAGGGTGCAGGGAAGACCGGGTGCCGGCTGACACCCATGGCCCCCTGTGCGCCGAAGTAGCGCACAAATGCACAGGGGGAATGACCACAGGCGAAGCCGGGACATCCGGCCTTCCCTGCGCGATGGTTTGACGGCTTATGCCGAGCTCTCCTCGGAGACGAATTCGTTTTGCCTCCGTCGCTTCGCGAATTCACGGCGATCGTCGACCCGGTTGGGCGACTGTCGCCTCCGCAAAGCTTGATACCAGCAACGGGTACCAGGACCACACGGTTTTGCCGTACGCAACAACGCTGCTCGTCCTACGCGGATTGATCGCTCACAGCCAAGGCCGCCCTGCAATCGCTCTCGCGCGCAACGCTGTTCGCGTCCACCGCAGCCCGCACTCCACGTATCGTGACGACGCGTACGTCCCTCTGCATGAGGCGGGATGGCGCGAACAGGACAGCAATTTCGGGAAATGGAAAGCGGATTATTTTCAGCGACCGAACTGGACGACGCAAATCACGTTGAACGGGCTGATGAAATTCGTTTCTGCACGCAACACTTTTTGCGGCTTATTTGACCCGCGGCTGCGCGGTCGACGGCGCGAAACGCTTGCTGATTTGCACGGCCTCGAATGACCCACTGCGGAACGCCGCGCCTGAAACCGCGAGCGCTATACCTTCGTATCTTCCGTACCTCCCATGGGATGCCCGCCGCTTACCTATGTTCAATTGAGTTGTTGATCGCGGCCGGGCTAACCTCACCCCATCGGAACAAAAGCGCGCGGATTCATGAAGCGCGAGTGAAAAAAGGATGATCGACTAACAGCGACGGTAATACGAGAGGAGACACCAATGCCCAACCGCTCCGAAAGTCTCAGATCAGGCAGAGGCGAACGATGCGCAGTTTGCGGCGGCAAGTTCGGACTCGTCAGACATTACTCGTGGCGAACCACTCTTTGTTCGAAAAAGTGCGTCGATCGCCTCAGAGTGCGCCAGGCAAGTGACCGCAATTGGCTGCGCTGGTCGCAAATCGCTTTGGTTCAGCCGCTTGAGAACCGCGCGAGAGCTTCGTAACGTCTTAGACCTTACAACCACCAGGGGTTATGCAATGACGGCACAGGCTTTGCTCTGCGCACTGCAAACCATATCCGACCGGGCGATTGCAAATCAGATCAGGGCCCTTGCCGACCATTTGCAGCGACGAGCCGAGAGGGGTTCGCGTGTTGCCGAAGCCAAAGCATCCGCTCGATCCGCTGCTGAACGCGAATGCCGTACGTGACCTGATCGGCAGCTTCTGCAATGCGCGCTGCGGAAGAAATGCCTAGTGACGTCGGGATGCAGGCGCCGTAAGTCACGGATTTTTTACATCTTGTCACTGCCGCAGAGCTTTAACGACCGGATTGAGATCATAGATCGCTATTAGATTACATTCGTCATCTTATCGACAACCTTGTTCCCGGACCGGGCGATCATTCTCTAACTGATGTTTGGAGCGAATATGGGCGAAGTGATTCAGTTTGTCTCAAAGTCCGAGCGCGAGCGGGCCCGCCTGGTCCGACAGGCCCGGGCCATCTACGACAGCATCTTCCCGCCGGCCCACCGTATTGGCGAGTGGGACAGGGTGGCGATGCGTCATGCGGCCGACGGCTCCAATGCACATCGGAGCGATGAGGTTCTCCTCTCATGATCAAGGTCGTTGCCGTGCTCTGCAGCCTCTCCTCCCCCGGAAACTGTCACGAGCAGACCGTTACCACGTCGGATTTCGCTGAAATCTCGATTCAGTCCTGCCTGATGGGCGCGCCACAACTCGCCGATTGGATGAAGCAGCACCCGGCCGAGCGCCTGGCGGGATGGCGCTGCGAGATTGGCAAACGGGACCGCAGGGGAGCTTAGGAGCTACCTTCAGGTCGGGCCACGACGTGTGACTTGTTCAACGGCGCGGTTCATCGGGCCGCGCCGCAATCCACGGAACCGTCGATCCTGAGGGACCGCGAAGCGGTCGTCTCGAGCGATCAGCCGTGGCACGGGCAGCGGATCGGCGAGATCGGCGGCCAATTACGCAGGCCGCGACACCGCTTCTTGCATCCATTGGCCCTTTACCGGGCGGTCGCGACACCTCATTCTATTTGTTAATTTGTGTCTCGGCCGCGATCAGTTCCTTGCCTGCCGCGGTCGTGATCGTCAGCTGTATTCGCTCGCCGCTGCGGTCGGCGGGGATCGTCGACGAAATGCGATTGCCGTTTTTCGGGTCGGCTGTCACGGCATCGTCGAACAATGTCGCCTCGCCGCGTTTCAACGTTACATGCAACGGCGCGGCCGGCGCCAGGCTGAAGAACTCAAGATTCACACCGGACGGCCCAGCCGCCAGATTGATCAGGATGTTCTCGTTCGCATGCGTCACGTTGCTCATGCCGACGGTCGGACTGTAGGTTTCCGAAACCGACACTTCGCCCAGCGCAGGAAGGTGGGCGCTGTGGAAAAACTGGTCCGAGACCCCCGCCCATAATTCGACGTAAGGCCGCTGCGGATTGGGTTCTTTGCGCGCGTCGGTTTCGTTCGCAAACGACGAAAATCCCCACGTCCACATTTTGAGGCCGGGCGTGACCGCGTTGTCCGCGATGCGCATGATCCCCTCTTCGTTATCGTGGTTGATCACGCCCCAGAAATTGCCGCCTCGCATATCGGGCGCCGCGTAGGCGATGCCCATTGTCGGCCAGTTCCGGAAATAGCGCAGCTTTTCGAAACGGCTCCTGCCCTGACCTAAGCTCTTGTCACCTTGGGCAAGGTTGGCCGACCAGTGCGACGTCGTGTAGGCCTGGATCGGCGCGATGATTTCTGCACCGCCGGTAGCCTTGGGCTTGTTCGGGTCCGATCCGGGCGCGAGCGTCGTGCACGTCCAGTACTCGTAGTCGATCGGTTCGGCTTTTGGATTTTTCAGAACCATACGCGCATCGATCGCGGCGCGACCGGCTTTCAGCGTGACATAATAGGTCGCTTCGATTCCCGTCGAGCCAGACCTGAACCTCGCAGGCGTCGCCGAATACCTGAAATCGTCTTTCAGCGACATCGACACGGTTACTTCGTCGGCACTTTCCTTTACCACCCTGAAATCCCACGGCCTTAGCCAGGTCTTGCCGTGCTCGGCATCGGGGAATGTGGGGAAGATCCCGCCATACACCATCAACCAGTCGTAATAAAAGGTGCCGCCGTTGATCCCGTAAGGCACGCCGACTTCGCTGCGATAAAGCTGCTCGTGGCCAGTCGGCTTGTAAATGATGGAAAGAATGCGCCCGCCAAATTCGGGCAGCAGCGTTACCTTCAGATAATGGTTCTCGATCACATGGGTATTGAACGTGCGATCGACGATGGTCGTCTTGTCGAGCGATCCGTCGACAAATCCGTTCTCCGCATCGGTGGCGTACTTGACCGTGCTCCACGTAACCGACGACGCGCTGAGAGAAACTCTGTCCGCTATCGGTGATGCCGCATGCGCGACGGCATGGAATGCGCAGACCGCCGAGAGTGCTACGACCCCGAAACGGGCAAAGCTGCGCGAATGAGCATGAATGGCCATCTGCGTCGGCCTGAATAAACGGGGGCGGCGCTGCCCGCAAATATCAAATTTCTTCCGGCGAAACATCCAGCTTTCATCGGCCGGGTGCAGGCGATGAAAGCTTCAACTCACCGGGCGGCCCGAACCTCACTCCGCCGCGATCTGCCGTGGCACCGGCGGCGGATTGACGAGATCGACGGCCAGCTGTGCATACCGCGCCTTCGCGTCCAGCACCGCCTTCTCCTTCACCGGGCCGTAGCCCCTGATGCGGTCGGGCAGCGAGAGCAGTTCGATCGCGGTATCCAGGTCAACCGGTGACAGCGCGCCCAGCACGGTAACGACATCCTTCTCGTAGCCAGCGATCAGATCGCGCTCAAGCTTGCGGTCGGCGCTATGGCCGAAGATATCGAAGGCCGTGCCGCGCAGGCCGCGCATGTTCGCCAGCAGACGAAATACCGGCATCATCCAGGCGCCGAACGCCCGCTTCTTCGGCCGGCCCAGCGCATCCGTGCCTCCGCCCAGGATCGGCGGCGCGAGATTGAAGCTGAACTTGAAGTCGCCCTCGAACTGGTCGCGGAGCTGTTTTTCGAACCGGCCGTCGGTGTAGAGCCGCGCCACCTCGTACTCGTCCTTGTAGGCGAGCAGCTTGGCGTAGTTGATCGCGACCGCGCGCGGCAGGTCTTCGCCGTAGCCGCCACTCGGTTGCGGCGTCGCGAACCTGCGTCACTAGCTTGCGATAACGCTCGGCCAGGCCGGCGTTCTGGTAATCGGTCAGCAATGCGCTGCGATGGGCGATGATCTCGTCGAGCGACATCGTATCCAGCGTCTTCGGCGCGACCGTCTCGTCCTGGCCTTTCATCATCGCAGCCAACCGCGCCGGGTCGATAGCCGCCAGACGCCCGAGCTGGAACGCCTGGGTGTTCATCTTGACGGCGACGCCATTGACCTCGATCGCCTGCTCGATGGATTTGGCCGAAAGCGGCAACAGGCCCTTCTGATAGGCGTAGCCCATCATCATCATGTTGGTGGCGATGGAATCCCCGAGCAAGGTTTCGGCCGGCTTGGTGAAATCGAAGAACGAGGAATCCTTGCGCAACGCGGTTTCCAGCACGCTGTTGACCTTGCGGCTCTGGAAATTGAAATCGCGGTTCAGGATGAAATCCGCGATCGGAATCAGGTGCGTGTTGATAACGCCGTGGGTGCGGCCGGATTCGCACAGCGAAATGGTCTCTTTCGCAACCGCCACCACTTCGTCGGCGGCAAGCACGAGGTCGGCGGTCCCGGTCACGATGCGCGAACAGGTGACGTCGGCGGTATGCTCGGAGAGACGGACATGGCTCAGCACCGCGCCGCCTTTTTGCGCAAGGCCGGACATGTCGAGGATCATGCTGGCCTTGCCTTCGATGTGGGCGGCCATGCCGAGCAGCGCGCCGATGGTCAGCACGCCGGTGCCGCCGACGCCGCCGACCGCGACGTTGTAGGGCCGATCGAGCGAAGGCCGCGATGCCGGCTCCGGCAAATCGCCGATATCGCCAACGCCGGCCGGCGCGCGGCGGCGCAGCTTGCCGCCGTCCACCGTGACAAAGGACGGGCAGAAACCCTTCAGGCAGGAATAATCCTTGTTGCAGGTCGATTGATTGATGGTGCGCTTGCGCCCCAGTTCGGTTTCCAGCGGCTCGACCGAGATGCAGTTCGACTGCACCGAACAATCGCCGCAGCCTTCGCATACCGCGGGGTTGATCAGCACCCGGCGCTGCGGATCCTCCATCGTGCCGCGTTTGCGGCGGCGGCGCTTTTCGGCGGCGCAGGTCTGCACGAACACGATTGCGGAAGCGCCCTTGACCTTGCGCAGCGTCTTCATGACCGCATCGAGTTCGTCGCGATGCGCGGTCTTGGTGCCGGGCGCAATATCGGCGGCCGGATAGGCGTCGGGATTTTCCGAGACCAGGTAGATGTCGCGGATGCCTTCGCTGTGCAGCTGGAACGTGATCTGCTGCGGCGACAATTCGCCGTCGACATGCTGGCCGCCGGTCATCGCGGTCGCGTCGTTGTAGAGGATCTTGTAGGTGATGTTGGCTTTGGACGCGACCGCCTGACGGATCGCAAGACTGCCGGAGTGGAAGTAGGTGCCGTCGCCGAGGTTGGCGAACACATGCTCTTCGTTGGTGAAGGGTGCGACGCCGACCCAGGGCACGCCCTCGCCGCCCATATGGGTGAAGGTCTCGGTGTTGCGATCCATCCACAGCGCCATGAAGTGGCAGCCGATGCCGGCAAAGGCGCGGCTGCCTTCCGGCACCTTGGTCGAGGTGTTGTGCGGACAGCCCGAGCAGAAATACGGCGTGCGGGTGATCGGGGCCACCGCCTGCATCTGGGTGGCCTGGCGGCCGTTGAACCAGTCGGCCTTGGCGCGCAGCATCGCGGCGATTTCGGGGTTGAGGTTGAGGCGCAGCAGCCGCTCGGTGAGCGAGCTTGCCAGCGAGGCGACGCTAAGCTCTTCGGCGAACGGAAGGAAGCGCTTGTCGTGCTCGTCCATCTTGCCGACGATGCGCGGACGGACATCGTCGCGCCAGTTGAACAGCTCCTGCTTGACTTGATTTTCGACGATCTCGCGGCGTTCCTCGATGATCATGATCTCTTCGAGACCGACCGCGAATTCGCGCACGCCCTGCGGCTCCAGCGGCCACGGCATGCCGATCTTGTAAAGCCGAAGGCCGATCTTGGCGGCGACCTCCGGGCGTGACCCCGAGTTCGCGCAGCGCCTGCCGGATATCCTCGTAGCTCTTGCCCGAGGCCATGATCCCGAAGCGGGCGTTCGGCAAATCCATGGTGATGCGGTTGACCTTGTTGGCGCGCGCGAACGCGATCGCCGCAAAGCCCTTGTAGTCCTGCAGGCGCCGGTCCTGGTCGTAGCGGTCGTCGGGCCAGCGCAGATTGAGGCCGCCCGGCGGCATCTCGAAATCGGTCGGAATGATGAAGGGCGTCATCTCGTCGGTAAGGTCGATCTCCGCCGTGGTTTCCACGGTCTCGGTGATCACCTTCATGCCGACCCAGCAGCCGGAATAGCGCGACATCGCGATGCCCAGCAGGCCCATCTCGATCATCTCGTGGATGCTGGACGGATAGAGATAGGGCATCAGCGCGGAGATGAAGGCGTGGTCCGACTGATGCGGCACGGTGGAGGATTTGGCGCCGTGATCGTCGCCGGCAAGACAAAGCACGCCACCGTTCTTGGCCGAACCCGCGGCATTGCCGTGGCGGAACACGTCGCCGCAACGGTCGACGCCCGGGCCCTTGCCGTACCAGATGCCGACCACACCGTCATGCTTGGCACCGGGCGACAGATTAAGCTGCTGCGAGCCCCAGATCGCGGTGGCCGCCAGGTCTTCGTTCACGCCGGGCTGGAACTTGATGTTGTATTGTTCGAGGTGTTTTCGCGCGGCAAAGAGCTGCTGGTCGTAACCGCCGAGCGGCGACCCGCGATAGCCCGAGATAAAGCCCGCGGTGTTGAGCCCTGCGGCGCGGTCCCGGCGGATCTGCGCCATCGGCAGGCGAACCAGCGCCTGGATCCCGGTCAAGAAGACGTGACCGGAGCCCTGGGTGTATTTCTGATCGAGACTGATCGGACCTTGGTTGATTCCCATTCCATCCTCTTAAGTCGGTGCGGTGGCTGGCCGTTTGGTCGTTTTTGGCCAGTCGATCAATTCGTTAGAAACAGTCTATGTCGGTTTTTGTGCCCGGCGCATCACAAATCTGGACAATGCAGGCCCGTGTCCATAGATCGCAATTTCGTGCCGAAGTCGGCCGCCTTTATTTCAGCTATGTCGCTGTGGCATGTTGCCGCGAAACGACGTGACGCCCTGGCCGTCATGGTTTCGCGCCGCAAGACGTTGGGACAGATCAATTGGTGCAGAGCCGTGATTGCGCCGTGAGGACGATTCTCGCGATCCTGTTTTTGTGCACTGCATCGGTTGGCAGCCAGGCCAGCGCTCAATCTCCGGCTGACCTGATCGCGCGTGGCAAGGCGCTGACCGATGCCGGCGATTGCGCGAGTTGCCATACCGCCGATCCGGCAAAACCGTTCGCCGGAGGCAAACGGATCGACACGCCGTTCGGCGGGATCTATTCGCCGAACCTGACGCCGGATCGCGATACCGGGATTGGAGCATGGAGCGATGCGGACTTTCGTCGCGCGCTGCACGAGGGCGTCGCGCCCGACGGCTCGCGCTACTACCCGGCCTTTCCCTATCCCAATTTCACGAAACTCACCCGCGACGACGTGCTCGCCATCCGCGCCTATCTTGCGACGCTGACGCCGTTCCGCAATTCCCCGCCACCGCCCGATTTGCGATGGCCGCTGAACTACCGCGTGGCTGATGCGCGTCTGGGACAATCTGTTCTTCCGGCCCGGCATATTCGAGCCCGACCAGCAGAAGAGCCCGAGCTGGAATCGCGGCGCCTATCTGGTCGAGGGCGTGGCGCATTGCGGCGCCTGCCACACGCCCAAGAACCTGTTCGGCGCCGACAAGCGCGGCCAGCTGTTCGGCGGCGGCCTGGTGCAAGGCTGGTTCGCGCCGCGGCTCGACGACGCCGCGCGCAGCGGGCTGAAATCGTGGAGCGTCGACGACATCGTCGAATATCTGCAGAGCGGCCGCAACGGCCGCAGCCATGCCGGCGGATTGATGGCCGAAGTCGTCGTCAACTCGACGTCGAAGATGAGCGACGCCGATGTCCGCGCCATCGCCGTCTACCTGAAGGATCTGCCCGGTGGCGCGCCCGAGCCGCTGGTCGCGCCACCGCCGCAGACGCAAATGGCCGACGGAGAGAAGATCTACAAAGGCGCCTGCATCGCCTGCCACGAAGCCGACGGCAGCGGCGCGCCGCGAATCTATCCGCCGTTCCCCGGCAACGCCAATCTGCAGTCGGCCGATCCCACGAGCACGCTGCGCATCATCCTCGACGGCGCGCAGACGGTGACGACGCCGCGCGCGCCCAACAGCCGGATCGATGCCGGCCTACGGCGACAAATTGTCGGACCAGGAGATCGCCGATGTCGCGACCTACATTCGCAATTCATGGGGCAATGCCGCATCCACGGTGACGGCGGCGCAAGCGGCTGAGGCTCGCAAGGGGCGATAAAAATGTCGATCCCGTTCTACCGTCCGTCCTCGTTGAAGACGAATTTCGGCATTTCCCATTTGTAGCGGATCGCCAGCAGGCGAAACGACAGGCCGAGGACGAACGTCAGCGCCGTCCAGGTTTCGTCATTCAGCTTCAGGCCGAACGCGGTGGCGTAAAACAGACCGGTGACAACGGAGACGCTGGCGTAAAGCTCGGAGCGAAACAGCAGCGGCACGTCGTTGCAGAGGATGTCGCGCAACACGCCGCCGGCGCATCCGGTGATCATCCCCGACACGATCACGATCGGCAGCGACTCGTTCAGCTGCCACGCGATGTCGCAGCCGGCCATGGTGAACACCACCAGCCCGATCGCATCGAGCACGAGAAACGCAAGATTCAGCCGATGCACGACGCGCGCGATCAGGATGGTCACGAAGGCCGCCCCGCCCGTCAGCGCGAGATAGGACGGGTACTGCACCCACAGCAGCGGATAGTGCCCGAGCAGCACGTCGCGGATGGTGCCGCCGCCAAGTGCGGTGATGCAGCCGAGCAGGCACACGCCGACCCAGTCCATGCTGCGCCGCCCCGCCGCAAGCGCCGCCGTCATCGCCTGCGCCGCGAGCGCTACCAGCGATAGCAAGTACAGTACGATATCGCTCGGAGGCAGGCTCCGCATCGCAATCCTCATACTCGGTTTCGGCCGAGCCTATGCTGGTACTTTGTCCTGGATAGATCGAAAGGCCGCGCCGATCCGTCGCGACCCAGAAACGGTCACGGATACTGGGAACATCAGCTGATACCGGCCATTGTTATAACGGTGCAACGGAGGACCTTATTGATGGCCGACGAACGCAATCCGAACGATCGCTATCGGTTCAACTTGACCGATGAAGGTATTCGCCGCCAAACCCGTGTCGACGATGAGTTGCAGGCCGATCCGGAACTCGCGGAGGGCCCGGCCAGCAGCGGCAGGGTCGCGATGTATGCGATCGCCATCGCCGTGATCGTTGGAGCGTTATTTTACGGGATGAACAACACGCCGATCGAGCGGCCGGCACATCCTCGACCGCCCAGAACGCCGCGCCGCCCAGAACACCGCGCAGACACCGTCTCCTGCGGCGCCTCCGGGTATGCGTGACGTGACGCCGCGCGCCAATAGCGCACCGAACGCCGCACCCGGCGTGACCACGGGCGCCGCGCCGGCGCGACCGCAGACGCCGCCGTCTTCGGCGCCGACGGGCCAGGACGTCAACCGTTCCGGCAACCCGCCGGCCAATAACGCGCCGAGCAAATAATCGCGAGCGCTGCACTATCTGTCCTCAGGCAGACGCCCCGGTTTCATCCGGGGCTTCTGCTCAGAGGACGCTTGAGACTTAAACGACAGCGCGCTGGCCGCGCGTCAGCCCAGCATCTTGTTCAACTCGCCGCCGGAATATCCGTTGGCAAGTTCGGTGAACGTCCCCTTCTCCGCCATCTCGCGCGCCGATCGCATGAAGCCGGCCCATGCCGTGCGCGCCAGCGAACCGCCGACGCTGATGCGGCGAACGCCGAGGTCCTCGGCTTGCTTGACCGACAGACCGGAGGCGCCGATCAGGAGATTGACCGGCTTGGGATGCACGGCTTTGACGATCGCCGTAATCTCGTCCTTGGTCTTGATGCCCGGCGCATACAGACAATCGGCGCCCGCTTCGGCGTAGGCCGTCAATCGGTCGATCACCATCTTCAGATCGGGCTGGCCCCACAAGAACGCCTCGCAGCGGCCGGTCAGCAACACGCCGCTCTTGTCGGCATCGATTGCGGCCCGCGCCGCCTTGATGCGCTCGACCGCCAAGCGCGCGATCGTATAGCGGCTTCGCCTTGTCGCCGGTTGAATCCTCGATCGACAGGCCGGCCACGCCGGTCTTGACCGCGCGTGCGACGTTGACGCCGACCTTCTCGGCCTTATGCGCAAAGCCGCCCTCGAAATCGGCGTTGACGGGCAGATCGACGGCACCGCACAGCGCGGTGAGATGCGACAACACGTCCTCGACCGTGACGCGATTGTCGGCCTTGCCGATCGACCACGCGAACCCGGCGCTGGTGGACGCGATCGCCTTGAAACCCAGATGCTGGAGCGCCCGCGCGCTGCCGACATCCCAGGGATTGGGCAGCACGAAGCACCCGGACTCGTGCATCTTCCGGAATGTGGTCCGCTTGTCGGCGATCGTGACCGGCATGGTTTCTCTCCTTTTTGTTTTCGCCAAAAGTTTTGTTTTCAAGTGTTTTGTCGGCATGCAAGGATAGCGGCGCGCGGCATCCGGCGCCAGTGCGCGCGGCGCTAAGCTGTGACCTTTCGCAGGAAGGTTCGCTCTTCGGCGAGGATGAATTTGTGTTCTTCGGCGAAGTCGAAATTGGCCACGCCATCGCTGTCGGTCCGCAGCCTCGCGCGATAATTTTCGTAGGCGGCGAGACTTTCGAAAGAAATCAGCGCGAACGCGATGTTGTTGGTGCCTTCATGCGGCATCCAGTAGCCGATCAGATCGCCACCCGCCTGTGGAATGATGGCGAGCCAGCGCCTGGCATATTGCTCGAACATCGCGCGCTTGAACGGATCGAGCTGGTAGCGGATGAAAACGGTCACGGTCATGGGAACCTCCGGTGCGTGGGACAGCTCGGAGCTTAGCCGCTTGATCGACGTCAACGCTTCGGCTAACATCGAACTATGAAAGCAGGCCCCGATATCGCCATGGTCGCCTCACTGGTCGGCGATCCCGCGCGCTCCAACATGCTGACGGCGCTGATGACCGGGCGCGCGCTGACCGCGAGCGAGTTGGCGCACCAGGCCGGCGTCACGCCGCAAACCGCGAGTTCGCATCTGGCCAAGCTCGAGGCCGGCGGGCTGATCGCGCAGGAGAAGCAGGGCCGCCACCGCTATTATCGCCTCAGCGATCCCGATGTCGCCGCCGTGCTCGAGGGCCTTGAGGGACTTGCCGCGCGCGCCGGCCACATGCGCGTGCGAACCGGGCCGAAAGACCCGGCGCTGCGCCATGCGCGCGTCTGCTACGATCACCTCGCCGGCGATCTCGGCGTGCAGATGCTCGACAGCATGAAGACGGCAGCGGCTGGTCCGGCAGCGCAAGCAGGACATCGAGTTGACCGCCGAGGGCGAGCAATTCCTGACCAGCACTTTGCAGATATCGACCGATGCCCTCGCCCATCCGCGCCGGCCGCTATGCCGGGCCTGCCTCGACTGGAGCGAACGGCGCCATCATCTGGCGGGCACGCTGGGCGCCGCGATCCTGAGCCGGTTCACCGAATTGAAATGGGCATCGCGCGATGCCGCCCCGGGCAGCCGCGTCGTCAATTTTACCCGCAACGGCGAAAAGCGGTTCGCGGCGCTGTTTGGCGAAGGCCAGTAACGCGCGTCGCCTTGCGGCTTGGCCAAAGCAGGGACCGGATCACGGTCCCTGCCTAGCTAATAGCGTCAGTAGTTCCTAAAGCACCTCTTGCCATACGGTCCGGTGTGCCAGCCCCGAGGGCAGTTGTAGAGCGGACGGCAAGCGCCGTAGGGACCGCGATGGAAACCGGGGCCGCAGCCCTGGGCAACGCGGGTGATCTCATTCGAAACAGGCTTGTCGACCGGGTATATCGGCATGGCCTGCGCCGACACCGTCATCAACCCGAGGCCAATAGCAAACGCGGATACAGCAAACATTCTCATCGATGCTTCCTCTCCTTGTTGTGTTGCCGCGATGCGGCGATGGGAGATTACGCAACTGATGTTAAAATATGCAACTAGAACGGGATGGCTTTTCTTCGAATCGCCATTCCGCTCTATCTTGTTTTTTAAGCATGATCTCCGCGCAAACGCTTCGCGCTTGTCGCGAGCGAAAACCGGTGTCCACTTTTTCGGATCATGATCCAATTAACATGGCAAGCCGGTAACCCGAGACGCCGTTACCAGTGGCGCGGTGCCAATGACGATGCCGCCAGCCCCAATGGTGCCGATGCCAATGATGCCGGTGCCAACCCCAATGACGCCGATGCCAGTGATGTCCCCAGCGAACCTGCTCGGGTTTCAGATGATCGACATCGGCTTGCGCGACGACCGCGGGCACCGCTTCAACGCCATCGCGTGAGAGCACAAGGCCCTGTTGCGGTGATACCGGCGACAGCGGCGCAGCCTGCGCGCTTACCGCGAGCGCCGCAGCGCCTGCGGCCGCAATAGAAGCGAGTTTCAGAAAATAGCGGCGTTCCATGACATCTTCTCCTTCGCGCCAATTGAGTTCGTGAAGGGAGTTTCGCCGCGTCGAGATGAACGGTGGCTGAAGCAACGGACGCCCGCGAGTGCTGACTCGAATATTTCTATCACTCTATTCGTCATTCCGGGGCAGCCCGCAGGGCTGAACCCGGAATCCAGAGCTGTTCTGGACGCAGAGATTCTCCGATGTGCGATCGCACATCGTAGTTCGCGCAAAAGCGCGCCCCGGAATGACGAACATTCACTTTGTGTTGAATTCCTCCGCCAGCACGAACGCCTCCCGCGTGCGCGTGACATCCGGCCAGTCGCGATTGAAATCCGCCACCAGACGTTTCATCTCCGCGCCATTCACCGCGCGGTCGAGCGACGCCTCGTCGGCGAATTGATACGTCGCCTCATGCACACTCGGATCGTTCAGACTCCAGCACCGCCACGCCTTCGTCACGCCGAATGATTTTGCAGCGTCGGGCACATGCTCCCGAGAATACCACGCGTCAAACGCGGCGCGCTTGGAGGGATCGGAGACAGTCGCTCGGACGACGAAAAAGGCTAAAGGCATTGGCTTCCTCCACACTCGTTTCTTTTTCCACCCTACGCCGTGGATAGAGTTTCGGTGGGTTACACTACGCTAATGCACCCTACGCACTACCCCGCCAACAATGTAATTGTTGCGATTGGCAGTCCGTTCTCCATTTGACTCTATTTCGTTCGCAAAGAACGAATCGGAATCGCGCAAATCAGCGCCGATGAAATCCTAACGATCGGTTAGCTACGGAGAGTTGTCGAAACGCCACGACCCGGACGAAGTCAGACCGAGAGCCCCGCGAAGGCCAGCCGATCGGTTCTCTCCCGCGTCCCGGCCTTGTAGTAGGCATCGCTCCAGCTGGCGTCATTCTTTAACCCTCGAAGACGGGCCTCAACGGTCTTTTTCTTTTTGCCGCCCGGCGTCTTGCCTTGCAGATGCGCACGAAACCAGTAGTGCTCGAACATGCGCATGAACTCGGTGATATAGATGTCCATAATTGCCGTATCGCCGCGAATAATGAGGCTGTTCTCGTCGTTCGTTCTGGTGGAATTATTCGAGAAGTTGGCTGAACCGGTAACCAGGATCGGATCGAGCCCGAACGGATCAATCGCGATGATCTTGGAATGAATGTGAACTCCCGAGTGGTGAAAACTCTCCTCGTGCGCGAGCAGTCGGCCCTGAAAATCGTGCAATTCCGACTTGAGGGTGGTCGCAACCGCGACTTGGTTCGAGGCGTCATGTTCAAGCAGCTTTACGGCATCTGCCTTGCCGAGCGCGCTGCCCTTGTCCGCCATCAGAAAGCGCAGCGTATCCGCTGGCGTCTTTTTAAAGGTGGCGAGTATCTTGGGATGCAGGACGAACGGCGCGCTGACCATCACGACCTTGCCGGTTCGACAAAGCTCGGCATAGAGATCGATCATGTCCAGCTTGGATTGCGGCGAGAAGATCGGCGTCACACCGTGGGCGATGCTGTCCCAATTCTTCGGCACCGGCGTCAGAAATAGCGTGTGCTTTTTCATCTCGCTAGAGGAGGCGTTATTGAACAACAACTGGAAGTAATCGTTATAGGCCGCAGCGGTCTTGGCATTGTAGGTCGCGTGGCCGAGATTAAGCTGGCCGTAGATGGCGCCATCGGTCCAGTTGGTCGACCCGGTCCACACCGCAACCGGTTCGAACGTCCCGGTCGCGCCCTTCTTGAGTAGCACGACGAACTTGTTGTGCATGATTGCACCCTGCGGGTCCGCGTCGCGTGGTTGGGCGAATGTGATGCCGGCCTTCTTGATCGCATCACGATTGCGGCCCGCCGTCTTGTCTTTCGGATCCGGCTTGCCTTTCGCCATTTTTTGGCGTGCGTGATAAGCAACCTTTACATTCACCCCCCGAGCCGCCGCGCGAGTAAGCGCTTCGAGCAATTTCGGCTTCTGGAACTCATAGATTGCAGCATGGATTGCGAAACTGGCATCGACAGCCTGTCCGATAAATCCGATCAGCGCCTCCTCTAATCCGCGCGATAGCCACCACAGCGCGTCTGGGATCTTTTGCGGATCGTTATCGCCATAGCGGTTGTTGTAGGCGCGACTGGCTGCCGCGCCGCGATTGAAGAAGATCGCGGCATCACGGCCATGGTTGTTTTCGGTCTTGATTTCGACGCTGACGCCACCGGGGATGCTGTCGAAGTCACGACGGCGCTCCGCTTCTTTTCCGTCCTGGATGATCTTGGCCGGCGGATCGTAGCGTGGAACAACACGATAGCGGTAGCGCTTGCCCGGATCGAGCGTGTAGTCGCCCCAACGGAACTTCTGCAGCGGAGCCCGCGCGGTCGACACCATCGGAGCGTCCTGGTCCGGCGCCCCGGCCTGGGATTTTTTCGGCTTTTTTACGGGCTTCGTTTTCTTGCCGTCTTCAATCGCCGGTATGGCTGCCTGCGCGATGTCCGCAGCGTCGAGCGGATCACTTTCGAAGCGTAACATGTTGGGCAACCATCGGCGATCGCCCGTGTCCACGTCCGTCCGCTCAATGGTGAAACCGAGACAGCCCTTCCGTTTCGATTCCTCAAGGTCCATCGCGAGCAAGACGTTGTTAGAGCCCGCGATCACCCGCAATGTCATTCCGTCCTTCGAGGCCCGCGCGCGCATAAATCACCCCGCAGTGCAACGTCGAAAAAGCGACCTCCCCTAAGGTTACATCATATTTTTCTACTATCAATGCGTGTTTCGCTGCCCAACCGAAAAACTGGGCCGGAGCCCTTGATGGCGCGGGGCGTCACAACGGCAAATTGTCGTGCTTCTTCGCGGGCATTTCCACCTTCTTGTCTTTCAGCATCGCCAGTGCGCGGGCGATCCGCCGCCTTGTGGAATGCGGCATGATGACGTCGTCGATATAGCCGCGCTCGGCAGCGATGAAGGGCGACAGGAAGCGGTCTTCATATTCCTTGGTGCGCGCGGCGATCTTGTCGGCGTCGCCGATGTCGCTGCGGAAGATGATCTCCACCGCACCCTTGGCGCCCATAACGGCGATCTGCGCGGTCGGCCAGGCGTAGTTCATGTCGGCGCCGATCTCCTTTGACGCCATCACGTCGAACGCGCCGCCATAGGCCTTGCGCGTGATGACCGTGACCAGCGGCACCGTACATTGCGAATAGGCAAACAACAGCTTGGCGCCATGCTTGATCAGGCCGCCATATTCCTGGGCGGTGCCCGGCAGGAAGCCCGGCACATCGACGAAGGTGACGATCGGAATGTTGAAGGCGTCGCAGAAACGGACAAAGCGCGCCGCCTTGCGCGAAGCGTCGCTATCGAGCACGCCCGCCAGCACCATCGGCTGGTTGGCGACGAAGCCGACGGTGCGGCCGGCGATGCGGCCAAAGCCGGTGACGATGTTTTTGGCGAACGTCTCGGAGATTTCGAAGAAGTCTCCCTCGTCCACGACTTTAAGGATCAACTCCTTCATGTCGTAGGGCTTGTTGGGATGATCGGGGATCAAGGTGTCGAGCGACATGTCGACCCGGCCGATATCGTCAAAGCTCGGCCATTCCGGCACGCCATCGGTATTGTTCGAGGGCAGGAAGTCGATCAGCCGGCGCATCTGCAGCAGCGTCTCGACGTCGTTTTCGAAGGCGCCGTCGGCGATCGAGGAGCGCGTGGCGTGCACGGACGCACCGCCAAGCTCTTCGGCGGTGACGACCTCGTTGGTGACGGTCTTCACCACATCGGGCCCGGTGACGAACATGTAGCTGGTGTTCTTCACCATGAAGATGAAGTCGGTCATCGCCGGCGAATAGACGTCGCCACCGGCGCACGGCCCCATGATGACGGAGATTTGCGGGATCACGCCGGAGGCGATGACGTTGCGGCGGAACACATAGGAATAGCCCGCCAAGGCAGCTACGCCTTCCTGGATGCGCGCGCCGCCGGCATCGTACAGCCCGATGATCGGCGCCCTCGCCTTCATCGCCATGTCCTGGATCTTGACGATCTTCTGAGCATGAGTCTCGGACAACGATCCCCCGAACACCGTGAAATCCTTGGCGAAGACGAAGGTCTTGCGGCCGTTGACGGTGCCCCAGCCGGTGACCACGCCGTCGCCCGGCACCCTCGACTTGTCCATGCCGAACTCGGTCGAACGGTGTTCGACGAACATGTCGAATTCCTCGAAGGAGCCCTTGTCGAGCAACAGCTCGATACGCTCCCGCGCGGTCAGCTTGCCGCGGGCGTGCTGCGCCTCGATGCGCTTTTCGCCGCCGCCGAGCTTCGCGCCGGCGCGCCGTTCCTCAAGGGTATCCAGGATGTCTTTCATGTCTGCAGTTCCCGCCAAATTTGTCCGGGTTCTAGAGCCTTTTCCGTTCCGATGGAATCGGAACGGGGCTCTAGATTCTTGCTTTGACGCGTTTTCTTTACGCGAACCGGTATCCACTTCGCTTGAAAACGCTTTAACACGGCCTTTTCCCAACCGGAAACCGGCTTTCGCGACACAAACTCCCGACGCCCGGCAGCGCCGGAAAAGGGTAAGATCGGCGGCGGATTCGAGGAGCACGAGCGATGAACGGAACGACCGAAACTGAGGCCGCAGGCGCCGTAACCGGCGGATTGCGCACGCTGCTGCGGCTCGAGGGGCTGACGCTGTTTATCGGGATGACCCTCTTGTACAGCATCTGGGGTGGATCGTGGTGGGTCTACTTTTTCGTGTTCCTGGCGCCTGATCTGAGCTTTATCGCCTATCTCGCCAATGCCCGGATCGGCGCCATCATCTATAACGCCGCGCATAGCTACATGGCGCCGATGTCGCTGATGATTACGGGATTCGCGACGGACTCGCCGCTGGTGCTTTCGATCGCGATGATCTGGCTGGCCCATATCGGCATCGACCGCGCGCTCGGTTTCGGCCTGAAATACCGCGCCGGTTTCGGCTTCACCCATCTCGGCCGCATCGGCCGCGAGGCAAGCTCGCCATAGGCTTCAGAGCGGAATCAACCCGTCATTGCCGGGCAAAGCAGTCTGCTCTGCGCAGACTGCGTAAACTTGTCTGCGATCCCGCCAATCCTTCTTGCTTCGCAAGATTCCTTTTGAAGATGGATACGCGGGTCAGGCCCGCGTATGACGAGTAACGGGTGTTGCCGGTCAACCCGGCCATAACGAAGGTTGGACCGCAGGCGCCGGCTATTTCTCGCCAACCTTGAACGGCGGCTCCTTGCCGGGCGGGGTGGTTTCCTCCGCCATCGCGAGAAGCATGGCTACCATGACGTAGTTGCCGGCGACCGCCGTCAAATCCACGATCTGCTGATCGTTGAACGCCTTCTTGGCGCGCGCATAGGTCTCGTCGGAAACCTTCTGCGTGGTGGTCAGTTCGGTGACGAAGTCATACACTAGCGCCTCATCCTCGGCCATGTTGGACGGCCGCTTGTTGGCCTTCAGGTCGGCGATGATGTCCGGCGACAGCCCCGCCTTCGCTGCCAGCGGCGCGTGCGCGTACCACTCGACCTGCGAGCGCCATTGCCGCCCGATGATGAGGATCGCGAATTCGTTCAGCTTGGTCGGGACGGTGGTTTCCCAGCGCAGATAGTGAAACAGATCGAACAGCCGTTGGCCCAGCACCGGGCTGCGCATGATCGGATTGTAGGGTCCCGCAATCCCGACGCTGGAGACCTTCATGATCTGCTCGCCCAGCGGCTTCTGGGCTTCGCTGAGCTGATCCATGGTCAATTGCGGAAAGCGCGGCTCCTTGCTGGTCGCGGGTGCAGCGAACATCGTCGCCGCTAGCCAGCCGCCGGCCGCGGCGAGCGTCAGCGATGAGAGCCAGACTGAGGCTGAGTGCATAATTTCCTCCGGACGTTTTTTGTTGGTCCAGAGATGCTAAAGCATGTTGCGGCAAGTGGAAACCGGTTTCTCGCGACAAACGCGAAGTGTTTGCGCGGGGACAAACGCGAAGCGTTTGCGCGGCGATCAGAGCGCGCCGATATCACGCAGGCAGGTTTGCGACAGCGTCATGCGGTCGGCGATATGACGGGGCTCGAGGCAATCCATGTTCAGCGCAAACACAGTCGGCGTGTCGCCCTTCTCGACCCACCCGACCATCCAGCCGAGCGAAGGCTTGCCGGTCTCCGCCCCAAGCAAGCCACTCTTGGCCCGAATGGTGGCATCGCCAACCTTGGTGACCGGCAGGATGTCGCGCACCAGGTCCTGGCTCCGTTTCGAGATCGGCAAAACAGCCGCGCCGCAGCCGATCGAGAAAGTCGATCTGCTGCACCGGGTCGATCCGCAAATCCCCGGTCAGCCAGAACTGATCGATCCCACCGCCGATATTGCGATTGCCGTACTCCAGCAGGTCGACATATTTCTGCATCCGCTCCTGGCCGATCCGGCGCGCGATCTCCTGATAGACCGGCACCGCCGAAACCGCGATCGCCGAGCGCATGGTGTGGTCGCGATTCCAGGCCTCGATGTCACGCTTGACCCCGTCCCACTTGAAGATGTCCTTGTCCGGATCTTCGACGACGCCGGTTTCCAGCGCGATCAGCGAGTTCGGAATCTTGAAGGTCGACGCCGGCAGCTTGGCCTCGCCCGAGCGATCCTTGTCGCTGGCAATGATCAGGTAGTCTTCGACCTTGTAGCCGACGAACGTGCCGGCCGTTCCCTCCTCGATGAACCGCTTGGCCAGGCTATCGCGAATCTCGCTGCGCTGCTGCGCCACATTGGCAAAACCTTGTGACGGCAGAACACCCGCGGCGGCGATAAGACCGAGCGCATGACGACGATTGATCACGGCGATATCCGATGCAATGGAGAATGGCGGCGACGATGCAGATGCCATCGTGGTGAAAAAATGACAACCCCGATGCCGCTAGCGAATTCGTCCCGACAGCCGCAGCACGAAAATCAGCACTTCCGCCACCGCCTTGTAGAGTTCGGCTGGAATTTCGTCGCCGAGTTCGACGTTCGACAGCGCGCCGGCCAGCACTTCGTTCTCCTCGATCGGGATGCCGTGTTCCTTGGCGACCTCGATGATCTTCGCACCGATGTGTCCCCTGCCCTTGGCGACCACCCGTGGCGCACCCGACCGGTCGTAATGCAGCGCGACCGCGAGCTGTTTTGTTGCTTGCCCGCTCATAGCGCCCGATCCAGGAAATGCCCGGCCCGCGCCGCTGCCGAGGGCGCCGGCGCGCCGTCACGTATCACGATCTCGCCGGGCCGCAATTCGGCGCGGCTCAGCGCCTGATTGAGTTGCGACACGCCGGCGCGCAATTGATCCGCTGTGGCGGGCCGTTCCGCCCACATCCGCACCGAGGTCCGGTCGCCATTCAACGAGACCAGCGCATGAACCGGCCCCGCGGGTTCGACGTCGAGCGAGAAGCGCGCCCGCCAGACCCGCTTGGCCGCCTCGGCCTCGGTGCCGCCGCCATCGCGCGAAATCTCGAACTGCGCCATCGCCGTTCCCTGCGGCGTCGCAAACGGAATTTCGAAACTCCATCGCGGCGCCACCGGATCGACCCGGCCGGTCGCGGCGTCGACCCGATCCGGCAGCGATGCCACCTGCAGCAGCGTCTGCCGCGCGATCGCGCCATCGGTATCGGCGAGCAGATGGTGCATGGCCGCCTCGGAGGTGGAACTGGCAACCAGCGTCGCCGGCATCACCGGCTGCGCCGCCGGCAGCGCGCCACCGATCGGTGGAGGCGGCAGGTTGGTGCGGGCAAATTCGGCGTCGTCGAGGTTCGCAATGCGCGCCCCGGCCACCGCCGGCAGCAGCGAAACCATCAGGCTGTCATCGAAACCAAGCCGCGACAGACCGGCCGATGCCAGCGGACTTATCAGCGGGCTTGCCTGAACGGCTTCCTGCAGCAAATTGAGGGCCGCACTGCTTGCGGCAGCGCGCGCAGCCGCATCCGCCGGGGTCGCGGCTGATGTCGCGACCGGGTTCGCGAAGCTGAGCTCGGCGACACCTTGCGAAACTTCCGCCGCAGCAGCTTGAAGCGCGACCCCGGACGCCAATGTCTCGGGCGCCAGCAGCGGGGCCAATGCGGGGGATGTCGTCAAGGCCTCGGGCGGCGCGGCCACGGCTCCTGGCAACGACGACGCTTGCGATAACACTTCGAGGAGCAGTTCGCTGCCCGGCTCCAGGGCAACCGCGGCAGGCGTCGGTGCTAGCGGCGCTGCGGCTGCTGTCGTTACGGCCGGCGTCGTGGCGGGAACCGTGGTCGTCGCGCTATTGAGCGCGGTCGTCAGCACCTGGCGCAGCACGATCAGGGCTGCCTTGAGATCCGGCGCCGTCGCCGACGAAAGCGATCCGGACGCCAGCGAGGCCTCGAGGAACAGACCGGAATTCTGGAACGCCTGCTTGATGTCCTCGCCGGTCAGGCCCTGATCGAGGCTGGTGCGCTGCGCCAGCAATTGGGCGGCCGCCTGCTGGACCTGGGGCGGCAGGTTGGGCGATCCGGCGGCGACACTCAGATTGGCAAACAGCGGCGCAAGACTGGCCTGCTGGGTCGCCGCGACCTGAGCCGCCACCGACACCGCGAGCGCCTGCAATGGCGTCAACTGGCTCTGGGGCGCAACCACCGTTATCTGTGCGGCGACACCGGCAGCAGCCGGCGGCAAGGTTACACCGTTGGGCGCGGCATTCGCGGCCGCCGGATCGGCAGGCCCCTGGCTTGCCGGCGCGCCAGCTGGCTGCGCGCTGCTTGGCTGATTGACCACCGCGAGATTGATATTGCCGTCGGCCGTTTGCGACACCGCCAGCTGCAGCGTTTGGCCGGCCTGCAGCGGGATCTGCGAAACCACGTCGAGGGATTGGCCGCCGATCGCGATCCGCACCTGATCATTGCCGAGAAGCTGCAGCACCTGCGCGTTGATCACCGTCCCCGGCTGCAGGACGATATCCGCCGTCACGCCTTGGGCTGCGACCAGCGGGGTGGTCGGATTGATGACGATCGACATCGGCTGGGCTTTGGCTTGGTTTCACCGGGTGACGCCCGGCCGAGGCTACCGTTCTCTCCTAAACCTCGCGTTAACCGATGCTGGAGTCGCTCATGGCCTGGCCGATTGACCGAATTCAGCGACTTGAGCACGTGGGTGGCAGCCCTGAAATCGACCAGCCGCGCCGCGCGGCGCGCCGCGACTTCCTCATCCACGCCCCATTGTTCGATGTTCCAGTCCTCATCGACATGGGCGGCGGCCCAGACCTGGTCGGGGTCGAGCACGCCATGCTTCAGCGCCAATGCGAGCAGCGCCGAGCCGGTCAAGGTCGTGACCACATGCAGCGCCGCGATCGACCACGGGTCGGCCGGCAACACCGCGCGCGCGGCCGCTATCGCCGCATCGGGCTGGCGGACATGGACGATCCCTTCGGCCAGGATAAAATGGGCGCCCAGCGTATCGGCGGCCCAGAACAACACGGGATCCCACAGCGCGGCTTCGCGCGCCACCAGCGCTTCGGGATGACCGGCCCGGTAAAACAGCATGTCCGAGCCGAGATATTTCGCGACGTCGGCTGCGACGTCATCGACCCGATCGACCACGGCTTCGCCGACGCTGTTGGCAAACCGCGTCAGCGGCATCGTCAGCGGGTCAATAAGCTCCGCTTGCGCGTTCCATTCCGCCGCGATGCCATCGGCGATGGCCCGGTTCGGCGCCACCAGCGGCCGCCCGGACGGCGTCTTGACCGCCTTGCCGTCGAGGACAATGGCAAAACCGTCAGGCGTCTCAGTGACGCCCGCCTGCGTATAAAAGCGCTTCCGTTGCGGTCCGCGCGTGGTGCGCCGGACCGCCTCCTCCGGATCGACAGGCGATTTTCCGGCTACCTCGTCGAACAATTCACGCATTCGGGCTACGTCGGTCCATCAGTGAAAAAGGCTATTCAGCGTACGATACGGCCGGATGCAAATAAAGCGATCCGACAGCTAGCGAGGTTCCCCGTTCAAGGTTTCCGATCACCGGTTGGCGCAGGCGCCCGAATACGCCGCGCGTCGGCCCGGACTGACCCCGGAAGCCGCGGCTTCATCGAGACATCGGCTGATGCGGTCGCTGAAGGATTCACGCCGAATGGCCCGCACCTGCGGCTGCGACGGCACACCCAGCTTGGGCACCACCGGCACTTCCATGCTGGGCGGTGGCGGCGACGCAGGGAGTGGCGGATTGAACTGCGACCAACCCGGCGGCGTCATTTGTTGGCCCACGGCCGCACCCGCCGCGAGCGCCCACATCACCGCGCCGATCCAAATCGATAGTCGTTTCATCGAACCCATGTCGTGATCGCTCGCCGGAGCGCAAGGCGCTACCGCCTTGCAAGCCCGTCACTCTTCAGGCGCGTTCTCGATCGGATCGAATCTGTCGGCCTCGAGGCCGAGCAGGTTCCAGGATTGCAGCATGTGCGGCGGCAACGGCGCGGTCATGTCGATCACGCCACCGCGCGGATGTGGAATCACGATCCGGCGCGCCAACAGATGCAGCCGCTTCTGCAGGCCGCCCGGCAGCTCCCAGTTTTCCTTGTTGAAATATTTGGGGTCGCCAATGATGGCGTGGTCGATATGCGCCATATGCGCGCGCAATTGATGGGTGCGGCCCGTAATCGGTTTCAGCGATACCCAGGCGAGCTTCTGCGCCGAGGTTTCAACGACGGCATAATACGTCACGGCATGGCTGGCGCCCTCGTCGCCATGGGCGGCGATCCGCATGATGGTGTCGTCCTCGCCCTCCTCCTTGGCGAGATAGGTCGAAATGCGGCCCTGCTTCGGCTTCGGCACGCCGGCGACCAGCGCCCAATAGATCTTGCGCGCCGAACGGTGACGGAACGATTCCGACAGCGCGGTTGCGGCAAAACGCGTTTTCGCGACCAGGAGGCAGCCCGCGGTGTCCTTGTCGAGCCGGTGCACCAGCCGGGGTCTTTGTCCCTTGGCGTCGCGCATCACCTCCAGCATCTGGTCGACATGCCGGGTGGTGCCGGAGCCGCCCTGCACCGAAAGTCCGGCAGGCTTGTTCAGCACCATGACATCGGCATCCTCAAACAGGATCATGTCCTTCAGCGTCTGCAGCGTTTTCGCCTCGGCTTCCGAAAGATTGCCTCCAACCTTGGGCGTATCGAGCTTCAGCGGCGGAATCCGGATGCTCTGGCCCTCTTCGATCCGATCCTTGCTGTCGGCGCGCTTGCCGTTGACGCGCAACTCGCCTTTGCGGACGATGCGCTGGATGTGGGAGAACGACAGGCCGGGAAAGCGCGCCTCGAGGAAACGATCAACCCGCATGTTGTTCTCGTCCGCGGTCACGACAACCGTCTGCACCTTGGTCGGAAGCGGCGGCGGCTCGGCGACGATCTTCTCGGGCTCGGGAATGAAGGCGGCCGGCTTCGGCGCGCGCCGTTCGGAAAACCGCGCCGGCGGCTTGCCGGCGCCCGGACGAAAGCCGGGCTTGCGATCGCCTTGAATCCGGTCGCCTTGCGTGCGCTCGCCCTGCATCCGCTTCTCCTGCGAACCGCCGCGATAGGGATGCGCGCCCTTGGGGCGGTCGCCGGATGTGCGTTTCGCCAGGGGTCTCTTGACGCGGCGGCTCATGGTGTCTTTCCAATTCTCAGCTTCGCCCAATAGTCCAGCCGCTTGCGAATCTCGCGCTCGAAGCCGCGATCCGGCGGATCATAGAAGGTCTGGCGCCCCAGCGCCTCCGGAAAGTAATCCTGCCCGGAAAACGCTTCCGGCGTGTCGTGGTCGTACACGTAGCCGCCGCCATAGCCTTCGGATTTCATCAGCTTGGTCGGCGAGTTCAGGATGTGTTTCGGCGGCAGCAGCGAGCCGCCCTCCTTGGCCGCCCGCATCGCCGCCCCGAACGCCTTGTAGGCGGCGTTCGATTTCGGCGCGGTGGCGAGGTAGATCACGGCCTGCGCGATCGCGAGTTCGCCTTCGGGATGGCCGAGGAAGTCGTAGGCGTCCTTGGCGGCGTTGCAGATCACCAGCGCCTGCGGATCGGCCAGCCCGATATCCTCGACCGCCATGCGGACCACGCGCCGCGCCAGGAACAACGGATCCTCGCCCGCATCCATCATGCGCGCCAGATAATACAAGGCGGCGTCGGGATCGGAGCCGCGCACCGATTTATGCAGCGCCGAGATCAGGTTGTAATGCCCGTCCGCCGACTTGTCATAGATCGGGGCGCGGCGTTGCAGGATGTCCTGCAACTGTTCGGCATTGAAGGTTTCGTTCTCGCGCGCGGCGCGCCAGACCTCTTCGGCGAGCGTCAGCGCGGCGCGGCCGTCGCCGTCGGCCATGCGTACCAGCACGGCGCGCGCCTCGGCATCGAGCGGCAGCTTTTTGCCCTCGATTTCCTCGGCATGGGCGAACAGTTTTTCGACCGCCTCCGGACTCGAGCGAATGAAACACCAGCACCCGCGCCCGCGACAGCAACGCGGCGTTGAGCTCGAACGAGGGATTTTCGGTGGTCGCGCCGACCAGCACGACGGTGCCGTCTTCCATGACCGGCAGAAACGAATCCTGCTGCGCCCGGTTGAACCGGTGCACCTCGTCGACGAACAGCAGCGTTCCCTTGCCGGTTTCCCGCCGCGCCCGCGCGGCGTCGAAGGCCTTCTTGAGGTCGGCGACGCCGGAGAACACCGCGGAGAGTTGCTCGAAATGCAGTTCGGTCGCGTCCGCCAAGAGCCGTGCGACAGTTGTCTTGCCGGTTCCCGGCGGTCCCCAGAAGATCAGCGAGCCCAGCGTGCGCGTCGCCAGCATCCGCGTCAGCGCGCCGTCCGCGCCCAGGATATGATCTTGTCCGACAACATCCGACTAGCGCCCGCGGGCGTAGCCTGTCCGGAAGCGGATGCGGCGCGTCCCGCTCCATCCCCGCCGCGGCGAACAGCGTTGCAGCTTCGCGTGGGGGCTTCGGGCTCATCCGCCGAGCGTGACGTTGATCTGCTGGCCGCCGCGCACCAGCGTAATGCGCCAGAGCCGCGAAGCGTCCCGCGTCGCCTTTTCGAGATCGCTGGTCCTGGCTATCTTCTGGTTGTTCACCGCGACAATGATGTCGCCCTTCTGGAATCCGACATTGGCGGCGGTGCCGTCGTCGGTCAGATCGGTCACCACGACCCCCTCGGTGTCGGCGTCCAGATGCAGCTCATCGGCCACCGCCGGCGAGATGTTGGCGACCTTCGCGCCCTGGAACGGCGAGCGTCCCGTCAAGACGATTTCATTGCGGCCGGTGTCCGGCGCGGTTTCCAGCGGCACGTTCAGCTTCAGCGTTTTTCCGCCACGCTGCACATCGACCTGCGCCGTCCCGCCGATCGGACGGGTCGCAAAGCGATAATCGAACGCGTTGGGATCTTCGATCGTTTGCCCGTCGATCGAGAGGATCAGATCGGACAGCTTCAGCCCTGCGCGCGCCGCCGGACTGTTCGGAACCACGCTCGCCACCAGCGCGCCGTTTGGCAGCTTGATCCCCAATGTGTCGGCGATCTCGGGCGTCACCGCCTGCAGGCGCGCCCCAAGCCATGGCCGCTTGACCGCGCTGCCGCCGCTCTTGGCGGAGGCGACGACGACGCGCACCATGTTGGCCGGGATCGCGAAGCCAATGCCCTGCGAGCCGCCCGAGCGCGAGAAAATCGCGGTGTTGATGCCGGCGAGCTTGCCGGTCATGTCGACCAGCGCGCCGCCGGAGTTTCCGGGATTGATCGCCGCATCGGTCTGGATGAAAAACTGGTAGTCGGTGATACCGACTTGCGTGCGCGCCAGCGCGGAAATGATTCCATGGGTGACGGTCTGCCCGACGCCGAACGGATTTCCGATCGCCAGCACGACATCGCCGACCATCAGCTCGTCGGAATTGGCAAAATCGAGCGTCGGGAATTTCTCGTGGGTATCTTTGAGGCGCAATACCGCGAGATCGCTGCGGGTGTCCTTGAGAACGATCTCGGCCTCGAATTCGCGCTTGTCCGCCAGCGATACCTTGACCTGGTCGGCGCCCTCGATGACGTGGACGTTGGTGACGACCAGGCCGGACGGATCCACCATCACGCCCGATCCCAGCGAACGCTGCATCTGTTCCGGCTGGGTGCCCGGCACCCCGAAGAACCGCCGGAATATCGGATCGTCGAGCAACGGGTTGCGGTTTTGCACGACCTTGGCGGCGTAGACGTTGACCACCGCGGGTTGCACGCGCTGCACGATCGGCGCGTAGGACAGCCGCAGTTCCGCCGGGGACGTCGGCGGCCGGCGGTCCTGGGATATGGCGGGAACGGTGGCAGCCAGTGAAACCAACAGAGCCGTGAGCAAACGAAGCATGTTCATCAAGGGATTCCCGGAGATTGGTGGGCGAATATAGGCTCCCCGGCCCGCGAATAGAAGTGATCGGCACGTCCCAAGGGATTCTCGGGCGGGCGAACTTCTCGTCGGTCATGGCGCCGACGAGAAGGGCTTTTTCGGAAAACTTGCAATTGCGCCGCCGAAATCGCAGGTAGGTCGCAAGACCGGCGATTTTGCGGCCGGGGATCAAGGAGAATGGCGTCATGAAGGCTGTCGGGTACAAGAAGTCGCTTCCGGTCGATGCGGCGGAAGCACTGATCGATTTCGAAGCGGTGAAGCCGGAACCGCAGGGCCGCGACATCCGCGTCGCCGTGAAGGCGGTTTCGGCCAACCCGGTCGATTACAAGGTGCGCAAGCGCGCGGCACCGCCCGAGGGCGAAACCAAGATCCTCGGTTATGACGCCGCCGGCGTCGTGGACGCCGTTGGCCCTGACGTCACCCTGTTCAAGGCCGGTGACGAGGTGTTCTATGCCGGCTCGATCCTGCGCCAGGGCACCAACTCGGAATTTCACCTGGTCGACGAACGGATCGTGGGCCGCAAGCCGAAAAGCCTGTCTTTTGCGCAAGCCGCAGCGTTGCCGCTGACCTCGATCACCGCCTGGGAGTTGCTGTTCGACCGGCTCGGCGCCGTGCCCGGCAAGAGCGTCGATCCGCGCACACTTTTGATCACCGGCGGTGCCGGTGGTGTCGGGTCCATCCTGATCCAGCTCGCCCGCCGCCTCACCGGTCTGACCGTCGTCGCCACCGCAACTCGGCCGGAGTTCGCAAAAGTGGTGCCTCGATCTCGGCGCGCATGCCGTGATCGACCACAACAAGCCGATGAAGGAGCAGATCGAAAAACTGAAGGTGCCGCCGGTCGCGCTGGTCGCGAGCCTGACCTTCACCGACCAGCACTACAAGGCGATCGCGGAATTCATGGCGCCACAAGGCAAATTCGGATTGATCGACGATCCCGCGGAGTTCAACGTCAGCGCCTTCAAGGGCAAAGCCGTCTCGATTCACTGGGAGTCGATGTTCACGCGCTCTTCGTTCCAGACCGCCGACATGATCGGCCAGCACAACCTCCTGAACGATGTCGCCGATCTCATCGACAAGGGCGTGCTGCGCACGACGCTCGATCAGACCTTCGGAACGATCAACGCCGCCAACCTGAAGCGCGCCCACGCGCTGCTGGAATCCGGCCAGTCGCGCGGCAAGATCGTGCTCGAGGGCTGGTAGAAGCGGTCCGTTACCCTCCCCTTGAGGGGGCCGAGACGAGCGGAGCTCGCTCGTGGGTCGACGCGAAACGGCGGGGTGGGGTGAGGCCGCGCAGCGAAGCATCTCCACCCCACCCCGTCTCACATTTCGCCGCGCTCAATATGACCGACCCTCCCCCTCCAGGGGAGGGTCGACGAGCATTCTCCTCACGTGCCAATGCGTCCGCTCACGCGATGGTCTGGACGATGCCGCCGTCGACGCGAAGCGCCGCGCCGTTGGTCGCCGATGCCTCTTTCGAGCTGACATAGACCACCATGTTGGCGACCTCCTCGACGGAGGCGAACCGCTGCAGCAACGAGGTCGAACGGAACCGCTTGACGAACTCCGCCACCGCGTTCTCGACCGGTAGACCGTTCTGCTTGAAGACCTCCTTGACGAAGGTCTCCACCCCTTCCGACTGCGTCGGTCCCGGCAGCACCGAGTTGACGGTCACGGCGGTGCCGCGGGTTGTCTCGGCGAGGCCGCGTGATATCGCAAGCTGCGCGGTCTTGGTCATGCCGTAATGAATCATGTCCTTCGGAATGTTCAGCGCTGACTCCGACGAGACGAAAACGATGCGACCCCAGTTGCGCTTCAGCATGCCCGGCATGTAGGCGCGCGATAGTCGCACGCCGGACATGACGTTGACTTCGAAGAAGCGGCTCCAGTCCTCATCGGGAATGTCAAAGAACTCCTTGGGCTCGAAGATCCCGGTATTGTTGATCAGGATGTCGACGTCCGGCAGCGCCGCGATCAGGGTTTTGCATCCGGCCGCCGTCGACACGTCGGCGGCGATGCCGCGAACCTTGCCACCCGGGACGGCCTTGGCGATCGCCGCGGCAGCGGCCTCGGTCTTGGCCTGGGCGCGGCCGTTGACGACGACATCGGCGCCCGCCACCGCAAGGCCCTGCGCAATCGCATAGCCGATACCGGCCGTCGAACCCGTCACCAGTGCCGTCTTTCCCGAAAGATCGATTTTCATGCCAGTATCTCCAAAGTTGATGTGCTGGATATCGGGTGCGATGCGCGAGTCCGCAAATCAGTCCTGAGTGATGGCGATTGCCCAATAAAAAAGCGGCGCCGAAGCGCCGCTTTTGAAAACTTAGTTTAGCAGACTTAGGCGGCTTCCGTGGCCTTGTCCTGCACCGGTCCGGAATCGAGGCCCTTGGCATCGACGTCGCGGTCGACGAATTCGATCACGGCCATCGGCGCGTTGTCGCCGTAGCGGAAGCCGGCCTTGATGATGCGGGTATAGCCGCCCTGGCGATCCTTGTAGCGGGTCGCGAGCACGTCGAACAACTTCCGGGTCTGATCGAGATCGCGCATTTCGCTGATCGCCTGCCGGCGCATCGCCAGCCCGCCCTTCTTGCCGAGCGTAACCAGCTTCTCCACGATCGGGCGGAGCTCCTTGGCCTTCGGCAGCGTGGTGACGATCTGCTCGTGCTTGATCAGCGACGCGCACATGTTGGCGAACATCGCACGCCGGTGCTCAGCGGTGCGGTTGAGTTTACGATGAACCTTGCCGTGACGCATAATCTATTCCTTTAAATTCCGTTGGTCGCGACGGTTCGTCGGACTGTTCCTCAGGTGGGCCGCCTGCGTTCGCCCTAGTCGGTCATTCCGGACGTCGCGAAGCGGCGATCCGGAATCTCAGATTTCCCGATGCGCAATTGCGCATCGAGGTCTGGTGCTTACGCACCATCCCGGAATGACAGAAATCAGTAATGATCCTCGAAGCGCTTGGCCAGCTCGTCGATGTTCTCCGGCGGCCAACCCGGCACTTCCATGCCGAGATGCAGCCCCATCTGGGCCAGCACTTCCTTGATCTCGTTCAGCGACTTACGGCCGAAGTTCGGGGTACGGAGCATCTCCGCTTCCGACTTCTGCACGAGATCGCCGATATAGACGATGTTGTCGTTCTTCAGGCAGTTCGCCGAACGCACCGACAATTCGAGTTCGTCGACCTTCTTGAGGAACGCCGGGTTGAAGGCGAGATCGGGAATGATCTCCTGCGCCACTTCCTTGCGCGGTTCCTCGAAGTTGACGAACACGTTGAGCTGATCCTGCAGGATGCGCGCGGCATAGGCCACCGCGTCATCCGGGCTGATCGCGCCGTTGGTCTCGATGGTCATGGTCAGCTTGTCGTAGTCGAGGATCTGGCCCTCGCGGGTATTCTCGACCTTGTACGACACCTTGCGCACCGGGGAGAACAGGCTGTCGACCGGGATCAGGCCGATCGGCGCATCCTCGGGACGGTTGCGCTCGGCGGCGACATAGCCCTTGCCGGCGGCGACCGTGAACTCCATGCGGATCTCCGCGCCCTCGTCGAGGGTGCAGATCTGCAGGTCCGGATTGAGCACCACGACATCGCCGACGGTCTGGATGTCGCCGGCGGTGACGACGCCCGGGCCCTGCTTCTTCACGACCATGCGCTTGGGGCCTTCGCCCTGCATCTTGATCGAGATGTCCTTGATGTTGAGCACGATATCGGTGACGTCCTCGCGAACGCCAGCGATCGAGGAGAACTCGTGCAGCACGCCGTCGATATGCACCGACTGCACCGCCGCGCCTTGCAGCGACGACAGCAGGATGCGGCGCAACGCGTTGCCGAGGGTTTGACCGAAACCACGCTCAAGCGGTTCTGCGACCAGCGTCGCGAAACGGTTCGCGTCGGCGCCCGGAGTTACCTGGAGCTTGTTCGGTCGAATAAGTTCTTGCCAATTTTTCTGGATTGTCACTGTTTCACCCATACAGGCCAGCTAATTTGCCATCGAAATTACTGGCGTTGGAGATCGCGGATCAGTCCGCGGCTAGCAAACGCATCAAAGTCATCGCAGGCAGAGCCGCTGCCCGCGGTCGCGTATCAAACTCGCCGGCGCTTGCGCGGACGGCAACCATTGTGCGGGATCGTGGTCACGTCGCGGATCGATGTGACGGTGAAGCCCGCCGCCTGCAGCGCACGAAGCGCCGATTCACGGCCCGAACCCGGGCCTGCAACTTCTACTTCCAACGTGCGCATGCCGTGTTCCTGCGCCTTCTTGGAAACGTCTTCCGCCGCGACCTGCGCAGCATAGGGAGTCGATTTGCGCGAACCCTTGAAACCCATCGTGCCTGCCGACGACCATGCAATGGTGTTACCCTGCGCGTCGGTGATGGTGATGGTCGTGTTGTTGAACGACGAATTCACGTGCGCGATGCCGGATGCGATGTTCTTGCGTTCACGACGGCGTACGCGGGTGGCTTCCTTGCCCATTCCAAAACCTTTCCTGTGATCTCAAACGCCGCCGTAATGCCAGCGGCTACACCTAGCGAGCGAGTAGTGACTGGCGAGCAGCGAATAGTAGGATTTGACCCCTACTCGCCATTCGCTATTCCCTATTCGCCAAATTACTTCTTCTTGCCGGCGATCGACTTGGCCGGCCCCTTGCGGGTTCGCGCGTTGGTATGGGTGCGCTGACCGCGCACCGGCAATCCACGGCGATGACGCAGGCCGCGATAGCAGCCGAGGTCCATCAAACGCTTGATGTTCATGCCGGTCTCACGACGCAGATCGCCCTCGACCAAATAGTCGCGGTCGATCACTTCGCGGATCTGCAGAACTTCCTGATCGCTGAGCTGCGACACACGGCGATCGTTGGGAATCTTGACCTTCTCCATGATATCGGCGGCGTTCTTCTGGCCGATGCCATGGATGTACTGGAGCGCGATCAGGACGCGCTTGTTGGTCGGGATATTCACGCCGGCAATACGGGCCACGGACTTCTCTCCTGTCGCCGATCCCTTATGGAGCGGCTGTTTCTTAGGTTATCTCGGGCAAGTGTCCGCAAACGCGAACACGACGCCCTCCCCCTCGGGTTGCTTGGGGCCCGGCATCGTCTGGAAACTATCCGACTTGGATACGGGGCTTATTAAAGGATTCAACTTCGTTTCGTCAACCGTCTCTATGCTTTAGCTCGCCTTTTCGTGACCTTTTTGGCAGCTTTTCGGACTCCCACGGCGCCGCGGGCTTTGGAACCCTTGGCAGCCCGCTTGACGGCCCCCTTGGCGACCTTGACGGCCGGCCTTTTGGGACCCTTTGAGGCTCCCTTGGATGCCGGTTTCCCGGCCTTCCGGGCCGATTTGGCCGTCTTTCTGACCGCTCCAGCGCCGCTTGCCCGGCAGCTTTGCGCGCCCTTCCGGCGGCCGTTTTGGCCCGCTTGACCGCCGGCTTTGCGGCCGATTCGGCGGCGGCTTTTTTGGGGGTCTTGGGTTTGGTCTTGGGCTCGACCGCACCGATCGCCGCGAGGATCCGGTTAATCTCCCGCGTGACGTGCTCGATCGTCATCATGCCGTCGACCGTCAGCAGCTTGCGCCGTTCCGAATAGTAGTGAATCAGCGGCTCGGTCAGCGACCGGTAGCTCGCCAACCGCTTCGACAGCACTTCCGGCGTGTCGTCGATTCGCACGTCCTCGCCGCGCGCCCGCATCTCCGCGACCCGGGTTTCGACGCGCTGCAATAGCGCGCTTTCGTTGACGCGGAGCTCGACAACCGCATCGAGCCGCATGTGTTTTTTCTTCAGGAGTTCATCCAGCGCCTCCGCCTGCGGCACCGTGCGCGGAAAGCCGTCGAGGATAAAACCTCTCGCCATATCCGGCTGATCCAGGCGGTCGGAAATGATCCCGATCACGATCTCGTCCGGCACCAGGCCGCCACCGGCCATGATGTCCCCGGCCTTGAGGCCGATCGCTGTCTGCGCCGCCACCGCGGCACGCAGCATTTCGCCGGTCGAGAGCTGAATGATGCCGTAGCGATGGACCAGCCGCTGCGCCTGCGTTCCCTTGCCCGCCCCCGGCGGGCCGAGAAGAATCAGTCTCATCAGTACTCGCCCCCCGGCTCGGTGAGCGATCAACGCACACCTAACGTTTTAAACCCTGGAAACAGCGCCACCCACGATCCGCGCCTAGCGCCGAAAGCGATGCAACGCAGTCAGTTGCGGCGTCAGCGGCGACGCCCCCGCAATTTCGACTTCCTGATCAACCCCTCATACTGGTGGGCGAGCAAATAGCCTTGAACCTGAGCCACCGTATCCATTGTCACGCTGACAACGATCAGCAACGACGTACCGCCAAAGTAGAACGGAACCGAGGCGTACGAAATCAGGATCTCGGGAATCAGGCAGACGATCGCGAGATAGACCGCCCCCAGTACCGTGATTCGCGACAGCACGTAATCAATGTACTCGGCGGTGCGCTCCCCCGGCCGGATGCCCGGAATGAAGCCGCCGTGCTTCTTGAGGTTGTCGGCGGTCTCAGTCGGGTTGAACACGATCGCCGTATAAAAGAACGCGAAGAACACGATCAGCGCCAGATAGAGGATCAGGAACAGCGGGCGGCCATGGCCGAGCTGGGTGGTAATCCACTGGAACCATTCCGGACCGCGGCCGGCGTTGAAGTTCGCAACCGTGGTCGGCAGCAGCAGCAGCGAGGACGCGAAGATCGGCGGAATCACGCCCGAGGTGTTCAGCTTCAGCGGCAGATGCGAGGACTGGCCTTCGAACATCTTGTTGCCGACCTGACGCTTCGGATACTGGATCAGAAGCCGGCGCTGCGCGCGCTCCATGAACACGATGAAGGCGATCACCGCGACCGCCATCACGATCACCACCAGGATGAGACCGGTGGACAGCGCGCCCTGGCGGCCGAGTTCCAGCATGTTGGCGAGCGCCGTCGGCAGCTCGGCGACGATGCCGGAAAGAATGATCAGCGAAATGCCGTTGCCGATGCCGCGCGAGGTGATCTGCTCGCCCAGCCACATCAGGAACATGGTGCCGCCGGTCAGTGTGATCGCAGTCGACATCAGGAAGAACATGCCGGGATCGCTGACGACGTTGCCGGCGCCCTGAAGCCCGACGGCGATGCCGTAGGATTGGAACGCGGCGAGAATGACCGTCAGATACCGGGTGTACTGGTTCAGCGTCTTGCGGCCGGCCTCGCCTTCCTTCTTCAGCGCTTCGAGCTGCGGCGACACCGTGGTCAAAAGCTGAATGATAATCGAGGCCGAAATATACGGCATGATGTTCAGCGCGAAGATCGCCATGCGGTGGATGCCGCCGCCGGCGAACATGTTGAACATGCCCAGAATGCCGCCAGCCTGGGAACGAAACACCTGTTCCCAGACGGTGGGATCGATCCCCGGCAGCGGAATGTAGGTGCCAAGCCGATAAACAAGCAGCGCACCCAGTGTGAACCAGATGCGCTTCTTCAGTTCGTCGGCTTTTCCGAGCGCCGAGAAATTGAGGTTTGCCGCCAGTTGTTCCGCTGCTGAGACCATATTTGGCTTTCTCCCGCGCCGCTTGCGCTGTCATGACCCGCGGGGGCGGGCCACTCGGCAGACGCCGGACATTATTTGGTGCTCGGCTTCGATAAGTCCATCGTCCCGTCGGGCCGACCGCCCTTACAGGCGGTCGATGACGCAGATGTTACGCCGCCTCGCCTTCGGTCTTTTCCGCCCGCGCCAGGATCTTCACGGTGCCGCCGGCCTTCTCGACCGCCGCGATGGCCGACTTCGACGCGCCGTGAACCTCGATATCGAGCTTGGCCTTGAGTTCGCCACGCCCGAGCAGCCGCACACCATCCCTCGCCCGCTTGATCACGCGGGATTTTACCAAAGATTCGGCGTTGATGGTGGCCTTGGCGTCGAGCACCTTGGCATCGATCGCCTGCTGGATGCGGTCAATATTGACCTCGGCGAAATCGAGCCGGAAGATGTTGTGGAAGCCGCGCTTCGGCAGACGCCGATGCAACGGCATCTGGCCACCTTCGAAGCCCTTGATGCGTACGCCGGAGCGCGCGGTCTGGCCCTTGCCGCCACGACCGCCGGTCTTGCCTTTGCCTGAGCCGATGCCACGGCCGACGCGCATGCGTTTCTTGCGCGAGCCGGCGTTGTCGGCGATATCGCTGAGCTTCATCGCCCTGTCTCCTTGTTTCTATTACTTCTCGCCGACGACGCGGACGAGATGTTGAACCTTTGCGATCATGCCGCGAACTTCAGGGGTGTCCTGCAGTTCGGTGACCCGGCCGATCTTGTTGAGCTTGAGGCCGATCAGCGTCGCGCGCTGCGAGTGGTGGCGGCGGATTGCGCTGCCGGTCTGCTCGACCTTGATCATCTTTGCGGCCTTGGCCATCGTCATAACTCCGAAAAGCGCGAAAAAGCGCCTGTTGTCTATTCAGCGACCACTTCGGCGTCACCGCCGACACGGCGCGACTGCAGCGTCGACACCTTGATGTTGCGGCGCGCCGCAACCGAACGCGGCGAAGTCCTGGTGCTTCAGCGCATCGAACGTCGCGCGAACCATGTTGTAGGGGTTCGACGAGCCGATCGACTTCGCCACCACGTCCTGGATGCCGAGCGTTTCGAACACCGCGCGCATCGGGCCGCCGGCGATGATGCCGGTACCCGCCGGCGCCGCGCGCAGGTAAACCCTGCCCGCGCCGTGACGGCCGGCGATATCGTGATGCAGCGTGCGGCCTTCGCGCAATGCGACGCGAGTCAGGTTGCGCTTCGCCGATTCCGTCGCCTTGCGGATCGCTTCAGGAACTTCGCGCGCCTTGCCGTGGCCGAATCCGACCCGGCCCTTCTGATCGCCGATCACGACCAGGGCCGCAAAACCGAAGCGCTTGCCGCCCTTGACGACCTTCGCCACACGGTTGATGTGCACGAGCTTGTCGACGAACTCGCTGTCGCGCTCTTCCCGGCCGCCCCTGTGGCCGCCACCGCCGCGTTCGCGTTCACCTGCCATGGTGTTTTCCGATCCTTAAAAAGTCCCGCCTCGAAAGGCTGTGTCCGTTCAATCCAGTTAGAAGCTCAATCCGCCTTCACGCGCGGCATCCGCGAGCGCCTTGACGCGACCGTGGTAGAGATAGCCGCCGCGATCGAACACCACTTCGGTGACACCGTTCTTGACCGCACGCTCGGCAACGAGCTTGCCGACCGCCTTGGCCGCATCGATGTCCGCACCGGTGTTGCCGGTCTCGCGCATCGCCTTTTCAAGCGAAGACGCCGACGCCAGCGTCTCGCCCTTCAGGTCGTCGATGACCTGCGCATAGATATGCTTCGACGAGCGGAACACCGACAGCCGCGGCCGGCCGCTGGCGGTCCGGCGCAACGACAGCCTTACGCTCTGCTTGCGCCGGGCATTCGTAATCTTGAGTCTCGACATGACCGGCTCCGTTACTTCTTCTTGCCTTCCTTGCGGAAGATGAATTCGTCGGCATATTTCACGCCCTTGCCCTTGTAGGGCTCCGGCGGACGGTAGCTGCGGATCTCCGCGGCAACCTGGCCGACGCGCTGCGAATCGTTGCCGTTGACGACGATCTCGGTCGGCTTCGGCACCGTGATCGCAATGCCTTCCGGGATCGGATAGACGACGTCGTGGCTGTAGCCGAGCGCGAGCTGCAGGTTCTTGCCCTGCAACGCGGCGCGATAGCCGACGCCGGTGATCTCGAGCTTCTTCTCGAAACCCTTGGTAACGCCGGCAACCAGGTTGGCGACCTGCGCGCGTGCCGTGCCGTACATCGCCTGTGCCCGGTTGGTCTTGACCCGCGGCGCGACCTTGACCGCGCCGTTTTCGAACTTCACCTCGACGTCGTCATGGACGACGAACTGAAGCTGGCCCTTCGGCCCCTTCATCTTGACGGTCTGCCCTTCGACGGTCGCGGTAACGCCCGACGGGACCGTCACAGGCCGCTTGCCGATACGTGACATGGTTGATCCCTTCCTCAGAACACCGTGAAGAGAATTTCGCCGCCCACATTCGCGTCGCGCGCTTCGTGGTCAGCCATAATTCCCTTCGGTGTCGATAACACCGAAATGCCGAGACCGTTGTTTACGCGCGGCAGGTTCTTCACCGAGGCATAAACCCGCCGCCCCGGCTTCGATACCCGCTCGATCTCGCGAATCACCGGCTCGCCGTCAAAATACTTCAGCTCGATCTCAAGCTCGCTGCGGCCCGAGGAATGCTCGACGCTGGCATAGCCGCGAATGTAACCCTCGGATTTGAGCACTTCGAGCACGTTGGCGCGCATCTTCGAGCCCGGGGTCGAGACCTTGGGCTTGGCGCGCATCTGCGCGTTGCGGATGCGGGTGATGAGATCGCTGATCGGATCGTGCGTTGACATCTGACGACCCCCCTTACCAGCTCGACTTCACGAGCCCGGGAACCAGGCCCCTGGAGCCGAGGTCACGCAGCGCGATACGGCTGAGCTTGTTCTTGCGATAGACCGAGCGCGGACGTCCCGTCATTTCGCAGCGATTGCGGATCCGCGTCGCCGACGAATTGCGCGGCATTTCGGCGAGCTTCAGCGTCGCCGCGAAGCGCTCTTCCATCGGCTTCTTCTTGTCGGCGATGATCGCCTTCAGCTTCGCGCGCGCAGGCGCGGCGTTCTTGGTCAACCGCTTGCGCCGGTTATTCTTCTCGATCGAACTCTTCTTTGCCATGCTCGGCTCCTGGGTTTCCGCGTTTGAGAGGCTTAACAGCGTCTCACTGCCGGAACGGGAAATTGAATGCGGTCAACAAGGCACGTGCTTCGTCGTCGTTACGCCCCGTGGTGCAAACCGTGACGTCCATGCCCCACGTCTCCCCCATCTTGTCGAAGTCGATTTCGGGGAAAATGATGTGCTCCTTGATGCCGAGCGAATAGTTGCCGCGGCCGTCGAAGCTCTTCGGGTTGAGGCCCCGGAAGTCACGCACGCGCGGCAGCGCGATATTCACCAGGCGATCGATGAACTCGTACATCTTGGCCTTGCGCAGCGTGACCTTGCAGCCGATCGGCTGGTTTTCACGCAGCTTGAAGGTCGCGATCGCGACACGCGAATAGGTCACGACAGCCTTTTGGCCGGCAATCAGCGACAGATCAGCCGCCGCCAGTTCCGCCTTCTTGCGGTCGTTCACGGCCTCGCCGACGCCCATGTTCAGCACGACCTTGTCCAGCCGCGGCACCTCCATGACGTTGGCGTAGCCGAACTGTTCGGTCAGCTTGCTGCGGATGCTCTTGTCGTACTCCGCGCGCAGGCGCGGCGTGTAAGCGGTCTCAGCCATCGATCTCTGCTCCTGAGCGTTTGGCGATGCGTACCTTCTTGCCATCCGCCTAAATCTTGAAACCCACGCGGGTCGGCTTGCCGTCCTTGCCGACGAAGGCGATCTTGGACAGGTCGATCGGCGACTCCTTCGAGATGATGCCGCCCTCCTGGTTCTGGGTCTGCTTCTGGTGACGCTTCACGAGATTGACACCGCGAACCAGCGCCTTGTGCTCGGTCGGACGCACCTCGAAAACTTCGCCGGTACGGCCCTTGTCGCGGCCGCTCAGCACGATGACCTTGTCACCCTTCCGGATCTTCGCAGCCATCACAGCACCTCCGGCGCGAGCGAAATGATCTTCATGTGGTTCTTGGCGCGCAGCTCGCGGGGCACCGGCCCGAAGATGCGGGTGCCGACCGGCTCGGACTGATTGTTGATCAGCACGGCGGCGTTGCGGTCGAACCGGATGACAGAACCGTCGGCGCGGCGGATGTCCTTGCGGACCCGCACCACGACGGCCTTCATCACATCGCCCTTCTTCACCTTGCCGCGCGGGATCGCGTCCTTGATCGACACGACAATAACGTCGCCCACGGTAGCATAGCGGCGCTTGGAGCCCCCAAGCACCTTGATGCACATGACACGGCGTGCGCCTGAATTATCGGCCACGTCGAGGTTGGTCTGCATCTAAATCATTGATGCACCTCGTCCTCTTTCTGATGCGCTAAGTTGCGCCTAAATTTTCCTGGAGCGACGTTCGGGATTTACCGAACAGGCCTCAGGCCGTTTTCTTCTGCTCGCCCCGGACCACCGTCCAGCGCTTCAACTTCGAGATCGGCTTGCTTTCCTCGATCCACACCATGTCGCCCGGCTTGAACTCGTTGTTCTCGTCGTGCGCATGATAGTTTTTCGAGCGACGAATCGTCTTCTTGTAGATCGGATGGGTGAAGCGACGATCGACGCGCACCACAACCGTTTTGGCCTGCTTGTCGCTGACGACCACGCCTTGAAGCGTACGTTTCGGCATTTTAAGCCCCTTACTTCTTCTTCGCGCGCTGCTGCGCGGCGATGGTCTTGATGCGAGCGATGTCGCGGCGGGCTTCACGCAGCCGCGAGGTGTTCTCCAGCTGCCCGGTGGCGCGCTGGAAACGCAGGTTGAAGCGTTCCTTTTTCAGATTGAGGACGGCGTCGTCCATCTGATCGGAGCTCATTGCGCGAATATCGGCGGTTTTCATCTCGGCCATGAGTTAAGTCCCTACTCCGCGATGCGCGCGACGAAGCGCGTCTTGATCGGCAGCTTGGCGGCGGCGAGCGACAGTGCTTCCTTCGCGGTCTGCACGGTCACGCCGTCGATCTCGAAGATCACCCGGCCCGGCTTGACCCGCGCCACCCACAATTCCGGCGTACCCTTGCCGGAGCCCATGCGGACTTCGGCGGGCTTCTTCGACACCGGCAGGTCCGGGAAGATACGGATCCAGACGCGGCCGGCGCGCTTCATGTGACGGGTCAGCGCACGGCGTGCGGCTTCGATCTGGCGAGCGGTGAGACGCTCGGGCGCCATCGCCTTCAGGCCGAACTGACCGAACGACAACGTCGCGCCCGAAGTCGCAACGCCGTGGATACGGCCCTTATGCGCCTTCCGGAACTTCGTCTTCTTTGGTTGCATCATGGCTTACGCCCTCAAACCTTCTCTATTGCGCTCACGCAGCGTCGCGACGCGGCCGGGAACTGTCGCCCTCGGCCATCTTCTTGTCCTGGGCCATCGGATCGTGCTCGAGGATCTCACCCTTGAAGATCCAGACCTTGACGCCGCAGGTGCCGAACGTGGTGAACGCCGTCGCCACGCCGTAATCGATATCGGCGCGCAGCGTGTGCAGCGGCACGCGCCCTTCACGATACCATTCCATCCGGGCGATTTCGGCGCCGCCGAGACGACCCGAGCAGTTGATACGAATGCCCTCGGCGCCAAGACGCATCGCCGACTGCACCGCGCGCTTCATCGCACGGCGGAACGCGACGCGGCGCTCGAGCTGCTGCGCGATCAATTCGGCGACCAGGGTAGCGTCGAGCTCCGGCTTGCGGATTTCGACGATATTGATGACGACGTCGGACGCGGTGATGTCGGCAACCCGCTTGCGCAGCTTGTCGATGTCGGCGCCCTTCTTGCCGATCACGACACCGGGACGCGCCGAGTGGATCGTCACGCGGCACTTCTTGTGCGGACGCTCGATCACGATCTTGGCGACCGCCGCCTGCTTGAGCTCCTTGTGCAGGATCTCGCGGATCTTCACATCCTCATGCAGCAGCTTGCCGTATTCGTTCTTGCCGGCGAACCAACGGGAATCCCATGTCCGGTTGATGCCGAGACGCAGCCCGATTGGATTGATCTTCTGACCCATCGTTTTCTCCCGCGCCCTTTAGGCGCTCGCCTCGGCCTCGACCTGACGAACAACGATCGTCAGCTGCGAGAACGGTTTAAAGATCCGGCCCGAACGGCCACGGCCGCGCGGTGCGAAACGCTTCATCACGATGCCGTTGCCGACATGCGCTTCCGACACAATCAGATCGTCGACATCGAGATCGTGATTGTTTTCGGCGTTGGCGATCGCCAATTCCAGGCACTTCTTGACGTCGACCGCGATCCGCTTGCGCGAAAACTGCAGGTCGGCGAGCGCAGCCGAAGCCTTCCTGCCGCGAATCAATTGCGCAACAAGATTGAGCTTCTGCGGGCTCACCCGAAGCATCCGGGCGATCGCCTTGGCCTCGTTATCCGGGAGGCTCCGTTCGCGCTTTGGTTTGCTCATCGCTTAATCCTCAAGCCTTCTTGGCTTTCTTGTCGCCAGAATGGCCGTGGAAGGTACGGGTCGGCGAGAACTCGCCGAACTTGTGACCCACCATTTCCTCGTTGACCGATACCGGCACATGCTTGTGGCCGTTGTAGACGCCGAAAACCAAACCGACGAACTGCGGCAGGATCGTCGAGCGACGGCTCCAGATCTTGATCACGTCATGACGGCCGGACGCGCGGGCGGCATCTGCCTTCTTGAGCAGGGAGCCTTCAACGAACGGGCCTTTCCAGACTGAACGAACCATGTCCGGCGTTCCTTACTTCTTCCGCTTGTGGCGGCTGATGAGAATGAATCTGTTGGTCGACTTGTTCGAGCGGGTCTTCTTGCCCTTGGTCGGCTTGCCCCACGGGGTCACCGGGTGACGGCCGCCCGAGGTGCGGCCTTCGCCGCCGCCGTGCGGGTGATCGATCGGGTTCATGAGACGCCGCGGTTATGCGGACGCCAACCCAGCCAGCGGGTACGACCGGCCTTGCCGATCGAGATATTCATGTGATCGGGATTGGAGACCGCGCCGATGGTGCCGCGGCAACGGCCGTGCACCAGACGCTGCTCGCCCGAGTTCAAGCGAACGATGACGTAGTCCTGGTCGCGACCGACGATCTGCGCGTAGGTGCCGGCCGAACGTGCGAGCTGACCGCCCTTGCCGATCTTCATCTCGACATTGTGGACGATGGTGCCGATCGGCATGTTGCCGAGCGGCATGACGTTGCCCGGCTTCACGTCGACGTGGTCGCCGGCGACCACCGTATCGCCGGCGGCCAGCCGCTGCGGCGCCAGGATATAGGCCTGCTCGCCGTCCTGATACTTGATCAGCGCGATGAACGCGGTGCGGTTCGGATCGTATTCCAGCCGCTCGACCGACGGCCGGCATATCGACCTTGGAACGCTTGAAGTCGACGATGCCGGTAGGCCTTCTTGTGGCCGCCGCCGCGAAAGCGCACGGTGATGCGGCCGGTATTGTTGCGACCGCCCTGACCGCGCTTGCCCTCGGTCAGCGCCTTGACCGGCTTGCCCTTGTAGAGCGTCGAACGATCGACCATCATCAGCTGGCGCTGGCCCGGTGTCGTGGGGTTGAATGTTTTCAATGCCATCGTCGTATCGCCTTATAGTCCGGTGGTGACGTCGATGCGGTGGCCCTCTTCGAGGGTCACGATCGCTCGCTTCACATCCGACTGGGAACCGAACTGACCGCGGAACACCTTGGTCTTGCCCTTGCGCACCAGCGTGTTCACGCTCTTCACCTTGACGTCGAACAGCTTTTCGACGGCTTCCTTGATTTGCGGCTTGGTCGCCTTGCTCGCGACCTTGAACACGACCTTGTTGTGCTCGGAGGCGACGGTCGCCTTTTCAGTCACAACCGGGGCGACGATGATGTCGTAATGGCGCGGATCGATATTCTTCATTTGAAGCGCGCCTCCAACGCATCGAGTGCCGCCTTGGTCAGCACCAGCTTCTGACGGCGCAGAATGTCATAGACGTTGATGCCCTGGATCGGCAGCACGTCGATGTTCGGGATGTTGCGGGCCGCGATCGCGAAACCGTTATGCAACTCGGCACCGTCGATGATCAGCGCATTGGTCAGGCCGAGACCGGAGAAGTGTCCGACCAGAGCCTTGGTCTTGCCGTCCTTGACCTGGGCATTGTCGATCACGATCAAGCCGCCGTCCTTGGCCTTGGCCGACAACGCATGCTTGAGCGCCAGCGCACGTACCTTCTTCGGCAGGTCGGTCGCATGCGAGCGAACCACCGGACCGAAAGCACGGCCGCCGCCGCGGAACTGCGGCACGCGGGCCGAGCCGTGACGAGCACCGCCGGTGCCCTTCTGCTTGTACATCTTCTTGCCGGTGCGCCAGACCTCGGCGCGGCCTTGCGTCTTGTGGGTGCCGGCCTGCCGCTTGTTCAGCTGCCACTGCACGCAACGCTGAATGATGTCCTTGCGCGGCTCGAGACCGAAGATCTCGTCCGACAGCTGGACCGAACCGGCGTCCTTGCCTTCAAGGGTGGTGACTTTCAGTTCCATCTCACACGCCCTCCTGCTCGGCGGGCGCATCCGCAGCCTGCTCGCCGCCAGCAACCCTGAACTTGCCGGGCTTGGGAGCCTCCTTCGGCAACGGCTTCTTGACGGCGTCGCGCACCGAGATCCATCCGCCCTTGGAGCCGGGAACGGCGCCTTCGACGAGGATCAGGCCGCGCGCGACGTCGGTCTGGACCACGCGCAGATTGAGCGTGGTGATGCGATCGACACCCATGTGGCCGGGCATCTTCTTGTTCTTGAAGGTCTTGCCGGGGTCTTGCCGGCCGCCGGTCGAACCGATCGAACGATGCGATACCGACACACCGTGCGTGGCGCGCAGACCGCCGAAATTCCAGCGCTTCATGCCGCCGGCAAAACCCTTACCTTCGGAGGTGCCGGTGACGTCGACGAATTGCCCAACCACGAAATGGTCGGCCTGAATCTCGGCACCAACCGGGATCAGCGCGTCTTCCGACACGCGGAACTCGGCGACCTTGCGCTTGGGCTCGACCTTGGCGACCGCGAACTGACCGCGTTCCGCCTTCGGCAGATAGACGGTCTTGCGGGTGCCCGAGCCGAGCTGAAGGGCGACGTAGCCGTTCTTCTCGGTCGTGCGGTGACCCAACACCTGGCAATTGCCCAGCTTCAGCACGGTCACAGGGATATGTTCACCGGCCTCTGTAAAGACCCGCGTCATCCCGACCTTTTGTGCGATCACTCCGGAGCGCATCGGCGTGCTTCCTGTTCTTTCTGTCCGCTAACTTCGGACGGGATGCTAAAAACTTAGAGCTTGATTTCGACGTCGACACCGGCGGCCAGGTCGAGCTTCATAAGGGCATCGACGGTCTGCGGGGTCGGGTCGACAATATCGAGAAGACGCTTGTGCGTGCGCATCTCGAATTGTTCGCGGCTCTTCTTGTCGACGTGCGGCGAACGGTTGACGGTGAACTTCTCGATGCGTGTCGGCAGCGGAATGGGTCCGCGAACCTGAGCGCCGGTCCGTTTCGCCGTGTTCACGATCTCACGCGTCGACGTATCGAGGATACGATGGTCGAACGCCTTGAGACGGATGCGAATATTCTGGCCGTTCATGTGCCGTTGTCTTTCTTTGCGAGCGAATAGTGAGTGGCGAATGGCGAGTAACGAAGAAATCCATTCGCTACTCGCTAATTGCTATTCGCGTCCTTACTCGATGATGCTCGCGACGACGCCGGCGCCGACGGTGCGGCCACCTTCGCGGATCGCGAACCGAAGCTTTTCTTCCATCGCGATCGGCACGATCAGGTGCACTTCCATCGCAATGTTGTCGCCCGGCATCACCATCTCGGTGCCTTCCGGCAGATGCACGACACCGGTCACGTCCGTGGTGCGGAAGTAGAACTGCGGCCGGTAGTTGGTGAAGAACGGAGTGTGGCGACCGCCCTCTTCCTTGGTCAGGATGTAAGCCTCGGCCTTGAACTTGGTGTGCGGCTTGACCGAACCCGGCTTGCACAGCACTTGGCCGCGCTCGACTTCCTCACGCTTGGTGCCGCGCAGCAGAGCGCCGATGTTGTCGCCGGCCTGGCCCTGGTCGAGCAGCTTGCGGAACATTTCAACGCCGGTGACGATGGTCTTCTGCGTGGCGCGCAAGCCGACGATTTCGATTTCCTCGCCAACCTTGACCACGCCGCGCTCGACGCGCCCGGTCACCACGGTACCGCGGCCCGAGATCGAGAACACGTCTTCCACCGGCATCAGGAACGGCTGGTCGATCGGACGCTCCGGCTGCGGAATGTATTCGTCGACGCTCTTCATCAGCTCGAGGATGGCGTCGTGGCCGAGCTTCTTGTCCTTGTCTTCAAGCGCGGCAAGCGCCGAACCCTTGACGATCGGGATCTTGTCACCCGGGAAATCGTACTTCGACAGCAGTTCACGAACTTCCAGCTCAACGAGCTCGAGCAATTCCGGATCGTCCACCATGTCGCACTTGTTCAGGAACACGACCAGCGCCGGCACGCCAACCTGACGGGCGAGCAGGATGTGCTCGCGGGTCTGCGGCATCGGGCCGTCGGCGGCCGACACCACCAGGATCGCGCCGTCCATCTGCGCCGCACCGGTGATCATGTTCTTCACATAGTCAGCGTGGCCGGGGCAGTCGACGTGGGCATAATGGCGGTTCGCGGTTTCGTATTCGACGTGAGCGGTCGAAATCGTGATGCCGCGCGCCTTCTCTTCCGGCGCCTTGTCGATCTGGTCGTACGCGGTGAACGTCGCACCGCCGGATTCCGCCAGCACCTTGGTGATCGCTGCCGTCAACGACGTCTTGCCGTGGTCGACGTGACCGATCGTCCCGATGTTGCAATGCGGCTTATTACGTTCGAACTTTACTTTGGCCATTTGACTCTCCGTTCAGTCGTCAGTTGTCGCTAACGACAATCAGGCAAACTTCTTTTGGACTTCCGCCGACACGTTAGCCGGCGCTTCGGCGTAGTGATCGAATTGCATGGTGAAGGTTGCGCGACCCTGGCTCATCGAGCGCAGGTTATTCACGTAACCGAACATGTTCATGAGCGGCACCATCGCATTGATGACGTTGGCGTTGCCGCGCATGTCTTGACCCTGGATCTGCCCGCGCCGTGAATTCAGGTCGCCGATGACCGAGCCGGTGTAGTCTTCCGGGGTCACGACTTCGACCTTCATGATCGGCTCGAGCAAGACCGACTTGCCCTTTTGCAGCGCTTCGCGGAACGCCGCGCGCGATGCGATTTCAAACGCCAGCGCCGACGAGTCGACGTCATGGTACTTACCGTCCACCAGCTGGACCTTGACGTCCACCACCGGGAAGCCGGCGACCACGCCCGAGCCCATCACGCTGTTGAGGCCCTTTTCGACACCGGGGATGTATTCCTTCGGCACCGAACCACCGACGATCTTGGATTCGAACTCATAGCCCTTGCCGGGCTCGTTCGGCTCGACGATGATCGACACTTCGGCAAACTGACCGGTACCGCCGGTCTGCTTCTTGTGCGTGTACTTGACCTCAGCACGCTTGGTAACGCGCTCACGGAACGCCACCTGCGGCGCGCCGATATTGGCATCCACCTTGTAGGTCCGGCGCAGGATGTCGACCTTGATGTCGAGATGGAGCTCGCCCATTCCCTTGAGAATGGTTTGGCCGGACTCCAGGTCGGTCGACACGCGGAATGACGGGTCTTCCGCCGCCAGCTTCGCCAGGGCGACGCCGAGCTTTTCCTGGTCGGCCTTCGACTTCGGCTCGATCGCGATTTCGATGACCGGCTCCGGAAATTCCATCTTTTCCAGAATCACCGGCTTGTTCGGATCGCACAGCGTATCGCCGGTGCGCGCTTCCTTCAGGCCGGCCAGCGCGACGATATCGCCCGAGTAGGCTTCCTTGATGTCTTCGCGGTTGTTCGCATGCATCAGCAACATGCGGCCGATACGCTCTTTCTTCTCGCGGGTCGAATTGATCACACCGGTGCCGCTCGTCAGAACGCCCGAATAGATGCGGCAGAACGTGATGGTGCCGACAAACGGGTCGTCCATGATCTTGAACGCGAGCAGCGACAGCGGCTCCTTGTCGTCGGCATGACGAAGTACTTCGTTGCCGTCATCGTCCATCCCCTTGATGGCGGGCACGTCGACCGGCGACGGCAGATAATCCACGACCGCATCAAGCAAGGGCTGCACGCCCTTGTTCTTGAAGGCCGAACCGCACAGCACCGGATAGAAGGCGCCGGTCAGCACCGCTTTGCGGATCAGCCGCTTCAGCGTCGCCTCATCGGGCTCCTTGCCATCGAGATAAGCAGCAAGCGCGCTGTCGTCGAGTTCGACGGCGGCTTCGAGCATCTTCTCGCGATATTCCTTGGCCTTCTCGACGAGATCGTCGGGAATGTCGATGTCCTTGTAGCTCGCACCGAGTGTCTCGTCGTCCCAGACGACACCCTTCATGCGAACGAGGTCGACCAAGCCCTTGAAGTTGCTCTCGGAGCCGATCGGGAGCTGAATTGCAATCGGCTTGGCGCCGAGGCGCTCAACGATATCGTCCATGCACTTGTAGAAATCGGCGCCGGTCTTATCCATCTTGTTGGCGAAGACGATGCGCGGAACATGGTACTTGTCGCCCTGGCGCCAGACGGTTTCCGTCTGCGGCTCAACGCCCTGGTTGGAATCAAGCACGCACACCGCACCGTCGAGCACGCGCAGCGATCGCTCGACTTCGATCGTGAAGTCGACGTGGCCGGGAGTGTCGATGATGTTCAGCCGCTTGCCGCTCCAGAACGCGGTGGTCGCAGCCGACGTGATCGTGATGCCGCGCTCCTGCTCCTGCTCCATCCAGTCCATCGTCGCGGCACCTTCGTGCACTTCGCCGATCTTGTGGCTCTTGCCGGTATAAAAAAGGATGCGCTCGGTGGTCGTGGTCTTACCGGCATCGATATGCGCCATGATACCGAAGTTGCGGTAGTCCTCTATGGCATGAACGCGGGGCATGGTTTTTCCTCAGAAGTCCAATGTTTTTCGCCGTTACCAGCGATAGTGCGAGAAGGCGCGGTTGGCTTCCGCCATCCGATGCACGTCTTCACGCTTCTTGACGGCATTTCCCCGTCCGTTCGAGGCGTCGAGCAACTCCGCAGAGAGCCGCTCGGTCATCGTCTTTTCATTGCGCTCGCGCGCTGCCGAAATCAGCCAGCGAATTCCAAGCGCCTGACGACGCACCGAACGCACTTCGACCGGCACCTGATAGGTGGCACCACCGACGCGACGCGAACGCACTTCGATTGTCGGCATCACGTTTTCCAGCGCCTGCTCGAACACCGGAAGCGGACCCTGCTTGGTCTTGGCCTCGATCATTTCAAGCGCGCCGTAGACGATGCCTTCGGCGACCGACTTCTTCCCGGCGTACATCACCGAGTTCATGAATTTTGTAATGACGATGTTTCCGAACTTGGGATCCGGAAGCACTTCACGCTTTTCAGCAGAATGGCGACGAGACATCTGGCCTGTTCCCGATTATTTCGGACGCTTCGCGCCGTACTTCGAACGACGCTGCTTACGATTCTTGACGCCCTGGGTATCGAGGACGCCGCGGAGGATGTGGTAGCGCACGCCGGGCAAATCCTTGACGCGACCGCCACGGATCATGACCACCGAGTGCTCCTGAAGGTTATGACCCTCACCCGGGATGTAGCCGATGACTTCGAAGCCATTGGTCAAGCGCACCTTGGCAACCTTACGAAGCGCCGAGTTCGGCTTCTTCGGGGTCGTGGTGTAGACGCGTGTGCAAACGCCGCGCTTCTGCGGCGACTGCTGCAGCGCCGGCACCTTCTTGCGCGACTTCTGCACCGTCCGCGGAGTTGCGATCAGCTGGTTGATCGTCGGCATGTCAGCCTTCACCCTCTTGCACGCGAAGCCGAACATCGGCTCCGCAAAATTTCCGTCGGGACTAACCGTCCCACTCGATCGCCCAACGCGAAACTATTCGCGCAAAGCGAAATCGCGCCAACCCCTCACTGCTGAGCGGAAAGCGCTTCGACGCCACAGAGGACCTCGATCTCGACCAGTCGGCATACGCCGTTCAGTCGGTAACCGAGGTCATGCATCCGAAATCAATCTCAAGAGAACTTGCTCGAGAGAACGAAGATCGTCCTGGCATTGCCTAGCTATAATCGACAGCGTTTGAGCGGCATTCGTCGAGGTTGGTGCCCGCCTCTCGCCCCGATGGGATTTGGCCCAATGGGATTTGAAGGGGTGATCCGTTCCAACTCTGGCGTCGCTCACCGCCTGTCGTTAAGTGCGCGGTTTGTATCTACGCCCGATAGGCAAGTCAAGACGAAACGGCAGCGAGCGAAGCGCTTCTGGCGCCTGCATAATCGAGCCCTTCGGCGCGACCGCCGCGCGAATCGGGAAGCGCGCCTTGCACCGCATCATCGCCGCCGATTCAGGTTTTACCCGGATGTTATACCTCCTGTCACCTGTAATTGGGCATCGGCGATGAAGCTAAAGGTTTATTTGCCTTTCCCGGCGCAATCATTGGGTGCCTGGAGGCGGGAATTCGCCATGAAATACACCGACATTGCGATCATCGGGGGCGGTCTCGCCGGCTCGACCGCGGCGGCGATGCTCGGACGCGCCGGCATCGCCGCGGTCCTGATCGATCCGCATCCGGTCTATCCGCCGGACTTTCGCGTCGAAAAACTTAGCGGCGACGAGCAAATCGAGCGCTTTCGCAAGACCGGAATCGCCGATTCGGTGCTCGAATCGGCGACTCATGATGGCGAGAACTGGATCGCCCGATTCGGCTACCTGCTCGACAAACGACCCAGCCAGCAATTCGGCCTGATGTACGATTCGCTCGTCAACGCGATCCGGGCCGAAATTCCGCCCGCCGTCGAACGCCGCCACGCGAAGGTCACCGCCGTCGCGAACAGCCCCGAACGGCAGAAATTGACCTTGTCGGACGGCGAAACGATCTCCGCGCGGCTTGTGGTGCTGGCCAACGGGTTGAATGTCGGCCTGCGCCGCAGCCTCGGGATCGAGCGGCAGATCGTCAGCGCCTGTCACTCCATTTCGATCGGATTCGACATCGCCCCGGTCGGCCGCCCCGCTTTCGACTTTCCGGCGCTGACCTATTTCTCGGAGCGGCCAAGCGACCGAATCCCCTATCTGACGTTATTCCCGATCGAAAAGAGGATGCGGGCCAACCTGTTCAGCTATCGCGAGGCCGACGATCCCTGGATCCGGCAGTTCCGCCGCGCGCCGGTCGAGACGTTGAATGCCTCGCTGCCGAGGCTGCGTCGAATCGTCGGGGAGTTCGAAACCCCCGGCGATATCAAGATCCGGCCCGCCGACCTCGCGGTCAGCACCAACTACCTGACCCCCGGCGTCGTGCTGGCCGGCGACGCCTTCGAGACCACCTGCCCCGTCACGGGAACCGGAACCGACAAGGTGTTCACCGACGTCGAGCGGCTGTGCAACGTCCATGTCCCGGCGTGGCTTGCGACCGACGGCATGGGCACCGACAAGATCGCGGCCTACTACGACGATCCGGTCAAGCGTGACTGCGACGCCTGGTCGGCGGCGAAGGCCGTGAACTTCCGCGCGCTGTCGGTCGAGCGCGAGCTCTACTGGAGTGCGCAGCGCTGGGCACGTTTCCTGGCTTGGCTGGGCGAAGGCCTGTTGCGGCGGATGCGAAACCGGCTCACGGCCGAACCGGGGTTGCGCGCTCACGCCTCGTCATCATCATCGTCGCTGTCATCGTCGGCCTGATCGGCCGCTTTGTGCGGCGTGCGGCCCTGGTCGTCCCAGAGCTTCCGATACGTGCCGTTGGCGGCAAGCAGCTTGGCGTGCGAGCCGCGCTCGATCGCCCTGCCGCCCGATATCACGATGATCTCGTCCATCTCCACCACCGAGGTCAGGCGATGGGTTGAGAAGATCATGGTGCGGTCCTTCGCGACCTTGAGCAGCGTGCGATTGATCGCGGCTTCGGTGGTCTGGTCGAGCGCCGAGGTCGCCTCGTCCAGCAGCAGGACCGACGGATCGCGGATGAGCGCCCGGGCAATCGCGATGCGCTGGCGCTGGCCGCCCGACAGCGTATCGCCGCGCTCGCCGACCGGCGTGTCGTATTTCTGCGGAAGGCTCATGATGTAGCGGTGAATTTCCGCCTTGCGCGCCGCCTGCTCGACCTCCTGGTCGGTCGCGCCTTCCTTGCCGAGCCGGATGTTCTCCCGGATCGACATGTTGAACAGCATGTTTTCCTGGAACACCACCGCCATGCTTTTGAGCAGCGACTCGCGGGTGACCTTTCGGATATCGACGCCGTCGATGGTCAGGCGGCCTTCATCCGGCACGTAGAGGCGGAGGATCAGGTTGAGCAGCGTGCTCTTGCCGGAACCGCTCGGGCCGACGATCGCGATGCTCTTGCCGACATTGAGCTTGAGGCTGAGGTTGTCGAGAACCGGGGTCTGGCTGCCTTCATATTGGAACGTGACCCGATCGAAGGTGATGTCATTGGTGATGCGCGGCAGATCGGGGGCCCCCGGACGATCGGCGCCCCGGGTCGGCTCGTCCAGCAGTTCCTGGATGTGGCGCACCGCCGCCGCCGACTGGATCGACACCGGAATGAAATGCATGAGGTGGGCGATGTTGTAGGACACCTCCCAGAACGCGCTTTCGAACGTCACGAACGTTCCGATGGTGATCTGGCCCTTGGTGGCGAGGTAGGCGCCGAGCGCGAGCACCACGAGGTGCAGCAACAATACCGAGATCGTCACGGTGCGCTCGACCATGGTCGACAGGAACATTGCGGAGGCGATTTTCCGGCGCGCGTCGTCATTGCGCATCGTGAACCAGCCCAGCGTCCGCCGCTGCAGGTTGAAGGCCTTGATCACCGCTTGCGCCGCGACGTTCTCCTGCACCGTGCCGAGCAGCGACGACTCGTTGAGCTTCTGTTCGTAATTGGCCTGCACCGCCTTCGGCGTCAGGATCCGCGGGCCGATCAGCGTAATCGGGAACACCAACAACGCCACCGCGGCGAGCTGCCAATTCAGGAACAACATCAGGACGATGCCGGCGATCAATTCCAGCAACGGCAACGCCGCGCTGTTCGCAAAGGTCTTGATCGCGCCTTCAAAGGCCGACAGATCGATGGAAAAGCGCGACAGGATCTCGCCGCGCCGGGTGCGACCGAAATAGGCAGCCGGCAAACTCTGGACATGCTCGAACAGCCGCAACCGGACATCCGAGATCACCGCGGCCGCGAGCCTGGCATCCCATCGTTCGTACCAAACCGCGACGATCGAGGTGAAGATTCCCGCGACCGCCAGCACCGACAGAATCCGCACCAGCGCCTCGAAATCCTCTTCGCCGAGCGCGTCGTCGATCAGGAATTTCAGGCTCAACGGCATGAAGACGTTGAACAGCGTCTCGACCAGTACCCCGAGGCCGACGAATGCGAGGGCTTTCTTGTAGTTTTTCAGGAACGGCTTGACGAAGCCATAAACGGTCGCAAGCGCGCCGGCGGCTTCCTTCGCCGTAAAAACCACGAGGTCCTCATCGTCCTCGTCATCGTCAAGATCGAGCTCTTCCTCGTCATCATCTTCGTCCTCATCGTCGGGCGGAGATGATGGGGTCGGCTTGCCGGCGACGATTCGGTCGGCGGCGCCAACGCCCGCGGCCGGTTTCCTGCCGAGTTCCGGTGCTAACGGATCATCCGCGGCAGCGGCGGTCGCATCATCTGACGATGGAGGCTTGGGCGCCATGGATCGAACCGATACTGCACGGCCGGCATGACCGTAAAATCAACAGAGGTGGGCGAGACGCCACACGCCGATCCTATGCGATCGGCGCGCATTCAGCAAAATAATTGGCGGAACGCGCCGTATCTAATCGTCGGCCTCGACCTTGTCGAAGAACGAGTAGCGCAGGCTGTCGGAGTCCGCATACCACTGGCCCGGCCCCTTGTTGGCGGCCAGCGTCGCCGCCCAGAGCGCGTCCGTGCAATCACGCCGGTGCATCGACAGGTCGAAACCGTTGCCGAAAAACAGCTCCGACCATTCCCACCAGGTGCCGAGCTTCCTCACTCCGCGCAACAGGTCGTAGCGGTCGATCAGCGCCGGCGCCATATCCGACGTCACCGACCCGAACACGAGGCCGGACTTCACGACGCGATTCAACTCGCGAACAGCGCGGGCGACCTGCTTTTCCGCGACATGGCACAGGCTGGTCTCGAACACGAAGTCGAATTCGCCGTCCTTGAACGGCATATCGACGATCGATCCGAGCTTGTTGAACTTCTTCAGCGCCTTCGGCGTCCGGGCGTGGATCGCGCGGTTGTTCTCGATACCCCATGCATCGATCCCCCGCGCGCGCAACGCTCCCACCAGTTCTCCGCTCGCGGAGCCGGCGACCAACAGCTTGTACCCCCTGGCCCTGTTCCAGACGATCTTGATCAGGTCGGTCAGGTAGGCCGGATCGGTAAACTGGCTCCAGGCCTCGCTGTAGGGGCCAAGACCGCGATAATTCTCGAAGTAATCGCGATCGATCTTGTCGGATGCGGGCGTGCCGCCCTCACCCCGCGCCCGGCGCAGCCGCATCATCTCGGTGAGGATGATGTCGGTGGCGGCATCGGAGGAATCCAGCAGTCCGTTCAGGGTCGAGTCGAACAGGTAATCGCCGACCACGACAATGCCGGGATGATCCTTGGGCTCCGGCCGGTGATTGGTCATGACGTCGCGCGTCGGCATGCCGCCGGGAAGCGCATTGACCGAGGACAGCCAGCGGTGGATCTTGCCCTCCACGAAATGCGCGCGCGCGTCGCCGAGCGACGCCGGCAGCGATTTCAACGCGGCGTCGATCAATTCCTGATCGCCAAGATTGGCGAAGGCCAGCGCGTCGGAACCGGCGATCAACCAGTTCAGGACGCCGTGCTTGCCGATGTCGTGACGCGCACCCTCGTTGTAAACGCAGCAGCCGCCGAACGCTTCGGACATGAACCACGCGCCCGGGATTTTCTCACCCCAGAACGGGGTGTCGAACAGGATCGAGACCCGCAAATAATGCGCCGGGCGATCAAAATACGCGACGTGCTTGACCATCGACTTGCGCAATTGCTCGCCGTCCCAGCGCATGGTCGCGAGCCAGGAGTGCGGCAGGCACATCAGCACGAGATCGAAATCCCGGGTCTCCGGCCCCTTGCCGTTCATCATGTTGAGCTGATAGCGGCCGGTCTCGGTCTTGCCGACCTTGAGAACCCGGTGATTGAGCTGAATGTCGGCGTCGACCTCGGACTGCAGGCACTCGATCAACTGCTCATTGCCGTTCTGGATCGAATACAGGCCGATGTAGCCCTCGACATCCATCACGAAGTTCTTCAGCGCGTTCAGGCCATTGGTGTTGTGGGTTTCGGTCGCGAGATCGGACCGCGCCATCACCTTGAAGAAACGCTTGGCGGTGGGGTCGTCGACTTCGCGATCGAGCACTTCCTCGGCAGTGATGTAGGCCCAGGGATGCTCGTTGTCGTGGGCGCCGACGCCTTCGTAATATTCGATCGGCGAAACCATCTCGGTGCAGCGCTTGCGGAACGCCTCGATGGCGTCGGCGGTCTTGGCGCCGTATTTGCGGCGCATGCCCGGCACGTCCTGCAGCAGTTCACCGTCGAGTTGAACCTGCTCGGCGTCCATCGGAATGGTTTGCAAGCCGAAATGCTGGATCAGCTCGCGCAAGGGGTCGGGCCCCGTCATCGAGTAATCATAAATCTCGGCGACGCCGGCCTCGTACATCGCGGGCGCCGAATCGAACTTGCGCGTCATGATCTTGCCGCCGACGCGGTTGGACGCCTCGAAGATCGTGACGCGGCAAAGCGCACCCAGTTTCTTTTTGAGATACCAGGCACTCATCAGGCCGCCGGGGCCACCGCCAACGATTGCAAGATCCAACATGGGTGTTCCGTGGTCTCCGGCCGCCTCACTCCGGCGAATGCGGACTAAGTCCCCCTAGCAAAAGCGCTTTTCACTCTGAAGGAAAGATGAACAAACCGGGGGGAGCGTGCTAAAAACTTAAGCATATGACAAAAGGCCGGCTTTCGCCGGCCTTTTCCATAACATTATGAATCCGCGCCGCTTTATTCCGCGGGCTCCGCGGGTGGCAGCGCCAGCGGCTCGACTTCCGGCGCCGCGGGCACGATCGTGGCCTGCTTCTCGCGCTCGTCCAGGATCAGCTTGTCGCGCTTCACCGCGACTTCGCGGATCTTGGCCATCGACGCACCGGTACCCGCCGGGATCAGCCGGCCGACGATGACGTTCTCCTTGAGGCCTTCCAGCGGGTCCACCTTGCCGTTGACGGCGGCTTCGGTGAGCACGCGGGTGGTCTCCTGGAACGACGCCGCCGAGAAGAACGAGCGGGTCTGCAAGCTCGCCTTGGTGATGCCGAGCAGTACCGGCGTTCCCGTCGCGATCTTCTTGCCCTCTTCCTTCGCCTTGGCGTTGAGCACGTCGAACTCGATCTTGTCGACCTGCTCGCCCGAGATCATGTCGGTCTCGCCCTGATCGGTGATCTCCACCTTCTGCAGCATCTGACGGACAATCACCTCGATGTGCTTGTCGTTGATCAGCACGCCTTGCAGCCGGTAGACCTCCTGGATTTCGTTGACCAGATAGGCCGCGAGTTCCTCGATGCCCTTGATCGCCAGGATGTCGTGCGGCGCCGGATTGCCTTCGACGATGAAGTCGCCCTTTTCGACGATATCGCCGTCCTGCAGGTGGATGTGCTTGCCCTTCGGAATGAGGTATTCGCGCGTCTCCTCATTCTTGTCGACCGGCTCGATCGAGATGCGGCGCTTGTTCTTGTAGTCGCGGCCAAAGCGGATCGTGCCCGCGATTTCCGCGATGATCGCCGCGTCCTTTGGCTTGCGAGCCTCGAACAGTTCCGCAACCCGCGGCAGACCGCCGGTGATGTCGCGGGTCTTGGCGCTCTCGGTCGAGATACGCGCCAGGATGTCGCCGGGCTTGACCTTCGCACCGACGTCGACCGACAGGATCGCGTCAACCGAAAGCATGTAGCGGGCGTCGCCGCCGCGCGCGAGCTTCAGGATCTTGCCATCCTTGCCCTTGACGACGATGGCCGGACGCAAATCCGCGCCGCCCCGCGTCGAGCGCCAGTCGATGACGACACGCTTGGCGATACCGGTCGATTCGTCGAGCGTTTCCGAGATCGACTGTCCTTCGACCAGATCCTCGAACCCGATCGTGCCCTCGACTTCGGTCAGAATGGGCCGTGAATACGGATCCCATTCCGCGATGCGCTGGCCGCGCTTGATCATATCGCCGTCGTCGACGTGCATCCGCGCGCCGTACTGAATGCGATGCGTCGCACGCTCGGTGCCGTCGGCATCGGTGATCGCAACCACCATGTTGCGGACCATCGCGGCCAGATGACCATCGCTGTTCTTGGCGATCGCCTTGTTCTTGATCGTCACCTTGCCGTCAAAGTTCGACTCGACGAACGACTGCTCGTTGATCTGCGCCGCACCGCCGATGTGGAAGGTACGCATCGTCAGCTGCGTGCCGGGTTCACCGATCGACTGCGCGGCGATGACGCCGACAGCCTCGCCGTGGTTGACCGGCGTGCCGCGGGCCAGATCGCGGCCATAGCACTTGCCGCAGATGCCGTTGACGAGTTCGCAGGTCAGTGCCGAACGGATCTTCACTTCCTGGATGCCGGCCTGCTGGATGGCGTCGACATGCGACTCCTCCATCAGCGTGCCGCGCTTCACCACGACCTTGTTGGTCGCGGGGTCGCGCAGATCCTCGCCCGCGGTGCGGCCGAGAATGCGGGAAGCCAGCGACGCCACGACCGTGCCGGCATCGATGATGGCGCGCATCTTGATGCCGAGCTTGGTGCCGCAATCGTCCTGCGTGATGATGCAGTCCTGCGCCACGTCGACCAGACGACGCGTCAGGTAACCCGAGTTCGCGGTCTTCAACGCGGTGTCCGCGAGACCCTTGCGGGCGCCGTGGGTCGAGTTGAAGTATTCGAGAACCGACAGACCTTCCTTGAAGTTGGAAATGATCGGCGTCTCGATGATCTCGCCCGACGGCTTGGCCATCAGGCCGCGCATGCCGGCAAGCTGACGCATCTGCGCCGGCGAACCGCGCGCACCCGAATGCGCCATCATGTAGATCGAGTTGATCTCGGCTTCGACACCCTTGGCGGTCTTCTTGGTCGAGGAGATTTCCTTCATCATCTCCTTGGCGATTTCTTCCGTCGCCTTCGACCAGGCGTCGACCACCTTGTTGTACTTCTCGCCGTGGGTGATCAGACCGTCATTGTACTGCTGCTCGAAATCCTTGGCGAGCGTACGCGTCGCATCGACGATCTTCCACTTGCCGTGCGGCACCACCATGTCGTCCTTGCCGAACGAGATGCCGGCCTTGAACGCATTGTAGAAGCCGAGCGCCATGATCCGGTCGCAGAAGATCACCGTCTCCTTCTGACCGCAGTGGCGATAGACCTGGTCGATGACGCCCGAGATTTCGCGCTTGGTCATCAGCTTGTTGATGACGTCGAACGAAATCTTCGGCGACTTCGGCAGAACGTTGCCGAGCATCACGCGGCCGGCCGTCGTCTCGATCCAGCGCTTGGACGTCTTGCCGGTCTCGTCGATGCCTTCCCAGCGATACCTGATCTTGGTGTGGAGATGGATGACCTTGGAGTGCAGCGCGTGCTCGAGCTCCGCCATGTCGCCGAAGATCTTGCCTTCACCGGGCAATCCTTCGCGGATGATCGAGAGGTAATACAGACCGAGCACGATGTCCTGCGACGGCACGATGATCGGCTGACCGTTGGCCGGATGCAGGATGTTGTTGGTCGACATCATCAGCACGCGCGCTTCCAGCTGCGCTTCCAGCGACAGCGGAACGTGCACGGCCATCTGGTCGCCGTCGAAGTCGGCGTTGAACGCTGCGCAAACCAGCGGATGCAGCTGGATCGCCTTGCCTTCGATCAAAACCGGCTCGAACGCCTGAATGCCCAGACGATGCAGCGTCGGCGCGCGGTTCAGCAGCACGGGATGCTCGCGGATCACCTCGTCGAGAATATCCCAGACCTCGGGACGCTCTTTTTCGACGAGCTTCTTCGCCTGCTTCACCGTGGTGGACAGACCCTTGGCGTCGAGCCGCGAATAGATGAACGGCTTGAACAGTTCGAGCGCCATCTTCTTCGGCAGGCCGCACTGATGCAGCCGCAGTTCGGGACCGACCACGATCACCGAACGGCCGGAATAGTCGACGCGCTTGCCGAGCAGGTTCTGCCGGAAACGGCCCTGCTTGCCCTTGAGCATGTCGGCCAGCGACTTCAGCGGACGCTTGTTGGCGCCGGTGATGACGCGACCGCGGCGGCCGTTGTCGAACAATGCGTCGACGGCCTCCTGCAGCATGCGCTTTTCGTTGCGGATGATGATGTCGGGCGCGCGCAGCTCCATCAGCCGCTTCAAGCGGTTGTTGCGGTTGATGACGCGGCGGTAGAGATCGTTGAGATCCGAGGTCGCGAAACGGCCGCCGTCGAGCGGCACCAGCGGACGCAGATCCGGCGGAATCACCGGCACCACGGTGAGGATCATCCACTCCGGCTTGTTGCCGGAATAGCGGAAGGCCTCGACGATCTTCAGGCGCTTGGCGAGCTTCTTGTGCTTGATGTCGGATTCGGTTTCCTGCATCTCGGCACGCAGGGACGCCTCGAGCTTTTCGAGCTCAAGCCCCTTCAGCAATTCGCGGATCGCCTCGGCGCCGATCATGGCGGTGAAGCTGTCCTGGCCATATTCGTCCTGCGCCTTCAGGTACTCGTCTTCCGACAGCAGCTGACGGTCCTTGAGCGCGGTCAGGCCGGGCTCGAGCACGACGTAATATTCGAAATACAGAATCCGCTCGAGATCCTTCAGCGTCATGTCGAGCAGAAGGCCGATACGCGACGGCAGCGACTTCAGGAACCAGATGTGCGCGACCGGCGCGGCCAGTTCGATATGGCCCATGCGCTCACGCCGGACCCGCGACAACGTCACTTCGACCGAGCACTTCTCGCAGATGATGCCCTTGTACTTCATGCGCTTGTACTTGCCGCACAAGCACTCGTAATCCTTGATCGGCCCGAAGATGCGGGCGCAGAACAGGCCGTCGCGCTCGGGCTTGAAGGTACGGTAGTTGATGGTCTCCGGCTTCTTGATTTCGCCGTAGGACCACGACAGAATCTTCTCCGGGGACGCAATTGAAATCCGGATCTGGTCGAAGACCTGGGCCGGCGTCGTCGGATTGAAAAGATTCATAACTTCTTGGTTCATGGTCTTCTCCTCGCGTGCCGGTCGCCGCCGGCAGCAAATTCGAAATTTTTGCAGCTACACGCTTTGCTCAACGCCCAAGCAAAGCGCGGATACCCGGCACGAGGCCGGGTAAGACGCTTTGAGTTACTCTGCCGCTTCCGACGTCGTCGTGCCGGTGATCTTGGAATTGTGCAGATCGACGTTGAGGCCGAGTGAGCGCATTTCCTTGACCAGCACGTTGAACGATTCCGGAATACCCGCTTCGAAGGTGTCGTCGCCACGCACGATCGCCTCGTACACCTTGGTACGGCCGGCGACGTCGTCCGACTTCACGGTCAGCATTTCCTGGAGCGTGTACGCCGCGCCGTAAGCTTCGAGCGCCCACACTTCCATTTCGCCGAAACGCTGGCCGCCGAACTGCGCCTTGCCACCCAGCGGCTGCTGGGTAACGAGCGAGTACGGTCCGATCGAACGCGCGTGGATCTTGTCGTCCACGAGATGGTGCAGCTTGAGCATGTAGATATACCCAACCGTCACCTTACGATCGAAGGCATCGCCGGTCCGGCCGTCATAAACGGTCGATTGTCCGGATGCGTCGAGACCTGCAAGCTTCAGCATCTCCTCGATGTCGGCTTCCTTGGCACCGTCGAACACCGGCGTCGCGATCGGCACGCCGTGGCTCAGGTTGCGTCCAAGCTCCATCAACTCGGTGTCGTTGAGCGACTTGATGGTTTCGTCGTCACCGTAGATCTTCTTCAAGGTCTCCTTCAGCGGCTTGGTGTCCTGCTTCGCGGAGGCAAGGTAGGCATCGACGGTCTGGCCGATGCGCTTGCCGAGGCCCGCGCAGGCCCAGCCGAGATGGGTTTCAAGAATCTGACCGACGTTCATCCGGCTCGGCACGCCCAGCGGATTGAGCACGATGTCGGCATGCGTCCCGTCTTCAAGGAACGGCATGTCCTCGATCGGAACGATCTTGGACACCACACCCTTGTTGCCGTGACGGCCCGCCATCTTGTCGCCGGGCTGAATCTTGCGCTTCACCGCGACGAAGACCTTGACCATCTTCATCACGCCGGGCGGCAATTCATCGCCGCGCTGCAGCTTCTCGACCTTGTCGAGGAAGCGCTGTTCAAGCCCCTTCTTCGACTCGTCGTACTGCTTCCGCATCGCCTCGATTTCGGCCATCAGCTTGTCGTTGGGGGATGCGAACATCCACCACTGCGACCGCGGATGCTCGTCGAGCACCGCGCGCGTGATCTTGGTGTCTTTCTTGAAGCCCTTCGGACCGGCGATGCCCTGGCGATTCTCCAGAAGCTCCGCCAGGCGGCTATAGACGTTGCGGTCCAGAATAGCCTGCTCGTCGTCGCGGTCCTTGGCCAGCCGTTCGATCTCTTCCCGCTCGATCGCCAAGGCGCGCTCGTCCTTGTCGACGCCGTGCCGGTTGAACACGCGTACTTCGACGATCGTGCCCTGCACGCCCGGGGGCACGCGGAGCGACGTATCGCGAACGTCGGAAGCCTTTTCGCCGAAGATGGCGCGCAGCAGCTTTTCTTCCGGCGTCATCGGGCTTTCGCCCTTCGGCGTGATCTTGCCGACCAGGATGTCGCCGGCACGGACTTCCGCGCCGATATAGACGATGCCGGCTTCGTCGAGGTTCTTCAGCGCTTCTTCCGAGACGTTCGGAATGTCGCGGGTGATTTCCTCAGGACCAAGCTTGGTATCGCGGGCCATCACCTCGAATTCCTCGATATGGATCGAGGTGAAGACGTCGTCCTTCACGATCCGCTCGGAGAGCAGGATCGAAGTCTTCGAAGTTGTAGCCATTCCACGGCATGAACGCGACCAGCACGTTGCGGCCGAGCGCGAGTTCGCCGAGATCGGTCGAGGGACCGTCGGCAATGATGTCGCCCTTGCTCACGAGGTCGCCGACCTTCACCAGCGGACGCTGGTTGATGCAGGTCGACTGGTTGGAGCGCTGGTACTTCATCAGCCGGTAGATATCGACGCCCGACTTGGTGGGATCGAGATCGTCGGTGGCGCGGATCACGATACGCGTGGCGTCGATCTGGTCGATCACGCCGGTACGGCGGGCCGCAATCGCAGCTCCCGAGTCGCGCGCGACCACGCCTTCCATGCCGGTGCCGACGAACGGCGCTTCGGCGCGCACCAATGGCACGGCCTGACGCTGCATGTTCGAGCCCATCAGCGCGCGGTTGGCGTCGTCGTTCTCCAGGAACGGAATCAAGGCGGCGGCCACCGAAACCAGCTGCTTCGGCGACACGTCCATGTAGTCGACCTTGTCCGGCGTGATCGGCAGCACTTCGCCGGCGTGACGGCAGACGATCAGGTCTTCGGTGAAGCGACCGCGGTTGTCGAGCGGCACGTTGGCCTGCGCGACGCGGTAGCGGCCCTCCTCCATCGCCGAGAGATAGACCACCTCGTCGGTGACGCGGCCGTCCTTGACCTTGCGATAGGGCGTTTCGACGAAGCCGTATTTGTTCACGCGCGCGAACGTCGCGAGCGAGTTGATCAGGCCGATGTTCGGGCCTTCCGGCGTCTCGATCGGGCAGATGCGGCCGTAATGCGTCGGATGCACGTCGCGCACCTCGAAGCCGGCGCGCTCGCGGGTCAGACCGCCCGGTCCAAGCGCCGAGAGGCGGCGCTTGTGGGTGATCTCCGACAGCGGGTTGGTCTGGTCCATGAACTGCGACAACTGCGACGAGCCGAAGAACTCGCGCACCGCGGCGGCCGCCGGCTTGGCGTTGATCAGGTCCTGCGGCATCACCGTGTCGATATCGACACTGGACATGCGCTCCTTGATGGCGCGCTCCATGCGGAGCAGGCCGATCCGGTACTGGTTCTCCATCAGCTCGCCGACCGAGCGCACGCGCCGGTTGCCGAGGTGATCGATGTCGTCGATCTCGCCCTTGCCGTCGCGCAGGTCGACCAGCGTCTTGATGACGGCCAGAATGTCTTCCTTGCGCAGCGTGCGATGGGTATCGGGGGCGTCGAGCTCGAGGCGCATGTTCATCTTGACGCGGCCGACCGCGGACAGGTCGTAGCGCTCGCTGTCGAAGAACAGCGACTGGAACATGGTCTGGGCCGAATCGATGGTCGGCGGCTCGCCGGGACGCATCACGCGATAGATGTCGAACAGCGCGTCTTCACGCGTCATGTTCTTGTCGGCATGCAGCGTGTTGCGGATATAGGCGCCGACATTGACGTGGTCGATGTCGAGCAGCGGCAGTTCCTTGTAGCCCTGCTCGTTGAGCGCCTTCAGCGACTTCTCGGTGAGTTCCTCGCCGGCCTCGGCGTAGATCTCGCCGGTCTTCGGGTTGACGAGGTCCTCGGCCAGATAGTTGCCGACCAATTCCTCATCCGACAGCCGCAGCGCCTTCAGGCCCTTTTCCTGGAGCTGACGCGCGCCGCGCACGGTCAGCTTCTTGCCGGCCTCGAGCACGACCTTGCCGGTGTCGGCGTCGATCAGGTCGTTGATGGTGCTGTAGCCGCGGAAACGGGTGGCGTCGAACGGCACGCGCCAGCCGTCCTTGGCCCGCTTGTAGCCGATCTTCTTGTAGAACGTGCTGAGGATGGTTTCGCCATC
>CAWJJV010000018.1:0-130049 GCA_963843235.1 uncultured Alphaproteobacteria bacterium
TACCGTGGCCGAAGGCCAGAAGAAGGGCGGGATCTGCGCCTTCATCGATGCCGAACACGCGCTCGATCCGGTCTATGCCCGCAAGCTCGGCGTCAATATCGACGAGCTCCTGATCTCGCAGCCCGACACCGGCGAGCAGGCGCTGGAAATCTGCGACACCCTGGTGCGCTCCGGCGCGGTCGACGTGCTGGTGATCGACTCGGTGGCGGCGCTGGTGCCGAAGGCCGAACTCGAGGGCGAAATGGGCGATGCGCTGCCCGGCCTGCAGGCCCGGCTGATGAGCCAGGCGCTACGCAAGCTTACCGCCTCGATCAACAAATCCAACACCATGGTGATCTTCATCAACCAGATCCGGATGAAGATCGGCGTGATGTACGGCTCGCCGGAAACCACCACCGGCGGCAACGCGCTGAAATTCTACGCTTCCGTCCGCCTCGACATCCGCCGCATCGGCGCGATCAAGGAGCGCGACGAGGTGGTCGGCAACCAGACCCGCGTCAAGGTGGTGAAGAACAAGCTGGCGCCGCCGTTCAAGCAGGTCGAATTCGACATCATGTATGGCGAAGGCGTTTCCAAGATGGGCGAAATTCTCGATCTCGGCGTCAAGGCTGGCATCGTCGAGAAGTCCGGCGCCTGGTTCTCCTATGACAGCCAGCGGCTCGGGCAGGGCCGTGAGAACTCGAAAGCATTCCTCAAGGCCAATCCGGACATGACCGCGAAGATCGAAGCGGCGATCCGCCAGAACTCCGGCCTGATCGCCGAACAGATCCTGGCCGGCTCTCCCGAGCGCGATGCCGACGGCGAGGAGCCGGCGGAGGAGTAAGTTTTCCGACGCCTCGCGCTATGGGCGCGAGGCGCGACAAGCGGGTGCTGCGGACGTTGAGTTGCCGACGTCTTCGGCGCCCGTTTTTGTTTGTGTGAATGGCTTGTGGTGAGAGCATGAAGCCTCTGGTCCTGACCGGCTACCCGATCTCCTAACTTCAATGAACGAGAACCTCGGCGATGCTCACCGTTAATTTAGCTTGCTGTCGCGCGTTCGTCTGGGGACTGACTCCTCGCCACTGAACTTTCAAGCTCAGCGGTCGATTAGAGCAGCCATCGACGGATTCGCTCGTGCAGACCGATCAACTTTGCGGACGCACCGGACGGCTGTAGAGTTCACTCGCTGGCTCTGGTCATGATGGCGAAGCGCTCAGGTTCATCCGTCCACGCTCGATGTCATGTTGCTAGCAATCGTCGAACGCGGGGTTCCTACCTGCTCCGATCGCCGCCAAGCGCGGGTTCGCTGAAGCGGCGGCGGCCGCTGGTCGACGTCACATCACAGGAACTCGCAACGGCAAGCGCCGCATGGCAAGCGTATCGGAGCGACACGCCGGAAGCCTGTGTCAATCTGCTCGGTAAGGATTTCGAACGAGTTGCCGTTGCTGAGGCCGGTCCTGGTCGACCGATTCTCGCAGAGTCGCCGTCCGCTTCGACAGGGCTTCGGCGCCACGGAGACGCGAACGCTGGAAATGGTGGGGAGGGGATATGCGCTGACCAACGCGCTTAGATTCGATCTACAGGGCCTCCGCCAGACCCGTGTCTTCGACCAGTCGGAGAACGGGTATTTGCTTGATGGGCTTGCGCTCGGTCCGACACCTGCGCGTTATCGGCCTCGATAACAAGCTGCGCACCGTCCGCCGAGAAAATCTGGGGGGTCGTCAAACCGGGGCCTATCACCGCAGCGAACTCTCGCTCACCGAATTCGGCAAATCCATTCTCGCGCGCAAGGAAGACTTCAGCCGGTACAATCCGATCGATCGCTGGTGGGGCGGCACGCGGTCGACACAATGATCTTGCCTGGGCGCTGGAATGGCGCCCGCGCTCGTTGCGCCTCAGCCATCGCGGCCTTTATTGTCTTTCCAGACTGGGCTCACAACCTATCCGTCTCGTTCACCGCTTTGATGTATGCGCGAAGGGTTGGCTCCGCCGGAAGTCCGTCGGAGCCAACACCATCCATGAGACGGAAGCGTCACTCCGCCGCCTGCGCGTAGTCGCTCACCGGCGGACACGAGCACACCAAATTGCGGTCGCCATAGACGTTGTCGACCCGCCCCACCGGACACCAGTATTTGTCGGTGCGCGAGGTCCCCGCCGGGAAGCAGCCCTCGGCGCGGCTATAGGCCCGCGTCCAGTTGTCGTCGGCGATGTCGTGCACGGTGTGCGGCGCATGGCGCAGTGGCGAGGCTTCGACCTTCCAGCGCCCGGCCTCGATCTCGGCGATCTCCCGCCTGATCGCGATCATGGCGTCGCAGAAACGATCGAGCTCCGCCTTCGATTCGGATTCGGTCGGCTCGATCATCAGCGTGCCCGGCACCGGGAAGCTCATGGTCGGGGCATGGAAGCCGTAATCGATCAGCCGCTTGGCGATGTCGTCGACGGTGACGCCGCTCGACACCTTCAGCGGCCGGGGATCGACAATGCATTCATGCGCCACACGTCCCTTGGCATTGCGATACAATACCGGAAAATGCGGCTGCAGCCGGTTGGCGATGTAGTTGGCGTTAAGGATCGCGACCTCGGTGGCGCGGGTCAGGCCGTCGCCCGCCATCATCAGGATGTAGATGTAGGAAATCGTCAGGATCGACGCCGAGCCGAACGGCGCCGCCGATACCGGCCCGATCGCGTGCGGCGTGGCGCCGTCGGTCGCGGGATGTCCCGGCAGGAACGGCTTGAGATGCGCCTTGACGCCGATCGGTCCCATCCCCGGGCCGCCGCCGCCGTGCGGAATGCAGAACGTCTTGTGCAAATTGAGATGGCTGACGTCGGCGCCGTAGTCGCCGGGGCGCGACAGCCCGACCTGCGCATTCATGTTGGCGCCGTCGAGATAGACCTGGCCGCCATGCGCATGCACGACGTCGCAGATCTCGCGGATGTGCTCCTCGAACACGCCGTGGGTCGAGGGATAGGTGATCATCACGGCGGCGAGATTTTTCGAATGCTGCTCGGCCTTGGCGTGCAAATCGGCGACGTCGACGTCGCCGCGCGCGTCGCACGCCACCACCACCACATCCATCCCCGCCATGCTAGCGGAAGCCGGGTTGGTGCCATGCGCCGAGGAGGGGATCAGGCACACCTGCCGATGCGGCTCGCCGCGCGCGGCGTGATAGCCGCGGATGGCGAGCAGCCCGGCATATTCACCCTGCGCGCCGGAGTTCGGCTGCAGCGAGATCGCGTCATAACCGGTGATGCCGCACAACCATTGTTCCAGCCGCGCAAACAGCGCGTGATAGCCCGCAGCCTGCTCGCGCGGAGCGAACGGGTGCAAATTGCCGAATTCCGGCCAGGTCAGCGGGATCATCTCCGACGTCGCATTGAGCTTCATGGTGCAGGAGCCCAGCGGAATCATCGCGCGATCCAGCGCGAGGTCGCGGTCGCTGAGCTTGCGCATGTAGCGCAACAGTTCCGTCTCGGAGCGATGGGCGTGAAATACCGGGTGGGTGAGAAAGGCGCTGTCGCGTTTTAGCGCCGCGGGCAGCGTGTCGTGCACACCGGCGGCTTCGATATCGGCGTAGGCCAGTTCGCCGCCAAATGCGCGCCACACCGCCTCGATCGTGGCCGGCGTCGTGGTTTCATCCAGCGCGATGCCGAGCGTCGACTCGCCGATCCGCAGGTTGATTTTTTCAGCCCAGGCGCGGGTAACGATCTCGTCGCGGCGCGCGCCGACGCTCACCGTCACGGTGTCGAAGAAGGCCTCGGATTTCAGCGCAAAGCCGAGCTTGCGCAAGCCCGCCGCCAGCACGGCAGCGCGGCGGTGCACCGTGCGCGCGATCTCGGTCAGCCCCTCCGGCCCGTGGTAGACCGCATACATCGCGGCGATCACCGCCAAGAGCACCTGCGCGGTGCAGATGTTGGAGGTCGCCTTCTCGCGACGGATATGCTGCTCGCGGGTCTGCAGCGCCAGGCGATAGGCCGGTTCGCCGCGTGAATCCACCGACAGCCCGACGATGCGGCCGGGCAGCGACCGCTTCAGTGCGTCGCGCACCGCCATATAGGCCGCATGCGGACCGCCATAGCCCATCGGCACGCCGAACCGCTGCGCCGATCCGATCGCGATATCCGCGCCAAGCTCGCCCGGCGAGGCCAACAGCGTCAGCGCCAGAAGATCGGCGGCGACAACCGCGAGTGCACCCTTGGCGTGCAGCGCCGTGATCGCCGGCCGCAGGTCGCGCACCGTGCCCGAGGTGTCCGGATATTGCAGCAGCGCGCCGAACACGTCCGCGGAATCGAGATCGGTGAGCGGATCGCCGACGATCACGTTCCACCCCAACGGCTCGGCGCGCGTGCGCAGCACTGCCAGCGTTTGCGGGTGCACTTCCTTGTCGACGAAGAACGATTTGGTCTTGGCCTGGGAGCGCGCGCTCCGCCAGCGCCATCGCCTCGGCCGCCGCGGTCGCCTCGTCGAGCAGCGATGCGTTGGCGACATCGAGCCCGGTCAGGTCGCAGATCATGGTCTGGAAGTTGAACAGCGCCTCCAGCCGGCCTTGGCTGATCTCCGGTTGGTACGGCGTATAGGCGGTGTACCAGGCCGGGTTCTCCAGAATGTTGCGCTGGATCACCGCCGGCAAAATCGTGCCGGAATAGCCCTGGCCGATCAGCGAGGTGAAGACGTGGTTCTGCGACGCCAGCGCGCGCATATGCGCTAGCGACTCGGTTTCGCTCAACGCGGTGCCAAGGTCGAGCGGTGCCCGTTGCCGGATCGACGACGGCAGGGTCTCGGCCATCAGCCCATCCAGGCTGTGGGCGCCGACGGTCTCCAGCATCGCGGCGATGTCGCGCGGCGAGGGGCCGATGTGACGTCGCGCAAAGCTGACGGCGGCGTCGTTGGCGGGTTTGAATGGCGCGTTCATGGGCTGGTCCTCGTCGCTTCGGAATTGCATTAATTCGTCATGGCCGGGCTCGTCCCGGCCATCCACGTCTTTGCGGCTTTGAAGGAAGACGTGGATGCCCGGCACAAGGCCGGGCATGACGAAACGGAAACGTCGGTCTCAACATTCTTCCTTCTCGCGCTCACGCCGTGTGTGCCTTGTAGGCGGCCTCATCCATCAGGCCGTCGAGCTCACTCTTGTTTGCAATCTTCAGTTTGAAAAACCACGCCTTGCCGCCGGCGTCGGAATTGACCAGCGCGGGCTCCGCGGCGAGAGCATCGTTGACCTCCAGCACGTCGCCCGTGATCGGCGCGTACACGTCGGATGCCGCCTTGACGGATTCGACCACGGCGGCCGCCTCTGCCTTCTTCAGGCTGCGGCCGACCTTCGGCAGTTCGACGAACACGACGTCGCCGAGCTGGGACTGCGCGTAGTCGGTGACGCCGATGGTGGCGACGTCGCCTTCGATGCGGAGCCATTCGTGGTCGGTGGTGAACAGCGTCGTCATGAAAAATCCTCTAGCGTTTGCAGGTGTTAGCGTTTGTAGGTGTTGGGAACGAACGGCATCGGCGCGACCCGCATCGGCAGCCGCTGGCCGCGGACTTCGGCAAACACGGATGTTTCAGCGGCGGCGTGCGACGACGGCAGGTAGCCCATCGCGACCGGCGCGTTGAGACTGGGGCCGAATCCACCCGAGGTAACGGCCCCGATCGGCTCGGACGATGCGCTGTCTGCAAACAGGACGGCGCCCTCGCGCACCGGCGCGCGGCCTTCGGGTCTCAACCCGACCCGGCGCCGCGCGGCGCCCTGTTCGAACTGGGCCAGAATCTTGTCCGCGCCCGGGAAGCCGCCGGCGCGCGCCCCGCCGCCGCGGCGGCTCTTCTGGATCGACCATTCCAGTGCGCCCTCGACCGGAGTCGTCGTAGTGTCGATGTCGTGGCCATAGAGACAAAGCCCGGCCTCGAGCCGCAGGCTGTCGCGCGCGCCCAATCCGATCGGCAGCACCGCGTCATTGGCGAGCAGCGTTTTGGCGAGGGCTTCGGTGTGTTCCGCTGGAACCGAGATCTCAAAGCCGTCCTCGCCGGTATAGCCGGAGCGTGAGACAAAGCAGTCGATGCCGCCGACGCGGCGCGGCCCGGCATCCATGAAGCGCATCGCGGGGGCGTCTGGACAAAGTTTTGCCAGCACCGATTCCGCCTGCGGCCCCTGCAGCGCGATCAGCGCCCGGTCCGCCAGCGGCTCGATCATGCAAACGTCCGACAGGTGGGCGCGCAAGTGCGCCTCGTCGGCGGCCTTGCAGGCGGCGTTGACCACCACAAACAGGTGGCTGCCGAAATTTGCCACCATCAAATCGTCGAGAATGCCGCCGTTTTCGGAGGTGAACAACGCGTAGCGCTGACGGCCGGGCGCCACCGCGGCAATGTCCTGCGGCACCAGCCGTTCCAGCGCCCGCGCGGCGTCCTCGACCTTGCCGGACTTCGGATGCAGCGCGATCTGGCCCATGTGGGAGACGTCAAACAGGCCGGCATGGTTGCGCGTATGCAAATGTTCCCGGAGCACGCCCGGGCCGTACTGCACCGGCATGTCATAACCGGCGAACGGAACCATCTTGCCGCCCGACGCCGTATGGAGGGCGTGCAGGGGGGTACGTTTCAGGGAAGTCTGGTCGTCGCGCGCAAGCATCAGGGAGCCCTCGCGGTTTTCCGAGGATGATCCCTCGCAAAAACCCACAGAAAGCCCCATCTGTCGCTGTGCCTGAGAGTATTATCCCGTCGGCGGACACGTCCGGGGGTAAGCCCTTCGGCGTCTCTTTCCAGATGCTAGCAAGTCACGCGGTCCGTTTGCCTGAGAGTTTCCGGGGCGGTTGCTCCTTCGGCGCCGGCATGCTGCCGATCTCTCCCGACGTGACTGTCGAATAGACAAGAACAAAACACGGCTGGCCCAAGGCTGTCAACGCAGCGCACGCGACTATCAACGGTCCTTGTGCTGATGCGGCAAGCCTCTGATTCGCTGCACACTTTCTGGACACCGTCATTGGCGTTGTCTAAAAGCGGTGCGGCGGCGCGGTGCCGGCAATTAGGCGCTAAAACGACCCGTTTGCGGCTGAGCCCGACGGTTTTTCGATGGGATGGACATGAGCGGCGTTAACGAAATCAGGTCGACCTTTTTGAATTATTTCGCGGCCAACGGCCACGAGATCGTGCCGTCGTCGCCGCTGGTGCCGCGCAACGACCCGACCTTGATGTTCACCAATGCCGGCATGGTGCAGTTCAAGAACGTCTTTACCGGCGTCGAGAAGCGCCCGTATCAACGCGCCACCACCTCGCAGAAATGCGTGCGCGCCGGCGGCAAGCACAACGACCTCGACAATGTCGGCTATACCGCGCGGCATCACACCTTCTTTGAGATGCTGGGGAACTTCTCGTTCGGCGATTATTTCAAGGAGCGCGCGATCGAGCTCGCCTGGAACCTGGTCACCAAAGAGTTCGGCCTGCCGAAGGATAAGCTGACGGCGACCGTCTACATTGACGACGACGAGGCCTACAATCTCTGGAAGAAGATCGCGGGACTTCCGGAGTCGCGCATCATCCGGATCGATGGCGCCGATAATTTCTGGCAGATGGGCGATACCGGGACCGTGCGGCCCGTGCTCGGAGATCTTCTACGATCACGGCGACAAGATCTGGGGCGGGCCTCCGGGCTCGCCGGAAGCCGACGGCGATCGCTTCATCGAGATCTGGAATCTGGTGTTCATGCAGTTCGAGCAGCTGCAGCCCGGCGTCCGCAATCCGCTGCCGAAGCCGTCGATCGATACCGGCGCCGGCCTCGAGCGGATCGCCGCGGTGCTGCAGGGCAAGCACGACAATTACGACATCGACCTGTTCGTCGCTCTGATCCGCGCCATCTCCGAATTGACCGGCGCCGATCCAAAAGGCGAGCAGAAGGCCTCGCTGCGCGTCATCGCCGACCATCTGCGCGCGTCGTCGTTCCTGATCTCGGACGGGGTGCTGCCCTCGAACGAGGGCCGCGGCTATGTGCTGCGCCGGATCATGCGCCGCGCGATGCGCCATGCGCAGTTGCTCGGCGCGCAGGAGCCGTTGATGCACCGCCTGGTCTGGGCGCTGGTCCGTGAGATGGGTCAGGCCTATCCCGAACTGGTGCGCGCCGAGAGCCTGATCGAGGAAACGCTGCGGCTCGAAGAGACGCGCTTCCGCAAGACGCTGGAACGCGGCCTGTCGATCCTCGACGACAAAAGCAGTTCGCTCAAGAAGGGCGATATGTTCGACGGCGACACCGCATTCACGCTGTACGACACCTACGGCTTTCCGCTCGACCTCACCCAGGACGCGCTGCGCAACCGCGGCATCGGCGTCGACGTCGCGTCCTTTACCGACGCGATGGAGCGGCAGCGGGCGAAGGCGCGTGCCGCCTGGGCGGGCTCCGGCGATACCGCGAGCGAGACTGTCTGGTTTCCGCTGCGGGAGAAACTCGGCGCCACCGAGTTCCTCGGCTATGAGACCGAGAGCGCCGAAGGCGCGGTCGCCGCGCTGGTCAAGGACGGTCAGGAGGTCGAGAGCCTCAAGACCGGCGAGGCCGGCACCGTGGTGCTGAACCAGACGCCGTTTTATGCGGAGTCGGGCGGCCAGGTCGGCGACACCGGCATCATGACCGGCGACGGCGTGCGGTTTCGCGTCACCGAGACCCAGAAGAAGGCGGGCGATCTGTTCGTGCATCTGGGCCAGGTCGAGCAGGGCACGCTGAAGCCGGGTACCGCGCTGTTGCTCGAAGTCGATCACGCCAGGCGCAGCTCGATCCGCGCCAATCACTCCGCGACGCATCTGCTGCACGAAGCGCTGCGGCAGGTGCTCGGCGATCACATCGCGCAGCGCGGCTCGCTGGTGGCGCCCGATCGTTTGCGCTTCGATTTCGTGCATCCGAAGCCGATCACGGCCGAAGAACTCGCCCGCGTCGAGGATATCGCCAACGACGTGGTGCTGGAGAATGACGAGGTCACCACCCGCTTGATGGGCGTGGACGATGCCCGCGACGCCGGCGCCCGCGCTTTGTTCGGCGAGAAGTACGGCGATGAAGTCCGCGTGGTGTCGATGGGCAAGACCGCCCGCGCGCACGGCAATAACGCGCTCGGCTGGTCGGTGGAATTGTGCGGCGGCACCCATGTGCGCCGCACCGGCGATATCGGCCTGATTTCGGTGACCGGCGAAAGCGCGGTCGCCTCCGGCGTTCGCCGCATCGAGGCGCTGACCGGCAACCAGGCGCGGCGTCACGCCAACGAGACCATGGCGCTGGCCAGGACCGCGGCCAACGAGTTGCGCACCACGCTCGACGACATGCCGGCGCGGATCGCCGCGCTGATGGAAGAGCGCAAGAAGCTGGAGCGCGACCTGTCGGAGGCGCGCAAGAAGCTCGCGATGGGCGGCGGCGCTGCTGCGGGCAGCGCGGCGACAGGTGGCAACGGCGTGCGCGAAATCGGCAACGTCAAGCTGATGGCGCGCGCGGTCGAGGGCGTCGAGACCAAGGACCTCAAGAGCCTGGTCGACGACGGCAAGAAGCAGCTCGGCTCCGGCGTGGTTGCGATCGTCGGCGTGACCGGTGACGGCAAGGCCGGCGTCGTCGTCGGCGTCACCAGCGATCTCACCTCACGCTATAATGCGGTCGATCTGGTGCGGGTGGCCTCCGAAGCGCTGGGCGGCAAGGGTGGCGGCGGACGGCCTGACATGGCGCAGGCCGGCGGCCCCGATGGCGCCAAGGCCGACGCGGCGCTGTCGGCGATCGAAAAGGCGATGGCGGGGGCGTGAGCGGCGGGAGTGTTAGTTCAAGTTTGTCATGCCCGGGCTTGACCCGGGCATCCACGTCTTAGCACATCAGCAAGAAAGTCGTGGATGGCCGGAACAAGTCCGGCCATGACGAAGAACGTAACTTCTTATCGCTCAGCCCTTGCGCAGGAACACATATTCCGCAGAGTAGGGCGTGCTCTTGGTGGTGCCGGCCTTGTCGCAGGCGCCGGCGAGCTGGCCGCCCTGGGTGTTGATCCGCTGCACGGTCGTCACGGCGGAGAAGGCGCCGTTGCCGCGGTGGGAGATCACCTCGAGCTTCAGCCAGGGAATGTCGTTCGGCGTTGCGCCCGGGGCATTGCCAATGGCCTTGCCGGTCACGGTGCTACCGTCGGCGTTTTCCCAGTTCGGTCCGGCAAAGTGGCGGCCGACGGTCTTGCCTTCAGCCATCAAGGTCGCGATCGGCTCGCGAAACGCCCACGCGAGCTTGCCGTCGGTGCCAGCCTTGCATTCATAGACTTGCGCGCCTTCGGCATGGGTGGCGAGCACCACGGTTTCTCCCGGCGCCGCGATCGCGGTTGGAAGCGGCGTCTCGGCGGCGGCCGCGCTCGCGAGCGAACCCGAGAGCGGCAAGCAGCGCGAGTGCGAGGATTCTAGAAAGTGACATTATTCGTCGTCCTCGCTGACCTGGAAATCCAGGTGTCATGGTTGGAGGAGTTCTCTACACCACGCGGGGCGGCGGTTAATGACGTCACCCGTCGAAATCATACTGGAAATAAAAGATGGATTCGCAGCGAATTTCTTAGGTCCACGAAAGACATACAGTCGAAATGGCAGTTGTTGATCGCGCGATTGTTATATTTCAGGTGTCATATTGCGGACGTCGCGACGTTCGCAATCAAGCTTCGTACGGTTTTTTACGGGCCGACGGCGGTAGCTTTTATTCGCGAAAACTTACAAGACTGTCAGAAGACTAAAAGTATTTTTAGTAACGAACGGCGCCGCGGAATTGTCGAGGGCAGTTCGATTGCGGCCTTTATTCCTAAATGCTCGATCACCGCGAGGACCGGTTCGCAAATCGTCCTCGCGATGATCGTTTTACGCGTTGGCCGAGGGCGCTTACGCCGCCATCGCCTTGGTCAGGTTTTCCGCGACCTTGTCGAGGAAGCCGGTGGTCGACAGCCAGCGCTGGTCGGCGCCGACCAGGAGCGCGAGGTCCTTGGTCATGAAGCCGGCTTCGACGGTATCGACGCAAACCTTCTCCAGCGTCAGTGCAAACTTGGCCAGCGCCTCGTTGTTGTCGAGCTTGGCGCGATGCGACAGGCCGCGGGTCCAGGCGAAGATCGAGGCGATCGAGTTGGTCGAGGTTTCCTTGCCCTTCTGATGCTCGCGGAAATGCCGGGTCACGGTGCCGTGGGCGGCTTCGGCCTCCACGGTCTGGCCGTCCGGCGTCATCAGCACCGAGGTCATCAGGCCGAGCGAGCCGTAGCCCTGCGCGACGGTGTCGGACTGCACGTCGCCGTCGTAGTTCTTGCAGGCCCAGACGTAGCCGCCCGACCATTTCATCGCCGCGGCGACCATGTCGTCGATCAGCCGGTGCTCGTAGACAATCTTCTTGGCGTCGAACTTCGCCTTGAATTCGCTTGTCGAAGATCTCCTGGAAGATGTCCTTGAAGCGTCCGTCATAGGTCTTGAGGATGGTGTTCTTGGTCGACAGATAGACCGAATAGCCCTTGGACAGGCCCTGGTTGAACGAGGCGCGGGCGAAGTCGGCGATCGAATCGTCGAGGTTGTACATGGCGAGCGCGATGCCGGCGCTGGGGGACTTGTAGACCTCCCGCTCGATCACCTTGCCGTCCTCGCCGACGAATTTCATCGACAGCGTGCCCTTGCCGGGGAACTTGAAATCGGTGGCGCGGTACTGGTCGCCGAAGGCGTGGCGGCCGATGATGATCGGCTTGGTCCAGCCCGGCACCAGCCGCGGCACGTTCTTGCAGATGATCGGCTCGCGGAAAACCACGCCGCCGAGGATGTTGCGGATGGTGCCGTTCGGCGACTTCCACATTTCCTTGAGGCCGAATTCCTTCACCCGGGCTTCGTCCGGGGTGATGGTGGCGCATTTGACGCCGACACCGACCTTCTTGATCGCGTTGGCGGCGTCGACCGTGACCTGATCGTTGGTCTTGTCGCGGTATTCCATCCCGAGGTCGAAATACATCAGGTCGATATCGAGGAACGGGTTGATCAACTTGTCCTTGATGTACTGCCAGATGATCCGGGTCATCTCGTCGCCATCGAGTTCGACGACGGGGTTGGTCACCTTGATTTTTGCCATGGAGATCGGGCCTTTTTGGAATAGCGCGTTTCGGGGGGATTATGTGATTACGTCCGCGCTATAGCACCGCCCACGCGCTGGTGAAAGCCAAGGCGTTATGCACTTTCCGCCGATCTTTTAGCCTGGAACGCGGCCCTGCGTGGCCGTGCCGCCGCCACGTACCAGGTCACGAACAGGCCGCAGATCCAGCCCTGGCCAGGCTGGATCAATGAGTTTCGAACTGGGGTCTCAGGTCGACCAAGACGGCTGCCGTCTTCTCGCATCGTCGGCCAACCCTCTAAGGGGACGTGCCGCCGGTTCTCCCGCGGCCGATATTTAATTCGCCCGCTGGACATCGGCCGATGGCTATGCGGGACATGCTGACTTGGCAGGCTGACTTGGCAGGCTGACTTGGCAAATCGAGCGCATTCAAGCGTGCCTCGTTGGCGCTGGCTCAAGTTTCGATCGAAGCTCCGAAAGCGGTACTAACCATATTAATTTACTTGAGAAATCCTGTCGGCCGGGCCATCGAATGGAACTGTACAATCAGATCTTGAATCAGGTTCTTCGGAGCTTGATTCAAGACCTTCAGATGTTGAATCAGAAAGTGAAGTGAGATGTCCGGTTCGGGCACCGACAAGACCAAATCAGGCCGCGAACTCGCCGGCCCCGTCGTCATCCTGGTCGAGCCGCAGCTCGGCGAGAACATCGGCATGGCCGCGCGCGCGATGGGCAATTTCGGGCTGACGCGGCTTCGAATCGTCAATCCGCGCGACGGCTGGCCGAACGTCCATGCCCGGCGCGCCGCCTCCGGCGCCGATCATATCCTGGATAACGTCGAGCTGTTCGACACGGTCGAGCAGGCGGTCGCCGACTGCACGCTGCTGTTTGCCACCACCGCCCGCGCCCACGATCAGGCCAAGCCGGTGGTGGCGCCGGAGGCGGCCGCCCGCGAGATCGCGGCGCAGATCGAGGGCGGCGGCACTGTCGGCATCCTGTTCGGCCGCGAGCGCTACGGCCTGCAGAACGAGGAGGTCGCGCTCGCCAACCGCATCGTCACCTTTCCCGTCAATCCCGGCTTCGCCTCGCTCAATCTGGCGCAGGCGGTGCTGCTGATGGGCTATGAGTGGTTCAAGCTGTCGACCGCGGGCGCGTTGCCGTTCGCGATGCCCGAACGCTCCGAGCCGGCCTCGCAGCACCAGATGCAGGCATTCTTCGACAATCTGGTGCGGGAACTCGACAAGGTCGAATTCCTGCGCCCGGCGGAGAAGCGCGAGACCATGCTGGTCAATCTGCGCAACATCTTCACCCGCATGGATCCGACCAAGCAGGACATGCACACGCTGCATGGCGTGGTGATGGCGATCGCCGAGGGGCGCAAGGGGCCGGCCAAGGGCGGCGTGCTCGACGGCGAGCAGGCGACCCGGCTGCGCGCGCTGCTCGCCGAGCACGGGCAGGGCGCGTTGCCCTCGGAAAGCGGCACCGTGCGCGGGCTGGCGCGGCTGCTGCGGCGAAATCCGACCGATGCCGAGCGCATCCTGTGGCAGGCCCTGACCACCGACCGCCGCTTTGCCGGGCAGTTCAAGCGCCAGACCCCGGTCGGGCGGCACATCCCGGATTTCGTCTCGTTCGTGCACCGGCTCGCGATCGAGCTGATCAATCCCGAGGAGACCGAGGTCATCGTCAAAGACCGCGCCGCGCGCCGGACCTGGCTGGAGCAGCGCGGCTACCGGGTCATCGACCTGCCGTCCGCCGGCATCGAGAACGATGCGGCGGCGCAACTCGACCGGCTTGAATCAACGCTCGCGGAATGCCGCCAGGAGCCCGGGTCCTCGCAGCCGTGCTGAAGTAATGTGGCGCTTCGCCGGCTGATCAAACGCTCCCTCAAGTCGTCGCATTGGCATGCTCCTTGCGTGCCGATGCGTCACGTCCCGTCTGAGGAGAAGGCACATGAAGCGATCCGATCTCACCGAGAAGCTGCTCGACATCAAGCGCGAGAAAGGCTGGAGCTGGAAATACATCTGCGAAAAGATTGGCGGCTATTCCGACGTGCTGATCACGGGCGCCATCCTCGGCCAGATGAAGCTGACCAAGCCGCAGGCTGCGAATGCCGGTGAGCTGTTCGGGCTGTCCAAATCCGAGACCGCGATGCTCAACGAGGTGCCGATGCGCGGCACGCCGATGCCGCCGACCGATCCCCTGATCTACCGCTTCTACGAACTGGTGATGGTCAACGGCCCGGCCTGGAAGGCGCTGATCGAGGAGGAGTATGGCGACGGCATCATGTCCGCGATCGATTTCGACATGGTGATGGAGCGGCTGCCCAATCCCAAGGGCGACCGGGTCAAGATCACGATGTCGGGCAAATTCCTGCCCTACAAATATTACGGCGCCAGCGGCAACGTGCCGGAATACGGATTCAAGGAGGGGTGAGCGAGCAAGACGCGACATGGCCGATACTAGATCGCGAACTTGCTGCATCTCGGCTCATCCTCGATACTCGGCGAAGACGCTGCATCTCGGATGACGTCCCTACGTCCCCGCCTTCACCTGCATGATGGCCTGCGCCATCAGTTCGGTCATCTTGGCGCCGAAGCTCGGCTTCGGACACCGCGACGCCCTTGGCGGCGAGGTCGGCCGTCACCTTGCGGATCACGCCGCGGTCGCTGGCTTCGTCGAAATCGGCGGCCACGACTTCCTTGGCATAAGCGGTGGCGGCGTCGCCGGACATGCCGAGTTTCTGGGCCACCCACAACCCCAACAGCTTGTTGCGGCGGGCGTCGGCCTTGAACTTCAGTTCCTCGTCGAGCACGAACTTCCGCTCAAAACCCTCTTCGCGCTTGTCGAATGTGGTCATGACCTGGTTCCAACCCTCGTGCCGAGGCGGGACGGCAGCTTGCGTTGCGGCGGGCCCGCCTCGATGACTAGATAAACGCTGCGAATCGTTAAGACAACGGCCACGAAGCCGCAGAGAGCGCGGTAAAACTCGGTTCGCGGGGGACCGGATCGATTGTACTGGATGGGCCAATCGGATAGGTTGTCGGCAGGCCCGGTTCTCGTTCTGTTTCCCGTTCCTGGTCTTCACGGCAGCTCCGTCGTGGGTCGCAATCCCTTGTCATCCGGAGCACACCAACTTCATGGATTTCAACAACACACGGTACATCCCTATGAGCCGTCGACGCCGTATTTATGAAGGCAAGGCCAAGGTGCTTTACGAAGGACCGGAGCCGGGAACCCTGATCCAGCACTTCAAGGACGACGCGACCGCGTTCAATGCCAAGAAACACCAGGTGATCGAGGGCAAGGGCGTCCTCAACAACCGGATTTCGGAGTACCTGTTCCAGCACCTCAACGACATCGGGGTGCCGACCCATTTCATCCGCCGCCTCAACATGCGCGAGCAGCTGATCCGCGAAGTCGAGATCGTGCCGCTGGAGGTCGTGGTGCGGAACGTGGCGGCGGGATCGCTGTCGCAGCGCCTCGGCATCGAGGAAGGTACCCAGCTGCCGCGCTCGATCATCGAATTCTACTACAAGAACGACCAGCTCAACGACCCCATGGTCTCCGAGGAGCACATCACGGCGTTCGGCTGGGCGACGCCGCAGGAGATCGACGACATCATGGCGCTGGCGATCCGCGTCAACGACTTCCTGACCGGGCTGTTCCTGGGCATCGGCATCCGTCTGGTCGACTTCAAGATGGAATGCGGCCGCCTGTTCGAGAACGAGATGATGCGGATCATCGTCGCCGACGAGATCTCCCCCGATTCCTGCCGGCTGTGGGACATCAAGTCGAACGAGAAGCTCGACAAGGATCGTTTCCGCCGGGATCTCGGCGGCCTGCTGGAGGCCTATACCGAAGTCGCCAAGCGGCTCGGTATCCTGATGGAGAACGAGCGTCCGGTGGGCTCGGGCCCGGTGCTGGTGAAGAGCTGAGGTTGGTCGTGAAAGCGCGTGTTACCGTTACCCTTAAAACCGGCATCCTCGATCCGCAGGGCAAGGCCATCGAAGGCGCGCTGAAGTCGCTCGGCGTCGATGGCGTCGCCAGCGTCCGCCAGGGCAAGGTGTTCGACATCGAACTCGCGGGCGCCGACAAGGCCAAGGCCGAGGCGGCGCTCAAGGACGCCGCCGACAAGCTGCTCGCGAACACCGTGATCGAGAATTATGCTATCGAGGTTCAGGGCTAGAGAAGATGGCCGATGTGACGCCGGAGCTCATGTTTGAAGTGTTGAAGTCGATCCAGGCGCGACTTGCCCAAGTCGATGGCAAGGTCGATGAACTCAAGCAGGAGATGCAGGCATCTCGGACCTCCCAGAACGGCATTCGTCAGGAAATTACGAGCGTCTTCCAGGAGATTTCGGGAGTTCACGCGACGCTGGTTCGTCATGAAGGCCGATTGGACCGTATTGAGAACCGCCTCGAACTAAATGATGCACCGACCCTATGAAATCCGCCATTCTCGTCTTTCCCGGCATCAATCGTGAACGCGACATGGCGCGGGCGTTGCGGCTCGCGTCGGGTCATGAACCCCAGATGGTCTGGCACGCCGAGACCGCGCTGCCTGAGGGCACCGACCTCGTGGTGGTGCCCGGCGGGTTTTCCTACGGCGATTACCTGCGCTGCGGCGCCATCGCCGCGCGCGCGCCGGTCATGGATGCGGTACGCGCGTTCGCGGCCCGAGGCGGCCTCGTGCTCGGCGTCTGCAACGGTTTTCAGATCCTTTGCGAGTCCGGCCTTCTGCCCGGCGTGCTCATGCGCAACGCGCGGCTGAAATTCATCTGCCACGACGTGCATCTGCGGGTCGAACGTTCCGACACGCCGTTCACGCGCGGCTACAATGCCGGCCAGATCATTCGCGTGCCGATCGCGCATGGCGAGGGCAATTACGAGGCGGACGAAGAGACGCTGAAGCGGCTCGAGGGCGAGGGGCGGGTGCTCTATCGCTATTGCTCGGCTGACGGCGTGGTCGACGAGAACTCCAACATCAATGGCGCGGCGGAATCGATTGCCGGCATCGTCAACGAGCGCGGCAATGTGCTGGGCATGATGCCGCATCCGGAAAACCACGTCGAAGACATCATGGGCTGCACCGACGGCCGCGGCCTGTTCGCGGGGCTGGTGGCGCATCTGGAACGCGCCGCTTGAGTTTGGCATAGCGTTTTCAAGCGAAGTGGGAACCGGTTCGCGTGAAGAAAACGCGTCAAAATAACAGGGCGTTGCGGCCGTTCCTGGCGGTTGCAGCTCTTTCCCTTGCTGTCACGACCGCCAGCGCGCAGGATTTTCCGAAGCATTCCATCACCATGATCGTGCCGTTCGCGGCCGGCGGCACCTCGGACGTGATCGCGCGCACCGTCGCCGAGCAGATGGGCACAGCGCTTGGGCAGACCATCGTGATCGAGAATATCGGCGGCGCCGGCGGCTCGACCGCGCTGGCCCGTGCGGCGCGCGCCGAGCCCGACGGTTATACCATTGCGATCGGCAATGCCGGCACCAATGCCGCGTCCTACACCATCTATCCTAGTCTGCCGTTCACGCCTGACGCGTTCGTTCCGATCGCGGTGGTGGCAAAGACCTTCGGCATCATCGCGCTGCGCAAGGACTTTCCCGCCAAGACCGCGCAGGAGTTCATCGCTTACGCCAAAAGCAATCCCGGCAAGGTCAATCTCGGTCACGCCGGCGTCGGCTCGTCGAATTTCCTGATCTGCAAGAGCTTCGTGCAGGCGGCGGGCATCGATGTCGCGCTGGTCGGATATCGCGGCGCCGCGCCGGCGTTGACCGACGCGATCGGTGGCCAGATCGACGGCGTCTGCGACGCCGCGGCATCGGTGTCGCAGTCGATCGAAGGCAAGCTGGTGAAGGGGCTGGTGGTCGGCTCGACCGTGCGGCTGGCAACGCTGCCTGATCTGCCGACCTCGGCGGAAGCAGGCCTGCCCGAATTCGAGGCGCAGGGCTGGAACGGATTGTTCGCGCCAAAGGGAACGCCGCCTGCGATCATTGCCAAGCTTAACGCCGCGGCCCGCACGGCGGTGGAAAGCGACGCGGTCAAGACACGGTTCGCCGATCTATCGACGGTGGCGCCTGACGCCAACGAGCACGCGCCGGAAGTGCTTCAGCAGTTGGTGACGCGCGACGTCGAAAAATACCGCAAGCTGTTGCAATAAGCCCGTTCGCGCAAACAGCCGCACTCGCGCACGCTCCCGGCTGGCCTGAAACTTGCTGGTGCTCTCTCCCAGGTACGGATTTTCGTTGGGAGAGAATATCATGCTCATTCGCAAGGCTTCCTGCACCCGCAAGACTTCCTGGACCCCTATGGCTTCCCGCGCGCTCGCATTCGCGGCCGCGTTGCTGTCGTCCAGTTTCGCGATGGCCGAAACCACGCTGCGCATCGCGATGACGGCATCCGATATCCCCACCGCGACCGGCCTGCCGAACAACGGCTTTGAGGGATTGCGATTCCTCGGCTATCCGATTTTCGAAGGATTGGTGCTGTGGGATTTGACCCGAACCGATCAGTTGGCGACGTTGCGCCCGGGACTGGCCGAGAAATGGGAACAGGATCCGGCCGACAGCAAGACCTGGATCTTCCATCTGCGTCACGGCGTGAAATTCCACGACGGCACGGATTTCAACGCCGATGCCGTGATCTGGAACCTCGATCGCTATTTCAACAGCGAAAGCCCGCAATTCGAGCCGGCGAGTTCGGCGATGTCGCGGGCGCGCGTTCCCATGATGAGCAGTTACAAGAAAATCGACAACGATACCGTTGCGATCACGCTGACCAAGCCGGCGTCCTATTTCCCCTATATGGCTGTCTACATTCTGTTCACGTCGCCTGCCTCGTTTGAAAAGGCCGGACGGGACTGGGCCAAGGTCGCGACTTTGCCGGCCGCCGGCACCGGGCCGTTCCGCATCACCAGGATCGTGCCGCGGCAGGAGGCGGATCTGGCGCGGTGGGATGGCTATTGGGACGCCGCCAAAATGGCAAAGGTCGACAAGGTCGTGCTGCTGCCGATCCCCGAGGCGAATTCGCGATTGGCCGCCTTGCGCTCCGGCCAGGTCGACTGGATCGAAGTGCCGCCGCCCGACGGCATCGATTCGTTGAAATCGGCCGGCTTCACCATCACCACCGGCTCCTATCCGCATGTCTGGCCCTGGTTCTACAACATCGGTGCGGCCGACAGCCCTTTCAAAGACGTGCGCGTGCGCCAGGCGCTGAACTATTGCATCGATCGGGAAGGGCTGGTGTCGCTGCTGAACGGGACCGCGGAGCCTTCGGCCGGCTGGCTCAAGACCAGCGATCCCGATTTCGGCACGCCGGCCAATCACTACAAATTCGACGCCGCCAAAGGCAAGGCGCTGCTCGCCGAGGCCGGCTATACCTCGGCCAAACCGCTGTCCTTCAAGGTGATGATCTCGAATTCCGGCTCGGGCCAAATGACGCCTTTGCCGATGAACGAATTCCTGCAGCAGAATCTGAAAGAGGCTTGCGGCGTGAACGTCGACTTCGACGTGGTCGAATGGCAGGTGCTGTTGAATGCGGCCCGCGCCACGCCTGACAGCCCGAGCCTGCAAGGGGCGATGGCGCTCAATATCAGTTCGCCATCGTCCGATGTCAGCATCATGGCGCGGTATTTCTCCTCCGCCAATTTTTCACCGAACGGTTTCAACTTCGAGCAGTGGAAGGACGACGAATTCGACGCCGCGCTCAAGACGCTCGCGGAGGCTTCCGATCCGAAGGTGATCTCGGCGGCCTATCGCAAGGCGCATGAACGTCTGGTCGACAACCCGCCCTGGCTTTATATCGTCCACGATCTCAACCCTCGCGCGATGAGCCCGAAGGTGAAAGGCTTCGTCTCCCCGCAGTCGTGGTTCGCCGATCTGACCTTGGTCAGCCTGCAATAGCCTGCGGGCGCATTTTCACGCGCTTGATGGTGCCGGAAAACGTGAACAGCGGCCGGTCGCCGGATTTCAGGATGCCGCGCAGGAAGATCAGCGAGCCGCCGGCGCGGGTGATTTCGCCTGACCCTTCGACCAGTTCGCCTTCGCGCGCGGCGTCGAGAAATTCGCAGGCGAATGACACCGTCACGCCCGGACCTTGCAGCACCGGCGAGGCGATCGCGAACAGGCAGTAGTCCGCGAACGCCATGAAGGCGCCGCCGTGGACGTTGCCCATGCCGTTGAGATGTTTGCGCTCGACCCGGAAGGCGCAGCGGATGACGCCGTTGTCGTCCATCCGGTGCCAGAACGGCCCGCTGTGGGTCTCGAAATTGTCGCTGCTCCAGGTCCGCCAGCCCTTGAATTCGCCTTCCGTGCCGACGTGCAGGTCGGGTCGGTCGAGGAATGCGGTTTTGCTGAGGTCGTCCACGCGATCCGGCCTTCAATTGGAAGATTTCAGGTCTTAAATCCGATCCACCGGAAAGGTGCAAATCTTCTGGTGACGCCGGGTATCCGCAAAGCTCTGGACATCAGGAAAATGCGCCATAAAAGGCCTTTCCGTGCCTGTCCGATCTCCCTAATAAGAGGCCTCAATCGCCTTAAGAAGTCCCATGAACCAGCCGCAAATCACCCCTGAACTCGTCGCCAGCCATGGCCTGAAGCCCGACGAATATGAGCGCATCCTCAAGCTGATCGGCCGGATACCGAGTTTCACGGAACTCGGGATCTTCTCGGCGATGTGGAACGAGCACTGCTCGTACAAATCGTCGCGGCTGCACCTGCGGGGTCTGCCGACCAAGGCGCCGTGGGTGATCCAGGGGCCGGGCGAGAACGCCGGCGTCATCGACATCGGCGACGGCCAGGCGGTGGTGTTCAAGATGGAGAGCCACAACCATCCGAGCTATATCGAGCCGTATCAGGGCGCGACCACCGGCGTCGGCGGCATCCTGCGCGACGTCTTCACCATGGGCGCGCGCCCGATTGCCTGCCTCAATGCGCTGAGCTTCGGCGCACCGGAACATCCCAAGACCCGCCATCTGGTCTCCGGCGTGGTCGCCGGCGTCGGCGGCTACGGCAATTCGTTTGGCGTGCCGACCGTCGGCGGGCAGGTGCGTTTCCACACCCGCTACGACGGCAACATCCTGGTCAACGCGATGGCGGTCGGCCTCGCCGAGACCAGCAAGATTTTCTACGCGGCGGCCTCCGGCGTGAACATGCCGATCGTCTATCTCGGCTCCAAGACCGGCCGCGACGGCATTCACGGCGCGTCGATGGCGTCGGCCGAATTCGACGACGACTCCGCCGAGAAGCGTCCGACCGTGCAGGTCGGCGATCCCTTCGCGGAAAAGCTGCTTGCTCGAAGCCTGCCTCGAAATCATGGAAGCCGGTTGCGTGATCGCGATCCAGGACATGGGCGCGGCCGGCCTGACCTGCTCGGCGGTGGAGATGGGCGCCAAGGGCGATCTCGGCGTCGACCTCGATCTCGATGCGGTGCCGACGCGCGAAACCGGCATGAGCGCCTACGAGATGATGCTCTCCGAAAGCCAGGAGCGCATGCTGATGGTGCTCAAGCCGGAGAAGGAAAAAGAAGCCGAGGCGATCTTCCGCAAATGGGGACTGGACTTCGCCGTGGTCGGCTACACCACGCCGACCAAGCGCTTCGTGGTGAAGCATGGCGGCGACGTCATGGCCGATCTGCCGATCAAGGAGTTGGGCGACGAGGCGCCGCTCTACGACCGTCCGCATGTGGAGACGCCGCTGTTGCCGGTGATCCACGCGCGCGAGGTCAAGCCGCCGATCGGAATCATGCCGGCGCTGGAAAAACTGATCGCGACGCCGGAGCTCTGCTCGAAGCGCTGGGTCTGGGAGCAGTACGACCACGTCATCTTGGGCAATACCGTGCAGCGCCCCGGCGGCGACGCCGCGGTGGTGCGGGTGCAGGACGGGCCGAAGGGACTGGCGCTGACGGTGGACGTCACGCCGCGTTACTGCGAGGCCGATCCATATCAAGGCGGTATGCAGGCGGTCGCCGAGGCCTGGCGCAACATCACCGCCGTCGGCGGCCGGCCGCTGGCGATCACCGACAACCTCAATTTCGGCAATCCGGAGCGGCCGGAGATCATGGGCCAGTTCGTCGGCTGCCTGAAGGGCATCGCGGAAGCCTGCCGCGCGCTCGACTTCCCGGTCGTGTCCGGCAACGTCTCGCTCTACAACGAGACCAATGGCCGCGGCATCCTGCCGACGCCCTCGATCGGCGGCGTCGGGCTGCTCGACGATTTCACCAAATCCGCGACGCTGGCATTCAAGGCCGAGGGCGAAGCGATCCTCTTGATCGGCGACACCCAGGGCTGGCTCGGCCAGTCGGTATATCTGCGCGACGTCTGCGGCCGCGAAGAGGGCGCGCCGCCGCCGGTCGATCTCGCGGCTGAAAAACGCAACGGCGACGTGGTGCGGGGCATGATCCACGCCGGCACCGCGACGGCGGCGCATGACGTTTCCGACGGCGGTCTTTTGATCGCGCTGGCGGAGATGGCGATGGCGGGCGGGATCGGCGCGCAACTATTGGCGGCGCCGGAATCGATCGTGCCGCATGCGTATTGGTTCGGCGAGGACCAGGCGCGTTACATCGTCACCGTGCCCGCAGAGCAGGCCGGGCTGGTGCTGGCGAAGATGCGAGGCGCCGGCGTGCCGTGCGCGCGGATCGGCACGATCAGGCGGTGATGCCATCGCCGTTGCCGGCGAGACGCCGGTTCCGGTTGCCTCGCTCAGGGCGGCCTTCGAGCGCTGGCTGCCCGCCTATATGAGCGGCGCGAACTGATCGGCTGCCGCTAGGGGAGGTCCGAGACGGCGACAAGCATGGTCAGGCTGAGCGCGGTCGCGATCAAAATAGCCGATAGTCCCATCGGGGTGTCCTTCCAGAGTTAGCCTTGGACACACCTCCCTGCGCAGATATATGCAGCTTTGATGCCACTGTTACAACACGTGCGAGGCGCCGGGGATTTTTCGCAAGGCTGCGGTCACCGCCCAGCTCAATGCGACGGTCAGCACGAACGCGATGGTCGCCTTGACGATCGCCGGCAGATCGTAATCGAACAGCCAGTATTGCAGCCAGAGCACGATCGGATAGTGCACGAGGAAGATGCCGTAGGCGTCAGCCTGCATCCGATCGAGTATGGTCCAATGACGCTTTGAGCCCAGGAAATAGCCGAGGATGGCGAACAGGATGGCCGCGCTGAAGGCGACGAAGAAAAAACCGTAGCTTGCGAGATACCATGTGGGCTGCGGATCGGGATTGCCCAGTATTTCGCGCTTGATGTAGATCAGCACCCACATCAGGCAGTAGGGAATGAGGGTCGCGATCAACCAGCCCCAATCGGCTCTTCGCCAACCGTCCGTCCGCGCTCAGCACTCCCTCATTCAAATGCGCGACGCCGATGCCGGCTCCGATGAAGAAATAGGATGCGTATAACAGTATGCGGCTCGCCTGAACCGAGAACGGCCCGAACTCGAACCAGCGATTGGGGCCGAAATAGATCAGCGCCGGAATATAGACCAGCGCGGTGACCGCCAGCAGAAACAGGAAGAATTTGGCCGGCTGGTCAAAGCATTGCTCCGACAGGCGGTGGATGGGGTCGAGCAGGTTGGGCGAGAGCCGATACAACAGGCTCGCCAACAGATCAAAAGCCAGCAACACCCAGACGAACCAGAGCGGACCGCTTGGCCAAGGTCCCACCGTTACCGTTTTCCACCAGAAGGCAGCGAAGGTCAGATCGGTTTCCTGCCGCAGCGCGATGGCGTAATAGGCGATCGGGATGACGGTGACCGCGGCGATCGCGAACGGCAGGCCGAGCCGCAGCAGGCGGTCGCGAAGATGGACTGCCGTCGTTTTGTGCATGAGGCTCGGCCATACGAACAATCCCGACAGAAAAAAGAACATCGCCATGAAGAAGCTGTCGGTGGCGAGCACGACCATGTCGAAACCGATCCACGACTTGGCGTCGGTATGACCGAAATGGGTGTAGGGGATGACGGCGTGGTGAAGCACCACGACGAGCGTCAGGAAGCTGCGCGCGTGATCGAACGCCGCGTTGCGCGTCGCGGCTTTTGGCGCCGCCTGCGTTTGCGCGGGCGCGACCGATTCGGAAATGGAGGTCATGCGCAGCCCCGGCAGGGTTGTCACGCCGGATGTTGCCGCCGGGAACCCGATTCAGCAAGGTTAAAATGGCTGAGGCGGAGTGCCGCCTCGGCTGCCCCATGGAACCAGTTCCATCGCCCCGGGTTAGGCCAGCATGTGCGGGAACTGCGACGGTCGCGGTGCGAGAGGCTGGAGGAACGGGCGATGACAATTCTGAAATGGGCGCTGATCTTCTTCCTGGTGTCGATCGTCGCCGGCATCCTCGGATTCACCGGCATTTCCGCTGCCTCGGCCGATGTCGCCCGCTTCCTGTTCTATGTCTTCGTGGTGATCTTCCTGGTGTTGCTGATCCTGGGCCTCACCATCTTCAGGGTGTAGGACCAAGACCTCAATGAGAAAACTTTTATGATTTATGTCGTCATGCCCGGATAAGCCCGGGCATGACGGATTGACGCAGTGCCTCAGGCGACTTCCTCGATCGTGACCTTGTCGGGATAGAACGCCAGATGACCGGAGATTTCCGCCATCGCCGGGAACGGCGCCTCGTAGGTCCAGATTGAGTTTTCGATGGTCTTGCCGTCGGCCATGACGCTGAAATAATTCGCGTCGCCCTTATAGGGACAATGCGTGGTCCGGTCGGTGCGCTTGAGCAGCGCCATATTGGCATCGCCGCGCGGCACGTACTGGACGGCCGGGTAGCGCGCCTCCTTCAGCGTCAGCGCATGGGTGGTGTCGGCGATCACGACGCCGCCCGCGGTGACGCGGATGCGCTTCGGATTTGCCGTAATGGTGATGGGATGGTCGGGACCGGGGAGTTTCATGCTCGTGAGCCTTTTTCAGTCAGCCCGTTGTGATCGGATCCAGCGGATTTAAAATCCATTGGATCGGGAATATAGTATCACAAGACGTGACCTAGAAGGGTGTCCGCGCTAGGTTTCGAGGGTCCCGGTCGAGAGACCCGTGAGGCAATTTTAAGCCGGACTGGAGAAAACCTGGATGCCGATGGACGCCCGCGATATCGAAACGATGATCAAGGCCGCGATTCCCGACGCCGAGGTGACGATCCGCGACCTCGCTGGCGACGGCGACCACTATGCGGCGACGGTGATTTCGGCCTCGTTCCGCGGTAAATCCCGGGTTCAGCAGCACCAGATCGTCTATCAATCGCTGAAAGGCCAGATGGGCGGCGTGCTTCACGCGCTGGCGCTGCAGACCGGGGTACCGGAGGGCTAGGGTCCGACCCAGCGTCGCTGAATCAGACTCGTTGCTTGTGTTTGTCGGGGCATGATCTCCGCGCAAGTGCTTCGCGTTTGTCCCGAGTGAAGGCTGGTTTCCACTTTTTTCGGGATTATGGCCTGAGGGTCGGGGGCGAAATATGAACGCGATGGCGGGCGACGACCAACGCGGTGCGCTGTTTCGCCGCTTCGAGCCGAACCAGCATAGCCGCGTCACCTACGCCGAACTGTTTTTCGACCTGGTGTTCGTCTTCGCCGTGACGCAGATATCGCACACCCTGCTGGGCCGGTTTACCCCGCTTGGAATATTGCAGACGACGCTGTTGTTCCTCGGGGTCTGGTGGCTGTGGGTCTACACCACCTGGTTCACCAACTGGCTCAATCCTGAGCTGACGCCGGTTCGCATCCTGCTGTTTGCCTTGATGCTGGCTGGCCTTGTGCTTTCGACCTCGATCCCGGAGGCCTTTGAATTGCGAGGACTTCTGGTTCGCGCTGGCCTACAGCTCGATACAGGTCGGTCGGACGATCTTTCTCCTGGCATCGACGCCATCAGGCGGCACCGCAGAGCGAATGAACGCGCTCCGCATGCTGGTATGGCTGGCGATGTCGGCGGTGTTCTGGATGGCGGGCGGCTTCGCGCACGGACAGTCGCGGCTGGTACTGTGGGCGGTGGCGCTGGGTATCGAATATCTCTCGCCAGCGGTGCGGTTCTGGGTACCGAAATACGGCGCGTCCTCCGTCGCGGATTGGGTGATCGAGGGCGGTCACATGGCCGAGCGCAGCGCGGGGTTCATCATCATCGCGCTCGGCGAATCCATCGTGGTGATCGGCGCGACATTTGCCGATCTGGTCTGGACCACAGAAAATGTCGTTGCGTTTGCGTCGGCTTTCGTCGGCAGCATTGCGATGTGGTGGATTTATTTCCACAAGGGCGCCGAAGCGGGATCCGAACAGATCTCAAAATCCAGCGAGCCCGGGCGACTGGCGCGGCTCGCCTACACCTACCTGCATATGCCGATCGTGGCCGGCATCATCGTCTCGGCCGTGGCCGACGAGTTGGTGCTGGCGCACCCCGGCGGCGTTTCCGATCTCAAGACGGTTCTCAGCGCGATCGGCGGTCCATTGCTGTTCCTGCTCGGCACCATCTTGTTCAAGCTGACCTTTCGCGGTTTCCTGCAACTCTCGCATGGCGTCGGCATCGTTGCGCTTGGCATACTTGCCTGGTTCGCCGGCGGACTTTCTCCGTTGACGCTATCGATTCTGACCACCGCGATCATGATCACGGTGGCGGTGTGGGAATCGATTTCGCTGGGTTCAGGTGCGGTCGAATCTCAGTCCGAGGCTACCAGCGCGTGAACCGAGAACATGCCGGCGCTGTCGGTCCAGGACGCGCGCGGGGTCCAGCCCGCGCCGCTGCGCCAGCGCGGTGAAGCGCTCGAGGCTGTATTTATAGCTGCTCTCGGTGTGGATGCTTTCGCCGGCGCGGAATGAAAACGTCCGGCCCTGCACGCGTACGCTCTGCGCCTTCTTGCTGATCAGGTGCATCTCGATCCGGTGACGCTCGCGGTTATAGATCGCGCGATGGGTAAACGCGGCGAGGTCGAAATTGCCGCCGAGCTCGCGATTGATCCGATCCAGCACGTTGAGATTGAAGCGCGCGGTGACGCCGGCGGCATCGTTGTAGGCGTCGTACAGCACCCGCTCGTCCTTTTCGAGGTCGACGCCGATCACCATCTGCGCGTCCTTGCCGAGAATGTCCCGCGCGCTGCGCAGGAAGGCGCAGGCCTCATGCGGCTCGAAATTTCCAAGCGTCGAGCCCGGGAAAAATCCGACCTTCGGCATTGCGGCGATCGCGCCGGGCAACGCGAACGGCGTGGTGAAGTCGGCCGCGACCGGATAGACGTCAAGCCAGGGGAAATCCTTGCGCAAGGCGTCGGCCTGCGCTTTCAGGAAGTCACCGGAAATATCCACGGGGACGTAGGCGCCGAACGCGCATTCGTTCAGCAATAGCCGCACCTTCGTGGTCGCGCCGGCGCCGAATTCCACCAGCGCCGCGCGTTTGGGGATCGTCGCCGATATCTCCTGGCCGCGATCGCGCAGGATCGCGAGCTCGGTGCGGGTCGGATAATATTCCGGCAGCCGCGTGATTTGTTCGAACAATTCCGAACCCGTCGCGTCGTAGAAATATTTTGGCGACAGCCGCTTGGGGTGTTGCGACAAACCGTCGATGACGTCACGGGCAAACGCTGAGGTTTGCTCGTCAAAACGATGCGCTTTTGCCAGGGCGGCAGCGTGCACATTCATATCGATCTCCTGGAACGCGCCTTCCGGCGCGGTTGAACTTCAAAAATCAGGCGGCGTAGTCGGCGAGGCGCAGGCCTGTGAACTGCCAGCGATGGTGAGGATAAAAGAAGTTGCGATAGGTCAGGCGGCTATGTCCGCGAGGGGTCGCAAGCGACGAGCCGCGCAGCACCAATTGGTTGACCATGAACTTGCCATTGTACTCCCCGAGCGCGCCCTCGATCGCGCGGTAGCCGGGATAGGGGGCATAGGCACTGCGCGTCCATTGCCATACGAGCCCGAAGGCGTCGTTGAGATGCCCGGCGCGAGCGGCAACCTCCCATTCCATTTCGGTCGGCAAATGCTTGCCGCTCCAGCGCGCGAAGGCGTCGGCCTCGTAATAGCTGACATGACAGACCGGGGCTTTCGGATCGACCGGCTTCAACCCGCCCAGCGTCATCACCTGCCATTCGCCGTCGACCTGACGCCAATGGCCGGGCGCCTGCCATTGCTCGTTGCCGACGGTGGCGAAGCCGTCCATCAGCCATAGCGTTGGCGTGCGGTAGCCACCATCCGCCATGAAGGCGAGCCATTCGGCGTTGGTGACGAGGTTGCGCGCCAGCCTGACCGGCCCGACCAGGGCGCGGTGGGCAGGCTTCTCGTTGTCGAAATGAAAGGTGTCGCCGGCATGCCCGATGCTGTGGATGCCCTCGTTGAGGGAGACCCACTCGTCGCCGCCGCGGCTCGACGCCGGAAAGCTCCAGGCCCGATCGTAGGCCGGCGGTATCGGATTTTGCGCGAAGGCGTGCAGGATATCGGTCAGCATCAACTCCTGATGCTGTTGCTCGTGATTGAGCCCGACTTCCACCAGCGGCGCCAATGCCGCCAAGGCGTTCTCGCCGGCGTCGTGAAAGAATTTCACCACCGCAGCGTCGACGTGACGGCGATAGGCGGTGACTTCGTCGGCGCTGGGACGGGTCAGGTGGCCGCGCTGGTGGCGGGCATGTCGCGGTCCGGCGCTGACATAATAGGAATTGAACAGGAAGGCGTAGTCCGGGTGGAAGGGCGTGTATCCCCGGCGATGTTCGCCGAGCAGGAATTGCTCGAAGAACCAGGTGGTATGGGCACGGTGCCATTTCGCGGGACTGGCGTCCGGCATCGATTGGATCAATTGATCCTCGGGCGTCAGGGGGGCGGCGCGGCGCTCGGTCTCATTGCGGACGTCGAGGAACGCTTCCACCAAATCCTGGGCTAAATTGCCGGAATCGGAGAACAATGACGGGCAAGGGGCGGCATGCGAGGCCGCAGCGGATGCTGGTTTCGTCACGATGGTCTCCGGTTCGAAAGAGAACGTTGCTCCGGCGTACCGGTTCCCCGAGAATTACCTATTCTAGATAGGGGCTTCCAGGCAGGATAAAAGCCTTTTTGGCCGAACCGGGGTTACGAGGATAGTGTCCAGCCATCATGTCATATCTGCTGTGTCAAACCCGCGCATGCCAGCTCCCTGCCAATTTACTTTGGGTGCACAATGGTTTGGGATACATATATAGTAGCAACGAGTTAAACGGGCCGGCGCCCGACATGCTGTGCCGCAAAAGGACGCGAATATGAGCATCGAGCAATTCATCGAGAACGAAGTGAAGTCGAATGACGTCGTGCTGTTTATGAAGGGGACCCCGCAATTTCCGCAGTGCGGTTTTTCCGGTCAGGTGGTGCAGATCCTCGATCACGTCGGGGTCGGCTACAAGGGTCTGAACGTTCTTGAATCCGCGGACCTGCGCAACGGCATCAAGACCTATTCGAACTGGCCGACCATTCCGCAGCTCTACGTCAAGGGCGAGTTCGTCGGCGGCTGCGACATTATCCGCGAGATGTTCCAGGCCGGCGAATTGCAACAGCTGTTGGCCGACAAGGGTGTCGTGGTCGGCGCGGCGGCTTCTGCCTGATCCTGGCCTCATCTTTGGCCTGACCTTGGCCGCGCGCCAGTTCGGTACCGCGCGGCTTGAGGTCATTGTCGCTGACATCACCACGCTTGACGTCGACGCGATCGTCAACGCCGCCAATACGTCGCTGCTCGGCGGCGGCGGCGTCGATGGTGCCATTCATCGCGCGGCAGGGCCTGAATTGTTGGCCGAATGCCGCACGCTCCAGGGCTGCGCGACCGGCGACGTCAAGATCACCAGCGGTTATCGGCTGCCGGCCCGGCATGTGATTCATGCCGTCGGCCCGGTTTGGCACGGTGGCAGCCAAAGCGAGGATGATGCACTGGCGTCGTGCTACCGCCGCGCGATCGAAATCAGCCAGAGCCACGGACTCGGCTCGCTGGCTTTTCCCGCGATTTCCACCGGGGTCTATCGTTTCCCCGCCGCTCGCGCGGCGCGGATCGCGGTCGCCGCGACCTTGCAGGCGCTGCCCGCGGCGCCAAACCTGACCCGCATCATCTTCTGCTGTTTTTCGGAGGCAAGCGCCGCCCTGCACGCGCAGGCGTTGTCCGATCCCAGTAGCCCTTGTACCGGTTGAGGCACCCACTACACTCCTTCGCAATTAATCCGCGGAGGGGTGATGAATTTTCATCATGTAATTCGTGCGCTGGTCGGTGGCGCGCTACTGGCGTTGGCTGCACCGCAAGCACGCGCGGAAGGCAGTTTCGATATTCCCGCGGGCGCCCATTTCAATCCGCAAAAGCTTGAGAAAATCGGCGAGTTCTTCCGCAACGAAGTCACCACCGGCAAGATCTCCGGTGCGATCCTCTTGATCCAGCAGCACGGCAAGCCGGTCTATCACGAGTTCTTCGGCGTGCGCGACACCGCGACCCGGGCGCCAATGACCGACGACACCATCTTTCGCATTTTCTCGTTGAGCAAACCGGTCACATCATTCGTGGCGATGATGCTGATCGACCAGCATAAACTGAAGCTCGACGATCCCGTCGCGACCTACATTCCATCCTTTGCCAACGCCAAGGTCGGCGTCGAGAGAAAGGCGGAAAATGGCGAGACGGTGCTCGATCTCGTGCCGCTCAACCGCAAGCTCACGATTCAAGACCTGATGACGCATACGTCGGGAATTACCTATGGCTTCTACGGCGACAGCATGGTGCGGAGAGCCTACAAGAGCGCCAAGATCTACGACAATAATTTCACCAACGCCGAATTCGCCGAACGGATCGCCGAGCTTCCATTGGCCGAGCAACCCGGCACGCTCTGGGATTACGGGCACTCGACCGACATTCTCGGGCGCGTCATCGAGGTGATAACGGGCAAATCGCTGCTGCAGTACGAGAAGGAAAGCCTGCTCGACCCGCTCGGCATGACCGACACCGCATTTTACGTCACCGATCCGGCGAAGCGGAAGCTGATCGCAAAGCCGGTCCCGAAAGATAGCGACTTCCGGGTCGGGTTCGAAAGCAGCGTCGACGCCCCCATGAAATGGGAATCCGGCGGCGGCGGCATGATCACGACCATGGCGGATTTTGCGAAATTTTCCCAGCTGGTACTCGATGGCGGCAAGTTCGAGGGCAAGCAATATCTCAGCCCCGAGGCGTTCAAGCTGATGGCCTCCGATCAGGTCGGGCCGGGCTCGGGCGTGGCGCGGGATTATTTCTATTTCCCCGGCGATGGCTTCGGCTTCGGTCTCGGCTTTGGCGTGCGCACCGACCCCGGCAACGCCAAACCGCCGCCGCCGGGTTCGTTGGGCGAGTTGAAATGGGACGGCGCCAGCGGCTGCTATTTCGTGGTCGACCGCAAGCAGGACATGTTTTTCGTGCTGCTGGAAGAGACGCCTTCGGAGCGCCAGCGCATCCAGAAGGTCGTGAAGCAGCTCGATCTATGAAGCAATGGAGAACTGACGGTTCGGCAGCGATCTGCATGATGCAGGCGCCATCCCAGCGCGGACGGATTCAAACCGCGCTGAAGACGCTGATTTATGAGGCGCTGGAGAAATGATCTAGGCCCCGCGCACGATCTCGCGCACCAGGCCGACCGTCTCCTCGATCATGTCGGCGGTGACGTCGAGATGGGTGCAGGCCCGAATCCGTCCGTCCATCATCGCGAGCAGCACGCCACGCTTGCGTAAAGCCTCGACCATCTTGTCGCCGGTGACGCCGGCACCGTCAGGCGTGAAGAACACCAGATTGGTTTCGGGTTGCTGCACCTGCATGCCGGCGATTTGCGATAGCCCGCGCGCCAGCGCGCGCGCGTTGGCGTGATCGTCCGCGAGGCGATCGACGTGATGGTCGAGCGCATGGACGCACGCCGCGGCGCAGATGCCGGCCTGACGCATCGAACCGCCCAGGCGCTGTTTCCAGCGCCAGACCTCGTCGATGAAATCGCGCGAGCCGGCAATGACACCGCCGATCGGCGCGCCCAGTCCCTTGGAGAAGTCGATCCAGGCTGAATCCCATCCGGCGCTCATGTCGCGGGCACTGATGCCGGACGCGACGCAGGCATTCAACAAGCGCGCGCCGTCCATATGGGTGGCGAGACCATGCGTGTTCGCGATCTCTACGATTTCATCGAGATCGGCTTTCTTCCAGATCGTGCCGCCGCCGATATTGGCGGTCTGCTCGACGCTGACGACGGTCTGTGGCGGCTGATAGCGCGTGCGCGGGTGCAGGGCTTTGCGAAAGGTGGCGGGCGTGAACTGTCCGTCGGCGCCCGGCAGTGCCGTGACCTGGAAGCCGCCGAGTGCGGCATGGGCGCCGCCTTCGCGCGCGATGATATGCGCGCTCTCATGCGCCAGGATCTCGTCGCCGGGCCGGCAATGCACCAGCGTCGCCGCAACGTTGCACATGGTGCCGGAGGGCATGAACACGGCGGCTTGCTTGCCGAGCAAATCGGCTACGCGTTCGCACAAAAGATTCACGGTCGGGTCGTCGCCGATCTGTTCGTCGCCGACCTCGGCGCGCGCCATCGCCTCGCGCATCGCCGGCGTCGGGCGGGTCTGCGTATCCGACAACAGGTTGATGCGGATGGGGGCTTGCTTGGGATCGCGCGGGGGAGGGGTGTAGAGCATGGAAACCCTTATTGGCGGTTGTTGGGGCGCGTGATGCGCACGAGCCCTTGTCTTGTGTGTATTTATACACTTGATACAGAGCCGTACAGTGTGTATAAATGCGCATGAATTCCCGAGACATCATTTCTGCGTTGAAAGCAGATGGCTGGGTGCAAGTGGCCCAAAAGGGAAGTCATGTCCAGTTCAAGCACCCGGCTAAACCGGGGCGGGTGACGGTTCCGCATCCCAAGAGAGATATCCCGACGGGCACGTTGAGGAGCATCGAGAAGCAAGCAAACTTGAAACTAAAATAGGAAATAGGGCCAACGGCCCGCCCTGCCCAGCAGCAGAGGATGAATAAGAAATGCGACAGTATATCGCCCTGATCCACAAAGAAGCCGACAGCGACTACGGCATCTCATTTCCAGATCTTCCTGGCGTCATCAGCGCCGGAAAAAGCTTGGATGAGGCCAGAGATATGGGCACAGAAGCTTTGGCCCTGCATCTGGAAGGGCTCACAGCGGATGGCGAAGCCGCGCCAGAACCAAGCTCGCTGGAAGACATTATGAAGGACGCGCAAAACAAGGACGGCGTTGCCGTTCTGATTGCGGCGCCCGCGGCGGAAGTGAAAAGCGTTCGTATCAACGTGACGATGCCGGCCGACGTGCTGGATGAAATCGACAGATACGCCGAACGAGAAGGTTTCACGCGCTCGGGCTTCCTTGCTCAGGCGGCCAAGAAAGCGATGGCGGTTTAAATCAGGCACCGACTTAGCCGAGCGCGGCGATATATCTTGGAGCTAAATGAAAAGGCCCCGGCAAAACCGGGGCCTTTTGGTATCGGAGAGCGCCGAGGATATCAGCGCGAATAGAATTCGACGATCAGATGCGGTTCCATCTGCACCGCGAACGGCACGTCGGACAGATGCGGAATGCGGTTGAACTTCGCTGTCATCTTGGAATGATCGACTTCGATGAAATCCGGCACGTCGCGCTCGCCGAGCTGGGTGGCTTCCAGCACGAAGGTGAGCTGCTTGGAGGATTCCTTGACCTCGATCACGTCGCCGACCTTCAACCTGAAGCTCGCGATGTTGACGCGGCGGCCGTTCACCTTGATGTGCCCGTGATTGATGAACTGGCGCGCGGCGAACATGGTGGCGACGAACTTCGCGCGATAGACGACAGTGTCGAGACGGCGCTCGAGCAGGCCGATCAGATGTTCACCACTGTCGCCCCGCAACCGGCGGGCTTCGACATAGATGGCATGAAACTGGCGCTCGGAAATATTGGCGTAGTAGCCTTTCAGCTTCTGCTTGGCGCGCAACTGCGAGCCGAAGTCGGACAGCTTGCCCTTGCGGCGCTGGCCGTGCTGGCCGGGTCCGTATTCGCGGCGGTTCACAGGGCTCTTCGGGCGGCCCCAGATATTCTGGCCCATGCGGCGATCGATCTTGTACTTCGCGCCACTGCGCTTTGTCATCGCGTCCTCTTTGCAGGTTTGAGTTTTGAGGAAACGCGCCCTCCTGTGCGCCGGGAACTTCCCGGAGCCGACAGGCCGATCCCCCAAGCTTGAAGGAAGCGGCCACGGGTCGCGAAACGCAACGCGGGCCGAAATCGGCCCGCGAGCAGGCGGTTTTTAGGGAAAACCCCCGGTTCTGTCAATCAAAGAGCCGCCGGCCCCAACGCCCGGAGCGACCGCCGAACGGGCACCGGCCAAGGCCGGTCGGCCGGCAATTCGCCCGTTTCGGGCCTGGATCGCGTGTCGGCGGCGGTTAGGAGGCCGGTGAGGCCAGCGGCTTGGTCTTGTCCACGACGTAAATGCCGAACACTTTGGCGGGCTTGTCACCCGAAACCTTGACGTCGTGCACGGCTCCGGCGGGAATCAAATAGGAGTCGCCGGCCTTAAGGTGCTGGGTCTTGCCTTCGATGATGAGGTCAGCTTCGCCCTCCAGCACGTAGCCGGTTTCGATGCCCGGATGGGTGTGCCGTCCGGCGCTGCCGCCGGGCGGAACTTCGATAGCTACGGTGATGGTGACGTAACCTTCCGGAAATTCGATCTTTTGCAGCGGCGTGCGCTTGATACCGTTTTGCTGGGCGACGGCGGTTCCGGTGACAGCGAAGGCGGCGACGGCAAGTCCGAGCAGAATTTTCTTGATCATGATTGTTGTTCTCTCCTGTCGAAGAAACCTAGCAGCAGTGGAATGGCAGGAGAAGCCCGCGAGATCCATCAGCGGCCAGCGTCACGCAAGGGTGTGCCAGACGTGGCGACGATCATGCCGTGCGCCGGGGAGGCCCGCCGAAAAGATCAGGCGTTCACGCCGGAACGCGGCCGCCGAAAAACGGCATCAGCGCCTGGCTCAGCGTGTGCGGCCGCCCCGACGTGAAGATCATTTCGGCGCCGGCATGATCGGCAACGCTGCCGGCCGGTCCCAGCAAATCCACAACCCGCCGCGCAATCGCCGGCGCGGGGTCGATCCAGTCAACCGGCCACGGCGCCAGCTGAACCAGCCGGTCTATCAGCAGCGGATAGTGGGTACAGGCCAGCACCACGGTATCGGTGCGGGCCGAAGGGTCTTCGCCGGCGCCGACAAAACACGGCGCGAGTTCGGCCGAGATCTCGGAATCGCTGACCTCTACGCCGCTCAGCGCCGCTTCGGCCAAGGCGGGGAGTTCCGGCGAGCCGACCAGCGTCACCTCGCAGCCCTCGGCGAAATCGCGGATCAGCGCCTTGGTGTATTCGCGCTTGACGGTACCCTTGGTGCCGAACACCGACACGCGTTTTGTTTTCGAGCTGGCGCAGGCCGGCTTGATAGCCGGGACCGTTCCGACAAAGGGGACTTTGTACGCGGCACGAAGATGCGGCATCACGAGCGTCGAGGCGGTGTTGCAGGCGATCACCACCAGGGCAGGGGCATGCGCCGATATCAATTCGCCGATCAACGGCACCACCCGGGCGATGAGTTCATCTTCGCTGTGGTGGCCGTAGGGAAAGAACGTGTCATCCGCGACATAGACGTAATGCGCGTCGGGGCGGCCCTTCACGATCTCGCGCAGGACGGTGAGGCCGCCGAGGCCGGAATCGAACACCAGAATGGTCGGGGGGGCTGGCATGCGGCTATCCTAGCGATCCCTGGTTATCATTCAGTTGCTCCCTGGCCGTCGGACGGAACTGGCCATGGTTCGGATCGATCAGACCGGCTGTAACGCGCGGTGCGGTTCGGTCGGCAGCTCGACACCGATCGCGTCACCCGGCCGCACCTCGCCATCGCCGACGACGATGCTCATGACGCCGGCCTTGCGGATCAGATTGCCGTCCGCATCCTTGTCCAGCGTGGCGGCCATCAGGCCTTTCTGGAATGGTCGATCTGGATGCAGGGATTGCGCAGGCCGGTGACCTCGACAACGGCATTCGCGCCGAGATGCAGGCGGGTGCCGGCGGGCAGCGCCAGCAGATCGATGCCGGACGTGGTGACGTTCTCGCCGAGTTCGCCCGGACCTACCGCAAAGCCCTTGGCGCGCAATTCGTCGAACAGTTCGGCATGGATCAGATGCACCTGGCGCAGATTGGGCTGCGTCGGATCCTTGCGGACGCGCGAACGGTGTTTGACCGTCTCGCCCATATGTGCGTCGCCGGCGACGCCGAGCCCGGTCAGCAGGCGGATGCGCAGGGCTCAACGTCTTGCTGAAGTGATGGCCGGCGCGAAGGCTGACCGCTACGACACCGCCCATCGGTTCGCTCCGGTCAGCTCGCGCCGAACACGCGCTTGAAGATCGTATCGACGTGCTTGAAGTGATAGCCGAGGTCGAACTGTTCGTCGATCTCGGCATCGCGTGAGATATTTCTTCACGTCGGCGTCTTTTTTCAGCAGCGTCTGGAAGTCGCCTTCGCCGCGCCACACCGGCATCGCGTTGCGCTGCACGAACTTGTAGGCGTCCTCGCGGCTGGCGCCTTTCTGCGTCAGCGCGATCAACAGCCGCTGCGAATGCACGAGGCCGCCGAGGCGGTCGAGATTCTTCTGCATGTTGGCGGGATAGACCAGAAGCTTGTCGATCAGGCCGGCGAGGCGATTGAGCGCAAAGTCCAGCGTCACGGTGGCATCGGGGGCGATCATGCGCTCGGCCGACGAATGCGAGATGTCGCGCTCGTGCCACAGCACGACGTTCTCCATCGCCGGCGTCACATAGGCGCGCACCATGCGGGCGAGGCCGGTGAGATTTTCCGACAGCACCGGGTTGCGCTTGTGCGGCATCGCCGAGGAGCCTTTCTGGCCCTCGGAGAAGAATTCCTCGGCTTCCAGCACTTCGGTGCGCTGCATGTGGCGGATTTCGGTGGCGAGCCGCTCGACCGAGGAGGCGATCACGCCAAGCGTGGCGAAATACATCGCGTGGCGATCGCGCGGAATGACCTGGGTCGAGATCGGCTCCGGCACCAGGCCCATCGCCTTGGCGACATGGGCTTCCACGCGCGGATCGATCTGGGCGAAGGTGCCGACCGCGCCCGAGATCGCGCAGGTCGCGACTTCCTTGCGGGCGTCGACCAGACGCTCGCGGGCGCGGCTGAATTCCGCGTAGGCAAAGGCCAGCTTCAGCCCGAACGTGACCGGTTCGGCATGAATGCCGTGGGAGCGGCCGATGGTCGGCGTCATCTTGTGCTCGAAGGCGCGCTTCTTCAGCGCCGCCAGCACCTTGTCGACGTCGGCGATCAACAGATCGGCGGCGCGGGTCAGCTGGACGTTGAGGCAGGTGTCGAGCACGTCGGAGGAGGTCATGCCCTGATGCACGAAGCGCGCTTCGGGACCGACGATCTCCGCCAGATGGGTCAGGAAGGCGATGACGTCGTGCTTGGTCTCGCGTTCGATCTCGTCGATGCGCGCGACGTCGAAGGTGGCGTCCCTGGCCTTGGCCCAGATCGTTTTGGCGGCTTCCTTCGGGATCACGCCGAGTTCCGCCAGCGCATCCGCCGCATGCGCTTCGATCTCGAACCAGATCTTGAAGCGGGTCTGGGCCTCCCAGATCGAGGCCATTTCCGGACGGGTGTAGCGGGGAATCATTGCGCGCTCTGACGGTTAGGGGGTACGCCGCGCTTTAGCAGAGCCGCCCCGGGGAGACAAACACTGGTCCGGCGTGGCTGGGGCGCTCACCGACGCGCCAAGGCCGTCACGGTTCCAATCACGGAATATTGACTGACAGATATTGAAATCTGTCATCGAGATCGTTATAACCACTGCAGCCACCGCGAAGACGCGGGGACTAGCCAAAAAACTTCGCCGAGAAACTCCGATGACGATTGAAATCCTTTATTTGACCGCCAGACTCCATCAATGGCTCAATGACCGCGTCGCCCGCCATTTGGCCGCGCAGGCCGCCAAACTCAGCCGCTAAGGTAGTGCCGGGCCGCGTGACAACCAATGGGGCGCATATGAACGAAGTCGTGGTTCTGACCCCCGAGCGCATTCTCGAGGTTACCGAGGACGTGCTGCGCCGCTTCGGGCTGGCGAAGGCCACGGTCGTGGATGTTGCCCGTGCGCTCGATGTCAGCCACGGCAGCGTCTACCGGCATTTTCCGAGCAAGGCTTCGTTGCGCCAGGCGGTGGCCAAGCGATGGCTCGACCGCGTCAGCGCGCCGCTGGCGAAGATCGCGGAAGAGTCGGGCCCTGCGCCGGCGCGGCTCGACCGCTGGCTGCGGGCGCTGTGCCTGGCCAAGCAGAAGAAGGTTTCCGAAGATCCTGAGATGTTTGCGACCTATCTGACACTGGCGCGCGAGGCCTGCGTGGCCGTGAAAGGCGCACAAGGAAGGACCTGATCGATCAGATCGCGACCATTTTGTCGGATGGCGTCAAGCAGGGCGTCTTCCAGGTCGCCGACGTCAAGGCATCGGCCCGTGCGGTGTTCGACGCCACCACGCGCTACCATCATCCCGCCCATGCCGAGGAATGGAAAGATCCCGATCTGGCCGCACGGATCGATGCGCTGCTGGCGCTGCTGCTGAAGGGCCTCGAGGCGCCGCGCAAGCGCTTAGACCATCTCTCCACGCGCGGCCGCCGCAGCATCGCGGATCGCGGAGATATTGTTCCTGTAGCTTTCCACCGTGCCGCCCTTGAACACCGCGGAGCCCGCGACAAAGGCATTGGCGCCCGGCGGCGGCCAGCGCGCCGGCAACATCCGGGCCGACGCCGCCATCGACCTCGATATCGATCGGCCGTCCCGCGGTCATGGCCCTGAGGTCGCCGACCTTGCCGAGCGCCGAGCGGATGAAGGCCTGACCGCCGAAGCCCGGATTGACCGACATCACCAGCACCAGATCGATCATGTCGATCACATATTCGATCGCCGAGATCGGCGTGCCCGGATTGAGCGAGACGCCGGCCTTCTTGCCGAGCGCGCGGATCGCCTGCAGCGAGCGATGCAGATGCGGGCCGGCTTCGGCATGCACCGTGATGTGATCGCAGCCGGCCTTGGCGAAGGCCTCGAGGTAGGGATCAGCACGGCGAAATCATCAGATGCGCGTCGAAGATTTTCTTGGTGTGCGGGCGCATCGCCTTGATGACGTCGGGGCCGTAGGAAATGTTGGGAACGAAATGCCCGTCCATCACGTCGAGGTGGATCCAGTCGGCGCCGGCAGCATCGACGGCGCGGACCTCTTCGCCCAGCCGGGCGAAATCCGACGCCAGGATCGACGGCGCGATGACGAGCGGGCGTGACGCAAATTGTTGAGACATGTGCGTTTTCCCAAGCATTCAAAGCGTGCGGAACGGCCTTCGCGTAACACGCGAAAAGCCCGGGGGCAATGCGGACGGGATCCCCATGGAGGGCGGAAAATTCTGCCCTGGGCGGCATCAATTGCCGGGGAGACGTGAGCCGTTCGACGCGTAAAAAGCCCGTGGTTATTGGGTTTGTCGTGATGGCACGGCGTTTGCTGACAAATCGGGGCAGGAGTGTCAGCCGCACCAGGCGGCATGGACCGGAGTTCTATCATGTTGTTTGCTGTTGGCGCCGCGTCGGCCGCACTGCAGGCCTTGAAATCGCTGACCTCGTCGGCGGGGTCGTCCGTGCAATCCGCGCCGGGGAGCCAGAGTTCGGCAGATCCGTTTGAGGTTTCGAGTCCGGCACCGCCGTCTGCGGGTTCGACGCAGGCCACCGGCTTCGTTGCGGGCCAACCGATCTCGCCGGCCACGATGAACGCGCTGCTGGCGGCACAAGGCCAGTCATCGACCGCCACCTCGCCATCAACCAGCCCGAGCGACGGCGCTGCAGGAAAATCCGCCGCAGGGGGCGTCCAGCTCCGCGGCGTCATCCTATCATTCGATCCAGCAGATGATTCAGCGCGAGGCAGACGCGATTTCGTTTTCCACTGATCCGCTCTCGTTCAACGCCTGAAGCTAGCCGAAGCGATCTTTCCAGGCCGGCAGCGCGCCGGGGAAGGGCAGGGCCGTCGCTGCATGGACGCCGCGTGCGATCGCGCGTGCGGTGACATTGGCCGCGACCATGCCGAGTTCGGTGAGGCCGACCAGGGGATCGATCGGCTTTTCGCCGGTGGCGGCGGCGAACACCACGTCGCCGTCGAGCGGCGCATGCACCGGATAGATCGCACGGGCAAATCCGGTCTGCGCGATCATGGCGAGCCGCTTGGCCTGGGGTTTGGTCAAAATCGCATCGGTCACGACCACCGCCAGCGTGGTGTTTTCCGCTGACGTCGCAGCGGCGCCGCCCTTGAGACGCATCGCCAGCATGTCCGGCGTGAAGGACGGCGGCGATCCGCGTCCGCCATATTCGCCGCCGATCTCAAACGGCGCCGCCCAGAACCACGGACCGTCGCCGACCGTGACGGTGCCGACGGCATTGACCACCGCGAGCGCCGCCACGCGAACGCCACCCGGCGTCGCCGCCGATGCCGAGCCGAGACCGCCTTTCAGATTGGCCACCGTGGCGCCGAGGCCGGCGCCGACGCTGCCGAGCGCGAAATGTCCGGCCGCGGCGGCCGCCGCTGCCGCATAGCCGAGATCGCGGTAAGGCGCGAACCGCCCCCATTGCTTATTGCCACCGTTGAGCAGGTCGAAACAGATCGCGCCCGGCACGATCGGAATCACGGCCTCGCGGACCCGGAAACCGCGGCCCTGTTCGGCAAGCCATGCCTGCACCCCGCCGCCGGCTTCAAGCCCGAACGCCGAGCCGCCGGCAAGTGCGATGGCATCGATCTGCTCCACCACGTTGACGGGATCGAGCAGCGCGCCATCGCGGATACCGGGGCCGCCGCCGCGCACATCGATCGCGGCGACCGCGGGCTTGTCGAACATCACCGCGGTGACGCCGGACGCCAGTTCGGCATCATCGGCGTGACCGACCCGGACACCCGCGATATCGGTGAGGAGGTTTTTCATGATGCGTTTCCGCGAGACCTTGATCTCAGAGTTGTCCATCGGCATCCCGATGGTTCGGCATCAGGATTTTACAGTCTCGAAACCCACCTCAATTGTCGAGGGCCATTCGGATCATTTCGTTTGCGCGAAGCAACGAAAACGCCCCGGTCAGGCCGGGGCGTTTGATTGTGCGGTCAAATTCAGGGATCTCATGAGCCCTTCGGATTGACCTCGGTGTAGCCGCCCTTGGCGTCCCACTTGTAAACGACATAGTCGAGCTGCTTGATGTCGCCCTTGGCATCGAACTCCATGGTGCCGATCACCGTATCCCACGCACTGCCCTTGATCGCGTCCATGACTTTCTTTGGATCGGTCGTGCCAGCTTTCTTCACGGCCTGCGACCAGACTTGCATCGCGGCATAGGTGTAAAGCGTGTAGCCTTCGGGATCGATGTTCTTGGACTTGAAACTTTCGACGATGGCCTTGGCGGTTGGCTTGTTGCGAGGGTCGGGACCGAAGGTAAACAGCGTGCCTTCGCCGGCGGGCCCCGTGATTGACGCGAACTCCCTGTCGGCCAGCGCATCGCCGGCCATCAAAACCGTCTGCAGGCCCTGATCGCGCATCTGGCGCAGGATCAGACCTGCCTCCTGATGGTAGCCGCCGACATAGACCAGATCGATGTTGTCGCGCTTCAGGCGCGACACGATCGCGTTAAAATCCTTGTCGCCCTTGTTGTAGGATTCGAACATCTTTTCGGTAACGCCAGCCTTGTTGAGGGCTTTCCTGGTCTCGTCGGCGAGGCCTTTGCCATAGGTGGTCTTGTCGTTGAGGATGGCGACGTTCTTGCCCTTGTAATACTTCGCGATGTATTCGCCGGCGACCAGGCCCTGCTGGTCGTCGCGGCCGCAGACTCGCGCCACGTTCCAGAGCCTGCGCTCGGTGAACAGCGGATTGGTGGACGCCGGCGTGATCTGCAGCACGTTGCCCTCGGCATATGCTTCCGACGCCGGGATCGATGAGGAAGAGCAATAATGACCGGCGACGAACGGGATCTTCGCGCTGGCGATCTTCTCGGCTACCGAACGCGCCTGCTTCGGATCGCAGGCGTCGTCCTCGACATTGAGCGTCAGTTTCTTGCCGAGCAGGCCGCCGGTGGCGTTGAGATCCTCCACCGCCTTTTCGGCGCCGTTCTTCATCTGGCGGCCGAATGCGGATTCGCCGCCCGTCATCGGGCCCGCCACGGCGATCGTGATGTCCTGTGCAAGCGCCGTCGTCGACAGCGCCAGCGACGCACCGAATGCCAGGCCGATGAGTTTCAATGATTTCATGAGGAGTCCTCGCGGTAATCACTACGGGAAGGGCCCCCGGCGGGCCGCCGGGCTCGAAAATCATTGGCATTGTCGGCCGATTTTACCGCCAAGTCATCGGCAATTTTCGGGCAAACCCGAGCGGCCGTCGCAGCATCTTGCCGCATGGCCACGCCGTCCTGCGAAAGCCGCGACGGGTAAGGAAAACTATCCCCGCCGGCCGCCTTCCAGATAGGCAGACCGGACTTCCGGCCGCTGCAACAACTCTGCCCCGGTCCCGGCGAGCGTGATCAGGCCGTTGACCATGACGTAGCCGCGATGGGCCAGCCGCAGCGCGTGATTGGCGTTCTGCTCGACGATCAGCACGGTGAGGCCGTCCTGCCGGTTCAAGGTCCGGATCGCGTCGAAAATCTGCCGCGTAATCAGCGGCGCGAGGCCGAGCGAGGGCTCGTCCAGCATCAACAGGCGAGGGCGGCTCATCAACGCGCGGCCGATCGCCAGCATCTGCTGCTCGCCGCCCGACAAGGTGCCGCCGCGCTGGCTAATGCGTTCTTTCAGCCGCGGAAACAGCGTGAACACGCGCTCCAGCCCGGCGGCGCGATCCGCCTCGCTGCTGTCGGTCGCATCCGCGCCCATCTGCAGGTTTTCCGCCACGCTCATGCGCGGAAAAATCCTGCGGCCCTCGGGCGACTGGGCGATGCGCATTCGGGCAATCTGATGCGTTGCGGCCTCGGTGATATCGTGGCCGTCGAACATGATCTGCCCCGCGCGCGCGCGCGGCTTGCCGAAGATCGTCATCATCAGGGTCGACTTGCCGGCGCCGTTGGCGCCGATCAGCGCGACAATCTCGCCGGGGTTGATGTCGATATCGACGCCCTTCAGCGCCTCGATCTTGCCGTAGGCGGCGTGCAGGCCGCGGATCGCAAGCAGCGGTGGTGCGGATGGCGTCATCGCACGACCTCGCAACCGTCATGCCGGGACAAGTCCGTCCAGGCCCGGATGGTTTGAAGCGGCCTCACAATCCCAACTCCAACTCGACGGCCGCGACCTCTTCGTCTTCCACTCCGAGATAGGCCGCGATCACCTTGGGATCGTCACGAACGTCCTTTGGCGTGCCGTCCGCGATCTTGACGCCGTAATCCATCACCACGACGCGGTCGGAGATTTCCATCACCACCGACATGTCGTGCTCGATCAAGAGGATCGAGGCGCCGTAATCGGCGCGGATCGAGAGCAGCAGTTCGCTCAAGGCCGCGCTTTCACGGCCGTTCAGTCCGGCGGCCGGCTCATCGAGACAAAGCAAGGCGGGCTCGGTGCACATCGCGCGCGCGATTTCGAGGCGGCGCTGATCGCCATAGGGCAGGTTGCCGGCGGCGTCGTCGGCGCGCGCGAGCAACCCGATGCGATCGAGCCAGAGTTTGGCGAGGTCGATCGCGCGCTTCTCCGCGACGCGCCAGGACGGCACGCCGATCAGGCCCAGAAAGGTCAGGCCCGAGGCGCGCATCAGCGCATTGTGCTGCGCGACCATCAGGTTTTCCAGCGCGGTCATGCCGGGAAACAGCCGGATATTCTGAAATGTGCGGGCGACCCTGGCCTGCTTGGAAATTCGGAAATCGTTCAGCCGTTCGAGCCTGATCTGCGCGCCGTTATCATGGGTCAGGCGCATCGTGCCCGATGTCGGCTTGTAGAAGCCGGTGATGCAGTTGAACACGGTGGTCTTGCCGGCGCCGTTCGGCCCGATCAGCGCCGTGATCTGGCGCCGCTCGGCACCAAACGACAGATCGTTGACCGCGACGATGCCGCCGAAGCGCATCGACAGATGGTCGACGGCGAGAATGCAATCACCACTCATCCCCGGCCTTCCTTCACGAGGTCTGAGGAAATGGCGCGGCCGTGCCGCAGAAAGACCGTCGGGGCCCGGTGTCCGATCAGCCCGCGCGGCCGCCAGATCATCAACAGCACCATCGCTGCGCCGAACACCAGCATGCGATATTGCTCAAGGCCACGAAACAGCTCGAAGCCGCCGATCATGGCCAGGGCGGCGAGCGCGACGCCGAGCTGCGAGCCCATGCCGCCGAGCACGACGATCGCCAGCACCAGGGCGGATTCCTGGAAGGTGAAGGATTCCGGGCTGATGAATCCTTGCCGGGTCGCGAAGAAGGCGCCGGCCAAACCGCCGAACAGCGCGCCGGTGGCGAATGCCGTCAGCTTGGTGGTGGTGGTGTTGATGCCGAGCGCACGGCAGGCGACCTCGTCTTCGCGCAGCGCCTCCCAGGCGCGGCCGATCGGCAAACGCCTCAGCCGAATCGTCACCCAGTTGGTCAGCAACGCCAGCGCCAGGATCAAATAGAACAGAAACACGATGCGGTGGGTCGGCGAGAACTCGATGCCGAGCTTCGCGGCAAGGCCGTCGTCGCCCGGCGTGAGCGGAATGCCGAACAGGGTCGGCCGCGGAATGCCGCTGACGCCGTTCGGGCCGCCGGTCAGGCTTTGCCAATTGATGATGACGAGGCGGATGATCTCGCCGAACGCCAAGGTGACGATGGCGAGGTAGTCGCCGCGCAGCCGCAGCACCGGAAAGCCCAGCAGCACGCCCCAGAACGCCGCGAGGATACCGGCCAGCGGCAGGCAGACCCAGAACGACAGGCCGAAATTGGTCGCCAGCAGCGCGTAGGAATAGGCGCCCACCGCGTAGAATGCGACGTAACCGAGATCGAGCAGTCCGGCGAGGCCGACCACGACGTTCAATCCCCATCCCAGCATCACATAGGTCAGCACGAGAATGCCGAGGTCGAGGATATAGCGCTGATTGTAGAAGATCACCGGCACCAGAAACGCAAAGATCAGGAGCGCCGGCGCGACCAGCCGTCCTGCGACCGCGAGGGCGGTCTGCACCGAAGGCGGAACGGCCTTGACGGTGCCGACCGGTCCCCACCATTGCCGCAGCAATTCCAACACGATGCTGCCGCCGAACACGGTGGCAACCATGGCGGCGAGATCGCCGAACCGGGTCCAGTAGATCAATTGTCCGCTGGGGCCGGCCTCGGTGCGGATGCCGATCATCAGCGAAAACAGCACCAGCGCGACGAAGGCGCTGATCAGGGCTTTCTTGAGGATGAACGCGACGCCCGGCGCGCGCGATGCTGGCGTCGATTCGGGCGCGGATGTTGTCACGCCGTCGCCCGTCAGACTTTTTCGACTTCAGGCCGGCCGAGCAGGCCGGTCGGAAGGAAGATGAGCACGATGATCAAAATCGAGAAGGCCGCGACGTCCTTGTACTCGACCGAGAAATAGGCGGACCACAGCGTCTCGATCAGGCCGATCAAAAGCCCGCCCAGCATCGCGCCGGGCAACGAGCCGATGCCGCCGAGCACAGCGGCGGTAAATGCCTTGATGCCGGCGACAAAGCCCATGAAGAAATCGACCAGACCGTAATAGAGCAGGTACATCATGCCGGCGACCGCGGCCAGCGCGGCGCCGATCACGAAGGTCATGGAGATGGTGCGGTCGACGTCGACGCCCAGGAGCGCCGCCATGGTCTGGTCCTGCTCGCAGGCGCGCATGTCGCGGCCGAGCCGGGTCCGCGCCACCAGCCAGGTGAAAATCGCAAGCAGGATGATGGTGGCGATGACCACCACGATCTGTACGTTGGAGAGCTGCACCACGAAGCCGCCGGGACCCTCGTGCAAGCGTGTAGCCGCCGGTGATGATCGGCGGCACCGGCTTGACCCGCGCGCCCTGTGCCACCTGCGAATAGTTCGACAGCACGAACGACATGCCGATCGCCGACAGCATCGGCGCGAGGCGAAACGAGTGCCGGAGCGGCCGGTAGGCAATGCGTTCCACGGTCCAGCCGTAGAGCGCGGTGATCGCCATCGATACCAACAGCACGATCAGCAGGATCACGGGAACCATTGTGAGGCCGATCGAGACCAGAATCAGGAAGGAAATCAGCGCGATAAAGCCGCCGATCATGAAGATGTCGCCGTGGGCGAAATTGATCATGCCGACGATGCCATAGACCATGGTGTAGCCGATGGCGATCAGGCCGTAGATCGAGCCAAGTACGAGGCCGTTGATGACTTGCTGGGCGAAATAGTCCATGCGCTGCCGATGGTTGAAGCATTTTCCGGCAAAGTGGTCCCGGTTTGCCGTCAGGAAAATGCGCACTTTAACAACTTCCGCGGCGATGGCCCCCGGCAGCCGGAACGACGCGTCTCGTCATTTTCTAACAGTGGTAATCGGGGGCAGCAACAGTGCGAGGCGCGGCCGGAAGGCGTTGTACAGAAGTAGTTTGACGAGGGGGTCCCACCGCCACAGTCACACCATTTAACCGCCACGCAATCATCAAGGTGGAACCCGGTAACAGTCGAAACCATCGCACAGCCTGGGCGTTTGTTCTGGACTACGTTCAACAAGGGAGATCCTAGATGTCCAACCAGAACCAAAATCCGGGGCAACAGAATCAAAATCCGGGGCAGAAGCCCGGGCAGCAGCAGGGCGGCGGCCAGAAGCCGGGCCAGCAGCAGCAGGATCCCAATCGCCAGGGCCAGAACCCGCCCAAGGATCGTTAGATCGCGAGTTCCAATCGGACCAAGCGAGAGCAGGAAAGTCCCGCCGAAAGGCGGGATTTTTCTTTGGAAGGGGTGCTGCTTGGATCGGCCGCTGGCGCGTCCCGGGTTCGGGGATGAGCGGCGGCGGTACCGGCAGTCCGGTCGCGTCCCCGTTAAGGTAAACAAAGGGTTTAAATTGCCCCCGGCTGTTTAGGCGAGTTACCTCGGCTACGAAGCCCCATTCCCCATTGGGGCGGGAACAGCCGGGTAGCGACATGTCCACAAATTGGCGGATCAGCTCATTCAATGGCGCGCTGCTCGCGGCCTATTTCATTCCGACCTGGACCAGCGTCGCGTTCAAGATCATGGTTTCGCCGATCCATGGTCTCTATGAGCGGCCCAATATTTCGGTCGCGCTGTTCATCAGCGATCATCTGCAACTCGCCGCCATCAGCACGGTCCGCGTGGCGTGGCTATTGGCGCTGGGCAAGCTCACGGTGGCGGCGTTCTTTGCGGTCTTTTTGGTCCTCACCGCCCGCGCTTCGGTGCGCAAGACCGGCGGCGGTGGCGACGAGGCGCTGGCCCTGGCGCTGACGATCGGCAGCGTTATCAGCTTTGCCAGCATGGTGATGGCCTCGCAGGTTGGCGAGACCGCCGCACTTCGGCTGCATGCCACGGAACTGTTGATGCTGCTCGGTACCGCGATCGTGTTTCTGGTCGAGCAACCCGCTCAGCCCGCGCCGCAGTTGCAATTACCCCTTGAGCAGCCCCAACTCCTGAACAATCGCTGAGGCTTCCTTGACGGCGTGGTTGGCCGCGGGCACGCCGCAATAGATCGCCTGCTGCAGCAGGATTTCCTTGATATCATCGGGCGTGAAGCCGCCTTCCGCGAGCGCCGCGCGGACGTGAAGGCGAAATTCATCCCACTGGCCGAGTGCGACCATGGTGCCGATCACCAGCACGCGCCGGGTGCGCTGGTCGAAATGCGGTCGGGTCCAGATTTCGCCCCACGCGTAGCGCGTGATCAGGTCCTGGAAATCGGTATTGAACGAATTCCTGTTCTTGATCGACTTGTCGACCCAGGCATCGCCGAGCACCTTGCGGCGCTGCGTCATGCCGTCGTCGCGGCGTTTTTGGTCGTCCATCGTTGCCTCTGATTAGCGTTGCGTCAGGAAGCCGACGATCGCGTCGGTGAAGGCGTGCGGTTGCTCGACGTTGGAAATATGCGCGGCGTCGAGAATGGTCAGGCTTGCGCGCGGGATCTGGCTACGGATCAACTCGCCGGCGGCGAGTGGGGTCGCCATGTCCTGACGTCCGGCAATCACCAGCGTCGGGCTTTTGATTCGAGGCAACAACTCGCGCTGGTCGAGCGTGCTCAGCACCTCGCAGCAAGCAAGATAGCCTTGCACTGGCGTGGCGAGCAGCATCGCCTTCATGTTCGCCGTGATCTGCGGCTCGCGTTCGCGGAAATCCGCCGTTAGCCAGCCCGCGATGACGGCGTCGGCCACCGACGCGAGTCCGCCTTCCTTGACCGCCTTGATGCGGTTCAGCCAGTTGGTCGGATCGGGATAGTAGCAGCTGGTGTTGGACAGAATCATCCGGTCGAAGCGCTCGGGCGCGTTGGCGCCGAGCCATTGCCCGACCATGCCGCCCATCGACAGTCCGCACCAATGCACTTTCTCGATATTGAGGTCGTCGAGGATGGCGAGCACGTCGCGGCCGAAACGCTCCATCGAATAGGGGCCGGGCGGGACGCCGGACTTGCCGTGGCCGCGGCGGTCGTAGCGGATCACGCGAAACAGCGCCGTGAGCGCCTTCATCTGCGGCTCCCACATCTGCAGCGTGCAGCCCAGCGAATTCGACAGCATCAGGGTCGGTCCGCTGTCGCGGCCTTCGACCGATACGTTGAGCAGGCAACCGTCGGCGTCGATCATCGGCATGACATTGAGACCTCTGCTGTCACGCGCGGAGTTGATCCGCGCATCGATCTGGAAGGAAAAATCTATTCAGGAGGATGGGCTGCCGGGTCAAGTCCGGCCATCACATTTTGATTCCTGACATTTTGAGATAGATCGTTCCGTTTCCATCAATTTACGTCTTGTCGAGCGACGCAAGCAGCCGGTCGATCAGGGCCTGCGAAACGCCCTGATAGGCCGTCGGCTCGAACAGGGCGGCAAGTTTTCCGGCATCAAGATGTGTCGTGACTGCCGGATCATCCGCCAGCACATCGTGCAGGTCTTTCTTGTCGGCGACGGCCTTCTTGCCGGCCGCCTCCACCAGATGATGAGCCTCGCGCTTGCCGATACTCTCCGCCAGCGCCATCGTCACGGATTCAGCCATGATCAAGCCGCGGGTGGTGTCGAGATTGGCGCGCATGCGAGCAGCGTCGACTTCCAGGCCTTCGGCGATATCGACGACCGCGGCAAGCGCGCCCGAGGTAACGAGCAGCAGGCTCGGCAAGGTCGGCCACTCCGCGTGCCACGGCCCGGCGCTGCGTTCGTGATCTCCGACCTGTGCCGCGAAAATCGTCGCCGCCAGATTGGGCGCCATGGTGGCCGCAGCGAGCGCGGTCGCGGCCGCGACCGGATTGCGCTTGTGCGGCATGGTCGAAGAACCGCCGCGGCCTTCGCCTGACGGTTCAAACGCCTCGGCCACATCGGTCTGCATCATCAGCGATACGTCGCGTGCGATCTTGCCGCACGTTCCCGTGATGATGGCGAGTACCGAGGCCGCCTCCGCGATGCGGTCGCGATGGGCGTGCCAGGGCGCATCGGGCAGCGGCAGCTGGAGCTCCTGTGCGAGCTTCTCGGCGACGCGCCATCCGTTGTCGCCGAGTGCGGCCAGTGTCCCCGCGGCGCCGCCGAACTGCAATGCCAGCGCCTCGCCGCGCAATCGTCGCAAGCGCGCGCGTGAACGGCCGAGCGCCGCGGCATATTCCGCGAGCTTGAGCCCGAACGGCATCGGCAGGGCATGCTGCAGCCAGGTGCGCGCCACCATGGGGGTGTTGCGATGCTGACGCGCCAACCTGGCAAAGCCCGCGATCGCGCGCTCGATATCGGCCAGCAGCGCATCGATGGCGGCGCGCAGGGTCAGCATGGCAGCGGTGTCGATCACGTCCTGGCTGGTAGCGCCCCAATGCACGTAGCGGGCGGCTTCCGCATCGGATTTGGCGACATCCGCGGTGAGTGCCTTGACGAGGGGGATCGCGAGATTGCCGGATTTCGTTGCCGCTTCGGCCAGCGCGGCCAGATCGAACGCGACCACGTTGCAGGCGGCCGCAATCGGGCCCGCCGCGCTAGCGGGGATGACGCCGGTTGCGGCTTCCGCGCGCGCCAGCGCGGCCTCAAAATCGAGCATGCGCTGCAGATAGGCCGCGTCGTCGCAGACGACGCGCATGGCGGCGCTCGACAGCATCGGCGCGAGCAGGGGCGAGAGAGCGGTACTCATGATGCGCGCGACCTAACCATTCCAGCCGGTGTCTGCCAAATGCTTTTGCCTGTTGCGGTGCGAATATGCATCGCACATCGCCCTGCGATCCCCTTTCATTTGGTCCTGCCGTGCTTTACTTGAGGGGCGGTACAGGCGCGCGGCGGCGCTCGAGCATTGCAGGAGGCGAATCACATGGCCATGACGATGAACGGCGAAGTCCAGCTTGCGGCGCCGCGTGAGGCCGTGTGGGCCAAATTGAACGATCCGGAAGTGCTCAAGGTTTGCATTCCCGGATGCGAGGAGCTGGAAAAGACCGAGGACAACGGCTTCCGCGCCGTCGCCAAAATGAAGGTCGGACCGGTGTCGGCGCGCTTCAAGGGCCGGGTCACGCTGAGCGATCTCGACCCGCCCAACGGCTACAAGATTTCAGGCGAGGGCGAGGGCGGTGTCGCGGGTTTCGCCAAGGGTGGCGCCACGGTGGCGCTGGCCGAGAAGGATGGCGGCACCTTGTTGACCTACAATGTCGAAGCCCAGATCGGCGGCAAGCTCGCCCAGCTCGGCCAGCGCCTGATCAACGGCTCGGCCAAGAAACTGGCCGATGAGTTTTTCGCAAATTTTGCCAAAGCGGTACAAGGCTAACTTGGCCTCTGAACGCAGCTTCCTGAAGGCCGGTCTCACGGGCTGGTCCCGGCTGAACCCCCACAAGCCACATCAAGCCATGCCGCAGGTGAGGTTGCTCATTGCCGGGATGGCCCATATTATCGCCTTGGAACGATTTTAATCGACTGTTCCGCCGATATGCGGTGGCGCAGATGAAGAGAGTGCTGAATGGCCAAGATTTCCCTGATCGTGAACGGCAATCCCGTCAACGCCAATGTCGACCCCCGTACCCTGCTGGTCCAGTTTCTGCGTGAGAATCTGCGGCTGACCGGCACCCATGTCGGCTGCGACACCTCGCAGTGCGGCGCCTGCGTCGTCCATCTCGACGGCAAGGCGGTCAAATCCTGCACGACGCTCGCGGTGATGGCCGACGGCCACGAGGTCAGGACCATCGAGGGTCTTGCCGCCGACGGCGCGCCGCTGCACCCGATGCAGGAAGCGTTCCGCGAGCATCACGGTCTGCAGTGCGGCTTCTGCACGCCCGGCATGATCATGACCGCGGTCGATCTGGTTCATCGCAAGGGACACGATCTCAGCGACCACACCATCCGCGAAGAGCTCGAAGGCAATCTGTGCCGCTGCACCGGCTACCAGAACATCGTGGAATCGATCGCGGCGGGCGCCAAGGCGATGGCCAACTCCGATCTCGCTTAAGTTTAAGTCCCCGCACGGCGACCAGGAATACCCCCATGTACGAATTCAAATATCATCGTCCGGCGACTGTGCGGCAGGCCGCCAATCTCCTGATCAAGAACGAAGACGCCAAGCTGATTGCCGGCGGCCACACGCTGGTGCCGGTCATGAAGCAGCGGCTCGCCAGCCCGCCGCATCTGGTCGACCTCTCCCACATCGAGGGGCTCGACGGCATTGAGATGAAGGGCCGTGCGCTCGTCATCGGCGCTACCGCAAAGCACGCCGAGGTCGCGGCCTCTTCCATCGTCGGCGAGGCGATCCCCGCGCTGGCCGAGCTCGCCGGCCTGATCGGCGATCCCGCGGTGCGCCACAAGGGCACCATCGGCGGCTCGCTCGCCAATAACGATCCTACCGCCGATTATCCGGCCGCCTGCCTTGCGCTCGGCGCCACCATCGTCACCAACAAGCGCCGGCTGAAGCCTGAGGAGTTCTTCCAGGGGCTGTTCACGACGGCGCTCGAGAGCGACGAGATCATCACCAAGGTGATGTTTCCGGTGCCGAAGAAGGCCGCCTACATCAAGTTTCGCAACCAGGCGTCGCGCTACGCGCTGGTTGGGGTGTTCGTCGCCAAGCGGCCGTCGGATGTCCGCGTCGCGGTCACCGGCGCCGGCTCCGACGGTGTGTTTCGTGTCACCGCCTTCGAAGAGGCGCTGAAGAAGCGCTTCTCGCCCAAGGCGCTCGACGGGCTGTCTGTGCCGGCCGAGGGGTTGAACAGCGACTTGCACGGCAGCGCCGAGTATCGCGCGCATTTGATCGGGGTGCTGACGCGCCGTGCCGTCGAAGCCGCCACCGCCAAAGCGTGACGTGCCGATTCCCGGTTCATCAAGATTGGCTTTCCCAAGGTTGGTCTTCACATGAGTGCATCGGCGTTACCATCCTCCGTCGATGCGATGCTCGAACTCTTGACCTCGCGCGGTTATCTCGCGGAGCGCTCGTTGGCGACGGTGACCTATCTGTCGCTGCGCATGGGACGGCCGCTGTTCCTGGAAGGCGAGGCCGGCGTCGGCAAAACCGAAATCGCCAAGGTGCTGTCGGCGGCGCTGGGGCGAAAGCTGATCCGGCTGCAATGTTACGAAGGCCTGGACGTCGCCTCCGCGGTCTATGAGTGGAACAGCGCGGCGCAGATGATCGCGATCCGGCTTGCCGAAGCGGCCGGCGATACCGATCGCGACCAGCTTTCCAGCGACATCTTCGCCGAGCGCTATCTGATCAAGCGGCCGCTGCTGCAGGCACTGGAGCCGGATACGGCGGGCGCACCGGTGCTTCTGATCGATGAACTCGACCGCGCCGACGAGGCGTTCGAAGCCTATCTGCTTGAAATCCTCAGCGACTTCCAGGTGACGATCCCTGAATTCGGCACCGTCAAGGCGCCGCACCCGCCGATCGTCATCGTCACCTCGAACCGAACCCGCGAAATACACGACGCGCTGAAGCGCCGCTGCCTCTATCACTGGGTCGATTATCCCAGCGCCGAACGCGAACTGGCGATCGTCAAATCGCGCGTCCCCGGCATTTCCGCCAAACTGTCGCAGCAGGTGGTCGGATTCGTCCAGGCGCTGCGCGAGCAGGATTTCTACAAATCGCCGGGTGTGGCCGAGACCATCGACTGGGCCACCGCGCTGACCGAACTCGACGCCCGCTCGCTGACGCCGCAAATGGTGGGCGATACACTCGGCGCGCTGTTGAAGTACCAGGACGACATCGCGCGGATGCAGGGCGACACGCTGCAGAAGGTGCTCAAGGAAGCGACGAGCGAGAATTAGTTCGTCATTCCGGGGCGACGCGTCAGCGTCGAACCCGGAATCTCGCACAATAATCTCTGGATTCCGGGTTCGCGCTACGCGTGCCCCGGAATGACGGAGGTAAGAAGCTGGATTGTCCGATGGTCATCGATCACCTCTCGCCTCCGACCGGCCAAATCGCCGACAACGTTGTCGGCTTTGCCCGGGCGTTGCGGGCGGCCGGGATTCCGGTCGGCCCCGGCGCGGTGATCGATGCGCTGAACGCGCTCCAGGTGATCGAGATCGGCAACCGCGCCGATGTGTTCACCACGCTTGAAGCCGTCTTCGTCAAGCGCCACGAGCACGCGCTGATTTTTGCGCAGGCCTTCGATCTGTTCTTCCGCGCCGCCGAGGACTGGAAGCACATGCTGGATTCGGTGCCGCTGCCGGATCAGGCCCGGAAAAAGCCGCCGCCGGCCTCACGCCGGGTCCAGGAGGCGTTATCGCCGCCGTCGATGAGCGAGACGCCGCAGGCCGAAGCGCAGGAACTCAAGCTTTCGGTGTCCGACAAGGAAGTGCTGCAGAAAAAGGATTTCGCGCAGATGAGCGCGGCCGAGATCGCTCAGGTGACGCGGGCGATCGCGCAAATGAAGTTGCCGCAGGCCGAGTTGCGCACCCGCCGCTATCAGCCGGATCCGCGGGGCCTGCGGCTGGACATGCGCCGCACCCTGCGCGGATCGCTGCGCACCGGCGGCGACATCATCGATATCCATCGGCTGGGATTGATCGACAAGCCGGCGCCGATCGTGGCGCTGCTCGATATCTCCGGCTCGATGAGCGAATATACCAGACTATTCCTGCATTTCCTGCATGCCATCACCGACGCGCGCAAGCGCGTTTCGGTGTTTCTGTTCGGGACCAGGCTCACCAATGTGACGCGGGCGCTGCGGGCGCGCGATCCCGACGAGGCGCTGGCGAGTTGTTCGTCCACGGTGGAGGACTGGGCCGGCGGCACCCGTATCGCCACCTCGCTGCACAGCTTCAACAAGCTGTGGGGCCGGCGGGTGCTCGGGCAGGGTGCGATCGTGCTGCTGATCTCCGACGGGCTGGAGCGCGAGGCCGACGCCAAGCTGGCGTTCGAGATGGACCGGCTGCACCGGTCCTGCCGCCGCCTGATCTGGCTCAATCCGCTATTGCGCTATGGCGGCTTCGAGCCTAAGGCGCAAGGCATCAAAATGATGCTGCCGCACGTTGACGAATTCCGCCCGGTGCATAATTTGAGTTCCATCGAGGGGCTGATCGCCGCGCTGTCGTCGGCGACGCCGCCGCATCATTTTAGCCATATCCGTCCCGCAGCTTGAAAGAGGCACCCATGCTCAATCGCGACGAAGATATTCTCCGGGCGGCTGAGGATTGGCAGAAGGCCGGCCATGGTGTCGCGCTGGCGACGGTGGTTCAGACCTGGGGCTCGGCGCCGCGCCCGGCAGGCTCGAGCCTCGTCATCAACGATGACGGCACCTTCCTGGGATCGGTTTCGGGAGGCTGCGTCGAGGGCGCGGTCGTCACCGAGGCGCTTGACGTGATCGCCAGCGGCCAGCCCAAGATGCTCGAGTTCGGCGTGGCCGACGAGACCGCCTGGAATGTCGGGCTGTCCTGTGGCGGCACGATCCGCGTGTTTGTCGAGAAAGTCGGTTAACCGTGAAAAGCCAGACGCTTGCAGAACTCAATGCCGAGCGCGCCGCGCGGCGGCCGGCGATCGTGATCACCGATACCGCCAATGGCGAGCAGCGGCTGGTCAAGGCCAAGGATATTCCCGCCGATCCTTTGGGCACCGAGCTCTCAAAACAGTTGCGCATGGGCACCAGCGGCATGATCGAGGCCGAGGGCAAGAAGCTGTTTCTCAACGTCTATGCCCCGACCGCGCGCCTTGTCATCATCGGCGCGGTTCACATCAGCCAGGCGCTGGCGCCGCTGGCGCGTTCGCTGGACTACGATGTGACGGTGGTCGATCCGCGCACGGCGTTCGCCAGCCCCGAGCGTTTTCCGGACGTGCCGTTGGTGGCGGAATGGCCCGAGGTGGCGCTGCCGCCGCTCAATGTCGATCACTACACGGCGTTCGTCGCCGTAACGCACGATCCGAAGATCGACGATCCGGCGCTGCTGCACGCCTTCGAGCGCGACTGTTTCTACATCGGCGCGCTCGGCTCGCGAAAGACCCATGCCAAGCGCGGCGATCGCCTCAGGGCGCAAGGCGCCAGCGATGCCGACATCGCGCGCATCCATGCGCCGATCGGTCTCAACATCGGCGCGGTGTCGCCGTCCGAAATCGCGGTTGCGATCATGGCCGAGATCACCGCGCAGCTTCGGCTGCCGAAAGAGAACGCAGCATGAAATTCGGCCCCGCCAGCCCGGCGGACGCGATCGGCGGCGTCACCGTGCATACCCTGCGCCAGGGATCGCTGGTGCTGAAAAAGGGCACCACGATCGGTTCGGCCGAGGTCGAAGCGCTCAACAAAGCCGGCGTCAAGGAAATCGTCGTGGTCCGGCTCGAGGACGGTGACGTCTCCGAAGACGTCGCCGCCGGCGACATCGCGCGCGCCATTGCCGGCGACGGCGTCGACGTCGAGCGAGCCTTCACCGGGCGGTCGAACCTGTTCGCGGCGCAACCCGGCGTGCTGATCGTCGGTCGCGAGGCGGTGGACAACATCAACCGCGTCGACGAAGCGATCACGTTTGCGACGCTGCCGGCATTCAAGGCCGTCGTGACCGGCGAGATGATCGCAACGGTCAAGATCGTGCCGTTCGGGATCGCCGCCGATTTGTGCGCAAGGGCGGTGGCGGCGGCGAAAACCGGCCGCATGTGCGTCGCGCCGTACAAAATCAAACGCGTCGGTATCGTCTCGACGCTTCTCCCCGGCTTGGCGCCGAAGGTGATCGAGAAGACCCTACGGGTCACGACCGACCGTCTGGCCCCTGCCGGCGCGGCGATCATTGCCGAGCGCCGCGTGCCGCATGAGGAGGTCGGCGCTGGCGGCGGCGATCAAGGAATTGCTCGGTCTCGGCGCCGAATTGGTCATCGTGTTCGGCGCCTCGGCGATCGCCGACCGGCGCGACGTAATTCCGGCGGCGCTCGAAAGCGTCGGCGGCACGATCGAGCATTTTGGCATGCCGGTCGATCCCGGCAATTTACTGCTGATCGGCAAAGCCGGCGGCGCCCCGGTGCTGGGCGCGCCCGGCTGCGCGCGCTCCCCGGTGGAGAACGGCTTCGACTGGGTGCTGATGCGTCTGTTGGCGGGTCTTGAGGTGACGCGCGCCGATCTCACCAGCATGGGCGTCGGCGGATTGTTGATGGAGATCGTCACCCGGCCGCAGCCGCGCAAGCCAGAAGGCCCCGAAGGCAACCGCAATGTCACGGCGGTGATCCTGGCGGCCGGCCGCTCCACCCGGATGGGCGGTCCCAATAAATTGCTGGCCGAACTCGCCGGCAAGCCGCTGGTCCGGATCGTGACCGAGCAGGCGCTCGCGTCCAAAGCCTCCGACGTAATCGTGGTAACCGGACATCAGGCCGCCGAGGTCGAGAAGGCGTTGGCCGGGCTCAAGGTCAAATTCGTGCGCAATCCGGATTTCGCCGCCGGACTGGCAAGCTCGGTCAAGACCGGCATTGCGGCGGTGCCCGCCACTGCCGACGCCGCGGTGGTGTGCCTCGGCGACATGCCGCTGATCGATGCGCACCTGGTCGATCGCCTGATCGACGCGTTCGCACCGGATCGCGGCAATTTGATCGCGGTGCCCGTCAGCGATAACCGGCGCGGCAATCCGGTGCTGTGGTCGCGCCGGTTCTTCAGCGAATTGATGACGCTCGACGGCGACATCGGTGCGCGGCATCTGATCGCCAGGCATAACGAGGCGGTGGCGGAAGTCTCGGTTGAGGGCCACGGCGCGTTCCTCGATATCGATACGCCCGAGGCGCTCGCAGCCGCGCGGCAGGGCAAGCGGCATCCGGAGCCCTTGTCCTAAGCAGAGCTGGGCGAGGCCGCGTCTCTGGGGCCCGTCCCACCAAGCCGTTTTCTATTTCTCGTTCACCAAGTGGAAACGCCCCCGCGCTAGGTTTGCCGCCGCTTGACCTCGGGGGAGGGGATTTTGACGTCTTTGACCACACTGCAGCGCCGCGCGCTGTTTGTTTTTGCCCTGACTTTGGCGCTGGCGGGTTCGCAATTCGTAACCGAGGCGTGGGCCGCAGGCGCGTTCGCCATCGGCAAATGCGGCGCTTATGGCGAGGCCTATGATTATGCCGGCCAGGCCGGTGCGCTGGCGGCGGCGCGCAAGCAGTGCAAGGGCGACTGCACCACGGTCACCATGAGGCACGCCTGCGCGGCGCTGGCGATCGACCTGACCAATCCCTGCGGCGCGCATGGCTACGCGGTCGCGCCGCGGATATCGAGCTCGCTCAATACGGCGACGCGAAAGTGCTACGAATTCGGCGGCAAGGAATGCGTGATCCGCGCCTGGGCCTGCGACGCCAAGGGCTAGATTTTCATTACAAGAGCTCGTTCCTATTGATCGTCATTCCGGGGCGCGCGTAGGCGCGAGCTCCGATGCGCTTGCACATCGGAGAATCCCAGGATTCCGGCTATGGTCCTTCGGATCATTCCGGAATGACGTCTTCCTTGGGAGCCAATCGTGCAATTCGATACCAAGATCGCGGTCGTGATCCGCGCCGATCTCGAAGCATGGCAGAAGCTGAACGTCGCGGCGTTTCTGACCAGCGGCATAACCGCGGCGTTTCCGGAATGCGTCGGCGAGCCCTATGAAGACGGCTCGGGTACGCGATATCTGTCGCTGATCGGCCAGCCGATCCTGATCTATGGCGCCGACCGGCCGGCGCTGACGCGCGCGCTGGAGCGGGCGCTCACCCGCAACGTGACGCCGGCGGTCTACACTGAAGACATGTTCAAAACCACGCATGACGCGGCCAACCGGGAGGCGGTCAAGGCGGTGATCCGCGGCGAACTCAACCTGGTCGGGCTTGCCATGCGCGCCGAGCGCAAGATAATCGACAAGATCGTGGATGGGCTGAAGTTTCACAGCTAGCGGGTTTTGGAACGACGCCGTGAACTTTGCCGCGCGCCTTGAATCGCTCCACAAGGAGCTCGAATCGCAACTGCTGATCTCCTCGGCGGTGCGGCAGCTGGGATAGCGAACGAGGAACAACAGATGCAACGGCGTTATGTCACCGTGGACGTTTTCACCGATCGCGCCTTCGGCGGCAACCCGCTCGCGGTCATTCTCGACGCCGCCGGGCTCTCGACCGCGCAGATGCAGGCCATCGCTTCCGAGTTCAATTACTCCGAGACGACCTTCGTCTTGCCGCCGCAAAACTCCGCTCACGATGCGCAGGTTCGCATTTTTACGGTGCGCGAGGAAATTCCCTTCGCCGGCCATCCCAATGTCGGCACGGCCTTTGTGCTGGCAACGCAGGCGGCGAAACCGCCGGCGCGGCTGGTGTTTGAGGAAAAGGCGGGTCTGGTGCCTGTCGAAATCCTGCAAGAGGATGGCAGGCCGGTGGGCGCCGAACTGACTGCGCCGCAACCCCTGAAGCGGCTGTCTCAGTTCAGTGCCGAGCAGGCCGCGGCCTGCGCGTCGCTGTTACCTGCAGATGTCAAAACCGATCGGCATCCGCCGCAGATCGTCTCGGTCGGGCTGCCGTTTCTGGTGGCGGAACTGGCCTCGCGCGAGGCGTTGCGGCGGGCCCGGCCCGATGCCGCCGCGTTCGCCCGCACCTTTCCCTGCGACGGCTCCGATGCCGTCTATCTCTATACGCGCGACGTCCCTCCGGGGGAGGCGCCATGCGACCTGCAGGCGCGGATGTTTCATCCGGGATCGGGCGGCCTCACCGAAGATCCCGCCACCGGCAGCGCCACGGTAGCGGCCGCGGCGCTGCTGGCTGATTTGTCCGACGCCGCGGATGGCGAGCTGTCATTGCGTGTAGGGCAGGGCGTCGACATGGGCAGGCCGAGCCTGCTCTTGACCCGCGTCCGCAAGCAGGGCGGCGTGGTGGCGTCCGCCCATGTCGGCGGCCGCTGCGTGCAGATGATGCAGGGCACGTTTCGGTTGGCGGGGGAGGATTGACGGTTAAACCTGCGGCGCGAGCAGGTTCTCCACCTTAACCCCGTCGCGGTCTTCGATCGCCTCCGCGATCCATTGCCGGTGGCAGTGCAGGTGATCGCGCTCGTAGCAGAGAATGCAGACCGGGCCGGATTTCTTGACCAGCGCGGACAGCTCGTCGAGCTCTTCCTTGGCCTGCGACGTCTTGAGATGCGCGGCGTAGATGCGATGCAACGCCTCGAACTTGCCGCTGCGGGCGGCTTCGCGGCCGTCCTTCGGTGTGCCGAGCCCGCGCAGATGCAAATATGAAATGCCGCGCGCGTCGAGCCCGGCGGCAAGCTGGCTCTTGGAAAAGCCCGGGCGGCGGGATGATGCGACCGCGCGCACGTCGACCAGAAGCTTCACGCCGGCGGCTTCGAGCTCGTCGAGCACCGCGTTGGATGGCGTTTGCTCGTAGCCGATGGTGAAGAGCTTTTTGGCTCTGGCCACAACTTGCTCCGATTATTTAACGCGTTCGATCAATTCCATCGCGCCGGCGGGCGCGCGCACTTTGCCCTCGTGGATCACGTAGGCAAAGACGTCGCGCGGGACTTTCTTCGCATTTGATGGGTCTACGCGCGGCAGGTCGTCGGGCTCGCCGCCATCCGCCCAGAGTTGGAAGCGCTTCGCCCAGGCGTCCAGCGCCTTCGGCGGATAGCAGGTCTTGATCTCGTCGTTGCCCTTCTGCAGCCGCGCATAGACGAAATCGCCGGTGACATCGGCGATCGCCGGATACTTGCCGTGTTCGGCGAACACCACCGGCGTTGCGAACTGGCGCAACAGCGCAACGAATTCGGGCACGCAAAAACTATCGTGGCGGACTTCGACCACATGGCGCAGCGCGCGGCCCTCGAGCTGGCGCGGCAGCAATTCGAGAAACTTGCCGAAATCGGCGGCGTCGAATTTCTTGGTCGGCGCGAATTGCCACAGCACCGGACCGAGCCGGTCGCCCAGCTCCAGCACGCCGGAATCGTAGAACCGCTTCACGGAATCGCCGGCCTCGGCCAGCACCCGCCGGTTGGTCGCGAAGCGCGGCCCCTTCAGCGAGAACACAAAGCCGTCGGGCACCTCGCGCGCCCATTTGCGAAAGCTCTCCGGCTTCTGCGAACCATAATAAGTGCCGTTGATCTCGATCGAGGTCAGCTTGGAGGCGGCGTATTCCAGTTCTTTCGCCTGCGTCAGCTTCTCCGGATAAAACACCCCGCGCCACGGCGCGAAAGTCCAGCCGCCGACGCCGATGTAGATGTGGCCGGTCTTTGACCTGGCCTGCGGGCTCTTGCTCACGTGCGGGTCTCGTTCTCTTGAGAGGAAGCGATCGTCGGGTCGAGCCTAATCAAATCGACCGCGCTTGGCCAGTTGGCCGTACCACGCACCCGCTTCATTCCACCCGCCGTGCGTGCGGATCAAAACCGCGCCGTTCGCTGTGCGAAATCGGTGTTTTGCGCTACAAGGCCGGCGTGGCCTATTACAACCACCACATCGCCTTTCACATCCTGTTCGGAATTCCCACGCGGTTGCGCTGGCGATACGATATCCGCGCCGGCAGCGGGCAGCGATTGGCGCCCGCGCAATTCAAGAAGATGCAAATGATCGTGCGTGTGGAAATGACCCTTCTGCTGCTGGCACCGTTTTTCGCGACCTGGATGGCGCACGGCGACTTCTAAGGGCAGTGAGGCATCGTTCTGATCGAGGCCTGATCCGCGAGGAGCAGGGGTCAGCTTATCGCGATACTTACCGGCGAGGTTTCCCCGTCAAGCCAGTCCTGCTCATCGGCCAGCGAGCGCCAGGCGTCTTCCATGCGCTTGTAGCGGAGATAGCTTGCGTGATCGGGCGCTCGCTCCGCCAGTTGCTGACAATTGTCAGCATTTTCCCGGAAGTGATCGGACTGTTTCATAACGTCCTCCTATCCCCTGAGCTAGGCGGCAAATAAACATAACCAACCGCATGCGCGTATGAAATGTTCGTAACGTCGCACGTTAAGGTTCCCATCCGTGCGTGGTGCGGCCTTGGCTAAAATCGGGAAAAAGGAGAGCAAAAATGCGGACGATGGTGGCGGCGGCGCTGGTGCTGATGGCTTCGCAGGCGATGGCGGACGAGATCGGTGACGCGCACCGGCAGGCGCTGGCAGGGCGCGACAGTTACTGGAATTGCCTTGCCCAGGAGTATGCGCAGGACAGCGGCAAGAACTTGTCGGGCCAGGATTTCACGCAGCGGATCGCGAGCGTCTGTCCCTCCGAGCGGCAGAATTTTCGGGTGACGCTGGTTGGCTACCTCTCGTTGCAATTCCCGGATGCCGAAGCGGACGCTCATTTGACGACGGCCAACAACGCCATCGCGCTGGCGCAGAAGGACATCGTCACGGCTTTCGTCAAGCACAAGCAAGCGTCGAAGTAGCGAGCTGCCGGGATCAGGGCAGAGCAGAAAAGGCCGCGCGTGTTTGATGCGGGCGACGGGATTGCCGTTGCTCCCTTGCGAAATGCCCCTGCCGTCACCATCTAGTGTCTAACGGCGACGTCGACGCTTGATAGCTCCGGCGCTGGGACGACCACGGAATAGCTCGGCTGCGCCGGATGTACGCGCGCCTGTTGTTCGTGGTCGTTGGCATTTTTGGGCCTCTTTTGGCCCGTTTCACGCCCGTTTACCCCTGTTTTGGACCGGCTGCGCCTTGGCATCGCGCGGGGCTGCGGATATACGCTGGCGGCATGAATGAAGCCATCAGACCGGGCCCCGAAAGCCTGCCGCAGGCCGCTGTTGCGCCCGAGCTTTCGGTCATCGTCCCCACGTTCAACGAGCGCGACAACGTCACCACGCTGTTTCGGCGGCTGGAGACGGCGCTCGCCGGCGTGGCCTGGGAGGTGATCTTTGTCGACGACAATTCCCCCGATAGCACCTGGGACGTGGTGCGGGGCCTGGCGCGCCAGGATCACCGCGTCCGCTGCATCCGGCGGATCGGGCGGCGCGGCCTGTCCGGCGCCTGCATCGAGGGCATCCTGGCTTCGAGCGCGCCCTGCGCGGCGGTGATCGACGCCGACCTCCAGCACGACGAGACGCAGTTGCCGAAGATGCTGGCGCTGCTGCAAAGCGAGGCCGTCGATCTCGTGATCGGCAGCCGCTACATCGAAGGCGGCAGCGCCGACAGTTTCAACAAACACCGCGCCGGCGCCAGCGCGCTCGCCACCGAGGTCGCCCAGCGCGTGCTGCGGGTCAAGATCGCCGATCCCATGAGCGGCTTTTTCATGATCCGCCGCGACCGCTTCGAGCAACTGGCGCCGCAGCTCTCGACGCAGGGCTTCAAGATCCTGCTCGATGTCGTCGCCACCGCGCGCGGTGATCTGCGCGTCAAGGAAATTCCCTACACTTTCGGTTCACGGCTGCACGGCGAGAGCAAGCTGGATTCGATGGTGGCGCTGGATTTCCTGGGGCTGGTGCTGGCGAAGTTGACCAATGACGCCGTGTCGCTGCGCTTCCTGCTGTTCGCGATGGTCGGCTCGATCGGCGTGTTCGTGCATTTCGCCGCGCTGTTCGTCGCGCTCAGAGCGTTTGATGTGCCGTTTCCGGAGGCCCAGGCCTGCGGGGCGCTGGTCGCCATGACCAGCAACTTCATCCTGAACAATTTTCTCACCTATCGCGACCAGCGGCTGAAGGGCTTTGCGATCCTGCGCGGCCTGTTGCTGTTCTACCTCGTGTGCAGCGTCGGGCTGGCCGCCAATGTCGGCGTGGCGTTCTCGGTCTACGCTCAGGAGCCGATCTGGTGGCTCGCGGGGGCGGCCGGCGCGCTGATGGGCGTGGTGTGGAATTACGCGATGTCCGGGCTGTTCGTCTGGCGCAAGCGATGACGCGCCGATGAGTTTGCCATGAGCGCGTCTGCCATGACTGCGCCGGAAACGCGGCTGGTCCGCAACACGGCGCTGACGATCCTGGCGCTGGTGGCCATGCGGCTGGTCGCCGCGGCCTGGACGCCGTTGACGTTCGACGAAGCCTATTACTGGATGTGGTCGAAGCATCTCGCGGGCGGCTATTACGACCACCCGCCGATGGTCGCGGTGGTGATCCGGCTCGGCACCATGATCGCCGGCGACACCGAATTCGGGGTGCGGCTGGTCTCGATCCTGCTCGGGCTGCCGATGAGCTGGGCGGTGTACCGCGCCGCCGCGATCCTGTTCGGCGACGTGCGGGTCGCGGCGACCGCGACCATCCTGCTCAACGTTACCTTGATGGCGGCGGTCGGCACCATGATCGTCACGCCGGACGCGCCGCTGTTGGTGGCCTCGAGTTTCGTGCTGTTTTTTCTCGCCAAGGTGCTGGAGACCGGGCGCGGCGCGTGGTGGCTTGCGGTCGGCGCCGCGGTCGGCGCCGCGTTGCTGTCGAAATACACCGCGCTGTTCTTCGGCCCGGCGATCCTGATCTGGCTGGTTGCGCGTGCCGAAACTGCGGCGCTGGCTGGTCTACGCCCTGGCCCTATCTCGGCGGCCTGGTTGCGCTTGCGATCTTCACGCCGGTGATCCTCTGGAATGCCGATCACCAATGGGTCTCCTTCATCAAGCAGTTCGGCCGCGCCCGGATCGAGGATTTCAGGCCCGGCTTCATCGCCGAATTGATCCCGACCCAGATTGCGTTCGCGACCCCGCTGGTCTGGATCCTCGGCGCGATGGGGCTTTACGCGCTGCTATTGCGTAAAGACGGCGCGCATCGGCCGCACGCACGCTGATCAATGCGACGTTCTGGACCATCGTGCTGTACTTCGCCTGGCATTCGCTGCACGCCCGCGTCGAGGCCAACTGGTTCGCGCCGATCTATCCCGCGTTTGCGATCGCCGCCGCGGTCGCCGCCGATGTGACGCGATGGGAAGCGCGCGCGCAGCGCGTCGTCGATTTTTGCCGGCGCTGGGCGTTGCCGTCCGGCGTCGTGCTGTTTGCGCTGTTGATCGTGCAGGCCAACACCGGCGTGTTGTCGGGCTATCGCCGCGACGCCACCGTGCGCAGCGTCGGGGTCGGCTGGCGCGAGCTTGCCAGCGAGATCGACGCGGTTCGTCGGCGCGTCGGTGCGACTTGCGTGCTGGCGCCGGACTACGGCACCACCGGCTGGCTTGCCTTCTATCTGCCGAAAGGCACCTGCGTGGTGCAGCCGACGCAGCGCATCCGCTGGGTCAACATGCCCGAGCCGGATCCGGCGCAGCTTGCCGGCAAGCTGTTGTTTATCGACGAGCTGCGCGCCGGCGGCCAGCCCTACCTCAATGAAACCTTCGCCCACGTCGATCAGGTCGCGGAGCTGCCGCGCAAGCGAGGTCCGCTCACGATCGAAACCTATGGGCTCGATGTGCTCGAAGGCCCCAAGGGTGACGTGCTCGACCGCTCCCCGCCGCCGGAACTGGAGTAGGGCGCGGGATTTAATCTCGTCATTGCCGGGCTTGACCCGGCAATCCATCTTCGTCTTCGAACGACGTCTTTCGAAGATTGGCGGATACGCGGGTCAAGCCCGCGTATGACGACCTCAAAAATAATCCGTTCCGCGCTGTCGGATCGGCCTTCGCCTGAACGTTCTAGGCTCAGATCCATTTCCCAAGCGAGGTCATGTCATGAGCGATTCCACCCTGAAGCCCGCCGCCGAACTCGCGCGCGCCAGTGGCGTTCGCTTTCCGAACGAAAGCGCCGAGTATCGCCGTGCCCGCGAGGCGCTGCTGGCCGAGGAGATCGAGCTGCGCCGTCACATCGAGCGAGTCGCGGAGCAGCGCCGCGCGCTGCCGCCCGGCGGCGAGGTCAAAAAGCACTATGCCTTCGAGGGCGCGCAGGGGCCCGCGTCATTCGCGGACCTGTTCGGCGACAAGAACACGCTCGTCGTCTACAGCTACATGTTCGGCCCGCAGCGCGAGCGGCCATGCCCGATGTGCACGTCGTTATTGTCGGCCTGGGACGGCGAGGTGCCGGACATCCAGCAGCGGCGTCGCGCTGGCGGTGGTGGCGCGGTCGCCGATCGCGCGGTTGACCGCATTCAAGCGCGAGCGCGGCTGGCATCACCTGCCGCTCTATTCGGATATCTCGGGCGAGTTCAGCCGCGACTATCACGCGCTGACCAAAGATGGCGGCGACGACGCGGCGTTCAACGTGTTCACCAAGCGCGAGGACGGCGACGGTCATACAATCAGGCATTTCTGGGGCGGCGAGATGAACGGTGCCTCGTCCGATCCCGGACAGGACCCGCGCGGCGCGCCCGATTTAATGCCGATCTGGACCATTCTCGACGTGACGCCGGAGGGACGGGGCCGGGACTGGTATCCGAAGCTTAATTATTAAATACGCGCTGGTTTTATCGATGCCGACGGTTCCGCAACTGTCTCACCGCGGGACACATTAACCCTTGCCTAAGATACGCCCTGACTTAATCCGCATTTAACTAAAAGTCGCCTTAATGACGCTCCGCGCCTCTGCGAGATGCACTGCCGGAACTTTTTCGACGGTGGCGTACCGCGCCCGGATTTGCGTTCGACGTCGGCTACAGCGCCCTCGAACGCGGCCGGGCAGAGGAACAAGGTGGAACCAGTCTGGATGCAGGGCGAATGAATACCAGTACGCGTGCGTGTTACGACTTTGCGGGCTATACCCCCAGAAATTCATCCCGGAAAGTCGTCTCGCACAATCTGCTCGGTAGCGTTGCCGTCGCCTGCCTCGTGGTGGCCTGCGGCTGGACGATCTATTCCAATGTTTTCGGCGCCAGCATTTATCCCGCCATAGGTGGCAGCAATTTCGAGGTCGCGGTGACCAGGCGGTCGGCGCCTGCCGTGCGCACCGCGCTCGTCCTCCGCCGGCAGCAGCATTCTGGTCGAAACCGCGCCGGTCGCTTCCGCGCCCGCGACGGTCCCGCAGGGCCCGACGCTTTCGTTCGCGGATCGCTTTGCCGCTGCAGCCCCGCAATCGGTCGAGCCGAGCCGGCAGGCCGTTGCGCCGTCACGCCAGGTCGCCGCGCTCGCGCCGGCGCCGGATCGTCAGGACGCGGACATCGTGCCGATGCCGGCGGCACGGCCCGCCGAGGCGCAGCCGGCGAAAAGGTCGAGGGCGTCGGTTCGCGAGATGGCGCAACGCGCCAAGGCGGCGGTTCTGGCGGCGGCCGCCCCGCCGGAGAAACCGTCGATCTTCGAACGGCTGTTCGGCAAGTTGCAGTCGTCGGGATCGGCGCTCGCCTACGCTTCCGCCGATGCCGACGCCACGTCCTCGCTCGGACCGAGCCCGAACATCGCCTCGGCCGGCACCAGCACGCCGCTCTACGATCGCCAGACCGCGGTCTACGATATCTCCGCGCACATGGTTTACCTGCCCGACGGCACCAAGCTGGAAGCGCATTCGGGCCTCGGCGCAAGCCTCGACGACCCCCGTTCCGCCAGCATCCGGATGCGCGGCGTGACGCCGCCGCATCTCTACGATCTCAAGCCGCGCGAAGCGTTGTTTCACGGCGTCGCCGCGCTGCGGCTGACGCCGGTCGGCGGCGAGGGGGCGATCTACGGCCGGGCGGGCCTGCTCGCGCACACCTACATGCTCGGCCCGAACGGCGATTCCAACGGCTGCGTCTCGTTCCGGGATTACAACGCGTTCCTCAACGCCTATCGCAACCAGGGCGTCGAAGGCTCGCCGTCGTCGCGCACCTCTGAGCAGGGGTGGCTGAGCGTACGCGATTAGGCCGCCTTCCGCGGCACGATCTTCTTGTAGCTGTGGACCTTCTCGGCCTTGGAGAGGTCAGATATTCCTCCCGCAACACCTCTCCCGGATGGGTCCGCAGCCGTGCCATCGTTGCCTTCCTAGTGATAGTCCGCGATCGGGACCGTCAGGCAAGAGCCGATCAGCACCTCATCATGCGAAGTACAACTTAAATCGATTAGTTACTTGTGTGCGGAGATAAAAAAACCCCGGCATCGCTGCCGGGGTTTTGCATTGTTGGATAATCGCCTGAGCGAGCTGGATCTTAGAAGTCCATGCCGCCCATGCCGCCGCCCGGAGGCATGCCGCCGCCGCCAGCGCCGGCGTTCTTCTTCGGCAGTTCGGCCACCATGGCTTCGGTGGTGATCAGGAGAGCCGCAACCGAGGCTGCGTTCTGGATCGCCGCACGGACCACCTTGGTCGGGTCGATGATGCCCTTCTTGACGAGATCGCCGTATTCGCCGGTCTGCGAGTCGAAGCCGTAAGCATACGCCTTGTTCTCGAGGATCTTGCCGACGATGACGGAACCGTCTTCGCCTGCGTTGATGGCGATCTGGCGCGCCGGCCAGGACAGCGCCTTGCGCACGATCTCGACGCCGGTCTTCTGGTCGTCGTTCTTGGTGCGCAGGCCCTTGAGCTGCTCGGAAGCACGCAGCAGGGCGACGCCGCCGCCCGGAACGATGCCTTCCTCAACCGCCGCACGGGTCGCATGCATCGCGTCATCAACGCGATCCTTGCGCTCCTTCACTTCGACTTCGGTCGCGCCGCCGACGCGGATCACCGCGACGCCGCCGGCGAGCTTGGCCAGACGCTCCTGCAGCTTCTCACGGTCGTAGTCCGAGGTGGTTTCCTCGATCTGCGCCTTGATCTGCGCGACGCGGGCTTCGATGTCGGCCTTCTTGCCGGCGCCGTTGACGATGGTGGTGTTCTCCTTGTCGATCATCACCTTCTTGGCGCGACCGAGCATGGCGAGCGTCACGTTCTCGAGCTTGATGCCGAGATCTTCCGAGATCGCCTGACCACCGGTCAGAACCGCGATGTCCTGCAGCATGGCCTTGCGGCGATCGCCGAAGCCCGGCGCCTTGACGGCGGCAACCTTGAGGCCGCCACGCAGACGGTTGACGACGAGGGTGGCGAGGGCTTCGCCTTCGACGTCTTCCGCGACGATGACGAGCGGCTTGCCGGTCTGCACCACGGCTTCGAGCAGCGGCAGCAGTTCGTTCAGCGAGGAGAGCTTCTTCTCGTTGATCAGGATGTAGGCGTCGTCCATTTCAACGCGCATCTTGTCGGCGTTGGTGACGAAGTAGGGCGAGATGTAACCGCGGTCGAACTGCATGCCTTCGACGACGTCGAGTTCGGTTTCGAGCGACTTGGCTTCTTCAACCGTGATGACGCCCTCGTTGCCGACCTTCTTCATGGCGTCGGAGAGGAACTTGCCGATTTCGGCGTCGCCGTTGGCGGAGATGGTGCCGACCTGGGCGATTTCCTCGTTCGAGGTGACCTTCTTGGAGTTCTTGACGAGGTCGGCGACGACGGCTTCCACCGCCATGTCGATACCGCGCTTGAGGTCCATCGGGTTCATGCCGGCGGCAACCGACTTGGCACCTTCACGGACGATCGCCGCGGCCAGAACGGTCGCGGTGGTGGTGCCGTCGCCGGCGGCATCGGCCGACTTGGAGGCGACTTCGCGCACCATCTGGGCGCCCATGTTCTCGAACTTGTCGTCGAGCTCGATTTCCTTGGCGACGGTGACGCCGTCCTTGGTGATGCGGGGAGCGCCGAACGACTTGTCGAGCACGACGTTGCGGCCCTTGGGGCCGAGCGTCACCTTGACCGCGTTGGCGAGGATATCGACGCCGCGCAGCATGCGGTCGCGGGCATCGACGCCGAATTTGACTTCTTTGGCTGACATTGATGGATCTCCGTTTGAAACTGGGTCGTCGTCCCCGGGAGCCCGCGGTTCAGCGGGCGTCTCGAAGGACGAGATGATTGGGCGTGTGGCTCATCCTTCGAGACGCCGGCTGCGCCGGCTCCTCAGGAATGAGGGATGGGCGTGAATTAAGCGGCCTTCTTCTTGGCAGCGGGGACGTCGGTGACAACGCCCATGATGTCGCTCTCTTTCATGATCAGCAGTTCCTGGCCGTCGAGCTTGACCTCGGTGCCCGACCACTTGCCGAACAGGACGCGGTCGCCAACCTTGAGGTCGATCGGGATCAGCTTGCCGGCCTCGTCGCGGCCACCCGGGCCGACGGCGGTGATTTCGCCCTGCGAGGGCTTTTCCTTGGCACTGTCCGGAATGATGATGCCGCCAGCGGACTTCTCTTCGGCGTCGATGCGCTTGACCACAACGCGGTCGTGAAGCGGACGGAATTTCATGCAGTCCTCCTAAGCTTTTGAAGATGTTGTCGAGTTTTGGAAATTGGCAGTCGCCGCCAGCGAGTGCCAGCAGGACCGAAATGGACATAGTCCAGACTTGTCGTGGCGACAAGGGTTACTATCAGAAAAACTGGCACTCCAATATGACGCCTGCCAATTCCGCCTTGTATCATTAATTTTCCGAACGGAACGGGAAACTCCGTATTAGCACATGCGGTAAGCTGCTGCTAACGCGACAAATTTCAACAATTCATTAAACATTTAGGCTTGTGATGGGTTGGTCATGTGCGTCACATTTCTCTCATGTGAGCGCATCTCCACCGGGTGGCTCCCGGTTGGCGGCCACGTCGGAAAATGCGCTCCAGCAATGGAGGTTGGCATGGTGTCGCGGGTTGCGGTTTCCGAGGACTTCCGGAAACAGGTGCTGGGCTACGGGCTGACGACGGCGCAAATTCTGTATCGAATGCCCGATCATCCCTCGCTGTTACAAACCTATGTCTGGCAAAACTACGATCTGTTTCCGAACTTCCCGGCGCTGAAGGATTTTCTCGCGTTCTGGGAGCGGAAGCTCGAAGGCCCGCTGTTTGCCGTCACCGTGGCGCATTCCAAATTGATCAAGCCCGCCGAGCTTCGCGCCGTCGACGGCGTGTTCAGGTTGCACTGATGAGAAGCGTCGCGATGGGTTAGCGAAGCGTAACCCACCGAACTCCGGAGAAACCGATGGTGGGTTACGCTTCGCGAACCCACCCTACGAAGCTCGCATTGTGCTAACCTTCCGGTCGATAACGGAAAGGGAGAGCACCATGGCCAAGAAGAAGCCCGCCAAAAAGAAGCCGACCAGGAAGCCGGCCGCGCGCGCTGCGGCCCGCCCGCCGCCCAGAAAAAATCCCCGGCAGCTAAAGTTGCCACCAAATCCAGTTTGAGCAAATCTTCGGCGCGAAAACCGCTCAAGAGCAGAGGCGGCGCGCAAGTGCCGGTCAAGCGGGCACGCCCGAAACAGCGCATCGCCATCAGCCATCACCGCGACGAGGACTTCAAGGCCGACGGGTTGCGCGCCTACGCGCACTACCGCGACCTCGGCTTTGCCGCGGCAAGCCGCGGTCTGGCGCAGGCGCATGTGATCCGGCTGATCGGGCCGTGCAATCCGGCGGAGGTTTCAAAACTGCATTTCCATGACGTCGAGTTTCAGATGGTCTACGTGCTGAAAGGCTGGGTGAAGACCTACATGGAAGGGCAGGGCGAGACGCTGATGAGAGAGGGCAGCGCCTGGACCCAGCCGCCGCGTATCAAGCACCTGATCCTGGATTACTCCGACGACGTCGAATTGCTGGAAGTGATCCTGCCGGCGGAATTCAAGACGGTCGAATTGGCGGTGTGAGGGACACGGCGTATAGGCGCGGCCGTCAACGCAGGCACTCGTCACGGCCGGACATAGCCGTCTGAAGGACGGCGGCGCTTTCGCTCGCCTGTGCCCCTGCCATCCACGTCTTTGCTCCCAAGATAGAAAGTAAGACGTGGATGCCCGGGCTCGTTCCACGGCCATCCGGCTGGAGTTTGGCGGACGAAGCGCACGGCGTCCGCCTGCATTTTCGGGTCGTTTCATGGCGTCCCCGGCGCGCGGGCATTCCGCCGCCACCTCGCCGAGAACGGCGTCTGGCCCGGTGCCGGCGTCGATGTCTTGCGTGAGGCGATCGCGCGGGTCGAAGCATCGTATTGCGGCGCCGATCGCCGCGTGATTGCGGCTGCGTGTGGGGTTAAAGGCGTCCCGCGTCAGTTCTTTGGCTCGCAGGCAGATTGGCAATCCTCGTTGGCGCGCTTCGGTCGCTCAGATCAGGCTTCTTTTGACATGCGATGACGCAGCGGTCCGAAGCGGACGATGCTTCGGAGACACTCGCTCCGCCCATTCGTGTCGGCCACGATCAGCGTGTTTGTTCGGCGAGGGACGGTCGCGTTACGTTTGTAACCGAGATGCCGTGAAAACGCACTTGTCCAGCGGGAGAGGTTGCGCTCTGGCGTACCGCCAGGGTCGAGACTGGAAAGTAGCGCTTATGAAAATTCTTATTGCTAGCACCAGCTTGACGGGCCACCTGAACCCGCTGCTTTCGATCGGGCGCCTTCTGATCGAGGAGGGGCATGAGGTGGTGGTGCAGACCGCCAGCGTCGTGCGCGACCGCGTCGAAGGCATCGGGGCAATCTTCCGGGCGTTTCCGCCGGAGATCGACTACGACCTGCGAAACCTTGACGCGCGGTTCCCCGAACGCAAGACGCTACCTCCGCCCGAGCGCGTGGCCTTCGATATGAAGCACGTCTTTATCGATCCGATCCCGGCGGGGCATAAGGGCTTGCAGCAGGTGCTGCAGGAATTTCCGGCCGATGTAGTGCTTGCCGACCCGACGTTCTTCGGAACCTATCCGATGCTGCTTGGGCCGCGCTCCAGGCGTCCGGCGATCATCACCTGCGGCATCACATTCCTGCTGTGGCATCGCGACGACGGTGCGCCGGCCATCCTGGGCCTGCCGCCGGCGCAGAACGCGGCCGAGCGCGAGCAGTACGCCGCCATCGCCAAGGACTTCGATGCCAATTTCGAGCCCATCGTCCACTATCTGAACGATTGTCTGGCCGGATTGGGCGTGGGACCGATCCCCAACGGTTTCTTCGATAGCATGGTGGTTCTTTCGGACGCTTATCTGGAGTTAACCGCTGCGGCCTTCGAGTATCCGCGCAGCGACTTGCCCCGCACGGTACAATTCGTCGGCAGTTTGCCCATCGCGCCGAATCAGGCGCCGCTTCCGGCCTGGGCCGGTGACCTCGACGGCTCGCATAAGGTCGTGCTGGTCACCCAGGGAACGGTGTCCAATCATGATTTCGGAGAACTGGTGGCGCCGACGCTGGCGGCGCTGGCCAATGAGCCGGACCTCCTCGTCGTCGTTAGCGCCGGCGGCCGTTCGATCGATGCGATCCCGGGTCCGATCCCTCGTAACGCGCGGCTGGCGAGCTATTTTCCAATGGAATGGCTGCTACCGAAAGTGGACGTGCTGGTCACCAATGGCGGTTATGGCACCGTCAATCAGGCGCTTAGCTTCGGCATCCCGATTGTCACGGCAGGACAGACCGAGGACAAGGCCGGTGTCGGCGCCCGCATAACCTGGTCGGGGGTCGGCATCGACCTGAAGGTGAACCAGCCGTCGCCAGTTGCGGTGCGCGAAGCGGTCCGCTCTGTGCTCGATGAATCGCATTATCGTGCCCGGGCATCGTCGCTGGCGAGAGAGTTCGCCCGCACCGACACGCGTGCGAGGATTCTTCGGGCCGTCGAACAGGCCGCCAAAGCCCCCGCGAAGGCCGTCGCCTGAAACAAGCGGGGCGGTTGTTCAGGAAAACCAACGGCGGGGATTGACTGCGCGACCATCAATCGCGGTTAACCCCTGCCGGCTGTCTGGTACGCAGCGATATTCCGCACAGCTCGTATGCAACCGATTGAGTTGTCCCCAAAATCGCGCAGGGGGCTCGCCGAACTTGGCTCCGATTGGAGGCGCGCCCGAGATTGTCGACGCTGATCTTCTCCTCTCCATGACTTGAGAGGAGGGCGCTCGTTTCAAGACCGAGCAACAGCGCGCTGCAAAGTGTGCCGAATCGCCATCGAGGCAAAGATCCCTGAAGCGACGGAACAGAATGCCATGACGCCAGTCATGGAAAGACTTGTATGGCCGTCGAAAAGAATCGTCGTAAGCCCACTGAATAATGAACCCGATATCATCAAGAGAGAGTTGCTTGCGGCACTGACTGTGCCGGACATTTGCGGCAACTGTTGTAGCGCGCCTTGCATCATGCCAGGGGCTATCAGCCCTCCACTGAACGTCATAACCGCAAACAGTGCAGCGACAACAGGGACTGGCATCCAACCCGTCAACGTCATGGTCAGAAGGGTCAACGACACGGATGCCGTGACGGCGAGGCCTATCGGCATAGTATACAGAAAAGATACACCGCGGGCGCTCAGCCGGCTGTCGAGCAAGGCGCCACCGATACTCGCTAGCGCGGTGAGGCCAAAGATGGTCCCATATCGATTTGGACTCATTCCGACGATTTGAATGAAGAAAAGCGCCGAACCAGTGCCATAGGCCGCGACGACGCCAAACGAGGCCGCGGTCGCGATTATGTATGCGCGAGCGATGGGATGAGACAAGACGAATCTGTAATCCTTGAGAATAGACGATACGCTCACGCGGCCCGCCGAAGTGCCCGGCGAGTCGTTTTCAAGGCCGCTGACTACGCCGATCACGAGAAGAATTCCTAGCGCGGCGAGAACGGCATAGATGAAGCGCCAGCTACCCATGCTGAGCAAGGCAGCTCCGGTGCTGGGAGCAACAATTGGCGAAATATATATCGCAATGACGATGTAGGAGATCTTCTGGCGAACAACGGATTCGTCGAACGTGTCGCGGGCGATAACGATGGCGAGGGTCATGGCTCCAGCCCCGATGCCCTGGATGATGCGAAACGTCAGCAGCGCCGTCAGGGATGGTGCGAGCACGCATCCGATGCTGGCGATGACGAAGATGATACAGCCGAACGTCACCAGGAGCTTGCGGCCGTATCGATCGGAAACAGGGCCGTAAATGAGCGGCGCAATTCCGAAGCTGATCATAAAACTGCTGATGGTCAGGCCGGCGCTATGAGTCGATACGCCAAGGGAAACGGCGGTATTCGCAAGGGCTGGCAACGCCATGTCGATCGTGAAGCCGGGCAGCGTAGCCATCAAGCCGAGTAGAAGTATGAATGCAATACCGCCGGGGGATTTGCGCAAGGGCTGTCTCGTGATTGGAAGGCGCCGACGGCCTGTGCAATTCGCGCTGGCGACCTAATGGCCGCTATCGTCTAGACCTGACAGCGCAAGACGACCAATCAATTTCAACTCCGACAGCATTTTGTTACATCTGTAATATTTGATGCGCCCGATGCGCCCCACAGCGTGTTACGTCCGTAGCGAATTTTTCCGTATTGGTAACAAGCCCGCAACGCGAGGCCGCTCTCATGGAGTTTGGATCGATGCATCGTACGTTTCCGATCACAGGCAAGGTGCTCGCCATCGTTGCATCGACCAGGTCAGTGGAGAGTCCTGCATGAAAGCGCTTCTCGTCTCGACACCAGCGATGGGCCATCTCAATCCGTTGCTGGGTATTGGACGGATTTTGATCTCTGATGGTCATGAGGTCATGGGTCTGTCGTCGAACTATCTGCGGGAGCGTGTCGAAGCCATCGGCGCGAAGTTCCGAGGGTTTCTCGTCCGCGGCAGATTTCGATCCGCGAAACCATAGAGAGGTCATCGCCGAGATTAGAGCCGCTCCTCCGGGCCCGGAGATGCTGCGTCTCGTCCTGGAACGTGCCTTCGTCGACTACATGCTGCCGCAGTATGAGAACGTCAAAGACACGTTGCGGGAGTTTCCCGCTGACATCATCATTGGCGATCACCTGATATTGGGCGTTCTGCCGATGCTGCTCGGCCCTCGATCGCAAAGGCCACCGATAGCGTTGCTTGGAACAACCTATCTCTTGGCACGTCGCGACGATGGGGCTCCGAACGATGCCGGTGCTCCACCGGCGCACAGCAAGGAGCAACGGAAGGAGGCCGCCGCACTTTTTCGGAAGTACGAGGACGCTGTCTTCAAGCCTGTGGGCGACTATCTGAACCGGCGCCTGGCGGAGATCGGCGTCGAACCGCTGCAGATGAACCTGTATGAAGCGATGGTCGGATTGCCGGATGCCTACTTGCAGCTGACAGTACCGCGATTCGAGCTACCGCGCCGGAAACTGGCGCCGTCGATCCACTTTGTCGGTCCGCTACCGATTACGCCCAATCAAGCCCCAATTCCCGAGTGGGCGCGGGATTTGGACGGTTCACGGAAGGTCGTGCTGGTGACCCAGGGAACCTTGACCAATGACGACTTCAGCGAACTGGTGCTTCCGGTGCTGGAGGCGTTGGCGAACGAGCCCGATATCATTGTAGCCGTCACCACCGGCGGCAAACCGGTCGAATCCATCGGTCGCCCGCTGCCCGAAAATACGCGAGTCGCCCAGTACCTGCCCTTCGAGTGGATGTTATCGAAAATCGACGCGTTCGTTACGAACGGCGGTTACGGCAGTGTCAACCAGGCCTTGAGTTTTGGCGTTCCAGTCGTGACCGCTGGGACATTAGCGGACCGGGGCGATGTCGGCGCGCGGGTGGCTTGGTCCGGGGTCGGCGTCAATTTGGCGACAAATGCACCGACCGCCGAGATGTTACGGTCAGCCGTACGTTCGGTGCTGGATGAACCGAAGTATCGGGCGAATGCAGCCCTGTTTGCCGAGGAGGTACAAGGCATCGACACCCGATCAGCAATTCTTCGCATTCTTCACCAGCAAGTCGAGAGCGCCCACGATGATGAGTTGCGGGCCGCCCAGAAGGTGTCCGCTGGGAAACGCTAAGAAGAAGTTTCAAAACTGCATTTCCATGACGTCGAGTTTCAGATGGTCTACGTGCTGAAAGGCTGGGTGAAGACCTACATGGAAGGGCAGGGCGAAACGTTGATGAGAGAGGGCAGCGCCTGGACCCAGCCCCGCGTATCAAGCACCTGATCCTGGATTATCTCCGACAACGTTGAATTGCTGGAAGTGATCCTGCCGGCGGAATTCAAGACGGTCGAATTGGCGAGCTGATCGTCCACCGATTATTGCAATCGTCATTCCGGGGCGCGCGAGAGCGCGAACTGCCATTGGGTCGAACGGCAACTGCGCAGTCGAGAAGCCGACACGCAGAAGATGCGTGTCTCGGAAGCGCTGACGATGGTAAACGTCGTTAATCGTGCAACACCCGGGCGACGATCGCGCCCATCAGCGACGGCGGTCAGGACCGTCGCGACCAGGCCGGTGAACGCCTGCCGCAGCGACGCCGCGCGGCGGTTCTCGCCAAATGCCCACGCAATCGCGAGCAAGGCGACGACCCCGAACGCCGATTGTAGTTGAAGCATCGCTCCCCCAAAGGCCCAGCGAATATGCCAGCGGCACGCCGCAAAGTGCAATGACGATCAAGAGAGCCATTGACAAACGGCCGACGGTCAGTCACGGCGTCAGCAACAACAAAAGAAATTGAGTGGGCAATTCGCTCACCTATCGAGAAACGTGGGAACCGCCTGACGATGTCCTCCACGATCCCCGTCGGCGCCGGCGCCCTGCTTACGCACAGATCGTTCCTGTTTTTTCTGCTTTCGCGAAGCCTCTCGCGCTTCTCCAGCCTGATCGGCATCGTGGCTTTCGGCTGGCAGGTCTATGACCTGACCGGCAGTGCGTTCGCGCTTGGCATGATGGGGTTGGTCGGTTTTCTCCCCACGGCGTTGTTGGTGTTTGCGGCGGGCAACGCCGCGGATCGTTACGAGCGCAAGCGGATCTTGCAGGCCTGCCAGTTTGCCGAGGCGCTGACGATCTCGTTCGTCGCATGGGGCGCCTATGCCGGCTGGCTCACGGTGGTCGACCTCTTTATCGCCGTCCTGGTCCTTGGAACGACCGCGGCCTTCGAAAACCCGGCGACGGCAGCGCTGCTGCCGTTGGTCGTGCCCGAGGGCACGGTGCAGCGCGCCACCGCGTTGTCGAGCGGTTCCGCTCAATTGGCGACCATCATGGGGCCTGCGCTGGGCGGCATCGCCTACGCTGTTTCGCCCGGTCTGTCCTATGGCCTCATGGTGTTGCTCTGGCTGTCAGCCGGATTGTTCGCCGGCATGATCCAACTGATGCAACCGGCCGCTCCCAAGGTTTCCGCGAAGCCGGGCGATCTGTTCGCCGGCGTTCAATTCATCCGAACAATCCCGCCATCTTCGGCACCATCTCGCTCGATCTGTTCGCGGTGCTGTTGGGCGGCGTCACGGCGCTGTTGCCGATCTATGCGCGCGATATCCTGCAGACCGGCCCATGGGGGCTCGGCATCCTGCGCGCCGCGCCCGCCATCGGCGCCTTGCTGACGACGGTCGTGCTGGCGCGCCAGCCGATCAAGCGCCGGGTCGGCATGCGGATGTTTCAGGCCGTCATCATTTTCGGCGCGGCCACGGTGGCGTTCGCGATCTCGCAATGGATGTGGGTGTCGGTTGCGGCGCTGGCGATCCTGGGCGCGGCCGACACCGTCAGCGTGGTGATCCGCTTCTCGCTGGTGCAACTCGCCACGCCCGACGCGATGCGCGGCCGCGTCGGCGCGGTGAACTTCCTGTTCATCAACGCCTCCAACAACCTCGGCCAGTTCGAAAGCGGCGTCACCGCGGCGTTGCTCGGCGCGGTGCCGGCGGCCGTACTCGGCGGCGTCGGCACCATCGCGGTCGCGCTGTTGTGGATGAAACTGTTTCCGACGCTGCGCGACGTGGAGCGGCTGGAGTAGGGCGGTTACGCAGTCATTGCCAAGGTGCCCTTGCGACGACCTGTCCGGCGTACGCTCTTTAGCGAAGGCGGAAGCAATCCAGTTCTTGCTGTGTTGCCCTGGATTGCTTCGCTGGCGCTCGCAATGACGGTGTATGCGTGTGACGTTCAGCCCCGTCCGACGAACGGCATCTTGCTGGCCATCACCGTCATGAACAGCACGTTGGCGTCGAGCGGCAGGTTCGCCATGTAGGCGACGGCGTCGCCGACCGCCTTGGCGTCCATGCGCGGCTCCGGCATCTTGCTGCCGTCCGGCTGCAGCACGCCGTCGACCATGCGATCGGTCATCGGGGTTGCCGCGTTGCCGATGTCGATCTGGCCGACCGCGATGTCGTAGGCGCGGCCGTCGAGGTTGGTCGCCTTGGTCAGGCCGGTGATGGCGTGCTTGGTCGAGGTGTAGGCCGAGGAGAACGGCCGCGGCGCGTGCGCGGAGATCGAGCCGTTGTTGATGATGCGGCCGCCGCGCGGGGTCTGGTCCTTCATGATCCGGAACGCGTGCTGGGTGCACAGGAACGGCGCGGTGAGGTTGGTGGCGACCACGGCCTGCCACTGGGCGAGGCCCAGATCCTCGAACGGCACCGGCGGCGCGCCCATGCCGGCGTTGTTGAAGAGCACGTCGAGCCGGCCGTAGGTGTCCATCACCTTGGCGAACAGGGCGGCGATCGAGCCGGGATCGGCCATGTCGGCGGAAACCGCAAGGCTGTTGCCGAGCTTCTCGCCGAGCTTCTTGGTTTCTTCCAGCTTGTCGAGGCGCCGTCCGGCCAGCACGACCGTGAAGCCGGCGCCCATCAGCGCCAGCGATGCCGCGCGTCCGACTCCGGTGCCGGCACCGGTCACGATCGCGATCTTGTTTTTTGCTTCAGCCATTTGTTTCCTGCCTTCTAGGTTTTTGCTTGTGGTTCGGTCTTGTAGGGTGGTCTTGGAATATTCTGGTGCGCCGCGCGCAGCGCCGCCGACCAGCGCGAGCGCAGATCGTGGAAATAGGGCTCGCCGGCCTCGATGCGGTGGTTGAGGTCGGCGTCGCAGACATCGGTGCGCACCACCAGCACGTCGATCGGCAGCCCGACGCCGATATTGGAGCGCATCGTCGAATCCATCGAGATCAGGCTGGTCTTGAGCGCTTCATACAATTCGACGTCGTAATGCATCGCACGGTCGAGCACCGGCTTGCCGTATTTGTGCTCGCCGATCTGCAAATACGGCGTGTCGGTGGTGCATTCGATGAAATTGCCGGCGGTATAGATCATGAACAATCGCATGCGCGATCCCTTGATCTGGCCGCCGAACAGAAACGAGACGTCGAAGCTGACATCTTCCGACTGCAGCGCAGCGCCCTCGTTGGCGTGGACGCTGCGGATCGCCCGGCCGATCCGCTGCGCCGCCTGGAACATGGTCGGCGCGTTCATCAGGGTCTCGAGCTCGCCGGTGAGCGGGTCTTCGACCCCCTCGGTCAGGGTCGACAGCACCGACTGGCTGATCGCGAGATTGCCGGCGCTCGCAATCGCCATGATGCGCTCGCCCGGCTTGCTGAAGATATGGAGTTTGCGGAAGGTCGAGACATTGTCGAGGCCGGCATTGGTCCGGGTGTCGGCAATCATCACCAACCCGTCCCGCACCAGCACTCCGCAACAATAGGTCATTCCCTGTCCCCGAACGTCCGAATTTATCGGCGGGAAACTAGTAGCCAATTTCAAGGTGTCATCCAACCCCAATTCCCCGTGGCGCGGCATCTCCGAATGGGTAAAAAGCGAATTGAATCCCCGTCAGGGCGATCTATGCAAAAAACCAGGTGCGGCGCGGCTGTAGCTGGCATGCCGCTCGGCTCCACGGCCGTGCAGCCGTCGCAAACGCAATACTAGATCGTGGCCATGATCACGTGCGCCTGGATTTTGGCAACCACCTCGCCGTTTCCGTGTCTGCTTGCGATGACTGATGCGGCGTGCTCGGTTGCGATCTCCAGCTTTTCTGCAGCCTCTGGCTTCGATCTCATTGCGCAGTGGCGTTCCCTGACAGTAGGCAATGGCAGGGTGGCGGGGAGAGGCGGCGCGGCTTAACTTCGCTTTGGTTTCGATGACCACACTGGAGAAGCCTGCCTTCTCCAGATCGCTGCGGATCACCGCTGTGTCGTGATAGCCGTGAGGCGTGCGCGCCAAAAAGCGCGGAGGATCGTCTGGAAAGACTTCCGCGAGCGCGTTCGTTACATCGTCTGCGAACACATTCTCCTCGATGCGATCCCATACGTTGAACAGGAAACATCCGCCGTGCCTGAGAACCCGCTTCGCCTCCCGGTAGCCGGATTGGCGATCGGGGAAGAACATGACGCCGAACTGGCAACAGACGAGATCGAAAGCAGCGTCTTCGAACGGCAGTGCCTGTGCATCTGCCTTGCGCCAGCTGATGCGCTGATCGGCGACTTGTCGTGCCGCTGCATAGTCGAGCATCGGCTGATTGAGGTCGGTTACGACGTAGCGGGCGTTCGGCGAAAGTCCCGGCGCCACCGCCCGCGTCACCACGCCGCTGCCGGCGGCGGTTTCCAGGACGGCACCCGGCGAAAGTGCAGCTACTCTTTGTGAAATCTCCTGCGCAAAGCTCTCGAAGATCAGCGGAACCAGGTAGCGATCGTAGGTTTCCGGGATCGAGCCAGCGAACACCCTGTCGGTTTCCGACACTGCCTCTCTCCTGCGTTGCGGCCGGCGCAGCTATCAAAAACCTGCCGGCAGGCTAAACTGCCGGCCAATTGGTTTTCGCACAAGCCAGAAGCGCCGTGCCTCCAACCGTCTTGCGCCTCATTGCGACTGCGACTGGCCCTGTCGTCCGGCCTGATCGACCTTGACCGCCACCGACAGGGTTTCGGTGCCGCCGCCGTAGCGCGTGCCGCGCACCGGCGCCGCACCGAGATAATCCAGCCCGATGGCGACGCGGGCATGGGCGTCGGTGGTGCAGATGGCGTTGGCCGGGTCGAACCCGACCCAGCCGAGATCCGGCACGAACGCCTCCGCCCAGGCGTGGCCGGCCTGCTGCTGGACCATGCCGTCGGAGCGCAGGAAATGCCCCGCCACGAAGCGCGCGGGAACGCCGGCGCTGCGCGCGCAGGCGATGAAGATATGCGCGTAATCCTGACACACCCCGCGCTTGAGCCCGAAGGCTTCCGCCGCCGAGGTTCCGCTGTTGGTCGGGTCTTCGTCGAAGGTCATGTGTTCGGTGATCTGCGTCATCAGCGCGTGCAGAAACCCGAGCACGTCGCCTTCCGCCTCGGCGCGCAGCTCACGCGAAAACGCCGTCATCGCCGGATTGACGATCGGTCAGCGGCGTCGTGCGCAGGAACAGGCTCGGCGGGAACCGCTCATCGGTGCCCCGGAGCACGCCGCCGGTATCATGGGTCTCGATCAGGCCTTCGACACTGACGGTGAGTTCGGCGATCGGCCCGTGGGTCAGCACATGCGTGACATTGCCGAAGGCATCCTCATGCGTGTCGAGCCGCGAATCGGTGGAGACGTCGATCTGCCATTCGGCGACGTACTGCCCGTCATGGCTGCCCGGCGTCATGCGCAGGATCTGGATGACGCCCGAGGCCGGCGGTTCGTAGCGGTAGCTGGTGGAATGGGCGATGCGCAGACGCATGACGTACCGGGATAAGTTGGGGGTCGGGCCAGGTTACAACGAAGACGATCGTCATGCCCGGCTTTAGGCCGGGCATCCACGTCTTTCTTCATGTGCGGATGTCGGGTCCGGAAGTCATCAGATCAAGTACTGCTTGGTGATGATTTCGCCGAGCCTGGCGTTATCGGCGATGAATTCCTGGATGAACTCATGCACGCCATGCTGGAAGATATCGTCCATGTGGCTGTGCTCGAGCCGGTTGCGGACGCCGCGGGCATGGCGCTGCGAGGTGCCCTGGCGGCCATAGGCGACGCCGATCTGGTCGAGGTTGCGCACCAGATTGCCGTAACAACTGGCGAGCGACCGCGGCAGCGAGTCGTTGAGGATCAACAGGTCCGCGATCAGCCACGGTTTCAGGGTTTCCCGATACACCCAGTGATAGGCGGTCAGCGCCGAGACCGAGCGCAGGATCGAGGTCCACTGATAATAATCGAGCGGGCCGCCGACATGCTCCTCCTCGGGCAGCAGCATGTGATACTTCACATCGAGGATCCGGGCGGTGTTGTCGGCGCGTTCCAGATGCAGGCCCAGCCGCGAGAACCAGTAGGCGTCGTTGCGCAGCATGGTCCGGTAGGCCGAGCCGTCGAACCGCAGCGAGGTTTCCTGCACGAACCGCAGGAATTTCGCCAACTCCTCCCGGCTGCTGGTGCCCTTGCCCCAGAGCTGCCCGAGTTCGATCCAGGCGCTGTTGATGGTGTCCCACATTTCGCCGGTCAGCGCCGTGCGCACCGAGCGCGAATTCAGCCGCGCGTTTTCGATGCAGTTGCGGATCGAGGATGGGTTGCTCGGCGCGAACGACAAATATTCGACGACGTTCTGTTCGTTGGCTTCCTGGTAGATCTGGTAGAAGCTCTCACTGACGCCGGCGGTGAGCAGTGCTGAATCCCACTCATTGGTCTGGCCGATATAGGCGGCCGGAAGCGCGGTGACGCGCAGGGTCGCGTCGATGGTGCGCGCGAGATATTCGGCGCGCTCGACATAGCGGGTCAGCCAGTACAGGTTTTCGGCGGTGCGCGACAGCATGCGTCAGCTTTTCTCCCTCCCCCCTTGCGGGGGAGGGTCGGGGAGGGGGGACAACAGCGGCAACGGTCGGGTGCGTTCCATCTCACTCATCCAGTATCCACGTATCCTTCGTGCCGCCGCCCTGGCTTGAATTCACCACCAGCGAGCCTTCCTTCAGCGCCACGCGGGTCAACCCGCCCGGCACGACGGTGACGTGCTTGCTGCCGGTGAGCACGAAAGGCCGCAAGTCGACGTGGCGCGGGGCGAGCCCGGAGGCGGTGCAGGTCGGGCAGGTCGACAGCGCCAGCGTCGGCTGGGCGATGAAGCCCTCGGGCTCGCGCTTGAGCTTGTCGCGGAACGCCTCGATCGTGGCCTTGGTCGCGGCAGGTCCGATCAGCATGCCGTAGCCGCCGGAGCCGTGGACCTCTTTCACCACGAGCTCGCCGAGGTTATCGAGAACGTAGGCGAGATCCTTGGGCTCGCGGCAGCGCCAGGTCGGCACGTTCTTCAGGATCGGCTCTTCGCCGAGATAGAATTTCACGATATCCGGCATGTAGGAGTAGACCGCCTTGTCGTCGGCGATGCCGGTTCCGACCGCATTGGCCAGCGTGATGTTGCCGGCCGCGTAGGCCGACATCAGGCCGGGCACGCCGAGCGCGGAATCCGGGCGGAAGGTGAGGGGATCGAGGAAGTCGTCATCGACCCGGCGGTAGATCACATCGACGCGCTTCAAGCCTTCGGTGGTGCGCATGAAGACCTCGTCGTTCTTGACGATGAGGTCGCGGCCCTCGACCAGTTCGACGCCGAGCTTGTCGGCGAGAAACGAATGCTCGTAATAGGCGGAATTGTAGACACCGGGCGTCATCAGCGCCACCGTCGGCTCCGCCGAGGCGCCATGGGGCGCCACCGACCGGAGCGCCGACAATAGCTCGTCCGGATACTTTTCCACGGGTGCGACGCGGTGGCGGGCAAACAGATCCGGAAACAGCCGCATCATGATTTCGCGGTTTTCCAGCATGTAGGACACGCCGGAGGGCGTGCGGGCATTGTCCTCCAGCACGAAAAAGTCGTCCGGATTGACCCGGACGATGTCGATGCCGGCAATGTGGACGTAAACGTCGTGCGGCACGTCCTGGCCGTTCATCTCCGGGCGGAACACCGGATTCTGGAAGATCAGGTCGTCGGGGACGATCTCGGCGCGCAGGATGTCGCGGCTGTGGTAGATGTCGCTCAGGAACATGTTCAGCGCGCGCACCCGCTGCTTCAGGCCTTTTTCGAGCAGGGCCCACTCCATGCCCGACATGATCCGCGGGATCACGTCGAACGGAATCAGCCTTTCCTGGGCCTCGGCGTCGCCATAAACGGCAAAGGTGATGCCGATCCGGCGAAACAACAGCTCCGCCTCCTGACGGCGATATTCCAGCGCGTCCGGCGGCGTCTCCTTGAGCCAGCGGGAGAGCTCCTGATAGGCCGGGCGGAGGTCGCCGCCGGGCCCATTCATTTCATCGAACGCGACTGCCATCTGCCCCGACCGCCCTCCGACGCCATGCCGTACAGTGCATGACTGAAAGGGATGGTAGCAAGGCTCGGGCCAGCGCGATATGCATTCATGGAAAGCATTTGTTATGGGATGGCCGTGGATGTTGACCGGAAAACTGGCGGTCCGGTGCTTATTTCGGCGGCATAATCCGGTGACTTCCATGTGTTTCAAGGGCGAGGATGCCCCGGCGGGTTTTCCGGCTGGTTTTGCCGGACCGGTACGAGACGGTGAGGAGAGGCGATGAGCGATATTGTAACGGCGGGAATTCTGGTGATCGGCGACGAGATCCTCTCCGGACGGACCAAGGACAAGAACATCGGCTTTATCGCCGAATACCTCACCAATATCGGGATCGACCTCAAGGAGGTGCGCGTCGTCGCCGATGACGAGGCCGAGATCATCGCGGCGCTGGATGCGCTGCGCCATCGCTACACTTACATCTTTACCACCGGCGGGATCGGGCCGACCCATGACGACATCACCGCCGACAGCGTCGCCAAGGCGTTCGGCGTCGGCATCGACCATCACCCCGAAGTGGTGGCGCGGTTCAAGGAGCGCTTCCAGAACCCCGGCGAACTGAACGAGGCGCGGCTGCGCATGGCGCGGATCCCCGACGGTGCCGAACTGATCCAGAGCGCGACCATTCTGGCGCCCGGTTTCAAGATCGGCAATGTCATCGTCATGGCCGGCGTGCCCTCGATCATGCAGGCGATGATGGACATCGTGGCGCCCAAGCTGAAGTCGGGGGTGCGGATGCTGTCGGAGACGGTCCGCGCCAATGCGCGCGAGGGCGACATCGGCGGTCCGCTGCGCGCCATCGCCAACGCCCATCCCGACACCATGATCGGCAGTTATCCGTTTCAGGACGAAGACAAGAAACCGAACACCAACCTCGTGGTCCGCTCGCGCGATCCCGAAAAGCTCAGCGCCGCGATGGCCGCGGTGAAGGAGATGCTGGCGGGACTGAACGTGGTCCGCTAGCTGGATCAGGCCCGAGCGGATCGCGAAGAAAAAGCAGCGGCGTAAATTCGAAGGCGTAGGAGAAGATCATGGAAGCTCCGGAATTGAGCGCGCAGGAGCGCGCGGGCAAGGCCTTTCCGGTCTCGTGGGACCAGTTTCACAGGGATTGCCGGGCGCTGACCTGGCGGCTGAACGAGGTCGGCCCGTTTCACGCGGTGATCGCGATCACCCGCGGCGGGCTGGTGCCGGCGGCGATCGTCGCCCGCGAGCTCGGCGTTCGCGTCATCGATACCGTCTGCATTGCGAGCTACGATCACGACAAGCAGGGTGACCTGAAAGTTCTCAAGGGCATTTCTCCCGACACCGCGAAACTCGGTGGCGGCACCGGCAAGGGGCTATTGATCGTCGACGATCTCGTCGATACCGGCAAAACCGGGCGCCTGGTGCGCGCGATGCTGCCGGAAGCGCATTTCGCGACCGTCTACGCCAAGCCGCAGGGACGGCCGCTGGTCGACACCTACATCACCGAAGTGTCGCAGGACACCTGGATCTTCTTTCCCTGGGATACCGCGCTGTCGTTCCAGCCGCCGATCCGCGACGGCGCGGCGTAAAGACATTTTCTTACCTCGCCCCGCTTGCGGGGAGAGGTCGGATTTTACGCGTAGCGGAAAATCCGGGTGAGGGGGCCTTTCCGCGAGGCCGAGTGCTTTGAGAGGCCCCCTCATCCCGACCTTCTCCCCGCACGCGGGGAGAAGGAGAAGTAAATGCCGCTGCAAAACCGGGTCACGCCGTCGGGCGACATCATCGCCGATCCGCATCGCGGATTGTTCACGGGCAATCGCGGCATCATTCATGACCCCGCGACGAAAACCCTCTTGAAGCGCCGCTGGACGAGCCCGGCCTGGATCACCTGCGTCTGCGAATTCAGGGGGCGGCGGCGCGAGGTGATGGGCGGCCGCAGCTGGACCGAGCTGTTCTTCCTCGACGAGGCCACCTCATTCGCGGCCGGGCATCGCCCCTGTTTCTATTGCCGTCGCGGCGATGCGTTGAAGTTTCGCGCGGCGTGGGCGGAAAGCAACGGCGCCACGTCGGTTCTGGCGCGTGAAATCGACACCGTGCTGCATCGCGAGCGGCTCGCGGCCGGCAAGAAACGATTGCACGCGCTGCCGATGCCGCTGGAAAAACTGCCCGACGGCGCGATGGTGCGGAGCGGATCGGAAAGCTACCTGATGGTGCAGGGCCGGGCGCTGCAATGGTCGCCCGCGGGCTATCGCGAGGTGTCGAGATCCGATCACGGACGCCATGCTGCTGACCCCGCCCTCGACGGTGCGCGCGTTGGCCGCGGGCTACAGGCCGGTGCTGCATCCGAGCGCACAGCCTGTTCCCTCTCCCCTTGTGGGGGAGGGTTAGGGAGAGGGGTGAAGCTCGCAAGCGTCGGTGACTTGCGGCTACCCCCCTCTCCAACTCTCCCCCACAAGGGGGGAGAGGGCACGTCGCGCTCTGTTGGAAACCTGCGCTAGCAAGCTCCTAGCCAAACCTTTGCCTCGCGAGCTTCGCCCCCGCGCCGAGCGCCATCAATTTTGCTTCGGCGATGTCGCGATGCATCGGCGCCATGCCGCAATTGGTGGTGGCGACGATGTTGCTCTTCGGCACGAACTTGGAGACGTCGTCGATCACCTTGGCGACGTCTTCGGCCGTCTCAACGGTGTCGCTGGCGACGTCGATGACGCCGGCCTGGACGATCTTGCCCTTGAGCAGGCCGAGCAGTTCCAGCGGCACCCGTGAATTGCGGCACTCGATCGCGACCTGCTGGATCGGGCTTTTGGCGATCGCGGGAAAGATATCCTCATACTGCCGCCATTCATTGCCCAGCGTCTGCTTTCCAGTCGGTATTGGCCTTGATGCCGTAGCCGTAACAGATGTGCACCGCGGTGGCGCAGGTCAGGCCTTGCGCGGCGCGCTCCAGCGCCTTGATGCCCCAGTCGGAGACCTCGCTCATGTAGACGTTGAAGGCTGGCTCGTCGAACTGGACGATGTCGACGCCGTCGGCCTGCAACGCCCTGGCTTCCTCGTTGAGCAGTTCGGCAAAGGCGAACGCCATCTTGACCCGATCGCCGTAGTATTTGTCGGCGATGGTATCGATGATGGTCATCGGGCCGGGCAGGGTGAACTTCAGCTTGCGCGTGGTGTGAGTGCGGGCGACGCGCGCCTCGTCGGCGTGGACGCGGCCCTTCAGCCGCAACGGCGCCACCACCTGCGGCACCATCGCCTTGTAGCGGTCCTTGCGGATTCCCATCTCGACCTTGTGGGCGAAGTCGATGCCCTCGATCTTCTCCAGGAAGCCGTGGACGAAGTGCTGGCGCGACTGCTCGCCCTCGGTGACGATGTCGACGCCGGCATCTTCCTGCAGCTTCACCGCCAGCACCGTGGCGTCGCGCTTGGCGCGGACCAACTCATCGCCCTTGGATTTCCAGGGCGCCCATAGCGTGTTGGGTTCGGCCAGCCATTCCGGCTTGGGCAGCGAACCTGCGATCGTGGTTGGAAACAGCATAGGAGCCTCCCGGTCGGTTTCGATTGAGCGCCTGTATGCCCTGTCTTATGATCGAGGTACAGAACAACAAAAGTCGCCCTTGCCGGGAATTGATCGAGCCGGGGCGGCGAGGCACGCGAAACTTGTTCCGGCAAGCCGCGAAGGAGATGGGGTTAACCTCGCCCCGCTTGCGGGGAGAGGTCGATCACGAAGTGATCGGGTGAGGGGGCGTTTCAACGAGTCGTGCCACACGACGGGCTGTACCCCCTCACCCCAACCCTCTCCCCGCAAGCGGGGAGAGGAGCAGAAAGAAAACGTTGCGTACAGACAAATAAAAGGACAACACCGCCATGATCGAGTTCTTCTTCGACTGCTCCAGCCCCTGGACCTATCTCGCCTTCCACAATATCCAGCCGCTGGCGAAGGAGTTCGGCGTCGAGATTTCGTGGCGGCCGATTTTGGTCGGCGGCATCTTCAACACCATCAACCCCAGCGTCTACGCCTCGCGCGAACATCCGGTGCAGGCCAAGCTGGACTACCAGAAGAAAGACATCGCGGACTGGGCGCGATCGGCGGGGCTGACGATCAAGATGCGGCCGACGGTGTTCCCGGTGAACAGCGTCAAGGCGATGCGCGGCTGCATTTTCCTCGCGCCGGAAGGAAAGCTGGTGGCGTTCGCGCGCGCCGCGTTCGAAATCTACTGGGGCGAGGACAAGGACATCTCGCAGGACACGGTGCTGACCGAAGTCTGCGCGCGCGTCGGCGTCGAGCCTGCGAAATTCTTTGCCGGCATCGGCGCGCAGGCGGTCAAGGACCAGCTCAAGGCCAACACCGATGAAGTGATGGCGCGCGGCGGGTTCGGCTCGCCGACCATCTTCATCGACAAGACCGATATGTATTTCGGCAATGACCGCCTGCCGCTGATCCGCGAGGCACTACAACGCCGCAAGGCGAGCGCGGCCTGATGCCGAAAGCCGTCGTTCTGCCGTGAACTCGGTCCGCCCGAGCGGCTGCGCCTTGAAACCGTTCGCCTCCACGCCGCTCACAGCAGGACAAGTGCGCGTCGCCATTCGTGCCGCCGGGATCAATTTTCCCGACATCCTGATGGCGGCCGGCGAGTATCAACTCAAGCCGCCCTTGCCGTTCACGCCGGGGGTGGAAGCGGCGGGCGACGTGACCGAGGTCAACGGCGTGGCCGAGGTCGCGGTCGGCGACAAGGTCATCCTCAAGCTGCGGCACGGCGCGTATGCGGACGAGGCGGTGGTCGCGCCGTCGCAACTGATGCGGCTGCCGTCAACCTTCGACTATGCCGAGGGTGCGACGTATCTCGCCGCGCACGGCACCGCGTATCACGCGTTGATCGATCGCGGGCAGCTTCTAGCGGGCGAGGTGCTGCTGGTGCACGGCGCCGGCGGCGGCGTGGGCTTGGCCGCGGTCGAAATCGGCAAGCTGCTCGGCGCCACGGTGATCGCGGCGGCGTCATCGGAGGAAAAGCTCGCGGTCGCACGCGCCAAGGGCGCCGATCATCTCGTGCTCTACGCCCGAGAGCCATTCCGCGATGCGGTCAAGCGCCTCACCGATGGCCGCGGCGCCGACGTGGTGTTCGATCCCGTCGGAGGCGAAGTCTTCGAGAACAGCGTGCGCTGCATCGCCTGGGGCGCGCGGCTTCTGGTGATCGGCTTTACCGGCGGCGTTGGGTTGGCCCGCACCAATCTGCTGCTGATCAAGGGCGCCAGCGTGCTCGGCGTCCGCGCCGGGGAAGCGGTACGAAAAAATCCGGCGCTCGGCGAGGCACGGATCAAGGCGCTTACGGAATGGGCGGAAGCAGGGAAGCTGCGGCCGAACATCTCGCACCGTCTGCCGCTGCAAGACTATGCGCAGGCGATGCGGCTGTTGGTCGACCGCAAGGCAATCGGCCGCGTGGCGCTGATGATGGGGTAACCTGCGAGAACGCAATCCTACGGCACCTCTCGTTGGTCGTCCCGGCGAACGCCGGGACCCATAACCCCTGGCGGTGCTGGTCATTGAAGGCATTCGCCCCCGTGCCGAAAACGGGAGGACACGGCGTATGGGTCCCGGCTCGCGCTTCGCTTGGCCGGGACGACATCAGAGGAACCGCGAACGGCTACCTCACTCATACTCCCGCTCGTCCCACCACGGGAAGTAATCCGGCATATCCGACGACACCTTGTTCTTGAACTGCGCCGGGCGCTTTTCCAAAAACGACACCACGCCCTCTTTCACGTCGTCGGAGCGGCCGCGGGTGTAGATGCCGCGGCTGTCGACCTTGTGGGCTTCCATCGGATCGTCGGCGCCCAGCATCCGCCACATCATTTGCCGGATCAGCGCCACTGAAACCGGCGCGGTCTTCGCGGCGATTTCGCGGGCCAGCGCCCGCGCCGTCGGCAGCAATTCGTCCGGCGGCACCACCTTGCTGACGAGGCGGCCGGCAAGCGCTTCCTGCGCCGGGAATACCCGGCCGGTGTAGCACCACTCCAGCGCCTGGGAGATGCCGACGAGGCGCGGCAGGAACCAGCTCGATGCGGCTTCCGGCACGATGCCGCGCTGGGAGAACACGAAGCCGAACCGCGCATTCTCGGATGCGATGCGGATATCCATCGCCAGCTGCATGGTGACGCCGATGCCGACCGCCGGGCCGTTGACCGCGGCGATCACGGGTTTCAGGCACTTGAAGATGCGCAGCGTCACCTGTCCGCCGCCGTCGCGCACGTTAGGATCGCTGTAATCGACCTTGCCGTCGGCGAGGCGCTTCACCGGACCCCGTTTGGCGTCGCGATCGAAGGTGTCGGCGCCGGAGGAGAGATCAGCGCCCGCGCAGAACCCGCGGCCGGCGCCGGTGACGATGATGGCGCGGACGTCATCGTCCTTGTCGGCCTGATCGAAGGCGTCGATCAGTTCCTTCTGCATGGTGGCGTTGAAGGCGTTGAGCTTGTCGGGCCGGTTCAGCGTGATGGTCAGGATCTGCTCGGCGACCTCGTAGGTGATCGTTTCATAGGCCATCGGGTGTTTCCTCGCTGTTTTTTGTTTTGCAGCCGTCGTTCCGGGGCGCGCGCGTAGCGTGCAAACTCGATGTGCCACTTGCACATCGGAGAACCTCGAGATTCCGGGTTCGATACTGCGTATCGCCCCGGAATGACGAACGTTGTTACTTCGCCGGCGGCTGCGGCCACGGCCTTTGCGCGCCGCGCAGGCCTTCGAACGCCTTCGCCATGCCGAGCACGCCGAGATCGTCGAAGCGGCGGCCGATGATCTGCACGCCAATCGGAAAACCGTTGTTGTCGTAGCCGCCATTGAGCGAGGCCGCCGGATTTTCCGACATGTTCCAGGGCACGGTGTAGCAGATGTGCTCGAACGGCTTGTCGGGATCGTTGAGCGGCGAGGCGAGTTCGGCGGCGAAATTCACCACCGGCGATACCGGTGAAATGACGTAGTCGAGGTCGGCGAACAGTTTTGCCGCCGCCGCCCGGATCGCCATGGTGGCGTTGAAGCCCCTGATCACCTCGACGCCGGACAGCTTCGCGCCGCGCTCCGCCCATTTGCTGATATAGGGCAGCGCCTTGCCGCGTTGTTCGGGCGCGAGCTTCGACAGCTCGTCCCACATCCGCGCGCGCCAGAAATTGTCGAGCCCGTCGAGCATCTCGCGCGTCAGCACGCTATCGACTTCGGTGACCACGGCGCCCGCGGACTCAAACGCCTTGGCGGCCTTCACGACGACGTCGCGGACTTGCTTCTCCAGCGCCTGGCCGACGCCGAGATCGAGCATCAGGCCGATGCGCAATTTGCGCGGGGATTTATCGAGCCCCTTCCAGTTGATGTCATGCGCCGGCAGGCTCATGCCGTCGCGGCGATCCGGTTTTGACAGCACGCCCATCATCAGGGCGGCGTCGTCGACGGTGCGGGTCATCGGTCCGGCGACGCGGCCGACATAAGGCGGATCGATCGGAACGCGCCCCAGGCTGGGCTTTAGGGCGACGAGGCCGCACCAGCAGGCCGGCAACCGCACCGAGCCGCCGATATCGGTGCCGAGATGCAACGGACCATACCCGGCTGCACCTGCCGCGCCTGCGCCGGCGCTGGAACCGCCGGGGTTCTTGCTGAGGTCCCAGGGATTGCGGGTGAGGCGGATGAAAACTCGAAAGGCCCGACGACAGCATGCCGTAATCCGGCATGGTGGTTTTGGAAAAAATCACGGCGCCGGCTTCGCGCAACCGCGCCACCGGGGGCGCATCCGCCGCCGCCGGCGTGAGCGCGGTGGTGGCGGCGCCGAGCGGCACCGGCACGCCCTTGGTCGCGATGTTCTCCTTGATCGTGACCGGCACGCCGTCCAGCGAGCCGGTTGGCTCGCCATTATTCCAGCGCTCGGTCGATGCTTTCGCCACCGCGCGCGCGCCGTCGGGGTCGAACGCGTACAGCGCCTTGATGTGCGGCTCCCACGCCGCGACATGCGTCAGCACGTCCTCCAGCACCTCGGAAGGCGAGAACTGCTTGGCCCGAAAGCCCGCGATCAGGTCGACGGCGCTGAGGTCGTGCAGCGGCGTCACCGCCTCCTGAGATTCCGGTTTATGCATGGCCGGCCACCGGCAAGCGGGTTTCGACGATGCGCGCGAACATGCTGGCGCCGATCGGGAGGATCTTGTCGTCGAGCACATAGCCCGGGTTGTGCACCGGCACCGAGCCTTCATGGCCGACCCAGAAATAGGCGCCGGGCACGGCATGCAACATATCGGCGAAATCCTCGCTGCCCATCTTCGGCTGCGTCCGGGTGATGACTTTGGCGGGATCGATCACGGTGCGCGCTACTTCCGCGACCACCTTGGAATGCTCTTCCTCGTTGACCAGCACGCTGAAGATGTCGCGGATATCGACCGTGATCTCGGCCTGGAATGCGCTGGCAATTCCGGCGCAGATCGCCCGCATCCGTTCGCGGATCAGCGCGCGCACGCCGTCGTCGAAAGCGCGTACCGTGCCGCAGAGTTTGGCATCGCCGGGAATCACGTTGTAGGCGGAGCCGGCGTGGATCTGCGTGATCGACAGCACCGCCGCCTTCAGCGGATCGACGTTGCGGCTGACGATGGTCTGCAGCGCCTGTCCGACCGTCATCGCGATCACCACCGCATCTTTCGAGCGCTCGGGCATCGCGCCGTGCGCGCCGTAACCCTGAATGGTGATGTCGAAGAAATCGGCGCCGGCCATCGCGGGTCCCGGAAGGATCGCAATCTCGCCGTGGTTCAGGTCGGGCGCGTTGTGCAGCCCGTAGAGTTCGTCGCAGGGAAATTTCTCGAACAGCCCGTCCTTGATCATGGCGCGCGCGCCGCCGAGGCCTTCTTCGGCCGGCTGGAAGATGAAATGCACGGTGCCGTCGAAATTCCGGGTCTCGGCGAGGTAGCGCGCGGTGCCGAGCAGCATGGTGGTGTGGCCGTCATGGCCGCAGCCATGGAAGCGGCCGGGAATGGTCGAGCGCCATTTCAGATTGGTATTCTCTTCCATCGGCAGCGCATCCATATCGGCGCGCAAGCCGATCCGCTTGCCGCCGCTGCCCTTGCCCTTGAGCACGCCGACCACGCCGGTGCCGCCGAGGCCGCGATGCACCTCGATGCCCCATTGCGTCAGCTTGTCGGCGACGATGCCGGAGGTGCGGACTTCCTCGAAGCCGATCTCGGGATGCGCGTGCAGGTCCCGGCGGATGGCGGTGAGTTCGTCGGCAAAGCCTTCGATGCGGTCGATATTGGGCATGTCTGTTATCCGATGGCAGGAGAGGGTGCAGAAGCGGATGAAGGTGATTGGATCGCGGCAGTAAAGGCAGGACCGTTCGGCTTGATACGAATGCCCGGACGCAACCGTGTCCACGGCAATGTCGCGGTGTCGGCGGGCATCGCGCCCGGCGCGGCGCAGATCATCAGCCGTTCGGCGATCGGCTCGAAATCGGCGCGGAAATGCACCGAGCTCTTGTTGACGAGGATGGATTGCTCGGTCGGCTCGATGCCGACATAGCGATACATCGACTGATCCGCGAGCTGCGCCTTGTGCGAGCTCACGACCACCCTGACATCGCCGATCCGCAACGCCGCCGACGGCCCCATGTCCATGTCGCGGCCGCCGAAGTAGGGACCCGGTGCGACAAACTGTCCGTCGGACAATTTCTCGACGATGAAGCTCTCCTGATAGGGCGCGTCGCCCGATATGCCCGACTTGCCGCCGAGCGCCAGCGTCACGGTGGCGCCGACGCCCGCGGCATGGGCGGCCTTGGCCGATTGCGGATCGTAGATCACGCCGATCGCCGCCCGTGTGGCCTTGTTGCGGACCAGGGCGCGCAGCATGCCCGTGGTGTCGGAATCGCCGCCGGCGCCCGGATTGTCCTGGGTGTCGGCGATGACGATCGGCTTGCGCGCGGTTTTCGCCAGCTCCATCGCATGGCGCACGCCGTCGTCGGGCGAATAGATGCGGCCGTCGAAATCGCTTTCATGGCTGATGACGAGCTTTGCCATCGCGTCCGCCGCGGCGTCGGCGTCGGCCTGCGTCCGGCCATAGGCGAACACGCTCGGCCCGCAATCGGGAAAGTCCGCCGCCGGGAAACCCGGCGCGAAAGACAATGTCGGCACCGCGTCGCCCTGAAGTGCCGCGAGCTTTTGGTAGATGCCTTTGGTCGGCTCGTCATTGGTGCATTGCCAGCTGATCGGGATCAGGAATGGCAGTTGCCGGAACGCCTTCGCGAACTTCTGTTTGGAGTGCAGCAGCAAGGCGAGATGGCGCGCTGCGGCGCGGCCGGTGTCGGCCATGTCGACATGCGGATAGGTGCGGTAGGCGATCAGCGCGTCGGCGTGTTCCACCATCGCGGGCGTGACATTGGCATGCAGGTCGAGGCTGACCACCAGCGGCAAGTCCTTGCCGATCAACTGACGCACGCGCGCGAGAATCTCGCCTTCGCCGTCGTCGAAATGTTCGGTCACCATCGCGCCGTGCAGATCGAGATAGACGGCGTCGAGCGGCCCCGCCGCCTTGATGCCCTCGATCATCACCTTCACGACGCGCTCGAAGGCATCGCGGGTCACATGGGCCGAGGGGCTGGCGCCGCAGGCGATGGTCGGCACCAGCTCCCAGCCGTTGGCTTCGGCGTCCTCGACAAAACCCGCCAGCCCGACATTGATGTGACGCATGACCTTGAGCACGTCGGCGCCGTGCGCCATCGCCGGCCAGCCGCCGCCATGCACGAAGTCATCATAGGTCGCCTTCGTCGGCGCGAAGGTATTGGTCTCGTGCAGGAAGCCGCCGACGGCGATGCGGGTCATCAAATCGATCTCTGGCTAGGGGTCGCGCCGGCGACGTTAGACTCGTCGTCGCGCGAAGCGCAAGCTGCGAAGCAATCCGCTCCCGCATGGCTTCGCGCTATTTCTGGATTGCTACATTCGTCGCATTGCGATGCGCTGCAGACAGGTGGCCTCATGGTGAGCAGGCGCCTTGGCGCCGTCTCGAACCATGCGATACAAACTCACATCCTTCGAGACGGGCCGTCATTCCGGGGCGATGCGAAGCATCGAACTACGATGTGCACTTGCACATCGGAGAATCTCGAGATTCCCCGATGCGCAATTGCGCATCTGAGGTCTGGTCCGGAGCCTGTCATCGGGCGGCGCAGAGCGCCGACCCGGTGGGACCATCCCGGAATGACAGACAAAGAGTTTACGCCGTCGCCACGGCTCCCTCAGCAACCGGCCGGAAGTTGGCGAAATCCCATCCCCGTCCGGGCGCGGCGTCAAGCAGCGCGCGGGTATAGGCCACTTGCGGATTTGTCAGGACTTGCGCCGCCGGTCCTTGTTCGACGACGCGGCCATGCTGCATCACAGCGACGTCATCGCAGATCTGCGCCGCGACGCGCAGGTCGTGGGTGATGAACAATAATGCGATGCCGAGCCGGGTCTGGATTTCGTCGAGCAATTCCAGCACCTGCGCCTGCACCGAGACGTCGAGCGCCGATACCGCTTCGTCGGCCACCAGCACGTCGGGGTCGAGCGCCAGCGCGCGCGCAATCGCGATGCGTTGGCGTTGGCCGCCGGAGAACTGGTGCGGGTAGCGCGAGACCGCGTCGGCCGGCAGATCGACCAGTTCCAGCAGTTCGCGCGCCTTCGCCAGCGCTTCGCGGCGCGGCATGCCATAATTGACCGGCCCCTCGGCGATGGTTTCCCCAATTGTGACGCGCGGGTTGAGCGAGCGATAAGGGTCCTGGAAAATGATCTGAATGCGCTTGCGATGCGGCTGCAGCAGCCGGCGCGACAGATCGGAGATTTCGCGGCCGACAAGCCGGATGCCGCCGGAGGTCGGATCGATCAGCCGCACGATGCAGCGGGCGACCGTCGATTTGCCGGAGCCGCTTTCGCCGACGATGCCGAGCGTGCGGCCCTTGCGCAAGGTAAGCGTGACGTCCTGCGCCGCCGCCACTTCGCGGACCCCGCCGAACAGCGACCGCTCGCGATAGACCTTGCCGAGTTCGTTGGCTTCCAGCACCACCGGTTCGGTCGATTCCGCGCGCGGCGCCCGCGGCACCAGGCTCGGCACCGCCGCAAGCAGGTTGCGGGTATATTCCATGGTCGGCGTCCGCAGGATGTTGTCGAGCGTCCCGGCCTCGACCAGCCGTCCCTGGCGCATCACCGCGACGCGGTCGGCGATTTCCGCGACCACGCCCATGTCGTGGGTGATGAAGAGAACGGCGGTGCCGTGATCGCGTTGCAGGTCGCGGATCAGCGTCAGGATCTGCTTCTGGGTGGTGACGTCGAGCGCGGTGGTCGGCTCGTCCGCGATCAGCAGTTTCGGCTCGAGCACCAGCGCCATCGCGATCATGATGCGCTGGCGCTGACCGCCGGAGAGGCGATGCGGGTAGGAGGCGAAGATACGCTCGACCTCGGGCAGGCGAACCTGCTCCATCATCGCCAGGATGCGTTGGCGCCGGGCGCGCGCATCGAGCGAGGTATGGGCGCGCAGCACCTCGTCGATCTGGCGTCCGACCGGCACCACCGGATTGAGCGCGGTCATCGGCTCCTGGAAAATCATCGCCATGGTGGTGGCGCGCAGTTGCCGCAGCCGGCGGTCGCTCGCGGTCAGGAGTTCCTCGCCGACCAGCTTGATGCTGCCGCCGGACGGCACCAGCGTGCCTTTCTGCTGCAGGCCCATCACCGTCAGCGAGGTGACCGATTTTCCCGATCCGCTCTCGCCGACCAGGCAAAGCGTCTCGCCTTTGCTGACCCGGAGCGAAAGGCCGTCGATGATCCGCGGTCCTTGCGGAATCCTGCCGAGGCCGACGACGAGATTGTTGATGTCGAGGATATGGTTGGACATGATCCTCCTTCGTCATTGCGAGCGAAGCGAAGCATCGACCCATGCTCCGGTCGGTCGCGGCCATGGATGACGGCTTGCTCGCAATGACGAGATTCCTTTCACTTGCCGCCTTCGCGCTGTTTCATACGGGGATCAAGCGCGTCGCGCGCGGCGTCGCCGATCAGGTTGACGCTGAGGATCGCGATCGACAGCAATAGCCCCGGCCAGAAGATCAGCGACGGCTTGATCTGGAAAAAGGCGCGACCCTCGGCCATGATATTGCCCCAGGTCGGCGTCTCCGGGCTGATGCCGGCGCCGAGGAACGACAGGATCGCCTCGGTGAGGATGGCGGAGGCGCAAACATAAGTGCCTTGCACGATCAGCGGCGCGATCGTGTTCGGCATCAGATGCCGCCACATGATCTTCGGCAGGCTGGAGCCGACCGAGATCGCGGCTTCCACATAAGGCTCCTCGCGTGCCGACAGCACCACCGAGCGCACCAGCCGCGCGACGCGGGGAATCTCGGGGATGGTGATGGCGATCAGGACGGTGGTCAGCGTCGCGCCCGACAGCGAGACCACGGCGATGGCGAGCAGGATGCTCGGGATCGCCATCAGCCCGTCCATGACGCGCATCATGATGGCGTCGACCCACTTGAAGAAGCCGGAGACGAGGCCGATCACCAGTCCGATCGCGATGCTGAAGACGGCGGCACCGAGGCCGATCAACAGTGAAATCCGCCCGCCGTAGAGGATCCGCGACAGCACGTCGCGGCCATAGGCGTCGGTGCCGAGCAGGAATTGCGCGCTGGCGGGCTTGAGCCGCTGCGCCGGCGCCAGCAGCATCGGATCATGCGGCGCAAGCCAGGGCGCCAGCACGGCGGACGCGACCACCAGCGCGAGGCAGATGGTGGCGGCGGCGATGATCGGCGTCGAGGCGAGGAATCCGAGGCTCGGCCGCCATGGCGTGGTGATCGGGATAGACGGTTCGGGCAGGGTATCGATCGCCATCGAGAGCGTACCTCAGTAACGGATTCGGGGATCGAGCAGGCTGTAGGCGAGGTCGATCAGCAGGTTGACCGCGACATAGATGCCGGAGGTCAGAAGGATCATCGCCTGGATCACCGGATAGTCGCGCGCCAGCACGGCGTCGACAGTGAGGCGTCCGATGCCCGGCAGGTTGAACACGCTCTCGGTGACGACGACGCCCGAGATCAACAGCGCGAAGCCGCTGCCGATCACGGTGATGACAGGCACGGCGGCGTTGCGCAGGGCGTGGCGCAACAGCACGCCGGTTTCGCCGATGCCCTTGGCGCGCGCGGTGCGCACGTAATCCTCACCGAGCACATCCAGCATCGCGGCGCGGGTCATGCGCGCGATCAGCGCGATATAGATGAAAGACAGCGTGACGGTCGGCAGGATGAGGCGCTCGAGGAACGGTCCGAAGCCCGAGGCCATGCTGCGAAAGCCCTGGACCGGCAGCCAGCGCAGGTCGATGGCAAAAATCTCGATCAGCACATAGCCGATCACGAACACCGGGACCGAGAAGCCGATCACCGACAATCCCATCACGAAGCGGTCGATCCAGGTGCCGTGCTTCCACGCCGCGATCACGCCGAGCGGCACCGCGATCAGGATCGACAGGATGATGGTCGCTACCGCAATGCTGATCGAGGGTTCGAGGCGCTGGCTGATCATTTTCAGCACCGGCACGTTCGAGATCAGCGACACGCCGAGATCGCCGTGCAGCAGCTTGCCGATCCAGGTGAAGAATTGCGTGTAGAGCGGTTCGTTCAGTCCGAGCGAGGTGCGGATGCGCTCCAGCTGCTCCGGCGTCGCGTTGTCGCCGGCCAGGATCGCGGCGGGATCGCCCGGCGTCAGCCGCAGCAACAGAAATACGAACAACGCCACCACGCCCATCACGGGAATGGCGGCAAGAATCCGGCGGAGCAGATATCCAAGCATCGTTATCCCAACACAATGCGCCAACCGTTCGACGGCGTTGCGCAGACGTTAAGCTACCGACCGACAGCGTATCAGGTCAGCAAATCCTGTGCCATGCGCCGTTTCCGGCGATCAGCAAAAGCGATCGTGAAGCCAGAAAACCTCGTCATGCCCGGCCTTGTGCCGGGCATCCACGTCTTTCCTCCAGCAGAAAGATAGAAAGACGTGGATGGCCGGAGCGCAGACAAGTTTACGTAGTCCGCGCAAAGGCAGACTACTATGCCCGGCCACGACCAACACGAGCTATTCTCTTTCCTTACTCCAGCGTCGCCAGCAATCCCGCCATCAGGCGGCCGCGCTCGGCGAGACTGTCGACCTCGATGTGCTCGTTGAGGGTGTGGGCGTCGGCACCGCGCACGCCGAGGCCGTCGAGGGTCGGGATTCCCATTGCGCCGGTGAAGTTGCCGTCGGAGCCGCCGCCGGCGCTGCCATGCGGGAGTTCGACGCCTAATTGTCTCGCCACGCCGCGGGCTTTTTCATACAGCGCCATGGTGCCCGTATCCGGCTCCCACACCGGCCGGGTGACGCCGCGCGTGACATTGAAGGTAACATCATTGGCGGTGCCCGACAGCGCCAGCATCCGCTCGACGCCGCGATCGAGGTCGGCCTGGCGTTTCGCCATGCTCAGCGCCTCGCCGCTGCAGGTGGTGGCAACGCAATTGACCCATTGGCCGCCATGCACGATGCCGACGCTGAAGGTACAATCGTCCGACGTCATGGCGTCGATGGCGATGATCTGGCGCGCCATCTCGCGGATGGCGGAGCGGCCCGAAGACAGCGTGGCGCCGGCATGGCTCGGCTTGCCGATCGCTTCGAGATTGAACCGCGCGATCGCGTAGCGGCCGGTGACGACGCCGTTGTTGGGCCGGCCGGGTTCCGGCACCAGCACGTATTTGTTGCGGGCCGCCTCGGCCTCGATCAGGTCGCGGGTGGAGGGGGTGCCGACTTCCTCATCCGGCGTGAATAATACCGTGATCGGCAGCGGCGTCGTGAACGCGGCCCGCGCCAACTGCCGGATCGCTTCCAGCGTCAGGTAATTGCCGCCCTTCATGTCGAAGATGCCGGGGCCGAAACATTTATTGCCTTCGCGCCGCCACGGCAGTTTCGCCAGCGTGCCGACGGGATGAACGGTGTCGAGATGCCCCGCGATCAGGATTCCGGGCTCGCCCTGCTTCGGATGCGGAAAGCGCGCGCGGACGCAGCCGCCAAAGCCTTGGCGTCCGGCGATGCGTTCGATCGACGCACCCATGATCGCCATGTCGCGCGCGGCGATATCGAGCATGCGGTTGACCGCGTCCGCATCCCAGGTCGGGCTTTCGCATTCGACCCAGCCGCGCAAGCCCTGCAGCATGGCCTCGGTATCGAACGGAAGGTTGGCAGGATTCATGACGATCTCTTATGGTTGTGCGAGGAACGCTTCGAACGGGATGTTCTACGGCGCTGATGCATCGACGGCGGGCTGACGTCGATGATCGGCGATGAACTTGTAGCGTGAAACATCGGCGTGTCGTCAGTGCTATCTGCCGCACAGCAATGAACCAAAACCGGATTGACGCGCGCCATGCTTGATGCAAGTCTCGAATGTCCAGCTTTTACAGCGCGTTAGTCGACGCCTAAATAACGTACCGCCTGCATAGACAATGATCGGTGTTTGACCAGTTTCACGTCAGGAGAGTTTGAATGTTCTGCATCTCGCGTTGGAAGCGTTCCACGATCGCGTCGGCCGTGGCCATCGCGGCGGCGCTGGCGATTCCATCACTGGCTGACGCCAAGACCATTACCGCGGTGATGCATTCCGATCTGCGCATCCTCGATCCGATCATCACCACGGCCTACATCCAGCGCGATTACGGCTACATGGTTTATGACACGCTGCTGGCGATGGATTCCGATTTCAAGATCCAGCCACAGATGGCGGACTGGAAGGTGTCCGACGACAAGCTCACCTACACCTTTACGCTGCGCGACGGTCTGAAGTGGCATGACGGCACGCCGGTTACGGCGGAGGATTGCGTGGCGTCGTTGAAGCGCTGGGGCAAGCGCGACGGCATGGGCCAGAAGCTGATGGATTTCACAGCGAGCCTCGTGGCCACCGACGCCAAGACCATTACGCTGACATTGAAGGAGCCCTACGGGCTGGTGCTGGAGTCGATCGGCAAGCCGTCGTCGGTGGTGCCGTTCATGATGCCGAAGCGCGTCGCGGAGACCCCGGCGGACAAGGCGATCACCGAGACGATCGGATCGGGTCCGTTCAAGTTCGTCAAGTCGGAATTCCAGCCCGGCGTGAAGGCCGTGTTTGAGAAGAACACCGATTACGTGCCGCGCAAGGAGCCGCCGAACTGGACCTCCGGCGGCAAGGTGGTGAAGGTCGATCGGGTCGAGTGGGTGACGATGGCGGATGCGCAGACCGCGGTCAACGCACTGCAGTCCGGCGACATCGATTTCCTCGAGGCTCCGTCGTTCGATCTTCTGCCGTTGCTGTCGGCTGACAAGGACTTGCATGTCGAGGTGCTGAGCAAGCTCGGCTTCCAGACGCTCGGGCGCATGAACTTCCTCCATCCGCCGTTCGACAACGTCAAGGTGCGTCGCGCCGCATTCATGGCGATGAGCCAGAAGAACGTGCTCGACGCGCTGGTCGGCAACCCCGATTACTACAAGGTCTGCGGCGCGGTGTTCGGTTGCGGAACGCCGCTGGCGACCGATGTCGGCTCGGAATCGCTCGTCAAGGGCAACGGCATGGCGGAGGCGAAAAAGCTGCTGGCCGAATCCGGTTACGATGGCACGCCCGTCGTGGTGATGGCGCCTGGCGATGTGACGACGCTGAAGGCGCAGCCGATCGTGGCGGCGCAGGCGCTGCGCGATGCCGGCTTCAAGGTCGATTTGCAGGCCACCGACTGGCAGACCGTGGTCTCGCGCCGCGCCAGCCAGAAGCCCGACAGCGAGGGCGGCTGGGACATGTTTTTCACCAACTGGGCCGGCCCGGATATCCTGAATCCGATTGCCAACGCATCGACCAATGGCAGGGGCAAGAACGGCGGCTGGTTCGGTTGGGCGGACGATCCCAAGCTGGAAGCGATGCGCGATGCCTTTGCGCGCGCGACGACGCCGGAAGAGCAGAAGAAGATCGCGGCCGACGTCCAGAAGGAAGTCTATGACCAGGTGATCTATATCCCGCTCGGTCAGTACCAGGCGCCGAGCGTATGGCGGAAATCACTCACCGGTGTGCTCGGCGGTCCTGCCACGCCGATTTTCTGGAACGTTGACAAGTCGGAGTGAGCGGAACCTGAGGTGAGCTCTAAACTCTACCTCAGGTAAGCTCTGACCTCAGGTGAACTCCGAACGCTAAATCTCGATCAGCAGTGGCTGCTTCGAGGCAGTTCCAGCCCGTCGCTCGGCCGCGGCGGGCTGTTTCGCGTGGCCGGCCGCACGGATGGACGCGGATCCTCGGGAATTTCTTGCGCTGGTACGGCGCGCGGATCGGAACTGTTTTCGCGGGTCATGTCGTCTCCATTTGCCGCAGTACAACATTTCATTTGCTGCAGCACAACATATTCGCGGCCGGGAAGTTCCGGGCGCTCTGCGCCCTTTGCGGCTCAGACCGGATGGACGGCGATGTGTTGAAGTAACAACTCGGCGACGCGATCCGGCGCCTGGTCGGCGGCGAAATGGCCGACGCCGGGAAGGACCTCGAACCGATAGGGGGCGGCGACGAAATCTTCCGTGCCTTCCGCCGCCACGCGCCCGACGGTGTCGTCGGCATCGCCCCAGATATAGAGCGTCGGCACCCGGATCGGGCCGAGCGGGCCGCGGATCGCGCCGCGGGCGCGATACCAGGTCAGCGCGGCTTGCATCGTCGCCTGGTCGCCGATGACGGAAAGATGCGCTTCCATGGCGGTATCCGGCACACCGGCGGCGGCCCATCGCTCGCGCAGCCACCTGCAGTCGTCGGCAAGCACGGCGTCGGCCGCACCGGGCTCGAGGAAAGCCTTGTGGTGGCGGGACCGGTGGGCCTGATCGCCGTCAGGCATCAGCAATGCGCGGTTGAAGGCGTTCGGATGCGGCCGCGACAACACTGTGAGCGAGGCCAGCCTGGGCGCAAAACGGTCGGCGAGCGCCCAGGCGATGCTGCCGCCCCAGTCGTGCCCGACCAGATGAAAGCGCGCCTCGCCGTAGCCGCACGCGCCGACGATCGCCATCGCGTCGTCCATGAGACGGTCGATATGATAATTCGCGGTGTCGCCGATATCCGGCCGCGCGCCGGGCGAATAGCCGCGCTGGCTCGGCGCCACCGCGCGATAACCGGCATCCGCAAGCGCCGCAAGCTGCGCGCGCCAGCACTGCATGGATTCCGCAAAGCCGTGCAACAGCAGCACCAGCGGCGCACCGGGCCTGCCGGCGACGAGCGCATCGAAGCTGAGTTGCGGGCTGATCGTGATCGTTTCGAGTTGGGGCACGGGTGCGATTTCCGATGCAGGCTGGCGGGGCTGATGGCGGCGGGCGAGGGGATTTCCATCCGCGCGATGTCGCATTGAGCGACCTTAATCGGCGGACGTCCACCGGTTCTCGAAACCGGCTTCCATTCGAACAAGCCATCTTGACAGCGATGTTCGCTGTGGCTTGCTCCGCCTGCAGGCCGCGACCCGGGAGCGCATGTCGCGATGGCGAAGTGAGCGAGAGGTGAGGGGCTAACAAGAAACTACCCGTGCTCGCATCGGACGTGCGCGCTGAGTGTATCGCGCAATGATGCCGCGGATGCGCCGCGCGATCTGTGCGCCAGCAGCCCTCGAGTACAATCACCATTTCCTGAGTTCATCGATGGCCCGACGGCCATTGGTGCGGGCGGTGGGACTCGAACCCACACGACGTTGCCATCGAGGGATTTTAAGTCCCTTGCGTCTACCAGTTCCGCCACGTCCGCTTTAGTCACGAGATCAGGTACTTAGCGCGTTTTCCGGCGAAGGGAAATTGGGCTGGGCTGCCGGATCAGTGCGCCCCTTCCTTTAGCGATATCGCAGGCCCAGGCAAAGCCTCATTGCCGACATCAGCGCCTGCTTTACGCAACCGCAAGATTGTCCGATTACGAAAGCCACATGATCGCTTCCATTTTCCACCACCCGTCGTCGCCGCGCGCCGCCTCGTTGCTGGCGTTGCTGGCGCTCGGCAGCGGGCTCGCCGGCTGCGCCGACATCGGCGATAAGGTGTCCTTCGCCTTCGCCGATCCCGCCAAATACGAGTATTACGATTGCAAGCAGCTGGAGGCCGAACGCAAGACGCTCGCCACCCGCATAGCGGAACTGCAGGGCCTGATGGCGAAGGCGGATACCGGTGCTGCCGGTCCCGTGGTCGCCGAACTCGCCTATCGCAACGACTACGTTGCGGTCCGCGGTCAAACCAAGCTGGCCGACGAGGCCTGGCAGCGTAACAAATGCCATGACTCCCGCCGGACCGCCCGGGGCCGCGCCGGCGGCTGCTCCCGCGCCGCCAACGCCAAGGGCAAGCGCGTGCGCCGACGCGGTCGGGCAACGCGGTCTATTGATCGCGAGAATTTGCAACGTCAAAGCTTTTGGATCGCACGCTGCCGCTCACGCGCGCCAGTCGTAGATCCAGTTCTGTCGCGCCAGCAGTCGCTCCGCGCCCATCATCCTGATCGCGAGGTCGCGCGCATAGGCCGCGGGACCGGTGAGGTGATAGATCCGCGCCGCCTGCCGCGCGGCGCGTTGCACCCGTGTCACGCGGGGACGGCGCAACCGCGCGTAGCGCTGCAGGGCTAAAGGAATCGCCGGGCCGCCGTCGTTGTGAGCCTCGCCGAGGCACTTCGCCAATACCGCGGCGTCCTCGATCGCCATGCCCGCGCCCTGGGCGGCGAACGGCAGCATCGCGTGCGCGGCGTCGCCCAGCAACGCGATCGCGCCACCGGTCCATTCGCCGTCGCCGGGGACCGTGAACAACGCCCATTTCCGCCATTCGTCGACGGCGCCGATCATCATCCGCGCGGAGGCCGGCCATTGCGCGGATACGAAGCGGTTCTTGATGTCGGTGATATCGCCCGGCTCGCTCCAGCCCGGCCTGTTCCACGTTCCCGGCACGATCGCGACGACGTTGATCTGGCGCGCGCCCGCGATCGGGTAGGCGACCAGATGCGCGTTCGGCCCCATCCAGAGTTGGACCCGGCGTGCGGCATATTCGCGCGGCAAGCGGCTGGCCTCGAGCATGCCGCGCCAGGCGATCATCCCGGAGAATCGCGGCTGCGCCTGCGGGAACAAATGACCGCGGACCGTGGACCAGATCCCGTCGGCGCCGACCAGCGCCAGCGCCACTTCCTGGTGGCGCGTCACCCCGCCACGCTGCGCCACCGTCAGTCCCTTGGCGTGGGCGACGGCGTCCTCGAACTGGCATCCGAGACGGAGTTCGATGTCGGGATTGTCGTTGACCTCGGCTTGCAGCGCCGCCTGCAGATCGGCGCGATGCATCACCCAATAGGGCGCGCCGGCGCTGATGGTGGCGGCCTCGCCGAGCGGCAGGCGGGCGATTTCACCACCGCTTCGCGCGCTCATGATGCTGATGGCGTCGGGGGTGACGGCGCGGGCCGCGAGGCGCGGCTGCAGGCCGAGATCGATCAGCACGCGGCTGGCATTGGGCGAAAGCTGCAGGCCGGCGCCGGCCTCTTCGAGCCGTTCGGCTTTCTCCAGCACGACGACGCGAAAACCTTGCTGCGCCAGCGCCAGTGCGACGGTCAATCCTCCGATCCCGGCGCCTGCGACGAAAACCGTGCGTGATGCGGCCACCGGCCGGTCAGGCGACCTTGTCTTTCACCACGCATTCGGGCGGTCGCGCTGCGCCGGGGGCGAGGTCGGCGGCATAGCGATACAGCGTCGAGCAATACGGGCAGATGATCTCATCGTCGTTGCCGAGATCGAGGAAGACATGGGGATGATCGAACGGCGGGTTGGCGCCGACGCACATGAATTCCCGCGATCCGATCTCAATCACCGAAACGCCGGCGTCATTGTGAAAGTGCGGAACGACATGGTCGGACATAAGATTCACCTTGGATTAGCAATGGAGGCGCAGCCCGATCAACCAAGCGCAGCAGCATTGAAACGCCGCGCACCATACTGATCGGTTCAGTTGATTCCTAGGCCCCGATCCTTCACTTGCTCATGCAAATTCGACACAATCTTGTCGTCCCAGAGAAGCCCTTCTTTCGTCGGGGCCGTTGTGTCTTAAAAGCGGCATACCATCTTGAAGTCAGCGACAACGTCAGGGTTTTTCCGGATGCGACGGCTGCGGCTAGGTTTAGCGTTGGGGGGTATGGCGGTATGCACGGTAGCGTGCGTGCTGCTGTGGCCGCATGCGCGCCACGCCGCCGACGTGCTGGCCGCGCAGGATGATCCGGCCGAACTCGCCGATCTGCAAATCAATTCTGCTCTGCGGAATAACGATTCAGTCATCGCCGATCACATCGAGGCCGCGCTGGCCGCCAACGATGCCGATCTCGCCAACAGCTTTGTCCAACTGGCGCGCGAGAAAAACATTCCGCTCGCCGATGAGTTGTCGCGACGGGTGAGCGATGCCGTGACCGAAGCGAATTCGGCCTCGCATCACGCAAAAAGTTTCGCCAGCGGCCTGGTGACCGGCAACGCCGACGACGTCGCCAGCCTGTCGGGCACCGTCGCCGGCGATCTCTTCGTGTTCGGCGACATCAGGGACGTGGTGCGCGAATGCAAGCATCTGGCGATGGGCGAGGAGACCGATCGGCTGGTGCTGGGGCTGGCCGCGGCGGGGCTTGCGGTGACAGCGGCGACCTATGTCTCGGTCGGCGGCGCGGCGCCGGTGCGCGCCGGGCTCACGCTGGTCAAGGACGCCCGCAAGGTCGGACGGCTGGGCGAGGGGCTGACGCGATGGGCCGGCCGCTCCGCGCGCGACCTGGTCGATGCACCGATGCTGCAAAACGCGGTCGCAACCGGCTCGGTGCTGCGGCCAGGGCAGACCGTCCGTGCGATCAAGGCGGCGTTTCGCCCCGAGCAGGCCGGGGCGCTGGTCCGCCTTGCCAAGGACGTCGGGCGCGTCGGCGAGAAGGCCGGCATGCGCGGCGCGCTCGATACGCTCGGGATCGCCGAAGGTCCCAAGGACCTCGCCCGCGCCGCGCGGCTGGCCGAATCCAAGGGCGGCCAGACCCGCGCGATCCTGAAAATGCTGGGCCGCGGCGCCTTGCTGCTGGCGGCCGGCGCGTTCGATCTGACGCTGTGGGTGTTCGGCGCGCTGCTGGCGCTGTTCGGCCTGTTGTCGTCGATCAAGGCCTTGACCGAACGCCTGACCTTGTCATGGCTGCAGCGCAAGAAGGCGCGACGGCTGCGAAAGTTGATGGCGGCGGCCTCGCAACCAATGCTGGCGCCGGCCGTTACGCAGGTCTAAATCTGGCCAATGAGTTTTTGAACCGCTCGCGAGTTCCGGTAAGACCATCCGGCAGGATGTAATCCCTCATCCGCTCCCTTTCCCGAACGGGGCGCTACCGCCGAACTTCCATTCACCATCAACTACGGAATGACCGATGCCGAGCTTTCACAACGGCGCTGTTGAAATTGCCTACCTCGACGAAGGCGAGGGCGATCCGATCCTGCTCGTGCACGGCTTTGCATCGAACAAGAATGTGAACTGGGTCTATCCGACCTGGGTTTCGGAATTGAAGAAGAACGGCCGCCGCGTCATCGCGCTCGACAATCGCGGCCACGGCGATTCCGCCAAGCTCTACGACGTCGAGCAGTATCACCTGGGCACCATGGCCGGCGACGTGCGGGCGCTGATGGATCATTTGAAGATCGAGCGCGCCGACATCATGGGCTATTCGCTCGGCGGGCGGATGACGGCCTTGCTTGCGCAGCGCGAGCCGCAGCGGTTGCGCTCGGCCATTCTCGGCGGCATCGGGATGGGATTGATCGAGGGCGGCGGTCCCGGGGAGAACGTGGCGACGGCGCTGGAGGCGGACTCGCTCGAGGAGGTGACCGATCCGGTGGGGCGGACGTTTCGGGCGTTTGCGGATCAGACCCGTTCCGACCGCCGGGCGCTGGCGGCCTGCCTGCGCGGCTCGCGCCGCCTGATGAGCCGCGACGAAGCCGCCAACATCCGCGTCCCCGTGCTGATCGCGGTCGGCACAACGGACGAGATCGCGGGCTCGGCGGCGGCGCTCGCCAAGATCATTCCGGGTGCGCAGGTGCTCGACATTCCCAACCGCGACCACATGCGCGCGGTCGGCGACAAGGTCTACAAGACCGGCGTGCTGGATTTCCTCTCACAGCGAAAGTGAATCCTCGCCCGGCGCGTCACTATCGGCGAACTATCCGACGGCGGGGATCAGCGCCACCAGCGTCGCGATCCACTGGCTCAGGTCAGGCAGTAATCCTTGGGTAGCAGTGGCTTCGGCAGGTCCGTCTCGCCCAGGGCTTCGCGCAGATCGATCTCGATGCTTCGGCTGATCGCGGCCAGCGGCAGATCGTTGGGCGAGGTGCCGAAAGGTTCCTCGATCTCGTCGCCCAGCGCATCCAGGCCGAAGAAGGTGTAGGAGACCAGGCCGGCCACGACCGGCGTCACCATCCCGACCGTGTCGACAAGGCCGAACGGCAGAAGAAAGCAGTAGAGATAGGCCGTTCGATGAAGCAGCAGTGTGTAGGAAAACGGGATCGGCGTGGACCTGATGCGTTCGCAATTTCCCAGAACGCGGTCGAGCGCGTTGAGACTGGCGTCGAGGTTCACCGCAAGGGGCTCCGCGATCAGCTTGCGTGCCAGACAGTAGCGCAGATCGTCGCCCAGGCTGCGCAGCACCGCTGCTGGCGGATTGACCGAAGCGAGAATGCGGCGGAGATCTTCTTCGCCGAGAAGGGAGGCCAGGTCATCCTTGGCGGCGGTGTTCCGCAGGTGATGACGCAGCGCGTGCGCGAATGCGATGGTCTTGTAGATCATGCGGCGGCGCAGCGGGACCAGGTCATCCGCGGTATCCGCCGGCCCGGCCGCGATCAGGCTGTTCACCTGCCGGGCCAGGATGCGGCCGGTGACGAGCAATTCTCCCCAAAGCCGCCGGCCTTCCCAATAACGGTCATAGGCCGCACTGTTGCGGAACCCCAGGAAGATCGACAGCGCGAGGCCGACGATCGTGAAGGGAACGGCCGTGAAGGTCAGGTTGCGATTGAACACGACGCCGTGGAAATAGCTGACCACGGCCGCGATGAACATGACGGCGAGGATCTGCGGCCCGACCTTCGGGACGATGGAGCCGCGCAGCACGAAGAAGAGGCGCCAGCCGGACGGACGGTCCCGAACGATCAAGGCTTATCCCTTCGTTGATCCTGTGCCGATGAGCCCCCGCGAGCGGTCCCCGATCCGGTGAAACTGCGCGCACCGTAAAGAACCAACATGAGATTTCAAGACGCGGCGACCGGGCGAAATTGATTCCGGGATGAAATCGCTGTGAACCACAAGAGGCTCCGATGCGCCCGCAGGCCCAGCCGCGTTATCGAGGGAGATGACACATCGCCCCAAAAACGGGGCCGCCCCGGATCATGATCGGACCCCGGTGGCGTTTGCACCGTAATACCCGGCGACGACCGCTTGATTTCCCGGAATTCCCGACCATTTTGAGGCGGCGTTTGCAGGGCAGGCAGGCCCGAAAAGGGGGCCTCAAGGGCTACGCGGCGATACGTGAAGAAACCGCGCCGCGTCAATGTTTTAATGCCCATTTAGCGCCGCCGTGACGGTCATTTGCGGCAGGTCGCGGGGCCGAGACAGCCGTTTGGTGGTTATGCTATACTCCGCCACAAAGCAGTCGAATTTGCGAGAGCAGCCCGAGAGCAACACATGGCAATGCATCAGATCAATCCGCAGGGTGCCAAGCTCACGTCGCTCGATCCGATCTGGGATCGCGTGCGCGAGGAGGCGGAAGACATTGTTCGACGCGAGCCTGAATTGGCCTCGTTCATCTATTCGACGGTGCTGCATCATGACCGTCTGGAAGCCTCGGTGGTGCATCGCATCGCCGACCGCCTTGACCATTCGGCGCTGTCGGGCGATTTGATCCGCCAGGCCTTCGACGAGGCGCTGCGCGACGATCCCGATCTCGGCAATGCCTTCCGCGCCGATCTGGTGGCGGTGTACGACCGCGACCCCGCGATTTCGCGCTTCATCGATCCGCTGCTCTACTTCAAGGGCTTCCATGCGATCCAGGCCCACCGGCTGGCGCACTGGCTCTATAAAAAGGGCCGCAAGGATTTTGCCTATTACCTGCAAAGCCGCTCCTCGGCGGTATTCCAGACCGACATCAACCCCGCAGCCAGGATCGGCCGCGGCATCTTCCTCGATCACGCCACTGGATTTGTCGTCGGCGAGACCGCTGTGATCGAGGACGACGTCTCGATCCTGCACGACGTGACGCTTGGCGGCACCGGCAAGGAGAACGAGGACCGCCATCCCAAAATCCGGCATGGCGTGTTGATCGGCGCCGGCGCGAAAATTCTCGGCAATATCGAGGTCGGCCATTGCGCGCGCATCGCCGCGGGCTCGGTGGTGGTGAAGGCGGTGCCTCACAATGTGACCGTGGCCGGCGTTCCCGCCAAGATCGTCGGCGAAGCCGGCTGCGCCGAGCCGTCACGCACCATGGATCAAATGATCAACGCGATCGGACTGTAGGTTCGGGGCGGCCTGAATTTCAACGCCTTTGGTTTTCAGGCCGCTTAATCACACACACGATTTCCAATGATACGGCTGGCGGTTCGCTTCGTCTCGTCCTAAAACCCCGGAAACCTACCATCACATTGGAGACTGCCGTGGACGTTCAGGAAGTCAGGAAACTCGACGCTTATCTCAAGCGCCTGTTCGGCAATCCCAAAATTCGCGTGGTGCCGCGGCCGAAAAAGGACGATTCGGCCGAGGTCTATATCGGCGAGGAATTCATCGGCGTGCTGTTCGTCGACGATGAAGATGACGACCGCTCGTTTCAATTCCAGATGGCGATCCTCGAGGACGATCTGGTCGAGCAGGATTGAGGCTCGACTCGCGGGCCAGCTCGGTCTGCGCCTGCCTGCGGTCATCTTGATTTGCCGTCATTTTGATTGGCTGTCCATTGCGAGCCGGGCAAGCAGACGATCTGCCCGCCGTAGCTTTTTAGCGAAGGCGGAAGCGATCAATGCCTTCTTGCTTGCCGTGTTCCGGGTTGCGTCGCTTGTGTTCGCAATGACGTCGACCTGAAGGGCGGCTCAGCCCCGCGCGCCATGCAGTTGCACCGTCAGCCGGTCCATCGCATTGGCGACGTCGCGCCATCGCGCAAGCCAGCTCCGTGGAAAGCGGAATGTCAGATCGGCGCCGTCGATACGACGCTCGCTCAGGCACATCCCCGGGGTTTCGCCGTCGCGCGTGCAGCGCGCCATGAGAGTGGGGGGATCTGCAAAAAACAGATCTTCGCCACTGTAAGGCGTGCCGTCGCGAAACGCGCGCATCGTCAATCCGTCCTGACCGGTCGTCGAAGCCTGCTCGAGGTAGCGCGGATAGATGGTCGTGACGCGTACCTGCGGCGCCATTGAATCGTGATGCGCGGCGATCGACAGGAAGATCCGGTCGATCGGCTGCATCGCGTCTTCCACCGTATCGGCGCTGACGTGCTTGACCCCTTCGGGAGCGTCCAGCGAGGGATAGTCGAAGCCGAGATCGACGCGCTCCTGCGGCCCGGAATGGCGCTGGATCTTCATGCGGATCGCCATCGGCGGGATGTTGAAGAGGGTGGCACCGATGCTCACCGGCAGCCGCGCCGGATCGCTCGAGGTGTCCGTTCCCCAGGTCGGCCACAACAGATAGGCGACCAGCGCGATCGCGCCGGCGGCAAGTCCGGTCGCCACAACGATCGGAACCATGTGGCCGCGGCGATGGCGGCGCCAACCGCGCGCGACCTGCGAGGAGAAATAGGTCATGAATCATGCATCGTCAGGAACATCCGAAAGGACCGGTCGAATCACTTCCGAATATGACATGCGGCAGGCGAATTTCCGCGCGCCGTGGCGCCGTCAAGGCCACGCCGGGCCATGTGCAGGGGCTGGTTCTCCCGGCGAGCGTTAACCTTTCCTTAAGGATAGTGTGGCGGGCGGCGAGCAATTTTGCGAAGCAGAGCGGGTCGTTGATGGAGCGGAAGAGTCCCCGATGTCGCCTGATGCGTTGAATTCCCTGTTCACCTTGTGCATCGGCTTCGCGCTGGCGGGCGCTTTGGCCAGCGGATATCAGGCACTGGTGCGGCGCCCGGCGGGATTTGGGCTGCTGCAGGAAGGGGTGGCGCCGCGGACCTTCGCGGCGGTGCCATTCCTGGTCTTTGCCGCGCCCTTTATCATCATGCGCAATACCTTGCGCGGCGCACAGATCGAGCGGCGGCGCGTCGAATTCGTGATGATGGCGACGGTGCTGGCGGGATTCTGGAGCCTGATGTCCGGAACGTTTTTCGTCATGACGCTGCGCGCCGCCGGAGTGCTGGCATAGGGACGAGTTCCGGCAGCGACCCCGGATCACGTCCGAGGACATGCTCGGCTTGTAAACGTTCTCATCACCATGCCAAGGTCTCCGCGAACAGGAGATTGAGCGAGCATGGCGATCTATGAACTTGACGGGCAGGCGCCCGAACTTCCCGCCGACGGCAATTACTTTATCGCCGACACCGCCACCGTGATCGGCAAGGTCCGGTTGCACGCTTCGGCCAGCGTGTGGTTCGGCGCGGTGCTGCGCGGCGACAATGAGTGGATCGAGATCGGTGAAGGCTCCAACGTGCAGGACAACTCGACCTGCCACACGGACCCGGGCTTTCCGCTGACGATCGGAAAGAATTGCACGGTCGGTCACAACGTCATCCTGCACGGCTGCACCGTCGAGGACGGCGCGCTGGTCGGGATGGGCTCGATCGTCATGAACGGTGCGAGGATCGGCCGCGGCAGCGTGGTCGGCGCGGGTTCGGTCATCACCGAGGGCAAGCAATTTCCGGAGTACTCGCTGATCATCGGCGCGCCGGCGCGGGTGATCCGCACGCTTGATTCCGAACAGGCCGCCAAGATGGGCGGTGCGGCGAAATCCTACCAGCGCAACGGCCCGCGCTTTCGCAAAGGCTTGAAGAAAATCGGCTGAGTGAGGTCGCTTCAGGAGCCTCTCAGGTGTCTTCGGATTCGTCGGCTTCAGCCTCGCCGGCGATGGTCTCATGGCCGGCGGCCCAGAGCGAATGCTCGTCGCTGCCGTCCTGATACGGATTGGCTTTTGCAGGAATGTTCTCGCGCGCGGCGCGCTGGCCTTCCTCGAACGGATCCGGATCGGTGGTCATGGTTTCGGATTCCTTGCGCGGTTGGACGTCTTCAGCGACGCGCTCTTGCGAAGCGCGTCCTTCAGATCAATCGGGATGCCGTGCTTCCTGAGAACGTCGGCGAAGGCTTCGTCAGCCAGCTCCTGAATCGTCGCCATGCGGTCGCGCCCCAGCTGCGTCAGCTTGTCGAAAGTGTCGTCATCGAATGCGATCAGCTTGCGCATAACCGGCCTCTGCCGTGCCGCGAAGAGATGCCGGTTTAATAATTGTCAACCGAAATGGTTCCAAGGACAAATCTTGCTGCACGTGTAGCGTTAACGGATAAATAGAGATCGCCCGGTCGCAAAGAATTGAGCAGGATTTCTGGATATTAATCCCGCGGAAGCTTTGAAATTTGCAACGCTATTAGCCTCAAAGCGTCATGACCTTTGACTATGTTAATCGGATCACGGAGGCACGATCATGTTGCGTAAAACGTTACTCGCGTTGGCGGCGGTCGCCACGGTTGGCTTGTTGGCGCCGAACATCGCACTGGCGCGGGGTGGTGGTGGTCACGGCGGTGGGGCGGTTTCCACGGCGGCGGCGGCTTCCACGGTGGTGGCTTTCGTGGCGGCGGCTTCCGCGGCCGGGGCTTCGGCTTTGGGCTCGGGCTGGGCGCAATTGGGTTAGGCTACGGATTATATGGCCCGTACGGCTATTACGGTGGAACTATCCGTATTACGGTTATGGCGGTTACGGCTACGAAGGCTATGCCGAGGATGGTGGCTGTTACATTGAGCGCCGCCGCATCCATACCAAAAATGGCTGGCGCGTCCGACGCGTTGAGGTCTGCGAGTAAAACTCGCAGCGAAAACCGACCGCGCCCAAGGCGCGGTCGGTCGCTGGGGTGCATTGCAACCGCCAGCGTTCAGTAACTAGATATTCTCTTACGTTTTATTCCGCCGACGCCTCGCACATTTCGGGCTGTCCAGGGCTGGCCTACGTGACCATCGGTGAAGGCGTTGCGCCCTAACGGGCGATCTCACATCAATCCTTGTTAGCGTCTTCCCCAGCGCTGCCGTCGAAAATGCGGCCGACGAAATGCAAGACCCTTTTCCAGGCGGAAGCGAAGACGGCCAGGCCCGTCGCTGCAGCCGCAATGATACTCTGAAAAACAATACTTCCGGTGCCCGGGTCCAGATAGGCCGCGGCATCCGATACGCCGGCGATCGTAAAATTCAAAAGCAAGAACGATAGCAGCGTGTATTTCAGTCTTCGGCCCATCTCGATGACTATCAGTGTCGCGGCCCACCCAGTCAATGTGAGTTTCCGCAGCGCGAGGTGAACTTTATTTAATTTGATTCCGGCACTGAATTTGCGAGACCGTCACGCGCAGGTTTTGCAGTTTTGACTTCCGGTATTGATTGCACGCACGTGTTCTTCATTTTCCGAAGTTTCTTTTCTAAATGTTTCTATCTGCAAATCCGGAGACACTTCCGATGAGTGCCGACCTACTGACACCCGATGTCGTCGGGCTGACCAAAGTCGCACCGCTTTCACGGCGCGGCTTCATGACCGCCTCCGCCGCCGTCACCGCTGGATACACGCTGGCCGCCGGTCCGGTGCGTGCCGATGCCATCAAGACCGACGCCGCCGGACTTGTCGTGGGCGACGGCAAGATAAAAGTGGCCGATGGCGAGATGCCCGGGTATTTCGCGCGCCCCCACGGCGTCAGCAATCCGCCGGTCGTGCTGGTGGCGATGGAGATTTTCGGCCTGCACGAATACATCAAGGATGTGACGCGGCGCCTCGCCAAGCTCGGTGCGTTGGCGGTTGCGCCGGATTATTATTTTCGCAGCGGCGTCGACCTCACCAAGGTTGCGGATATTGCGCAATTGTTGTCGGTCGTCGATGCCAAGCCGGATGCGGAGCTATTGTCCGATCTCGACAGCACGGTGGCCTGGGCCAAATCGCAGGGTGGCGATACCGGTCGGCTCGGCATCATCGGGTTCTGCCGCGGCGGGCGGACGGTCTGGGAATATGCCGCGCATAGCAGCGCGCTTAAAGCGGGCGTGGCGTTTTATGGCCCGCCGGTCGATCCGCCGAGCCTGCTGTGGCCCAAGAGCCCGACTCAACTCGCGCCCGAGATGAAAGCGCCGGTGCTCGGCTTGTATGGCGAGGCCGATACCGGCATTCCCGTCGCCAGCGTCGAGGCGTTGAAGAAGGCGCTGGCGGAAGCGGGCAAGACCGCCGAGTTCAAGATTTATCCGGGGGCGCCGCATGGCTTCCACGCGGACTATCGTGCCAGCTATCGCAAAGAAGCCGCCGAGGATGCGTGGAGCCGGACGCAGGGCTGGTTCAGGAAGTACAAAGTGCTTGGCTAATGAACATCGTTCGCAATCCGGGATCGTTTCGCGATCCCTCCGGCTACGTTGCGCATTACGACAACAGAATCTTCAGGGTGTTGCGCGAAGATGCGTTCGGCGCCTTTGAAAGACTGAAGTCGTCCGGTCTGTTGGCTGAACTCGTAGCGCAGAAACGGTTGGTGCCATCGGAGGTGACTCGTCGAGCCGGTTCTCGCTGATCTCGCAAGCCGCGTCCTCGAACACGAGCCGATCAGCTTCATATCCTATCCATATGAGTGGCCGTTCGAACTTTTGAAGCGCGCCGCGCTTTTCCATCTGGACCTTCATTTACGCGCCCTTGAATCCGGGTTCACGCTGACTGACGCCAGCGCGTACAACGTGCAGTTCGTCGGAACCAAGCCGATCTTCATCGACCCGTTGTCGCTGGTGCCATACAGCGACGGACAGCTCTGGTTCGGCCAGCGACAATTCCATGAACAATTTCTCAATCCGCTCCTGCTCACTGCGTTGTTAAAGATTCCGTTCAATCCGTGGTACCGGGGCGCGATCGAAGGGGTTTCGTCCGCAGACCTGGCGAACGTCCTTCGCGTCAGGCACAAACTGTCGTGGCGTGTCTGGTCCGAGGTGCTGGCCCCGGTCTGGCTGCAGAAATCTGCCCGGAAAGATGCCTCGAAAGTCACCGCTGCAACGCAACGAAAGCTGCCGCTCAGCGGCTTTCGGTTCATGCTGCGAAATCTCAGGACCTGGATTGCGGGGATGTGCGATCCCTTCGCTACGGCAACCACGACCTGGCGCGACTATGCGGCTGTGAATTCCTATTTGCCGGAAGAGGAAAAGCGCAAACAGGCCTTTGTGTCGGATTTCGTTCGGCGGTTGCGGCCTCGGATGATCTGGGATCTCGGCTGCAACACCGGCCTCTATAGCGAGACGGCGCTACGCGCCGGCGCCCAATATGTCGTCGGCTTCGACAGCGATCACGGCGCGCTCAGTCTCGCCGTGCAGCGGTCGCTTGGAGCCGACCTGAATTTTCTGCCGCTGCAAATGGATGCCTGCAATCCGAGCCCAAGCCAGGGGTGGCATCAACAAGAGCGCGCAGGATTGAGCTCCCGGAGCAGGCCCGACGCCATACTCGCTCTGGCGCTCGAACACCATATCGCGATCGGCCGGAACGTTCCGCTTCCGATGCTGCTCGACTGGATGATCGATCTGGCGGATAGCGGCGTCGTGGAGTTTGTGCCGAAAACCGATCCGGTGATCCAACGCATGCTGGGTGGGCGGCAGGACATCTTCGACCGGTATTCCCAGGCCGAGTTCGAAAGCGAGTTGGCGAAGCGCGCCGCCGTCGAGAAGAAGGAAGTTGTCTCCGCGTCGGGGCGGACACTCTATGCTTACACGAAAAAGTCGTGCATGCGTAGGACATGGAAGCCACTGCTGTCACTCGTCGTACTCGCGATTTTTTCCGGCGTCGGCTTTCTCAATTTCTATCGGATCAATTTTGAGAGCCTCACCGGGCCCTCGCGCCTCGTCCGGGATTACCTCATCGTACTCGCGGTCGCGATTGCGGGTTCGCTGATCGCCAAATGCGTGTTTCGCGCGGTGCCGATCTTCAGGATATTCCTGGTGGCGGCGATCACGGCCTTCATGGCGTTCAATTACGATGCGATAAAATTGAAGGTCGGCAGCGAACCCGCGGACTTGCCGATCTTGTTGTGGGTGGGCGCGACATTATTTGCCGGGTTTGTTGTCGGAAAATTTTCCGGGCGCGCGGCGTTTCTGCCGACGATGGCGATCGTTGGCCTGGCCTACATCGTGCCGGCGGTGATCAGCCTGATCCACGCCCAGTCGCGGTATTTCCGGGCTGCCAACAACGCTGCGCTTTCGCTGACGGCGCGTAACCCCCGCAACGTTTATTGGATTGTGCTCGACGGCTATCCGAGGGCCGATGTGCTGCGGCAATTCTTCGATTTCGATAACGAAGCGTTTTTGAAGGGCTTGCGCGATCTCGATTTCGTTGTTTACGACCGCGCGCTGGCGAGCTTCCCCGAGACGATCTTCTCGATATCGAGCACGTTGTCGCTGGGGTTCCTGCAAGATGGGTCTCCGTCCACCATCCTGCCGACGGCGGATTTGTATCCGATGGTTCGCGGGCAAAATGTCGTCGTCAACACCCTGCGTTCGATGGGCTATCGCTACGTTCATTTCCAGAACGGCTACGACAATCTGACCGATTGCCCGCTGCAAGGCGCCGTCTGCATCAGCGGGAACGTGGACGGCGATGCCCAATTCGACGAATTCAATCTGGCGCTGTTTTCAAAGACGCCGCTGATGGATGTCATTGCGCTCGGCGGGGAAGGCTAAAGAGCGACCAGACGCCGTTTGTGCGCGGCGCGGTGCGCGACCTGACCGACCGGCTGTCCGAGGTGCAGGCGCTTGGGGGGCCGTTCTTTTTATACGGTCACATTCTGGCTCCGCATCCCCCCATGCGGTTCAGGCGGGATTGCTCGATCAGGATGGTGGCGCCGGACCTGCTGGACTGGGACGCGGCGGAGAAGCCGGCCTTCCTCGATCAACTCGTCTGCGTCAACGGCGAGGCGATCGATCTCGTGGGCAAGATCGTTCGCAGCGACCCGCAGGCCATTATCGTGCTGCAGTCGGACCATGGCACCGCGTTTCGCGGACAGTTCAAGAAGCCGTTCGATGCCTGGGACGCGCTGGATGTGAAGGAGCGGTTCGGCGCCTTGAACACCATTCGCATGCCCGCGCCGTGCGCCCGTGACGCGGAGGGATCGGTGGATCTCGTCGACACCTTCTCCCGGGTGCTCAATTGTATTTCCGGCAGCCGCCTGCCGGACACGGCGTCCCGGCAGTTTGTCGTCTCGCATGCCGACATGACGCGGGTTCATGAATACAGGGCGAATTTACCTGGCGATTCCGAATAGCGGCGGGTCCGATACTGGGTCAGCCCGGCAGGGCGCGACGCGTCGGCGGGCATCGATCCGGCTAGCGGACGGGGAGGGGCGAACGACCCGCCAAAAGAAAAACAAGGCCGCCGGCGGAGTATGACGCCGATGCGACCTTGCGCTGCCCGGATATTGAAATCGGCTCGCGCCACCCGGTTCCGGAGTTATGGCCCGGGTTGGAACCGAAGAATGTGATCCATTTCACAATTGGGCTAAAAAATGTCGCGTGTGCGTCTCATGCGGCGAAAGGGAGGCGCGACCACCCCGTCAGTTTCGTCTGGCGTGCCTACGGCGCCCGCTGGTGGCGCGCCTGCCTGCCGAAGGACTGGACGATTCCGTGGATTGGGAGCTCGCGAACGATTGCCTGAGGCCGTCGATCGCACCGTTTAGCGCGGCGACCTGGTCGGACAGGCGTTTGGCGTCACTTTGCTGGGCAGCCAGCAGACGCTTGATGGTCAGCAGCTGATCCTGCGCAATTTGCAGTTGGTCGATCGCCTCCTGCTGTGACACTTCCAGCGCCTTGGTACGCTCGACCAGCTGCTCGGAGGTCTGGGCCACCCGGGCCTGGACCAGACGGGCGGCGACCACGCGTTCCTGTTCGGGCGCGGCGCCGGTATAGGCGCGCCAGAGGGTGATCGATCCGGCGCCAAGCAGCATTATCGCGAGCGCAGCCGTCGCCAGCGCAATCGGTTGCGAGCCGATACGCGCGATGCCGTTCGTCCTCGCATCGTCGGACGTGGCTTCGATCATGTGCGTCAAGGCCGGTTCCCGGGAAAAAGTTCCCGCCCGGCGGAATTATCCTCAGATTTGACCGGAACGGAAGCGGCAAATGACCCCCGCCGGCTCCGTTTGGCCGCCCCAGGGGGCGGCGGCGGCCTTTCGGGGCATTGCAACCCGGGGCGCGGCCGGGCTATTTCGGCAACTTCTGGGCCAGAATGTCGATCTTAAAAATCTGCGGCGGCTTGGCGAGCAGCGTGTCGGCTTTGGCCATCAGCGCCGCGGCGACCTTGCCGTTGAGATGCGCCTCGCGGCCGGCCTCCTCATCGAACGTGTCGAAAATCGCGAACGACGAGGGGCCTTCCTGGATCGCGAACCAGGTTACGGTAGCGGGCTCGGCGTCCACCAGCGGCAGCGCCGATTTCAGGAAATCGGCGACTTCTTTTTCCTTGCCGGGCTTGGCTTCGAGCGGAACGTACAGCGCGACCTTGGCCATCTGAACTCCTCATCGTTGATTGACAGCGGATAGACCCACCGGAAAAGCAAGCCGGCCGGGACCGCGCGGTCCGGCAATCAAACCGCTATCGATCCGGCGCGCTTCCAACGCGCGCGGATATCGACGGTTCCATGCGCCCGACCGGGAGTGATGGCGCGAGGCGGCAGGTGCCGTGATGAAGGCAAGGTCGTTGGCCGCGAGTTTGTCGTAGCGAGTTGCGATCCGACGCTGCTTGACGAAATCCGCACATTGTCGCGGGCTTCCCGCAGGCGTATCGTCAAACCGCGCGGCAACGCCCGCATCGTGAGGAGACACTCGATCGGCGCGATCGGCCATAGCGCCCCACCTTTCAGAATAGCGGACAGCTCAATTCAGTGATCCCGAAATGATAGCCGGAAGCCTGGGCGAGAGATTGAGATGGATGATCGAGCCGGGCAGGTGGTGCGGGAGCGCCATTGGAATGCTTCGGATGCGTGCGACTTCAAGGTCGAACACGGCGCGCGTCGTTGCGGCCGTTGTCATTGGCGTAGTCGCGACAGGCACGGTTCGCGCGCAGACGGTCTCCGCTCCAGTCTGGACGGTGCCTGAAGTCGGCGCGCTGCCTGATGACGATCATGGCCGGCTGGTGCGGCGCGGGCGTGACCTCATCACCGCGACCTACGCCCATATCGGACCGGAAGTGCCAAATTCGGCCAAACGTTTTGCCGGCAACAATCTTGCCTGCAGCAACTGTCATCTCGAAGCTGGTGCGAAGAAATTCGGCTTGCCGCTGTTCGGACTGGTTGAGCTGTTTCCGCAATACAGCGCCCGGCTAGGCGCCGAGATCACGATCGAGGACCGGGTGAACTCATGCATGACGCGCAGCATGAATGGCCGCGCGCTGCCATCAGACAGTCCGGAAATGCAGGCCATCGTGGCGTACATCAAGTTTCTGTCGTCAGGGGTTCCGGCGGGCAAAGTGTTGCCGGGGCTCGGCGCAGGCTCGATGCCTGAACTCGATCGGGCGGCCGATCCGGTTCGTGGCAAAACGATCTACGCGAATGCTTGTCTGGCCTGTCACAATACCAACGGGTCCGGCATCCGCCGCAGCCTGCCGACCGTCGATCTCGGCTACATGGTGCCACCGCTCTGGGGCGCGGACAGTTTCAACGATGGCGCCGGCATGGCCCGGCTGATTACCGCCGCCAACTTCGTGCACTTCAACATGCCGCACGGGACAGACTACGTCGATCCGCAGCTCACCGTCGAGCAGGCATGGGATGTCGCGGCCTATGTGATCTCTCAACCGCGTCCGGCTAAGGCAGGTCTCGCCAAGGATTTCCCCGACCTCCTGACCAAGCCGATCGATACGCCCTACGGACCGTACGCCGACGGGTTCGATCGGCGGCAGCACATGTACGGACCGTTCGGTCCGATCCGGGCGGAGCACACCAAAGAGCTGAGACGCGATGTGCCCAGGTAAAGCGTTCGGGCGTTCAGCGCGCTACGCCCCGGAGCCGGCCTCTGGAAACACGAGTCCGGGACCGATGTGGGATTCACCCAGGCTGGCGCGGAGCTGTTTGTCTGATACAGTACTTGAGCAATAGTTAGCGGGGGACGTGATGGGGTATGGGCAATTATTCGTGGGCCTGTCGAAAGACAGCAAGCAAGTGACCGTCGAACTGCGCATGGACGGGCAACCTCTTGGGCACATCATCCTTTCCCCCGATGAGGCCGCAGCTCACGCAGAAGCCGTACTGGGATACGCAAAGCTGATCCGGGAGACGTCGAAGCCATCATCGGAAAAATCGCAAATTTAACGTTTGCGGCCAAGAAGGGTGGGCGCCATTAGCGACCGGGGATGGGCTCGCGAGTTGGACCACTCGATCGCCCTTCCCGAGGGCGACAAGCTCGTTAGCCTCCTGGACGCCGGCAACTATCATCGGACTTCCCGGGCTGCACGCCGGCCTCGGGCGGGTGGCCTAAGGGACTAAGGTAGCGATCACCGGCACGACGACGGTAGAACGACAACCGCCAGCGTCGCGGCTGCGAACGCCACGACGATCACTGCGGTGACGGACCTGCGCGACTGGCAATGAACGGTCTCTGAATGCACCGTTCACCCAGCATTGCAAAATCACTTGCTACATCTGGGCTGCTGGGGATTTGAGGGCCCGGCCATGGAAATAGCAACGCCACCACGCGATCATATTCCGCGTAGTGGCGTTGTGCGTTTAAGATCGGCGCACCAACCGTAAGCCGCGCCAAGTCTTCCTCGTCTGCCCCGCGCGCAACGATCATCAGCGCATCATCAGGTAAGGGTCGCAACGCTCTGGCCACACCCTCGGCATCGGCGACGGCATTTGCGCGCTTCCAAAAAAGTTGCGGCCAGCCTTTGGGGGAAGGCTGGCCGCGCGCGAACCGGTCTGGGACGGGGAGGGGTGGGGATGTGACCGGGTCGCGGGTTCCTTAATTTCCAATCGGTGTCAGCGTGCGCTCGCGGTGGCGACCGCGGGGTGGGCGTCGCCGAGCGAGACCCACTGGTTCGGATCGCTCTGCGACTGGCGTTTGACGAAGCGGTAGCCGGTCTCGGTCCAGGCCACGACGCTCTCATTCTGGTTGTCGAGGACGAACTCTCCCCGGTCGGTCTTGACGGTCAGCACCGCGTGGCCTTCGTTCTTCTTGTCGCGCACCACCGTGATCAGCAGCGCTTCGCGGGGCCACCCGGCGTCGATCAGCATCTTGCGCTTCATCAGCACGTAGTCCTCGCAGTCGCCGTAGCCGTCGGTCGGCAACGACCATTTCTCGACCACGCCCCAATGATCCATGTCGGTCATCGGCTTGACGTTCTCGTTGACCCAGTGATTGACCCGCAGCAGATCGCGCCATGCGGTCTGCGACATCACGATATCGCGCGGTTGCGACGTGGCGCCCGAACACTCGCCGGGATTGTCGGCGCAGAATTCGACCCAGCCGATCGGCGCCCGTGTGGTCTCGCCGAGGCTCGCATACAGAACCCGTTCGTCGGCGTGCGCCGACGCACTTGAAATCAACAGGACGGCGGCGACCGCCAATCCCTTCCCCAATCCCGTAAACCCGAACATTGTAGCCCCCGTCTCGTGTTGGGGCCACGTTTCGCACAAAGGATTTGCACTGTAGCTAAGTCGGCCAAGTACAATTGAAGCGAATACAAGTAAAAGCCTCGGCGAATTCGATCTATACTTGAATCGAATTCGATTAAAATTTGAAACAACCGCCATTGATTCAAATTTTACACGTTAACGCGCCATCGCCCGCCGCTACTGCGGTTGCGCCCGCAAAAATCCGCCGCGTTAACCTGCCGCGCCGGCCGAAAGAGGGATCCAGCAACGCCCAATTCCGGCCTTGGTCATCATGAAAACGGGCGATCGGCAGGCGCGGCACTTTACGCCGCGCTAACGCTGTCTGCGTTCATGCGAATTTTGGACGCCGAAGCCGCGCTTGGCAAAGCAGCCGGCGCCGTGCATGCATGCGGAAAACAGGAGGATTTCATGAAACGGTTGGTCTGGGGTGTTGCAACGCTGCTTTGTCTCGGAATCGGTGCGGTCGCGCAGGCGCAAACGCCCGATACTGCCAAGACCGATACTGCCAAGACCGGCAAGATCAATCCCACCGACCCGCAGCCGACCTGTCCGATGTGCCCCGGGACCTATATCCCGGCGGCCGAACTCGACGGCTATACCAAGAAGGCGTTGGCGGAAAAGCTGCTCGATCAGCAGGTGCGCGACATCGATATCGGCAAGGCGCATATCGGCATCGGCATGGTTCATCGCGGCAGGCTGGAAAAACCCGCGCCGGATTCCGTCGCCGAGCACGATCAGATCAGCGAGGTCTATCATGTGCTGTCAGGCGCGGCGACGCTGGTGCTCGGTCCCGACATCGTCAACCGGCAGCGGCGCCCGGCGACCATGCGCACGGTGGTCGAGTTCAACGGCCCCGGCAACAACGGCTCCGAGGTGCGCGACGGCACAGCCTACGAGATCAAGGCCGGCGACGTCGTGGTGATTCCGGCCGGCACCGGGCACTGGTTCACCCGGATCGAGGATCATATCGACTACCTGATGGTGCGGATCGATCCGGACAAGGTGACGCCGCTCAAGAGCGAGGCGCAGTCGCAGGATTATCTGTCGAAGCCGGCCAAGCGCGGCGAATAGATCACGCTGCGCTACCGCATGGTGACGCTGTTCTCGAGCGTCTCGGCGTCCTGCTCGTGGAGGAACTCGAGCGCGAAGCCTTCCTCGAGATTGCGCACCACCCGGGCCTGAACCTTGCCGAGCAGCACCGCGGAGCGCAGCGGCGGCCGGTTTTCTGCGGCTATGGCGGCGCCTGACAGCGACATGTCGATGATCCGGCAGGTCATCTTGCTGCCGTCCTCGAGCGTCAGCAGCGCGATCGGGTTGCGCGGCACGATACGGTCGTGGCGGCGGTCTTCCGGCAGATTGAGGATGTCGCGGTTGGCGAGCCAGGTGAGCTGGGCGGCGAGCTTGTCGCGCTTGCGTGCGGTGGCGCCGACGGTCATGGCGAAACCGTTGTCGATGATGCGGGTGATCTTGCCTTCGACCCGGCCGATATGATCGAGATAGGCGATCACGCGATCGCCGACATTGCCGATGCCGGGCGCCAGCAGCGCCAATCCACCCGGCGACATATTGATGATCTGGCACGGAAATTCGCGCCGGTCCGGCAGCATGTAACGGCCGAGCAGGTGAACCTTCACGCGTTGAAAACGCCGCCGCTCTTCAGCGATCGGCAGAATCGATTTTTTGTGCACCAGGGCCATTTTCGCCACCCGACAACCGGCTTCTCGGTGTCGTCTGACCCTACGGCTGTCAGGGTTAACGAGCCGTTAGCGTGGTTGCACTTACAATGGTCATGCGACTTTAGCGCTCACCGGCGCGATCCGGTTGAAGCCCCACAGCACCACCGGGCAGGCCAACAGCATCGCGGCGCCGAAATCGAACGCTGCCGCGACACTGCCGGTCCATTTGGCGCCGGCGCCGCCGATCACCGGCCCCAGCATCATCGCGGCATAATAGACGGTGTAGAAGATGCCCATGCCGATCGCGCGGGTCGAAGGCGCCAGCACCTGTGCGGGCAGGCTCATGATTGGGCCCGCCGGCAGGCCGCAGATCAATCCAAGCGCGACTACGATCGGGATCACGGCGTCGCTGCGCGGTAGCGCTACCATCAAGAGTGCGTACACGATGCAGCTCGCCACGACGACGGTTTGCGGTCGTTTGAACTCGATCCGCGAAAAGGCCGCCTGAGGGAACAGAGAGCACCGCCAGCCACAACACGATGCTGATGGTCGATCCCGCCGTCGCCATCGACCAGCCGCGCTCAGTCAACAGCGAGGGGCCGAAACTGAAGATCATCGCGAAGCCGACATTGTACAGCCCCCAGATCAGCCCGGCCGCGACCACCGCGACGGTGGCACGATGATCGGGCCGCGCCGATGTCGCGGTGGCCGTCACGGCATTTGGCGGCCGGCCGGTAGCCTGCCGCGAGCAGCAGCACGCCCAGTCCGATCAGGGCGGCGACGGCGAGATAGACCGCGCTTACCCCATAGCCGGTGCCGATCAGCGGCAATGTCAGGAGCGAGAGCGCCACGCCGGCCGGCCATGAATTGACGAAGATCGCCATCGCGGTGGCGATCTCTTTGCCTGCAAACCAGTCGGTCACCATCTTGCTCATCTGCACGTTGAGCAGCACGCCGCCGGCGCCGGCGACCAGCCGTCCCGCGATCTGCAAGCTCCAGGAGTCCGAGAGCGCCATCGCAAGGCTGCCGATCAGCATCAGCGCCAGCGCGCCAAGCACCGTGGCCTTGTCGCCGAACCGTTGCCCGATCGCGCCGCCCGGCAGCGCCAATGCGATGCCTGGCGTAAAATAGAGGCCGATCAACAGGCCGATGTCGGCGAGCCCGACGCCAAATTCGCGACCCAGCAGCGGCGCGACCGCCGCGACGCTTTGAAACTGGAAGGCCATGCTGAGGCGCACGGTGAAAAGGACGGCGAGGATGCCCCAGCGGTTGCGCAATGCGTCCTCCCGTTTCTATTGCGATGCAGCCTGAGACGGCGTGACACACGTGTCAATCGCCGCGCCGATGGATGCGACATTGGCACACGGAGAGACTTCACATACGCTGCCGCGGTCCGGGCTATCAACGACTGCCGACAAGTGTAGCCCGCATGAGCGAAGCGACATGCGGGATTGAGAGAGGTATGGCCCCGCATATCGCAAGTGCTCATGCGGGCTACCTTCCAAATCAACAACCGCCAAACAAGGCGGCAAGAAAACGGCGAGGAAATTCCATGGACCAGATCCGCGTATGCACCTATGACGGCCCCGGCGCGCAACCGGTCATTCGCAATGTGCCGTGGCCGAAAATTCCAAAGAAGGCCGCGCTGATCAAGGTCGGCGCCTGCGGCGTCTGCGGCACCGATCTGCATATCCTGAAGGGACATTGGCCGAAGCCGTTGCCGTGGCCGTTCACGCTCGGCCACGAGATCGGCGGCGTGCTGGTCGAGGTCGGTTCGGATTTCAACGAAGACTTCATGAGCAAGCCGCTCAAGGTGGGATCGAAGGTGATGATCCCGCCGCTGATGCCGTGCGGCCGGTGCTATTACTGCATCCATTATCCGCAAAGCGCCAACAAGTGCCTGACGCCGGTCTATTACGGCCGTTATCTCGGCTTCGACAAGGCGCCGCATCTGTGGGGCGGCTGGGCCGAATATGTCTATGTCGATCTCGAGGAATTGCCGGGCACCAAGATCTACAAATTGCCCGACGACATGTCGCTGCGGCTGGGCGCGCTGTCGGAGCCTTTGACCTCCTGCATCCGCGCTTTCAACCGCGCCACCCGGGCCGGCGGTTTCACCTGGGGCGATACCGTGGTGATCCAGGGCTCGGGCCCGATCGGCATTCTCGCGGTCGCGGCCGCGCAGGAGATGGGGGCCGGGCGCGTGATCTGCGTCGGCGCGCCGGAGCATCCACGGCTCACTTTAGCGCGCAAGTTCGGCGCCGAAGCCACGGTCGACATTGAGGAAGTGACGAGCCCGGAAGCGCGGATCAAGGCCGTGCGCGACATCGTCGGCGGCTTCGGGGCCGATCTGGTGATGGATTGCTCGGGGCACCCGAGCGCCGGCCCCGAAGGCATCGAAATGCTGCGCGACGGCGGCACCTATGTCGAGATGGGCCAGTTCACCGACGCCGGCTCGATTGCGACCTCATGGCATCGCATCTGCACCAAGGACCTCAACGTGCTGGGCTCCTGGGGTTTTACCGGCAACGACCTGCCGCTCGGCGTCGACATGCTCTACCGCACCCGCAACAAATATCCGTGGCTGGAAATGCAGACGATCTATCCGTTCACCGAGGACGGCATCGGGCGGGCGGTGGCGGATGCGATGGCGATGAAGACGGTGAAATCGACCATCGTGCCGTGGCCGGAACTGGTGGAATAGTTCTTGCTCGCCCCGCTCTTGCGGAAGAGGGGCCGTGTGCATTGCGACAACCGGCTGACATCCGCCATCGCATTGGGCCTGAACTTCGGTTCGGTACCGTCCCATGCGTCGACACCTGGAAACGATGCAACGGTTTCGTAGCCAAGCTATCCTGTGAGGCCCCCGGGGCCAGAGCACGTCACTTTTGGACCGGCCTACTGAAGACGAGGAGACGCCAGACCTAACCGTTTAAAAGGGAGGATAACACGGCCGACGGATGGATCATCTGATAACGGCCCTCGCAAACCTGTCGCTCCGAACCCCAAAATTGATCCGCCAGGCCGACGAACATTCTCTCGCGGGAGGCCCCCGCGTCGGCGCGTCTTCTTCCTCACCGGTCGTTGATGAAGCGCAAGCTCAACAAAATCGCCCCGCACCCCCGCCGGAAACAAGCCCAACATCCTTGTCATCATTGGCGACGACATCGGCCAGTCCAATGTTAGCGCCTATTGATTCGGCGTGGTGGGCTATCGAACACCGAACATCGACCGTATCGGGCGCGAAGGCATGATGTTTACGGACTATTACGCGGAGCATAGCTGCACGGCTGGCCGATCGACCTTCATTACCGGGTCAGGCGACCATACGCACCGGTCTTTCCAAGGTCGGCATGCCGGGAGCGGCCGTCGGTCTGCGCGCGAGGACATGACCATTGCCGAGGCGCTTAAGCCGCTTGGCTACGCCACCGGCCAGTTCGGAAAGAACCATCTCGGCGACCGGAATGAGTTCCTTCCGACGGTGCATGGTTTCGACGAGTTCTTTGGTAACCTTTACCACTTCAACGCTGAGGAGGAGCCGGAAAATCCGACCTTACCCGAAGGACCCCGGCTTCAAGGAGCGCTCGGACCGCGCGGCGTGCTCAAGTGCAAGGCGTCCGATCGTGACGATCCAACGTCGATCCGCTCTTCGGCCGTGTCGGCAGGCAGACGATTGCGGACACCGGTCCGCTTACCAGGAAGCGGATGGAAACGTATCGACGACGAAACCACCGCTGCCGCCATCGACTTCATGACGCGTCAGGTCGCAGGCCAACCGGCCGTTCTTCTGCTGGATGAACTCGACCCGCATGCACGTCATCACCCACGTGCGGACGTCGATGCGGGGTCAAAGCGGCATCAATGAGTACGTCGATGGCATGATCGAGCACGACGGCGACGTCGGACAAATTCTTAAGGCGTTCGATGATCTCGGCATCGCGGACGACACCATCGTCGTTTACTCCACCGACAACGGCCCGCACAGTGAGTTGGCCCGACGCCGGCAACACGCCTTTCCGCAATGAAAAGGACACGAATTGGGAAGGCGCCTTCCGGGTTCCGGCGTTCATACGCTGGCCGGGCCATATTAAGCCGGGCGAACGTCTCCAACGAGATTGTCTCGGGTCTCGACTGGTTCCCGACGTTGATTGCTGCAGCCGGCGACACGACGTCAAGGACCGCCTTCTCACGGGCTGGCAACCGCAGGCGGAGGGCGAACCTACAAGCTGCACCTCGACGGCTACAATCAACTCCCGCACCTGACCGGGCAGCAACCAAAGTCGGCGCGCAAGGAGTTCTTCTACTTCAACGACGACGGCCAGCTCGTTGCGATGCGCTACGAGACAACCAAGCTGGTGTTCTGCGAGCAACGCGAGGCAGGGACGCTCCAAATCTGGCGCGAACCGTTCACCTGCTTGCGAGCGCCGAAAATGTACAATTTGCGTATGGACCCCTACGAGCGTGCCGACATCACGTCAAATAGCTATAACGACTCGGACCTTCCGACTGTCCTTTTGGTCGTGCCGGCACAGGCGCTGGTGGCGCAGTTCATCGGCACGTTCAAAGAATTTCCGCCACGTCAGACGCCATCGAGTTTCAGCGTCGATCAGATCATGGGAGCACTGAAAAGGCCGCAGGGCGGCTGACGATTACAATGTAACGCTGGCCGGCATTTGTCGCCGGCCGGCGGTGCATCGGCTGCGGCAGCCTGCTTGCACCGTCCTTGCTCCCCGGCGGTCCGGCGCTAACCTTATGAGCAGCCACCAGCCCCGCAAAAACAATCATGCTGCGTTATGGCTTGACGTAAATGCTCTCATACAAGCCCGCGTATTCCTCCTTCCAACCTCTCTTATCCACGAGAAACCGCCTTAACTCTTCATGCGCCTTCACCCAAAGCACCGCATCGATGCGGTATTTCTCGAGCCCCGTGTCCCAGGCGGTCTCGTTAACGTCCAATTCGACCAGCTTTAAATAGTCACGTAGTAAAGCATCTGGATAAGCGGTAGCTGCTCGACCGTCTACGAATACGGGTACGGCACCTCGCGTGCGGAAATATCAAAAGTCCGCCAACGTTCCAGTGGTTCAGAAGCCGGGCATGCGAAAAATGTGTTTGAACAGAAGAGCATCCTGCTCTGAAAGCATTTCCGGAAGCCCGAGATCTGGTTTTATTTGCATAAAAACAAATGGCAGAGCGCACAGTCCAACGATGCCAGCAGCCAGCAGCGATCTCTGGACCTCAAAATTGTTCAGCCGTTTAGGTAGCAACCGATCGATGTGAAGCGCCAATGGAACCGTTGAGAATATAAAAAAGAACGCCATGTATCTAAATTGATAAAGTCCCAAAAACAAAAAGAGCCAGGAAAGCAGCCGGAATCAGCGGAATGGGGCAAGAACCTCCGTAGCGCAGTTCAAGCGCAACAAATATCAACACACGCAGAGATATGATGCCAGGAACGCTCCCCGGCATGGTCATGTTT
>CAWJJV010000019.1:0-10695 GCA_963843235.1 uncultured Alphaproteobacteria bacterium
CGCCGGCGCGACGCATCTGCTCCGCGAAGATGGATCGGACCCTAGCCTTCCGGTACCCCGGTCTGCAGCGCCAGCGCGTGAAGCACGCCGCCCATCTGGCCTTTCAGCGATTGATAGACGATCTGGTGCTGCTGAACCCGGGATTTACCGCGGAACGAGGCCGAAATCACCGTCGCCGCATAGTGGTCGCCGTCGCCAGCGAGGTCGCGGATCGTCACCTCGGCGTCGGGAATTGCGGCCTTGATCATCGTTTCGATATCGCGGGCGTCCATCGGCATCCAGGTTTTCTCCAGTCCGACTTAAAATTGCATCACAGGTCTCTCGACCGGGACCCTCGAAACCTAGCGCGGACACCCTTCTAGGTCACGTCTTGTGATACTATATTCCCGATCCAATGGTTTTTAAACCGCCGCTGGATCCGATCACAACGGGCTGACTGAAAAAGGCTCACGAGCATGAAACTCCCCGGTCCCGACCATCCCATCACCATCACGGCAAATCCGAAGCGCATCCGCGTTACCGTGGGCGGCGTCGTGATCGCCGACACCACCCATGCGCTGACGCTGAAGGAGGCGCGCTACCCGGCCGTCCAGTACGTGCCACGCGGCGATGCCAATATGGCGCTGCTCAAGCGCACCGACCGGACCACGCATTGTCCCTATAAGGGCGACGCGAGTTATTTCAGCGTCATGGCCGACGGCAAGACCATCGAAAATTCAATCTGGACCTACGAGGCGCCGTTCCCGGCGATGGCGGAGATCTCCGGTCATCTGGCGTTCTATCCCGACAAGGTCACGATCGAGGAAGTCGCCTGAGGCACTGCGTCAATCCGTCATGCCCAGGCTTATCCGGGCATGACGACATAAATCATAAAAGTTTTCTCATTGAGGTCTTGGTCCTACACCCTGAAGATGGTGAGGCCCAGGATCAGCAACACCAGGAAGATCACCACGAAGACATAGAACAGGAAGCGAGCGACATCAGCCGAGGCAGCGGAAATGCCGGTGAATCCGAGAATGCCGGCGACGATCGACACCAAAAAGAAAATCAGCGCCCATTTCAGAATTGTCATCGCCCGTTGCTCCTGCCTTCGTCACCGCGATTGTCGCAGTTCCCGCACACGATGGCCTAACCCGGGGCCATGGAACTGGTTCCATGGGGCAACCGCAGGCGGTCCTGCCGCCTCAGCCATTTTAACCTTGCTGAATCGGGTTCCCGGCGGCAACATCCGAAGCAACAACCCTGCCGGGGCTGCGCATGACCACCCTTTCCGAATCCATCGCGCCCGCGCAAACGCTGGCGGCACCAAAAGCCGCGACGCGCAACGCGGCGTTCGATCACGCGCGCAGCTTCCTGACGCTCGTCGTGGTGCTTCACCACGCCGTCATCCCCTACACCCATTTCGGTCATACCGACGCCAAGTCGTGGATCGGTTTCGACATGGTCGTGCTCGCCACCGACAGTTTCTTCATGGCGATGTTCTTTTTTCTGTCGGGATTGTTCGTATGGCCGAGCCTCATGCACAAAACGACGGCTGTCCACCTTCGCGACCGCCTGCTGCGGCTCGGCCTGCCATTCGCGATCGCCGCGGTCACCGTCATCCCGATCGCCTATTACGCCATCGCGCTGCGGCAGGAAACCGATCTGACCTTCGCTGCCTTTTGGTGGAAAACGGTAACGGTGGGACCTTGGCCAAGCGGCCCGCTCTGGTTCGTCTGGGTGTTGCTGGCTTTCGATCTGTTGGCGAGCCTGTTGTATCGGCTCTGGCCCAACCTGCTTGCCCCCATCCACCGCCTGTCGGAGCAATGCTTTGACCAGCCGGCCAAATTCTTCCTGTTTCTGCTGGCGGTTACCGTGCTGGCCTATATTCCGGCGCTGATCTATTTCGGCCCCAATCGCTGGTTCGAATTCGGGCCATTCTCGGTTCAGGCGAGCCGCATACTGCTATACGCATCCTATTTCTTCATCGGAGCCGGCATCGGCGTCGCGCATTTGAATCAGGGAGTGCTGAGCGCGGACGGCCGGTTGGCGAAGAGCGATTGGGGCTGGTTGATCGCGACCCTCATTCCTTACTGCCTGATGTGGGTACTGATTTACATCAAGCGTGAAATATTGGGGAATCCCGATCCGCAGCCCACATGGTACCTCGCAAGCTATGGTTTTTTCTTCGTGGCCTTCAGCGCGGCCATCCTGTTCGCCATCCTCGGCTATTTTCTGGGCTCGAAGCGTCATTGGGTTATACTCGACCGGATGCAGGCTGACGCCTACGGCATCTTCCTCGTGCACTATCCGATCGTACTCTGGCTGCAATACTGGCTGTTCGATTACGATCTGCCGGCGATCGTCAAGGCAGCCATCGCGTTCGTGCTGACCGTCGCATTGAGCTGGGCGGTGACCGCAGCCTTGCGAAAAATCCCCGGCGCCACACATGTGCTGTAATTGTTGGTATTAAACCTGCATCTAAATGTGCAGGGAGGTGTGTCCAAGGTCAACTCCGGAAGGACACCCCGATGGGACTATCGGCTATTTTGATCGCGACCGCTCTCAGCCTGACCATGCTTGTCGCCGTCTCGGACCTCCCCTAGCGTCAACCGGGTCAGTTGGCGCCGCTCATATAGGCGGGCAGCCAGCGCTCGAAGGCCGCCTTGAGCGAGGCAACCGGAACCGGCGTCTCGCCGGCAACGGCGATGGCATCACCACCTGAGGTGCCGATCCGCGCGCACGGCACGCCGGCGCCGCGCATCTTCGCCAGCACCAGCCCGGCCTGCTCTGCGGGCACGGTAACGATGTAACGCGCCTGGTCTTCGCCGAACCAATACGCATGCGGCACGATCGATTCCGGCGCCGCCAACAGTTGGGCGCCGACCCCGCCCGCCATCGCCATCTCCGCCAGCGCAATCAAAAGACCGCCGTCGGAAACGTCATGCGCCGCCGTCGCGGTGCCGGCGTGGATCATGCCCCGCACCACGTCGCCGTTGCGTTTTTCAGCCGCGAGATCGACCGGCGGCGGCGCGCCCTCTTCGCGGCCGCAGACGTCGCGCAAATATACCGTCTGACCGAGCCAGCCCTGGGTGTCGCCGATCAGGAGGATCGCTTCGCCCTCGGCCTTGAATGCCAGGGTTGCGGATTTGGTGAAATCGTCGAGCAGCCCGACGCCGCCGATCGAGGGTGTCGGCAGGATGCCGCGGCCATTGGTCTCGTTGTAGAGCGAGACGTTGCCGGACACGACCGGGAAGTCGAGCGCGCGGCAGGCTTCCGCGATGCCCTTCAGGCAGCCGACGAACTGGCCCATGATCTCCGGCCGCTCCGGGTTGCCGAAATTGAGGTTGTCGGTGATCGCTAATGGCCGGCCGCCGACGGCGGTGATGTTGCGCCAGGCCTCGGCGACCGCCTGCATACCGCCTTGATATGGATCGGCCTCGCAGTAACGCGGCGTGACGTCCACCGTCAGCGCCAGTCCCTTGGGGCCGTCCTGCACCCGCACCACCGCGGCGTCGCCGCCGGGGCGCTGTACGGTATTGCCCAAGATGACGTGGTCGTACTGCTCCCAGACCCAGCGCTTCGAGCAGAGCTCCGGTGTCGCGATCAGTTTTTCCAGCGCCGGTAATGATTCCGATCGGCGGCGTGACCTCGCGCGCGTGGATTACCGGCAGCAGCGGTGTCGCGACGTGCGGACGATCGTACAGCGGAGCCTCGTCGCCCAACTCCTTGATCGGCAAGGTCGGCCATGACGTCGCCGCCATGCTTCACCACGAAGCGCTTGGTCGGCGTGGTGTAGCCGACCACGGCGAAGTCCAGCCCCCACTTGCGGAAGATCGCCTCGGCTTCTTTTTCCTTCTCCGGCTTGAGCACCATCAGCATGCGCTCCTGGCTTTCGGAGAGCATCATCTCGTAGGCGCTCATGCCGGTTTCGCGCGTCGGCACCGCGTCGAGATCAAGGTCGACGCCGAGATCGCCCTTGGCGCCCATCTCCACCGCCGAGCAGGTCAGGCCGGCCGCGCCCATGTCCTGGATCGCGATCACGCAACCGGCTTCCATGATTTCGAGGCAGGCTTCCAGCAAGAGCTTTTCCGCGAAGGGATCGCCGACCTGCACGGTCGGACGCTTCTCGGCGGAGTCGTCGTCGAACTCGGCCGACGCCATCGACGCGCCGTGAATGCCGTCGCGGCCGGTCTTGGAGCCGAGATAGACGATCGGCATGTTCACGCCGGAGGCCGCCGCGTAGAAAATCTTGCTGGTCTCGGCGAGGCCGACCGCCATCGCGTTGACCAGGATGTTGCCGTCGTAGCGGGTGTGGAAACGCACCTGCCCGCCGACGGTCGGCACGCCAAACGAATTGCCGTAGCCGCCGACGCCGGCGACCACGCCGGAAACCAGATGGCGGGTCTTGGGATGTTCCGGTGCGCCGAAGCTCAGCGCGTTGAGGCAGGCAATCGGGCGCGCGCCCATGGTGAAGACGTCGCGCAGGATGCCGCCGACGCCGGTGGTCGCGCCCTGATACGGCTCGATATAGCTCGGATGGTTGTGGCTCTCCATCTTGAACACCACCGCCTGGCCGTCGCCGATGTCGATGACGCCGGCGTTCTCGCCCGGCCCCTGGATCACCCACGGCGCCTTGGTCGGCAGACCGCGCAGGTGCAGCCGCGACGATTTGTACGAGCAATGCTCGTTCCACATCGCCGAGAAAATCCCGAGCTCCGTGAAACTCGGTACCCGGCCGATCAGCTTGAGAATGCGCTCATATTCGTCGGGCTTCAGGCCATGGCTGGCGACGAGTTCAGGGGTGATTTGCGGCTGATTCATGGGACTTCTTAAGGCGATTGAGGTCTCTTATTAGAGAGATCGGACAGGCACGAAAAGGCCTTTATGGCGCATTTTCCTGATGTCCAGAGCTTTGCGGATAGCCGGCACAACCAGAAGATTTGCACCTTTCCGGTGGATCGGATTTAAGAGCTGAATCTCTCAATTAAAGGCCGGATCGCGTGGACGACCTCAGCAAAACCGCATTCCTCGACCGACCCGACCTGCACGTCGGCACGGAAGGCGAATTCAAGGGCTGGCGGACCTGGAGCAGCGACAATTTCGAGACCCATAGCGGGCCATTCTGGCACCGGATGGACGACAACGGCGTCATCCGCTGCGCCTTCCGGGTCGAGCGCAAACATCTCAACGGCATGGCCAACGTCCACGGCGGCGCCTTCATGGCGTTCGCGGACTATTGCCTGTTCGCGATCGCCTCGCCCGTGCTGCAAGGCCCGGGCGTGACGGTGTCATTTGCCTGCGAATTTCTCGACGCCGCGCGCGAAGGCGAACTGGTCGAAGGGTCAGGCGAGATCACCCGCGCCGGCGGCTCGCTGATCTTCCTGCGCGGCATCCTGAAATCCGGCGACCGACCGCTGTTCACGTTTTCCGGCACCGTCAAGCGGGTGAAGCGACGACAGCAGACTATTGCAGGCTGACCAGGGTCAGATCGGCGAACCACGACTGCGGCGAGACGAAGCCTTTCACCTTCGGGCTCATGGCGCGCGGATTGAGATCGTGGACGATATAAAGCCAGGGCGGATTGTCGACGAGACGCTCATGCGCCTTGCGATACGCCGCCGAGATCACTTTCGGATCGGAAGCCTCCGCGAGCGTCTTGAGCGCGGCGTCGAAATCATCATCCTTCCACTGCTCGAAGTTGAAACCGTTCGGTGAAAAATTGGCGGAGGAGAAATACCGGGCCATGATACTGACATCGGACGATGGCGAACTGATATTAAGCGCCATCGCCCCTTGCAGGCTCGAGCTGTCAGGCGTGGCGCGGGCAGCGTTCAACAGGACCTGCCATTCGACCACGTCGAACTCGACGTTCACGCCGCACGCCTCTTTCAGATTCTGCTGCAGGAATTCGTTCATCGGCAAAGGCGCCATTTGGCCCGAGCCGGAATTCGAGATCATCACCTTAAAGGACAGCGGTTTGGCCGAGGTATAGCCGGCCTCGGCGAGCAGCGCCTTGCCTTTGGCGGCGTCGAATTTGTAGTGATTGGCCGGTGCGCCGAAATCGGGATCGCTGGTTTTGAGCCAGCCGGCCGAAGGCTCCGCGGTCCCGTTCAGCAACGACACCAGCCCTTCCCGATCGATACAATAGTTCAGCGCTTGGCGCACGCGCACATCTTTGAATGGGCTGTCGGCCGCACCGATATTGTAGAACCAGGGCCAGACATGCGGATAGGAGCCGGTGGTGATGGTGAAGCCGGCCGATTTCAACGAATCGATGCCGTCGGGCGGCGGCACTTCGATCCAGTCGACCTGGCCGGAGCGCAAGGCGGCCAATCGCGAATTCGCCTCGGGGATCGGCAGCAGCACGACCTTGTCGACCTTTGCCATTTTGGCGGCGTCCCAATAGCCATCCCACCGCGCCAGATCCGCTTCCTGCCGCGGCACGATCCTGGTGATGCGGAACGGCCCGGTGCCGGCGGCCGGCAAAGTCGCGACCTTGGCCCAGTCCCGTCCGGCCTTTTCAAACGAGGCAGGCGACGTGAACAGAATGTAGACAGCCATATAGGGGAAATAGGACGCCGGCTTGGTCAGCGTGATCGCAACGGTATCGCTCTCGACTTTCTTGTAACTGCTCATGATGGGGACGCGCGCCCGCGACATCGCCGAACTCGCCGGCTCGAATTGCGGGCTTTCGCTGTTGAAATAGCGATCGAGGTTCCAGATCACCGCATCAGCGTTGAAATCCGTGCCGTCGTGGAATTTCACGCCGTGACGCAGATGGAAGATCCAGGTCTTGCTATCGGCCGGATCCTGTTCCCATCTCTCGGCCAGTCCCGGACGCAACGTTGCCAACTGGTCGGTTCGGGTCAGATCCCACAGCACCAATCCTTCGAAAATCGGATAGCCGAGGAATCGCAATCCCTCAAAGCCGTTGTTCGGCAGGCCGGTCGCGGTCGGGATATCGGATGCCGTCATCGCGATGCGCAGCGTGGTTTCGGCCATTGCGAACCTGGACAACAGCAACGCGGCTGCGAATGCGAGCGTGCAGGATCGCCTTGCGAATGAGCATGATATCTCTCCCACCGAAAATCCGTACCTGGGAGAGAGCACCAGCGAGTTTCAGGCCAGCCGGAAGCGTGGGTGAGTGTCTGCGCGAAGCGGCTTATTGCAACAGCTTGCGGTATTTTTCGACGTCGCGCGTCACCAACTGCTGAAGCACTTCCGGCGTGTGCTCGTTGGCGTCAGGTGCCACCGTTGATAGACCGGCGAAGCGCGTCTTGACCGCGTCACTTTCCACCGCGGTGCGGGCCGCGGCGTTGAGCTTGGCAATGATCGCAGGCGGCGTTCCCTTTGGCGCGAACAATCCGTTCCAGCCCTGCGCCTCGAATTCGGGCAGGCCCGCTTCCGCCGAGGTCGGAAGATCAGGCAGCGTTGCCAGCCGCACGGTCGAGCCGACAACCAGTCCCTTCACCAGCTTGCCTTCGATCGACTGCGACACCGATGCCGCAGCGTCGCAGACGCCGTCGATCTGGCCACCGATCGCATCGGTCAACGCCGGCGCGGCGCCACGATATCCGACCAGCGCGACATCGATGTTCGCCGCCTGCACGAAGCTCTTGCAGATCAGGAAATTCGACGAGCCGACGCCGGCGTGACCGAGATTGACCTTGCCGGGATTACTTTTGGCGTAAGCGATGAACTCCTGCGCGGTCTTGGCGGGAAAGTCCTTGCGCAGCGCGATGATGCCGAAGGTCTTGGCCACCACCGCAATCGGAACGAACGCGTCAGGCGTGAACGGCAGATTCGGATAGATGGTGTAGGACGCGGCATTGGTGCCGGCATTGCCGATCGCAATGGTATAGCCGTCGGGCTCGGCGCGCGCCGCGCGGGCCAGCGCTGTCGAGCCGCCGGCGCCGCCGATATTCTCGATCACGATGGTCTGCCCAAGCGCTGTGCCCATCTGTTCGGCGACGGTGCGCGCGATCACGTCCGAGGTGCCGCCGGCCGCGAACGGCACGATCATGGTGATGGAATGCTTCGGAAAATCCTGGGCGCTGGCGGTCGTAACAGCAAGGGAAAGTGCTGCAACCGCTAGGAACGGCCATAACACCCGTCTATTTTGACGCGTTTTCTTCACGCGAACCCAATTCCCACTTCGCTTGAAAACGCTATGCCAATCTCAGGCGGCGCGCTCCAGATGCGCCACCAGCCCCGCGAACAGGCCGCGGCCGTCAGTGCAGCCCATGATGTCTTCGACGTGGTTTTCCGGATGCGGCATCATGCCCAGCACATTGCCGCGTTCATTGACGATGCCGGCAATCAATTCCGCCGCGCCATTGATGTTGGAGTTCTCGTCGACCACGCCATCCGCCGAGCAATAGCGATAGAGCACCCGCCCCTCGCCTTCGAGCCGCTTCAGCGTCTCTTCGTCCGCCTCGTAATTGCCCTCGCCATGCGCGATCGGCACGCGAATGATCTGGCCGGCATTGTAGCCGCGCGTGAACGGCGTGTCGGAACGTTCGACCCGCAGATGCACGTCGTGGCAGATGAATTTCAGCCGCGCGTTGCGCATGAGCACGCCCGGCAGAAGGCCGAACTCGCAAAGGATCTGAAAACCGTTGCAAACGCCAAGCACGAGGCCGCCTTTGGCCGCGAACGCGCGTACCGCGTCCATGACCGGCGCGCGCGCGGCGATGGCGCCGCAGCGCAGGTAATCGCCGTAGGAAAACCCGCCGGGCACCACCACGAGGTCGGTGCCAGCAGGCAGCGCGGTCTCGGCGTGCCAGACCATCTGGGGTTCATGACCTGACGCGAGCCGCAACGCCCGCGCCATGTCGCGTTCACGATTGATACCGGGAAAGACGAGATGGCGGATTTCATCGGCGGATTTGCCTAGCCCAGAACTTCGACCCGGTAATTCTCGATCACGGTGTTCGCGAGCAGCTTGTCGGCGGCGTCCTTGAGCGCCGCCTCGGCCTTGGCCTTGTCGGCGCCCGCAAGTTCGATGTCGAACACCTTGCCCTGGCGGACGCTGGCAACGCCATCGACGCCAGCGATTTCAGCGCGCCTTCGATGGCCTTGCCCTGCGGATCGAGGATGCCGGTTTTAAGGGTAACGGTAACACGCGCTTTCACGACCAACCTCAGCTCTTCACCAACACCGGGCCCGAGCCCACCGGACGCTCGTTCTCCATCAGGATACCGAGCCGCTTGGCGACTTCGGTATAGGCCTCCAGCAGGCCGCCGAGATCCCGGCGGAAACGGTCCTTGTCGAGCTTCTCGTTCGACTTGATGTCCCACAGCCGGCAGGAATCGGGGAAATCTCGTCGGCGACGATGATCCGCATCATCTCGTTCTCGAACAGGCGGCCGCACTCCATCTTGAAGTCGACCAGACGGATGCCGATGCCCAGGAACAGCCCGGTCAGGAAGTCGTTGACGCGGATCGCCAGCGCCATGATGTCGTCGATCTCCTGCGGCGTCGCCCAGCCGAACGCCGTGATGTGCTCCTCGGAGACCATGGGGTCATTGAGCTGGTCGTTCTTGTAGTAGAATTCGATGATCGAGCGCGGCAGCTGGGTACCTTCCTCGATGCCGAGGCGCTGCGACAGCGATCCCGCCGCCACGTTCCGCACCACGACCTCCAGCGGCACGATCTCGACTTCGCGGATCAGCTGCTCGCGCATGTTGAGGCGGCGAATGAAATGGGTCGGCACCCCGATGTCGTTGAGGTGCTGGAACAGATACTCCGAGATCCGGTTGTTGAGGACGCCCTTGCCCTCGATCACCTGATGTTTCTTGGCATTGAACGCGGTCGCGTCGTCCTTGAAGTGCTGGATCAGGGTTCCCGGCTCCGGTCCTTCGTAAAGCACCTTGGCCTTGCCTTCATAAATACGGCGTCGACGGCTCATAGGGATGTACCGTGTGTTGTTGAAATCCATGAAGTTGGTGTGCTCCGGATGACAAGGGATTGCGACCCACGACGGAGCTGCCGTGAAGACCAGGAACGGGAAACAGAACGAGAACCGGGCCTGCCGACAACCTATCCGATTGGCCCATCCAGTACAATCAATCCGTCCCCGCGAACCGAGTTTTACCGCGCTCTCTGCGGCTTCGTGGCCGTTGTCTTAACGATTCGCAGCGTTTATCTAGTGATGGAGGCGAGCCACCGCAACGAGCTGCCGCCTTGCCACGAGGGTTGGAACCAGGTCATGACCACATTCGACAGGCGCGAAGAGGGTTTTGAGCGGAAGTTTGTGATCGACGAGGAACTGAGGTTCAAGGCCGATGCCCGCCGCAACAAACTTTTGGGTTTGTGGGTCGCGGAACGACTGCGGCCTCTCCGGCGACGCCGCCACGTCTTATGCCAGGGAGGTCGTGGCTGCCGATTTCGAGGAAGCCGGTGACCGCGACGTCATCCACAAGGTGACGGCCGACCTCGCCGCCAAGGGCGTCGCGGTGTCCGAAGCCGAGCTCGGCGCCAAGATGGCCGAACTGATGGCGCAGGCCGTCATGCAGGTGAAGGCTGGGACGTCGGGCCCCTCATCCTGAGGAGCGGCGCCTTCGCCGCGTCTCGAAGGATGCGACGCAAGCTGATGCGTCGGAATTGACAAGTGCACCGATCGCCTCATGCCGGGCACTTTGTCAAGGGCGGGCATCTCCATGAACGATGAAGCTACCTCTATATCATCAGATGTTCCGACGGCAGCTATTTC
>CAWJJV010000020.1:0-22703 GCA_963843235.1 uncultured Alphaproteobacteria bacterium
TCCCGATATGGGATAACGACCGTGAAGATTCGAGGGGTAAGCTCACAAATCCACACACTTTCTTGTGTACAACGCGGTTCGGGTGGAACCGAACCGCGTTTTGTTAAACGAGATCCCCGGATCGCATGCGGTCTCGCCGCATTTGCCCGGGGAATTCGCTCAAGTAACCCCAGGTTACTTGAGCTCAACCTTGGCGCCAGCCTTCTCGAGCTGGGCCTTGATCTTCTCGGCTTCGTCCTTGTTGACGCCTTCCTTGACGGGCTTCGGCGCGCCTTCGACGAGGTCCTTGGCTTCCTTGAGGCCGAGACCGGTGATGGCGCGGACTTCCTTGATGACTTCGATCTTCTTGTCGCCGGCAGCGGCAAGAACGACCGTGAACTCGGTCTTTTCTTCAGCGGGAGCAGCGGCAGCGCCGCCACCGGCCGGACCGGCAACCGCAACGGCGGCAGCGGCGGACACGCCCCACTTCTCTTCAAGGAGCTTTGCGAGCTCGGCAGCTTCGAGCACGGTGAGGCTCGAGAGGTCGTCAACAATCTTCTGTAAGTCAGCCATTGATCAGTTTCCTTAAGCGTATCGGTTCGAACCAGGTTTAAGTTGTGCGAAGGGCGTCAGGCCGCTTCGCTCTTTGAGGCATAGGCCTGAACCACGCGCGCAAGCTTGGCCGCGGGCGCCGTGGAGAGCTGAGCGATCTTGGTCGCCGGCGCCACCAGGAGGCCGACGATCTTCGCGCGCAACTCATCGAGCGACGGCAGCGCGGCGAGCGCCTTCACGCCATCGACATTCAGGACGGTTTTGCCCATCGATCCGCCGAGAATGACGAACTGTTCGTTCGCCTTGGCAAATTCGATGGCAACCTTCGGCGCCGCTACCGGATCGTTTGAAGTCGCGATCACGGTCGGCCCCTTCAACAGGGAACCGATGGCAACGACGTCCGTGCCTTCAAGAGCAATTTTGGCGAGACGGTTCTTCGAGACCTTCACCGACGCGCCCGCCTGCTTCATCTGCATGCGCAGCTTCTGCATCTGGGACACGGTGAGGCCGGAATAATGGGCGACGACTGCAACGCTGGTGGTCTTGAAAAGACCGTTCAGCGCCTCAACCGCGTCCTTTTTAGCCGCTCTTTCCACAGCAAGCTCTCTCCGGTTGGCGGTCTGTGCCTCAGGGCAGGACCGCCGGGTTACACCCATCGTCCCGCCTCAACTTGACCTCGAGACATTCAGTCTCGGGGCACGTCGGGGCAGCACGACATATGAAAAGCCTGCCCTCCCGAACCAGATGGCGCGGGGTGTCGAGGTTCGAACCAAATCCGCCGCCCGTCGCGCTGCGCGCGACGTAAAGCGAAATCCGGTCTTCACCCGTCTATGCAGGCCGTTAAATTAAGCCGTTGAAGAAGCTAAGCTTCGAACTCAGGCGCCTGCAGTCTCGGACAGGATCAAGGCCATCCGGCACGCCGGAAGACCCCTGCCCGCATCCCTCCAAAGTGACGGGTTACCTCCCCTTTCGAGCAATCCATACGGATGTCCTGAAAGGAATGGTCTCCTATCGTATCGGGTTTTCGGGATGCGCGCACAGACGCGCCAGCAACCGCCAGCACGTCCGGAGCGCGTTATTTAACAAGTCTTTGCCGACTTGCCAAGTGCTAAATCGCATCAATTGCCAGTTCCCGCGTCAGGGTTCCCGCTTCAGGCGCCCCGAACCGCAAAGGGCAGCCTCTCGCCCGCGAAATACGCCTCGAGGTTGGCGATGACGCAGTCCTGCATCGCTTGATGCAATTCGACGGTGTGGCCACCGATATGCGGGGTGAGCACGACGTTCGGAAAAGCGGTGAGCGCATCCGGCGCATGCGGCTCCTTGGCATAGACGTCGAGACCGGCGCCGGCGATGGTCTTGGTCTCCAGCGCCGCGATCAAGGCCGCCTGGTCGATGACCGAACCGCGCGCGATATTGACGACGTAGCCGTCTTCGCCGAGCTTTCGCAGGATGTTGGCGTCGACGGCGTGATGGGTATCGGCGCCCGCGCGAACCGCGATCATCAGCACGCTGCTCCATTCCGCCAGCGCCTCCAGGCTCGGCAGGTACTGGTAAGGCAGATCGTCATGCCGGGTGCGGCTGAAATAGCCGACCTCGGTCTCGAAACTGGCGACGCGCGCGGCGATCTTGCGGCCGATCTCGCCCATGCCGTAGACGCCGACGCGGCGGCCCCGCATGCCCGGTTGCGGGCGCATCATCGGCGAAGGCTTTGCGGCGGCCCAGTTGCCGCTTCGTGCGTAATCGTCGGCGACCAGCAGGCGGCGCGTCGCAGCCAGCATCAGCGTAACCGCGATGTCGGCGACCGACGATGCATTGGCCCCCGGACTGTGGCCGACCGTGATCTTGCGCGCGGCCGCCGCTGCGAGATCGACGCCGTCATAGCCGGTGCCGTAACACACGATCGCGCCGAGCTTCGGCATCGCATCCATCATATCGCCGCCGAGCGGCGTTCCGCCCGCCGTGATCATCGCCCTGACGCCTTCGAGTTGATCGGCCGCGAACACTTCCCCCGGCGGCTTGCCGCCGGCGTCCATCAGGTCGAACCGCTCGCCGATGCGCAGCATCATCGCCTTCGGGAAACGCGAATAGATCAGGACCTTTTCGGGCATATTCTTTCTCGTCTTTTTCTTTGCCGTCTTTTAGTGCGGTCACCGGCGGCTCATCCCGCTCCCGGCCGGGACCAACGATAACCGGGAGTTACGCCCAACCGTTTATCTTCAACAAAAAGGGCGGAACAGGTTGCCCCGTCCCGCCCTCTAAACTTATTCGGTAGCGCGATCCTCAGCCCAGTATCGTGCCCGGCTCAACCTTGACGCCCGGACCCATGGTGGAGGAAACCGCCACGCGCTGGATGTAGGTGCCCTTGGAACCGGAGGGCTTCGCCTTGGTGACCGCATCCGCGAGCGCCTTGACGTTCTCCACCAGCTTATCTTCCGAGAATGACGCCTTGCCGATGCCGGCCTGCAGGATGCCGGCCTTCTCGACGCGGAACTCGACCGAACCGCCCTTGGCGCCCTTGACCGCCGTGGTGACGTCCATCGTCACCGTGCCGATCTTCGGGTTCGGCATCATGCCGCGCGGGCCGAGCACCTTACCGAGGCGACCGACCAGCGGCATCATGTCCGGGGTGGCGATACAGCGATCGAACTCGATCGTACCGCCCTGCACCTTCTCGACCAGATCTTCGGCGCCGACGACGTCGGCCCCCGCCGCCTTGGCTTCGTCAGCCTTGGCGCCGCGCGCGAACACGCCGACGCGCAGCGTGCGGCCGGTGCCGTTCGGCAGGGTGACGACGCCACGCACCATCTGGTCGGCGTGACGCGGATCGACGCCGAGGTTGATCGCGATCTCGATGGTCTCGTCGAACTTCGACTTGGCGCGCTCCTTGACCATCTTGATGGCATCCGTGAGCGGATAGAGCTTTTCGCGATCGACGCCCTCGCGGGCCTTCTTCAAACGTTTTCCGATTGCCATGATGTTACCCCGCCACCTCGACGCCCATCGAACGGGCTGAGCCCTCGACCATCTTCATGGCCGCTTCGATGGTGTCGCAATTCAGATCTTTCATCTTTGCTTCGGCGATCTCGCGCACCTGCGCCTTGGTCACCGCGCCGGCCTTGTCGCGGCCGGGCAGCTTCGAGCCTGAGGTGAGCTTGGCCGCCTTCTTGATGAAGAACGACATCGGAGGGGTCTTCATCTCGAAGGTGAAGGAACGATCGGCATAGATCGTGATCACCACCGGAATCGGCGTGTTCTTTTCTTCCTTCTGCGTCTGGGCGTTGAACGCCTTGCAGAATTCCATGATGTTGAGGCCGCGCTGACCAAGCGCGGGACCGATCGGGGGCGAAGGGTTCGCCGCACCGGCCGGCACCTGCAATCTCAGGTATCCGGTCACTTTCTTTGCCATACGTCACTCCTGTTGTGTCGGCCGAAGCCAACGGGTTCAGGTTTCGTGGTTCGGACCAAGACGATTGGCTATCGTCTTGTCCTCCCACGGCCTTTTTACGCGAGGACGAGCCCCGCGCCTTCCGATCAGACCTTTTCGACCTGACCGAATTCCAGTTCGACCGGCGTGGCGCGTCCGAAGATCGACACCGCGACCTTGACGCGCGAGCGCGCCTCGTCGATTTCCTCGACCACGCCCGAGAACGAGGCGAACGGCCCATCGGCCACCCGCACATTCTCGCCGATCTCGAACGAGACCGACGCCTTCGGGCGTTCGACGCCTTCCTGCACCTGGTGCAGGATCCGCATCGCTTCGGCCTCCGAAATCGGCATCGGCTTGTTTTCCGCGCCGAGGAAGCCGGTCACCTTCGGGGTGTTCTTGATGAGATGAAACGCCTCGTCGGTCAGCTTCATCTTCACCAGGACATAGCCCGGGAAAAACTTGCGCTCAGCGTCGATCTTGCGGCCGCGGCGCACTTCGGTGACCTTTTCGGTCGGCACCAGCACCTGCTCGAACAATTCGTCAAGCCCGCGCTGCTTCGATTGCTCGCGGATCAACTCCGCGACCTTCTTTTCAAAATTCGAATAGGCGTGAACGATATACCAGCGCTTGTCCATCATTTGTGTTCCGGCGCTTGCCATCAGTGGATGTTGAGCAAAAAGGTGACGAGATAACCGATGATCTGATCGGCGGCGAAGAAGAAAATCGAAGCCAGCGCGACCATCACGAACACCATGATCGTGGTGATCGTCGTCTCGCGGCGCGTCGGCCAAGTGACCTTGGCGGTCTCCGAGCGCACTTCCTGCAGGAATTTGAACGGGCTGAAAGCCATCGTTAGGGTCCGCGTCCGTCGTCAGACGATTGTCGAATTCAAGGAATCCGAACAGCCCTCTAGCGCCCAGCCCTCTCTTGAAGGATGAGCCGCCAAGCGGGCTCGATTGTTCGGGGGAATTAAAGCCGCGCCGGATATCCGTCAAAACGGGCCGACAGCAGGTGGCCGCTATGTACTGCGGGCACGGTCAAAGGTCAAGGCAGCAGGAACCGCCCAGCGAAACGGCCCCAGCGCGGGAGCGCTGAGGCCGGTAACCTACGTCGCTAACCGATTAGCGATGACCGTGGCCGCCGCCATGTCCGCCGCCGTGGCCACCGCCATGTCCGCGACCACCGCCACCGGGACGTCCGACGACCACCCGGCCGCCTCGGCCGCCGTGCCAGCCATGCCAACCCGAACCGCCGCCCCAGCCGAAGCCGCGGCGCCAGGCGTAACCGCACCAGTAGAAACCGGGACCGCGCCAACCACCATCGTACCAGCAGTAGTTTCGTCCGCCGTAGGCGAATTGCGCCTGTTCAATGTCGCTCGGGATTGCCGTCGACGTGAAGCGGTCGACCGGCAAGGCGTTGGCCTGACCAACCGCGCCCAGCAAGGCGAGAGAAGCCGCCGTCGCGGTGGCATAGATCCATTGTCGCATGAAGCACTTCCTTTTATTTTTTTGAGGCTGGATTGTGTCGGCGGGCAGGTTTGCGACTGAAGCCGGAATGGGATCGGATCAGTGGCTTAACTGGCAGGGGCGGCAGGGCTCGAACCTGCGACACCCGGTTTTGGAGACCGGTACTCTACCAACTGAGCTACACCCCTATAGGGACCTGCGTCGCCGCCGATCCGCGCCGTTTCAAGCATAGAGAGCGCCCTGATTGCAAGGGTGAAGCCGTTACGGCGGCCACACGATAGCGCTCCGGAACTGGCCGATGGGTCCGTTGCTGCAAACGCCCTTGTTCAAGCGATGGGTTCTGCGCCAGACTCTCCGGTGGCCCATCTGGCTCACGACAAAAGCAAACGGGAGAGACCATGACCGCGCAGACCGCCGCCAAAGCCGCCACCGCCCCGACAACGCCGTCCCTGCCCCACGCCAAACCGGAATCGCTCGGGCTTTCGTCGGTTCGGCTGCAGCGCATGTCGGACGCCTTCAAGCGCGAGATCGACAAGGGCAGCATCCCCGGCGTCACCGTGATGGTCGCGCGCCGCGGCCAGATCGGCTGGTTCGACGCACTGGGCCAGCAAAGCCCGGCCGCGGCCGCGCCGATGGCGCACGATACCCTGTTCCGCATCTTCTCGATGACCAAGCCGATCGTCTCGATCGGCATCATGATGCTGCTCGAAGAAGGCCGCTTCCTGCTCGGCGATCCCGTCGCCAAATTCATTCCGGAATTCTCCAGCCAGATGGTCGGCGTCGAAAACAACGGCAAGCTCGACCTGGTGGCGCCGCAGGCGGCCGATGACGATCCAGGATCTGCTGCGGCACACCTCAGGCATCACCTACGATCACACCGGCAACGGCCTGGTCCAGCAAATGTATCAGCAGTCGCGTCTGCGCAGCCGCAAGATCACCAACGCCGAGCATGCGGCGCTGGTCGCGAGCCTGCCCCTGGTGAGCCAGCCCGGCGCCGAATGGAACTACAGCCGCTCCACCGACATCCTCGGCCGAATCATCGAGGTCGTCTCCGGCAAGACGCTGGGCGCGTTCCTGACCGAACGTATCCTGGCGCCGCTGCAGATGACCGAAACCGCGTTTCATACCGGCGAGGAGAACGCCGGCCGTCTCGCGGAGGCGTTCCCGACCGATCCCTGGAGCGGCGAAAAAGTTCAGCTCTTCAACATGCTGGAAAAGCCGGTGATGGAGTCCGGCGGCGGCGGCCTGGTTTCGACCACGATGGATTACGCCCGGTTCTGCCAGATGCTGCTCAACGGCGGCACGCTCGACGGCGTCAGGCTGGTCGGCCGCAAGACGCTGGAATTGATGGCCTCGGATCATCTCGCTCCGGACGTGAAGATTCAGGGTACGCTGGTGCCGCCCGGTCATAGCTTCGGCCTCGGCTTCGCCGTGCGCACCCAACAGGGCATCGCATCGTTCCCGGGGTCGCTCGGCCAGTTCTTCTGGAGCGGAATGGCCGGAACGTTCTTCTGGATCGATCCGAAGGAAGAGCTGTTTGCCGTGTTGATGGCGCAAGGCCCCGGCCAACGCGAATATTTCCGCACCCTGCTGCGCAACCTCGTGTACGCGGCGGTGGAGTGACGGGTGCAAACACGCTCGTCGTCCCGGCCAAGCGAGCACTGGCGAGCGCGAGCCGGGACCCATACTCCCTAGCCTCGCCATTGCATTGTGTCGTCCGCAACCATCCAATAGCTGCGACACGGCGTAGGGTCCCGGCGCAAGGCCGGGACGACGACACGCATTGCGCAATCTCAACTGATCGTCGCACCGCCGTCGATGACGATGGTTTGCCCCGTCATGAACGTCCCGGCGGGCGATGCCAGAAACACCGCGGCGCCGGCGATCTCGTCGGGCTCGCCGATCCGCAACAGCGGCGAGCGCGCGGTGGAGGCCTTCAGCGTTTCCGGATTGTCCCACAACGCCTTGGCGAAGTCGGTCTTGATCAGGCCCGGCGCGATGCAATTGACGCGAATGTTGTGCTTGCCGTATTCGCAGGCCAGGTTGCGCGCGAGCTGCATGTCGGCGGCTTTTGAAATCGAATAGGCCCCCAGCACCGTCGAGCCCTTCAGGCCGCCGATCGAGGAGATGATGGTGATCGAGCCATCCTTGCGCTCGATCATCTGCGGCGCCACCAGCGCGATCAGCCAGTGATTGGCGACGATGTTGTTGTCGAGAATCTTGCGGAACTGGTCGTCGGAAATTCCCGCCTGCGGCCCGTAATACGGATTGGACGCGGCATTGCAGACCAGCGTGTCGATCTTGCCGAAGGCGCGGTTGGTTTCCTCGACCAGATTTTTCAAATCGTCCTTGGTCGAGATGTTCGCGGCCACCGCGAGCGCCACCTGCTTGCCGGCCTTGTCGTTGATCGCCTTTGCGACCTCGTCGCAGACCTGCTGCTTGCGCGAGGAGATCACCACCTTGGCGCCGTGTTCGGCCATCCGCTCGGCAATGGCGCGGCCGATGCCGCGCGAGGAGCCGGTGATGACGGCGACTTTTCCCGACATGTCAAACAAGCTCATGTGTCTCTCCCGATTGATCCGGCGGCGGATGCGCCGGTTTTGATTGTTGATTCAGTTAGGCGAGTCTGTTTAGGCGAGCTTGCTGGCGGTGGCGATTTCCGGTCCCGCCGGCTGATGCATGGCGTTGTGCCTGGCGTCCGCGATCCATGGCTGCTGGTTGACCATCGGAATGCGCCAGCCGCTGTGACCGTCGCTCGCGAGATGATCGAGCCGGGTCACCGAGCAATTGTCGATGGTGAAGGCAAGCCCCCGCTCCGGCTGATTGCCGAGCGCGAGCCCAACCGCCGCCTTGATGGTGCCGCCATGCGCCACCGCGATGATATCCTTACCCGCGTGTTCGCGATTGATCCGCTCGATCACGCCGCGAACGCGGTTGTAGAGATCCATGAAGCTTTCGCCGCCCGGCGCCGGATCGTCGATCGGTGCGAACCAATAGCTGCCGACCTCGATCGGCCGGCTGGCGAAGAACGCCGCGCGGTTCAACCCCTGCCATTCGCCGAGATGCTGTTCGGCGAGCGCCACCTCGTGCTGCATCGTGGCGGGCTTCGGGAATCCCGCCGACCAGATCGCGTCGGCGGTCTGATGGGTGCGCTTCAGATTGCTCGAAAACCAGACGGCATTGCGCGGCAGGATTTTGGCGACCGCCTCGAACACCTCGCGATCCCCGGTGTCGCAACCGAGGTCCTTCTGCCCATAAATGCAGCCGCCGTCCTCGCGCACCGGCGCGTGACGCACCCACCACCACCGCGTCGCGACCACGCCGGTCGGAACGGCGTGCTGCAGAACGAACGGCTTGTCTGGATTGGACATCGCTGTAACCCTTCAATACTGTTTGAGTGTCGCTGTACGTGACACCGGATGTTGTCTCAAGTGAATCTCGAATTCCGTGTGACGGCATGAGCTGAAATAAAAAGGAAACAGGGAGAAACGCATGGGCCGCCTCGAAGGCAAATCCGTCATCATCACCGGCGCGGGAAGCGGCATCGGGCGCGCGGCATCGCTGTTGTTCACCAAAGAAGGCGCCAGACTGATCGCGGTCGACCGCAGCGAGGCTGTCAAGGAAACCGTCGAGCAGGTGCGCAAGGCCGGCGGCACGGCGGACGCCGTGATGGCGGATGCCGGCTCGGAAAAAGACGTGATGGCCTTTATCGACAAGGCAGTCTCCAGCTACGGGCGGTTGGATGCCATCTGGGCCAATGCCGGCATCAGCGGCGGCCTGGTGCCGCTCGCCGAACAAACCGTCGAACACTGGCAGGAAATTCTGCGCATCAACCTGATCGGTCCGTTTCTGGCGATCAAATATGCCATGCCGCATATGATCAAGCAGAAATACGGCTCGATCGTCTGCACCGCATCGGTGGCGGGCTTGAAGTCGGGCGCCAGCGGCCACCCCTATGCATCGAGCAAGGCCGGCGTCATCAGCCTGGTGCAGACCACGGCCTATTCGCTGTCCGGCACCGGCGTGCGCATCAATGCGGTGTGCCCCGGCCTGATCGAGACCGGCATGACCAAGCCGGTGTTCGACCGCGCCAAGGAGCGCGGCACTGCCGACAAGATCGGCCAGTTGAACCCGCTCAAGCGCGCCGGCCAGCCGCATGAACTCGCCGCGATGGGATTGTTCCTCGCCAGCGACGAGGCATCCTACGTCAATGGGCAGGCGATCCCCGTCGACGGCGGCCTCACCGCCTCGATGCCGTATGCGGGAAAGCCGATTTAGCGAAATTCGTCAGACTGTCATTCCGGGCCTGCGCCAAGTGGCGCATCGACCAGAATGTGCAATTGCACATCGGAAAATGACGGTGGATAAGTTTCCGCAGTTCTCGCGACACGATGCGCCTTCGCAGTTGTGCGTGAACATCCTTTCGCATCTCGCAACACGATGCGCCAGAGGGCGCAGAGCAGGCGACCCTCAAGAGAGGGCGCAGGGAATGCCGGGTGCCCGCTGCACCCATAGCCTCGTGTGCAAAGGTAGAAAGCACACGAGTATTCGCTACAGGTATACCGGAAGCGACCCGGCATTCCCTGCACAATGGTTTTACGGCTTATTTCGTGCTCTCCCTGGTGACCGGGCTCTTTTGCCACCATCGCCAGTGTGATGCGAAGCATCATCACCAACTTGACGCCAGCGTCGGGGCGTCAGGACCACACGGCTTCGCCGTCCGCGTCGGTGCCGCTCGTCTGGCGACACCACCGCGTCCATCGCATCCCGCACCAACGTCCGTGACGATCGCGATACGCCCCTATCAAGGGTGCGGGACGGCGTGAAATATGGATATGATTTGGGTCAAACGGGAAGCGAAACATTTTTCGCCGCAGGGCTAGACACGCAAGTCCCGCACGGCAAATCAGTCGGGAGCACATCCGCGACGCGCAGCAATGATATCGGTCGTCATTCCGGGACACTCGTCTCCAGCCGGTAGATGGCGTAACGCGGCATGGTCCCAGCTTGGGAGTTTGAAACACGAGTATTCGGTCAAACATGTTACTCCTGACCGGGGTCGTTTTCGGGGCAGAGCAGACATCAGATCGTAGCTAACGATCCTAGACCCGGTCGAAATTGACCCGAAGCGGAAGATGTGTTGGTCACCTAATCGCCGTGTGCCGCGCGTTCAAACGACGACTTCGATGACGCCCATCATGCCCTTGTCTTCGTGATCGACTGCATGGCAATGGTAGACAAATCGACCGACGATTGCCGGGTCGGTGAACGGTATGACGACCTTGAGCGTGCCAGGTCCCTGGTCCGTTGCTGGCGGTACTGAAAAAGTGTCGCGCAGACTGTCATCGTGCCAGGAAACACCGCCTACTTCAGTCACCAGGAAGGGTGTCTGGTGAATATGGAAACTGTGATACTGCTGATCCGTGTTGATTACCGTCCACTCTTCCGTATCGCCGAGCTTGACGGTTTGGTCGGTGCGCGCCTCGTCGACAACGCGGCCATCAATCATGAATATCTTGCGGTCGGTGGTGCGCGAATAAGATAGCGTTCGGCGCCGCGCAATCGGCGCGATGCGAACGTCATTTATCCATTGCGGCCCAGTGACCCGCTGGCGCAAGATATCATCCTCGATCTCCGCACTCTGCGACAAACCGTTGGAATGGATGACTGCCAATTGCCGCACCGGTTCCGGCGGCCGCCAGGCTTCGTTCTGAAAAGAAATGGTTCGCATCGGGTATTCCCCTGCTGGCGGACCGATGACAATGGCGTCAATCCGTTCGCCGGGACCAATGAAAAGTTCGGTCATCTTGCGTGGCTGCGACAAGGCGTGCCCATCGGTTGCCACGACGTAAAGCGGCATGCCCTCAATGCGCAATTTGTAGAAATCTGACGCTCCGATGTGCGCGATGCGCCAAAACTGCATTTCGCCGGCGCGCATGGCGATGGCGGGATTGATCTGACCGTTGATCGAAACTATCTCGCTTTCGTCGTCACACTTGAAGTGCTTGATCAGAAGGAAGCGCTCCGGCAATCCGTGCAGCAGCGGGAAAAGCTCGTCAATGCCATCGACGACCAGAGCACCCGACATGCCGCCAATGATTTGATTATTGACAAACCCGTGCGCATGGGGGTGGTACCAGAACAAGCCTGGACTTTGCCGGCCGGACGCCGGAATACGCACCTGGTATTGGAATGTTTCGCCGGGTTGAACGTGGACGAATACGTTATCGCTGTTGCCTTGGGGCGAGACGCTCATGCCGTGAAAGTGCAGGTTCGACGCGGTGCCGACACCGGAACAAATAGGGCCTAGGTAGCCAGGGTAATCGAGCCCGGAGTTCAGATTGTTGCGGAAAGAGATCCGCAGCGTGTCGCCCAGGCGTGCGCGTAGCGTTGGCGCCACATAAGCGCCATTGTAGAGCAGTCCGGCGAACGCGCGATCGCCGAGTTGCACCGGTCCGGGCGCTGCCGTAATCGTCGCATCGAGCACGCCGTTGACGCTCTGCATCTCGGGCGGCTGGATGAGCAACTCGGGCCTTGGCACTTTGGGCTGCGAACGCGCCCCCGGAATCGACGCGCCAAGCGACAGCAGACCTCCGGCCGCAGCCGTCGCACCAATGAAGCGACCAGCGCCCTTGATGAACAAGCGGCGGTCGAGCGTCGAGGAGTTGCGCATTGCATCCCTCATCGTGCATGGCTACCGGAACACGATCTTAAGTCTCTATCGGGCCAAATTGTATTCTGCCATCTGCGGGTGAACCGGATGGCGATAGCCAGTTAGCACGCGCCGAGACTTACCGCTTGTCACAGCTGCTTGTAGCCTCCCCTCGCAATTTGCCCTGGGAAAAACGCCCGAGGCGGACCGCTGCAACTTCTGGTTATGATGCTGTGGACGGCTCCTCCACCGGCACGTGAGTGCCATGGATGTGGGGGCTGATGAGGCACCCACGATTCAGAGGAGCGCCCCATGCAGACGATCACGACAATTGGTCTCGACATAGCCAAGTCCGTCTTCCAGATCCACGGCGTTGATGCGGCGGGCCAGGTGGTCATCCGTCGCCAGTTGAAGCGGCGTTCGGTCCCGGCGTTTTTCCAGAAGCTGCCAGCCTGTTTGGTCGGCATTGAGGCCTGTGCTTCGTCGCACCATTGGTCGCGCGAACTCCAGGCGCTTGGCCATACCGTGCGGCTGATGCCGCCGGCCTACGTGAAGCCCTATGTCAAACGGCAGAAGAACGACATGGCTGACGCCGAGGCGATTTGCGAAGCGGTGGGCAGGGCCAACATGCGGTTTGTGCCAACAAAGACGCCCGCGCAGCAGAGTTGCCTGATGCTCCACCGTACCCGTCATCTGTTCATTCGCCAGCAGACCGCGGTGATTAACTCGATCCGGGCTCACCTCGCCGAGTTCGGTATTGTCGCGGCGGTCGGACGTAAGGGAGTCACGGAACTGCTGCACGTTGTTGCCGACCGGAGTGACAAACGGCTGCCAGAGGTTGCTCGTGCTTGCCTTGCTGCGCTCGGCACTCAACTGCTTCGCCTCAAGGAGCAGATTTTGGAGTTTGATCGGATGATCATGGCCTGGCACCGTTCCAACCAAACGAGTAAGCGCCTCCATTGCATTCCCGGGGTCGGTCCGATGCTGGCGACCGCTCTGGTCGCGAGCGTTGCTGACCCCAGAACCTTCCGATCAGGCCGCAACTTCTCGGCCTGGATTGGGCTCGTTCCAAAGCAGCACTCGAGCGGAGGCAAGGACAGGCTCGGCAGTATCAGCAAGCAGGGTGACCGCTATTTGCGCAGCCTGTTCGTGGCTGGCGCGCTCGCCGTTATCCGTTACGCCAAGATCCATGGTCACGGGCATCGGCCCTGGCTCACGGCTCTGCTGGCCCGGCGGTCAACCAAGGTCGCCGCGATCGCGCTTGCCAACAAGATTGCGCGGATGGCGTGGGCCATGATGGCCAGAGGCGAGCGTTACAAGGAACCCGTCGCGCTGGCGCGATGAACGAGATCGCGCCGCATACCCGGCGTGATGTGACGGTTGGGGAGGGCTAACAGCACGTAATGCAGAGCCGGTCGATCCGGCGATCAGGACAACCCACTTGTGCCATCGCATCATCGAATGCGGGGTTTTGACCGGGACCTGATCCGCGGAGGGCATTATGGCCAGCGGTCATGTGAAACCGCATCTGAAGGCCGAACACATGGCTGCACCGACCAAGCCTGCAACGTGAAAAAAGTCCTTGCCAACCCGGAGCCGTCCACACATGGCACATCGCGCCATTTCGCAGCCGCGCAGCATTCACGTCACTCTCGGAGTAAAGCGGACCTGACTTGGATTTTAAGAGTGCGGGCGTTAGCTACGGTGCTATTTGGCACGCTCGCGCGGCTATCTTGGAAGGCAGGCATCAGAGTTCGCGCTGAGCCGATCATCGGGCCGGGCTTTGCGCGAACCCGTCGCCGCGCCCCCGGAACGACGGAGATTAAAAGAGCGCGCCCCTGAGATCGCGCCCTTTGCGGTTACTTCGCGCCCGCCTTCTGCGCATATTCCCACGACGCCTTCGACAGCGGCACCGTGCGCTTGGCCGATTCCATGGCCTTGGCGCTGGCTGCGGTGCCCTCGCGGATGCGGCCGGCGATGCCCTGGGTGATGCCCGCGAGCCGGAACAGGTTGTAGGAGAAATACCAGTTGAGATCGGGAACCGCGCTGCCTGTGACGTTGCAGTAGATCGCAGCCGCCTCTTCCATGCTCGGAATGTTCAACGCCTTGAGATCGGCGTTGGCGAGGCCGGGCATGGTCCACTGCATCAAGAGATAGGTGAAGTCCGCCATCGGATCGCCTGTCGTCGACAACTCCCAATCCAGCACCGCCTGCACGCGCGGCTCGGTGGCGTGAAAGATCATGTTGTCGAGGCGATAATCGCCATGGACGATCGAGACCCGCTCCTGCTGCGGCACCGTTCGCGGCAGCCACTCGATCAGCTTCTCGACTTCGGGAATGTGTTCGGTCTCGGAGGCGCGATACTGCTTGGTCCAGCGATCGACCTGACGCGCGAAATAATTTCCGGGCTTGCCGAAATCGGCCAGACCGATCGCCTGCGGATCGTAGGTATGCAATTTTGCCAGCGTCTCGATCTTGCTGGTGAAGATCGCGCGCCGCGCCTGCGGCGTCTGGCTCGGCAGCGCCGGATCCCAGAACACCCGGCCCTCTTCCATCGACATGATGTAGAACGCCGAACCGATCACGCCGTCGTCGGTGCACAAGGCGTAGGCCTTGGCGACCGGGAAGCCTTGCTTGCTGAGGGCTGCGATGACGCGGAACTCGCGATCGACCGCATGCGCCGACGGCAACAGTTTGCCGAACGGCTTGCGCCGCATCACATAGGAACGTCCAGGCGTATCGAGCCGGTAGGTCGGGTTCGACTGGCCGCCCTTGAACTGCAGGACGGTCAGCGGCCCCTGATAGCCTTCGACGTTTTCACGCATCCAGCCGTCGAGGCGCAACTCATCGATCCGATGCCGCTCCTCAACCGGTTTGGTGCCCGAGAATTCTTCGTCTTTCCTGACGCCGTCAGCCACGATGACGCTCCCTCGGATTCTTGGGGAGCGTCAACGTGAAGCTCCCATTAGTGATTGGTGGGAGCGTTTGCATACTTCCGAAGTTCAAGTCTGGCAATGGCGCGATTGTGAACCTCGTCCGGTCCGTCGGCCAGCCGCATCGTGCGCATCGAGGCGTAGTCGCGCGCCAGCCCGGCATCGTCGGAAACGCCGGCGGCACCGAACGCCTGGATCGCGTTGTCGATGATCTTCAGCGCCATGTTCGGCGCCGCCACCTTGATCATGGCGATCTCAAGCTGCGCCGACTTGTTGCCGACCTTGTCCATCATGTCGGCGGCCTTGAGGCACAACAGCCGGTTCATCTCGATGTCGGTGCGGGCTTCGGCAATCCGCTGTTCCCAGATCGAATATTCGATGATCTTCTTGCCGAACGCGGTGCGCGACGACAGCCGCTTCACCATTTTCTCAAGCGCTTCCTCGGCCTTGCCGATGGTGCGCATGCAGTGATGGATGCGGCCGGGCCCGAGGCGGCCCTGCGCGATCTCAAAGCCCCTGCCCTCGCCGAGCAGAATATTGCTGGCGGGAACCCGGACGTTCTCCAGCAGCACCTGGGCGTGGCCGTGCGGCGCGTCGTCGAAACCGAACACCGGCAGCAGCTTTTCCACCGTGATGCCCTTGGTGTCGAGCGGCACCAGGATCTGCGACTGCTGCTGATGGCGCGGCGCGTTCGGATCGGTCTTGCCCATCAGGATCGCGATCTTGCAACGGGGATCGCCGACGCCCGACGACCACCATTTGCGGCCGTTGATGACGTAATGATCACCGTCCCGCTCGATGCGGGTCTCGATGTTGGTCGCATCGGAAGACGCCACCGCGGGCTCCGTCATCAGGAACGCCGAGCGGATCTCGCCGTCCATCAGCGGCCGCAGCCACTGGCGCTTCTGCTCCTTGGTGCCGTACCGCATGAAAACTTCCATGTTGCCGGTATCGGGTGCGGAGCAGTTGAACACTTCGGACGCCCAGCCGATATGGCCCATCGCCTCGGCCAACGATGCGTATTCCAGGTTGCTCAATCCCGCGCCGCGGAATTCATCGTCTTCATGCGCGTTCGGCGGCATGAACATGTTCCACAGCCCTTCGGCCTTCGCCTTCTTCTTCAGGTCCTCGACCACCGGAATAACCTTCCAGCGCTCGCCCTCGGCGTCCTGCTGCTTGTAGACCGGCACGGCGGGGCGGACATGCTTGTGCATGAACAACTGCACACGATCGAGCCATTCGCGCTGACGTTCCGACATGTTGAAGTCCATTGGGCGTTCCCTCACATTCTTGACTTGAAAATGGTTGGCGGCACTGTCTCCCCGCCGCCGGTTCACCGCAAGACGATTTATCGCGCGTCGCAAGCGGCGGTGCGAGCCGGCGTGGCCGTCACGGGAATGCCGCCGCGCCTTCCGCGCATTGACATTCCAGCCTTCAAACCATAGTTTCATACAAGTGTTTGAAATGCAACCCGCCCCTGTTGCATGGGATCATGACATGCCGACGGATCATACCCGGGCCTCCATCCTCGGTGCCGCCGAGCGGCTCTACGCCGACCGCGGTTTCGCCGACGTCACGCTGCGCGACATCGTCGCCGCCGCCGACGTCAACCTCGCGGCGGTGAACTATCATTTCGGCTCCAAGGATGAATTGATCGCCGAACTGTTCGTCACCCGGAGCCTCGCCACCAACCGCGAGCGGCTCAACGAGTTGAAGGCCGCAGAAGAGGCCGGCGGCGGCCGCGCCGGCATCGACGCGATCCTGCGCGCGCTGGTCGGGCCGACCCTGCGCGGCTGCCTCGGTCCCGACCGCGAACGCGCGACCGCGGCGCGCTTCATGATCCGTGCCTCGATCGAGTCGGTACCGCCGATCCGCCGCATCAAGAACCGCGAAATCGATCATCTGCGGAAGTTCGCCGCCGCGATGCGGCGTTCGCTGCCCGACCGCAGCGAGGTCGACCTCTATTGGGGACTGCACTTCGCGCTGGCGATGGCGCACCAGACCATTCGCGACAGCGAGCGGCTGACAAAATTGTCGGAGGGATCGTGCGACCTCAACGACGTCGCAGGGATCATCGAACGCATCGTCGCGGTGTCGGTGCTGGCGCTGACGGGGAATGAGGCGAAGGCCCCTGCGAAAATACCGGCGCGGGGCGCGCGCTAGTTACCGTATCCTCGCGGCACAATCCGCCGGTATTCCAATCCATTCCACTCATATCTTATGAAACAGCAGAAACTGTTTCATCTTATTTCCTTGATTATAATTCCGCGTTCGACGGTCTTGATGTTGCAACCAGCCACAGCAGTTCCCTGCGACAGATTAATAAAATTTAAGTCGTCACCTTGATCGCACTGCCTTAACTTCCAAAGATACGAATGCAGTTACGCCAGCGATATTTGTCTTTAGAAATTTTGTGCCCTGTGGTTGTGGGGTTTCAAATGAGTTCTCTTCAGCGGCGCCTTACCATTCTAACCGATACCCTTGCAGCCATCGCCGACACGGCCATTAACCTCAAAGCCCAGTTGTTCGAATTGGACAAATTGCGCGAGCAGGTCGGAAAACGCGCCCATCCGCCGAGAAATGGGGAGGTCTCTATGCCGATAGAGAAGCGATGCAGCCGTTGCAGCCGGAGCGATACCGTTCACGCGGTCAGCGACCCTGATTTCGATCGCGACATTTTCGTCTGTATGGAATGTGCCTGGTGGGGAACCGAGCCAAACAACATGGCCTACCCGTTTTCGGATTGGACAAGCGTCACGATTGCCGGGCCCGAGCCGACTAATGTGATGCCCTTCCGAAGGATTACAAATTAGATGCGATGAACTCGCCGCTCGTCAGTTTCAAGCGAATAGGCAAGATGTATAACTGACACCCCGCGCAGATATCACGAAATCGGTGATGACCAACAGCGACATCCGCGCATCTATCATTTCGACAAAGCGATAAAAAAAGCCCCGGACAATGCCGGGGCTTAGTTGTCTGGAGACCGGAGATTAAATCAGTATCTCGCGACGCCACCACCCCAGTTGAAATGGTAGTTGACGCGCGCGGTGACCATATCGATGTTCTGATTGACGCTGTCGGTGCGGAAGACGCTGCCGGCCGGGATACCGGCCAAAACGCCTTGCGATGTGGTGGTGATGCTCTCGTTACCCATGAAGAGGTGATCGTACTCGAGCGCAATCGACCAACCCGGTGCGAAGCCGACTTCAACGCCCGTTCCGATCACACCGCCCCATCGCGTGTTATCCACCGAATCGAACAGCCTGCCGCTTGTGGTCACCGTGCCCTGGAATTGATTGTCGGTCACGGCCGCGCCGCCCTTCACGTACCAGAGGACGTTATTCCAGGCGTAGCCGATTTGGCCTGTAAACAAACCGAGCGCTTCGACCTTGGTGTTGTTGGTCCAGGCGGGAACGAAAAAGCTGACGTTGGATGATGTCAGGTCTGCCCAGTCGCCCTGCGCTTCCAGACCGAACACCCAGCCGGCGTTCTGCCAACGGTAGCCGATCTGACCGCCGGCCACCGCGCCCGTCGCATCGTGGCAACCTTCACGCAAGGAATTCACAGGTACGCGGAAATTGGTGACGTCCCAGCAATTGTGGCTCCAGCCGCCGCCGGCGTTGCCGCCGATGTAAAATCCGCTCCAGTCATAGAACGGCTGAACATAGGGCGCCGGTGCGGCGTAGGGACGCGAGGCGACATCTGCCGCCGAGGCAGGCGCGATGCCCAATGCAATCAGGCCAACTGTGCCCAACAGAAACTTCTTCATCGCATTGCTCCATTTTCCGTCGCTTGTTGCGATCTATCTGAGACGATAAATGCGCTCGCGACCGCCGATAACTTTGCTGAACAAAAGTGCGCTGATTTCAAATTTCGCCCAAAGTGTAGGCGATCTGGCATGGGAATCCTGTACCCCAGAAGCAACAAATGGCTTTTTAAATAAGGCCGAAAATCGTCGGATATATTTAATCAAATGTGAAACGCGGAACCCGCCGATTTAAGTTCACGCAAGTTAGCTCCGGCGCATCCAGAGATAGCCGACTGAAAAATTTCCTACGGTGTTTTGAGTCCGGAAGGGATGGCTTTTCTTAAATCGCCATCATCTCCATAACGCTGCGAGGGACCGCTATTTAACTGGCGCCTGACACCCTCGCAGGAACAGCCTTGCGCAGGTACGCACCCGCGCTTCGGTCTGCGCGCGCGACGGCAGCGGCAGGCCGCCAAAGATGGCCGCGCGGCGCGGCGCGGAGGCGATCATCCCGAGCAGCATGCCGGCGGCCTCATCGACATCGTCAAGCACGATCCGTCCCCGGCCCTGCTGGATACGAAGCCAGTCCGCCAGCGTCTCGCCGGTTCGCTGGATGCCGTTGGTGTAGAACGTTCCAGCAAGGTCGGAAAACTTGCCGGTCTCCTGCATCAGCATGCGCTGGAGCGCGATCACCTCCGGGTCGAGCGCGAGTTCGGCACAGGCCAGCAGCGCCAGATACAAGGCTTCCTCGATCTCGACATGATCGATGGCGCGCAGTTTTACCTCGGATAGAAACCGATCCATCCGATCCGCCACCATGCCCTCGAACAAGACCTCCTTGTTGGGGATCAGGCGGTACAGCGTTTTCGTGGAGACTCCGGCGCGGCGGGCGACCGTCTCGATGCTGGTGGCCGCATAGCCGCCGCCGGCGAACGCGTGGCGTGCGGCCTCGTAAATTACCCGGCGCGTCTCGCCGTCAGGCCGGACTTGCGGCCGGCCCCGGCAGCGTCGGTCTGTATCGTGATCGGTCTCAGCCATGCTCGCACACGATGCCTGTCATTCCATTGACACTTCCCAACATAGGTCTATTTTGGAAAATATCAAGTTTCCTAATTGAGCCTTCCGTCAGATGAAGGCCGGGAGCACGACATGACCCAGCATTCAACGTCATTCGAGATCGAGCGTCCTGTTGTCACCGCCGACGCCGCCAAGGATTTGCTGCCCGACACATACAACAAGACGGCTCCGAACGCTGCTGATCAGGTCGTACCGGCTGCCAAACGATTCAACCTGCGCAAGACCCTGATGGCGGGGGCGGCGGTCGCCGTATTGGCCGGGGCGGCCTGGTATGGCTGGGATTACTGGACCGTCGGCCGGTTCCAGGTCTCAACCGACGACGCCTATGTGAAGGCCGACAACACAACGATCTCGCCCAAGGTTTCCGGCTATCTCGACCAGGTACTGGTCGGCGACAATGAGCGCGTCAAGGCCGGCCAAGTGCTGGCGCGGATCGATGACCGCGATTATCGCGTCGCGCTCGACCAGGCCAAATCCGACGTCGCCGCGGCCGATGCCGCGATCGCCAGCAAGCAGGCGCTGCTCGACGTTCAGGACGCGGTGATCGGCGCCGCCAAGGCGACCGTGGACGTCGACACCGCGACCGTGATGTTCGCCGCCCAGGAGAACAAGCGCTACACCGAGCTCGCCTCCACCGGCTACGGCAGCGTGCAGAATGCCCAGCAGGCCCAGTCGCGGATCGCGGCTGCACAGGCCAGCGTACAACGCGATACCGCCAATCTCGCCTCGTCGATCAAGCAGGTCGACCTGCTCAAGGCCGAGATCGCCCAGGCCACCGCGGCGCGAGCGCGCGCCGCCGCCGTCCAACATCAGGCCGAACTGAATCTCAGCTACACCACCATCATCGCGCCGATCGATGGCGTCGTCGGCAACCGTACGCTGCGCACCGGCCAGTACGTGCAGGCTGGCACGCAATTGATGTCGGTGGTGCCGTTGGCACGCGCCTATGTGGTCGCGAACTTCAAGGAAACGCAACTGACCGATGTCCGCGCAGGCCAGGCGGTCGAGATCGCCGTCGACACCTTCCCCGGCCGGGTGGTGCGCGGCCATGTCGACAGCATCGCGCCCGCCAGCGGCCAGGAATTCGCGCTGCTGCCGCCCGATAACGCCACCGGCAACTTCACCAAGGTGGTGCAGCGGATTCCGGTCAAGATCACGCTCGAGCGCGGCGACGGTTCGTCCCTGATTGATTTGCGCCCGGGCATGTCGGTCGTCCCGACCATCGAGACCCGCGCGTCAGCGGCGGATCGTTAGCCGGTCGTCACACCGGTCACGTCGACATTTGAGGATCGTGCCATGTCACATCTCACCCTCGCCGTCTCGAACCCGGTGCCACCGGCGCGCGCCGCCGCCGATCCGAACCGCGCCAGCCTCACCACCTGGATCGCCGTCCTGGCCGCGATGATCGGCTCGTTCATGGCGATCCTCAATATCCAGATCACCAACGCCTCGCTGCTCAATATCGAAGGCGGCATCGGCACCGGCGTCGACAACGGATCATGGATCTCGACCTCGTACCTGATCGGCGAGATCGTGGTGATCCCGCTCACCGATTACCTCAGCCGGGTGTTCTCGTTCCGCATCTATATGCTCGTCAGCGCCACGCTGTTCGCCGACGTTCTCGGTGGCGTGTGCGTTCACGCACGACCTGCCGTCGATGATCGCCATGCGCGGCCTGCAGGGCTTCGCCGGCGGCGTGCTGATCCCGATGGCGTTCACGCTGGTGCTGACCAAGCTGCCGAAATCGCAGCAGCCGATCGGGCTGGCGCGTGTTCGCGCTGTCCGTCACCTTCGCGCCGGCGATCGGCCCCACCATCGGCGGTTACCTCACCGAGAATTATGGCTGGCAAACCATCTTCTTCGTCAATGTGCTGCCCACCGCGGCGATGGTGGCCGCGCTCTATGCCACGCTGGAACGGCAGCCGATGCAGCTCAAGCTGTTGAAGGAAGGCGACTGGTTCGGCATCCTCACCATGGCGGTCGGCCTGTCGGCGCTGCAAGCGGTGCTCGAGGAAGGCAACAAGGACGACTGGTTTTCGTCGCCCTTCATCGTACGGCTCGCTGTGGTCGCCGCGGTCAGCCTGACCGCCTTCATCTGGATCGAACTGACCAACGAAAAGCCGCTGATCCGGCTGCGGCTGCTGACCCAGCGCAATTTCGGATTTGGCGTCGTCTCGATGACGCTGGTCGGCTTCGCCCTGTTCGGATCGATGTACATGCTGCCCGCCTATCTCGGACAGGCGCACGGCTACAATGCCGAGCAGATCGGCGACGTGCTGGCCTGGACCGGCCTGCCGCAACTGATCCTGATTCCGCTCGATCCCGAAGCTGATGAGCCGTTCGATACCCGCCTATCGCGATCATCGGACTAGCTGATCTTCGGCGATAGCTGTTTCATGAACACGGCGATGTCGGCCGATTACGCCGGCGACCAGCTTCTTCATTCCGAACATCGTCCGCGCCTCGGCCAGGCCATCGGTGCTGACGCCGCTGACGTCAGATGATGACCGGCGAGCTGGCGCCGCAGGATGCGGCGGCGGCATCGGGAGTCAGCAACATGCTCGCGAAACCTCGGCGGCGCGATCGGCACCGCGGTGCTCGCCACCGTGATCACCAAGCGCGAACAGTTTCATTCGAACATCATCGGCCGAGTCGGTCACCCTCGGCCGCGAAGAGGTGCGCAACCGGATTGCGGAGATGACCGACTACTTCACGGCGCACGGCGTGCCTGACCCGGCAGCCGCCCACATGCAGGCGATCGTCGCGCTCGGCAAAGTGGTGAACGAGCAGGCAGGCGCTGGTGATGGCTTTTCAGCGAGCGCCTTCGCAGTGATCGGAGTCGCACTCGTGCTCGCCGCCATCACCG
>CAWJJV010000021.1:0-17255 GCA_963843235.1 uncultured Alphaproteobacteria bacterium
TCCGCCGCCGGGGCCATCATGGGGCTTGCCGCCGGCTGCGATCACGGCGCCGTCCTGGCGCGCGACGTCGAAATAAGAACAGACCTTTTGCAGGTGACGCTCGTGGATCAGCGGCCCGATTTCGGTGGCGGGATCGAGCGGATGGCCGACCTTCAACGCTTTCACGCGCGCTGTGAGTTTCCCGATGAATTTCTCTGCGATGCTCTCCTGGATCAGTAGCCGGCTCGAGGAGGTGCAGCGCTCGCCATTGAGCGAGTAGATCATGAACACCACCGCATCGAGTGCGCGGTCGAGGTCGGCATCGTCGAATACGATCACGGGGTTCTTGCCGCCGAGTTCGAAATGCACGCGCTTCAGGGTCGGCGCGCCTTGCGCCATGATCGCCGAACCGGTCGCGCTTTCGCCGACGAACCCGATCGCCTTGATCGCGGGATGTTCGGTCAGCGCCTTGCCGGCCTCTTCGCCGATGCCATGCACGGTGTTGAGCACGCCATCGGGTACGCCGGCCTGTTTGACCAGTTTTGCCAGCAGGTCGGCCGTCACCGGCGACCATTCCGCCGGCTTGTGAACCACGGTGCAGCCTGCCGCGAGCGCCGGGGCGATCTTCCAGGTCGAGAGCATGAACGGCGTATTCCAGGGTGTGATCACGCCGACCGGGCCGATCGGCACCCGGGTCGAGACGTTCCAGTGTTCCTCGCTCGGCATGTTGAGGCCGTCGCGGGCGTCGGCGCATTTGTCGGCGAAGAAACGGAAATTCTCCGCGGCGCGCAGCGCGGCCTTGGCCATGAAGCGATGCGCCTGTCCGGTATCGATGCATTCGAGCACGGCGATATCGTCGGCGCGATCCTCGATGGCGTCGGCGACGCGGTGCAGCAGTTTCTTGCGCATCGCCGCGGGCATGTCGCGCCAGGGCTTGAAGGCTTGCGCGGCAACTGTCGCTGCGCGATCGATATCCGCCCGCCCGCCACGGGCGACCGAGGCCAGCACCGCGCCGTCAACGGGTGATTTCGTCTCGAAGGTCTGGCCCGAGATCGATGGCACGACCTTGCCGCCGATCATATGCCCAATACCGTCGCCCTTCAGTTTCGCCAGCAGCGGCGCGGCACGGTCGCGATTGGCCTGAAATACATCCGATGATTTCGCCGTGGCGTTATCCATGCGCGGCCTCGGCCTTCAGGGCTTCGTGGATGTTGTTGCGTTTCCAGCTCATTTCCTTGTCGTTGATCTGCATGTCGAACGACAATGCGAATGGGCTGGTCGCGAACACCGGGTCGAGATGACCGGAGAGCGCCTTGAAGACGTGTTCGCCGGCCTTCTTGCGGGTCGCGAGATCGCGGCCCTCGCCAAGCCGCAGCAGCATGGCGAGAAAGCCGAACTGCGCGCTGCCGTCGGCGATGGCGTAATGCTCGCACCGGATCGCGCGGACGCGGATGCCGCCGAGCGGAAAGATCCCGGTTTCAGCCGCGGCCTTGCGGACGACTTCGACGACCTTGCCCATGTCGACGCGCGCATCGAGGTTGGCGGAGTATTCAAGCGTGAAATGCGGCATGGCGGATCACTCCCAAGGGTTTTATCGAGGGTTTTATCGGCATACCGTCTTTGCGCGGTACCATCCCGGTCATCGTCACGCGCGGGCGTGCCGAAAGCGGGTGCGGAAATATGATTAACATGTTAAACGTATCGGATCAAACCCGTTTGACGCGTGCTGCGGCGCAAAAGGCTGACGCGGCACAAACGCAAATCAGGCCAATTCGTGTCCCAAGTTCCTGACCCAAGTTCCTGACCCCGGACAATAGATCATGGCGCCGAAAAAACCGCGGAAGGCTCTCAAATCGACCCCGGCGGGCAGGGCTGCCGCGCGGCGGGTGCCGATGCGTGAATTCTCCCGTTCGTTGCCGATGTCGCTATTGCGGGCGCGCGAGGCGGTGATGCGGCACTTTCGTCCCTCGCTGCGGGATCACGACCTGACCGAGCAGCAATGGCGGATCCTGCGCGCGCTCGCGGCGATCGACGCCATCGAGGTCACGGAACTCGCGCGCGTCGCGTTTCTGCTGGGCCCGAGCCTGTCGCGAATCCTGCGTGACCTCGAAGCGCGTCACCTGATCGAGCGCCGGGTTGCGAAGGCCGATCTGCGCCGCGCCGTGGTGTCGATCACGGCGAAGGGCCTGAAGCTGATCGAGGCCGTCGCGCCGACGTCGGAGGCGATCTATGCCGCCATCACCCGGCGTTACGGCGCCCGCAAGCTCGCCGAACTGCAGGACATGTTGCATGCGTTGGAGAGCAGCCTGTCGCAGATGCCGAGGAGCGACAGGGAAAAGGCCGGATTTGGCGAACTGGAGTAGCCGCGAAGCTGCATCGGGATGCGGAAAGGGGGCGTTCCCGGTCGGTGCATATTCTTTGAGCATCGAAAGTATTAGTCCAAGAGAACTAGAAGCACCGGAATAGGCCGGATCGGCCGCCGTTAATCTCGCAAGAGCCGCGCCTTCGCCGCTCGAAGTAATCACCGCATTATCAATTTACTCCGGGCGAAAGAGTCCGTAGATACGCATTCGCTTTCGCGTCCGTCGCGGACGGCAAGAACCAGGAAAGGCCGGCAAACAAGTCCGGCTTCAGGGAGGAATGGATGAAGCTCACGAGACGTGATTTCACGACCGGACTGGCGGTTGGTATTACCGCACCTTACATCCTCGGCAGCGCACGCGCGCAAGGCGCGACCATCAAGATCGGCATGTGCGCGCCGGTGACAGGACCGGCCGCCGAATCCGGTGGATATGCCGTCAAGGGCGCCAAGCTCGCGCTGGAATCCGTCAATAAGGCCGGCGGCGTGCTCGGCAAGCAGCTCGAATTGATCGTCGAAGACGATCAGACCACCAATCCCGGCATCGTCCTGGCGTTCTCCAAGCTGGCCGCGCAGCCCGATATCGTCGGCTTCCTCGGATCGATCCGTTCGACGCAGGTTCATGCCATGGCGCCGGATGCGCTCAAGCTCGGCAAGCCGGTGATGATCGGCGGCACCGATCCGAACCTGACCCACATGGGCAATCAGTGGCTGTTCCGCTGCCGTCCCAATGACAGCTATTCCGGCCGCGTGATCGCCGAGTTCGGCGTCAATACGCTCGGCAAGAAGAAGTGGGCCGTGCTGCATTCGACCGACGCGTTCGGCACCGCCGGCGGCAAGGCGTTGACGGAGTCGCTGACCAAGCTCGGCTCCACGCCGGTGCTCGACCAGGGTTATGCCAACCAGAGCCAGGATTTCACGCCCGTCGTGCTCGCGATCAAGCAGTCCGGCGCCGACATTCTCGGTTCCTACTTCACCTTCGAAAACGATCTCGGCATTTTCGGCCGTCAGTTGCGCCAGCTCGGCGTCAACATTCCCTGGGTCGGCTCGCCCTCGATCACCAATATCACCGCGCTGAAACTCGCCGGACCCGCACTCTACGGCACCTACGGCGTCGCCGACTATGCGGAAGATTCCAGCGAAGGTTCGAAAGCGTTCGGCAAGATCTACCGCGACGCCGTCAAGGTTGCGCCGGACAACCAGAGCTCCTGGCCGTTCGATGCGGTCAATGTGCTGGCGGGCGCGATCAACAAGGCCGGTACGACTGATCCCACGAAAGTTCGCGAGGCGATCCTGGCGACCAAGAAGTTCGCCGGTGCCGAAGGCGAATATAATTTCGACCAGAACGGCGATGGGCTGCACGGCTACAACGTCGTGAAGAACGAGAAGGGCAACATCGTCTTCGACAAGCACATTGAGTTCAACGACTGATAACGCTGCCGGCCTCCTCGAATGCGGGGAGGTCGGCACCGTCTGCCACGTTTAAGTCCCTCCGCAGTTCCTCTCACCGAACGCTTCTCATGGACCTCGTACTACAACTGCTGTTCACCGGCATCGGTATCGGCGCCGTCTACGCGCTGGTCGCGCTCGGCTTCGTGCTGATCTTCCGCGCCACCAATGTGGTGAATTTCGCGCAAGGCGAATTCTCGATGGTGGCGGCCTACCTGATGGTGGTGTTCGCCGTCGATCTGGGATGGCCGTACTGGCTGTCGTTCCTGCTGGCGCTCGGCGGAATGGCGCTGTTAGGTGCGATCTTCAATCTCGGCGTCTACTATCCGCTACGCCACCGCAGCTTCCTGCCGGTCATCATCGCCACCATCGGTGCGTCGATCTTGATGGCCAACTCGGTGCTCGCGATCTACGGCCCGCAGCCGCAGGTCTTGCCGGGATGGTTCGAGACGCCGGGCATCCAGCTCGGACCGGTCTATCTCGACAGCCAGTACCTGCTGATCATCGTCGTGACCATCGCGCTGGTCATCTTCAATTACTGGTTCTTCGAACGCACGATGCTCGGCAAGAAGCTGCAGGCGACCTCACAGGATAAGGAGATGGCCTCGCTGCTCGGCATCTCCGTTTCCGCCATGATCATGATCACCTTCATCTATTCGGCGGTGCTCGGTGGCCTCGCCGGCATCCTGGTGGCGCCGGTGCTGTTCGTTTCGATCCAGATGGGCTCGACGATCGCGCTGAAAGCCTTTGCCGCCACCATTATCGGCGGCTTCGGCGACGTCGCCGGCGCGATCATCGGCGGGCTCGCGCTCGGCGTGATCGAGACCTTCGGCGCGGCCTACATCTCGGTGCCCTACAAGGACGGCTTTGCGTTCCTGGTGCTGGTGCTGTTCCTGATCTTCCGGCCGCAAGGTATCTTCGGCGAACGCGTCGCGGAGAAAGCATGAGCGCCCCCAGCGACAACATGCCGATTTCGGCAACCATCGCGCGTCCCAGACCGGCGCTGCTGCGGCATTTGCCGTATTTCATCGGGGCAGCGATCCTGGTGGCGCTGGCCGCTATGATGCGGTTCGACGGCTACATCCTCAACATCCTGATGCAGGCGACGACGTTCGCGATCGCGGTGTTCGGGCTCTCGGTGGTGCTCGGCCTGTGCGGCCAGATCAACCTCGCGCAGGCCGCGTTCTTCGGTTTCGGCGCCTACGCCGTCGGCATCGGAACGACCGACCTGCACCTGAGCTATTGGATATGCCTGGCGGGCGGCTGCGTGATCGCGCTGGCTGCCGGCGCGTTCCTCGGCATGTCGACGCTGCGGCTCGGCGGTCACTATTTGGCCATGGTGACGATCTCGTTCCAGCAGATCGTCACGCTGGTCATGATCAACGACATTGCGCTGACCCACGGCCCCGACGGCGTATCGAACATCGGCCGCCCCGCGCTGTTTCAGACCTCGCAGGGCTATCTGGCCTTCTGCGTCGCGATGCTGGCGATCGTCGGCTATTTCGTCTGGCACCTGCCGGACACCCGGCTCGGGCGGGCGATGCGCGCGGTGCGCGACAACGAACTCGCCGCCGGCGTCAACGGCATCGATGTGTTCCGCACCAAGGTCTACGCGTTCGCGCTATGCGCGGCGCTGGGCGGGCTCGCGGGCGGGCTGTTTGCCGGCGGCTTTGCCTATGTCAGCCCGGATCAGTTCTCGTTCGCGGAATCGATCGTGTTCCTGACGATGTCGCTGCTCGGCGGCGTGGCGTCGCCGATCGGCTCGGCGATCGGCACCGGGCTGTTGATCCTGATTCCGGAATGGCTGCGGTTTCTGAAAAGCATTCCCGGACTTTATCTGGCGATCTACGGCCTGTTCGTCATCCTGATCATCCGCTACATGCCCGACGGTATCTGGGGATTTGTCAGCGCGTGGTTCGATCGTCTGCGCAGCCAGACCAAGGCGCCTCCGGCGGCCGCAGCGCTGCAATTGAAGCCGGCGACGGTTGGCGGCGACACCGTGCTTGAGGTCACCGGGCTCTCGAAATATTTCGGCGGCCTCAAGGCGGTCGACGGCGTCGATATCGCGGTGAAGCGCGGCGGCGTTCATGCGCTGATCGGGCCGAACGGTTCCGGCAAGACCACGACGCTCAACGTGCTCTCCGGTCTCTACAAGGCGACGTCGGGCCGAATTGTGCTCGACGGCACCGACATCACCAACCTGCCGCCGCATTTGCGCACCGCGGCGGGGCTGGGACGGACGTTCCAGAACATCCGCCTGTTCCGTTCGATGACGGCGCTCGAGAACGTCGAGATCGGGGCCGAACGGCCCGGCAATACAATGATCCGCAAGGGCGGCGATGCCGCACTCACCGAGCGCGCGCTGGAAGCGCTGAACTTCGTCGGCCTCGGCAGCCGCGCCAACGAACTGATCTCGAGCTTCTCCTATGGCCACCAGCGCCTGATCGAGATTGCCCGCGCGCTCGCCGCCAACCCGACGCTGTTGTTGCTTGACGAGCCCGCGGCCGGCCTGAACTCGACCGAAAAACTCGAGCTGCATGAGCTGCTCAAGCGCATCGCCGCCCAGGGCCTGACCATCCTGATCATCGATCATGACATGACGCTGGTCTCTGAAGCGGCCCAGCACATCACCGTGCTCAATTTCGGACGCCGCATCGCGGACGGCGAATCCATGGCGGTGCTGCGCCATCCCGATGTCGTCTCCGCCTACCTCGGAACCGAATAATGGCGCTGCTCGAAATCCGCGACCTGGTGGTCCGCTACGGCGAAATCGAAGCGTTGCGCGGTGTGTCGCTCAGCGTCGAACCGGGGCAGGTGGTGACGCTGCTCGGCGCCAATGGCGCCGGCAAATCAACCACGCTGCGCGCCATCTCAGGGTTAGCCAAGCCCGCCGCGGGCGAAATCCTGTTCGACGGCAAATCGATCGCGGGGCTCGGGCCGGAAGCCATCGTCCGGCTCGGCATTTCCCACGTGCCGGAAGGACGGCGGGTTTTCCCCGGGCTTACGGTGAAGGAAAACATCATGCTCGGCGCGTCGAACCGGCGCGTGGCGACCTCCGAATTGTCGCGCGAGGCCGACGCGATGTTCGACCTGTTTCCGGACATCCGTAAATTTTCCGGCGTGCTCGGCTGGACCTTGTCGGGCGGGCAGTTGCAGATGGTCGCGGTGGCGCGCGGGCTGATGGCGAAGCCGCGGCTCTTGCTGCTGGACGAGCCCTCGCTCGGCCTTGCGCCCGTGATCGTGCAGGCTGTGTTCAAGATTATCTCCGAAATCAGGCGCAACACCACGGTCTTGCTTGTCGAGCAGAACGCGCGCATGGGACTTTCGGTCGCCGATCACGGCTATGTCCTGGAAACCGGGCGCATCGTGCTGGGCGGCAAGCCCGACGAATTGTGGGGCAACGAAGCCATCGCCGCCGCCTATCTCGGCGGCCACGCCAAAGTAAGCGCTTAAAAACAAAAACAGCGAGCTACCTACTCATGGTCACCATCCAGCTTCCGAACCTGATCGATTTCGTCGGCGACGTGTTCTCCCATGCCGAGTCTTCAACAGAAGAGGCGCGGCGCATCGCGACCTACCTTTCGACCGCGAATTTGACCGGCCATGATAGCCACGGCGTGATCCGGGTGCCGGTCTATATCCGCTGGAAGAAGATGGGCTCGGTGGTTCCCAACCAGTCCGCCGAAGTCGTCGTCGACACGCCGTCGCTGGCGGTGGTCGATGGCAAGTTCGGCTACGGGCAAACCGTCGCGCCGCAGGCGGTCAAGATCGGCATCGAAAAATGCAAGGCATCGGGCCTGGCCGCGGTGGCGCTGCGCAACGCCGGTCATATCGGCCGCGTCGGTGACTGGGCTGAGATGGCCGCAGCCGAAGGTCTGGTCTCGGTGCATTTCGTCAACGCGGCGGGTTCGGTGCTGGTGGCGCCCTATGGCGGCGTCGAGCGGCGGCTTTCCACCGCGCCCTATTGCGTCGGCATTCCGCGCCAGGGCGAGCGGCCGATCGTGCTGGATTTCGCGACCTCGATCGTGGCCGAAGGCAAGGTGCTGGTCGCCAGTCGCGGCGGCAAGAAACTGCCGAAGGGCGCGCTGATCGATCTCGACGGCACCTTGAGCGAAGATCCGGCGGTGCTGTATGGCCCGCATCAGGCTGACGGGCCACGCGACCACAGCCAGGGCAAGGGCGCGATCCGGGCATTCGGTGAGCATAAGGGCTCCGGCCTAGCACTGATCTGCGAACTGCTCGGCGGCGCGCTGACCGGCACCGGCGCGACCGGGCCGAACCGGCGTTTCGCCAACGGCATGTTCGCGATCTATATCGATCCCAAAGTGGTCGATCCCGCCAACTTCTTCGACGGCGAGATTTCGCGCTATGTCCAATACTTCAAGGATACCAAACCGGCCGCCGGTGTCGATGCCGTGCTGATTCCGGGCGATCCCGAAGCTGCCATGCGCGCGGAGCGGACCAAGAACGGCGTGCCCTTGCCTGACGACACTTGGGCGGCGATAGTCGCGACCGCGCGCGAGGTCGGCGTCAGCGAAGTCAGCATCCAGCGGGCGACGCAGTGATTTCGACCGTCATTGCGAGCGCCGCGACTTGTCCGCCGTAGCTCGGAGAGCGAAGGCGGAAGCAATCCAGAGCTGCAAAATACGGACTGCCTTGCGTCGTCGCGAAGCTCTACGCAATGACGACAAGGACAACAGGGAAGGAACAGATAGTGGCTAACAACGTCAAGAAAGTATGGGCTTCCGGCAAGGCCGTGGTGAACGCCTGGCTTGCGATTCCGTCGGGATTTTCCGCCGAGGTGATCGCGCAGTGCGGTTTCGACAGCGTCACCGTCGACATGCAGCACGGCGTGCAGGACTACCAGTCGATGGTGCAGTGCTTTCAGGCGATGCACGCCCATCCGGTGACGCCGATGGTCCGCGTGCCCTGGAACGAGCCCGGCATTATCGGCAAGGTGCTCGATGGCGGCGCTTACGGCGTGATCTGCCCGATGATCAACACCAAGCAGGAAGCGGAAAACCTGGTCCAGTATTCCAAATATCCGCCGCGCGGCACCCGCTCGAACGGCCCGATCCGTTCCGGCATGTATGGCTCGGCCGGCACCTATCAGCAGACCGCCAACGACGAGATCGTGCTGCTGCCGATGATGGAGACCAAGACGGCGATCGAAAACATGGAGTCGATCCTCGACGTCGAAGGGATCAACGGCGTCTATATCGGCCCGTCAGATCTCGGCTTCTCCTACGGGCTGGTGCCGAAGCTCGATCGCGATGAGCCGGAAATCCTCAAGATCTATGAAAAGATCGTCAAGGAATGCGGCAAGCGCAACCTGTATCCCGGCATCCACTGCTCGGGCGCCGAGGGCGCGGTGCGAGCCATCAACATGGGCTTCAAGCTCGTGACGCTGTCGAACGAGAGCGGCCTGATGGCGACCTATGCCAAGATGCAGATCGCCCAGACCCGCAAGGAGTCGGGCGGCAAGGCGTAAGGTAGGCGAATAGCGAGTAGCGAATGGCGAATAGGGGTGGCTAATAGCGAACAGGATTTATACCATTCGCTACTCGCCATTCGCTATTCGCCTCTCCGAAGGAGATACCCATGACCCCAGCACCCGTCATTCGCCTGCATCCCGATGATGGCGTGCTGATCGCGCGCTCGAGCCTGCCGCCCGGCTTGGTGGTGGCAGACGGCGTGACCACGGTCGAGCGGATACCCGCCGGCCACAAGGTGGCAATCAGGCCGATCGCGGTGGGCGAGCCGATCCGCCGCTACGGCCAGATCATCGGCTTTGCGACCACGCAAATTTCGCCGGGCCAGCATGTCCACACGCAAAATTGCGGCATGGGCGATTTCGCCAAGGATTACGCCTTCGGCGTCGACGTGAAGCCTGTGCCGAATTTCGATTTGCCTGCGACCTTCGACGGCATCCGTCGCGCCGACGGCCGGGTTGCGACCCGCAACTACATCGGCATTCTCACCTCGGTGAATTGCAGCGCGCATGTCGCCGGCATGGTCGCCGATATCTTCAAGAAGAACCCGTTCACCGGCGACAATCCGCTGGCTGATTTCCCCAACGTCGATGGCGTGGTGGCGCTGACCCACAAGACCGGCTGCGGCATGACGCAGGACGAGCCGCTGGCGCTGCTCCGGCGCACGCTTGGCGGCTACGCGCGGCACGTCAATTTTTCCGCGGTCGTGGTGCTCGGCCTCGGCTGCGAGGTCAACCAGATCGGCGGGCTGATGCAGGAGCAGAAGCTGGCCGGCCGGTTGCGCGCGATGGACATTCAGGAAGTCGGCGGCACCCGCAAGACGGTGGAGGCCGGCGTCGCCTTTGTCCGCGAGGCGCTCACGGATGCGAACAAGGTCAAGCGGGAGCCGGTACCGGCAAGCGAATTGACGGTGGCGCTGCAATGCGGCGGCTCCGATGGTTACTCCGGCGTCTCGGCCAATCCGGCGCTGGGCGCGGCGAGCGATCTCTTGGTGCGGCATGGCGGCACCGTGATCCTGTCGGAAACCCCGGAAACCTACGGCGCCGAGCATCTGTTGACGCGCCGTGCGGTCAGCCGCGAGGTCGGCGAAAAACTGGTGGCGCTGATGCGCTGGTGGGAAGAGTACACCGCGCGCGAAGGCGCCGAGATGAATGCCAACCCGAGCCCCGGCAACAAGGCCGGCGGCCTCACCACGATTCTGGAAAAATCACTCGGCGCGATGGCGAAGGCCGGCAGCACCAATCTGGTCGACGTCCTGAATTACGCTGAGACTGTCACCAAGAAGGGTTTCGTCTTCATGGACACGCCCGGCTACGACCCGGTGGCGGCGACCGGACAAGTCGCCGGCGGCGCCAATTTGGTCTGCTTCACCACCGGCCGCGGCAGCGTATTCGGCTGCAAGCCCGCGCCGTCGATCAAGCTTGCGACCAACTCGCCGATGTACAAGCGCATGGAAGACGACATGGACGTCAATTGCGGCACCATCCTCGACGGCGAGGAAACCGTGCAGCAATGCGGCCAGCGGATCTTCGATCTCATGCTGAAAACCGCCTCGGGCCAGCCGACCAAGAGCGAAAGCTTCGATTTCGGCGGCGCGGAGTTTGCGCCGTGGGTGCTTGGCGCGACGATGTAATTGTAGACGATGTAATTGCAATCGTCGTCCCGGCGAAGGCCGGGACCCATACGCCGAGGACCTGCTTTTTTCGTATAGTGGCAGACGCCTTCTGCATCAACGAACGCCGGTGTTTATGGGTCCCGGCCTTCGCCGGGACGACGTGGAGGGCTAATTGCCGAGCTTGATGCCGGCATCCTTGATCACCTTCGCCCATTCGGGCGTTTCTTTCTTGATGATCGGCGGCAAACTCGGCCGGCGTGTTGCCGACCGGCTCGAGGCCAAGTTCGTCGAACTTCTTGCGCACCGCCGGGATCGCCAGCACCTTGACGGTCTCGTCGTGCAATTTATCCACGACATCTTTCGGCGTTCCGGCCGGCGCGAGCAGGCCGAACCACGGCACCGCCTCGAAGCCGGGGAAGCCGGATTCCGCCATGGTCGGCAGATCGGGCGCCAGCGCCGAGCGCTTGAGCGAGGTGATGGCCAGCGCGCGCAATTTCCCTTCGCGCGCGAGCGGCACCACGTTCACGATATTGGCGAACGACATCGTGACTCGGTTGGCGAGCAGGTCCGGCATGAACGCCGTGGTGCCGCGATAGGGCACCGCTGCAATATCGACATGCGCCATGTATTTGAACAATTCGGCGGCGAGATGCTGCGACGTGCCCACGCCGGCATGGCCATAGGAAAGCTTGCCGGGCTGAGCTTTGGCGAGCGTCACCAGTTCCGCCACGGTCTTGACCGGCACCTCGGGCGGAACGGCGAGCACGTTCGCCGCGATGAATACCTGCGAGATCGGCGCGAAGTCCTTGATCGGATCGAATGGCAGTGTCTCATACAGGCTCGGATTGATGACCAGCGACGGGTTGCCACCCATCAGCAGCGTGTAGCCGTCCGCCGTTGCCTTGGCGACGCGGTCGGTGGCGATGTTGCTGCCGGCGCCGGGAATATTCTCGACCACGAACGGCGTGCCCCAGACTTCCGCAAACCGGTCGGCAAGAATGCGCGCTGCAAGGTCGGGAGCGGTGCCGGGCGTAAAGCCGACCAGGATTTTCACCGGCCGGCTGGGATAGCTTGATTGCGCCGATGCCGTCGGCGCCGCGAGCAGCACAAGCAGGACGGCGAACAGGTTCGCAGCGAGCTTCATCGTTTCCTCTCACGTCCCGTACGCCCGTTTGCCCGGTCTTTGCCGTCGGGCTTGAGGGCAAGTGTGACACCGGCGAGCAGCGCCTGCAAGGCGACCCGGACCGGGGCGCGCAATCTATGCGATAGCGCGTAGCCAGATGCGGATGACCACCGCTTTCCGAGATGACCCAATAACCGGACGGGAGGAGGAGACGTCAGAACCGACGCGAAGACCTAATTCGGAAATCGCGCCCAGTCAGAGTCGAAACCAGGGAAGTGTGAGATAGACGCAGGCGATCATCGAAAGCGCAGGAATGAGCCACACCCATCCCGACCAGAAGTACCGCACCGAACGTTCGGGTAACGACGCGGCAACAAGGCCTGCCAACAGTGCTCCGAGTGCAGCCGTCGCCGCCCATCCGTACCAGTACATCGCAGGAGCCAGAAACCCCATCGCGGGGTCGGCGACGTCTCGTGAATGATGCGTACCTGCAAGTACGATGCCGAGCGACGGGAAAACAGTGAAAAGAGCCAGATCCTTTGCAACGGCGGCCACGTAAAGAACCGCGAATGTCGTCCCGAACGTAAATGCAAAGCGGCGGAACGAGGCCGATGACGTCATGAACCAAAACCCATGATGTTGTTTGCGACGTGACCGGTCAGGAAATTCCACCAGACGATAAAGGCAAGGATCGAGGTGAGCGCGGTGCGCGATTTGGGCGGGCTCATCAGCATGCGGTCGTCGCCAGCAAACCCAGTACGCGGGTAGCAACGCTAATCCGATGGCCGCGAAATGTTCCTTGATGTCGAAGAAGCCTAGGGCATGCCAGTGGCCGGCGCGCTCCAGCTCAGGCCTGACATCGACGCGGAAGTACAGATACAGGATTGCGCCTAGTAGCGCGGAGACCACGTACAAGACGACCACGGCGTTGGCGAACGAACCCGACGGCACGGAACGAAAGCGGCCAAAAAACGAGCGGGGCCGCGCGTCCACGGTCGCCCACACCGCCAACGTCTGGTGGGTCACCGCGCCAAGCAGCGCGACCGCGACCAAGCCGTGAACGATCAGTAGGGCTGTCGCCAGAACGGCACTCCCGCAATCAGCTTCGACTTCTTCACTTGAATAGCTCCTCGGTTCCGAACGGCTCCGCCGACGACGGTCGGAAGCGATTAAGGGTGAACTTTGTCTTTTGGCCGGGTTCGACATCCACGAGGACGTAGTTGTATTCCTCAGTGGGAGGTCTGCCCCTCCAATACAGGTCTGGCGGGTAGTCGGCGGGCACCTTGATGCTCGTGCGGCCGGGAAGGATCGGGTCTTGTTCCGCGCCGCCACCGCCCAGCATCAGATACTTCACCCCATCTACCTCGTAGATTTCCGTGGTGTGGACGTGCCCGTTCAACACGACCACCTCCATGTCCTTGGCATATGCCGCAATCACCTTGTGCGGGTTGTCGGGAGCCGGGATAGGACCGAGGCCCGAGCGCGCAAAGACCGGATAATGGAAGACGATAAAGGCCTTCTGAATTCCATTCGCCTTCGCCTCGTCCATCCACTTCTGAAGTTGCGTCATCTGTTCTGCATACTTCGGCCGATCAGCGTCCCATAGTGAGGGCGACCGGTAGTCGTACTTTCCGCTCCACAGATAGATGAAGCGGGTGCCCTTGAAGTCGAATTTGTAGATGAGGTTTTCCGGCGTGACACCGAACTTCTTCAGATAGGGTACCGCCGAAAGAACGCCCTCGATTTTCGGATCGGCCCATACCTCATGATTGCCCACACTCATGAAAAATCGCCCATCCAACCCGGCTGCGCGCATCTCATCATCTGGCGCGGGTAGCTTCTTCAACATCGTGTCGTTGACGCGCTTCCAGTATGGGCTGTCACTGACGGTCAAGCCCTGATTGCCCCACCATACGGCGTCACCGCTATTGACCACGAATTTGGCGCGCCCGGACTGGACATCCTTGACGATTTCACGGGTCACCCATTCGCCGCCCTGAAGCCGGAACATCGTTCGATGCACTCCGGGAAGCAGTTTCAAGTCTTCAACGGACGCCTCGGTGACCCAACCTTTATCCACCGTTAAGGTCATAACTTCCGTCTTTGACGCGAACGGCATGACTACTTTGATCAGGTCCTTTGTGACCGGATCGAAGATCATCTTCACATCCTTCGCTACGACGGCTTCGGCAACCTTTTCCGGCATGACCAAGCCGAACATCTCGACGAAGAACTTACTGAGGTCCGGCTGCCCTTCCTTCAGCGGCAGATACATCATCGGTCGGGTATCGCCGACCGCAGCGAACGAAAACCCAGCCGCTGCGGGAAGCGATGCTTGCGGGGTCGTTGTCTGTGTCTGGGCACTGGCAACGAGTGGCATGGAGAATGCGGGCAGTGCTACGAGTGCGCCTAGAACGAGGCGACGACTGGGCTCGTTGGGCCGGGAGAATTGCATGATGATCACCCCTGCTTGAGGAGAGTGAATGAGCCGCCGCATACGGTCCGCAAACGGCCCGACAACAACTACTATCGTAAACCCTGCAGCGTTGGTTGATATAGATTAACGGCGCTACCGACGAATAATAAAGGGCCCATTTCCGTTTTTGGGCACTTTTTACGACCTTGCGTTCGTGTGCAGTGATGTCCGTACTTAGGCCGAAGCGGAAATTAATTACTCTGACCATTTCGCATTTTGATCCAAAGGACGTGTAGATCCACCTCAAATCTGTGTGGTGATGCAACGGCGTTCGTGACGGACTGTCGGCGGCAGCTTTCAATGCGGCTTTTTGTCTCCCCTTTGAGCACGCAGAAAGCGTGATTGTTACACGAGCTTAATCAAACAGACAGCCCAGCGTAATGCGTCAGAAACTATCTCCAGCTCGCAACTTATTTTTCGCGTGGTACTCTGGAGGTTCCCCGTGACGCAGTATTTTTTCCATATCCTGGACGGTTCGAAACTGTTTGCCGATGAGCTGGGGAAGAGCTTTTCGAACTCAGAAGAAGCTATAGATCAGGCCAAGTGCCTCGCTGCCGAATTGAGTAAGGCCGGCGATTTCTGCAGGTCTGACCTCGTATTAGTCGTGGACGAGCACGGCCAACGTATCTTCGAATGCCGGGCTTCATAACGTATCTTCGAATGCCCGGATTTATAAAGACTGTGTCACGCTACCTCGGCTTAATCAGCCGGACGAAATGGCGGTCCTGTGCGCACCGATCGGACCAGTCGGGTCGCTTCCGCGATGTCCGTTGACTCAGTAGATCGGAAGTAGAAGGCGGGCGTCATGCGAACAAGAATTGACCCACCTGCGACATGATGAGTGCTGGGCGACTGCAGCGCAATATGGCGCTCAGTCCCTTCCGTGGGTCCGAATTTCCTGCTTTGCTTGCCTCATTGCAAAGTACCGTTTGGTGTAGTTCTGAGCTGGGGAGGACGCCATGCGTGACGCAACTTCGCAGACGACCTATTTCTTCAATCGGCATCCGATTTCTTGCGACATCATCATGGCGAAGCTACGGGCCAGTCGCGGCCACCTCGACGCGGTGCGTCCAGAAGAATTGTTTCCACATGATCAGGATCATTATGGCGGTACGGCCGCGACAGACGAGTTGGCCAGAGGGACGCAGATTGAGAACGGGTCTCGCGTTGCCGATTTCTGCGCGGGGCTTGGCGGCACGGTGCGATATCTCGCCCATCGGTACGGAGCCAATGTTGTTGGAATTGAACTTACTCCATCCCGCGTCGTCGGAGCCCAGGAACTGACCAAGCTTGTAGGCCTTCAGGATACGGCCCGGGTCATTGAAGGAAATGTATTGGAGGTCCCGCTGCCTAGTGCCAGCGTGGACGCTGTCATTAGCCAAGAAGCGTTCTGTCACGTACCCGAACTGCGAAAAGCGTTGGTCGAGGCTGCCAGGATTTTGCGGGCAGGCGGCAGATTGGCCTTCACGGATTGGGTCGCCAATGAGCCTTTGCCAGCCGAAGATGCGCAACTCATGTGGGATGGCATGGCTGTCCAACCCCTCCGCTCGATCACGGAATACCGTCAACTGGTTGAGAGCAGCGGCCTAAGGGTGCTCTCAACCACTGATTTGACCGAGGAGTGGGGACCAATCCTCAAAGAGCGACTGGCGATGTATCAAAGGCTTCGCGAGGAAGCCCGACAAGCTGGGACACCCATGGGACATGATGCGTTTCATCAGTCCTACATTCGATTTGTGGAGCTTATTCAGCAGCGCAAGCTTGGTGGCCTCCGGATCATTGCTTCAAAGTAGTGCGAGCCTGGTAACTGCAGTTCAACGAGGGCTCTACAGCGGTTGTTCTCCTCAGTTCTTGTTGCAGCGCATATGTCGTCCTATGGCAGGCACATTTCGGAAGTGCCGCAATGTCCGACCTATAAGTCTGGAATGCGCACTGACGCCGACATCTGTCGACAATTCTGAATAGGGGCACGCTCCAATATGAAATGCCGCGCCCGACGGGCTAGATTTGGTGTGGTCGGGTCTGTCGAGTCCCATAGCGAAAAAGATTCCCATTCTGTTTTTCCCCAAATCACCTCCATATCCACAACCGTCTCGTCCCACAGCAGGGGCGTATCGCGATCGTCACGGACGCGGGATGGGATGCGGTGGACGCGGCAGCGCCAGGCGTGCGACGGGGTCGCGGGGCGGATTGCTCTCCGTGAGCGACCTTAAGCACGCAAGACGACGGCGCCAAAGCCCGGCGAAGCCTTTCGGCGAAGACGGGTGGCTGCGGACGGTGAAGTCGTGTGGTCCTGACGCCTCGATGCTGGCGTCAAGTCTTGCGGAGGTTCGTTCGGCTCAACCGGGCCGGATTAAACCTTAAATCCGCGAGGCGAAGGTGGCAAAAGAGCCGATCGCCTGGGAGAGCACGAAATAAGCCGTAAAACCATTGCGTGCGGGAATGCCGGGCGATTTCCGGTGACCTCGCTGTGAATACTCGTGCGCATTTACCACTATCATGCGCGCACGAGGCTGCGGGTGCACTGGGCACCCGGCATTCCCCGCGCCCTCTCGAGGGTCGCGCCACGCCCTCTGGGCGGAAGTTCCTGGCATAACTCGGGCGCATCGCGCGGCGAGATGGAGAGGCATGTTTGAAGAAGGAAACGTCGTCCCGGCCTGGCGCGCAATTGCGCGTGAGGCGCCGGGACCCATACGCCGAGGAATCTCATTTTAGTTTCGGTGGTAGATGCCTTCTGTCTCCACAAACGCCAGGGGGTATGG
>CAWJJV010000022.1:0-12882 GCA_963843235.1 uncultured Alphaproteobacteria bacterium
CCACCATTTGCTCTTTACCAAATCTGGAGAAAGGCCGAACATCTCTAAATAGCGCTGGTTACAAACGATCAGCCGCTGTGATGAATCAAACAGCAGCAGGCTCTGCGTCATGTTATTGATGGCCATGTCGAGTCGGTGATGTTGCAGCGACAACTGCCGGATGATCAGAAACATCATGCCGGCGATTACAAGCGCCGACAGGCTATCCACGACGATCAACAATCTCGTTTGGCCGCGCCAATCGGCCAGCGCTGCCGAGACACTCATCGTCGCAACGACCACGATCGGAAAATGACTCAATTGGCGTACAGACCCCAACCGATCCTGATCATTCGCAAGACCTTGATTACGTGTGTTTCCATGGTCAGCGTTTGCCAGAACCTCGAAGAACGGACCTTTTGAGAAATTCCGACCGATCAAGTCGTCAATATGAGGATATCGAGCGAGCAGCGTTCCGTCGCGATGGAACATGGAAATCGCCCCGTCGTTCCCGAGCGCTAGCGATGCGAAGAATTTTTCGAAGCTGGAGGTCGCGATGCCTCTCGTAACGAGTCCCAGAAACTCGCCCCTCGGTCCCGTTACCGTCCGAGAGATCAGTGCTATCCAGCCCCCTCCTCCGGTAAGCCGACTCCTCACAAGTTCAATCGAAGTCAGTGTCGATGTGGGGTCCGATCTAGCGGCCTGGAAGTAAGCTCGATCTGCGATGCTGATCGCCGGACGCGGCCATGTTGACGAGTTGATCAGCAATCCATCCGAGTCAAAAATGTTAACCCCGGCGACGTCGGGCGATCCGTTGCTCTTGCTCCTGAAGAATCTCACGCATGTCCTGGCTGGACATCTGGCGTTTGAAAGCCTCCGTCGAAGCTATTCCGGTCGACCCTATATACGCGACGAGTTCTTTTTGAACGGTCTCGAACTCTTCGAATTGTTGATCGAAGTGGCGGGCGAGCAATAATACGGTGTTCTCCAACTCGCGTTCGCTGGTTTTCAGCGCCCGTTCCCGGAAATTGCCCACCATCATCGCGGTTCCAAAGGCGATTGCCGCAATGAGAAGCGTCCCGCCAAGAATGTAACCGCGGATTGAGCGTCGTGAGATGGGAAACCTGAGCTTTAGCCTGTTGGGAAGGCTAGCCGTCATTTGACCGACCGGTTGCACGCTAGTCGCAAAAGCAGATGTAGCGATGCCTGGACCGGGAATGTGGATACGCCGTGCAGATAGCAGTGACGTTAGGATTGCTGGTTAATCAGCGATTAATCCGATAGACCCACAACCTTGGGTTCGCGCCGGGTGCATCATGCGTAAGGTCATCAGCGTCGCCTGACTTGCGCACCGATCACGTCCGATCTGGTCGACGGTCAGGCAATGTCAGAGCAGGCCGGCACTTCGGATTCGAGCCGAACTCGGACCTCGCCTTTGATACGTTAGCATAGCCCGTTAGCGCCGGCGCTACTGCGGGCCGTCACTTGTCTAGATCGGATTGACAACGACGTCAGCGCTGAAGATCGAATTCCTGTGGGGCGTTCTCCCATTGCGTACAATCTTAATGCGTACAATCTTAATAAGACAATCGGCCTGACTTTTAATTGACGGATTGAAGGCTGTTAAATCGTCGAGGAACCACCGAGAACTCCGGTTACTTTTTCTTCGGGGAAATCCTGATGATCGAAAGCCGCCGTCTGGAACGAGTTCCAATCAATCAGCTCGCGATGCTTCACCTTGATGGCATTCCCGGCATTCACCCCTGTTTGGTGAGAGATTTCCACGACCAAGGAGCAGGCCTTGAGCTTCGCTGGTCTCGTATTTTCGCCAAGCGGTTTGATTTGTCGTTCGATGGTTTCAAGACGACAAAGCGTTGCCGCCTCGTCTGGCACGACAAAAATGTCTGCGGCGTCGAATTTATCGATTGCAATAGTGATAGGTCGCAGCAAAGCGCGCGGCCCTGACAAGGCAGACTGGCCGGCGCCCTGGGCCGAGGGCCTTCCGGCAAAGGCGTCTGCGCCTTGGTTTCAACTAAAGTTTCAATGAATTTCTTCCGATTTAATTTGAAGGTTTATTTCCCATGACTAAAAAGCTGCTGGCAACTTTGCGCCCGGCAGAGCGTTATTTTTGGATTGTGGAGGTTGTGTCGTGTCTTGGGATCGGCCGTTTGCGCAACCGGTTCCCCTGCGAACCGGGGAAGTCGCCAGAACGTTGCGTGACGCTGCAAATTTTATCCGCAAGCTCCCTAAATGCGAGCACGATAGCCAGGACTGGCGTCTCGCCGTTCAAATGCTGATCGATGCGGCCGAGAACCGCGGGCCGATGATGTTCGCACAGATAGGAATTCAACGCGCGATGGAGCGTCGCGCGGAGCATCGATACGACCCGTCAAGCAATGGACCGCATTAGGCGGTGCTAGGCTCGACCGGATGACGGCCCAATTCGGAAGTCGTCGAGCTTTTTTCCCAAGCTAAGTTGTGCAGTCAACCAACGTGGCCGTTTTCCGCGGCCCGCCCACGTCTCCGCCGGCCGGGTCGGATTTCGAAACTTGGGAGACACCCGCGGGTAAGGGCGCCGCGTATTGCCACCCATTTCACGCTGGCGAAGCTCGCCCAATCGCTGCTCGATCCGCGCTTTTTCCTCTGTTACTTTGCGGGTCAATTCCGAGCAAACCTGTTCGTGAAGGGCCCAAAGCTGATCGAGCGGCATAGAATCAAAATCAACGAATTTTGCTGCACTCAGCTTTTCTTTGGAACTCATACACGTAGCTCCTGCGGAACATCCCCACTGCGGAACGTCGATTTGTCCATAAAGTTCCGTCCCCGCGAGGTCATCGAAAGGGCATATGGAACCCAGTCGCTGTGAGCCCATCGTGATCGCGACAGGCCATGCAGCGTGCATCTCTGCAGGTTTCGCGGATCACGCGAGGGCTGAGAGCGCGAGAGGCGGCCAGCTACCGGCAGCCAAATGGAACCAGAGGGCATTCACACCATGGTCTATCTCACCGGAGAACACTGGGTGGTTTGAATCAAGTGTACCGCGACTTACGGGCAAACATTAATGCCCGTGGCCTAACGTCATCGCCAATTCGAACAAATTCACTCCGAACGCCTTGTTTGGAAAATTTTCGCGGGCCTCCTTTGACTGCAGTAGGGAGCTTGAGCTCGCTCGGGTCGCGGCTCTTTCGAGACGATGGCAACCTCTCTTGATGGCGACTTTTCGTCCGGTATCGCACAGCCCACACAAAAAGTCTGTGTTACCGTTTCGAATTCATGATCACTTCGCGGCTGCAGCCCGCGATCTCTTCAAGCGAGATCGATGAGGCTCGCACATTAGGAGAAAAAGAATGTTGATTTCATTTTCAGACTCTGGTCCTGGCTTCGCAACTGTCATTACGGTCGCGGACACTGTTCCAAACTTCAACGAGGAACGGGAATGCAAAATCGACAGCGCCGCCGCGTTCGACCCAAATGCTGGTCTGAACGCAACGATCAAGCGATGCGCGGACGACGAGCAAAAGGCAAAAGGGCAGCTGCAAACGCAGTGGTCGCAATATGCGCCGTCTGACAAGGCAATGTGCACGGGATTGACGACCGACGACGCTGCGACACCGCCCAGCTACGTTGAACTGCTGACGTGCCTGGAAGGCCAACAGCTTGTCCGAAAACTACCGAAGAATTAGCTGGCCGGCCCGTCGCCTCATTTGCAGTTCAAAGGTGCGACGACGAGCCGACTGTGACCGTCCGGCCGCAAAGCGAAAAATCCAGCACGCAAGCAAGGTCCCCCTGCTCGCAAACGAGATCGTCTCAGAACGGCGCCGCCACTTTCTTGAACTTGGCGCTCACGTCGCCTTCAAGGTCGACGGCGCCGGGATTGATCGCCATCACAGGCGCGCCCTTGCTCAGATTGAGCTTCTTGAGGTCAGCCCAAATGACATTCGGCGCCGTGGTGAGCTCAAAATAGTAACGTACCTTGTTGAGATCGCTGACCGTTCGGTATTCAGTATCGAACGTCGATCCATTGACCGGCGCACCGAACGGGATCGATACGTTGCGAATGAGGCCGAACATCCCGGCAATCGCCTGACGCTCCGAGTTCGGCTTGGTCAGGACGGCCAGATAGTAGCTGGCACGTTGAAACCGGTCGCGCGGATTGACGTTGCCCGGCACCTGGGTGTCCATCGTCGGTTTGGAAAAGTCGCGCTCGCCCAGCAGCGTGAGCTGCTCGTCATAGCTCGGTGCATTGGTCATGACCCGGAACTGGCGGCCATGGTGCACGACGAGCTTGCCGTCGATATATTCGAGGATCGCCGAGTCGCCGGTGGCGTCTTCGAGCGCGAGGTGGACGGTGCCGCGTTGCGTCTGACCGTGGATCTGGATGGCGACCGTCACCGGCTGCACCTTGTCCATGTTCGCGAGCGCTTCTTCGACGGTCGCAAAACTGTCCAGTGCGTATTGCGCCCAGAGCGCGGACTGAATTCCCGGTTTCGCGGTGTTGCGTGCTCCAAAATCAGCCGGTGGAAAATACAGCATGTGGGCGGCGAGACCGCGCTCGTTCACCCCATCAGCGGTGCCAACCCCATAGATCGTGGTGACGAGGCTGCCATATTTCGATGTCCATTTAAGTGGATTGTCGGCGACAACCGCCAGAGGACCGGCATGGCCGCCGTCATGGACCAGGCCGCGCGGAAGAACCGTCAGAACGGGGTCCGTGGCCGTAGTCCAGTCCATGCTGCGTGCAACCAGCGCGGCCCCGTTGTCGTTCGAAAAAATTCGTGTGCAGGCTTTGGCGTATGGCGCGGCGGCGCCGATCGCCACTAGCGTGACTGTCGCAACGGTCGCCCAACTTTTTGCAATATTCACTAAAAGTCTCCTGCCCAAAATTGATGTTGTCGACCAAGCCCTTGGGCCTGAGCCTAGCAAGCTCAGCCCGTCGGGATTGTCCTGTTTTGGACAGTTGAAAAAGATACTTCACCGCGCGGTTAAGGATAGTTAACGCACAGTTTACGTCGTCACCTGAGAGCGACCGCAGCCGCCGATCAACCCGCAGGCTTTTCGCGACCGCGTCGAACGCCATCAGCCTCCGCCGCGCGAGCGACAGACCGATGCATGTTCATGTTCCTTTGTTGAAGCTGCACGACTGCGGGCCGATCACTTACGATCGAGCCCGATGGCCAGACGCCGGGATCAGGGAGCCAGTTTCTGAAGCTCGCGGCTCAGTTCGTGTAACTGGTAGGGCTTGCGCAGGATCGGAAACTGCGAGCCGATCTCTTTTACAGACGAGCTGTATCCGGTTACGAGCAGGATAGGGATTTTAGGGTTTTTCTCGCGTATGATTTTGGCCAATCCGATGCCATCCATCTTCCCCGGCATCACCACATCACTGAATACGATGTCGATGCCATCCTTTTCCAACTCCGCCAACGCTGCCGGCGCGTCGTTGGCCCAGCGCACGTTGTAGCCGAGTTCCTCAAGCAAGCCGGTGCTCACCGTTGCCACCTCGGGATTGTCTTCGACGAGCAGAACGGTTCCACTGCCCTTCGAAGACATTTGCTCTGCCTCGGGCGACAAATGCGTGATCGCTTTCGGCAGGCAGATGGTAATCGTGGTGCCCTCGCCCAGCACGCTCTTGATCCCGACGGTTCCTCCGGCCTGGTGCGCGAAGCCGTGCACCTGGGACAGGCCAAGGCCCGTACCTTTACCGACTGGTTTTGTCGTGAAGAACGGATCGAACACTTTCGCGGCGATGTCGTCCGGAATTCCCGTACCGGTATCTTCCACGGATATTGCGACCTGAGCCGTTTCCGGAATGTTTTTAGCACTGATGATCACCGAGCCGCCTTCGGGCATCGCATCACGGGCGTTGATGACGAGGTTCAAAAGCGCGGTCTCAAACTCGTTCGGATCGACGACAATGTTCCAGACATCGTCGGCGAAATCGATCCTCAGTGACACGGTGCTCCCGAGTCCGCTGCTCAGTACATCCCGGAGCGCGTTGAGCCGCTCGGACAGTTTAATCGATTGCGGTTGCACGCTTTGCCGCCGGGCGAAGGTGAGCAACTGGCGCGTCAGCGACGCAGCACGTTGGGAGGCGGCTTCGATGGATTGCAGCGCCCTCAGCGCTTTTTCGCTCGTGATATCTTTTCGGATGGTGTGAGTGTTGCCGGAAATGATCATCAGGAGATTGTTAAAGTCGTGGGCGACACCGCCGGTCAGCTGGCCAAGCGCATCGAACTTCTGTGATTCGGCAAGTTGCCGCTGCATCACAAGGAGCTTTTCCTGCGCTTCTTTCCGTTCGCTGATGTCGCGGGTGATCTTGGCAAAGCCTATCAACTCACCGGCGTCGTTGCGGATGGGATCAATGACGACACTCGCCCAGAAAAACGAGCCGTCCTTGCGAACCCGCCAGCCTTCTTCCTCGTAATGTCCGGTTTCCCGCGCAATCTTTAATGCTTTGGCGGGCTTTCCCGCGGCTTGATCGATAGGCGTGTAGAAGCGCGAGAAATGCTGGCCGACGATTTCCTCAGCGGTATAGCCCTTGATGCGCTCGCCGCCGACATTCCAGTTCGACACGACACCCGTCGGATCGATCATGTAGAGGGCGTAATCGGTAACGCCTCCGACAAGAGTCTTGAACTGGCTTTCGCTTTTCGAGCAGCTCGGAAAGCGCGTTCTGACGTTCTGTGATGTCGCGGGTGATCTTGGCAAACCCGATAAGCTTGCGCTTCTCGAAAATCGGATCGATGACGACCGAAGCGAAAAAGCGAGTGCCGTCCTTTCGAACGCGCCAGCCTTCGGCGAGGAAATGTTTTTCCTTTCGGGCTATTTCCAGGGCCCGTCGCGGAAGACCCGCGGCTTGGTCCTCCGGTGTGTAGAAAACCGAAAAATGCTTACCGACGATTTCTCTGGCTTTGTAGCCCTTGATACGCTCCGCACCCTTGTTCCAGTTGGCAACGTTACCTTCGGGATCCAGCATGTAGATTGCGTAGTCGGTAACGCCCTTGACGAGGAGACGAAAATTACGCTCGCTTTCAAAAAGGTTTCGCTCGTTTTTTTTGGTGCCGGCCATCCACACTCCCGCTTTACCCCCGGCAAACGAATTTGGCACCAAATGGTTCCAACCCGCCATGTAATTAACACGGGCCGCCGAAGCCTCCAAAACCGCGAGCACCTCCTGCGTTAAATGCCGACGTCATTATTGCCGCACTGCCGGCCGGCTACGACGATCGCAAGCGCGATGATGTTCAGGACTGCCGGCAGGCGCGGTTGATCTCGACCGCAGCCGGCCATCAATCCACAGGGCTTTTCGCGACCGCGTCGAACGCCATCAGCCTCCGCACCAGGCTCTCGAACTCGCGCAGCGGCACCATGTTGGGACCGTCAGACGGAGCTTGGTCAGGATCGGGGTGGGTTTCAATGAACACCCCGGCGACGCCGACGGCGACCGCAGCCCGCGCCAGCACCGGCACAAATTCGCGCTCGCCGCCCGATGAACTTCCCTTGCCGCCCGGCTGCTGCACCGAATGCGTCGCGTCGAAGATCACCGGCGCGCCGGTGGTGCGCGCCAGGATCGGCAGCGCGCGCATGTCCGACACCAGCGTGTTGTAGCCGAACGACGCACCGCGCTCGGTGACGAGCACGTTGGGATTGCCGGCGCTGGTGATCTTGGCGACGACGTTCGCCATGTCCCACGGCGCCAGAAACTGCCCCTTCTTGACGTTGACGACCTTGCCGGTCGCGGCCGCCGCCACCAGCAGATCGGTCTGCCGGCACAGGAATGCCGGGATCTGCAGCACATCGACGGCCTGCGCCACCTCGGCGCATTGCGAAGCCTCGTGGACGTCGGTGAGAACCGGCAAGCCGAGCGAGGATCTGATCTCGGCAAAGATCGGCAGCGCCTGTTGCAAGCCGATGCCGCGCGCGGCCGATGCACTGGTGCGGTTGGCCTTGTCGAATGAGGTCTTGTAGACCAGCCCGATCTTGAGCCGCGCCGCGATCTCCTTCAGCGCGGCGGCGACTTCGAGGCCGTGGGCGCGGCTCTCGAGCTGGCACGGACCGGCGATGATCGAGATCGGCAGATCGTTGCCGAATTTGACCGATCCGGCGGCGACGACCGGTGCTGTACTGACGTTGGCGTTCAAAGGCGACATTCCTTTTCCGGCGTGACCATGCCGGGCTAAACCTGAGGGATCAACCCTCTTGAGATCATGATCTTTTCGGAAAACCGGTTTCCACTCTTCCGGATCATGCTTTGGCGCACTCGAATATCAGCGTCGCGCCATGGGCGACATCCGGCGGCACGACCAGCCGCCCGACATGGCGTCTGGAGGCAATTCCGCTCGGCGCGATGCCATGCTTCGGCCTGCGCGATATCCGCGACCTGGAAGCGCACTGCATTCAGCGTCATGCCCTCGCCTCTTACTTCCGGCGAGACGCCGAACTGATCGCGGAACGCGACCTGTTCCATGATCTCGACATCGCCATTTTCGGTGCGCGCCTTGACGCCGATCGAGCTCGAATGCAGGTCGCGCAGGCCGGTAAATGCCTTCAGGAAAATGTGATGGTCGGTCGGATTGTCGGCGACCATCACCGCGCCGGCAACCGCGCCGGCGCCATTGGCGTGGACCTGGAACGCGGGGTCCCAGAAGTTCTCCGGGAAATGATGCTGGCACGCCGCAAAGCGCAGGTGCGGCGAGGCTTCATCCTGTGCGAAAGCCAGCGAGAACGCGAGCTTGACGGGGGTGCCGTCAGGCTTCGTGCCCTCGCGCGCGAACTCGAATACGCGATAGCTGCCGATGCCGGCGGCCTCGAACGCGCGCGCGTCGTCGGCCGCATTGCGGCTGTTGAGCAGCAGCATCGAAAGCCCCTCGCGGGAGCCGAGAAAGTCGCGGTTGAATGCACCGAACGAAAACGAGCGGTCGCCGTGCGGCACGATCTTGTCGGGCTCGGCAATTTCGAGGATTTCGATGTAGGCGTTGTTCAGTTGCACAATGCGGTTGTGCGTGCCCCACGGATGGCGATTGCGCGCGCCGACTTTGAAGCCGGCGCGGCGATAGAATTCCGCCGCCGCGTCGAGGTCGCGGACGGCGTGCACGATGTGGTCGAGACCGCGGGGCATTTGACGGGGCCTCTCGCCGGGTAAAGCCGACTTACTTCACGGCCGAGAAGGCGGTCGGTGTCAGCAGTTGGCTGACGATATTGCCGACAATCGGGCCGTCTTCCTCACTCTTCGCGCGGGCCGAAATCCAGTCCGGATCGCTCTGGAACGCGTTCCATTTTTTCTCGCGATCAGCGAGCGACTCCCACGCCACCATGTAGGTCAGTTCCTGATTGGATTCGCCAATCAGCGTGGTGAAGAACCCGGCCTGCTTGATGCCGTGTTTCTCCCAAAGCTTCAGGGTGGTGTTTTCAAAGCGCTTCAACAACGCCGGCAGACGGCCCGGCACACAACGATAAATGCGCAGTTCGCAGATCATAGGTTTCCTCCGTTTTCTTGCGCCGCGTTTATAGCCGGTCGATCGGAGGCTGTCTTGGTTAAGTGATGCACGCCTTGCGCCGTTGGACGCATGACATGCCTGCTCACCCCAGCGCGCGGCCGCGAGGCCGCCTTTCCGGAATGAAGGTACACCGGTTCAGCTTTGAAGCTTACACCAGCCTCGACTGCACCACCGCGGCCTGAATGAACGAGGCGAACAGCGGGTGCGGCTCGAACGGGCGCGATTTCAGTTCGGGGTGAAATTGCACCCCGATGAACCAGGGATGGTCCTCGTATTCGACGATCTCCGGCAGCACACCGTCGGGCGAAAGGCCTGAAAACCGCAGGCCGTGCTGTTCAAGCCGGTCCTTGTAGGCGGTATTGACCTCGTAGCGGTGGCGGTGGCGTTCGGAAATCTCGGTGGCGCCGCCATAAATTTCCGACACCCGGCTGCCGCGCGTCAGCGTCGCGGGATAGGCGCCGAGGCGCATGGTGCCGCCGAGATCGCCCGCCTTCGAGCGCTTCTCCAGCTCATTGCCGCGCAGCCATTCGGTCATCAGGCCGACCAGCGGTTCTGGCGTCGCGCCGAACTCGGTCGAATTCGCGGCATCGATGCCGACCAGATTGCGCGCGGCCTCGATCACCGCCATCTGCATGCCAAAGCAGATCCCGAAATACGGCACGTTGCGCTCGCGGGCGAACTGGGCCGCGCGGATCTTGCCCTCCGCGCCGCGCTGGCCGAAGCCGCCGGGCACCAGAATGCCGTTGACGTGCTCGAGAAACGGCGCGGGGTCCTCGTTTTCGAACACCTCGCTCTCGATCCAGTCGAGATTGACCTTCACCTTGTTGGCGATGCCGCCATGCGACAGGGCCTCGATCAGGGATTTATAGGCGTCCTTCATGCCGGTGTATTTGCCGACGATGGCAATCGTCACCGCGCCTTCGGGATTGTGCACGCGCTCGTTGATGACGTGCCAGCTTTGCAGCGCCGGCGGAATCCGCGCCTCGATGCCGAACGCCGCCAGCACCTCGTCGTCGAGCCCGGCGGCGTGATAGGCTTCCGGCACCGCATAGATGTTATCGACGTCGCGCGCCTCGATAACCGCGCTCTCGCGCACATTGCAGAACAGGCCGAGCTTGCGCCGCTCTTCCTTGGGGATCGGGCGGTCGGTGCGGCACAACAAGATGTCCGGCTGAATACCGATCGAGCGCAGTTCCTTGACGGAATGCTGCGTGGGTTTGGTCTTCAACTCGCCCGCGCTCGGAATGAACGGCAGCAGCGTGAGGTGAATGTAGATGGCGTGGTCGCGCGGCAGGTCGTTCTTGATCTGGCGGATCGCCTCGAAGAACGGCAGGCCCTCGATGTCGCCGACGGTGCCGCCGATCTCGCACAGCACGAAATCGAAATCGTCGTTGCTGTCGAGAATGAAATCCTTGATGGCGTTGGTGACATGCGGAATCACCTGGATGGTGGCGCCGAGATAATCGCCGCGCCGCTCCTTGGTGAGAATGTCCTGATAGATGCGCCCCGTGGTGATGTTGTCGGCCTTGGTCGCCGGGCGGCCGGTGAAGCGCTCATAATGACCGAGATCGAGATCGGTCTCGGCACCGTCGTCGGTCACGAACACTTCGCCATGCTGGTACGGCGACATCGTTCCGGGATCGAGATTGAGGTAGGGGTCGAGCTTGCGCAGCCGGACCTTGTAGCCGCGTGACTGCAGCAAGGCGCCGAGCGCCGCCGAAGCCAGACCCTTGCCGAGCGAGGAAACCACGCCGCCGGTGATGAAAATGTACCGCGCCATGGGACCTAACCTTTAAGGCTCCCCACGCGATTCGCAAAAACGAATCGTTGGCCGCACCGAACATTCCGCGCGGCTGTGGGTGACGTGAAATCTAAAGTGTTATCAACGTACTAATGGGGTCTGCTCATGCAGGACGCTAGATGCCATCCTGCATGGCCACCCCGCTTTATTGCGACCGCGGCGCTTCCGGGACCGACGGCGCTGGCTGGTTCTGCTGCTGGTCCGACTTTTTCAGCGAATCCAGAATGCCGCCGCCACCGCTGGTGGGCGGGACAATTGGTGCAGGTCCACTTGCCGGTTGCGACTGCGCCGGCGGATTGATGATCGAGGTCGGCGTACGGTTGTAGCTGGCAAGCCAGCACAGAAACAGGCTGGTGATGAAGAAGCCAACCGCCAGCACCGCCGTGGTGCGGGTCAACAGGTTGGCGGTGCCGCGGCTCGACATGAAACCGGCGCCGCCGCCGACCCCGAGCCCGCCGCCCTCGGATTTCTGCAGCAGTACCGTCGCGATCAGGGTCGCAACAATCATCAGGTGGATTACGATAACGACCGTCTGCATCTTTACCTTCCGTCACACGCATGATCCGCCAAGCCGCGACCCTCTTGGCGAAAAAATCATGCGCTGAAATAAAATTGGAGCACGGTCGAACGCAAAACCGGCCCCTATTCTTGCTACCCGCGCTCTTCCAAAGCGCCGGCATCCGGCGAAAGGTTGGGCTTGCGGGATTGAATCCGCGCGGTGTTACACGATCCGATGGGGCATTGTCACCCCCGCTGGGATGGTCGCCCCGGCACCGCCTTGCCGTTAGTTAAGGGCACCCCCGCGCGATCGCAAGAAAGTCCGACGCTTTCAGGCTGGCGCCCCCGACCAGCGCGCCATTGACGTTCGCCACCGCCATCAATTCCGCCGCGTTGGAGGGCTTCACCGAGCCGCCGTACAGGATCCGCATCCTGGCCCCCTCCCCGCTAAATCGCTTAATGAGAATATCCCGGATAAAGCGATGAATTTGCTCAACATCCGCGACTGTCGGGGTCAGCCCGGTGCCGATCGCCCAGACCGGCTCATAGGCCACCACCAGATTACCGGCCCGCGCCCCATCCGGCAGCGAACCGCTGAGCTGGCCGCCGCAAATGTCCAGCGCTTGCCCCTGATCGCGCTGCTGCTGGGTCTCACCGATGCAGACGATGGCGGTGAGGCCGGCGCGCCAGGCCGCTTCCGCCTTCTGCCGGACCAAGGCGTCACTCTCGCCGTGATCGGCCCGCCGCTCGGAATGACCGACAATGACGGCGCTGGCGCCGGCATCCGCCAGCATTTCAGCCGACAGGTCGCCGGTGTGTGCGCCGGAGGCCTTCGGGTGGCAATCCTGGGCGCCGATCGCCAAGCCGCTTGATGAGCTCTTCGCGCCGGCCGCCTTGTCGGCGAAGGCCGCAATCAGTGTGGCGGGCGGGCAAACCAGAAGATCGGCTTTGCCAGCGACGTCGCCAGCCCCCGCCAGCATGGCTTCGAATTCGGCCATCGAGGCCTTCAGGCCGTTCATTTTCCAGTTGCCCGCAATCAGCGGCCGGATGGTGTCGGTCATGGGGGATTTCCGTGGAAATTGGGTTGTGACATGCGCTAGCAGAGCC
>CAWJJV010000023.1:0-27500 GCA_963843235.1 uncultured Alphaproteobacteria bacterium
GCGAGGATACCCGGAATCGACTCGGAAGCCCAAATGCGGGGTTGGCGTCTGGTGACCGATGAGGTTCATCGTCATGGCGGCACGATCTTTATGCAGTTGTGGCACGTCGGCAGGCTGGCCCATTCCTCGATTCTGCCGAACGGCCAGGCCCCGGTGGGCGTGACCGCGGAAAGGGCTGAGGGTTCGGAGGTGTTCGCCCACGGCCCGGACGGCCGATTGCGTTTTATGCCTGTGGAGACGCCGAGGCCCCTCAGCACGGATGAGGTGTCGGCCATGGTCGGCACCTTCGCCAAAGCCGCCGCCAATGCACGAAAGGTCGGATTCGATGGTGTCGAACTCCATGCCGCCAACGGCTATCTGATCGAGCAGTTCATGAACTCGGTGCTCAATACGCGCACCGACCGCTACGGCGGGGGCAGCATGGAAGATCGTACGCGCTTCCTGATGGAAGTCGTCGATGCGGTGGTCGCTGAATTCGGTCCGGGGCGCGTCGGTGTTCGCCTGTCTCCGTTCGGCAAGTACGGCTCCATGCCGCCGGAGCCGCTTGTCGAGGAAACGTTTCTGTACCTTGCCGAGCAACTGGGGCGCCGCGGCGTGGCATACATCCATCTGCTCTACGAGCTGTTGCCCGAAGGAAACATGGAGTCGGCGGTGTTCAAGCCTCGGTACCTCGACCACGCTCTGCTTGCCAAGGCTCGGGCGGTGTTTCCTGGCGCCTTCATCTGGTGTGGCGGCTTCAATGACCGCGAGCGCGCCCAGGCTTCGCTCGACACCGGGTTGGTGGACCTGATCGCCTTCGGCAGACCGTATATCGCAAACCCGGACCTTGCTGAGCGTCTCAAGCACGGCTGGCCGTTGGCCGTAGCGGACCGATCAACTTATTACACCCGACACGGCGAGGTGGGTTACACGGACTTCCCTGCTTATCCGATCGGTCGTGCTGCACGCGGCGGCACGCGGCGGGGTCGACCGCAGGGCCAGCGCATCCAGCAGGCGCTCGCGACGCTGCAATAATCCAAATGTGAAGTCTAACCCAACCCCAAGCAAAGGAGCCCCATATGGGTGCACCAACGAAGACTGCCGAACCCACCGTCGTCAACGGCATCAATGTCGACGACCTGTTTGCGCTGATCGACGACGTCAAGCGCGAACCTGCCAAAGGCAAGACGAACTGGCACGTCATCACGACCTGGCAGGGCCAGACGCGGAGCCGCGCCGAAATCGAGCGTTATGAGCTCGGCGGAGAAAAGGTGCCACGCCGGTTCTCGATCGACATCGACGAGCCCCGCGAACTCGGCGGATCGAACAATTTCGCCAATCCGCAGGAGCATCTGATCGCGGCGCTCAACGCCTGCATGACCGTCGGATACGTGGCGCAGTGCGCGGTGCGTGGAATCACCCTCGAAAGCCTGTCGATCGAGACCGATGGCGACATCGATCTTCGCGGCTTCCTCGGGATCGATCCTGCCGTGCCGCCAGGCTACGAAAAGCTCAGCTACACCGTCCGTATCAAAGGCAGCGGCACAAAAGAGCAGTTCGCCGAGGTCCACGAGGCGGTGATGGCGACCTCGCCCAATTTCTACAATTTATCCCGGGCTGTGGCTCTCAAACCTGCCTTGATCGTCGAGTGATTCGCATGATGGCGCAACCCCGGACGAAATCCCGCGACCGTACTGCGCTGCCACGGCGCTCCGCGAGATCTCGGCACTCCGCCGCCTTCAACCGGCCCGTCCGTCGTCGTACGGTCCGGGTCGTACACTTCGGAGGAATGCAATGCCCAAGGCGGTGATTATCGGCGTCGGTCCGGATCGGGGACTCGGCGCTCAACTTTGCAAACGCTTTGCCAGGGAGGGGCTCGACGTTGTCGCGGCCGGGCGCACGCAAGCCGCGCTGGACATGGTCGTCGCGGATATCGAGAGATCGGGAGGCAAAGCTTCCTCGTTCGTCGCGGACGCCACGAACGAGGCTGACGTGGCCGCGCTGTTCGACCATGCCGGCGCCGACGTGGATCTGGCCATCTACAACGCCGGCAATAACACGGCGGGCCGCATCCTCGAGATGGAGGCGGACTATTTCGAGAAGAGTTGGCGGGTCGTTTGCTTCGGCGGGTTTCTGTTCGGGCGGGAGGCGCTGCGCCGCATGGTCCCGCAGAAGCGAGGTACCATCCTGTTCACCGGCGCCAGCGCCTCGCTGCGCGGTCGGGCCGGCTATGGCGCCTTCAATTCCGCAAAGGCGGGCCTGCGGACGTTCGCCCAGGCGATGGCCAAGGAATACGGTTCTGAGGGAATCCACGTCGGCCACGTCGTCGTCGATGGTGCCGTCGACGGCGATAAAATCCGCAGACGCTTTCCGGACGCCGACTCGCGCCGCGACCGGTTGCTCGATATCGAGGGCATCGTGGAATGCTACGCCTTCCTCTATCGGCAACACCACAAGGCCTGGTCGTTCGAGGTCGACGTGCGGACGTCGGTGGAGCCTTGGTGAGCTCGCGCCGGCGGCCAGCGGCCTTTCCCCTACATAGTCGAGCATTGGCTTTAAGCGGAACACGCGCATGGAAGTCTGGAAATACAAGACTGCCCTCATTGTCGGCGTCGGCGAGGCCAGGCGCGTCGCTGGCGCGATTCTTCACGCGCCGGCATTCGCGTGGCGGAACGCCGAGCGGCCAATTCGATGCTTGACCCGACGCAATTTCCCTCAGCTACTGGAACGTGCTGCAACAGCCGCGCAGCGCCTGGACCCGGGAGCTGGAATTGCGGCCATGGGTCGATAAGTTTTAATCGCGCGACGCCTGCCGCCATTGCGAGCCAACGTCTGTGAACGTAACCGTCAATGGTCATGCCGATTCCCGGCGGATGACGCGATAGGCGCAGCCGGCGAGCAGATCGAACCACAAGCCATTATACGGAGTACGCCTATGCAGGTTGCAATTCTCGATGATTATCAGGACGTAGCGCTTCAGCTCGCCGACTGGTCGCGCGTTCGGCAAAGCGCCGAAATCACAGTGTTCAACGATCATATCGCCGACCCGTCGGCACTGGTCGAACGGTTGCGGCCATTCGACGTGATATGCGTGATGCGCGAACGTACGCCGCTGACACAGGAGATTCTTCAGCGGCTACCACACTCAAGCTGATAGCCTCGACCGGGCCGACAAACGCATCTATCGACACCAAGGCGGCAACAGCTCTCGGCATTACGGTCACCGCGACCGGTTACGATCCCACCGCGACCATCGAGTTCGCCTGGTCGCTGATCCTGGCAAGCATGCGGGGCATCGACCGGGAAGCCGCTTCGATCAGGGCCGGCAGATGGCAAGTCGGCCTCGGCTCAAACCTCCGGGGCAAAAGCCTTGGGGTCGTTGGACTGGGCAACATCGGTAAAGAGGTTGCCCGCATTGGTCTCGCCTTCGGAATGAAGGTAATCGCCTGGAGTCAGAACCTGAACGACGAGAAGGCCAGTGCCGCCGGCGCTATCTGCGTGGATAAGCAAGCGCTGTTTCGCGAGGCCGATGTCGTCACAGTACATCTCGTCCTGAGCCACCGCACCCGAGGCCTGATCGGGCGGCCTGAGTTCGCGCTGATGAAGCCGAAGGCAAGGTTCGTCAACACGTCTCGTGGTCCGATCGTCGATGAAGCATCCCTGATCGAAGCTCTGCAGGAGCGTAGGATCGCGGGTGCCGCTATCGATGTATTCAACGTCGAACCGTTGAGGGCCGACCACCCGTTTCGAAAATTGGATAACGCCCTGGCAACGCCTCACATCGGGTACGTCACCGAGGACCTCTATCGAACCTTCTACGGCGATGCCGCGGCGTGCATTGCACAGTGGCTCGAAACCAACTCGTGAACAGAACTGCCCGGATTCAGCTTGCCGCTACGCTCCGTGCCTACCTGCACGCTCGGCATTCCAGGTTGGGAAGATACATTGTCACCTCGACCCATTAAACAGGATAACAAATGGCAAACTTCGTCTTGGTACATGGCGCCTGGCACGGCGGTTGGTGCTGGAGACGCGTCGCGGAATTGCTTGTTGCCAAGCACCACGCCGTTTTTGCGCCTACGCTGACTGGCTTGGGCGAACGGTGTCACCTGCTCAAACCAGACATCGACCTAGACACCCATATCCTCGACATCGTGAACGAAATAAAGTGGAAAGATCTGCGCGACGTAATTCTCGTCGGCCACTCTTACGGAGGAATGGTAGTTTCCGGCGTTGTCGAGAAAATAGAGAAATCAATTGCCGCATTGGTGATGGTGGACGCATTTTTTCCTGCCGACGGCCAAAGCTCTTGCGATATCGATGCACCGAAACAGAGCATCCTCGAAGCCCTCGAAGGCCTAACTACGCTGCCGCCGCTACCGGCCGCGATGTTAGGCGTCAACGAGAAAGACCGTGCCTGGGTGTGACGCAAAATGCACCCCGCAGCCCATCCGGTGCTTCATGCAACCTCTTGCTCTGTCGGGAGCCCGCGAGCGCATTGGAAAGAGGGCCTATATCCGTGCAAAGGACTTTCCATATCCCGGCTTCGATGCAGGCATGTCCGCAGCGCGCAAACTTGAATGGGACATACACGAGGTGCCGGGCGGTCACGACGTGATGATCGACGCTCCGGCGCAGCTAGCCGAAATACTTGACCGGCTGGCGTAGTTGAGCCGAAGCGCGGCGGCGGCTCTATCGGGGCCTTACCGCTTGGCGATCCTGCTGAACTGAATACACAATGTTGGTTGGAAGTCCGCTTCTAGGCGCGGATCGTGGTGCCGTCGGCGCCGATCTCGATTTTCCAGCGAAGGAAAATCATCTCACCGTGCGAAGATATGACCGTAGAGATAGTCGGTCCGCACATCATCTACGTAGGGAGACGCGATCGGGCGCATCAAGTCGACCACGTGGGCCGAGCGTCGGGTTCCGCTATCAATTCGGGCGATCGATGGTTATCTGCGCAAAGTCGAGGGAAAAATGTCCCGCGATCGATCGTAATCTGGCAATAATCGCGTCGTCGGGCTGCCCGGAACAGTGCGGCCATTGCTATTTTTGCAGCGCCCTAGACACGCCAGGGCCGCAGCACCATCGTTACCAACGCGGGTTGCGTGCGCGCTGTCGCGGCATTTTTCATTGGAAATCGTGGCGGCGTCTATCGGCCTCCGGGGCTCCGAGAAAGGCAATTCGCGCCGGGCAAATGCGCAAGTGCCGAGCAGGCGTCCTGCGATCGCGCGGCAGCCGCGGTAGCGGAATTACAGGGAATTTTCCAATGTCAGTGGAATTCATCGGGTTTATCGGCAACAATTATTCGTCCGAAACGATCCCGCGCAAGGGGCCGATCATCGATCGGGCCTATATCGAGACACTCTCGAAGGCGCATGAAGCGGCCGGCTTCGACCGCGCGTTGCTGGCGTTCCACTCGACCATGCCGGACTGCCTGCAGATCGGCCAGCACGTGCCTATGTCACCGAGCGGCTCAATGTCTTGATCGCGCAGCGGCCGGGCTTTACGTCGCCGACGCTGTTTGCGCGGCAGTTCGCGACGCTCGACCAGCTGACGCGCGGGCGCATTTCGCTCAACGTCATCACCGGTGGCAACTCGAAGGAGCTGGCGCAGGACGGCAACACGATCGATGACAAGGACGAGCGCTATGTCCGCACGTCCGAGTTCCTCGATATCGTTCGCGCCGAATGGACCAGCGAGCGGCCGTTCGACTATGAGGGCAAGTACTATCGCGTGCAGCGGCGCGTTCTCGACGGTGAAGCCATACCAGAAGGACGGCATCCCGGTGTTCATCGCGGGCGCCTCCGATGCCGCGATCGAGGTTGCCGGCAAGCACGCCGACGTGTTTGCGCTGTGGGGCGAGACCTACGACGAGGTGCGCAGCCAGCTCGGCAAGGTTCGGGCGGCTTCGCGCCAAGAATGGCCGCGCCGCGCCGCGCTTCAGCCTGTCGTTCCGGCCGATCCTCGCCGACACCGAAGAAAAGGCATGGGCAAAGGCCGAAGCGCTGCTGGCGCAGGCCAAGGCGGTGCAGGACAAGACCGGCTACATACGCAACCGGCAGAGGGCTGCCGAACGAAGGATCGAGGCGTCTGCTGGCGCTCGCGGCGCAGGGCACCCGGCTCGACCAGCGGCTCTGGACCGGGATGGCCGAACTCACCGGCGCCCGCGGCAACTCGACGTCACTGGTCGGCACGCCGGATCAGGTCGCCGAGGTCGCTGGCGCAGTATTACGACCTCGGCATCGACATCTTCCTGATTCGCGGCTTCGATCCCCTGATCGACACCATCGAATATGGCCGCGATCTGATCCCGCGCACGCACAAGCTGATCGCCGAGCGCAGTGCCGCCAAAGGAGTCGCTGCCGAATGATACGCGCCATATTCGTTGCCGGTCTCTTGCTGAGCGCGATCGCCTCCGCGAGCGCCCAGACGACCCTCCGGATCGGAGACCAGAAGGGAAATTCCAAGGCCGCGATGGAAGCATCGGGTGTGCTGAAGGATGTGCCGTACAAGATCGAATGGAAAGAGTTCGCGGCGGCCTCGCCTTTACTGGAGGCGCTGGGCGCGGGCGCGCTCGATACCGGGCTTGTCGGCGACGCGCCCTTCACCTTTGCCGCGGCGGCTAATGCGCCGGTGAAAGCCATTGGCGCGATCCGCCAAAGTCAGGAAGGCTTGGCGATTCTTGTGCCGCGCGATTCCAAAATTCACAGCTTTGAGGATTTGAAAGGCAAGAAGATCGCAACCGGCCGTGGCTCGATCGGACATCAACTCATCCTCGCAGCCCTGGAGTCCCGGGGGTGGTCGCCGAGCGATCTGCAGATCGTGTTTCTGGCCCCGTCGGATGCGAAGGTCGCCTACACCCAGGGCTCTGTCGATGGTGGTCGACCTGGGAGCCCTATGTAGAGTCAGGAAGAGGTGCTGTTCCAGTCGCGGCGCGTGGTAACGGCGGAAGGGCTGCGTCGGGAATGAGCTTTCAGGTCGCCTCGACCGATGCAATTCGCGACAAGCGGCCGGAGCTGGAGGATTTTCTTCGCCGGCTCACGGCTGCCCGCGCCTGGTCGCTGACGAACGTCGGCGCTTACGCGGAAACTTCGGGCGAGCTTGATGGGTATCCCGCCGGCCGTGCCGCTCAACTGGCTGAGCCGGGCGAAAATTCGCGTCGCGCCGATCGATGACGGCGTTGTCGCCGACGAGCAGAAGACCATCGATCTGTATTTCCGCGCGGGCCTGGTCAAGCAGAAGCTCAACGCAGCCGACATCGTCGATCGCTCGTTTTCCGACGCCGTCGGCAAGGGCGCGGGCCTCTAGGCTACCCACTTCCGGGGAAGGTTACTGCCGAGGCCTTTAGTTCCGGGCGTGCACCCGCGGCCTCCTACGGTCGACACGTTTACGTGAGCTGATCGCGAGCAAAAATGCTGCGTGATCGATCGTGATCCAGCAATAATCGCTTCGTCGAAGGCCCATTGAAGAGTGCGGCCATTGCTATTTTTGCAGAGCACTCGACATGCCATGTGCGTAGCACCATCATTCCTGAACACCGAATGCGTGCGCGATGTCGCAGCGTCTTCGGAGATCGTGATGCGACGCCGGGAATTTCTAAAGCTCTCCGTTGGAACCGTAGCGGCTGCTGCGGTGTCGTGGCAGGCGAGCGCGCAAGCCGGCGTTAAGGAAATCCGTATCGGCTATCAGAAAAACGGCGTGCTGGTGATCGCGCGACAACAGGCCGCGCTTGAGAAACACTTTGCGCCCCAGGGTGTCGGCGTGAGCTGGGTCGAGTTCTCGTCGGGGCCGCCGATGCTCGAGGCGATGAATGTCGGCAGCGTCGATTACGGCGCGGTAGGCAATTCGCCGCCGGTGTTCGCACAGTCCGCGGGCGCCAACATCGTCTATGCGGCGGGCCAGCCGATCACCAACGGGCAGGGCATTCTGGTGCAGGCGGCTTCGCCGATCCGCACCATCGCCGATCTCAGGGGCAGGCGCGTCGGCTTCACCAAGGGGTCCAGCGCCCACAACATCGTGGTGCAGACCCTGGAAAAAGCCGGTCTCGGCTACGGCGATATTACGCCGGTTTACCTGACGCCGCCGGATGCGGGCCCGGCTTTCGCCAATGGCAGCATCGATGCGTGGTCGATCTGGGATCCGTATTTTGCGATCGGCGAAACCAGGCAGAATGGCCGCATCCTCGTCAACGCCTCGGAGATCACCAAAACTAACTCGTTCTACATTGCCAACCGCGACTTTGCGAAAAACCACGGCGCGACCCTGCAGCAGATCATCAACGTCACGTCCTCCACGGCGAAGTGGGCGGAGACGCATCGCGACGAAGTGGCAAAATCGCTGAGTGCGGTGACCGGCATTCCGCTGGATATCCAGACCGTCGCCGCCAACCGTTCATCCTTTGCGGTGGGCCCGGTCACCGAGGATATCATCGCCACCCAGCAAGGCGTCGCCGATCGCTTCTTCAAGCTTGGTCTGATCCCAAAGCCGGTCGTGGTGCGCGACGCGGTATGGAAGCCGGTGCAGACCTGAACCGTTCAAATCATCCGAGGATCGAACTGCGCGTTGGCATCAAGCCAATGCTCGACCTTCAGTACAAGCGTGGATACCGATCATGACGGCACATACGCCTTCCCAAGCCCAGCCGGGCGCCAACATCCTCTGGTTCCTGCCGACCCATGGCGACGGACACTATCTCGGCACCACCAGCGGCGGCCGCGAGGTGGACTTTAACTATTTGCGCCAGGTCGCGCAGGCCGCCGACCAGCTCGGCTATTTCGGCGTGCTGCTGCCGACCGGGCGAAGCTGCGAGGAATTCCTGGGTCGTCGCCTCGGCGGTCGCGCCCTGGACCGAGCGGCTGCGCTATCTCGTTGCCGTGCGTCCCGGCCTGCAATCGCCAAGCGTTGCGGCGCGGATGACGGCGACGCTTGATCGCGTCACCAATGGCCGGCTGTTGATCAACGTCGTTACCGGCGGCGATCCCGTCGAGAACAAAGGCGACGGCATCTTTCTCGATCACGACGAGCGTTACGCGGTGACGCGCGAGTTCCTCAACGTCTACAGCGACCTGCTCGCGGGCAAGACCGTCAACGTCGAGGGCAAACACATCCGGATCGAGGATGGTCGGCTTTTGTTCAAGCCGGTGCAGTCGCCGCGCCCGCCGCTCTATTTCGGCGGATCCTCGGACGCCGGCATCGACGTAGCGGTCGACACCGTCGACAAATATCTCACCTGGGGCGAGCCTCCGGCGCAGGTCGCCGAGAAGGTCAATCGGGTGAAGGCCGCTGCTGCGGCGCGCGGACGCAAGCTCTCGTTCGGGATTCGGCTGCATGTGATCGTGCGCGAAACCAATGAAAAGGCCTGGAAGGCGGCCGACGATTTGATCAAGTACGTCACCGACGACACCATCGCTTCGGCGCAGAAGATCTTTTCGCGGATCGATTCGGTCGGGCAGCAGCGCATGTTGCAACTTCATGGCGGACGCCGCGACAAGCTTGAGATCAGCCCCAATCTGTGGGCCGGCGTCGGCCTGGTACGCGGCGGCGCGGGCACCGCGCTGGTCGGCGACCCGCAGACCGTGGCGGCGCGCATCAAGGAGTATCAGGACGTCGGCGTCGACACCTTCATCATGTCCGGCTATCCGCATCTTGAAGAAGCCTATCGCTTCGCCGAATTGGTGTTCCCGCTGCTGTCGCTCAACGAAAGCGACAATGCGGCACCGCTCCGCGTCAATACCGGTCCGTTCGGCGAGACCATCGCCAACGAGCATCGTCCACTGATAGAGGCATCGCAATCATGAGCTTGATCGAAACTCTTCCGCGCGTCCGCAGCTTCCGGCTGCCGCGCATCGACGGGGTGATCCAGTGGGTCGTGCCGCTGGCCATCCTGATCCTCTGGCAGGCAGCGTGCGCCAGTGGCTTTGTGTCGTCACGGGTGCTGCCGGCGCCGACCGACGTGGCGCTGGCGGGTTGGAAGCTGTTGTTGTCAGGCGAACTCGAACGCAACATCTGGGTCAGCTTCTGGCGCGCCGGCGTCGGGTTTGTCATCGGCGGCGGCATTGGGTTTGCCTTTGGGCTGGCGAACGGTCTGTCGCAGCTCAGCAACAAACTTACCGACACCACGCTGCAGATGGTGCGCAACATTCCACATCTGGCCTTGATTCCGCTGGTCATCCTCTGGTTCGGGATCGATGAGTCCGCCAAGCTGTTTCTGGTCGCGCTCGGCGTGTTCTTCCCGATCTATCTCAACACGCTGCACGGAGTCCGCACCGTCGATCCGCAGCTGATCGAGATGGGACGCATCTACGGCATGACCGATCGTGAGCTGTTTCGCCGGGTGATCTTTCCGGGCGCGCTGCCCTCGATCTTCGTCGGCCTGCGCTTTGCACTCGGCATCATGTGGCTGACGCTGATTGTCGCGGAAACCATCGCGGCTTCGTCGGGCCTCGGCTATATGGCGATGCAGGCGCGGGAATTCATGCAGATCGACGTCGTTGTGCTGAGCATCCTGATCTATGCGCTGCTTGGGAAAGATCGCCGACGCTGCTTCACGTGCGCTGGAGCGGCTGACGCTGTCCTGGCACCCTGCCTTCCAGAAACATTGAGAGCCATCATGCAACAGGCGCTTCGTCTGCTTCCGTCCGACATCGAGCCGGTCGATCGCGCGGACATCATCGAACAGGCTCGCCTTGCGAAAGACGCGTCGGGCGCCTCGCTCCGCGGGCTTCCGCTCACCATTCGCGGTCTGCGCAAGTCGTTCGGCAACAACGAGGTGCTGCGCGGCATCGACCTGCATATTCCGGCCGGGCAGTTTGTTGCGATCGTCGGTCGCAGCGGGTGCGGCAAGAGCACGCTGCTGCGCCTGATCGCTGGCCTGGACACCGCAAGCGAAGGCCACATCAGCTTTGGCGAACCAGCACGACCCGAAGATGTGCGCGTGATGTTCCAGGAGCCGCGGCTGTTGCCCTGGGCGCGGGTGCTGTCGAATGTCGAGGTTGGCCTTGGCCGCGACCGTGCGTCGAGCGATGCGCAGGCGCGGGCGGAGAAGGCGCTTGCCGAAGTCGGCCTTGGCGACAAGCGCGCGGAGTGGCCCGCGGTGCTCTCCGGGGGCCAGAAGCAGCGCGTGGCGCTGGCGCGCGCGCTGGTCAGCCATCCCCGCATTCTGGCGTTCGACGAGCCGCTTGGCGCGCTCGATGCGCTGACGCGGATCTCGATGCAGCGACTGCTGGGACGGGTGTGGCATGATCAAGCCTTCACCGCGATCTTGGTGACCCACAACGTCTCGGAAGCGGTCGCGCTGGCCGATCGCGTGCTGGTTATTGAAAACGGTCGCATCGCGCACGACATTAATGTCGATATCGCTCGTCCCCGCCGCCGCGGCTCGGCCGATCTGGCGGCGCTGGAGGGATCCATTCTGCGCAATCTCCTGCAATCGGCGGATGATGCACTGGACCTGTGAGGCTGCCATGAACTCGGTCGTCCGCAACATCACCGCAGATCGCGAGGTTTCCTCGAGCGACTTCCGTGGCGCGATGCGTGGCCTGACCGGCGGGGTCAGCGTCATCACGGTCGGACGCGGCAGCGATATCACGGGCATGACGGTCACGTCGGTATCGTCGCTGTCGGTCGACCCGCCGACCCTGATCGTGAGTATCAACCGGGATTCGTCGTCATGGCCGCTGTTGAAGCGCCAGGGTTTTTCGGCGTCAACATTCTCGGCGCCGGTCAGTTTGAGGTCGCCGAGCGGTTCACCGGCAAGGATGGCCTCAAGGGCGCCGATCGCTTTGCGGGCGCGCAATGGACCACGCGCGTCTCCGGAGTGCCGCTTCTGGTCGGCGCGTTGTCGGCGATCGATTGCCAGGTGGAAGAGATCGTCGAGCGGCATTCCCATGCCATCGTGATCGGGCGTGTGCTGGACATCCAGACCTCCCGGCATCCGGCGGGGTTGGCCTACTGGCAGGGACGATATATAGCGGTTGAGCACAACGCTGACGCGGCCATGCTCGCGGAAGCAGGGCTGCCGATGGGCCGTGCCCGGCGCGAGACATAATAACCGCCTTCGTGGTGTGGTCTTTTGTGCATTCGCGGCCTAAAAGCTCGCCAACGTCCCGCGATGGTGCGACCGGCGAGGAGATCAGGCGGTGGAACGTAAGCGTCTACAGGGCAGCGCCGGCTTCGCGGGCGTGGTGGCCGGGCGTATTGCTCGCCGGGCCCAATGCGGCGCTGTCGCCCGATGAAACGCTTCGCGGTCTGGATTTTTTATGCGATCGGCGCACTCGCGATCGCTTACCTCGCGCTTTATGCCTACGCGATATTCACCGGGCATGATCTGCAGCCCGGCGACCCCATCCATATTTTCCGCAACCCCGACGCGCCGGATTATTCGGCTAGAACGGTGCTTTCAGCGTCCTTGCGAGCCAACGGGTCGGCGCAAAGCGCCGCCCGATGACTAGGCTCCGCGAAAGCAATCCAGAGCTACTAAGAATGACTGGATTGCTTTCGCCTTTCCTAAAAAGCTACAGCGGACAGGTCGTCGCAAGGGCTGCTGGCCATGACGATGCGGCCGAATTTTTTGAGACAATTCAACCTGATTTGGTCTGTCCAGCCCTGCCTTTAAAAACATTCCCCTTCCCACTGCGAGGCCAAATCACCTCTTTATCCCGCGCCATCCCGTCCCGGGAGAGGGGCGTATCGCGATCGTCACGGACGTTGGGATGGGATGCGGTGGACGCGGCAGCGTCGGGTGCGCGATGTGATCGCAGGGCGGGTCTCCCGTGAGCGATCAATCGGGCGCAGACGAACGGCGCGTGTTGCGTACGGCAAAACCGTGTGGTTCTGGCACCCGTTGCTGGTGCTAAATCGGCGGAGGTCAGGTCAGCCCAACCGGGCGCGACAAGACCTTAATCCGCCGGTGACGGTGGCAAGACGAATTCGTCGCCGGGAAGAGCACGGCATAAGCCGTTAAAACCATTGCGCAGGGAAGGCCGGGTGTTCCGGTGAACCTGTGGTGACTACCGTGTGCTTTCTACCTTTGCACACGGGGCTACGGGTGCAGCGGGCACCCGGCTTTCCCTGCGCCCTCTTTTTAGTTGGGCCAATGAATTTGCAAAACTCGGGCGCAGCGTGTCGCGAGAATGTGGAAGCACATCCAACGTCATTCCGGGGCGATGCGAAGCATCGACTTGTGCAATTGCACGTCGGAGAATTTCAACTGTCCTTCGGACCTCAGGATGAGTTAGCTGCGCCGAGAATCATGGTGAGGGCACTTGCGACCCACTTCGTTGCCTCGCAAGCGCCAAACACCGCTATCGTTCACCCCGCCACGGCGACGCGCTGATATTCTCCGGCGCCGGCCGGCGTGATCGGCAGTCCGCCGTCGGCATATTCGTTGAGCTTGTTGCGCAGCGTGCGGATCGAGATACCGAGGATGTTCGCGGCGTGGGTGCGATTGCCGAGGCAATGCTTCAGGGTCTCCAGGATGAGATCGCGTTCCACGTCGGCGACGGTACGCCCGACCAGCGCGCGGGTGACCTGCTCGGCGGCGAAGGTGGCGTGCGCGACCGCCGGCACGGTCTTGGCCATATCGAGGCGATCACCGTCCGGCGTCAGGATGGCGTCGACGCCGATTTCGTCGCCTTGCGCCATCAGCACCGAGCGATGGATGGTGTTTTCCAGTTCGCGGACGTTGCCCTGCCAGCGGTTGGATGTCAGCACCCGCCTGGCGTCGGCGGAGATCGGCCGCGCCGGCACGCCGTTGGCGTCGGCGTATTTCTTGGCGAAGTGCTGCGCCAGTTCGAGGATATCCGCCGGTCGCTCGCGCAGCGGCGGTATCTTCAGGTTGACGACGTTGAGCCGGAACAAGAGGTCTTCGCGGAACGATGCCTTCGCGCACGGCGTCGGCGAGGTTGCGGTTGGAGGTCGCGATGATGCGGATATCGACCGGCACCGGGCGGGTGCCGCCGACGCGATCGATCACGCGCTCCTGGATCGCGCGCAGCAGCTTGGATTGCAGCCGCACGTCCATTTCGGAGATTTCGTCCAGCAGCAGGGTGCCGCCGGTGGCTTCCTCGAACTTTCCGATCCGGCGCGCGACCGCGCCGGTAAACGCGCCCTTCTCGTGGCCGAACAACTCGGACTCGAGCAGATGCTCGGGGATTGCCGCGCAGTTGATGCTGATGAACGGCCGCTTGGCGCGGGTGGAGCGGGTGTGGACGTAGCGCGCCAGCACCTCCTTGCCGGTGCCGGATTCGCCGGTGATCATCACCGAGGCGTCGGAGCCCGCGATCTGTTGCGCCAGCTTGATGACCTTGGCCATCGCCTCGTCGCGATAGACCATGTCGCGGGAATCGTTGGCGACGGCAGCGAGCACCGCGGCGATCAGTTCCGGATCGGGCGGCAGCGGGATGTATTCCTTGGCGCCGGCATGGATCGCGGCCACGGCCGCGCGGGCGTCGCTGGAGATGCCGCAGGCGACGATCGGCACGTGAATGTGTTCGGCCTCGAGCCGCATCACGAGATCGCGGATGTCGAGGGCGACATCGACCAGCAGCAGGTCGGCGCCTTTGCCGCCGCGCAGCACGCGCATCGCCTGTTCGTGATCCTCCGCATGCGTGACGGAGGCGCCGTTTTCCATGGCGATCTTGGTGGCCGTCGTAAGCTGGCCTTTCAATGTGCCAACGATGAGAAGCCGCATGGTAATCTCCTGTTCGTCTGCTCGCGCCGGTCGGGCGCCGTGTCGTTAAAAGCCCCTCAGGCGCGTTCCGCCTTGATGATTTCCGTCATGGTTACGCCAAGCTTGTCTTCGACCAGAACCACTTCGCCCCGCGCCACCAGCCGGTTGTTGACGTAGATGTCGATGGATTCGCCGACGCGGCGGTCGAGTTCGAGCACCGTTCCGGGCCCGAGCTTCAGCAACTCGCCGACATCCATCTTGGAGCGGCCGAGCACGGCCGACACCTGGACCGGCACGTCGAACACGGCCTCCAGGTCGGCGGCGATGCGCGACGCGTTTTCGTCTTCGTGATAGGCCACGTCGTCGATCGCCGGGGTATCGGCGGCGTTGAGGTCCGGAAGCGGAACCTGCGCGTCGGTGTCACTCATGGCTGCATCCTCATCGCGTGATTCCGGTCTGACCGCGGGACGCCATGTAGCGCCCGACCAGTTCGTTGATTTTCGCTTCGATCGCCGCGCGTTCCAGCACGACGCCGCCGTCGGCCCATTCGATCTTGCAGTCGCCGGTCGCGATCTCCGGCTCGGCCAGGATCACGAGACGGCCTTCGAAGCCGCTGTGCTTCGCCAGCCGCTCGATCCGCTCGCGCGCGCCGTCGTAAAGGGAGTCGTTGATCCGGACCACGAGATGCGGCGTCGAGACCAGTTGCGAGAAGCAATCGCTGACCAGCGCGGTGATCTCGCCGAGCGGCTCATTGGCGATCAATTGGCTGCACAGCTTGCGCGCGACCGCGACCGCGACGTCGACGGCTTCGGTCTCCATCCGGGTCTCGATACCGGAAAAGCGCGTCGCGATGCCTCGAATGGCGATCCCGATTTCCTCGAGCGCGAGCGCAGCGCGGCGATCGCTTTCGGCCTTGGCCTCGCGCTGGGCGGCGTCGAAGCCGTCGCGATAGGCGCGCGCCTCGGCGGTCGCGATCTTCTGTGCGATCTCCGCGGCCGTGGCGGGCCGCTCGCGCGCCTTGTCCGGCGCCGAGAAGTCCATGTCGAACAGAAATTTTGCGGGGGCGGCCATCAATACACCAGCTCGTCGTCGGCGCGGTTTTTCGTCAGCATGATTTCGCCCTTGGCGGCGAGGTCCTTGGCGAGATTGACCAGCAGCGCCTGCGCCTCGTCGACATCGCGCAACCGGACCGGTCCCAGCGCCGCCATATCGTCGAGCAGCATCTTGCCGGCGCGGGACGACATGTTGCCGAGGAAGAAGGCGCGGACCTCTTCGTTGGCGCTCTTGAGCGCGACGCCGAGCTTGTCCTTGTCGACGTTTCGCATCAGCGTCTGCGCGGAGCCGGCATCCAGCTTGACGAGGTCGTCGAAGGTGAACATCAGCGCCTTGATGCGCTCGGCGGATTCGCGGTTTTCCTCTTCCAGCGAGGTGATGAAGCGGGTTTCGGTCTGGCGATCGAAATTGTTGAAGATTTCCGCCATCACCTCGTGGGCGTCGCGGCGGCGGGTCTGCGACAGGTTCGACATGAACTCGGTGCGAAGGGTCTGTTCGACACGTTCGATCACTTCCTTCTGCACCGCCTCCATTCGCAGCATGCGGCCGATCACGTCGAGCGCCATGTCCTCGGGCAGGATCGCCAGCACCCGTGCGGCGTGCTCCGGCTTGAGCTTCGACAGCACCACGGCGATGGTCTGCGGATATTCATTCTTGAGGTAGTTGGCGAGCACCTCTTCCTGGACGTTGGAGAGCTTCTCCCACATGTTGCGGCCGGCCGGCCCGCGAATCTCGTCCATGATGCCGCTGACGCGCTCCGCCGGCAGATATTGCTGCAGCAGCCGTTCGGTGCCGTCGAACGTTCCCATCAAAGCGCCGGACGCCGACATCCGCGACACGAATTCCAGCAGCAGGTCTTCCACGACGTCGGCTTCCACCGTGCCGAGCGTCGACATCACGATCGACAGCTCGCGCACCTCGTCGTCGTCGAGCAGCGACCAGACCTTGCCGCCATATTGCTCGCCGAGCGCCAGCATCAGGATCGCGGCGCGTTTCGGACCGCTCAGCGGCGGCCCCTTCGGGCGGTTGCCCTGACGGCTCGCCAGCGTGGCGATGACGCTGTTGATGTCGTTAGCGTTGGTGGTCTGGGGGAGGGCCATGTCAGGACGCCGGCTCCGTGAGCCATTGACGGACGATCGAAGCGGTTTCGTTCGGGTTTCGCTCGGCCAGTTCGCCGACGCGATGCACCGTTTGGGCGTGAACCTGGCCCTGGACCTGGGCGACGTCGATCATCGCCGAAGCGGCGCCGGGCACGAGGCTCTGGCCGGTGGCCTGCGCACTGCCGTCGGTCAGGGCCGGCACCGGATCGACGCCGGCGAGCGAGGGGACCACCTCGGATGCGATGATGCGCCGGACCAGCGGCCGGATCACCATGAACAGCACCACGAGGCTGAGCAGCATCATCACGCCGAGCTCGATGACGTACATCACGTCGTCCTTGGTGAACTGCAGCATGCCCAACAGGCCGGTCGGCTCGGCGATCGGCGGAACCGCCGGAGCTTCCGCGAATTTGAGGTTCACGACCTCAACCTGGTCGCCGCGCTTCTGGTCGAATCCGATCGCCGAGCGCACCAGCGCCGCGATGCGGTCGAGCTGGTCCTTGCTGCGCTCCTGATAGACCATCTCGCCTTTTTCGTTCTTGACGTAACTGCCGTCGACCAGCACGGCGACCGAGATGCGATTGACCCGTCCGGCCTCGGTCACTTCGGTCTTGGTGGTGTGGGAAATCTCGTAATTGTTGGTCTCTTCGGTCTTCTTGCTCTGATCGCGCGCGGGCGTCGGATTGTCCTGGCGCTGATTGCCCGGCAATTCGTTGTTGACGGTGACCTGGCCGTTGGTTTCGGCGGTCGCGCTGGATTCTTCCCGGGTCTGGCTTGAGCGCAGCACCCGGCCTTCCGGATCGAACTTGTCCGAGGTCTGGGTGATCCGGTTGTAGTCGAAATCCGCCGAGAGCTGGACCCGGGCGCGGCCGGCGCCGACCACCGAGGACACGATCGCCTCGACCTCGTTGCGCATCCGCTTTTCGTAATTGGCGCGGCGTTCGTCGCCGACGACGTTGTCGTTGTCGCTGCTTTCGCCATCGGCGAGCAGTTGGCCGGCCTCGTCGACGATCGACACCCGCTGCGGCTTCAGCCCGCTGACCGCGGAGGCGACCAGGTGGCGGATGGCCCTGATCTGTTGCTGTTCGAGCGCGCCGCGCACGCGCACGACGATCGAGGCCGAGGGCTCGGGCGTCTCGCGCGAGAACAGCGGCCGCTCGGGCAGCACCAGATGGACCCGGGCGGCCTGGATGCGGTCGATGGCGCGGATGGTGCGGGCCAGTTCGCCCTCCAGCGCGCGCAGATGATTGATGTTCTGGACGAAACTGGTGGTGCCGAGGGCATCGGACTTGTCGAAGATCTCGTAGCCGACGCCGCCGCCCTTGGGCAGGCCGCCTTCGGCGAGTTTCATGCGTAGCCGCGTGACCTTGTCCTTCGGCACCATGATGATCGCGCCGTCGTTGCGCAGCTCGTAGGGGATCGCCTGGCGTTCCAGATCCTTGATGATGGCGGAGGAATCTTCGGTGCTGAGGTCGGTGAACAGCGTGGTCAGCTGCGGCGTGGTGACGCGGATGATGACAAACGCGAAAAAACCGATCAGCGCGGCGGTGACTGCGACCATCGCCAGCAACCGCGACGCGCCCAGACCCTTTAGGAAGTCCACCAAACTCTGCAAAACTAACTGCCCCCGAGATTCGGCGCCAGGCGCCGACTGGGCAATTATTGCCTATGGGATGGTTTCGATATGGTTAACGAAGGTTAAGACCCCCGGCGAAAGCTCGGTATAAAAAAGATCGGCCTCGCAGAGCGAGGCCGATTTTCATCAAATGCGCTTGGTTCTGGCGCTTATTGGCGATATTGCTGGATACGCGTGGTGCGCAGCCCCGCAAGGCCATGCTGATCGATCGAAAACTGCCAGGACAGGAATTCGTCCACGGTCAGGGTGTAGCGGCTGCAGGCCTCCTCGAGGGAGAGCAGACCACCACGAACGGCGGCAACGACTTCGGCCTTACGGCGGATGACCCACCGTTTGGTACCGGGCGCGGGCAGGTCGGCAATGGTTAGCGGACTGCCGTCAGGCCCGATGACGTATTTTACCCTCGGGCGATGGGGTTCTGTCATGGCGTACTCACAAACTCTCAACCACTGAACTCACGGGAATAACCTACGCCCCGCGACTTAAAATTTGCCTAAGCCCAAGGCTTCAATGCGAATCTCCTTGAAAATGCCGTGACGACGGGCGCCCGGGCGCCGTTTTGGGCGCCCGGGTGACCGTCGTGGCGGCGAGGCCGCGGATGAGAGACCGTGCCGGCGGCGGCAGATGCCGCGCGCCGCCGTCAGTTCACGATGCTATTGATCTGGTTGAGCGTGAAGGTTTGGGTGCCGATCGACAGCAACGGCGGCGACTGGGTGAGATCGACCGAATTGATCGTGCCCACGATCTGGGTCGCAACGGCCACGGGGTTGTTGTTGGCGTCCTTCGCGACGACCGAGATCGTATAATTGCCATCGGGCCACTTGGTGGTCCCATCTGTGCCAAGGCCATTCCATATGAATGGCTGGTTCTTGCCTGCGGTGATGTTGAAGTCGCCGGTGAACGCAGTCTGGCCGTTGGCGGCGGAAATGGTGATCGTGGCGCTCGCGTTGCTGGGGAAGCTGAGCTCCCACGCCGCCTGACTTTGGACCATCGGCGCGGTAGCGCCATTCACCGCCGCGCTCTTGCCGACAAATTCGAGCGCCTGGGTCGACTGCGTGGTCTGCTGCAGCGATACCAGCGTCGCCAGCAAGTCGTTGGTGTTGAGCTGTTGCTGGACGCCGGCGAATTCGACCAGCTGTTGGGTAAACTGGTTGGTGTCCAGCGGGTCGAGCGGATTCTGATTTTGCAATTGCGTTGTCAGCAGGGTCAGGAAGCTTTGGAAGTTGCCGGCAATTTGCTGCGAAGCCAGTGCATTGGCTCCAGCGGCTGTCGAACCTGACGACGATGGCGGTAATTGCGACGTTCCCGAAACGATCGGACTGGCGTTGCTTGCTGCTCCGGCTGACATGTCCGTCTCCTCAAACCCTGATGTCGACGCCGCTGCTCGATCCGAGCATGCGGCCATATGGTCGTCCCGCGCCTATCGCCGGAACGGTGTCTTCGTTGCTGATGACCAATCGCTGCGCGTTGCGACCGGGCTGGTCGCCGCTGTTCTGGCCGGAAGAAGACTGGTCACGCAGGCTGAACTGCAGGCCGCCGTCACCGGTCTTGAAGCCGGCATCGTTGAGCGCACGCTGCAACTGGGGTGCGTCATGTTGCAGCATCGACAGCGTTTCCGGTTTCTCGACCATCAGATGCGACGACATCTGGCCGTTGCGGTCGACGTCGATGCGCACATCGATGCGGCCAAGATCGGCCGGATCGAGCCGGATCTCAAAGCTGCTCTTGCCGTTCCTGGCCGATGCGGCGATCTCAAGCGCGAGCCCGCTCAGCGGCACGGCCGCGTGCGTTGCCGCCGTGACGGTCAACGATCCCGCGGGAGCGGCGGCGGATGCCGGCGCGGGGAGCTGCGGCGAAATCGCGCCCATGCCCGAAGCATTGGCATCGGCCAAGCCGGTTGACGAATGCGCGGTCGTGGCGACCGAGGAATGGTCGTGCGTCGATACGGTGGCCGCCACGGTCGATGCAGGGCTGGCGGCGCCATCGGCTTTCGCCGCGTCGGCGGTGCCATCGGTGGGGGCCGGCTTGCCGGCGAGGGCAGGTTGTTGGATCGCCGTTGCGGCCGGGTCGGTGTTGTCCGAAGTGCTCGATGCGGCGGCCTGTGTTGACGTCGACGCTGGAGCCTTGGCGGTCGGGTTCTTCGGCGCAACCGGGGCAGTCGCGGCAACGGTCGTGGTTGCGGCCGGCGTCGGTTGCGCCGGTCGTCGTTGTTTTCGGGTTCGCGGCCGCGGCCGTCGTTGCGACAGTCGTCGCCTGAACGGTCGCTGTGGCGGTCGCGGCGGTTGTGGGGGTGGCGCCGGACGCCGGGTCGGCCGTCGGTGTTGCGGCGTCGGGATCGACCTTGGCCTGTGCCGACGTCGCTGTCAGGCTAACGGCCGCGATGGCCGCTGCTGCGATCGCAAGTGGCGCGGTGCCATTGCCGGGAGCCGGTGCGGCCGTCGTGGGCGTTGTTGTCACGGTGACGGCGACGGGAATTGCTGCCGCGATCGGGCTGGGCACGATGGCGGAGGTTCCGTCCTGTGGGACCGGAGTCGTCGAATCGGCCGTGGAGTTGTTGTCGGATGACGATGGTGCGGTCGATGTCGTGGAGCCGTCATTCGAAGCGGTGGGCTTCGTCCGGGGACGCTGAGGTGCGTTAGCTTCATCGCCGGCATTGGCGTCGGAAGCCGGCCCGGCGTTGGCATTCTGTTTGTCCGAATTGGCGCTCGCCGGCTGATCCTGGTTCTGGCTCGCCCGAGGAGTGTTGTTCCATCTGCTGTTGTCGGCGGCGCCCGAATGATTGTCAGGCCGGTTTTGCGGGGCGGCGTTGTTGCTGGCGTCGGCGGTCGCATTGCTGTCGACAAGGGACGCGAAAATGTCGTTCCCCGGCGCTTGCTCGGGCGCGGATCTCGCAGGCCTCGGCTGCGCGCTCTGATGAGACACGCTTAACGCTGCTTCTGACGTGACGCTCTGCACGGACGGCCCCTTGCCATAACACTCGGCAACAGATCAGCAAGGACCGGGCCATTCGAGGCCTATATAAATTTGCATATATCTCAATGGGTTGCGTCATTTGTGTCCGCATTGGGACAACGCTCTGAAGGATACCTTTTCTGCCCGGCGGCAAGATTTGCCGTTCGCATGGCGCAAAACGGTTTCGCGTGATTGCCTCGCGCAAATGTGGCCTATATTAAAGGGACGCCTTTCAACCGTTCCGACAAGGCGAAATTCGCCGCCAGGAACCGTATGATCGCGACGCCGTGATCGCATCGATGACCGGAACCATGCTCAACAGTTTGGATATCGAAGGCCGTCCGCAGGACACGAGGATCGTGGTCGCCATGTCAGGCGGCGTCGATTCGTCGGCGACGGCCGCGCTGTTGAAGTCCGAGGGCTACGACGTCGTCGGCATCACGCTGCAGCTTTACGATCATGGCGCGGCCACCCATCGCAAGGGGGCCTGCTGTGCCGGACAGGACATCCACGACGCCCGCGACGTCGCCGAGCGGATCGGCATCCCGCATTACGTGCTGGACTATGAGAACCGCTTTCGTGAATCGGTGATCGACAATTTTGCCGATAGCTATGCCTTGGGGCAAACCCCGGTGCCCTGCATCGAGTGCAACCGTTCGATCAAGTTTCGCGATCTGCTCAAGACCGCGCGCGAGCTTGGCGCTGCGGCGCTTGCGACCGGACATTACGTCGCCTCGCGCCGCACCGGCGACGGATCGCGCGCGCTGCTATGTGCCGCCGACGCCGATCGCGACCAGAGCTATTTCCTGTTTGCGACCACGCAGGAGCAACTCGACTATCTGCGCTTTCCGCTGGGCGACATGACCAAGCCGCAGACGCGCGAGTTGGCGCGGCGGTTCGGCCTGCAAGTCGCGGACAAGCACGACAGCCAGGACATCTGCTTCGTGCCGACCGGGCGCTATACCGACATTATCGGCCGGTTGAGGCCGAATGCGATCGAGCCCGGCGACATCGTCGATCTCGAAGGTCGCATCATCGGCCGGCACCAGGGCATCGTTCACTTCACGGTCGGCCAGCGCCGGGGATTGGGCATCGCCTCCGACGCGCCGCTGTATGTGGTGCGGCTTGATGCCGGCAGCCGCCGGGTCGTGGTGGGGCCGCGTGAGGCGCTGCGGATGGATCGTATTGTGCTGCGCGACGTCAACTGGATCGGCGATGGCGCGCTCGACCGCGCGGTCGGCAACGGTCTGGAGATGTTCGTGCGGGTGCGATCGACCCGCACACCGCAGCCGGCATGGCTCCGGGCCGTCGATGGCGGTTATGAAGTCGAACTGGTCGCTGGCGAGGAGGGCGTGTCCCCGGGCCAGGCCTGTGTATTCTACGATGCGGCCTCGGGACAGGCACGCGTGCTCGGCGGCGGCTTCATCCAAAGCGCGACCGCGAAGCGCGCGCCGGCAAAAGGCGCGGCACAACCGCAGGCGTTCGCCGAGGCGATACGCGGGTAAGATTTTCAGGGCAGGGGCATGGCTGGAGATATCGACCGCGCGGGGGTCGCCAAGGCTTATGGGCGCTGGGCGCCGGTCTACGACCTCGTGTTCGGCAAGGTTTTCGACCACGGCCGCCAATCGACCATTGCCGAGGCCGACAAGATCGGCGGCCGGATTCTCGATGTCGGCGTCGGCACCGGGTTGTCGCTTTCGGATTATTCGCCGACCACCCGATTGTGCGGCGTTGATATTTCCGAGCCGATGCTGCGCAAGGCGCAGCAGCGCGTGCGCGCGCTGGGACTTTCCAATGTCGAGACGCTCGCGGTGATGGACGCGAGGAATCTCGCATTTCCGGATGCGTTTTTCGACGCGGTGGTGGCGCAATATGTCATCACCGCGGTGCCCGATCCCGAAGCCACGCTCGATGATTTCATCCGCGTGCTGAAGCCCGGGGGCGAGCTGATCCTGGTCAATCACATCGGCGCCGAAAGCGGCCCGCGCCGCGCCTTCGAACTGGCGTTCGCACCGCTGGCACGGCGGCTCGGCTGGCGGCCGGAATTTCCGTGGGCGCGGCTGGTCGATTGGGCGGCGAAACACGGCGGCGTCAGCCTGACAGAGCGGCGGCCGATGCCGCCGATGGGGCATTTCTCGCTAATCCGTTACCGCAAATCCTGAGGTTTTCTGCGGAACATCCGCCTCATCAGGCGGTTTTCCCCGCATGCAGATGAAGCTCGCACTTTTTCTCTCTTGCGTGCTGTCGGCGGCGTCCGGAGTGGCAAGCGCCCAGGCGCCGCCAGTCCTCCCGGCCACCCCGCCGGCCCGCACGGCGCCGCCCGCGCCTGACCATGCCCATGGCTGCACGCCGACCCAATCGACGGCGCAGGGAAGCATCGCGCCAAAGGATACGACCACAGGGCAAAGCCAGGAGCCGCTGGGCGACAAATTGGCGAAATCCGACGGCATTCTGTGTCCGCCCGCGGGCGTCGATCCGGCGATGCATGCGCCAACCCCTGAAACCGGCAGCAATACGCCGGTCATTCCGCCACCCGGCAGCCCCGGCGGAAACCCCAACGTGCGGCCGAAATAGCGGCACCTTGCAAGGGTTTGGGGGAACAGGCGGGTTTGCTTGACATGCCCCTGACCGCCTTCTTATATGCCGCGCGTTCGCGACTGCGGCCTATAAGGCCGTGACGGTGGACCGTGGCGAGGTAGCTCAGCTGGTTAGAGCACGGGAATCATAATCCTGGGGTCGGGGGTTCGAGTCCCTCTCTCGCTACCAAATTGTCCATCCAAATCAGATAGCGGGATGCGCCTGATGCACGGTCTGGTGCTCGGCTACGCGACCTGATTGGCCATGGCGCAATCTGCCCTTATCGAACAACTCGCCGCCATGCTGGGCATCGTCTTGCTTCTGGCATTGCCGCCCCTCTTGGCTGCTATGACGGTTGGCCTGATCGTTGGAATTCTCCAGGCGGTAACGCAGATACAGGACCAGTCGCTTCCGGTTGCGGTCAAGCTCCTCGTCGTAATTGTTGTCCTGGTGTTCGCAAGGCCATTGCTGGTCCAACCACTGGTTCGCCAATCGGCCGTATGGTTCGATAGCTTTCCGACCATGTCGCGTTAGCCAAATCGCGCATGAACTCGCCGACGCAAACTTCGAGACGGTGTGGCATTGGCTGGTCGCCTACGGAATTGCGCTCGCGCGTCCCATGGGGATGCTTGCACTCAATCCCGTCTTCACGCGCGTCCAACTCACTGCCGTTATCCGCGGCGCCGTTGCGTCTGCCTTGGCGCTTCCCGCAGTGCCTGCACTGGCGTCGGCATTGCCGCACGATGGTTTGCCGGCGATCACACTGCTTCTGTTGGCGCTGAAGGAGCGTCTCGATCCCGTCGCGGGTCTTAAGCGCATGTTCGAGACCAAGAGCTTCGTCGAACTGGTCAAGGCGATCTTCAAGGTCGCCATGCTTGGAATCGTGACGTACGTCATCATCAGCGATGCGGTGCAGTCGTTGGTCGAAGTTCGGGCGTGTGGTCTTCGTTGCGCGGCGCCTATCTTCGGAACGTTGCTAACGGGCCGCGCATCACGTCGGCGCAGAGCCTTGTCGCTACGGGGCTCGGCATTACTTTAATGCCTGCTTGCATGCGGCGGATGATGATGGACGGCATAACCCCTTCTTTCTGACGGCTCTCAAACATCGTGTTAAAAGCGGTTCGAAGCAGGCTCTTTCCATTTGACAAAGCCGCGAGAGGGCACCATATGTGTGGCTCTGGCGCTGCCCTTTGGGCGCTGTTTTGGCCCTTGGCCAAGGCGGTCTACCGCGCCGGTCAAGCTCCTCACTGAGATGAGTGAATCAACAGCCGATAGTAGTCGGTTGTTATTTGTCGTCGGATGAGAGTTGCGATGAGCTCCCAGCGATGGGAGATGGGGTCTTCGGGCTCCGGGCTGTTTGACAAGTGAAGATGAAGAAAGAGAAACGTGGACGGCGAAGTCCTTGCGAGTTTCGAATGGTTGAGAACTTCGGTTTTCATCTATCGAGACTGGACGAAAGACTTCGGCGGTACACGTTTACATAGGTTACACCATCGTTGTTCGCGATGTGAATCGCGTTCAATAAATATGGTGGGACCTCGTCAAACGTTGTGATCAGCCGGTTCAAGGTTTCAAGTCCAACTTGAGAGTTTGATCCTGGCTCAGAGCGAACGCTGGCGGCAGGCTTAACACATGCAAGTCGAGCGGACGTAGCAATACGTCAGCGGCAGACGGGTGAGTAACGCGTGGGAACGTACCTTTTGGTTCGGAACAACACAGGGAAACTTGTGCTAATACCGAATAAGCCCTTACGGGGAAAGATTTATCGCCGAAAGATCGGCCCGCGTCTGATTAGCTAGTTGGTGGGGTAACGGCCCACCAAGGCGACGATCAGTAGCTGGTCTGAGAGGATGATCAGCCACATTGGGACTGAGACACGGCCCAAACTCCTACGGGAGGCAGCAGTGGGGAATATTGGACAATGGGCGAAAGCCTGATCCAGCCATGCCGCGTGAGTGATGAAGGCCCTAGGGTTGTAAAGCTCTTTTGTGCGGGAAGATAATGACGGTACCGCAAGAATAAGCCCCGGCTAACTTCGTGCCAGCAGCCGCGGTAATACGAAGGGGGCTAGCGTTGCTCGGAATCACTGGGCGTAAAGGGTGCGTAGGCGGGTCTTTAAGTCAGGGGTGAAATCCTGGAGCTCAACTCCAGAACTGCCTTTGATACTGAGGATCTTGAGTTCGGGAGAGGTGAGTGGAACTGCGAGTGTAGAGGTGAAATTCGTAGATATTCGCAAGAACACCAGTGGCGAAGGCGGCTCACTGGCCCGATACTGACGCTGAGGCACGAAAGCGTGGGGAGCAAACAGGATTAGATACCCTGGTAGTCCACGCCGTAAACGATGAATGCCAGCCGTTAGTGGGTTTACTCACTAGTGGCGCAGCTAACGCTTTAAGCATTCCGCCTGGGGAGTACGGTCGCAAGATTAAAACTCAAAGGAATTGACGGGGGCCCGCACAAGCGGTGGAGCATGTGGTTTAATTCGACGCAACGCGCAGAACCTTACCAGCCCTTGACATCCCGGTCGCGGACTCCAGAGATGGAGTTCTTCAGTTCGGCTGGACCGGAGACAGGTGCTGCATGGCTGTCGTCAGCTCGTGTCGTGAGATGTTGGGTTAAGTCCCGCAACGAGCGCAACCCCCGTCCTTAGTTGCTACCATTTAGTTGAGCACTCTAAGGAGACTGCCGGTGATAAGCCGCGAGGAAGGTGGGGATGACGTCAAGTCCTCATGGCCCTTACGGGCTGGGCTACACACGTGCTACAATGGCGGTGACAATGGGACGCTAAGGGGCAACCCTTCGCAAATCTCAAAAAGCCGTCTCAGTTCGGATTGGGCTCTGCAACTCGAGCCCATGAAGTTGGAATCGCTAGTAATCGTGGATCAGCACGCCACGGTGAATACGTTCCCGGGCCTTGTACACACCGCCCGTCACACCATGGGAGTTGGTTCTACCTGAAGACGGTGCGCTAACCGAAAGGGGGCAGCCGGCCACGGTAGGGTCAGCGACTGGGGTGAAGTCGTAACAAGGTAGCCGTAGGGGAACCTGCGGCTGGATCACCTCCTTTCTAAGGATGATCCTTCAGATAGCTTGCTATCTATCGGATCGTTTTAGAAACATCAGTGGCCAACGATCGTCAGGATTGTTGAGCTGCATTGGCGGGATTTCGCCGTCTTCGTTTCTCTTTCTTCGCGGACGAACACGCGCCAGGGGCTTGCGCTTGTGCGATGCATTGGCGAGGAGCCGGTGCGCGCGAGCAATGCTTCTAGTCGTTAGGGGCTTGTAGCTCAGTTGGTTAGAGCGCGCGCTTGATAAGCGTGAGGTCGGAAGTTCAAGTCTTCCCAGGCCCACCAGCCTTCGCTGCTACGCAGCTTCGGCTCGGCAGGCCTTTCTTGAACGAAGGCTGCTGCGCCGTAGCGCAAGCGAAGGCGAGCGTGCATGAAGACGCATTCGTCTTCTGGTACGGGGCCATAGCTCAGCTGGGAGAGCGCGTGCTTTGCAAGCATGAGGTCGTCGGTTCGATCCCGTCTGG
>CAWJJV010000023.1:32500-325462 GCA_963843235.1 uncultured Alphaproteobacteria bacterium
TCGAGGATCAAGTCCCGTTTGTGCTCGCTGACCGCGGCTCGCCGCCCCATTCGCCGCTCAACCATTCATCGCCTTTTCGCCGTTGACAACATTCCAAACTTGCGAAATTCTAACATTGTTTAAAAATATTAACAAGCATCGGGAGAGCGAGACCATGCTGATGACAGCCGCCGACTACCGGGATTCGCTGCGCGCCTACAAGCCGCGGGTCTTCGTGAACGGGAACGCGGTCCAGAGCGTGGCCGACGAGCCGCTGCTCGCTCCCGGTGTGGCCGGTGTCGGCGTGACTTACGACTTCGCGCATCGGAAGGAACACCTGCGGATCATGACGGCGCGCCAGGGCACATCGGGCAAGACCGTCAATCGTATGCTGCATATCGATGAAAATTCGACGGACCTGCTCAACAAACTCGAGGCCGTGCGTCTGGTCTGCAGAACGTCCGGCTGCGCGCAGCGCTATCTGACGCATGACGCGCTGAATGGTCTCTTCCAGTCGACGAAGCTGACCGACGACCGGCATGGAACCGACTATAGCCAGCGCTTTCTCAACTACCTGCACGAGGTTCAGGACCGCGACCTGACGTTGGGCGTAGCGATGACCGACGCGAAGGGCGATCGCTCTCAGCGTCCGGGCAAGCAGGTCAATGCCGACGTCTACGTCCACATAAAGGAGCGTCGCACCGACGGCATTGTGATCCGCGGCACCAAGGCTATTGTCACCGGCGCCCCCTACATGCACGAGTTTCTGGTAATGCCCTGCCGGACCCATGTTCCGGAGGACAGAGATTTCGCGGTATGCTGCGCGGTGCCTGTCGACGCGCCCGGCGTAACCATTGTCGCGCGGCCCGCCGGCCGTCCCGGCGAGGCTTCCGCCAAGTTCTCCGCCAAGTACGGACAATCAGTTGGCGTCGTGATCTTCGACGACGTGTTCGTGCCGCACGATCGCGTCTTCCTTGCCGGCGAGACAGAAGAGGGCGGCTTCCTGACCACGTCCTACGCCACGCATCATCGCCATTCATGCATTGGCGCGCGTGCCGGCTTCGGCGACCTTCTGATCGGCGCCGGCGCACTGATGATCGAGGCCAACGGTCTCGATGCGGAGCGACACGGCCACATCCGTGAAGCGATGGTCGAACTGATCACGATCACCGAAAGCTTCTACGCGTGCGGCGTCGCGTCCTCGGTTTACTGCACCAAGGACCCTGCTGGCTCGGTCATGCCCGATGCGGTGTTCTCGAACATCGGCAAGCTGCTTCTCGCCACCAAGATCTACGACATGCACCGCGTGGCGCATTACGTATCCGGTGGCCTCATCGTCGCGTTGCCGGGACCTGACGAGGACCACAATCCAGAGACGCGCGCCTCGCTGGCTGCTGTCATGGGCGGCCGTCCGGACATTCCGGCCGAGCAGCGGGCCGAAGTTGCGCGCTTCATCGAGGATCTTACCGTCTCGCATCAAGCGGGCTGGTATTCGGTGATCTCGCTGCACGGCGGCGGTTCGCCCGAGGCGATGAAGCGTGAGATCTGGCGCAACTATCCGGTGATGGAGAAGGCCGAGTCTGGTCGAGAAGCTGCTCGACCGCGGCATCCTCGACGAGGGCCGCCGCGTCTCGAGGCAGCCGGGCCGGTGCTGCGCGACAGGATGCGAGGTGCCGGAACCTCTCGCCAACTACTCCAAGGACGAAGCCATCCTCGAAGCCGCGGCGAAATAACTAACCGACCTCATCGAGTTGTCCTCGAATGCGACGATATCACCATGCCGCGTTATGCAATTGCGTCGTGTTCGAACTGAGAGTATGAATTCAAAATACAATAACGGCGGAATGCCGACGATCGGGTAGGGAGCGCGACGTTGGGGAAACGGGTCGCGAGCGACTCCAGTTTGGAACTGGGTCGAGGCAGGCCGTGCTGCAAATGGCTCCCCCACATGCCGTCAGCGGCGTTTTCTCACTCATCGTTTTTGCGGCAGGAGTCTGGTATCGGTCCGGCATTTGCTGCGGACAGTCTTCAGCTTCGCATCTGCACAAGCGCGGCTTCCCGCAGTCGAACAGGTCGGTGGGGATGTTCCGCTCCTGATGGCAATCACCAACGACGGTGCCGAAGCTGACGCTCTGTTGCGGGTAAATTGTCCTTTCGCGAATTTCGCCGAGAAGCACACCGTCGACCGTGGCGAGGGATCCCCAGCCATGCGCGCCATCAAATCTATTCCCATACCAGCCAACCAGACTACCGAGCTGAAAGCTGACGGCTATCACGTCATGTTGCTGCAAACGCGGCAGAAGCTTGTCGCGGGCGAAGCTCTTCATTGCTCCGTCGCCTTTCAGAAGGCCGGTCTCGTAGAAACGGAGGTGCAAGTTCGCCACTCACCCTAATTGCGACATCGACCAACAAGGCTTCTCGTCGAGCGCCGAAGCGCTTGAACTTAAAATGAAGACGCCAACAGGAGGTTACAGTCCATGACATGCCACCGAACGATACACCGGCGGGCCCATTTGCTCGTAGCCGCGATTGCTCTCACTGGCTTCGCAGGCATGGTGCCGGCACAGGCGGCCGATGAAGTTACGCAAGAGCGGTTGCTTAACGCAGACAAGGAGCCGGGCAATTGGCTTCTTCATCACAAGGACTACTCGGCGCAGCGGTTTTCCAGCCTCCACGAGATCAATCGGGACACGGTGAAGAACCTCAAAGTTGCGTGGACGATGCATCTGGGTGGCGTCGAGGGTGGCGGCATTTGGACTCATGGTGGGCTTGAAGGTACACCCATCGTCGAAAATGGCTTCATGTATGTGACCGATGGCTGGGGCTCGGTCTACAAGATCGACGCGCACGGCGGCAAAGGCACGCTGCTGTGGAAGATGGATCCAAAAACGGATCACGATTGGGCTGGCGCGGTCGCCTGCTGTGGCGTCGATAATCGCGGCGTCGCGCTATGGGGTGATCTCGTGATCTCACACACGCTCGATGGTCGGTTGATCGCCACGAAGAAGGAGACCGGTCAGGTCGCGTGGCAGCGACAGGTGGCCAACCCGGACAAGGGAGAAGTGATTACCGGCGCGCCGCTGATCGTAAAGGATATGGCAATCACCGGTGTTGCCGGTGCGGAATATGGTATCCGCGGCTGGATCGCGGCTACCGACCTGAAGACCGAGAAAGAAGTCTGGCGGACCTTCACGATACCCGGCAAAGACGATCCGGGTCACGAAACCTGGAAGGATGACAAGAACGCATCCGCAAGCGGTGGCGGTTCAACCTGGGTGACCGGCAGTTACGATCCCGCGACGAACACGCTCGTCTGGGGCGTCGGCAATCCTGGGCCTGATTGGGACAATGCTTATCGCCCGGGTGACAATCTCTATACGGATAGCTCGCTCGCGTTGGATGCCGATACGGGCAAGATCAAATGGCACTATCAGCACACGCCGAACGATCCCTACGATTACGACAGCGTTGCTGAGAACGTTCTGGTCGATGTCCCGGGCAAGAACGGAACGCAGAAGCTGGCCCTCGAAGCGGATCGTAACGGTTTCGCCTACGCGATCGACCGTACCAACGGGAAGTTCGTTTGGGGTCTGCCGTTCGTGAAGAAAGTCACGTGGACCAAGGGAATTGATCCGGAAATCGGGCAAGCCGGTGGAATACGATCCGAAGAAGTCGGTGCAGGAATATGCTGTAACGCCCAATCGCAACGACAAGACCACGGACATTTGCCCGGGCAATATGGGCGGCAAAAACTGGCCTCCGACGGCTTACAATCCGGATCTCAAGCTTTGGTATATTCCGGTCATCGAAAGCTGCAATCGCATCACGATTGAAGCGATGACGCCGGATAATTTGAAGCCACGCGAATTTTTCACCGGTGGCGGACCGAGTCAGCCGTTCAAGATCACTGGCAGCGTCACGGCCATCGATGTGACGACGGGAAAGATTGCGGGCAAAGCCGAACTGCCGTTCCCCAATCTCGGTGGCATGCTTGCGACGCCCGACCTGGTCTTCTCGGGCCAGCCTTCCGGCGAAGTGATGGCGCTCGATGCCAAGTCATTGCAGAAGCTGTGGGAGTTCAACACCGGTGGTGGTGTCAACGCGCCTCCAATGACCTTCTCGATTGACGGCAAGCAGTACGTCGCAATCCTCGTCGGAATGGGCGGCGCCTGGGACAAGTGGTTCATCGATGCAACGCCTGAGCTGAAGAGAATGCAGCCTGGCTCGATGCTCTACGTGTTCTCGCTCTAAAGCGAACCTCTGGAAGGGCCCGGTTGTCGTGACCGGGCCCGTTCCGTGTTTCAGGCAAACCACTCAATGAAAATTCGTGAAGTAACTTCGATCGCGACCGCCATCGTGGTGGGCGCCATGGTGACGATGGTCTCGATGGCGGACTCGGCATTTAGTCAATCGGCGAATGCGCCCGATCAAACTGATGCCGGCAAACACGTGTTCCAGCGCGCGAACTGCATGGGCTGCCACAAATGGCATGGAAATGGCGGCGGAGGATATGGCGGCGACGCGCTTTCGCTTCGAAAAACAGAACTGACGCGCGAACAGATCATTGAAACCGTCAGTTGCGGGCGTCCTGCTACAGGCATGCCATTTTTCGTCCGCGGCGCCTACGGCGAGACAAAATGCTATGACATGACGCGCAAGGACGCGGGAGACCAGATGCCGCCGGAGGCAAATGTGTTCTTGCGATCCTCGGAAATCGAGGCAGTTGCGGATTATGTCATTGCCCACATCAAGGGTAAGGGCGAACCCACTTACAATGAATGTGCAGCGTTCTTCGCCAGCGGCTCGCGGGTGTGCAACGTGTACAAGGAGAGCGCCCTACCGGCGGCTGCTCCGCAGACGGAAAAGGTGAACTGATGAATTCCCGCCTATCGATGCCCAGGACATTCGTTGCGGTAGGGTTTCTGTTGTTGCTGACGGTGGGGGTATTTCCTCTTTCCGTCGCACGCGGCAGTGAGCCGGTTGATTTGCGCAATATCCGTGTCGGAATGATTCTCAAGGATCTGCCCGATGCGGGTTACATGAATTTCTCTTGTGCAGCCGACCCGGCGCAAAAGCTGTCGGGATGGGAAAGCTGGAAGCAATGCCCCGCAGGCGCCGACGGCATGCATGCGGTCCGATTTGGCTATGATGTCGCGACTAGCCGGGAAGGAACAATTGTCGCCGGTCATCCAGCCATTTTGACGCTGTTGGTCGATGATCGCGCGTCTGTCGCGGGATTGCAGATCGACACCGATCCGAAAGCCCGACTTTACATCCGCAAAAAGGCATTTTTACTCGGGATGCAGGCTAAGTCTCGCTACGGATCGGACGGATGGGCCTGTACCCAGGCTCAACCGAATGCTCAAGAAGAGCCGATCGGCGGTGTCTATGTTAACGAGCGCTGTGCAAAGGCCGTGACTGGTCGCTCTGTCGTTATTGAACGACGATTATTTCGGCGTCCTGATCAGGACATGAAAACCTTCGTCGATGAGACGAAGATCACTATCTTGCGGGTTCGGAGCTAGTGACGGCGGTGAGAGGTCGGGGACCCGGTCAAGCGCACTTGCCGGCTGACTTGCAACACCTCTGGCTCAACCAATATCTTTTCGAGCGCATCGATGCGCGACATCAGTCGTTCGGCTTCGGACATAGGTTTGATCCCCCTTTTTAATGGTCACAGTTCGATGAAGCGAATGTGATGGCAGGACGGAGCCTTACCTGAATAGCCCTCTGAAAAACCCCAACAATAACCAGCCGGCCATCGGATAATTCTGGATGACCTGCGCCTCTATCCCACCCCCCATGCGGGTCGCCGCTTGCTGTTAGCGCCGCTGTCGGGTTAATTGGCGACCTCGTTCCCGATTCCCTTATGAGAGCATGAGACCGCGATGTTGAAATTCCTGATTGTTGGAACTGCCTCCTTTGCCTTGATAGGCGCTGCCGCTGCCGCGGACCTGCCTCGCGCACAGCCGGTTTATCAGCCGGCGCAAGTGGGCAAGATGCCCATTGGAAAATACCCGGTCGGCAAAACGCCGGTCGGCAAGTATCCCGTTGCGGCTCCGCTCGTAACCAAGGGCTAACCCGAAGATTATTCCAAACGCCAAGGTCTTCGACCGTTTCGCGGTCGGAGACCTTGGCTTGGAAGTTGGACTAACTATGACATCGGCCGTCGTGGTCTGTGAGGATTTGAACATGCCAAAAGCAAATTGGAAGCCGGCAGGTCTGCAATTTTTGATTGGAATCAGCCTCCTTGCGGCTTCCGTAGGCCTTGGCATTGGAAGTAGCAGCGCAGAACAACTGGCGGCGCAGACTGGCGGTCAGCAGTCCTCGCAACAAGACACTTCGCGCAAACCGTCGGTGAAGCCTGCCGTGACGTTGGCTGCCGCTGCGCCGGACGTCACGCTCTCCGCGGCAGACGCGAAACCCGCTCGAAGGTCTCAATCCGGGACCGCGGCCAAGGGACCCTATTACGTGGATTTTCGTGCCCGCACGGCGGCGACCTACGGCCATGCGTTCGTCTGGTTCGGGAAGACAAGCGAAAAGCAGGTTGAAGTTGCCGGTCTGTGGCCAGAAGGCGACGAAGTACCCTACATGTTGGGGCATCTCACGTGGGTGCCTTCTGGGACGGGGGCCAGCTACGGTGACCTGGACGCAGAATACCTGACGGCCAGCTATCGCGTTTACCTGAATGAGGAAGACGCCAAGAAGGTGTTCGCGTATATCAAGCATCTTCAGGCGACGTCGCCGCTCTGGAACGCCGAAACAACGAACTGCACGTTTTTCATAGGCGAAATTGCCAATTTCATGGGTTTGAAGGCTCCGTTCCACTTGTTGGTGCCTGAAGAATACGTAAATCAACTCAAAGCGATAAACGGTGGACGCGAAACGGCGCAATTAACCGCCGATCATTGATTGGCGATTGAGCTGCCGTCGCGTTGAAAGCCGAATCACCTGTCGTTTTCTGAGGTGCCTGACACTTCAGTCGTCTGGGAGAACGATGTGTGATTGAGTGGGACGCGGAAGGCGGCGGTGCCGCCAATCATCCCGGTCAAATCCCTACCCGAAGAATTCCTGAAGCCACTCGGCCTGTCCGCCAACGCGCTGGCGCTGCGGGTGCCGGCAACCGCATCACCGGAATTATCAAAGGTCAGCGCGCGGTTTTCGCCGACACGGCGCTGCGGCTGGCGCGCTATTTCGGCACGACGCCCAAGTTCTGGATCAACATGCAGGCTGGACATGATCTGTCGTCAAACAGATCGCGGCCGAGGTTAGAGCGCACGGCTGATGCAGCGGAGATCCCCATTGCGCTCGGGATCGTTACGCCGATTGTTAGTGTGCTCGTCCTTGATCATGATGCTGCTGCCATATCCGGCGCGCGATCGAGCGTGGATGGCTCTGGAAACACGAAGTTGTCCGCGTCCAATGAGCCCGAGTTGCCCCCGGCCACCATCGCACGACTCGGAACAAAAGTTCCGCGCTCCTAGAAATTCCTCGATCGTCCCCCATTCTTGCCGCGATCGCGCTGCACCACGCACGGGTCGTCGGGGCGCCCTGCATATTGTCGCGTGAAACTTACCAGCCACCGCTTGCCTGCCGCCGTGCCGTTCTGCGCGCGCTTGCAAGCGCCTCCATGTTGACGCTCTGCGCGTCAGTGGGCGGCTGCGCCAGCGACGTACTCTCCTCCGCCGGTGCAACCTTCGACGCCGCCGAGCTGTCCACCAATCCGACGCTTCTCGTCGCCACCACCCGCAAGCCCGTGAACGGCGCCCGCGCCAAGCCCTGGTATGGGGCGGATCGCGCCTCCGGACTGAGCCTCGCGCGCGCCAAGCTCACGCCACCAAGCGACGGCCGCTTCTCGCTCAACGCCATCGGGCTCGACGATTGGCGCCTCGATGCGGTTCAGCCGGTCAGCCAAATCGGCGATCTCTACACCGAGCCCAGCGGCACCCGTGACGTGCTCATCTACGTGCATGGTTTCAACCAGACCTTTGAAAGTGCGGCGCTCGACGCCGCCCGCCTCTCCGGCGGCATCCGCTTCCGCGGCGAGACCATGGTGTTTTCCTGGCCATCGAAGGCGAATCTGTTCGACTACGGCTACGACCGTGAGAGCGCGATGTGGTCGCGCGACGCGCTCGATCAGGTGCTGGTCGGGCTGATGGCGAGCCCGAACATCGGCCGCATCCACATCGTCGCACATTCGATCGGCACCATGCTGACGATGGAGGTGCTGCGGCAGATTTATGCGCGGGAGCCGGCTGTGGGCGAGCGCATCGGCGCCGTGGTCTTCGCCTCCCCCGACATTGACCTCGACGTATTCACTTCTTCAGTCGCGCGCATCGGCCCTCTTGCGGGGAAGATCACGGTCGTCACCGCTACCAACGACCGGGCACTGGCCGTCTCGGGCTTCCTCGCCGGCGGCATCACCCGCGTCGGCGCCGTCGAAAAGGCTGAGCTGGTACGGCTCGGACTGCACGTCATTGACGCCTCGGCGCAAGGCTGGGGCATCATCAATCACGATCTGTTCCTGTCGAACGCGAAGGTCCGCCACGTGATCCGACGCGCCATCGACGGACGCCCAATCGACAGGGCGTGAGGGCACGACAACGGGACCATAGCTACGATGACGAAACAAGCGCCGATGGCACCTCGTTCCGGCACCAGATCCATGACGCCGCCCCGCGGCATTGCATGTCGCGCGCGCTGGCGATGACTATCGAAGCGATGCGCTGACGCACTCTTAATCCGGCCAAAGCGGCAAGAAGATGATGCCCGCACTGTCGCGGGCGCTGCCGGCGCAGAACGCATCAATTCATAGGCCCGCTCATTGCATCGTCACATTGTGAATTGCCGCAATTGATTCGATGTCGACCATCGCTGACATCGCGATGTTGCATTTCATCAACAGGTCGCGCTGAAACGTGCGTTATGCGGCATCGCTCAGGAACAAACAGCGGCTCGATGTGTTTGCGCTGAGTTTTGCGTGGCGCAATCTGCACAGGAGTGATGAATGGCAGGCGTTTTCGACGTCCAGGGATTTGGCGTCCTCTCGAACTTCAACGGCGAGCTTGTCGGCAAGACCGCAGATGCGGTCATGCAAGAAATTGCAAACACTGGTTCCAATTCGTTGGAGTTGGCACCGCGCATTTTTACGTCAAACCGAACGTCCAACAACGTCCTCAATGTCCCCGAAAAGACGGAGAGCGATGCGAACATCGCCAACGCGGTCGCCGATGCTCACGCGCACGGGCTCTCGGTCTTGCTCAAGCCGATGCTGTCGGGGCTGGACGGAACCGTGACGTCGAGTCTCGCACCGTCCAATGCCGGCGCGTTTTTTGCTTCCTACAAGACGCAAATCGTCGATTTCGCCCGCATTGCGGAACAGTCGCATGCCAATTCACTTTCGATCGGGAACGAACTGAGCAGACTAACAGGCCCGCAATATCTCAACTATTGGACCGACATTATTCATGCGGTCCGCCAAGTTTATCACGGTCCCATTACGTATGCGGCGGCGACCGATGAAGCCAATCATGTGAGCTTTTGGAATCAGGTCGACGAAATCGGCGTCAACGCCTATCCGCCGTTGACCACCAAGTCGGATCCGACGGTTGCTCAGATGGAACATGCGTGGAACAGCGTCTCGGCTGATCCTTATTGGTCGAATGCGATGAATCACATGTCGCCGGTTGACTTTTTCCATTCGCTCTCCACCGAGTTCGGCAAGCAGCTGCTTTTCACCGAGGTCGGCTACGCCAGCGTCACCGGAACCAATACCGATCCCGGTAACCCGAGCAGTCACATCCCGGACGCGCAAGCGCAGGCCAATGCGTTCAATGCCTTCTTCCATGTGTGGAGTTCGGAAGGCGGAAGCTGGTTCAAGGGCGCCGAGATCTGGCAATGGGATGGGCAGAACGTCGCTTCGCCCACCAGCTATTCGCCGATGGGCAAGCCGGCCCAGTCGCTCATCGCCGACTGGCTCTCGGGGCACGCTCAGGCGCCGGCCGCGACCATACACGGGTCACCGACCGCTGACTTGATCGACAGCGGCAACGGAAATGATTCGATTGCGGGCGGTCTCGGCAATGACATCATCAAAGGGGGCGCCGGAAACGACGTCATCCAGGGAGGCCCCGCTGCGATCTCCAAACTTGCGGATACAACCGTGACGGTCACGGGCTTCGGCTCCGTCGTCAACGGCGAAGGACCGAAGATGGCGCTTCTCGTGAACGATCAGCAGGTCGGCAGTACCGTAGAATTCCACAGCGCAGACGATTCGACGGGCTACCAGACCTTCACGTTTCGGTTTCACAATCCGGACAGGGTATCGACCCTGGATCTTTCGTTCGTCAACGACCTTGCCAATTCGCAGGGCGACCGCAATCTCTCAATCGAAGGCATCACCGTCAACGGCAAGCAGCTTTCTCCGTCGGACGCAACCAACCACAGCGCGCCGGGCACATGGCAACTCGATGGCAACGGGTCCATTCACTATGACATGAGCGGTCATCAGGACCTGTTTTCCGGCTCAACCGCGGACAATGACACTATCGTCGGCGGCACCGGCAATGACTTTCTGTCAGGAGGCGCCGGCAGTGACAACTTTGTGTTCGCACCTGACTTCGGAAAGGACGTCATCGCCGATTTTCAAGGCGCGGACCCCGGCCACGACACCATCCAGTTCGATCGCAGCGTGTTTTCCAACTTCAGCGCTCTGGTGCAGCATATGGCGCAGGTCGGCAGCAGCGTCTTCATCACGGCCGATGCGCACGATGTGGTCCAAATTCAGCATACGACTTTGGCCCATCTTAATTCCAGCGACTTCCACCTCGTTTGAAGCGGGTGCGAAGATGAGGATAAAGCGCCAACAATCCTGACGGCATCCTTCACAAGAGAAGTCGATTTGCATGCCCCGCTTTTGCGGGGCATGCTCGTCTCGAATTCATGTCCCAGTGACCTTCTTCCCGGTAATCACGTCCCCGACCTCCGGTGAAGATAAACCGGTTTGATTTTTGCCTGCACCGGTAGCTACGGCTGACACGGTACCGCGGTGTTTCTTGACCATCGCGGGTGCCGCTGCGTGCAAAAATCCAGCCTGATCGCCCCAGCTTTATGAGTGCCAGCACATTTCAAGGTGATACGTCCCGCGAAGTCGCTTGATGGACCGCAAAACGGTCATTGGCTGGATCGTTGCTGACGTGTTCGCTGCTTGTCCAAGAGCCGGGCTTTACCCCGGCAGAAAATCCGCGACCCCCGCCTTGAGAAAGGCGGCATCTGCCGGATTGGCGTTCGGATTGCCCGCGCGATGACCCCACACGCTCGGGATCGGCCGCAGGGTCCCGGTTGCAAGATGGGCAAGCTCGGCCGCATTATCCGCAACGCGGAAATAGAGATCCGTCTCGCTCGGCATCAGGAGCATTTGCGCCTTGATGGACTGGAGCGCTTGCGTGAGATCGCCGTTGTAAAGAGTGTTGCTGCTGATATCGCCGTGAAACCAGGCGATCGCCTGCGCATAAAGGTTTGCCGCGCGGCATTGCGAAAACCGCTCGGCCCAATTGGTGCGGACGAAGGTTTCGAGATCGGGCGCACCAAGCGCGCTTTTATAGAGGCCGGCACGGTAGAAATCCTGGCTCAAACCCCAGCCGGCATAAATGTGGCCAAAGGCCTTGAGCGCCAGCACCGGCTCGCTCGAAAAGCGGCCATTGCCGGTATGCTCGGGCGCGGCTTCGAGCGTGCGCAACAGGCCGGACAGAAAAACTTTGTTGTGATCGGCTGTGCGGGCGCTGCCGCAGACGACGAAGGCGCGCTCCACCATTTCGGGGTAGAGCGCTGCCCAATGATAGGCCTGCATGCCGCCCATCGAAAATCCATAAACGGCGGCGAGCTTATCCACGCCGAACTTTTCCGTCACAAGACGGTGTTGCGCCCGCACATTGTCGGCGACGGTGACGAGCGCGGGATAATCCGGCGTCTCCGCCGCGCCGGACGATTCCCCGTTCGAAAACATGCCCACGGCGATAATGCACCAGCGCGTGGGATCGAGAATGCCCTCCGGCCCGATCAGCCAGGACATATCCGAAAGACGCGCGGAATAGCTGCTGGGGTAAAGAACGAGATTGTCGCGCTTGTCGTTGAGCGTGCCAAAGCGCTGCCAGGCGAGCCGGGCCTCGCGAATCACGCCGCCTCTTTCCACGGCGAAATCGCCGAGTGCAAAGGTGCCCGTCTCATTCTCCCAATTCATCGTGTCGTCTCCCGGATATCCGTCCACGCCCTTTAAGCGGCCTGCTCCTCGAAAGCCAGAGCAACACGCAGAAGGTCGAGGTCCGATCCGCGAGCGCCGATGATCGAAAGCCCGACCGGCGCGCCACCGGCCGTTACACCCGGAAGATTGACCTGCGGGACGCCGGTGAGGCCGCCCTGGCTGGTCAGGCAGCCGATGCGTTCGCGCAAGGGGTCCAATTGGACAAGCGGAAGACCTCTTTGGGGCGCCGGAAATGGTGTGGTCGGCAGGCAGAGGATCGTGCCGGGCGGCAGCAGCAGGCGGAGGCGGGCGCGGGCTTCCATCCGCATCAGGCTCGCGGCATTGCGCTCCGCATCGGTCATCATCGAGCCTTGTAACAAGGCCCGGGCCACACTGAAGGCGAGACGCGGATTATGGCCGTCGAGCCAGGGCTGGAAAGTGCGCCAGGCCTCGCTCCCTTGCAGAACGCGCTGCGCGCGCTGCCAGGTCGAAAGGCCTTGCGGCGCCAATGTGACATTGCGCCTTTGGCCAATCAGCGCCGCGAGACGGCCGACGGCCGGGGCGAGTGCCTGCTGCACATCCTCATCCGCGAAGCCGAAGGCATCCTCGGCCACCAAGAGCGTCGTGGGCAGCGCGACGGGCAACGCGCTTCCGAACAAAACCTCGCCAACACGCGCGAACGTCGCGGCATCGCGCGCGAACCAACCGCAGGTATCACTGCCTGGTGCCTGCGCGGCAATTCCGGTGAAATCGATCCGCCCATGCGTCGGCCTGATGCCGTAAAGGCCGCAAAAGCTCGACGGCACGCGCACGGAGCCGCCCGTATCGGTGCCAAGCGCGAAATCGCAGGCCTTGGCGGCTACGGCTGACGCCGATCCGCTCGATGAGCCGCCGGGCACGCGGTCGGGCGCCGCCGGGTTCAACGGCGTGCCGTCATGCGCGTTCTCGCCGAGAATGCCGAGCGACACTTCGTCGGTGATCGTCTTGCCCGCGACCGAGGCGCCGGCATCGAGCAGGGTCTGCACGGCCCATGCGTGACGGGCCGGCGTCGGAGCGAAGCGCGGCCAGTCGGGATTGCCGCCGCCGGTCGGCACGCTGGCGACATCGATCAGATCCTTGACCGCGAAACTCAGGCCGGCGAGCGGCCCCGTCGCTGCACCCGGCACATGCGTGCGCGGGCCAGGGACGAAGGCCCCAGTGATCATGACGCTTTCCGGTCTTGCCAGGTGCCTCCAGGCACGGCGGCGAACAAGGCCTTGGTATAGGAATGCTGCGGATTAAAAAAAATCTCGGCGGTCGGGGCCACTTCGACCACTTCGCCTTGTTTCATCACCGCGATGCGGTCGCAGACATGCAATGCGACGCGCAAATCATGCGTCACGAAGAGCATGCTGAGATGCAGCCGCGCCTTGATATCAGCGAGAAGTGCCAGAACCTGCGCTTGTACCGACACATCGAGCGCCGAGACCGGCTCGTCCGCCACGAGCACTTCCGGATGCAGCGCGAGCGCGCGGGCAATGCCGATCCGTTGGCGCTGGCCGCCGCTGAACTCATGCGGAAAACGTTGTGCGGCGGAGGGGTCGAGCCCGACGAGGCCGAGCAGCGCATGCGCCTCTTCGCGGGCTTTGGCGGGCGCGGTGCCGTGGATGATCGGTCCTTCCGCGATGATGTCGATGATGCGCTGCCGCGGATCGAGCGAAGCGTAGGGATCCTGAAACACCATTTGCACGCGTTTGCGGACCGGACGGAGCTGGCGGCGCGAGAGCCGGGTGATATCCGCGCCGCCAAGCAGAATTTCGCCGCCGTCAATCGGCAGGAGCCGCGTGACGGCGCGCGCCAAAGTGCTCTTGCCGGAGCCGCTTTCCCCGACGAGGCCGAGCGTCTCACCGCGGCGCAGTTCCATGGTCACGCCGGCCAGAGCTCGGTTGACACGCCCGCCGAACAGGCCTCGCGCGCCATAGCTCTTGGCGACGTCGCGCGCCTCGACGATGAACGGTTGCGTATTCGCCGGCCGCGCTGACGGCGGCATGAGCCTTGGCACCGCGGCGATCAAGGCCTTGGTGTAGGGATGGACCGGCGCGCCAAGCACGGCGGCGGCCGTACCGCGTTCGACCAAAGTGCCACGCTGCAGCACCGCGACCTCGTCGGCAATATCGGCGACGACGCCGAAATCATGCGTGATGAAAAGGACAGATGTGCCGTGCTCGCGTTGCAGTTCGCGGATCAGATAGAGGATTTGCGCCTGGGTCGTGACGTCGAGCGCCGTTGTCGGCTCGTCGGCGATCAACAGGCGCGGATTGAGCAGCAAAGCCATGGCGATCATCGCGCGCTGGCGCTGACCGCCGCTCAATTGGTGGGGAAACGAACGGACGATGCGGCCGGGTTCCGGCAGATGAACGCTGTCGATCAATTCGAGCACGCGGGCGCGGCGTGCGGCTTTCCCGAGCAGCGTATGGATCCGCAGCACTTCATCGAGTTGACGGCCGATCGTGTGCAGCGGGTTCAGCGCCGTCATCGGCTCCTGGAATATCATGCCGATTTTCGCGCCACGGATGTCGCGCATCTTGTCTGGCGGCGCGCCGGCGAGATCTTGACCTTCAAACAGGATGCGGCCGCTCCCGACGCGCACATGCGGGCGGGGCAGCAGGCCAAGGATCGAACGCGCGACGAGCGATTTGCCCGACCCGCTCTCGCCGATCAGGCATGTCACTTTGCCGGCGCGCAGCACGAGATCGACATCGCTCACCGCATTGGCCCGGTCGGCGCCGGGCGGCAAGGCGATCGTGAGCTTTTCAAGTTCGAGAACGGTCTCGCTCATCGCTCGCGCAGCCTTGGATTGAGGGCTTCGTTGAGCCCGTCGCCGATGAGATTGATGCCGAGGACCGTGAGCAGGATCGCAATGCCCGGAAAGGTGCAGATCCACCAGGCGGAGCGGAGGACCGCGCGGCCCGCGCTGATGATCAATCCCCAGCTCATGACATTGGGATCGCCGAGGCCCAGAAAGGCCAATCCGGCTTCGAGCAGAATCGCGGTGCCGATCAGCAGCGAACCGACCGCGATGACGGAGGAAGCGCAGTTCGGCAGCATATGATTGAAGATGATGCGTGCATCGCTCGCGCCGAGGCTCGCGCAGGCCTGCACGAATTCGCGGCCGCCGAGCGAGACGAATTCCCCGCGCACGAGCCGCGCGATGCCTGGCCAGGAGACGACGGCGATTGCGATGATCTCGCTGCTGACCGAGGGTGAGAGAATCGCGACGATCAACAAAGCGAAAATGAAGGCCGGGATGGTTTGGAAGAATTCCGTTAGGCGCATCAGCACGATCTCGGTCATCCCGCGATAGTATCCGGCCAGCCCCCCGACCACTGCGCCAAAGACAATTGCGGCGAGCGTCGCGCCGACACCGATGATGAGCGAGGTGCGCGCGCCATAAGCGATTTCGGCTGCGACGTCGCGGCCAAGCGTGTCGGTGCCGAGCAGAAAACGCCCACCCGGCGGCTGCAAAGCGGGTCCGGCGAGCTTGAACGGATCATCGGGGTAAATGACCGGCGTGAGCACGACCAGAAGGAAAAGGCACAGCAACACGACCGCGCCGAACAGAGCCATCCGGTTGCGCGCGAACCGCGCGAAGCCCGCCCGCATGTTAAATCTCCATGCGCGGGTCGAGCATGAAACAGATCACGTCGACGGCGAGGTTAATGATTACGACCAGACAGGCCGAGATGAAGAAGATTGCGAGAAGCAGGTTGAGGTCGCGTGATTGCAGCGCGTTGAAGGCAAGCGTGCCGATGCCGGGCCAGCCGAACACGGTTTCCACGACGATGGAGCCGCCGATCAGATTGCCGGCCTGAACGCCGGCAAGCGTCACGACGGGCAACAGCGCATTGCGTAGGACATGGCCTGTCATGATGCGGCGCTCGGTCTGGCCCTTGGCGCGCGCCGTCGTGACATAATCCATGCCGGTTTGTTCCAAAATGGATGCTCGCATGAGGCGCGCATAAAGCGCGAGGTAAAACAGCGCGAGCGAGACGGCGGGCATCACGAGATGGCGGCCGATGTCCAAAACCTCGGCCCACCCTTCGTGACCGGCGCCGACCGTATCGAACCCGCTTGTCGGCAGCCAGCCGAGGCCGATCGAAAAGATCACGATCATCATGAGCCCCAGCCAGAATCCGGGCGTCGCATAGGCGACGAGGCTCATCAGCGAAATGACATTGTCGCGCCAGGAATTGCGCCCGGTCGCAGCCACCAGACCAAGGATAATGCCGAGCGCCAAAGCGGTGCCGAAGGCCGTCAACATGAGCAGGCTCGTTGGTCCGAGCCGTTCGAGAATCAGGCTGCTGACATCGGCATCGTTACGGTAGGAATAGCCGAGGTTAAAATGCGCCATGTTCGAGATATAGGTCAGGAACTGCATGCCGAGCGATTGGTCGAGGCCGAATTTATGGCGCAGCTCGTCCATATATTCGGGCGTCGCCGCGCCGCTCTCGCCGGCGAGCACGGAGGCCGCGTCGCCCGGCGCGAGATGGATCAACAAGAAGTTGAGGACAATGATCCCAAGGATCACCGGCAGCGCGGTGACGAGCCTGTATCCCACATAGCGGGCAAATCGCACGGGTTACGTTTCCAACCAGGCCCGTTCGAACGCTTGCTGCGTGCCGAGCGGCCCGGTCGTGTGATCGTGAAGCTTTCGATTGAAGACCGAGACATATTGCACGTCGATCAGCCAGACCAGCGGACAATCCTCGGCAAGGATCTGCTGCGCCTTCTTGTACAGCGCGGCGCGCTTGTCGTGGTCAGTCTCGTGCATGGCCTCGTTAAGAATACTGTCGAATTCCGGATTTGCATAAAAGCTGTTGTTGACGAAAGTCACACCCTTCCGAATCTGCGACGACAGATATTGCTTGTTGAGACCATAGACCGGATCGACGCCCTGGCTCAGGAAGGGCTCGTTAATGTCGTAATCGTAATTGGTATAGACCCGCCGCAACCAGGTGGCCGTGTCTTCCGAGCGTAGCGTCAGATCGATCCCGACGATCGCGAGCGCCTGTTTCAAATATTCGGCTTGGCGCAGCCATTGCTCGCCGAATGAATTGACTTCGAGATGAATGCCGAAGCGCATGCCATTCGCGCCGCGCGGCAGGCCCGCGCCGTCGAGCAGCTTGTTGGCAATCTCGAGGCGGTCGGGCACATCGTAATTGCGCACATCGTCGGTATAGAACCCAACGGTCTTGAAGAGCCTGCTGAGCGGGCCTGTGGCCGGCTGGCCGTAGCCATACATGACATCGCGCAGGATCACCTTGCGATCGATCGCATAAGCGATGGCTTGGCGTACTTCTTTCTTGTCGAGCGGCGGGTGTTTGGCATTGAGTTCGAGCACGCTCAAGGCGGGCGTCATCTCATAGCCTTTCATCGTCGTATCGAGGATCGGGTTGGTCTTCATCCGCGCGAGATCGGCGTAATTGACGGCGCTATAGCCGGCGAAATGCGCCTCGCCGGTTTCCAGCGCGGCAGAGCGCGTCGCGGCATCGGGAATGAAACGTGCGATGATATGGTCGAGATAGGGCAGCCCCGGCTTCCAGTATTTGTCGTTGCGGTCGAGCCGCACGAACTGTCCGCGGTCCCATTGCCCGAATTTGAACGGCCCCGTGCCGATGGGCTTGTTGGCTGTCGGATTCTGCAGGATCGGCGTTCCCTCGAAAACCGATTTGCACATGATCGGCAGATCGCGCCCTGCAAGCGCCTTCATGAGATAGGGCGCGGGATTGGCGAGACGCAGAATCGCGGTCGTTGCGTCCGGTGTGTCGACGCCCGTCAGTTCGGCGAGCAGGAGCGGTGCGAAGGGGTGATATTTCTTCAAAATCTCCATGAAGGAGAATTGGACGTCGGCGCTCGTGAAAGGATTGCCGTTGTGAAAGAAAACGCCTTCGCGCAGCTTGAAGGTAATGGACTTGCCGTCGGGTGCGATCTCCCAGGAGGTCGCGAGATTGGGTTGAGGATTCTGATCCCAGTCGTAAGTCACAAGACCTTCGTAAATCTGTGTGGCGATGGGCGGGATATTGCCGGCGGTCACGGCATAATGTGCGAGCGTCGAGGGCTCGGGCTGCACGATCATGACCATCGTACCGCCCCGCACCGGCTCATCGGCCTTCGCGAAGGCGTGGGAGAAGATGGTGCCGGACGATGCGGCCAAGCCGAGGGGCAAAGCCAGAGCGGTACGGCGTGAGATTTTATTCATAGGCGGACCGTCGACCAATGTGCGCGCTCCTCAATGTTGCCTTGGATGAAGCAAGTGGCGTGCCACCCTTGCCGCTGCGGTATCAGGGGGCGGAAAGGCGTCGCGGAAGGTTCGGCATTCCGACAAGGCTAGAGGACGCGGAACAAAGCTCAGGCAGGGCCGGTCGCATGATCCGCTAGGCTGAAAAGACGACAGGTGCTTAGCTGTAACCGTTGCGGTGCGGACTGCGGCGAGCCAACCAAGGTTCTGCAAATCGAAACTTGCGACTCTGCGAGCGCAAAACGCCGCCGTTGGCCGTTTAAATCACTGGCGGAAGGGAAATCCTTTTAATGGACGCCGAAGTGCTGATTAAATGGACACGAATGCGAGAACGGTGGCAGCGCCCGTCCACCATGCTCCAGCGGACGGGCGGTTCGTCGTGTCAGGACGACTTCATGAAATCGATGAAGGCGCGCGGCAGTCCGCGGTAAGCCGGGCAATTGCCGCGACGGGACCACCGCCGGGCGGGCCCTGGTGCTCGGCTCCGCCGGAAACGTAGACTGCACTGGTCCCTGACAAGCCGCTGATCAATCCGCCAACAGCGGCGCGGGCGTGCCGGGTCGCGCTGATGTCCGTATCCTCGAGCATGGTGTGACGAAATCCGCGCACGCTGCCATTTGGCGAGGCTTCCGCCTTGGCGAAGATGTTAGCCAGTTCGCGGCTTGCGTTCGGCACGGAGCCGTCTCCGGTGCGGAGCCCCACGCTCCTCAACGCATCGATCACCGCCGCGGAATCGATGGCGTCGCGCATGACGGCGTGGCCGATTTCATACGGGCTCGCCGATGATGTCGAATTACCCAGGACGATGACCACATTGTGCATGAGTTCGATACCTGACGACGTGGACGCAACCGACGAAAATAGCTCATAATTTCGAAGGACGTGCTCGTCGCTGACCTCGCTCTTGATCTCACCAAGCGCCACTGCCACCCCAAGCGCCGAAGCGCCGCGCGAGTACGCCATCGAACTGTATGCGCTGTGCGTCACCGTCTGCTTCCCGCGACCGGTCGCTGCTTCGACGCGGTCGCTCGTCAAAAGTGGACATTTGATCTGCACAAAATGCACGTCTCGTGGATCGGCGATGGCAGCATCGGCCATGGCAGTTGCCACTGCCTTGGCGGTTTCCTCGATTTGTACGCGGCGTCCAAGTTCTTCGGGCAGGAAATCTCGCGTCTGCGCAATTCCGATGCTCAAGCGTTTTCCGGAAATGCCTTCGGATTGGCCACCAACGATGTCGGTGCGCGTGAAGACGGTGATATGCGGACTAAGCACACCTTCTGTACCACCCGACATCACGAACGCAATTCGCTCCTGCACGCGATGCGGGGGTAGATCGATGTGAGGCGCCAGCGCGGCGCACAAGGCTGAAACCGCGTATTCCCGCGTGAAATCATTGACGCCGCCGTTGCCTTCGGTTTTTCCCAGTATCGCGAGGATCGACCTGGGATCGATCGCGCCCAATTCGATCAAACCCAGCAGACCTGTGACATCACCAGGCCCCTTGGTGGCGATACGAAATACGCCCACCGATGTTTTGCGCATACTATTCCCCCTGCAACGTTAATCAGACGGCGCGGCGTTTTTCGGATCCCTGCGTCAGCACGCCGCCAATCACCGCGAAAGAATTTGCCGGCTGAGCAGACGCGGCGAGTCCAGCCGATATCTTCGGCGTGGAGAAATGGCAAGCGACGATGACTTTGTGTCTTCAGAGCGATCGTGCGCGATCGCTTGGGTCTACCGACTGTTGCTTTTGCAGCAGGGCACAATTTTTCAGCATCGCCCAATTGCCTTGGCCTCGAAGGTCGCGGCGGTGATCTGCGTCGGCCCGACGAATGGGCTCGGATTTGAATTATCGGCCGACTTCATCACCAATCGGGAATTGCTAACTCTTGGCACATCTGTTGCATGCAATTGTTCCAACTGGCGCGCCTGCGTCGCCCGGGTCTGCGTTAAGAAAAATACGGATTGAGTTGGATGACGACCACGGCGGCGCTGGAACTGGTGCAACTTACCAAGACGTACGGTACCGTAACTGCGGTTGATGCTATCAATCTCAAGATTCCCGCCGGCTCCTACTGTTGCCTGCTCGGGCCGTCCGGCTGCGGCAAGACATCTACCCTTCGCATGATTGCCGGCCACGAGTCTGTCACATCAGGCGATATCATTGTCGGCCCGAAAAATGTTACGGATCTGCCGCCGGCCGCTCGCAACACGGCGATGATGTTCCAGTCCTACGCCTTGTTTCCGCATCTTTCGGTCATCGACAATGTGGCCTTTGCTCTGAAGATGAAGGGCATTGCGAAACCGGAGCGCCATGCGCGAGCCACCAGGCTGTTGGAGCTTGTCGATATGCAGGCTTATGCGGCGAGGCTGCCGCGGCAGCTTTCCGGTGGCCAGCAGCAACGCGTGGCGCTCGCCCGCGCGTTGATAACGTCACCTCAAATTCTGCTGCTGGACGAGCCGCTCTCGGCGCTCGATCCTTTCTTGCGGCTTCGCATGCGAACCGAACTGAAGAAGCTTCAGCGAGAGCTTGGAATTTCCTTCATCCACGTCACGCACGGACAGGATGAAGCGATGGCGTTGGCCGATATCGTGGTTCTGATGAATGGAGGGCGGATCGAACAGCAGGGCTCTCCGCGCGAGATCTTCAACCGTCCGCGGACAGAGTTCACCGCGAAATTCATCGGAGGCCACAACGTCATCGCCGTCGGCGAGGAGGCCTTCGCGGTTCGAATTGATCGGCTGTTGCTGAAGAGACCGGGCGAGACCGTCAATGGCCCGTCGATCACAGGAAAAGTCAGCGAGATCGAGTACCAGGGAACCTATCTTCGCGTTGCGATCGCCATCGAAGGCCGGGCCGACATTTCGGCCCAGCTCTCGGAGAGCCAGTTCGATGCAGCCAACTATCGTGTTGGCGAGCGCGTCATCGCCACCTGGGACCCGGCGCTGGCAAGTCCATTAAGTCCACGCAGTTCTTTAACCATCCGGTCACCTGAAAAGGCGGCTTGAAACTTTTGGAGATGACCATGCGCAGTCGTTGGAAGATGAATGGCGGCGTCAGCCGCCGTGCTGTGTTGAAGGGCGCGGCCGGTGCAGTCGGCGTTGCGGCGGGCTCGGGAGCCATTACCGGCTTTCCCTATGTGCGATCCGCCGAGCCAAAAGTTTTACGCTATCTCGGGACTGCAGTGAACGAGGGCGACGATATCTCGAAGAAATGTCTGGAAGATACCGGAATCAAGATCGAATACATCACGACAACGACCGACGATGTGACCAAGCGTGTGATCACCCAGCCGAACTCGTTCGATGTGCTGGACACGGAATATTTTGCGCTGAAGAAGCTTGTCCCTTCGGGCAATATCCTCGCGCTCGACGCCAAGAAGATCAAGGAGTTCGACAACATCACTCCCGTATTCACCAAGGGACAGTTGCCGAATGGCAAGAAAATCGGCGACCAAGGCACCGCGCCATGGAAGGTGCTTTATCTGGAGGGGGCGAACTCCAAGAAGTTTTCGACGACGCCTACGGAATTCGTGACGCTGATCCCGACCGTCTATAATGCCGATACGCTTGGCATCCGGCCCGATCTGATCAAGCGACCAATTCAATCGTGGACCGACCTGCTCAATCCCGAATTCAAAGGCAAGGCTTCGATCCTCAATATTCCATCGATCGGTATCATGGACGCCGCGATGGTGGTCGAAGCCAGTGGCGAGCACAAATATGTCGACAAGGGCAACATGACGAGGGCCGAGATCGATCTGACCATGAAGATCATGACCGAAGCCAAGAAAGCCGGGCAGTTTCGCGCCTTCTGGAAGGACTTCAACGAATCCGTCAACCTGATGGCATCAGGTGAAACCGTGATTCAATCGATGTGGTCACCTGCGGTGACTAAAGTGCGCTCCATGGGAATCGCCTGCACATTCCAGCCTCTCAAGGAAGGCTATCGCTCGTGGGCTTCCGGGTTTTGCGTTTCCAAGGCGGTTTCAGGACCGAAGCTCGACTGGGCCTACGAATTCGTGAATTGGTTTCTCTCGGGCTGGGCCGGCGCCTATCTCAATCGCCAGGGCTATTATTCAGCCGTGCTCTCGACCGCCAAAGCCAACATGGCGCCCGATGAATGGGGCTACTGGATGGAGGGCAAGCCGGCTGTCGGCGACATCAAGGCGCCGGACGGGACGATTCTCGAGAAGGCCGGCGCCGTCCGTGACGGTGGTTCCTATGACGATCGCATGGGCGCGGTCGCCTGCTGGAACGCGGTGATGGACGAGAACGACTACATGGTCCGTAAATGGAATGAGTTCATCGCCGCCTGATGCCATTTCAGGGCTAGCCGGGTGGAAACACCCGGCTAGCCCTTCTCCGCTGTGACCTGGACCGGCCCTTCCATGGTGCAAGACCGCAAATCTTTCGTGGCGTGGCTTCAGGCCGCGCCAATGATGCTGGTTTTTTCGCTGTTTTTTCTGTTGCCGCTGGCCTTCGTAACGATCGTCAGCGCATGGGACTACAACGAGTATGAAATGATCCCCGCGTTCAGTCTGCGCGGCTATACCGATACGTTCGAGGGATGCGTCGCTGATCTGCCAAACCTCTGTACGATCCTGAAGACTTACTTGAAGACGATGGAATTATGTTTGCTGACGTGGAGCCTGACGCTTCTGATCGGGTTCACCGTCGCGTATTTTCTCGCGTTCCATGTTCGATCCAAAACGTGGCAGATCGTGCTCACTTTGCTTTGTACGATTCCATTTTGGACGTCGAACGTCATCCGAATGATCGCTTGGATTCCGCTTCTCGGCCGGAACGGACTGGTGAACAAGGCGCTCATGGGAACGGGCGTGATCCAGCAACCGTTGGAATGGCTGCTGTTCTCTGAATTTTCCGTCGTGCTGGCGCTCGTTCACCTGTTCACATTTTTCATGGTCGTTCCTATCTTCAATTCGATGATCCGCATCGACAGGAGATTGATCGAAGCCGCCTATGATGCCGGAGCCAGCGGGTGGCAAACCCTGGTAAATATCATTATTCCCCTGGCAAAGCCGGGAATTGTCATTGGCTCGATCTTTGTGGTTACGATCGTGATGGGAGATTTTGTCACGATAGGCGTGATGGGCGGCCAACAGATCGCATCCGCGGGCAAGATCGTTGAGGCGCGCCTCAACGCACTGCAGTTTCCGGCGGCCGCGGCCAATGCCGTCATCCTGCTCGGCATTACAATTCTGATCATTTCGGCGCTGACACGGATCGTCGATATCCGCAAGGAACTGTAAAATGGCTGAGAAGCGGTCGCGGTCGTTTTACTTTCTCGCTCTGTTCTTTGTCGCTTACGTCCTGTTTCTCTACGGGCCCATGTTTGCGATCTACATTCTTTCCTTTCAGGGACCGGACGGCGGCCTGACCTTTCCCATGAACGGCGTGTCACTTCACTGGTTCAGCAAGGTCTTCTCCGGTGGCGGCATCGTGGACATCGGGGCGGCCTTCAAACGGTCGCTTGAGCTTGGCATCGTCGTGATGTTGCTGACGGTCGTGCTTTCGGTTTCGGCCGGCATGGCCTTCCGCAAATCCTTCCGCGGCGCGACGGTGCTGTTCTATGTCGCGATCGCAAGTCTGATCATGCCCTCAATCATTACCTCGCTCGGCATTGCGCTGGAATTCCGGCTGCTCGACGATTTCATCATCAAAAGTGGCGACGGAAGTTGGACGACGGCGATGGGGCTTTTTACGTCCGGCCTCGGCGCCCATCTTACCTGGACCTTGCCATTTGGTTTGTTGATCATGTTCGCGATTTTCAACCGGTTCGACAGCACCCTTGAAGAGGCGGCGCGCGACCTTGGTGCAACGCCCTGGCAGACATTTCGCCATGTCGTGCTGCCGATCATATTGCCGTCCGTGGTGGGCATTGGCCTGTTTGGCTTTACCCTGTCCTGGGATGAACTCGCCCGATCGAGCCAGACCATCGGCTCCGTCAATACGTTGCCGCTCGAATTGCAGGGGCTGACGACGACGGTTACCAAGCCCGATATTTATGCGCTTGGAACGCTGACAAGTGCAGTGTCCTTTGCGGTTATTTTCGTGGCATTGGTTGTCATTCTTGTGCTTCAGGCCCGACAACGGCGGTACGGATCGGATGCCGGTAAGGGAATGTTATAGGGGGCCGATGCGCATTCTCGTCGTCAACCCAAACACCACTGCCGCCATGACCGAGAAGATCGGCAGAGCTGCATCCGCCGTGGCGGCGCCCGGAACGGAAATTGTCGCCGTCAATCCATCCGACGGACCGGCCTCTATCGAAGGCTATTATGACGCGGCCTTTTCGGTGCCCGGACTGCTGGCCGAAATCGCCAAAGGCGACGCCACCGGAGTCTCGGCGCACGTCATCGCCTGTTTCGACGACACCGGCCTTGAGGCAGCGCGTAGCATCGCGGTGGCGCCTGTCATCGGTATCGGCGAGGCCGCGTTTCATCTAGCCTCGATGCTGGGCCATCGCTTCTCGGTCGTCACGACGCTCTCGCGTTCCATTGCTGCGATCGAAAACAACCTGTTGAAATACGGATTGGCCAGTCGTTGCGGTAAGGTGCGAGCATGCGAGCTGCCGGTTCTTTCACTTGACGATCCCGCGTCAAATGCAGCCGTTCAAATCGGCGCGGAGATCGAACTCGCGAAGCGAGAGGAACGAGCCGAGGTGATCGTTCTCGGGTGTGCCGGCATGGCTGAATTAGCCGCTGATCTCTCGGAGAAGCATGGGCTTCCCGTGATCGACGGCGTCGCGAGCGCAGTCAAACTGGCGGAAGCCTTCGGCGCGCTGGGCCTCAAGACATCGAAAATCGGAGCCTATGCGCTTCCGCGGCCAAAATCCTATCTTGGATCTTTTGCGTCATTTCAACCGCGCTAGAGCATGATCGTGAAATGTGAGCATCGATTTTTCGAAAATCATGCTCACTCAAAACGATCGAGTGCGATCCTGATTTGTCGCCGCTGTAATTTGATCAAAAAGTCGCACGTCTGCCTCAAATTTCATCGAGCCGGAGGAGATCGGCGCCATTCAAGGGTCCAGAAGCGGCGTCGCTACCATCCTCGCGCAGCATCGGTGGTGTGCTTGAAACGCACGACTGATTGGTTTCATCTGTTCTATTGATGGAAGATAAGAAAAGCATCCAGGAATTGATCCATGCGCGTCATCAACGTTGCTGCAGCTCAACTAGGTCCGATCCAGAAAGCCGACAGCCGCCAATCCGTGGTCAAGCGCATGATCGCGTTGATGGATGAAGCCAAAGCCCGGAAAGCGGATCTAATCGTCTACCCGGAGCTTGCACTCACTACGTTTTTTCCACGCTGGTACTTTGAAGATCAGGGCGAAGTCGACACCTGGTTCGAGCGCGAGATGCCGAATGCCGTGACAAGGCCGCTGTTCGAGCGCGCCGCTCAACACCAGATGGCGATGAGCTTCGGCTACGCCGAACTGACACCGGACGGGCACCATTTCAACAGCTGCATTATCACCGATAAATCTGCCAGGATTGTCGGCAAGTACCGCAAGGTCCACCTGCCGGGTCATTCGGAGTTCGATCCCGAGCGCACCTTCCAGCATCTCGAGAAGCGATACTTCGAGCCGGGCGACCTTGGGTTCAAGGTCTGGCGCGCGCTCGGCGGGATATTCGGCATGGCGGTCTGCAACGACCGGCGCTGGCCGGAGACCTATCGCGTCATGGGCCTGCAAGGCGTTGAGATGGTGCTGATCGGCTACAACACGCCATCGTTCAATTCCCAGAAGAACGAGGAGGGGCCCGAGAAGCGGTTGTTCCATAACCGGCTGTCCGCGCAGGCCGGCGCCTACCAGAACTCAACGTGGGTCGTCTGCGTCGCCAAGGCCGGCGTCGAGGATGGCTTCCCCTTAATCGGTGGCAGCCTGATCGTCGATCCGAGTGGCGAGATCGTCGTCGAGGCCAGCACCGAAGAGGACGAGCTGCTGGTTTACCCCTGCGATCTCGACGCCACCGCCTTCGGCAAGGAAACGATCTTCGACTTCGCCCGCCACCGACGCATTGAGCATTACGGTCTGATCACGAGCCGCACCGGCGCGGTGCCGCCTCCGGAAGTATAGATAGACTGATCTCCGCGACCGGTGAAAAGCCGTTCAGTGGGGCCGTCATGGACGGCGGATCATCGGGTCGTCTCGACGAGAAGCGGCGCGGCATCTTTGCGCTTCTTCAATCGGATCGAGCTCTACTGATGCGCTAATTGCACTGTGCCCAGTGCCATGGTCACCGCTGCCTGTGTGGGGTCGATCACGGGAATCCCGAGCGCCTTTTCCAGCAATTTGCGGTGACGCGCCATGCCGGCACAGCCCATCACAATGGCGCCGGCTCCGTCCTGATCTTTCAGGGTGCGGCCAACCTCGATCATCTTCGCAAGCGTTTCTTGACTCGCCGCCGTCTCCGCCACGCTCATGTTCAGCGGTCGTTCCCCGGCCAGGCGTTCGATCAACCCCATCTGCCTGAGATAGCGGGTATGGCGGCTAATCGAGCGTTGGGCAATCGCAATGACGCCGAAGGTTTCCGCACGTGCGAGTGCTGTCAGGACGCCGCATTCGGCGATGCCAAAGACCGGCCGGTCCGTTGCCTCGCGGCAGACATGCAGACCGGGATCGCTGTAGCAGGCAATGACGAAGGCAGCCGAACTGTTGTCGCCTTCGACCAAACGGCGCAGTGGCATCGCTACGCCGTCGGCGTCGGCCTGGCTCTCGATTCCATAGGGACCCTCGGCCAGCGTCTGGCAGATGATCTCCGGTCCACCCTCAAAACCAAGCGGCCTCAAGGCCTCTTCCAGTCCTTGGGTGACGAGATGATTGGAATTGGGATTGATGACGAGAACACGTGGCCGGGACATTGTGTTTTTCCTGCGGGATCACCAGGAAGCAATGAGCATGCCAGCCAGTGATGCATCCTCCGCCGTCGCTCCCGATAGCGCAAATACGTGTCGCGGCACGATCTGTGCTTCATTCAGCGAGTACCAGAGTCACGACTTGTGGAGTTTGCCATGACCGAACCTGCCTACGACCTCATCATTCGCGGCGGGCGCGTGGCGACCGCAAGTGATGTATTCGAGGCCGATGTCGCGGTTTCTGGCGAGACGATCGCCGCCATCGGCCGCGGGCTATCGGGAGCCCGGCGCGAGATCGACGCGCGCGGCAAGTTGATTCTGCCGGGTGGCGTCGATAGTCACGCCCATATCGAGCAACTTTCGGCCGCGGGCATCATGAACGCCGATACGTTCGAGAGTGCGACCCTCTCCGCCGCCTTCGGCGGTACTACCACTGTGATCTCGTTCGCAGCTCAACATGTCGGCATGAAGTTGCCGCAAGTGCTCGAGGATTATCATGCCCTCGCCAGAAAGGGCGCCGTCATCGACTATGCGTTTCACATGATCATTGCCGACCCGACGAAGGAAACGTTGGAGAATGACTTGCCGGCGCTGATCAAGCAGGGCCACGCTTCGATCAAGATATTCATGACCTATGATCGCCTGAAGATTGACGATGAGCCCCTTCTCGACATTCTGCTTGCGGCTCGCGACGGTGGCGCGCTGATATGTGCCCATGCCGAGAACCACGGCATTATCTCCTGGATGGTAAAAAGACTGCTTGCTCGCGGCTACACGGAGCCGAAGTATCACGCAATCAGCCATGCCCGTGTTTCGGAAGCCGAGGCCATCAACCGGCTCATCGGCATGGCTGCGCTGGTCGATCAACCGATCATGATTTTCCATGTATCGACGGCAGAAGGCGCCAAGGTCATCCGGGATGCACGCGGGCAGGGCCTCAAGGTTTTCGCGGAGACTTGTCCGCAATATCTGTTTCTCACCGCCGACGATCTCGACAGACCGGGCATAGAAGGTGCCAAATGGATGTGCAGTCCGCCGCCGCGCCGCGCCTCCGATCACGAAGCGCTGTGGCAGGCACTTGCGCTCGGCGATCTGCAGACCATCTCATCCGATCACGCGCCTTACCGGTTCGACGAAACCGGAAAACTCCGCGCCGGTCCCAATCCGAGCTTCAAGCAAGTGGCGAACGGCCTGCCTGGACTGGAAGTGCGGCTACCGTTGCTGTTCGATGCCATGGTTTCCAGGGGCCGTTTGGGGCTTGAGAAGTTCGTCGAGCTGACCGCGACCGCGCCGGCAAAGATCTACAACTTGCATCCACGCAAGGGCTCGATCGCCGTCGGCGCGGACGCGGATATCGCAATCTGGGACCCCGAGCGAGAAGTCACGCTGAGTGACGCGATGATGCACGACCTCGCCGGCTATACGCCGTTCGCGGGCCGCAAACTGCGGGGCTGGCCGATCGACCGTATTATCGCGCGGGCGCGTCATCGTGGCAGACGGCAAACGTTCGGTTGAGGCAGGTTATGGCCGCTTTCTGGCGCGCACCGGAGGCGAAGCGGCGAAACCAACTGGGCGCCTGATGCCGGATATCGATCCTGAACAGAATTTCGGTGCGAACCTGCTGTAATCCGCGCTCGTGACCGGCCTTGGTTACCCACCGGCCGCGCCAGTGCGGCGAATAAATCCATAGCTGGCACAGGTTGTGCTTTCTGGATTTGTGTCCGCTTTGCGGGGATCAGTCTAGGAGGCCGTCATGGAAGTCGGTGTTTTCATCCCGATCGGGAACAACGGATGGTTGCTGTCGGAGAATGCGCCGCAGTACAAGCCGAGCTTCGATCTCAACAAGGAAGTCGTGCTTCGGGCCGAGAAATACGGCTTCGACTTCGCGCTTTCGATGATCAAATTGCGCGGGTTCGGAGGCAAAACCGAATTCTGGGATCATAATCTCGAATCCTTCACCCTTATGGCCGGGCTTGCGTCGGTCACGACGAAGATCAAATTATTCGCCACGGCGGCGACGCTGGTGATGCCGCCGGCCATCGTGGCTCGCATGGCCTCGACGATCGATTCCATCAGCCATGGTCGTTTCGGATTGAACGTCATCACCGGATGGCAGCGGCCGGAATATTCCCAGATGGGGTTGTGGCCGGGCGACGAGTATTTCGCCAGGCGTTACGATTATCTGGCGGAATACGTTCAGGTCCTTCGCGAGCTGTGGGGCAAGGGCCAGTCCGACTTCAAGGGTGATTTCTTCAAGATGGACGATTGCCGTCTCAGTCCGAGGCCTGCTGCGGAAATGAAGCTGATCTGCGCCGGCCAGAGCGATTCCGGTCTTGCCTTCACCGCCAGATATGCCGACTACAATTTCGGGTTCGGCAAGGGGGTCAACACCCCCGCCGCTTTCTCGTCTTTGAACACGCGGCTGGCGGCCGCCACCGCCAAGACCGGCCGCCACGTCGAATCGTATCTGCTCTTCATGGTCATCGCGGACGAGACCGACGCGGCGGCGCGTGCCAGATGGGAATACATCAAGGCCGGCGCCGATCAGGAAGCGATCGCGTGGCTCGGGCAACAAAGCGCGGCTGACAAGTCGTCTGGGGCCGACGCCAATGTGCGGCAAATGGCGGATCCGACGTCGGCCGTGAATATCAATATGGGCACGCTGGTGGGCTCTTATGAGAGCGTCGCGCGCATGCTCGACGAGGTTGCCGCGGTGCCGGGCACCGGTGGCGTTCTTCTGACCTTCGATGATTTCGTGAACGGCGTTACCGCCTTCGGCGAGCGCATTCAGCCTCTCATGATGTGTCGCAAGGCCGTTCCGGTGTCAGAGGTGGCGTGATGATGAGCAAAATCTCCTCCGCCATCGCAAATGAATCGACCGATCGCGTGTCGTCACCGGTCGTTCTTCCGGCCCGGCCCGAACCGCTCAGGATCAATGCCGCTGAAACGGCGGTGATCGTGGTCGACATGCAAAACGCCTATGCGACCGAGGGCGGCTATGTGGATATCGCCGGCTTCGACATTTCGGGAGCGGCCGGCGCGATCGGACAGACCAAGAAGGCGCTCGAGGCCGCGCGCACCGCCGGCTGCACCGTGATCTTTTTCCAAAACGGCTGGGACAAGGATTATGTCGAGGCCGGCGGTCCCGGTTCGCCCAATTGGCATAAATCCAATGCGATGAAGACCATGCGGGCGCGTCCCGAACTCGCCGGCACGTTGCTGGCCAAAGGCACGTGGGATTACGCGATCGTGGACGGTCTTGCGCCGCAACCCGGCGACATTCTCATCCCGAAAACCCGTTACAGCGGCTTCTTCAATACCAATGTCGACAGCGTGTTGCGTTCGCGAGGCATCCGCACCCTGGTCTTCATCGGCGTCGCAACCAATGTCTGCGTCGAATCCTCGCTGCGCGACGCCTTCCATCTCGAATATTTCAGCGTGGTGCTGGAAGACGCCGTTCATCATCTCGGACCCGACTTCGTGCGCCAGGCCTCGCTCTACAACATCGAGAAGTTCTTCGGCTGGGTCTCCAACGTCGCCGATTTCTGCGGAGCAGTGCTCCAGACCGCCCCCGCACATTCCCTGGAGAAATGAATCATGCCCAAGACGATCGTGACCCCGCCCGGCACCGGTACGCCCATCGCGCCGTTTTCGCCGGGCACCATGGCAGACGGCATTGTGTATGTGTCGGGCACCCTGCCGTTCGACAAGAATAACGACGTCATTCATGTGGGCGACATCGCGGCCCAGACCCGGCACGTGCTGGAAACCATCAAGTCCGTCGTTGAAACCGCCGGCGGCACCATGGAGGACGTGACCTTCAATCATATCTTCCTGACCGACTGGGCGAACTACGCCGCGATGAACAAGGTGTATGCCGAATTCTTCCCCGGCGGAAAACCGGCGCGCTTTTGCATTCAGTGCGGCCTCGTCAAGCCCGATGCGCTGGTCGAGATCGCCAGCGTCGCCCATGTGGGGCGCAAGGGTTAGGAGCGCGCCGTGAATTATGAAGCCTTCGGCCGCGCCAAAAACGAAGCGCCGACGATCGTGCTGTCGGCCGGCCTCGGTGGTCTCGGTGGGTTCTGGCAGCCGCAATTCGCCGTGCTGGCGGAGCGCTTTCATGTGATCGCGTACGATCACCGCGGCACCGGCGCAAACAACAGCGCGCTGCCCGACGGCTACGCGATCTCGGCGATGGCTGACGACGTGGTTGGCATTCTCGATAAAGCGGGGGTGGAGCGGTGCCATTTCATGGGCCATGCGCTCGGCGGTCTGATCGGCATGGAGCTTGGCGCTCCGCGCCCCGTCGCGGGTCTCGGGTCTTATCCTGGTCAATTCATGGCAGACCGCGTCCTCCCACACCCGCCGGTGTTTTGCCGCACGGCTTGCCTTGCTCGAACGATCCGGCGTCGAAGCTTACGTTCAGGCCCAGCCGATCTTTCTCTATCCGGCGGCCTGGCTTATGCGGCATGAAGACAGCGTCGCGCGCGAAGTGGCGCACGGCATCGCCCATTTCCAGGGCATTGAAAACCTGACGAAACGAATCGGCGCGCTGCTGGCCTTCGACGTTTCGGCGCGGCTGAGCGAGATCATGGTCCCGACGCTGGTTGCAGGCACCCGGGACGATGTGCTCGTTCCCTATCTTTGTTCGGAGGCGTTGGCGGCCGGTATTCCCGGCGCGAAATTGTGGCTTGCCGCGGAAGGTGGCCATGCCTCGACCGTCACGGATCCGGATGGATTCAACCTCGCGCTTCTGCGTTTCCTGGGTGAGATGGCTTATGCGTGAGCGCACCGCAGCCAACTTTTAGGTCGTCGCGATTTTCGACAGTTGGAGTTAGCCTTACTCCGGTTCATCCAGCGAAGCATCGCCTGAAGGTTTTTCAGCTCGACACGCCAACGAAAGCCATTGCTCTGCGAGTTCGCGCCATTGTTGTTCGGTAGTTAGGTCGGATGCGTGTTCTGCGGATTTCTCGCACCCCACCGCTTTCAGGTAGTATTTTCGAGATAAGCCGGAATTCAGGACGCTCTGAAATGCGGGCATTCTGCTTCTCCCTGAAATCAGCGGCGCGCAACGTACCCTCGGTCACCGGTAAAAGCCGGAAAAGATCAAGGCGGTATTTCAAGTTACGACTTTGCGGCGCCGGCTGCTGCTCCATATTGCTCATTCACTGCTATCCGAGTGCTTAGGCAAAAAAAGCCCCGCATGGAACGAGTGTCCATGCAGGGTTGAGAAAGTTGGAAGTCTAGTTCGAAGCCGATCGATACAGATCCAAATCTAGCGAAGTGTGTGGGAGCTGTCTGCTCAATAAGAGACAATCCGAGATGGTCGGCGACGCGCAGCGCCTCCAAGGCGCGCCAATGCCGCGCGATTTGGCATGCTGATCAAGCGCAGAAGAGCAATTGAGGTGCTGGGGCATTCCTCTGAAGCACATCATTGCGCAAATCTTGGACCGAGCCGCGCGACAAAATATTGTCGATGCCACGCAGTAAATTTATCGCAAATGCCGCCGGTCACTGAAAGACATTGTTTGACCTGGTTCAAATCAAAGCCAGACCCTGTTCAATACTGAACGGCGCATCGCAACCAGCTGGATAAAAGCACTCCATCACCGTCCCACCCACCAGGCATCACCGGTGACTGAGAGTGTTGTGCTCCCGCCTATCGAGGGGAGCGTTATGTCAGCACTACAGTCGTTTTCCGATTTTACGTCCATTCCGTGTCCTCGTTGCCCGAATTGCCGATCGGAAATGACGCTCTCTCGCATTTTTCCATCGCGCGAAGCGCTCGACTTACGCACTTTTGCGTGCGGCAAATGCGCCCATGTCGAAAAGGTCGTCGTCGAAGTTGATCCCATGAAATCTCAAGTTCTTGGCTGGCTCTTCGGGGAACTCAGGCCGCCCGACTGAGAACGTAACGTCACGGCGTCTTGCTGAAATTGAACCATGACCGCCCGATGCGTCGGTCCGTCTTGAAAGGCGTTAGACACGTGCTGCAATAGCCTGAACATCGTTGTTTAGCCTGGCGTTATCAGGACGAGGGCCGCTTGTTGGCGCAAGCAGCCCTCGTCTTTGAGAGTTTCACCTAGCTCAACGCGCCGCTTAAAATCTTGAAGACGATGGGACTGGCGATGCCGGCAATATGTGTGCGATTTTGATCGTAATGAAAATGTGCCTGACGTCGGAAGGCGGTCATTGTAGACCAGATTTTTTCCGGCAGCGGGCGCATATACCCCGTATAGATACTGGTGACACGGAAAATGGGGGGCGCGAGTAAAATGACAGAGCCATCGTCAGAACATTGCGAACAGCAGTCGAAAGACAATGCTGATCAAGCTCTGCAGGGGATACTCAATGATCTGCGCAAACCCCTGAAATTGACGGCGACTTTAAAGCGACGTGCCTTGAAGAATAAGGTTGGCAAGTCGGCGATCGTTAGTTCGTCTCGGCGATCGACGCTCTGAGCGGAGACGCTGATAATGAGGTCGGGCGTCGACCTGGAGCCGATCGAACCGCTTTAAAAGCGGGCGTACCGTAATCGCCGACGGTTTCTGATCCGGGTAGCGGATTCCGTCGTTAGCGGCCAAGCCGGCCCTAATTCTTACCGACGAGATTTCTCAAAATAATCTCCGCGAGGTCGGCGGCGAGATTTTTCAGTACCCTTCTCTCTTCCTTACATGCCTCAATGGCTATTTCCATTGGCGTCGCATCGTTGAGAGGGGCAGGCCAAAGCGTCGGCGGGTTTCGTTCGGGGACATCGGTGATGATAGGTTGCGGCATATGCGTCGCCTGTGACCAGGCGGGAGCGCAATTACTCTCAGTCGCCGATATTGCCGGATAAGGCCGCGCGGCGATGCGGACAGCATGCTCCTCGGGCGGCCTAATTCGCAGGTCTGTATTGCTCGATTTTAAAAATCAAAGGACCTGGAGCCTGCGTTCGAATTCGTCGAAGACAGGCGAGATTGCGCCGGCAAGGTAATGCTGAAAATCGATTGAGGAGGTCAGCGGCAGGAAACGCGAGTGGTCGATCACCGTTTGGCGGTGACAATTCTGACGATTGTTTCGGAAAGCCGGACAACCAGTTCCTTCAGCTGACCGTTCTCGCTTTCGAGACTGTCCAGCGCCTGTTTCAGTTGTGCGTCCCGTTCCACTTCATCGAAACGGTGAGACCGTCCCTGCTGGGGAGCAAGCTCTTGCATTGTCCATCCTTCGGCTTGAAGCGGGCCGCCGTCATCCTTACGGGCAAATAAAACCATGGTAAATCTAGTAAATGTACCTGCGTAAATCCGCCGCTACGTAGGTAATTTAATTAGCTGAAAAATGATCTTTTTTGAACAGAATATGTGAGCCGTAGTGCGTTATCTTGATTCGCATTGACTTGGCTCGATTGCGGGGACTGCCATGTGGTGCACCCTACCGATGCCCATACCGAACAGGTTTTTAAGTCTTCGCGTTTCGATCCGGTGATCGCCGATATATTCAGGGCGGAATCATCGCCTCGTTGCGGTGATGGGTGCCGACGTAATTTATTGCGAGGTCGGGCGTCAGATTTCGCAACTGGACGGATCCAGGTCTGGATTTTACGGGCATGGCCGCGGAAGCCGGTACGACGGCTTGCCTGCGAAGGCCATTCGCCGCCCGACAATTAATGGAAGCTGTCTAAGCAAGCCTTGGTCCAACAGCTCCCAGTATTTGCGTGGTAGACATTGAAAGTCAGGACAGGATGGTCATTGCGATGACGGAGAACAACTCTCGGTTCAACTTCCTGCCGCCCCCGCTCCGGCTTGACATCGTGGCGGAGAAGCTCAACCGGCTCCAGGCCGAGTTCGTGTCGGAAGCCCTGAGACGAGCGGTCGACGACGTCGGCGCCGCGATGGCGCATCAGGTTCACGAACCATTGAATGCGTTGCTGCTCCATCTGCATGCAATCAAACAGGCCGGCGAGCGCTCGGATGGCACCCAAATCATGTCGGCGCCGGTGGGTGAGATCGTGGATATGGCGTTACGCGAAGCTGAACGCGTCCGCGAGATACTCGGTCGGGCCGGACGGGGTGGCGAGACGCCCGTAGACGCCGAAACCGCAGTTGCGCGTGGCCGCGAGGCAATCGACGCGTGGACACGAAACAGTCATGTCAGTGCCGTCCGCCCGGCGCCGCCTGTTGTCGGTCAGCATTCGCTCACCCCTCGCGAGCAACAGGTATTGGAACTGATCACGGGCGGAGCGTCCAACAAGCAGGGCGGACGCCAGTTGGGAATTAGCACGCGCACATTCGAGGCTCACCGGGCCCATCTGATGGGGAAACTCGGAACCAGAAACGTGGCGGATTTGGTTCGTGTGGGACTGGCAAAATTCAACGGATCTCCGTCGCGCCTCACCAGCGTTGAGGATTAAATTCAACGCGCGCGCTATCGAGCGATAGCGGTACTAGTACGCTATACGCAGGTACTAATATTCCGTGCCAGGTGTCGGCCGGTTAATCTTTCGGACTACAATCCAAGGTCATGCTTCGTGCGCCGCCAGCTCGCAAAGGGCGGTCGGGCATCGGCACCCCGATGCCTGGATTGATCCGGCGGAAAAATGAATCCGATGATAGATCACCCTTCAGAAGGTTTCGCAACGATCGTCGGTGGTCGGCTCGCATTGTCCGGTTGAAGCGCCGTGTACGCCATGAAAGCTGGTCCCACTCTCAAATCGGATAGTCCAATTTTCGTTTGGCGCGGCGATCGCGATCCTGGTTCTTCTAGGTGCATTTGCCTACCGCAGCATCGCCATTTCCAGCGAAAGCAATCGGTGGGTGAAGCACACCCATGAAGTTCTGAACGGCCTTCAAAACCTGACCTCCGGAATGGCGGAAATTTCATCGAGCATTCGGCGATTCGTTATCACCGGCGACGACGCCGATCTCGAGCCCTATCGCGCAGCCAGGTTGAATATCGAGCGGCTTGAGCCGCTCTTGCGTGACTTAACATTGGATAATCCCGAACAGCAGCGCAGGCTTCCCGTCCTCGAAAAACTGGCCGCCGCCAGAATCGAGCGGGCGGAGCTGATCATCGGTTTGCGCAGGAATCAGGGGCTCGAGGCGGCCATGCAGTCCGTCCGGGAAGGGCCGTCCGTTCGCGTCACTTCCGAGTACCGGACGATCGTTCTGGAGCTACAGGGTGAAGAGGAACGATTGCTGGCGTTGCGCAGGGCCGAGGCAATCGCGAATCTGAGGAATACCAAGATCATCCTGATCGCCGGAACTGTCCTCGGCTTGTTGATTACCAGTGTTGCCGGGTGGGTCATGCTGCGTGACAGCGGCCGGCGCGCGGTAGCGGAAATGGCGTTGCTCGAGAGCGAACGCAAATACCGTCTGCTGATCGACGGGGTCAAGGACTATGCGATTGTGATGCTGGGTCCGCTGGGCGAGATACGCAGCTGGAATCCTGGTGCGGAACGGATATCGGGATGTTCGTTCGAAGACGTCGCCGGCAAGAACTTCTCTCGCTTCTTTCCCCCGGAGGATGTCGCACGCGGCAAGCCGGAGGAAATACTGCGGATCGCTGCGGCACAGGGCGAGTATGACGAACAGGGTATGCGCATGCGCGCTGACGGCACGCGCTACCTGTCGCGAACCGCCTACACGGCGTCGCACGACGGGGCTGGAAATCTACGCGGCTTTTCCGTGATCAGCCGTGACCTTAGCGAGAGCACCGAATCCGGCGCCAAATATCGCGGGCTGATGGAGGCGGCCCCGGATGCGATGGTGGTGGTGAATCAGGTTGGGGAGATCGTGCTACTCAATGTGCAGGCCGAGAAACAATTCGGATACCGCCGCGACGAACTGCTCGGGCAAAAAGTCACGAACATTATTCCCGAAGGATTTGCAGAGCGGCTGATTGCGGACGATCTGCGGTCCTCGGAGGACGCGCTGGCGCAGCAGATCGGCACCGGTATCGAACTCAATGCCCTGCGCAAGGATGGAAGCGAGTTTCCGATTGAGATCATGTTGAGCCCGCTGCAAAGCCCGGAAGGAACGCTGGTTACGGCTGCTATTCGTGACATCAGCGTGCGCAAGAATGCCGAAAAAGTGCTGGCGCAGATGGAAGGAAAATACCGCGGTCTCATGGAAGCGGCTCCCGACGCGATGGTTGTGGTGAATCAGATTGGAGAGATCGTCATTCTGAATTTGCAGGCGGAGAAACAGTTCGGCTATCGCCGCGACGAACTGCTCGGCCAGAAGGTTACAAACATCATTCCGAAAGGATTTGCGGAACGGCTTGTCGCCGACGATCTTCGCTCCGCGGAAGATGCGCTGGCGCAGGAGATCGGAACCGGCATCGAATTGACCGGGCGACGCAAGGACGGAAGCGAATTCCCGATCGAGATCATGCTGAGTCCGCTGGAGAGCGCCGAGGGAATGCTGGTCACGGCCGCCGTCCGCGACATTAGCGTGCGCAAGAATGCTGAAAAAGTTCTGGCGCAGATGGAAGGAAAATACGCCGGTTTGCTGGAAGCCGCTCCGGATGCGATGGTCGTGGTGAATCAGGGCGGAGAAATCGTTCTCCTGAATCTCCAGGCGGAAAAGCAGTTCGGTTATCGGCGCGACGAACTGCTTGGCCAAAGGGTCACAAACATCATTCCGGAAGGTTTTGCGGAACGGCTGGTCGCGGACGACCTTCGTTCGGCGGAAGACGCATTGGCGCAGGAGATCGGGACCGGCATTGAACTGACCGGACGGCGCAGGGACAGAAGCGAGTTTCCGATCGAACTCATGCTGAGCCCGCTCGACAGTACCGAGGGCACGCTGGTCACGGCTGCGATCCGTGACATCAGTGTACGCAGGAACGCTGAGAAGCACCTGGCGCAGATGGAAGGTCGTTATCGCGGTCTGCTGGAGGCCGCCCCGGATGCCATGGTGGTGGTCAACCAGGGCGGAGAAATCGTGCTTCTGAACCTTCAGGCGGAAAAGCAGTTCGGCTACCGCCGTAATGAATTGCTCGGGCAGAAGGTGAAGAACATCATTCCGGACGGTTTCGCCGAGCGCCTGATCGCAGATGGCCTTCGTTCCGCGGATGACGCGCTGGCACAGCAGATCGGAACCGGCATCGAGCTTTCCGGGCGACGTAAGGATAGAACGGAATTTCCGATCGAATTGATGTTGAGCCCTCTTGGAGGCGCCGAAGGAGTTCTGGTGACGGCAGCCATCCGCGACATCAGCGTGCGCAAAGCGGCCGAAGCCGATCTCCTGCACAAGGTAGAGGAGTTGAACCGCTCCAACGAAGAATTGGGACAGTTCGCATACATCGCTTCGCATGATTTGCAGGAGCCGCTGCGGATGGTGGCGAGCTACACACAGCTGCTGTCCCGACGATACAAGGGCAAGCTCGATGCCGACGCGGATGAGTTCATCGCATTCGCGGTGGACGGCGCCACCCGTATGCAGCGCCTGATCCAGGACCTGCTGGCCTATTCCCGGGTCGGGACCAAGGGAAGGGAATTGGTCAATACATCAAGCCAAGATGCCTTGCGGCAGGCACTATCAAATCTCCGCGGCGCCATCGAAGAAAGCGGTGCGCAGGTGACGCATGATCCGCTACCCGAAGTCGTGGCAGACGAGACGCAGTTGATACAGCTGTTTCAGAACCTCGTCGGCAACGCCATCAAGTACCAAAACTGCGGAATCCCGAAGATCCACATCGGCGTCTTGAATGGCGGAAAGCAATATAGATTCTCGGTTCGGGACAATGGACTGGGGATCGACCCGCAATATTTCGAAAGAATTTTCGGCATGTTTCAGCGGCTGCACAAGAGAGAGGAGTTTAGCGGTACCGGCATCGGACTGGCCATCTGCAAGAAGATAGTCGAACGGCACGGTGGTCAGATTTCGGTCGAGTCACAGCCCGGAATTGGATCGGTCTTTAGCTTCGCCCTGACCGGAAGCGATAGGAAATTAAACTGATGGAAGACGATGAAATGCCCATAGAAGTTCTTTTGGTGGAAGACAGTCCCGGTGACGTTCGTTTGACGCAGGAAGCTTTCCGCGATTCCGGAAAACCGGTCCGCCTTCACCTTGCGTCCGACGGTATCGAGGCCATGGCCTTTTTGAAGCGGGAGGGTACCCACGGAAGTGCGCCCCGACCGGATCTTATTCTGCTGGATCTGAACCTTCCCAAGATGGACGGCCGTCAGGTTCTGGCTCTGATCAAAAAGGACCAGGGCCTGAGGACAATTCCGACTATCATCCTCACAACGTCCGATGATGAGGCGGATGTCCTGATTAGCTATCAATTGCAGGCCAATTGCTACCTGCGAAAGCCGGCCCATTGGGACGCTTTCGACACCCTCGTGCGAAGCATCAACGCTTTCTGGCTGACGCAGAGCCAAACTGCCGCAACAGAAGCAGGATGCTTGAGGATACCAGTATGAAGAGAACAGTGCTCCTCGTCGAAGACAGCCCGGGTGACGTCCGGTTGACGCAGGAAGCCTTCCACGATGCCGCAACGGCGATCGATCTGCGGGTCGCTGCCGACGGCGTGGATGCTATGGCCTTTCTGAGGCGCGAAGGGGTACACGCAGATGCGCCGAGGCCGGATTTCATTCTGCTGGACCTGAATCTTGCCCAAGATGGACGGCCGCGAGGTACTCGCCCACATCAAGGAAGACGAGGACCTGAAGACGATTCCCACCGTCATCCTCACCACGTCGGATGCGGAGGTTGACATCCTGACGAGCTACCAGCTTCAGGCGAATTGTTACCTCAGCAAGCCCGTGCAACTGGAAGAATTCGAAGGTCTGGTCAAGAGCATCAACGATTTCTGGCTCACGAAGGTCAGGCTGCCTCAGCAAGCGGCAGGAGGTAGCAAATGAACATGGTGAAAACAGTTCTGCTGGTCGAGGACAGCCCCGGTGATGTGCGGCTGACGCAGGAGGCATTTCGGGAGTTCGACAGCGGACTGGATTTGCACGTCGCCGTCGATGGCGCCGAGGCCATGTGTTTTCTGCGCCGCGAAGGGGGGCACCTTCGGGCGCCTCGTCCGGACTTGATCCTGCTGGATTTGAACCTGCCCAAAAAGAACGGCCGCCAGGTTCTGGCCGAGATCAAGCAGGACGACGATCTGAAGACGATTCCAACAGTCATTCTAACGACATCCCATGCGGACGAGGACATCGAGGCAGTCTACCAACTCCGGGCGAACTGCTACCTCACCAAGCCGGTCGAGTTCGATGCGTTCGATGGCCTTGTCAAGAGCATCAGCGAGTTCTGGCTGACAAGAGTCAGACTGCCGCCGATACGGTCCGCATGAGCAAATCCGCCAAGATAGTCTTGCTGGTCGAAGACAATCCGCGCGACGCCCGCCTGATGCGCGAGATGTTCAACGAGCAGGGCCCTCCCGATACCGAACTGATCCATGTAGCAAGCATGAGCGAGGCGGAGACCTATCTGGTAGAGCATCCGGTGGACATCGTCCTGCTCGACCTTGGGCTACCTGACGTGCGGGGTCTGGAGACGGTACGACGTGCACGCATCGCCGCGCCCCATGTCGCTCTCGTGGTGTTGACGGGTCTGGACGATGAATCGCTGGCTGCGCAATCACTCCAGGAAGGCGCGCAGGACTATCTCGTCAAGGGTCAGAACAATACCAACGGCAGCTCGCACGGGCTTCTGCGGGCGCTGCGCTATGCCGTCGAGCGCAAGGCCCTCGAAGAGGCGCTGTTCGCTGAAAAGGAGCGCGCTCAGGTAACGCTCAACAGCATCGGCGATGCGGTGATCTGTACGGACATTGCTGGCCATGTCACCTTCCTCAATGTGGTCGCGGAAAAACTTACGGGCTGGACCCGGCAGGCAGCGGCAGGTCAGCCGATGGCCGAAGTCTTTCGGGTTCTGGACGGCGCGTGTGGCGAAGTCACCTCGAAACCGGCGCCGATTGATCTGAACAGGCGCTGATCGCGTTCCCTCAAACCGTAGCCTGGTTCGAGGCGACGGGCTGGTCATTCCGATCGAAGACTGCGTTGCTCCCATCCATGACCGTAAAGGGCTGGTGACCGGGACGGTCATCGTGTTCCGCGACGTGAGCGCGGCCCGAGCGATGGCAGAGCAGATTGCATATTCGGCACAGCACGATTTTCTGACGGGCCTGCCCAATCGAATGTTGCTGAACGACAGGATTGGACAGGCGATCGCGTTGTCTCGGCGCCACATGAGCAAGGTTGCGGTGCTATTTCTCGATCTGGACGGTTTTAAATATATCAACGATTCGCTTGGCCATCCGGTGGGTGACAAGCTTCTCAAATCGATCGCAAAGCGCCTGACAAGTTGCGTGCGCGGTTCTGACACGGTGAGCCGGCAGGGCGGAGACGAATTCGTCGTCTTGCTGTCGGAGCTGCATAGCCTGGAAGACGCGGCCGTCTCCGCGCGGCGGATGCTGAAGGCGGTGGCCGAGGCGCATTCCATCGACCAGCACGATCTTCATGTCACTATAAGCATTGGCGTGAGCGTCTATCCGAATGATGGTGAGGATGCGGAGACGCTCATCAAGAACGCCGACACCGCAATGTATCAGGCCAAGGAAAATGGACGCCAAAGCTATCAGTTCTTCAAGCCGGCCATGAACGTCCGGGCGGTGGAGCGGCAATCTGTCGAGGAGAGTCTGCGGCGCGCGCTGAAACGACAGGAATTCAAGCTGCGATACCAGCCAAAGGTCGATCTGCTTACGGGCGCGATAACCGGGGCGGAGGCCCTGTTGCGCTGGATCCATCCGACAAGAGGCATGGTCTCCCCCGGCAAGTTCATTCCGGTTGCCGAAGAGTGCGGCCTCATTTTGCCAATCGGCGCCTGGGTTCTTCGGGAGGCCTGCGCGCAGGCGCGAATCTGGCTGGACCAGGGTCTGAATTTTACCGCGATGGCCGTCAATGTCTCGGCGATGGAGTTTCGGAACGACAACTTTCTTCGTGGACTGTTTGAAATTCTGGATGAGACCGGCCTGGAACCGGAATATCTTGAACTCGAACTGACCGAAAGCGTTCTGATGAGGCGCGCCGAGTTCGACGGCGTCCATTCTTCAGGTCCTGCGGGACCGAGGGGTCAAGGTCGCGATCGACGACTTCGGCACGGGCTACTCCAGCCTCAGTTATCTCCGGAAATTTCCGGTCGATATCCTCAAGATCGACCAGTCGTTCGTCCGCCAGATCAGTACCGCGGGCGAGGACACCGCTATTGTAACTGCGGTGATCGGCATGGCCCGCAGTCTCAAGCTACGGGTGGTTGCCGAGGGCGTGGAAACCCTTGAAGAACTCGAATTTCTCCGAGCCTGCCAATGTGACGAGGCGCAGGGATTCTATTTCAGCCGGCCGGTACCCCCCGCGCGTTTTGCGGAGCTGCTGAGAACCGGAGTTCCAAAACTAAAGGATTCCCTTTCCAGCAGCGTTGTTCTGGAGTCCGGGGTCAGGAAGCTGGCTGTTCGGCGAGGCATCGCGGTCGGGCCCTAGAAGCCTGCCGGGTGCAGTGAACACAAAGCGAGTAAGTATGAGAACGATCAAAAAGGTCCTGTTGATTGAAGACAATCTCGGCGATGCACGCTTGCTGCGCGAGATGTTCAACGAAGACGGATCTCGCGATATCGAATTGACGTGCGTAGGATTCATGGCGGACGCCGAGAAACATCTCGACGCGCATGTCGTCGACGTCGTCTTGCTCGATCTGGGGTTACCTGACGCACAGGGATTGGCTGCGATACGGCGGGTGCGCGTGGCAGCTCCCGGTATTCCGCTGGTCGTGCTGACGGGCATGGATGACGAGGCGTTGGCCGCGCAATCCCTGCAGGAAGGTGCGCAGGACTATCTCATCAAGGGACAAATCGAAACTCGCGGGCTGCTGCGGGCGTTGCGTTACGCCGGTGAGCGCAAGCGCCTTGAGCGAATGAAAGACGAGTTTGTCTCGACGGTGAGCCATGAATTGCGCACACCGCTGACTTCGATCGCGGGCTCGCTCGGACTTCTGACGAGCAAGGCCGCCGGTACGCTGTCCGGTCCGGCGGCACGGCTGCTCGAGATCGCTCATAGCAACAGTCAGCGTCTGGTCCGGCTGGTCAATGACATTCTCGACATTGAGAAGCTTGATTCCGGACACGTCGTCTTCAATTTGAGACGAGTCGAAGTCTGCTCGTTGGTCCAGGAATCTATCGATGCTATCGGAGAGTTTTCGCAAGGCCTTGGGGTGAGCATTCGATTCGAGGCTTCGGCCGCCGTCCATGAAGTCCGAGCCGATGCCGATCGGCTTGCCCAGGTCGTCACCAACTTGCTTTCGAACGCCGTCAAATTTTCCCCGCCGAATGGGGAGGTCGTGGTGACCATCGAAAACAGAGCAGGCCGCGTCCGGATCTCGGTGCGGGACCATGGCCTGGGGATTGCGACTGAATTCAAATCGCGCGTCTTCGAAAGGTTCGCGCAGGCCGACGCGACCAACGCACGGCGCAAGGGCGGCACGGGGCTTGGGCTCAGCATCGTCAAGGAAATCGTCGACCGGCTTGCCGGAGAGGTGGGATTCGACGATGCGGACGGCGGGGGTACGGTCTTCCACGTTGAGCTGCCAACCTGGGTTGACCTGGCGCGTGACGAAAACGCCCAGGCGTTGGCGAGCAAGGCATCGGAAGCCTCGCTCGAAAATCTCACGGCTGTATCCAGCCATCTGTCGTTTGCGTCTGCCGGCGCAGCCAAGGAGGCGATATGACCGAGTTTCGCGTTCTCCACGTCGACGACGAACCTGATATTCGTGAAGTGGTGGAGATCTCACTTGGTCTCGATCCCGATGTTTTGACACAAAGCTGTGCCTCGGGGCAGGAAGCGCTCGTCGCCGCCGCCGACTGGGCACCGGACATTATTTTGCTGGACGTCATGATGCCGGTGATGGACGGACCGGCGACGTTCGCGCGTCTGCGGGAAAATCCACGTACCTCCAACATTCCCGTCGTCTTCATGACGGCGCGTGCCCAGGGTTACGAACTCGAGCATTTTCGTTCGCTCGGAGCCGCCGGCGTGATCCCGAAGCCGTTCGATCCGATGACGCTCGCTGCATCTGTGCGTGCGCATATTACTGAGTCGCCGATCTCCCAACTTGTCGCGATGCGGCAGGCGTTCCTGCGGCGTTTGGATGACGATCTGATCGCGCTTGCATGGCTCAGGTCTGCAATGGAGGACGGGACCGACGTGTCGTCTTCGTTGGCCGGAATCAGAAAGATCGCCCACAAATTGGCTGGGGCCGGTGGGATATTTGGTTTTGACGAAATCAGCGACGCTGCTGCCACGCTTGAGGAAGCCGTCATTCTTGGATCCGATGGCTTGGGCACCGTGAGCGAGGTTGGTGCCGCGCTCGATCGTGTGGTGGCTTGCGCGGAGACAAAGGGGCGGCAGCCAAGAAAAGCCGGATAGGATATACAAATGACTCATGCTCAAACGACTGATGCACGCGAGCTAACCGAGAATCTGCCGAAGATGCTGATCGCCGATGACGATCCTGCAATCGTAAGAGTGCTCGCCGAGCGGTGCTCCAGCGTGGGTTTCGCGGTTGAGACCGCCACCAACGGCGTTCAAGCTTTGATAAAAGCGAATCGAAGCCATCCCGATATTTTGGTCATCGACGTCAACATGCCCGAAGCGGACGGACTGACGGTGTGTTCCCGGCTACTGGATTCTTCAAGGAAGCCCATGGATGTGATCGTGGTCACGGGGAGCCGGGAAACCGAGATGGTCGAGCGGTGTCAGGGTTTCGGCGCGTTCTATGTTCGCAAGGGCCCCGAATTTTGGAAAGGTTTAGGAGCCGCATTGACTCAAATCTTTCCGCACATGGCGGACCGTATCAAGGAACTGCACGGGCCGCGATTAGCTGCTGAGGTGCGGATGCGTCCGCGCGTATTGGTGATCGACGATGAGTTGGATACGAAGCACCTCCTTTCCAGCAGGCTCGAGAAGTGCGGCGTGGAGCTGCTTTATGCTCCGGATATCACGGTAGGCTACCGAATGGCATGCCGGGAGGCGCCGAGCGTCATCATATCGGATTATTTCCTGCCGAACGGCGGCATTCCTTATCTTCTGTCGAGGTTGCGAACGACGCCGGCCACCGCGGACATTCCGGTCATTGTGTTGACCGGACGGAACCTCGACGGAATAACGGTGCAAAACCTGATGCGGGAAGTCTGCGGTAAATCGGGCGTGGCGCAGATTTTCAAGAAATCATTCGACACCGATGAACTATTCGAAGCGCTGCAGAAAGTATGCGGTTTCCAATACAACCGCGTGCAGGCGTAAAGGGGAGCGTTGGTTCGGGCTTTGTTGATGTGTTTGCACACTTGGGCCCCGTTAGCGAGATCGGTTTGCTTACTGATACTCCAACAGGACCTCGGACGGCGTTCCGCGCCCGATCACGCGGAGGCAAAGGGCGGCAGCCAAAAGACGCCCGATCGGATGTACAAATGACCGATGCGCGCGATCTAACTGAGAAGCCGCCGAAGATGCTGATCGCCGATAGTGATCCGCCACCAAGGATGCTGATCGCCGATGATGATCCTGTGATCCTAAAATTGCTCGTCGAGCGGTGCACGAGCGTCGGATTTTCGGTCGAAACCGCAACCAATGGCATACAGGCGTTGATAAAAGCGAATCGAAACTATCCCGATATTGTGGTCATCGACGTTAACATGCCTGAAGCGGACGGACTGTCGGTGTGTGCGTGGCTCCTCAATCCTGCAACAAGGCCAGTGCCCATGGATGTAATTGTGGTCACGGGCAGTCAGGACACCGAGACGGTCGAGCGGTGTCGGGGTTTCGGCGCGTTCTATGTTCGCAAGGGGCCCGAATTCTGGACCGGTTTGGGAGTTGCATTGGCTAAAATCTTTCCGCGCATGTCCCACAGTATCAGGGAACTGAAGGTCCACGGGTAGGTGCTGAAATGCGGGTGCGCCCCCGCGCAAAGGGGAGGCGTTAGTTCCCGGGGCTTTGTCGATGTGCGATTTGCCCATGAAAAGCCCAAGCGACCGCGATGCGGGATTCCGGGATGCATTGCCGAATTTCAGGACTGATTCGAAAAACACTATTTTTCCCGGGCAATCAGAGTGATTGCGACGATCTGGAACTTTTTAAGGAGGTGTTCAATTTTGAACGTGGCCCGCGCGCAACCGCGAGTAGGATCAAAATACTGATTCGCCAAACTTGGCCCTGGGTTTTTGTGTCGGCTGAGCACATAGCGATGGGGGGTCGTCTTTTCGAGAGAAAATCCGAAGGGCGAGGGGAGTCGCGAACTGGGGCCCGCATGTTCATTGAACAATTCTCGGACAGTCGTGACGCGTCCGCTCTTGCAACCGCGATCATCGACACCGTGCGCGAACCCTTCGTCGTTCTGGACGAGGGTCTGCGCGTTGTCGCCGCAAGCCGCTCGTTCTATCGTATTTTTACGATCAATCCGCGGGACACCCAGGGCCGGTCACTTTACGAACTCGGCGAAGGTGAATGGAACACGCCGACGCTCCGAACGTTGCTCGGAAAAATTCTGCCAGAACACGGCGTGATGGAGGCGTGCGAGGTCGAGTACTGTTTGCCGGATATCGGACGCCGCACGATGCTTCTGAACGCTCGCAAGGTGTTCTACGAGGAAGGCTCGCGTGCCAATATCCTGCTCGGAATCGAGGACATTACCGTTCAACGCTTCCTGGAGCGCGAAAAGGACGAGCTGCTTCGCCAAAAAGACGTCTTGCTTGGTGAAATTCAACACCGTATTGGCAACACCCTTCAGATTATCGCCAGCATCATCATGTCGAAGGTGAGGACGGTAGAATCCGAAGAAACGCGCCGGCATTTGAATGAAGCCCATGACAGGGTCATTTCGATCGCAGCGGTACAGCGGCATCTTCATGTTCCGGAATCAAGCGAGTCGATTGAGCTTGCGTCTTATCTAACGAGCTTATGTGAGGCCATTTCGAATTCCATGATCAGCGACGAGCGCGCGATCGCCCTGAAGGTATTCTGCGACAGCGACAGGGCCAGTAACCGCAAAGCCGAGAGCCTCGGACTTATCGTCACCGAGCTCGTCATCAATTCGCTGAAGCATGCGTTCAACGAAAGTTCGAAGGACGCGCTTATTACGGTCACCTATGCCGTGTTTGGCGAGGATTGGAAGCTGGTCGTAGTCGATAATGGGCTTGGGAAGCCGGAAGGTGTCTTTGCACGGCCGAAGTCCGGGTTGGGGACGAGCATTATCAGCGCGCTCGCGAGTCAACTCGACGCGCAGGTTGCCACCGTGAGCGGCGCTGAGGGGACCGTCGTATCGGTCACTCACTCGGCATTTGGATCAGTGTGACGACGCAGATTGGTTTCTTTCCGCCCAGCGAACCTTATGGTCGTGCAATTGCCACGGGTCCGTTGGCTGTTATCGGCGACAGAGAGTTGGTAGCACTCCCGGTATGCGGAGTGGTGGCATACCCCTTTTATGCCCGCGTTTCGCGGCCTGAAAAACCTGGCATTGGATGCTCCCCGGCCTGTTCAAACGGCGCGAATTCTCTTCCCGGCTCGCATTTGGACAACGAGCGCATGCGGACCCGTTACTATTCATCCTCTTTCAGCTGGGGCTTGTCATGCAGTACTGCGCTTAGCAGCGAACTGTTGACCTCGATATGTCCGTTGTAGCTGATGAGGCCAAGTTTGCGAAATTTGTTCATGAAAAAGCTAACGCGGGATCGGGTGGTACCGATCATCTCGGCCAATGTTTCCTGACTGACGTGAGGACTGATTGGCTGCGGACTACCTTCCTTGCCAAAATTGGCCAGGAGCAGGAGTTTGCGCGCAAGCCGCCGCTCGCTCGAATTGAAGAGCTGATCAATCAGGTCCTCCTCGATCCGGCTATTCCGGGTCAGGAGATACGTCATGAACAACTCGGAAAATGCTGGCTCGTCGTGAAGTGCCGAGATCATCGCCGGCTTTGTGATCGCCGTGACGAGGCAAGTCTCCATGGCGGTTGTCGTCGAGATGCGCAGCTTGTGGCCGTTCAGACAGCCTTCCCCGAAAAACTGGCCGGGTTCCAGTATCCCGACCACCGCTTCCTTGCCCTGATCGGACAGGACGGTAAGCTTGATCCTGCCTCTTTGAATGTAATAGATCGTGTCGGCGACATCGCCTTGCTCGAATACATTCTGGTCTTTGTTAAGTTCGAGGATCGTCTTGCCTGCCCCCATTTTGGCGAGGAACACTTGTGCGTCGAACGAGGCGTTCGTCGGCTTCACCAATACGAGTCCCCCTTGGTTTTATTGCTCAATAAATAAGCAACTAGCAAATGAACATTGACGGAAGAATGCCCATCATTACGGGCAAAGCCGAGAAACGGTGCGCGTGCGAAAAAAGCAATATACCCCCATCGGGGAGCAGAACCGCTGTTCAATATTGCTCATCATTGCTCATTGTTACACCGCTGCACATTAATTTTCACTTTTGTGGATGTGTTTTGAAGCCAGCTGAAGCGATGTTTGGGCCGAAAATCCGGATCACAGCTGATGGGACGTGTCGAGCAGGTCACTATATGCGTCAAACGCCCGACCGGTATTGGCCAGCGAATCGAAACCCGGCAATCAATGCGAGCCCTGTCACCGCCGCGTGGAGCAGAGGTGACGCGCGCTCCGGTCTTTATCCCTGATCGACGGATTTTTGAGCGGATGGTTCCGAATTTGCTCGGTGCACGACTTTCCCACGACCGTGACAATCCAGCGTATAGGGTCATTGCCTGACTTAATTTCCATTACCGAACGGACTAATCCCGTGATGAGCGATCCATTTACCGTCAGGGCTGTTTTTTGGCCCCGATGTTGGTCATAACGGCAGCGCCGCGCCACTTTGGCATTCGTCGTCTCGAAGACTTGCATGCTGATCAAGTAATAATGCACCAAACGGTTCCGCTAGATGGGCAATCGAACTAACCACGCGCTTGGAGGAGCCGGGCACTTGCCGGAACTGGTTGCTCATATTTCCTGAGGGTAACGGCAAGCCACCGGGCGTGATTGTGCCGATGACCGGCGCAACACGTGCCGGGTGACGCGAGTAGCCGCTGTCGATCGCGTCCCGCATTTCCTGGCCTCAAACGACCAGTTGAACTGCATCGCGAGGAGCGGAATAAGGATGACTGAACAAGCGAGGGAACTATGGGAGACAGATTAGAGCGAAACGGTTGTGTTGCCGTCCATGGCGTCTGGGCGATGCGCTTGTCGCGCTTTCAATCGTCGCGTCCCTGGCGACAATCAAGAGCGGCTTGAACGGATAACTACTCATAGCCACGATCAGGGCCTTCACAGCGCCGCGCGGATCACCAACGCAGGCTGCGATAGCCGGATCCGTGCAGAACCGTCCTTTGCCTCACCATCCCAAAGCGGAATTTCGAAGTGGAATATGGTTCCGCCGCCGGGTGCATCTTTGAATCCGATGTTGCCACCGTGCTGGACGACAATTTTCGAAGCAATATTGAGGCCCAATCCTGAGCTACCTCTCTGAGGAGAATTGTTATTTTTGGCTTGTGCAAATTTTTCAAAGATCCGCGATTTAAACTCTTCCGGAATGCCAGGACCGTGGTCACGTACAGTGACCTGCCCGGTGACCGCCTGCCGCAGGACCGTGACGACGACGTCCCCATCCTTTGGTGAAAATTTAATAGCGTTGGAAAGCAAGTTGGTGAGCACCTGAACCAGCCGATCGGCGTCGGCACGAACCGTGAAGGCTGCTGATGTCATATCGAGTAGAACGCGAACGCCGTTTAGTTCTGCGATGGCCCGGTTGGCATCGATCGCCTGCTCGGTTGTCGCTCGAAGATCAACCGCGGCGAAATCGAATGCCATCTGACCCGACTCAATTTTTGCAGTGTCGAGAAGGTCGTTGATCAGGCGGAGCAGCCGTTGTGCGTTGGTGTGGGCGATCGCTATCAGGCGAGCTGCCGCCGTCGGCATTGGTCCACCGGCTCCTCCGGCCAACAGGCCGAGCGAACTGGCAATCGAGGTCAGCGGGGAGCGCAGCTCGTGACTTACATTTGCAACGAATTCGCCCATCATGCTGGCAAGGCGTCGCGCATCACCTGCGTCGGTTTCTACCGTCCTGCGCTCCCTGACCGCGGACGGCAGCCATCGCAGTAGCAGCAGGCTGAGGACCACGCAGCCCGCCAAAATGTTGATCAATTTTGGAACGATGAGCAAATAGGGATTGCCCAGTACGCTAATCACGCTGGCGGGAAACATGCCGTACTGGCCGCCGAAGTAAATGCCGAAATAGATGTTTTCGACTATGTTCCGGATTGTATCGATGGCGACGACCGCCAACAGAAGCCGCGTGGTGCCGAAAACACGCGGGTTACGGACATAGAATACCAGGAGCGTCCCCAGCACCGTCAGCCAAAGAATAACGATTACCCAGTAGGTCAAAGCCGCTACAAGAGCCATAAGATGCCTGGATCAAAGTTGATCCACTCCATAGAGAAATCGCAGCGCTAATTCGGCGAGCATAAAGCTCTCTGACCGATGCGGTTCAAGCCCTCTGTGCGATCTTGCATCTACAGCCAAACGGACGAGGTGTGATCGCCTGGAAGGCCAGCACGATTACAGTGAGACAATCTCCTTGCCCTTGTCCTCATCGGCGACCGGCGGCAGACGCTCGCGCGCCTCTTCCGCAAGACTTGCAAGAGAGGTCTCCGCTTCAGGCACATCCGTGGTGGCCATCTGTTCTTCATGTAATAGGTCGGACTCGCCGCCCCAACTCGGTAACTCGATCTGGAAAATCGTGCCGCCTCCCGGCGCATCCATGAAGCTGACAATTCCATTGAATCGATCGACGATCTGCTTGACGATGTAGAGGCCAAGTCCGGTACCGCCCCTCTGACGCGTGTTCGTCGCATCGGCCTGTGCGAACCTTCCGAAGATATGCCGCCTGAACTCAGCCGAGATGCCTGGACCATGGTCCCGCACTGAGATGCGCACGAGATCGACCGCCTTCTCGATGGTTACAATCACTTCATCGTCTCGCGAAGAGAATTTTATGGCGTTTGACAGAAGGTTGGCGATTACCTGTGACAGTCGGTCAGCGTCGGCTCGTACATCGACCGCAGATTTGGCGTCACTTTCGAAACGGAGGCGTACGCCTCCACTCTCAGCGAAGGCCTGAAATGTCTCGATCGCCTGCTCAACCAGCGGCCGAACATCGATGCGCGTTCTATCGAAAGTCAAACGGCCGGATTCGAGCTTTTCGATATCGAGAATGTCGTTGACGAGCCGGACCAGACGTTTGCAATTCTTATGCGCAATATCGAGCAGACGAGCCATAGGAGCCGGTAGCGTGCTGGCAGCCTGCCTCATCAAAAGTCCAAGCGAGCCGGTGATCGAAGTTAGTGGCGTCCGCAACTCGTGGCTAACCGTGGAAACGAATTCGTCTTTCAATCGTTCGAGGCGCTTTCGCTCGCCCGCATATCGCAGGGCTCGCAGAAGTGCGCGGGTCTCAATTTCGCCCTTGACGAGATAATCCTGCGCCCCCTCCCGTAAGGACTGTGTGGCCAACTCGTCGTCGTCCAAGCCGGTCAGCACAACAAGGGGAATATCCGGCGCGGCCTGACGGATTCGCCGCACTGCTGCCAATCCCTGGGCATCGGGCAAGCCCAGATCCAGCATAATAAAATCGATGACGTGTTCCTTTAGATGCTTCTCGGCCTCGCGCATACTCCCGGCATGCTTCAATTCGGACTGATGCGATTTATCCTCAGCCAGCATCTCGCACAGCAGACGAGCGTCTCCTGGATTATCTTCAATTATAAGCAACGTTCTAATCAAGCGTGTTGGGCTGACCATTGTACTTCCGTCTGCCAGATACTGCTCTTTCATTCGAGAGCGTCCCGAACAGAAATCGCGAACGCCTCCTTTGGAGCATGGCGATTTATGGATTTTCGGAGAGTTAAGAATTACGAATGAGCGAAGAACTATTAGTACCCGCAGGTCTACGTAATAATACGATGCGTACGAGAAGCCGAACAAATTGCGCAGAACTGAGGCACATTCGTGTGGGGGGTGTTCCAATGTCACAAGCAGTTACGCCGGCAAGGGAGTCGTGCGCTACGGCTGGTGACGACCACCAGGCCGGCAAAATGCTTGGCGGTGTCTCCCGGAACCTGAGCAAATCTCCCGGGGGCGTTTAATTACTTTCACAAGTGAGCAATGTTGACTAGCGCGCCGTGCACGACGGACGCATGGTTCGAACTGTCGGCCAGATTGGGAACGGTGCGGCCACCGTTCATTTTGACCAATGCAAACAAAGTAACGGCCCCAGCTCGGGCGGCGGCGAGAGCTGAGGCCGTGATTTGCGATACTCATGGCCTAGCGGGGGAGCTTGGCGGGAGTACAGCCGGGCGAAACCAGCACACCCGCTTTCGGTAGCGGTGTTCACTATTGGACACCCGCAAAAGTTGTCCACAGCTTGTGGTCTGTTTTGAACATCCGCGATGGCGAGCCCATGCGCGAAAAGGCCGCAGACACGATCGCCCTGCGGCCGGCCGGGCTGATGCCGATCCAGCACGAGTTCAGGTCAATAATTCGGTGATTGCCGCGCGCGCCATCGCATTTTCCTGAGGCAACCCTATCGAGATGCGCGCCCAGTTTTCAAGGGGCGGAAACGCCCGACCGATATCGATGCCTTTTGCACCCAGCGCCGCAACGATCTGCTGATGCGGACGGCCGGTTTCGAAGAAGACGAAGTTCGCCCTGGAGTCCGTGTGTCGAAGCTTCAAGGTGCCGAACAGCTCGTGCCATTTCTCGCGTTCGGCGGTCACCTTTGCCCGCGTGCTTTGGACGTAATCGTCGTCCTGGAGACTGGCTGCGGCAGCGGTGAGAGCAAGACGATCCAGCATCCCCGGCCCTCCGATGCCGGCGCGCTTCATCGAGGCGGCGATCGCCTTGGGAGCGATCGCATACCCCACAGCCATGCCAGCCAGGCCGTACATCTTTCCGAAAGTCCTGAACACAACCACGTTCTCGCCGGCTCGCGTTAGTCCTGCGGCGGTTCGCTGCGCGAAGTCTGGCTCAAATTCCAGGTAGGCTTCATCGACAATAACGGTCGTGCGCTTCGACATCTCACGCACAAAGTCCAGAAACGTTGCGGCGTCGGTTACGGTCCCGGTCGGATTATGCGGGTTGACCAGATAGATTGCCCGCGTGCGCGCAGTCGTTTTCGCAGCAATAGCCGGGAGGTCATTCTGAAGCGTCTGGTTGAGCGGTACGCCGATGGCGACACCTCCGGCAGGCGCCACCGCGTCCACCAAGGCCGTGTAACCGGGAGTCGAATAGATGAACTCTGCTCCGCTCGGGCCATCTGTCGCCATGCGAAATCCCAGAGCTTCGAGGATTTCGCCAAGCACGATCTGATCGGCGGAAACGACCTCGCGCGCAACAATAGCGCGCGTCAAGACGTCATCTGGTTCGTCAACATAGCGGCAAAGCTCGCCGAAATTCATCCCGGATCGCCGCGAGTGCGGACGGCGCCGGCCCGAATGGATTTTCATTGAATGAGAGCCGCGCGCGACGTGGATGCGAAATGCCCTTGGTGTCTCCCGGGCCAGCAGCTTTGGCGTCACCCGCGCCGGCAGAAAGCGCAAGCCCGCCCACCGCAAGACCGCTGTTGTTGCCAAATATTCGCGACGGCTCAACATCGTCTCTTTGCACGTCATTGCGCTTCACCCACTTTCATGTGTTTTCACATTCTGGGTTTATTCTGAGGCAGCGCCGCGACACCGAAAGAAAACATTTGGTGTTTCGTTTGCGCGGACTGATCGCAAAAAGGTGTATGCGATGGCAACGCTGTGGGTTTTGCAGACGCCGCTTGATGTCGCTATGAGCGCGAGAAGCCTGATCCACCGACATCAAGAAACTCGGTCGCTTCGAAGATTGGCACCGCATACCGGTGATCATACCGGGCCAGAGCTATGGCCGTGGCGTCGGCTGGGACTTCATCCATGTCTGTCTCGACGATTATTCCCGCGTTGCATCCGCCGTTGTTGAGGGAGCGGCCGTGGTGGCGCAAATCCATTCGCTTCTGGGGCCATCGGTGGCCACGGCGTAAGTGGATTGTTGGGGCGGAATGCGCCGATGTGAAACCCGTGAACTGACGCATCAACGTGCATCATCGCCGCCGTAGCCAATCTGCGGCATGTTGCGATCGATTCGCCGCATTCTGTTAACCCTGTGTTAACCAGCTTGCATCAGCCTTGCCGACAGATGCGACGGAACCGGAGCAGTGCCGGGCCGGCAGTCGCATGAGAAAGCCGTCCGGCGTCACGCCCGGGCGGCTTTTTTCTTGTCATGCGGCCTTCCCCGCCGCGCGTGGCGGGTTTGATGCGGCGTAGCTGATGCAAGCTAGACCGCCGTGAGATAACCAAATACCGCGCGTTGCACCCGGCCTTCCAGATATTCGGAGTTGATTTCACCCCGTTGGCCGGCGGCATCGATCAGTCCTTTGACGAGTGCAATAATGTCGGCGGATGCAACCTCGATATCGGGTTGCCGGGGCAGATCCGGTCTTCTCAGGATCTCCGCAACAATCGCAGAAAGCCTGTCGGTAACGTCCCGCGTTTCCTTGCCGAGCGGCAAGCGGCCTTCCTCGAAGTCGAGCAGGCGCGCCAGCACGGGGCGGCGCAACTGATGTTTCACCGCGGCAGCGATCAACCCTGACAAGGCGGCACGCCCTGATGCTTCATCAAATGCGGCGGCCGCGTTCTCGATCAGCGTGGATGTCTCCCGGTGGATCAAGGTTGCCGTCAGCGCCTCCTTGCTGGGGAAGTACTGGTACAGCGAACCGATGCTGACGCCGGCGCGCTCTGCCACGGCGTTTGTGGTGAATCCGGCCAGGCCGTGGCGCTCCAGAACGCGAGCCGCGGCTTCCAGAATAACATTGACCGTATCTGTTGAGCGCTGCTGACGCGGAGTTTTGCGCGGTTTCAGCGGAGATGGTCGCGGCATCGGATGCGAGTAGCCTATGTGAGTGAAAGCTCACATTATCGTCGCGTTGGTCGCTCACACAAGGAGAATGTTGATGTCTGAAACCCAACGCGTCGAACCGCCTTTCGAGCCCGCGGTGTCGATCTTCATGCTGGTCAAAACCAAGCGGGAGTGGCTGGAATTCCCGCCCGATCAGCGCTTCCAATTGCTGGCGCAGGACGTCCAGCCGCTCCTGACAAAGTATCGCGCGGATATCCGCTTGAGATTTTATGATGTCGAGTTCTATTCGGCGCGGGTAACCGACATCTGGCTCTGGGAGGCGCGCGATCACCACGCCTATCAATTGCTGGTCGAAGATTTGAGAGAGACTCCATTCTGGGACCGGTATTTCGAGATCGTGGAAATTCTTCCCGGCGTGGAGAACGCCTATGCGAAGAATTACAATCGCGAGGCGATATCGGCCTGATTCAAATCGGATGCCTGCGCGCTGCAGCGCGATATCGCGCTGCAGCACGTTCTCTGCTCCGCTCCACCAATGACCGGACAACGACGGCTACCGTCACGCGAATATCTGCAACGCGAAAAAAGGCGTGGCCAGATTCGAAATATCCGGAAAGGATGGCGAAAAAAATCGTCAGGGGTGTCAGGGAGGGACGGATGTTTCAGTGGATGCGCGAGCTCACGGCGAGTGAGCGACGGACGATGGCGGGCTGCTTCGGCGGCTGGACGCTCGATGCGCTGGATGTGCAGATCTACAGTTTCGTGATTCCGACATTGCTGGCGACCTGGAATATCTCGCGCGGCGAGGCCGGCATGCTCGGGACGATCACGCTGGTCGTCTCATCGTTCGGCGGCTGGTTCGCCGGAGCGCTGAGCGATCGCTATGGCCGGGTCCGCGTGCTGCAGATCACGGTCTTATGGTACGCGGTCTTCACCTTCCTGTGCGGCTTCGCGCAAAATTTCGAGCAGTTATTTGTGTTACGCGCATTGCAGGGGTTCGGCTTCGGCGCCGAATGGTCGGCCGGCGCGGTGCTGATGGGCGAAATCATCCGCGACAAATATCGTGGCCGGGCGGTAGGTTTCGTCCAGAGCGGCTGGGCGGTGGGCTGGGGCGCCGCGGCGCTGCTGTACACGCTGCTATTCGCCGTGTTGCCGGACGTCATCGCCTGGCGCGTGATGTTCTGGATCGGGTTGACCCCGGCGCTGCTGGTGGTCTGGATCAGGCGCAGCATGGCCGAGCCGGAGATCTTCAATGCGCGGCGCAGCTCGGGTGCCAAGGGTATCGCGCAGGCCTTCACGGTGTTGCGGGCGCCGTATCTCGCCACCACGCTGAAGGTGGCGCTGATGGTGACGGGCGCCCAGGGCGGTTCCTACGCGCTGTCGGTCTGGCTTCCCACCTACCTGAAGACCGAGCGCGGCTTGAGCTCGCTCAACACCGGATCGTATCTGCTGATTCACATTCTGGGCGCGTTCTTTGGCTTTCTGGTTGGCGCGTATCTGGCCGACCGGATCGGCCGCAAGCGAACCTTCATCGTCTCGGCGATCGGTTCGGTCATTTGCGTGGCGATCTATCTGGCCGCGCCGATCAATGACAGCTTGATGCTGGTGCTCGGCGCGCCGCTCGGCTTCATCATCTACATGATGTTTTCCGCGATGGGTCCGTTCATGACCGAATTGTATCCGACCGAAGTCCGCGGTGCGGGCCAGGGGTTCTGCTACAATTCGGGCCGTGCCATCGGCGCGTTGTTTCCGGCGCTGGTCGGATTTCTGAGCGGCAAGCTCGGCTTGAGCGGGGCGATCCTGCTGTTTTCGTTGCTGGCGTACGGGCTGATGCTGTTGGCGCTGGCGATGCTGCCGGAGACCAGGGGCCGATCGCTGGACAACATCGACCCGGGTGGGCTATCGCCGCTGCGGCCATCACCGGCTGGAATTCAGGATCGCCTCGCATGACCAAACCTTGCCTGCCACCCCGTTCGTCAACGTCGGCGCCGCATTGGAAGGCGCCGGCCAACAGCACCGACTGTCACTTCCATATCAACGGGCCGTATGATCGCTACCCGCTCAGTGCCGGCCGTTCCTACTCGCCGCCGGAAGCGACCGTGCCGGCCTACCAGGCGATGGCTCGGACCATCGGCATCGGCCGCATGGTGATCGTGCAGCCGAGCACCTTCGGCACTGATAACCGCTGCACGCTGGATGCGGTGGAACTGCTCGGGCGCGACAACGCCCGCGCCGTCGTGGTGGTCGACGACGGCGTGGATGAGGCGACGCTCAAGCAAATGCATGCGAAGGGCGCGCGCGGCGTGCGGTTCAACGCCGTGAGCGGCAACGGCACGCCGCTGGACCAACTCTCGGCGTTGGCCGCCAAGGTGGCGCCGCTGGGCTGGCACATCCAGTTCTACACCCATGGCGGTCAGATCGCGGACCTCGCGCCGCTGATACGAAAGTTGCCGGTCACCGTGGTGCTGGATCACATGGCCGGCGTGCAGAGTGACCGTGGCGTCGATAGCCCGGAATTTCGTGCCGCGGTCGGCCTGATGCAATCGGGCCAGGCCTACGTCAAGCTCTCGGGCTATCGCAGCTCGGTCAAGGGCTATCCCTATGATGACGTGGCGCCGATGGCGCGCGGCTACATCGAAGCGGCGCCGGATCGCTGCGTATGGGGGACGGACTGGCCCCATCCGAGCCTGTTCGGCGAAACCCATATGCCCGATGATGGTCAGTTGTTCGATCTGCTTGGCGCGTGGGCGCGGTCGGATGAACTGCGTCGCAAGATCCTGGTCGACAATCCGGCCCGGCTGTATGGCTTCGCGCCATGATACGAGGGTCGCGCGCCGCGATCAGGGGTGACCGGGCGCTGCGGGACGGCTCGGCTTAAACAAGCGGCCTTTTTCCACGACGGCAGCGATGGCGAGCGCCGCCAGCGCGCATGCGAAAAACCCGGTGGCGAACGGCATCAGCGTGCCGTCGTATTCCTGGCCGATCACGGTACCGATGCCGATCCCGAGCAACGTCGTGATCGAGCCGTACAAGGACGACGCGGTGCCGGCGATGTGGCCTTGCGGCTCCATCGCAAGCGCGGTGAAGTTGGCAAAGGTCAGGCCAAACGCGAACATCAGCAGCGCGCCGATCGCCATGAACAACGGCAGCGGCAGCATCTCGAATTTCGCGCCGACAAGCGTGATTCCCGCCACCGCAACGAAGCCGACCAGCGCACTGTGCGATATCACGCGCATGCCGAGCCTGCCGACCAGGCGGGAATTCAGAAATCCGGCGACTGCTACGCCAATCGCGATGGCCGCAAATGCCAGCGGAAAATAACGGCCGAGCTTGTAGATTCCGGTGAATACCTGCTGCGCGGAAAATACGAAGGCAAACAGGGCCCCTTGCACCGCACCCGCCGCCAATGCGTAACCCAAGGTCTGGCGGTTGGTGATGGTCTGGCGAAAGGCGCCGAGAACCTCGCGGACCACGAGAGGCTTACGTTCGGACGCCGGCAGGGTTTCCGGCATCCGCAGCGCGCTCCAGATCAGCGCCAGCGTTCCGTACACCGTCAACACCGCGAAGATGCCGCGCCACTGCGTCAGCAGCATCAACGCCTGGCCGAAGGATGGCGCTATCACCGGCACGGCGACGTAGATCATCATTGCCAGAGACAGCACACTGGCCATGCGGCGGCCGGCGTAGCAGTCGCGAACGATCGAGGTCGCAATCACGCGGGTGGCGGAGGTGCCCAGTCCCTGCAGAAAGCGCGCCAGCAGCAAGGTCTCGAACGATGGCGCCACGATCGCCAACGCGCTGGCGGCGCAATAGACCGCCATTCCGCCCAGCAGCACCGGACGGCGGCCGAATCGGTCCGACAGTGTCCCCATCACGAATTGACCAAGACCGAACCCGACCAGGAACGTGGACAGCACTTCCTGCATACGGTTCGGAACCGTAATCTGGAATGTCGCGGCGATATTCGGCAGCGCCGGCAGCATCATGTCCATGGCGAACGGGTTCAGCGCCATGATGGATGCGATCGCAACTACGAATTCGGGAAAACCCATCGGGCGGTGGGTCGATGAAACCCAAGCGTCGGCATTAACATCAGTCACTAAGTGCACCTTGGTGGAAAGCGGGCATTGTACGGCCTATGCTGCAATGCACAATGTCGCTTTCCGGATACCAGCCCGGCGAAACTGGGCCCTCGGTCAGCGCGTGATGCGCCTTATGCCGATCACCGCGAGGGGGTTGCGGTCCCTCTATGATGATCGGTCTATGCGAGTTAAAGAGCTGCGCTTGCAAAGGGCTCTACCCAAGGAGATCGGCAAATGAAAACCCGCGCCGCGGTCGCGTTCGAGGCCAAGAAGCCGCTTGAAATCGTCGAGGTTGATCTGGAAGGCCCCAAGGCCGGCGAAGTCCTGGTCGAGATCAAGGCGACCGGCATCTGCCACACCGACGCCTATACGCTCGACGGCTTCGACAGCGAGGGCATCTTCCCCTCGATCCTCGGCCATGAGGGCGCCGGCATCGTCCGCGAGGTCGGCCCGGGCGTCACCTCGGTCAAGCCGGGCGACCATGTGATCCCGCTCTACACGCCGGAATGCCGGCAGTGCAAAAGCTGCCTCAGCCAGAAGACCAATCTGTGCACCCAAATCCGCGCCACCCAGGGCAAGGGCGTGATGCCCGACGGCACCTCGCGCTTCAGCTACAAGGGCCAGCCGATCTTCCATTATATGGGCTGCTCGACATTCTCGAATTTCACGGTGCTGCCCGAGATCGCGGTCGCCAAAATTCGCGAGGACGCCCCGTTCGACAAGAGCTGCTACATCGGCTGCGGCGTCACCACCGGCGTCGGCGCCGTGGTCAATACCGCCAAGGTGACGCCGGGCGCCAATGTGGTGGTGTTCGGGCTCGGCGGCATCGGGCTCAACGTGATCCAGGGCGCGCGGATGGTCGGCGCCGACAAGATCATCGGCGTCGACGTCAACGACTCCAAGGAGGAATGGGGCCGCCGCTTCGGCATGACGCATTTCGTCAACCCCAAGAAGGTCGATGGCGATATCGTCCAGCACCTGGTCGGGTTGACCGACGGCGGCGCCGATTTCACCTTCGACTGCACCGGCAACACCACGGTGATGCGGCAGGCGCTGGAAGCTTGTCATCGCGGCTGGGGCGTCTCGGTGGTGATCGGGGTCGCCGAAGCCGGCAAGGAAATCGCCACGCGGCCGTTCCAGCTCGTCACCGGGCGGGTCTGGAAGGGCTCGGCGTTCGGCGGCGCGCGCGGCCGCACCGATGTGCCGAAAATCGTCGACTGGTACATGAACGGCAAGATCGAGATCGATCCGATGATCACCCACGTGCTCAAGCTCGAGGACATCAACAGGGGATTCGATCTGATGCACGAGGGCAAGTCGATCCGCTCGGTCGTCGTGTACTAGAGATCGCGAGCGCGTTGCTCGCGCGTCAGCGCCATACTGCGTTGCAACTGAAATACGCGGGGTGATTTCGGAAATCGTTGAGAAATAATTTTTTGTCATGTCAGCCTTGTTGGCGCACTCATCCCATGGAGATGGCGTCGCTAAGGTCTCCGTAGGAGACCACCAGGAGGCTTGAGATGGCATGGTTAGCTTCGCGCGCGGATTTACTTCGTCATATTCTCCGCAGCGGAGCAGAAAATTTTCATTCGCCAATTCGGCTCGCGCATGCCGCGCTAGCCATCGGGCTCGGAGCCATCGCTTTTAGTAATACCGCGGTTGCGCAGAATGCCGAGCAGCTTGATCATATCAAGGCCGTGACATCGGCGGTCGACGGCGCCTCGATCAAGGCCAACACAGCAACATCGAATGACTGGCCGACCATCGGCCTCGATTACGCCGAGACGCGCTTCAGCAAGCTCAAGCAGATCAACACCGACAACGTCAAAAATCTCGGATTGGTCTGGAGCTACAATCTGGAGTCTGTGCGCGGCGTCGAGGCAACGCCGCTGGTGGTGGACGGCATCATGTACGTTTCGGCGTCCTGGAGCGTGGTGCATGCGATCGACGCGCGGACGGGCAAACGAATCTGGTCCTACGATCCCGGCGTCAACCGCGAGATCGGATACAAAGGCTGCTGCGATGTCGTCAATCGCGGCGTCGCGCTCTACAAGGGCAAGGTTTTCGTCGGCGCTTATGATGGGCGTCTGATCGCGATCGACGCAGCAACCGGCAAGAAGGTCTGGGAAAAAGACACGGTTATCGACCATTCACATTCCTACACCATCACCGGCGCACCACGCGTCGTGAAAGGGAAGGTGTTGATCGGCAACGGTGGCGCCGAATACGGCGTGCGGGGCTACATCACGGCTTACGACGCGGAAACCGGCGCCCAGGCGTGGCGCTGGTTCACAGTGCCCGGCGACCCGAGCAAGCCGTTTGAGGATGCCTCGATGGCGGCTGCGGCAAAGACCTGGGACCCGGCCGGCAAGTGGTGGATCAACGGTGGCGGCGGCACGCCGTGGGATTCGATCGCCTACGATCCCGACCTGAACCTGCTCTATATCGGCACCGGCAATGGCGCGCCGTGGAATCGCAATTTGCGAAGCCCCGCCGGCGGCGACAATCTTTATGTCGCTTCCGTCGTGGCGCTGAATGCCGACACCGGGAAGTACGTCTGGCACTATCAGGAAACGCCGGGCGACGGCTGGGACTACACCTCGACCCAGCCGATGATCCTGGCCGATATCAAGATCGGCGGGCAACCGCGCAAGGTCATCCTGCACGCACCAAAGAACGGATTCTTCTTCGTCATCGACCGTACCAACGGCAAGTTCATCTCGGCGAAGAACTTTGTCGATGTGAACTGGGCAACGGGGTATGACGCTAACGGCCGGCCGATCGAGGTCCCGGAAGCTCGATCTCCCGACAAACCGTTCGACGCCATTCCCGGGCCGTACGGTGCGCACAACTGGCAGCCGATGTCCTACAATCCGCAGACCGGCCTCGTGTACCTGCCGGCGCAGGGCGTGCCGTTGAACCTGACTGGCGAAAAAACGCTGATGCAAAATGCGCCGGCCCCCTTCAAATTCATGAGTACCATGGGCTGGAATTTGGGATTTACCTTGAACGCGGCGCCACCCAAAAACCTGCCGTTTGGACGCCTGATTGCCTGGGACCCGGTTAAACAGAAAGAAGCATGGCGTGCCGAATATGTGGCGCCGTGGAACGGCGGCACGCTGACCACCGCCGGCAATCTGGTGTTTGAGGGCACGGCTGACGGGCGCTTCATCGCCTACAATGCAACCTCCGGCGAAAAGCTTTGGGAAACGCCAACCGGCACTGGCGTGGTTGCGGCGGCCTCGACCTATCTGATCGACGGCGTACAATATGTCTCGGTTGCGGTCGGCTGGGGCGGGGTGGTCGGCGTCACGCAGCGCGCTACGGAGAAAGAAGGGCCGGGCACCGTCTACACCTTTGCCATCGGTGGAAAGGCGCCGCTGCCGGAGTTCACCAAATATCAGATCGGTAACCTGCTCTCGGGCGTGAAATATGATCCCAAGGACGTTGCCGAGGGAACAGCGATCTATATCGCGGCATGTGCGATCTGCCATGGCGTTCCCGGCGTCGACAAGGGCGGCAACGTCAAGAACCTCGGCTATACCTCGAACGCGAATATCACGCACCTTGAGGACATCGTGTTCAATGGGCCGTTCCAGGACCAAGGCATGCCGGATTTCACCGGCAAGCTGACCGACGACGACGTGGTGAAAATCAAGGCCTTCATTCAGGGCACCGCCGACGCGATACGCCCGAAATGACACTTGCGGCGGAGCCGGAGCGTGCGGCTACACGCTCCGGTTGATTTTCGGCTGTGGGATGGTTGAGCCGTCCGATGGATTTCGACTGATGGTCTCCCAGGTATTTTGCCAAGTATATTGCGATGCTCTTACCGCAGGCGCGATGCCGCCTTTTGACCGGCATGGATGCGGCCGCGACGCTTGACTTTGCAGCGCCGGGGCTTGAGGTTCGGCGGTAATTGAGCGCCGACGGCGATTGTGAAGGCGTAAATGGCTTTGCCAGCGATGCCGAAGGAGCGGTCGGTCCTGGCCGCAGTTGACCGCAACCTGGAGAGACTATGACGCTTGCAACGACCCATGAAGCAACAGCCCGTGACGCGACGTCACCGGCTATCCAGTCAAACCGCAACAAGACCAAAAAGACCTGGACCGTGGCCGAGGCGCGCGCGCTGTACGAGATGCCGTTCAACGATCTGCTATTCAGGGCGCAGACCGTGCATCGCGAGAATTTCGATCCAAACCGGGTTCAACTCAGCCGCCTGTTGAGCATCAAGACCGGGGGTTGCCCGGAGGACTGCGCCTATTGCAGCCAGTCGTCGCACCACGAGTCCGGCCTTTCGGCATCGAAGCTGATGGAAGTCGAACGCGTGATCGCGGAGGCCCGGAAAGCCCGCGACGCCGGCGCGACGCGGTATTGCATGGGCGCGGCCTGGCGAAATCCGAAGCCCCGCGACATGGAGGCCGTCGTGGCGATGGTCAAGGGGGTCAAGGCGCTGGGCATGGAAACCTGCATGACGCTCGGCATGCTCGATCGCGCGCAGTCCGAACAGTTGAGCCACGCCGGGCTCGACTACTATAACCACAACATCGATACGTCGGAGCGCTACTACAGCGAGATCATCACCACACGAAACTTCGCCGACCGGCTCGAGACGCTCGAGAACGTTCGTGCGGCCGGCATGAAAGTCTGCTGCGGCGGAATCGTCGGAATGGGGGAACTGCCGACCGACCGTGTCGAGATGCTGGCGACGCTCGCCAACCTTCCGGAGCATCCTGAAAGCGTTCCGATCAATATGTTGATCCCGATCCCCGGCACGCCGCTGGCGAACGCAACCCCGATCGAGCCGCTCGATTTCGTGCGCACCATCGCGGTCGCACGGATCATGATGCCGGAATCCGTCGTCCGGCTGTCGGCGGGACGCACGGCGATGACGGATGAAATGCAAGCTTTGTGTTTCTTTGCCGGCGCCAACTCGATCTTCGTCGGCGATACGCTGCTGACGGCGGATAATCCGGAAAACGACAAGGATATGGCCCTGTTTGACAAGCTTGGCCTGCAGCCGATGGAGCTGGAGGGGGCGTCGTAATTCCGGGCGTGTCTCTATCATTTCCTACGAAGGCATGATCCCGGAAGACACAAACCGGCTTTCGGAAAGATCATGCCCAAAAAACATAAACGAAGAGCGTGATTGAGCGAAGCTCAATCGGACTCCAGGGAAGAAACGAAAACAAAAACATGAGCAGCGAAGCTTCGTCCCGCGCGTCGGGTCATCCTTCCTCCGAATACGATTACATCATCGTCGGCGCGGGATCGGCCGGCTGCGTGCTCGCCAATCGCCTGAGCGCCGATGGCAAGAATTCAGTGCTGCTGCTGGAGGCGGGCCCGAAAGACACCAACCTCTGGATCCACGTGCCGCTCGGCTACGGCAAGCTGTTCAAGGATAAGAGCGTCAACTGGATGTACCAGACCGAGCCGGAGCCCGGACTGGACGGTCGAACGGTATTTCAGCCGCGCGGCAAGGTGCTGGGCGGCTCGAGTTCGATCAACGGCCTGTTGTACGTGCGCGGTCAGCACCAGGACTACGATCGCTGGCGGCAGCGCGGAAATGCCGGATGGGGGTATGACGACGTCCTGCCGTATTTCAAGAAGGCGGAGAACCAGCAACGCGGCGCGGATGATTTCCACGGTGTCGGCGGGCCGCTGCCGGTTTCCGATTCAAGGCACGCCGATCCGCTCTCCGACGCATTTATTGTCGCTGCGGCGGAAACCGGTATCCCTACCAATCCTGATTTCAACGGCGCGACCCAGGAAGGCGCTGGTTGGTTTCAGACCACGACCCACCGTGGCCGCCGCGCCAGCGCGGCGTTTTCTTATCTGCGCCCGGCGAAAGGTCGTCGCAATTTGCGTATTGAGGCCTCCGCGCAGGCGCAACGCATTTTGTTCGAGGGGCGTCGCGCCCGTGGCGTCGAGTATCGCCAGGGCAGCACGATCAAGACCGTGCAAGCGCGCAAGGAAATCCTGGTTTCCAGCGGCGCGTATAATTCACCGCAATTGCTGCAGCTCTCGGGCGTGGGACCTGCGGATCTCCTGACCAAGCACGGCATCGGCATCGTGCTCGACGCGCCCGGCGTCGGTAATGATTTACAGGACCACTTGCAGGTCCGGGTCGTGATGCGCTGCGCGAAAAAAATCACGCTGAACGACGTGGTCAACAATCCTGTCCGCCAGATGATGACTGGCGTTCAATACGCGCTGTCGCGCACTGGTCCATTAACGATCGCGGCGGGCACCACGGGCGCGTTCTTCAAGACCAACCCGCGGCTGGCGACGCCGGACATCCAGATCCATTTCCTGCCGTTCTCGACCGACAAGATGGGCGAAAAGCTGCATTCGTTCTCCGGATTTACCGCGTCGGTTTGCCAGCTGCGCCCGGAGAGCCGGGGTTCACTGCGCATCAAAAGCGCCGATCCGGCGGTGCCGCCTGAAATCCGCATCAACTATCTCGCCACCGAGACCGACCGCTCCGCTAATGTCGAGGGCCTGAAGATCCTGCGCAAGATACTGCACGCGCCGGCGCTGAAACCTTATGTGGTCGATGAATACGATCCGGGGCCGAAGGTTACGACCGACGAGGAACTGCTGGCTTATTGCCGCCAGCGCGGCAGCACCATCTATCATCCGACCTCGACCTGTCGGATGGGCAACGACCCGCTGGCGGTCGTCGATCAGCGGCTTCGGGTTCGCGGCATCGAAGGATTGCGCGTGGTCGACGGTTCGATCATGCCGGACCTTGTGTCGGGCAATACCAACGCGCCGATCATCATGATCGCGGAAAAGGCTTCCGATATGATCCTGGCGGACGCGCGCTGACGCGGCTGCTTTCGGAAGGCCCGGCGTTTGCATTCCGGCGCCGGCTGGTTTTATGTCCGGCCGCAGATGAGCCGCGTTTCCCGCGCGGTTCCCAATGGAGCGTGAGCGGTGGCAATTCGAATCCGGATCGGAACCCGCAAGAGCGCCATGGCGCTGGTACAAACCGAGGAAATTGCCCGTCGCTTGACTGCGGCCGATCCTGACGTCGAAGTCGAAATCGTCAAGTTCGAAACAACGGGCGATTCCGATCAAATCGGCAAGCTGTTGCCGCACGGCGGCAAGGGCGGCGCGTTCGTCGCCCAGATCCGCAATGCCGTGCTGTCGGGCCAACTGCAGGCTGCGATGCACTCACTCAAGGATATGCCCGGCAACGAAGATACTCCCGGCCTTGTGATCGGCGCGACATTGCCGCGTGATCCGGCGGGCGATGTTCTGGTGCTGCGCGCGGGCGTTTCGATCGATGATATCAGGCGGTCGCACGGCAAGGGTTTCAAGATCGGGACCAATGCCGTGCGACGCGCAGCGTATGTGCGGCGGTTGTTTCCGGAGGTCGAGGTGATTCACTATCGCGGTGCTGCGGATACCCGCGTCCGCAAGCTCGATCATCTGGAAATGCAGCGGCTGCCCGAGGGCGGCGCGGTCGGACCGGCGGATGCGCTGATCATGGCGCGCTCCGGGCTCGAGCGCGTCGGTCTGGCCAGCCGCATCGCCTATGAATTTTCAATCCAGGAAATGCTGCCGGCGGCGGGGCAGGGGATCGTCGCGGTGGAATGCGCCGCGCAGGATTGGCAGACGCGGCGGATTTTGTCGCTCATCGATGACCCTGCCGCACACCAAAGCGCCGATGCCGAGCGTGAGGTGCTGTGGGTGCTCAACGGCCATTGCAATTCCCCGATCGCGGGGTTTTCAACCATTGACGGCGCGCGGATGTCGTTGACCGCGTCGGTGCTGGACCATGCGGGCGGCGTCTTCATCGAAGCCTCGTGCTCGGGACCCGCCGACCGGCCGCGTGAACTCGGCCGCGCGGTCGGACTTGAGCTGTTGGATAAGGGCGCGGCTGACATCATCGAGCGCAGCCGTCCGGTGTAATCGCGCGATTTCCTCCCAGGTCGCCTTGATTTCTGCACGATTCGGGCAGCAACTGCGGCGTGTGAAGCTTGGGAGGATAGGCAGTGCCGAGATCCGGGCTTGTGCTGTTGCTGGTGGGGCTGCCCGGTTTCTTACTCGGCGGTTGCATGCAAACAACGTTGGTGCCGTCGTCGGATGCCAGTTTCACCCCAAGGGACCGGCAGTTGCTGGCGAATCCGCCTTATGCGCAGGCGAGCATTCCAGAGACTTATCGCCGGCAGGTCGTCGACTATTCTCGCAAAGAAGCGCCCGGCACGATCCTGGTCGATACCGACGCTCGCTACCTCTATTACGTCATGCGGGGAGGCAAGGCGATCCGCTACGGCGTGGCGGTGGGGGAGGAGGCGATGGCCTTCTCCGGCGTCGCCAGGGTTGGCCGCATGGCTGAATGGCCTGACTGGGTCCCGACACGGGAGATTCAGGAGCGGCTCGGCCCCTACCCATCACGTGTTCCAGGAGGCCCGGCTAATCCGCTGGGGGCGCGGGCGCTCTATCTTTACCACGGTAACAAGGACACCCTGTACCGCATCCACGGCACCAACCAACCGGAATACATCGGCCTAGCCATATCATCCGGCTGCATCCGCATGACCAACGAGGACGTCATCGATCTCTTTGATCGGGTGAAGTCAGGCGCCACCGTCGTGGTCCTGGGGCCGGGTCAGAATGCATTGATCGGGCCCTTTGCAGGCCGCCGCAGTTGATCCGGGCTTTTGAAGCGCGGGGTTAGGCTTCACCCCTGTAATCCCGAACCCGCTTTAGCATTTGCTCGACATGCGCGATCGGCGTCTCCGGCAGGATGCCGTGACCGAGGTTGAAGATCAGCCGGCCGGCGGCATAGCTCGAAAGCACGTCGTCGACGGCGCGATCGAGCGCGGTGCCGCCGGCGATCAGCGCCAGCGGATCGAGATTGCCCTGGACGGCGACGCGGGACTGGACCTGCTCGCGGATCAAGGACGGCTCCGCCGCCCAGTCGATGCTGACGGCATCGACGCCCGTCGCGCCGACATAGGCCGGCAGCTGGGCGCCGGCGCCGCGGGGAAAGCCGATGATTTTCGCGTCAGGTACTTGCGCGCGCACGCCTGCGACGATGCGCCGTGTCGGCTCGATCGACCATCGCTCGAATTCGCGCGGCGGCAGCACGCCGGCCCAGGTATCGAAGATCTGCAGCACGTCGGCGCCGGCCTTGAGCTGGCCAACCAGATATTGAATGGAATTCTCAACCAGAGCGTCGATGATCACCGCAAACGCGTCTGCGTGGCGATAGGCCATCAGGCGAGCCGGCGCCTGATCCGGGGTGCCTTGCCCGGCCACCATGTAGGTGGCGACCGTCCAGGGCGCGCCGCAGAAACCGATCAGCGCGACCTTCGGATCGAGCTCGCCGCGCACCCGGCGCAGCGCTTCATAGACCGGCTCTAGCTTGGTAAAATCCGCGTGCTTTGCCAGCGTGGCAACCTGTTCCGGGGTGTCCAGCGGATCGAGTCTCGGGCCTTCGCCGGCCTCGAACCGCACGGCGCGACCAAGCGCGTAGGGAATGACCAGAATATCGGAGAAGATGATCGCGGCATCGAAGTGGAAGCGGCGGATCGGCTGCAAGGTGACTTCGGCGGCGTAGGCCGGGTTGAAGCACAGATCGAGGAAGCCGCCTGCCTTGGCGCGCAATTCGCGATATTCCGGCAGATAACGGCCGGCCTGTCGCATCATCCAGATCGGCGGCACCGGCTGCCGGCGTCCCAAAAGTACTTCAAGGAAGGGTTTTACGGGGAGATTTTGGGTCAAGCGTTGGTCCGGGGTGATCGAGAAGCGTATCTTCAAACGTATGGCCTCTGATACACGCCGCTGCGGGCTGGGCCAAGGATTGGTTAGGTCGGAACCGGTGGTGAGGACTGGAGCCAGCATTTTCGAGAACGAACGCGGCGATCGTCGCAGGGCGGAGCCGGGGGAAGGCGCTCGGGCGGCTCGAGCCGATGAGCTGACTGGACGGCGCCGGGGAACCTCTGGGAGTGCCGACCGTTGACCTCTCAACGGAGGGTTTCATGGCCAAGAAATTCGATCCCGCTGCGCATGACAAACACGCCGCCGATCCCCGGGAAGCTGCGCTCGCCGATCGAGACGCTCATGGGAAACTTGAAGCCGGTCTTTTGGATAGTTTTCCGGCGTCCGACCCGGTAAGCGCGACCCAGCCGTCACCGTCCAAGCATGATGGGCGTGAGGGCGAGGCCTCGCTTTGGGACAGGGTGCGGTCGATGTTTCGATGAGGGAATGAATATGGCGATCTGGCGGGTGTTCGCATGAATGGGGAGTTCGACCACGCCCCGAACAATTCCCCTCGAAGCGGCAGTTCGAAGCGCGTCACGCCGGTGGTGTGGGGTGTCATCGTGGTTACGAGCGTCGTCGTCGCGATCTGGTTTGCGGTGGGATGAAGAGGTTGTTCCCGGAATTTTTGCGGCGGGCGTTTACCGGCAATCGGCGTGACTGCACCGACGCGATCCGTCAGTCGTGACTTCCGCAGCCTAGTAATGCGGCGGCGGTTCGTGGGTGGCTCCGGGCGCGCGCGTTTCGGCTTCTCTTAGACGCTCACTGAGCTGTGCGACCTGGTGTGTCAGCGCGTCGATCTTGCGCCACTGCGCCGTGATGGTTTGGTTCAGGGTTTCGATGGTATCGTCCTGAAACGTCAGCCGGGCTTCCAGCGCGTCGATGCGATCGCTGAGCGTATTGATGTCATTCATCGGCGTCATGCTTCATGGAGCGCTCCCGTAATCCATGGCCGAGCGCGACGCGGTCGTCGAACACGAAGCATTCGCCGCGCCAACGGCTCTCCGCTTCCGGCGTGCCTTCGAGATATCGGAGAATGCCGCCCTTGAGGTGATAGACCTCGGCAAAGCCGCGCGAGAGCAGATAGGCGCTGGCCTTTTCGCAGCGGATGCCGCCGGTGCAGAACATCGCGATCTTCCGATGCTTCATCGGGTCGAGATGGCGCGCGGCAAAGTCCTTGAACTGTCCGAAGCTCCCAATGCCGGGATCGACCGCGCCTTCAAAGGTGCCGAGCGCGACCTCGAAGGCATTGCGGGTGTCGATCACCAGCGTGTCCGGCGTCGCGATCAGTGCATTCCAGTCGGCCGCATCGACATAGACGCCGACCTGGCGCGTCGGGTCGGCGCCGGCATCGCCGAGGGTGACGATTTCCTTTTTCAGCCTGACCTTCAGCCGCTGAAACGGCATCGCGGCGGCGGATGAGAATTTCAATTCGAGGTTGTCGAGCCGGCCGTCGAACAGCGGGCCGTGGCGCAGTTCCGCGATGAAATCGCCGATCGCCTCCGCGCCGCCCGCCAGCGTGCCGTTGATGCCCTCGCTGGCCAGCAGCACGCTGCCTTTCAGTCCGAGGCCCGCGCAGACCGACCGCAGCGGCTCGCGCAGTTCCCGGAAATCCGGTAGCGCGGCGAATTGATAAAAAGCGGCGACCTTGTACGGCATATAAGGGGGTTTATCAGGCGACCGATCGAGGGGAAAGACCGCCGCGGGATCGCCAGATCGGGCGTCGTCCCGGCGGTGGCCGCACGATGCCTGTGCACGCCGTGCCCGAAAAAACGGCCATCGGCATTGCTCGCATCTCGCCCCAAGCATTGCCCAGGGCCGCTCGAATGTGCCAAGTAACCCCGAATGAGTAACCCGAAATAGCCCCAAACAGGTCCGCGCCGAACTTGCCGGATCTCGCGCAAAATAACGTTAAAGTGAGATATCTGACATGAGGAACTTCCATCTCGCTGGCCGATCGACGGTCCATGCGGAAAACGCGATGGTGGCGACGTCGCACCCGCTGGCCGCGCTGACGGCGATCGAGGTGCTGCGCGCCGGCGGCACGGCCGCGGACGCCGCGGTGGCGGCCTGTGCGCTGCTCGGCGTGATCGAGCCGCAATCCACCGGGATCGGCGGCGACTGCTTCGCGCTGATTCAGCCGAAGGGCGAGGGCAAGATCGTTTCCTACAACGGCTCGGGCCGCGCACCGATGGCGGCGACGGCGGAGTGGTATCTCGAGCGCAAGCTGCATTCGATTCCGCTGACGTCGGCGCATGCCGTCAGCATCCCGGGCGCGGTCGACGCCTGGGAGACCATCCTGCGCGATCATGGCAAGTTTGGGCTCGATACGTTGCTGCAGCCGGCGATCAAGGCTGCGGAGGACGGCTACATCGTGGCCCCCCGCATCGCGTTCGACTGGAAGAACCATTTCGAAAAGTTGAAGAAAGGCACCAACACCGAGCGCTATCTGCTGCCGCACGGCAAGCCCGCGGTTGCCGGCGACGTGATCCATCAGCCTGAACTCGGCAAGACGCTGCGGGCGATCGCCAAAGACGGCCGCGATGCGTTTTACAAGGGCGCCATCGCCGAGGACATGGTGGAGACGCTGCGCGGGATCGGCGGCCTGCACACGCTCGACGACTTCGCCGCCCACACCACCGAAACCACGATACCGATCGGCACCATGTACAAGGGGCATGACGTCTGGCAGTGCCCGCCGAACGGTCCGGGCATCACCATGCTGGTGATGCTCAACATCCTGTCGCGGTTCGACCTGACGAAATATCCGGCCATGAGCGTCGAGCGTTTCCATCTCGAAGCCGAGGCCGCGCGGGTCGCCTACATGATGCGCGAGCAGTACATCGGCGATCCCAGCAAGGTCGACGTCGACGTCGCCCGGATCCTGTCGAAGGCGTTCGCCGACGAGCATGCCGACAAGATCCGGATGGACCGGATGCTCGACCTGCCGAACGTGGCGCCGCCGATGAACCCCTCGACGGTCTACATCAGCGTGGTCGACAAGGATCGCAACGCCTGTTCGTTCATCAATTCGATCGCGCATTCGTTCGGCTCGGCGATCGTGTCCAACAAGACCGGTATCCTGCTGCAAAACCGGGCCGGCGGCTTCCGCGTGCAGCCCGGCCATCCCAATTGCATCGCGCCCGGCAAGCGGCCGCTGCACACGATCATCCCGAGCCTGGTCACCAAGGCCGGCCGCGCGGTGATGCCGTTCGGCGTGATGGGCGGGCAATACCAGCCGGTCGGGCAGACCCATGTGCTGACCAACATGCTCGATTATGGATGCGACGTGCAGGAAGCCATCGATATGCCGCGCGGCCTGCATTACGAAGGCGTGTACCAGCTCGAGGATGGCGTGCCCGCCGAGATCGTGGAAGGCCTGCAGAAGCTCGGCCACAAGACCGCCAAGGTGGTGGCGCCGTGGGGCGGCGGTCAGGCGATCTGGATCGACTGGGACAAGGGCACGCTCACCGGCGGTTCCGATCCCCGCAAGGACGGTTGCGCGCTCGGCTATTGAGCGAACGGCTTTGCGACCTTCTCATCAACGAATAAAGGACGCTAACAGATGTCACGCCTCAACTTGCAAAATCTCTCGCTTGTCTTCGCCGTCGTCGTCGGCATGACGGGTATCGTTATCTCCGCAGCGCCATCCGGCGCTTTGGCCCAGACCGCAGGAAAACCCATGACTACAGCTTCAGGATTGCAGATCATCGATACCGTCGTCGGCACCGGCGCGTCGCCGAAGCCCGGCCAGATCTGCGTCATGCATTATACCGGCTGGCTCTATGAGGATGGCAAGAAGGGCAAGAAGTTCGACAGCTCGGTCGATCGCAACGAGCCGTTCGAGTTTCCGATCGGGAAGCACCAGGTCATCGGCGGCTGGGACGAGGGCGTCGCCAGCATGAAGGTCGGCGGCAAGCGAACGCTGATCATTCCGCCCGCGCTCGGCTACGGCGCCCGCGGTGCCGGTGGCGTGATTCCGCCGAACGCGACGCTGATGTTCGACGTCGAACTGCTCGGCGTGAAATAGCGCAAACCGCTGCATGAAGGGTGCGTGTCGTGAAGATTTCAATCCTTGACGATTACTTCGACACGGTGCGCACCCTCGAATGCTTCGGCAAGCTTGCCGGGCACGACGTTACGGTCTGGAACGATCACGTCCAGGACGTCGACCTGCTGGCGCAGCGCCTCGCCGACACCGAAGCGCTGGTCCTGATCCGCGAGCGGACCCAAATCCGCGCTCCACTGCTGGAGCGGCTGCCGAAGCTCAGGCTGATCAGCCAGCGCAGCGTCTATCCCCACATCGATATCGACGCCTGCACCCGGCTCGGCATCATCGTGTCGTCGAGCCAGCACGCCGATACGCCGTCCTATGCGACTGCGGAATTTACCTGGGCGCTGGTGCTGGCGGCGATGCGTGCGATCCCGCAGCAGATGGCGGCGCTGAAGGCCGGCAAATGGCAGATCGGCGTCGGCCACACGCTGCGCGGCAAGACGCTCGGCATCTACGGCTATGGCCGGATCGGCGCCGTGGTCGCCGGCTACGGCCGGGCGTTCGGCATGAACGTGCTGGTGTGGGCGCGCGACAAGGCACGGGCGGCGGCGCGGGCCGATGGCTACGCGACCGCCGATAGCAAAGAGGCCTTTTTCGAGCGATGCGACGTGCTGTCGCTGCATATGCGGCTGGTCGACGCCACGCGCGGCATCGTCAAGGCGGACGACCTGGCGCGGATGAAACCGTCGGCGCTGCTGGTCAACAGCAGCCGGGCCGGGCTGATCGAACCCAACGCGCTGGTGAATGCGCTGCGCGCCGGACGGCCCGGCATGGCGGCGGTGGACGTGTATGAGAAGGAGCCGCTGCGCGACGTCGATGACCCCTTGCTGAACATGGACAATGTCGTCTGCACGCCGCACCTCGGCTACGTCACGCGCGACGAATACGAGCTCCAGTTCACCGATATTTTCGACCAGATCGTCGCCTATGCCGCGGGTGCACCGATCAATGTCGTCAACCCGGATGCGTTGGGCAAACGGTGAGTGTCGCCTCCCTCGCTCCACTAGCGGAGCGAGGTCAAGAAAAAGACTGGCCCCAAGGACCAGTCTCTACAGTTCAATTTTACGTCAACCGTTGGCGATCAGAGATTCTTGTTCGCCGCGGCGGCTGCTTTATTGACGGCGTCCTTGGTGGCTTCCTTGGCGTCACCGACGGCCTTCTGCCCCTTGCCTTTGACTTCCTGAATCACGCCTTCGCCCTGCAGGCGATCGGAACCGACGGCTTCGCCGACGCCCTGCTTGGCCTTGCCGATCGCTTCATTGGCGACGCCTTTGACCTTGTCTGTCGTTGAACCCATGGAACTCTCCTCTGGAAGGGTTAAGCTTCGTAAAGGCAAGTCTCCAACCAGGCGCAAGTTCCTGTTCCGTCTGGTTTACAATTGCGGTTTTCGATACCGTTAGCAGGCCATGAATCCCCAGAAAGCAGCACGATGACAGGTTCCCACGACCATACCCATTCCGATCATTCGCACCCTCACGACGACGCCGAGCGCTGGAAGCACGACGGCGTCCGCGTCATTCCCGGCAACCAGCTCGATCCCAATGTGCCCTCGACCGCCGGGATGGACCGCAAGGCCGCGATCAATTTCGCCCGTGTCGGCGCGCAGAAATTATGGGCCGGCACCGTGACCATCCGGCCTGACGCCAAGACCGGCGCGCATCACCACGGTCATCTCGAAAGCATCATCTATGTGGTGAAAGGCAAGGCGCGGATGCGGTGGGGCGAACACCTGCAATTCACCGCGGAAGCAGGTCCGGGCGATTTCATCTTCATCCCGCCTTACGTGCCGCACCAGGAGATCAACGCCAGTCGCGATGAAGTGCTTGAATGCGTGTTGGTGCGCAGCGACGGCCAGGCGGTCGCGATCAATCTCGACATCGAGCCGGTGGAGAAGCCGGAGACGGTGCTGTGGATCGACCCCGTGCACCGCGATCCGGCAGAGAAGAAGTAACGAAGGTCATCGTCATTCCGGGGCACGCGTCTTCGCGTGAACCCGGAATCTCGAGAATCTCCGATGTGCAATTGCACATCGTAGTTCGACGCTAAAGCGTCGCCCCGGAATGACGGTGCTAAATCCTACGCAAACACCCCGTGGTCGATCGACCCGTTGGGCACCACGTAGCCATAGCGCGTGTTGGAAGGCTCCGGTCCGGCCTTTTCGTATTCGGCCTTCATCAGGGCGAAGCGGTCGCCCTTGATGTCGAGCATCGCGCGCTTGGGTTGGATGTTGTAAAGCCGCGCGTTGTTGTCGCCGAAGATCGCGGTCTTGACCGGGCCGTCGGCGGCGCCGAGCGGGGCGTAACCGAATTTCTTCTGCATGGCTTCCGGGATTTCGAGCCGACGCAGGCCCTCGATCTGCCATTGCGGTGCACCGGTCCAAAGTGCGTCGGTACCCCAGCAGACGTGATCGACGCCGAGCCCCTTGATCAGCGTGCCCATCAGCGCCGCGCAAACGTTCGGCTCCGCGACCAGCGTGGTCGCGAACAACTGTCCCACGTCGCCATAGACATTGTTGACGCCATATTGGGCCGGGATGTCGGCGAGGTCAGAGGTCCAGGAAATGCGTCCGGTGCGTTCGAATTCCGCCAGCGCCTGCTTCGGATCACCGCCGACATGGCGGTAGGCCGAGTGATAGATCACAAAATTGAGCTGCGGCCAGTCCTTGGCGGCCTGACCCACGTCGGAGACGTCGGCGAAGCCGCGCAGATTGGGAAACCGCTTCTCGACTCCCGGCGGGAACAGGCCCTTGTGGATGCAGACATTCTTGATGCCGGCCTTCACCATTTTCTCGTAGCCCTTGTAGGCGACGTTCTCGTCGTCCATCCGCCAGGGATAATGGCTGATATCCTTGTGGGTGTTGTCGCCGATGGTGTAGCCCTTGCAGGATTCAGGTTTCAGCTCCAGCGCCGCATCGAGCTTCTCGAGCCAGCCAGGCTGTCCCGGCGTGAAGATCGCGTGACAGAACAGCCGTCGTGAACCGGCCTCATCGTTGACCTTCTTGCGCGCGTCGGCCATCTGCTGATTGGTCAGGAACCAGTCCTGCTCGATGTCGGACGGTGCCGAGGAGATCAGGGCGATCTTGGTGTCGAAGTCGAGAAACATCTCTTTCTTGTAGTTGTTGAACTTCAGGTCCTCGATGGTCTGTTCGTGGTCGGCCAGTTGCTTGTTCCAGCCGGCCTTGCCGACCGCGTTGCGCATGTCGACAAAGGTCATGATGCGGGTATCGTCGCGCAGGAAATGCGTGTGCATGTCCATGATGAACTGGTCTTTCAACCCGTTGGCGCGCTCCTGTGCCATCGCAGGCGTCGCGGCTTCCGCGGGCGTCGCATCGAACAGCGCGCCATACACTTCGTTCATCGCGACAAACGACGCCGCCATGCCGGCCGCGCTCTGGAAGAATTTTCGGCGGCTCAAGCCTTGCTTGGCGCCGAGATCGTCGGCCATCGCCAGCAGCCGCGCCTCGACCTCGCGTTGCCGTTCGTTCTGCGGGTCGGGATAAAATTCGTCGCTTGCCACGATCTGCGTCGGGATTGGGGTTTTGTACTGGCACAATTCGGATGGCATCAGTACGGCAAGTTCGGCTTCGGTCAGTTGGCTGGTCACGCGTCTTCCTCCCTGATATGTGCCCGGCGATCGCGCCGCCGGTTACACGGCCGAGACACTAGACCTGTAATTTTCCGGAGCAAGCCTTCTTGATCATCGCCGTGCACACTTTCTAGTCCGCGCTGCAATGCACCGTGACTTCCGGTCGTAGAGACCGTCTGCTACAATTATTTCATTGCTGAATTGCCGCGCGGCAACGTTCCGCGCGGTGCGGCGGTGTATTTTCACACCGTGAAAAAATAACAAGTTCACCGGAGGAAGTCATGAAACATCTCGATCGCCCGCTGGCGCGGCGCACACTCATCAAGGGCGCCGGGCTTGGCCTCGTCGCCGGCGGAATGGCAGATGCGTTCCTCGCGCAAGGTGCCGATGCGGCACCGGCCGAAGGCGGCGAGATCTGGAGCCAGGAATACTGGACCAAGAAGGGTGACATTCCGTTGTGGATGTTCCGCAAACGTCTCGGTGCGCCGAAGGCCGGCGAGGCCCCGCGACCGGTGTTGTTCTTTGTCCATGGCTCGTCGGTGACATCGAGGACATTCGACCTCAATGTGCCCGGCCATGGCGAATATTCGGTCATGAACGAATTCGCCCGCTACGGCTTCGACTGCTGGACCATGGACCATGAAAACTATGGCAAGTCGGGGCGAACGTCGGGGAATGCCGATATCGCCAGCGGCGTCGAGGACCTGAAGGTGGCCGCCGAAGTCGTGACGCGCGAAACCGGCCGGCAGAAATTCCATTTCCTCGGCGAATCCTCCGGGGCGTTGCGCGCCGGGGCCTATGCGATGGCGCAGCCCGACCGTGCCGACCGGCTGGTGCTGGCCGCGTTCACCTACAAGGGCGAGGGATCCCCGACCTTGACCAAGCGCGCCGAGCAGCTCGCGTATTACCGCACCCACAATATGCGCAAGCGCGACCGCGAGATGATCCGCTCGATTGCGACGCGCGACAAGCCGGGCACCAGCGATCCCGCCGCCGTCGAGGCGCTGGCGGATGCCGAAATGCAGTTCGGCGACCAGATCCCGACCGGCACCTATCTCGATATGACCGCCAACCTGCCGGTGGTGCACCCGGACAAGGTGCTGTCGCCGGTACTTCTGGTGCGCGGCGAATATGACGGGATCGCCACCGTGGCCGATATCGAGCAGTTCTTTAACGCGCTGCCGAACGGCGACCGCCAGTTCATCATTCTGCCCGGTACCGCCCACTCGGTGACGCTGGCGACCAACCGGCAACTGTTCTGGCACGTAACGCGGTCGTTCCTCACCATGCCGACGGCGATTGCGACGTAGGCCTAACCAGCGTCATTCCTGGGCGATGCAAAGCATCGAACTCCGATGTGCAATTGCACATCGGAGAATCCAGAGTTGATCCGAGGCGGAGATTCCCCGATGCGCAATTGCGCATCTGAGGTCTGGTCCTTTGGACCATCCCGGAATGACAATCTGGCCGTGTGGGAATGCGTCACGCCGAGCGCAGTAGTTTGATTGCTACCAAAGACTGCTTCTTCTCTCTGAGATACGGGCATCTGCACGGTTGCATCCCATCGGAGAAGCAAGCGTGGATTGCCAAAACAAATCCAGCCGTGTAGTAGCCAAAAATCGTGCGGCAAAAATAATTGAGACCGCTTGTCGGATTGCCCGTCGGCCAAACGTCCTTGGGGCGAAACCCGTGGAAAGGAACCTCGTATGCCCAAAATGATCTTCATTAACCTGCCGGTCGTTGATCTTCCCCGCGCCACCGCTTTTTATCAGGCGATCGGTGCGACCAAAAATGAGCAGTTCTGCGATGGGACCGCGTCCTGCATGGTGTTTTCCGACACCATCCACGCCATGCTCCTGACCCACGACAAGTTTCGCCAGTTCACGCCGAAGAAGATCGCCGATGCCAAGACCTCGAGCGAGGTTCTGATCTGTCTTTCCGCCGACAGCCGCGAGGCCGTCGACGACATCGTTGGCAAGGCCCAAGCCGCCGGCGGCGGCGTCGATCCATGCCCGAAGCAGGATTACGGCTTCATGTATGGCCGCAGTTTCGAGGATCCCGATGGCCACATCTGGGAAGTGATGTGGATGGACGTTGCGGCTGCGACCGCAGCATCCCCAATGGCCACCGCCTGATTTCGCTTCAATCCGCGAGGAGCCGGCTGATGTCCAAGATCTCACCCTGCCTGTGGTTCGACGGCGAGGCCGAGGAGGCCGCGAAGTTCTACGTTTCGCTGCTGCCGGATTCCCGGATCGACCACGTCCAGAAGAACACCGTCGATAGTCGATCGGGGCCGGCGGGCTCGGTGCTGGTGGTGCAGTTCACGCTGGCCGGCCAGGAATATATGGCGCTGAACGGCGGCATGCGGTTCGAATACACCCATGCGATCTCGTTCAAGGTCGACTGTGCCGACCAGGCCGAGGTGGATCGTCTGTGGGAGGGGCTGTCCGCCGATGGCGGATCGGTCGAACAATGCGGCTGGCTCAGGGATCGCTACGGCGTGTCCTGGCAGATCGTGCCGTCGGTGCTGCCGAAATTGCTCGGCGGCCCCGACCGCGCGGGGGCGCAACGCGCCATGCAGGCGATGCTGCAGATGGTCAAGCTCGACATCGCCGGGCTTCAAAAAGCCTATGACGGGGGCTGAGGCGCGCGTTCCGCCGCGCGCCTCAGCTCAGGGCTTGTCGAGCTGCCAGACCGAGCCTGCGATCATCGCGACGGCGCAGAGTGCCGCGTATGCGACCAGCGACGCCGCCACCATCGCTGCCAGCGCCGCCATCCCGGCGCCGAAATAGCCGACCGCGATCCATCCGAAGCCGGCGGCAAGCAGGATTCGGACGACGGACGCGACGAACGGCCAGAGCACATGGCCGGCGCCCTGGGCGGCAAAGGCGATCACAAAGCCGAATCCCAGCGCGCCATAGGCCGGCGCCACGATGCGCAGATAGGTCGCCCCCTGACGCAGCACGTCCGGATCGTGGCTGAAGAGATGCAGCCACAGCATCGGGAATAGCGCGACGACGAGGCCGATCGTTCCGGTCAGCGCCAGCCCGACCAGGCTGCTGGTCCAGGCGATCTGTTTGGCACGTACCATCTGGCCGGCGCCGATGTTGACGCCGACCATGGTCAACACGGCGGTGCAGAGGCCGAACAGGATCGGAATCATGATGTAGTCGAGCCGCGACGCGATGCCGTAGGCCGCAAGCGCCGTGGTCCCGAACAGCCCAACCGCGCCGGTGACCAGGATGACCGTCAGGTTGGTCAGCATCGTATTGATCGCCGTCGGTACTCCGACCCTGAGAATATCCAGGAAAAGACGTGCCCGAAGCGGAACGAACCTGAAAGTCAGGCCCGAACGGCCCGACGCCATGTAGCGCAACAGCACCAGCATCGCGCCGCAGTAGTAGGCCGCGAAGGCAATGCCGGCGCCCTGGATGCCCAGCGCGGGAATCGGACCAAAGCCAAAAATCAGCAGCGGTGAGGCCGGGATCAGCACCAGCGCACCGACCAGCGTCACGATTGCGGGCACCCTGACGTTGCCTGAGCCGCGCAACGCCGCGGCCTGCAGGTTGACGATCCACACCGGGATCGCGCCGGCGAAAAGATAGTTGGAATATTTCAGCGCGGCGTCGAGCGCTTCGTTTTTTCCGCCGAGCGCGCGGTACAAGTGCGGCCCGCCCCGGATCGTGCCGAACATGAAGGCCGCGCCGACGACGACGGCGAGGATTACGGCGTGGAGCACCAGCGCGTCGGCATCGTCCTTGCGTCCGGCGCCGACCGCGCGCGCAACCGCCGACGCCACGCCGCTGCCGAGGCCGCCGTTCGACATCATCGTCATCAGCATGAACACCGGGAAAACCATTGCAACCCCGGCCAGCGCGTCGGTACCGAGAAACCCGACATAATAGGCCTCGGCGATGTTGACGGCGGTCTGGGCCAGCAGCACGACCATGGTCGGCAATGCCAGCCGCAACAGCGTCGGCAGCACCGGGCCGGTCAGGATCGCCGCGCGCGACCCATCGTTGCGCGTCTCGCGTTTGGACTCGGGTCGGGCGCGAACAGCCGCATCCTCTTCGCCGGGGGCCTCGTCGAGGGTGAGCGTGGCGGCGGTTGCTTTCAATTCCATGGGTCGCGTCCTGGCGTTTTTTATTGAATTACGCTCATAATGCATTATTATGATCGTAATGCAATGTGCGGCGATAGCGAGGTAACGGGTATCGATCACGATTTCGTTGGACGGCCGGCGGGGATCCGGGCCGCAAGCGGGGGCCGGTGCTATAGTGAGCTGACGACAGGAAACCAGGATGCGGTACGAGAAGGGACATAAGGACGCGACCCGCCAGCGCATCATCGATGTCGCTTCCCGGCAGTTTCGCGAAAATGGCGTCGCCGCGGTGGGTCTTGCCGGCATCATGGCCGATGCCGGGCTGACCAACGGCGCCTTCTATTCCCACTTCGAATCCAAGGAGGGACTGGTCCAGGCCGTGCTTTCCAATGCACTTCGGCGGCGCGAGGAAACGCTTCGGACCGCGTCCGAAGCCAATGCCGGGCTGGAGGCGACGATCCGGGACTATCTGTCCCCCCGCCACCGCGATCGGCCGAGCGGCGGCTGTCCGACCGCGGCCCTGGTCGCGGAGATCGCCCGCCATCCGAAGCCGACCCGCGATGCGTTCACGGACAAGGTGTCCGAATTCATCGCGTTGATCGCCACCCAGGTTCGCGACGGCTCGGCTGACGCGCGGCGGCGCAAGGCGGCGGCGATTTACGGCATGATGGTGGGCACGCTTCAACTGGCGCGCGCCGTCAACGACAAGCGGCTGTCCGACGAAATCCTCGAAAGCGGCGTCAGCGCCGCGCTCGCGCTGGCCGATGGCGGCGCATTATGAAGCGGGCGCGCGGCCGGCGTGATGGCTGTCGCCGCACTCACTCGGTTCCAAGCGCGGAAAGTGCGGCCGCCTTTTTCTTGGAAGCGGTCGCCCGGACCACTGCCGTGCGAGATCCGGTCGATCTGGGTCGTCCGCGTCCCCTGGGGTATTTCGGCCTCCCGGTTGGCGGCGAATCCCGCTACATAGCCGACAATGTCCGCCGTCGCTAAATCACACACCCTGACCCAGCGCGAGGCCCGGCGCATCTGGCTGCGCGCCCAGCGGCTCGACACCTCGGCGCCGTTCGGCGACGGGCCGCAGGCGACCGCAGCCGCGGTCGCCCATCTCGGCTATGTGCAGATCGACACCATCAACGTCATCGAGCGCTCGCATCACCACATCCTGTGGACCCGGATTCCCGACTACCGCCGCACCGATCTCCAGCAGGCCCAGAGCGTGGACAAGAGCGTGTTCGAGTATTGGACGCACGCGCTGTCCTATGTGCCTTCAGCGGATCTGCGTTTCTTCCTGCCGGCGATGAAGCGCCACCGGCGCGAGGGCCATAAATGGTTCGACGGGGTCAGTCCGGCGGATTTGCGCAAGGTGATGCGGCTGATCCGGCGCGACGGCGCGCTGACCATTCGCGACATCGACGACGATGTGCTGGTGGACAAGGAGCATCCATGGGCCAGCCGCAAGCCGTCGAAGCGGGCGCTGCAGCTTGCGTTCTATACCGGCGAGCTGACGATCAGCGCGCGCACCGGCATGCTCAAGACCTACGAGCTGATGGCGCGGCATTTCGGCTGGGACAAGCCGCCAAAGCCGGCGTCGCCGCGCGAAATCAACGGCTATCTGCTCGACCGCGCCTTGCGCGCGCAGGGCCTGGTCAGCCTGGATTCGATCTGCCACCTCGATGCGCCGAGCAAGTCCGCGGTCCGGCGTCTGATCGAAGCGAGGACGCGCGCCAAAGAGCTGGTGCCGGTCGCGCTCGAAGGCGCCGGCAAGCAAGAGCATTGGGCGCGCCCGGAGGTGCTGGAAAGTGCCCAAGATGCTGGCCGAGGCGCTGCGCCCGGGCTGGTGCATATCCTGTCGCCGTTCGATCCGCTCACCATCCAGCGCAAGCGCACTGAACTGTTCTTCGGTTACGGGCACCGCTTCGAGGCCTATTTGCCGAAGGAGAAGCGATTGTTCGGTTATTTCGCGCTGCCGGTGCTGGCGGATGACGACATCGTCGCGGCCATCGATCTCAAGACCGATCGCAAGGCCCGCAAACTGCTGATGCAGAAATGGAGCTGGGTCGACAACGCCATGCCCGGGACGACGCTGTCCAAGTCAGCGTCAAGTCGGCGCGTGCCGGCGCCCGCAAGGACCTCAAGCGCCGGATCGAGGAGGAATTGCACCGCTTCGAGCGCTTTCAACTCGCGGATTAGTTTCGTTGCGGGAACCAGCGGCTGGCGGCGCGGTTAGCCCGGAACAACAGCTTCCCGGGAGGCGCGCCATGAGCAACACCAACATGGGCAACGACAAGTCGATACTGCAAAAAATTGCCGACACGGTCAGAGACATCACCGCCATTGCGACGGACGCCGCCAACGATGCGCTGAAGGCCGAAGCGCCGGCACCGAAGGCGCGTGAAGCGGTCGTGACCGACGTGCCGCTGGCCGCCTTGGGCCTTGTTTCCGATCCGATGATGGTGCCGCCGATTGCGCTGGCTCCGGCGCGGAAGAAGAGGCGTGCGGCGGACAAGCCGGCGGCGAAGAAGGCCGCCAAGACCAGGGCGAAAGAGAAAACAATTGTCAAAAAAGCCGGTGTCAAAAAAGCGGGGAAGAAGTCAGCGGTTAGGAGGTCAAAGAAAGCCGCTAGAAAGACCGTCAAAAAGGCCTTCAAGAAAACAAGGAAGATAGCGACGAAAAACGCGGCAAAGAAAAAGCCATCGAAGAAAGCGCGTAGGGTGCGATAGCAAAGCATAATAACGAAGCATATTGCGTCGCGCGCCGCCTGCGAACATTCCGGCTTGAGCATCGCTCCCACTTCGATGTCAGCGGAAATTACCCGTTGCGTCCCGAGACCCGAAACTTCAATTCGTCCACCTTCGACAACAAGAATTTCAAGAGCGGCGACGCGTTGGCTTCGTTGTAGCCGACGACGAGATCGATCATCGGCGGTGTGCCCCGGAGCGGACGGCTGACGACGGTTTTGGGCAGCAGGTTCTGCGCATAAAGTGGCAGTAGGCTGACGCCGCGCGTGGACGCCACCAGCGCGATCGCCATGGAGATGTTTTTGGCGATGTGATCCGGCTCCAAACCGAGGTCGAGCTGTTTGATGTAGCCGTCGATCGCGGTTCGCACCGTCGGTGCCGAATCCGGCGATGTCGCGATAAAGGTCTGGCCGACGAGATCCTGCGGACGAATCGAGTTCGCGCGCTGCCAGTGCGTGATCGTGTGGCATCAGCACGATCAACGGGTCCTTTCGCAACAGCCTGAATTTAAGACCGGGTGCCGGCTTTTCCGGCCGCATGAAAGCGAAATCGATTTTGCCGCGCATCAGGCCGGCGGCGAGATCCGGCAAGTCCTGGCTATGGATGACGACTTCGATAGAGGGCAGTTCGGCGCGCAGGATGCCCATCACAGCCGGAAGCCAATCCATCTCATAACCGGTCAGAAAGCCGATCGCGAACGTTGGCCTCGCTGGTTGTGCTGCGCGGCGCGCCGCCTCGCCGGCCGCCTCGACCTGCAGCAGCGCCACCCGCGCGTGATCGAGAAACACGCGCCCCGATGCGGTCAGTTCGATGCCGCGGGGACCGCGGTTCAAAAGCTGGACCCCAAGCTCCCGTTCGAGATCGTGAATCTGCCGGCTCAGCGAAGGCTGCGCCGTATGCAACCGCTTTTGCGCCGCAACGGTCAGGCTGCCTTCCTCGGCAACCGCGACGAAGTATCGAAGGTGGCGCAGCTCCATCTGACCCAGTTCCTTAAAAGTATGGCGTTGACCTTACAAAGTCTTTCTCCCGGATGCCAGCATGAACTAGATGTCCGCTAACGGCAGGCCACAAAACGTCATTCCGGCCAAGTCACTCATCCCGGAATGGAAATCGCCGAAAGGCCTGGCGGGCATAGCCGATCGCTTTTATGGAGTATTCAGATGAACAACCCCGTCGTCCTTATCACCGGCGCACTGACCGGCATCGGTCGCGCTACCGCGCTCGCGTTCGCCCATGAAGGCGCTCGCTTGGTCGTTTCCGGCCGCCACGACGAGGCTGGCCAGGCGTTGGTCTCCGAACTGCGCGCCGCCGGCGCCGAGGCCGAATTCGTTCGCGCCGACGTCCGCCACGAGAGCGACGTGCAGAACCTGGTCGACAAGACCGTCAGCCGGTTCGGCCGCCTCGATGTCGCCGTCAACAATGCCGGCACCGAGGGCACGCCCGGGCCCGATCACCGCGCAGACCGCTGAGAGCTATGCCGCCAGCTTCGACACCAACGTGCTCGGCGTGCTTCTGAGCATGAAACACGAAATGCGCGTGATGCAGCCGCAGGGTAGCGGCAGCATCGTCAACCTGTCGTCGACCATGGGTCATCGCGGCGCAGCTGGCGCCTCGCTCTATACCGCCAGCAAGCACGCCGTCGAAGGGCTGACCAAGTCGGTGGCGCTCGAAGGCGCGGCTTTCGGAGTCCGCGTCAATGCGGTGGCTCCCGGTCCGATCGAGACCGCGATGCTCGATCGCTTCACGGGCAATGCCGACCGGAAGGCCGGGCTGGTCGCCGGCGTGCCGCTGAAGCGCGCGGGCAGGCCCGAAGAGATAGCCGACGCCATCGTGTTCGCCGCCTCCTCCAAAGCCTCGTTCATCACCGGCCAGATCATCTCAGTGAACGGCGGCAAGACGGCTTCGTGAAATCTTACCGATCATTTCTCACCAAAGGGGATTAACGACCATGAGTGATCTTATCAGCAAGACCGCACTTGTTACCGGCGCATCGCGCGGCATCGGCCGCGCCACCGCCCAGGCGCTTGCCTCAGCCGGCGCGCGCGTCATCGTCCATTACAGCAGCGGCGCGAAGGAGGCGGAATCGTTGGTCGCCGAAATCCGCGGCGCCGGGGGACGCGCCGACGCGGTCGGCGTCGATCTCGGCGCACCGGACGGCGCGCACAAGCTGGCCGCCGAGGTCCGCAAGCTGGTCGGCGACCGGCTCGATATTCTCGTTGCCAATGCCGGCGTTGCTTCCGCGGCGACCATCGAGGATCAGACGGTGGAAGATTTCGACCGCATGTTCGCCGTGAACGTCCGTGCGCCGTTCTTCCTGGTGCAGCAATTGCTACCGTTGCTCGGTGAAGGGTCGAGCGTGGTGCTGTTGTCGTCGCTGGCGGCGAGGGCGTCGGTCGGGCTGCTCCCGGCGTACGGCGCAACCAAGGGTGCGATCGACACGCTGGTCAAGCATTTCGCGGTGTTGCTGGGGTCACGCGGCATTCGCGTCAATGCGGTGGCGCCCGGGGTGATCGATACCGAGATGTCGAAATTCGCAAGGACCGACGAGGGCCGTCAGTTCACTCTGGGGATGCAGGCATTGCAGCGCATCGGCCATGCCGATGACGTTGCTGACGTGATTGCCTTCCTCGTCTCCAACTCGGCGCGCTGGGTCACTGGCGACACCGTCCAGATTGGCGGCGGCTCGAAACTCTAAGTCAACAGACCGGCGTGATCGCCGCTGCTCCGCGAATCCCGGCACGCATCGCATTTCACTTTTTGCATTTCGCGTTTTCCATGGAGGTGAAAATGAAACTTTATCAATCGAATTCGTCGCCGAATTCCCGCCGGGTACGGATATTCCTCGCTGAGAAGGGGACTTCCATGCCGGTGGTGCCGGTGGATCTTGGCGTCAGGGAGCAGTTCTCCGACGCTTACGCCGCGATCAATCCGCGCCGTGTGGTGCCAACCCTGGTGCTGGACGACGGCACCGCGATCGGCGAAGTGCCGGCCATCCAGCGCTATATCGAGGAAATCCATCCTGAACCGGCGTTACTTGGCACCTCGCCCAAGACCAAAGCGCAGGTCGCGATGTGGGACCGGCGCGTCGAGATGGAAGGGTTTGCTTCGGTGATGGAAGCGGTTCGCAACGCCGTTCCCGGCCTCAAGAACCGGGCGATCGCCGGACCGCATGACTATGAGCAGATTCCGGCGCTGGTCGAACGCAGCAAGCAACGCGTCCGGAATTTCTACGCTGACTTCAATGCCCGGCTCGCCGATGTTTCCTTTATGGCGGGAGATCAATTCTCGGTGGCTGACATTACCGCCTTCGTCACCGTGGACTTCGCCACTAAGGCCGCTGGCGTTTCGATCGACAGCGGGCACACGGCGTTGAAGCGCTGGTATGACCAGGTCTCGACCCGCGCCAGCATGGCGGCATAGCCAGGCCGCGCCGCTCACGCCTGCCTAAGGCGTTGCCTCGACAAAGCGAGGTGCCACCCAACGATCGAGCAGCATGCCCAGGATAATTCCGGCGCCATAGGCGACCATATCCCATGGCGAGAAGATGCGGCCGAGCAACAGCGCGCCTGCCAGCGTCAGCCGAAAAGCATCAAGCCAGGGGGCATGCACCAGCCGGAACAGTTCGACGCTGACGGCGATCCCCGCCGAGATCAAGGCGATGCGCCATCGCGGCAGGCGCAGACCGGCGCTGCCCGCCAAAGTACCTGCCAGGATACTCGTCAGAAAGAAAACCATGGTGGCCCACAGGATCGAGCCGCCATATTTCACGATCGAGGCCGGCAAGCCCACGCCGAACCCGAACCTGCGCAAGGCAAGGCCGGCGGCGACGATCGCCAGGCACAGCCAGGCGCGGACGATCGTCGGGGGCCATCGTTCTTCCCTGTCGTCATTGATCGGGACGTTATTCATGGTGATGACAGGGCATCGTCCGCAGGACCCCAAAAATCTAGCGAAGAAGTGAAGCAATGAAGCTTTGTCTCGCGCGCATCGCTCTTTATCACGCCCGCTACACGATGCTAAGAGACCCCGCCTATTGGGTGACGAGCATCGGTCCCCCGCGCAAAACAAGAAACCGGGAAGAAACCTCATGAGCCAGGCCACCACCGTGATCGCCGCTTCCGGCATCAAGAGCGACCTAGAGACCTCGACCATCCGCGCCATCTCGTGGCGGCTGATACCGTTTCTGGTGCTGGCCTATTTCCTGTCCTATCTCGATCGCGTCAATCTCGGCTTCGCGGCGCTCACCATGAACGCCGAGCTGAAATTCTCGCCGACGGTGTTCTCCTGGGGCGCCGGCATCTTCTTCATCGGCTATTTCCTGTTCGAGGTGCCAAGCAACCTCGCGCTGGAGAAATTCGGCGCCAGCCGCTGGATCGCCCGCATCATGGTGACGTGGGGCATCATCTCGGTGCTGATGGCCGTCGTCAGCGGTATCTGGAGCTTTTATACCGTGCGCTTCCTGCTCGGCGTCGCCGAGGCCGGATTTTTTCCCGGCATCATCCTGTATTTGACCTATTGGTATCCGGCGGAATATCGCGCGCGCTTTCTCGCTGCCTTCGTCATCGCGGTTCCGGTGTCCACCGTGATCGGCGCGCCGATCTCCGGCCTGTTGCTCGGGCTCGACGGCGTCCTGGGGCTGCAGGGTTGGCAATGGCTGTTCATCATCGAGGGGGTTCCCACTGTCCTGCTCGGCATCGTCACCTGGTTCTATCTCACCGACCGGCCGGGGAAGGCCGACTGGCTGACGGCCGAGCAGAAAGCGTGGCTGTCATCGCGGCTTGAAAGCGAAACCGCCGCCAAGCAGGCCGTGAGTCACCTCACGCTGCGGCAGGCGCTGGCCTCGCCCAAGGTGCTGAGGCTGAGCATGGTCTATTTCGGGTTCGTCGCCGCGCTCTATGGCATGCAATTCTGGCTGCCGCAGATCGTGAAAGCGTTCGGCTTCTCCAATGCGCAGACCGGCTTTGTCACCGCGGTGCCGTATCTGTTCGGCACCGTCGCGATGATCCTGTGGGCGCGGCATTCCGATGCCACCCGCGAGCGCGTGATGCATGTCGGCGCGCCCCTTTTGTTGACCGGGGTGGCGCTCGGGATCTGCGGCTACATGGACAATCCGTATGTGACGATGGTCGCGCTGGTGGTGGCCGCGATCGGCGTGTTCTGCACCTTTGGGGTGTTCTGGACGCTGCCGACGGCGTGGCTCTCCGGCACCGCGGCCGCCGGCGCGATCGCGCTGATCAATTCGATCGGCAACCTCGCGGGCTTCGCCGGTCCCTATCTGATCGGCTGGGTCAAGGAGACCACCGGCAGCACCTCGACCGGCCTGTTGGTGCTGGCGGTGCTGCCGTTGCTTGGAGGGTTGCTGGTGTTTCTCGGCGGCCAGGAGACCAAGGTGGAATTTGCCGGCGTGCGGAAGGCGAAGTAGCAGGCGCCAAATTTATTCGAGGCACTCCGTCGTCTCTGCGAACGCGAGACCGATCACCCCCGGCGTTGATGTGGGGCGATCGTGGCTTCCCGCCTTAACGTTTGGCAGGGGCAGTATCCGGAGTTGGTTCGACGATGCTCTTTGACGAACCGCCGGGGGCCGGCTGCATGGGTGGCGGCGTGCCGCCTTGCGGGCTTCCAGCGGGTGCGCCGCCGGTCGACTCTGTCGAGATCGGTCCAGTCCAGCCTTGCGGCTGGAGTTGACCCTTGTTGTCGGGCAACACCGTGCGACCGGTACTCCAAGAAGAGTCGTCCGGCTTTTTAGCTTCTTCTTTGGGTTGGGCAGTCGCCATCGAGGTGGAGATACAAAGGCACAGCGCAATAAGAGCAACGCGCATCGTCAAAACCTCCGATATCCCCATTTATCGAACACCACTGCGCGGCGATGGTTCCTTGATCGCGCTGGAACAAGTGCCGCATGGTGCTGTTGGAGACCACCACGCCCGGCTAAGCGCGGCCCATAAGACAACCGGCTGGCGCAAGGAATGGGAACGTACTTCACCGCGGCGGATTAAGAATTCCTCAGTTCCAGATTCGAGGGATCGCCGCATGGCCAGAACCACGAAGACAAAACACGCGTCAGGCGGCACAGCAACCATTCATGATCAAAAGCTCGAGCGAGGTGAAGGCGGCGAACTCCATCAAACCGCCTCGGGTAAAATCCCGGTCTTGACGACAGCCCAGGGAGGCCCGGTTTCAGACGATCAGAATTCCCTGAAGATCGGTCCGCGTGGGCCAACGCTGCTGGAGGATTTCCACTTCCGCGAGAAAATCTTTCACTTCGATCACGAGCGCATTCCGGAGCGAGTCGTTCATGCGCGGGGATATGGCGCGCATGGATTCTTCGAAAACTACAAACCCCTGTCAAAATATACGCGCGCCGATCTATTTCAGCGCGCCGGCGAGCGGACGCCCGCCTTTGTCCGGTTCTCTACGGTGGCAGGCAACAAGGGTTCTTCAGATCTCGCACGCGACGTTCGCGGCTTTGCCGTCAAGCTTTACACTCAGGAGGGCAATTGGGACATTGTCGGCAACAACATCCCCGTTTTCTTCATACAAGACGCGATCAAGTTTCCCGATTTGATCCATGCCGCCAAGCAGGAGCCGGATCGCGCTTTTCCGCAGGCACAGACGGCGCACGACAATTTTTGGGACTTCATCAGCCTCACGCCCGAGAGCATGCACATGGTCATGTGGATCATGTCCGACCGGGCGATCCCACGCTCATTGCGATTCATGGAAGGGTTCGGCGTTCACACGTTCCGCCTCGTGAACGCGAAAAACGAGTCGACCTTCGTTAAATTTCATTGGAAGCCCAAGCTGGGCCTTCAGTCAGTGCTGTGGAACGAGGCGGTAAAGATCAACGGTGCCGATCCGGATTTCCATCGCCGCGACCTGTGGACCGCCATCCAGACCGGCAATTTCCCGGAATGGGAATTGCAGTTCCAGCTATTCGACCAAGCCTTCGCTGACTCTTTCGAGTTTGATGTCCTCGATCCCACCAAGCTGATTCCGGAGGAATTGCTGCCGCCGATTCCTGTCGGCCGCTTGGTTCTCGATCGCATGCCGGACAACTTCTTTGCTGAAACCGAACAGGTGGCGTTCATGACGCAGAACGTTCCGCCCGGCATTGACTTCTCCAATGATCCACTGCTGCAAGGTCGCAATTTTTCTTACCTCGATACGCAGCTCAAGCGGCTCGGTGGTCCCAACTTCACGCATATCCCAATCAACGCCCCCAAATGTCCGTTCGCCAACTTTCAGCAAGACGGGCATATGGCGATGCGAAATCCAATCGGGCATGTGAACTACGAGCCCAACTCGTTTGGCGAAGGTCCGCGAGAATCCCCGCAGCGTGGATTTATGTCCTTTGCTGATGTCGAACAGGGACCCAAACGCCGTCTCCGGGCCGAGAGCTTTGCGGATCACTACAGCCAGGCGCGGCAATTCTTCATCAGCCAGACGATGGGCGAACAAACCCATATAGCCGGGGCCCTCACGTTCGAACTCAGCAAGGTCAAGACGCCCGTCATCCGCGAGCGCGTCGTTTCGCACCTCCTCAATATCGACGAGACCTTGGCCAACAAGGTCGCCGCAGCGCTCGGCCTCAAGAAGATGCCGAAGCCGGCCGACGCAGCGATGCCAACTCGACAGGACCTCGATCCTTCACCCGCGCTTAGTATCGTTGAAAAAGGGCCCCAACGCTTCGAAGGTCGTAAGCTGGGAATCCTGGTGACTGATGGAACCGACGCAAGCCTGCTCAAAGCGTTAAAGGCCGCTCTGGAAAACGCGGGGGCGACCTTCGAGATTATAGCTCCCCAAGTGACGGGGGTGAAAGCGAGCGACGGCAGTTGGGTCGACGCCGACCAGATGATCGATGGAGGGCCATCGGTTCTTTACGATGCGGTCGCTATTCTGCCGGCTGCAGCGGCCATGGGCGATCTTCTCAAGGAATCCACCGCTCGGGACTTTGTTGCCGACGCCTTCGCACACTGCAAATTCATCGGATACGTCGAAGCAGCCCTGCCATTGTTCGAGAAGTCCGGCATTTCCGACGACGATCTGGATGAAGGATGCGTTGCCCTAAAAATAGGGAAGGATGCCAAGGCGTTCGTCGACGGCCTGGGTAAGCTGCGCGTTTGGGGACGCGAACCCAACGTGAAAATGGACTAGGAACAGGACAACAATCATGAACGGCTTGGAAGATAAAATACGGCAGCGTGCCTACGAGCTGTGGGAGAAAAGCGGCCAAATTGACGGTTCCGAGATGGATTTTTGGCTGCAGGCAGAACGCGAAATGCGCCAGAATAACAGTCCTGCAAAAGATCCGCCCCAGGACAGATTGGAATAGGGCCACGAAAGCGTTCGGGCCTTTAGTTGCGGTAACCGTCATCGAAGCTGCGTCAGAGTCACCCTTGGACGCTTTTTCACAATCGTGACCGGACCTTCGTCCGGTGCACTTATATTTTTTTCATAAGCCGGATTGCTTGCCCGCATAGCTTTCTTATGCGGCAGGCATAGCAGCCAAATGTGCTTGCACTTAGCCAGGCCTGTGACATGCCTTGGCCCGCGATCAGCGGAATTTGAGACGGCGGTATACGACGATGCTTTGACTTCGATGCGCAGTCGCGGCAATTCCAGCGCATTGATAGAGGCTAACCGTGAACGAAGTCCTGAATGTCTTTCTTGTGGTCTATGCGGGCCTTTTTCCAATTGTAGATCCGATCGGCAACGTCCCGATCTTTCTCGGACTGACGCGGCATTCGAGCAACGCCGAACGCTACCGCCTGGCGCGCGTTGTCGCGATGAACAGCTTTTTTCTTCTCATAGGATCGCTCCTGGTCGGCTCCTACGTGCTCGAATTCTTTGGAATTACGCTGCCTGTCGTACGCATCGCCGGCGGGTTGGTGGTGACGGCTTTCGGTTGGAAGCTCTTGGAATCGGGCGATGCCGAGGATGGTCCGGACGATTTCGATGAACATCACCGGCGCTTGAACGCGGCCGACTGCTTCTATCCGATGACGATGCCGCTCACCGTCGGGCCCGGATCGATCTCCGTTGCCATTACGCTGGGTAGCCAGAGGCCCAAGGAAATGGCCGATCTTATGCATGTCTTCATTGTCGGCGGCGCCGCTGTCGCTGGTCTGGCGGCGATCGCGGCGACAATTTACATCTGTTATCGCTTCGCTCACAAAATCAGTGCGGTGCTTGGCCCGCGCGGAACGAGCGTCTTGATGCGCCTGTCAGCATTTATCCTGCTGTGCATCGGCATCCAGATTCTTTGGGGAGGCTGGCGGGAATTGAGCACGACCATACAATAGTCCAGGATAATTCTGGATTAAGTGGCTTGCGAGCCGCGCTAGCGGACGTACGAACTTCCTCGCCAAGCTTTTGCAAGGTGTTATAGCGCTCCAGCGCGTACAGCGCCGGGGTAGCTATCTGGAATGCGGTGTTCAATGCCACCGGCGTGCGCATCCGCGACTTTCCCATCGCGCTCGACAAGTTAATACACCGCGACGACTCCGGTCCCTATGTCGGTCGAGTTCGTCTGGTTCGCCGCAGAAAAAAGAAGCGAAAACGACAGCAAGATGCGCAAGCCGAGCGGATGTTCGCCATTCTCAAGCAACTTGGAGACCGACACGATGGTCGATCATGATCGCGGGCGGGCGAAATGTCGCAGATGGATGTTCACTGATAAATATTGACATTCATCAGTGAACATTAAATAATCTTCATCAGGCTCAACCCGATGGGAGCGCCCGATGTTGGTTCGTGCAATTTTATCCAGCTATTCCAAGCTCTTAATTGGCGCCTCGTTGGCGCTGCTGGCGATCACCTTGAGCGGCTGCAACGATTCAGTCGCCCAGAAGGCCACCCCCGGGCGGCCCGTGCTGGTCGCGACCGTGCATTACGAGGCGGAGGTGCCGGCGCGCAGCTTCGTCGGCACCATCAAGCCCCGGATCGAGACCGACATGGGCTTTCGGGTCGCCGGCAAGGTGGCAAAACGCCTGGTGGAGGTTGGCGATACCGTCGACGTCGGCCAGCCGTTGGCGACCCTCGATGAAATCGATCTGAAATTGCAGGCCGAGCAGGCCGAGGCGGAATTCCGTGCCGCCACCGGCGTGCTGGCGCAGGCCGCCGCGGCTGAGCAGCGCGCCAAGGATTTGCGTGCCAAGGGCTGGAATACCGATGCGCAACTGGATCAAGCGAAAGCCGCCGGCGACGAGGCGCGGGCGCGCCTCAACCGTGCCGAGCGCTCGGTCGATCTCACCAGGAACGCGCTTTCCTACGCCACGCTGGAAGCCGATACCCGTGGCGTCGTCACCGCGACCCTGATCGACGCCGGACAGGTCGTGACGTCCGGACAGACCGCAATCCGCGTCGCCCGCTTTGGCGAAAAGGAAGCCGCGGTCGCTATCCCTGAAACCCTGCTCGGTCGCGCCAAGGACGGCGTGGCGACCGTCAGCCTGTGGTCCGAGCCGGACCGGAAATATGCTGCGAAGCTGCGCGAGGTCGCGCCGTCGGCCGATCCCGCGACGCGAACCTATCTGGCGAAATTCTCGCTGCCCGGCGCGGATGATCGCGTCTCGCTCGGCATGACCGCGACGCTGACGCTGGCCGATCCCGCCACCGAGAACGTCGCGCGGCTGCCGCTGTCGGCGCTGTTCAGCGAAGGCGGCGCACCCTCGCTCTATGTCGTCGATGCGTCGGGTGAAGTCGCGCTGAAGCCGGTCACCGTGAAGTCCTACGAGACCAACGACGTCGTCATTTCGGGCGGCGTCGGCGAGGGCGCACAGGTGGTCACGCTCGGCGTGCAGAAGCTCGACCCGGCTCAGAAAGTAAGAGTTGTCTCGTCGCTGTCGTTCTAAGTGAAACGTCATTCCGGGGCGATGCGAAGCGATCGAACTACGATGTGCCATTTGCACATCGGAGAATCTCGAGATTCCGGGTCTGGTCCTTCGGACCATCCCGGAATGACAAAGCCGAGTTTTCGATTTGGAGGGTTCGATGAAGCGCTTCAATCTTTCGGGCTGGGCAGTCAGCCATCCCGCACTGATCCTGTTCCTGATCATCGCGCTCGGCGCCGCCGGCTTCTTCTCCTACCAGCGGCTCGGCCGCGCTGAAGATCCCTTCTTCACGGTCAAGGTGGTGAACGTCTCGGCGATCTGGCCGGGGGCGACGGCCAATGAAATGCAGATGCAGGTCGCGGACCCCATCGAGAAGAAGCTGCAGGAATTACCCTATTTCGAAAAGGTGCAGACCTATTCGAAGCCGTCATTCACCGCGATGCAGGTCACGTTCCGGGATTCGACGCCGCCGAAGGAAGTGCCGTATCTGTTCTATCTCCTGCGCAAGAAGCTGGCCGACGTGCAGGGCGAACTTCCGGCAGGTCTCCTTGGTCCCGTCGTCAACGACGAGTTCAGTGACGTCGATTCCATTCTCTACATGATGACCGGCGATGGCGCCGACTACGCGCAACTGAAGAAGGCCGCCGAAGGCATGCGCCAGCGGCTGTTGAAGGTGCCCGGTGTCACCAAGGTCGATCTCTACGGCGTCCAGAACGAAAGGATCTTTGTCGAGTTCTCGCACGCCAAGCTGGCGACGCTCGGGCTTACGCCGCAGGCGCTGTTCGATTCACTGGCGAAACAGAACAACATCGTGCCGACCGGCACCGTGGAAACCTCCGCGCAACGCGTGCCGCTACGCGTCACCGGCGCGTTCGACGGCGTCAAGGCTGTGGCGGAGACGCCGGTCGAAAGCAACGGCCGGACCTTCAGGCTTGGCGATATCGCAACCGTCAGCCACGGCTATGTCGATCCGCCGAGTTTTGTGGTGCGCCAGGAGGGCAAGCCCGCGCTCGGCATCGGCGTGGTCACCGCCAAGGGCGCCAACATCCTGGAACTCGGTAAGGACGTCGCCGGTGCGACCGCGGAGTTCATGAAAGCGGTGCCGCAGGGCATCAACGTCGAACAGATCGCCGATCAGCCGAAGGTGGTCGAGCACGCCGTCAGCGAGTTCGTGCATTCGTTCATCGAGGCGCTGGCGATCGTGCTGTTTGTCTCGTTCCTCGCACTGGGCTGGCGAACCGGAATCGTGGTGGCGCTGTCGGTGCCGCTGGTGTTGGCGATCGTCTTTATCGTCATGAACAGCATGTCGCTGGACCTGCACCGCATCACGCTCGGCGCGCTGATCATCGCGCTCGGGCTGTTGGTCGACGACGCCATCATCGCGGTCGAGATGATGGTGGTGAAGATGGAGCAGGGCTGGGATCGCGCCCGCGCGGCGGCGTTCGCCTGGGAATCCACCGCGTTTCCGATGCTGACGGGAACGCTGGTGACTGCGGCGGGCTTCCTTCCCATCGGCTTCGCCAATTCGGCGGTCGGCGAATATGCCGGCGGCATTTTCTGGATCGTCGCGATCGCGTTGATCGCATCCTGGTTCGTGGCGGTAATTTTCACGCCCTATATCGGCGTCAAGCTGCTGCCCAATATCACGGTGAGCCACAACCACGATCCGCATGCGGTGTATGAAACCCGCGTCTACCGCATCCTGCGCCGCATGATCCAGTGGTGCGTCAACCATCGTGTCAAGGTGGTGGTGGCAACCGTCGGTATCTTCGCGCTCTCGATCGTGGGCTTCGGTCACGTCCAGCAGCAGTTCTTCCCGTTGTCCGAGCGGCCCGAACTGTTCCTGCAGTTGCGGCTGCCGGAGGGCACGGCGATCGGCGTGACGCAGTCGTCGGTGAAAAAGGCCGAAGCGCTGCTCAAGGACGACAAGGATATCTCGACCTACACCGCCTATGTCGGCCAGGGCTCGCCGCGCTTCTGGCTTGGCCTGAATCCGCAGCTGCCGAACGAGGCCTTTGCCGAAATCGTCATCGTTGCCAGGGACGTCGAGGCGCGTGAGCGGATCAAGGCGCGGCTGGAGAAGGCAGTCGATAACGGAGCTTTGACCGAAGCGCGCGTCCGCGTCGATCGCTTCAACTTCGGCCCGCCGGTCGGCTTTCCGGTACAATTCCGCGTGATCGGCCCGGATACCAAGACCGTGCGCGAGATCGCCTACAAGGTCCGCGACGTGGTCAGGCAGAACCCCAACGTCAAGGATCCGCATCTCGACTGGAACGAGCAGACGCCGTACCTGAAGCTCGCGGTCGATCAGGACCGCGCCCGCGCGCTCGGCCTCACTCCGCAAGACGTCTCGCAGGCGCTGAGCATGCTGATCTCGGGCGTGCCGGTGACCACGGTGCGCGACGGCATCGAGAAGGTCCAAGTCGTGGCGCGCGCGGTGCCGTCCGAGCGGCTCGACCTCGGCCATGTCGGTGATCTCACCATCACGTCGCGTAACGGCGTCGTGGTGCCGCTGTCGCAGATCGCCAAGGTCGAATACGCCCATGAGGAGCCGATCCTGTGGCGGCGCAACCGCGACATGGCGATCACGGTGGTCAGCGACGTCGCCGATGGCGTGCAGGCGCCCGATGTGACCAATCAGATATGGCCCAAGCTGCAGGAAATCCGCGACAGTCTGCAGCCCGCCTACCGGATCGAGATGGGCGGCGCCATTGAGGAATCCGCCAAGGGCAACGCCTCGATCTTCGTGCTGTTTCCGCTGATGGTCATCGTCATGCTGACCTTGCTGATGATCCAGCTGCAGAGTTTTTCGCGGCTGCTGCTGGTCTTTCTCACCGCGCCACTCGGGATCATCGGGGCGTCGCTGGGCCTGAACGTCGCCAACCAGCCGTTCGGCTTCGTGGCGCTGCTCGGACTGATCGCGCTGGCCGGCATGATCATGCGCAACGCGGTGATCCTGGTCGACCAGATCGAAACCGACGTCGCCCACGGCCTGACGCGCAAGGAGGCCATCGTCGAGGCCACCGTCCGGCGCGCCCGCCCGGTGGTGCTGACGGCGCTGGCCGCGATCCTGGCGATGATCCCGCTGTCGCGCTCGGCGTTTTGGGGGCCAATGGCGATCACGATCATGGGAGGTCTGTTTGTTGCGACCTTCCTGACCCTGCTATACCTGCCGGGTCTCTACGCACTCTGGTTTCGCAGGAGCCTTGAAGAAAGCGGGCCGAGCGCGCACATTGATCCTGCACTGCGGCATCATGGCGAATCGCAATCCGCAATTCCGCTTGCTGAGGCCGCGGAATAATTGAACATTGGACCTGATATGACGCTGATTTCGGAAAATGTCGAAGCCGACACACGGGAACGTATTCTCGTGGTGGCGGAGCGTCTGTTTCGCGAAATCGGCTACCAGAAGACCACGGTCGCCGACATCGCCAAGGTGCTGCGGATGAGCCCGGCGAACGTCTATCGCTTCTTCGATTCGAAGAAGGCGATCCACGAGGGCGTCGCCCGCAGACTGATGGGCGAGGTCGAGATTGAAGCGGAAGCGATCGCGAACAAGCCCGGTCCGGCGGCCGATCGGATGCGAGAGTTGCTGACCACCGTGCATCGCATGAATTCGGAGCGCTATGTCGGCGATTCCAAGTTGCACGAAATGGTCGAAATCGCGATGGAAGAGAGCTGGGAAGTCTGCGTGGCTCACATCAATCGGATCGACGAGAAGATCGCTGCCGTTATTGCGCGGGGCGTGGCGTCGGGCGAATTCGAGGTCGCGGACGTGCCGCTCGCAGCGCTGTGCGCCTGCACGGCGATGGTACGGTTCTTCCACCCGCAGATGATCGCGCAATCCGTCAACAAACCGGGACCGTCGATCGACCAGATGATCGATTTTGTCCTGGCGGGACTTGCGCCGCGTGCTAAGGGAAAATGAGTAATTCGTCATTCCGGAGCGATGCGAAGCATCGGACTCGGTGAATGCCTCGAGATGAATTCCCCGATGCGCAATTGCGCATCTGAGGTCTGGTCCGGAGTCTGTCATCGGGCGGCGCAGAGCGCCGACCCGGTGGGACCATCCCGGAATGACCGGATACCTTGAGGACTTACCTGCATGACGACGAGAGACTTGCATTATTACGAGCCGGTCAACGGCCACGGCCTCAAGCACGACCCTTTCAATGCCATCATCGCGCCGCGTCCGATCGGCTGGATCTCCTCGCGGGACACCAAGGGCAACGTCAACCTGGCGCCCTACAGCTTTTTTAACGGGTTTAATTACACCCCGCCGATCATCGGGTTTTCCTCGACGTCGTGGAAAGACAGCGTCGTCAACATCCAGGAAACCGGCGAGTTCGTCTGGAATCTCGCGACCATGGATCTGGCAAAGCAGATGAACGCCACCGCGGCGCACGTCGCCCACCACGTCAACGAGTTCGATATCGCCGGCCTCACCGCGGTGCCGAGCCGGCTCGTCAACGTGCCGCGCGTCGGCGAGAGCCCGGTCTCGTTCGAATGCAAGTTGACGCAGATCATTCAATTGCAGGGCGCCGACGGCCAGAAAGTGCAGGGCTGGCTGACGCTCGGCGAGGTCGTCGCCGTGCACATCGACAAGGCCCTCATCAAGGACGGCGTCTACCAGACCGCGCTGGCGCGCCCCATCGTGCGCGCCGGCCGCCGCGGCGATTATTTTGAAATTCGGCCGGAAGCCATGTTCGAGATGGTGCGGCCGGATTGATTACGCTCCCTCTCCCCGCCAGCGGGGAGAGGTGAATTAAAGCCCATAGTCATTGGTTCGGTTGCGAGTCATTGTCCTCCAAAGATCGTCCGTAAAGGATTGTCCGCAACGCGTATTTTCGGAACCGATGCGCGATTCCGCGGTTATCAACGTTGCTCCGCTCCCCATCAATTTCGTTTCATTTCGACGCGAAATGCCACTTCAATCTTTATGCTTTCGGCTAAGGTAGGGTTGTTGTTCGGCGTATGCGGACGCCTTAGAATCGCGCCGCGCTCTCACCACGAGGACATCGCCATGACCTCCTTTGTGTTTCGTCGCGATATCATCACCAAGCCGATTTTCTCCTGGGCGCGCGGCGTGCTGCCGGCGATGTCGGACACCGAACGCGAGGCGCTGGAGGCCGGCGACGTCTGGTGGGACGGCGATCTCTTCACCGGCAATCCCGACTGGTCGAAGCTGCTCGCCAACGCGCCGGCGACCCTGACGGCGGAGGAGGAGGTCTTTCTCAACGGTCCGGTCGATAAACTCTGCGCGATGCTCGACGACTGGAAGATCAACTGGGAGTGGCGCGACCTGCCGCCGGAGGCCTGGGACTTCATCAAGCGACACAAATTCTTCGGCATGATCATCCCGAAGGAATTTGGCGGGCTCGGCTTCTCGCCCTACGCCCATTCCGAAGTGGTGCGCAAGATCTCGTCGCGCTCGCTCACCGCCGCGGTGACGGTGATGGTGCCGAACTCGCTCGGCCCCGGCGAACTGCTGATGCGCTTCGGCACCAAGGATCAGCAGCAGCAGTGGTTGCCGCGCCTCGCCGACGGCCGCGAGATTCCCTGCTTCGGATTGACCAGCCCCGAAGCGGGCTCCGATGCCGCCGCGATGATCGACAGCGGCATCATCTGCAAGGGCCATTTCGAAGGCCGCGAGGTGCTTGGGCTCCGCCTCAACTGGCACAAGCGCTACATCACGCTCGGGCCGGTCGCGACTTTGTTGGGCCTCGCCTTCAAGGCCTACGACCCCGATCATCTGGTGGGATCGCAGGAGGACCTCGGCATCACCGTGGCGCTGATCCCGACCGATCTGCCCGGCGTGGAGATCGGCCGTCGCCATCTGCCGGCGATGCAGGTGTTTCAGAACGGCCCGAACTGGGGCCGCGATGTCTTTATCCCCATGGACTACATCATCGGCGGCCAGGAGCGGCTCGGCCAGGGCTGGAAGATGCTGATGACGGCGCTCGCTGCCGGGCGCGGCATTTCGCTGCCGTCGCTGTCGGCGGCGGGGGCGGCCTATGCCGCGCGTACTACCGGGGCGTACGCCCGGATTCGCGAGCAGTTCAACGTGCCGATCGGAAAGTTCGAAGGCATCGAGGAGCCGCTCGCCCGCATCGCCGGCACCGCCTACCTGCTCGATGCGGCGCGGCGGCTGACCTGCGCCGCGCTCAATCAGGGCCGTCACCCCGCGGTGATTTCCGGCATCATGAAGCTGCACGCTACCGAGCGGATGCGGATTGCGATCGACGACGCCATGGACATTCATGGCGGCAAGGCCGTGATCGACGGGCCGCAGAATTACATCGGCAACCTCTACCGATCGGTGCCGGTCGGCATCACGGTCGAGGGCGCCAACATCCTGACCCGCAATTTGATCGTGTTCGGGCAGGGCGCGATCCGCGCGCATCCTTATCTCCTGGATGAGATGAACGCACTCGGCGACGCCGATCGCGCCAGGGGGTTGGACGCATTCGACACCGCGTTCTGGAAGCATATCGGTCACAGCGTCACCACGCTGTTCCGGGCCTGGGGCCGTAGCTGGAGCGGCGGCATGTTCGTCGCCGTCCCCGATGCCGGCGCGGCGACCGGATTCTACCGCCGGCTTTCGCGCTATGCATCGGCGTTCGCGCTGTGCGCCGACATGGCGTTATTGACGCTCGGCGGCGCGCTCAAGCGCAAGGAGATGCTGTCGGCGCGGTTCGGCGATATCCTGTCGGAATTGTATCTGTTGTCGGCGGCGCTGAAGCGCTGGCAGGACGAGGGCCGTCAGGTGGCGGATTTCCCAGCCCTTGAATGGTGCATGGCGAGCGGCTTCAAGACCATCGAAATGAGGTTCGCGGAAATCCTCGCGAATTTGCCCAATCGCTTTGTCGCCATCGTGCTGAAATTCCTGATCCAGCCGCTCGGCGCCCGCGTCCTCGGCCCGTCGGATCGCGTCACCCATCAATGCGCGCAGCTGGTGCTGGAGCCGTCGGCGGCGCGCGACCGCCTGACGCGGGATATCGCCCACGTTGACGACGACGGCGGCGTGGCGCGGCTGGAGAAGGCTTTTCTGCTGGTCACCGGCGCCGAGGATATCGCCAGGAAGCTGCGCAGCGCCCGCCTGCATGATTGGCAGGCGGCGGTGAAGCAGGGCGTGATCACGCAAGCCGAGGGCGAGCGGTTCGCCGCGGCCCGCGAGGCGGTCGCGAAGGTGATCGAGGTCGACGACTTCGCGCCGGAAGCCATTTCGCCAATTTACAAAAAGGCCGCCGACGTGCATCGGTTTTTCCAGGAACTCGGGGAACAGAGGGCGGCAGGCTGATGGTGCGACCGGTTTTCATCGTCGACGGCAGCCGGACGCCGTTCCTGAAAGCACGCTCTGGCCCCGGTCCGTTCACGCCGGTCGATCTCGCCGTGCAATGCGGCCGGCCGCTGCTGGCCCGGCAACCCTTTGCGCCCACGGCGTTCGATCAGGTGATCCTCGGCTGCGTCAACGTGATCGCCGACGAGATGAATCCGGCCCGGGTCGCCGCGCTGCGGCTCGGCATGGGCGAAGCCATGGTGGCGTTTACGGTGCAGATCAATTGCGGCTCCGGCATGCAGTCGATCGACACGGCTTTTCGCTACATCCGCGACGGCAGTTCGGATCTGATCTTAGCCGGCGGCGCCGAGGCGCTGAGCTACGCGCCATTGGTGTGGCCGCAGCAGGGCGTGCGCTGGTTTGCAGGGTTGGCCGGCGCCAAGGGCCTGCTCGGCAAGATCGCGGCGTTCGCCAAGGCGCGGCCGGCGTTCTTCAAGCCGATCATCGGGCTGGAGCGCGGGCTCACCGATCCCATCACCGAACTCAACATGGGGCAAACCGCCGAAGTGGTCGGGCACCTCTTCGGCATCACCCGCGCGGAGTCGGATGCCTATGCCGTCGAAAGCCACAAGCGGCTCGCCAACGCGCAGTCAAAGGGCTGGCTGAAAGGCGAGGTCGAAACCGCGTTCGCGCGCGACGGCAAGTTTTACGATCACGACGACGGCGTGCGACCGGATTCCTCGCCGGAGTCGCTTGCCAAATTGAAGCCGGTATTCGAGCGGCCCTGGGGCCAGGTCACCGCCGGCAACTCCTCGCAGATCACCGACGGCGCTTCCTGGGTGATCCTCGCGTCCGAGGAAGCCGTGGCCAAACACGGCCTGACGCCCAAGGCCGTGATCCTCGACAGCCAATGGTCGGCGCTCGATCCCAGCATCATGGGGCTCGGGCCGGTGCTCTCAGCGACCGAGCTGTTGAAGCGCAACAGGCTGTCCCTGCAGGACGTCGAGACCTGGGAATTGAACGAGGCGTTCGCGACCCAGGTGCTGGGCTGCCTCGCCGCCTGGAACGATGACAAGTTCTGCCGCGAGATCCTCGGCCTCGACGGCGCCGCCGGCACCATCGACCGCACCAAACTCAATGTCGACGGCGGCGCCATCAGCCTCGGCCATCCCGTCGGCTGCAGCGGCAACCGCATCGTGCTGCACCTCGTCAACGCCATGAAGCGGCTCGGCACCAGACGCGGCGTCGCCACCGAATGCATCGGCGGCGGCCAGGGCGGCGCCATGTTGATCGAAACGGTATAGGGAACGTCATGGACTCCAAGATCATGGATGTTCTCAGCAGTAGGGTGCTCGAACTCGGCCCCAAAGCCGGCGAGGGCGGACCCTATCGCCATTTCAGGCTCACGCATGACGGCGACGGCATCGCCTGGCTATTGTTCGATCGCGAAGGCGCCAGCGCCAACACGCTTTCCGCCGACGTCATTGAAGAGCTGGACCTCGTGCTATCGGCGCTGGAAAACCAGCGCCCGGCCGGAATCGTGATCCGCTCGGCCAAGCCGTCCGGCTTCATCGCCGGCGCCGACGTCAATGCATTCCGCGGTGCGACCGATCCCGCTGCGGTCGAGACCGCGATCGGCCGCGCCCATGCGGTGATCGACCGGCTCGAGGCGCTGCGGATTCCGACCGTGGCCGTGATCCATGGTTTCTGCCTCGGCGGTGGGCTCGAAGTCGCGCTCGCCTGCCAGTCGCGGATCGCGATCGATGGCGCGCGCTTTGGGTTTCCGGAGGTGATGCTGGGCCTGCATCCCGGGCTTGGCGGCACCGCGCGCTTCACGCGGCTGATCAATCCGATGCAGGCGATGACGCTGATGCTGACCGGCAAGACCATCGACGCGCGCAAAGCGCGCGGGCTCGGGCTGGTCGATGCGGTGACGCAGGAGCGGCATGTCCTTAATGCCGTCAAGGACGCCGTGTTCGGCCGCTTGAAACGCGCCCGGCCCGGCCTCTTGAACGCGATCCTGGACTTCGCCCCGGTCCGCGGCCTGCTCGGTTCGCGGATGCGCCGCGAGGCCGAGAAGGCGGCGCCGCACGCGCATTACCCTGCGCCCTACGCCTTGATCGATCTCTGGGAAAAGCACGGCGGCGACAAGGCGGCGATGCTGACGGCCGAAAAGACCTCGTTCGCCAATTTGATGGTGACGCCGACGGCGCAGAACCTGATCCGGGTGTTCTTCCTGCGCGAGCAGATGAAGAAACTGCGCGGGCGCCGGCAACAAGGTCAGCCACGTCCATGTCATCGGCGCCGGCGCGATGGGCGGCGACATTGCGGCGTGGTGCGCCAATGAAGGCATGCACGTCACGTTATCGGACATGAAGCCGGAGCCGATCGCGGGCGCGATCAAGCGCGCCGCCGATCTGTTCGGAAAGATCATCCACAGACGCACCGATGTCAGGGACGCGCTGGATCGGCTGGTTCCCGATCTCGATGGCGAGGGCGTCCGCAACGCCGACCTGATCATCGAGGCGGTGCCGGAGAAGCTCGAGCTGAAGCAGAAGGTCTATGCAGGCCTCGAGCCCGACATGAAGCCGGGCGCGATCCTTGCCACCAACACCTCGAGCATTCCGCTGCAGGATCTGCGCTCGACGCTGAAATCGCCGGAGCGGTTGCTCGGCTTGCATTTCTTCAACCCGGTCTCGCGGCTGCAACTGGTCGAGGTCGTCAGCCATGACGGCACCGATCCGAACTGTTGAAGGAGGCGCTGGCCTTTGTCGGCGCCATCGACCGGCTGCCGCTGCCGGTCAAGAGCTCGCCGGGTTTTCTCGTCAACCGCGCGCTGACGCCCTACATGCTCGAGGCGATGGTGATGCTGGACGAGAAGATCGACCAGCGCACCATCGACGCGGCGGCGAAACAGTTCGGCATGCCGATGGGCCCGATCGAACTGGCGGACCAGGTTGGCCTCGACATCTGCCTTGCGGTTGGCGACATGCTGCGCACGAAATTCGGCGATGCGCTGCCGCCGACGCCGGCGTGGCTGCGCGACAAGGTCGCCAGGGGCGAACTCGGCCGCAAGACCGGCAAGGGCTTCTATGTCTGGAAGGACGGCAAGGCCGACAAGCGCACCGGTCCGTCTTCGGCGGCGCCGACGGCGGAAATGACCGACCGCCTGATCCTGCCGATGTCGAACGTCTGCGTCGCGGCCCTGCGCGAAGGCATCGTCGACAATGCCGACTTGGTCGACGGCGCCATGATCTTCGGCACCGGTTACGCACCGTTCCGCGGCGGCCCGCTGAACTACGCCAGGAGTCGCGGTGTCGAGAACGTGACCGCGACGCTCTACGCGCTGGCGGTAAGGTTCGGCGATCGGTTCACGCCGGATGCCGGCTGGCACGATTTCCAATAACAATCTCCGAAGAGTTTCGACATGACCGACACGAAAGGCGTTCACGCGCCGCTGAACCATGAAACCAAGCCCTCAGGCGATCTCTGCATTCGCACCTTGGCGATGCCCGCCGACACCAATCAGAATGGCGATATTTTCGGCGGCTGGCTGCTCGGCCAGATGGATCTCGGCGGCAGCATCTTCGCATCCAAGATCGTGAATTCGCGCACCGTCACCGTAGCGATCGAAGCGATGAATTTTCGCAAACCCGTATTCGTCGGCGATGTGGTTTCCGTGCACGCCAATCTGGTCCGGATCGGCAAGACCTCAATCGCAATCCACCTTGAGGCCTGGGTGCAGCGCCGAAAGGAGATACAGTCGATTCTGGTGACCGACGGCAATTTCACCTACGTCTCGATCGACGATCAGGGGCAACCGCAGGCGATTCGGCAGGGTGCTGAGCCGATCCCGGCGTAATGCCGATGCCGCTGCGACCTCGATCATTTTTCGTGCCAGTGGCGAGCAGGACACCCCGATCGTAGCCCCTATCTCAATCCACCCGACACGCGGATACATTGACCGGTAATCCATCTCGCATCCTCACCGCACAGCAGAACGGCGGCGGCGGCGATGTCCTCGGGCTCTCCCAATCGCTGGAGCGGAGTCATCCTGCTTATTTGGGCACGCAATTCCGGGGTCATGCCTGGTAGCTCGTCCAACTGCTCGGTTTTGACAACTCCGGGATTGATCGCGTTGACGCGAATGCCGCGCGGCCCCATTTCGACCGCAAGCGTCGCCGTGATGGCATCGACTGCTGCCTTGCTTCCTCCATACAGTAAAGAACCGGGCGATGGGTTCGTGCTGGCAAGGGAGCTGATATTAAGGATGCAGCCGGCAGGCTGCAGATATTTGCTGGCCTCTCTCGCCATAAGCAGCAATCCGAGAACGTTGGCGTCGAAGAGTTGGCGATATTGTTCTTCGTTGAAATGTTCTATCGGCACCCGCTGGTTTACCGCCGCGTTGTTCACGACGATGTCCACTCTTCCGAATCGCCTCTTTGTTTCGGCGAACAGGTGTCGAACATCAACTTCCGACCGAATATCCGCTTGCATCGTGATCGCTGTGCCGCCGGTCGCCTCGATCGCCTGCAAGGTGCGCTCCGCCTCTCCCATCCGGCTGTGATAACAAAAGCATACGGCAGCTCCTTCTGCGGCGAAGCGCCTGCTGATCGCAGCGCCGATTCCGCGCGCCCCGCCCGTCACGATTGCGACCTTGCCATGCAACAAGTTTGACATTCAAATTCTCCGAAAACTTTGGCGGATAAAGCGAGCGATCCATAAAGCCCTGGCATTGCGATGCGATTGCGGCATTGCGATGCGATTGCAAGCGCAAGTCATTGTGTTGCATCGGTAACAGGTCATCTTTTTCAGCCACGACCGAGCCGCCAACACGCGCGCCGCCATGGCCGGATTTGTTCCGGTCATCCGATTTTTTATTTTTAGAAAAGAGATTTTTTGTTTTTCAGACAAAAAAGAAAGACGTGGATCACGGGCAGTAACGTTTGTGACGATAGTTCCTTGTTGCGGCATTTATCGTAAGTGTTGATCGGAACGTTCTGGTATCTGCGTCGTTATTTGCCCCGATCAAGGAGCGTGGACTGGGAATGTCGGACCGTTACATCATCGAAGTCAGTTCGCAGCCGGCCGGAATCGTGGTGCGCTGCCCCGGCGGTTATCAGTTTTTCGCGGCTTCCCAACGCTTCAGTCGGCTCGAAGGACAGTTGTTTCGCAACGCACGCGAGGCCGAGCGTGCTGCGATTCGGTTGATCAATGGCGAATTGACGGCCGCGTAGGGTTTCGTTGCTGCAATAACCGTTGCCGGATGCGCGACGCTTAACCCTTTCCCGGTTTCGGCTCTCGTTCCGCGCCTTCGTCCCGTCTGCCGCGTTGACCGGACGCCAGAACCGCCGCACCATGGGACGCTCTGTCCGAGGTGCCCAGTGACCGGCCTGACCCATCGCCAATCTGAAATCCTCAATATCGCGCGCGCCTTTGGCCGGGTGATGGTGGAAGATCTCGCCCGGCGCTTCGAGGTCTCGGCACAGACCATTCGCAAGGATTTGAACGACCTGTGCGATCAGCGGTCGCTGACCCGCATCCATGGCGGCGCCATCATCGCCTCGGGGGTCGAGAACCTCGCTTACGAAGCGCGCCGCTTCGTCGCCGCCGACGAGAAGAAAGCCATCGGCGCGGCGGCGGCGGCGCTGATTCCGAACGGCTGCTCGCTGTTCATCAACATCGGCACCACCACGGAAGAGGTCGCCAGCGCGCTGACCTCGCATGAGGATCTGTTGGTCATCACCAACAACCTCAACGTCGCGATGCTGCTCTACCGGCATCCGCGCATCGAGGTGATCGTGGCGGGCGGCGCGGTGCGCCGCGCCGACGGCGCGGTGATCGGCTCGACCGCGATCGGCCTGATCGGCCAGTTCAAGGTTGACTATGCCATCATCGGCGCTTCCGCGATCGACGAGGAGGGCGCGCTGTTGGATTTCGACTATCGCGAGGTCCAGGCCGCGCAGGCCATCATCGCCAATGCGCGCAGCGTGATGCTGGTCGCGGACTCCACCAAATTACGACGCAGCGCGCCGGTTCGCATCGCCCATATCAGCCAGATCCAGACCTTCGTGACCGACGTGGCGCTGCCGCCGCGACTCGCCGGCATCTGCCAAAGCCACGGCATCGAGGTGATCGCGGCAATGCCCCAGTCGTCGGCCGATCTCGACGAATCCGGAACCGAACCGGTGCCGCGCAGCCGCCCCGGCGCGCTAGTTCCCCTTTTCACTTGCTTTCGCTTTCGGTTGTGATTTATTCCAAACCGAAAGCGAAATCGCCAAAGTGAATGGGCTATCGCTGGGGGAAGCGTCGTTTGGACCGGATTTTCGACCTCGCTATCATCGGTGGCGGCGTCAACGGCTGTGGCATCGCGCGCGATGCGGCGGGCCGGGGGATATCTGTTTTCCTGTGTGAAATGAACGATCTGGCGAGCGGGACTTCGTCCTGGTCGACCAAGCTGGTGCATGGCGGCCTGCGCTATCTCGAATATTACGAGTTTCGCCTGGTCCGCGAGGCGCTGATCGAGCGCGAAATCCTCTGGCAGATCGCGCCGCACATCATCCGGCCGCTTCGATTCGTGCTGCCGCACCATGCCGGCTTGCGTCCGGCCTGGCTGCTGCGGCTCGGCCTGTTTCTCTACGACCATATCGGCGGCCGAAACCTGCTGCCGCCGACCCGCACGGTCGATCTCGCCCGCGACGAGGTCGGGCGGCCCTTGATCGCCAACCGCTACACCAAGGGCTTTGAATATTCCGATTGTTTCGTCGATGACGCGCGCCTTGTGGTTCTCACCGCGCGCGACGCGGCCGATCGCGGCGCCGATATCCGCACCCGCAGCCGCGCAGTGGAGATCCGTCAGGCCGACGGAATCTGGCACGTCACGGTCGAGAACACCGAAACCGGCGAACTCTCGACCATCAGCGCCCGCGTGCTCATCAACGCCGGCGGCCCGTGGGTCGAGGACGTGCTGGCGTCGGGCGCGGGCGTCAACGCCAGGGCCAAGGTGCGGCTGGTGCAGGGCTCGCATATCGTCGTTCCAAAACTCTATGCGCACGACCGCGCCTACATGTTCCAGAACAGCGACGGCCGCATCGTCTTCGTCATTCCCTATCAGGACGACTTCACGCTGATCGGCACCACCGATCGCGATTACCACGGCGACCCCGCCAAGGTGAAAGCCACTAGCGAAGAAATCGAATATCTCTGCGCGTCGGTCAGCGAATATCTGGCCAAGCCGGTCAAGCCGGAGGACGTGGTGTGGACCTATTCCGGCGTCCGCCCGCTCTATGACGACGGCGCCAGCGAGGCCAAGGCCGCCACCCGCGAATATGTTTTCGAACTCGATACGCCCGGCGGCGCGCCGCTGTTGTCGATCTACGGCGGCAAGATCACCACCCATCGCCGGCTCGCCGAGGAGGCGCTCGAACGGCTCGCGCCCTATCTGCGCAACGCCAAGAGAAGCGAAAAGGCAAGCGAAGGCTGGACCGCGAAATCGCCGCTGCCCGGCGGCGACCTCGATGTCTCGGCGATCGCCGCGCTATCGGCGGAATTGGTGCGCCGCTATCCGTTCCTGACGCCCGGCCCATGCCAACCGTCTGGCGCACGCCTACGGCACGCGCGCCGGCAAGGTGCTCGGCAATGCGAAATCGATGGCCGATCTCGGTCAGGCCTTCGGCGCCACCTTGACGGAGCGCGAAGTCCGGTACCTGATGTCGGTCGAATGGGCCCGCACCGCCGAGGATATCGTGTGGCGGCGATCCAAGCTCGGATTGCGATTGTCGGCCGGTGAGGTCGCCGCGCTCGACGACTGGATTGCCGCGCACCGGCCCCCGCTTGAAAGTCCCTTGCTGAAAGCAGGAGAGGGGGCATGACCGTTACCCTCGAGAACGTCAGCCGCACCGTCGATGGGGTGGCAGCGATTCGCGACGTCTCGCTGACGCTCGAGCGCGGCACCCTGAGCGTGCTGCTGGGCCCGACGCTGGCGGGCAAGACCTCGATCATGCGGCTGCTTGCCGGTCTCGACAAGCCGACCACAGGCCGCGTGCTGGTCGACGGCAAGGACGTCACCGGCGCCGATGTGCGGCGGCGCTCGGTCGCGATGGTCTATCAGCAGTTCATCAATTATCCCTCGCTTACCGTCTATGAAAACATCGCCTCGCCGCTGCGGGTGCAGCGCCGGCCGCGCGCGGAAATCGAAAAGCGGGTCCAGGAGGCGGCCGGGCTGCTCAAGCTTGAGCCCTATCTGCATCGTACGCCGCTGCAATTGTCCGGCGGCCAGCAGCAGCGCACGGCGATCGCGCGCGCGCTGGTGAAGGGCGCCGACCTCGTGCTGCTGGACGAGCCGCTCGCCAACCTCGATTACAAGCTGCGCGAGGAATTGCGCACCGAACTGCCGCGCATCTTCGAGGCGTCCGGCGCGATCTTCGTCTATGCGACCACGGAGCCTTCCGAAGCCTTGCTGTTGGGCGGCCGCACCATCTGCATGTGGGAGGGCGAGATCTTGCAGGTCGGCGTCACCTCGAAGGTCTATCGCCATCCCGACACCATGCGCGTGGCCCAGGTGTTTTCCGATCCGCCGCTCAACATTGTCGGGATCGAAAAGACCAATGGCGCGGTGCAGTATGCCGGTGGGGTGCGGGCGCCGGCAAGCGGGCTTTACGCCGCGCTCGGCGATGGCGCCTACCGGGTCGGCTTTCGCGCGCACCAGCTCGAAGTGGCCAACGGCATCGCCGGCCGCCACGCCTTTTCCGCCACCGTGACGGTGACGGAAATCACCGGCTCCGAAAGCTTCGTGCACCTCACGCGCGACGCCTCCAACTGGGTCGCCGTGCTGCAGGGCGTGCACGAATTTCCGCCCGGCTACGTGCTGGATGCCGTGCTCGATCCGGATAATGTCTTTGTGTTCGATCTGGCCGGCCGCCTGGTCGCCGCGCCCGGCGCGATGTGAGGGACCTGCAACGTGGCCCGCATTGATCTCGTCGATCTCGCGCATTCCTACGGCGGCAACGCCGCCGATCCGCAGTCGTTTGCGCTTAAGCCGGTGACGATGACCTGGCGGCAGGGCGGCGCCTATGCGCTGCTCGGGCCGTCCGGCTGCGGCAAGACCACCTTGCTCAATTTGATCTCGGGAATCGTGACGCCGTCGCGCGGCCAGATCCTGTTCGACGGCGTCGATATCACGCCGCTGTCGACCCAGAAGCGCAATATCGCGCAGGTGTTTCAGTTCCCGGTGATCTACGACACCATGACGGTCGGACAAAATCTGGCGTTCCCGCTGCGCAATCGCGGCCTGCCGAAGCCCGAGATCGAGGCGCGGGTCGCGGAGATCGCGCGGCTGTTGGATCTCACGCCCTATCTGGGCCGCAAGGCGACGCGGCTGACCGCCGACGCCAAGCAGAAAATCTCGCTCGGCCGCGGACTGGTCCGCTCCGATGTCGCCGCGGTGCTGTTCGACGAACCGCTGACGGTGATCGATCCCGAATTGAAATGGCAGTTGCGCTCGAAGCTCAAGGCGCTGCACCGCGAGCTCGATCTGACGATGATCTATGTCACCCATGACCAGACCGAAGCGCTGACCTTCGCCGACACCGTGGTGGTGATGCATGACGGCCGCGTGGTGCAGAGCGGCACGCCGGCCGAACTGTTCGACAAGCCTGCGCACACTTTTGTCGGCTATTTCATCGGCTCGCCCGGCATGAACATTCTGCCGGCCGAGGTTCGCGGCCGCGAGGCCCGGGTCGGCGGTCAGGCCATCGCGCTGAACCGGAGTTATGACGCGCTGCCATCAGGCGCGACCATCGAGGTCGGTGTGCGCCCCGAATTCGTCGACGTCGCGCCTCCCGCGCCCGGCTTGATCTCGGCCAATATCGAGCGGATCGACGACCTCGGCCGGGTCCGCTTCGCACGCCTTCGGGTCGGTGACGCCAAATTTGCAGCCAGGGTGCCGCCGGGATTTTCGATCCCGGGCAACGTCGCCGGACTGATCTTCGATCCGTCGCGCGTTCATGTCTATGCCGATAGTCTCCTGGTCGAGGGATCGGCGTAATGGACAAGACGATCAATCAAAAAGCCTGGTTCCTGGTGCTGCCGGTGTTTCTGGTGGTGGCGTTCTCGGCCATCCTGCCGTTGATGACGGTGGTGAACTATTCGATGCAGGACACCTTCGGCAACAACCAGTTCTTCTGGAACGGCGTCGGCTGGTTCAAGGAATTGCTCGATCCGTCGACCGATCTCGGCGGCCGGTTTTTCGCCTCGCTGTGGCGCAACCTGTTTTTCTCGGCGGTGATCCTGTCGATCGAGGTGCCGCTTGGAATCCTGGTCGCGCTGTCGATGCCGCGCCACGGCTGGCGGGTCGCCGCCTGTCTGGTGATCCTGGCGTTGCCGTTGTTGATTCCATGGAATGTGGTCGGCACCATCTGGCAGATTTTCGGCCGCCCCGATATCGGCCTGCTCGGCTACGTGCTGAACAGCATCGGCATCAACTACAATTACGTGTCGAACGAATTCGACGCCTGGGCCACCGTCATCGTGATGGACGTCTGGCACTGGACCAGCCTGGTCGCGCTGTTGTGCTACGCCGGGCTGAAGTCGATTCCGGACGCCTATTACCAGGCGGCGCAGATCGACGGCGCGTCGCGATGGGCGGTGTTCACCGCGATCCAGCTTCCGAAGATGCACCGCGTGCTGCTGATCGCGGTGCTGCTGCGGTTCATGGACAGTTTCATGATCTACACCGAGCCGTTCGTGGTGACCGGCGGCGGCCCCGGCAATTCGACGACCTTCGTCTCGATCGAACTCGTCAAGATCGCGCTGGGGCAATTCGACCTCGGCAAGGCGGCCGCGCTGTCGCTGGTCTATAATCTCATCATCATCATCGTGTGCTGGATCTTCTACACCGTCATGACCAATGCCGGCACCGAGCGGCCGGCCGACAAGGGAGTCGCGTGATGCATTCGATTCCCGGCCGTCGCGTCATCATGGTGCTGTTCCTGATCGTTCCTGCTGCTGCCGATCTACTGGCTGGTCAATATGAGCTTCAAGACCAACGAGGAGATCGTCAGCACCATGACGCTGTGGCCGCATCAGCCGACCATCGCCAACTACATGCGCATCTTCACCGACGAGAGCTGGTATTCCGGCTACATCAATTCGCTGACCTATGTGGTCATCAACACGGTGATCTCGATTACGGTGGCGCTGCCGGCGGCCTATGCGTTTTCGCGCTATCGTTTCCTCGGCGACAAGCATCTGTTCTTCTGGCTGTTGTCGAACCGGATGGCGCCGGCGGCGGTCTACGCGCTGCCGTTCTTCAACCTTTATTCGGCGATCAACCTGTTCGATACGCCGTGGGCGGTCGCGCTGGCGCACTGCATCTTCAACGTGCCGCTGGCGGTGTGGATCCTCGAAGGGTTCGTCTCCGGCGTGCCGCGCGAGATCGACGAGACCGCCTTCCTCGACGGCTATTCGTTCCCACGGTTCTTCATCAAGATATTGGTGCCGCTGATCGCCAGCGGCATCGGGGTCGCGGCGTTCTTCTGCTTCATGTTTTCCTGGGTCGAATTGCTGCTGGCGCGCACGCTGACCTCGGTCAACGCCAAGCCGATCGCGGCGGTGATGACCCGCACCGTCTCCGCCGCCGGAATGGATTGGGGACTGCTGGCCGCGGCCGGCGTGCTGACCATCATCCCCGGCGCGCTGGTGATCTGGTTTGTCCGCAACTACATCGCGCGCGGCTTTGCGCTCGGCAGGGTTTAGGAGCGGGCCGATGGAAAACATCGCATGGATGGCCTGGACGCTGCCGACCGCGATCTTCTTCGTGCTGCTGGTCGCGACGCTGGCGGTCATGACCTGGCTCGCGGCCGCCTATCCGGAAGCCGAACGCGTCGGGGTCCTTCGCATTCCGACCACGCGCGGCGATCGATTGTTCATCTCTCTGATTATGGCCGCCGCGATCCATCTGTTATGGATCGGATTTCTCGGCACCGACACGATCGCAACCGTTCCGGTCGGGGAAGGCATTGAATTGTCGAGCCTGTGGCTCGCCACTGTGATTTCGCTGGTTTCAGCCGTTGTGATTTTCCGCAAGGTCTGAAACGGCGAAAAGAGCAGATCCGGGATCAACCGGACCTGAATAGGTTTATCGCTGCAACGGAGGAAGCAACATGAAATATTTGCAACGAAGGAAAGGTCCTTTGACCAGGACCCGCTTTTGGATGATGACCAGCGCGGTTGCGCTGACGGCGGCTTCGGCCGCGGTGACGTCGCCGGCGTTGGCCGACGAGGCGGCTGCCAAGAAATGGATCGATTCGGAGTTTCAGCCTTCGACGCTGTCCAAAGAAGACCAGATGAAGGAAATGCAGTGGTTCATCAAGGCCGCTGCGCCGTTCAAGGGCATGGAGATCAACGCGGTTTCCGAAACCCTGACAACGCATGAGTACGAATTGAAGACGCTCGCCAAGGCGTTCGAGGAAATCACCGGCATCAAGGTCAAGCACGACATCATCCAGGAAGGCGATGTCGTGGAAAAGATCCAGACCCAGATGCAGTCGGGCAAGAACGTCTATGACGGCTGGATCAACGATTCCGACTTCATCGGCACCCACTTCCGCTACGGCCAGGCGGTCGACCTGACGGACTGGATGGCCGGCGAGGGCAAGGACGTCACCGACCCGATGCTCGACGTCAACGACTTCATCGGCAAGTCGTTCACCACGGCGCCGAACGGCCACCTCTATCAGTTGCCGGACCAGCAGTTCGCGAACCTCTATTGGTTCCGCTACGACTGGTTCTCCAATCCCGACTACAAGGCCAAGTTCAAGGCCAAGTACGGCTACGACCTCGGCGTTCCCGTGAACTGGTCGGCCTATGAGGACATCGCCGACTTCTTCACCAACGACATCAAGGAAATCAACGGCGTCCGGGTCTATGGCCACATGGATTACGGCAAGAAGGATCCGTCGCTGGGATGGCGCTTCACCGACGCCTGGCTGTCGATGGCCGGCGGCGGCGACAAGGGCATTCCGAACGGCCTTCCGGTCGACGAATGGGGTATCCGCATGGAAGGCTGCCGCCCGGTCGGCTCATCGGTCGAGCGTGGCGGCGACGTCAACGGCCCGGCGGCGGTCTATTCGATCGTCAAATATCTCGACTGGATGAAGAAATATGCCCCGCCGCAGGCGCAGGGCATGACCTTCTCGAAGTCCGGTCCGGTGCCGGCGCAAGGCAATGTCGCCCAGCAGGTGTTCTGGTACACCGCCTTCACCGCCGACATGGTGAAGCCCGGCCTGCCGGTGATGAACGCCGACGGGTCGCCGAAGTGGCGGATGGCGCCGTCGCCGCATGGCGCGTACTGGAAGGAGGGCATGAAGCTCGGCTATCAGGACGTCGGCTCGCTGACGCTCCTGAAATCCACCCCGGTCGACCGCCGCAAGGCGGCCTGGCTCTATCAACAGTTCATCGTCTCCAAGACCGTGAGCCTGAAGAAGAGTCATATCGGTCTCACCTTCATCCGTGAATCCGACATCTGGGACAAGTCGTTCACCGAGCGCGCGCCGAAGCTCGGCGGGCTGATCGAGTTCTACCGCTCGCCCGCGCGCGTGCAGTGGACCCCGACCGGCAACAACGTGCCGGATTATCCCAAGCTCGCGCAATTGTGGTGGCAGAACATCGGCGACGCGTCGTCCGGTGCGAAGACGCCGCAGCAAGCGATGGATTCGCTCGCGGCCGCGCAGGACTCGGTGATGGAGCGGCTGGAGAAATCCGGCGTCCAGGGTGCCTGCGGACCGAAGCTCAACAAGAAGGAGACGGCCGAATACTGGTTCGCCAAGTCGGCCAAGGACGGCAACATCGCGCCGCAGCGCAAGCTCGCCAACGAGAAGCCGAAGGGCGAAACCGTCGACTACGACACGCTGATCAAGTCGTGGCCGGCCTCGCCGCCGAAGCGCGCCGCGAACTGAGGATGCAAACAAACAAAGGCCGGGAGCGATCCCGGCCTTTTTCTTCGTCATTGCGATCCAACGGGTCGGCGCAAAGCGCAGCCCGATGACAGGCTCCACGAAGCAATCCATGCCCCGAGCAAGGCTGGATTGCTTCGTCGCGGAATTCATCATCGGGCCCGCCGAAGGCGGGACCCGGTGGCTCCTCGCAATGACTGTGAGAGAGTGTCTACTTCGCCGCGTCGAGCACCGGATAGTCGGTGTAGCCCTTGGCGCCGCCGCCATAGAACGTGGCCTTATCGGGTGTGTTGAGCGCGCGCCCTTCTTCAGGCGTTCGACCAGGTCGGGATTGGCGAGGAACGGCTTTCCGAACGCGATCAGGTCGGCGGCGTTGGCGGCGAGCATCCTCTCGGCGAGCTCGAAGTCATAACCGTTGTTGGCGATATAGGCGCCGCTGAAGCGCTTGCGCAGCGAGCCGTAGTCGAACGGCGCGATATCGCGCGGGCCGCCGGTGGAGCCCTCGACGACGTGAAGGTAGATCAGCTTCAGCGCGTTGAGGCCGTCGACGATGTGATCGAACAGCGGTTGTGGATTGCTGTCGGATATGTCCTGTGTCGGCGACACCGGCGAGATACGAATGCCGGTCCGCTCCGCGTCCGAGCCTCTGCGGCGACGACTTGCGAGATTTCCAGCATCAGCCGGGCGCGGTTCTCGATCGATCCGCCATAGGCGTCGGTGCGCTTGTTGCTGCCGTCCCGGGCGAACTGGTCGAGCAGGTAGCCGTTGGCGCCATGCACCTCGACGCCGTCGAAACCGGCCTCGATCGCGTTCGCAGCACCACGCTTGAAACTCTCGATGATGCCCGGGAATTTCTTCCAGCGCCAGCGCGCGCGGCTCGGAATATTCGATGAAGGCGTTGTTGGCGAAGGTCTTGCCCTTGGCGCGGATCGCGGAAGGCGCGACCGGCGCGCCGTTGTTGGGCTGCAGCGAGGTGTGTGAAATGCGGCCGACATGCCAGAGCTGAAGGAAGATACGCCCGCCGCGTTCGTGCACGCGCTCGGTGACCTTGCGCCAGCCCGCGACCTGTTCCTTGGAGTAAATGCCCGGGGTGTCCTGATATCCCTGGCCCTGTTGCGAGACCTGGCTCGCCTCGGTGATCAACAGTCCCGCGGTGGCGCGCTGGCCGTAATATTCGACTGCCAGCGGGCTCGGCACCAGGCCTGCGAGTCGCGCGATTGCGGGTGAGGGGCGCCATGACAAATCGATTGGGTAGCGTGAGCGGTCCGAGCTTGAAAGGCTCGAGAAGTCTGGTGTTCATTTTTGTTTTTCCAGCTACGGGATGCAACGAAAGCTACAAGTAGCAAAGTTAGGTCGAGCCGCTGGGGCCCGCAATGGCGCGAGCCATCATTTGACGCAAGTATGGCACGCGTTGACGGCGCCGTAACCGGGCCCTGAAGAGAATAATTTATTCGAAATCAGAGATCGAGGCAGCAAAAGCCATCTCTCCGCATCGGAGGGGCCGGATCACCTGCTACTAAGGTATGCAATTGCACATCCGAGCAGCAGGTGATGATCGCAGCAAGATTCCGGGGCGAGCCTGCGGGCGCCCGGAGTGGTGGCTTTAGTTCGCGCCGAGGAAGTCGCGCTTGCCGAGCTCGACGCCGTTGTGACGCAGGATGCCGTGCGCGGTGGCGGCGTGGAAATAGATATTCGGAAGGATGAAGCTCGAGAGATATTGCTGTCCCTTGAGCGTGGTGGTCTGGTTGGCGCCGGACGGGAAGGTGACGTCGCGGCTTTCGCCTCCTTCGAACTGCGCCGGCTTGAATGTCTTCACATAGTCGATGGTCCTGGATAGCCGCTGCCGCAGTTGATCGAAGCTCGTTTCGGTGTCCGGATTGACCGGCACCTCGCTCTGCGTCAGCCGCGCGCAGCCCTTGGTGGCGAAATCGCTCACGAGCTGGATCTGCTTGGTGAACGGCAGCATGTCCGGAAACAGCCGCGCGCCGAGCAGCACCTCGGGGGCGATATTCTTCGCCTTGCAGTGCGCTTCGGCCTTGCCGAGGATATTGGAGAGGCTGCCGAGGATTTGCAGGAATGCGGGAACGGTGGCGTCATGGAAAGACATGTGATGCTCTTTTCGTTTTTTACACAATCGTCCAATGCAGTGGACGGCGTTACACGAGATGCGCGGATTACGGACCAAATGCAACGCTTGCCTGAGCGTTGTTGAGGAGCTGAAGGCGCAAGCGCAGCGTGTCGCTTCTCCCTCCCCCTTGCGGGGAGGGGTAGGGGGTGGGGGTAGCCACAAGCTCAATCCCCGTTGCTTACCCTCCACCCCGACCCTCCCCCGCAAGGGGGGAGGCAGAGGGCCCTTTCGTCGTTGCGCGTATGACAGTCACCTTGCTGCCGTCGCGCCGCGCATGCGCGCCAGCAATTCCGCGGTCGGCCAGGAGTTGGCCGGCAGGCCGTATTTGATCTGCATCGCCTTGATGGCGCTGCGGCTTTGCTGACCGATCACGCCGTCGACCTTGCCGACATTGAAGCCCGCGCGCACCAGCAATTGCTGCAACTCGCGCAACTCGCTGAACGGCAATTGCACCACCGGCGCGGCCGGGCGGCGCATCGGCGGTGCGCCCGCGATGCGACTGGCGAGATAGCCGGCGGTGGTCGAATAGATCAGCGAATTATTCCACTCGGTATAGGCGGCGAAATTGGCATAGGCCAGGAACGCCGGTCCGTTGCGGCCCATCGGCAGCAGCACCGAGGTCGGCATGTCGTCGCTCGGCAGCGCACGGCCGTCCGGATAGCTCACGCCGAGCTGCGCCCATTTCGAGCGCGGCAACTGGATCGTGAGATCGGCCTGGTCCCAGGGAAAACTTGACGGAAATCCGGCGGCAGGCGGATTTCCTGCAGCCACGGCTCGCCGCGACGCCATTTCAGCCCGTTGGCGATGTAGTTCGCGGTCGAGCCGATCACGTCGGCGGGGCTGCGTCAACAGATCGCGCCGGCCGTCGCCGTCGTAGTCGACGGCATAATTGAAGTAATGCGTCGGCAGGAACTGCGTCTGGCCGAGTTCGCCGGCCCACGAGCCGACCATCTCGGAGGGCGTGAGGTCGCCGCGATCGATGATCTTCAGCGCCGCGATGGTCTCATTGGCGAACATCTCGGCGCGGCGGCAGTCATAGGCCAGCGACACCAGCGAGCGCAGCGTCGGCAGATTGCCCATGTTGGCGCCGAAGTCGCTTTCGAGGCCCCAGAACGCGGCGATCACCGCCGGCGGCACGCCGTATTCCTTTTCGGCGCGGGCGAACGCCGCGGCATAGGTCTTGATGCGGGCCTGACCCTGCTGCATCCGGTAGGGTGCGGCCATGCGGCCGGCGAATTGAGTGAAGACCTGCCCGAACACGCGCTGGCCGCGGTCGCGATTGACGATGCCCTGGTCGTAGACGAGGTCCGGCGAGGCTTCTGCGATCGCGCGTGACGACACGCCGGCGGCGACGGCTTTTTGTTTCAGGTCGGCCAGGAAGCGGTCGAACGACATGCCGTTATGGCAGGACGCACCGCGTGGGGAAGGCGCTGCCACCGGCCTCGGTGCGGCGGCGATGGGCCTGACCGGCGTCGCCAACGGCAACTTGCGCCAACGCGGCGGATGAGATTGTCAAAATCCCCGCGATCGTCGCGAATCGAAATTCGAAGTCCAGACCAGGGGGCAGGCATTGAGGTCACCGGTTCGCGCGCAAACTTGAGGCATCCTCGAATATCTGAAACCTGCCGGAAAGGGAAATCGTTACGTTGCGCAGGCGGCCGGTCATGATACTGAACGTCGCCAACAACATGTGGGATGAAGTTGAGCTCCTCGCGAAACCCATCAGCATCGCGACGCACGCGGTGTAACATCGGAGAGCCCGCCGACACAGCCGACCTTCTGTTTCGACAACGTCGATCTTCGGCGAAACATGATACGACGGCAGAGATGGAGAAGCTTAATGGGAGAGCCCGGCCCAATGTTGACACCACGTCCGATCGCAGAGATCGCAAGTTATCACGCTCACATCTATTACAACGATGCGGCAACCCGGGCGAAAGCCGAGCAGCTGCGGATGTGGATCGGCGAGCGCTTCTCGGTCCGGCTCGGCCGCTGGCACGGCGCCAAGATCGGTCCGCATGACCGTCCGATGTTTCAGGTCGCCTTCGCGAAGGAAATATTTGCAGCAATCGTGCCTTGGCTGATGCTCAACCACCTCGGCCTCAGCATCCTCATTCATCCGAACACGACAAATCCGCGCAGGGATCATACCGTGGATCCTTTCTGGATCGGGATGCCGCTCCAGATTCATGATGACGTCCTGCCCGGCCACGACGAGGCGGAGCTTGCCCAGGAGCCGAATACAGCACCGCATTTGCCGGCTTAGAGAAGCTGATCGAGAAGCCGGATCGGCAGGCCGGATTCAATCCGCCATCGCGAAGGCCTTGCACCAGCCGTCCTTGCTGACCTCGCCCTCGACCACCTTGCAGGCGTTCGGTTTCTCGAACAGCGTGCACATCCCGCAGCTATAGATGCCGTTCGGCGTGTCCTGGTATTCAGCCTGCCGCCGCGTCATTTTTTCCGCGGCCGTCGCCCGCGATACCCGCGACACCAGCCCCGCCGAGATGAGTCCGGCCAGCGCGCGCATAGCCTTTCGCCGTGGGCGGTCGATCTGTCGTTCAATCATGGTGCTTTCTTTTCATTGATCGGCGGGCTCGATGTGGACCATCGTAGCGGCGCTTAATCTAGTTCGGAAGAGGCTGCCGGCGGTTTGGTGGCGGCAACATCAGATAGGCGCTGTGCGGAATCGAAACCCCACGTCACAACTCCGATCCGGACATATTGTCGGCGCACGCGAAAGCAGCCATCATTGCCGCCGCTGGCGCGAAAACGCGCGGCCCGCGACGATGCAATTAATCAACAAACCGGGGGAAACAATGCACCGCAGTATCATCCTGTCAGCCGCGGGTGCGGCCTTGATCCACTCAAGCGCGTTCGCCGCCGACGTTCGCCGGGTGGTGACCGGGCTCGACGAGCGGAATCACGCGGTGGTGCTGTTCGACAGCCGCATGCCGCTGAAATCCGACAGTCCCGTGATTTCGTCGACCAACTTCTGGATCACCGACAGCACCCCGCCCGGCATGTCCCGCGAGGATACGGCCGGCCGGCCGATCGGTGTGTCGCCGCCGGACAACGGGACGAAATTCCGCATCGTCGAGTTCGCGCCGCTCGATCCGGCGACGGAGGCCAAACTGCCGCCCGAGATGATCATGAAGGGTGTCAACCATCCGCCGGCCAAAGGCATCCCGGTCAAGCATCCGATGATGCATCGCACCCGCAGCCTCGACTACGCCGTCATCCTCTCCGGCGAGATCGACATGATGCTGGACGACACCTCGGTGCATCTGACGCAGGGCGACGTGATCGTGCAGCAGGCGACCAACCACGGCTGGGTCAATCACGGCACCGCGCCCTGCCGTATCCTGTTCGTGCTGATGGATTCGAAGGAGCCGTGAGAGGAGGCGGCGCGGTGGGGTAGCCCGGCTGAGCGAAGCGAGATTTAGCTGCGCGTGATCCCATCACTCGCCGGGCGGACGGCTTGCCTGATCCCGCGATGCATCAATAGCGACCGAATTCTGTAGCGCAGCGAGATGACGCGATGTGCCAATAGGCGGTGCGGCGCTCATGCTTTAGAAAAAAGAGGCCGCCAAATGAGGCGGCTCCTTTGTGCGGTCTAAAATATGCCGTCGACTCCGAATCTCACCTCAGGCCACTAAGGGACAGACGGTCGCGACTTACCGAATTTCTGCTGAGGGGCAGTCGCGACATCTGACTCATGGCAGCAGCCTGAGGACATCATCCCCAGAGCTGCGCCTCATAGCCGGACGCCCGCATTTTTCTGCGCGGCTTTTTCAGCAGATATGCGGGTCATCACCGACGTCGCAACTTCCCCCTTCCGAGGGAGCCATAGCAAGCGCGCCGACGTGCGGCGCCCGAATGCCGACAGGGCCACTAGTATAATGGGCCGTGGGGAAAGCGCTCGAATTGGCGTCCGCTGCGAGTTGCCACGAGGTTTCATGGCTCGTATGAGCCATAGCGGGAGTTGCGAGCATGACAGCAGCGACAAATGCGGCCGACAGAAATTTGGATTTGGTCATTTCGTTCTCCATCTGGCAGACCCATTACTTGGGTTGTCTGATAACCAGACGTGCGTTCGAGCCCCGTTGTTACGGAACGCGCCGGTCTATTTTCGAATGCTAAATCACGATCACGCGAGCACAAGGTTGCAAGTGCATTCGCGGGCCGTCAGGCCGGGAACGCCTCCACGGTGTATTTCCCTGCCCCCATTGCTGGGGGCAATTTGGGGTTCGTGCTGTGCCAGGTCGGAGGCCATTGATCCGGCCTGTGTCCCCACATGTTGAGCTGTCCCAAGGCGTCGAACAGCCCCAGGTACTGGTAGTAGCTGACGCCTTCTACATCGGTCGAGATCGGGCAGCCAAGCGTCACGACGTGGAGTCCATGCGTTCGGTCCGGAGGAAGGGATCTGATCCCATTCCCGATCTGCAGGGCGCCCTTGCTGTGTCCAACCAGAAGCTTGAACGGCGCCTCGCGATGAAGGAGGAGGGCATGCAGCACGTCCGAGGAGCCGGAGCCGTGGCGAAAGACCGGCGCGCCGTGGAGGGTCTTCGCGTTCGGCGTGGACGCGGACAGCTGGCGGCCGATGCTCGCTGTCTGGGGTGCGGCATTGGCCAGAGTGTTCTGGATCAGGCTCTTTGCATGCAGATAGTCGTAGAGGCCGAAGCCGAACCACCCCCCGAGCGCCTGTAGAATGACGTCCGCCATGCCATATCCCGGGACGATGGCAAGCACGGATTTTCCGAGCGCCATCGAGATGTCCCACGCCAGCGCGGCGCTGCCGAGCGACGAACTGCCGACCCCCGTGATTGTGGCGATATCGACAGCGCGCGTTTCCGGGTGGGGCGAAGCCAGGAACAGCTCCACATTAGTGTATCTGTGCACGTAGGGCGCGGTATTGGCGTCGATGAGCAGAAGCGAGCCTTCAGGGTCACTGAGTGCATCGAACTGGACGATGCGGGAAGGAGGCTTCTTCTCACGAGCTCGCATGGGCGCGTCCTTTTCGGCGAGCTGAGCGGCCAATGTCGGGACGTCGTAGAAGATGACGTCCAACGCCGTGTTGAATAGGCGGCACGCACGGACGGCGGGTTCAATTAACTGTGGCGGCGGCTCAAAAAGATTGAGAAAGGTTCGCTCAGATTGGGGCGGCAGGTTGTCTCTGATCGGCATGATGAAGCCCTCCGCGCAGCTAAATGAATCATACCACTTTCGATTGCGGTCGCTCCAGCATTGCGACCAAATTTTTGCTTGAGCACATTAGTCCGTCAGGTCCGCTGTCCTAATTAGATGAAATTTGCGGTGGAACGAAACTGAATCCAAATTCGCGATTTATTGTAGGCACGGGAGGTGCGCCATGGCCGACGACGAACCGCTAAAACCCGAAGACTTTCCAGTTCGCGCGAATCAAAAGCAAATTGTCAAGAACGACGGAAAAACCATCGCTGAAGCGCGTACTAAGAAAACTGCAGAAGACGTTGCGGAGCGTTTGAACGCGGAAGAGGACCGTCGCGACGAAGACCGTTGGTCCGCATAACAATCGCAACGGATTCTGCCATCTGCCATCACGGATTCTGTCATCGGCGCAGTCTCCTTCCTTTGCCGGCTGATCAGGCCAGGTTTCCCTGAAGCCATCGCTCCCAAGACGTCAACGGTCAGTTGTTCGACGCCAACGTCGCGCTATCGCAAAGCCAATCGCGACGGTCCTCCACCTTCGCCATTCGCATGGGGACGGGAAGACCGCGTTCGGGAGTTACTTGGCGATAGTTTCGATCTGACCTTCGAGCGTGGTACGACGGTGCTCCGCATGCCGAGCGGCCAGAGAGTATGGGACATCTTCGTGTCTGGCTATGGTCCAACCAAAACGCTGGCAAGCTTCGCTTGAACCTGAAAGGCGCGCAGCACTCGAGCGCGACTTTATCGCGATGCGCGAGCGGTATCGCACTCCCATCGGGTTAGCCATGCCGCGCGAGTACTTCTGTACTTTTGGAATTCGCAGATAGCTCAGTGCTTTCATGTTTCATCGGGCGGCCTCGAACGGCCTCAGCGTCTCTCCCGTTCCACGAGTGCACCTGCAGCGGTGAACGATAGCTGACGTGGCAGGCAGGCCCAATAGTCGATCAGGGCAATGTCCGTTCCCTGTCGGTCGCGACATTTTGACCGCTCTCCTGCGACTTCCGGTCTTGCCTGATGAACGGATATACCGGGCGGATGCCGTCATGGCTCAACGCGCAATTCCCCAAGATGGGGATCTATACTACCGTCTCGTCCGGTTTGCGTATCATCAGGGGGAGCAGCCGATGCCGCCTCGCATGCGTCGCGTTCTTTTGCTCGTTGTCACGCTTATCTGCGCCGTTGATGGCGCCGCAGCGCAAATCCTGGAGGGACGGTTAAAGCAGATTGACGAATCCAAGGTTGTAAAGCTCGCGTACCGAACGGACGCAAATCCGTTCTCCTTCATGGATCCGCAAGGACGACCGGACGGTTATACGGTCGACCTTTGCAAATTTGTCGTGCACTCCATCGAGCTGCAATTAAATGCCAAGTTGACCATCAAATGGGTGCCCGTCGACACCACAAGCCGGTTTGATGCAATTGCCGCCGGCTTGGCCGACATGGAATGCGGTTCCAGTACAGTGTCGTTTGGAAGGATGGCGAAGGTAGATTTTTCGAGCTTCATTTTCATGGAAAATACCGGTTTGATGGTTCGTGCCAAGTCCGGAATTTCGAACGTCGGCGGCCTGAACGGCAAGAGGATTGCCGTGATTGCTGGGACTACAAACGAGATTGCAGTCACAAAGGAGCTGCAACGGCGACAACTTCAAACTTCATTGGTTCAGGTCAAGGACCGGCGGGAAGGTATGGAAGCGCTTGAGAACGGAACGGTCGATGGGTTTGCCAGCGACAAGCTTTTACTGATCGGCGCCCTGAATGCCGATGCGCCATCCTACGAAGTGCTCCCGGAGAACCTGTCCTACGAACCCTATGCTATCGCCCTGCCTCGCGGCGACTGGGCATTTCGGATCGCCGTCAATAAGGGGCTATCGCAACTCTATAGCAGTCCACAAATTCTCGACGTCTATTTGAAATGGTTTCCCGAATCAGGAGGAAATCACGACCTGTTCCGCTCGGCAGTTTATATCTTTGGGACCTTTCCCGAATAGTGCCGGCGACTAGGGCGGAGCCTTGGGGCATCTATTGCTTCCTGACGGGAATGGAGACGGTCGGTCGTCAATCTGCTATTTCATGGAGCTGCCTGGCCGGTGGATTGTGATAATGCGTGCGCCTGATGTGACAATCCCTGGGGGGAAGGGCTATTGTTTCCTCTTCGCGTCGCCTTAGAAGAAGTTGACGCTTTCCTGCTCGGGAGGATTCGAGTTGGCGCTGAGCAACAAGACGCCGCTGGATTTTTCGCTGACGCTCAAGCCGGAGTTTGGGTCGCAGACGCTTGCAACGATGGGCGACGCTGTCAGGTTCGTCGCGGAGCTGACGCCCGCACAGCGTGAAAGCAGCCACTGGAAGCGCGCAATATTCTCGCTCGGAACAGCGGTTCGGGAGCCGCGTTACGTTGCCCTTGCCACCATCAACCTTCAGACGGCTTTGGCGATGGAGTTGATGCTCCGGGATCCGGAGGGCACCTGATTTCCGGTCATCGCCGCGGGGGCTCGCTCGGTTTGCGCCGGCGCACCCAAGGATGCTCGTTTGCTGATTTGGTCGTCCAGCCTCTCTTGCAAAAATATTTCTGTTCACATCTGACCCAAATCACCGGCTTATCCCATGCCGTCTCATCCCTCAACGAGGGGGCGTATCGCGATCGTCACGGACGTTGGGATGGGATGCGGTGGACGCGGCAGCGTCGTCGCGCGCGGGGAATGCAGGGCGAACCTTTTGGGTTCGTGAGCCTTCCACCGGCGCGGGGACGAACGGCGCTGCTTCCGCTTAGCTAAAGTTTCGGCGGCTGTGCACACGCCACCGGGTTCTCTTTAGTGAAAGCGGGTCGCGTACGGCAAAACCGTGTGGTTCTGGCACCCGTTGCTGGTGCTAAATCGGCGGAGGTCAGGTCAGCCCAACCGGGCGCGACAAGACCTTAATCCGCCGATGACGGTGGCAAGACGAATTCGTCGCCGGGAAGAGCACGGCATAAGCCGTTAAAACCATTGCGCAGGAAGCGCCGGGTGTTTTCCGGTGAACCTGTGGTGACTACCGTGTGCTTTCTACCTTTGCACACGGGCCGCGGGTGCCACGGGCACCCGGCGTTTCCTGCGCCCTTCTTAGGGTCGCCTGCGTCCCTCTTGGGATCGCCTGCGCCCTCGGATTTCCTGGGGCAAACGATTTGCACAACTCGGGCGCGTCGCGTCGCGGGATCGCAAACGTACGTCCTGATATCGACAAAGTGTCGCAGGTGGTCCATGGCCGCGCTTCTTCGTGCTTTCGAGGTGGTGGCCTTATCCCTTTTTTGGCACGATGTTGCACGGGCTCAGGTGGCCTCGTTTCGGTCCCGAAAGGTGCCTACGCATTGGAACGGCCTGGCGATTGCGTCACAACGATGCGAGGATAAACATGAAGATTGTTGTTATCGGCGGTACCGGCCTGATCGGCTCGAAGGCTGTTAATATCCTGAAGAAAGCCGGCCATCAGGTGGTCGCGGCATCCCCCAACACCGGCGTCAGCACCATCACAGGCGAAGGGCTGGCCGACGTGCTGACGGGAACGCAGGTCGTGATTGATCTGGCGAACTCCCCGTCCTTCGAGGACAAGGCGGTGCTGGAATTCTTCGAAACGTCAGGACGCAATCTGCTCGCCGCGGAAGCGGTTGCCGGTGTGGGGCATCACGTCGCGCTCTCGGTGGTGGGGACCGAGCGGCTTCAGCAGAGCGGCTATTTTCGCGCCAAGCTGGTGCAAGAGAAACTGATCAAGGCCTCCAACATTCCCTACACGATCGTTCGATCGACGCAATTTTTCGAATTCCTCGGCGGTATCGTCAAGTCCGGCGGCGAGGGCGATAGCGTGCGCCTGTCACCTGCCCATGTGCAGCCGATCGCTTCCGACGACGTCGCTGAAGTCATGGCCGATGTCGCAGTGGGCAAGCCCGTCAACGGCATGATCGAAATCGCGGGCCCCGAGCGGGTACGCCTGAGCGAACTCGTGGCCCGCTACCTCAAGGCGACCAGTGATCGCCGCACCGTCCTCGGCGATGTCGACGCCCGTTATTTTGGCGCAGAACTGGACGATCGTTCGCTGGTGCCCGGCGATCATCCGCGCCTCGGCTCGATCGGTTTCGAGGAATGGTTTCGCCGGTCCCAGCCCGGCAAGTAATCAGTTCGGTTTCCATGCGGAGAAAGAGACAATCATGAAACGGACTCTTCTTGTACTCGCACTTGCGACGATCGGCGCCGGCGGCGCAGCAGCCCAAGATACGAAATCACAAGACACGAAATCAAAAGTGACGCTGGTCTATGAGCACACGCTGCCCAATGTTCCCGGCAAGAGCATCAAGGGCGTGCTCGTCGAGTATGGACCCGGCGGGTCGTCGCCCGCGCACACGCATGCAAATTCCGCCTTCATCTATGCGACCGTGCTGGAAGGCGCGATCCGCAGTCAGGTCAATGACGGGCCGGTGACCACGTACCGCGCAGGCGAAAGCTTCTCCGAGATGCCGGGCGACCGCCATGGTGTCAGCGAGAATGCAAGCGCTGCCGAGCCCGCCAAGCTGCTTGCCGTGTTCGTCGTCGATACCGACGAAAAGGAGCTGACCAAACCGGCTCAACGATAAGCAACGATTTGCACAGGAGCGCGTACCACACACTCGTCATGCCCGGAACCCGCTGCGTCGTCCCTGCTTTCGCAGGGACGACAAGGAAGCTTCGTCTCAAATATGGATCGCCTACAATTCCCGCGCGTTACTGAACGCGAACGACGACACCCGCCTGGTGTTCTCGTCGAGGATCAAGCTGCGGGTGATCGGCGGCTCGGCGCGCTGGCTGCAGTTTTCGCGCTCGCAGAGCCTGCAGTTGACCCCGATCGGGGTGCCCTCGGCCTTTTCGAGGTCCATCCCGGTGGCATAGACCAGCCGCGAAGCGTGGCGGATTTCGCAGCCGAGCCCGATGGCGAAGCGCGGTTGTGCCTGCGGGTGCGGCGAGACCTGCCGGCGCACCATCTGCGCGATCGAGAAATACCTGACGCCGTCGGGCAGTTCGATGATCTGTTTGAGCAGGCGGTCCGGCGTGTCGAAGGTCGAGTGCACGTTCCACAACGGACAGGTGCCGCCGAATTTCGAAAACGGGAAGGTGCCGGAGGAGAATCGCTTCGAGACATTGCCGGCGTTGTCGACGCGCAGCATGAAGAAGGGAATGCCGCGCGCGTTGGGCCGCTGCAGCGTGGTGAGGCGATGACAGACCTGCTCGAAGCCAGCGTTGAAGCGCTGCGCCAGCACGTGGACGTCGTAGCCGAGCGCCTCTGCGGCGGCGTGAAACGGCTGGTAGGGCATCATCACGGCGGCGGCGAAATAATTTGCCAACGTAATCCGGTAGAGCCGGCGCGGGGTGTCGTCGAGCGGGCCGGCACGGTTGACGATGGCCTCGAGGGGGGCGGTGGATTCCGCCAGGCCGATCTGGAAGGCGAGCTGGAAGGTGCGGCCGGGGCCGTCCACCAGTTCCGAAATCAGCAATTGCCGGCGATGGCGATCGAACCGCCGCAGCGTCTCGCGCATGACGTCGACCGGCATGATGCGGGTGACGATCGAGTGTTTTTCGCGCAGCCGCGCCGCCAGCGCGGCGAACAGTCCTTCGGAAGGCATGTTCAGTTCGTCGCGCAGGGTTTCCGCCGATGTCTCGAGTTCGGGGAAATAATTGCGGTTGGCCTCGATCAGGTCGCGGACGCGCTCGATCGGGTTGGCCTCGAACCGCGCGCCCTCGTCGCGATCGGCCATTTGGGCGGCGACCAGGGTCTCGCCGCGGCGCGCCTCGGTGTAGGCGGCATAGAGCCGTTGCAGCGCGTGGGTGACGCCGGGGCACAATTCGGCGAGGTCGCGCAATTCCTGTTTCGGCAGGTCGATCTGGCGGAACAGCGGATCGGAAAAGATCTCGTTCAGCTCGGCGAAGAAACGATCCTCGTCGGCGGTGGCGAGGTCGCGCAGGTCGAGGTCATAGGTCTCCGCCAGCCGCAACAGGATCTGCGCCGTCACCGGGCGCTGGTTGCGCTCGATCAGGTTGATGTAGCTCGGCGATATGCCGAGGCCCTCGGCGATCTGGGTTTGCGACAACCCCAGTTGCTGGCGGATGCGGCGGAAGCGGGGGCCGACAAACAGCTTCTTTCCGGAGTCACCGGCCATGGCAGCCTCATTGATCGTTGTCGTCATTCCGGACGACGCGCAGCGGCAACCCGGAATCTCGAAATTCCGGGTCTGGTCCCGCGGACCTCTCCCGGAATGACGCCCGTTTGTGACAAAAGTTACAAAATTACATTCATTACAAGTCTTTATGTTACATCACATCACGATTGGAAATCAAGCCATCTAGCCGAAAAGAGCGGTTTAGCGTTTAGCTCCTGACACGCATTTCGCAGTGCATTGTCACGAATGTCGAAGATCAGCGAACCGAACGCTCCGAAAGGATTACGCATATGAACTACCAGGCACGTGAGATCAGTGACCGGGCTATCCAGGGTCCGGCTTCCTATCTGAGCGAGATCGTAGCGGCCGAAGCGCTGCTAAAGACCAAGGACACGTGGAACGGCGTGACCGCAGAAGCCGTCGCGCGTATGCGCTTGCAGAACCGCTTCAAGACCGGCCTCGACATCGCCCGGTACACGGCGGCGCTGATGCGCGCTGACATGGCCGCCTACGACAAGGACGCCACCAAGTACACCCAGTCGCTCGGCTGCTGGCATGGCTTCATTGCCCAGCAGAAGCTGATTTCGGTGAAGAAGCATTTCGGCGGCACCGATCGCTGCTACCTGTACCTCTCCGGCTGGATGATCGCGGCCCTTCGCTCCGAGTTCGGACCGCTTCCCGACCAGTCGATGCACGAGAAGACCTCGGTGCCGGCGCTGATCGAAGAGCTCTACACCTTCCTGCGTCAGGCGGACTCCCGCGAGCTCAACGACATTTTCCGCAACCTCGACGCCGCCCGCAAGGCCGGCGACAAGGCAAAGGAAACGGCGCTGATCGAAAAGATCGACACCTTCCAGACCCACGTCGTGCCCGTGATCGCCGACATCGATGCCGGCTTCGGCAATGCGGAGGCGACCTATCTGCTCGCTAAGAAGATGATCGAAGCGGGCGCCTGCGCGCTGCAGATCGAAAATCAGGTCTCTGATGAAAAGCAGTGCGGCCATCAGGACGGGAAAGTGACGGTGCCGCACGACGTGTTCCTGGCGAAGATCCGCGCCTGCCGCCATGCCTTCCTCGAGCTGGGCATCGAAGATGGCGTCGTCGTGACCCGCACCGACTCGCTTGGCGCCGGCCTCACGCAGCAGATTGCTGTGAGCCACAAGCCGGGCGACATCGGCGATCAGTACAACAGCTTCCTCGACTGCGAGGAAATCACAGCCGACAACGCCCGCAACGGCGACGTCATCATCAACCGCAACGGCAAGATGATGCGTCCGAAGCGGCTGCCCAGCAACCTGTATCAGTTCCGCGAAGGCACCGGCCAGGATCGCTGCGTGCTCGACTGCATCACGTCGCTGCAGAACGGCGCCGACCTGCTGTGGATCGAGACCGAGAAGCCGAATATCGAGCAGATCGCCAAGATGGTCGATCGTGTTCGCGAGGTGATCCCGAATGCAAAGCTGGCCTACAACAATTCGCCGTCGTTCAACTGGACGCTCAACTTCCGTTGGCAGGTCTACGATGCGATGAAGCAAGCCGGCAAGGACGTCAGCAAGTACAACCGTGCGGAGCTGATGAAAGCCGAATACGACGAGACGCCGCTGGCGATCGAAGCCGACGATCTGATCCGTACGTTCCAGGCCGATTCAGCCAAGCGCGCCGGCATCTTCCACCATCTGATCACCTTGCCGACCTATCACACGGCGGCGCTGTCGACCGACAACCTCGCGAGGGAGTATTTCGGCGAACAGGGCATGCTCGGATATGTGAAGAACGTTCAGCGTCAGGAAATCCGCCAGAGCGTCGCCTGCGTGCGGCATCAGAATATGGCTGGATCCGACATCGGCGACGATCACAAGGGATACTTCGCCGGCGAGGCGGCCCTGAAGGCGGGCGGCGCCCATAACACGATGAACCAGTTCAGTTGACGGTGGATCAGTCTGGGGTCGGGTCGGATTCCAGGCTGGTCACAGTAAGCAATCGGACAATCAAGCAAGGAGGCTATCATGAAGAACGGCAGTAATTTCTGGGTGATTGGCGGCGAGTTCGGTTCGATGAACTTCCACAAGCTCGTGGAAGGTTCGGCCCAGGTTCAGGGCCCGTTCGGTACCCGTCAGGAAGCCGAAGACGCCTGGCGCACGGTTTCGGAAGAAAACCGTCACAAGGCCGGCGTGCGCTTCTCGATCGTCGAAGAGCCGAGCCGGGCGACCGCCTGATCGGCCAAGACCGGTCGGTGAAACAGCCGGAAAACAGCTAAGAAACGTCCAAGGGCAATCGCGGCCCCAGCCGACTATCCGGCTGGGGCCGTCTGCCTTTTGGGGGGCGTCGAAAGGCGCAAGCCGTTGGGAATAAAGGCGCTTTGCGGGCCGGGTGGTTACTGATAAGTTAACGGCGTTCGCCCCCTCAAGACAAAGGCCGCCGAGCGATGTCAGAGCCGCAAAACACCGGGAGTAGTGCCGTCAGCGATCCCGGTCCGATCCGGCTGCGCGACGCCCTGCGCAAAGCGCGGATCGAGGCCGCCGACCGCACCGGGGTGGTCGTCGAGCTGCGCGACGCCGAAGCGGCGCGGCTCGAAATTCTCAACGAGGCGCTCGATCCGCTGTTTTCACAAATTCCCGAGCGGGTCGATTTGTTCGATCGCGCCATCAGCCAGGGCGACACCCCGCGGCTGTGGATCGATGTGGTCGCGCATGTGCTGATGGGACGCGACAAGCGCATCTATCGCTTCGTGCAGGACACCCGCTTCGGCCGCATTGTGCTCGCGGAATCCCATGAGGTCGCCGCGATCGTCGATGCCGTTACCGACTATGTCGCGCGCCGCATGGTCGAGCGCGAGCACGCACTGGCGACGACGCCGGCCGCCAAAGCCGCCGCCGTCCAGAAGTCGCGCCGTAGCGGATTCTGGATGTTCGCGCTCGGGTTCATCGCCGGGGCGGTCGCGCTGTTTGGTCTGGCGCTGTTTGCCACCTTGCGCAGCCTCTGATCGCCGTCAGCGGACAGTCTGGATCGAGGCCGCGAGGCCTAGATCAGCCGCACCTGACGGAGCTCCTGGACCTGCAACTTTTCATCAATGCCCCGCACGGTCTGCTCGCATCGCCAGGCACTGCCGTCGTGGTCGATGCTAAAAAGATTATAGGCCGCGGCAGGGTAGCGGCCATGCGCGAGCGCGGACGCCGACGGCACGCCGATCGCGGGGATGCTGCCGTTCGGTCCCTCGATCCACATCGTCGAATGAACGTGGTCATGCCCATGCAGGATCAATTCCACGCCGTGGCGTTTCAGAAGCGCGCGCAGCTCGCCCGAATCGGTCAGCCGCTTGGCACGCGAATTCGAACGCAGGGGATGATGGATCAACAGGACGCGGAACGACTGCGCGGTGGATAGGCCACTCAGCATGCGATCGAGCGCCTCGAGCTGGTTGCGCCCGAGCCATCCGGTCGCCATCAGCGGCGGCGTCGGCACCGCGGACGACACGCCGATCAGCGCCAGCGGACCGCGCCGTCGCAGGAACGGAAACGTGCCGCCGCCGGAGGTGTCGTCGCCGTCAAGATAGCCGCCCCACGCTTGCGCGAAGCGATGCCGGGTGGCGCGAACGTAAGCGTCGTGATTGCCGGGCACGATCGTGACCCGGTCGGGCGAGCCGACGGATTCGAGCCACGCCCGCGCCGGTTCGAATTCCGCTTCGAGCGCGAGGTTGACGAAATCGCCGGTGATGGCGATGTGGCTCGGCGTCTGCCCATGGATGTCCGACATCAGCGCATCGAGCACGTCGCGGCGCTGGAATTTGTGACGGTTGCGTGTCCAGTTGAGATAGCCGAGCGCGCGCTTGCCCATGAGATCGCGGAGCCGCGACGCGGGCAGGGGCGGAAGATGCGGATCGGACAGATGGGCGAGCCGGAATGCGGCCATCACGGGGATCCGACCGGGGTGCCCGCGCGGTATTGCCACTGCACGATCATCTCGTGATATCCTGTGAAACCCTTCCAGTGTATTGGCAAGTTGGACGCCGCGACGCAAGGATCAAAGCTGTTGTCTGGATATCGGAGGGGGCGATGGCGATGAGCGGGCAAAGACTGCGACAGCGATTTGAGCCGGCGCTGCGGCAGGCCTTTCATCTCTACTGGCGTTTCGCTCGCGGCATGACCCTTGGGGTTCGCGCCGTGGTGCTCGACCGTGATGACCGGGTATTTCTGGTCAAGCACAGCTACGTCTCCGGCTGGCATCTGCCGGGCGGCGGCGTCGAAGTCGGCGAGACGTTCCACGACGCGCTGCAGCGCGAGCTGGTGGAGGAGGGACGAATTGAACTGCTCGGCGAGCCGGAGCTGCTGGGCATATTCTTCAATCGCCACGTGTCCCGGCGCGACCATGTTGCAGTCTATCTGGTCAGGAATTTCCGGCAGGATCGCCCGCCCGAGCCCAACCACGAAATCATCGCCTGTGGCTTTTTCGCGGCCTCGGCGCTGCCGGCCGAGACGACCAGGGGAACGCGATTGCGGATCGCCGAAGTCCTCGAAGGCAGGGCACCGATCACGACCTGGTCGTCGGATGCCGGCGAGCTTCCCTGAACTGACCCTTTCGTACGCGCTATTGCCGTAATCCCCCGATTACGCTTGGATACCGGGAGATCCCCGATAAATTCTTTGCAAGCATCGAGCGCCGGCAAAACAGTGATGCGATATTTGAAGATGGCCTGCGGCTTCGTCTGCTTTCTGATCCTGGCCAGCAACGTCTGGACGATTTCGCGCTGGAACGAGAGCCGGGGCGTTTACGACGATGTCTGCTACCTGCGGCAGGCACATCTCTTCCAAAAGTACGGGCTTGGCGGTCTGGATACCGACATCACGCGCGACGATGACCATTATCTGTCCTCGAAATTGAAGGCGATTGACTACGCCGGCTGGAACGATCCGGCGGCGGCGCCCTGCCACAGCCTGATGCCCGCGACGCAAAAACGGGTGATGCAATATCCGCCGGGGACGGGCTTTGCGCTGGCGCTGTTTCCATCGGGATTTCAGCTGATCCCGCTTTACGCGCTCGCGACCGTCATCATTTTTGGTTTCGTGCTGCTTGGAATTTCCTACGCCGCCTCGGTCTCCTCCACCTTGCTGGCGGCCGCTTTCGGGTGCCTGGCGCTCTACCTGATGATCAATCCCACCAAGGCGAGCTATTCAATGGCGCCGACCATGGTGGTTTGCGCCGTCGCGGGCTTTTTCACGGCGAGGCTTTTCCTTGCGACGCAGGCCCGGAATCGGATCCTGCTGGCGGCGCTGGTCGGGCTCCTGATTGGTCTGGGCGTCAATTTCAGGTTGCCAAATTTGTTTCTGGCGTCCGGCTACGCCCTGTTTTTCGCAGGCGCGTTTCTGCGTTCCCCCAAGATCGAGACGGTGCTGCAGGCCGCCGCGTTCGGCGCCGCGTGCCTGGTGGGGATGGTGCCGACGCTGGTCGCGAACACGATCAACGCCGGCAGCCCGCTGGCGACGACATACACAAGTGTCGACGTGACGCCGCCTGAATTCAGCCTGGGCGTCCTTCGCCAATACGTCACCGACATGCAATTCGTTTTACTGGTGCTTGCCGGCGTATGGACCGCTCTGGCGTTGTACCGGCGTGAGGCCCACGGCATAACGCGAACGGCGCTGGTGACGGCCGGAAATCTTGCCGTGAACCTCGGCTTCTTCATGAGCCACCCGATCTTCACGCCCTATTATACCGTGCCTGTTGCCATGCTTTCGCTGTGGAGCCTGCTGTTTGCCTCGCTGATACGGCCGGTGGAGGTGAGCGAAGGGAGCATTCTCGGGCAGGCGGCAAGCGCTCGATCATGATATGCAGGGTTGAGTCGGCGGGGCCGGCCGGACGGGCGTTTTTGCAATGATACCATTATCGATGCGGATTGCTGTTCTGGTGCCGTGCTTCAACGAGGAAGCCGCGGTCGCGACCGTAGTCGCGGATTTTCGTAAAGCGCTGCCGACGGCGGAGATATTCGTCTACGACAACAATTCGTCGGATCGCACCGCGGCGATCGCGCGCGACGCCGGCGCCGAGGTGCGCAGCGAACGCCGCCAGGGCAAGGGTCACGTGGTTCGGCGGATGTTCGCCGATGTCGACGCCGATATCTACGTGCTGGTTGACGGCGATGCGACCTACGACGCCGCCAGCGCGCCGCGCATGATCGAGCGACTGGTATCGGATCATCTCGACATGGTGGTGGGATTGCGCGTCGATCAGGCGGAGGCCGCCTACCGGCCCGGTCATCGCACCGGCAACTGGATGCTGACGGGCTTTCTTTCGTCGGTGTTCGGTCAGGCCTTCAAGGATATTCTTTCCGGCTACCGCGTGTTCTCGCGGCGTTTCGTCAAAACGTTTCCGGTGCTGTCGGACGGCTTTGAGATCGAAACCGAGCTCAGCGTTCACGCGCTTGAACTGGCGTTGCCGGTCGCCGAGGTCGAAACGCCGTATTACGCCCGCCCGGCGGGCTCGTTCAGCAAGCTCAACACCTGGCGCGACGGTCTTCGGATCCTCGGCACCATCCTGAAACTCTACCGGTCGGAAAAGCCACTGCGCTTCTTCACCGCCATCGGGATATTCCTGACCCTGGTTTCGGTCGGCCTCGCGATCCCCATCGTTGTCACGTATTTTGAGGAAGGCCTCGTTCCCCGTCTGCCGACTGCGGTCTTGTCCATGGGCCTGATGATCGTGGCGGTGCTGTCGGTCTCGTCGGGGCTGGTGCTCGATACCGTGACGCGCGGCCGCCGCGAGATGAAGCTGCTGGCCTATCTGGCTCAAGCCCCGCTGGGCTCCAAGCCCCGCTAGGCTCGAAGCCCCGCTAGGAGCTCCGAAGCCCCGCTAGGCTTCACGCCCCGCGAGGGTCACAAGCCCGCTAGGGCGATAGAAGCCCCAATTTCTGGAGACCGGAACGATGGACCGCGCGCCTGCTTGATGCTATCCCGCGCCTGACCATGAGCGATCTTTCTCTGACAATTCTGGCCGAAACCGCCGGCGACGCGCAGGCGATCGAGCGGCTGCACGCGCGCACGTTCGGGCCCGGCCGATTTGTGCTGAGCGCTTACCGGATTCGCGAGCACGTCGATCACCTGCTCGATCTCTCCTTCACGGCCCGGATCGGGACGCTGCTGGTGGGCTCGGTACGCCAATTGCCGATCTGTGTCGGCGACACCAAGGCGCTACTGCTGGGGCCGTTGACGGTCGAGCCGCCGTTTCGCAGCCGCGGGGTCGGCCGGGCGCTGTTGGATCGTGCCCTCAAGGAGGCCAAAGTGCGGGGGCACCGCCTGGTGCTGCTGGTGGGGGACGAGCCCTATTACGGCCGCGTCGGCTTCAAGACCGTTCCGAAGGGACGTGCCAGCATGCCGGGACCGGTCGACTACAACCGCCTTTTGGTGGCGGAACTGGTGGATGGCGCGTTCACCGACGTCTCCGGCGCGATCCGGCCGGACTGGAGTTTTGCGGGATAGCGCGATCCTGCAGGTGTGCCCCCCGGATGGAATCCGAGGGCCATCGTTCGAGCCTGTTTCGAGAATTATCCCGTCAGAGTTTCTGTGACACGCCGAAATAGAAACCGCGGCGCGGTCCGAATTGCGGCGCGAACACGCCGATGCCGGATCCGTCCCTGATCTCGTAGACGGTGTCGAACAGGTTGACGACATCGAAGCGCAGCGTGGTCGGCTTGGTCGGCGACACGATATTGAAATCGTGCGACACTCCGAGATTGACCTGGGTGTACGACGGGACATGGCTGCCGTTGGGAACGCCATCGGCTCCGTCGGCCCGCAGGCCGCTGCCGAAAATCATGTCCGCGCTGAATCTCGTGCCCTGCCACAGATACGAGGCGCCGGCCGACGCGGTCCAGAGCTGGGCGTGGTCGGTGAAGACGGAGTTGTTGGCGATGAAAGCGAGGTCGTCGGCACTGAACAGATATTGGTTCGAGACCACCTGGCTGGCGAACTGCTTGGCCCAGGCCACGTTTCCATAAGCGCGAAAATTGCCGTTGGTGTAGTTGGCCTTGAACTCGACGCCCTCATTCGTTCCGTGCGCGTAGTTGAACGCCGTCAGCACGTAGGCTGCGCCGAATTGTCCGTCGTCGAGCAAGTCGGTCGCGGTTTTGTAGTAGGCATCGAGCCCGACTTCGAGGCCGGGTATCGCATATATTTTCTGCACGACACCGATGTCGTACACGTTGGAGCGTTCCGGCAGCACCGGATCGTTTTGCGACACTTGCGGCTGCGCCGTTGAATTCTGCACCAGCGCGAGGTTGGTCGGTGCTGCCAGCACCTGTTCCGGCGGCGTGAAGTTTCGCGAATAGCCGGCGTGGAATGTGGTGCCGTCGAACGGCTTCCAGGTCAGGCTGGCGCGCGGGCTGAGCTGGTTGGCGTCGACATACTGCCACATCTGGTCGAACCGCAAGCCGACGTTCAAAGTCAGATCGTTGGTGATCCTCCACTCGTCCGCAAGATAGGTGCTGAACTGGTAGCCGGTCTTGGCGCTTGAATCGAACACGGAGAATGGCGTGTTGCCGGTCTGATTGCCCATGCCGTCGGCCGGCAGGACCAACGATCCATTGTTGACCAGAGAGTCCTCGACGCTGACCGAGAAACCGAACTTCAGCGTATGGGCGAAGCCGAGGCGGTAGGAGGTATCTTCCTGGATGCCGTTGATGAAGCTCTGGCGATAGACGTCCGAGGCCACGCCGTTGAAAACCAGATCTCCGATCGGATCAGGCGTAAAGTGCAGCAGGCTGGAGCGGTTGAAATAGGACAGCTGGTAGTCGATGCCGTCGCCCGATTTCTGGTAGGCCAGCACGTTGAACTGGTTGAACTCGGTCTGCCGTTCGTTCAGTTGCGATGAATCGAAGTTGGATATTCCGAAGGGAGTAAAGGCCGGCGTCTGCCCCGGATTGTTGGGAATTTCATAACTGCCGTTCGATACGCCGCTCATGAAGGTCAGGCGGCTGCTCGGATCGATCAGCGTCGAGAGATAGAGGAAGCCCTTCTCCTGTTGCGTGTTATCGTGGATGGCGTTGTATGCAGGCGTCGGGTTTTCAATGCCCACGTTGCTGTTGAAATAGCGCCCGGACACATAATACTGGGTATTACCGATCGTGCCGCCATATTCGAGAGACGTCGTGATGGTGCCGTGGCTGCCGCCATAGACGCTGATGCTGCCGCTGTTGTTGAACGCGTCCGGCTTGGTCTGGATGTCGAGCACACCGGCGGTGCGCAGGCCATACTGGGCCGGGAGCGCGCCGGTGACCAAAGCCATGCTGCCGACGATGCCGGTGTCGATGATCTGGCCGAAGGCGCCGACGCCATCGGGCAGCATGATGCCGTTGATGCGGTATTGCAGATTGGCGTGTTCGTTGCGCACATGCAGTTCGCCGCTCGCGGCGGAGTCCTGCGATACGCCCGGCGCCTGCAACAGCGCCTTGTCGAGCGTGGTATTGGTGCCCTGCGGCAGCGCCTCGAGGTCCTGCTGGCTCAGCACGTATGAGCCCGCGCCGGTGGTCGCCAGAATGGTGCGGCGAGCTTCGTCGAATTTGTCGTTTTTGCCCTCGACGACCTGCGCCTGGGTCTGTTGCTGCGGCGGTGTGGTCGGTGGCGTCTGGCGAGGCTTGTTCGTCACCACACGGGTTCGGGGACGACGCGGCAGTTCCGCACGCTTCGGCGCGGTTACAGTGACCCCCGGAAGCGTGGTCACACTATTTGCAGCGGGCGCCGGCGTTTGCGATAGCGCCGGCGTCGCGAGCCCGCAAAGCAGGAGCGAGGCCATCCCCGAGGCGCTCAACATTTGATTTCTGAACACTGACATTACGTCCGATCCCCATAAGGCCACACCGGCATCGTCGTCCCGACGATTTGGCAGCCTGCCGTCGTATCGACGGACTAACTTCGACTTATCCCGACGAGATCGGCCGCGCGTCGCGCGGCGATCTATCGGTATCTTCAATTCATCGAGGTCAGGAGATCGGGGGTGCGCGGGGCTGGAATGCGACGCCGGCGGCGTGCAGGTGGACGAACCCGGCGTCGGTGGTCCGGTACAGGAATTCTACCGCTTGCGGCAGTTGCAGCAGCGGAGGCGTCGCAAACAGCACCGCGTTCGCCATGGCGATCACGGCGCAGATCGCGCAACCGTCGCTCGATCGCCGATCCGAATCGCGGTTGGGCAGTTTCTGTTGAGCGGACCGATCCGTCGCGTCCGCGGCGGCAACGCCGCTTGCGGCAGACTGCGAGATGCCGGATTGAATCGTCGGCGCCGCCTGTGCGGCCTCGTGAAAGTGCCCGAACGAAAGCGCAAACTGGATCGCCAGCGCAAACAGCGCGAGCCGCGAGCCATGTCTGATGTTTGACCGGAACCACTTCACGCCGATATGCACCCCCGCATCGCAACCGCCGAGGAATCTCGGCAGCTCCAATGTTATAATATAACATCCGGGTATCCTGGGGATGTCAACGGGGGTCCGGTTGAATGCCGGCGGAAATCTTCAAGCTGTGTAATTCACGCCACGCTTAGATGGCCGCGGTCGTCAACGGCCCTCGCGCAGCCAGGTCGCGGCAAACGCGCCGAGCAGCAGCAACAGACCGATCAGGCCGGCGAATATCGGCAATACGCCGACGCCTCTGACCACGCTGGCGTCGCGCATGCGCACCCCGAGCCAGCCGTCACCGCGAAACACACTGGCCGAATGTACCGGCACGATGCGCGGAAGCTCGACGTTCGCGCCGTCCACCACCCGCCGCGCATCGCCGCCGGTGGCTTGCGCCAGCGGCTGCAGCATGTCGGTCGTGGAAGTGACTTCCGAAAATTCCTTCGGATTGGTCGGGCCGACATTGATCAGGGCTTTCAGCGTGCCGTCGGTGGCCTGCCACAGGCCGAGCTCGTTGGCCGGGATGGTCGAACTCCATAGTCCGGGTTCGCCGGCGCTCAACGTCAGTTCGCGCGTCGCGCCCGACGGCGACGTCACCGTCACCGGCGCCACGCTGTCCGCCATGGTCTGGCGCTGGATCGCCAGATCCTTGCCATGGACCTGCAGGCGCAACGCTTCTTCGTCGAGGTCAGGCTGCTTCATCAGCCAATGCGACATCCGCCGCAACAAATCGAGATGCGGGCCGCCGCCCTCATAGCCGCGCGCCCACAGCCAGATATGGTCGGACAACAACAGCGCGACGCGTCCTTCGCCGTAACGCGACAGCAGCAACAGCGGCTTGCCGTCGGCGCCGGTCATGACCGGAGGGGTGGATGCGTTGCGGGTGTCGACGGTGCGAAAGAACCGGCTCCAATGCGGCGGCTCGGAGGCTGAGCCTTCCAGCCCGCGCGTCACCGGATGGCGTTTACCGGCGTCGCTCAGATGGGCGTAGAACGGCTTCTCGGTGACGCCGACCGGTTCTGCCGGCAAGACCGAATCCAGCGGTGTGCGCCAGATGCTCGTGGTCGAGGCGTAGTCGGGCCCGGCTGAGACCAGCACCGCACCGCCGGCACGGACATAGCGTGCGATGTTGTCGAAATACGCGATCGGCAGCACGCCCTGGCGGGCGTAGCGGTCGAAGATGATCAACTGGAATTCGTTGATCTTCTGCTGGAACAGCTCGCGGGTCGGAAACGCGATCAGCGACAATTCGTTGATCGGCGTCCCGTCCTGCTTTTCCGGCGGCCGCAAAATCGTGAAGTGCACGAGATCGACGCTGGGGTCGGACTTCAACAGGTTGCGCCAGGTGCGTTCGCCGGAATGCGGCTCACCGGAAACCAGCAGCACCCGCAATTTGTCGCGCACGCCGTCGATCGCGACCACCGCGCGGTTGTTGACCAGCGTCAGTTCGTTATCGAGCGGTGACGCCTCGATCTCGACGATGTTCGGTCCGGCATGCTTGATATCGATATCGACATTGACGGTCTGGCCGCTCAGGACGGTGCGCTCGTTGATGACCTCGCCGTCGCGGCGCACCACGACCTTGGCGCGGTTGCCGCTGACGCCCTGATCGTCGAGCCGGTAGGTGATGGTTTGCGTCTGGCCGACGATGCCGAAACGGGGAGCGGCCGAAATCGCAATGCGCCGGTCGCGCTCGTCCTTGCGTCCGGTAATCAGCGCGTGCACCGGGGCCTGGAATCCGAGGCCGGCGGCGTTGGCGGGAATGTCGTGCACCCGCCCATCGGTAATCAGGAAGGCGCCGGCGACACGATCGACCGGAACGTCCGACAACGCCGAGGACAGGGCGCCGAACAACCTGGTGCCGTCGGTTTCGCCGTCGGCCTGGCCGGCTTCGACCACCCGCACCTCCAGCCCCTTGATCTTCTTCAGATCATCGACCAGCGCCTCGCGCGCCGCGGCGGTTTCCCGGGTGCGCTCGCCGAAATTCTGGCTGGGGCTTTTGTCGACCACGACCACCGCCACCGACGACAGCGGCTCGCGATCCTCGCGGGTGAAGGAGGGGTTGGCCAGCGCGAGCACGATCAGCGCCAGCGCGGTCACGCGCACGGCCGCGCCACGCGACCTTCCGAGCAACAGCAAGGCCGCGATCACGACAATCGCGGCGAGCGCGATCCACAGCACGATCGAGGGAACCAGCGGGGTAAAGGCGATGCCGTAATTCATGGCACGTACCTATCCACGGCGTATTTGCGGGATCGGCGCATCATTGCCCGAGCCGTTCGATCAGCGCCGGCGCATGCACCTGGTCGGCCTTGTAGTTGCCGGTGAGCGTGTACATCACGATGTTGACGCCGGCGCGGAAGGCGAATTCGCGTTGCCGCGGTTCGCCGGGCGAGAGCGGCAGCATCGCCTGGCCGTCCGGACGTATCGCCCAGGCGCCGGCCAGATCGTTGGAGGTGATGATGATCGGCGAGACGCCGTCTCCGCCGCGGGCTGGCCGCGACGCCGCCTCATCGTCGTCCTCGCGCGGCAGCGCTTCGACCCAGGTCTGCCCCGAGGTGAAGCGGCCGGGAAAATCGCGCAGCAAATAGAACGTCTTGGTGAGGACGTGATCGCGCGGCACCGGCTCGAGCTCGGGCACGTCGAGCGAGGAAAGGATCTCGCGCAGCGTCTGCATCCCCGATGTCTGCGACGCGCCGTTTTCGCCCGGCGGCGCATCGATGGCGTCGCGGGTGTCGAACAGCACGGTGCCGCCCTGTTTCATGTAGGCGTCGATGCGGTTGATGGCATCTTGCGGCGGTTTCGGTGCGCCGGGCACCACCGGCCAGTAGATCAGCGGGAAGAACGCCAGTTCGTCATGCGCGGGATCGACGCCGACGGGGTCGCCGGCCTCGAGCGCGGTACGCTGCGCGAGGAACAAGGTCAGTCCCGCCATCCCCGCCTTGACGATGGAATCGACGTCGGCGTTGCCGGTGACAACATAGGCGAGGCGGGTCTGCGAGGTCGCCTTGATGGCGAAATCGTCCTTCCCGTCGGCATGCGACGGCGATGGCGTCCCCATCGCGGCCAGAATGACGGCGAACGCCAATGCCGCCGCGGCCGCGCGCCGCCGCAGCAACGCGGCGAGGCCGGCGCCGAGCAAGGCGACGATGATCGCGTCGATCAGGAACAGCGCCAGCGATGAGGACAGCAGGATGCCGCGCAGATCGCGCGGCTCGGAATTGGTGTAGCTGGCGCGTCGCGCCCGCAGCGACGAGAGATCGAGCGGCGCGATGCGATCCGCCGCCGCCAGCGTATTCACCGCGAGCGGTCCGTCGGCCGGGCCATAAAATCCCGGCGGATGATCCGACGTCGCGCGATCGCGGAAGTCGGCGGAAAGCGGCTTTGCGGTCGAGGGCGGCGGTCCGAACGCGCCGAAGCCGTCGAGCGTGCGCAGCGGCGCCACCGTCTCGGCCTTGGTCTCGCCCGCCGGGCCCGGCGCCGGGATTCGATGTGTAGCCGGAAAGATCGACGATGCGGCGGAGCATTTCGACAAAGGTGCCGGACATCGGCAGGTCCGACCAGCGCATGTCGGCGCTGACATGGAACAGGCTGACCAGCGCCCTTGCCGCGACGTTCGCCCGTCACCAGCGGCGTGCCGTCTTCCAGCGACGCCCAGCTCTTGGTCGCCAGCACGGCATCCGGCTCCGCGAGCACCTGGCGGCTGACGGTGACGTCCTTGGGCACCGGAAGACCGGCGAAAGGTCCATCGGCGGCGTAGGTCGCGAGGTGCTGCGGCTTCTCCCAGGTCAGGCTGCCGCCGAGGGTGCGTCCGCCGCTGCGCAGCTTCACCGGCACCAGATCGTCATCCGCCTGCGCCAGGCGCGGACCGGCAAAGCGCACCAGCACGCCGCCCTGTTCGATCCAGGCGCTCAGGCGTTCGCGAATTTCGGGCGACAGCGTGCCGACATCCGCGAGCACGATCATCGGCAGCTTCTGGTCGAGAAATTGCGTGATCACCTGTTGCGGCGCGCCGCGATCGCCGAGCCGCACGTCGGCGAACGGCGCCAGCGCGCGGGTGAGGTAGAAGGTCGATGCCAGCAGCGGCTGCGCGGTATCGCTGGTCGATCCGCTGACGATGCCGATCGCGCGCCGCCGCCATCGCTTGTCGAGGAGCTGCACCGCGCCGGCGGATCGTTCGCCCGATATCTCCAACCGCGCGATGTCGTTGCGCAACTCGACCGGAAGATCGAACGCCGCCTCAGTCTCGCGATCCTGCGGTCCAAAGCTGTAGCGGGCCTCCCCGATCGGCGACCCCTTGAGGTCGATCGCGCGCACGACGCCGCTCGCGAGCCCATCATCGGCGCGCAGCACCTTCACGGTCATCCGGGCCGCGGCATTTTCGGCGGCGGCCAACGCCAGCGGCGAAGGGACACCATCCTTGAAAACGGTCAACGCGCGATCCCCGATGGTTTTGCCGAGGCCGTCGAGAAATTCCGAACCGCGGCCGGTGTCGACGCCGTCCGACAACCAGGCGAGTTCGCAGTCGCCGGTCGTCTTCAGGAAACGCCCGATGGCGGGCAGGGTCTCAACGCGCTCGATCGAGTAGGGTTTCGGAACCAGCTGACGCAGCGCCACCCGTGCGGTGCCCGCCGGCATCAGGGTGATGTCGCGTGCAGGCTCCGACAGCGGCACCAGCGCGACGGCGCGGCGATCGCTGTCGGCTTGCGCAATCAACTCGTCCGCAGCCTTGATCCGGACATCCCAGCTCGCGGCCGCGCTCCAGCCGTCGTCGAGCAGGACCACCAGCGGCGCCTTGCTGCCGCCGGCGCCGGTTTGCGGATTCCAGGTCGGTCCCGCGGCCGCCAGAATGATCAAGGCCGCCGCCAAAAGGCGCAAGGCCGTCAGCCACCACGGCGTTCGCGACGGGGTTTCTTCCTTCGGTGCGATATCGAACAACAGCCGGGTCGGCGGGAACTCGATGCGCCGCGGCCGCGGCGGCATCACCCGCAACAGCCACCACAGCGCCGGCAGGCTCAGCAGGCCGAGCAGCAACAGCGGCTCCGCGAAGGAAAGAGGCAGGCCCGCGATCATGCGCTTCGTCCCGCTTTGACGGTTGCGCTGCGTGCGCTCGCCTTGCTCACCATCATGCCGCTGTGCAGGAACAGCAATAGCTCGGCGGCCGAGCGGTTGGTGGTGTGGGTCGAGAACAGCCAGTCGAGCTTGTTGGTCTCGGCGCGAATCTCGTCGCGATGCAGCGCGACGCGCGCGACGTAATCGCTCGGCCCATCGTTCGGCGCGGCCGGCGGTGATCATGCCGCCGCCTTCCGGTTCGACGAACTCGACACGGCCCGAATAGGGAAAATCTTCTTCCGCCGGATCGACGATCTGGATCAGCGTGCCGTGCGCGCCCGAGGCCGACAACCCGGCGAGCATGCCCCTGATTTCCGAAATCGGCGACCAGAAATCCGACAGCACCACGATCTCGGCCAGCGCCGACGGCACGAACGACGGCGGCAGGCTCAAGCGCGCGGCGTCGTCATGCAGCATCGCTTGCGCCATCTTGTCGATCACGCTGCGGCTCGAGGTCGGGTTCATCAGGCCGGGAATGCCGACCCGTTCGCCACCCGCGACCAGGAGTTCGGCGAGCGCGAAGGTCACGATCAGGCCGCGTTCCAGCTTGCTGTCGCGCGCCTGCTTGGACGCAAACGCCATCGACGGCGAACGGTCCGGCCACAGCCAGACCGTGTGCGCAGCTTCCCATTCCTGTTCGCGGACGTAGAGATGATCGTCGCGCGCCGAGCGGCGCCAGTCGACGCTCTGCGACGGCTCGCCGGAGTTGAAGCGGCGGTATTGCCAGAAACTTTCGCCGGCGCCGGCGCGCCGTCGTCCGTGCAGGCCGTGAATCACGTTGGCGGCGATGCGGCGCGCTTCAAGCACGAGACGCGGCAGCGACGCGGCGAGCGTTCGGCTTTCGCCATCGGCACGTCGGATTGCTGTGATTTCCCCGCTGGCGTGGCTGTTCTCAGCCGCCATCAACCGATCCGCGCTTTTAATTGCCGGATCACATCGGGAATGGTGCGGCCTTCGGCGCGGGCGGAAAAGGTCAGTGCCATGCGGTGCTTGAGAACCGGCTCGGCCAGGTCGAGCACGTCATCGATCGAAGGCGCGAGGCGGCCGTCGAGCAGGGCGCGGGCGCGAACGGCGAGCATCAGCGATTGGCTGGCGCGGGGACCCGGTCCCCAGGCGATCAGCTTGCCGGTTTCGCCGCCTTCCGGACCGGGACGCGCGGAGCGAACCAGCGAGAGGATGGCTTCGACGACGGAATCGCCGACCGGCAGCCGCCGCACCAGCCGCTGCGCCGTGAGCAGGATCTCGGCGTTCATGGCGGCCTTGGCCAGCGTCTCTTCCGCGCCGGTGGTCTCGAACAGGATGCGCCGCTCGGCGTCGCGATCCGGATAATCGACGTCGATCTCCATCAGGAAGCGATCGAGCTGGGCTTCCGGCAGCGGGTAGGTGCCTTCCTGCTCCAGTGGATTTTGCGTCGCCAGCACATGGAACGGCTTCGGCAGATCGTGCCGTGCGCCGGCCACCGTGATGTGCTGCTCCTGCATGGCCTGCAGCAGCGCCGACTGCGTGCGCGGGCTGGCGCGGTTGATTTCGTCGGCCATCAGAAGCTGCGCGAATACCGGACCGGCGATGAAACGGAACGACCGCTTGCCGGTGCTGCTCTCGTCCAGCACCTCGGCCCCGAGGATGTCGGACGGCATCAGGTCCGGCGTGAACTGGATGCGCTTGGCGTCGAGCCCGAGCGTGATGCCCAGGGTTTCGACCAGCTTGGTCTTGGCGAGGCCGGGAACGCCGATCAGAAGCGCGTGACCGCCGGACAGAATCGTCACCAGCGTGTTTTCAACCACGCGGTCCTGACCGAAAATGACGGTTGCGATCGCTTCCTTGGCCGCGCGAATTTGGGCGGCGACCTGTTCGGCCGAGCGGACGATCACGTCCTCGAGTTTTTCAACACTGTCCGCGCCAGCCATTGGTCACTCCTTGCAGCAGACGCCGCCGATCGCGCCGTCATGCCATGAACCTGATGCTAAACCGTTGCGAAAGCCATGTATTTGTTGAATTAAACTATCCCCATCTTATCGGCATTTCGGGGTATCTACGACATCACGATGTGGCGAGTTACGGCAAGGATTCCGGATGCGACCCGATCTGTGGAACGCCCCAATGCCCGCCCGCAAAACTTGCACTAAAACACCTGCACCAATCATGCCAAATTGAGCGCCAATCGTGCCAAATTGAAGCGATCAGATTCAGGGCAAACCATGGCGAAGCAAGGGCAGACCACCCCCCAAGGCCTCGACGGCTTGACCGCCGCTGCCCGGGACGCGGCGAACACCGGCGGCAAGGCCTTGCCGCCGGTGCATTTGTGGAATCCGCCGTTCTGCGGCGATCTCGACATGCGAATCGCCGGCGATGGGACCTGGTTCTACATGGGGACGCCGATCGGGCGGCCGGCGCTGGTGCGGCTGTTCTCGACCATTCTCAAGCGCGAAGACGGCAAACACTTTCTCGTGACCCCGGTGGAGAAGGTCGGCATCCGTGTCGACGATGCGCCGTTTCTCGCCGTCGAGATGGTCAGGGAAGATGACAGCCGGGGACGGTTGCTGCGATTCCGGACCAATGTCGACGACTGGGTGGCTTGCGATTCCGCGCACCGGTTGCGGTTCGAGACCGCCGCCGATGGCGGCCTGATGCCGTATCTTCATGTTCGCGCCGACCTCTGGGCCAAGGTGACACGGGCGATCTACTACGATCTGGTTGACATCGGCGAGGAGCGAGTGGTCGATGGACGCCCGATGTTCGGGATCGCGTCGGGCGGCGAATTTTTCGCGATGGCCGATGCGGAGCAGGTGAGGGGCGCACGTTGAACGAGCCGATGCTGAAGCCGGGGCCCAAAGGGATCAACTCCGTGGAGTTCTTCGACCGGGCCCGCGCGCGGCTGCGCTTCGACGTCCCGGCAGGCCTGACCGATGCCAGCATTATTCCGCCGGGCGGAGATCAGGGCACCGATCGCATGCTGCAAATCATCGCGCGCGAGCAGCCGATCCGGCCCGCGGCGGTGTTGATTGCGGTGGTGGACCACCCAGAACCGACCGTGCTGCTGACCCAGCGCGCCGCGCACCTCAACGATCACGCCGGGCAAATCTCCTTTCCCGGCGGCAAGATCGATGCGACCGACGGCTCGCCGCTCGATGCGGCGCTGCGCGAGGCCTGCGAGGAAATCGGCCTCGGCCGTGAGTTCATCGATCCGATCGGTTATCTCGATCTGTACGCGACCAGCTTCGGATTCCGCATCCTGCCGACGGTGGCGCGGGTCGAGCCCGGATTCAAGCTGCGTATCAACGAGGCGGAAGTCGACGAGGCCTTCGAGGTGCCGCTGGCATTCCTGATGAACCCCGAAAACCATCAGTTGCACAGCAAGGAATTCCGCGGCATCGCGCGTTCGTTCTACGCCATGCCGTTTGCCGAACGTTATATCTGGGGCGCGACCGCGGGAATTCTGCGCGTACTCTACGAGCGGATCTACCGGCCATGATCCGTCCGGCTTTGACGGAAGTCGGAATTTTCCTGATCCCGTTTGTGGTTTACACGCTGTTTTTGCTCGCCACGCGGTCCGGCTTGCTGGTGCAGACGTCGTGGCCGGTGCACATCATTGCCAAACTGGCGCTCGGCTCGGTGGTGCTTGTCTTGATCAGTTTGGTCATGCTCGCAAATTTTTCCGGCGATTCGCCGAATTCCACCTACATTCCGGCGCATATCGAGAACGGCAAGCTCGTTCCCGGAGTTGCAAAATGAACGATCTGCGCGTGCTCGACGCGCCCTGGCTCAGATCCGGCCCAGCCGCCCGCGTGCTCAAATTGCTGAACGGCGATGGCGCAGAGGCGCGCGTGGTCGGCGGGGCGGTTCGCAACGCGCTGCTTGGGATTTCGACTGGCGATATCGACATCGCGACCACCGCTTTGCCGGCTGACGTGATCCGTCGCGCCAAGGCGGCGGGCATCAAGAGCGTGCCGACCGGCATCGAACACGGCACCGTGACGCTGGTCGTCGACACGCAGCCGTTCGAGGTCACCACCTTGCGGGAGGACGTCGAGACCTTCGGCCGCAAGGCAAAGGTTGCGTTCGGCCACGACTGGAAACGCGACGCGGAGCGGCGCGATTTCACCATCAACGGTCTTTCCGTCGACGCCGGTGGCGTCGTGCACGATTACGTCGGCGGGCTTGAGGACATTGCCGCCAGGCGCGTGCGCTTCATCGGCGATCCGAACCGGCGTATCGCCGAGGACTATCTGCGGATCCTGCGCTTCTTCCGCATTCACGCCGCCTATGGTGCCGGTGAGCCCGACCGCGAAGGCTATCTCGCCTGCATCGCCGGGCGCGAAGGCCTTGCAACCCTTTCGGCCGAACGGGTGCGGATGGAAATATTGAAACTCATGGTCGCGGAAGGTGCCGCCGGCGCGGTCGCGGCGATGGCGGATGGCGGATTGCTGCTGCCGGTTTTCGGCGGCCTCGCCTACACCGGACCGTTTGCCGCCATGATTTCGGTGGAGCGCGCGCTGGGGCTTGCGCCGAATGCCATTCGCCGGCTTGGCGCGCTCGCGGTCACCGTGACCGAGGACGCCAAGCGGTTGGGCGCTCGCTTGCGGCTGGCCAACAGCGAGACCAAAACGCTCGATTCCATGGGCCATCGCTGGTGGCGGCTGGCCGGAATGGACGAGGCGAGGGCGCGGCGACGGCTTTACCGGCTCGGCGCGGATCGCTACCGCGACCGGCTGCTGCTGGCGTGGGCGCGGGCGGGCGATGATCCAGATTCCGCCACCTGGCGGCAGCTTGCGACCTTGCCGGAGCGCTGGAGCGCGCCGAAATTCCCGCTGAAGGCGGCCGATTTCATCGCGCGCGGCATCGCCGAAGGCCCGGCGCTCGGCCACGTGCTGGGGTTGGCCGAAGACGCGTGGCTCGCGGCGGATTTTCCGGCGGAGGAGCCGGCGCTGCGCGCCATCGCCGACCAGACCGTGGCACGTTTCAATCGCGACCATCGGCTGTGAGCCTGCTTTCCGGCTTCGCCGATATTTCGTTCCTGCAACTCCTGCTGGTGGCCGGCGTGGCGCTGTTGGCCGCCGTCGTCGGCGGGCTCGCCGGCTACGGCACCGGCGCGCTGATGCCGCTGGTGCTGGTGCCGCTGATCGGCGCCGGCCCGGTGGTGCCGATCATCGCGATCTCTTCGATTTTCACCAACCTCAGCCGTTTCGTGGCCTATCTCCGCTATGCCGACCGCCGCCGCGCGCTGATCGTGATTGCAGCGGCCGCGCTGACGACCGCGCTCGGCGCTTACGGCTATACACGGCTGACAAGCGCCGGTGCGGCGGTGGTGATCGGCGCCATGCTGATATCGAGCGTGCCGCTGCGCCGCCTGCTGCGGCGTCGCGCCGTCAGGATCGGCGATACCGGGCTGGCCGCGGGCGCGGTGGGGTACGGCGTGGTGGTCGGCGGCACCTCGGGATCGGGCGTGATCCTGCTGTCACTGCTGATGGCGGCGGGCCTTGAAGGCGCGGCCGTGATCGCCACCGACGCGGTGATTTCGCTCGCGACCAGCGTCATCAAGATTTCGGTGTTCGGATTGGCCGGGGCGGTCAGCCCCCAGGTGCTCGCCTTCGCGCTGCTGATCGGCATCGTGGCGCTGCCGGGGGCTTTTCTCGCCCGCGCCTTCGTCGAACGCATGCCGGTGCATATTCACACCGCGATCCTCGATGTCGCGGTGATCGCCGGCGGGGTGGTGATGATATCCTCGGCGCTGCGGCAGCTCATTTGACCCGACAGCTGGATCGGCAAGCCTATGGCCACTTCACTTCCGGTGGCATCGACGACAGGATCGAATCGACATTGCCGCCGGTCTTCAGGCCGAAGATGGTGCCGCGGTCGTAGAGCAGGTTGAATTCGACGTAACGTCCGCGCCGGATCAATTGTTCTTCACGGTCGGCGGCGGTCCATGAGGCGCCGAAATTGCGCCGGACCAGCTCGGGATAGACTTTCAGGAACGCGCGGCCGACGTCTTTTGTAAAGGCGAGGTCGGCGTCCCAGTCGCCGCTGTCGTGCCAGTCGTAAAAAATGCCGCCGATGCCGCGCGCCTCCTTGCGATGCGGCAGGTGGAAATAGTCGTCGCACCATTTCTTGTATTTCGGATATGGCGCGATGGCGGCGTGGGCATCGCATGCGGCCTGCAGGGCGGCATGAAACGCAACCGTGTCGGTATCTTCCTGGGTTCGGCGCCGGTCGAGCACCGGCGTCAGATCGGCGCCGCCGCCGAACCAGGCTTTGGTGGTGACGACGAAGCGGGTGTTCATGTGCACCGCCGGTATGTTCGGATTGCGCAGATGCGCGATCACCGAAACGCCCGACGCCCAGAAAGCGGGATCATCAGCGGCACCGGGAATCTGTGCGCGAAATTCCGGCGCGAATTCGCCGTGCACGGTCGAGCAATGCACGCCGACCTTCTCGAACAGCCGCCCGCGCATCATCGACATCACGCCACCGCCGCCGGGCCGGCCGGTGTGATCGGTGCGGTCCCAGGGGGTTCGCACGAAACGCCCGGCGTCGCCGGGATAGAGCGACGCCGGCGCGTCGTCTTCCAGTTTCTCGAAGGCCGAGCAAATTTGATCGCGCAAGGCTTCAAACCAGCTGCGCGCGAGCGCCTTGCGATCTGTCGATGACGGAGACGTCCATGCGGTATTCCTGACGTGAGCGGACGAACTGGGCTGAACCAGATTTTTCGTCGTTGCGAGTCTACCGGAGCAATCCAGAGCGACAAGCAAAGACTGATCACTTCGTCACGGGCAATCCTCACGATCACGACAGATGCGAGGCTATCCCTGCGGACCGAAATAGGTGCAGCTCTCGTTGCAGCTGTCGCGGTGGACGCTCACCCGCGCGATCTGGCCGGCGTGCCTGAACCCGTTCCCAGATGAAGCGCGAAAGGTTCTCCAGCGTCGGCGGCCCCAGCGCGTCGACCCGGTTGAGCATCTTGTGGTCGAGCATCTTCTGCACGTCGGCCATGCTGCGTTCGAGACGGCCGAGGTCGAGCACCATTCCGGTCGCCGGATCCGGCAGGCCGCGCACCGTCACCTCGGCGCGGAACGAGTGGCCGTGGATTTCCTCGCTTGCCGCGCCCAGCGTTGTCCCCGGCAGCGCATGCGCAGCCTCGAACCTGAACGATTTCGTCAATTCCCACATCGGCAAATCCAAATCCTATCTGATGCCAAGCGTTTTATGCGTCTGCAGGCTGAGCCGCCATTGCGGATGGCGCAGGCAGTAATCGACCGTGCGGGCGGTATTTTCAATCACGTCCGGTCCGTCCATCGGCTGCAGCGAGAAGCGCTCGAAGGCGAGGTCGGCAAAGTCCTCCGGCGCGGCATCCGCCTGCGGGTAAACCAGCTTGAGCTCGTGACCGCGCCGTATCGCCAGCTCCGCGCCGGCCTTGGGGCTGACGCAGATCCAGTCCATACCGCCCGGGGGCTCGATGGTGCCGTTGGTCTCGACGCCGACGCTGAAGCCGCGGGCATGAAGCGCGTCAATCAGCGCGGTGTCCACCTGCAGCAACGGCTCGCCGCCGGTCAGTACCACATAGCGGTTGGCGTTGGCACCGGTCCATTGCGCGGCGATCGCCTCGGCGAGTTCTGCCGCCGAGGCATAGCGGCCGCCCAGCGTTCCGTCGGTCCCGACAAAATCGGTGTCGCAAAACCGGCAGGTCGCCGTGGCACGATCCTGCTCGCGGCCGCTCCAGAGATTGCAGCCCGAGAACCGGCAGAACACCGCGGCCCGGCCGACATGGGCGCCTTCGCCCTGCAGGGTCAAAAAGATCTCCTTCACCGCATAGCTCACCGCATCGTCTCCAGGCTACTTTTCTGTTTGGGCATGATCTTTTCCGAAAACCGGTGTCCACTTTTCGGGATCATGCCCTGAATTGGTCTGCCGCAGCGCCTCACCCAATGCCATCGCCGCTGCCATCGCGACGTTGAGCGACCGCAGGCCCGGCTTGATCGGGATCACCAGCCGGGCATCGGCCGCGGCCGCCACATCGTCGGGGACCCCGGCGGACTCACGTCCGAATAACAGGATGTCGGCGGCATCATAGCGATAATCAAGATACGAGCCGGCCGCCTTGGTCGTAAACAGGATCAGCCGGTAGCGGTTTTCATGACGCCATTCGTTGAATTTCGTCCACGAGTCGTGCCGGGTGATCGCCACCTGATCGAGGTAGTCCATCCCGGCGCGGCGGAAGTGCCGGTCGGACACCGGAAAGCCGGCGGGCTCGATGATATGGGCTGCCACATTCAGGCACGCGCAGAGACGCAGAATCGTCCCGGTGTTCTGAGGGATGTCGGGCTGGAAAAGTGCGATCTGCATTCTGTCACGGACCGCTGACGGTCCCTCGGTCCTCATGAAATATCTCAATAATTCATAGCGCCGTGCAGATTTAGTGCATTGCACGCATGTCAGCCGATAGCGGGCTTGCGCTCGTCCGGCAAGGGTGCCAATAGAACGATTCTGGATTGCCTGTTCCGCTCCAATTGGCTGGGACGAAGTGATCTTCAATGCCGCCGCGGAAGTCGCGGGCGCCGGCAGCCTCTCCCCGGCTCGTATGGGCAGCGCCGGGGCGGTTCCACCGGCGGCAGCTGAGAAAGGGTTTGGAAACGTGACGACAGCGTCTTCGGCGGGCTCGACACGCCGTGATTTCCTCTTTGTTGCAACAGGAGCCGCTGCTGCGGTTGGCGGAGCAGCCACGATCTGGCCGCTCATTTCCCAGATGAATCCGGACGCCTCGACGATTGCGGCCGGCGCTCCGATCGAGGTCGATCTGACGCCGATCGCCGATGGACAGGACATCAAGGTGTTCTGGCGGGGCAAGCCGATCTACATCAGCCACCGCACCAAGAAGCAGATCGAAGAAGCCCGCGCGGTGCCCATCTCGAGCCTTCCCGATCCGCAGACCGACCAATCCCGGGTCAAGGAGGGCCACGACCAGTGGCTCGTCGTGATCGGCATCTGCACCCATCTCGGCTGCATCCCGATCGCGCATGAGGGCAATTACGACGGCTTCTTCTGCCCCTGCCACGGTTCGCAATACAACTCCTCAGGTCGCATTCGCCAAGGGCCCGCACCCCTGAACCTTGCGGTGCCGCCCTATAAATTCGTTTCCGACAGCAAAATCCAGATCGGCTAAATCCCGGAATTAATATCCGAGATTCAGACCCGTCGCGTCGTCTTTTAATTCCTCAGGATCGCATCATGAGCGGACCATCAGACTACCAGCCGACCAATCCCGCTTTGAAGTGGATTGAACGGCGTCTCCCGATTTTTGGCCTCGTCCATTCCTCGTTCGTGGCCTATCCGACGCCGCGCAACCTGAACTACTGGTGGACCTTCGGCGCTATCCTGTCGATGATGCTCGGGGTGCAGATCCTCACCGGCGTGATCCTGGCGATGCATTACACGCCGAACGCCGATCTCGCCTTCAAATCCGTCGAAAGCATCGTCCGCGACGTCAACTACGGCTGGATGTTGCGCAACATCCATGCGGCCGGCGCGTCGATGTTCTTCCTCGCCGTTTACGTCCACATGTTCCGCGGCCTGTATTACGGGTCATACAAGGAGCCGCGTGAAGTCCTCTGGATCCTCGGCGTCATCATCTACCTCTTGATGATGGCAACCGGCTTCATGGGCTACGTGTTGCCGTGGGGCCAGATGAGCTTCTGGGGCGCCACCGTCATCACCAATCTGTTCTCCGCCATCCCTTATGTCGGCGAGAGCATCGTGACCCTGCTGTGGGGCGGCTATTCCGTCGGCAATCCGACGCTGAACCGCTTCTTCTCGCTGCATTATCTGCTGCCGTTCGTGATCGCCGGCGTCGTGGTGCTGCACGTCTGGGCGCTGCACGTCGCGGGCCAGAACAATCCGGCCGGCGTCGAGCCGAAGACCGAAAAGGACACCGTCGCATTCACGCCCTACGCGACCATCAAGGACCTGTTCGGCGTCTCCTGCTTCATGCTGTTCTTCGCCTGGTTCATCTTCTACATGCCGAACTATCTCGGCGACGCCGACAACTACATTCCCGCCAACCCCGGCGTGACCCCGGCGCACATCGTGCCCGAATGGTACTACCTGCCGTTCTACGCGATCCTGCGCTCGATCCCGAACAAGCTCGCCGGCGTCATCGCGATGTTCTCGGCGATCATCGTGCTGGCATTCCTGCCCTGGCTCGATAGCGCCAAGACGCGCTCGTCGCGATATCGCCCGCTGGCCAAGCAGTTCTTCTGGATCTTCGTCGTGGTCTGCGTGCTGCTCGGCTATCTCGGCGCGCAGCCGCCGGAAGGCATTTACGTGATTGCCGGCCGTATCCTGACGGTCTGCTACTTCGCGTACTTCCTGATCCTGCTGCCGCTGCTGAGCCGGATCGAAAAGCCGCGGCCGCTCCCGAATTCGATCGCCGATGACGTGCTGGCCAAAACCGGAAGCAGGTCGGCGTCGATGGTGTCCACGGTGATCATGCTTGCGGTCGCCGGCGCACTGTTCGCCGGGTAGCGCGCAGAACGCCCGGGCCGCCGAAGACACCGTGCCGCCGTCGCAGAAATGGTCGTTCGCCGGCCCGTTCGGCATGTATGATCGCGGGTCGTTGCAGCGGGGCTTAAAGGTCTACAAGGAAGTCTGCTCCGCCTGTCACTCGCTCAACTACATCGCGTTCCGCAATCTGGCCGATCGCCGGCGGCCCGGGATTCTCGAACGCGCAGGTTGCGGCGTTCGCGTCCGACTACAAGATCAAGGACGGCCCGAACGATCAGGGCGAGATGTTCGAGCGGCCCGGCCGGGCGGCCGATTACTTCCCGGCGCCGTTCCCCAACGAGCAGGCCGCGCGCGCAGCCAATGGCGGCGCAGCGCCTCCCGACCTGTCGCTGATCACGAAAGCCCGGTCCTACGAGCGCGGTTTCCCGCAGTTCATCTTCGATTTCTTCACGCAATTCCAGGAGCAGGGTCCGAACTACGTCGATGCGATCCTGCAGGGTTTCGTGGACAAGCCGGCCGATGTCAGCATTCCCGACGGCTCCTACTACAACAAGTACTTCCCGGGCCACGCCATCAAGATGCCGAAGCCGCTGAGCGACGGCCAGGTGACGTTCGACGACGGCTCGCCGGCCACGGTCGCGCAATACTCGCATGACGTGACCACGTTCCTGATGTGGGCCGCTGAGCCGCACATGGAAGCGCGCAAGCGGATCGGCCTGCAGGTGTTCGTTTTCCTGCTGCTGTTCGCGGGCCTGATGTACTTTACCAAGAAGAAGGTCTGGGCCAACGCCCACTGACCTCGAGATGAACTGTTTCAGACTTGAAAAAGCCCCTTCGGGGGCTTTTTTGTTGGATTGAAGCGCGAGGCGGCGCGTCCCGGCACGGTGCCGCGCGCTTCACATTCGCGTTGCGCGGCGTCCGGAACGAACAAGCGCGCCAGCGGCCGATTGCATCGCGGACGCGCAACGGACAAAATGGACTTCAATCGGTAACCCCACGCAATCTCAGGAGGTCCCTATGGGCACCAGCATCACGTTCAAACGTCCGGACGGCAAGGAGGCCAGCGGCTATCTCGCCAACGCCGCACGGGGCAACGCACCCGGGGTGATTGTCATCCAGGAGTGGTGGGGATTGTCGGATCAGATCAAGGGGCTATGCGACCGCTTCGCGGTGGCCGGTTTCGACGCGCTGGCGCCCGATCTCTACAAGGGCACGGTGGTGCCGTATCACGACACCGACGCCGCCGGCAAAGAGATGAATTCGCTGGATTTCATCGACGCCACCACGCAGACCGTTCGCGGTGCGACGCAGTATCTCGGCAAGAACGGCGCCAAGGTCGGCCTGACCGGCTTCTGCCTCGGCGGCGCCGTGACCATCATCGGCGCGGCCAAGATCCCCGAACTGACGGCGGGCGTGGTGTTCTACGGCATTCCGCCGGAGGCCGCGGCGAAGCCTTCGGATATCAAGATTCCGCTGCAGGCGCATTTCGCCAACAAGGACGACTGGTGCACGCCGCAGCTGGTCGATGCGTTCGAGCAGGGCATGAAGTCGGCTGGAAAGTCGCTCGAGTTGTTCCGCTATGATGCCGAACACGCGTTCGTCAACGAGCAGCGGATGTCGGTGCATGACCGCAAGGCCGCCGAACTGGCCTGGGGCCGCGCCACCGAGTTTTTCAGGAAGCATCTGGGGTGAGGCGCTAGACTGGCTAAACGCGCGGGCGGGAGGCGCTTCTCCCGTGTCCGCTTGCGACGCGGTCGCAAGCGGACAGGTTCCCCATATCGCCGTCCACGGCATGGCGTGCCCTCGAACCGGATGATCCCGTCATCGTGTTCGCGGGATTCGTCGCTTGACGAACCGGTGCTGCCATGGTGTTTATTTGCCCATGAGCACCGTTGTCCGTCCAGTTCGTCTGTGGTGGCGCACCTTTTAAAGGTGGCCGGTTGCGATTCCATTTTTTTCAATCGTCAGAGGCCGTCATCGCAGTGCGACGGCCTTTCGTTTGTCCTGTGTGGCGTTCCCTCGGCAAGTTTCGTAAGAGGATCACATGAACAGGACGGCCTTCTCACTTCCCGACCATAGCGAATACCGCACCAAGGGCGGCCTTGAGGTCTCTCGGTCGGTGGAGCAATTCACCGGCGGTGCCAACCGGCTCGATGAACTGATCGATCTGCTCGATCGCCGCCGCGGCGTGGTGCTGTCGTCGGGTACCACGGTTCCCGGCCGCTACGAGAGTTTCGATCTCGGCTTCGCCGATCCGCCGTTGCAGCTGGAAACCACCGGATCCAACTTTTCGCTTTCTGCGCTGAACGCGCGCGGCGAGGTGCTGATCGCCTTCCTCGGCGACACCCTGCGCGATCCCAGCGTCGTCGTATCGGAGAAAAGCGCGACACGTCTTGCCGGCCATATCGTGCGCGGCGCCGCACCGGTCGACGAAGACCAGCGCACCCGCCGTGCCAGCGTGATGACGCTGGTGCGCGCGCTGGTGGCGGCGCTCGGCGCCAATGATGACCCGCTGCTCGGCCTGTTCGGCGCCTTCGCCTATGACCTGGTGTTCCAGATCGAGGATCTCGTGCAGAAGCGCGCCCGCGAAAGCGACCAGCGCGACATCGTGCTCTATATTCCGGATCGCTTGCTGGCCTACGATCGCGCCACCGGGCGCGGCGTGGAGCTGAGCTACGAGTACGCCTGGAAGGGAAAGTCCACCGCCGGGTTGCCCCGGGTGTCGGCGGAAAGCGTCTATGCCAGGACATCGCGACAGGGCTTCGCCGATCACGCGCCCGGCGAATATCAGGCCACGGTCGAAACCGCGCGTGCCGCGTTCGCGCGTGGCGATCTGTTCGAGGCGGTGCCGGGGCAACTGTTCGCCGAAACCTGCGAGCGCTCACCGGCGGAGGTATTTCAGCGGCTGTGCCGGATCAACCCGTCGCCCTATGGCGCGTTGATGAACCTCGGCGACGGCGAATTTCTGGTCTCGGCCTCGCCGGAAATGTTCGTGCGCTCCGACGGAAGGCGGGTCGAGACCTGTCCGATCTCGGGTACCATCGCGCGGGGCTCCGATGCGATCGGCGACGCCGAGCAGATCCGGCAATTGCTGAATTCCGAAAAAGATGAATTCGAACTGAACATGTGCACCGACGTCGATCGCAACGACAAGGCGCGCGTGTGTGTGCCCGGCAGCATCAAGGTTCTGGCGCGGCGGCAGATCGAGACCTATTCGAAGCTGTTCCATACCGTCGATCATGTCGAGGGCATGCTGCGGCCGGGCTTCGACGCGCTCGATGCGTTCCTGACCCACGCCTGGGCGGTGACGGTGACCGGCGCGCCGAAACTGTGGGCGATGCAGTTCGTCGAGGACAATGAGCGCTCGTCGCGGCGCTGGTATGCCGGCGCGATCGGCGCCATCAATTTCGACGGCAGCATCAATACCGGCCTGACGATCCGCACCATCCGCATGAAGGACGGCCTTGCCGAGGTGCGGGTCGGCGCCACCTGTTTGTTCGATTCAGATCCCGCGGCCGAGGATCGCGAATGCCAGGTCAAGGCGGCCGCGCTGTTTCAGGCGCTGCGCGGCGATCCGGCGAAGCCGTTGTCGGCGTTCGCGCCGGATGCGACCGGTTCCGGCAAACGGGTGCTGCTGATCGATCATGACGACAGCTTCGTTCACATGCTGGCGGATTATTTCCGTCAGGTCGGCGCCGCCGTCACCGTCGTCCGGTACGTTCACGCGCAGCAGATGCTGAGCACCAACGACTACGATCTCTTGGTGTTGTCGCCGGGCCCCGGAAGGCCCGAGGATTTCGGGATCGCCAAGACCATCGATACCGCGTTGGCCAGGAAGCTGCCGGTGTTCGGCGTCTGCCTCGGCGTGCAGGCGATCGGCGAGTATTTCGGCGGGCAGCTCGGCCAGCTCGCGCAGCCGGCGCACGGCCGGCCGTCGCGGGTTCAGGTACGCGGCGGGCAGTTGATGAAGAACCTGCCCGATGAAATCGTGATCGGCCGCTACCATTCGCTGTTTGTCGAGCGCGACAGCATGCCCGACGTGCTTGCGGTGACGGCGAGCACCGAGGACGGCGTCGCCATGGCGATCGAGCACAAGAGCTTGCCGGTCGGCGGCGTGCAGTTTCACCCGGAGTCGCTGATGTCGCTTGGCGGCGAGGTCGGCCTGCGCATCGTGGAGAACGCATTCAGGCTCGGCGCGCGGACCAACGCATGATGGCGAATGAAGGATTGGAAGAGAGACCGATGACGTTTGAATACGATTTGAAGGCCGCGGTTCGGACCATTCCGGATTACCCGAAGCCAGGGGTTCTGTTTCGCGACATCACCACGCTGCTCGGCGATGCGCGGGCCTTCCGTCGCGCGGTCGATGAACTGGTGCATCCGTGGGCCGGCTCGAAGATCGACAAGGTGGCCGGCATCGAGGCGCGCGGCTTCATTCTCGGCGGCGCGGTAGCCCATCAGGTCTCGGCCGGCTTCGTGCCGATCCGCAAGAAGGGCAAGCTGCCGCATACCACGGTGCGGATCGCCTATTCGCTGGAATACGGCCTCGACGAGATGGAAATGCATGCCGATGCCATCCATCCCGGCGAGCGCGTGATCCTGGTCGACGACCTGATCGCCACCGGCGGCACCGCGGAAGGGGCGGTGAAGCTGTTGCGCCAGATCGGCGCCAATGTGGTCGCGGCCTGCTTCATCATCGATCTGCCCGACCTCGGCGGCGCGGCGAAATTGCGGGCGATGGACCTGCCGGTGCGAACGCTGATGACGTTCGACGGGCATTGAAGGTTTTTTGCCTTTCGACTTTTCGAACCCACACGTCGTCCCGCGACGTCGGGACCCATACGCCGCGGACTCAATTAGGCGGGTGTTGCAACCTCTTCCCTTAACCATCAACCCCAGGGTTATGGGTCCCGGCGTTCGCCGGGACGTTACACTACCTCTGCAGGATCAATTTCAGCTCCAGCTCGCGGAAGCTCAGATAATTCCGGCGGATCCATTGATGCAGTTCGGTCGATGAATCCTTCTCGTTCCGCAGGTAGTCGGTGAACGAGAACGTCAGCCGGTCGATATAGGTCTTCAGGAACGCCGGCAGCGCGGCGATGCGAAGCAGCCGGCCATGCGAGAATGCAACCGGAAGCTCGCCGCGCACCACATATTCGTTATCGACGGTGACAAGCGCGGAGGGCGGAATCAGCTGCAGCAAGGTGTCGTGGCCGCGCGCCGAGACGCGGTCGGTATCCGCCACGAACAGGATGATCGGCGCGACGCCGCGTCGCGCCGCTTCCTTGATGAAGCCGATCTCTTCGGACATCCTGAAAAATTCGTCGAACGCGTGAAAACCGAGGTCGATCACCTTGGCGACGCCGTCATTGACGATCACGCGGTCCATCAGCTGCATCTTGCCGAAGGTGTTGTCGACATCGGCGGTTTCGGTGATCCGCGGCAGATATTCGAGCAGCGACGGCTCCTTCAGGTTGATGTCGAAGGCCGTCACCGTTCCATCTTTCAGCAGCAGGAATTCGCTCAGCAGCCGCGCGATCAGCGTCTTGCCGACAAGGGGGCGGGGCGAGCAGATGATGTAGACGGGCGTATGGCTCATCACGCGCTTTTATCGGGCGAATTCACCGCCCGATCCAGCCCAATCCCGTCCGGCAGGCCAATTATTTTTCGCCGCTGCGCGTGCTCGCCTTGGTGACGCCGACGAGATCGGTCAGCTTGATGCGGTCGAACTCGCTCCAGACATTGGCGAGCCAGTGGCGGACATAGCCGCGCAGCACGAAGGAATAATTCGCCGCGTCGTCGGTGGTACCCTTGTTGGCGACGAATTTGAGGAACGGCACCGAAGCGACTTCGACCTGCTCATAGGCCATTTCGTTGAGCTTGGGGATGGTGAGTTCGGTGGCGTCCTTGATGCGACGGAAATAGGAATTGTAGGTCGCCTGGTCCCATTGGAAGAACTGGGTGTCGTTGATGAAGTTCTTCACCAGGAAATATTTGGCGCCCTGCATGAAATTCGCGGTCTCGGCGATTTCGTCCAGCGAGGCGATCGAGGGGCCCAGGATATGGAACACGGCAAAGGTGATCTGCCCCGACCTGGCGGCGTCGAGAAAGCCGATGTCGCGCAGCGAGGCCAGCGCCGGGGACAACAGGCCGGCGCGGACGTCGATCACGGTGACGGAAGGGCTGACCGCGTTTAGCGTGTCGAAGATCTTCATCTGATCCGAGGTCGTCGTCATGTCGACGATCTCGGTGATCTCGGGATGGAAGCGCTTCAGCGTCCCGCGCGGCAACTCGGTATCGAAGGCGCGGGTCGGCACGTTGTTGGCACTGAAATAATCGAGCAAGGTACGCGAAACGGTCGTCTTGCCGACCCCGCCTTTGTCGGCGCCCACTACGATCACTACTGGCTTAGCCATGAATTTTCCTTACGCCCCCGTGGTCGCTGGCGCGACCGTCACGTCCCCGACCTGCTTTGGGCGCGAACATGGCAGAAACAAGGGAGAATTCAATTCTTAAGACAACCGTCTGCGAATAATCACTGCCCGTGTCCTTAACGCCGTGGCAGGCGCCGCCCGAATTCGGCCATACCTGGCGGAAAAGGAACCAATCCGGACAGCCGGACGGCTTGCCAAACCGCTAGCGACGTCCCCATGGGCCGGCCGGATCGCCCCAGGGTCCTGACGAGCCCTGATGGAGGAACTGGTAGAGGATTTGGCGAGGCGTCCGCTGACGCGCCTCGCGATCGCCCGTCAGTTCCCCGCCATCATCCCACGGGCCGGATGACCTGGCGGCGGAACCGGACCGTCGCCCGGCGGCTGGTCGTCCGGCGCCGGCGGGACACGCCAGCGGCCCGCGATCGTGTCCGCCGGCGAACTTCACCAGCGCCTGCACGCGTGCGTTCACCGAGGGATGGGTCGCAAACAGGTCGGAAAAACCTTCGCGCGGGTTGTCGACGCACAGTTCCATCACCGCCGAGGTCGCGCCGGGGAGTTCGCCGCGGCCTTCGATCTTGCGCAAGGCGGAGATCATGGCGTCGGGATTCTTCGTCAATTCAACCGATCCGGCGTCGGCGAGCAGCTCGCGCGATCGTGACAGCGCCAGCCGCACCAGCTGCGACAACAGCCACGCAAATGCGATCAACGCGACTGCGACAATGACAATGATGATCGCGCCGCCGCCCGAACCCTTGCGGTCGCCGCCGCCGTCCGAGGATGATGAGGAGGACGACGACGATGAAGAACCGGCGCCGCCGGAACCCCAGCCGAAATAGCCGAAGTTGAAGAAGTTACGGAACAACAGCTCGGCGAAGAAACCGACGACGCCGGCGATGATCACGGCGATCACCATCATCTGGACGTCGCCGTTGCGGATATGGGTGAGCTCGTGGCCCAGCACGGCCTCGATCTCCTGGTCGTCGAGCGCGTTCAACAGGCCCGTGGTGACGGTGACGGCGTATTGCCGACGGTTCAGTCCGGTCGCGTAAGCGTTCAGCGCGCCGCTTTCAACGATCTTCAGCTTCGGCATCGGAATGCCGCGCGAGATGCACAGGTTCTCCAGGAGATTGTAGAGCCGTGGCTCTTGTTGTCGCGTGACGTCCGAGCCGCCGGTCACGGCGTCGATGATCCTTTGGTGGAAGAAATAGGCGATCACGATCCACAGCGCGGCAGCGCCGGTCGAATAGGGAAGCGTCCGGATCACATCGACAAGCGCCACCCTCAGATAATAGTCGACCGTCCCGTCGCTGTTGTTCACCACCTCGACGATCAGCGCGCCGGCATAGACGATTACGTAGACAAGGAGAAACAGCCCGGCGAGCAACAGCATCGAACGAAATTTGTTCGATGCGATGTGCGTGTAAAGACCGTACGCGGCCATGATGTGCTGCTCTGCCGGGACGCGTTCGCGCCTAGAACTTCACCGCCGGCGCCTGCTCGACTTCGGTGCGGCTGGCGCCGAGGTCGAAGAAATCCTTGTGGGTGAAGCCGAACATGCCGGCGAACAGGGCGACGGGCATCTGCTGGATACCGGTGTTGTATTCCTGAACCGCGTTGTTGAAGAAGCGGCGGCTGGCGGCGATCTTGTTCTCGAGGTCGGACAATTCGTTCGCCAGTTGCTGGAAGTTGGCGTTGGCCTTGAGGTCCGGATAGGCTTCCGACAGCGCGATCAGCCGGCCGAGTGCGCCGCTGAGCTGGTTCTCGGCGGCGGCGACCTGTCCCGGTCCCTGCGCCGAGATCGCGGCGCTGCGCGCCTTCACGACGTCGTCCAGCGTGCCCCGCTCGTGCGCGGCATAGCCCTTCACGGTCTCGACCAGATTCGGGATCAGGTCGTGCCGCTGTTTGAGCTGCACATCGATATCGGCGAACGCCTGGCCGACACGCTGGCTGAGCGTAACCAGGCGGTTGTAGGCGCCGAACAGGAAAAGCACGAGAATGACGATGACGCCGATAACAATCCAGCCGCTCGACATGGCAAAACTCCTGATGGAACAATGAAAGGCTGTAACCTACCGCGTGTTTCGCAAAATGAGGTACCGGTTTTGCAGTCAGAACCCGCGCAAAGCTTAAAAATCTCCGAAAATTCCGAAAATCGCCCATGCGGCAGGGCGCCACGATGCGGGCGTTCCCCTTGGTCGGCACGGAGCGACGACAAGTTCAAAGCGCGTGTCTCGTTTTGAACACGCCGCGAAGCCGCCGCTCGCCCCGGAACGAGGGAAGCCTATGACGGAACGGACCTGATGGCGAGGAGGCGCCAAGCGCCGTCTCGAACCATGCGTGATCTAACTTTCCGCGGTCACGGCATCGCCCCATCGCCAGCGCCGGGCGCGCGCATAGTCGGCCTTGGCGCGGCGGGGCACGCGGGCCAGGACGAGGCCGTCGGATGTGCAGAGCTTCGCCGCTATGTCGACCTTGGTGACCACGGGCTGGGCCAGCAGACGTGCGGGACGTCGCGCGACCGGTGCGCGCGTCAGCGCCACATAGATGAACTTCTCGTCCTCGAATGGAAGCTCCGCGCCCTTGAGGTGCTTGTGCGCCCGCGAGCGGGGCAGGCGTTGCGTGAAATGGCACCAGTCCGGCGCCGCGAGCGGACACCGGCCGTCATGCGGGCAGGGGGCTGCGACATGCGCGCCTGACGCGATCAACTGCTCCCGCAGCGCGATGATCCGCGCATAGCCGGCGGGCGTGCCGGGTTCGACGACCAGCAGCGTGTCGCGGGTTTTGGCCCACATCAACTCGGCAAGCGCGTGTCGCTCCGCATCATCGACCTCGCCGATCATGTAGCTCGCCACCACGAGGTCGGCGGCTGCCGCGCTCGCAAGCGCGGCGCGGGCTTCGCCGCGTTGATAGGTCACCTCGCGCAGGCGGCTGCCATGAGCAAGGTCGAGCGCCAGCTGCCGCAACGCGCTGTTGGCGTCCAGCAACGTAAAGCTCCCGAGCGACGGCAATGTTTCGGCGGCGGCCCACGTGGCGGTCCCCGGCCCGGCGCCGACATCGAGCAGGCTTGCCGGTGCGAAGTCCGGCCTGATCGCGCCGAGCGCGTTCAGGCTTGCGGTCACCGCGGCATAGGTCGCAGGCATCCGCGCCAGCGCGTAGGCCAGCGCGTCGGCCTCGGACCGGATCGCGACCGGAGCCGCCGCCGTCGCGATAGGTCTTGCGAGATCGACGCGGCGCGATCGGCCGCGTCGTTGCGCGACAGGCCGTGCAGCCTGGCGTCGAGCGCGGCTTTCAGTTCGGCGGGAAGGTCGGGAGGAGTCATGGCCTGCCGTCATGCCACGCGTAAGGCGGGGCATCCAGTATTCCGTGACGGCAGAGATTAACACAGATGGCGCGGAATACTGGATCATCCGCTGGAGCCTGTTATCGGGCTCGCCGGAGGCGAGACCCGGTGACGGATGATGACGCCAGAAAGTGTGACGGCGCACCGGCCTGACGACACAATGCTACTGCGGCTCACGCCACGTGCTGATCGAGAATCTTCACCGCGTCATCGAGGCCGACCGAGACCAGTTGCGACACGCCGCGTTCGGCCATGGTGACGCCGAACAGCCGGTTCATCCGCGCCATCGTGATCGGATTATGGGTGATGATGATGAAGCGGGTTTCGGTCGTCGACGTCATGTCGTGCAACAGGTTGCAGAACCGCTCCACGTTATGGTCGTCGAGCGGCGCGTCGACTTCGTCCAGCACGCAGATCGGCGACGGGTTGGTGAGGAACACGGCGAAGATCAGCGCCAGCGCCGTCAGCGCCTGCTCGCCGCCCGACAGCAGCGACAGCGTTTGCGGCTTCTTGCCGGGCGGCTTGGCGATGATTTCAAGCCCGGCCTCGAGCGGATCGTCGCTCTCGATCAGGTGCAACGCGGCCTCGCCGCCGCCGAACAATCCCACGAACATCCGCTTGAAATGGCTGTTGACGGTTTCAAACGACGTCAGCAGGCGCTCGCGCGCCTCGCGGTTGAGGCTCTGGATGCCCTGGCGCAACCGCTTGATGGCTTCCACCAGGTCGTCGCGCTCGGTCGTCAGCGAGGTGTGCTGGACCTCGACCTCGCGCAGCTCTTCCTCGGCGCGCAGATTGACGGCGCCGAGCCGCTCGCGGTCGCGGCGAAGCTTTTCGAGGCTCTCCTCGATCTCCGCAAGCGGCGGCAGCTCCGTCTCCGGCGTGATCTCCGCCAAACCGGCCACGGCCTGCGGCTCCACTTCCAGCATGTCGTGGATCTCGCGCTCGACGTCGACCAGACGGCGCTTGGTGCCCTCCATGCGTTCCTCCGCGCGCGCGCAAGCTTCGCGCGCGCTCGAGAACGCCTCAAGCGAGATCTTGGCGGCGCGATCGGTTTCCGCCATCACGTTCTCGGCCGCCGCCAGCGCATCGGCGGCAACGTGGCGGCCGGTTTCGGCGGACTCGATTTCGCTGATCAGGGCGCGGCGCTTTTCTGCAAACAGCGCCGGGGCATTGTCGAGTTCGGCGCGTTCGGCATTGAGCTCGGTGACGCGGGCCTCGATGGTGGAGATTTGCGAGGCCGCGCTCTGCCGGCGGTTTTGCCATTCGCTTTGCTCGGCAATGATGGCCTGCAGCCGGCGGTCGGCGAGCTCGGCCTCGCGCGCCAGCGCCTGGGCTTCGGCGCGCACCTGCGCGGCAAGGCGGCGATGGCCGTCGATGTCGGTTCGAACGCCGGCAAGCCGCGTTTCGGTGTCGAGGCTTGGCGGCAACTCATCCAGCGCCGCGGTCGCGCTTTCATGCGCGCCAAGCGCTTCGGCGCGGTCGGCGTCGAGCCGGCTGTGCGCCTCGGTCAGCGCCGATTTTCGCGCCGCGTGACGGTTGATCTCGCGCTCGGCACCGGCGTGGCGCTCACGCGCGGCGTCGGCCTCGCGCTGCGCGGCGCGCCATGCCTCACGTGCGGCGGCCTCTGACGCAGACGCGACTTTCAGCTCGGTTTCGGCGGTTTCGAGCGCCTGACGCTTGGCCGCGGCCTCGGTGCGGGCCTGCTCCAGCTCGGCTTCGATATCGACCAGGCGCGCCCGCTCGGCAAGGCGCCGCGCGGCGCCGGTCGGGGCGTGCGCGGCGGCGACGAAGCCGTCCCAACGCCATACGTCGCCTTCCAGCGATACCAGCCGCTGGCCGGTCTTGAGCTGCGACACCAACTCGGCGCCGCGTTCCTTGGCGACGACGCCGATCTGCGCGAGGCGCCGCGCCAACTCGGCGGGCGCTTCGACATGGGCGGCGAGGGCGTCGACGCCTTCCGGCAAAGCGGGATCGCCTTCGGTCACGCCGGCATTGGTCCAGCGCATCGGCGCCGACGGGTCGACCGGGGCGTCGAGATCGTCGCCCAACGCGGCGCCCAGCGCCTTTTCATATCCCTTGGCGACGGTGACGCCGTCGATGATCGGCGGCCACAGATTCTTGGTTTCGCTGTTGACGAGTTTCGCGATCGTGCGGGCTTCGGTCTCGAGCCGCTGCACGCGCTTGTCGGCCTCGTTGAGCGGCGCGCGGGAGGCTTCCAGCCTCGCGCGCGCGGCGACATGGCCTTCTTCGCTGGCTTGCGCGGCGGCTTCGGATTGCGCCAGATGCTCCTGCGCGGTCTCCATGCCGGCTGCGAGCTCGGCGAGGTCGCCTAGCCCGCTGGTGTCGCGCGCCAGCTTCTCTTCTTCGTTGCGGACATTGGCGATCTCCTGATCGAGCCGCGCCAGGCGATCTTGATGGGTACGTACGCCCGCCTCAAGCTGCCGGCGCTTGGCGGTGAGATCGGCAAGCGCGGTGGTCAACTCCGCGAACAGGCGCTCGGCGCCCGCCAGGGTCGCTTCGGCTTCGGACACGCGATCGTCGACGCCGCTGCGCTTTTCGACGCGCGACTTGATTTCGTCCTTCAACTCGGTGTCTTCGACGCCGAGCCGCTGCAGCGCCGCCTCGGCGTCGATCGCCTGCTGCTGCTCGCGGCCGATATCGGCCGAAAACTGCGTGAGCCGGCGGTCGAGTTCGGCGACGCGTTCCTTGGCGCGCTCTTCCTCACGGTCGAGCGTCTCGCGCGCATTGGTAAGCCGCTGCAGGCCGGCCGCGGCACGGGCTTCGGCCTCGCGCAGTGCCGGCAGTTCGGACGCGCGGATCGCCTGGATGCGGGCGGCTTCCGCCTGTTCGCGGGTGCGCTCGGCCATCTCACGGACGCTGAGTTCGTGGACATGGCCGGCTTCCGCCACGTCGGAGTTGGCCTCCAGCCAGCGCAGATGGAACAGCGTGGCCTCGGCCTTGCGCACCTTGGCGGCGACTTCGCGGTAGCGGATCGCTTGCCGGGCCTGCTTCTTCAGGCCCTCGATCTGACCGGACAACTGCCCGACCACGTCTTCGACGCGGGTGAGGTTGGTTTCGGCGGCCTTGAGGCGCAACTCGGCCTCATGGCGGCGGGCGTGAAGGCCGGCGACGCCGGCGGCGTCCTCCAGCACCCGGCGGCGCTGCTCGGGTTTCGCCTGAATGATCTCGCCGATCTTGCCTTGGTGCACCAGGGCCGGTGAGCGTGCGCCGGTGGCGGCGTCGGCAAACAGGATCTGCACGTCGCGGGCGCGCACGTCGCGGCCGTTGATCCGGTAGACCGAACCCGCTTCGCGCTCGATCCGGCGCGATATCTCCAGAATCTCCCGGTCATTCACCGCCGACGGCGCGGTGCGATCGGAATTGTCGATCGTCATCACCACTTCGGCGTGGTTGCGCGAGGGCCGGTTGCCGGAACCGGCGAAGATCACCGCGTCCATATCGGCGGCGCGCAGCGATTTATGCGACGTCTCGCCCATCGCCCAGCGCAACGCCTCGACCAGATTCGATTTACCGCAGCCATTCGGTCCGACCACGCCGGTCAGCCCCGGCTCGATCATGAAGTCGGTGGGTTCAACAAAGGATTTGAAACCGTGAAGACGGAGGCGCGTGAGTTTCATGGGCACGTTGCTCTGTTGGCAGGGCGCGAATCTCCCGGCCGTGACAATACCATAGAAGGCAATGTCGGTGTGTGGGCGAGTCGCGTTCATGCAGCTCGTGACCACGACAATGGCGAGGCCAGGGCCGAAGGGCAACCGCCGCCCAGGGCTTTTCCCAAGGCTTTTGCAACGGGTTAGGGGCTGGACGGGTTCCCCGTGCCTAAAGCATGATCCGGACCCGCGGGGCCGCGTTAGCGCAAAGTGGACACCGGTTTTCCCTCGCGACAAACGCGAAGCGTTTGCGCGGAGATCATGCCTAAACAACGAAGATAGCGCGGGATGGCGATTCGAAGAAAAGCCATCCCGCGCTAAGGGCCGCCGAATCAGCTCTTGAGCAGCGATTTGATCTTCTTGTCGAATTCGTCGAACGAGGCCTCGCCCTTGATCATGTCGCCGTTGATGAAAAAGGTCGGCGTCGAGTTCACTTTCAGCACCTCGGAGGCGTATTTCTGGTCGGCGGCGATCTTGTCGAGCAGCGCCTGGTCCTTCAGGCAATCCTCAACCTGCTGCTGGCTGAGACCGGCCTGCTTGCCGATGCGGGTCAGGGTTTCCGTGGTGTTCTTCATCACCCAGTCGGCCTGCTGTTTGAACAGCATGTCGATGACCGCGAAATATTTCGCCGGCGTCGTCCTTGGCGATGCAGCGCCCCAGCATCGAGCCCGCCGCGGCCTTGATGTCGAGCGGGAATTCCCGGAACACGTAGCGCACCTTGCCGGTGTCGATGTAGGCCGCCTTGATCTTCGGGAACACTTCGGCGTTGAAGGCCGCGCAGTGCGGGCAGGTCATCGAAGCGTATTCGGTGATCGTCACCGACGCGTTGGCGGGGCCAAGCGCCATGTCCGGCAGCGATACCGGCTTGGCGACATCGGACGCGCTTTGCGCCATCGCGCCCGTGATCAGGCGGAGCGGCGAGAAACCGGCGAGAGCGGCAAGCCCGGTCAGCGACAGGGCGGCGGTGAAGGCGCGGCGCGTGATCATCAACGGTCTGCTCCCGGATTGGCGCGTTCACGCCTAAAGGATTTAAAGAAGAAGCCTCGTTGGCTAGCGTGAAACGACAATTGTGGCAATGGCAGGCCGCCATTCCCAGATTGCGCGGCAGGCTCAATTTCGCTTGATCGACGCCCCAAGCCGCGCCAGCGCGGCCCGCAATTCCTCGTCTTCGACGGCGGAAAGGCTTTCGGCGACTTTCGCCACCGCTTTCGCATCGGGGGCACGCGCGGGCGGGGGCGCTATCCCGGCGCGACAGCGGCGCCTGCCGCAGCGCCAGCCGGCCGACCGCGCTCCAGCCGAAGAAGCGGTTGACGCGTTGCAAAATGACGTCGGAGGCGTGCTGGATTTCCAGCGCCGCCGGGCCTTCCACCCGCAGCACCAGCGTGGCCGGTTCCTGAGGCTGGCCCTCCACCGGCCGCGGCCACTGGATCTTCAGGGGTTCGGAATGGACCGCGATTTCGGGACCCGCGATTTCCGCCCAGCGCGTGACCAGCTCGCGTGCGGCAAATCCCTGCTTGGCGTAGGCGTCGGCAAACACGTCGCTGAGCAGGACGGCAAGCGGCTTGGCGCTGATCGGGCCGGGTTTGGACATGGATCGGCTTATATCACTTCGTACCTGGATGCCCAAAGAAAGACGTGGATGCCCGCGTCAAGCGCGGGCATGACGTGAGAGACCTCGGGTACTAGAATTGGCCACATGACGTTCACCGGCAACCGTGAAAACAACACGACAGGCGGTTGCCTCCAGCGGCAAGCCTCCGTCCGGCGCTGCTGCTTGAATGGTATGACCGCCATCGCCGCCGGCTGCCGTGGCGGCCGCTGCCGGGCGAGCGCGCCGATCCTTACCGGGTCTGGCTGTCGGAAATCATGCTGCAGCAGACCGGCGTCAAGACGGTAGGGCCGTATTTCGAGAAATTCGTCGCGCGCTGGCCGGATGTCGACGCGCTCGGCCGCGCATCGCTGGACGACGTGCTGCGGATGTGGGCCGGGCTCGGCTATTACTCCCGCGCGCGCAATCTGCACGCCTGCGCGGTGGCGGTGCGGCGCGATCATGGCGGCGCGTTCCCCGACACCGAGGAAGGGTTGCGGGCGCTGCCGGGGATTGGCCCTTACACCGCGGCCGCCATCGCCGCGATCGCGTTCGGCCGGCGGACCATGCCGGTCGACGGCAATATCGAGCGGGTGGTGTCGCGGCTGTTCGCCGTCGAGGAGCCGCTGCCGCAGGCCAAGCCGCGCATTCAGGCGTTGGCGGCGACGTTGCTCGGTGCGTCGCGCGCCGGCGACGCGAAGTCGCGCGCCGGGGATAGCGCCCAAGCGCTGATGGATCTCGGCTCGTCGATCTGCACGCCGAAGAAGCCGGCCTGCGCGCTGTGCCCGCTCAACGAAGATTGCCTGAGCCGCGCGCGCGGCGATCAGGAGACGTTTCCGCGAAAGGCGCCGAAGAAAACCGGCGAACTGCGCCGGGGCGCGGCATTCGTCGTGACGCGCGGCGATGCGCTGTTGGTTCGCAGCCGCCCCGAAAAAGGTCTGCTCGGCGGCATGACCGAAGTGCCGACCTCCGACTGGCTCGCCACGCAGGACGACAAGGCGGCATTGCAGCAGGCGCCCGTCCTGAAAGGCGTTGCGCGCTGGCACCGCAAGGCCGGCGTCGTCACGCACGTCTTCACGCATTTTCCGCTTGAGCTGGTGGTCTATACCGCCGACGTGCCCGCGCGTGCCCGCGCGCCGGAAGGCATGCGCTGGGTGCCGATTGCAACGTTGAAGGACGAAGCGTTGCCGAATGTCATGCGCAAGGTGATCGCGCATGGGCTGGATCAGTGAGACACCGAGGCCGGAAAACTAGCGCGAGCCGGGCTTTGCCACGATCGGCGGCTTGGCGTTGAGGCCTTCGACCTGGAAACCGGCGACGCGCTTGTAGGTGGCGGCGATGTCTTCCAATTCCTGCTGCGACAACACGTCGGTGACGACGTCGTAACCGTCGGGCGCACGCTCCTCGACCATCTGCATGACTTGCTCCGGCCCATTGCGGCGGTTGAGCATGACGAGGTCCGTGGTGGCCGGGCGGCGTTCGGCCTCATACGCCACCAGCGCGGCGTTGGTCGGGCCGTGCGCCAGTATTTCGCGGGTGAGGACGCGGGCGTCCAGGATCGCCTGCGACGCGCCGTTGGAGCCGATCGGATACATCGGATGCGCGGCGTCCCCCATCAGCGTGACCGGACCGAAGGTCCAGCGCGCGATGGGGTCGCGGTCGACCAGCGGATATTCGTAAGCGCTGCGGGCATCGCTCGATCAGGCCGGGCACGTCGAGCCAGTCGAAGTTCCAGTCCTTGAACCACGGCAGAAATTCTTCCAGCCGGGCGGTGCGGTTGTAATCTTCCCGCCGCCATTGGTAGCTCGGCGGCATGTGTCGTTCGGCGATCCAGTTGATCGAGAATTTTCCGGATGCGTCGGCTGCCTTCGAGATCGGGTAGCAAACGAATTTCAGGATTTCGTGGCCGGCCATGATCATGGTGCGGCCGGACAGGAATGCGTCGCTCGCGGTAATGCCGCGCCACAGCACGCGCCCGTTCCAGATCGGCGGGCCTTCCTGCGGATAGAGTTTTTCGCGGATCGCCGAATGAATGCCGTCGGCCGCGATCAGCAGCGCGCCGTCATGGCTGCCGGCGGATTTGCCGCTGGCCTTGTCGATGAAGTCGGCGCGCACGCCGTCCGGTGTCTCGGTCCAGCCGCTGAGATGGTGGCCGGTGAGAATGTTCTCCTGCCCCAGCCGTTCGGTCGCCGCGTCGAGCAGGATCTGCTGCAGCGTGCCGCGATGGATCGAGAATTGCGGCCATTTGTAACCGGCCTCGATGCCGCGCGGCTCGCGCCAGATCGGCTTGCCGTGCTTGGAAAAATACGCCAGCTCGCTGGTGCGCACCCCGGATGCGTCGAGTTGCTCGAGCAGGCCGAGCTCGATCAGCTCGCGCACGGCATGCGGCAGCACGTTGATGCCGACCCCGAGCGGTTTCAACTCGGGGACGCTTTCGAATACCCTGGCGCGGAATACCGATCTGGTGCAGGCTGAGCGCCAGCGTCAGCCCGCCGATGCCGCCGCCGGCGATAAGTACCGTCATCATGCGCCCCTGTTACGCAAAGCGCGCTCGCAAGTAAGCAATTTCTGCGGTCATTCCGGGTTCGACGCGCAATGCGCGTGCCCCGGAATGACGGAGGTCGGGTCAGGCTACCTTGGTCTTGAGATGGCCGAACATGAAGTTGCGGGCCTCGTCGTCCATTTCGGCCTTGAAGACGAACTTGTCTTTCAGCGCGATCGCGCGCGCCGCGGCCGGCCGTGCCGAAATCTCATCGTGCAAGCGTTTCACGTTGGGGTATTTCGCAAACACGTCGTCGCCGAGCACGTACGGCGCCATCCGCGCCCAGCCCCAGAACGCCATGTCCACGATGGTGTAGGTGTCGCCGACCATGTAGCGGCTCTTGGCGAGATGATCGTCGAGGATCTTGTAGTGGCGATGCGCCTCGTACTGGTAGCGGTTGTGCGCATAGGCCAGGTCCTTCGGCGCGGCGTGCTTGAAATGCACCGCCTGACCGGAATAGGGCCCAAGGCCGGTCGCAACAAACATCAGCCATGACAGCAACTGCGCGCGGTTCGCCGGCGTATTCGGCGGCAGGAACTTGCCGGTCTTCTCGGCGAGGTAAAGCAGGATCGCATTGCTGTCGAACACCAACACGCCGTCATCGTCGATCGCCGGCACCTTGGCGTTCGGATTGACTTTAAGGAATTCCGGCTTGAACTGGTCGCCCTTGCGGGTGTCGACCGGCACCGGCTCATAGGGCAGGCCGGTCTCTTCCAGGAACAGCGCGACCTTGTTCGGGTTCGGCGCGGCATTGAAGTAAAATTTCAGCATCAAAATTCTCCCTTGCTTTTGTTGGCCCTAGAAATACGGGACGCGGCGGCAGTGCCACGGGCGGCCATGTCCATGCGCAAATTTTGGTGAAAAGCGCAAGCGATGAGTTTGTGACGGACGCGCGAGTCCTGCGACCATCGTCACCGGATGATGAAGCCGGTCGCCATACGCGACAGGGACATGGATCGGGCCTGCGCTAGAGAGCGCAGCCCGGAATGTCGGAGCATTGGGAAGGCTCAGCCCGCCGCCATGCCGGAGCGGATTTCGGCGCGGAGCTCGTCGATCAGGCGCAGGCCCTTGTTGGTCTCGACATGCCAGAAGGTCCAGCCGTTGCAGGCGCCGGAGCCCTGCGCCACCGCGCCGATGCGGTGGATCGAGCCGACCTTGTCGCCGAGCATGATGGCGCCGTCGGCGCGGACCAGGGCGCCGTGGCGTTTTTTGGAATCGACCAGTTTGGTGCCGGGCGAAATCATGCCGCGCTCGATCAGTTCGGAGAACGCCACCCGCGGGGCGTCGCGCGCGGTCATGAACGGCGCCAGCGTCGCTTCCGGCAGCGGCTCGACGGCGGCGATGCGGGCTTCGGCCGCGGCCGCGTAGGTTCGGTCGCGCTCGAAGCCGATGTAGCGGCGGCCCAAGCCGCTTGGCCACGGCGCCGGTGGTGCCGGTGCCGTTGAACGGATCGATCACGAGGTCGCCGGGTTTCGACGACGACAGCAGCACGCGCGCCAGCAGGCCCTCGGGCTTCTGGGTCGGATGCACTTTCTTGCCGTCATCGCCCTTGAGCCGCTCCTCGCCGGTGCACAGCGGAATCAGCCAGTCGGAACGCGCCTGCACATCCTCGTTGGCGGCCTTCAGCGCTTCGTAGTTGAAGGTGTAGCCTTTGGCTTTCTCGTCGCGCGCGGCCCAGATCATGGTCTCATGGGCATTGGTGAAGCGGCGGCCGCGAAAGTTCGGCATCGGGTTGGTCTTGCGCCACACGATATCGTTGAGGACCCAGAAGCCCAGGTCCTGCATGATGGCGCCGACGCGGAAAATGTTGTGGTAGGAGCCGATCACCCACAGCGTCGCCGACGGCTTCATGACGCGGCGGCAGGCGAGAAGCCATGCGCGCGTGAAATCGTCGTAGGCGGCGAAGGATGAGAACTTGTCCCAGTCGTCGTTGACGGCGTCGACATGGGATTTGTCGGGGCGCTTGAGATCGCCCTTGAGCTGAAGATTGTACGGCGGATCTGCGAACACCAGATCGACCGAACCGGCCGCCAGCTTCGACATCCCGGCGACGCAATCGCCGATGACGATGCTTGTGCTGGGATCGGACTCAAATTTAGTGCGGGGCGCCCTTGCAGACGCCCCGCGACGCGACACAACCATGACTCAATTACTCTGACTCAGGCGACGCTGTCGGCGACGCGGGACTAAACAACCGACTGGCGCTACATTGACCGGGCAAAGTAAAAATCGACTTAATTGGGAAATTCTTTCGCGCTAGGCAATTTTTGCCGGGCGGGTTATTGATTAACGGAATGGAAATTTTACCTTTCCATTGCGTTGAGTGTGGGTCGAGTTGTCGCGGCAAACCGCAATGAGGAAAAAACGCCATGCGTTACGATGATTTTCGTCGCAGTGACGACATCGACGACCGTCGCGATGACAGCGGCGGCGGAATGGGCGGCGGCGGTGGCGGGTTCGGCCTTCCGATGGGCGGCGGCGGTCTCGGCATCGGAACCATCATCGTGCTCGGCCTGCTCGGTTACGCCTTCGGCATCGACCCGCGCATCCTGATCGGCGGTGCCGAAATCCTGACCGGCGGCAATCAGTCGTCGACCTATCAGACCGATCGCAAGTCCGCGTCCACCAAGACCGGCGCGCCGACCGACGAGATGGGCAGCATGATCGCCGGCATCCTCGGCGAGATCGACGATCGCTGGAGCGAGATCTTTCAGGCCAGCGGACAATCCTACAAGGGGCCGCGCATCGTGCTGTTTCGCAATGTCACCAATGGCGGGCGGTGCGGCATGGCGCAGTCGGCGATGGGGCCGTTCTATTGTCCGCCGGACCAGCGGATTTTCCTCGATACCGGATTTTTCCGCGAGGTCGAGACCCGGTTCCACGGCTGTTCGGGCAGTGCCTGCAAATTCACCGCGGCCTATATCATCGCCCATGAAGCCGGCCATCACATCCAGAACCTGCTTGGCATCCTGCCGCGCGTGACGCGGCTGCAGCAGCAGGCCGGCAGCAAGGCCGAAGCCAATGCGCTGCAGGTGAAGGTCGAATTGCAGGCGGATTGTCTGTCGGGCGTCTGGGTCAATCGCGAGGAGAAGAAGCGTCCGGGCTTCCTGGAAGCGGGCGACATCGACGCCGCACTGACGGACGGCATCGGCGATCGGCGACGACACGCTGCAGCGGCAGACCACCGGGCGGGTGGTGCCGGATTCGTTCACGCACGGCTCGGCCGCGCAACGAAAGCAATGGTTCATGACCGGCTATCAGCAGGGCACGGTTCAGGCCTGCAACACGTTCGGCGCGGGGGCGTTGTAGCGGATCGGTGTCATTCCGGGCGCGCCACCGGGTCCGCGCGAAGCGCGGCCCGATGACAGGCTCCGCGCGAACTACGATGTGCCATCGGAGAATCTCCGATGCAGAATTCAATTCATGAAGATTCCGGATCGCCCGCTTGGCGGCCTGTCCGGAATGACAGACCAGGAAGAGTGAATGTCCTCCATCGACGAGTCCCGCACATTCATCCCGCTCAATATCGCGGTGCTGACGATTTCCGACACCCGCTCGCTCGAGGATGACAAATCCGGCACGGTGCTGTCGGAGCGGCTCACCGCCGCCGGCCACACCCTGGCGGCGCGCGAGATCATCGTCGACGACATCGACGCGATCCGCATCATCGTCAAAAGATGGATCGCCGACCCCGGCGTCGACGCCATCATCACCACCGGCGGCACCGGCTTCACCGGCCGTGACGTGACGCCGGAGGCGGTCGAGCCGTTGTTCGAGAAGCGAATGGACGGCTTCTCGATCGCGTTCCACATGCTCAGTCACGCCAAGATCGGTACCTCGACGATCCAGAGCCGCGCCACCGCGGGCGTTGCGGGCGCCACCTTCATCTTCTGCCTGCCGGGATCGCCGGGCGCCTGCCGTGACGGCTGGGACGGCATTCTCGCCGCGCAACTCGATTACCGCACCCGGCCCTGCAACTTCGTCGAGATCATGCCGCGGCTGGATGAACATCTGCGGCGGCCGAAAGCGATGGGCGCTTCGGCTTGAACCATCTGTCATTCCGGGACGTCGCGAAGCGACGAACTCGCGATGTGCAATTGCGCATCGGGGAATCTGCTCTGCCCGATGCATCTCCGGATCGCCCGATGCGCAATTGCACATCGGAGTTCGCTCGCGCAAGTGCGCGTGCACCCCGGAATGACAAGAAGAGCTACAAGCTCCATCTCCCAGGTTTCGCCGACGAGGTCGACACCGAAACTATGGTGCGGTTCTTCCTTCACGCGGCGAAATCCGGCGCGCTGATAGATCCCGCGGGCGGCGACCAGGGTGCTCTGGGTCCACAGCGTGATCGACCTATAGCCGGCATCTTTCGCAAACCGGATGCATTGCTCGGTCAGCGCGCGCCCGACGCCGAGACCTCGCGCCTTTTTCTCCACCAGCAGCAGGCGCAATTTGGCGACGTCGTCGGACGCCTTGACCAAAAAGATCGAGCCCACCGGTTCGCCGCCTAGTTCGGCGATCCAGCAGTGCTCGCGCCTTGGATCGTAGGATCGGATGAACTGCGCCGCGATCTCGGCGACCAACGCCTCGAAGCTGATGTCCCAGCCATATTCCCGCGCATACAGCGCGCCGTGCCGCGAGACGATCCAGCCGATGTCGCCGGGGCGATGGCTCCGCAACAAGAAGCCGGCGGGTTGTCGTGCCGGCGGCTGCAGCGCGCGCTCGATCGTGGTCATGGCGCTGACGACGGCGGCACGCGCTTCGGTCTCGAGCCCGTCCAGCAAGGCCGCGACCGCGCGGCGCGACCGGCCGTCGAGTTCGGCAAAGGCCGCGCGGCCCTTCGCGGTCAGCGCGAGTTCATTGGCGCGGCGATCGGTCTTTGAGGGTTTTCGCGCCACGATCTGACGGCGCCGCAGGGCTTGCAAGGTGCGGCTGAGAAAGCCGGCGTCGAGGCCGAGGGTACGGACGAGGTCGGTGGCGGTGCAGCTTTGGTGTTGCGCGATCTCATAGATGATCCGCGCCTCCTGCAGCGTAAAGGCGCTGTCCAACAGCTTCGGCTCGATGATCCCCAGCTTGCTGGTGTAGAACCGGCTGAAGCCTCTGATGGCGGCGATCTGGTCTTCCAGGGCGGGGTCGGGAGCTATGATTGATTTCATCAATCTATTATTTGACAATATCAAGCATATTGCAAGGTCGCCGCTGAAGGGCCGTTTCGTTCGCGCAAATCCTCCGCATCCCCGGATGGAGTCCGGAGGGACTTGTGTCGTTGGAAAATACTTCAGGCGACCACGATCCGGCTGCGCAGCAGCGTGCGCGACGAGCGGCCGAGCTGCCGCAGCAGCCTCGCCTCCGAGCGGCGGGCATCGGGCGCGTAGCCGCCGAGCCGGTCGTAATGGTCGCGCGCGATCAAAAGTCCCTGTTCCGCCGACGGGCCCACGATCATCCGGGCGACAAACTTGAAGCCGTCGCGCCACCGCGGCTCGGCGTAGGGCGAGCGGGCATAGCGGAAGATCCCGGCGCGTGGCCGGCCGCTTGAGGATACGTTCTGGATGAATTGGGTGGTTTCTTCGATCCAGCCGCTGTCGAGCACCGCACCGGCATGCAGGAACATCAGCCATGGCGAGCGGGCCTGCCGGGCGCCTGCCGCCAGCGCCGCGGCGCGCGTTCCCTCGAACGGCAGGAAATGGCAGCCCGCAACATCGGCGACGCGCTCGATGATGCCGGTACGCGCGCGGTCGACCAGCAGCACTTCCCGCACCACGCCGGCCGCGGCGCCCGGCACCAGGGCCGCCAGCGTGGCAACGGTGGGCTGTTCGACGCCCTCGGTCGGAATGATGACGCTCAGCATGAATGAGGCTCAAACCTGGAAAAAGCGTCGCACTGTTATCATCTTGCCACATTCAAAACAGCCGTCCGGCTGCAGCTTTTTAAGGCAAATGCGGGCAATCGGCGCCAGCACCCAGAGCACGGCATCCGGCTGTGGATGATGTTTTATATCGTTCTTGATTTGTTCTTTTGCCGTGCTATGTTCTCGCCATGAGCCGAGCATCCTCACATGCCCTCAAGCACCCGCCGGTCACGGCGCCCTCCGAGCCGGCGGGTGCAATTTCTCCTTTTCCGGAACTCGCGGTTGCGATCGAGAGCGGACGGCGCCGCGGCCGTGGCGCGCAGTCCAACGCGAGCGGCCGTTTCGAGGCTGAAGCGCGCGTCGCATTCGACGACGGCTGGCAGAGCCTCGACGAACTGCCGCCGTTCAAGACCACGGTTGCGCTGGATACCGCGCGCAAGGTCATCACCCGCAACGACTCGCCCGATATCGGTTTCGACCGTTCGATCAACCCGTACCGGGGCTGCGAGCACGGCTGCGTCTACTGCTTCGCGCGGCCGACCCACGCCTTTCTCGGCCTGTCGCCGGGGCTCGATTTCGAATCCAAACTGTTCGCCAAGCCCGACGCGCCGGCGCTGCTGGAAAAAGAACTGGCGGCACAGGATTACGAACCGCGCATGATCGCGATCGGCACCAACACCGATCCCTATCAGCCGATCGAGCGCGAACGGAAGATCATGCGCGGCATCCTCGAAGTGCTGGATAGGGCCGGGCATCCGGTCGGCATCGTCACCAAATCGGCGCTGGTGACCCGCGATATCGATATTCTGGCGCGGATGGCGAAACGCAATCTCGCCAAGGTGGCGCTGTCGGTCACGACGCTCGATCCTGCACTCGCGCGCACCATGGAGCCGCGGGCGTCGACACCGTCGAAGCGGCTGGAGGCGCTGCGGCAACTGTCCGAGGCGGGAATTCCAACCACGGTCATGGTCGCGCCGGTCATCCCCGCGCTGAACGATTCGGAGATCGAGCGCATTCTCGACGCCGCGGCGCATGCCGGCGTCAAGGAAGCAAGCTACGTGCTGCTGCGGCTGCCGCTCGAAGTGCGCGACCTGTTCCGCGAATGGCTGATGGCGAACTACCCCGACCGCTACCGGCACATCTTTACGCTGATCCGCGACATGCGCGGCGGCCGCGATTACGATTCCCAATGGGGAACGCGGATGAAGGGCACCGGCCCGATGGCCTGGATGATCGGGCGCCGGTTCGAGATCGCCTGCGAAAAGCTCGGCCTCAACAAGCGGCGCTCGAAGCTGACGACCGATCATTTCGCGAGGCCGGAACGCAGCGGGCAGCAGCTCAGTTTGTTCTGAGCCCGCGAGAGTGGAGCGGGACGTGACGTGAGCGAGTAAATTGCCAGCGCCGGTGCCGCGGCTCACAGTCATCACGCTCGGCGTCAGCGACATGCGCGTCAGCATCGCGTTTTATGAAGCGCTGGGCTTCGTGCGGAGATTTCGGGCAACCGGCGAGGCCGTTGCGTTCTTCGACACCGGCGGCGCCGTGCTCGGGCTTTTTCCCTGGAATCGGCTCGCGCAAGACGTCACGCTTCCCGAAAACCCGCGTCCCCAGGCCTTTCGCGGGATGACGCTGGCCTGGAACTGCCGCACGACGGAAGAGGTCGACGCGGTGCTGGATTTCGCAATCTCCAAGGGGGCGTCGCTGTTGAAGCTGGCGCATGAGACCGACTATGGCGGTTATTCCGGATATTTCGCCGATCCTGACGGTCATCCCTGGGAAGTTGTGGTCGCGCCGGGCATCGAGGTCGGCGAGGACAGGCGCGTTCACTTGCCGGATTAGATTTTTTGATTTGACGCGTTTTTGTTTAGCGCGAAGCGGTATCCGCTCAATCGAAGACGCCACATTCCATTGAATAGCGGGAATTGCCTCCGGTTCCCGGTTGCGTCGGCCGGGTCGCTTGCGCACCATCCCGGCATGATTCGCGATAAATCCGAGAAAAAGCCGGCCAAGCTTCCAAAAGGCGTGCTTGCGGTGGCGCCGCCGAGCTTTCGCCGCGAGCGCGCGCTGATCAAGCGTGGCGTCTGGCCGGTGGCCGGTTGCGACGAGGCCGGGCGCGGTCCGCTGGCGGGGCCGGTGGTGGCGGCGGCCGTGGTGCTCGATCCCAAACGCATTCCGAAAGGCATCGACGATTCCAAGCGGCTGACCGCGGAACGCCGCGAGGAACTGTTCGAGGAGATCTGTACCACGGCGCAGTTCGCGGTCGCCTTTGCGTCGCCGGCGCGGATCGATCGCGACAATATCCTGCGGGCTTCGCTGTGGGCGCTGGCGCGCGCGGTTCACTCGCTGCCGGAAATGCCGAAGCACGTCTTCGTCGACGGCCGTGACCGGCTCGATACGCCGTGCGACTGCGACGCCGTGATCGGTGGTGACGGGCTGGTGCTCTCGATTGCGGCGGCATCGATCATCGCCAAGGTCGCGCGCGATCGCCTGATGCGCGCACTGGCGCAGGATTGCCCGGGCTATGGCTTCGAGCAGCACAAGGGCTATGCGCGTGCCGGAACATCTCGAGGCGCTGAACCGGCTCGGACCCACGGTGCATCACCGCCGCTTTTTCGCGCCGGTCGTCGCGGCCCGGGAAAGGCATCAGGCGATGACGATCGATCGCGATGGTATCGCGATCGAAACGAAGATCGAAGTCGAGGTCGCGGCCGAAATCTGACGCCAGTTGCCTCGGCGGCTGACGCGCTCTATCACACCTCGGGGATCGAGCAGAGGCAGCCAGGCTTGGCCTCAACCAGGTTTGGCCTCAATCAGCTCGAGTCGGGCATTTCAGGCGTTTCATGCGTTTCACCTCGCTGATTATCGAACTGATCCGCGCCCGGCCGCGGCTGGTGGTCTGGCTTGTGGTGCTGTTTCAGGCCGCGCTGTGGCTGATCCTGCCGCTGCTGCTGTATCGAAGCCCTCCCGGCGACCTGGCGACCGTGCTGGCCTATGGCCGGGAATACCGCGTCGGCACCGAACTCGGCCCGCCGCTGGCGTTCTGGCTCGCCGACATCGCGTTCCGCGCCGCCGGCAATCACATCTTCGGCGTCTACCTGCTGGCCCAGCTTTGCTCGATCACCGCGTTCTCTGCATTATATCTGCTGGCGCGCGCCATCGTCGGCGGACAACAGGCGGTGCTCGCGGTCCTGCTGACGCTCACGGTCGTGGCCTTTAGTTCGCCCGGCGTCGAGTTCGGCCCGCTGGTGCTGGCACGCCCGCTTTGGGCGTTGCTGCTCTTGCACTCCTGGCAACTGATCGGGCAGGGCCGCCGCAATGCCTGGTTCGCCTGGTCGATCGAAGCCGGCCTGTTGTTGCTGACCACCCCCGCGGCAATCGGCCTGCTGGTCCTGGTCGCGGCGTTTGCGCTGGCGACCGCGCGCGGCCGGCGCATGCTGACCTCCTTCGATCCGCTGTTTGCGCTGTTGGTGATCGTTGTGCTGGCGCTGCCCTATCTGGTTTGGCTGATCCGCGCCGATACCATGGCGTTGCCGCACTGGCCGGCCGTTGCAGAGTTGAGCGGCAGGGCGGTGCACTGGGCCCGGCTGCTCGGTGGCCTTTTGCTCGCGATGTCCGGCATCGTGCTGCTGGTCGTGCTCGACGCCGGCTGGTTCCGCCGCAACACCGAAGACGCACCGATCATCTATCGGCCGCCGGTCGATCGGCTGGCCCGCAACTTTGTTTACTTCTTCGCGATCGGTCCCGCGCTGGCCGGTAGCCTGATCGCCGGCCTGTTCGACCTCGATCGGGTCGTGGGCGGGGCGGGCATCGCATTGTTGATGTCGGGGCTGGCCGTGATCGTCGCGGCCGGCGATCTGGTTCCGTTGCGGCGTCAGCGGGTGCTGCGCTCGGTCTGGGCCGCCGCCATCGGCGTGCCCGCGCTCGCCGTCATCGTGACGGCGATTTTTTTGCCCTGGACCGGCGGCGGCGAGGTGGCGACGTCGCTGCCGGCAACCGCGATCGGGCGGTTCTTTGGCGACAGTTTTGAGCGGCGCACCAACCAGCGGTTGCCGGCGGTGGCGGGCGACGCGCAGCTTGCGAGTCTGATCGCGCTGGACGCCGGGCGGCCGCATCTGTTGCTCGACGCCACGCCGGAACGGACGCCGTGGCTGACGCCGCAGAAGTTCAACCAGACCGGCGGGGTCGTGGTCTGGCGCGCCTCCGACACCATCGGCACGCCGCCGGCCGATATCGCGCAGCGTTTTCCGGACCTGGTGCCGGAAGTGCCGCACTCATTCGAGCGGCTGGTGAACGGCCGCGAGCCCGTGCTGCGGATCGGCTGGGCCATCGTGCGGCCGAAGGCGCCTTTAGCTTTTAAGGCACCTTAGTTTTAAAGGAGGCTGCGGCAACGGGGCCCTCATGGTGAGGAGCGCGACTCTGGCAGCGCGCTTACGCTGCCCAGGCGCGTCTCGAACCATGGATGCGGCGAAGGCATCGCTAGTTGTTTCGTCATGGCCGGGCTTCGTCCCGGCCATCCACGTCTTTCTTACTTAGAGCTAAGACAAGACGTGGATGCCCGGCACAAGGCCGGGCATGACGAAATATATCAGAACGGGCTCGTTTCATTGGCTGCTTTATCAGGATGAGGAAACCTTCCCCGCCTCCAGCGCCTTGGCGATCGAACGCAAATCCTGCCAGGCCATGCGCTTGTAGGACGGCGAGCGCAGCAGATAGGCCGGATGGAACGTCGCCAGCGCGCGGATCACGCGGGTACCGGTGTCGTAATCGACCCACTTGCCGCGGGTTTTCATGATGCCCTCGCGGGTCGACAGCAAGGTCTGCGTCGAGGGATTGCCGAGCGTCACCAGCACGTCCGGGTTCACCAGTTCGATTTGCCGCTGGATGAACGGCAGGCAGATCTGGGTTTCCTGCGGCGTCGGCGTGCGGTTACCCGGCGGCCGCCATGGAATGACGTTGGCGATGTAGGCGCTGCTGCGGTCGAGCCCGATCGCCGATATCATGCGGTCGAGCAGCTTGCCCGAACGCCCGACGAACGGCAGGCCCTCGATGTCTTCCTCGCGCCCGGGCGCCTCGCCGACGAACATGATGCGCGCTTGCGGGTTGCCGTCGGCGAATACCAGGCGGGTGGCGGTATGTTTCAGCGCGCAGCCGTCGAATGTCTCCAGCAAGGCGCGCAGCGCATCCAGCGACGCCGCGGTCCGCGCCGCTTCCCGCGCCGACGTGATCGCCGCCTCCGGCGCAAGCGCAGCCTCGCTGCGCGAGGCCGGGATTGCGGCAGGCGCCGCCCTGACCGGTTTGGGCGGCACCGATTCGGCTGCCGTCACAACGGCGGCGGGATCGGACAGCCGGTTGACCGGCGCTTCAGCCAGCGCGCAATCGACTCCGGCCTCCAGATAAAAGGCGAGCAATTGCCGGACGGTAGGGGCGGGATCAGGCGTCATGGCGGAAGCTTTGCGACATCAGCCCAATGTAGAGCGTTTTCCAGCGAAGTGGATACCGGTTCGCGCAAAGAAAACGCGTCGAGCCAGGAAATCTAGAGCCCCGTTCCGATTCAATCGGAACGGAAAGGGCTCTAGGATGCATTGCGCCATGACGAAACAGCTTGATCGCCATTTCCGTATTGTTCTCCGCGCAAAAATCGGAAACAAACGAACTTTAGAGGCGTTCTCAACCGGGCTGAGACCAGATCATGAGCAGCGAAGAACTACCGCCGCGTGAATCCATGGAATTCGACGTCGTGATCGTCGGCGCCGGGCCTTCGGGCCTCGCGGCGGCGATCCGGCTCAAGCAGCTCAACGCCGATCTCAGCGTGGTCGTGGTGGAGAAGGGGTCCGAAGTCGGCGCGCATATTCTGTCCGGCGCGGTGATCGATCCGGTGTCGCTCGACAAGCTCATTCCGGACTGGCGCGAGGACGCCGATTGCCCGCTGAAGACCCAGGTCAAGGTCGACAAATTCTATTGGATGACCGCCGGCAGCGCGATCCCGCTGCCCTCGATTGTGATGCCGCCGCTGATGAACAACCATCACTGCTATATCGGCTCGCTCGGCAGCGTCTGTCGCTGGCTGGCGCCGAAGGCCGAAGCGCTGGGCGTCGAGATCTACCCCGGTTTCGCCGCGACCGAAGTGCTGTACGACGAAAAGGGCGGGGTGCGCGGCATCGCGACCGGCGACATGGGCATCGCCAAGGACGGCTCCCACAAGGATTCCTTCACCCGCGGCATGGAACTGCTCGGCAAATACACGCTGTTCGCGGAAGGCGCGCGCGGCAGCCTGACCAAACAGTTGATCGCGAAGTTCTCGCTCGACGCCAAGAGCGAGCCGCCGAAGTTCGGCATCGGGCTCAAGGAGGTCTGGCAGATCGATCCCGCCAAGCATCAGAAGGGCCTGATCCAGCATTCGTTCGGCTGGCCGCTGAACAATTCGACCGGCGGCGGCTCGTTCCTCTACCACTACGACGATAATCTGGTGGCCGTCGGCTTCGTCGTGCATCTCAATTACGACGACCCTTATTTGTCGCCATTCGACGAATTCCAGCGCTTCAAGACCCATCCCGCGATCCGCAGCTTGTTCGAAGGCGGCAAGCGGCTCGCTTATGGCGCGCGCGCCATCACCGAGGGCGGCTATCAGTCGGTGCCGAGGCTGAGCTTCGCCGGCGGCGCGCTGATCGGCTGTGCCGCGGGTTTTGTGAATGTGCCGCGCATCAAGGGCGTGCACAACGCGATGGGCAGCGGCATGCTGGCCGCCGAGCACGCCGTTGCCGCGCTGGGCGCCGGCCGCGCCAACGACGAGCTTGCCGACTATGAGAATGCGTGGCGCGATTCCCCGGTCGGCAAGGACCTCTACCGCGTCCGTAACGTCAAGCCGCTGTGGTCGAAGTTCGGCACCGTCGTCGGCGTGGCGCTCGGCGGCATCGACATGTGGTGCAACACGCTCGGCTTCTCGCTGTTCGGCACGCAGTCGCATGCCAAGCCCGACCGCAAGACGCTCGATCCGGCGAAAGCCCATGCGCCGATCGTCGCGCCGAAGCCGGACGGCAAGCTCACCTTCGACAAATTGTCATCGGTGTTCCTGTCCAACACCAATCATGAAGAGGACCAACCGGTCCATCTTAGGGTTGCCGACATCAACCTGCAGAAGACATCCGAGCATGATGTCTATGCCGGGCCGTCCAACCGTTATTGCCCGGCGGGCGTCTATGAGTGGGTTGAGGAATCAGCGGGTCCCCGCTTCCAGATCAACGCCCAGAACTGCGTCCACTGCAAAACTTGTGACGTCAAGGATCCGAACGGCAATATCACCTGGGTTCCGCCGGAGGGCGGCGGTGGGCCCAACTATGAGGCGATGTGACCACGATTGCGTGAGATAGATGCGACCGTATCGCTGCTGAGCGAAATGGGGCACCGGTTGCGGGAAGAAAACGCGTTAAAAAAGATCGGAATGCCGTCCCGATCCCGATCGGAACAGCATCAGGCGCAACCTCCGGCCACGATGCCGCCACACTGCAAGCGTTTTGAGGTAAACTCGGCTAAATTGGCGGTGATGGCGGCTTTTTCCGCCCATCGATTCGCCGCCCGTATCCTTGCGGTTGAACGCCAAAAGCGGCATTGTCACACGGCTTGATGCCGACGATTGGGTTCGCATTCGAGATTGGCCGTAACGTCCCCGCCACAAAAATCTGGAGCTAGGCGAACTGTGATGTTTCCCATTCGTTTCAATCGCTGGACGATTGCCGCCCTCTCGTTCGCCGTGCTTGCGGCGCCCGGCACGCTGTCCGCGCAGACGCCGGACCATCCGACCGACAACTCGGCGCAATTCCCCAACAGCCGCGATCTGAAATCGCTGACGATGTCGGGCAGCTATCTGGCGGCCCGTCATGCCAGTGTGGAGCGGGACGCGGCGTCGGCGGCCGCCTTCTATCGATCGGCACTGCGCGCCGATCCGAAGAACAACGAACTGCTCGATCGCGCGTTCATTTCGTCGGTCGCCGAGGGCGACATCGACGAGGCCGTGAAGCTCGCCGACCGCATCCTGACGATCGACAAATCCAACCGGGTCGCTCGCCTGGTCGTCGGCGTCCGCGACCTGAAGCTCAAGAAATACGCCAGCGCGCAGCTCAACATCAATCAGTCGATTCGCGGGCCGATCACGGATCTGGTCGCGACCCTGCTGTCGGGCTGGGCCAGCTACGGCGCCGGCGACGCCAAGACGGCGGTCGCCAATATCGACAAGCTGACCGGGCCGGAATGGTACCCGCTGTTCAAGGACCTGCATTCCGGCATGATCGAGGAACTCGCGGGTAAGGAAAAGGACGCCGGCATCCGCCTCGAGCGCGCCTACAAGCTCGACGACGGCATGCTGCGCGTGGCCGACGATTATGCCCGCTGGCTGACGCGCAACAAGGACGCCGCGTCGGCGACGGCCATCTATGCGGCGTTCGACAAGAAGCTGCCGCGCCATCCGCTGGTGCTGGAAGGCCTGCGCGACACCAAGGCCGGCAAGAAATTGCAGCCTTTGGTCGATTCGCCGCAGGCCGGCGCCGCCGAGGCATTGTACGGCATCGGCGCGACGTTGACGCGCCGCGGCGGTGAAGATCTCGCGCTGGTCTATCTCCAGCTCGCGCTTTACCTCCAGCCCAGTCATCCGCTGGCGCTGCTGTCGCTGGCCGATCTCTACGAGTTCGGTGAAGAAGCCGGCGATGGCGATCAAGATTTACGAGCGCGTGCCGGCGAGCTCGCCCTTGAAGCGCAATGCGCAAATCCAGCTCGCGACCGATCTTGATGCCGCCGACCGCAGCGACGAGGCGATCAAGATCCTGAAAGGCGTCACGGCCGACGATCCCAAGGATCTTGAAGCCATCATGGCGCTCGGCAATATCGAGCGGGGTCGCAAGAAGTTCGCCGACTGCGCCGAAACCTATTCCAAGGGCATCGGTGCCTTGCCGGACGCGAACGACAAGGCCAATAGCGTCTACTTCTACTACCGCGGCATCTGCGAGGAGCGTTCCAAGCAGTGGCCCAAGGCCGAAGCGGACATGCGCAAGGCGCTTGAGCTGCAGCCCGACCAGCCCCACGTGCTCAACTACCTCGGCTATTCCTGGATCGACCAGGGCATCAATCTCGACGAGGGCATGAAGATGATCAAGCGGGCCGTCGAGCAGCGCCCGGACGACGGCTACATCGTGGACTCCCTGGGTTGGGCCTATTTCCGCATCGGCAACTACGAAGACGCGGTCAAGAATCTCGAGCGCGCGATCGACCTCAAGCCCGAAGACCCGACCATCAATGACCATCTCGGCGACGCTTATTGGCGCGTCGGCCGGACCCTGGAAGCAAAATTCCAGTGGGCGCATGCCCGCGATCTCAAGCCCGAGGCGGACGAGTTGCCGAAGATCGAGGCCAAGATCCAGAACGGCCTGCCTGAAGACACTTCGTCCGCGGCCTCCGCTGACAAGAAAAAGGAAGACGGCAAAGGCGGCTGATTGTAAGCCTATCGCCGATGCTGGCGTCTCCGGCGCCGGCATCGCATCCCGTTGCAGCCGGTTTCTCTCGCGACTATCCGGGGCGAGACACGCCGGCAAATATATCATTTCAATGTGAGTTTGGATTCGACATTCGCGATGACGACAGTCGGAAATACGGAAGCGAGTGTTAAACCCGCCGCATCAGCGCTGATCGAGGACGGCCGCGCCAAGGTCAACCTGACGCTTCGGGTGGTCGGACGTCGTGTCGACGGCTATCACGACCTTGAAAGCGTGGTCGCGTTCGCCGATTGCGCCGACCGCCTCAGCCTGACGCCGGGATCCGAACTCGACCTCAAGACCACCGGGCCGCTCGCGCTGGACTGCGGCGATACCGCCGACAATCTGGTGTTCAAGGCCGCCCAGTTGCTCAGCCAGCACGTGCCGGATTTGCGGCTTGGCGATTTCGTCCTCGACAAGGTGTTGCCGGTCGCCGCCGGAATTGGCGGCGGTTCGGCCGACGCCGCCGCGGCGCTGCGGCTCCTGGCGCGCGCCAATGGCCTCGCCCTCGACGATCCGCGGCTGATCACGGTCGCGAAATTGACCGGCGCCGATGTGCCGGTCTGTCTGGCGTCGCGCGCCTGCATGATGACCGGGGTCGGCGAGACGTTGCAGCCGCTGAGCCTGCCGAAGATGCCGTGCGTGATGGTCAATCCCTGCGTTCCGGTGGCGACCCGGGATGTATTCCGCGCGCTCGGCCTGCGACATGGCCAGTTGCTGGTCGGCGCCACCGACGTGATCCTGCGGGATCGGTCGTGGCCTGCAAGCGGGGCAGCGATCGAAGATTGGATCGCCGCGTTTGCCGAGGTCGGCAACGACCTCGAAGTCCCCGGCGCTGCGCATTCAGCCCGTCATCGGCGAGGTGTTGTCGGCGCTCGGCGAAGCCAGCGGGGTTCGGCTGGCGCGGATGTCAGGTTCAGGCGCGACCTGTTTTGCGATTTTCGAGGATGGCGCCGAGGCGCAAGCGCGCCGCGCAACAGATCCGGCTCGCGCACCCGCAATGGTGGGTGCATGCGGGGACGCTGAGCTAAGCAAAATCCTCATGGCGAGGAGCCGCGCCAGCGGCGTCTCGAACCATGACCGTTGCACTGAGCTTATCCTTCGAGACGCCCGCCGCTCGGGCTCCTCAGGATGAGGCCGAAAATTTCCAGCCGCCAACTTATCAATGCGACCGGGCCAGGCAGAATGCCACCACCTGCTCGAGCGCGGTCTTCATCGGAGACGCCGGAAACAGCGCCAGCGCGTCGACCGCCATCGCGCCGTAATGCTGGGCGCGGTTGAGGGTGTCCTCGAGCGTGCGGTGCTTGGTCATCAGGCCGATGGCGTGATCCAGATCGCCGTCGCCGATCTCGCCTTGCTCCAGTGCCTTGACCCAGAAGGCACGCTCGCCGTCGTTGCCGCGGCGGAACGCCAGCACCACCGGCAGGGTGATCTTGCCCTCCCGGAAATCGTCGCCGATGTTCTTGCCGAGTTTGGCGGCCTTGCCGCCGTAGTCCAGCACGTCGTCCACCAGCTGAAACGCGATGCCGAGATTCATGCCGACCGAGCGGCAAGCGGTCTGCTCGGCCTTCGGACGGTTGGCCAGCACCGGGCCGACTTCACAGGCGGCGGCGAACAGTTCGGCGGTCTTGCCGCGGATCACGGCGAGATATTCGTCCTCGGTGGTGGCGGTGTTCTTGGCCGCGGCGAGCTGCATGACTTCGCCCTCGGCGATCGTCGCCGCGGCGGACGACAGGATGTCGAGCGCGCGCAGCGAGCCGACCTCGACCATCATGCGAAAGGCCTGGCCGAGCAGGAAATCGCCGACCAGCACGCTGGCCTCGTTGCCCCACAGCATCCGCGCCGACAATTTGCCGCGCCGCAATTCGCTTTCATCGACCACGTCGTCATGCAGCAGGGTGGCGGTATGCATGAACTCGACGGACGCCGCGAGCTTGATGTGACCGTCGCCGGAATAGCCGGTGAGGCCGGCCATCGCCAGCGTCAGCATCGGGCGCAGCCGCTTGCCGCCTGAGGAGATCAGGTGGTTGGCGACCTCGGGGATCATGGTCACTTCCGAGCCGGTCCGCGACAGAATGGTGGTGTTGACGCGCTCCATATCGGCGGCGACGAGTTCGACCAGCAGATCTATCGAAGCGCCCGGGGGGCTCCCGAATGGTACAATAACCGCCACGCTGGTCTCCACATTTGCCCAATTCGCACTATGCTGGTGCCGCCGATTTGAAGTTCCTGCACCAGTTGCCGCAAGATCGCATCAGGAACTTCAAATTGGAAGCGGCACCGGATTTATATATCTGCTGGTATCCCGTTTCCGAAGTTCGCGCGACACCAGTATATGACAATAGAAAGTGCGGGCTAACGCGGCAAGGGCACCACGCGCAGCGCGCCACGCTCAGTTCGGCTTGACAAAGGAGAACCAGAAGTTGCGGGAATTGGTTCGGACCAACGACATGGTGCTGGTTTCGGCAGTCGGCGCGCTGCTCGATGGCGCCAATATCCATCATCTGGTGCTGGATCAGAACATGAGCATCATCGAGGGCTCCCTCGGGGTGCTGCCGCGCCGGATTTTGGTCCATGACGACGATCATCGCGAGGCCCGCCAGATTCTCAGCGACGCCGGCCTGTCCCATGAACTGCGGACCGATGACTGAGCCGTCCGACGCGTTCACCGAGGATGCATTTCTTGGCGGGCAGTTGCGCCTGCGCCAGCTCAAGTCGGGCCACCGCGCCGGCCACGACGCCATGTTGCTGGCTGCGGCGACGGCGGCGCAATCAGGCCATCGCGTGGTCGATTTCGGCGCCGGCGTCGGCGCCGCGGGCTTGGCGGTTGCCAAACGCGTGACCGGAATCAAGCTTGTCCTGGTCGAGATCGACGCGGCGCTGGCGCGCCTCGCCCACGATAACGCCTGCGCAAACGCGATTCCCGCCGATACCGTCGTGCTTGACGTGACGTCCGGCACTGACGTGTTTACCGCAGCCGGCCTTGCTCCCGACAGTGCCGATGTCGTGCTGATGAATCCGCCGTTCAACGATCCGGCGCGGCACCGCGCCTCGCCGGAAAAGGCCCGCGAGATTGCCCATGTCGCGACGGCGGCGACGCTGGAGAGCTGGATTCACGCGGCGCGACGAACGCTGAAGTCAGGTGGTGTGTTGACCCTGATCTGGCGCGCCGATGGCCTTGCGCAGGTGCTGGCGGCGCTCGACCGTGGGTTTGGCAGCGTGGCGATCCTGCCGGTTCACGGCGACCCGACCGCGCCGGCGATTCGGATCATCGTTCGCGCCACCAAGGGTGGAAGGGCGCCGTTGCGGATTCATCCGGCGCTGATGCTCAATGATAAGTCAGCCGTGCCCAATAAAGAGGTTCAGGAAATTTTGGCCGGGAAAGGGGGATTGCCGTTGGCGAACCCCTGAGCGTCCGCGTTCGCTCAAGCTTTGGGCAGCGCGACGATCATGGAAGCGGTTTGGAGCCCTGTTCTGGCACGGAAGTGAAGTGAATCGCGGTTAAAAGCGTGCCGATCAGCAGCATCAACAGATAGATTTTCATGTCTTTCCCCGCCGCGTCGTTGCAGTAACTGACTGCAATGCAAAAGACGTTCCATCGATTCAATGACAGGCGCGTGATAAAGAATGATTAACTTTGAGGTAATGGTATGACGGAATTCACGCGCACTTTCTTGCCGACCCTGTTCGATCGGCTGACGGAACTGCTTCCGGCGCGTCTGCGGCGTGGAACCGCCGTGGTTCCGGTGGTCCGGCTCTCCGGGGTCATCGGCGCGGTGACGCCGCTGCGGCCCGGCATGTCGCTGGCCGGGGTGGCGCGCATGCTCGAGCGCGCCTTCGCCACCCGAAATGCCAAGGCCGTGGCGCTGGTGGTCAATTCGCCCGGCGGCTCGCCGGTACAGTCGCGCCAGATCTATTTGAGGATCCGGCAACTCGCCGCTGAGAAGAAACTGCCGGTGCTGGTCTTCGTCGAGGACGTCGCGGCCTCCGGCGGTTACATGATCGCCTGCGCGGGCGACGAGATTTTTTGTGATCCGTCCTCGATCCTGGGATCGATCGGCGTGGTCGGCGGGTCCTTCGGATTTCAGGAGCTGATCAAGAAGATCGGCGTCGAGCGGCGGCTGTACACCGCGGGCGCCCACAAGGCGATGCTCGATCCGTTCCAGCCCGAGAACCCCGACGATGTCGCGCGCGTGAAGGCGCTCCAGCGCGAGATCCACGCCATCTTCATCGCACTGGTGAAGCAGAGTCGCGGCAGCCGCCTCAAGGGCGACGAGGACGTTCTGTTTACCGGTGAATACTGGGCGGGAGAAACTTCGGTTTCGCTCGGCCTTGCCGATGCGATCGGCGACCTGCGCACGACGTTGCGTGCGCGTTACGGCGACAAGGTCCTGACGCCGGTGATCGCGCCCGCCGCCGGCATGCTGGCGAGCCTTCTCGGTCGCAGATCGGCCGGGGCGGCGACGCAGGCGCAGCTGGAAGGCATCGCCGGACTTCCCGATGAATTGATCTCGGCGCTGGAAACCCGCGCCATTTGGGCCAAATTCGGCTTCTAACCACAATGTGACCGCGCCATTTGGTCTCGGGTGAAGGCAATTGCGGGCCGACCCGGGGTGCGCGAGAATAGGCCGTAGGGGCGTGACGATGAACCAGAAGGATCGACCGATGCCGCTGATCGCATTCGCCGGTGCCCTTGGTGGACTGGCCGTGGTCCGCTGGGCTTACCGGACAGCTCGACGAATCAATCGCGAACTGGAAGAGGCGCGGCTTTCGCGGGTTTCTGAAGCGGTAAGGCCGAACGATATTCCGACCCTGCGGCGGGACCCCACCACCGGCGCGTATCGGCCTGGCTGATCGCGGACAGATTCTTCTCTCACGAGGCTTGCTTGCCATACGCCTTCGCGGGGGCTTGCCTGGAAGCGCTTACTTTACCTTGAAGCACTTGCGCCGGCCTCGGGGAGGGGCATCTCCCGTAAGACCGGCGAGCAAGCTTGGAGGTAGAGCGCGCCTTTTAGCGAAGGTTTCAATACCTGTCGGTAACAATCCCATCGAGTGCGATCACGAACGCTGGCGCGCAGGCGCCGCGGAAATCGACGATTTGGGAGCGCCGGAAATTCCCGCTGCGATAGCGGTTGACGCCTGACCAGACGCATTGCCTGTTGCGTCGCCGCCGCCGTGCTGCTGCGGGTCAGCTGAAAATCGGCAAAAATCACTCAAAATCATCATTGTGTCGGCTCGCCAATTTAGCCGCGTCGACCCGAGATCGCCTTGATTCCCCGCCCCCCCGCCGATACGGTCCCGCGCGCTTCTACCCCAGCAATTTTCGAATCGGATGATGGCCGACATACCTCCCCACATGCGCCCGGAACGCTCTTTCCAGGGATTGATCCTGACGCTGCAGCGTTATTGGGCCGATTACGGCTGCGTGATCCTGCAGCCCTACGACATGGAAGTGGGCGCGGGGACGTTTCATCCGGCGACGACGTTGCGCGCGCTCGGTCCGAAGCGATGGAACGCGGCCTATGTGCAGCCGTCGCGGCGGCCGAAGGACGGCCGCTATGGCGAGAATCCCAACCGGCTGCAGCACTATTACCAGTTCCAGGTCATCCTGAAGCCGTCGCCGCCGGACATCCAGGAGCTCTATCTCAAATCGCTCGCCGCGATCGGCGTCGACTCCGCGCTGCACGACATTCGCTTCGTCGAGGACGATTGGGAAAGCCCGACGCTTGGCGCCTGGGGACTGGGCTGGGAATGCTGGTGCGACGGCATGGAAGTGTCGCAGTTCACCTACTTCCAGCAGGTGGCCGGCGTCGAATGCGCACCGGTCGCCGGCGAATTGACCTACGGGCTCGAGCGCCTCGCGATGTATGTGCAGGGCGTCGACCGCGTTTACGATCTCAACTTCAACGGCCGCGACGGCGCCGAGCGCGTCAGCTATGGCGATGTGTTCCTGCAAGCCGAGAAGGAATATTCGCGGCACAATTTCGAATATTCCGACGCCGACATGCTGTTCAAGCAGTTCGCGATGGCCGAGGAGGCCTGCAAGAAATATCTCGATGCGGGGTGGCAAAAAAACCCGAAGGACGGCAAGCGCGAGGCGCACCTGATGGCGCTGCCGGCCTACGACCAATGCATCAAGGCCAGCCACGTGTTTAACCTGCTCGACGCCCGCGGGGTGATTTCAGTGACCGAACGGCAGAGCTACATCCTGCGGGTGCGCGAACTGGCCAAAGCCTGCGGCGAAGCCTGGATGCACACCGAAGCCGGCGGGGCGGGTTAGCTAAGTCGCGCTTCTTGCCGTTGCGCTTGAGTGTTTCGTAAATTCGACGACGCCTCTGCTCCCCTCCCCCTTGCGGGGAGGGGTCGGGGGTGGGGGTCCACAGACGATGACGGATATGTTTGGATCGCACGCGATGGTCGATCGCCAGCGACAGTTTGCGCAACAAATGCGAGCGCAGCCAACGGATGCCGAGCGTGTGCTCTGGCAGCGGCTTCGCCATGACATTGCACTGATCGGCTCGCATTTTCGGCGGCAGGTTCTCGTCGGCCCATTCATTGTGGATTTCGCCAGCCGCAAGGCGAAGCTCGTCATTGAACTCGACGGCGGGACATGATTGGCAGCAAGCATCGGAATTGTAGCGACGGCAGCGCGAGAGCCCGAACGGCGGCTGAACCGAGGCTATCGCGTGCTACGCTTTTGGAACAACGATGTGCTCGAGAAATCTCGAAGGGGTGCTTGAAGCGAGATTCAGAGCGTCGTTGCCCCCCACCCCCGACCCCTCCCCGCAAGGGGGAGGGGAGTCAAGCCAGCGTGCGAAGCGCGCGCCGCGCCGTCCTCGAAAAGAGCGCAACTAAATGCCCGATCTTCTCCTCGAACTTTTCTCCGAAGAAATTCCCGCGCGGATGCAGGCGAAGGCGGCGGAGGATCTGCGCCGCATGGTCACCGACAAGCTTGTCGCCGAAGGGCTGGTCTATGAAGGCGCCAAGGCGTTCGCGACGCCGCGGCGGCTGGCGCTGACGGTGCATGGCATTCCGGCGCGGCAATCCGACCTCAAGGAAGAGCGCAAGGGGCCGCGGGTCGGCGGGCCGGAAGCGGCGATTGCGGGTTTCCTCAAGGCCACCGGCCTGGCCTCGCTCGACGAGGCGAAAATCCAGCGCGATCCGAAGAAGGGCGACTTCTACGTCGCGCTGATCGAGAAGCCGGGCCGCGCCACGCTCGAGGTGCTGGCCGACATGCTGCCGGTGATCGTGCGCACCTTTCCGTGGCCGAAATCGATGCGCTGGGGCGAGCGCTCGGCGCGTCCGGGCGCGCTGCAATGGGTGCGGCCGCTGCATGCCATCGTCGCGACCTTCGGCCTCGAGACCGAAGAGCCTGACGTGGTGAAATTCGCCATCGACGGCATCGAGGCCGGCCAGACCACCTTTGGCCACCGCTTCATGGCGCCCGCTGCGATCTCCGTGCGCCGTTTCGAAGACTACGAGGCCAAGCTGAAGGCGGCGAAGGTCGTGCTCGACCCGCAGGCCCGCAAGGACATCATTCTCGCCGATGCCAAGCAGCTCGCGTTCGCGCAGGGCTTTGAGCTGGTCGAGGATCAGGGGTTGCTCGACGAGGTCTCGGGCCTGGTCGAATGGCCGGTGGTGCTGATGGGATCGTTCGACCGGGAATTCCTGTCGATCCCGGGCGAGGTGATCCGCGCCACCATTCGCAACAACCAGAAATGTTTTGTGGTCAGCGATCCCAAAACCGGCAAGCTCACCAACAAATTCATCCTCACCGCCAATATCGAGGCAAGCGACGACGGCAAGGCCATCGTCGCCGGCAACGAACGGGTGATCCGGGCGCGGTTCACCGACGCGAAGTTTTTCTACGAGACCGACCTCAAGACAAAACTCGAAGAGCGGCTGCCGAAATTCGACCAGATCGTGTTCCACGAAAAGCTGGGCACCCAGGGCGAGCGCATCAGCGCGGATCGAGCGGCTGGCCGCGGAGATCGCGCCGCTGGTCGGCGCCGATGTCGAAAAGACAAAACGCGCCGCGCATCTGGCGAAGGCGGATTTGCTGACCGAGGTGGTCGGCGAATTCCCGGAGCTGCAGGGCCTGATGGGCAAGTACTACGCGCTGGCGCAGGGCGAGGATGCTTCCGTCGCCGCGGCGAGCGAAGAACATTACAAGCCGCAGGGACCGGCGGATCGGGTGCCGACCGATCCGGTGAGCGTTGCGGTGGCGCTGGCCGACAAGATCGATACGCTGGTCGGCTTCTGGGCGATCGATGAAAAGCCGACGGGGAGCAAAGACCCGTATGCGCTTACGTCGGGCGGCGTTGGGCGTGATCAGACTGATCCTGGAGAAAACCTACGCGTTCGGACTGGTTTCGCTCGTTCGAGATGCAGTTCTGAGAATGTTGATGCTAGACATTTGAAGCGGATATCCGCTAGTCACGAACAAAGGCAGAGCGGTGAAAAGCGTTCTCGCGGTTGGACATTCTTCGACGAGTTTCTTGGAATCGACGAGGAGGCATTCCGGCACGAACAGCGACTTAGAGCCTTCTCTCTTTCTTTGCCGATCGCCTGAAAGTCCAACTCCGCGATCAGGGCGCACGTCACGATCTCGTCGATGCCGTGTTCGCGCTCGGCGGTCAGGACGATCTTCTGATGGTGGTCCGCCGCGTCGAGGCGCTCGGCAAATTTCTCGATACCGATGACGGCAAGAACCTGCTGGCGGGCACCAAGCGCGCGAGCAACATCCTGTCGATCGAGGAGAAGAAGGACAAGCGCAAGTTTGACGGCGCGCCGAATGCTGCGCTCTACGCGCTCGATGAAGAAAAGACGCTGGCGAAAGCGATCGATCAGGTGAAGGCCGAAGCGGGCGCTGCGGTGGCCAAGGAAGATTTCGCCGCGGCGATGACCGCGATGGCGAAGCTGCGTCCGGCGGTCGATGCGTTCTTTGACAAGGTCAAGGTCAATGACGACAACGCCGAGGTCCGCGAAAACCGCCTCAAGCTGCTGAACGAAATCCGCGCGGCGACGCGCGCGGTGGCGGATTTTTCGAAGATTCAGGATTGAGTTCGGCTAGGGCGAACGTACTGCACGTCAATCCGGGAAGTCGCTCATTGCGCAGGCGCGCGGAATCGCTAACCCCTGCAGGGAGTATCGAGATTCCGGGTCTGGTCGCTGCGCGACGCATCCCGGAATGACGATGGTTATGGTGAAGCGCGCCAAAACGACCCGTCGGGCAAATCACTAAATTCCTGTCCAGCCCCCTCGCGAAAAATATTCCACGTTTCCATCTGACCCAAATCATCTCTTTATTCCGGCCGTCCCGTTCCTCAGAGGGGCGGCTCGCGATCGTCACGAACGCGGGGCGGGATGCGGTGGACGCGGCAGCGTCGTCGCGCGAGGTGAATGCAGGGCGGGCTTTCGATTGAGCGAAGGCGCGTGAGCCTTCAACCGGCGTGTGGACGAACGGCGCAGACGCGGACGGCAAAGCCGTGTGGTCCTGGCACCCGTTGCTGGTGTCAAGTCGGCGGAGGTGTGCGAGCCCAACCGGGTTCGGCAATACCTTAATCCGCCGGCGACGGTGACAAGACGAATTCGTCGCCGGGGAGAGCTCGGAATAAGCCGTTAAAACCATTGCGCAGGGAATGCCGGGTGTCCGGAGTACCTGTGGTGACTACCGTGTGCTTTCTACCTTTGCACACGGGCCGCGGGTGCCGCGGGCACCCGGCATTTCCCTGCGCCCTCTGATTTCAAGGGCGGGATGTTTTTCTGCTTAAAACTCGCGCGTGAGGCGCGGCGAGATCGCGAAACTGCGTTTGCAAGCGGCGGATGTTTGAAAATTAAATCGCAACATCCATCCACGTCGTCCCGGCCTTGCGCCGGGACCCATACGCCGTGTCTTCTCGTTTCAGCGGTGTCGTAGATGCCTACTGTCACAACGATGTCGGGGATTATGGGTCCTCGCGTTCGCGAGGACGACGGCAGTTTGTGGAGCAGCAATTCTCGGTTACCCGCGCCTCAGATGTGCAATTGCACATCGGAGAATGACGAAAGATGGACCTATGCTCCGCTACCCGGAAAGATCCAAAAGAAAAGCCCCGCCCGGCGGGGGAGACCAGGACGAGGCCTTCATGTCCGGTCACTCATGCGCAAGGTGCGCCGGCGCCCGGACAATGGGTGAAAGCGGGCTTACTCGACCACCTGAACGATGCGGCGCGAGCGTGGCTCGACCAGGATGGTCCGGCCGTTCACGACCGTGTAACGATAGGGCGTGGCTCCGAACGTCTGCGGCACGTCGTAAATGGTCACGCCGGCTTCCGGCAGCACGCCACCGACGATCACGCGATCCGGAATGGTGTAGTTCGGCACGCGCTCTCTGATGACGTATTCCTGGAACGCCGGACGCTGATCGACCGCGATGCCGTCGATGTCCTCCACGACGCCACCACGAACGATGCCGGTGGTGATTCCGTTTTGCGCCTGGGCTGCGAACGGTGCACTGATGGCTCCCACGATCGCGGCAATGGCCAGTATCTTGTTCCGCATGATGAACTCCTTAGGCGATGAATGCTCATCGATGCGCGCCGACGAGCAATTCGAGCCAATTCATCGCGCGCGGCATCGTTCCCGGAAATCTGCCATGCGGTCAGCTACAATTTTCGGCATTTTTAATGCGTGCTGGAACCGGTCGAAGTGATCCGCGTCTCCTATTCCGGAACCGGTCTGGACGATAAGGTGCGGACCTCGATTCGAGTTTCCACATCACTATCGCGGAGAGATTCCACATGACCCTCAGCCCTGCCCACATTTCACCAATTATGTCTGTGATTGCGGGCCTGCTCATCCTGATCATGCCGCGGCTGCTTAATTTTGTCGTAGCGATCTTCCTCATCCTCAACGGTCTTCTCGGCCTCGGCCTGCTGAAGTGGCTTCACATCTAGCTGTGAAATTTGCTTCACGTCTTGCAGGTAACCTCCCAAACGTGGTGTAAGCAGCCACCTCCCTCCTATCGCGGATTGTGTGTAAGTCATGGCCAAAGCCGTCGCGAAGACCAAGAAAACCGCAACAAAATCAAAATCATCAACTCGGACTAAGGCTGCACCGTCGGCCGGCGCCCGCAAGGTGGTGACCAAGAGCGCGGCCAAAGCGGCATCGAAGCCGCCCGCCAAGGCCCGCGGAGCCAAGTCCGCGGCAGGCGCGGTGCCATCGGGCAAGTGGGTGTTCACGTTCGGTGACGGCAACGCCGAAGGCAAAGCCGGCCTGCGGGATCTCCTGGGCGGCAAGGGGGCCAACCTCGCCGAAATGGCCAATCTGGGTCTGCCGGTACCTCCCGGCTTCACGATTCCGACCTCGGTCTGCACCTACTTCTATGCCCATGAAAAATCCTATCCGAAGGAATTGAAGGCACAGGTCGAAAAGGCGCTGCAGCATGTCGGCAAACTGGCCGGCAAGGCGTTTGGCGACCCCAAGAATCCGCTGCTGGTCTCGGTGCGATCCGGCGGCCGCGCGTCGATGCCGGGCATGATGGATACCGTGCTCAACCTCGGGCTCAACGACAAGACGGTCGAAGCGCTCGCCGAACTGTCCGGTGATCGCCGCTTCGCCTATGACAGCTACCGCCGCTTCATCACGATGTATTCGGACGTCGTGCTCGGCTTCGAACATCATCACTTCGAGGACATTCTCGATACCTTCAAGGACAGCCAGGGCTATTCGCTCGACACCGATCTCACCGGCGACGACTGGTTCAAACTGGTCGGCCGCTACAAGGAGGCGGTGGCGCGCGAAACCGGTGTCGAGTTTCCGCAGGACCCGCACGCGCAATTATGGGGCGCGATCGGTGCGGTGTTTTCGTCGTGGATGAATGCGCGCGCGGTGACCTACCGCCGGCTGCACGACATTCCGGAATCCTGGGGTACCGCGGTCAACGTGCAGGCGATGGTGTTCGGCAATATGGGCGAGACCTCGGCCACCGGCGTTGCGTTCACGCGCAATCCGTCGACCGGCGAGCGCAAGCTGTATGGCGAATTCCTGATCAACGCGCAGGGCGAGGACGTGGTGGCGGGCATTCGCACGCCGCAAGACATCACCGAATATGCGCGGAAGGACTCCGGCTCCGACAAGGCATCGATGGAGATCGCGATGCCCAAAGCGTTCAAGGAGCTGACGCGGATCTACACGCTGCTTGAAAAGCACTACCGCGACATGCAGGACATGGAGTTCACGGTCGAGCAGGGCAAACTATGGATGCTGCAGACCCGCAACGGCAAGCGCACGGCGAAAGCCGCGCTTCGTATCGCCGTTGAGCTCGCCAATGAAGGCCTGATCTCGAAAAAGGACGCGGTGTCGCGCATCGATCCGGCGTCGCTCGATCAGTTGCTGCACCCGACCATCGACCCCGCCGCGACCCGCGACGTGATCGCTACCGGTCTGCCGGCCTCGCCGGGCGCCGCTGCCGGCGAAATCGTGTTCTCATCCGACGAGGCCGCCAAGCTGCAGGCCGACGGCCGCAAGGTCATCCTGGTGCGGATCGAGACCAGTCCGGAAGACATTCACGGCATGCACGCCGCCGAAGGTATTCTGACCACACGCGGCGGCATGACATCTCACGCCGCCGTGGTCGCGCGCGGCATGGGCAAGCCCTGCGTTTCCGGTTGCGGCAGTATCCGCGTCGATTACGGCCGCGGCACCATGAGCATCGGCTCACGCACCTTCAAGACCGGCGACGTCATCACCATCGACGGCGCGGTCGGCCAGGTGCTGGCCGGACGGATGCCGATGATCGAGCCGGAGCTGTCGGGCGAATTCGGCACCCTGATGGGCTGGGCCGATCAGGTCCGTAAGCTCGGGGTTCGCGTCAACGGCGATACTCCCGAAGATGCGCGCACCGCCGTCAAGTTCGGCGCCGAGGGCATCGGGCTTTGCCGCACCGAGCATATGTTCTTCGAGGAAACCCGAATCCGCACCGTCCGCGAGATGATTCTCGCCGAGGACGAACAGGAGCGCCGGTCCGCGCTGTCGAAGCTGTTGCCGATGCAGCGTGCGGACTTTGTCGAATTGTTCGAGATCATGAAGGGCCTGCCGGTGACGATCCGGCTGCTCGATCCGCCGTTGCACGAGTTCCTGCCGCACACCCAGGCCGAGATTGAGGAAGTCGCGCGGGCGATGAACACCGATCCGCGGCGGCTGGCCGATCGCGCCCGCGAGCTCGCCGAATTCAATCCGATGCTCGGCTTCCGCGGCTGTCGTCTCGCCATCGCCTATCCGGAAATCGCGGAGATGCAGGCACGGGCCATCTTCGAAGCCGCCGTCGAGGCGGGAAAGCGCACCGGCAAGGCCGTCGGCCTCGAGGTGATGGTGCCGCTGATCGCGACCAGGAAGGAGTTCGATCTGATCAAGGCGCGCATCGACGCCACCGCGCAGTCGGTGATGAAGGAAACCGGTACCAAGCTGAGCTATCAGGTCGGCACCATGATCGAACTGCCGCGCGCCTGCCTGATGGCCGGCGACATTGCCGAGACTGCGGAGTTCTTTTCGTTCGGCACCAACGATCTGACCCAGACCACCTTCGGCATCAGCCGGGATGACGCCGCCAGCTTCCTCGGCACCTATATCGCCAAGGGCATCTTCGAGATCGATCCGTTCATTTCGGTCGATCGCGACGGAGTCGGCGAGTTGGTCAAGATCGGCGTCGCGCGCGGACGCAAGACCCGACCCAATCTCAAGGTCGGGATCTGCGGCGAGCACGGCGGCGATCCCGCCTCCGTCGCGTTCTGCCACGAGATCGGCCTCAACTACGTCTCCTGCTCGCCCTATCGCGTCCCGATCGCCCGGCTCGCCGCGGCCCAGGCCGCGCTCGGCAAGGCGGCCGCCAGTCAGGCGTGATCGCGTCACCGTCATTCCGGGGCGCGTTGAAAACGCGAACCCGGAATCTCGAGATTCCCCGATGCGCAATTGCGCATCTGAGGTCTGCTCCTTGCGGAGCATCCCGGAATGACACGCCGGAGAGGCGAAAAATTTTCTTTATCATTTTCGTTGACGCGATATTTACCAGTTTGCTCGCGTGCCTGTTTACCAACAATTTCGATGATGCCGGCGCAAACCCAGCTAGTCCTTGCGTGTATCCGCGGCGCACCACCGGTTAACTCCCTCGCAACCTAAATTCGATATCACCAAAAAAGATCGAATTGCACGGATGTACTGGGGTTCGATCATTTGTGTGTGTAGCGTTGCGTGAGTGTATCGATGTTAGGTGTGCGTAACCGGCCGAAGGGCGCGCGGTTCGCGTTCTTCGGCCTTGGTCTCATCATCTTCGCGCTGAGTCCGACCGAAATCGGATATCAGGATATTGCATCGCTGCTGGCCCGGCAGCCGGGCGTGGCCGAGCGCTGGCAAAAACGGGTATTCTCCGCCGCCAGCACCATCCAGCTCGCCACCTACAGCTTCGGCCGTCCGATCGGAACCTCCTCGCCGCAGGCCGCGCTCTATCGGCTGGCGAGCCTCGACAACCATGGCATCGGCATCGCGGCCGCGGTGACGCGCAATCCGCTGGTGCAACCGCCGCCGCGCTACCAGGCCTCCGATTTTCCCAGGGTCGATCGCACGCTGAAGGGCGACCGCCTGGTCAAAACGCCGCCGCCTGAGGCCGCAGCACCTCCGGATGCCGCGCCTGCGCTCGAAGACCCCTCGACGTCGAATGCCTCGGTGCCGGGTGCAAAAACCTCCGAGGCCGCGCCGTCGGCTGATCGCCTTCCGCTCGATCCGGAACTTCAGGAAGCGTTGAGCGCACCGCCGCTGGCGCAATATGACGTCGCGTTGTCGCTCGAGTCCAAACCGCTTGACGACAAGCCGCTCGACGATCTGAAGGTCGCGCCCGGCGCCGCGACCATTCCGCTGGAACCGACGCCGTCGCGCGACGGCTTTTCCGTGAAGACCGCGAGCCTGTTCTTTGGCAGTGCCTCGCTTGGCGCGCCCGCCGAGAGCATGGAACGCTGGGAGCCCGGCGAAGAGCCGACGGTGGTGATTCCGGACGGAGCCGCCGACCCCGACATGAAGATGGCGTCGCTGCCGCCGGCTGCGGACCCATCCGCCAAGGCCGGCGAGAGTGGAGAAAGCATCGCGACCAAGGGTGAAGTCAACGCCGACAATCAGCGGGTGAAGACGCCGGCGGAACGGCTGGGCCTGCTCGATGACAAGGCGCGCGCCAAGTCGGAGAAGTGCCTTGCCGAGGCGGTTTATTTCGAAGCCCGCGGCGAGGCCGTGCGCGGCCAGATCGCGGTGGCGCAGGTGGTGCTGAACCGCGCGTTTTCAGGCTTCTATCCGACGACGGTGTGCGGCGTGGTCTATCAGAACAAGCGCCACCATTTGGCATGCCAGTTCACCTTCGCCTGCGACAACGTCGCCGATGTCGTGCGCGAGCCCGACATGTGGGACCGCGCCAGGAAAATCGCCAAAGCGATGCTCGACGGCGAGCTTTGGCTGCCGGAAGTCGCCAAGTCGACGCACTACCATGCCTATTGGGTGCATCCGTCCTGGGTCAGCGAGATGAAGAAGACCTACAAGTTCGGCGTCCACACCTTCTACCGGCCGCGCGCCTGGGGTGACGGCAGCGACGCGCCGAGCTGGGGCACGCCGGCGCAGACCGCGGAAATCTCCGCGGAACTAACCGAAGCCGCGAAGAGCAGCGCTGAGCTGTCGGACGCGACGGTGCGGCGTTAGAATTCGCGGCTCACGCATCGATGTCGAGCGCGACGTCGAAATTCGGCGCCGAATGGGTGAGCGCGCCGGACGACGCATAATCGACGCCGGTGGCGGCAATCTTCGCGATCGAGCTTTGCGTGACGCCGCCGGAGGCTTCCAGCACCACGCGGCCCTTGGTCAGCTTCACCGCTTCGGTCAGGGTCGCGATATCCATATTGTCGAGCAGCACCACGTCGGCGAGGCCGGTATCCAGCACCTCGCGCAGTTGCGTCAGCGTATCGACCTCGATCTCGATCTTGACCAGGTGCCCGGCATGCGCGCGCGCGCGTTCGAGTACCGGCCTGACGCCGCCGGCGACCGCGACGTGGTTGTCCTTGATCAGGATCGCGTCGTCGAGCCCGAAGCGGTGGTTGAAGCCGCCGCCGCAGCGCACGGCGTATTTCTCCAGCGCACGCAGGCCCGGCGTGGTCTTGCGGGTGCAGCAGATCCGCAATTTGGTGCCGGCGGTGTGGCGAACATAATCGGCGGTGAGGGTGGCTATGCCGGAGAGCCGGCCGACAAAGTTCAGCGCCGTGCGCTCGCCGGCCAGCACCGCGCGCGCCGGCCCTGAAATCGTCAGCACGTGCACGCCCGCGGCGACGGCCCCGCCGTCGCGAATGTGAGCATCGATGCTGATATCCGGCGACAGCTTCTGAAACGTCGCCACCGCGAGCGGCAGACCGGCGATCACGCCGGACTGTCGTGCGATCAGGATGGCATGGGCGTGGGCCGCCTCGGGGATGGTGGCGATCGAGGTGATGTCGCCGGCGCGGCCGAGGTCCTCTTCCAGCGCGCGCTGCACGGCCTCGTCGATCACGAGCGGCGACAGGAAGGCTTCCGGATGAAGCAGCGAGGCGGAGGTCACGATGTGGGGCATGGCTGACTTAATTATGCGATCATGGGCTGCACTGAGCGCGCCGGAGCGCGCGCAGTGAGTGAAGATGCGACCTCGCGGGCCGCCGCCAGCGTCGTCACGGTGCGGTGCGCCAGCGCCGGCTTTTCGTCCGGATAGTCCGAGCGATAATGTGCGCCGCGGCTTTCTCGCCGGGTCCAGGCCGAGGCCGCGACCAACAGTGCCGTGGTAGCCATGTTGCGCAGCGCGATATTGCCGGTGTCGCGTTCGATCGCCGCGAACGACCGCACCGCTTCCGCCAGCCGCGCGTCGTCGCGGATCACGCCGACATGCGAAGTCATCATCGCCCGAAGGTTGGCTTCGACGAGCGGCGGCATCGCGCAATTGCGCGGTGTCGTCGCGGCCTCCGTCAGACGCGCGCGTGCAGGCAGAGTGCTGCCCTCGATATCTTCCGCGATGCGCGCGGCATAGACCACGGCTTCCAGCAGCGAGTTCGAGGCCAGCCGGTTGGCGCCGTGCGCGCCGGTGCAGGAGACTTCGCCGCCCGCCCACAATCCCCGAAGCGAGGTGCGGCCGCGCGCATCCACCGCTATGCCGCCCATATGATAATGCGCCGCAGGCGCCACCGGGATCGGCTGCCGCGCCGGATCGATACCGGCGGACATGCAGCTCGCATAGACGGTCGGGAATTTCTCGGCGAAGTGCTGGCCGAGCGAAGCGGTGGCGTCGAGGAACGCGCCACGGCCCGCGGCGATTTCCGCGAACACGCCGCGAGCGACGATGTCCCGCGGCGCAAGCTCGGCAAGCTTGTGCCGTGCCAGCATGAAACGCTCGCCGCTGCGATTGATCAGCGTCGCGCCTTCGCCGCGCAGGGCTTCCGTCGCCAGCGGCGCCGGATCGCGGCCGACCATGATCGCGGTCGGATGAAACTGCACGAATTCGGGGTCCGATATCACGGCGCCCGCGCGGGCGGCGATCGCAAGCCCGAGGCCGCTGGCTTCAATCGGATTGGTCGTGACGGCGTAGAGATGCCCGATGCCGCCGGTCGCCAGCACCACCGCGCGCGCCGCGATGTTCAGGGGCTTCGCGGTGGCGTCATCGGCCTTGCGCAATTGAAGCCCCGTGACCGCATCATCCTCGGTCACAAGCGCCTCGGCGACATAGCCTTCGATGACCCGGATCGAGGGCGTCGCGCGTACCGCGTCGATCAACGCCGCGATGATCGCCTTGCCGGCCATGTCGCCGCGCACGCGCACGATGCGACGCGCGGAATGCGCGGCTTCCTGCGAGACCGCGAGCTTGCCTGCGAGGTCGCGATCAAAGGGAACGCCGTACTGCAGGAGGTCGCGGACCCGCGCGCCGGCTTCGCGCGCAAGGCCCAGCGCGATCGTTTCATCGACAAGGCCGGCGCCGACCGCGACGGTATCGGCCGCGTGCGCTTCGGCGCTGTCGCCCTCGGCGACCGCGGCGGCGATGCCGCCTTGGGCCCACGCCGTCGATGCGCCTTCGCCCAAGGGAGCTGCGGAAATCACGGTGACCGGACGCGGCGCCAGTTTCAGCGCGCAGAACAGCCCGGCGAGGCCGCCGCCGACGATGACGATATCGTCGGTTGCGTGCGCGAGATCACTGACCTGGTCTGTCATGGCTGTCTCCACTTCCCGTCGTCCCTGCGAAAGCAGGGACCCATACGCCGTGGCTCGTCACTGGTTCGTCATCTGGCGATGGGTAGTAGCTCTGCAACAATCAGCGCTGGTGTTATGGGTCCCCGCATGGCGGGGACGACGTCATCGTTCTTCGGCGGATCAGTTCTTCAGGTTGATCATGCGTTCCACCGAGCGCCGCGCCTTTTCGGCGATCAGCGGGTCGATCGTGACTTCCTCGCGCAGGTAGACCAGGCTATCCAGGATCTTGGGCAGCGTGATCCGCTTCATGTGCGGGCACAGGTTGCACGGCCGCACCATCTCGACGTCAGGCAATTCGGCCTGAACGTTGTCGGCCATCGAGCATTCGGTGATCATCACCACGCGCTTGGGGTGCTTGCTGCGGACCCAGTTGATCATGTGCGCGGTCGAGCCGGTGAAATCGGCTTCGGCCAGCACGTCGGGCGGACATTCCGGATGCGCGATGATCTGCACCGACGGATCGGCCTCGCGATAGGCGCGAAGCTCGTCGCCCGTAAAGCGCTCATGCACCTCGCAGGCGCCCTTCCAGGCGATGATCTTCACGTTGGTTTTTGAGGCGACATATTTCGCCAGATACTGGTCCGGCAGGAAGATCACTGTCGGCGCATTGAGGCTCTCGACCACCTGCACCGCGTTGGACGAGGTGCAGCAGATATCGACCTCCGCCTTCACGTCGGCCGAGGTGTTGACATAGGCGACCACCGGCACGCCGGGAAAACGCTCGCGCAACAGCCGCACGTCCGCACCGGTGATGCTCGAGGCCAGCGAACAGCCGGCCCGCGAGTCCGGGATCAGAATGGTCTTGTCCGGGTTGAGGATCTTCGAGGTCTCGGCCATGAAGTGCACGCCGCACTGCACGATGATCCCGGACTTCACCTTGGTGGCTTCAATCGCGAGCTGCAGCGAGTCGCCGCCGATGTCGGCGACACAATGGAAAATCTCCGGCGTCTGGTAATTGTGCGCCAGGATAACCGCGTCGCGCGTCTTCTTCAGTTCATTGATCGCCTTGATGTAGGGCGCCATGAACGGCCACTCGACCGGCGAGATCACGTTCTTGACCCGCTCATACAGATGCGCGGTGTCGCGCTCGACCTCAGGGGTCCATTCCAGCGATGGCATCGGCAGCGCGCGTGCACGTTCCGCGGCGTTGATGCCGATGTGCTTCGATGCCGAGGAATGCCCGTGAACCGGGTTTCCGAAATCGTCAGGACCGTAGATTCCAGCGATAGGCATGATAGCCTCCCTTCGATACCCATATATACTCAATATGAGCATATTTGGGTTTTGAGAAATCCGGCCTCAGCGGGCCGGTGTTCTTCAAAAGCTGCTTCGATGGACCGAACCAAACCGCAACCCGGCGGAAAGTTCAGAGCGTGATAGTCAGAGCGCTATAAGAAGTCACTTATCCTCATAACGAGCAAATCTAATATAGCATGGTCCCCAGGGCTCCGCTAGATGCCTAATTAGTTAAATCGTGGAAGCTGCCCGGCTCGGTTCGCAACGCTGCAGTGCAGCAAGGCGTCGACGCGGCGGCGCGCTTGGACTGTCGGACGATACACAAAGCGTAAGAGCCCGCACGGCAGCGGCGTCGCTCGCGCCGCGACCGCTGCCCCAAGTATCGGCGCAACCGCAATGAAATCGACAGCATCGTGGCGGCGCCGACATCCGACAATTCGGAGTTCGCTTGACGGGGCTGCTGCAAAGTAGAACAGAAAACTTCCGAACCACGAGACATCAGTCCATTCACCGTCCGGACACCCGGGCCGGAGTCAGGGAGGCCGCATTGGCGACGTTCAAGGCGATCAGGATCGACAAGGCTGAAAAAGGCACCACGGTCGCGCTCACGCAATTCGATGAAGCCGAACTGATGGAGGGCGACGTCACCATTCGGGTGGAATGGTCGACGCTGAACTACAAGGATGGCCTTGCCGTCACCGGCAAGGCGCCAGTGGTGCGGCGCTTTCCGATGATCGCGGGTATCGACTTTGCCGGCACCGTCGAGCAGTCGTCGCATCCGCAATGGAAGGCCGGCGACAAGGTGATCTGCAACGGCTGGGGCATGGGCGAGACCCATCTCGGCGCCTATGCCGAGAAGGCGCGCGTCAAGGGCGACTGGCTGGTGCGGCTACCCGAGGGGATGTCGAGCCGCGACGCGATGGCGATCGGCACCGCCGGCTACACCGCGATGCTGTCGGTGCTGGCGCTGGAGAAGTACGGCCTTACGCCCGACCGTGGCCCCATCGTGGTGACCGGCGCCGCCGGCGGCGTCGGCTCGGTCGCGATCGCGGTGCTCTCAAAGCTCGGCTATCACGTCATCGCGTCGACCGGACGGGCGGCGGAGGCGGGCTATCTCAAGGGCATCGGGCGCCGCCGAGGTGATCGATCGCAGCGAACTCGCGGGGCCGGCCAAGCCGCTGGCCAGGGAGCGCTGGGCGGGAGGAATCGACAGCGTCGGCTCGACGACGCTCGCCAATATTCTCTCGATGACAAAATACGGCGGCGCCATCGCCGCCTGCGGTCTGGCCGCGGGCATGGACCTGCCGTCCTCGGTGGCGCCGTTTATTTTACGCGGCGTGTGTCTGTTGGGCATCGATTCCGTGATGTGCCCGATCGAATTGCGCAAGACCGCCTGGCGCCGCTTGGCCAGCGATTTGGATCGGGCAAAACTTGCTGAAATAACTCACGAAATTGGCCTCGACGAGGTGATCGGCGCCGGCGCCAAAATCCTCGCCGGGCCAGGTCCGCGGCCGGATCGTGGTAAAAATTCTCTAACGACGTTCAGACTTTACCAACCAACCTGCTCCAATGTTGCCACGGTTAGTATGGTAAGCAGCGGGTAAAGAAAAATCAGGCGGTTGCCCGCGCTCGGTGAGTTGGAGTTACAGCATGCTTGCGCGTTTTGTGTTGGGGACGGTCACAGCGGGTGCGCTGATCGCGCCTGCGCTGGCCGGGACAATGAACGCCGATGAGGCCCGCAGGTTCGTCCTTGGCAAGGTGTTCGCTTTCACCTGTTTCGACGGCACCCGCGGCGCAGGCCGGGTGCTCGACGACATGGGCGCGGCGGGTTCGGTACAGTTCAGCGGCTCCGGGCCGATCCGCCACGTCCGGTTGCCCGGCAATACGCTTCAGATCCGCGGCCAGGCGGTTTGCGCGTCGATCAAGGGCATTCCGTTCGAACCGTGTTTCAATCTCGACAAGAGAGACGATCGTAGTTTCCGCGGATCGGTGTCGGGTATGGGTTTCGCCTATTGCGATTTCCGCCACCAGGGTGCGGCGCAGATGCTGTTGGCGCGCGCGGCGGCTCGGCCGCGGTCGCTGCGTCCGCCGCAACGTTCGGCCGATGAATCGCGCGCCGAGGTTTCCGCGCGGGTGGAGACCCCGCGGGTCGAGAGTGCCAAGATCGATCCGGTCAAATCCGAAACGAAAACCGAACCGGCGAAGCCGGAAAGCGCGCCGGAGCTGCGCCGCTCGACCGAATGATGATGCCGCGCGGTTGATGCGCGGTCGCTCAACGCCGGACGCGGACGCGCAGGCCCGGCGCCGGCCGCTCCTGCAATACCTCGCGCCGGAAGCGAAACAGCGCGGCGGGCCGTCCCCCGGTTTGGGTTGACATCACGCCGGTCGGTTCGACCAGGGCGCCGGCCTCCACCAGCCGGCGGAAATTCTGCTTGTGCAGATGCCGCCCCGAGATCGCCTCCACCGTCCTTTGCAATTCCGTGAGCGTGAATTCGGGCGGCAAAAGCTCGAACACCACGGGGCGGTATTTCAGTTTGGCGCGCAGCCGCGCGATGGCCGTGGCGAGAATTCGCCGGTGGTCGAAGCGCATCGATACGCCGAGGCTCGGGATCGACTTGCGCGCCAAGGCCGCGGGCCGACCGTCGCGTCGCGCCTCCTCGATCAATCCCGCTTCGTAGAGCAGTTCGTAACGGTCGAGCACGCGTTCCTCGTCCCATTGCGCGCCCTCGGAGCCGAAATACAGCCGAACGCGATCCTTGCGGCCGAGCGCGCGCGTGGTGTCGGGTTCTTCGGCCTGCGCCGCCCACTTCGTCAGTTCGGGAAAAATGTCGCGTTCGATGATGTCGGGCCGCGCTTCCCGCCAGTCTTCCCAGGGGAAGAAGCGGTACCAGGGCTCGAAGGTCGCTCCGGGCGCGCGCGAGGCGTTATCGGCGGCACGGGTCAGCGCGAGATAGCCGATCGAGGCGACATGAGCGGCGGTGTCGCCGGGTTGCGTGTGGCGGCCGCGGTCGCCGAAGGTGTAGAGCTGTTCGACATAGCCGAGGCGCAATCCTGCCTGTTTCTCCACCCAGGCGCGCAAGCCGATCTCAAAGGTGCGGTGCGAGACCGCCTCGAACGGGCCGAACGGAAGTCCGGCGAGCTTGTCGCCGTCGCCGCCCGATGCGGTGAGGATCAGCGGCTCATTGCCCTCGATCGCGACAATGGCGGCGGTCAGGCCGATTTCGATCGGTGTCAGAAGCTTCTCGCTCATCCCGTGTCCCGAATCCGAAATTCGTCACGTTTCGCGGCATAGCGACCGCGCCGAGGGAATGCGGAGAACTTCGCAACCACCGCACTGGCGTCGTTCATGGCGTTAATCGAGATCGACGCGAAACGGCCGGCCTTCGACCATCATGTTGCCCGGCCCCATCTCGTCGAGCGCACGCAGCATCCGACCCTCGCGCCGCAGCGCCTTGTCCGCCAGGCTGACGATCAGCCGGTTCGGCGACGCGATCGGCGAGGCGGCCCGGATTTGCCGCGCGATCGAAATCTCGTCGCGATGCGGATTGAGCGCGCAGGCCGCCGCAAAGGCGCTCGCGGTCGAGCGGCTGATGCCGGCATAGCAGTGAACGACCAGCGGTGCGCGGCGGTCCCAGCCGCGAACGAAGTTCAGCACCTGCTCGATATGTGCCTCCGACGGAGCGACGAAGCCGTCCATCGCTTCGGTGATGTCATCGATTGCCACTCTCAGATGGTTGGCCTCGAGCACCGAGTGCGGCCGCTGCACCTGATCGACCTTGGCCATCACCGTCAGGATGTGACTGGCGCCCGTCGCCTTGACGGTGTCCGGGAGTGCGGCAAGCGAGCAGACGTGAATCATGGCGGTCCTGTGAGCTGTCTGGATTATAGGGCGGCGGGCCAGCGCGCGGAAGCCGCGCCTTGATCCACTCGGCACATGATGGTCACGGGCACAATGCCGCAAACCGCGCCAGGAACCGCTTCTCGGCCTTGGCCGCGGTCCACGGCGTCAGGTAATCCTCCTGGGTTGCCGTCGGCAGGCGTGGATTGCTGCCGAACAGGCGCTTGGCCTCTGCTTGCGCAAAGCCGGCCAGTTGCGTCGCCTCCAGATAGGCCGCGCCGCGGTCGGCGTCCTTGATCTGCCGGGTGATCTCCGGGCTGAGCACCGCCGGCAGCCCAAAGCGGACATGAATCGCCGACAGCAGCCGTTTCTCCACCGCCTTGTAGTCGCCGCCAAGCACCGCCTTGAACGGCGAGATCATGTCGCCGATGACATATTCCGGGGCATCGTGCAGCAGCGCGGCGAGCCGAAAGCGGACATCGACGCGCGGCATCTGCTCGCGCATCACGGCCTCGACCAGCAGCGTGTGTTGCGCCACCGAGAAAATATGCGCGCCGCTTGTCTGCCCGTTCCAGCGCGCGACGCGCGCCAGGCCATGGGCGATATCGGCGATCTCGATATCCAGCGGCGAGGGATCGAGCAGGTCGAGCCGGCGCCCCGACAACATCCGCTGCCAGACCCGCGTGGATGTTGCAGGCGAGGGTGGTTTTTTGGCCGTCATTTGACTTTGAGGCGCGGCGCGCGCGGCTTTGCGCCGCAGATGTCATGGCAAAAGCAGGTAACCAGATGGTCGTTGACCAGGCCCGTGGCCTGCATGAAGGCGTAGACGATGGTCGGACCGACGAATTTGAAACCGCGCGCGATCAGTTCCTTCGACATCTTGATCGACAGCGGCGTCGATGCCGGCACGCTGGCCGTGGTCTTGAACTGGTTGACCTTCGGCTTGCCGTCGACGAAATCCCACATGAACTTCGAGAAGCCCGGGCCGTCTTCCATGATCTTGAGATAGGATTTCGCGCTTGCGATCGTGCCCTCGATCTTGGCGCGGTTGCGCACGATGCCGGCGTCGTTCATCAGCGCGTGGACTTTTTTCGCGTCGTAGCGCGCGATTTTTTCGGGCTGAAAATCGTCGAAGGCGCGGCGGAAGTTCTCGCGCTTGCGCAGGATCGTGATCCACGACAGCCCGGCCTGGAAACCGTCCAGGATCAGCTTTTCATAGAGCGCGCGGTCGTCATATTCGGGCACGCCCCATTCGGTGTCGTGATAGGCGACATAAAACGGGTCTTCACCGGGCCACGGACACCGCGTCAGGCCGTCGGCATGCAGGCGCGCCGATCTGCTCATCACAACTTGCTCATGCCACGGTCTGCTTCGGTGCCGGCCGCCACGCATCCGGCTCGGCAAGGCGGAGGGCCAGCCCGCCCGACATCAACGGCGTGCCGGCATCGAGCGCCTCGGCGGCCCGATCGACCCGGATCAGCGCCAGACCCGCGCCGCCGGCCGACGAGCCCATGGTGCCGACCGGCTTTTCGCCGGCGAGAACGGGCGTGCCCGCTTCCGGCGCCGCGCCGTCAAGAATGATCCGCACGGTCCGGGTGCGCGCGGTACCGCGATGCTGCATTCGCGACACCACTTCCTGTCCGATGTAGCAGCCCTTCTCGAAGTCGACGCCGTGCAGGCGGTCCATGTTGGTTTCGTGCGGAAACGCGTCGCCATACATGAAATCGAGGCCGCCGCGCGGAACGCCCGCGCCGATGCGATGCGCCTCATAGACGGCGCTGTCGACCAGTTCGGCGCCGATCAGATCGGCGGCTTTTGGCGCCAGGTCTTCCGGCACCAGAATCCGCCAGCCGAGCCGGGCATCACGCGGATCGGCGAAGGTGAGGTCGGGCTTGATCGCGGGATCGCCGTCCCACGCGGCGAGCACGCCGAGACTGTCCGACACGTTTTCGACCGTCACCTTGGCGCGCAGCCGGTAGAAGGCGAGCTTGTCGGCGAGGCCCTGCGCCAGCGCACGCGGGCAATCGATCAGGAAACCGCCGCCATGGCCGGAAGGCGCTTCGGTGATCAGGAAATCGGTCGTGATCTTGCCCTGCGGCGTCAGCAGCGCCCCGAACCGGCCAAGACCCGGGCGTACCAGTGTGACGTCGGTCGTGACCAGGTTGTTGAGAAAGTCGCGGGCGTCGTCGCCGCTGACCTTGACCACGCCCCGATCGGGAAGAAACGCTGCTTTCATTCTCTGGGCGGCCTTCTTGGTAGTCGCTTTGAACTTCTTGGGAAAACGCACGCTGCGGATATCACACCGGAAGCTAAGGCGGTAAGGTGCAGGGAACAAGGCCCGCATGGCATCGAAAAGCGGGCGCCGAGGAACGATGAATCAGCGATTTGATACCATTCTAAAATCCGGCACCGTGGTCAATCAGGACGGCGAGGGCGTGCGCGACGTCGGGATCGTGGGCGGCCGCATCGCCGCGATCGGCGGGCTTTCGCAAAGCTCGGCGGCCGAGGTGATCGACTGCAAGGGGCTGCACATCCTGCCCGGCGTGATGGACACGCAAGTGCATTTTCGCGAGCCCGGGCTGACCCACAAGGAAGACCTCGAAACCGGTTCGCGCAGCGCCGTCATGGGCGGCGTCACCGCGGTGTTCGAGATGCCCAACACCGATCCGCTGACCGTCACCGAGGCGACCTTTACCGACAAGGTCAAGCTCGGTCACCATCGCATGCATTGCGATTTCGCGTTCTTCATCGGCGGCACCCGCGACAATGTGGCGGATCTGCCGGAACTGGAACGCGCGCCCGGCTGCGCCGGCGTCAAGGTCTTCATCGGCTCGTCGACCGGCGCGCTATTGGTCGAGGACGACGAAAGCCTGCGGCGAATTTTCAAGGTGATCCGGCGCCGCGCTGCCTTTCATGCCGAGGACGAGTACCGCCTCAACGACCGCAAGCCGCTGCGCATCGAGGGCGATCCGCGCTCGCATCCGGTGTGGCGCGACGAGACCGCGGCGTTGATGGCGACCCAGCGGCTGGTCAAGCTCGCGCATGAAACCGGAAAGCGCATTCATGTGCTGCATATCTCGACCAAGGAAGAGATCGAGTTCCTGCGCGACCACAAGGACGTCGCCTCCTGCGAGGCTACGCCGCATCACCTGACGCTGGCCGCGCCGGAATGCTACGAGCGGCTCGGCACCCGCGCGCAGATGAATCCGCCGGTGCGATCGGCCGACCACCGCGAGGGGATCTGGCGCGGCATCGAGCAGGGCATCGTCGACGTGCTCGGCTCCGATCACGCGCCGCATACGCTTGCGGAAAAGGCCAAGACCTATCCGGCTTCGCCATCGGGCATGACCGGCGTGCAGACGCTGGTGCCGCTGATGCTCGATCACGTCAACGCCGGACGATTGTCGCTGGCGCGGTTTGTCGATCTCACCAGCGCCGGTCCGGCGCGGCTGTTCAACATCGCCTGCAAGGGCCGGATCGCGGCGGGCTACGACGCGGACTTCACGGTGGTCGATCTCAAGCGCAGCGAGACCATCACCGACAGATGGGTGGCCTCGAAGGCCGGCTGGACGCCCTATGACGGCGTGCGCGTGACCGGCTGGCCGGTCGGCACCTTCGTGCGCGGCCGCCGCGTGATGTGGCAGGGCGAGTTGACGGCGCCGTCGACCGGCGAGCCGGTGCGGTTTCTGGAAACGCTGAAGGCTTGAAGCGGGAAACCGTCATCGCCCGGCTTGGCCGGGCGAACGTTGACGGCGTGCCGGATTGCGCCCGCCTTCGCGGGCCGTCACGACCGATGGTGGTGCCGGTGTTACTGTTTCGACAGGGCGAGCGAGAACTCGCCGTTGCGGACGCGCGCAGCGAGGCCTTCGACGAATTTCGCCACCGCGTCTTCGCCGTAGGTTCCGACCAGTTCGGCGAAAGCTGCGAACAGGCTTGCCTGCGCGAGGCAATCGCCATCGACGCCGTCGTGCCGCGCTTCCGCCCAGGCCTCGTTGAGATAGCTGAGGGCCGCCTGTTTCTGTTCGTGGTCAGGCAGCGGGTCGCGGTCGGTTGTGATGGAAATTGGATGGCTCATGAAACTCAACAGATTTTGGGCGCAACCCAGGGCGGAGCGCCTCCAACAAGAGAGGTTTACCACGCTGCGCCGGGTCGCCTAGGTCAGTTCTTTAGGAAGGGTTAACGGCGGTGGATAAGATGAATCCACAATGACGTTAGAATGGTGTCTGGAGCCCACCCTAATTGGCGTAGCGCGCGGTGAGATCACGCGAAATCTTCGCGCCTTCCTCGATGTACCTGCGGATCGCGACGGTGGCAGCCGGCGTGCAGGTCCGGTAGGTCTGCTGGAAACCATTATAGCCGCGGTTGAAACCCGCGATCATGCGGGTGCGGCGGTCGCCCGACGGGGTTTCGGCATCGATCAGCGCCTGCATCTGGTTGCGCCATTTCGGGCCTTCATTGGTGCCGCAGATGCCCCGCAGATAATGCAGGGCGCCGAGGATCTCGGCCAGCCGCTGCAGGTCGCCGTCGAACGGCGCGGCGGCATCCTCAGCCCGCGCCGGGCCAAGATTGCATGCCAGGATAAGGATGAGAGCGGCGAGAGCGCGTTTCAACATGAATGGGTCCGGGACCCCCCTGGTGCCGCGGGGCACCGGTGATATGCCTTCTCAACGCGCTGGAAGCAAGGCGTGGAGTTGGCGGGGATCAGGTCCGGAGCAGGCGTTGGGCCGACCGGATCACGTCCTGCAGGCCACCGGTCAGCTCGAGATCGCCGATCCTGTCCGGCGCCAGCCACCTGAAATCGTCGAGTTCGTCATTGAGGACCGGCTCGCCGGAGGTCCAGCGCGCCGCGAATGACATGATCAGATAATGCCCGCCGCCGCCGGCTCCCGGCACCACCTCGCGCCATCCGGCGAGGTCGATGATCTCGATCTTCAGCGCGGTTTCCTCGTCGACTTCGCGGTGCACGGCCGTGTGCAGCGTTTCGCCGAATTCGACCCGGCCGCCGGGCAGCGAATAAAGGCCCTTGGCCGGCGATCGCGCGCGCCGCACCAGCAGGACCTTGTCGTCGCGAAAGATCGCCGCGCTGACGGCAAGCTGGGGATGCGACGGCTGGACCGATGCGGCCACGGCGTCAGCGGCTCATCATGATGGTTTCGACGTCGGCCTCGGTGCGGCCGTTGATGATGCCGCCGGCCAGCGCGACCAGCGGCTTGACCCAGCCGGTGGCCTGTTCCGCCAGCATGGCGCGGGTCTTGTCCTGCTTCGCTTCGCGCATCGCCGCTGCCACCGCGGTAAGAATGGAGGTCATCGCGGAGGTAATGTTGTCGAATTCGGCGCGGATGTCGGCGTCGGCAGCGTCGTAGGCTGATATCGCGAGATCGCGCGCCTTGAAATTCGACGCCGTGAAATGCTCGCGATAGGACAGCGGCTGCCATCCCAGAAAATCCGCCGCGCATTCCGGCATGTCCGGAACCATCTCCAGCAACATAATGGCTTCGTTAAAATGATTCAGATAATCGGTGGCGAGCCCGGTGCGCGGATTGATGTTGGCCGCGCGCAACTGGGCGGCCCGCGCCTTCTCGGCAGCGGCCGGCGCGTTCGGCATCTCGCGATCGGATCGCGCGGAATTTGCTGATGTTGAGCTCATCTGTTCCAGTGTTAACATCGCGAGTTAAAAGGTGCTGAACAGGTAGCTATCCGGATATCACAATGTGTGGACGCTTCGTCATTACCTCACCGCCGGCGGCTTTACGTCAGATTTTTGGCTATGTCGAACAGCCCAATTTCCCGCCGCGGTATAATGTTGCGCCGACTCAACCGATACCTGTGGTCATCATTGAAAACGGGGCGCGGCATTTCCGCCTGATGCGATGGGGGTTGCTGCCGGCCTGGGTCAAGGACCCCCGCAAATTCACGCTGCTGATCAATGCACGGTCGGAAACGGTGTTGGAAAAGCCGGCCTTCAAGAACGCGATCAAGCGGCGGCGCTGCCTGATCCCGGCGGACGGCTACTATGAGTGGCAGGTTTTCGAAAACCGCAAGCGACCGCATTTCATCCATCGCCGCGACCGCCAGCCGATCGGCTTTGCGGCGCTGGCTGAAACCTGGATCGGCCCGAACGGCGAGGAACTCGATACGGTGGCGATCGTCACCGCGCCGGCCGGCGCCGATCTCGCGGTGTTGCATCACCGTGTCCCCGTGACCATCGCGCCTGCCGATTTCGATCGATGGCTCGATGGCCGCACGTATGATGCCGAAGCGGTGATGGCGTTGCTGGTGGCGCCCGAGGAAGGCGAGTTCGTCTGGCACGAGATTTCAACGCGGGTCAACCGCGTCGCCAATGACGATGCGCAACTGATCCTGCCGATCACGGCGGAAGAGATGGCGGCCGAGGCGCCGAAGCCGGCCAAGCGCGCCGCCGCGCGCAAGCCGGCGCCGGCGGCCTCCGATGACGGGCAGGGGTCGCTGTTTTGATCGTTGAAAGAACAGTAGACCTGTAGCCCGGATGAGCGAAAGCGATATCCGGGATGGCAACGGAAGAACCCGCATATCGCTTCGCTTATGCGGGCTACAAGTGGAAGATATTCAGCGCCGCATATTGCAACAGCATGATGGTCTTGGCGTCGGCGATGCGGCCGTCGCCAATCATGGCGAGCGCCTGGTCGATCGGTAGTTCCAGGACCTCGATGTCCTCGCCTTCGGCGGCAATGCCGCCGCCGCTGCTGATCCGCATTTCCGGCGCGTATTCCGCGACGAAGAAGTGCAGCTTTTCGGTGACCGAGCCGGGACTCATGAAGGCTTCGAACACTTTGCGGATCTCGCCGAGCCGATAGCCGGTTTCCTCCTCCGCCTCGGCGCGAATCCGAACCTCCGGCGAGGCGTTATCCAATTGTCCGGCCGCGGCCTCGATCAGGAGGTCGTCGCAGCCGTTGACATAGGCCGGATAGCGAAACTGCCGCACCAGCACCACGGTGCGCTGCGCCAGATTGTAGGGCAACAGCGTCGCGCCGTTGCCGCGGTCATAGGTCTCGCGGTGCTGGGTCTGCCACTCGCCGTTGGCGCGCCGCCATTCGAAGGTGGTGGTCTTCAGCGTGTAATGGTCGTCGGAGAGCACGCGCACGCTGTGGACGCGGAGGCGGTCGGAAACGGTCATGGGGGCCTTGCTGGTTTTGAGCATGATCGGTTCTGATTAAATCAGAATCGAAGCTCTAGATTCTTTTTTGACGCGTTTTCTTCACGCGAGCCGGTATCCACTTCGCTCGAAAACCGCTTTAGGGGGTCGGCTCGCGGCCGTCGAGCCATTTGGCAAAGGTCACGCGTTCCTGATCGTAATAGCCGAGCGACTTGTAGAAGGCGTGAACCTGAACGTTGTCGCCGCGGACCATGAGCTGAAGCTTTTGAATCCCGCGCGCCCGCAGCCAGTTCTCCGCTGCAGTCATGATGGCGCGGCCGTAGTCCTTGTGGCGATGATCGGGATCGACGGAGACGTAATAGACCCAGCCGCGATGGCCGTCGTGGCCGACCAATACCGACGCGACGAGAGCGCCTTCGTTTCGGCCGAGCAGCACCGTTGCGTTGGCTTCCCGGCGCGCCAGCGCAATATCGCCGGCAGGGTCGTTCCATTCGCGCGTCAACCCGCAACGCTGCCACAGCGCGATGACATCGGCGATATCGTCGTCTTCAACCGCGGTAATGGTCAGGGTCTGACCGGCCATCGGGATATTCACAGCACCTTGCCGGGGTTCATGATGCCGAGCGGGTCGAGCATCGCCTTGATGCCGCGCATCAGCTCGATCGCCACCTTGTCCTTGACGTCGGGCAGTTCGTCGCGCTTGAGCACGCCGATGCCGTGCTCGGCGGAGATCGATCCGCCCATCCGCAGCACGATGGCGAACACCACGGCGTTGACCTCGTGCCAGCGCGCGAGGAAGTCCGCCGCATTGCCGCCGACCGGCTGGCTGACATTGTAATGGATGTTGCCGTCACCGAGATGGCCGAACGGCACCGGCCGCGAGCCCGGTATCAGCTTCACCACGGCGGCATCGGCTTCCGCGATGAAATCGGGGACGGCTGCGACCGGCACCGAGATGTCGTGCTTGATCGAGCCGCCTTCCGGCTTCTGCGCCGCCGACATTTCGTCGCGCAGCTTCCAGAAGCCCTGGCGCTGGCTGAGGCTTGCCGCGATCGTGGCGTCATCGACGATGCCGTCTTCCAGGCCCTTCGCCAGGATCGTTTCCAGCGCGGCGCGGATATCGTCGCGCGACGACGACAATTCCATCAGCACGTACCACGGATGCCTGCCGGCCAGGGGATGGCGGACGTCGATGCCGTGACGCACGCTGAAATCGACCGCGATGTCGGACAGCAGTTCGAAACTGGTGAGGCCGCCGGCCACCTCGTTCTGCGATATCGTCAGCAGCTTCAGCGCGTCCGCGGGCGATTTGAGGCCGACAAAGGCGGTTTCCACCGCGCGCGGTTTCGGAAACAGCCGCAAGGTCGCCGCGGTGATGATGCCGAGCGTGCCCTCGGCGCCGATGAAGAGGTTGCGCAGATCGTAGCCGGTGTTGTCCTTTTTCAGCTTCGACAGGCCGTTGAGGATGCGTCCATCCGCCAGCACCACTTCGAGCCCGATCGCCATCTCGCGCGCCACGCCATAGGCGAGCGCGGCGGTGCCGCCGGCATTGGTGGAGAGATTGCCGCCGATGGTGCAGCTTCCTTCGGCGCCGAGCGACAGCGGGAACAGCCGGTCGACCTCGGAAGCCTTTTGCTGCGCGATCTGCAGCACCACGCCGGCCTCGCAGGTCATGGTGTTGGAGGCGGCGTCGACCTCGCGGATCTTGTCCATCCGCCGCATCGAGACCACGACCTCGCCATTGTGCGGGGTCTGGCCGCCGACCAGGCCGGTATTGCCGCCCTGCGGCACCAGCGCGATCCGGTGTTCACTGGCAAGCTTGCAGATCGCGGATACTTCCGCCGTCGAGCCCGGCCGCAGCACCAGCGGCGAGCGGCCGTGAAACAGGTCGCGCTCCTCGGTGAGGTAGGGCGCGATGTCGGCGGCATCCGTCACCGCGTATTTGTCGCCGACGATGCTGCGAAAACGCGCGATCAGTTCGGGCGAGAGCGGCGGTGCGGGCGGTTGAACGATCTTCATTGTCCAGTCTCGTTTTTGTTTTTGGTTCGTGAACTCATGCCCGGCCCATCGCGGCGCGGCGCAGCCGGTCGTTGATCGCTTCGCCGAGGCCGTGATGCGGCACCGGCATGACAGCGATGCCGCGCGCGCCATGGCTGTCGAGTGCACGAAGATAGCCGAAAAGATGGGCGGCGGCTTCGGCGAGATCGCCGCGTGTGGATAAATTCATCACGGCCTTTGCCGCCTCTGAGCCCAGCACTGTCCCAGGACCGAACGCCAGCAGCGCTTCGTCGGCCTCGACCCGCTCGGCGTTGAGCCGCACCGGCGTGCGCGGCGCGTAATGCGCGGCCAGCATGCCCGGCGCCAGCGGCTGGCCGCTGTCGCTGTCGGCATCGGCAGGCGGCTGCAGCCAGCGCGCGGCCGAGCACGCGCTCGATCGCCTCCCGCGGCACCCCGCCGGGGCGCAGCAGCATCGGCGCCTCGAAGCATCCGACGATGGTGGATTCGACGCCGACCGCGACCGCGCCGCCGTCGACGATCAGGTCGATCCGCCCCGCAAGGTCGCTCTCGCACATGGGCCGCCGTGGTCGGCGACACGTGGCCCGACAGATTGGCCGATGGCGCCACCACCGGGCCGCCGAAGGCGCGCAGGATGGCGCGCGCGACCGGGTGCGCGGGCAGGCGAATCGCGACGGTATCGAGCCCGGCGGTGGCGAGATCGGCCACCGCGCAGTCGGCCGTTTTGGGCAGCACCAGCGTCAGCGGCCCCGGCCAGAACGCCTCGGCCAGCCGCATCGCCGGCGCGTCGAAACGGGCGATTCGCCGGGCGGCGGCGAGATCGCCGACATGGGCGATCAGCGGATTGAAGGCCGGGCGGCCCTTGGCCTGATAAAGCCGCGCGATCGCCTCGGGGTTGGTGGCGTCGGCGCCAAGGCCATAAACGGTCTCGGTTGGGAACCCAACCAGCCCGCCTTGCGCGAGGCAGCGCGCCGCCGCGGCCACGGCGGCCTCGCCGGCGGGCAAAATCTGCGTTTTCAGGTCAACATTCACAGGGATCGATATCCTCAATTCGGCTTCTTGCGGTGCGCGAAACCCAAGGCTATAAGCCGCCTTCTTGTCGGAGTGTGGCTCAGCCCGGTAGAGCACTGCGTTCGGGACGCAGGGGTCGCAGGTTCAAATCCTGCCACTCCGACCAAGAAAATCAATGAGTTAGCGTCCTTATTTTTCTGCGCTATCTCGATCCCCCGATCAATAGCCCTGGCGTTGCAAAGCAGGGGGCCGGGGTACTTTCTTCACTTTTGTCTCTTGCTGCTGGCGACTGTAAAATCGGACATTTCCGTTACCTCGCCAAGATTGCCCCCACTTCCTTCAATAGGAGCGGTGAGAGACCGAGCGCCTCCAGAGGACGGGTACGGAGCCACGTTAACGCGCCCTTTTCGTCCGGATCCTTTCGTACCGAAAGGCTGTTCAGTCTCATAGCGGCAACGCGAGATATGAGCTGCACCCGGTTCTGTTGACACCCGCTTAAGCTAATCCAGCCTGCCGCTCGAACTCCATAGGGCTCAAATATCCGATCGTCGAGTGCCGGCGTTTCGGATTGTAGAAGCGCTCAATATAATCGAAGACGTCGGCCTTGGCGTCGTCCCTCGTCCGGTACATTTTGCGCGCAGTCCGCTCGGTCTTCAATGACGAGAAGAAGCTCTCCATCGCCGCGTTGTCCCAGACGTTGCCTGACCGGCTCATCGAGCAGACGACGCCGTGATCGGCCATCAACCGCTGGAACTGCTCGCTGGTGTATTGGCTGCCACGATCGGAATGATGCAGCAGCGCGTCCGGCTTGCCCCGTCGCCAGATCGCCATCACCAGGGCGTCGGTGACGAGCTGGGCCGTCATCGCTGCGTTCATCGACCAGCCAACCACACGGCGGGAGAAGAGATCGACGACGGCGGCCACATAGAGCCAGCCCTCCGCCGTCCACACATAGGTGAAGTCAGCGATCCATTTGCGGTTGGGAGCGGGAGCTTCGAAGCTGCGATCGAGCACGTTGGGAGCGACGGCGGCGACCTGCCGCTCACCCAGATCCGGCGGCAGTCGACGCCGGCGCGGGCGCGCTTTAAGAGCTTGCTGCCGCATCAATCGTTCGATCCGGTGCAGACCACACCTCACCCCTTCGGCGAGCAGATCGTGCCAGACACGCCTGGCCCCGTAGGTTCGATCGCTGGCGAGGAAGCTGGCACGAACCTTCGCGCCAACGTCCTCATCGCGCCGGCTGCGTTGACTGCGCGGCCGTGTCAGCCAGGCATAGAAGCCACCCCGCGAGACACCGAGCGCCTCGCACAACCATTCCGCCGGCCAGATCCCCCGGTGCTTCGCAACGAAACCGAACTTCACGTCGATTCCTTCGCGAAGTAGGCCGCGGCTTTTTTTAGGATGTCCCGTTCGGCCTTCAGCCTGAGCACCTCGCGCTTGAGCTGCGCGATCTCCAACTGCTCTGGCTTCATCTGACCATGGCCGGGGAACGCATGCTGCGGATCGTCCGCAAGCTGCTTCACCCAACTGCGCAATTGCGTCGGATGAACACCAAGGTCTTTCGACGCCTGCGCATACGACACGCCGCGCTGCTTGATCAGCCGGACCGCCTCAAGCTTGAACTCCCGCGTAAACTGCCTTCTCTCCATGACGCACCTCCTGTTCCATAAAACACCTAACTCGGTGTCTTCGGAACCGGGTGCAGCTCAAAGTACCCATTCTGTTAACAGGTACAATAACAGCTCGCCGCATTCGCCGTTGCGACCCGTTTCTTTGGCTGCCTTTATGAATAACTTGGTGGCTTCCTGATCGAGCTGCTTGGCCGCAGCTCGAAATGCAGCTGGCGTTACTTTTCCATATTTTTGATCAAGCTCCTTGATCTCCTTCCGCGTTAGGGCGAAGGGCGTTATATAAAGAGAGATAGCTTCGATGAGCTCATGAACAGTTGGCTTGCTCTGTCGAAAGGCCGGGAAGTGAAGCCGGAGTGTTACCCCATTGCACACGCATGTTACGGCATGCTTCACCTCGCGGATCCGTGCCGCAAGGAACGAATAGTCGGCGCGCAACGTTGCGACTACTGCTTCAAGATCCGGTTCTAATAGCTCGCCGACTACGTCCGCCAAATTGCCTCCAATACCTCCACGAGTGGCCGATTCCGAATCGCTTTAGCTTGGTCGGAGCGAACGACACTGGTTCTCCCGAGCGGCATCTCGACTGACGGTTACATCACGCTTTCAGACAATCGCAGATTGATCGGTGTTGCGAGGCGAAAGTCTAGATGGGATAAGGCGCCACCCCCAAATATCCCCCGAAGAATAACGTGAACGAAAAGCGAAGATCGCGAAATCCTGAAATACAGAGACTTGCTGCGGCAGGTTTCCGTTGGGGGCGCAGGTTCAAATCCTGCCACTCCGACCAGAAATCATTGACCTTTTGGTTCTGATTGGTGGTCGTTCCCGAGGTCAACCACCGAAAGGTTTCGGCTTTTTCCCAACAGCCGTCGCGGTTCCCTGGGGACGTCCCGTGAACGGAAAGTCCTGTCCATAATCGGGCAAGTTCTTTCCGACCTGCACAAACCGATACCGGCGAGCCCTTCGCATCCTCACCCGCGGCAGGCACGGATGCCTGCGGCTTTTTTGCTACACATCGCCAGGATCTGGTGGTTGCACCCGAATTGGCTGTAGCCAGCGAGTTTCGCGTTGATAAAGTCGAACCGCTGCTGCTGGGGGCCAAACGGAGTTTCCGGATGGGTGTAGCGGGATGGCGCTTCGCGCATACGAAGAGAACCCTTGTCGGGCGGGCAACCGTTGTCGCTGCGCTTGAAGATTGGCAGTTGATCTGCTCGGTGGTGGTCGCTACCGGCTCGATGACCATGATCGGGATCATGCTCTGGCAGTAGGGATCACGGCCTGCGAGCGCTTCGCGCTCAGAAGATCCAAATTCAGGGCGCCGGGCCCTAGTAAATCTCTGGCTTGACCGTTTGCAGCGCTGCCGGCACTTGCACTCGGTGCCCGTCGAGTTTGTCTCGCAGGTATGTTCAGCTTTGAGGTATTTGATCGCAACGCCTGCGGATGATGCGCCGAGGGCTTCTTTAGATCCTGGATCCTTGCGCTAGCCTTACAAGTCCAGCGGGTCTTTCGTGGCGATCAGGTCGCTAGGTCGACAGCCAGCGAAGTTGGGTCCGGCCGCGGAAGCCGCAAGATCGACCTCGTGGCTCGCAAATCCTGGTGTGAGAGCAACGACCCGCACTTTACGGCTAAGGCCGCCGATGGTGTTGGCCGACCATTTAATACTAATTGCCGACACCGTTTTTGCGTAAACCGGGCGCCGTGACGACGAGGATCGCGAACAAAATGACGCCTGCCCAAGTGAGCGAGGAGCCAATCTGCAGCAACGGCTCTGCCCATTCATGGTCTGCTTGGACGAGATACAGACTTGGCAGCATCAGGACGAGACCGGCATTGTAAATGGTGAAGTGAACCCTTGCCAGGCGCTTGGCGGCGAGCTTCGGATGCAACGCGTAGAAGCAACCGAAGAGCGCGGACGAAACCCAGCCCAGAAGGTTGCGAGATGGGCATGGGTATGAGAATAAAATTATGGTTGCCCGAAAGTCCCATCTGCATTCCCACAGACGTGCCGGCGACAAACCAAAGGACAGCTCCCTTGAAGAACAACGAGGATATCGACATCACTAACTACCTTTATTGGATCAGGCGCGCCTTGCGACGCCCGGCAAGGGACCCCGGCGTCAAGCTGGTCAGGAAGGGTCGGTCCGGCCGGGCGATGCCGCATGCGGTGCCGCCGCGGCCTTTGGCCCACCAGCCGGTCGACCGACACGATTGGCTTCTGGAAGGCGGAATGGCCTTATTTGTGATCGTGCCGCACCAGCACGGTCGGCGGCGCGCCCTTATCTTTGACATAGAAGACGAGCAGTTTTGCGGGCTCAGTCGCGCTGGCGTTGCGGCTTACGACGTGAACGTCGGTCGGAGACTCGTAGAAGACGTCGCCGGCCGTGAGGCTCTTTGGAGCCTCACCTTCCACTTGGGTGACGATGGTTCCTTCCAGGACGTAGACAAATAGGTCGGCATTGTGGCGATGAGGTTGCGAGACTTCCCCAGGTGCGAAGTCAACGACCTCCACCATGCCATCCTTGCCGGGAAGATCGGGGAGCTCCTTGACCATCAAAGTCGTCGCCGTTCCGGTCCCAGCATTGGCGCCGGTAACTGCCGCGATGGCATTGAGCGCCAGAGACTAGACGAACGCTGCTTTTTTCATCTTCTGATCCTTACTTCTACGCGCCTATTATCGGGCGTCTTGGATATTACCTAGGTCCATGAATAGCCTCCCGCACTAGGCCACGTCTGAGGCAGGCTCTACCGTTGTCCGTGCACCTGGCGTCGAGCTGAAGTAGGTCGGTCGGCGTTACCGCGCTTCCGACTGTCTCAAGCACGGACACATAACAATCTCTGGGATAACTGCCGGAGCGGGTTGAGCCGACTTCAGTTGTTGGCGACCCTGACAGGTCTCGTCGAACTCGGCGTCCGACGTCATCGACGGCTCGTGCCGAACGTCGAGGTGCGGCGCATGTCACACATCAATACGGCTCGAGCACGCCCGATGATCGCGCCCCTGACGCGATTGCCAGCGAGCGACCAACCGCTCCCGCCACCATCGTGCTGGAAGCGGCACTCCTCATCGAGTGCTGTTCGCGGGCGTAGCGAGGCTACGCCGCCCGGACTGTCGCGAGAAAACTCTCGACTTCTTGCTTCAGGCGCTCGGACTGCTTTGCGAGTTCGCCGGCCGAACCGAGAACCAGTTCGGCGGCCGTTCCCACCTGGCCCGACGCCTCGCGTCACGCCGGCGATGTTTTGCATGACCCCCTGCGTACCCTGCGCGGCCTGCTGCACGCTGCGGGCAATTTCCTTGGTCGCTCCACCCTGCTCCTCCACCGCGGCAGCGATCGTTGTGGCGATCTCGTCGATCTGCCCGATGGTGGCGCCGATCTCGCGAATCGCCCCGGCGGTTGCCCCGGTAGCGTCGCGGATCGCCTGGATCTGATCGGCGATCTCCTCCGTCGCTTTCGCGGTCTGGGTCGCCAGCGCCTTCACTTCGCTGGCCACCACGGCAAAGCCCTTGCCTGCTTCGCCGGCTCGCGCGGCTTCGATCGTCGCGTTCAAGGCCAGGAGGTTGGTCTGCGCGGCGATGTTCTGAATGAGCCCCATCACCTCGCCGATCTTCTGTGTCGCCTCCAGCAACCCCTCCACCATGGCATTGGTGCGGTCGGCCTGAGCAACGGCGCTTTGCGCTATCGATGCCGAGTGAACAATCTGACGGGAGATTTCCTGTCCCGATGTCGAAAGCTCCTCCGCCGCGGCGGCCACGGTCTGCACATTCGCCGTGGTCTGTTGCGCGGCTGCGGCGACGGTGGTGCTTTGCCGCGTCGTCTCCTTCGCGATTGCGGACAGCGATTGCGCCGAGTGCTGCATTTCGGTGGCTGCTGAAGCGGCGCCAGCGACAATTCCGCCGACACTTTTCTCGAACTCCTGCGCGATCCGGTTCATGGCCGATTTCCGTTCCGCCACGGCGCGAGCCGTCGCCTCTTCGCGCTCCGCGCGGAGACGTTCTGCGTCAATCAACCGATCCTTGAAAACAGCCAGGCTGCGCGAGATATGGCCGATCTCGTTGCGACGCTCGACGAACGGGACCTCAACGCTCAAGTCACCCTTCGCCAGACCGTCCATGACGCCGCATATCGCACCGAGCGGACGAACCAGGCCGCGACCGAGAGCGAATGCGGCCAATCCCGCGACGAGCAACCCCGCCAGACCGCCCGCGGCGATCCAGATGGCGCGGTCGAACACCACCGCGTCGATATCGTCGGTATAGACGCCTGCCTGGATTGCGAGCAGCTTGTCGCCCTCACCAAACCCGCCGGCATAGGTGAGCTTCGGCAGCTCGGGACCACCCGTCGCTTTCGGCACCTGGTATTCGAGGTAACCGCCGCCGGTGCGGGCTTTGCCGACGATATTTTGAATCAGCAGCTGGCCCTGATTGTCTTTGTAATCCCAGCGATTGACATTGATGTATTTCGGGTTGGCGTGCACATAGGTAACGCCTGCATTGGTGCTGCCGGCGCCGTAGATTCCGAGATAGTCAGCGAATTTGCCCCCAGCGCATGGCGCCGATCGCATCGAAAGCACGCTGCCGCGCTTCCTCGGCCGACATCTTGCCGGCTTTGGCTTCTTCCTCGTAACTCGACAGGATCTTCTTGGCGGCCTCGACCATATCGAACACCTTGGTCCGACGCTCCTCGATGACGGTATTGCGAAGGACCATCACTTGAGCGGCCAGCGCGGCGACAAAGACAACGGTCAAAACCGCGATGATCATTGCAAAACGATTGTAGACAGTAAGATGTCGCATGATGGGCGCCTTCGTGACTGAAGCGATCGGCGACCGTATTACCTTACCAGTTAAGGTTTTATTGAAGACGACGTGCGATCAATCCGTGCGATCGGAATCATGTCGCTGTTTTCATCGGTAGGAGCTGCGGAGTGCCGTTCCCGATCGGAGCGGCATTCTTGCGAGGGTTGCGCCATCGGCATCCGCAGGCTTTGCGCTTTCGCGATCGCTCGCTGTCCCTTCGCACATCAGATAAGATATCTCTGGTCGCGACGGCACACTGTGGCAGGCCTCGGGCGAGACCGCTCGGGAAGGTACGTTACCGCCATGGCCGGAAGGATACCGAAACTCACCGCGAGGAGGCAGGCCCGATGGATCTACGCAAGCTAACCAATCCCGGGGTTCGCGCAGCGATCGAAGCGCTACAGGCGGGCGACAAAGCCGCATGGAATTCGCTTTTTACCGCGGACGCAAAGCTGACCGATGATGGCAGCCCGCGCAGTTTTACGGAATTTTCAAACGATGCCGTCGGTCATGAACGCTTTACCAGCATCGATAGCGTCGGCAATAACGGTCTCGAGGTGCGCGGCAGCTTCCATTCCGATCGCTGGGGCGACTTTCGGACCTATTTCAAGTTTCATCCGGGGGCCGACGGCAAATTTACCCGTCTCGACATCGGTCAGGATTAGCCATTCCGTGACTTGCTTGTTTGCTGAACGCGCGCCGTCGTGCTTCCTCCAGATCCGATAGGCTCTTCCGCTGACCAAAGCGGATTGCCTGGCGATCGCGGCGCCTGCGAACTCTCAGGTGTTCTCCCGGTTGCATCGGCTTTGGCACCGCCGCCGGTGCTGCCCTTGGAAAGCCACGCCCCAAATCGATCGAGATAAAGAAATACGACCGGTGTCGTGTACAGCGTCAGGATCTGTGACAGCAACAGGCCTCCCACGATGGTGTATCCAAGCGGCTGGCGAAGCTCCGACCCCGTACCAGTACCCAGCATCAGTGGCACGCCACCGAGCAGCGCAGCCATGGTCGTCATCAGAATCGGTCGGAACCGCAAAGTGCAAGCGCGGTATATTGCTTTTTCCGGGCTCAATCCCTCTGTGCGTTCGACGTCCAGCGCGAAGTCCACGAGCATGATGCCGTTTTTCTTGACGATGCCGATCAACAGGATAATTCCGACCAGAGCGATTACGCTCAGATCCATGTGCACGGCCATCAGCAGCAGCAACGCGCCGATTCCAGCCGAGGGTAACGTCGACAGAATAGTAATGGGGTGGATCAAGCTCTCGTAGAGTACGCCGAGAATGATGTAGATGACGATAAGTGCTGCACCGATCAGGAGCGGTGTTCCAGACAGCGAAGACTGAAACGCCTGGGCGTTGCCCTGGAAAGAGGTGGCGAGCGAGGCCGGCTTGCCGGTTTGTGCTTCGACCTGTTGGATCGCGGCGACGGCATTCCCTAAAGCTGCGCCGGGCTCAAGGTTGAACGAGATGGTGACGGACGGAAACATGGACTGATGATTGATGAGGATTGGCGCGGCTTCGATCCTGCTATTCACCAGCGTGCTCAAAGGTACCTGTTGGCCGCTCGACGAGTTAATGTAGATGTCTTTGAGGGCTTCGGGGCCGTACTGGAATCGAGGGTCTACCTCGAGCACGACGTGATATTGATTGAGCGAGGTAAACATCGTGGAGACGATGCGCTGGCCGAAGGCGTCGTCGAGCGTGTTGTCGATCGTCGAGGGAAGAATACCATAACTCGACGCAACCTCGCGATTGACGGTTACGTTGAGCAATGGCCCGGCATTGGCCTGGTCGCTGGCGACGTCGGTTATGCCGGGGATGGTTTTGAGTTTTTCAACGAAGATATTTGACCAATGCGTGAGCTCGGCCGAGTCGGCATCTGTCAGGGTGTACTGATATTGCGTTTTTGAAAGTCGGGCGCCGATGGTGATGTCTTGCGCCGCTTGCATGTAAAGGCTGATACCTTGGACCCTGGCGAGCTCTGGCTGCAGCCGCTTGATAATCTGGTCAGCGCTGGCACCTCGCTGATCATGCGGCTTCAAAATAATAAAGATACGTCCTTGATTGAGGGTTGCTGTCGGGCCGCCGGGACCGATGTAGCTGACGACCGAATCGATCGCCGGATCCTTCAACAAAGTATCGACAACCGCTTGCTGCCGCTGCGCCATGGCAGGGAACGAGATGTCCTGTGAGGCTTCGGTAATACCGACGATCTGGCCAGTATCCTCCTGGGGGAAAAATCCCTTGGGAATGATAACGTAAAGAAAACCAGTCAACGCGATGGTGAAGAGCATCATCATCAGCGTCACAAACCGATGACGCAACACCACCACCAGACCGCGCGCGTATAGGGCGAGGAGGGCGTCGAAGCCTCGTTCGAACAGCAGGTAGAGCCGGCCGTGATTCCTGTGGCTCTCATTCTTGAGCAAACGCGAGCACATCATGGGCGTCAACGTCAGCGAAATGATGAGGGAGAGGACCAGCGAAACGGTGATCGTAACGGCAAATTCCTGAAACAGTTTTCCGACATAACCTCCCATCAGGAAGAGCGGGATGAAGACCGCTATCAGCGACAGGGTGATCGAAACGATGGTGAACCCGATCTCGCCGGCTCCCTTCAGCGCCGCCTCCATGGGACTCATGCCCATCTCGAGATGTCGGACGATGTTTTCGATCACGACCACAGCATCGTCGACGACAAAGCCGACCGCAATCGAGAGCGCCATGAGTGAGAGATTGTCGAGGCTGTAACCGAGGACATACAACACTGCAAAGGTGCCAATGAGAGACAAAGGCACGGTTACCGCCGGTATGACGGTCGCCCAGAAATTCCGCAGAAACAGAAAGATCACCATGACGACCAGGGCGACCGTGAGTACGAGGGTAAATTGTACGTCGGCGACCGCGGCGCGGATGGTCAGCGTTCGGTCGGCCGCAATCGACACTTTGATCGCGGGAGGAATTGAGGCCTGGAGCTGGGGCAATAGCGCTTTGATACGGTCGACGGTCTCGATGACGTTGGCGCCGGGAACACGCTGTACCGCCAGAATGATAGCAGGCTGCTTGTTATACCATCCCGCCAGCAGGTTGTTTTCAGGTCCATCGATCGCCTTGCCGATGTCGCGAATGCGTACTGGGGAACCGTTGCGATAAGCGATGATCAACGCGTCATAGGCCTCGGGCTTCAGCAATTGGTCGTTGGTGTTGAGCGTGAAGGTCTGGCGCGGACTGTTCAGGGTGCCCTTCGGCTGATCGACATTGGCCCCGGCAATCACGTTTCGTACATCCTCAAGGCCGATGCCACGGGCTGCCAGAGCCTGCGGATTGACTTGGACTCGGATCGCGGGCTTTTGCTGGCCGCCGATACCGACGAGACCTACGCCGGGAATTTGCGAGATTTTCGGAAGCAGAATGCTTTCCGCATAGGCGTCGATCGTGGTCAGGGGCAGTGTGTCGGACGTAAGAGCGATCAGCATGACCGGTGTCTCGGCCGGGTTCACCTTTCGGATCGTTGGCGGATAAGGCAAGTTTTGCGGAAGAAAGGGACTTGCCGCGTTAATCGCTGACAGGACATCGACTGCTGCGCTATCGACCGTGCGCGACAGCTCGAACTGGATTGTAAGTGTTGTGACGCCCAGCGCGCTTGATGAGGCAAGCTGTGTGACGCCGGGGATCTGGCTCAATTGTTGTTCGAGGGGTGTTGCAACCGAAGATGCCAGGGTTTGCGGGTCGGCGCCCGGAAGCTGAGCGGATATCTGGATTGTCGGGTAGTTGACATTTGGCAGCGCGCCGACCGGCAACAGACGGTAGGTCACAAGTCCGCACAATAGCAATGCAACCATCAGAAGGGTTGTTGCGATCGGCCTTCGAATAAAGGGGGCCGAAAGGTTCATGGAATCGCCTTCTGCACCGAGCTCTGCAGGTCGGCTTCCTCTGCAGCCTTGCCGTGCAATTCGCGCACATGACTTCCTTCCTGAAGCCTGTACTGGCCATCGATCACGACGTTCTCATTCGGTTTCAGGCCCGTATCGATAAGCGCTTGTCCTTCGCTGATCTGTGCAACCGTGACTGGCCTTGCCCGGGCAATTTCGTCCGATGAAATCACGTACACATATGATCCCTTCTGATCCTGCTGCACGGCAGAAGCAGCAACGGTCATTCCGTCTTTTCTTGTCTCCAGCAGCAATCGGACGTTGACCAACTGGCCGGGCCACAATCGATGCGCGATATTCGGAAATTCGGCCTTCAGCTGAATCGAGCCGGTCGCCTGGATGATCTGATTGTTGACGAGGCGAAGAACGCCTTCATCCAGCTTGATCTTGTTATCCTGGCTGTAGGCGACGACGGTCAGGGGGGCCTTGGCCATCTGCTCCTAAATCTTGGCAGATCCGACTCCGGAAGCGTAAAAATCAGCGAGATCGGCTCAACTTGTGTGACTACGACCAAACCATTCGGATCTGTCGGATGGATGACGTTGCCGACATCGATCTGCCGTACCCCGGTGATGCCCGGGATTGGCGATGTCAACCGCGTGTAGCTGAGTTGCACCTTCGACTGTTCGATCAGGGCTTCATCGGCTTTGACGGTGCTCTGCAGCTGCGCGACTTGCGCCTTTTGGGTGTCGGACAATTGTTCCGTGGCAAAGCCCTTGCCGAGTAATTGGGTGTCGCGACCGAGATTGAGCTGCGCGTTGGTGAGTTGGGCCTGATCGCGGTCGCGGTTTGCGATCATCTGGTCGAGTTGTGCTTGATAGGGTCTCGGATCGATCAGCGCGAGCAGATCGCCGGTGCGGACGGCCTGACCCTCGGTGAACGCGATCTGCGTGAGCTGCCCCTGAAATCTGGCTACGGACGGTAACGGTATTATAGGCGATGATGTTGCCGATGCCGTGGAGATAGATCGGCACGTCCTGGGTGCTGACGAGGCCAGCGACGACGGGGATCGAGGGGATCGTCGCTTGCTGGACTGACGGTGTAGCTCTGCGATTGAGGATAGCCGTGCCACCGCCAAGTATAGCGACACCAAGTACAGCGATACCAAGTATGGCGATCGCGCCGATGGCAAGAATCGAATTTCTCAATCGCATGACGTTACCCCTATATTGCGCTGTTCATGAGCTGCCCGGAGAAATTGAGAATTCCCGTTGTGGTAAGCATTCCGTGGTCCAGCACGGCAAGGTACGCGTCAGCCAAGAAACGGCGTTCTTGCGTTACAGCCATTCACGGACTTAGGGCGTCCGTCACGGATTCGGTAGACCCTGCGCCGAAATCCTCGACATCGTCGTCGCGCCGTAGGTCGAACTGAGGTCGTCGAGACTTGCCTCCGCTGCGGCGAACTCGAGGGTGCGAAAGGAAAGATCGTCCGCATCCGACCGGGTGGATAGCGGTGCCGTTGTTATCCCCGCAAACCACCGGACGATTAGGTCAGCATCGCTGTTTGATCCCGTCTGCCGCGCAGAACCTGAGTGGGGCGATCACTTTGCCGAGAGCTTGCAGCCCTTGATCTCACGCGCCGATCGCGTTCCTTGCGACGACGTCGCGATAGAACGACACGCTGAGCTTCGGGGTCCGGGCCAGCGTGTCGAAGTCGACGTGATACAGGCCGAAGCGCTGTTCGAAGCCGAAGATCCACTCGAAATTGTCCATCAGGCTCCACAGGAAATAACCGCGCACCGGCACGCCTTCGGCGGTCGCGCGCTGCAACTGCGTCAGGTAGTTGCGCAGGTACATGATGCGGTCGAGATCGTAGACCTTGCCGTCGGCAGCGGTCTTGTCGGTCGCGGAGGTGCCGTTCTCGCTGATGTAGATCGTCTCGATGTTCCAGACCTTCGCCGCCAGCCGCGGCACCCAATAGGCGGTCTCCGGGCCGATCCGCAGCCACTCGGATTTCATGTGCGGAAACGAAGTCGGGAAAAGGCAGAACGTCGAAGCCCGGCGCGCGGTCGGTCGCGACCACGTAGAATTGCGGCGCGTAGATGTTCAGGCCGACGAAATCGATCGGCGAGCCGATGATCTTCAACTCGTCGGCGGTAAATTTCGGCGCGTCCTTGCCGGCATAGGCGAGAAACCCGTCGGTGTATTTGCCTTCCAGGATCACGCCCAGGAAGCCCGCGTTCAATTCGCGCGTCGCGATCTCGGCTGCGCGAATGTTCTCCGGCGTGTCGATCGCCGGCAGGCAGGCCGCGATGTTCTCGGCGGGGCCGACCTTGGTGCCCGCGCGCCCTCGGCACGGATCGCCTGCACCGAGAGGCCGTGGGCCAGCGCAACGTTGTGACGCACCTGGTTCACTGTCGCCGTCGGCAGCTTGAGGCCGGGCGCATCGATGCCGTAGCCATAACCGAAGTTCACGAATCGTCCGACTTCGTTGACCGTGAAGAAGGATTTGACGCGGTCGCTCAGGTGCTCGGCCACATATCCTGCATAGTCTCCAAACGCCTTGGAGGTGTCGCTGGACTGCCATCCGCCGAAACGGTCCTGCAGCGGTTGCGGCAGATCCCAATGGTAGAGCGTCGCGAACGGCTCGATGCCGTTGGCCAGAAGTTCGTCGACCAAGCGGTCGTAGAAGTCGAGTCCCCCGGGATTTGGCGCGCCCATGCCCTCCGGAAATACCCGCGGCCACGCGATCGAAAATCGATAGGCTTTTGCACCGAGATCCTTGATCAGCCGGACGTCGTCCTTGTACCGATGATAGTGGTCGTTGGCGCGGTCCGCGTTGCTGTGATCTTCGATCTTGCCCGGCGTGTGGCTGAACGTGTCCCAGATCGATCGCCCCCGGCCATCTTCATGGACCGCGCCTTCGATCTGATAGGCGGAAGTGGCGGTCCCCCAGAGAAAGCCTTTGGGGAAACTGGCGGCGGCGTGGCGGTCGACCGCCGGTTCGGCTTTGCCGTCTTGGGGCCGCGGCGGGCGTGGCCGCCATTCCGAGCGCGGAGAAGCCAGCAAGCTTTGCAAAGTGCCGCCGAGAGAATTTACCGAACACGGCTGCTCCTAATCGGAATCGATTTGATAGACAGAGACCGCATCGATTTCGAATGCGACCGAATTTGGCGTCCCGGCGTCGACGAAGCCTACTCCTCTGAAGTACCTCGCGCCCATGGCTAAATTCACGATCATGTACATCGGATCGTCAAAACCGACGGGGACCTTGATATCGGTCACCGGCTTGCGATCGACGAAATAGGTGATGCGATCCTGCTGCCATAGCGCTCCGTAATTATGGAAATTGCGGGCAGCATCAGGCATCGTGAAATCCTGCGGGCAGGAACTCGATGCGACCGGTGTCCGGGTGTCTCCAATGTGTCGTCATCACAAACGCGCCAGGCTCCTCTCCGCGTCCTTCCATCACGTCAATTTCGGGTGGCCAGCCGCCGTCATTTGCGAGAAGCCAGAAGGCCGGCCAAACGCCGTCCCCTACCGGTATCTTCGAACGAATCTCGAAATATCCATGCTTTTGCGCAAATGAACTCTGGGTCGTGAGGATACCCGACACATACTCATTATCGAACAGCACCGACTTCAGTTCAGGAGGCGTGCGGCTTGCGACGATCGAGAGAACGCCATCATGAACCCTGAACGGGTCGAGTCCCAGCGGGGTTGTTCCTCGGCCGGCATAACGTGGATCTACATAGATCTGCTGTTCGCCGTTGTAGGTTGTCTTGCGCTTGAAGTCGGAGCCGTCTCCTCCCCAGTAGCGCGCTTCCGGCCACGCGGCGCCGCCGGCGTAATGCGGCGTCCACTTGCCGTTCGACAATGGATGCTCGTTGAAATCATCATGGAAAGTCAGATGCATCGACACCGGCACAAAAGGTGCTGGATTTGACGCGTCGATGCGGCGGCATACGAGACTGGTTGGATCACTGGCAACCTGCAGCGAGAGCCGCATCGGCGCTTCCGCAAGATCGTCCTGCGCAAATGCCGGTGAAAGCGTAACGAAAAAGCCGATCGCAGTCAAAAATCCTGGCCTCAGTATCGTGCGTCTGTCTCAGCGTCTGTTTTGGCGTCAATTTGTCGTTCCTCGGTTCACGCGGAGCCGACGAGGATGATCTCCGACATGCCATTAGGCAATATATGACCGGAAACCCGACTAAACTAAACGTCATTGACGCCGTCGTGAATGTCGCCGTCAGGTTTGAGGGTGTCGGCGGATGCCTAAATAATAAGATAGAGCGGGATGGCGTTTCGAAGAAGGCCATGCCGCTCCAAGTTCCGCAACCATCGCCGGTTGCGGAACGCGCCCGCTGTCGCCCCGTCCAAAGGCGGCTCGCGTCAGACGATGACCCGCATCTCCCGGAGCTGCGCAAAAAGGCGGAAAAAGCTCTCGTCGGTCGGTTCGAAATCAAGGAACCCGAGCTTGCGGCTTTTCGACATGTCGGTGACGACCTCGATCGGGCGGCCGAGATCGGCGTCGGTGTGCCACGGCGAAGCCACGACGGCGAGATCCGGCTCGATCAGCCGGTTGTTGCGGGCGATTTCGGCCCAGATCGGCGCGGCGTCGGCCAACTGCTTTTCCAGCGGCACACCGTCGCCGCTGAAGGGCGCTGGCGTAATTCCAAACCAGTGCGCCAGACGCCCCCACATCCAGCTCCAGCGAAACACATCGCCGTTGACGACGTTGAAGGCCTCGTTGCGCGCCGTCGTCGGTCGTTGCCGCCCAGGTCAAATGGCGGGCGAGCAGGTCCGCATCCGTCATGTCGGTCAGGCCGTTCCATTGCATGGCCGATCCGGGAAACCGGAACGGTTGGCCGGTCGCGCGGCAGATGGTGGCATAGACCGCGAGCGTGACGCCCATGTTCATGGCGTTCCCGACCGCGCGGCCGATGATGGTGTGCGGGCGATGGATGCTCCAGCCGAAGCCCGCGCGCTTGGCGGCGGCGAACACCTCGTCTTCCTGTGCGTAATAGAAATTCTCGACCGCAAGCCTCGGCTGGTCTTCGCGGAACGGGGTCGGCGGCAGCTGGCCCTTGCCGTAGGCTTCGAACGGTCCGAGATAGTGCTTGAGACCGGTCACCAGCCCGACATGGCGAACGCTGTCGCCGCGTGTCGCCGCGTCCAGCACATGGCGAACCATCGCGGCATTGACCTTGATGTTCTCGGCCTCGGTCGGGTGCCGCTTCCAGGCGCTGATGAAAACATCGGTCGGCTTCACCGCGACCAGCGCGTCGCGCAGCGCCTGCGGATCCATCAGGTCGGCCGCGATCGGCTTCATGCCGGCAACACCGGTAGGCGCGCGCCGCGCGAGCCCATGAACTTCCCAACCCTGCTGCACCAGATGCCGCGCCAGCGCGCCGCCAACGATGCCGCTTGCGCCGACCACCAACGCCCGTCTTGTCATCACCGATTTCCTCTTTTTAAACCGACGGTCGCTGATGTAGCCCCAGCGATTTCAATGTGCTAGAGGGCACCCAATTGGGACATAGGCACCAAATGGTCTCCATGCTGGATACGTCCGCGCCGTCGCGCAAACCATCGAAAAGAAAGCCGCGCGTCGTGGCGACGCACGACGAGAATTGCGCGCCGCGTCGCGTGCTCGAGCTTTTCAGCGTCAAATGGACCAGCGTGGTGCTGCACGCGCTGCACCAGCTGCATGGCGGCACCAGCCGAACCGGCGATCTGCATCGCAGCCTGCCCGGCATCAGTAAAAAGATGCTCACGCAGACGGTGCGCGAAATGGAGCGCGACGGTTTGCTGTCGCGCCGCGTCTACAAGGTCGTGCCGCCAAAGGTCGAGTACAGCCTGACGCCGCTGGGCCGGAAGTTCATCGAGCCGCTGGAAATGCTGTACGATTGGGGCGCGCCAACGCCGATGCGCTCGACCAGCTCGGGCAACGGCCGGATCGAAAGACCAAGCGCGGTGCAACGCCGCGTTAGGTGAGCCTGCTGTATTCAGTACCTTCAACCGCCATTGCGAGGAGCCCTTGCGACGACGCAATCCAGCACTTCCTCTTTGCTCATGGATCGCTTCGCTGGCGCTCGCAATCACGAGCCATCGCCTCTTCGAAATCCATGATGACATCGACGGCCTTCTTGTCACTTGGCGTCTCTCCTAATGGGCCGACTTAGAAATTGCACGATGAAAGAACTGTCCGATTACAGATCGTTCATGCGAAGGCCTGCGATGGTTCGCCGCATGGTTCTTGCGAAAGATTAATCCGTCGAACAGGACCACGTAATGTGGCTTCGCCATGTTGGGCGCAGGGATTTTCCCTCGCGCAACATTGGAGATGCTTCATGAATGATCAATCGGACACTTCACATTCCATTCGACCAAAAGTCATGAAACCGCGGCGCCTGGCGCTATTGGCTTCGGCCGCCGGTCTCAGCATGGCGGTTCTCGCCGCCGGTCCTGCCGGCTATCTGCCGTTCAATCTTCCCGCATTGACGTCACCCGCTCATGCGGCGGAAGCCGCGCGGAACACGACGGGCTTTGCCGATCTCGTCGCCAAGGTCAAACCCGCGGTGATCTCGGTGCGCGTCAAGATCGATGGCGATGGCGACAATACCGCGGTATCTGATCGCGATGGCGGAATGAATTCAGATCAATCCGATTCACCGTTCAACCAGTTTTCGAAACAATTCGGTTTCCGCGGCCAGAACGGCATGCCGCAGCGTCATCAAATGATCACTGGCGAAGGCTCGGGCTTTTTCATCTCCCCCGATGGCTATGCCGTGACCAACAATCACGTGGTCGATCACGCCCAGTCGGTGCAGGTGACGACGGATGACGGCACGGTTTATACGGCCAAGGTGATCGGTACCGACAAGAAGACCGATCTGGCGCTGATCAAGGTCGAAGGCAAGAAGGACTTCACCTATGTGACGTTCGCGGATACCCCGCCGCGCGTCGGTGACTGGGTGGTCGCGGTCGGCAATCCCTTCGGTCTCGGCGGCACGGTCACGGCCGGTATCGTTTCCGCGCGCGGCCGCGACATCGGCGCTGGACCGTATGACGATTACGTCCAGATCGACGCCCCGATCAACAAGGGCAATTCCGGCGGACCGGCATTCGACCTGAACGGCAACGTCATCGGCGTCAACACCGCGATCTTCTCGCCGTCGGGCGGTTCGGTCGGCATCGGCTTCGACATTCCCGCCGCCACCGCGAAAATGGTCGTCGCCCAGTTGAAGGACAAGGGCTACATCACCCGCGGCTGGCTCGGCGTTCAGGTGCAGCCGGTTACGGCCGACATCGCCGACAGCCTCGGTATGAAGCAGGCCAAGGGAGCGATGGTCGATAACCCGCAGGACGGCAGTCCAGCGGCCAAGGCCGGCATCGAGGCCGGTGACGTCATCACCGCGGTCAACGGCACTGACGTCAAGGACGCGCGCGATCTCGCCCGCAACATCAGCATGATGGCGCCCGGTGCTTCCGTGAAGCTCGATGTGCTGCACAAGGGTGAAGCCAAGACGGTGACGGTGGCGCTCGGCGAAATGCCGAACGACCGCCAGGCCAGTGCCGGCGAATTCATCGAAGGAGGTGGCGGGCACGCCGCGTCTGGGATTGCAGCTTGCTCCGGCGTCCGAGGTCGATGGCGCCGGTGACAAGGGGGTCGTGGTGGTTGCCGTCGATCCGCAAGGTCCCGCGGCAGAGCATGGCTTCAAGACCGGCGACGTCATTCTCAACGTCAGCGGCAAGACGGTCGCTAATGCCGCCGATGTGAAGGCGGCACTGGCTGCAGCCAAGGAAAGCGGCAAGAACACCGTGCTGATGCGCGTCAAAACCGCGGATGCGACCCGGTTCGTCGCGGTTCCGCTGGCGAAGGGCTGATTGCGGTAAACCCGCTCAACGCGACGTGGAAAGGCCGGGTCCAGCGCCCGGCCTTTCCTGTACCTTCGACAGGGGTTTGCTGTACGCTCGCGCCAGCGCATGCTGGCGCGTTGACGGAATCCCTGAATTGGAGCCTCCCGATGACCTCAACCGACACGTCCTCAACACGGTCGACCGCGCCTGCGGTCACGGTTCACAAGCTGCTCGCCGGCCAGAAGGCGCTGGTGACCGGCGCCAATTCCGGGATCGGCAAGGGGGTGGCGATCGCATTGGGGCAGGCCGGCGCTGATGTCGTCGTCAACTATGTCGCTGACGACGCGGCCGCCGATGCCGTGGTCGATGAAATCAAGCGCTCCGGCGTCAAAGCCTATGCGCATAAGGCCGACGTTGCATCGGAAGATCAGGTTGCGGCGATGTTTGCGCGAATGATGCAGGAGTTCGGCACCATCGACATTCTCGTCAGCAACGCCGGCCTGCAGCGGGATTCGGCGTATCATGAAATGACGCTGGCGCAATGGAACACGGTTCTAAACGTCAACCTGACGGGCCAATTCCTGTGCGCGCGCGAGGCGGTTCGCGAATTTCTGCGCCGCGGCGTGGTGCCCTCGGTATCGAGTGCGGCGGGGAAAATCATCTGCATGAGTTCCGTGCATCAGGAGATTCCATGGGCCGGGCATGCGAACTACGCCGCGTCCAAGGGCGGCATCAAATTGCTGATGGAGAGCTTGGCGCAGGAGGTCGCGCCGAAGAAGATCCGCGTCAACGCGATTGCGCCCGGGCGCGATCCGAACCCCGATCAACACCGACGCCTGGCAAACCAAGGAAGCCTACGACGCCCTGATGACGCTGGTGCCCTATGGGCGCATCGGTGAGCCCGAAGATATCGCCCGGGCCGCGGTCTGGCTGGCGTCGGATCATTCCGACTACGTGGTCGGCACCACCCTCTATGTCGACGGCGGCATGACGCTCTACCCGGGCTTTGCCACCGGCGGCTGAGGAAGCCCCAGGACGCGCACCGCTATGCAGCAAATGTGGGCGGCCCCGGCGAGGCCGCGGTAACCTTGCGGGCAACAACAACTGGAAATAGTAAGGTTATCATCCTACATGCGTAATGTCCGTGGTTGTTCAGGAGGCCCCATGGTCCTGAAACATGTTTTCGCCGCTACCATCGGCGCGATGCTGGCGTGGGGCGCCCCGGCAGTCGCGGCCGAGTATCAAAGCGACGAATATCAAGCCCACGAATACCAGGCGTACGAATTTCTGGGCCTCGACCTGTCGAAGGCCGTGCTGTCGCCGAAGCCGCTCGGGCCTCGCCACCCAGTTCGCACCGGTCGTCCGGCCCCTGGCCAAGGCTGACCCCGAAAGCCCGCCTGCGCCGGCGTCCACGAACTCGAAAGCTATTTCCGAGCGTGCCATTCCGAAGCCGAAGAGTCGCGCATCAGGGCGTGAAGAAACCGCGCGGCGCGGGCCGCACCACGTTGGCGCGCCACCACGGCAATCCGCTCGATGCGCAGGCGTTCGATACGCGGATACAGGTCTGGCCGTGCCGGTCGGGCGGCATCTGCAACTGGCAGCGTCCATGAAACAGGGGCCGCGAACCGATCGGCCAACGCCGCCTTGATTTGGACTTGCACCTCGCGACAGGCTATCAACCCCGCCGTCTCATCCGTTGCTTTCAACACAATGCCGTTCGGCATCGCCGGTCGTTCATCCCGACGCTTATGTCTCCAGGAGTCATCATGGAATATTTGCAAACCCAGGGCATCAGCCTGCCGCGGCTCGGGCTCGGCACGTTTCGCATGCAGGGCGACGTCTGCCGCGCGGCGGTCGAGAGCGCGCTCGGTCTCGGCTATCGGCACATCGACACCGCGGAAATGTACGGCAATGAAGACGCCATCGGTCCGGCCATCGCCGCATCCGGCGTTGCCCGCAAGGATCTGCATATCACCACCAAGGTCTGGCATGAAAACCTCGCCCCCGATGCGATCCGCCGGGCGTTCGACACCAGCCTGCAAAAGCTGAAGCTCGACCACGTCGATCTCTATCTGGTGCATTGGCCGTCGAAGACCATGAACCTGCCGGCGGTGTTCGAGACGCTGCTCAAGCTGAAAGAGCAGGGCCGTACCCGCGCCATCGGCGTCGCCAATTTCAACCTCGCGCTGTTGAAAACGGTGGTCGAGGAGATCAAGGCCCCGATCGCCTGCAACCAGATTGAATATCACGTGATGCTCGATCAGACGCCGGTGCGGAAATATCTTGCGGCGAAATCGATCCCGCTGGTGGCCTATTGTCCGCTGGCGCAGGGCCGCGCAGCCACCGACGAGACCTTGATCGCGATCGGCCGCAAGCATAACGCCAGCGCGGCGCAGGTGGCGCTGAAATGGCTGCTCGACCAGGACGGCGTTGCCGCGATTCCGAAGGCGTCGCGCGCGGAAAGCCAGCAGGCCAATCTCGGCGCGCTGAACGTCAAGCTCGACGACGAGGATCGCAAGGCGATCGCGGCGCTGCCGAAAAACCAGCGCTTCGTCAGTCCCGGTTTTGCGCCGGCATGGGATTGAGGCATTGCGAAAAAATGGCCCCGTGCGGGGCCATTTCGCTCACGTCATCAGTAACCGTGACGATGGCGTTTGACGATCACGACCCGGTCGTGATGGTGGTGCCAGCCGTGGTCGCGCATTTCGGCGCGAGCACCGAAGCGATGATGGTCGCCGCGTTTGACGACGATGGTTTCGGCGCTGGCAATCGACGGTGCCGCGATGGCGATCGTGGCGAGTGCGGCAATCACATATCCAAGCTTCTTCATAATATTCTCCTCGATTGATGTCATAACTAACATTGCGTGCGCGGCAACGTTCCCGGCGAATGCGAGGAGAATTCTGAACGGATGTTCAGTTTACGATGATGTTGCTGCGACGGCGCATCCCACGAACGAGTGCGGAGTTATTGGTTGCTGGCCGTTTTAAGTTCGCGCGCGCTTTTCGACATTCGCGATCCGCACCGGCACGCCGAATTCGCGGCGGCAGACGTCGGCCAGCACCGCGACGCCTTCGCGAATCTCCTGGTGCGACGGGCTGGCAAAGCATAACCGCAGCCGGCTGCCGGCATAGGCCTTGTCGGTCGACCATTCCGGTCCCGGATTGATGGCGACGCCGGCGGCGAGCGCGGCCTGGTAGAGTTTCAGCGTATCGACATTGTCCGGCAGTTTCACCCACAGGAAGATGCCGCCCTTGGGGTCTTCGAATTCCGCCGAGGTGCCGAATTGCTCGTTAAGCGCCTCCATCAGGGTGTCGAGCTTGGCGCGCAAGCCGCGCGTCAGCTTCGGCACATGCGACGAGAAATGCGGCGCGCAGTATTCCGCGAGCACCATCTGCTCGAGCGCGCCGGAGCCGGCGTCGGTCTTGAGCGCCAGCATCCGCGACAGCATGCTCCATTCCGCAACGATATAGCCGACCCGCAGCGCCGGTGCGATCGACTTGGAAAACGAGCCGATGTGGATGACACCGCCGTCCGTGCTCATGGCGTGGAGCGCGGGCGGGCGCGCTCCGTCCCATATCAGGTCGGCGTAGCAATCGTCCTCGAAGATCGGCACGCCGTATTCTCGCGACAGCCTCAGGAGCTCGGTGCGCCGGGCCGCCGGCATGATGGTGCCGGTCGGGTTCTGCACGGTCGGGATGGTGTAGATGTATTTCGGCGTGATGCCGCGGCGCTTGAGGTCGGCGAGCGCGGTGGCCAGCGCGTCCATCCGCATGCCCTCATGGTCCAGCGGAATGCCGACCGTGTTGACGCCGAGCCGGGTCAGCCGGTTCAGCGGCGCCCTGATAGGTGTCCCGCTCGATGATGACGGTGTCGCCGCGCGCCAGCAGCGTCGCATTGACGAGGTCGAGCGCCTGCAGCGAACCGGAGACGATCAGGATGTCGTCGGCGGTGCAGGTGATGCCGGCGTCGCGCTTGAGCTTGGCCGCGATGAAGTCGCGCAACGGACGATAGCCCTGCGGGCCGCTGGCGAGGCCGTAGGTGGCGAGTGTCTTGCCCTCGCGCCTGAGAACGGCGTTCACCGCGTCGATCAGGCCTTCGACCGGCACCTGGTCGGGGTCATTGTTGCCGCCGATGAAGCTGTATTTCGCAAGCCCGGTCCACCTGGCCGCGGGCGCAGGCAATCCGGCCGGCAGCAGCGGCGCGAAGTCGAATGGTGGTGCCGAGGTAGACATGGATATTCACTCCCGTTTTTCTTCGTTCTTCTTCGTTAAGAAGGCCGGCTGTCCGGCTTTCCGTGAGGCTAGTTCTTGAGGCTAGTCTTTTGAGGCTAGTTCTTGCCCACGATCCTGATCGGCCGTCCTTGGCTGATGAAAGCATAATGTCCGCTGCCGACCCCGCCGACCATCAGCGCCTCCACGACCGGTTCTGCGATCTCGCCGGCCGCGGCCCAGTCCACCACGAAATTGGCGCCGGTGCCGCCCCGCACGTCGGTGGTGGCAATGGAGACTTCGATGGTCCCGAACGGCTTCAGCGCGATCGGCGAGGTGAGATAGCTTTCCACGGGCTTGCCCGATGTGTCGAAATAGGCGATCCGCTTCAGCACCAGCGGCCGGGTCTCCGAGGCATTGTGGATGCTGAGCGTGACTGAAAAATCCGCCCGCAGCTTGCCCTGGCTCATCGAGACGCTCGAATAGACCGGTACATAGAATGCGCCTGATACCGCGAGATTCTCGGTCGGCACGGCGGTCAGGGAACCGGCAAGTCTTTGCTCGATATTGCCGGCAGTCTGCGCCTCCGCGGAGGCCATATGCCCCGCCAGCAGACAGGCCAGGACCACAAGAAAAAAGCTTTTTGTGCGGATGTGACACATTGCTCTTTGATCCTTACGCTCAGGCCTCTAGCTTGCGGTGAAGGGGTTGGAAAACATGCACGAACTTATTGGCGATATCACCTTATGCATTCTGTCCGCCTGGGTGCTCGGCTTGCTGGCCCATTTTTCACGGCAGCCGCTGATCCTCGCCTACCTTATCGCCGGTTTTTTAATTGGTCCATTCGGCATGGGGCTGGTCAAGTCCCAGGAATCGATCAGCATCATCTCCGAACTCGGCCTGATCTTCATGCTGTTCATGATCGGGCTGGAAATCGATCTGAAGAAGATCGTGCGCGCCGGCAAGGTCATCGTGTTTGCCGCGGGCGGCCAGTTGGTGGGCGGATGTCTGCTCGGGATCCTCTTCTTTGTGGGTATCGGGCTGTCGATGGGCGGCGGGCACTTCGACGCGCTATATCTCTGCGTCGCTTGCGCGCTGAGCAGTACGGTCATCATCGTCAAGGTGCTCTACGAAAAACGCGAACTCGACACGCTGCCCGGACGTGTCACCCTCGGTGTGCTGGTACTGCAGGATATCTTTGCGATCCTGTTCCTGGCGGTGCAACCCAGCCTCGACGACCTGCAGGTCAGCGTCATCCTGCTCTCGATCGGCCGGGCGGTCGTTCTGGTCGCGACCGCCTTGGTGCTCAGCCGCTACGTCCTGCCACGGCTGTTTCACCAGATCGCGCGCCGCCCGGAATTGGTCCTGCTCGGTGCGCTGGCGTGGTGCTTCCTGATCGGCGAGATCGCCGAAAAACTGCATCTGTCGCGCGAAATGGGGTCGCTGGTGGCCGGCGTCTCGCTGTCGACATTTCCCTATGCGCTCGACGTCACCGCCAAGGTCACGACGCTGCGCGATTTCTTCATCACGCTGTTCTTTGTCGCGCTGGGCATGACGATTCCGATCCCCGATTTGTCGGTGATCGGGCTGGCGCTGATCATCGCAGCATTCACGGTCGTCAGCCGTGTCGTGACGACGTTCGTGCCGCTTTACCTGATGAAGCAGGGTCTGCGCGCCAGCCTGCTGCCGGCGATCAATCTGGCGCAGATCAGCGAGTTCTCGCTGGTCGTGATCCAGACCGGCCTCGCCGCGGGCCATATCAGGACCGAAACCGCAAGCGCCGCGTCCTTTGCTTTCGTGGTTCTGGCGGTGTTGAGCACCTTCGTGATGATGCGCAGCGACGAGATCACGCGGCGCGCCATCGGCCTGCTGAAACGGATCGGGATCCGCGATCTCGATCACAGCCAGGAGGCAGACGGCGAGGCACGAGGACGGACACGTCCAAGTCCGGCGGATTGTCATTCTCGGGTTCTTTCGCGCGGCCAGCGCGCTGCTCGCCGAGGTCGAACGGCAGAATCCCCTGTTGCTCGATCAGATCAGCGTCGTCGATTTCAATCCCGTTGTGTTCAAGACGCTGCTGGATCGCGGCCTGCACGTGATCTATGGCGATATCAGCAATGTCGACACGTTGTTGCATGCCGGCGTCGGCAACGCTGAAATCATCATCCTGAGCGTGCCAGACTCGCTCCTGAAGGGCGCCAATAACGAAAAGCTGGTCCGGCACGTCCGTAACCTCAATCCGACCGCCCAGATCGTGGCGACCGCCGACCTGCTGTCCGATGTCGACGATCTCTACGCGGCCGGCGCCGATTACGTGACCGTCACCCGGCTCAGCGACGCCCATGAGCTTTTCAAGGTGATCGAGGCCGCGGACGCTGGTCTGTTGAAAGACAAACGCGCCGAGATGGACGCGCAATTGAGCGGGCGCCGCGAAGTGCTGCCGTGACATCCGTCATTTCAGGCACGGGATCGCGCCGGAATGCCGTTCCTGACCGGCCGGTGCCACCGGGGGAAAACCAGATCGGCACCCGGCGGACGCTGGCGCGGCACCCGCGACCGACTATATCAGCATTGCATCGGCGGTCTTTCGGCCCCGATCTGCGCATCCGATGGGCGCGGTGCGCTGGCATCGCGGGCGGTGCTGCCGTGCGTAATCATGCTGGCGCGGGGTTGCGAGTCCGGCTAATGCTCCCCCCACAACGTGAGATCCTAGAATGGCCGATCCGATCCAGGAAGTTTTGCAAGCCTTCTGCAGCGGCGAACTCGTCGTCGTCACCGATGACGACGACCGCGAGGGCGAGGGCGATCTGATCGTCGCGGCGTCGCTGTGTACCGCCGAGAAGATGGCGTTTATCATCCGCCATACCTCGGGGATCGTCTGCGCGCCGATCACGACGGAAGAAGCGCGGCGGCTGCGGCTCGATCCGATGGTCGCGCACAACGAATCCAATCACACCACCGCGTTCACCGTGTCGATCGACTACAAGCCCGACGGCGGCACCGGAATCTCGGCGGACGAACGCGCGTCGTGCTGCCGGGCGCTGGCGAACCCGAATGTCGGTGCCAATGATTTTGCCCGCCCCGGCCACGTGTTCCCCCTGATCGCGCGCGACGGCGGTGTGCTGCTGCGCTCGGGCCATACCGAGGCCGCGGTCGACCTCTGCAAGCTCAGCGGCCTGCCGCCGGTCGGGGTCATCAGCGAATTGATGAACGACGACGGCACCGTGATGAAGGGCGAGCAGGTGGCCCGGTTCGCCGCCGCTCACAAGCTCAAGCACGTCACCATCGCCGACATGATCGCCTACCGGCAGGCGCGCGAGAAACTGATCGAGCGGGTCGCGACATTTACCACCGAAAGCCCGATCGGGCCGCTGCAGGGCTTTGCCTATCGCTCGCCGTTCGATTCCATCGCCCACGTCGCCTTCGTTTATAATGGGGTCGGCGACGGCAAGAACGTGCTGACCCGCTTTCACAAGCCCAATATCGTCAGGGACATCTTCACCGGACCAAAGCGCATGCAGGAGGTGCTTGAGCATTTCAGGAAGGCCGGCAGCGGCGTGCTGGTATATTTGCGCGACGGGGCCGCCGGCGTTCCGGTCGCGCCGCTCGACGGGGAGAACTCGGCCGAAGCGGACCGCAACAGGAAGTGGCGCGAGGTTGGCGTCGGCGCGCAAATCCTGCGCGATCTCGGCGTCACCTCGATCCGTCACCTGACGTCGTCGACGCACGACTACAAGGGGTTGTCCGGTTTCGGTATCGAAATCCTCTCGAATGAGCGCTTTGACGATTAAACGTTTGCGCGCCCGGCAATGCCGTCGAGCAAAACAATTGCCCAATTCAATTGCACTTCCGTTGATAGCGCTTTAATTTAACAGGTCATTCCGTAAGTCCGATGCGAAAGGATGTTTCATGAGTGTGCGCCCTCAGGCCAAGGACAAGCCATCCGCGGTGGCTTTCCAGTGGGACGATCCGTTCATGCTCGATGAGCAGCTCACCGAGGATGAGCGCATGATCCGCGATACCGCCCGCGCTTATGCGCAGGACAAACTGTTGCCGCGCGTCACCAAAGCCTATCTCGAAGAAAAGACCGACCGCGAAATCTTCAACGAAATGGGCGAGCTCGGCCTGATCGGCATCACCCTGCCGGAAGAATACGGCTGCGCCAATGCGAGCTACGTCGCCTATGGCCTGGTCGCGCGCGAAATCGAGCGCGTCGATTCCGGCTATCGCTCGATGAATTCGGTTCAGTCGTCGCTGGTCATGCACCCGATCTACGCCTATGGCGACGAGAACCAGCGCAAGAAATACCTGCCCAAGCTCGCCACCGGCGAGTGGGTCGGCTGCTTCGGCCTGACCGAGCCGGATGCCGGTTCCGACCCCGGCGGCATGAAGACCCGCGCCGAGAAAACCTCCGATGGCTATCGGCTGACCGGTTCCAAGATGTGGATTTCCAACGCGCCGATCGCCGACGTGTTCGTGGTGTGGGCGAAATCGGCCGCGCATGACAACCAGATTCGCGGCTTCATCCTCGAAAAGGGCATGAAGGGACTGTCGGCGCCCAAAATCGAGGGCAAGCTCTCCTTGCGCGCGTCCGTGACCGGCGAGATCGTGATGGAAGGCGTCGAAGTGCCGGAGAGCGCGTTGTTGCCCAACGTGTCCGGCCTGAAGGGGCCTTTCGGCTGCCTCAACCGCGCCCGCTACGGCATTTCCTGGGGCGCGATGGGCGCCGCGGAAGACTGCATGCATCGCGCGCGGCAATACACCCTCGATCGCAAGCAGTTCAACCGCCCGCTGGCGGCGACGCAGCTGGTGCAGAAGAAGCTGGCCGACATGCAGACCGACATCGCGCTGGGCCTGCAGGCTTCCTTGCGCGTCGGGCGGCTGATGGATGAAGGCAAGATGGCGCCGGAGATGATCTCCATCGTCAAGCGCAACAATTGCGGCAAGGCGCTCGACATCGCGCGGACGTCGCGCGATATGCACGGCGGCAACGGCATCCAGATCGAATACCATGTCATGCGCCACACCGCGAACCTGGAGACCGTGAATACCTATGAGGGCACCCACGACGTCCACGCCTTGATCCTCGGCCGCGCCATCACCGGCATTCAGGCGTTTTCGTAAACCTCCGGTAGCAATCGCGGGCGTAACTTCAAATCTTGGCGTCATCGTCCGCCAACGGGTCGGCGTGAAACGCCGCCTGATGACAGGCTCCGGCGGACGATCCAGTATCCCAGAGTGCTTCGCCGTATCCCAAACGTCTGCGATTACTGGATACCCCGCTTTCGCGGGGTATGACGGCGCGGAGGGCTTCGCGCCCGCGAACGACGCTGCAGCATAGCGACTCCCATGGCCGATAACGACGACGTCCCGTTCAATCGCGACTTTCCGCTTTCGCCCGGCGTGGTCGATGAGGTCCGCCCCGGCGTGCGGCGCATTCTCTGCAACAATCCAAGCCCCTTCACCTTCACCGGCACGGTGAGTTACATCGTGGGCAAGGGCAAGGTCGCGATCATCGATCCCGGCCCTGATAACGAGGCCCACGCGGCGGCGCTGTTGGACGCCGTGCGTGGCGAGACCGTGACGCATATTCTGGTCACCCATACCCACCGCGACCATTCCCCGAACACCGCACGGCTCAAGGCTGCGACCGGCGCCACCGTCTATGCCGAAGGCCCGCACCGGGCGTCGCGGCCGCGCTACGAGAGCGAAAAGATCTCCTCGGAATCCGGTGCCGACCGCGACTTCAATCCCGATATCAGGGTGCGCGATGGCGAGACCGTCGAGGGGGACGGCTGGGCGCTGCAGGCGGTGGCGACGCCGGGCCACACCGCCAATCATCTGGCGTTTGCATGGCCGGAAAGGAAAATAAACTTCGTCGGCGATCATGTGATGGGCTGGTCGACCTCGATCGTGGCGCCGCCGGACGGATCGATGATCGACTACATGGCCTCGTTGGAGCGGCTGGCGCAGCGCGATGAGGATCTGTATTTCTCCGGCCACGGACCTGAAATTCCGGAAGGCCCGCGCTATGTGCGTTTCCTGATCCGGCATCGGCAGGCGCGCGAAGCCTCGATCCTGCATCGCCTCGCGAAGGGTGAGGTGGATATTCCCGCCATGGTACGGGCGATCTATATCGGCATCGATCCGCGGTTGACGGGAGCGGCCGGCTATTCCGTGCTGGCGCACCTGGAAGATCTGGTGGCGCGAGGGATCGTGGCGACCGACGGCGATCCGGTCATCGGCGGGACGTACAGGCTGGCGAATGGCGGCTAGCAGAGGGCGAGTAGCGAATAGCGAGTGGCGAATGGTGAGGAAGATTTAGTACTCTCTCTGCCTCTTCGCTATTCGCTACTCGCCCTTCGCCACTTCTTCTACTTCTTCACCGTCTTGGCTGGAAGCTTGGTCGGCGGCAGTTGCGGCTTCTTGACCGGCCTCTCATTGGCGGTGTCGGCGGCGGTGTCGAGGTCATCGATGAACTTGCTGACGCGCGCGGCATTGCTGCCGAGGTCACGCTCGAAATAGCGCGACGACGAGCGGATATCGACGCGGGAATCGTCGCCGTCGGGCGCGACGCGGATCGACACATCCTCACGGAATCCCATGATCGGGGTTCGCGCCACCGCTTCGATACGGCCGATGCGGAGCGGCGGCTGCGGCGCGCGTTCGTCGATGATCAGCCACTTGCGCCGGTTGACCAGCCTCAGCGTGAGCTCATAGGCCCGCTGCACCGGGGTCTCCAGGTTCACCGGCTCGATATCGGGATAGAACAGCCGCTGCTGCTCGGCGGAATACAGCCCGGCATAGGCGGCGGGGTTGGCGCCGTCGCCGGCCCGCAGCCGGGCCAGCGCGTCGAAGCGCGGCGGATCGATCGGGTCGGTGGTGATGTCGTAAATCGGTGGCAGCTTGCGGTATTGCACGCCGAGATAGGCCGGGTAGGCGAGCACCGCTGCAGCGATCAGGAATGCCAGCAGGATGCGGCCCATGCCGCGCGAGCCATTTTGCCAGATCGCGACAAAGGCGGCGAAGCCCACCAGAATGGAAAGACCGGCGCAGGCCAGCGCGCCGAAAAACGTCGCCAACGCCGGTTTCATTTCGAGGAAGTCGAAACGGACGATGATGATCGAGACCACCGCCGCGACCACCGAGAACACCGCAAGATTGCGTGCCCATGAGGCGAGGCTGGACACGGGCTCCGTCTGATAGGGAGCGGAAAACCTGCGGGCCATCGCTGTAAGTCTGCCGGGTTGGAACCTTGTCCGGCGAAATGTGCCGGACTGTGAATATGTCCGTTTGAGACCACGGCGCTGCGGCGAATTCAAGGGGAAGGAGCGAATAGTGAGTGGCGAATAGCGAATGGAGAATAAGGTTGGACCCCGGATTCTGTCTTTCGCTTCCGCTACTCGCTACTCGCTACTCGCCATTCGCTTTCTCTCACGCCGCGGCGTTCGGGAAGCTGTAGGCCTTGAACTGGTCGCGCAGCGCGGTCTTCAGGATCTTTCCGGTCGCGGTGTGCGGAATGCCGTCGACGAAAGCGACGTCATCGGGCATCCACCATTTGGCGATCTTGCCGTCCATGAATTTCAGGATGTCCTCGCGCGACGCGCTCTGGCCCTGCTTGAGTTGCACGATCAGGAGCGGACGTTCGTCCCATTTGGGGTGATGGATGCCGATCACGGCAGCTTCCGCGATCGCGGGGTGTCCGACCGCGAGATTTTCCAGGTCGATCGATGAAATCCATTCACCGCCGGACTTGATCACGTCCTTCGAGCGATCGGTGATCCGCATGTAGCCGTGCGGGTCGATGGTCGCGACGTCGCCGGTGTCGAAATAGCCGTCCTCATCGAGGATATCGGCGTCGACCCGGAAATAAGCCTTCGACACCGCCGGGCCGCTCACCTTCAGCCGGCCGAACGTCTTGCCGTCCCAGGGCAGATCCTTGCCGGCATCGTCGGTGATCTTCATCTGGACGCCGAACGGCGGGTAGCCCTGGGTCTGCAGGATATCGAGCCGGGGCTCGCCGCTGAGCTCGGCAAAGGGCGGTTTCAGCGCGGCGAGGGTGCCGATCGGGCTCATCTCGGTCATGCCCCAGGCGTGGCGCACCTGGATCCCCATGTCGACGAACGCCTTGATCATCGAGCGCGGCATCGCCGAGCCGCCGCACACCACCATCCTGAGGTAGGGCAGTTTCAGGTTGTGGGCGGCGACATGATTGAGCAGCATCAGCCATACCGTCGGCACGCCGGCGGTATGGGTCACCTTCTCGCTGTCCAGCAGCTCATAGACCGACGCGCCGTCGAGCTTGGCGCCGGGCAGCACCAGTTTGGTGCCCATGGAAGGGGCCGAGAAGGCGATCCCCCAGCTGTTGGCATGGAACAGCGGGACCACCGGCAGCATGGTGTCGCCGGCGTTGGCACCGAGTGAATCGCCGGTGTTGGCCATCAGCGCGTGCAGCACGTTGGAGCGGTGCGAATACAGCACGCCCTTGGGATCGCCTGTGGTGCCCGAGGTGTAGCACATCGCGGCCGCGGTATTTTCGTCGAAGGTCTTCCACTCGAAATTTCCGTCCGCCTCCGCGATCCAGTCCTCATAGGCGACCGCATTCTTCAGCGTGGTTTTCGGCATGTGCGCCTTGTCGGTGAACACGATATAGCGCTCCACGCTCGGAATCCGGTCGGCGATTTTCTCCAGGATCGGCACGAAGGTGATATCGGTCATGACCACGCGATCTTCCGCGTGGTTGATGATCCAGGCGATCTGGTCGGGGAACAGCCGGGGGTTGACGGTATGGCAGATTGCGCCGATGCCCATGATGCCATACCAGGCTTCGAGATGGCGCCAGGTGTTCCATGCGATGGTGGCGACCCGGTCGCCAAGCTTGATGCCGTCGCGATCGAGGCGCTGCGAGACCTTGACGGCACGATCGCGAATTTCGGCGTAATTGGTGCGATGAATGGGGCCTTCGACCGATCGCGTCACCACCTCCTGCGTGCCGTGAAACGCTGCGGCGTGCTCGATAATCCGATGACAAAGCAAGGGCCAATCTTGCATCAATCCACGCATTCGGACGCTCCTCCAGATTGTGTTATCGTTTGCCGCGGGTCTCCACGGAATTGCGATGAACTTTAGCGTGGAGAAAGCAGCCCGCAAATGGCCTTATAGCCGCGCTTGCCGCACCCCGGCGGCAATGATGGCTGCAGGGATGGCCGCGCTGCTGGCGATATGTACGCCTTCCGGCCCGGCGGCGGCGCGGAAGTCGGGTCTGGCCCCCTGGAGCGGCCTGTTCGGGGAGAGCCGGCCAAAGCCGCGCCGGGCCATCCTGCGCGCATCGGTGCCGTTGCCGAAAGCGCGGCCGGCCGAGGCGCCCGCGACCGCGCCCGACAAGTCCGCGGCGGAAAAGCCGATGCCCGGCACACGCGATCAGCCGGTCGAACCGGCCGCCGCGCCCGGGCCGCCGCCGCCCTCGGCCTGCCGGCTGGCGCTAACGGACGCGATCGCCGTCGCCCCCAGCATTCCCGACATCCATGGGCCCGGCGGCTGCGGGGGCGAGGATCTGGTGCGGCTGGAGGCCGTGGTGCTGCCGGACAAGCGCCGGGTCGCGCTAAAGCCCGCTGCGACACTACGCTGCACCATGGCGTCGGCGATCGCCGACTGGATCCGCGCGGACATGGCGCCGCTGGCGGCGAGCCTCGGCAGCTCCATCAGCGATCTCGACAATTTCGACTCGTTTGAATGCCGCGGCCGCAACCGCGTCGTCGGCGCCAAACTGTCCGAACATGGCCACGCCAACGCGCTCGACGTCCGCGCCCTGAAGCTCGCCAACGGCCAGTCGATTGCGCTGACCGACCGCACGGCGCCGCGCGAGGTGCGCGAGAACGTGCTGCATTCGGTGTGCGCGCGGTTTTCGACCGTGCTCGGCCCGGGCTCGGACGGTTATCACGAGGACCACATCCATCTCGATCTGATGGAGCGGCACAACAATTACAAAATCTGCCAGTGGGAAGTATGGGATCCCATGCCGCCGGTCGCGCCGCTGCTGCCGGCCGCGCGGCCGGAACAGGCGCCGCCGCGCGAGGCCGCCGTCAAATCCGGCGCAGCGGAATCCGATGCGGTGAAATCAGATGCCGCCCCATCAGGTGGTGCCAAGCCGGGCGGCGATGGAAGCGCGCCGCCAACAAAAAAGCGCCGGTAAAACCGGCGCTTTTGAACGTCGTGGCCTGATCAACCAGTTACTGGACCGTGCTGCCGGCGCCTTGCAGCGCCATCTTCGAATTGAACGGCGAGTCACCATGGTGCGGCTCGAGCACGACGACAACGGCGCCCACCTTCACCCGGCTATAGAGATCGATGGCATCCTCGTTGGTCAGACGAATACAGCCTGAGGAAATCGACGCGCCGATATATTCCGGCTGGTTGGTGCCGTGAATTCGGAACAGTGTATCCTTGCCGCCGGAATACAGATACAGCGCGCGCGAGCCCATCGGATTATCCGGCCCCGGGGCCACGAAGTTGGGAACGCCGAGCCGCTCGATCTCGCCCTTGGTCGGATGCCAGGCCGGCCATTCGGTCATGCTGCCGACCTTGGCAATGCCGGACCATGCCTGCGCTTCCTCGCCGACGGTGATGCCGTAGCGGAGCGCCTTGCCGTTATCGAGCACGTAGTAGAGGTAGTGGTTGTCCGAATCCACCAGGATCGAGCCGGGCGCTTCCTTGCGATGATAATCGACGATGGCGCGCCGGAACGGTTCGGGAATGGGAACGTTGGTGTAGCGAACCTTGGCCAGCAATTCCTTGTCGTGCGGCTTGAAATTCGCGGTGTTGGTCGCCTCGTAGGTGGTGGCCTCCATGCAACCCGACAGCATCAAGCCGGCAGCGAGAATTCCCAATTTTACTGTTAGCGACGCCATTGTGGATTTCCAATCGAAAGCCTTGCGTTTGCGACGCGCATACTGCGTCCAAAACGCCACGATTCTGTTAATCTCATTATCGCCGAAATTCGTCGCAATTCCAGAACTTAGATGGTGCTCTTGCAATGCGGCATGCTCGTTGTGGCTTTTTTGCCGCAGGTTTTCTGGTTTCTGGCACATTTTCAGGCATGATGTGGCGTCGGAAACGAATCATACCATGTCGTCGCCATTCGGCTGCCGCAATGCGGACCGGCGATTAAACCCCTGTCATGAGCGCTTGCCAGAATCGAGCCAAATCCTCTTGGGTAGCAAGTCCTCTCGGGTAGTTTGCCCTTTCGGGCAGGTTGCCTGCGCAGTTCTGGAGTTCCTGCATGCTCTCGGTATACGTCCCTTCGGAAACGTCGCTGAAAAAACTTGCCGCCGTCGATCTGGCGGCGCTCCCCGAAAGCGCGATCTGGATCGACCTGGTCAAACCGACCTCGGAGGAGGATCGCGCCGTGGAGCGGCTGGCCGGAATTGCGGTTCCGACCCGGGAAGACATGCAGGAGATCGAGATCTCCAGCCGGCTCTATATCGAGAACGGCGCGCGCTACATGACGGCAACGCTGATGTGCTCGTCGGACAGCGAGAATCCGCGCACCACCGCGGTGACCTTCATCCTCGCGGCCCACCGGCTGGTGACGGTGCGCTACGAGTTACCGAAACCGTTCATGCTGGTGGAGAACAAGCTGGCGCGCTACTGCGCGCCGGCCATTACCGGCGAAATGGTGCTGATGGAGTTGATCGACGCGGTGATCGACCGCAACGCCGACATTCTGGAGCGCGCCGGCGGCGACATGGACGCCATCAGCCACGATATCTTCGAGCCCAACGGCGCCGCGGAGACCGGACACGCCAAGCGCTATTCCGACATCCTGATCGCGATTGGCCGCAAGGGCGATCTCACCTCCAAGGTGCGAGAGAGCCTGGTCTCGGTCGGGCGGGTGGTGACGTTCGTGGCCGGCGCAATCGAGGGCACCAAATGGTCCAAGGAAATGCGCGAACAGCTCAAGACCATGCAGCGCGACGTGATCTCGCTGACCGACCACGCCTCTTACCTCTCCAACAAGATCACCTTCGTGCTCGACGCGATGCTGGGCGTCGTCAACCTCGAGCAGAACAACATCATCAAGCTGTTTTCGGTGATGGCGGTGGTCCTGATGCCGCCAACGCTGATTGCCTCGATCTACGGCATGAATTTCAAGATCATGCCGGAGCTGGATTGGCAGCACGGTTACCCGTTCGCGCTGGTGATGATGGTGCTCGCCGCCGTGCTGCCCTACATGTTCTTCAAGTGGAAGAAGTGGCTGTAGGCGTTGACGCGTTAAGGCGCTGGTAATAATTTCGCGCTCGCCGCGGGTTCGGCGCCGGACAACAAGTCAGCCTCAATTTCTCCGATAAAATTTGAGCGTTGCGCTGAACGTTTGAGCCAAACTTGTCTGCGATAAAGCTGTCTCACGTCGCGAGGACAGCAATGGTTGAGAAATTCATAATGCCCGGACCCAACGTCGTTGATTTCGCGCGCTACCAACAGGGCCGCGATGCCGGCAAGGCGATGGCGATTTCGGCGCGCATCTGCCGATATTGCGGCGCGGCACTGCTGGACGGCGAGAACCAGGACGACTGCTCCAGCGCTTTCAACACCGACGGGTCTCGCGTGCTCGGCGGGCCGCGGAAGGGTTCGCGCTGATTGAGGATCGCATCCGCGATGGTGGACCTCGTCCAGAGGAGCCATGCGCAGCATGGCGTCTCGAAAAATGGCCAAGGCAAAGAACACGAAAAAGAGAGAACCTCGTGACCCATCCATCGGGCCGCGCTTTGCGCGGACCCGTCGGCGGCGCTTCAGGATCAGGTCACTGATCTAAACGTGCTGCCCGCCGTTGATGTGGATCTCGGCGCCGTTCACGTAGGACGACGTCTCCGTGCACAGCACATAGATGATCTTCGCCACCTCGTCCGGGGTGCCCAGCCGATGCAGCGGGATCTGCTGATCGACGATCTTCGAGGTGCCCGGCGACAGGATCGAGGTATCGATCTCGCCAGGCGCGATCGAATTGACGCGGACCCCGATGCGGCCGAAATCCGAGGCCATTTCGCGGGTCAGCGAGGCCAGCGCCGCCTTCGAGGTCGCGTAGGCCACGCCCGCGAACGGATGCACCCGCGAACCCGCGATCGAGGTGACGTTGACGACGGAACCCTTTGCCGCCTTCAGTTCCTCCATCAGCCCGCGCGCCATCATGATCGGCGCGAAGAAATTCACCCGGAACACATGACTCCAGGTGTCGATGTCGGTGTCGACCGTGCCAAGCCGGCCGCCGTCGGCGGCTTTGGGCGAAATCGCGGCGTTATTCACCAGCGCGTGCAATTCGCCGCCTTCCAGCCGCCGGCGGATTTCCGAGATCGCCCGCGTGGTGTCGGCGTGGTCGGCCAGATCGACCTGGATGTGATCCTCGGGGCCGGCCCCCCATGGGCATTCCTCCGGGAACGGATGCCGCGAGCAGGTGATGACGCGCCATCCCGCGCTGGAAAAGCGGATCACGGTGGCATGGCCGATGCCGCGGCTGGCTCCGGTCAGAAGCAGCGTACGCCGCGGGGTGTTGGCGGAATTCGACATGGAGGTCCTTCGGGGTCTTGGCGTCAGGGGTAAAGCCGCGTTTTGGACCACGGTTGATCCGGTGCCTCGCGGCGGAATTCGATGCGGTCGTGCAGCCGGAACGGGCGATCGTGCCAGAACTCGAACCGGGCCGGTGCGATGCGCCAGCCGCTCCATCCCGGCGGCCGCGGCACCTCGCCGACGAGGTATTTGGCGGCGACTTTGGCGATCGCCTGCTCGAAAGCGAAACGGCTCTCCAGCGGCTGCGATTGCTTGCTGGCCCAGGCGCCGAGCTGGGCCTGCTTCGGCCGGGTGGCGAAGTAGGCGTCGGCCTCCGCCTCGGTCACCGGCGACACGCTGCCGCGGATGCGGACCTGCCGGCGCAGTGACTTCCAGTGGAACAGTAACGCCGCCTTGGGATTTGCGGCCAGTTCGCGGCCCTTCTGGCTGGCGATATGGCTGTAGAACACAAAACCCTCGGCGTCGTAGCCCTTCATCAGCACCATCCGCACGTCGGGCAGTCCGTCGCCGTCGACGGTCGCCAGCGACATGGCGTTGGGATCGTTCGGCTCAGCCTTGACGGCCTCGGCGAACCAATCGCCGAACAGCGCAAACGGCTCGTCGGCCCCGGTAAAATCACCGGATGTTAACGGTGTCGGGTGTTTGATGGAGGTCGTGTCCGTCATGCTAGGAGGTCCGAGTTGCGTCTGCCCGCGGCCCAGAGCGCACTACCGCGCCGGTACAGGCAAGCCCTATATAAGGCATGGGAACGCGTTGGCCTATCGGCGATGGGGCCGGCGGGCACCATGGTGACACTGATTCTAATCGGCATTGGTTCAAGCGGCTGCAGCATGTCCCATATCGACAATGCGTTCGCCCGAATGCAAGGCCGTGACGTGACCGGTTCGATCGCGGCCGGGCAGGGCGGCACGCCGGTTCCGACCGCGAGCGATCTGGCGTTTGCCCGTAACGCCGCTTCCGACGTGCTGACCAAGGGCGACAAGGATTCCAGCCAGCCCTGGGAAAATCCCGAGACCGGTGCGCGCGGCTCGGTGACGCCGTTGGCGCAGGCCTATTCGTCGGAGGGGCGCACCTGCCGGGATTTCCTGGCCAGCTATGTCAACGGGCGCTCGGAAAGCTGGCTGCAGGGTGCGGCCTGCAAATCCGATAGGGGGCGATGGGACATCCATACCTTGAAGCCATGGAAGCAAGGTTGAACTGGCGCGCCCGTTGCAAAAATGCCACGAAGACCCCAGATGAAGGCGCAATGGGCCAAAAGCCAGAAGACTATATAATCCGATTTTCCTGAAGGAGACGTAACGGATGCGCGACCCCTATGAGGTCTTGGGGGTGCCGCGGGGCGCCAGCGCTGCGGCAATCAAGAGCGCTTATCGCAAGCTCGCCAAGAAGCATCACCCCGACGCCAACAAGAACGATCCGAAATCCGCGGCGCGCTTTTCCGAGCTGAATTCGGCCAACGAGATCATTGGCGACGAAGGCAAGCGCAAGCAATTCGACCGCGGCGAGATCGATGCCGATGGCAAGCCGCGCTTCCAGGGTTTTCCCGGCGGCGACCCGCGTGCGCGCGGAGCCTCGCCCGGCGGCGGTTTCGAGTTCGCGGACATTCCGTACCGGCGGCGCCGGCGGTTTCGGCGGCGGCGGGTTCGAGGATATCCTCAACAGCATGTTCTCTGGCGCAGCCCGTGCCGGCCGGCCGGGCGCCGGCAACACCTTCGAGTTCGATCCCGGCGGGATTGCGCTCGATCTCGACCTCAGCGTGGCGATGTCGGTGTCGCTGGAAGAGTCGGTCAACGGCGTCGAGAAGCGGGTCCGGCTGCCGACCGGCAAAGAGCTTAACGTCAAGATTTCCCGCGGGCGTCGTCGCCGGCCAGCAGATCCGGTTGAAAGGGCAGGGCGAGACCGCGCCGGGTCATCCTCCCGGTGATCTCCTGATCACGGTGAGCATCGCGCCGCATGCCTTCTTCAAGATCGACGGCAGCGACCTGCGCGTCGACCTGCCGATCGCGCTGTATGAAGCCGTACTGGGCGGCAAGGTCCGCGTGCCCACGCTGGGCAACGCGGTGGAATTGTCGATACCGAAGAACACCTCGAGCGGCCGGACCTTTCGCCTGAAAGGTAAGGGGTTGCCGAAAGCCGGGGGCGCGGCGGGCGATCTGTTCGTCACGATCCGGATCATGCTGCCGGACGGGAACGATGCCGAGCTCGAGACATTAATGCAGAAGTGGCGCGACGCACGCCCCTATAATCCGCGCAGCGATCTCACCTGATCGCGGTGATGGATTTAAAAATTTGCGCGGCCGAAAGGTCGCAGCCTCGACCGGGGGACCAGCGCGGTACTAAACCCCGATCGAGGCTGCTTGCGCCGATCGGCGGATCGAACGCTTCACGTTCTTGCGAGACCATTTGGTACGATACTGAGACGTATCGATGTTCCAATTTCAGATTTTCAATGTCGGAATTGGGACAGCGAGGGTTATGCAATCTATCCGCCGTTATCCCCCGGTTTTTTCCGTCTGATCGTAGACCAGGCGCGCCACCTGGTTGAGGCGATCCTTGTCGGTCGGGCCGCTCAAGACGTAACCGACGCCGCGGTCGGCCCAGAATAACGCCCCGTCACCGTCGCTCGCCGCATAACGCATCTGGGTGTTGCCGGTCTCCGCCCGCGAGGCGTAGAGCGTGAAGCGTTCGCCGGTCGGGCTCTCATACATCAGGAACGCCGCGGGCGCTTCCGGTCCGGGCAGCAACCGGCCGCCGACCAGCTTCAGGCCGGTGCCATCGAGCTCCGGCGCCTTTACATCATAGCCGCAACGCTTCGACAGCCACGCCACCAGGTGCGCGCGCTCCGAGCCTGCTACCTCAACGGGATGACGCACCTCGACCACGTAGAGCCGGTGCGCATCCAGTGCATCCAGCGTGAAGTTCCGGAACGCCGAAGGCGAGGCGGTCGCGCCGCGCGCCATCCAGCCGACACCACCGCCGGCGATGAACGCCACCAGCGTCGCAGCCACCGCGCCATAGATCCATTTGCGCGGTTGCCGCACCAGCCGCTCGATCTCAAGCCGCTTCGGCACCATTTCGTCGGCCACCGAATCGTAACGCGCATGCAGCGCATCCGCCATGGTGCGCCATGACTGCACCCGCGCCGCATCGTCGGGATGCGCCGCGAGCCATGCCTCGACATCACCGCGGCGCTCCGCCGGCAGTTCGTTGTCGACATAGGCGTGCAGTTCGTCTTCGGTGACGGGAATCCTTGAGTCGGTCATTGTCGTTGTCTCTGTCTTATCTCGATCGAATGTAGCTCGATCGAAAATGGCTCGTCGGCCGATGGCGTTTCTTCCCCGGCGAGGGAGATAAGCCACGGTGATTTAAACGCGTTCGTCGCACCCACAGCTTTCAATATGTATTCCTGGCAATGCATAATCGCTGCCATCATTTTACCCGTCGCAGCGCAGGACGGTCGCCTTCGAGCGAGGCTTTGACATGGGCGCGCGCGCGGGCGAGGCGGGACATCACGGTGCCGATCGGCACGCCCTGAATGTCGGCGACCTCGCGATAGCTCAACCCCTCCAGCATCACCAGCAGCAGCACCGCGCGCTGCTCCTCGACCAGCGTGGCCAGCGCGCGGGCGATGTCGCGGCCTTCGGCCTCGGTCCCGCTGGCGTCGGGATTGTTGTCGAGTAGCGGCATGAATTGCGGCCGCCGCGCCAGCGATCGCCGCCGGTTCTTGTTGAGGTTGGTCAGGATGGTATAGAGCCAGCTCCTGACGTCGCCGCCGAGAAACAGTCGTTCCGAACGCAGCGCCCGCACCAGCGTATCCTGCACCAGGTCGTCAGCGACGTCGGCGTCGCGCGCGAGCGCGCGGGCGTAGCGGCGCAGGGCCGGAATCATGGCTTCGACACTCTGACGGAATGCGGTCATTGATGCCTGGTCTTGACGTCTGGTTGTGGGCTTGTTCGGCGCAAACGCCTTACCCACCATAACACCTGAGCGATCCAACTATTCCGGCGGTTGAGGCGGCACGGCAGCTGGCCGGATCGGGCATGGATTGGGGCTGTACCGGCCGGGAGCGCTGGTGTACCTCCAAACCGGATCAAGGTCGATTGGAAACCAAATGTCGCAAAATTCAGGGCTGATGCAGGGCAAGCGCGGAGTGATTCTCGGCGTCGCCAATAACCGTTCGATCGCCTGGGGCATCGCCAAGGCGTGCCGTGCGGCGGGAGCGGAGATTGCGCTGACCTGGCAGGGCGACGCGCTCAAAAAGCGGGTCGAGCCGCTGGCGAAGGAACTCGACGGTCTCCTGCTCGGTCACTGCGACGTTACCGATGCCGCGACCATCGACGCGGTGTTCGACGTGCTGAGAGAGAAGTGGGGCAAGATCGACTTCGTGGTCCATGCCATCGCGTTCTCCGACAAGGACCAGCTCGACGGACGCTACCTCGAGACCACCGCCGACAATTTCTCGAAGACCATGTTGATCAGCTGCTACTCGCTGACCGCGATCGCGCAGCGCGCCGAGAAGCTTTTGACCGATGGCGGCTCGATCGTGACGCTGACCTATTACGGCGCCGAGAAATGGATGCCGCATTACAACGTGATGGGCGTCGCCAAAGCGGCGCTGGAGGCCAGCGTGCGCTACCTCGCCGCCGATCTCGGCGAGAAGAACATCCGGATCAACGCGATTTCGGCGGGACCGATCAAGACCCTGGCGGCGTCCGGCATCGGCGATTTTCGCTACATTCTCAAATGGAATGAATACAACACGCCGCTGCGCCGCACCGTGACGATCGAGGAAGTCGGCGACAGCGCGCTGTATCTGCTTTCGGACATGTCGCGCGGCGTCACCGGCGAGGTGCACCACGTCGATTCCGGCTATCACGTCGTCGGCATGAAGCGCCCGGACGCGCCGGATATTTCGCTCAGCAATTCGGCGAGCAAGGAATAGCCCGAAGATTCGATGTCAGCGCCGACAATCTACTACATTCGCCACGGCGAAACCGACTGGAATGCGCAAGGCCGCTTCCAGGGATCGAAAGATATCCCGCTCAACGGGCTCGGGCGTACGCAGGCCATCGCCGCCGGCGAAATCCTTGCGGGCCTGTTGGCCCGCGATGGCTTTGCGGCATCCGCGCTGCCGTTCGTCGCGAGCCCGCTCGGCCGCGCGCGAATGACCATGGAGTTGGCGCGGGGCGTGTTGAAATTGCCGCCGGCGGACTACGGCCTCGACGACCGGCTGCGCGAGATCGGCTACGGTCAATGGGAAGGTCTGACGCTGCCGGAAATGAAATTAAACGATCCGGCGGCGTTCGCATTCCGCAGCACGGACACCTGGGGCGTCGCCGCGCCATCGGGCGAGAGCTATGCCAGCGTGACGCTGCGCGTGCGCGATTGGTGCGATTCGCTTCGCACCTCCACGGTTGCCGTCGCGCATGGCGGGACGATGCGGGCGCTGATGGTGGCACTCGGCGTGGCGACGCCGCTTGCGGCCGCCGATACCCCGATCGGGCAGGGCGTGGTTTATGTGTTCAGAGACGGCGGGATGACGAAATATAGTTAAGGCTTGCGCAGTCATTCCGGGATGTGCCGAAGGCACAGACCCGGAATCTGACAGATTCCGGGTTCGATGCTTCGCATCGCCCCGGAATGACAGTGTCTGGGTTTGACCGCCCGCGCCCCGCGCGTTACCACAAGCCGGAATTGGTTTAACCAAAGCGACCGCATGTCCTTCAACACCTTCGGCCACATGTTCCGGGTCACGACCTTCGGCGAAAGCCACGGGGTTGCGATCGGCTGCGTGGTCGATGGCTGCCCGCCGCTGCTGCCGCTGACCGCCGAGGACATCCAGCGCGACCTGGATCGCCGCCGCCCCGGGCAGTCGCGCTTTACCACCCAGCGTCAGGAGCCCGACGCGGTGAAAATCCTGTCCGGGGTGATGGCGCATCCGCAAACCGGCGTACAGGTGACGACGGGAACGCCGATCGCGCTGTTGATCGAGAATACCGATCAGCGCTCGAAGGACTATTCCGACATCAAGGACAAGTTTCGTCCGGGGCACGCCGATTTCACCTATGAGGCCAAATACGGCCTGCGCGATTATCGCGGCGGCGGCCGTTCGTCGGCGCGCGAGACCGCCATGCGCGTCGCTGCCGGCGCCATCGCCCGCAAGGTGCTGCCCGATGTGCGGGTGCGCGGGGCGCTGGTGCAGATGGGGCCGCACAAGATCGATCGGGCGAAATGGGACTGGGACGAGGTCGCGCGCAATCCGTTCTTTTGTCCGGACAAGGACAAGGCCGCCTTCTTCGAGGCGTATCTCGACGGCATCCGCAAGCAGGGCTCGTCGATCGGTGCTGTCATCGAAGTAGTCGCCGAAGGCGTGCCGGCCGGATTGGGCGCGCCGATCTATGCCAAGCTTGATGCGGAGTTGGCCGCCGCGCTGATGAGCATCAACGCGGTCAAGGGGGTCGAGATCGGCGACGGCTTTGGGGCCGCCGAGCTGTCGGGCGAGGAAAACGCCGACGAGATGCGGACCGGCAACAACGGCACGCGGTTTCTGTCCAATCATGCCGGCGGCGTTCTCGGCGGTATCTCCACCGGGCAGCCGGTGGTGGCGCGCTTCGCGGTGAAGCCGACCTCCTCGATCCTGGCGTCGCGCCAGACCGTGGATCGCAGCGGCGCCGACACCGAAATCATGACCAAGGGCCGTCACGACCCCTGCGTCGGCATCCGTGCGGTGCCGGTCGGCGAGGCCATGATGGCCTGCGTGCTGGCGGATCATTTGCTGCGGCACCGCGGCCAGGTCGGCGGCCCGCCGCCCGGATAACGCCGAAACCCGAACGTTGTGTATCGCCTTGACGGGACCGCGACTTGGCCGACAAATGCTGACGTGATGAACGCAGCGGAATTGCAGAAACTGACCGACTGGCTGATCGATGGCGGGCGATCGGCGGCCAGCCCGACCAGGTTCATGGCAGAGACCTGCGAGCGGATGGTTGCGGCAGGCTTGCCGCTGTGGCGCGTCGGCGTCTTCGTTCGTACCCTGCATCCTGACATTTTCGGACGCAATTTCATCTGGAAGCCCGGCGCCGACGTCGAACTCGGCACGGTCGATTTCGAAATTCTGAATTCGCCGGATTTCCATGTCAGCCCGTTGAAAACCGTGTTTCAGCAAGGGCTCGAAGTTCGCGCGCGGGCCGACGATCCCTTGAGCAAGCGTTTCCCGATCATCGAGGATCTGCGCGCCGAAGGGGTCACCGATTACATTGCGATGCCGCTGCCATTCATCAATGGAACGCTCAACGCATCGAGTTGGACCACCAAGCAGCCGGGTGGATTTACGGACGAACAATTGGCCGCGCTACGGCGGATCGTGACGCCGCTGGCGCGGGTGATCGAAATCATCAGCCTGACCCGTACCGCCGCGAGCTTGCTCGATACCTATGTCGGCAACCGCGCCGGCGAGCGAATTCTCGGCGGCCAGATTCGCCGTGGACATACCGAGACGATGAATGCCGCGATCTGGCTGTCGGACTTGCGCGGCTTTACCGCGCTGTCGGATCGCCTGCCGGCCGAGACCGTGGTGGACATTCTCAATCAATATTTCGACTGCCAGGTTGCCTCGATCCGCGCGCATGGCGGCGAAGTGCTGAAATATATGGGCGATGGGTTGCTGGCGGTTTTCCCGATCGACGAATATGTCGGCGATGCCCAGCAGGTCTCCATGCACGTGCTGGAAGCCGCCCGCGAATCCCGCGCCAGCGTCGACGCGCTGCATTATCCCGTGGGCGAAACCATCGAGCGCTTTCGCTTCGGCGTCGCCTTGCATGTCGGGCCGATTCTGTTCGGCAATATCGGCGGCGGCAACCGGCTCGACTTCACCTGCATCGGTCCGGCCGTGAACCTTGCCGCGCGGCTGGAAAAGATCGCCGCGCGGCTTCACCGCACCATCGTGGCGTCGCAGCGATTTGCCGGAATCTGCAGCGGCGCCTGGAGCGATCTCGGCGATTTCCCGATCGCGGGGTTTTCGAAGGCCGAGCGTGTCTACGGCTTGCAGGATGAAGCGGCGGCCAACTGAACCTCGCGACGTCAACTCACGGCTTCGGACATTCCTTGTAGCCGAACTTCCGGATCATATCGCGCCGATATCGCGTGGAACGCCAGCGTGTCCATGTAATGGTTCGCGGTGACATAGTCGCGCAGGCTCGCATTGTAGGCACCCAGCATGTGATGGTTGCAGACGCCGTGATGTTGCGGTTTCGGTCATGTCGGCGTGAAACAAGAGCGTCGCGTTTCGATCGATGCACACATTCCTGATGCTCAGGAACAAGGTGCATGACGACTGGCAGTGGCCTTCGATGCGGAACAGCTCGCCGGATTGATTGTACTGGCTGACGATCGGGTCGAAGCGCACGAAGTAGCCGCCCATTCCGTAGCCCGCGGAGGTGCGGCCATCGCCGGCGTTGCGAATAATAGCAGTGCGGCGACGACGTTTCTCATGCCCGGGCCCTATTCCTCCGGTTCGGTGGTGAACAGCAACGGGTAGCCTTTGGCGCGGCCGGCATCGGTGGCGCGTGTCGCCTTGGTTTCGGCGACGTCCTTGGTGAAGACGGCGACCACGCATACCCCGCGCTGATGCGCGGTGATCATCACCTTGTGGGCCTGATCCTCGGTCATGCGGAATTCCGCCTTCAGCACGGTCACAACAAATTCGCGCGGCGTGAAGTCGTCGTTGACGAGGATGACCTTGTGCAGGCGCGGGCGCTCGGTCTTGGTCCGGACCTTGGTTTTCGGCTTGGTGACGGCGTCGATCATTCCGGAGGCGCCTCCAGAGGCTTTCGGTTTCCCTGACCGGAATATAAAGCATGATCCGGAAAAGTGGACGCCGGTTTTCCGATAGAGCGGGATGACAATTTGAAGAAAAGTCATCCCGTTCGAGCGTCGCGGCCTGCCGGGGAACTGGCTGCGGTTCACGAGGCTTTCATTGCCGCGCCGGCACCGTCCGCAGATAGGCGATGATATCCGCCAGATCGGCTTCCTTCAGCCCGGCATAATAGTCGTAGGCCATCGGGGGCCCGAGCTTCCGCCCGTCCCGCGCAATCCCCCGGGTGATGGCACGGCCGATCTCCCGATCGGTCCAGGCGCCAATGCCCGCGGCAGGATCCGAGGTGATGTTGGCGGCGACCGCGGCGGGCGTTCCCTTCGGCGCGCCCTCGCCGGCGGGGAAAACCCTGCCGCCGCGCCCCAGCCCATTGCCGAAGTCCGAAACGCCGCGCGACCAAGCGGAATGGCACTCCATGCAGTGGCCGATGGTAGCAAGATAGGCGCCACGTTTGACCGGGTCGGCGAACATGCCCTTGTTGAATCCGGTCTCGGCGTCCGGATAGGGATCGCGGTGCACCGGCGCCTTGTACACGGAATCCGGGACTTCGTTCCGGATCGGCTTGACGGTGTGAAGGTAGGCGACGATGGCGTCGAGATCGACCGGCAGCAGCGCCTTGTAGAAATTGGCGGGCATGATCGCCGCCAGCGGCACGCCGGCGAGGTGACCGTGGTCCGGGCGCGTTCCCTGCAGCAGCGCGCGCCTGATCTCGGCGTCGCTCCAGCTTCCGATTCCGGTCTCGACGTCAGGCGTGATGTTGGGCGCGGTGGCGGTGAAGGCCGGTGTTGCGAATGTCAGGCCGCTGCCCGACAAGGCCCGCTCAGCGACCGCCTTGCCGTCGGCATCGCGCGGCGTATGGCAGTTGCCGCACGCCATGATGGTGTTGACGAGGTAGCTGCCGCGCTCGATTTGCGATTGTGCGCTGGCCCCCTGTATTGCCAGCAGCAATAGGCTGCACGCGATGCCGATCCGAAACATGATGCTCCTTCGCCCAAGACGCGTTGTATCGCACGGCCGGTTGTAGATCGGCAATAGTTCCCGCAACCTTAGGGCGCGCGATAACCTGACTGCCGGTCTGACTTGCCAGGTCGGATTTCCCAGGCTGACTTGGATGAGCTGACTTGGACGACCTGACTTGAATGTGAAGCGCCGTGGCTGATCTTCTTGCTTTCCGCCACGCGCTTTGCATGTCACGATCCCGTCAGTCGACGGGAGGGCCGCAATGCGCTGGTGTGTCTCGATCGGAGCGGTGCTGGTCGCGGGAGCGATGGCCGGAGGTGACGTCGCGGGCATCGCGGCGCCGAACCCCGGGCGTCAATTGGCGGAGGGCAGCGAGAATGCGACAGCCGTCGACGTCGAGCTGATCCTTGCCGTCGATGTTTCCTATTCGATGGACATGGACGAACTCGCCGTGCAGCGCGAGGGTTACGCCCAGGCCATCGTCTCCAAGGAATTCCTGCAGGCATTGAAGACTGGGCCGCATGGCAAGATTGCGGTGACCTATTTCGAGTGGGCGGCAGCGGGCGATCAGAAGATCATCATCCCCTGGCGGCTGATCGACGGCCCGGAAACGGCGGATGCCGTCGCCAGCGAGATCGTGAAGACGCCAATCCGCCGCGCTTCGCGCACCTCGATCTCGGGTGCGATCCATTTCGCGATGCCGCTGTTCGATGAAAATCCGTATCACGGGCTGCGACGCGTCATCGATATTTCAGGCGACGGGCCCAATAACAACGGCGCGCCGGTCACCACCGCGCGCGACGCGGCGCTGGCGAAAGGGATCACCATCAACGGCCTGCCGATCATGGTGAAAGAGCCGTCCTACTCGACGATGGATATCGACAACCTGGATGTCTATTACGAGGACTGCGTCATCGGCGGCGCGGGTTCTTTCGTGGTGTCGATCAAGGATCGCGACAAGTTCAAGGAGGCGATCCGGACCAAGCTGCTGCTCGAAGTCGCTGGAAGGACGCCGGAACGCCGCGTCGTTCCCGTGGCCGCGAAAGAGCCGCGCGTCTCCTGCCTGATCGGCGAGCAGATCTGGCAGGATCGCTGGGGCAGGTGATCCATCGGGGTTGCAAGTCAGAGCCTCGGTTCTGGATTGATGCAGAACCGAGGCGCTGATCCGGCGGCGCTAAACCCGCGCCTCCAATATCAGGTTGAACGGGGTTTCGGTGGCGCGCCGGAATCGCGTCAGGCCGGCCTTGCTGGCGACGTCGCGAAGCCGCGCTTCGCCGGCCTGCGCCCCGAGCGCGAGACCGACTTCCTGGTCGAGCGACGCCGGCGTGCAGATCATGGTCGAAGCGGCGTAGTACATGCGTCCGACCGGGTTGAGATTGTCCTCCAGGCGGTCGTTGGCGAACGGTTCGACCAGCATGCAGGTGCCGTCCTTGGCCATGGTCTCGCGGACGTGCTTCATCGCGCCGACGGGATCGCCCATGTCGTGCAGGCAGTCGAAAAAGCAGACCAGATCGTAGCCTTCCGCCGGATAGGTCTTGGCGGAGTGAACGTCGAAATGGACGCGATCGCTCAGCCCGGCATTCTTCGCCGCCTGGCGCGCGCTCTCGATCGAGCCCTCGTGATAATCGAAACCGAAGAAACGTGATTTCGGGAAGGCCTCCGCCATCAGCCGGGTCGACACGCCATGTCCGCACCCGATATCGGCGACCTTGGCGCCACGCTTGAGCTTTTCGACGACGCCATCAAGCGCGGGCAGCCATTCCTGCACCAAATGGTGCTTGTAACCGGTGCGGAAGAAACGCGCGGTGCCGCAGAACAGGCATTCGCTGCGCCGGTTCCAGCCGACGCCCTTGCCGGTTTTGAAGGCCTCGGAAACCTTCGGTTCGTCGAGAAACGCCGCCGCGACGATGTCGCCGACCGCGCCCAGGAAGACGGGACTGTCTTCGTCGGCCAGCGCCAGCGCCTGTTCGGGTAGCATCGAGAACTTGGCGGAAGCGGCATCATATTCGACGTAGCCGGATGCGGCCTGGGCCGCGAGCCATTCGCGAACATAGCGCTCGCTGGTACCGGTAGCCTTGGCAAGCTCGGCCGAGTTCATCGGGCCTTTCGCGAGCGCCTTGTAGAGGCCGAGCTTGTCACCGACCAGCATCAGCGACGCATTCATGGCGCTGCCGACCTCGCTGACCATTTTTCCCATGAAGGCGTTTAGTCTATCCGGATCCACGTCCATGACTACTCTCCGTTAAATGGGAGTTTCATTTTCAACGAGGTGTGGCTTTCTTGCGTCGCCGCGAACCGCGAACGCACTACGACGGTAACAAACCGTCCTGCAGCTTCATCACTTGGGAATAGGTCACGCGGTCGAAAGGAAGGTTCAACGCTTCCGCGTAAACCGCGCCACCAGCTCGACGTGCGGGGTGTGGCGGAATTGGTCAACAGGTGTGACGTTTTCTATGCGGTAGCCGCCGTCGATCAGCGTTCGCGCGTCGCGCGCGAAGGTCGCGACGTTGCACGACACCGCAATCACGACCGGAATTTTGCTGGCCGCGAGCTGCTTGGCTTGCGCCTGCGCGCCTTGCCGCGGCGGATCGAACACCACGGCATCGTAGTCGCGCAGTTCCTGCAGCATCAGCGGGCGCCGGAACAGGTCGCGGGCCTCGGCCTTGATCGGTTTCAGTCCGGACGCCGAGGTGGCCGCCTTTTGCAGCGCCATGACCGCCCCGGCATCGCTGTCGAATGCCGAAATCCGCGCGCGGGCCGCAAGCCGCAACGCGAACGGTCCGACGCCGCAAAACAGATCGGCGACATGCTTGGCGCGTTTGCCGTGCTCGGCGACCAGCGCCGCCAGCGTTTCCTCGCCGGCGACGGTGGCCTGCAGGAACGATCCCGGCGGCAGGTTCACCCGCGCGGCGCCGATCTCGATCGCCGGCGGTGTTCGCATCAGCACCAGTTCGCCGTGCCGCGTCAGCCGCGCCAGTCCGTACGCTGCGGCGATATCGGACAGAGAGGAGATCATCTTGGCTGTCAGCGGTCCCGAGCCGCGCACGTCGACGTCGAGGCCGTTGCCGGCCGCGGTGACCTGGATATCCAGCGGCTTGCCGGCAGGCGCAAGCGCTTCGGCCAGCGCGCGCGCCGCGTCGAGCGCGCCGTGCAGCGCCGGATCGAGAATCGGGCAATCCTCGATCGCGACGATCGCGTGGCTGTTGGCGGCGGCGAAGCCGGTGCGCAACACGCCGTCATCGCCGCGGCGGGCGTGGAGGGTGACGCGCCGGCGGCCGACGCCGTGGGCATCGACCAGCCCGTCGACCTCGCATTCGATGCCGGCATGCGCCAGCGTATCGACCACGATGGCGCGCTTCCACGCCCGATAGGCCTCAGGCTGCCAGTGCTGAATGGCGCAGCCGCCGCAGGCGCCGAAATATGTGCAGAACGGCGCGATCCGCTCCGCGCTGGCGTGCACGACGCGCGACAACTGCCGGCGGTCGGGATGACCCGCCACCGGCTCGACCTCGACGGTTTCGCCGCCGAGCGTGTAAGGCACGAACAGGCTCTCTCCGTCGCTAAAGCCGACGCCGTCGCCGCGATGACCGACATGGTCGATGAGAAGGCTTTCAGCCACGGCGCGCACCGATGAAGAATTCGATATTGCCGTCGCCGCCGGTGATCGAGGACGGAAACACCTCGATGCCGGTGCAGCCGAGCGAGGCCGCGAACGCGGCGATATCGTCGCAGACCTCCTGATGTACCGACGCATCGCGGATGATGCCGCGCTTGGAATGCTTCCGCGGCGCCTCGAATTGCGGCTTGATCAGCGCCAGCAGATGCATCGGCGCCGCCGCCAGCGCCAGCGCCACCGGCAGCACGGCCTTCAGCGAGATGAAGCTGACGTCGATGACGACGATGTCCGGCCGTTGCGGCAGGCGCTTGTTCTCAAAGCCGCGGATATCGGTCTCCTCCATCGAAACGATCCGGGGATGACCGTGCAGCGAGGGATGCAACTGGCCGCGGCCGACGTCGATTGAAAACACCAGGCCGGCGCCGTTGGCGAGCAGGACTTCGGTGAAACCGCCGGTCGAGGCGCCGACGTCGAGGCAGACGTGATCCTCGATTTCGAACGGATATCGCTCCAGCGCGCCCGCCAGCTTGACGCCGCCGCGCGAGACAAAGGGATGCGCGGGCTGCGCCTGCAGCACGGCATCGGCGGCAAGGTTCTCGGACGCCTTCAGGACCTGCTTGTCATTGGCGGTCACGAGGCCCGCTTCAATCGCCGCCTGGGCACGCGCGCGGCTTTCGAACAGGCCGCGCTCGACCAGCAACACATCCGCGCGTTTGCGGGAAGGGGACATGCTTCGGGGTCCTTGGCCAGCTTAACTGGATCGGCGCGTCTGCGCCGGCGCGAGCTTCTCGGCCGCCAGACGCACGCAGGTCTCGAACGCGGTCAGATCGTGCCAGATATCCGCGGGCTTTTGCTGGGGCGTCACCAGCGCGCAGCCATGCAGGTCGAGGGCATGGATCATCATCAGGTTGTCGTTGAGGCCGAAATCCTCAACCGTCAATCCCACTGCGTCGATCAGGCGACCGTCGGCCGACATGACGGACGTAAATCGGCGCACGCGATCGACATAGGATGCGGGATCGTTGGAATAGCCGAGGCAGAGCTTGCCGCAGCCTGCCATATATCCGAGTTCATAGACGGTTCCCGCATCGGCCCCGGGCCCGCGAAACGGGGTGAGGTTGGCGATGATGGCGTCGGCCTCGGCCATCATGGCTTCGTTGCCGCTGAAGATCCGCAGTGAAGCGTCCTTGGCGGCAACGTCGACGATATTGTCCAGGGGATAGAGCCCGGTCAGCCCATGCCGGGCGCAGAGCTCGACCTTGCGATGTCCGACCTCAACGGCGTCCGGCAGGAACACATCGGGGCCTGCCAGGTAGATTTTAGTCATTCCGGGATGCGCCCCTTGGCGCTCGTTGCACTCGCGCGCCGGAATGACACAAAATGTGGTTTCAGGCGAGCTTGACCGTCTCGGCCTTGAAATCCTTGCCGAGCGCTTCGAACACCTTGCCGACGATGCCCTTGGCGTCGAGGCCGGCACGGGCGTACATCGCATTCGGCGAGTCATGATCGAGGAACTCGTCGGGCAGCACCATCGCCCGCATCCGCAAGCCACCGTCGAGCATGCCGTGCTCTGCCAGCGTCTGCATGACGTGGGAGCCAAAGCCGCCGACCGAGCCTTCCTCGATGGTGAGCAGGACTTCATGCTCGCGGGCGAGCTTGAGGACGAGGTCAACGTCGAGCGGCTTCATGAAGCGGGCGTCGGCGATGGTGGTGGACAATCCCAGTGCCGCCAGTTCGTCGGCGGCCTTTTCGCATTCGCCGAGCCGGGTGCCGAACGACAATAGCGCGATCTTGGTGCCCTCGCGAACGATGCGCCCCTTGCCGATCTCCAGCGCAACGCCGGCTTCGGGCATTTCGACGCCGCGGCCTTCGCCGCGCGGATAGCGCAGCGCGCTCGGCCGGTCGTTGATCGCGACCTGGGTCGCAACCATGTGCACGAGTTCGGCCTCATCCGAGGCCGCCATGATGACGAAATTGGGCAGGCAGCCGAGATAGGCGTTATCGAACGAGCCGGCGTGGGTGGCGCCGTCGGCGCCGACCAGTCCGGCGCGGTCGATCGCGAAGCGCACCGGCAGGCTCTGGATCGCGACGTCGTGGACCACCTGGTCGTAGCCGCGCTGCAGGAAGGTCGAATAGATCGCGCAGAACGGCTTGTAGCCTTCGGTGGCGAGACCGGCCGCGAACGTCACCGCGTGCTGCTCGGCGATGCCGACGTCGAAGGTGCGGTCCGGAAACGCCTTGTTGAAGATGTCGATGCCGGTGCCCGACGGCATCGCCGCGGTGATGCCGACGATCTTGTCGTCCTTTTGCGCTTCCTTGACGAGGCTTGCGCCGAACACGTTCTGGTAGGACGGCGCATTCGGCTTGGCCTTGGCCTGGGCGCCGGTGGCGATGTCGAACTTGACCACCGCGTGATATTTGTCGGCGGAGGCTTCCGCCGGCGGATAACCTTTGCCCTTCTGCGTCACGACATGGACCAGGATCGGACCGTCCTGCATGTCGCGGACGTTCTTCAGCACCGGCAGCAGATGGTCGAGATTGTGGCCGTCGATCGGACCGACATAATAGAAGCCGAGCTCCTCGAACAGCGTGCCGCCGCCGACCATGAAGCCGCGCGAATATTCCTCGACACGGTTGGCGCGGTCGGCCAGCACTTTCGGCAGACGCTTGTTGATCTGTTTGGCGGCTTCGCGCAGCGAGCGATAGGTCTTGCCCGAATAAAGGCGGGACAGATAGGCGCTCATCGCCCCGACCGGCGGGGCGATCGACATGTCGTTGTCGTTGAGAATGACGATCAGCCGGGAATTCATCGCGCCGGCATTGTTCATGGCCTCATAGGCCATGCCTGCGGACATCGCGCCGTCGCCGATCACGGCGATGACATTGTTCTTGCCGCCGGAGAGGTCGCGCGCGACCGCCATGCCGAGGCCAGCCGAGATCGAGGTCGAGGAGTGCGCGGCGCCGAACGGATCGTAATCGCTTTCGGTGCGCTTGGTGAAGCCGGACAGTCCGCCGCCGGTGCGCAGGGTGCGGATGCGGTCGCGGCGTCCGGTCAGGATCTTGTGCGGATAGGCCTGATGGCCGACGTCCCAGATCAGGCGGTCGCGCGGGGTGTCGAACACGTAGTGCAACGCCGTCGTCAACTCGACCACGCCGAGACCCGCGCCGAAATGGCCGCCGGTGACCGAGACGGCATCGATGGTTTCCTGACGCAGCTCGTCGGCGACTTGCTGAATCTGTTCCACCTTGAGCCGGCGCAAATCTTCCGGGGTGCGGATGGTGTCGAGAAGCGGCGTTTTACTAAAATCGGTCACAGCGATATTCCAATTTTGCATGTCGGGATGAGCAGCCCGACGTGAGATGGGTTGCGCCGGATTCGCGCAACGAAAACCCAGACGCCGGATGCCACCTGAGCAGGCCGAGGCCTCACTTGAAAGCTCAGATGCGCTCCGGATCGGTCAATGTGATAGGCGTCACCCTAGGTGGCTTCACTTTTCCCGGTCATTTTTACAAGCCATATGAAGTGCTTACACCCGCCACAAATCGGCGGCAAGTTCGCCTCGAATAGCCCATAACCGGGCAATCTTTACACTAAAGCAACAGCCAAAGCCAACCGCCGACATTGTTGTCAGCGGTAAATGAGGGGGGTCGGAGTCCGAATTTCAACCCCTGTGACATTTCAGAGGGGTTCCATTTTGCCACAATTGGCGGCATCCGGCAGATTGTGACGGCCGGTTTGAGCCGTTTTCGGGCCGCTTCACGGCTGGCGACGTCGCCAGCTTGCCGGCGCCCCGCCGCCTCGGGCCGAGCCATGCGTTGGCGGAACGGCACCTGCCCGGCGACGATCATGGAAAGATTAAGACAAGCGATGGTTACTGAACGTCCAACGGCTCGGTACCGATGGCCTGGCCGTTGGCATCGGTGGTGATCTTGTCGACGCGCGCTTCCGCCTGCCGCAGCAGCTCCTCACAGCGCCGTTTCAAGGCCTCGCCGCGTTCGTAAATGGCGATCGACTCCTCCAGCGGCACCTTGCCCTCCTCAAGCCGCTTGACGATCAATTCCAGTTCCTCGATCGCGCGCTCGAAGCTCAGCTTTTTGACGTCCACTTGGGTGTTTTCAGCCATATGGGTTTCCCGGATGCGCCTTTCGTCGGCACGAATTCAACAACATCTATGCGAGAGTATTGTGGCGGGAATTCACGCGCCCAGCAATGCGGTGACGTGGGCCGCAACCGACTCTTGCAGGCCTTGCAGGTCATATCCGCCCTCGAGCACCGAAACGATTCGCCCGCCGGCGCTGGAATCGGCGACCTCCATCAGTTGGCGTCGTGACCCAGCCAAAGTCTTCCGCCCGCAGATTGAGCGACGCCAGCGGATCGCGGTAGTGGGCGTCGAAGCCGGCGGAGATGATGATCAACTCCGGGCTGAATTTCTTCAACTGCGGCAGGATCAGGTTTTCAAACGCGGCGCGGAATTTGGGGCCGCCGTCGCCCGGCGCCAGCGGCGCGTTGACGATGGTGTCGTGTTCGCCGCGCTCGCCGCTGGCGCCGGTGCCGGGAAACAGCGGCATCTGGTGCGTCGAGCAGTACATCACGGTCGGGTCGGCCCAGAAAATATCCTGCGTGCCGTTGCCGTGATGCACGTCGAAATCGACCACGGCGGCGCGGGCGATGCCGTATTTGCGCTGGGCGTGACGCGCGGCGATGGCGGCGTTGTCGAAAAAGCAGAAGCCCATCGGCTTACTGATCTCGGCGTGATGGCCGGGCGGGCGCACCGCGACGAACGCATTGCTGTGCGCGCCGGACATTACGGCGTCGGTGGCGGTAACCGCGCCGCCGACACCGCGCATCACCGCCTCCCATGTGCCTGGCGACATCGAGGTATCGCCGTCGAGATAGATCAGGCCGCTCGACGGCGCGATATGCCGGAGCTCATCGACGTAATGCTCGTTGTGACAGAGCGTGACCGAGTCCAGATGGCCTTCCGGTGCTTCGCCACGCACCAGCCGATCGAACCGTTGTTCCGCCAGCACCTGGTCGACCGCGCGCAGCCGGTCGGCGCGTTCGGGGTGTCCCGGCGGCGTGGCATGCTCCAGACACGCCGGATGAGTGAGCAGAAGCGTCGTCATGCAATATCCTGGCGTGGTGAAGGGTACCTGCGAGGAACAGCGATCTTAGAGCATGATCAGGAAAAGTGGAAACCGGTTTTCCGAAAAGATCATGCTCAAACAAAGAGATGAGACCATGATCCGATTTCATCTAATCGGATCATGGTCTAAGGGATCGATGGCCGCTTCGGAAGAGCCCGCGCCGCGGTTATTGCCGCCGTTCAATTGATCCGCGCGATGCGATCCGCGGCGGCGGGCGCGATCGGACTATTGGCCTGGAAATAACCATACAAGGCGTCGACGTCATAGACACCGACTTGCGGCGCAACCCCGTCCTTTAAAACCGCGAAGCCGTCGCCCCCGGCCGAGAGATAATTGTTCACCGTGACCCGATAGCTAGCCGCGGGATCGATGCGTTTTCCATCTAACGACATGCGATCGGCGACGACATGGTCGCCGTACGGCTTGGCGCCATCCCAGGTGTAATTGAAGCCCTTCGAGACCTGAAGGATCCGCGGCAGCTTTGGATCGCGCCATTGCTGCTCCAGCATCTCTTTGATTTGCGCGCCGGTCAGCGTCAGCGTGACGAGCTGGTTCCGGAACGGCTGGCTTGCGAAGATGTCGCCGTAGCTGACCGCGCCGTCCTCTTTCCTGGCAATGTCGCTGCGGATGCCGCCCGGATTGGTGACGGCGATCACGGCGCCGCCATTGGCGGGCGCTTGCGTCGCCGCCAGGTGGGCGTCGGCGATGATATCGCCGAGCGGGCTTTCGCCCGCGTTGTCGGGCGCGTGCGACAGCGTTGCCTCGACCGATCCCGCCCGCCGGCCGGCGATCGGCGCGGCCACCTTATCGTAGGACGCCAGCAACGCGGTCTGTTCGGGGTCCTTGGGATAGACACCGGTGCGGACGATGACGTTGTCGGCCTTGGCGCTGATGACGTCGCGGGTCGCCGGATCGAGCTTAAGATCGATCGCGGTGACGATGGTGCCGTATTTGTCGGCGCTGGTGACCAGCCGTCCGTCGATGTTGCAGACATAGGCCTGATGGGTGTGGCCGCTGATCACGACGTCGACCGCGCGATCGAATTTCCTGACGATGTCGACGATGGGGCCGGAGATGCCGGGACATTCATTGTAATCGCCGCTCGGATAGCCGCCTTGGTGTATCAGGACGACGATGGCCTCGACGCCGCGCGCCTTCAGTTCCGCCACCTGCGCGTTCACCGTGTCGGCCTCGTCCTTGAATTCGAGTCCCGCGATCCCCGTCGGCGACACGATGTCCTGCGTCCCCCTCAGGGTCAGGCCGATAAACCCGACCGGGATGCCTTCGAACTGACGGATTTCGTAAGGCGGAAATATCGTCTTGCCGGTGCTTTTCTCGACGGTAGAGGCCGCAAGGTAGTGAAACTTCGCGCCGGGAAACGGATGCGGACCCTGGCAGTGGTCGACCGGGTGGCAGCCGCCGTTCTGCATCCGCAGCAACTCGTCCTTGCCCTCGTCGAATTCGTGGTTGCCGACCGAAGCCAGCTCAAGGCCCATCATCGACATCGATTCGATGGTGGGCTCGTCGTGAAACATCGCCGACAGGAACGGGCTGGCGCCGATCAGATCGCCGGCGGCGACGAAGATGCTGTTCTTGGCCTGCGCGCGAAGCTGCTTGACCAGGCGTCGCCATGGTTTCGACGCCGCCGGCCGGCACCACGATCTTTCGCGTCCTGTCGTCGGGATCAACGATCCGGATTCCACCCGCCGACGGGCGCAGGTAGCCGTGCAAATCGTTGATGGCCAGAATGCGCAGATCGACCGGCGCGGTCTGGGCATTGGCGCGCGAGGCCGCTGCGAGCCCGAGCGTCAGCATCAGGGCAGCAAGGATCGGACGAAGCGAATGTCTCATAACTCGGTACTAAGGGATCGTAACTGGCGGGATCGCAACCAAGCGGATCATAACCTAGCGGGATCGTGCAACGGTTTCACGAAGCCGAGGTTCACGCTTTCTTGCGCGAGAAGAACGCCTTGAACGCGGCAACCGCTTCCTTGGAGCGCATTCGCTCGCCGAACAGGTGGCTCTCCTGGTCGATCCGCCGGGTCAGATCTTCGGGCGGCAGCTTCAACAGTTTCCGCGAGATCGCGACGGCTTCCGCCGGCAGCGCGCAGATTTCACGCGCGACCTTGCGCGCCTCGGCTTCGGTGTGGCCGGGCGCCACCACGACGTTGACGAAGCCGGCGACGCGCGCGTCGTCGGCGCTGACCGTCCGCCCCATCACCAGCATGGCAAATGCCCGCTGATGCCCCATCGTGCGCGGCATCAGCAGGCTGGAGGCGCCTTCGGGCACCAGGCCCAGATGGATGAACGGCGTGGAAAATGTCGCGGTCTTGCTGGCGAGCACATAATCGCAGTGAAACAGCATGGTGGTGCCGATGCCGATCGCGACACCGTCGACCGCGGCGATGATCGGCTTGACGTTGTGCGCCAGCGAATAGAGGAATTTCATGGCGTTGGAGGCGCGCGGCGCGTCGGTGTTCGAGGTGCCGTCGTGCAGAAAATCCTCAAGGTCGTTTCCCGCGGTGAACACGCCCGACCCGCCGGTGATGATGAGGCAGCGGATCGCAGGATTGTTCTGTGCGGTGTCGATGGCATCGCTCATCGCCCGGTACATGTCCTGGGTGATCGCGTTCTTCTTTTCCGGCCGCCGCAGCGTGATCACCCGCGTCGCCGCTTCGTCGGTGACTATCAGGTGCCCGGTCATCGCGCGTCCTTGCAATCGGCGGCTAGGCTGCCGCTGGCGAGTTTACCGATCATATCCTACATGATCCGCGACAGGGGCCAATGCCCCGCGGTTTTCGGCGGAAGCCGTCCAAAGGATAATTTAGGGAAAAATAGTCTGATGCAATTGACCGGGATCCATCATCTGACTGCGATTTCCGCGAAACCACGCGATAATCTGGCATTTTATACCGACCGGCTCGGCATGCGGCTGGTCAAGAAGACCGTCAACCAGGATGACGTCAGCGCCTACCATCTGTTCTATGCGGACGGAAAGGCCAATCCCGGCACCGACCTGACCTTCTTCGATTTCCCGTCCGCGCCGGAGCGCCGCGGCGCCAACAGCATTTCGCGCACCGGATTGCGCGTCGCCGGCGAGAGCAGCCTTGGGTTTTGGCGCGATCGCCTGAAGCGGGCCGGCGGCGTGACCGGCGATGTCGTCGAAGTCGACGGCCGGCTGACGCTGCCGTTTGAAGATACCGAAGGCCAGCGGCTGGTGCTGATCGACGATCACGGCATCGGCGCGTCCTCGCCGTGGGAGCGCAGTTCGGTGCCGGCCGAGCACCAGATCCGCGGCCTCGGCCCGATCGTGCTCAACGTGCATGATCTGGCGCGTACCGAGCAGGTCCTGACCGGCGTCATGAACATGCGCAAGGTGCGCGACTATGCGGCGCCGGATGCGCCCGCGCCGATTCATGTGTTCGCGATGGGCGAGGGTGGTCCTGCGGCGGAGCTGCATGTGATTGAGCAGAAGGATTTGCCGGCGGCGCGGCAGGGCGCGGGCGGCGTGCATCACGTCGCGTTTCGCACCCCCGACAACGCGCAGTACGAGGCCTGGGCGCAGCGGCTCAACCAACTCGGCGTCCGCAACAGCGGCGAGATCGACCGGTTCTATTTCCGCAGCCTGTATTTCCGCGAGCCCAACGGCATCCTGTTCGAGATCGCCACCGACGGGCCGGGGTTTGCAACGGACGAGCCGATGGAGACGCTGGGCGAGAAGCTGGCGCTGCCGCCATTCCTGGAGCCACGCCGCGCAGCAGATCGAGGCGGGGTTAAAGCCGATCGAATAGAAGCGCCATCGATGAACGCATCGGGATGACCTTTCAGTGGTGTCGGTTGGTCCAGCCATCCCTCGCGCGATGTTTCGATCCCGCGCTGGCGGCGCGGGAGCTTCGGATGCCGGCGACGAAATCGATCCGGGGCTCGTCTGATCCGTTCCGCGGCGCTGTTTGAAATGCTCGCGGCGGCGCCTGCGATCACTTTCACAAAGCCGACATCTGCCTTCGCTGTCCGCGGTATATGTTACAGTTTCTGTTACAATGTAATATTCAGATCTGGTACGCTCGTTTGTCTTGCATCGGGCCGTTGCCGATCGCGTTCGAAACAATCTCACGGAGTTTATCATGTCAGAAAGTCGTCCACCGTTGCCTCCGTTCACCCAGGAGTCCGCCATCAAGAAAGTGCGCGGTGCCGAAGACGGCTGGAATACCTGCAATCCGGAAAAGGTGGCGCTTGCCTATTCGGTGGACAGCTATTGGAGAAATCGTTCGGAATTCGCCGTCGGACGTCCGGCGATCATCGCGCTTCTGACACGCAAGTGGGCCAAGGAGCTCGACTACCGGCTGATCAAGGAGCTATGGGCCTTTACCGACGATCGCATCGCGGTGCGCTTCGCTTACGAGTGGCACGATGATTCCGGGAACTGGTTCCGTTCTTACGGCAACGAGAACTGGCATTTCGGCAGCGACGGCCTGATGCACCACAGATATGCCTGCATCAACGACCTTCCGATCAAGGAGTCCGACCGCAAGTATTTCTGGGACAGGTCCGGTCCACGCCCGGCGGACCATCCCGGATTGTCGGATTTGGGGTTCTAGTAAATCGCAGGAATATAGCTTGCATCGGCCACCGGGCGCGCGTTTGCGCGACCCGTTGGCTGATCCGGGCTTGCGCGAAACCGTCAGGTTGAACGCGATGGGGGAGGGCGTTAACATTACTTCTTAACTAATGATTAATTATGAGTTTGCGGGCACCAAATGCCCGGCCTAGCGTTCCGCGCAGGACGGCTCAGTAACCTGATGATTGGTGCGTACCATGGCGTGTAGAATGTTTGGGGCGTTTATCGCGTCTCTCGGCGTGCTAACGCTTGTTTTTGCCACCAGCGAAACCTTCGGCGCTTCGGGCGCCGTGCATGCCGGACGGGCTGCTTCAACGCATCCGGTTTTCCGGCCGTCGTTAGCGGGCCGAAACCTGCAGCATCGCCGGCGCAACGACGCAGGCGGCTTCTGTTTGGGACGGGGGGCTTCGACGGACCCTACGGATACGGATACGGATATGGCGATCCCGGTGCCGGCGTTGCGCAGCCCGGTTCAAACGATACGCGTTTCACGTACACTTATGACGTTCCCTGGGACGCGATACACCGATTTCCGCCGATGGTCGCGCCCTCCGACAAGCCTTATGTGGCGGAGTGTCCGACGCAGACCGTCATGGTTCCCGGACGTAACGGCAAAGAGCAATCCGTCAACATCACGCGGTGCTACTAGGCGCGACGCTCCGAAGCGCAGACGAGATTTGGATAGCCGGACGAATGACCCTCGCGGATGCCCGTACTGCTTGGGACATGGACTCATTGCACGCAGCTAAATGCGGATTGATGCGAGCTTGATGAAGGCCAGATAATTGGCGTGAGCTTGTCATATCAGGTCGCGATACGACGACATTGCCTGATCCATTCTGGACCTTATCCACGAGCCGCAAGTAATGTCGTCTTGTGGAAGCAGCCCGCTCGCGCCTGCCGGCAATTCCAATTGCCGCCAAGAAACTTTGTTCTGACATCAAGTCATCCAAGGTTGGGCATAGTGACTTCGAGGGCGGCGCATCCGAACGCCGGTCGCTTTTCCGCGTACAGTGTTTCGCGAGGCAAATCGCGGCGCCGATTTCTGTTTTCTGCGAATTGGGTCCGCTGATCTTCGCAGAGCCAAGTTGGCCTTTGGTCCATCGAGCTTGGCAGCGGACGGACTGGTTCTTGAAGGGCACGGTATCGACTGGCCAAATGACTGATGAACCATATCGGACATAGCGCGACTTATCATTGGACCAAGGTCCAACTTGGCGCGCACGGCCGGCGCGGTTTTTGGCACTCGTTTTGGCCAAAACATTCACAGCCCATATCGGGCAGCCCGACCCATCGAATGCAGTTCAGCGGGCAAGCTGGCAGGGAGGCAGAAAATGGCGGCCAAGAAACCGAACGTGCTGGTTATGTGGGGAGACGACATCGGTCAGTCGAACCTCAGCTGCTACACCAGGGGACTGATGGGCTACAAGACGCCCAACATCGACCGCATCGCCAACGAGGGCATGATTTTCACGGATTCGTACGCGGAGCAGAGCTGCACCGCCGGCCGCGCGTCGTTCATAACCGGGCAATGCGGCCTGCGCACCGGCTGCACCAAGGTGGGTCTTCCCGGCGCGGAACTGGGTCTCAAGGCCGAGGACATCACCATCGCCGAGGCGCTCAAGCCGCTCGGCTATCGCACCGGCCAGTTCGGCAAGAACCACCTCGGTGACCGCGACGAGCATCTACCGACGATGCACGGCTTCGACGAATTCTTCGGCAATCTCTATCATCTGAATGCCGAGGAAGAGCCCGAGGAAGTCGACTATCCGAACGTAAAGGACTTCCCCGATTTCAAGAAGAAATACGGGCCGCGCGGCGTGTTGCACTGCTGGGCCGATGGCAAGGGTGGCCAGAAGATCGAGAACACCGGGCCGCTGACCAAGAAGCGGATGGAGACGTGCGACGACGAGTTCATGGCGGCGGCCAAGAAGTTCATCCAGGCTGCTCACGACGCCAACGAGCCGTTCTTCGTGTGGTTCAACACCTCGCACATGCACGCCTGGACGCATGTGAAGCCGGAGAGCCGTGGCCAGTCCGGCCGCTGGCAATCCGAATACCACGACGTGATGATCGACCACGACAAGTGCATCGGCGAAATGCTCGATTTCCTGGACAAGCTCGGCATCGCCGACAACACGTTCGTGCAGTACAGCACCGACAACGGACCGCACATGAACACGTGGCCCGATGCGGGCAACACCCCGTTCCGGAACGAGAAGAACTCGAGCTGGGAAGGCGCGTATCGTGTGCCCTGCATGGTGCGCTTCCCCGGCAAGATCAAGGCCGGATCGGTTTCGAACGAGATCGTCAGCCATCTGGACTGGTTCCCGACCATCCTCGCGGTAGCCGGCGAGCCCGACATCGCCGAGAAGCTGAAGAAGGGCCACAAGGTCGGCAGCAAGACCTTCAAGGTCCATCTCGACGGTTACAACCTGCTCCCGCACCTTACGGGCAAGGAAGCCAAGAGCCCGCGCGAGATGCTTCGTCTACTTCACCGACGATGGCGACGTCGCGGCGCTCCGCTACGACAACTGGAAGATGCTGTTCATGGAGCAGCGCGTCCAAGGCACGCTGAAGATATGGCAGGAACCCTTCGTGGTGCTGCGTACGCCGTATATCTTCAACCTACGGATGGATCCGTACGAGCACGCGCAGATCACGTCGAATACCTACTACGACTGGATGTTCCGGCACATCTACCTGCTCGTGCCGGCACAGGCCCTCGTCGGCGAGTTCCTGGCGACCTTCAAGGAATTCCCGCCACGACAAAAGGCGGCGAGCTTCAGCCTTGACCAGGTGGTCGAGAAGATGACGGAAGCGTCGAAGGGCGCTTAGGAATTCGACAGGTGCGACAGGTGGCGCGGCGCCTTGAAGTGCTGGCGCCACCCGTCCTCCGTTTCCGGGTTGAAGCAGCACCCGCGTGCGCGAATCGCAACGCTTCGCGCGGCATCGTTGTCGCTGGCGTGGCACGGCATGCGAAGCCGGCCGGCGCCGTCGAGGTGCCCGGCCAGATGAGGGGCCGCGACATGACAGAAGCGAAAATCACTGACATCTCGACCGAGTTGTCGTCGCGGCGTACCGGAATGTCGTTCCAGCGGACACGCCTGAGCGCCGACCGCACGCTGATGTCGGTCATTCGCACGTCGCTTTCGTTGATCGGCTTTGGCTTCACGATCTTTCAGTTCTTTCAGAAACTGAAGGATCAATCCATTCTGACCGGGGCGGCGCCGGCCCGTAATTTTGGGACGGCGCTGGTGCTTCTCGGCGTTGCGATGCTTGTCATCGGCATCATCTATCACGTTCAGTTCATGTTGGGGTTGCGCAGGGAGCGCGACGCCATGATGGCAGCCGGACTTGTTCACGGCGAAAGCCAATTCCCGACATCGCTGACGTTAATTATCGCAACACTTCTTCTCCTGATTGGCATCGCAGCCATCAGCAGCATGGTCTTCAACATCGGACCGTTCGGATGAAGCATCAACCGCCTCTCGGCTGCGCCATCAGCATCGCTGAGGCAACGCATGATCCTTGAACAGCTCATCATGCTTGCGATCAAGGCGAGCATCATGCTTCTGGTATTCGGCCTCGGCCTGCGCGCGAGCCCACAGGATGCGACCTATCTGTTACGCAAGCCCGGACTGCTGGCGCGCTCGCTGTTTTCGATGAATGTCGTCATGCCGTTGTTCGCGGTTGTCGTCGCGACCGTGTTCGACCTTCATTCGGCGGTCAAGATCGCGATCGTGGCGCTGGCGCTAGCCCCGGTCCCGCCAATTCTTCCAGGCAGACAGCAAACGGCCGGGGGGCCGGCATCCTACGCGATCGGACTGCTTGTTGCCGCCGCGCTGTTCGCGATCGTGTTGGTGCCGGCGGGCGTTGAACTGATGGGGAAGTTTTTCTCGCAGGACCTTCACATGACGGCCAGCTCCGTGGCCATGATCGTGCTGCTGACAATTCTCGTACCACTCGCGGCCGGCTTGATCGTCAACCGCCTCGCTCCGGCGTTTGCCGCGCGGATCGCCAGGCCGGTTTCGCTGTTTGCGACCGTTCTGCTGGTCGCCGGCGCCGTGCCGGTCATATTCACGGCGTGGCCAACGGTAATGTCCATGATCGGCAACGGTACGTTGCTCGTGCTTGCCGTCTTTTCCGCCGTCGGCCTTGCGGTCGGCCATTGGCTCGGAGGCAGCGACCCTGGCAATCGCACCGTCCTTGCCCTCGCTACCTCAGCGCACCATCCCGCCGTGGCGCTTGCCATCGCCGGCGCCAATTTCCATGAGCAGAGAGCGGTTCTTGGCGTCTTGGTTCTTTATCTGGTCATCGGCACGGTTGTCTCGCTTCCGTACGTCATGTGGCGCAAGCGCCGCCACGCGGCTTCTGCCGCGGAGATGTCGGCCTGATCAGGATGGGGGGAATATGATGGAAGAATTGTTAGGCATTTCCGCGCGCTATATCGGATTCGCGGTTGAGGCGATGGCGATGGCGATCATCGCGGTGGGATCGGTCAAGGCCTTCATCGCAGGGCTCGGAGCGATGGTGTTGAGGCCGTCAATGCATGATGCGATACGCGAAGTCTGGCTTGACTATGCGCGTTACCTTATTGCCGGACTGACGTTCCAACTCGCAGCGGACATCGTGAGGACGACGGTCGCGCCGACCTGGGACGACATCGGCAGACTTGCAGCGATTGCCGTTACCCGTACGTTCCTGAGCTATTTCCTCGAACGTGATCTGGTGGAAGTCCGAGAGCGGCGCGTCGGGACGAAACAGGCGTTGGAAGAGTGAAAGGCAGACGCGTAGGCGTTGATTTGGGTGTCCAGCCCTGTCTCGCAAAATATTTCCATTCCAATCTGACCCAAATCATCTCTTTATTCCGCACCGTCCCGTCCCGAGAGAGGGGCGTTGGCCATCGTCACGAACGTTGGGATGGGATGCGGTGGACGCGGCAGCGTCGTCGCGCGCGGGGAATGCAGGGCGGGCTTTCCATTGAGGGAATGCCCGTGAGCCTTCCACCGGCGCGTGGACGAACGGCGTTGCTTCCGCCTTCGCTAAAGTCTCGGTGGACGTGCACATGCCACCGAGGTCACTTGGCGAAAGCGGGTCGCGTACGGCAAAGCCGTGTGGTCCTGGCGCCCGTTGCTGGCGTCAAGCCGGCGGAGGTGAAGTCGGCCCAACCGGGTTTCCGGCTGAACCTTTAATCCGCCGGCGAGGGTGACAAGACGAATTCGTCGCCCGGGAGAGCGCGTTATAAGCCGTTAAAACTATCGCGCAGGAAGCGCCGGGTGTTCCGGTGAGCCTGTGGTGACTACCGTGTGCATACTACTTTCGCACACGGGCCGCGGGTGCCACGGGCACCCGGCGTTTCCTGCGCCCTCTTATTTTTATGGGCGAGATGATTCTGCACAACTCGGGCGCATCGTGTCGCGAGAATGCGAAACGATGCTGCGAACCGGAATGTAGCCCGCATGAGTCGAAGCGACATGCGGGACCCGCATCTCTGCAGGATTCGCAGCGCTTCGATCAAGCCGCACATCGTTAGTCTCGGCACTGTCGCTTGCGCCATCCGGGAATGACAGCTTGGGTCAATTCGTCGTCCTGGATCACTTCGCTCGACACGTCGCAATGACGCGTCGCTCATCCGCGCTGCGCAACGCTACGCCAGCAGCACCGCGTCGGCGCCGTTCACGGCCTCGGCGCCGTCGGTCACCGTGCGTTCCAGCGCGGCGGCCTGAACCGAGATGTTCTCGGCAAAGAACCGCGCCAGTGTGACGTAGCGCTGCGGATCGCCCTCGCCGGCGTCGCGGGCGGCCAGCGCTTCACCGGCCAATATGCAGCCGCCGAGCGTCGATCCGAACAGCCGCAAATAAGGCGTCGCTCCCGCCAGCGCCTCGTTCGGCGCCGAGGTGACGCGCTCCAGCAACCACCGGCTGGTACGCTCGAGCGATCCCAACGCGTCACGCAGCTTGGCACCGGTGGTGCCGAACGCGGGATCGTTGGAGGCTTCGACCCGCGCGACAATCGCCGTCAATTCGTCGAGCAGCGCCCACACCGCCGCGCCGCCATTGGCGGCGAGCTTGCGGCTGACGAGGTCGATCGACTGGATGCCGTTGGTGCCTTCATAGATCGCGGTGATCCGCGCATCGCGATAGTGCTGCGCGGCGCCGGTTTCCTCGATGAATCCCATGCCGCCATGGACCTGCACGCCGAGCGAGGTGACCTCATTGCCGATATCGGTGGAGAAGGCTTTCGCGATCGGCGTCAGCAGCGCGCCGCGAGCGGCGGCGAGGCCGCGCGTGTTGGCGTCGGTCGCCCGCACCGACACATCGAGCGCGACCGCGGTGGCGTAGCAGATCGTGCGCGCCGCGGCGGTCAGCGCCCGCATCTGCATCAGCATGCGCTTGACGTCGGGGTGCACGATGATGGGGTCGGAACCGTTGCCGGCCTTGCCGACCGCGCGGCCCTGGCGACGCTCCTGCGCGAAGGCCAGCGCCTGCTGGTAGGCGCGGTCGGCGATGCCGACGCCTTCGAGGCCGACGCCGAGCCGCGCCTGGTTCATCATCGTGAACATGCACAGCATGCCGCGATTTTCCTCGCCGATCAGGTAGCCGGTGGCGCCGCCATGGTCGCCCATCGTCATGGTGCAGGTCGGCGAGGCGTGCATGCCGAGCTTGTGCTCGACGCCGCTGGCGTAAATGTCGTTGCGGGCGCCGAGCGAGCCGTCGGCGTTGACGAGGAATTTTGGAATCAGGAACAGCGAAATGCCCTTGGTGCCGGCGGGCGCATCCGGCAACCGGGCCAGCACGAAATGCACGATGTTATCGGTCATGTCGTGATCGCCGTAGGTGATGAAGATCTTGGTGCCGGAAATCCGGTAGCTGCCGTCCGCGGCACGCTCGGCGCGGGTGCGCAGCGCGCCGACGTCCGATCCCGCCTGTGGCTCGGTGAGCTGCATGGTGCCGGTCCATTCGCCGGAGACCAGCTTTTCGAGATAGGTGTTTTTCAGCTCGCTGCTGCCATGGGCCTCGAGCGCCTCGATCGCCGAGAGCGTCAAGAGCGGGCAGAGCCCGAACGCGATATTCGAGGCGCTCCAGATTTCGGTGCAGGCGGCGTTGATCGCGAGCGGAAGGCCCTGGCCGCCGAACGCTTCCGGCCCCGACACCGCGTTCCAGCCCGCCGCCGTCCAGCGCCGGTAGGCATCGGGCCAGCCGGGGGCGGTGGTCACTTGGCCGTCCCTGAGCTTGATGCCGTTCTCGTCGCCGATCCGGTTCAGCGGCGCCAGCACGTCGCTGGCGAAACGCCCGGCTTCCTCCAGCACGGCGGCGGCGATGTCGGCGTCGAAATCGCCGTAGTGGCCGGCCTTCACGGCGGCCTGAAGGCCCGCGCCATGGTTGAGGGCGAGCAGCATGTCGTTGATCGGCGCACGGTAGGTCATGACTGCGGCCTCAGTTGGGGAAGGGGAGCCGAGACTGCCGTCTTCCCACGAAACCGCCATTCTCTCAACTCCGTGATGAGGTGGGCTGGTCGCGGGGCAGGGGAAATTTGCGGCCAGGAACCGGCAAGCGGTGCCGGGAAGGCTTGGCGGCACACATTATATGGATATGGCACATGGCGCGTCGAAACCGCGGGTCCGGGGGGCGAAAATCAGGCGCCAGGCTGTTGAAATGGCTCAACTCCCTCTATAGACCGGCGTTGCCAGAGGGAATCCGCGCGGCTATCGTCCCGCCGCTTTCCGGACAGGTTATTGGGGCGTCGCCAAGTGGTAAGGCAGTGGATTTTGATTCCACCATACGGAGGTTCGAATCCTCCCGCCCCAGCCAGCAGACCATTAACCCATTGAAATAACTGAACTAACCAGTCTCGGCTGGGATGTTCAAACGCGATTGTAGCACGCGCCTGTATCACAGGAGTGTCCACATGGGCGCGGTTCAACATGTGTTTCGGCGAGGGACGACCTATTGGTGGCGACGCCGGCTGATCAAGAAAACCGGGGAGAGCGGTCTCGCGCCGATTGCGATCAGTTTGCGGACGCGAGAGCGTGTCGTGGCGCGTACGATCGCAGCGCATCTCACGCTCGAAAGCGATCGCATTCTGCGCGAAGGACGTCGATGGATGCTGTCCGCACGCAAATCAAAACGCTGCTGACGATGGCCGCGAGCAATCATCTGCGCAAATTGAATCGCGTGGCCGCCCTTGAACTCGCAGATGGTATCAGCGCGGTCGACGGACGCCGCTCGGACCTGATCATGGGCTGGGCGTTGCGGTTGAGGGCGGCGAGGGGCCCCAATGCCACCGTCGACCCCGGCGATCACGCCGCCATCCTGGAGAGCGGGTTGAGCAAGGAAGATATCACGGAGATCGGTCAGACCATCGCGTTGCTTCGGAAGCAGGACCACGGCGAAGCGCCACCGCCGAAAATCCTGCAGATGCTGAACGACTGCGGAGCCTCACAGACCGCTGGCGACATCGTGGAGGCACAGTCAATCGTCTATCGTGGTCAGGCGGCGGCGTTGATGGCGGTGGATCGCCGGTGGTCGGGGCGTTTCAAGGAGGATGATGATCTGGTGGACCGTATCCTGTCTCAGGATACGGGAGGTGCGGTGCCACCTGTTGCGGTGGTTGCTCCTGTTCAAAGCCGGGCGGCGATTGATCTATCCGGCATCGAACGTGACGCCGATGTTGCGCAAGCGCCGATCCAGCAGCCAACGATCCACGTTCCGCCCGTTTCGATCCTGGCAATTGCCGAGCGACTAATTGAGGAGAAAGCCAAGCTCAACGAGTGGCGTCCGAAAACGCAAGCTCAGGTCCGCTCGGTTGCCGAGTTGTTTGTGAAAATGATCGGGGCGGATGACGCGGCGCTGGTCAATCAAAGTCAGGTCGCAGAATACAGGTCCTTGCTCCTGAAACTGCCGAAGAACTATGGCAAGGATCCGAAGGATTTTGACCGTTCGCTAAAGGAGCTACTCGAAGAGGCGAAGACCCTTCCCGCAGACAAGGTCGGTCGCCAAGGGTCGACCCTCAACAGGCATCTGACCCAGCTCAAGAGCGTGATCGAATATATCGAAACAAGTGGCAAATCTGTTGGCGACTATAAGGGTGTTCAGAAACTTCGCGCAAAGGTCGTCACCAGAGCTCGCGATGCCCGCGCGATTTTTACTCCTGAGAACCTGCGCGGGATTTTTGCGAAGGAGCCATGGACGGGCTGTCAGAGCAAAAGGACCGCCTGCAACGCGGTTCGGTGATCATCCACGACTCGCTGTATTGGGTTCCACTTCTCGCCAAGGCGACGCTTTGCCGTCGTGAAGAGATTTGTGGGCTGGGCGTTGATGACGTTACGAAATCGACGAGGGCATTCCGTTTATTTTCCTGGAATACAGCGAGCATCGGCCACTCAAGAACCAACAATCGATCCGACGTATTCCGCTCATCGGAGAAGTTATCAGGCTAGGCTTTCTGCGATATCGCGACGCCATAAAGGCGCTTGGCCACAGATTGCTGTTTCCTGAGCTGAAGGCGAACAGCGACCGGACACCGTTCGGTGACGTCTTTCATGGTGATTGGATCAAGGTTCAGGACGCCGTGATCCCGAACGCGGAGGCGGAAAAGAAATCATTCCACTCATTTCGAAAAACAAGCGCTAATGACTTGAAAAGTGCGGGTGTCCCATCTGAATTGCGTGCTGACATTCTTGGTCACGGCGGAAAGAATATTACGGAAGAACGTTACGCATCATCCTCAAAACTGAAGCAGGTGCTCGAGGCTCTTGAAAAACTGCCTGATTACACCAGCCACCTGGTTGCGCATGAAATCAAGCTGCGCGAGGACGTCCGAGCGAACAAGCCGCGTTTATCAGCAAAGCCACGTCGGCGCATGCAGGTCGGCTAAACCGAGTGGTACCGGGCTTTAAGCAGGCCAGAGCACGGGAATCATAATCCTGGGGTCGGGGGGTCGAGTCCCTCTCTCGCTACCAACTTGCCGCATGTCCGGCCCGGAGACATGGGTAACGGAACGTACCTAAGACATAGGTGACAACCTCGTGCCGAACGGGTTGTCGAGGGGCTGCAAGGTTCTCTGCTCCAGGTCGAAATATCCGAGATCGTAGTGCATGAAGCTGACGAGCCAAATGCCCTCGTCGACTTCCTTGATTCCGAGCTTTTGGCCAGCCAGCACGACGGAAACGTTGATTTTCTTGCGGTGCAGACAGAGGCGACCGCAGGCTGTGATGACGACGTCGCGATCGTGGAAGGGATAGGTCAGTTCGGGCAGACCATCGTAGCGACGTGTTGAGGTTGTGTGAGATCTGCGGGGCGCTTCATGTCGAGAGCCTCGTGTGGACGTTGGGTATTGAACTCGTTTTGGAAGCTGTCGAAGCGACCCTGCTGCTGCAGGCTGTTGAACCCCGGCGGTCTGGTCGCTTCCCTTTTGAGCGTGAGATGCATGCGCTCATGGCGGCCGTTTTGCTGCGGATGCCCCGGTTTGATGCGTTCGATCGCAATACCAAGCCGAAGCCACCACACCGACAGCTTCGAAAGATTGAACAAGGCATTGGGACTGGCGAAGGGCACGCCGTTATCGGAGCGAATGGCCAGCGGCAGGCCGCGCTCGCGGAACAGCCGCTCGAAGGCTGTAATGGCAGGCTCTTCGCGCGTTGAATCCAGTGCCTCACAGAGCAGCAAGAAGCGCGAGGCATGGTCGGTAACGGTCAGCGGATAGCAGTACCGGCCATTGCCGAGCTTGAACTCGCCCTTGAAATCGGCGCACCACAGCTCGTTGGGGGCTGAGCCTTGCGACAGCGGCGTGCCGCGCGCACGGTGGCGCGGCCCGCCGCCGCGTCTTGACCAGGCCATGGCGATCGAGCACCGCGTGGATGGTGCTATTGGCGGGAACCTTAATGTCTCCGTCCAGCCGGCGCACCAGCAGTTCGCGGATCTTGCGTGCACCCCAATGCGGCTTCTCGGTCTTGAGGCGGACGATCAGCGTCTCGACCGGCTGAGGGAGCTGGTTGGCGTGGTCTCGGCCGCCTGGAGCGGTCACTTAACGCCTCAAGCCCGTGCGCCCTGTAGCGGTCGAAAATCTTATAGCCAGTCTTGCGGGATATGCCGAAATCCCGGCAGACCTCTGTCATCGCCTCCCCATCCAGCAGGCGGGCGACAAAGCGCAGGCGCTCTTCCATGACCGAACTCGCTTTCCACGGCATCTACACCTCCCGCAGAACAAAAGCGGAAAGTGTAACCCATGTGTCCGGTACGTTCTGTCACCTATGTCTCGGGCCGCTCACGCTAAAGCATTGAATTCAATAGAACTTGATCTTTTGCCTCTGATTACGAGGGATGTCACACGACTACATCCCCGAGTGCGATTTGGCAAATGACGACGTGCATCTTTGCCCCCGACCGGCCGCGTTCAGATCCAATCATTCTTAAATCGTCGATCTCCCAGGTTCGAGCCCTGGTGCGCCCACCACTTAAGCCCTTCAAACAGCAAAATAAAATGCAGCGGCGGGCGTTCCTCGCTGGGCACTTTTGGGCCAGGGCACAATTGGGGCACATACGCCATCCCTCTCCGCAGCGCATAAGCGTCGCCGTCATCGGCCGCGAGCATCCTGCGCAGCGTCTTCCTGTTGTTGAACCCAACCCCAGAATTCATCATGGGCGTCGTCAACTGCCTCGGAGAGATAATTCATCTCACTGCGGAGATCAGTGAATTTTCGGATGCTCGACAGCGGGTCGGGCGCTTTCGCAATTGCCTTGGCCCGTACGCCCCATTTGCCGAATGGCGGCGACGTGTGTCGCGGCTTCCATTTGGGCATCAGCTTTGCCGCGAATTCTTTCAAAACAGGATGACCGAACGGGATAAATTGGTCTTCCTTGCCAATCTTGCGCATGCGTTCCCGCACCAGAACTCTGAAAATCGGCAGCGTGTTGGAGCTCCCGGAAGGTTTCACTAGGAGTAGCTCTTTCGGTCGAGGCCGAGTTTGATACTTTCGAATTTTGCTTCCAAATGGTCGACGAATGTCTGGCTATGAGCAGCGAGGGCCGCCGCAGCGATGGCGCGTCTTCGGAGTGCGGTCAAGAAGTAGCTTTGAGACCCGCCCGAAATCGTAGTCGGGAAAGCGACGGCCGGCTGCGGCGTCAGGGAAATAGACATGGAGTGAACTTGCGATGATTAGCTTGTTGGGCCAACCTAAGGTCCTGTTATCC
>CAWJJV010000024.1:0-261935 GCA_963843235.1 uncultured Alphaproteobacteria bacterium
AACGGTAAAATTCAGCCTGAATTTAAAGAAAGGCTTGCCTACATGGGCAACTGGCTGCAACCTATGGCGCAAGTATTTATAACACAAAAGGCGGTTATATACATCCGCAAACATGGGGCTGCATTACCAAAAAGGCGATACAACTTTTGTACATGTGCTTGATAAAAATGCAACATCAGTTACGCTTGAAAATTTTCCATATAAAAAAATTGCAAAGGCATATTTATTAAAAGATAATTCAACTGTTCAAACCAACATGCAAAAAAATACGCTTACAATTCACCGATAAAAACAACAATGATGAACCTGATGAAGTAATTGTTATTATTAATAAAAAATAATTAATTTTTCTGTCGCACACTTACGTATAGTTATAACAGCAGCGTCATGAAAATATCATAATTTTGATTCATGTTTTATACAGCTCGCATACCATCATGGTTTAGTAAATTAAATTCATCACTGGTATGGAATATTCCAACAAAAGAAAAAGAATTATACCTCACGTTTGATGACGGCCCACATGAAACAGCAACACCTTTTGTGCTTGACCAGCTTAAAGCAATATAATGCAAAAGCAACTTTTTTTTGCTTGGCAAAAATGTAAAAGCATATCCCAAAATTTATGAACGCATTCTAGATGAAGGCCATGCGCCGGGTAATCATACTTTTAATCATCTTAACGGCTGGAAAACAAAAAATAAATTATATCTGAATGATATTAGCTGAAGCTGCAAAATATATTGATTCAAAATTATTCAGGCCTCCTTATGGCAAGAATATCACCATTTCGTTTCAAAAATGTTGCGTAAAAAACTTAATTATAAAATAATTATGTGGCATGTTTTAAGCGGTGATTTTGATGAAAACATTATCACCGCAAAAATGTGTAGAAAATGTATTGCTAAATGCAAGACCAGGTTCAATAATTGTTTTTCATGACAGCACAAAAGCCTGGCAACGAATGCAGTTATGCACTTCCAAAAGTTTTAAAATATTTTACAGAAGAAGGATATTCGTTTTAAAGCTATTGCTAAAATAAAAAAGGCCAAGGTAGAAACCTCAGCCCGTTTTTAATCCGTACCCTATGAAAACTGAGTCAAAAGTAAGAGAAATATATTGATAGCTAATAAAAATTGCAGCAATCAATTATTTAAAAATCTATTTATGCAATTTATTGATACACATTGCCATTTATATCTACCTGAATTCAAAAACGATATAGCAGACGTTATTTTACGTGCTGAAGATGCAGGCGTAGAAAAATTTTATTTGCCCTGCCATTGATAGTTCAGTTATACAATGATTTGCTTAAAATGGAAAAGGCAATACCCGGGAAAATGCTTTGCCATGACGGGATTACATCCTTGTTCTGTAAAAGAAAATTATAAAGCAAGAATTAGACCAAGTTGAGAATTGCTTAAAAAAAAATCTTTTGCTGCAATTGGAGAAATAGGGCTTGATTTTTATTGGAGCACAGAATTTACAAAACAGCAATATGAGGCTTTTGAAATACAGATGGAATGGGCATTGCAAAAAAACTGCCAATTGTTATTCATACCCGCAATGCCATGCAGGAAACAATTGATTTTGTAAAACCTTTTTCCGACAAGAGGTTTACAAGGAATTTTTCATTGTTTTGGCGGCAGTTATGAAGATGCAGTACAAATAATTGACATGGATTTTTACCTGGGTATTGGCGGTGTGCTTACTTATAAAAAATCAGGCCTGGATGAAGTGTTAAAAAAATTGAATCTGGAACATCTGGTGCTTGGAAACAGATGCACCTTATTTAACGCCGGTTCCTTTTCGGGGCAAAAGAAATGAAAGCAGTTATTTAAAATATTATTGCAGAAAAACTGGCTGAAGTAAAAAATATTCCGGTGGAAGAAGTAGCAGCAATTACAACAGCAAATGCAGAAAAAATATTCGGTCAAATAAATAAGCTGTATTTTTGCCGCCCTTAAATAATAGGAGACTTGTCCGAGTGGTTGAAGGAGCACGCCTGGAAAGTGTGTATACGGGAAACTGTATCAAGGGTTCGAATCCCTTAGTCTCCGCACATGAACCCTTAACTGCCGTATACTATGTGTATGTTCTTCAAAGCCTAAAAGATCATTCTTTTTACATTGGTCAATGCGAAGACTTAGATAAAAGAATGTCAAAACATTTTGACGGAATGAGCAGGTACACAGCCTCAAAACGTCCATTACGTCTTCGTTACTTTGAAGTTTTGCCTAACCGTTCTGAAGCACATTAAAAGAGAAAGACAAATAAAAAACTATAAAAGCAGAAAATATATTCAATCATTGATCGATAATCGGATAATGTTTGTTCCGGGTGGTTGAAGGAGTCCCGACGCTTCGGGAGAAAGTGTGTATACGGGAAACTGTATCGTCCCGCTGTTCGGGACGAATCCCTCAGTCTCCGCTGAAAAACCTGTTTTATCAACCATAATTAATTAAAAAGCCCGTAAGTCAATGTTTTACGGGCTTTTGCGTTTTAGCACTATTAAAAAGTGTGATGATCAAAAAGAATTGGGTGCTTTTTACTTACACTGATAATAATGTACATAGCGTCAGTTCGCTGCGGTGATAAGCGGTTTGACGATCCCGCAGATTTTCTCGGCTGATCGTGCACAGCGCATTATCGAGACCGTTAACAGCAGGTGTCGGACCGAGCGCGAGCCCATCAAGCAGATACCCGTTCTCCCACTCACCAAAGACGCGGGTCTGGCGGAGGTCCCAGAGATGGAAAAGCGCGTTCGTGAGCGAGTATCCCCTCCCAATCAGTTCCAGCATCCGCATTTCCGTGGCGCCGAGTCCTGTAGAGGCAGACGGCAGTTCTGCGAGAAGGTCCAGCAGGACCGGCCTCAGCAACGGCAACGCACTCAAATCCTTACCAAGCAGATCGAAACAGGCTTGCGGCGTCGTCGCACCGTACGCTTGCCATGCGGCGCTAGCTGTGGCGAGTTCCTGTTCGGTGACGTCGACGAGCGGCGGCCGCCACTTGGCGAAGCCTCCGGAGCAATCCCGACCATATCCACTTGTAGCAGACGCAATTTCAACCTGGCCACGGTCTCGGGGTAGGAACGGAAGTAGTCGAGCAGCCAGATCAATTGCAATTGAGCGTTCGGACGGGTGTCGAACCAGAGTTCGACGGTCTCGTATTGCTGGCAGAATTCGGACAGGCTGAGATCCCGAAGACTTTTGTTTTTGCTCTGCTCCCAGCGACTTGCAAAGTCCGACCAGTGTTGACCGCGGCCGGGGCCATGATCGGCCGTCCGAGGGCCAAGATAAGCTGCAAGTTCGTCTGGAGACGGCAACTGCTCCCCAGACGAAGCGGAAGAAGAAATTAACGGGGAGATCGCCGAGGTTCTCTTCATTGAAGTTAGAGATCGGGTAGCCGGTCAGGACCAGAGGCTTCATGCTCTCACCACAAGCCATTCACACAAACAAAAACGGGCGCCGAAGACGTCGGCAACTCAACGTCCGCGGCACCCGCTTGTCGCGCCTCGCGCTCATACGCGCGAGGCGTCGGAAAACTTACTCCTCCGCCGGCTCTTCGCCGTCGGCATCGCGCTCGGGAGAGCCGGCCAGGATCTGTTCGGCGATCAGGCCGGAGTTCTGGCGGATCGCCGCTTCGATCTTCGCGGTCATGTCCGGATTGGCCTTGAGGAATGCTTTCGAGTTCTCACGGCCCTGCCCGAGCCGCTGGCTGTCATAGGAGAACCAGGCGCCGGACTTCTCGACGATGCCGGCCTTGACGCCGAGATCGAGAATTTCGCCCATCTTGGAAACGCCTTCGCCATACATGATGTCGAATTCGACCTGCTTGAACGGCGGCGCCAGCTTGTTCTTCACCACCTTGACGCGGGTCTGGTTGCCGACCACCTCGTCGCGCTCCTTGATCGCGCCGATGCGGCGGATGTCGAGGCGGACGGAAGCGTAGAATTTCAGCGCGTTGCCGCCGGTGGTGGTTTCCGGCGAGCCGTACATCACGCCGATCTTCATCCGGATCTGGTTGATGAAGATCACCATGGTGTTGGATTTGTTGATCGAGGCGGTAAGCTTGCGTAGCGCCTGGCTCATCAGCCGGGCCTGCAGGCCGGGCAGCGCATCGCCCATTTCGCCCTCGAGTTCGGCCTTCGGCACCAGCGCCGCCACCGAGTCGATCACCAGCACGTCGACCGCGCCGGAGCGCACCAGGGTGTCGCAGATTTCCAGCGCCTGCTCGCCGGTGTCGGGCTGCGAGATCAGGAGTTCGTCGATATTGACGCCGAGCTTGCGGGCATAGACCGGATCGAGCGCGTGTTCGGCATCGATGAAGGCGCAGATCCCGCCCTTCTTCTGGCCTTCGGCCACGGTATGCAGCGCCAGCGTGGTTTTACCCGAGGATTCCGGCCCATAAATTTCAACCACCCGTCCCTTTGGCAAGCCGCCGACGCCGAGCGCAATGTCGAGCCCGAGCGAACCCGACGAGACCGTCTCGACGTCCATCGAGCGATCGTTCTTGCCGAGTTTCATCACCGAGCCCTTGCCGAACTGGCGCTCGATCTGGGAGAGCGCGGCGGACAGTGCTTTGGTCTTGTCCATGGAAGATCCTTCGACGATACGCAGGGCGGTGGTGGACATGGGTGGTGCTCCTTATGGCGGGGATTCGCTGGCGGGACAAACGGGCGGCGAGAACAAGTGTTGGGTTATGGTCACGTTTGTACCATGTTTGTTCTATGTTCGCAATATGTTCTTTTTTGATGCCTCGAACTCGGTAAAGTGATCCCCTTGTTGATGGTTCCGGGGGGCGGACTTTGTGATCAGGCGTGATTTGAGTGATGCAGGCAGCGACACCATAATGGAGGGTGACAGGAGACTATGATGCATGTGCTAGCCGTGAGCGGCGCGATCTGTGCTGTGCTATATGTCGCAATCCGCTTAGCGGCGCGGTTCTACTTCCCGCCCGATAGGTGATTAAGGCCGACGGTCCCCTTTCGGAGTCGGGGATAGCGCAAGGGCCATATCGGCGGGTGCCTGTCTTTACCTCCAAGTCTAGTGCCACCCAAGTCTAATGAATTTCGGCAGTGGCTTATTTTGCTCTGCGGAATGGACTCTTCATCGAATTGACCCCGCCTAGGGTGGATCCCCCGCCTTCGGCTCATATCGGTGAGTGAGAGTGGGTTACGCTCCCGCCCAGCACTGGAAGGAGCCAACACGGCCCGCACAACTCCCCCGACACTGTTCCGGCGTTCCAGAAGAGATGCGAGCTAGATGAGCCAGGCCGGACTGGTTCGGCAAGGAATAAGCCGGAACCCCGTCAGCTTGACGTCGCTGCGCACACCAACGATGTGGCTTTCTTCGCCGGGACTGCGCACCACGGTAGCATTCCAGAAATGGAGGCCGCCTCACCGCTTCGACCTCAGTGGCCTAATTTGGATTTTGGGTTTGACGAAGGAAGGCCGCCTCAGTTGGCGGCCGCTTTCATTTTTGATATTCTGTCGGTATGTGCCCAGTCATTTCTGCTGACCCGGGCTCCGTTAGCGTCACCATTACGTTCGCCCAAGACATCAGAGCTTCAAAGATTTTTGGTAATGGCCTGTTTCTCAGTTACCTAGTTGAATTTTGGCATTGGCCTAATTTGAAAATGAGAACATCACACGACCGAGCGTTCTTCTGACGGAACACCCTCAGGTTTTAACCATCCAGAATTTAATCGAACGATCCAGCTTAATCATTTTTGAATCTAGGCACTTCGCAGCCCTTATAAATTCTAATCTGCCGGGGTATAGGAATTAAAATATAATTGAAATCGAATTGAACCTTATGAACCGCGGGATGACAAATCCCAGGGCGATATATTGAGCTGACGTATTGGGCTGGGGAACACAAATGCACATTCATGACGAGCGTCTCGCTGCGATCGCGGCGAGCACCTCATACTTTGTGAATCGGATGACGGAATTAAACCTGCTGCGGGATCGACTCAAGAGAGCGCAGCTATCGGCCCGACGAGCACGGCTGACCGAAATTAGAAAAAAGAGTCAGGATTTGAACAAGGAGGCCGCCTCGGTTGGTCGCCTGTTTTATTTGGAAACGTCATCCGCAGAGTCGTCTTGATCGTCATGTCCTGGTTCGAATCTCGCCGGCTCGTCGGCAGCGGTGAGATAATACCGACCCTCGCCAGTGCTGTGACCAAGCGTGATTTGAGTGGTGCGGGCAGCGACGGCAAATGGGGATAACAGGACATTGCGATGCACATGCTAGCGGTGCACCGCGCGATCTGTGCCGGGTTAGCAATCCGTTTAGCGCACGGTCTTCTTCTACCCGATGCGAGACCAAGAGGCTGCCTCAGTTTGTCGGCCTCTTGCGTCTTAACCCAGAACGCCAAGCGCGTTGTGCTCTGGCTCAATCGCGTCGTCTCATGAACGCACCTGTACCCGAAGCAGTTGGCAGCGTCCTTGTTTCGACCCTCGCCGGCCTAATTTGATTTAGCAGCGGCCTATTTTAGTCAGCGGAATTAACTCGCTGTTCCGCAGTAAGGGCGCTGGATGAACCATGACCGGCCCACTTGATTTTAAGTTCGTCGACAATCTCCGGCCGCCCTGCTCGGCGTGCGGCAGACCGCTGGTGTTGACCAGAATCGAACCGGAAGAACCGGGCTTTGATATGCGGACGTATTATTGTGCAGCGTGCGCAACCAGCGAAGTCATCATTGCCGCTGTCAGATGAGCGAAGAAGGCTGGATTGACAGCATCTGGCGCATTGAGTTCGCCTCAGTTGGCGGCTTCTTTCACAGCGCCGACAGAAACGGGCCCAGCACGACAAGCCAACACAATGACCAAAGAGGTCAGCCGGTACCCCGGGCCAAGCCTGTTTGAAGCGTGCTGGCAAAATTTACCAGAACGTGTAATTTTGGCGCATGTTTCTCATTCAGACCGGCCAAGCCAAGCGGTTACGCAAATACACCATCCTTGTCGTCTTCGGCATGATCTTAACCGGCGCGTTCGGGGCGGTGCTGACCATGCACTGGTACGTCAGGCCCTCGAAGAAATAGGCGGTCGAACAGGCCAGGCGTTCGTTCATGGCCACGACATTCAGGTTTGGAATGGGCGGCCACAGAGGTCATTCCCGGAGGAAAAACCTGACCGGCCATTTTTCTATTGAAACGCGTCACAATTTCAAGGTATTTAATTACCATGAACTGATCACCTGTCAGCTTAATTTGACTTTCCGCCGGCGCCGACTCGATCTAGCTGACTGCGGTGGTGACGACTGACTGATCGGGATAATTGAGTGCGAGTTGTAGTAGCGGCGATTCTGGGTATCGGCCTGGCAGGATGTTCGGTGGATCTGGATAACCTTCCGATCGCAGGCGTTCCGCCAACGCTTTCGGCGGTAACGGCCGATATCAAGAAGACCGCCGACAACGCCAAGCTGATCGCCCCATTGCAGGTCGCGGGCCCGATTCCGGCAAACTCCATCTCCTCGGTGCCCTGGATCATCTGCCTGCGAAGCGAAGCGCCCGCCCAGTCCCCGGCTCCGACCTATTCGCTGTTCTTCAACGAAAACAAACTGGTCTCCTCGCGGCTCTCCGTCATTGTCGATCATTGCGAGGGCCAGGTTTTTTCGCGCCTATGAGGAGCGCCCCGGCGGCCGGCCTTCCGTGCAGAAACGCGATCGCCAGCCCTACGGCACGCGCGGAATTCGCCGTTCGGTCGACGGGACCATAAAACGGCAGTTGGCATTGAGAGAGGCCGCAATGCGCCCGGCCAGGCCCGGCATTCCCCGCCGGAATTTGTCGGCCGGAACGATCATCGTCTGCGATGTCGGGCCGGCGATCATGATCGGATGCGTCGGGCTCCAGGAGCCGTCCATATTGTAGAAGAAATTGGTGCAGTTCGGCGCCGCAAGCGCCGCTTGTGTCATCGCGCAGAGCGAGAGGCCGCCGATGACAAGCCCGACATGGATCTTTGCCTTCCGCACGAGCATGTCCGGTTAAAGGGGTGCAGCGAAATTGTTTTGCACGGTTGTTTTCCCGGCTGAATATTTGAACGTCAGCATATCGGTGATGTGTCACCGTTTAATGTCAGATTAACGCCGGATACAAAAGCCCCGGACGATGCCGGTGCCGCGGTCTCATCCAGATTTTGGAACAACTGATGCGGGGACGTTCCTTTAACGGAACCCGTAGTCTCACGGCGTATGCCCGATGCTGTAGCCATGGCATGTTGCACCGGTATGGAGCGCCCCGAAAACGCCGCACCGCCGGCCTGCAAAAAATGCGGCCGCGATATGGCTAAGGTCGGCAAGCTGCCTCCGATCGGGACGCGTCCCCTGCTTCATGTCTACAAGTGTGCCGCCTGTCGCGAGGTCGTCACCGTCTCACCGAAATAATAGGTCTGCCGGCGCGGTTCGCCTTGAGCGAATGGAATCATCGGTGACTCGCTGCAAATGCGGCCGTTATCGGCGGCTAATCCCCCTGATTTAATTTCAAACCTCGCCTGTATTTAAATTTCGCGCCTGCCATCCTCATCCTGTGCAGCCCCGATTTCAGCAATTAGTGGATGCCCACCCTACGGTGTCCCGCCCGCCGACGACACCCGGCGAGCTACGGCGTCCCCTTCATGCGGGGCAGAACGCTACCTGTCCGGCTCGATATCTCCGGTTTTGCCCGCAAATGCCCGAAACCATACAGACGGTCGAGATCAACCGTTGTAAAACCTTTTCCACAATCTTGGCTTGGGAGAACCGGTTCCGAAGGCTTCGTACGTACGCACCCGCTTGAGGTGACACCATGTCCGCGCCGCCATCGCCCGATGTTTTGTTCGATTCGACCGAGGTTCCGCGTTGTCCGCGATGCCATTTGCGAATGGTGCCGGTGGGCATTTCCGCAAGGGCGGCTGGCGGCGGGCCCCGCCACTTTGAATGTCCGATATGCGATCATGCCCCGGACGACCCGATGAAGTCGGGCGCCGCGGGCTGGCTCTACAGCGATTTGAAAGCCCCGGAATAGCCGCGATGAAACGGCCAAAGCCCGCGGCGATCGACCCGCACGATTGGGATGCGCGCGCCGAACAGGCGCTGGCGGAGGCGCGAAAGCTGCCCAGCGGACCCGAGCGCAGCGAAGCGCTGAAGAAGGCGAGCGCGTTACGGATCGCCGCCGACCTGAAAGGCGTTTCGTTCGCCAAGCGCGGACGGCCGGCAAAGAGCTGAGACCGCGCGCCTTCGGCAACGATGGATTCCGGCTTTCGCGCCGTCATCAGGCTCACGCAGATGGCAGCGCCGGAAGACGGGAACACTAGTCGGCGCTCGGAAGTCGCCGCATCGTGAATTCAATGTCGCCGCCTGGCAGTTCGCGCCAGCTCTCGACCCCGCTCATGTAAGCAGCCTTCGGATAGCGGGCGAGAAAATCGCGCGCCCTGCTCCGCGCCTTGTCGCGCGGCAAGGTAAACGTCTCACGCAGATAACCGTCGTCAGGCTTGCGCCGGCCGGCCATACGGTCGGCCAGATCGCGCGGGCGAAAGGCCATGTCGCAAACTCCAGCACACGGAACGACCGGCTCACTATAGCGCCCGCGGCGACCCAATCCGAGTCCCGCGCTCCGGGCACGGCCCGCGGGATTGGGACAATGGCCGGGACTGACCTGGACCTGACCTGGGCAAGGCGACCGAACCGGCCCGCGCGCTTACGGACAGGGCACGAATGTTGCGGAATGTTGCTGGATTGATCGGCCGGCCTGCGCGCCAGCGCAAACCGGTGCGCACGCGGCGCCGGTTTGCTGCTTCAAGCGCTTTAGTTTGCGGTGCTGCCGGTTTTGGTGCGCGGCTTCGCCGGTGCTTTCGGCGTGTCCGCGCGCACCGCGCCCCACGGATCGGAAGAGACCTTGGCGTCCGGGATTTTCTTCAGCGAATCCCGATAGGCCTTGTCCCTCACCGCGTCGGCTTCCTTTTCCTCAGGCGACTTGGAGGCAATTTCCGGTATCAGGTTGATGTTGGGCATTTGCGCGTAAGCCGGCCCCGTCAGCAACGCAATGACGGCGGCTGCGCGTAACACTTTCATGGGATGCTCCCCGTATTTCTCCGGCAATATACCACCGCGCCAGCTGCATCGCCAAGCGCGCCTGCCTTGACGTTAAAGATGATCCGACTTGCAGGATTTCGGCAGCCAATCGTCCCAGACCGGACCGCATCTGGTGCAACCATCCAGTAGAAGACCCATGGCGATTACGCTCAAAACAAGTGCCAATCGCCTGTACATCGTCCACTACTCCTACTCACCGGGTTATACGGCGCCAAGCCTGCTATTTTCAAGCCGCCCTTCGCGTGTCTAGAATGCGCGCGATCACGATCTCGGGCGGGGAACCGGCGTTCATGCAAAGCGAGCCACCGGCCGCCGAATTCGATATCGCGGAAGCGCGGCGCGTTCTCGGCGACGTGTTCGCACCGTGGGTTCAGGATCTCGCGCTGTCGGTCGAGCGCATCGAATGCACCCCGCCGGCGGGTGCGGCGGCCGACTGGCAGCCGGGTGCCACCCTCCGCATGCCGTTCTCCGATCGGCTGTGCCGGCACGGCGGCATCGTCTGCGGCCAGGCGCTGATGGCGCTCGCCGATACCTCGATGGTGATCGCCATCCTGGCGGCCAACGGCGGATACCGGCCGATGACGACGGTGGATCAAACCACCCATTTCATGCGCGCCGTCACCTCGTCGGACGTGGTGGCGGACGCTCGGGTGGTTCGTACCGGGCGCACCATGAGCTTTGGCCGCGTCACGCTGTTGAGCGCCGCCGACAACAAACCGGTCGCAATGGTCGCCAGCGCCTTTGCGATGCTGTGAGCGTGCCGCGACCTAATCGCACACACCGGTCGTAAACCAGCCACAAATCCCTATATGGTTGTGGTGCCGGCCAAATCTATCAGCCAGCAATTCAGCGGCGCCGAATTTTACTCAGCTCCAACGGACCACCGCGATGATCGAACACCGAAACGAAAGGCGCGCGGCGCCGCGACACCAGGTGCTGAAGGGCGCAACGATCGCCTTCGGCGGCAACGGCCTCGCCTGCACCGTACACAACCTTTCTGCGGGCGGCGCGGCGTTGGACTTCGCGACCTCGATCAGCCTGCCGCCATCGTTCATGCTGGTGATCAAAGCCGATCAATTCATCCGCCGCTGCCGTCCGGTCTGGAGTCGCGACAAGCGGATCGGCGTCGCGTTCGACTAAGACGCGCCCTCGAAAATGAAAACCGGATTTCCGGTATTTAGCCGACTTGGTTGCGCGCTATTTTTCGCTGGCCATCGCTACGGTCTGCGCCTGCGTGATTGCTTCGGCACATTCACTGTCGCTGCATGCATCGCACGATCCAATTTCGGCTTTGGACGCGCTCCGACGGCGTAACTTATGCCCAGTCATTTGACCTTGGCGCTGACAATCGGACCTTTCGTCATGCCAATCGCGAAACGCGCGATCTCTCTCATCCGGTCTGCCTCGCCAGCTTGGACCGCCACCTTCCAATCGGAAAAAACCCGCCAACCGATGGTGAAGTGTCCGACGGTGGCGAGAAAGACGCGGTCGTCGACCACGATCGGTAGCCAAAGTGGCCTTTCATCGGTCAGGCCGGCAGCGGTTTTGGTGTTTTCAGCATCGTCGCCGCGGGCCTGCTCATCCGGCCCGCCGGCGAGACGTTTCAATCGCCGGTACGCGTCGCGCTGCGGCTCGGTCATCGTCGCCAGCAAATGATCTTCCACGCCGGCGCGATCCTGTTGCGTCTGCTTGACCAAGCTCAAGGCAGCGCGCTGAAATCCTTCGCAGCCGCCAGCCCCGCAATCGTTGTTGTCCCAATTGTTGAGACCTGGCCAGTCGTTCAGCGTCTTCTTGGTATCGAAATGGGGAGCAAAGACGAAGTCGGCCTCGCATGGGTCCAGCCACTTGCCGTCACCCCACGGCGTCAGCGTCAAGGTCGAGGTCAGGTTCGGCCCGAGATTGAGATTGTCGTCGATGATGACCGGAACGCCGTCAACCGACGCGAAGGAACGTGTCACGCCGCACGAGCCGCCAAAATCGTTCTTCCAACCTTCCGGCTCCCGCACAACGCGGGTGCGTCCCCTCCTCACCGAGAAAAACACGGTCGAATTGCAGTTTGCCGTCCCGCCGATGCTGTTGGCCGCCAAGAGGTCGGTGCCCGGTAGTTCGGAAACCGTCAGTTCCCCCTGAACGTCATCAAGGGCGTTCAACAATTCGCCGGATGGGGTAAAGGGCTTTTGAAGGCGCAGGGTTTTCTCGGCGAAGGCTTGCCGCGAATAGGTCGCGAGCTTGAACCGTGTTGCGCCGGGAACGAACCCCGTGGGCGACTTGTTCAACAGTCCCATCATGTCGGCGGTAGCGCCGGGCGTGTTCGCGTCCGAGGACGGCCAGTTGCTTTTTACCAGGTTGACCAGATGCTGAGCGGCTGCTTTGCAAGATACAGCCGCGTGCCCGGCGTTCGCCGATGCGATCGCGACCGTGAAGGCAATGGCGGCAGGCATACGCCTTTGAAAAAAAGACATCAAAACTTTTGCGTCGGTGTGTTCACTCGATGATGCGTTGTCCCTGCGAACGCAGGGGACCTTGCGCGAGGCGATCGCATCAAACGCAGCTCAATTCAGCCATATGCGATTGCCCCGGGTTCACAAATGGAAGGCCGGCCCGAAAATCGTGCCAAATGCGCGGTGGCGCAAGCGAGCATTCGCGCACCGTCTGGCAATCGATCAGCAGTCGGAAAATATTGAAACGCCTTGTCATCAAGGCGTCTATTTCGGCTTCTTAGCGGGATCTCCCGGCCGAGCCACGCCCCACGGGTCGTATTTTTCCTTGGGCTCGGGTATTCGTTCGAGCGCGGCCTTGTAGGCCTTCTCATCGACTTTCTTGGCCGGCGCATCGGTCTTTTTATCGTCGGCCTGATGGCGTTTACCGCCGCCCATCTGGGCGTGTGCGGGCACGGCAATCAACGCCACCATCGCCACCGCAATCATGAAGGCCTTCATCGCCAGGGTCTCCCTCCGTCCCATTTCCGGGAGACCTTACCCTGCAATCGAATGATGGCCAACGAGGGATCGTAGACCGGGGGCCAAAATCCCGTTTTGGTAATCTTTCCGGTGCCCTGTTTCAGCGATTGTTGAAGTCCGTGAACGAAAATTAATCTGCGGATCGGAGGCAATTTCTCGCGGTGCGGGATAGAACGCGCGCATGAGGGGAATTGTTTTTTGTATCGCGTTGTTAGTGGTCGGCGCGCCGGTGCTGGCGGGGTGCGGCTTGGCCGACAGCCACGCGGTGTGGCCGGAATCCCTGCGCGTCAAGGGCAACGAGCCGGCGCCGGAGCCGCCACCCGACGTCAAGCAACTCGTTCGCGACCATCTGGATTCGGTGTTCCTCGCCGCATCCGCCCCGCGCGACGTGCAGGTCTCGCCGGTACGCCGCGATCTCCATGGATCGGGCTGGACGGCCTGCGTCAGGGCCGACCTGACCTCGGCCACCGGCAAACCGCTGGGCGTCCAGACCTATCGAATCATTATCGAGAACGGGGTCATCCTCGACCGGCAGCGCATCGACGCCGAGGACAATTGCGTGTCCGAGACCTACGCGCCGATCTAGCGGCGCCGCAGGAGCGCCCACGCCGGGATTTGACGCGCCGGCGGTCAAGCGCGCCTGCACATGCGTATCAAACGAAATCGGCAGCCCATTTCCGGCATTGTCACACCGGCTGGCCGGAAGCTCTGGACAAGGCGTCCACATCAGGCTCAAATTTGATTTGAGCAAACCAGCTTTCGGCCACACGCCGGGAAATGACTGCGACGAGCGCCTGCGGGAACGACGGGCGCCGAAAAGTATAAAATCGGGAGGAATACATGGCCGCTTCACGTCGTGACGTTTTGCTGGGGACCGCCGGCGCGCTCGGAGCCGCGACGTTTTCGTTCGCAAGACCCGCTATTGCCCAATCGGAACCGATCAAGATCGGCTTCCTGGCCGCGATGACCGGGCCGAGTTCGGCCCCGACCGTCGGTTTCAACCGCGGAGTGATCTTCGCAGTGGACGCCATCAACGGCGCCGGCGGCGTCAAGGGCCGCAAGATCGAGGTCATTACCCGCGACACCCAGGGCGATCCCACCAAGGCCGTGAACGCCACGCAGGAAATGATCAGCCAGCTCAAGGTCCACGCCATCTGGGGACCGCTCAATTCGGGCGAGGCGCTTGCCACCACTCCGATCATGGCGCGGGCCAAGATGCCGGACATCCACCCCTGCGTGGTGGAAAGCCTGATCGACACCACCAAATTCCCGAATGCGTTCCGTCTGGCGCCGTCCAACAGCCAATGGGACGACGCGGCCCGCAACTACTGCCTCAACATCCTCAAGGTGAAGAAGATCGCGGTGTTCGGCGATACCACCGGCTACGGCGTCACCGCGGTCGGGGCGTCGGTGGCCGCGTTCAAGAAGGACGGCGCCGAGGTCGTCTATCAGGCCAACATCGATGCCACCCAGCCCGACATGACCCCCGACATGCTGCGCGCCAAGAACGCCGGCGCCGAGGTCATCGTGGTCTGGAGCGTCGCCACCGGCATGGAAGCGCGGATGTTCAATACCCGCGCGGCCATGAACTGGGACGTCTCGTTCGTCGGCCATCCATCACTGGCGTCGGGAGACATCGCCGGTCTGATCGAGAAGCCCGCCAATTGGGAAAAGGTCTATGCCGTCGGCTACAAGAGCTGCAGCTATGACGCCTCCGGCAAGTTGCCGGCGAAAAGCCAGGACCTGGTCGATCGGCTGACCAAGGCCAAGGTTGCGCTCAATGACACCCTGCTCTGGTGGATCGCAGGCGGGATCGATGCAATCGAGCTGTTTGCCAAGGGCGTCGAGTTCAGCGGATCCACCGACAGCGCCGGTATCATCGCCTATCTCAACTCGCTGACGAAGTATCCGGGCTATTTCGGCAACTACACGTTCTCGCCGACCCAGCATAACGGCTATCCGACCGACGAGATCGTGATGTCGGCGGCGAACTCCGCCAAGAGCGGCACCTTCGCATTGGCGCCGGGCTACGCCTAGCGAGCGGCGGAGAGCATAAACCATGCTTGCCTCGATCCTCGCATCCGGTCTCGCGGCGGGCGCCATCTATGCGCTCGTCGGCGTCACCTACAACACGATGTTCTCGACCTCGCGGGTGATGAGCTTCACCTCCGGTCAACTCGCCATGCTCGGCGGGGTGTTCGGATCGATGTTCATCCTGAAGCTCGGCCTGCCCGTGATCGTCGGCTTCGTCCTCACACTGCTCGCGTGCGCGGTGATCGGCGTCATCACCGAATTCGTCGCGGTGCGGCCGGTGCTGAAAAGCCTCGACCAGCATCTTTACGTGCTCTCCACGCTGGCGCTGGCGCTGATGATCCAGCAGGTCGCGGCGATCAAATGGGGCACCGAGCCGCAGCCGTTTCCACGACTGATCGGATGGGGCAGCGGCGTGCTCGACGAAAAGTTCTGGCTGCCGGTGGTTGCCTGCGCGCTGACCATCATCGGCCTCGAATATCTCTATCGGCGCACGCTGGTGGGCCGCGCCTTCCTGGCGATCGCGGAGGATAATTTTGCCGCGCGCGCGCTCGGCCTGCCCGAGCGCAACCTGCGGATCGCCAGCTACGCGCTGGCCGGCGTCGTCGGCGGCATTGCCGGTTTTTCCGGAGGCGAATTGCTGCTGGCGTTCTTCGCCAATGGCGCGCTGCTGAATTTCTACGGCTTCGTCCCGGTGGCGCTCGGCGGCCTCGGCAACAACCGCGGCGCCGTCATCGGCGGCCTCGCGCTCGGCCTGTTCCAGCAGGCCGCCAATTTCCTGGTCGGCGGCATCTTCTCATCGGTGGCCGTGTTTGCGCTGTTCATCGTCGTGCTGCTGGCGGCGCCGCAAGGCCTGTTCGGCGCGGCCACCGCGCGGAGGGTGTGATGACGGCCGTCACGACCGCTGCCCGCCCGCAGCGAGACGCGCGCCTTTCGCGCCCTGCTGCCGCAGCTCGCGCCGTTCCTCGGCGTGCTCGCGGTCGCGATGATCCTGCCGTTCGTCAGCAACGATTACTGGGCGCTGATCGGCACCCGGGCGGCGATCTACTGGGTGCTGGTCTCCGGCCTCAATCTCGTGGTCGGATTCGCCGGGCATCTGGCGATCGGCTATGTCGCGCTGCTGACGCTCGGCGCCTATACCACGAGCGTGCTGGTCGCCGGCAATGTCCTGCCGCCGGTGCCGGTATTCGCGGCCCTGGCGATCGCGGGCGGCGTCGGCGCCGCCTTCGGCGTGATCGTGGGATTGCCCGCCCTGCGGCTGCGTACTTTCTATTTCGCGATGTCGACGCTCGGCTTCGCCACCATCGTCACCCAGATCGCGCTGGCCTGGCAGAGCGTCACCGGCGGCGGCATCGGAATCGCCGGCCCGGAATTTCCCGCTCCCTTCAATACCCCGTGGGGTTACTACTACCTTTGCATAGGCTTTGCGGGCGTCTCGACCTGGATGAGCGCCAACATCGCGCATTCGAGGTTCGGCCGCGCCTTGATCGCGGTGCGCGACGCCGAGGTCGCGGCCGAGGCCACCGGCATTTCCAAGCCGCGCATGCTGATCGCGATCTTCCTGTTCGCCGGCGCGCTGGCCGCCATCGCCGGCGGATTGTTCGCGAGCCTGCAGACCTACATCACGCCGGACGCCTTTACGTTCGATCTTTCGGTGCTGTTCTTCATCGCGATCCTGATCGGCGGCCGAGGCTCGATCCTGGGACCGATGCTGGGGACGATCATCCTCACCATCCTGCCGGAGATCGCCGCTCCCCTGGCCGCGTGGTCGACGTTCCTCTACGCCGTGCTGCTGCTGGTGATCGTGCTGGCGATGCCCGGCGGCATCGCCTCGCTGCTGGATTTCCGCAATCGCCGTCCGCTCCCCAGCAACCGCGCCATCGTGCCGCGGCCCGCCGCACTCGGCGAGGTCATGCGCAAGCGCGTCGGGCGACAGGGCGCTGAGCCTGCGCGGTATCGCGCTGAGCTTCGGCAATGTCCGCGCCATCGACGGCCTCGATCTCGACGTCGCACCCGGGCGGATCCACGGCCTGATCGGCCCCAACGGCAGCGGCAAGACCACGACGCTCAACGTGATCTCCGGCTACTACGCCGCCAAGGGCGGTACGATGAAATTGGGAGAAGACGTCTTGCCGCCGGGCATGCCGGCGTTGCGCGCCAGTAGCGGCATCGCACGCACGTTCCAGACGCCGCGCGTGATCGGCGAGGCTTCGGTCCTGCAGAACGTGATGATCGGCGGCACGATCGAGGGTCAGGCGACGTTCCTCGAAGCGATGCTGGCGCTGCCGCGAAGCCAGCGCGACGAGCGCATGTTGGCGGCGAAGGCGCGCGGCATGCTCGGCGCGGTCGGGCTGGAGGCGCTGGCCGACGTCCGCGCCGATCGGCTGCAGCACAGCGAGTTACGATTTATCGAAATCGCGCGCGCGCTGATGCTCGATCCCAGTTTGCTGCTGCTCGACGAGCCCGCCGCCGGCCTCTCCGGCGACGAGATCGAGCGCCTGGCCGGGCTGATCAAGGCGATCGCCCGGCGCGGCACCGGCGTATTGCTGGTGGAGCATCACGCCGACCTGATCTTTGCGATCTGCGACGAGATCACGGTGCTCAATCTCGGCCGCATCCTCGCCGCCGGAACCCCGGCCGAGATCCGCACCCACAAGGAGGTGGTCAGTGCATATCTCGGCGCCTGAACCCCTGCTTTCCGTTGCCGCGCTGGAGTCCGGCTACGGCAAGATCCGCGTGCTGCACGGGATCGACTTCCAGGTCGCCGCGGGCGAAGTCGTGGCGCTGCTCGGTCCGAACGGTGCCGGCAAGAGCACCATGCTGCGCGCGCTGTCGGGACTGCTCCCGGTCACGGCTGGATATGTTCGTTTCGCCGGCCGTGACATGACCAACGCCACGCCGCGTGAAACCGCACGCGCCGGCCTCGTGCATGTGATCGAAGGTCATCGTGTATTCACGCAGATTTCCGTCACCGACAATCTGTTGCTGGCGGGTTACGACCTGCCGCGCAGCGAGCGGATGACGCGGGTCGAGGAAGCATTGTCGTTCTTTCCCGAGATCGCCGAGAAGCGCCATGAGCGCGGCGGCGCGCTGAGCGGCGGACAACAGCAGATGCTGACGGTGGCGCAGGGACTGGTGCGCCGCCCGCGCCTGTTGATGCTGGACGAACCGTCGGCCGGATTGTCGCCGGTGCTGGTCGACCGCGTGCTCGACGTGATCGGCCGGTTGCGCAGCCAGGGCACCGCGGTGTTGCTGGTCGAACAGCTCCTGGAAAAGGCGCTCGCGACCGCCGACCGCGTCTATGCGCTGGTGCAGGGACAGATCGTTCTGGAAGCACCGACCAGCGAGAGCAATCTGCCGGAACGGCTCGAGCAGCGCTTATTTCGGCCATCTGGCGCCGAGCGCATGATAAACAACGCGTTAACATTACCGCTCAAATTGAATCCCGGCGCCAACGGTATCTTCCAATCTTTCCGCTAGCCTTGTCCCGGTAATGCCTTGGCGGAAGCGCTTGCACGCGCAGCTTCATCGTCCATCGCAAACGGGGATCATGGGACGTGGCCGAGATCGTGGATACAACGGGTGTTGGTCGCGCATCGATCGAGGATGCCGTCAATGCGCGTGCGCGAACTGGCGCGGCACCCCTTCCCGGCGATGCGCTGATCCCGCTTGCCGCGGTCGCCGTGAGCCATTGGCGCGCACTCAGCGAGCGCGCCGTCGAGCCGAACGGCTATTATCTTCCCGGATGGGAGTTGGCGGTCAACGCCTCCGCGCAAGGCCGCACCGGCGCCTCCGCGCTGAATGCGTGGACCGATGCGCCGTCGACCGCGATTGATCGGTCTGATGCCCGTCATCTCGATGTGGCGCGCTTACAGGATTCCCCTGCCCGCGCTGGTCAGCGCCCATCCCTACGGCACGCTCTGCACGCCGCCGCTCGATCGTGACCTGGCCGATGCGGCCGTCGCGCAATTGATGCAGCAGGCGCGACACGCCGGCGCCCATGCGCTGATCCTGCGCGATATGTCGCTCGACGGCGCGGCCATGAAGGCCTTCGCGAACGCCTTGCGGCAAGGCGGCATGCGTCCGCGCGTGCTGCAATCCTACCAGCGCGCCGAACTCGACGCGACGCGCGATGCCGATGAGTTGCTGCGCGACGCGCTCGGAGCCAAGAAGCTGAAGGAATTGCGCCGCCAGCGTCATCGCCTGGCCGAACACGGCGCCGTCCATTTCGATGTGGCGCGGTCGCCGGACGCCGTCGCGGCCGCCGTCGAAATCTTCCTGGCGTTGGAGGCCAGCGGCTGGAAAGGCGCGCGCGGCACCGCGCTGGCGCAAAACGATGGCGATGCCGGCTTTGTCCGGCGCGCCACCATCGCGCTCGCCGCAAGCGGCCAATGCGAGATCGTGACGCTACGCGCAGGCGACACGCCGGTCGCCGCCGGGATCGTGCTGCGGCATCAGGACCGCGCGTTTTTCTTCAAACTAGGTGTCGACGAACGCTTCTCGAAATTCTCGCCCGGGGTGCAACTGACGCTGGACCTGACCCGGCACCTCTGCGCCGATCCCGCCATTGCAACGGCCGACTCCACCGCAAGCCCCGATCACCCCATGATCAACCCGATCTGGCGCGGCCGCCTCGCGATCGGCGACGTGCTGATTCCACTGCGGTCCAACGATGCCGCGGTATCGTCGATCCATCTGGCGATGATCGCGCGCCGGTTTGTCCTCGAAGCCGCGCGCCGCGGCGTTCGTTTCATCCGCGCATGGCGGCGTTGAAGCGCGCTCCGCTATTTCCCGACCACTGCGATTCTGACGCGATTACTTCAATGGCGAGTGCGGCGCGGGCAGCATGATGGTCGAGTGCATCTCGTCGAGAAGCGCCGGGCCCTTGCCGAGGAACTCCTGCCACGCCGGATCCTTGAGGGCGTTGCCGCGCGCCTCGGCGCGCGCATTCAGGCTGGGATAGGCCCAGAGGTGGCACACTTCATTCGGTTGCCCCGCTTCGGTCTGCCATAGCCCGACAATCTTGGAATATTTCTCGCGCGCCGGCAGCGCCGCGGTGAACGCATCAAGCCACTGCCTGACCGCACCGCCCGGCTTGGCGCGATAGTTGCGAAGCTCGTAGATGTTGCCGGTCGATGCCGGCGCAACGGGCGCCCTCAGCGCGTTGAGCAGGCGGATATCCTGACGCATCATCAAGGGACGGATGAGCGGAATATACTCGCCGGTCCAGCGCGGATTTTTCGCGAGTTCGGCGCGCAATCGCGCGCGCTCGTTGAAATCGCTGTAGCTCCACAGGTGCATAACCTGATTGAGCGGGCCGATCTCGGTCGACCAGTAACCTTCGAGCTTGCCGTAGTTGTCGCCGCGAATATCGCGTGACACGGTGCTCGCCGCCTTCACCATGTCGCCAGTGGCGCCGGGCTTCACGGTGTAGGTTCGCAATTCATAGAGCATGAGGCTTCCTCAGGTTTCTTGTTGATATTTTTTAGCTCGGATGCGCACGCCGGAGGTGCGATTACTCCGCCGCCTGCGCGTTCACTTCCTCCGACACCTGCCGGATGGCGCGGGCGAGCTGCTCGGCCGGCTGCGCGCCGGACACCGCGTATTTCTGCGCGAACACGAAGGTCGGCACGCCGGAGATGCCCTTGTCGGCGGCTTCCTGGGCGTTTCCCGAAATCAGCGCCACGTCTTCGTCGGTCGCCAGCCGCCGGCGCACCTCGTCGGCATCGAGCCCGCAATCGGCGGCCGCCTGCACCAGCACATTGACGTCGGTGAGATCGCCGCCGTCCCGGAAATACAGCTCCATCAGCCGCTGCTCCATGTCGGCGGCTTTGCCTTTCGCCTCGGCCCAGTGGATCAGCCGGTGGCAGTCAATGGTATTGGGCTGGCGTTTGACGAGCTCCGGCCGGTACAACAGGCCCTCGTCAGCGGCGGCCTCGACCACGCGGCCCGACATGCCCTTGTAGGCCTCGGGCGAGCCGAATTTCGCGGTCAGGTATTCGTCCCGGCTGATCCCCTCGCGCGGCACCCAGGAATTGAGAAAGAACGGCCGCCAGCGAACTTCCACGGGGACGTCGGGCACCAGCGCCAGCGCGTTCTCGATCCGGCGCTTGCCGATGTAGCACCAGGGGCAGACCACGTCGGAGACGATGTCGATCTTAAGTGGTTTCAAGTTGCTCATTCGGGCGTCCTCCGGTGAGGGACCCCAGAAATAAGCGGCAAAGCCAGCAGGGGCAATAAACTATTTCGGCTTCCCGCCATGCCGGGGAGGCGCGGCGCGGCCACCCAACGAGGGCGGTCTAGGCCGACGCCCGGCGATCTCGCTCGGGAGCCATCGCGGAAGTTCTCGATCTCGCAGACGCGGCGGATTTGGCGGAAGTCCCGCGCTTGGCGGCGGCCGATGTCTTGCTAGCAACCTTGCCGGCAACTTTGGACCGGCCGTGCCCGTTCAAAAACTTGCCGGCCACCTTCGCGCCGTTCGATTTGCCGTTCAGCTTTTCCAGCTTCTTTTTGGCCTTCGTGAGCTTCTCGGCTGTCTTCAGCGCCTTACGCTCCGCCTTCTTCTGTTCCCTGGCTTTGAGGCGCAACCGCTCCGCCCTCGCCTCGGCGCGCTGCTTCTTGCGCTTCTTTTCGCAGGCATTGCATTTGCAGCCGATCGGCTTCAGGTAGGCCTTGAAGTAATCGGTGCCGTAATCGTAGTTGATCTCGTCGCCGGGCTCGATGTTCTTGATCGCGCGGATCACCACCTTGCGCTTGCGGGCATTGACGTCGGATTCCGCATTCGGCTTGCAGGCGTGATTGATATAGCGCGCGATGTTCTTGCGCACCGAGCCGTCGATGGTCCAGCGGTTGTTGAGCTCGAACAGATATTTGTTCTCGATCTCGTCCTGCTTCTTCTTCCGGCAATCCAGCAGCGGCCCAAAATAGCGGATGATTTTGGCGCCCTTCTTGATGGGCTTGGTGGCGAAGAGGCCAAGCCCGGTGCGGGAGCGGCCAACGCGATAAGGCTTGTTCGACGGAATGGCAGGCATAATCGACAGGAACTGACACGTTAGGGAAAGGGACGGAGCGCGAAGCGGCTGTTCTAAGACGATTCCGGACCGATGTCAGGTCTTTCGCGCAGATACCGCGAACCTTCCCCAGATTGTACACGCACAATCGCGCTTGCGGTTCCCTCGTACAGCGCGCGGGCCTCAGGCCGTATTCGGCGTGGCTTGCGCTCCGCTAGGTCTGCCGATCGTGGATTTGAGCATGGCATCCAGCAGGATCTCTACGTTAGTACCTTCCGGAAGCCGCCGAAGGATGTCGGAGAGCCGGCCATCGAGCAGCAGCATGGTGAAACCATGAATCAGCGACCACGCCCGCGCAATCGCCGCGGCCTGCTCGAGCGACAGCGCCTCTTCCTCGATATGCTCGTGACGGCTGGCGCCGATCGCGCCGGCCAATCCCGCAAACGAGGCGGTGGCGGCCTCATGCAAGGACGGCCGCGACATATCGATACGCTCGGTGCGGAACATCAATCCGTACATGCCGGGGTGCGCCTGGGCATACCCGACATAGGCCTTGGCGCGGGCGGCCGCCTTCTCCAGCGGCTGCGTGCCTGCCGCCGATGCGGCCGCCATCGCGGCGTTGAATTGCCGGAAGCCGATCGCGGCGAGATCGCTGAGGAGACCGGTCAGGTCGCCGAAATGATGCGTCGGCGCGGCATGCGACACCCCCGCCTCGCGCGCCACCGCGCGCAGCGTCAGTCCCGACAGCCCGTCGCGCTCGAGAACGGTTTCCGCCGCCTTGAGCAAGGCCTCGTGCAGCGCGCCGTGATGGTACGGCGACTCGCCGGTTGACCTGCCGAGCCGTCGCGCAACGGACTTCTTTTCCGCTCCCGCTTTCGTAGCCCCGCGGGCTTTCACAGGCATCGGACGGTTGACGCGGCTGTCCTTGGCTTTCTTCGTCATGCGGCCGTTATAGGGCGTGATTTTTACACTGTAAAGATCAGGCTGAATGCCGTTCGACCTGTCGACTGATGTTTGGCATGCATGAGCGGGTTCAAGAATTGCGGAGATGGCGCGTCAGACGCCAGACCAGCAGCGCCACAATCTCCAAACCGATCAAAGCCGCGACCACGGTCAGCCCCAGTGACGCGGCATCGGCGCTTCTCGAACGCAAGACATAGCCGAGCGCCAACAGGGGTCCGCTCCACACCAGGCTGCCGATCAGCGTCGCCACCAGAAAATTCACGATTGCAAGATGAAGGACGCCGGCAGGAATCGAGAGATAAATGCGCACCGCTGGAATGGTCTGTCCCACGACAGTGACCCAGAAATGATTGCGCTTATAGGCGCCTGTCATCCGATGATAGAAGGCCGCTTTCAAGAATATCAAGCGTCCAAATCTTTCAATGAGCGTTTCAATTCGCGTCGGCCCCAGCGCAAGGCCGACGCAGTACCAGCCAAGCGCGCCTATCGTGGAGCCGATCGCGGTTGCCGCAACGCTGACGGCCAGATCGGTTTGGCCCAATGCAGTTGCCATGCCCAAAAGCACAAACACGACGTACGACGGCACCACCGGGAAGAATTTCTCTGCAAGCGCGACGCATCCGATTCCGATCGGCCCGGCCTCGACCAGCATGGTGACGACGCCCACAAGATCCATGCTGGCCGACATCTGGTCCGCTCCGGTCAGCATCGTTTGCTTCGCGTAATGCGGTATACCGAGGCTGGCGGGACGTTGCGAAGCACGCGACCCATGCAGGTCGCCTGCAGTCCCGAGCTGATCGAGTTGCTCGTTCGATATCGAGCACTGCGTTCCATAGGTGAATTGGTAGAATGCACCGCCGTCACGAAGATTGTTGAACGCACCGTTCAGAATGGCGGCGACCTTCCTCGGCGGAAGATTGAGCAGCGGCAGCCCACTCACGACGGCTCCAACAGGCTGTTCGAACAGGCGGTAAGACCCCATCCAGGCAGCGTCCATCCAGAGCACCCGCGCCCTTGGGAATCTGGACTGCAGCAGCCTCATGAAGTCCGAACCATATTCGATCAGGGTGAGATCACCTTCCCTGACGCCGCGCGTCAGCAGCGCTTCGGTGAAGACACCTGTCCCCGGGCCAAGTTCGAGGACTGGACCGGTGGCTGAAGTGATCTCGCTTGTGATCAGGCTCGCCAGACTGGCTCCCGAAGGCGCGATCGCACCGACGGTGCGCGGGTTGCAAGCCAATGCTCGAAAAAACAACAAGACGTCTTGTGTCGCCATGAGAGAAGACCACCCGTTTTATTGAACCGCATCACCGACTGATGTCGGGACCGATGCGGTATCAGGCACGGATGTTGTGCGAACATTGCGCGTTCACGCAGAAGCAGAAAATTTTGATTGCAGACTGGTGTATTGTGGTCCACACAAGCGACTACGACGCGCGCGACGCCGGCTTGAATGTCATCTTGATGGATGTGCCGCCGGAGGGACCGTCGGATATCACGACCTGTCCGCCGTGGAGCCGAACGATCTCCTGCACGAGATTGAGTCCAAGTCCGGCGCCGCTGTTGCGTCCGTGCAGCCTGTAAAATGGTTCAAATACGCGCTCGCGCTGCGAGGATGGAATGCCTGCCCCATCATCCGTGACCGAGACCGCCGCCGGCGGCTCGACCCGAACGGCAATCGTGCCTTTGCGGCCGCCATACTGGATGGCATTCTGAATGAGATTGGTCAGTGCCCGTTCCAAAGATCCCTGATCGCCCCGTATCAGGACAACTTCCGCAGCGGTTTCAAATGAAAGTTCGTAATTGGCGGCAATCGCCAGGGGAGCAAGGTCGCCCACGACCTTCCTCCCGATGAAGACGAGATCGACATCCGATAACTGACCGGCCGACCGGTTGACACGCTGAAGATCCAGCAGCTGATCGGCGAGCGTGGACAAGCGCGCGACATCTTCGAGGACGCGCGCCGCATCAGGCCCCAGTGAGAGCGATTCCAGCCGCGTCTGCAGGATCGCGATCGGCGTGCGAAGTTCATGCGCGGCGTCGACAAGAAACCGCTTGTGCCGTTCATAGCCTTCGTCGAGGCGGCCAAGAGCATCATTGACCGCCGATACCAGCGGCACGATTTCCGAAGGCACGGATTCCAGCGGAAGCCGCGCACCTCGCGCATCGATGTCGATTTTCTCGGCTTGCGCGGCGGCACGGCCGAGGCCGGCGAGCGTTCGCCGGATCACCATCGGAGTTGCCACAAGCGTGGCCAGCGTCATCAGCGCGACAACGGGGAAAACAACGCTCAGGAAAAGCGTCGAGACCGCCAGCGCGAGCCGTTGCCACGATACCGTACCGCCCTGACCGGTCAGGACCTGGACGCTGCCGGCGGGCGTGGCGATCCATTTCATCCGTGCCGAGGGACGCGGCCGATCGCCGATATTCCAGCCGAGCCGCGCCTGACCGACGCCATCGAGCGCGTCGCCGATGTTGGCATACTCCGCCGGCACTTTGCCTTGCGAAGCGGAATGCCCTTCCCGGTCCCGGACCGTGAACCAGAAATCGGGAATCCTCTCCCGCCGCCTTGCAAGGGCGGGCGTATCGCGCACGGCGATATCTCCGTTTGCATCCCGGACGATCGCGTTGCGCAACGCATCGATCGTCTCGTCTTCCGGCTCGAGCGAGACCAGGAATCCGCCGCCCCAAAGTGCTGCGACCACGAACAGGACGAACAGCGTCAGCATCGCGGCCTGCAATACAACCAGCCGGCGCACCAGACGCCATCGCAGCGAGTGCGGCCGGGCATCGGTCATGGCGAGCGCTTCAGCAAATAGCCCACGCCACGAATGGCATGGATTTCAATTCCGGCCTGCGCTTCCGATAATTTGCGCCGAAGCCGGGAAACATGCGCATCCAGCGTGTTCGATTGGATCTCGTCGTCGATGCTGTAGACCGCTTCCTCCAGCGAGGACCTTGCGACGGTACGGCCCATCCGCCGCAGCAAGGTCTCCAGCACAAGAAGTTCGCGGCGCGGCAGTTCGAGCGGCTGACCGGCGACGCTGGCTTCGCGGTTGCCGACGTCGAACGAGAGCCGGCCAAGCTTCATGGTTTCGGAGGACAACTCTACCGGCCGCCGGAGCACGGCGCGCAGCCGCGCCAGCAATTCCTCGACGGCGAACGGCTTGCCGAGATAATCGTCGGCGCCGGTGTTCAACCCCGCAACGCGATCGGCCAGTTCGCCGCGCGCGGTCAGCACGATCACGGCAACACCGATGTCCTTGGCCCGCAGCTTTGGGACAAGCGTCAGCCCATCGCCATCCGGCAACTGGCGATCGAGCAGCACCGCTCCATAGTCATTGATGAAAACCGCTTCCTCGGCGTCGGCCAGGGTCGAGACATGGTCCACCACCATATCGTAGTTCTTCAAGGCGACGGCGAGGGCCGATGCCATCTCCGGCTCGTCTTCGACCAGCAACACGCGCACGCGGCCAACCTCGGCTTTTACTTTATTCCCGGCACCACTCTACCGGTGCAACATTGCGGCAAGGTTGCAGACGGGGACTTGGACGAATCGCGGGCTTGGGCCGCCATGAGCCTCCAGTTTATCCAGATAAGGCACTCTACGACCTCATTTATTTAACCCGTCCGCCTATTTTTACACTGTAAAGATTTAACTTGACGCGCCCTGTTTTCCGACCTAGCTTAATCTTTACGATGTAAAGATTAGTCCATGAGGCTGCCCATGACAATCTTTCTGATCCTGGCGCCCTACGGTGCCTTCGCCTTTCTGATGCTGGTGACTTCGGCCGCTGTCAGCCTGTTCGCGTCCGCCGCGATCTGCCTGGCGGTGATCGCAGCAGACGTGGCGCGCGGCCGATCGGTCAAGATCCTTGGCGCCGGCTCTGTCATGATTTTCGCTGTGGTTGGCGGCTACGTCACCCTGATCGATCCCGGGATGAACAACGCGGCCGTCAAGTTCGCCGTCGACACCGGCATTTTTCTGATCTCGTTGATGTCGATTGCGATCCGTCGTCCCTTCACGCTGCAATATGCGATCGAGATGGTCGACGCGGAAACCGCTGCGACGCCCGGCTTTATCCGCGTGACCTACCTGATCGCATGGGCCTGGACCGGCGCGGCGCTGTTGATGATGGCCGGCAACATCGCGATGATCTATGTGCCGAACCTGCCGTTCTGGTCGGGACTTCTGGTAGTGTTCGCCGCCCGCAACAGCGCGGTCTATTTCACCAAATGGTATCCGCAATATCGAAAGGCCAAATCTCGAAAGGCCGACTATCTGACGGGCCACAACGTGCCCGCCCCGGCGGCGCGGGCGTGAAGGCCTCTTTCACCCTCCCCTTGAGGGGGAGGGTCGGCGCGTGTTGCGCGAAGCGCGACATGCGACGGGGTGGGGTGCACGGCGCCAAAGACGGTGGCGATGCCGCGGATGAACAATCACCCCACCCCGACCGCTACGCGGTCGACCCTCCCCCTCAAGGGGAGGGTAAGCGGGAGCTGCGACATGCTCGTTGTAGATGACAGCCCCTACCCCCAAACCAGACTCTGCGAGGTTGGGCTTGCCGGGCGAGATGCGCTATACCGCAGGGGACACGATACAGGTCCCAGAACCATTTCCGGTTTTGCGAAACAATGTTGAGGAGAGACCCAAGATGGCGGTGGACGGAAACTGGAATATCACCATGAGCACGCCGATGGGCGAGCGCACCGCGACGCTGGCGCTGAAGGCGGCCGGCGGCACGTTGACGGGCACGCAGGGCGCCGATGGCAACAGCGCCGAGATCTTCGACGGCACCGCCAAGGGCGACGACGTGGCCTGGAAAGTTTCCATCACCAACCCGATGCCGCTGACGCTGGAATTCACCGGCACGGTTTCGGGCGACAGCATCTCGGGCGAAATGGGCATCGGCCCGATGGGCAGCTTCCCGTTCACGGGCACGCGGGCGTAAGGGGCGCCGATAGCTTAACGCAACCTCACCGTCATTCCGGGATGCGCCACTTGGCGCAGGCCCGGAATCCATAATCCCCGTATTTTTGTTCATGACCAAGCATTGCCACTGGGGGTATGGATTCCGGGCTCGCGCAAGAGCGCGCCCCGGAATGACGAACATTTGCGAAAGTCGTTCCCCTTGTCACCGTTGATGACGATGACAGAACAACTTTCCGGACGTGACAGGGAATTAACATGCGTCCGATGGGTTGAGCCCTATGCGAAACCCATCAGCCTCACAGACGACGCGCTTTACCGCGCCATTCAGGGGAAGAAACCACAATGAAAAAAACACTGACCATTCTCGCCGTCGGCGCCAGCCTGTTCGCTGGCATCGCGGCGCCGGCGCAAGCGGCGCCGGAGGTGTCGCTGGCCCGCTTCGATTGCGGCACGCCGCAGGCGCCGACCGCCGTCAATGAGCGCTTCTCGGATACCTTTGCCTATGGCGATCTCAAGATCCAGTTCGTCTTCAGCTGCTACCTCATCAAGCATGGCGACGACTACATGCTGTGGGATACCGGCCATGCGATGACGGCGCCCAATGTCGCGCCGAAGGTGAGCCTGGTCGATTACCTCGCCAAGATCGACGTCAAACCCGATCAGATCAAATATGTCGGCATCAGCCACTATCACGCCGACCACACCGGCCAGATCGCCTCGTTTCCGAAAGCAACCCTGCTGATCGGCGCCAGGGAATGGGACGCGATCTCCAGCCCCAAGCCGCCGGAAGGCGCGAACTTCAAGCCGTTCGAAAGCTGGATCAAGGGCGAGAGCAAGGTCGAGCCGGTCCCTACCGACAAGGACGTGTTCGGCGACGGCAGCGTGATCATGCTGCGCACGCCGGGCCACACCGCGGGCCATTCCAGCCTGCTGGTCAAACTGCCGCAGATGGGCCCTGTCATCCTGACCGGCGACGCGGTCCACTTCCGCGAGAACTATGATACGGACGGCGTGCCGTGGTTCAACTTCGATCGCGCCCAGACGGTCGCTTCGATCGAGCGCCTCAAGAAGATCGCGGCCAATCTGAAAGCCACGGTGATCATCCAGCACGACGCGCGCGACATCGACAAATTGCCGGTATTCCCGGCGTTCGCGAAGTAAGTTTTTGTGTAGGGCGGATTAGCCCACCGGGTCCGCGCAAGCGCGGCCCGATGACAGGCTCCGGCGTAATCCGCCACTTACGCCGGCGAACGGCGGATTACGCTTCGCTAATCCGCCCTACGAGCTCGCTAACTCAAAGCAGCCAATGGAATGAGGCTTTCTGGTAATTTCGTCATGGCCGGGCTTGTCCCGGCCATCCACGTCTTTCTTGCTGAAGTTCAGATAAGACGTGGATGCCCGGCACAAGGCCGGGCATGACGAGATTCAAAAATTGGACGCATTTTCAATCGTGCGTGGGACGACGCGGCACGATGCCGATCGGCGTAAACGTATAAACCGCCTCGCCGTGCTGGTTGTAGGCGATCCATTTGATCTTCGCGATGCCCTGCGGCTTGGACCGTGACGGCGTCAACTCGACCACTTCGCCCTCGAGGTGCAGGCTATCGCCGGGCCGCACCGGCTGCATCCAGCGCAGTTCATCGACGCCCATGCCGAGCAGCGGGTGCGGCCCGAACGGCCGGGTCTGCAGCGCAAGATTCATCGAGATCGCGGCAGTGTGCCATCCCGACGCCGCGAGCCCCTTGAAGGCGCTCTTCTCTGCCGCGACCTCATCCATATGAAACGGCTGCGGATCGAATTCCGCGGCGAAGCGCTTGATGTCGTCGCCGCTGACCTTGGTCTCGCCGCTCTTGAAACGCATCCCGAGCTTCAGGTCGTCGAACCACTCGATCATGATGCCTCCTGCCGTTAATACGCGCTGCAAATAACAGATTCGGCCTAGCCCGTAGGATGGGTTGAGCCGTTTGCGAAACCCATCAGCGTCCTCATTGCGATTGATGGGTATCGCTTCCGCTCAACCCATCCTACGCGCTAACACGCCATCAGCGCCATATTGCGATCGATTGATATCGCGGAGTTTATCATCGGGCCGGCCGAAGGCCGGACCCGTTGGCTCAACCGTCTTTGGATCCATCTGCGATGCTATGCGATGGCGTCTGATGGGTAACGATTTGTTGCGCTGGTGATCCTGCGCCTCGTGTGCGATGGTGTAGGGGAGCGTTTCGATCGCAGGCAGTCGTACGCACGCATCGCCGCCAATTCCTGGGCGGCATCGAACGCTCAATCCAAAAAGGCTCAATCCAAAAAGCCAATTCGGGAGGCCGGAAGATCGCGCGGACACGCGCCTTCGGTAACCGAACGCACATGCGTGGGGCTTTGCAACAACCTGGCGGCCAAGGGCGAAAGTGAGGCGCGATGCGGTCGACAATTCGGACCGCAAGCGTTCCCATCGGTCGCAGCAATGGAATTCGTTTGATGTCGCAGTCGGCAACCAAGCCACGGCAAGAACCGCAATATAGCCCGCCGGCCAGCCCTCCGTCGGTTTCCCCTTCGCCGGCTGTCTTCCATCCGAACATCGTTCATCTGGCGTTGGCCGTGGGCGGGTTCGCCATCGGCATCACCGAATTTGCGACGATGAGCCTGTTGCCTTTCTTCGCGCGCGATCTCCACGTCAGCGATCCCGTGGCGGGCCGCGCCATCAGCGCCTATGCCCTTGGCGTCGTCGTTGGCGCGCCGCTGATCGCCGTGCTGTCGGCGCGTATCGCACGGCGGACAGTTCTGATCGGGTTGATGGCGTTCTTCGCCCTGATGAACGGCCTGTCGGGCCTCGCTCCCGATTTTCACTCCATGCTGGTGCTGCGCTTCCTCGCCGGGCTCCCCCACGGCGCCTACTTCGGCATCGCCATGCTGGTCGCCGCCTCGCTGGTGCCGGCGGACAAGCGCACCGCGGCGGTGGGTCGCGTGATTTTGGGCCTGACGGTGGCCACAACGGTCGGCGTGCCCTTGGCCAATTGGATCGGCCAGGCGCTCGGCTGGCGTTGGGCGTTCGCGATCGTCGCGGGCCTCGGGCTGCTGACCGCTGTGCTGGTCATGATTTTCGCCCCGCGTGACGTCGTCGACTCCGGCGCGAGCCCGTTGCGTGAACTCTCCGCGCTGACCCGCAAGCATGTGTGGCTGACGCTGGCGATCGGCGCCGTGGGCTTTGGCGGCCTGTTCTCCGTCTACACTTATCTTGCTTCCACCATGCTGGCGGTGACACACGTGTCTCCCGCGCTGGTTCCTGTGGCGCTGTGCGTGTTCGGCGTCGGTCTCACGGCCGGCAACGTGATCGTGCCGTGGTTTGCCGATCGTCACTTGATGGCCACCGCGGGCGGGCTGCTGCTGTGGTCGGCGGCGACGCTGGCGCTGTACCCGCTCGCGGCAACCAATTTCTGGACGTTGCTCGTCGACGTTCTCTTGATCGGATTGAGCGGGGCGCTTGCCACCGTGCTGCAGACCCGTTTGATGGATGTGGCGGGCGAGGCGCAGAGTCTCGCCGCCGCTCTCAATCATTCCGCCTTCAACACCGCCAACGCCATAGGCCCATGGCTGGGCGGGATGGCCGTCGCCGCGGGCTTTGGCTGGACCTCCACCGGTCTGGTCGGCACGGCATTATCCCTGGCAGGCTTTGCCGTCTGGGCGATCGCCGCGGCGCTCGGCGCGCGCGAGGGCGTCCAGGCCCCGAACTGATTTGCCTGTCTGCGTGGAAATAGATATCGCCTTGTCGACGCCGGCCTGGAAACGACGTCAAAAAAAGGCAACAGGAAGTAAGCAGTCGTCACAGAGAACCATTACTCTCGGACGATCCGCGTCAAGGGCGCGCCTCAAGGTTCCCAATTGGTGAGAAGAAGGGTTGCATGAATGTGGAGACCAGCTTTTGCGATCGGCATCATCTCCTGCATGGTGTCGGGTGCGGCATCGGCGCAAGACATCATCATGCCAGACCCCCAGAAGATCGATTCCATGACCAGGAGTTGTGTCTACAACAGCGCGTTTTATTCTCAGGGTGCCGTCATCTGCCTCGGCGGTGGTCGCGGGCTCCAGTGCAGCAACGGCAACTGGATCGGCACTCAGGATATCACTGCCTGCAAGGACGAAATCCCCACACCGCCCGCGCGGTAAAACAAACTGAGTGGCGGTCGGCGAGCCCCCATGAGTCAGGGAAAGGACTCAGGGAAAGCCGCTGGTTTGGGGATGTCAGCACCGATGGTCGTTTGATGAATGGTGGCGCGCGTGATGGTGACCGTGCACTGATTATCCGATACCATGATCCGGGTTTGGCTTGGCAACGGCGTTGCAATTAAGCGCACACTGTCACCGTAATACCGCTCAAAACTGAGCTTCGAGAACGGCCATTGCTGTGCCTAGAGCCCCCATCAGATGAACATCGCGATGACACAGAACTTCAAGAGACTTACTCATCTCTAGCGATGTCTCTTGGAGGCTAGATAAGCAAAGCGCGTAGCCGCAACCCCAACCTGTCGGTAGTACTCGGATCGATCAACGTAAGCCGAGCAGGCTCGCAATGCTAGTAACAGGACCCGGAGGAAGTTGTGCGCCTCCATGTCGGGCCCAATCATTCGTGCGCACCGCGAAATAACGATTTGAGCTAGTTGTTCATCTCTGGTCGTTGACGCAACGTAAGCACCGCAATTCAAGACCTGGTAGCCTGTTTCGAGACTTACCAGTTCGCTATCCGACGCTTCGAATAAGCGCACAATTTCTGTTGCTAGCTCTCGGTCAATCGCTCCGCTGTGGGCTAACAATATCAAGCCGGGAGCATCGCCAAAAGACATTTTGAACCATTCGGGTTCGTTCAACCAGGATCTCCCGATTGTCAATCGGCCCTTTAATTGCGGTTTGATGTCAAGTGTCTCTTCGTTTTGAAGCCATTCGGCAAAGCGGCAGCGCTCGACCCGTCGGAGCAGGCCGGAGTTGCGGAGACGGGACGAGCGCGGCTGGCAAATGGATAGCCAGTCGGTAGTGGGTCAGTTAGTATCCCGTAAGTCTCGCGCGATCGCATTGCCGTCGCTGGGTTCATGGTCCTTTCCGAGGTCGCTGAGCGCCTCATGATGATGTCCGGATCGGGCGCCTCAACGTGTGCAGCGGCGTGCGGACGAGCCGCCACCAGCCGATTGACCGAGGTCACCACGACCACCGTCCCAGCGGGACATCGCCAGCCCGGCGGACCGGACTAGGAACTGGCAAAGATAAGATCAGGCTGGCTTCGGCTGCCCCCAGTCGAACGATGTACCATCGACCCAGATGCAGTGCAGTACTACAGCGATCTTCCGAGCGATGGCGACCTTCGCCTTCCTCATGCCGATCCGCTTTGCGAGCTTCATGCCCCAAGCCTTGAGGGACGACCACTTTTTTGTCCGATAAAGAAGGACGGTCGCGGCCTCGAACAAGTAAGTTCGGAGAAGCCGGTCGCCCCATCGAGATATCTTGCCACTGGTGTCGGTTTCGCCGGATTGGTTGCGCCGCGGCGTAAGGCCGAGGTAGGCGCCGACTGTCGAGGCCGATCGGAAGCGCGAGGGGTCATCGATCGTGTGGCGGAATGTAAGGGCCGTCACGACGCCAACTCCCGGAACCGTCATCAGGCGGCGCGTCGTTTCGTCCGATTTTGCCAACTCGCGGACCTCGTTATCGAACTTGCTCTGTTGTTGACAGACGCTCTCATGGATCGACAGCAGCGGCGATATCACGCTGAAGAGCGGATGATCATCGCCCAAGAGCTCGCAAACCTGGTAGCGGAACTGCAGGCCGATGGCGCGCGGGAACAATAACCCATACTCTTTGATCAGGCTGCGAACCTGGTTCTCGATATCCCGGCGAATGGTCACGAGACGGGATCGCGCGACGAGTATCGCGCGGATTTTCCGGCTATCTTCGCTTTTGACCTTCACTTCTCGGTACCAACCAACCCGCACCAGTTCGGCAAGGCCTCGCGCATCGTTCTGATCGCTCTTGTTCATGCGGACCGACAAGGCTGCGTGTGCATGCCGAGCGTCGATGCAGACCACGGGGAGATCAACCCTGCGGAGTTCATGCCACAGCCAACTGGCCATTGCCCCAGTCTCAAAGCCGATGCGCTCGGCATGAGGCGCATGTTTGCGAAGCAGGCCGGCCAAAGCGCCAGGATCAGATTTAACCTTTCCCTCGAATACTACTTGTCCGCTCTCGCCGACCACGCACACCGCAGTTTCCCTTTGCGAGACGTCCAGCCCGACATATTGCTTCATGACAGCTCCTCCGAATCATTTGATTGCGAGAGCTCGACGATAACGGAGCTTTCGTGCGCCACGAGCGTCGACCGCAATTACGTCATCGTGTTCAAATTTTGCAGGCCGAATGACAATCAAGAAGCAAAACGCTGCGGCGCGTTTTCGATCCGCGCGAAAATTCTTGCCTACAAACTGCGCGAGACCGAAACCAAAAATTTTCACGCCGTCGTCAGCGACGCCGAAATCGTCGAAATTAGCCTGACCAACCAGCCGGCTAATCCTGCCTCACTGGTGAGGCACCGCTCCCGCGCTGCACCGATCGATGCCTATTTGGGCGGGATCGGCGATTACCATACGTTGATGATCAAGCGTATCGGGATCGCGCAGCAGATGGCCGAGTTGATTCAACAAACCTGCCAGCGCCGCGAACCACCCGAACCAACCCGCCAGCGCGTCAGCGACGACACGCCGCGCGCCGCAGCGCGGGTTAATCCACACCCCGCGCTCGCGCAGCACCGGCCCGTGAGCGACTTCACAAAATTAGTTCGGCAACTCAATAACCGAGGGGAGGCCAGCGCATGACCGAAAAATCGATCACCGGAACCCATGTACTTCGCGAGGCGATACGCGTGAAGGTCGCCACGCTGCGCTATGCCGGCCTCGCGCGCGATCTCGGCATCGCACCCGACAGCTTGGAGCGGTTTGCCGAAAATAAGCTGACGTTTCCGCCGGAAACTTTGGACGCGATTGCCAAAGAAATTTTTGGCAGCAACAACGTCCGATACGATGCCGACCGCGACGTTGTCGCCGGCCGCGCGCCCGCTGGGCGTCGTACCACAACCCTACGATCCGCTGCGGTCGAACCATCCGCCAGCGACTGGCCCGTGGCTTAGAGGCAACGTCGCCAGCATCGTGCCCGTCAAGCCAGCACCACCGGCCAAACCCGCCGGCCGGCCCGGCTGGGTGCCGCTAGGTTGGGAGTAAACGCCGTTGGCCAGCCGCTGCTTATATGAACGAGCTTTTGACGGGGATGAAGGACATTCGCTAGAAGCTTTCCCTGCAATGGAATTAGACATTACTGATCTGTCCGATCCGCGCGTTGCCTAGTGCGGCTTGCCGGGTTCTGCCGCTGGCAGGATGGTCCCGCGCTTGGCCAGCACCTTGGCGGCGACCGCCTCACTGATCAGCGGCCGGAGGATTGCCGAGACGACATTGGCGTCATCCCGCGTTAGTCCCGCGACGCGGAAACTGACCATGTATTTGCCGTCGAATTGCGCCAGTACGGTGCCGCTCAGTTCGATTGGTGGTTTGGCCATCCTGCCTACGTCTCCCGACTTCTCTTTTTATTGTTCTCGCAGGCAGGTATGCCAACCGCATTCGAGCTTGCCAAGCCACACGACCGCTCTACATGAAATCAGCGTCGCCAATCTTTCGGCTTGCCGAGGACTTGTTTCCGACCTCTGCAACGCGTGACTGCCGAGATCGGAATCTCACCAGCTCGATCTCAGATGTCGTGAGGCGATCGCGCTCAATCGTCCGTCTAGCGCGCATCGCCTGGCGCGCCGCGCGGCGGCGCTGACACAATCTCGGAGGTGTGATTGGGCGCGGCGCGCCACGCCACGCCGCCACGCCACGCTAGTTGATGGACAGTCGATAGCAACGCCGATCTGTCACCGCTAAGTCATTGGAAAACGTGACTGGTCGCGATAGGCGCGAACCTTCGCGCCCAACTCCTCGTCGCTTCGGCTGCGTTGACTGCGCGGCCGTGTCAGCCAGGCAGAGAAACCACCCCGCGAGACACCGAGCGCCTCGCACAACCGATTCCGCCGGCCAGATCCCCCGGTGCTTCGCAACGAAACCGAACTTCACGTCAATTCCTTCGCGAAGTAGGCCGCGGCTAGGATGTCCCGTTCGGCTTTCAGCTTGGCCACTTCGCTGCGCGATCTCCAATTACTCCGGCTTTGCGCGCCAGTACGTTCGATTGAGCGCGATCGCCTCGCGACACCTAAGGTCCAGCCGCATAGAGTCCGTTGGCAGTCGGTCAGGCATCAGGCCAATAGCGATCCTAGGAAGCCATCATGAAGGCTCTCGTTACTGCCGCCATCGCAAACGCTTTCATGCGGGCGTTGCCCAAATCGTCACTGCTGGCAAGTCTCCTCAAGCAGATCGGGTTGCTCTCCGGAGCCGTCCTGTTCGTGTGGCTGTTGTCGCTGACATCAGGGTTGGATCTCAGCACCGGGTTTTTCTAGCCAATGGGGATCGCGCATAGCACCATTTCGTATGCATCCGAAGCCGTCTCTCAGGCTTCCGATCGTCTCGTCGAACCCGAGAAGCGAGGCACTGTCGCCTTCATCACGTCGGCGCTGCATGCGTCGCGGCGCCGCCAGGCACGTCGCGTCATGCGGCAGTATGAGCACTTGCTCACAAACGAACTCGACGGCTGTGAAGCGCGTATCGAAAGAATTGAGCGCTAGATGACGGGGCAGTGCCGATATGGCTTGATGTCTGTAAGTGGCCACTTTTCGGACCTCACAGCCGCGCCCGGTAATGTCCGCACTCGAAAGCCGACCTCACGGCTGGCGCGCTCGGACTTCTGAGTTTGGACCCGGAGCGGAATTCGCGCTGCTCGCAAAATCCCGCTTCGCGCGAAGGCCGCATTCGGTCTGATGGAAAGGGTAAGTCATGGACGGAATAAACGCCCCAGAGACAATCGCGCACGCCTTCGGCGACCGGTCGGAGCCGCTGCTGGCGCATACGGTCGGCGATGCTCTGCGGCACTCCGCGGCGCAGTGGGGATCGCGACCCGCGCTTGTCGATGGATCGGGGCTAAAGGCACAGCGAAGGCGCTGGAGCTTCGCTGATCTGCTGCGCGATGCGGAGCAGGTCGCGCACGCCTTGCGCCGTCACTTCAGGGAAGGCGAGCATGTCGCTGTGTGGGCGCCGAACAGCCCGGAATGGATATTGCTGGAATTCGGCGCCGCACTGGCTGGTCTCACGCTGGTGACGGTAAATCCGGCCTATCAGGCCAGCGAACTCACCTACGTGCTCGGTCAGTCCGAAGCCGTCGGCCTGTTCGTGGTTCCCGAATTTCGCGGCCGCGATATAATTGCCGTGGTTGATGAAGTGAAGCCGCGGCTTTCGCATCTGCGCCGGATCATCTCGCTGGCAGACTGGCGTGATTTTATCGCGGCGCCGGCGAAGCCACTCGATCTGCCGTCGGTGAAGCCAGACGATACCGCTCAGATTCAATATACCTCCGGTACCACCGGTTTTCCCAAAGGAGCGATGCTCAGTCATCGTGGCCTTGTCAACAATGCGCGGACCTTTGCGCACATTCTCGGAGCCACCCCCGACGATGTCCTCGTCAATCCGATGCCGTTGTTCCACACGGCGGGATGCGGATTGGTGACCCTCGGCGCGCTTCAGGCCGGCGCAACGCAGGTCCTTGCGCCGGGATTTGACCCGGCAGACACACTCCAGCTGATCGAGGCGGAGCGTGGGACCATGATGCTGGGCGTGCCGACGATGCTGATCGCGATGCTCGAACACCCGGATTTTGCCATGCGCGATAAGTCGTCGTTCCGGCTGGTCGCTTCGGGCGGCGCGCCGGTTTCGCTCGAACTGGTGCGCAGGGTCGAACGCGAATTGGGCGTGGCCGTGGCGATCGGCTACGGCCAGACCGAAGCCTCGCCCTATATCACCCACACTGTACCCGGTGGCGACAGCACGCCGGACTGGGCGTCGACTGTGGGGCGTCCGCTGCCGTGGGTCGAGGTCAAGATTGCCGATCCTCGCTCGGGGCTGACCGTGGTGAGAGGAAAATCCGGCGAAATATGCACTCGCGGCTATGCCGTTATGAAGGGCTATTTCAACAATCCGGAGGCAACCGTCAGCGCCATCGATGGCGATGGCTGGCTGCACACTGGTGATCTCGGCTCGATGGACGCGGCGGGCTATTGCCGCATTCTCGGCCGGCTCAAGGACATGATCATCCGCGGCGGCGAAAACATCTATCCCCGCGAGATCGAGGAGTTGCTGTGCAGGCACCCTGGGGTCGCGGACGCGGCGGTGGTCGGTGTCCCCGATGCGTTATGGGGCGAAATCCCCGTAGCCTTCGTCCGCCCGGCTGGGCCGCGGCCCAGCGAACAGGACCTGTTCGACTTTTGCCGGCAGCATCTTGCGCCCTACAAGACGCCGCGGCACTGGCGCTTCGTCGACCGGTTTCCGCAAACCGCATCCGGTAAGGTGCAGAAATTTGTCCTGCGCGAGATGTTCCATTCCAACGGGGACGGCTAGGATGCGGAAAGCAAGTCTCTACTCCGCGGCCATCGTCTGCGCAGCAATGATGCCGAGCGCCTCCGCGACGCCGTTGGCGACGCGCAACCGCCGCTAACCGCGCTTCATGATCGCGCCGTCGTTCATTGCGGACCGGCCTGAGCAAGGCCTCGGTGCGTCGATCGATGTGAGATTCCTAAACGAATTTAGTTGTCCGATATCAAAATTCGGTGGTGCGCGCCAATTGCGAGCCTACATTGGTTGCCGACGAGTATCGACCATGACCGAGCGGGAAGAACCTCGCAAACTTTCGCTACACCGCGGGAATCATCCAGGTCGATTTTCGCGAACTCAGGAGACCACTCTCGGTAGATAAGCGTCGTGTTATTGAGGATCAGCTCGACATGCTTGTGTCCGACCTCCAAACGCTATTGAAGATTCGCGGCTGATGAGATTCGTCGCTGAATGCCCCTACGCCGACCCGGAAACCGCCGCGCGCAAGCTGATCGAGATCGCCAGTTCTGTCGAAGCCGTGCAGGACGGCCGGATACACATTGAACTGATCAACGCCCCGTTTCTGTACGAACTGAAGGGCACGCCGGCCGAATACAGCGCCGGGCTGAAGCGCGCGATGGGCCTGGTTGGGGGGCAAGAACGGCAAGTTGGAAATCTCCAAGACCGCGAACGGGGAAAGCCCGCTGATGCACGGCGCGATCCCGATTCTCGGCGCGGATGTATGGGAGCACTCGTACTACGTCGATTATCGCAATAGGCGCCCGGATTATCTGAAGGCATTTGCCGACCACCTCATCAATTGGGAATATGTCGACGAGCTTCTCGGTAAGGCCGAGTGACCCGAGGCCCGAGTTACGACCGCGGAGAAGATTAAAGAAGAAAATCAGGAGGAAAATTATTAACGCGAAAAGAGCGCAAGAGCTCGCTGCGTCGCTGGCCGAAAATACTCGGAAAGTGATCTCTCGGCGGGGCGCCGAACAAGCCAAGGTCCTATTCGACGGGCAGATCGACCCATCGACCGCGGCGATGAGCAATAGGATCAATTCGATCGGAACGGGCGACAAAGCGTTTGGACAATACTCCTCGAAGCAGGGGATCGTCGATGCCGGCACTTGACGTCGCTGGGATCGACGAGGCGGCAATCGAACGCTTGGTCCGCACTTTTTATGGGCGAGCGCGCAATGATGTTCTCATCGGCCCCATATTCGAGAAAACGGTGCCTGATCGGGATCGTCATATCGCGCACATCGTCGACTTCTGGTCATCCATTGTGTTGCGTACCGGGCGCTACGACGGCCGGCCAATGCGGCCTCATCTGATGCTATCATTGGAGGGAAGGCACTTTGATCGGTGGCTGACGCTTTTCGAAGCTACGGTAGACGAGCAATTCGTACCGGAGATCGGTGCAATCTTCGTCGATAGGGCCCGCCGTATTGCCGACAGCTTCGAGATCGGAATAGCCTCCGCCCGGGGCGAGATCGCGGGCCCCAGGCACAGCAAAGCTCCCCAAGGCTGAAACGTCATCCATTCTTCGCCAGAAGGAGCAGCTTTGGAGCGGATCGGCTGACTGAGCGCAGTGTCGGTGAGACCAGCGTTCTCTCCCCCGGCGGAAAGAGGAATGCATTTCCGCAGAAATCCCGCCGCAATGATCGCCTCGTATGCGGTCCTCGTCGCGGCAAACCGTTCCTCTGGAGTGGGCAAAGTCTTTGCCTCCAACGCCCGCGCAAGCACCTCCCTAGCGAACTTGCGGGATTGGAGCTGTAGCTCGCGTTGGCGCGCGGTAAGTCGAAAATCAATGGCCACCGATCCTCCTTCCCACCGGAAGTTCATCAGAGCCAGACACACTACGTCGCCCCACTTGCAGCAAGCGGATCATAGTCGCTTTGCATGAACATCGTGTGCAGCTGGCGCCGCCTGATGCCCATATTGCCGCCATCGAAGATCGGCAGCGCGAGTGCATCCTGCAGCAGACGAGCGAACGGAAACTCATGATCATAGCTGTCGATGCCGACAACGCGCATGAGATCGGTGATCACGCGTACCGCAGCCTCGGAGCCAAAAATCTTCGCCTCGACTGCAAGCTCCTCGGCCGCCGGCGACTGAACGTCAAGCGCACGGCAGGCGCTCCAGCTGAGATAGCGCGCCGCTTCGATCGTGGTCTTTGCATCGGCCAATGCGTATCCGACTGCCTGGTGCTCGATGATCGCGTGAACACCGCCACGTTTCTCGGTACGAGCAAAATGAAGCGCAAACTCGAACGCGGCGCGCATCAACGCGACGCCGAAGATGCCAACCAATGCCGCAGTTCCTGTGAATGCCGCAGCCGTCAGCGCGAGCCCCGAACCTTCCTGTCCCAGGAGATTGTGATGTGGTGTCGCAACGTTCTGGAAGCCGAATTGCGGCACGAGATGCGCCCGATGACCGATGGTGTCGATCGCACGTTCGAATACAAGACCCGTTGCCGGTCCTTCTACCGCAATGATGGAGATCGCTGCATCAGGCGGCGCCGCCGGATCGGTTCGGCACACAACGCAGAGAACATTGGCGCCTTCACGGTTCCAGCCCGTGGCTGACGACACCCATTTCTTGCGGCCGTTTATTACCCAGTTGGTGCCCTCTCGCCTCGCCGTGGTGCGGACGCCCTCGCCGGGCGGAGGCGAGGCAGCATTGGCACTACCTCCTGGTTCGCTGGAACAGAAACCGGCAAGCGGAGCACCGCTTGTTTTCAGAAACGGTCCGAGCAGCCGCTTGCACTGGTCCGGGGTACCGCCGAGCAGAAGCGGCAACAGGCCGAGCACCGTGCCGAGCATCGTGAGCGTCACGCTGGGGTTCACGCTGTAAAATTCTTCAGCGAGGATCGCCATATCGATCAGACCGGCATTGTCGCCACCGGCAGGCCCCGGGATACACTTGCGCAAATAGCCGGCCGCCACCATCGCTTCATAGGTCGGCTTGGTCGCAAGAAAGCGCTCTTCCGGTGTTGCCAACAACTCGGCCGCCTTGGCCTCGTTGAGCACCTCTTTCGCAAATTTGCGGGAAGAAAGCTGTAGATCGCGCTGTTGCGCCGTAAGCGTGAAATCAATCACTGTTGAAGCGTCCTTGATCTTCAGCGGCATATTGCGGTCCAACCCGGAAGTCTCCCGCGGGATAGCACATAGGTGACGAACCATCACAGCAACCACCCGACTGGTGAAACATAAGCGGACCAAGCCGGGCCTTCAGGAGTTCAACAACCTCGGTTGCCTTTTCAGTTATTGCGACCCGATTGACCATATTATATCCTGACAATGTGGTCGCAGGTGCCAGCAGCACCTGCGACTCAGGTTTATGATGATCAGTAGAAGCCCGTCGCCTTGGTCGAATAACTGATCAACATATTTTTGATCTGCTGATAGTGATCCAGCATCATCTTGTGGTTCTCGCGTCCAATGCCGGATTGTTTGTAACCTCCGAATGCTGCGTGCGCGGGGTAGACGTGGTAGCAATTTGTCCAGACCCGACCAGCCTGCAGTCCACGACCGAACCGGTAGGCTCGATTGCCGTTGCGAGTCCACACGGCGGCGGCAAGACCATAGAGGGTGTCGTTGGCGATCGAAAGCGCCTCTTCCTCGTCCTTGAATTTAGTAACCGAAACGACCGGCCCAAAGATTTCTTCCTGAAAAACTCGCATCTTGTTGTTGCCTTCGAAGACGGTTGGCTCGATGTAATAGCCGTCCGCGAGCTCCCCTTCCATCTTCGCGCGTTTGCCGCCAGTCAACACCTTTGCCCCCTCCTGCTTGCCGATGTCGAAATAGGAGAGAATTTTCTCTAGCTGGTCGTTTGAGGCCTGTGCACCGATCATGGTAGAAGGATCGAGAGGATGCCCCTGTTTGATTTTCTTCGTCCGGGCGACGGCCTTCTCCATGAATTTATCATAGATGGTGTCCTGGACGAGCACCCGGCTCGGAGACGTACACACTTGGCCCTGATTTAGAGCGAACATGGCAAAGCCCTCGACGGCTTTATCGAGAAAATCGTCATCCGCATCGGCGACATCGCCGAAGAAAATGTTCGGCGATTTTCCGCCGAGTTCCAACGTCACCGGAATGATATTATCGGATGCGTATTGCATGATCAGGCGACCTGTCGTGGTCTCGCCCGTGAACGACACCTTGGCAATCCGCTTGTGCTGCGCCAAGGGCTTTCCTGCTTCAACACCGAAGCCGTTGACTATGTTGACCACGCCGGGTGGTAAGATGTCGGCGATAAGCTCCATTATGACTAGGATACCGAGGGGGGTTTGCTCTGCGGGCTTCAGTACGACACAATTGCCTGCAGCGAGGGCGGGAGCAAGTTTCCAGGTCGCAAGAAGCATCGGGAAGTTCCAAGGAATGATCTGCCCGACGACACCGAGTGGCTCGTGGAAATGATAAGCTACTGTATCGTGATCGATCTCGGATATGCCTCCCTCTTGGCCGCGGATGACGCTCGCGAAATAGCGCCAATGGTCGACCACCAGTGGGAGATCGCCGTTTGCGCTTTCTCGGATCGGCTTGCCATTGTCGAGCGTCTCGACAAGCGCGAGCAAATCCAAATTACTCTCGATCTTGTCGGCGATCTTGTTGAGCATGCGCGACCGCTCTTGAACCGACGTTCGTCCCCACGAGTCCTTGGCTTTGTGCGCGGCGTCGACGGCAAGATCAATGTCGGCCGAGGTCGAGCGCGGAATCTTGCAGAGCCGCTTTCCATTGATCGGACTCTCGTTATCGAAATATTGGCCGTCGATCGGCGCGACCCACTTGCCACCGATAAAGTTCTCGTAACGATCACGAATAAGAACCTGCTTGGATACTTTCTCTAATGCCTGCTGGTACATGTGCTTCTCCTGGATTAAGGAAGGGATATTGTGGAAACGCCCCGTCGACGACCGCGCGCCCAGAAAGCGAACAGCTGAATTAGATGAAGCGTCGGCCAATCTCGCGGAGAGGACGACCGGCATCATGCCGCGGTAAAGCTGCTATTTTTCGAGAGCGTTACGCATGCTTCTCGACACACTCGGACCAAAGGCGTTCGACCAGAGCGCTCGCGCACGGAATGTCATGGATTAGGCTGGTACTCTGCCCAGCATAAAGAGCCATATTGGCAACGGCCTCATCTGGCATCCCCTCACCCGGCGGAAAGATCGTGTATCTAGGGAGCGGATTATTGCCCACAACCGCAATTGTATCGCCATCGCCGGGTCGAATCCCTTCTGGCCCGCTGCCGGCAGCCTCCCAAGCGAGCGTCGTCTTGTTCTGAAGCACCCGGTGCGTCGCGTTTCGCCACGCACCGTCAAAGCATACGGTCAATATGCTGTCGTCGGCTGTCGATTGTACAAGACGTTCTTTGTATCGAGGATGGTACGGCGGCTCCTTTGTCGCGACGAAACGCGTCCCGAACACACCTCCAGAAGCTCCTGCTTCGAGGACCGCCCTCAGCGCTCGACCATCGCCTAACCCGCCAGCGACCAGGACGGGCGTCTTGCCTGCCGCTTCCTCAATGATCGAAGGCAGGTTTAGACGCCAACTTCTCTGCGCCTGAACATGCCCCCCCGCTTCCTGGCCTTGAACGCAGATGTAATCCGCGCCGGCGTCGATTGCCATACGGGCGCCGTCAACGTTGGTCACCTGAACGCCCATACGCGCGCCGTGAGATCTCACAAGCTTCACGCTTTCCGCTGACGGAATTCCCCAAGAAAAATGCACTACGGGCGCTCCCTCTTCGAGGCCTGCAGCCAGCGTGTTCGGCGGCATTGCTAGAACGTAATTTATGAGAAACGGCTTCTTGGTCTTGGCCCGCACTCGCTTTACTTGATCTCTCACGTCATCTTCGCTTGACCAACTGACGCCCAATCCGCCCATACCGCCGCCTTCAGAAACCGATACAGCTAATTCAGTTAGGTCCGTGCCTCCCATACCTGCCTGCAAGATCGGATACCGAAGTCCCATCTTGGCGGCAAATTCATCAGCCCGCGGAAATTGAAGTTTACCATTGGCGTTTTCCATTGAAGTCTCTCCTTGTTGTCTCACCCGATGATGTTTTGTCTTTTTTTGGTCCGCCGATGTGGCAGGCGCTTTGGCCGGAGATTGGACCGTTTGATTGCACTGGGGTGAAAAATAGGAGGCGGTACTGCGCCTAGTCTCGGATGTAAGCGACAAATTGCTATGCAATTTGTGCCACCCCCTCAACGGATCGTCTGTTTGCAGTTCAGTCTCTCAGCGATCATTTTAATCCTGTACTCACGGGGCGCTAGATCAAATTGCTTTCGAAACTGCCTGTTGAAGCTCGATAGATCGCCGAAGCCGCTGGCGAAAGCGATACTTGCAATCGAGGCTTCCGGATCGTCGCACAAAGCCTCAGCACATTTGCTTAGCCGCCGCAGCGTCATTTCGCGCGAACAAGTAAGCCCTTCCGACTCAAACAAGCGATGCAGAGAGCGTGGCGAGATGCCAAAGCGTCGGCAAACCGAATTGATGTTGAGGTCGGCCTTGGCATAATTCTGGTCAATGTAAGCAAGGATCGAGTTGAGGAATGCCTTCCGCCTGGATTGTGCGAGCGCTGCGGAATGATCCTTGTTCGGGCTCAGGGAGAGAGCAATCAGATCGGCGGCCATTCGGGCCATTGTGGGCTTGGCCACCCCGGGAATCGCATCTGACTGCACAGCAAAATTCTTGAGGAAGTCGACCGCGAGCGCGCCCATGGCCGTATTGTGCGAAACTTGCACTCCCATGGCCTCCTCGGTGTTTGATAGTAGCGGAGCAAGAAGAGTCTTTGGCATGCGGAACGAAAATGTTCGAACTTTTCCGCCTTGTCGCCGGTAGGCCAGTTCATAGGGTTCGGCCGCATCGACGACGTAAAACTCGTTTGGGCGGATGTGAATCTCTTTACCTGCATGCTGGACGTGGACGTCGCCGTCGATCTGCATGTTAACAAAAAAGCAGTCTCTCGGCATTTTGCTGATTTCGTGGTGCGTGCGCAGAATGTTGTGCTCGTCGGTAACGAGGCGGCACACGTTTATATCGTCCACGCGATTGGCTGTGACTTGGGCTCGGAAACCGCCGGCCAATTCGCGTGTCGAGTTAAGAGCAATGAAGGCTTCGCAGAGAACCTCTCGCCAAAAGCCAAACTGCTCGGCTGCCTTGTAGTCCGCAGTGTTCCACTGTGGCATGGCTACCCTCGTATATGTTGAGTGCCTAGAAGCGCTGCCTATAATAACTCCGTGCCAACGGGATTACCTATTCTATCGCTGCGCGTCGCGTCAGCCAAGCACTCGATGCCCTCGAAGGCCAGCGCATGCTGGTCCTCTAGGATATTAAGCCTAGCCCCCATAAACTCTCGCCTCGTCATTCACCGGCTCGACGAAATTCATATTGGCTTTACTTCCGGTAGCTTCAAAGATGTTGCATTTCTAGACATAGCGGAATCATCCGAAGTTGTTGGTGATCCCGCCTGGCGAGAACCGTTATCTCAGCAGCGAGCGCTACCACCGTCGCTACCGCTGCGCGAATGAATGCATGGAGGGACGTATCATGTGGCTAGATGCGTATCGAAGGCTGAAAGCGGACGCCTCCAACGGAGCCAAGTTTCGGTAAATAATCAGGTGCTGGCTGGCACTATTCCTGGCTGACATCCTGCCTGCATGACCTCTGCAACCGGCCGCTTTGTCCATCTTTTGAGGAGTGGTTCTTTCGATATTGCTAGTGCATCCTCATGGCTACTAGTCGAAACGCCGGCACACCGAACTTGCGGCTTCGTAGCTGGCCGCCGCCAACACTCCGCGTTCGCGGGATCCGCCGACGGCGACCGGCTTGCCGCGGAGATTATCCCGCTGCTCCACCGAAGCGTAGAAGGCATCCATGTCGACGTGGAGAATCTTCCGCTGGCGGTGCGAGGGCCCGCCTGGTCGTCGGTCTCGTCGGTCACGCCGCCCCGACCGGATCTTCCTTGACGCCGCGCGCGACGATCCGCAGCGCCCCGTCCGCCAGCGGCCGCTGCAGTTTCAGTGCCTCGTCCGGAGGTGCCGTCAGCCAAGTCTCGACCTCATCATGCGTCGTCAGGATCACCGGCATGGCTTTGGGGTGGATGGCGCCTACTTCCGCGTTCGGCTCCGTCGTGAGGAACGCGAAGATATCGTTGGTGGTCTCGCCCTCCTTGACCTTTCGCACCGATGTCCAGTTGGTCCAAAGGCCGGCGAAGCAGGCCAGCGGGCGGCTCTCGTCGAGCGCGAACCAGATGTCGCCGCCCTCGGCCTTGTTGAACTCGCTGAACGAGTTGAACGGCACCACGCAGCGGTTCTCGACGCCGAGCCAGCGCGTCCAGTGTTTGCTCTTCACGTTGCGGATGTTGGTCGTGCCGCCGTCCGGCTCCATCCGGAGCAATTCCTTGAAGTCGACCGGCTTGCCTTTGGCCTGCAACCTTTCGGCTCGTTTCTTGGTGGCGTCCATCACCGCCTTCGACGACGACGGCATGCCCCAGGGTGCGGTGGCAAGCTCGCGCCCATCGGCGCCATTGCGCACAATCGGCGCCGCATAGTCCGGAAACACGCCCGGCATCGGCGCCAGGTTCCGCCGGTGCGCCCGAGGACAAGCAAATCGGACGTGCGGCGGTTTCAACTTGCCGCTCCCCGTCATAGATCCGCGAAGTGACACACACCACAAAAACCGCGCGCGCGCGGTCGCGATCGCAAACATTGCCAACGTCTGCGATCTCGTGGACGTGAGCGACTACGTGATGAGCGTCTCCGAGGGGCACAATCCCCTGACCAACACCCCAACCTAGTCGCAGCGCGGGCACGTTTATCAGCACGATCGCAGAGCATCGGTGTGGGCGCTGATAGCAAAGGTCGCAGGGCGGCGGACGAAGCCGGTAAGACCAGTCAGGTCGCGAACGACACTGAAGGCCCACAACATGGATGACGCAGATCTGGGGATGACGAATGACGACTACCCCCGGACGTTCTTCACGCAGTCGCTGCGAGCGGTATGATCTCAACCGTCTAGGGTGCGCGCACACAAGGCGGCGAGTGACGTCCCCGCGTTCGCCGTCGGTGCTAACCAATTCAAGGTCAATCCCGACGAACTCCGCACGGAATGTAAGAAGAGCCCGTGGGTACAAGAGAACGTCTTGATCGTGGTCGCCGCAGACGGCAACGACGGCACGTCTGGGCTCCAAGACCGCTGCTACTTTGATAGTCTCCGACCCGCATCCAGCGCAAATTAAGACGAAACGTTGATCGACCCACGGCCGATGAGGCGGCGAGTTGAGCCGTCGTCGCCCCCTGCTCCATCATGCGGCCTTGGCGACCTTCTCCGACCCTGCCTGCTCCATGGCACGCATGTAGAGATCGAGCATGCTCTCGCGCTCGTCGCGCTCTTCCTGGTCTTGCTTTCGGAGCTTGATGATCTCTTTGAGAATCTTTACGTCGAACCCTTCGCCTTTGGCCTCCGCAAACACTTCCTTCTTTTGCTCGCTCAACTCGAGCATTTCGGTATCCAGATTTTCGATCCGTTCGACGAACGCACGAATTTTTCCGCCGGGAATGGTGACGTCAGACATGGTGTCTCCTTGATAAATGGAAATACGAAAATGACTGGAAAGAAATGACCAATGTGTTAACCGAGCAAGCCAAGCGGAAAGGTGATTAACTCCGGAAGATGGAGCGTTTTCGGACATCGCAGACCAAATGCGTTCGTCAGGGAATTGTTGAGGTGCGCGAGAAAGACCGGCATTTTTCTGAAAAACAAGCTGAATACGTGCTGATTCGCGTATTCGACGCCGAGGACTCCTCTCGCTGAACAAAAAAGAACTTTCATGGCCTCTTCATTCGCACGTAACGTCATCGTGCTCGGGCTTCTGTCCGCGGTCGGTCCTTTCGCGATTGACATGTATCTGCCGGCGTTGCCGGCGATCGCGGCCGATCTGCATGCCACGACCTCGGCGACGCAGATGACGCTGATCGCGTTCTGCGTCTCGTTCGGCCTGTGCCGGATCGTCGACGGCCCGTTGTCGGACGTTCTACGGCCGCAAGCTTCCACTGTACGGCGGGTTGACGCTTTTCATTGTTGGGGCGATCGGTTGAAGTACAATTTGGTGAAATCATACGTTGAAACCACACAATTGGGCTACGTCCCCACAGACGACGCACTGGAGACGATCGTCAATTGGCTCGCTCCCTTTCATGAATACCAAGACTTCCGATACGCCAATCTTCAGGGCGTAACCACAATGCCCGGCGCGGCCGAAACGTTCGCAGTCTTCAAGAACACTCACGCCGACATTAATCCGATCGCGCGGGCGACTGACCGGATATTTGAATGACGTAGATGAGGTAAGACTCCAGTTATTCCGTCACCGCTCTGACCGGTAGATAGCAAATGCCCCATTATTTTGATTTGACCGACGGTATTACAAGGCGAGACCGGAACGGGTTGGATTGCGCCGACGATGCTGATGCCATCGCCAAGGCAGTCACGATCGCCAATGAGGTCACGCAGCAGACGGGGACAATTGCCGTCCGGACCTGCACATTTCTATCATGCATGAAGACGGGCACGAAGTATCGCGTGTCTGTGTCGCGATGGCTGACGTTACGCCTCTCAAATGAGGTCAGTCACAATGGAAAATGATTCGCATATCGAAATTCTCTTGGTCGAAGACCGCCCTGGGAGATAGTCGCCTGAAGAGGCGTTCGTGGCCCACACGTATGGAAGGGTAAATCGCACGACAGTCACTCCACGCTTTCGATGATTTTTGATAGGTGAGCGACCGCGAGCGTCGCCGCTGACCCGACTGCCAACGGACTCTATGCGGCCGGACCTTAGGCGACGTGAGGCGATCGCGCCCAATCGTCCGTACTAGCGCGCAGGCCTGGCGCGCACCGCGCCAATGTGAGGCGCAAAGTCTGCCTTGGGTCAAAGCGGGAAGAACTCGAATTAAACAAATCTCTTCCGCTGTTCACAATAACGGACGTTCCCGTTCAATGCCCTCACCCACGGCTTCCAGTAGTTGAATGCGGCGTCAGTCTATGATCATGAAAATTGTCCGCTAGCGGCGGGGGGCTTCCAGTTCTCTTGATACCCAAAAAAGACCCCCCCGGTGAGCGTTACGACTGTTCCTGGCGGGGACGGTTGTCGGGACGTGTTTCGTTCATCGAAGTCGTCGTCACGCTGTCGAATTGTTGATGTTGGCTGTCGGTCTTCGCTCACCACTTTTCTTGGCACTTAGTGTAAACGATCTAGCGCGATCGGCTTGTTGGAATTGCGAGTGTTAGCGCAACTTCTTGCAGTTCGCATGCGACACACAAGATCCCTTGCATTGGAAGAACAGCCGATGGCGGTGCGCCCCTATGGGTTCTGGACTTCGCCCATCACATCCGATCTCGTGGTCGGCGAGACGGTTCGTCTTGATCAGGTCGCACTCGATGAAGACGCGATCTACTGGACTGAATCGCAACCCGCGAGGCAGGGGCGGTCTTTCATCTACCGTGCCCGGGCGGGCGGTGAACCTGAAGCGGTCACACCAGACGACGCCAACGCCTACAATGTCCGCACGCGAGTGCACGAATACGGCGGCGGAGCATTCCTGGTCCACGACGCTACTGTCTATTTCTCGAATTTCGCCGATCAGCGACTTTATCGGCAAACGACGGGTGTGCAGCCCGAGCCGATCACCCCCGCTGCCACGCCGGTCGGCCGGCTAAGATACGCCGACGGCCAACTCGATCGCGGGCAGGCGCGCATCATCTGCGTGCAGGAAAAACACGCCGGGTCTGGCCCGGCGGTGAATGCGCTGGTCAGCATCGACGTCGCGGGAAATGAGACGCCGCGTGTCCTCATTGTGGGCAACGACTTTTATTCGTCGCCGCGGCTCAGCCCCGACGGCGCACGGCTGGCCTGGTTGACATGGAACCACCCGAACATGCCTTGGGTCGCGACCGAGCTCTGGGTCGGGGAGGTGCAGGTCGATGGGTCGATTGGTCATGCACGTCTGGTTGCTGGCGGGCCGGATGAGGCCCTTTTCCAGCCCGAGTGGTCGCCTGACGGCGGTCTATATTTTGTCTCGGATCGCAGCGGCTGGTGGAACATCTATCGTGAACGCAATGGTATGGTGGAGCCGATGGCTCCAATGGAGGCCGAGTTCGGTGTAGCGCAGTGGAACTTCGGCCTGTCCGTATATGCCTTCGAGTTGGCCGAGCGCCTAGTCTGTGCCTTCGTGCGCGACGGTACTTCTCAACTGGCTCGGCTTGATACGTGCAGCAAAGAGTTGGTGCCAGTCGCTACGCCGTATACGGACATCGCCCAATTACGGGCTCGGCCTGGGCAGGTAGTGTTTATCGGCGCATCACCATCTGAGGCTCCTGCGATCGTTGACTTCGATCTCGATACCGGCAGCCATCGGATCATTCGGCGGTCGGCGGTGCTCCGCGACGAAATCAAGGCCTTCATCTCCGTGCCGCGATCGGTTGCATTTACGACTGAGGCGGGCGAGGTAGCCCATGCACTCTTCTACCCGCCTCAGTCGCCCCTCTTCAGAGCGCCCGACGGCGAAAAGATACCGGTTCTCGTCAAATGCCATGGAGGCCCGACGGCGTCGGCTTCGAGTGCCCTGTCCCTGTCGACGCAGTACTGGACGAGCCGCGGCATCGGTATCCTCGACGTAAACTATCGCGGCAGCACCGGCTTTGGCCGTCGCTATCGCCTGCGTCTGGAGAAACAGTGGGGCATCCTCGACGTGCAGGACTGTGTGCACGGGGCGAGCGCGCTGGTCGAAAGGCACGGCGCTGACCCTCGGCGACTGATGATCAGCGGCGGCAGCGCCGGCGGATACACGACCCTCTGCGCACTCACTGCACCCAAGGTGGCGTTCGCAGCCGGCGCCAGCTATTACGGCGTCAGCGATCTCGTGGCGTTGGCGCGGGATACGCACAAGTTCGAATCCCGTTACCTCGACTGGCTGATTGGGCCCTTTCCGCAGGAAGAAGCGACCTATATCCAACGCTCGCCGATCAACCACATCGATCGCCTTTCCGTGCCGGTGATTTTCTTTCAGGGGGCAGACGACAAGGTCGTGCCGCCGAACCAGACGGAGATGATGGTCGAGGGCTTGAAGGCGAGCGGAGTTCCCGTGGGATACTTTCTTTTCGACGGGGAGCAGCACGGCTTTCGCCGCGCAGAGAATGTTAGACGCAGCCTAGATGCGGAGTTGTATTTTTACGCTCTACTCGTGCTCAGGTCCGGATTGCATTTCTGATCGCGCCAATCTGGGGATTCGGGCTTCATCGGTCTGGAAGGACGTCCGCGCAACGCCTGCTGGACGATACCTGCCAACAACGCACCGGGCAACACGAAGAAGACGGGTTCTGGCCGGGTTTCGAGATGCCTTAGCCGAAGGCCGATTGCGGATCCGATTTCTCTGCGCTCGGATGCCCGGCCGGCCCCAAAGCATCATCCTACCCGCCGGCCCCGTGATGCGATTTCGAAAGGCCGTGCATGACATTGCTTGGGAGGCCGTCGACACGGTTCTCGAACATGGCGCCGGCCACCCGCGCGCGGAATTTGAGGATGAGCGTGTCGAACTCGCGCGTCGCTTCCAGGTCAAGTACGGATCCGGAGACGGGTCGGATTCCAATGTGGCACCCTATTTCATCGGCGTTTTCGACACGATCGCTGCACTCGGAGCCAAAGGTGTGCGGTATCTCGTCATTCAAGCCGGGCTGTCCGCCGGAGTGTCACTGGCGGCGTTTATCGGTGGATTCCTACCGGCGCTCGCCATCGCGGCGTTGAGCACCTGGATCTTCGGCACCGGTTTCATGATCGTCGGATTCTTTGTCCAACTAGCCATCGTGGCCGTCGCGAACGGCGTTTTCTGGTATTGGCAGAACAAGTCGACCACCAAGACCATCACGGACTACCCCGTCCCAAGTCAATCGCGGTCACACCAGGCGATATGGAAGGGTGAAAACTTCGACCGCCTGCTGAGCCGGCATGTGGCATTCGCGCGGGCTGCCAATGCGATCGACGAAACCCGAAAGGATTTCGACCGTGTCGGCTGGGGCGGCGACGAAGGTGCACCGCATTTTCCTGGCCATATTCGGCTGGCGCAACATTGGTTTGCTGGCAATCATTCCGACGTCGGCGGATCGGCCGGACTGGCGCGGCGTCGATATCACGAAGGAATCCCAGCGTGACGACAAGCGTCCGGACTCCATTCAACGCCGCGTCATCGACGGCCTACTAGCCCAACGCGATCTCCACGAAGTGATCGTCGACGACGACGGTACCGGCGAGTCCGCCGACGTCGTCGCGATCCGGCTGGCCGGATCCAAGATGATCGTGGAGCTCTATCACTGCAAATATTCGGCCGACCCCAAGGTCGGCGCCCGGCTCAGGGATCTCTACGAAGTCTGCGGCCAGACGCAGAAATCGATCCGCTGGCGGGAGCGTCCGGACATCTTTCTGAATCACCTGCTCAAGCGGGAGAGCGACCGCAGAAGGGCCGGCCGCCCCAGCCGTTTCGAAAAGGGGACCCGCGCGAACGTCATCGGCTGGCTGAACCGCTGGCAGAGCTCCATTACGAATTCCACGCGATCATCGTTCAGCCGGGATTCTCCAAGGCGAAGGCCGAGCAGAGCCACCTCGAACTCTTCTCCGCGACGGATATTCGCCGGCGCGCGGGGAGCCGGCATCCGCGCGTTGCCTAGTGCGGCCTACCGGGTCCTTCTGGTGACAGGATCTGCCCGCGCTTGATCAGCACCTGGACGACCGCCTGATGGATCGGCGTCTGAAGCGATTCGGAAATGGCGTTGGCGTCGTCTCGCGTTAGGCCCGACACGCGGAAATTGACCGTGTAGCTGCCGTCGAATTGCGCGATCACGGTGCCACTCAGTTCGATTTCCTCGATTAGTGGTTTGGTCATCCTGCCTACGTATCCCGACTTCTCTTTTTATTGTTCTTGCAGACGGGTATGCCAACCGCATTCGAGCTTGCCAAGCCACACGACCGGGCTCCAAATGAAATCAGGGTCGCCAATCTTTCGGCTTGCCGATGGACGTGATGCAAGGCCGCCGTAGGGCGGCCACGCGTTCCATGTCCACCTTCCTTGGGACGAGGGCCGCAACAACAGGTGGGTAACCTGTGAACATCGACAGGACAGGCCAACCCTCGGGCACCTGCTGCACAAATCGATCTATATCGGAGAACACATTATCTTGCATTTTCGACCTCATGTGCATGCTTGAGTGTGATGTTCTAGGAAACACTTTCCATTCTTTGTTTCCGACCTGTGCAATGTGTAACTCCCAGGATCGGAATCTTATCAGCTTGACCCCAGATGTCGTGAGGCGATCGCGCTCAATCATCCGTACTAGCGCGCATGCCCGTTGCCGTTCCAACAACCCAAATCAGCCCCAGCACAGGACGCGCTGAAGGCCGTCTCGCGGGCGGGGGACAGTCCACACCCGGCCCCTCACCGTGTTCTTAACATACGTGACGCCATCCTCGCACACTCATTGAACGTGCAGCGCGCCCGTAGGCTACATCAGGCCCCGGCAAGACCGTGCAATGTGTCCCGATTGCAACGGACAATGGTCCGGTTTTGATGCTGTGGACGGCTCCTCCACCGGCACGTGAGTGCCATGGATGTGGGGGCTGATGAGGCACCCACGATTCAGAGGAGCGCCCCATGCAGACGACACGACAATTGGTCTCGACATAGCCAAGTCCGTCTTCCAGTCCACGGCGTTGATGCGGCGGGCCAGGTGGTCATCCGTCGCCAGTTGAAGCGGCGTTCGGTCCCGGCGTTTTTCCAGAAGCTGCCAGCCTGTTTGGTCGGTATTGAGGCCTGTGCTTCGTCGCACCATTGGTCGCGCGAACTCCAGGCGCTTGGCCATACCGTGCGGCTGATGCCGCCGGCCTACGTGAAGCCCTATGTCAAACGGCAGAAGAACGACATGGCTGACGCCGAGGCGATTTGCGAAGCGGTGGGCAGGGCCAACATGCGGTTTGTGCCAACAAAGACGCCCGCGCAGCAGAGTTGCCTGATGCTCCACCGTACCCGTCATCTGTTCATTCGCCAGCAGACCGCGGTGATTAACTCGATCCGGGCTCACCTCGCCGAGTTCGGTATTGTCGCGGCGGTCGGACGTAAGGGAGTCACGGAACTGCTGCAAGTTGTTGCCGACCGGAGTGACAAACGGCTGCCAGAGGTTGCTCGTGCTTGCCTTGCTGCGCTCGGCACTCAACTGCTTCGCCTCAAGGAGCAGATTTTGGAGTTTGATCGGATGATCATGGCCTGGCACCGTTCCAACCAAACGAGTAAGCGCCTCCATTGCATTCCCGGGGTCGGTCCGATGCTGGCGACCGCTCTGGTCGCGAGCGTTGCTGACCCCAGAACCTTCCGATCAGGCCGCAACTTCTCGGCCTGGATTGGGCTCGTTCCAAAGCAGCACTCGAGCGGAGGCAAGGACAGGCTCGGCAGTATCAGCAAGCAGGGTGACCGCTATTTGCGCAGCCTGTTCGTGGCTGGCGCGCTCGCCGTTATCCGTTACGCCAAGATCCATGGTCACGGGCATCGGCCCTGGCTCACGGCTCTGCTGGCCCGGCGGTCAACCAAGGTCGCCGCGATCGCGCTTGCCAACAAGATTGCGCGGATGGCGTGGGCCATGATGGCCAGAGGCGAGCGTTACAAGGAACCCGTCGCGCTGGCGCGATGAACGAGATCGCGCCGCATACCCGGCGTGATGTGACGGTTGGGGAGGGCTAACAGCACGTAATGCAGAGCCGGTCGATCCGGCGATCAGGACAACCCACTTGTGCCATCGCATCATCGAATGCGGGGTTTTGACCGGGACCTGATCCGCGGAGGGCATTATGGCCAGCGGTCATGTGAAACCGCATCTGAAGGCCGAACACATGGCTGCACCGACCAAGCCTGCAACGTGAAAAAAGTCCTTGCCAACCCGGAGCCGTCCACACATGGCACATCGCGTCTCTTAATTCTGTGCAGCGGCATGTCCAAAGTTGGGGGTAGACCGGAGGTGGACGGCGGAAGGACAAACCGGCGCGATTGACCCAAGGCAGACCTCGCGCCTCGCATTGGCGCTCCGCCGTCGGCCGATCCTACATATTCCTCATGCGACCGCCGGCGGTCCGAACCACCTAACTAGCAAATCCCGGAGCCCTTCCAGGATCCGCTCTCCGGCCCAAGCGACATAGCCGTCCCGCCGGATCAACCCAAAGAAGGCTCGTTTAAAAGCTTTGGATAGGCGATAGGCGCGAAGACCAAGAGCCATCTAAAGGGTAATTGTTGGCGCGCAGCGCAGCGGGTCGGTTATTGGGCCAGAAGATGACATCAGTCCTCCGCTGTCCTGCTGGTTCACGTCGCTTTGTAGAGGACCGTTTTACTCTGCCCAATGTCGGCGGGGACTCGTGCGTTGCCGTTACCAGCGGCTCCTGCTCCGACGCCGCCCGGCGTGGTGCCGAAACGTCGGCGGAATTCGCGCGCAAAATACGTGTAATCGCGAAAGCCGCAGGCGTAGGCGATCTCGGCGAGAGGTTGACCTGTTTTCATCGACGCGCGGCGTTCAATCAGATGTGCCGCATGATCGAGACGGAGCGAAGATATGTAGTGACTGCATGTCGACCCGCGGTCCGTGAACAGGCTCTGCAAATAGCGCAGCGAAATTCCCATCTCGGCAGCCACCTCACTCGGAGAGATGTTCGGATCGGCAAAGCGGTCCTTGATGATGCCGCAGACTCGCGCGAACAGTTTGTCGGTGTGGCGTGAGCAAAGCGGGGCGGGCGGTGCAAACAGTGCGCCGAGGAGATCATAGACCACCAGACGCATATAGTCGTCAGCCGACGCGACCGCCGGTTCTACATTGCCGACGGGGTCAAGAGCGAGTTGACTGAGTATGCGTGCCGCCTGCCCATGCCCGCGACCGCACGTGCCACCTTGCGGCTCGAAGCCGAGATGCGACACCAGGTTCTGGCGCGGCAACTGCAAGCCAAGCCATTGCGCTTGCTGGACCCCAACTAATGTCACGGGTCTCGTGGAATCGAGCAGGACGAGTTCGCCAGCAGCGGCATTTACAACTCGGTCGTTCTGAATGATTGTCGATCCGCCCGTCAGCTGAGCTACGACGAAGTAATACTCCATGTCATCACGGCGAATGTCCAGCTTCGTCCGGTCAACGCGGACAGTGTCGCAGGCGAGATCTACCGCAGCGAACCCGAAGACGCGCCGCGGGCGCACCCTGCCTGCGAAGATGTTGGTTCCGCGAGCAGGACTAAAACATCCAAAATTCTCGCGCAGTGCAGCTATGAAACCGTCATAGTCCAATTCTGGAGCGCTGAGAAAATCATCGTTTGGCTGCACCATCGACTCCCCAGGGAATTAATTTATCAAACCTAACGATAGGTTTTATTACTGCCTGCGCCGAAGCCACGGGCAAACGTTCGTTAGCTTGGCATGGCCCCCAGACAGGGGCCGCTCAACTCCGCGTCACGCCCGTTCACACCTCCGAGATCGTGTCAATGCCGCCGCGCGGCGCGCCGGCTTTGCGCGCTAGTACGTTCGATTGAGCGCGATCGCCTCGCGACACCTGAGATTCTCAGCCGCCTAGATTCCGATCTTGACGGTCACGCGATGCAAAGATCGGAGACAACGAATGGAAGTTTCGAAGCTCAAAAGTTGGGTGTCGGTGCCCTCGACTGGGAGTGCACTGCCGAACAGCGGGTCGGCCAGCGCGGTTCGGTGATTTATTGCGGCTCTGACAGCACAGCAGACGTTCGTTCTTTGCTGGCAGACTTAATTAGTTGTTCAGCTCCTGACAGCGCACTGATCGCGGGCTTGCGCACTCGGTGTAGAAGAGGGATTGCCGCGGCTTCCTGACCTTGAGTTCGCGATCTACGAGAAGGCGCGACCCGACAAGGCCGCGGCGGCACTAGCCGCGGTTCTGCTGACGCTTGCTCAGAGACCCGCCCTGCGATCTGCTAATGCAACACCACCAAACTCAGCGCTTTGACAAGAGGGAAGAATGAATTCGAGAAGGATGTTCGATAGCTGCTTTGGCCAGCCGATCAAGACAGAAGCCGGTTCGCTCGTGCGTGTCGGCGCGGTCGTGATGTTCGCACTCCTGATTAGTGTAGGGCAGACCCGGGCCCAAACTCCGGCTGCTCCGGCTGCTCTGGCTTCTGGCGCCGTCGCCGCTGTCACTGAAGATATTGTGATTGGCAGCCGAATCCTCGCCGAGTTGGGCGTGCTCGACGCTTTCGGCCATGTCTCCGCACGTCATCCCACCAACCCAAACCACTTTTTCATGTCGCGGTCACTCGCTCCGGCGCTCGTTACCGCCGATGACATCATGGAGTTCGATCTCGACGGTAATCCGGTGGATGCCCGCGGCCGTTCGGTGTTTCTGGAGCGCTTCATTCACAGCGAAATCTACAAGGCACGGCCGGACGTGATGTCGGTGGTTCACACTCACTCTGCCGGCGTGATTCCGTTCTCGGTTAGCCGGTTGCCTTTACAGCCGGTGTATCACAACGCCGCCTTCCTGGCGGCCGGCGTTCCCGTATGGGACATCAGAAAGGATTTTGGCGAGACCGACATGCTGGTCCGTGATCCCTCCATCGGCAAATCGTTGGCGCGAACGCTCGGCGACAAGTCGGTCCTTTTAATGCGCGGTCATGGTGACGTCACGGTGGGATCGGCTGTCAAACAGGCCGTATTCCGGGCCTATTATACCGACGTCAACGCCAAGTTGCAGTCGCGAGCCATCGCGTTAGGTGGCGAAATCACTTATCTGACGCCGGACGAGGGCGCTAAAGCCGACGCGGTCTTCCAACGGGTGCTTGTCGATCGTGTCTGGAACCTGTGGAAGATGCAAATCGCCCCCACTGTTGCGAAGTGAAAACGCTGTCATTAGCCCACTCCCACCAGCGATCGGGAGGAAGCCGGACCGTCGCCTTTGGCTATCTGCGCGAGCGCTTGTTTGAACAGCGGGTCACCGGAATGACCTTTGGCTTATCCGCAACATCCGCCGTCTCTTCACGACGCTTGTCGCGGCGGCATGCCGGGACGGGCGATGTCGGGAGGCTGTTACATTGAGCTTTGGCTGTTCCGTGCGTGCATACGAAGCGGCCGAAGGCCGGGTGACTGGTCCCACGATGCGACCACGCATTCATAAAAGTAAGACCCCGGATTGCTCCAGGCCTTTCCTCTCAGAGGCAACCATCCGCCCCTCGAATGAATGTCAATATTGCTGCCGCTTTTCGGAGCAGCCATGGCGCCGGAACCTGCGTCGTCTTGATCCGATAGATTCGCCGCGCCGCCTTTCTTGACACCCACGCGACCGCTAGGAACTGCGCCTGCGCCTTATGACCCGGCGAAACACCCAGCCTACCATCCGCCGCCGGCCGGGCCTCACACGAGAGGCACCACGACCATTTCACCGGTTACGTCGGTGCCCCGACCAAGCGTGTTGGGCGGCCGGGATGGGCGCGCCTGGATTGGGAGATTGGGAGTAACGCGACATGGCCTCGTTCGTCGGAAAAACGCCGTGCTGCTTGTCCAGAATATATCAAGTGTAGGCTACGCAGCCAGCGGCGGAAGGTCCTCTGAGATGAAGAAGCTCGAAGTCTCCCGCGCTTCCCTGCGACGGGTAGACCTAATTCGTCTAGCGCGGCCGCTGACCGTAACTAATGATAACCCAAGACAGACCTTACGACCGGTTGCGAGGCTTGGTTGATGATCCGCAGGATTTCGGAGCGAGTGTCGATGGTCTTGAACTCGTCGGCCATAGCCGAGGCGCCCGAACGATAGTCCGGTTTGTCGAGCACGATCCGCACGGCCTCGCGCAACGCTTGCGGTGTCGGATTGTTGGTCGCAAGATCGATTCCGACCCCGGACCATGCCACACGCGCGTTCACGTCCGCCTTGTCTTCCGTCAACCCTGCGGTCACAAGCGGAATTCCAAAGCTCATCGCCTGGTTGACACTCCCATATCCACCGTTGGTGACGAGCACGTCGACCCTAGGCAGAAGCCACTCGAACGGCAGATAGCTGGCGAGACGCGCATTGCCGGGAATTGGGCCAGGAATGTCGCCGACCGCGCGACCGCCCGCTGTGGCGACCACAAGCAGGTCAGGTTCGTTCGCGAGTTCCGCGAGCGCCGGCGCGATCAAAAGGTCGAAATCGTGGTTTGCCACCGTCCCCTGCGTCACCAGCACGACCTTGCGCGAGCCGTCCAGTTCGTGCGCCCATGCCGGTAGCGGGACCTGATTGGGTATAATCGGAGGGGTGCCAACAAAAGTCACAGAGGAAGGGATATCGCGTGGAAATTCGAAACGCGGCACCGTCAACTGCATATAGGCATCTGCAAGCTCTACGACCGATTCAAAGAGAGGCTTGGTCACCGGTCCAACGCCCAGCTCCTTCAGATGCCGATTGACGCAAAGGCCGAGAGGCCCGTCGATGAGTTTGTCGTGTTCTCGCGCGAAGGCGGCATATTCGTCGAGTTGCGCTTGGGTGACTGCGGGCGGCAAACCCGCAAAAGTTGGCGCTTTGTCGTTGCGTTGCCAGTGCAAAATGGATGTACCGCAAAGAACGATGGGCGGGCGTTTCAAGCGCGGTCCGAGCAGCATCGGCAGGACGCCAAAAAACATGTCGTCGCCGATGATGACATCGGCGGGGAATTCCCGCAAGACTTTGTGCATGCCGCTGTACTGACCGGGAATGGTATCGACGAAGAGGCGTTCGATTACTACGCGCAACCATTGTGGTCCGAGTGGCGCGGCCTTTACTTCGTCGGACATGACAATATCGTTCGCATTAATATCCGCCTCTTTGGGGAGCGGATAGAATTTTGCTTTTAACTGCTCGACACGGCTACGCAAGGGGCTCCCGGTCAAAAAGGCAAGTTCGTGGCCCTCCGCGATCAAGATGCGGCCAATCGCAAGCAGCGGATTGAGATGGCCCGTCATGGGGCTCGAAACGACGAGAATCTTCATATGACCGTGTCCTCTGATCGTCGACATAACGATCTCCTTTTGGTCGAGATAAAAGCTGTAAACCGTGGAGGCTGACGAGCACTGCGACGGGCCGAACGGGCGATGTCGTCCTCGCAATGCGTGACTGCCAAGATCGGAATTTAGGCGGGTGGACCTCAGGTGTCGTGAGGCGATCGCGCTCAATCGTCCGTACCAGCGCGTAGCGCGCCAGTGTGAGGCGCAAATGAACACGATGAAGCTCGCGATAGCGCTGCTGGCGTGGCTGGTTCTATCTGAGCGGCCGCGTGCGCAAGACCGGCTGCCGGTCCTGATCCGAGAGAAATACCGAGCGCCCCCTCCCAGCCATCTGGCTTTCGTCTCATTGCCAAGGAAGATGTGACCCGACGCTTCTGACGTCACGACTGCCGTACGCCGTCACGGTCGGGGTGCTCGGGGCCTCGGTCAGCCAGAGACCTTCGGCAGCTCCGCAATTCTCACAAGCCCGTCCTGGCTGGTGAATGTCAGCGTCCGATCGGCGCTTTGGGCCTGCGCGACGCCGAAAATCCGATGCGATCCGGTGTCGTATACCGAGAGGGTACCTCGATCGTCGATCACCAGCCGCCGGGTCTCGGGAAAAACCGCGTATCGGAGATCGTTCTGCGCACCGACTGCGGCCGGCCTCCCCAATCCGGCCGGCCACCAGTCGTCCGATCGATTCGGCGAACGGTAGCTGACCTCGCCTCCCTCAGGGCGTACCCCGCCGGCTGATTCCGCAGTGTCCAGATGGGCCGCGATGTCGCTGCAGAGTGCGTCCAGCTTGGCCTTGAGTTGCATGTTGAACATGTCGCCGACCATCGACATGCCCGGCGACCACTGCGACATCCCTCCAAAGTCGGCGTGGCTGAACTGGGCCATCCGGCCGCCCCCGCTCCGGAGAGCCGCGAGCACGACCTGTACCGCCGCGGGCGAGACCGAATGCTTCCTCGCCATCCGGTCGACCAGATTGCCGTCGTTTGCTGACATCTCGTGATTCCTGTTTTGGAGGTTCGCCGAGTAGCGTTTTCAGGCCGACGAACGGACCGGTCCTGATCCTGCATCACCGGATGATCGGAAACGTTGGTAGGCGCCGATTGCGCGGTTGAAGAGTGCCAGCCGGCTGCGCTGGCCCCCACGGACCATGGTCTCGATGACGTCGCCGAGAAACCGACTTGCCGAAGCGCCGTCTCCCAGTCCGCCGCTCCGCTCAAGGTACTCCCAGGCGGTCTGGAACGAATCCTCAAGTAGTTGTGAAAGCGAGCCGGTCATGAGCAAAAAACCAACGAGAACCGTTCGCGTTCCCTGCTCGCTTTCCTACTTTGATCGCCGAAAGACGACATCGCCGAACACGTGTGCCTCCGGCGTGTCCAGGGCATCGCAGACCGCGAAGCCCAGATTCCGCCAATCGCGTCCGGATGCGTCTGCCGAGCCTCCTCCCCGGTGTCCCTGCGACTCCTCGCCGGTCGCTTAGCGTTTTGCACAGGCAAGCGGAACACGTGGACAAGCCACAGCCCTTGCAAAAGCGAATCCCTGCTCTGTGCTAAGCGCCCGGAACCACCGGGCGGACGAATGGATTCGTCCAGGCAGGAGCGATCTCGATGCTGATGACGAAGGAACGGCTGCCGGCGATCCGGACACTGCGCGGATGGGCCATCTCGGTGCTGCAGGACGCCGGGGCCATCCGCGAATGCGAGGATCATGGCTGGATGCGGGATCGCGCCGACCCGCATGCGCGCGAGCGGGCCTTCGCCATCGCCCGCGAAGAGCCGCCGCCCGGGGTCTCGTCTGAAGCCGCCGCCGTCGCGATCGCGGAGGTCCTCGACGGAATCGGCGACGCCTGTCCTGAGTGTGAAATAACCGACAGCGACAGTTGAACGGCGTCTGCTACCCGCGAGCCCGCCGCAGCGCGGCCTCGAGTTTGGACCGCTCCTTTCCCCATCGCGCTTCTTCCGCCCGAGACTGCTCTTCGAGATCTTCGATCTTGGCTTGAATGCCGGCCGCGTTCCGATCATGGCTTCGGCGGGCCGCGTCCAAGGCGCTTTGCGCCTTATCGACATCCTTCTGCCGTCGTTCGCGCTGTTTTCGTTGAGCCGCCTCCTCCTTTGCGCGTTCGCGCTCTCGGCGCGCCTGCTCCTTCTCGAATGCGAGCGCGGCCTTGCGATCCTCCGCTTCGTCGATCTTCGTCGCATTCTTTTGTGGCTTGCGGCTCGGAGCCGTGCGCGCGGCCTTCTTCGCTCCGCCGTCGACGGCGAGATCGCGGGGTAGTTCGGCGTGTTCCTTGAAGGGCCCATTCGACCCCACAGGACGCTTGAGCACGACGCCAGGCTTCGCCGTGGTCGCCGCCACGACGTCCGGATCCTCGCTCTGCTTCGCCGCGCCCTGGTGAAAGAGATTGCTGTCGGCGCCCCAGGCTTCGAGAGCGGCCTTCATCGAGGGCGCCGCTATCGCCAGGTCGAAGAATCCTAGCGAAGTTTCGTAGGTCTTTAGCTTCTTAGCCATTCGACAGGTTCTTTCGTGGATATCATCGGCGACGCTTCAGACCGTCAGGCGGTCGAGGTCGGCCGCTACCAGGGTGTTCGGGAATATTTTTGTCGCCTCCGCCAGGATCTCCTCGTCGGAGTAGCGTCCAGAGATGTGCGTGAGGACAAGTCGCTTCACGCCCGCGGTCGCAGCGAGCTCGGCGGCTTTCGCCGCGGTGAGATGGCCGTAGTCGAGGGCCATAGCAGCATCGCGTTCGAGAAAGGTCGCTTCGATCACCATGAGGTCCGCGTCACGGACGTGCTCGGCCAGGCCGTCAGTCGCTTCCGTGTCGCCTACGACGACGAGCTTCTTGCGCCCTTCGGGCGGTCCCAACACGTCCTCGGAATCGATCCTCCTGCCGTCCGGCAGAACGACCGGCTCGCCCTTCCGCCAAATCCTTGCGCACCGGGCCGTCCGGCACACCGAGAGCCGAAAGGCGGTCGGGCAGAAGATGCCGACGCACTTGGCTGTCGAACGAAAACGCGAAGCTTTCGGTATCGCGATGACGCACACGGAAACAGTCGACGGTGAACTCGCCGGCGTCGAGGATCCGTCCCTCCGCCAACGGAACGAGTTGCAACGGAATGGGCGCCCGTCCCTCGCCCCAGAGTCCGACGAGCATCCGGACGACGACGTCGAGCGTCCCCGGGCTGCCGTGGATCGTCATGACATCAGTGCTTTGCCGCAGCCGCAGCGTCGACAACAGACCCGGAATGCCGAGCACGTGGTCGAAATGGGCGTGCGTCAGCAAGAGCCGGTCGAGCCTTCTGAAGCCAGCGCCGCTCCGGAGCAGTTGGCGCTGCGTACCCTCCCCGCAGTCGATCATGATGCGGCGGCCCCCGGCCTCCACCAGGAGGCCCGGATGGTTGCGGTCCGCTGAAGGCACGCTGGCCGAAGTTCCGAGGAACGTTAGATCGAACATTGTTATGCAGGCACTATCGGTTAAGCGGCAAACTGCCATGGCGCGGGCGTGCAAGCGTACTATATTTCGGAGGAAAGTGACTTCCCGCGCCAAGTGAACTTGCCCGCTTAGTCGGCTCCCAGGAAGTCGTCCTCGACCACGCAGCGATGCATCCGATGAATCCTAATTGCGCTCCGCTCGGCGCGATGGCCGGCGTCGCGCGCGCGGAGCGACGGCAGGAGCCTCAGCCTCAGGACCCCAAAGCCTCAAGCAATCGATCGACGAAAACCGTTTGTCCCTTCAGGATCTTCCGACGCGCGTCAGCGCTACCGAACCAAGCCGCGCGGTCGATTTCCGGAAAGGTCCCACGCCGTCCGGAGCGCGGCGGCCATTCCATCTCGAAGGTATTGCTGCGGATGAGCGCGGGATCCCAGTCGCCTTCGATGGCCCACGCTTGAACGACCTTGCCGCCCGGCTGCCGTGCCTCGCCGAGCGGCAGGAAATCTCCGTGCGGGTCGTGTCCCGTCTCTTCGGCGAATTCGCGGCGAGCTGCGGATAGCGGCGCTTCGTCGGCTCCAATCAGACCCTTCGGGATACTCCAGGCACCGTCATCCTTGTTTTGCCAAAATGGTCCTCCCGGATGACCGAGCAGGACTTCGAGATCGGCGGCGCGTCCTCGAAACAGGAGGAGCCCGGCGCTTTGCAATTTCCGCGAAGCCATGGAGGACGCTATGCCGACTTCCGCTGCGACTTGGCCGTCGGCTTCTTCGCCGCTGTCTCCTTCGCCGGTTTCTTGCCGGCGATCGGCATCAGCATCTCCTTCTGGCCGGCTGCCGCCTTCTCGAGGCTTCTTGGCCGGCTTCTTCGGAGCCTTGCGCTCGGCCGCAGGCGCCGCCGACGCTCCGCCGCAGCGCCTCCATCAGGTCGACCACGTTCTCGCCGCGCGGCCGCTCCTTCGGCGGTGATTGGCTTGCCGGCGCGCTTCTGGTTGATGAGATCGACGAGCGCGGTTTCGTACTGGTCTTCAAACTTGTCGGGCTCGAAGCGGCCCGCCTTCTGATTGACGATGTGCCTGGCGAGATCGAGCATGTCCTTGGTGACTTTGACGTCCTGGATCTCGTCGAAATACTCCTCCTCGGAGCGGACTTCGTAGGGTAGCGCAGCAGCGTTCCGATCAAGCCCTTGTCCAGCGGCTCGAGCGCGATGATGTGCTCGCGGTTGGTCAGCACCACACGCCCGATCGCGACCTTGTTCATCTCCCGGATGGTTTCGCGGATGACGGCGAAGGCGTCGTGCCCGACCTTGCCGTCGGGACGCAGGTAGTAGGGACGGATCAGATACCGCGGGTCGATCTCGCTGCGGTCGACGAACTCGTCGATCTCGATGGTTCGCGTCGATTCCAGCGCGACGTTGTCGAGTTCCTCCTTGGTCACCTCGATGAAGGTGTCGGTGTCGACCTTGTAGCCCTTGACGATGTCCTCATTGGCGACCTCCTCGCCGGTGTCGGCATCCACCTTGGCGTACTTGATCCGGTGGCCGGTCTTTCGGTTCAGCTGGTTGAACGAGACCTTTTCGGATTCCGACGTGGCCGGATAGAGCGCGACGGGACAGGTGACGAGGGAAAGACGCAGAAAGCCTTTCCAGTTGGCGCGCGGGGCCATGGCGGGAAACTCCCATACTCAAATACTGATGCCGGATTCAAGACGTACCGTCCGCCATGGTTCCGACACTCCAGCCTTCCCAGCATGATCATTTTTAACAAATGCTACCCAAAGCGGACTCGACTTTTGTTCTCTTTATGTTCTAATTCCAAAATGACCGATCGACCCGCAAGCTGGCGCATGCCGACCCCCAAGCAGATGGAAAAACTGGCCGCGGAGGCGGGCCCGAAAGGGCAGAACCCGGCTGCGGCTCCAGACGCGCCGCTTCCGGCCGAATATTGGGATTCAGTGCTCAAGGACCCACGCGCCGCGGACGGCGGCCGGATGCGACAACGAAAGCTTTCGGAGATCCCGCGGCACGTGCTGCGCGTCTCCTGCCGGCGTTGCGAGCGGACCGTGGAAATCCAGACCGTCGATGCGGTCCGCCTGTACGGCAGCAATGCGGTCTGGAAGGACGTCGCGCAGCGGCTGCTGGACGATACCTGCCAACAACGCACCGGGCGACACGAAGAAGACGGGTGCTGGCCGGGTTTCGAGATGCCTTAGCCGCATCTGGATTGCCGATCCGATTTCTCTGCGCTTGGATGTCCGGATGGCCCCAAAGCATCACCCTACGCCCCTGTCGGGCGGCGACCGCAAGGCTCTGACCAAGGAGCTTGGCAAGGCGCGGGCGATGGCCAACATCCTGGCCTCGCAGTCGGCCGAGACGCGGGCCAAGGGCGAAGCTTTGATCCAGCAGGCCGACAAGCTCCTGTGCGAAAGCTGGAACGAGCGGATGTGGAGCGACGGCGAACCGATCGATCCGTCGCCCACCATCGACCAGGCCGTCAACGGTGGCTTCCCTTGGCTGGAAATCCAGTGCGCGCGGTGCAAGACGCCGAGCGACGTCGACCTCGCGGCGATGAAGCACCCGCCGACCACCTTCGTGCACGACCTCGCCGGCCGGCTCCGTTGCCGCAAATGTGCCAAGGCGGGTCGGCGTCCCGCGGCTACCTTGCTACAGTTGGCCTCGAAGCCACGCCATCCTCGAACCGAAGCCTGAACTATGTGCTGGTGTGGACGGCCTCTCATCCCAAGGTCGTCTGCAGCTCACTCGAATTCGAAACAGTAGTCCTCACCGCCACTCTGTAAAGCCAATTCATGAAGGTTTCCCACCGCCGCGACGACGGGCGCCACGGCGTGGGATTCTCAGTGCGAAGCGCTCGCCACATTTTCGGAACAGTTTGGGCTCGCATCTGTTGGTTTCCTATGGGAAGACTTTGCCTCGCTATCATCGCGGCCTCGTTGCTGCTTCTGGTCACATCGCTTGGTCTCGCGGTGACGAACCCGGTCGCCCAGGGTCATGGACCTTTTCTGCGGGTCCGGGCGATTGAGAACCTCCCGATCGAGGGGGTCCTTCCCGGTAGGCCGCCACGAGCTTGGGATCTGTAGCGCGAAGCGCTCGCCGGTCGGCAGCTATTGGAGTCGAGCATGGACGAGACTTCCGAGACGGCTCGCCTGATGAAAGTGACTGAGGCCATTGTCGAGGAGCTGAACCGACAAGGGGTGACAGAGGTGCTCGCGGAGCTGGATTTCGATCCGACCCCTTTGGCGAAGGCCGTCATTAGGGCGGCTGACGGCGACGTGATCCCATTTACTGGCTCGCGGGTTGTCCCGGGAACCCTTAGCGAAAGCGGACACTCCCTGCGAAAAGGGTAATTTAGGAGACGATCCTAGCGGCGTTGGCGATGAGTTCGAAGGAGCGCAGCCGCGTTGCGTGATCATAAATGTCCGAGACGATCATGAGTTCGTCCGCGCCTGTTTCCTCAATGAGCACGCCCATACCGGAACGAACCGTATCGGGCGAGCCGACGATGGAGCGAGCGAGCATGCTCATCGCCTGGGTTTTTTCCGCCGGCGACCAGTAGCTTTCGATGTCATCGATCGGCGGCTGACTAAGGCCCCGCGCGCCGCGGAAGATATTGGTAAAGGACATCTGCTGCGTCGTCGCCAGCCGGCGCGCTTCGTCGTCGCTGCGGGCGGCGATGATGTTGACGCCGACCATCGCGTAGGGACGGTCAAGCTGCTCGGACGGTTTGAAGCGGCTGCGGTAAATTTGTAGCGCTGGGATCAGCAGGTCAGGCGCGAAATGCGAGGCGAAGGCATAGGGAAGCCCGAGTTCAGCCGCCAGCATCGCGCCGAAATTGCTCGATCCCAAAATCCAGAGCGGTACTTCAGTGCCTGCCGCCGGTACGGCCCGGATGCGCTGATTGGGACCGGCTGGAGCCAGGAAGGCCTGCACCTCCAGAACGTCCTGCGGGAAGTTTTCGGCTGCTTCAGGCGTGCGGCGCAAAGCGCGTAGCGTGAGTTGGTCGGTCCCAGGTGCGCGGCCCAGCCCAAGATCAATACGGCCTGGAAAAAGTCGTGCCAGCGTCCCGAACTGCTCGGCGATGACGTAGGGTGCATGGTTGGGAAGCATGATGCCGCCCGCCCCAACGCGGATGGTTTTCGTTCCCGCTGCTATGTGACCAATCACGACCGACGTCGCGGCGCTCGCGATGCCTGGCATGTTGTGATGCTCGGCAACCCAAATTCGGCGATAGCCCCAAGCCTCGGCGTGAACCGCAACATCGCGGGCGTTGTCGAGCGCGCCACGGGCGTCAGTGTCTTCGGTTATGCGGACGAGATCGAGGATAGATAGGGCGGTCATGAAAACCTTTCGGGTGAGACTAACGCCTGAATGACGTCGCCATCTTGGCCAGTTGCCATAACGTGAAGTATTATCTGGTCCGGCCTACCAGCAAGCTAGGCGTCGTACAATGCGATGGGTCCGTTCGATGTTCGAGGGTTGAGTTTCGATCCCTTCGATCATAAGCGTTCTTCGTTCATGCCGCCTTCGATCCCTTCGAAAAGAAGCCAAGACGCGTCGGCACGGTTGCGGCGCACTTCCTCAGTTCTTCTGCGATCGACCCGCTCCAATCCACGTCAAAAGTGTGAGGGACCAATCACGGCGATGACGAGCGCAATGGATCCCGTGTGATCGAATACAAGGCGGCTGCAGGCATTTACTCGGGAATTGTCGTTCGACGGCGTGGTAAAGGCCTCTTTCTCTTATCTCCGACCACACCAGTGCCGTTAGGATTGCCCGGAGGGCATGAACACACGCTAAGATCGACGAAGCGCACGATCGCAAGGCCGCGCTCGCATTCGAGAAGGAGCAGGCGCGCCGAGAGCGCGAACGCGCAAAGCAGGAGACGGCTCAACGAAAACAGCACGACCGGCGGCAGAAGGATGTCGATAAGGCGCAAAGCGCCTTGGACGCGGCCCGCCGAAGCCATGATCGGAACGCGGCCGGCATTCAAGCAAAGATCGAAGTATGGAAGAGCAGTCTCGGGCGGAAGAAGCGCGTGGGAAAGGAACGGTAGTTCTCGGTGCCGGAACAACGCTGAATGCCCTTCTCTCGAAGGCTGTCCATTCAGCGGAGTGGTCCTTGCAGGGGACTTCGGCACAAAACGAACAGAAAGCGGCTTAATGATAGCAAGCTGCGCGCCGATGCAAACTTGTGGCCCATCGGCATCTTCGGCGGTGGCGCCGCGGCGGCCGTTACCCCGCTGCACGGCGCCGGCAACGGGATCATCACCGTCGAGCAGCCCTACTATCGCCTTTTCCCAAAATCCGGGGGCAACTTTGATTGGTCGCGACTAGCCGGCCATATTTTTTTGTTTTCGAGATATTCCGCGAATTTCTTGTCGGACGAAGAGTATGAATCGGTGTCCGCTTGCGTCGAACAACCGCGACGCCTTCTCTCGCCGCTGCGGCGCTGGCGAAGTGGGACGTGAACGCCAGGATAATTATCGTCAGCGCTCCACCGATCAAAAGAATCCAACCCCACTGGTCTGCACGAGCGATGAGCGAGGGACCGGCGCTCGCAACCTTGGATTCTTCCGCGCCCGTGAAGGCGGCCGACGTGGCGGCAGTACGTCGGGACACGGCCTTGCGAGCGGACTAGTGATGGCATGGCTTGCGCGACATTGCCGCAACGACGCTGATTAGGTGCGGCACGACGCTTCCGCAGGCCTTTATCTGTGCTGGGGCGCAAGCATTTGCCAACACACCGCCGTTTAACAATCTACGCCCATTGCCCCAGCGCTTTCTGGCTGTCGGCCTGTCTCAAGCTATGCGGCCGTTTTTCCGCGCGCGGCATCTCGGTCGAGCGCCTTAAGGAACAGTTCGGTGACGGGCGTCGCGAGCGCGGCCACACTTATGAACGAGACGACGATGCCAATGCCCTCAAGTCGTCCCGGGTGCCGTCTCGGCGAGAAACGATGCGAGCGCTTGTCGCGCTATCTCTGTAAGCCGGTCCAATGACCGTTCGCCAGCTTGTGCCGCGGCCATTAATTTTTCGGCAACGAAGCGGCGCATCTCGTGGCTGCCGCCATGCACGGTCTCGTCGCAAATCTGGTCGAGCACGTATTCGAGACGTGCCTTAAAGCCCGAACTAACTTCGCTCATGGCATCGGATCTGGTTGGATCGTTGCGGTACGCCCCGCGAAGCGATCAATCGCCCAGCGAACGGATTTCTATGATACGCCAACGTGCGCCGTCAAAATACCTCGAGGCAACGCTACGCACTTCATCTTCGTTCGGCGCCTTCAGATCGGTCTTCAGCTTCTTTTCGCCGTCGGCAAGTTGAACCCGGAAAACAGCCATTCGCGACTCCTTTTTCTGGTCGGCAAACTGCCCCGTATATGGTTAACCGAAGGTTAATTCGCAAGGACTCGGACATGCTCTGCGCAGCCCATCACGGAATACAGCAGGATCGCGGCGTAGCTTCCGTGCACCGAACCAATCGTGTTAATTGCTTGGCCGCCGGGAATACTGTGGGTGGACGCGGCAGCGTCGGGCGCGTGAGGCAATCGCAGGGCGGGCGTTCGATTGAGCGAATGCCCGTGAGCGATCAGCCGGCGCGCGGACGAACGGCGCTGATCCGCCTTCGCTCAGGTTTCGGCGGGACTGGCACACAGCCCGGCGACGACCTTGGCGACGGCGGGCGCGGACGGGCAAACCGTGTGGTCCTGGCACCCGTTGCTGGTGTCAAGTCGGCGAAGGCGAAGTCGGCCCAACCGGGTCTCGATCAGCCCTATTCGCCGATGACGGAGGCAAGACGAATTCGTCTCCGGGGAGAGTACGGCATAGGCCGTTAAAACCATCGCGCAGGGAAGGCCGGGTGTTCCGGTGACCTGTGGTGACTAACCCGTGTGCTTTCTACACTGCACGCGGGGCTGCGGGTGCACCGCGCACCCGGCTTTCCCTGCGTCCCTCTGATTTTATGGGGCGATGAATTTGCAAAACTCGGGCGTATCGTGTCGCGAGGATGCGGAGACGTGTCTGGTACAATCCACGTCGTCCCGGCCTGGCGCGCAATTGCGCGTAAGGCGCCGGGACCCATACGCCGTGTGTTCTCGTTTTGGTAGTGCGGCGGACGCCTTCAGCAACAATCAACGTCGGGGGTTATGGGTCCCGGCGTTCGCCGGGACGACAACCTTTGAGACTTTTGAGTCTCTCCCCTCACCCCAGATTCAATTCCTTGAAGAAGTCATTGCCCTTGTCGTCGATGATGATGAAGGCCGGAAAATCCTCGACCTCGATGCGCCAGATCGCTTCCATGCCGAGTTCGGGATATTCCACCACCTCGACCTTCTTGATGCAGTGCTCGGCGAGGTTGGCCGCCGCACCGCCGATCGAGCCGAGATAGAAGCCGCCATGCTTCTTGCAGGCTTCGCGCACCGCGACCGCGCGGTTGCCCTTGGCGACCATCACCATCGATCCGCCGGCGGCCTGGAACTGGTCGACGAAGGAATCCATCCGTCCCGCGGTGGTCGGCCCGAACGCGCCGGAGGCGTAACCGTCCGGGGTCTTGGCGGGACCGGCGTAGTACACCGGATGATTCTTGAAATAATCCGGCAGCGGTTCGCCCTTCTCCAGCCGCTCGCGCAGTTTGGCGTGCGCGGAATCGCGCGCGACGATCATGGTGCCGGTCAGCGACAGCCGGGTCTTGGTCGGATATTTCGAGAGCGTCGCCAGGATTTCCTTCATCGGCTGGTTGAGGTCGATCTTGACGACCTCGCCGCCGAGCGCCTGCTCCACCGCCGGCAGATATTGCGCCGGATTGTGCTCGAGCTCCTCGAGATAGACGCCGTCCTTGGTAATCTTGCCCAGCACCTGGCGATCCGCCGAGCAGGACACGCCGAGCCCGATCGGCAGCGAGGCGCCGTGGCGCGGCAGCCGGATCACGCGCACGTCGTGGCAGAAATACTTGCCGCCGAACTGCGCGCCGACGCCGAGCGACTGCGTCATCTTGAGGATTTCCTGCTCCATCTCGAGATCGCGGAAGGCGTTGCCGTCGGCGCGAGCCGTGGGTCGGCAGCGCATCGAGATAACGCGCCGAGGCCAGCTTCACGGTCTTCATGCACAGTTCGGCCGAGGTGCCGCCGATCACGATCGCCAGATGATAGGGCGGGCACGCCGCGGTGCCCAGCGTCAGCACCTTCTCCTTCAGGAACGCCAGCAGGCGATCCTTGGTCAGCACCGAGGGCGTGGCCTGGAACAGGAAGCTCTTGTTGGCGGAGCCGCCGCCCTTGGCCATGAACATGAACTTGTAGGCGTCATCGCCTTCGGCGTAGATCTCGCACTGCGCCGGCATGTTGTTGGCGGTGTTCTTCTCCTCATACATCGACAGCGGCGCCACCTGCGAATAACGCAGGTTGCGGCGCAGATAGGCGTCGCGCGCGCCTTCGCGACAGCGCGGCCTCGTCGTCGCCGTCGGTGATGACGTTGCAGCCCTTCTTGCCCATGATGATCGCGGTGCCGGTGTCCTGGCACATCGGCAGCACGCCGCCGGCGGCGATGTTGGCGTTTTTCAGGAAATCGAAGGCGACGAACTTGTCGTTGTCGCTGGCTTCCTTGTCATCGAGGATGTTGCGCAGCTGCTTCAGGTGCCCCGGCCGCAGGTAATGATTGATGTCGCCGAACGCGGCCTCGGAGAGCGCCCGCAGCGCCTCGCGCGACACCACCAGCATGTCCTTGCCCAGCACCTTCTCGACCCGCACGCCCTCGGTCGTGATCTTCTTGTACGGCGTGGTGTCGGCGCCGAGCGGAAACAGCGGCGTGTGCTTGTAGGGCGGAACGGGCTTCTGGTCGGGAAAGGCGGTGGGGGCGTTCATGGCGTTGCTCGCGGGTTTGGGCCGGAAACGTCCGCTTCGGGACGCCGGCGATCGAACCGTTCTAAGCACTTTTGGCGGAAAAGGAAGGTTTTGGGATGACAGGGCATGGCCTTGCGAAAACGCAACGTCGCGCGGGTTTCGCCCGGTCATCACGGGCCGGCCAACAGATTTGCGCCGGTCCGCGGCTCTTGCAAGAACCGTGCGCGCGGGCTTCAATGGCGCCGGGGGTATCGATGATCAAAAATCAGTCGTTGCAACTTCGATTGCGCTGGCGCTGCTGGCTGCCGTTTGTTTCGCTGGTGTCGGCGCCTCGCCGGCCCGCGCCGACCGCTGCGACGATCTCGCGGCCCAGCTCAAGAACCAGATCGACGGCCTCACGGTCGGCAAGACCGCGGCCAACGTGATCTACCTGTCGCATCCGCAGGCCAAGCAGATCTCGCTCGGCTGCTCCGGCCGCAGCTTTTCCAACCAGTTGTTCGCCAAGGCCAACGGCCGCAAGCCGACACCGGCGTTTCTCGATCTCGTCGCCAGCGGCGCCGCCATCATCTTCACCCTGCCGAAGGACGACATGCTGAAGGGCGCGACCCGCTGCATCAAGCGCATGGGCCTGATCCACGGCGACGACGTCTCGACGCGCTACCGCCGCCTCGACATGCACTGCACCAGGACCAAGACCGATGCCTCGATCGCGATCTCGCGCAGCACCGACGAATAGACGCCGCAGCCGGGCGGATCGCGAATCGCATTTTACCGATTCGACCATTCACGGCAGGCGGTTCCGATCGCGCGCCTTTTAACGATTGAATTCATGAGGCGTTGGGTCCCACTCGTCACAGTCGGACGTGGCCAGTCCAAGGATCCGTCGATCCCATGAGTGTTTCGAGCGTTTCGACTTCCGCCGCCGGTGCAGCCGGTTGTCTGCCAGCCAGCCCAAGCCGCCCGAGGCCAGCAACAACAACGACAACGACGATGCGACCACCGCCCGCCGGCGCAGGCTCCGCTTCCGCCGGGACAGGGCACGCGGATCGACCAGCTGGTCTGACGGCGACTCACCGTCGTCAAAGACACCCGCCGCAAGTTCGCCGAAAACAGCGCGATCATGTCGTTCCGAAGGGGACGCCGCATGATCGCGAAACTGCTGTTGCAAAATCTGATCTGGGTCGTCGTGATGGGCGCGCTGTTGTTCGTGCCCGCGGGCACGCTGCACTGGCCGGCGGCATGGGTCTTTCTGGCGACCATGGCGGTGCTCGGCGTTGGCGGCGGGCTCTGGCTGGCCAGGACCGATCCGGCGCTGCTCGCCGAGCGCATGCGCCTGATGTGCAGGATGACCAGCCCGCCGCCGACAAGATATTCATGCTGGCGTTCGGCTTGCGTGGCGCTGATCTGGTTCGTCGCGATCGGGCCTCGACCACCGCCTGCACGGCTCGGACTTGCCCGCCGCGCTGCAGGCGCTCGGGCTGGCGATGCTGCTGCTCTCCACCGTCTTCATCATGTGGGTGATGCGCGAGAATTCGTTCGCCGCCCCCGTGGTCAAGGTGCAGCGCGAGCGCGGCCATCACGTCGTCAGCAGCGGTCCCTATGCCTGGGTGCGGCATCCCATGTACAGCGGCGCCATCTTGTTTTTCATCGGCATGCCGCTGCTGCTGGGCTCCGCCTGGGGGCTTGTGATGTCGCCGCTGTTCGCGGTGCTGTTCGCTATCCGCGCCAAGATCGAGGAACGCGCGCTGATCGCGGGCCTGCCGGGCTACGACGATTACATCTCGCGGGTACGCTATCGCCTGCTTCCCGGCGTTTGGTAGCAACCAAGGGAGCTGACGATGCCTGACAGCAAGACCTACACCGGCGGCTGCCATTGCGGCATGGTGCGGTTCGAATGCACCACCGACCTCGCGATGGTGACCGCGTGCAACTGCTCGATCTGCACCAAGAAGGGACTGCATTTCGCGTTCCTGCCGCCGAAGAGTTTCCAGCTGCGCGCCGGCGAAGACAATTTGAGGGAATATCTGTTCAACAAGCACGCGATCCGGCACCAGCTCTGCATCGACTGCGGCGTCGACGTGTTCGCGCGCGGCAGCAAGCCCGACGGCACCGAAGTGGTGGCGCTGAACGTCAGCTGCATCGACGGCATCGAGCTTGCGAAACTGGCGATGACGCCGATCGATGGACGGAACAGGTAGCGATGACATCGATCGCACATGCTCACGCGTCCAATGCCTTGTAGCGCCGGAAGATGCCGTCCTCGTTGAAGGCGATGCGCCGGTCGCTGGCGAGATAGGCCTTGATGTTCGGTCGCGCGGCGACGCGATCGTGCAGATCGACCAGGCCGGGGATCTTGCGCTCAAAGGCTTTCATCCGCTTCGGAAAGGCGTAGCGCAGCCCTTCGACGAGTCTGGAACAGCGACAGGTCGACATAGGTCAGCCGGCGGCCGGTGAGATAAGTGCCGCCGCTGCCCTCCAGCAGCCGCTCGAAATAGCCCAGATATTTCGGCACCCGTTCGCTCCAGAATTCATCGGTGCGCTTTTTCGCCGGGCCGCGCTGATCCTCGTAATACAGCGACGGTACCGAGCGGATGATGGGTGTCGTGAACTTCCACCACGAAATCCGTCACCGTGAGCTGCAGTTGATGCACCCACAGCCGTCCCGCCTCCGCCTTCGGCGCCAGCCCATGGCGCGATCCCAGATAGAGCAGGATGTTGGCGGTCTGCCCGATCACGAGCTGGCCGGCCTTGAGAAACGGCGGCGCGAACGGCGGCGTGCCGGCTCGTCCTTCCATCATCTTCATCATCGCGGCCATGCCGCGCGCGCCGCGGGCGACATCGGCATAATCGGCCCCGGCCTCTTCCAGCGCGAGGCGGACATATTCGCCGCGGCCCTGAATGCTCGGCCAGTAATAGAGTTCGTATTTCATGGGAAAGCCCGCAACCCCTTGGCTGTACGCACATGAGATGGTCCCGGACTTCGTCATTCCGGGAATGGTCCCACCGGGTCGGCGCTCTGCGCCGCCCGATGACAGGCTCCCGACCCGGTGAGACCATACCCGGAATTGCTAGCGCATCGCCCCGGAATGACTTCGTCAGTTTACCGCGAAACAGTACAACAGGCCATCGCCGCCGGTGCTCTTGAGATCGGCCTGCGAACAGCCGCCCTCCGATCCGCGCGAGGGATGCGAGCTGTTCCAGGACTTCGATGCATCATCGTCGCGCAGGCCGATGCGATCGAAATGCCCGAGCATCGCCGAACCCTGCGTGCTGCTCGTCCAGTTCTTGCAGGTGCGGTCGTCACCCGCCGCGAACGCGGTGCCGTCGCGTTGCGATCCCGTCAGTATGTCGTGACGGTTCGGCGTGTCGCCACTACCGTTGATCACGTCGCCCTTTTCGCTCAACGCTGTCTGCTTGGTGAGATTGTTGGCGCCATGGAGTTCGGCCACATCCTTGGCGATCACGACGCCCTTCGAATTCTGCCAAGGTCCCTTGCCAATGCGGTCGCGCGCATTGATCGCGGGCTTGCCATCGGCTGCCTGCGTCGAGAGATAGGCATGCCAGGTCTTGACGCCGGAAGCATTGGCGCCGGCGGCCTGCGCCAGCGCCTGACAGTGATTGTCGGCACCGGCGAGACCGCCGAGGTTGGCGCCGTTGCCGATGCCGGTGCTGGTCACGAAGAACGTGGTGCTGGCCGCCTGCGCACGCGCCGGCTGCGCGGCAAGCAGAACCAAACAAGCGGCAGTGCCGATCCCGAGACACGCACGCGAAATGATCGGAGTGGCAATTGTCATCGAAGCCTCCCGGATGTTCTTTTTCGGCTGACGCGATCACGCCAGCGCTTGGTCTGACATCAACCCGTCGGGGCAGATATTATTCCCACCGGCGACACCGAAATGGAGATCGGACTCCGTAAAAGAAAAGCGCGGAGAAATGAATCGCCGCGCTATTTTTATCCTGTTGACCGCATCGCAACCGATCAGGTCTGCTGGATCGCCGACAGTTCCCAATTGGCGCCGCGCGGCCGCAGGAAGGTCCACACTTCCGTCGCCTCGGTCGGCGGCTCGCTGCCCTCGACCAGCCGGCCGCTGGCGCGATCGACGGTCTTGTCGATCATCGAGAACCGCATCGCCACGCTGGCGAAATCGGTATCGCCTTCGCGCCAGGCTTCCGCGAGGTCGCCCTGCAGCAGCTTGGTGCCGGAGACCTTGTTGACCTGGTTGCGCGCCCGGTTTTCCTCAAGGTCCTTGCTGAAATACGACACCATTTCGGGTGTCGCCAGCGTATGCAGGCGTGCCACATCCTCGTTCGACCAGGCGGCCTGAATCTCGCCGAGCAGACGCTCGAAGGCTTCGTAGTCGGCGGGAACGATCTCAAGCGGCGCGCTGCCCGAACCCAGCCCGAAACCGGATCCGGTGCTGAAGGTCGATTGGCCGCCGCCGGCCGCACGGGGCGTATCGGCATAGGCCGGCGTCGGCGTGGTCCGGCGCTGCCACCACGACATCGCCAATCGAACCACGATGACGATCAAGCCGATCTGCAGCAGCAGGCCGAACAGCGACGACAGTCCGCCGAGCCCGCCGAACAGTCCGCCGCCGAACAGCATGCCGAGCAGGCCGGCGCCGAGGAAGCCGGCGGCTAGGCCGCGCAACATGCCGCCGCCGGGCCGGTTGAAGAAGCCGCCGCCGGCTGCGGGTGCATTGAGCCCCGGACTGCCCGGCTGGCTGAACGTGCGGTTAAGCGGCTGCGCCGAGCCTGGCGCCGTCGAGGTGCTCGGCGGCGCGGAAAAGGTCCGCGATCCCCGCGAACCCGAACTGAAGCCGCCGCCGACCCGGGCGTCGGCGGCCGAAACCGCCAGCAACAGGGGCAGCGCCAGCGACAGGACAACGGCGATCGTTTGAACGACGGCGCGGATGCGCTGCGTGAATCTCATGGCTTTTTCCTCCATCCCCGGCAGGGGAAAGCGCCTCTAAGATGGGCAGTGCCGTCCAAAAGTGAAGCGGTAAACTGTAATAAACGCTGCGGCCCTCAGTCGCGGGCGCCTAGGACGGCGCCATGGTTTCCTTTACCGCGGCAACCAGCTGGCTCAGCGTGAACGGCTTCGGCAGGAACGCGAATTGCTGGTTCTCCGGCAGGCTCTTCTCGAAAGCGTCTTCCGCATATCCCGAGACAAAGATGATCTTGAGGTCGGGATTGCGGTCACGCATCGACTTCAGCAGGGTCGGGCCGTCCATTTCCGGCATCACCACGTCGGAAACGACGAGATCGACGGCGCCGTCCTTCTCCTCCAGCGCTTCCAGCGCCTCGATGCCGTTCGACGCCTCGATCACGCTGTAGCCGCGCGAGCGCAAGCCCCGCGCATTCAGCGAGCGCAGGCCCTCTTCGTCTTCGACCAGCAGGATGGTGCCCTGCCCGGTCAGGTCGACCCGCGGCTTGGCCTCGGCCGGCGGTTCCTTGGCCGCGGCGGTCGCAGCCGCGGGTTCGGGCTGGGCATCCTTCTCGATATCGTGTCGCGGCAGGAAGATACGAAATGAGGTGCCTTTGCCGGGTTCGGAGTCGACATAGACGAAACCGCCGGTCTGCTTGACGATACCGTACACCGTCGACAGGCCGAGCCCGGTGCCCTTGCCGACCTCCTTGGTCGAGAAGAACGGCTCGAAGATCTTGTCGACGATCTCGGCGGGAATACCGGTGCCGGTATCGGCGACATCGATCCGCACATAGTCCGCCGCCGGCATGCCCTTGTAAGACAACCGCGCGGCATCCTCCGACGTCACATTGGCGGTTCGCACCGTGAGCTTGCCGCCATCGGGCATCGCATCGCGGGCGTTGACGGCGAGGTTGACGATCACCTGCTCGAACTGCGACACGTCGACCTTGACCGGCCAGAGGTCGCGGCCATGCACGAGGTCGAGCTTGACCTTCTCGCCGATCAGCCGGCGCAGCAGCATGGTGAGATCCGACAGCGCATCGCCGAGATCGAGCACCTGCGGCCGCAAGGTCTGGCGGCGCGAGAATGCCAGCAATTGCCGCACCAGCGTCGCCGCGCGGGTCGCGTTCTGCTTGATCTGCATGATGTCCTGGAACGACGGATCGGTCGGCTTGTGGGCGTTCAGCAGGAAGTCGTTCGCCATCATGATGGCGGAAAGGACGTTGTTGAAGTCGTGCGCGATGCCGCCGGCGAGCTGGCCGACCATGTCCATCTTCTGCGACTGGTTGATCTGGTTCTCGAGCGTTCGCCGCTCGGTGGTCTCCAGCATGTAGACGATGGCTGCCTCGGTCTCGCGCTCGTCCGCTTCGACCGCAGTGACGAAGAATTGACCCCATCGTTCCCTGGCGCCATCGAGCATCGCTTCGACCGGCGCGATATCGCCCTGCCCTTCGGCCGCCTGGTTGATCGCCGCGATCAGCAGGCTGCGGTCGCGGGCATTGACGACCCGGAAGATCGACTTGTCGGCGGTGGCCTCGAGGCCGAGGCCCTGCGCCAGTTTGGCGAAGCGGGCATTGGCGCGAACTACGGCGCCGGCGCGGTCCACGGTCGCAATCGCCATCGGCGTATGGTCGAAAAAGCGCATGAAACGCACTTCGGCGGCGCGCTGCGGATCGGACCGCTCGTCGCGCGCGCGACTGATCACCAGCGTGCGTGACGCGCCGGGCACGCCGTTCGCCCCGAATGCCAGCTTGTGATAGAGCCGCACCGGCATGGTCTTGCCGCCGCGCATGCGCAGATCGATGTCGAACACCTCGGTTTTGACTTCGCCGGGAGCCGCCACGATCGACGTCAGCAGCGAAGCGCCGTCGCCCGACACGATCTCGGTCAGCTTCAGCCCGCCCGAGCCGATCTCCGCGAGGTCGTGATCCAGCCAGTTCGCAAGCGTCGCATTGACGTAGACAATCTCGCCTGACGGATTGACCGAGAAGAAGCCGCACGGCGCGTGATCGAGGTACTCGATTGCGTGCTGCAATTCCTGGAACACGTCCTCCTGCCGCTGGCGGTCGCGCGTGATGTCCGCGATCGACCATACCGCGTATTTCGCGTCCCGCTTGCTGTGGCCGAGCGGGCGAACCCGCATTCGCAGCCAGCGGCCATGGACGCCGTCGCTGCCGGCGATGCGGACCTCTTCCTGCTGGCGCTTGCCTTCGCGCGCCGCCTTGAGCAGGCGGAACACCGCCTCGGACACATCGGGATTGCCGATGAAGACCCGCTCCACGGGACGCACGTCCTGCGCGGTCGCAGCACCCGTCAGCGCGAGATAGTTGGCGTTGGAGTAGACCACATGACCGCGCGGGTCGGTGACCGCCAGGCCGTCATAGGCATGATCGGCGATACGTCCCATCACCGGATCGTCGGCGGCGCGATCGGCGAAACGAACGATGCCGGCGGCGAATGCGAACAGGTTGAACAACCCGACCATCGCCAGCAGCGCCAGCAATCCCAGGATATAGGGCTGCGCCTGGGCCCGGCCGATGGTCATGAGTGCGACCGCCGCCGCGACGATCCCGCCGGCCACCAGCAAGACCAGCAGGATGCTTCCGCGCCGCCGCGCCGGTTCATGGGCGGTCATCGGCTGATGCAGCAGGTCGTGGTCGGGTTCGGCGGTCATACCAGGGGGACGCGGCCTGTCAGTAGGGAGTGGCGCGCACGTGCGTGCCCGCTCCTGAGTGCCTGAATCGGACGGGCAAGCGCAAGTCCATCAGGCGGCTATTTCGCTCGCAGCGGGGCTTTTCCGGCAGATTCCGGGCTCCAACTCACGCCTGCCGGCCCGAAAGCCCGCGCTTGAGACCCATGACGTAGCCGATGATTTCGGCAACCGCATGATAATGTTCCACCGGGATTTCGTCGTCGACCTCGACGGTCGCGTGCAAGGCCCTCGCCAGCGGCACATTTTCCACGATCGGGATGTCGTGTTCCTTGGCGATCTCCCTGATCTTGAGCGCGATCAAGTCGACGCCCTTGGCGACGCAGATTGGCGCCGGCATGCCGCGTTCGTAGGATAGGGCGACCGCGTAGTGGGTCGGGTTGGTGATGATTACGGAGGCCTTGGGCACCGCGGTCATCATGCGCTTTCGCATGCGCGCCTGCCGCAACTGCCTGATTCGTCCCTTGACGTGCGGGTCGCCTTCGGACTGCTTGAACTCCTGCTTTATTTCCTGCAGCGACATCTTTTGCCGCTCGTACCACTGCCGGTACTGGAAGAAATAGTCCGCGATTGCGACCACCGCGAGCATCGCCACCACGGCGCCCAGCAAATGCTTCGTCAAGGTACCGACCACGCCCATTATCACCGACGGCTCGAACTGCACCATCGACGCCAGGCGATGGCGCTCCGGCCACAGGATCACCGACATCACGGTGCCGAGCGCGACCAGTTTGAAAATGCCCTTGCCGAAGTTCGCGGCCGCCTGCTTGCCGAAGATCCGCTTGAGGCCGGAAGCGGGTGAAATCTTGTTGAACTTCGGCTTCAGCGATTCGCCCGACCACACCAGCCGATGCTGCAGCAGGTTGCTCGCGATCGCCGCGAGCATCAGCATCAATAGCGGTACGCCGAGCGCGGAGATCAGCATATATTCGAGGCTCCGCCCCAGCGCCATCAGGTTGGGCCCGTCGACACGGACCATCCATGAATTGGCGATCAGGTTGCGCAGCGGCATCTGAATCCCGCCGATCGATCCCGAAAATGACGACAGCACCAACGTGGCGCCGGCGATCAGGAACCAGGTGTTGACCTCCTGGCTTTTCGCCACGTCGCCGCGTTCGTGCGCGTCGTCCAGGCGTTTTTGCGTGGGGTCTTCTGTTTTATCGGACGAGTCGTTTTCGTCAGCCATCGATCAGGCTTTCAATTCAGCGGCGTCAGATCGTGCATCACGCCGTTAAAGTAATTGAGGAACACTCCCATCATCGCCACCAGGACCAGCGAAAAGACCAGGAAACCGGCCAAAATCGACAGCGGCACGCCGACGAAATAAACCTGCATCTGCGGCATCAGCCGTGCCAGCACGCCAAGCCCGACATTGAACACCAGGCCGAACACCAGAAACGGTGCAGCCAGTTGAACGCCGATCTTGAAGGCGGCGGCGAAGGCGCGGGTGGCAAGCGCCGCGATATCGCCGCTCGGCATCAGTTCGCCGGGCGAAAAGATGGCGTAGCTGTCGTTGAGCGCGGCGATGACGAGATAGTGGCTGTCGGTAGCAAACAGCAGCGTGATGCCGAGCATGGTGAGGAAATTTCCGATCAACACGCCTTGCTGACCCTGGGTCGGATCGACCGACGTGACGAAGCCCAGTCCCATTTGCTGGGCAATCACCGCGCCGCCGACCTGCAACGCCGAGAGCGTCACCCGCGCGGTGGCGCCGAGCACCACACCGACGATGATCTCGTGGATCATCAGGACCACCAGCGCCGGCATCGATTGCATGTCGATATGATAGGCCGCGCGGTGCAGCGGCAGAATGATCAAGGTCAGCAACACCGCGATGGCGAGCTTGATTCGAACCGGAATATTGGACTCCCCCAACCCCGGTAACAGCATCACCATTGCGCCGACGCGGGCGAATACCAGCATGAAGGTGGCGGCGAGCACGGGCAGCAGTGAGATATCGACACGCATGATTCACGCATAGTGCATCAGCCACCTATGATTCGCGAAGATATCCGCATCATTTCGGCATGCAGCGCGTCCGCCATGAACGGCAACGCCAACAACAGGGTGACGAAGATCGCCAGGATCTTGGGCACGAACACCAATGTCTGTTCCTGGATCTGGGTGAGGGCCTGAAACAGCGACACCACGACGCCGACGACAAGACCGACGACCATCAGCGGCGACGATACGATGACGATGGTCCAGATGGCATCGCGCGCGACATCGAGGGTTTCGGCACCGGTCATGTCTTTGTCTCGTTCCGTGTGATTTACATTTCGTCATTCCGGGGCGGCTCGCAGAGCCGAACCCGGAATCTCGAGAGTCTCCGACGTGCGATGCACATCGTAGTTCGATGCTTTGCATCGCCCCGGAATGACGGTGTTTCAAATATCTCAGATCGCCATCTTCATGATGTCTTCGTAGGACTGGATGACCTTGTCGCGCACCGACACCAGCGTCGACACCTTGACGTCGGTCTCGGCCACCGCGGTCACGACGTCCATGACATTGGCCTTGCCCGACGCCACGGCGACCGTCTGCGCGTCGGCTTTTCGTCCGCCGTCCATGACGTTTCCGATGGCTTCCTTGACCAGATCCCCGAAGGACGGACCACCGGCGTCGGACGCTTTGCCTGCGACCCCGGGATCTACCAGGCGGGCGAGGCTTGCGTAGGCATTTGCAGCGACTGTAGGTGAAGCCATGTTTCAGGTTTCCTGTTCAGGACTTGAGGATGTCGAGCGTGCGCTGGATCATCGAGCGCGTGGCGTGGATGATGTTGAGGTTCGCCTCATAGGATCGCTGCGCGTCGCGCATGTCAGTCATTTCGACCAGCGGATTGACGTTGGGATATTTGACGTTGCCCTGGGCGTCGGCGGCCGGGTTGCTCGGGTCGTGCTTGACGCGGAACGCGGTGGCATCGGGCACCACCCGGCCGAGCGCAACGACGTTGGCATCCAGCGAACGATCGAGCTCGGAGGAAAAGGTCGGTACCTTGCGGCGATAGGGATCACCGCCGGCGGTCTGGGCCGTGGACTCCGCGTTGGCGATATTTTCCGAGATCACGCGCATGCGGCCGGCCTGCGCGCGCAGGCCTGACGTGGCGATCCCCATGGATCGCGCGAAATCTGCGATAACTTGACGGTCTGCCATATTGTCCCTTCTCTGTTCCTAATCCGGCCTCTGGCCTTGATCCGATTTCAAGCCTTGCCGATCGCCGTCTTCAGAAGATGCAGGCTGCGGCTGTAGAGCGAGGTCACGGCCGCATAGTCCATCTGGTTGGTGGAGACCTTGAGCATTTCGTCTTCGAGGTTGACGGCGTTGCCGGCGGGCCGCGTCTCAAAACCGACCTTGCGATTTTCATCGAAGCTCTCTGGAGCGCCCGACGGAGCGAGGTGAGCGGCGCTAGTGCGCGCCATTGTTAGCCGTCCCATCGCGCCGCCGACGGCGCTTGCGCCGGTCGGATCAAATTTCGGTTCCACGAGATCGCGCGGCTTGAAGTTCGGCGTATCGGAGTTGGCAACATTTTCAGCCAGCACGCGCTGGCGCTCCTGATGCCACTGCATCCGCGTACGCAACGCCGCCAGGCCCGGAAGATCGTTGATGGACATCGCGACCGCGCTCCCCTCGCCTTTCGGGCACGACGCCCCTGAGGTAGGCAGAATTTGCCGCCTGTATGGTTAACGGCGGGTTAAGATTCGCGGCCGTGGCCGGGATGACGTCACGAGAGTGATCATCAGTGTTGATCGGCCGAGCGCATTTTCGCCACGAAATCCCCGTTAACCAGCCAAGTTGTTGAAGCTATGGGCGTGAGAAGTCGTTTTGGTCCAGCCGATTCATGGGCTATTAAGAGGCTGGGGCGGCAGTTCTTGCCCTGGGGAATTAAGAGATTCGGCTAATCTCTGGCTTCATTCGCCGTTTTTCGGGGACCAAGCATGCCTGCACTCACATTCATTTTAGCATTCGTGGCGGTTTTGGCGCTGATCGGCGTTGCCGCCTGGCTGGTTCGCCGATTCGCCAGCAACCGTTTGGGCGCCAATCCCAATCGCAGCCGGATGCCGCGACTGGCGGTCATCGATGCCGCGGCCGTGGACGGTCGCAGGCGGCTCGTCCTGGTACGGCGGGATAACGTCGAACATCTGCTGATGATCGGCGGCCCGACCGACATTGTCGTCGAGCCCAATATCGTCCGCGCCATGCCGGCGCGGGATCAGATGGCGCAGCGTCCTGCCGGCATCGGCTCCGAGTTGCCGCCGCGGATCGCCCCGCTGCCCGATGCCGGCTGGAGCGATGGCGACGGATCCAGGGATCCGTCCAGATCCGACGCCTTCGACCATGCCGAGCCGCAACTGCCCGAGCCGCCCTTGCGGCCGGCACGGCCGTCTTTTGCCGACGAATTGCGCCGCCCGGCGCAGGCGTCGCAGGAGCGACGCGGCGATCCGTTGGCGAGCTTCACGCCGGAGCCGCTGGGCGGCCGTCCGGAGTCGCGCCCGGAATTGCGCGGCGAACCGATGCCCTCCAGGGTAACGTCGCGCAATGAGCCGGTGATGCCGCGCCCGTCGCGGCTGAGCGAAGCCCCGAAAGTGCCGCCAATTCGCACCGCCGAACGCCCGGTCGCGCCACCACCACTGCCGCCGCTAACGCCAACCGCGCCGCCGCCGTCGTCCCCGTCGCCAGCCTTGTCGAGCGCGGACCAAAACCTCGCCGAGATGGCGCAGCGGCTGGAAGCCGCGCTGCGTCGGCCCGCCGGCGAAACGAGCGAACCGCGCGTCGGTGCCCCACCGGTGGCACCTGAACCGCCGCCCAGCCGACCCGTACCCCGCAGCGAGCAGCCGCCGGCCGCGCCACCGGCCACCGCGCCTGCCCCCGCACCAGCCGCGCCGAAGAGCGGTTTTGAGAATCTGGAAGACGAGATGGCGTCACTCCTGGGCCGTCCGAAGACCCCTTCGTGAGACTGGCGTCCTTCCCGCGTAGAGTTTTATTTTTTGCCACTCTGATAGCCGCCGGATCGCTGGTCGATCCGGCGCTCGCGCAAGATATCAGCATCAATCTCGGCCAGGGCAACGGTGGCGTCACCGAGCGCTCGATGCAGCTGATCGCGCTGCTGACGGTGCTGTCGATCGCACCGTCGATCCTGATCATGATGACGTCGTTCACCCGGATCGTCGTCGTGCTGTCGCTGTTGCGCACCGCCATGGGTACTGCGACCGCGCCGCCGAATTCCGTGATGATCGCGCTGGCGATGTTCCTGACCGCATTCGTGATGGGTCCGGTGCTGCAGAAATCCTACGACGACGGCATCAAGCCTTTGGTCGCCAACCAGATCGGCGTCGAGGAAGCGCTGCAGCGCGCGTCGGTACCGCTGCGCGGCTTCATGATGAAGAACGTGCGCGAAAAGGACCTCAAGCTGTTCATGGACCTGTCGGGCGAGCCGCCGCCGGCGACACCCGAAGACATGTCGCTGCGGATTCTGATGCCGGCATTCATGATCTCGGAATTGAAACGCGCTTTCGAGATCGGCTTCCTGCTGTTCTTGCCGTTCCTGATCATCGACCTCGTGGTCGCATCGGTACTGATGTCGATGGGCATGATGATGTTGCCGCCGGCGGTGGTGTCGCTGCCGTTCAAGCTGATCTTCTTCGTGCTGGTCGACGGCTGGTCGCTTGTGGCGGGAAGCCTGGTGCAGAGTTACGGGGGCTGATCGCGAGGCGTTCAGCCGCGCAGATCATACTGCTTGCCGAGGTGGTCGCCGACCTGAACCAGCATCGCGACGCATTCGGGGTAGCCGGGTTTGGCAACCGTCGCCGGATCGGCCTCGGCGCGGAATTCCCAGGATTCGCCATCGTGGATGATGGAAATGACCATTCCATCCGGACAGTCGGCATGGACCTTCAATTCCGCTCTGGCCATCGCGATGAGTTCGGCTGCGGTCCTGGTGGGCTTGCTCATGATGGCGCGATCCCTCCTGCATGGTGATACGCGCAGGTTGCCGTTTCGGCGCGCCGCTGTCGAGGGGACCCGTGCACCGGGTTGCGCTGGACTAGATCATGATCCGATTGGATGGAATCGGATCATGATCTCATCTCTTTGTTTGAGCATGATCTTTTCGGAAAACCGGTTTCCACTTTTCCGGATCATGCTCTAATGACGGATGCCCAGTCCCTCCGATGACGCCACGACGCGGCCGCCCACGAGTACCGTGCGTGCCAGCGTTCCCGCCGCCACCAGGTCCTCGATGCCCGCCCCGCGCGCGATCAGCAGGTCGGCCCGCGCCCCTTCGCGAATCCCGAGATCATCCAGGCCCATCATTGCCGCCGGCACGCTGCTGACCATGTCGAACGCGGTGCGCAAATCGTTCAAGCCGAGATGGCCGGCGAGCAGGGTCCAGCGGGCGATCTCGAGAAGGTCGCCCGAGCCGGTCGGCACGAAGGCATCCTCGATATTGTCGGAGGCCGCAGCAACAGGTACGCCCGCATCGAGCAGTTCGCGAACCCGTGTCAGGCCACGCGGCGCCAGGCGATCCGCCGCGCGGCCCTGCAGAAAGAGGTTGGCGGCCGGCAGCGTGACCACGGCGATGCCGGCGTCGCGCAGCCGCGCGATACAGCGCTGCGCCTCCTCCGGCGGCATGGCCGCGAGTGCCGAGCAGTGTCCGGCAACGACGCGGCCCGCCATGCCGCGGGCGCGCGTCATGTCTGCCAGCGCGTCGAACAACACCCGGCCGGCGTCGAGATGCTCGTCGATATGCAGATCGAGCGGCAGGCCGCTGCGCTCGGCCGCGTCGAACAGCAGCTTCAGGAACGCGAGCGGCTGACTGGAATAGGCGGGCACGCCGCCGATGGCGTCGATGCCGAGCGCGACCGCGCTGCGCAGCCATGCCTCACTCTCCGGCAGCATGGAGGTGGCATCCGACGTCACATGGGCAACCACCTGGATACGCATCCGGTCCGCGCAGCTCTCGCGTAGCGCGATCATCGCCTCGACGCCGCGCAGCTCGCTGGCTGGGTCGACATTGGTATGGCTGCGGATGGCGACGGTGCCGCGCGCGCTGCAGGCCTCCACTGTTTCGCGGGCACGGGCGATCATCGCCTCGCGCGTGATGCCCGGCGCAACGGCGCGATAGGCCGCGATCGCGCCGTCCAGCGTGCCGTCGGGATTGGAAAGAAGCCCCCGCGTGCGTGACTTGTCGAGATGCTGGTGGACGTCGACGAGGCCCGGCAGGACCAGTCGACCGTCAAGCGCAAGCACCTCAGCCTCCGCATCGGGCAGTTGCGAGGCGATGGCAGCGATGCGGCCGTCGCCGCCGATGCGGACGTCGAGCACTTCAGGATGGGTGGCGCCGGCGCGCAGCACGCGCCCGCCGCGCAGGATCAGGTCACGACGCATCGCGCGGCCCCTCGCCTGCGAGGCATCAGGATAAGACTCATCTGGAATTCTCAAGCAAGTGACCGGAGGGCTCCGATCAGCGCGGATCGAATACAGGAAATCGGAGATGCCGTCACTCAGCTTAAGATCAAGCTCAAGCCGCGACCTCGGCTGACCGCCTTAGGGATCGCTGATCGCGAAATGGTGAAGTTACTTCCGCTTTCGGCGGCAGCGGACATGGCGAGCGCGTTGCTTGGGTGGCCACCGGTCCCAACACGTGGCTCCGGTGGCACCGTGTCAATCTACAGTCCAATAGCCCCAAGAACGGTCATGCTCGCCTGGAAAAAGGCAAGATAGTTTCGATAGGAAATTAAAACGCCAAGATGGATTAGTTCAAGCGAGGCTTCGCTTGAGCTCTCTCTCGGCACGGGTCTCGCTCGCGCGCCCCCCTCAATAACCAAAGGTCGGAAGCTGCGGCCGTGCTGCTGGTGCCTTGTTCCCGGTCGGACGTCATTCGAGCAATGAATCAATCGTAGGCATGGCTTTGACATATCAATCCCGAGATTGTGCTTAACAAGCCAAGGCAATTCGTTGGAAATCGCGATGGCGGAATGCCGCAACCGAACGCAAGCCTCGTCGATAATTGGCTTCGATCAGCATTCGGCGTCGTACGTCGATCAAGGACGATTTGAGTGAGTTTGATTTTGTCGCAAATCTGACTCTTGCCTTCGCTACCAGCAAAACGTCAGCTCTCCTGCCGCTCGGTTATCCAAATTACATCTAAGTGTAATCATAGTGGGATGGGCTGAACCATTGAACGGAGGTTTATCCGTACCTTGCCTGTGGTCGAGAAGAATATACCTAGGTTTGGGATGACCACGGAGTGCGATTGACGGGAACGCCCCCCTCATTCGGCGGCCGCCGCAAAAACTTTTCCGGGACTCAAGGATCATGCTCGGTTCACGCGGCGTTATGCCGATCTCGCGTGTCCTGATTCGTCAGCACGAGTGTCCTAATTAGTCAGGAGTCCACTTCCATCCAACATTATGACAAGTCGTGCGCAGGTTCCTTTTTTCGGGCCGGACAAATTCCTTATTTCCGGTAGGCAAGGAACCGTCGTGATAGGTAGGCATTGTTTGGTGGGTTGGGCGACAACGCCTCATGTTTGCCAACTCACCACCCACCATCAGCTTGATGCCGCCGAGATAAGGCGGTTGATTTGAGACAGGTCCATTCAAACGGAGAATGACCATGAGCGATAACGTAACGCTATTTCCGAATATCTTGCAGCCAGCGGCTACCTTGAAGGCCTATGCGCCGATGGGCGTCAAGTTCTGGGAGAACCAGGAAACCGCGCTCAAAGACTTGAAGGAATTTTCGGACGGTTGGTTTGCCCGGCGTCAAAAGGGCATGCATGCGGCGCTTGAAGCGGCCCAACTTATTGGCAATGCCGACTCGCCCTCCGATATGCTTCGGGAATACCAGAACTGGCTCGCGCGAGAGATGGAATTGCTGGCGGAGGACGGCAAAGCTTGTCAGCAACAGGTGCTGAAGGCCGGAGTTCACCTGAAGGCGCAGCAGGAAGAGCAACAACAAGTGCTAAGCGCCGCAGCTCACCCGAGCACACAGCCGGAAGAGCCAGGGACCGGCAAGCGTCGGACCGGCTAGCTCCCCGGGCGGTCTCGTTCGGGCGGCTCCGGAGCTTCGCCGATCTCGGCCGCGTCAACCTGGCCGGCACATGGCAAAGCCTATGTCGATCGTCCGAGCGGACGAATTTGTGACATTCGGCCGCGTCGAGCCATGTCCGGGGCTCCTCAGGATTGGGGCGACGACTGCGCCGATACTGCCGGTGCTGGTCGGATGACCGCATGCCGGACGGCATCCTCCATCGAGCATCAAAAAACGGCCCCAGCACAGCAGCGCTGGGGCCGTCCTGGATTTGTGCCGGACTGGAATCGGCACCGAGTCGGAACCCGTCTATCCATAAATCGTTCTTCCGATGTGAACCTTTGCGGCGCTCGCGCGTCAGACCCTTACCGGGGGATTGCGCTGTCCGGATCTAAACCAACGCCATTGAGCATTATTCAGCTTGATGGCGTTGGTCATTTCAGTCGTCTGTTTTTCGGCCAGTACCCACTGATCGGCATACCAGAACGATTGCCCGCCCTCCGCTTGATGTAATCGAAAGGCGCCGGTTGGAGCGCGCGTACAAGGAGTAACGGTATGGCTTTCAGGATCTTCCTCGCCGGCGCGTCCGGCGCCATCGGCAGGCGCCTGACGCCGCTCCTGCACAGCGCTGGCCATTACGTCTGTGGCAGCACCAGATCGAAAGCGAATGCCGATGCGCTGCGCTCGCTCGGCGCGGACCCGGTCGTGGTCGACGTCTTCGATGCGTCGGCGCTGTTACGCGCCGTCGCATCGGCACGCCCGGATGTCGTGATCCATCAGCTCACCGACCTGCCGAAGGACCTTGATCCACGCCAGATGGGAGCAGCGATCGTTCGCACCGCCCGCATCCGCAGCGAAGGAACGCGGAACCTCGTCAGGGCCGCCATTGCGGCGGGTGCGCACCGGTTCGTGGCGCAAAGCATCGCGTGGGCCTACGCCCCGGGCGCCGAGCCCCACGCGGAGACGGACCCACTCGATGCCGGAGCCGAGGGAGAGAGCGGCATCAACATGCAGGGCGTAATTGCGCTGGAGGATCTCACCTTGAAATCGCCGCCGCTCCAGGGCGTCGTCCTTCGCTACGGCCACCTCTATGGCCCCGGAACCCCTTTTGACCAGCCGTCGAGTCCTGCACCCGTTCATGTGGATGCAGCGGCCTATGCCGCTTTGCTGGCCATCGATCACGGCGACCCCGGTATCTATAATATTGCGCAGTCCAACAGAAACGTGGCGACCGAAAAGGCACGCGCGGAGCTGGGTTGGACTCCCGATTTTCGTCTTCCGACCTGACGATTTCGCACGGCGAACACGATAAACGCCATAGCGCAGCGAGCCTGCCAGCCCTGACCTAAAGTTTGGGAAGCCGCTTTCCGTGCGGCAGCCGCGCCATCACGATCACTTTTTCCCTCCCGCACCCTTGTCCCAGGGCGGCGTGCCGCGGAAGGCGTGGACCAGGAAGTCCACCATGACCCGCACCTTGGCGCTGAGGTGACGGCGGCTGGGATAGACCGCCAGCACGTTGATCTCGGATATGCGATAGCCCGTCATCAAGGGCACCAGCCCTCCCTGCCGCAAATCCTCGCCGACCATAAAGGTCGGCAGCCGGACGATTCCCAATCCGGCCAGCGCCGCGGCGCGGACGGTATCGCCATTGTTGGTCTGCATGATGCTGCGCACGGCAACGGAATGCTCCTTGCCTGCATCATCCAGCAATCGCCACTCCTCGGCCGGATCCGGATAGGTGTAGGCGATGCAGGCGTGATCCTTGAGGTCCTCGGGACTCGCAGGCGCGCCGTGGCGCGCGACATAACGCGGCGACGCGCAGACCATGTGGCGCGTGGTGGCGAGCTTGCGGCTGACAAGGGCCGGCGACCCTCCGCGAGAAATCCGAACCGCCAGATCGTAGCCTTCTTCGACGAGATCGACGACACGATCGGCCAGGCTGACATCCAGCTCGATATCCGGATAACGCGCGACGAAACGCGGCCAGAGCGGCGCGAGGTAACGAATGCCGAAGCTCAAGGGCGCATTGATCCGCAGCCGTCCGCGCGGCTGGATCGACGCGCTGGATGCGACGGCCTCTGCCTCTGCGACGTCCTCGAGGATGGACAGCGCGCGATCGTACAGCGTCTTTCCGGTCTCGGTTAGCGACAGCCGCCGCGAGGTGCGGTTGAGCAGCCGGGCGCCGAGCGCTTCCTCCAGTTCGTTGACATAACGGGTGACATTGGCCGGCGAAGTCTCGAGCTTGTCGGCGGCGCGGGTAAAGCTGCCCTGGTTGACCACCGCTGCGAATACCTCGAAAGCCCGCAGACGATCCATGCCGCACCCGATCATTCATGAAAACTGAATGATCTAACCAGTTTCCGTGCCTTCTTCCAAGTTCGGGAGCGCCTATTACAGATGCAACAGGCCGCGATGGCGGCAACGCGAACCCACTACAATTCAAAGGACAACTGAAATGACCACGGAAAAAGCGAGAGAAGCCGCACAGGGACGTCTCCACGACAAGGTCGCCATCATCACCGGCGCCAGCGCCGGCATCGGCCGCGCCACCGCGAAGCTGTTCGCGGCAGAGGGCGCCAAGGTGGTGCTCGGCGCCCGGCGTGAATCCGAACTGGCGAGCCTGGTTTCCGAGATCAAAGAGCGCGGCGGCAGCGCGGTGGCGCTCGCAGGCGACGTGCGTTCCGAGGATTATGCCAAGGCGCTGGTGGCGCTGGCGGTGAAGACCTACGGCCGGCTCGATATCGCCTTCAACAATGCGGGCACCCTCGGCGAGGCCGGCCCCTCCACCGGAGTCTCCGAGGCCGGCTGGAGCGACACCATCGCCGTCAATCTCACCGGCTCCTTCCTCGGCGCCAAGCACCAGATCGCCGAGATGGTCAAGCATGGCGGCGGCTCGGTGATCTTCACCTCGACCTTCGTCGGCCACACCTTCGCATTCCCCGGCGTCGCAGCCTACGCCGCCAGCAAGGCCGGCCTGATCGGCCTGACGCAGGCGCTTGCAGCCGAGTTCGGTCCGCAGAACATCCGGGTCAACGCGATCCTGCCCGGCGCGGTCGACACCGATATGTATCGGGAAATGAACAATACCCCGGAGAAGGCGACGTTCATCACCAACCTGCATGCGCTGAAGCGGGTCGGCCGGCCGGAAGAACTGGCGCGCTCGGTGCTTTATCTCGCCTCCGACGACGCCGCCTTCGTCACCGGAACCGCCTCGCTGGTCGATGGCGGCATCTCGATCACCCGCACCTGAACGGGAGGCCTGAAATGGGAATGCTGGTCGAAGGTCAATGGCACGACGTCTGGTATGCAACGAGCGAGACCGGCGGCCGCTTCGTGCGCAAGGACGCCGCGTTCCGCAACTGGATCACGCGCGACGGCAGCGCCGGGCCGAGCGGCGATGGCGGCTTCCAGGCCGAAGCCGGCCGCTATCACCTCTATGTCAGCCTCGCCTGCCCCTGGGCCCATCGCACCCTGATCATGCGGGCGCTGAAAGGCCTCGAAGGCATGATTTCGGTATCGGTGGTGCACTGGCTGATGCTGGAACGCGGCTGGACCTTCGCCGACGGCCCCGGCGTCATCCCGGACAGCGTCAACCACGCCGAGTTCATGCATCAGATCTACACGTCAGCCGATCCGCGCTACAGCGGTCGCGTCACCGTGCCGGTGCTCTGGGACAAGCAGCGGCGCACCATCGTCAACAACGAATCCTCCGAGATCATCCGGATGCTGAATTCGGCGTTCGATGAGATCGGCGCCAAGCCCGGCGACTATTATCCGCGCGCGCTCCGCGACGAGATCGACCCGGTCAACGCCCGTATCTACGACACGCTCAACAACGGCGTCTACAAGTCGGGCTTCGCGACCACCCAGGCCGCCTACGAGGAAGCGGTCGGCCCGCTGTTCGAGACGCTGGACTGGCTCGACCAACGCCTCGCCGGCAGGCGCTTTCTGTTCGGCGACAACCTGACGGAAGCCGACATCCGGCTGTTCACCACGCTGATCCGCTTCGACGCGGTGTATGTCGGGCACTTCAAGTGCAACATCCGCCGTCTCGTCGATTATCCCAATCTGTCGGCCTATGCGCGCGACATCTACCAGTGGCCCGGTGTCGCCGGGACGGTGAATTTCGAACACATCAAGCGGCACTATTACGAAAGCCACCGCTCGATCAATCCAAGCGGGATCGTTCCGGTCGGACCCGTGCTCGATTTCACTTCGCCGCACGGACGCGAACGGATAACCGCCGCGCCGCTTCATCGCCGCACTGTCGCCTGAACCGCAACGCCCGCTTGCACGATAGCGAACTCAGGCAAGCCGTCGGCCCGACATTCACGGGCTCACGGCCCGGCCTAGTCCGCCGCGCCGCCCCGCTTCAAGCCGATGATCCCGGACAACGCGCGCGGGCCGCGGCGCGATATGCCGCAGCATGTAATCACAAGAGGTCAGTAGCCCCGCTTTGGCGGTGGATTTAAGCTGTGACCGACAAAGCCGGCCTTTTCGGCGGCTTTTGTTCGAATTTGGCCCTTTTTCGGACTGATGATTTAGACCGATAGGATCCCTCTTTCTGACCCAGGAGTGGATATGACGCGGCGTTCCGCGACAGGCAGCAGGGCGGAAACCGTGCGAGGCGGCAAGCCAATGCGTAGCATCGCGCCAAAGGCCTTACGCGGTCGCGTTTCCCCCGCTGCTCGCCAAGAAACAAAAGTCGCGCGGTTAACACGCGAGCTTAGCGAGGCGATCGAGCAGCAGGCCGCATCGGGCGACATCTTGAAGGTCATTGCCAGTTCGCCTGATAACGTGCAGCCGGTATTCGACGCCATCGCGCGGAGTGCGAATCGCCTGGTAGGCGGCACTGCCACAACGGTCGTTCTGCGGCGCGACGACTTGCTTCACCTGGCTGCCTTTACTACTACCGATGAAGCCTCCATTGCGTTTTTTAAGAGCTCGTATCCTCGGCCGGTTCGCGCCGATACTGAGCCCGGTCGGGTCATCCTCGAGGGTAAGCTGTTTCAGGTGGATGACGCCCAGACTGCAGCGCACGTCTCGTCCCATCTGCGTGATTATGCCCGAAGAATGGGCCGGCACGGTTTTGTATATTGCCCAATGATGCGCGATGGCGTGAGCTTGGGTTCGATCGGTGTCTCGCGCAAGGAAGTGGCTCCGTTTACGCCGCACGAAATCCAGCTTCTCAAGGGCTTCGCTGACCAGGCAGTAATCGCGATATCGACCGTGGAGCTTTTTCAGGAAGTACAGCAGCGCACAAGGGAGTTAACGCAATCGCTCGACGACCTGCGCACGGCCAAGGACCGGCTAGTTCAAACCGAGAAATTCACCGCACTCGGACGGCTGGTGGCCGGAGTTGCCCACGAAATTAATACTCCCGTGGGCAACAGCCTGACTGTCGCCTCGACATTCATCAACAAGACCGATCGGTTTGAAGCTGATGTCGCAAGCGGCAATGTGCGTCGATCGATGGTGAATGAATATCTTGCAGCAAGCCGAGAGGCGGCCTCGCAAATAATGTCTAACCTTAATCACGCCGTTGATTTGATACAATCGTTCAAGGAGGTAGCTGCCGATCGTAATTTTTCGGATCGCAGGTACTTTGATCTCGGCCAAGTGACCGAGCAGGTTGCCAGAAGTGTACGGTCCGGCCTGCGCGATCTTACCTTTAGGGTCGATTGCGAGCCGAACCTGGCGATGAACAGCTATCCCGGACCTTACGGCCAGGTGCTCACCAATCTGGTTCTCAACTCTGCGGCGCATGCCTTTCCAGACCAAACCCGAGGATCTATCCATATTACGACGCGCGCGTTCGACAAGGACAATGTTGAAATCCTGATTTCAGACGATGGCTGCGGAATGAATGAGGAAATCCAGCGCCGAGCGTTCGACCCGTTCTTCACAACACGGCGCGACCAGGGTCGAGTCGGCCTGGGATTACACATTGTCTACAACATCGTGACCAATCGCTTAGGTGGTCGGATCGATTTGGATACTAAGCCTGCCGAGGGAACAGAGAATCCGGATGATCGTGCCGCGTGAAGCGCCGTTGGAGCCTGGCGCCGAATAGTGCGTGCGCTGGAGAATTTGGTCGCTATCGATGCATGGCGAACTGAGGCAAGCGGTCCGGTAGATTTACGGCCTGGCCGCATTGACCGCGTCCGCCCGGCTCAATCCGATGATCCGGGGCAAGGCGCCGGTCGGGGACGGATCTGCCTTGGAGGCTTCCGGCGCCTGCGCCGCCTTCGTGGCCGCGTCGGGGAAACGGGTTTTCATGTCGCGGAGGAACCCGTCGAGCGTGTCGACGCTGGCGGCCATCTTCGCGATATCGGTGAATTCGGCGCTGTTGGTGACGGTCGGCTTGCTCGCGGTCTCGAACGCGGCGCGGTCGGCATCGCCGCTCATCAAGGGGGCGTATTTTTCACGGAACCGCGCCAGGCCGATCGCATCCTCCGCCAGCGCGTACCCGACCACGGCGCGGATCACGTCGCCCTTTTCCAACGGGCTCAGCGGTTTGAAGTCGCGCCAGCGATCGCCATAGTACAATTCGATTTGTTCGGACGCCTCGCGCCAGCGCCGCGACGCCCAGTAAATATCGGAGCGCAACCGGATCGCCTCACGTCCCGTGATATTCGAGATGATGTCGAGCGCCAGATCGTGGCGGCCGACGTCGCTTTGCGCGCGCGCCTCCAGCAACAACCGCTGCTGACGCAATTCGCCCGACAGATCGGCAATGCGGGTGGTGCGAAGCGCGGCGATGGCGCGGTCCGGCTTGCGGCTGGTCAGGTACACCATCGCGAGCCGCGCCGCCACCTGCGCCCGTGCAGCGCCCTCGAGCCGGTGATCGACCTGGTATTGCAAGAGTTCGCTGGCCTGATCGAGCAGATCGACGGCGACCAGCCGATCGGCAAGACGGCGGATCATTTCGTCGCCTTGCCGCCCGATCGGCGTCAGCTCGCGAAATTCGTAAAACAGCCCGAGCGCATCGACCGGCGGAAGGTTGTCGCCCTTCGAACCCAGGAAGATTTGCGCAAACAGCGCCGACGCCGCGTCCTGCCCCTGTCGCGATATTTCGGAATTGGGATCGAGCTTGGTCGCGGTCCTGTTCGCCGCGAGCGATTCGCCGTAGCGCCCGGTATCGGAATAGATCCGCGCCATCATTTCCAGCGCCCGCACCTCAAGCCCGTCGCCGCGCCACATCACCGACACCGTCTCCAGTTCACGCAGCGCGTCGGCCTGGCTGATCTCGTTGCGCTTCTGCAGAAGCACGATCTGTTGCAATTTGGCTTCGGCCGCCGCGGGCCGGTCTGAAGAATCGATTGCGACCTTGTATTGGCTCAGGGCATCCTTGTCGTGACCGAGCGCTTCGGCGAGCCGGCCGCGCATCACCGAAACCGCGGGCTTCAGCGCCGGCGGAACACCGACCGCTTCGAGGTCGCTGCTGCGCTTGGCGGCGCCGGAGTAGTCCTTGACCTCAAGCGCGGCGCGCATCGCATCGGATATCACGATCCGTTGCAGATCGACCGGCAGCGAGGTGACGGCCAATTCGGCGTTCTTGAACTTCTCGCGCGCCTCCGCCCATTTCCCCTGCCGCGCGTAGGCCAGCGCCTTCCATAGCTGCGGATCGTAATTGTTTCCGAGCGCCGGATTGGCAAGATCCTTCAGCCCGAGCTCGGGACGGCCCATCAGCGTGCTCGCGACCGAATGCAGGATCAGCGCCACCGGCGTTTCCGCCACCGGCTTGGCGTCCGCCAACGCCAGATCGAGAATACCCTTGGCTTCCGGATACAGCCCACGCGCCAGATAGAAGCGGGCAAGGTCGATCCGCGCCGGGGTGCGCCGGTCGGGTTCGACGGCCGCCGCGGCTTTGATCAGCGCGTCTTCCCTCTCGATAAAGTTTCCCTCCTGATTCCTGCGCCAGTCATCGACGTCGAACATCGCCCTGGCCGCGGTCGGCGCCCGCTCGGAATCGGTCTCGACCGATGACAGCGTCAGGCCGCCGGGTTTGCTGAGGGTCAGCTTGTCGGGGGCAATCTCGGCGGTGACATCATCGGCGTTGAGACGAATCGCAACGCCGTGAATCGATTCGAGCAGCGACATCTCGACGAAATCCTGCCGCTTGATGAAGCCGCGGACCGGCGGCGGCGCCGTCACCACCAGCAGCGTATCGCCGGCGTCCGGATCGACCAGCCGGTGCAGGTGTCCGGGCCGGGACAACGCCACGGTGACATTGGCGTGGGCGGGATCGGTGATGTTTCGCGTCGCCGTCAGAGGTTGCGTCGGCGTTTTCATCGTGTCGGCGAAAGTGAGGGTCCAGTTCGCGTTGCCAGCTGAATCGCCGCCGGTCAGCGAGGGCATTTGCGGACGGCTGAGCCGAATCCGGATCGCCTGCCCGTCGTCGAGCGGCACCAGGCTGGCCTCGGCGATAACAGCGGCGCCGCTGCTGCGGATCGGCGCGATATCGAACGGCGTGGTGGAATCGAACAGCAGCCACAGCGTATCGGCACGGCGAAACAGCGCCGCCGGCGTCGCGGCGGCAACCGGGAACGTCAGGTGCAGGCCATCGCTGTCCCGGATGGCGCGGACCGAAGCGACGCCATCGACGGGTTTGGCCTCAGCCGGCGGCTCGGCGTCAGCCGGCGCCTTGACCTCCGCCGGAGCCTTGACCTCCGCCGGAGGCACGGGCGCGGCCGAGCTGGCTTTCGGCATCTCCGGCACCGGACGTCGTTTCACCGGCCGGAACCATCGGCGCCCGGCGTTTCCGGTGCCGGCGACGGCTTCGGCGCCGCCTCGGGCTTGATTTCGACGATGGGCCTCTTTGGCAAATGTCTCCGACGTCAGCGGCGCCGTCGCCGCCGGCATGGCTGCCGCCGGAGCGACGGCTGCGGGCGCAACGGCTGCAGGGGCGTTAGCTGCCGGCGCGGGCGCGGCGGACTGCGGAGGCGGCAGAAGCGGCGGTGCCGGCGCAGAAGCGGCCGGCAATAGCGCGGCCGGTTTCTCGGACGGCTGGAACGCCACGTCGATATTGTAGTTTTTATCCTCGCGGAAGGAATGGATGTCGACATCGCCGATCAGCGTGAATTCCACCGCAGACGTTTCACCTTCGATCTTCTGACTGATCGATGCGACATTGGCCGGCGCCGACAGCTTGGCGTCGGCCAGATCGAAATTGAGGGCGGCGTTGAAGGACAGCGTGAGTTTCTGCTCGTTCAGCACGGACGATACGTTGACGCCGTCGGGCATTTCAAACACGAAGCGGGCGAAGGTCGGTTGCACGGACACACGAACGCGAATCGGGGGCCGCTTCTGCGCCGCCGCCGCCGCGCGCTGCAGACGCAAGGCGCGTTCGGCGACGCGCGCCCGCTCCGCCAGTTCGTGGATCACCTCGGGCGGAAGGTTGGGAGGCTGACCGGTCCAGGTGTCCGGCAACAGGTCGACGAAGACCCTCTCCCCCGCCGACATCGTGTTGATGGTCACCCGGCGCGCCAGCGACAGCCGGATCGCCGAGCCATCGGGATCGCGCCGCGCCGAGGCGACATAATCGGGCACCGCGGTGGCGATGGCCTCGACCGGAATATCGACCGGATGCTTGAACCGGATCACCAGGATGGTGCCGGCGGTGGTCACTTCGGAATCGACATCTTCGGCGAGCTTGAGAACCAGCCGGGCGTAACCGCCGGTCGCCGAGAAGGTGGCCTCGCCCTTGACCGGATCGGCCCGGCAGACGCCGGAGGCCATCGATCCGATCAGGACCAGAAGGGCCGCACGCGATGACGGTCCGCCGAGCCAGCGCCGAACGCTCCGCGCCGACGCGCGGAGGTGCGACCAAAATCCAGCGGCAACCGTTCGGGCCATCTCCTGGGAGTCTCTCGGTTCATCGACCTGTTCGGCAGCGGAACGCCCTCGCCCGCGCGTTTGAATCTAGAATTGGCGATTTAAGGACTTATTAAGAATCCCGGCTAATTGGATTTCTGCGGCAGCATCTTGCCTTCGATTTTGGGAAGCTCGGCGGCGGAGGCGGATCGGTCGGAGCCGGCGCGGCGGGCCATTTCGGTCGTCAGCCGCTCCGCCGCTTCCGGCGACATCAGGCCGAGGATGTCGGACATCTTGCGCGGCGCGATCTGCGAAGCGATCTCGAACAGCACGGACATCTCGAGCCGGTCGAACACCTTGGCGGCGTCCTTCGGCTTCATGCTCTCATACATGGTGATGATGCCCTTGAAGCGCGCGGCATCGGCGTCGGTCTTCTGCTGGGTCGCGACCGAAATCCGCGATTCGACGCCCTTCAACTCCTCGACCTTGCGATTCCATCCGTCTTCTCGGCGGCCTTGAGCAGGCTCTCGCGAATATCGATCTCTCGCGCGCGCGCTTCCAGCTCCTGCCGCCGCGCTTGCAGCCGCTCCAGGACCGCGCGCTCCGCATCCGATACCGGCTGCCCCGGCGACGGATACAGCACGGTACCGTCCGGCTTGGCCGGCTCGGCCTCGGGCGCCGCCGGCTTCGGCGGCTCCTCCTTCGGCTTCTCGACCGAACCCGTGATGTCGGCGGGATCGGCTTTGCCGGTCGGGAAGTTGAGGGTCTCCTGCGCCCAGGACCGCTTGGTCGACTGCGGTTCGTAGTCGAACACGTAGCCGCCATCGAGCACGAGGCCGGCGATCTTCAGGACGGCAAAGCCGAAGATCGCGACCAGGACGACTGGCATGACGCGGATGTCACGGAAGGCTTTCATGCGGCGAGGCCGTCGGACCTTCTGCGGTCGGAAAACGCCTGCGCGGCCGCGGCGATCGCCTTGGCGGCTGGGAACCGCGGGCTGCCGGCGGCGCTTCGGACGACGGTCGCGCGGCGCTGGCGATCTTGGCCAGCCTGCGCACGACATTGTCGCCTTCGGCGAGCTGCTTCTTCAGCTGCAGCGAGATCTGGCCGGCGGCGGTCAGCTGGTTGCCGAGATTCTCGTTGACGTCGCGCACCGTGAGCTTGAGGCCGCCGATGGCGCGTTCGGCGATTTCGGTCGCGGTGATCAGCTCCCCGATGGTCGCCTTCAGCGAGCTCTCATCCGCCTTCAGGCGCTTCAACCGCTTATTCAGCAGCATGCAATAGCCGATTGTGAGCATTAGCAATAACGCCACGAGGCTCTCGATCGCAATTCCTAGTGAGTGATTCATTGGGCCTCCATCATCTTGGTTTGTTCGTCGGCCTTCTCAAACATCGCAAAGGTGGTGTTCGGCTTGCGCAATTGCTTGGTGACGCGAATGGCGACGCGGTCGCCGACCCGGCCCATCCGCCCCTCGGTCAGGGTGACGTTGCCGCAACGCACCGCCACCAGCGCGTCGGCGCGCATTTCAAGCGGCAAGGTGTCGCCGACCTTCAGTTTCATCAGCTGCTTGAGCGGAATGTCGGCTTCGTAGAGCACGGCATCGACCGAAATCTCCGCCTGCGCCACTTCGGTCGCGAAGTGACCTTCCCAGATCGGATCGCGGCCGAATTTCTCGCCCATGAACATCTGCAGCAGCACGCTGCGGATCGGCTCGATGGTCGCATAGGGCAGCAGCAGCTCGATATTGCCGCCGCGATCTTCCATGTCGATGCGCAGCCGCACCAGAATGGCGGCGTTGGCGGGCCGGCTGATCGCGGCGAAGCGCGGATTGGTTTCCAGCCGGTCGATGCTGAAGGTCACCGGCGACAGCGGCCGGAACGCCTGCTCGGCGTCGGACAGCACGACCTCGACCAGCCGCTTGACGAGGTTGGTTTCGATGGTGGTGTAGGGGCGGCCCTCGATGCGCAGCGAGGTCTGGCCGCGGCGGCCGCCGAGCAGAACGTCGATCATCGAGTAGATCAGGCTCGAATCCACCGTCGCCAGGCCGAAATTGTCCCATTCCTCGGCCTTGAACACGCTCAGCACGGCCGGCAGCGGGATCGAATTCATGTAGTCGCCGAACCGCACCGAGGTGATGCGGTCGAGCGAGACTTCGACGTTGTCGGAGGTGAAGTTGCGCAAGGACGTGGTCATCAGCCGCACCAGCCGGTCGAACACGATTTCGAGCATCGGCAGACGCTCGTAGGAGACCATCGCCGAATCGATGATCGCGCGAATGCCGGAATTGTCGTCGACGTTGACGTCGCCGACGTTGAAACCGAGCAGGTTGTCGATTTCCTCCTGCGACAGAACCCGCTCGCCGCCGTTCTTGCCGCTGCCGCCGAAGTCGCGGCCGCCGTCTTCGACCATGGCGGCCCATTGCAGCGCCATCGTGCCGGAGAGTTCATTGGCCGCGGCCGCTTCCGCGGCCTCCGCCGGATCCTCGGAATCCAGCGACGCTTCCCATTGCGCTGCGATGGCATCCTGGTCGACTTGATCGTTGCCCGCCATGATTTCTAAATCCGTCTCGTCACTGAACGACGATTTCCTTGAACAGCACGGCGCTGACTTCGTTCGGCGAGACGGCTGCGTTGACGCGCCGGGTCAGTTCTTCCTTCAGGCGAAACAGGCCTGCGGAACCGTTGAGATCGCCCGGCCGCAACTCGCGCAGATAGGTTTGGAAAATATCGGTAACGCGCGGCAAATTCGGCCTGATCGCCTCGGCCTGCTTCTCTTCCTTGACCTCAAGCGCGACCTTCACCTTGAGGTACTGCACGCGCTCGCCGACGTTGCCTGAGAGATTGACCAGCATGTCCGGCACCTCGATGAACGCCGGCGGCTTCGGCGGCGGCGCCGCCTCGGCGTGCGACCTCTTCGCCGTGATGACGGAAGAAAAAGAACCAGGTCGCGCCGCCGCCAACCATGACGAGCACGCCGACTGCGGCGATGATCAGCTTGAGCTTGCCTTTGAGCGCAGCAGCCCCGGCTTCCGCCGCGCCGCCTTCTGCCTGTTCGGTTTCAGCCATCGCCCGCCCATCCGGTTTCGCCGTGAGTTCGATGTCGCCGGACAGGCCTTAAGACGCGATACAATGCCGCCAGCGCACCCGCGCTCTCTGGATGGTGACGCTAAGGTAATAATGGTTAACGGAACCTTTCGTTTGCCGGGCAACTAGGAAAAAGTTGCCGGGCAAACATGGTCAACAAGACCTTATTGCCGCCCGGCGGCGACCCCCGCCAAACCCCTAAGCCCTTCTGAAATCGACATTTTCCAAACTGGCACGGCTTTCGCTCTGTTGTCGGTGAACCGCGGCTTGGGAGAGCTTTGCGGTTCGCACGATCCGCAACCGGCCTGGGAGGGCCGCGCGGCGGATCATCCAGGGGAGAACCATCGATGCAGAACGCGCTTCTCATCGGACTTTCGCGGCAAACGGTGCTGGAGCGGCAGCTCGACGTCGTTGCCAACAACATCGCCAACGTCAACACCACAGGCTTCAAGGCCGATCAGTCCCTGTTCGAGGAATATCTGACGTCGGGCGCGCACGAAGACAATTTCGTGGGCCGCGACCGCCGCGTCAGCTACGTCCAGGATCGCGGCACCTACCGCGATCAGACCCAAGGCGCGCTCGAGCAGACCAAAAACCCGCTGGACGTCGCCATCAGCGGTAGCGGCTACCTGGCGGTGCAGACGGCGGGCGGCGAACGCTACACCCGCGACGGCGGCCTGCATCTCAACAACACGGGCCAGCTCGTGACGGCCGCGGGCGACGCGGTTCTCGGCACCAGCGGGCCGATCGTGTTCCAGCCGACCGATCATGACATCAACGTCGCGCCCGACGGCACCATCACGGTGCTGGAAGGCACCGCTACGACGGACGCGCTGCGCGGAAAGCTGCGCGTCGTCAGCTTCGCCGACGCCCAGAGCCTCCTGAAACAAGGCTCGAACCTTTATTCGGCCGGACGCCGGCGCGGCCCAGGCCGACACCCGATCCCAGGTGCAGCAGGGCTATATCGAAAAATCCAACGTCAACTCGGTGGCGGAGATGAGCCGCATGATCGAGGTGACGCGCGCCTACACGCAAATCTCGACGATGCTGCAGCAGGAGAGCGACCTGCACAAAACCGCGATCGAGAAACTCGCCGAAGTTCCGGCCTAACCACCAAACGGGAAAATCCAAATGCAAGCGCTTCATACTGCTGCGACCGGAATGGCGGCCCAGGAACTCAGCGTCCAGGTCATTTCCAACAACATCGCCAACCTGCGCACCACCGGTTACAAGAAACAGACCGCCTCCTTCCAGGATCTGATCTACGAGCACATCCGCCGGGTCGGCGCGCAGTCCTCGGACCAGGGCACCATCCTGCCGGTCGGCATCGATATCGGCGGCGGCGTGAAGACCGTCGGAACGCCGCGCTCGATGCTGCAGGGAACGCTTTCGCAGACCGGCAACGATCTCGATCTGGCGATCACCGGCGAAGGCTTCTTCAAGATCCAGATGCCGGACAACACCTTTCAGTACACCCGCGACGGCACATTCCAGCAGGACAACCAGGGCCGTATCGTCAACGCCCAGGGCAATCTGGTGCAGCCTACCATCACCATCCCGCAGAACGCATCGGGCCTGACGGTCAACGCCCAGGGCCAGGTGTCGGTGACGCTGCAGGGCTCGACGGCATCGACGATCATCGGCCAGATCGGGCTCACGCGGTTCATCAACAAGGCGGGCCTGCAGCCGGTCGGAAACAACCTGTACACCGACACCCCATCGTCCGGCCCGCCGCAGGACGGTCTCGCCAACGCCGAAGGCTACGGCAGCATGACGCAGGGAAGCCTCGAACAGTCAAACGTCGATGTTGTCGCCGAGATGTCCGACATGATCGCCGCGCAACGCGCCTACGAAATGAACGCCAAGGTGATCAGCGCCGCCGACCAGATGCTGCAAACCACCTCCGCGCTGTTCCGTTAAGGGAGCTGACCATGATCGTTCGCCCGATTTTGCTCGCAGCCGCGCTGCTCGCGGTCACCGCGACGACGGCGTTCGCCCAGAGCAGCGAGGACGTGATCGCCGTTCCGGTGCTTCGCGCCAATGTCACCGTCGCCGGCGACATCGTGCGGATCGGCGATGTCATCGACAACGCCGGCACCGCGGCGCAAATCGCGATCTATCGCGCGCCCGACCTCGGCACCACAGGCTCGCTGCCGACCGCGCAGGTGCTCGCGGCGTTGCAGGCGCATCAGGTCATCGGCGTCGACACCAAGGACATCAAGACGGTCGCGGTGACGCGGCTGTCGCGCACGATCGAGGCCAAGGACATCCAGCTTCAACTCGGCCACGCGCTGGAACATCGCGGCGGCCTCGGCGACGCCGCCAACCTCGCACTGACATTCGATCGCGAGGTGCAGGATATCCAGCTCGACGCATCGAACAACGGCGCCATGCAACCGGCCTCGGTCAGGTTCGAGCCGCGCAACGGCCGCTTCGACGTCAGCTTCGAGATCGGCAACGACATCAACGCCGCGCCGGTAAAGCTTCGCTTCACCGGCACCGCGGTCGAAACCGTCGAAGCCGCCGTGCTGACGCGCACCGTCGAGCGCAATGAAATCCTTAAATCCACCGACGTGACGACCGAGCGGCGCCCGAAAGCCGAGATCGGCGGCGATGCCGCGGTGCGCGCTTCGGCGGTCGGAATGCAGACGCGTAAACAGCTTCGCGCCGGCCAGGCCGTGCGGGTCGCCGATCTCGCCAAGCCGGACCTGGTGCAGCGCGACGACAACGTCACCCTGATCTACGAAGCCGCCGGTCTCTACCTCACCGTTCGCGGCAAGGCGATGGAGGGCGGCGCCGAAGGCGACGTCGTCAATGTGCTCAATCTGCAATCCAAGCGCACGATTTCCGGTGTCGTGATCGGCCGTGGGCAGGTCGCGATCGCGGTCGCCACCCCTCGCCTTCCCGCCGCCGAGTCAGCCGAGATCACCGCCAGCAACGGTCCGCCAGTCGCTCCAAAAGCCGAGTAACGTTCATGTACACGTCCAGTATCAATCGCATCGCTCTCACCGGCACGCTGCTGACCATCGTCAGCGTCGCAGGCGGCTGTTCGTCGATCGACCGCCTGTCGCAAATCGGTGAGCAGCCGAGACTCTCGGCGATTGAAAATCCGACGGCGCAGCCCGGCTACAAGCCCGTGCAGATGCCGATGCCGAAGCCGGAAGCGGTTTCCTACAATGCCAATTCACTGTGGCGGAACGGCTCGCGGTCGTTCTTCAAGGACCAGCGTGCCCACCAGATCGGCGACCTCCTGACCGTCACGGTCAACATCACCGACCAGGCCAATTTCGCCAACGAGACCCAGCGCAGCCGCAATACCACCGACGATTCCGGCATCACCAATTTTCTGGGCGCCAACCTGCTGGCCGGAAAAACCACGGCGCTGCCCGGACGCCTTTTGACCGCCGACTCCACTTCGTCGTACGACGGCAAGGGCTCGGTGCAGCGGCAGGAAAGCCTGACGACCAATGTCGCCGCCGTCGTCACCCAGTTGCTGCCGAACGGCAACATGGTGGTTGAAGGCAAGCAGGAGATCCGCGTCAATTTCGAAATGCGCGAGTTGATCGTGGCCGGCATCGTACGCCCGGAGGACATCCAGAGCGACAACACCATCGATTCAAGCAAGATCGCGCAGGCCCGCATCGCCTATGGCGGCCACGGCCAGCTCACCGACGTGCAGCAGCCGCGCTACGGCTCGCAGGTGATGGACGTGCTGCTGCCGTTCTGACCGGCACGATCCCGATCCACAGGACCGCGTTTCCGCAAAAAGATCATGCCGGAAATGGCGGACCTTAAAAGAGCTCCCACATCTCATGACGAACCTAGGCGTCATGAGATGTCCTACGCGGCCTCCGTTAGCTCCCCTGACGGAGGCCGCGACTATTAATCACGTGTTCGCACGGCGCTGGAAAGACGTCGTAAGGCTTCCGGCGTCCCGCCAAGACACGCTGGGGCAGCGCCATGCCATCTAGATGGCGTCATTATTCCGTTAGGGCATGTTCCACATAGACTTCGCACCGGCGCGATCGAAATCTTAGGGGGCGCCGACCTTGCCGGATTCGTCATCGTCGGCGCTCTGCCGACGCACGCGAGTACGTCAGAAAGGAAGAGCGATGCTCCCTAAAGGAAAATCTTACGACCAGAAACCCACGGCAAGCGAGGACGCTCTAAAGCCGAACGTGACCACCGCCGCCACACCCAGGCGAGACTAAAACGCAAAGCGCGCTCTGCGCGCGTGGTTGGTAAGTGGGGAGTGTGATCCTCGTTGGCGCGCCGCACTTCGTCGCCGGCTTCGAGACCGATGGCGCTGTGCGGCGCGCGGCACCAATCATAGCGTGAAATGAGGCCGCCCTTGGTGCGGACCTAAACCAGCGCCCTCGTTCTGTCTCCCTATCGATCGATGCTCAGGCCGGTCTTGGCGCTAGTGTTCCCGCTGCGCACGAGCGTGAATGAACTGGCCTTGCCTCGCCGTGCAAACACGTGATTCCCATAGATGTTCGGGCCGACCACGTTATTCGTAAAAGACGACGGAGATGGCGAGGCCCCGAGGCTGCCGTCGATATAAACAACCCCGGCCGTTGAAAGCTTGGCGCCGAGCAGCTTGTTGTTGTTGACGGTGACGTTGGTCAGGCTGCCGAGATTGTCCAGCATCAGTGCATCGGTCTGATTTTGAAGGTTGTTATCGATCGAGTTGTGCTCGATCAGGACCGGTTGACCGTCGTGGGTGGAGTGGCCGTTGTCCTGAATGCCGTTGAAATGCGTCTCCGGGGCTCCGTCGAGATCATGGATGTAATTATCCGTCACTTGATAGGGCGCATCGCCGGAAGCGACGCCGCTGCCAACCGCGTGGATATTGTTACGACGAACGATAATTCCGCCGCTGCCGATATTATTGTTGATGAACACGCCGTTCTGACCGCGACGCCGCGGCCGCACCGCCTCCTGCAATCTCGCAATCCTCGATGACGACATTCTCGATGCCTATCGCGTTTATCTTGACGACGTTGTAGCCGCCAACGGTCGAGATGTAGCTGTTCCGGACCGTGACATTGCTTGCCGTGATGGTCAGCGTGTCGGATAGATTGAGCCCGGTATAGGTGCCGGAGCTCGAGATGATCTGACCGGCAACGGGCGCGCCCAGTGTAACGGATTGCTGTACAGGATGACCGTTGTTGGCGCCGCCGCCCTGCGGCCCCACCCATGTCAGAACATTGCCCGAGCGCGTCGGTCGATTGAGGAGGCTCGGCCAATCGTTATCGCCGAAGCCATTGATAGGCGCCCCGGACGTTTCTCCCATAGTCTGAGCGGCACTTGGACAGGTTAACGCCAGCGCAGCCAGGCCAGCAAGCACAGCCCCGCGAGTGATCAGAGATTTTTCCATGAATGCCTAAATGCAATCGTGAAGGTGATAGTATCGTTGGAACCGTTGATGGTGGCGGGTCGCCGAAATTGCGCCAGCCTAGCTTATATATCAGTGGTCCGCTGAGAAGGTAGAGGCGACATTCTGATGGCCAGTAAAGCCGGTCCAAAACTAGTCCAGGCTGTTAATCGAGACAGCGCCCCCGAACGGGATCGCCGTTGGCTGACCGGCGCCGCCGACCGCCCCGCCACGATCGGTCGGTGCTCCCTTGCCGGAGACGGCGCGCTTGTTCCGGCTCGTTTTGCAAGTATTTTGCGGTTCGCTTGTTCTCATGGCCTGCTCCCGTGGTTATATGCGCTGGAGACGGTCGAATGGTTCGCTTTCGGCAGACGGGCGTGAGGGGACCATGACGGTATCGGCTCGGAATAACGTGCACATCAAGGGAACCGGCGACCGGGCGATGGTTTTCGCGCATGGCTTCGGCTGCGACCAGAACATGTGGCGTTTTGTGGCGCCCGCCTTCGAACGCGACTTCAAAACGGTGTTGTTCGATCACGTCGGCGCCGGCCGCTCCGATCTCTCCGCCTATGATGCGACGAAATATTCGTCGCTTTCCGGATATGCGGATGACGTCGTCGAGATTGGCCGCGAACTCGGCCTCAAGGACGCGGTCTTCGTCGGACATTCAGTGAGCGGCATGATCGGCGTGCTGGCATCGCTGAAAGCGCCCGGAATGTTCTCGAGCCTCGTTCTTGTCGGACCGTCAGCGCGCTATATCGATGATGGCGATTACGAAGGCGGCTTCAGCGAAAAGCAGATCGACGAGTTGCTGGCGTTCCTCGAAGAAAACCACATGGGCTGGTCCGCCGCGATGGCTCCCGCCATCATGGGCAATTCCGATCGGCCGGAACTCGGCGAGGAATTGACCAACAGCTTCTGCCGCACCGACCCGGAGATCGCAAAAGCATTCGCCCGTGTCACCTTCACTTCCGACAATCGGGCAGACCTATCCAAGGTCACGGCGCCGACCTTGATCCTGCAATGCAACGAAGACATCATCGCCTCGACCGCAGTCGGGACTTTCGTTCACCGCAACATCGCCGGAAGCAAGCTGGTCATTCTCGACGCCACCGGGCATTGCCCCAATCTGAGTGCGCCTGACCAGGTTGTTTCGGCGATGCGCGCCTTTGTCTGAGATACCCCCATCGATGCCGAGCGCCTCCGTCATCGAGGAGCTCGAAGACCTGTACGAGAATGCGCCCTGCGGCTATCTCTCGCTGGAGCCGGGAGGCCGCATTTTCAAGGTCAACAGGACGCTCGCGGCCTGGACCGGCTACGCCCCCGAGCAGTTGATCGGCAAGCGCCTGCACGACCTCCTCAACATTGCCGGACGGATATTCTACGAAACCCACATTGCGCCGCTCCTTCGAATGCAGGGCTTTTTCAACGAGGTCGCGCTCGATCTGATAACGGACAAGGGCGAACGGCTGCCGGTGATCGCGAATGCCTCCGAGCGGCGCGGCACTGACGGCACCGCCATCTCCACCCGGATTACTTTTCTCAAGGCTATCGACCGCCGTCGCTACGAACGAGAACTGCTGGCTGCACGCGATCAAAGCCGAACTTCAGAGGCCGTCGCGCGCGCCAGCCTGAGAGACGAACGCGAAACGTCGGAATTGCGCGAGCAATTCATCGCGGTGCTCGGCCATGACTTGAGGAATCCGCTGGCTTCGATCAGCGCCGGCACCCGCATCTTGCTGCGCCAGCCGAGAAATGAGCAGGAAGCCGGCATCCTGCGAATGATGCAAACAACGGTCACGCGGATGTCCGATCTGATCGACAATGTGCTGGATTTCGCCCGTGGCCGACTCGGCGGCGGAATTGCCCTGAACCGGAACGTCGAACTTGCATTGGAGCCCGTGCTCCAGCAGGTCGTGGATGAGCTGCGCTCGGCCATGCCGGATCGCATGATCGAAACTGATTTCCGCATCGCCGATCCGGTCAACTGCGATCGATCCCGGATCGGTCAACTGGTGTCAAATCTCATCGGCAACGCGCTGACCCACGGCGCGCCGGAGAAGCCGGTACGGGTGTTCGCTTCGACCGGGAATGGCGTATTCAAGCTTTGGGTCGCCAACGCCGGCGAGCCAATCCCGGAGGCGGCGATGGAGCATCTGTTTCAGCCCTTTTTCCGCGGACAGGTTCGGGCGAGCCTCCAGGGCCTGGGCCTCGGCCTGCATATCGCCTCGGAGATCGCGAAGGCGCACGACGGCACGTTGAGCGTAAAATCGACGGCCGATGAGACCCGCTTCACGTTCGTGATGCCGCTGCAGGCCTGATTTGTCCCGGTGAGGTCGCGCTTCCGAATTGCGCTGCACCGGATACCGGCTGTCGCGGACACATTGCCGGTTTAAGCCCGGCGAAATTGCATGGCCCGATAATTCCGGGTGCGACAGCTCGATATCCACCTCTCCCGCCGAATCGGCGTCAAGAGTTCCCGTATCAAGAGAATTGAGGTTTTTGTCGCTTTTCGTACATTATGAGCGTAGCGTGCGCCATCGCTGTCAGGTTGTCTCGGCCGTCAGCGACAAAGAGGGATCGTACTCCCACCGTTCGGGAGAGAAGATGCCCGAAGCCGCGAGACTTCGAGAACAAGCCGAAAAGCGCTGCGTCCAGCGCGCCCCACTTCCGACAATCTGACTTCGGCGCGCCTGATCAAACCGGCGAAAAGAATATATTTCGCCAGCGAAGCTCTCGAAAAAACGAAAAGCGATGACTCGGCCAATGTCGGAAAACGTGCCGACAAGAGGGTCTCCGGCTCGAATAGAACGGGAAGCCGTGGCGGCGTTGAACTCGGAACGCCATTTTCATCCCTGCGGGATAAGGCCCAGACCGACCGGGCGGGATAAGCATTTGATGACCCCCGGCGTTGACGCGCTGCGCAACAAGTTACTTGCCAAACTATCCCGCGACGATTTCGACCTTCTGGCACCGTACTTTGTTCTGGAGCAATTGGCCCAAGGCACCATTTTGGCGGAAACCAACGACGAGATCAGTCAGGTCTATTTTCCGATCTCCGGCATGATTTCCCTCGTTGTCGTGATGAACGACGGAAAAGCCATCGAGACCGCGACTGTGGGGCGCGACGGTGTGTTTGGAGCGGCCGCAGGCTTCGGACTTTATCGATCGCGGGTACGGAGCGTCGTGCAGATTCAAACTTCGGCGTTGCGAATTTCGGCGCCGCAATTCCGCAAAGCGGTTTCAGCCAGCAAAGGATTGACCGCGCTTTGCATCAGCGAGAGCGAGATGCTGCTGGCTCAGGCCCGCATCACGGCAGCGTGCAATGCGCTTCACAAGATCGAGGCGCGTTTCGCGCGCTGGCTGCTTCAGACCAGTGTCATTACCGATAGCGATATCATCACGCTGACCCAGGAATTTCTCTCGGAAATGCTGGGCGTACGCCGGACATCCGTTACCGAGGTCGCGAGCAAGCTGCAGTCCGCGGGGATCATAAGCTACTCAAGAGGCGTCATCCGGATTATCGATCGGCAAGCGCTGGAAGCGGCTTCATGCGAGTGTTTTGCAACGCTGCAGGCACAGAAGATCATCTGAGCGGTTGGCGCGCGCCGCCCGGATCGTCCGCGCGGCTGGATAAAGAAGCCCGACATCGGCGGCCCCTACGGGTTGGCGCCAGCGCGGTCGCCAGGGTTGGATTATGCAACCGCCACCCGGCCCTGGTCCTCGGGCCGGACATCCTCGGGAAACAATCGGTCCCGCTCGCCCGTGTATGGCTGCTCGCCGACGTGCAGCCTCGCATTGTTGGCCTCGCGTCTCTTCGCGTCTTCCTCGCCGTAGAGAAATGCCAGGAACGCGTAGCGCCGTCCCTTCGTGACCGGCGTCACCTGATGAAGCGCCCCGCATGAAAATACCAGGGCGCCGCCCTCCGGCGGCCGGTAAACCTTGCGGCCGAATTCCGGAAACATCAGGTCGCAACCTTCAAAGTCATTATTGAGGTTGATCGAGACGGCAAAACGCCGATGCTGCGCGCCGGCGCTGACATTGTCGCGATGGCGATGGAAATGGCCGCCGGCCTCGCTGTCGTAGCAGGCGACGATGTAGCGATCCATTCGCGTCGCCCGAAACTGGAAATTCTGCTCGATCTGCGGCAGCAGCCGACGCACGATCTGGCTGCGGACGAGTTCGCGGACCTCTGGCAATGCCACGGAAACATCGCTGCGGCGCTTGATCTTCCAGTTCGACAGCGTCGTGGTCTTTCCGGAAATATCGAATTGAAAGCCGGAATCGACGCCGCCCTGCTGTTCGTAGAACTGCACCAGAAAGTCGCAAAGCTCGAAACTGAAGACACGGGGCACGATCAGCACCGGAGCCAGCAACGGAACGCCGGCGGACGCCTCGATATCGGGAAGACCGTGCAGCACGTCGCGGACGGTTTCGGCATGCCCCTGCGCGATGTCCCACGGGATATCGGCGACGGAGCGCAGCATCGGATCGAGCACGAAGGTGCGCGGCATCGCGGAGGCGCCGAAGGACTGGCTGATGGTGCCATCGTAATCGGCAAGAAAGAACAGCTTGTTGCTGCTGACGGCAGCGAGGCTGCCGATATCGCCGGGCGGCCCGGTGAAAACACAGCCGATGACGAGGTGGTCTTCGCCGAACTCAGCGCTCTCGCGGACAAGCGCACCGATCTCGGCCATCGCGCGTGGATTTTTGGGATCACCGAGGAAGCTGAGGACGACCCAGCGGCCGGCGCTGACGTGCAGATCGAACGAACCGCCCGTAATTACCGGTGCGCTGAACCAGGACACCGGATCACCTAGAACCATGCGATCGCCGCTCGTCCAGAGTTAGATAGCGACCGCCCCAACGGAACCGCCATCCGGAAACGCTAGATCGCATATGGTTAACTTTTTCCTAATCGGCGCCGCTCAGGCGAACGCGGCGTGCACTGCGCCGAGACCGGACAAATCCATCATCACCTCGTCGCCGGTGTTGAGCCAAATCGTCTTCACCAGACTTCCGGTCAGCACGAGCTGTCCGGCGTGCAGGCTGTTGCCACCGGCTGCCAGATGGTTGGCAAGCCAGGCCAGCGCGTTGTGGGGATGCCCCAGCACGTCGGCGCCGGTGCCGTGGGCGACTTCGACACCATTGATGACGGCGCGGCCAACGACATCCAGCAGATCGGGTACGGCGGATCGCGCCACGGGGGTTCCGAGCACGCAGCCGGCGGCGAAGAAATCGTCTGCCACCAGTGTCGGAGCGCCGATGGTTTGCCAATCGACGTAACGATCGTCGACGATCTCGATCGCCGGCAGATAGGCCTCAATCGCCTGCGCGACCGTATCAGCTGTGAACGGCGCCTGCGATGCCGCCAGATCGCGCTCAAGCCGGACGGCAATTTCGCATTCGACGCCGACGCGAACGAAATCGCCAGCCCGCAACGACGCGCCGCTTTCATGGACGCCCTTGGCGAACACGCTTCCGGCGCAGGGATGGGGGATACCGAGATACTGCTGCATTACCGCGCTGGTGCAGCCGATCTTGTAACCGATCATGGCACCGAACTGCGGTAGCAAGAGATCTCGGACGGCACGCTGGATCTCGTATCCCTCGGCTTCGTCCCGCGGCGCCAGATCCGCCGAAAAAGCCGGCAACGGCGCCCGACCGCGGCGGGCCGAAGCGATCGCCTTGGCTGTCGCAAGAATTTTATTCATCTGCCACCGCGCCTAACAGGATTGTCGCCGGCGCGCCGCCAGGCGATGCATTAACCGATACTTTGAAATCGACGTGAGATTTTGACGCGTTGACTTGCGAGGCGCAACCATAAGGCAGCGCGCTGACCCGGCATAGTCTCGGCAATTCGAGGAATCGAATAATTTTGACCCGCATTGCCCTAAGTGGCAGGGGTCTGATTTATCGCCGCATGGTGCTTGCCGCCGTCGCTGACCGCGGGGGCTGGACGGGAGCCGGAGCTTCAGCCGCCGAGACAGCGACCGGCACTCTCCATGCGTGTGTCCAGATGGCTTATGTCGGCAGGCTAATTAAGCGGCCCTTCCGGCAGTGCGCGTACTTTGTCGAACCCGCAGGACTGTTCCAGGGCGGAGAAAAGCTCTCCGGTATCAAAAGACTTTTTCAAGACGGTCGTCGCGCCGGGGCGGCCGCAAATCTCCTGCTTGAGGCTTTGCACGTTTATATCGTCGAGCCGTCGTCCGGTCAGCACAATGACGGGAATCTTTTCTGTCGCTACCGTCGTACGAAGCTTCGTCAGAAAATACTTCGCATCGCCATCCGGCATGAAGTAGTCGGTCACGATTACCGCGGGTTCATCCCGGCGGGCGATTTGAAATCCCTGATTTGCGTCGGAAGCGGACAACACTTCGATGCGGAATTTTTTTTCAAGCTGGCTGGCGAGGTACCGATTGACGTCATTTTCATCATCGACCAACAGCACACGCGTCTTGGTCTGCTCTTTGGCACCCGGCGTGCGCGTGCCAGGTTTCAAAATTTTGTCAGCCATATGGGGACAGATGTCGACCAAAGCGGCTTCCATATCACTCCAGAAAGTCGGGCCCTTGCGCGCGTAGTGCGCGCCAAACTCTTTGCATCTGTCGATCAGGTCGGGATCCCTGCCGCCGGTGATCACGATCACGTTCAAAGGCTTATTGTAGGGGTCCAGCAGATGCGCGCAAACCGACAGGCCGTCCACCCCAGGCATATTGACGTCAACTATCAGAATGTCTGGTTTGCTCTGGCTCGCTTTGATCAGCGTCTGGATTCCATCAGACGCTGTTTCTACATCGAAGCCCAGGCGTCCGCAGTGATTGGCCAACAATCTCACGACCGATGTATCATCGTCTGCAATGAGCATCTTCTTCTGCGTCTGTCCGCGCGACCGAAGGCTAACCATCGCGACCCCTCCTGCTTGCTCGCTGTTTGATCACATCTGCCGGACTGCTTGGTCAGGCTTTTTTTATCGGGTGATCAGACACCGAACTCACTAATGAGAAGCTAAAGTTTCCGTCCGTAGAAATGCTTACGTAGCTCTCGCTTTCGAATGAACGCTTGCAAATGCGCGCTCGAATAGCGGCTCCGAAATATTCAAGCCGCGACGCGTTTGGGTAACGATCGGTGATGTCTGCTGGGCGCCGGAACTAAAGGCAGTTGACGCGCTAAACCGGGTGAAAGCCGCCACTCACGGTTGAGCCGAAGCACTAATCGATGCGTTCTTGCCACGACTCGCTCGCCTGTTGGCGTAAGCGAACTCTCTCTTACGGCAAGGCTCTCGCCCTACTCGTCCCGATAGACCTTCTCGCGCTTCTCGTGGCGCTCCTGGGCTTCCACGGACAGCGTGGCGATCGGCCGGGCTTCGAGCCGCTTCAGCGAGATCGGCTCGCCGGTCTCCTCGCAATAGCCGTAGGTGTTGTCGTCGATGCGCTGCAGCGCCGCGTCGATCTTGGAGATCAGCTTGCGCTGGCGGTCGCGGGCGCGCAGCTCGATCGCGCGGTCGGTTTCGGACGAAGCGCGGTCCGCGAGATCGGGATGGTTGACGTTCTCCTCCTGGAGCGTCTGCAGCGTGAGCCGCGATTCCCGTAAAATCTCTTCCTTCCACGCCAGCAGCTTGGCGCGAAAATAATCGCGCTGGCGGTCGTTCATGAAAGGCTCTTTTTCGGAGGGTCGATAACTCTTCAACTTTTCCAAGGCCAGCCCGTCTGTGCGTACAAGGCGGCCGAAACATCATCCGCCCGCGCGCGCCTTATATAGCGCAGGGTTGTGACAGACAATATCGGCCACCGGACAGGACGACGCACCATGGGGGGTTTCCCGCGGGAACCTGTGCGCCGGGCGGCCATCAAAACTGCCCGGCCTTGGCCAGTTCCACTTCGACCCGCAATTCGATCTCGGACAGGACGGCGTCGAGACCGGGGTCGCCGGAGGTGGATTTGAGGTTGGCGGCGGCGTCCCGCAGCCGGCTGACCGTGGAAGCGTTAAAGTTGCCGGACAACAGCCCGATTTTGAGGTCATCCAGCACATCGAGCGCGCCTTTGCCCCGCTGTACCGAGCGTTTGCGGCGTTCGGCCGGGTCCTCGACCCCCTGCATGGCCAGCAGCGCATCAATGTTGGCCGCCGCCTTTGGCGCGCTCAGGGCGCGGCTTTCGGAGGTCGATGCGGTGTCCTCCGGCAGCGCAAAACCGTTCGAACTGGTTCGCCGGGGGCTGGCAGCCGGCGACCCAAGCGTAGTGCCATTTGGTCCGTAGATGCGCATGGTCGTGCCTCGCTCGATACCGCAAGCTTCGCTCCGTTTTGGTTAATGGAGCGTAAATGGCCCGGCAAAATCTGCCGCCAGGGGCAGTTTCGCCGCGGCGGCGGCCGGCTGCACGCGGTTATTGAAAAACAATTTATACAACAAAATCAATATCTTATTACGAAAACCGCATATGGCACAGCGCTCGCATGAGTAAATGCCGGATCGCCGTCATGGGAGTGATGTGCGGGTCCAAGCCAAGACCTCAGCGGGGAGCAGAGGATGCCTAGCGTTTATTCGGCGAGTGGGTTTCGGGTGGCTTGCGCCGCGTTGCTGGCGCTGGCGCTGGCGCTGTCGGCGCTTCCCGCGCGCGCGACGTCCCGAATCAAGGATCTCGCCAATATTGAAGGCGTGCGGCAGAACCAGTTGGTCGGCTATGGCCTCGTGGTCGGCCTCAACGGCACCGGCGACACCCTGAACAACATTCCCTTCACCAAGCAATCGCTGCAGGCGATGCTCGAGCGGATGGGCGTCAACATCCGCGGCGCCACCATCCGGACCGGCAACGTCGCCGCCGTCATGGTGACCGGCAATCTGCCCCCGTTCGGCACCCAGGGCACCCGGATGGACGTCACCGTCTCGTCGCTCGGCGACGCCAAGAACCTGCAGGGCGGCACCCTGCTCGTCACCCCCCTGCTCGGCGCCGACGGCAACGTCTACGCGGTGGCGCAGGGCTCGGTCGCGATCGGCGGTTTCCAGGCCGAAGGGGCTGCCGCCAGCATCACCCGCGGCGTGCCGACGGTCGGCCGCATCGCCAACGGCGCTATCATCGAACGCGAGATCGAATTCGCGCTCAACCGCCTGCCCAATGTGCGGCTGGCGCTGCGCAACGCCGATTTCACCACGGCCAAGCGTATCGCCGCCGCGGTCAATGACTACCTCGGCGCCAAATGCGCCGAGCCGATCGATCCCTCGACGGTGCAGCTCTCGGTCCCGGCCGAGTTCAAGGGCAACGTCGTCGCCTTCCTGACCGAGATCGAGCAGTTGCAGGTCGAGCCCGACCTGGTGGCCAAGATCGTGATCGACGAACGCTCCGGCATTATCGTGATGGGCCGCGACGTCCGCGTCGCCACCGTCGCGGTGGCGCAGGGCAATCTCACCGTCACGATTTCCGAAAGCCCGCAGGTCAGCCAGCCCAATGCTTTTTCGCGCGGGCGAACCGTGGTGACGCCGAACTCACGCGTCGGCGTGTCCGAAGACGGCAAGAAATTCGCCCTGGTGCGAAACGGCGTGTCGCTGCAGCAGCTGGTCGACGGCCTCAACGGGCTCGGCATCGGCCCGCGCGACCTGATCGGTATCCTGCAGGCCATCAAGGCAGCCGGCGCGATCGAAGCCGACATTGAGGTGATGTGATGCAGGCCGGCTTGCACAGCACCTACACCCGGCCGGCGGCCGCGATGCCGACCTACAACAACCATCCGGACTACGAGCTGGCGAACGCCCTGACCAAGGTATCGCCGCAGGCGCAGGCCAAGGCCAAATCGACCGCAACCGATTTCGAGGCGATGTTCCTCGGCCAGATGTTCTCGCAGATGACCAGCGGCCTCAAGGGCGACGGCCCCTACGGCGATACGCCGGGCACCGGGGTGTGGCGCTCGATGCTGACGGACGAATATTCGAGATCCTTCGCCAAGGCCGGCGGCATCGGCATTTCGCACGACATCTATCGCACGCTGATTCTGCAGCAAGCCAACCGCACCAGCTAGATCCAGGAAAACCGCACATGCTTCAACGCCCCCAACCGCAGCCGCCCACCGCGCCGGTCCCGATGGTTTCGACGCCCGCCGAGGCGCGCAAGCTCGCCGAGAACCTGATCGACGTCATGAGCACGCTGCTCGGCGCTATCGAGCGCGAAACCGAACTGGTCCGCGCCGGCAAGCTTCGCGAGGCGATGGCTTTCGAGCCGCAAAAGACCGAATTGTCGCGCCGTTATGTCGGCGTGGTCGGGCACCTGAAGAACAGCCAGAAATACCTGGAGCAGGCGACGCCGGAGCTTCTGGCCGCGCTGCATCGCCATCACGACACCTTTCGCGCCATGCTGCAGGTCAACCTCACGGTGCTGGCCACGGCGCACGCGGTCTCCGAAAGCATCGTGCGCGGCGTCAACACCGAGATGCAGCGCCAGAACATTCCCAATACCTACACCGCGGCCGGAAGGCGCGCCGCGCCGGGACCGCGCCACATCACGCCGCTCGCGGTCAGCCGTTCGCTCTGAACGTCTTTGCCGAGCTTTGCTGCGGCGCGCCATGCGGACAACTTTCATCAAATTTGAGCGCAATATTCAGGGTATCGTCTAACTCAACATTGAGAGATACGGAGCATAACTACCGCTGGAAGGGTTGGGATTTGACTCGAGGAAGGCCAGGAGGCTGCCATGAGTACGGATTTCAGCATCAAGCCGGTGGGGGCGCCGGCTGGAATAGTAGTTGCTCCGCCCGCCGGCGAAGCAACCCATAACGCGGTCGCGACCCAGTTGCCCGCCAGCCAAACCGTCACCGCGGCTGACGCCGGCGCCGGCACGCGCAACGATTCGCCGCCCGCGAGCGATTTCATCTCGCACCAGGCGTTTCTCGATCGTGCCGCGGGCGCGATCGTCTATCAGGTCATCAATAGCAAGACCGACCAGGTGGTAGATCAATTTCCCGACGAAGCGACCCTGCGTCGCCGCGCCTATTTCCACACCCTTGATATGAACAAGAGCGAGCCGACACGGCCGCTGGCCACCGATCGCAAGGCTTGAGCTTCGAGGCCTGAGCTTCGGCGGCCGGGCTACCGTTACGCCCTGCCCGCCAGCCCTGCAGCGATGTTCGAATTGATGTCGATCAGCGACTGCAGTTTTTCCGGGGCGGGATTGGTCTGTAGTTCGATCGTCCGCTGCATCACGAACACCGCGATGTTCACGATATTTTGGCGGACCTCAAGCGGCTGGGGATTGTCGTTGCTTTCCGCCGCGCTCATGAAAATGGTCCAAAGCCTGCGATTGAACAGCAACGCCGCCTGCATCCGCTTGTCGAGGCCCTTCCAGTCGCTCTGAACTTCAACCAGCTTCCGTGCCGCCATCAGCAGGGCCTGCGCTTCGGTGTCACGGGGAGAAGAGGACTGTTGGGCGGTGCGAGCGTAGGCGTTGGCAGCGTTGGACATTCATGGCCTCAGCGAGAAGTTGTGCAGGCCACGGGCTTCGAGGCTGCCTACGTTGTATACGTTGCTGCTTTTAAAATTGGGTTAGCGGTGGTTTTTAACGACCGAAGTCCGGTGCGACGGAATCTCCTTAAGCCGGCCGTGCCGCGTGATCCCGTAAAAATACGTGGTCACCTTAGGTGCCTAGGCAAAACGACGAGGTTTCCCCCGCCGCTTCGCGTTATCCTTCGAAAGATGAGATCAGCGCAGCAGCTGCAGCACGCTCTGCTGCGACTGGTTGGCGAGCGCCAGCGCCGAGACCGCGATCGACTGGCGGGTCGACAGCGCCTGGCTGTTCGCCGCCTCCTCGTTGGTGTCGGCGACGGTCAGGTTCGACGCACCGGTCTGCAGCACGTTGATCAGGTTCTTGTTGAAGTCCTGACGGATCTCCACGATCGACAGGTTCGAGCCGAGCGAGGAAGCCGCCGTGCGCAGCGTGGTGCTGGCCTGGGTCAACTGCGACAGCACGGTATTGGCGGAGTTGCTGTCGAGGAAGTCGACACCGACGTTGAGGTTCGAAAGCGAAAGGCCGGCGTCGTTCAAGATTGTAGCCCTTGATGGCCAGCTTCGATGCGCCGGTTTCGTCGAACGTCAGGTTAAGCGTATCGCCGGCCAGCAGGTTGATGCCGTTGAACGAGGCATCCTGCGCCGTGGTGTTGATGTTGGTCAGTACCTGGTTGTACTGCGCCACCAGGCTGGCGCGGGTCGATTGCGAGTTCGGATCGACGACCGGATCCCCCGCGGTCAGGCCGGTGAACGCGGCGCCTGCCAACGTTGCCGTGCCGGTGATGGCGCCGATCGTCGCCGAGGCCGCATTGTTGGTGGTCGAGATGTTGATGTGACCTGTCGTGTCGACGCTGGCCTGCAGGTTGTTCGGCGCCAGCGCGGCATTGAGCTGGTTGAGGGTCGAAATCTGGCCGACGCCGGTGCCGAAGACGATGCTCGTCGGGGTGCCATTGCCGGTCTTGTCGATCATAAGCGTTTGGCCGCTGAGCGGCGGAGGAGTCACGCGTGGTCGTCGTCCCGGCCGTCAGACCGTAGCGCGGCAAGCGCGTTGCCGGTCCCGCCGGCGATCGTCAGGTTGGACGTGATACCGGTGCTGATCTGGAGCGCGCCAGTGGCGCTGACCGTCGAAGGGCTCGAGCCGGTGGCTCCGGTGATGCTGTCGATCGCGGTCAGGACACTCTGGATGGTCTCGTTGCTGCCGGTACCGATACCGATCGTGACGTTGCCGTTGGCGTCCGTCGTCGTCGTGGTCTGCGTCGTGCTGAAGGTGATGGTGTTGTTGTTGATCTTCAGCACCGAACCATTGCTGATACCGGGGGCGGTAAGGCTGTCAGTGCCGGCGGCGCCGACCAGTTTGGTATTGACCGAAGTCGGAGCCGCTGGAGTCGCCTGATTTGCCACCGCCGTCGTTCCCGCAACGGTCGCGCTGACACCCGGCCCTAGCAAATTGTTAGCGTTCGCACCGGGGATGGCGGCCGACGTAACGTTGGACTTCGTCGATGTAGCCGGTCGGTGCCTGCAGCACCTGGTTGGCGATCGACTGCGCGCTGGCGACCAGGCTCTGCAGCGAGGTGAGACCGGTGTTGGCGGCCTGCAGTACCTGCACACCGTTACCGATGCCGTCGAGCAGGTTGCTGATGTCGCTGGCGCGGTTGTTGAGGCCCTGCGCGGTAAAGAATTCGGTCGGGTTGTCGAGCGCGGTATTGACCTTGTTGCCGGTCGCAAGGTTGTTTTGCGTGGTCGCGAGCAAGGAGGCCGTGGACTGCAGCGAAAGCAGATTCTGGCGAACCGACGCCGAGAGAACGATACCGGACATGTGTCACCTTCCTAGTTTGGTCGGCGTGTTTTTATCCGGTCTCCTTTAAATTAAAGTTAACGGCGACTTAAAGTTCTTGATTAACGTTTTGCTACCTAAAATAACTCAAGCTTGGCAAGGCAATAGAGCCCACTTCTGATCCAAACAGAAAGGCTCGCGGCAGGCCGAAATAACAAAAGCGGCGGGGTTTCCCCCGCCGCTTGGCGTTATTTTTCGAAAAATCAGATCAGCGCAGCAGCTGCAGCACGCTCTGCTGCGACTGGTTGGCGAGCGCCAGCGCGGAGACCGCGATCGACTGGCGGGTCGACAGCGCCTGGCTGTTGGCCGCTTCCTGGTTCGGATCGGCCAGCGTCAGGTTCGACGCACCGGTCTGCAGCACGTTGATCAGGTTCTTGTTGAAGTCCTGGCGGATCTGGACGACCGACAGGTTCGAACCGAGCGCGGAGGCTTCCGTGCGCAGCGTGGTGCTGGCCTGGGTCAACTTCGCCAGCACGCCGTTGGCGGAGTTGGAGTCCAGGAAGTCGCGTGCCGGTGGTCAGGCTCGAAAGACCGAGGCCGGTGTCATTGAACACGACACCCGTGATCGACAGCTTCGAGGCGCCGGTTTCGTCGAACGTCAGGTTCAGGGTATCGCCGTTCAACAGGTTGATGCCGTTGAACGAGGAATCCTGCGCCGTGGTGTTGATGTTCGTGATGACCTGGTTGTACTGGGCCACCAGGCTGGCGCGGGTCGCCTGCGAGTTCGGATCGGCGACCGGGGCTCCGCCGCCGGCAGTCACATTCGCGAACAGCTGACCGGCTGCCGTTGCCGTGCCGCCGATCGTACCGATCGTCGCCGAGGCCGCGTTGTTGCTGGTCGTGATCGTGAGCTTGCCGGTGGAGTCGAGGCTCGCCTGCAGATCATTAGCCGCCAGCGCCGTATTGAGGTCGTTGAGCGAGTGAACCTGGCCAGCAGCGCTGCCGAACGTGATGTTCGTAGCCGTGCCACCAGTTACGGTCGGATCAATCGTCAACGTTTGGCCGCTAAGCGCGGGAGGCGTCACAGCCGTGGTTGCGGCGGTGAGGCCGAAAGCCGTGAGCGTTCCCGCCGTACCGCCAAGCACTAGATCCTGGGTCGTGCCCGTGCCCAGCGTGATCTGGCCCGCGGTGATCTTCGAGGCGTTGGTGCCCGTGGCGCCGGTGATGCTGTCGATCGCACTCAACACAGTCTGCACGGTCGTGGTGCTGCCGGTGCCGATTCCGATCGTGACGTTGCCGTTCGTGTCCGTGGTCGACCCAGTCGCCGTCGTGCTGAAAGTGATAGTCTTGCCATTGACGGTCAGGTTCGAGCCGTCGGCGATCGTACCAGCAAGGCTGTCGGTATTAGTGCCGCCGACCAACAGGGTGCTCCCGGTAGCCGTAACTGGCGTGGTCAACTTATTGTTGATCGCCGTCCCGGCAGCGGTGGTAACGGCGGTATTCGGCCCCAGCAGATTGTCGGCGGTCGCGCCGTCGATCGTGACGCTGACGCTGGATTTCGCCGAAAAGCCCGTCGGCGCCTGCAGCACCTGGTTGGCAATCGACTGGGCGCTCGAGACCAGGCCCTGCAGCGAGGTGATGCCGGTGTTGGCGGCCTGCAGCACCTGCACGCCGTTGCCGATTTGGTCCAGAAGGTTGCCGATGTCGCCGGCGCGGTTGTTGAGGGACTGCGCGGTGAAGAAGTTGGTCGGGTTATCCAGCGCCGAGTTGACCTTGTTGCCGGTCGCGAGGTTGTTCTGCGTGGTGGCGAGGAGGGATGCTGTCGACTGCAGCGAGAGAAGGTTCTGGCGAACCGAAGCCGAAAGAACGATGCCTGACATGTTTCATACCTTTCTGGTGTGAAATGAGTGCGTGTGCGTGACCCCGACCTTCTTGGTCGGAAGCCGGCGCACGTTGGAAGCAAGCCGCTAACAAAATCTGAATCGGTTCCGCACCACCGATGCCCGGGCCGTGCCGGCGACGCGCAGGCTTGCCGCCGCGGGGTCATGCGACCTCACAACGCCGCTGATATTGCTGCATATTTTCTCGACGCCAGCGCCGTTTACCAAGCGTTAACCGTGATGGGAAAGGATTGCGGCCGCATCGGCAACAGATCGATTCCCGCCTCGTTGCAGGAGAGCCGACGTTCGGTCAGATACATTGTGGTAACCACGCGCATATCGGCGCGCGAACGGAGAACAGGCATGGCTCTCAAGGTCGAACTCAAGCCCAACGAACGCATCATCATCGGCAACTGCGTGGTCACCAATACCGATCAGCGCGCCCGCCTGTTGATCGACGGCGACAACGTTCCGATTTTGCGCGAGAAGGACATCATGACGCCGGCGGCCGCCGATACGCCGGCGAAGCTGGTCTATCTGGCGGTGCAGTTGATGTACATCTCGCCGGACCCGGTGGCCAACCACGGCACCTATTTCAACCTGGTGCGCGATATCGTCACCGCCGCGCCGAGCGCCTGGCCCATCATCGAAGGCATCAACAACAGCATCATGACCGGCGATCTCTACCACGCGCTGAAGGAAGCGCGGAAGCTCGTCGCCTATGAGAAGAAGCTTCTCGATCACAACGAAGCCAACAATCGCAAGTCCGACGCCGCCTGAGTGGGGGAAACGGCGCCCAACATTTCAGTTTTTGACCAACCGAATACGCTTCATTTTCGTCATGGCCGGGCTTCGTCCCGGCCATCCACGTCTTCTGTTCAGCAAAAAAGACATGGATACCCTGCACAGGGCCGGGCATGACGAGCATCTGAACCATATATTCCGGTAATAGAAGAACTCGCTCACATCGCCAGTGGCGGAGACAGCTCGATGGTCGGCACGCGCCCATCGCTGGCTCTTGATCGCTGCGCGCCGAATTCAAGTACCGCCGAGATCAGGGCGTCGATATCGCAAATGTCAGTGCGGTGATTGACGATCGCCGCGCGGATCGCCAATGCGCCGCCAAGCACCGTGGTCGACGGCGCCGCGATCCCCAACTCCTGAATGTCGGCGACGATATCGCCATTCACCGTGTTGGCGTCGGTGGCGCGATAGCGGAAGCAGACGATATTGAGCTGAACCGGTGCCATCAATTCCAGCCGTGGCTCGGCCAGGATTCGCGTCTCCAGATATTTCGCGAGCGCGCAGGTGCGCGTGATCATCGCGCCCAGCTTTTCGGTGCCGTAGGTTTTCAGGGTGAACCAGGTCTTGAGCGCGCGAAAGCCGCGCGACAGATCGGGACCGAGATCGCACGGCCATGACGCGCCGGCCGCGAGCCCTCGGGTCTCGCGCCGCAGATAGGCCGCTGGTGCCGAAAATGTTTCGCGGTGCTGCCGGCCGTCGCGAACCATCAGGAAGCCGGCGTCGTAGGGCACCTGCCCCCATTTGTGGAAGTCGAGCGCGATGGAATTCGCAGCAGTAATCCCGGCCAGCCGCGGTCCGATCTCCGGCGACAGGATTCCGAGCGCGCCGTAAGCACCATCGACGTGAAACCAGATCCCCTCCTCGCGGCACAGCGTGCCGAGCGCCACCAGATCGTCGATGGCGCCGATATCGACCGTGCCGGCCGAGCCGACGACCAGAAACGGTTTCAAGCCGGCCGCACGGTCCGATGCGATCCGCGCGCGCAACGCCGCGACGTCGATGCGATGGAACCGATCGACCCCGATGCTGCGCAACGCATCGCTGCCGAAGCCGGCGATATCCATCGCCTTGGTGATGCATCCATGCGCCGCGGTCGACGTATATGCCGTGAGTGCCGCACCCTCGTCACCGACGCCGTGCTGCCGGACGGCTTGGCCCAGTGCCGCGGTTCGCGCCACCAGCACAGCCATCAGGTTGGCCATCGATGTTCCCGTGACGAAAATGCCGCTCGCCTCATCCGGGAAGCCGAACATCGCGCGCACCCACGCGACGACCTGCCGTTCGACCTCGATCGGCATGTGATCGCGGCCGCCGAGGTTGGCGTTGAGTCCGGCCGCCAGCATTTCAGCGAGCATGCCGACGGGCGTGCCGCCGCCATGCACCCATCCCATGAAGCCCGGGTGAACGTTGCCGGTCGCATAGGGCACGACGAAGTCGGTGAACTCGCGATAGACCTCAGCCAAGCTGGAGGCCTGGCGCGGAAGATGGCTGCGAAACTGCGCACGCGCTTCATCCGGTATCGGCGACCACACCGGACGCTCGCGGATATCGGCGATGTAGTCGAACATGTCATCGAGCATGCGGTGACCGAGCGCGCGGACCTCGGTCCAGTCTTGCGGATCGAGCGTCTCGCTCGCGTCGGACAACCGCGGCTGCTCGCGCAACAGTTTCGTCATGCGGCACGCTCCTGATCGTGTTGGCGGCTGCGGCGCACAAGCATCGCCGCGAACGCGTCGAATACCTTTCGCATCTGCGGCCGCTTGTAGGGAAAGACGTCAAGCGAATCCATGTCGTGGACGATCGCGGTGTTGTCGGCTTCGAACACCAGCAACGATCCGTCTTTGGCTTCGGCGCAGTCCACTATGAAATAATCGAGGCCGATCCGATCGACGATGCCGCGCAGCGCGTTGGCGTGGCGGCGCGCGAAGCCCGCGTCGAACGTGCGCATGAAAGTTTCTTCTTCGAGACGCTTGCCGGCGCTGAGCGACATTCCCGCGTTGAGATACCAGACGTCCCAACGATCGGCGACGGCCAGATGACAGGCGTAGGGTCGGCCATCGACGAAAACGATTCGCGCCTTGCGAAACAGGCCGTCGTCGCCGGCGTAGTCGACAAAGCGTGCGACGAAGAATTCCTGCTCGTGTCTCTCCGCGAGGTAGCGCGCCATCGCGGCTCGATCGTCGAGCTTTGCGAGGCCTACCCCCGCATGCGATCCGCGCGGCCGGACAATGACGGGAAAAGCAAGATCGATCGCCACCTCTGAAAGCGCCAGGGCGGAGCCCGCCACGTCCGCGAGTTGCGCGCGCGAGACCGCGACCGTTGCCGGAATTGTGAGCCCCTCGATGCCGTCGAACACGCGATGCAGCTTGTCGCGATCCAGGTTACCGACACGGCGCGGCGGATTGAGTAACGGCCGCGGCCAGCGCGGCGCGGCGCGATCGATCTTGCGCAGCGCCTCGCGGCACTCCTCCGAGTCCGATGCGATCACAATGGCGATGTCGTGCTCGGGCAACGGCACCGGCAATTCGACTCCCGGAACGACATACAGCGTCGTCAATTCGATCTCGGAATCCTCCAGCAGGAATTCGATCGGGGTATTGCCGCCGATGTCGGTTGCGGCCGCCAGCGCCAGAACCCGCAACCGAGGCGCCTGCAGAGCGCGACACGAACGGAACAATCGATGCGACGCCAGGATGTGGTCCTGGATGGCAAGACCCGTTGGCTTGTCGCCCAGCAATTGCGCGATCACCGACAGATCGAGCCCCTCGCCCGCATCCACGGTGCCGTCGATCAGCTTGGTGATCAGGGTTTGCCACAACGGTCGAAGATCGGCGCCGGCAACGGTCATCTTCGTGAGCCGCGCGACGCCCATGCGGTCCGCGCAGGAAGACCTGACAGCACCGGCCGTATCGCCGGAAACGGATCGCATCTCAGGCCGCATCCGTCGCAAGCGCAGGCGCGGCGAATTGCGAAGAGATATCGCCGTGGAACACCGACGGGCCGACATGGTCGAGCCGACTTTCGAGGTCAGCCCAGATCTCGCCGCCGATGTCAGTCCAGCGCTTGCAAAAGGCAAAATCCTCGCTGAGATAGGTTTTGGTATCCGGATCGATCATGCATTCGAACAGCCCAAATCGATTAGGGCTTCCGGCCAGCGCATCGAGCGAATGCTCGCGGAAGAACTGCAGCGATGCATAAGCGGCACACATCTTCTCGAACACGTGGCGCCGGATCATCAGGAATCCCGTGCCGGCGTAACGCACGCGCGTGAAGCCCTTTACGACGACGACATGATCGGGATCGTTGATCTCCAGCACGTAGTCGAGCGCAGCCGATGCCACGTTCGGCCGGCTGGTCTCGATCACGCGCTTGGCCTTGTCCCAGTTGACCCGCTTGATCGGATAGACGCCGGCCACCACGTCGGCGCCGGATTCGATCAGCCGGAACACTTGCTCCGGTGCAAAACCGATGTCCGCATCCACGAACAGGAAATGCGTTGTCGAGGGATCGTCGAGGAATTGCGTCACCAGATTGGCGCGCGCCCGCGTGATCAGCGCGTCGCCATCGCGCAACAGCACCTTGAGCTCGACATTGGATTTGGCGCGCAGGGCGCTCTGCAACTGGAAGATGGAGCTGGCGTAAATGCTGGAAACCTGCCCACCGAAGCACGGCGTCGCCACCACCAGATGAATTCGATCGGTCATCAACGGCTCCGAAAGCGCGGACGCGGCCCGCAAATCCTCACCAAACAGTAAATAGACGTCGTTAACGAAACACTAACGGGCCGGCCGCCGGCTCCCGCCCGGCGACGCGCCGGCCGGACGTAGCGCCGCGCCCCACAGTTGTCATTCAATCGGCCTGAGACTTCTGATTTAAGGCTTCGACCTTGCAACGGACGGCGTCCCATTGCAGGATTGAAGCTAGTTTGAGAACTCATTGCATTCATATTTTTCTGACCGCAGGAACCCGGCCAATGATGCGGTCGACGATTAGAAGGCAGATCCTCGGCATCGCCGTCGGGTTGATCGTCCTCATGGTGATTGTCTCGGCGTTATCGACCGTGATGACGCGAAGAGCCGCCCATCAGCTCGATGAGCTGACGTCGAAATACGTCGAAGCTTACGGCCATCTGGCGCGGATGCAGATTCGTGCACTGGAGCGGTCGCTGGAAGTTCGCCGCATGGTCGTCGCCAAGATGCCGTCGATGCCCGACGACGGGGGCGGCGTTGCCGAACGCAAGCAGCGTTATGAAGCCGCCGGCGTCGCCATCAGACAGGAAGCTGACGCCGTCCATAAACTGATCAACGCGATCATCTCGGACAGTGCCACGGAGTCGGACAATGCCGCGCTGGCAAGGATCGACAGCCGGTTGGAGGACGTCAACAGGGATATCCTGCGCTATCTGGACGAAGAGCAGGCACGTCTGTTTCCGTTGCTGGAAGCAAAGGTTCAGGATTACCCTGAAATCAAGAGGCTCCTTTCACGGATCGACATGCTTCGCGACGAGCTGAACGAGCAGGATCGATGGTATCCGGTCGGACATGCTGGCGCAGGTTCGCGCCGATGCCATGATCACGATGCGGGATCAGCAACAGAATATCGCGATTTCCGCGCTATTGACCGGGCTGGCTGCGATCCTCGGATTGACGTTCTCGCTGTTCGTCAGCTCCGGTATTACGCGACCGGTCCGCCGCCTGCTGGACGGGACCCGCGCCGTCGGCGCGGGTCGTCTCGACGGATCGATCAACGTCACGACGCGCGATGAAATCGGCGAGCTGACGACGGCCTTCAATGCCATGGTCGCGCAATTGCGCAAGCACGAGAAGATGCGGGAAACCTTCGGCCGGTACATCGACCCGCGCGTCGTGGAAGCGCTGGTCGATCGGCCGGCGCTGGCCGCCACTGACGGTCAACGGCGCGTGATGACGGTGCTGTTCTGCGACATGAAGGGATTTACCAGCCTCAGCGAGGGAATGACGCCGCAGGGGTTGGTCAAGGTGATGAACTACTTCCTGTCCGCGATGTCGGAACAGATTCGAAACCATCATGGCGTGATCGACAAATACATCGGCGACGCGATCATGGCCTATTGGGGGCCTCCGTTCACCGAGAATGGCGAACACGCCCGCCTCGCCTGCCTTGCCGCGGTCGGAATGCTCGGGCGCATCGCGGCACTGCGAACGGAGCTTCCCGAATTGCTCGGCGTGCGCACGGCCGTCTCCGAATGCGACGTTCGCATCGGCATCGCCACCGGCGAGGTCTTGGTCGGCAGTATCGGCTCGGAATTCATGATGAGCTACACGGTGATGGGCGATGCGGTTAATCTTGCGTCGCGTCTGGAGAGCGCGAACAAGGTATATGGCAGCCGCTGCCTGATTTCCGAACCGGCGATGGCCGCCGCCGGCGACGCCATCGAGACCCGTGAACTGGACCGGTTGGTCGCGATGGGCCAGACCCGCTCCCAGGCGGTGTTTGAGATCATGGGCTGCAAGGGCGAACTCACGCCGGAACAGGTATTGTTGCGGGACCGCTACGCCGAAGGACTTGCCGCCTATCGTGCATGCCGCTGGGATGAAGCGCGCCGCGCCTTCCATGCTGCGCTTGAAGCCGTTCCGGGCGACGAACCCTCGATCGCCTTCATCAAGCGGATCGATGGCTTAGAGGCAAACCCTCCGGCGGACGGGTGGGACGGCTCATGGCGTTTCGATCATAAATAATCGATGCCCGTTATGCCCGCGTGCGCCGATGCTCCAGGGCGGGCCTGGAATGCACTTCCTGCCGTCGCTATGGATTCTCTGATGTGCAATTGCACATCAGAGAATGACGACTTGCCTTAAGCGCCCGTATTTTCTCGTCACTGCGAGGAGCCCTTGCGACGACTTGTCCGCCGTAGCTTTCTAGCGAAGGCGGAAGCGATCCAGTTCTTGCTTGTTGCTCTGGATTGCTTCGCTTGCGTTCGCAATGACGATGTCAGATGAGCCGGATGAAAATTGGGGTCGCGACCATCATCCAAATCGTCCGGAGAGGCGAGGTGTGCGTGTCATCTCCCGTCACCCCGTCGCGGCTTTGCCCCGCGTGACCGTTTGAATGGACTCAAACCCCTCGAATTGCGGATGGCCGAGATAGAGCGGCTTGTTGTCGCCGGCCCGCGCATGTGCGGCCCGGAATGCCTCCGATTTGGTCCAAGCTTCAAAGGCGGCGCGGTCCTTCCATATCGAGTGCGATGCATAGAGCGTGTGACCCTCGGCTTCGGGACCCCTGAGCAGGTGAAACTCCATAAAGCCCGGCACCTTGTCGAGGTGGCTGTCGCGCGACAGCCAGACCTTCTCGAAATCCGCTTCGGACCCCTTGGTCACCTGGAAACGATTCATGGCGATGAACATCGTGCGATCTCCTTGGATAGCGCGCCGCGTAATTTGTTCATAGCACCGCTCGCCGGCCAGGGGAATTACGTTTCAACTGTAACATAAATCGCGGCTTGATGTGGACATCGCAACATGCGCCTCAATTTTATGCGGCTTTTGGGCCAGGGCTTGCCGGGATCAGTGACTGATCGTGATTTTTCGGAATACAGACCGCGCCCTATTCAAATCCGGAGTTAAAAACTGCGATGAAAGAATTAAATCCATGACCGCAATAGCCGAAGCTTTGCCACGCATGGGAGTCCGTTCCGGAGTTCATTCGAGGACGCGATATTTCTATTTTTATATGGCGCTGTCTTGTGCCGCAGTTGCTTTCATCGGCTTCGCTCCGACCTACTGGGTGCCGCTGGCATCGGGTAAATTTAAGGGCGATCCCATCATGCACATCCATGGGTTGCTGTTCTTCGCGTGGACATTGTATTTCGTTTTTCAAACTTGGCTTGCCGCGTCGGGAAAGATCGCAAGGCATCGCACCATCGGCCTGATCGGTGTCTCCTTCGCAACGGCGATGACGATTTTCGGAACGCTGGTCGCGATCAGCTTGATGAAGACCGCAGCATCGCATGGCTTCGCAGACCAAGGGATCGCGTTTGCGGCCGTCCCGTTGACCGGAATCGCGTTCTTCGCGATCGTCTTCATCTGGGCGATCGTGGCCGTCCGGCAGCCCGAGGTTCATAAAAGGCTGATGCTGCTCGCCGCCGTGTCGGTGTTGGACGCGGCCGTCGCGCGATGGTTTCTGACCTTCCTCGCTCCGCCGAGCGCTCCGGGCCTTCAAGGCGATGCCGGCCTCCCGCCCATCGAGGTGACCATCGCACCGGCGATGGTTGCCTATCTGCTGTTGGTCGTGGCGATGATTTACGACTGGCGCACGCGTGGACGTCCTCACTCCGTCTATGTGCTCGGCACTGTGGTGCTGGTGCTGTTGAAGTTCCTCAACGTGCCCCTCAGCGCGACGCCTGCCTGGCACGCCTTTGCGGGCGGATTGCTGGCGCTGGCGCAGTAGAGGTCTAGCTGCCGTTACCGGTTCTCGCTCACTTGCCGCAGTTCGTTGCGCAAGTGAGCGACAACGCTGTCCCAGTCACCGAAGGCCGGCTGCCTGATGAGATTCGCGGTCGGATACCAGGGCGTGTCGCTGCGATCTCGCATCCAGCGAAAGTCCGCCGCATAGGGGAGCAGAATGACGGTGGGCTTGCCGAGAGCGCCGGCCAGATGCGCCACCGCGGTGTCGACGGTGACCACGACATCGAGCCATGCGACGACGGCGGCGGTGTCGGCGAAATCGCAAAGCTCATCGCCGAGGTGAACAAGGTTCGGCAGGCCGCGCAAGACCTCGCGGTCGGCGCCGCGCAGTTCGGTCTGGAGGCTGAAACAGCGCACCGGCGGGTTGTCGAACAACGGAGCCAGACGCGCGAGCGGGATCGAACGGTTGGCGTCATTCTTGTGCGACGGCGAACCGGACCAGACAAAGCCCACGCGCGGGCCGTCCGGCGGCAACCGATCACGCCAATGGGACAGCCGCTTGGCGGGGGCGGCAAGGTATGGGACGGCCGCCGGGATCGAACTCGAGCTGCGTTCGAAATGCCAGCGGCAGACTGAGCATCGGACAATGCAGATCGAATGCCGGCAGCGGCTCGCCGGCGGCGACGACGACGGCGTCCGCGAGCCCCGACAGCAGCGGCCGCAACTCCGGCTGAACCTCGCAGATGACCCTGGCGCCACGGCCCGCCAGCAACGGCGCGTAGCGGACGAACTGGATGGTATCGCCGAACCCTTGTTCGGCATGAAGCAGAATGGTCTTGCCGCCGACCGGTTCGTTCCCCAGCCACAACGGCGCCGGCAACGATCGCCGCTGCCGGACAAACGCCCCCGTCTTCCAGCGCCATTCATATTCTTTCCAGCCCGCGTCGAAATCGCCGAGCGTCAGGTGCGTCATCGCGGCCTCGAAATGGGCCTCCGGAAATTCGGGCGCGGCCGTCATCGCCGCGTTGAAGTCCGCCAGCGCCTCGGCGGGCCGGTCGAGGCGGCGAAGCGCATGGCCGCGATTGGTCAGGATCTGCGGATGGCCGGGCATCGACGTCAGGGCGGTGTCATAGCTTGCCATCGCGTTGACGGGATCATTGAGCCGCAGCAGCGCGTTGCCGCAGTTGACCAGCGCCCCCACATGGCCGGGCGCGACCTGCCAGCACCGCATCGTAGCTCGACAGCGCTTCCGCGAGCTGACCCAACTCAAGGTGAGCGTTAGCGAGGTTATAGAGAATCTCCGGATGATCCGGTGCAAGCTGCAGCGCGCCGCGGAAGTTCGAAATCGCCTCGTCGTAGCGTCCCGTCGCATGCAGCGCCAGACCGAGATTGGACATCGCATCCGGCGAGTCGGCATTGACTCGCAGCGCCGCCGCGAGGAAGCGAAGCGCCTCCACCATGCGCTGGCGCTGGAAGTTGAGCATGCCCAGCAGATGCAGCGCGCCGAAATCTTCCGGCCGGTACTCTAGGATCCCAGCGCACAGCTTTTCCGCCCGGTCGAGATCGCCTTGTTGGAAACAACTGAACGCCTGCCGCTGCAGGCGGGACAGGTTCGGCATCCGCCCAGATGTTTTTTTCCAATTCGCCGACAACAGCAGGCTTTCCGGAGAACAAACCCGTTCAAAGGTCGTCCGAAGGCCCTTGCCTTCGAATCAAACTCCTCCGCAGGCTAGCATTTTCTACCCGGATCGGCCCGTCACGCCGCGCGCTCGCGTCTGGCCTGGGCGCGGCGGGACAGCATCGCGGCAAATGCGTCGAAAATCCTGCGCATCTGCGGCGGCTTGTAGGGAAACAGATCCGGCGAATCCATGTTGTGGACGACCGCCGTATTGTCGGCCTCGAATATCAAGAGTTCGCCGTTCTTGTTTTCCGCGCAGTCGATCGTGAAATAATCGAGACCGACCCGCTCGGCCATGGCCGCCAGGGCACGGTGGTGGCGGAGCGCGAAGGTCGCGTCGAACGTCTGCATGAAGTTTGCCTCTTCGAGGCGTTTGCTCTCGCTGAAGGCCATGCCGGCGTTGAGGTACCAGATGTCCCAGCGGTCCGCGACCGCCATGTGGCAGGCGTAGGGCCGGCCGTCGATGAAGACGATGCGGTATTTGCGGAACAAGCCGTCATCGTCGGCGTAGTCGACAAAACGCGAGGCGAAAAATTCCTGCTCCGGCCGTTCGGCGAGATATCGGCCGAGCGCCGCACGATCCCCGACCCTGGCGAGGCCGACGCCGGCGTGCGATCCGCGCGGCCGCACGATGATCGGAAACGACAAGTCCGCCGCGCCGTCGGCGGCCGAACCGTTGAGCTCGGCCAGAGCGGAAAGTTGCGCGCGGGTCAGCGCCGTGGTCGCGGGGATGTCGAGGCCTTCGATCCCCTGCAGCAGGCGGTGCAGCTTGTCGCGATCGAGATTGCCGACCAGGTGCGGTGGATTGAGCAGCGGCCGCGGCCAGCGCGGGGCGGCCAGTTCGATCTTGCGCAGCGCATCCCGGCAGTCCTCCGAGTCGGACGCGATCACGATCGCGACGTCATGCTCCGGAAGCGGCACCGGCAACTCTATGCCCTCGACGACATACAGCGTCAGCAGCTCGATCCCCGACCGCTCCAGCAAAAACTCGATCGGCGTGTTGCCGCCCATGTCCATCGCGGCCGCCAGCGCCAGAACGCGGAGCTTTGGCTGCCCGACCGAACAGGGCGATCGGAACAATTGATGAAAGGCGAGCACTTCGGCCTGAACGGCAAGCCCCATCTGCTTGTCGCCCAACAGTTGCGCGATCAGCGACAGATCGAGCGCCTCCCCGGCATCGGCCGTCCCCTCGGCGATCTTCGACATGATCGCGTCCCGTATCGGGCGAAGATCGACGCCGTCGAACGCCATCGTCGTCAGCCTGGCGAATCCGATTCGATCCGCGCTGGGATAACGAACGAGATCGACGACCGTCGATGCGCTCAATCTCCATGGGAAACCTCCATTGCGTTCAGGCCGCTCCCGCTCGCGCGAACGACCGTGGACTAGCCGACCGGGAGAAATTGCGTCAGGCTCAATTGAGAGAGCATCGATGTGGTCTGGTAGGATGCCTGCAGGCTGGTCTGCAGCGCCAAAATCTCACTGGCCACCTGCTCCGTCGAAACCGTCTCGGTGCTACCGACCATGTTCTGCAGCATGACTTGCGACTGGGCTTGCCGGGCCGTAACGTCCTTCATGGTGGATTGCGCGGTAGCAAACTGCGATTGAATGTCCGAGATGGTCTGCTGGCCGGGTTGAGCCGTCAGGTTTGTCGCGATGCGCTGACTCAGCGCGGAAGCCTGCGCCGTGGAAGTGGCGTCCGTCGATGACGTCGTGAAGGCGGCGTATACCGCGATCGATTGGATCTGCGAACGGATCGCCTGCTCATTGGCCTGCGCCCCGTATTGAACCGTGATCGACTGATCAACCCGGGCGGTCGACGACGCGCGCGCGGATCCGGGACCCGAATTGCCGGTGTACCAGGCCACGGTGTTCGCCGAGCCGTTGGTCAGCGACGTCGCGGAGCTCAGCGGTGAGCCGCTGACGCGCAGCGGTGGCTGGGGCGCTGTCACCGTGCCACTGAACCCAAGCGAGGCGAGCGCAGCCGGAGGCGAACTCGTAATATTCAGGCTCGATGCATCGTCGGTATTGATCTCGACCACGCCGCCATCGACGGTCGAGGGCGTCGAGGTGCCGGTGATCGCATCAATCTTGGACAACAACGTCTGGACGCTGTCGGTAATGTTGACCTCGTTGCCGGTGGCGCCGGAGGTGACAAAAGTAATGGGCGTGCCGTTGACGGTGATGGTGTCGCCGGCGGCGAAACCTGGAGACAGCACGTCGGCGCCTGTGCCGCCCAACTGCGTCGCGCCGGTGATCGGCGCCGGCGGCGTGGCCTGGTTGTTGGCGACGGTCCCCGTCGCCGTTCCGGCCGTGTTGAAGAAATTGTCTCCCGCCTCCACCGCCGACGCAGCGACCAGCGTCGTTTTGGCGAGTGTGCCAACCGATGAGTTCAGCGCCGTGTTCAAATTGGCGGCGGTGTCTGTCGGCGTCGCGCCGATCGTAAAACTTCCGGCAGGCGCCGGCGTCGTGGTCGTCGCCGTCAACTGAACGGAGGATTGGGTGCCATCGGGCAGATTGAAAGTGAAGGTCACCTGGTCGCCCGGATTGGGATTGGTGGTGCCAAGGTCGACCGAAATCGCTTCCGGCGAACCGGAAGGACCGGTCACGGTCGCTCCGGTGAGTGATGATGAGACCTTATCGAGCTTCAGGCCGAACGGCGAACCCGCGGCGTCCTCTCCGACCGAAACCACAGTCGGGGTCGCCGCCGGATTCGAAATCACGAGACGGCCGGTACCGGTGGTGCCGTCGGCCTGCGCCCGCTCGGCGATCACCTGTTTTAGTCCCGCCTGGGTCGCGGTTCCGTTGATGATCTGGTCGGCGGGCGCCGTCGCCGGCGTGTTGATGGCGGTGCCGGAGAACAAGAAACGGTCGCCGGCCGGGGTGTTGAGAATCCCGATCATCGAGGCGAATTGTGCTGCCGCGTTCTCCTGGGCCACCGTTTGTCCGGTGCTGTCCAGCGTTTGCGATGAACCGGCCGCAGCGCTCTGCACCTGGTCGCCGATATCCGACAGCGACTGCAGCGCGTTGTTGGCCGCGGAGATGCTGGTATTCACGTTATTGATCGTGTCGGTGAACGCGGCGATGCTTGCAAGCTGCGCACGCGCGGCGATGGCAAAGAACTCGTTGGTGCCCATGCCGGAATAGGTGGTGGATTTCTGTCCGGTCGCGAGCTGGGTCGACAGGGTCCCGAGCTGATTGTTGAGGTTCTGTATCGCCTGTTGGAGCGGAGAACCGGGAAAGCCTACACCGTTGATCGACATCTCGATCACCTTACACTTGAGCTTGCAGCAGGGTATTCATCATGCTTTGAACGACCGACATCACGTGAGCGTTGGCGGCGTAGCTATTTTGCAGCGCGATCAGGTTCGACATTTCGGTGTCGATACTGACGCCGGCCGTGGAATTGAATTTCTGCTGCAAGGTACTGACCACGACATCCTGGCCCTGCTGCAATTGCGTCGCTGTAGCGGCCGCATTGCCCTGCTGGCTCAGGAACTGCTGCATGTAGCTGGTGATCGTGCCCTTGAACGGTGACGCTGCCGAACCCAACCCTGTTTGAGATGAGTAGCTGAAGGTGCCCGACGTCAGTTGCGAAAACAGAAAATCCGAGCGGGTGGTATCGCCGGGCGCGGTAGCCGGCGATGTGTTGAAGATGCTGAGATTGGCAGGATTATTGAGCAGCGCCGGATTGACCGTGATGCGCCCCGCAAGGCCCGTCATCTGCGAGCCGCCGGAGGTGATCGCACCGGTGTAGGGTGAACCGGCATCGGTAAAAACCGCAAGCTGCGGGCTGCCGCTGGCCAACGACGTGGCGGTCGTCGTGGTCGAAGCAGCCCCGACCGTCGCCGCCGCCGATCCGACCACGCTCAAGGTAGAGCTGGGCGGCGATGGATTTGAGAACGTGAGGCCGCTGCCGCCGAGCGCCGCATTCAGTTGCGAAACGACCGACGCCATGCCGCCGGAGAGATTGACGCCGATCACTTTCGGATTGGCGTTCGGCGCATTCGGCAACGGCAGCGCCGATGGATCGGTCACGTTGACAATGGATATCTGGTGCTGGGTATTGGTCGCGCTGTCCGTATAGGTCAGGTTGATGGTGTTGCCCGGCAATATGTTCGAGGTGTCGACGCTGAAGCCTGCCGGGGGACCGGCGACGGCCGTGCCAGCCGTCGTTTGATCGGACAAGGCGCTCGACATCGACGCTGCAAGCTGGTCGAGTTGGGCCTGCGCCTGCACAAGGGTCTGGTCGCGCAATTTCAGATCAGACGCGATCTGCCCCGAACTGAGCGTATTGTTCGCGACCATGTCGATGGCCGCGCCGTTCGGCAGCTTGATCGTAAGCGACCCGACGCCGTTTTTGCTGGGATCGGTGTTGTACAGCGAGTTGGCGGTCAGCGTTCCCGGCGAGGTGAACGTCATCTGGGACGCCAATCCGCCGCCAACGAGCTGAACGCCGGAGTTCGTGAAGATGTTGGTCTGGTTGGAACCGTCGGTGGTGACCCGGACGTCCATCAATTTCGACAGGTCGTTGATCGCGTTGTCGCGCTGATCCATCAGCGTTGCTGCCGCCGGATCGGTCGGATTCAACCCCTGCAGTTGCGAGTTGATGCTGGCGATCTGCGACATATCCAGGTTGGCTTGCTGTACGGACGTGCCGATATCCTGCTCGACGTTCGAGCGCAGCGCCTGGACGCCCTGCGAAGCCTGGTTCAGCGACTGCGCCAGCGATTGGGCCGCCGCCAATGCGGCGGTCTGCGCGGATTGACCACCCTGACTGGTCGATAGCGCCTGCAACGCCGTCGTAAAATTGTTGTACGACGTTTCGAGGGTGGCATCGCCTCCGGGGGGGCCATAGACGCTTTGCAGCTGGTTTAGAATATTGGCCATCTGGTCGGCATAGGCACCGCCCGAAGTTTCCGTGCGCAGCTGGTTCTGAAGGAAAAGATCGAGCTGGCGGTTGACCCCGGTGACCTGCACGCCTGCGCCGTTGCCGCCACTGGCCAGTTCGATCTGGTTGGCGGTTTGGGTGACATAGCCGGGCGTCTGCGCGTTGGCGATATTGCCCGATATGATCGACAGCGCGGCCTGGTTTGCACGCAGACCGGACATCGCAGTGGCGAGGGCTGAACTCAAACCCATATTATGACCCGCCTTGAATTACATCACACTGGGGAAACAATCAGCGCAGCACGTTCAGCAGATCCTGAACCATGTCGTTGGCCGTCGTGATCACCTTGGTATTGGCCGAATAGGCCTGCTGGGTGACGATCAGCTTGGTGAACTCGTCGGCGATATCGGTATTCGAGCCCTCGAGCGATGAACCGCTGATCGTGCCCGATGCGCCGGCGATGGCCGGACCGGATTGTTCGGTCACTTGATAAGCGCCGCCATCGAGCGCCTTCAGGTAGTTGGTGCCGTTGAAGTGCGACAGCGTCACGGCGGCAAGATCGATGTTCTGCCCGTTGGAGAACGTTCCGACCACGATACCGTTGTTGTTGATGGCGACCGACTGAAGCTGGCCGGCGGCAAACCCGTTCTGGTTAAACGTATTGATCGTCGCGGTGCCGCCCGTGCTGGCGAACTGCGTCAAACCACCGGAGCCGATGTTCAACATCACGTCGCCGAGCGATTGGCCGCTGACGGACAGATTCGGGATGGTGATGCCGGAACCGGCCGGGCTCGACAATGATCCATTGGAGTTGAAGGTGAAGTTGGTGCCGACGTTGACCCAGCCGACCTGCGTACCGGTCGCATTCGGATCGGTCTGGTAGAAGAGATTCCAGGTGTCCTGGTGCGGGCTGCCCAGCGAGGCGCTGTCGGATTTGACCCATCGCAGTTGTACGTTGACCGGCGTTCCGGCCGCGTTGAACCCCGTGACCGCGCCACCGCTGATCGATTCGTTTGTAAAGGCCGTGATGTCATTGCCGACGACGAAGCCGGTGCCGGTCGTGCCGCCGCCTTGGCGTGCAGCCGTTGCCGTCGTTGAGAACCCGAGCGCGCCGAACGCGGCCGTCGCCGTCGTGGTCGAGTCCCGCCGAAACCGAGAGATCCTGCGCGGTGCCCGTGTGCAATGTGATCTTGCCGGTGGTCGTGTCGATGGTCGGCGCAACGCCCGTAATGGTCTTGATCTGGTTGAGCAGGTCCCCGACGGTGCCGGCCGGTGTGTCAAGGCTGATCTGGTTGGTGCCAGCGGCGCCGTTGACAAACGTGATGACCGTGCCGTCGACCGTAAGGGTGTCGCCGGCTGCAAAACCCTTCGGCAGCGAGTTGGTGCCAGCCGCACCCGTCAGCAGCGTCGCGGTGGTGATCGGCGCCGCCGGTGAGGCCTGATTCAACGCGGCCGCGCCAGTGACCGTATTGTCCGTGAAAGTTGCGGGAGGCGTTCCAAGCACCAGGGGATTCTGGCTGAAATCCCCGGGGTTCAAGCCTCCCGCGCCGGTAATCGTACCGGCGCCTGCGGTCGCACTGGCCGCAGTCGAGGGCTGGGTCGGAAGGTTTGCTGCGTACTGAAACGCGGTGGTGGGCTGGGCCGGAATGAAGTTGTTCTGGAATTGGAGAATCTGTGGAACGTTTCCGAGCGGGTTTCCGGTCTTGGGATCGACCGGCACGCCCATCAGGAAGTAGCCGGCGCCGTTGACGAGATTGCCGTTGGCATCGACCTGGAAATCGCCGCGGCGCGTGTAATCGGTGACGCCGCTGAAGACCGGTTGGTTATCGACAGTGCCTGTAGCCGCCTGCACCGAGAAGAACCCGTCGCCGTTGATCGCCATATTGGTCGCGACGGTCGAGGGCGAGACGGTACCCTGGGTAGTGATGGTCTGCTGCGCGAAGGCGGTCACGCCGCCGGCGACCTGCCGGTTGGGGGACGTCGAGTCCGGAATCAGATCCTCGAACGAGGTGCTAATGCCCTTGTAGCCCACGGTCGAGGCGTTCGCGATGTTGCCGGAGATGTTTTGCAACGCGAACGACTGTGCCTGCAGGCCGCCAACCGAGGTATTAAGCGCGTCGAAGATACCCATTACATTGTCTCCACATTCGATCCGGGCGGCCAGCCGGAAATGCCGGGCTTGGCGGTCATCGAACAGAGACGTCGCAAGGGCTATGCCAAAACAAAAATCGTATTAGATCAGATGCTTAAATAGAGATGCCCCGGTCCGGGGACCGGGGCACAATTGCCGGGCGGGCAACAATTGCCGGGCTTAGTAGCGCTTTTTGGCATCAGCCTGCCTCACACCTGGTGCAGCGCAAACAAACGCCTCAAGCTAAAGCATAACGCCGTTCAGGTCGCCGACGGCGCGGCCGGATGAAACAACAAAGCGAAGCCGTCCATGCAGTAGCGCAGCCCGGTCGGCTTCGGCCCATCGTCGAAGACGTGACCGAGATGTCCACCGCAACGGCGGCAGTGAACTTCGGTCCGCAGCACCCCGAAGCTTCGGTCCTGGGTCGTGCCAACGGCGTTTTCGAGCGGCTGGTAGAAACTCGGCCAGCCGGTCCCGCTTTCGAATTTCGTCTCCGAGGAAAATAGCGGCAGGTCGCAGCCGGCACAGGCGAAGATGCCCTTGCGATGCTCCTTCAGCAGCGGGCTCGTTCCCGGGCGCTCGGTGCCTTGCTTGCGCAGGATTTCATATTGCTGCGGTGTCAGCTGCGCGCGCCACTCGGCGTCGGTCTTTTCGACTTCGAACTTCTCCGCGGCGTTTGCCGGAGTGCCTCGCAGCCAACGCAAGGCGGCAAGGCCAAACAGACTGGCAACGGACGCAAGCAAGATACGGCGGTCAATCATGATGGTCTCCGTGGCTTAAGCGATCGGGAGCGTTCGCTATCAGTTACGGCGCGCGGCCATGGAAGTTACACCGGTTCGCCTCGGATCTCCTCACTTTCTCGCGAGATGCCTGCCGTCCCGCCTTCCGCAAGCGCTTCTCCGCCTCTCGCCGCCGAATTCAGGAGGAGCACGCCCTCGCCTCCGCCAGCGTCGGCGGCGATCGGCAACTCGGGGCGGGGGCCAGTCGGCGGCGGACGCGGGCGTGGCGGCCGGGTTCCGGCCTGGCGGTTGGCCTTGAGCAGACGGGCCTCGCGAATACGCTCCTGGGCACGGGCTTTTTCCCGGTGGCGGGCCAAGGCGCCGGCCGCCGCCGACGTTCCCCGGCCCCACCAGCCCACGACATGTCCGACGGCCCGGCCGGTGGCGCCGCCGGCCCATACGAGTTCGAACGGCGAGAACAGCCGCCAGCGTTCATCGCCGCGCAGGATGCTGAGCGCAATCAGCTGCCCGGCCATCGCCGAGGTGTTCATACCCTGGCGCCCGAAACCGCTTGCAACCCACAGGCCCCGACGCAACTGGCCGATCTGCGGCATGCCATGCACGGTCTGCCCCACGGCCCCGCCAAAGACCTCCGCGATCTCGACCTTTCCAAGCTGGGGGAAGATCGTTCGGATCCTGCGTGCAATGGCGCCGGCAAAGCGCTGCGGCCGCGCAGCCCAGGTGGTTTCCGGCGACGCCCATACCAGGCGGTCGCCGTCCACGATCCGGAAGTGATCGACACCGTCGCTGTCGGTGACCGATCCCTGAAACGTGATGGCTTCCGCCAAGCGCTCCCCGAGCGGCGCGGTCACGGCGGCATAGCGCCAGACCGGCAGCAGCGTTTCCGATAACCGCCGCAGCGGCGCGCCCAGATGGATGTTGCCGGCGAGGACGATATGCGAGGCTCGCAACCGCGCCGACGGCGTGACGATGCGCTTGCGGACGCCCGACGGGTCGATGCTGACGACCGGCGTGTCCTCGAAGATCCGCGCTCCCGCCCGCCTCGCCAGCGCGGCAAGGCCATGGACGTAGTTGTGGCCATCGACCTGAAATGCCTTGGGATAATATACGCCGTGGAAATAACGCCCGGTCTTGAGCTGATCGCGCACGCGATCGACCTGCCAGCCCTCTACCTCGGTCTCGAAGTCTTCGCCCAGCATCTGCAGCCGGCTGATCAACTGGTCGCCGGCGTCGACGTTGGAGACCTCAAGCGCGCCTTCGCTCAACGCGATGCCCGGCATCAAGGCTTCGGTGGCGTTGGCCCGCACATAGTCTGCGCCCTGCTTCGACAGCGCCCACAATTCGCGGGCGTCTTCGAATCCGACGCGGGCGATCAGGTCGCCGATCGGAAGGCCGTAACCCGGCATCACCGTGCCGAGCTGGTGGCCGGACGCGTTCCAGCCGACATGTCTTCCCTCGAGCACGGCGACGCTGGCGCCGAGGCGCGCGGCCTCCAACGCGACGGTGAGGCCGGCAAGCCCCGCGCCGACCACGCAAATATCGACATCCAGGTCGAATGAAAGCCGCGCGCGCTCGGCTGAAGCCGCAGTGTCAGGTGGGGTGGTCGCGCCGATGGACATTTCGTTCATATCGTTTTCTTACGGACCGATCGGGCGCTTGTCACCTTACACCGGTATCCTAAACTCCGGTTTTGCCCGGTATTTGCTTCGCCTGCTTTCGCGGTTCGGAAGGCGTCTTGACGGACCCGCGAGCAGAGGTGAAGAGAGTCTGAACCACCACATCGTGCGTCAGTCTGTACACCAATCCGCAGACCTGGAACGAGTAGAGATCGCGCCATGCGCCGTTTGATGCTGCTGCGTCACGCCAAGACCGAGAACGACGCGCCGAGCGGTCGCGATCAGGACCGCCGCCTCGACTCCCGAGGCCGTAATGACGCCGCCGAGATCGGCGGCTGGATCGCAACCCACCCTCCTTTTCCTGATGCCGTGCTGGTTTCGCCCGCGGTCCGGGCACATCAGACCTGGGAGATGACTTGGGCCGCGATGAGAGCTGTCGTGCCCCCGCCGCAGGTAGAGCTGCGGCCCGAGCTTTATGGCGCCGACCCGCCGCAACTGCTGCACACCATTCGCGCCGCCTCCGGAACCGACCCACAGCGGCTGATGATCATCGGGCACAATCCCGGAATGCACGAATTGGCCCTGGCGCTGGGCGGCGACGGCGCCGGACGCAAGGCGCTGGTCGACAATCTGCCGACGTCGGGCCTGGCGATATTCGACTTTGCGGTGGACGACTGGAACGATGTGTCATTCCGCCGCGGACAACTCGTGCTGTTTGTCAGCCCGAAGCTGTTGAAGCGGGCCGCTGGCGATTAGGCCTTCTGGTTAGGCTTTGGACAATTAGGCCCGCACGATCTGGGGCTCGCTCGATTGGGGATGACGATTGCGGTAGCCGCGCCCGGCTTTCAAGATATGCTAGGTTGATGACGGACAGGGAGGCGCAGATGTTCAAATCCATTCTCGTGCCGATCGATCTCGCCGATACCGATCTGGCGAAGCCAGCAATTGCGACGGCGGCCACGCTGTCGCAGACCTGGAGCGGCGCGGTGCGGCTTTTGAACGTGATGCCGATGACGCCGGTGATGCTGGCGGAATACGTGCCCGCCGATTTCGACACCCAGCAGCGCCAAACCTCAGAGGAGGCCCTCTCCATCGTGGCGCGCGAATCCGGCATCGACGCCGCGCGCATTTCCAGCGTGGTGCGGCAGGGCGGCATCTATCACGAGATCCTGGAAGAAGCCGCGGCGATCAAGGCCGACCTGATCGTCATGACCTCGCACCGGCCGGCGATGCGAACTTATTTTCTCGGCTCCAATGCCGGCCATGTGGTGCGCTATGCCAAATGTTCGGTGCTGGTGGTGCGACACTAGAGCGTGATCCGGAAAAGTGGAAACCGGTTTTCCCTCGCGACAAACGCGAAGCGTTTGCGCGGAGATCATGCTCAAACAAAGAGATGAGATCATGATCCAATTCCATCTAATCGGATCATGATCTCAGGTCACGTCGCTGCGATGATCGAACTGTTGCTGCAACCCGCACCGGTGCGCGTCGATCGCCATGGGCCTACGGCAGCAAGGCCTGCGGTAAATGATCGAACGTATAGACGCGCGGCCGGTTGCGCGTGACAAAGCCGCCGACCTGCCAGATAAACAGCGCGGCGAAACCGGCGAGAAACAAGATGCCGGCGAATTCGCCGGTCACGACCGCACGAACCAGCAACCCCACCATCGCGATCGCGACCAGCGTCAGCAAACCAAGCGCGGCCATATAGACGCGCGGCTTGAGGCCGCCGATCAGCACCGCGTTGCTTCCGGCCTCTGCCATCCGCCGGTGCAACGCCACAATAAAAGCGCGATAATCGCGGTCCTGCGGTGCCATCAGGACCGAGGTCCGCCAGCTTGTCGACAGCAGCGCGATACGCCCGCGGCCGGCGCTTTCGATGTCGGCGCGAAAGCGGCGCGATTGCATCGACACCGGCCGGAACGACAACCGGACCCCGGAAATCTCGGCGTACGGCCACACGGCGGATTTGCCGGCAATGTGCCAGCACAAGCCTTCATCGTTCAGTTCGAACCGATGCGCCGCGCCGACCAGCGAGGCCTTGTAGGCATAGCGGACGCCCGAGGCAGCCTCATTTGGAGCAGCCTCATTGGATGACACATCAAGTACCATGGACGGCGTGCCCTTCTCGCGGGATCGACATGCGTAGCCGGGAATCCGGGATCGTGCTCAGCGCGTCAGGCATGCCCACAGAAACGCAACGGTTGCGAGCGCACCTAATCCCGTACGCACGGCGTGCAGCAAGCCCCATTTGACCACGAGCGCGCGCGATTGTGTCCCAATCCGATCGGGCTTCATCGCCAGCAGTGCATCGTTGATCGGTTTGATGGCGATCAGCGTCCATGGCCACGGCGCGATCATCGCGATGGCGCCGATCAAAAAGCCGGGATGCGAACTCTGCCACCAGGCAATCGTTCCCAGCAGGCAACCCAGCAGCGCCAGCGGCGCCTGCATCGCGGCACCGCGTTTGTATGAAGGTTTCCATTCCGCAAGCAGCGCGTGATCGTCGAGCAACAGCCGCGCCGGTTGCTCGGCGACATTCACGTAGAGCGCCGCGCCGGTAAAGATCGCAGCGGCGATCAACGCGAGAAGTCCGAACATCATGGCCCGCCCCCTTTGCAAAGGTCGACTGAAATCGTCGCGTCGGCTTGCGCGGCCGGCTGGCTTTATCTTACAACTGGTCATGGCCGAGACGACTTATTTTCCACGCCGCCTGATCCTTGCCGGCGCCATGATTTCGGGCGTGCTGCTGGCGCTTGCCGTTCACATTCTCGGCGCACTGTTCGGTCTGGACCTCGGTGGCCTGTGGCGATCCGATAGCCACGAATTGATGCCCACCGGCGCGGCCATTGCGTGGTGGCTGATCGCGACGGTGGGTTTCTGCGGCGGCTATTTCACCGCAACCCTGATGCACAGCGCCGTGTCGGGGCAGATTCCACCACGGATGCGGCAGTTCCTGATCGCGGTCGGCGTCCTGGTGCTGGCGGCCGTCGGTCAGGCAGCCTCCGCGCCGAGCCCGATCCCGACGATATCAGGCGTGCTCGCGGGCCTCACCGCGCTGTGCCTCGGCGCAGCGATGGCGTTCTGCGGCGCACATTTCGCGCTGCGCAGGGCCTAGCGAATTTCTGCACGCCGCGAGGTCTGACGGGGCGCCCCACCAGATCGCAAACAGGTCGGAAGCAATTTCCGCGCTAGGTGCGAGGCGAGACCGCAATGGTTCCGACGACGCGCCAGACGCCTTCGCCAAATTGCAGTGCGTTATTGAGCGCCCGTTCCTCATTTTGAGCGTGGTTGGACGCGCCTTCTGTCGATCCGGCGCCCATGATCGCCGCATAAGACGAATTAATGACTCAATGCGTCCGCATATTCGCCCCAGACGTCACAAAAACGCTACCCGTGAGGTTTTTCGAGCCCTGTTAAGACTCGAATCCCGAACGCCAGGACATATCTTCAGGGGGTTCAGGGGCCCTGACGAAAGTCGAAGCTGGACGTTGTCAAGGGCTGCACACTGAGACGTTTTTGCCTTAAAGGTTTTTCATCTATGGAGCGGTTGGCCGCCGTCTGGCATCAATGGCTTCGAGAAGGCCACTTGCTGCCGCCCCGCCGGGAGGACGAATGCATCGACTGCTGACCACGCTGAGGCGTGGCTTCAAGGAACGGATCGGCTGGAAACGGCTCGGAATCGCCGCGAGTCTCCTTATCATCGCCCTCGCGATCACGACGTTGATCCGCACCCTCAAGGGTGTCGATACCGGCGTGATTCTGACGGCACTGACGGAAATACCGCCCCACCACATCGCGCTTGCGGCGCTCTGCGTCATCGGCGCGTTTTGCACCCTGACATTTTACGACTTCTTTGCGTTGCGGACCATCGGCAAGAAGCACGTGCCGTATCGCATCGCGGCCCTTTCAAGCTTCGCCAGCTATTCGATCGGCCATAACATCGGCGCGACCGTATTCACCGGGGGCGCCATCCGTTTCCGGATCTATTCGGACTACGCGCTCAACGCCATCGACGTTGCGAAGATCTGCTTTCTCTCCGGCCTGACGTTCTGGCTGGGCAATCTGTTCGTGCTCGGCTTCGGCCTGGCATGGCATCCGTCGGCCGCAAGCGCGATGGATCTGTTGCCGCCGGCGGTCAATCGGCTGATCGCGCTCGGTTGCCTCGCCGGCATCGGGGCCTATTTCGCCTGGCTCGTGATGGGCAAGGAGCGCCGCGAGCTCGGGCAGAACGGCTGGAAGGTGGTATTGCCCTCGGCGCGGCTGACGCTGCTGCAAATGCTGATCGGCGTGGTCGATCTCGGGTTCTGCGCGCTGGCGATGTATCTTTTGATGCCGGCAGATCCGCATATCGATTTCATTTCGCTGGCGGTGGTGTTCATTCTGGCGACCCTGCTGGGATTTGCCAGTCACGCGCCGGGCAGCCTCGGCGTGTTCGATGCCGCGATGCTGGTCGCGCTACCTGAATTCGGCCGCGAACAATTGCTGGCGACGCTGGTGGTGTTCCGGATCCTGTATTTCATGATCCCGTTCGGCATTGCGATTTCGATCATGGGCGCCCGCGAGCTTTGGCTCAATGTGGTGCGGCCCTGGCAGCAACGCCGCCGGAACAGCGAGGCATATCCACCCCCGACCGCCGTGCCCCAGCCGGTGAAGAAGCGGAAATCGCGAGGCTAGGCCGCCTTAGGGCTGCGCCGCGGCGGCGCCGTTTCGGGCGATCGGCGGGCGGTTGGCGCGCGGTTGGATTGCATTCCGATGGCAGTTACGCTTCAACGGCCGCGGCAAAATCGCGGGGACGCAGATCCGGTTTTCGCAAGGCGCGGCCGCTCTTATTTCCGCCCCACCAGTGACGTCAAAGGCGCCATGCCCCGAATTCACCTCCGTTGGCTAGTCCTATGTACGCTGCTCGCGGCAGCACAGGGCGGCCCGCTGGCGCGGTGGGCCGCGGCGCAAACCGCTCCGATGGCCGCACCAGGCGCCCCGGATGCTTCGATCCAGATCTCATGGGAGGTCCGCAACCGCTTCCGGCTGTTCCGCGAAGAACGCGATTTCCTGCTGCATGCCGACAGCGCCGGGGCCGGCAGCATCCTGGCGTCGGAACAGGCACTGGAACTGCAGAGCGACGGCCGCGGCTGGGCGCGCAACTCCGTGAACCGGCTTTGTATCGATCTGACTGGCCGCATCAGCGAGCCCTGCACGCGCGATAACGTCAAGGAAAGCTACCTGACGCCGGTGGATCACCCGATCACGGTTCGGCTGACAGGCCAGGTACCGGTCGGCGCGACCTGTGCCTGGTCGTTCGACGATGGCGATGGTCCGCAGCAGTCGACGCTCGATTGCGCCGAGCCGATCAATCTGCGGGTCCGCTACGGCCCGTCTACCGTTACCACCGTGGATGTCTCCAGCGGGGCCGAGACGCCGCAGCGCGTGACCACCGAGATCGCGGTGCGCGACCTCTTGATCGCCGGGCTCGGCGACAGCGTCGCAGCCGGTGAAGGCAATCCGGACCGGGCGATCGCGCTCGCGGATGATGGTTTTTGCTTCCGCTCCTATCTCGGGGCCGCGACCGCCCAATATTACCGCCCGAGCCGCGCCGGCTATAAAGGCGGACGCGCCTGCGAAGCGCCGGACCTTCTGCAGGTCTGGCAACGCCAGAGCGCGCTCTGGTTCAATTCGCCCTGCCATCGCTCGCTGTACAGCTACCAGACCCGCACCGCGCTGGCGCTCGCCGTCCAATATCAGCATATCGCGGTGACCTTCTTGCCGCTGGCATGCACCGGCGCCACCATCGCCGACGGACTGTTCGGCTCGCAGCGCGCGCGGGAATGCCCGCCGACGAAATCCGGAGACGCCTGCCGGGGCACCGTCAACGCGCAACTGACCGAATTGCGCAACGCCCTCGCCGCTGCGCAGCGCCATCAACCCGACCGCAAGCTCGATCTGGTCCTGCTGTCGATCGGCGCCAACGACATCAATTTTTCCGGACTTGTCGCCGATGTGATCGTCGATACCCCGACCGAGCGCGAGCTGTTCCGGCGCGGCGGTGTGATCGGATCGGTCGACAATTCACGTGCCGCGCTGGCGCGGGACCTGCCGCAGGGATTCGGCAAGCTGCGGGAGGCATTGAAGCCGCTGGTCGGCGACCTGTCGCACGTGGTCTATGTATCCTACGCCAATCCGGCGCTGCTCGACGGCGCACCCTGCCCCGGGGGTCCCGCCGGCTTCGATATTCATCCCTCATTCAATGCGCAGCCGCGCCGGCTCGCCAACGTGGCCGGCTTCGTGCAGAACGAATTCCTGCCGGCACTGAAGGCACTCGCATTGTGTCAATCGGGAGTGCTGTGTCGCGATCCCCGGGGCGATCGCATGACCTTCGTCGATGCCCATCAGGCCCCTTTTGCAAATCACGGATTCTGCGCCCGCGCCGCGAGCGATCCGGAATTCGACCGGATGTGTTTTTCGGACCAGGGCAAGAGCTTCAACCCGGATATCGTCACGGGAGCGGTCCAGCCGATGCTCTGTGGCCGCAGCGCCGGGGACTATCGCGCCTATCTTCCGCGCGCCCGCTGGATCCGCGACGCCAATGACAGCTACTTCGCCGCGATGACCTATCCGCAGGCCTTGCCGTCGTCGATGCAGCCATCCGACATCCATGACGCGACGTGGGGAGTGCTGTCGGCGGTTTACGGCGGCGCGGTGCATCCCACCGCCGAAGGTCACGCCGCGATGGCCGACGCGGCATTGCCGGCCGCGGCCTCGGTGCTTCATCTCGATGCGGTTGTGCCCGAGGTAACCTCGGAGCCGGCACCACCGCTTCCGCGTCTACCCGCCACAGCGCCACGTTAGCGCAAAGTGGACACCGGTTTTCCCTCGCGACAAACCCGAAGCGTTTGCGCGGAGATCATGCTGAAATACTAAGATAGAGCGGGATGACGATTCAAAGAAAAGTCATCACGCTATCGACGACGTATCCGCCTCAGCGCGTGGGCACCGGAGGCTTCTTGGCGCCAACCGGCGGCTTCACCGCGGCGGCGGCAGCCTGCGCCGGCAGGTATTTCGCCACGACGCCGGAATCGAGCGAGGCCATGGCCGTATCCGGCAGCCGGTACCAGATCTCATCCTTGCCGAGCAGCGAAATTCCCCAGTAGCCGCGCATGGTGAGCGTCTGACCGTCGGGGCTCACAGTCATCTTGGCGTGATAGATTTTGCCGTCGCGGGGATCGAGCACGTTGCCGTCATCATACTTCAGACCGGCGCGCTTCATGTCCCTGATGAATGAAATGCCGAGCACCGGCGCGTTCTTGCGGTCATCGGTGCATTTCTCGCAAATCTCGTTGGGATCTTCCGGAAAGGTCTTGGCGATCACGCCTTCAAAGATGCCGTCCGCATGGACGACGACGAGAACCCAGATCACCGGCTTGCCGTCCTCAGTCTTCTGCCATAGTCCGGTAGCGGAGGGACCTGCAGCGGCAGGGGTTGTCGCGGAGGGTGGCGTCGCGGAGGTTGGTGTCGCGGCAGATTGCGCCACAGAAGGCCCCGCAGCCTTCGCCGGAAACACGATGGCAAGCGCCATGACGAGGCCGGTCATGATCGGCAACGCCAGTCGAACCCGGGAAACCGCTGTCCGCATCATCGTTCATCCGATCAATTAATAAAACAATGATTGCAGACTAAGGCCATTTCACGGACGGTTCCAGTGCCGCGTCCGCCTTAATGGTGGTCAGAAACGCGCCGAGTCGCCAAAAATATGTCGGACGCCCGATGCCTCCGTTCCAATTGAAGCTGAACGAAGATGTTTAGTTGTTAATTCGCGCAACCGAACGACATCGCCGCGCCGTTCGGCGCGGCGCGGTTGAGCGCAATATTAGTTGCGCCCTGAATTAATTGACCCCGAGTTTCTTCTGCAGGCTCGACGACGACGTCGTGTACTGGAACACCAGCCGTTTGTCCGGATAGACGTAGCGGTGGGCCTTCTGGGCCATCAGCGAGCCTTCGTGGAAGCCGCACAGGATGAGCTTCAGCTTGCCGGGATAGGTGTTGATGTCGCCGATCGCAAAAATTCCGGGCACGTTGGTCTCGAACGCCGCGGTCTCGACCGGGACCAGATTGTTCTCAAGCGCAATGCCCCAGTTCGCCACTGGTCCCAATTTCATGGTCAGGCCGAAGAAGGGCAGCATGGTATTGCAGGCGACCTGCGAAACCGCGTTGTCATTGCCCTTTACGGTGGCGCCGGACAGCACGCCGCCCTCGCCTTCGAGGCCCGTCACCTGACCGATTTTCAGATCCAGCTTTCCGGAAGCCACCAGTGCGCGCATCTGTTCGACGCTGTGCGGCGCGGCGCGGAAATCGTCGCGCCGATGCAGCAGCGTCACGCGCTTGGCGATCGGATGCAAATTGAGAGTCCAGTCCAGCGCGGAATCGCCGCCGCCGACGATCAGCAATTCCTTGTCGCGGAACTGCTCCATCTTGCGGACGGAGTAGAACACCGAGGTGCCTTCATAGGCCTCGATACCCGGCACCGGAGGGCGTTTCGGCTGGAACGAGCCGCCGCCGGCGGAAATCACGACCACCTTGCACTCGAAGACCTTGCCGGCATCGGTCGTGACGCGAAATCCGGGATCGCCGATCTTCTCGATCTTCTCCACCATTTCGTTGAGATGGAAGGTCGGGTTGAACGGCTTGATCTGCTCCATCAGCGCCTCGGTCAGACCCTGACCGGTGACGAAGGGAATGCCGGGAATGTCGTAGATCGGCTTTTCCGGATAGAGCTCGGCGCACTGGCCGCCGATCTTGTCGAGAATGTCGACAAGATGCACCTTCATGTCGAGCAAGCCCAGTTCGAAAACAGCAAACAGCCCGCACGGGCCCGCGCCAATGATCAGCACGTCGGTCTTGATCGCTTCGCTCATGTCAGCTTCTTTTCGGTTGGATCCCGCCGGCAGGCCGGGTTTTACCGGCTGCGTCTGTCTAGCCAACGCCGCCGCTCGAGGAAAGCCATAAATCGGATACCCGCGATATCCGCATCCCCTTGCCCGCGTTGGCGAACTCGGCTTCAAGGACTGGAAACTACAGGAGATCGTCCCGTGAATGCCGATGCCCGTCTCGACCCGACCCCGCTGCTCGAGGATTTCCCCTATCGGCTGACGGACAATGTGCGCTTTGCCGATCTCGATCCCAACCAGCACGTCAACAACGCGGTGTATGCGACCTATTTCGAAACCGGCCGGGTCACGCTGATGAAGGACCGCAGCTACGGGCTAATGCCCGATGGTCTGGCCTGGATCATGGTGCGGCTCGACATCCATTTCCGCGCCGAACTGCGCTGGCCCGGCACGATCGAGATGGGATTGGGCGTCGCCAAATTCGGACGCACCTCGGTGACATTCGACCAGGTGGTATTTTCGGCGGGCAAGTGCGTCGCCTCGGCGCGATCGGTGACGGTGCTGATCGACGAGAGGACGCGCAAGCCGACGCCGCTGACCCCGGAGATCACCGCCAATCTCCGGCGCTGGCTGCGGCGCGGAATAGAGCCGGCGTAACCGGCGCGTCGCCCGGGAGCGTTTTCGAGCGAAGTGGATACCGGCTTGCGTGATAGAGGAGAACCGAAGCTCTCTAGGCCTGTCGTTCCGGCGTCGTCACCACGAGACCGTCGAGCTCGTCGCTCACCTTGATCTGGCAGGACAGCCGCGAATTCGGCCGCACGTCGAAGCCGAAATCCAGCATGTCCTCTTCCATCGGCGTCGGCGCGCCGACCTTCTCGCGCCAGGCCTCGTCGACATAAACGTGGCAGGTCGCGCAGGCGCAGGCTCCGCCGCACTCCGCTTCGATGCCCGGGATGGCGTTGCGGATCGCCGCTTCCATCACGGTCGCTCCGTTTTCGACGTCAATGACACGGGTTTCGCCGGTGTGGTCGACAAAGGTAATTTTGGCCATGATTGCTCGTAGCTAGCGGGATTAAGGAAGGGACGAGCTGTCCTATAACGGGTCGATCCGCTCCACGCCAGCACTTGGGGGTGGTTTTGCCGGGCTCCGGTCGGCCGGCTCAGGAACGGCGCAGCCGCGCGTCGATCGCGGTTCGCGCTTCCGCAACGGCGTGCTCGAGCCCGGCAAGCACGTCGGACGAATCGTCGCCGTTCCGTATCGCGGTTTCCAGGCATTCGGCGGCGTCGGCGACGCGAAACGCGCCGATCGCGCGCGCCGAGCCCTTCAGCGTATGCGCCAGCGCCAGCGCATTGGCCGGTGAGCTGGCGAGCGTGCCGATCAGACCGACGGCCTGGGCCGAAAACATCGCCAGCACCTCGCGCTCGAGAATCGGATCGCCGAGCGTCATCCGCTCAAGATGTCCGTTGTCGATCGGACCGTCATCGGGGGCGAGCGGCGGCGATGGCATCCAGTCAATCCGTTCGAAGTGAAGCGGCATGGCAGTATCCGTGCTCCCTCTGCCCGCCGTTTCCAGCGGTGCAGTTTTCGACAGCGAAACACGGAAATGGTTAACGGAACGTTTGGCGCAGTCCGCCGCAGGTTCGCCTCTTTTTTGGCGAAAAGTTGTCATGATTGATGTGGGAAAACGAGAATTTTCAGGTCTCTGAGGACCTTACGGCGCCATGCTGTTAACGATGATTAAGGATGATTAAGATTGTATTAATCGCGGCCATTTCATTCGCATCGCTCAGCCAATAGGATGTTTGCGGATGTAGTGGACAAGCCGACCAGCGGCCGCACTTTCGTGCCGGCAGGGGACCAGGTTCGGCTTGCGGGCGGCGCGCAAGATCAGCCGGTTGCGTAAAAAGTAAAACGAGGGCTCAGACTGAACATGGCGAACAACCCCAAAAAGGTCAAAGACCCTACCGAAGTCGCTCTTTCTGCCATTCAGGAGGCCTTGAACATCGGCGACGCGCCGAGCCCTGACGGCAGCCACGGCGCAGTTCGCGACACCGATATGACGCCGGCGGATTCCGCCTTGCCGGCTTTCGCCGAAAATCCGTTCGACACCCGGCCGATCTTCGAGCCCATCGAGGAGCCGCGCGCAATCCGCCGAGCCGCTAATGATGATCGTGAAACCATCGGGCAAATTCTGCAAGCTATCCAAAAGGGCCGACCCGCCCGTTATGTTTACACCCTTGCGACCGTATTCGCGGCAATCTGGCTTGTCGGCGGCGCACTGCTGACCGTCAGCTTTCTGCCCTCGCTGCAGGCCGTGGTCGGTCAGGGCAGCGGCGGTACGCTGGCGCTGGCCGGGCTGGCCGCGTTGTTCTTCGCACCGGTATTGCTGTTCTATTTCCTGGCGAGTCTTTCCTGGCGCGGCCAGGAATTGCGCATGATCGCGCAGTCGATGGCGCAGGTCGCCATTCGTTTTTCGGAGCCGGAAGGCGCGGCCAGCAATTCCATGGTGACCGTCGGCCAGGCGATCCGCCGCGAGGTCGCCGCCATGGGCGACGGCGTCGAGCGCGCGATCGCGCGCGCGGGCGAACTCGAAACCCTCGTTGCCAACGAAGTCTCGGCGCTTGAACGCGCCTACAGCGACAACGAGGTGCAAATCCGCGCCCTGCTGCAGGATATCGCCCACCAGCGCGACAACCTCGTCGGACAGGCCGAACAGGTCCGCAGCGCCATTTCCGGCGTGCAGATCGATCTGCGCCACGACATCGCGCTGATCTCGGACGCCATCGCATCCCGGGTCGACGAGGTCGCCAAGAGCATCACCGGCGCGCTGGAAGAGCGCGGCGCCCACATCACCAGCGCGCTGAGCAATGCCGGCGACAACATGATCCTCGCGCTCGGCGAGCGCGGCGGCGACCTGCTCGACCGCCTCGAGGAAGCCAGTGCCGAAACCACGCGCGCGGTGCTCGACGCCAGCGAGCGCCTCACCACCAGCCTCAATTTCAAGACCGGGCACGTGCATGACGAGTTCGCCGATCTCGCCGACCGCGTCCATGAGGTCCTCAATGAGCGGATCGACCGCATCACCAGCGAATTCGAGCAGCGCTCTTCCACCATCGTCGATGGCATTTCCGAGCGGACCGAGCAGGTTCACGACTCGCTGAAGAATTCCAGCGACTCGCTCCTGCTGGAACTCGAACTGCGCAGCGGCGATCTCGTCGGCAAGATCGACGACGCCGGCAATCGCCTCGCGAACCAGATCCTGACCAGCGGCGACAAGGCCAGCGACGCCCTCGACGTCACCGTGAACTCGCTGGTGGCGAAGGTCGTCAGCCAGACCGAAACCGCGCACGATGCGCTTTCGCTGCAGATGAACGCCTTCGATGAATTGATGAAGAACCAGGGCGGCGAGCTTGCGGAAAAATTCGCGCGCGACAGCGGCACGCTCGGTGCCCTGATCACCCGCCACATCTCGGAATTCGATCGCACCGTCAAGACATTCGGCGGCGAGGTCGTCGAGCGCATGGGTCAGCGCACGCAGGATATCGCGGACAGTCTCAAGACCTATGTCGATACCTTCGATACCCGGATGGCGTCGAACAGCGGCGAGATCACGGCCACCCTCGACCAGCGTCTCCTGCAATTCGAAACCACGCTCGGTAGCCGCGTGGCCGATCTCGATGCGTCGCTCGACACCAAGATCAAGTCGTTCGACGAATCGGTGAACGGCCGTCTCAAGTCGCTCGAGCTGACGTTCGACACCCGGGCCCAATCGGTGACCGAGACCATCGACGGCCGCCTTGGCACGCTGGCGTCGTCGCTGACCGAGGGCGCTGCGCAGGCAATCCACGCCGTCGATTCCCGCCTGACTGTCCTCACCTCCTCACTGACCGACGGTGCCGTGCAGGCGGTCCAGGCGATCGACTCCCGCCTCGCCAATCTCACCTCCTCGCTGACCGACGGCACCGCCCAGGCGATCGATGCCATGGATCAGCGCATTGCCAACGTGACCGAAACCATCGACGGCCGCACCGCGCATTTGACCGACACCATCACGGCGCGGTTCCTGGAAATCCATCAGGGCATCGAATCCCGGGTCGGCGCGGTCGCCGCCGACATCGACACGCGGGTGGCCCAGTTCGAAGACCTTTTGGGCACGCGCGTCGAGGCCGTGGCAGGTCGCTTCGAAAGCAGCGGGCGGCAGGCCAGCGAAGGCCTGGTGGCGCGCGCCGAGGAACTGTCCACCGGAATCAAATCCCATGTCGAGGATGCGGAACGCTCCCTGACCAATCTCGTCGTCAACACCAGCGAGACCATTCAGACCGGCGCGCGCGCCGCACAGCAGTCGCTGCTTTCGGTGTCCTCCGACGTCGGCGCACAGCTCAAGATGACATCGACGGAAGTCGAGCGCGCCCTCACCGCCGTCGGCACCGGCGCTGCCAACTCGATCCTGAGCAGCGCCCGCGACGCCCAGGCTACCCTGATGGCGTCGTCCACCGACGCGGCCACGCAGATCAAATCGTTGTCCGCCGACATCGAGCAAACGCTCTCGGCCGCGGGCACGTCGACGGCCAATGCCATCGTCGCCGGCGCACGCGAGGCCCAAACCACGCTGGTCACGGCTTCCGCCGATGCGGCAAGCCAGGTCAAATCGCTGTCCGCCGACATCGAGCGAACGCCTCTCGGCCGCGGGCACGTCGACGGCCAATGCCATCGTCGCCGGCGCGCGCGAGGCCCAAACCACGCTGGTCACGGCTTCCGCCGATGCGGCAAGCCAGGTCAAATCGCTGTCCGCCGACATCGAGCAAACCCTCACGGCCGCGGTCACCTCGACGGCCGGTGCCATCGTCGCCGGCGCGCGCGAGGCCCAAACCACGCTGGTCACGGCTTCCGCCGATGCGGCAAGCCAGGTCAAATCGCTGTCCGCCGACATCGAGCGAACTCGCTACTCGACGGCCGGCATCGTCGGCGGCGCGAGGCCCAAACCAGCTGGTCGCGGCTCGCCGATGCGGCAGGTCAAATCGCTGTCGACGTCGAGCGAACCTCTCGGCTGCGGACGTTGACGGCCAGTGCCATCGTCGCCGGCGCGCGAGGCCCAAACCACGCTGGTCACGGCTTCGGCCGATGCAGCAAGCCAGGTCAAGTCGCTGTCGGCCGATGTCCAGCGCTCGCTGTCCATGGCCGGCATGGCCACCGCCGAGTCGATCACTTCCGGCGCGCGCGAGGCGCAAAGCACCCTGCTGACGGCCTCGGCGGATGCGGCAAACCAGGTCAAGTCGCTGACCGCCGACGTCGAGCGCTCGCTGTCGATCGCCGGCACTTCCACCGTCGAGTTCGATCACCTCCGGCGCACGCGAGGCACAGAGCACCCTGCTCAACGCATCGTCGGATGCCGCCAACCACGTCAAATCGCTGGCAATCGACGTCGAGCGCACTTTGACGGCGGTCGGAACCGACACGGCCGCGTCGATCCTGAACAGCGCGCGGGAAGCCCAGAGCTCACTGGCCGCGACCTCGTCCGAGGCGGCCAGCCAGATCAAGGCGATTTCCGCCGATCTCGAGCGGTCGCTCGGGATCGTCACCGCCAGCACCACCGACAACATCCAAACCACAGCGATCAATGCACAGAGCGTGTTGGTCGCCGCGTCGAACGAGGTCAGCTCGAAGATCAAGTCGACCTCAACGGATATCGAGCGCTCGGTTCTCGCCGCCAGCGGCGCCTTCGGGTCGACCATGACCGGCAAGACCGACGAAATCGTCACCTATGTGCAGCAGCAGGCAGAGCGGCTCTCGCAGATGATCGACGGCAAGCGTGGCACGCTGGTCGAGGCCATCGGCTCGAAAGCCAGCCAGCTCACGGTCGATATCGATCGCGTCACGTCGGATGCGCTGAAAACGATCGAAACCAGAGGACAGGCATTCTCCCAGTCGATGATGACCAACGGATCCGACGTCGCGCGGACGATCACCACCGCGGGCGAACTGGCCACCGGCGCGGTCACCAGGTCGCTGAAGGAGATCGAGCAGTCGTCGCGAACGGCAATCGAGCAGTCGCGTCAGGTTTCGATCGCGGCGGTGACCGAGATGCAGGAAACCAGCAAGATCCTGCGCACCGACACGGTCGCGCTGTTCGAGCGGCTGCGCGAAGGCAATATCCTGCTGCAGGAAGTGCTCACCGGCGCGCACGACAACCTCAATTCGCTTGAGCGGGCACTGGTCACCCGGGTGGCCGACTTCGTGTCCGCCATGAATGACGTCACCTCGCGCAACGGCGTCGCTACCGAGGCGCTCGAAGACCAGTTGAATGTTTTCAACGGCAAGACCGCCCAGGCACTGCAGGATCTCGGCACGCTCTCCACCGAGTTCGAGATGCACGGCAGGACGCTGGTGGAAGCGGCCGCCGCGGTCGAGCAAAGCAACCGCAGCACGAACGCTTCCGTCGCGGAACGCAAAGCGACGCTGGAATCGCTGGTGACCACGATCGATCTGCGCACCACTGATCTCGATCAGCGGCTGTCGCGGTTCACCGGCCTGCTCGACGAATCGCTCGCCGCCGCGGAAGAGCGTGCCCGCGATATCGCAAGGGTGGTGGCGGAAACCGCCGGTGCGGGTTCAGCCGCGATCGGGCGGCAGTTCGAAGCGGTGCGTGCCTCGGCCGAGGCGGAACGGCAGCTGACCGCCGACGCCATGACCGAAATCTATCAGCAGAGCACACAGGAAGCGGACGCGATGTTCAAGCAGTCCGCCGACAAGTTCGCCAGCATGGTCACGAGCATGAAGCAGATGGCCTCGGACATGCATCGTGAGCTGGAAGCCACGCGCAGCGAACTGCGCCGCGGCGTGCTGGAAATGCCGCAGGAGGCCGCCGAGAGCACCTCGCAGATGCGCAAGGTCATCGTCGACCAGATCGAGGCGCTGGCCGAGTTGAACCGGATCGTGGCACGCCACGGCCGCGGGCTTGATGTGGTGAGTAGCGGCCGCCCGAGCGCGCAGCGCGAGGATGAGCCGATGCTGGCCGCGATCGGCGGTCGCGCCGAGACACCGTCGCGGTCGGCCGCCGCCGCGCATGCGCGAGGCCAGCAGTGCCTCGACCCTGCCGCCGCCGGACCTCGGCGTGCCTGCGTCGCGACGCGCGGAAGCGCCGCCGGTCAGCCCCGCCGGCTCCGAGGCCAGTAATGACGGATGGCTCTCCGGGCTGTTGAACCGCGCCGACGCCGGCAACACCCAGGACCTTCCGCGCGGTCGTCCGCCGCAGCAGGCCGCAAGCAGCAATCCGCTGGAATCGTTGTCGCTCGACATCGGACGCCTGATGGATCGCAGCCTTGCCACCGAAATGTGGGATCGCTATCAGCGCGGCGAGAGCAAGGCCTTCACCAAGCGGCTCTACACGCCGGCCGGCCAGAAGGCTTTCGATGAAGTCGCCCGCAAATATCGCGCCGACCGCAATTTCAAGCTGACGGTCGACCGCTACATCACCGAGTTCGAGCGCCTGCTCGACGAAGTCGCACGCGAGGAGCGTGGCCCGCAAATGCTGCGCAGCCACCTCACCTCGGAGACCGGCATGGTCTACACCCTGCTCGCGCACGCGGCGGGCCGGCTGGGGTAAAACGCGACTAGCGAGTGGCGAATAGCGAATAAAAAACGGAGGCAGCGATGCCTCCGTTTTGTTTTGGCTTAAACGTCCGGTATGAAACATGCCGTCATTCCGGACGACGCGAAGCGGCGATCCGGAATCCCGAGATGGTGGCGCGATGATTCCCGATGCGCAATTGCGCATCTGAGGTCTGGTCCCTTGGACCATCCCGGAATGACGAACTTCTCATCAGCCGCACAAGCACGGCGAGCGGATCAGAGAAAATATGAATATCAATATCCCGGATGTCGCTTCGCTCATCCGGGCTACGATCGCTAGCAATATCTTCCACGTGGCAATAATGGCGGATTACGCTTCGCTAATCCGCCCTACGGCATGCGACGGATTAGTCGAGTAGCTTCCGGTCCCCACCCGGAACGCTACGGCCGCCTCCGCTCGGGCGCCGGCGGCGTGGGTGCGGGCACCGGGGTGCTGTTTCCCGCGCCGAACAACAGCCGCGTCGGGTTTCGATCGAGGTTGTTCACCGCGCGGCTGATATCGCCCAGCGTCCGGCGGCCATCGGTCATCAAAGCCCCCGATCGCTTGTCGAAATCCTCGGCCAGTTCGCGGATCGACTTCACCGTCAGGAACAGCTCGCCACCGTCCTTGCCGCCGGCCAGCGTGTTGAGGCCGAGCATGAGGTTGTCGGCCTTCGCCATCACGCCGTCGACCTTCAGCATGACGTTGTCGATCTTCTCGGAATTGCGCGCCAGCGACGCCGTGAAGGTCTCGAGGTTACGCAGCGAGTTCTTGACCGCTTCCTGATTGTCGGCGACCACCCGGTTGATGTTCTGCAGCGTGCCGCGGATCGCCTCGGTCACGTCCTGCAAACCGTTCGGGTCGGCCGTCAGCACCGGGATGCCATCCTCGTCCAGGGGAACGCTGGGCGCGGCCTCCTCGCCGCCCTTCAGCGAGATCGCGGCGACCCCGGTCAGGCCCTGAAATTCGAGGCCCACCAGCGTGTCCTTGCGGATCGGCGCACTGTTCTCGATCATCGCGAGCGCGACCACCCGGCGCGGGTTGTCGAGTTTTACGGAGATGACCTCCCCCACCCGGATACCATTAAAGTTCACACTGCCGCCGTTGCGCAGCCCCGATGCCGGGCCTTCGAATACGATCCGCAGCGGCGTCCTCGCCTTGGTGGTGTGGAGACTCTGAAACCACATGACGAAGCCGAACGCCGCGGCGATCACCGCCAGCGTGAACGATCCGATCAGGACGAAGTTCGCCCGCGTTTCCATCAAACCAACTCCGGTACCAAATCTGACGAGGCCAATGCCGAGCAGCCCAATATCGCTTAGCGCAAGATCAATTAGCCCAAGATCCCTTAGCGCATGATCACTTAGCCCAGGATAACTTAACCCAGGATCACTTAACCCATGACGGCGCGGGCACGCTTGCCGTGGAAATAGGCCCTCAACCAGGGATGCTGTGAGGCCTGCATGTCGGCCATCGATCCCGCGGCAATGATCTTACCGTTCCCTAAAACGGCAATGCGGTCGCAAGCGGTGTAAAGGCTGTCCAAATCGTGGGTTACCATGAAAACGGTCAGCCCCAAAGTACGCTGCAGGGTCCGGACCAGTTCGTCGAAGTCGCCGGCACCGATCGGATCGAGGCCGGAGGTCGGTTCATCGAGGAACACGAGTTCCGGATCGAGCGCGAGCGCGCGCGCCAGCGCCACGCGCTTGATCATGCCGCCGGAGAGTTCCGAGGGGAAACGATCGGCCACTTCGGGGCGCAATCCGACCATGCCGAGCTTGGCCTCTGTGATCTCGTCAAGCAATCGCTGCGAGACTTTCAGATATTCGCGCACCGGGAACTGGATGTTCTGCCGCACGGTCAGCGAGGAAAACAGCGCGCCCTGCTGAAACAAAATGCCCCAGCGCCGCTCGACGCCGCGCCGCGCCTTGGCGTCGGCGGCATCGAGATCGATCCCGAACACCTCGATGCGGCCGCGGGTTTTCGGCACGAGGCCGATGATGGTGCGCGTCAGCACCGATTTGCCGGAACCGGAAGGTCCGACGAAGCCGAGAATTTCGCCGCGCTTCACGTCGAGGTCGAGCCCGTCCAGCACCTTGGTGGCGCCGAATTGCACCGCGATATCGCGAACCCGGATGATGGCGTCGGAGATTTCAGGCGCCATCGTCACATTCCGATCGATGCGAAGAAGATCGCGAATACGCCATCCATCACGATGACGAAGAAGATGCCCTTCACCACGGAGGACGTGGTGTGCTGTCCGAGCGACTCGGCACTGCCCTCGACCGCGAGCCCCTCGACGCAGGCGACGATTCCGATCACCGCCGCCATCACCGGCGCCTTGACGATGCCGACGATGAAGTGGTTGATCGAAATCGCATCGCGCAGGCGAAGCAGGAACGCTTCCGGATCGACGCCGCCGTAGAGCCACGCCACCAGCCCGCCGCCATACAGCGCCGCCATGGCGCCGAGAAACGCCAGGATCGGCAGCGCGATGATCAAGGCCAGCATCCTCGGCAGCACCAGCACCTCGATCGGGTCGAACCCCATGGTGCGCAGCGCGTCGATCTCCTCGCGCATCTTCATGGAGCCGAGTTCGGCGGTGTAGGCGCTGCCCGAGCGGCCCGCCACCATGATCGCCACCAGCAGCACGCCGATCTCGCGCAGCACCAGCACGCCCAGCATGTCGACCACGAAGATGTCGGCGCCGAATCTGCGAAAATGAAAGATGCCCTGCTGGGCGATGATGCAGCCGATCAGAAAGGTGATGAGGGCGACGATCGGCACCGCGCGCCAGCACACCTGTTCGAGATGATGCACGGTCGAGGTCAGGCGGAAGGTTGACGGGCGAATCAGGACCCTGCCGGTCGCGGCAAGCACGGCGCCGAGCATGTCGATCAACTGCACGATGGTGGTGCCGAAGCCGGCGACGCTGCGGCCGAGTTGGTCCAGCATTCCCGTGATGGTCAGGGACGTCGTATCGACGGCCGGCGCGGCTTCCACCCGCCGCACCTCGTCGACCAGGCTGGAGTAGTTTTCGGAGAGCCCGGCGATCGTCGCCTCAGCGCCGCCGTGGGCCAGGCTGCGGCGCAGCCGCTCGATCAGCCAGGCGCCGAAGGTGTCGAGCTTGGAGACCCCCGACACATCGATGAAGATGTTGGGCCGGCTTCCCGTCAGCTTTTCGGCGTCGGCGACGATCTGTTCGAGCACCGGCGCAAAGCGGGCGGTCCACGACCCCGCGGCGCACAGCGCCAGCCCATTGCCCTGCGCAATGCGCTCCAATGTCGGGTCGCCGCTCACGATGCCAACTCCTGTGCTGATTCCCGGCTATGCATGGGATGAAAGTTCCAACGCGCCCCGCCGCTTGTGGAAACGGTCGCACAGCGGATGGCTTTTCTCCGAATCGCCATTCCGCTCTGCCTTATTTTTTCAGCATGATCTTTTCGGAAAACCGGTGTCCACTTTTCCGGATCATGCTTTAACCAGCCATACTTGGTTGCGCCGGGCAAGGTTATGATTCAGGAATTGCCAGATTTTAAAATGACTTCCAGCCAGTTCCCAAAGCTCAAGGCCCGAATCGAACGCTGGCCGATCGCCGGCGCCTTCACCATCAGCCGCGGCGCCAAGACCGAGGCGGTGACGGTGGTGGCGGAAGTCAGCCGCGACGGCCTGACCGGACGCGGCGAATGCGTTCCCTATCCGCGCTACGGCGAGACGCCGGAAGCCGCACTGGACGCCCTCAAATCGATGCGGGAGCCGTTGCGGCGCGGGCTCGACCGCGCGGCCCTGCAAACCGCGATGCCGGCCGGCGCCGCCCGCAACGCGCTGGATTGCGCGTGGCTGGACCTCGAGGCCAAGACCAGGGGCCTGCGCGTCTGGGACATGCTCGGACGCCCCGCGCCGTGGCCCTGCACCACCGCCTACACCATCTCGCTGGGAACGCCGGAGGCGATGGCGGCGGCGACCGCAAAGGCCGCGCACCGGCCGCTGCTCAAGATCAAGCTCGGCGGCGACGGCGACGGCGCGCGGATCGCTGCGGTGCGCAAGGAGGCGCCCGAATCCGAACTCATCGTCGACGCCAACGAGGCTTGGACACCGGACAATCTCGAGCAAAATCTCGCCGCCTGCGCCGAAGTCGGCGTCACCCTGGTCGAGCAACCGCTTCCCGCCGGCCGGGATGAGGCGCTGGCACGCATCCAACGGCCGCTCACCGTCTGCGCCGACGAAAGCGTGCACGATCGCGCCACGCTGGCGGGACTGCGCGAGCGCTATGATGCCGTCAACATCAAGCTCGACAAGACCGGCGGGCTGACGGAAGCGCTTGAGATGGCCGATGCCGCCCGCGCGCTCGGATTCGAGATCATGGTCGGCTGCATGGTCGCGACCTCGCTGGCGATGGCGCCGGCGATGCTGCTGGCGCCCGATGCCCGCTTCGTCGATCTCGACGGTCCCCTGCTGCTGGCGCGCGACCGCGAGGGCGGCTTGCGCTACGACGGCAGCCTGGTCTATCCGCCCGACGCCGCACTTTGGGGGTGATCGGCCAACCGGTGCCGGGCAAGCCAAATCACGACGGCACCGGTAAACGCCATTACGGCCATGACGTAATAAACGCCCTGCCCGTACCGCGCATAGACTGCACCGGACACGATCGACGCGCTGCCGCTGACGATACCAGTGCAGGCCGCGAGGTAACCCTGCCCGCGCGCCATCGTATGGCTGGGAACGCGATAAACCAGCAGGCTCATGATTCCGACCTGCGTCAGTCCAAACGTCAGTCCGTGCACCAATTGGACCAGTGCGAGCCATGCAAGCGACGGCTCTTGCGCGGTCAACGTCCAGCGGCCGACAGCGCTGAGCGCACCGATCAACACCATGGTCGCGGGCGCCAGCGTAAAGCGCGGCGACAGCGCGAAAACCACGATTTCGGCCATCACACCGAGCGACCACAGCCCCGCGATGGTAAGTCCGCCAAAACCGGAAGCCTGCCACGTAATGGAGCCGAACGCATAGTAAGCGGCGTGGCTGCCCTGAATCAGGGCCGAGGCGATGATGATGGCCAAAAAGCCGGGGTCGCGAAGCAGCGCGCTCGCGCGGTGAACCGCTGTCGGAACGGCCGCCGGGTGGTCGAGCGGCTGAAGTCCAAGACCAATGACTGCACCGAGGCCCGCCATCGCGGCAATGATCCAGATCAGATGCCGCGCCGCGATGATGTCGACCAGGAATCCACAGGCCAGCGCGCCCAGGATAAAGGCCACCGAGCCCCACAGCCGCAACGGCCCGTAATCCAGGCCGTAGCGTGCCACGCCGCGCAGCGCGTAGGCGTCCGTCAGCGGTACCATCGGCGTCCATACGCACGCGGTGACCACAAACAGAAGGAATACCAGAAGCGGCTGATGCTGCATTCCGATGATGCTAAATCCGAGCGCGGTGGCGAATGCCGTGACCATCATGGCGCCACGCACCGCCTGCCGGCGTTCGGCCAGGGCGGTTATGAACGGCAGCACCGTGAACCGCGTCACCGACGGCGCCGCGGCGATCATCCCGATCCACGACGGGTCGATCCCAATCGCTTTCAGCCATACCGGAAAGAACGGCAGATAGGTGCCCCCGAGGCCGAACGTCGTGCCGTAGAATAAGCTCAGCCAGGCGGCGAATCGCTTGGGCGCGTCCCGAGACGCGATGGGGATTTGTGATTCGGCTGCCATCAATTTGATTGCGATTCGCTTAATATCGTGATGATCGTTAACGTAACGCGCGGTGATTTGCGCGATGAGTTTATCATGGCCCACGAAGCATTTGCCCTGTCGCCGATCTCCGCTCGCGCAACCCAGCCGAGCGAGGAAGATTACGACGCGATCAACGCGGCCTTCATGGAGACGGCGCGGGGCCGCTGGTTTCTCGGCGAATTCGCCAAGCGCAACCGCAACGCCGACACCCGCCTGGTGCTCGACGCAGTGGCGCGGGTCGAACAGACGCTCGCCGCCCAGAACCAGCCGGACCCTGACAGCGGACGCGCGGAGGCGTTGGCCGCCATCAGGGCAGCGCTGAATGAAGCGCGCGTCGCCGCCGCGCTCGCCCTCGATAGCCTGGCGCTGGAGGACAATCTGGCGCCAGTGCGCAAGGGCGCCCGGATCATCAAGGAAATCTCCTGGCGGTGGCGGGAGATCGGCGCCGACGGCCGGATTTGCGATCTGATCGATTCCCAGCTCAGCGCCATCGAAGCGGGTTGCGGTCACATCTCGTCAGTGGACCCGCGGGGCGCCTTGAGCGCCGCATTCGACCTGGTCAACGAAAGCATCGCCGCGTTTGACAAGGACGACCACGCGGCCTCCGAGGCCGGCAGGGAAGCCGTATCGTCGCCCTCCTCGAATCCATGGGCGCCCCCTTCGGACGAAATGCTTGCCGCCGCCATGGCGCGGGGCCGGACCGCGTCGGGCGAAGCCGAAGCCGCCGCAACCGCCCAGGCCATGCCGGTCGAGCCGGCGGTTGCGACTGTGGAAGGCGCGGACGCGGAAGCCGTCGGTGCGACTGCGCGGCCGACGTGACGGCCGAAGCGGCAGACGTGACAGCAAACGCCGAAGCCGGCGCGACGACCGACCTCTCAGACATGACGGCGGAAGCGGCTGAGGCCCATGACGACGCGGTGCTCGATCTGATCGCGGCTGAAATGGGAGCGCCGGACCCGTCCGACGACGATCTCGACACCGACAGCCCCGAAACCTATCCCGTCAGCTCATCGCCGACCGAACTCGAGCCTATCGCCGCGACTTCAGAAGCGTCGACGTCACAAGCGTCGACTGCAGAGGCACCGGCCGCACCCGCGATCTCGCCGGCCATTCAGCCGCTTCCGGCATCGCTGCAGCCGTCCTTCGAACCCTCGCCCGCATCTGGAGTTGAGCCGGAACCTTCACCTGGAATTTCACGCGAAGTCTCTCTCGGTTCGACTCTGGTCGCGAACGGAATCGTGCGTCGGCCCGCGACATCGGCCACAGACCCGCTGGCGGCGATCCGGCGCTTGAGCCAGGCCGAGAAGATCGCGCTGTTCTCCTAATCTTCTGCAACTGTGCCAGCGGGCAACTACGTGCGCCGACGGCATCACCCTTTGTCTGCTCCGAGCCGTCGCAAGCACGGCTTGCAACGAGCAGGCGAGGCTTTTTCCTGGAATTTCGCGAGCGCTGTTTCACAGACCCGATGCATCTGCACATCGGCCAAAATCGCGTGGATCGATTTTGGATGGAAACGATATGGTCCCCTGCGTCGACGCAGGGGGAACTTTCGGTTTCGCTCCGAGTCATATTTGTGACGCGATATGGCCTGGCGCGGAGGAGGGATTCATGTCGAAGTCCCGCATCGCAATGGCTGCGGCCGGCGTTGCCATCGTCGCTCTGGGAGCGCTGCCGAGCACAGTCGAGGCGGGCTTCCGCCTACGCTTTGGTGGCCCCGTCGGTGTCGCGCGCTTCGCGATGGTACGCGTGCTGTCGGTCGCAGGTCTCCGCCACGCACGCGTGGCTGCACGCCACAGCCGCGTCCGAACAGCTGCCTTAAGACCGCAAGATCTCCGCTCCGCCGCCGGTTCGATCCACCCGAGCGCGCGTGCGCAGCTCACTGCCGTCACGGCGCTGGCCGGCTGGCAGGGTGGCCGCGCTGCGCAAGGCTGGTGGCAGCACTCCGACGGTTCATACGGCTGGGTCGGTCCGCTGTTCTGGCCGTTCGCCTATAGCGATCTTTATGACTACGCGCTTCTCAGTGATGGTAGCGGCTTCTGGGCCTATGGCTACGGCGATCTCTACGCCGCGATCTTCTCGCCTTACGCTGCCAGCGATCTCTCAGCGTTCGCGGCCGAGCGCCCTGCCAGGCGGCATCGCAAAGCGCCTTCCGTGCAGGAGCTCTGCGGCGCTGACAGCGCCAAGATGACGGGCCTTCCCTTCGAGCGGAACGGCCGGGTGGTCGCGGCGAACGAGGCACAGCGTACAGCCTTCGACGAGCTCGCGAGCGCCTGGACTTCCGCCGGCGACACCATCCGCGCCTCCTGTCCAGCGCAGGCCGCAACCACCGCGCTGGAGCGGTTCGCGGCCATGGAGAGCCGCGTCAACGCGATGCTGAGCGCGGTTGCGGCCGTTCAGCCACCGTTCCAAAAGTTCTACGATCTCCTGAGCGATGAGCAGAAGGCGCGGCTCAACGAGCCCCGACGCGACCGCCGCGCCAACGCCGCGGCCGCGAAGCTGAAGGAAATGCAGGATGCCGCCTGCCAGGCGAGCCGCGATTTGCAGGACGAGCAACAGGCCGAAAAGCAATACCGCGAGCTCATCGCCCAGCAATGGCCCCTCGACGACATCGCCGCCAGCCTGGAACTGAACGATAGCCAGACCGCCGCGCTCGAAGTGGTCCAGGACACCACGATGGATACTATGGAAGCCTTACGCGCATGCCCGCCAAAGGACGCGCTCACCCCGCCGGCCCGGCTTGAGGCCGCAAAGGCGCGGTTGGAAGCGATGCGAGAGGCGATCAGAAGCGTGAACGACGCGGTCGACGATTTCCATGCGGCCCTGAGTGACGAGCAGAAGACGCAGTTCGAGGGGCTCGGGCCGAAGAAGCGGGGGGTATGATTTTTTCCATCCCCAAACGAGACTTTTGTCTCGGCTTGTCAACGTCATTGCGAGGAGCTCTTGCCACGAAGCAATCGAGCTCTCTGCTTGTTGCCCCGGGTTGCTTCGCTAATGCTCGCGAACAGGCTTTTCAGCGCCGCTGGCGCAACGCGCCGCGGATCAGCCGATCAATGTCGCGAACATATCCGCATCGACATTGCCGCCGGACAGAACGATCACGACATTCTTGGCCTTCGCATCGATGCGGCCAGCCAGCAATGCAGCGAGGCCGACCGCACCGCCCGGCTCGACCACGAGCTTGAGTTCGCGAAATGCAAACCCGCACGGCCTCGCCCACTTCCGCATCGGACGCGGTGACACCCTGGCTGAGCAGCCGGGAATTGATCGCGAAGGTGAGTTCACCGGGGATCGATGGCCATCAGCGCGTCGCAGATGGTGTGGCCTTTGGCTTGATGCGCCTCGCGCTTGCCGGCGCGCAGCGAACGCGCATGGTCGTCAAAATCTTCGGGCTCCGCGGACATCAGCATCGCCTGCGGATAGCGCGCCTTGACCGCCGTCGCGATCCCCGCCACCAGGCCGCCGCCGGACGCCGGGGCAACCACGATATCCGGCGTCATGCCGAGCGCCGCCATATCCTCGGCGATCTCCCGCCCCACCGTGCCCTGACCGGCGATCACCAAGGGATCGTCGTAAGGCCGCACCAGCGTCGCGCCGCGTTGGCGGGCGATCTCGCCGGCGATGGCTTCACGATCTTCGCGGTCGCGATCGTACAATACGACTTCCGCGCCATAGGCCTTGGTGCGTTCGCGCTTGGAGAGCGGCGCGTCCGCCGGCATCACGATGGTCGCCTGCATGTTGAGGATCTGCGCCGCCGCCGCCACGCCCTGGGCGTGATTGCCGGACGAGAACGCCACGACGCCGCCGCCGCGGGCGGCCTGCGGGATCGACGACAGCTTGTTGAAGGCGCCGCGAAACTTGAAAGAGCCGGTCCGTTGCAACAGTTCCGGTTTCAGGAACACGTTGGTGCCGATGCGCTCACTGAGCGCCGGCGGCGACAGCAACGGTGTGCGCACCGCGAACGGTGCGATCACCCGCGCGGCTGCGTCGATATCGGAGGGGCTGACGGGCAAAACTGCAGATTGGTCGGTCATGTCAGGTTTCTATCGCGTCATCAGGTGCACCGGCAAGCTGCCGGGCCGGTCAGGCGACGAAACGCGGATGCTTCACCGCGAATTGCACGGTATCGCTGTTCGGGTCGGCGTTACGGATACCCGTTATATGATCGACAAACGCGCGAGCCGAAGCTTCCCAGGTGTGCTTTCCGGCAAACTCGAGGCAGGCCTGCGGCGAGATCGCGAGCGCCGCCAGGCATGCGGCCCGCAGATCCTCGTTCAGGACGCCGACCGGGGCGGTGCCGATCACGTCGCGGGGACCGGTCACGGGAAAGGCTGCGACCGGCAGACCGCTGGCGAGGGCCTCCAGCAGCACGAGACCGAACGTGTCGGTCCGGCTCGGAAACACGAAGACGTCGGCGGCGGCATAGGCCTGCGCCAATTCCTCGCCCTGGCGTGCGCCGAGAAATACCGCTTGCGGATATTTCTGCTCCAGCGCCGCCCGCGCCGGTCCGTCGCCGACGATCAGTTTGGTGCCGGGCAAGTCGAGATCGAGAAACGCCTCGAGGTTCTTTTCGACCGCAACCCGGCCGACACAGACGAACACCGGGCGCGGCAGGCCGAGGTCGGCGGGGCGCGGGTGAAACAGCCCGGCGTCGACGCCGCGCGGCCATAGCACCACGTTGCGAAACCCGCGGACGCGCAATTCGGTTGCCAGCGCCGGCGTCGCCGCCATTACGGCCTGGCTGCTGCCGTGAAACCAGCGCAGCGCCGCCCAGACCCAGGCTTCAGGGACCGGCAATCGCGCCGACAGGTATTCGGGAAAGCGGGTGTGAAAGCTCGTGGTAAAGGGCAGCCTATGCTTGCGGCAGTAGCGGCGCACCAATAGCCCGATCGGCCCTTCGGTGGCGATATGGATGCTGTCGGGCAGCGCCTGTTCGATCAGTTGCGCCGTCTTGACCGGCCCCGGCAGCGCCAGCCTGAGATCGGGATAACCCGGCATCGCGAAGGTGCGGAACGATTGCGGCGTGAGAAAACTGATATCGACGCCGAACGCCTTCGTCGCCTCCGCCATCATCGCCAGCGTGCGCACCACCCCGTTGACTTGAGGGTGCCACGCATCGGTCGCGATCAGAATGCGCATCAGGCGGCGCGTGCCGTCACCGAGGGCACCGGCGCCACCCGGCGCTGCGGATCGGTCCAGGTGATGATTTCAAACTGGCCATCTTCATGCTCGACCAGCGCGGTGCAACTTTCCACCCAGTCGCCGCAATTCATGTAACGGATGCCGTGCTCGTCGCGGATGGTGGCGTAGTGGATGTGACCGCAGATCACGCCATCGGCGCCGTGACGGCGTGCCTCGGCGGCCAGCGTCTGCTCGAAGGCGCCGATGTAGTTGACGGCGTTCTTGACCTTCAGCTTCGCCCATTGCGACAGCGACCAGTACGGCACGCCGAACGCGCGCCGGAAGAAGTTGACCAGGCGATTCATCTGGATCGCGAAATCGTAAGCCTTGTCGCCAAGATGGGCGAGCCAGCGCGCGTTCTGCACCACGAGGTCGAAGATATCGCCGTGAATCACCAGGTAGCGGCGGCCGTCGACGCCGACATGGACGGTATTTTCGACGACATCGATGCCGCCAAAATGCGTGCCGTAATAATTCCTGAGGAACTCGTCGTGATTGCCCGGCACGTAGACGACCTTGGCGCCCTTGCGCGCCTTGCGCAGCATCTTTTGCACGAAGTCGTTGTGCGATTGCGGCCAGTACCAGTTGGAACGCAGGGCCCAGCCATCGACGATATCGCCGACCAGATAGATGGTATCGGCGTCGTGGACGCGGAGGAAGTCCAGCAACCGTTCGGCTTGCGAGCCGCGTGCGCCGAGATGAACATCGGAGATAAACAAAGTGCGAAAGCGCCTTTCGGGACTCTCTTCACTCATAGCGTCACTTCCCATGCACGAGCCCCTAGCACAACCCCGTGACAGCGCGATGACGACTCACGCCGCGGCTGGCACCAGCCATTCGAAACTGACCAGCGTATCGATCCAGATAGCGCGACCTTCTATTCGCCACCGGTCGAGCCCGACGAATCGGACGTCTATCTTTAATGACCGGCAAATAGCAGCGCTGTGCGACAAGGAGGCGACAGGGGGCGCCGACTATCCGTCGTCCCGGCGACGCCGCGACCGATACGCTGTGTCGATGTAATTAGAAAATGGCGTTGAGAGCGTCTCGCCTCTAGCAACACCGCCACCGGTTATAGGTCCTCGCGAAGTAAGTCTAATAAAACGCGTGGAAATGATGGACCGGTCCGTGGCCATGACCGACGGCAAGGCGGTCGGCCGCCGATATCGCAGCACTGATCCAGGCTTTGGCGCGACGTATGGCCGTTTCCAGATCGTCGCCTTTGGCGAGGCCGGCCGCGATCGCGGAGGACAGTGAGCATCCGGTGCCGTGGGTATTTTTGGTCGCAATGCGCGGCGCGGCCAGCGCGATGGTGCCGTTGCCGTCGAACAGATAGTCGATGCTCTCGGTGCCCTGCCCGTGACCGCCCTTGATCAGCACCGCGCGACACCCCATCGCGAGCAGCCGCTGGCCCTGGCGCTCGATCGCGGCCTCGCTCGCCGCGACCTCTTCCTGCAACAGCGCCGCCGCCTCCGGCAGATTTGGCGTGACCAGCGACGCCTGCGGAATGAGTTTGGTTCGCAGCGCCTCTACTGCATCGGGCGCCAGCAGATGATCGCCCGAGGTCGCCACCATCACCGGATCGAGCACGACATGTTTGGGCGACCACCGTGCCAGCCCGGCAACGATCGCGTCGATCACCGGTCGCTGCGCCACCATCCCGATCTTGACGGCCTTGACGTCGAGATCGCTGAACACCGCATCGATCTGCGCGGTCACGAAATCGGCAGGCACCGGATGAATGCCGCTGACACCGGTGGTATTCTGCGCGGTCAGGGCGGTGATGACGGAGGCGCCGTAGACGCCGAGCGCGGCAAACGTCTTCAGGTCCGCCTGCACGCCGGCGCCGCCTGACGAATCCGAACCGGCGATGGTGAGCGCGACCGGTATCGTCATGGCTCTGCGCGCGGGAATTTCAGCGCTCCGCTGTAGGTCATGTTCTGTCCTAGCGCGGCATGCTATTGGCAGCAAGTTCGCTTGCCATAGCCCTTTGAATTCGGGTCTATTGCCCTCATGCGACGCCCTTCGGAGACGACAGCGATGGTTCCATTTTTCGTCCAGTTCAAGTGCAAGCTCGGCCAGTCCTACGCCGTCGCCAACGCGCTGGCCGAGGCCGAGATCGCCTCGGAGATCTATTCCACCGCCGGCGATTACGACCTGCTGGTCAAATTCTATGTCGATAACGACACTGACATCGGCCACTTCGTCAACGAGAAGGTGCAGGTCATTCCCGGCATCCAGGACACCCACACCATCATCACCTTCAAGGCGTTCGGCCCCGGCTAGACCCCGGAGCTAATTTTTCAAAGATTAACAAGGCGATAACCCGGTGGCTAAACCACAAGCTGCCGGTGCAGTGGCGCAGTGACCTCGCGTTAACGGCTTGGCGGCGATAGTCCGTGAGACGGGCCGCGGCCCTTCGAGGGCGGGCACTGAAATGACCATCGCTAACGCCGCATCGGGGCGCAGCCACGCCAACGGTCTGACGTCGGCGGCGGCGCGCGTGAATCCGCTGGTGGCGATCGTGCTGCTGGCCGTAGCGGTTCGTTTGCCGCTCGCGTTCTGGCCGAACTATCATCACCCCGACGAGATATTCCAGTATCTGGAGCCCGCCTGGCGCATGCTTGGTCACGACAGCATCGTGTCGTGGGAGTGGCGATACGGCATGCGTGGCTGGCTGCTGCCGACGGTGATGGCCGGTCCCGTCGCGATCGGCGATTGGCTTGTTCCGGGCGGGATGGGGGCGTTCGTCCTGCCGCGCCTCCTTGCCGCGACAGCATCACTGTCGATCGTCGTCTCGGCCTGGGCGTTCGGTGCGCGCGTATCCCGAACCCACGCGATCCTCGCCGGTTTCGTGGCGGCGATCTGGTTCGAGTTTGTGTATTTCGCGCCGCATACCCTGGGCGAGCCGCTGGCGACAGCGACCCTGTTGCCCGCCGCACTGTTGCTGACGCGCGCGACGCCATCGCCGCGCGACCTGATGGGAGGCGGCGCGTTGCTGGCGCTCACCATCCTGTTTCGTTTCCAATACGCCCCGGCGGTCGCGACGCTCGCGGTCGGCGCGTGCTGGCGGCATTGGGCCAGAATGCTGCCGATGACAATTGGCGGCGTCGCGGTGCTGGCGGTGAGTGCCATCGTCGATGCAGCGCATGGCGCGGTACCGTTCGCATGGCTCATCGCCAATATTCAACAGAATCTGCTGCACGATCGCGCCGCCGCATTCGGCGTGACGCCCGTCATCGCCTATATCAACAGCTTCTGGTTCATGTGGTCGATCGCGATCGTGCCGCTGCTGTTCGCTATCGCTCGAGGCTGGCGACATGCGCCGGTGCTGGCGTGGACCGCTTGCGTCAACATCGGGTTTCACAGCCTGATCGGCCACAAGGAATATCGTTTCATCTTTCTGTCCGTTACCCTGCTGGTCATCATCGCCGCGCTCGGCTCGGTCGACTGGATCGCGACCCTGCGCAGCAGGCCCGCCTGGCGCCGATGGGCCGTCGCCATGATCGCCGGCGGCTGGGTGAGCGTTTCCACGGCGCTGGCGATGACGGGCCTGATGCCGGACTACTGGATGCAAGGGCTTAGTGTGGTAAAACTCACTGCGGAATTGCGGGCCGACCCGCAGATGTGCGGTCTCGCCCTTTACGACACGCCGTTCGTGGTGCTGTCGGGCCGGAATCGCCTCGCCGGCCGTGCGCCTCTGTACGCGCTTCTTTCGACCGATCCGCTTGCCGCCGGTCGGTTGGCCGCGATTGCGCCCAAGGCGTCGGCGGCCTTCAACCGCATTCTCGCGCGTCATGCAATGCAAACAGAATTGCCTCCCAATTTTACGCCGCGCGGCTGCGCGAGCGTCGGCGACGCCGAGGTCTGTATATTTGCGCGAGACGGCGGTTGCGACGCTAACGCGGCGTCTTCATTTGAGATCAACGACGTGCTGACGCGCGCCGATCTTTGAGCGCGATCGCTCGGCCCCTCCTGAAATGCCGCCCTGCATGCCTGAGCGACCTTGGCCGCCGGGCCGCAGCATGCCTGCTTGCCATGAATTCGGCTCTATTAGTCATCAGACGAGAAGGTGCCGGTAGTTCCCTGCAACCAGAACGTCCGCACCATCACTTCCAAGGCATTCGGCCCCCGCTAGAACGCACGGGCATCGCACGATCGAACCTTCGCAAGTTTTGAGTACCGGCAGCCCATTTCGGCAAGGCCGGCTTTTCCGACCAAAACCACTATTCGAGCCAATCCGCCTTCACTGCGATCGATTGATTCCAACGTTGGTTCATATGTTTCATTCGCGCGGCGCAACTGTTGCTGTCGATAGTCTTGGTCCGGCACCGGGGGCGAGCCATTTTCGCGCGGAGATCGCTGGGCTACGCGCGATTGCGGTGATCATCGTCGTTCTGTTTCACCTGAAGGCCGACGGCCTCCAGGGCGGGTTCATCGGGGTCGATATTTTCTTCGTTATTTCGGGCTATCTTATCACGCGCAATATTTTGCTCGACCTGCAAGCCGACCGCTTTTCGCTCGGCCAGTTTTACGTGCGGCGAACGCGGCGAATCTATCCCGCCCTGATTTTCACGGTGGTGGCGACCTATCTCTGCGGTGCCCTGTGGTGCTCGCCCCAGATGTTCCTCGATCTTGCCAAGGAATGCACCCACGCGCTGCTATCGATCTCCAATATCCAATACTGGCGCGAGTCCCAGCAATATTTTGCCCGCAGCTCGCATGAGTTGGCGCTGCTGCATTGCTGGTCGCTATCTCTCGAGGAGCAATTCTATTTAGTCTGGCCCCTCTTGCTCGTACTGGCGTGCAGGCTGGGCCGCCCGTTTCAAGTCATCGCCATCGCCGCACTCGCCTCGTTGCTGTTCTCGATCATCGTGACGAGGACCGATCCGCAAGCGGTGTTTTTTCTGATGCCGTTTCGCGTATTCGAGTTTGCCTGCGGCGCGTTGGTGCTGCTGCTGGAACGCAGGTTTCGCCCAAGTGACGACCGCAGCGAATGTCCTGTCCGCGGCCGGCCTGCTCTGCATCGCAGCCAGCGCGCTACTGTTCAAGTCGGATATGCCGTATCTCGGCGCGGCAACCCTGCTGCCATGCCTTGGCGCGGCCGCCATCATCTGGGCCGGCAGCAAGCCGCGGGCATCGAGGGTCCTCACCAATCCTGCCATGGTTGGCGTGGGAGCGATCTCCTATTCGCTCTATCTCTGTCATTGGCCGATTATCTTCTTCGCGCGCTTTATCTTTGGCGACGCGGCCAACTCTGCGGCGGCCACCCTGATAATGGTCGTCTTGATGATCGCCATCGCGACAGCCATGTATCTGCTGATCGAGCGCCGGTTTATTCAACCACCCGGCGCTCGCCCGATCACGTTCTGGAAGAATGCCGCGGCCTTTGGCTCGGTCATCCTGGCGCTGGCGGCGATAACCCATACAACGTTTCTGCAAAAGGGCTTCCCCTGGCGGTTGCCCGAAGCCGCGGAGGAATTGGCGCATTTGCAGAGTTATCCCACCGGCCGCGACGTCGAACCGGTCGTGGGCCCGGCTGGTTTTTCGTTGGTCGGGGACTCCTATGCTGTCCAGTATACGGCCGGGCTGTCGCCGGTGATGAAGCCCCTCAACATTCGGTTTGATATCCTGGCCCACTCCGGCTGTCCGATCCTGGATGGCGTTATTGTAAGAGGGCCGCTCGGCGAGAACTGCCGATCGTTGCGGGATCGAACGCTGGTCAAACTGGAACAAACAGATTTGCCCATTGCCTGGACCCAGGCATGGGAGTTCTACAGCGAAAAAACCATCGCCTTCGAATCCGATGCCGAGGAGCCCTTCACGGCGCGGCTGCAGCGCGCCATCGAGCGAACGATCGAGAGAATCACGGCACGCGGCCAGCGCCTCCTCATCATCGGCGCGCAGGTGATCCCAGGCTGTCCGATCAATCGTCCGCGGCTGCTACAGGGGCCGCTGTTTCATGCGCCCGAGCCGCCGTGTCCGCCGATCAGCCGGGAATCCGTCGAGCGGTCGACCGCGCCGATCGATCGCATGTTCGCGCGCATTCAGGGCAGATGGCCCGGCAAGTTCGAATTGCTGCGTCCGACGGACTACTTTTGCGATGACACCTGCCCCGTCGTCCAAGATGGCATCTGGCTCTATTCCGATCAGATGCATTTTTCGGTCGCTGGATCGAAGTACATCGTGAACCGTGCTGCGGACCGCTTCCGCGAATTTGCGGTGTCGCGTTAGGCGGCGCGCGTGCCGATGTGCATTGGCGTGCGGGCCGCTCCTAAGTCGCCTTCTTGGGCCGCGGCGGGCCATCGACCGGCGGCAGTGACTTCAGATATTCCGCGATGGCCGCGCGATCGCCGTCGCTCAATTGGGAAGTATTTCTGATTACGTTCCCCATCGAACCGCCGATGGTGTCGCCGTCAGGGGTTTGTCCGGTCTGAAGAAAATAGACGATGTCCTTATCGCTCCATTCCGCCAGTCCCTTTTTCGTAATGTTCGGCACCCAGCCCTTGCCTTCCAGATCCGGGCCGCCGGCGAAGCGCTGCGCGGCGACGATGCCGCCGAGGAAATTGCGCGGACTGTGACACTCCGCGCAATGGCCGAGGCTGTTGACCAGATAGGCACCACGATTCCACTGCGCCGAGCGCGCCGCATCCGGCGCGAACGGTTTGTCGTTCATGAACAGCAATTTCCAGATCCCGATATTGCGGCGAATGTCGAACGGAAACGGCACGTCATGATCGCGCACCTTGCCCGAAACCGGGGCGAGCGTCTTCAGGTAGGCGAAGAGGTCGCGAATGTCGTCAACCTTCGCATGCGCGTAGGTGGTGTAGGGAAAAGCCGGAAAGTAATGGACGCCGGTCGGCGAAACCCCACGCATCACGGCGTTGACAAATTGCGTCTCGCTCCATCGTCCGATGCCGTCAGCCGGATCGGGCGAGATGTTCGGGACATAGAACGTGCCGAACGGCGAAGCGAGCGCGAGGCCGCCGCCAAGCTTCAGGCGATCGGACTGGCCGGGCACGGCATGACAGGAGGAGCATCCTCCGGCGTTGAATGTTGTCTGCCCGTTCGCGAGGTTGGGCGTGTAAGCCGGTCCGGTCACGGTGAGCGTGGCCGCCGGCGCGGTAAGCCACCAGTAGACGCCGAAGGCTACAACGGTAGCCAAGACACCAGCAATGACAATTCGTCGGAGCATTCATCGGTCCGTCACAAGGGGAATTAACTTAGCTGTCGCCAGAAGTACTTCCAGCCATAGACTAGCGGAAAATTTGTAAAGTGCTTGCAGCTGCGGCTGGAATAAAGCCCAAATCGCATTGTTTTGAAGAGACCGTGCCGCTTTTGAGACTGCACCATCACTGGACGTCAACCGGGAGAATACCATGCCGAAAACAAACACCATGCTTGCTACGCTTGCCCTGGGTATCACTGTCGTCCTCGCCGGGCCCGCTTTCGCCGAGAAGATGAAAGCAACGCTCGACGGCAAGTCCGAAGTGCCGCCCACCACCAGCGCCGGCAAGGGCACAGCCGATATCGATTACGATGCCGCCACCAAGAAGCTGACCTGGAAGGTGACCTATTCCGGGCTCTCAGGTCCCGCGACCGCCGGGCATTTCCACGGACCGGCCGAAGCCGGCAAGAACGCCGGCGTCGCCGTCGCGATCCCGAACATCGCTACAAGCCCCGTCGAAGGCAGCGCCACGCTCACGGACGCCCAGGCCGCCGATCTGATGGCCGGCAAGTACTACGTCAACGTCCACACCGCGGCCAACCCGGGCGGCGAGATCCGTGGTCAGGTGACGAAGTAAGCGCTTCGCTCGACCGATAAAGAAGGGGCGGACGCATCAGCGCCCGCCCCTTTTTCTTGAACACATAAAGTTAGAGCGCGAGCAATCAGCCGTTCTTGATGCGGAAGGTCTCGTGGCAGCCGCCGCACTGCTTGCCGATGGCGGGAAGCGCCACCTTCAGCGCGTCGAGATCCTTGACCGAGGCCTTGGCGTCGGTCACGGCCTTGCCGAAGCTTGCAATGTGCTCGCTGAAGCCGGCCTTGTCTTCCCAGATTTTCGGCGAGGCGCTGTAGTCACCCTCCGCCTTGAGACCCTTCATGCTTGCGGGAAACAGCGTCGGAAACTTCTTGACGGTGTCCTCGAATTGGGCGAGCGCGGCATCGACCGTGGCCTGGTCGTAGGGCTTTTCGCCCTTGACCATCGCGGCCAGCGCGCCGGCGTTCTTTCCGTTACCCTTCATCTGGTCCTGCGCCAGCTTGACCGCATCCTGCTGCGCCACCACCGCGCCGAGGCCCAGCAACAACGTTCCAACAACCACGACAGTTCGCATTATCATTCCGATCCCCTCGTTTTTGATCGCCCGGCCGCATTGCGAACCGCGCGCTGTGACCATGGTATTCAAACCCCGCCGCCGGCGTTTCATTCCCTGCAGGCACGATCCTGACGGGCGGCGAGGATCATGCCCAAACTGAAAGACAAGGCGACAGGCCTGATTCCATTCGCGAAATCAGGCCCGGGCTGACATCACAGGCTATGCTGGCGCTGATGCTCGCGGATCGCGATCCAGACCCGTTCCGGGGTCGCCGGCATGTCGATATGGTCGATTTTGTATTCGCGCCATAGCCCGTCGACGATCGCATTGACCACCGCCGGACAGGAGCCGATCGCGCCGGCCTCACCCGCGCCCTTGACCCCCAGCGGATTGGTCTTGCAGGGCACGTTATGGGTCTCGAACACGAAGGACGGGCCGTCGGCCGCACGCGGCAGCGCGTAATCCATGAACGTTCCCGTGACGAGCTGGCCGTCTTTCGGATCGTAGACCGCCTGCTCCATCAAGGCCTGGCCGATGCCCTGCATGACGCCGCCGTGAACCTGGCCGGCGAGCAGCAGCGGATTCAGCGTGACCCCGAAATCATCGACGATGACGTAATTTACAATCGCGACAATGCCGGTGGCGGGATCGATCTCGACCTCGGCGACATGGGTGCCGTTGGGGTACGTGCCGTCGGCGCTGGTGAAGGTCGCGCTTGCGTTCAGCTTCGACGGATCGACGCCCGGGCGCTTGGCAAGATCGGCAAAGCTGACCGAGCGGTCGGTGCCGGCGATCCGCACGGTGCCCTCGGAGATCTCGAGGTCGCCGACGCTGGTTTCCAGCGCTTCGGCGGCGATCTCGCGCAAATTGGCTCCCAGCGTGCGGGTGGCGCGCTCGACGCTGACGCCGCCGGTCGGAATCGACGCCGAACCTCCGGTGCCGAGGCCGGTGGCGATCTGGTCGGTGTCGCCCTGGAAGATGTGGACGCGCTCGGGCGCCAGACCGAACTGCTCGGCAACGAGCTGCGCGTAGGCGGTCTGGTGGCCCTGCCCGCTCGACTGCGTGCCGATCAGCACCGAGACGTCGCCATTGGGGTCGAGCCGGACATTGGCGGTCTCTTCACCCATGGTGCCGCAGACTTCGACATAGGTCCCAAGACCAATCCCGCGCACCAGACCCTGCTTCTTCGCTGCCTTGGCGCGCTTGGGGAATTCCTTCCAGTCCGCAATTTCCATCGCCCGCTTCATGTGCGCGGTGAAGTCGCCGGAATCGTAGACCTTCCCGGTCGCGGTCTTGTAGGGCATCGCGCGCGGCGCAATGAAGTTCTTGCGCCGGATCGCGTCCGGCGTCATGTCGAGCTTGCGCGCGGCGGCATCGACCAGCCGTTCGATCACATAGGCCGCCTCCGGTCGGCCGGCGCCGCGATAGGCGTCGACCGGCACGGTGTTGGTGAAGACGGTGCGCACGCGGCAGTGAAACGCCTGGATATCGTAGAGGCCGGGCAACATGCCGGCGCCGCCATGCGGAATGTAAGGACCGAAGGTCGACAGGTACGCGCCCATGTCGCCCATCAGATCGACGTCCATGCCTAAGAACTTGCCGTCTTCGGCGAGCGCCATCCGTGCCGTGGTGACGTTGTCGCGGCCTTGCGCAGTCGCCCATGAAGTGATCGGCGCGGTCGGCGGCCCACTTCACCGTCTTGCGCAGCTTGCGCGCGGCCACCGCGGCCAGCGCGTATTCGCGATAGGGAAACAGCTTGGTGCCGAAGCCGCCGCCGACGTCGGGGCAGATCACCCGCATCTTCTCGACCGGGATCTTGAGGATATTCTGGCACAGGATATCGCGCAGCCGATGGCTGCCCTGGCTGCCGATGGTCAGCGTCAGGTGATCCCGCTTGGCGTCATATTCGCAAACCAGCGCGCGGGTTTCCATGAAGTTGGTCACGACGCGGGGATTGACGATCGATATCTCGGCGACCGCATGCGCCTTGGCGAAGGCCGCCTCGGTCGCTTTCTTGTCGCCGAGCGGTACGTCGAACAGCACGTTGCCGGGATGATTGGGCCAGACCTGCGGCGCCCCCTTCTTCACGGCATTGACCACGCCGACCACCGCCGGCAGCGGGGTCCAGTTGACCTCGATCGCCTCGATCGCGTCGCGGGCCTGATCGATGGTGTCAGCGACAACGAACGCGACGGCGTCGCCGACGTGGCGCACCTCGCCCTCGGCGAGGATCGGATAAATCGGGCCGGTGAACGGATCGACTTCCAGATTGAACAGGCACGGCAAGGGGCCGAGATCCTTCACGTCGTCAGCCGTCAGAATCGCACCGACACCCGGCAGGCCGCGGGCGCGAGTCACATTGATGGTGAATTTCGCGTGCGCATGCGGCGAGCGAAGCACCAGCGCGTGCATCGAAGCCTGCGGCGCGTGGTCATCGGTGTAGCGACCTTTGCCGCGAATAAGCGCATCGTCTTCCTTGCGAAGCACGCTCTGACCGACGCCAAACTTGATGGGAGCCATCATTTCTCCAATTGCAACCTGGAATTTGCGCCATATTGCAGCGGATCGCGGCGAAGCGCAAACGGCTTCAACTGCGAACCAGCGACCGCAGCCAGCCCTTGCCGAACAACAGCAGGATCGACCCGGCATAGACCACCGCGCCGACGGCGATCAGCAATAACAGCGCCGCCTCCTCGCGAAGCATGCCCAGCTGCGCAAAGTGCACTGCCGCAAACCGGGCGGTAAACCAAAGCGCTGCCGCCACCGCAATGCCGGATATCGCAAACTTCGCCAGCGATCGCACCAGCGCCTTGTCGAGTTCGAGATATCCCGCGCGCACCGCAAACCCCACCACTAACAAAAGATTGATCCAGGCACCGACCGCGGTCGCGAGCGCGAGACCGACCTGCGCCAGCGATCCCATCAGCAGAACTTTCAGCAGCAGGTTGACCGCGAGGCCGGTGAGCGATGCCTTCACCGGTGTCGCGGTGTCCTTGCGGGCGTAGAACGCCGAGACCGCGCTGCGGATCGTGACGAACGGAATGAGGCCGATCGCATAGGCCGCGAGCGTGGCGCCCGCGGCCGCGGCGTCGGCTTTGGTGAACGCACCGCGCGCAAACACCGCGCGCATCAGGACATCCGACACCGTCAGGAAGGCGGCGACGAACGGCACGGTCGCCAACAGGGTAAATTCGAAAGCGCGGCGCTGCGCCGCCATCGCGCCCGGCGTCATCTCCTGCGGTGATCCGCCGCGACATTTCCGGCAGCAAGACCGTGCCGATGGCAATGCCGATCACGCCGATCGGCAATTGATAGAGCCGTTCCGCATAATACAGCGCCGACAACGCGCCCGCGGGCAGGAAGGTCGCAATAATGGTATCGGCGAAGATCGCGACCTGGGTACCCATCGAGCCCAGCGTCGCCGGCCCGAGCGCGCGGAAAAACGCCCGGACATCCTCATCGAGCCGCAACGGCGCAAAGCGCGGCAGGCCGCCATGGCGCGACAGATCGCCGGCAAGCAGGAAATACTGCAGGAAGCCGGAGATCAGCACCCCCCAGGCCGCGGCGTGGCCGGGGGTGGGAAACCATGCGGCCAGCGCCAGCGTCGCCATCATCGAGATGTTGAGGAAAATCGACGCCGCCGCCGCGCTGGCGAACCGATGCATCACGTTGAGCATGCCGCCATAGAGCGTCACCATCGTGATCAGCAGCAGATAGGGGAAGGTGATCCGGGTGAGCTCGATCGCGAGACGACGCTGCTCGGGGTCCTCGCTGAAACCCGGCGCCAGAAGGCTCATGGCCTGCGGCATGAACAGCCAGGCGACAACGAGCAGAACCACCTGCGACACAAACAGCAGGGTAAAGATGCGGTTGGCGAACAGCCGCGCCGAGGTCTCGCCGCCCTTGCCGTGGACATGGGCGTAGGCCGGAATGAAGGCGGTGTTGAACGCGCCCTCGGCAAAGATCGCGCGGAAATTATTCGGCAGCCGCAGCGCCACGAAAAACGCGTCCGCCATCGGCGTCGCGCCGAGGATCGCGGCCAGCATGATGTCGCGCGCAAAGCCCGTCAGCCGCGAAAGGAGCGTATAGCCGCCGACGGTGAAAATACGACCGAGCATCCGCCGCTTCTACAGCAAGCGGCGGCGCTTCAAAATGGCGAAATCGGGCGGTTCACCGTTTTGGCGCGCCCTTCGGGAAAGCGCGCGCGTTGGTCGCTCAATTAAGACCGAACAACCACGTTGCGCCAACGCGGTCCCCCGAGGGGATCACGCCGCCAGCGCGCCCCGCACAGCCGCGATGACGCGCTCCTGCGTCGGCGCGTCGAGGTAGGCGTGCATCGGCAGGCTGATGACGTCCTCGGACAGCTTTTCGCTGACCGGCAGACCGCCCTCGGCGACCGGGAAATCGCGATACGCCGTCTGCTGGTGCATCGACTTCGGATAGTAGATCGCGGTCGGAACGCCCTGCACCTTCAGCGCCGCCGCGAAGCCGTCGCGATCGGTCCCCTTTGGCAGCCGGATGGTATATTGGGCCCAGACCGAGGTGCATCCAGCCGCCAGATGCGGAACGGTCACGAGGTTGCCGAGACCCCGCGCATAGCGCTCCGCGACCGCATTACGGGCCGCGATCTCGTCCTCGAAGATCTTCAGCTTCTCGATCAGGATGGCGGCTTGCATGGTATCGAGCCGCCCGGTGAGCCCGAGACGGACATTGTCATACTTGTCCGATCCCTGGCCGTGGACGCGAACGCTCCGCAGCGTCTGCGCAAGTTCGGCATCGTCGGTGAAGATCGCTCCGCCATCGCCGAAGCAGCCGAGCGGCTTGGCGGGGAAAAAGCTGGTCGCGGTGGCGAGGCCGAAGCTACCGAGACGGCGGCCCTTGTAGCTGGCGCCGAAGCCTTGCGCGGCGTCGTCGAGAACGAACAGCCCCTCGGCATCGGCAACCGCGCCGATCGCCGCATGGTCGGCGCTCTGCCCGAACAGATCGACCGGAATTACCGCCTTCGGCTTGAGGCCGAGTTTGCGCGCGGTCGCGATCCCGCGCTTCAGCGAAGCGGCATCGATGTTGAAGGTCGCCTCATCGACGTCGACAAATACCGGTGTCGCGCCGGTCAGCGCCACTGATTCGCCGGTCGCACAAAACGTAAAGGACGGGCATAGCACCGCATCGCCCCGGCCGATGCCTTTGGCCATCAGCACCATCAACAGCGCGTCGGTGCCGCTGGCGCAGCTCACGACATGCTTTGCGCCGCTGAAATCGGCCAGCAGCGCCTCGAGCTGCGTCACCTCCGGCCCGTTGATGAACTGGCAATGGGTCAGGACGCGGGAGACCGCCTCATCGATGGACTTGCCGAGCCGGCGGCGTTGCGCGCCGATATCGATAAAGGGCACGGGTTCTACAGACATGTGCTGGTTCATGGCGCCTTCAGAGCAATCGAGTTCAAGAACGGGTCAGCCGGCGACGCGGAGCGACCCCTTGCGGGCAGCCGCGGGCCTTGCAGGGGTTACCAGGCAACGCGTCGCGATTTCGAGACTGGCCACACCTTCGTCGCCGGTCACCGCGGGCACGCCGCCGGAACGCACGGCATTGAGGAATGCGATCAGCTCGGCGCGCAGCGGCTCGTCATGTCCGACCGGCAGATGGCGCATCGAATAGCTGCCGTCCGGCTTGAAGCCGAAGCACTCGGTGACCTGACGGGTGAGAAGATCGCCCATGATGTATTTGCCGCGGGTCGCGACGGTGACGTTCCGCGCCTTGAACGGCGTCAGCCAGTTGGTGTTGATATGCGCGAGAACACCGGACGCGGTACGGAACTGCAGCAGCGCGATATCTTCGCGCTCGGCGACGGCGCAGGAGAGTTGCGGCTGCACCTCGACAATATCCGACTCGGTGAACCAGCGGATCAGGTCGATGTCGTGCACCGCGAGGTCGATCACCACGCCGACATTCGACATCCGCGGCGGAAACGGACCGACGCGGGTGATGGCGATCGAGAGAATATCCTCGCCCGATATCGCCTGCTTGATGGCGGCGACCGCCGGGTTGAATCGCTCGACATGGCCGACCATCAGCGTCACGCCGGCATGGCGGGCCGCGGTGACAATGTCCTGCCCTTCCTCGACCGTGGACGCGATCGGTTTTTCCACGAGCACGTGGATCTTGTGCGCGATCAGGGCCAGCGCGATTTCATGATGCAGATGGGTCGGCGCGGCGATGGTCACGGCGTCGACGCCTTCCGCGATCAATTCATCCAGATGCTCAAAGGTGCGGCAGCCCGCCAGTTCGGTGGCGCGCACCCGGTGCGCCGGCAACGGATCGACCACCCCGACCAGCGTTGTGTCCGGCAAGCCGGCCAGCACGCGGGCATGATTGCTGCCCATGACGCCTGCGCCGACCACCCCGATGCGAATCGAACGTTTCGTATCGGCGTCCACGCCCGACACGGCCCCTTTAGAACTCATCCCGTTAACCCCGGTAATATTTCCGTCACGAACACCCACGCGCCTCTCCTAGCACGTCGCCACAAATGTGGCGAATGCCGAAAGACCAACACGAACACGTTTTGATTCAAAGAATTACATCATTTTCGGTGGAACGGGGGCGCGAAACGCTAGTTCCGAAGCGCCCCCACCCCCTCACGAACGGCGGTAATCGTCCTCGATGCGGATGATGTCGTCCTCGCCCAGATAGCTTCCGGTTTGGACCTCGATCAGTTCCAGCAGGATCTTGCCGGGATTTTCAAGCCGGTGGACGGCCCCGATCGGGATGTAGATCAATTCGTTCTCATGCACGACCTTGACTGTTTCGTTGACCGTCACCCGCGCGGTACCGCGCACCACGATCCAGTGCTCGGAGCGGTGATGGTGCTTTTGCAGCGAAAGCCGCTCGCCCGACTTCACCGTGATGCGCTTGACCTGGTGACGATCGCCATTGTCGACCGACTGGTAGGAACCCCAGGGACGATGTACCCGGAGATGATTCTCGGTCACCTGCGGCGCGACGGTCTTCAGCTTGGCGACCAGCCGCTTCAGTCCGTTGGCGTCTTTCTGCCGCGACACCAGCACCGCATCCTCCGTGGCGACGACCACGAGATCGTCGACGCCTTCCAGCGCGACCAGCGCCTTGTCGGTCGAGACGTTGCAATTGCGCGAATCCTCGAACACGGCGACGCCTTGTGCGGCGTTGCCCTGGCCGTCCTTGTCCGACAGTTCCCACACCGCATGCCAGGAGCCGACGTCGGACCAGCCGCACGACACCGGCACCACCGAGGCTCGCGAGGTCTTTTCCATCACCGCGTAGTCGATCGAGATCGCCTTGGCCTTTGCGAACGATTCCGCATCGAGCGTCACGAAGCCAAGATCGCGTCCGGCTTTGCTCACGGCGTCGCTGACGACTTGCACGCTGTCGGCATCGACATTGCGGTACTCATCGAGCAGGACGGAGGCGCGGAACATGAAGTTGCCGCTGTTCCACAGATAGCCCGCGTCGATGTATTCGGCGGCGGTGACCGGATCGGGTTTTTCGACGAACTTCGCCACCGAACGGACCTCGCCCGAGATGATCTCGCCGGGGCTGATGTAACCGTATTCGGTGGCCGCCCGCTCCGGCTGAACGCCAAAGGTCACGATGCGTCCGGCGGCTGCCGCGACCAGCCCCTGCCGGCAGGCGGCGATAAAGGCGGGGGTGTCGCCGACCACATGATCGGCCGCAAGCGCCAGCACGATCGCCTCGCTGTCGCGCATCTCCGCAAATACCGCGCCGGCGGCAATCGCCGGACCGGAATCCCGCCGCACCGGCTCGAGCAGGACATCGGCCTCACGCCCGATTTCGGCCAATTGCTCCAGCACCATGAAGCGATACGCCGCATTGGTGATGATGATCGGCCGTTCGAACAGCGTCGCATCCGACACCCGCAGGATGGTATCCTGAAACGTCGAGCGCGCCCCGAACAGCGCCAAAAACTGTTTCGGACGGACCTCGCGCGAAGCGGGCCAAAGCCGCGTCCCAGCGCCGCCGCACATAATCAGTGGAACAATTCGTCTGTCCATCGACGCCTCAAAGTTTGTAGTGGCCGCGATACCACACCACAAATTCGCGAATACCATCCTCGATCGAGGTCTCAGGCCTGAGGCCTGTGTCGCGCATCAGAGCTCCGACGTCAGCGAACGTTTCCGTGACATCACCGGGCTGCATTGGCAACATATCCTTTATCGCCGTGCGACCCAATTCACTCTCCAGAAGCGCGACCACATGCAGAAGTTCTTCCGGATGCTGGTTGCCGAGATTGTAGATCCGCGCCGGCGCGCGCGCTGCTTCGTCGATAGCGGGAATGTGATCGACGAGATGCAGCACGATGCGGCTGACGTCGTCGATATAAGTGAAGTCGCGCCGCATCCTGCCATGATTGAAAAGCTTGATCGGCGCGCCTTCAAGGATTGCCTTGGTGAACAGGGAAATCGCCATATCGGGCCGTCCCCAGGGCCCGTAGATGGTGAAAAATCGCAAGCCGGTGACCGGAAGGCGATAGAGATGGCTATACGAATAAGCCATCATCTCGTTGGCCTTTTTGGTCGCCGCGTAGAAACTCACGGGATGGTCCGTCTTATCATCAACGGAAAACGGCACTTTTGTGTTGGCGCCGTAAACCGACGATGACGACGCGTATAATAAATGCCGGCAGCCATTGTGCCGGCATCCTTCCAGCACGTTGCAAAAGCCTTCGAGGTTGGCATCGACATAGGCGTGGGGATGATCGATCGAGTGGCGCACGCCGGCCTGCGCCGCGAGATGGACCACCACCGCAAAGCGATGTTGCGCAAACAGCGAAGCCATGGCCGCACGATCCGCCAGATCGGTCTGCACGAAGCTGAACCGCGGATTCTCGCGCAGGAGATTCAGCCGCGCCTGCTTCAGCGCCGGATCGTAATAAGCGTTAAGACTGTCCAGGCCGACGACATCGCGGCCCTCGGCCAGCAGCGCGCCGGGCGACGTGAAAGCCGATAAAACCCGCCGCCCCCGTGACCAATATGGCTTGATCGGACATCGTATCCCCAGCGGCGTCCGGTCCGGCTTCGCCAAACCGGCCCCGGACTCTTTACCTGCCGTATCGCGGGTGCCGCAATACCCGTTTGGGCGCCGCTATTGCCAGATCGGCTCTAAAACCATACCAAGGCGGCGCAGTTCGGCGCGGGGGCGCCGGGTTGGGTTGTTTTTGACCTTCTCCCAGACCACACCAAGCGCGGGTGAGATGCGCCGGATCCTGCTTTCGACCCTGAAGATCGTGATCTCTGCGGCGCTGCTTTACCTGGCGCTGCGCAAGGTCAACCTCGCCAACCTCGCGTCGCGCATCGATGTTGCGAGCCTGGGCTGGATCGGTCTTGCGATCGCCGTGACCTTCTTCCAGATCTTCATCGGCGCGTGGCGATGGCGCGAGATCAGCGCGGAATGCGGCGCGCCCCTGACGATACAGCAGGCGACGCGCTTCAACGTGATCGGAACCTTCTTCAACCAGACGCTACCGTCCTCGATCGGCGGCGACGCCGTGCGGCTCTGGCTGGTCGCGCGCGGCGGCGCGGGGTGGCGCGCGGCGACCTATTCCATTTTCGTCGATCGCGCCATCGGCCTGATCGCACTGGCGATCGTCATCGTTGCGAGCCTGCCGTGGAGCTATAGCCTGATCCGCGATCCCGCCGGCCGCTCGGCGCTGCTGCTGGTCGATTTCGCCGCGCTTGCGAGCGGGCTCGGGTTTCTCGTTCTTGGCCGATTGCCGTGGCCCTGGCTGAAACGCTGGTGGGGCACGCATCATCTCTATGCCTGCTCGGCGATCGCCAACCGGGTGATTTTCAGCCGGAAGCGCGGACCGACCATCGCGGTCCTGTCGCTGCTTGTTCATGTGCTCGCCGTCGTCATCGCCTGGTGCGTGGTGCGATCGATCGCGGCACCGGTGACGTTCGGCCAGACCTTCCAACTGATTCCGCCGGTGATGCTGATCACCATGCTGCCGATCTCGATTGCCGGCTGGGGCGTGCGCGAGGCCACGATGGGGCTGGCGTTCGGATATGCCGGACTGATGGCGAATGAGGGCGTGAACGTCTCGTTGCTGTTCGGCGCGGTATCCTTCATCGTCGGCGCCGTCGGCGGACTGGTGTGGGTTTTCAGCGCCGAGAAGGCGGCACAGGGCGCGGTGCCGATCCAGGTTCCCGAATAACGGCCACATTGCACAGAATGACCATTTCCGAATTGCTTCTTGCGCTCGTCGCTGCTGCGGCGCTTTCGGCCGCCATGACCTGGCTGGTTCGGCCCCTGCTGTTGCGGCACGCGCTCGCCAAGCCCAATGCACGCTCTTCGCATCGCATTCCCACGCCGCAGGGGGCGGGCATCGCCGTGATCGCCGCAACGCTCCTGGTCGCCGGAGCCATCATGGTCTGCGGCGGCGCATCGGATATGAAAATCCCCGTCGCGGCCTTCACGGCGACGCTTTTCATTGCCGTCGTCGGCTTCGCCGATGACGTCAAATCCATCGAAGTGCTGCCGCGGCTGGTGCTGCAGGCCGTGGCCGTCGGCGCCATCATCTTCACCTCGTCAAGCGACCTGCGGATCGTTCCGGCCTGCCCGCTCTGGATCGAGCGCGGCATGCTCCTGCTTGCCGGCCTTTGGTTCGTGAATCTCGTCAACTTCATGGACGGCCTTGACTGGATGACCGTCGCCGAAGTGGTTCCCATCACCGGCGCCATGGTGATCCTCGGCTGGCTAAGCGAATTGCCCGCCCCGGCCACCCTTGCGGCGGCGGCACTGTGCGGCGCCATGCTCGGTTTCGCGCCGTTCAACCGTCCGGTGGCGAAGGTCTTTCTCGGCGACGTCGGAAGCCTGCCGATCGGCTTGCTGCTGGGCTGGTGTCTGTTGCAGCTTGCCTATCACCAGCAATTCGCCGCCGCTTTGCTGCTGCCGCTCTATTATCTGTTCGACGCCACCGCGACCTTGTTGCGCCGGCTGGCAAGGCGCGAGCCGTTCTGGGCGGCGCATCGCTCGCATTTTTATCAGCGCGCCACCGATAATGGTTTCACGGTATGGCGCGTGGTGGGCGAAGTGTTCGCACTCAACGTCGTTCTGGCGGCGCTGGCGATCGGATCGATCGCGGCGCGGTCGGCGGTGATCGGAGGCTTGCTGCTGGCCGCGGGGGCCGCCTCGACGGCGCTCGTGATGTACAGGTTCTCGCAGCCGCGCGCGTCGTAAGCGTTGCTCTAGCTGTCCCGCAACAATTTCCGCATCAGCCCGGCATATCCCGCCATCGCGTCGGCGAAATTGAAATGCCGCGCGGCCATCACCGCGCGCTCGCCGATCGATGAGCTCTCGGATGAAGCCGCAAGACGGATCGCGCGGGCCAGTTCCCCGGCATTGCCCGGCTCCACCACCTGGCCAAGGCCATGCTCGGTCACGGTCAGCGCCGCCTCGGCGTTGCCCTCGGAAACCAGAATGACCGGCCGGCCAATGGCGAGCAGATTGTAGAACCGGCTGGGGACCGACACGCCGGCCAAATCCTTGCGGTAGGGAATCAGCCAGACATCCGCGGCGGAAAGGAACGCTTCGAGGTCTTGCTCGGGAACGCGCGCGACCAGCGTCACGTTCGGAAGATTTGCGGCCGACTGCATTTCCTTGAGACGCTCGAAGCCGATGCCCCAGCCCGAGAGCAGGAAGTGAATATCGGGATCGTCGCGCAGCAATCGCGCCGCTTCAAACACGATAACCGGGTCGTGGGTAAAACCAAGATTGCCGGAAAGACCGACCAGGAAGCGCGCCGTCTGCGAACGGCGATACGGGTTATCGGATGTGATCGGGCGTACGCCCGGAACCAGCGTCGCCCAATTCGGGATGAAGCAGATCTTGTCGCGCGTCAGCCCCTTGTAGCGCAGCAGCAGCGGTTCGGTATCGCGCCCGATGATGACGACGGCGTTGAGCGCCCGGAACATCAGCGCGTTGGCGCCGCGGATCGCTTTCGCAACCAGCGACGACGGCTTGAGCAACCCGGCCATCACCAGGACGTCGGGAAAAAGATCGTGCATGATCAGGGCCGAACGGGCGCGCTTCAATCGGGCGGCGGCGGCAACCGCGTAGGGCAACATGAAAGGCGCGGTCACGGTGAGCACCGCATCGCCCGCGCGCAACCGTGACAGCAGCGCCACAAATACGCGGATCGTGAAAAAGATCTCCGCGATCGCGCGCCTGATCAGCGCGGCCTTGGCCGGCAGTCGGTTTTTGACTTCGACGACGACCGGCTCACGCGGCTTGATCGCCTCGGGGGTGGCGGAGCCGGGCGTCCCCGAAACCACCACGACCGGCGCCTCCGATGTGAGGTGGCTCGCGATCGCCGCCATGATGGCCGCAGTGGTGCTGTGATCCGGCGGATAATGCTGGCTGACGACGACGATTTTTGCGGTCTGCTGCATCGATGCTTTCGGCATGGCCGCGTGGATCACGCGGCCGTCGAACCGAATTCGGGAACCGCGTCCTTCAGGATGGCCCTGATGGTCACCCGATCGTCGTTCGCAATCGCCTGCTCGAGCGTTGCGATCCACTTGCGCAGCGCCAGCATCGGCGGCTCGTTGGGCTTGGCCGCCATGATGCCCGCGACGCCGATCTCGACCGCCGGCTCCTCACTGGCAAACAGGATTTCGTTCAGGCGCTCGCCCGGCCGCATGCCGGTGAACACGATCTCGATATCATGGCCGGGCTCAAGACCCGACAGCCGGATCATTCGTTCCGCCAGATCGACGATCTTGACCGGATGTCCCATGTTGAGCACGTAGACCGAAACGTCCGCGCGCGCCGGCGTCATGGCATGGGTCGCGGCCGTCAGCACCAGATCGCAGGCTTCCCGGATCGTCATGAAGTACCTGACCATGTCGGGATGCGTCACCGTCACCGGTCCGCCCGCCTCGATCTGCGCCTTGAACTTCGGCACCACCGAGCCGTTCGACGCCAGCACGTTGCCGAATCTCACGGAGATAATCCGCATCCGCGGCCCGTTACCCGACTGATCGGCCAGGTCGTGATCGAGCGCCTGGCAATACATCTCGGCAAATCGCTTGGTCAGCCCGAGCATCGAGACCGGTTCGATCGCCTTGTCGGTCGAGATCATGACCATCGCCTTGGCGCCGGCGGCCAGCGCCGCATCGGCGACGTTCACCGATCCGAAAATGTTGGTCTTGACGCCCTCGCTCCAGTCGCGTTCGAGGATCGGCACGTGCTTGAGCGCGGCGGCATGGAACACGATGTCCGGCTTGAACTCGCCCATCAGCCGCAGGATCCGCTCGCGGTCGCGGATATCGGCGATACGGCCCTCGATCACGGCGCTGGTCTCGCGCGCCGCCAGAGCTTTCCATCACGGCATAGAGCGCCGGCTCGGAATTTTCGATCACCAGCAACCGCGCGGCGCCGAAGGTCGCGACACGGTCGCAGATCTCCGATCCGATCGAACCGCCGCCGCCGGTGACGATGACCGCCTTGCCGCTGACCAGCGCTTCGAGACGCGCGTAGTCGATCTCGACGCTGGATCGCAGCAACAGGTCCTCGACCGCGACCGTCGTCAACCGCGGCGTATCCCCGCTCTCCAGCGACGGCAGCCGGCTGACGATCAGCCCGAGCCGGCGCGCCCGCATCAGGACGGCCTCGGGATGCGCCTCCGGATCGAACGCCGAGGGCGTCATCACCACGCGCGTGATCGGCTTTTCGCGCCGGGCGAAATCGCGAATCACGTCCTCGATGTCGTCGATGCCGCCGAGCACCGGAATGTTGCGGATCGACTGGCCGCGGTCGGCCATCGACGGCGACAACACGCCGACCGGCCACAGCCGGGTGACGGCGCCGCTCTCGATCCCGCGCAACAGGATCTCGGCATCGGCGGCACGGCCGATCAGCAGCGCCGGCGAGGCGCCGTCGGTGCGGGCATGACGGCGGACGCGGGTGTAGCGAAAATAACGGTAGGCAAAGCGCAACGCGCTCAGGAAGAACACCTCGAGGAACCAGTAGAGGACGATGGTGACCTTGCCGACGAAAAACGTGCCGTGAACGTTGGGCGCGACGAAAATGTAGTCCAGCACCAGCAGCGCGAGCGCCAGCACCGTGGCGGCACGCAGGATGTTCAACGCGTCCGGCAGCGAAATGAAGCGCCATTTCGTGGTGGTCAGGTTGAAGACGTAGCAGACCACCACGCTGAAGACGACGAAATAGGGCAGGATGCGCAGCAGCAGTGGCACGCGGTCGAAGAAAAGCTCGCCACCGTCGAAACGCAGATAGAAGCTGACGAACAGCGCGATCGCCGTCGCCAGGGCGTCATGCGCGGCGATCAACGCGTTGCGCGAGGTCAGGTTTGAAAGACGCATCATTTCGCTGACCGGGGACAAACGATATCGGGGCTACAGGCTGCTGATAGCTCATCTGCCCGCATGCATGCCAGCCGTCATGACCTGCCGGAATTCGCCTGTTCCGGCGCCGCCGCGCCGCGCCGCCCGCCTTCAACAGCATCCCTCCGGCGACGCCGACGCCGAGGACATACATCCAGCCTTCGTGAAAATCGAAGATGTGCGAATTGAACAGCGAGGTGAACATGTTTTGCACCACGACCATCAATCCGATCCACGCCACCAGACCCTCGCCGCGGAACAGCAGCAGGTGGACCAGCCACATCGCATAAAGCACGACGATCCCGACCGTGCCCCACTGCACCGCCACGTTGAGCGTCTGGTTATGCGGGTTACCGATCACGCCTGCGGCGGCGCCGGTCTGACCGACGGCGGCCTGCTCGAACAGTCCGCGGGTCGAGCCGGTGCCGTGCCCGACGACCGGCGCCTCGGCGAAGAACCGCAGCGATTTTCGCCAGAATTCGAGCCGCAGTCCCATCGAGGTCGGAATGTTCTGCTCCTTGTACAATCGATAATCCCGCGAGAACGACCCGATCGTCTGGCGCAATTGCGGCGATGCCACCCAGGCCAATCCCGCCAGTACCGTCATCGCGCACGCGATGATCACGATACTGCGCCATTTCAGGTGCAGCAGCGCGAACACCGCCAGCATGATCGGCATGGTGACCAGCGCAGTCCGCGACACGATGACGAACGCCATGTTGACGGCGAAGCCCAACGCCAGCGCACCCAGCAACACTGCCGGCCAGATCCTTCCGGCGCGCAGCAGCATGATGATCGGAAAAGCCAGCGCCACCGCGCACAGCACAAATTCCTGGCTTTGGTCGATGTAGTTCTTGACGAAAATGCCGGGCTCCATCTTGGCTTCCAGCGGCGGCTTAAGCGACAGGCCGGGATGGAACGCGACGACCCACGACATCACCATCAGCAGGCTGCAGGAGATCAGAAACGCCGTGAACACCCACATGCCGCGCGACGAACGTTGGAAGTGATAGAACAGGATCGGCAGCACCAGCAGCTTCGCGGTCGGGCTGATGGCATAAAGGCGCGCGCCCCACGGCGCGTCCGACCACAGCGTTCCGACCACCGCCAGCGCAAACAGCGCGACCGGAAGCGCGCAGATCGGGCGCTTGAGCAACGCCACGAAAGCCCTGACATCGATCGTCGGGACCACGCAGATCACCCAGACGACCGAGAAGATCCCGACCAGCGACGTCGACCACGGCAGCGCCAGCGCGATCAGAACCGCCGATATATCCGCCGCCCTGGTCCAGGCCTGCGGGTCGCGCCAGGCCAGCGTCACCCGGCCGAGCGACGACGATGCCGCGCTGCCGGTTCACACCCGGCCTCCGCGGGCGCGATCGACCAGCGACGTCGTGCTGAAGCCGGGCAGGATGTCGACCAGCCGCACTTCGCCGCCATGGGCCTCGACGACCTCGTGGCCGACCACCTGTTCGCGGGTGTAGTCGGCGCCCTTCACCAGCACGTTCGGCCTGATCTGCGTGATCAGATCGATCGGCGTGTCCTCCTCGAACAGCACGACGAGATCGACCGCCTCCAGCGCCGCCAGCACTTCGGCGCGCGCGCGCTCGTCCTGGACCGGACGGCTCTCGCCCTTGAGCCGCCGCACCGAGGCGTCGCTGTTGAGGCCGACGATCAGGCGGTCGCAGGCGCCGCGCGCCGCCGTCAGCAGCTTGACGTGGCCGGGATGCAGGATATCGAAGCAGCCGTTGGTGAAGCCGATCCGCAGGTCCTGCTTGCGCCATTCCTGCAGTTGAGCGTCGAGTTCGCGCGCATCCGCGACGATTTTCTCCTCGGCCGCGAGAAACGCGTGCGGCAGAATCTTGCGGCGCAATTCGGCCGGCGTCACGACGGCGGCGCCCTTCTTGCTGACGGCGACCGCGGCGGCGGCGTTGGCCATCCGCAGCGCGGTCTCCCAGTCGGCCCCCGCCGCAAGCGTCACCGCCAGCACGGCGGCGACGGTGTCGCCGGCGCCCGAGACGTCGCGTACCTTGACCGGCAGGCCCGGCACATGAACGGCCTCGCCCTTGCGCGGCACCAGGGTCATGCCGTGTTCGCTTTGGGTCACCAGCACGGCCTCGCAATCCGCCAGCTGCATGATCTCCTGCGCCGCCTCGGCGATACCCTGTTCGGTATCGGCGCGGCTGCGGGTCGCCTCCGCGAATTCCCGGCGATTGGGCTTGAGCAGCGTGGCGCCGCGATAGATCGCGAGATTGGGGCTTTTGGGATCGACGATGACCGGCTTGCCGAGCTTGCGCGCGGCGTCGATGACGTTGCGGATCACCCGCGCCGTCAGCACGCCCTTGGCGTAGTCGGACAGCAACACGATATCGGCGCGCGGCAACAGCGGCACGATGGCATCGATCAGTTTCTGCTCGATATCGGCCGCGGCGGGCGTCGCCAGTTCCCAGTCCGCGCGCAGCATGTGGGTGGAGAAATGCTCGGACACGAAGCGCACCTTGCGCGTCGTCGGCCGGCTGGGATCGCAGACCAGCACGCTTTCGATCAGGCTTTCCCGCGCCAGCGCGGCCTTCAGCCGGGCCCGGCGTCGTCCTCACCGATCAGTCCGACAAAGATGCAGCGCGCGCCGAGGGCGGCGATGTTGCGCGCGACGTTGCCGGCGCCGCCGATATCGGTCTCGCTGCGCTGCACCGCAATGCACCGGCGCGGGAGCTTCCGGCGAAATCCGCGACACCTCGCCATAGACGAATTCGTCGAGCATGAGGTCGCCGACGCAGAGCACGGTCTGGCGGGTGATCGCATGCGACAGGGTGTCAAAATCGAACATCTGGACTCGTTATCTGTTGCGCGGTCAGCGGAAACGATCGGCGGAATCGAGGAAACCTTTGACGTAGCTTTCGACCGCGGCTTCCAGCGCGGTGAAGCCGCCGTTATAGCCGGCGCGCTGCAGCCGATCGACCTCGCTCTGGGTGAAATACTGATAGCTGCCGCGGATCTGTTCGGGCATGTCGATATATTCGATGTTGGCGCGCGCGCCGAGCGCGGCATAGGCCGCCAGCATCAAATCCCTGAAACTGCGCGCCTTGCCGGTGCCGACGTTGAACAGGCCGCTGACCGACGGGGTCGCGAGCAGCCACATCATCACCCGCATGACGTCGTCGACATAGATGAAATCGCGCCGCTGATCGCCGTCGGCGATGCCGTCGCGATGCGACTTGAACAGTTGCACCACGCGGCCCGCCTTGACGTCGTCGAAGCGCCGCGTCAGCACGCTCATCATCGCGCCCTTGTGGTATTCATTGGGGCCGAACACGTTGAAGAATTTCAAGCCCACCCATTGCGGCGGCAGCTTCTCGCCGCGCGCCACGCGCTCGGCAACCGCCATGTCGAACAGGTGCTTGCTCCAGCCGTATAAATTCATCGGCCGCAGCGTCTTCAGCGCCGACAGCGACGGGTCGTCGCCAAAGCCCTGCGCGCCATCGCCATAGGTTGCCGCCGACGAGGCATAGATCAGCGGCGTGGCGTTGACCGTGCACCAGTCGAGCAGTCGCATCGACAGCCGGAAATTGGTCTCGATCACCAGATCGCCGTCGGTTGCGGTGGTCTCCGAAATGGCGCCGAGATGGATGACGGCGTCGAGCCGGCGGCCGTTCAGCCAGGCCGGCAATTCCGCCGGCGGCACGATATCGGCGAGCTGGCGCTTGGCGAGGTTGCGCCATTTGCCGTCGTGACCGAGCCAATCGCATACCGCCACGTCGGTGCGGCCCGCGTCATTCAACGCGGCCACGACGTTCGATCCGATAAAACCGGCGCCCCCGGTCACCAGTAACATGAGAGGTCCCTGCCCTGATTGCGAAGGCCAGCTTTGCCCCAGTCCGGGCGGGCAGGCAATGTGTCCTCGGACCGTTGTGGAGATCAAAACTCCGGGCTTGCCCGGCTTTACCTGTCTGCGATGAGCGTTTACCGAACGGGTAGATTTAACCCGCAGGCCAATCCATAAAATATGAATTCTGATTCACAACATTACACGGCGCCGGTCGACCCGCACGATACCCGGCCGATTCTGATCGTGCCCTATATGTGGATCGGAGACTTTGTGCGCGGCCATACCGTGGTCCGGGTCCTGAAAGCGCGCTGGCCGAACCGGCCGATCGATCTCCTCGTCACCCCGCCACGGGCGCCGCTGGTCGATTATATGCCCGGCGTCCGCGCCGGGATCGTCTGGAACCTGCCGCGGAGCCGACTGGCGGTCGCCAGGCAATGGGCACTGGCAAGCCAGCTCCGGGCCAACAATTACGGCACCGCGCTGGTTCTGCCGCGCACCTGGAAGTCGGCGATCGCGCCGGCGCTGGCCGGAATTCCGGAACGGGTCGGCTTTGTCGGCGAAGCCAGGTTCGGCCTGCTCAACCGCTGGCGCTGGGGCGAGAAGGCCCTGCCCCGCTTCATCGACAAGAACGCCGCGCTGGCGCTGCCGGACGGCGCGCCACTGCCGCCGGAATGGCCGGTGCCGCAGCTCGTCGTTCCCGCCGAGCAAACCGCGCGCTGGCGGCAAGCCAACGGGCTGGGCGCCGGTCGCGCGGTGGCGCTGGCCCCGGGTTCGGTCGGCGCGTCCAAGCGCTGGACCTACTTATGCGGAAGCGGCGCGACGCCTCGCCGAACAGGGGCTGGAGGTCTGGGTGGTCGGCGGCCCCGACGAAAAGGCGCTGGCGGCGGAGATCGTTGCTGCCGGCGGTCCGCGCGTCCGCGACCTCACCGGCAACGATCTGCGCAACGGCATTCTGGCCGTCGCGGCGGCCGATGTCGCGATCTCGAACGATTCGGGCTTGATGCATATCGCGGCTGCGATCGGCACGCCGACCATCGGCATTTTCGGACCCACCAGCCCCTATCACTGGGCACCGCTCAACGGCCTCGCGGCGACCATTCAGACCACGACCGTGGTGCCCTGCCAGCCGTGCCACCGCCCGGTCTGCACCATGAACGACCACCGCTGCATGCGCGACATCCCCGCCTCCGAGGTGGTCGCCGCGGCCACGCGCGTGCTGGCCGAGGCCAATTCGCACTGACACGCCACAGCAACAGGACTGCCACGCCAGATGAGCGCCATCGAACCGGCCCGCGCCGCGCCCAAGCCCGAACTCAAGCCTGAACTGAAGCCCGCCGCGTTCCTCGACCGCGACGGCGTCGTCAACCACGACGACGGCCACCTCGGCTCATATGACAAGATCAGATGGATGCCGAACGCCGCGAAGGCGATCCGTCGCCTGAACGACGCCGGATACCTGGTGTTCTTCTTCACCAATCAATCCGGCGTCGCGCACGGTCACTTTACCGAAGACGATCTGCGCATCCTGCTCGAAAGAATGCGCGCCGAACTCGCAAGCCAGGGCGCACGGATCGACGACATCAGATATTGCCCGCACCATCCCCAGGGAACAGTGGCCGGCTATCTCGAAGACCACCATTGGCGCAAGCCGAGCCCCGGCATGATCCACGACCTGATGAAACACTGGCCGGTGCGGCACGACGGCAGTTTTGTCATCGGCGACCGCGTCACCGATATCGAGGCCGCGCAAGCCGCTGATTTGCCGGGCTTCCTGTTTGCGGGCGGCGATCTCGATGCGTTCGTTGCAGAGATCTTGGAGCAAACACGCGGCGCGTAACTCCACGCAAGACAGAGCTATCACATATGACGCAATGAGCGAGGGCGACGAGCCTTCTTTACCCTCCCCTTGAGGGGGAGGGTCGGCGCGTGTCGCGCGAACGCGCGACCGGGGTGGGGTGCACGGCGCGAAAGACGGCTGGAGACGCTGCGGATGGACAATCACCCCACCCCGACCGCTGACGCGGTCGACCCTCCCCCTCAAGGGGAGGGTGACTAATCCATCATACGCGATAACCTCGCCGGTCAGGGCGAGAGCGTAAGGAGCGTGCGATAAACCTCCGCGATCCGGTTGGCTTCGGCATCCAGACTGAAGTTCTCCACCACGCGTGTTCGCCCCCGCGCGCCCATCGCGGTCGCGGAGGATGGATCGGCCATCAACGGCTCGACCGCCGCGACCAGCGCATCGACATCGCCCGGCGGCGTCAGCACGCCGCTCACGCCGTCCTCGACCACGAGTTCAGCCGCGCCCGCGCGCGAGGCGACCAGCGCGGCTTCCACCGCCATCGCCTCGATCAAGGTCAACCCGAAACCTTCATTGCGCGAGGTAAAGGCATAGACCGTCAGCCGCTGATACCAGCGCTGCACCTCCGCGATCGGCAACTCGTCGGTGATGACGATGCGCGATTGCAAATCGGCCGCCTCGATCCGTTTTTTCAGATCGTTGGCAAACGCGGTCTGCTCCACCGCCACCGCGCCGACGATGACCGCGGTGAAGTCAGGAAAACGCGGCAGCAGGCGGCACATCGCCTCCACGAACACATCGGTGCCCTTCTGCGCGCGCACCCGGCCGAAGCAGCCGATGGCGTAGCGGCCCGGCAGTCCGGCTTCGGCGAACGCCGCCGCGCGATCGGCCGGCGGTGCGTAGCGATCGGTATCGACGCCATGCGGTATGACCGTCGCTTCGCGCTTGAGAAACGACGCCGAGATATCGGAGGTCGCGATGATCGCGTCCATCCGGCGGATCAGCCATCGCGTGATCCAGGTGTGGTGGCGCTGCGCCGCCGAGGTGAACACCAGTTTCAACGGCCAGCCGAGCGATCGCAGCAGCACGCCTGCGATCATCTCGTTGTTGCGTCGCGCATGCCATATCAGCGGTTTGCGGCGCAGCCATAGCCTCGCAAGATCAGAAATTCCCATCCGCGCGATGCCGTCCGGCGCGTCGGGACCGAGCCACGCCGCACGCAGCATGCTGGCGAGTTTCGGCGCCACCATGCGGTTGGTCGCGGTGACGCCCGAATAGCGCCGGTGCAGATTGGGCACGATCAACTGCAGGGTATCGGCGGAATTGTTCTCGATCGGCACATCCGGCTCCGTTTCGGAGCACTCCCTATACGCAACATTAAGCATAGTGGCCAGTTCACATCGGCCGATACCCACTCTTCACCGCACACCCGATAGCATCCGCCGGCAATTAAGAACGGGGGAGCTCATGACCGTGCTTGTCACCGGCGGCGCCGGTTATATCGGAAGTCACATGGTTCGTGCGCTGGTGGACGCCGGCGAAAGCGTCGTCGTGATCGACAACCTGTCCACCGGCTTTTCCTCATTCCTGCCCGAAGGCGTTCCGCTGTTCATCGGCGATGCGGGGGACGAGAACCTGGTCGAGGGCGTCATCGCCGCGCATGACGTCGAGAGCATCATTCATTTCGCCGGCTCCGTAGTGGTGCCGGAATCGATGCGCGATCCGCTGGCTTACTACCGCAACAACACCATGACGACGCGCAGCCTGCTCAACGTCGCGGTGAAATGCGACGTCAAACGTTTCATCTTTTCATCGACCGCGGCGGTGTACGGCAATCCGGATCAGGTGCCGGTTTCCGAAAACGCGCCGACGCGACCGCTGTCGCCTTACGGTTCCTCGAAGCTGATGACCGAAATCATGCTGCATGACGTCGCGGCGGCGCACGGCATGAATTACGTCGCGTTGCGCTATTTCAATGTGGCAGGCGCCGATCCGCTCGCGCGTATCGGGCTTGCGACCGTCGGCGCCACGCATCTGCTGAAGATCGCCGTCGAAGCGGCCATCGGCCAGCGCGCCAAGATCGATGTGTTCGGAACCGACTATCCGACGCCGGACGGAAGCTGCATCCGCGACTTCATCCATGTCAGCGATCTCGCACAGGCGCATCGCGCGGCGCTGTCCTACCTGCGCGACGGCGGCCGTTCGACGACGCTGAACTGCGGTTACGGCCGCGGCTACTCGGTGCTGGAGACCATCGAGGCGGTGCGGCAGGTCTCCGGGCGCAATTTCGCGGTTCAATATGCGCCGCGCCGGCCGGGCGACATCATGACCATGGTGGCGGATACCAGCCGCATCCGCGCGACGCTGGATTGGACGCCGCAATACGACGATCTCGAGACCATCGCCAGGCACGCGCTGGCCTGGGAAGAGAAGCTGTTCCAGGAACGGAACGGCTTCCTGCAGCAGGCGGCGTCGGCCTAGCGCCCTCCGGTTCTGGTCGACCAGATCCAGGCCCTAGTCCTTTGTTTTGACGCGTGTTCCCGCCGCGGACCGGGACCCGCTTCGCTTGAAAACGCGCCACCATCAAGTTCCGCGGAAGCCCCTGATTCGGCTTGAAAAGCCCCGATATAGCGGGCAAGGGAGACGGACGTTTCGCATTAACCCTGACGCGCGGGCGGATGCCTGACCCAGCGCTGTCAATGGAACGCGGATGACCGAACTGACCGAACCTCCAAAGAAAATCACCGACGATCCCTACGGCGCGGCGGTTCTGATTCGCCGCCTGGTCATGGAACAGGGGATCGGCCACTGGCGGCGCTACCTCACGGCATTCGCACTGATGGCGGTCTCCGCCGGCGTTACCGCCGCCGCCACCTATGTGCTCGGCCAGGCCATCAACCAAGCCTATGTGAACAAGGACATCCACGCCATCGCGTTATTGTCCGGCGTTACGGCTCTTCTGCTGTTCATCAAGGGCGCGGCGACCTACGGCCACACCGTGATCCTGTCCAAGATCAGCAACACCATCCTCGCCCACAACCAGCGGCGGCTGTTCGCCAAGCTGATGCGCGAGAGCATCGGCTTCTTCTCCGAACGGCATTCGTCGGAATTCCTGGCGCGGCTGACCGCCGGCGCAAAATCGATCACCGACGTGCTCAACATGCTGGTCAATGCGATCGGGCGCGATCTGTTGATGTTGATCGCCATGATCGGCATGATGGTGTTTCAGGATCCGATGCTCTCCTTCATCGGCCTCATCGTGGTGCCGCCCGCCATGCTGGTCCTGCGCAAGCTGGTGAAGCGCATCAAGGGCCTCGCCTACAACCAGTTCACCGGCACCGCCGACATCATGGAGACGATGCAGGAATCGCTACAGGGCATTCGGACGGTGAAAGCGTTCACGCTCGAAGACACCATGCAGAAGCGCATCGACGAGGATATCGCGATCGTCGAGCGCAACGCCAACAAGATGGCCCGCGTCGCCAATCGTTCGAACCCTCTGATGGAGACGCTCGGCGGCTTCGCGGTCGCGGGCTGCTTGCTCTACGGCGGCTACCGCGTGGTCGCGCTCGGCGCCACGCCGGGCCAGTTCTTCACGTTCCTGACCGCCTTCCTGATGGCGACCGAACCGGCCAAGCGGCTGGCTCGGCTCAATATCGACCTGAACAGCCAGCTGGTCGGCGCGCGGATGCTGCTCGAAATCGTGGACAGCCCGGCGAGCGAGCATTCCGACGACGACAAGCCGGCGCTGAAGCTTACCGACGCGCGGATCGAACTGCGCGACGTCAGCTTCGCCTATCGTGCCGGGGAAAACGTGCTCAACCGCATGAGCTTCGTCGCCGAGCCCGGCAAGGTCACCGCGCTGGTCGGCCCCTCCGGCGGCGGCAAGTCGACGGTGCTCTCCCTGCTGCTGCGCTTCTATGAGGTGACGCAAGGCGAAATCCTGATCGACGGCCAGTCGATCTCGTCGGTGTCGCGCAAATCACTGCGGACACCAGACCGCCTATGTCGGGCAGGACGTCTATCTGTTCCGCGACACCATTCGCGAGAACATCGCGTTCGGCAAAGTCGGCGCCAGCGAGGCCGAGATCATCGCCGCCGCCAAGGCCGCCTGCGCGCACGACTTCATCATGGGCTTTCCGCTCGGCTACGACACGCCGGTCGGCGAGCACGGCACCCAATTGTCCGGGGGCCAGCGCCAGCGCGTCGCGGTGGCCCGGGCGCTGGTCAAGAACGCCCCGATCATCCTGCTCGACGAGGCCACCGCCGCACTCGATTCGGAATCCGAACAGCAGGTGCAGGAGGCGATCGAGCATCTCTGCCAGAACCGCACCACCATCGTCATCGCCCATCGCCTGCACACCATCATGCATGCCGACGCCATCCTGGTGGTCGAGGGCGGCGAGATCGTCGAGCGCGGGCGCCACGACGATCTGCTGCGGCGCGGCGGGCGCTATGCCTCGTTCTTCCGCCTGCAGCATCGCGAAAGCGGCCCCCTTACACTGGCGCCGATCATCGCAACCGCGTAAATACGATCCGTTTTTCCGCAACCCCGCCGAGACCCCCTTTCATGAACGCCACATCCTTTGTCATTCCCGCCCCTCCGCAGGCCTCGATCCCCGTCGCCGGCGAATCGAAATCGTTTCCGGTCCGTCGCATCTGGTGCGTCGGGCGCAATTATCTCGAGCACATCCGGGAGATGGGAAATGACGAGCGCGCGCCGCCGTTCTTCTTCGCCAAGCATGCCGACATGATCGAGCCGGACGGCGCCACCATCCCCTACCCGCCGCTGACCAAGGATATGCACCACGAAGTCGAACTGATCGTGGCGATGAAGAGCGGCGGCCTCAACATTCCCACCGAGAAGGCGCTCGATCACGTCTATGGCTATGCCGTCGGCATCGACCTCACGCGCCGCGACCTGCAGCAGGCCGCGCGCAAGAAGGAGCGGCCGTGGGAGATCGGCAAATCCTTCGACCATTCCGCGCCCTGCTCCGCGCTGCAGCCGGCCTCGAAGATCGGCCATCCCTTCGAAGGGCAAGATCTGGCTCTCGGTCAACGGCACCGAACGTCAGAAGGGCGACCTCACCGAATTGATCTGGAGCGTGCCGGAGATCATCTGGCAGTTGTCGCAGCAGGTCGCGCTCGGCGCCGGCGATATCATCCTGACCGGCACGCCGGCCGGGGTCGCAGCACTTTCGCCGGGCGACAAGATCGAATGCGGGGTCGATGGCGTCGGCACCCTGAAAGTCGCGATCGGCAAGCCGGAATAGGCGTTACGCCGCCTGCATCGCCGCCAAACCACAAAGGCCCCGAACCTGTTCGGGGCCTTTGTTACGTCATCAGAGGCGATCGCAAAGACCGGCAACGACGACCGGGCAAATCAACAAATCAGTGTCCAGCCCGTTTCTCAAAAATATTTCGATTCCCATCTGACCCAAATCACCGGCTTATCTCCCGCCATCCCGTCCCGAGAGAGGGCGTATCGCGATCGTCACGGACGTTGGGATGGGATGCGGTGGACGCGGCAGCGTCGTCGCGCGAGGGGAATGCAGGGCGGGCTTTCAATTGAGGGAATGCCCTTGAGCGTATCCCCGGCGCGTGGACGAACGGCGCTTCAACGCCTTTGCAGAAATGCGGTTGGCAGCACATGGCCGACCTGAGGATCGGCAGAGGTTGCTGCGTACGGCAAAACCGTGTGGTCCTGGCACCCGTTGCTGGTGTCAAGTCGGCGGAGGTTCACGAGCCCAACCGGGTTTCGTTGTACCTTAATCCGTCGGCGAGGGTCGACAAGACGAATTCGTCGCCCCGGGAGAGCGCGCCATAAGCCGTAAAACCATTGCGCAGGAAATGCCGGGTGTTCCGGTGACCTGTGGTGACTACCGTGTGCTTACTACACTTCGCACACGGGCTGCGGGTGCAACGGGCACCCGGCGTTTCCTGCGCCCTCGCTTGAGGGTCGCGCCTGCGCCCCTCTGATTTTTAGGGGCGATCATTTTGCAAACTCGGGCGCATCGTGCCGCGAGATCGCGTAGCTGTATCGAGAACTATCAACGTCATTGCGAGGAACGGAGCGACGAAGCAATCCAGTCCTTACCTGCTGCCCTGGATTGCTTCGCTGGCGCTCGCAATGACGGTTGCTAGACTACGGCACGCTTTCAACCGTCATCGCCCGGCTCGACCGGGCGATCCAGTATTCCAGACCGCTGGTGATGGAATTGAAAAACTGCGGCGTACTGCTCGCAATGACGGTTCTGAGCGAACCGGCTGTTTGAAAATCAAATCGGAAATTCGATGAACCGCACCGGCCGCCGCGTTCAGGCCCGCGCCAGCGCCTGCAGGCCCTTGAAGGTCAGGCGCTTGGGGTCTTTCACGCCGGCCAGATAAAGCCCGCGAATGAAGGCGGTGGCCGCCTCGCGGTTACAATCGGTCAGCGCAACCACGGCATCGACGGCAATTCGCTGGGCGTCCATGGATTCCTCCTGAAAGCAGCCTCAGGCCAAACAGCCTAGGGATCGCCGGTTAATCCGGCGTTAACTGTCTTGCGACAATCGCAGATTCCTCCGGCGAGTCGCATACGCAAAACAACGCATGGGACAGTTGGACGCGGGCTTTTAACCGCCGTCGCTGCGTCGCCGGAGACGCTGTTTCGCCGCTACGGCGTGATGTTTCCGCGATCGCCGAGGTCTTTTGCCAGACCCGCGAAGTAACTCCGAAGCCGGGGCACCGCAAAGTCCATGAAGGCCCGAACCTTCGGCACCGAGAGCCGGCCGTGCGGCGAAATCACGTGAACGGGCGTCGGCGGCGGCTCGTCACCGGCCAGCACGATGGCGAGTTCTCCCGCGCGCACCTGTTCGGCGACCTGGTACGAGAGCAGACGCGCGACGCCGCGCCCGCTGACGGCCGAGGCCACGGCGCCACGGATGCTGTTGATCGCCAGTCTGGGCGTGAACTGAACCGTTCGCGGCACGGCGGAGCCCGGCGAAGGCGGAAAGCTCCAGGAATGGGCAAGATGAGCCATTGCGATGATCTGGTGTTTGATCAGATCGCCCGGCTCCTCAACGCGCGGATGCTGCGCCAGGTAACGCGGCGCGGCCACGACCACCCGGCGCACTTCGCCGATCCGGGTCGCAACCATGCTTGAATCGGCAAGTTGGGCGATACGCAGCGCAAGGTCGATGCCTTCATCGATCAGGTTCACCGGCCTGTCGAGCAAAAGAAGCCGCGCGGACACTGTCGGGTAAGCATCCAGGAAGGCGTCGAGGATCGGTCGCAGCACCATCTCTCCTGAGAGCACAGGTGCCGTGAGCGTCAGCGTGCCGCGTGGCGCCGACCGCTCGCCCGCGGCGATGATGTCGGCCTCTTCGAGTTCGGTCAGAACCCGCCGGCAAGCCGCCGCATAGCGTTCGCCTGCCTCGCTCAGTTTGATCGACCGCGTCGTCCGATGCAGCAACTCGGTCCCGACGCGCGCCTCAAGGAAGGCAATCGCGCGGCTGACCGCGGCGGGCGAACGACCGAGCTTGCGACCCGCACCCGCGAGACTTCCTTCGTCGAGCGCTGCGACAAAGACCTTCATCGCATCGATACGGTCCATCATTCCTCCCGGAAAAGGCGGCGGGCCCGCGACCAGCAGCGCCCGACATTATCCCGCATTCAATCGCAGGGCGGAAGAGTGTCTGCCGAATAGCGTCTATTCGCTCGCCTCACGGAATAGCCTAGCTACAGGCCAACCGATCGGCGCCGCTTGGCCGATCGGAGTTTCGTCTCCCGAAAAGCGCAAAGGAGTTCGCCATGGGTACCGAACAGAAAGTGGCCGTCATTACCGGCGCGTCGCAGGGCATCGGCGCAGGCCTCGTCAAGGCCTACCGTGATCGCAACTACCGGGTGGTAGCGACGGCGCGTTCAATCAAGCCGTCGAGCGATGACGGCGTCCTCGCCGTGCCGGGCGACATCGCCGATTGGAAGACCGCTGAGCGCGTGATCGCCGAAGGCCTGGCCCGGTTCGGACGCATCGACACGCTGGTCAACAACGCCGGCATCTTCATCGCCAAGCCGTTCACCCAGTACACGGCGGACGACTATCGCGGCGATGCTGGGCACCAACCTCACCGGCTTTTTTCGCATCACCCAACTCGCCGTCGCCGAAATGGAAAAGCAGGGCCGCGGCCATATCGTGCAGATCACAACGACCTTCGCCGAGCAGGCGAACGCCAACGTACCCTCGGTACTCGCGTCGCTGACCAAGGGCGGCCTCAATGCCGCGACCAAATCGCTCGCGATCGAATATGCAAAGCGCGGTGTCCGGGTCAACGCGGTCTCGCCGGGCATCATCAAGACGCCGATGCATCCCGCCAAGACGCATGCGGAGCTCGGCGCGCTGCATCCGGTCGGCCATATGGGAGAAATCTCCGACGTCGTCGACGCGGTGCTCTACCTCGAACAGGCCGGCTTCGTGACGGGCGAAATCCTTCACGTCGATGGCGGCCAGATCGCGGGTCATTGAACGGCGCCCGCAGCAGCGACGTGATAGGGGCGGAGCGAGACGGAATCGGAGAATGCTATGGCGGAATTGAACATCGGCGACCGGCACTCCGATCGCCGCGATCATCACCAGGCGGCCAGCATCGACATGGCGGTTTGCAGCGGCAGGGTTGTGCGCTTCGCTGGTTGGGCTTGGACTGGCACGGTTCGCTTACACGCCGCTGATCCCGGCCCTTATCGCGGCGAAGTGGTTCGGTGCATCCGACGTCGTCTATCTGGGCGCAGCCAATCTGGCCGGCTATCTCGCCGGGGCGCTGCTGGCCCGGCCGGTCGCAGCGCGTACCGGGCCGACGCGGGCCTTGCGCGTGATGATGGTCCTCGCCACGCTCTCCTGCTTCGCATGTTCGGCCCCGGTCTCGTTCACCTGGTTTTTCGTCTGGCGCTTCCTGTCGGGCCTCGCCGGGGGCGTCATCATGGTGCTCGCCGCCTCGACGATCCTGCCGCACACCTCGCCCGCAAAGCGCGGCATCGTCGGCGGCGTGATCTTCGCAGGCGTCGGCCTCGGAATAGCGGCTTCGGGCACGCTGGTACCGCTGCTGCTGCAGCAGGGACTGCGGGTGAGCTGGTATGGGCTTGGCGCCCTGTCCGGCCTGTTGACCCTGATCAGCTGGACCAGCTGGCCGAAGGAAGGTCCTCCGGCGATTGCCGCTCCCGCTTCGCATCACCGCGCTCATGGCCGTCAACTCACCGCCACTCGGGCGTTGCTGATCGAATATGGCCTGAACGCAACCGCGCTGGTGCCGCATATGATTTTCCTCGTCGATTTCGTCGCACGAGGTCTTGGCCAGGGGATCGCCGCGGGGTCGCAATATTGGGGCCTCTACGGCCTCGGCGCGATTGTCGGACCGCTGCTGACGGGTCACCTCGGCGACAGGACCGGGTTTGGACCGGCCTTGCGCGTATCGTTCCTGGTGGAGGCGGTCGCCATCGTGCTTCCGGCGATCAGCACGGCGCCGGTTTCGCTGATCGTATCGAGCGCGATCGTCGGAGGTTTTACGCCCGGCATTGTGCCGCTTGTGCTCGGACGCATCCACGAGCTGATTCCGCACAGCGCCGAACAGCAGCGTGCCGCCTGGGGACATGCCACCACCAGCTTCGCGCTGTTTCAGGCCGCGGCGGCCTATGGCTTCTCCTGGACTTTCGCACGCAGCGGCGGCGACTACCTGTTGCTGTTTCGGCTGGGCGCCGTAGCCGTCACGGTGGCGCTTGCCATTGAGCTTGTCATGGCTCTGACGGTTGCCCGCAGGCCTCCGGAAACACCGCGATGACGCTGGCTTGGTCAGACCGATTTGTCGGTGATCATCCCGGTGGGTTTCTGGGCGCTATTGTCGAGCTGTTTCTTGATCATGTCGCGGATCTTGTCTTCGATCTTCTGCTGGTCGGCCGGGCTCATCGCCTTGAACTGGTCCTCGGTGATACCGAGCTTGCCAAGCATGGACGCGAACATCCGCTGTGCGGGCGTCATGTTGGCGTATTGGAGGAATTGCTGCTCCGGCGATTGTGCCTGAAGAGACTTGTCCAGACGGCCGGCTGAGGTCGGCGTGCCCAAAGGGGGCGATGACGAGGAAACGCCGGAAATAGAAACTGACATAGCCAACTCCGAATTATTTCGGAGCCAAGCAACCGGCATGCCAACAGGCCATGCGCTAAAAGTAGTGCGTTTTCATCGCGTTGGCCGCGCGCCGAACAGGTCAAAATTGCCGGATAGGCAGGCGATCAGAAAAATTTGCCGGGAAAATTATTCCCCACGCCGGTGCGTGGAAGTGACGCCGGGTCATGCGTCACGAACTGCGGGCGCGCGGCGATTTAGCCGAACGTGAAGGTGAAAGCGCTCAAGCCCGCTTTTGGTACCGCCAGACGCAGCACGTGCTCACCGCTGGCGCCGCTGTAGAGAGGATAAAGCTGGCTTCCCTGCACCGTGACCGGCGGCTGCGGCTGGCCATCGACCGTGATCGACAATGTTTGCGATGATGCGCTTCCCGCGACCAAGTTTACCTTGGGCGAACGAAACCGGAGCAGGATTTCGCCACCGTCTGCCGACAAGGTGGCGTTGTCCTTGTTCAGCTTCCAGGTCCCTGAAAGAGCGAAGCGGTTTAACGGCACGGCATTGGGAGCCGTGTAGGACCTTTCCCCAGCACCGGGGCTCCGCGAACTCACGATAGCGTCGTCATTCTTCTCGGTGCCGAAATACATTTCGGGTGATCCGATGGTGCTCAGGTCGGGATCGTCGGCTACGGTATCGGGCAAACGTTCACCGACAAGCCGCGCGATGGCGTTTTCCATTTGCTGATAGTTGCCTTCGCCAAATTGGGTTGCGACGATCTTGCCGGACTTATCAACTAGGTACTCCGCGGGCCAATACCGGTTCTGATAAGCTTTCCAGGTGGCGAACTGGTTATCCCGCGCAACCGGATAGGTGATTGCGAAGCGTTTGATCGCAGTCTCGACATTGTTCTTCTGTCGCTCGAAGGGGAATTCGGGCGAGTGAACGCCAATGACAATGAAACCCTTGTCCTTGTATTTCTCATACCACTTCGTCACGTAGGGCAGCGTGCGCAGACAGTTGATGCATGAGTAGGTCCAGAACTGGACAAGGACCACCTTGCCTTTCAGGTCAGCCATTTTGAGCGGTGGAGAATTCAGCCAGGCGGAGATCCCGGTAAACTCCGGCGCCTGCGTGTGATCCAATACGCTCATTTCTTCGCCGTGAACCGCACACGGGCCAAACTCTGCCGCAGTGAGAAGCACTGCAAGCGCGAGCACAACCGAAGCGAAAAATTTGCTGGGAGACGTGCGCATGGTCATCATCCAATCTGGCGTCTTGCTTAAAACCTGAAGGCGGCGCGGCGACTATCGTGTCGTAGCGTGCGGTGGCGGCGGATCGGGATGGCCTGCCCGATCAACGCGCATCCTGCGGACCGTGCATTTCAGTCCGCAGGAACTTCGCAAGCCGGAGTCGATCAGAAATTATCTACGTCAATGACCGCCTGGGCGAAGGCCTGCGGCGCTTCCTGCGGCAGGTTATGACCGATGCCGCCATCGATGGTCCGGTGGGCATATTTACCGGAGAATTTGTTGCGGTAGGAAGCGGGCTCCGGGTGCGGCGCACCGTTGGCATCGCCTTCAAGCGTAATGGTGGGCACGCCGATGACCGGAGCTTCGGCAAGACGTTTTTCCAGGTCGTCATATTTCGCCTCACCCTCCGCCAGGCCAAGCCGCCAGCGGTAATTATGAATCACGACAGACACCTGATCCGGATTGTCGAGGGCCGCCGCTGAGCGATCGAACGTCGCGTCATCGAAGCTCCACTTCGGTGAAGCGATCTGCCAGATGAGCTTCGCAAAGTCATGCCGATACTTGGTGTACCCGGCCCGCCCGCGTTCGGTGGCAAAATAATATTGGTACCACCACTGCAGCTCAGCTTTCGGCGGCAACGGCATCTTGCCGGATTCCTGATTGCCGATCAGATAGCCGCTCACGGAGACAAGCGCCTTGCAACGCTCCGGCCAGAGCGCTGCAACGATGCAGGCCGTTCGCGCTCCCCAGTCGAAACCGGCAACGGTCGCCTTCTCGATCTTGAGGGCATCCATCAAGGCGATGACATCGACGGCGACCACCGACTGCTGGCCATTGCGGATCGTCTCGTCCGAAAGAAAGCGCGTCGTGCCATAGCCGCGCAAATAGGGAACAATCACCCGGTAGCCCGCCAACGCCAGCGAAGGCGTGACATCGACAAAACTGTAAATGTCATAGGGCCAGCCGTGCAGAAGAATGACCACGGGACCACTGGCAGGGCCGGCCTCAGCGTAGCCGACATTGAGGGTACCGGCATTGATCTGCTTCAGCACACCGAACGACGTGTTGGTCCCCGGCTTGATCCTGGGCAGATCCACCGTCTTTGCCTTGCCGGATTGAGCGTCCGCCGATCCGCTCAGAACAAACTGGGCGGCAGCAAGGGTCATGGCCGCGGTGCCAAAAAAGCGCCGGCGATCGTAATTGATTTCATCTGATGTCTTGAGGGTAGCCATGGGTGAATCTCCTTGTCCGGGCGGTGAAGTAAGCTGCGCGTTGGCGAGATGACCGGTCCGATAAATACGATGACCGGTCCGGCTCAGAGCACGTTGATGACGACGTCGATGTTGCCGCGCGTAGCCGGAGTGTTGGTCATCGCTCAGCCATCGTCAAATTTACACGTACACGATTTAATCGTGCACGATCATTGTTATTTGGACTGACTATCGATGTCAACTCTTCCGATTTAATCGCATACGATATATATCAACCTAGACGTCATTCATCGTGTAATTTTGCAAGGACGCAGATGAACCCCGCTGATCCGTCAGATCCGACAAATCCGAAGCTCGCCGACTTCCTGTGCTTTGCGATCTACTCCGCCAATCTCGCCTATGGTCGGGCCTATAAACCGATCCTCGAGGAGCTTGGTCTCACCTACACGCAATACATCGCGATCGTGGCGCTGTGGGAGCAAGACAATCAGACCGTCAGCAGCCTGGGGGAGAAGCTGTTTCTCGAATCCAACACGCTGACACCTATCCTGAAGAAGCTGGAGGGAATGGGTTACCTCCACCGACAGCGCGATCCCACGGATGAACGCCAAGTCCTGGTCAGCCTGACGGACGCAGGCCGCCGCCTGCGGGAGAAAGGGTTGGGGATGAATCTGGTGAAGGCGTCCGGCCTGACGCCGGAAGAATTCGGCAAAATGCAAAAGGGAGTCGTCACGCTGCGCAGCAATCTCATCAAGGCCGCACAGGGCGAGCGATAGTTGCTCGAGATTGTTCTGCCCGCGCTCGCGATCCGATTGTCCGCGTGAAACGGCACTAGTAAGCACGGCCAGCCGGCCCGGCCGTCACGAATACTGCATCACCCCGTCGTCGACCTTGCCGAAGCGCAGGCTGACGATGTCGAGCGCGTAGTTTTGATAGAGCCGCCACGGGCGTTTCGATCCCTGCTTCGGCAGCTTCGCGATCGATCGCTGCACATATCCGGACGAGAAACTCAGCGAGGGCAATTCGGTGATGGTGGGATCGACGTTGTGCGGCATGCATTGCCGATAGCCGCGGCGATCCATGTAGTTGATCAGGCGGCAGACATATTCGCAGGTCAGGTCGCATTTCAGCGTCCACGACGCGTTGGTGTAGCCGAGCGCGGACGCGAGATTAGGCACGTCCGAATACATCATGCCCTTGTAGTTCAGGGCGCGCGCGAAATCGACCGCGCGGCCGTCGACACTGACGTCGATGCCGCCGAGCACCTGCAGATTGAGCCCGGTGGCGGTGACGATGATGTCGGCCTCGAGTTCGCTGCCGCCCTTCAGGCGGATGCCTTTTTCGGTGAATGTGTCGATCTGGTCGGTCACGACAGAGGCGCGGTTTTGCCGGATCGCCCGGAACAGATCGCCATCCGGCACCAGGCACAGCCGCTGGTCCCAGGGATTGTAGCGCGGCGTGAAATGGGTGCCGATGTCGTAGTCCGGCCCCAGCGCCATTTTGACGCCGCCGAGGATCAACTGCTTGACCCGCTCCGGCTTGCGGCGCGCAGAGCTGGAAGAAATACATCCCGAACATCACGTTGCGCCAGCGGATCAGGTGATAGGCGAGTTTTGCGGGCAACTTCGCGCGCAGTTTGTTGGCGAGTGGGTCCTGCGCCGGGCGCGCGACCACATAGGTCGGCGAGCGCTGCAGCATGGTGACATGCGCGGCCTGCTTCGCCATCTCCGGCACCAGCGTCACCGCGGTCGCGCCCGAACCGATCACCACCACGCGCTTGCCGGCGTAGTCGACGTCGTCGGTCCATTTCTGCGGATGCACGATGCGGCCGGCGAAATCCTTGGCGCCCGGAAATTCCGGCGAATAGCCGTTCTCGTAATTGTAGTAGCCGGAGCACATGAACAGGAAATTGCAGGTGAAGCGGATCGTCTCCGTCGCGCCTTCGCCGGTGGTGCGTTCGGCCTCCACGGTCCAGCGCGCCTGCGGCGACGACCAGGCCGCCCGCTTGACCCGGTGGTTGAAGCGGATCTTGTTCTCGATGCCGTTCTCGGCAGCGGTCTCGCGGACGTAATTCAGGATCCGCGGCCCGTCCGCAATCGCCTTCGGCTCGGTCCACGGCTTGAACGAATAGCCCAGCGTGAACATGTCGCTGTCGGAGCGGATGCCGGGATAACGAAACAGATCCCAGGTGCCGCCGATGCAATCGCGGCCTTCGAGAATGACGTAGCGCTTGCCCGGGCACTTCTCCTGCAGGTGATAGCCCGCGCCGATGCCGGACAAGCCGGCACCGACGATCAACACGTCGAAATGTTCGTTGTTATCCATGATCGGGCTCTCCCTACCCGAAAGTAATGCGGAGGGTGAGCAAAAATGCAACTTGCTTTTAGCCAGCTGCTGCCAGAGCGACCTTTGCAGTGTCGAAATACTCGTAGAATTCAACGGCTTTTCCGTTACGGAATCGCCAAAAATCGACCTTGGGCGTTTCCGACCAGCCTGCCGGTTTTCCTGTTCGTCCATGAACACGAACCGCGAGCGACAACCGCGTCGCCTTGCGCAACATATTCGTCGATCCTGTAATGGATCATCTCCCAATCCTTACGCAGCGCATCGAAATAGTCGCGCAGCTCCGTCTTGCCGTTGTACTGCCTGGCGAATTCAAGCGGCGCAGCACCACGCGGAATCGAACCGAACGAAATGTCATCGTCAAGAAAGGCGAAGAAGCGATCGACGCTATTGCCCTTCGTTTCATGCCACTGGCGATAAGCTTCCTTGAGAATTTCAACGTTCGCAACTTCGTTCGACATAATCGCCTCCCAAAGTTTTCCGATCGCAGAAAGTGTCCGTCGACTTGACCAACCGGTCCGGAAGAATAGCACATTTTTCCCGAGCTACTATAGATTGCGTCAACACAACAGAAAAAGCCCCGGATCGCTCCGGGGCTTGCTGACGTTCTGGCGTTTATTTCAAGACGACGCCTGCCACGGCGCATCCTGCCTTAAATCAATACCGGTAATGGTCCGCCTTGAACGGGCCTTCCGTTTTGACGCCGATATAGTCGGCCTGGTCGGGCCGCAGTTTTGTAAGTTTCACGCCAATCTTGGCGAGGTGCAGCCGCGCGACCTTCTCGTCGAGCGACTTCGGCAGCACGTAGACCTTCTTCTCGTACTTGCCGCCCTTGTTGTTGGCGAACAGCTCGATCTGCGCCAGCGTCTGGTTGGTGAACGAGGCCGACATCACGAAGCTCGGATGGCCCATGGCATTGCCGAGGTTCACCAGGCGGCCCTCCGACAGCAGGATGATGCGATGCTTGTCGGGGAATTCGATCTCGTCGACCTGCGGCTTGATGTTGGTCCATTTCAGATTGCGCAAACCTGCGATCTGGATCTCGTTGTCGAAGTGACCGATGTTGCAGACGATCGCCCGATCCTTCATCGCGCGCATATGCTCGATGGTGATGATGTCCTTGTTGCCGGTCGCCGTGACGAAGATGTCGGCGCGGGGCGCCGCGTCTTCCATGGTGACGACCTCATAGCCCTCCATCGCCGCCTGCAGCGCGCAGATCGGATCGACCTCGGACACCATGACGCGGCAGCCGGCCTGGCGCAGCGACGCCGCCGAACCCTTGCCGACGTCGCCGAAGCCCGCGACCATCGCCACCTTGCCCGACATCATGACATCGGTGCCGCGGCGGATGCCGTCGACCAGCAATTCGCGGCAACCATAGAGGTTGTCGAACTTCGACTTGGTGACGCTGTCGTTGACGTTGATCGCCGGGAACAGCAGCTTGCCTTCCTTCTCCATGGTGTAGAGCCGGTGCACGCCCGTGGTGGTCTCTTCCGAGACGCCCTTGATGTTCTTGGCGATCTCGGCGAACCAGCCCTTGGGCTTTTCCTTCAACAGCCGCTTGATCAGGGCGAAGAAAACTTCCTCTTCCTCGGAGCCCGGCTTGTCGAGAAACGCCACGTCGCCGTTCTCGGCGCGCAGGCCGTGATGCACCAGCATGGTGGCGTCGCCGCCGTCGTCGAGGATCATGTTGGGCGTGCCGCCGCCATGCCAGTCGAACAGCTTGGCGGTGTAATCCCAATATTCGGCGAGGGTCTCACCCTTGATCGCGAACACCGGAATGCCGGCGGCCGCGATCGCGGCCGCGGCGTGGTCCTGCGTCGAGTAGATGTTGCAGGAGACCCAGCGAATGTCGGCGCCGAGGGCCGCCAGCGTCTCGATCAGCACGGCGGTCTGGATGGTCATGTGCAGCGAGCCGGCGATCCGCGCGCCCTTCAGGGGCTGCTTCGGGCCGTATTCCTCGCGTGTCGCCATCAGGCCGGGCATCTCGGTCTCGGCGAGCGAGATTTCCTTGCGGCCGAATTCGGCGAGCGACATGTCCTTGACGATATAGTCGGTGAAGGCGGGCTTCTTGGCGGTGGCGGTCATAACAATATCCTGCGGTCAGAGTGGTTTCGCTGGCGCTATTGACTAAGCCCTCTCCCCTCGCGGGAGAGGGCTGCGCGAACGGTCGCAATAAACTCGGCTCGGTGAGGGGGATATTTTGAACCCCTCACCCGCTTTTGCTTCGAAAAAAGGCACCCTCTCCCGCAAGCGAGATAGGGAAGAAAGCTCACATCGCGCGCTTGATCGCCTCGACGAGATCGGTTTTCTCCCAGGAGAAGCCGCCCTCGTTGTCCGGCGTCCGGCCGAAATGACCGTAGGATGACGTGCGGGCGTAAATCGGCTTGTTGAGGTCGAGGTGTTTGCGGATGCCGCGCGGCGTCAGATCCATCGCCTCGGCCACCGCCTTCTCGAGCTTGTCCTCGGGCACCTTTCCGGTGCCGTGGGTATCGATGTAGATCGACAGCGGGCGCGCCACGCCAATGGCGTAGGCGAGCTGCAGCGTGCAGCGATCGGCGAGACCGGCGGCCACGATGTTCTTGGCGACATAGCGCGCGGCATACGCGGCCGAACGATCGACCTTGGTCGGGTCCTTGCCGGAGAACGCGCCGCCGCCATGCGGGGCCGCGCCGCCGTAGGTATCGACGATGATCTTGCGGCCGGTCAGGCCGGAATCGCCATCGGGACCGCCGATGAAGAACTTTCCGGTCGGGTTGATGTGCCAGATGGTCTTGCCGTTGATCCAGTCCTTCGGCAACGCCTCGCGCACATAGGGCTCGACGCGATCGCGGACCTGGTTCGAGGTCATGTCCTCGACCAGATGCTGGTGCGAGACCACGATCTCGCGCACGCCGACCGGCTTGCCGTTTTCATATTGCACGGTGACCTGGCTCTTGGAGTCCGGACCCAGCACCTTCTCCTTGCCGGAGTGGCGGGCTTCCGAGATCAGCCGCAGGATCTTGTGGGCATAAAAGATCGGCGCCGGCATCATATCCGGGGTTTCATTGGTGGCGTAACCGAACATGATGCCCTGATCGCCCGCGCCCTCTTCCTTGTTGGTGCCGGGCTGCAAGGCGTCGACGCCTTGCGCGATGTCGGCGGATTGCGGATGCAACAGGATCTGGATGTCGCAGTTCTTCCAGTGAAAACCTTCCTGCTCGTAGCCGATGTCCTTGATCGCGGCGCGAACGACGCTCTCGATCTGGTCATTGGTGACTGATTTGGGACCACGGGTCTCGCCGGCGATCACCACCTTGTTAGTGGTCGCGAGCGTTTCGCAAGCCGCGCGGATCGCCCACGGATCGATTCCAGCTTTCGGACCTTCGCGGAAAAACAGGTCGACGATCTCGTCCGAAATCCGGTCGCAAACCTTGTCCGGATGACCCTCTGAAACCGACTCGCTGGTGAACAGGTATGACGCGCGCATCAAGCAACCTCTTTTTTCGCGGGACCTCGCGGCCCTTGTGGTGTGTTTGTCCTGAGATGTCAGTCTCGACGACGCGAGATGACGTAGGATTCGTCGTAGAACCAGAGCCCGTTATGCTTGCGCAAAACCTCTCTGGCGGCATCGAGAGGAAGGCTGCTTTGAGCCATCTCCGTTAGCCGGTCGTCTTCGATCTGGGCGACATACACCGCCGCATTCCAGGCTGCAAAGGCCGTCGAGGTTCCGATCGATCCGGTGACCTCATTGGGCAGAGCTTCCATATCATAGCGGAAGATGGAGCGGTTATCCGCGTAGGCATTAAAGTTAAGGTCGCGCCCGGCGGAACCCAGCTCATACTTCACCGTGCGCAATATTTCGTGGCGGCTTACGGCGAAAGGATTTTCTCCCGGCCAGACCGCCTGGATCATCTCAAGGCCCGGATCTTCGCCATGGGAGTGAATTCCAATCAAGCGACCGCCCGCCCGCAGCGCCCGTGCCAGCGGCCCAATGATGCGCTTGGCACGGAAATTAACCGAGGATTTGGCCCGGTAGGGCTGCGAGGCGATAATCAAGTCGAAATTGGCCTCGGTACGCCCGGCGCGCGGAATGATCGAATCGAGCAAGAAACGATGATCTTCCCGGTACAGCACGATCGCGACCGGCCGCTCATAGACCGGCATGCCCGAGCGCGGGCTGACATTGGCCCGCCAGTTCTGCTCCAGAAACGCTCCGAGTTCGGTGATCTGGGTCTCGAAGTCACCCGATGAGGCGCCGCGCAGCGGCACCTCGTGCCAAACCATTCCGGCAGCCGCCGCCGGTGAGGCAGGCGTCAGCCAGGGCGCTTCGGCGTAATACATGTTGGTCAGCACAAAGACGGTCGCGGGGTGTTCGAACAGTCGGTCCGGCACCTTGTCCAGCGTCAATCGGACATCTTCAAGGCTGAGCTCCTTGCCGGCGATGTAAAACGGCATGTGCGGAAAGCGGCCGTGCATCGAGCGCATCACCCGCGCCAGCACGGTGCCGTCGCCGCAACCGGCATCGAATACCCGCAGCGCCGGCGGGCGGGGATGGATACTGGAAAGCTCCAATGCCACCCGCTCCGCGATCATCCGCTTCTCGCTGCAGGTGTGGACGAACAGCAGGTATTTCTGCCGGTTCTCGAAAAACCGGAAATTGCTCCGGGGATCACGCCTTTCGGGTGGGACTTCGATACCCCGCGGCGGTGGCACCCCACCCGGCGTCGAAGCGGCGATATAGGCCTGAATGCGATCAAGGGTGTCGACGGTGATGCGTTTGCCTTCGCGCAGCCGGTGTACCAACTTGCCGTCATTGACTGCCCGGCGGCCAAAGGTCGATTCCGCCATATCGGCCTGGCGGCAGAATTCGGAAATTCGACTGAGAAGCCGGTCGTTTTTCATTGGGCCAGGAGGTTGGGAAATACCGGTGGGCAGTCGTGATTGACTGATGGGTCCTACCATCATCTGCCCACCGGGGCTAGCCCCCCGGCGGCAGGCCTACCCAAGCGTGGCGATATGCCGCCTCGCTTGGCGATCGGCCCGTTTTGATGCGGAACGCATCCTGTTGCGCAGTGTCGTGGCCGCAAGAATAGGGCCGCAGGGCTGGCCCCCCGTCGCGCACGCCTCACAATAAGGCGGCGCTACTTCCCCCACACCTCATTCGCGATATCGACCGCGAGCTTCAATTTTGCCCACTGCTCGTCCTCGGTGAGGATGTTGCCCTCCTCGGTGGAAGCAAAGCCGCATTGCGGCGACAGCGCGAGTTGGTCCAGCGGGGCGAACCGGGACGCCTCCTCCAGCCGGCGCTTGATGTCGTCCTTTTTCTCCAGCGCGCCGGTCTTCGAGGTGATGAGGCCCACCACCACGATCTTGTTGCCCTTCGGCAGGTAGCGCAGCGGCTCGAAACCGCCGGCCCGGTCGGAATCATATTCCAGGAAATAGCCGTCGTAGTTGGTGCCGGCCAGCATGGTCTCCGCGACCGGCTCATAGCCGCCGGACGAAATCCAGGTGGAGCGAAAATTGCCGCGACAGACATGCGTGGTGATCACCATGTCGGCCGGCCGCTCGGATATCGCGTAGTTGATGACGCGCGCATAGATCTCCTGCAATCCATCCGGATTGTCGCCGCGCTCGCGCGCCTTCCTCAACTCGTCCTGCGAGCAGAGATAGGCCCACACCGTGTCGTCGAACTGCAGATAGCGGCAGCCGGCGTCGTAAAAGGCTTTGACGGCCTTGCGGTAGGTCTTGCCGAGGTCTTCGAAGAAGCCGTCGAGGGTGGGATACACATCTTTCGAGATCGAGTTGCGGCCGCCGCGGAAATGCAGCACGGCGGGCGACGGGATCGTCATCTTCGCCGTCACATGGGCGATGTCGCACTGCCGCTTCAGAAACTTGAAATGCGCCAGCATCGGATGATCGGCGGGGAAATCCAGCTTGCCGATCACGCGGATGGCGTCGTGCCGGGTCTGGACGCCGGCGAACTGGATGCCCTCGCTGGGGTGAAACAGTTCGCAGCCGGTGAGACGGCTAAGAAAGTCGAAATGCCACCATGAGCGACGGAATTCGCCGTCGGTCGCGAGCTTCAGGCCGGTCGACGCCTGCTTATGCACGACCTTTTCGATCTCCATATCCTCGACCTTGCGCAGATCGTCGGCCGAAATCTTGCCGCTCTCCAGCCGGGCACGCGCTTCCTTGATGCGCGGCGGCCGCAACAGGCTGCCGACCTCGTCGGCGCGAAACGGAGCTTTGGTTCGCTGCATGGTGTTCACCCCCGAAAATCAGTCATTGCCGATGGAATAGAGCATCCCAAATTCGTTCGTTGCGAGCACAAGCGAAGCAATCCAGAAATGCTGTTAAGCTGGCCTGCCTCGCCGCTCGCTCGCGTTCCTCGCGATGACGGCGAACGTGCTCCTCAGGATTTCCCCGTCACGCCGAGATAGCGTCCGAGTGGCGCGGGATCGGCCTTGAGGGCCGCACTCGCCGCGTCATGAACGATCGCGCCGCGCTCCAATATCACAACGCGATCGGCGAGCCCCAGAATCTTTTGTGCGTTCTGCTCGACGATGATCGAACAAGTGCCGCCTGACCGGGTGATGGTGCCGAGCGCCTTTAGGAGTTCATCAACGATAATCGGGGCGAGCCCTTCGGTCGGCTCGTCCAATAGCAGCACCTTCGGATTGAGCGTGAGCGCGCGGCCGATCGCGAGCATCTGCTGCTCGCCACCGGAAAGCTGGTTGCCGAAATTGTTGCGCCGCTCCTTCAGCCGCGGAAACATCTCGTAGACTTTCGCGACCGTCCACGGCCCCGGCTGCGCCACCGCGGTCATGTTCTCTTCCACCGTCAGCGAGCGAAAGATGTTGCGCTCCTGCGGGACCCAGCCGATGCCGGCCCGCGCCCGCTGGTCGGGGCGCATCGGCGTGATATCGCGCCCGCCGACCGCGATGCTGCCGCCAAACCTTCGGGTAATGCCGACAATCGAATTGATCAGCGTGGTCTTGCCGGTGCCGTTGCGGCCGAGCAGCGCCAATACCTGGCCTTCTCCCAGCCGCAGCGACATGCCAGGCAAAACCACGGCTTCGCCGTATCCGGCGCGCAGACCCTCGATGGCGAGCAGATCAGGCATCCGCGGCCTCGCCGAGATAAACCGCCTTGACCCTGGGATCGCGCGCGACTTCGTCGGGCGCCCCCTCGACCAACAGCGCGCCGTTGACCAACACCGAAATGCGGTCCGCGAAGGAGAACACCAGGTCCATATCGTGCTCGATCAAGAGCACGGTCACGTCGCGCGGCAGGCCCGCAACCGCCGCCAGGATGTCGTGGCGCTCGCCTTCGGGAACGCCGGCGGCGGGTTCATCGAGCAGCAACACGCGCGGCTTGGTGGCGATGGCGACCGCGATCTCGAGCAGGCGCTGCTTGCCGTAGGGCAGCGTCGACGTCGTTTCGTTCATGACGTCGAGCAGATGAAAGCGCGCCAGGTTCTCCGCGATCTCGGCGTTGACATCGTCGCGCGTGCCCAGCCGGCGCCACCAGTCGCCGCCATGACCAAGCCGCTCCGACACCACAAGGCCAATGGTCTCGCGCGGCGTCAGGTCGGCGTAAAGCTGGTTGATCTGAAACGTGCGCGACAGGCCGCGCCGCACCCGCGAGTGAACCGGCAGGTCGGTGATGTCGTTGCCTTCCAGCAGAATGCGCCCCGCATTGGGCTTCAGCACGCCGGTCAGCAGATTGATGACCGTGGTCTTGCCGGCGCCGTTCGGACCGATCACGGCATGGCGGGCGCCCTGGGCGATGCCAAGCGAAAGATCGCGCGTGACCTTCAGGCCGCCGAACTGCTTTTGCAGTGCTCTTGTTTCCAACGCGAACGTCATGGCGCGTCGTCCCCGGGAGCGGCAACGACGGTCTTGCGGCCACCGAATTGTCGAATGACCAGGTTCGGCGCCCACAACGCCCAGCGATGCAGGCGGTGGCGACCGATCAGCACGATCACGACCAGCACCAGCCCAATCCAGAACTGCCAGTATTGCGGCGTGATCGAAGAAAACACCTCCTGCAGCATCTTGAATACCACGGCGCCGATCAGCCCGCCGTAGAGATAGCCGGTGCCGCCGATCACCAGCACCAGCATCAGGTCGGCGGATCGCTCGAATGAAAACCCGTCGAGCGAGGCCAGCGCCGTGGTCTGGGTGAACAGCGCGCCGGCAACGCCCGCATAAAACGCCGCGAGGGTATAGACCGCGATCAGCCGGCGGTTGACCGGGATGCCGATCGCGGACGCGCGCAGCGGATTGTTGCGGATCGCGCGCAGCGACAGTCCGAACGGCGAGTGCACGATCCGCCGCGCCAGCAGGAACAACAGGAACAGCACGGCAAGCGAGTAGAAGAAGCCGACTTTCCCGAACATGTCGAACGCGAACAAGCCGAGGATCGGCTGCATCTCGATGCCTTGCAGCCCGTCGGTGCCGCCGGTGATGTTGGAAAACCGCTCCGCCAGCGCTTCCAGCAGCAGCGCAATTCCGAGCGTCACCATCAGGCGGGTCAGGTCGACGCCCCGGATCACCAGGAAGCTCGTGAGAAAGCCGACCACGGTGGCGACGAGGCCGGCGGCGACCAGCGCGATCACGGGCTCAGCGATAATTCCGTGCAGCGCCAATAGCCCGGCGGAATAGGCGCCGACCCCGAAGAATGCCGCATGGCCGAGCGAGACGATGCCGGCGTAACCGAGAATCAGGTCGAGCGACAGCGCGAATAGTCCCAGCCGCACGATGTCCGTCATGATCAGGTAGCGCGAGGGAAACAGAAACGCGCACGCCAGCGCCAACAGCCAGAACGCGATCTCGCTCCAGTGCCATCGCGCCTGTTGCCTCGCATGGTACCCGACCTCGGTTTGCGCGGTCATGGCGTCAACGGGAGGCGGTGCGGCCGAACAGGCCGTTGGGGCGCCAGATCAGGATCACGATCATGATGGTGTAGATCACGAACGGCCCCATCTTCGGCACGTAGTATTTCCCGGCGACGTCGCTGATCCCGAGCAACAGCGCCGCCAGAAACGGCCCGGTGATGCTGGAAGAGCCGCCGACCGTCACCACGATCAGGAAGTAGATCATGAATTTCAGCGGAAAATACGGATCGAGCCCAAGGATCTCGGCGCTGAGCGCCCCGCCGAGGCCGGCGAGACCGCATCCGAACGCGAAGGTGAACGCGAACACCTGCGGCACGTTGATGCCGAGCCCGCTGGCGGCGCGGGGATCGTCCACCGCCGCGCGAAGCCTGCTGCCGAACCGGGTGCGCGCCAGCACCAGCTTGCAGGGCCGCCGTCAGCAGGCCGCAGATCACGACGATCATCAGCCGGTAGCGGCCGATACCGACGCCGAAGAAATCGATCTGCCCCTCCAGCGCCGCCGGAAGCTTGATGAAGATCCGCGACGATCCCATGATGTAGTCGACCGCCGTCACCGACATGAACACCAGGCCGATGCTGAACAGCACCTGATCGAGATGGCTGCGGTTGTAGAGGTGGCGATAGAGCGAACGCTCCAGCACCGCGCCGATCAGGGCGCTCGCGACAAACGCCAGCGGCAGCGCCGCAAAGAACGGCCAGCCGGATTGATTGACGAGCACCGCGCAGACGTAGCCGCCCGCCATCGCGAACGCGCCATGGGCGAGGTTGACGAAGTTCATCAGCCCGAGCGTCACCGCCAAACCGCAGGCCAGCACGAACAGCAGCATGCCGTAGGCGACGCCGTCGAACAGGATGGTGAGCAGTGCGGTCATGGCGGAAAGGCAGCGGACCTTCAATCAGACGGTCATTCCGGGGCGCGAGCTACGCTCGCGAACCCGGATATCTCGTTCTCAAGCTCGTCGCCAGGACGATGCCGGGTTCAGACGCTACGCAGCTTGCCCCGGAATGAACGACTTCGTCGTCACTTCTTCGTCTTGCCCGGATCCTTCACCGCCTCGAAGGTCTGGAATTCAACGTTATAGAGTTCGCCGTCGACCTTCTCGACCTTGCGGATGTAGATGTTCTGCACGATGTCGCGGGTTTCCGGATCGATCGAGATCGGGCCGCGCGGGCTTTCCCACTTCATCCCTTTCATGGCTTCGATCAGCGCGTCGCCGTCGGTCTTGCCGCCGGTCTTTTTGAGCGCGGCGTAGATCAGGGCGATGCCGTCATAGCCGCTCACCGCCATGAACCCCGGCCGCGAACCGAAGGCCTTCTTGTAGGCGGCGACAAAATCCTTGTTCATCGCCGACGGATGCGCGGCGGAATAAAGATGCGCGGTGACGGCGCCGAGCGCCGCATCGCCCATGCCGTTCAGGAGATCGTCGTCCATCACGTCACCGGGCCCGATCACCTTGATGCCCGATTTGTCGAGCCCGCGCTCGGCATACTGCTTCATGAAATTGCCGCCCTGCCCGGCCGGCACGAACACGAACATGGCGTCGGGCTTGGAGTCCTTCATCCGCTGCAGGAACGGCGCGAAATCGGGATTGGCCAGCGGCACCTTGACCTCTTCGACAACCTCGCCGCCACCGGCGGTGAAATGCTCCTTGAACGACGCCAGCGCGTCGTTGCCGGGCGCGTAGTCGGAGGTGAGCGTGGCGACTTTCTTGATGCCGTTCTTGGCCGCCCAGTCGCCGATGATGGAGGACGACTGCGCCAGCGTGAAGCTGGTGCGCACGATATAGGGCGAACGCTCGGTGATGATCGAGGTGCCCGCCGCCATCACGACTTCCGGGATCTTCGCCTGCGTCGCCAGCGGCGCGGCCGCGAGCGCCGCCGGCGTGACGCCGAAGCCGGCGATGAAATTGACCTTGTCGTTGACGATCAGCTCCTGCGCGAGGCGCTTGGTATTGTCGGGAAGGGCTGCGTCGTCCCTGAGGATGATTTCAATCTTCTTGCCGGCGACGGTGTCGCCGTTCTGCTGCATGTACAGCTTGATCGCATTGTCGATCTGCTTGCCGGTCGAGGCCTGGCCGCCGGTCATCGGCAGGATCAGGCCGATCTTGACGGTCTCCTGCGCGCGTGCGGGCACGACCGCGAGTGCCCATCGCGGCGCCGACCGCGGCCCACGACAACATTTTAGTGCAGACGAACATGAACACCCCTCCCCTGATCGGTTTCGTATTTCGAACCGAGTCCTCCGGCCCTTGGCCCATATAGCCTAGATCATTCAGCCGTGTATCGCCGCGGCATGGCGTCTCAGCCGCGCCACATTGTCAATCACGACGATGGGCGCAACTCCGCCGTCGCGCGCTCGCATCGGAAACCCAGCAGCCGAAAGCAGCCCGCAATCGGCATCGGGTTTCGCTTGATTCACTTGCGCGATAGAGGTATTAAATTACCTTAATGCGAGCGCCGTTTACCTGCAACTTGCAATTTTACCGCATTCTGGTTCGACCAAGCCCTCGGCCGCGGCGACATGCCGCGACGACCGATGTCTCACCGACCAAAGGCTTAGACGCTCCGCAAATGCCCATCCGTTTCCGCCATCGTGCAGCAGCCGTCCTGACCCTTGCGCTCCTCGCAGGCGGCCTGGGCGGTTGCGGGACCATCAACGAAAAACTCGCCGACGGAATGGGTGACTATATCCCACAGTGGGCCGGCGGCCTGCCGGCGGATGCCCCGCCGCGGCCGGGCACCGCCAAATACGATGAGTACATGAAGGAACGGGAGCGGAAGCGCCTCGAACCGGCGCCGCCGAAGGCCGATGCCGCCAGCGCGCCGACGTCAACGTCCGGGCTCGGCCCCGTCCACTGACAACGCGCCGCCGACGCCGAGCCGCGTCAGCCCATGAACACCACGGTCTTGCGGCCGTTCAGCAGCACGCGATCCTCCAGATGGTGACGCATCGCGCGCGCCAGCACCCGCCGCTCGATGTCGCGTCCCTTGCGCACGAGATCGTCGGGCGTGTCGCGATGGCTGATGCGCTCGACGTCCTGGTCGATGATCGGGCCCTCATCGAGGTCGCGGGTGACGTAATGCGCGGTGGCGCCGATCAATTTGACGCCGCGTTCGTGCGCCTGATGGTACGGCCGCGCGCCCTTGAATCCCGGCAGGAACGAGTGGTGGATGTTGATGCAGCGCCCGGACAGCTTCGACGACATCTCGTCCGACAGGATCTGCATGTAGCGCGCCAGCACCACGAGATCGGTCTGGGTTCGGCCGACCAGATCCAGGATCGCGTTTTCCTGTTCGCGCCTGGTCTCTTTGGTCACCGGCAGGAAGTAAAACGGTATCTCGCCGAAATCGAGACTGCCATAGGTTTCCCGCTGATGGTTGGAGACGATGGCGGTCGGGATCATTTCCAGTTCGCCGGTCCGCCAGCGATAGAGGATATCGGCGAGGCAGTGATCGGATTTCGAGACCAGCAGCATGACCCGGCGACGGGTGGCGCGATCGCGCATCTGCCACGCCATGCCGAAGCGTTCGGCGATCGCCGCGAACCCGGTTTGCAGGGCGGCCAGCGTCACCGCGAGATCGGCGGCGTTGAACACCACCCGCATGAAGAAGTGCCCGGTCTCGACGTCGTTGTACTGCTGCGCGTCGAGGATGTTCTGACCATTATGGGCAAGGAACGTCGATACCGCGGACACGATGCCGGGACGATCCGCACAGGATAAGGTCAAGACGAATTGATGATCGGGCATGGACGGCTGATTACACTTCAGAGATGACGATGGACCGGGATTGCGAGCCCTGCTCTATCACCGGCGCCGCCCTTGCGCCAATCCTGGTTCGGGGATCAAGATGAACAAAACAAAGGCAACGGGCGTTAGAACAAAATCATGGCAGACCGACTGAACGGCTATCGCATTCTGATCATGGAAACGCGCGAGGAAGCGCAGTTTTCCCGCCTGCTCGCCGAGCAGGGCGCGCGAAGTGCTGCAATGCCCGATGTTCACCATCCACGACGCGCCCGACGCCGCGCCGATCGAGGCCTGGATCGAACGCTTTATCAAACAGCCGTGCGACGATCTGGTGCTGATGACCGGCGAAGGCCTGCGGCGGCTGATGAAGGTCGCGCGGCGGATCGACGTCGAGACCGGCTTCATCGCCGCACTCGGCAATGCGCGAAAGTTCGCCCGCGGGCCCAAGCCGGGCCGCGCGCTGCGCGAGATCGGGCTGGAACCGGAGGTCACGACCGAGCAGCCGACCTCCGAAGGCATCGCCGAGATGTTGTCACGCGTCGATCTGCGCGGACATCGCGTCGGCTTGCAGCTTTATCCGGACAAGGACCATGGCAGACTGATCGGGGCCATCACGGCACAGGGCGCCGAGGTCGATCCGGTATTGCCTTACGCCTACGACGCGCAGGCGGCCGAGAGCAATATCATCACCGCGATCGACGAGATGGTCGAGGGCCGCATCGATGCAATTGCACTGACCAATTTGGGTCAGATTCGCCGTCTCATCGAGGTCGCGCGGGCGCGCGGTTGTGAGGAAAGGTTACGCGAAGGGCTCGAACGCACGCCGATCGCCTCGGTCGGGCCGGTGGTCTCCGATGAACTCAAATCTCACGGCCTGCGTACCGACATCTCGCCCCCCGACGGGGCCTTCTTCATGAAGCCGCTGATTTCGGCAATGGCGGTAGCGCTTGGAAAGACGCCGCCGCGCGGCGGCGCGGGTGTAATCGACACCACCGTCATTCCGGGGCGGCACTCGTAGAGCCGAACCCCGGAATGACAAACCTTAGCGATGCTCTTTCAAATACGCCGCATACGCCAGCCTGAATCCCGTCCTCCAGTGAAGTGCGCGCGCGCCAGCCCAGTTGGGCCAGCCGGCTGACATCGAGCAATTTGCGGGGCGTGCCGTCGGGCCGCGAGGGGTCGAAGCGGATCGCGCCGGTGTAGCCGATGGTGGCGGCGACGACGCGCGCGAATTGCGGCGATCGTGATGTCCTCGCCGGTGCCGATATTGACCAGTTCGCCGCTGGAGTAATTTCTCATCAGGTGAATGCAGGCATCGGCGAGGTCGTCGACATACAGGAATTCCCGCCGCGGCGTGCCGGTACCCCACACCACGACGTCGGCGGCGCCGGAAGCCTTCGCCTCGTGGAACCTTCGGATCAGCGCGGCGACGACGTGGCTGTATTCGGGATGATAGTTGTCGCCGGGCCCGTACAGATTGGTCGGCATCACACTGATGAAGTCGGCGCCGTACTGGCTGCGATAGGCCTCGACCATCTTGATCCCGGCGATCTTGGCGATCGCATAGGGTTCGTTGGTCGGCTCCAGCGGCCCCGTCAGCATCGAATCCTCGCGCAGCGGCTGCGGGGCAAGCCGGGGATAGATGCAGGACGAGCCGAGAAACATCAGCTTCTCGGCGCCGTTTGTGTGGGCGGCATGGATCACATTGGCCGCGATCAGCAGGTTGTCGTAGAGAAATTCGCCGCGCAGGGTGTCGTTGGCGACGATGCCACCGACCTTGGCCGCCGCCAGAAACACCGCCTGCGGGCGGTTGCCGGCGAACCAGCGGGATACGGCGGCCTGGTCGCGCAAATCGACCTCGCTGCGCCCGACCGTCAGCAGTTCGACGTCTTCCTGCGCCAGCCTGCGCACCAGCGCCGCCCCGACCATCCCGCGATGCCCGGCAACGAAGACCGTTTTGCCTTTCAGCTCAAACGGCGTTCTTGCCATCGGCGGCCTCCCGCCTGGCGATATCGAGATCGCCCGCCACCATCTCCTTGACGAGTTGCGCGAACGTCGTTTTCGGTTTCCAGCCGAGCTTCTCGCGCGCCTTGGAGGCGTCGCCGATCAGCTCATCGACTTCGGTCGGGCGAAAATAGGTCGGGTCGATGCGAACGATCGTCTTGCCGGATTTCTTGTCGACACCGGTTTCGTCGACGCCCGTGCCGCGCCATTCGATGGTGCGTCCGACCTCGGCAAAGGCCAGTTCGACGAATTCGCGCACCGAGCGGGTTTCGCCGGTCGCCAGCACGAAGTCGTCGGGCGCTTCCGCCTGCAGGATGCGATGCATGCCCTCGACATAATCCCGGGCGTGACCCCAATCGCGCTTCGCCGCGAGGTTTCCGAGATACAGGGTGTTTTCAAGACCGGTCTCGATGCGGGCCACGCTGCGGGTGATCTTGCGCGTCACGAAGGTCTCGCCGCGGATCGGGCTTTCATGATTGAACAGGATACCGTTCGAGGCGTACATGCCGTAGGCCTCGCGGTAGTTCACCGTGATCCAGTAGCCGTAGAGCTTGGCGACGCCATAGGGCGAGCGCGGATAAAACGGCGTGGTTTCCTTTTGCGGGGTCTCCTGGACCAGGCCGTAGAGTTCCGAGGTCGACGCCTGATAGAAGCGCGTCTCGTTTTCCATCCCAAGGATACGAATGGCCTCCAATAGCCGCAGCACGCCGATCGCGTCGGCATTGGCGGTATATTCCGGACTCTCGAAGCTGACGCCGACATGGCTTTGGGCGGCGAGGTTGTAGATCTCGGTCGGCCGGATCTGCTGCATCAGCCGGATCAGGTTGGTCGAGTCGGTCATGTCGCCATAGTGCAGCAGGAACGGCACGTTGCCGGCGTGGCGGTCCTCATAGAGATGGTCGACGCGCGCGGTATTGAAGGAGGACGACCGCCGCTTGACGCCGTGCACCGTGTAGCCCAGGCCAAGCAGATATTCGGCGAGATAGGCGCCATCCTGGCCGGTGACGCCGGTGATCAGTGCGACGCGCCGTTTCGAAACCTGATCTGTCATAACCTCTCCAACAGCGCGCCAAGTCATCTCAAAGGCGTCGATCTCGAAGCCGCCCTCTCGAAGGCGGCTAAACGACGCCGGACCGCGTCCCCAAGTCACGTCCTGCCCGCTGGACCGCTCGCGGCGCAGGCCATAGCATTCGACCCAGACCAAGTCTAATGCCAAAGTCGAAATCAGGTCTTTAGGCGCCTGCGACAAGGACGGCTGTTGACGTGCCAGCTTGGGTGAAACAGGTTGACCTGTCACAATGAATTGGGGTGATCTCGCCATCACCGAACAAGAGCGCCGAAGCGCCCGGACGGAGGGAATGCGTGAGCGACGCTTTGGAAGTGCGCGGAGTATCGTTGCGTTTTGGTGGCGTACGTGCGCTCACCGACGTCAGCTTCGGCGTCAATGACGGCGAGTTGTTCTCGATCATCGGTCCCAACGGCGCCGGCAAGACCTCCATCGTCAACTGCATCTCGGGACGCTACCGGCCGACCGAGGGCCAGTTGTTCTATCGCGGCCGCGATATCACCGCGCTCAATCCCAATGCGCGGCCCCGGCTCGGGATCGGCCGCACCTTCCAGAACCTCGCGCTGTTTCATCATATGAGCGTGCTCGACAACATCATGGTCGGACGCCATCATTTGCTGAAAAATAATTTCATTACGGGATCGCTGTACTGGCTGACCGGCGCACGGCGCGAGGAACTCGAACATCGCCGCAAGGTCGAGGAGATCATCGACTTCCTCGATCTGCAATCGGTGCGCAAGGCCACCGCCGGGACGCTACCCTATGGGTTGCGCAAGCGCGTCGAGCTGGCGCGCGCGATGGCGCTGGAGCCGCATTTGATCCTGCTCGACGAGCCGATGGCCGGCATGAACTTCGAGGAAAAGGAGGACATGGCGCGCTACATCGTCGATCTCAACGAAGAGTTCGGCATGACCGTTGTCATGATCGAGCACGACATGGGCGTGGTGATGGATATCTCCCACCGGGTCATGGTGCTGGATTTCGGCCGCAAGATCGCGGAAGGCACTCCGGAGGCAGTGCTGGCCGATCCCCATGTCAAGCGCGCCTATCTCGGCGAAGAGGACGAAGTTCTGGTCGATCCCGACGATACGGCGACGCCCGCGGAGAGCGCGGCATGATGGATTATGCCGGCCGCGTCGCCCAGGCTGACACCTATCCCAAGCTGCTGCGCCTCAACGCCGCCGAGCACGGCAGCGAGACCGCGCTGCGCGAGAAGGATTTGGGCTTGTGGCGTGCCTTCACCTGGAACGACTATCAGACACGCGTACACGACTTCGCGCTTGGCATGATCGAGCTCGGCCTCGGCCGCGGCGACGTCATCGGTATCATCGGCGACAACCGGCCGGACTGGGTGTCGGCCGAAATCGCGACCCACGCGATCGGCGCCATGAGCCTCGGCCTCTATCGCGACGTGCTCGACGAGGAAGCCGCCTATCTCTTGAGCTATGGCGAAGCCAAACTGGTCTTCGCCGAGGACGAGGAGCAGGTCGACAAGCTGCTGACGCTTGCCGAGCGCGTGCCGCATCTCAAGCACATCGTCTATTCCGACCCGCGCGGGATGCGGAAATATGATGACCCCCGCCTGATGGAAGCCGACAAGCTCGCCGCGTTGGGACGCGACCGCGCCGCACGCGAGCCTGAGCTTTACGACAGGCTGGTTGACCTGACCAAAGGCGAGGACGTCGCGATCCTCTGCACCACCTCCGGCACCACCGCCAATCCGAAACTGGCGATGCTGGCGGCGGGCCGCGTGTTGCGGCATTGCGCCACCTACCTCGCCTTCGACCCGAAGGGGCCGGATGACGAATACGTCTCGGTGCTGCCGCTGCCCTGGATCATGGAACAGGTCTACGTGCTCGGCAAAGGCCTGCTCTGCCGGATGAAGGTCAACTTCGTCGAGCAGCCCGACACCATGATGAACGATTTCCGCGAGATCGCGCCTACCTTCGTGCTGTTCGCACCACGGGTCTGGGAGTCGATCGCCGCCGACGTGCGCGCCGGCGTCATGGACTCCTCCCCGCTCAAGCAAAGCCTCTATGCGCTCGGCATGAAGACCGGGCCTCGCGGCGCTGGCGCAGGGCAAGCATTCCGTGATCGCCGATACGGTATTGTTTCGCGCGTTGCGCGACCGCCTCGGCTTTACGCGGCTGCGCTCGGCGGCGACCGGCGGCGCAGCGCTCGGACCGGATACGTTCAAGTTCTTCCAGGCCATGGGCGTGCCGCTGCGCACGCTGTACGGCCAGACCGAATTGCTCGGCGCCTACACGCTGCATCCGATTGACAAGGTCGATCCCGACACCACCGGCGTCGCGATGGCCGACGACATCGAAATCCGCGTCGACAATCCGGATATCCATGGCGTCGGCGAAATCGTGGTCCGTCACCCCAACATGTTCCTCGGCTACTACAAGAACGCCGAGGCGTCCGCCGCCGACATGCGCGACGGCTGGATGCAATCGGGCGATGCCGGCTACTTCAACGGCGACCGGCAGCTTGTGGTGATCGACCGCATCAAGGATCTGGCGGAAACCGCGCGCGGCGAACGGTTCTCGCCGCAATACATCGAAAACAAGCTGAAGTTCTCGCCCTACATCGCCGAGACCGTGGTGCTGGGCGCCGGGCGCGACGCGCTCGCCGCGATGATCTGCATCCGCTACTCGATCATCTCGAAATGGGCGGAGAAGAACCGGATATCCTTTACCACCTACACCGACCTCGCCTCGCGCCCGGAAGTCTATGCGCTGCTGCACAAGGAGGTCGAAAGCGTCAATGCCACGTTGCCGCCGGCACAGCGTATTTCCCGCTTCCTGCTGCTCTACAAGGAGCTCGACGCCGACGACGGCGAACTGACCCGCACCCGGAAAGTCCGCCGCAGCGTCATCAACGAGAAGTACGCCGACATCATCGACGCGATCTACGGCGGCGCGCGGGATATTCCGGTCGACACCGTCATCCGCTTCCAGGACGGCACCACCCAACGCATCCGCACCACACTGGCGGTGGTCGAGCTTTTGCGCGACGCGCGCACCGCGGAGGCCGCGGAATGAGGCTCACCGGCCACATCGCGACGCCCGTGACTACGCCCTCTCCCCTTGTGGGAGAGGGCTTCGCCTCCAGTCAATGCGACCTCGGTTGGGTGAGGGGTACAACCGCCAGCGTCTTGCCCCGAAGCCCCCTCACCCGTCTTCGCTTCGCGAAGACACCCTCTCCCGCGAGGGGAGAGGGGAAGAGCCCTCCAATTCTGCGCCGTCAACCAACATGAACACCCATTTCCTGATCCAGCTTCTGGTCAACGGCCTCGTGGTCGGCACGCTCTACGGCGTGGTCGCGATGTCGTTCGTGCTGATCTACAAGGCGACCCAGGTGGTGAATTTCGCGCAAGGCGAATTGCTGCTGGTCGGGGCCTGGGTGTGCTGGGCGCTGCTGACCAAATACCAGGTGCCGTTCTGGATCGGCATGCCGCTGACGCTGGTCTTCATGTTCGCGTTCGGCATCGCGATCCAGGTCGTGATCCTGCGCCCGATGATCGGCGAGCCGATCATCTCGGTGATCATGGTCACGATCGGACTGTCGACGGTGTTTCAGGCCGCGCTGAAATGGATCTTCGGCGTCAACCCGCAGCCGTTCCCGCGCGTATTCACCAGCCAGTCCGTGAGCTTTCTGGGCCTGCAGATCCAGACCGTCTATGTCATGAGTCTCGTCGTGTCGGTGGCGATGATGATCGGCATGGCCTGGTTCTTCCGCGCCTCGAAATACGGCCTGGCGATGCGCGCCACCGCGTTCAACCAGCAGGTGGCGCAATCGCTCGGCATTTCGGTCAAGAGCGTATTCGCGATGGCCTGGGCGATCTCGGCCACCGTGTCGGCGGTGGCGGGCGTCGTGGTGGCCGTGGTCAACGGCGTGTCGTCGGGTCTGTCCGCCTATGGCATCAAGGTGTTTCCGGCCGCGATCCTCGGCGGGCTCAACTCGATCGGCGGCGCGGTGCTCGGCGGCATCATCATCGGGCTATTGGAAAACATCGCGCAATATATCGACAGCGAATATCTGCACTGGGGCAATCTGTATGAGATCTTACCGTTCTACGTCCTGATCATCGTGCTGATGATCAAGCCGTACGGACTGTTCGGCACCAAAGACATCGAGCGGATCTGATTGACATGGCAGGCCCCTCCCTCATTCCCTCAGGCGACTACCGCACCTCCTACGCGGCCGACACCACGATCTTTCCGACCAGGGCCAGCCGCAACGCGGCCATTGTCGGCATCGTGCTGATTTGTTTCGCGCCCCAACTGCTCAGCGAATACTCCCTGAGCATCCTGATCCAGATCGGCATCTTTGCGATCGCAGCCCTCGGCCTGAATATCCTGGTCGGCTTCACCGGGCAGATCTCGATCGGCCACGCCGCATTCTTTCTGCTCGGCGCCTTCACCTCGGCCTATGTTTCGAACAAGCTGCCGATCCCGGTGTTCTTCGCCATTCCGCTGGCGGGCGTCATCACCGCGCTGGTCGGCCTGATCTTCGGCGTGCCGGCGGCCCGATTGAAGGGCCTTTACCTCGTCATCGCGACGCTGGCCGCGCAGTACATCCTGCTCGACTTCTTCTCGCGCGCCGATTGGTTCAGCGGCGGCTCGGTGCCGGCGAGCGCCAAACCGTTCTCGATCTTCGGCTACACGTTGCGCGGCGACCGGCAGTATTTCTACGTGGTGCTGGCCTATCTCTTGGTCAGCTATCTCCTTGTCACCAACCTGATGCGTACCCGCGACGGCCGCGCCCTGGTCGCGATCCGCGATCACTACCTCTCCGCGGAAATCATGGGCATCAACCTGACGAAATACCGCACCCTGTCGTTCGGGCTTGCGGCATTCTTTGCCGGCATCGCCGGCGCGCTCTATGCGCATTACCAGCTCGTGGTCTCGAACGAAGGCTTTGGAATCGAACGCTCGATCCTGTTCCTGGCGATGGTCATCATCGGCGGCACCGGCTCGATCATGGGCACGCTGATGGGCACCGCCTTTGTGGTGCTGCTGCCGGAATCGATGGAGTGGATCAGCGCGGGCCTGAAAGGCAGTGCGATCGACAAGGCGCTGTCGCTCAACACCAACATCACCTTCCTGCGCGAGATCGCGATCGGCCTGATCATCATCGCATTCCTGATGTTCGAGCCGGACGGGCTCGCGCATCGCTGGCGGCAGATCAAGACCTACTGGAAACTCTACCCGTTTTCGCATTGAGGTTGGAACGGGACCGGCTACAATGCCTGATAACAAAACAACCTATTAACAAAAGAACCGGAGGAAATTTCCATGACCATGAAATCCCTGCTCAGTACTGTTTCGATTGCGCTGCTGCTCGGCGGCACCGCGGCGACGGCGCAGGCCCAGATCGCGATCGGCCAACTCGCGGATTATTCCGGCGGCACGTCGGACGTCGGAACGCCTTATGGACAAGGTGTCGCGGACACTTTCGCCTGGGTCAACAAGAACGGCGGCGTCGGCGGCAAGCAGCTCAATGTCGACACCAACGACTACGGCTACCAGGTGCCGCGCGCGATCGCGCTCTACAAGAAATGGTCGGGCGCCGACAAGGTCGCGGCGATCATGGGCTGGGGCACGGCCGATACCGAGGCCCTGACCGGCTTCCTGGCGCAGGACAAGATCCCGGATATCTCCGGCTCCTATGCGGCGGCGCTGACCGATCCGGAAGGCACCAGCGGCAAGGCGAAGCCCGCGCCGTACAATTTCTTCTACGGCCCGAGCTACTCGGACGCGCTTCGCGCCGAACTGACCTGGGCGGCGGAGGACTGGAAGGCCAAGGGCAAGCCGGGCAAGCCGAAGTTCGTCCATATGGGTGCCAACCACCCCTATCCTAATGCGCCGAAGGCCGCGGGCGAGGCGATCGCCACCGAGCTCGGCTTCGACGTGCTGCCGCCGCTGGTGTTCGCGCTGGCGCCCGGCGACTACAGCGCGCAATGTCTCAGCCTGAAAAGCGCCGGCGCCAATTACGCCTATCTCGGCAACACCGCCGCCTCCAACATCTCCGTCATGAAGGCCTGCAAGACCGCGGGTGTCGACGTCCAGTTCCTCAGCAACGTCTGGGGCATGGATGAGAACGCCGCCAAGACCGCCGGAGACGCCGCCGACGGCGTGATCTTCCCGCTGCGCACGGCGGTCGGCTGGGGCGGCAACGCGCCCGGCATGAAGACCGTGATGGAAATCTCCAAAATGTCGGACCCGACCGGCAAGGTGTATCGCCCGGTGCATTACATCGCTGCCGTCTGCACGGCGATGTACATGAAGGAGGCGCTCGACTGGGCCGCCAAGAACGGCGGCGCCACCGGCGAGAACGTCGCCAAGGGCTTCTACCAGAAAGCCAACTGGGTCCCGGCAGGCATGGAGGGGGTCTGCAATCCGTCGACCTGGACCGAGAAAGATCATCGGCCGACGATGACGGTCGATCTCTATCGCTCGAAAATCTCCGGCCCGACCGACGGCGATATCAACGACGTCATGGCCAAGGGCACCATCAAGCTCGAAAAGGTCAAGACCGTCGAACTGCCGCGCAAGCCGGAATGGTTTGGGTGGTGAGCTGTCAGACGTCGATCGTATGTACGACCCGACATGCGCGGCGCTTGACCCGCGCATCCATCCCAAGAGGCTTCGCGGCGCAGACGATGGATTGCCGGGACAAGCCCGGCAATGACATCCAGGTATGACAGGGCTCGTTGCTCGACCATGCGCACGATCGACACAGTGCAAGATCGCGCCACACCAGGCGCCGTCACCGCCCCGCTGCTCAGCGTGCGCAACATCGAGGTGGTGTATGACGACGTCATCCTGGTGCTGCGGGGCTTGAGCCTCGAGGTGCCGCAGGGCGCGATCGTGGCGTTGCTCGGCGCCAACGGCGCGGGCAAATCGACCACCCTGAAAGCGATCTCCGGGCTGCTCAAGACCGAGGACGGCGAGGTCACCCGCGGCGAGATCGTCTTCAACGGCGAGCGCATCAACGGCATCGATCCCGACAAGATCGTTCGGCGCGGCATCTTTCAGGTGATGGAAGGCCGCCGCATCATCGCCGACATGACGTCGCTGGAAAACTTAAGGCTCGGCGCCTTCACCCGCAGCGACAACGAAGTCGATGCCGACATCGACATGGTGTTCGATTATTTCCCGCGCCTGAAGGAACGCACCGGGCTTGCCGGCTATCTCTCCGGCGGCGAGCAGCAGATGCTGGCGATCGGCCGCGCCTTGATGGCACGCCCGAAGATGATTTTGATGGACGAGCCGTCGATGGGTTTGTCGCCGCTCCTGGTCAAGGAAGTGTTCGCGATCATCCGGAAGATCAACCGGGATCTCGGGGTCACGATCCTGCTGGTGGAGCAGAACGCGCGCGCCGCGCTGTCGGTGGCGCGCCACGGCTACATCATGGAGCAAGGCAAGGTGGTGCTCGACGGCAGCGCCGACGAATTGCGCGACAACGAGGACGTCAAGGAATTCTATCTCGGCGGCGCTGGCGACCAGCGCAAGAGTTTCAAGAATCTGAAAAGCTTCAAGCGCCGAAAGCGCTGGCTATGAAGCAAATCTTGACCCTCGTTTCGCCGCGCGTGGCAGTTAACTCTAAATCTCGAGCTTCCGAGGTCACCAGCGCGAACGGGCGCGCACATCCAACGTCCTCGCGGCATAGAGAATCCGCCAAGCGCACGACGCTCCAAAATCGCCGAGCAGACCAAGCTCTGATCATCGACACCTCCATGGCCCGACGGTCGCTTAGAATAGGGCGTCGGATCGCGCATCAAAGGATCCTTTGTGGCCAGAGACCGTCGGGATCAGTTCGCATGACGTTCGGTACGGCGCTGTTAGCCCAAGCAAACGGCTTCCGACGCAATTGGACCAAAACGACTTTTCGTTCTTCGAACCCGACTGCCTCAAGATGATGATGTCTGCATTCCGCGACGGCGGCTCGCTCACTCGTTCACAGCTCACTTGCCGGGCTGGCCCAATCCCGGGTTGATCCGGTTCGCCTGCTTTGCGTGAAGCGGCGCTCCGGCGCCGAGTCGCGCTGGGAAACGTGTCGAATACGAACCGATCGCCCGTTAACCATAGTTCTGCGCGACAGCTGGCGTTTTACCGGGATCCGGCGCATATATCCGTTGCCGTCGCGGTTCACGCGAGGCGGCTGCCGACCGGTGCGTCAACACCAGACGACAGCCTAACCACAACCGACTTTCGAGGAGTCAGTCATGGCTAAGAGCCGTTATAGCGCCGATTCGGCGCCGTTGCCCCTACCCCGTTTGCTGTACCTGGTCCGGTCCGACGTGATCGGAACCAGCCGCACGCTCATCGGCGATTGCGGGACCGCTAAGGCCGGCGAGGCCTTCCCCACCACCCCTTCGTCCATCGGCTAAGCGCGATCGCGAGGCTCGACGTCATGTGACGCGAAAAGCGTCGCATGGATCGGTCCGCGTCGTGCCCGTCTTCAGGCCACCGGTCCAGGCGCGATCGCGCGTAAGGCTACCTCGTGGTCGGAAGATAGGCGAAACGCGAAGCTCACGCCCGCTAATGCTTGCCAGCGATAATCCGCGAGCATGGTTGGCTGCGCCAGATTCAGGTCCGATGACGTTGGCCTTGCGATCTCTCCAAACAAAGAGAGAGATCATGCCCTTTTTACCCACGAATGGCTCCGTGCAGCCCGCCTGCACCAACACAATCTACCGCCCGATCGGCGACATCGCCGGCCTGCGCGAAGTTCACGACAATGTCAGCCGCCTCACTGTCTCCGCCTTTCCGTTTGCGATGGTGAACGACACTGCGCTGGCGCACCTCGCCGTGCCGGGCTGTTACGTCCTTGCCGATCATGAGGCGGCCTATCTCGGAGAGACCCGCGACGTTCGTCGCAGGCTGTACCAGCATGCCGCCGATCCCTCCAAGGCCTTTACCCGCGAGGTCTACGTGATCTCGGGCTACGGGAGGCCCTGGTTCGACAAGACGGCGGCGATTTATCTGCAGTATCGCCTGACAGAGATGGCGGAGCAGGCCGGTCTGGTCGAGATCGTCAAGGGCGTCAATCCGCAGATGTTGGAGTTGTCCGACTGCGAGCGCGCGCCGCTTGACCAATACGTCGAACTTGGCGAGCGCCTCTTGTTCGACGCCGGCTGCCGGGTGTTCCGCTCGAATTTCGCCGGCCAGCGCCGCAAGACGATGGAGGCCGCGATTACCATCGGGCCGGACGACACCGGACCGATCCGAATCGGAGTGATCGCGACGCCCCAGCTCGGCAGCGAGCTCGAACTCGATTACTGCGGCCTCTGGGCGCGCGGCTATCCGGCCCAGGGCGGCTTCGTGGTGATGGCGGGCTCCGAGTTGCGCACGCAGGTGAACTCGAGCGTCAACCCGATCCTGCACACGCGCCGCGCCGAACTTGTGGAAGCCGGAGCCTTGGGCGCCATCCCCGGCGTTCAGAACCGGCAACGCCTTCTCGTCGCGGTCTGGCTTCCCTCAGCCGCCATCGCGGCGAAGGTCGTGACGGGAGCGCACGTGAACAGCAGCAAGTGGATCCAGCCGCGCCACCCGCGCGCAGTCCTGATTGCGGACTAGGTAGCAGCCCATGTCAAAACCAACAAAAGTGCTTGAGCACATGCACCGGAGCCGGGCGAACGCCCTTTTCGCAGGTTCGGATGATGCCGCCGTCCGCCGCGGGCCTGACGATGGCGTCGCCCACTCTGATGCCGATCCGCGCCTGATGGATTGCCCGTCGGTGCCCGGGCTGGCGTCTGTCCTGCGCCTGGCGATGGCGGCGTCCGGCTCGGGGGACCTCACATGAAGATCCAGATCTTCTCGGACCTCCACGTCGACGTGGCTCCGATCAAGCCGATTGCAATCATGCCCGGCGTCGATCTTGTGATCGTCGCCGGCGACACCTGCGAAGGGGTTTTGCGTGCGTTCGATTACCTGCGCCGGATCGTGGCGGTGCAGATCCCGATCGTGATGGTGTTCGGCAATCACGAATACTATCGCCGCTTCATCCCACGACGAGCTGGCGCTGGCACGGTCTCACGCGACCGAGTTCAATATCCACCTGCTGGAGAACGACGCGATCGTGCTTGGCGGCGTTCGCTTTGTCGGCGCCACGCTGTGGACGGACTATCGGATCTTTGGTGAATCCAATCAGGCGGCCGTGATGAACGCCTGCGCAACCGGCATGAACGATCATCGCCGGATCGGCTGGCAGAAGCAGCCGTGGCTGAGGTTCCGACCGCAGGAAGCGGCGCTGCTGCATCATCGGTCGAAAACCTACCTCGCGGAAGTCCTGGCGACACCCTTCCATGGACCGACGGCCGTAATCAGCCACCATGCTTGCCATCCGGCGATCGATCCATCCGGAGTTCATGAGCGATAGCCTCACGGGCGCTTTCGCTTCCGGATTTATCGACGCTGATCGAGGCGTACCAGCCGACGCTGTGGGTGCACGGCCATGTGCATCAGCTCCTTCGACTACCGCGTCGGAGAGACCCGGATCCTCTGTAATCCGCACGGCTACGGGGCTGAGAACCCGAACTTCGATGGTGCGCTGGTGGTGGAAGTCGGTGAATGACGCCACCCTCGTTTCCTGGCTTCCCCTTCCTCACCCCTTTTGTCGACCTCTCAAACACTTGGATCTTTCCATGCTGACGAAAATGTTTCCGTTTCTCGATCCTGCGCACATCACACCTGGTCTGACCCGGCGATTGCGCACGCTCGCCGACGACTGCGCTCGCCTTGGACTAGGATATCCGGTCTCGCCGACCCTGCTGCAGTCAGCCCCGCTCCTGGAAGAATGGACGCCGGCAATGACGCCGCGGGGCGTGGTGCTGGTCGGCCTTGCCAGCGGACATCCCATCCACGGCGATCGCTCAGTGATTAGTTCTCCCGTGTGGTTCGCCGATCCAGATGGCAACTGGGTCCGCACGCTTTCGCGCTTTTACCGGCTGGGGCTGCCTGCCGGCCCCGGCGACGTCCGCCGCACCCGTGACCTCCGTTGCCGGGTCGCGCGCTGGCACCCATGACCATGCTTCGGAGGGCGAGGCATGAGTACCGATCCCGACGATACTGATTTCGACGATCCGGCGTTGCCCGCTGTCGCGGATATTATCTCGACGGGCGCCGCGGCGGATTCCGCTGAGAGCGACGAGCGGCTGAAGGTGCTGCCGCGGGTCCTGCGCTACGCGGTGCTGGCCGGCGAAGAGCGCGGCTTGATCATGCAGCGGCTGGTGGCGGAGATCGACGAGCTTTGTCCCAGGCTCCCGCTCAATGCCGAATGGGCCAGGCAACGCGACGTCGGCATCGGCGTCGCACTTGCCCATGAACTCGATCACCGTGCTGTCGTGGAGGATACACCAAACCTGCGCAGCCTGGCCGACTGCGTGCGGTTGCTGTCGCTGCCGACACCGCGCGACAACACCTACATCGAGGATCATCGGCGGGTGGCGAAGGCTTTGCTGCAGGCGCTGGACAGGCCCCCCGCCGGCGCCGACACCGCACTTCTCGCCGACCTCGAGGCCTTTTGCTTCGGTTGGGCGGCTTTGCCGGCCTGCACGGACCTGCTGCATGGGTGGGATTCGTCGGCCGCGGCCAGTGCGATGCAGATCGGTCGCAAGATGGCCAAGCGCCGTATCGCTGTGGCCGAAGAAGCCGCCTGGCAGCAGGTTGAAGAAGCCGACAAACGCCAACGGTCCACCGACCAGGCAAAGACCGATCAACCCGACAAAGCACGATCCGGCATCGATTGCCACCGTTCCTGACAACCATGTCGTGGTCGCCCATATCGACGAAGCTCAGTTGAACAACAGCAAACTCAAGGACCTGATCGGCCCGACGAAGCACGTCATCAACACCGCGCTGCCGCTGATGTTGGTGCGACCGCTGCATCAGGTGCGCGAGTTGCTGATGTTCGAGTTTCCGTATGCGCTCGAAGTGATCGACTTTGCGCTCGCTGATCTCGTCGGCCGCACTACCGTCAAACTTCGACCGCTGTTGCTGGTAGGCGATCCGGGTGGTGGCAAGTCCCGTTTTGCCAGACGTCTCGGCGAAGCGCTGGGACTCACCGTGTGGCGCACGGATGCAAGCCGAAGCGACGGTGCGGTGTTCGCCGGCACCGACAAACGTTGGCATTCCGCCGAGCCGTGCCATCCTTTCCTGGCCGTCGCACAAGCGAAACAGGCCAATCCGTTGGTGTTGATTGACGAGATTGAGAAGGCCGGCACCCGCTCGGACTATGGACGGTTCTGGGATTGCCTGCTCGGATTCCTCGAACCGGAGACCAACACCAGGTACCCGGACCCCGCGTTGCAGACGACACTTGATCTGTCTCATATTTCTTACGTCGCCACCGCCAACAGCCTCGACCCGTTGCCTTCGCCGATCCGCGATCGCTTCCGCGTCGTTTCCTTTCCGAAGCCAAACGCACACGATCTCGATGCGCTTTTGCCGGCGGTGATTGCCGACCTCGCCAAGGAACGCGGTCTCCACCAAGACTGGGTGCCGCCGCTGGACGGCGTCGAACGCGCGGCTGTCGCTCAGCACTGGCGTGGCGGCTCCCTGCGCCGCCTTCGCCGCATCGTCGAGGCTGTCCTGCGCACCCGCGATATCAGCGCATCGAGAAATTGATTCAAGGATCACGAAGTGGATGAGATGCCGACACTCCATGCGGTCGCGCCGATCGGCACGGTCGCGCGCCGCGTCTGGCGGCCGCAACGCCCGTCAAGGGGACAATAACGGAGACACTACCACGCTTCGATCCTCTTGGCGTGATCGATCGCGAAGGCCAACAGAATGATGCCGCCGTCGGTCATCATAGCGACGGAGAGCGGAACGTTCATATCCTAACAACGAGCGCTGAGCAGGGAGAGGTAAGCGCCGACCTTTTCAGCTGAGCACTTGCTCGGCTTCCACGACCGCACAGAGCACGTGATAAAACGAAGACGCCGGGATGGTCGCGACCAGCGACCGGTTGTCGCGATCGAATTGATCGTACCAGCCGCCCGCGACGGGATGGTTGAGATAATGCCGTTCGAGACGCGCCAACGCCGCGCGCGCCTCGTCGGCGGCACCCGCCTCGCCCGCCTCGGCCTGCGCGATCCAGGCTTTGGCCATTTCGGTCTGCGGCCAAAGACGCCGGCTATGCCGTTTGATATTGCCGGCGGCGTCGCCCTCGTCGATCAGGCAACCTGTCGCCCCGTCGCGATAGCGCAACGCGGACGCAAGCAGCTCGGCGCGGTAGCGTCCGGTCGGGCAGCCGGTGATGCGTTCAAACCCTTTCAGCAGCCATACCCATTCCGCCTGATGGCCGGGTTCGACGCTGACCGGCTCGATCCTCGACCAGTCGTCCTCGAAATATTCCCCAAGCACCTGTTTCTGCTTGTCGTACAGATTTGCAAGAAACAGCGCGAAGAACTCGCCGGCGCGATTCTGGAACGCCGCGTCATGGGTCGCGTCGAACGCTGCGATCATCGATTCAAACAGATGCATCTGCGGGTTTTGCCGCCGCGGCATCGAGGCCGGCCACCCCTCCAAAAAGCCGCCGTGAGGCGAGCGCAGCCGGGCATCGAGAAAGGCAACCAGCGCATCGATCTCGGCACGGACCTGCGCATCGCGATCGAGCGCATACACGCTTGAAAGGGCGAGCAGGACGAACGCCTGATCGTAGGTATCGCGCAGGGGATCCAAGACGCTGCCATCATGCGCCAGGGTGTGGACAAAGCCCGGCTGGCCGTCGGGGCTTTTCGCTTTCGCCAACAGGTGATCCAGGGCCTTCAGCGCGATCTCCCGGCCTTGCGGGTACCAGCCGATTTGCGCCGCCTTGGCGAAGCAATAGATCTGGCGGGCCTGGACGAAAACCCGCCGAGGCGCCAGGTGATCGGCACGGCCGTCCGGCGAGAGCCGGTCGATAAAACCGCCGCTCGTGCGATCCCAGCCTTCGGTCGACCACAGGGGCAACGCGTGGTCGATCATGCGGGCCTTCAGGACCTCGACGATATTGTCGGAACCGGACCGATCTGCCGCCGCGGCGGTGGATATTTCAACCATTGCGTTCCCTGGGGACCTCCAACACCGAAGGCCGCCGTCTGATATCATGTAAAAGCCGAAGCGCAATCGGCCGAACTTTGGGGGAACGCCATCTTGGGGAACTGCCATGACCGAGCACTTTGACGCCCTCGAGACGCGCAAGCCCGGGGAACGCGAGGCGGACCTGTTTTCGCGGCTGCCCGGCGCGCTACGCAAGGCCATGGCGGCGCCGGGCTATGCGGAGCGTCTCAGGGGCCTCGACCCCTCAGAGGTCGTCAGCCGGGCTGCGCTGGCCCGCCTGCCGCTGCTCCGCAAGTCCGACCTCCCCGCCCTTCACAGGGCCGCGCCACCCTTCGGTGGGCTGGTCGCGGGGCATCCGGGATCGTTCGGACGGTTGTTCACGTCGCCCGGCCCGATCTTCGAGGCCGAACCGGCCGATGCCGATCCCTGGCGCGGCGCGCGGGCCTTGTTCGCCGCCGGCTTCCGCCCGGGCGACGTGGTGCTGAACACCTTCAGCTACCACCTGACGCCGGGCGGCTTCATCTTCGATACCTCCGCCCGCGCGCTTGGGTGCGCGGTCATCCCGGCCGGTCCGGGCAATACCGACGCGCAATTCGAGCTGATCGAGGCCTATCGTCCGGTCGGCTATATCGGCACGCCGGATTTCCTCAAAATCCTGCTCGACGCGGCTGATAGCGCCGGGCGGGATGTCTCGTCGATCAGGCGCGCGCTGGTGTCGGGCGCGGCGTTTCCGAAATCGCTGCAGGATGAGATCAGCTCGCGCGGCATCGATGCCTACCAGGCGTTCGGGACCGCCGACCTCGGCGTGATTGCCTTTGAGACCTCCGCCCGCGACGGCATGATGGTCAATGAGGACCTGATCATGGAAATCGTGCGGCCGGGCACCGGCGATCCCGTGCCCGAAGGCGAGATCGGCGAGATCGTCGTCACGTCGCTCGATCCGCATCACCCCTGGATCCGGCTGGCGCTCGGCGATCTCACGGCTGCGATGCCCGGGCCGAGCCCCTGCGGACGGAGCAACATGCGCATCAAGGGCTGGATGGGCCGCGCCGACCAGACCACCAAGGTCAAGGGCATGTTCGTGCGGCCCGAGCAGATCGCGCAAATCGCCGAGCGCCACCCGGAACTCGAACGGCTGCGCCTCGTCGTCACCCGCGAAGGCGAGATCGACGCGATGACGCTGAGGGCGGAATGCGGTTCGCCCAGCGAAACGTTGCGAAGCGAAATCGCCTCGACGCTGCGCGCGGTGACAAAACTTCAAGGCACCGTCGAACTGGTGGCGCCGGGAAGCCTGCCGAACGACGGCAAGGTCATCTCGGATGAGCGCAATAAACCATAAGGCTCTCCAGGCGCGGCACTTCATCTCATATAGGAGCGCCGGCCGTTTGACGGCAGGCGATATGGCGCCAGGGATGCTGGCGGCCAAAGGCACTGCCGCAACGAACAACCTGCCAAACCGGAGGCCGCCGTGCGGTCAGCAACGCGGAAACACGAGAGCAAGGGCATTGGAAGTCGTTGGCGACGGCAAGCCCGTACGGCGGCGATTGGAAGAGTCCGCCAACTGAGCGACCTCTTTGGTTATGTATCGGGCGGGAAGTAGAACCGCATCGTTAAACGGATTGCGACATATATCCCAACGCAAATCGCACCGCCCACAGCAAGCGCATGCATCGTGCTCTCCTACCAATCCCCCTTGGCTATATGCCCCCGCTGCCTGCGTCACTCAAATCACGCGTAATCACAAAAGGGACCACTCGCTCAAGAAGTGTATGGGATTGAGGGCCAGATCAGGATCAGGGACATCAAGCCGACCACCAAACTTCCGGCGCCAAAATTGATGCCGACGATGGCAAGGTCATCTCGGACGAGCGTAATAAACGATGAGGCTCTAAGGGCGTGATTGGGTTCGTTCTGCCAAATCGCCTAACCGCGTTTGAGCCCATGGGCAATAGCCGTTGTCGCAGGATCCGGGGTCGCTGCGTGAAAGAGATCCGCTCTCATCAACGCGGCATCCGAATAGATCTCGAAGGCGATGGCGATCAACGCAAGTACGAAGATGACGGCTAGGGTTCTCATGGTCGGCATTGTCGCGCGCGATTGAGGCTAGATCGGTCAAACCTCGCGGCGAAAGTTAACCCGCAGCGCTGGGCGAACGTCTCATGACGTTTCCCGCGGGAAAAAATATCGCATCGTTAGGTACGTCGCGGCGTAGGCGACGATCAGCGCGGATGTCCCGATCTCAATCCATGTCACCATTTACCGAATCCGTAAGTGATCAAGCGACAACTTGAGCCTGGACCGCGAATTTAGCAAATTACGGTTCGGCAATTTACGGTAACGATTGTTTCACTGGCGTTCATCACTGGAAATCCCTTGAAATATCGGCGGGTCGCAGCGAGCGCAGACACCGTCAGGTTGACGTCCATCACCAGCCCTCTGGACGAATCATGATTTGCCCCTCCAGCGAATCCCCTTTCCGTCAGATCAAAACATGCTCTAGGCACCACGCCGTCATGTTGCTGGCAGCCGCTTGGCCTCGCCGGGGCGCCGTTGACCGCGATGTTTGGCGCGCGTGCAAGTCTCACGCATGTGCAGAACCTTCAACGCTGCGCGGCTCAATGACGATACCGCGTGAATGATAAGCTACCGTACATCTACGGCATCAACGACAACGGATGAAAGATTACGTAGGGCTTGCAGAGCCTTGCGGCGCTTGGACAAAAGTCTCCGTTCGTAGCGATTGATTTTCTCAACAGCGCGGGCAGCAAGCGCGTGCTCGGCGGTGTCAGCGGCTTCCAACTCCCCTATCCTTTGCAGGACCGCGGTGCGCGCGGCGTGGATGCGCTGCATTTCAAAGTAGCACTCAGCGATCGTTCGTGCGTGTTCATTGCGCGAAAAATCATTGCTAAACCCGGCCAGAATTCGTGCAAGACGCTCGATATTTTGCGCCGCAGCCAGGTCATCATCAATTCGTGTTGCTAGACCATGACGTAATGCATTATTGCGCGAGCGCAATCTGCCTCCCAAAGTCCGGGGTCCGGTGCTGAGGGAGGCGTTTCGCTTGTTAGCCTTTAGTTTGCGGTCTGAGATCACCGAAACACCACTAAGCTGATTGTTTTCCTTCTTCATGTTGCTCCGGCTGTAATTCAACAGCCGCCTGTTCCGCCAACTTCATTTGGGCCAAATTGCGATCGATCACTTCCCTGGCCCGCCGTACAAATTCGCAATCAAGCCTCACTTCACGCACCATCGCAGCAACCTGATGCCGAGCGGAGGTAAGGAATTTTTCGATCGCGGTCAGAGGCTCAAGAGCTTGAACAAATGCATTCGCGTTAACTGCGTCGGCATCGTAGCCGTGAGCTTCGAGCCGCACGCTTAACGGGTTACGGCTATTCTTGTCGACCCGGAGCACCTCAGCGTCGACGCGTGCTTGCGCACAAATCATGGGGTTCATTCCGCTGATCTGCAGTGATTCAGGGTCCGTTTTGGCCAACGCGAATTCAAGTGCCGCCCTGCGACTAGTCAGAATTATCGCATTCTTCCAGCGCCGGTACCGCATGATGTCAAACCATAGCCACGTCAGATCGATCACCCAGAGCCATTGAAGATCTGTGTCGGGCAAGAGTTCCGTCGCCATCATCTCGAACAAGCGATAATAATCGTCATCCGTTTCACCCGGAAGCAAGCGGGGCGTGGCCAGCGCAAACGGAAGGATCACATCCGGAACTTCCAGGTGCTGTTGAAGGTATTCTGGAGTATAAGTATGGGACATCTGCTTTGTTCTTTCTCGAAAGCGAAGATCCTGACGTGCTTGGACACGCCTGAGCCGGACCGCCGCACGTGCCGTGCGGCCGCTCGAAGAAAAAGGAATGTCGACAGATTCTGGAAGAGTCTCCCCGTTGGGAGAAATTGGGTAGCCCTAACGCGCAGCTTGCCGCGATGGACGAAACTCCTCGGTTACAAGACGCACGATAGTATCCACTGTCACGCGGTGCGAGCCGTCGCTCCAAAAGGTGTCGCTTTAAGGGGTACAGCACCAGATTGAGAAAGTCGTAAAAAGGGCCGACCTCGACGAAAGCTAACTCGCCGTCGCGCATGTACGGCTCCCGAGCGCGCACGATCGGCTGCCCACTCGATCCGAAGATCACGCTCAAGGATTCTGCGAGCATCCTATTAGCTGGGTTGTGTGGACGCCCCCGATTCCGCCCGTCGAGCCGGCGGATAGCAGAGATCGCCGCTCTCGAGATGTTGGCCTCCGTGGGAGTTCTCAACTTGACCTTCGAAATGCGCCGGCTGGTCGCCCCAAACGTCGCGCCAATGCGTGGCCGGCTTTTCCTCGCTGCGTTGATAGTTACGAGCGATTATCCAGTCGACCGCTCCAGGGAGTTGGCCTGAGAAAAACAAAGACGGATTTTTCGAAACCTTCTTTAGTGTGGCAACGAGAACTCTGCTTGTCATGGCCTCGGAGGCTACCGCGGCGTTGCGTTAGGGCGGTGGCTATCCGCTGCAATTCAGCGTCTTCCTCTTGGGTAGGGCTGTCGACCGAACCATCCTCCGGCGCACGGAAGTCATGCTCAGCGTAAAATCCAAGTATGGTTAGGATCGGTCCTCTGTTCCGGCATAGATACCGATACATCTCATCCCAGATTTCCAACCATGGCGACTCGGCCTCGGTCAGTTGCGCCTTGGCAAGTGTTGGCATTGGCCTGCTCCCAGAAAATAAGTCACACCAAACCAGCCTTGCTCTCGCTTCTTAGGACGCGAAAGCCTAATGCAGAATTTTCCACATGGTTATTTCGGAGAACGCCTCATTGAAACTATTTCTCCAGAGGGTTGGCGTCCCCCTGACTGCCACACAGTTTCACGTAACAACGCGCTGGCTCCAGCCTCAACGTCGTGTTAGCCGATAGCAATCGGGCGGCTTCTACTTGTAGGCAATAATGATTGAAGCAGTGATCTGGGATTTCGGCGGCGTGCTCACGACCTCGCCGTTTGAAGCTTTTAGCCGATTCGAAATTGAACGCGGATTGCCAGCCGACATCATCCGGCGCACCAACGCGAACAATCATTGGGAGAACGCCTGGGCGAAATTCGAGCGCGCCGAGGTAGACATCGAAGCATTCGATCAGCTGTTCGCCGCGGAGTCGCTGGCACTTGGCGCAGAGGTGCGCGGCAAGGATGTATTGCCGCTGCTATCGGGAGATCTGCGCCCCGAGATGGTCGAAGCGCTGAGGCGTATAGCGGACAAAATTCAAGACCGGCTGCATCACCAACAACCTTCCCGCCAACAGTATCGGCAGCCCGGGGGGCCGTTCGCTCTACATAGCGGAGGTGATGGCGCTGTTCGATCACGTCATCGAGTCCGCCAAAATCGGTCTTCGCAAGCCGGACCCCCGCATCTACCGGATGATGACCGACGCGCTTGGCGTCGATCCCAAGTGTTGCGTTTATCTCGATGATCTTGGCGTCAACCTGAAGCCAGCGCGCGAGATGGGCATGAGGACCATCAAGGTGGTCAACGCGCCGCAAGCGATTACGGAACTTGAAGCGGCGACGGGCCTATCACTTCGATAATCGCAGCGCGGGAAACAAAGGCGCCTTGCTTCCAGTCCAAGCGCCTTTTGGCGGTTCCCTCTTTACGGCCAGTTCTTCCGCGAAGGCGCTGCTTGTCGACCTATCCCGACAACAGTTCGGGTTGGCTACAGAAGCCTCAGCGAATAAAAGCTGCCGATTGGACCCAGTGCAAAAGGCTAAGATCGCAGCAGGTTACGATCGCCGCGATAACAAATGCAACAAAACATAATGGCTCTAAATATCTCTTCCATGTCATGAACAGCGAGGCTGGGAGCACGATAGCACCGATCTCGATTGCTTTGAGATATGAGCCGCTGAATACGATGACAGCAAACGCCGCCATGACTGTGATGATGGGTGCCTTCAGGGCCGTCCTATAGTGGTTCCCTAACAAGGTCGCTCAGCCAGCGTTCAATAACGTCATCTTCATCCCTATCGTTCATCGCGGCCATCTCTCGCCCCCAATCCCCAGGTGGCGGACTTACCTTAAGGGAAGGCCCACGGAGCAAAGCCTAAATCAAAATAGTCGTTATCTCGGTTGCAGCAGTCCAATTGACATCCATTGCGCGACGAGGTTTGTTCCTTCGCCTTCCCCCAGTACGGTGTATTCTCTCTTGTTCGCCCTCGTTCGGAATTCCACAGCGAGTCGAACAGTGGCCGCTGCCGAACGCGGATGTTGATAGGTTGGGAAACGGATCAGGTCTCAGAGGGCATCCGGACGAGGAGCGGTAGCGGCTATTTAGGCTGCTGCTAAGTCTTCGGCCTCGCCGCTTCCTGGGCTCGCTTAGCCATCCATGCATCGTATTCTGGCGTCCCGGGCCGCGGCGGGGCATCGTCCGGCAGGCCCCCCAGCCAGTGCGGCATGTCCGCGATATGTTCGCCCGCCGTTCGACCGCCCGCGCAGGATGACAGCGACAGGCAAAGGCAGAGGAAAGCCGATTTGATCGCGGTGGTGCGATTCATCTTGAATTATATCCGCAGGATTGTGCCTCGCCCCGGACGAGTAGCCATCCAAGCGCAACCGAAGATCGAAGGCAAGGGCGGACGCGCGGGTGCAGCGCTGCATCCACGACAGTGACCGCGGGAAAGCGGCGTGGGTCCAACTCAGTCCTGATCTCGCCGACCGTGAAATCGTGATGTCGCTCGCCGACATCTGACCGCCGCGACTCGAGTTTTGCATCCCGGCTGAACCTCTAGGCAAGTGGGACGTTGGTAAACCGGGAGGAGTGCATTTGTCATGCCTCGCAAACGAAGTTCCTGGCTTCGGTCAATCGCAGTGGGAAGCGGCATCTTCGTTGCCTGGTTCGCGATCGGCGTCCTGTTCTATCAGGAGAGCCCCGAGGATAAGCCGCCCATCGTCACTTTGCTGGCGGGTGAAAGATAGCCAGTGGCAACCGGCCTCTGTACCTCGCATTTTCGCGGCTCCTTGCGGTCAGCCTGCGCCGTGACAAAGCTCGTCGGCAATGTCGAACTCGTGAGCCCCGGCGCACTGCCGAACGACGGCAAGGTGATTGCGGACGAACACTGAGACAGACGCACTTTGTGCACCCGGATGACGTCGTCCCCGTGTGGCCGGTACTCTGTCAACATTGCCGCGAATTTCATCGAGCCGCAGGTGCAACTGGTCTATCAGAACATTCCCATCAACGACGCCTCAGACATCGCAGCCCAGATCCGACGTGCGACTCGCTGCTGGTTCGCGCCCACAACGACAGTCGAAGGTGGCTTGTCCTTGTAGTATGGATACTGCACCCGCTCCCCGCACAAGCTCAGAATGTCTCGGTAACTTTGGTCAGTTGCGGCGGACGATCCGGATCAAATCCCCACTCCCGCGCAGTGCGTTCGATCATGCGATAGGCCGGAACGAGCATGGTGATCGCGTCGATTGCGGGATCATCGTCGCCAAGCCACGGCAGCGTGCTGTGCGGGCCGCCACACAGATGCAGGGCAATTCTGCGCTCGCGCAGCTCGCTCGCCACCGCATCGACTGTCGCAGCTGTTTCGTCCATCAAACGCATCATGATAACCGGCGTCTTCGATGACAACGCAGCGCGCGGGCCGTGCTGCAGCTCGGCGGCGCTGAAACCAAGGGCGGGCAGCCGCAGGATTTCGGCAAGCTTCAGCGCAATCTCGCGAGCTGAGCTCAGGCCAAGACCGCGGGAAGCGACAAACACGGCGGATGCGCTGGCGAGATCGTCGGATACTTTGGACCAATCGAGTGTCAGCGCGCGGTGAACGCGCTCCGGCAGTCGGTCGAGGGCCGACCCAAGAGCCGTGTCACCGGCCAATTCCGCGATCAGTGCAGCTCCTGCCGTCATCGAGCCGACCACCGTCTTGGTCGCGGCGACAGAATGTTCGGGCCCGGCTTCGATCGGAACGACGAATTCGGCGGCGTCGGCAACCGGCGACGGCACCGTATTAACGATTGCGACGGTGCGAGCACCAGACGCTCGCGCAGACTGCGTTGCAGCGACTAAATCGGGGCTGCGCCCAGATTGCGAGATCACGATAAACAAGGCATTGCGCAACGTCAGTGGCTTGCGAAACGCCGTGATCACCGACGGCGCGCTGGCGGACACTGGCAGGTGAAGCCGCGTTTCGATGAGGTAGCGCAAGAACACCCCGGCGTGGCCGGAGCTTCCACGACCGCATAGGACGCCAAGCGGTGCTGCGGCAATATCCAGGCGTTTTGCAACGTCAGCGATAGCATGGCGGTTGCGGACGATGCGCGAGACGACGTCGGCACTTTCGCAAATCTCTCGCGCCATCGCCGAAGAATCGGAGTCGGCCATAGCTCATGCTCCATCTTTGCTGCATAGCCAGTGTTCAACCTCACTCGCTACTGCCGCCAAAGAGATCAGCGAACACGCGACGGAGATTACCCTTATGGCTCGCAAGAATGCTCTCGGCTTCCGCCCTGTCGTGGCCCAACACCACAAGTGCGGCCATCTTGATATCCCCGTCGGTCTGCCCGAGGGCACAAGCAGCCTGCGCTTCGCTGCAGCCGGCAATCCGAGCAACCATGGCCTCTGCGCGGCGCTTTAGCTTCGCGTTCGTCATCTGCATGTTTACCATCATGCCGCGATAGACGCGGCCGTGGCGCAGCATAATGCCGGTCGAGATCAAGTTGAGCACGACCTTCTGCGCGGTGCCCGCTTTCATCCGCGTGGAGCCGGCGATCAATTCTCGCCCCGTCTCGACCAGCACGGGATATGTCGCTGATGTGAGCAACGCAGTGCCGGGATTGTTGGCAACGCCAATGGTGATGGCTCGGCATGTGCCCGCCTGCTGCAGCGCCGCCACGGCAAACGGGGTCGTACCGCTGGCCGAGACCGCGATCACCACGTCGCACGGCGAGAGCCTTGCAGCATCGGCCTGTTTGATTGCATCGGCGACATCGTCTTCCGCGCCTTCGGCGCATGCGGCAAATGCGCTTTCCCCGCCGGCGATGATGAAACGGAGCCGCTCTTGGGGCCAGGCGAAAGTCGGCGTCAGCTCCGCTCCGTCCTGCACGGCGACCCGGCCCGAGGTGCCGGCGCCAACATAGATCAGGCGTCCGCGATCGCCGAGCGCTTGGCTTGCGGCATTTGTCGCAGCGGTGATCGCAGGAAGCGCGCGCCCTACAGCCGCGACTGCAGCGAGCTGGCCCTCCCACATCGCTTCCATCGCTGAGGTCAGTGACCAAGCGTCGAGATCGGCAACGCGAGGGTCTACATCTTCAGTGGCCATACGCGCGATCCGCTCCTTTCACGGATTTGAAACGCGGGGCTCGGAAAGCGGTTTGCGTTCAGCCGCTGCCTCGCTTACGCAAAAGCGGCGCCGCGCCACCAGTAACGCGCCGGCGACCCCATCACCATCGGGAACTTTGAGGCGGTCGCGCAGATCGGGCGCCAACCACGCCGCAATTGCTCCGGACAACCCGCCGACCAGCGACAGCTTGTCAACTCCCTGCCACAGGAACATATGGAGTAGATCGCCGATCTCATCAGCTGCGCGTTCGACGATACGCCGGCCGATCGGATCGCCCGAAGTCGCATGCCGCAGTACTAACGGCGCGAAGGTCGCATAGTCGGTCGCAGTCGCCTGTTCGGACCAGGCCACAGCCTGACAGGGGTCATGGCCGAAGGCGCCCAGCACTTCCTCAAGCAGCGGCGATGCCTCGCCCCGCTCATCCGCTCGACGGAGCGCGAGTCTGATTGCCTGCAATCCGATGTCTGCGCCGCTGCCTTCGTCCGAGATCGGAAAGCCATATCCGCCGAAACGGAGTTCGCGGCCGCCGATCAGGCCGACGCCGACCGAGCCGGTGCCGGCGACAACGACGGCGCCGTCGGCACCACCATGAGCGCCGAGACAGGCAGCCAAGCCGTCGCTGATGAAGCGAACGGAGGCAAACGGATGCACAATCTCTTTGAGGATCGCTTCGGCGCCAGCGCGCCCGAGACCAGCAAGACCAATTCCTGCGTGCATCAGCGCAAAATCCTCGGGCTTCAATCCTGCTTGCTCGGCTGCAATCGCGCAGGCGCTCATGACCGAGTGCCACGCCTTGTCGATGCCCAGCCGCGTCGTTGCCGGTCCCGAGCCGCCCTCGCCGAGCACCGCACCATATTCATCCTCGATGCGAGCGCGGCAACGGCTACCGCCGCCGTCAACCCCGAGATACAGTGCTCCTGTCGTCACCATGTTGTTCCAACGCGGAAAACTAGGTTCCATCTAAGGTCGCCAGCATACCCCTGTTCACCCTTTTTGGGGAACAATCCGCCCGCGCCTCGGATTCGTGCGGCAGCGTTTGACCGATGTTAGATTATCACGAGCGGACAATTCGTGGATGACTGTCATGCCTCCCCCTCTTCCCCCGCACCTTTCACGATTGCCGCGCCGCAACTATTCGACGGAACGGCCATGCGAGGACCGGCGCTGGTCACGGTTGCGGGTGGCCTGATCGAAAGTGTCAGCTTGCAAGACGCGCCGTTCGGAGGAACCCAGCTTCCCGCCGACGCGATCCTCGCGCCCGGCTTCATCGACATCCAGGTCAATGGTGGTGGCGGCGTCCTCCTCAACGATCAGCCGACCGAGGCCGGCGTGCGCCGCATCGTCGAAACTCACCGCAGGGCGGGGACCACAAGCTGTCTGCCGACGCTGATCAGCGATCGCGCCGATGTGATCGAACGCCTCGCTGCGGTCGCGCCAGCCGCGTTGCAAATTCCTGGCGTGCTCGGCTTTCACCTGGAAGGACCTGCGCTCAACAAAGCTCGTAAGGGCATTCATCTTGAAGCCGAGATTCGCGTGCCGAACGCGCGCGATCTTGTCGCGATGAAAAGCTTCGGCAGCTGCGGTCGCTCCATTGTGACCTTAGCTCCGGAATGCGTACCGCCGTCGCTGATCGACGATCTCACCGGTGCAGGATTGCGCGTCTCGGTCGGCCATAGCGACGCGACCGCATGCCAAATCAGGCTGGCGGCGGATCGCGGCGTGACCGGTGTCACTCACCTGTTCAACGCCATGTCGCAACTGACGGCCCGCGAGCCAGGCGTAGTTGGCGCCGCGCTTGATGATGAGCGGTTATTTGCCGGGATCATTTGCGACGGCCTTCACGTCGACCCCATCAGTTTGCGCATCGCCATGCGTTGCAAGGGGCGCGATCGCTTGATGCTGGTCACCGACGCCATGCCCCTCGTCGGCACAGATCAGCGGCTTTTCCAGCTGCAGGGGCGACGGATTGCGCTTCAACGAGATCGCTTGACTGATTTTGATGGCACACTCGCCGGCGCCCACCTAACCATGATAGAGGCGGTGCGTAACGCGGTCGCGCTGATCGGCCTTGGGATTGCTGAGGCGCTGACAATGGCCTCTCGCACGCCGGCAACGTTTCTGGGCCTAGAGTCCCAACTTGGATCGATCGCGCCGGGCTATCGCGCCGACCTCGTCGCGTTCAGCAGCAAGTTTGAAATCATCGAGACATGGATCGCCGGCCGATCGAGTCAAGGCGGGCAATCGATGTGAGCTGCCCCGCCGCTTTTTTCCTCCGAGAAGAGGCATCCTGGTGGTCAAACCTAAATATGACGCCCCTCGAAACTGCAAAAGCTCTCTGGCACACAAGCCCTGTTCACGGCGTCTTTCCGTGAGCTGTCAGTTCGGCTACCTGCTGGCCCTCACCGATTGCTGCTAGGATTAAACATTCTTGTCCTCCACATGAAGGCACGTTGCTGAGGCTTATGGCACGCTGGTTTGAAGCATCACATCGGCCACAAATGCATCGAGGTCGCCGCCTACGAACAGAAAGCCGGGAAGGCCCTCGGCTTCCGCGGCCTCGATGTCGGTCGCACGATCGCCAATGACAAAACTTCCGTCGCGTCTTACCGGCCAGTGCTTCAACAGGTCTTGAATCATGCCAGGCTTCGGCTTTCGCCAATGGTGATCTTCGAGATAACCCTCAACCGTTCCGTCGGGATGATGCGGGCAATATCTGATGTCATCGATATGCGCGCCATGTTTAGCAAGCTCGGAACGCATCCAGCTATGCAAGCTGAGTACCTCTTGCTCGGTAAAGAAGCCTCGTGCCACGCCCGATTGGTTGGTGAACAAAAACACTAAATATCCAGACTGGTTAAGACGTCGGATCGCCTTGGCCGCATTCGGCATCCAGCGGATTCGGTCGCTCGTGCCCATATAACCGTCGTCATAGTTGACGACTCCATCGCGATCGAGGAACGCTGCGGGCTTGAACATCGGGTTAGTGAGGTTTTCCATCTTCATCATACGAACGAGTTCGTAGTTCTCGATGAATACATTTTTTAGACGCGCTGTCGAGGAGGAGGTCCGCAGTGCAGTTGATTAGCCTATGTCACCGGTTGGTACGTTTCAGTTTAACAATAGTCCGGGTTGATGGGCGGTTCCTGCTTCTTGTTTCCGCGCAATGCTCAGTGAAAAGTAGAAGCACGCGATGAGACTGGACCCGAACGAATTTCGCAAAACATGTTTGCGGCTACAGGAAGCCAAGGAAGATGCGAGTAATGAAGGGGAACAGATCACCCTAGTAGCACAGATCGAAGTTGGCTACCTACTGGCGGCTATGGCCGGAGCGCAACATGCGCGAGCCGTTCGGTTACGGCGCGGTCGCCGCGACAATCGATCTTTCGGTTCATCATTTCCGTCATCTGCTCGCCCAAAGCCGGCGAGACGCCGGGAGAATATCTGTGCCCCATCCGTCTTCTCTTCGCCGCTTTGGCGCGGCTGGTCAAAGTCGGAAAATAGCCGCCTGGTATAGCCTCGCCTTGTTCGTGGTCAGGCGGTGGTGCTAGACTCGTTCGGTCAGGCGACAGCAGATTGAAGATGGATTGGAAGAGCTATTGGCGTCTCGCCACGGTTGCCGCGAGCGTCACTTCGAAATGTTGTCTCAATGAACGATCAAACCTCCGTGCTGGTGACGGGCTCCGACGGCTTTGTCGGACGGCATCTCGTGCCCCATCTGGTCCAGTGCGGTTACAAAGTAGTCGCAGCCTCAAGAACGGCTCCCAGGTTTGAAAATCCGAACATCGTCGGCGTCGAGCTTCCGGATTTATCCAAACCCTTCGACTGGCAGCCGTTGCTCAGACAATGCGATGTCGTAGTTCATCTCGCCGGAATTGCGCACACATTTGCCGTGGATGATCTCTATGATCGCGTCAATCACCAAGCGACTGCGTCGCTCGCGCGCGCCGCGTCCAAGTTTGGCACGAGCCAGTTGGTTTTGGTTTCATCCATATCCGCGCAGTCTGGCTCGTTCGCAGACCGCGAACTGACCGAGAATGACCATCCAAAGCCGAATAACGCCTATGGCAGATCGAAGCTGGCTGCCGAAGAAGCGGTCCGTGCGGCAGGCGTTCCGTTCACGATCCTGCGTCCGGTGGTGATTTACGGCGAAGGCGAAAAGGGTAATTTCGCAAAGGTCCATAAGATCTCGCGGCTGCCGATTCCATTGCCGTTCGGAGCGTTGAAGGCGCGGCGATCCGTGTTGTCGATTGAGAATTTCAAATCGGCCGTCGAAACTGCACTAACCAATCCCCGCGCGCGCGGCGAAACCTTCATCGTGTCGGATCCGACTCCGGTCACGGTCGCCGATCTGATCGCAGGTTACCGCCTCAGCCAAGGCAGAGCATCCTGGCTGCTGCCGGTACCCGAAAGATGGCTTGAGCTGTTCCTCAAGGCGATCGGTCAGAGCGCAACGTGGGAGCGACTGGGCTGCCCCCTTATCGCCCCCCCAACCAAATTTCGCGCAATCGGCTGGAATCCGACCCAGCCGTCATCTGTCCATTCATCGGCGTCGTAGACGACCGCACCTATAGGCAGATGTCCCTTCAACCCGATCCACCAAATGCCGGGATTAAACACCTAGGCGACGACACAGTCAGATCGCGCCCACTTTTGCCGACCGCGCTGCTTTCCATCGTGGCGGACGGCAGCGAGACCGGCTTGTTCTTGAGATATTCGGCAATAGTCGCATCGGCGGACGCAAAGCGTGCCCTACTTTCACGGGCCCCGGCAGGTGGCAAGAGCTGAGCGGGACGCCTGGTCTTTGGCTGCCGCGGAGGAGCTCGCGAGAGCGAGTTCCCCGCTCGCTGCCCGGTCGACGCCTTCACCTAAAGCAAGTCTCTCGCCGAACCTCTAGGCAAGTGGGACGCTGGTAAACCGGGAGGAGTGCATTTGTCATGCCTCACAAGCGAAGTTCCTGGATTCGGTCGATCGCAGTGGGAATCGGCATCTTCGTTGCATGGTTCGCGATCGGCGTCCTGTTCCATCAGGAGAACCCTGGGGATAAGCCGCCTATCGTCTCTTTGCTGACGGGTGAAGGATAGCGGTCGCCGCAAATCTTCTCACTACGCGCGGTCCCGCCCTGCATATATCGCTGGTGAGTTCGACAATCCTAGCAAACTAGAGCCAGCTGCCCGATAGGAGCAACGTTCTGCCGGCCATGGCTTGATGAAGTTCTGGCTTCTACACGGCATGAGAGAGGCACTACGACTACCGAGCTTCCACGACTTCAATGCCGGCAGTTTGTCAGGACGCGCCGCTCGCGAGCGCTCGCTCGAGGTCCTCCTGCACCGAAAGCAAGTCCGACACATCCCACCCCAAAAAAGCCGCGTCCGTCGCGCTCTGTCACTTGCGACAGGAACGCGCCAAGCTCAAGTCGCAAAGTGCTGGCCATCGCCGACATCCGCGGATCAAGCGCGTGCGACTGGCCGTTAATCGTCATCACCCCATGGACACCACTAAGTCGACCGACGCCTGAGCGGATTCAGTTCGGATATCCAGGATTTTCGTCGCCCGTTGCCTTGGTATGACAGCGAAGTTCGTGGCGCCCTCCCCGATCGTCGTGGAATTCGTAGTCCGCCACTGACAGCCATCAGCGACGCCGTCCGCGGCACCGATCCGAAGTGCCACGTTCGGGACAGAAGATCCGGACGATTGAAAAGGCATGGGGCAACAAGTCGTACAACAAACCCGTCTCCTCGTGCCGGATCTTTGTCGCGCCATATCGCTCTTCGTTTTCGACGTCGTCCCATGTCAGCGACATATCGATCCGGCGCGCCGAGGCGAATTCTTCAGCCAATTGATGGAAGGCTGGCAGATAGGCGAATTCCGTCCCACCGCGACAACACGATTTCTCCTGAGCTGCCGCCAAGACCGTCCGGCCGCTCTCCGGATCGACACCGAGGGGCTTTTCGATGAGGACGTGCAGACCATGACTGAACGCATCCATTCCGTCGCGTACGTGATCGCGTGGCCGGCTTGATATGATCGCCGCTTGCGGCGGCGGATCGATCCGCCATTGCCTCGACAACAGTCGGCACGACCGTCAGGCCTGCGAACTCGGCTCGCGCGGTCGCCCATGTCTGCACGTCGTCGGGCCGGCTGCGGGCAGCCAGGACAACACCTTCCGCTGAACCGCGCGCGGCAACGACGACTGACAGCCAGGTCCTTCCCCAACGGCCGCCTCCGACGATCACGAGCGGAAGTGGCAAGGTCGCCGCTCGCCAGAAGCCACCAGATCCGAAGTGATCCGGTCAGAGAGTCCCTCTTATCAGGACGGTTTCACGCCGCTGAGATAATACTGAGCTCCGAAAGGAAGATGCCCCAGAGCGAATTAAGCCCGCTGAGAAACGGGCCGCGGGCGGGACGGAAATGATGGTCTTGGTCTCGACCTTGGCGAACCGGCATCCACAAACATCCCTCGCAATTTTCCGGGCCGCAACAACACTGCGTCCTTGTCGATGTCGCAGGTCTTTACGATGTATTGGGTCGCGGGATTATAGGGATTGTGCTCGAATACGAGCGCCAGGCCGCCCGCCTGTTACACGAAACATCTCCGCAGCGAACCTCGTCCATTGCGGCGGCGGCACATGATGCATGACGCAGACGGTGAACACGATGGAGAATTGTCCATCTCGATAAGGCAGCCGGATGCCATCGAAGGTCGAATAATGAACGAAGGGATGTTGCGCGGCCGCGAGTTCGATGCTTCGCGCCGAAACGTCGACGCCATTCAATTCGCGAAACTTGCCCTCGAGTCCGGAGTGATAGGCACCGAGCCCGCAGCCGAGGTCGAGCACGTCCAGATCCCTGAGGTCGCGAAAATGCTTCCGCGCCAGCCGCAGGATGTGTTCGCGCTTGATGTCAATGTAGAACGCGTGTTCGCGTCCGGCGAAGGCAATCGCGGAATTGATCTGGTCCTCGTAGTCGGTGGCGACGTTGTCGAAATCCCTGGCGACTTGCGACTGTGTCACCTGGGAGGCTTTCCGTTCGCTCATCGCTGCTCTCCAGCCGCAATATGCTGTTTCGCCCCTGCGCACGGTAAACACCCAGCCGCGAAGCACGAAGAAGTTCAGGATCGGAACGATTACGCAGACGAGAAGCGCGCCGCTCAGGTAATGCCAATCGAGCACGTCGACGGTGAAAGTCATCACGCCCCACGAAACGACGAGCCCGGCTAGTGACATGACAACAAAGCGCACGACTTGATCAACGGAGTCAATGTTCACACGAAAGGTGAAGCGACTCTGAAGCAGATACGAAATTCCGATCGATAACGATACGCACAGACCGAGGAGGCGACTGGCGGCATCCTGAGCAGGAGCACGAACGTGTTGGTAAGGAAAAAATAGACGAGCGTAGTTGTCACGCCGGTCAGGCCAAACCGCACGACCAGGTGCAGACGAGGTGGCGTCAGCAGCGTAAGCAGAGCCGACAGACCGTCGGTTCGCTTTTCTTCGTTGGCCGCGGATTGGTCATCGTTACCAGCGCTTCCACGGCGCTTTGCCCGCGTTCCAAAGCGCCTCGAGTTCGCGCTGATCGCGCAAGGTATCCATGGGCTTCCAGAACCCCTGATGCCGGTAGGCGGCGAGAGAGTTGTCCCGCGCCAGCCGTTCCAGAGGCTCGCGTTCCCAGGATGGTCTCGTCATCGTCGATATAGTTCACGCTGAAGGCTCGACCACGAAGAATCCGCCATTGATCCAACCCATTTCATTGTCTGGCTTCTCGTGAAAGCGACTGACGACTTTCTGCTCGTCGATATCAAGAATGCCGAAACGTCCAGGCGACGGAACCGCCGTTATCGTCACCAGGCGTCCTTGCGCACGATGGAAATTTACAAGCGCGCGAATGTCGACATCAGAAACGCCGTCGCCATAGGTAAGACAAAACGTCTCGTTGCCAACATAGGGAGCGATCCGCTTGATCCGGCCGCCGGTCATCGTATTGAGACCGGTATCGACGAGCGTGACGGTCCAGCGCTCGTTTGGGTCACCGTGAAAATCGACCCGGTTCTCGCCAAGGTGGACGGTGATGTCATAGTTCTCGGCAAAATAATTGACAAAATAGGATTTGATCATGTGGCCCTTGTAACCGCAGCAAATGATAAACTCATCAAATCCCGCAGCTGCGTAGATCTTCATAATGTGCCAAATAATGGGACGTTCGCCGATTTGAACCAGCGGCTTCGGCACTATCTCCGTGGCCTCGGCAAGCCGCGTGCCCATGCCTCCAGCCAAAATGACGACTTTCATCTCTTTCGCCCCACACCGCGAAAGGAATGATTAGGTCTCTGGCTTTGCCAATTCGACAATCCGGCCAGTCACGGCGCATTCGGTAAAGGAACTTCTGATATCTCGCTCGACGAGCGTGGTGGCGTTCGCCGGCGGCATAGTCGCGATACCATGCGGCTGTTCGTCGATCGCTTCTGTCGGGCGCCATCGTGGCTGCCAGCCTCAATTCTCGGTGCGCGCGAATCGAGTCGATCAGCGAGCAGCTTGGCCTCATGTGCGCTTGTTCTGACTGGGCTCGGCAGTCCATTTCGCTCCGTCTCCCCATGCCTGTGACAAAAAGATCGGCCACGTCGCCCACCGTTAGAGACATCGTCCGGCGTCGGCCGAAATTCCACGCATCGCCGCGGCGTCTTTCCGTGAGCAGATCTTCGGCACGTATCATGTATCCGGTCACGGATCTAGATACGTGCTGCCATGGGCGGACCGAACCGGGTTACGGCAAACTAGGGGTCGTCCGGAACCGATTCATCGGGCCGCGTCGGGAAGCAGACGGTATTCGGCCCAATCACCACCGCCGATCACATTGCCGGCGCGGGCCGTAGCTATGCGAGCTGCTCGGGCTTCAAAAGAAGAAGCGTTCATTGCACGGGTTACGATCTCCGCCGCGGCCTTGGACGCGCTGTAGGGATCGGCGCCGCCCAACGCGTCCTGCTCTTGATACGCCGGGGGCGCTTATCGTTCTGGTAGACTTTGTCGCTGGTGATTACGACGACGGCCTGGAGGCTGGCGACGCTCGCGCCGCTTCGAGTACTCGGACCGTGCCGAGAACATTCGTCTCGAATGTTCCCGACCGGATTGGAATAGGATGTGAGGACGATCGGCTGGGCGGCGAGATGGAAAGAGAACGTCGGCTCGAGATTCTTCAAGGGTGATCCTCATGGCTTCAATGTCATTTATGTCGCCGACCCGTCCGGAATGCCCTGTAGTTTCAATTCGCGATAAAGCAGCCGCTCTCTTCGTCCTCGCCAAAGCCGAACGTTTCGGCGCCTAACTGCGCCAGCAGCGAGCAGAGCCACGCGCCCTTAAAGCCCATGTGCCCCGTTACGAAAACCCGCCTTCCCTTCCAGAAATGTCGTCAATCGGTCGCATGGTCTCTTATTCCTATCAGGTCAAATAATTCTTCTTGACGGTGTCGATCGGCGATTGAAATTGACTAGGTCGGAAATAATCGTGGCGGCCGCATACGCCAACCTGATCGTAGATCCGTCCAATATAAATGCCGACCACTCCGAGGAAAGAGGCTGTTTAATCCAATTCCGAACAGAGATGAGAATTGCGTGGTTGTAAATCCCGGTGGGACGTCTCGTGAGAAAATAGTCTGACCAATAGATAGAAACTGGCGAGCACGACGCGCTAGTGCGATACCAGATTCCGATGTAGAATGAATCCTGCAAAGGCAACGCTTGAGTGTGCAATGAGTCCCATCCATGGCAAGCCGCACGAGGCTTCTGAAACCGGAACTTGCTTTCGTTTGCGCAATCGTGACGCGCGGTCAAACGGAATTCCGTTTGCCGTCTCGCTAGCGAGGAAATGAAGACCCGCGCAATATACATGTGTGGTTCACGGATTGGACGAAGCCGTTCGATGACGGATCGATTCAATCAGCCGAAAATCTCCGCCGTCCGGGATGAGGTGCGGGCCGCCGATTTCCGCATCAATCGATAATATGCCCGTCGGGCACGTCGTAGGAGCAGGCTTTCTTTCCGGTCAGCATGAACGAACGAGTAGATGTAGACATAAC
>CAWJJV010000025.1:0-30601 GCA_963843235.1 uncultured Alphaproteobacteria bacterium
ACCAAGCCTGCAACGTGAAAAAAGTCCTTGCCAACCCGGAGCCGTCCACACATGGCACATCGCGCCATTTCGCAGCCGCGCAGCATTCACGTCACTCCCGGAGCAAAGCGACCTGACTTGGATTTTAAGAATAGCGCGCTAGCTACGGTGCTATTTTGCGCGCTCGCGCGGCTATCTTGGAAGGCAGGCATCAGAGTTCGCGCTGAGCCGGTCATCGGGCTGGGCTTTGCGCGAATCCGTTGGCGCGTCCCGGAATGACGGAGAACAAAAAAGGCGCGACCTCCCTGAGATCGCGCCCTTTGCTGTTACTTCGCGCCCGCCTTCTGCGCGTATTCCCACGACGCCTTCGACAGCGGCACGGTGCGCTTGGCGGATTCCATGGCCTTGGCGCTGGCCGCGGTGCCGTCGCGGATGCGGCCGGCGATGCCCTGGGTGATGCCGGCGAGGCGGAACAGGTTGTAGGAGAAGTACCAGTTCAGGTCGGGCACGGCGCTGCCGGTGACCTTGCAGTAGATCTGCGCGGCCTCGTCCATGGTCGGAATGTTGAGCGCCGTGAGATCGGCGTTGGCGAGGCCCGGCATGGTCCACTGCATCAACAGATAGGTGAAGTCGGCCATCGGATCGCCGAGCGTCGACAGCTCCCAGTCCAGCACCGCCTGCACCCGCGGCTCGGTGGCATGGAAGATCATGTTGTCGAGGCGGTAGTCGCCATGCACGATCGACACCCGCTCCTGCTGCGGCACCGTGCGCGGCAGCCACTCGATCAGCTTGTCCACTTCGGGAATGTGTTCGGTTTCCGAGGCGCGGTACTGCTTGGTCCAGCGATCGACCTGGCGGGCGAAATAATTGCCGGGCTTGCCGAAATCGCCGAGCCCGATCGCCTGCGGATCGTAGGTGTGCAGTTTTGCCAGCGTCTCGATCTTGCTGGTGAAGATCGCGCGACGCTCCTGCGGCGGCTGGCTCGGCAGCGCCGGATCCCAGAACATCCGGCCCTCTTCCATCGACATGATGTAGAAGGCCGCGCCGATCACGCTGTCGTCGGTGCACAGCGCATAGGCCCTGGCGACCGGAAAACCCTGCTTGCCGAGCGCCGCGATCACCCTGAATTCGCGATCGACCGCATGCGCCGACGGCAGCAATTTGCCGAACGGCTTGCGCCGCATCACGTAGGAACGGCCGGGCGTATCGAGCCGGTAGGTCGGGTTCGACTGGCCGCCCTTGAATTGCAGGACGGTCAGCGGCCCCTGATAACCTTCGACGTTTTCGCGCATCCAGCCGTCGAGGCGCATTTCATCGATCCGATGACGCTCCTCGACCGGTTTGGTGCCGGAAAATTCGTCGTCTTTCCTTACGCCGTCGGCCACGATGACGCTCCCTCGGATTCTTGGGGAGCGCCAACGTGGAGCTCCCGTTAGTGCTTGGCGGGAGCGTTTGCATACTTCCGAAGTTCAAGTCTGGCAATGGCACGGTTGTGGACCTCGTCCGGACCGTCCGCCAGGCGCATGGTGCGCATCGAGGCGTAGTCCCGCGCCAGCCCGGCATCGTCGGAGACGCCGGCGGCGCCGAACGCCTGGATCGCGTGGTCGATGATCTTCAGCGCCATGTTCGGCGCCGCCACCTTGATCATGGCGATTTCGAGCTGCGCGGTCTTGTTGCCGACCTTGTCCATCATGTCGGCGGCCTTGAGGCACAGCAGCCGGTTCATCTCGATGTCGGTGCGGGCTTCGGCGATGCGCTGCTCCCAGATCGAATATTCGATGATCTTCTTGCCGAACGCGGTGCGCGACGACAGCCGCTTCACCATCTTCTCCAGCGCCTCCTCGGCCTTGCCGATGGTGCGCATGCAGTGATGGATGCGGCCGGGACCGAGGCGGCCCTGCGCGATCTCGAAGCCCCTGCCCTCGCCGAGCAGGATGTTGCTGACCGGAACCCGGACGTTCTCCAGCAGCACCTGGGCGTGGCCGTGCGGCGCGTCGTCGAAGCCGAACACCGGCAGCATCTTCTCGACCGTGATGCCCTTGGTGTCGAGCGGCACCAGGATCTGCGACTGCTGCTGATGCTTCGGCGCGTTCGGATCGGTCTTGCCCATCACGATCGCGATCTTGCAGCGCGGATCGCCGACGCCCGACGACCACCATTTGCGGCCGTTGATGACGTAATGATCGCCGTCGCGCTCGATGCGGGTTTCGATGTTGGTCGCATCCGACGACGCCACCGCCGGCTCGGTCATCAGGAACGCGGAGCGGATCTCGCCGTCCATCAGCGGGCGCAGCCACTGGCGCTTGTGCTCCTTGGTGCCGTACCGCATCAACACTTCCATGTTGCCGGTATCGGGCGCGGAGCAGTTGAACACTTCGGAGGCCCAGCCGATGTGGCCCATCTGCTCGGCCAGCGGCGCGTATTCCAGGTTGCTCAATCCCGCGCCGCGGAATTCATCGTCCTCATGCGCGACGGCGGCATGAACATGTTCCACAGCCCTTCGGCCCGGGCCTTCTTCTTCAGCTCCTCGACGATCGGGATCACCTTCCAGCGCTCGCCCTCGGCGTCCTGCTGCTTGTAGATCGGCACGGCGGGGCGGACATGCTTGTGCATGAACAACTGCACACGATCCAGCCATTCGCGCTGGCGATCAGACATGTTGAAGTCCATTGGGCGTTCCTCACCTTCTTGACTTGAAAATCGTTGGCGGCACTGTCTCCCCGCCGCCGGTTCACCGCAAGACGATTTATCGCGCGTCGCAGCGGCGATGCGAGCCGGCGTGGCCGTCGCGGGAATGCCGCCGCGCCTTCCGCGCATTGACATTCCAGCCTTCAAACCATAGTTTCATACAACTGTTTGAAATGCAACCCGCCCCTGTTGCATGGGATCATGACATGCCGACGGATCAGACCCGGACCGCGATCCTCGCCGCCGCCGAGCGGCTTTACGCCGACCGCGGCTTCGCCGACGTCACGCTGCGCGACATCGTCGCCGCCGCCGACGTCAACCTGGCGGCGGTGAACTATCATTTCGGCTCCAAGGACGAATTGATCGCCGAACTGTTCGTCAGCCGCAGCCTCGCCACCAACCGCGAGCGGCTCAACGAGTTGAAGGCCGCGGAAGAAGCCGGCGGCGGCCGCGCCGGCATCGACGCGATGCTGCGCGCGCTGGTCGGGCCGACCCTGCGCGGCTGCCTCGGTCCCGACCGCCAGCGCTCGACTGCGGCGCGCTTCATGATCCGCGCCTCGATCGAGTCGGTGCCGCCGATCCGCAGGATCAAGAACCGCGAAATCGATCATCTGCGGCAGTTCGCCGCCGCGATGCGGCGCTCGCTGCCCGACCGCAGCGAGGTCGATATCTATTGGGGACTGCATTTCGCGCTGGCGATGGCGCACCAGACCATCCGCGACGGCGAGCGGCTGACCAAACTGTCGGAGGGATCGTGCGACCTCAACGACGTCGCCGGGATCATCGAGCGGATCGTCGCGGTCTCGGTGCTGGCGCTGACGGGGAATGAAGCGAAGGCGCCTGCGAAAATACTGGCGCGGGGCGCGCGTTAGTTACCGTATCCTGGCGGCATAATCTGCCGGTATTCCAATCCATTCCACCGTATCTTATGAAACAGCCGAAACTGTTTCATCTTATTTCCTTGATTATAATTCCGCGTTCGACGGTCTTGATGTTGCAACCAGCCACCGCAGTTCCACTGCGACAGATGAATAAAAATTAAGTCGTCACGCTGATCGCACTGCCCTAACTTCCAAGATACGAATGCAGTTACGCCAGCGATATTTGTCTTTAGAAATTTTGTGCCCTGTGGTTGTGGGGTTTCAAATGAGTTCTCTTCAGCGGCGCCTTACCATTCTAGCCGATACCCTTGCAGCCATCGCCGACACGGCAATTAACCTCAAAGCCCAGTTGTTCGAATTGGACAGATTGCGCGAGCAGGTCGGGAAACGCGGCCATCCGCCGAGAAATCGGGAGGTCTCTATGCCGATAGAGAAGCGATGCAGCCGTTGCAGCCGGAGCGATACCGTTCACGCGGTCAGCGACCCTGATTTCGATCGGGACATTTTCGTCTGTATGGAATGTGCCTGGTGGGGAACCGAGCCGAACAACATGGCCTACCCGTTTTCGGATTGGACAAGGGTCACGATTGTCGGGCCCGAGCCGACAAATGTGACGCCCTTCCGAAGGATAACAAATTAGCTGCCATGAACTCGCCGCGACAGTTTCGAGCGAATAGGCGAGATGTATAACTGACACCCGCGCAGATATCCGATCGGTGATGACCAACAGCGACATCCGCCCATTAATCATTTCGCCAAAGCGATAAAAAAAGCCCCGGACGATGCCGGGGCTCAGTTGTCTGGAGACCGGAGATTAAATCAGTATCTCGCGACGCCACCACCCCAGTTGAAATGGTAGTTGATGCGCGCGGTGACCATATCGATGTCCTGATGGATGCTGTCGGTGCGGAAAACGGCGCCGGCCGGGATACCTCCCAAAACGCCTTGCGATGTGGTGGTGATGCTCTCGTTACCCATGAAGAGGTGATCGTACTCGAGCGCAACCGACCAATTCGGTGCGAATCCGACTTCAACGCCCGTTCCGATCACACCGCCCCAACGGGTGTTATTGGCCGAATCGAATAGCCTGCCGTTTGTGGTCACCGTGCCCTGGAATTGATTGTCGGTCACGGCCGCGCCGCCCTTCACGTACCAAAGGAAGTTATTCCAGGCGTAGCCGACTTGGCCCGTAAACAAGCCGAGCGCTTCGACCTTGGTATTGTTGGTCCAATTGGGAATGAAAAAGCTGACATTGGATGATGTCAGGTCCGCCCAGTCGCCCTGCGCTTCCAGACCGAACACCCAGCCGGCGTTCTGCCAACGGTAGCCGATCTGACCACCGGCCACCGCGCCCGTCGCATCGTGGCAACCTTCACGCAGGGAATTGCGGGGTATAACGAAGTTCGTGACGTCCCAGCAATTGTGGCCCCAGCCGCCGCCGGCGTTGCCGCCGATGTAGAAACCGCTCCAGTCGTAGACCGGCTGAATATAGGGCGCCGGTGCGGCGTAGGGACGCGAGGCGACATCTGCCGCCGAGGCAGGTGCGATGCCCAACGCAATCAGACCGACCGTGCCCAACAAAAACTTCTTCATCGCATTTCTCCATTTCCGTCGCTTCTTGCGATCTATCTGAAACGATAAATGCGCTCACGACTGCGGATAACTTTGCGGAACAAATTTGCGCTTGATTTCAATCTCGCCCGAAGTGTAGGCGATTTGTCCCCGAAATCCTGTAGCTCAGAAGCAACAAACGGCTTTTTAAATTAAGCTGAAAAATCGTCAGCAATATTAATTAATTGTGAAACAGGGAACCCCGCCGATCTAAGTTCCCGCAAGCTTGCTCCAGCGCATCCAGAGATAACCGATTGGAAAATTTGCCGCAGTGATTTGAGTCCGACGGGATGGCTTTTCTTGAAATCGACATCGCCTCTACACTGCGGGTAACTGCTATTTAGCTCGAACCTGACAGCCCCGCAGGAACAGCCTTGCGCAGGTACGCACCCGCGCTTCGGTCTGCGCGCGCGACGGCAGCGGCAGGCCGCCGAAGATGGCCGCGCGGCGCGGCGCCGAGGCGACCATGCCGAGCAGCATGCCGGCGGCCTCATCGACATCGTCAAGCACGATCCGCCCCCGGGCCTGCTGGGTCCGAAGCCAGTCCGCCAGCGTCTCGCCGGTTCGCTGAATGCCGTTGATATAGAACGTTCCAGCCAGGCCGGAAAACTTGACGGCCTCCTGCATCAGCATGCGCTGGAGCGCGACCACCTCCGGGTCGAGTGCGAGTTCGGCACAGGCCAGCAGCGCCAGGTACAAGGCTTGCTCGATCTCGACATGATCGATGGCTCGCAGATTGACCTCGGACAGAAACCGATCCATCCGATCCGCCACCATGCCCTCGAACAAGACCTCCTTGTTGGGGATCAGGCGATACAACGTTTTGGTGGAGACCCCGGCGCGGCGGGCGACCGTCTCGATGCTGGTGGCCGCATAGCCGCCGCCGGCGAACGCGTGGCGCGCGGCCTCGTAAATTACCCGGCGCGTCTCGCCGTCGGGCCGGACTTGCGGCCGTCCCCGGCAGCGTCGGTCTGGGTCGTTATCGGTCTCAGCCATGCTCTTACATGATGCCTGTCATTCCATTGACAGTTCCCAAGATAGGTCTATTTTGGAAAATATCAAGTTTCCTAATTGAGCCTTCGCGTCAGATGAAGGCCGGGAGCACGAAATGACCCAGCATTCGACGTCATTCGAGATCGAACGGCCGCTTCCCACCACCGACGCCGCCAAGGATTTGCTGCCCGATACATACAACAAGACGGCTTCCAACGCTGCGGACCAGATCGTACCGGCCGCCAAGCCATTCAACCTGCGCAAGACCCTGATGGCTGGGGCGGCGGTCGCCGTGTTGGCCGGGGCGGCCTGGTATGGCTGGGATTACTGGACCGTCGGCCGGTTCCAGGTCTCAACCGACGACGCCTATGTGAAGGCCGACAACACAACGATCTCGCCCAAGGTTTCCGGCTACCTTGACCAGGTGCTGGTCGGCGACAATGAGCGCGTCAAAGCCGGCCAGGTGCTGGCGCGGATCGATGACCGCGACTATCGGGTCGCGCTCGACCAGGCCAAATCCGACGTCGCCGCGGCCGATGCCGCGATCGCCGCCAAGCAGGCGCTGCTCGACGTTCAGGACGCGGTGATCGGCGCCGCCAAGGCGACCGTGGACGTCGACACCGCGACCGTGATGTTCGCCGCCCAGGAGAACAAGCGCTACACCGAGCTCGCCTCCACCGGCTACGGCAGCGTGCAGAATGCCCAGCAGGCCCAGTCGCGGATCGCGGCTGCACAGGCCAGCGTGCAACGCGATACCGCCAACCTCGCCTCGGCGATCAAGCAGGTCGACCTGCTCAAGGCCGAGATCGTCCAGGCCACCGCGGCGCGAGCGCGCGCCGCCGCCGTCCAACATCAGGCCGAGCTGAACCTCAGCTACACCACCATCGTCGCGCCGATCGATGGCGTCGTCGGCAACCGTACGCTGCGCACCGGCCAGTTCGTGCAGGCCGGCACGCAACTGATGTCGGTGGTGCCGTTGGCCACGCGCCTATGTGGTCGCGAACTTCAAGGAAACGCAACTGACCGATGTCCGCGCAGGCCAGGCGGTCGAGATCGCCGTCGACACCTTCCCCGGCCGGGTGGTGCGCGGCCATGTCGACAGCATCGCGCCCGCCAGCGGCCAGGAATTCGCGCTGCTGCCGCCCGATAACGCCACCGGCAACTTCACCAAGGTGGTGCAGCGGATTCCGGTCAAGATCACGCTCGAGCGCGGCAACGGTTCGTCCCTGATCGATTTGCGCCCGGGCATGTCGGTCGTTCCGACCATCGAGACCCGCGCGTCAGCGGCGGATCGCTAGCCGGTCGTCACACCGGTCACGTCGACAGTTGAGGATCGCGCCATGTCACATCTCACGCTCGCCGTCTCGAACCCGGTGCCACCCGCGCGCGCCGCCGCCGATCCGAACCGCGCCAGCCTCACCACCTGGATCGCCGTCCTCGCCGCCATGATCGGCTCGTTCATGGCGATCCTCAATATCCAGATCACCAACGCCTCGCTGCTCAATATCGAAGGCGGCATCGGCACCGGCGTCGACAACGGATCATGGATCTCGACCTCGTACCTGATCGGCGAGATCGTGGTGATCCCGCTCACCGATTACCTCAGCCGGGTGTTCTCGTTCCGCATCTATATGCTCGTCAGCGCGACGCTGTTCGCGGCGTTCTCGGTGGCCTGTGCGTTCACGCACGACCTGCCGTCGATGATCGCCATGCGCGGCCTGCAAGGCTTCGCCGGCGGCGTGCTGATCCCGATGGCGTTCACGCTGGTGCTGACCAAGCTGCCGAAATCGCAGCAGCCGATCGGGCTGGCCGTGTTCGCGCTGTCCGTCACCTTCGCGCCGGCGATCGGCCCCACCATCGGCGGTTACCTCACCGAGAATTATGGCTGGCAAACCATCTTCTTCGTCAACGTGCTGCCGACCGCGGCGATGGTGGCCGCGCTCTATGCCACGCTGGAGCGGCAGCCGATGCAACTCAAGCTGTTGAAGGAAGGCGACTGGTTCGGCATCCTCACCATGGCGGTCGGCCTGTCGGCACTGCAGGCGGTGCTCGAGGAAGGCAACAAGGACGACTGGTTTTCGTCGCCCTTCATCGTACGGCTCGCTGTGGTCGCCGCGGTCAGCCTGACCGCCTTCATCTGGATCGAACTGACCAACGAAAAGCCGTTGATCCGGCTCCGGCTGCTGACCCAGCGCAATTTCGGATTTGGCGTCGTCTCGATGACGCTGGTCGGCTTCGCCCTGTTCGGATCGATCTACATCCTGCCCGCCTATCTCGGACAGGCGCAGGGCTACAATGCCGAGCAGATCGGCAACGTGCTGGCCTGGACCGGCCTGCCGCAACTGATCCTGATTCCGCTGATCCCGAAGCTGATGAAGCGGTTCGATACCCGCTACATCGCGATCATCGGGACTGCTGATCTTCGCCTATAGCTGTTTCATGAACACGGCGATGTCGCCCGATTACGCCGGCGACCAGCTCTTCATTCCGAACATCGTCCGCGCTCTCGGCCAGGCCATGGTGCTGACGCCGCTGACCTCGGTGATGACCGGCGAGCTGGCGCCGCAGGATGCGGCGGCGGCATCGGGAATCAGCAACATGCTGCGAAACCTCGGCGGCGCCATCGGCACCGCGGTGCTCGCCACCGTGATCACCAAGCGCGAGCAGTTTCATTCGAACATCATCGGCCAGTCGGTCACGCTCGGCCGCGAAGAAGTGCGCAACCGGATTGCGGAGATGACCGACTACTTCACGGCGCACGGGGTGCCCGACCCGGCGGCCGCCCACATGCAGGCGATCGTGGCGCTCGGCAAATTGGTGAAGAAGCAGGCGCTGGTGATGGCTTTCAGCGACACCTTTGCCGTGATCGGCGTCGCGCTGGTGCTCGCCGCCATCGCCGTCGCGCTGACACGCAAGGTCAGAGGCAGCGGGGCCGGAGCCCATTGAGGCTCCGGCCGTCGGTTTCCCGCCGCGGCGGGAAGCGACGTGTCAATGCGGCGCAGGCACCACGAGATCGTGGATCCCGATCGGAAAACGACGCACCCGGATCCCGGTCGCGTGCCACACCGCGTTGGCGACAGCCCCGGCCGAACCCGTGATCCCGATTTCACCGACGCCCTTGATTCCGAGCGCGTTCACATGCGGATCGTGTTCGTCGACCATCAGCGCCTCGAGAGATGGCACGTCCGCGTTCACCGGGACGTGGTATTCGCCGAGGTCGGCGTTGAGTATCCGGCCGGAGCGCCGGTCCATCACGGCTTGCTCGTGCAGCGCAAAGGACACGCCCCAGATCATGCCGCCGAGGAGTTGACTGCGGACCATCCGCGGATTGATGATCCGCCCCGCCGCAAACGCGCCGACGACGCGGGTGACGCGGACCTGACCGAGATCAGGATCGACCTTGACCTCGGCAAAGACCGCGCCGTGCGCGTGCATGGCGTAGGTCGATTGTGCCGCCGGCTCGGCGGCGCTCTTGCCGCGGGCCTCGATCTCCCAGAGACCGGCGCGGCCGAGGATATCGCCGTAGCTCTCGCTGCGGGTTTCGTCGTCGCGACGGAACAGACGGCCGTTGCGCGCGACGACGCCGGCATTGCCCGCCCCGAACAACGGTGAGCGCTCGTCGCCCATGGCCAGATCCGCGAGCTTGGCGATGACCGCGGCGCCCGCATTGTGGATCGCCGTGCCCGCGGTGGCGGTGTGGGCGGAGCCGCCGGCGATGCCTGCGTCCGGCAGGTCCGACGTGCCCGCCCTGAACTCCACCTGGTCGAGGTCGAGCCCGAGCCCGTCGGCGGCGATCTGTGCCAGCGCGGTCCAGGCACCCTGCCCCATGTCGTGCGCGCCCGTCTCCATCAGGCCGGAGCCGTCGCTGCGCACGGCCGCACGCGCTTCGGCCTGGAACATCAGCGCCGGGAAGGTCGCGGTGCCCATTCCCCAGCCGACGAGGAATCCAGCGTCGTCGCGCAACTGTCGCGGCGCCAGCGGACGGTGCGCCCAGCCGAAGCGCTCGGCGCCTTGCGCGTAGCATTGACGCAAGGCTTTGGAGGAAAACGGCTTGCCGGAGATCGGCTCGACGTCGGCATAGTTCTTGAGACGGAAGGCCAGCGGATCCATCCCGCAGGCGTGCGCCGCTTCGTCGATCGCGCTTTCCAGCGCGATCGATCCGGTGGCCTCGCCCGGCGCGCGCATGAACAACGGCGTGCCGGTGTCGACCCGGACCGCCTCGTGCGAGGTGGCGATCGCGGGGCTCGCATAGAGGGTGTGGGAAGCGTCGGCGGCCGGCTCGAAGAAATCGTCGAAGCTGCTCGTCACCACCCTGGCGCGGTGATCGATCGCGGTCAGCAGGCCGTCCTTGTCGACGCCCATCCGAATGGTCTGGCGGCTGGGCGAACGATGGCCCACCGGTCCGTACATCTGCTCACGGCGCAGCACCAGCTTGACCGGCCGGTTGACCAGTCGCGCCGCCAGGATGCCGAGAATCTGCGGCCCGTTGATCAGGCCCTTCGAGCCAAAACCGCCGCCGAGAAACGGGCTGCGGATATGGATATTCTCCGGGGGGATACCGAACAGTCCGGCGATCCGCCCCTGCGCCATGGCCAGGCCCTGGCTCGGCGTATCGATCGACAGCGTATCGCCGTCCCAGCTCGCCACGATCGCGTGCGGCTCCATCGGGTTGTGGTACTGCGCGGGCGTCTCATAGGTCGCCTCGATCCGCTTCGACGCGGCGGCGAGACCGGCCTCGACGTCGCCACGGCGCATCTCCGAGGGGTTGCCAACGCCGACCGCGGCCGGCACGAAGCTTTCGCCGGCGTCGAGGCCGACGCGCGCGGGCAGCACTTCGTATTGCGGCGACAACAACGCTGCGGCCTCGGTTGCCGCTTCCAGCGTCGCGGCGATCACCACCGCGATCGTCTGGTTCGCATAACGCACCTGGTCGTTCTGCAGCAGATCAAGCCGGAACATGAAGGGATGCAGTTTCGCGTCCGGATCCTCCGCGAGCGGCGGCCGGTTGGCGGGCGTCATGACATCGACGACGTCAGGATGGGCCTTGGCGGCCTGCACGTCGAGAAAGCTGACCCGCCCGCGTGCGATGCTGCTCACCGCCAGCACGGCGTAGAGCATCCCAGGCGGGTGGTTGTCGGCGGCGTAGCGGGCCTGCCCGGTGACCTTGAGGACGCCGTCGCGGCGAGTGAGCGGCTGGCCGATGTTGGAGCCGTGCCGGGCATGGGCAGCGGTTTGGGTGAGGCTGATCTCAGGCGACATGAAGCGCTCCGGGAGCGGATGAGAAAGGGGAAGCCGGCAACGCCGGCATGCGTTCGGGCGTGCCGGCCGTGGCCAGCGCCAGCGCGCGCATGACGATCCGTCGCGCGAGTTCGATCTTGAAGGCGTTGTCGCCGGATGGTTTGGCATCGGCGAGCGCGGCCTCGGCGGCGCGGCGGAAGCCGGCAGCTCCGGGAGTTGCGCCCACCAACACCTGTTCCGCCGCGCGGGCCCGCCACGGCTTGGCGGCAACACCGCCGAGTGCCAGTCGCGCATCCCTGATGGTGCCGTCTTCGATCCGCAGCAAGGCTGCGGCCGACACCACCGCGAAGGCCAACGACGTGCGTTCGCGGACCTTCAGGTAGCGCGCATGCGCCGCGAAGCTGCGCGCTTCGGCCGGCAGCCGCAGCGCGACGATCAAATCTCCGGGCTCAAGCGTGCTCTCGCGCTCGGGGCTATCGCCCGGCAACCGATGAAGCGCCTCGAGCGCAAGCTCGCGCCGGCCGGTCTTGCCTTCGATCTCCACGACGGCGTCGAGGGCGACCAGCGGCACGCCGAAATCCGAAGGATGGGTGGCGATGCAGGCATCGCTCCAGCCCAGCACGGCGTGTGACCGGTTCTCGCCTCCGCGGGCATCGCATCCCGCGCCGGGCTCGCGCCGGTTGCACGCGCTGGCGACATCGTAGAAGTATCCGCAACGCGTGCGTTGAAGAAGATTGCCGCCGACGGTGGCAGCATTGCGTAGCTGCGCCGACGCGCCGGACAAAAGCGCCTCGGCGACCGCCGGATAGGAGCTGGCGAAATCGCGGTCGTAGGCGAGATCGGCATTGCGAACCAGCGCGCCGATGCGCATGCCGCCATCGGGCAGTCGTTCAATGCGGTCGAGCCCGGGCAGGCGCGAGATGTCGACCAGACGGTTCGGACGGGTGACGCCGCCCTTCATGAGGTCGAGCAGATTGGTGCCGGCCGCAAGATAAGCAGCTCCCGGCTCGGCTGCGGCCGCAACGGCCGCCGAAATCGTCGCGGGCCTGACGTAATCGAAGTTATTCATGCCGCGCGCTCCCGCTCGGCCTCGACAAGGCTTTTCTGGGCCTCCAACACCGCCTCGGTAATCCCGGCATAGGCGCCGCAGCGGCAGAGATTTCCGCTCATGCCTTCGCGCACCCGTTCGGCGTCATCGCCGGCATGACCTTCGTTGATCAGGCCGATTGCGCTCATGATCTGGCCGGGCGTGCAGAACCCGCACTGCAAGCCGTCATGGGCGATAAAAGCCGACTGAACCGGATGCAGATCGGTCTCGCGCCCGATGCCCTCGATGGTGACGATGTCGGCGCCGTCATGGCTGATCGCCAAAGCCAGGCAGGAATTGATCCGCCGCCCATCAACCAGGACCGTGCAGGCGCCGCACTGGCCGCGGTCGCAGCCCTTCTTTGTTCCCGTCAAATCGAGACGCTCACGCAAAAGGTCGAGCAGCGTGACGCGGGGATCGCCGAGTTCGACGTCCCGCCGCGCACCGTTAACGGTGAGGCTAATGGAGAGGTTCATGCAGGGCTCCAATCGATGTATGGTCAAAATTGGGCGACGGCCGCCGACCGATCGACGGACACATGGCAAGTTGGCGCGTCTCGGCACATACGGAGGCCCCCTCCGTTTCGCAAGGGGGGCGAGACAACTAGATAGTTCTGATGATGGCAGATCGGTCCGCAACAGCGGTTCGGAGACCCCGCGCCGATGCGATACGAAATCGCGAGCGGGTGCTGGAGGCCGCCAAGGCCGTTTTCAGCGCCGGTCGTGGGTATGGCAGTCTTGAAGCCGTGGCAAGGCAAGCGGGCGTCGGCATCGGGACAATTTATCGTCATTTCCCGACGCGCGAGGACCTGTTCGAGGCGGTCTATCGCCGCGAGGTGGAACAGCTCGGCGAATTGGCCGAACAATTGATGAAGAGCGAAGCTGCGCCGGTCGATGCCTTGCGCCAGTGGCTGCGATCCAATGTCGAGTTCGTCGCCACCAAGAAAGGCATGTCGGCCGCGCTCGCGCTTGCCGCCCATCGCTCGTCAGAACTTTCCGCTTATTCGTTCGATCGTCTTACCAAAGCCGTGGGCGGCCTGCTGGAACGCGCCGTGGCCGCCGGCGACATCCGCGCCGACATCGGCCCCGAGGACCTGCTGCGGGCGCTGGTCGGCATGTGCTATTTGCACGACCAACCCGGCTGGGAGGCGAGCGTGTTGCGGCTGCTGGACATCTTCGTTGATGGCCTTTGCGCGCGGCCCGCCCTCAACGCGCAACCGGCGCCCTCGCCGTCACGGCGCGGCCCCATTGTTAAGCGGGCTGGCCCTAAACGCTCGCGGCAGGGTTCCCGGAAAAGCGGCAAGCCGCCGGCACGCGGTTGAACCGCATCGGCTTGGTGGCCGTCCTGGTTGCCGGCCTCACACAAAGATGAGAGCCCCGAGCCGGATCGCCCGCCGTGCGCGCGCGGTTGCGGCTTATGACAGCCCAAGCATCGCGCGGGCCTCCGAGGCCGAGGCGATGTCGGCGCCAAGGCTGCGCAAAATGCCGGCGGCATGCGACACCAGTTCGGCGTTGGTCTTCGCCAGGACACCTTTCGACATGTAAAGATTATCCTCCATGCCCACCCGCACATGGCCGCCGAGCAGCCAAGCCTGCGCCACCATCGGAAACTCCGAGCGGCCGATTCCGAAGCCGGACCAGATCGCGCCCGGCGGCAGCAGATCACGCGCGTAAAGCATGGTTTCCGACGAGGCGTTGAAGCCGTATTTGACGCCGAGCACGAGCGAAAACAGCCCTGGCCCCTGCAACGCGCCTTCCGCGATCAGGTCGCGCGCCAGATGGCAATCGCCGCTGTCGAACAATTCCAGTTCGGGCATGACGCCGACCGCGCGGATGCGCTCGGCCATCTTGCGAACGTTGCGCGGCGTGTTGATCACGACCTGGCCGCCCGAATTCATGGTGTTGAGATCGAGCGTGCAAATATCGGGACGCAGGATCTCGACATGTTCGACCCGGCGCTCCGGCGCCATCAAGGTCGTGCCGGGCCCGGCGACCTTGGGATCGTCCTCGGACGGAACGAACCGGCCGCCGGGGCCCGTGGTCAGGTTGATGATCAGCTTGCGGTTACGGGCGCGAATGCGATCCATCACATCGCGGTACAGATCGATCGACATCGACGGCGCGCCGGTTTCGGGATCGCGCACATGAATATGCGCGATCGCAGCGCCCGCCTCAGCGGCCTCGAGCGCGCTGTCGGCGATCTGTTGGGGGGTAATCGGCAGATGGGGCGACTGGTCCGGCCGCGTCAGGTTTCCGGTAATCGCGCAGGTGATAAAAACTTTTTGGGGGGGATTGGATGCCATCAGGGAGGCCCGCCTTCTCGTTGAACGATCGAGCCCGTGCCATAGCGCAGCCCGATCCGAGATGCGAGAAGCGTTTCCTGCCTCCTCGCCGCACAGCGAAGCCCCTGCAGCGGCGCGGTTACGATCGCCTCTTCCCGTGCCGGCTTGTCATGGCCGGGCATGAAATTGGTATCACCACGCCCGGCAAAACGTTGACACACGAACGACGGGTGAACCCCGTCGCACTAACCAGGATGTTTGGAAGTCCCAAGGCCCGTCTGAATGCGCGCGGCGAGCGCGGCCAATTGCGCGGAATCTTCAGCCTCGGCAGGCGTGCCCGCATGCGCCGAGCGCTTCGCAAGCCCCCCGCGAACAGCCGCAGCGCCAGCCCGTTCGCATCGACGCATTTGTAGAATATCTGGGAGTGGATTTACTGCGATTGGAGCGGGCGCCAGGATTGCAGCCGCCGAGATGGAGCTTGACCGCCTCGTATGTTTCGCTGCGGAACAGAAAGCCCACGCGGGTGGGATGTTTGCCCACACCGCCCGCCAAAAAAGCGTTACGTTCTCGTCAGAACAGCTTCCCGAGCAACTTCTCGAGCCAGTTCAAGAGATCCTCGCCCCCGGGAGTAGAATGGTAATCATGACCACCACCACCACCACCATTATCCTTGCCCGGCCCGGAAGATTGGGCGATCGCCGTGGAATTCAGCGAGGTCGAGAGCAGCACAGTGAGCGCGGGAGGCGTCACAATCGCAAACTTGCCGCAGGCCGCAAGGAACTTTCGACGATCGTCGTCAACGGGGGTTCCGGTGTCGATCGGTGGTTCGTCCAGGTGCTGGGCCATGATTTTCGTACCTCAATAGTCGTAGTTAATTCAAATCACCACTTAATGGATACTATTTAATTCTCGTTAAGCCAGACTGTCAAGAAAATTGCATCCAAGAGAGGTCGGCCGGGCGCGCGACATAATAACAATTTAATGTGACTAGTTAATTCCGCCTGCGGCCTCAGGATGCAGACTTTCCCCTTTTCGAATGCCGGACCAGCACGATGCGAGCACGAGAAGACACCCACCCGCTCGATCCTTCTCACATTTTACGCCCGGTTGCAGGGGCATCGTTCGCGCTGCTCGACGACCGACCGGTGCTGTTCAGCGAGGCCGTTCAAAAGATTTACGAGCTCAACCAAATGGCCGCCTATATCTGGTGCAGCCTGCTGGATCGGAAGCCGGCCGAGGCGATCTGCCAGGACCTGACAAAGTTCGGGCTGGACCGCGCAGCAGCCCAGGATTGCGTGCGCCAGGCGCTGCAAAACTGGCTCAAGCTGGGGCTGATCGAGGTCGATTGGAAGCTGGACGAAACGCACGCCTTCGCGGCACGCGTCGGCAAGCTCGCGGTCAACATTCGGACCTCGAGCGAACGGCTAACCCAACTCCTGAAGCCGCTGTTCGGCCAAAGCAGCGAGGTCAACGACAGCATCGAAGATACATTCGAGATCGTGGAGCTCGATCGTCAGGTCCACATTTTCCACAACCGAGCCTGTATCGCGCGATGCGCAGATCAACGAGCTGGTTCCGACTCTCAAAGCTCACATTACCGAGCAGGTCACGCTCAAATGCTCGCCCGATATCGCGCTGCATGCCGCCTGCCTGTTGTCGGGTGGCAGAGGCCTGCTGATCAGCGGCCACCCCGGCGCGGGCAAGACCACGCTGGCGGTTCATCTGATGGAAGCGGGCTTTGCCTATGCCGCCGACGACATCGTGCTGATTGCACCCGACGGGCGCGCGACCGGCGTTCTGTTTGCGCCGGCGCTTAAGCAGGGCGCATGGACCATGATCCAGAAGCTCCGGCCCGATCTCGGCAAATCCGCCGTGCACAGCCGGCCGGACGGCAAACGCGTGCGATATCTGAACGCGCCGCGCAGCAACGGCAACGGCAGCGTGCCGGTGGGGTGGATTATCTTCATCAAACGCGCACCGAATATCCGCGCCAAACTCGCGCCGCTCGGGCAATTGGAGACCATCCGAAGGTTGATCGACGGCTCCTACGCGCCGGACGGAAAACTCAGCCATCAGGCGTTTCACGCGATGAAGCGCACCGTGGCCGACGCCAAATCATTCGAACTGCGATATTCCGACGCGGCGCAGGCCCGTGACGCCATTGTCGAACTCTGCAATGGCTAGTCACAGCCGCGCCCTCACCCAATTATGTGCGTGTTTTCGGGGCAGCGTTCCCAGGCATGCCGACTGGATGTCCCTGCTTGGTCTCGCCAACCAGACGCTGACGACGCCAGCTTTGATGGAATTTGCCACCCGCTTCAAAGACCAAATTCCCGAGGACGTTCACAGCTACATTCGGGAGATGTTCGAGCGCAATGTCGTGCGCAACGATCGCCTCGCCGCCCAACTCGCCGAAACGGTCGCGGCCATCAACGATCAGGGCGTGACACCGGTATTGCTGAAGGGCGCCGCCATGCTCGCCACGGTTGCCCGTCCGCATTGGGGCTCAAAACTGATGTCGGACCTCGACATCATGGTGTTGCCCGATCAGATCGAGGCGACCATGACGGCGCTGTTTGCCGCGGGCTACACCGTGGACACAGAAACGCCGCCGGGCGCCGGAAAATGGTACGTCGACTTGAAACGGCCGGACGACGTCGGAATGGTCGACCTGCACCGGGAGCTTCCCGGTCCCGCTTTTTTCTACCGCCCGTCGGGCTGCGTGAGGCAACACTGCCGGACGGTCGCCGTCGGGCGAGGAACGGCCTACGTCCCGTCCGCGACCTATCAGGCGCTGATCCTGACCATCCACGATCAGTTCCAGGATCACGACTACTGGATCGGCGATATCGACGTGCGCCATCTGATCGAGTTACGGGATCTGGCGGCCTCGCCGGAAGGAATCGACTGGGAGAGGCTGGCGGCGCTAACCCCCAGCAAGCTCGCGCGCAATGCCCTCGAAACCCAGCTCGTCGGCTTGTCTCGCCTGCTCGGCGTCGACGTTCCCGCCAGCATGCGCAGCCGGCTGGTCCCTCGCCTGCAGCACCAGCGGCGTCTGGCGCAGGCAAGACTTCCACTGCTGCGCCAGGCGCTGTTGCCGATCGCCATCCTGGACTATGCGGAATTATCGCGATGAATTCGGTCGATCGAATAACGCGAACGCGGTCGACAACGATCGACCGCGGGCCCTGCCGAGAGGCGATACCTTGCGCTTCCTGCTGGCGCTAGCGCGCAGGCAGCGCGTCGGCAAGATCTAGCTCGGGCCGCCGGCAGGCGGATCAGACCAGATTCACCCCACCCACGGCAGCGCGCCCCCTGTTCCCTGCGCGGAACCTGGCGGCGAATGCTATTTATTTTATTTAATGCTGTGTTAATTTATTTAATACTGGTAACTCTGGCTGAGATCGCCCGGAGCACGCGAGACTTCCCATGGAGCTTGCGAAACACATCGAACTGGCGCCCAGGAACGGGGACTTCGTGGTCCTGCTGGACGGCTGTTCGGACGCCTGGGAGGTGGGCCGCTGGTCGCCGGAAAGCAGCCGCTGGGTCCAAATCGACGGCAAACCCTTGCGAATTTTTCCAACCCATTGGGTCGCCATCTCCGGCGATGCCGCGGGCTCGGACAATAGTGAAGGTCTGTCGTTTCTCGTTCCGCCCCCTGCTCCGATACAGACCGCGCCGAAACGCCGTCGCGCGAGCGTCATCCTCGCCGTCGCGGCGACAACCGTTTTCATCGGCGGCTGCGCCGCTTTCGGTTTCGGCTTGATCGGAAGCCACGCCAATTCGAACGCCGGTGAAACCATCGGTTCGGCAACCGAAATGAGCCGCGAGGCCTCTCGCGCGCGCGAAGCCGCAGACGTGATTGCCCGCGATCTGGCTGCGGCGCGAGAAACGATCGCCGCTCACATTAAACGCGAAGACGCCGCGCAGGCCGACGCCATGGAAAGCAAGCGAACCGCGGATGCCCGGCAGAACGAGTTAAAGCAGGCACTCGACGAAAGGGAGGCGCGCGCAGAAGCGCTGGCGCACGAGCTTGCGTCCGTCCGCGGGCAGCTCGTCGCAGCGCGCGACGAGATCGCACTCCACATCCGACGCGAAAACGCGGCGCTGGCCGAGGCGCGGGAAGCCAGGCGAATGGCGGATGACAGGCAGAAGGAATTGAAGTCGGCGATCGACGAACGCAAGGCCATGGTTGAAGCGCTCGCCCACGAAAGTAGCGCGCCGGTTGCGTCAGGCGGCGCGGCACAAGCTCAGCCGCGTAACCCTCCCGTCTCCGAGTTCGAATGCCTCAGGCTCGCGCGGCGATGCCGCTGCCGTTCCACGGCCATCACCTGCGGAGCCCAGTCAAGTCCCTGCAGGTCAATGCGAATTCCTCCACGGAGGAGGCAAGGCTTGTGGCGCGGGCGGACATGCTGATCAAGCAATCCGATTTTACCGGGGCGCGGCTTTTGCTCGAACGGGCATTGGAAAAAGGCAGCGCCCGGGCGGCCTTCATGATGGCCGAAACCTATGACTGGCGAACGCTTCGCGCCCTGCAGGCCTACGGCGTTCGCGGCGATCCCGAAAAGGCACGCGAGCTTTACGAACTGGCCGCGGTAGCCGGCATCGAGCATGCCCAGGAGCGGCTGGAAGCCCTGAAATCGGGCTCGCCTCCCTGAGCGGGAGCCGTCTCTGGAAAGAAAGGCGCGACCTGCAGCAGCGTCCGCGGCGGCAACTTCCGTCTAGGCGACGCCAGATCGCCGGAAATTTTGAAGACCTGAGAATTTTTAATGATGGGCATCGGCGGGCAAACGCCCGACATCGCCACCTGCTGATTTTGAATGAAATGGATATTGCAATGGATATTACGATGACATTGGTGACGAGACTCACAACGCTTGCGATCGTTAGTTTGACGCTTTGCGGATCGGGCCATGCCCAATCCCCTCGAACGCCGGTAGCCCCACCGCCGCCTGTCTCGCCCGCAGCAAGCGAGGCGCAGGTCAAGGAGCGGCTCAATGCCTGGGCGATAGGTTTGGCCGGCGGCCTGCTCGAAGGCGCCCCGATCCGCCTGGCGACGGATATCGCCCGGGTCGTGAATGACGGCGGCGTCATGCATGTGCTGCCGATCGTCACCCGCGGCCCCACCGATAACGTCAACGACCTTTTGTATCTCAAGGGGGTCGATGCCGCCATTATCAACACTGACTCGCTCGAAGAATACAAATCCCAGGTACCGCAAATTCGCCAGCGCATTACCTACATCCTGAGCCTGTTTCCTTCCGAGTTGCACATCTTCGTTCGCCCGGAGATCCGATCCCTTGCGGACCTCGCGGGCAAGAAGGTCAATTTCAATACGCTGGGTACCGCGGCGGCCTATTCGGGCCCTCTCATATTCAGCCGGCTTGGGCTCGAGGTGGAAAAGACGTTCATCCCACATCCCGTCGCGCTGGAGCAGATGCGGCGCGGCGAGATCGCCGGCGTGGTTTTTGTGACATCGAAGCCGGTCGATGCGTTCCTGAAGGGCCGATGGGATCCGGGGTTCAAGTTTCTTCCCGTCGACTACGGCGCGAAGTTCGAGGATTACTATCTGCCCTCGTATCTCGACGCCGCGGATTACCCGAACCTCGTCGCCAAGGGCGAGCGCATTGCCACGATCGCCGTTCCGACCATCCTCGCCGCGTATAATTGGCGTCCCGCCTCGGACCGCTATCGGCGCGTCGCGCGCTTTACCGACGATCTCTTCAGCCGCGTCGACAAACTACAGGCGCCCGGGTTTGATCCGAAGTGGAAAGACATCAATCTGAGCGCCAACGTTCCTGGCCTGCCGCGGTTTCAGGCGGCGCAGGCATGGATCGATCGTTCGAGGATATCGAAACGAAGCGAGCCGCAGTGATGCGGGCCCCGGCCCTCATCCTGGGGCTCGCGATCCTGGGCCACGTGGCCAGCGCCGAGCCAGCGGGCGATGCGATCACGCGGTTGAAATCCTGTTTCCAGCTGGATCATGCAGCGCGGGTCGAATGCCTGGAGAAATTGTCGCGGGAATTGCCCGACAGAAATCCTGTTGGCTCGCTACCGCCCGCAGCAGAGAATTGGGTCGTCAGCGAAACCACATCGCCTGTGGATTATAGCCCGATCGTGACAGCGGCGACGCTTTCGCGGCCGGGCACAAAAGATGCGCCAACGACCCTCGCCGTTCGCTGTCGCGGAAAACGGACCGACCTTTTGGTCAGTACCGAGGGATCCTGGCGCGCCTCGCCCGTCAACGAATTGCAGGTCGATTACAGGATCAACGACCAACCCGCGATCAGGACGCGATGGGCCGCATCCGCCGACGGGCGGACGGCGATGTTCAAGGACGATGCCGTTCGATTTTTGCGATCCTTGCCGGATGGCGGCAGGATAACCATTGCCGTATCGAACCCGCTGGGCGCGGCCAACGAAGCGACATTTCAACTAATCGGGCTGGAGGTGATCCGGCAGAAAATCGGCACCGCCTGTAAATGGGCGGCGGCCGCAGGAATGCCGCCGGCAGGACGGCAAGACCGTTAATTATCTTGCAATCAAATGGACTGTGTTCAATTATTTTTTGCAGCACCGCTCAACGCTTACGACTAAGATCAGAATGTTTTGTCTGGTGTTTTTCTTTCATGGTTTGTTTGATTGGGATAGGCACACGTAAATGAGTTGTATGGCCATACTGGTGACCGGAGGCGCTGGCTACATCGGATCGCATTGCTGCAAGGCTCTTCATGAGTCCGGATACCTCCCAGTCTGTCTCGACGATCTGTCCACGGGACATGAAGAGTTTGTAAAGTGGGGACCGTTCATCAACGCCAGCGTTGCGGACGGCAGTGCTGTTGCGAACGCCATTTCCAAATTCGAGATTTCTGCGGTCATTCACCTGGCCGCCTCAAGTTTAGTTGGGGAATCGGTCGCTGATCCGCAAAAATATTATATGAACAACGTGGCGGGAACGCTGGCGTTGCTGCGGACGATGATCGAACAAGACTGCAAAACCATCGTCTTTTCCAGTACCGGCGCGGTTTACGGCGATGCGGGCGGTGGGGCAATTCGAGAGGATGCTGCCGGAAAGCCGGTTAGTCCATACGGCGTTTCGAAGTGGATGGTCGAGCGCATTTTGCAAGACTACGGCCGCGCGTACGGATTGAAAGCCATCTGTTTGCGCTATTTCAACGCGAGCGGCGCCGACGCTTCGGGGCTGATCGGGGAATGGCGCGATCAAGAAACCCACCTGATTCCGCGCGCCATGATGGCGCTGCAGGGCCAGATCGCCGAACTGCAGATATTCGGAGTGGATTACGACACGCTGGATGGTACGGCCGTCCGCGACTACATTCACGTAACTGACCTTGCAGCGGCTCATATCGCGGCGCTACGAAAGCTGTCGACAGGATTTCCCGGCGGCAGCTTTAATCTCGGAACGGGAAACGGCCTTTCGGTTCGGCAGGTTTTGTCTTCGATCGGCAACGTAACAGGCAGGACCGTGCCGACAACGATTCAGCCAAGGCGTAACGGCGATCCAACGGTCATCGTTGCCGATCCCTCGGCCGCGCGGGATGTCTTGCAATTTCAACCGGCTTATTCGGACCTCGACACCATTATCCGTTCGGCCTGGAACTGGCATCAGGCCCGCGCTTGATGGTGCGATCGAGAGACACGAACTGAGCAACGACCGTGGCTCCGACGACCTGTCTTTGGTCGGCATTGCAGTCAGAAGAGAGCCAGATCGCCGGTCCGGCTTTGCAGCAGCACCGCCGGCGATGGCCGGTTTCGAAATTCACGCTGAGATCAATCCTCGACGTCCGCCGGAAGCAATTCGATCACCTGTCCGGCCTCGGCGAACAGCAATTTCGCCCGCAGGAAGGGGGCGAGTTTCTGAACGATCCGATGCCGCTCCAGGAAAATCTCGCGCCCGATCGCATCGCTGTAAAGCCGAATGACATGAACGGTGTCGCGCGGTACCTTGCAGATCACCTGGCCAATGTCGGTCGCCGCCTCGATATAGAGGGCGTGGCCGTCCCAATCGATCTGGTTTGAAAATTCCGCTGCCATCACGAACCCCGATGCAACCGTGCCATCGACAGTCCAGCACGATGTGTCCTATTATTCAATTAAATATTTAATACTATCATTTAATAGACCACAACCGCCCAGCCGACAGCCCGCCTTGAACGGCGGTCCGACGCTCGACCAAACGACGCCCATATGGCTTGATTTTGTTAGGTAAAATAGCCCTCAACGAACATGCATCACGCTCACGATCAGAGATTTTGACGGTTGCCGACAATTTAATTATTAAGTAAAATTAAATGACATGACGGAGCTTGTTGTTATCCTTGGTGTGCTGGTGATCCTGACGCTCTGGATTGCCGGCCACAACATCTACCGATGGCGAACCGACGTCCTGACCGGGCGCTATGTTTCGGACAGTGATCCTGAGCCGGCCATTGCCGGGGAGCGCACCGACGATGCAAGCGACGCCGCGGCGGAAGAGCAACGCACGATGTACGCTTTGTTGCTGGGCTGGAATTTGGATCAGGCCGAGCCGAAGGCGCAGGGGAGCGAAGTTAATCCGGAAGCGGCCCGTGAGGCCCCTCCGACCGTGGCGCCGACAAAATGAAACCCGCCGCGTTCACCAGCCGTCGGCGGTTTGGCGCGTTCCCAGCGCCTTGGCGATATCGTCCAGCACGTTCTCCTCGAGCGCGTACTGCCGATCCCCGCCATCGCGCAAAAGCCCTGCCCTCGGCCCGGAGGCCGCCGCATGCGGGATCAGCGCGCCTGCCCCACCCTCGGGCGCGGCGACGCGGGCAGGCAATCCGGTGTCCGCGAAGGCCCCTGTCGCGCGCTGGTGACGGGTCACGTCGGCGGCCCTTCGGTCGAAATCGCAAAACGCGCTTGCCAGATGTTCAATACGCCCCCTCACTTCGAGGCTCCGGTCCAGGCCGGCGGTCTCGTCACCCTTGTCGTCGATCACCTCGCCGACAAGGACCGGGTCTTCTTCGCCGCGCCCGATCATCGGCGCCGCCGGCTCGCCGCGCAGCGCCGGCACAAACCGGGCCTGATCTTCGGGCGGGCGATGTCCGAGCGCCTGGTCGCGTCGCTCCAGCTCCGCAAGGCGAACCGCCTGGTCCGCGCACCAGCGCTCAAGCCGCGCGATCGTCGCCAGCATGGTCAGTGTGTCGGACTGACGCACTTTCCGGGCGTAGTCGGCCAGAAAGTCCCGCCCGCGCGCGGTTTCCCGGATCGCGGCCTCGATCGCACCGAAATCATGGTCGCGCGCACAAGACGAATTCGGCATCGTTCACCGGACATTCCCGCCAGCAAAATCAATATAATCTGCGGCTTCAATACCAATTCTGGCCAAGAATACTTAAGCTACATCTAATGGATACTATTAACCACACGGAAGTCCCATCGAATCGGGAGCGCTCCACGGCTGTTAATAGCCAATAAAATACGATATTTTAAATACGACATCGATCACCCCCATCCATTTTCGCAAAAGCAGGGCTGAACACAGTGTGGAATTCACGGCGATCGCACCAGCGTGCCGCGGCGAGATTGCCTGACGGGCTCCGGGTCTATGCGATCGGGGACATTCATGGCCGCGCCGATCTTCTGGAAGCCCTGCTAGCGCAGATCGACGTCGATTGCGCGCTTTATCCGTCCAGCCGTCCGATCGTGGTTTTTCTTGGCGACTATATCGACCGCGGACCGGGCTCAAGCGAGGTGCTGGATCTTCTGCTGGCTTGCGGGCGGACCAGAGAAACGGTCTTCCTCAGGGGCAATCATGAGACCTTCGTTCATCGCTTTCTGAGCGAGCCGGCCATCCTCGACGAATGGCGGCTGTGCGGCGGGCTCGAGACCCTGATGTCCTACGGACTGAAGCCGTCCATCAATCCAGACGCCGCCGAGCAAACCCGGTTGGCCGAAGAACTGGCCAGATCGATACCGCAACGGCACCTGGAATTTCTCGACAGCCCTCGATCTGTCGTTCAGCTGTGGGGATTTTCTGTTTGTCCATGCCGGCATTCGTCCCGGCGTCGCCATTCGCAGACAGCGGGAAGAAGATCTGCTTTGGATTCGCGACGAGTTTCTGTTCTGCGAGCAGCCGTTCGAGAAATTTGTGGTGCACGGGCATACCCCGGTGCCTGCGCCCGATATCCGATCGAACCGGGTCAATATCGACACCGGCGCGTTTGCAACGGGACGCCTGACCTGCATCGCGATCGAAGGCAGCGCGATCGTACCGTTGATCGATGTCCGCGACTGGGTGCGCACCACCGGCGGCATCCGCGCTACGCAGCCGACGCGGACCGAGCCTGCGGCGCTGACCCCGGCGATCTAGAAGCCCGGTATCTACGAACCCCCTTGGCGCCTCACGCATCGCGACCGCGTGAGGCCACCGGCTCGCGCTTTGGCAAGCCGAAGGCGATGGTCTCCGGTCCCTCAGAGATCGTCGATCCCTCAGAGACCATCGCCCCCGTTCATCGTTCCTTGAAGGCTCTCTCTGCCTGATCCCGCAATGGCTTGATCAGATACGAGAACGCAGTTCGTCCGGGGGTTTTGATGAAGACGTCGACCGGCATGCCGGGCAACAACTTGGCATCCCCCATCTTGGCGACCTGCTCGGGTGAGAGCAGTACGCGCGCGGTATAGTAGCTGGTGCCGGTGCGCTGATCCAAGGTGGTTTCGGCCGAAACCATGCTCACTTCGCCCTCGATTCCCGGCGTCGTCTTTTGATCGAAAGCGGCGAACCGCATCGACGCGGCTTGGCCGACATAGACCTGTTCGATATCGCGCGGCGCAATCTTGACCTCCACCGCCAAAGCGTCGGCGTCGGGGACGATCATCATGATCGGCTCGCCGGGCGTGATCACCCCGCCAACGGTATGCACGGTCAGCTGATGGACGCGGCCGCTTTGCGGCGCGCGGATATCGATCCGATTGAGCTGGTCCACCGCGGCGGTTTTGCGTTCAGCCAGTTCGGAAATCTTCGATTGGGCTTCGATCAGGTCCTTGCCGACCTCGGTCCGCAGATCCTGATCGATCTGAATGATCTGAAGCGCGATCTCGGCCATCTTGCCCTTTGATTGCGCGATCGCTCCGGAGAGCTGGCTACGCTCGCCGTCAATGCGCGCGGAATCACGCTCCAGGGCGGTCAGTCGGTTCATCGGCACCAGGTTCTTCTGAAACAGCGTGCGCACGCCCTCGAGCTCCTGGCGAATGAATTCGACTTCCTTCTGCTTGGCGTCGACCTGCCCGAGATATCCCTTGATTTCCTCCTGAAGCTGCGCGCTGCGCTCCATGAGCTGTGCTTTCTGTCCGCTCCGGGCCTGCCGGCGCAGGTCGAACAAGCTCTTCTCGGCGGTAATCGCACGCGCGGCTTCGGTGCTGGTATCGCGGGCGCGATCGAGCAGAACCTTGGGGAAGGTTATTCGATCCATATTGTCGCGTTCGCTCTCGAGACGCGCCTGGCGCGCCAGCAGGTCGTCGAAGTTCTTCGAAATGATGGTGGCATTGGCAAGGGTCTGGGTCTCGTCGAGACGAACCAGAATGTCGCCAGCCTTGACCTTGTCGCCCTCGCGCACCCGCAGCTCCGCGACGACACCGCCGGTCAGATGCTGCACCTTCTTGACGCTCGAATCCACCACCAGCACGCCCTGGCCGATGACCGCGCCGGTCAATTCGGACGTCGCGGCCCAGCCGCCGATGCCGAATGTCACAAACGCGACAATGACCATGCCGACGATCATATAACGCTGGATCGAATGCAGCGCCGGGGTCACCTCGCCGTCCATCGCATGACTCCCTGGCTTTCGGCGACGACCTTGAGCGGCGGCGGCGTCCGCAGCACCTTGTTGAGAACGTCTTCCTTGCGGCCGAACGACTGAACCCTGCCTTCGGCGATCACCAGGACATGGTCGAGGCTATCGAGCGCTTTCGGACGGTGCGCGATCACGACGACGATGCCGCCACGGCGGCGCACGCTCAATATGGCCTCGGTGAGCGCCTCTTCACCCTCGGAATCGAGATTCGACGATGGCTCGTCGAGCACCACGAGAAATGGATTGCCGTAAAACGCACGGGCCAATCCGATGCGCTGACGCTGGCCGGCCGACAGCGCCATGCCGCCCTCACCCACCTTGGTCCCGTATCCATCGGGGAAGGACAGGATGAGATCGTGCGCGCCCGCCGCGCGAGCCGCCTCCAACACCGCCGCCGGCGTCGCCTTCGGATCGAACCGCGCGATATTGATGGCGATGCTGCCGTCGAACAGCTCGACGTCCTGCGGCAGATATCCGATGTGACGGCCGAGCGCTTCCGAAGACCATTGCTCGAGCGACGCATTGTCGATTCTTATTCTTCCCCGGAGCTGCGGCCAGACCCCGACCATCGCCCGCGCCAGCGACGACTTTCCGGAGCCGCTGGGACCGATGATCCCGAGCCCTTCGCCCCGGCGCAGCGAGAACGAAACGTCGTTGAGGATCAACTTCTCCGTACCGGGCGCCGTGACGTTGATTTTCTCGACCGCGAGCATTTCGGTCGGCGGAGGCAGCGCCAGGGGCTCCTCCTCCTTGGGCAACAGCTTCAAGAGCTGGTCCAGCCGATAACCCGACTGCCGGGCCCCGACGAAGCCCTTCCAGTTTGCGATCGCCAATTCGACGGGCGCCAAGGCGCGCGCCGTCAGGATCGAGCCGGCGATGATGATGCCGGCCGTCGATTCCTGATTGATGACGAGATAGGCGCCGACCGCGAGAACCAGCGGATTGCAGAAATGAGCGGAATACCTTCGAGGTCCCACCGAGGCCGCTGGCGACGTCGCTGGCGGCCTCGTGCGCGGCAAGGTATTTCTGGTTGGACTCTCGCCAGCGCAGCGCCGCCTGCCGGCGCATACCCATGGCCTGCAACACCTCGGCGTTGCGCCGTCCTTCGGTGGCCAGTGAACTTCGCGATACGGCAAAACGGGCATAGGCGCTGGTCGGCCCCCGCGTCCGGGTTTCCGTCAAAAGGGTGATCGCAACCAGCACCAAAGCGCCAACCAGCGCGGTGACACCGATCCAGAAATGAAACAGGAAGCAGATACCGAGATAAACCGGCATCCACGGCAGGTCGAACAGGGCCCCGGGACCGCCGCTGGCCAGAAAGCTGCGTACCTGGTCCAGATCGCGCAGTGGCTGCAGCCCGTCGCCGTCGCCCCGCGTTCTCAGCGGCAAGACGAACCATCGCGTCGAAGACCCGAAGCCCCAGGGTCTCGTCGAGATGGCGGCCGACCCGAACGCTGATCCGGTTTCGGACCAGATCGATCGCGCCCTGGAACACATAGAGCATCACCGCCAACGCCATAAGGGCAATCAGCGTCGGCACGCTGCGGCCCGGCAGCACGCGGTCGTAAACCTGCAGCATGAAAAAGGAGCCGGTGAGCATCAGGATGTTGCTCAAACCGCTGAAGGCTGCAAGCCCCCAGAAAATCCGCCGGCACGAGGCCAGGAACGCCGCGATTTCGGAGCTCGGCGTGTCAAAAACCGCCTTCGACCGCGTGCGGTCGGCGAATAATTTCCGGCGCGTCGTTTCGAGCAGCCGGCTCGCCGTTTCCGGCGATTTTCGCAGCCGCTGCCACAGTTGCGCCCGCTCAATCAAAATCCGCACGGCGGCCTTAAAGACCGCCATGCGCGACACTTCGATCTCTTCGCTGTACCCCGGTGGGGCGAATTCCCCCCGCCTGCTAAAGTCGGTCATTGCTGTAGTCCCCCCGAAGTCACCCCCGTCCTGGGGGTGACTGCTATTTCAGAACGACGAGACGCAAACACTACGCGAAATGAAAGTCGTGTTTGTCGAGAGCAGCCAGCTTGACGTTGTTCAACGTCAGCGAGTTGCCCGCATCATCCGCGATGACAACATTCTGGCCACTCTGTGTCGCGTGAGAAAGGACGTCCGCGAAATTGTCGAAGACGCTCTTGCTGAACTGGATCACGTCGTGACCACGGCTCGCCTGCCGCGTTGAAGTCCGTGATGACATCCTTTCCGAAGTTGGCGGCAAACACGAACGTATCAGGGTGCCCGTTACCGACGAACAGGTTGTTGCCTCCCGTGCTCGTCAGCGTATTGGCACCGCTCGATCCCAGGATGGCGTTGCCCGAAGTTGCCACGACATGGCCACTACTATCGAGCTCCTGAGCCGTATACGTATGCGTCGTGTTCGAAACGGCCGAAGACGACGTGTAGCTCCAGGTGCCGTCAGCCGCCGCCTTCACCGTCCCCACCGCCGTGGTGCCATCGAACAGTTTGACCTGGCTCAACGCATCGGCCGTGCCTTTGAGCGTGACAAGGCCCTGGGAACTGTCGGAGAGGCCGGTAATGCTAATCGACGGCGGCGGAACCGGGGCTGCTGCTGCGGGCTGCCGGGAACGCCGATGGTGTGATCGCCGTTGAGATCCTGATGGAAAATATTCTCATACGATTGGACCGTTGTGCTGTTTGCAGCAAGAGCGACGCCGTTGGTTGGGTAGGATGTGAAGTTGCCGTGACTATCCGTAGCCCAGAAGGTGAACTGGCCGCTTGAGTTTTTCCACGCAACATCGTAGCCGCCGCCATCTACCTGGACTGAGCTGATTGGAATCCAGTCCTCGAACTGGCCGGTTGCCACGTCGGCGCCGTGATATTTCAGCTCGGGGCCGGAGCTGCCGAGGAAATAATTGTTGCCGACCTGGACAATGCCAGTCAATCCAGACGGTGCTCGTCGGCGAGCCGATGACCGGATCGAGCCCCGCGGAGTGACCGCTCGTGTTGCCGGCCGCATCGGTGGCTGTGGCGGTCAGGACGTGAGAACCTGTCGTCAAGGCGCCCGTCGTGAAACTCCAGGCTCCATTGCTACCCGCCATGGCGGTGCCGACCGCGGCGGTTCCGTCATAGACCGTGATCGAGCTGTTCGCCTCGGCAGTTCCGGACACGAGCACGTGGTTGGTATTGACCACGGAATCGCTGACCAGAACCGGCGTGGTCGGAGCATGCGTGTCGATGGTAAGCGTCGCGGCGGACGACGCCACGCTGGTTTTGCCCGAGACCGTGTCGGTCGCGGTCAGGCTGTGCTTTCCGTCGGTCAACGCCGCGGTGGTGTAATTCCACGCGCCGTTGCTGCCGACCGTTGCCGTGCCGAGCTTGGTCGTGCCGTCGAACACCGTGACGGTGCTGCCGGCCACCGCGGTGCCGGTCACGGTCACGGTGTTGTCGTTGGTGATGTGATCGCCCGAGGTAATGACCGGTGCATTCGGGCGTCGGCTGGGTCGGAGGCGGTGTCGTCGGCGTTCCGATGACTGGATCCAGCCCCTGCCGATTTAACACTCGTATTTCCGGCCGCATCGGTGGCGGTGGCGGTCAGGACGTGAGAACCTGTTGTCAAGGCGCCCGTCGTGAAACTCCAGGCTCCATTGCTACCTGCAGTGGCGGTGCCGACCTTGGTGCTTCCGTCGTAGACCGTGATCGAGCTGTTCGCCTCGGCGGTTCCGGACACGCAGCACGTGGTTGGTATTGACCACGGAATCGCTGACCAGGACCGGCGCGGTCGGAGCCTTCGTATCGATGGTAAGCGTCGCTGCGGACGACGCCACGCTGGTTTTGCCCGAGACCGTGTCGGTCGCGGTCAGGCTGTGCTTTCCGTCGGTCAACGCCGCGGTGGTGTAATTCCACGCGCCGTTGCTGCCGACCGTTGCTGTGCCGAGCTTGGTCGTGCCGTCGAACACCGTAACGGTGCTGCCGGCCACGGCCGTGCCGGTCAGGGTCACGGTGTTGTCGTTGGTGACGTGATCGCCCGACGTAATGTGCGGTGCATCCGGCGTCGGC
>CAWJJV010000026.1:0-132431 GCA_963843235.1 uncultured Alphaproteobacteria bacterium
TGGTGACCGGAGGCGCTGGCTACATCGGATCGCATTGCTGCAAGGCTCTTCATAAGTCCGGATACCTCCCAGTCTGTCTCGACGATCTGTCCACGGGACATGAAGAGTTTGTAAAGTGGGGACCGTTCATCAACGCCAGCGTTGCGGACGGGAGTGCTGTTGCGAACGCCATTTCCAAATTCGAGATTTCTGCGGTCATTCACCTGGCCGCCTCAAGTTTAGTTGGGGAATCGGTCGCTGATCCGCAAAAATATTATATGAACAACGTCGCCGGAACGCTGGCGTTGCTGCGGACGATGATCGAACAAGACTGCAAAACCATCGTCTTTTCCAGTACCGGCGCGGTTTACGGCGATGCGGGCGGTGGGGCAATTCGAGAGGATGCTGCCGGAAAGCCGGTTAGTCCATACGGCGTTTCGAAGTGGATGGTCGAGCGCATTTGCAAGATTACGGCCGCGCGTACGGATTGAAAGCCATCTGTCTGCGCTATTTCAACGCGAGCGGCGCCGACGCTACGGGGCTGATCGGGGAATGGTCACGATCAAGAAACCCGCCTGATTCCGCGCGCCATGATGGCGCTACAAGGCCAGATCGCCGAACTGCAGATATTCGGAGTGGATTACGACACGCTGGATGGTACGGCCGTCCGCGACTACATTCACGTAACGGACCTTGCAGCGGCTCATATCGCAGCGCTACGAAATCTGTCGACAGGATTTCCCGGTGGCAGCTTTAACCTCGGAACGGGAAACGGCCTTTCGGTTCGGCAGGTTTTGTCTTCGATCGGCAAGGTAACGGGCAGGACCGTGCCGACAACAATTCAACCAAGGCGTAACGGCGATCCAACGGTCATCGTTGCCGATCCCTCGGCCGCGCGGGCTGTCTTGCAATTTCAACCGGTTTATTCGGACCTCGACACCATCATCCGTTCGGCCTGGAACTGGCATCAGGCCCGCGCTTGATGGTGCGATCGAGAGACACGAACTGAGCAACGACCCTGGCTCCGACGACCTGTCTTTGGTCGGCATTGCAGTCTCGAAGAGATCCAGATCGCCGGTCCGGCTTTGCAGCGGCACCGGCGGTGGGCGGTTTCGAAATTCACGCCGCAGAGATCAATCCTCGACGTCCGCTGGAAGCAACTCGATCACCTGTCCGGCCTCGGCGAACAGCAATTTCGCCCGCAGGAAGGGGGCGAGTCTCTGAACGATCCGATGCCGCTCCAGGAAAATCTCGCGCCCGATCGCATCGCTGTAAAGCCGAATGACATGAACGGTGTCGCGCGGTACCTTGCAGATCACCTGGCCAATGTCGGTCGCCGCCTCGATATAGAGGGCGTGGCCGTCCCAATCGATCTGGTTTGAAAATTCCGCAGCCATCACGAACCCCCGAATGCAACCGTGCCATCGACAGTCCAGCACGATGTGTCCTATTATTCAATTAAATATTTAATACTATCATTTAATAAACCACAGCCGCCCAGCCGACAGCCAGCCTTGAACGGCGGTCCGACGCTCGACCAAACGACGCCCTTATGGATTGATTTTGTTAGATAAAATAGCCTCAACGACATGCAACACGCTCACGATCAGAGATTTTGACGGTCGCCGACAATTTAATTATTAAGAAAAATTAAATGACATGACGGAGCTTGTTGTTATCCTTGGTGTGCTGGTGATCCTGACGCTCTGGATTGCCGGCCACGAGACATCTACCGATGGCGAACCGACGTCCTGACCGGGCGCTATGTTTCGGACGGTGATCCTGAGCCGGCCATTGCCGGGGAGCCCACCGAGGATGTAAGCGACGCCGCGGCGGAAGAGCAACGCACGATGCACGCTTTGTTGCTGGGCTGGAATTTGGATCAGGCCGAGCCGAAGGCGCAGAGCGAAGTTAATCCGGAAGCGGCCCGTGAGGCCCCTCCGACCGTGGCGCCGACAAAATGAAACCCGCGTTCACCCGCCGTCGGCGGTTTGGCGCGTTCCCAGCGCCTTGGCGATATCGTCCAGCACGTTCTCCTCGAGCGCGTACTGCCGATCCCCGCCATCGCGTAAAAGCCCTGCCCTCGGCCCGGAGGCCGCCGCATGCGGGATCAGCGCGCCTGCCCCACCCTCGGGGGCGGCGGCGTGGGCAGGCAATCCGGTGTCCGCGAGGGCCCCTGGCGCGCGCTGGTGACGGGTCACGTCGGCGGCCCTTCGGTCGAAATCGCAAAACGCGCTTGCCAGATGTTCAATACGCCCCCTCACTTCGAGGCTCCGGTCCAGGCCGGCGGTCTCGTCACCCCTGTCGTCGATCACCTCGCCGACAAGGACCGGGTCTTCTTCGCCGCGCCCGATCATCGGGGCCGCCGGCCCGCCGCGCAGCGCCGGCACGAACCGGGCCTGATCTTCGGGCGGGCGATGTCCGAGCGCATGGTCGCGCCGCTCCAGCTCCGCAAGGCGAACCGCCTGGTCCGTGCACCAGCGCTCAAGCCGCGCGATCGTCGCCAGCATGGTCAGTGTGTCGGACTGACGCACTTTCCGGGCGTAATCGGCCAGAAAGTCCCGCCCGCGCGCGGTTTCCCGGATCGCGGCCTCGATCGCACCGAAATCATGGTCGCGCGCACAAGACGAATTCGGCATCGTTCACCGGACATTAAATCAATATAATCTGCGACTTCCATACCAATTCTGGCCAAGAATACTTAAGCTACATCTAATGGATGCTATTAACCACGCGGAAGTCCCCATCGAATCAGGAAGGGGAGCGCTCCACGGCTGTTAATAGCCGATAAAATACGATATTTTAAATACGACATCGATCACCCCCATCCATTTCGCAAAAGCAGGGCTGAACAGAGTGTGGAATTCGCGTTCATCGCAAAAAACAGGCCGCGGCCAGGTTGCCGGACGGTATCCGGATTTATGCGGTCGGGGATATTCATGGCCGCGCCGATCTTCTGAAAGCGTTGCTTTTCCAAATCGATGCCGAACAAATGCTGTATCCGTCCAAACGTTCGATCGTCGTTTTTCTTGGCGATTATATCGATCGGGGACCATCGTCAAGAGATGTGATCGACCTCCTTCTGGAATACGAACGTACGAAAGAAGCCATTTTTTTCAAGGGCAATCACGAGACGTTCGTCGATCGTGTTTTGAACGATCCGGACGTTCTGGATTAGTGGCGATTGTGTGGCGGTCTTGAGACCCTCGTGTCGTACGGGGTTAACCCGTCACTTAATCCAGACGTCGTGGAACGCGAGGACACTGGCCGCGAATTGGCCCGGTGATGCCTGAGCAGCATTTGCATTTATCGACGCCTTAAATCTGTCGTTCTGTTGTGGTGACTTTCTATTTGTCCATGCCGGCTTCGACCGGGCGTTCCACTTCGAAAAACAAAAGGAAGAAGGATACGCTTTGGATTCGCGAGGAGTTTCTCACGTACGACCAGCCGTTTGAGAAATTTGTTGTACACGGTCATACACCGGTTCCTTCAATCGATACTTCATTCGAATCGGGTCAATATAGACACTGGCGCATTTGCCACGGGACGCCTGTCATGCATCGCGATCGAAGGTGCAAGCATTGTACCGTTGATGGATGTCCGCGACTGGATGGCGCGGGCGGCGGAATAGCACTGCGCATTCCGACGCCTTCAAGCCGGCGGCACTCTCAACGACTGATAATGCCATCGGTCAGGAAAAAGCTAAATCGACAGCTGCTCACGCTCGCGAGGCCCGTGAAGTCATCGGCTCGCTATCGCTGCCGAGCGATTCGACGGACGCAAGAACCGGAAAATCCGTCGGAAAACGCAAATTGCCCGCGTTCAACGCTCCTTGAATGCGCTCTCGGCCTGATCCTGCAGCGGCTTGATCAGATAGGAAAGCGCGGTTCTCCGGGCGTCTTGATGAAGACGTCGACCGGCATGCCGGGCACCAGCTTGGCCGCGCCGAGCTTTTCCAGCTCTTCGGCTTGAGCGAGACGCGAGCGGTATAATAGCTGGTCCCCGTTCGCTGATCCTGCGTGAGGTCCGGCGGAAACCACGCTGACTTCACCTTGAATTTCCGGCGTGGTCTTCTGATTGAAGGCCGCAAATCGCAGGATCGCTGACTGCCCGACATAAACCTGATCGATATCGTGCGGAGCAATCTTGACTTCGACGACGAGCGCGTCGGCGTCCGGCACGATCAGCATGATCTGCTCGCCCGGGCGCAATGACGCCACCGACGGTATGAACGGAAAGTTGATGAACGCGGCCATTTTGCGGCGCGCGGATGTCGATGCGGTTCAGTTGATCCACCGCCGCGATTTTGCGTTCGGCCAGTTCGGCAAGCTTTGAGCGCGCTTCGATCGAGATCCTTACCGACCTCGGTCCGCAGATCCTGGTCGATCTGAATGATCTGCAGCTCGATTTCGGCCATTTTGCCCTTCGACTGGGCAATCATCCGCAAGCTGGCTGCGCTCGCCCTCGAGGCGGGCTGCGTCACGCTCCAGCGCGGTGAGCGCGTAATCGGGACGAGGTTTTTCTGCCAGACAGGGTGCGAACGCCTTCGAGTTCCTGTTGAATGAAATCGACTTCCTTCTTCTTCGCTTCGACCTGCCCGAGATAGCCCTTGATCTCCTCCTGAGCTGCGCGCTGCGCTCCTTGAGCTGCGCTTTTGCCCGTTCCGCGCCTGTCGGCGCAAGTCGAAGAGAGCTCTTTCGGCGGAGATCGCGTGAGCGGCATCCGAATTCTGGTCCGGGCGCGTTCCAGCAAGAGCCTTGGGAAACACCACTTCGTCCGAGACCGTCGCGCTCGCCTCGAGCCGAGCCTGACGAGCCAGCAAGTTCGTCGACGTTCTTGGTAACGATCGTCGCGTTCGCCAGGGTTTGCGTTTCATCGAGGCGAATCAGGATGTCGCCCGCATTGACCTGGTCGCCATCGCGCACGCGCAGTTCGCCGACAATACCGCCGGTCGGATGCTGAACCTTCTTGACGCTCGGAATCGACGACGAGGACACCCTGGCCAATCACTGCGCCCGACAACTCCGACGTCGCAGCCCAACCGCCGATGCCGAACGTGACCAACACGACAATGATCACGCCGACGACCATATAGCGCTGGATGGAGTGCAGCGCCGGGTGTTACCTCGCGGTCCATCGCTGACTCTCCTGGCTATCGGCGACGACCCTAGCGGCACCGGCGTCCGCAGGACCTTGCTGAGTACCTCATCCTTCGGGCCGAACGACTGCACCCTGCCGTCGCCGACGACCAGGACATGATCGACGCCATCGAGCGCTTTGGGACGATGCGCGATCACGATCACGATGCCACCGCGGCGACGCACGCTCGAGGATTGCCTCGGTCAGCGCCTCCTCGCCCTCGGAATCGAGATTTGACGTCGGCTCGTCGAGCACGACCAGAAACGGATTGCCGTAGAACGCGCGCGCCAGGCCGATGCGCTGACGCTGACCGGCCGACAGCGCCATTCCGCCCTCGCCGATCTGGGTGCCGTAGCCGTCGGGAAGCGACAGGATGAGTTCGTGCGCGCCGGCTGCACGAGCAGCCTCCAGGACAGCCGCCGGAGTCGCCTTCGGATCGAAACGGGCAATGTTGACCGCGATACTGCCGTCGAACAGTTCGACGTCCTGCGGCAGATAGCCGATATGCCGGCCGAGCGCCTCGGACGACCACTGCTCAAGCGCCGCATTGTCGAGTCTTGATCTTGCCGCGCAGCTGCGGCCAGACACCGACGAGCGCCCGCGCCAGCGACGATTTGCCTGATCCGCTCGGACCGATGATTCCGAGACCTTGCCCGCTTGCAGCGCGAAGGAAACATCTTGAGGATCGGCTTCTCCGACCCGGCGGCGACGACATGGATCTGCTCGACGGCGAGCATTTCGGTCGGCGGCGGAAGCTCCAGTGGCTCCTCCTCCTTGCGGCAGAGAGCTTCAGGAGCTGATCAAGCCGTCGTCCAGACTTGCCGCGCCGCAACGAAGCCCTTCCAGTTTGCGATCGCCATTTCGACGGGCGCGAGGGCGCGCGACGTCAGGATCGAGCTGGCAATGATGATGCCCGCCGTCGATTCCTGATTAATGACCAGATACGCGCCGACCGCGAGAACGCGCGGATTGCAAGAATGATACGAAAGACCTTCGACATCCCGCCAAGGCCGCTCGCGACATCGCTCGCGGCTTCGTGAGCGGCCAGGTATTTCTGATTGCGCTTCGCCAGCGCAGCGGCCGCCTGATGCCTCATGCCCATGGCCTGCAACACTTCGGCGTTACGACGCCCTTCCACGGCCAGCGCATTTCGCGACATCGCAAAGCGCGCAGACGCCTTCGTCGGCCCCCGCGTCCGAATTTCCGTCAGAAGCGGTGAATCCGACCAGCACAAAGCGCCGACCAGGGCGGTCATCCCGATCCAGAAATGAAAGAGGAAGCAGATCCCGAGATAGAGCGGCATCCACGGCAGATCGAACAGCGCGGTGGGACCGCCGCTGGACAAGAAAGCTGCGGACTTGATCGAGATCGCGCAGCGGCTGCAGACCATCGCCGTCACCGCGCGTCTTGAGCGGAAGACGGACGATCGCATCGAAGACCCTGAAGACCGAGCGTTTCGTCGAGATAGCGCCCGATGCGAACGCTGATTCGGCTGCGGACCAGATCGAGCGCGCCCTGAAACGACATAGAGCATGATCGCCAGAGCCAGCAGCGCGATCAGCGTCGGCACGCTTCGGCCCGGCAAGACACGGTCATAGACCTGCAGCATGAAAAACGAGCCGGTGAGCATCAGGAGGTTGCTCAGGCCGCTGAAGACCGCGAGCCCCAGAAAATCCGCCGACAGGAGGCCAGGAAGGCCGCGATCTCGGAGCTCGGCGTCTCAAAAACCGCCTTCGACCGCGTACGGTCGGCGAATAATTTCCGGCGCGTCGTTTCCAGCAAACGGCTGGTCGTTTCCGGCGATTTCGCAGCCGCTGCCCCAGTTGCGCCCGCTCAATCAAAATGCGGATGGCGGCCTTAAAGACCGCCATGCGCGACACTTCGATATCTTCGCTGTACCCAGGTGGGGCGAATTCCCCCCGCCTGCTAAAGTCGGTCATTGCTGTAGTCCCCCCGAAGTCACCCCCGTCCTGGGGGTGACTGCTATTTTAGAACGACGAGACGCAAACACTACGCGAAATGAAAGTCGTGTCTTGTCGAGAGCAGCCAGCTTGACGTTGTTCAACGTCAACGAGTCCTCACCATGGGTGATAACAACATTTTGGCCACTCTGTGTCGCGTGAGACAAAACGTCCGCGAAACTGTCGAAGACGCTCTTGCTGAACTGGATCACGTCGTGACCGCGGCTCGCACTGTTCGCGTTGAAGTCCGTGATGACGTCTTTTCCGAAGTTGGCGGCAAACACGAACGTATCGGGGTGCCCGTTGCCAGTAAACAGGTTGTTGCCCGCTGTGCTGGTCAGCGTATTGGCGCCGCTGGATCCCAGGATGGCACTACCAGAAGTTGCGGCGACATGGCCACTGCTATCGAGCTCCTGAGCCGTATACGTATGCGTCGTATTCGAAACGGCCGACGACGACGTATAGCTCCAGGTGCCGTCAGCCGCTGCCTTCACGGTACCCACTGACCGTGGTGCCATCGAACAGCTTGATCTGGCTGAACGCATCGGCCGTGCCTTTGATCGTGACAAGGCCCTGGGAACTGTCGGTGAGGTTCGTAATGCTAATCGCGGCGGCGGAGCCGGGACTGCTTGGACTGCTGGACTGCTAGGGCTGCCGGGAACGCCGATGGTGTGATCGCCGTTGAGATCCTGATGGAAAATATTCTCATACGATTCGACCGTTGCGCTGTTTGCAGCAAGAGCGACGCCGTTGGTTGGGTAGGATGTGAAGTTGCCGTGACTATCCGTAGTCCAGAAGGTGAACTGACCGTTTGAGTCTTTCCACGCAACATCGTAGCCGCCGCCAGCCACCTGCACTGAGCTGATTGCGAATCCAGTCCCGGAACTGGCCGGTTGCCACGGCGTCGCCGTGATATTTCAGCTCGGGGCCGGTGGCGCCGAGGAAATAATTGTTGCCGACCTGAACAATGCCAGTCAATCCAGACGGTGCCGTCGGGCGCGAGCCGATGACCGGATCGAGCCCCGCGGAGTGGGCGCTCGTGTTCCCGGCGCATCGGTGGCCGTGGCGGTCAGGACGTGAGAACCGGTGTTCAAGGCGCCCGTCGTGAAACTCCAGGCTCCATTGCTACCCGCCGTCGCGGTGCCGACCGCGGCGGTTCCGTCATAGACCGTGATCGAGCTGTTCGCCTCGGCGGTTCCGGACACCAGCACGTGGTTGGTATTGACCACGGAATCGCTGACCAGGACCGGCGCGGTCGGAGCATGCGTGTCGACGGTAAGTGTCGCGGCGGACGACGCCGCGCTGGTTCTTGCCCGAGACCGTGTCGGTCGCAGTCAGACTGTGTTTTCCGTCGGCCAGCGCCGCCGTGGTGTAATTCCACGCGCCATTGCTGGCGACCGTTGCCGTGCCAAGCTTGTTGGCGCCGTCGAACACCGTGACGGTGCTGCCGGCCACGGCCGTGCCGGTCACGGTCACGGTGTTGTCGTTGGTGGTGTGATCACCCGACGTAATGACCGGTGCATTCGGCGTCGGCTGGGTCGGAGGCGGTGTCGTCGGCGAGCCGATGACTGGATCCATCCCTGCCGATTTAACACTCGTATTTCCGGCCGCATCGGTGGCGGTGGCGGTCAGGACGTGAGAACCTGTTGTCAAGGCGCCCGTCGTGACACTCCAGGCTCCATTGCTACCCGCAGTGGCGGTGCCGACCGCGGTGGTTCCGTCATACACCGTGATCGTGCTGTTCGCCTCGGCGGTTCCGGACACCAGCACGTGGTTGGTGTTGACCACGGAATCGCTGACGAGGATCGGCGCCGCGGGAGCCTTGCGTATCGATGGTAAGCGTAGCGGCGGACGACGCCGCGCTGGTTTTGCCCGAGACCGTGTCGGTCGCGGTCAGGCTGTGCTTTCCATCGGTCAGCGCCGCGGTGGTGTAACTCCACGCGCCGTTGCTGCCGACCGTTGCCGTGCCGAGCTTGGTGGTGCCGTCGAACACCGTAACGGTGCTGCCGGCCGCGGCGGTACCGGTCAGGGTCACGGTGTTGTCGTTGGTGACGTGATCGCCCGAGGTGATGACCGGTGCATTCGGCGTCGGCTGGGTCGGAGGCGGCGTCGTGGTGCCGCCGCCGCTATTGGCCGACGTGTTGAGCGTGGCAGCCAGCGCTTTGCCGTCGTTGACGTTGCCCGTGTAAGTCGGGTTGGTGCCGTTGAAGTCGGTGATTCCGTATTGGCCCGCCCCCATGTGATTGTTGGTGAACGACACCCCGCTGATGGTGCTGCTGTTGAAATGAGCATCGTCGTAAACGGTGTAGCCGCCACCGACCAGCAGATTGTCGTCAACCTTGATATTGGAGACCGCTCCATAACCGTTGTCGATCATGATGGCGGAGGTCTGCCCGAAGTCATTGATGACCGTATTATGGGAGATGGTTATGTTGGAAACGCGCGCCGTCGATCTGGATGCCATCATAATGGGGCGATCCGCCCGAAGACAGTCCGTGGATGTAGTTCCCCTGGATGACCGTACTTCCGGATTGGGTGCCGCTTACGTTGATTCCGTTTTCCACGTTGTAGATGTTGTTGTTGAGAAACGTGCCCTGGCCATTGATTCCGCACGACCCATCAGAGCCGCTGGTGCCGAGACCGTTGATTTCGCAATTCTGAACGACCGCTCCCGTCACGCCCGACTTAATGTTGACAAGGAAGAACCCGCCCGACTCGATCTTGCAGTTCTCCAGCGTCACATTCGCAGCAGCGATAGTCACGGTCCCCTTGATATCGAGACCAGAGATTACGGTACCGGCCTTGGTAATCACGAGGTCCCCTGACGCCGTGAGCGTCACGCCTGGAGGTAAGCCCGTGTTGGTTGCATCCGGCCATCCACTGTTCGGATTAGTTGTTGCCAAAGTAATACTCCTTTTTGGTTCGCAGAAACCGGCACTTCGGCCCGCGCTCAAATTGAATTGTCCCCGAGCGACGAAGTCGGCAGCACCAGGACTGCCCTCTGGTGGGTTAGGTCATGGTCGGTCACGGCGGGCTTTTTTGAGACGACACCGGGGCTTGGCTAAGGTCATTTTCTTGCGGTCTTGGCCAAATTCAACAATTGGAACAAGAAACTCCGCACCAACGATCAGTTAAATGTCAGATATCTCGTGGTTTTTTTGATCACGGCCAGCCCAAATCAACCGGGCGTGATCATCAGGCTACGCCCGGTAAATTTCATTCCGCCCATGCACAGATTTCTTGCCCGTCGTTTTTTTGGTACTGGAATTTCCTAAATCCGGGAAAAATAGGAATTAAATCTCTAGTTTCGCGGCTTGTATAATTCTCTCACCTCCGCGATTATCGAGAGCGTAATACACGCGCCTTAAATTTTACTTTTCGACATGTTTCTTATTTTATCGATGAAATCAGACATTTCTGAAAATTAAAATGCGCGTATCGCGTCGATATGTGCAGCGCCGGCAGCGCATTAGCCCTCCGAGAGGCGCCTTTGCCCGAGCGCGGCCTCCCACACCTCGCGATATATTTTATGATTTAATTACGCGGCCCGGACCGACTGAGTCGAGGCCGACGCGCATGAAGCTTCAACCCGGCGATATCGGAGATCGGCGGAATAAGAGAGCTTTAATCCTCAGTTTCCGCCGAGCGGTCTGCCGGTAACATCGTTGACATTGCCGCGCCAAACCGGTGCGTTCTTTACAAAGGAACGGAAGCCCCAATAGCCCTTGCCAAGCCTGTTGTTGATGAAGGCAACACCGGAAATTGCCGCATCCCTGAATTGTCCATCGGAATAGACGGTATAACCACCGCCAATGAGCCGATTGTTCTCAACCTGGATATTGGAAATCGGACCAAAAAAATTATCGATCATCACCGCGGACGTCTGCCCATGCGGGTTGATGATCGTGTTGTGGCTAATGATTACATCGGACACGCTGCCGTCGATCTGAATGCCGTCATAGTGGGGTGACCCGGACGCGAGCAATCCGTGAATGTAATTCTCCCGGATGACCGAACTTCCCGTGAGGTTGATGCCGTTTTCCACGTTGTAGATGTTGTTGCCGACGAACGTGCCCTGGCCGTTGATTCCGCAAGACCCGTCATTGCCGCTGCCGACACCATTGATCTCGCAATATTTCACAGCCACGCCCGTCACTTCAGGCGCAATCTTGATCACATTCCAGGCCGCCGCCGTTACCTTGCAATTTATCAAGGTCACATCCGGGGCGTTGATGCTAACGGTGCCCCGGATATCGACACCGGAAATGACCGTGCCGGCTTTCGTAATTACGAGGTCCCCCGACGGGGTCAGCGTCACGCCGGCCGGAACGCCCGTATTCGTCTCGTCCGGCCATTTCTCGCTTTCGGAAGAAGCAGTCGGCGCGGGCGCACCCTGGTTATCCACGACCGGGTTGGCGGAGAGGCGGAGATCCCGCGCGACGACGGGAATGACCGCCACTTCGTACAGCAGGAGAAACGCGATCCACAGCAACGGTGCCCGCCGACGCCGGCACGACATCCGCGCGGGGCGTTTCAAAGCGACTTCCGGTGCCAGCTCGGCTGGCCCGTCTCTCCTCTTAACCCCGCAAGCACCCCCTCGAGTGTCGCCCGGAAGTTTCCCGGCGCACGGTTCAGCAGGAACCGAAACGCGTACAAAATCGAAACCGCGATCCGAACCGGCAGCGACCACGGAAAATGCCTGCGGACAAAATGGATGCCGTTACGGTGCTGCAGATAGACGGCCAGCTTGGACATCCCCGCCAGGCCGCCTGCCGACCCGGTGGTCGTGCCGCGCTGATGCGCCACGATCGAGCTGCTCGCATACCCCAGCCCGAGCTTCTTCGCCCGCACACCCCAATCCAGATCTTCAAAGAACAGAAAATAGCTCTCATCCATCAGGCCGATCTGCTCGAGGCATGGCCTCGTCACATACATCGATGCTCCGGAAGGACTGTCCATCGCCGATTCGACCGCGGACAGATCGAACGGGGCATTAATCTGCTCATTCAACCCGATCGCAATGCCCCTCGCTGCGAACCGCTGCCAATGCAGCCCGCCCCGAAACCGGACGAGGTCATCCCTGCCCGCTTCGAGAATGGTACTGCCGACCATTCCCTTGCCGCCAAGCTCAGCCCGGGTGACCAGTGCAGTCAGCGCGTCCTCCTCCGGTTCAGTGTCCGGATTGAGAATCCAGACCCCCTTCCAGCCATCCATAAGGACGAGTTCGCGAAGCCACGCATTGATTCCGCCGGCATAGCCGAGATTATCTGCCGCGCATCCGACCAGGACTTTTGACGGCCTGGATGGAAAACTCAGAGATCGCACGGCAAGGAATTGGCCCGTCACTGCCGCACCATGACCGGAAGGCGCATCCTGCAGGCTGCAGCCCCCTGAACCCTCGGTCAGGTGACCGACCAATTCCTCGTAAGAGCTTCGGCCTCCATTCTCGCAGATGAAGACATCAAAATTGGGAGGTCCATTAACGTTCGCCAGCGCCGCGATGCAGCGCGCAATATCATCGGCGTTATGAAATCCGACGATCAGAACTGCCACTTCCGCGATATTCGCGTTACTCGCCACCGTCGCCTCCAGGCACTCGGCACGCAAATGCGTCGTGCGACAATCAACCCGCATCACGTTGGGAAGCGACCGCAACATATTGAATTCGCGGTGCCGGCCGTGCCAACCTTCAGCCTTGGCTTATTAGCGGCGATATTCGCTTAGATTATTATGATCTACAATGCCGAAATATATCGATTACCTGTTGTGCGCGCTTTATTCGACTAAGCCAGACGCTATTGTCGATTAACCTATTGCCGCTGGGCGATGAACGCAAAGGCGTTAGCCCGCTTCCTTTATGCCAGTATTCCGGGGTTGGCGGCGGTCAGGTTCGCGGCCAAGGACCTCGCCGCTCCCTATCTGTCGAAGCCTGAATTTCCGGCCGCCGTTAACCGCGCTTCTCGGCAGTTGGCACTATCGCCCCTACGATTACCTGAGCGATTACTTTACCCTTCGAAATCGCCACGCAGCCGCGCACATCTACCTGGTATCTCACCGACGATCATTTGAGCCGCGTCCGGTTCGCGCCTAGACGCTGGCACCCGGACTTCTAACGCCGGCGGCCTTCTGCGAACTCGATCCATTGCTTGCGATACTCATCGCGCATCTGTTGCGACGGCTCGTCATAGAAAAAGGACAGGAAGGCATACCGCCGATCCCGCGTCACCGCGGTCACCTCGTGCAAAAGCGAACAGGAAAATACGATCGCATCGCCCGGCGAGGTGCGAAAGGTCTGGTGGCCGAATTCGGGGAACGCAAGACAACCGCCTTCATAACCCTCATTCAGGTTTATCGTTACCGCGAAGCGGCGGTGAGCCACGATGGGCGCCGTGTTGTCGCGGTGCGGCCGAAAATATCCCCCGGTCTTCGCGTCATAACAGCCCACGAGATACCGCTCGATCCGCGTCGTGCGGAATTGAAAGGCGCGATAGACCATCGGCAGCAGCCGGCGCTCCAGCAATTCCCGCGCCCGCCGAAGTGCCGGTTCGTCGGAGATATGCCAGTCGAGGCGCTTCCTGAATTTGGGATCGAACTGCTCGACCACTTTACCTCCGCTCTCGATCGAGCCAATTTCACGCCCACCCATGGTGTCGTAGAGCTCGATCAACTGAGCGCAGAAGGCGCGATCGAATATTTGAGGCACCACCAGCACCGGCGCATTCAGGACCTGGGGCGGATCGACCAGCAGTTCGCTCAGCCGCGATGTAATCCGGCCAACAAATGTTGCCGGCTCGGTCAAGGGTACGATCTCGATGATCTGCAGCGTGGGACTAAGGATAAAGGCGACCGGACCGATCGCCGCAGCACCCTGCCCCGCAGTCGGATCGGCCGAAACGTATAACCTCGTGGCGATGCCGCCGGGGTCGAGCAGCAAGCGCTGCGCCGCATGGTGCTCGCGCAGGCGCCCACTGTTGAAGTCGTCAGGGTCATTGCTGACACCGACAAACAGCGCGCGCTGATCGTCGAACAGATCGTTGCGCCGGCCAAGTGAGGCCAGCGCTTCAGCGACGTCGGGCCGCGCGGCCGTGCCAAAGAAAAACAGCACGATGTGGCGACCGGCCAGTTCATCAAGCATCACCGCGGTGCGATCGCTGCCGCTCGCCGCCGAAAACCACGGCGCAGGTTCACCGGCACTAAGAGGTGAAATTGTCATCATCTCTTGTCTGTCCACCAGCCGATCTTTCATTCCATCGAAACAGATCGGCGTTACTAATTTCCTCGTATACTTCGTCGACTATCGACCAAATTGTGTTTCGGGAATGGCGGGCGCCCAGGGGAACTACGCCCGCGATCGGTTCCACCCGCCGCAGGCCAATGGACGATCGCGCGCGCCCGGTGTCCATTGGACCCGATCCCTTGTCAGGATGGAACGGCAATCCTAAGGCGCGGTCCGCGCGACTTTCTGCAGCACCACATGGTAGTCACCATGCGCAAGCTTGAACCTGCCAAACGTCAGCGCATTCATCAGGCCCACCGCCGCCGTCACCAGCGAGCCGATGACCGGCCTTGTCTGCTTCATGCTCGTATAATTGCTTCCGATATACAAATTGAAGTAGATCGGTTTGAAGCCGACCTGCTCGCAATATTTCAACAGTGCCTTTGGAGAAACGATCGGGTGATAGAAAGTCCGGAACGGTAGTTGACCCGGCTTTCCTGCATTCTTGTGTCGCAATATGGCGCGGTAAAACCAGACGTGAAACCAGTGCGGCGAATACTTCGTCACCAGACCGAAGAACGATCCGGGATTTGGCGCGCCGATAAAAACAAGGCCTCCCGGCGCCAGCGCCTGATGAAACTTGCTGATCGCCTGATCGACCGCAGGCAAATGCTCAATGACGTTATAGCAGACCACGAGATCGAAACTGTCGGGGGGGAAAACATAGGTCTGAATGTCGCCAAGAATTTTGTTATCCGCGTAACTATTATTACGAAGCTGGATCTCGTCGATATCGACAACGGAAATGGTGGGCTTGTTCATCGCCGATAACGGCAACACCGACAACGAACCGCCGCCTGCCTCGTAAATCCGGACGTACTTGCCGCGAAACTTGTCGGCGAGAAATTCCCGCACCTCGCGCAATGCAACATCAGGCGAATCCGCCTCGCGAACGCTAGCAACGATATCCATTTTATCCGCAATCATTTACATCCTCCAGCTATTCATGCTTGCGCCGGCGAGCGCAATCGGTCGTTCACCATTTCATTCGGCGGTCGGGAATAGGCAGCCGGCCGACGGCGGCCACGCCGATCGATTGCTCGCGGAGCGACGCACGTATGCCGATGCATACCCCCCAAAAAATCCACATGTAATTCCAGTAATGAACCGTAAGCCCGATGAACATGAACATCACCAGGATCAGGGAAAACGCCGTGCTCATCGGCGCCAGGGAAGGATCATCGTCCCGATTGCTGGATTGGCCGGTCGGCAATAGCGCCGTTACATTTGCCAGGAATAGAAACACGATCGCCGGCAGGCCGAACCGCAAAGCCAGCGCAAGCCAGACACAATCGACAGAATACAATTCAGCCGAACCAAAATTCGTAGAACGCATATCCGGTCCAGGGAGATACCGAGATGTGGTAGAACGCTGCGTTCCACTCCATCAGCCGAAAATATCCGGATTCAGGGTCCAGCGTCAGATGCGAAAGCACCCAGCCCAGCGGGTCGTTGGTGGCCACCACGATCACCAGAGCAAACACGGCGACCACCGCCCAGCATGCCCACCATCGCCAAGGAAGCCGCCGCATCATATTGCTGTAAATGTACGTGCCCAGCACGATGGCAAACGCCATCATGCTGGACGACGACAGCGACAGGATGATGCCGATCACGCAGAATCCGGCGTACAAGATACGCTTGAGTACATTGGTCTCCGAAAACAGCATCATAGCTGCGACCACTACACAAAATGTTCCGAACAATATCGCATGATCGAAGGTCGAGGTGGCCCGCACGATGCCCCATCCTGTACTGATCCTCGATCGGCAGCGAACGTTCAGGAGTGACGCGAAAGTAGTCGTGGACGATCAAACGTCCCGAGGCATTATCTGCCATGGCGAAGACGATGGCGATGAACGCAAGGACTTTCAATACGCTTAGAAATTTGCCCCGGGCCACCGGACCAAAAAAGAACGCGCGCGCTACCAGATAACCACCGAGCAATTCGACGCTTTCCGCTCCGGCTGACGACAGGGCCTCCGTACCGTCGGTATAGAGAGCAGCGCCGACTATCCAGATTGCCGTTGCTGAAACGAAGAAATCAGACACCACAAGCCGACGGCCCCGCTGAAGCAGCGTGAAGATAGCGGGAAGCAACAGTAACATTACCCCCAACCGCCCGACCGTTAATTTGGCTCCGGCGATGAAGATCTGCACTTCGGTTGGCCGGAAGAATAAGCCCGATCAAAACGAGCCACGCTACCAGCGTGTTGGCGCGCCAGTTTGTTCGCGAATTCGAGGTCGCGCCCGCCGTCTCGGCGCTACGACGAAGCGCCGATTGCCGCGATGAAATTCCGTAACTACCGGCCCTCACCAACAACTCCCTGACTGAAATAAGCCACTCATTCGAATTCGACCTTGCGGGCCCCTCGCTTACTCGGCAGCCGATGCCTGAGGCGGATCACACGCCCGGACCCGCGGGATGACCTGCTCGATGCGACGATGAACCCAACTCGACAACGCCTTTTTCTGCTTCAGCGCGGGACCCTCGACAAAGATCCATGACGCGTAGGCCAGGACCAGCGTAACCAGAAAGATGGTCGCAGCGCCGATCCACCAGATGTGCATATTGGGGAACGTCAGACTGAACGCCGCCAGCACCAGTGCGTGAATCAAATAGACGCCGTAGGACAGATCATGCTTCAGGGGCATCTTCCCTGGCAAAGCTGAAAGTCCGCAAAATATCATGAGATAGGGCAGACAGATCGGCATCACGACAGAGCCCCCGCCCAATGGCAACGCAACCAGCAACAGTGCCAATGCGGCGCCTGCCCAGACAGGAGAGAATGGAATCCGCGTCCGAAACAGGTAAAGAAGGACGCCGGATCCGAAATAAACAAACAGGCTCACGAACGTCAAAAGGCGTTCGAACACCACGCCAGTAAACGCTGGGCTTAAGCTGGCCGCGATGTAAACCGCATAGGATACACACCACAGCGCCAGAAAGAAGGTACGGCGGCTCAACAGGCCCAAGGCGCCGAACAAACCCAACACGATGTAACAAAGGACCTCGAAATGAAGCGTCCAAAGCGCGCCGTTGATGATCGGCGGATTTCCGTCGGCTGCGACGACGCCGGGCAAATACCTGACCGTCAGGGTCGATATGTTTTTCGCGTAAAGATACGTATGCGGATCGCTGAAATACGACGCCAGGGAAAACGTGGTCAGGATCGGACCAAGCACCAGAATCGTCAGCACGACGTTGACGATCAGACCCGGGAATATCCTGATCATCCGGTGCACCGCGTAATCCACCGCACTTCCCGGTCCGCACCAGACCTGGCGTCACCAGGAAGCCGCTGATGGCAAAGAAGATGACCACGGCGAAGCGGCCAAAATCCATGAAGCCCGCGCTGTAATGCAGAAGAGGATCGTCCCGGATGTCCGGATACTGAAGTCCACGGCAATGGTGCAACAGCACAATGATTGCCGCGATGAGACGGATGTGATCAAAACCAGGGCCCCTGTAAGAGGTCGAAACCAGTCTATCCTGGAAGGTCACGCACACCTCTTCTGCCAGTTGACCACCACATCGCCGTGCAGTGTCCGGGAGAGCAAATTGCACAATTAAACAATGGAAAACTAATCCATTTAATATATAATAACAACAATTAAATAAATTAACCAAAGCAGCGATTTCTCAGACGATTGGTGGATTTGTCGTGACATTCCGATTTCCGTTTCGTGCCAAATGGCGTCGGAGCGCAGGCGCCCCCGCCGAAGTGCTGCACCGCGAATGGACGGACACAACATTTTAGCCGGCAATTGGCAGAATCTGGTCGTTTGCTTATGGGAATAGCTCGTCGCATCGCGCAACGGATCGGTATTCCGTCAAGACGACATCCGGTCGAAGTTCCGAAGCTTAGGGTAGGCCGGGAACCTGCGCCACATTCACCGACCGCATGGTTCATCTGCCCGGATCACGAGCCACCCAGCGGCGGAATCCGCAAGCTCTACCACTGTGTAGATATCTTGAACGGTGCCGGGCTGAACGCAGCCATTCTACATGCCCGGCGCGGATTTCGTTGCGGCTGGTTTGAAAACACCACCCGCGTCGTCAATGCGGCTGAAGTAACCTTGGGATCGCGGGATATCCTGGTGGTGCCGGAAGTCTATGGCCGGAACATCCGTGACCTGCCGAGGAACATCCGGCAGGTCATCTTCAACCAAAATGCCTATAACACGCTGACGTCGCTGATGGATGACCCGGCCAATGCGACGCCATACACGGACAATCCCGACCTTTCGCTGGTTCTGGTGGTATCGCAGGACAACGCTGAGATAATCAAACATATGTTCCCCGCGGCACCTGTTCACCGCCTTCACCTCGGTATCGATCCCGTTTTGTATTACCCGCCCCAAGGGCCGAAGCAGCGCCGAATCGCCTACATGCCGAGAAAGCGGGCCGGCGACGCGGCGAGTGTGCTGACGCTGCTGAGACTTCGGGGCGCGCTCGAGGGTTGGGATATCGTTGCCATCGAGGGCCGCAGCGAGGCCGAGACCGCCGAACTGCTGCGGACTGCCACATTATTCCTTAGCTTCAGCTCGCAGGAGGGGTTTGGACTGCCCCCCCTCGAGGCCCTCGCCTGCGGTTGCCTGGTGGTCGGTTATCACGGCTTTGGAGGCCGCGAATATTTCCATCCGCCTTTCGCGACCGCCGTCGAAGATGGCGACATCGCCGGCTTTGCACGCGCGGTCGAAGCGACCCTCCACCGGATCGACCATGACCCGCGATGCACGAATGCCATCATGGCCGCCGCGGCCAGCTTCGTTTCAGACGGTTATCCTCTGGAGACGGAACGACAGGATCTGCTGGACGTATTTGGCCCCCTTCTCCATTCGTGAATGGAGGTAACTTCAAACGCGCGACGCTCAGACACCGGTTCTTAGCCAGCGCAGACGTGCGATCTCCCAACGGCCGCGCCGAGTTGCGGCGGCCACCAATGAACCTGGCAGCCACCGACTTCGGCGGCCCCGTTTCCGGCGTTTTTGCAAGCCGGTCCATTCCCGCAAGGAAGCAGCCGCAGGATAGGTCGTCGTCGCAAAATCGACTAACCGGCTTTCCAACTGAGGATCAACCACGTCGCGATCGTAGATACGGCAGGCCTCGTCCAAAGCTTGAGCGGCCAACGTGCGCCGAACCGTCGCTTCAAGTTCCGCAGCGCCGGGCAAGCGATCGCCGGCAGCATCAAACGTGCTGAGAAACGCGTCGCGCCGTCCGACCAGGTCCGTCATCACGCCAGCGTTGACGGTTCGCTGCATGCTATTCGCATGAACCCGATAATATCCCTGATCAACACCATTGATGCGCCCAACATCTGATATCGCTGCGAGGCGCAGCCACATTTCCACGTCAGACGTATGAGGTAGTTTGGGATTGTATCCACCCACTTCCCGCAAGGCCGAACTGCGGATCACCACCTCGGGCTGACTAATGCAATTAACGCCGACGCTACACCGGAGCGCAAACCATTCAGCGCCAGGCCAAACGGCCCAGCGCGGACGACCGCGGCGTACCGGTGGAGGCTCATTACCGGTGAAATGACGCGGCCGCCCATACACAAAGCCGACATTCGGATATCGCTCAAGTAGCTCAACTGATCGCTTCAGCGAACCCGGTGGAAGCAAATCATCCGCGTCTAACTTAACGAAATACTCACCGGTGACTTCGCTAATCCCGCTATTGACGGCTGGTATCATTCCGACATTCTTCGGCAGCGCGATCAGCCGAACTCTGGAGTCCTTTTTCTCAGCGAACGAGCAATTTCAACGCTCTGATCGACCGATCCATCGTCCACCACAAGAACCTTGACCTCGACGTCCTCCTGCGCAAGCACGCTTTCAACGCAGGCAGTCAGGAAGTGACCATAATTATAACAGGGTACAACAACATCAACTTTGGCCATACGCACCTCTCCACTGGCGCTCGCATCTGTTCCACCGATCGGCGATTGCCAGACGCTCACGCAGCGCACATTTCCAATGTCAGCAGGCAGCGGACGCCGCTGGGCGAGCAATAAATCTTCTGCGCAGCAATACACGCTGGCAGCACCTGGTTAACCTCGTCCTTTGATTGTGGACGTCGACTACTGTGGCATCTTTCGTGCGGATGTTTTGGAGAGCCCGCGGATACCTCTTGATGCGTCAGCGATAGCAGACCTTGCCCATTCGCGACCAGCAGGTCCGGGAACCTTCACTAACTGCCAAAGTGGGGGACGGTAGCGCAGCCGGTGATCCATATCCATTGCCGCTCGGATAAGACGGGAGCCGTCGCTGAAACGCCCCCGCCGAACCAACGTAATGCCGCTCTTAAAGACCCGCCCGGCCAGCGCACGGCGAGCGACTCCTCGCAAACGACGCGAACTATTGAGGTGACCGTCGTATTCATCGAAGAAGGTGTCGAACGCCAGCTGACACTGTCGGTAGTCGGACAGCATGTCCGCAAAATAAGCGTTCGACATCGCCGTAGAATGTTTTCGATAGATTGCCTGAATTGCGTCGACGCGGGCGACCGATCCATTCGCTGCAAAACGAAGCCACATCTCCATATCGCCGCTGTGCCGCAACGACGCCCGATAGCCGCCGATGGTCTTCTGCGTACAAGTCCGGACTACCGCCGTTGGCGTAGAAACGAAATTGGCCGCACTACGGCACATCTCATCGATCAAATTGTGCCGCGCCCAACTATTACCATTCGCCTCGTCCTCAATTTGAGGGAATGGACGATCATCCTGCCAGATCACGCACTTTCCATGCGTTAGGACGACATCGGGATTCGCGTCCATAATTCCTGTGGCGCGCTCCAATGTACCGGGAACCAGTAAGTCATCGGCTGACAACAGCAAGAAGTAATCAGCCGTGGCCGACGCAATTCCTTCGTTGTAAGTCTCGATATGCCCGCGGTTATGCGCATGTGAAATGACGCGAACCCGCTTGTCGGCCTCAGCCAGCTTGTTCGCGACGGCGAGCGATTTATCCGATGACGCGTCGTCGATAATAAGAACCCTCAGATCCCGAACTGACTGAGTCAAGAACACTCTGAACGCAAGGCTCTAAAAAATGCCCGTAATTATAGCACGGGATAACGACATCGACCTTGGTCATGAATGCAGTCTCCGTGTCATCACAGCTTCGTTGCTTCTAGAGTGAGCGTCTCGAACGCTAAAAATCCCTCCGGCATTCTCGTCTCATTTTCCAATTCGCGCAGATGTTCGCATTCGCTAGACTGAAGTTTGCACCTAACGACATCGGCGAAGCCGGCCTTTTGCATCGCAAAGCCAAGGGTTTTTTCGTCATAAATGAACTGATGTCCCCAATCGCGAACAAAATTGTTGATTACGTATCTTGCGTCAGGATGCGGGGCCCAAGTGGCAAATTTCTTCGTGGACCAATTGACGTACTGTTTCTGTAATTCGGATGGTTCGTCCGTATAAAGGGACACAACGAACCTGAGATCCGGCGTCGAAATCCTGATCCTGCCTCCCTTTCTTAACACCCGATGACACTCTTGCAGCATCGAAAATCCATCTGCCAGCGGCACGTGTTCAATCATGTGCTCGCTGAAAATATAGTCGAACATATCGTCGCCAAACGGAAATTGCTTTGTGGCATCTATATGCAGGATGGACGGCGAGTGAGGATAGTAATCAGAGTTAAGCCAGCCTGGCAGGACGTTTAGTCCACAACCGATATGGAGACGTTTCCGTTCGTTTTTGTCGTTTAAGTACGCACCCGCCAGGCTTCGGTCGACCTGCCCAAACCGCCTGCGTACATGCCACGAGAGACGCTGCGCAGGCTCCAATAAATTCAGCTTTGCAAGAACGGATCTGGCGATGGATTTCATCCGAATTACACCACGGTAGGTAAACGGTTATCTCAGTGACTATTTTGGTAGAATACGTACTGACTCTCCCAATATTCGATCGATTGTCTGGTTCAGCAACGTCACTACTGGACCAGTGCGCGCAGACCGTCAGCAACGCAGAGCACGTTCTCCTCGGTCATCTGCGCGTAGATCGGAAGCAGGATCGCGTGATCCTGCGCGAGTTCGGATTGCCGCAGATCATGACGCGGCTTCTCGCCCGCATAGGGCGTCTCGCGGTGCGAGCACATGATGCCGCGACGCGTCGCGATCCCCTGGTCGAGAAGGTTCTGCATCACGGCCCTCTGATCGACCCTGTCCGGCAGACGCACGCAATAGCTCTGCCAGTTGGAGCGCGCCCAGTCCGGCTCGAACGGCAACCGAAGCCCCTCGATATTGCCGAGCAGCTCGGCATAACGCGACGCTATCGCGCGACGGCGCGCGACAATATCGGGCAGCTTCGTGAGCTGCTTGCGCCCGACAGCGGCCTGCATGTCGGTCATCCGGTAGTTGAAGCCGACAACAAGATAATCCTCGAAGATCACCTGCGCGGAGCCGTGCCGAACGGTGTCCGGCACGCTCATGCCGTGCTGGCGCAACAGCCTGAACTTTGCGATCGAATGCCGCGATCGGATGTCGTCAGCATGCCGCCCTCGCCGGTCGTGATCACCTTGCGGGGATGGAATGAGAAGCAGGCGATGTCGCCGTGGGGCTTGCCGATCCGATCCCATTGCTCGTCGATGCGGATCTGGCTGCCGGCGGCGCAGGCGGCGTCTTCGATCAGAATGAGGTCGTGGCGCTTCGCCAGGGCAACCAGCGCAGCTCAGGTCGCACGGCATTCCCATCTGGTGAACGGCGAGAATGGCGCGCGTGCGCGGCGTAATGGCTTCGGCCACCCGAGCCGGATCGATATTGTAGGTTTCCGGATCGATATCGACGAAAACCGGCGTCGCGCCACAATATCTGATGCAGTTCGCCGTCGCGATGAACGAATGGCTGGCGGTGATCACCTCATCGCCGGGACCGATGTCGATCGCCGTCAAGGCCAGATGCAGCGCGGTCGTGCAGTTGGACACCGCACAGGCATAGGGCGCATCGACCAACGCCGCAAATTCCCGCTCGAAGGCAGCGACCTGCGGCCCTTGCGAGACCCAGCCGGACAGCACCGCCTCGCGGGCCGCATCGGCCTCGTCCTCATCGAGAAGCGGCATTGCAATCGGGATCACGAAGCCACCGCCTCTTGTTCGGCCGAGCCGCCGCAGACGCATCGGCGTTCGGCTCCGCCACCATTCCACGAGATCGCGCAATCCCTGTTCGAGCGAAACGGTCGGCGCGGAAGCCGAGCAGTCGTTCAGCCTTCGCCGTCGACGCCAGCCGGCGCGGCACCGGATTGACGGAACGCTCCGGCGCGAACTCCGGCGTCAGATGTCCTTGGCCCATCACCGAAGCAAGCGCCTGCGCAAGCTGGGCGAGGCTGGTTTCCGTGCCGCTCGCCACGTTGAATACCTCATCGCTGACCTTCGCCCGGGCTCCGAGGATATTGGCGCGGGCGACATCCCGAACGTGGACGAAATCCATGGTCTGCTGGCCGTCGCCGAAGATGATCGGCGGCAGCCCCGCATCCAGCCGCTCCATCCAGCGGATCAGCACCTCGGTGTAGCGGCCATGGATATCCATGCGGTCGCCGTAGACGTTGAAATATCGGAAGGCGACGTAGTCGAGCCCGTACATGTCGTTGAAGGTGCGAAGCAGCCCTTCGTTGAACGCCTTTGCGGCACCATAGAGGGTCCGGTTGTCGTAGGGATTCTGCCGCTCGGTCGTCGGAAACTCCTCGGCCATGCCGTAGACCGATGCCGACGACGCCGCGATGACCTTCTCGACATTGTGCTGGACGCAAAGTTCGAGCAGATCGAACGTCGCCTGCACCATGACTTCCATCGCCAGGCGCGGCTCGGCCGCACAATGGGTGATGCGCAAGCGCGGCCTGGTGAAAGACGATGTCGGCCGCCTTCACCAGCGACGCCATCAGCTTGCCGTCGCGGATATCGCCGTGCACCAGCCGGACCGGGCCACGCGTCGATCGCATGCTTGAGATTTTCCGGCCGGCCGCGGACCATGTTGTCGAGAGCAACGATTTCGACGCAGCCCTCGTCGCACAGCAGATCGACGATGTGCGAGCCGATAAATCCGGCCCCGCCGGTCACCAGAATGCGTTTCCCTTTTAAATCAGCCAAGATGCTCTCCTATTCGCCTGTTTGATCGGCAATACGCGTTGAAGCAAAACTCCGCTCTCGCGCTACGCGGCTTCCGCGAGCAAAGACCTTTTCCAGCTCGGTGACCACTTCGGACACCTGCTCCGGGCGCAAGTTCGGCATAGATCGGAAGCGAAAGGAATTGATTGGCCAGCAGCTCGGTGACGGGGAAATCTCCCGCGCCATATCCGAGATTCGCATAGGCCTTTTGAAGATGAACCGGCACGGGATAGTGAATGCCGGTGCCGATGCCGGCTGCCTGCAGGGCCTTCTGCGCATCGTCGCGCTGCGCAAGCCTGACGGCATAGACGTGATAGACGTGCCGGCTGTGCGCTGGCGGCACTGGCCGCTCGCATCGATGCTTCTCCAGCAAGCGATCATACTGCGCGGCCACCGACCTGCGCGCCTCGGTCCACGCCTCGATGTAATTCATCTTCACGTTCAGCACGGCGCCCTGAATTCCATCCATGCGATAATTGTAGCCGGCGACGACGTGATTGTATTTGGACTCCTGCCCCCAGTCGCGCAGCAGCGAGATGCGCTTGGCGAAGTCGGGGTTATTGCGTGACGACCGCCCCACCTTCGCCATAGGCGCCGAGATTCTTGCCGGGATAGAAGCTGAAGCAGCCGAGATCGCCGATCGATCCGGCGCGGCGGCCCTTGTATTCGGCGCCGTGCGCCTGCGCCGCGTCCTCGATCACGACGAGGTCGTGGCGGCGGGCGATCTCCATGATCGGATCCATGTCGGCCATCAGGCCGTGCAGATGGACCGGCAGGATCGCCTTGGTTCGCGGCGTGATCGCCGCCTCGATCAGCGCTGGATCCATCGTCCAGGTGACGGGATCGACGTCGACAAAGACCGGCTTCGCGCCGCTGTAGAGGATCGCGGCGGTCGTCGCGACGAAGGTCATCGAGACCGTTATCACCTCGTCGCCGGGACCAATGCCGGCCGCGAGCAGCGCCAGATGCAGCGCCGAGGTCCCGCTATTGACCGCGAGGCAATGCTTCACGTCGCAATAGGCGGCAAAGCGCTCCTCGAATGCGGCCACTTCCGGCCCCAGCACGAATTGCGCGCTATCGATGACGCGCATGACCGCGGCATCGATCTCCGGCTTCATTTGCTGGTACTGAGCCTTCAAATCCAGAAAAGGTATCAAAAGACCAACCCCGTAAATTGCCTCGCAGGATCGCGAGCGGTTAATTTATTTAAATCCACGATCAAATTAAATCAAAAATCAGAGATAAACAAATAAAATAAATCGAATTATATCCCTGACTTCAGATTACTGCGGGCTCGGTTAATCGTGAGCCCTCCGGGCTCCCTATTTCCCGGCCTTCAGGGTTTCGAATGCCGCCGTGACCGCCCGGGAGCCGATCGCACGGGCCGGAACGCCGGCCACGACCGCCCGCGCGGGAACGTCCCGCGTGACGACCGAACCAGCCCCGATCGTTGCCCCCTCGCCGATGGTGATTCCGCACAGGATGGTGGCGTTTGACCCGATCGACGCTCGACGGCCGACCCGCGTGGTCTCCACCTTCCAGTCGGCCGGCCCTTGCGGCCGGCCATCCTCCGTGGTCGCCCGCGGAAACTTGTCATTGGTGAACATGACACCGTGTCCGATGAAGACTTCGTCCTCGATCGTCACGCCTTCGCAGATGAAGGTGTGCGACGATATCTTGCAGCGCGACGCCGATCTTCGCGCCGACCTGAATCTCGACAAACGTGCCGATCCGGGTTTCGTCTCCGACCGAGCAGCCGTAGAGATTGACGAGATCCGGATGGAATATCCGGACGTCGCGACCGAGTTCAACATCTTTTGCAATGGGCATGTAAACTGCTCCTTTTGGGCTGCCCCAGGTCTATCATCCGACCCGGAGCACGTTCTTATCCGAATTAATTGCGCTTCGCGTAGCCGGCGAATTTGAGAAACGGCATTGCGAAAAGACCGGTGGCCGCCAGTTGCAGTCGGGGCAGCAGCGGATGTTCCGTGACCATCATGCCCAAGAGCCAGCAGATCGCCGCGGAAACACATGACAAACCCAATCCAAGGATCGGGTTCAGCACGCCGTAGCTCACCAAGACCGCGACAAACCGCCACGCCAACCGAACTGATCGACGTCACAATCGCGCTTTTGAATGTCGCGCGGAACATGTCGAGCCATCCGATATCGAGATGCCGGCTGACGAAATAGATCGCAACCGCCGCCTGAAATGGCAGTGTCAGCATCGCAGATGCCGCGACGGCCTCCACACCGAAAAACGCGGCAATAAAGATAACGAGCAGCGATGGCGGAAGCGAAATCAGCGATGACATCAGCGCGTCGCGCACGCTGCCCACGGCTACCAGTACCGGATAGGTCAGACAGGCTACGAACAGAGAGAGATAGGCGATGCACAACAAGCGCACCAAGGGGACGATCTCGAGCCAGGTTGGACCGAGCCAGATCAAGATGATCGGATGCGCCATGATCGCCACGAACATCAGGAACGGCCAATGCACGGCCGTCAGAAGCGCGATCGCATCGAGATAGATGCGCTTCAGATTTCCGCCAGCTTTGGTCTGAGCGAAAATCGCCGGCATGATGACAGGGCTCAAGACCTGGCCAACCAGCTTGTCGAACACCTGCGTGATGCCGATGGCGCGGCTGTAAAGTCCGACCGCAGCGAAGTCCAGGATGCGCGCAAGGAACAGCTGCGGCGCCAGATTGTAGAACACATTGATAATGCTGACGCCGCCCGAGTAGAGGCCGAATCTGATCACGTCGGGATATTCCGATAGCGACGGCCGAAAAATCCGCCTGTTCTTGCAAAACCCGACCAGCAGGACCGTAAGAACGATATTGCCGGCGACCGCTCCCCAGATCGGCGCCATGTAGCTGTAGTGCAGCAAAGCCAGCGCGATCGAGACCCCGATCGAAACCACATTCGCCGCGAGATTGCAAACCGCAAGCCTGCCGAATTCCATGTCGCGACGCAATAGCGCCGAGATCACCACCGAAAACGGCGACAGCGCAAAATTCAGGATGGACACGGCGATACCGGCCTTCAGGCCCTCTTGCTTGAAAAACCACACCAGCGCATCGCGGCAGAGGAAAAGCGAAAGCCCGATCACGATCGAAATGCAAAATGTAATCGTGAATGCCGTCCTGATATTTTGCTCCGAGAGCACCTTCTTCTGAATCAGATAGTTGGCGCCGCCGAATTCCTGGAATGACGCCGAAATGACGGCGATCACCGCGTTAATGACGGCGTAGATTCCGAATTCCTGCGGCGTCAGCAGTCGCGACATCACGGCAGTCGAAACAAGGAAAAGCAGCAGGCTTCCATAGCGCTCGACCGCCGAGAAGAATATGGAGCGGTGAATAGCGGTCATGTCAGTCTGCTACCAACAAATGGCGAGCCGGCGACCGGAGAGCGGATGCACCGCGTGTCACGGGCGTTGCCGAAAACTCATAGGGTCGACACACGTCAGAACTTCCGTCGCGTACGATGGGCGCCGATCTCCGCACGTATCACGCCCGCTCCGGTATCTTATGAACTTGCCCCAACCGGACCGGCCTGCCCTGTTCCTTGATGGACCGCGAAGCCGCCTCGAGGATCTCGACCACCTGCAAGCCGGACTCCGCGCTGGAAATGGGCGTCTGGCCAGTACGCAGGCAATCGACAAAATGCTCGCACCTCGGTTTGCAAGGCCTCCTTCGCTGCCAGATGGGGCGCCCACATATCTCCGGCACGATACCCGATCCTGAGCTGATGCGCCTTCTCCGGGGAACCGTTCAACGTGATCCCCTTGTCATAAATCTTGATCTTCTCGGTCGGCTCGACATCGTCATACACAATCATCTTCCGGCTGCCGCCGATAAACGTCTGCCGTACCTTGATCGGTGACAGCCAATTGACGCTGACATGGGCCACGCAGCTGCTTTGAAAGAACAGCGTGATGTGGGCCATATTCTCCGGCGCGCCGGCGACATGGCACGATCCTGTCGCCGAGACCGCAACCGGCTTCTCGTTCAGGATATGCTGGATGATCGACATGTCGTGAACCGCGAGATCCCAGATCACGTTGACGTCGCTCTGGAACAGCCCGAGGCTCGAGCGGATGCTGTCGTAATAATAGATCTCGCCGAGCGTCCCCTCGTGTCACCAGTTCGCGTATTTTCTGGACCGCCGGCGTGTACAGGAAGGTGTGGTCGACCATCAGCAACAGATTTCGCCTGTCGGCCTCTTCGATGAGACGGCGCACCTGATCGGCGGTCGGAGCCAACGGCTTTTCGACGAAGACGTGTTTGCCGGCCCGCAGCGCCGCAAGCGCCAGTTCGTAATGGGTGTGTACCGGCGTCGCGATCGCCACCGCGTCAACCCTGGGATCCTGAAGAAGATCACGAAAATCGGACGTCGTTCCGATCTCCGGGTGGAGGCGTCTGCTGACGGCGAGCTTCGCCGGGTCCAGATCGCTGACGGTGATGACGCGCGAACACTCGCTGTTCGCAAAGTTGCGAACGAGGTTCGGACCCCAGTAGCCGTATCCGACCACACCAATTCCTACGAAGCTATTCGGCATTCGACACCCGTTCAAAATATCTATCAAAAATGGCCCGTTCGGGCGGCGTTAGGTCTGCATCGCGCTGGTCAATTCCCAATCATTGTCGTCCGGCCCCTGGGCAAGGCTCTCTCTTTCGTCACGTTCGCGCCGGCATGTCCTGCCAGATGCCGCGCGTGTCGATCACGTCGAGGTGCCTGCGCTCTGCCAATGACACCATCTTGAATTCATCGTGGTCGACCAGCAGAACGGCGATCTCGCAGCTCCGCAGCGCTTCATCGATGTCGAGGAACTCCGCGCCAAATCTTTCAAACTCGACGGGAAGCTTGCGGAGGTTCGGCTCCACGATCTTGATGCGCGAGCCGTATTTGGCCGCGAGATGCAGCGCGATATCCATCGCCGGGCTTTCCCGGAGATCGTCGATGTTCGCCTTGAAGGTCAGCCCGCAGCAGGCGACGTTGGCATAAGGGTGATCGTCGATCAGCGCCTGGGCACGCTCGATGACCTGCGTGGTCTTGGAATTATTGACCTCGCGGCTGGTGCGCATGACGCGCGCGAGGTCGGGCGCCGAGTTGATGATGAACCAGGGATCGATCGCGATGCAGTGCCCGCCGACACCGGGCCCGGGCCGAAGCACGTTCACCCGCGGATGACGGTTGGCGAGATCGATGACCTCCCACACATTGATGTCGAACCGGTCGCAGATCAGCGAAAGCTCATTGGCGAACGCGATATTGGTGTCGCGAAAGGCGTTTTCCGTCAGCTTAACCAACTCCGCGGCCCGGGCGGTGGTGGGCACGCAGGCGCCACGAACGAACATCTTGTAAAAGCGCTGCGCCCGCCGGGTGCACCGGGGCGTGATACCGCCGATGCAGCGGTCGTTGTTGATGAGTTCGGTCAGGATTCGGCCCGGCAGCACCCGTTCGGGGCAATAGGCGACGGATATGCAGGCCTCGTCCTTGCCGTTGGTGTCGATATGCAGGTCGGGGCGGGCTTCCGTGATCCGCTTGGCAATGGCCTCGGTGGTACCGATCGGCGATGTCGATTCCAGAATGACCAGGTTGCCCGGCGCGAGCACGTCCAGAATGCTTTCGACGGCGGCGTTTACGCTTGCGAGATCCGGCCGGTTCGCTTCATCGATCGGCGTCGGCACCGCAATAATGAACACATCCGCCGGCTCGGGCTTGGTCGAAGTCGCCAGCGACCCGCTGGAGACGACCTTCTGCACGAGACCATCCAGATCGGGTTCGGCGATATGGATGGCGCCGGACGCGACGGTGCGAACCACGCTTTCCTTATTGTCGATCCCGAGGACCTGGATGCCACGGCTGGCGATCAGTGCCGCCGTGGGCAAGCCGATGTATCCCAGTCCGATGACTGCAACCTTCTGAAATTCAGGCATTGAGAAGCACCTTCGCGATTCGTTCGCTCGCCCGGCCGTCCCCGAAGGGATTGTGGGATCGTGACATGGTCGAGTAACACTCGTCGTCGTCGAGCAAACGGAACGTCTCTTCGACAATTTTGGCGCGGTCGGAGCCGACCAGGCGTGCGGTGCCGGCTTCGATGCCCTCCGGGCGCTCCGTGGTATCGCGCAGCACCAGCACCGGCTTGCCGAAGGTCGGCGCCTCTTCCTGGACGCCGCCGGAGTCGGTCAACACCAGATACGCGAGCGAAAGCAGCCCGACGAAATCGGTATATTCCTGCGGCTCGATCAGGACCACGCGGGGATGATTGGCCAGCCGCGCGGCAAAGACGTCGTGCACGTTCGGGTTCGGATGGACGGGCAGGACGATCGCGACGTCCTCCCGGTTGAGAATTTCCAGCAACGCCTCGACGATGTTGAGAACGCCGTCGCCGAAATTCTCGCGACGATGGCAGGTCACGAGAATGATGCGGCGGTTGCCGTGATGTTGCCTGATGCTGTCCCAGCGTGAGGCCAGGCGCGGATCCGCGTCGACGATGGCCTTGGCGGCGATCAGCGCGTCGATGACGGTGTTGCCGGTGACGTGGATGCGGTCCTCCGGCACATTCTCCAATCGCAGCGCCCTTGCCGCCCGTTCGGTCGGCGCAAAGTGCTGATCGGCAATCGATCCGACAATCTTGCGGTTCACCTCTTCCGGCCAGGGCGCGTAAATATCGCCGCTCCTCAGCCCGGCCTCGACATGCGACACCGGGATACGACGGTAGTACGAAGCGAGCGCGCCGGTCATCGCCGTGGCGGTATCGCCCTGAACGACGACCCGGGTCGGCTTGACACGATCCAGCACGTCGCTGATCTCGCCGAGCAGCCGCGCGCTCAGATGATCGAGCGTCTGATTGGCGGTCATGATGTTGAGATCGAAGTCGGGAACGATGTTCGCGAGCTTGAGCACCTGATCGAGCAGTTGGCGATGCTGCGCCGTCGCGCAGACCGTGACGGTTGAATTCTTCTCGGCCTTGAGCCGGTTGATGAGAGGGAAAAGCTTGATCGCTTCCGGACGCGTTCCCAACAGAATCAGAAAATGCTTTTGCACGCGCTAGCCCCCGCCACGGCTGGAATTGGGGGGCGCCATGCCGCCTGCCCTGGGGGCGGTCTGAAGGCTTTGCTGAACCAGCGCCTGCGCCAGAATTCCGGCAAACAGCGTGTTGGTCTTGGCGTAGCGCCACCACATCCGCCCCGGCTCCTGGTAGACGCGGTAAAGCCACTCAAGTCCGAGTTGCTGCATCTGGGCGGGCGCACGCTGAACGTGACCGGCGAGAACGTCGAGCGCTCCCCCAACGCCCATGATGAAGGGAACGTTGAGTTCGTCGCGGTAGGTCGCGAGGAATCGTTCCTTGCGCGGCGTCGGCATGCCGATGAACAGGCAATCCGCCCCGCTGTTTCGGATACCGTCGACAACCCGTCGCTCCTGGTCCGCGGAGAAATAGCCGTCCCGGACGCCGGCGAACTGAATTGACGGATGGGTTTCGCGCACCTGCTGGACCGCCCGCGCCGCGACCTCCGGGGTCGCGCCCAGAAAATACGGCTTGAAGCCCTCGTCGGCGCAAACCGCGAGCAACTCGTTGAGCAGATCGACGCCGGTCACCCGGACCTTGGCGGGAAGACCGACCGCCCGCGCGCCCCAGACGATTCCCATGCCGTCGATGCTGACGATGTCGCTATTGGCCACATCGGCCGCGAGCACGGGATCGCGGCGCATATTGACGAATTTCGCAACATTGAGCGCCACGTGCTGCAGCCGCTGGCGGCTGCGCATGGCGTCCCGCGCCAAATCGACGGTTTCGGTCATCGTCAGGATATCGATCGGGCAACCCAGAAAGTTCTTGCGCATGCGCACTCCCGAAAAACGGATAAATTAAATGTTGCGACCGGGCGCGTGCGGGCGGCTCAACCACCCATTCCGCTTGCTCGCATTTAAATTCAATATTATATTATGCGATATATTATTTAATAACAAGATGCGTTTTGTTAATTTGGAAACGCGATCAAATAAAAGCGCAGACAGATTGCCGCAGGCGCCTAAAGCATTAATTTACTTGAAGTTAATGCAACCAAAGGCTTTAACCACAGCAGCAACTGCGCATCCGATACAGTTTTGGACAGATAAAAGCCGCCGCCGGCATATAATATGACTCCAACCCAATTAAATGGCGCCATGATCTCCGTTATTATTCCGCACCTCAATCAGCCCGACGGCCTGGAAGCCTGCCTTCGCAGCCTCGACGCCCAGACGCCTCGACCGGCCGCTGTTTGAGATCATCGTCGTCGACAACGGCTCCGCGACGCCTCCCGAGGAGGTCGTCGCCCGCCACGCCGGCGTGCGCCTGCTGCATGAACCGAGACCCGGCCCCGGCCCCGCCCGCAACACCGGCGCGGAATCGGCAAACGGAGATATTTTCGCGTTTATCGATGCCGACTGCCGGGCGCATCCGGATTGGCTCAGCACCGCCCTGCGGACGCTGCATTCGTCACCGCCGCGAACGATCCTCGGCGGCGACGTCCGAATCTGGCGCAACAAGGACCAGGACTTGACCGCGATCGAGGCCTACGAAAGCGTTTTCGCCTACCGCTTCAAATTATACATCGAGCAGCACGGCTTTTCCGGCACCGGAAACCTGGCGATGTTTCGCGCGGATTTCGAGACCATCGGCCCATTCGCCGGAATTGACGTCGCCGAGGACATGGAATGGGGGCAACGTGCCTGTTCCGCCGGATTCCGGTTTCGCTACGTGCCCGACATGATCGTGTTTCATCCCGCTCGCCGCTCGCTCGATGAGCTCTATGCGAAATGGGATCGGCAGATACAGCATTACCTCAACATGGCCCAGGACAAGCCCGCCTGGCGATTCCGGTGGATCGCGCGCGCATTGCTGGTTCTGGGCTCGCCGGTCATCGATACCGCAACGGTCTTCAACAGCGATCGGATCGAGGGCGTGTCCGCCCGTCTCAAGGCGATCGCGGTGCTTTGCCAGATCCGCGCGCATCGGGCCTTCAAAATGCTGGGCTTGCTGCACTCGGGCAAATCGATCGTCTGGAATCGTGACACCGGCGTCTAGAACGTCGCCGACGCCGGGCGACGCCCACGCGGATATCTATTTGAGCGCGCGATAGAAGGCCTCGTGATGGGCCAGTTGGCTGAGGTCGGTGCGCTTACCGAACGACCACAGAATCCATCCGAGCTCGTAGCTCCGGCACTCCAGACGAAGGCCGACCTTGGCCGGCTCGATCAGGTTCGACGAACGCCGCAGAGTTGCATTACGAACGGCGCGCAGCACGCGCTTGCCCTTGGTGTCTCAACTCGCCCTTTCTGACCTGGGAGCGAATGCTCAGCTGCAGCTCGGGTATCAGCATCGACTTGCCGAGCTGGTTCTCGCCGAACATCCAGTTGAAGCCCTTGATCAGCGCCGCGCGCGCTTCCCGGACATCGTGGCGCTCGGCGCATTCCAGCCACGCCGGCGCCATGCCGTATTGGTGGACCGAATAGACCTCGTAGAAATCGAGAATCCGACCCTGTTGCGCATCGAAGAACCACGGCCACTCGCCGTGGGGACCTTGCAAGGCGATCAGTTTCCGGGCGCATGCGTTCGCCATGGCGATGGCCGCGGAGTTGCCTGCGAATTCGCCGTAGTGATAGCAGGCGATCGTCAGGTAGGTCTGGGTCGCGAACGAAGCAAACCGCCGGCGAAAGCCCGACGCGGCGTCGAAGAACAGCCCGGACTCGCTGTGGTAGCGTTCGCGGAGAAAGGAAAACAAGCGGATCGGCAAGGTGAGCCCATTGCTTTCGGCCCGCCCTCGCCTGCGCGACAACTCCCGTCAGCAGCATCCCGAGATCCTGCGCACGAAAATCCTTCCAGTTCTTCTCTGCCAGCACGCCGTTCAGGTCGCGCACGACGTCCTCGGGGACGTCCAGGTCGAGTTCCGCGGCCGCCCATAGCGCCATGCCGAACGCATATTTTGCAACCGGCATTCGCGTCAGCTCGACGAACGTTGCGCCGGAAGATTTCCGACACATTGATGCTATCCGGAATTTCATTCAGCCGGGACATTCCGAGCAGCACATTGAGCGTGTAGAACACATCGCTCGGCGGCAATGATTCATTCGGCAGGTCGCGGCCATCCAGATGATAGATGTGCGACCAGCGACCATGCTCCGGCATCCAGCATCGCCGCAGGCCGCCCAGCGCGTAGTTCACCAGCGGCGAATTCTTCGACAACAACCGGTCTGATCCCGGTCGCAGCGAAACACCCAAACCGCTGATATCGGGATTGATGTTCATAACAATACCGCCACCTGTTGAAAATTGCCTGTTGAAGATAACGAGTGGTCAGTATTCGCGTATGCTTTCATCCAGCCCGCGGATCAGCGGATAAAGGAAGTAGGAGATCACGCTGCGACGGCCGACTTTCATTTCCGCCGTCACGGCCATTCCCGGAATCATCTGAATGCGCTCAGGCTGAAGACGCAGCTTGGTATCGGTGATGTCGACCAGCACGCGGTAATAGGGCGCCGGCATTCGATGCGCGCCTTCCGACTTCGGATCCGGCGTGAACGTATCCTGGCTGACCACGCGGACCGTCCCGGTCCCGGTGCCGTATTTCTGGAACGGGAACGCCTCGAATTTGATCCGCACCGGCTGACCAACCGCGAGCTGGCCGATGTCCTTGCCCTCCACATTGACCTCGGCCTGCAGCGGCACATCGCGGGGAACCAGGACGAACAGCGTCTCGGCCTCGCGAACCACCGAACCGACCGTGCGGCTGGCGACCTCAAGCACGATGGCGTCCGCCGGCGCCTTCAGCACGATCAGTTGCCGGCGAAGTTCGACCTTCTTGAGATCCTCCGCTGCGCTGTTGCGCTTCGCCAGCGTCTCGACCAGGTCCTGGTACGCGGTCTTGCGGAAATCTTCGGCGAACACCTGCTGATCGGCGCGGGCTTTCTCCACCTTATGCTCGTAGTCGACCAGATTTCCGCGCACGCGCGACAGGTTGCTTTCGACCTCGAGGCGCGCGTCGCGCGACAGCAGCAAATTCAGCTTGGAGCCGACTTCCTTGGCCATCAGCGTCCCGCGCATGGTCTCGATCGACGTCATGGTCTCGAGCCGCTGAACCAGTACCGCCTCTTCATTCTGTCCAGTCTTGAGATTGGCCTGCGCACTGGCGATCTGCGCATCGAAGTTGCGCATCTGGGTTTCATAGAACGTCCGGCGCTGAAGAAACATCTTGCCCTGCAGGACGTCATCGGAATTGGCGGGGTCGGCCACGACAAAGTCGTAACCGCCCAATTCGGCCTTGAGACGGTTGATCGAAGCGTCCAACGCCGCGACGCGGGTGCGCAACTGATCCAGATCCGCCTGCGAGAAGGTCGGATCGAGCGTCGCCAGCACGTCGCCCCGGTTGACCACGTCGCCGGCCCGGACATGAATTTCCTTGATGACCGAGGTCTCAAGCGGCTGGACCACCAGATTGGGCCGGGTCGTAATCAGCTTTCCCTGCGCGGTCACGATCATGTCGACATGCGAGACCGATGCCCAGGTCACCGCGGCCAGGATCAAGCCGACGACGCTATACAGCGTCAGGCGCGCGATCCGCGGCGGCGTCCGCTCCTCGACCTCGATCGCGTCGGACTGAAATTGCGCGACCAGCGCCGGTCGCGGCCGCACGGACGGCCGGAACAGCGATCGTCGACGCCGTTCGACGCTTTTCGGCGCCGGCGCCTTCCCAGCTTTCAGGTTGTCCTGTTGCTTGTCGGCGGGGGTCATGCGATCTGCTTTGTCTGCTGGTTCCAGAGATGCCGGTAGATGGTGCACTTCGACAGAAGCTTGTCGTGACGGTCGACGTCGACGATCCGGCCGCGGTCGATCACCAGGATCGCGTTGGCGTCCGCCAGCATCGACAGCCGGTGCGAGACGATGATGACGGTGCGGCCCTCCGCGAGCCGGCGCAGATTGCGGCGAATGATCATCTCGCTTTCGGAGTCCAGCGCGCTGGTGGCTTCGTCGAAGATCAGGACCCGCGGATTGACGATCAACGCCCGGGCAATCGCAAGCCGCTGCTTCTGGCCGCCGGACAGGTTGGAGGCATCTTCCTCGAGCATGGTGTCGAAGCCGCGCGGCAGCCGCTCGATGAATTCGTCGGCGCCGGCGAGCTGCGCCGCCTGCACCACCTCGGCGAAGGTCGCATCGCGCTTCACGCAGGCGATGTTCTCGCGAACCGTGCCGCGAAACAGGAAATTATCCTGCAGCACAAGACCGAGATTCTTGCGCAGATGGACCAGATCGAGCTCGCGGGAATCATAGCCGTCGATCCGCAGCAACCCCTGCTGGATCGGATAGAGCCCGGCGATCAGGCGCGTCAGGGTCGTCTTGCCCGATCCGCTCCGGCCGACGATGCCAAACACCTTGCCGGGTTCGATCGTGAACGAAACGTCGTCGAGGGCCGGCGCGCCTTCCGCGCCGTACCGGAACGACACGTTCTCGAATTCGATTTTTCCGGTGAACTCCGGCCGCAATCCGTCGCGATTGCCCTTGCGTTCCGGCTCCTGATTCATCACCTCGCCGAGCATTTTCACGGCCAGCGCGACTTCCTGGTATTCATGAACCATGGTGACCATCTGCACCAATGGCCCCGAGACCCGCCCGGCGAGCATGTTGAAGGCGACCAGCGCACCGATCGTCATCTCGCCGTTGAACACATCGAGCGCGCCGAGCGCGATGATGCCGAGCGTCATCATCTTTTCGAGAAACCCGGTCACCGACTGCGCACCGGCCGAGATCTTTTCGACGCCGAAGCGCATCGAAACCGATTGCGCGCAGCGGTCATCCCAGACCCTGCCCTGCAGCGGCTCCATCGCCAGCGACTTGACCGTCCGCATTCCGTGGACGGTTTCGACCAGCAGCGCCTGGCGCGCGCCTTCGGCCTGGTAGAGCTCGTAAAGGCGGCGCCGGAACGGCCCCATCAAACTGACCACCACGATGCCGCTGAGTGCCGTAAATGCCAGCACCAGGCCGGTGAGCTTGACGCTGTAGAGCGCGAGCACGGGAAGAAAGACGAAAAGCGACAACGCATCCAGCATCGTCAGAAACAGACGGCCGGTCAGGAACTCGCGGATACGGGCCGCCTGCTGCATGTGCTTGACGAGGATGCCCGCCGACATCTTCTCGAAGAAGGTGATGGGCAGGCCCAGGAGGTGGCCGAACGTCTTGGTCGCGACGCGAATATCGACCTTGTTGGTGGCGTAGAGCAGAAGATAGCGGCGCAGGAAATTGAATAGGGCGTCGAATGTCAGGGCGGCGGCGGCACCCGCGGCCAGCACATAGAGCGTGGTGAAGCTCTCGTGAACCAGCACCTTGTCGATCACGAGCTGGAAGAAGATCGGAAGCGCAAGGCCGAGCCCATAGAGCAGAATGGCGGCCACGGCGACATCGATGAACAGCCGCCACTCGCGCCGCAGTTCGGGAATGAACCAGCGGAAACCGAACGCCGGCTGCGAGCCGGAGAAGTTCCGATCTCGCTTGATCAGGATGGCTTCGCCAAGCCAGTTGGCACAAAATCGCTCCTTGCCGACAACCAGCGGCTCGTGCCGTCGTTCGGCCAACGGATCGATGACGCTGACCATCTGCTCGCCATCGGGCCCCTCGCCGGCGCCCGAGACGATGATCCAATTGCCGTTGGCCAACCGCACGATGGCGGGATAGGCCTCGCCCAGCCGGAACAGGGTGTCCCAATCGAGCCGGCTGCTCCGTGCGCGCAACCCTGCTTCCTTCGCCATCCGAAGCAGCAATGTCTGCGAGATCGGGGTGCCATCGACCGCATAGGCATGCCGCAGTCGTTCCACCGGCAGGTCAACGCCATGATGCGTCGCGACCCGGGCCAGACATTCGAGCGCCGTCTGCGACTCCGTACGGGACTCCGGCGCCTCCGCGACGCGGCCGCCGTATCGCAGTCCCGCTCCACGTCAGCGGAAATTTGTTGAGACATTCGGCGACCTTGGCGTATTCGGGGTTGTGGTGGTGCGCTCGCCGATTGAGCTCATCGTGGCGGAATCGGACGGCGCTCTCGGCGGGTTGCGCTTGATGACCCCGGCATCGACCAGGCCCTGCAGCGCGTTTTGCATGACCTCGACCGAGTTCGCGAATGCCTCGACCGAAAAGATCAACCTTTGGCGAAACACCTTTTTCGGTGCATTGTTGGCATCGCGTTCGGTTGGCGAAAGACTGACCAGATCGACGCGCACGATAGCGCCGCCGACCGTGATCTCATCGATTCCATCGGTGTACATTTCAGCGTGCATCGTGTCTCTCCTATGCTGTCAACTGCGCTTTAAAGAGCACGTCAACGCCGTAGCCCGTTGAATTGAAGCTGTTGGTCGGGAAAAGGCTGGAGCTGCCGTACGCGTAGACTCCGTTGCCACCGCTGCTTGAACTCGCCGGCGCGGTCAGCGGACCATTGGTTTGCGCCGTGGCGAACAGGTTTGGATCCGCCGAATAATCACCATTGGTATGGTAGGACGCGACGTACGTCGTGCCTGCGGTGATCGCGACCGGATTGGAGAAACTCACCTGCTGCCAGCCGCTCGCCGTCTCATTGGTAAAGGTCGCGGTTGCCAGCAACGTGCCGTTCGAACTCCAGAGGTCCGCAACATGCGGCCCCGTATTTTCCGGTCCCTTGTAAAATCGAAGCCCGGTGATTTCTCCGTTGGTGTTGGCCTGGAACTTGAACCCGAGTTCGACCGAATTGGGATCATTGACGGTGGTAATGGCGGGCGTCGAGGTTGGACTGAACAGACTTACGGGGTCCGTATCGATGACGTTCAGCGATGCGCTCGCCGAGGCGCTGGCGCCGCTACTGTCGCCGATGGAATAAGTAAAGGTTGCCGGCCCCGCATACCCCGCCGTCGGCGTGAACGTGACGGATTGGGTCGCCGAATTGTAGGAGACCACGCCATTGGTCGGATTGCTGACCCCCGTCACCGACAGCGACAAACCGTTGGGATCGGTATCGTTGGCGAGCAATGCCGAGGCGGAAATCGTAATCGAGCCGTTTTCGTTGACCGCGAAGCCGGTATCATTGGTCGCAACCAGTGGCTGAATCGCTTTGGTATAGACGACATCCACCCAGTAATTGGTGGAGTTGTACGTACTGGTTGGGAAGCTGCTGCTGGCCCCGTAAGCATAGACACCATTGCTGCCGCCGGGGGCGGTCAAATTGCCGCTTACGACAGGATTTGTGAAGTAGCCGCCATCGGCCGAGTAATAGCCGTCGGTATGGTAAGACGCGACGTAGGTCGTTCCGGCAACAATCGACACCGGACTGGAGAAATTGACCTGCTGCCAGCCGCTGGCAGTCTCGTTGCTGAACGTTGCGGTAGCGAGCAAGGTTCCGTTCGAGCTCCAGAGATCGGCGACATGCGGGCCGGTGTTTTCCGGTCCCTTGTAGAAGCGCAGACCCGTGATCACGCCGGCCGCGGAGGCGACAAACCGGACGCCCAGTTCGGCAGCATTGGAATCATTTACCGTCACGACGCTCGGCGCCGAATTGGGGCTGAACAAACTCTCGGTGGGATTGACCACGGGATTGATCGCGGGACTGCCCAGTGAACGACCGAAGTTCCGTCGCTCCCGGAGCTGTGCCAGCGGGATGCCGGAGCAGTCTGCAGGCCAACGAGCCTGCGGCGCAGCGAAGGTGCCGCTTACGCCCAGCTGTGCCGTCGCCGCGAACAAAAAGCCTGTGCCGCCTGCCAGCAGCGCATCGGGCTTCGCCGCCGGTAACGAGGTCAAGACGACGCTGGGCGCGGCTTGACCGGCCAGGACCGCTTCGCCCTGCAACACCGTCGTTGACGAAGGCGTGGTAGCAAGCGGCGGGGTGCTCGAACCGATGCGACGAGGCGGCGGATCGTCAGTCGCGGGAGTGTTGGCACCCAGACTGCGCGGTGGTCCCACTATCCACATTAAATGTCTGCACCTTCGTCGAGATAAACGGTGCCGGTGCGAACGCCCGATCCGGGACGGCAACCTCCGTCAGACTGGCGTGCGTGCTGTTCTGCGCCGCGGCGTCAGGAGGTGTGGCGCCATTCAGATCGGCCGGCGCCGCTATTGCCGCGGAATTCGATGAGGAAGAGAGTCGCGCCCAACAGCAGCGCGACCGCGAGCGGCGCAACGATGTTACTGTCGGCGGCAGGCGCCTCCGTCGACATCTCCATTGGCGGGGCATCCGGCCCGACCACCAGCAGTACGCCGCCCGTGACGGCGGTCTCCGCCGGACCGCCCGTGCGGTATTGCAGAATTGAAATCTTTCCACAGGCATCAGCGGCGGGCGTGAACGTCAACCCGTTCAACTGCGCAAAACTGAGGGTTTGTCCGCGGGCGACCGTGGTGGTCCCATTGGCCAGCCGCACCGTCCCATTCGAGGGCAGTTCGGTGATCTCCACATATGGTTCAACGGAGTGTCCGGGCGCCGGAATGTCGATGGGCCGCGGCTCGCCATTCTGCGGCACGCTCAATACAAACCAGATCTCAAGTTTCGGCTTAGTTGTCGATCCGGTGGCGGATTCGGTTGCGGCGGCGGCAGGCCTGAACTTCAGCGCCGCAAGCTCGGCGTCGGTAACCAGCTGCCCCAGCACGACTTGCGTGATGCCATCTTCCTTCAGGACCATGCCCTGCGACGGCAGCGCGGTCACCTTCACGGCCAAATCGTGCGGGGTATAGTTGGCGTCGGCAATCGTTACAACCCGGAAGGGTGCCGCGCGACCGTTTTCGCCAGAGGTCAGGGAGGCCGGATTCAAATTCAACATCGCTGATAATCCCGACAAGGTCATCCAAAAAAAGATATGACCGCCTATTTAATTTAACTCCTTATTAACTCCTGCGTCAATTCAATTGCATTTAAATTTAAATGCATGTGGTAAATATTAAAATCAGACGTTGATAACGTCCCCTCAATGGGGGCGCCCGCGATCTGCGAGAATTCCCGGCGCAAGGCGCGGCGCTTTCGGGCGAAGCCGCCGAATAAACGAGGTTAAACAAACCATCCGGACGGCTTCCCGGGGCTCAAGCCGACCGGATCACGTCGGCCAGATAATTGCCGTAGCCGCTCTTCTCCAGCGATTTGGCCAGCACCATCACCTGGTCGCGATCGATGAAGCCGAGCCGGAAGGCGATTTCCTCCAGGCACGCGACCTTCATGCCCTGCCTCTTTTCGAGGGTCTGGACGAAACTGGCAGCCTCGATCAGCGACTCGAACGTGCCGGTATCGAGCCAGGCAAACCCCCGCCCCATCCGCTCGACACGCAAGGTGCCGGCGGTCAGGTAGCAGGTCTGCAGATCGGTTATCTCCAACTCTCCCCTCGCCGACGGCTTGACCTCGCGGGCATGGCGCACGACGTCGTTGTCGAAGAAGTAGAGACCTGTGATGGCCCAGTTCGAACTCGGATGCGTCGGCTTCTCTTCGATGCGCACGGCCCGGTCGTTCGCGTCGAACGTGACGACGCCGTAGCGTTCGGGATCGCGAACATGATACGCGAACACCGTCGCTCCCTGCTCGCGTATCGCGGCCTTGGCCAGCAGTTCAGGCAGGCCGTGACCGAAAAAGATATTGTCGCCCAACACCATCGCCACGCGATCGTTTCCGATAAAGTCGGCGCCGATAATAAAGGCCTGGGCCAGCCCCGCCGGGTTGGGCTGCTCCGCGTAACTGAGGCGAATGCCCCATTGGCTGCCGTCGCCGAGCAGCCGCTCGAACTGACAACGGTCCATCGGCGTCGTGATGATGAGAATGTCGCGGATACCCGCCAACATCAACGTCGACAGCGGGTAATAAATCATCGGCTTGTCGTAGATCGGCAGCAACTGTTTGCTGATGCCGCGGGTGATCGGATAAAGCCTCGTTCCGCTGCCGCCTGCCAGTACGATCCCTTTCAGCATGCGCGCAATTCCTTCGGCGTTTCCAACTGGTCGAGGCACGCCTCAAGCGAAGATCGCCAGGGCGGGAGCCGAACGCCAAAGATGCGCTCCGCTTTGGATGAATCCAGGCAAGAATTACGGGGGCGGTGCGCCGGGGTCGGGTACTCTGCGGTGGTGATGGCCTGCAGTTTCGGCACCTGCCGCCCGCGGCGCGACAAGGCTCGCGAAGATGGCCGCGGCAAATCCGTACCAGCTTGTTTCACCTTCACCTGCGACATGGTAAATCCCGGCATCGTCGCGGCCGTTGGCCGACCGAAGCCGCTCGGCGATCACCAGGATCGCGTCGGCCAGATCTGCCGCCGACGTCGGCGTTCCGCGCTGGTCGTCCACAACCCTTACAACCGGTTGCGTTTCGGACAGCCGCAGCATGGTGCGGACGAAATTTTGGCCATAGGGGCTGTAGACCCAGGAGGTGCGTATCACCGCGGTCCACGGACAGGCCTTGAGCGCCGTCGCCTCGCCCGCAAGCTTCGAAGAGCCGTAAACATTCAGCGGCGCCGGAACGTCGTCTTCGCGATACAGCAGCCGCTTGCGGCCGTCGAAAACGTAGTCGGTCGAGATCTGGATGAACGGGATGCCGTGCCGCGCCGCCGCGTCGGCAAGCAGCGCCGCGCCACCGCAATTGACAAGAAACGCCCGTCCCGGTTCCGCTTCGGCCGGATCAACCGCGGTATAGGCCGCCGCATTGACGATCGCCGACGGCTCGACCTCGGCTATCGTGCGATCGATCCCCTCGCCGCTCTCAATATCCAATTCGGGGCGGCCGACCGCAACCATCGGCATGTCGCGCAAGGCCGCCGCGTCACGAAGACACTGCGCCAGTTGGCCGCTTTTACCCGCAACAAGGATCGGCTTGGCCGCCATGTTGGATCTCAATGCTGCATTTCCGGAAGCCCGAGGCGCGCGCCGCCATAGACATTGACGCGCGGCGCTTCCCACCAGGCCCGGCTTTCGAGATACCATTGCACCGTATGCGCGATCCCCTCTTCAAAGGTCTTGCTGGGCTTCCAGCCGAGTTCGCGATGCGCCTTCGACGCATCGATCGCGTAACGCAGATCGTGCCCCGGCCGATCCTTCACGAACTTGATGAGCGATCGCGCCTTGGCCGGTCCCGGGGCCACTCGGTCAAGGACGTCGCAAATGAGCTCGACGACATCGAGGTTGCTACGCTCGCTGTTGCCGCCGAAATTGTATTTCTCTCCCGGCTGGCCCCGCGTCAGCAGGCTGATGAGGCCTTCGGCATGGTCGTCGACATACAGCCAATCACGTACATTGGAGCCGCTGCCATAGACCGGCAACGGCTTGCCCTCGATCGCGTTCAGGATCATCAACGGAATGAGTTTTTCCGGAAATTGGTACGGGCCGTAATTGTTCGAACAATTCGAGACGATGACCGGCAGCCCGTAGGTCTTGAACCAGGCAAGCGCGAGATGATCGGAAGCCGCCTTGCTGGCCGAATAGGGCGAGCTCGGCTGATAGGACGTCTCTTCGCAAAACAACCCGGTCGCGCCAAGCGAGCCATAGACCTCATCGGTCGAAACGTGGACGAAGCGAAACCGGTCGCGCCGTTCGGGCGTCAGCCGGTCGTAATAATTCCGCGCCGCCTCGAGCAAATTGTATGTCCCGACGACGTTGGTATTGATGAAGGCCGACGGCCCGGTGATCGAACGATCGACGTGGCTTTCCGCGGCGAGATGGATCATCGCATCCGGCTGATATTTCGCGAAAACACCGTCCACATCGGCCCGGTCGCAGATGTCCACCTGCTCGAACGCATAAGCCGGCTCCGCGGCCAGCGCATCCAGCGAGCGAAGGTTGGCCGCGTAGGTGAGCTTGTCGATGTTGACGACGGCCATCCCATGTTCGAGGACGAGGCGACGGCAGACCGCCGAACCGATGAAGCCCGCCCCGCCCGTTACCAGCACACGCATCGGCTAATTCTCCGTGGCTATTCGAAAATGGAGGAGAGATCGGCGAGCATCGGCAGCTCGCGATCCTTGTCGGACAAAGTCGCCGCGGCCGACGCAACCGGCCATTGGATTCCCAATTCGGGGTCGGCCCAGTTGATCCCGCCGTCGTGCGCGGCCGAATAGACCTGGTCGACCTTGTAAAAAACCACCGTATCGGGCTCGAGCGTGCAAAACCCGTGCGCGAAGCCGGCTGGAACCAGCAGTTGCTCGTTGCCTTCACCGCTCAGCTCGACGGCGATGTGCCGCCCGAAGCTCGGCGACGAGCGGCGAAGATCGACGGCGACGTCGAGAATGCGCCCGCGCAGCACGCGGATCAGCTTGGCCTGCGCGAAAGGCGGCCGTTGAAAATGTAGGCCGCGCACGGTTCCCGATCCGATCGGAACTCGACTGATTATCCTGGATGAAATCGCACGCGAGCCCCTGTGCGGCGAAGTCCGCACGTTGAAATGTTTCGCAAAAATACCCGCGCGCATCGCTAAATCGCGGCGTCCGGATCAGCTTGACGTCGGGAATTGCCAAGCCGCGAACGTCCAGTGGTTTCCGCGCTGCCGGGCCGTCGATCCGCGGCAAACCCCGGCCGCCGGCGCGAAGCGGGTCGGAAACCTCAGGCCATAAATCCATCGTCAAGCCTCGATCTGACGCAACATAAATGACAGGGCAACCTCCACCGATTCGTGAAATACTCATTTAAACAAGCCAATTAAATTAACATCCATTCATAAATAACCCTCAATTCGCTCGAAATGAACTCATCGCCGAAACGTTTCGCACCCGCCAATAAGGAAAATATTGTTTGATATCAGTGGCTTTTGCCAAAAATACTGCCGCGTCAAGCCGATTACCAAATTCAGGTTAAATTTAAACCATTATCATTTAATTTGAGCAACCACTTTCTTTATCAGACGCAATGGTATTAAATACAAATAATTCGAAGTCGACGACCGACGTCAAAACCTGCGTGTTTTCGGCGTTGCAATAAGGACGTGTCGTATATTGATGAGCCACCGGAGCGGCTCGAACATTTCGCAATGCAGGTGAGCCCTCTCGATGCTTCAGAGCAATATGCTGCAGAATGACAGAACGCGCGCGTTGCTGGACGGCGTGCTGCCGCGTGATCAATCCGAAGAAGGCGGCCTCGGCCAGATCGTCGACTTCGCACTTGGATTTCTGCGACGACAGTATTTGGTGATCATCTTCACGGCCGTGCTCGCCATGATGGCGAGCGTCATCTACCTGAAGGTCACGCCGCCGACCTACACCGGACAGGTCAAGGTCCTGTTCGGGATTCCGAAGCCTCAATTCGTTCAGCAGCAATCCATGCTCGCTGACATGTCGATCGACAACGCGCAACTCGAAACCCAAATTCAGATATTGAAGTCGAAGGCTATTGCGACGGCGGTCATCAATCAGCTCAAGCTTGCCGACGATCCGGATTTCAAGGCGCCCGAAAGCAAATTGCACTCGACCTTCCAGGCGATCCGAAGGTGGTTCGGCCTTCCGCTTCGGGATGGCACTGTCAATCAGGAAGAGCTGATGGACGGGCTCGTGGCGGCCTTTGGCAGTCGTCTGACGGCCGTTCGACTTGGCTACAGCACCGTGATCCAGATCGACTACATGGCCAGCAGCGCCGAGCGGGCCGCTCAGATCGCGAATGCGGTTGCCAATGCCTATGTCACCGACCAGCTCAACGCGAAATTCGACGCCAATCGCACCGCAACAGGCTGGCTTCAGGACCGCCTGAAGGAGTTGGGGCAGCAGGCCCTGACGGCCGAACGCGCGGTCAACGCGTTCAAGTCGCAGAACAACATCGTCGCCGCCGGCGGCAAGATGATGGACGAGCAGCAGGTAACCGAATTGAACAGCCGCCTGGTCGCGGCTCGCGCCCAGACCTCGGACGCGTTGACGCGGCTGAACCGGTTCGAGACCATCCTTAGCTCGAATGCGGCAACTCCGGAATCGATCGGCAACCTTGACGCATCCGGCTCCGAGGCCTTGAGCAACCCGATCATCAACAGCCTTCGTCAGCAATATCTCGAATATGCAAGGCGGGAAGCCGAATGGTCCACCCGGCTCGGCAGGGACCATTTGGCCGTCGTCAATCTGCGTACCCGGATGGTGGGCATCCGGACATCGATACTGGACGAGGTGCGCCGGCTCGCCGAAACCAGCCGAAGCGACTACGAGGTGGCCAAGCAGCGGCAACAGGAAATCGAAAAGCAATTGGCGTCAGCCGTGTCGCAGTCACGCTCGACGAATTCGGCCGAACTGACCATGCGCGAACTGGAAACCAGCGCCAAGGGCTACCGCAGCCTCTACGAGAGCTTCCTGCAGCGGTACATGGGGTCGGTCCAGCAGGAGTCGTTTCCGACATCGGAGGCGCGGGTGATCTCGCCCGCCTCGCCTCCGCAAGGCAAGAGCAAGCCGAAGTCCGCGTTGATATTGGCGCTGGGCCTTCTGGGCGGGATTGGGCTCGGCACCGCGCTTGGATTTCTCAGGGACATCATGGATCGCGTGTTTCGAACCTCCGCGCAGATCGAAAGCACATTGCATCTACCCTGCCTGTCGCTGGTGCCCTTGCTGAGAAATACCGAACAGAAAAAGCTGGTGCCGCGCACCGTCGCGCCGGCAGACAAGGAATTCGGCCAACGAACGCTCTCCAGAAACTCGGGAATGTACTGGGCCGCCACCTCCATGCCGTTGTCCCGGTTTGCCGAGTCGATCCGCGCGATAAAACTCGCGATCGATCTAAATCCGACAAAAACCTCGAACAAGATCGTCGGCATCACGTCGGCGCTTCCCAACGAGGGAAAATCCACCGTCGCGGCCTCGCTGGCGCAGTTGATTGCGCATGCCGGCAAGCGGGTCATCATCGTCGACTGCGATCTCAGGAACCCGTCGCTGTCGGCCAACCTTGCACCGAACGCAACCACCGGCATTATCGACGTTTTATCCGGCGCCCGGTCGCTGGAGGAAACGATCTGGCGAGACGCCAAGACCAATCTGGCCGTGCTGCCGGCGGCCAAGCGCGCTCCGCTTTTCCATACCAGCGAAATCCTGTCTGCCGAGCAAACCCGGAAATTGTTCGACAGGTTGCGGGCGAGCTACGATTACGTCATCGTCGATCTGCCCCCGCTTGCCCCTATCGTCGACGTCCGCGCCACGACGCCACTGGTGGACTGCTTCATTCTGGTCGTCGAGTGGGGGCGGACCAAAATCGACGTGGTCCAGCATGCGCTCCATACCGCGCCGAACGTGTACGAGAGCTTGATCGGTACCGTGCTCAACAAGACCGACATGAGCGCGATGAAGCGTTACGACAGTTATCGTAACGATTATTACAACAACGACCATTACACTCGTTACGGCCACACCACGGCCGAATGAACGACTGCCTTCAATTTTGAATGCATCGCAGCGCGGCGGCCGGGCCGGCGGCAGCACCGCGTCCGTGCACGGGTGTTGCGTTTAGGTGACAGTAAGCATTGCTATTTAATATGGAAGGCACGATTCGCTGGTTTGAATCGACCAACAATGCCAACCTATAGTTACAACTGCGGGGATCGACGGGGGCAATTCTGTTCGGGTCAGTACACAGCAAGGCGAGGATTTCGATCGCACTCCTGGCACTTGCTTGTGCCGGGTGCTCGATCATGCCTGCCGATGGTCCGCAGAGCATGGATGTCCGCAGCTCGCAAGCCGGGACGCGCTGAAAGCCTGCCCTACGCGCTGGTCAAGCTGACCCCCGAGGTCGTTCGTGTGCTGGGGCGATATACCCCAAGACTTTCAACGGCTTTCGCCGATAGGACCCCCCCGAAGGCATTCCGCTTCGGCATCGGTGACACCGTCAGCGTGACGATCTTCGAGGCTGCCGCGGGCGGCCTGTTCATTCCCGCTGAGGCCGGCGTTCGGCCGGGCAATTTTGTCACTATCCCCAACCAGGCCGTCGACGACCACGGCAACATTACGGTGCCCTATGCTGGCTCTGTCGTCGCCAAAGGGCGGACACCCGCCGAAATCCAGCACGCCATCGTCGATGCGCTGAAGAGTCGCGCGATCGAGCCCCAGGTGGTCGTATCCCTGATTACTCAAAACACCTCGCTCATCAGCGTCCTCGGCGACGTTCACACCGCGGGTCGCTTCCCGGCGAGCCCCTCCGGCGAACGCATCCTCGACATGGTCGCACGCGCCGGCGGTCCGGTGACGCAGGGCTACGACGGGTGGGTCACGCTGGAGCGAGCAGGACACCGGGGCAGCGTCCCGTTCGGCGCGCTTCTCTATGAACCGTCCAACAATATCTACACGCTCCCGAACGACGTCATCTACCTCTACGCCCAACCGCAGACCTATGTGGCGTTCGGCGCCGCGGGAACCCAGGGACAGTACAAGTTCGACGCGTGGCGTATTTCTCTGGCGGAAGCCGTCGGAAAACATGGCGGCCTCAACGACGACCGGGCGGATCCCGCCTCGGTTTACCTCTATCGCGGCGAAACCCGCGAGGTCGCCCAACAGCTCGGCGTCGACTGTTCGCGGTTCGAAGGGCCCATCATTCCTATCATTTATCTCGTCAATTTCCGCGACCCGTCCGGGTACTTCATGGCGCAATCGTTCGAGATGCGGAACAAGGACGTTATTTACACGTCGAACGCCGCCGCGGTTGAGACCACGAAGTTCCTGAGCTTCGTGCGGACCATCATGGCCACCGCGAACGACCCGATCATTTACGCAACCAACGGCTACGCACTGAAGGCGGCGATCAGCGGCACGTCGTCATCGACGATCATCACGACGCCGACCCCGATTACCGCCGCGCCCACGCAATAGGCTGCTGCCCTCGTCCGGCAGCCGCCGGAGGCGATGTACTGTTTGCCGCTGCGCTTTGGCGGCACCCGCAGCGGCGATGAATACGCGCCACGCGCGGGACATCAAGACCGGCTCCCGTTGCGGCGGCCTATGCAAATGCCCAACCGAGGCCTGAGCCGTTGAACCGAATAGCATCGGCCGCAAGCCAATAAATTACATCTTGCACGCCCCTTAGATATAAATGATTAAATAGACATGCACAGGCCGCCTGAAGCGGCTCCCGATTTTCAAATCTGCTCTCGAGGCTGTTCGCTTGATCAGGTTCATCAACGCCTCACGCCGCACCTGCAACGGGCCTGTCATGGCCGCGATTCAATTCGAAGCAGTTACCGGCGCGGCGCGGCGTTGCCCGGCCGCGACAACCGATCATGGCGCCTGATGATCGCAACGTTCCTCCTGTTGAGCTTGCTACTCGCCCTGTTGCCCACGCTGATGATGGCCGGCGGCACCCTCGCCCTCGGACTGGCTTTGGCCATTGTCGGGACCGCGACCGTGACGATGGCGCTTACGCTGCAGGGCGATGACCTCACCCGCCTTTCCCGGCTACTGAGGCCGACCGCCGTCGTTGCTCTGTTTATTCCCGGCGTGTGGATGCTGTTGCAGGTTCTGCCGATGCCGGCCCGCTCGCTGGCCAACCCGATCTGGGTGAGCGCATCCGCGGCGTTGGACAGGCCGTTGGCGGGTACCGTAAGCCTGGACATCGGCGCGACGCTGCTCGCTCTCGCCCGCTATTGCGCCTGTTTGGCCGCAGCTTTCGTCGCCGCCGCCGTCACACTCAACAAGCCGCGCGCCGAAAGCATTTTATCCCTGCTGACGGCGGTCGCTACACTGATCGCGGCAGGGCTGATCGGATTCGATCTGGGTTATCTGCATTTGCCCGGATTCGAGCGTGCGGGCGCGACCGACATCGCCATCATCGGATTCGTCCTGTCCTGTGCGACTTTGATTCGAGCCTACGAGCAACTTGACACGCCAACGGCGCGACGACGAAATTCACGTGGTGACCGCGAAGGTCGCCGCTTCGGCGTCCGTAGTGGGGCTCGTTATCTGTCTGTCCGCGATCCTGATCAGCGGGGACGCGGTTTTGCTTTTTGCCGCCCTGTTCGGCACCGGGGTTCTCATCAGTGCGTGGGCCATTCGCCGCTGGCGGCTTGGCCTGTGGGGACAGATCGGGATTGGCGCGCTCGCGGCGGTCGTCGTGGTTGGCTTCTTTGCAACAGTGCCGGCAAGGAACGTGGATCCGACCCTTGCGTTGTCGACGCAAGGCCGACTTTCCTCGATCGAGCGAATGCTGTCCGACACGAAATGGAGTGGATCCGGCGCCGGGTCGTTCGAAGCGCTCTCGGCAATCTATGGCGACACCGATGAGCAGGATTCGCCGGAAACGCCGACGGCTGCCGCGGCGATCGCTATCGAGATGGGACACCCCTTCCTTTGGGCGTCTGTCATCGTTTTTCTTTTGGCAGCATCGACCCTTTTCCGGCGAGCGCTGCTGCGCGGCCGCGATTATGTGTATCCGAGCGCGGGAGCGGGTTGCATTGCAGCGCTTGTCATCGTGCTGTTCGCGAATGACGGCATTTTGGGATTGACCGCATCGCTGACGACCGGCGTCTTGTGCGGGTTGGCGTTTGCGCAAAGCAAAAGTGCCAGCAATCGAGATATAAATCTGCCTGAGGAACTGTACAGCATCCCGAACCGGGCCAGTGACCGCGCCGCGGTCGAGGTTGTGCGATGAAGGCCGAACCCGTCCACCGGACGTCTACCATGACGCGGCTCCGCGTCGCGCTGGTTCTGTTCGGCGCCTTCCTGTCTGCGCAGGCGGTCTGGATCCTGCTCGCCGAAAGATACCCATCAAGTCACATCGGTCTTCCCGCCGACGCAAAGGCCGCCGCGACCGCCTTCGCCGGGCGGGACAGGATCAGACAGGCCGCATCCCTCGCCGTGGTGCGGGGCGATCTATGGGCCGACAGCGCGTTCACCTATGCCGACCGCCTCTGGACCGATCAGGCGATGGACCTGAATGCCGGCGACAAATCCAACGCCGAGGCCCTGAACGCCCTGACCCAGACGCTGCGATACGCGCCGCATCGCGGCGACGTCTGGCTGATGTTCGCGGCGATGGCGGATCAGTACAAATGGGCCGGATATCAGCCTGGCGCGTTGCTCAAGATGTCCTACTACACGGCGCCGAATGAACTTGCCCTGTTTCCACTGCGCCTGAATGTCTCGCTTCGCGCCAAGGGAGCGATCGACGACGCCGAGCTCCAGGACATGGTACGGCGCGACATCGGCGTCATTCTCACCCGCGTACCCGCCCTGAAGCCGGCTCTTGTCGCCGCCTACAAGTCAGCCTTGCCGCAAGGCAAGGCATTCATCGAACGGGTCATTTCCGAGATTGATCCGGGTTATCTCGGCGTGGTGCGCGCCGGCTAGCCGTGAGCGTGGTGTCTGAGACACAACCTCCTGGGCCGTCCCAGCCGATATCCGTTTGAATATCAGGAGCGATGCCGCCGCTGAACACCAGATACGGCGATACCCGCATGCTCGAGCACGCTGCGAACATAGATGCCGCCGAGGTAGCCGATCTGCACCGCAATCAGGCTCGCCAGCGCCCAGCCTCCCACCGAGACGCCCCATGCGACGGTCACTCCGGCGCTCTCGACCAAAACCAGCGCCACCAGCACCAAAAGCGTCCGCACGGCGAAGATGGAGCCCGCGACCGAGCCGGCAAGAAAGTGAAATGCGACCACGGATATCAAAAGAGCCCTCCCCCAGGCGCCGGGCTCCCTAGGCTACGCGCAACACCGTTTACAGACGGTTAATCCATAGATAAATTAAATAAAAAATTTAATAATATCTCTTGCGTTATTAAATATTAATCCTATGATTAATTAAATATTAACCACATATTTTCCTCGTGAACGCAACGCATCCAAGCACCCCGATGAATTTTGTCAAACAGCCCATAGGTCGGGATTTGTCGGTCGGCGTTTCCACCCGCGGCTTGGATGATGAGCCGCAACGGGGACGTAAGTGGCCAATCCATTACGATTCCATCGAACTGCTCGCGATCGTCGCCGACTTCGCGACGATCATCCTGGCCAGTGTTTTCGCAGGCCTTTCATATCATCTTCAGGACTCAGCGGCATCGGGCGAGATCGGCAAGTCGCTGGGCTCGGCCGCCCTTGTCTCGGCGCTGTTCATTTCGTTGATGAAGATTCGCGGAATGTACCGGCCGACCGAACTGCTGGTCCTGCGCAATCAGGTGCGCATGGTTTGTCTGGCCTGGATCAGCGTGTTCCTCCTTCTCGCAGGCACGGTGTTTGCGTTGAAGATCGGAAGCGAAATCTCGCGCGGCACCAGCATGCTGTTCGCGATGTTCGGCCTGGTCGCGTTGATTGTGCACCGCTGTATCCTGAGGGATCTGCTCACCAGAGGTCTTGAGGGGAGAAAATTTTCCGGCCGCAACATCGTCTTGATTACCGACCATTCGCAGATCGGCGATGCCAGCCTCACGCAAACGTTGACGGGGCTCGGCTTCTCCGTGGAGGAGCACTTTATTTTCCCGCCTCCGGGGGCCAACGCCCGTCACCGCGAAAGAATTGTTGCAGGAGTCATCGACTACATTCGCGGCTCCGACATCGAGGAAATCGTGGTCGGCGCGGATCCGAACCGTTGGCCCGAGCTAAGTGCCCTCGCTGCCGAGTTGAGGGTTCTGCCGTTCCCGGTCAGCTTCGTTCCCCTCGGAACGGCTTCCGAGATATTCAAACGTCCTTCCCGCGAACTCGGTAGCGCCGTTTGCGTCGAGTTGCAGCGCGGCCCGCTCACCCCATTTGAGCATGCGGCCAAGCGATGCGTCGATTTTCTGTTCGCGGGGGCGGCCCTGGCGGCTCTGCTGCCGCTGCTGGCGGTGGTGGCGGTTGCGATCAAACTCAACTCGCCGGGCCCCGTCCTGTTCCGACAGAAGCGTTGCGGCTTCAACGGCAAAAGCTTCTCAATTCGCAAGTTCCGCACGATGTCGGTCCTCGAGGACGGTCCTTCGATCGTCCAGGCTCAGTTTGCCGACAAACGCGTCACCCGCCTGGGGATATGGCTGCGCAGGACGAGCATCGACGAGTTGCCGCAACTGCTCAACGTCCTGGACGGCAGCATGTCGCTGGTCGGGCCGCGCCCGCATGCGTTGGCCCATGACAACCAGTTCGACAAAATCGTTCGGAATTACGCGTTCCGGCGCCGCGTCAAGCCGGGACTGACAGGGTGGGCGCAAGTGAATGGGTGCAGGGGGCCCACTCCCACTGCGGCGTCGGTCGAACACCGCGTCGAATATGACCTCTGGTATATCGACAATTGGAGTGTCGGGCTTGATTTTGCAATCCTGCTGCAGACCCCGCTTGAGATCTTGCGCGGCCGCAATGCCTATTAAAGCGCGTTCGCCAATCTAGCCGCCCCCCCGCGCGCCGTCGTTTTGATCTCGCATCACCCGCCCGCAAAACCGCCGCGAAAATGACGCCTCCAACATCCGCGACGACGCGGCAGCCGATCCCAAAATTGTCCAGGCGGGTGAGTCGCGTCGAGGTGCGGCCGCCCCTATCCGACGGAGCCGTCAAACCTCGTCGTCATGTTCCTGAAGCGCTTCTTCGATATGTTTCAAAATCGAATCCGTATCTGCCGTCGCCATGTTGGCCGCCTTGCGGCCCGGATGCGGTGGTCGCGGACGGACATGAACGTGATTCTTCGGAAGCACGGATCCGAGTTCGGTCTCGATGCGATTCCAGTCTCGATTGTCCACCGCCGCCCCTCGCGCAAGATTATCGATCCGCGGCCAGGGTACGGCAGTCCGGGTGCACAAATGAAAAAAGCGGGATTGGTAGTTAATAATCTCGATACGGCGCCGTGCTCACAAACCGCGGGTGAAACATCCGCGTAGAGGCAGTCTTCGCGCTATGCGCCTAAAAAACTCGCGACGCGCACTACGCTGCGGTTCGCCGTGCCGATGATGGGAACCGCCCTCAGGCGGTCTGGCGCCGGCCTTTCGACCTGCCTGCGTCGCTAATCTTAAAATCCTCGATCTTGCGACCGGCCTTTATTGCAGCCGCTAACCAGCGCGGTTGCTTGCCGCGGCCCGACCATGTTTCGGACGGCGTCTGAGGATTGCGGTATTTCGGAAACACCGTCGGGTATTGGCGCCGGGCCTGACCGTTGGCGTTGTATGATTGGGGAGCAACTCTCCCCTCAATCACATCCCGACCGCGATTGAGCACGGCCAGGCGCTTCTCAAGCTCGCGCTTTTCCGAGGTGATCCTTGCGGAGAGAATCCCGCTAATCTTTTCATGAAGCGACCAAAGGTCATCGACAGACATAGATTCCAGATCGATCTTCTTCATCGACATAGCACGGCCTTGCATTTCCAGTTTCCGACGCTTTGACGGCTAGTTGTCATATTCCCCGCCCTATTGTTCCGCAAGTGGCCCGCGGCGCCTTTCTGCGGCGAACGATCGTGTCGGCGGATGCGAAGAAATGCCGATGCACCTTGGCGTGAATGCTTCGATTCAACATCGGCCAGCCTCCAAGGTTATAATCCAAGACTTTGCTACGGGTAGTTGAATATCGGACCATCGAAGAAGCTATCCACAAAATAACATGAACGCGATCCGGAATAGCATCACAATCCATTGAAATAACTCATCTTTCCATTTAATACCTCCCTTTTCGTGATGCGACACCCTGCTACGGATAGATTTGTATTAAATAAGATGAACGATCCCATCAAATAACATAACCGACCCGGCGTATAAAATTCGCGTGACGGCCGGTTTGAACCTTGGGTCGCCACCGATGACCTATGTCTGGGGCGACTTATGCCCGCTAGCAGCATTATTGATTAAGGGGTTTGAGGTCTCAAATGAGCTTTCTCCAGCAACGTCTTGCCGCGGTCACCGACGTGACCGCCAATCTCATTGCTCAACTAAGCGAATTGAATGAACTGCGCGAGCGGCTCAGGAAGGCGCAACTCTCCGCCCGCCGGCCCCGACGGACGGGCAACCGAAAGAGAGCGCGGATTTAAGATCGAGGAAACCGCCTCGCAAGCGATCGGATGCCCCATGTTCCGAGACGAGCATCGCCGCTGCCTGACACGTTCGGCGCTCAGGCGTGAAATAGCTGCGGGCGTCGATCGTTCCTCGATACTGATCGGCTAGCGGGATCCGCCCGATTGGCACGACGAAACCGTTTAGCCCGCCGGCAACGATCCGGCACGCCGACGGAACTACCTCGACGTTCCTGGGAATACGGGAACTGTGGCGCGCGATGCGGCCCATTGAGATGGCGCGCCAACGCAGAAGCACTGATTCGGTTGATCCGACTCGATTGAGATCGGTTGGCGACCAGCGCAAGGGTCGGACTCGACCACCAATGTTCCACTGGCCCGCATCGGAAAGCACTCCTTCGGGGATGAACTTGTCGCCCCTACCCCGCCGCCGCCCTGCTTTCCACGCGCCGCGCGGCTTGCGTTCGCCGGCCTTCCGCTACCCCACTCCCGATCACAGGAAGCGCACCCGTAGCCGCGCGAGCTCATTTGTCTCCACTGGCGCCTGAAAATTATGGGACCACAAATCAGTTAATATGATCCGCCACACACCTGCCATTCAACCACCACAATGCGGGACAAGGCACTGAAAATATTGCCATGTTTTTAACATTAAATTAAATTCTCTCATTAGAAGATTAAATTTTCTAATGTGTATAAAATGTGATATTTTATATTAAATCATTTGATTTAAAGAATAATCTATATACATTAAGGATATGTTAGGCAGAACGTAAAACGAGTCTCGACAAGCATTTGAAGGCTACACCGGCCTCTCGACACGGTTTCGCCTTCAAATACGAAAAGATTAAAGGTGGGCGTATTGGTATGGGAACTGACCATTTAAAACCGGAACCGCCGGAATTGGCTCGATCACGTTTCGCGAAATATCTTGATCGTTTCCAGAGGGACAGTCACGAGAGCGTTATGCGCATCCCAGATTTAGAAGCAATGCAGTTTGACGAGCTCTGGCTGATCCACGAAGAGCTCACCAAAATACTGTCGGACAGAATCGTCGCGGAAAAGCGCGAGCTGGAAGAGCGCTTGGCGAAGTTGAACAGGGTCGAGATTATCCGGGAGTCCGGAAGCACCCCCCCCCTATCGATCGGCGGCCACGCGCCGCGCCGCAAATATCCGAAAGTGCTGCCCAAATACGCCAACCCGCAATCTCCGCTGGAAACATGGTCCGGCCGGGGAAAACAACCGCGCTGGCTGGTTGCAGCGCTTAAAACCGGCCATAAACTGGACGAGTTCAAAATCGGCAATGCCGAAAAAGGCGCCCGCAAAAGTCGCACCGCACGCGGCCAGCGCACCTGACGCTCGCGGCACGGTCCGAGTGGGTCTGACAGGCCCCCAGTATCGCTCTATCGCACCGCCTTGCGGCAGATGCTGACTGGCTTGGGATCATCGCAGGCCGCGCCCGCTGTCTTCTCTGTCGCGAACGATTTTCCGTGCTTTGCCGGATGATTGGACGCGCGCAGCCGCGTTGCTTTTGGCAGCAACGGAACTCCGGCAATCCGCGCCCCGATGCCCCAACCGTCCTTCCAGACTCAATCGAATGGCGCGAATTTCGCCCAACAAAACATCGCAGAGACCAATCTGCGAGACCAACACGGTCGGCGTCGAATTTGCCGCCGCCAACAATCGAAGCTTTTTTTTCGCGGTTTGAATGGTGCCCAGGGAGTGGAGCAGTTGATTATTTAATACCCCGTCCTGATGGATTTCTTCCATATTAATCCCTCCAGCCAACCAAATCCCGCCATGGAAGGGTAAGCAAATTTTATTCGAAGCAGGCATTCCAGTTAGACAACAGTGAATTGGTTTGGTTCAACCCTCCATATTCTTTTGTCTCTCTTCAGCCATTAAAATATCGAAATGTACGGTTTGTGACATAATATTCGACTGCCTCGCGCCGAATTATTCTACCCCCGCGCCACGCGCTCTAGGTTCAATGCGACAGAATCGCGCGCCCGACGCGATGTGTATGCAAGCCGTTGGGATGCTAGCTGTCGATATCGATCTCGTAGCGCTCGATGAAGCGGACCTTCCGCCACCCGAAAACAATGGCGTTGGGTTTGGGTTATCATCGTACTACCGCTACCTAAAATGGCAGGCCTGCGCATCGAATCCTTGGACGCTGGCTTCAAGGCGATTGCACTCGCCGGCGCAGGCGTGCGCTACAGTCGTGCCGACAAGGCAGAGCAAGCTCAACGATCGTATCGACCACACTGATGGACGCCATCGTGAGCGTGGGTGGTGTTACCTTGGAAAAGGAGAACATCTATGAGGGGTCTGATCTGAGGCCGCCAAACTGGACCGTTTTTGGCTAGAGTTTTTCGCGCCAATTCCCGGCTGGGAGGAGCGAAGAGCGATGAAGGCATCGAGGTTTTCGGAGGCCCAGAAGGCGTTTATTTTGAAGCAGGGTTCTGACGGCATGCCGGTGGCGGATATTTGCCGCAAAGCCGGGATCAGCCAGGCGACCTATTTCAACTGGAAGAAGAAATACGACGGCTTGCTGCCGACCGAGATGAGGCGGCTGAAGCAACTCGAGGACGAGAATGCCAAGCTGAAGCGGATCGTGGCGGACTTGTCGCTGGACAAGGAGATGCTGCAGGACGTCATCCGCCGAAAAATCTGAGGCCTGTTCGCAAGCGCAAGCTCGTCGACGGGATCTGTGGTGAATGGGGCGTCTCGATCCGGCGCGCCTGCCGGGTGTTTGAGGTCGACACCTCAACCTATCACTACAAATCGCGGCGACCCGAACAGGCCAGCCTGGAGGCCAGAATCCGAGAGATCTGTCAGACCCGGGTACGCTACGGCTATCGGCGCGTTCATGTGCTGCTGCGGCGCGAGGGTTGGCGGCTCGGCCAGAACAAGACCCGGCGCATCTATCGCGAGTTAGGCCTGCAATTGCGCAACAAAACTCCGAAACGACGGGTGAAGGCCAAGCTACGGGATGATCGCACAGATGCGACGCAGCCGAACGAAACCTGGGCGATGGACTTTGTTCATGATCAGTTGGCTACTGGGAATAAGATTCGCGTGCTGACGGTCGTCGATCTTTTCTCGCGCTATGTGCCGGTGCTGGATCCCCGCTTCAGCTACCGCGCTGAGAACGTCGTTCACACGCTTCAGAGAATTCTGCGCTGCGACAGGCTATCCGAAGAGCATCCGCGTCGATCAAGGATCGGAATTCATCTCCCGCGATCTCGATCTGTGGGCCTACACCAACAACGTCACCCTGGACTTCTCCCGGCCGGGGAAACCGACTGACAACGCCTACATCGAAGCCTTCAATGGACGCTTCCGGGCGGAATGCCTGAACGCGCACTGGTTCCTGACCCTTGACGACGCCCGAGCAAAATTGGAGGATTGGCGCAGATACTACAACGAAGAACGCCCGCATGGGGCGATCGGGCAAAGAACCCCGATTACATTGCAAAACCATGGTGGCGTAACCAGCCTGCCATCATGACAGAGCCGGAAAACTCTAACCGCCGGTGGACCAAAGTTCGGTCTCAGAGCAAATCCGCCGAGACTCTAATCGCCGCTGGATGAAAGTTCAGTGGCAGGTCAGGTCGTGCAACGGCGCCGGTTGAGATAGCCTGCGGGGATGCATTTTTTGCACATACTGCAATTATTGGCGCTATTGATGTTGGCCAATGGCGCGCCGATCATCGCAACGAAGATATTTGGAGCGCGTTTTGCTCGCCCGCTGGATGGCGGAATCATATTTTTTGATCGGCGGCCGTTACTTGGTCACTCGAAAACCATTCGCGGCATTACGGCTTCGATCCTCCTGACGACGGCAAGCGCCCCGCTTATCGGCCTGGATATGACGATCGGCGCTATCGTGGCAGCCGCGGCAATGGCTGGGGACTTGTTCTCCAGTTTCGTGAAGCGCCGCCTAAACTTTCGACCGAGCAGCCAGGCGCTCGTGCTCGATCAGATTCCCGAATCTCTATTTCCGATGCTGGCCTGTCGCCATGCACTTTCATTGACGATCCCAGACATCGCGCTTGGCGTGGGGGTCTTTTTTATCGTCGAACTAATTCTGTCTCGCCTTTTATATCAAGTTAACTTGCGCGATAAACCTTATTAGATCACCGTCAGCCGCGCCGAAGACAATGCAGGGTAATTTCCGGCGGACAGTTCAGGCGCACAGGAACAACGCTCGATCCTGCACCCACGGAGGTGTAGCCGCTCATGTTTTGATACTGCCAAGCTCCCGCCCCCATTCGTCGCGGTATCACTGCCTCCAGCTTAATCGGAATGGATCCGGGCAGACATATCTGACCACCATGTGTATGTCCGCTTAGCATCAGGTTGAAATTCGCATGCGCTGCTTGGCGATAGACTTCCGGCGTATGCGACAACAATATGGAAAACTCACTATCGGGGATCTGCAACGCCGCCTTTTCGATATTATCGACCCTAAAGAAGTGTGCGTCATCGATGCCGGCGAGAAAGATGCGCTGATCACTGCGCTCGATCACTTCGCATTCGTTGAGCAGCACCCGTATGCCCATGGCTTCCATCGCCGGAACCATTTGAATCGTATCGTGGTTGCCGAGCACACCATAGATCGGTTGCTTTAGATGAGCTCGCAATTTTGCTACGCCCTCCATCGCCGCGTCGAACGGCCCAAACGTCTGCCCTCGATAATCGCCGGTCAGAACACACAGATCGTATTGTAGACCGTCGACGAGTTGGATCAGGTTCTGCATGGCAACCTTGTTCATGTCTACATGCAGGTCGCTGATATGCAGAATGGTGTAGCGGTCGAAAAACGCCGGTAACGCGGCAAACCTCACCTCGTTTCGCCTGACAATAATCTGCTCTGCATTCCGGCGCGCACGCCAATAGAGGCCCGTTAACTTCAGCGCATTTTGAATGATCGCCGGCGCCAAAACCAAGTTCTCTAAATGAAAGAACGTAAGCCCCTGGCCGAACACTTGGGCTTCATGATCTCTCTCGATCCCCAATCGCTGTCTTGCGTGAAGCGGTCCGAGACGTTCCTCAAGTTTGCGCAAGATATCTTCGTCCACGGAATAATTCCTCCGAAATCGACTGGATCTTTCTAGGGCGATCAGGTTCTGCCAGACACTACAAAGTATTCCTTTGGAGCAAAATGCAATAATTGGTTGCGGCGGACCATCCACTAAGGGAGAAATGCTGCCACGCTCGCGGGCATTCGGGAGCGTGGCTGGAATTGTCTAACATTCCAATGTCCGGATGGAATCAGACGATCACTTGCGCCGAATCTTGCGAAGCCGGTGGCAACATTGCGCCAGATGATCTTTTGCGCCAGAGGCGATCACACCCGGAACGTCAGCTTTCGACCACCTAGCCGACTCCGATCTGCCAATGTCCGCGTTGCGCCCCAAACGCAAAGCGCGGCGTGCGCTGGATCAGCGCTGGCTCGTCCTGTCAATTTTTGCTTTGGGAAATTTAGTAGGTCTCTGGACCGCGAAGCTGCGTACTCAGGCAGCCGTGTGGTTCGGACACGTTTCATCTCTCCATCCGAGAAGAGACCATACGAGAGAAACGGCCGACCGTATCACGTACTGACGCGGTCGCCCCTACTCCTTGCCGCACCGGTCTTGATCGTAGGCCTGCAGGATGCGAACAAAATCGGCCATGCTGGATCGATCCCGGTTTTCGGCCATAACCGCAACCTGAATATTGGACGCCGGCTGGCTCCTTTGCCAAACCCGCAGTAGGAGATCAGCGATGTTTTTCATGGCGTACTCTCTGCAGCCAACTGCGGCACTCGCGGCGCCGGTTCCGTTACTTGCACGACGCATTTGTACGTAGCATCGTGCACTTGGTTGACGCCATTGTGCGCGAGTATGAAGCGACTGTATTGAGGTAGGCTCGCACTAGTGAATCGGGATAAGTCGACTAAGCGTTGGTTTAATCTGTTCAGCCGTCCGAGGAGTCGAGGGCAAAGAACTAGCGGCGGGGCGGCCAGCCCATCAGCGCGCGCGGACGCGGCCGATCATTCTGCACCGTCCATGTAGGCGGCAATGTGAATAAAAAATCGCTCCGCGAGGCTCGTTGGCGCCGAGGTTGGCGCCTTTCGTTGAAACCATCGCAGGCAGCATAGCCGCGTGGTCCTGCCAGCGATCACCGTTACTGACTGGTCTCGCCGTGATGTCGATCCAGGGCGGCTTCGACGCACCTGATCAAGGCGGGTCCGGCGAAAGGCTTGGCCAGGAAGCAAATGGCTCCCCCCTTTAGCGCGCGGGCGCGGACGCTCTCGTCGGGGAAGGCCGTGATAAAGATGAACGGCGCGTTGTATCCCCGGGCACGCATATAGGACAGAAGGTCCAGGCCGCTCATAGCGGACATCTGCACATCCGCGATGACGCACGACGAATTGTTCAGACGAACCGACTGCAAAAACTCCTCGGCTGACGCGAATGCATCGACCAGATATCCGTGCGAACTGAGAAGATTATTGGTCGCGGCACGGACGGATGCATCGTCGTCAATTACTGAAATCGTCGAAAGCGTTGACAAGAAGGACCTTCCTGAAGTGAGAGCAAGACGCCTGTCTTCGCCGCCCTGAGCCAACAAAATGCGCCATAAATCAAGGTTTTAGAATCATACTTAGGTTTGTACGCGCTAGGGTTTGTTGCGACGAATTCCGAGCGTTTCGGCCTTTCTCACCAGATCTGCCAACGAGTTCGCTCCCATTTTCCGCATGATATGGCCGCGATGGAGCTTCACTGTAATCTCGGCAAGTCCAAGTTCGGCCGCTACCTGTTTGTTCATGAGGCCGGACGATACCAAAGCCAAAACCTCCCGCTCGCGGGGAGTCAGGGTCTCGAGAAGCGCCTGCAAATGCGCGACTATCTTTTCACCTTCGCGCCGCTTTCGATCCCGTTCGATCGCAGTCACCACGGCATCCAGCATCTCTTGTTCACGAAACGGCTTGGTCAGAAAATCGACCGCACCGCCCTTCATGGCCCTGACGGTCATCGGAATGTCGCCATGGCCAGTCATGAAGATGATTGGAATGTGAATGTTCGCCTTGGCTAGTTCGGTTTGAAAGTCCAGCCCGCTCAATCCGGGTAACCTGATGTCCAGGACCAGGCAGCTGGCGACGTCTGGTAGCTTGCTGTGCAGCATTTCGGGCGCCGAACCGAACACCGCAGCCTTCAGACCTACCGATTGAAAAAGATTGGTCAGCGCCCTGCGCATCGATTCATCGTCGTCAATGACAAAGACGATCGGCCCGTCGGCGCTGGCCGGTACATGCGATGGTCTGGGGCGCTCGGTCATGACGCATCCACTTGATGCAAGGGCAGAGCGAATTGAAACGTCGCACCGCGGCCCACGTTACGGGAGGCCGACAGACGTCCGCCGTGGGCTTCCACGATCGAACGGCAGACTGAGAGCCCGATGCCCATGCTACGAAAATTCATGGTTTGGTTACGCATCATTTCGAACAGCTTCCCGAGCCTCCGGCGAGCGGTATTAGAGCACTTCGGAAGAAAATCAGCAATTCGTTCCAACTCGAACCGGTTTTACTGGGACCGCCCCGCACGTGTTATGGAGCGATTTTGTTCCCTGCGGGCTTCGGTGCGCGATCTCGGCTTGTCTTCGCCCTCTGAAGTAAATCATCGCCGCCGCGTGTAGATGGCGGCGGTTTCACCCGTCCATCGACTTTCGCGGACACCTGCCGCTGCCGCGCAGCGAACATGGTGACGCGGGAACGCACCACAAACTTCCGTATAGCCGTCCGATCCTTTTCGATACCGCGCGCTTACCTAGGTAGGATTGAGCCATCAGTCTCAATCCTCTTAGTCTGACTGCTAGTCGGAAGAGCCGATTGCAGGTGACAGCACGTCGACGATCGCGGTCAAAGAGATTGAGCGCAACCGCAGTAAGACCGCGAGACTGGACCACGTAACTGTCTCCCCCTCGGCAAACGCCCTTTGGGTCGGCGAAGAAGGCTGCTGCTTCGCCTAGGGAGACCGCACATGAGAGTGAAGCTTTGCTCACGGTGTCCTTATACGCCGCGAGACTTGGCAGGTCATTACGACCCAGACGGGCTTCTGCACGCCTGCGCGAAGTGCGACGGACAAGGGACGAGTACCAACCACTACCGACGCAAGGCCCGCAGGAGGCAACAATCCGCAACGGTCCCCAAAACCCCGGTAACGGTACAGCCCAGCGTTGCGCGATTTGCAACGGACAATTCGGCCTCATTCGCCGTTACTCCTGGCGAGCCGCCCTCTGTTCGAAGAGATGCGCCGACCGCTACAAGACACGCCAGGAGAGCGACCGCAGATGGTTGCGTCGATTTCACGCCACCTGACAGCGATTGCGGCGAAACGCTTGCGGCACTTTTCGGAAGTCCGGCCTTCCGGAGCGAGGAGCCGGCACAGTGATCTTCTTATGGAAATTCTTTTTAGGGCGCCGTCTTTGCTTCGTGCCGGTGACGCTAGTCCCTGCGCAGGATGGACAAAGCCACGCTGGGCTGCACCACCATCCGCGGCAGGATCGGCTTCTGCACGATAGCAGAAATCACCTCTGCGCTGTGCCACCCGATCGTTCCCGGCCATCCGACAGGGTGTTCTGCTCCGCATTGGGAGGTGCCACGTGAGATTCATTCTGGTGAATGGGCGGACGCCGTGCCCGCGATCCTTGTGCCTGATGTGCCATCAGTCCGTCGGAGCGACCTACCTGCGAGAAGTCGGGACGCACCTCATCTACTGCGATCACAATTGCTACGTAACTCACTGCGAAAACGCCGTCCTGCTTCTCGAAAGTCAATCAAGAGCATCATGAACAATCCGGCCGTCGAGTCCACGCGGTCGGGGAAAGGACATGACGATGAGAGCTCATGACAGCAGCCACACACCTGCTCGGATCGACTCGGTATCCGTCGATACTGATTCAAGAGAGCTGCGATCAGCCTCAATACATTTGCTAAATTCATCAGCCAGACCTGAAAAGCATCGAAGCGCAGTTCGCAGCACACCGGCGTCGCCGACGACGCAGAACGAAATGGCGGAACTTCTGGCCGATATCGACAGCTTACCCATTCTGGTTCGTTTCCTCATCAAGGATATACTGGCGGAAATGCGATCCGACTTTGTCTCCAGCGACGCCGACATTCGTTCGCTGCTCTTGAGCACACTTGAGAAGATGGCTGATCGAATGCGCGGATCTTCTGTGCGGAGAGACACCCCCTCAGATCAGTCGCCCGCAATAGTTGAATTGAGATCGATCGAATACTCTTTGGTCGATCTGCCAGCGCTGCTGAATGAAACCGTCCTGCGCGTGGGACCGCTGGAGCTCGACCTCCTGGATCGAACCGCGAAGCGTGGCGACCGTCGGATCGATCTACGGCCACGCGAGTTTCAGTTACTCAAATACATGATGCAACAAAGCGATAAATCGCTGACGCGGGCAACTCTCTTGAAGGAAGTATGGCTCTACAGGTCCGTCCCTGAAACGAACCTTGTCGATGTTCACATGGGAAAACTGCGTCGCAAGGTGGACGGGCCAAATGAAGACCCTATGATTCGCAACGTCCGCGGCGTTGGCTTCGTTCTTAGTGAATCTTCCTGCTCGCAGAGTTCACCGTCGAGAGCCGACGAACGATCACAAAACCTGATCATCGCAGATAAATCGCCGCAGTCGGTAGAACAAGCGGTGCAATGACAGCTGATGAAGACCCGCCAAACACACTGCCGGCATTGGGCCGGCGTGCTCGGCTAGAACGGTCTCATCCCGTTCTAGCGGGAGGGTGAACTGAAAGACGGCGCCCCGAGGTTCATTCGCGGTGGCCCACAGCCGCCCCCCGTGAGACTGGATGATCGAACGGCAGATCGCCAGGCCCATGCCCAAGCCGGCGGGCTTGGTCGTGTAGAAGGCCTTGAACAGGCGGTCCACACTCTGCGGGTCCAGCCCCGGGCCGAAATCCCGCACGGTGACGAGCACGGCGTCGGAGGCCTCTCTCCCAGTGCTGATCCGCACCTCCCGCGCCGCATTGTCGATGCCGCTCATGGCTTCGACCGCATTGAGGATCAGGTTGAGGATTACCTGTTGCAGCTGGATGCGGTCGCCTTCGATGAGCGGCAAGCCCGTCGCGAGCTGGGTCTGCAGCGAGACGCCATGCCTCACCAATTCGCTCCGGGTCAGGGCGATGACGTCGAGGACGGCCTCATTGACGTCGAACCGCGCCATGCTTAGGGGCGCCTTCTTGGCGAGGGCGCGGATTCGGTGCATGACATCGCCGGCACGCTGGGCGTCCTTGACGATGTAGCCGAGGGTCGCGCGGACCTCGTCCAGATTGGGCGGTTCAGCTCCGAGCCAGCCCAAGCCGGCCGCGGCGTTGGTGACCACCGCCGCAATGGGCTGGTTGACTTCGTGGGCGATCGAGGCCGTCAGCTCGCCCAAGGTCGTGACGCGCGTGATGTGAGCGAGTTCCGCCTGTGCCTGGCGCAACTCCTGTTCCGCTTGCTTGGCCGCGGAGACGTCCATGATCGATCCAAGGAACTCGACCCCGCCCGATTCATCTCTTACGGCGCGAGCCACAACGTTCACGGACTTGACCGAGCCATCAGGCATCAGGAGTTGATGTTCGAGCTTCCAGTCCTTCTTGTCGCGTGATGCGCGGTCGATCAGTTGCTTAACTCGGGCGATGTCAGTCGGATGAGTTCTTTGGATGACCAGCTCCAGTGAAGGCTTGGTTGTTCGGTCGTATCCAAAAATCCTGAAGGTCTCGTCCGACCAGAAGAGCTCTCCGCTAGAAACTTTCCATCCGAAACTGCCCGTGAGACTTAGTTTCTGCGCTTCCGCCAAATAGGCATCGCTTCGCCGCAAGGCATCTTCGGCCTGGTTGCGCTCAGTGATGTCGTTATTGGTCTCCAGGATCGCGACGGGATGGCCCCGTGTGTCCCGTTGCACCGACCACCGACTCGCTACGGTCGCCCGCGTGCCATCTTTCTTGGTGTGGACGAGTTCCCCTTCCCAGCGGCCAGTACGGAAAAGCTCTGCCATGATCTCTTCGAGCGGCATAGGGAAGATCGTCTGCAGCAGTTGGTGAGTGATCTTGCCGACGGCTTCGCCTCCTTTCCATCCGTACAGCTCCTCGGCGCCGCGATTCCAGTAGGTGATGACGTCGTTCATGTCGCGCACGAAGACTGTGTCGTGGGTGAGGTCGAGAAGTCCGGCCTGCTCACGCAGCACCATTTCTCTCGATTGGCTTTGCACGGCGAGGAAAGCCGTAACGCCGATCACCGCCAGGCTGAGAAGGCGGTTCGAAAGGGCGATTTCTGGCGATATACCATGCTCCGACAGCGAATAGCTTAGCACCGTCAGCGCCATTAATCCCAACGACGCGAGCACAACACCACGCTTCTGAAGAAACCTCGCAGATAGCAGCACAACGCCCACATAGAGCACGGCGATGCCAACCTCTCTTGGGGTGATCGTGTCAAGAATGAAGACGCCGATAGCGATGGCAGCGCCAATGACTGCAAGAGCACGCGACCCGACTATTGTCGGCAGAGTCGCCGTATATTCCACTTGGCTCTGCTCCGTCCGCATGTCTCGCCTCGCCAGGGACTTGCGGGTGGTCCTGGTGTCGCGATCGGGTCGGCACTTTTCGCTCGGCCAATCTGACAAGCTAACGCTCTCAGTTCGAGAGCGACGGAGCACAAGCCGCTGGCTTTGCACCGCCAGTCACCCCATTTGCCGGATCGGTAGTTTGTCGCGATCCAACTTGGGAGTAAAGCGGCAGCAGCGGAGCGTTGGCGAAACGGAACAACATGCCGCAGGTTGAGCAGATTACCAGCGGCGCGGGCACTCGATGCCTTTCCCCAGTCCGACCATCCAGGGTGGTAACTTTTGCTGATCCACACCGAGTGATCGCGCCCGCAAGTTGGCGCCTTTTCGCTGCCCTGGGTCCAGCGCCGTGTCGCAAACCGCGAACGTCTTATGATCGTCCAATCGACGAAGCGAAGACTGATCTTGGCACGTTGAGACATGCCGACGAACTCCGAGAGGTCCCCGCTTATTGGAGAAGACCGGAAGTGATAGGCGCACGTTCAAACCGGCGCGTATAGAGCCCTTTCCGGACTTCACGCCCAAGAGTTACCCTGGGACGACAGACTATCGTTCACGATGCGGGGCGACAACGAGCGTATCTTCATGTTGTACACTCTCCCACAGGCAGGGTGAACTGAAGGGTCGCGCCAGGGCCCGCAGTGCGAGAGACCCATATCCGTCCCCCGTGAGCTTCGATGATCGAACGGCAGATCGATAGTCCCATGCCCATGCCGCCGGGCTTGGTCGTATAAAATGCGTCGAACAGTCGGTCAAAATTCTTCGGGTTCAATCCCGGGCCGGAATCCTGCACCGCGACGAGCACCCCGCTCGATCCATCTTTCTCGGTGCCGATCAGCAACTCTCGCGCCCCCTCGCTGACGCCGCTCATCGCTTCGACGGCGTTGACGATCAAGTTAAGGATGACTTGTTGCAGCTGGACGCGATCTCCTTGAATGAGCGGCAAACCGGCGGCGAGTTGCGTCCGCAACGAGACGCTGTTCTTCACCACTTCGCCGTGGGTCAGGGCAATGACCTCAAGGATCGCTTCGTTGATCTCCAGGCGCTCCCTCCGCGGGGGTACCTTCTTGATGAGGGCGCGTATCCGGCCGATAACGTCGCCGGCTCTATTGCCATCATTGATGATCTTATCGAGGGAGTACCGAACTTTCTGCAGATCAGGAGGTTGGCCGCCAAGCCAGTGCAAAGCCGCATCGGCGTTGGTGACTACTCCGGTGATCGGCTGGCTGACTTCATGCGCAATCGAGGCCGCAAGTTGGCCCATTGTCGTAACGCGATTGACACGCGCGAGTGTCGTCTGCGCCTCGCGCAACGCTTCGGAGGCCTGCATCAGTTGGCCGGTCCGTTCCACGACACGTTGTTCGAGTTCGTCATTGAGCCGCTTGATTTCCGCCTTGGCTTGCTTGTGCCCAGCGGTTTCGACAACGTCCCAACTTCCGCGTCGCTTTGCCAGGGCAAACTGGTGTGCACGCGCCACATCCAGGACCTCAACAGCTCCGCAGCCCGCAAGCGGGTACGTGCACAGCACGGCCATGTGCTGATTGGCGATAGCCTCGTTGAGACCCTCTTCGTATTCGCAAAAGTCTTTCCAGTCCTTCTTTTCCAACCAGGCCGTATCCCCCGTCACTCTCACGCCAGCGTAACCTCTGGCCGACGCGAGAGCGAGTTTCTCATGCCAACGGCCTATTACTCTCTTGAGATCAAACGCGCCGCCCTGCAGATACCAGTCGCGGGCTGAGACAATTTCTATACTGGGATCCTCCAGGTATCGATCAAGGTCAGGCACCGCGTCTTTCAACGCATCCATGGCTTCTTCGACCGTCAACGGCTCGGCAACAACCCACAGGCAGAACTCGTCGCTTTCCAATCCGGCCTTGCAGTATGAGATCAGGGTGTCGAGGAGGTCCCTTTTTGTCTGATAGAAGAGACAAAAGTGGGTACCCCATGGCATATCGCCAACGACGTCGATTCCGGTCTTCCGCGTCTCAGGTGCCATCTCATCCCCAATCTTCAGCATGGGATCGTTGCGGCACGAACCGGACAGGCAAATTTCCCGCATCCAGCTCTCTGACAAACCTTCACGCCGGCCCTCTACGAATGGAATCGGAATTCCGTTCGCGGAAATGTTCGTTAGGCCGTGTAATCTCCACGGTCCAACATGGAATAGCTTACCAAAGGACCCGCTTCTGTCCACCGACGACTGTGCCAGAAGCGGCGCCGAACCTGCCGATTTTCCTTTCTAAGCTTCCGACAAAGTTCCAATTCGCTCTCAACGTGAAAAACACCAAGACACTCGGATTCGATCTGCCAGCAACAATGATGGGCCGCGCCAAGTGAATGAGCGGCGACATCCAGGTCTGACACTTAGCCGCTCGCCGATTTGCCGAATGTCCGCTTTGCGCCGATGTTCGCACCAAGTCAGTTTTTGACTGATCGTGGTGCAAAAGCTTTTTGCGGCATGGGACTTAAATTCTCCGAGCTGTAGGAGCGACGACCGAGTGATTATGTGGGAGGCTATGCCGCCATGCGTCAAACTGACGGTGCACGGATTTGTGCTCGGCAAGCCCCGCGATGCCGGCGCGCCTTTCGAGACGACCAGATGGTCGGACGCATTCCCCGGCCGGTTATGCTCGAGTGGCAGCCCGTTGCTCGCCCGTTAAGAGTCCATTAACCAACGCGGCCTAGCCTTCCGTCATCGCTTGGTCATCATCGGCGGATTGCCGCTCGGTTCGTTCTAGGAGAACAGCCGGTGTCCGTTGAGACGCTGACATATGCCGCTGTAAGTGCGCGCCTGAAAATCTCGCCAGTGGCCGCTCGCCAAGAAGCTGCGCTTGCCGCGCTCACTTCGGAGCAAAGCCCTGGTGTGTAGCAATCCGTGTCCTCTCATTCCCCGGCTCGGTGGAGCAATCGTGAGGCAGAAATGACCAACATTACCGATATTCACGAAATGAAGGCGCGCATTACCGTGTTTGGGGTCGGCGGTGCCGGTGGCAATGCAGTGAACAACATGATCGCGGCCGGGCTGCAAGGCGTCGACTTCATCGTCGCCAATACCGATGCACAGGCGCTTACCATGTCGAAGGCCAAGCGTATCATCCAGATGGGCACGCAGGTGACCGAAGGGCTCGGCGCTGGCTCGCAGCCTGAAGTGGGGCGCGCCGCAGCCGAAGAGGTAATCGACGAGATCCGCGATCATTTGACCGGCGCACACATGGTGTTCGTTACTGCCGGCATGGGCGGTGGTACTGGCACCGGGGCAGCGCCCATTATCGCCAAGGCCGCACGTGAGCTTGGTATTCTCACCATCGGTGTCGTCACCAAGCCGTTCCACTTCGAGGGCCAGCGCCGCATGCGCCTTGCCGAGGCCGGCGTCGCTGAACTGCTGAAGGTGGTGGACACCCTGCTGGTTATCCCAAACCAGAACCTATTCCGGGTCGCCAACGAGAAGACCACATTCGCCAATGCCTTCGCCTTGGCGGATCGGGTGCTTTATTCGGGTGTGGCCTGCATCAGCGACCTTATAGTCAAGGAAGGTCTGATCAATCTCGATTTTGCCGACGTTCTCGCCGTCATGCGCGAGAAGGGCAAGGCCATGATGGGCAGGGGCGAGGCTTCCGGCGCAAACCGCGTGCTCAACGCCGCCGTGGCCGCGATTTCCAATCCATTGATCGAGGACCCCTCGATCAAGCGCGCCAGCGGCCTCATCATCTCCATCACCGGCGGCAGAGATCTGATGTTATTCGAGGTCGACGAAGCTGCTACCCGCATCCGCGAAGAGGCCGACCAGGACGCCAACATCATCATTGGCGCATCGTTCGATGAAAGCCTGGAGGGTGTCGTCCGCGTCTCGGTGGTGGCGACCGGCATCGATAATCCAGGCCCGGCGCTCCAGGCGCAACCAGCGGAAAGCTCCCTCACAGAACTCGCCGGCAGGCTGCACAACGACAGCCGCCAGATCGCCGACCGGATCGGGCGTGGCGCACCGCTGACCGACGCGCGCCGCATCGGCGCGTCGGCCCAGTTCGCGCAATAAAGAAAACCCAGTGCGATGAAGGCACTTGAACCGACGACACCGCGTGCAGCGTCTCAAAAATTTGCGCTAAGTGTCTGAAAACATTGGAGCGGGTGAAGGGAATCGAACCCTCGTATTCAGCTTGGAAGGCTGCTGCTCTACCATTGAGCTACACCCGCGGTTCGCGATGAACTATCACGCCGGGCAAACGGCCTCAACCGTTATGCGCGGGGCCAGCCAACGCCCTTGCAGGCCGTTTCCTTGCAGCCCCGCCCCTTAACACGCGGCGATTCGCTACCTATACTGTTGATGTTCCATGAAAAACGAAAGGAGGTGATCCAGTGTCTTATACCAAGCGCTGTCACCTCGCTGGGATCGCCCGCTAAGCCTGTTCGGGCTTCGCAACAGGGGCGCTCTCAGCGCCTGGGCCAGCGAGTGCAAGAATTGGGGCGCGACGGGAACCCGCCGCGCCCTTTACCTTTCCGGTCGGAAGTCGAAGCATCGGCCGATGGCGGGCGCGGCCCGCGGCTGGTTCGGCCGATTACCCGCTCCTTCCGGAACTCCGCGCCCTTCGATTGATCTTTCGATCAGAAACAAGGCGTGCACCCCACCTGCCGCAAGACTGTGCTGCCGCTTGCTCCGCCATTCGCACGGCCTTTCTGAGCTGCTGCAGCTCGGACAGTTGCCTGTGGAGATTCAATAACGCGGATCCGCCAGGGAAATCGTCACGTTCCGCCACTGGCATTTTCGATCCCGTTTCATCGCCCTAAATCGCGCGCCACTAGATCACCGCCAGCCGCGATCGTCGGTGCACTTTCGCACACAACGAATCCTTGGTGCAGGCGACGCTTGTGTTTGCGCGATCACGCCGCGACACGCCGGAGGCCCGCCGTCAGGCCTGCAAATTCACTCTGCGACCAAGAAATTTAAGCCCGGCTTCCTTTACAATTTCGCGGATATCGAAAGATTTCAGCAGGGTTCCCCGGTCGGAAATGACGTGGATTTCGTGACGTGAACCGCGGATGTCTTCCTCCCGAGGCCACAGATGCGTTTCGTTTCGCTCGAAATGATCGAACATCAGGTCGATCGAAAGCCGACGAATATCCAGCGGCGACAACGCCGCTTCGAACTCGATTTCCTTGACGATGTTCGAGGCTCGCAGGAGTTGGATCTTCATGCTCGGTCCTTCGCATTCTCGTCGCCCCGCTAATGCTAGTTGGCGCCGCCGCACAACGTCGCGTCTGTCGCCCCCGACCCTACCGTGATTGCCGCCCGCGGCTCGCTTAGTTTATCCCTTCGGGCAACCGCCGTCGCCGACAAGAGCAACTTCACCTTCTTTATACCTGCTTTTCCCGCGTGCTCTTCAAGCCTGCGGTGCTTGCGGCGTTGCGCTTTGGCATCCGCAATCCGCACCAATGCCGCCACGTTCGGGCTCGCCTACCAGTTCGATTGAGCCGTCCCGGGCACGCGCGCCGCGTTCAACTGACATCGCCTGTAACGACAAAGCCCAGCCTCGTGGCCGGGCTTTTGCTTGAGGCGTCATCGACGTCGTCCGCCCGGCGGCCGAACGACCATGAAGCGTGTCACATGATCTCAGATCAAACCCCTGTGGGGTGGTCAGGAAGCGCGGCAAATTCCTGTTTGAAATCAATTTGGTGGGGGAAGAAGGACTCGAACCTTCGAAGTCATAAGACGGCTGATTTACAGTCAGCTCCCTTTGCCACTCGGGACACTCCCCCGTTCAACAACATCCCGGCAACCCGCAGGATAGGGCGCGGAAAAGACGTGGATGACGTTAAGACCGGGTTCCGATGGCGAGCTCCCGGTCGGGCGCGTTTATGACGGATCGGCCATGGCAAAGTCAACCAACGGAAGCTGCTTATATGAACCATCTTGCAGTCCAAATTGCCATTGTCCGGAACCCGTGAGACAAGCTCGGCCATGGGCGATCGAGATCGAAAGCAACAGTTCCGAGGCGGGGGCCGCACATCCCCGGCCAAAGGCCGCGAATCCGGCCGTCCGGCCTGGCGTGACCGCGGCGAGGCCTCCGACGGGCCGGTCATTCTGTATGGCTGGCACACCGTGGCGGCGGCGCTTGCCAACCCGCAGCGGACGATTCGCAAGCTGTGGCTGTCGGAAAACGCCGCCCGGCGGCTTGCCGACGAGCATATCGAGACCCGCGTGACGCCGGAGATCGTGCGGCCGGCGCTGATCGACCAGCGCCTCGGCCCGGATGCCGTGCATCAGGGCTTGCTGGCCGAGGCCGATCCCCTGCCCTCGCCGGACATCGATTCGCTGGCGCAGGACGGCATCGTGCTGGTGCTCGACCAGATCACCGATCCGCACAATGTCGGCGCGATCCTGCGTTCGGCGGCGGCGTTCGCGGTCAAGGCCATCGTCACCACGGCGCGCCATAGTCCCGAGGCGACCGGCGTACTGGCGAAATCGGCTTCCGGCGCGCTGGAGCTGGTGCCGCTGGTCACGGTGCAAAATCTCGCGCGCGCGCTGACGGAAATGAACGACCAGGGCTTCATGACGGTCGGGCTCGACAGCCAGGGCGAAGAGAACCTCGCCGCGGTAACCTTGCGACAGCCTTTGGCGCTGGTGCTGGGCGCGGAGGGCAAGGGGCTGCGGCAATTGACGCGCGAGACGTGCAGCGTCGTGGCGCGGCTCGACATGCCCGGCGAAATCAAGAGCCTGAACGTCTCGAACGCCGCGGCGCTGGCGCTCTATATCGGCGCCAGCCGGCTCGGCCTGATGGGCTAGAAAACAACGCCCTCGCAACGCGTGCAAACGGGCGCCGATGTCTTCAGCTGGTGCAGGCGATCAATAATAGCGGCGCGTGTGCGCGCGATAGCCATAGCGGAGTGGGTGTCGGTAGCCATAGTAGGAGCCGCGGCGATACGCGCCCCAACCGGACACGGTACCCTCCCGATAGACCGGATAGGGCGCGAAGTTGCCGGGGCCACTATAGGTCGGGCCCTGATCGGCATAGTAATATTGCTGTATCGGATCGGGCAGCCGCTCATAAGCCCAGCCGCCGCAGCCGGCGTTGCAGCCCCAGTAAACCGGCACAGGAACGTATCCCTGACACGGGGCGAACCATTCGCCTCCGCACGCCGTCGCCGGTGCGGCGCTCGCAATTACGACGGCAATTGCCGCAACCCATCCTGAAATCGTCTGACGCATTACTCTCTCCTGTGAATTATTTTTGTTGGTAGATACTCAATGACGCGGATTCCACGGCGTTTGGGGTCGCGTGCCCAGACGCGGATCTGGGGGGCGACCGGGGGGAGCCTGCAGACGGCCACCGCCGCCCTCTGGCGGCGCGACGATCACCGACGGCGGATAAAGCGGCACCTCCGGCTGCTGCGGCTGCGGCGCTGGCGGGGCGGACTGCGCGGACCAAGACTGGTGATAGCTCTGTGCTGGTTTCGGCAGGATGCGGTTGGCCGGCGGTTCAATTTCCAAACGCCCGTAGCCCGGCTGGCGACCGAGACTCGGATAATAGTGACCGACGTTCGGCTCGACATCGACGTAGCGGCCGCCATAGACGGTCGGCTGAACGTGGATACCCTTGCCAAGTCCCCACTCGCCTTCGACCACAGCGTAGGAAGCATCGACGCCATTGATGATGATGGGGACGCCGGGTCGCCCGGGAATCACGATATCGAAACCCTCGCCGGCCAACGCCGGCGGTACGGTTGCGATCAAAATAGCCAATACCAGCCCAGCACGCATGACTCGAAATCCGGTTTACCGGACAACTTAACCCGACGGGCGAACTGAAGGGTTAAAGCCGGTCCCAAATTCGGGGTAAGCCTAATGCGTAAGCATGCACGCTCACTCAATTGCGGGTGATCGTGATACCGAAACGTTAACGTCGAGAGCCCGTTACGCAAGCGCCTGGGTATAAATGGTCATGGCACCGATGCCGATGGTGACGACGCCGACAGCGCCCTGCAGGCCGCGGTTTGCCCAGGTCAGCCAGCGCGCGGAGGCTGCGAGCGGCACCGCGATAACCGTCGAGAGCGCGCCCATGCCGAACATCGAACCAATCCCGAACAGCGCGACGTAGGCCAGCCCCACCGCGGGACTCTGCAACCTGCGATGCGGCAAGCACCAAGAGTGCCCCGGAGCCGGCCATGCCGTGCATCAGCCCGACCAGCAGGGTGCGCCAGCGAAAGCCGTGAACATGCGCGTGGACAGCGTGCCCGTGCGGCACCGTTTCGCCGGCGTGGCTGTGCAGGTGGATGTGCACCGTGCCGTCGGTGTGACCGTGACGGTGAAAATGCACCCGGTCGCGCCATAACCGCCACAGCACATGCGCGCCAAGCCCGACCAGCATGACCCCGACGGCGGTTTCGATCGACCTTGCGAGGTGCTCCGGGATCGCATGCCCCGCCACAATCGCGGCGCCGGCGAACGCAAACAGCGTCAGGGTGTGACCGAGCCCCCAGGTCAGGCCATGCTTGACGATATCGCCGATATTGGTGCGGCGCGCCGCTATCGAAGATACGGCGGCGATATGATCGGCCTCGAGCGCATGCCGCATGCCGAGCAAAAACCCCAACCCCAGAATTCCGAACATGCGTCCCCCTGCTCCGGTCGACGCTTTATATGGCATCGCCGCCGCCTCTGTCAGGCCGATGTTCGGCCGGAACCTCACATCGATTTGAAGGCCGCATCGGACCAATTCGAAACATGTCTAGTCGCGGTTTATCCGGCACGTTTTGGAGTTGTGAAGGCTCAACCCTGACCGGACGCGATCATCGATCGGTGCAGGCCCGAAGTAGCCGCGCACGCTCATCGCTTTCGGCGCCGGCGGCCGCAACGGAAGCACCGAGACACCATTCGTAGTGAACCGAAAACTCCGCCGACCAGCGCGTGCCCTGAAGGCCGGCACCGCAGCGCGGGCTGGCCAATGCGTCGCGCGCCTGAACCAGCGCTGTTCGAGCATAAGACCTGCAAAAACCGGGATCCGCCGCGTGGACCAGGCTCGGTCCCGCGATTGGAACCAGGACAAGAAACGCCGCCAGGACATACGCAACACCAAACGGCAGCCTGTCCGCCATGTTTACTCCAGCCGGTCTTGATTCCCGGGTGGAATGTAGCATCCGCTGCGGCCCAGTAGGCTTCCGGGTGCGGCTTTCGGCTGTAGCCCTCGGCAACCAAGTCTGGTATTTGACGGCGCCCCTGCCCCCGCCGCGTCGATTTCGGCGGGATAAAAGCGACAAGCCCCTTGGGCATTTTGTTGCGCGCAAGGGTTTGCCGGTTTAGCTCAGCGGTAGAGCAGCGGTTTTGTAAACCGAAGGTCGGGAGTTCAATCCTCTCAACCGGCACCACCCTCCCCACGATTTACATATAAAAATGGCCTGCGCCGCGCTGAACGCGAACCGCTGGTTGCTGCCGGACGCGAAGCGACCAAAGCACGCAGGCTCTCAGGCCTAAGCGAGTTGGTTCTCGGGCAATCGCGACCGAGCCTGCTTGTCGAAGCCATTGGGCAGTTCGATATCGACTTCAAGCGTCGACACGCTCTTGCCCCGGTCCATTTTGACGAGGACCTTGTCCGGATCCAGCATCACATGTCGTGAGATCACGGCGAGGATCTCTTCCCTCAGAATCCCCACCAGATCCGGCTGGCCGCGCATACCTCGCTCATGCGCCAGCAGGATCTGCAATCGTTCCCGGGCCACCGGCGCTGAGCCGGTGCGGCGGCCTAGCAGCCGCAACAGGCTCATGCTCATGCCGCCCTCCGTCCAAGCAGCCGGTCCATGAAGCGCTTGCGCTCGACCGGCACCGTCATGGTAATCGTCTCGCCGCCGAGGCGACGGGCGGCGTCGATGTAGGCCCGCGCCGGTGCACTGGCGGCATTGTTGACGGTGACGGGCGAGCCGACGTTCGATGCCCGCAGCACATCCTGGCTTTCCGGGATGATGCCCAGAAGCGGGGTAGCAAGGATTTCAAGGATATCGTCGATGCCGAGCATCTCGCCGCGCGCGGCGCGTCCGGCATCGTAGCGGGTGATCAGGACGTGCTTCTTCACCTGCTCGCCCCGTTCGGCCTTGACGGTTTTCGAGTTGAGCATCCCGATGATGCGGTCGGAATCTCGCACCGACGATACTTCGGGATTGGTGACGATCACGGCTTCATCCGCATAGCGCATCGCGAGCGTCGCGCCGCGCTCGATGCCCGCCGGGCTGTCGCAGATGACCCAATCGAACCTGGTCCGCAGATCGTCAATGACGCGCTGGACGCCGTCATCGGTCAGGGCGTCCTTGTCCCGGGTCTGCGAAGCGGGGAGCAACCACAGATTCTCAAGGCGCTTGTCGCGGATGAGAGCCTGCGAGAGCTTGGCAACGCCCTGCACCACGTTGATGAGGTCGAACACCACCCGGCGTTCGGCGCCCATCACCAGGTCGAGATTGCGCAGCCCTACGTCAAAATCCACGACAACGACGCGCGCGCCGCTTTGTGCAAGCGCAGCCCCGAGCGCGGCTGTCGAAGTCGTCTTTCCGACGCCGCCTTTACCCGACGTCACGACCAAGACTTTGGCCATCCTATCCTCCTTCGATCAGTTCAGCGGTGTGATTTTCATGGTGTCGCCGTCAAGCCACGCTTGAGCAGGCCGATTCCGTAACGTGGCGTCGATTTCTTCCGCGGTCTGGTAGTAGCCGTCGATGGCCAGAAGCTCGGCCTCGATCCTCTGGCAGTAGATTCGTGCCGTTGAATTGCCATTGACGCCCGCCATCGCACGGCCGCGAAGCGCCCCGTAAACATGGATGGAGCCGCCGGCGACGATCTCGGCACCGGATCCAACCGACCCCAAGACGGTCACGTCGCCTTCCGTAAACACGATCGACTGACCCGACCGGACCGGAGTTTCGAGTAGCAGTGACGAGGGCTGCGGCTTGGCCTTCGGCTTGCTCTCCTCGATGACGCAGTGGCGGCCTCCCGTCAGCAACGGCGGCAGACCGGAACCGAGCTTAGCGGCGTCCACGCCCTCGACCCCGAGAACCCGGATATTCCGCTCTTGAAGGCTGGCGACGAGGTGAGCGATGGCGGATTGGCTGAGTTCGACCGCCGAGAGGTCGAGCACCACCGGCCGTCCGGTGAAAAATCCCGGCGAGCGCGTCACCGTTGCGTCCAGTTCCTCAAGCCAGCCCATGATGGGCACGACCGGAGAAAACACGAACGCGACATAGGACCGGCCCCGCAGGCGGACTAATTGACGTTGTGGCTCCGCTTCTGCGCTCATGACCACCGACTCGCTTCCCTATTGGTTAATCCGTTAAGGATTGGGCGATCTTGGTTAACAGACGGTTAATATTGCAGTTCGTTGACGGCCCCATTTGCGGGATCGAGCCCGTCCGGCACTCGGCAAATGGCCCTGCAACGCCTCCGCTTCCCGGACGCGACCAGGTCGTCTAGATTTGGCGGATGATCAAGAATTGGGACAAATCGACGTTGGCGGTCTTCCTGGCTGCGGCGATCGTTTACGCGGCCTACATTCCCGTCGCGCTGTGGCTGAAGCAGGCCTACGTGCCGATGCCGGCTCCGCCCGGACAGGCGACGCCACTATTTCGCGTCTATCACGGCGCCGGCTTCGCCTTCCGCAGCCCCCTGGAATATTTGTTTCTGCCGCTGGCGGACGACAAGCCGGACGCCCAGCACTCGCCGGTACTGCTGTACGAGAACGACAGGCTGTTGGGACCGGCGCATAGCCTGCCCGCCGATATCGAGCATCTTGGCGGTGGCCGATATTCCCACATGAAGGGCCAAGGCTTGGTTTTCTCGACCAGCGACAACTCAGACCCCAACAACAACGGACGGCACTATTGGGTGGTTTTGCCGAAGCCATAGCCGGCTGGCCGACGGCTTTTGTTTTTGGGTTACCGCGCGCCCTTCAACGTGCACGAAGTTGAACAAGTGGTCACCGTCCCGTGGTCACACTTGATGCAAACATCCACACACTGCTTGAGGTCTTTCGGATTGTAGGAGCCGTAGAACTCGGCCGCGCACTTTTTTGTCGCCGCGGAAACATCAGGCTCAGGCGAACACGACGCTGCCGAGAATGCGGCGATGACGGCAAGTGCGCCTGAAATTCGCATGATGCAGTCAGACCTGAATGCGAGCTGTTTCTGACAGAAGTTCCAACATTAACCCGCGGCCCGGCTATCAAGCTTAATTCGCAAGCTTAACGCATGCATTTCGTTGTGAAGTTGAGCGAACCCGATAGCGTGGCCTCACCGGATATTGCCCTCATCCGGATCGCCCTGGCAAAGCCGTCGGTCGATTATATTCCGGCCGACGGCCTTGTTCGAACAGCGCAGACCGCCCGGGCAAATGCGTCACAAATTCTTTCGTCGTGCAACCAAAGGTCAAAAAGGTGGACCGATTTCGACCGAGTCAGGAGAGCCGTCTCAGGCGATCGAATTCCAAACCAACATGAGGCACAAAATATTCATGGCGGCATTCGTCGTCATCCTGGCCACCGCCATGTTCGGTTGGTTCTTCGTGCTGACCTGGGGATTCACAAAGCTAATCGGCTTCTTCTAGCTCAGGGGTGTTTCGTAGAAAGAAGGCCAGAACAGCCAGCGATAGCAACCAAGCCATCGCGCCGCCAATTAAGATAGACTGCAGCGTCGTCATGACTGGCCCCCAGGTGTCCCGACCAGGAATCATACGAACTAATAAGCGGCATTATGACAGTCCGGTTACAGTGAGAATAAGGCAATGCTGCGGTGAAGATCGCATATTTGGCATCGGGTTTACGAGGCACGGACTTGTCCCCGGAATCCACCCCTAAGGCGTAACGAAAAGGCGCGGCGCTCGCCGGCAGCCGCCGAACTAATTTCCAGCGATCGACGACCCGATCCGCCCGATCTTCTCCAGCACCGGCAGCAGGTGTTTTGAGAATTCGTTCGGGTTCTCGCTCATCGGGAAATGGCCGAGACCTTTCATGATCGTCACCTGGCTGCCGGGAATGCTGTCGGCTACAGCGAGCGTTTCCTCCGGCGTGCAGGAGTAATCGTACTCGCCGGACAGCAGAAACAGCGGACAACGGCTCGTATCGATCTCTGCGACGCGGGATCTGATGTCGCCGTCGAGCTTGTAGAAATACAGATCACCTTTGAAGACGCCCGGGCCACCTTGCATGTAATGCCACAGCGTTTCCCAGCGCGCATCGTCGGGCGCATCGGGTCCGACCAGCCCGGACACAATGGCGGCACAGACTTCGCCGCCATGGACATCGGGGCGGTGCAGGAAATTCAGGTCGTAATAGGGATCGACATGCGCGCCGGCCTGCAGCCCGATGATGGCGCGGAAGCGTTCGGGATGTTCGAGCGCCAAATGAAGCGCGATGCGGCCGCCGATCGAGCATCCGATCAGGATCGGCCGGTCCAGCTCGAGCGCGGTCATGATTTCGAGGATCATGGCCGTGTAGTGCGCCGAAGTAAGCTGATAGTCCTCGGTGTGCCAGCCTGGCGGCGGCGACGACTTGCCGTGCCAGGGCATGTCGAAAGCGATGACGCGGTGCTCTGAGGTGACGCGCGCATCGTTCATCAGCGCGCGGTACTGCCGCCCGTCGGCGCCGGCCGTGTGCAGGCAAAGCAATGGTGTGCCCTCCCCGGCCTGCTCGACATAGATGCGATGGGCGCGCCCGAACAGATCGAGATGCATGTAGCGGCCGATGATCGGCTCGAAGCGGGGGCTCATGCTGCAGCTCGCGCCGGGCGCAGCTTGGCCAGCGCCTCCTTGAAGTAACGAAGATTGGCCATGAATATTTGAAGGTTGCCCTCGGCCTTGAGCGTGCGCCGCTTGATCAGTGCCATCAGGTCGTTCGAGCCGGGCGGCGGCCGGTCCAGCCAGAATTTCGCCCATTCCTCTTCGCTGGCGCGCAGCGCGAACGACGACGACGGCATGACGAACGGTCCCGGGATCACCGACACGACGCGCCCCTCAAAGATCGCGATCAGCCAGGCGGTTGGGCCGACTTCCAGCAGGAATGTCGTGGTGAGATACCGCCCGCGCCTGACCAGCGCTTCGTCGGCATTGACCCGCGACTTGAGCGCCTCGATCATCCCAGCCTCCCCATCCCTGCGCCGTTCGGCCCGGCGCGCAGTGCGCGCCCTGCCGTTTGACAGCCATGTTGGGAGGAATAGGCGCGGCGTCAATCGCCGCGCTGTGGCCGAACCGCCCTAAAGCCAGGCGCATACCAGCGCCAGGTTGGCCGCGCAGGCCCCCAGCAGCGCCACGGACAGCGCGATGGGCAGGTGTTCGCAGGAGGTTTGGAGGATCGCTCGCGTCATGGCGAAAACATCGGGCGATTCTGGCCCGGGAGTCTCGGGGATTATTTTGGCCGGGATTCAGGACTCGTTTACGACTCAGGGCACTCGGCCGGACCGCCCCCGGACGGTCCGGCAGGGAATCAGGCTGGCGCCTCGCCAGGTTCAGTATCTACCGATAGGCATTTAAGCCGGCGGCAAATCCCTTCCGCGATCGACAGCGGAGGAATAGGAGGCCCCGGCGGCCTCGCTTACGGCGTCGCCGCCGCCAGCGACGCCTGCTCGGAGGCGAGCGTGACGCAGGTTTTCCTGCGGTGCAGTCCCCGGATCGCGCCGGTGACCTTGAGAACCCGCCCGGATGGACATGAAACGTCCCTCACGAAGGCAACCTCGTAGGGCGCAAGGATCAACGGCTCGGATTTCAGGACGGTTTGGGCAAGACACGGCAGGGCTACCGCGGAAACAATCACCCCTAACGCCAAAGCACGCATATTCGCTGTCCACCAACCGCCAGCGGCACAATAGCAAATTCCGCGTGGAAGTTCCGCCAACGGTGAAAATTATTTTGATAGAGCGCGCCCGACGGCGATCCGCACCGGCCCTGTGCTCAAAACCATCGCGGCCCTCAAAAACCGGCCATTAAGAAGCGTCTCGGCCCCAAAACAAGAAAGGCCGGCGAAACGCCGGCCTTTCGTCGTCGTGAGGCGAACCACGTCAGTATTGCGTGGCGACCGGGCCACCCCAGCCGAAGCGATAGTTCAGGCCGGCTTTGACGGTATGCTCGTCGTTCCGAAACCGGGTCCCGATGATTTCGGCCGGTCCGGAGGTGAAGTTGGTGCTGCCGAAGTTGTAATACTGATATTCGACCTTGGCCGACCAGTTTGGGGCGAACATGTATTCGAGGCCGCCGCCCACGGTGTAGCCGTCCTTATGGCTGCCGTCGGTGGTAAAGGCGGTCGGCACGCCAGCAAAGCTGACACCGATATTGTTGTTGTCACGCCAGGCATAACCGCCCTTGGCGTAAAGCAGTGCCGGACCCCAAGTATAGCCGAGCCGGCCGGTGACCGAGCCAAGCTGGTCGGAATTGCCGGTCACGAGCGTACCGCCGGGGAATAGCACGCCGCCATTGCTGCTGTTGGCAAGCCAGCTGTACTGGGCTTCAGCGCCGATCACCCAATTAGGGGCGAACTGATAGTCAGCGCCGCCCTGGACGCCGCCAAGAAAGCGCGCATCGCTGCCTTGCAGGCTGCTGTCGCCACCGAAGGCACCGCCGATGTGGCCGCCGATATAAAAGCCGGTCCAGTTGTAGACCACCGCCGGCGCAGTATAGGGCGGCGCCTTGGTATAGGTTCGCGCCGGCAAATCGGCTGCGAGGGCTGGAGCCGCGAATGCGATCATGGCGGCCGTGCCGAGCAGAAGCTTTCTCATGACTGGTTCCCCATTACTATCGTTGTGTGACCCTCATCAAACAACGTGGCTTCAATTTGGTTGCTTAGCGGCGGCGCCCAGCGCGTGAAGGTTCGCAACTGTGACGGCGAAGCAACAACGCCGTTTGGTTCCCGTGATTTCAACAATTTACCGGCAAGATGTCATTTGACGGTATAACTTGAGTCCCCGGGCACAGGCTTCCGGTTCAAGCCTCGCTGAAAAGTGATCGAACCTTCGCAAAAACGGGTGCCGGACGGACCTGAACGGGCACGCGACAGGTCCCAAGCCTTAGCGCGCCAGCTTCTCCAGCTCCGGGAACGGCGCATAGACCGCGCCGGCGCAAACCTCCCCGGCCTTCTCCACCACATGGTCGAGCCGGCCGTCGACATAGACCACGGCGCGTTCGCGCACGTCGCCATAATTGCCGTCGGAATCGCGGGGGAAAACCGCAGGCAGCTGACATAGCGCAGCCGCCCGCCGACGGTTCGCTGCACCGGTTCGGCCATGACGGCGTCACGTACGCCGACGGGATTATTGAGGTAGGTTTTCATGAACGCCAGCAATTCGGGACGGTAGTTGTTGGGGTATGGCTGGTTGGCGAGCCCGCGATCACTGGTGAAGCTTTCGTTGCGGCCTTCATCGCTGCCCGCGCAGGCGGCAAGCCCGATCGGCAGCAGCAGGATCGCCGCGTATTTTGCTGATATCCCCAGACCCAACTTCAAGCCCAACTTCAAGCGCAACTCGTTTTCCGGCGGTTTACCGTGCCGTGAATCCTAGAACATGATCCGAAAAAGTGGAAACCGGTTTTCCTCCGGGACCGACGCCAAAAATTGCCTCAGCCCACCTGCTGGCAAAATGGAATTCGCCGTCCGGCCCTCGACAACAGCGCCGGCCCGCAGCCATTGGGGAAGCAATGGCGCGGGCCGTGCCTAATCCGCAGGAAGCGGCGGGGCAATATGGAAACAACCGCGTCCCGCGAATTAAAATCAGCGCTTGTGGAAGTGATGACGGTGGAAATGCCGGTGATGGTGATGGTGGCGGCCCATTTCGGCATGGGCATTACGCACGCTGGCCTTGATCTGCACGGCCTTGATGTCACGCACATGCGCGGTCCTGGAAGTCCCGGCAGCCATCGCGGGCGCGGCGAGAACGGAAACGGCAAGCAGCGCCGCGGAAATGCTCTTCAACATGATTGTCTCCCTCAGGGGATCGCGAGGTGGCCGGTCGGATGCCCGGGCTCGCGATCATGCGGACGACCCTAGGCGCCTCGCGCTGAACCCAATCTGAAGCGAAGTCGCAGCCTCCGTTCATCGAGATGACAAGTTGGTGATGTTTGCGCCGGTGTCGCCGCAAACCGCTAAATCCGGCGAATTCGCGACGATTGTCCGGGAATGGCGCAATAGATCCGGCTTCAATTCAATAGCGGCCCGTGTAGGATTGTCCCAATGGCAATCAGGAGAAACCCATGAGTAAATTAACAATCAGGTTGTTGACGCTGGCCGTGTACGCGATGGCCTTGATCGCGGTGCCGCTGCTGCCGTCAGCCCATGCCGCGGGCAGCGACACCCCGTCACCGCCGGCGTCGGGCTCGACCAAGGACGGCAAGAAAAAGGGCGACAAGAGTTCGAGCGCCGACGATCCCAAGTTTCTCGCCGGCTATCACGTGGCCTACAGCACGATCTACGATCACCACGATTACGCTGCTGCCATCGACCAGTTGAAGGCGCTCGGCCACGACGACCGTGCCGACGTTGCCAATCTGATCGGCTATTCCTATCGCAAGCTCGGCAACTACCAGGTCTCGCAGATCTGGTACGAGCGCGCGCTGAAAGCCGACCCCAATCATGTGCGGACCTGGCAGTATTACGGGCTATGGCAGCTCGAACAGGGCAACCGCGAGCAGGCGGAGTACCACCTGAACCGGATCGCCGCCTTGGCCGGCACCAACAGTTCGGAATATCGCTCCCTGTCCGCGGCCCTCGAACAGCCGCCCGGCACCGGCCTCGTCTACTGAGCACAGCTGCCGCGCGCGGCAGCGTCCATTCAAACGGCGCAACCTTTAGGGTTGCGCCGTTTTTGTATCGGCCGGCATCACTTCATCAGCGCCTGCACTTCGGTCCGAAAAGCCTGGCGCGAGGCGTCCCGCGAATAGAACATGTGCCCGCCGGGATAGACGACGAGCTTCACCCGCTCCGGCGAAGCAAAAGCGGGCAGCTGGTCGAGCAGGATTTTCGAGCCGAAATACGGTGTGGCGAGATCGAACAGTCCATGCCCTATCACCAGCTTCAGCTTGGGGTCGAGCGCGAGAATCTTTCGCAATTGGGAAATCGACTCCGGGGGATTTATGCCGTGACCGAAATTCCAGGCCTTCTCGACCGCGTCGTTCAAGAGCTGGTAGGAGCCGTCCGGCCGCCAGTTGAGTTTACGCGTGGTGAGATCGACCACGGCGCTGGTGAGCGGCGCGATCAAAGGGTCGCCGGACGGATCGTCGAAACGATAGGAGCTCGATTCCGGAAACGGATCCAAGCCTGACACCGACGCATCGTAGCGTCCCGTCACCCTGCCATCCCGGCGGCCGAATTCGCGCCGGAACTCGGCGACGGCAAACCGCCCGGACAGCCTTCGGCTCACCGCCTGATCGATCCCAGTCAGCGCCGCCACCTTGTCGGAAAGCCTTGTCGTGGCCTCGGTATCGGCGCGACCCTTGATGAGGTCGATCAGGAATTCGCCCTGCGCATAGCGTTCGACGTCGGTCAGGTCGGCACGGGTGACGGGGCCCTTCGCCTCGCGCGCAACCGCCGCCATGGTGGGAAGGCGCGCGACATATTGCAGGAGGCTCGAGCCGGTAAAGTCGCGGAAGTCGAGCACGGGAGAGATGAGGATCAACCCCTTCACGCCTACACCCTGGTCGGTCTGCAACTCGCGAACGATCTTCGGCCCGCGAATGCCACCATAGCTTTCGCTGGCGACGAATTTGGGTGACAGCAGACGGCCCGATTTTTCCAGCCAGCGACGGATCGTCAGCGCGATCGAACTGACGTCGCCGTCAATCGAGAAAAAGCGCTTGCGCACGTCCTCGTCAGTCGCAACGAAGCGGCTATAACCGGTGCCGACAGGGTCGATGAAGACGAGATCTGTAAAGTCGAGCCAGGTCTCCGCATTGGGCTGAAGATCGGGCGAGGCTGAGGACACCGCGGCGTCGCCATTGATCGACAGCCGCCAGGGTCCGGCATTCCCGAGTTGCAGATAGGCCGACGCCGCCCCCGGCCCGCCATTGAAAACAAAGGTCACCGGACGCGTGACCGGATCGGCGCCATCGAGCTGGTAGGCGGTATAGGCGATGTCGGCTTGCGGTTCGCCCTTGGTGTTGAACAGACGGACCGACCCCGCGGTGGCGGCGAAGGCAAGCGTGCGGCCCGGAAGAACCAGGGTGTGCTGCGTCGTGGAATCCGGCGGCAAGCGGTGTTGTTCGGCAATTTCGAGCGAACCGGGAGTGCCGGAACGTCCGGCTTTTGCGGCGGACTTCTGGCCCGACGGGGCCGCAGCCGGGTGCGGCTCCGGCGGCTGCGCCGCATCCTGGGCGCGAGCGGCCATCACGAACAGCGAAACCAGCGCAAGGACAAGCCAGGCGCGACGCCGCACGACAAAGGCAATGGCCATGCCGTATTCTCCCTGATCCCTGCAGCCGATGGCTCTACTGCCTTTAATAATCCGGGTTCTGCTCAAAATTGCGACGGCCCGGCGCCATCGGCAAGCTGACGGACCACGTTAACGTTGACCTTAAAGACGTTGGCCTTAAAGACATTGTGCGAACTGTGATATTCTCCAAGCCAGATGGCTATCTCGACAAGGACTGCCGAAGTCGTATAGACGACCCCCCGCGCACCCGCTCCCGTCAGCGCCCATATGAGCCCGCGATCCCATGACCACGCCCCAGCGATATGACCTGCATCGCCTTCGTCGCGAGCGCGGGCGCGGAAGCCCAGCAGGCGCTTGCGCAACTGACCGAGCTATACGGCAATTGCGATCCCGACGGCGCCGATGTCGTGGTGGCGCTCGGCGGCGACGGATTGATGCTGCAAACGCTGCATCGCTACATGCATTCGGGCAAACCGATCTACGGCATGCATCGCGGCACCGTCGGCTTCCTGATGAACGAGTACAGCACGCACGACCTGCACGCCCGCCTTGCGGCGGCGCGGGAATCCATGATCCATCCGCTGCTCATGCGCGCCACCGACGTTCACGGCAAGGTGCATCTGCACCACGCCATCAACGAAGTCGCGCTGTTCCGCCAGACCCATCAGGCGGCGCGCTTGCGAATCCTGATCGACGAACGCGAGCGCATGGCGGAGCTGATCGCCGACGGCATCTTGGTAGCGACGCCCGCGGGATCGACCGCCTACAATCTCTCGGCGCAGGGACCGATCCTGCCGATCAACGCCGCGCTTCTGGCCCTGACGCCGATCAGCGCGTTCCGTCCCCGCCGCTGGCGCGGCGCCCTGCTCCCCAACACCGCCTTCGTCGTCATCGAGGTGCTTGAAGGCGAAAAGCGCCCGGTCGCGGCGGTCGCCGATCACGACGAGGCGCGCGATGTTCGCCGGGTCGAGGTGCTGTCGGACAAGACCATTTCGATGCGGATGCTGTTCGATCCCGGCCACAGCCTGGAAGAGCGCATTTTGAGCGAACAATTCGGCTATTGATCGCACAGGCCCTGGCCGCTTTCCGCGTCATGCGGGCCAGCCGGAGCTGTGATCGCAACCATTCATTAACGCGCGCGCGATATGGTTAACGCGGAGTATACCGAGGTGTTCGGTATGTGTGCTTAGAGCCGTGCCATGTTCCGGATCGACTTCAACAAGCTGCGATTCCTCGTATGCGACGACAATCCGCATATGCGCCGCATTTTGCGCACGCTGCTGCACTCGTTCGGCGCGCGCGAGGTTTATGAGTCCGAGGACGGCGCCACCGCCCTTGAAATGTACAGCCACTACGTCCCGGACATCGTCATCACCGACTGGTCGATGCCGATCTTCGACGGTCTCGAACTGGCGCAGATGATCCGGCAACCGGAATCGAAGGGCAACCCTTACGCGCCCATCATCATGCTGACCGCCCATTCCGAGAAGCGCCGCGTCACGGTGGCGCGGGACGCCGGCGTGACGGAGTTTCTGGCCAAGCCGATCTCGGCCAAGGGACTCTATCAGCGCATTCTGAACGTCGTCGCCAATCCGCGTCCGTTCATCAGGACCAAGACCTATTTCGGTCCAGACCGACGGCGCAATACCAGCAACGCCTATATCGGCCCCGAGCGCCGCGTCGGCGGCGAGATGGAGGTGCTTCAGCAACCTTCTTTGCTCGACAAGGCCCGCACCAACGTTTAGCGCACGAAGCGCGAGGAGATCACATGCCGAAAGAAAAGCCCGGCGCGCTCCAGGTCGAGACGTTCGCCGACCATCATGTGATCACGCAGCCCAATCCTTTGCGCAAGGTATTGCGGCGTGTCGCCGAAAAGGATCGCGACGATCCGGTCGCGCGGGCGGAAAAGGCCCTGGCCGGCCTGTCAGGCGAATTCAAAAGCTGGATGACGATCGAAGCCGACCGGCTCGCCGCGGCCTATGCCGCTATTCTCAAGCACGGCTTTACCGATCTCACCGGTGAGGAGCTTTTTCGTGCCGCACACGACATTAAGGGCGACGGCGCCACGTTCGGTTTCCCTTCCGCCGCAGTGGCTGCCGAAAGCCTGTGCCGGATCATCGAGCACGCCCCTGATCTCGACCGGATTCCGGCCCAGCTCATCGCGCTTCACATCAACGCCATTGAGGCGATCGTGCGTGAGCGCACCAAGCTCGACACCATCAGCACGGCCAACGAGCTGAGCCGGAAATTGCGCGGCATCGCCGATGAATATCTCATTCACGTCAATCGCGATCGGCCCGAACACCTGGAAGCGATCCTCGCGCCGAGCATCGTGCCGGCGGAGTGAAGCAAGCCGCACGATCTCATTTTTCGCGTCCCTGCGAATCCAGGGACCCATAACCGCTAGCCTCTATTGTTGAAAACAACGTCTCTCCTCGTACTCAGGACGAGAGGCGACGGCGTATGGATCACTGCGCACGAAGCAGGGACGACGAAGATAAGGATTTGTCCGACTACGCCGCGATCGCGTGGTGCTCAATTCGCGCGACGAATTCGTCGGCCAACAGCTCGTCGCAATACATCCGGGCCTCTTCGCGCGCCGACTCGGTCGCAAAGCGCCGCAGCAGGATCAGCAGCGGCTCGGCGGCCTGCCGGTCGGTCTCGCAATGCGTCAGCACGCGTTCGACCATCTGGCGGCGCAACCTGGCCGCGCCGTCGACGGTATCGACAAATCCGATTTCATGGTTGATTTCGAGCGCGACGCGGAACGCGGCGAAGGTCGATTCGGGCAGCCCCGCCCGCAACAGCAGCGCCTGCACGCTGGCGCCGCCGCGGTCGTGCAGCAGCGCGGACACCCGCGCCTGCGGCAGGTCGGACAGTTCCGCCAGCGCATGGTTGAACAGTTCGAGATTGCCCGACAGCAGCGCGCGCAGGATCAATCCCGCGGTGAGCTGGCCGGTGGCGCGCAGATGCCGCACCAGCCCGCGCATATCCTCGCCGCGCGAACGCGCCGCGATGTTCACCGTCGAGCGATCGCGCGCCTCGCCTGCGATCCGCCCGGCGCGATCCGCGCTCAGCCAATTCCGGGCGACGACGAATTGCGCCAGCGTGTCGGAGAGTTTGGCGACCAGCGCGGCCCGCGTCGCGGCGGGCAGATCTTCCACCTCGAGCATCGATTCCCGGATCGCGGCGAGATGACCGTGGCGCTCGACGATACGGTTCCATGAAAACGGCGCGAGTTCGGCATGGGCGTTCTCGATCAGCTCAAGTGCGGCCGACGCGACGCCGACCTCGGCGATGGCAGCACCTACCGAGGCCGGAAGATTGATCCGGCGCGCGATGGCGCATTGCATCTCGCAATTGCCGGTCGCGACAATGTCGACGAGATCGGCGTCGATCAAAAGCGGTGAATGTTCGAGCACCGGCAGCGACACCGACGGCTGGTCCAGCGACAGCGCCTGGACGATGGCGCCGGGCGCCTCGGCGCTGCGCGCGAACACCTCGGCCATCGCCCGGCGCACCAGCGGAGAGCTGTCGTCGAGCGACATCAGGAGCGCGCCTTCGGCGGCGGCGCGGTCCTCCTCGGTCAAATCCGAGATGAGCCAGGCCCGCGCCAATGCTCGCGTTGCCTCCGCCCGCTCGCCTGCCGGAGCGGTCCTTACCCAACTGATGAACTGCCGAACGATCATGGTCCTGCCGGCTTACGCAACTTGAGACGACACCGCGACGCGATGTCACTGTCATAGAAAATAAACCACGACGCTTAATAAAGCGTTCATCATAACTGGCTGGTTTTATTGATATTTTGTTAAGGATGTCGGGCCCGACACAATGGAGCGCGGTTTGCCGAGAGCGCGCCTTCGGTTGCGGCGGAAACCGACGCTCCAGTCCCGCAGCGCTAGCTGCTGAACGTACCGCTGCGGTCGCTGAACAGATCAAGCCCTTGCGACGCGCTGCTGGCAGGGAGCTGTGCCGGGGGAGAGCTGGCTGACGATGCGACCGAGGTCAGCGACGAAGCAGGCGTGCCCCACAATTTATGGACGGTGGGCGAGACCGGTTGCGTGCGTTCGCCAACCTGGAACAGCGACCGGAAAGTCGACTCGGCAGTGGGTGAGGCATCGGCGACGGTTGAAGTCGATGACGCCGCGCCGGATGACGTTTGGAAAGCTCGAGAGATAGGCGGCATTGTCGATCGGCGCCGCACTCGCGACCGCGGTGCTCGCTTGTATGTCGCCCACCGAGGCCATCGCGCTGCGCGTCGCCGACGAATTGGCGGCGCTGGCATAGCGTGATGTCAGCACCGAATAGACTTCGGAGACGCTGCGCGCGCGCCCTGTGCTGTCGTAAAAGATCGAGCGGTTTGCCGCCGCAGCGTTCGGAAACAACCCTGCGCCCGAGGCCTGCGGGTTATCCTCGGCATTCGAGATCAGCTTGGCCGCACCGCCGACCCCCATGAAATGGGCCATGTAGAGTTCGCTGTCGCTCGGGCGGCGGCCGATCATGCCGGTCAGCTTGAAACTGTTGGACTGGGTCAGGACACCGGCCATCGCCGAACTGGCGGCAGGGTCGTCCCGCAACTTCATGATCGCGGTTCGCGCGGTGGGATCGTCGACCGAATAGCTGCCCGACGAGGACTTGGTGATGGCATCGGCATATTTGCCGTAGCCGAGCTGCGCACCCGCTTCCTTCACGGTGCCGAGCCAGGTCTGCCCGATGAATTGAAACAGCCCGCTCGCCGACGAGGTGGTAGCTACCGCCTTCGGATTGAAGTCGGATTCCATCTTCGCGGTGGTCAGCAGATATTGGAAGCTGGTGCCGGTGGTGGTCGCGGCCTGCTTGATCGCGCCGGCGATGCGCGCGCGCGAGGGGTCGACACCTGCCGTTGCCGTGGCGTTTGGAGTGTCGACAGACATGCTTTGGTGCCCGCTCCCCGCGAAACGACCGCCCGGCCGATGCGAGCGCCCTTCTCCCAAAAAGCGCCCATGCCGCCGTCACACTGCGGCGATTATGGTTAATGGCGGGTTAACGGAGCGCCCGTCACGGCTGAGCTTCGTAATAGCGGGCCACTTCGTCGATTTCTTCCGCTGTCATCTGCCGGGCCACGTTGCGCATCTGCTGGCTAATGTCGTTCCGCCGCGCTTCCGACGCGAAAGCCATTAGTTGTGCCTTGATGTACACGGCCGACTGGCCGCCGAGCCACGGGCTGCCGGCCTTGTTGTCGATGTCGCCGTGGCACGAACCGCAGGGCGGGATGTTTCGCATCGGTGCGCCGATCGTCACGATTTGAGGGGCCGCCATATTCACGTCCAGATGGTTCGACGGCACGCGTGGCAAAAAGGAATAATAGGCCGCGAGGTCCAGCATGTCCTGGGTGCTCATATTGGCTGCAAACGGGCTCATGACCGCATTGACCCTTGCGCCGCTCTTGAAATCGTTCAACTCCTTGTAGGTCACGGCAGCGTATTGGCCTGCCAGATTTGGCGAGTTGGCATCGCTCACGCCTTGCGGCCCATGGCAGATCGCACAACGCTGCGCGAGCGTCGCGCCCCGCCCGATCGATACCTTATCCGGTCGCGTCAGCATCTCCGATGTCATCATGACGCCAGACGTCTTGAAGTCGGGCTGCTGCACGGCAGCCTGGCGCGCGGCGCGCGGCACCCCGGCAGCGCTGCAAATGGCATCCCATACGCCGCTCAGTTTGAGGTCAGGCTGCGCCAGCGGCAGCCAGATCAAACCGGCGAGCGCCGCGAGCACTGCGATGGCCGCCGTAATACCCACGCTGGCGCCGAACCAGGGATTGCGAAGCGAGAACAGCGGCTGTTCGCTCATCGGCTGGCTCCGACATAGACCGCGGGCACGCTGGTTTCCTTCAGCACCATCAGTTGTGCGATCGGATAACCATAATTCACCAGCGTCAGGCCGACCATCAACGCGATCCAAAGCCCAAAACTGTTGAGCGCAACGGGAAGCCTCGCCGGCATGTGAACCGGTACGCTGAACCGGTACGCATCGTCTGCCCGGCGCGGCGCCATCTGGCCCAAGATCAGCACGGTGAGAAACAGGATCCCCGAGGCCAGCAGGATCAATCCGCCGACCGCCGACATCGAAACCGAAAATGCCTGCGGCGAAATCGCGGGGCTGGAGTAATCGTAGAACGCCATGCGGCGCGGCATGCCGAGGATGCCGACATAGTGCCACGGGAAAGTGGTGACGATCATGCCGATGAACCACAGCCAAAGCTGGGCACGCATCAGACCGAATGTTTCGAACGCCCGGCCGGTCAGGTGCGGCCACAAATCGTAGGCAATCGCGAAATACATGATCACGATGGCACCGCCAAAGATAAGATGGAAGTGCCCGGTGATCCACTGCGTGTTGTGGATGGAGCTATCGAGCTGATAGCTCATGTTGATGAGCCCACCGGCGCCGCCGAATCCAAGCATGACGAGCGAGAGCGCGGTCGCCAGCATGATCGGGTTTTGCCAGGGCAGCGCCCTCACCCACCCAAATGCGCCGCTGCCGCCGCGCAAGCGGCTTGCGATCTCGGCTGACGCGCAGATGGTGAACACCGTCAGCAAGGTCGGCAGCGCGACCAGGCCCGTGAATACCGAATGCATGAACTTGAATCCGGCACCGACTTGCGGATCGGAAAACAGATGGTGCACGCCGATCGGCATCGCCACGACGACAAAGAGAATAAAAGCAATTCGTCCCATGGCGTCGCTGTAGAGCCGACCGCCGATCGCGCGCGGGAATATCGCGTAATAGGCGATGTAGGTCGGGATCAGCCAGAAATAGACGATCGCATGCAGCGTCCAGGAGAAGAAGACGCGCGCCAGCCCGGCGTCGATGGTCGACTTGAGCCCCAGCGCCACCGGCAGGATCAGAAAAATGATCTCGAGCGCGGCACCCACCGCGGTCCAGCCCCAGAGATAGGCGCCGGCGACATTGGCAAACATCGCCAGCGGCACCGGCCGGTCCGGATTCTCGCGTTTCCAGATCGCAAGATTGATCACCATCAGCGCGACCCATATCCACGAGCCGACCACGACCATCACCACGCCGATGTAATAGAAGGGACTGCCGACCATCGGCGGATAGAAGGTGTAGAGCACTGACGCCAGCCCAAGCGAGACAGGGATCATCGCCACCACGGCGCCAACTGCGACCAGCAGAAAGCCCGCCCACGCCCAGCGCACGCCGTGCAGTGGCTTCTCAAGGGCTGCTTCGGTGATCGCATAACCGAAGCCCATCGCGATCAGGGTTGGAAACACGTAGCCCATCGCCGAACCGTGCGCGGTGACCGAGCGATAGTAGAATTCCGGATTGAAATGCCAGGCGTTGAGCGGGCTGCGCTCGAACATCTGCCAGGCGCCGAGCACCAGCGCCGCGCCGAACACCGCAAAGGCCAGCCAGAAATGCGCCAGGATCAGCCGTTTGTTAATCAACACAGGTCAGCCTCCGTCGCGCCGCCATCGTGTTGAGGAAAGTCGTCTTGTCGACGACTTTGACCTTGCCCCACATGCCCTGGTGACCGATGCCGCAAAATTCCTGGCACGGCATCATGTGCTCGCCCGGCGTATTGAAACGGATCGGCAACTGCGAGACATAGCCCGGCACCAGCATGATGTTGATGTTGGTACCTTCGATCAGCAATCCGTGAACCACGTCCGCGCTGGTCGCGCGGAATGTCACCGGCGTCTCCGCGGGTACCACCACGCATTGCGGCGTGAATGAATATTGCTGCCCGATCGCACGCACGGTCACCGAACCGTCGGCTTCGACAGCGCTGCCGAGATTGCTCTCGATGAATTCACCGGACAGATGCAGCGTCCTGGGGTCGGCGGTTTCGACGCGGCCCTGCGGCATCGTGGCCTGATGGATGCCGATGAAAGCCGCCATCCCCACCAGCACACCGACGATCACAATCGACATCGTCGCCCATAGCCGCTCGGTGCGGGCAGCGACGGCTTCGCCGGTGCTGTGATCCGTCCCCATCGTCATCGTCAGACGCTCCGCGGCAGGAATACCAGAAGATAAAAGGCAAACCACAACGCGATCACGACCGCTGTTCCGATACCCGCGACCGCCACCGCGCCGCGTGGACCGGAGCGAACAATGGCTTCGACGGATTCATCTTCGGAGTGCGGCGCAGCCGTTCGTGGTGAGGATGAATTGATCATGATGCGCCTCAGTTCAGCGTTGCCGAGCGCAGCTCGTTAGCCTGCCGCGCCGAAACGGGCTCGCCGCGATTGCCCCAGGAGGTTCGGATGTACGTCACGACGGCTGCGACCTCATCGTCAGACAGCCGCTGCGCAAACGGCGGCATGCCATAGGGCCTCGGGTTTCCCGCCGTGCCCGGTGGGTAGCCGCCATTGAGCACCATGCGGATCGCGTTGACCGCGGATACCATCTGGATCGACTGGTTGCCGGCGAGCGGCGGATAATGCGGCGGCATGCCGAGGCCGGTCGCACCATGGCAGCTTGCGCATTCCCGGTCGTAAAGCGGCTTCCCCAGGCTGAGCAGCAGGCTGCTTTCCGCCGAAGGCAAAGCCCGCGCCGGCTTCTCTGGTGAAGTGCCCTGCGACAGGCTCTTCAGGTAGATCGCCATCGCGCGGATATCCCTGTCATCAAGATATTGCAGGCTGTTGTAGACGACCTCCGCCATCGGCCCATAGACGGCGCCGCGAGCCGATACGCCGGTTCGCAGATAGTCGGTAATCTCCTCGATGCTCCAGTCGCCAAGCCCCGCTTCCTTGTTCGACGTGAGCGAGGGCGCATACCAATTCTGCATCGGTATCAGGCCGCCCTCGAAGGCCTGCGATTCCGAACTTCCGCCGAGCGCATTGATGGCGGTGTGGCACATCCCGCAATGGCCAAGGCCTTCGACCAGATAGGCGCCGCGATTCCAGTCCGCCGACTTGGTCGGGTCCGGCTTGTACTCCCCCTCCTTGAAGAACAGCGTGCGCCATCCGATGATCAAAGAGCGGTTGTTGTAGGGAAACCGCAAATCGTGCGGACGGTTGGGCTGCTTCACCGGCGGGATCGAGCGCAGATAGGCGTATATCGCATCGCTGTCTTCGCGCGTCACCTTGGTGTAGGACGGAAAGGGCATCGCCGGGTAGACCAGTCCGCCGTCCGGAAAACGCCCGTTGTGCATCATCGTGTAGAACTGGTCTGACGTCCACGTGCCGATACCGGTCTGATTGTCGGGCGTGATGTTCGACGTATAGAGCGTGCCGAACGGAGTCATCATCGGTAGCCCGCCGGCAAAGATTTTGCCCTCGCGCGCCGTATGACAGGCAATGCAGTCGCCGGCACGGGCAAGATATTCGCCCTTGGCAAGCAAGGCCGGATCCTGCGGCGGAGACTGTTGCGCCGCCACGCCGTTTGCGCCGATCAACAGAGACCACGCCGCCAAAACCGGAAGCAGCTTTTTCAAGGTTCGCGACATCTGCACGATCCTTTCAACGCGGTTCACTGCCGCACTCAAGCGGCATCGGGAGGCTTCCGCGTGGCGCGAACGACGGATCTGTTGGCGCGGCGCGCGATGAAAGAAACGCGGCGACCGCCTTGACGTCGTCTTCGGTCAGAAGGCTTGCGACAATCTGCATGCAGTCCGGCATGGCAGCGGTCCGCGTGCCATAGCGCCATCCGCCGAGTTGTGCGCTGACATAGCTGGCGCGCAAGCCCAACAGCCCGGGGATTGCGGGCTCCATCCCCGTAAAGCCGGGGTTATGACAGCTCGCGCAGGGCGGAATGCCGCGCTGGGGATCGCCGTTTTTGGCGAGCGATTCACCTCTCGCTAGAATCTCGCTGCTGACAGAGGGGATCTCGTGTGCCGGAAATGGCGGCCGGAGCGAAGCAAAATATTCTGCGATCTCTTTTAGATAGGCGTCCGGCAGAAATTCGAGCAGGTAATTCATCGGCGGGTACTTGCGGCGCCCGTCCCTGAATGCCACCAGCTGGTTATAGAGATAGCCGGCGGGCTTTCCTGCAAGCCGCGGGAAATAGACGTCGCTCGTGCCTTCGCCTTGCGGGCCGTGACACGACGCGCAGGCGAGAACGCGGGCGGCCATCGTATCGGGAGCAAGCGTATCGGGAGCAAGCGTATCGGGCGCAACCTTGCTGGGCGTCGTCGTCTCGGATCGCGCAGCTCCGAACGGCAGCGTGATCACAACGAGAAGAACGAATATCGTTACAAAACGCAACGTCACCGCAACCGCCCCAGTTCGATGGCGAGTTAGGTAGCTTTGCACATCGCCCGGACGGAGGGAAGCTCGGTGATCGAAGCTGCGCCATTTCGCGCATCGATCGAACTTGAATCTACTTGCGATACACCTTCGCCGGATCGAACATTCTGTCCGCGTCCACAAAGGAAAGTCGTGCCCCGGCTTCGCCGGCGTCGACCTTGCGATAGAAGCACGACCGGCGGCCGGTGTGGCAGGCCGCGCCTGACTGTTCGACCCGGATCCAGATGGCGTCCTGATCGCAATCCATTCGCATCTCGACCACGCGCTGGGTGTGGCCGGAGGTCTCTCCCTTTCGCCAAAGCGCGCTGCGGGAGCGGCTGAAGTACCAGGCCTCCCCGCTCACGATGGTCTTGCGCAAGGCTTCGTCGTTCATGTGGGCGACCATCAGCACCTCGCCGGTGCCGGCGTCGGTGGCAACGCAGGTCACTAAGCCCGACACGTCGAATTTGGGCCGGAACGCCAGCCCTTCCTCGATGTCATGAATATCGGCAGATGTGGTCACGGGAAACAGCCCCTCGTAATTTCAGGCGAGGGACCGTTAGCTTTGCGGCCCTCGAAGCATCGACAGGAAGCGCGCCTGCTCCGCCGGATTGTCGCGGAACATGCCGGTAAATCGGCTGGTGAACGTGCTCGCACCATGCTTGGCGACGCCGCGCACCGACATGCAGGTATGCTCTGCCTCGAGCATCACGGCAACGCCCCGGGGCTTGAGAATTTCGTCGATCGTGGCCGCGATCTGGGCGGTGAGATGTTCCTGGGTCTGCAGGCGGCGCGCGAAGATATCGGTGAGGCGCGCCAGCTTCGACAGGCCGACCACCCGCTCGACCGGCGTATAGGCGATATGCGCCTTGCCGTAAAACGGCATCATGTGATGCTCGCATTGCGAGGTGAACTCGATGTTGCGGATCAGCACGAAGTCGTCATAGCCCGCGGTCTCGCCGAACGTCCGGTTAAGGACCTCGGCCGGACATTGATGATAGCCCTGATAGAGCTCGTCATAGGCTTCGATCACCCGGCGCGGCGTGTCGAGCAGGCCCTCGCGACGGGGGTTTTCGCCGATGTAACTCAGCAACGTCTGGACCGCCTGCTCGGCTTCGGCGCGCGACGGTCGCGGCTGGTCGGCGCGTACCGCGGCGGCAAGAAACTCGGACGGATCAAGTTCAGCCGGACGGGTTTCCGGCAGCCTGAACTCCGTGGTCTTCGGGTCCGCGGGCTTGACGTCAGAAGGCTTGTTTGAGCGTAAGGGCTTGATCAACGCGTCCATGTCGACTCCGTTCGACCGGTCATGAGACCGGAGTGTCACCGGCAGACGGGGCGGCTTGCCGCCGGACGCCTGAGTACCACAATGATTATCGCACGGCGGCCTTTTGATTTCTATTTCGTGCCGCCGGGCAAGTGGGGGCGGACTGTATTTCCGCCAGCTCCGCACATATATAGGGCCACAGGGCGTGCTCGCCAAGGGTGATTGCGCCGCAGACCCGAGACCCCGATCCCATGCTGAACGATATCTACAACAAGCGCATCATCGAACTGGCCGGCAACATACCCCGGCTCGGACGGCTGCCCTCCCCCGACGCCAGCGCCACGGCGCATTCCAAGCTGTGCGGCTCGACCGTCAAGATCGACCTCACAATGGACGGGCCTGTGGTCACCGACTTCGCCCATGATGTGAAGGCCTGCGCGCTCGGCCAGGCCTCGTCCTCCATCATGGCGAGCCACGTCGTCGGCTCGACCGCGAGCGAATTACGCGAGTTACGCGAGACCGTTCGCAAAATGCTGAAAGAAAACGGCAGCCCCCCGCAAGGCAAATGGGGCGACATCGCGCTGCTCGAGCCGGTGCGCGATTACAAGGCGCGGCATGCCTCGACGATGCTGACCTTCGATGCCGTGGTCGATGCGATCGGCCAGATCGAAGCCAAGGCGAAGCAACCGGCTTCGGCGCAAGGCTGACCCGAACGCACAGCAGTCATGCCCGCGAAAGCGGGCATCCAGTATGCCGCGATGATCGGATCTTTTCCGGCTACTTGGCCGGCCCGACCGGGGCGACGCCGCCGGTCGGAGCCGTCGCTTCCGCCGTCTTGGTCGACTTCGCCGGCGCCGGCCCCGCCTCGGCCAGCGCAGGGCCGCTGACGAAGCGATCCTGTACCGGTTTGGCTGCGAGTTCGGCCACCGGCACCGCAACGCCGTCGCTCTTCGGTAACGCCGCGGGCAGCACTTCGGAAACCGCGTCGGTCGTGACAAGGTTGGTCAGCCGCAACTCCGCCGGCGACATCTCGTGCAGATCTTCCCACGGTGCGACGCTCAGCGACAGAGCCAGCAGATCGCCCGCGCCGCCCATGTCGAAGGTGTATTTGGCGAGGCGGCCGATATCGCGTTCGACGATCGTCAGATCCTGCGCGGTGTAAGTCGCGGCCCTGGCGTCGTCGGCGCGGTCGCCCATCCAGATCTGATGCACCCTGACATGCGCTGCTTCGGGCACGTAACGCGTCTTGCCTGACAGCAGCAGGAACACGCACATCGACTCGCAATAGGCGTCGGGCACAACAATAGCGCTGTCGCCCTGCGCGGTATGGGTCTCGACGCTCAGGCCCACGGTTGTCAGCAGACCGAGGCCGCGCCAGCGCCGCCCGAGGGCGATCGCGTCGTTGACCGAGCCGCCGCTGGAATCCAGCACGACGGTCGCCCCGGCAAGCTGGCGTCCGCGCGCGAATTCGTCGAAATCACCAGGGGTGTCCGCAGTCACGATGCCGACGGCCTGGACCCAGCCCCGGCAATTGGGCCGGCATCCGACCCAGCTAAACCGCATCGGCAATTTTCGTTCTTCGAGGCTCGCGCCGGCATGCGCCGAGCTGCCGAGCCCGGCCGCAACGCAGGCCAAAGCGATGCCAAGGGCGGCGACGCCGCCAAGGAGCGCCCAACCGCGAAAATCAAACGACCTCACAAGCTTCAAGTTGGTTCCTTCCCCCAAGCCCCCAATACAGGCAGTGGTAACGGCCCCAGTCCAACGCCAAATGATTCTTTCATGCCAGCTTCATTAAAAAGGTAATCGGGCTCGTCCCGATCGTCCACCGAACCTTTGCTACAGCGCAGCAAGAACATGCAATATTTCCGAATATGTGGCGCAAATGCCAGCCTGCAACGGTTCCGCGCCTGGGAACCGCGCGCATTCACCCGTACTTGATCACGGCATGCCGCCCATGAAGCATTCATCGCATCCTCGTTCGCTTTGCCCCGACTGCGCCGGCTCGCTGAAACGCCTGCCCCGCAATGCGGGCCGCGCCCTGATCTGGACTTACCGGCACACCCTGTCTCCGCTGGTCGGCTACAACTGCCGGCATCTGCCGACCTGTTCGGTCTATGGCGACGAGGCCATCGAGCGTTTCGGATTGTGGGGCGGTGGATGGATGACGCTGGCGCGGCTGTTGCGATGCCAGCCCTGGGGTACGTCGGGGATCGACAACGTGCCGCTGACAACGCCGCCTGGCGCGCGGTGGTATTTGCCATGGCGGTTCGGGCGCTGGCGGGGCGTCAACGGGCCCTAAAGTATGCTCCTGCGCCCGCGTGCGTTGCACCGCCTCCAAGCTAAATTGGCATTCCAGCTCTGCGGGAACTACAACTTCTTACACGCATTGGTTTTGCACTTCCCTTCGAGAGGGCAAAACCAATGCGCTGGAAAATCAGCCACCACGGTCATGATCCCCGCCAGATCGATCTGATCGCCATATTGGCTTTACTGATCATCATCGTTGCCGCCTTCGGATTTTACAGCGCAAGCACGGTGGCGCCGCCGAACAAGGCAACGTTCATCGTCCCGAGCCAAAGCGTCCGCTGGTGAGTTTCCGACCTAAAACGCCCGATATTACCGGTCAAACGGCCAGAAGCTTCCTGGCCAATCGAACTCCTGCGGGCGAACCCGCCTGGGACGTCGCGGCTTCGGCTGTACGGGTTCGCCCGGTGTCGCCGCTTCGACGCCCCCTGGACTGTCGGAAGAAAGCTTAACCGCTAGCAGCAGGTTCGATTCAAACGCGCGCCAGCGATAGCCGATGCCGAAATCGATCGGCTGACTGCGCCGAAACAGTTCGGCGTAAGCCGGCTGGTAGCGGCCGGGGAATTTATCGATCGGCCCAATGTAGCGACCGAACGGGAAAAAACGCCAGTTCGTCGGATTATAATTGGCCAGGGGAATTCCGGAATCGTCTTGAATGATGGTGGCGCTGTTGGCGAGCAGAAAATCCCGCACCATGGTGAAATTGCCGGCATACAGCAGGTATGATGCGCTCTTGATCAGGCTGTTGCCGGGCGCGAGCGTCGCGCAAAACTTCAGGAAGCCACTGCGCCTGACGCTGTTGTTCGACAGATCGGTGCTGAAATAATACAGCGTTCTTTCGACGCCGTCGCTGCCGGCGAAGATGATCCGGACGCCCCGCGTCGGGTTCTTGCCGGCATCCTCGTTGGCGAGATGCACCGCCCCGCTGTCGTCGAGCGCGACCGCACTGACCTCGCGGATGGTCTTTCCGGAACGCGCCAGGAAAACGTAGAGAATCGGCAAGGTGCCGCTCAGCTCGCCCGTGTGCAGATCGGTTTTCATCTGCTTGGTAATGAAGAAGCTGAAGTTCAGGACCGAACTCATCGCGCGCTCGGCGCTGTAGAGCGCGTCGTAGACGCCGTCGGGCGACAGCCGCGTCAGGTCGGAAACCGTGCCGACCGGCTCCAGCGCGCTCAGCACGTAGGTGGTGGCCTTGGAATAAAAGGCGTCCGCGTAAAGAAAATCCGGGCCGCTGAACATGTAGAACATCGTCGGCCGCGGCGCGGCGAGATTGGCGCCGGCCCAGGCGCGGATTTTCGAAAGCTGGCGCTCCTCGAGCTGCCCGAACGCCGCATCGAAGAAGCGCGCATGATGCTGCCACGCCCGGTCCTGGGTCAGCGGCATCAGCGGCGACTGTGCCGACGGCGCCATGCCCGCGAGGAAACGCGCGGTGTCATCGGCGGTGGCCGGGTCGGCGGCATGCACGGGGACGGCCGCCGCAAGCAACAACATGGTCAGCGCCACGGTGGCAATTCGTTTGAGCTGAAGCATCGCTACTCGCGGGCTGGAGAGGCGACCGCGACGCGCCGGCCGAACCGCCGGCGGAAAGCGGCGTAAATCAAGAGGCCCAAAATCATGATCAAAGCACCGAGCGATGACTGCAAGGGACGCTCGATCAAAAGGTAGTACATCATGAAGCCGGTCACGAGCAGGAAAACCATCGGCGTTACCGGATAACCCCAGGCGCGGTAGGGCCGCGGCACGTCGGGGTGGGTGATACGCAATTTGATGACGCCGAGCACGGTGAAGAACGAGCAGAACAGCAGGCTGAACTGGATGAATTCGAGTACGGCCTCGAAACTGCGCGTAAACAGCAACAGGCTGGCGATCGCGAGCTGGAACAGGATGGCGTAGATCGGGGCGCCGTTGGCCGACTTGCGAGCGAACAACCGCAGCGCCGGAATATCCTCGCCCATCGTCATCGTGACGCGCGGCCCGATCCACATCATCGCGCCGATCGAAGATACCAGGCCGATGCAGATCATGGCGCTGACGATGCGGCCGCCGATCTCGCCGAAGATCTGGTTGCCGGCGATACGGGCGACGTCAAGCTGGCCGGACAGCATGTCGATCGGTGTGGTGTAGAGGAACACTGCATTGAGCGCGATATACAGCAGGACCACAATCAGCGTTCCTGCCAGCAGGGCACGCGGCAGGTTTTGCTGCGGCAAGCGCATCTCGCCGATGATGTAGGTCGCCGCGTTCCACCCCGAAAAAGAATACATCACGAACACGAGGCCGATGGCGAACGGCGCGCTTGTGACATAGCCGACATCGGCCGCCGATGGCGCGAACGCGACCGGCTGCGGCGTGCCGATGGCGAATCCCGCGATCAGAAATGCGACGATCAGCGCGACTTTCAGTACCGTTGCAATCAATTGAAAAGTGCTGGAATGCCGCACGCCGCACAATTGCACGATCGAGACCAGCCAGACGACGCCGGTCGCAAGCACAAGCGGCGGCGCGACTGGAAACACCGACCTGCCATATTCGCCGAAAGCCATTGCGGCCAGCGCTACCGGCGCCGCGAAGCCAACCGTTGCGGACACCCAGCCGGCCAGAAAGCCGAAGGCCGGGTGGAAAGCGCGGGTCAGGAAATTGTATTCGCCGCTCGAGCGCGGGAACATCGCGCCAAGTTCGCTGTAGGAAAACACCCCGCACAGCGCAACCAGACCGCCGACGGCCCACAGCAGCAGAACGGCAAAGCCCGAGGGCATGTCTTTGACCTGAAAGCCGAGACTGGTGAAAACACCGACGCCGATCATGTCGGCCACGACGACAGCGGTCGCCGCAATTACCGAGACGGTAGCCCCTGCTCCCGGGAGCCGACCGGGCGATCCCGGGCTTCCCGTTCCTGATACCGTCATGCCCGGTCCATGCTTGCCGCCGAATCCAGTCGGTTTCATCGTGCGGGCTGGCCGTTATCAATTCAAGCAACGTCAGCGTCGTAAGCGGCCTGGCCCGGTGTTAAAATACCTCAGGGCAATCCTCGTGCGGTTCACCTTGGGCACTGCGAAGGGAACGTGACCGTCCCACAATCACGACACGATTTCGTGGTCTCTTTCGGGCTCTCTTGGGGTTTTCCGCGCGGCAGGAAGTTTTTCCCGAAAGCTTAAGGTCACCTAAACGCCAGCGCGCTTGAATTGGATCGCCGTTGGATATGGGGCAGTAGGTGGATGGTCGGAGGGGATCCGAAATTCCCGATGCATGATCGCGCGATCCGGTTGAACGCGCGGCATACTCCGAGTCATGCGCGCGAACGTCGCCCCGTTCCGCTTCGTTTGCGTTGGATCGCCGTTCTCTCGGCGGTTGTCCCGCTGTCATTCATCCTCGTCCAATGTGGACAGGCACCGGGCGCAGGCACCCTCGCCGCGAAGGCGCAGCCGTCCACCGCCGACTCCTTCGACGACCGCTTCCCGAAACCCCAATTCAAGGATCGCTTCCCAACCGCGAGCGAAAGCTTCGAGCAACGCCAGGCAGCCGACGCGCTGCCGAAACAGACGCTTCAAGCGACGGCTCAGGATAACGTCCAAGCGGCGCCCGCGCCGTATCGGGTGGCATCGCTGGCGCCGCAGCTGCCGTACGAACGTCCGGCAAGAGGCGACCAGACCACGCTGGTCAGCCTGAAGTCCTCGGCCTTCCCCTATCTCGGCAACAATCCGCGCACCGACGAGCCGTTCCTGAACGTTTCCAAGGGTGACCGCCGCGGCCATCGCGGCTCGGGCGGCAAGGTTTTCTGGCAGGACCAGACCTTCAACGACAGTCGCGTGCTGATGCACGTTCCCGAGAATTTCGACATCCGCAAGCCCGGCGTCATCGTCGTGTTCTTCCACGGCAATGGCGCGACGCTGGAACGCGACGTCCGCGACCGCCAACGGGTGCCGCAGCAGATTTCGGATTCCGGCGTCAATGCGGTGCTGCTGGCGCCCCAGCTTGCAGTCGATGCCGCCGATTCCAGCGCCGGCAAGTTCTGGCAGCCGGGCGGGCTCAAGCGCTTCGTCGCAGAGTCAGCCGATCACCTCGCGACGCTCTACGGTGACCCCCGCGCGGCCAAGGCTTTTGCCAACATGCCGGTCGTCATCGTGGGCTATAGCGGTGGCTTTTTACCAACGGCGTGGAGCCTTGGCGTGGGCGGCCTTGACGGTCGGGTGCGCGGCGTATTCCTGCTCGACGCTGTTTATGGCGAGTTGGACAAATTCGCATCCTGGATCGAGAACAATCGGTCCGGCTTCTTCGTCAGTTCCTACACCCACTATACGGCGCGCCGCGACCAGGAGCTCATGCACCTGCTGAGAAACAAGGGCATCGCCATATCCAACAATATGGACGGACCGCTGAAACCCGGCAGCGTGGTTTTCGTCCAGACGCCCGAAGGCGTGACGCATCGCGATTATGTCACCCGCGCCTGGACTCAAAACCCCGTCGAGGAAGTGCTGGTTAAGATGGCGGCAACGCCGGCGCTGACACAGCTGGCTGCGGGCACGGCGTCGCCTGCAAGCCGCTAGCCGCGACGGTGCTGTTACGCATCAGCGACCAGCCGTGATCGTTACTGCGGGCGTCTTCGGTATCTTGTCCGCGAACCCGTTGAAGCACGTCAACCGTTCGTCCTGTTCCTTCGTGAATCGGCAATCGGCCACTGCCTTTGCCGCCGGGGCTTTCGGCTTTGGCTTGGGCGGGAAAATCGCGTCGTAACAATCCAGCCGCTCCTTTGTCTCATCGTCGATGTCGAGGCAGGCCTGCAACTTGGCCGCGGTCGACTGTTGTTTCGCGGGCGCGGACGCGCCGTGCGGCTTAACCTGCACCAGCGTTTTTTCCCCGACCGTCGGCGAGGCTCCCTTGAGCCACGGCGGTGGCCGAATATAACGCAGCAACCAGAACGAGCATTGTTCTCATGTTACGTCACCTCCCTTTTTTGGCTATCGACGCGCGATCCCGTCAGCATCACCGTCAGGAGCGCCAGCGCAACAAACCCCATCGACACATAACCGGCGCCATGCAGCAGATTGCGCGCATATAACACACCGCCGATCGCCGAACCAATGGCCTGCCCGATATAGAGCACCGAGGTATTGAGCGACACCGACGCGGATGCAAGCGCCGGCGCCGCGGCGACAAGCCGGACCTGCTGCATCGAATTGGTGGAGGCAAAACCCAATCCCCAGACGGCGACCGAAGCCGCCATCAACGGATAGATGCCCGCGCTGAGCGCCCATCCGGTAAGACCCGTCAACATCAGGACGGTAAACAACAACGAGGTTTTGTAGGGTCCCCAGGAATTGACAATACGGGTTGCGATCGCGATTCCGATGAAGCCGAACACACCATAAAGCCCGAACACCAGGCCGATCGCATCCGGACCGGCGCCGGTCAGTTTCGCCAGCAGCGGCCCCATGAAGGTGAACACTACGAATTGGCCGGACATCTGCAGCGTCGTGACCAGCAGCAACAAGATGATCGTCCGGTTACGTCCGACCTCGGTCCATGTCTTGAGGTCCACCGGTGCGCCGATCAACCCGCCCGGCAGCCGCCAGGCCAGCAACAGAAAACTGAAACAGCCTATCACGCCGATGCCACCGTAAGCCGCCCGCCAGCCGTAGCGGCTGGCGACCAAGGCGATCAGCGGCAAACCGACCGCCGCCGCCAGCGACCATCCGAGAAAGATATAGGCGATGGTGCTTCCGCGTTTTTCCGCCGGCACGATCAGCGCGGCGGTGCCCGCCGCCTGCGGCGTATACAGGGCGCCGATCGTCAGCATGATCAGGCGAATGACCAGCAGGGTCGCATAATCCGGCGCAAACGCCGACGCGAGGTTGCAGAGGGCAAGCACCGCGAGCGTTGCGGTGAGCAGGCGGCGGCGCTCGATCCGGCTGGTCAACCACGCCGTCAGCGGTGAGCCGATACAAAGAACCATCGCGCCGAAGGTGACCAGCAATGCCGCGCCGTGGATACTGACATCGAGGCCCGATGACAGTTCGCCCAGCATCCCCGCCGGCGCCAGCACGGAAGTCCCGGTGACGATGTTTCCGACCATCAATGCGGTGGGGGCGAAGCTTTTCACCGCAACGTATTACCAGATGAAATTTTTAATGCAAATGCATCTAAGTCCAGACATGCCGTCGGCAGTCGATCCATCTGTCATCATGGACCTACGGCGACGTGAGCGGATCGCTCAATGTGATGATCGGACCGCCTATTTCTTGATATTGTCGGATTGCGTTGCGCCAATCCCCTGCTATACCGGCGCTTTCCGCTTACCTGCGCTCGTTCGCAGGAGTGAGCATCAGGAGATGACGATGCCCGACAGCAATACGCCCGCTTCAGGATTCCAGTATGGCCTCGCGAACTTGAAGCCGGTCGACCGAATCCAACATGATCACCCTCACCTTTCCCGACGGCGCCAAGCGCGAATTTCCCAGGGACATCACCGGGCTCGATATCGCCAAGGGCATTTCGCCGTCGCTTGCCAAGCGCACGGTGGCGATGGCGCTGGACGGCGCGGTCAGTGATCTCAACGATCCGATCGCGCAGAGCGCCAAAATCGAATTCATCGCCCGCGAGGACGCCCGCGCGCTGGAATTGATCCGGCACGACGCCGCCCACGTGCTGGCCGAGGCGGTGCAGTCGCTGTGGCCGGGCACCCAGGTCACGATCGGTCCCGTGATCGAGAACGGCTTCTATTACGACTTCTTCCGCAACGAGCCGTTCACCCCTGAAGATTTCGCCGCGATCGAAAAGCGGATGCGCGAGATCATCGGGCGCGACAAGCCGTTTACGAAAGAAGTCTGGAGCCGCGAAAAGACCAAACAGGTGTTCCGCGACAAGGGCGAGAACTTCAAGGTCGAACTGGTCGACGCCATTCCCGGCGACGAGCCGATCAAGATCTACTTCCAGGGCGACTGGTTCGATCTCTGCCGCGGGCCGCACATGACGTCCACCGGCAAGATCGGCAACGCGTTCAAGCTGATGAAAGTCGCGGGCGCCTATTGGCGCGGCGACAGCAACAATCCGATGCTGACACGGATCTACGGCACGGCGTTTGCCAAGCAGGAAGAGCTCGATGCCTATCTGAAGCAAATCGAGGAAGCCGAGAAGCGCGACCATCGCAAGCTCGGCCGCGAACTCGATCTGTTTCACTTCCAGGAGGAAGGCCCCGGCGTCGTGTTCTGGCACGCCAAGGGCTGGACCATCTTCCAGGCGCTGATCGCCTATATGCGGCGGCGGCTGACCGGCGATTACAGCGAGGTCAATGCGCCGCAGATCCTCGACAAGGTGTTGTGGGAAACCTCGGGGCATTGGGAGTGGTATCGCGAGAACATGTTCGCCGCGCAATCCGCCGGCGACGAGGCTGAGGACAAGCGCTGGTTCGCGTTGAAACCGATGAACTGCCCCGGCCACGTTCAGATCTTCAAGCACGGACTGAAGAGCTACCGCGACCTGCCGCTGCGTCTGGCCGAATTCGGCGTCGTGCATCGCTATGAACCCTCGGGCGCGATGCATGGCCTGATGCGCGTGCGCGGGTTTACCCAGGATGACGCCCATGTGTTCTGCACCGAGGCGCAGCTCGCCGACGAATGCCTCAAGATCAACGATCTGATCCTGTCGACCTATGCCGATTTCGGTTTCACCGGCGATCTCACCGTCAAACTCTCGACCCGGCCGGAGAAGCGCGTCGGCACCGACGAGATGTGGGATCACGCCGAGCGCGTGATGGCGACCGTGCTGTCGCAGATCGAGGCGCAGGGCCACAACCACCGCATCAAGACCGCGATCAATCCCGGGCGAAGGCGCGTTCTACGGTCCCAAATTCGAATACGTGCTGCGCGACGCCATCGGCCGCGACTGGCAATGCGGCACCACGCAGGTCGACTTCAACCTGCCGGAACGATTTGGCGCGTTCTACATCGATGCCGACGGCGGCAAGAAAACCCCTGTCATGGTGCACCGGGCGATCTGCGGCTCGATGGAGCGTTTCATCGGCATCCTGATCGAGCATTTTGCCGGCAACTTCCCGCTCTGGCTGGCGCCGGTCCAGGCCGTCGTCACAACGATCACCTCCGAGGGCGACGAATACGCCCAGGTGGTCGCGGCGGCGGCGCGGCGCGCGGGACTGCGCGTCGAGATCGATCTGCGCAACGAGAAGATCAACTACAAGGTCCGCGAGCATTCGCTGGCGAAGATCCCCGCGCTGCTGGTGGTCGGCAAGAAGGAAGCCGAGACCCATTCGGTCTCGGTCCGCCGGCTCGGCAGCGAAGGCCAAAAGGTGATGCCGACCGAGGAAGCGCTGGCCGCGCTGGTCGAGGAAGCCACTCCGCCGGATGTGAAGCGGGCGAAGGCGGCGGCCTGATCGGTCACAATCGATCTAAATTTGGCTCCGCCCGCGCGGCTGCGTTCCTATCTCCGTGGCAGACCATGAACTTAAGGAAATACGAGTGCCCGACGCCCTTGAACTCCTGAAGATCCGCCGCTCGGTGAAGCCGCGCGAGATGACCGGCCCGGGCCCCTCGCCCACCGAACTCGACACCATTCTCACCATCGGCGCGCGGGTGCCCGATCACGGCAAGATGGCGCCGTGGCGCTTCATCGTGTTCGAGGGCGACGCCCGCGCCCGCGCCGGCGAAATCATCGCGAAAGTGTTTGCCGACAAGAATCCGAACGCCGCGCCGACCGATGTCGATACCGAGAAGCGCCGGCTGATGGATGCGCCGCTGGTGATCGCGGTGGTCAGTTTCACCAGGCCGCATCCCAAGGTGCCGGCGTGGGAGCAGGAACTATCCGCGGGCGCCAGCGCGATGAACATCGTCACCGCGGCGACCGCGCTCGGCTACGGCGCCGCCTGGCTGACCGGCTGGTTCGCGTTCGATCGCGACGTGCTCGACGGGTTGGGATTGAAGGCGGACGAAAAGCTCGCGGGCTTCATCCATATCGGCACGCCCTCCAAGCCGAGCGAAGATCGGCCGCGGCCGGCGCTGGCTGATATCGTCACGCGTTTTTGAGTTCTCACGCCGCCTGCGATGCGCGGCGGCCAAACTTGGACAGCAATTGCTCGATCTCGGCCGCCGGCCGCGCCGCGCTGAACAGGAAGCCCTGCACCTGGTTGCAGCCTTCGGCGCGCAGCCAGTCGAGTTGGTCGATGGTTTCAACGCCCTCCGCCGTCGTCGTGATGTTGAGGCTGCGGCCGAGGCTTGAAATGGCCCTCACGATCGCCACGCAGTCGGAGCGCTGCGCCAGATCCTTCACGAACGAGCGGTCGATCTTGATCTTGTCGAACGGAAAGCTTCGGAGATAGCTCAGGCTGGAATAGCCGGTGCCGAAATCGTCCATCGAAATGCTGACGCCGAGCCCGCGCAACTGGTGCAGGATCGCCAGATTGGCTTCGGTCTCCGCCAGGAACACCGATTCGGTAATTTCAAGCTCGAGCCGCAACGGCGACAATCCCGAATGGGCCAACGCCGAGATCACTGCCTGGACCAGGTTGCGGCTGCGGAACTGAACCGGCGACAGATTGATGGCGACCTTGACGTCCGCGGGCCACTTCGCCGCCTCGGCGCAGGCCTCGCGCAACACCCACTCGCCCAGCGCGACGATCAGGCCGATATCTTCCGCGACCGGGATGAACTCGGCCGGCGAGATCATGCCCTTCTCCGGATGCCGCCAGCGCAGCAGCGATTCAAAGCCGCTGATCCGGTCGGCGGCGAGATCCACCAGCGGCTGATAATGAAGTTCGAACTCGCCGTTGGCGAAGGCGCGCCGCAGGTCGAGCTCCATGTCGCGGCGTTTTTGCGCCTGCCGGTCCATCTCACGCTCGAAGAACCGATGAACCCCGCCGCCGTCGGACTTCGCCCGATAGAGCGCCATGTCGGCGTTGCGCGTCAGTTCCTCGCCGGTCTCGCCATCGCCGGGCGATAGCGCGATGCCGATGCTGGCGCCCACGACGAGCTCGATACCGTCGATCTCGTAGCGCGCGCTCAATATCTTGATCAGCCGGTCTGCAAAATCGCTCGCCTCGTTCGGCGACACGTCGGAGGCGAGCACGATGGCAAATTCGTCACCGCCAAGCCGGGCGACGAGATTGTCGCCGCGCACCTCGGCCTTGAGCCGCTCGGCCACCGCCTTCAACAGACGATCGCCCATCGGATGGCCGAACGCGTCGTTGACGTTCTTGAACAGATCGAGATCGACGCACAGCACCGCCACGCGCTTGTTGCCAGGCCGGCTGCGGTCCAGCGCCTGGCGCAGCCGATCCTGGTAGAGGTCCCGGTTCGCCAAATTGGTCAGGCCGTCGTGGTGGGCCATGTGCGCGATCCGGGCTTCAGCCTTGCGCCGCTCGGTGATGTCGACGGCGGCCACCAGATAGCCGTCGCGGCCGTCGAATGCGACGCGCCGTCCGAACGTCAACACCTGGACCTCGCTGCCATCGGCCTTGAGATGCCGCCAGTCGCGGCCGGAATGGTAGGTGTCGCCGAGCTGCTGCAGCGCCTGGCTGTGGCTGACCCATTCATCTTCGGGCCAGATTTCCCGAAGCTTCATGCGCAGAAATGTCGCGCGGCTGTATCCGTAATGCTGGATGGCGGCATCATTGACGCTGAGGAATTCGGTGGTCTCGGCATCGAATACCCACATCGGCATCGGGTTGTTGTCGAACAGCAACCGAAACGAGGATTCGCGCCGCTTGAGAAGCGTGACATCCGAAACCGTGAGCGAAAGCATGTCGCCGAACGCCGTCACGCCCAGCTTCAGGTTGCGATCCTCGCTGTCGATTTCGAACTGACCGCCGTTGCCGCTGCCGATGATCCCGAACAGCCGTTCGATGACCTCAGGCGAGCCCAACAGGTTGCCGCCGGCGCTGAGCCGGCGCCACATCAGATCGGCCGACGGCAATTTCAGCAGCCGCGACGCGCCTTGATTGAGGTGAACGATCTGGAAATCACATGGCCGGCCGTCGGCATCGCGAATGACCGCCAGCGACAACACGCCGTCATCGGTCGCGGAGAAAATCATATCCAGCAAATTATATTGGGCGCCCCGCTCATTGACGTAAACCCCGATCAACGTACCGCCCCAGCGCGAGGTCGTCGGCAGCGCAAGCACATCGTAGGTTCGGACCATGCCGTTGCGAACGCAATTCGCGACGGCGAGATGAGGCCTGCCGTGCGCCAGCGCGTTGGCCGCGGCTTCGCCCAGCGCGGTCGCACAATCCGGCGAGAACGCAGTCAAGGGAACGTCCCAACGCTCGTCTTCCAGCCATTTCTGAACAAAGCGGCCGCTGTGCGACACCACCATCGTCCCACCGCCGTCTTTCAAGACGACGATGTGGTCTGCCAGCCGGCCGAGGCTTCCCAGCATCACATCTTCATAATGGGGGAGTCTTTCGTCCGGCCGCAGCGCGGCTTGCCACTTGCGCTGCAGGACCGGGACGTCATCGAACGTTTTCGCGTCGAGTTTCCCGGCTGCTGTATTGACGACACTCATAAAGATAAATTCCCCGCACCCGAGCATTCTGCCCCGCGGCATCCAATGCAGGCGGGCCTTTAATGCGTCGTAAAAATTGCGGGGCGGTATCGACAAACCACCTATTATGACAGTTTTAAGTCATCTGATGGTTAGTGCGCGTTAGCGACTATGACAGTCGCGGAGAATATCAGCGCGCGATGACTTCGACTTCGCCGTCGACTCCGTTGACGACGTTGAAGGGACGCTCGAACACCTTGCCTTCGTTCTTGGCAATGGCGCGGTATTCACCCTCGGACAGCACGACACGGGGGAAAGCCCCGATCGATTCCTTGATGACGTCGCCGCCCGGCGTGATCACCGACCATGCGGTGTTCGCCAGGGCCTCGCCACCCTTGTCGCTGACCAGTTTCAGCGTGATCACCGCTGCACGATGGGTGATGGTGACGTCGGTCAGCTTGCCGGCCTGCACGCGGATGTCCGAGCGCACCACGGAATTGGCGTCGCCATAGTTGGAAACGATGTAGTAGGTCCCCTCCGGCAACAGCGCGACGTCGCCCGGAGAAACGTTCGGGAGCAGCGCAGCGCGCTCGGCGGTCTCGAACTGGCTTCCCTTGTAGATCGAGAACGCAATCTGGTTCGGCGGAATCTTGCTGGTGCCGACGCGGCCTTCGATGCGCAGCCCGCCCGCCGGAAGCAGGAAGGACTCGCGGTCGGTCTCGGATTTCAAGGTCACCGGCCGCACCGCGCTGACCAGACCGAACGCGACGTGCACCACGTAGTTGCCGGGCGGCAGCACGATGTTCGGGGTCGCGCCACGATCCTCGCGGATCAGTTTGAACGCACCGGTCTCGTCCGGCCGGTCCGAAAACACCGCGCCAGACCAGGCCGCTGCTGATGACCGGCATGTCCTTGCCGTAACGGGCCGTCAGCGACAACACCGCCTGGCCTGCGGGCGGCGCGCCCGAAGGTGCGATCGCCGGTGGTATCGCGGCAATCGACGGCTGGGTCAGCGGCGCCGGCAGGTTCGTCGGGATCGAGCCCGTACCGGGTGGCGGGGCGAGGCTCATCGCGCCGCCCGAGACTTCCGGCACCGACGCCGGAGGCACCGGCGGCGGATGATCGATGAACATTTGAGCCGACACCGGGGCAGGCAACGATCGCGGCCAGCACCGCCGCAAGCGCAAATACCCCCGCGAGGCGTCCACGCCGCCCCGGTCCACCGATGCCATTGCCCCAGAAAGTCATGGGACCATGCTTTTCACTGAAAACGCGGCAAATTCAAGCCTGCGCCGCCCCGCCGCTGGTACACCCGAGGAACCGATAGGCACCGTCCTGTTGACCGAGGGCGCGGTCCCGTCACAATCCCCGTCTACGCCGATCCGGAAGCTGCGGCATAAACTATGCTTGCGGATAGGTTCTGGCCGGCTCAAGCCTTTCCGAATAGGCTTGTCTTTCAAGGAGAAGCTCGGTGCTGGAGAATTTGATCGGGCGCGGCCAAAACACCTCCAATGGCCGCGACAAGGTAGGACTTGGCAGCGTCCGGCGGCCGGTGATCGGCCTTGCGCTGGGCGGCGGCGCGGCGCGCGGCTTTGCCCATATCGGCATCGTCCGGACGCTGATCGCGCACGGCATCGTGCCCAACGTTGTGGTCGGCACCTCGATCGGCGCGGTGGTCGGCGGGGCCTATGCGGCCGGGCATCTCGACACGCTTGAAGAATGGGCGCGCAGCCTGCAGCCACGGAACATTCTCGGCTATCTCGACATCCGCTTGAACGGTTCGGGCCTGATCGGCGGCGCCAAGCTGGCCGCACAACTCGAAGCCGCCATGGGCCAGACCCTGATCGAGGATCTGCCGCTGAAATTCGCGACGGTCGCGACCGAAGTCCGCACCGGCCACGAGATCTGGCTGACCCACGGCCGCATGGTCGATGCGATGCGCGCCTCCTACGCGCTGCCCGGGATATTTTCGCCGGTCATGGTGGGCGACCGCTGGCTGGTGGACGGCGCGCTGGTGAATCCGGTGCCGGTGTCGGCGGCACGTGCGTTCGGCGCCGAGATCGTTATCGCGGCCAACCTTTCGAGCGATGTATTCGCCCATTCTACCACGGTCTATGCCCATGGGCCGTCGGCCGAGGTGACGGTGGCGGTCACACCGGAGGCAGCGATCGAACTCGCCGCCGCCGAAACGCGGCTTCGGCAAGTTCTTTTCGCCCGAGCGCACCATGAAACGCGAGTTTTTCGGCAGTAGCGGACGGCCGGGCATCTCCACCGTCATGGTCGACGCCTTCAACATCATGCAGGACCGCATCACCCGTGCGCGGCTGGCCGGCGATCCGCCGGATCTCCTGATCTCGCCCCGGGTCGGACAGATCGGCTGGTTCGATTTCCACCGCGCCGACGACCTGATCGCGCACGGCGCCCGCGCCGCCGAGCGCGCGATCGAATCGATTCAGGAAGCGATTCACGTCCTCGCGCCGGGTTCCGCCGAGCGCAGCCCGGCCGTCGGCAAGGAGCCTTGATCAACGCCCCCCTGATCCGGTGTCGGTCAGGCCGTCTTGATATATTCGCGCAGCGCTTCCTGCTCGGTCTCGTATTCCCGAACCCGCCATTTGACGATGTCGCCGATGGAAATCAGGCCGACCACCCGGCCGTCCTCGACCACGGGCAGATGCCTGAATTTACCCAGCGTCATCATTTCCATGATCGCGCCCACGGTGTCCGACTGGTTGCAGCTGATCACCTTGCGCGTCATCACGGCACTGACCGGCTCGTCGAGCACCGCAGCGCCGCGTTCGCCGAGCACGCGCACGATGTCGCGCTCCGACAGGATGCCCTCGATGCGGCCCTTGCTCACCACCAGCACGGCGCCGATCTTTTTTTCCGCCAAAACCCCGATCGCGGCCGAGAGCTTGGCATCCGGCTCGACGCTCTGGATCTGATGGCCTTTGGAATCGAGAATTGCACGTACCGTCATTGTGGCCTCCCTGAAGCCGATCGCGCCCTTGAACGAGCGCGGTCTTGTTTCCTTGAGTCTGCAATCAACAGTTCAGCGCCGGTTTCGTTGCAGGCGCACATGGCAACGCGGCTTCAAGCACGCTCACGGGCTCGATGCCCTGCCTCGTAACTGCTCGGATGATGAATCAAATCGCGCGCCGCCGCAAGCGACGATCAGCCCCGATTTGATACATCCGGCGACGACGCATCTGCAGCATTGGGCTTGGCGCGCGGAATCGGGTCGAACAGCGAAAACAACACCAGGCCGGCGAAAAATCCGCCGATATGGGCCTGCCAGGCGACGCTGGCGCCATCGGCGCCGATCGCGATCGATCCGACGCCGAAGATAATGTTGACGCCGAACCAGACCGCGAGAAAGCCCAGGACGCGGCCGTTACGCAACGCGTGCATCAGCGACAACGCCGGCACTCTTGCCGCGGCATCGGCGTCGCCGCGGCTGAACGAGAGGAAACTGCCGCGCACGAAGGCAAACCGGATCGCCGCTGCCATGGTGCCGGACACCGACGCCGAGGCGCCGATCATCGGCGCCACGGCGTGTTCGTGGGTGACCAAATGCGCCAGCGCACCGGCCGCAGCCGTCACCGCCATGAACACAAAAAACCGCATCGCGCCAAACCGGCGCGCCAGCGCGCTGCCGAACGGCAACAGCCACAGCACGTTAAACCCGATATGGGCTAGATTGGCGTGCAGCAGCGAATAGGTGACAAAGGTCCAGACCTTGGCGCCGGCGCCACCGGGGAACGTGACATCCATCAGCGTCGAATCATAACGCTTCGGAATGAAGCCGAAGGTCTCGATGACGAGATCGTCGAGATCGAACGGCAACAGCATCCGCACGACGTGAATGCCCGCCAGCAGCAGGACATAGGCGGTCAACGCGCCGGGCAGCGTCAGGATCGGCTCGCGCGGAACCTCCGGCGGCAGCGTTGGGCGGGGATTGGACCGGAGATTCCAAGGGGTCGAGGACCTCATGCGGGCGATGGGCCCAGATAGGCGGCTTGGCGCCGGGGCGCAAGTACACAAACGAGGCATCAGGGTTCGACCACGCGCTCGATGTGGACGCGGCGGCAATCCATCTCGTATTCCAGATCGACCACGGGCGGACGGTTGAAGTGCCAGGTCAGTCCAGAGCGCAGCACGCCGCGCCGCCCGAGTTCACTTTCCAGAAACGGAAAGATATCCCGGACCGTATAGAGCTGCGCCGCCGTGGTTTGGCCCCAGCCGCCGGAAAAGGCGCTCATGCGCCGCTCCATCTCGTCCAGCACCCACTTCGCCTTTTCCAGCATGCCTTCCGGGCTGACATCGCCGAGGCGGACCGTATGGTCGCGGTAATTGGCCTTGCCCTCGACCGATTCACCGCTGCCGGCAATGACGAACGACGTCGGCGCATTGGGCGCAACCGTCGTGAACGAGAAGGCGTGGAAGCCCGGCTCGGCGGGCGGATCGAGCTTCGGACAGACGTTGCTGCGCGCGACCGGATTGACGCCGTCCTTCATCACGCCCCATTCGATCAGCGTCTTGATATAGATCGCGTTGAAGGCCTTGAACCCCTCCTCGGTGAAGGGCGCCGGCGAACGCAACTCGCAGGCACCGAACGCCGTCAACGGCCGGCCGGCCGCCTTGATGATCGCAGCGATCTTCTCAAAGCCCTCCTTCAGGGGAACCACCCTGGAAAAGCGCACGCGTTCGATGGTGAAACCGGCGACCGCGCCGATGCCGCAGGAGTACTGGCTCACGCCCGGCATGAAGCGGTAACCGCCGTTCACGGCTTCGATGGTCTCGATCATGGGTATCTCCTGATGGTGTGAAAGGCAGAAATAATAAGCTTCGGTCAGATCAATCCTCGAGCACCCCGAGATAGGCCTCGCGAATGATAGGATCGGCCAGCAGTTCGGCGCCGAGGCCGGTTCGCACGATGCGGCCCATGTCCATGACATAAGCGGAATGGCAAATGTCGAGCGCGGTGGTGACGTCCTGCTCGACCAGAAGGATCGACATGCCCTTCGCATTCAACGCCCGCAGCGCCGCGACCAATTGCTCGACCAACAGCGGCGAAAGCCCGAGCGACAATTCATCGATCATCAAAAGCCGCGGCGCGCTCATCAGGCCGCGGCCGATCGCGCACATCTGCTGCTCGCCGCCGGACAACGTAGCTGCGGCCTGGTTGCGGCGCTCGCGCAATTTCGGAAACGTGGCATAGACCGAATCGAGGTCGCGGCCGAGTTCGGCGCGGCTCACCTTGCGCGAATAGGCGCCCATCAGGAGATTGTCTTCGACGCTCATGGCGCCGAACAGCCGCCGACCCTCGGGAACGTGGACGATGCCATGCGCGAGAAGCTGCGCCGGCGTATCGCCGACAACGTCCTGGCCGTCAGCGAAATAACAACCGCCCTGCACTGCGATCAATCCCGACAATGCGCGCATCAAGGTGGTCTTGCCGGCGCCGTTGGAGCCGATCAGGGCGGTGATCTCGCCACGCCGCACGTTCATGTCCACGCCCCACAGCACCTGCACCTCGCCGTAGCCGGCGCACAGTCCTTGTAGTTCGATGATCGAGGACTCAGCCACCGGCGGCATTCCGTTGCGCGTATTGCTGGCCGAGATAGGCGTCGACCACGGCAGGATTCTTGATGACGTCGCGCGGCGGCCCGTCCGCGATCAGTTGGCCGTTGTGAAGCACCGCAATCCGGGTGCAGACATTGAGCACGACCTTCATCAAATGCTCGATCATGACGATGGTGATGCCGCCTGCCGCCAGTTCGTGAATAAGCTTGGTGGCGCGCGCCACCTCGGCGCTGTTCAGGCCGGCATTGACCTCGTCGAGGAACAACAGCTTTGGCTTCATCGCCAGCGCTTTTGCCAGTTCGAGCCGCTTGCGCATCGCCAGTGTCAACGTCGCCGCGGGTTGGGCTGCCTGCGGCTCCAACCCGACAAAGGCGAGATGCGCCCGGGCCTCTTCGCGCGCCGACTTCAGACTCTCGCCCGGCTGGGAGAACAGCGCCGCCGCGGCGACGTTGTCGAGCGCGGAGAATTCGGCGAACGGCTGCACGATCTGGAAGGTCCGTGCCAGCCCGAGCCGCGCTGCCTGATAGGTCTTGATCCCCGTGATATTTTTTCCCAGAAAAGTAATGGTGCCGGCGCTTGCCGGCGTCACGCCGCAAATGGTGTTGACGAGCGTGGTCTTGCCGGCGCCGTTCGGACCGATCAATCCCAGCACCTCACCCGGGTTGATGCCAAGCGTAACCCCGCGGAGCGCCTGCAGTCCGCCGAAGCGGCGGGATACAGCATCGAGGCGCAAAATCTCCGAAGGCTCAGACATGCTTCGCCTTTCGCGTAAACATGCCGGACCGCAGCGAGATCAGGCCACGCGGCAGGAACAACAGCAGCAGCACGATGAGAACGCCGAGGATGCCGGTGTGGATCTGGATGTAGTTGCGCCAGACCACCTCCTCCAACCCGAGATAAAGAAACGCCCCGCCCACCGCGCCGAGCGGCGAGCCGAGCCCGCCCATCAGCGCCATCACGATCGGCTTGATGGAGTAAAGCACATCGAACACGTCGGACGGATCGATGTAATGCACCCATGCGGCATAAAGCCCGCCGGCGGCGCTGACGAAACAGGCCGACAACCCAAATGCGATGCTCTTGTAGAGCGTTGCGTTGAGACCGACCATGCTGGCGGCGGTTTCGTTTTGCCGGATGCAGGAAAGCCCGAAGCCGAGCTTCGAGGACGAAACCGCAATCACCATCAGCGCCGTCGCCAGCAACAATCCCCACATGGCGTAGAAGAAAAACATGGCATCCGCCATAATGCTCGAGCCGGACGCCAGCGGAATGTTCAGGCCCATGCCGCCGCCGGTCAGATCGGTGGCGTTGTTGACGAGTTCGCGCAACACCTCGCCCAGCGACAGGCTTGCAATCGCAAAATAATGGCCGCGCAGGCGCAGCAACACCGCGCCGAGCAGGCAGCTAGACACGAGCGAAGCCACCAGGGTCGCCAGGATCGAGGCGAACAGCGGCAGACCCATGTTGAGCAGCACGCCGGTCGCGTAAGCGCCGAAACCGAAAAACGCCGCGGTGGCAAACGACGGGTATCCGGCAAATCCGCCCACGACATTCCACGACAGCGCGAGGATGGAATACATGCAGGCGATGGTGCCGAGCCGCAATGCATAGGCGCCGCCAAAGAGCGGCAGGGATGCCAGACAGCCGAGCAACAGCAGCAGCGCCAGATTGGTTCGGGTCATTCGAAACCCTTTCGGCCAAGCAGCCCCTGCGGCCTTGCGATCAGGAATACGATCAGCAGCACAAAGGAGAGCGTGGTGGCGTGCTGCGGCCCGAGGAAAGTCGTGCCCACCCCTTCGACCAGCGCCAGCAACAGGCCGCCGGCGAGCGCGCCCGATACGCTGCCGAGACCGCCGAGCACGCAGACGACAAAGGCCTTGCCAAGAAAGGTCGACGACGACAGTGGCGAAATCGGATAGATCAGCGCCATCAGGACGCCCGCGCACCCCGCCAGCGCCGCGCCAAGACCGAACGCGATGGCATAGATCGATTTGACATCGACGCCCATCAGCACGGCAGCATCGCGGTCGAGCCTTACCGCGACGATGGCCCGCCCGACTCGCAGGCGCCGCAGCAGGAGATAGAGCAAGCCTGTCAACGCCAGCGCGGCAACAGTGGCGATCAGCCGGTCGACCGGCACCACCACGTCAAACACCGAGATCGATCCCGTCGGCGGGCTCAGGGTCAGCTTGCGGTAATCCGCCTTGAAGAAGTAGATCATCGCATTGTTGAGGATCAGATCGAGCCCGAACGTCAGCGTCAGCGTCACCAGCACCGGCGCGTCGATGACGCGGTTGAGCAGCAAGCGCTGCAGCAAATAGCCCAGCACAAAGAACAGCGGCGCCGCGACCGTCAGCGCATACCAGGGCGAGATCGCCAGCGACTGGTAGAGACCCAAGGCCAGATAGGACCCGAGGACGATAAACGATCCGTGGATCAGGTTGATGACGTTGAGGACGCCCCACACCAGCGAAAAGCCGATCGCGATGCAGGCGTAAAGGCAACCCAGCACCAGGGCGTTGATCAGGACCTGCATTACCCACATGTTCGGTCCCCGCCGGCCGCAACGATCGCGTCAGTTGACGCCGAGCTTGAGGTCGCCCTGCTTGATCGCTTCCGGGAACAGCACGACGGGCTTGGCACCCTGGATCTGGAATACCGGCGGCTCGAGCGAATTGATCTGCCCGTTGGGGCCGAACTTGACGGGGCCCCAGAACGTCACGACATCGAGCGCCGCCAGCGCATCACGCACTTTTTCCCGATCGAGCGAGCCGGCGCGTTCGATCGCCATCTGGAACAGCGCGCCGCAAACCGCGGCGGATGCCTGCCCGTAGTCCGGGTCGCTGTTATACTTGTCGTGGAACAGCTTCACGAAATTGCTGGTGGTGCCGAAGATGTCCTTGCCGTCATATTGCTCGGCCGGATGCCACCACGAGGCGCTGGTGATGTTTTCCGCGCTCTGGCCGGCGGACGCGATGAAATCCTGGTAGGCCGGCCCCGCGATCATCGTCACTACGGTCGCCTTCATCTGCTGGTCGACCATCTGCTTGCGGACCAGCAGGAGGTCGTTGATGTAGCCGGTGATAAAAATCCATTGCGGCGACAGCGACTTGATCTGCGACAGCGCCGCCGAGTGATCGAGCGTGCCGATCGCGTATTTCTCGAAATAGACCACGTCGAGGCCGTTCGCCTTGGCTGATTTCTCCATTTCCTGCGCAATGGCCAGCGGGAACAGATCGTTGCGCGCCAGGATCGCCACTTTCTTGACGTCGGGAGCCTTCGACTTGATGATCTGCGTCAAGGGCGTGGTCAGCGTGTCGTTCGGGGTAAACGTGCCGAACAGATATTTGTAGCCCTGATCATAGACCTGGGAGGACGACGCGGCCGCGGCGATGGTCGGCACCTTGTATTTTTCCGAGACCGTGCTCGCCGCCTTGGCAGCGCCGGAGCCGAACGCGCCGAACAGGAAGTTGATGTTGTCCTGCGTGATCATCTGCTCGGTGGTCTGCACCGCGCGGGGCGTGTTGGACTGATAGTCGGCGTAGACGATCTCGACCTTGTATTTCTTGCCGCCGACCGAAATGCCGCCGGCCTTGTTGGCTTGCTCGGCCCACAGGTCGTATCCCTGCTGCTGCTTGATGCCTTCGGGCGCCAGAGGACCCGTTAGCGGCAGCGGCGCGCCGAACCGGATGACGTCCTCGGCCGACGCCGTTTGGGCCGGCGCCAGCCAGCCGACGGCGGCCATCCACACCGGGATCGAAAGGCGGGCGTAGCGCGCAACCCGAGACTGAATCATCAGAAATTCTCCATGGCGGCCTGCGACAGGGTGCCAAAATCATGGCAAATACAACATTCGAATAAAAGCATTGAAATTAGAGATTTCGGGTCGAATAATTCGAACGCTAGTCAACGCCTGCCGCGCGCTTGGGCAGGTAAAAACGGGAAACGCGAATGATCGAATCCACCGCCGTCAGATATTTCCGCGCGGTCACCGAAAGCGGCTCGATCAAACAGGCCGCGGCGGCGCTGCGGATTGCCTCCAGCGCGATCAGCCGGCAGGTGCAGGCGATCGAGGAGGAACTGTCGGTCAAACTGTTCGAACGCGGCGCCCGCGGCATGGTGCTGACCGACGCCGGCCACCTGCTCTATCGCTATGCCGTCGAAAACCGCAACCAGCTCGACGGCATCCGGGTCAAGGTGCAGGAATTCGATACTTTGCGCCGCGGCCAGGTCAAGATCGCCACCGTCGAGGGCATGCTGGCGAACTTCCTGTCGAATTTCGTGGTCGATCTGGCCTCCGACTATCCGGGCATCTCGATCTCGACCACGGTGATGGGCTCGCGCGACGTCGCCGAACTGGTCGGACACAACGACGTCGATCTCGGCCTCGTGTTCGGCCGTTCGCCGCGGCGCGACCTGATCGAACTGGCGCGGATGCGGCAGTCGCTGTGTCTGATCGTCTCGCCCCGCCATCCGCTGGCGTCCCGAACCCACTGCGCGGTCCGGGATCTCGCCGGCCTGCGCGTGGTGGTGCCCGATCCCTCCTTCGGCATCCGGCAGGAGATCGACCGCGCCTGCGCCAACGGCAAGGTTCGGCTGGAGATCTGCAACGAAACCAACTCGCTCACCTTCGCGCAGACGCTGGCCGCGCGGACCGACCTCGCCACCTTTCTGCCCCGCGACACCGCGATGCCGGCGCTGGAGGCGGGATTGCTGGTCGCCGTTCCCTTGCGCGACAAGCGCCTTGAAGCAACCCAAGTCACCCTCGTTCAACTGGCGACGCGCAACATGTCGCCGTCCGGCCGCCTCGTCGCCGACTTGCTGATCGGCCGAATGAAGGCGGTAAAGGACTGAAGCCCTCCGCCCGCGCGTCAGGTCCCGACCCGAAGCGGTGCGCGCTGCTTGCGCAGCCAGGCGATCACCGACAGCGCGGTAATGAGCCCGGTTTTTGGATTTTCCGACGGGATGTTCTCGATCGCCATCGAGAACCGCGCCGAATCCGACTCCACCTCGACGCGGTGCATGTTGCGCGTCAGCGCCGGATCGGCCCAGATTTCCAGCCGGGTGCGGTCGGGCCCGATTCCGGCCAGCGACAGCGCCACCGCGACATTGAGGTTGGCCGGAAAACCCTTGGCGGCCTCGCGCGCGGTGCCATCGAATATCTTGAGCGGTTCGGTGATCTTCTCGATGTCGATGTTGTGCTCGACGATATAGGGCGCGCCGGCGAGCCCGCGTACCGGCTTGCGCGTCACCATCCGCACCGACTGGATTTCGCCCTCCGCTGCAGCGGTGACGGCGTCGAGGCCGATCAGCGCCCCCGTCGGCACCACGATCTGACCACCGTTTTGCTTGGCGAGTTCGATCAGGTCGTCATTGTCGAGCAGCGCGCCGGCGCTGAGCACGATCGCGGTCTTGCCGCTGCTCACGAACGGCGCCACGATCGCGCGCACGAGCTGGCTCGGCGCGCATTCGACCACGATGTCGGCGGCCTCGGCCAGCGCCTCGATCGGCAGGATGGCGGGCGGGCATGCCAGCTTCGCCAGCCGCTCCCGGTGCTTGCCGGGGTTTTGCACCGCCACCGCGGTCAGCTTCAATCCCTCGATGCCGCGGTCCAGTTCCTCAACGACCCGCATTCCGATCGGCCCAAGCCCGGCCACCGCGACGCGCAGGTCGGTTCGCGGGTTATTCAGCACATCTGACATCGGTGGCTTCTCACTGCGGGCGCGGTTAACGCGACCTGCGGTAACAAAAAAGGGAGAGCCTGAGAAGCTCTCCCTCGTCTGCGCTGACCTTAGCGCGCCGAGAATCCGGGTGACACCCCCACCCCTCCCCGCGCGACGACCAAACTGTTTGAGCCACCCTGTGTAACGAACCGCGCCGGTCCTGGAGAAAACCGGCGCGGGATCAGTGAGTATCACCCTACTCACCCCCGCCGGCCGCGCCAACCACATCGTTAATTTAACGTTAACGCGCAACAAACCCCTGTAAAACGGGCAGAACCCTGCCCGTGGCATGGACGCTGCACCTTCCCTCCTACAAAACGGAGATGGCAACCGGCGTGCGCGAAAGCGGGACAGATGTGTCCCGGTGAGCCAGGCCAGAGGCAGGGTTAAGGCATGAAACATCCTTCGAGCCGCGAGTTTTTCGCGTACTGGGACGACAAGCGCGGCAGCGCCCGCGCACCGGACCGAAGCGAGATCGAGCCCGGCGCGGTGCGCGGGCTGCTCGGCGATATCTTCGTGCTGTCCTATGACGGCACCGCCGGCTACCCGTTCCGGGTGGCGGGAACACGGGTCTGCGCCCTGCTCGGCCGCGACCTCAAGGACAAGAGCTTCTCCGCCCTGTTCGCGCCGGAAAGCCGCCGCGAGATCGAGGAGATCGTCGCCGTGGTCGCCGAGGAAATGCTGGCCGCGGTCGCCGGCATCACCACGCGGTCGCAGGACGGCAAGCCGGTGCATCTGGAACTGCTGCTGCTGCCGTTCAACGCCCGCCCCCACACGCCGCTGAGCCTGACCGGACTGCTGGCGCCGTTCGGCGACGACCACAGCGTGCTGAGCGATTTCAAGCTGACGTCGTGGCGTTACCTCGCCCACCCGCCGCAACGCTTCGCCCCGCGCGCCCTGCGCAAGCTCGCGATCGCGCGCGGGCTGATGGTGTATGAGGGATTGCGCTAGGCGCGAGCGAGTTTGCATTGTTTCGTCAGCAATGGGGGGACAGTGCAAGCGCTTAATCCAACCCAAGTCGTCATTCCGGGATGCGCCTCTTGGCGCAGGCCCGGAATGAGACGAAAGGCTCGTGACTCGGGCTGCTCTCGCGACGCGATGCGCCCGGAGTGATGGTGCATAGAACTTCCGTCCCGAGACGATGCGCCGAGTTGCGCAGAACATCGCCCATCAAAGCAGAGGGCGCAGGAAACGCCGGGTGCGCGGTGCACCCGCAGTCTCGTGTGCAAAGGTAGTAAGCACACGAGTAGTCACCACAGGCTCACCGGAACACCCGGCATTTCCTGCGCAATGGTTTTACGGCTTATAACGCGCTCTCCCTGGTGACCGGGCTTTCTTGCCACCATCGCCGGTCGAGACATACTTGCTTGACTCAGGATCGACACTTGACGCCAGCGTCGGGGCGTCAGGACCACACGGCTTTGCCGTACGCAACAACACCATTCGTCCGCACGCTCATGCGCGCGCTGATGCTGTTGCGTCCATCGCATCCCGTCCCAACGTTCGTGACGATGGCCAACGCCCCTCTCCCGGGACAGGACGGCTGGAATAGGCCGATGATTTGGGTCAAATGGGAAGCGAAAATTTGTGACGCGGAGGCTGGACACGGGATCGCGTCGGGCAAATCAGTTTTCACGCGGGGCACGTCAGACGAGGCGCTGCGCCGATCGCTTCATTCCAGGCCATCAAAACCGTCATACCCGCGAAGGCGGGTATCCAGTAATCACCGCCGTGCATGAAATACGCAGCGCTTCGGAATACTGGATCATCCGCATCGCGGATGATGACAGGCCAATCACATTCGCCGTCGCCATGGACTACCATTCTCGCCGGCCACGCATTAGATCAGGCCGAGAACGCGCGGCAGCGCGGCGCTCGCCATCGATCAGTGCCTTCGCCATTGCATTCGCTCCTGGAGACAAAGATGATTCCGTTTTCTGTTCTGGACCTCTCCCCGATCCGGCAAGACGGCGACGCGGCGCAGGCGTTTCGCCATACGCTCGATCTGGCGCGGCACGCCGAGCAATGGAACTACAAGCGGTACTGGCTCGCCGAGCATCACAACATGACGGGCATCGCCAGCGCCGCGACGGCGGTGGTGATCGGCCATGTCGCCGGCGGCACGACGACCATCCGCGTCGGTTCGGGCGGCATCATGCTGCCGAACCATTCGCCGCTGGTGATCGCCGAACAGTTCGGCACGCTGGAGTCGCTTTATCCCGGGCCGCATCGATCTCGGGCTTGGCCGCGCCCCCGGAACCGATCAGCGCACCGCGCGCGCCTTGCGTCGCAATCTGGCGGAGACCGCCGAAAATTTCCCGCACGACGTTCTGGAGTTGCAGGCCCTGCTCGGCCCGGTGCAGCCAAACCAGGTGGTGCGCGCGGTGCCGGGCGCGGGCTTGAAGGTCCCGATCTGGCTGCTCGGGTCCAGCACCTTCAGTGCGCAACTCGCGGCCATGCTCGGGCTGCCGTTTGCGTTCGCGTCGCACTTCGCGCCCGCCGCGCTGATGGATGCACTTGCACGTCTACCGCAGCCGGTTCGAACCATCGGCGCAGCTCGAGCGGCCCTATGCCATGGTCGGCGTCAATGTGTTCGCCGCCGACAGCGATAGCGAAGCCCGGCGTCTGATCACATCGCTGCAACAACAATTCGTCAACCTGCGCCGCGGCACCCCCGGTCCGCTGCAGCCGCCCGTCGACAACATGGACGATATCTGGTCGCCGGCGGAGCGCGCCGGCGTCGAACAATCGCTGGCCGTTTCGGTGGTGGGCACGCCCGAAACCGTCGAGCGCGGGTTAAAGGCTCTGATCGCCCAGACCGGGGCGGACGAATTGATGGTGACCGGACAGATCTATGATCATGCCGCCCGGCTGCGTTCGTTCGAGATCGCGGCCGGCGTGCGCGACAGTCTCGGGGCCGAGACGCGAGGCGACGGTGGCGTAGAACGGATCACAGAGAAGGTATTGCGTCACTGCCGAAACGAGAAGGCATCGACGCCCCGGCTCATGTTCGACCGACGACGAGGACGCGAATACCTAAATATTTTCCTTGAGCCACTTGCCACCGAGATCATTGAACCCGAACCATTCCGCCGTGTCTCCGGATATATCGACGACGAGCAACTGATCGTCCTCGGCGATGTGAGATTTCAGCTGGTCCCGTATCGCCAGCGGCGTATGATCGCATTTCACGATCCAGATGGTTTCCAGGTGATGCCACCAGGTGCCAAGGGATTGGATGGCCTCGATCAGTCTGTCGTAGGCCTCGCCTTCTGAGGCGTGGACGTCATAACCGATCAATATGGTGGCCATTCCGCCTCTCCTGTCCCGCTGTCTGACGCGGTACTTAACGTCCCATGCTGCGCGAAATATCGCGCCCCATATTGCGCAAGCCGTCAAAGAGCTTGCCTCTGTTATATTCGTCGTCCCAAAAATAGATAACTGAAAGCACGATCAGGAACGCCACGAAGAATCGCATCGCATTTCCTCCTGTCTGATCCAGTTCTAAAAACCGTCCGGTATCGCTACTTCCGCTTCCCAACTTGCTCGCCAAAACATTCGATCGCCAGGAGCGCGCCGACAGCGCGCCGTCAATGATACGCCGTTTCGAATCCCGGCGCGCGACAGCCGCATTCATGGCGAGCCGAGTACCCGAGAAGCAACCACGAGCGCTGAAAGGCGGGATCGGACCACAAAACCGACCTGCCAGATATTCACGTCGCGACTCTCCTGCGCCGGCACGATACCACGATTTCGTCGTCCCTGACATTTGGGAGACCGAGGACTTTCGATCATTCGCGAGACTATGGCGGCGGGGCGAACCATCGCCGACGATCCGCGCACCGCCTCCGTCCACCCCTCGCGGACCCGAGATTACAGCCTTGCGTCGACCACATGGATGCCGCCGATCGCCCCACAGGCGTCGACCAATTTCTGCTCGTTCGGTGGCGGGCAAATGGCCGAGCGCGGGTGAAGACCCCTGCAATCCAATACCGCGCCTTCTTCGTATGCGGCGCGTATGATCGCGAGCTCTATGTAGGCATTGGTTAACCAGAAAATTCTTCAGTGGGCACTAATCGAACTGCAAAACTGATGTTTACTCAACCTTCAATGGACCGCGTTAAAACGACGATTGTTTGCATCCGGCCATGCAGACCAAAAAACATGCGGAGCCCGCAGAAGGCTCGCTTCGATCGTGAGAGGGACTCATTTATGGACGCGCTGGAGGTTTGGGGCGGCTCCAAGTTTGATAGATGGTCAAAGACGATCGGATCTTACCTCCAGAGCTCCGGAATTTATATTTTCCTCATTTCATTCGCATGCTGTGTTTTATCTTTCAAACGCGTCGCTCCTGCTTGGCCACTATGATTTGGGATGGCACCTGGCCGCCGGAGACTTAATCAGAGACCGAGGCAATATTCCTTTCCAGGATCCATGGTCATTCACCCTTGGAGACAGGCAATGGTATAATCTTTCGTGGCTTTGGGACGTGATTGCCAGTGCGGTGTTTCAATATACGCAATTTGCTGGCCTCTTATTGTTCGTAATTGCAGGTGGCGCAGTCTTAGTCGGATATCTTACGTCCATCTGCTTGAGCTGCGGAGCCTCAGCAGCTGCAGTTTGCATTTCCGTTTTCTCCGCAAGCTTGCTTTACCCCGCTTTTGCGACGGCCCCAAATATCTATCTCGCCGCGTCGCCGAACACTTCAACCATGCTGTTTTGCGTAATTTTCTTCGGAGAATGCCTGAAACGAACGAGATGTTTTTTGTTGCCTGTGATTATGGTTCTTTGGGCTAACCTGCATGGCGGCTTTTTGCTTGGTTTTCTTATTGTTGGCATCTTCTGCGGCGTGGCTTTGCTCAGGCGGGATTGGACAAATTTCAAAATCTACAGCTTCGCGGTAGTCGGCTGCGTCATTGCAATATTTATCAATCCGCTCGGCTGGCATATCTACGACGGCCTGGCGGCTACATTAGGCCACTTTGTACAAGCGAACATCACGGAGTGGCTGTCTTACTATCAAAACATGACCATGCCGGGGAGCATTCCTGGCATCATATACATGTTGACATTTGTTGCGCTTGAACTGCGCTACGGAGGTTCTTGCCCCATTCCGCTGGAGTCCCGGCTGCTTTCCTGGCTCTTTTTGTTTTTTGGGACTTTATCAATTTAGATACATGGCGTTCTTTTTTATATTCTCAACGGTTCCATTGGCGCTTCACATCGATCGGTTGCTACCTAAACGGCTGAACAATTTTGAGGTCCAGAGATCGCTGCTGGCTGCTGGCATCGTTGGACTGTGCGCTCTGCCATTTGTTTTTATGCAAATAAAACCAGATCTCGGGCTTCCGGAAATGCTTTCAGAGCAGGATGCTCTTTATCTTCAAACACATTTTTCGCATGCCCGGCTTCTGAACCACTGGAACGTCGGCGGACTTTTGATTTTCCGCACGCGAGGTGCCGTACCCGTATTCGTAGACGGTCGAGCAGCTACCGCTTATCCAGATGCTTTACTACGTGACTATTTCAAGCTGGTCGAATTGGAGGTCAACGAGACCGCCTGGGACACGGTACTTGAGAAATACCGCATCGATGCGGTGCTTTGGGTGAAGGCGCATGAAGAGTTAAGGCGGTTTCTCGTTGATAAGAGAGGTTGGAAGGAGGAATACGCGGGCTTGTATGAGAGCATTTACGTTAAGCCATAACGCAGCATGATTGTTTTTGCGGGGCTGGTGACTGCTCATGAAGGTTAGAGCCGGACCGCCGGGGAGCAAGGACATAGCAAGCAGGCTCCCGCAGCCGATGCACCGCCGGCCGGCGACAAATGGCCGGCCAGCGTTACATTGTAATCGTCAGCCGCCCTGCGGCCTTTTCAGTGTCTCCATGATCTGATCGACGCTGAAACTCGATGGCGTCTGACGTGGCGGAAATTCTTTGAACGTGCCGATGAACTGCGCCACCAGCGCCTGTGCCGGCACCACCAAAAAGGACAGTCGGAAGGTCCAGTCGTTATAGGTATTTGACGTGATGTCGGCACGCTCGTAGGGGTCCATACGCAAATTGTACATTTTCGGCGCTCGCAAGCAGGTGAACGGTTCGCGCCAGATTTGGAGCGTCCCTGCCTCGCGTTGCTCGCAGAACACCAGCTTGGTTGTCTCGTAGCGCATCGCAACGAGCTGGCCGTCGTCGTTAAAGTAGAAGAATTCCTTGCGCGCCGACTTTGGTTGCTGCCCGGTCAGGTGCGGGAGTTGATTGTAACCGTCGAGGTGCAGCTTGTAGGTTCGCCCTCCGGCCTGCGGTTGCCAGCCCGTGAGCAGGCGCTCCTTCACGCCGGTGTCGCCGGCCGCCGCAAGCAAGGTCGGGAACCAGTCGAGACCCGAGACAATCTCGTTCGACAGGCTTCCGGGCTGAATGCGGCCCGGCCAGCGTACGAACGCCGGGACGCGGAAGGCGCCTTCCCAGTTCGAGTTCTTTTCGTTGCGGAACGGCGTGTAGCCGCCGTCGGGCCACGTATTCATGTGCGGGCCGTTGTCGGTCGAGTAGACCACGATGGTGTCGTTCGCGATGCCGAGATCATCGAGAGCCTTGAGAATTTGCCCGACTTGGCCGTCGTGCTCGATCATGCCGTCGAAATACTCGCTGATGCCGCTTTGGCCCAGCATCGACGGCCGCACATGGGTGATGGCGTGCATGCGGGTCGAATTGAACCAGCAGAAGAACGGCCGGTTGGCCTGCGACTGACGCTTGATGAAGTCGATGGCGGCGGCCGAGGTTTCGTCGTCGATCGTTTCCATGCGCTTCTTGGTCAGCGCACCGGTGTCCTCGATCGTCTGCTTGCCGACACGGCCGAAGCGCGGATCGACGGTTGGGTCGTCGCGGTCGGACGCCTTGCACTTCAGCACGCCGCGCGGTCCGAAGCGCTCCTTGAAGCCGGGGTCCTTCGGATAGGCCGGATTTTCCGGCTCCTCCTCGGCGTTGAGGTGATAAAGGTTGCCGAAGAATTCGTCGAAACCGTGCACCGTCGGAAGGAACTCGTTCTTGTCGCCGAGATGGTTTTTGCCGAACTGGCCGGTGGCGTAGCCGAGCGGCTTAAGGGCCTCGGCAATGGTCATGTCCTCGGCACGCAGGCCGAGGTCGGCACCGGGCAGGCCGACCTTGGAAAGGCCGGTGCGCAAGGTCGCCTGTCCCGTAATGAAGGACGATCGGCCTGCCGTGCAGCTCTGCTCGGCGTAATAGTCGGTGAACATCATGCCTTCGCGGCCGATGCGGTCGATGTTCGGCGTTCGATAGCCCATCACGCCGAATGAATAGGCGCTGACATTGGTCTGGCCGATGTCGTCGCCCATGATGACGAGGATGTTCGGCTTGTTTCCAGCGGCGGGTGCGGGGCGATTTTGTTGAGCTTGCGCTTCATCAACGACCGATGAGGACGAAAGAGCCGTCGCGGCCAGGGCCGTCCCCGCGAGCAGAATGCTTCGTCGGCTTGGCGGATCAATTTTGGGGTTCGGAGCGACAGGCTTGCGCGGGCCCTTATCAGATGATCCATCCGTCATGTTATCCTCCCTTTTTAACGGTTAGGTCTGGCGTCTCCTCGTCTTCAGTAGGCCGGTCCAAAAGTGACGTGCTCTGGCCCCGGGGCCCTCACAGGATAGCTTGGCTACGGAACCGTTGCATCGTTTCCAGGTGTCGCATCATGGGACGGTACCGAACCGAAGTTCAGGCCCAATGCGATGGCGGATGTCAGCCGGTTGTCGCAATGCACACGGCCCCTCTTCCCGCACGAGCGGGCGAGGAAGGACTATTCCACCAGTTCCGGCCACGGCACGATGGTCGATTTCACCGTCTTCATCGCCATCGCGTCCGCCACCGCCTGTCCGATGCCGTCCTCGGTGAACGGATAGATCGTCTGCATTTCCAGCCACGGATATTTGTTGCGGGTGCGGTAGAGCATGTCGACGCCGAGCGGCAGGTCGTTGCCGGTAAAACCCCAGGAGCCCAGCACGTTGAGGTCCTTGGTGCAGATGCGATGCCATGAGGTCGCAATCGAGCCGGCGTCGGTGAACTGGCCCATCTCGACATAGGTGCCGCCGTCGCGCAGCATTTCGATGCCTTCGGGACCGGCGCTCGGGTGCCCCGAGCAATCCATCACCAGATCGGCCCCGAAGCCGCCGACGATGTCGCGCACGGCCTTGATCCGCGCTTCCGGGCTCGTCACTTCCTCAATGTCGACCGTGGCTTCGGCGCCGAACTTGCGCGCTAAAGTGAGCCGTGGATGCTCCGGCGCACCGACGCAGATCACGCGCCCGGCCCCCATCTCCTGCGCGGCCGCGACCGCGAGAATGCCGATCGGGCCGGAGCCCTGGATCACCACGGTATCGCCCCAGGTGAAACCGCCGGCACGGTGGCGCGGTTGAAGGCGCGGATGCAGGAGGTCAAAGGCTCCGACAGCGCGCCCAGCCGCAGCGACATGTCGTCGGGCAATTTGTAGATCTTGGTGCCCGGCAATTCCTCGAGATCGACATAGACATATTCGGCCCAGCCGCCCCACAGATGCGGCGCCTTGTCGAAGCCGAGATAACGGCCGTAATAGACCGGCGTCAGGCACTTGTTGGCGCTTTGCGGATAATGGATGCAGTAATAGCACCGGCCGCACGGCATCAGCGGTGGGATCATCACCTTCGATCCCACCGACAGCTTCTTGCTCATGAAGTCTTCGTTGAAATCCGAACCGACCTCGACCAGCACGCCGCCGATCTCGTGGCCGAGCGTGAACGGCCAGGGCAACGGCTTCGGCCAATGTCCCTTCAGGATATGCAAATCGGTACCGCAGACGCCGCAGGCGCCGACTTTGATCAGCGCGGCCTTCTTTGGAATTTTCGGCCACGGCACATTGCGAATGACCGGTTGCGCGCCGGGGCCGTCATAGGTGCATACGCGGATCTGGTCCATGGAATTTCCTCGCCGTTTTCTTGCCGCCTTGTTTGGCGGTTGTTGATTTGGAAGGTAGCCCGCACGAGCACTTGCGATATGCGGGGCCATACCTCTCTCAATCCCGCATGTCGCTTCGCTCATGCGGGCTACACTTGTCGGCAGTCGTTGATAGCCCGGACCGCGGCAGCGTATGTGAAGTCTCTCCGTGTGCCAATGTCGCATCCATCGGCTCGGCGATTGACACGTGTGTCACGCCGTCTCAGGCTGCATCGCAATAGAAACGGGAGGACGCATTGCGCAACCGCTGGGGCATCCTCGCCGTCCTTTTCACCGTGCGCCTCAGCATGGCCTTCCAGTTTCAAAGCGTCGCGGCGGTCGCGCCGCTGCTGGGTCGCGAATTCGGCGTCGGGCTCGCCGACATCGGCCTGTTGATCGGCCTCTATTTCACGCCAGGCATCGCATTGGCGCTGCCGGGCGGCGCGATCGGGCAACGGTTCGGCGACAAGGCCACGGTGCTTGGCGCGCTGGCGCTGATGCTGATCGGCAGCCTTGCGATGGCGCTCTCGAACTGCTGGAGCTTGCA
>CAWJJV010000027.1:0-18814 GCA_963843235.1 uncultured Alphaproteobacteria bacterium
CCCATCCCGGGCAGACGGCAAGTCAACAGCGGATCGTCCGCCCGCACGGTGCCAATCCCGACCAGGATGGCGTCGCTTTGCACATCGAATGCCGCCGGGCCCGCGCCGCTTCGCCCGTGATGGCGACCGGCTGGCGCCCAGCCGCGCCGACCTTGCCGTCCGAGGATACCGCAAGCTTGAGGATCACGTGGGGACGCTTGTCGCGGACGCGTCGGAAATGTCCGGCATGGTCGCGCGCGGCCTCGGACGCGCCGAGCCCGATATCGACCGCGATACCGGCGGCGCGGAGCCGGGCATGGCCCTGTCCGGCCACCAACGGATTGGGGTCCCTCGATCGCCGACACCACCCGCGCGATGCCGGCGGCGATGACGGCATCGGCGCAGGGCGGCGCCCTACCGAAATGCGAGCACGGCTCCAGAGTCACATAGAGCGTGGCGCCGCGCGCGGCCTCACCTGCGCGCCGCAGCGCCTCCGGCTCGGCGTGGGGCCGGCCGCCCGGCTGCGTCCAGCCGCGGCCGACGATGACGCCGTCCTTGACCACGACCGCGCCGACGGCGGGATTAGGCCAGGTCCGCCCCTGCCGCGCCGTCCGAGCGCCAAAGCAAGTTGCATGAAGCGCTGGTCGGCCGCTTTCGACAGTTTCGATTTCTGCGCCATCTCGTCTTCCAGAATGCCGAAGTCATTTGCGCAGCAGCGCCGGCCGCGCGTCCTCGTCGCCGGAGAGTTCGCCGAGCACGGCTTCGAAATCTTTCGCCTCTCGAAAATTGCGATAGACCGAGGCGAACCGCACATAGGCGACATCGTCGAGCTGGCGCAGATGTTCCATCACGATCTCGCCGATCGCTTCCGATGAAATCTCGGCCTCGCCGCCGCTTTCGAGCTCCCGCACGATCGCCGAGACCATCGTCTCGACCTTTTCAGGCTCGACCGGCCGCTTGCGCAACGATATCTGCAGCGACCGCACCAGCTTGTCGCGGTCGAACGGCACGCGGCGGCCGTTGCGCTTGATGACCGTGAGTTCGCGCAGCTGCACCCGTTCGAAGGTGGTGAAGCGGAAATTGCAGGCGATGCAGACCCGCCGCCGCCGGATCACCGCGGAATCCTCGGTCGGACGCGAGTTCTTCACCTGCGTATCAAGACTGTTGCAGCTGGGACATCGCATCCGGCAGAACCTTACTAAGAGAAGCCCTTACTGATAGATCGGGAAGCGGTCGGTGAGCGCTTTCACCCGCTCCTTGATCGCAGATTCCACCAGCGACGCCTGGCCGTCCTGCGATTGGCGATGGCGTTGAGCACTTCGGCGATCAGCCCGCCGACCTGCTTGAATTCGGCAACGCCGAAGCCGCGCGTGGTCGCCGCCGGCGTCCCCAGGCGCAGCCCCGAGGTGACGAACGGCTTCTCCGGATCGAAGGGAATGCCGTTCTTGTTGCAGGTGATGGCCGCGCGCACCAATGCCTTTTCCGAGACGTTGCCCTTGAGGCCTTTCGGCCGCAGGTCCACCAGCATCAGATGGTTGTCGGTACCGCCTGAAACGATATCGAAGCCTTGGGCGCGCAGGCTCTCGGCCAGAGCCCTGGCGTTCTCGACCACGTTCTTGGCGTAGACCTTGAAGTTCGGATGCAGCGCCTCGGCGAACGCCACCGCCTTGGCCGCGATCACATGCATCAGCGGCCCGCCCTGCAGGCCCGGAAAGATCGCCGAGTTCAGCTTCTTGGCCAAGGCCTCGTCGTTGCAAAGGATCAACCCACCACGCGGGCCGCGCAGCGACTTGTGCGTGGTGGTGGTGGTGACGTGGGCGTGCGGCACCGGCGAGGCGTGGACGCCGCCTGCCACGAGGCCTGCGAAATGCGCCATGTCGACCATCAGATAGGCCCCGATGCTGTCGGCGATCTCACGAAAACGCTTGAAATCCCACGGACGCGAATAAGCCGATCCGCCGGCGATAATCAGCTTCGGCTTCACCTGTTCGGCCTGCCTGGCCACCGCATCGATGTCGATGATCTGGTCCTCGCGCCGCACCGTGTAATGCGAAGCCTTGAACCACTTGCCGGACATATTGACCGGCGAGCCGTGCGTGAGATGTCCGCCGGCGGCGAGATCGAGCCCCATGAAGGTATCGCCGGGTTGCAGCAACGCCAGGAACACCGCCTGGTTCATCTGGCTGCCGGAGTTCGGCTGCACGTTCGCGAACTGCGCGCCGAACAGCTTCTTGGCGCGCTCGATCGCCAGCGTCTCGACCACGTCGACCCATTCGCAGCCGCCGTAATAGCGGTTGCCCGGATAGCCTTCGGCATATTTGTTGGTCAGCACCGAACCCTGCGCTTCCAGCACCGCGCGGCTGACGATGTTTTCCGACGCGATCAGCTCGATCTCGTGGCGCTGCCGGCCGAGTTCGCCGCGGATCGCGGCCGCGATATCGGGATCGGCTTCGGTGAGCGGGGCGGTGAAAAACGAGTTGGCGCCGGAGGCCGGCTTGGCGCTGGCAGAAGAGCTCATGGACGAATATCTCCACCGCCGCAGCCGGTTAGGGGCGTCGCGGGCGGTCACATGTGGCGGTCATTAGCGGCGCAGGCGGGATACCATATCGGGCCGAAATGGCCAAGCGCTTGCGGTATCAGCCTGATATTTATGCAAGATATGGTGGGGGAACAGGTTTTGCGAGACCGGGCCCCCTCCTCGCTTCGTTCCCGGCGAACGCCCGGGAACCCCAGCGTGAGCGCAATTGCGCTCATCGCTACGTCGTGCCCCATCCGTATGGCACTGGGGCGGACGCCCTGTCCTTCCAGCAATGCAAGGGGTTATGGGTCCCAGCGTTCGCTGGGACGACACTTGGCTGCGTCCTGCGTCACTTCGCAAACCGGTACGCGCCGCCCTTTTCGATCGAGCGCTGGAACGCCGGCCGCGCTTGCATCCGCGACAGCCACGCGCCGAGGTTCGGATACGGCCCGAGCCTGTTGAACACCTTCGCCATGTCGCCCACAAAGCTCATCTGGATATCGGCGCCGGTGAGTGAATTGCCGATGAAGAACTCCCGCCCCTTCAGCGCGCCGTCGACATAGCCAAGGTGGTTGGCGATTTCGCTGTCGATGCGTGGCTGCAGCGGCGCAGCCGCCTCTTTCAACCTGGAGATATAGAGGTTCAGCATCAAGGGCAGCATCGCCGAGCCCTCCGAATAATGCAGCCATTCGTTGTAGGAAATATACTCAACGCTATCAGGCGCCGGCATCATGCCGCCCTTTCCGTAGCGGCGGATCATGTAATCGACGATGGCGCCTGGACCTCGATTCTGATATCGCCGTCGGTGATCACGGGCGACTTGCCGAGCGGGTGCACCGCCTCCAATTCCGGCGGCGCCAGCCGCGTCCTGGCGTCGCGCTGATAGCGCTTCATCTCATAGGGCAAGCCAAGTTCTTCCAGCAGCCACAGGATGCGCTGCGAGCGCGAATTGTTGAGATGATGAAGCGTGAGCATGCTGGTTTCCTCCCGGATTTTTTCTGTTGGCGGAGATTTAGCAGAGGAGACTGATTGCCGCACGGCAATGACGAGAGAAATGTCGACGCCCAACCCAAGTCGTCATTCCGGGGCGATGCGAAGCGTCGAACCCGGAATCTGAAGCACGTTAAACCTTGAGATTTTCCGATGTGCAATTGCACATCGGAGTTCGCGCTAACGCGCGCCCCGGAATGACAGCGGATGTGACTTCACGATCCCGCTGCGCCAAGCGCCCGAGTTGTGCATGGACGTTTCGCCCAAAAAAGGAGGGCGCGGGCGACCCTCAAGAGAGGGCGCGGGGAATGCCGGGTGCCCGTTGCACCCGCGGCCCGTGTGCAAAGGTAGAAAGCACACGGGTAGTCACCACGGTCGCACCGGAACACCCGGCATTCCCGCACGCAATGGTTTTAACGGCTTATAACGTGCTCTCCTCGGCGACCGGGCTTTTTTGCCACCGTCGCCGCGCGGATTCCTCCGCGAACTTGACGCCAGCGTCGGGGCGTCAGGACCACACGACTTCGCCGTCCGCAGCAATGTCGCTCGTCCGCACGCCATTGGCGCGCGACGACGCTGCCGCGTCCACCGCATCCCATCCCAACGTCCGTGACGATCGCGATACGCCCCTTGTGGGGGATGAGACGGTGCGGAATAAGCCGGTGATTTGGGTCAGATGGGAACGGAAATATTTTTGAAAAACGGGCTGGACAAGCAAATCACTTGAAGAGCCTGCGCCAACGGCGCGACCTTTTCGAATACGTGTGATCTCCTAATTCCTAAAGCTCTTTGTGCAATTGCTCAAGCGCCCGACGTAAGCCGTGGAGCTGATCCACGAGATGAAGGATGACGTCGATTCCTTCATCATTGACTCCGAAATCCGTTGTCAGATCCTGAATGAGACGGGCCCGTGCGACATCCATGTCCGAGAAGTTCATCCCGTCGGAGGTCTGAGCTGGAATAAGCCACCGCTGCTCCAGCCAGATATCCAGTGTCTGCGGCTGGATACCCGCATGGGTAAGGAAATCCTGCTTGTTCACGATCATGATGTGCTCCCCTCGCGCGGGTTAAAGGCTTTGCCTTTATCCCAATTCGAAACGAACGCCTCGAGTTCGGGATCCGCAGATTTTGGCAAAACCACTTTCAGCTTGACGAACTGATCGCCGTGGCCTCCGCCGCGGCGGGGCGCGCCCTTGCCTTTCAGGCGCAGGGTCGTCCCGGTGTTCGATCCCTTCGGTACCGCCATGGTTACGTCGCCGGTCGGCGTCGGAACGCGAATCCGCCCACCAAGTACGGCCTCGGAAAGCGAGATCGGTAACTCAAGAGAGATATCGTCGGCCTCGCGCGAGAAGCGACGGTCCGGGAGAACCTCCACCTCGATCAGGGCATCGCCGTGACCTCCCGTCCCTGTACCGGGCGCTCCCTTGCCTTTCAGGCGAAGGATTTGTCCGTCCACCAGGCCGGGCGGAATGGTCACGTCAAGCGGGCCGCCATCGGGCAGTGTCAGACGTTTGTTCGCCCCCGTGACGGACTCCACAAAACTGATCGGCAGATGGTAGTGCAGATCCTGTCCGCGCCGGTTCGCACGTGCCCGCTCGCCGCGCCTCAGAAGCTCGGCGAGCGCATCGTCGGTATCCATGAAATCGGCAAAGCCGGAGTTGTCCGCGTAGGGATGTCCACTATCCGACGTGGCAAAATCCCGATAGAAATGTTGCTGTGGCCGTTCCGCCCCGCTCGCGTCAATCTCACCGTCGTCAAACCGTTTGCGCTTGTCAGCATCGCTCAACAAATCATAGGCGCCAGCGACTTCCTTGAACTTGTCTTCAGACATCTTGTCACCGGGATTAAGGTCCGGGTGCAATTTCTTCGCTAGTTTGCGGTACGCCGTCTGGATCTCCGCAGAAGAAGCCGTCGGGGCGACGCCGAGAACCTCGTACGGATTTGTCATGACCTACCCCGCCTAGAATCAACCAGTGAACCGAAGAGGAGACATCGCAATGCCGGAATACGATCTTTACATTAATCCGCAAAAGCCGACAGTGGGCCTCTATGTACGCAAAGGGGCGGGTCTTCCCGATCTGGCCGATCCCAAGGAATGGGCATTCGATGGCACCGCGGCACAAGGTGACTTGCCGCCGGATCTCGTGAAGAAGATCGACGCCAATGGGCACGCGTTTCGCGACATGGACTAGGCTTTAGTCGATCGCCAGGGATAGACAGACTGAACCGCAGCACGCGGACGCCGAAGGCTTTCGGCTTGAGGCACACGTCGCTTGCGCGCCTTCGACCCATCTTGGGTTTGATTAGGGCAGCTCGCAAGTTTGCGCGATGAACCGGACGCTGCGAGAGCATGCTTGATTCCTGCGTTAAGCAGAAGCCACCCGTCCCCGATGGCGGCATCCGCAAGCGGCCCATATCGGTCCTCGCGATTGTGTGCCCCTCGCTCGTTCGGTACGCTGCTAGTAAATAAGTAAGCGCCTGTCTGGGGAGCGAGAATGGCACAGTATAAGCTCTATTGCTGCGGCGGCTCGGGAAACTCTTACAAGGTAGCGCTCTATCTGAATTGCGCTGGCCTCGATTGGGAGCCAATCGGGGTCGACTTTGCCGGTGGCGAGACGCGAGACGTGAATTGGCGAGCAGACACCAACGCGATGGGTGAAGTTCCCGTGGTGGAGGTGGCAGGCAAACGAATGTCGCAGTCAGGCGCAATATTGATGTGCTTGCAGAAACCGTGGGTAAATTCGCCCCGCCCAGTGATGATCGCTTCGAGGCTCTGCGCTGGCTTTTCTTCGACAATCACAAATTTACGAACAATTACGCAATGCATCGAGTTCAAAATTGTTTCACTCCGCGTCCTGCCGATCCTGCTGTTCTGGCGTTGTTGAGATCACGGGTGGAAAGCTCGTTCTCAATTGCCGAGACGCATTTCGAAACTCGCCCTTTCGTGCTGGGTAGCAGGCCGACCATTGTTGATTTCTCTATGGCGGGTTATGTCTATTACCCCTCCTTAGAGACCGGCTTTGATATCGCAGCAGAGTATCCAGCGATCGATGCTTGGCGTCGCCGTGTTGCTGCGCTGCCAGGCTGGAAGCCCCCGTACGAGCTAATGCCGGTGGGCGTCTCGCTGCCAATTCGTACGGCCTAGCGTAGGCCTAGTCGAGTGAAGTCCGTTCATGGCAGGCACATTTCGGACCTCACGCCATGTCCGACGTGAGTCGGGAACGCGCACCAAAGCGGACGTCCGCCAACCGCTCTGGATTTATGGCTTCACGCCTGGCGCGAAGATATGCATTGCGCTTTCGCCCGACCACGAGGCCTGAAGGGGCAAATCCATCGCGCTCTCACCGAAGGTGCAACCCTATACATTGGTCTCGATAATGTATCCCGGCTGAGCAACTCAGTAACCTCAGATATAATCGAAATATTGTGGCGGCTCATTTAGGGTTTGTGGTGACTTAGAGGTGCTCGAGGATCTGGAGGCCATATGCTGAGCAGAGAATACCTCGCTACCGCGCGGAACTTGCTCCGCGCAGCCCAGACCATGACCGATCCCAGAATTTCGGGTCAGCTCAAGGCGCTTGCCGAGGACTACGAGCGGCGGGCTGAGAAAACCTCGCACGCTGATGCGGCTACGGCATTGACCCGGTCGGCTGCTCGCGCTGACCGTGGCGAACGCTGAACCAAGGCACGGTCCGGAATCACCAGAAGGCGCGCAAATGCGATGTTTGCCTAAAGGTATTGTTCTACTTCGCCGGTACACCTCTGAGGGGGGCGCTATGCGACGCCTGCTTTCGGGATGGACCGTCATCAAATCTCACGCGGCGTAACAAGCCATGGATGTCTCTGCTAGTGTTCGCATCCTCGCCGACGCGCTGCATACCGTGAGCACGTCTCGTGAGATACCTCACGAGTTTCGCTATCACGCCAAGGTCCTGAACGATGACCTCACCGAGGTGCTTCGCAGCGGGATGTTCGAGGACATCGACCATTTTTTCACGATGCTTCAAAAGCGTTCTTGCAATCGCAACGCAAGGTAATGCATCGCCCAGCGACCGGCAAATCAACTGTCTATGGGCGCAAATTGTAGACGCGTTGCATCATAAGCGTGAGTGAGACATGTCCAATCCCGTCGCAAAGATCGTCGATCGTCACCTGAAAATCTGGAACACTCGAGACGCAGCTGATCGCGTCACGGGCATCCCTTCAACCTATGCCGAAGACGTGGTCATGGGCGAGCCGGCAGCATGGTTCTCAGGTTTTGCGGGCATCGAATGTGCGATTAAAGCGGTACAGGCGCAGATGCCGGGAATGGACCTCGCGGTCACCGGCCCGATCCAGACAACGGGAGAGATGTCAACGTATACTTGGGCGCTCGCGGGGAAAGACGGCAACCCCGTCGTCAAGGGGCGCGATGTGATCACGGTGAAGCACGAACGGATCAGCAGTCTCTACGTTTTTTTTGACACCTGAGCTTCGGGGCGGGCGCACGTGCCGCGACCGGGATTGAGCGCGACACATTGCGCTTTCGCCCGGCCACCAAGCGCGGAGAAGGACTGTCGTTTCCTTACAGCCCCGTGAATCCCGCCTTCACTGGATCGGCGCTGCCGTCAAGTTCGCGCAGATAGGCCAGGCCGCACACCGCCAGCCGATGTGGGTCCTTTTCGCCGGCTTCGAACAGGGTGGACACGTATTCCGTCACCTTGGCGCGTACTTCCTCACTGGCGACAGCAGAACTATTCACCAGCAAAGCGTAGGTTTGCATGATGCGGTCGATGGCGGCTTCCATGGTATCCTCTTGGCGATGGTTCAGATGGGCGACGGTTCAGACGGTTTCAGTGGCTTCGAATTGCGAAATCGCCTTATTCGCGAGACGAATTTTGTTGTATTCGCCGCGGTGAAACATTTCGACGATCAGCCCGAGCAGGCGATCATTGGTGGCAAGGGTGGTGGAAATGGCACCCGTCCTGCGCAGATAATTGGCGGCGATGGCATAGGCATCTCCGACCAACTCGACATTCATCATCGGCAATCCGCGCTCGACCAGCATCGCCTCAGCCCTCCGTTACGGACGGATAAAGCGCCAGCCGGAAACTAGTTCCATTTTGGCTAGGGCATTCCGCCAACGCATTTCCGTATTGCCAAAAAATAAACGCACCGGACCGGAGAACCGGACCGATGCGCTTGGGGAGGTATCTTTTGATCAGACGGCTACCGGACTTTAGACGCCGGCTTGGCCTTATGTTCGGAAATTTCTTAAGCCGAAAAATCTCAGAGCCGATACAGGATCTGGTCGGTCCAGAAGCGCTCGAGCCGGTGCAGCGACTTGTTCAGCGTCGCGAACTCCTCGTTCGAGATGCCGCCGACCTGCTCCACCGTCTTGACGTGCTTCTGATACAGCGCGTCGACGATGCGGCGGATTTCCTGGCCCTGCGTGGTCAGGCGAATGCGGACCGAACGGCGATCGACGCGCGAACGCTGATGATCGAGGAAGCCGAGTTCGACCAGCTTCTTCAGATTGTAGGAGACGTTGGAGCCGAGGTAATAGCCGCGCGTGCGCAGTTCGCCCGCGGTCAGCTCCTTGTCGCCGATATTATAGAGCAGCAACGCCTGCACCGAATTGATGTCGGCGCGCCCACGCCGATCGAATTCGTCCTTGATGACATCGAGCAGGCGGCGATGCAGCCGCTCCACCAAAGTCAATGCTTCGAGATAGAGCGGCTGCACCGGAGTTTGACCCGGAGCGCGTTCAGCGGTTTCAACCGCCGTTGCAACGGCTTTCATCATGACACATCCCCTGCTGTCGTTTTTATCGACTTATTCGACGAAACTTGTGTCTCGTCTGATAGCTCGAACTTAAGGGGGCGGTTTGAAGATCCGCTTAAATAAGACAATAAAGAGATCATGAATTTAAGACAGTGAATCGTGGATTAAGCCCATGGATAAAGGACTTTTCGCAACCTTTCATTGACGGTGCAGGCGTCTTGTTCACGCTTCGTCTGCGCGATCTGTCGCATATGGGAACAGCTTCGTTCAAATTGGAAATAGATGCGTAACAGGTGTGACCGCGGCGTTAGGGTGACTGAAAAGTTACCGAAAAAATTTGCCAAAGATTTTACGCACCGAACTTGAATTGACCGGGTTTCCGCGGAGGGCGCCGCGCCATTGTCCAAGGTCGGCACGACTCGGCGGCCGATCCGGATCAGCGCGCGAATTTCGGCGCTATGGAGGCCGTTCGCGCGCCGCCATCCAGGCCAGCGCGAGATAGGCTGCGAGCATCAGCGCTTCGAAACCCACGATGGCGAGGCTGCCGCCGTAGATTCCCGGAAACATCAGCTCGATCACCGCCATCGACACGACGGTGGTGAGCCACACCACCGCGCCCCAGGGCGTGGCGAGCCACAATCCGACGGCGGCGACGAGTTCGATCACCGCGAAATATACCGTCGCGGTTTGCCATGCCATCGGCTGGTTTTCGAACGCCTCTTCCTCGCCGCCGATAAAGCCGGTGACCTGCGCCCAGTGATAGAGACCCTTGGCCACAGAGATGACGGCCATGATGCGCAGGAACAACACCAGCCGCCGGGTCCATACGTTTTCGTCGGTCTCGATCCGCCCGGACGAAATCGCCGCCACCGACATGGCGCTATCCCGCGATGCGTCGCGCGGTGGGGTTTCAGACATGCGAACCGATGCCTATTTGCGGAAAGAACCTGTTCATCACCGGACTCTATGGCCCGCCCGAGCGGCAAAATCAATTGGCGATGCCGCAGGCCACGGCCGCGGTGACGGAAGCAACGCCAGGTGCTAGGCTTCAAACCATTCAAATCCAGATGGGCGCCCCACAATTGCGCCGCAGGAGAGACAAGCATATGGCGATCAAATTCGGGCGTCCGATCGAAATGCGTGGTGCGCCCCAGCAGAAGACGGCCCCCGCGGCCCCTGCCCTCGATCTGGTGGTCCGCCCGCGCCGCAACAGGAAGGCCGAATGGGCGCGCCGGCTGGTGCGGGAAAACGTTCTCACCACCGACGACCTGATCTGGCCGCTGTTCGTGATCGAAGGCCACAACCAGCGCACCGCCATCGCCTCGATGCCCGGGGTGGAGCGGCTCAGCGTCGACCAGGTGGTGCGCGACGCCGAGCGCGCGGCGAAACTGAACATCCCCTGCCTTGCGCTGTTTCCCTTTACCGAACCGTCGCTGCGCGACGAACTCGGTTCGGAAGCCGTGAATGCGGACAACCTGGTGTGCCAATCGGTGCGCGCGATCAAGAAGGAATTTCCCGGGCTCGGGGTGCTATGCGACGTGGCGCTCGACCCCTTCACCAGCCACGGCCATGACGGACTGATCGAAGACGGCCGGATCCTCAACGACGAGACGGTGGCGGTGCTGGTGCGCCAGGCGCTGGTGCAGGCCGAGGCCGGCTGCGACATCATCGCGCCGTCTGACATGATGGACGGCCGCGTCGGCGCCATCCGCGAGGCGTTGGATGCTGCCGGATTCCTCGATGTGCAGATCATGGCCTACGCGGCGAAATACGCCTCCGCCTTCTACGGCCCGTTCCGCGACGCCATCGGCTCGGCGAAGACGCTGACCGGCGATAAGCGCACCTATCAGATGGACAGCGCCAATTCCGACGAAGCGCTGCGCGAGGTTGAACTCGATATCGCCGAGGGCGCCGACATGGTGATGGTGAAGCCGGGCATGCCCTATCTCGACATCGTGCGCCGGGTCAAAGACACTTTTGCGATGCCGACCTTCGTGTATCAGGTGTCCGGCGAATACGCGATGATCGCTGGCGCCGCCGGTAACGGCTGGATCGACGGCGAGCGCGCGATGATGGAAAGTCTGGTGGCCTTCAAGCGCGCCGGCGCCGACGGCATCCTGACGTACTTCGCGCCGCAGGCGGCGGAGAAGCTGAAGGCGGAAAGCTGACCCTCCCGGACGCTTGGCCCCGAAATCGCCGGAATAATGCGCCCTCCTCGTCGTATTGAGGTCTTGCAAGCGCTCTGGCGGCTCCCATGTCCTGCGTGGGAATGCACAGTCGGGAGGACTGATCGTGTCTTACAGCGGTTCGGGTGAGACGGGGCGCGGCGCCTGGCGCAACGATGGCGGGATTCGGCCGCACGCCTTCGATCCCGAGACCGAGCCCGAATTATTTCGCGGCGTGCTGACGCGGCGGGTGTTCGCGTTCCTGATCGACCTCCTGGTGCTTTCCATTCCGGTGATCCTGGCCTGCTTGTTTATCGCCGTGTTCGGCGTCATCACGCTGGGACTCGGCTGGGTGTTGTTCTGGCTGGTGTCGCCGGCCACGGTGATCTGGGCGCTGGTCTATTACGGCGCCTCCCTCGGCGGCGCGCATTCGGCGACCCCGGGCATGCGCCTGATGGATTTGGAGATGCGCACCTGGTACGGCGCGCCGGCGTATTTCGTGCTCGGCGCGATGCACGCGTTCCTGTTCTGGGTATCGGTGTCGTGCCTGTCGCCGCTCGTTCTGCTGGTCGGACTTTTCAACGGCCGCCGGCGCCTGCTGCACGATGTCGTGCTGGGAACCGTGGTCATCAACAGTTCGGTTCGAGCCGCCGCACCGCAGCCGTCGCGCACATTCTGACCGTGGGCGCTCCGGCCACTGCAACTAATAACGCCACGGCAAATCGATTGACCACGGGCCCGCGTGGCGCGATGCTGCAGGTTCCGGCTTTGGAGGCAGACGGTAGCCCGTGACTTCAGCATTCGCGCGACACCCCGCAATTCTACCTGACAGCGCCCTCGCCCTGCCCGTATCTGCCGGGGCGACACGAACGCAAGGTGTTCACGCATCTGGTCGGCGACAAGGCCGGCGACCTCAACGACCTCTTGACCCATGGCGGCTTCCGGCGCAGCCAGTCGATCGCCTATCGCCCCGCCTGCGATCAATGCCGCGCCTGCGTTTCCGTTCGCGTCGTCGCCAACGAGTTCCGGCCCTCGCGCAACTTTCGGAAGATATTGGCCCGCAACGCCGACATCATCGGCGAGCAGCGCAGCGCGGTGCCGACCTCGGAACAATATTCGGTATTCCGCGCCTATCTCGACCGCCGCCACCGCCATGGCGGCATGGCCGATATGACCGTACTCGACTACGCCATGATGGTGGAGGACAGCCACGTCGAAACCCGCATCATCGAATACCGCCGCCGCGACGTCGACAGCGGCATCACCGGCCGCGGCACCGACCTGATCGCGGTTGCGCTCACCGACGTGCTCAGCGACGGGCTGTCGATGGTGTATTCGTTCTTCGAGCCGTCGGAGGAAAGCCGCTCGCTCGGCACCTATATGATCCTCGACCATATCAACCGGGCGCGGCGGCAGGGACTGCCTTACGTCTATCTGGGCTACTGGATCGAGGGCTCGAAGAAGATGGACTACAAGGGCCGCTTCCTGCCCCAGCAACGCCTCGCCCCCTCGGGCTGGCTGCGCATCGATGCCTCAGGCGAAGCGCTGTCGGAACCGCAGGATTAGGTTGCTGCCTCATCCTGAGGAGCTGCGCGAAGCGTGGCGTCTCGAAGGATGATTCTGTGGCACATGGTTCGAGACGGCGCTGACGCGCCTCCTCACCATGAGGTGTGTTTATGGCGCGGCTCGATTTCTCGGCGCCTTCTCACCCGCTCACAAAATCCCACACCAGCTTTGCATTCAGCGCGATGATGATCGCCGCCGTCAGTGCCGCGAGCACCGTGAGCCAGCGCGGCGCGACGAACGGTCCCATCTTGCTGCGGCTGGCGGTGAACATCACCAGCGGCACCACGGCAAACGGCAATTGCAGGCTGAGCACCACCTGGCTCAGGATCAGCAACTGGCCGGTACCTTTCTCGCCGGCCCAGATCGTGACGACCACCGCCGGCACGATCGCGATCATCCGTGTCACCATCCGCCGCAGCCACGGCGCGATGCGCAGGTTGAGAAACCCCTCCATCACGATCTGGCCCGACAAGGTCGCGGTGATTGTCGAATTCAGCCCGCAGCACAAGAGCGCGACCGCAAACAGCGTCGGCGCCAGCGTCGAGCCGAGCAGCGGCGCCAGGAATGAATGCGCCTGGTCGAGTTCGGCGACATCGACCTGGCCCGTGCGGTGGAACGTCGCCGCCGCCAGGATCAGGATCGAGGCGTTAATGGTCAGCGCCAGACAAAGCGCGATCGTGGAATCGATGGTCGCAAGCTTGATCGCCTCGCGCTTTTCCGGAACGCTGTTGCCGTAGCGGCGGGTCTGCACCAGGCCCGAATGCAGATACAGATTGTGCGGCATCACCGTCGCGCCGAGAATGCCGAGCGCCAGATACAGCATCTGCGGGTTGGCGATGATCTCCCTGGTCGGCGCGAAGCCGCGCAGCACCCCGCCCCAATCCGGATCGGCCATCGCGATCTGCACGGCGAAGCAGGCCGCGATCACGCCCAGCATCGCCACCACGAAGGCCTCGATCCAGCGAAAGCCGAACGCCTGCAGCGCCAGGATCAGAAACACGTCGGCGGCGGTGATGATGACGCCGATCTCGAGCGGAATATGAAACAGCAGATTGAGACCGATCGCGGTGCCGATCACCTCGGCGAGGTCGGTGGCGGTGATGGCGATCTCCGCCGACAGCCATAGCGGAAACGACACCCAGCGCGGAAAGGAATCCCGGCAGGCCTGCGCGAGGTCGCGGCCGGCGCCGACGCCGAGCCGCGTGCACAGCGACTGCAGCACGATCGCCATCAGGTTGGACAACAGCGCGACGGTCAGCAGCGCATAGCCGAAGCGAGAGCCGCCGGCGAGCGAGGTCGCCCAGTTGCCAGGGTCCATATAGCCGACTGCAACCAGATACCCCGGGCCCAGGAACGCCAGCAGCTTGCGCCAGAGCGAGCCGTGCTGGGTGGTCCGTACCGTCCCGAACATACCCGCCAGCGACGGCTCGCCGCGCTCGCCGCGCCAGCCCACTCCGTCGAGCCGGGGGATCGCCACGGCATTGGGCAGGGAATCAGGGGGCAAACCGGGAGTTCGAGCGTCCATCTCTCCAAAATGGGGGATATCGCGATTTAATGCAACTCATTTGCAACTGCATCTAAGTCACAAGGCGATCAATTCGGCTACGGTGAAGGCAAGATGAAGTTATTTGGCGAAATCAGGCCAGACGCGACAACCGAAAGTGAAGAAAAGGCAATTCGATGGATGCTTCTTTGTCCGCCAATTCAGGGACGGATGGCTCAGGAGGCAGCGTGGTACGCGGCTCGCCCGGCGAGGTTTTTCGGGTTTTTCTCAAACTAGGCGTCACCTCGTTCGGCGGCCCCATCGCGCATCTCGGCTACTTCCGGGACGAGTTGGTGGTCCGGCGCAAATGGCTCGATGAGACGGCCTATGCTGACCTAGTTGCGCTCTGTCAGTTTCTTCCGGGGCCAGCCTCCAGCCAGGTCGGCTTCTCCCTTGGCGTTCTGCGCGGCAATGGCCTCTTGGGCGGCCTTGCCGCGTGGTTCGCCTTCACCATGCCCTCGGCCCTGATCCTGTTCGCCTTTGCCATGAGCGCTGCCGTATTCACCGGGCCGGTTGCCGAAGGTTTCCTGCACGGCCTCAAGCTCGTCGCGGTCGCGGTCGTCGCGCAGGCCATCTGGGGCATGACACGAACCCTCACACCTGACCGAGCCCGCGCGGGTATCGCGCTTGCCGCGATCACGATCGTGGTATTTTTCACCGGATCGTTCGGGCAGGTCGCAGCGATTGCGCTCGGCGCGTGCGCGGGCCTTTGGCTCTGCCAGGGAGAAGCTGCGCCGGTTTCCGGGCATCTGAATTTTCCGGTGGCCCGGTCAGGCGGCATCATCGCGCTGATTCTCTTCGTGGCCCTTCTCCTGATCCCCCCGGTCGTGGTTTCGGTAACCAGTTCCCAAGGTCTCGCCTTGTTCGACGCCTTCTACCGATCGGGAGCGCTCGTCTTCGGCGGCGGCCATGTTGTGCTTCCGCTGCTGCAGGCTCAAGTGGTTGCGCCGGGATGGGTCACCAACGAAGTCATTCCTGGCCGGCTATGGACTCGCGCAGGCCGTGCCGGGACCGTTGTTCACTTTTGCAGCCTATCTCGGAGCGGTGATGGGTCCGCCGCCGAACGGCGTGGCCGGTGCAGCCATCGCGCTCGTCGCGCTGCTGCTTCCGGGCATGCTGCTCGTCTACGGCATGTTGCCGTTCTGGGATACGCTGCGCACGCGCCCGGCCGCGCAGGCCGCGATGCGCGGCACCAATGCCGCCGTGGTCGGAATCCTCGGCGCCGCCCTCTATCATCCTGTCTGGACGAGCGCGGTCCTGACGCCGCGCGACTTTGCGCTCGCGCTCGGCGGCTTTCTTCTGCTCACGGTCTGGAAGCTGGCGCCCTGGATCGTGGTCGCACTGCTGGCCGCCGCCGGCACGCTCTCCGGTCTTGTGTGAGACGTCCGACCGCGCCGGAGGATGCAGGTCGGAAAGCGGGTGGGTTCGGCCCGCCCGGCGCAGGACAATGGCGGTCACATCAAGACTGCCAGGAGTTCCACCATGTCCCCAGCCGACAAAACGCCCGCCCTGCCCGCGACCTTCAATCGGCTGGCCTGGTCCAACCTCGCCGCGCAATCGGCCGAGCAGATTGCGCTTGCCGCCGCGCCCATCGTCGCGGTGCTGCGGCTCGGCGTTGGCGAGGGCCAGACCGGGCTGCTGCAGACCGCGCTGACGCTGCCGTTCATCCTGTTCGCTATCCCTGCGGGCCTTTTGGCCGACCGGATCTCGCGGCGATGGCTGATGACGTCAGCGGAAGCGCTGCGGGCCGCCGCACTGACAGCCATTCTGGTGCTGATCGCGTTCAACTTGCTGACGCTGCCTTTGCTCGCGCTGACGGGCTTCGTCGCGGTGTGCGGAACCGTCGCCTACAGCGTCGCCGCGCCGGCGCTGGTGCCCTCGCTGGTATCGCCGCCCATGCTGCCCGCGGCCAATGCGCGGATCGAACTGGCGCGCACGGTGGCGTTCGCCAGCGGCCCGGCGCTGGGCGGCGTTCTGGTCGGATGGATGGGGGCGGCGCCCGCCTTCGGGTTTGCCGCGGCGCTCTCGGTCGTCGCAGTGGTCTTGCTGTCGGGGATCTACGAGCCCGCCCGCGCCGCGGCGCCGCGGCGTCATCCGCTGCGGGAAATCAAGGAAGGTGCCGACTTCGTGCTGCACCACCCGCTACTGCGACCGGTGTTCATCACGCAGTTCATCTTCAACACCGCGTCCTTCCTGGTGCTGGCGGTGTTCGTGCCTTATGCGGTGCGTCGTCTCGGATTGTCGGCGACCGGCGTCGGCACGACCTTGGCGATGTACGGTGTCGGCATGGTGGTGGGTGCGCTGTCGGCGACGCGGGTGATGCGACGGTTGTCGTTCGGCACCGTGATCGCGCTGGGACCGGTAACCGGTTTCGTTGCATCGGCGGTGCTGGCGCTTACGACGGTGATGCCAAGTCCGGCTCTCGCGGGCCTCGGCTTCTTCCTGCTCGGCGTCGGGCCGATCTTGTGGGTGATCTCGACCACCACGCTGCGCCAATCGGTGACGCCGCCGAGCCTGCTCGGCCGCGTCTCGGCGATCAACATCATGAGCTATGGCGCCCGCCCGGTGGGCTCCGCGCTCGGCGCCGTCATGGGCGGATTCTACGGCGCGGAAGCCTGTCTCTATCTCGCAGTTGCGATCTTCGGCGCGCAGGCGCTGGTGATCCTGATGTCACCCGCCGTCGCGCTGGCGCGGCAGCCGGAGATGGTCGCGGAACCCGTACACGTACTGCGGGCGTGTTGACAAAGGCAGTCGTCATCCAGAGTATGCAGGACTGCCAATAACGTCATACCCCCTGGGTTTGAACAAGCCTCCACCCACGCCGGATCAGGCAAATTCGGATCTCTTCCTTGCGACGTTATCATTCTCCGTCGCGAGCGCACCGAAATGATCAGCACGGCTGATACTGCATAACGGGACTGGTCATATTCGGAATGCTACGCCGCATCTTTGACGACGAACCAGCGGATATGCGGACCAAAGTGGCCGTGATCTATGCCACCCTGGCCGCCGCGAACGTGCTGTCGTGGACCTGGGCCCTCATCGCGTTCCGCCAATATCCGGTGCTGCTGGGAACGGCTGTTCTGGCTTACACTTTTGGGCTTCGTCATGCGGTCGATGCCGACCATATCGCGGCTATCGACAACGTGACGCGAAAGCTGATGCAGGCGGGAAAGCGGCCGATCTCGGTCGGGCTTTTCTTTTCGCTGGGTCATTCAACTGTCGTGATCGTCGCGTCGGCACTTGTTGCACTTGCCGTCGGCGCTCTGCAGGCCAGGTTCGATCATTTCAAGGAAATCGGCGGTGTCATCGGCACCAGCGTCTCCGCGCTTTTTTTGATTGTTATTGCGGGCGCAAACACTGTGATCCTGGTCGGGGTGTGGCGGATGTTCAATGCCGTTAGGCGGGGTGAACATCTTGTGGAAGAAGATCTCAACGCTCTTCTATCGCAGCGTGGTCTTCTCGGCCGATTTCTACGATCATTTTTCAGCACGATATCGCGCAGTTGGCACATGTACCCGCTAGGTATTCTGTTCGGGCTGGGCTTCGACACGGCAACCGAGATCGGTCTCTTGGGCATCTCGGCCTCACAGGGCTCGCAAGGACTGCCGCTCTGGTCGATCCTGATTTTTCCGGCCTTGTTCACGGCCGGAATGTCGTTGGTCGATACCTCTGACGGTGTCCTGATGGTCGGCGCTTACGGCTGGGCTTTCATCAGGCCAATTCGGAAGCTCTATTACAACCTGACCATTACGTTTGCTTCGGTCATTGTGGCGCTCGTGATTGGAGGGATCGAAGCCCTCGGTCTGATCGGAACCAGGCTTGGTCTCAACGGCAGCTTCTGGACATCGATCAACGCGCTGAACGAAAACTTTGGCGACCTTGGTTACGTCATCATCGCAATTTTCGTGGTGTGCTGGCTGGTTTCAGTCCTGGTCTATCGGATCAGACGGTTTGACGAAATGACCGTGTCGTTCGTTGAACGCCGATAAGCGCTTTTGGGACTTGTCGCGGATGCCCTCGGCCCATACGAGGCCCTGTCACGCCGCGGGGCGACAAGCCGATTGTCGCCGTCCTATGATCGCATCGGGGTCCATGACCGTCTTGTTGCCCAGATGCGCTGCTGCAGACGGGCCTCGGCTTGTTCCCGAGCGCCGCCATGGCGGTTCCCCCGCCCCGTTTTGTATGATATATATCATTCAATAACAGGGGGAGCGTTCCATGACCGACCAGGCCGTTTCGACGATGTCAGCCGCCCCGCGCCCGGAAGTCGCCTCGACGGGCGCGCAC
>CAWJJV010000028.1:0-19464 GCA_963843235.1 uncultured Alphaproteobacteria bacterium
GCGCTGTAGTCCTTCCACGCGGTATCGCGGGCGATGTCGCGCCATTTGCCGACGGTGGCGAGATCAAGCGCGCTGACCTTGGCGCCGGCCTTTTCGTAGACCTTGGCGACCTCGATGTCGTCGTCCTGCGCACCTTTTCGACCGAAAGCTTCGAGTTCGGAGCCGACCGCGCGAATGATGTCCTGCTGGTTTTTCGGCAGTGCGTCGAATTTCAATTTCGACATCAAGAGTGGCTCCAACATGAACCAGTAGGATGCCCCGGCGCCGGAGGTGAGGGATTTTGAGACTTCCTCGAGCCGGAACGAAATCAGGCTGGTGGACGAGGTGATGCCGGCATCGCAAGCACCGGTCTGCATGGCCGAATAGATTTCGTTTGAGGGCACCGACAACACGGCCGCGCCGGCGGTCTGCAGCACCATGTCCATTTCGCGCGAGCCGCCGCGGACCTTGAGGCCCTTGGCGTCTTCCGGGGCGACGATGGCGCGCGACCGACTGGCAACCCCACCGGCCTGCCAGACCCAGGTGAGGATGATGATGCCCTTATCGGCCAGGAAATCCGTCAACGCCTTGCCGATCGGTTCGCTCTTCCATCGCATGCCCTGATCGTAGGTCTCGACCAAGCCAGGCATCAGGCCGATATTGGTCTCCGGCAACTCGCCACCGGCGTAGGGAAGCGGATAAAGGCTGATATCGAGAGCGCCTTTGCGCATCGCCGAGAACTGCGCATTGGTTTTGATCAGCGACGAGTTCGGATAGATTTCAGCGGCAATCTCACCGCCGCTCCGCTTGGTCACTTCGGCGGCGAACACCCGGGTGAGACGATCGCGGAAATCTCCTTTGTCGATCGTACCGCCGGGAAACTGGTGTGATATTTTAAGGGTCGTGGCGGCGTGCGCCGTTCCGGTCCCAAGGCGCAGGATGGCGGGCGCTGCGACCGCGGATAGGAGGACGTGGCGGCGTGTAAGCATGGAATCTCTCCCTAAGGGTACTTTGATTGCACGGCTCGAACTGGCCGGCATCTTTAACGCGTCTTCGCCCGAATTTTCTCTAGTCTGATAGTTCGAGGCCGGGCTCAACAAGGTATTGTTGCGGTGCACACCAACCGTAGAATTGCACGGAAATTCCACGAAAAAAAGACGCACGGACCTGTTTTCTGAACTCCGGAGCACGCGGCGATAATCCGGTCGCCGGCAAAAAATTTTTGCCGACCGCCAGTAACAATTCCGCCGTGGAATTGTTGAAAGGATGCGACACCAGTCGCTGTCAAAAACCGGTTTCGAAGGGATCCCCTGTCAATGACCATTAGCACCCGTATCGCGCTCGGAGTTCTCGGCCGCCGCTCTCTCGCTCAGCTTGGCGCTGGCCCCTGCCGCCTTCGCCCAGGACAAGATGGGGAGCGACAGCATGAAGAAAGACACCATGTCCAAGGATAAGATGAAGAAGGACACCATGTCCAAGGACACGATGAAAAATGGCGATGGAATGAAGAAGGACACGATGTCCAAGGACACCATGAAGAAGTAAGCGCCACAGCGTTATTTTTTCAGGCCCGTCTCGATCCGAGGCGGGCCTGTATCATTTCCGGGCCCGATATTGCGCCAACGCGGACATTGTCCGAATCTGGTGGCCCGAAGCTGCTGGCTATTTTTTCCGTTTCTTGCGGGCGGCATAGCGCGCATCGCGTGCGGCCTTGCGTTCGGCCTCGAGCGCCAACTCGCGGGCAGCCTCTTCTTCTTTCGCGCGGGCGAGCTCGGCGGCGGCCGCTGCCGCTGCCTCGGCCTCGAGACGTTTCTGCTCGGCCTTTGCTGCCTCGCGCGCCTCTCTTGCCTTAGCCCGTGCTGCGGCCTGCGCCTCGCGCTCGGCCCGCCGCTGCATCATAGCCGGATCATCGGGACCCGGCTTGGCGCGAAACTTGTTCAGAATTTCTTGCCTGGCTTGTTGAGCGGCCTTCTGCCGGTCTGCATAGCTAGGTTCCTTGAAGCCACTCATAGATAAAGCCTTGTCGCTTTCATTGTTTATTGTGAGACAACGTTGTTGTGAGACGGTCGATTGCACGTCGAGTCCGCCCGGCGGTAACAAGACGCCCGCATGATCAGGAGCGGCTTGTACCTCCGCGCGTGCAGAGAAGCCACCAATTATCCGCTAACCGGCACGATGTCGCGCGAAAATTGGTGCCTCGGCTGCTTCCAATTGGCGCGATACCGACCTTGGAACCATGTACCACGCGCGTGCCGGTAAGGCATGATAAAACGGGCTGAGGCCGCCCTGGCTTGGGCCCAGTCGAAAAACCCTGTATGTATCGCCGTTTAGACCGATCGAGTAAATATCTGCAGTGTGGGCCGTCCGATACTCACTATCCGATACTCACTAGACGTGTACGGCCGCGGGCGATTTTGAATGCAGCAATCCCCACGCCCACGCCGCTGGCTCCTGGTTCTCGCGACAGTGGCGATCGCCTATCTCATGTTGGCTTATGTCGCGCTGCCGGCACTGTGGAGCCATTACGAGCATGAGCCTGGCCTGGCCTCTCTGCCCATGGTGACCCGCACCAGCACGGGTATCCCGGGCGATGCGCTCAATGTCGGTCTGGTCGGCCGCGAGGAAGACATCCTCCGCGCCATGAAGGCGGCAGGCTGGTTTCCGGCCGATCCCGTGACGCTGCGCACCAGCCTCGATATCGTCGGCAGCGTGGTGCTTGACCGGCCATACCACGAGGCGCCTGTCAGTCCGCTATTTTATGAGGGGCAAAAGGAACAACTGGCGTTCGAAAAGCCGCATGGCACCAGCGCCGACCGCCGACATCATGTTCGTCTGTGGCGGGTGCTTGAAAAAGGCGTGGGCGGTCGACCGGTCTGGCTCGGCGCTGTGACATTCGATCGCGGGGTTGGCCTGAGCCGCTACACCGGGCAGATCACCCATCACATCGGCCCAAATATCGACGCCGAGCGCGACCTGCTGATGCGGGATTTGAGCGAAGCCGGGATGATCGAAGCGCTGTTTCAGATTTCAGGAATAGGTCCGACCCTGTTCGGTCGGAATGGCGGGGGCGATCCCTATTACACCGATGGCGAAATCGATGTCGGCAGTCTGGTCACCAACGGCATCAAGCGAACGACGCCGCCAGCGCTGCTGCCGACGCCACCGCTGATCGCACTGAAGGACCAGATTTGGCAGGGCGTCAGCAACGCGATAGGGCCATGAGGGACCCGGTCGAACGTCGGGTTGCGCTCGCGTGTGCTCGCGTCTTTGGCGAGATGATCAGATTTCAGCACGCGATACGAGCATTGAGGCGGACCCGTGGCGTGAAGCTGGCGATTAGACGGCCGTTCTGCTAAGGATTTTCCGACTAAATGCCGTTAAAGCCGTTCGGGAAATTGCCGATCGCGCGACCGGTTCCCGAACGAAACTTAATCTGGGCCTTCGTATTCTGCGCCAGGCACCGATGTGCCGCGTGAGCCACGGGTCTGTCATGACGGGTATCTCGGAGTGGCTAGCATCGATCGGTTTGGCGGAGTACGCCCAGCGTTTCGGCGAGAACGCGATTGACCTCTCGGTCGTGCGCGATCTTACCGAGCAGGACCTCAAGGACCTCGGGGTCCTGCTTGGCCATCGACGCAAGATGCTGCGCGCGATCGCTGAGCTCAAAGGGGAGATTCCCCCGGCATCACAAACCGGCGTCAGGCCAGTGCCGCGCGATGGCGCTGAACGGCGTCAACTGACGGTCATGTTTTGCGATCTGGTGGGCTCGTCCGCGCTTTCCGCCCGCCTCGATCCGGAGGACTTGCGGACCGTCATCGGCGCCTATCACACCTGTATCGCCGAGATTATCGCCCGCAATCAGGGCGTCATCGCCCGCTACATGGGGGACGGTGCGCTCGCCTATTTCGGTTACCCCCAGGCGCATGAGGATGATGCCGAGCAGGCGACGCGTGCGGGGCTGGCGCTGGTGGACGCGGTGGCCAGCCTCCAGACCGATATCAGCGCCGAGTTGCAGGTTCGCGTCGGCATCGCCACCGGCATGGTGGTCGTCGGCGATTTGACTGGTGAAGGCGCGGCCAAGGAGCAGGCGGTCATCGGCGAGACGCCGAACCTCGCGGCGCGCCTGCAGGCGTTCGCCAGACCGGGCACGGTGCTGATTTCCGAGAGTACGCACCGACTGATCGATGGGCAGTTCGAATGCCGCAACCTCGGTCCGGTCGCCCTTAAAGGATGGACGGAATCGTTATCAGCCTGGCAGGTGCTGGGCACGAGTGAAGCGGAAAGCCGCTTCGAGGCGCAGCACAAGACCCGACTGACTGCGCCGATCGGAAGGGAAGAGGAGATTGATTTGCTGTTGCGCCGCTGGCAGCACGTCAAACGCGGCGAAGGCTGCGTTGTGTTGCTGAGCGGAGAGCCTGGTATCGGCAAGTCGCACATCGCTCTGGCGCTTCAAGAGCGGCTGCGCGCCGAACCACAGACCACGGTGCGCCATTTCTGCTCGGCTCACCACACCAACAGCGCGCTGTATCCATTCATCCGTCAGCTCGAACGGGCGGCCCGGTTCGAGCGTAGTAATACGCCGGCGGAGAAGTTCGCCAAGCTTGAGGCGGTGCTGGTGCGGTCCGGCGCTGACGCGAACCAAGTGGTGCCACCGCTGGCCAACCTCCTGTCGCTGCCACCCGACGATCGCTACCGCGTGCCTGAGCTGAGCCCGCAGAAACGCAAGGAGATGACATTGGCGGCGCTCTTGGCCCAGCTCAGCGGCCTGGCGGCGCGGCAACCCGTGTTCGTCATTTTCGAGGACATCCACTGGGCGGATCCGACCTCGCTGGAGCTGCTCACGGTTACATTGGAGCAGATACCGCGGCTTCGGGTGCTGCTGCTCATCACCGCGAGACCGGAGTTCACGCCGCCGTGGCCGGGTCATGCGCATGTGACGACGCTCTCGCTCACCCGTCTCAACCGGCGCAACGGGGCGGCGTTGATCGAGCGCGTCACCGCCGGCAAGACGCTGCCTGAGGAGGTGATGAACCAGATCCTCGCCCGTACCGATGGCGTACCCCTGTTCGTCGAGGAGCTGACCAAGACGGTGCTCGAAACCGGGCTGTTACAGGAACGGGACGATCATTACGTCCTCAACCGGCCGCTGCCCTCGATGGCTATTCCGACGACCTTGCATGCATCGTTGATGGCGAGGCTGGACCGGTTGGCGCCGGTGAGGGAGGTGGCTCAGATCGGTGCCGTGGTGGGACGCGAATTTTCCTTCGAACTCCTGAACACCGTCGCCGGATTGCCCAGAGAGAGGCTCGAAGAGGCGCTTGCCGAGTTGGTTCGGTCCGAACTGATATTCTGCCGCGGCCAGACGCCTCAGGCGGTCTATACGTTCAAGCACGCGCTGGTGCGGGACGCCGCCTACTCCGGACTTCTGAGGACCAGGCGGGCTGCATTGCATGCCACCATCGCGGACGCGTTCGAGCAGCGGTTTCCGGAAATCGTGGAAGCTCAGCCCGAAACGCTCGCGCACCACCTCGCGGAGGCAGGCCTGTTCGAGAAGGCGGGGGGATATTGGCTGCAGGCTAGCAGGAAGGCCGCCATGCGCTCGGCCAATCTCGAGGCCATTGCCCATGTGCAGCGAGGCATTGAGGCGTTGGGCCACCTGGCAGACGGACCGGCAAAGGACCGGCTGGAGCTTGATTTTCAGTTTGCGCTTGGCCCCTGCCTGATCGCGATCCAGGGGCCGGCCTCGAACAAGGCGTTGGCGACCTTCGCGCGCGCACGTGAACTGTGCGAGCGGCTCGGCGATCCACCCGAGCACCTCCAGGTCATGTTCTGGTTGACTACCGCCAGCGTTATTCGGGGTGAGCTGCCGCAGGCTGAGGAAACGATCGCCGCGCTGCTTCAGATCGCCGAAGCGCGTGCCGATCGGCCCGCGCTGCTCAACGCGATGCGCGGGCAGGCCATGATCCGGCTTTTCATGGGGCATCCCACCAGCGCCCTCGAAGCGCTTGAAAGGGCCCTCGAAGCCTTCAACGCAAGCGGCGAGGAGGAGAGACTGGCGGCACGTGCTGCTGGCCAGGATGCCGCAGTGGCCGATCTGGCCCTGATGTCATGGGCGCTCTGGCTGCTCGGCCGTGTCGACACGGCGATCGCCCAATTGAACACCGCCATCCAGCGCGCCGACGCCATCGATCATCCGCATTCACAGGCTTACGCCTGTTACTATGCCTCCGTTCTCCATGCGCTTCGCGGCGAGATGTCGCAGGCGCAGGGCCATGCCGAGCGCTGCCTGACCTTGTCAGACGAACATGGTTTCCGGCAGTGGCGCGGCTTGGCGCATGCCGTCCGGGGTATCTGCGTGACCTTGCTCGACCCATCCTCGAGCGCGCTCGAGGAAGTCCGGAGCGCGTTGGCTGAATACCGTGGTGCGGGCCACCAACTCGGCATCACGGCGCTCTATGTGCTGCTGTGCCAGGCTTTGCTGCTCAGTCATAAATACGAGGCGGCGTTGGACCTGATCGAGCAGGGCTTCGTCACCGTAAGCCGCAACAGCGAACAGATATTCGAGGCCGAATTGTACCGCCTGAAGGCGCGTGTGCTGCTCGCCCGCGGCGCTGCCGATGCCAGGAGCACCGCGCAGGCCCTGCTCGAACAGGCCTTGGCGACGGCGAGAGGCCAACAGGCCAAAACACTTGAGCTTCGCGCCGCGAGCGACCTTGCCGTGCTTTGGAACGATCAAGGCAAGCGTGAAGAAGCGCTCGACCTTCTGGCACCGGTTTATGCCGGGTTCACCGAGGGTTTCGAAACGCAGGACGCAAAGCAGGCGAGGGCGCTGCTTGACGAGTTGCAGTAGCCGAACTCGGACTTCACGGGCACGCGCGACTAACCAGCCGATTGCTCCAGATATTTGAATTTGTCCCGCATTCCACGCCAGTTCGGGTCTTGTTCCGGAGTTCTCGTTGATGAACCGAACCTCTTTGTTTTGGGTCCTGGTTTTGACGCCTGCAGCTCGGTACGCCGCAATGGCTTGTTCCGCGGCGGCTCTCCCCAGTTCCCGGCCGTTATCCAGATTGCTGTGATTCCATTTGAAGTTGATATGTCCCGGCACATGGATCTCGACGATCGTGCCGGTCCACGGCTTGCCGTTCTTGGGATGGTCGTACCGGACATGATACTTGAACAGCTTGACATCATCCTCGCCAACGGTCGCTGCAAATAACTGGCAAAGATTGGCCAGCGAATCATGAAGATTCTCCGGCTTGCGAATTTGCTTTGAATCGACGATCCGGCTCACCCATATTTCATCCAGATCGGAATGCTCTTCGAGCAAGGTCTCGAAGTTGACGGTATCGACCAACGCTCCTTCGCAATACGTCACGCCCTTAATGGCGACGGTTTGCTCGACGAAAGGCAGTGCCGAACACGCACATAAAGTGGACGCGTCGATCGGGCCTCGGCGCAATTTGCTTTTCATCGGCTTGTTGGAAAAGAAGGCCAGTTCTTGCCGGTCCAGATTCCAGGCGTTGTGAAAGATGAACGGTTTTTCTTTTTCTTTCTGACCGCCGTTCTTTTTCTTTTTATCGAACAGATTGTCGAATCTTATGCGCTTCATGAATTCGCTATTCGGATAATTGATCCTTGATAGCCCCGTGACATTGGACAGATACATCATGGACGTCAGATAGCGAACGAAGGGGTTGGGCGCCATCGCGTGATTGAGGATCCATCCATTGATGTCTCCTTCATCCAGTTTCCGGAACTTCTTGTTCGGACCGGGCATATGATCGAGCAGCACCGATATGGATTCCTGAAAGGACTCCATCATCCGGTACGGATCCCAGGCGAAGTCCTGATAATTATCGGCGTTGGTTACGAATTTATTCAGCGCTTTAAGGTTATTGCGCCAGTCCGCTCCGAATACGGTATTTATCGGAAAGCGCTGATAGCTTTCATCGTCGCGAAATACCCTATCCCTGAAAAATTCATAGGTTTGTTCGACGTTGTCGTCATCGAATTGATTGTAGACGATCCCGACCCAGGCGCCGATGCAGGACAACGCCCATACGTCAAATGTGATGTCCTCGGCGGCCAGCGCCTCTAAAACCCCTATGTGCAGGCCGGCTGCCGGCCCACCACCGCCAAGCGTAATCGCTCTCTTCGGAGTCTTCGCAGGATCCGGCATTTGAACCCCCTTTAATATGTTTTGATAAAATGTGCCCGAATTTAATATTTAAAGTGGGCGCCAATAACGCTAGTGCTTTTTTGAGTAATTGAAAAGCTGCCGGTTGTGTTGTCAGGCGCATGCGTCACCGTTCATGGAAGTCGATTTATGACAGCAACGCTGACGCGATGCTGCTAGCCGAAACGCAGCGGCGAGATATTCCCGTCGGATCTAGCTGCGAGGTGAGAGCGCAGGTTAATTCCGGGACATCGCGCGCCTCGCGGGGCGCGCAAGATCACGATCCAGATCGATCCGGGCGTGTCGCGTCCGACGCTGATGTCGATAAGAGGGGCGCAGGACAGCGTATCGAATGTCTTCAGTGCGATGACTTGCCCGCATCGTGCGCCGATACCTTGGCGCCGGCCTGCGTGCTCAAGCCATTTTCCTGGCACGGAATCTGTCTCCAGGATCCGTCCGGATTCTGCTCGTATCCGTAGCAGGGCGGCTTGGACAACTCGTCGCCGGCGTTTGGAGCATTGGAAGGTCTTGCGAGCGCCGGGCCCGCCAACATGACCGTAGTGGCCATCGCACCAATGAAAGTAGCAATCACGACCCGCATATCGGGTATTCTCCTCATCGAAACTCTGCCGAATTCAGACTCGGATTGTGGTCGATTTTTGCCCCATCGCGGTCCAGGCGCATCTGCCGGACTTCGACGCTATTCGTGGGCGCCATTGCCGCAATTTCTTTCAAATAGCAGAAAAATGTCCTACCTTGAACGCCTTCGCAATCCGTGGGCGACGACCATGCGATCTCGCGTAAGAAGATTTGCCCATTTCCTGGAACGCATTGGGCTCGCGATGGCCGGCGCCGCAAGCGGGCTCTTTGTAGCGGCCCATGTGGGGTCCAGCATCGCGTGGTTCACCTCGCAGGGTTTTGTGCTGATTATGATGATCAGCGGAGCAATCGGGTTTTATCTGGGGATCGACACTCCACCGCTGCCATTTCATGCGGAAGAAACGCGTTCAAGAGGCGGTCTTGGGAAGGTGGATTCCGCCGAATTTCTCAGCGCGGTCGGCACGTTTTTCGCGGCACTCACGGCCTTCGCATCGGTCTGCGTGATTGTGTTTCGCGCCAATCCACACATCTTCTGGACGACGATGATCATGCTCGGCTGGGTGCTCGGCGTCTTGCTGCAGATCACCGCGGGGGCGATCGCCCGCGCGCGTGAGTGATGGGCTGCCTGGTCGCGCATGCCTTTACGGCGGGTGTCGCGGGCAGGGATGACGCTTCGCGTTTCTAATGACCGAACAGGTGCTTCACGATCGTGCCACTTAGAAGCTTGGATCCCTCGGCCGACAAATGAAGCTGATCCAAAACGAGGACGTTCGCTGCCGACGGCCCGTCTCGCGTCATGCAGCCTTCCGAGTTACAAAATTGGTGCCACGCAGAAAGGTATTCGACAGGCTCATCCTGGGCGAATTTCGCCATCCGTTCGTCGACCGCCGGGCCGGAAACCCCGCTGGCGATCCGGTCGGGCAGGTCGTGCTGAAATCTGTACGCATTTATCAGCGTGAATGGCAGCGTTCGCTTCCAGACCGGCACGGGACCGACGATGATGATCCTTGCAATGCCTTCACGCTTCAAATTCGCGATTGTCTCTCGAAGCGCGGGGAGGTCGGTTTTCTCATTCCACATGGCGTGCATCAGCACGATGTCCGGCTTCGTTTTCCTTATGACATCGAATGTCTCGCTGTTTAGGCCTGCACACTGAAAGACTCCGCCTACGCCGACGATCGGCGGGCAGGCTGCAGAGGTAAACTGAGCGATACGAAACGACTGGTGTTGCTGCGCCGCCTTGAGGCCCGGATAGAGCGCGGCAGCGGTCGAATCTCCCCACACGAATATGAGCGGCCCGCTGCCGTCCTCGATGCAGCGGGTTCGCCGTTCGGCGGAAACTTCACCTGCTTCGAGGAAACAGTCCGGGCGAAAGCCGGAGTTCTCTTTGCCAACGATATTTGCAATGTCGCGCACAGCCGCAGGAAACCGGAAGCCAAAGCCCGAGCCAAGGACGGTGAGTATTCCGACCGCGCCGATGGATGCCATCGCAGTGCAAAGGCCAATGACGGCATTGCGGTGCTTTCTTACCGGCTTTTCGACAAAATAATAGGTGCCGCACGCTAGGATAAAGGAAAGAAGAACGGCGAGATCCTTTTCCAGCACATTCGAAACACCTCCGCGCAGGATCCCAAGATAAGTCAGTATGGGCCAATGCCAGAGATACAAGGGGTAACTGACGAGTCCGATGAAGACCATGGCGCGATGCGACAGGAGACGCCGGTTCAGCATCGAATCGCGGGCATCGAGCAGCAATACCGCGCCGCAAACCGGCATCAGTGCGTTCCACCCGGGATATCGGGAGTTACTGTCCAGCAGTCCAATGGCGAGCACGATCAGGAGCAACCCCGCGGTGGCCTTTGCGTCGTCCGAGACGCCGCGAAAACATGCCGTATCCTGCATGCTTGATCGCGCCAGCAGCGCGCCTGCCAGCAACTCCCACGCTCGGGTTACCGGTGAATAGAAAGCGATCGCCTGGTGGTCGGCCACGAGGAAAAGGTTGGCCGCCATCGATGCAACGGCGAGTATCGCGATCAGGATCGTGTCAAAGCGCCGGCCCTTTATAAAGACCAGCAGTATCGGCCATAAAATATAGAACTGTTCTTCGATCCCGAGCGACCAGAGATGCAGCAACGGATTGGTCGATGCATCCGGCGCAAAATAATCCTGGCGGCCAAGCTGAACGAGATTGGCGAAAAACCCGGCACCACCCGCTATGCCGGTGCCCAGCAGCTCAAAATCTCGCGGCAATAAAACGAACCAGCCCGCGACATACGTTATCGCGAGCACGGCGATCAACGCGGGGAAAATACGCCGAATGCGTCGCTGGTAGAACGAGAGAATCGAGAACGAATTCGCCGTCAGCTCTCTGGCGATGATCCGCGTAATGAGAAATCCCGAAATAACGAAGAAGATGTCGACGCCGACAAATCCTCCGGGAACCAGCCCTGGAAATGCGTGGTACCAAACGACGGCGAGGATCGAGACGGCCCTGAGCCCGTCTATGTCGGCACGGTAAGCAACGGGAGCGATCGGTGCCAGTTCGACGGGTCGAGAGCGCATGAGCATGCGCGGCGTTCTACAGCCTCAGCGAAGTCGCCGGAAGAGGGCACTGTCAGGCGTTCAGGTGGATTTGACGATCGAAGGTCACCTGATTGCAGGATTACATGTTAACCCGCGACCGTTGCAGGACGGTAACAGTATTTTAGCCCGGACTCATATAACTTCATCAGCTATTGGCGGTTTCCCGGAGAGTTTTGATGAAAAGGCTTTTGCTTGGAGCGGTTGCCCTTCTGTTCGGCGCTCCGGTTTTCGCGGCTGATCTATACCCATACGCAAGAGCTGTCCCGGCCACGCTGCCCAATAATTGGAACGGCTGGTATGCCGGTGTGAACGCGGGAGCCGCGATCAACGATTCGGTCTACGACCTCAATCCATCCGGCTGCTTCCTGACCGGTTGCGGTGCAGGCGGAATTCCGGGGAATGCATTTCGGCAGTATTCCACCGGGTCGAGCGGCACGGATTTCACCGGCGGCGGTCAGGTGGGCTATAATTATCACTTCGCGCCGTTGTGGGTTGCGGGTCTCGAATCCGACTTCAATTACAACGGGCTGCGAAAGTCCGACACTGTTAGCCAAATTTTGGGAACGCCTCCGTTCGCGCCCGGTTCTTCCTTCGTTCACACGGTGACGACCAGCCTCGATTGGTTCGGTACGTTCCGCGGCCGGCTCGGCTTCTTGGCCACGCCGAACTTGATGTTATATGGAACGGGCGGCCTCGCTTACGGCCAGGTCCAGTCCACGAGCAGTGTGACATTCCCGCCTCCCGGACAGAGCGACACCTATCTCGGCTCAGCCTCGAAGACACGGGTGGGATTTGCTGCTGGCGCCGGCGCGGAATGGTTGATGTCGGCCGGCTGGTCGGTCAAAGCCGAATACCTCTACGTCGACCTCGGTCACACCGATTACACAGCTGGATGCGTCTCTCCGGCGGCGGTTTGCGGCGCCGCGGTGCCGCCCGCTTATCAGAGCAGCGTTTCCGCGCGTGAGCATATCGCCCGCGTCGGCGTCAATTATCATATCCCGCAATGGTGATAATGCCGTTTATTGCCTTTCGGGTGCGGCTGGTTCGGGCTTCGAGGCTGGCTTGATGCCCTTGGGCGTCGGATTTTTGGTACGCGCCGCGGGCTTGTCGTTTGGCGATTGGCTCCGGCAGGCCGCTTCATGTTCAGTCCGGGTGCGCAGAACGTAGCCCTGTTCGTTCATGCAAGGACTATCGCCGGCCGTTCCGGCGACGGCGGCCGCGCTCTCCCCACGCGCCAAGCAGGCGGCCTTGGCGTCGTCGAACTGCCTCAGAAGCTCAGGGTTTCCTTCACCGCGCTGGCAGTCGGCTCGACCCCAGATCGGCAAATCTCCGCCCATGCGGCTATTCGTGTTGACGCTGCAGCCTGAAAGTATAACGGCCAAGACGATGGCTGAAGTCCGGACGCTGCCCATGCTGCTCATCTCCACCACGGCCGCTGAATAACCTGGCGCCCGTCGACTCGTCAGGACGTCAGCAACCGCGGCAAATATCGTTGATCTTGCGGTCGACGGTTTTTTCTCCGGCCGTCGGCCCGATGGACCTGTCAGGGTTATTGGCCCTGCGCGGTTGCTCATGCGGCGGTAGCCGCGTGTATCGGTGATGATGAGACCGTTGATGCGACGCCTCTGGTTTTCGATGCTTCGCGCTAACCGAAGATGGTCCAGCCACCACCGCGACGAACACCAATCCCGTGACCAGCTTTCGCATCTAACTCGCCCCCTTATAAGATGCTCTTTTTCTTCAGCTTCGGCCCGATCTCGACCGGGCCGGTGCTGTCGCGAAGCTAATCTATCTGCCAACGGCGTGATGGCGGGGACGCTCGATGCGATCAACGTCCTGGAAAATGAGTGAAACGCGACGATCAAAGTGAAGCGGACGGCGACGCAATAGGCACAATCGCAACATTGGGGTTGCCCGTCGAAAAACCTTCCCGCAAATGAACTTAGATCATTCCCCAGCCTGCGGCTTAGCGCAAGCCGTTTGTAGCCAGGTAAGTTGGCAACAGCGCCAAACGTTTAGTGCGGTTTATCTCTCAATTGCACAGTGCCGATGGCAGGCTTTTTGTTGTGATGCTGTTCGAAACAGCTCGTAGGTGCCGCCGCGTTTCGACTATTCGGGCTTGGCCGAAAATACCAGTGACTGGTCCTCCATTTCCTCGGCCGGAAGCTCATTCACGTTGGCCGCGTCGTGGAGCTCTAGCAAGCTTGGCATGGCCGCGGCCGCTAGCGAAGCGTCTACCGAGGTCGGCCGAGGATGCGTGACCGCTACAGCGGCTAGCAGCACGACGGCCATGAACGCAGAAATCATCAGGCCTTTCATACGGTCCTCCGTTTTCTAACCTAGGATTTGCGGGACGGTGGAAGACTCAAACTCGAAATTCACGGCCTGGCGACAGATGCCCGCAGCGCACCGTCAGAAGAAGCCCGGGCTCAAATCAAGGCCGTAGGTCGCCACGAGCAGTGACACAAATATGCCGGCGCCGCACAACATGGCGATCGCCTTGATTGTTTCGATTTCGACCCGAGTGCCGGGAAATGCGCGCGCGAGAGCTCTTGCAATGGTAGTCATTTGCGACGCTCCAAATAATTAGCTCCGGGGATGGAGCCGTTTGGACGTTGATACCCCTCTCGGCGCGTGGCCAATGTGAACCGGGTCACAGGCGGAGCAATAATTCGTGTCGTTCAGCGCGATCTCAGGTTTGTGCGAAGCCCGGCAGCCAAGCGCATCGTCGATCACCGAATGATCTCTTATTGAACCCGTGACGATTTGCCGAAAAGTTGAGTGACGAGTTCGCAGTAAGAGGCGCCAATCGGGCCGCCTTTACATTTGTGGTTTTGCCGATGGCTTAACGGTTTCGCCGGGATCGCCCTTTGGGCCGGCCGGCTTTATCAGGCCCGCTGGAGCCGAGAGACTGCAAATGTAGTCCTCTGAGATCCCGGTCGATCCTTTGATGTATCCTGCGAACGGCCAGTTCACGAAGGTCAGCTTTTATCCGACCATCTTCGGTTCGCATGCCAATTTTGTATTCCCAGATCCAGACGCCGCCCTCGGCCGCCTCCTGGACTCTGAATTGAACGCCTTTGTGCACCATCGCGCGCGATCTCCCCACAGTGACGCTACGGATGGAACGGAGGGGAGACGGGGTGATGAGGCGCTCGGCGGTGCAGGCGCCGCGATCTCCAGGCCGCGAGCTTAGCTCTTCGGTACCGCTCCCGTAATCGGTTTAATTCGATCAGCCGATTAACAAGGTCCGTTGTGCTTGCCGTGACGACGGCCAGCCGCCGGTCAAGCGGACTCATGCGGATACCCCAACTCCCTGAACAACCGCCCGAAAGCTAGGCCGCCTCACATGAGGCCACTAGACGTCAAAACAGGTACGCCCGCGGAGGCTTGCTGCCCCCAAAAGGTATGCCGCCGATGCCGGCAATCGGCCGCGGACCCATGGCAGCCGTGCGCGATGATCTTAAGTGGTAGCTGGTCGGCTGGTGGACCGGCGCAACTAACCGGAGCAACTAAGATGCGTTCTGTTTTGGCGTTGGGGCTGGTGATCGCGTGGTGCGCTTCCGCTAATGCCGCAACGGTCCGTCGCTCTAAACCCAGCGAGGGACACGCCCGGCCGAGCCAACGGGTTACCGTCCCCAAGAGCTACGCGGTTCCCGGGTGGACCGACGAACAGACCCGGAGGTGGCTGGATGATGCCACAGGGCCGAAAGATTGATTGCTGGCGGCGAGCAATCGCGTGCGATTGGACGCCGCTCAACCCACCCCGGGCCTGAAGCCTTGTATTTTCTGAACCTAAAAGCCGCAGGCTCTGTTGAGAAGCCGTCGTCAACGGGACATCCTGCACAATCCACAACGCAATTGATAACTAAAGAAGACACGTTTGCGACCGTGAGTTAGATTCGGCTCAAGCCTGGGCGTAGATCCGGGCCGTTCAACGAGCGAGGGACGAACAACATGCGACATGCCGCACTTCTCAATCCCTTCAACCTGAACCCGGAACCGAGCCAACCTGTCGGTCGGCGGGCAACACGGTCGACGCCTGTTTGCTCGAGTTGCAACTCAGACGATATCATTTCCCACGCCACGGTTCAGTGGAGCAACGAATCGCAGGAGTGGGAACTCGCAAGTACCTTCGCCCAACCGGCCCACTGCAACAGCTGTAACGGCCCGTGCGGCATCGTTTGGCTGACCCTGAACTAAGTTTCTCCCAAAGCGGGTATCAGGGGCAGGCGAGGGATCAGAAGGCTCATGCCCGCTTAATTATTCGCCTGACATTATGACCGACCGCCTTAGAGCCGCTCGAAGCCGCTCGTCTCTCCTGGATCGATGCTTTAGACGGATCTGGTTTAGCCTCTTTGGCGCAAACCGGACTGGCCGGTCTGCGAGCGCGTCGGTGGTATCTTGTTTTCGGAAATCACGTGTGGGCCGCGGTCGCGGGAGGTCTCGAATACGCGACTTTACGCCGAACTCGTCCGGCAGGGTTGAATGCGCGTACTCCCGCTACGCAAGCTAGAATTACCCCTCAGCCTCCGGGGCATCGACTGCGCTACCGAGGTCCATACGTTCTCAAACGCCGGGACCGTCGTTAATATCCTCGGGAGCCCAGCAAACGGAATAAGCCGGGCGGTTGGGTGCGGTGGCGATAGCGGGGCTATCCTGGACACATTTCCCGCGGCCGCTGCGATCGATAGTCGTAATTGGCACATTTTTAATTGCCGTTGTGACGGCATGTCGCGCAAGTGAAGCTGCCGGGTAGGCCAAGATCACGAAGAATGCAAAAGCGACTTTTACCGAGGTGTTCGACATGAAAGCTCCATAATGAATTCGCTAGGACGCCGAATGCGTGGCGCGGTTAATGTAGGTTCACAATCTGTCGACACCAGTAAATTGAATTTTATAAATGCACTTTGGAACTCCTATAGAAATAGCCAGAAATAGCGAGTGTTACAGCGGTAACTGGAACGATCCGATCTGACATTGCGCGGTAGTCCGGAAGGACATCGGTCATGGAAACCCAAGCCGCTTTACGTCGAGCAAAGGCGGCGGCGGGTTTTGCGGAAGAGCTTGGCGCGGTGGGATGTGAGGTATTCAAGGCACCGCGGCGATGTCCAACGCTGTGAAACGGCCAGCACTGGTTGTGGGTTAAGCGAGCCGGTGCAACGAGGTTGAAACGCGCTGGCTCGCCGAACTGACGTCAGACGCCATCTCCACAATGGTCACGGCTTACGCCGCTCGCACTTCGGTATGTCGATGATTGCGATCCACCATTTCCATGGCCCGGGTTATCACCAGGGCGCAAATTGGTCGCCAGATCGAATTGTTTGGCTTGGATCCGAACCTAGTTCGCGCCGATCAGATTGATCGGGACGTGCCGGGAGGCGCTTGTGACGCGGGGGGCGCCGTCGTCGTAAATGTTGCTTCGGACTGTTTCGAGCAAAAGAAAAAACTTCTCGGCAAGCATGGAGGTTCTCCGCTCACAAACGATGGGCCAATAACCATCGCAAGCTAAGCTGCATGACCGTGGGGGCTTGTGATCCGGATCACGTTTCAAATGCCCTTTTTAACTGGGTTAATAAAGAATATACGCCGTATCCAGTCCCAGTTTGCCAATCCGGGGCACCCAAGAAGCCGTAAGGGATGCGTCGCCGGGTCACGCCGGCAGCCGTTGCACGGCCCCTTCTTGTGAGGGCGCCAGTCGATCCTTTTGCGAGGAGAGCAAAACGCCCTGGCAAAAGTGTCTATCCTGCGGATGGACGGCTGAATTTCCTGCCCGGCTGCTGAACGGACCGTAACCGATGTGTCCGGTACGCACACCCGTGCCATTGGCGATCCCAGCAGGATTCGAACCTGCAACCCACGGAGTAGAAATCCGTTACTCTATCCAGTTGAGCTATGGGACCGTCCGGCGATCAGATCGCTGGGCCTTCATAGCACTGCCAATATGAAAAATCCGCTTCGCCGCCAAGCCCGTTCCGAACCATTTTCGTCGGTCCGCCGACAAACCAAGGCGGTGGTCCGATTGCGTCGGGCCTGCCTTCAACGCAAGGCTGCGCCCCGCGCCGCTGCCGGCTCAGTAGGGATTTGCCTCGGTCATGTCATATGCGACCTTTTCGCCAGCCTGTTCAGCGGACATGAGTCCGTCACGTTTCGCGCATTTTTGTTTGCCTCGGCGGCGATTGTCCGTGCAGGGAGCTCCGTCATGATCGGTTTGGTTCGCGCCGTGATCGTTTGCGCCACGCTCGTGCTCGGCCTCGTTGCGGCGCAGGCGGCCGACAAGGCCTTCAAACGGGACGATCTGGCCGACTCGGCGATCAAACTCGAAGCCCAGATCAAGAGCGAGGCTGGACCGGTCGCGAAATCAGGGGCGACGCTGCGGACCGATGCCGATGCCGCCTTCAGGCGCAGCGATTTCCGCACCGGCTTGCTGCTTCTGGGTCAAATCGCCGCCAACGCGCCGGACGACAGTGCCAACTGGCTGCGGCTCGCCCGCACCATTTTCCAGGTTCGCCCCGCCAGCAGCAGCGAACAGATCTTCCTGCTGGAGCGCGCCTCGACCGCGGCCTATATCGCCTATCAGCGTGCGGGCAACGCGAGCGACGAGGCGGACGCCCTGGCTGTCCTCGGCCGTGCCATGTCCGAACGCAAGCTGTGGCGGCCGGCACTGGACGCGCTGCGGCTCTCGCTCGATATGCGCGAGGTCGCCAATGTGCGCGAGCAATACGAAAAGCTGCGCGACGATCACGGCTTCCGGCTGCTGGACTATACCGTCGATTCCGACGCCGCCTCGCCGCGCGCCTGTTTCCAATTCTCCGAGGACCTTGCCAAGCGCACGGACTTCACCCCGTTCCTGGCGCTGGCCGGCAGCGACAAGCCGGCGCTGTCGTCGGAAGGACGTCAGCTTTGCGTCGATGGTCTCAAGCACGGCGAACGCTACAACATCAATCTGCGCGCGGGACTGCCGTCCACGGTCCGGGAAAGCTTGCCGAAATCGGCCGAATTCAACATCTATGTGCGCGACCGCAAGCCGTTCGTACGCTTCACCGGACGCGCTTACGTGCTGCCGCGCACTGGCCAGCGCGGCATTCCCCTGGTCAGCGTCAATACGCCGGCGGTGTCGGTGACAGTGTTCCGGATCGGCGACCGCAACCTGATCAATACCGTGATCGGTAGCGATTTCCAGCAATCGCTCAGCTCCTACCAGCTTTCGGACCTCCGCGACGAGCGCGGCGTCAAGGTCTGGTCGGGCGAATTGGCTACCGCGGCCACGCTCAACCAGGATGTTACCACGGCGTTTCCGGTCGATCAGGCGCTCGGCGATCTACAGCCGGGTGTCTATGTCATGACCGCCGCGGCCAAGGGCCCCGGCAGCGACGATGGCGGTCAGCTCGCGACCCAGTGGTTCATCGTGTCCGATCTTGGCCTCACCGCATTTTCCGGAAATGACGGCATCCATGTGTTCGTCAATTCGCTGGCGTCGACCGATGCGGTCGCAAAGGCCGAGGTGCGGCTGATCGCGCGCAACAACGAGATTCTCGCCACCCGCAAGACTGACGAGTTCGGCCATGTGCTGTTCGAGGCGGGGTTGGCGCGCGGCGAGGGCGGCCTGTCGCCGGCGATGCTGACGGTCACGAGCGATAAGGCCGACTATGCCTTCCTTAGTTTGAAAACCGACGCCTTCGATCTGTCGGATCGCGGGGTTTCCGGCCGCGCCGTGCCCGCCGGCGCCGATGCCTTCGTCTACGCCGAGCGCGGCGTCTATCGCTCCAATGAGACGGTGTATCTCACGGCGCTGCTACGCGACGGGCAGGGCAACGCGGTGACCGGCGCGCCACTGACAATGGTGATCGAGCGCCCGGATGGCGTGGAATTCCGCCGCGCCGCGCTGGCTGACCAAGGCGCCGGCGGCCGCAGCATGGCGGTGCCGCTCAATTCCGCAGTCCCCGCCGGGACTTGGCGGGCTCGGGCGTTTACCGATCCGAAGGCCTCCCCCGTCGGCGAAACCACCTTCATGGTGGAGGATTACGTTCCGGAGCGCATCGAATTCGACCTATCCAGCAAGGAGAAGGCGATCAAAGCTCAGGAATTCCTGTGGAACTTAAGGTCGATGGCCATTTCCTCTACGG
>CAWJJV010000029.1:0-10141 GCA_963843235.1 uncultured Alphaproteobacteria bacterium
CCACCGAGGATGCTGGTCGGCTGTTCGACCCCTTCTTCACCACCAAATCCAGCGGCATGGGCATGGGACTTTCCATCTGCCGCTCGATTGTTAGAGCACACGAGGGACAGCTGTGGGCCACGCCAAATGTACCACACGGTGCCACGTTTCAGCTCACACTGCCGGTGAATGCAGACCCTGCGTCGTAAGCCATCCAAAGAGCAGGCGGTCCCCGGAGTTCAGGAGCAAGTGCTACGGGACGCTTGCAGTCAAGCCGGGTGCAGGTCCGACACGATTGCCACACGCAGACAACCTGCTGTGTGTACTAACAACCATATCCGAGTTGATGACGTGATGGAATTGCCTAAGCTGACGGAATGATCGGGCTCTTCTCTTTCGCGGCGTTCAGGGTCGTATCTGTTTCGGCCGCCAGGATCCGGAGTGACCGCCAGCCCTCCAGGTTCATCCTGATCAGCAGCCCCTTGAAGGATCCGGGATCGCGGGACTTGAGCCGGACCGGCTTGTCGGCGTTATTCAGCAAGACCGGCCAAGACGAACAACGTCCAACAAAACGTCCAACATCATTTGGCGCGCGGAATATAATGCATTGATATTACGTCGAAAAACTCATAACTAGAGGGAGTTTGGCCCTGCTAGGGAGCGCCAATGCTTTTGGCGCCTTGAGTTACGCGGCTCTGGCAAGCCCACTTCCGAGAACCTCTGTTCCGGTGATCACATCGGCCTGTTTTGACTTGCGCTAAGACACGCCTGACGCCTTGAGGCGCCTTCTCCTTACGCGTCATTCAAATTCCGGCCCGAGCCGACATCAGGGCATCACCAGCTTTATCCCACTGCTATCCTGGGAGCCGTTCGCAAGACCGTCGCGCGCCATCGACTTGATCGTTGCCCAGTTCTGCCGGAAGAACGCGGTCGCGTCGTGGATATTGGGTGCCTGCACTTTGACACTACAAGCCTGCCTGCCGCCCCGGTTCGAGATTTGAAAGTGGAATGTGTAGCCCGTTGTTGCCGTAGTGTTTTTGACCGGCTGATCGTCGCGGCGCATCCAGTATCCCCCCTGTCTTGCGTCGAAGTGACACAGCTTTGGTTGGCAAATTGGATTTTCATACGGCGCGATTGTGGCCTCGAAAATTTCGCATGACGCCTGAAGCATTTCTGCAATAGCGCCCCCCGCGGAGCCGCCGACGTGCGTTTGATGTCGCAACAGGCGAGCTGAAAACGAAAAGCCGCGCCGCCCGGTTAGGGACGACGCGGCAATGGCCGTTCTGTTGCCAGGTGGACCTACCCCGAACAGTTACGCCGCGAGGCGCACTTCGTTCAATGCAACGTTATCGTTTGCATTTAGGTTTTTGACCCGATAACGGCGGTATCATGCCGAGCACAATTCACAGCTTCTTCGCGACCATCGATCCTAGTTCGCCCCCGCCCTAGAAGCCCTGAAAGGGAGCCAGCCTGGGAATTCTGCCGTCCGGCAAAATCTATCTCACCGAAATGAGAGCATCAGGCTTCGGCTTCTAAGGTGGAGGCGCCGGTACTGCCCCCGGGTCTGCCCGCAGTCCGCTATAAGGTTCAGCGCTATCGTCTTGCGACGAAAGCACCGTAGCACTGTTTGTCGGCATCGCTAAACAAAAAGGCTAGCTCAGCCGGCCAGCCTACGCGGCCCGACGCTTTTTCCGAATGAATTCGGAACCCTGCGGAGGTTGGGACCTTCACCGCGATGGCATCGAGGGTGTTATGGTCGCGCCGGCAAGCTGGGCCGCCGTGGCCGTGATCATTCCGTCGCCGTGGCCCTCGAGGGTATTGCCAAGGCCGAAAGCCATAAAGAAGAACCCCGCCGTTCCGATTGCGGCGACGATGCCGGCCAGGGTTGCGGGCACGAAGGCCTTGGGCAGCTCTCTTCCGGAAGTTTGGACGCGGCTCGCTTTATTTTCTCTCATGGCAGGAAGTACTTCCGTTGGCGAAGACAGGTTTGGGTTGAGGACGGCGAGAGCCGCCGGCGCCCGGCGCGACGCAAAAGGCCGCCGCTGTGACGGCTCCTGTTTGGCTCGCATTAACCGCCGGGAGGTTGCCGCGACCCTGCCCTCACCAGGTTAATGAGAGGTTATCGCGACGATTTCTCGTCGCCCCACCTTCGCTTTGTCGCCCGGTCACGATCGGCGTGCGGGGGACGTGAAAATCCGATGCATGATGGACATCGCGCCCGATTGCGTGCATTTTTCTTCAAGGAAACCTGACAAACGCTTTGATCGGATTGAATAATAGCGACACGCCCGGCGATGGCCGCCTAGCTGCCGGGGCCCGTCGCAAACAAAGGATTGAAATGAGGCTCCTTACCGCACTCGCCGCCGCTTGCGCGCTATGCCAAACGGCCATGGCTCAGACACCGGAATGCAAATCGGTTTCGGATTCCGCCGCCAGACTGGCTTGCTACGACCGCGCGAAACCACCGGCTGCCGCGAGGCCGGGAACGCGCGCAGCGCCCGCCCCAGCATCCGAAAACGCAAAATACGTGGACCCGATCAGCGCGGAGGACGCGCTCATGGATCAGCGGATAAAAGGTATTTGCCGCGGTTGCTGAACCGCAAAGGCGGCAAGCGAACGACGCTTCGAACCGAAGATAACCCGGAAAAGTGGCACAGTTGCCGCCCTGATGAACCTGCTTGCATCCCTTCCAACGGTAATCGGCACCGCGGCCATCGCGCCGGCGCTACTGATTTTGTGGCTCGTGATCGCCGCCGGCGAGCGCCCCGAACCGGCCACCAAGGTCTGGACGGCGTTCCTGCTCGGCGCCGCCAGCATTTCGCTACTGGGCGTGGCACGCGCGCCGTTTACCCGAATCCTTGCGGCGCCCGAGAATCCCTGGGTTGCCCAGGCACTGCATTCGATATTCGGGGTCGCGGCCCCCGAGGAAGCCGTCAAGATCCTTGTCATTGTCGCGGTTACCGCCCGGCGGCGGCCTTTCGCCGACCCGATGGACACTGTGGTCTATGGCGCGGCAGCGGGTCTCGGGTTTGCGGCTTATGAAAACCTCGCCTATCTCGTCCAGCATGCGGACATATGGCGTGCACTGGCAGCGTTGCGCAGCGTCCTGACTGTACCGTTCCACGGCGCGCTTGGTGTCATCGCGGGTGCCTATCTGGCGATCGCGCGCTCGGGCACTGCGCTGGGCGCGCACCGGCACCATCGTGACTGGGCGCGGCTCTCCAGTTACATTCTGGTACTGCTTGCACCGCTCGGGCTGCACGCGGCCTTCGATTTTCCGCTGCTGACGCTGCAGCAAAACCCGAATATCGCCCCGACCACGCGGTTGATCCTGGGATCGACGAGTGTGCTGATCGGGTTCAGTTCAATCGCATTTGCGATCCGGCTGGTGCGGCGTGTCGGCCGCCATCACGCCCCGCGCACCGAAATCGCCCGCGAGCGGCTGGCGCAGTTGCGGCGGATGTGGGCGTTGCTGGTGGTCGGCGGCGGCGCGGGATTTATCGGGCTGACGTTCGTGCTGACGTCGATCCACCACTGGCTGGTTAACCCCGAACGCAATGCCTCGCTGGTGCTGATCCCGATCGGCCTGGTGTCGATCACCATCGGCATCGCGCTCCTGGCAGTAACCACGGCGATCTATATGCTCGGCCGTAATCGGCTGCGTGGGACATCACAGGGCTTTTCATCCGCGTCCGGTCAAGGCTAGACTGCCCGCCTTATCGCTCGAACAGCGTCGCGAACGAATTCCAACCCGCGACGTGATGCACGCTACCGTCCAAACCGTGTTGCTGCGCCGGCATCGGGAGATTTCAATGACGCTTCCCCAAGACATCACCACCCTGCAATCCAAGATGAGCGCCGCGGTTCGCGAACACTGGAAGGCCTTTTTGTTCGAAGGCATCCTGCTCGTCATTCTGGGACTGGCTGCGATGATCGTGCCGCCGCTCGCGAGCCTCGCCGTCACCATCTTTCTGGGGTGGTTGTTTCTGATCAGCGGCATCGCCGGCTTGGCGTTGACGCTCTGGGCCCGGCAAATGCCGGGGTTCTGGTGGTCGCTGATATCGGCGGCACTGGCTGTTGGCGCCGGCATTGTCTTGCTGGCGCGGCCGGTGCAGGGCACCCTCACCCTCACCATCGTGGTCGGCGCCTATTTCCTCGCCGAGGGCGTGGCCACCATCATGTACGCCTTGGAGCATCGCCGCGAATTGTCAGCACGGTGGTCGTGGATGCTGGTGGCGGGGTTGATGGATATCCTGATCGCCGCCATCGTCATCGCAGGATTGCCGGGATCGGCGACCTGGGCCATCGGCCTGCTGGTCGGTATCAACCTCTTGTTCGGCGGCGCGACACTGATCGGCGTGGCGTTCGCCGCGCACGCAAAGGACTAGCAGCCACGGCAAATGCTCTTGATCTTGCGATCGAGCGCCGCGTCCTCGCGGTTAACCGGATTGTTCGGATCGCTCAAACTTTTCTCCGATGGCACCTGATCGGCGCGCGGCTGGCGGTGGCCGATCGGAGCTTCGGGAATAGTACCGGATCCAATCGAAGTCGAGGATGGCGTTGAAGATTTCATACCCCCGGTCTGCGCCATCGCCGCAGAACCGAAAATCAGCAAGACCATCGTTGTGATCAACATTCGCATCTGAATTCTCCATACACAGAGAAACGCCCCACTGTCGGCAGCGATCCGAGGTCGATCATGACTTCGGAGGATAGAGATGAACGTCGCCGCAGTAATCGGCAATACGATAGCGCGATTCCGGACCCGGTTCACCTCGTTGGGAAAAAGAATCTGGCTCCGAAGAAGGCTTTACCGAGGACAGATAATTTGGGCCGACCGGCGACTTGCCGTGACCGCCGGGAATATCGAGCACGTATTCCGGTTGGCACAGTCCAGATACCCGCCCGCGCAGCGCACGCATCAACTCCTGGCCGTGTTCCAGCGTTGTGCGCAGGTGCGCGGTGCCCGGCGCGAAATCACCATGGTGCAGATAGTAAGGCTTGATCCGACATTCAACGAAGGCGCGCATCAGCGCCTCCAGCGTCGCAGCATCGTCGTTAACGCCGCGCAGCAGCACGGATTGGCTCACCATCGGAATACCGGCGTCGATCAAGCCTGCGCAGGCGGCGCGGGCGTTGTCGGTCAGTTCCCGCGCATGGTTAGCGTGCAATGCAACCCACGTCGTCGCGCCCGCGACCCTCAACGCGGCAACCATCTCTCCGTTGACGCGCGCGGGATCGGCAACCGGTACGCGGGTATGAATCCGGATGATCTTGACGTGATCGATATCAGCCAGATCCGCCATGATCTCGGCGAGCCGTCGCGGCGACAGCATCAGGGGATCGCCGCCGGTCAGGATCACCTCCCACACTTCGGGATGCGCACCGATATAGTCGAGCGCACCGCGGTAAGCGGCCAGCGGCAGCGCGGTCGCCTTGCCCGGCCCGACCATTTCGCGGCGAAAACAAAAACGGCAATACACCGCGCAAACGTGAACCAGCTTGAACAGCACTCGATCGGGGTAGCGGTGCACGATGCCGGCAACCGGCGAATGGCTGTGATCGCCGATCGGATCGGCATCCTCGCCGGGTTGCACCACCAATTCTTCCGCGCTCGGAACAAACTGCCGCGCGATCGGATCGTCAGGGTCGTCGGGGTCGATCAAGGCGGCGATATCCGCGGTCACGGCTACCGCGTAGCGCGCGGCGACCTTTTCCAGATCGGCAAGGTCAGTGGCAGGCGCAAGGCCGTGGGCGATGAGTTCGGCGGGATCACGCAACGTCGCGGCGGGCCTGAGGCGCATCTTGCTCATGCGTCCCCCGCCGGTGGGGTCCAAACCACCTGATCGATCCTCGCGGCGCCGCCAGCCAGCATCACCAGGCGGTCGAAGCCGAGCGCGACGCCGCTGGCTTCCGGCATCGCGGCGACCGCATCGAGAAACTCTTCGTCGAGCGGGTAGCGCTCGCCATAGCGGCGCTGCTTTTCGTCCATGGCGGACGTGAACCGGCGACGCTGCTCGGCAGCGTCAGTCAATTCGCCGAACCCGTTGGCGAGTTCGACGCCGCAGGCATAGACCTCGAAACGTTCGGCGACGCGCGGGTCGGCCGTTTTGGCGCGCGCCAGCGCCGCCTCGGGCACGGGATATTCAAGCAGAACCGTCAGACGCCCCTGCCCCAACCTCGGTTCGATGTACTCAACCAATACCTTGCTGAAGATGTCGGACCAGGTGTCGTCGTCGGTGATCCGCACCTGGCTCGCAGCCGCAGCCGCCAGTGCCGCCCGATCGCCTTCGCCTCCCGCGACTGTTGCCAAAAGATCGATGCCGGCAAAGCGCTCGAACGCAGCCGCTACGCTCAACCGTTCCGGCTCGGCAAAAGGATCGGCGGTTTTGCCGCGGAATGAAAAGCGCCCGATGCCGGTCGCCTCCGCGGCCTGGGCGACCACGGCGGCGCTGTCCACCATAACGGCGTCATAGCTCGTATCGGCACGGTACCATTCCAGCATGGTGAATTCAGGCAGATGCAAATCGCCGCGCTCCCGATCGCGGAACACCCGCGCAAGCTCGAAAATCTTCGCTTCGCCGGCGGCCAGCAATTTCTTGGCGGCGAATTCCGGCGACGTCCGCAAGTACCGTGCCGCCCGCGTACCATCGGCGCCCATAAGCTCGGTGCGAGGCGCATGCAGGTGGATTTCATTGCCGGGGGAAACCTGCAAAATCCCGGTTTCGACCTCGACAAACCCCTGCGCGTCGAACCAGGCCCGGATCGCCCGGGCGATCGCGCTCCGCGCCATCAAGAACGGCCTGACATCGGCGTGCCGTCCGGCTGACCACCATGGCGAAAGCGAATGGTTTTCGGCCATCAGTGAACCCGTAAAACACTGGCATTGAACGATAAAATGAGTATGTTGCAGCCCGAAACAGCTTCGCCGGCCCCGGGACGTCCATGTTCCGATCGGTCCCAGGCCAGAATATCAGGAAAAACAGCTTTGAAAGTCATCGCCAGTTCTATTCGCAAGGGCAACGTCATCGAGCAAGATGGCAAGCTTTACGTGGTTCTGACCGCCGAGAACATCCATCCCGGCAAGGGAACACCGGTCAGCCAGATCGAAATGCGCCGAATCAGCGACGGGGTGAAGATTTCCGAGCGTTACAAGACAACGGACGCGGTGGAAAAGGCGACGATCGAAGACCACAACTACAACTATCTCTACGAAGACGCCGACGGTTTTCACTTCATGAACACCGAGAACTATGACCAGATCCAGGTGCCGAAGGATATCATCGGCACGGCCTCGCACTACCTGCAGGAAAACATGACCGTGAAGCTATCGCTCCACGACATGGTTCCGGTCGCTATTCAGATGCCGCAGCGGGCAACGCTCGAAGTCGTCGAAACCGAGCCGGTCACCAAGGGCCAGACCGCGTCGTCGTCCTACAAGCCTGCCATTCTTTCCAACGGCGTGCGCACGGCGGTACCCCCGCATATCGGCACCGGCACGCGCATCGTGGTGATGACCGAAGACGGCTCGTACGTTGAGCGCGCCAAGGACTAGGCACCCTCTGGCATGCCTTGCTGGCGGTTAAGAGCCAAGACGGCGTACCGCCTTCATCTTCGGCTCGTTGCATCGACGCTGACGTCGCTCCTGCTGCTGATCGGCGGCAGGTCCGTCCTGCTGGCCGACGAATTCAAAACGCCGGCGATATCGGCGGTTCATGTCGAGTGGCGCGCAGTCCTCGATCAGCTCCGATCCGAGATCAGCACTCAGCCCGCTGTCGCATCCGTCTTTACGTTTTCGGGCCAACGTCGGGTGCCTGCGTCCGATCCGCGCTCAGCGCCGGCGCTGGTGCAACTCAATGCCGTGACTTCTCACATCTTCACCGGCATCGGGCAGAGCCCGGTTCCGGTGCTGTTGCCATTCGACACCGCGGCTTTTCTCGACGCACGGTCAAACGGTGCGCCCGCTAGCCCTTCCCTGGCCCGCTATCAGGCCGACTTCCAACCCGTCGACGTGTTCGACGTCGGCCAAGCCGGCTACGATGCCGTGTTTTCGCTGGATCCCGGCACCGGCGACGGCATGCCGTCACGAACCTTTGCCAGGCCTGTCGAAGTTCAGATCACCGGCTCGATCCTGATCTACGACATCAGCGATCCCGTGGGTGGCAAGGGCGAACCGGTCAAGACACTCGCGGCGCAATTCCCCGACCTGCGCCGCTTTATCCGGGAGGGATATGTCCGATATGCCTTCACCCGCTTCGGCGTTCCCTATGTGGTGTCGATCCAATGCCTCGACAGCGCACCCGGCGAGCGTCGGCTGGCTTGCCGCGAGGCCTATCCGGTCGCCGAACGTTTCCTCAAGGCGCTCCGCATCGCCGGCGGCCAGCCGTCGCGGCGCCGAACGGATATGCCGTCCGATATCGCCGCGCGCCCGGCGGTGGCATCCTCCGACTTCACCTATCGCCCGACCGGCGACATCATCGCCAACAGCGGCTTTCGCAGGCAAGGCGGCCACCCCGACTTCACGAGTTATTCGCAAATTCGGTTTCCCCTGGAACGAACGCCGGCTTTTGTCCGCTCGCAATCGTTCGGCAAGCGGGACAAATCCGATCTGCCCTCCGGCGGCTATCCCTGGCGCGACAATTTTTGCGAATCCCGCAGTTTTAGCGTCGGACAATGCCCCGGCGGCTTCGGCCATCAGGGACAGGACATCCGCCCCGCAACGTGTCCGGCGGGCAGCGAGAGCCGGGATCATTGCGATCCCAAGCAGCAGGCGGTCGTCGCCGTGCGCGACGGCGTCGTGATCCGATCGCCGAAGCAGCAGGCGGCGACGTTGCAGATCAACACCCGCAATGAGCACATCCGCTTTCGCTATATGCACATGAATCCGTCGCGCATGGATGCTGACGGCGTACTGAACGGACGCCGGGTCGCGGAAGGCGAGAAGATCGGCGTCGTTTCGAACTATCTCGATCATCCCAACGGCACCACGCGCCATCTCCATTTCGACGTGCAGGTCTTTACGCGCGACGGCTGGCTCTGGGTCAACCCCTACGTCACCCTGATCTCGGCCTATGAGCGCCTGATCCGCGGCCACGGCCATGAGATCGGCCCTGAGATCGCGGCATCTCCCACCGAGGCGAATGCGCTGCCGGAGGAGGTCGTCCATCCCGACCAGCAGGAAGGCAGCGAGAATTAGCCGGGCCCTCGTCCGACCTCGTGATGCCTTCTATTCGATAAACGTCGTGAGCTCAGCGCCCTCATCGGCCACGAACACGGCAATCAATTCAGCCGGCTCGGTATCGCTCGCATTGGCCGACACCAAATGCGTCGCGCCCGGCGGCTCGAAGAACGACTGCCCGACATTGAATGTCTCCACCGCGCCACCGGCAAGTTGGGAGCGGATTTTACCTTTCGTGATATAGGCAGTCACCGAACCCGCATGGCGGTGCGCGCGGGTAAAACCTCCGGGACCGTAGAACACACGTACTACCGTAACCCGTTTGCCGGGCACGTTCGGCAAGGCGTAAGAGGCGATCAGTTCGACCTTGTTGAGCGGCGAGCTTGCGGCGGTACTGCTCGCGCAAAGCGGGGCTACAACGTCGGATATCGCGTCCATTGTCCAGGGCAGCACTTTGCCGATGGACAACGCGCACGCAAGGCCCGCCACGACGGCGAGTGAAACCTGCCGCATCTGAGCCCGCATTGGCATAGCTAACGTCATCTCGATTGACGACATGGGTTTCTCCTCCAGAGCTCGTTGTTGCTACACAATCATGATGCCGCCGCACTCACCGGCGTCTGACGCATCGGCGTCTGTCGCATCGACGGCGACCAGCGATAGGCGACGCCAAACCTGTTCCACACGTTGATCGAGGCAATGGCGGAGGTCAGATAGGTCAACTCGCTGTCGGAAAACTCCGCGCGCGCCTGCTCATAGATTTCATCGCTGACGCCGGCAGTCAGCAATGTCAAAGCTTCGGTCCAGGCCAACGCCACACGCTCGCGCGTGGAAAACTGCGGCGCCTCGCGCCACACCACCACAAGGTTGAGCTTGTCGGCCGAAATGCCAAGCTGTTCCGCCTGAAGGATGTGATGCTGCACACAGAAGGCACAGCCATTAATTTGCGACGCACGCAGCTTGATCAGCTCGAGCAACTGCATT
>CAWJJV010000030.1:0-1112175 GCA_963843235.1 uncultured Alphaproteobacteria bacterium
GCATAGTTAACGGGCCGCCGGCGTGGCGACCTCTTGGCTGCTACTACGGTAGAGCCTAGAGGTGTTACAAACTGGCTGAGAAATAACCAAGAATTGGGGACGCGCCATGCCGGAATTCGGCGCATGGGCAGGGCTCAGCTATTGAGCCGAGCGATTGCGAAGCTGAGCAGGGCCGCGAATGTGACCCAGAGGAAATAAGGCAGCATGAGGAGGGCGGCTGGCAGCGAGCGTCGCCAAAACGATGCGATGGTTGCCGCAATTGCCAGCCAGAGCACAACGATTTCAAACGCTGCCAGATCAGGACGGCGCAGCCCAAAGAAGAGCACCGACCAAAGGACATTGAGCGCGAGCTGCGCAATGAAGAGACCCAATGGCATCGCAGCTTGCCGCAGGCCGGCTTGTCGCCAGATTAACCAGGCGGCGACAGCCATCATCGCGAAGAGGGTCGTCCAGACGGGGCCAAAGACCCAATCCGGCGGATTCCAACTTGGCCGCGCCAGCGTTTGATACCAACCATCGACGCTCGTCGCGGTGGCGATGCTGCCCAGGCCGGCCGCGGTGAACGAGACAAGCAGCCACGCCGCGAGGCCAATCGATTGCGTGCGTTTCGAAATCGGGCTGGTGACAATGTCGATCATTCCTTGCCATTCTCGACAGGCCACAACAAAAATCCAGCCAGCGTTATTCGCCGCTGGTGTCGATTTCTAATCGCCTTCTAATCGCCAGACTTGTCGTCTTCGCGTTTGAGGATTTGGTTTTCGGCGGCGATGTGGTGCTCGGCGGAAGGGCGGACGAACTTGTCCATTTCGAGCATGGCGCCGCCGACGAAGCCGGAGATTCCGCCGCCCGATTTTCGCTCGCTGGCTTTGTGGCTGAAGTGCTCGATGGCGCTCATCACCAGCGCGATCGGCACGATGACGAATACCGCGAAGGCCGCGATCAGGAGGAAGATGGTTTGGAGGGTCATCAGATTGAGATCCATGTTTCATCAAAACCGATCCATTACCAGGCGCTGTACTTCACTCGCCTCGTTCAGTCGGGTGCATTTGTCGTAGCCTACAGCATTCCAAATCTGATCGAACAGCGGTTGTAGAATCGTAAGCGGCGCTGTTGCAGAGTCGCTGATGATGCGTTCGGGAAGCATGATCAGGTTACGATCAAACACCCTGTTCCCGAAGTCATGGTAGACGTTGATTTCTTTTGCGCGGCAAAGTGTCAGCAACAGCCAAATCGGTGCTTGGATCGATAACTCTCGCATTATGTCCAAGTACCCAGTCAACGCATCTAAAATGTCCTTCTCTGACTGAGGGCTCCAATACCGATAAGATGTATTTGGCTTCTCATAAGAGATCCTTGTTGTGAGTGCTTCAATGATGCCATTGCGAAAGAGTTGGACATAACGACGACACCGCTCCCCTTTCCTCTCCATCGACTCACCGTGTGAATTATAGCCATCTAGATTTGGGCGTGAGTATGGCGAGTGCTCAAGGCTTGGTGGCCGCAACTCAGCCGCTAGTGATTTGAGTTGGGAGATAGGGAATTCGGTCGATGTAGTGAACGACGACTGCGGTACTAGATGCAGCACGATGAACGGCTCCGCTGCAATCGGCAATGGGAGTTCGAGGCCTTCGAAAAGTCGAATCCGATCGCTTCGAAATGCGCGGATTCTATCTGCAATTGCGAGGGACCGGTTAAATGATGTCCGCAACTCCTCAGTGTCCATTTGGTACGCCCCGTGCGAATTTCGCGCGTAGAAATGCCCGTGTTCATGATATGTCACGCGATGCGGTGCAACCGTACTGGGGAAAACTTGGACGATTAGCGACTGTTTTCCGCCACTAATGTCGATGAAACGCATCACGGAGTTAATGCGCAGGTTCCAGCCACTTCTGCATCAATTGGTCCAGTCTGTTTTTCCAATCATCCTCGCTCACCGAGTCGATTCCGAATAACTCGGATGCATCTTCCTCCTTCATTCCGACGACTAAGTACCCTCCGTCGGTATTGGCAAACGAGGAAACGTCTTTGAGGAACTCAATGATCTGCTTGTCCCTGTCCGCTTGATTGTGGTTCGCTGCCTTATCGACGCGCCAGAGGTCGGCCTTAAAATCCACCAGTTTTCCCTCGTGCTGCTTCTCGTCTGCTAGCTCTTGAAGATCAGCCGTCGTAACTTGTTCAATTGGCTTGTCGAGCATGCTTCACTCCCTGCAACGAAGCACAAACCCCGCGGCGTGCGGATGCACGCCCGGGGTTGTTGTGGTTTCGAATTGTCGAGTGCGTGCGGAGTCGGGGATTAACCCCGAGTGCCCGGCTCTCGCGTCAAATTGCAATTCGGCACACGGAGTGTGCCGGCTATGTTAATACATGTCGTCCATGCCGCCGTGGCCGTGGCCGCCACCGCCGCCGCCCTTTTTGTCCTTCTTCGGCGCTTCGGCAATCAGCGCGTCGGAAGTGAGGAGCAGCGTGGCGACGCTCGAGGCGTTTTGCAGCGCGGTGCGCGTGACCTTCGTCGGGTCGATGACGCCGGCTTTGACCAGGTCTTCGTAGACGTCGGTCGCGGCGTTGTAGCCTTCGTTGCCTTTGCGCTCGGCGACGCGCTCGCAGACGATGCCGCCGTCTTGGCCGGCGTTGTGCGCGATCGCGGTGAGCGGCGAGCGGCTAGCGCGGGTGATGATGCCGTAGCCGACTTTGTGGCCGTCGGTGGCATCTTCGGCTGGCTTGACCTTGGTGCTGGCTCGCAGCAGGGCGACGCCGCCGCCGGGGAGGATGCCTTCTTCGACGGCCGCACGGGTCGCGTGGAGGGCGTCTTCGACGCGGGCCTTCTTTTCCTTCATCTCGCTCTCGGTCGCAGCGCCGACGTTGATCTTGGCCACGCCGCCGGCCAGCTTGGCGAGGCGCTCTTCGAGCTTCTCCTTGTCGTAGTCGGAGGAGCTGTTGTCGATCTCGCGGCGGATCTGGTCGATGCGACCCTTGATGTCCTGGCTCTTGCCGGCGCCTTCGATGATCGTCGTGTTGTCTTTGTCGACGATGATCTTCTTGGCGCGGCCGAGCTCCTTGAGGCCGATGCTGTCGAGCTTGATGCCGAGGTCTTCGAAGACGGCCTGGCCGCCGGTGAGGACGGCGATGTCTTCGAGCATGGCCTTGCGGCGATCGCCGAAGCCGGGGGCTTTGACGGCACAGACGTTGAACGTGCCGCGGAGCTTGTTGATGACGAGCGTCGCCAGGGCTTCGCCTTCGATGTCTTCAGCGACGATCAGCAGCGGCTTCGACGCGTTGACGACCGCTTCGAGCACGGGCACGAGGTCTTTGACGCTGGAGATTTTCTTTTCGTGGACCAGCACGTAGGCGTCTTCGAGGACGCACTCCATCGACGTCGGATCGGAGACGAAATAGGGCGAGAGGTAGCCGCGGTCGAACTGCATGCCTTCGACCCACTCGACCTCGGTGCCGAGGCTCTTGCCTTCGTCGACGGTGATGACGCCGTCTTTGCCGACCTTCTCCATGGCTTCGGCGAGCATCTTGCCGATTTCGGTGTCGCCGTTCGAGGCGACGGTGCCGACCTGGGCCATCTCTTGCGTGCTCTTGATCTTGATCGACATCTTCTTGAGCTCGGCCGTGATGTCTGCGACGGCCTTTTCCATGCCGAGCTTCATCTGGACGGGGTTGACGCCCGCGGCGACGGCCTTGAGGCCTTCGTTGAAGATGGCTTCGGCGAGGACGGTGGCGGTGGTGGTGCCGTCGCCGGCGATGTCGGAGGTCTTGCTGGCGACTTCCTTGACCATCTGGGCGCCCATGTTTTCGTAGGTGTCTTCGAGCTCAATTTCCTTGGCGACGGTGACGCCGTCTTTGGTGACGGTCGGCGAGCCGAAGGATTTTTGCAGGATGACGTTGCGGCCTTTGGGGCCGAGCGTGACTTTGACGGCTCGGGCGAGCTTCTGAACGCCGCGTCGCATCGCGTCGCGGGCTTCTTGATCGAAGGCAATCATTTTTGCCATGGGTAGTGGCTCCTTGGTTTGGTTGTTTGTGTCGTGAGCCGCTGGAGGGCGGCGTGGTTTGTTGAAGTTGTTTCGTGCTGTGTTGCCAGGGACTAGGGGCTGTGGACTTGGGGCTATTGTGACGCCCGAATCCCCAGTCCCTAGCCCCCAGCCCCGAGTCCCTATTCAATGACCGCCAGAATATCGCTCTCGCTCATCAGGAGCAGCTCATCGTCGTCGAGCTTGATCGTTTCGGGGGCGTAGCTGGTGAAGAGGACGCGGTCGCCTTTCTTGACTTGCATCTTGCCGCGGCTGCCGTCGTCGAGGACTTTGCCGGTGCCGACGGCGATCACGGTGCCGCGGGAGGGCTTGTCTTTGGCGGCGTCGGGGATGTAGATGCCGCCGGCGGTCCGCTCTTCCGAGGCGTCGCGCTCGACAACGACCTTATCGCCGAGGGGCTGAAGGGCGACTTTGGTTTTCTTCTTCGTGGCTACTGCGGGCATGGGGAAACTCCTGTGTGATGTACCGATTTGCGTTTACCAATAAGCGGCGTGCCAGAAGCGAGCCGGGCGGTTTTCGCCCCTCCTCGCGGCGCACCGAGAGACAGTTTTGTTCGCGGCTTAAAGTGCAAGCCGTGCGCCAAGACGTAAGGTATCGCACAAACGTGCTGGCCTGCAATGAGTTGCAGCGAGCCGGGCCGGCCGCGGTTCTGCGGAATCTTTGCCAAATTGGCGGGCGGGCGGCGGTTGGCCGAAGATTCGCCGGTCGTGGCCTGCCAGATTGGCATGGTTGCAAATCCATAATCTGGTCTTCGTCCCATTGCCCGAGGGCCTACAATTGCGGTGCTTATGGAAACGGCCACGGCGGTGACTTCTGCCGCGGACCGGCCGCGGGCCCCCGATCGATCGGGGGCCGAGATTCGGTTGCGGGAGTTGGCCGCAAATTTGGAACGACATCGCGGCTTTGCCGACGTGGTCGCCAGCCTGACTGCAGGCCATGGCGGGACGCTCGGCGGAGTCTGGGGGTCTTCGCGCGCGCTCGTCGGCGGCGGCGCTCGCCCGATCTTGTCCCGGGCCGCTCGTGGTCGTGACGCCGCATCCGGGCGACATCGATTCGCTGGCCCGCGATCTCACGCTCTTTTCCGATGCGCGCGTTGCCGAGTTTCCGGCGTGGGAGTCGGAGCCGGGCGAGCGGGTGCTGCACGATGAGATTTATGGCGAACGGCTGCGGGTGCTGAAGCAGCTGGGAGCAGGGAGCGAGGAGCGAGGAGCGCAGCGACGATTCTCGTCACTAGCATTCAGAGCCTGCTGCAGCCGGTGCCGACGCGCGAGGCGCTCGCGGCGGCGACGCGGGAGCTTCGCGTCGGTGGGCAGCTCGACGAGCAGGAGTTTACGCGCTGGCTCGTGGAGCGGGGTGGGCATGCGACGACGGCGGTCGAGTTGCCGGGCGAGTTTTCGCTGCGTGGCGGCATTCTCGATATCTTTGCGCCGGACGCTGAAGACCCGGTTCGCATTGAGCTTTTCGGCAGCGACATCGAGTCGATTCGCAGCTTCGACGTCGCCACGCAGCGCAGTTTGGCGCACTCGAATCGACGACGGTCACGATGCTCGAACCGACCGCGTCGGACCGCGCCCACTTCACTGGCTATTTGCCGGCCGCGACGTGGTTCATGCTCGTCGAGCCGAACGAAATTCAGGAAGAGGGCAAGTTCTTTCTGGAGCGAATGGATCGGCCGCAGGCGTTTCACTCGGTGCGAACGACGCTGGCGGAGGTCTACACAGTTTCCTTCGGTGACGGCCTCCGCGGTGCCCTCGGGCTCGATGGAGACGACGGCCCATCTCGAGTTCGAGTCGGTCGAACGATTCAGCGGCGAGATTGCCAAGGTTCGCGACGAGGTGGACAAGGTGAGTGCCGGTCACGAAGTGTTCGTGATCTGCGAGACCGAGGCCGAGGTCGAGCGGCTGAGCGAGCTGTTCAAGACGTCGCAATTGCTCGGCGACGGCCGGCTCCATTTCGTCGTCGGCCACATGGCGGCCGGCTTTCGGATTGTGCCGCAGCAAGTCGTGCTGGTGAGCGCGGCGGAGTTGTTCCAGCGGAAGGACCTGCGCGGACCACGCGGCGGCGGCAGTCGCGGGCGATCGATAGCTTCCTCGAATTGCGGCAGGGCGATTTGGTCGTGCATCTGTCGCACGGCATCGGGCGCTATCGCGGGCTGCGGCTGCTCGAGAAGGATGGCCGGGCCGAGGAGCATCTGGAGCTTGAGTATCACGGCGGCACGAAGATCTACGTGCCGAGCGCGAAGATCGAGCTCGTGCAGAAATACGTCGGCGGGAAGGGGAGCGGCGCGGTGCCGCTCGCACACATCGGCGGCCAGGCGTGGGTGAAGCAGAAGAAGGCGGCCGAGAAGGCGGTCACCGATCTTGCTTCCGACATGATCGAGATGCAGGCGCAGCGCGACGCGCGGCCAGGCATCGCGTTTCCGCCCGATACCGAATGGCAGCGCGAGTTCGACGCGGCGTTCCCGTACCAGGAGACGCCCGACCAGCTCACGTCGATCGAAGACATCAAGCACGACATGCAATTGCAGCGGCCGATGGATCGGCTGCTCTGCGGCGACGTCGGCTTCGGCAAGACGGAGCTGGCGATTCGGGCCGCCTTCAAAGCGATCGATGCCGGCTATCAGGTCGCCGTGCTGGTGCCGACGACGGTGCTGGCCGAGCAGCATCGCCGCACGTTCTCGGCGCGGATGGCCGAGTTTCCGTTTTCGATCGCCGCCCTTTCGCGGTTTTGCACGGCGAAGGAGCAGCGGCAGATTCTCGAGCAGGCGGAAGGCGGGAAGCTCGACATTTTGATCGGCACGCATCGGATGGCATCGCCGGATGTGAAGTTCGCGAACCTGGGCCTCTTGATCATCGACGAAGAGCAGCGGTTCGGCGTCGAAGTGAAGGAGAAGCTCAAGGCGTTGCGGGCGACGGTCGACGTGCTGACGATGACGGCCACGCCGATTCCGCGAACGCTCCACATGTCGCTCCTGGGCGTGCGAGCGATTTCGAATCTCGAAACGCCGCCCGCCGATCGGCTGGCCGTCGAAACGCGGGTCACGCGGTTCAGCGAAGATTTGCTGCGGCACGCGATCATGCGCGAGCTCAATCGCGGCGGGCAGATTTTTTTCGTCCACAATCGAATTCAAGACATTCAGCTCGTGGCAGCCAAGCTCAACAAGATCGTGCCCGAGGCGCGCATCGACATCGGCCATGGGCAGATGCACGAAGGCGAGCTGGAAGAAGTGATGCTGAAGTTCGTACGTGGCGAGACGGATATTTTGCTCTCGACGACGATCGTCGAAAGCGGCCTCGATATTCCGAACGCGAACACGATCTTCATCGACGATGCCGACCGCTATGGCCTCGCCGACTTGCATCAGCTGCGGGGCAGAGTAGGGCGGTACAAACATCGGGCGTATTGCTACCTGCTCGTGGACGAGAACCGGCATCTCTCGCCGGAATCGGCACGCCGGCTGCGGGCGATTGAGGAGTTCAGCCAGATGGGCGCCGGCTTCGCGCTCGCGATGCGCGATCTGGAATTGCGCGGGGCCGGCAACATCCTGGGCACGCAGCAGAGCGGCCACATCGCGATGGTCGGTTACGAGCTGTATTGCGCGCTCTTGGAACGAGCGGTGCGGCAACTCAAGAAGATGCCGCCGCGGGACACGGTCGACGTGAACATCGATTTGCCGGGCGAAGCCTATTTGCCGCGAGGCTATGTGGCCGACATGCGGGCCAAGATCGACCTCTATCGTCGGCTCGCGCGGCTCACGACCGAGGCGACGGTCGACGACTTCGCGGGCGAACTAACCGATCGATTCGGGCCGCTGCCAGAGGTCGTCGAGCATTTGCTCGAGCTAGCACGGCTGCGAATCTGGGCGCACGCCTGGGGCATCCACGAAATTCGGCTGGAAGATCGCTATGCCGTGTTCGGCTATACGTCGCGGGAGAAGCTAGCGCGATTAGTAGCAAAGTCGGCGGGTCGACTGCGGATCGCGGATACTGCCAGCGCCTATCTTCCGCTCGTGGACCCGAACGGCGCTGCGGCAGCGATCTTTGGTGATATCAAAGCGCTCTTGCGGCCGGCATCGCGCACCCCCTAGAATCCCGCGGTTTTTTGCCGAATGGCAGTCTTTTCCCGGCCTGGCCAAAATAACGAAGCGGGAATCTGTGCGCACGGTACGTCCCCATCTTCTGATGCTGGTTGCGGCAATGCTGATTTGTGGCATGCTCTGCGCACGCAGTTGTTCGCAAGAACAACCGGTGGACATGGAAGCGGTGCCCGTCGTGAAAACCGCGCCGGGTCGAGCAGGCTCCCACGGTCGACGGCAGCCAAGTCATCGCGCGGATCAATGGCCAAGTCGTGCAGGCGTGTGAGGTGCTCTGGATGGTGAATTTCATGATCGATAAGAATCGAGATCAAATCCCTCCAGACCAGCTGGACGAAGTTCGCGAGCAGTTGATCAAACGGCAATTGGGCACGCTTGGTCGACCGGAAGCTGCTTTACGATGCGTTTCGTCGCGGCGTTCCGGCGGAAAATATGCCGAAAATTGAAGAGAATCTCAACGAGCCGTTCGAGCAGCAGGAGATTCCGCTGCTGATGAAGCAGTTCAATGTCGGCAATAAAGCGGAATTGGAACGAGAACTGTGCCGATTGGGATCGTCGCTCAATGACGCCAAGCGGGCGTTCAACGAGCGCGTGATCGCCAGCGAGTGGATGCGGATCGAAGATCAAGGTGAACGAAGAAATCAGCCCGATCGAGATCCACGACTACTACCAAGATCATCTGACGGAATACGACTTTCCGGCCCAGGCTCGCTGGGAAGAGTTGATGATTCGCAAGAATAAATTCACCGATCCGGGGCAGGCCTATGCCGAAGTCGCGCGGCTGGGGAACGAGGCCTGGCAGCGGGCGGCGGCCAACCACGATCCAAAACAGGCGATCTTCTCGGACGTGGCCAAGGCAAAGTCCGACGGCTTCAACGCCAAGGAGGGCGGTCAATACGACTGGACGAGCAAAGGCTCGCTCAAAACCAAGTCCATCGATGATGTGCTGTTTTCGCTGGAAGTCGGCGCAGATGAGCCAGATCATCGAGAGCGATACGGGCTTCCACATCGTGCGAGTCGTGGAGCGAAAGGACGCCGGTCGCAAGCCGTTCACCGAAGTGCAAGTGAAGATTCGCGAGAAGCTCAAAGACGATCGGCTGCATGCGGCACAAGACAAGTATCTGGCGCAGCTTCGCGACGAAGCCCGCATCGAAACGATTTATTCGGGCCATATCTCGGCCGACGCACTCGCGGGCCGGCGTGCCAGATGGCACCGTTAAACAACGGTAGCGCAAACCAGCAGCGGCGACGCTCCAAACCGCTGCTAGCAGGCGGCGAATTCTCCGTATCGCGAATTGTGCTGTTCAAGGGCACCTCATTCGATCCGCTGATTCACGAACGACCAATCAGATCGAGGCATTTCATTCGCCTTGGCACATCGCCGTCGATTTGTTAATTTGCCCGCCCCATTACGAGTGGGTCAAAGAACGGGGCGGGATCCCTCACAATTCCGAATAGCGACGAGGGATCAAGCGATGGACCACGGTATCGATTCGCCACGGCGGAGCTGGGACCTCGGCACTCGCGAGCGATGGCCGACAAGGAAGGAGGCCCACATGAGCGTCGATCACAAATCACAACTGCGGGTTCACATCCGCTGGATGATTCGCCGCGATATGCCGGAAGTGCTCGAGATCGAACGGGCAGAGCTTCGAGTTCCCCTGGTTCGAGGAGGATTTCATCCGCTGCCTGCGGCAACGCAATTGCATCGGCATGGTGGCCGAGCACGCCGAGCACGTCGTCGGCTTCATGATCTACGAGCTGCACAAAACGCGGCTCCACATCCTGAATTTCGCGGTGTCGGCCGGCGCTGCGTCATCGCTCGGTCGGCACGCAGATGATCGAGAAGCTGATCGGCAAGCTTTCCAGCCAGCGCCGCACCGGGATTACGCTCGAAGTTCGCGAGACCAATCTTGGCGCACAGATCTTCTTCCGCCAGAGCGGCTTCCAGGCGACGAACGTGCTCCGCGAGTTCTACGACGACTCGACCGAAGACGCCTACGTGATGCAGTACTACTACCAGACCGACGAGGCCGAGATGATCCTGCCGATGAATCGAATCGATCGGCGGCTTGCCGGCTGATTGCGGACGATCACTAGAGCCCGACAATCATCGCCTTGCGCTCCGGCAATTCGACCACCGCGATGGAGTGCGGATTGGCCCGGTAGATCGCGCCGGGATTGATCACCAGCGTTTCGCCGTGCTGTTCGATCGCCGCAACGTGCGTGTGGCCGTAGCAGACGACTGGTAGCGCCCGCTATCGACGGCCGCGGCAAACCGGCGCCGCTCGTGGCTGTGCAGGAGTGCGACACTGACGCCTTCGAATTCGAATTCGCCAAATTCGCCGTGACACGTTTGTCCGGCTCGCTCGATCGCGGCGCGAAGCGGCTTTTGATCGAGTCGCAATTGCCGAACACAAAATCCGTCGGCCACGCGGCAAACAGCTCGACGACCTCGGTCGAGCCGATGTCGCCGCAGTGGAGCACGCGGTCGACTTCGAGGCTTTCGAACATTCGCACCGCAGGCCGCGTGAGCTCCACGTGGCCATGCGTATCGCTGACAATGCCGACGCGCATGCAGAAGGCCTCCGTTTGCTACGAACCAACGACTACAAACGAATAGCCACTTCTCTGCTGGCTAATAAGCGTATAGTTTGCGCTCAACTTCAGCAACGCGATTTTGCAAAATCTGTGAACGCTTTTTCGCCGATATCAGATTCGGCAAAAATCGTGAGCACCGGGTGGCCATGTTCGATGGTCGTGCCGGCATGTGGGAACGTCAGCGAGCGCCGGCCAGGCTGCTCTGAGCGCTTCCGTGAGCGCCCAATCGGCAAACGTCGAGCAAACTGTCACGGTTTGCTTGGCAAACAGAATTGCTTTGCCGCAGCGTAACATCAGTTCTCGGTGGAAACGGAGTGGGCGAGCACGCCATTGCCGCACGCCGCGGCGTGGGCTGCTGACGGCGTGGAAGCCCGGTGCATCGTTCGACAGACTTCGATCGACGCGGTGTAGCGCGGATTGACTTCAATCGTCCAGACCTGTCGCCGTCAATCATTAAATCGACGCCGAACAACCCACCGAGTCCAAACTCTTGCGCCAACACATGTCCAATCCGCTCGATTTCGGCTTGGACTGTCCGTGGCGATCGGCACATGGGCCGATCGCCCCGCAGTATTGGAATTCGTGCGCGTGCAGCCAAGGTTCGCCGACCAGCTGCCGCACCGACTGCCGAGAAGCGTGACTTCGCCCTCGGCTGCAACAAAGACCGCGGAATACGGCGTGCCAGCAACTCGGCGCTGATAGAAAACGCCGTCAGTCCTCGGCGATCGCACCGTGAACGCTCGAACGCCGCTGCCGCTGGCGCCGTGGCCAGTTTTTGCCAGCCAGGAACCGTCATCGGGCAGGCCGGCGGCCGAGTCGCGAGTTTCGGGAAACAGAAGATCCGGCGCTTCGCAACACGTCGGCCAGCCTTTCGCGGCGAGCGGACTCGTCGCAAGACTTCGCCGCCGTTTCCCCAGAGCGGTGCTACCGCACGCCATGCGATCGACGAGTTCAGGATGATTTTCGAGTGCGCCGGTGTACATCCAAGCCGGCGGTTGCGGAGCAAGTCGGCGCAGCCAATCGAGAAGCCCGTCCGGATAATGGTCGATGCGGGTCGTCGCTGCGATCCGGCAGAGATCGGCGTCGGCAAACAGATCGGCGGCGAGCGACTTGAAACCCGGCCCGCACGGCCGATGCCGCGGCCGCCCGCACGCTGGCGCCGACGATGGCAATCGGCTGTGTCACGCGTTATCGAATGTGCTGGCCGTTGTCGTCTCGTACCGAAACGGCCGCGAAATTTTTCGGCCGGATATTTTTGGGCGTTCTTGATCATCTTGGCGCGGATCGTGCTCGACAGATCGATGCCCAACTCGTTGGCCAGCGCCATCGAGTAGCCGATCACGTCGGCGATTTCTTCGCCCACCTCGGCCAGCTTCTCCGGATCGTCAGCTGACCCGCCGAGACGCTTCGGTCGTGAGCCACTGAAAATGCTCCATCAACTCGGCCGCCTCGATCGCCAGGGCCATCGAAACGTTCTTCGGCGAATGAAACTGCGACCAATCGCGCTCGGCGACGAAATCGGCGACGAGCTTGCGCAGTTCGGCAACGGTGGTCGTGGCGTCTGAATTGCTTTGAGAAGAGTCAGTGGCGGACGACATCAGGCGGCTCGGAGATATCGGCATGGGCGACTGGCACCTCGGCATCAGAATCCCGGCAGCCCCAGCTGCTCGGCCGGGTGCTCGCGCTCATGGTATCGCCGACGGTAGCCGTCGGCCAGATGGGCCATGACTTCCAGGACCAAAAGATCGGCCCGATTCATCACGTGCCGCGCGCTGCGATTGCCGAGCGAACCGATCAATTCTTCGAGCACGTGCACGTGCAGCTGCATCGTCCGCTGGGCCGAGATGTCGGCATCGGCCAGCAGGCTCGCCAGGCCGGCCATTTCGTCGACCAGGTTGCCGACGCCCATGACGACATACGCCCGCAACATTTCGCGATAGTGGGTGACGAGTCGCTCGGGAAGATCGCACTTGGTGGGTTCGGCATTTGTTCGGGGGCGAATCAGGTTCAGCTCGGATGAGTTTTCAATGTCGCCATCCTGATCATCGTACTCGCCGATTGCCGGTGTCAATCTCCGGCGGCGGCTGGCGATTGTCGCGAATTCTTTCGAGTTCAGCGATCAGCGCTCGTTGCTCCGTAAGTAGCCGCTCCGCCTCTTGATGTTCCTGCGCGAGCCGCTGCTGCTCGATCTGCACGAGTCGACGATGCTCGCGCACCAACTGGAATCGCTCGATCGCACGGGCAAACGTCCACAGGAGCGAGCGAGTCGTCGTTTCGGCAACGCAGCAGTAGGCATCGGCGCCAACTTCGTACGCGATGGCCGCGAGGTCGGACGAAGGCTCGGTCCCGAGCACGATCATCGGTTCTTCGTGGCCGCCGGCGCGCAGGCCTTCGACAAACTCCAGTCCATCGAGCACGTCCGGCTCGTGGCTGATGAGCACGGCGTCGAAAACTTCGTCGCGGAGTTGCGCCAGCCCCGCCGTTACGCCGATCGTCTCCTCGAGCAAGACTTCGGTCGCGCTATCGGCAGCGAAACGCCTCGGCCAGCCAGCCGCCCGTGCGATGCAGCGTCGTCACGTAGAGCACCTTGATCCGGAGCGGCATCTGGCCCCAGATCTGTGGCGTAGTAGCGATTCGGCAGCGGTGGCGGGGCGAGCTTGGTCATGAGGGTTCCGTGCGTACGGAGTATCGCGGCGAGACTGTAGCGAAAGGCTCCCGGACGGTCAACGTCGCGACGCATAGCGAGCGGATCGAGTCGGCCCTACAATCAGTTCTAGTCCTGACGCCGACGAATTGACGTCAACGCTAGCAACAACCCCATGCGAATTGCCTACCTCGATTGTGCGAGCGGAATCAGCGGCGATATGACGCTCGGCGCGCTCGTCGACGCCGGCGCCGATCTGGCCGCGATCCAGGCCGGCATCGATTCGCTCGGGCTGCCCAGTTGCCGGCTCGTTCGGCACGGAAGTCAAAAAGAAGGGCTTTCGCGCCACGCAAATCACGGTCGAGCACGAGCCGGAGCACAAACATCGCCACTTGCACCACATCACGGCGATGATCGACGGCAGCACGCTCACGCCGCGGCAGAAGGAACTGGCCACGCGAATCTTTCAGCAGACTGGCCGAGGCCGAGGCCAAGGTGCACGGCTCGACGATCGAAAAGGTGCATTTTCACGAAGTCGGGGCCGTCGACTCGATCGCCGATATCGTCGGCACCGCAATCGGCTTCGACTGCTCGGCGTCGAGCGAATCGTTTGCTCGCCGGTGCCGACCGGTCACGGATTCGTCGAAATTGCGCACGGCCGCTGTTCGATTCCCGCGCCGGCGACCGGCGAGTTGCTGCGCGGTGTGCCGCTGGCGGCGATGCGACGTCGAGGGCGAGCTGACGACACCCACCGGCGCGGCAATCTTGGCGGCGCTCGTCGATCAGTTCGGGCCATTGCCGGCAATGACCGTCGATCGAGATCGGCTACGGCGCAGGCCAGAAGGATTTCGATCATCCAAATTTGCTGCGAGTTTTGATCGGCGAAGCGGCCGCGCCGACGTCGAGTGAACCGCTTGCGAAGGATCGGAGGCCGCACGTCGAGTCGATCGTCGTTCTGGAGACGAATCTCGACGATGCCACCGGCGACGCTGATCGGCCATTGCGCTGAACGGCTGTGGGCGGCCGGTGCGCTCGATGTCACGCTCCTGCCGATCCAGATGAAGAAGGGACGGCCGGGCGTATCGATCAGCGTCCAGGCGATGCCGGCCGACGCGGACAAACTGGAGTCGATCCTGTTCCGAGAGACGCCGACACTTGGCGTGCGGCGTATGCCCGTCATGCGGACCGTGCTCGCGAGGGAGCGGCATGACGTCGAAACGACGTGGGGTCGCGTCGACGGAAAGATTGCCTATCTCCCCGACGGCACTCCGCGATTCACGCCCGAATACGAGGCTTGTCGGCAGATTGCGGTCGATCGTGGCGTCGGCTTGATGGAAGTGATGCACGGCGCGATCGAGGCCTTTCGCTCGGAGCAAAAGCCATGAGCAGCGTCGCGGCCGCCGTCATGCCGGGCTCGGTCATTGCGAATCGATGGGAGATTGTGCCGCGCGGAATATTCTTCGCGCAGACTACGATCTCATGCGCGATGGCGAAGTGGTCGTTACTTTGCGAATGGCCATGTTTCGCGAGTCGTGCGAATTCACGATCGCCGGCCATAGCTTTGCCATTCGACACACGTCGGTTTGGAAGGACACATTTCAGCTGATGATTGGCGACAAATCGGTTTGCGACGTGAAGCGCGGCTTCTGGTCGCAGCGATTTGAGCTGGCGGCCGTCGATCAAATTTGGATTCTCCAGCGGACCGGCTTCTTCAGCCGCGGCTACCAGCTCTGCGCCGGCGAGCGACCGATTGGCGAGATCGTGCCGGCCGGATGGTTCACTCGCCGACGCTTTGCCGAATTTGCAGACGATGTGCCGCCGCCGGTACAGGTGCTCGCGATCTTCTTGGTGCTGGTCGTGAGCCGTCGGCAGCAGAATCATGCGCACCCGGGCGGAGTTTGATCGATACCCTTACGAGAGCACATCGAGCTTCTTAGCGATCGCCGCCAACCCGACTGCGGGCTCTTGGCAGGCGAAGTTCTGGCAGACATACAGCACGGGACTGGCCGTCGGGAGATGACTTGCCGGCGAAGAGTTCGTCGAGATGCGATGAGCGAGTGGGCTTGTTGCCTGTTTCGATAGCGAGCAGCGAAAACTGCGCGCGGTAAGTAGCGACGCCGAATCGCGGAGAGAGCGGCTTGCACTTCTGCAGTTTGCGGCGTCGCCAACGAGCACCAGTTCGTAGGCTGGGCCTAAGTGCAGATCGAGAGCAAGCAGCATCTGCCCGGCGGCCATCGGGGCGCGCTCCAAAATGACGCGGCAGCCTCGAGCGTTGCTTCGGCCGCATCAAGATAGTCGGTGCGGCCCAGCAGCTTGCCGAGGCGCAACAGCGCGTCGCGGCCAGCGCGTTGCCGCTCGGGGTGCTGCTGTCGGTGAGTTCCTTGGTGCGAGTGAGCAGTTGCTCGTGGTCGGTCGCTGTGTAGAAGAAGCCGCCGCCGGCCGGATCGGAGAATTTGTCGAGCACGATGTCCATCAGGCGCACTGCCTCGTCGATCCATCGTTCGTTGCAGGTCGCTTCGTAGAGCGTGACCAGCGCATTCGCGAGCGACGCGTAGTCGTCCAAATAGGCGTCGAGCTTCGCCTGTCCATTTCGCCACGTGTGAAACAAGCGACCATCCTCGCGACGCAAATTCTGCGAGAATGAATCACCGGCAACGTCTGCGGCGATGATGTAATTCGCGTTCATCGAGCGCCGCCCCCGCTCGGGCCATCGCGTCGATCATCAGCGCCGTTCCAGGCGACGATCACTTTGTCGTCTCGGCCGGCCGGACGCGCTTGTCGCGGACGGCGAGTAGCTCCGCTTTGGACTGTCGCCAGTTCCGCGGCGAGATCCTGCCGGCGTCGCGCTTCAAGAAGCGACGCGCATTGCTCGAGCGTCTTCGGCAGATTAAGAATGTTGTGGCCTTCGAAGTTGCCGGCGTCGCTCACGTCGTAGACGCGGCCAAACGTCGCGCCGCGCTCCTCGCCGAGCACCGCTTCGATTTCGTCCGGCGTCCAACGTAGAAGAGCCCTTCTTCGCCTTCGCTGTCGGCGTCTTCGGTGCTGTAGAAACCGCCGGCCGGATCGGTCATATCGCGCAGCACGTAGTCGAGCGTCTCGCGCACGACGCGAGCGTAGTTTGCCTCGCCGGTGACCAGATAGGCATCGAGATACGCGCGCGGCCAAGCAGCGCATTGTCGTAGAGCATTTTTTCGAAGTGCGGCACCAGCCAGCGCTCGTCGACCGAGTAGCGATGAAAGCCGCCGCCGAGATGATCGTAGATGCCGCCGGCCGCCATCTGGTCGAGCGTGAGTCGTGACCATGTCGAGTCGGCCGCTGTCTGCGCCGATCCGCTGCCAGACGCGCAGCAGCAGCCGCAAATCCATCGGATGCGGAAACTTCGGCGCTGGCCGAAGCCGCCGTGTTCGGATCGAATGCGCGACTCGAGCTGCGCCGCGGCGTCTTCGATCAACTCGCGGCGACAGTTCGCCGTCGCCGGCGTCGCCGATGCGAGCCGACATTTTGCAACTCGGCCGTGAATTGCTCGGCGGCCGTCAGCGCTTGCTCGCGGCGATTCTTCCAGGCATCGACCACCGCCGCCAGAACCTGATCGAAGCCCGGCATGCCCGCGCGAGCTGTGCGGCGGCCAATACGTGCCGCCATAGAACGGCTTCAAGTCCGGCGTCAGAAACACCGACATCGGCCAGCCGCCGCGGCCCGTCAGCATCTGCACCGCGTTCATGTAAATCTGATCGAGGTCGGGCCGCTCTTCGCGATCGACTTTGATGCACACGAAATGCTCGTTCAATCAGCGCGGCGATCGCCTCGTTCTCGAAACTCTCGTGCTCCATCACGTGGCACCAGTGGCAGGCCGAGTAGCCGATCGAAAGAAAGATCGGCTTCTCCTCGCGGCGTGCCCGCTCGATCGCTTCCTCGCCCCACGGATACCAGTCCACCGGATTGTTCCGGTGCTGCAGCAGATAGGGACTCGTTTCGTGGGCGAGGCGATTGGGCATGGAACAGTCAAGAGTTGAGGGTCGAGAGTCAAGAGCCGAAACGGAAGATAAGAATCCGGCTCTTGACTCTAGACTCTTGTCTCTCAACTCTATTCAATCCAGCCGCCGCCAAGGACTCGCTGGTTATCGTCCGCATCGTAGCAGACGACGGCCTGGCCGGGCGTGACGGCGAATTGCGGCTCGTCGAACACGATCTGCAGGCGGCGATCGGCGAGTACCGTCATGGTCCGCGGGTTGGGCCGCGGCGTTGTAGCGAATTTGGGCGAAGCAGCGACTCAGCTTTGCCACTTCCGTCTTCGCGAGGCCATCCAGCCAATTCGTATCACGGGCCGTGAACTCCGCGCACGTCAAGCTCGTTGCGGTCGCCGATCACGACTCGCCGCGACTCGGCGTCGATCCGCACGACAAACTTCCGCTCACCGAGCGCCACGCCCAGGCCCTTCCGCTGGCCGACCGTGAAGCCTTCGATGCCCTGTGGCGACCGACGACCTCGCCGTCCGTCGTCACCAGTTCGCCCGTCGTGTCGATGTCAATATTCTCATCCGCCCGGCGACGGCGAATGAAGTCGTCGTAGCGGTCGCGCGTAACAAAGCAGATTTCCTGGCTGTCTTTCTTGTCGGCAACGCGCAAGCCCAACTGCGCCGCCATCTGTCGAATCGCGGACTTCTCGAAACCGCCGACCGGCAGCATCATCCGCGGCAGCAGCTCCGCCCGAATGCCGAACAGCACGTACGACTGGTCCTTGGTCGCGTCGATGCCGCGCAAGAGCGCAACCTCGCCCGCTCGGGCTCGCCAGTTCGCTCAAGCCGCGCGTAGTGGCCGGTGGCGACGAACTCGGCGCCGACGCTATCGGCATAGTCGAACAGCTTGCCGAACTTGATCCAGTTGTTGCACTGCACGCAGGGGTTCGGCGTGCGGCCGGCCGTGTATTCGTCGACGAAATAATCGATGATCTGGCCGAACTCGGCCTCGAGATTCAGCGCGTAGAACGGGATGTCGAGTTTATCGGCCACGCGGCGGGCGTCTTCGGCATCGGCGGCGGTGCAGCAGCCTTGCTTGTGGTCGAGCCGCGAAACGATTGGAAGCGTGGCGACCGCACGCTCGTCGCTTGCGATTCCGGGCTGCTCACACGCCACCGGCGACTGCTCGCCGTGGCGCATGAAGACGCCGATCACGTCGTGGCCCTGCGTCCGTCAGCAGGTGGGCCGCGACGCTCGAATCGACTCCGCCACTCATGGCCAGCACGACACGCGTCATACTAGCCGAGTCTATGCCCGCGGTAGTGCTGCCACAAGTCTGCCCTCGCCGCAGGGCATCCGCAGCCCTATAATGGGCCCAAGCTGCTCGGGCTTTCTGGTCCGCGGCCGCGATTGAAGAGAGTCGGTCAGGAAGGGCCGACGTACGGAGAGAACATGGAAAAAGAATTTATCGACCGCACCAAAGCGATCCGCGAAGGCATCCTCCAACTCCGAGACTCTCTTTGACTACGCGACTAGAAAGTCGCGTCTCGCGGCCATCGACACGGAGATGATGGGGCCCGACTTCTGGGGCAATCAGGAGCGCGCCCAGGCCACCGTTGAAGAACGCAAATCGCTCAACTCGGTGATCGCTCCGCTCGATACAGCCATCAAGCGAAGCGATGACCTCTCGGCCATGATCGAAATGGCGGCTGAGGATCCGTCGTTCGCCGCCGAAGTGCCGGGCGAGGTTCAGGCGCTCGAGACGCAAGTCGACGCACTGAAGCTCAAGGCGCTGCTCAATGGCCGGCACGACGCGGCCGGCGCGATCATGACGATCAACGCCCGCGATGGCGGCACCGACGCCAACGATTGGGCCGAGATGCTGCTGCGAATGTACACGCTCTGGGGTCGAAGCGCTCCAGAAATACCGGACGGCCGCGGGCATCCACCGGATTTCCGTCGAGATCGAACTCCATGATGTCGTCGGCGGAAACGAGCGCCGGAGCGAGCGACCGCGACATGAAAAAGTGGTTTGGGTTGGTGGGATGACGCGCGGTGACATGGCCGAAAGCGTCGAGCACGCCCAACTCCGCGAGGATTCGGCTGCCAATCACAATATCTTCAGTGACGGCGGCGACGGCGCCTGAAGCCGGAGCAGCCGGAGTTTGAGCCCGGGTCTGCGCTACACCAATCAGGAGTGCGAACATCACGACCGCGCCGACACGCACGAGCGAACTGGTTTCTGTCTTGATCGGCTGGCCAAAGCAACTAGCGAACATCCTTCTCGACTTCATTCTTCCCTCTTGTCAAAGCGCTGAGTTCGGTGGTGTTGCATTAGCAGATCGGAGGCGCAAGCCGTCGGATCGCAGGTCGCTGAACCGCCGTAACCCTCCCGTTCATCCGATCGCCGGGCGTGATGGTCCCTGTGCAAGCGTCAGCAGAACCGCAGCCAATGCCGAGGCGGCCTTGTCGGGCCGCGCCTTCTCGTAGATCGCGAACTCAAGGTCAGGAAGCCGCGGCAGCCCCTCTTCCACACCGAGAATGCGCAAGCCCGCGATCAGCGCGCTGGCAGGAAGCGGCGTGATGGCGAGGCCCGCGAGCGCCGCCGCGCGCACGCCTGTCAAACTGGGGCTGGTATAGACGATCTCCCAGATCAGTTCCTTGTCATTGAGCGCGACGAGCGCAGCCTCGCGAGAAACGGATCGCTCGCGATACAGGGCCAGCGGCAGCGCCGCACCCGGAACAAGATCGAACGTGTCGGCCGCGGCCCAGACCAGCGGCTCACGCCACACCAGACGCCCTTTCGAGGTTCCGAGCGGGCGCTTTGCGAACACGACGTCAAGCCGCCCCGCATTGAGTTGCTCGATCAATTCCGCGCTGACGCCGATCTGCACCTCGAGCTTCACGCCCGGATTGAGCGTGGCGAAGCGGCCGAGCGCCGAAGGCAGCGAGCCGCCGGCGACCTCCTCAACCACGCCGAGACGCACCGTGCCAGACAGCCGCGGCGCCGCCAGGCGATGACGGGCCGCTTCCTCAAGTTGCAACAGGCGACGCGCGTCGCCGAGCAGCATCTCGCCATCGTCGGTCAGTGCGACACTGCGCGTTGTCCGCCGGAACAAGGGCCGTTTGGTCTCGAACTCAAGCCGCTTGATCTGCTGGCTGATGGTCGACTGCGTCAGGTTGAGCCGCTCGGCGGCGCGGTGGAAACCGCCGCAATCGGCCACGGCAACGAAGGCGCGCAACAGCTCGAAATCCAGCATCGCATTGATCCGTTTTGCGATCAATCATATTATGAAATATCGTTTCTATAATCAATGATGGCCTCCTACCTCTCGCTTCAAGGACACATTGAGCGAAGGAGTGACATCATGTCAGGTACGGTACGAAGCGGAGCAGATCGCGCCTCTCGTCTCGCGCGGGCTGCCGCGCTCAGCGGCACGAGCGGAAAAGTCTGCCCAGCCAATCTCGCCACGCAACTGCTTGAGGCAATCATCGAGCCGGGCGACCGCGTGACGATCGAAGGCGACAATCAGAAGCAGGCAGATTTTCTCGCATCGGCCTTGGCCAAGGTGGATCCTACGCAGGTACACGATCTGCACATGGTGCAGTCGGTGCTGGCACTGCCTGACCATCTGGCCGTGTTCGAGCGCGGTATCGCCAACCGGCTGGATTTCGCCTTCGCAGGGCCGCAAAGCCGCAAGCTCGCCGAACTGGTCGCGAACGGGACGGTGAAGATCGGCGCGATCCATACCTATCTCGAACTCTATGCTCGCATGCTGGTCGATCTGACGCCGCGCGTAGCGCTTATCGTCGCCGACAAGGCGGATCGCAACGGCAACCTCTACACCGGCCCCAATACCGAAGACACGCCGACCATCGCCGAGGCCGCGGCATTCCGCGGCGGAATCGTCGTCGCGCAGGTCAATGAGATCGTGGACCGCCTGCCGCGGGTCGACGTCCCCGGTGACTGGGTCGATCTCGTGGTGCCGAGCCCGAAGCCCTATCTGATCGACCCGCTGTTCACGCGCGACCCCGCCAAGATCAGGAACGAGAATGTGCTGATGGCGATGATGACGATCGCGGCGATCTACGAACCCTACCAGGTGCAGCGGCTCAACCACGGCATCGGCTATGCGACCGCGGCGATCGAACTGATCCTGCCGACCTACGCCGCCCAGCGCGGACTGAAGGGCAAGGTCGCCAACCATTTCGTGCTGAACCCGCACCCGACCCTGATCCCGGCGATCGAAGCCGGCTTCGTCGACAGCGTCTATTGCTTCGGCTCCGAGTTGGGGATGGAACGCTACGTCTCGAACCGCGCCGAATATCTTCCCGGTCGGCGCTGACGGGAATTGCGCTCCAACCGCGCGCTCGCGCAGGTCGCCGGACAATACGCCTGCGACCTCTTCGTCGGCGCTACGTTGCAGATCGACCCGCAGGGCAACAGCTCCACGGCAACCAAGGGCCGGATCACGGGCTTCGGCGGCGCGCCGAATATGGGCGCCGACCCGCGTGGCCGCCGCCACGACAGTGCCGGCCTGGCTGCGCGCCGGTCAGGAAGCCGGCGAGAGCCTGCGCGGACGCAAGCTTGTGGTGCAGATGGTGCAGACCCATCAGCCGAATGGCGCACCGAGCTTTGTCGAACGGCTGGACGCGTTCGACCTCGCAGCCTCGGCCGGTTTTGCGCTACCGCCAGTGATGATCTATGGCGACGACGTCACCCATGTCGTCACCGAACGTGGCGTGGCCAACCTTTTGCGTTGCCGGTCGCCGCAGGAACGCGAAGCGGCATTGCGCGCCGTCGCCGGCGACACCGAGTTCGGCAGGCGACAGTCGCCCGAAACAAGCGACGGCCTGCGCCGCCGCGGCATCGTGATGTTCCCCTCGATCTCGGCATCGATGTCAACACCGCAACCCGCGACTGGCTCGCGGCCCAATCCATCGACGACCTCGTGACGGCGTCAGGCGGACTTTACGTGCCGCCGGCGAAATTCCGCCCGACCACGGTCTCCCACGGTTGAAGACAGGAGGCAACGATGACCCCGAACGCGCAAACTTCAAGCGGCCTGTCCAACTCGAAGCCGGCGCCGCTCGACCACGCGAAGCAGCTCGCGGCGACACTGCTGTCGGAACGCGGCGAAGCGTCCGGCGCGCAGGTCGCGCGTGAACTGCACCAGGTGCTGCGTGCCCTCGATGCGAGCGATCGGCACAGCTTCCAGCGCTATCTTGCGACGGAGTTTCAGCCCGACAAAGCGGCACTGCGCACGGCAGCGGAGCGTTATCTCGCCGACAGCACGGCGGAAGCCGCGGCCGCGCTCGCGCAGGCCGCCGATCCGCCCCGGCAGGAGTTGCTGCGGCGCATGAACATGGCGTCCGGCGGCACCGGCGCGCTGATCGCGATGCGCAGCGAACTCACTGCCGCATCTGCACGACGAACCGGAATTGAAGCTGCTCGACGCCGACCTCAGGCATCTCTTCGCCTCGTGGTTCAACCGCGGCTTTCTCGAGCTGCGGCGGATCGACTGGCAGATCGCCGGCGGCGGTGCTGGAGAAGCTGATCGCCTATGAGGCGGTGCATGAGATCAAGGGCTGGGACGATCTGCGGCGGCGCCTTGCGCCCGACCGCCGCTGCTTCGCATTCTTCCATCCCGCGCTTCCCGGCGAGCCGCTGATCTTCGTCGAAGTCGCGCTGGTGCAGGGGCTGGCCACCGCCATGCCGCCGCTGCTCGCACGGGAGACGGATGAAGAGGCCGCACGGGCGCAAGCTGCGCGCGCTGACACCGCGATTTTCTATTCGATCTCCAACTGCCAGGACGGCCTGCGCGGCATATCGTTCGGCAATTTCCTGATCAAGCAGGTGGTCGAGGAGCTGCAGGCGGAGTTTCCGCAACTGAAGCGCTTCTCCACCCTGTCGCCGGTGCCGGGCTTCCGGCGCTGGCTCGATGCAGCGGCTTGCGGAAGGAAGCGATCCCGACGCCGCGTTGTTGCCCGAACTCGAACGCGACGGCTGGTGGCATGACCCGGCGCGGAGCGAGAAGCTGCGCGCGCCCTTGATGCGGCTTTGCGCCGCTATCTGACGCGGCAGCCCTCCCGGAAAGCCGCATCGACCCGGTAGCGCGTTTTCACCTCGGCAACGGCGCGCGGCTCGAACGGATCAATTGGCTCGGCAACACCGCGCCACGCGGCATCCAGGAATCCTTCGGCATCATGGTCAACTATCTCTACGACCATGACAGCATCGAGGACAACCACGAGGCCTTCGTGCGTGACGGGACCATCGTGCGTTCGCCCGATGTCGACGCACTGCTCGAAACTTGAGCCCATGCGGGGCGCTCGCACCAGGGCGACAGAAAGGCGGTGAACGGCGACACGACATCGAAATCTCAGGCGTCCGGCGCCGCTCTGCGCCGCCCACGCCACTGCAACCAGACATTCCCACCCATCCTTGAAGGAAGAGATATCATGATGATGAACAGACGCGCTTTTTCCGCCGCCCTCGTGACCGGTGCTGCAGCTTCGCTGATCTCCACACGTGGCATGGCCGCAAATTCAACTCCGGTGAAGGCGCGCAACGTCGTGCTTGTGCACGGGCTGTTCGCCGACGGCTCGTGCTGGTCCGAAGTGATCGCGCGATTGCAGGCGGCGGGACTCAACGCCACGGCCGTGCAAAATCCGCTGACGACGCTGCCTGAGGCGGTGGCTTCGGCCGAGCGCGTGCTGGCGCGGCAGGATGGCCCGACGGTGCTGGTCGGTCATTCCTTCTCCGGGATGATCGTCACGGAGGCCGGTGTGCATCCGAACGTCTCCGCGCTCGTCTATGTGGCGGCGCGCGCGCCGGATGCGGGCGAGGACTACACGGCCCTGGCGAAGACATATCCGACGCCGCCGGCGACGGCCGGGATCGTGTTCGACGGCGATGAAGGACGTCTTTCCGAGGAGGCTTTCCTGCGTGATTTCGCGGGCGACCTGCCGGAAGCGAAGGCGAGGGTGCTCTACGCCGTGCAGGAGCCGTTCCACAAGGCTCTGCTCACCGGCAAGACCACGCACGCGGCCTGGCGATCGAAGCCGAGCTATTACGCCGTTTCGACGGAGGACCGCACGATCAATCCGGACCTCGAGCGCTTCATGGCCAAGCGGATGGGCGCCAAGACCATCGAGGTGAAGGCGAGTCACCTGTCGCTTATCTCTCAACCTGATGAAATCACGCAACTGATCCTGGAGGCTGCCGGCCAGCGCCCATGAGGTGAGAGAAAAACACATCGGACATGTTGCCGGATACCAGCTTGAGATCTGTGCATCCTACGTGAGAAGGGCAACGAAAATGCATATCCTGAACATCGTGACCTCGCCGCGAAAGGAAAAATCTGCGTCCACCGCTATCGTCAATGCATTCCTCTCGGAATATCGAGCGCACGTTCGCGACGTCACCGTTGATAGGTTGGATATTTGGCAAGAGCAACTTCCCGAGTTCGACGCGGAAGCAATCGACGCCAAATACAAGGGTGTCTCCGGCGAATTGATGACGCCGGTCGAGACGGCAACATGGGAAAAGATCAGAGAGTTGGCCTCACGCTTCCAGCGGGCAGATCGCATCGTCCTGGGCGTGCCCATGTGGAATTTCTCTGTCCCTTACAAACTCAAGCAGCTGATTGATCTGTCTTGTCAAAGAAACATGCTGTTTACGTTCGACGGAGAATTCTATGGACCGTCGCTGAATATTGATAAGGCTTTCGTCGCGTATGTCAGGGGACAAAGCGACGAGGCAGGGTTCAAAACTGTCTCTCAGCCAGGCTTCAAATATCTCAGCGGTTACGTTGAGTTTTGGCTGCAGTTCATAGGCGTCCGCAGCGTTGTATCGCTTGCCGTCGAACACACCTGGGATGGCCGCGCGGTCGACATGATCGAGGCGGGAAAGAGACAAGCGGCGGCGTTGGCGAGGCAATTTTGACTGCTGTCGCGTTCAATTCAGGAGCTGCACGAAAGGAGCAAAGAACGATGAAACGTTTCGGATCTGCCGCCTGGAACGGCGGCCTGCGTGAAGGCAAGGGCTCGGTCTCGACCGAGAGCCGCGCGCTGGAAAGCCTATCCCTACACGTTCTTCAGCCGCTACGGCGAAAAGCCGGGCACGAATCCGGAGGAGCTGCTTGGGGCAGCTCACGCCGCCTGCTTCACGATGTCGTTCGTCAGACTACTCGGCATGGCGAACTTCGTGCCGGAGCAGGTCGACAGCAAATCGGAAGTCGTCATCGACAAGGACGGCGATGGCTTTTCCATCACCTCGGTCCATCTCACCGTCACCGCGAAGATACCGGGCATCGACCAGGCCGCGTTCCAGTCAATCGCCGCAAAAGCAAAGGCCGGTTGCCCTGTCTCCAAACTGATGAAGGTCGAGATTGGCTTCGGAGCCACTCTCCTCTGCGCTGGAGTCCGCGCTGGATCGCGGGCGTGCACTCAGCGCATCAACGCAATTGGTACATCCTAAACCGTGGAGACTGGAGATGCCGTTTGTAACCTTCACCGTCCGGCGCGGCCTCAGCGCCGCCGACAAGTCCCGCTTATCGGAGGCAATGTTAGAAGCCCAGGTGGCCGCCGGCTATCACCGAGCCGACCGCTTTCACCGCTTTCTCGAGGTCGACCAGGATGACCTTCTGGTAGATCCCCGCTTCCCCGACTACGCAACGGACAGAACCGATCGGTTCATGGTCGTTGAGGTAGTCATCTCCAGCGGGAGGCCGACAGGAACCGCCGCCGCCATTGCGGACGAAGCGGTCAGACTGTTCGGCGAGCGCCTACACCTCGCGCCTCAGGACATCCTATTCGTCTTCCACGAGGTGGAACCGAACCTCCCGCGCTTTCCTGCTGCGTCGATCGGCGAGAGGCGACCGCGGATTGGTCCCCGGTAGTTCTGTTCTTTGCACTTATTCGTAGGCGACCTACTGAATTGGATGGGCACTGGTTGGCCAATGTCATCGGATGCATAAATGGTAGAAAGGTCACGCCGCGGGAGGCCACCTCTGTATGAACAGTACGGTACGCCAGCGCACCGCATCCGCATGGACTAAAGGCGCGCTCCAGCGCTCGTGGGACGCGGCGTTCAGCAATGGAAACACCAAGATTCACGCGAAATCGAACCACATTTCCAAGCGAACGCCATCCTGAGGAGCGGTGCTCCGGGTCATGGTCCGCCCCGCCATCGTCGAGCCCACGCCGATATCGCGCGCACGACAACTTCGAGGTCGCGCCCTGATTCCGTCAGCCGATACTGAATCGCGATCGGCGAAATATCCGGTGCGGGGACACGTTCAACGATCTCATGCTCGGTCAACTCGCGCAGACGCTCCGTCAATAGCCGGTCGGATAGGCCCGGAATGGCGGCGAGCAACTCGTTAAACCGGCGAGGCCCGTCGCTCATCAGCACTCGCAGGATCGCTCCCATCCAGCGCCGACCGATAAGCTCGATGACCGCTTGGTAGTGCTCGCAATAAATCGAAATCGGCGGCCGAGGCGCGACGATGCTCTCGACCCTGCCCGGCGGCTTGTTCGACAGGGGCGCGCCTCACGCGCTTCGCCCGATCGCTTGTTCCTGACCTGCTCATCCATCACCCGACTATCACTACACTTACGAAAGATAGCTTTCTCGCTTGCATCCGGCAAGTGCGTGCGCCAGAGTAGGCTACGATTAGTAAGTGTAGATATGCACGTGCCGAGCTCTAGTATTTTAAGACCGCGAAACCGCAGCCCTTGGCTGTCGCCACAGGGACAGTACCTTGCGGCGGCGTTTGTGCTGTTCTTGGTTCTGTTTGGCGGCAATCTGCCTACGCCCCTTTATCCAGTGTGGCAGCAGCAGTTCGGCCTCAGCACGGGCACAATCACCGGCGTTTACGCGGTCTACCCGGCTGGTGTTGTCCTGGGGCTGCTGTTTGGCGGAAGGTTGGCGGACCAGGTCGGCGCCGGCCGATTGTGGCGCTCGCAGCGCTCGCGAGCGTCGCTTGCCGAAGCATGTTTCATCAGGGCCGGCAGCGTCGGTCTACTTTTCGCTGGACGGCTCATAAACGGCTGCGCCATCGGTCTCCTCAGCGGGCCAGCTGTCGCGGCTATTGTCGGAGCTCAACCCACAGGGTGACCGAAAGAAAGGGGCTTGGCTAGGAGCTTTGACGACAGTGACCGCGATCGCATTCGGTCCGTTGCTGGCGGCTCTCCTCGTCACGATTTCCTCCCGTGCCCGCTATGAGATCCTCGTTCCCCTTCGTCGTGCATATGGTGGCGCTCGCGATGGCTCTCTTCCTCGTCGGAACCTGTCTGCGCGAGACGGCGCCGCCGTCAAACCTGCGCTCGTGGCGAGATGTCTCTGTAGTGCCTCAGGGAATCACAGTGCCGTTGGAAATTCGGAATCAATTCTGGCTTGCCGCCGCCGTTGCATTCCTGGTGTGGGCATGTGCGGGACTATGGCTTGCACTTGGCCCCTCTCTTGTCATGAAGGCCGCGGGCAGCTCCGACCGCTTGGTCGGTGGCCTCGCGGTCGTGGCGGTGCTCGGAACGGCCGGAGCCGTACAGATCCTGGGCCGAATGATGGACGCCCGAAATTCAATGATTATCGGCCTGCTACTTCTGCCCGTAGGTCTTCTGCTTATCATTGCGACCATATTACTCCAGTCCCAGAGCCAGTCTCGTGTTCGGTTGCGTCATAACCGGGGGCGCTCAGGGCTTCGGGTGGATGGGCTCGTCGGAGAGCGTCGGTCGGCTTGCGCCACCTGAGCAACGCGCCTCAGTCATGTCTGCGTTCTATATCGTGGCATACGCTGGCGTTGCTCTCCCCGTTCTTGCGGTGGGTGTGGGTGCAGATTGGGTCGGCTTACCTGCCGCAGTGTCTACTCTTGCTGTGACCGTAACGGTTACCGCGCTAAGCTTGGTCGCTCGCTTGCTCCGACCCCACCGAGTGTCGATCGTCAGCGGCGAGTAAGAGGCACGATGGAATGCGCTACTTCCAATCTTAACGCGCAACGGAACAGCTTCGTGCCCGAACTTTGGTACACCCATGAGAGTGGCGTGTCTTTTTTGTCGGAAAGCGCGGTCGACAACTTTCACTAAACTGATGCGCGCAGGAGCGGCGTGTCGTCTTGCGCGGCTAATACGGCATCTCGACACCGGAGATCTCCTCGCAGATATCGAACAACCTGTCCTGGAGAGCGATATCTCGGCTCTGCGGGTTCGGCCGCGAGGCTTCAGGTGATAGAAATAGCCGGCCGTCGTCTGGGCCTTCGGATCGTCGCTGGCGGCGAGCCACGCCTGGGTGAGATGCGCCTGATCCATATCGTCGGGCGCGCCTGGGCCGCCCATCTTGGTCGGCACCCAGTCCGGGCTCCAGCGCATTCGACAACACATCCGGCCAGCGCCGGGCCACGGCGAAGGCCAGCATCGCATCGTGCAGCTTGCTCTCGGCATAGGCCGTCGAGCCGTTCCAGCGGCGCTTCTTCCAGAGGATGTCGTCGAGATCGGCGTCGGCATGATGGTGCATGCCCGAACTCAGATAGACGAGCCGCTTCGGCCGCTCGATCAGCGCGGTCAGAATATAGGCCGACAGCGTGTTGATCGCGAAGACATGCGGCAGAGCCGTCGACGGTGATGTGGTGCCCTTCGCGATAGCCGACCGCGGCATTGTGGATCACCGCGTCGAAGCGGCCGAGCGCGTTGACTTGCGCTGCGACGTCCCTGGCGCCGGCGATGGTCTCGAGGTCGCCGATCACGATCGCTTCGGCTTTAGGCAGCGCGCGCCTGGCGTCATCGGCCCGGGCAGCGTTGCGAGCGTGAAGGACGACCTGATGGCCTTGCTCGAGAGCAGTTCGCCTGCCATCAGGCCGAGGCCGGTGGACGAGCCGGAAATGAAGATGCGTGACATGGTGTTCTCCTTGGGGTCTGGCGATCCTTGGGTTCGGGAACGCGGGCGGTGGCTACAAGCGCGGCACCGAGGAGCAACGGTGCGACGAGTGCGGCCGAGCGGCGCCGGCCAGCGTGAGCGGCGCCGAACAGATAGACGGCGGCGTAGCCGAACTGTCCGGCGATCACGCCCGCCGCGGGACCGGAAAGGCCATAGGCGATGTCGAGGAAGGCGACGAACGCCCCCATCGCGCTGCCGCGATTGGCCGGCAGCACCCGTTTCAGGGCCTCCACGCCGAGCGCCGGGAAGATCAGCGCGCAGCCGAGGCCCGTGACCAGCGCACCGGCAAGCGCGACGATCTCATGGGGAGCGCCCCACAGCATCGCCTGGCCGATCGCCTCGACGACCAGCGACCACAGCGCGACGCGATAGCCGCTCATCCTGTCCGGCAGAGACCCGAGCACCACGCGAACGAAGATGAAGCCGATGCCGAAGGCGGTCATGACCAGGCCGGCATGGCCCCAGTTCCGCGCCGCGAAGTAGAGCGAGGCGAAGGCGGTCAGGCCCGAGAGGCCGACGCCCTGCAGCATCAGGCCGAGGCCTTCGCGCCAGATCTGGCCGATCACACTCGTAGAACGGCAGACGCTGACCGGCCGGGCTGATGTAGGACAGCTCGCGGAAGGCGATGACCGCGGCTACCAGCGGCGCGACGATGCAGGCGACCATGGCCGGCCTCGAGCCCATAGGCTCTGATAGAGCGCCATGCCGATCGGCGCGCCGATGGCGAGCGCCGCGAACATGGCGATGCCGGTCCAGGACATCGACATGCCGGCGCGCTGCGGGCCGACCGAGGCGATCGACCAGGAGACGCAGCCGGTGACGAACTGGCTCTCGCCGAAGCCGGCGACGCCAGACGACCGACGACAATGATGGCGAGGCTGATCGCCGGCGACAACCCCGGCATGGCCGCGATGAGATAGAGCAGTCCGCCCAGCGCGCAGACCGCCGCGCCCTGCAGCGCCGAGCGCTTGCCGCCGTGCTGATCGGTGAGCCGGCCCGCATAGCCGCGCGTCAGCACGGTCGCGAGGAACTGGATGCCGATCACCAGCCCGACGATCAGATTGCTGAAGCCCAGCTTGTCGTGGACGAACAGCGGTATGACCGGCAGCGGCAGGCCGACGGCGAGATAACCGCAAAACAGCGCCGCGATGATGCCCGGGCGCGGGACGGGAGAGGTGAACCGGCGCGGACCTCCGACCGACCGACACCCTTTACAGCAAGTGCTGACATGACAGCCTCCATGCAGTTCGGTTGAGGGAAACGGCGGCGCCGCCCAGTCTTCGGGCGGCGACGTCGGGTCAGGCCGCGGCCTTCGCGGCAGCGGACGCTGCGAACAGGTCCGGGCGATAGCCGCTCGCCTCGAGCAGATAGTCGCGCGAGGCGGTCACATCGGCCGTGAGCTTGGCGAGATCGACGTCGACCAGCTTGCCGGCGCGCTTGCGGATCTCGCCCGCGACCATCACCGTGTCGACATCGGAGCGTTCGACCGCCTGCACGATCGTGCCGATGGCGTTGGTCACCGGGAACACGGCGACGCCGTTGGTGCGCACCATGATGATGTCGGCCTGCTTGCCGGGCGTCAGCGTAGCCGATCTCGCCTTCGAGACCGGCGGCGCGGGCGCCGTTGACGGTTGCGGCCTCGAGCACCGCTTCGACCGAGATCGGCGCGGGCACCTTCTCCTCGCCGCGGAAGCGGCGATAGCGCATCGCCGAGCGCTGCTGCCCGAACAGGGCGTGCATCTCCGCCGAACAGGTCGCTGCCGAAGGCCGTGTCGAGGTCGACGCCGAGCGCCGGCGTCAGGCCATGATCGATCGCCTGCTGGTAGGCGAAGCTCTCGTCGTCGAAGCCGAACAGCGCGTCCGAGCGCGGGTTGACGGTGACGTTGACGCAGGCGATCCTGTTGCGGGTTTGGCGACGTAAGATATTGCGAGAGATTGTTTTTGAACAAAGTCATCTTGTGAGCCTCCAGCGACACCCGGCGTCATTCTTCGCCGCAATCGACGCCTGCGCCTGGTTTGATTTCGATGAAGCGAAAGACGTGGACCATTGCCGTCACCGCACCGGTGATCCGAAGCCGATTAAAGGCAAAGCAATGCCGCATGGTCTCGTTGTAACGGATCGAGCGACCGATCTTGATGAACGGCGGTCCGTCACCGACATGCTGACCTTGAGAAGCCGGGCGGCCTCCTCCGGTGTCAGCAGAATGATCCCCGCCGCGGCCAACTTCCGCGAGCCCGCGCTACCAGTTACAGTTTGCATTGCCATCTCGCCTGTTCCGTAATGGGAAGCGCCTTCTACGGGCGCTATGCTCCGGACACTCCGGCACTCTTGCTCAAAGCCTTTCGGCTCTGGTCAAAACACCCGCGAATTGAGGCGCAAAATGTCACGACACATCTAAGCCATTGATCTATTTCAGGAAACATGAAATTTTCGTCGCTTCATTGTTGATTACGCTACTGAAAATATTTTTCCGCTGTAACTGCGTGTCCTCGGGAGCCGAGAACAATCGCGACCATCAATTCAGTCAGCGCATATGGTCGCGGCAACTGGCCCAATCGACAATTCGGTGATCGACGACCCGTTCTCCTCCACCAGCGAGAAACCTAATCGATGATCGAGCGATACTGACCGCTGTCGAACCTCGTCTCCCGTCGTGCTATCCTGGATGACGCACGACCTTCGTTTCCGACGTACCCACATTCAGCTGTTCGATAGATCGGCAGGCGCGGCACGTTAGGTCGTTGTTCCTTCGACCGCTCATTCGAAATCATGCGGATTGTTATAGCTGCGCCGCGGCAAGTTGAGAGACATCCTCAATTGGAGGTTCGACAATGAGCGCAACTGTGGCGGCGAGTTTCTCGAAGGCGGCCCGCTTCTCTTCGAGATATTCATAGCGGTCATAGGTTTCGCAACGCCGCCGATAACGTGCCCTATGCAACGCTCGGCGTGATCACTGTCGACCTGCGCGAATTATCAGGCTTCGCCCTGTACGCCGAATGCTGCTCGGTCTTCGATCTCGGTTCTTCCTGGTAAAAGAGAATTAGCGCCGATGGCCCGGTTGATCGCCATCCGTGTTCGCCGTCTGACAAATGATCGCCGACGATGATCACCTCACTGGGATTTGCAATTGCGCCAGACCGATTTAAAGTAGTGAAAACAATATGAAGCGAGGGAAAGTTCAGGTTATGAAATATTTTCCGTAGTGAAAACAATTACGAAGCGCGGAAAAATTCGAAAAAATTCATATTACATGAATTAAATCAATACCTTAGATAGATCGCGTCTTTTCCTTGTGCCACAATATTCTTCTGCTTTGACCCGAGCCGAAGAGGCAAAATAGCAATAATGAGCCGCACCCCCGCCCGCTTCACCCAAGCTGACGTTGCGCGGACAATTCGCGCCGCCAAGCAGGCTGGCGCTGGCGCGGTCGAATTGCTGCCGGACGGGACGATCAGAATTCGCCTGGACGGATCGGAAAAGCCCGCGCAGCCGGTTGAACCGGATCGGGAGGTTGTGCTTTGATTCCCGGCATGCCCCGCCCTCGCCCGCCGCACCTCCATCGGGAAGCCAACCGCCACGGCACGGTGGTCTGGTATGTCCGTGTCGGCAAGGGCTCCCGCGGATTCGCATCAGGGCCGCATACGGCACGCCGGAGTTCGAGGAGGCCTATCAGGCCGCCATTCAGGGCGATCGGCCACGCGGCGCCGGCCAAGGCCACGCGCGGCACGCTGGGATGGCTGTTCGATCTCTACCGGCAGACCACCGCCTGGACCGACCTCGCACAGTCCACCCGCTACAAGCGCGAGAAGATCATGATGCGGGTGCTGGAGACCGCCGGACACCAGATGGTGTCGGCGATCAATGAGGCCCATGTCATCGCCGGACGCGAGCGCCGCGCGGCGACGCCGGCTTCCGCGCAGGCCTTCATCGACACGCTGCACGGGCTGTTCAAGTGGGCCGTCAGCGTGAAGCTGGCCGCGAGCGACCCGACGCTGAACGTCAAGGTCAAGACCAAGTCGAAGCGCAAGGGCGGCTACCCGCCGTGGACCGACGAGGACATGGCAAAATTCGAGGCGCGCTGGCCGCGCGGCACCCGCGAGACGGGTGATCTTCGACATCCTCGCCTACACGGGATTGCGGATCGGCGACGTCGCGATCCTCGGCCGCCAGCACTTGAAGCAGCGCACGATCGTGATCGACGGGCAGCCGGTGCGCCGGACCGTGATCTCGATCGACAGCGAGAAGACCGGCATGCGGGTCGAGCTGCCGCTGTTGCCGCAGCTGAAGGCAACGCTCGACGCCGGGCCCACCGGCGACCTCGCCTTCATCGTCACCCGGCGCGGCACGCCGTGGAACAAGGGCGCGCTGGGGACCGAATTCGTGGCGGCGGCCAGAGCTGCGGGGGTGGTCGGGAAATCGGCCCACGGCATGCGCAAGGCGGCCGCGACCCGGGCTGCCGAGAACGGGGCGACCGAGCGCGAGCTGGAGGCGATCTTCGGCTGGTCCGGGGGGCGGATGGCGACGCTCTACACCAAAAGCGCCAACCGCAGCAGGCTTGCGGCGGGGGCCATCGGCAAGTTAGATCGTGCCGAGACCGAAAATAGAACATCTATTCCCGCACCTATGGCTGAGGTGCGGGCGGGAAACCGAAAAAGCGAATAAAATCAGCCTCTTAATTTTTAGATAGAAGACGGACCCATGCTTCGAGGAATGCGGAAAGCCTCATCAAACTGGCTCGGCAAGACCATCATGGCCGTCGTGATGGGCGTGTTGATCGTCAGTTTCGGCATCTGGGGCATCGCCGACATCTTCAGGGGGTTCGGACAGTCGACGCTGGCCAAGGTCGGCCATACCGAGATTTCGACCGATCAATTCCGCCAGCTCTACACCGACCGGCTGCAGCAGATCGGCCGCCAGTTCGGCCGCCCGTTGACGATGGATCAGGCCCGCGCCTTCGGTCTCGACCGCCAGGTGCTGCAGCAGACCATCGCCGAGGCCGCGCTTGACGAGGAAGCGCGGCGGTTGGGGCTCGGACAGTCCGACGAAGAAACCATGCGCATGATCTTCAGCGATCCCAATTTCAAGGCGATCAACGGCAGCTTCGATCCCGGCGCGCTTCCAGGCCACGATCCGGCAATTCGGCTACAGCGAAGCAGCGTTACATCGCCGACCAGCGCCGGGTGTCGCTGCGACGTCAGATCGCCGGCTCGATCTCGGCCGGCCTTACGCCGCCGAACGTGCTGATCGAGGCGCTCAGCCGCTTCCAGAACGAACAGCGCTCGATCGAATACGTCAAACTCGACGCCGCGCAGGCCGGAACGATCGATCCGCCGTCGCCGGAAACGCTGGCCGCCTATTTCGACGATCACAAGATCCAGTTCCGCGCGCCCGAATATCGCAAGATCGCCTTTGTCGCGATCACCCCGGAAGAGATCGGCAAATGGTCCGAGGTCTCGGACGAGGATGCCCGGAAGCTGTTCGAACAGCGCCGCGACAAGCTCGGTACGCCGGAAAAACGCGAGGTGTCGCAAATCGTGTTTCCGAACGCGGAAGAAGCCCTGGCGGCGCGCAATCGCATCGGATCGGGATTGTCGTTCGACGATCTGGCCAAGGAGCGCAACCTGAAGTCATCCGACGTCGACCTCGGCCTGATCGCGAAATCCGAGATCATCGATCCCGCGATCGCGGACGCGGCTTTCACGCTGCCGTCCGGCGAGGTGAGCCAGCCGGTGCAAGGCCAATTCGGCGTTGCCCTGGTCAAGATCGGCAAGATCGAGCCGGGGACCGAAGTATCCTATGAAAGCGTCGCGCCGGACCTGAAGAAGGAAATTGCGGCCGAGCGCGCGCGCAAATCGGTCGCCGACCTGCGCGACAAGATGGAGGACGAGCGCGGTGGCGGCGCCAGCGTGATCGAAGCCGCCCAGAAATTGGGGCTCACCGCCGTGACCGTCGACGCCGTCGACCGCTCCGGCCGCGCTCCCGGCGGCCAGTTGGCGACCAACATTCCCCGCGGTCTCGATGTCGTCACGCAGGCCTTCAACAGCGATGTCGGCGTCGACAACGATCCGATCTCGTTCAACGGCGGGTATGTCTGGTACGACGTGCTCGGCATCACGCCGTCGCGCGAGCGCAGTCTTGACGAGGTCAAGGACCAGGTCGAGGCGAAATGGCGCGAAGACCAGATCGCGAGCCGGTTGCGCACCAAGGCGACCGAGATGGTGCAAAAGCTCGATCAGGGCGGCAAGCTCGCCGATGAGGCGGCAAGCGCCGGATTGAAGGTCGAAACGGCAGCCGGGTTTCGGCGCGATGGCTCCCTGCCCGGCGTCCCCGCCAGCGTGACCGCGGCGGCGTTTCGCACCGCCAAGGATGGCGCCGGACAAACCGCCGGCGCCGGTGGCGACGAGGCGGTTGTGTTTCGCGTGACCGATGTCACCGTGCCGCCGGTCGACCTTGCGTCGGATGACATCAAAAAGCTCAAAGACTCGCTTCAGCGCAGCCTCGAGGACGAACTGATCGCACAATACGTCACGAAGCTCGAATCCGACATCGGCACCACCATCAACGAAGCCGCCCTCGCGCAGGCGACCGGCGCGACTGGTAATAATTGAGCGTGATGATGCGAAGCCGTTGCCGGTCTGGAATTGCCCTCATACCAGTGCAACGGCTTCAGCGTCGTCGCGGGAGAAGCGGCCACCCGGCTGCGTCTTGAACGATGTGATCTCATGGTTTCGAGGCGGCACGGATGCCCCTCTCAACCATGAGAGTTTTGTTTTTCTGCATTTCTCCGAAAGCATGCGATGGACGATTTTAAATCAATCATCGGAAAAGTGGCCACCGGCGAGACGTTGTCGCGCGACGAGGCGGCGTCCGCCTTCGACAGCATGATGTCCGGCGAGGCCACGCCTTCCCAGATGGGCGGACTGCTGATGGCGCTGCGCGTGCGCGGCGAAACCGTCGATGAGATCACCGGCGCGGTATCGGCGATGCGCGCCAAGATGCTGCGTGTCGACGCGCCCGCCAATGCCGTCGATGTAGTCGGCACCGGCGGCGATGGCTCCGGTTCGGTCAACGTGTCGACCTGCGCCTCCTTCATCGTCGCGGGCACGGGCGTTCCCGTCGCCAAGCACGGCAACCGCGCGCTGTCGTCGCGCTCCGGCGCCGCCGACGTGCTGTCGTCGCTCGGGGTCAAGATCGATATTACGCCGGAGCATGTCGGCCGCTGCATTGCCGAAGCCGGAATCGGCTTCATGTTCGCGCCCTCGCACCATCCCGCCACGAAGAATGTCAACCCGACCCGCGTCGAGCTTGGAACCCGCACCATCTTCAATCTGCTGGGTCCGCTGTCCAATCCCGCCGGCGTGAAACGGCAGATGGTTGGGGTATTTTCCCGGCATTGGGTGTTGCCGCTGGCGCAGGTGCTGAGGAATCTCGGCGCTGAATCCGCCTGGGTGGTGCACGGCTCTGATGGCCTCGACGAAATCACCCTCACCGGTCCGACCTTCGTCGCGGCACTTGAAAAGGACGATATCAGCACCTTCGAGGTGACGCCGGAGGACGCCGGTCTGGTTCGGACCAGCGGCGACGCGTTGAAGGGCGGCGATGCCGCCGCCAACGCGGTCGCCCTTCAAAGCGTGCTCGATGGCATGCCCAGCCCTTTTCGCGATGTCGCATTGTTGAACGCGGCAGCTGCGCTGATCGTGGCCGGCCGTGCTAAGAACCTGAAGGACGGCGTGGCGATGGGAACAAAGTCGCTCGATGGCGGTGCCGCGGCGGCGCGGCTGAAGCATCTGATCGCGGTCTCCAACGACTGACGCGAAAGGCTTTGATGTCTGATATCCTGACCAAGATCGAAACTTACAAGCGCGAGGAAATTGCCGCCGCCAAGCGCGCGCATCCGCTCGCGAGCCTTGAAGCCCTGGCGAAATCGGCGCCGCCGCCCCGCGGCTTCGTTCGCGCGATCCGGGAAAAGCTGGCGAACGGCGAATACGCGCTGATTGCCGAAGTGAAAAAGGCCTCGCCGTCCAAAGGGCTCATTCGCGCCGATTTCGACCCGCCGGCGCTTGCCAAAGCCTACGAAGCCGGCGGCGCTGCGTGTCTCTCGGTACTGACGGATACGCCGTCGTTTCAGGGCCATCTCGATTTCATGGTGGCGGCGCGCGCGGCAACCCGCCTGCCGGTACTGCGCAAGGATTTCATGTTCGACACCTATCAGGTGGTCGAGGCCCGCGCCCATGGCGCCGACTGCATCCTGATCATCATGGCGGCGCTCGATGACGGCGCGGCCAGGGACATCGAGGAAGCCGCCCTTGCGCAGGGCATGGACGTATTGATCGAAATCCACGAACGCGCCGAGCTCGATCGGGCCTTGAAGCTTCGTTCGCCGATGATCGGGATCAACAACCGCAATCTCAGGACCTTCGAGACCACGCTTGCCACCAGCGAAGCGCTGGCGAAGCTAATCCCTAAGGATCGGCTGATGGTCGGCGAAAGCGGCATCTTTTCGCCTGCCGATCTCGCCCGGCTCGCGCGGGTCGGCATCTCGACATTCCTGGTCGGCGAAAGCCTGATGCGGCAGGCCGATGTGACGGCCGCAACCCGGGCGTTGCTGGCGCGCGGCGATACTGCCGGCGCGACGGGAACGCGCTAGATCATGCCGCGCAAACCTTCCGCCGACGGACCCGCCCTTACCCATATCGACGCCGGCGGCGAAGCGCGGATGGTCGACGTCTCAGCCAAACCCGCCACCGAACGCACTGCGGTGGCGGAAGGCCGCGTGGTCATGAGCAAGGCGACGCTCGATCTGATCGTCAGCGGCAACGCCAAAAAGGGCGACGTGCTCGGCGCCGCGCGCATCGCCGGCATCATGGCGGCGAAGCGCACATCGGATCTGATACCGCTGTGCCATCCGCTGGCGCTGTCGAAAGTCTCGCTGGAGATCACGCCCGACAAGAAACTTCCCGGCTGCATCGTTCGCGCCACCGTCAAGGTGACGGGCCCAACCGGAGTCGAGATGGAAGCGCTGACGGCGGTGTCGGTCGCCTGCCTGACAATCTACGATATGATCAAGGCGGTCGAACGCGGCGTCCGGATCGAGGGCATTCATCTGGTGGAAAAAAAGGGCGGCAAGTCGGGGCACTATCGCGCCCGTGATTGAGTTTTGTCTGGCCGCCCCGGTCCATTTCGCGATGATTGATCGACGCGACGGCATGATGGCAACTTCCATCGCAAAGAAGCCGGAACATAAGACATTGGTGCTGAGTTAAACCGCGTCACCAACCGCGGAGAAGCTCACCATGAAGTTCACAACAATCGCTTTAACGGCAGCTTTTGCGCTGTCCGGTACGTTTGCGCTGGCTCAAACCGGCGGCGCAGCGGGCGGAGGTTCGACCGGCGGCGGGATGGGAAGCGGCGCGACCACCGCTTCACCCGCTTCGCCGTCCACTGGAACGACGGGCAGCACAGCCGGTACTGGAAGCCGTACCGGTTCCGTGAACAACCCGTCCAACAGCACCTTGAATCCGTTCCGGCAATTCGCTCGCCCCGAGCCCGTCGCCGAGCGGATCCACGCTCGGGCCGACAGGCCCGGGTTCCGGCCTCAACCGGTAATCGACGCAAGCGGTAGCGAAAGCGAAAGTCGCGCATGATGCGGGGCGGCCTTTGGCCGCCCCGCATGTTCCAGGTTTAGTTCGGAACCGAGGTCTTGGCCTGGGACGGGACGTCTGCCTTGATGGTGATGCCGCGCAGCAGATCGTACGCCGCGGCGAGCGCCTTGTCGTTCTTCTCATCCGGCGGAACGTAGGCCTGCGAGCCGGTCTGCTCGGCGCCCTCGGCCGCGAGATGGCCGCGCATCGAGGCCTCTCCCTTGGTGTCGACACGACCTTTCAGATCGTCAGGCACATCCTGCAAGACCTCGATATCGGGCGAGACGCCCTGCGCCTGGATCGACCGGCCGGACGGCGTGAAGTAGCGCGCCGTGGTCAGCGCCAACGCACCGTTGCCGGTACCAAGCGGGATGATCGTCTGCACCGACCCCTTGCCGAACGAGCGGGTGCCGATCAGGGTCGCGCGCTTGTGATCATGCAAGGCGCCCGCCACGATCTCCGACGCCGACGCCGACCCGCCGTTGATCAGCACGACCAGCGGCTTGCCCTTGGTGATATCCCCGCCTCGTGCGGTGTAGCGCTGGGTTTCCTCAGGCGTACGGCCCCGCGTCGAAACCACCTCCCCGCGCGCCATGAACGTGCCTGCCACCGAAACCGCCTGGTCGAGCAATCCACCGGGATTGTTGCGCAGGTCGACGACGTAGCCCGCCAGCTTCTCCGACGGAATCTGTTTGGATATGTCGGCGATGGCGTTTTTCAGTCCGTCGCCGGTCTGTTCGCTGAACGAGCTTATGCGGATATAGCCGATGTCGCCGCCATCGGTATGGAAGCTGACCGGCTTCACCTGGATGATTTCGCGCTCGATCGAGACGTCGATGGGCTTGTCCGCGCCCTTGCGCTCGATCTTAAGCTTGGTGCTGGTATGGACCGGCCCCTTCATCTTGTTCACGGCCTGCTCGAGCGAAAGCCCCTGAACCGCATCGCCATCGATATAGGTGATCAGGTCGCCCGACAGGATGCCGGCCCTCGCCGCAGGCGTGCCATCCATCGGCGAGACCACTTTCACGAGGCCATCCTCCATTGTGACCTCGATGCCGAGGCCGCCGAACTCGCCGTGAGTCGTCTCCTGCATGTCATGCCAGGCCGCCTCATTCATGTACCGCGAATGAGGATCCAGCGACGTGACCATGCCGTTGATCGCGCCCTCCACGAGCTTGGCGTCGCTGGGCGTTTCGACATAGTCCGTCCTGATCCGCTCGAACACGTCACCAAGCAGATTCAGCTGCGAATAGGTGTCGGCATTGGCGGCAGCCTTGGCCGCCGCGATCCAAAACTCGCTCCTCGGACCGGTAGCGAGAAGGGTTAGGCACGTACCTGTTACTGCACCGAGGAAAAAGAGGGAGTTTTTGCGCATTGTTCGCGGAACCTTCTCGCTGTCAGTTGAAGCCCGGCAGTTCGGGCAGATCGGCGTCTCGGTCTTTCAATGAGGTCGACCGCAAGCCTCACAATATCTCTCGAAAGCCTCACAATATCTTTCTGGTGTCATTGAGGCGGCGTTGCCGCACGCCAGCGGCTTTCGACGAATATGTGACAAGGTAAGGCGCTCCCGCGCCGCGGCAAAGCCGGATTTCACTTTATGTCCAATTTGTAATTGGCCGGCTTACGTTCCACGCCAAGAGCGGCGCACGGTTGCACAGATTTCCGGCAACCGACTGCCGTGGCAGCCCCCGAGCCGCCAAAATCACGCCCTCGGATTTGTGATGACCCGGCCTTCCACCCATAGGCCATGCGTTTGGCGACGCCGCGCTGATACCAGCCATCGCCATTTTGGGATGGCGCCGAAGCCGCGGAAGCGATACGCGGAAGGCAAAGCCAAACCGTAAGGCAATCCCGGGAGGAAATCATGAACGAAGCAAGCCGCATCCGGACGTCGGCGACCGCCGAGCTGGGCGCCAGCAGCGAGGAATTCCAGAACCTGCACGAGTTCGTCCGGAAGGCCCGGGCCAACCTCAACCAGAACGCTTGGGACTATATCGTCGGCGCCGCGGAGACCGAAACCACCATGCGCCGCAACCGCATGGCCCTCGACGAAATCGCGTTCCGGCCGCGTGTGCTGCGCAACGTCGCCAAGGTCGACGCGAGCGTTAAGCTTTTCGGACGCAAATTGCGCTTGCCGGTCGTGCTGGCCCCGGTCGGCGCGCTGGAAATCTTCGATCCCGTCGGTTCGGCCGCGAGCGTTGCGCGTGCCGCCGGCGCCTTTGGGGCATCACACATGCTAAGCTCGGTTTCCGAGCCTGGGCTGGAAAAGGTCGCCGAGGGCGCGCCCGATGCCCTGCGCATGTATCAGCTCTACGTTCGCGGCGACGACGCCTTCGTCGAGGACTGCGTCAGCCGCGCGATCAAGCACGGATATAGCGCCTTCTGCCTCACCGTGGACACCGCGCATTACAGCCGCCGCGAGCGCGATATCGCCAAGCGTTACGTGCGCGAAAGCCGGCTGCGTGCGACCGGCGGCGACTTCCAGAAGGGCCTGGAGTGGCGCACCGTTAAAATGATCAAGGACAAGTTCAAAATCCCGCTGGTCATCAAGGGCATCGCGACGGCGGAAGACGCTACGATCGCGATCGATCACGGCGTCGACTGGATCTACGTGTCGAACCACGGCGGGCGCCAGCTCGACCACGGCCGCGGCTCGATGCAGGTGCTGCCCGAAATCGTCGCCGCCGTTGCCGGCCGGGCCAAGATCATGGTCGACGGCTCGTTCTGCCGCGGCACCGATATCGTCAAGGCGATCATCATGGGTGCCGATCTCGTCGGCATCGGCCGTCTGCAATGCTGGGCCCTCGCCGCGGGCCGCGAAGCCGGCGTGCTGCGCATGCTGGAACTGCTCGAAGACGAAGTGATCAGGTGCCTGGGCCTGCTCGGCGTCAAGAATTTCGCCGAGCTCGACAAATCCTACCTGCACCCGGCCACGCCGACCAACCTGCCTCACGTCTTCAGCGCATTCCCGCTGCTGGAGATCGATCCCTATCGTTACTGACGGCGACCATTCCAGCGATGACCATGCCTGCCCTCGCTCCCGGCTCCGCCGACGCGCTGCTGTTCGACCTCGGCCGCGTGGTCATCGACATCGACTTCAACCGGACGCTGGCGTGCTGGGCCGGTCACGCCGGCTGCGCACCTGCCGACCTGGCGGGACGATTTGGGCGGGACGAAGCCTACAAGCGCCACGAGACCGGAGAGCTCGACGATGCCGGGTTCTTTGCCGCGGTGCGTGGCGCGCTGGGTGTCCAATTATCGGACGCGCAGTTTCTCGAGGGCTGGAACGCGATCTTCGCCGGCGAGATGCCCGGCATGGCCCGGCTGCTCGCGCGCGCCGCCAAGCACATGCCGCTTTACGCCTTCTCCAACACCAACCGGCCTCACGTCGAACATTTCTCGAAGGCCTATGCGGAGGTGCTCGGTCATTTCCGCGAAATCTTCCTGTCGTCTGCGATCGGGCTTCGGAAACCGGACGCGGCCGCCTATGATCATGTCGTGAAGGCGATCGGCGTACCGGCGGAACGAATCGTTTTCTTCGATGATCTCGTCGAGAACGTCGAAGGCGCGCGGATGCGGGGCTTGATCGCCGTTCACGTGACCTCGCCCGATGATGTGGCGCAGGCGCTCGCTGCGCTTGGACTTTAAAAGGCTTAGGTTTTAAGAAAAGTCTTGAGCCTTTGGCTTGGGCCTTAAGAAAAGTCGGCTTTAAAAACGTCTTGGCCTTTAAAAAGGTCTTGGCCTTCAAAAAGTCCTGGCCTTTAAAAAGTCTTGGGCTTTGAGAGTTGGAATCTGGGAGTCTTGCCGTGGCATTGATGTCGGTTGCCGACGCGTTATCAGCGATCCTCGCCGGCGCCGAGCCGCTGCCGGAGGAAATGGTCGCGCTCGATGCGGCCTTCCATCGCGTGCTCGCGCGCGACCTCGCGGCGTTGCGCACCCAGCCGCCGCAGGCGATGTCGGCGATGGACGGCTATGCGGTGCGATCGGCCGACGCCTCGCATGTTGGCGCACGGCTTCGTGTGATTGGCGAGGTCGCGGCGGGACGGCCGTTCGATCGCCCCGTGGCTTCCGGCGAGGCGGTCAGGATATTTACCGGCGGCGTTCTTCCCGACGGCGCCGACGCCGTGGTCATCCAGGAAGATACGCAAGCTGACGGCGCCGACGTCACCATCACGGAGGCGACGAGCCCGGGACGGCATGTCCGCGCCGCCGGGGTCGATTTCAACAAGGGCGACGTCCTGCTGGCCGCGGGATCGCGCCTGACCGACCGCGATCTTTCGCTGGCCGCCGGCATGAACTACCCCGACCTTGCCGTCCGCCGCCGGCCAAAGGTCGCAGTGCTCGCGACCGGCGATGAACTGGTGATGCCGGGATCGCAGCCCGGCCCGGGGCAGATCGTCTATTCCAACGGCTACGCGTTGCGCGCGCTGGCCCGTGCCGAAGGCGCCGAGACGTTCGATCTCGGCATCGCCGCCGATACCGTCGAGGCTACGACGCAAGGTATCCGACGCGCCCGCGACAGCGGTGCCGACATTCTCATCACCTCCGGTGGCGCCTCGGTCGGCGACCACGATCTCGTCAAGCAGTCGCTGGAGGCCGAAGGCGTCGCGATGGCATTCTGGCGGATCGCGATGCGCCCGGGCAAACCGATGATGCACGGACGACTCGGCGCCATGCGCGTGATCGGTCTGCCCGGCAACCCCGTGTCGTCCTATGTCTGTGCGTTCCTGTTCCTGGTGCCGCTGATTCGCCGCCTGTCGGGGCGCGCAACCGTCCATCACGTCCGTGAGACCGCATTGCTTGGACGCGATGTCGTCGCCAACGACCTGCGTGAGGACTATCTTCGCGCGCGCCTTGAGCAGCGCGCCGACGGCACGTTGATCGCCACCCCGGTCAACCATCAAGACAGCTCGCTCCTAGGAAATCTCGCTGCGGCACGGGCACTTGTGATCCGTCCGCCGTTCGCGACCGCCGCCGCCAACGGCTCGGCTTGCGACATCCTGCGACTCCCGCACTGATCCTTCCGCGCGGGCCTGTCCCAACAAATCCTGGATTGTTGACGGGAAATTAAGTAGTTGCAGAACACATATGGAACATATAGTGTCCGTTCATGATTTGTTTCGAGTATTGACGCCTGCAGTGAGATGCTTCCGAGGATTTGCGAGCAGCGATCCGCAAAGCAGAAATCTGCAAGACCGGAGTTTTCAGAACTCTTCGAAGTTTTGAGGACTCCGGTGTCTCGGAATTGAACGACACCACGAACCTGGGGACTGGTCGAGATGCTCACGCGCAAACAGTACGAACTTCTGCGTTTCATCAATGAGCGGCTGAAAGAGGCTGGCGTGCCGCCCTCCTTCGACGAGATGAAGGACGCGCTCGACCTGCGCTCGAAGTCCGGCATCCACCGCCTTATCACCGCGCTGGAAGAGCGCGGCTTCATCCGCCGCCTGCCCAATCGCGCCCGCGCCATCGAGGTCATCAAGCTCCCGGAGCTTTCAGGGAATGGCAACGGCAATGGCCGCCGCGGCTTCACCCCGAGTGTCATCGAAGGCACGCTCGGCAAGGTTCGCAGCAGCAGCCCGAATTCGGAGGATGACGGCAACTATCCGGTGGCGGTGCCGGTGATGGGCCGCATCGCGGCTGGTACACCGATCGAGGCGTTGCAGACCCGCAGCCATACCATCAGCGTGCCGCCGGACATGCTCGGCTCCGGCGAGCATTATGCGCTTGAAGTGCGCGGCAATTCGATGGTCGATGCCGGCATCCTCGACGGCGACATGGCGCTGATCCAGCGCAACGAAACCGCGGAGACCGGCGACATCGTGGTCGCGCTGATCGACGAAGAGGAAGCCACGCTGAAGCGATTCCGCCGCCGCGGCGCATCGATCGCGCTGGAACCCGCCAATACCTCTTATGAAGTCCGGATCCTGCCGCCGAACCGGGTCAAGATTCAGGGCAAGCTGATCGGGCTTTACCGCAAGTATTGATCGGACTTGGGTAGCGAGCACGTTTTCGAGCTGGTCAGAGGCACGACCGGCCGTTGGATTTGAATTGAGCGCTTGGCTCCGCCATCGGAGCCGGGGCGATGGCTTTCCGGCATCACCTAGCCGGGACGCCGCGCAGGGCATGGGCGGTGTCCCCGCCTGCTAGCTGACGGGTCTGACAGCTGAAAAAAGCCCGAGCCGGTTTTTTTGCACCTGGTTGGAACTGAACGGCATCAACGTATTTGTGATTAGGCCCGATGGCGTGGGCCTCACAATTGCCCACAACGAGGCAAACGATTATAAGTTACTGTCCACTCTGATAGAGGCCTGCGCCTCCGAGGGGCGTGGGTTGGCTATCTCGAACGAGGAGCAACCCGATGTGTGACTATAGTCTGCACGCTGTAGCAACGCGCCCCGCCCAAGTTGGAGAGACGCTGATCACCACGACATTCCGCGGGACTTCGACCCGCGGCTTTGCATCAGAGCGCGAGCCCGCGGTAGCGGTTTGCATGCTTCCCGGGACCGAACTGGCGTTCGCCGAAACCGTCAAATACGACAACCGATGGATTTGGACGAAAGAGATCAATTTCCGAGTCGGAAAATTCGGCGTGATGGATCCGGACATTCCGGACCGTCACCATGATGCGATCGAATTTCCCGACGGCAGCAGCGTACTCGTGACGCAGCTGTTTGAAGGGCAGCGGGTGACCGTGCTGCAACTGCCGATGGTTCATCAGGCCACCGAACAGACCGAGCAAACTGCTGCCACCGTCCCCAGTGCGGCGACGCCGGTCTCCGTTGGTTGAAATGGTCCTATGGATATCCCCGCCGGTTTCGACCGGTGGGGGACTATCGCGCGACGTCAATCGATACGGCACAGCGCCCGTCAGCGCGTGCCACGCCGCGGGATGAGCGAGACCAGGCGCGCACCGACGAGCTGAACAAGCTGAGGCTGGCGCTGGCGACGTTTGCTTTGCAACTCGAGCTGTTTGAAATGCGTATGCGTCAACGGCAGCTTGAGGGCGGCGCGGAGGCCGCAATCCCCACCGCATCGTCTGATACCGGCGCCCGACTCCCGAACGAGAAATGATGGGCCATGAATCATAAGGTCACCTGGCAACAAGTCGGACGCGTGACCGAGCCCGGCCGCTACATGTTTAAGTTCGGGTGGCTCACGGTGGTGGCGGAAGATCTCGCGGTCTGGGAGCAATTCCCGGATGCCGCGTTTACGCTGGTGAGAACGACGACAGCGGAAGCCGAGGATGAATTCCACCTGGGCGTATTCGAACTGCCGGAAAAATCTCAGGTCCAGTGAAAGCCATCGAGTGAAAGCCGAAACGGCTTTTGTTTTTGCCTCAGTCCTCTCCCTGAAGGTCGGCTTCCGCGGGTGTTGCATCCACGGCGCGCGGAGCGGCCGAACGAACGAGGTTCGGTTCGGCCTCGGCTTCGCCCGCGACCGCCGGCGACCACGGCCGATCGGAGCCTTGCGGCCGGACGGCGTCGATGGCGAACCCGTCGCGCGTTCGCCGCAGCGCCAGCGCGCCCTGCCGTCGCAAGCGATCCGCCGGAATCACCGGCGAGGCGCATGTCGGCGGCGGCTGCCTCGCCGTCACGACCAACGCGGCGCGCGCGCAATCGTCGGCCAGCGCGTCAGGCCGCAGCGCCAGCGTCACCAGCCCGCCGCCGGCCATCGGCGCCACGCACCCCGCCTCGTCGCAGGAGATGCCGTCCGCCAGCGACGCATCCGCGGGCAGACGGGCATCGGCGTCGGCGGCCAGCCACTCCTTGACCAGGAACGCATCCTTGGCGGTCCGCATCAGATGAAGCTGCCCGTCCCTGCTGCGGACGGCGACATTGTGGCCGTCTCCGGCGATCAGGATATCCGGCTGAGGGACCGACAGCGCCCAAACCGTCGCCCCCAGCAGCATGATGGCGCCGGACCAGCGCAGCGGCGTCCGCAGCAGCCCCAGCAAAATGATCCCGACGCTCGCCGCGATCAGCGGGCCAATCCCGAATGCCGCCATGCGGCCGATCGCGCCCGGGAGCGCCGCGACCCACTCGGTCACCACGATCATCCAATCGATGCCCACCCCCATCAGCCACCAGAACACGCCGTCGAGCCCGAACGGCATCGCCAGCAGCCCAAGCAGGCCCGCCGGCATCACCACCGCCGACACCACCGGCATCGCCGCCAGGTTGGCCAGCACGCCGTACGGCGTCACCCGGTGAAAATGAAAGGCGGCATAGGGCGTGGTCGCAAGCCCCGCCACCAGCGACGCCAGGGTCAGCATCATGAGCTCCCGCCCGCCCCACAGCGCCACCCGCGCGGTGGCGGAATTGTCGGGCGAGGCAAACAAACGGGGCATGCCGATCTGGATCAGGGCCACCAGCCCCAGCGTGGCGGCAAACGACATCTGGAAGCTCGGATGCACCAGCGCCTCCGGCGCCAGCACCAGCACGATCATGGCGGCGACCGCCAGCGTGCGGAATGTCACGGCGCGGCGATCCACCATGACCGCGATCAGCACCACCGCCGTCATGAAAAATGAGCGCTGGGTCGCGACCTCCGCGCCGGACAGCAGGAGATAAAACGCGGCAGCGGCCAGTGCTGCGGCGGCCGACCATTTCTTGATCGGAAAGCCCGTGGTCAGCGCGGGGAACAGCGCCAGCAGCGCGCGGATCGCGAAGAACACCACGCCGGCCACGACCGCCATGTGGTAGCCGGAAATCGAGAGCACGTGCCCGAGACCGGAAATGAACATCGCGTCGTTGACCGGCGTGGTGATGGCGTCGCGACGGCCGGTCAGCAAGGCGGTGGCAATGGCACGCTTGTCGCCATCGAGCGTGGTTCGAATCCGGGCATCGATCGCATCGCGCAATCCCTGCATCACGGCGGCGTAGCGCAACGACAGGCCGCCCGGGACCGGCGGCTCCACGGTCTTGATGGCGCCGGTGACGAAGCCGGAAGCGCCGATGCGCTGGAAATACATGTCGCGGCCGAAATCGTAACTGCCGGGCCGCAGCGGTGCGAGCGGCGGCTGCAATCGCGCCTTCAATTCGACGAAGCTTCCCACTTCGGGCGCGGTGCCCTTTCGCACCGAAAGACGAACGCGTTCCAGTTTGGTGGAGGCGCGCGGCGCGTCCATCTGCGTGACCCGCAGCACGAAGCGGTCGGTGCGCTCGCGGATGTCGCGCGCCTCGACGAAGCCCGAAAGCTGCACCGAATACATCGGCCGCGCGAGCACGCTGTGCGCGATCAGGGCCGTCTTCCACGTCGCTACCGCAAAGCCCGACGCGACAGCGGCAATCAGCACCGCGACCGGAAATATCTTTTGCCGCCGGAGCAAAAACGCCGCGGCGGCAAGCCCGGCCGCCGCTAATGCGGCGACCCAGCGGACCGGCTCATGACCGGCCGCGAAATAAAACGCGATCCCGGCGCCGAACGCCACCGGCACCCACGGCAGCAGCCGGCCGGCGCCCGCTTCCGCGGCGACCCATTCGCGCAGTTTCGCAGCGAAGGCTGACCACGCGCCGAGGCCCGACGGCACGAAACCGCCGGCTTGCGTCGCCCCGCGCCCTGGCCAGGTCCCGGCGTAGCCCTGCGCCCGGCTCCGAGCCCCGCCCCGCTCTGCCATTTGCGTTTGCGCCCCAGCGATCCCGTTTGGACCACAAGGCTATCGCAAGGCTTCACGGCGCGAATAGCAGAACGGATGCAGAATCGCGCATAAAGTCGCTGCCAGCCCGAGACGATCCCCACCTCCCAAATCGGCCAGTCAGGCAGGTAGCTCGGGGACTAGCGGCGGCGCAACCGCGCCCCCCACGGCCAGAGCAAATCACTGGAGCGATGGTGAACCTTTGGGTGCCTGGCACCGACCTACTTATAATAAATAATCTGTCGGGAGACTGTCATGACCCACTGGCACGACACGATGATCGATAGACCGGAAGCTGACGGCGCAGCCTACGCGACCGGCTGGACGATCAGTGGATTAGCCGTGATCGGGACCATCGTAGCCGTGTGGGTTCTCGGGATTTAGGGCTGCGATGCCCACGGTCGAGGTCTCCGACCTCTCGATCCCAGCAAAGCGCAACGCCGCGCAAGCGCGTACCGTGAAAAACACCGCCAAAGCCACCACCGTGGAAGCCCCCTCCACCAAAGCCGGCGCGCGCAGAAGCATCGGCAGGCACGATCGCGATCATCGCAGCGGCGCCTAGCGCAGTAACATCTTTCTAAGCATGAAAACCTCCTTACGAGCCACGTCTGGAAGTTCCACGAAAACACCGATAGCCTGTGTTAACTCCCAAGACCGCCAGTCGGCAGCCCCGCAATGAGCGGGCCGCGCAGATGTGTGGGGGAGCCCTTGTCACGGCTAGGGTTCTTCGCAAATGGTGGCACGAATACGATCGCGCATCGACTTGTTGCTTCGTCCAGCCCCAGGATTTCTCCGTGACCGGCCCCGAACTTAGAAAACTTCGCGACGATCTCGGCACCGCGATCGGCAGACCCCTGTCGGTTGCCGACATGGCCAAGCTTTGCGGCCTCGCGCCGGACAAGGTCGGCAGCGACACCGTCCGCAAATGGGAAATCACCGGTCCGAGCGGGCCAGCGGCCGAACTGTTTCGCATCCTGGCGATGGCCAGCGATCGTTACCCGATCCTGGAAAATTTTAACGTGTTCGATCGGTTCAATATCGCTGAAGAGGAACGACCGGCGCGCCGCGAGGCGTTCCGCGAGAAGATGCGCAACGAAGTGCGTCAGCGCCTCGAGTGACGAATTTCTCGGCCTCCACCCCCTCCTTCTTATCCACCGCATTGCATGCCGCGCAACGCAAGTTGATGGCGATGTCGCTTGCACGTCGGCGGACGTTGCACGAGACTTACAGCTAAATGACGTTGGCGCTGGGACGCAGGACATGGATAAACCGGGGTCGGAATTCGACTACGACCGCTATCGTAAATTGCTGGCCGAAGCGACCGACGAGTCGAAACGGCTCGCCCTCATCCATCTGTTGATCGAAGAAAGAGCCAAAGACAGGTTGTCGGAACAAGCTCTTCAAGACCAACTCGCGGGACTCGGGTTAAGCGCAAAACCGAACGCCGACTAGGCTGAATGTGCGCCGTGAATCGACGGCGCTGAAATCGCTGCCGTCGCTGACCACGCACGTCCGACGCGAAGCGCGGCCGCTACCTCCTTCACAAAAGTATCGCGCAGATGTCATGCGCTTTGCGTTGCTGTTTTCTGAGCAAGTCGTGCGGCATCGTAAAACTCTTTAAGAAAGAAAATTTTTAAGAAAGAAAGGCGACAAGCGGAATCAAGGAAAAATGATTGGTGGAAAAGATTCCTAGAAGTCATAACTGCGTCGTATCTAACGGCATAACTTGCATCAAGCCGGGCGTCAGAAACCTGCTCTGACTGAACGCTCTTCATCCCAAAACACGAACTCGCGAGAGAACTACGTGCAATCGCTTGACATCAAAGCGGTCTGCGGCAGCATTGCTTTGCAGAATCCGTATTTCGCTTTTTTGGCCCTCGATCGGCAAAGCGACGTCGGGGTGCGCGGCACCTTCGCCGCAGAGCACCGCACAGGCCATGAGCGCGGCCCAGTCGCTGCCGCAGAACTAGTGCGCCATCTTGCAACGTTGGGTTCGTGCGCGGCCGTCGTCAACGGGGCTTCGGCGCCTGCCTACTATCTCGGTACCAAGGGACGTCTCAAGCTGCTGCGCAATCCGCAGGACCGCGAGCAAGGCGGTATCTTCCTCGCCGTCTCGGAGGTGCTGGGCCAGGACAGGAAATCGCTGGTTGCCCAGTCAGTCGCCTCGGGCGAGGATTTTCTCGCGCATTTCCACTGCGAGTACCAGGTGCTGCCGGAGCCGGTCTTCGCCCGTACCTTCAAACACTATCGCACCGAACCTGTGCAGGATCCGGGCAGTTCACCCTACAAAGAACCGATCGAGCTCGACTTCGAACAGCCACAGCAACTGTCGCTGACGGCGCACAGCCGGCCGCTGCCGGGCGGCCGGTTCGCCGGGCACTTCAGCGAATACCCGGCTTGGCCCGCCTCGGTCTATGCCGAAAACGTATCGCGCGTCGCGGGCCGGCTGCTGCACCACATGCTGGACCGGGAAGTCGATTACAGCGTCGTCCGGATGGATGTCGACGCGCTGCGGCTGATCTCGGCATCAGAAAACGTCTCTTTCCACATCACCTGCGCGTCGGCGTCCCAGCTGCTGTCGCACTACGTTTTCTCGTCGGAAATCCGGCGCGGCGACACAGTCGCCGCGACGATCGAGATGGAGGTCCATGTCTGACCATGACCAGGATTGATCTTCCGAGCCCCGACCGCATGAGCGGTCCGGATCGCCGGCAATACAACCGCTTTCCCTCCAACCTCGTGCGGGCTTTGCTCAAGACCCGCGGCTGCACGGCCGGCTATCTGGATCTGGGCTTCGCGCTCATCGACGCGAATGTCGACACGAAGCGGCGCGAGTTGGTTATCCTGCGCGTCGGGGCGCTCAGCGACAGCGCCTATGAGCGCATGCAACATCTGCCTCCGGCCCGAAAGGCGGGCTGGTCGGATGCGGATATCACCGCGATCGAAATGGGGCAATCCAGTCACCTGGACCCGGCCGACGGCGCCCTGCTGCGCTTCGTCGACGAATGCGTGCGTGACGTCCGGGTCTCGGACCGGACCTTCGCCGAAATCCGCCAGTTCCTGTCGGAAGAAGAGATCGCGGAGACCACGCTGCTCGTCGGCTACTACATGATGACCGCTCGGTTCCTCGAAACCCTCAAGGTCGATCTGGATGACGCGCCGTGCGCGGTGCTGACCAACAACTAGATCGCGACATTTTAAGCGGGAGACAGAGGACCATGAAGCTCGGGAAAGCTGTCTATATCGATGACTTCCGACGGCTAACGCCCGTACCAGACTCGCCATCTCGCAGATGGCAGAGGCGTGCCCCTCTGACGGGCTCCGGTCTATCGTTCGTGAGGTGAGCGGCGCCGTTGCTCGCCTCAGCCCTTGCCGCCGACTTCCTTTGCAAAGGTATCGCGCAAGCCGATGGTCCGGTTGAACACCAGATGATCCGGCGTTGAATCCTTGTCGCGCACGAAATAGCCCTGCCGCTCGAACTGCACCGGCTCGGGCGAAGTGTCTTGCGCCACCGCCGGCTCAACCCGCGCGTCGGGAAGAATTTCGAGCGATTGCGGGTTGAGATCGGCCACGAAATTGGCGGCATCCGGCGTCGGGTTGCTGAAGAGCTGATTGTAGATGCGGATTTCCGCAGGGATCGACTGCGCCGCCGGCAGCCAATGCATGGTCGCCTTGACCTTGCGGCCGTCGGGCGCATTGCCGCCCCTGGTCGCGGGATCATAGGTGCAGCGCAGTTCGGTGACCTCGCCGGCGGCGTTCTTGATGACGTCGCGGCATTTGATGAAATAGGCGTAGCGCAGCCGCACTTCCGTGCCCGGCGAGAGCCGGAAGAATTTCTTCGGCGGATTCTCCATGAAGTCGTCGCGCTCGATGTAGAGCTCGCGTCCGAAGGCGACACGGCGGGTGCCCGCCGCGGGATCGTCCGGGTGGTTGATGGCCTCGATTTCCTCGACCTCGCCTTCCGGATAATTCTCGATCACCACCTTGAGCGGCCGCAGCACCGCCATGCGCCGCAATGCCGTCCGGTTGAGGGATTCCCGGATCGAGAATTCCAGCATGCCGACGTCGACCACGCTGTTGGCCTTGGCGACCCCGATCCGCTTGATGAACTCGCGGACCGCCGCCGGCGGCACCCCGCGCCGCTTCAGTCCGGCGATCGTCGGCATGCGCGGATCGTCCCAGCCGGCGACGTGACCGTCGCGCACGAGCATGGTGAGCACCCGCTTCGACAGCAGCGTGTAGGTCAGGTTGAGACGGGCGAATTCATACTGATGCGGCTTCGACGGCACCGGCAGTTTGTCGAGCAGCCATTCATAGAGCGGCCGATGGTCCTCGAATTCCAGCGTGCAGATCGAATGGGTAATGCCCTCGATCGCGTCGGACTGCCCGTGGGCGTAGTCATAGCTCGGATAGATCGACCATTTGGTTCCGGTGCGCGGATGGTGCGCGTGCAGGATGCGGTAGAGCACGGGGTCGCGCAGATTGATGTTGCCGGAGGCCATATCGATCTTGGCGCGCAGCACACGGGCGCCGTTCGGGAACTCGCCTGCCTTCATGCGCCGAAACAGATCGAGATTCTCCGCCACCGAGCGGTCGCGGAACGGACTGTTCTGGCCGGGCTCGGTCAGGGTGCCGCGGCGCTCGCGGATTTCGGTCGGGGACTGGTCGTCGACATAGGCATGGCCCGCCTCGATCAGGCCCTCGGCCCAGTCATACAAGCGATCGAAATAATCCGACGCGTAAAAGAGATCCGATCCCCAGTCGTAGCCGAGCCAGCGCACGTCGGCCTGAATCGAATCGATATATTCCTGCTCTTCGCGGGTCGGATTGGTGTCGTCGAACCGCAGGTGACAGCGTCCGGAAAATTCCTGCGCGATGCCGAAATTGAGCGCGATCGACTTGGCGTGGCCGATATGCAGGTAACCGTTCGGCTCGGGCGGAAACCGCGTCACGATCCGGCTGTGTTTTCGGGAGTCGAGATCGGCCTGGATGATGTCGCGAATGAAATCGCGGCCCGTCTCCATCGCCACCGGTTCTACTGTCATTCTGGTTTCCTGTTCGGGATCAGCGGACCTTCTGCCAAATTCGCCGGATACAGCCAAGCCCGCTCTGCCCTCGAAGCCTTAATCAAGCAAGGCTTTAGTTATGTTCCGTTCCTGCTATACACCACCGCGCCCCGCACATGTCCCCTTTGTCCGAGATCTGCTTCCCCGAATGACCGATTCCGTCGTTACCCGATTTGCCCCCTCGCCGACCGGCTTCCTCCACATCGGAGGGGCCCGCACGGCGCTGTTCAACTGGCTCTACGCGCGCAGGCGCGGCGGCAAGATGCTGTTGCGCATCGAGGACACCGACCGGCAGCGATCGACCACCGAGGCGATCGACGCCATCCTGGACGGGCTGAAATGGCTCGGGCTCGATTGGGACGGCGAAGTGGTCTACCAGTTCAGCCGGGCCGCGCGCCATCGCGAAGCCGCCGAGCAGTTGCTGGCGAGCGGCAAGGCCTATCGCTGCTATGCGACGCCGGAAGAACTCACGGCGATGCGCGAAAAGGCGCGCGCCGAGGGCCGCACCCGGCTCTACGATGGCCTGTGGCGCGACCGCGACCCCTCGCAGGCCCCTGATGGCATCAAGCCCACCATCCGGCTCAAGGCGCCCCAGACCGGGGAAACCGTGATCGAGGACCAGGTCCAGGGCCGCGTGGTCTGGCAGAACGAGAACCTCGACGACCTCGTTCTGCTGCGCGGCGACGGCAACCCGACCTACATGCTCGCCGTCGTGGTCGACGATCACGACATGGGCGTCACCCACATCATCCGGGGCGACGACCACCTGATCAACGCCGCGCGCCAGAAACAGATTTACGACGCGCTGGGCTGGGACGTTCCCAGCATGTCCCACATTCCCCTGATCCATGGGCCCGACGGCTCGAAGCTCTCGAAGCGCCACGGCGCGCTGGGGGTGGATGCCTATCGCGCCATGGGATACCTGCCGGCGGCGTTGCGCAATTATCTGGTCCGGCTTGGATGGAGCCACGGCGACCAGGAGATATTTTCGACCGAGGAGATGATCGCGGATTTTGACCTGCCGGCGATCGGGCGCTCGGCCGCCCGCTTCGATTTCGCCAAGCTCGAGAACCTCAACGGTCACTACATCCGTCACGCCGACGATCACGCTCTCGTGACCATGTTCGAGGACGTCCTGAACTACGTCCCGCACGGCGCCGACCTCAAGGCGAAACTCAACGACACCACACGCGCGCAATTGCTGCAGGCGATGCCGAGCCTCAAGGAGCGCGCCAAAACGCTGATCGAACTGATCGACAGCGCCTACTTCATCTTCGCCGACCGGCCGCTTCAGCTCGAGCCGAAAGCCGCCGCGCTGCTGACGCCCGAAAACCGGGCGCTCGTCGGCAGGCTTCGCCTCGCGCTCGAGGCCGTCACGGCCTGGACCTCCGAAACCACTGAGGCCGCGATGCGCAGCTTCGCGGAGGCGAACAACCTCAAACTCGGCGCGGTCGCGCAGCCGCTTCGCGTGGCGCTGACCGGGCGGACCACGTCGCCGGGGATTTTCGACGTCCTGGCGGTGCTCGGACGGCAGGAATGCCTTGCCCGACTGGCGGATCAGGCTACCGCGTAGGGGCTGCCATGCCCTGCCCGTCCCCCATCTTGCAGCGCACAGGGCAATACGATACGCATTTGATTAATACCTCTAGACAATCGGGCCGGCCTCGCCATTTGCTATGTGCGCGCCAAGGCAAGCCCGGTTTCTCGCAACGATCTCATCGGGGACTTCAACGATGGACGCAAAATCCAGCACCAAAACTGCAACGCTGACGGTAGGCAACAAGACCTACGATTTTCCGATTCTGAGCGGCACCATCGGGCCTGATGTAATCGACATCGCCAAGCTCTATGGCCAGGCCGGGATGTTCACCTACGACCCCGGTTTTACCTCCACCGGCAGCTGTCAGTCCAAGATCACCTATATCGACGGCGACGCCGGCGTCCTGGAATACCGCGGCTATCCGATCGAGCAGCTGGCCGAACACGGCGACTTCCTCGAGACCTGCTACCTGCTGCTTTACGGCGAGCTTCCGACCGCGGCCCAGAAGAAAGACTTCGACCAGCGCGTGATCCATCACACCATGGTTCACGAACAGATGGCCCGCTTCTTCCAGGGCTTCCGCCGCGACGCTCATCCGATGGCGATCATGGTGGCCGCGGTGGGCGCGCTGGCCGCGTTCTATCACGACTCCACCGACATCAACGATCCGCAGCAGCGCATGATCGCTTCGATGCGGATGATCGCGAAGATTCCGACATTGGCGGCGATGGCGTTCAAATACACCATTGGGCAGCCCTTCATTTATCCGAAGAACTCGCTGAGCTTTGCCGAGAACTTCCTCCATATGTGCTTCGCGGTGCCCTGCGAGGATTACAAGATCAACCCGGTGCTGGCCGACGCGCTCGACAAGATCTTCATCCTGCACGCCGACCATGAGCAGAACGCGTCGACCTCGACCGTACGTATTGCCGGCTCCTCCGGCGCCAACCCGTTTGCCTGCATCGCTGCCGGCATCGCCTGCCTGTGGGGCCCGGCGCATGGCGGCGCCAACGAGGCCGCGCTGGCGATGCTGGCCGACATCGGCACGGTCGATAAAATTCCGGAATTCATCAAGAAGGTGAAAGACAAGAACAGCGAAGTCCGTCTGATGGGCTTCGGGCATCGGGTCTACAAGAACTACGATCCCCGCGCCAAAATCATGCAGAAGATGTGCCACGCGGTGCTGGCGGAGACCGGCCACGGCGACGATCAGATGCTGAAGGTCGCGCTCGAGCTGGAGAAGATCGCGCTCAGCGACGAATATTTCATCGAGCGCAAGCTTTACCCGAACGTCGACTTCTATTCGGGCATCACGCTGAAGGCGATGGGCTTCCCCACCTCGATGTTCACCGTGCTGTTCGCGGTGGCGCGCACCGTCGGCTGGATCAGCCAGTGGAGCGAGATGATCGAGGATCCGCAGCAAAAGATCGGCCGCCCGCGCCAGCTCTATACCGGCGTCACCCGGCGCGACTACGTCGATATCGCCAAGCGCAAGTAACGCGCGCCAATCAGGCGCACGCTCGGAAAGCCGGATGCGGTCAACGCGTCCGGCTTTCTGTTTTTGGGCCTGCTAATCCGCCAGCCTGGACTCCCGCAGCGTCGCCAGCACGATCTCGGCCGCGCGCTCGCTCGGCGACTGGTCGCCGGTCGACATGATCGTGTCGAGCCTTGCAAAGGCTTCGACCTGACGCCGCCGCAGCGGCGAGTCCGACAGGATCTGGCGTAACGCCGGAACCAGCTTTTCCGGCGTGCAATCCTGCTGGATGAACTCCGGCACGACGTTCTCGCCGATCACAAGGTTGGCGAGGATCACCGAACTGGTGCGGATCGCCCGCAGCACGATCCAGGCCTCGACGTGGCCTGCCTTGTAGGCGGCGACCATCGGTACGCCGGCCAGCGCCAGCTCGAGCGTGACCGTGCCCGACTTGACGAAGGCCGCATGCGCGATCCGGAACGCCGCCTTCTTTTCCTGTTCGCCGACGATGACGCGCGGCTGAACCGGCCAATTCTTGACGCCCTCGCGGACCGCCTCCTGCAAGTGAGGCATGGTGGGGAGGATCAATTCGAACGGCACGTCGCCCCGCAGCCGGGCGAGCGTTTCGCCGAACACCGCCATGTGGTGCCGGATCTCGCTGCGGCGGCTTCCCGGCAGCACCAGCAGCACCGGCGGGGCTTCGTCCCGGCGCCTCTGCTCGTCGGCTCCCGGCCGCAACTCGCCGATCTGTTCGATCAGGGAATGACCGACATAGCTGCAGGGGGGACCGTGAAGCTCGCGATAGGCCTCCGGTTCGAAAGGCAGCAAGGCAAGGACATGGTCGACATAGCGGCGCATCGCGCGCGCCCGGCCGGACCGCCAGGCCCAGACCGACGGGGAGACGTAGTTGACGATCGGGATGGAGGCGTCACGGGCACGCACGCGTTTAGCCACCCGATGGGTGAAATCGGGACTGTCGATGATGACGAGAATATCGGGCGGATCCTGCGTCACCGTATCAACGGTTTGGCGGATCAGCCGCAGCAGCTTCGGCAACTGCTTCACGACGGCCGCGAGCCCCACAATCGACAGCTCTTCGATCGGAAACAGCGACGCCAGCCCCTGCTGCGCCATCATCCGGCCGCCGACGCCCTCGAACCGGACCGCGCCACCCAGGCGTTGCCGAAGCACCTTCATCAGGTTGGCGCCAAGCCGATCGCCCAACTCCTCGGTCGCGATCAGGAATATCTTTCGGGCGACGTCGCCCGTTGCCTGCACCGGCGTCACGCGGGCAGACCGGTCACAAAGATGCCTGCGGCGTCGGCGGCTGCAATCATGACCTGCGGATCCGACCACGAGGGTGTTGCCGGCGACGATGGCAATCCCGGCAAGCTTCGCCGCGGCCGCGCCCTCGACGGTTCGCGGCCCCATGGTCGGCAAATCGAACCGCAGATCCTGCCCGCTCTTCGGCGCCTTCACCAGCACGCCGCGCGAGGCCTTGGCCCGAATCCGCCCCTCGTCGCGCAACCGCGCCACGCGCGCCAGCAGCCCGTCGGTGCCCTCAATGTCCTCCACCCCGACCACGTGACCGTCGATCACGACGGCGGCCTGCCCGATGTCGTAGGGGCTGAGCGCGCGCAGCACCTCGCGTCCCCTCGCGATATCCGCCGTGGTGCTTTCGTCAGGCGCCGCCCGGGTAAGACACCCCTCGGGCATCAGGAGATCGGGCGCGACGTCCCGGATTCCCACCATCCGGAAGCCGTCCCGCTCGAGAATGCCGCCGATTCCGGACAGCAGATGATCGTCGCCGCCCCGGAAAGCCGCCAGCACGCGGCCGAGGATGCGCAGCGTCCCCCAGTCCAGGCGAATCTCCGATAGTCCCGGGCGCACCAGGCTGCCGATGAACAGGAGGTCGCGGCAGTTCTCCGCGCGAAACAAGCTCACCGCCCGCCCGTACTGGCCGACCGAAATCCAGTGATGGCGGAAGCGTTCCACCCGCACGGGATCGCAGGCGCCGCGCAAGCGCGAACAGAACGGGATTGATACCGCGTGCGATCAGGGAGTCCGCGACCGCGAACGGCAACGCGCCGCCCCCTGCGACCACGCCGATCGGCGATGAGATTTCCAAAGCCTTGCCGGTCATGGCTCCGGTCGTCCCATGTTCAAGGTCGGTTGCGGTCGTCAACCGGAAGGCACAGCGCGCGATGCTTGCCGTCGCCGATGAAGGCGAGGATTTCGCCGATCGCCGGATCTTCCGCCGCCAAGGGCTGCACCGCGCTCAGCCGTTCGGCAAAGATGCCCGGTCCGTGGAACAGCTTTTGATAGAACGATCGCAGCGTGGCGAGCCGTTCGCGCGTGAATTTGCGCCGCTTCATGCCGATGATGTTGAGGCCTTCAAGGCTCGCATACTGGCCGTTCACGAGCCCGAACGGAATCACGTCGCCGCGCACGCCGCAGACGCCGCCGACCATCACCTGTGGCCCGATCCGCGTGAACTGATGCACCGCCGACAGCCCGCCGATAAAGACGAAGTCGCCGATCTCGCAGTGACCGCCCAGCGTGGCCGACGTCGCGAAGATCACATCGTTGCCGACTTGGCAGTCGTGACCGACATGGCTGCAATTCATGAAGTAACCGCGATCGCCGACGCGGGTGAGCCCGCCGCCCCTTGGGCTGCCGCTGTTCATGCTCACGGACTCGCGGATGGTGCAGCCATCCCCGATCTGAAGCCGGCCGGGGTCGTTGAGATTGAGTATTTGCGGCGCTGCGCCGAGCGAGGCAAATGGATAGATCGTGCAGCCGGCCCCGATGGTGGTCTGCCCGGTGACATTCACATGCGCGATCAGTTTGCAGTTTGCGCCGATCACGACGTTGGGGCCGATGATGCAGTAAGGCCCGATCGAGGTGCCCTCGCCGATCACGGCGCCGTCCTCGATCCGCGCGGTAGGGTCGATCATGCTCATCGAATGGTCCGGGCCAGCCAAGTTTGCTTGTGTTAATGTGTCGGGATTCCCGGCTGGTTAGCGCGGCCCGGCGAGACTGTCTAGTGACGTCTGATTACCCAGTGTTTCAATGGCTTGGCTCCAAATCCAGAGCTGGAATCTTCGGATCGCACCAGGCAGACGCCGCCTCGGCCTAGCAGCCGCGACAGATGCTCTTGATCGTTTGATCGAGCTTCTCGTCTTCCGGATCGCGCTCCATCGGCGAGAGCGCGTCGGCATTCGTCGTTTGGTGCTGCGTGGGCAATGGCGCGCTGCCGGTCAGGCGTGCGTCCGGTGTCCGCGACGGTGGGACGGCTGGATTTGCCGATCCTGACAGCGCGTGCATGGAATGGCCATGCATGGAACGAGCGTGAGTGGAATGACCGTGTCCGCGGTGCGCGACGCACGGCGCAATGCCAGCCATCGTCAAAATGGTTACTGCAAGAATTAGTTTTCGCATTCGGCACTCCCGTCGATTCTCGCGCCCCTCTCGTGGCGCGCTGATTTCCCAGGTCGTTCGCGACGAGCCCATCGATCCCATATCAGTCGGTGAGCATCGCACCGACGTCGGCCTCGGCAACGGTCGCACCGTTCACCCTGGCGTCGCCGTGAAACCACCACATGGCCTTGCGCCGGCCAATGCTGCGCATGTGGTATTCAACGGTGTCGCCGGGCATCACCGGCTTGCGGAACTTGCATTTGTCGATGGTAAGAAAATAGACCGCGCGCGGCTTCTCGGTGCCCTCCACCGAGAGGATGCCGATGACGCCTGCGGTCTGCGCCATGGCCTCGATCATCATCACTCCCGGATAGACCGGACGCTCCGGGAAATGGCCGAGGAACGCGGGCTCGTTGAAGGTGACGTTCTTGACGCCGATGCCGCTGTAATCGCTCCGGATGTTGATAACCCGATCGATCAGCAACATCGGATAGCGATGCGGCAGCGTCTTGAGAATGGTGTTGATATCCACAACCCCAAACCTGATCGGTGCCTCCTCCATTACTCCCGCCCCTCACCCTTCGGATTGGCCGTGCCGTCGCGCACCAGGCGCTCCACGGCGATGATCTCCCGGAACCACTGCTTGGTCGGCTTTGCAAAATGACCACCCCAGCGCCCATTGGCCGGGATGTCGTCCTTGACCGCGCTCATCGCCGTGACCTGGGCGCCGTCGCCGATGTGCAGATGGTTGTTGACGCCGACCTTGGCGCCCAACGCGACGTTGTCACCGATCGTCAGGCTGCCCGCCAGCCCGATCTGGGCCGCGAGCAGACAATGCCGCCCGATGGTCACATTGTGGCCGATCTGGACCTGGTTGTCGATTTTGGTGCCTTCGCCGATCACAGTATCCCGCAGGCTGCCCCGATCGATCGTGGTGGCGGCGCCGATCTCGACATTGTTCTGGATCAGGACGCGGCCGGTCTGGGGGACCTTCAAATGGCCGTCCGGTCCGAAAAAGATGAAGCCATATCCGTCCTGACCGATGCTGCAGCCGGGATGGATCAGCACGTTGTTGCCGATCAGCGCATATTGAATCGCGCATTTCGCGCCGACGTTGCAATCCCTGCCGATCCTGACCTCGGCCCCGATCACGGCGCCAGCGCCTATCACCGTCCCGGCGCCGATCTCGACGTTCGGGCCGATCACCGCCAGCGGATCGACGATCACGCCGTCCTCCAGATGCGCGGTCGGATCGATGATGGCGGACGGTGCGATGCCCGCATTGCCGAACCAGGACTGCGGACGAAGGGCTTCGGTGTAAAGCTCGCGGGCGACCTTCACAAATTCACGGAAAGGATGGGTCGCCCGTAACACCGCGACGTGGGCGGGAACGGTCGCCTCGAACCGCTCGCTGACCAGGCACGCGCCCGCCTTCGTCGACGCCAGCTGATCGGCATATTTCAGATTGTCGAAAAAGGTCAGGTGCATCGGGCCGGCTTCGTCGAGCGAAGCCAAGCCCATGACCTGTTGGTTGGCGCACGACGCATCGACCAGACGCGCCTTCGTCAACGCGGCAATGTCAGCCAGCGTCGACGATGGGGGTCGCTTGAAGAATGTCGGATACGCCATTCCACCCGTTGCAGTCCGGCCCGAGGTCAAGCTCAGAATGAGGTCCCGCCGCCGAACTTGAACTCCTGCACGACGTCGTACTTACCCTTGGTAAGCGGGATCGCGTAGTCGAAGCGCAGCGGACCGAACGGCGACGCCCAGATCAAGCCGACACCGACCGAGGTGCGGATGACATTGGTATCATCGAACACCATTGCGCATCTACAGGGAGAGCCATTGACGAGGCCATTGATTTCGCCGGTGGCGGCCCACGACGTCGGCCCCTTATAGTCCCACAGCGATCCGGCATCGGCATAAACGGCGCCCTTAAGACCGACTTCCTTCGGCAGGAACCAGAACGGCATCTGCAATTCGGCCGACGCACCCCAGTACTTGGTGCCGCCGAGCGCATCGCCCGTCCCCGTGAAGGGGAAGAAGGTGAGGTCGCGCGGGCCTATGCCGTTCGGCGCAAAGCCGCGAACCAGATTGGGGCCCATCTGGAACTGGTCGAGCATGCGCAGCGAGTTGTCACCCACTTGGTTCAGCATGCCGCCCTGAAGGTGGATCAGCCCGACGATATCCGACACCAGCGGCGTGTAGTACTTCGCGTCGATCGCGGACTTCAGGTAGCTGACGTCGCCACCAACGCCGGCGAAGTCCTGCCTGAAGTCGACGAGCAGACCGTCGGTCGGGTTCTTGTTGTTGTCGAGGGTGTTGTAGGTCAGCGAATAGCCAACCGACGAAGTCCACTCCGCGCCTTCGGCCAGTTCCTTCCGGACCGGCAGCGACAACTCGCCGTCAGCCAAACAACCCGGAAGCAGACCGGCCTGCGCGTTGCCGGTGGGATCGACGCCACCCAAGACCTGATTGATGTAGGCCGGCGTCGGGTTGAATCCGGGTCCAACAATATTGTTACAATTGTTGAGCGTCGGCGGCAGCGAGATCTCCTGCTGATAGAGCGAATACCGGAGTTGCAACGACAAATCCTCGCGCAGACTAAATCCCAGTCGCGGAGAGAATCCGACCGTCTTGGTGCCGTAGGAGATGTAATTGTTGGCGAGCTGCTCGCGGTAGAACACGTCAAGACCGAGCGCGACGCGGTAATCCAGCAAATAAGGTTCGACGAAGGATAGCGAGACCCCGCGCGCATACTGGCCGTACGTCACTGACGCTTTCGCGAACAGGCCGCGGCCCAGGAAGTTACGCTCGGAGATGCTGACCTCGGCCAGCGCACCATCGGTCGTCGAGTAACCGCCCGACACCGAGAAGTCGCCGGTGGATTTTTCCTCGAGATCGACGTTGAGAACCACGCGGTCGCTCGAGGAGCCCGGCTCGGTCGTGATTTTCACGGACTTGAAGAAATCGAGATTCTTCAGCCGGCGCTCGGCGCGATCGACCAGCGCGCGGTTATACGCATCGCCTTCGGAGATATCGAATTCGCGACGGATCACATAGTCGCGGGTACGGGTATTGCCGCGCACGTTGATGCGCTCGATGTAGGTCCGCGGGCCTTCGTCGATGGCAAAGGTGATGGTAACGGTATGCGCTTCGAAATTGCGGTCGCCGCGCGGGCGCACGATCGCAAAGGCGTACCCGCGCCGCGAGGCCTCGATCTGCATCTCCTCGACCGATTTCTCGAGCGCTTCGGCGTTGTAAAGCGAGCCGACGGAGACACGGGAGAACCCGCTGAGTGTGTTGCCGTCGAGCGTGGCGATGCTGGACTGGAAATTGACCGATGCAACCCGGTACTGCTGGCCTTCGTCGATCTTGAAGGTAACCAGGAAGCCCTTCTTGTCCGGATCGTATTCGGTCAGCGCAGCCACCACCTGCACGTCGGCGAAGCCGTGCTTGAGGTAATAGCGGCGAATCAGGTCGCGGTCGGCCTCGACCCGGTCCGGATCGTAGGTGTCACCACCGCCGAGGAAGCTCAGCAGATTCAATTCGTGCGTCTTGATGATATCCTTGAGGCGATACGACGAATAAGTGTTGTTGCCGATGAATTCGATCGACTTGACGCCGGTTTTTTCGCCCTCGGTAATCGTGAAGACGAGATCGACGCGGTTGTTGGGCTGCTCGATGATCTCGGGATTGACGCGGACGTCATAGCGGCCGGAGTGGCGATAGATTTCGACAATGCGCTGGGCATCGGACTGAACCATCGGCCGCGACAGCGTTCCCCGCGGCTTGGATTGTATTTCACCCGAAAGCTGCTCGTCCTTGACCTTCTTGTTGCCCTCGAAGGCGACGCGCCCGATCACCGGGTTTTCGACCACGGTCACCAGCAGACGACCGCCGGTCTGGCTGATCCTCACGTCCTGGAACAGGCCGGTTTCGATCAACGCCTTCAGGCCGTCGTCGATATTTCCCTGATCGAGGCGCCCGCCGGGCCCCGACTTGAAATACGAGCGGATGGTCTCGAGCTCGACGCGCCGATTACCCTCGACCTGGATCGTGGAGACCGTCTGGGCGACGGCAGACGACGAGACAAGCGCAGCCCCAAGCGTGGCGACGACCGGCATAGCGACCATAATCAGGGCGGCCAGCAGGCCCCCCCGCACTCGCATTCCAACATTCATGCGCAACGCGCCCTTGTCATTCCAAGGCCGGGTCGCACTTCCACGATCCGGCAGAATCCCATTTGTGGTTCCGCTTGTAGACAATTTTGCGAGAACGGCAAATGTCCTATTGCGGCGCAATTTCAATTTCGTCCCAAGACGTTGCCTATCGGCCACGCCAGCCGAATAAAACATCATGATGCGGCCAGGTGCAGGATGTCGTTGTAGGTGGCGAAAACCATCAACATCAGCACCAACCCCAGGCCGATTCGAAACCCCATCTCCTGCGCCCTTTCGGACAATGGGCGGCCCCGAACGGCCTCGAACGCGTAGAACAAAAGATGGCCACCGTCGAGCAGTGGAACCGGAAACAGGTTGAGCAGCCCGATCGATATCGAGAGCACGGCGGCAAGATGGATCAGTGCCGCAAGGCCGATGGAAGCAACCTGCCCTGAAATCTGGGCGATTCGCAGCGGGCCGCCGACCTGATCGGCCGCCTCACGGCCGGTAAAGACGCCGCCGATATACGCCAGCGTGCGATCGATCACGAACCAGGTTTCCTTGACACCAAGCCACAGCGCGGTGGCCGGGTTCACGCGTTCCGTCGTGACGTCGCCCGGCGAGGTCGCGCGGGTAATTCCGAGCACGCCGATCCGATGGGCGTTTCCGAACGGGTCCTTCACTTCCTTGAGTTCCGGCGTTCCCTTGAGCTGCACGACGGAATCGCCACGCTTGATCGTGAACGAAAGCTGCTCGCCGGCCCCGACGCCGACGATCCGCTGCATGTCGGAGAAACTATCGATCGGCTGGTTGTCGATCGCCGTCACCACGTCGCCAACCTGAAAGCCCGCGGCGGCCGCGGCGCTGCCCACTTCGATCTTGTCGACGCGAGCCGATGTGCTTGGCTTGCCGTAGAACGTGAACAGGGCGGTAAAGATCACAATCGCCAGAATGAAGTTGGCGATCGGACCGGCGGCGACGATCGCCGCGCGCGCGCCTACCCCCTTGTGATGGAAACTGCCCGCGCGTTCTTCTTCGGACATGCTGGCAAGCGCCTCGGAAGACGGCGTGCTGGCCTCGCTCTCGTCACCAAAAAACTTGACGTAGCCGCCGAGCGGGACCGCTGAAATCTTCCACCGTGTCCCGTGACGGTCGTTGAACCCGGCGAGTTCCGGACCGAAGCCGAGCGAGAACGTTAACACCTTCACGCCGGCCCAGCGGGCGATCAGGAAATGGCCGAGCTCATGGAAGAAAACGACAACGGTCAGGACGAACAGAAAGGGGATGATATAACCGACGAGCCCATGGCTCAATACATTGAAACTATGCAGAAAAAACTCTGACATCCGACTTTCCCTCACACAGAGCCTACGGCCCTGCCCCCGCCCCTCTACGATGCCTTTGCGGCAATTTGAGGCAAGAGGGTGGCAGCTCTATTTCGCGCGTTATGGTCAATGGCGATCGCGTCGTCCGCGGAGGTCAACGGCGCCAGGTTGCCGGAGCGGATCCAGCTATCCAGCGTCGCTTCGACAAGCCGCGCGATGGCGCCGAATCGGATCTTGCCGCCGATGAAAGCCGCCACGGCCACCTCATTGGCGGCATTGTAAACCGTGGTCGCGCCATGGCCGGTCCGCAGCGCGTCGTAGGCCAGCCGAAGTCCGGGGAAACGAGCGAAATCCGGCGCCTCGAAGGTCAATTGTCCGATCTTGGCGAGATCGAGCTTGGCGGCCGGCCCGGCAATGCGGTCGGGCCAGCCGAGGCAATGCGCGATCGGCGTACGCATATCCGGCGCCCCCAACTGCGCGACAACCGAGCGGTCCGAGAATTCGACCATGCCGTGGACGATCGACTGCGGGTGCACCAGCACGTCGATCTCATCGGGCGTCAGCGCAAACAGGTAGGAGGCTTCGATGACCTCGAGCCCCTTGTTCATCATCGACGCCGAATCGATGGTAATCTTCTGTCCCATGCTCCAGTTCGGGTGCTTCAGCGCCTGCGCCAGCGTCGCCTGCTCGATATCGGCGCTGGCCCAGGTCCGGAACGGTCCGCCGGAGGCCGTGATGATGACGCGAACCAGTTCATCCCGATTGCCGGAACCAAGCGCCTGAAACAGCGCGTTATGCTCGGAATCGGCCGGCAGGATGCAGGCGCCGGCTTTTGCCGCGCGCTGCATGAAGAAGTCGCCGGCGCACACCAGGCACTCCTTGTTCGCCAGCGCGACCGTGGCGCCCCGATCCACCGCCGCCAGGGCCGGCTTCAACCCGGCGGCGCCGCTGACGGCAGCCATCACCCAGTCCGCCGGCCGCGCCGCGGCCTCGATGATCGCGCTCTCGCCCGCTCCGCACTCGGTTCCCGTTCCAGCCAGTGCGTCCTTCAGGTCTTCGAGGAGATTGGGATCGGCGATCGCCACAAAGCGCGCGTCGAATTCGATCGCCAGCTTCGCCAACGCTTTCACGTTGGTGTTGGCCGTCAGCGCCTCGATTCGATAGCGGCCAGGGGACGCCCTCAGCAGATCCATCGTACTGTCGCCGATCGAACCGGTGGCACCCAGGACGGTTACGGCACGTACGGCGGATGCCACGGCCTTGCTGTTACGCAACGGTACTGCGCTCATTTTTTCACCAAACCATAAGACCGCGGCCGACGCCATCCACGCCGCCCCGCAAAAGCCCGAAAATCGCGGCCAGGACCACCGCGGCAACGAAACCGTCCAACCGGTCCAGCAACCCGCCATGGCCGGGAATGATGTGACTGGAGTCCTTGACGCCGAAACGGCGTTTCACGGCGGATTCGAATAGATCGCCCAATTGGGAGATAATGGAGAGTACCGATCCCAGCAACAGCAACGGGCCGGTTTTGCCGAGGCCGCATGCGGCAAACCCGGCGGCGACCGCGACGCTCGCCGCAAAGCCGCCGAAAGCGCCGGCCCAGGTCTTGTTGGGACTGACCCGCGGCCAGAGTTTCGGGCCGCCGATACCGCGGCCGGCGAAATAGCCGCCGATGTCGGTCACCCATACCACCAGCAGGATCAGAATCAGCGCCGTGAACCCCTTGATAGGGTCGAGCCGCACCAGGATCGACGCGAGTTCCGCGGCAGCGGCATAGCCAAACCCCGCCATGGCCCAGACGCGCCGCTGCTGCGCCAGCGCCGTCACGGCCAACAGGCCAACCATGAGCGCGACAAGCGCGGCCCCGATCTGCCCGAGCGCGAGAAGCAAGCCGGCAATACCGAGCGCAATGACGCCCGACGCGACCACGCGGTTCCAGCCCGCCTCGCCCACGATTGTCAGCCATTCCACGTAAAGACCGGCCGCAGCCACCGTCACCAGCGCGGCCCACATCCAGCCGCCGGCATAAGCGATCGCGATCGCGGCGGGCGCGAGCACCAGGGCGGCGAGAACGCGCATGAGCAGATTTCGCGCGCCCTGCTCCGCAACCGCCGCCGGCGCGGCTTCACCCTCGGTCACGATCCGGTTTTCGCGACCAGCCCGCCGAAACGGCGCTCCCGCCGGGCGTATTCGGCGATTGCCCCTTCGAGCGCGGCCTTGTCGAAATCCGGCCAGTGCATCGGCACAAACACGAGTTCGCTGTAGGCTGCCTGCCACATCAGGAAATTCGAGAGCCGCTGCTCACCGCTGGTGCGGATGATCAGGTCGGGGTCGGGAATATCCGGCGCGTCGAGATATTGACCGAGCGCGTCGGCGTCGATCGACGATGCCTCGCGGGTGCCCGCGGCGACCTCGCGCGCCAGCCGCTGCGCCGCCTTGGCGATTTCCTGACGCGAGCCGTAGTTGAAGGCGACAACGAGGTTGAGCTTGGTATTAGCCTTGGTCAGTTCCTCGGCTTCGCTCAACAGCGCACAGATATCGGGCTCCAGCCCCTCGCGTTCGCCGATCACGCGCACCCGCACGCCGTCGCGATGCAGCGTGGCCAGGTCGTTGCGGATGAAGCGGCGAAGCAGGCCGAACAGGTCGCCTATTTCGGTGGCCGGACGCGACCAATTTTCCGAGCTGAAGGAGAAAATCGTCAGGTGGAGAATGCCGAGTTCACTGGCGGCGCGAACAACGCGGCGCAGCGCCTCAACTCCCCGGCGATGGCCCTCCGCACGAGGCAGGCCGCGGGCCGCGGCCCAGCGACCGTTCCCGTCCATGATGATCGCCACATGCATCGGACCGTCGGGTCGATCCGGTCCTTCGGTGGCGGCGGCGGCGTTCGGCATCGTTCAATCCCTGGAGCGTTTTCGAGCGAAGTGGACACCGGTTCGCATGGCAATCAAGCTAACGCAGATCGCGTGGACTTATCGGCGTTAGAAAACGCGTCAAAACAAAAGATGGCGTTAAACAGTGAGGATTTCCTTTTCCTTCGCCGCAAGCAACTGATCGATCTCCGAAATGGTCCCGTCGGTCGCCTTCTGCACATCAGCGGCCAGACGCTCGTGGTCGTCCTCGGAGATTTCGTGATTTTTCTCGAGCTTCTTGACCGTATCGAGACCATCGCGACGGACATGGCGCACCGCGACCTTGGCCGCCTCGGCATATTTATGCGCCACCTTCACCAGTTCCTTGCGGCGCTCTTCATTGAGTTCGGGAATTCGAAGCCGAAGCACCTGACCCTCGGTGGCCGGGCTCAAGCCCAGATTCGAATCGACGATCGCTTTCTCCACCGCCTTGACCATCGACTTGTCCCATACCTGCACCGAGAGCAGGCGCGGCTCCGGCACGCTGATGGTCGCGACCTGGTTCAGCGGCATATGGCTGCCATAGGCTTCGACCTGCACCGGCTCCAGCATCGAAGCCGCCGCCCGGCCGGTTCGCAACCCGCCCAGCTCATGCTTGAGCGATTGGGTGGCGCCCTGCATCCGGCGCTTCAATTCGTTGATGTCGAAACCAGGTGTGGACATAACGCTCTCCCGTCCTTCAAGACTAACCGTCGCCGCCTTGGCCTGCGCGGTCTGATGGTCAACAAGCCTGTCAGCCGGCGACGATGGTACCGCGACCCGTGCCACGCAGGATCGCGGTAATCGAACCGGGTTCGGCAATCGAGAATACGATGATAGGCAGCGACGTCTCGCGGGCAAGCGCGAAAGCGGTCGCATCCATGACCTTGTAGCCGCCCTCGATCGCCTGCGAATGGCTCAGGCGGTCAAATCGCTTTGCGGCCGGATCCTTTTTGGGATCGGCGCTGTAGACGCCATCGACATTGGTGGCTTTCAGCACGGCCTCGGCGCCGATTTCGGCGGCCCGCAACACCGCTGTGGTGTCGGTGGTAAAAAACGGATTGCCGGTGCCGCCGCCCAGCAGCACGATCCGCCCCTCGGCGAGATATTTGTGCGCTGCCCCGCGGGTAAACAGCTCGCAGACCTGCGGCATGACAAACGCCGACAGCGTCCGGGCCGGCGTTCCCCGCCGCTCGATCGCAGCCTCCAGCGAAAGGCAGTTCATCACGGTGGCGAGCATGCCCATGGTGTCGCCGGTCGGGCGCGAGACGCCCTTCGACGATACCTCCACGCCGCGGACGATGTTTCCGCCGCCGACCACCACGGCGATCTCGCCGCCCAGCTGCTGGGCCGCGATCAGATCGCCGGCGATCCGGTCGATGGTTGGCTGGTCGATACCGAAGGATTGCGCGCCGGCGAGGTATTCGCCCGAGAGCTTGATCACCACGCGACGATAGATCGGCTCAGCCATGATGCGATCGCTTTCCTTGAGCCCGCGCGAGCCGCTCCCGACGCCAGGCCCCCGAGAGGATTGGCGCCGGAATGACCGATCGGCAGTTACTTCTTGCCGCTGGCCGCCGCGACCTCGGCTGCGAAATCGGATTCCTGCTTTTCGATTCCCTCACCGAGAGCATAGCGCACAAATCCGGTGATCTTCACAGGGGCGCCGACTTTGCCCTCAGCTTCCTTGACGGCCTGGGCCACCGACTTGCCCTTTTCATCGTGGATAAACGCCTGCTCCAACAGGCAAACTTCCTTGTAATAAGTCTTCAGGCCGGACTCGACGATCTTTTCGATCACATTTTCGGGCTTACCCTGCTGGCGGTATTTGTCGGCCAGCACATCCTTTTCGCGGCGCACCACAACCGGGTCGAGGCCAGCCGGGTCCAGCGCCTGCGGATTGGCCGCGGCCACATGCATCGCGAGCTGCCTTCCGAGCGCGGCCAGTTCATCGGCCTTCCCGGTCGATTCGAGCGCCACGAGCACGCCCATCTTGCCCGCACCTTCGATCACCGCATTATGCACATAGCTCGACACCACGCCCTTGCCGACCTCGAGCGAGGCCGCCCGGCGCAACGTCATGTTCTCGCCGATCGTCGCAATCGCATCGGAAATCGCGGTCTCCACCGTCACGCTGCCGGCCTTCGCGGCCTTGATCTTCTCGACGTCGGCGCCGACCTCGAGCGCGATCTGCGCGATCATCTTGACCAGTCCCTGGAACTGTTCGTTGCGCGCGACGAAGTCGGTCTCGGAATTGACCTCGACCACGACGCCCTTGTTACCCGACGTCACCGCGCCGATCAGACCTTCGGCGGCGACGCGGCCGGCCTTCTTCGCGGCCTTCGACAGGCCCTTCTTGCGCAGCCAGTCCTGCGCGGCCTGCATGTCGCCGCTGCTCTCGGTGAGCGCGGCCTTGCAATCCATCATGCCTGCGCCGGTCGACTCGCGAAGGTCCTTGACCATCGCTGCTGTGATTGTTGTCATTGTTGCAAATCCTCTGCCTGCCAAGACCCTGGCTGCCAAGACGATGACGGCGCGGCTTTTCGCCCCGCCGCCATCCACCATCAGGAATTAGGTCAATTGTTGGTGGCCGGAAGGATCCGGCCAACGCGCTTTCGTTATTCGGCTTCGGCGGTCATCGCCTTGGCCTGGGCCACCCAGCCATCAGCCCGGCTCGGAAGCCCGACCTCTTCGCCAATCTTGTGCGCGGTGTCGTGATCGAGTTCGGCGAGCTGCCAGTAATGGAAGATGCCGAGATCGTTGAACTTCTTCTCGATCGCGCCGGACACGCCGGTGAGCTTCTTGAGATCGTCGGCAGCGCCGCGCGGCCCGGCCAGACCCTGGAAGCCCGCGGGCTGCGGAGCCGCCGGAATTGCTTCCTGAACCGGCTGAGCCGAGGCGCCGATATCGATGCCGGAATCGCCCTGCGCCCGCGAAATGCCGTCGATGGCCGCACGCGCGATCAGATCGCAATACATCGCGATGGCGCGGCCGGCGTCGTCATTGCCCGGCACCACATAGGTAATGCCCTTGGGATCGGAATTGGTGTCGACGATCGCGGCAACGGGAATGTTGAGCCGCTGCGCTTCCTGGATCGCGATGTCTTCCTTGTTGGTGTCGATCACGAAAATCATGTCGGGCAGACCGCCCATGTCCTTGATGCCGCCCAGCGAACGGTCGAGCTTGTCGCGCTCGCGCTGCAGCGTCAGGCGTTCCTTCTTGGTGTACTGCGCACCCTCGCCGGAGCCGAGCATCTCCTCGAGCTGGCGCAGACGCTTGATCGAGCCGGACACCGTCTTCCAGTTGGTCATCGTGCCGCCGAGCCAGCGCGAATTGACGTAGTACTGCGCCGAACGCTTCGCCGCCTCGGCGACGCCGTCCTGCGCCTGCCGCTTGGTGCCGACAAACAGGATGCGGCCGCCCTTGGCGACGGTATCGCTGACCGCCTGCAAAGCGCGATGCAGCAGCGGCACGGTCTGCGCGAGATCGATGATGTGGATGTTGTTGCGGGCACCGAAAATGTAATCCGCCATCTTCGGATTCCAGCGGTGCGATTGGTGGCCAAAGTGAACGCCAGCTTCGAGCAGCTGACGCATAGAAAACTCGGGTAGCGCCATGGTTTAATTCTCCGGTTGGTTCCTCCGGAAACGTGTGAGCAAACGAGCCTTTCGGCCCGGCTGCCACCGGACGGCCTTTTGAGCCATGTTTCCGTGTGAGATGGCGCGGTATATAGCCGGATTCCGGCAGGAAGCAAGGAGATACGGCCGGTTTGGCGGCCTTTTTGGTCCCTTGGCGCCCGTGAGGCACCTGTCTACTCCGATTGTCGGCTTATTCCGCCAGCCGAAGCTCCGAGACGGTTGTCCTTGCCGCCGTTTCGTCCAGAAGGAAAAAGGTCAAGCGGCCCGGGATTGCTGTACCACCCCTACAGCGTCTGCACGTCGACCACGCCCGCGACCGCCTTGATCGCGCCGGCGATCTGCGGGGAGACCTTGAAGCGACCGGGAAGCTTCATTTCCACCTCGGTTTCGAGGTCGAGCATCATCACCAGCGATACGTCGCCATCGGCGCCGACGGCCGGGGGAAGCGGTTTGGTCTGCGGCGCGCGCGGCGCTCCGCCCGATGGGGCAGCTTCCGGCATGTTGAGCCGCCGGGCGATGGATTCCAGCGGCTTGGTGTCGCGCACAAAAATCCGCAACCCCTTCTGGGTCTTCGCAGCGGCGGCATCCAGCGGCTCGGCGTGCAGCACCCGCGCGCGGACATCCTCGCCCTGCAGTTCGGCCCCGAGCTGCAGCAACACCGCCGCACCGGGTTCCAGCACATCGCGATATTGGGCAAGCCCCTCGGAAAACAGCACGGCCTCGAAATGGCCGGTCGGATCGGACAACCCCATGATGCCCATCTTGTTGCCGGTCTTGGTCCGCCGCTCCATGCGCGAAACGACCGTGGCGGCAACCTTGCCCGCGGTCGCGCCGGTCTTTACCGCGCGGGAGAATTCGGCCCAGGACTGCACCCGCAGCCGTTTCAGCGCGGTGGCATAGTCGTCGAGCGGATGGCCCGACAGGAAAAAACCGATGGCGTCGTATTCGCGCCGCAGCCGTTCGGCAGGCAACCACGGCTCGACCTGCGGCAGCATGATGGTCGGCGCGTCGGCCGCGCCACCGAACATGTCGTTCTGGCCCATGGTCGCGGCTTCATGGCTGCGCTGACAGGCCGCCAGGATCGCCTCCGCGCCGGCAAACACCCGCGCGCGGTTGGAATCGAGCGCGTCGAATGCGCCGGCGGCGGCGAGACTTTCAATGACGCGCTTGTTGATGGCGCGCGGATTCACCCGCGCGGCGAAATCGGCCAGCGACGTGAACAGCCCCTCCCGCCGCGCCTCCACCACCAGTTCGACCGCCTGATGGCCGACGCCCTTCAGGCCGGCCAGCGCGTAATAAATGGTATTTTCGCTGACCTCGAAAGTGGCGCCCGGAGCGATTGACCGAGGGCGCCTCGACCTTGATCTCGAGCCGCTGCGCTTCGGCGCGAAACTCGCTGAGCTTGTCGGTGTTGCTGAGGTCGAGCGTCATCGACGCCGCCAGGAATTCAACCGGGTAATGCGCCTTCATGTAGGCGGTGTGATACGACACCAGGGCATAGGCCGCGGCGTGGCTCTTGTTGAAGCCGTAGTCGGCGAACTTCGCGAGCAACTCGAAGATCGTTTCCGCCTGCCCTTTCGGCACGCCGTTCTTGACCGAGCCGGCGACGAAGCCCGCGCGCTGCTTCTCCATTTCCGAGCGGATCTTCTTGCCCATCGCACGGCGCAGCAGGTCGGCTTCGCCGAGCGAATAGCCGGCCATGACCTGCGCGATCTGCATCACCTGTTCCTGGTAGATGATGACGCCGAAGGTTTCCTTCAGGATCGGCTCGAGCATGGGGTGAAGATATTCCGGCTCCTCGTCGCCATGCTTGCGGGCGCAATAGGTCGGAATGTTCGCCATCGGACCGGGACGATAGAGCGCCACCAGCGCGATGATGTCCTCGAAGCGGTCGGGCCGCATGTCGACCAGCGCCCGCCGCATGCCCTGGCTTTCCACCTGGAACACGCCGACGACGTCGCCCTTGGCCAGCATCTGGTAACTCTTGGCATCGTCGAGCGGCAGCGTCGCGAGATCGACATCGACATTGCGTTGCTTGAGCAGCTTCACGGCGACATCGAGCACCGTCAGCGTCTTCAGGCCGAGAAAGTCGAATTTGACGAGCCCGGCCGGTTCGACCCATTTCATGTTGAACTGGGTCACCGGCATATCCGATTTCGGATCGCGATAGAGCGGCACCAATTCGCTCAGCGGCCGGTCGCCGATGACGATGCCGGCGGCGTGCGTGGACGCGTGCCGGGTCAGCCCTTCGAGACGCTGCGCGACGTCGAAAGCGCGCGCCACCACCGGATCCTCATCGCGAAACGCCTGCAGTTTCGGCTCGCTCTCAATCGCGGCGGCCAGCGTCACCGGCGCGGCAGGATTTTGCGGCACCAGTTTGGTCAGTTTGTCGACCTGGCCGTAGGGCATCTGCAGCACGCGCCCGACGTCGCGCAGCACGCCGCGCGCCTGCAGCGTTCCGAAGGTGATGATCTGCGCCACCTGATCGCGGCCGTACCGCTCCTGCACGTAATCGATCACCTCGCCGCGCCGGTCCTGGCAGAAGTCGATGTCGAAGTCGGGCATCGACACGCGTTCCGGATTGAGGAAGCGCTCGAACAGAAGACCAAAGCGGATCGGATCGAGATCGGTGATGGTCAGCGCATAGGCGACCAGCGAGCCCGCGCCGGAGCCGCGGCCCGGCCCGACCGGAATCCCCTGCGCCTTGGCCCATTTGATGAAATCCGCGACGATCAGGAAGTAGCCCGAATAGTTCATGCGGGTGATGACGTCGATCTCGAAGGCGAGCCGCGCGCGATAGTCTTCCTCGGATGTGCCCTGCGCGAGGCCATGGACTTCTGAGCCGGTAGCTAAGGCCCTCCTCGGCCTGGCGGCGCAATTCCGCCGTTTCGTCGCTTTGCGCATCCGCGGCGTTCGCACCGGCGCCGACCGTGAACCGCGGCAGGATCGGTTTGCGGGTTTTCGGCCGGAACGCGCAGCGCTCGGCAATCTCGACCGTCGAGGCCAGCGCCTCCGGCACGTCGGCGAACAGCACCGCCATTTCCGCGCGGGTCTTGAAGCGGTGATCCGGGGTGAGTTGATCGCGATCGGTTTCGGCGATCAGGCGTCCGCCGGCGATGCAGAGCAGCGCATCATGGGCTTCGTAATCGTCGGCGGCGGCAAAATACGGCTCGTTGGTCGCGACCAGCGGGAGCCCCTTGGCATAAGCGAGATCGATCAGGCCGCCTTCGGCGCGGCGCTCCTTCTCGATGCCGTGGCGCTGCAACTCGACATAGAGCCGGTCCCCGAACAGGCTCGCCAGCCGGTCGCAGCGGGTTGCCGCCAGTGCCGCCTGATCGGCTGATATCGCGAGCGAGATCGGCCCCTCCGGCCCGCCGGTCAAGGCGATCAGGTCTTCGGCGTCGCCTTGCAGCCAGTCGAACTTGATGTGTGGGGCCTGATGGGTCGGCGTTTCCAGGAATGCCCGCGAATTCAGCCGCATCAGGCTGCGGTAGCCGCGCTCGCGCGCCGCCAGAAGCACGATCCGCGCCGGTCCCGCCGCGAGCGCATTGCGGGCGTTCGGGTCCTGGTCGCCGAAATCGACCGCCAGCTCACAACCGATGATGGGCTGGATGCCGTAGCCCGCGAGCTTGTCGGAAAACTCCAGCGCGCCGAACATGTTGTCGGTGTCGGTCAGCGCCAGCGCCGGCTGGCGGTCGGCCTTCGCCAGTTCGGCCAGCTTTTGGATCTTGATCGACCCCTTCAGCAGCGAATAGGCCGAATGGACGTGGAGATGGACAAATCCGGCATTGGGCATGGTCGCGTGCGGCTTCTGCTTCAGGGGGCGTTGAGCGGGCGTCGGGTTGAGGGCGAAAGCCGCCTCAAAGGCCGAACTCGCGCCCCGATGGTGAAGCCCCGGGCTCAAGCTGTCCACGCCGAAGGCGTAATTAAAGCCCGCGGTCCGGCTTTTCCCCAGCGACGGCTTCAGCCCATGCGGCACCGTGATGATCTGGTCACCTGCCTGCCCAGCCCGTCTCCGCGCCTACCCGCGGCTCAAAGCTGGGAAATCAGCTGCGCCCAGACCGCGATCATCCCAACAAACAGCGTGATCGACGCCAGCGCTGCAGCCTCTTCCACGAAAACCTTCAACATGTCCGCCTCCTGCTACAGGAACATATGAAGAACATTGTTCCTTTTTTGTTCTTTGAGTCAACTGGGGATTTGAGAAATGCCCCGTAAAAATACCGCTTGGTTAATGTAGGGAATGGGGAAGTCCGGCAGGTTTGAGCCGGGGGCTTTCGTGCCAGCACTTCGAGGTTCAGTGGTGAGATGCGGCGCTCAACGGATGTTGGGCCAGAGGTGCCGTTCACCGGCTTGGTTGCCGGTGCATTTGGCGTGCTGCAACGAACCTGGGTGCGTGGGGTGCACAGGACCTTTGCGGGCTATCGGAAAGTTTTCTCGGGTTGGATCGTAAGGCGGATGGCAACCTCCGCCGACCCGTCGAAAACCTCAATGAGATGACCGCAAAGCACGCAATGGAATTCGCCCTTAATTCCGCTGCGGCGTACTCAGCTCCAGGCGGCGATAGCCGGCATGGCAGTTCGGACAGATGACATCAGATTTTTTCATCGGTCGAACATGGGCCCGCGCAACCGCTTTTCCAGTCAGGACCACTGTCACAATCAACAGATCGATGGGGCCGTGACCGATTAAAGCGCCGTCCGAAATGGTAACTCGAACCCGTTTTCCGACTCCGGCCGGGAAGACCCCGCCTCCGCGGTTGGCGATATGCGTCAACGTGAGTTGACGGGAACCCGCGGACGCGACTTGAGTTATCTCAACCAGATTCGATGTACGGGCGGCTGCGTCCGCAGGGAGGGTTTCATGCGTAAGATAGTTCTGGCGTTGCTGGCGGTGAGCGGTCTGGCGATGGTCGGCACAGCGCCGGCCCAGGCGATCGGTACCCGGTATCCCTACTGCCTCCAGGGTAACGAATATCCGGCCCTGTCGAACTGCACCTACACCAGCTATGAGCAGTGTCAGGCTACCGCATCCGGGCGTTTCCTTTATTGCATGGAAAATCCCTACTTCATCCCCGGCGGCGACCCGCGCGGCCACCGCGGTCGGCATCGCGTTCCCGTCGGCTATCCCTATCCCTATTATTGAGGGGGCGATCGGCGCGCGACCTGCGGCGTCGGTCGAAACCGCGAGGAAGGACGCACATGCGGTGGTCTTCGCCGGCTTTGATCGCAATCGGCCTTGTGGCCGCAATTGACGCAGCATCGGCCGCGGCCGGAAACTCCCCGTTTTGCATTCAGGGACGCGACTTCGGCGGCGGGCTGGGCGATTGCAGCTTTTCGAGCTATGCGCAGTGCCAGGCAACGGCGTCTGGCCTCAGCGCCAGCTGCGCCGCCAATCCCTATTTCAACGCCAATGCCAACGCGGCGCTGCAACCCACCCGCAACCGTCTATCGCGAAGGAAATATATTGATGCGTGTTCTGGCTCTGGCGATCCTGGCGATCGGCACCATTGCGGCGGCCGCGCCGGCGGGGGCCCAAGCGTGGGATCCGAATTATCCGGTTTGCTTACAGGTGTTCGGCCCAATCAACTATAATGAATGCCGCTATACGTCGCTGGCGCAGTGTGCGCCGGCAGCCTCCGGTCGCGCGGCGCAATGCGTCCTCAATCCATTCGTCGCACACGCCCAGCATGAGCCATCTGTGCGGCGGCGGCATTGGCACGAGAGCCACGCCTCCTAGACGTCTGCCTACGACGTTCATTCCAGTTCGATGACCCGGCCCTTTTCCAGCGACACCCGCCGGTCCATTCGTCCCGCCAGCTCCATGTTGTGGGTCGCGATCAGCATTGCGACCCGGGTCGCTTTGACGAGCTGCATCAGCGCGTGGAACACGTGGTCCGCCGTGTTCGGGTCGAGATTGCCGGTCGGCTCGTCCGCGAACAGAACCCGCGGTGCGTTGGCGACGGCGCGCGCGATCGCGACCCGCTGCTGCTCGCCGCCCGATAGTTCCGCCGGCCGGTGTTTGATGCGATCGCCAAGGCCGAGATAGGCCAGGATTTCCGTGGCGCGCTTGATCGTCTCGGAGCGCTTGAGGCCACGGATCATCTGCGGCAGCATGACGTTTTCGAGCGCGGAGAATTCCGGCAGCAGCCGGTGCGATTGATAGACGAAGCCGATATCGGTGCGGCGAATCTGGGTTCGCTCGACGTCGGATAATCCCGATGTCGCGGTACCCCCGACATACACTTCGCCGTCGTCGGGGCTTTCGAGCAGGCCTGCGATATGCAGCAGCGTCGATTTGCCCGCGCCCGACGGCGCCACCAGCGCCACCGATTGTCCCGCCCACAGCGCAAGCTTGGCGCCGTCGAGGATCGTCAGCGTGCTCTCACCTTGCGTGTACTGTCGCTTGATCTCGTGGAGATAAACGACCGGTACATCTTCCGCCCCCTGCGCCATCAGTTCCTCACTCGTACCGAAGCGCTTCGACGGGATCGAGGCGGGCCGCACGCCACGACGGATACAGGGTCGCGAGGAAGGACAGCGTCAGGGCCATGATCACAACCGCGCTGGTCTCGCCGAAGTCGATCTCGGCCGGCAGCTTGGAGAGGAAATAAAGCTCCGGCGAGAACAGTTCGGTGTTGGTCAGCCAGGACAGGAATTGCCGGATCGATTCGATGTTCAGGCAGACCACCATGCCGACCAGAAAGCCGGTCAGCGTACCGACCACGCCGATCGAGGCGCCGGTGATCAGGAACACCCGCATGATCGATCCCTGCGAGGCGCCCATGGTGCGCAGGATCGCGATGTCGCTGCCCTTGTCCTTCACCAGCATGATCAGCCCCGACACGATGTTCAGCGCCGCAACCAGGACGATCATGGTGAGGATCAGGAACATCACGTTGCGTTCGACCTGCAGCGCATTGAAGAAGGTGGCGTTGCGCTGCCGCCAGTCCACCAGGAACACCGGCCGTCCGGCGGCTTCGGTCACGGATTTGCGGAAGGCGTCGATCTTGTCGGGGTTGTCGGTGAAGACCTCGATCGCGGTCACGTCATTGTTGCGGTTGAAGTAGGCCTGCGCTTCCGAAAGCGGCATGAACACGAAACTCGAGTCGTATTCCGACATGCCGATTTCGAACACCGCGGTGATCTTGTACGGCTTGATGCGCGGCGTCGTGCCCATCGGGGTCACGGCCCCCTTCGGCGAAACCAGCGTGATGCTGTCGCCGGCATGCAGCGATAGTTGATCGGCGAGCCTGCGACCGATCGCAACGCCCTGCCCGTCGTCGAACCCCTCGAGGGTGCCCTGTTTGATGTTCTTGGCGATCGAGGTCAGGTTATTGAGATCGTCGGCGCGAATGCCGCGAATGAACACGCCGGCCGCGTTGAACGGCGACGATCCCAGCCCCTGGCCGTCGACCACGGGGGCGGCGAGCCGAATGCCCTGAACCTGGCTGATGCGGTCGGCCACATCCTTCCAGTCGGTCAGCGGCGATTCCAGCGGCTGCACCAGAAGATGCCCATTGAGGCCGAGAATCTTGTCGAGCAGTTCCTTGCGGAAACCGTTCATGACCGCCATCACGATGATCAGCGTGGCGACGCCGAGCATGATGCCCAGAAAGGAAAAGCCGGCGATGACGGAAATGAACCCTTCCTTGCGACGCGCACGCAAATAACGTCCCGACAGCAGCCATTCGAATGGCGCAAAAGGTGGGGTCCGAACTGTCTCGCTCATGGGTTCATCCATAGGTCGATTTTCACACGATTCGGGCTAATTGTGGCCATCGTGGCCGATCGCTGGATAATTGATCACGCGGTCAGCCGCACCAGCACGTCCGCCGGGCTCAGATTCTCGCGTGTCCCGTCGCTGCGCCGCTTGAGTTCGACTTTGCCTTCAGCAAGGCCCTTCGGGCCGACCAGGATCTGCCAGGGAATGCCGATCAGGTCGGCAGCGGCGAACTTGGCGCCGGCGCGCTGATCGGTGTCGTCGTACAGCACATCGACGCCTTTGGCCGAGAGCTCGCGGTAGAGTTTTTCGCACGCCGCATCAGTGTCTTCGGCGCCTTGCTTCAGATTCAGGATTGCCGCCTTGAACGGTGCCACCGCCTCCGGCCATTTGATGCCGGCATCGTCGTGGCAGGCCTCGATGATCGCGCCGACCAGGCGCGAAACGCCGACGCCGTAGGAGCCGCCGTGGATCGCCACCTCGGCGCCGTCGGCGCCCGCAACCATGGCTTTCATCGAGTCCGAATATTTGGTGCCGAAGTAAAAGATCTGCCCGACCTCGATGCCCCTTGTATGTACCCTCTTCTCCGTGGGCACTTCGCGGTCGAAACGATCGGCGTCGTGGACGTCCTCGGTCGCGGCATAGACCGAGGTCCACTGCTTGATGATCGGGGTGAGATCGCCGTCATAGTCGACCTCTTCGCCGGGCACCGGCAGGTTGAGCACGTCGCTGTCGCAATAGACCGCGGATTCGCCGGTCTCCGCCAGCACGATGAATTCGTGGCTCAGATCGCCGCCGATCGGGCCGGTCTCCGCGCGCATCGGGATCGCCTTCAGGCCCATCCGCGCAAAGGTCCGCAAGTAGGCCACGAACATCCGGTTGTAGGAACGCCGCGCCGCCGCCTCGTCGATGTCGAACGAATAGGCGTCCTTCATCAGGAACTCGCGGCCGCGCATGACGCCGAAGCGCGGGCGCTGCTCGTCGCGGAATTTCCACTGGATATGATAGAGATTGAGCGGCAGGCTTTTGTAGGATTTCACGTAGGCGCGGAAGATCTCGGTGATCATTTCCTCGTTGGTCGGCCCGTAAAGCAATTCGCGCTTGTGGCGATCGGTGATGCGCAGCATCTCCGGGCCGTAAGCGTCGTAGCGGCCGCTCTCGCGCCAGAGATCCGCCAATTGCAGCGTCGGCATCAACAATTCCAGCGCACCGGCCCGGTTCTGCTCCTCGCGCACGATCTGCTCGATCTTTTTCAATACGCGCAGTCCCAGCGGCAGCCAGGCATAGATGCCCGCCGCCTCCTGCCGCATCATGCCCGCGCGCAGCATCAGGCGATGCGACACGATCTCGGCCTCCTTCGGATTTTCTTTCAGGATGGGCAGAAAAAACCGCGACAATCGCATGAGCAGACTCAAAGAATCGGTGGGACACGGGAGGCCAGCAGTGAAACCGGATCGGCTGGGAAAACACAAGGGCGCGAGGCGCGAAAGCCGCCAATACAGCGGATTTCCGGCCGGTTTTGCTTGCATATTGACCGCGCGATTAAGGCGCTAGCGGGTCGCAAGGCGCGGCCGGATAACAAAAACGTCACTGCGCATTCGAGCGCGCGGGCACATCGAGTTCATCTTCCAGCGTAATCTTCTGAAAGTCCGTGACCAGGGCGTCGATCCGCATGTGCCAGCGGCCGGGGTAAGGAAGCGGCACGCCGGGAACGTGCCAATAGCCGTCAGGGCCGAGCGTGGCCGCGCGCTCCAGCGGCTCGATGCCGCGTTCGGGCAGGCTGAGCGCCAGCGTGGCTTCCTTCGCCGGCAGCGGGCTGGCGTCGCCATTCATCAACTGCAGCACGAAGCTGTTGGTACCGACTGAGCCGGGCGAAACCAGAACCTGAAACATCGCATTCTCGGTGTGGATGTGGACCGCGAGCGGCGCGTGCGCCGCCGCCGCCAGCGCGCGCGGCGGCGGGGTGAAGCGCCAGCCGGCCACGGCAGCCAAAATCCCCGCCACGACCACGCCTTCGAGCAGGATCGACCGAACCAGCGGTTGGGTTGCCGCGGGATCAACAACAAGCGCCGGCGTCAGGCGAAAACGGTTGAGCGCCGCGAGCGCCAAAAGCACGATGACGAGCGCCAGTTTGATCGACAGGATAAGCTCCGTATCTGGTCTCGATCAGCGCGCCAAAACTCTCAAGCTGAATGATCGCCAGCGTAAGCCCGGTCAGGACCAATACGCCGACCACCGGCACCGCGGCACGCGCGAACCTGGCCAACGCCCGAAGCAGCGCCGGTGCCGGCTTTCTCGCCATGGCAGCCAACGGCACCAAGGCACCGACCCAGAACGCGACACCGACGCCGTGCAGAAACACGGTCGGCCGCGTCAGCCATTGCGGCGCGGCCGTCGCGGCGTGACCGCTTGCGGCCAGCGCGAGCCCGACGCCGGCCATGGCCAGCGCCGCAAGCCCACGGGCAACGCGCGTTGAAGCGCCTCAGCAAGGCAATGATGCAAGCCATCATCGCCAGCATGGCGACCAGCAGCGACGGTCCCAGGCTGGTCGCCAGCGCCGCCTTCCACGGCGCTGATGTCACGATGCGGCCGAGGCCGAGACCCAGCACATCGAGCCCCTGCAGCCCCAGCGAGGCCACCGCGCTGCCGAGGCCGACCGCAAGGGCTGCAACGATGACATTCGTCGCCGCCGGTACCTGCGCGATCCAGGCGCTAAAAAACACCCCGCCGACACCGACGAACAGCCCGAGATAGACGCCGATCCGCGCCAGCCAGATCAGGCCAGCCACAGAACGAGCGTCGGTCTGCGTCACCGCCGCGCCGGTCGCGGCCCCGATCGAAAACGCCAGCGATCCCCCAACCGGGTGTCCGTCCTGCGAGATGACGCGATAGCTGACGACCTGGGTGCCCTGCGGCAGGTCGCCCGGCAGCGTCAGATAGATGCTCTGGTCAACGCTGTGAACGGCCACGTCGCCGCGGGTCGTGCCGGTGGCATCGATCAGGCGGACCACCGTCGGCGTCACGCTTTCGTTGAAGCGCAACTGCACCATCCTCGGCGCCACCGCCAGCACGCTGCCGTCGGCCGGCTCCGCCGAGACCAGCGAGGCATGCGCCGACACCCCGGTCGCGAAGCACAGAATGGACAGCAGCGTTGCCAGGCCGGCGATCAGGCGCATCATCCGGACCGATCAGGGTTTTTGCATCAGCTTGACGCCCGGCGCCGGCGACTTGCTGTCATGGGCATGACCGGCATCGCCATCGGCCGGGATGTCGATCCAGCGGCTGACCCCCTGCTCGCATTCCTGCACCACCGGAAAATACAGCGTGGTATTTGGCTTGAGAGCATCGGTCAGAAAGGCGCTGATGACGAATTCATCGTAGAAGTCGTCGGGCAACTTGCCGCCGCTCCACACCACTTCCGTGACGCCCTCCGACAATCTGGCGCCGTGAAAGTCGTACGCGCTGGCATATTTGCCCTTGATCGCCTCGACATTCCAGCCGGGCTTCGGCATCGGCTTCACCGCGATCACGCCTTGCGGAATTTGCACGCGGAGCTTGGTCGTAGCCGAGCCGGCGCAGCCGTGCGGCACCTGAAACACCGCCTTGTACGACTTTCCGATCGTCGCCTCGCGATTTTCCAGCGTGACATGCGCGCTGGCCGATGACGCTGCGACAACGGCGATGGCGGTGACGACCAGACAACAGCAATGGTTGGTGCTTGACATCGGCCGCCTCACATCTTCGTCCCGTCGGGCTTCTTCATGTCCATTCCGCCAGGCGCCGCGCCGGCAGGCGCTTGCGCGCCCAGGCTCTGCACATCGAGCGAGAGCTTCACCTTGCCTGCCTTCTCGAACTCCAGCGTGACCGGCACCTTGTCGCCCTGCTTGAGCGGGTTTTTCAGATCGAACAGCATCAGATGCGATCCGCCGGGCGCCAGCTTCACGGTCTTGCCGGGATCGATGATGAGGCCCTTGTCGAGCGGACGCATCGTCATCACGCCGTTGTTCATGGCCATCTCGTGAACCTCGACTTTGCCGGCGACCTCAGCCGAAACGCCGGTCAGACGATCCGGCGCAGAGCCCTTGTTCTCGATGGTCAGGTATCCGACGCCGATTTTCGCTCCGCCAGGCGTGGCGCGGCTCCAGGCTTGCGTGATCGAGAGATCGCCGGCCTTGACCTCCTGCGCCCGCGCGGGCGCAGCCGCCAGCGATGCCAGAAAAAGGGCGGAAACGAGTGTTCGTCGGATGGATGTCATCGGATATTCCTTGTCGGCATGGGCTAAGGCTCAGAACGTATATTTTCCCGCAAGCACGTAGGTCCTGCCGGGGAACGGGTGGAACAGGAAATACTGCTCGTTGAACAGGTTATCGATCCCGAAATCGAACGAGAAGTTCTTGGTCGCGGTGTAGTGCACTTTCATGTCGACCACGAGGTAGTTGTCGAAGGCTCCAAAGACGTGGGGGATAATGTCGGTGTTATCGAGCGTGGAGTATTGCTTGCCGCTGTAGCGCCCGGCGACCGTATAGGCCCAGCTTTCGTTCGGCCGATAGGTGACCCCGAGCCTGGCGCGCCAGTCCGGGACGAAGGGCACGCGCTTGCCGACGACGGTATCCGGAAGGCCGGTGAGCGGATTCGATCCGGCCCAGGTCGGATCTGACAAGATGCGCGAGTCGACGTAGGTCACGCTCCCGAACAGCTGCAGCCCTTTGATGAGTACGTTGTCTTTTTCTGCAGAGAGTTCGGCGCCCTGCATCCGGATCGCGGCGACGTTACCCACCGTAGTGGTCGGCGTCTGTGCTCCCGTTGTCGGATTCGTTGCAAGGTTGGTTTGCGAGATGATCGCGTTGTTGGTTCTTTCCTCGAACAGCGTCAGGCGAACGCGGCCATCAGACCAGTGACGCTCGATGTTCAGCTCACCGTTGAAGTCCTGCTCGGGTGTCAGATTCGGATTGGCGAAGGTCGCTACGCCCCCCACCGTTATGTTCTGGTAGAGCTCGGCGACTGTCGGATAGCGGTATGCCTCACCAAAATTGGTGGTGATGTTCCAGTCCTTGTTGGGATCGTACGATAGCGATAGCTTCGGCGAGAAGTTAGTCGACGAGAGATTTGGCTGATTGATCGCCGCCGTTGAAGTGATGGCCCCGGTGCCGCTGGTTGTCGTGTTCAGGTTAAAGCCGTTGATGGCCTCCCAGGATTCCAAACGCCCGCCGAGCGTGAGCTTCAGGTTCGGAACGATTTTCCAGGCGTCCTGCATCCATAGCGCCCCGGTTCGCGTTTCGCCCTCGCCGTCGGAGTAGAGTTGACCGGTACCGGTCGATGACGTGGCATTCCAGACCGACGATGCGTAAACCGGATTCTCCAGTTGGTAGCGGTCGCCATGCAAGCCGAAGCTGATCTCTTGCGGACCGTCATAGCCAAATGGCCGCCAGATGCCCTTGGCATCGCCGTTCTGCCAGTTGGTCCCGTCCATGCGCGTGATCTTGCCGTTCAGGGAATAGCCGGCCCCCGTGGCAGTGACGGTGAAGGGATTGAGCTGAATGTCCTGGAGATAGTTGTAGCTCGATGCCGACAGATCGAAATCAAAGATCCCCTTGGTATCGCTCCTGATCGATACGGCGTTACTGACATGGGTTTCGTCCCAGCTGTACTTGTTGCTCGCGAAGCCCGAATTGCCTGCAAAAGTCGGTGCCCCGTTGCCGTCGAGGTTAGATAGGTCTGCGGATTGGAGGTCTGTACATTGTTCCAGATGCCGAACGAGTACGTCGCCTGCACCAGCGGCGTGATATCGTAGGCCAGTCTCAGGTTCGCCGAGGTCTGCAACGAGTGAGCCAAGGTGCCGGTGCCGATGACGTTGGCGGGAAGACCTTGCTTGTTCAGCGCCGGGAAAGTCCCGGTGGTACCGGCCGGAATCGTCGAACTTGTCGTGTAAGTTAATGGCTGCTGATAAGAGTCCTGAAAATTGACGCTCAACAGCCACGACAAATTGCCCACGCGATTGCCTGCGGCCGCGCTGGTCAGACTGCTGGCATAGGTGTCCTTGGTCCCGTACTGGTTCCACGGCATGACCGACACCGTCTCCTTCGCCGTAGCGAAGGCGTGGTCCGGCATTTTGGATGTGATCAGCAGCACCCCGCCGATGGAATTGCCGGGATAGGCCGCCGCAAACGGTCCGTCGAGGAAGTCGATCCGCGCGATGCCTTCGGTCGGAACCAGATTCCAATGCGGCGAGCCGTTCTGGTTGTTGTTGTTGATCAGCGCCGAGATCAGCAGGTCGTCATAATAGATCAGGGTCCGCGCGCTGGAATTGAGGCCCCAGGTCCGGGTCGCCAGCACCGCCTGGTTGTCGCCGTCGTTGCGCTTGCGCACGAACAGGCTCGGGAAATATTTGATGGCGTCTTCGGGATCCTTGAGATTGATGGTCTCCTCGATCTGCTTGGCGGTGATGCTGTAGGATTCCTGCGGCAGCGCGAACCTCTGCTTGATCGGGGGCGTGCCCAGCGAGGCGTTGACGCCGCTGTCTTCGGCGCTGGCTGCGACGGCCGGCAGATCCCGCGCAGGCGCGGTTGCCACTGGCCGGACCCGCCTCCGGGGCGCGGCCGCCTGCTCGCCCGGCTTTCGCACGGCCCGCTTCGGGGGGCCCCGGGGCGCATCGATCGTAACCGGTGGCAGCACCTGCGCGCCGCTCTGCGCATGCGCAACCGTCAGCGGCGCCAGCAGCGCCACCTGAAGCGCAACGACGCTCACGCCACCGAGGGCATGAAGACGAAACATTCGATAATCCTGACACTGGCGCGACGGCCAGCCTGCTCAACGGCGTTATCGGGCGCGGCCGCAGCCGCACCGATCGTGAGGTCTTTGGAAAATCAGGAAATCGACGGCGGGGCGCGGGCCTGCGCGAGTGAGCCGGCCCGGGAACCGAGCAACTCGGGTGCCACCTCGCGCCAAACCACCCGCAGGGACTGCCGATAGGGCGTCGCAACCGTTGTCTGCGGCGCATCGAAAGAGGCGCCGGCATGGACCGCGCAGCACAGCGAACACGCGCCGTCATGCACGTGATGCCCGCCGGTCTGGTCGGTCTGGTCGCCGGTTTGGGCGGCGTCATCGTGACAGATGACGGCGGCATACAGGGGGTCGGAGGCGGCGATGCTGGCCGCCCAGCAGGCGGCGATCGGTGCCAGGATCTGCACCGCCAACGCCATCAGGACGATTGGAAGAAACTTCCGCAACCGCCGCCGCATCGATCAAATCACCCTTTTCTGCAGAGTTAGATAATCATTCCATGAGTGAGGAGTCGAGACCGGGTTCCTAACAATATCTTGTGGTCTTTTTGAAATAACCTTTCGTTGTCGGTGTCGCCATCGTGCGGCCTCTCCTTCAGCGCCGCCCTGCCCCCGTGCCCGGGATGGCGGGTGCGGACCGGATGCAACCCGAAGGCCAATTCGCAATCATTTCATAAATTGCTTGAATTTTGAACAATCGTTGCTGAAATTGATGACAAGGCGGAAAAGATAGTCTACCAATTTGAGCTCAGGCTGACCGAAAGGTTGAAGTCTGGTGGTCCAAGTCTCGGGAGGAGCCCTGACGCGCACAAGCAGCGTCGCCCCGTCCATCAAGATCAAATCTAATATTCGGGGAAATAGGGTCGACACAATTTTTAGAGCAGGGCTTGGTGCCCTGCTCTTTTTTTCGCGATGTTGTGAAGAACTCTTCACTCGTCATTGCTGTGCATGTTCACTAATTCGCTGAAGCTCAGACAAAAATCATTCGATCAGCGAATTAGTGAACATGCACAATTGCGAGGAGCTCTTGCGACGAAGCGGTCCAGTTCTTCCTTTTGGCCCTGGATTGCTTCGCTATCGCTCGCAATGACGAACAGAGTTCACATCGTGACATCGCCCAATCCGGTCCAACACAGTTTTGAGTTGGTAGCCGCGCGTTGCGAGGATCTGACGCCGCACGTCTATCGTCGCCTGTTTCAACAACACCCCGAAGCCGAGACGATGTTCCGAAGTCAGGGAAGCGAACTCGTGAAGGGTTCGATGCTGGCGCTGACCATCGAAGCCATGCTGGATTTTGCCGGCGACCGCAGCGGACGCTTCCGCATGATCGGTTGCGAAGTGTCGTCACACGACGCGTACGGCACGCCGCGCCAACTGTTCGGCGAATTTTTCGGCGTGATCGCAGCAACGGTGCGCGAGATTCTCGGCGCCGACTGGTCACCCGAGATCGATGAGGCGTGGCGACGGTTGCTGGCGGAGATCGACAGCGTCGTCGCTGAAGTTGAGGCGTAAGATATGCGGCCCGAATTCATCAATCCCGTTCGAGGAAACTCGAACCGATGTCGGCCTTTTTCTTGATCGGGTCGTAGTCGCAGTAGACGCCGTCCGCGACCAACGTGTAATTCGCGACGACGGCGTACTTGTTGAGCTTCACCGAGTTCAATCCGATGATGGAGGTATTGGTCCCGGTATTCCATTTGAACGGGGTCGAACTCTCAGCCTTTTCGCAGGCAGCCACGGCTTCCGCGAAAACATTCCCTTCGACGAAGGCCTTCACGGTCCGAAGCTGGACTGACATTTTCCACTCAATGTAGAAGGCCGCAGCAAGCCCCACGACGATCAGGACCAACAACCCGATAACCGTCCTTTGAAACGTCATTTCATCTTCCCCAACTCAAAAAGAAACACGGCGATCAGAACGACAATCCCATCAACCGGGAGAGCCGGTCGACATTGAGATATCCCGCACCATAGGCCAACCACGCGGCGGCGAAAATGAGCGCCGAGATCACCGTGGTCCAGATCAGCTTGCGGCCCATCTGCGTCGCAACCGGTGCACCAGGGTCGGTACCGGGAGCGCCGTCGCCGTCCTCGTGCTGGCTTCGCACGCCGAACGGCAGCGTCAGGAACAGCGTGATCCACCATATGACAAAGTAGATCGCGAACCCGGTCGAGATGGTATAGATCATACGGGTTCAGGCCTGTTCGATTTCGACGAGCGCCCCGGAAAAGTCCTTGGGGTGCAGGAAAAGCACCGGCTTGCCGTGGGCGCCGATCCGGGGCACGCCATCGCCGAGCACCCGCGCCCCCTCCTTGATCAGGGTATCGCGCGCAGCGATGATGTCGGGCACATCGTAGCAAATATGGTGGATGCCGCCATCCGCATTGCGGTCGAGAAACTTGGCGATCGGTGAGGTTTCGCCGAGCGGCTGGATGAATTCGATCTTGGTATTGGGCAGCGTGACGAACACAGTAATGACGCCGTGCTCGGGCAGCGGCACCGGCTCGGAGATATCGGCGCCGAACGCCGCGCCGTAGATTTTGGCGGCCTTCTCGGCATCCCTGACCGCGATCGCTACATGATTGAGCCGGCCCAGCATGATACGCCTCCACTCTCAGAGCATGCCACGGCATGCCCGAGCTTTATAACATGGCCTAGATCGTCAGGACGTGGACGTAGCACAGCGGTTTCTTGCCCCACTGCTCGTTTAGCGTGGCGCGCACCGCACGACGCACCGATTCCGCCATCGCGTCGGGATCGCGCCGCCGGGCGCGCGGCAGCCCCTCTACGGTCGAGACCACGACGTCGAACACGATCTCGTCAATGATCTCACCGGCCGTATTCTTCTCGGGGATGCCGACCAGATCAACCTCGGGGTCGTCGGCCAGTTCGCCCTTTTCATTCACCGCGATCGCGACGAAAGCACAGCCGGCAAAGGCCATCCTGCGCCGTTCGACGACCGCCCGCGATTTCGAATCCTCCAGGATGGCGCCGTCCTTGTAGAGCCGCCCCGAGGGTAGTTCTTCGATCACCGCCGGATCGCCCGGCCCAAGCCTGACCAGATCGCCGTTGCGGCAGATCAACACCTTGGGCACGCCGGCGGCCCGCGCCAGCTTGGCGTGCTCCAACAGATGCAGCGCCTCACCGTGCACGGGAATCAACAGTTGCGGACGCACCCAGGAGATCATGTCGCGGAGTTCGTCGCGGCGCGGATGGCCGGAGACGTGCACGAGATGGGTGCGGTCGGTAATGACTTCGATGCCCAGGTTGATCAAGCCGTTGATGATGCCGCCGACCGCCTTTTCGTTGCCGGGGATGGTGCGTGAGGAAAAGATCACGCAGTCGCCTCTGTTCAGCGTCACCTGCGGATGATCGTCGTTGGCGATGCGCGCCAACGCCGCGCGCGGCTCGCCCTGGCTACCGGTGCAAAGCGCCAGCACCTTGTCGGGCGGAAGATGACCGTAGAGGTCGGCGCCGCGGAAGTTCTGCACGCCGTCGAGATGGCCGGTTTCGCGCGCCACCTGCACCACGCGCTCCATGGCGCGGCCGACCACCACCACCTCGCGTCCGGCGAGGCGCGCCGCGTCGGCGACGGCGCGCAATCGCGCAACGTTGGAGGCAAAGGTGGTTACGGCGACGCGGCCTTTCGCGCCCTTCACCAGTTCGGCAATGGTCCTGGCGACCTCGGTCTCCGATGGCGAACGCCCTTCCCGCACGGCATTGGTGGAATCGCCGACCAGCGCCAGCACGCCGGCATCGCCGAGTTCGCGCAGCCGCCGCTCGTCGGTCGGCAGGCCCGTGAGCGGCGTCGGATCGATCTTCCAGTCGCCGGTGTGCAGCACCGTACCGGCGGAGGTGTGGATCGCGAGCGCATGCGATTCCGGAATCGAATGCGCGACCGGAATGAATTCGACGGTGAACGGACCGAGATCGATGCGGCCGCCCGACGGCACCACCGTGACCGGAATCTCCGGCGGGTTGCGTTCGGAGGCGCATTTGGCCTCGAACAGAGGCGGCGCTGAATTTGGTCGCGTAGATCGGACATTTCAGCTTCGGCCACAGGTCGATGATGGCGCCGAAATGATCTTCATGGGCATGGGTCAGCACCAGCCCGACCAGATTCTTGCGTTCTTTTTCGAGAAAGCGGATGTCCGGCATGATGAGGTCGATGCCAGGCAGATGCTCCTCGTCGCCGAAGGACACCCCGAGATCGACCGCGAGCCACGAGCGCTGGTGGCGATTGCCGAGGCCATAGATCGACAGGTTCATGCCGATCTCACCGACGCCGCCGAGCGGCGCAAAAGTCAATTCATCCGGCCGCGCCATCACGTTGCTCCTACCGACGCTGCCGAACCGAAATAGACATCGCCGGCGGTCACCGGGACCCGCCTGCCATCGGATGTCCTGACAATCAGGCACCCTTGTTCATCCAGGGTGTCGAATACCCCCTCGAGAATTGCATTGCCAGTCTGGATCGCAACCGGCTGTCCGAGCCCGGCGGCGCGTGCGAGCCAGCGCTGCCGGATCTCGCCAAAACCGCGGCCGTCATCCCAGATGCCGCGGAACTCGGTCCAGGCGTCCGACAGGACCGCGAATAATTCCTCGGCGCCGATCTGGACGCCAAGCGCCGAAAGGCACGTCGCGGGCGTCGGCGTGCCCTCAGGCGCGGCAACGACGTTGGTGCCGATCCCGACCACCACGGCCAGCCGACGATCGGCAACGGCCTCGGCTTCCAGCAGGATGCCGGCAAGCTTTTGCCGTCCCGCCAGCACGTCATTCGGCCATTTCAGCGAAAACTTCATGTGATCCGATCCCGCCGACCTCAGCGAGGCCTCGACGCTTACCTTTTGCAACGCCGAGTCAAGCGCAAGTCCCGCAGCAAAGCCCAGCGTCGCCGCGACGGCTGGCGATGCGTCGGTCACCTCCAGAATGCTGCTGGCGAGGTTACCGCGCGGCGCGATCCAGGAACGATTGCGCCGCCCCCGACCTGCCGTCTGCTCCGAGGTCACGAACCAGATCGGCCCGCATTCGCCGTCGCGCGCCCGCGACAAGGCTTCCGCGTTGGTGGAACCAATATTGTCGAAGGCTGCGAGTTTGTAGCCCGCCGATAGGGATCGCGGACCGAGTGCGAAGGTCATCTCAGGCTGATTCCGGCTTTGCCGAAACCATCCGAACACCGGTGTTTTTGTATGGGCATGATCTTGTCCGAAAACCGGGATCTACTTTTCGGGATCATGCCTAGAATAATGACTTTGCCGCAACCGTCGCGGCGCTCACCAGCGGCCCTGGATAGGCAAAGAAAAACAGGTTGAACAGGCCTGCGACGGCCAGCACCGTGCGCAACTCCACGCGCATCGGATCGAGCTTGGCGAGCGGTTCGTCGAAGTACATCACCTTGACGATCGTGAGGTAGTAAAATGCGCCGACCACGCTGGTGAGGACGCCGATCACGGCGAGCGTAAACAGGCCAGCCTTCATCGCCGCCGAGAACACGTAGAACTTTCCGAAGAAGCCCGCCAGCGGCGGAACGCCCGCCAGCGAAAACAGCAGCATCGCAAAGAAGAAAGCCAGCAACGGATTGGTGCGCGACAATCCCGCGAAGTCGCTGATGTTCTCGACGTGCTGGCCGTTGCGCTTCATGGTCAGGATCACCGCAAAGCTGCCCAGCGTCATCGCCACATAGATCGCAATATAGACCAGCACGCCCTGCGCGCCCTCGGCCGTGCCCGCGGCAAGCCCGACCAACGCGAAACCCATATGGCCGATCGAGGAATAGGCCATCAGCCGCTTGATGTTCTTCTGTCCGATGGCGGCGAACGATCCCAGCGCCATCGAGGCGATCGCGACGAACACCACGATCTGCTGCCATTCCGGGATGATGCCGGGAAACGCGGTGAGCGTCACGCGGGTGAACACCGCCAGCGCGGCGACCTTCGGGGCGGACGCGAAGAAGGCGGTCACCGGGGTCGGTGCGCCCTCATAGACGTCCGGCGTCCACATGTGGAACGGCACCGCGGAAACCTTGAAGCAGAGCCCGGCGAGCAGGAACACCAGCCCGAACACGATCCCGATGCTGCCGGTCTTCACGGCAGCCGCGATGCCGACGAAACTGACGGTGCCGGTGAAGCCATAGATCAGCGAAGCGCCGTACAGCAGCATGCCCGACGACAGCGCGCCGAGCACGAAATACTTCAAGCCGGCTTCGGTCGATTTGGCGTTATCGCGGTTGCTCGCCGCCACCACGTACAGCGCAAGGCTCATCAATTCGAGCCCGAGATAGAGCATGATCAGGTCGCCGGCCGAGATCAGCACCATCATGCCCAGCGTCGAAAGCAGCACCAGGATGGAATACTCGAAGATGCGCCGGGACGGATCGGCCAGAAATTCCGCCGAAAGAATCAGCGTCGCCGCTGACCCGATCAGCGCCAGAATCTTGAGGAACCGGGCGAAGTCGTCGACAATGAAGCTGCCGTCGAAAGTCGTGAGTTTTCCGGCCGGTAGCCACGCCAGTTCAAGCACTCCCGTAAGCACCAGCAGGCAAACCGCAAGGCCGGTGACAAGGCCGGTCGTCTGCTCTTCGCGATAGGCTCCCAGCATCAGCAGCACCATGGCGCCGACGGCCAGCACCAGCTCCGGCAGCACCGGCAGCAACTGATAACCTGCACTCTGAAAGCTCATAGCGTCGTCCTAACCGAGAGCCCGGTTCTGATTTCAGAACCGAGCCTCTCTCCTCTTAATTTGACCGTTTTCTTCACGCGAACCGGTTTCCACTTCGCTCGAAAACGCTTTGGCTTTTCACTGCAACAACGCGGCTGCCTGCGTCGTCAGGGCGTGGCTGTAATTGGTAACGAGTTGCTGCACGGAGGCCGCCGACATATCCAGCACAGGCTTCGGATAGACGCCGAACAGGATGGTAAGCGCCACCAGCGGCATCAGCGTCAGGCTCTCGCGCCACGTCAGATCCTTGATGCTCGCCAACGAAGGCTTCACCAGTGCGCCGAACACCACCTTGCGATACAGCCACAGCGCATAGGCCGCCGACAGGATCACGCCCGTCGTGGCGAAGAACGCCGTCGGCAACGAGACCTTGAAGGTGCCGATCAGCGTCATGAATTCGCCGACGAAGCCGGACGTGCCGGGCAAGCCGACATTGGCCATGGTGAACACCATGAACACCAGCGCATAGAGCGGCATGCGGTTGACCAATCCGCCATAGGCGGCGATCTCGCGGGTGTGCATGCGGTCGTAGACGATGCCGACGCAGAGGAACAGCGCGCCCGACACGATGCCGTGCGAGATCATCTGGAAGACGCCGCCGGCGACGCCCTGAATGGTGCCCGCGAAAATGCCCATGGTGACGAAGCCCATATGCGCCACCGACGAATAGGCAATCAGCTTCTTCATGTCTTCCTGCATCAGCGCCACCAGCGAGGTGTAGATGATGGCGATGGCCGACAGGGAGAAGATCAGCGGCGCGAAGTCATGCGAGGCCAACGGGAACATCGGCAGCGAGAACCGCAGGAAACCGTAGCCGCCCATCTTCAGCAGGATCGCCGCGAGGATCACCGAGCCCGCCGTGGGCGCCTCGACATGCGCGTCCGGCAGCCAGGTGTGCACCGGCCACATCGGCATCTTCACCGCGAACGAAGCGAAGAATGCCAGCCACGCCCAGGTCTGCAGGCTGCGCGGCACCGCCGTGTGCATCAGCGTCGGAATGTCGGTGGTGCCGGCGTTCCAGTACAGCGCCATGATCGCCAGCAGCATCAGCACCGAGCCGAGAAACGTGTAGAGGAAGAACTTGAAGCTGGCATAGACCCGGCGCGGACCGCCCCACACCCCGATGATCAGGAACATCGGGATCAGGCCGCCTTCGAAGAACAGATAGAACAGCACGAGGTCGAGCGAGCAGAAGGTGCCGACCATCAGCGTTTCCAGGAGCAGGAACGCCATCATGTATTCGCGCACCCGCACCGTCACCGATTTCCAGCTCGCGACGATGCAGAACGGCAACAACGCGGTGGTCAGGATGACGAATGGCAGCGAAATGCCGTCGACGCCCATGTGATAGGTGATGGCGGTGGCGAGCCAGGGCGCTTTTTCGACGAACTGGAAATCCGGCTGCGCCGGATCGAAACGCATCACCAGGATGAGCGAAACGGCGAAGGTGACGACCGTCGTCCACAGGGCGATCCAGCGCGCGTTGCGCGCCGCGGCCTCGTCGCTGCCGCGCGCCAACAGGTAGACCAGAAGCGCACCGACCGCCGGCAGGAAGGTGACGACCGAGAGAATGGGCCAGGTTGTCATTACTGGCCTCCCACGCCGAACATGAACCAGGTGATCAATCCCGCGACGCCGATCAGCATCGCGAACGCGTAATGATAGAGATAGCCGGTCTGCAGCCGCACCACGTTGCGGGTGACGTCAAGCACGCGCGCCGAGACGCCATCGGGGCCGAAGCCGTCGATGATGTAGCCGTCGCCGACTTTCCACAGAAAGCGGCCAATCCATTTCGTCGGGCGAACAAAGATCAGATCGTACAGCTCGTCGAAATACCACTTGTTGAGCAGGAACCTGTAGAGCCCGTGATGCTGGCGGGCCAGTTCGACGGGCAGATAGGGCCGGCGGATGTAGAACAGCCAGGACACCACGAAGCCCAACGCCATCATCGCGGTCGGCAACAGCTTTATCCACTCCGGAATAGTTTCCATCTCTTCAATGATGTGCGGATGCATCTTCAAGGAGTCACCGAAGAACTCCTCGACGCCCTGTCCCGCGAACAATTCCTTGAACGGGTAGCCCGCGAGGATCGATCCGGCGGCAAGAACGCCGATCGGAATCAGCATCCACAGCGGGCTTTCATGCGCGGCTTCGTAGTGCTTCTGGTCGTGCGGCTCGCCGTGGAAGGTCTTGAAGATCAGGCGCCATGAATAGAACGACGTCAGTCCTGCTGCGACCACCGTCATCAGGTAGCCATAGAACGCCAGGGGATTGTTCGAAACAAACGCGGATTCGATGATCGCGTCCTTGGAGAAATAGCCGGCGGTGAGCGGGAAGCCGGTCAGCGCCAGCGTGCCGATCACCATCACGATGTAGGTATAGGGAATCTTGTCCTTCAGCCCGCCCATGTTGCGGATGTCCTGCTCGTGATGCATCGCGTAGATCACCGAGCCCGAGCCTAGGAACAACAACGCCTTGAAAAAGGCGTGCGTGAACAGATGGAACATGCCGACGGAGTAAGCCCCCGCTCCCATCGCCACGAACATGTAGCCGAGCTGCGAACAGGTCGAATACGCCACAATCTTCTTGATGTCGTTTTGCACGAGGGCGACGGTCGCAGCAAAAAAACACGTAGTGGCGCCGAAGAACATCACCACCGCCTGCGCATCGGGCGCGAGTTCGAACAGCGGCGACAGCCGCGCCACCATGAACACCCCTGCGGTGACCATGGTCGCAGCGTGAATCAAGGCCGAGACCGGCGTCGGGCCTTCCATGGCGTCGGGCAACCAGGTGTGCAGCAGGAACTGAGCGGACTTGCCCATCGCCCCCATGAACAGCAGCAGGCAGGTCAGCGTCAGCGCGTCGGCATGCCAGCCAAAGAAATCGATGGTCTTGCCGGTCAGGCCCGGGGCACTTCCGAAGATGGTTTCGAAGTCGATCGAGCCGACCAGCATGAAGATCGCGAAAATACCGAGCGCGAAACCGAAGTCGCCGACCCGGTTGACCACGAAGGCCTTGATCGCCGCCGCGTTCGCCGACGGTTTCTGGTACCAAAAGCCGATCAGCAGGTAGCTTGCGAGCCCCACCCCTTCCCAGCCGAAGAACAGCTGCACCAAGTTGTCCGACGTCACCAGCATCAGCATCGCGAAGGTGAACAGCGACAGATAGGCGAAGAACCGCGGCCGGTTCGGATCCTCGTCCATGTAGCCGATCGAATAGAGATGCACGAGCGACGACACCGTGGTGACCACCACCAGCATCACAGCGGTCAGCGTGTCGACCCGCAGCGACCAGACGACCTGCAGGTCGCCCGAGGTGATCCACGGGAACAGCGCGATCCGCACGTCGTGATGCATGAAGCCGACGTCGACGAACGTAAACCAGGACAGCGCCGCCGCGGCCAGCAGCAGGCAGGTGGTGATCAGTTCAGCCGCGCGCGATCCCGCAGCCGGAGGCTCGACCGCATGATGATCGTCGTGGCCGTGATCGTCGGCGGCATGAGCATCATGGGCAGCCGACGCATGGGCGTCAGCGCCATGCGCGTCGTCATGATGCTCGACGGTGTCGCCGCTCGGGTTGCGCGCATGCGCACCGAATATCGCGATCAGGCCCGCAAGCAGCGCGCCGATCAGCGGCAGAAAGACGATTGCCTGGATCATTGACGCGCTAACCCTTCATCAGATTGACGTCTTCAACCGCGATCGAACCGCGGTTGCGGAAGTACACCACCAGCACCGCAAGGCCGATCGCCGCTTCCGCCGCGGCGACCGTGAGCACGAGCAACGCAAACACCTGGCCGACGATATCGCCGAGGAACGTCGAGAACGCCACCAGGTTGATATTGACCGCCAGCAGGATCAGTTCGATCGACATCAGGATGACGATGATGTTCTTGCGGTTGAGGAAGATGCCGAGAATTCCGACCGTGAACAGAATCGCCCCGACCGCGAGGTAATGTCCGAGACCGATCGTCATTGTACCCACTCCGGCGCGTCGACGTCCTGCAGGCCCTGCCCCGGCGCCACCTTGCGCACGCGCATCGCCAGTTCGGGCGTCCGCGCGTTCTGCACATTGATATCCTGCCGCTTGACGCTGGCCTTGTGGCGCAGCGTCAGCACGATGGCGCCGATCATGGCGACCAGCAGCACCATGCCGGAGATCTGGAAGTAGTGAATGTACTTGGTATAGAGCACGAGCCCGAGCGCCTCGGTATTGCTGACATTGGTCGGGATCGCCGCCGTAATCGATTTGGTCACACGACGGGTTGATCACCCACGCGCCGACGACCAGCAGCAGTTCGAACATGAAGATGCCGCCGATCACGAGGCCGACCGGCAGATATTGGATGAAGCCCTCGCGCAGTTCGACGAAGTCGACGTCGAGCATCATGATCACGAACAGGAACAGCACGGCGACCGCGCCGACATAGACCACGATCAGAATCATGGCCAGGAATTCGGCGCCCATCAGCACGAACAGGCCGGAGGCGTTGACGAAAGCCAGGATCAAATACAGCACGGAATGCACCGGGTTGCGCGACACGATCACCATGACCGCGGACGCGACGCAAATGCCGGCGAACAGATAGAAGAACAGTGCGGGAAGGATCATGCCCTCACCTCACCGGTACGGCGCGTCGAGTTCGATCGATTTTGCAATCTCGCGCTCCCAACGGTCGCCATTGGCGAGAAGTTTCGCCTTGTCATAATAGAGTTCCTCGCGGGTCTCGGTCGCGAATTCGAAATTCGGCCCCTCGACGATGGCGTCGACCGGACAGGCTTCCTGGCACAGACCGCAATAGATGCATTTCACCATGTCGATGTCGTAACGCACGGTGCGGCGGGTGCCGTCGTTGCGGCGCGGGCCGGCCTCGATGGTGATCGCCTGCGCCGGGCAAATCGCCTCGCACAGCTTGCAGGCGATGCAGCGCTCTTCGCCGTTCGGGTAACGGCGCAAGGCATGCTCACCGCGGAAGCGCGGCGAGATCGGCCCCTTCTCGAACGGATAGTTCAGCGTCGGCTTCGGCTTGAAGAAATAACGCATGGCGAGGAAAAACGCCGACACGAATTCGGACAGCAGCAGCGAGCGGGCTGTGGCGTTGATGTTGACACTCATAGCGACCTCATTTCGGCGCAAGCCCCGCAAATTGCAGCACGCTGGCGACGATCACCACCATCGCCAGCGACAGCGGCAGGAACACCTTCCAGCCCAGCCGCATCAGCTGGTCGTAGCGGTAGCGCGGCACGATCGCCTTCGCCATCGCAAACAGGAAGAACATGAAAAATACCTTGAGCACGAACCAGATGATCCCGGGCACCCAGGTAAACGGCGCATAGGGGATCGGCGGCAGCCAGCCGCCCAGGAACATGATCGTGGCCATCGCGCACATCGTGGTGATCGCGACGTATTCGCCGAGCATGAACAGCAGATACGGCGTCGAGCCGTATTCGACCATGAAGCCCGCCACCAGCTCGGATTCGGCTTCCACCAGATCGAACGGCGGCCGGTTGGTCTCGGCCAGCGCCGAGACATAGAACACCACGAACATCGGGAACAGCGGCAGCCAGTACCAGCCGAGCATTCCCCATTTCGAGTTCTGCGCCTCGACCACGGCCGACAGGTTGAGCGACCCGGCGCACAGCAAGACGGTAATGATGACGAACCCGATCGAGACCTCGTAACTCACCATCTGCGCCGCCGAGCGAAGCGCGGCCAGGAACGGGTATTTCGAGTTCGACGACCACCCGGCCATGATGATGCCGTAGATCGACAGCGAGGAGATCGCGAAGATATAGAGCACGCCGACATTGATGTCGGAGATCACCCAGCCGAGATTCATCGGGATCACGGCCCAGGCCGCCAGCGCCAGCACGCACGACACCAGCGGCGCCAGCAGGAATACGCCCTTGTTGGAGCCGGCGGGAATGATCGGCTCCTTCAGCACGAACTTCAGCAGGTCGGCGAAGGACTGGAACAGGCCGAATGGCCCGACCACGTTGGGTCCGCGACGGATCTGCACCGCCGCCCAGATCTTGCGGTCGGCCAACAGGATGTAGGCGATCGCGATCAACAGCACCACGAGCAGCAACAGGCTCTCCGCGATCATGATGATCAACGGCCACAATGTACTGGTCCAGAATTCAGCCATCAGGTCACGCTCACTCCGCGGCGGTCAGCATGTGCCCGGAGGCCAGGCGGGAGCATTCCGCCATGACAGCCGACGCGCGCGCGATCGGGTTGGTCAGATAGTAGTCCTCAACGGCGGTCTTGAACGGCGCCTTCTCGACCCGGCCGCCCTTGCCCGCCAGCGCCTTCAGATCGGCCGCATTACCGGCTTCGATCTGGTCGACGCGCATCAGATGCGGCACGGCCTTGAAGATCGCCTGCCGCAGCGCGCCGAGCGAATCGAACGGCAGCTTCTTGCCGAGAACGTCCGACAGCGCGCGGATGATCGCCCAGTCCTCGCGGGCTTCGCCCGGCGGAAACGCCGCCCGGTTGGCCATCTGGACCCGGCCCTCGGTGTTGACGAAGAGCCCCTGCTTTTCGGTATAGGCCGCGCCCGGCAGGATGACGTCGGCGCGATGCGCACCGCGGTCGCCATGGGTGCCGATATAAACCACAAACGTACCATCCGGCGCCTTGATCTCATCGGCGCCGAGCAGGAACAGCACGTCGAGCGTGCCGGACGTCGTCATCTGCGCCGCGCTCAGGCCGCCCGCGCCCGCCGCAAAGCCGATATCGAGCGCGCCGACGCGCGAGGCGGTATCGTGCAGCACGGCAAAACCGTTCCAACCGTCCTTGACCGCACCGACATCCACCGCGAGCTTGGCCGCCAGCGCCAGCACCGCGCCGCCATCCTGCCGCGCGGTCGCGCCGGCGCCGACCAGCACGATCGGATGTTTGGCGGCCTTGAGCACATCCGCAAAGGCATGCTTGCCGGCGGCGAGATCGCTGAGCGAATCCGTGCCGAGCCCAACATAATCATAGGTGTAGGTCAGGTCGACCTTGGCGCCGATCACGCCGATCTTGAGCTGACCGCTGCGCCAGCGCTTGCGGATCCGCGCATTGAGGATGGCGGCTTCCTTGCGCGGGTTTGAGCCCACGATCAGCAGCGCATCGGCCTGGTCGATGCCGGAGATGGTCGGGTTGAAAATATAGGAGCCGCGGCCGCTTTTGGGGTCGAAGGCGTCGCCGTTCTGGGTCGCGAGATTGGTAGAGCCGCATTTCGCCAGCAATTCCTTCAGCGCGAACATCTCTTCGACGGCGGCAAGGTCGCCCGCAATGGCGCCGATCCGCTTGCCGTCGATGCGGCCGACCTTGGCCGCGATCGCCGCGAAGGCCTCCGGCCAGGAGGCGGCACGGAGCTGGCCGTTCTCCCGGATGTAGGGACGGTCGAGCCGCTGCGTGCGCAGGCCATCGACGATGTGGCGGGTCTTGTCGGAAATCCACTCCTCGTTCACGGCGTCATTGACGCGCGGCAGGATCCGCATCACCTCGCGGCCGCGGGTGTCGATCCGGATCGCCGAGCCGACGCCGTCCATCACGTCGATCGACTGGGTCTTGCCGAGTTCCCACGGCCTTGCCGCGAACGCGTACGGCTTCGAGGTCAGCGCCCCGACCGGGCAGATGTCGACCAGGTTGCCCTGCAACTCGGAGGTCAACGCGGTCTCAAGATAGGTGGTGATTTCCATATCCTCGCCGCGACCGGTCGCGCCCATCTCGGGGGCACCGGCAACTTCGGCGGAGAAGCGGACGCAGCGCGTGCACTGGATGCAGCGGTTCATCGAGGTCTTGATCAGCGCACCCAGATATTTGTCCTCGACCGCGCGCTTGTTTTCGGCAAAGCGGCTGGTGTCGACGCCGTAGCCCATCGCCTGGTCCTGCAGATCGCACTCCCCGCCCTGATCGCAGATCGGGCAATCCAGGGGATGGTTGATCAGCAGGAATTCCATCACGCCTTCGCGCGCCTTCTTCACCATCGGCGAGCGGGTCGAGATTTCCGGCGGCTCCCCCTTGGGACCGGGGCGGCAATCGCGAACGCCCCAGGCGCAGCTTGCGACCGGCTTCGGGCCGCCCTTCACCTCGACGAGGCACATCCGGCAATTGCCCGCGATCGACAGCCGCTCATGGTAGCAAAACCGCGGAATTTCAGCGCCCGCGGCCTCGCACGCCTGCAGCAGCGTAAATTCGGCGGGAACATCGATCTCTTTGCCATCGACGATGAGTTTGGTCATTGCTGTCTCAAGTCTTTCCCAGCTTGCAGTCGGGCGGTGTGACGCTGGCGCTCTTCATGGACGCCTTCACCCATTGCTGGGTGGCGGCGCTGTAGGTCGCAAGATACGCGGGCTCCGCCTGGTTCTTATCGCACAGGAAGCGCAGGTGCGGCTTCAGGTCGTAATCGCAGGAGGCCGACCATTCAGGCCGCCCGGCGAACGCGGCGGTGGCTTCCTCGCAAGCGTAGAGGAAGTAGGAGACGAAGCTCTCATATTGGACCCGCTCGTCACGATTGCCGGCCTTGATCGCGTCGTAGTCCGGCGCCGAGAATTTCGGATTTTTGAATGCCAGATCAGTATAGCCCAGAAATGCCTGCCGCGCACTTGCCGCGCGATTGTTGGAGCGGATTTCGTTGATCTGAAACAGGATCGCCACAAAGCCGAGCAGCGCAACGCTGGCCTGCGCCATCTGCGCCAGCGTTCCGTATTTCTGCCACCAGAACAGGCTCGGTTGCGGCATCAAGATCACTCCGCCGCGACCATATGCGCGGGATCGAGAATGCCGGCATCGTCGATATCCGCCTTATGCGAATACTCAGCGATGCGCTCCTCGATCTCGTGACGGAAATGCGCGATCAGGCCCTGAATCGGCCATGCCGCGGCGTCGCCGAGCGCGCAAATGGTGTGGCCCTCGATCTGCTTGGTGACCTCGAGCAGCATGTCGATCTCGCGCTTGTGCGCGCGGCCCTCGGCCATCCGGGTCAGCACCCGCCACATCCAGCCGGTGCCCTCGCGGCACGGCGTGCACTGGCCGCAGCTCTCGTGCTTGTAGAAATAGGAGATGCGGGCGATCGCGCGGATCAGGTCGGTCGACTTGTCCATCACGATGACGGCGGCGGTGCCGAGCCCGGAGCGCAGTTTGCCCAGGCTGTCGAAATCCATCGGCGTATCGATGATCTGCTCGGCCGGCACCATGCGTACCGACGAGCCGCCGGGGATCACCGCCTTGAGATTGCCCCAGCCGCCGCGGATGCCGCCGCAATGGCGCTCGATCAGTTCACGGAACGGGATCCCCATCGCCTCTTCGACGTTGCAGGGTCGCTCGACATGGCCGGAAATGCAGAACAGCTTGGTGCCGACATTGTTGGGCCGGCCGATCGCGGCAAACCACGCCGCGCCGCGCCGCAGGATATCCGGCGCGACCGCGATCAACTCGACGTTGTTGACCGTGGTCGGGCAGCCGTAGAGCCCGACATTGGCCGGGAATGGCGGCTTCAGCCGCGGCTGGCCCTTCTTGCCTTCGAGGCTTTCCAGCAGTGCGGTCTCTTCGCCGCAAATATACGCGCCGGCGCCATGCGCGACATAGATGTCGAACGGCCAGCCGTTCAAATTATCCTTGCCGACCAGCTTGGCCTCATAGGCCTGATCGATCGCGGCCTGCAGGTGTTCACGCTCCCGGATGAATTCGCCGCGCACGTAAATATAGCAGGCGTGCGCGTTCATCGCGAAACTCGCAAGCAGGCAGCCCTCGACCAGAAGATGCGGATCGTGCCGCATGATCTCGCGGTCCTTGCAGGTACCGGGCTCGGATTCGTCGGCGTTGACCACGAGGTAGCTCGGCCGGCCGTCGGTCAATTCCTTGGGCATGAACGACCATTTCAGCCCGGTCGGAAAGCCGGCCCCGCCGCGCCCGCGTAACCCCGAGGCCTTCATCTCGTTGATGATCCAGTCGCGGCCCTTGTCGATGATTGCCTTGGTGCCGTCCCAGGCGCCACGGCGACGCGCGCCTTCGAGGCCCCAGTCATGAAGGCCGTAAAGGTTGCGGAAGATGCGATCCTTGTCGTCGAGCATGACGTGAAGCTTTCCCGGGGTCAGCGATTGGACTGCATATAGGCCAGCGCCGCGGCGCATCCGCCGAACGCCAGCGCCCATAGCAGGCTTGTATCAAGCGACGCGCTGAGCACGTAGCGTTGCAGCAGGAAAATGAACGCGCCGGCCGCCGCGGCGTGCAATGCGATATAGCGCGAGCGCTTCATCGGATCGACACTCCTGAGCCCGGTCACGCCCATTATTGAGCCTTGCCTCATGTCGTTTCCTTCAGCGTGGTCGGCCCGCCCATCGGTGCGGAGAACTGACGGCCATCCTGCGGCCCGGGTTTCACCGGCTTGCCGGAAGCGAAACCGTCCAGCACCTTGCCGAAGCTCTCCTTGGTCAGATCTTCGTAGGTATCCTTCCAGATCAGCACCATCGGCGCATTCACGCAGGCGCCGAGGCACTCGACCTCTTCCCAGCTGAAATTGCCATCCGCCGACAGATGGAACGGATCGTGATGGATGCGGCTCTGGCACATCTCGATGATATCGGCGGCGCCACGCAACCGGCACGGCGTGGTGCCGCAAACCTGGACATGGGCTTTCTTGCCGACCGGCTGCAGCTGGAACATGGTGTAGAAGGTCGCGATCTCGAGCATGCGGATGTAGGGCATATCGAGCAAGTCTGCGACCGCGCGGATCGCCGCTTCCGAAACCCATCCCTCATGCTGCTCCTGGACCCGCCACAGGATCGCGATTGCCGCCGAGGCCTGACGGCCCTCCGGATATTTGGCGATCTGCGCCTTCGCCCAGGCCAGATTCTCCGCCGAGAACTCGAAGTTCGCGGGCTGCTGTTCCTTTGGTGCAAGTCGGCGGACGGACATTTCTCTCAGTCTCTCATTGCGGGCGGCGGACGGCTTTGGCGTTCAGGGCGCTGATCCTGTCCTGCCAAAACGCGCTTGCGGTACCGAATACGTTATAGCCGACGTGGGATGAAACCTTGATGCGATCGAGAATCGAAAGCTCGGTGACGGTTTCCATACGATTGCTTTTGGGGTCGTAGACGATCAACTTCAGCGGCGTCTGTTCGAGGATATAGCGCGACACCAAATGATGGGGATCGTTGCCGTGCTCCTCGCACAGGATCACGCTGTCAACCTGCAACAGCCGCGTGGCGCCCTTGATCGCCTCGATCTCCACACCTTCGACGTCGAGCTTGATCAGGTATTTGCCGCCGGGCGAAACCTTGCCGTCGTCGAGCAAATTGTCGAGCGCGATGACCGGTACTTCCTCGCCGCCACTGGCCGGATCGCCTACGATGCTGAACGCCTCATGCTTGGTGCCGGAGAGCCGCGCCGTTCCCCGCGTCGCGCCAATCGCGCACTTCATCAATTCAAAGCGATTGCCGTTGATCCCGGCATTGTTCTGGAGCTTGGCGAAATTCTGCGACGACGGCTCGATTGCGATCGCCTTGTGCGAGCCGAGCGGCGCGCTCGAGACCAGTATCGACCAATAGCCGTAATTGGCGCCGCAATCGATCAGCGTGTAGTCGACGTCAGCGGAATCCCGAAACAACAGCTCCAGCTCGTCCTCATAGTGGTACGAGCGATTGAGCAGCTTGCTCCAGTAGCCGTCGCCGTAGGGAAATTCGAACGTCGCATCGGCGTTGAGCTTGATCGCGATGTTGCGCTCGGGCAGCGTCTTGCGCAGCAGATTGGCGCAACCGATGTAGCCCCGGTGCGAAAAGTGCGACGAAATCTTCGAGCCCGTCGCCAGCGCCAGCGCAGCCGTCCGCTCCCACAGGTTGGCTCCCTCAAGAGCCCCTGAAGTCCGGTCGAACTGGATTGGCGCTTGCGCCGTCAACGGTCGACCTCTCCGAACACGATGTCGAGCGAGCCCAGGATGGCGGAGACGTCGGCCAACAGATGGCCCTTGCAGATGAAATCCATCGCCTGCAGATGCGCGAAGCCCGGCGCGCGAATCTTGCACTTGTAGGGCTTGTTGCTGTCGTCGGCGACGAGATAGACGCCGAACTCGCCCTTCGGCGCCTCCACCGCGGCGTAGACCTCGCCAGCCGGCACGTGGAAACCCTCGGTATACAGCTTGAAATGATGGATCAGCGCCTCCATCGAGCGCTTCATCTCGCCCCGCCGCGGCGGGAAAATCTTGTGATCCTCGATCGCCACGGGTCCCTGCCCGTCCGGCGCGCGCAGCTTGGCGATGCACTGCTTCATGATGCGCACGGACTGGCGCATTTCCTCCATGCGGATGCAGTAGCGATCGTAGCAGTCGCCGTTCTTGCCGATCGGAATATCGAAATCCATCTCGGCGTAGCATTCATAAGGCTGCGCCTTGCGCAAATCCCATGCGGCGCCCGAGCCGCGCACCATCACGCCGGAAAAGCCCCACTCCCACGCCTGCTTCAGCGTCACCACACCGATGTCGACGTTGCGCTGCTTGAAGATGCGGTTGCCGGTCAGAAGCGTTTCGAGATCAGCGACGACCTGCAGGAATGGATCGCACCAGGCCTCGATATCGTCGATCAGTTTCGGTGGCAGGTCCTGGTGCACGCCGCCGATCCTGAAATAGGCCGCATGCATCCGCGAGCCGGACGCGCGCTCGTAGAACACCATCAGCTTTTCGCGCTCTTCAAAGCCCCACAGCGGCGGGGTCAGCGCGCCGACGTCCATCGCCTGCGTGGTGACGTTGAGCAGATGCGACAGGATGCGGCCGATCTCGCAATACAGCACGCGGATCAGTTGGCCACGCCGCGGCACGGCAATGCCGAGCAGCTTTTCCGCCGCCAGGCAGAACGCGTGCTCCTGATTCATCGGTGCGACGTAGTCGAGGCGATCGAAATACGGGATCGCCTGCAGGTAGGTCTTTTGCTCGATCAGCTTCTCGGTGCCGCGATGAAGCAGGCCGATATGGGGATCGACGCGCGCAACCACCTCGCCGTCGAGTTCGAGCACGAGGCGCAGCACGCCGTGCGCGGCGGGATGTTGCGGCCCGAAATTAATGGTAAAATTGCGGAGGTTTTGCTCGTTCATGGTCAGACCTTCGGTCCCGCCTTCTCATCGCCGGGCAGCGGCGGATAATCCGCGCCTTCCCATGGCGAGAGGAAATCGAACTTGCGGAATTCCTGATTGAGCCGGACGGGCTCATACACCACCCGCTTCTCCTGGTCGTCGTAACGCACCTCGACGAAGCCGGTGAGCGGAAAATCCTTGCGCAGCGGGTGCCCCTCGAAGCCGTAGTCGGTCAGCAACCGCCGCATGTCCGGGTGACCGATGAAGATCACGCCATAAAGATCGTAGCACTCGCGCTCGAACCAGTCGGCGCCGGGAAACACCTCGATGATCGAGGGCACTTGGGTTGTTTCGCCGGCCTCCGCGCGCAGCCGAAGGCGCGCGTTCAACGTCGGCGACAGCAGGTGATAGACCACATCGAAGCGCTTTTCGCGACCGGGATAGTCAACCGCGGTGACGTCGATGAAACTGACGAAGCGGCAGCCGGGATCATCACGCAGGAATTTTACGACATCGACGATTCGATCAGCCTCAACCGTCACCGTGAGTTCGTTGAATGCGATCGAATGACCGGTCGCGGCACCCGGAAGCGCGCTAACAATCGTCTGCCCCAAGGCGTCGAGCCTACCGTCGTCCATTCCCTGAAAACCTTTAGCGTTCGATGGTTCCGGTGCGCCGGATCTTCTTCTGCAGCAGCAGCACGCCATAAAGCAGCGCCTCCGCCGTCGGCGGGCAGCCGGGCACGTAGATATCGATCGGCACGATGCGATCACAGCCGCGCACCACCGAATACGAATAATGGTAATAGCCGCCGCCATTGGCGCACGACCCCATCGAGATCACGTAACGCGGCTCCGGCATCTGGTCGTAGACCTTGCGCAGCGCCGGCGCCATCTTGTTGGTCAGCGTGCCCGCCACGATCATCACGTCGGATTGCCGCGGCGAGGCACGCGGCGCAAAACCGAACCGCTCGACGTCGTAGCGCGGCATCGACACCTGCATCATCTCGACCGCGCAGCAGGCCAGGCCGAACGTCATCCACATCAGCGATCCCGTGCGCGCCCAGGTGATCAGGTCGTCGGCGGCGGCAACGAAGAAGCCCTTGTCGGACAACTCGTGATTAACTTCGAGGAAATAAGGATCGTTGGCGCCGACCGGCCTGCCGGTCGAGGGGTCAAGAATGCCGGTCGCGGCCGGGGCGACCGCAGGCCTGGATATCGCCGTTGGCGTCGCGGGGCTCAGTCCCATTCGAGCGCGCCTTTCTTCCATTCATAGGCAAAACCGACGGTGAGGACGGCAAGGAAAACCAGCATCGACCAGAAGCCGGTCGCGCCGAGCTTTCCGAAGGCCACGGCCCACGGAAACAGGAACGCCACTTCGAGGTCGAAGATGATGAAAAGGATGGCAACCAGGTAGAAGCGGACGTCGAACTTCATGCGGGCGTCGTCGAAAGCGTTGAATCCGCATTCATACGCCGAGAGCTTCTCCGGATCAGGCTGCTGAAAGGCAACCAGGAAGGGAGCGATCAGCAGGACCACGCCGATCAGGCTTGCAACCCCGACAAAAACCACAAGTGGTAGGTAGTCTTGCAAGATGCCGTTCATCGGCTGCCTTTTCCTGCGGTTTCCGCGTCCCGCAGACTCGTTGATTAGAATTATTCCGAGGCTTTAGCGCAGCGCACCAAAGGGCGCAAGACAAGCTATTCTGATGGCGCCGGCTGCCCCCCATGCGGCGGGAAAACTCCGCACCGATGATGCCTTGGGAGCCCATGTCGGGACGCCGGTGACCGCCCGCCCCCACGCCAGTTGAGGCCCATTTTGTCCCCGGGCTCAATAACAACGGGAGGCAGCGCGGGGACCTCCGCCGGCGGGCGATTGAGCTGATTGCGACGGGTTGGCGGCATCCCGATCCGGCGCCGCCTTGGTGCGGGTTCGGCTGATGCCGCCGCGCCTGCGGTGAAACCGTCCGGGGCGCGACGGGGTTTTAGCGCGCGACCGGCAGAAAACCGGGCCTCGTCCTCGCCGATCGCCCCTCAGCTCAGCGGGCCGGTATAATGCTCCAGCCTCTTCCAGGCCTCGCTACCGTAGGTCTTTTGCCATTGTCCGTAGAAGCCCGCTTTCACCAGCGCCGCCCTGAATTGCACCGGATCCGGCCTGTTGAAGGTCATGCCCTTGCCGGTGAGCTCGGCCTGCAACGAGCGGTCAAGCTCCTGCAGATCGGCGCGCTCCTCGATCGCGGCGGCATCGAAACTGCGATTGACGATCTCGAGCAGATCGGCCGGCAGGCCGGAAAGCGCGCGCCGGTTGCCGACGATCCAATATCCGCTCCAGCAATGGTTCGACAGCGCGCAATATTTTTGCACCTCATACAACTTGCCGGTCGAGACCTGGGCCAGCGGGTTTTCCTGCCCTTCCACGATATGGGTCTGCAAGGCCGAGTAAAGTTCGCTGTAGCTGATGCTCGACGGCAGCGCGCCCAGCCCGGAGAACAACGAGGTCAGTAGCGCCGTCACGGGAACGCGAATCTTGAATCCCCTGAGATCGTCGACGCCGTTGAGTTGCCGGCTCGACGACGAGGTGATCTGCCGAAAGCCGTTGTCCCAGACTTTCTTCATCGGCACGATCCCGGTCTTGCCGATGGCGTCGCGGACGAGATCGCCGAGGTCGCCATCCATCGCCGCCCAAACCTGGTCGTAGGACGGAAAGGCAAAACCGATGCTCGGCAAGCCCGAGAGCGGCACCAGCGTCGACAGCGTCAGGCTCGGCGCCGCCAACAGGTCGATGCCGCCGACCCGAAGCTGCGACAGCATTTCAGGATCGCCGCCAAGCTGACTGTTCGGGAAAACGGTGACGTTCAGCCGGCCGGCAGACTGCGTCCCGATCGCCCGCGCGGCCTCGACCAATCGAACCGTCAGAGGGTGTGCGTCCGGCGTATTGACGCCAAGCTTGAATTCGAATTCGGCGGCGGCGCTGGCTCGGTTACCGATGGCGGTTATGGCGCAGGCAGCGGCGGCGGACCCAAGCAGTTTTCTGCGGGTTATTTTCATTATTTTTCTCTCCCGGGCGCATTGTTGCGCTTGGGCTCAGCTTCCGCCGAACCACTTTGGTTCGCAAGCCGCGCCGATGGCGGAGGCGCCTTCCCACCACGAATACCGCCCAAATACCGGAGATTTCCGACGAAACCATTTTCAGGCCCCGGCGAAACCGTTCTGAAACACGCGCACGGTAAGTCTGCGCCCAACAAACTGGCGCTAAAGGCGGCTGGAGGCTCAGATGAACCACTCAATTCACTCGGCGGATCGCGCGACGCACCGAAAAATCGTGGTGGTAGCCCTCGTGGCCGGCGTCGTGGTTGCGGGTTTGGGTATCTTCGCCCGCGCCCACTCGGATTACCAGACTGCGCACGTGATCAAGGCCGGTAAGCCAGTCGCGGTGACCAGTTCGGACGCGATGCTGGTCCGGTAAAATCCAAGCCAAATGTAGAAGTCGAAGTGGCAAGACCGTCCTGGCACGGCCTTATTATTTCCGAACGCCCAAACGGATATTTCGCGGGACGCGGACCGACATTGGTAACGCGGTGGTACCAGCCTGCACAGCGTTCGATGCAGGGGCTCCCACAGGAACCCCGGTAAGAAGTCGGTCGCATTTGTGCAATGCAATATTGCGGAATTTTATGGGATTTATTGGAATGGATTTTCTTCTGACACTTTTAGCGATCGCAGGGATCGGATGGTCACTGCTGCGACGTTTCGAGCAGCGCCCGGGAATGCAGCAAGGCTCCCCGATTGCAGAGGCCTGCCCAATTCCTCCTCATCGCGCGAACCGCGTCGGATATTCGAAATCGGGAACCTGAGTGTAGGGCCCGCAAGCGATCGCGGGCTGAATTGATTTTTCAAGGCGGCCAATCTCGGCCGATGAAATGGATAGAGAATGCCAAGTATGAAGTATGACACCGACTTTATTGAATTTGTATCGCAGGATCTCAGCGCGCAACTGTCCGATTTGCGGAAGTTGCGAGAGGCTGTGCGCACCGCGGAAGCGGCCGCACGGTGCCGTAGCACCAACAAGGTCGACCGGCTGTCCATGATCCGCTTCCCAGAAGCGGCGGTTCAGCCCCCGGCCAAGATTCGGGGACTGCATTAGGCACATCAGGGAAGCGAACAGCCGTGCGATCGCGAGCCGATAAGGCCTGCTAATATCGATGCGATCCAACGGCGACTGACAGGAAGAGATCCAGGGACGCAGCCTCATCAGACCGCCCGAACCTAATCCATCTCTTCCAACTCAGGCACGTTGCGTAACAGAAAAGCTAGAACGACCGCCGACGGTGTCCAGGCGAGCATCGCTCCAAATAAAATGGCCTGTAGCGTCGTCATGATTGCTCCTGGGTGTCCCGACCTGGAATCATCCGAAGTATCGCATTATCAAGATTCAACAATCAGGTTCTGTTCCGACGAAAAGAAGGTAATGCTGCGGCGCAGGCCGCATGTTTGGCATGCCAATTTGTGGGGCGCCCCCAGCGTGGCCCCAGCGCAGCTTCGGCACGACCGGAAACCGCGCCTCGCCGTGCCGGTACAAATCCAACGCTAATGCGGCTTTGTGTTTGTGCCGATCGCCGCCATCGGCCGGGTCACGCGTTTTGCGACCATGTTGGCCGTCAGCGCCGCGTATTTCTTGAAATGCTCAGAGGCTCGATGCGTTTTGAAAGCAGCCTCGTTGTCATAGACCTCATAGAGAAAAAGGTGGTTCGGATCGCCGTCGAGAACGAGGATATCAAACTGCCGGCAACCAGGCTCCTGAATGGCCGCCATGCTGTTTTCCTTGATCGCGGCCAGGTAGCTGTCCCGCTCAGCAGGGACAATATCGAGATCAACCGCGTTGATGTACAATCCGGTTGATTGAGCGACGGCGCGCTCGCCCGACATGGCAAGCAGCATCGCCACCACTGCACATACCGCCATCACCGCGGCAGAGATCCAAACCGGCTTTTTCATCTCGTCCCCCTCCCCGATCGTTGATTTGTCTTGTTTGTTTCAGATCAACCTGCCGCGCTTCCCCAGTTTTGTCGAGCACGAGATTGCGTCTCAGTTCGCTGCAGTGCACCCGATTTCTGCCTTTCACATCGGGTTACGCCTGATGGCACCAAGCTTTCGTGGCGGCGGAATCGGATGAGCCGCCGCACGCGCCGCGCCTGCAGCGCTCGTCACCAACACCGCGACGTAATTAGCACTCTACTTTCGCTGCCAGGGCAGCAAGGCTGACCCATGACGCCGCCGAAGAGCTCGCATCGTCATGACAAAGACCTCGAACCGTGATTGCATGGGAAGCCTGCAAACATCCAGGGATGACGTTTTGCAAATATTCTGCTGGCTCGATGAGTTTTCCTGACCAGGGGAAATTGCGCGGCCAAAACGCCTCGCTTAACGGGTACCATTCACAATGGCTCTGGCAAGAGCTCTACCAATGCAATCATAGCCGTCGGCCGTATTGTGCAATCCGTCCCAAGACACGAGCGCGCCTGGTGAAACGCCGGCGTCAATCGAATTGCGCATCAGCGCGAAGCGAGAGAACAGGCCGACCCTCTCCTGCTTCGCAACGTCCGTGATGATTGCCTCCATCGTCGAATGGTAAGCCGAAGCGAGCACCAAGGGCGCATACTGCAGGTCCATCAGTATGACGTCACCAGAGCCTGCCTTGAGCGCCCTTACGCCTTCAACAACTCTATTCCTGAGCAGGTCGTCAGGACGACCGCCCCAGGCAACATCGTTGGTGCCCAATTGCCAGATGACCAGATCGGGCTGATAGGCCAGAACGTCGCGTTCGAAACGCGCGATGTTGCCCTGGATCGTGTCGCCCACCCGGCCGCTGTTGATGACGCGAATACTGGCGTTCGATCGAAGTCTCAAAAGTTCTTCGCGCATCACCTCGGGATATGTGGCCGCCGATCGAAGTACCCAGAGCCCTACCGTGGACGACGAACCGACGGCGACAATTCTCAGCGGCTCACCGGCCTTCAGACGCGCGGCCGTGCGGGGTAATACCGCCTTCAACGATAGAGACGGATTTGCCGCAAGGCACTTCTCGGCAGAGGACAGGCCCCCCGGGACCTGAGAGAACGCTCCATCAGATCCGCCCGCCACTATCGCCGCACCGACGCACGCTATTCTAGCGGCCCGCAAAAGGTTACCCCTGTATGAATCGCCGATGGGGCACAAAACAGCCCCAGTTGCGCTTACCCGCGCACTCGGCCGATTTCCTGTTGACAGCCATTTGCATGAGACATTCGCCAGGTGGTTGCTAAAAATGGGTACGATCCGAACAACGAACGTGGCGTTGGTCAACTCTCAACGCGTTGCGAGGAAACAATGATAAGTTCAAAGCGGGAATAATGGCAACGATCACCGTCGCAAAGCGACTGGTGTTTCATGTTGGCGGTTATGATCCAATCACGCCGCTGCTCACGATTCCGCGGCTAATCCGATGGCTGAAATGTCATGCCGACGGAAAGCTCCCCTGTCGTCAGACTGGTCGAATTCAGTCGAACGCTGGAGCAGCTGTGTATCGACGCATCCGTTTGAAATTCTGGATACGGCCAGTTCATTGGCGGAAACGACCGGCGGGCATTATATGATTACTTCATGTTGGTCTGCGGACCTGTTTAGGCCAAAGACCAGACACTCGCTGACGAATGGCGCCCTTTCGATGATCGGCGAGGATGGTATGCTCATTAGTTCCCTTGCCCGTAGCGAGCGGCCGCGGCGCGGCCGGCTTAGTCCACGATGACACCCGCCCTCGCTAAGTCCGCGTTCGTCATGCTGGCGATCGGCTGGTATGTCATTCGCTACGAATACGCGCGGCGTTCGCGCCGTGAGAAGATCTTGCGGAGCGCCCGGGATGCTCGTGAAACGACGTTACTGCTCGTTTCTCTTACCGGCCTCGGTATTTTGCCGCTCATCTACGTCGCGACGGCCATGCCTCATTTCGCGAACTACGCCTTCCGGCCAGCCCAGGCTTGGCTGGGCCTTTTTGTTGCGATTGCGGCGCTGGCATTGTTTCATCTGACCCATCGGGCGCTTGGGCGGAATTGGTCAGTCAGCCTCGATGTGCGGGAAGACCATCAACTCATCACAGACGGCATTTACCGGAAAATCCGGCACCCCATGTATTCCGCATTCTGGCTCTGGGCCGTGGCCCAGGCGCTACTGTTGCCCAATTGGATAGCCGGCCCCGCTGGCCTGGTCGGTTTTGGGATTTTGTTTTTCGGTCGGGTTGCCCGAGAGGAGCGGATGATGTTGGAAACCTTCGGCGACCGCTACCGCGAATACATGGCGCGGACCGGACGCGTCATCCCGCTCATCTTCTGAATCACGTTCTCTCAAAATCGGTCGCAGAGCGGCGGTATCGGACTCAAAACCCGAGGAACTCATTAATTAGTCCTCAATCTATTTAGCAGGTACGGTCCGATCCATTTAGTTGGCTCCGATCTACGTGCCATTTCTGCAACATTTGCCAGAAAAGAGAACGTTCGAGCGTCTGCTTCAGTCACTGTTAATTGCGCCGCAGCCGCTGTCAGGTTAACTGGGAGTCTCTTACCTTTTCCCTTGTGACACCAGGAGACCACGATGCTGAAATTCCTGATTGTTGGAACTGCTTCTTTCGCCTTGATAGGCGCAGCCGCTGCTGCGGACCTGCCTCGCGCACAGCCGGTTTATCAGCCGGCGCAAGTGGGCAAGATGCCCATTGGAAAATACCCGGTCGGCAAATCTCCGGTCGGCAAGTACCCCGTTGCGGCTCCGGCCCCGATCGTAACCAAGGGTTAACCCGAAGATTATTCCAAACGCCAAAGTCTTCGACCGTTTCGCGGTCGAAGACTTTAGGCTTGGGAATTCGGACTAACCGTGACATCGGCCGTCCTGGTCTGTGAGGGTTTGAACGTGCCAAAAACAAATCGGAAGCTGCCGGGTCTACAATTTTTGATTGGAATCAGCCTCCTTGCGGCTTCCGTAGGCCTTGGCATTGGAAGTAGCAGCGCAGAACAACTAGCGGCGCAAACTGGCCGTCAGCAGTCCTCGCAACAAGACACTTCGCGCAAACCGTCGGTGAAGCCTGCCGTGACGTTGGCTACCGCTGCGCCGGACGTCACGCTCTCCGCGGCAGACGCGAAACCCGCTCGAAGATCTCAATCTGGCACGGCGGCCAAGGGACCCTATTACGTGGATTTTCGTGCCCGCACGGCGGCGACCTACGGCCATGCGTTCGTCTGGTTCGGGAAGACAAGCGAAAAGAAGGTTGAAGTTGCCGGTCTGTGGCCAGAAGGCGACGAACTTCCCTACATGTTGGGACATCTGATGTTTGTGCCCTCTGGGACGGGGGCGAGCTACGGCGACCTCGACGAACAATATTTAACGGCGAGCTATCGCGTCTACCTGAATGAAGAAGATGCGAAGAAGGTGTTCGCGTATATCAAGCACCTTCAGGCGACCTCGCCGCTCTGGAACGCCGAAACGACGAACTGCACCTTTTTCATCGGTCGCATTGCCAGTTTCATGGGTTTGAAGGCCCCGTTCCATTTGCAGAAGCCTGAAGAATACGTAAATCAACTCAAAGCGATAAACGGTGGACGCCAAACGGCGCAATTAACCGCCGATCGTTGATTGGCGGTTGAGCAGCCGTCGCGTTGAAAGCCGAATCACCTGTCGTTTTCTGCGGTGCATGACGCTCCAGTCACCTGAGCGAACGATGCGTAATTGGTGCCGGGTGCCTGTATCCTCAGCTGGATTTACACATCTCTCCGGGCGGCCAAGGGCATCTTGCCAGTGACTTTGGCGACGGTGAGGGCGCGTGCGTTTAGCCCGGACCGCCGGCAGTCCGACATACCGCGCTCCAGCCCCCGGTGAAGGCGACGTTGGTCGGCGGTCGCGGTAACCGACCAAGCGAACAAGATGCCAATACGGTCGGAACGACATCCGGCTGAGGCTGCAACCTCGTGGATCTGGCGTCGGTAGAGAGACTCGGCGAGGCGCCGGTATCGGGGACTGAGGTGCAGAGAATCAAAGCCCCTCCGGAAACAAGATAACCGGTCGCACATCTTCGACGGCCAGGCCACCGATACAATCGAGCCGATCCTGCTGACCGGCGATCACAAAGCAGGACTTCGGGTCACGTTCGCGCCACGAACTCGTTCGCTCGCCTTGGTCTGACCAAACTTGGCCTTCACCTCAGCGCCAAATCGACCGTTTGATCGACCTGTGAAACGAGGAAATCCATGAAGGCTAACTGTCCCATTCCCTCAATCGAATTTCGCCGCCGCGATCTTTTTGGCGGCGTTGCCGCCTTCGTGGGAACGACGATGTTGAGCAAATACGCGGTCGCCGCGCCAGCGACCGATGAACCGTTCGATGCCAGCAAAATCCGGGCGCTCGCCTTCGACATACAAGGCACGACGTTGGATTACTATACGCCTCTGGCCGACATGATGAAGGGGGTCAATCAGCAGAAGGGCTTGGCGCTTGATGTGGATGCCGTGATCACGGAATGGCGCCACGGTTATAGTGAAGTCATTGGTGAAATCCTGGCCGGAAAACGCGCCTGGATTCCGACCGAGCAAGTCTATGCGGATGCGCTCGATCGTGTTCTCGATCGGCACAATGTCGGCGACAAGTTTTCAGCGCCGGATCGCGCTCGGATGACCGAGGTCTGGGCACAAATGATTCCTTGGCCGGATACGGCGTCCGGGCTTGAACGACTTCGCAAGAAGTTCCTGCTGACGACGCTGTCGAACTCCGGCATGCAAACCGTCGGCAAGATGCTCAAGCGACTGGATCTCCAATTCGACTACATCTTGACTGCGGAACTGGCGCACAGCTTCAAACCAGATGGTGGAGTCTATCGCCTGGTCACACAAAACCTTGGCGTTCCCGTCGAAAACATCATGATGATCGCCTGCCATAAGTACGATCTGAAGGGAGCACATGAGTTCGGCTTTCGTACCGGCTACATCCCGCGTCCAAGGGAGCTTGGACCGGCAGGCAAACCAGACACCCGGCAGGATCCCTACATCGATGTCATGGGCGGCGATTTGAACGATCTTGCGTCCAAGCTCGGCGCGTAACCGAAGGACCATCATGCGGCGATGGCCGAACTCAGTTCGCGCCCGACGCTTGCCGGCCATTGGCGCCCCTTGGGGATGACTTCCGGGACATCCGCGCGTCGGTCGATCCGGCCGACAAGCGCCACCTCGCCGACCTGCGCCGGCGCTATCGAGGGCGACGCCGACGGCGGGTCGGAGACCGATCAATCCAACAAGATGGCGAACAGCATCGGCACGAATCAGCGGCTGCGCAAAACCTAGAACCCGGTGAACGTCGCTTCCGTCCGCCGCTTCGACGAAGCGCGCGCCGTCGGCGCCCGAGCCTTAGACCAAAAACCGGACGAAAGTGTCAGGGAGCGGCCTTCCTGCCTCTTTTTCAAAAGAGCCCGAAAAGCGGAACGATATATGATTGTTATGATTGGGAAATTTGGCGCGAGAGACGGGGCTCGAACCCGCGACCTCCGGCGTGACAGGCCGGCGCTCTAACCAACTGAGCTACTCCCGCGTGGTTGCGAAACCCGCAGGACGTGGGACTTAAAGGGGCCGCCATTCCAAGTCAAGGACGTTGCAAATCCCCTTTGCCAGCCGGCCCTTTTTGACGCGGCGATGCGAATAGTGGCCGATTTACCGGCAAAACAGCGTAGTCATTCGCCCACCGAATCGTTTAAGGCCTGATACGCACCAGTTTCCTGAACCATCAACAACGAGGAGGGCCAAATATGGCGAAGAAAGCCGCGACTCCGACCACCATTACGCTAAAGCATCTCGCAGCGGCGCTGTCGGAAGAGCACGAATTGTCGAAGAAGAGTGCTGAAGCCATCCTCGGCGACCTGGTCGGCCGAATCACCAAGCACCTGAAGAAGGGCGAGCGCATCCAAATCGTCGGCCTCGGCATCCTGCAGGTGCGCAAGCGCGCCGCCCGCATGGGCCGCAACCCCGCCACCGGCGAGGCAATCCATATCAAGGCCAGCAAGAAGGTCGCCTTCCGCGCGGCCAAGGAACTCAAGGAAGCCGTCTAAAGGCACTTTCCAGTTCGCTTGACGCCATTCCGGCACGGAAACGCGGCCCTCGGAATGGCGTTTTTGCGTTTTACCAGCCCCCACCCTTGGTTCCTATTCTCTTGCCGCGGTTTTAATCGTGCCTTCAGCAGTTCCCGATTTCACGCATACCGTCGCCGAGCGTTTTCTGCGCTACGTGGTCATCGACACCCAGTCTGACCCCGCCTCGCCCACCTACCCATCCACCGAAAAGCAGAAGAACCTCGGCCGCCTGCTTGCAAGCGAACTCCAGGCGATGGGGATTCGCGACGCCCATCTCGACGAACATGGCTATGTCTATGCGACGATCCCGGCAACGACGGACAAGAAAGTCCCGGTGATCTGCTTCTGCTCGCACATGGACACTTCGCCCGATTGCACCGGCAAAGACGTCAAGCCGCAGCTCGTCCGCAATTACCGCGGTGGCGATATCGCGCTGCCCGGCGACGCCACGCAGGTCATCCGCGCCGCCGAACATCCCGCCTTGGCCGGTCAGGTCGGCAACGACATCGTGACGTCCGACGGCACCACGCTGCTCGGCGCCGACGACAAAGCGGGCGTGGCCGAGATCATGGATGCCGCGCAATTCCTGATGCGTCACCCCCAGATCAAGCACGGCACCATCAAGATCCTGTTCACGCCCGACGAAGAGATCGGCCGTGGCGTCGACAAGGTGGATCTGAAAAAGCTCGGCGCCGACTTCGCCTACACCCTGGACGGCGAAACCGCGGGGAATATCGAGGACGAGACCTTCTCGGCCGATGTCGCCACCATCACCATCGAGGGCGTCAGCGCCCACCCCGGCTTTGCCAAGGGCAAGATGGAGCACGCGATCAAGATCGCCGCGGCCATCGTCGATCGCCTGCCGAAAGATACCTGCTCGCCGGAAACCACCGAGGGCAGACAGGGCTTTCTGCACCCCATCGCCATCTCGGGCGCGCTGGAGCAAGCCACGCTCGGCATCATCGTGCGCGATTTCACTGACGACGGCTTGAAGGAAAAGGAAATTCTGCTGGAAACCATCGTCACATCGGTGATGGCGGATTTTCCGCGCTCGACATACCGGCTGGAGATCAAGCCGCAATACCGCAACATGAAGCAGGTCATCGATCGCCACCCTGCGATCATCGACAACGCCGTGGAAGCCATCCGCCGCGCCGGCCTCAAACCCGTGAAGACGTCGATTCGCGGCGGCACCGACGGCTCGCGGCTGTCGTTTATGGGACTGCCCTGCCCCAACATTTTCGCCGGCGAACACGCTTTCCATTCCCGGCTGGAATGGGTGAGCGTGCAGGACATGGAAAAAGCGGTGCAGACCATCGTCCATCTCGCGATGATCTGGGAAGAACGAGCTTAAGAGGACGAACGACAGCCTGCCTGCGGTCGATGCGAGTGAGCGCCGATCTACGATCTACCTCAAGAAAACGCCCCCAAATGCCCCCAGAGGCCTTAGGCGCGCGCTGTGACGATCCAGATCGATCCGGGGAGCGGCACGGCCTGCCCCCGCACGAAGGGCGCGAGCGCCTCACGGATCGAACGGACGGCGGCAGCACGGACGTCAGCCGGCGCGCCTTCGAGCGCGCAACTCGCCGGTCCGATTTCGAGCGCCCCCTGGACCGCGGCTTCCAGACCGCCTCCGATGGCAATATCGAGCGAGAGCGGACAAGGTTCCATCGCAATCCCGGTGAAGCCGGCCTCACTCAGGATTCGATTCACCCGCGCTTCGGATGCAAACGCGAACGGCCCTGGATCTTCCGGCCCCTGCTGCGGCAATTTCGGCACGTGTTTGTAGACCGCCTGCAGCGGCGCCATCATCCACGGGTTGTCGCGCGGCTCGCGCCAACAGGCGAACGCCAGCCGGCCCGACGGCCGCAGCGCCTTGCGCATGTTCGTGAAGGAAGCCGCCGGATCGGCGAAGAACATCACCCCGAATCGCGAGGCCAGCAGGTCGGAGCTTGCGGGATCGAACGGATAAATCGTGGCATCGGCCAGCACGAAATCGACCGGCAATTGCGCCGGCGCGCTCTGCCGCGCCCGAGCCAGCATCGGCCCGGACACATCGATACCGAGCGCATGACCCGACGGCCCGACTTTTTGCGCGAAGGCGATCGTGGTGGCGCCGCTGCCGCAGCCGACATCGATGATCCGTTCGCCCGCCGCCGGGCTGGCGCGATCGATCAGGATGTCGGCGACCGGCCCCAGCAGGACATCCTGCGCCTGCTGCCGGTTGGCCCACCGCTGGCCCCCCGGCCCGTTCCAATAGGCGATCTGGTCAGTGTTTTGATCGTGGCCAGCAGGGGCTTCCATGGGTGCAGTCCAGGCTCTGGCGCGAAACGCGTGAATTGATCGGTGGTTTTACTTCGGGTTTTTGTCCGCGCCATCGTCCATGTTGCCACCCTTGGCAACGCATTTGCTGTAATAGTCCCGTTGCTCTTGCCCTGACCCTTTGGCGCTTCCGGCCGCCGGGTTACCGACTTCACGCGGTGGAAACGCCTTGGCGAGAAGCGCATTGCACTTCTTGGCCACTTCCAGCGTGATGGCCGATGCACTGGTCGGCGCCAACCCTGCCGCGACGAGCCAAAGCGCGAACGCGGTCGTTTTCGATTTTGACGTGACGAACATGGCTAACTCGCTTGGTTGAAGACGCGTCCAGCACGGTCGATAACAACGGGCGGTCCTCGGAATGATAGCAGCGGGGCGCGTGTTTTCGATTGACGGAGGGTTGAAGCCAAAAGAGTTGCCGCGCATCGGCGCCAAGGCAAGTCAAAAAATCTCTTAGTTACAAGCCAGTTGTTGGTAGGCGGCGAGAGATTCGAACTCCCGACCCTCTCGGTGTAAACGAGATGCTCTAACCAGCTGAGCTAGCCGCCCTCGCCCTCTGTTTAGCCTTGCGACGCCCCAAGGTGCAAGTCAGATACCGCTAGTCCGTGGGCCCGCCCGGCAATCCCCTGAGATCGTTGATCCAGGGCGCGGCCGAGCGGCACCAGATTTGCCGCGTTGGTTTCAAGCAGTCGCGCTGGCGGATGCTGCCCCAGCGAATTCCCCAATCGTCCGGCCCACCCTCGCCGCTGGTGAAAAGCGGGGAACCGCATTCCGGGCAAAAATGCTGCAATCGGGTCCGTCCGTTGTCGCCTGTTTTGGCATAAACCTTCGGCGCCATCCCCGTCATCCGGATTTGTTGGTCCGAGCAGATCACGGTCACCCGATAGGGCGAACCGGTGAGGCGCTGGCAATCCGTGCAGTGACAAATCGACACCCGTTCCGGATCGATGTCGGCCTGGTAGGTGACCAGCCCACAATGGCATTGCCCTTCGATGTTCATGGCGTCCCCATTTGCCGGCCCCCGCATCAGGTTCAATCCACAAAAAACGGCGCCCGAAGGCGCCGTTTTATCATTCTCGATTAGGTTACCTCAGTCAGTGCGCCGTGAGGCCACCAGCCGCCTCGTCACCGGCGTCCGGCTTGACCGGCACCTTGGTGTCCTCTTCCCAGACGATCGGCACCGGCGTCCGCACCAGGGCCTTGGAGACCACGTCGTCAAGGCGTGCGACCGGAATGATGTCCATCCCGCCCTTGATCGCATCGGAAATCTCCGTGAGATCCTTGGCGTTGTCCTCCGGGATCAGCACCGTCTTGATGCCGCCACGGGCCGCGGCCAACAGCTTCTCCTTCAAGCCGCCGATCGGCAGTACCCGCCCGCGCAGCGTGATCTCGCCGGTCATGGCGACATCGTGCCGGACCGGAATGCCGGTCATGACCGAGATGATCGCGGTCGCCATCGCGACGCCCGCCGACGGTCCGTCCTTCGGGGTTGCCCCTTCCGGCACGTGGACGTGGATGTCCCGGCGGTCGAATAGCGGCGGCTCGATGCCGTAGTTGATCGCGCGCGAGCGGACATAGGATGCCGCCGCCGAAATCGACTCCTTCATCACGTCGCGCAGGTTGCCCGTGACGGTCATCTTGCCCTTGCCGGGCATCATGACGCCTTCGATGGTGAGCAGTTCACCGCCGACATCGGTCCATGCGAGGCCGGTGACAATGCCGACCTGGTCGTCGCTCTCGATCTCGCCGTAGCGATACTTCGGCACGCCGAGAAACTCCTCGAGGGACTTCTCGGTGACCTTCACCGACTTCTTCTTGGAGATCATCAGCTCCTTCACCGCCTTGCGGGCGAGTGTCGACAGCTCACGCTCAAGATTACGCACGCCCGCTTCGCGGGTGTAACGGCGGATCATCAACAACAACGCATCGTCGTCGATCGACCATTCCTTGGAATCGAGGCCGTGCTTGGAGATCGCGGTCGGGATCAGATGCTTGCGCGCGATCTCGACCTTCTCGTTCTCGGTATAGCCAGCGATCCGGATGATCTCCATGCGGTCCATCAGCGGTCCCGGAATATTCAGGGTATTCGCGGTCGTGATGAACATCACATGGGACAGGTCATAGTCGACCTCGAGATAGTGGTCGTTGAAGGTCGAGTTCTGCTCGGGGTCGAGGACCTCAAGCAGTGCCGAGGACGGATCGCCGCGGAAGTCGGCGCCCATCTTGTCGATCTCGTCCAGCAGGAACAACGGATTCGAAGTCTTCGCCTTCCGCATCGACTGGATGATCTTGCCCGGCATCGAGCCGATATAGGTGCGGCGATGACCGCGGATTTCGGCTTCATCACGCACGCCGCCGAGCGACACGCGCACGAATTCGCGTCCCGTCGCCTTCGCGATCGACTTGCCGAGCGAGGTCTTGCCGACGCCGGGAGGGCCGACCAGGCACAGGATCGGTCCGGTCAGCTTGTTGGCGCGGGACTGCACCGCCAGATACTCGACGATACGGTCCTTGACCTTCTCGAGCCCATAGTGATCGTCGTCGAGCGTAGCTTGCGCCGCCACCAGGTCCTTCTTGACCTTGGACTTCTTGCTCCACGGAATCGACAACAGCCAGTCGAGATAGTTGCGCACGACCGTTGCCTCTGCGGACATCGGTGACATCTGGCGCAGCTTCTTCAGCTCATGCTGCGCCTTGTCACGCGCTTCCTTCGAGAGCTTGGTCTTGGCGATTTTCTCTTCGAGATCGGCGAGCTCATCCCGGCCCTCGTCGTCGCCGAGTTCCTTCTGGATCGCCTTCATCTGCTCGTTGAGATAATACTCGCGCTGGGTCTTCTCCATCTGGCGCTTGACGCGCGAGCGGATGCGCTTCTCGACCTGCAAGACCGAGATTTCGCTCTCCATCAGCCCGAGCACCTTCTCAAGCCGCGCGGTGACCGACAACGTCTCCAGGATCGCCTGACGGTCGGCGATCTTGACGGCCAGATGCGAGGCGACCTGATCGCCGAGCTTGGCGAAATCGGTGATCGCCTGCACCACGCCGACGACTTCGGCAGAGATCTTCTTGTTGAGCTTCACATAGCTCTCGAAATCGGACACGACCGAGCGTGCCAGGGCTTCCGCCTCGACAGAATTCGCATCGGTATCGGCGAGCGCCACCGCAGTGGCCTCGTAATATTCAGTCCGATCGGAATATTTTTGCACGCGGGCGCGCTCAAGCCCCTCCACCAGCACCTTCACGGTGCCGTCGGGCAATTTGAGCAACTGCAGAACGCTCGCAAGCGTGCCGGTTTCGTAGATCGAATCCGGGGTCGGATCGTCATCCGACGCATTCTTTTGCGTCGCCAACATGATCAGCGCGTCGTTCTTCATGACCTCTTCGAGCGCCCGGATCGATTTCTCGCGACCCACGAACAACGGCACGATGATGTTTGGAAAAACGACGATGTCGCGAAGCGGCAGCACCGGATAAGACCGGCTTTCGCCGTGAACGATGTTTGGCCGGGGTTTTGGAGTCGTCATGGCCTGTTCCTTTTGTTGTGCCCCCTTGCACGCAGTCCGCGATTTTGCGCAACCGCCGCAAGGTGCCGGGATGAGGGTCGTTTGGCCTTTTACAGCCTGCTCCCCCCGGATCGTTGAGGGACGAATCTCAAAACGCGATTTCCGCCACTGATAGGATAAAGTGGCTATCGACTATGGGGGTGTCAAGTCTGAGAAATGCCCGCCAATTGGGGCTAAACGCGAAGGATACCCATGCAATAACAGACTACGGGGACCAAGCCCCGCAGCCGTGCTCTTTGAGTATTCAGAGCGAACGCCGCCGGCGCGATCACGCGCTGGCGCTGGTCTCCACCGCGCGGTCGGAACGATCGGCATAGATGTAGAGCGGCCGAGCGGTTCCTTCGACAACTTCGCGTGAAATCACGACCTCTTCGACGCCTTCGAGGCCCGGAAGATCGAACATGGTTTCGAGCAAGATGCTTTCGAGAATTGAACGCAGGCCGCGCGCACCGGTCTTGCGCTCGATCGCCTTGCGGGCAACCGCGCCAAGAGCCTCGTCGGCGAACGTCAATTCGATGTTCTCCATTTCGAACAGCCGCTGATACTGCTTCACCAGCGCGTTCTTCGGATCGGTCAAGATCTTCTTCAGAGAAACCTCGTCGAGGTCTTCCAGCGTCGCGACTACCGGCAGTCGGCCGACGAACTCCGGAATCAGGCCGTACTTCAACAGATCCTCAGGTTCGACATGGCGGAAGATTTCGCCGGTGCGGCGATCTTCCGGCGCCAGCACCTGCGCCGCGAAGCCGATCGAGGTCGAGCGCCCGCGCGCGGAGATGATCTTCTCCAGGCCCGAGAACGCGCCACCGCAGATGAACAGGATATTGGTGGTGTCGACCTGCAGGAATTCCTGCTGCGGATGCTTGCGGCCGCCCTGCGGAGGAACCGAGGCCACGGTGCCTTCCATGATCTTCAGCAGCGCTTGCTGCACGCCCTCGCCCGAGACGTCCCGGGTGATCGACGGATTGTCGGATTTACGGCTGATCTTGTCGATCTCGTCGATATAGACGATGCCGCGCTGCGCCCGTTCGACATTGTAGTCGGCGGCCTGCAGCAGTTTCAGGATGATGTTTTCGACGTCCTCACCGACATAGCCGGCTTCCGTCAGCGTCGTCGCATCCGCCATGGTGAACGGCACGTCAAGAATCCGCGCCAGCGTCTGGGCCAGCAGCGTCTTGCCCGAGCCGGTCGGGCCGATCAGCAGGATGTTGGACTTCGCCAGTTCGACGTCGTTGTGCTTGGTCTGATGATTGAGGCGCTTGTAGTGGTTGTGGACGGCGACCGAGAGCACCTTCTTGGCATGGCTCTGGCCGATGACGTAGTCATCGAGGACCTTGCAGATTTCCTTCGGGGTTGGGATCCCGTCGCGTGACTTCACCAACGAGGATTTGTTCTCCTCGCGGATGATATCCATGCACAATTCGACGCATTCGTCGCAGATGAACACGGTAGGGCCCGCGATCAATTTGCGGACTTCATGCTGGCTCTTGCCACAGAACGAGCAATACAGCGTGTTCTTGGAGTCGCTCGTGCCGACCTTACTCATTCTTATCTCCGTCCGCCGTTCGATCTCGTGCGCTCGATCGTCCCATTCCGGCACTAACCGCCATTGAATTATAGATAGAGCAAAATCCGTACCAAAAAAGACCCTGCATCCCTGAAACCGCAAACCGCGGCCAACTCGATTCCCCCAGAAACCTTAACCTACCCGGCCTAGCCAACCATGCTGACAGCCGACTATCAAGAATTCCCTAACCACCCCGACGTCGGGTGTCCGTGACAATACCGTGATTTGCGGCGGCCGCGCGAGCGTTAGATGCCGAAATCAGCCAAACGTTGCGTGGTTGCCACGCCGCAAACCAGCACGAAAGCGGAACTTCATGCCGGTCCGAGGGCACCAAAGTACCGGTCCGGCTCGTTTTTTCCGGGAAAGCCACCATCATTGGGGGCCGGCGCAGCGTTCAAGCCCCATCCGCTACGGGGTCTTCGGCGTCGAGTCTTCCGAGCGCTTGTCGATGACCTTATCGACGATCCCGAAGTCGCGGGCCATTTCGGCGGTCAGGAACTTGTCGCGTTCCAGCGCATCCTCGATCGCCTTGTAGGTCTGCCCGGTATGCTTGACGTAGATCTCGTTGAGCCGCTTCTTGAGGTTCAGGATCTCTTGCGCATGCAGCATGATGTCGGTGGCCTGGCCCTGAAAGCCGCCGGACGGCTGGTGCACCATGATGCGCGAATTCGGCAAGGAGAAGCGCATGTCCTTGTGACCTGCCGCCAACAGCAACGAACCCATCGACGCCGCCTGCCCCGTGCACAGGGTCGACACCGGCGGACGGATGAACTGCATCGTGTCGTAGATGGCCAGCCCCGACGTCACCACCCCGCCGGGGGAGTTGATGTACATCGAGATTTCCTTCTTCGGATTTTCCGCCTCGAGGAACAGCAACTGGGCGACCGTCAGCGTCGACATCCCATCCTCGACCGGTCCGGTCACGAAAATGATGCGCTCTTTGAGCAGACGCGAGAAAATGTCGTAGGCGCGCTCGCCGCGGTTGGTCTGTTCGACCACCATCGGGACGAGGTTCATGTAGGTTTCCACCGGATCGCGCATTAATCACCCAAAGGTTGGCGGAGCGGACATCCATCGGCAAGGCGCAATGAGCCAACGTTGCCGGGCGCGGACGAACGCCTCGTGATGCAGGACTTCAAAGACAACGCACAGATATGGGTCAATTCACCGGGAACAAGCCCGGCCCAATATCCTGCGGAAGCATTCCAGTTGAAGCTGATTCGGCTAGCGCGGCATAGCGACGGTTTCCGCCGCCATGCCCTTTCGCCGCACATGCTTAACGGGCTGCTGCCGTCAGGCCGCCCCCTTCTCCGCTTCTTCGTCCTTGAACAGCTCCTCGCGGGTGACCTTCTTTTCGGTCACGGTGGCGAGCTCCAGGATGAAGTCGACGACCTTGTCCTCATAGATCGGCGCACGAAGCTGGGCCAGCGCATTGGCATTGCTGCGATAGTAGTCCCAGACTTCCTTCTCGCGGCCCGGCATCTGGCGCGCGCGGTCGATCACGGCGCGACTGACTTCGTCGTCGGTGACCGTGATCTTGTTCTTTTCGCCGATCTCCGACAGCACGAGGCCGAGCCGTACCCGGCGATCGGCGATCTTGCGATACTCTTCCTCGGCGGCCTGTTCCGTCGTGTCCTCGTCGGCAAACGTCTTGCCGTTGGATTCCATCTCGGCCTTGATCGAATTCCACATCAGCCTGAATTCTTCCTCGACCAGCGACGGCGGCGCCTCGAAGCGATGGCTTTCGTCCAGACGGTCGAGCAGCACGCGCTTGACCCGCTGGCGGGTCGCGCCGGCGAATTCGGCCGTCAGCCGCTCGCGCGCGGCCTCCTTCAGCTTGTCGAGCGATTCGAGGCCGAGCGACTTGGCGAACTCGTCATCGATCACGGTCTCCTGCGGCGCTTCGATCAGCGTGGCCGTGGTTTCAAATTCGGCCGGCTGGCCGGCGAGCTTTTCGCTGGCGTAGTTCTTCGGGAAGGAGACCTTCAGGGTGCGGGTCTCGCCGGCCGCGATGCCGATCAACTGCTCCTCGAATCCGGGGATGAACTGCCCGGTGCCGATGACGACCTGGATGTTCTCGCCGGTGCCGCCGTCGAACGGCGTGCCGTCGATGGAACCCTTGAAGCTGATCGTGACCCGATCGCCGGTTTCGGCCTTGGCGCCCTCGGCCTTTGCCGCATAGGCACGGTTCTGGTCGGCAATGCGCTTGATGGCCTCATCGACGTCGGCGTCGGTCACTTCCACGACCGGTTTCTCGACGGTAAAGCCCTTGAAATCGGCAAGCTGGATCGCGGGCACGACCTCGATCGAAACCGTGTAGGTCAGATCGGATTTGCCATTGAGGATGTCGTCAACGGCTTTCTCTTCCGTCGGCATGGTGACCTTGGGTTCGGTCGCCAGGCGGAAGCCGCGCTCGGTGAAGATTTGCGAGTTGGTGTCGCGGATCGTCTGCTCGACGGTCTCCGCCATCACCGAACGGCCATAGACCTTCTTGAGGTGGCTGACCGGCACCTTGCCCGGACGGAAGCCGTTGAGGCGAACCTTGTCCTTGAGGTCGACGAGACGGGCGCCCGCCTTGGCATCAAGATCCGAGGCGGGAACGCTGATCTGGAATTCGTGCTTCAATCCCTCAGCCAGGGTTTCTGTGACCTGCATGGTGTCAATCTTCTTCCGCTTGGTCCGGCCTGACGGCGAGGACATTGTAAATCTGGTCGACGCCCGACTTTAGAAGTCTGCGCCGGTGGTTCGGCTAACCCATCCCGGCGAGGACAGGTTCTCCAGTAATCGTCATGCAAACGCTGAAAGCGCTTGGTGCGGGCGGAGGGACTCGAACCCCCACAACTTTCGTCACTGGAACCTAAATCCAGCGCGTCTACCAGTTCCGCCACGCCCGCTGATAGCATCATATCCGGCCGCGATGCCGCGAGCGGCGGGCTTATAACATGGGCCTGTCGGTTCGCAGCAAAAAAATAGCCGTTACGGCCTCCCGGGCTGTATCTGCGACAACTGGACATATCCAGCGAAAAATGGTCCGCATCTCCCATGGCAGATCGCATTCGAGGGCTTGACCGACGCGAGCTGATGGCCGGATTGGGGGCCGCTGTGCTGGGTCAGGCGGTGCCCGCGATCGCCGAGACGCGGCCTTCGCTGGTGCTGACGGCCAAACCCGATGCCCTCGGCTTACGTCCGGGAGAATCGGACTCGCCGATCTGGTCGCTCAGGGCGCCCATGCCGACCCCGGAGTTGCGTTTCAAACGCGGCGACACGCTCGACATGAGCCTCGGCAACGAAACGACCTCCCCGATCGCGCTGAATTGGCATGGGATCGACGGCATTCCCGCAACCGAACCGCTCATGGCCCGGGCGCCGCTCGCGCCCCAGGCCAAGGAAAGCTTCGCAATTCCTTTGCGCCACGCCGGGACCTTCATGTGCGACGTCAGGCTCCTTGGCGATGGTCAGGCGCGCCCGTCGGCGGCGCGCGCACTGATCGTCGGAGAAAGCGAGGCCATCCCCGTCGACCGCGATGAGGTCCTGCTGTTCGAGGACTGGCGACTGCGCCCCGACGGACCGCGATCGCCCCCGGCATCGCCCCCGGGGGCACCGTGCCGCTTTATACCGTCAACGGGTTGCGCACGCTGGACATCCCTGCCCGCGCCCATGAACGCCTGAGGCTTCGCTTCATCAATGGGTTTCAGCGCAATGTGATTGCTGTGAAAATCGAAAACCAGGACGTTTGGGTGATGGCGCTCGATGGGCAACCGGCGGAACCGTTTCTGGCCCGCAACGGCGCGGTGGTGCTCGCGCCCGGTGCCCGGCTCGACGCCTTCATCGACGCCGACCATCGCCCCGGGCACGACGTCATCCATTCTCCTGCATGACGGAACCGAGGCGCGGCCGATGGTCAGACTGGTTGCGTCGACGGAGCCGCCGGTCCGGGCCGCGCCGCTCGGCGCCGCACCGCCGCTGCCGTCCAACGGCCTGCCGGCCCGGCTCGACCTGAAAGGCGCGCTGCGCGTCGATCTGCCGCTCGGGGGACCCGCCGATTGGGTCCGGCCTGCGGTTTCACGCATCGGCGGCGCCCGCCTTCGCGGCGAAAGCCGGCCGCACCGTCGTGCTGGCCCTCACCAACCGCGCCGAGACCGCCACTGTCTTCCATCTTCACGGGCATCATTTCAGGCTGCTGGACCGGCTCGATGACGGCTGGAAGCCGTTTTGGCTGGATACGCTGGCGGTCGAGGCCGGCCAAACCCAGCGCATCGCTTTCGTCGCCGAACATGCCGGCCGCTGGCTGCTGGAGGCGATGGCGACGGACTGGTCGGCGCCACGGCTGGTGCGGTGGTACAATGTCGCATGAGGAAATCAGCATGAGCACGTCCGTTCCTGCCATTCGCAGCGTCAGGGCCCGAGCCGTCGTCGCACCGATTGCGCGGCCGGTGAAGAACGCATTCGGGATCATCGAGGCGGCGCCGCTGGTGCTGATCGATGTCACGACCGACCAAGGCGTTACCGGGCGCTCTTACATCTTTGCCTACGCCCGGCTGACGCTTAAACCGCTGGTGCATTTGATCGACGAAATCGGCCGCGATCTGACCGGCAAAGCGATCGCGCCGTTCGACCTGATGGCCGCGATGGATGCCAAGTTCAGGTTGCTCGGCTGGCAAGGCCTGGTCGGGATGGCGGTATCGGGCCTCGACATGGCGTTTTGGGATGCGCTTGGACAAGCCGCCGGCCGTCCCTGGTGGAATTGCTCGGCGGATCGCGGCGCCCGATCCGGGCCTATGACAGCTACGGCGCGGTCGATCCCGTCGCCGACGCGAAGGATTTGCACCGCTCGCTCGATCGGGGCTTTCGGGGCATCAAGATCAAAGGCGGCGACGGCGACGCCGACAACGACGAGCGGGTCGTGAAGGCAGTGCGCGCCCTGCTCGGTCCTGACATCGCGTTAATGCTGGACTTCAACCAGTCGCTCGATCCGGCGGAAGCCAATCGCCGCATCGCCCGGCTCGCGCCCTACGACCTGCACTGGATCGAAGAGCCGGTGGCGGCGAAAATCTGCAGGGCCATGCCCAGGTGCGCACGACCTCGCCGATCTCGATCCAGTCCGGCGAGAACTGGTGGTTTCCACGCGGCTTTGCCGAAGCGATCGCCGCCGGCGCGAGCGACTTCATCATGCCCGATCTGATGAAGGTCGGCGGCGTCACCGGGTGGCTGCGCGTCGCCGGACAAGCCGACGCCGCCTCGATCCCGATGTCGAGCCATCTGTTCGCCGAAGCCAGCTCCCATATGCTGGCGGTCACGCCGACGGCGCATTGGCTCGAGGTTCTCGATCTCGCCCACGCCATCCTGGCCGACCCCATCGAGATCGTCGACGGCGCCGTGACGGCGCGCGGGCCCGGGCTCGGGCTGGCCTGGAATGAGGCGGCGGTGGCGAAATATCTGGTGTAAGCGGCTTGCGGCGACCGCCGGGACGATCCCGGGCCGCTCAGTAGTCGATGTCGAACGCGTCGTAGAGGCGCCGGAATACGGCCGGCAGCACTTCCGGCAGATCTTCCGCGATCAGGCCGGGCCCGGCCTCCTGCGCCGCCTCACCGTGCATCCAGACCCCGATGCAGGCAGCCTCGAACGCCGGCACGCCCTGCGCCAGGAATCCGCCGATCATTCCCGCCAGCACGTCGCCGGCGCCGGCGGTCGCAAGCCAGGGCGGTGCGTTGGCGGCGATCGTGGCGCGGCCGTCCGGCGAGGCCACCACGGTATCCGGCCCCTTGAGCAGGACAACGGCGCCGGAACGCTCGGCGGCGGCGCGTACCCGTTCAAGCTTCGAGCGAAGTGGATGCTTGTTGCTGATGTCGCTGAACAGCCTCGGAAATTCACCTTCATGCGGCGTTAGCACGACGTGCGGATCGGACAATGCCTTGATCGCCTCGAACAGCCGATCGGGCGCGCCGGCAAAACTCGTCAGCGCGTCCGCGTCGAGCACAAGCTCACGGCTCGCGGACAACGCGGTCAGGACGAGATCGCGCGTGCGATCGCTGACGCCGGCGCCCGGTCCGATCACGCAGGCGTTGAGACGTTTGTCGGTCAGCATCTCGGCAAACTCGATCGCCGTGTCGACCGCGCGAAGCATCACCGCGGTGAGCGCTGACGCATTGACGGCAAGCGCGTCCCGGGGCGAGGCCAAGGTAACGAGTCCGGCGCCAGCCCGCAGCGCGCCGCGCGCCGACATCCGCGCCGCGCCGGTCGCGGTGATATCGCCGGAGACGACGATCGCATGACCGCGGGCATATTTATGGCCGTCGACTTGCGGCGCCGGAAAGGCGCGGCGCCAAGCCTCCGGGGTGTTTTCAAGCGTCAGCGGCGCGATTTCGTCAAGCACCTGCGCGTCTATTCCGATATCGGCCACCCGGACCCGGCCGCAGTGCAGCCGACCCGGCAGCAACAGGTGCGCGGGCTTGCGCCGAAAGAAAGTGATCGTTTCGGTGGCGCGGACAGCGATGCCCATCACCGCCGCGGTGGTGCCGTTGATGCCGCTCGGCAGATCGATGCTGAGAACCGGCGCACCGTTGGCGTTGATCGCCTCAATCATATCGTGCGGCTCGTCCTTCACGGGCCGATTGAGGCCCGCGCCGAACAGCGCGTCGATGATCAACGCCGGCCTGCCTATCGCCTGGGGATTGAACGGCAGCACGGGATGTTTCCACCCCCGTGCCGCGGACGCCGCATCGCCCTGCAGGCTGTCGCGCTCACACAGCAGGATGACCGAGACCTCACGGCCGCGCGCCGCAAGCTCCGCCGCCGCCACGAACCCATCGCCGCCATTGTTGCCGCGGCCGGCGACCACCAGGATCGGCCCCTCTTCCGCGAGATCCATCGCGGCCTGCGCGACGGCTTGCCCCGCGCTCATCATCAGCGCGAAGCCCGGAGTGCCTGCGGCAATGGTGAGCCGGTCGGCGCGCTCCATTTCAGCCGTGGTAAGAATTTCCATGGCAAATTCCCGATACACGCGCCTCATCCTGAGGCATTTTCTGAACTAAGCGCGGTTGCGCCGCTCGACAGCTGCACACGTTTTGGTCTTCTTGCCTAATTGATGAGCTGCCAATAATGTAGCCGCTCACCCCGATCTGCAACGGATACGCGTTAAAAGTCTGATAACATGTTCAAAATCGGGCGGCTTACCAACTTGGCATAGACCCTGCTTTTGAGGAAGCCAACTCTTCTTTGGCAAGCGGCCACCCTGCAAGCCCGCGCTGGATCGTCCGGTTCATCGACCATAAATGCATGCGGCCTGCTTGCCAGGACACTCCATCGGCCAACCTGCGCATCGGGCGCAACTTGGACACACCTGCACTCTGGAATATCGAAATGCCCGGGAGACTTCAGTGAAAAAAATAGAAGCCATCATCAAGCCATTCAAGCTCGACGAGGTGAAAGAGGCACTTCAGGAAGTCGGATTGCAGGGCATTACCGTTACCGAAGCCAAGGGGTTCGGGCGGCAGAAGGGACACGCCGAACTCTATCGCGGCGCGGAGTACATTGTGGACTTCCTGCCCAAGGTCAAAATCGAGATCGTGATCTCCGATGATCTGGTCGAGAAGGCGATCGAGGCGATCCGGCGCGCGGCCCAGACCGGCCGTATCGGCGACGGCAAGATCTTCGTGTCCAACATCGAGGAAGCCATTCGCATCCGAACCGGCGAATCCGGGCTGGATGCCATCTGAGCCAAACCTGCCGATACCCCGATACCTTACTGGGATATTGTGTTGCCCATCACCCAATTGTATTGAGCATGACCGACGGTCGCCGCCCGCGGCCAGATCACGATTCCCAGTAAGCCATAAGGGGTATTCATGAAGACCGCTAAAGACGTCCTGAAATCGATCAAGGACAACGACGTGAAATACGTCGACCTGCGTTTCACCGATCCGCGCGGCAAGTGGCAGCATGTGACCTTCGACATCGGCATGATCGACGAAGAGATTTTCGCTGAGGGCACCATGTTCGACGGCTCGTCGATCGCCGGCTGGAAAGCGATCAACGAATCCGACATGTGCCTGATGCCCGACCCCGTCACCGCGACGATCGACCCGTTCTTCGCAGAAACCACCATGGTCATCACCTGCGACGTGCTGGAGCCGACCACCGGCGAGCCCTACAACCGCGACCCGCGCGGCATGGCCAAGAAGGCGGAAGCCATGGTCAAGTCGATGGGCGTCGGCGATACGGTTTTCTTCGGACCGGAGGCTGAATTCTTCGTGTTCGACGACGTCCGCTTCCAGACCACCCCCTACAACACCGGCTTCAAGCTGGACTCGTCGGAACTGCCGATCAATTCGGACACCGAATATGAAGGCGGCAACCTCGGTCACCGCATCCGCACCAAGGCGGGCTACTTCCCGGTTCCGCCGCAGGATTCGGTCCAGGACATGCGCTCCGAAATGCTCGGCGCGATGGCCAAGATGGGCGTCAAGGTCGAGAAGCATCACCACGAAGTGGCGTCCGCGCAGCACGAACTCGGCATGAAGTTCGACACCATGACGCTGATGGCCGACCAGATGCAGATCTACAAGTATTGCATCCATCAAGTCGCGCATATCTACGGCAAGACCGCCACGTTCATGCCGAAGCCGGTCTATGGCGACAACGGCTCGGGCATGCACTGCCACCAGTCGATCTGGAAGGACGGCAAGCCGGTATTCGCCGGCAACAAATACGCCGACCTGTCGGAGACCTGCCTGTCCTACATCGCCGGCGTGATCAAGCATGCCAAGGCGATCAACGCCTTCACCAATCCCTCGACCAACTCCTACAAGCGTCTGGTCCCGGGCTATGAGGCACCGGTGCTGCTGGCTTATTCTGCGCGCAACCGCTCCGCCTCCTGCCGCATCCCCTACACCGCCAACCCGAAGGCCAAGCGCGTCGAGGTGCGTTTCCCTGATCCGATGGCCAATCCCTATCTCGGCTTTGCCGCGATGCTGATGGCGGGTCTCGACGGCATCAAGAACAAGCTCGATCCGGGCCCGGCGATGGACAAGGATCTTTACGATCTGCCGAAGGAAGAGCTGAAGCAGATTCCGACGGTGTGCGGTTCGCTCCGCGAGGCGCTTGAGAATCTCGACAAGGATCGTGCCTTCCTCAAGAACGGCGGCGTGTTCGACGACGACTTCATCGACAGCTACATTGAGCTGAAAATGAGCGAAGTCGAGCGCTTCGAAATGACCCCGCATCCGGTCGAATTCGAAATGTACTATTCGCTGTGATCGTGTTCGCGGGCTTCGCCTCGCGACCGTCCCGGTCTTGAAAAATGCAAAAGGCGCTCCGAACGGGGCGCCTTTTATTTTGGGCTGACGGTGCGCTGGTTGGCTAAATTCGGTGAATAACTCTCGTTATCTGCTCCGTGCCGGCCTGAATGAATCTTCCATAACTGAGCGCGTAGATAGTTTGGCGATCAGCGCCTGTTCCAGCGCATCGGCAACAATGAGCGCTGATCTCTCATCCAAGTGCAAACCGTCATCCCAACGGAGGTCGTTTTCCGCGTATCCCAAGTTGAGCACATCGCTCGATCTGAACAGCTTCGCGATTTCGGATCGAACCGTTTCTGAATAGCGGGTGTGCGAAATGGCTGGCGACGTCGGCAATTCAAACAAGTAAATTGTGACACCTTCTGCCCGCGCTTTTTCGACAAGTGATTTGAGAATGGCAGCATTCTTTCGGATCACGTCGTCGTAAGTCTTCTTGTTGAAATCAACGACAGCGTCAGCCACCATCCTTTGAACGGCCGCCGGTGTCCGCGCTGGCGCCGTGTTAAGGATTTCATTCCGGTTACCGGCGTTAAGCGATCGGGCAGGATCCGACTTTTCGAAAATTGCCGCCAAAGTGCGAACCGGTCGAAGCGTTTCTGATCGGACAATGGACTCTCGATATCGTTCGACCAGCACATCATCGGCCCCTCGTGACAGAATGTTCGTTTCAATCACAACGACCTGCGGCCTGGGCTTGGTAGAACTCTCGATGATTTCGAGCCCAGTGAGCGCGGAGCCACCCGGCAACGAGACATTCTCGATGTCGGTGTGCTGAAAGTATTCTTGTTTTAGGCGGGATGCCAGCGAGCTCCCGACGATCGCCACCATCGGCGCCGGTCGCTCAAAATATCGATCGAAAACCCGGGCCTGTTCGCGGTCGGTAGTCGTTGCCGGAAGCTCTGGAATGTTGTCGAACCGCCGCGGGACAGCCCAACAGATTGCATAGGCCACGACAAAGGCCGCTGCAGCCCTGAAAAACCAAGATACGGTTCGCGCGGCGGACATCGCTAATCCTAAAATTGGAAATAGATAAAAGAGGTACTCGGGCCAGCCTCAACCAACATTAAAGCCGCCATAAATCCATAGAGGCTTGGCTCAAGCAACGCGCGGGGACGCTCCAACCAATGGCGGGGCATGACGTGTTGAAGAAGGACAGGAGCCGAATAGATCACCGACAGGGTCCGATATAGATGAAAAGGGTGCGCTATTGTAGGTTCGACGAACATACCCGAGACATATTCAAGCGCGTGTCCGAAGTCTGGCAGTTTAAAAAACACCCAAGCCATTGAGACGCAGAAGAACACAACACCAATGCGGGCAACCTGAAGGACCGGCCCAACACCAGGAACTGTAGACAGTTTCTCGATCCTGGCGAGGAATGGGCGCTCCGACACGAGAAACAGTCCGTGAAGCAGTCCCCACACAAGGTAGCTGGCGGCTGCGCCGTGCCAAAGCCCGCCAAGCCCCATCACTACCAGCAGATTGAGGTAGGTACGGGGCTCGCCTTTTCGATTGCCGCCGAGCGGAATGTAAAGGTAAGTCCGCAACCAGATCGAAAGTGAAATGTGCCAGCGGGTCCAGAATTCCGAAAACGACGTGGCGATGTACGGAAGATTGAAGTTTATGGGCAGTCGATAGCCGAACAGAAGACCAAGGCCTATAGCGATGGCGGAATACCCGAAAAAGTCCGCGTAAATTTGGTAGCTGTAGAGAAAGAGGCAAATCCAGCGGTTCGTCGCTGTCAGGTTTTGAAACAGCGGGTAGTCCATGTTGGTCGTGATCTCATTGAGATTGTTCGCAACGAAGAGCTTGAAGAAATAGCCAGACACGATCCACTTCGCCGCTTCCACGAAGGCTACGTCAGCAACAAATTTTGGTTCGATCTGCGGTAAGAAATTCTCGGCGCGCGTGATTGGCCCCGATACAAGCTGCGGAAAGAAGATGATGTAAAGGAATACGTCCGTTAGGGCTGGCTTCGGTCCGCCACGCTTCGTTAGATCAACCAGCAGGCTGATGTTGTGGAAGACAAAGAACGAAATTCCAATCGGCAACGGCAGCTTTAATAAGAAATCGATTGGGCCGATGCCGGACAAGTCCGATCCGGAATTGATAAACAAGAACTTGTATTTGAAGAAGGCTAACAGACCCAGGTTGAAGGCGATCCCGATCGGAAGCCAGACGCGGCGTTTCTCCAAGGCAAGAATTAAGAACAGATAGGTGCCGAACACCGCTACGGCCAGAAGCGCTAACAATTGTGCTTGTCCGGATCCGTAAAAAACCAAGCTGGCAAGCACCAGGATCTGGGTCTGCCACTTTTGGGCGATGGGCATATAGTAGAGCCCGAAGACCGCCGCGACAAAGACTGCAAACTGCCACGACGTGAAAGTCATTTATGGAAGCGCCGCTTGAGGTTGTCTCCTGCCGACAGTAGTAGACAGTCAACCGTTAATCGTAAAGGTCGATGCTTCATCCGAGGCTGTTTGTTCGGCCGGGCCATCAGGGGCTTAGCGGCGGTGATCAGTGCACTTAATTGGTTCCACACCCCAAGCGTCGCACCCAGAGTGACTGGAATTCGGTCTGCTGATTTGGGGCCTGTCCAGCCTCCTCCTTTAAAAATATTTCCTCTTTTCTTCTGACCCAAATCACCGGCTTATCTCCGCCGTCCCGTCCCCATAGAGGGGCGTTGGCCATCGTCACGAACGTTGGGATGGGATGCGGTGGACGCGGCAGCGTCGTCGCGCGAGGAGATTGCAGGGCGGGCTTTCCATTGAGGGAATGCCCGTGAGCATTCACCCGGCGCGTGGACGAACGGCGCTGCTTCCGCCTTCGCTAACGCCTCGGTGGATGTGCACATGTCATCGAAGCCTCTTGGCGAAAGCGGGTCGCGTACGGCAAAGCCGTGTGGTCCTGGCACCCGTTGCTGGTGTCAAGCCGTCGGAGGTGAAGTCGGCCCAACCGGGTTTCGGCTAGGCCTTTAATCCGCCGGCGAGGGTGACAAGACGAATTCGTCGCCCGGGAGAGCGCGTTATAAGCCGTTAAAACCATTGCGCAGGGAATGCCGGGTGTCCGGAGTACCTGTGGTGACTACCGTGTGCTTTCTACCTTTGCACACGGGCCGCGGGTGCCACGGGCACCCGGCATTTCCCTGCGCCCTCTGATTTCCTAGGGGGCAAACGAATTGCAAAACTCGGGCGCATCATGTCGCGAGAACGCGAAGTTATGTCTCTGCCTCTCCACAACGTCGTCATTCTCCAATGTGCAATTGCACATCGGTGACACGCATCTTTGCGTGGGAGCCAGCTCACCGCGCTAATGATGCAGTGCATGATTGCGAGGATCAGCTTCGCGGCTACAATGAACCAAAGGCCGCGCGATCGAACGACGTGGCCTTCGCAGCCCGGGGAGAACGCAGATGGCCCAATGGATCCGTTTTGAGCAGGGTGGAAAGACTGGCTTCGGCACACTGGAGGGCGACCGTATCGCGGTGCACACCGGCGATCTGTTCGCAGGGGCGAAGCCGAGCGGCGAGACGCTGAAGCTTTCCGACGTTCAGATTTTGACGCCGTGCGATCCCTCGAAGATGATCTGCCTGTGGAATAATTTCCACCAGCTCGCCGCCAAGAACGACTTCAAGCAACCGAAAGAACCGCTCTGGTTCCTGAAGGCGCCGAACGCCTATTGGCCTGCAAACCGGCCGATCGAGCGTCCCGCCACCTATGCCGGAAAGATCATCTACGAGGGCGAACTCGGCGTCGTCATCGGCAAGAAGTGCTTCAATATCAGCGAAGCCGAAGCGGGCGATTACATCTTCGGCTACACTTGCGTGAACGACGTCACCGCCGTCGATCTCCTGCGCAAGGACAAGTCGTTCGAGCAGTGGGCGCGCGCCAAGAGCTTCGATACCTTCGGCGTGTTCGGCCCGGTCATCGCGACCGATGTCGACCCGATGAAGCTGTCGATCAAGACCATCCTCAACGGCACGGAACGGCAGAACTATCCCGTCGCCGACATGTTCTTTCCGCCGCACAAGCTCGTCGCCGCCATCTCAAAAGACGTCACGCTGATGCCGGGCGATATCATCGCCTGCGGTACCTCGCTCGGCGCCGGCACCATGGGCGACGCCCACAACGTCGTCGATATCGTGATCGACGGCGTCGGCAGCCTCAGCAACGTTTTCGACCAGGTGCTGCCGAGTCCCTATTTGCTGGGTACGCCACCCAAACAGAAAAAGATCTGCGTGGTCGGCGCCGGCGCCATCGGCGGCCTGCTGGCGGCAAAATTTGCGCTGGCCGGCGAGGATGTCACCGTGATCGATCAGGGCGCGCACCTCGCCGCGATCCAGAAGAACGGGCTGAAGCTGGAGTGGCACGACGGCAAGGTCCAGACCGCCCGCATGAAAGCCGTCAACAAGGCGGCCGAGGCCGGCAAGCAGGATATCGTCGTGCTGGCGGTGAAGGCGCATTTCCTCGATCAGGTGGTGCGCGACATCGATTCGATGCTCGGCCCCGACACCGTGATCCTGACCGTGCAGAACGGCTTGCCATGGTGGTACTTCCAGCGGCTCGGCGGCAAGTACGACAATCACCGGCTGGAAAGCCTCGACCCCTCGGGCGTCCTCACCACAAATATCGACCCAAAGCGCATCATCGGCTGCGTCGTCTATCCGGCGGCGGCGGCGACAGCGCCGGGCGTGATCCACCACGTCGAGGGCGACCGCTTCCCGATCGGCGAACTCGACGGCAAGGAGACCGCGCGTGTTCGGGAATTGCACGACGTCTTTATCAAGGCCGGCCTGAAATCGCTGGTGCTGCCGGATATCCGCTCGGAGATCTGGCTGAAGGCGTGGGGCAACCTCTCGTTCAACCCGATCTCGGCATTGACCCATGCGACGCTGGTGGACATTTGCCAGTTCGCCGAGACGCGCGAGCTGGCGGCGACCATGATGAAGGAGGCGCAGGATATCGCGCAGAAGCTCGGCGTCACCTTCCGCGTCACCATCGAAAAACGCATCGCCGGCGCCGAGGCCGTCGGTGCGCACAAAACCTCGATGTTGCAGGACGTGGAAGCCGGCCGTTCGCTGGAAACCGAGGCGCTGATCGGTTCAATTCTCGAAATGGCCCGGCTGACCAATACCGCCGCGCCCGCCATCGAATCCGTCTATGCGCTGGTGAAGCTTCTCAACAAGGTCATGTTGCTGGAAGGCGGCGGCGTGAAGGTGGACAAGATGAAGGCCGCCTGACGATCTCCGGCCTAATCCCGCCGACTGGCCAACAGCGCTTCGCCGAAGGCCTGGAACAGCGCGCGGTTGATCGGATTGCGCTGCGGATCGTACTCCGCATGCCATTGCACCCCGAGCGCAAAGCTCGGGGCGTCGGCAATCCGGATCGCCTCGATGGTACCGTCCTCGGCGATGCCCTCGATCACGACCCGCGCCCCCGGCTCGAGAATGCCTTGGCCGTGAAGCGAGTTGACGCGGATGGTTTCGCAGCCGAACAGCCGCGCAAAGACGCCGCCGGAAACAAGGCTGACGTCGTGCCGGTCGGCGAAGATGACGTTGGGATCGGGATGGATTTCACCGCTCTCCAGCCGCGGCATCCGGTGGTTCATGCGGCCGGGCAATTCGCGGATTTCGGGATGCAGCGAGCCGCCGAAAGCGACGTTCATTTCCTGCAGGCCGCGGCAGATCCCGAACAACGGAATGCCGCGGGCGACGCAGGCTACCGATACAGCCAGCGCCACCTCGTCGCGAGGGGTGTCGTAGGGTTCGTGCCGGGCGTGCGGCTCGGTGCGGAAGCGCGTCGGATGAACGTTGGCGCGGCCGCCGGTCAGCACGACGCCGTCGACGGCGTCCAGCAATGCGTCAATGTCGGTGATCTCAGGCGATCCGGCAAACATCAGCGGCAGCGCGCCCGCGACCTCGGCCACGGCCCGGAGATTCCGTTCACCCACCATCTGGGTCGCGAATCGATTTTCGATGCGATGGGCGTTTCCAATCACACCGACCACCGGCCTCCTCATTGCATGGTTTCCACTCTTCTGCCGCGCTTATTTGTTAAAGTCATATTATAAGATCATGCCCGGCAGCCGAGGCCGGATCAATACGCGGTCCGGCACAGCGGCGATGCTATTTTCGCGTGCAGGCCCGTTTCGGGCTCGATGGCCTCGCCGCCCTGCCATCCGCCGCCGGCACCGTACGCCTCGACGGATCGCCGAAACCGGTCCCGTGCGTCACGCGCATCTTCTCCGCTTGATCCCGGGACCTTTTGTCGAAAGAGTGCGGCTTGAACTGACATTAAGAGGAAGCAGCGTGACAGTCTCGGTTGACGATCGCCTTCAGGCCCGCGGCGATCTGGCGTGGGCGATATCGGTCGGCGGCATCGGCGTCGTCGTATTCGCGGCCCTGTTGCTTTTCGCCTGGTCTTTCGCCGCGACGCTGTTTCTGATCTTCGCCGGCATGCTGCTCGGCGTCGCGCTCAATGCCATGACCAATATGCTGGGCCAGCGTCGTAAGGTTGCCGCATGCGCTGCGGCTGACCATCGTCTGTCTGGTGCTCGCGGGCCTGTTGTCGGGCGTGGTCTTTCTCGGCGGCGCCACCATCGCGCGGCAAGCGACGGTGCTGAGCGACACGATCAAGTCGCAGTTGATCAACGTCAAGGCGTTCCTCGAGCGGAACGGGATCGACACCAGCTATTTCGACCTCGGCAATCCGCCGCCGGCATCAGGGGCATCGTCCGCTCCGGCAACGCCTGGCGCGACGGCGACGCATAACCTTCCGGGCGCGGACGCCCTCGCCTCAAGCGGCGGCGCGATCGTCAGCCAGACGTTCAAACTGCTTCTCGGCACGGTGAGCGCGGTCGGGAATTTCTTTATCGTATTGTTTCTCGGGCTGACCTTCGCCGCGCAGCCGGGCATCTACCGCGCCGGGCTTTTGTTCATGGTCCCGGCGCGGCACCGCGCACGCGCCACCGTCATCGTCGACCGCATCGGCGACACATTGGAGCGATGGCTGATTGCGCAGATCCTCACCATGGCCGCGGTCTTCCTCGTGACCTGGATCGGTCTCGCCGCCATCGGCATCCAGAGCTCCTTCATTCTGGGTATCCAGGCCGGACTGCTTGCCTTCATTCCCACGGTCGGCGCGCTGATCGCGGGACTGATCGTGGTGCTCGCGAGCCTCGCCTCCGGATGGGTCGCCGCGCTCAGCGCGTTCATTCTTTTCCTCGGCGTGCACGCGCTGGAAAGCTACGTGCTCACGCCGATCATCCAGCGCCAGGCGCTCGACATTCCCCCCGCCACGCTGTTTGCGTTCCAGATCCTGCTCGGCGTCGTGTTCGGCATCTGGGGGCTGGCGCTGGCGCTGCCGCTGATGGCGATCAGCGAAAGTCATGATCGACTATTTCAAGGCCGAGGAAACCCCGCCGGACAGCGCGACCGTCTGCAGCATCAGCCTGAGGTCGCGACCGTCTCGGTGTGCTCGACCTCGGGGGGCGCGGCAAAATATTGCCCGACCAGCCCGCGCCATGCCGTGAAGTCCTCGGAGCCGCGAAAATCCACCGTGTGATTTTCCAGCGTCTCCCACTTTGCCATCAGCCGGTAGCGTGACGGCTTCTCGATCGACCTGTGCAGTTCGAACCCCTTGCCGCCCTTGGCGCGCAGGAATAACGGGCGGGCCTTGGCGACCGCCGCTTCAAAGTCTTTCTCGGTGCCGGGCTTGACGTCGATTTGTGCGATTTCGGTGATCATCGGGATTGCAGCCTCTCATTGACGATTTCAGGTCGTGTTTCCGAGCGAAGCGAATAAAGGTTCGAGCCGAAAACGCCTCAAGCCAAACGGAGGTTTCCGACTTTAAAAAGGCGCCTCACGATGGGCGTGACTTACCGATGTAATAATCGGATCAATTCAAAAGCAGCACCGACCCGGCGACGACCAGCGAACAGCCGACGAACATGACGATCGGCCAGCGGTTGCGCGGCCGATCGTAGCGGCCCTGCGCGCGCCGTTCCGATATCAGCGCGGTCTCGTATTCATCCGAGGTCGAGAACATGCAGGCAAACCCGGCGCGCGCCGATGCCGCGGCATTTTCGAGCAAGGCCAAAGCGGCGTGGACGTTCGGGCTACGGGGCGAATCCATAATGCCGACGATAGGAAATGACGGTAAACGGTGGGTTACCGGCTGCGCTCAGACTTATGAAATGCTGACCAGGCGCGCGCGCTGCTGCTGCGGGTGACCCGGGAGTCCTGCGGTCTTTCGCCGCCACTTTTCCAGCGACAGCGGCAGTTCTTCGGCCGCCTCGACGCGATTTCGGCCGCCACGCTTGGCCTGATAAAGCGCGGTGTCGGCGGCCGCCAGCAGCACTTCGAGTTCGGTGCCGGCCGGTCCGCCGGCCACACCGATGCTGACGGTGGTATCGACCGGTCCTCCGTCGACCACGATTCCCGAATCGGCAAACGCTTCGCGCACGCGCTCGGCCGCGAGCACCCCTTCTTCCAGCGCACAGGGCAGCAGGGCCGCGAACTCCTCGCCGCCGATTCGTCCCGACAGGTCAGAGATCCGTAGCGTATTGATGATGACGGTGGCGAACAGCTTGAGAATTTCGTCGCCCGCGGGATGGCCGAAGCGGTCATTGATCGACTTGAAATGATCGATGTCGAAGATCAGCACCGTCACCGGACGGCCGGCAATCGCTTCGCGCTCGATCACCCGGGACGTCGCCTCCGCAAAGCCGCGGCGATTGAACATGCCGGTCAGCGGGTCCGTCGAAGCCGCCGCCTTGTGCGCAGTCACCGTGCGCTCAGACACCAGCATGAAAATGACGAAGACGGTGCCGACCGCATAGAGCACGAGTTCGATGGAAAACATCGTCACCCAGATGCTGCTGGCAAACGTATCGTCATGCGGATGCAGGAGGTCGCCCAGCAGAATCGGCAGCATCAGCACGAAACCATGCAGCACCGGCACAACAAACGTCGGTCCGCGCTTTTGCGACCTTCTGCGGCGCTCGGTCCGCAATTCGGCAGCCGTCAGCGCCGCATAGACCGCAACAATACCGGCGCCGATCGTCAAGCGCATGGCGGTGGCTTCGGGCGCCAGCGTCATGACCGTGGCAATCCAGGCGATTGCCCCCAGACCGATGCCCGGCAGGATAGGCTTGCGGCCGTGAAACACCCGCGCCGCATTCCAGACCATGCCGCAAGCCACGAACCCGACGGCGTTCAACGCCAGCGAGACCGTCCCGCCAAGCGCGATACCGGCCAGCGTCCAGAGCGCGACCGAGGCGGCGCCGAGAAGGTAGGCGGTTCCCCACCATTTCAGCGCCGGGATGCCCTCCTGCCTGCCGAAAAGCAGCAGCATGACGCCGAGCATGGCTGCAATCATCGTGGCGACGAGCTGAAGCGTCGAAGTATCAAGCAACATGGATGTGCCACCGGCTAAAGGTTCTACGGAAAATGCCGACCTGAAAATGCGTCGGCATGGTCGCAAATGCTACGGCAGCGGTATTGGCAATCCGTTTGTGACACTGCGCAAGTTTTCAAGAAAAATTGCGTCAACTCACCGGGAAATGCTCCTTTGCGCCGGCAATCGGCGCCTGACACGCAAAAGGGCGCCCGAAGGCGCCCTTTCCAAGCTTCACAATCGCAAATCTTAACGAAGCAATTACCGCTTCGAGAACTGGAACGACCTGCGCGCTTTGGCACGGCCATACTTCTTGCGCTCGACCACACGCGAGTCGCGGGTGAGAAAGCCGCCCTTTTTCAGAACGCCGCGCAACTCCGGCTCGAAATAGGTCAGCGCCTTCGAGAGCCCGTGACGCACGGCGCCGGCCTGGCCCGACAGGCCGCCGCCGGTCACGGTGCAGATCACGTCGTACTGGCCGGCGCGGGCCGCGGCGACCAGCGGCTGCTGGATCATCATCCGCAACACCGGGCGTGCGAAATAAACCTCGACCTCACGGGCGTTGACGATGACCTTGCCGGCACCCGGCTTGATCCAGACGCGGGCGACCGCGTCCTTCCGCTTGCCGGTGGCATAGGCGCGGCCGTACTTGTCGACCTTCTTGACGTATTTCGGCGATTCCGGCGTGGCCGGCTTCAGCGACGACAACTGGTCGAGAGACTGCATGGTATCGGACATCTTATGCGGCCCTCATGTTCTTGCGGTTCATCGAAGCGACGTCGACCGTCTCGGGTTGCTGGGCTTCGTGCGGATGCTCGGGCCCGGGATAAACGCGCAGATTCCCGAGTTGCACGCGGCCCAGCGGCCCGCGCGGAATCATCCGCTCGATGGCCTTTTCGACCACGCGCTCGGGGAAGCGGCCCTCTAGGATCGACTTCGCCGTACGTTCCTTGATGCCACCGATGTAGCCGGTGTGATTGTAATAGACCTTGTTCTCGCGCTTGCGGCCGGTAAGCACCACATGCGCTGCGTTGATGATGATGACATGGTCACCGCAATCGACGTGGGGGGTATAGATCGGGAGGTGTTTGCCGCGGAGGCGCATCGCAACCAGAGAGGCGAGCCGGCCGACCACCAGACCTTTGGCGTCGATCAACACCCACTTCTTCGTCACCTCGGCGGGCTTTGCCGAAAACGTTTTCATGTGAGGAAATCCGTGAAAGGGGACATCGGACGCAACCGCGCCGAACTGCGGGATTTCTAGATAGCTCACGCGCGCGCGTCAATGCCGTCAGACAATAATTACTCTTACAAAAACAATGACTTACAAATATGGTGCTATATTACCGTAAAAAACCCTAAGTATTTGGAATGGAATAGGTCGCGGTCACGTGGGCAATCGGATCGGGCGAGGTCCCGGACAACAGACTGACCTCGCCTACCGCAAGCCGCTTGCCGAGCTTCAACAGCCGGGCCGCCGCCAGCACATCCTGACCCGGCAGCCCCTTGCGCAGGAAATTGATGTTGAGGTTTGTCGTCACCGCGAGGCCGATCGGCCCAATCGCCGACAGCAGCACCACGTACATGGCGAAATCCGCCAGCGCCATCAGTGTCGGGCCCGAGACCGTCCCGCCCGGCCGAAGCATCCGGTCGCTGTAGTACTGCCGCAGCAGGCACGAGGTCCCATCCGCGCTTTCGATGCCGATATCGCCAGCGCTGAAGGCCTGGGGAAATTCGCGATGGAGAAATGTCTCAAGTTCCGCCACGCTCATTTTTGCAATTGTCATGTCGCTCGGCCCGCCCTCGCCTGATGCCGTCTGTTACATTAAGATGACCGTTTTACCCAACCGGATATTTCGATGACTGGTCAGACCGTCCGCGCCGCCATGCCGCAATCGCCGGACCTCCTGCGCGAAACCTTGGGCAGCGTCGCCGTGCTGACGCTCAACCGGCCGGCGGCCCGCAACAGCCTGTCGGAAGGCCTGATGGCCGAATTGCACGCGGCGCTTGAGCAAATCCGCGACGACGCGTCGGTGCGGGCGGTGGTGATCGCCGCCAGCGGCCCGGCCTTTTCCGCCGGTCACGACATGAAAGAATTGACCGCCCGGCGCGCCGATGCCGACCGCGGCCGCGCCTATTTCGCACAGATCATGACCGCCTGCAGCGCGATGATGCAGGCCATCGTGCAATTGCCAAAACCGGTCGTGGCGGCGGTCCAGGGCGTCGCCACCGCCGCCGGCTGCCAATTGGTCGCGAGCTGCGACCTTGCGGTGGCGTCGGAGGCCGCGACCTTCGCGACACCCGGGGTCGATATCGGGCTGTTCTGTTCCACGCCGATGGTGGCGCTGTCGCGCAATGTGCCGCGCAAGCAGGCGATGGAAATGCTGCTCACCGGCGAACCCATTTCGGCAACAACGGCGCGCGATATCGGCCTGGTCAACCGCGTCGTCGCGGCCGGCACGGAGCGCGATGCGGCGATCGAGCTCGCCAGGAAAGTCGCGCTGAAATCCGTCTACACGGTCAAGCTCGGCAAGGCCGCGTTCTACCGGCAGGCTGAAATGAGCCTTGCCGACGCCTATCGCTATGCGGCAGAGGTAATGACCGAGAACATGATGGCCCGCGACGCCGAGGAAGGCATCGGCGCCTTCATCGAAAAGCGCGAGCCGAAATGGCAAGACCGGTAACATAACAAGCTCCTCATCCTGAGGAGCGGCTCTTCAGCCGCGTCTCGAAGGATGAGGGATGTACATCTCATGGTTCGAGACGGCGTAAGAACGCCTCCTCACCATGAGGACTGCGGAATCATTCTGAAATGAACCACGACGCCTATCCCGACACTTACATCCGCGAAATCCTCAATGGCGTAAAATCCATCGCGATGGTCGGCGCGTCGCCGGTCAACGTACGACCGAGCTATTTCGCCTTTAAATACCTGGCGCAGCGCGGTTACGACATGATCCCGGTCAATCCCGGTCATGTCGGCAAGAGCCTGCTCGGCAAGCCTTTCGTCGCCTCGCTCGCCGATATCGGTCGCCCCATCGACATGATCGACATCTTCAGGAATTCGAGCCACATCATGCCGGTGGTCGATGAAGCGCTGAAGCTCATGCCGTTGCCAAAGGTGATCTGGATGCAGCTCGGCGCGCGCGATGACGCCGCCGCCGCGAAGGCCGAAGCCGCCGGTATTTCAGTCGTCATGAATCGCTGTCCCAAGATCGAATATGGACGGCTGTCCTCGGAGATTTCTTGGATGGGCGTCAATTCGCGAACGCTCAGTTCGAAGCGTGCGCCGGTGCCGACCCAGGGCATGCGGCTTTCGTTGAACCGGATGAGCGTCGGTGGCGGCGAGACCGCCGCGTCCGATCGCGCCGCGAAAAACAAGAACGACCTCGCGTGAGGCTGTTCCGGAACGATTATTCCGGAAACGCCGCAAAGCAAAGCATGACCAATCACAACAACGAATGAAACATCGCGCCGCCTTGACTGCGGCGATCTCTGCCGCGATTGTCTGTCACGGCGCGGAGGCTGGTTTGCGCCGTCTTCACCCGTCGACTCACATCATGTTGCTCATCCTTCAAGCCGCAGCCGGACGCGCGGCTCCCTGAAGATGAGGTTGTCGGAAAGGAATAAGAATGACCGATCGTCTTCCGGGATTTTCGACGCTCGCCGTGCATGCGGGGGCGCAACCTGACCCCACCACCGGCGCGCGCGTGACCCCGATTTACCAAACCACGTCGTTCGTGTTCAACGACGCCGATCACGCCGCGTCGCTGTTCGGGCTGCAGGCATTCGGCAACATCTATACGCGCATCGGCAACCCGACCAACGCGGTGCTGGAAGAGCGCGTTGCCGCGCTCGAAGGCGGCACCGCCGCGCTTGCGGTGGCGTCCGGACATGCCGCGCAGCTCGTGGTGCTTCAGCAATTGCTGCGGCCCGGCGACGAGTTCATCGCCGCACGCAAATTGTACGGCGGCTCGATCAATCAGTTCACCCACGCCTTCAAGAGCTTCGGCTGGAACGTGGTGTGGGCCGATCCCGACGACATCGGCAGCTTCGAGCGCGCGGTCACGCCGCACACCAAGGCGATTTTCATCGAATCAATCGCCAATCCCGCCGGCAGCATCACCGATATCGAGGCGATCTCGGCGGTCGCCCGCAAGGCCGAGGTGCCGCTGATCGTCGACAACACGCTGGCGACGCCGTATTTGATCCGGCCGATCGACCACGGCGCCGACATCGTCGTGCATTCGCTGACCAAGTTCCTTGCCGGCCACGGCAATTCGCTCGGCGGCATCATTGTCGACGCCGGCACCTTCGACTGGTCGAAGGGTAATAAATATCCGATGCTGAGCGAGCCGCGCCCGGAATATCACGGCATCAAGATCCAGGAGACCTTCGGCAATTTCGCGTTTGCGATAGCCTGCCGTGTCCTCGGCCTGCGCGACCTCGGTCCGGCGCTCTCGCCGTTCAATGCATTCCTGATTCTGACCGGCATCGAGACGTTGCCGCTGCGCATGCAAAAGCACTGCGAAAACGCCAGGGCGATCGCGGAATTCCTCACCGGCCATCCCGCGGTGGCGTCGGTCAATTACGCCGGCCTTCCTTCCGATAAATATAACAATCTGGCCCGCAAATACGCGCCGAAGGGTGCCGGCGCGGTGTTCACCTTCAGCCTCAAGGGCGGTTACGACGCAGGCGTCAACCTGGTCTCAAACCTGAAACTGTTCTCGCACCTCGCCAATGTCGGCGACACCCGCTCGCTGGTGATCCACCCGGCCTCGACGACGCACAGCCAGCTCGACGACGCCGCCAAGGTGAAGTCGGGCGCGGCACCGGACGTGGTGCGGCTCTCGATCGGCATCGAGGACAAGGAGGACCTGATCGCGGACCTCGAACAGGCGCTGAGCGCCTGACGGCTAGAGCAGGATGGCTTTTCTTCGAAAAGCCCTCCGCTCTATCTTATTATTCAAGCATGATCTCCGAGCAAACGCTTCGCGTTTGTCGCGAGGGAAAACCGGTATCCACTTTTCCGGATCATGCCCTAGCGATCCCGGGCACCATCCCGGGACCGCAGCCTCTCGTTAACGATCATTCCGGCATAGTGGCTTTGAATCACATCACATGATTCGGAGCCGAGCCATGCTGCGCTGGACAACGCCCCTTTTGGTCGCGGTTTTCGCGGCCGGATCTGTTTTTGCCGCGGACCTGCCAGTCTCGCATCACCGATCGGGCGCGGCCGTTTACCGCAAGGCGCCGCCGCTCTATGGCCGCCCGGCCTATGTCGAGGCGGAGTCGGATGTACTTTTCACGCCGACGGACGGGGCGGTGCCGTACATCCCGCCGCTGATCACCACGCCCCTGCTTCCGGGATCCATGATCCTGCCGGGCTATTACGGATCGACGCATTCCTACGACTACCAGGGCCCGTATTATGGGGGCCCCAATCTCAGCTATTGGTACCGCCTGCCTTACGCATGCGGCGTTTACGGCTATTGCTAGAACGTTACGGCTTCGCCGCGCGCATTGCCTTGTCCTGGCGGGTGAGCCGGGTGTTACGCGCCACCACCGAATAGGTCGCGAGCGCAAACACGACCACCAGCAGCTGCACCGACAGCGCCTCGAGCGTCGGATTTAATCCGACAGCGTCGAGCCATCTCAGGCTTTTCAGCTCCGTAAACGGCAGGATCGACTGCTCCTGAAATTCCTGGATGGCTTCGCCGATGAACTTGATCGCCATCGCAAACAGGAAGGCCGACGTGATGATGAACAGCGGCCGTAACGGAATCTTCTGTGCAATCAGGTTGATGAAATAGAACAGGATGGCGAGGCCTATGGCCGCGGCAGCGAGCCCCGCGAACAGGCCGGAGCTCCAGCCGCCTTCGGTGGTCGCAAGCGCGTTGATGAACAGCACGGTCTCGGCGCCTTCGCGGAATACCGCGAGGAAAGCCAGCGTGCCGACCGCCCAGACGGTATCCTGCGCCAGCGCGTGATCGGCCTTCTGCGCCAGATAGTCCTGCCAGCCGCGCGGATCCTGCTTTACCATCAGCCAGCCGCTGACATAGAGCATCAGGCTTGCCGCGACGAGAATGATGATCCCCTCGAGCACGTCGCTCGTGTTACCCGAATTCAGCACGGCAAACAGCCAGGCGGCGACAACGCTGGCGCCGATCGCGACCAGGGCGCCACCGTAGAGGGCCTGAACGCGGTGGCCCGCACCGGCCTTGGTCAGATAGCCGGCGAGCGCGGCGATCACCAGCATGGCCTCGAGGCCCTCGCGGAGCAGGATGACGGCAGCCTGAATGAATGCGGACGACATGAACGAACCCTTTGCCTGGCTCATTTATTATGGCCGAAAAGCTTCAAGTAAAGCTGTGCCGCCCCACACGACTTCGTCAAGTCGGCGCGGAGCAAAGAAAGCCCTGGAATATCGCGCTTCCAGGCATCGTCTAAAGCCAGAATCGCTCAAATCAGCCGGGTTAACCAGCCGGAGCAACCAACTCCCGCGGCGCCCGTTGGGGCTGCCGCGCGGCCAAACGTTCGGCCTGAAAAATCGCAAGCGTCAGAACCACGATCGCAACAGCCTGATGCGTCAGTGCGAGATCGATCGGAACCTGATTGAGCAGCGTAAGGATACCGAGCGTCGCTTGCAGCGTTATGGCCGCGACGAGCCACGCCGCGCCGCGGATCACGGCGACACCGGCGCGCGCGCGAACGGCGTCGACCGCGTGCAGGAGCGCCAGCGCCAACAGGGCATAGGCGGTCATGCGATGCTCGAACTGCACCGTGAGCGTATTGTCGAACAGGTTGCGCCACCACGGCTCTTCAAAGAACAATCGCGCCGCGGAAGGAATGAGCCCGCCGTCGATATCGGGCCAGGTGTTGTAGACCTTGCCCGCCCGCAGGCCCGCGACCAGTGCGCCCAGATAAAGCTGCACGAATGTCAGCACCAGCAACACCACGCTGGTGACCTTCAGCCGCCAGGTCCCTGCATCGTTCACGGCCGATAGCGGCCGGTCCGCCAGCCGGCGCAAGGTCCAGACGATCGCTGCATAGATCAAAAGCGCCAGCACCAGGTGGGTGGCGAGACGATATTGGGAGACCTCGACGCGCTCCGAAAGACCTGAAGCCACCATCCACCAGCCGACCGCGCCCTGCAGCGCGCCGAGGCCGAAGATCAGCCAGAGCCGCCGCCCGATATCCGCGCGCACCGCGCCGCGCCACAGAAACCAGAGAAACGGCAGCAGGTAAGCGACACCGATCACCCGCCCCAGCATCCGATGGCTCCATTCCCACCAGAAGATGGCCTTGAACTGGGCGAGATTCATGCCGGCATTGAGCGCACGATATTGCGGGATGGTCTTGTAGGCCTCGAATGCCTGCGTCCACTGCTCCTGGTTGAGCGGCGGCAGTGCGCCGGTGACCGGCTTCCACTCGACAATCGAAAGCCCGGATTCGGTGAGACGCGTCGCGCCGCCGACCAGCACCATGATCGCGATCAATGCGGCAACCGAAAACAGCCACCATCGGATAGCGCGATTATGCATGGCTTGCTGGGCGCGAATACCGGTCATTAGAGGCTGTACTTGCGAGGCTGCTCTATTTAAATGGATTTCCGCGCCCCTTATAGTCCGCCCCTCCCCGCGCGCAAGCCGCGCCTCCGCAGCGAATTGCACATTTCTGTCATGACGATACGCACCCGTAAGTTCTTTGGAACGATTGCCCTTCTGCTGCTCGTAGTGGTGTGGTCGCTGACGGGAATGGCCGTCGCGCAGATGCCGTGGCTGGCGAATTCCGGACTGCTGCAAGCCGTCTTTTACGTCGTCGCCGGGATCGGCTGGGTGCTCCCGGCGATGCCGATCATCAGCTGGATGTCGCGCCCGGATGCCTAGGGCCAGTTCGCCAACGCGGCGCCCGCACGACGCCGCGGTCGTACGCGCTCAAACCGCAAGATAACACCGGCGCCGCCGCTATATCGCTGCACGATCAGGACGTCGCCGCTGAAATAGGCGAGTTCCAACCTGAGGCGAGTCAAAAATCGATTGGACGTCAACGTCTCGTCTCCCCATGCGAGGAATTCCGCTTCGTCGCTGCTGTATTGTCCTTACGGTTTGTTGACATTTCTTTGCAAAGCTCGGCCAAAGCCGAAAAATTTAAACATTCCCCTTGAGCAGGTTCTTCAATGACCATCGCGGCCGCGATCGAAAGCCGAACGGCGCAGGCGTGGTCGAGAGCGAGCCGCATCGCGACCGTCGATATTCTCGGCGATCTCGGTCAGGCGGAGGCGAATTGGCGAACCCTTGAAGGCGCGCAGCATTTGTCGACGCCATATCAACGGTTCGATTTTCTCGGCGCGTGGCAACGGCAGTGCGGCGAACGCGAGAACCTTCTGCCCTTCATCGTCGTCGCGCGTGACGCAGAACGCCGCCCGCTGTTGCTGCTTCCTCTCACGCTCCGGCACGAACATGGCGTCCGCACCGCGAGCTTCATGGGCGGCAAACACACGACCTTCAACATGGCGCTGTGGGACCGGGAGTTCGCAAGCGGCGCGACCGCGGGCGATCTCGACGCGCTGCTCTCGGCCCTGCGCGCCCGCTCCGAGGTCGACGTCCTGGCGCTCCACCGCCAACCCGTACGCTGGCGGGACTTGCCTAACCCGATGGCCATGCTTCCAGGCCAGGCTTCGGTCAATGGCTGCCCGTTGATGACGATGACGCCCGGCGCGGCGCCCGCGACGTGGATCAGCAATTCGTTTCGCCGCCGGCTCAAGGGCAAGGAGCGCAAGCTGCAAGCCCTGCCCGGCTATCGCTACTGCGCGGCTTCCACCGAGACCGAGATCAAGCGGCTGCTCGATGCATTCTTCCACCTCAAGCCACTGCGGATGGCGGAGCAAAAACTACCCAACGTGTTCGCCGAACCCGGCGTCGAGGATTTCATCCGCGGTGCCTGCATGACGCCAGTTGCCGGCGGCGGTCACGCCATCGATATCCACGCGCTCGAATGCGACGATGAGGTCATCGCGATCTTCGCCGGCGTCGCCGATGGCCACCGCTTCTCGATGATGTTCAATACCTATACGATGTCCGAGAACTCGCGGTACAGCCCCGGACTGATCCTGATCCGCAGCATCGCCGACTACTATGCCGACCGCGGCTATTGCGCGCTCGATCTCGGAATCGGATCGGACGACTACAAGCGGCTGTTCTGCAAGAGCGATGAGCCGATCTTCGATTGCTTCATTCCGCTCAGCTCGCGCGGCAAGGTCGCCGCCCTCGCCATGTCGGGCCTCAACCGCGCCAAGCATCTGGTGAAACACAATCCGGCGCTGTTTCAGATGGCGCAGAGACTGCGAAGCGCATTTCGCTAAATCAAATCCGGCAACCGATATCGCCTTCAGGCCGCCGCAACCCGCTCACCGGGATCGACGACATCCGACGGCAGCGACGGCGCGCTCAGCATCCTCACGTCGGAAAAACCTACCGCTTTCAACTGCTCGGCCATCAGGGCGCGCGCGTCGGCGGACGTCGATGCATCCGGCACCACCACGGCGCGCGCCTGCGCCGTCAACAATTCCGCGGGCAGGTCGGAGGCGGTGCCCGCGTCCAGCAGCACGTGATCGTAGACCCGCAGCAGCGCATCGATCGCAAGCGCCAGTCGCGGCGACTGCAGCAATGCGCGATCCGAGCCCGGGCGTCCTGCGCTCACGAGGTGGACGCGCGACAGCCGGTCCTTGGTGATGATCTGCGAAAATGAGGCTTCGCCCAGCATCAACTCCGCCAGCCCCGGCGCCATCGGATCGGCCGAGGCCGCCGAGATGGTCGGCAGCGCCGCCGACAGGTCCACCACCACGACCCTGGCATCGCGCGCGATCAGGCGTGCCAGCTTCAACGCCGTCCAGGTGATGCTCTCGCTCGACGCATTCCCGAGGACCGTGACCTTGCGGGCGGCCTCACCGGCATCGCGCAAATCTCGGGCGAGTTGCTCGATCTCGGTGATTTCGATCGGACCATCCGGTCCGGACACCTCGGCCTGCGGATCGGGATCGGGCATGAGAGCGGTGGTGGCGCCGCTTGCCACGGCAATCGCCGGCGCATCGACCGCAGGCGGCGAAGCCGCAAATTCGGCCTCCGCGCGCGGCGCCATCAGCCGCGGCGCCGTCATGCGCAACAATTCGCCGGTCGCGATCGTGCCGGCGCTCAGCATCAGCGTCGCCAACGTCGCGATCAGCACGATCGGCAATTTCTTGGGATATGCCGGGGTATTGGAGACGCTGGCGCGGGAAATAATCCGGCCATCCGCGGGTGCGGCGTCGATATTCTCGCGGGTGTTCGCTTCGCGATATTTTGCGAGATAGGATTCCAGGAGATCGCGCTGCGCCTTGGCTTCGCGCTCGAGCGCCCGGAGCTGAACGTCCTGGCCGTTGGTCGACGTCGCCTGCTTCTTCAATTGTTCGAGGCTCGCGCTCAACCCCTCGACCCGGCCGCCGGCGATGCGGGCATCATTGTCGAGCGAACGCGAGACCTTGCTCGCTTCCTCGCGGATTTGGTTGTCGAGAGCCGCCAGCTGGGCCTTCAATTCCTTGATGCGCGGATGGCCGTCGAGCAGCGTCGATGACTGCTCGGCCAGTTGCCCGCGTAAGGTGACGCGCTGTTCGGCCAGCCGGCGGATCAGCTCCGAATTGAGAACTTCGGACGCCTCGATCGGCTTGCCGCTCTGAAGCATTTCGCGGATCAACCGCGCCTTTGATTCCGCGTCGGACTTCAGCGCCCGCGCGTTGTTCAATTGCGTGTTCAGTTCACCCATCTGTTGATTGGACAGCGTGGTATTATTGGTGCCGACAAAAAGGCTCGATTTGGAGCGGAAATCCTCAACGCGGGATTCCGCATCCGCGACCTTCTTGCGCAGACTGTCGATTTCGCCTGCCAGCCATTGGCTGGCGGATTTGGCCTGCTGCTGCCGCGCATTCTGCTGCATCACCAGATAACCGTCGGCGATCGAGTTGGCGACGCGCGCCGCCAGTTCCGGATCGCGCGACTGGAATTCGATGACGACGACACGGGATTTATCGACCGCATAAGCGGTATAGCGATCGAAATAGGCATCGAGCACCCGCTCCTCCGGCGTCAGCGAGAAGGGATCACGGCCAATTCCGAACAGGGCCAAGATCGACTTGAGAGGCGAAATGCCGCGCAGGACCGGATCGAACTCCGGCAGATCCGCAAGCTTGTTCTTCTTGATGACTTCGCGTGCGAGATCGCGGGACAGCAGCAACTGGACCTGACTCGTAACCGCCTCGGCGTCGAGCGCGTTGCGTTCCTCGGCACGTTCGCCGTTCGGCCGCAGGAAGATGTTCTCGCGCCCGTCGATCAGGATGCGAGCCTCGGACTTGTATCGCGGCGTAACCAAATTGACAGCGACGATCGACAGGACGGCGACAAGCAACGTCGGGCCGAGGATCCAGATCTTCTTGCGCATCAGCGCCTGGCCTAGCGCGCGCAAATCCAGATCGCCCGCCATCGCCGCGGCGGCGGCCTTGTAGGCTGGCAGCACGGATTTTGGCGTCGCCCGGACCATCGGCTCTTGCTTGGCCGTTTTGTCCGTGCCGGCACGCCAGAACGCTAAACGCATCGCTCACTCCCGCAGACGCTACGACTCCACTGAATGGGACCGATTACACTCCATTAAGGTTGCCGCTCAGTTAATTCAGGGCAATTCGCGCTTCTGCTGGTGTGGCCGCGACGGACGCGCTCATGCTTTTTTAACCATGAATAGCCCTTAATCGGAATCAACATTTTCCGTTGGGTTGTCCGATGCGAGGCGTGCACGCCACCATTCTCTGTTCGCTGGCGGCGCTGGCGCTGTCGGGCTGCATGCAGACGGCTGCGCCGGGCGCTTCGATAGCGCCAGCGCCGCGATCTCGACTCGATGGCCTATGGGCAGCCAACCGCCAGGGCGACCGCCTCAACAGCGATGGCTTACGCTTCGGCGGCGACGCCCACCGCATACGGTGCGGCCTACCGGCTCGACGCCGGCGACAAGCTGCGGGTCGTGGTCTACGGCCAGGACGGTCTCACCAACAGCTACGCGATCGACGCCGGCGGCTCCATCACCATGCCCTTGATCGGGGCGGTACCGGCGCGCGGCCGAACCCCCGCCGGGCTGGCGGCCGAGATCGCGGCCAAACTGCGCAAGGGCTACATCCGCGACCCCTCGGTGGCGGTGGAGATCGAATCCTACCGGCCGTTCTTCATTCTCGGTGAGGTCGCCGCGCCCGGCCAATATCCCTACGTGCCGAATATGAGCGTCGAAAGCGCGGTGGCGATCGCGGGCGGGTTCTCGCCGCGCGCCCGGCGCGACAGCGTCACGCTGACCCACACCGACGGCGCCGGCTCATCGCGCACCGTGGTGCCGCTCGGCACGCGCGCTTGGCCCCGGCGACACCGTGCTCGTCAGCGAGCGCTGGTTCTGACCATGCCCGAGATTTCAGATCAGCCACTTCGTATTCTGCATGCGGTGCGCGCACCGGTCGGCGGAATCTTTCGCCATATCCTGGATCTCGCCAACGGCCAGGCCAACCACGGCCACCACGTCGGGCTGATCGCCGACAGCCTGACCGGCGGCGAACGCGCCGAAGCCGCACTGGCGGAGATCGCCCCACGCCTCAAGCTCGGCGTCTACCGGCTGCCGATCCGCCGCGAGCCTTCCCTTGCCGATGCGATGGTGTGGGCACATTTCATGCGCCTGATCCGGCGGCTGAAGCCGGATGTCCTGCACGGCCACGGCGCCAAAGCCGGCGCCTTCATTCGTCTGAAAGGCGCGTCAAAGACCACCATCCGTGTCTACACGCCGCACGGCGGGTCGCTGCACTACCCGCTGAATACGCGGAAGGGTGCACTTTATGGCCGTCTCGAACGCGCGCTGATGAACCGGACCGACCTGTTCCTGTTCGAAAGCGCATTCGCGCGCGACACCTATCAGCGCACCATCGGCAAGCCGGCCGGACTGGTGCGCTGCGTGTTCAATGGCGTCACGGCCGACGAGTTCGATCCCATCGTGATGGCGGCTGACGCCACCGATATCGTCTATGTCGGCGAATTCAGGCTGATCAAGGGGGCCGACCTCCTGGTCGACGCGGTGGCGCGGCTTCGCAACGACGGCAAGCCGGTCACGTTGACACTCGGCGGCGACGGCGAGCAAACGGCAGCGATCAAGGCGCAAATCCAGCGGCTAGGTCTCGGCGAGGCCGTCCGCTTCATCGGCCACGTCAAGGCGCGCTACGGATTTTCAAAGGGATCGCTGCTGGTCGTGCCCTCTCGCGGAGACTCGATGCCCTACGTCGTGATCGAGGCGGCCGCGGCGGGAGTTCCAATGGTGGCCGCCAATGTCGGCGGCATCCCTGAAATATTCGGATCGCATACCGACGCGCTGTTTGCGCCGAACATGCCGGCCGCGATGGCGGACGCCATCAGGATCGCGCTCGAAGACCCTGCCGCCGCACTCGCGCGTGCAAAATCCCTGCGCGAAAGAATTTTCCAGCATTTTTCGCAGAACGCGATGGTCGAAGGGGTCTTGGCGGGTTACCGCGACGCGTTTCAAGCGCCCCGCGTCTAGCCCCCGCATCCCGCTGGGCCATTTCCTTGCAAATGCTGCAACCGAAGAAACCCCGGCAAACACGTCATTCTATGAGGGTTTTGGCTTTGACATTCGCTATAGTCGATGCGGAACGCGCTCGAACGAAAGTCAGTGCAGCCGCAACAAACCGTTAACCGTTCTTTACCACCGATAACTGTTTCTTCCGATTTGTCCTCTAAGCCCGGGACATTGCACATTCCCGCACGCGCAACGAGAAGCGCGCCCTGGACCGACTTGAGCGGCACAGCCATGGAACCGATCAACGCACGCGCGATGCTGGACGCCGCGGCTGCCGCCGCCTCAGCAGATCGTCCGCGCGGCGAACGACGCCTCCGGCTGTCGCCGGCCGCGCTCGCCGTCACCAACCAGAAGGTCCGCCCGGCCTACTCGCCGATCGTGATCACGGGCGCCGTACGCGCAGCCGATTTCTTGCTGTTGAGCCTGGTCGGCATCGCGCTCTATTTCGGATATGTCGTGCGCCTCAACGGCTTTCATTGGGAATATGTCGCTGCCATTTTCGGCATGAGCGCGACCGCCGTACTGTGCTTTCAGGCTGCCGATATCTACGAAATACAGGTGTTTCGCGGCCTGCTCCGGCAGCTGACGCGAATGATCTCATCCTGGACGTTCGTGTTCCTGCTGTTTGTCGGCGCATCGTTCCTCGCAAAGCTCGGCGGCGAGGTGTCGCGGCTTTGGCTGTTGGCATTTTTCTTCGTGGGCCTGGCAACGCTCATTGCGGGGCGGCTGTTGCTGCGCGCGATGGTGCGCCGCTGGGCACGCGAGGGCCGGCTCGAGTCGCCGCACCATCATCGTCGGCTCCGATGAAAACGGCGAGAAGCTGGTCGAGGCGCTCAAGATCCAGGACGATTCCGACATCGATATCCTGGGCGTGTTCGATGACCGCAACGACAGCCGCGCGCTGGATACCTGCGCGGGCGCCCAGAAACTCGGCAAGGTCGATGACATCATCGAATTTGCCCACCGCACCCGCGTCGATCTGGTGCTGTTCGCGCTGCCGATTTCGGCGGAGACGCGGATTCTCGAAATGCTGAAGAAGCTATGGGTGTTGCCGGTCGACATCCGGCTGTCCGCCCATACCAACAAATTGCGCTTTCGCCCCCGCGCCTATTCCTATCTCGGCAAGGTCCCGACCCTCGATGTTTTCGAGGCCCCGATCACCGACTGGGATCTGGTGATGAAGTGGCTGTTCGATCATGTCGTCGGCGCCGTCGTTTTGCTGCTGGCCGCGCCGCTGATGGCGCTGGTGGCGCTCGCGGTCAAGCTCGACAGTCCGGGGCCGGTGCTGTTTCGCCAGAAACGGTTCGGTTTCAACAACGAGCGCATCGACGTCTTCAAGTTTCGCTCGCTCTATCATGATCAGGCCGATCCGCTGGCCGCGAAGGTCGTGACCAAGAACGACAGCCGCGTCACCCGGGTCGGACGCTTCATCCGCAAGACCAGCCTCGACGAACTGCCGCAGCTCTTCAACGTCGTGTTCAAGAGCAATCTCTCGCTGGTCGGGCCGCGTCCCCACGCGGTGCAGGGCAAGTTGCAGAGCCAATTGTTCGATGAAGCCGTGGACGGCTATTTCGCACGCCACCGCGTCAAGCCCGGCATCACCGGCTGGGCGCAGATCAACGGCTGGCGCGGCGAAGTCGACAGCGAGGAGAAGATCCAGAAGCGTGTCGAATTCGATCTCTATTACATCGAGAACTGGTCGGTGCTGTTCGATCTCTACATTCTTCTCAAGACGCCGCTGGCGCTGATGACGAAAAACGAGAACGCGTATTAGGCACTTCCGGGACAGCCCGCCCGGCCAAGGGTTGGATCGCGTGGGGTTGCGTTGGGCCAGGTTACGTTGAGTTGCGTAGTGTTGCGGGTGTGTGATGGCGTATGCGGCGACAGCCGGGAATTCCCTTCCATCGGCGACGGCCGCACCGGGCGTGCTCGCCCTGCAGCGTGCGCTGATGTGGCTGGTCGGTGCGTCCGGGGCGATCGTTTTCATTGAGCCCAGCCCCTACGAGCTGGCAACCGTCGCCGCCATGGTCATTTTCTTTGCGACCGGGGTGCGGTTGCGGTTGGTTTTCATGCCGCTGTTGTTGCTGCTGTTCCTGGTCAATGTCGGCTACTCGATCTGCGCCATTCCCTTCATGGACAAGCCCGAGATCGTCAACTGGATCGCGACATCCTGGTACATGGCGGTTACGGTGATCTTCTTCGCCATGGTGGTTTCCGAAGACACCGAAGCCCGGCTCGACATGCTGCTTCGCGGTTTGGTCGTGGGCGCCATGATCGCATCGCTGGCGGCGATCGGCGGCTACTTCAATCTCGTTCCCGGCGGGCACGACCTGCTGACGCTGTATGAGCGCGGGCGCGGCACGTTCAAGGACCCGAACGTGCTGGGCGCGTTCCTGATCCTGCCGTCCCTGTTCCTGCTGCAAAGCGTGGTCTCCGACCATGCGGGAAAATCGTTCCGCAGCACGATCGCGCTCGGTATCCTGGCGCTGGCGATCCTGCTCGCGTTTTCACGCGCGGCATGGGGCGGGCTTGTTCTCACCTCGGCCTTCATGCTGGCGATGATGGTCGTGACCAGCCCCTCGCCGACGCAGCGCTCGCGCATCGTGGTGATGGCGGTTGCCGCCGTCATCGTCGTGGCCGTGCTGCTTGCCGTGTTATTGTCGTTCGATTCCATCAGCGAGATGTTCAAGCAGCGCGCCAGCTTCGATCAGAGCTATGACGAGGGCCGCTTCGGCCGGTTCGGACGGCACATCCTCGGCGCCCAGATGGCGCTCGATTTGCCGTTCGGCATCGGGCCGCTGCAGTTCCACAACTATTTCCCCGAAGACACCCATAACTCCTACCTGAACGCCTTCATGTCCGGCGGCTGGATCTCCGGGATCTGCTATCCGACGCTGGTGTTCATCACCGTCATCATGGGGTTTCGGCACGTTTTCGTGCGGGTGCCCTGGCAGCGGGCCTATCTGGCGATCTTCGCGGCGTTCCTCGGGACGGTCGGCAAATCCTTCATCATCGACACCGACCACTGGCGGCACTTCTGGATGATGCTGGGAGCGATGTGGGGCATGTTCGCCGCTGCGCAACGCTACAAGGCGACCCCGGACCCGGCGCTCATGGCGTCCGAGCCATCGTAACCTCGCGCGCATCTCAAGAGGCGCCGGCTATGCCTCGACCTCAAACGTTAGACCGGCGTGATCGACGAGCCGCTTGATCAGACTGCTGCCCCATCGCCGCGCCGGGGGTCCAGATTCCACCAGGGACATCCGGCGTGTCGCGCAGCAGGCAGATCGCGCATTCGGAGATCATCTTCGAGGTTGAGCCGTAACCGGGATCGCGATCGCCCTTCACCGAGGCACGAGCCTGGCGGCCGTCGGGCGCGATCGCGACATAGAGGAGATCATAGAGCCCGTTCTCCTGCTCTTCCTTCGACGGCCCCTCGCCCGGTTTGGGACCGGCCGAGGCCGCCATCCTGTTGTTGGCCGCCACGATACGCTTGGCCTCCGCTTCGCCTTCTTCGCCGGGCCCGGCGATCTGCATCTCGTCGTAGACAAAGTCACGCCCGTACGGAAAACCCATCAGCATATTGGACCGATGCACATTGCGCGTGTTGATGTTCGCCATGAAAAACGGCGTCAACCACGTCTTCAGGTCCTCGTCGAACACAGGCTTGTTGCCCCGCGGCTGCTTCGGTCCTTCGAAACCCGGCGTCAGCGCGAATGGATCGCGCACCAGCGCCAGAAGGCTCGGATCCTTTGCCGCGGCCTCGAAGATGGCCCTGCCGCTCGCGGCCGTGCCACCGGAAAACGTGGCAATCATCTCGCGCACCCGGCCCTTGACGCGGGCAGCCGGCGCGCCGAACACCCGCTTCGCTTCCTCCTGCACGAAGAATGCACCGAGTTCGAACGGCACCGAGTCGTAGCCGCAGGAGAACATGATCCGCGCCCCCGAACGCCGTGCGGTCTCGAGATGCGCGTCGATCATCCGTCGCATCCACGGCACCTCCCCGCACAGGTCGAAATAGTCGGTGCCCGAGGCCGCGCACGCCGCCACCAGTTCGTTGCCGTAGAGCAGATAAGGCCCGACGGTGGTCACCACCGATCGGGTCTGGTCGAGCATGGCCTTCAGCGAGACGGGGTCGTTGGCGTCGGCGACGATCAAGGGAATATCCGCCGGCGCGCCGATCGCGTCGCGTACCGAGGCGAGCTTGTCCAGATTGCGTCCGGCCATCGCCCATTTCAAATCGCCGTCGTCACGGTAGTGCGCGGCGAGATACTCGGCCACGAGTTGGCCGGTAAAGCCGGTCGCGCCATAAACAACAATGTCGAACTTCGGCGAAGACATATTTGATTCCTTTAAAACTACTCGTCATTGCGAGGAGCACTTGCGACGAAGCAATCCAGTTCTTTTGTGGCTCTGGATCGCTTCGCTGCGCTCGCAATGACGATCGCAGGGTTACTTCTTGGCGTACGAGGCGCCCATGCCGGCGCGCACGTCGGTCTGGATACCATAAGGCGCGATCGGATAGCGCAACCCGTTCTTCGAAAGCTGCTTCATGCCCGATATCGCCTTGGCCAGATGCGCCGGCGACAGAGCCATCAGCATTTCCTCGTCCGGCACGCCGCCGTAGCGCCGCTCCGCAAAGCACGGCAGCGACAGGCTGGGCTCGCCGGTCTTGAGCGCACGTCCCCAGGAATCGGCGCACGCCGTCTCGCCGACCACAGCCCCATTCGAACTTCTTGTAGCCGGTATATTGCAGGCCGTTGATCAGGATGATCATCTGGCCGGGCGTCGCATACACCAGACAAATGTCCGGCGGGTCAAGCCGTCCGCTGGCCAGCGGGCTGACCGCCAGCGCCTGATACTGGCCGAAAGGAACGACGTCCAGTGCCTCCTGACGCTTGCGCGCGTCTTCGGCGGTGCCATGCCAGACACCGACATAGGATTCGCCGGCGAGCCACTTCTCGTCCTGCGGCGCCAGCCCGATCACCGCCCGGCATTGCGCGCCGACAAGATCGTCGGCGGTAATGCCGACGGTCCAGCCCAGCCGCGAGGCCATGCTGACGATCTGGTCGGTGGTATGGACCGCGGTCGGCCGCCTGATTTTCGGCACCGCCGCCATCTCCTCCACCCGCGCGAACATCTTCATGCCGATCACGGTGGTCTTCAGGCGCAGCAGGTTGTTCAGATCGGCCACCATGCCGGCATGATCAAATGGCGGCGGCGTTTGCTGTTGCATGGCGCAAGACTCCCAATAAGACTCCCAAATCGCGCGGCCCGATCCGCACGCGATCCTATCCCGATTGCCCGACCGTTGCGACACGCGCTTCCAATTCCCTGCGCTTCTAGTTCGCAGCCGGGCCCGGGAACAGATCATCGATCTTGCCGGTGAGCCGATAGGCCACGAGCCCGATCCATTCGCGCAAGCCGGTGTCCACGCGTCCTAGTCCGTCGCCGGCAAGGGGAAAAAATGCGAGGAGATCGACGGGGCCGCCAACTCGCCAATCCACGGGATACGGCTCGACCGGAAATCCCGCCTTTCGAAACAGGCCGACCGACCGCGGCATATGGTAGGCCGACGTCACCAATAGCCAGCGCTCGCCGGGTTTCGGGTCCGCCATTGCCTTGGAGAACTCGGCATTCTCCTGGGTGTTGCGCGAGCGCCGCTCCATCATCAGCCGCGCCTTGGGAACACCGAGGCTATCGAGAACCGCGCCGGCATAGTCGGCTTCCCGCGCCTCATTCGAGATCAAATTGCCGCTTCCCCCGGAAAAGATGATACGGGCATTCGGATATTGCCGGGCCAGCGCCGCCGCCACGATCATGCGGTCGGCCGCACTTCGGATCACCGGCACGCCATGCGCCGCTGACAGCTCCGCATCGATCGATCCACCGAGCACGACGATGCCGTCCGGCGCGCCGTGCGTGGCATCCCATGGCGGAAAGCGGGATTCCAGCGGATAGAGCAACCAATTTCCAAGCGGCGAAAAGGCCGCTATCGCGAGCACCACGACGGAGCCGATCATCAGCTTGCGACCGAACGAGGCAAACCGCGTCGCCTGCAAAATCGCCCCGAGCAGACCGACGCCGATCAGAAAGTTCGTCGGCAACAACATGAGGCCGATGGTCTTGGAGAGAAAAAAGAACAAGAGAAGCCTCTTCGAATGTCTGATACAGCGTCATACGCTGTCCCCACCGCAAGCCAAAGCATCCTCATGACGCATCATCATCTGCATTCCAGCCACGAGACCTGCCATTGGGGCTTCTTCGAGGCCAAGCTGAAGCCGGTCCTGACCATCGCCAGCGGCGATGAAGTGACCGTCGATACCATCAGCGGCGGCCCCGACGTGGTGCCCGACCGCAACCGGTTTCACGTACCGCCCGAACTCGACGAGGTTCACGCCAAAAACGAGCGGATGGTGCCCGGTCATATCCTGACCGGCCCGATCGCGGTCGAGGGGGCCGAGCCCGGCGACGTGCTCGAGGTCGATATTCTCGACGTCCAGCTCCGGCAGGACTGGGGCTACAATCTCATCAAGCCGCTGTCCGGCACCCTGCCCGACGATTTTCACGAAACCCGGCGTCTGAACATTCCGCTGGACCGAAAACGGATGGTCGGCCGGCTGCCCTGGGGGCTGGATCTGCCGCTCAAGCCATTCTTCGGCGTGATGGGCGTGGCGCCGCCGCCGGCCTGGGGCCGCATCACCTCGCTGATCCCGCGCGCGATGGGCGGCAACCTCGACAACAAGGAGCTGACGCCGGGCGCCAAACTCTATCTGCCGGTGTTCGTGCCGGGCGCGCTGTTTTCCTGTGGCGACGGCCACGGCGTCCAGGGCGACGGCGAAGTCTGCGTCACCGCGATCGAAACCGCGCTGCAGGGGCGTTTCAGGCTGACGCTGCGAAAAGACCTGCGGCTCGCCTATCCCCGCGCCGAGACGCCGACGCACTACATGACCATGGCGATGGATCCCGACCTCGATCAATGCGTGGTGCGGGCCTTGCGCGACATGATCGTGCTGCTCGGCGAGAAGCGCAACCTGTCGCGCGAAGACGCCTACACCCTCTGCAGCCTGGCCGCGGACCTGCGCGTGACGCAGACGGTCAACGGCTGCAAGGGAATCCACTGCATGATCGAGAAGGCCGTCGTGCACGGGTGACTGCGGCGGCCTTCACTGCCTCGATCGGCCATTGAGAACTCGCGCTCCCTGAAGTCGGGTTTGGCGACGCCTGCGGTCCAAGTTGGGCAGGCGCTCCCGCATGCCCAGAGCGTCGCCACGGCCGCTCCGCTTGAAATTTTTATTTTTATCAAATGATTACAATGACTTGTGATGATTCATCGGAAAAATGATCTTGATCTTAATAGACTCTTAAAAGATACTTTTAAGTACCCCAAATTAGAGGCTAGCTTTTTGGCATGGCCACCGAAAAAGCCGAAACCGACCGCGTTCCGATTACGTTGGCACTCTCGACCATCGCGTATCTGGAAAAGCTGGTGAGACAGGGCACCCACGGCACCAGCGTTCCCGGCGTCGCAAGAACGCTGGTCGAGGAAGGCATTCGGCTCGCGATCAAGGACGGGCTGCTTGCGATCCGGGACAATGGCAAGACGCCGTAAGGAACGGCTTCGGAACGCCGGCCGGTTTCGCTCGACCACGTGGTCAACAGGATTCGAAAGATCACCCGCAGCTGGGGACCACGCACATGCACGCCAACGAACCTACCTGGACCGACGAACGCATCGCGCTGCTGAAAAGCCGCTTTGAGGCCGGGCTATCCTGCCGCGAAATTGCCGCTGATCATCGGGGTGAGCCGCAACGCCGTCATTGGCAAACTTTCCCGCCTCAACCTGACGCGCGACAAGGCCGGCCATGAGCCACGCCCGCCGCGAAAAAACGGTACGAAGGGACGCCGGATGAAAACGGCGCCGAGACTGCAGTATCAAATGCTCGTCAGATTATACGGCGAGCCGCCGCGCGTGGCCGATGGGGAGCCGATCCACGACGGGCACCGCTGCTCGCTGTTCGAGTTGAGCGAGGAGCGATGCCGCTGGCCGATCAATACGCCGGGCGAGCCGGATTTCTGTTTCTGCGGCAACATGCCGGTCGAAGGCCTGCCCTATTGCGCGGGTCATACCCGGCTCGCCTACCGGCTAAACGGTCATCAGCGCGTCGTGCGGAGGTAGCGTGCCTCTGTTTCAGACGTGACGGCAGATCACCCCAGCCGCCAGCCGACCTCGGCGGCAAAGCTCTGGTAAAACTCGGCGTCATACGCCCGTTCCGGCGTTTGCCGGACGCGCGCGTCGAGCAGATGCGCGTCGTCGCCGACCAGGATGCGCCAGCGCTCGGCCTTGACGCCGTCGAGGATGACTTTGGCCGCGGCCGCCGCCGTCATCGGAGCCTCGTCGCGAAACGTCCGCGCGCGATCGAGCGCGATACCCTGAATGTCTTCATCCGACATCGCCGATGTATCGGTGCCCATGCCCGCCAGCCGCTGGCGCGCCTGCAATATCTCGTTCGGATTGAGCCGGTCGGACTCCGTGCCGCTCTGCACCTTCCTGGTATTGGAAACGATCGAGGTGCCGATATGGCCGGGCATCACGACCGAGCATTTGATATGCGGCGCGTTGAGCCTGAGATCGTTGATCAGCGCCTCGGTAAATCCCTTCACGGCGAATTTGGCGGCGCTGTAGGCGGTGTGCGAGACGCCGAGCCCGACCGAGGCCCAGAACCCGTTGACGCTGGAGGTGTTGACGATGTGACCTTCATCGGCCTTCAGCAGCATCGGCAGAAAGGTGCGGACGCCGAGATAAACCCCGCCCCAGCAGATGTTGAACGTCCGCTCCCACTGTTCGCGCGTATTGGTGAACAGGCTGCCGCCACCGCCGATGCCGGCATTGTTGAACAAAAGATGGATCCTGTCGGTGGCCTGCTGCTCCGCAAGCTTCGTCGCGGAAGCGCTTGAGCTCGTCTTCGATCGAAACGTTGGCGACATGCGTGGTGACGCGCAGGCCCTGCGGCAGCTTTTCGACCTCGCAAAGCCGTTTGGTCTCCGCCATCGCATCGGCCGAGACGTCGCACATCGCGACATTGCAGCCTTCGGCAACAAGCTGGCGCGCCAGTTCGCGGCCCATGCCCGTGCCGCCCCCGGTGATAACCGCAATCCTTCCGGCAAAATCCTTCATGGAAACCGCTGACCTTTTCTGTTGCAGGCCTGTTAGATTGCGGATGGCGCGGGCGGTGAACCTCCCGCCCCCTCTCCCGAAGCTGGACACCAAGTCACAGGCAATCGCGTCCCAAAATGCCTGTCCGGCAAATCCTAGTTGCGCCGGGCGCGGGTTGACAAGCATCGGGGCTGGTTGAAAGCTAACGGCAACGGCCGATCCGAGCCGGGGGAGGAATGCAATGGCCCATGTCGTGGTGATGTATAAGACGCCCAAAGATGCCGCCGCTTTCGACGAGCATTATTTTGCGACCCACGTTCCGCTGGTGAATAAGATGCCGGGGCTTCGAAAATATGAAGTCAGCCAGGGACCGGTTGCGACGCCCGCCGGGCCGTCCCCCTTCTATCTGATCGCCACGCTTTATTTCGACAACATCGCCGCGGTGCAGGCCGGTTTCGCCAGTGCCGAAGGCAAGGCCGCGGCGGCGGATGTGCAGAAGTTCGCGACCGGCGGCGCGGACATCATCATGTTCGACACGCGCGAGGTGTAAGCCGACCTACGCTTGGGACCGCGCGAGCGCCGGCCATCCCAACTTCGGCGCGCTTTCGGACGCGCTAATTTGGGGTGCTGCCGGTCTTGGTCCGCTTGACCGGCGCGTCCTTCGCGACCGGTTTCGCCGCGGCCTTGGGCGGCTCCGCGGCGCGTGCGCTACCCCAGGGGTCAACCGGTCCTTTGTCGGGAATGTTGCCGAGAGATCCGCGGTAAGCCTTTTCGGCGGCCTTTTCGCTTCTCTTCTGTTGATCCGTCTTTTCCTTGTCCTCTTCGCCGTATCTCGGGATGTGGTTGTCTCGTCCTGGGCGTGAACCGGCCCCGCCAGCAACGCGATGATCGCCACGGCGCAGAAAACCCTCATGCGTGTCCTCCCCTGCGATTTGGCCCTACATACCATCGGCTTCGCCGTGACGCCAATAGACGTAAGGCGGAGCGCTCGCCGCCGTCCGCGCTTCACCACGCCTCACAACGCGATCCCCTCAACCCCCATGGAACCCGCGTCAGTCCGGCCGGAAAGCCCGATCACTTTCTTGCGCCCCGGTCTCGAACCAAGTTCTTGAGCCAAGTTCTTGCGCCAAGCCCTGATCAAAGCTAAGGGAACAGCATCGGAGCGTGGCGCAGCCCGGTTAGCGCACTAGTCTGGGAGACTAGGGGTCGGAGGTTCAAATCCTCTCGCTCCGACCAATTCACCCAAAAAATCTCGCGGTGAGTGATCGCCGCTCTCAGCGCGCCGCCCCCGGCCCCTAAATACCGGCTCCTTCCAGCGCGGGTTATAAACGAACACCACATTGCGCCGCGGTATCATCGGGGCTACCGCAGCCCAATGAAGAAGCTTCTAGTGGTGTTATTGGGTCGCGCACGCAAAAAGCTACCCGTGAGTTTTAAGTGCGATTGTGGTTGGCGGCACCGTTACGGCCTGTTTGAGCATTTACGGTGGAACGAGATACACACGATCACCTGCTACGACTGCGGCGACATATACCGCGTGTTCCAGAACACCATCGTGCGGATCATTCCCAATCCGCCCCACCGATGTTTAATCAGCAGCAAGGCGACGGGCGGGATTGACTCCGACCATCCGTACGCGCGGTGGGTGACGTTACCGTTTCCTTCGGTCCCAGCCCCGATTCGCGGGCTTGGACCGGACGCGCAGGTTCCGGCGGGCATTGGTCCCGCCGTCCTTGACCACTCTCTCGTGGTCGATGTCCTTCCCCGCGATAGCCTTCCGGATGCCTTGCCTACAATGCAATCCGAGCGCCCCTGAACCAACCGCCGCGGCCCCGCCTAGCACGCGTATTGAGTTCGATAAGGATGGCTGGCGTCACTGAGAGGTACTTAGAGGTGCCATCGATCTCCGGTTGCGGCTGTAGGCCGGCCGCTGATGGGGGCAATGCTGATGTCGACGCTTACCGAGATCAAAATCGCGAAATTGATCGCGTTCCGCGCGGGCCTGTTGGAGCGGCGATAGTTCTTCGGACAATCATCTGTTTAATAGTTCACGGAAAGGCCAAGCTGGCACAGCGGGCGGAGCGCTAGCAACCAGGTCAGACCTGCTGCTGACCCTGATGCTTCAAGGCGCGATCAACAAGCAGATATGCGCCACATCCATGCCGCATTCAGCGGGGTAGTTATGTTATAACATAACCATCCCTCCTTGGATTTGTGGACAAAGCCTTCGTGACCGGACCCCATCCTCTCCTCGTTTCCGTGATGGCGCGCTCAGCCCTGCTGCGGCTGGCGGCGCTGCTTGGCATTCTGGGCGGCCTGTGGCTTGCGATTTTATGGGCGGTATCGCTGCCATGACGCGACCCGGCATCCATTTGCGCAACGTCACGATCGCCTACGATCGTCATCCCGCGGTCCATCATCTCAACGGCACGTTCGCGCCTGGAAGCCTGACGGCGATCGCCGGCCCGAACGGCGCCGGGAAATCGACGCTGCTCAAGGCGCTGATGAACGAACTCCCGCTGGCATCGGGGACAATCGATCGTGACCAGCTGCCGATCAGGGATATCGGATACCTGCCGCAGGCGGCCGACATCGATCGTCGTTTCCCGCTGACGGTCGGCGATGCGGTATTGCTCGGCGCATGGCGGCAAACCGGCGCATTCCGCGCGGTCTCCCTGGCAAGCGCGACTGAAGCGTGCCGTGCGCTTTCCGCCGTGGGACTGACCGGGTTCGAACGCCGTCATATCGGATCCTTGTCCGCGGGACAGTTCCAGCGGGTCCTGTTCGCGCGGCTGCTGCTGCAGGACGCCAAAGTCATCCTGCTCGACGAGCCCTTCACCGCGATCGACGCCCGCACCACGCGCGATCTTCTGGCCATCGTTCAACGCTGGCACCAGGACGGGCGCACGGTGATCGCCGTGCTGCATGATTTCGAGCAGGTGCGCGCCTACTTTCCGCAAACGCTGCTGCTGGCGCGCGAGCCGGTCGCCTGGGGCCCGACCGCGACAACGATGACGGCCGACAATCTGCTGCGGGCACGCGCCATGGCCGAACAATGGGATGAAGACTCGGCGGTCTGTACCGTGCCGGACCGGAGCGCGGCATGACGCCCTATCATCTCCTGGTCGCGCCCTTCGTCGATTATGGGTTCCTGCGCCGCGCGCTCGTCGCCTGCGTCGCGCTTGGGTTGGGATCCGGCCCGGTCGGCGTGCTGCTGATGCTCCGCCGCATGAGTCTGGTCGGTGACGCCATGAGCCATGCGGTGTTGCCGGGCGCGGCGATCGGCTTTCTCATTGCCGGCGGTCTTTCGCTTCCCGCCATGGGTCTCGGCGGATTGATCGCGGGCCTGAGCGTCGCGCTGCTTTCGGGGCTCGTCAGCCGGACCACGCCGCTGCGCGAAGATGCGAGCTTTGCGAGCTTCTATCTCGCATCGCTGGCGCTGGGCGTGCTGATCGTTTCGCTGCGCGGCTCCAACATCGACCTGCTGCATGTGCTGTTCGGGACGATCCTGGCGATCGACGCTGACGCGCTTTATTTCGTTGGCGCCATCGCCTCGATAACGGTCGTCACGCTGGCGGTGATTTACCGGCCGCTCGTCGTCGAATGCTTCGATCCCGGTTTTTTGCGCGCCGTCGGTGGCCGCGGATCGCTCTACCACTTCCTCTTCCTGTTTCTCGTCGTGCTCAATCTGGTTGCCGGCTTTCAGGCGCTCGGAACGTTGATGGCGGTGGGGCTGATGATGCTGCCGGCCGCGGTCGCGCAATTGTGGGCGCACACTTTGCCGGTCATGGTGACGATCGCGGCCGCGACGGCCGCCGTGTCCGGCTACATCGGACTGGTCGTCTCCTATCACCTCGGCTTTGCGTCGGGACCGACGATCATCCTGACGGCGAGCCTGATCTACGGCGGCTCGCTGCTGGTCGGTCCCTCCGCCGCGATCCGGCGGTTCTTCCCTCGTCCCCATACGACAGGCTGAAAAGTGACAACCATGAAAGCCACGCGCGCTGGCCTGATCGTGTTCGCCTTGATGATCCCGGGCGCGGCGGCAACGTCGGCTTCGGCCAGGACCCTGCAAATCGTCGCAAGCTTCAGCGTGCTGGGGGACGTGGTGCAGCAGGTCGGCGGCAGTCACGTGCGGGTGAGGAGCCTGGTCCCACCGAACGGCGACCCGCATCAGTACGAGCCCTCGCCCGCGGATGCAAAGGACCTCGATGACGCCGACGTCACCTTCATCAGTGGCGAAGGTCTGGAGAGCTGGTTCGAAAAGCTTGCCAAGGCATCGGGCTATCGCGGCACGCCCGTGATCGTTTCCACCGGCATCGAACTTCGCGAACGCGCGCGGAAGGGCCAGATTTCGGATGACCCCCACGTCTGGAACAGCCCCGTCAACGTGATGGTATGGGTGTCCAATATCGAAAAGGCGCTCGCTGCGGCCGACCCCGCCGACGCCGACGATTTCAAGGCCAACGCCGCGCGCTACACCGCCGAATTGCACGACCTCGACGCCTATGCACACGCGCATATCGATCCCATCCCGCCACGGCAGCGCCAGATTCTGACCAGCCACGATGCATTCGGTTATCTCGGTCGCGATTACGGCATCACGTTCCTGTCGCCGCTCGGCCTCTCCACCGAGACGGAAGCATCCGCCGGCACCGTCGCAAAACTGATCGACCAGGTGAAGGCGGAGCACGTCAAAGTCTACTTCATTGAAAACTCCAACGACCCCAGGCTGGTGCAGCAGATCGCCAGCGCGACCGGCGCGAAGCCCGGCGGCAAGCTCTATGCAGAAGCCCTGTCGCCGCCTGATGGACCGGCGCCGACCTATACTCAGATGTTCCGGCACAACATCGATGCGCTGGTCGACGCGATGACGGCGTCCGCGGCGACGAACTAGATGGCTTTCGACGTGCGAACCGGGCTGCTGATCGTCGCGCTTCTGCTCACCACCAATGGTGCCGTGGCTGCTCCGGTGCGCATCGCTGTGTCGGACGCGGGTTATGCCGACCTCGCCCATCAAATCGGCGATCCCGGCGTCGCCGTCACGCTGCTCAAGGCTGAAAAGCCGGCAGCTAACGGAGCGCGCGGCCTTCCGCCCAGTGATGTCGTGATGTGCGGCGGAACCAAATCCGACGCCTGGTTGTGCGAACAGGCACGGCGCACCGCGCCGCCGCCGGTCGTGATCGAGCCCATGGCCCGGACGGCGGGCGGTCAGGAAGAGCCCGCATTCCCATGGTACGACACCAAGACGATCGTGGCGCTCGCCGGACAACTCGCCGCGGAATTGAGCCGTCTCCTGCCAGCCGAGGCGCCGCGCATCGCGGCCAATCTGGCGCGGACCCAAACCGCATTGCGGAGCATCGATCGCAAGCGTGAAGAGATCGCGCATCTCTACCAGGGAACGGACATCATCGTCACCGATCAACTCTCGCGCGGCTTTGTCGATCAATTCCGTTTCAAGATCGCGGATGGCAACTACCTCAAAGCGCTGTCGCGGAGCGGCACGCCGTCCGCCGCATCGGTTGCAGCCCTGAATGATGCGATCCAGGGCCGCAAGGCCAGCATCCTCGTCTACGATCAGAACGCGACCACCCCCGCGATCAAAGATCTGATCGCAGCGGCCAATGACACCGGGATGCCCGCGGTCGGAGTGCGCGAGACCGCGCCCCGGGGTCTTCATTATCAGCAATGGCTGCTGCGCCAATTGAACGCCGTCCATGGCGCGCTCAATCAGGCCGCGCCATGAGCAGGACCTCGATGAGCAAGACATTCTTGAGCAGGACTTTGTTGGGCAGAACCTGGATGATCGCCACGCTGCTCGTCGCCGCCGCGGTCGTCATGACGCCGCGCACCGCCGACGCGCATCCCCACGTTTTGATCGACGCCCGAACTCAGGTGCTGTTCAATGCGCAAGGACAGATCGTCGGCGTCTCCAACGTCTGGGATTTTGACGATGCATTCTCCGCCTATGCCATTCAGGGCTACGACAGCAAGGGTGACGGTAATCCGACCCGGCAGGAGCTGCAGCCCTTTGCTGAGATCAACCTGAAGTCCCTTGCCGAATACAATTATTTCACACGATTGAAGGTGGCCGGCACGACGGTCGCCTTCGCGCCCCCCAAAGATTATTACGACGTCTTCGCCAACGAGAAGCTGACGCTGCACTTCACCTTGCCGCTGGCAAAACCGCTCGACGTGCGCGGCAAGACGCTGGAAGTCGACGTCTACGACCCCGCCTACTTCGCGGCGATCACCTTCGCCACCGAGAAGCCGGTCGCGCTGACCGGTGCCGCCGCCGGTTGCGAAAGCGCCGTGCATCGGCCGGAAGCGCTGGATCCCGCCACGGCCCGCAAGCTGGCGGTGATTCCGGCCGACCAGCGCACGCTGCCTCCGGAACTGTTCGCCATCACCGACAAGCTCGTCAACGGCATAAGGATCGACTGCAAATGACAAGCTGTTCACGCAGCACCCCCGCCCTTCTGTCTCGCGGCCCTCTCCTGTTCGCCGCAGCGGCGCTTGTCGCCTTGCGCCCATCGCTGTGCTGGGCGGCGGCGGCGACAGGACCGTTCGGCGCAGGCCTGCCGGATGGCGGCATCCCCGGCGAGACCTATTTCCCGCGGCTCGCCAGCACCATCATCTCGATACAGTTCTACTTCAACCAGCACATGACCATGGCCGTTCGCGCCATCCGTCACGATGCCAGCGCGGTGTGGACGCTGCTGGCGCTTTCCTTCGCCTACGGCATCGTTCACGCGGCCGGCCCCGGCCACGGCAAGGCCGTGGTGTCGTCCTACCTGCTGGCGACCCGGCAAACCCTGCGGAACGGCATCGCGCTGGCGTTCATTGCCTCGCTGGCGCAGGCCGGCGGCGCCATCGCGCTCATTCTTGTCGCGTCGCTGGTCCTGCACATGACCAGCGTGTCGATCACGCTTGCGACGTATCAGTTCGAGATCCTCTCCAATGTCCTCGTCGTGCTACTCGGCTGCTGGCTCGTCTGGACCAAGATCATACGGCCGGCGCGGCCGCTGCAGCTCAACTTCGAACCCGTCAACGCTTGGACCCGGCCGGAGCGTTATCTGGCGACCGCGACAGCGGGGGGATCGTCGCGATTTCAGGCGCATGAGACGACTGAGGTAACGCCGCCGGCCTCGCTTCCGCCCGTCCGCGCGCAGGCGATCCGCCATCACTACTGCGGCGACGATCGTTGCGGTCACGTCCACATGCCCGATGCCACGGTCGCGGCGGGGTCGCTCGACTGGCGCAAGGCCTGGACCGTGGTGGCGTCGACCGCGCTGCGGCCCTGCACCGGCGCGCTGATCGTTCTGGTGTTCTCCATTTCGCAGGGACTGCTGGTGGCGGGGATCGCGGCGACACTGGTGATGGGATTGGGTACCGCGATTACCGTCGCCTCGCTCGCCACGCTGGCGGTCTCCGCGCGCAAGACCGCCTTCACCCTGACCCGCGCCGACAGCCCGCTCGGCCGCAAGGTCATCCGCGGCGTGGAGATTTGCGGTGCGCTTGCGGTGCTGCTGTTCGGGACGCTGTTGCTGCTGGGGGACATCTATCTGCAATAGTCTCGAAAAACCGGTTCAAAAAACCGACTCGTGATGGCGAAATGGCTGTCCCCTTCGTTCAAGCCCCACGCCGGTCACGCGCGTTTCGCCTCGCCTGTCACCGCGAGGCGCATGTCGCGATAGGCGGCGACCAGTTCGTCGAGCGTGAAGTTTCGGTTCAGCCCACTCGGATTGGGCAGCAGCCACACCGCGGCGCCCGCGAACGGCTGCGATTGCGGGCCCCATTGCAGCGCTGAATTTCCGGTGATCGCCGCGTAGGCCATCTTGCCGAGAAAGCCAATGTAGCGTGGCGCTAAGCGCGCGAGTTTACGTTCGAGCGCGGTCGCAGACGCAACGAATTCCGCACGCGAAAGCTCGCCGGCGCTTCGGGTCGGACGCGCCACAGCGGTGGTCAGCCCATAGCCATAGTTCAGGATCGAGCGATCGTCTTCGGGACGGATCTGCTCTGGCGTGAATCCCGATAGATGCAGCACGCGCCAGAACCGGTTAGTCCCGTTCGAAAAATGGTGGCCCGCCGTCGCCGCCGTCTGTCCGGGGTTGATGCCGCAGAAGACGACGGAAAGATGTTTGGCCAGGATATCGGGAAGCGCTGATGTCATTCACCGCGATCTCGTCAGGTGCTGCGCCGGCGCCGCGTTCCCTTGCGCTGCGCCGCTCGGCACAAAATTAGCTCGGCTTGCCGTCATCGAGACTGACGATCACGGCGGCATTGGCGATGATGATGGCGTCGCTGCCCTGCTCGGCCGGAACCTCGAGCCCGCCTTTGACCGCGGTCACGGTCACCGTTCCGTAAGGCAGCTCCTTGGCCACCGCCGAAGTGTCGACCGCGCCGGGATCGGGCACGCCGACCGTGACATCGACGAACATGTCATGCGGTGTCTTGCCCACCATCCGAAAGAAGCCGACGCTGGAGTGGCGGATGGCGTCCGAGACCGCACGCCGCGCGGCCTTGGTGGCATCGCGGCCGTGAACATCGACGCCCATTCCCATTTCAGTGAAACATCGCACGCGTGCCATCGGGGATTCCTGTTGTTGGCGTGGAAACGATATCGATCCTTGCAAGCTTCGCCTCGGCGAGCCGAGGTCGACGACGTCAATTGCATCGTCCCCATCGGCCCCGGCGTCAAGTCATGCCGCGCCAAAAAGCGCGCGCGTCATCGCTCCCTCACCGTCATGCGACGTCGTCGTCGCGAGCCCGGATGAGCGAAGCACATCCGGGACAACGAGCGATGTGAGACCGCGATGCTTCTGAAATGCGCATCCCGCATATCGCTGCGCTCATGACGGGCTACGCTTTAACGATTGCAGCGCAACGCATCGCAACAGCGAAGTCGGTCGCTCATTCCGGGGCGCGCGTTATGCGATCTGCAATGCCCGGAAGATCTCGAGGATTCCGGGTCTGGTCCTTCGGACCATCTCGCGGAATTGACGCGCTGACGATATGAGCTTTCGCATTCTCGCGACACGATGCGCCCGAGTTGTGCAAGAACATTCGCCCAAAAAATCAGAGGGCGCAGGCGATCCCAAGAGAGGGCGCAGGAAACGCCGGGTGCGCGGTGCACCCGCAGTCCGTGTGCAAAGTGTAGTAAGCACACGGTAGTCACCACAGGTCACCGGAACACCCGGCATTTCCTGCGCAATGGTTTTACGGCTTATAACGTGCTCTCCCTGGTGACCGGGCTTTCTTGCCACCATCGCCGGCGTGATGCGAAGCGACATCACTTGCGTGATGCGCTGGCATCATCACCGACTTGACGCCAGCGTCGGGGCGTCAGGACCACACGACTTCACCGTCCGCAGCATCGCCGTTCGTCGCGCGCCATTGGCGCGCCCGACGCTGCCGCGTCCACCGCATCCCGTACCCAACGTCCGTGACGATCGCGAAACGCCCCTCTGTGGGAACAGGACGGCTGCGGATATGCCGGTGATTTGGGTCAGAAGGGAATTGGAATATTTTTGAAGACAGGACTGGACAGATTTTGGTGATTTGCCCGACGGGTGACCGGGCGAAGGCCGTTCGCTCGTCAATAATTTATCTCCATCTCGTGTCACAGCAGGAGCAAGATTAGTCCGTTAGCTGTGGCGCCGTCGCTGCTTCCGGAACGTCCCCTTGGCTTCGGCCGTCATCAGAACGTCGAGTTGCCCGGTAGCGGCCAGGCGACAGGCCGTGCAATTCCCTCATTGCTTGTTTCGAGCAGAAACGCAGCCTCCATCATCCGGCGTGCGATCAGGTAACGCTGCATGGGCTGGCCGACGAGCTTGGTGAAGCGCGCCGAAAACGCCGAGCGACCAAGCCCCACGCGGTGCCCGAGGTCGCGAAGCGTCCACGGCCGATCCGGTTGTTCGTGGATCAAGTGAAGCGCCGGTCCGATATGCGGGTCCGATATCGCCCCAAGCCATCCCCCCTGTCCGGGTCCGAGAGAGTTGATCCAGCTTCGGAGCACCTCAACGAAGAGCACTTCCGTCAGTCGTGAGAGCGCGATGCCTTGGCCGGGACGCTCAACCGCCAACTCGCTCACCATGCGCTGCAGAAGAAGAGCAAGGTCCCGCCGAGGCGGACGCGATCGAGCATTTGGGCAAGGACGTCCATGTATCGGATGGTAGTGCGGCGGACGGTCAGACACAATGTTTGGACGGTTGGGCCCTACCGTCTGAAAATTCCTCAGACTAGGTCAAGTCGCGGCGTCCGACGCGTTGTGCGCGAACCATTTCGCCAACGCCAAATAGAAGACCGCCGTTTTAGGGAAACGCCTGCCCATTCCCTGGATCCGCGTGGTCCGATATTCCGATAAGGAACAATCAATGCGAAACATTCTACTGTCGGTTGCCTCCATGTTCATGGCCGGAACAGCATTTGCCGCCTCCGCCCAATCGGCTCATCTGCCTAACGGGGCAGCTCATAACATCGTACTCGTGCACGGCGCTTTCGTAGACCAGACCAGCTGGCAGCCCGTTGCCGATATCCTCACGAAGAAGGGCTACAACGTAACGCTCGTCGAAAATCCGCTCACCTCCCTTGCCGCTGACGTCGATGCCACCAAACAGGCGCTGGCGAAGCAGAATGGCAAGACCGTTCTCGTCGGCCATTCCTGGGGTGGCGTGGTCATCACGCAAGCCGGTAACGATCCCAAGGTGTCGGCGCTCGTCTACGTTTCGGCTTTAGCGCCTGACATGGGACAATCGATGGCAACACTCTCCAAGAGCGGTCCGGTAACCGAAGGTGCCGCGGCGGTTCATCCTGACGACAAAGGCAACCTCTACATCGATCCCAAGGTGTTTCCTTCGGCAGTCGCGGCTGACCTTCCCCCGCAGATCGCCGAATCCCTGGCAAACCATCAGCTTCCGTTGAATCACACGGCGTTCGAGGCACCGGTGGATATCGTCGCTTGGCGCGACAAGCCGACGTTCTATGTGATCACCACCAAGGACAAGGTGATCGCACCGGAGGCCCAGAAGTTTTTTGCCGAGCGTATGAAGGCGCATATAACGGACGTCGCTGGCAGCCATGCCTCCCTCGTTGTCCATGCGAAGGAAGTCGCCGCGGTAATCGAAAAGGCCACGCTCGCGGAGTGACGACAGGGCTTCCGGTGCATTTGTGCCGGAAGCCCACGCTCGCTTCGAGCAATATGGGACGCCTCTAGCGCGAGTGACTGATCGAGCGCTTCGAAAAGCAGTCGCGGACCTGAGATGAATTGGCGGAATACGCTCCGCTATCCGCCCTACGGCCCTATGTTCGCGTGGACTGGCTCGTAGGGCGGGTTAGCAAAAGCGCAACCCGCCATCACGGCATGGCTCGATGAGCGGATGCGGTGGATTACGCCTCCGGCTAATCCACCCTACGAGCTGCATGGTAAGGCCGTTGACCAGCGTCGGTGACGAGGCGGCATACTTCACTTCTCGCCAGACGCGGACCACTTTTGATCGGGCCCGGACACGAGCATTGGGATCTCGTGATGATAGTCCGTCAGCGCAGCGTGCCGTCGTTCATGGCTTTCGCAAGCAACGAGGCCTACCTCGCCGGTCTCGGCCATCGCACCGCCGCGATCGAAGACTCCCGCCTCCTTCCCATCGTCGAATTGCCGATGCATCAAACACGACAATGGCAGGTGCAGGGCAAACGGCGTCGGCGCTGCAAAGCCTCGCACGAAGCCTCCGGCTCCACGCGCAACGCTACGGGAAAAAATATGATATCCTGCCCTAGTTCCGACCACACCCGCAGACAAGCTGCCACGCATGACCAGATCGTTTTTCTCTTCCTGCGCCGCGTTTCTGTTCGCTGCGCTCATAGGTCCGGCGGCTGCCCATCCGCATGTGTGGGTCACGATTCACAGCGAGGTGCTCTACACCGCGGACGGCAAGATGACGGGCATTCGTCACGCGTGGACGTTCGATGATATGTTTTCCACATACGCCGTTCAGGGCATTCCCCAGGTGAAAGCGGGAGAATTTTCGCGTGCGGAGCTGGCTTCGCTGGCCGACGTCAACATTACTGCACTCAAGGAGTTTGACTACTTCACCTACGCGCAGGCGAGCGGCCGGAAGCTGGGATTTGGCGATCCCGTGGATTATTGGCTGGACTACGCCAATTCGGCTCTCACCTTGCGTTTCACATTGCCTTTGAAAACACCGATGGCGGCCCATGCCATGCAAATAGAAATCTACGACCCCACGATCTTTGTCGATTTCCGGTTCGCCAAGGAAAATGCGGTTTCGCTGGTGGGAGCGCCGCCGCAATGTCATCTCGTCGTCAATCTGCCCCATGAACCGACCCCGGCCGAACAGCTGCGGCTCGGCCAACTCGACGACGATCCGCTAGGCGCCGGCACGTTCGGCGAAAGCTTCGCGAACAAGATCCTGGTCAAGTGCCCGTAATTCTTCATTAGCGGGATCAGACCCGTACCTACCCGCAGTCGGCTTAGATACATTAGCATTGACTAATCAATTAGCATACACTAATCTATTCGTATGATCCAAACCGCCGCCCTTGACGCCGTGATGCGCACCCTCGCCGATCCCACGCGGCGCGCGGTGTTCGAGCGGATCGTGCAGTCCGACGAGATCAGCGTCGTCGAGCTGACGCGCGGCAGCGGCGTGACGCAGTCGGCGGTCTCGCAACATCTGCGTTCCCTCAAGCAAGCCGGCCTGATCACCGACCGCGCGCAGGGCCGCAACGTCTTCTATCGCAGCGAGCCGAAGGGGCTGGCCCCGCTGTTCGACTGGATGAGCCACTACGACGTGTTCTGGCGCAAACGCTTCGCCAACCTCCGAACCCTCTTGAAGGAGATCGATCGATGAACGAGGCCGCCTTGAAATCCGACACCCAAGCCGTCGTGCAGGAGATCGTGCAAGACATCGTGGTCGACGAGGTCTTTCCGCACGCGCCGGAGGTGATCTGGAAAACGCTGACATCAGGCGAGTTGATGGGCCGCTGGCTGATGGCGCCGACCGGGTTCGAACCGGTGAAGGGCAAGCGCTTCACCTACCAGACCACGGCGGCCGGCGCATGGGACGGGGTCATTCACTGCGAGGTGCTGGAGGTGATCCCGAACCAGCGCCTCGCCTACGCCTGGAAAGGCGGACACGAAAGCAACGCCGGCTACGGTTCGCGGCTCGACACGGTCGTGACCTTCACCCTTTCCAAAGTGGAAAACGGAACGCGGCTTCGCCTGGTCCATTCCGGCTTCGTGCTGCCGAGGAACGGGATTGCTTTCACCAACATGGGCGGCGGCTGGAAGAAGGTCGTGCCACGGATCGGCGTCATCGCCGGCGAGCAGGATTGACGCGATAACGAAGACTGCGCCGGGGGCCTTCCCTCGGCGCAGCGCGGAAATTGTGCAGGAGTCGCCGTCAGCACGTCTTTCCATATTCGGCGTCACGCCGGCACAGGCGCGGGCTGCGTACTGCCCTTGGGAAACGGCCTGAACGTCAAGGCGATCAGGAACGCGCCAAGTCCAACCGCGCCGGAGCCGATATAGAGCCAAGCGTAGCTGGCAAAGGTGTCGTAGATCAAACCTCCGGCGACCGGTCCGGTCGCCATGCCGAGGCTGCCGGCCATCGCCGTGCCCCCGATCACGGTTCCCATCATCCGCAGCGGAAAATTCTCGCGCGCCAGCACCGCATAGAGCGGCATGGTGCCGGCATAGATGAAGCCGAACAGCGCCGCCACGGCGTAGAACGCGGAAAGCTCGCGCACGAAGACATAAGCGAGTGCGCCGAACGCCTGCGCGAGCAGCCCCAGCACCAGCACGCGTTTGGCGCCGAAGCGGTCGCCGAGCAGGCCGAACGCGATACGGCCGCCCATCCCCGCCAGCCCCTCGACGCTGTAGATCGTCACGGCGGCCATCATCGGGATCCCGCAGGTAACCGCATAGCTGACGGTGTGGATGATCGGCCCCGAATGCGTGGCGCAACACAGGAAGTTGGTCGCGAGCAGGATGATGAATTGCGGCGAGCGCACCGCCTGCGCGACCGACATCTCCGGTGGCGGCGCGTCACCGCCGGCCGCGGCAGCGTGTCCGCGATCCACCGCCGGCGGACGGCGCACCAGCAGCGAGACCGGGATCATGATGGCGGCAACCACGACGGCCACGATCTGCATCGAGGTTCGCCAGTCATGGTTCGAAACCAGCCAGGCGGCGAGCGGCGCCATCGTCATCGGCGCCATCCCCATGCCCGCCGACACCAGCGACACCGCGAGGCTGCGATGGGTGTCGAACCAGCCGGTGACGCAGGCCATCATCGGCGCGAAGATCGCGGCGATCGAGCCGCCGACCATCAGCCCGAACATGATCTGAAACGAGAGCAGCGACGACGCCCGGCTGGCCAGCGCGAGGCTCGCCGACAGCACGATCGACCCGGTCAGCACCACCGGCAACGGCCCGAACCGGTCGGATAACGTGCCCCAGATCATGCTGGTGAAGGCCATCGCGAGAAAGCCGATCGTCATCGCGCTGGACACGCCGGTGACGGACCAGCCGGTATCCCGCGCGATCGGTTGCAGGAATACCGGTAGCGAAAACATGCCGCCGATGGCGACGCAGCCCAACAGGCCGCCGGCCGCGACGATCACCCAGCGATAGCGAGAATTGGTCATTTCCTGGTCTCCCATGCATCTTGCTGGATGGAAGACGAACGGGATTGACCGCAGCCGACAGGTTGGTGGGCGTACCTGATTATTTTTTTCGGGGCGCGCGGTGCGCTACGTCCCCTGTCAGCTCCCAGGGTGCAATAGCCAAGAGCATTGCCCGGTGATACTCGGTCGACAGAACATGCGACAGAGATCATGCCCATCCGTCCGATTATCCGCTATCCCGACCCTCGCCTTGCGCTTCCGGCGCAGCCCGTGACCGTGTTTGACGTCGCGCTGCGCGACCTGGCCCGCGACCTGCTCGAGACGATGCACGCCGCGCCCGGTATCGGGATCACCGCGCCGCATATCGGCATCTCGCTGCGGGTCGTGGTGCTCGACCTCGACGCCAACGATCGTGCGCAGACCTATATCAATCCGGAGATCACCTGGGCATCGCCCGAGACCATCCTGCATCAGGAAGGCAGCGTCTCGATGCCCGGTGTCAAGGACGAGGTAAGACGTCACGCACGCGTCCGGATCAGCTATCGCGACCTCGACGGCAACCTGCAGACCGAGGAATCGGAAGGCCTGCGCGCGGTTTGCCACCAGCATGAGATCGATCAGCTGAACGGCCTGTTCTGGATCATGCGGCTGTCCCGCCTCAAGCGCGAGCGGCTGATCAAGCGATTTGAGAAGGTGTCGCGGGGCTGAGGCGGATGCGGGTAGGGGATCAACTCAGATTGGACATCGGAGAGAGTCGCATGGCGGGTTAGCCCACCGGGTCCGCGCAAGCGCGGCCCGATGACAGGCTCCGGCGTAACCCGCGATGCCGCGCGGCTATTTCAATTGCGTGTTGGCGACTGGCATGATCGAAGCGACATGCCAGCCGTTCGCGTCGTGAACGAATGTCTGGCTGATCAAGAACTTGTTGTTCTGCGACGGCTGGCCCGGCAGGCCTCGCGTGAAAACGATCGGGACCAGAATCTGCACCACGTCGTTCGAGATCATGGTGGCATGAAATTGCGACATGTCGGGTTCGAGATGCCAGGTGCCTTCGTAATATTCCTTGAAGCGATCGGCGACAGCTTCGCGCCCTCTGGTCTCGACGCCTCGCCCGTACCAGAGCATTCCGGGCGACTCCCAGAGCATGGCTTTCGCGGCGCTCACATCATGCGCATTTTGCGCGGCAACGAATTTGGTGAAGAACGCACGCGCTTCGGTTTCGTCCGCGGCGGCGGACGCCTGCCCGCCCAAACGGCCATCGCGATGACAGCGAGAACCGCGGTCAGGACCGAAAGACTTCGCGCAGGTCGCGTTCGCAGAAGCAAAGTCGAAAGCTGGCTATTCATAAACTCAACTCCTATTAATGATGATCCATCATGATTATATTCATGATACACGTCATGTATAAAGTCAATCGGTTTGGAGGCGTGCACGTGAAAGTGAGCAAGGAACAGGTTGCAGAGCACCGGGCACGAATCCTGGACGCCGCCGCGCGGCTGTTCCGGCTGCGCGGCTTCGACGATGTCACCGTGGCGGAGGTCATGAAGGAAGCCGGCCTGACGCACGGCGCTTTTTATGGGTACTTTCCGTCCAAGGAAGCGCTGATCGCCGAAGCGATCGGGCAAGCCCTGCCCCCGGCTCCCGATAAAGCCAGTCCGCGCCGCCCGGCAGCGGATTATGCCGACGGCTATCTCAGCGTCAAACACCGCGATAACCGGGCCACCTCTTGTCTGTTTTCAAGCCTGGGAACGGAAGCCGCGCGTGGCTCGGCCGACCTCCGACACAAATTGACGGAGGCCGTCCGCAGCCGGATCGACCATCTCAGTGTCGAGGCGGATGGCGACACGCCCAAGGAGAAACGGCGCGCGGCAATAGCCGCATGGTCGGCCATGGTTGGCGCGATGGTGCTGGCGCGTCTCGTCGACGACGACGGGCTGTCGAAAGAAATCCTGAAGCAGACACGCGCGTCGCTGCCGCTGAAATAGGCGAGCGGCTCTCCGCGACGCAGGCGTTGCGAACCATAGATGGAAGACTAACGGGGCGCGCGTAGCACGCCTGGCGCGCCCCCGTGGCTCAAGCCGCAAGGCGATGGCGCGCGAGGAAGGCTTCGATGGCCGCGTTCACCGGCGCCGGATTGGTCAAGTTGACGGAGTGACCGCCCTCGGCCACCACCATCTCCGCACCAGGAATGGATGCCTTCATGGCCTCAGCCTTCGCCAGCGGGATTGCAACATCGGCGTTGCCGTGGATGACCAGCGTCGGGACCCGGATCGCAGAGACCTTGTCGCCGATATCGTCGCGGTTGCCGAGCGTATCCAGGCAGGCCCGCAGGTTCGGCGCGGTCATGGCGCGCCACTTCGCTTTCCATGCGGCGGCGCCTGGCCAGTCGGGACCAAAGAGGATATGCGCGACGGTTGCCGCGACTTCGTCCGGCAGGTTGGCGGCAATCCAAGCGTCGACCAACTTGCGATAGCCTTCCAGCGTCGCCGCATCATCGACGCCGGTCTGGGAGGCGATCAGGATCAGCGCGCGCACACGTTCCGGATGAACCAGGGCGCATCGCATCCCCAGGAAGGCACCCTGGGATACGCCGGCCAGAATGGCGCTGTCGACGCCGAGGAACGCGAGCAGAGCGTTGAGATCGTTCGCGGAGTCGTAATAGGAAAACGGCGCCAGCGTCTCGCCGGCGGTCTTGCCATGGCCACGCTCATCCCAAACGATGCACCGATATTTGTCACGCATCGCCGCCACCTGCGGCGCGAACATCGTCCCGTCCAGGGCAAGCCCGTGAGAGAAGACGATGACCGGACCGGTTCCGCCGGTGTCTTCGTAATAGAGCCGCTGACCGTTGACGTCGGCATAAGGCATGTGTCTGTCCTTCTCAATCCGCATCTTTGAAACGCTCGATGCGGTACATAACATGGCGAGACAATTTCAGCGGAACAGAAATCTCGTTACGGCTGCAACAAAGCAGCCCTCGATGGCCGGCGCTATGCCGACCGCAAGCGACAAGACCCGGTCAACCCGGCGCGACCATCCGTAACGAGACCAATATCAGGATGATATTGGACCTCCCTGATGTTCCAGCAACCGCCGGCGCGTGGCCGCGCTGGCATTTTTGGTGACGACGAAGCGGTATTTGGCATCGGTGATCGGTTCCTGGGAGTCACGGTCGATGACGACCGGATTCGCCGCCACGCCGGTTCGCCTGTCGACCAGCGCAATGCCCAGTTTCCGGCCGTCCGCATGCCGAGTGCCCCACGCGAACAGCGCGATCAACACGGCATCGAAATCACGACCTTCAGGCGTCAGGATATATTCGTCGCGTGGCGGATGCTTGCTGTAGCGACGCCTTTCCAGCAGCCCATTCTTCACCAGCGTATCAAGCCGCCGGGTGAGCATCGTAGGAGAGATGCCGAGGCTCTGTCGGAAATCGTCGAACTTCGTATAGCCATGCATCGCATCCCGCAAAATGAGGATGCTCCACCACTCCCCAACTCGCTCCAATGCGAGCGCGACCGGGCAATCCATTTCCTCGAAACTTTTTCGTTTCATGAGCCACCATCAACGGGAGCGCCGACGAGCCGCCATCCCTGTCCTAGTGCCATGCCATGCCGGGCCTTCACTGTGAAGTTGCGGATCAGTGCTTTATCGGCCGGCCGTGTGCGGCGGCCAAGTGCCGGCGCAGCACTTTGCGGTCGCGCCCGTCCCAAACCGCGCGCGGGCCTCTTCGCAGTCCCGGCTGGAACAGCCAGCCAACCCGCACCTTTCGAAAGTTTTGCCAAGTTACTACTATTATAGTATCGACTCAACCACCGTGCTGCAACCAGAACGAATGTCGCAGCCGGAAGCAACGCGGAACATGTGGCGGTCCTGTTGGCTGCCGCAATCACATGAGGAAAGCGCATGCGCCGAATAGTGGTGACGGGTCTGGGAGCAGTGTCTCCGTTGGGGTGCGGCGTCGAACTGACATGGTCGCGCCTGCTTTCCGGCCGATCAGGCCTTCGGTCCCTCCCCGCCTCCATCGGCGCCGATCTCACCGCAAGAGTGGCAGGGATCGTGCCTGATAAAGCCGACGATACCGAATGCGGGTTCGATCCAGACGCCGTCATATCGCGGAAAGACCAGCGCAAGATGGATCGGTTCATTCTGTTCGCGATGGTCGCAGCGGCGGAGGCGATTGGGCAGGCTGGCTGGACTCCAGCGGATGCGCAGTCGCTCGAACGAACCGCGACGATCATCGCCTCGGGGGTGGGTGGATTCCCGGCGATTGTCGAAGCCGTGCGCACCACGGACCATCGCGGCATTCGACGTCTTTCGCCGTTCACGGTGCCATCGTTCCTGGCCAATCTCGCTGCCGGTCATATCTCCATGCACTACGGATACAAGGGACCGATCGGCGCGCCGGTCACCGCTTGCGCGGCGGGCGTGCAAGCCATCGGCGATGCCGCCCGGCTGATCCGGGCGGGCGAAGCGGATATTGCGATTTGCGGTGGCGCGGAAGCCTGCATTGATCTGGTCAGTCTCGGCGGCTTTGCCGCCGCCCGCGCGCTATCGACTGACTTCAACGATACGCCGACGCGCGCATCCCGTCCGTTCGATCGCGACCGCGATGGTTTCGTCATGGGAGAAGGCGCGGGAATTCTCGTCATCGAGGAATTGCAACATGCGCAGGCGCGCGGAGCAAAACCGATCGCAGAGGTTATTGGTTATGGCACAACCGCCGACGCCTACCACCTGACATCCGGCCCCGAAGACGGAGAAGGCGCCCGGCGTGCGATGCAACTGGCGTTGCGGCAAGCTGGGCTCGCGCCCGGCGACGTGCAGCATTTAAACGCGCATTCCACCTCCACTCCGGTCGGAGACAGCGGCGAATTGGCGGCCATCAAGGCCCTATTCGGTGACGATCATCGGATTGCGGTCAGTGCGACAAAATCAGCCACAGGTCATCTGCTGGGCGCCGCCGGTGGATTGGAAGCGATTTTCACCGTCCTTGCCCTTCGCGACCAGGTCGCGCCACCCACGCTTAATCTCGAAAACCCGGACACGCTAGCGGAAGGCATTGATATTGTCCGGGGAGAGGCCCGAAGCATGTCCATGACGCATGCCCTATCAAACGGTTTCGGTTTCGGAGGCGTCAATGCGAGCATCGTGCTGCGCCAATGGGGATGACAAGCCAATCGTTTCCGAGCGCCGCAACACAAGCCGGCTCATTCCCATTCGATAGTCGATTGATCGACTAGCCCCGCGCCAGCATTGGCGTTTGCGGCATCGCGTTTCCGCCGTACCGTCACCAGTACCGTCAAGATGCGGCCGCTGCCCTGCCCTCGCGATCACACAGAACGTCGTTACGACTGCAACAAATCAGCCCTCGATTGGTCGTGTTCTTATACTCTCGTGGTGCGAGAGACCGCGGGGCCATCTTCCAACATCTGGATAGGTGGTCTCGCCGTTGGCGACCGTCAGGATCAGCGCAAAGGCCAAAGCGATGATCTGTTACAGCCGCAACCCTCCCGCAATCATCCTGTAACCGTGGGCCGGCTTAGTACACGACGGTCATTTTGGCCGCCAGGAGATCTCAAATTGCGCCCCATACTAACCTCTATCTGCCTTCTCATGACCATTGGAACTGCAACGGCGGCCGAACCGTCGGGCGACGACAAGACAGCGGTCGTGTCGCTCGTGAGAGAGATCGTCAAGGACTGGAGCAACAACGATATCGACGCGGCCACGCGCTATATGTCGCCTTCGGTCGCATTGACCGACAGCACGGCGCCCTATTTTTTCCAGGGTCCGACGGCCGTGTCGGATTGGCTGAAAGCCTTTGCAGCCGACGCCAAGGCGCATGACATCACCGATCCCTGGGAGACGCTCGGCAAGCCGAAGGAAGTCGAAGTCGACGGCCCGCACGCCTACGTCAGCTTTCCAGCCGTTTACGGCTTCAAGCAGCACGGCAAGCCGGTCCGGCAAATCTCGACGGTTACTGTCACGCTGGAAAAGTCCGGCAAGGATTGGAGCATCCTCTCCTGGACCTGGTCCAAGCGGTAAATCCATCCCTGGATGCAAGCCATAGGGCGGGTTAGCGAATGGGTAATCCGCCATTGCAATCACGACTCGACCAGAAGATATGGTGGATTACGCCGGGGCCTGTCATCGGGCCGCGCTTGCGCGGACCCGGTGGGCCAACACCCCACGAGCTGTACGGCGATCATGATCAGCTAGCAGGCGGAATAGCGAAGCGTATCGCGCCGGCTATACTCGACTGGCGGAATACGCTTCGCTATTCCGCCCTACCGGTTCGATGATCTTTTCGCCCGATCGTACGACCCGGAAGCTGCCGATACCCCTGTAGCTGTCGCTGTCCCGACATTCGACAGGCTCGTGTTGTACGAAACCTCGCCATACAGCTAATACTTGCCGCCGCCACAGGCGATCGTTGCCATTGGCGAAGTTCGTGCCGCTGACATTGACGTTCGTACCGTTGAGAAATTCGGCATCGGCACCGTCGGTACGAAATTGAACGCGGTTCTTCGCAATCATTTCGGAACCAAATTCATCTAATGTACCGGTGCGTCCTCGTATGCCGGACAGGCGGTCCATCGCTAACCTCTGTACAAAATTAGATTGCAGCCAACTGCATTGACGCCGCGGAGCTGGATTACGACATATCCTGTATTGTCAGGTCCAATTCACTGCTCAGGAGCAAGACATGGACGCGCCGCGAAACATCGATTCGGTCACCGTGCATTCTGACAGCGACGTCGGGCACTGGCTGACAAACGGCACGCGCGATGAGCGCTTCATCGACAATATTTTCGCCGAGCTGTGTGCCCGCCTCCAACGGACAGGCATTCCCGTCAAGCGAGCGACGCTTCATCTCATGATCCACAATCCGCAATGGATCGGGGCCCGTATCATGTGGGCCGACGGAATGCGCGAGGCAGAGATTATGATGATCGAGCACGATTCCAGGGAGCGACACGAATATATCGGTAGTCCCGCCAACGAAATCCATGACGGCGCCACCGAGGTGCGCGAGAATCTCGAACGGGATCCATCGCTCGGCCGCAAGCACGCCGTGTATGACGAGTTGCGGGCGAAGGGCCTGACCGACTATGTGGCGTGGCCGCTGTATCATACGCTCGGCAAACAGCATATCGTGACCTTTGCGACCGACCGGCCGGGAGGTTTCGACCAAGGCCAAATCGCTGGCCTGTTGAAACATTTGCCGGTTCTGGCGCTGGTCAGCGAAATTCGCATCAAGAACCGGCTGGCGCGAACCCTGCTCGAAACCTATGTGGGAGCGCATGCGGGCGAGCTCATTCTTGCCGGCGCTACCAGGCGAGGAAGTGGGACCACCGTACGCGCCGCGATCATGATCTGCGATCTGCGTGATTTCACCCGGATCTCGGATAACTGGCCGCGCGATTACGTCATAGATCTTTTGAACGATTACTTCGACGCGATGTCAGAGCCGATTGCGCGACATGGCGGGGAAATACTCAAATTCATGGGCGATGGTCTGCTCGCCATTTTCCCACTCAGCCAGGCCTCGGCCTGCGCAAATCTCCTGCATGCCGTGGCCGAAGCCCGTCAGGCCATGGTTGCGCTCAACGAAAAGAACACCGACATCGGTCGTGCGCCGATGAATTACGGTATCGGCGTCCACGTCGGGGATGTCATGTACGGCAATATCGGGTCGCGCAGCCGGCTCGACTTCACCGTTATCGGTCCTGCGGTCAACATGGCGTCGCGCCTCGAAGCCCTCACCAAGCAATTGGGAAAAACGGTGCTGCTGTCGCGCGCGTTCGCCGACTTTGTCGAAGGCGATTTTGATCTCGAACGCGTCGGCGAATATCCGGTGCGCGGCTTCAACGACCCTATCGAGATTTTTGCGTATAACGGCTGAACGCTGACCTCGTCGGCGCCGAGCGCCCCCGACGCCGACACCGACCAATATCCGGCGTGTCGCGCTTGCGTTCAGCCCTTCTGGACCGTGCCGACGATCTTTTGGTTGAACGTTCGGCAGACGGCCTCGAGCTCAGCCGGATCGTAATTGGCGCCCAATGCCGCCATTGCGCGGAAGAAGTCGTGGTGCCGCGCTGGCGTCGACACCAGCACCTGGACCGCATCGGATTGCTGCAGGTTCACGAAGCCGTGTACGTCGCCGCCCTTCACGGCCACGCATTCGCCGGCGTGAACGTCGAAAGTGCTGTCCTGCACGGTGAAGCGTAGCGTTCCCGCGGACACGAGAAAAATCTTGTCTTCGTCATAGGACATATGCGGCGGCGCGCCGAATTTCGGCGTCACCGTCATGCGCATGACCGTGACCTTGCCGTCGTCGCCGGCGATGATCTCGGTCGTCAGGCCGGCGAAGCTTACGATTTCGCTGCCCTCGATCCTTCCGCTTTTCATGTTGCGTCTCCATCAAAGTTCCGATGGGACACAAATGGGTGACGCCGCTGTGCAGTCCAGCCGGCAATTCCTAGCTACACTGTCCAGCAGGATGGACAGTATGGACCTCAATGCCGTCGGGACATTCATCGAAGTCGTGCGGGCCGGCGGTTTCTCGGCGGCCGCGCGCCGGCTCGGCATGCCGCGTTCCACCGTCAGCCTGCGCGTGCGGACGCTGGAGCAGAGCCTCGGCGTGCGGCTGTTCAAGCGCTCGACCCGCGCCGTCGCCCTGACGGAGGAAGGTCGGGCGCTGTTCGACGGGGCGGACGCCGCACTCGGCGCGATCGCCGAGACGGTCACCTCGATCGGCGCGGTCGGTGGCGAGCTCAAGGGTCCGATCCGCGTCAGCGCACCGGCGGATTTTCCCACCCGCTTCCTGGCCGACGCGATCGGGAGCTTCCGCGCCCGGCATCCCCGGGTCACCTTCGAGGTCATCCTCAGCAACGTCTTGCTCGACCTCGTGTCGGACAATATCGACATCGCGCTACGGATCGGGATCGGCAATCCCCAGGACGCCGTCATGCGCGCGGTGTTCTCGGCCGAATACGGCCTGTTCGCGAGCCCCGGCTACCTTCAACAGCATGGGGAGCCGGCAACGCTCGCGGACGTGGGGACGCTGATCGTGCCGCCGCGCGAGATGCGCAGCTTCCTCGAGCGTCGCGTCTTCAGCGCTGCCTTTCCGGCCGAGCCGGCCATCCAGGCGAACAACTTTCTCCTGATCCGAGACCTTGCCATAGGCGGACATGGAGTGGGTGTGCTGCCGGTCGGGCTCTGCACGCCGGATGTCGAGCAAGGCAGGCTGCAGCGCACGCTTCCGGACATGACCGGCGCGGTGACGATGGGCCTGTCATTTCCGAACCGCGCCGACATGAGCGCGCGGGTCCGGGCGTTCGCCGACCATTGGGCGCGGGAATTGCCGCGGACGCGGATGGTGACCGCTGTCTGATCGAGTTGACGCGCGCGGCTAAGGGCGGCCGCTCACGTCTTGGTGCCCGTTGACTGCCTCACCCTCTGCAGCGGTCCGGCCTTGCCTGGATCACTCCCACTCGATCGTGCCGGGCGGCTTTGACGTCACGTCATACACCACGCGGTTGACGCCCTTGACCTCGTTGATGATGCGGGTCGCGGTCTCGCCGAGGAATTTCATGTCGAAGGAATAGAAGTCGGCGGTCATGCCGTCGGTCGAGGTCATCGCGCGCAAGCCGACGACGTATTCGTAGGTTCGGCCGTCCCCCACACGCCTACGGATTTGACTGGCAACAGAGCTCGTAGGGCGGGTTAGCGAAAGCGTAACCCGCCATCACGGCACGACTCGATGAAAGGATGTGGTGGATTACGCCTGCGGCTAATCCACCCTACGAGCTGTCATTGCTTGAAACAATGCTCGCGATGCCATCTCAAGAAATGCGGATGTGGGCGCTCCGACATACGTCGCGGTGGAAGCGCGTGACCGGATTTATTAATTATCGAACGTACACTCTCCGGATCGTTTGTCTGGCGGGAGATTAGTATCTCCAGGTCGTCGGCCAAACTGATAAGACCACGATCAAACATCCAATGCGCCGTGCCCGAAAGGGCAATTCCGTTACTAACGATATCCGGCCCGCTCGCTTCGACCGGACGGATATGCGCCGCAGCGACCTCGGCCCGCCCTTTCCCGTTGATGAGCTTTAGACCGGTGATAGCGCAACGCTCATCATACGCGCGCAGCACAACACGACGGAAGACTTTATCGCGTAAAATCCTCGATACGGTTACGCTAGTGCGGTCGCGCAGCTGATCAAAATGAAACGGCGCCTGCTCCTCGTCAAAGCCGGTCGATGACAGGTCCTCGTCGAGCCGGGGCAACAGAGGCACCCTTTCCTCGAAACCTAGATCGAAAATTCTCTTGAAATCGGTGGGAGAGATTGGGCGGACTGCCGATTGAGCGCGTCCGGAAATCCTTCCCTGGTCATTGAGAACGCCTTGCTCTATTGGTCCTGCGGCTCCGTTGAAGGGGACTGGATTAGGAAAATCGAGATAGCTTCCGGGCTCAATCAAAGCGAGATACATTCCGGGAGCGCCAGGATCGGAAATGACTTCACGAACCTTTGCAATTGCAAAGTATCCTCGCGTCTCCGCGATCTTGCGCGGCTCATAATAGATTATCCAATCGCCGACACAGGCCTCAACGCGACGGAGATACTGGTCGGGAAATTGGTATTGTTCAGCTGGACTGTCGTCGTAGATTGAGTTTGAGCGATGGATGAATATCCCAAATCCCATAGCTTTTCAGCGCGGCCTTCCCGGAAATCTATTTAGTTCTTGCGACAGCTCTCCGGAAAATAAAAACGCAGGCGACGGCGCCCTACTCCCACTCGATCGTCCCCGGCGGCTTGCTCGTCACGTCGTAGACCACGCGGTTGACGCCCTTGACCTCGTTGATGATGCGGGTCGCGGTCTCGCCGAGGAATTTCATGTCGAAGGAATAGAAGTCGGCGGTCATGCCGTCGGTCGAGGTCACCGCGCGCAGGCCGACGACGTATTCGTAGGTGCGGCCGTCGCCCATCACGCCGACGGTCTTGACCGGCAGCAGCACCGCGAACGCCTGCCAGATCTGGTCGTAGAGGCCGGCCTTTGCGGATCTGGTCGATATAGACGGCATCCGCGTTGCGCAGGATTTCGAGTTTTTCGGGCGTGATCTCGCCGGGGCAGCGGATCGCCAGCCCCGGTCCGGGGAACGGATGCCGGCCGACGAAGATTTCCGGCAAGCCGAGTTCGCGCCCCAACACCCGCACCTCGTCCTTGAACAGTTCGCGCAAGGGCTCGACCAGCTTCATGTTCATGCGCGCGGGCAAGCCGCCGACATTGTGGTGCGACTTGATCGTCACCGACGGGCCGCCGGTGAACGACACGCTCTCGATCACGTCGGGATAGAGCGTGCCCTGCGCCAGGAAGTCGGCGCCGCCGATCTTCTTCGCTTCGGCATCGAACACGTCGATGAACAGCCGCCCGATGGTCTTGCGCTTGATTTCGGGGTCGGTGACGCCGTCGAGTTCGCCGAGGAATTGCTTCGAGGCATCCACATGCACCAGCGGGATATTGTAGTGATGCCGGAACAGATCGACCACGGTCTCGGCCTCGTTGAGCCGCAGCAAGCCGTGATCGACGAACACGCAAGTGAGCTGGTCGCCGATCGCCTCGTGGATCAGCACCGCGGCGACGGCGGAATCGACGCCGCCGGACAGTCCGCAGATCACCTTGCCCTTGCCGACCTGGGCGCGGATCTTCTCGATCGCTTCCTCGCGGAACGCGCGCATGGTCCAGTCGCCGGCGAGGCCGGCAACCTTGCGGACGAAATTGCGGATCAGCTTGGCGCCGTCGGGCGTGTGCACCACCTCGGGGTGGAACTGCATGGCGTAGAATTTGCGCTTGTCATCGGCGATCACCGAGATCGGCGAGCCCGCCGCCCTTGCCACCGCGCGAAAGCCGTCAGGCAGCTTCGTGACACGATCGCCGTGGCTCATCCAGACGTCGTAACGTCCGCCTTTTTGCCAGACGCCGTCGAACAGTGTGCAGTCGTCGGTGACCTCGATAGCGGCACGGCCGAATTCGCGGTGGTGCCCGCCCTCGACGGTGCCTCCGAGCTGCTGGGCCATCGTCTGTTCGCCATAGCAGATGCCGAGCACCGGTACGCCGGCGGTGAGGATCGACAGCGGCGCTGCCGGCGCATTGTCGTCGAGCACGGACGCCGGGCCGCCGGAGAGGATCACCGCCTTCGGCTTCATCGCCGCGAAGGCCGCTTCCGCCTTCTGGAACGGCACGATCTCGGAATAGACGCCCTCCTCCCGCACCCGGCGCGCGATCAGTTGCGTCACCTGGCTGCCGAAATCGACGATCAGAATCTTGTCATGCGCCGAGGCCACCGGGGGCGTCGACTCGCGGGCTGGCTGTGCTGCTGTCATGGCTAGCAAATACGCGACGGGGGCGGCCCTCGCAACCCTCGCGGGGCCGTCATGACAGGGCTTGTCCCGGCCATCCACGTGCTTTCAAGCGCGGTCATTACCGAGACCGTCATTCCGGGGCGACCACGATGGCACTCGCACACCGGAGAATCTCGAGATTCCGGGTTCGATGCTTCGCATCGCCCCGGAATGACGGCGCTTTGCGAGTTAGCGCCTTCTTCAGCACCGACACGAAAAACCCGTCGGTGCCGGTGCGGCGGGGCGTCATCAAAAGCCCCTCCGGCGATTGCAGCGTGGCGGCGGCGAATTCTTCCGCCCTGTCCCATAATACCGTTGAGGTCTGCGCCGGCGGCACCACCGAAAACTCCGGATGCCGGGCGACAAAACTCGCGATCTGTTCGCCATTTTCCGGCGGCAGCACCGAGCAGGTGATGTAGGCGATCCGGCCGCCCGGCTTGACCAGGGCGGCGGCGCGATCCAGCACCTCGATCTGGTCCTTCAGCCGCACCTCGAGCGCGCCGGGGCGCATCCGCCATTTGGCGTCGGGATTGCGCCGCCAGGTGCCGGTTCCCGTGCAGGGCGCATCGATCAGCACGAGATCGGCGGAGGCCCGGATATCGGCCAGCGTGTCGTCCTCGCCCTTGGGGGTGCGGACATCGGCGTTGTGGACGCCGGCGCGGGACAGTCGCTCGTAGATCGGGGCGAGTTGCCGCTTGTCACGGTCGGTCGCGATCAGCCGGCCCTTGCCCTGCATCATGGCCGCCAGCGCCAGCGTCTTGCCGCCGGCGCCGGCGCAGAGATCGATCACCTGCTCGCCGGGTTTTGCCGCCGACAGCAACGCCGCCAATTGCGAGCCCTCGTCCTGGACTTCGATGGCGCCCTTGATGAAATTTTCCTCGGCATGGATGCCGGGATTGCGCGCATCGGCGCCGAGCTCGATGCGCAGGCCGATCGGCGACCACGGCGTCGGCTGCGCGCCGAGATGGCGGATCGAGCCCTGCACCTTTTCGCGTTTGGCCTTCAAGGTGTTGACGCGCAGATCGAGCGGCGCGCGGCTCGCCATCGCGGTCGCCTCCGCGACACGGTCGTCGCCAAACACCTGTGCCAGATAGCCGTCGAGCCATTCCGGATAATCGCCGGCGATGTGCGGCGGCGCGTCCGCCAGCGTCCGCGACGTCAATGCCGCGCGCTCGCCCTCGCTCAGCGGCTCCGGCGCGAACCGGCTGCCGTCGCACAGCGCGGCGATCGCATCGACCTCCATCCCGCGCTCGAGCTTGAGCATGCCGAGCAGGCGCGCGCGCGGCGTGTCCGTGTCCATGATCCACGCGCTCGAGGCGCGCCGGCGCAGCACATCCCAGATCAGGCCGGAGATCGCGGCGCGATCGCCCGAGCCGGCGAAGCGATGCGCGGTGCCCCACTCTTTCAGCGCTTTCGCCGCCGGGACGCGTTGCGCGTCGATGGTGTCGATCAGTTCAATGGCGGCGGAGAGCCGGGCAGCGGGGGTCATTCAGGACTTTCGGTTCGGGTAAGCTTCGGGTCGGAAGCCGTTGTCAGATCAGCAGCAGAATCTTCAGCGCGAAATAGAGCCACATCGCGAACAACACCAGCACGCCCGCGAACCATGCCATTCCGCGCTGCCCGACGTCGTTGGAGGTGACGAAGATGCCGGCATGGGCAAATTGGGTCACGACGAACACCCACGACAGCAGCACGATCACGAGATCGGCGTGCCGTAACGGCAAAGCCAGCGCGATCAGGATATAGAACAACACCGGCAGTCCGAACTGCCCGTTTTGTTGCCCCAGCGCGATGTCCCCTGACCTGGTTTCGCCAGCCTGGAACGTACGCGTACGCGTCCTGGACGTCCAAAGCAGCAACGCGAACGTAAGACCGACGAGAACGAAGACCGGCAGCAAAACGAATTGGACCGACATTGGAACTCTCCCCCCGGATTGAACGCGAGCTCCCGCTATAGCGAGCGCGCCCGCCCCTGACAATCAATCGGCCCCGATGGCGGGCGAACCCCGTCCTCATTCCGGGCGCTACCCGCGGCGGTTCCTGCGATTTTAGCTCCCGAATCGGCCCTAAGGCATGGCCTCGCCTTTCGCAGCGATCGGAAATTCGGCGGCGCCAACGGAAACGAGCCGCCGTGGCGTCGCCTGCGGCCCGCACCACGCGGATCATTTAGTATCCGGCGCTCAAGACGTTGGTCTTGCCATCTCAAGATATGCTAGAGCATTCAAACCGGCGCTCAACTCCACCGATGGCGAGACCGCATGCGATCCCGAAACCTTCCCTGTCCCGGTTGGCTCGCGGTTGCTGCGTTCCCTTCTCCCAGTCCTCGGGTTAATCCTGTCGGTGAACCCGGGCTGGACCGCGAGCGCCGTGGTCAGGGACGGCAATACCATCCAACTCGCCGACACGACCTACCGGCTCGACGGCATCGATGCCCCCGAGCTCGACCAGACCTGCATCGACGACCACGCCGATCCCTGGACCTGCGGCGTCGATGCCCGCGACCAGTTGTCAAAACTGATCGGCGGGCGCCCGGTCCGTTGCTATGACCAGGGCCCGCACCAGGGACTTCAGCAAAAGACATATCGGCGTCTGCACCGTCGAGGGCGGCACCACGAGCCTCAATCAGCAGCTCGTCCGCGAAGGGCTTTGCCTTGAGCCTCGAACCGTCCGCCAAGAGCCGGTCCAGGCGAAGACCAGGCCAGCGCCAGGCGCGACCGCCTCGGGCTTTGGAAAGGCTGTTTTGTCGCTCCGCAGGAATTCCGTCGCGGCAAGCAAGGACGGCGCGCTGCTGGGCGGATCATGCCGGGTCGACAAGGACCGCGAAATACGCAGCGTGCTGTTCCCCGAATATCCGGCCATGCCGCCCGGTTGCAGCATCAAGGCCAAATTCGCCGTGCGCGCCCGCGTGACGGGACATATCGGCGTTTATCATCTGCAGGGATGCCGCAGCTATCCGGCGCTGACCCGGCCGGACCGCTGGTTCTGCTCCGAGGACGACGCGCGGGCGGCCGGGTTTCGCAGGGCCTATAATTGCCGGGCCGGCGCCGCGGCGAAGTGACCAGCGGCGCGCCTCATCGCTGCATCTGCATCAGCTGGTCCATCGGCATCATGTTCTGATTGAGGTTCGCCATGATCCACAGCGAGCCACCGACGACCAGCACCACGATCAGCACGCCGAACGCCAGCGCCATGACGTTATTGGTGTTGTCCGGCCCGGTCGTGATGTGAAGGAAGAACACGATGTGCACGCCCATCTGCGCGATCGCAAGCACGATGATGGCGATGGGAATGCTCGGCTGCCAGACCAGATCGGTGCCGACGACAAAGAACGACGTCGCGGTCAGCAGCACCGCCAGACCAAGGCCGACCAGATACCCGATTACGTGAAGGCGGACGCTGCCGCCGCCTTCTTCATCACCGGGCGCGACGATCGGTGTGATCGTGCAGGTGATGAACCTCGCTCATGCCATGCTCCCGAGCAGATAGACGACCGAAAATACCGCCACCCAGATGATGTCGAGCGCGTGCCAGAACAGCGCAAAGCAGAGAAACCGGCGCTGAATGTCGGCGCGGAAGCCCTTGGCGTAGACCTGCGCCATCATCGTCAGAAGCCAGAGGATGCCGCCCGCCACATGCAGGCCGTGACAGCCGACCAGCGTGAAGAACGCCGACAGGAACGCGCTCCGCGTCGGACCGGCTCCGCGCGCGACCAGATCCGCGAACTCCCGTATCTCCATGACAAGAAAGGTCAGCCCGAGAGCACCGGTGACCGCCATCGCGATCTGGAACCAGAACTTGCTGGCGCTCATCCGCCGCGATGCTGGCCATCCCGCAGGCGAAGGTCGATAACAGCAGGCAGCCGGTCTGGATCGCGACATTCTTGAGATTAAACAGTTCGGCGCCGGTCGGGCCTCCCGCAGTCTGCCCCGACAGCACCGCATAGGCCGCGAAGAAGCACGAGAACAACACCATGTCGCTGAGCAGGAAGATCCAGAAGCCGTAGCCGGTTATGATCCGCTTCGGCGCCGGCCCGCTCTGCCCGGCGCTGAACTCATCCAGACCATGCACATGATGCGGGTCGCCGCCGCCACGCTATCACCGTTGCCGTCGTCATTATGCTGCCCCCGCGGCGGTGACCAGGTTGCGCCGCTCGGCGATGTTGACGCGATCGACGCGAGCCACCTCGTCCGCCGGGATCTCGTACTCATCATGGTCGCGCCATGCGAACACCACGAAGGTCGCGAACGCGCCCAGGAATCCTGCAATCACCATCCACCAGATCTGCCAGATCAGCGCGAAGCCCATGACGGTGGCGAAGAACGCGCAAACGAATCCGGTCGGCGAATTGCGCGGCATCTCGATCGGCTTGTACTCGGGCTCTTCCACGCACGCCTTCTTTGGCGCGCGACCTTCATCGTCCAGTAAGCGTCCGGCCCCGTCACGACGGGCAGCACGGCAAAATTGAAGACCGGCGGCGGCGACGCGGTGGCCCATTCCAGCGATCGCCCATCCCAGGGATCGCCGGTGTGGTCGCGCAGTTTCTCGCGGTCGCGGATGCTGACAAAGAGCTGTGCGATCTGGAAGATAATTCCGATCATGATCACGACCGCGCCGACGCCGGCAAGCAGCAGCCACGGACGCCATTCCGGCACGTCGTAGTGCTGCATGCGCCGCGTCATGCCGAGGAAGCCGACCGCGTAGAGCGGCATGAAGGCGACGTAGAACCCGATCAGCCAGCACCAGAAGGCCGCCTTGCCGAGCCCTTCATGGAGCCGGAAGCCGAACGCCTTCGGGAACCAGTAGGTGTAGCCCGCGAAGGCGCCAAACAGCACGCCGCCGATGATGACGTTGTGGAAATGGGCGACCAGGAACAGGCTGTTGTGCAGCAGGAAGTCCGCCGGCGGCACCGCGACCAGAACGCCGGTCAAGCCTCCGATGATGAATGTCACCATGAAGCCCATCGACCACAGCATCGGCGTGGTGAAGCGGACGCGTCCGCCATACATCGTGAACAGCCAATTGTAGATCTTCACGCCGGTCGGGACCGCGATGATCATGCTGGCGATGCCGAAGATGGCGTTGACGTCGGCGCCGGCGCCCATGGTGAAGAAATGGTGCAGCCACACCATGAACGAGATGATGCAAATCGCCATGGTGGCCAGCACCATCGACCGGTAGCCGAACAGCGGCTTGCCGGAGAAAGTCGAGACCACTTCCGAGAAAACACCGAACGCCGGCAGGATGAGGATGTAGACCTCGGGATGTCCCCACGCCCAGATCAGGTTCATGAACATCATCACGTTGCCGCCGGCCTCGTTGGTGAAGAAATGGAAGCCGAGATAGCGGTCGAGGATCAGCATCGCGAGCGTCGCGGTCAGGATCGGGAACGCCGCCACGATCAGGAGATTTGAGGCAAGCGAGGTCCAGCAGAACATCGGCATGCGCAGATAGCTCATGCCCTTGGTGCGGACTTTCAGGATGGTGGTGACCAGATTGATACCGGCGACGAGCGTCCCTACGCCGGAAATCTGCAGTGACCACAGGTAATAATCGACGCCGACGCCCGGCGAATAGGCCAGCTCCGACAACGGCGGATACGGCAGCCAGCCGGTGCGGGCGAACTCACCGATCACCAGCGAGATGTTGACGAGCAAGGCGCCGGTCGCGGTCAGCCAGAACCCGACCGAATTCAGCGTCGGAAACGCCACGTCGCGGACGCCGAGCTGCAGCGGCACCACGAGATTCATCAGCCCGATCACGAACGGCATCGCCACGAAGAAGATCATGATCGTGCCGTGAGCCGAGAAGATCTGGTTGTAGTGCTCCGGCGGCAAATAACCTTGCGAGTGAAAAGCGACCGCCTGCTGCATCCGCATCATGATGGCGTCGACAAATCCGCGAAGCAGCATCACCATCGCGAGCAAGGTGTACATCACGCCGATCCGCTTGTGATCGACGCTGGTGATCCACTCCTCCCAGAGATAGGGCAGATGCCCCTTGATGACGACCCAGGCGAGGATTGCCAAGATGCCGAGCGCCACCACACCGGAGGCGACCATCGGTATCGGCTGGTTGAAGGGGATAACCGCCCAGCTGAGCTTACCGAACATCACTTACTCCGCTGCGCGGTTTTGCTAAATTGTCTGTCAATTCGGGTCCCGGACCAGGTGCGATCACCTGGGTCGCGATATTCTGGAACAATTCCGGATCGCCCAGCCGATAGGCCGGCTTGTCCTTCGGGACCGACTGCTTGGCCAGATTTACATAGCTGTCCGTATTCAGGACCTGCCCGCTGCGGGCGGTGCTTCCGACCCAGTCGGAAAATGCAAGCGGCGACACGACGTGCACGTCGAACATCATGTCAGGAAAGCCATCGCCGCTGAAATGCGAGGACAGGCCCTTAAACGTGCCCTCATTATCGGCACGCAGCTCCAGCCGCGTGACCATGCCGTTCATGGTGTAGATCATGCTCCCGAGCTGCGGAATGAAGAACGCGTTCATCACGCTTCCGGACGTCAGCTGGAAGTGAAGCGGTGCACCGGCAGGCACGGTCAGGGTATTGACGGTCGCAACCCGTTGATCCGGATAGATGAAGAGCCATTTCCAATCGAGCGACACGACCTGAATCGTGAGCGGACTTCCGGTCCCGTCCACCGGCTTGGCCGGATCCAGCTGGTGCGCCCCGATCCATGCGACGCCGCCGAGCAGGATGATGGTCAACGTCGGAATCGACCAGACCACCATTTCGATACGGCCTGAATATTCCCAGTCCGGGAGATAGTGCGCGCGAGGATTGGATTGCCGGAACCAGTACGCAAAGCCGAAAATGGCGATGATCGTCGGCACGACGATCGCCAGCATAATCGCGATGGAATCTATTAAAATGGTCTTGTCGGCCGCGGCGATCGGACCTTGCGGATCGAGGATGTTCATCGGCAAGCCAACCCCGATTTCCCACTGACCAACGTTTCGCTTGGAAGAGGATATCAGTTTAGCGTTGGTGGTTCCAGCCTAGCCATTGGGAGCGGTGGGGACTACCTTCGGTCAGGTCAACTCCCCGACACGAAAAGACACATTTTTCTCGCGCGTTATTTACCTGATGCTGCCGCAGCTGCCCGGGAACCTGTTGGCGGTCCCAGCCGATCCATTCGCGGAGGCAGCGGAGCCATGACGTCTTCAAGGCATCGAAGATCCGGCGCAGCCCATCCCGGATGTTGCTGAACGGATAAGGCTGCGTCGACTAATGCGGCGCGCCGGTCGCCTTGACGGCGACATTGGGCGATCGGGCAAGCGCCACCAATTCGTCGAGATGGATAAAGGCCTCGGCATCCCTGCCGTGGCGGTTGAGGCCGCAATGATCGAGAATCATTTTGAGATCCGGATGCCGCTCGGCGATCTCGCGAAATTTCGGCAGGAACAGGCCGCCATCATCGCGACGGGCAGACCTTCTTGCGCCGCCCGCCGGCCACAGCCCATTCGAGCGCGCCGTCGTGCAGCCCCTTCTGGTGCGTTTCCTCAGCCGACCGCCATGCGTGGCACGACCGGCAATATGCAATTTCACAGGAGGTCGCGGCGATCGTCTGAGATCAGCGACCTTCTCTCGCCCCGGTGGCATTGCTATCGTGCATGCACAAAAAGGAAGAAACGCCATGAAGGGGCCCGAGGACGATGCCGGTCTGGCCGGCAAGGTAGCGCTCATTAGCGGCGGCGGCGCTGCGGGCGATGGCATCGGCAACGGCCGGGCGGCGGCGATCCTGCTGGCCCGCGCGGGCGTCAAGGTGCTGGTGGCCGATCGCGATCTCGGGCTTGCTCAGCGCACCGTCGACATGATCGAAGCGGAAGGCGGCATCGCCGCGGCCGTGGCCTGCAACGTCACCTCCGAGGCCGAATGCAAGGGCGTGGTGGAAGCCGCCCTCGATCGCTGGGGCCGGCTCGATTTCCTCGACAACAATGTCGGTGTCGGCAGCCGCGGCAGCGTCGTCGACGAGACGCCGGACGACTACCGGCGGGTGATGCGGATCAACGTCGAGAGCATGTTCCTGCTCTCGAAATACGCCATTCCGGCCATGATCAGGACCGCCAGCGGCGGCGCCATCGTCAACATCTCGTCGATCTCGGCGCTGCGGCCGCGCGGGCTCACCACCTATACGACGTCGAAAGCCGCGGTGATCGGACTGACCCAGGCGATGGCGGTCGATCATGGCCGCGACAACATCCGGGTCAACTGCATCTGCCCCGGTCCGATGTACACGCCGATGGTCTATGCGCACGGCAACGGCATGAGCGCGACGGCCCGCGCCCAGCGCGCCGACGCCTCGGTGCTGAAGATCGAAGGCACCGGCTGGGACGTCGGCCACGCCGTCAAATTCCTGCTCAGCAATCACGCCCGCTACATCACCGGCCAGGCGCTGGTGGTCGATGGCGGCGTGACGCTGCAGGGCCCGGAACGCAATTCACGCGATCACTGACCAACCCACAAAGGAGAACCAGCAAGATGGCCCGCCTGCCCTACCTCGAGCCCGACCAGGTCGCCCCTGAATATCGCGACATGCTCAAGCGCAACACCAACCTGCACAAGCTCCTGGTCAACTCGCCCGACATGGCGCGCGCCTTCAGCGGGATGGGCGGCTATATCCGTTTCAAGAGCAAGCTCGACCCGCGCTTGCGCGAACTTGCGATTCTCCAGGTCGGCTGGATGGAGAAGTCCGAATATGAATTCACCCATCACGTGAAGATCGGCAAGGAGTTCGGCGTCACCGACGCCGATATCGAGGCCATGATGGCCGAGACCGAGGGCAAACCCTCGAAGCTCGAGCCGCTGGCCAAGGCGATCCTGAAAGGCGCCCGCGAGATGGTGCGCGAACTCGCAATGTCGGACGCGACCTTTGCCGAAATCAAGAAGGAACTCTCCAACGAGCACATGACCGACCTCGTGCTGACCATCGCTTTTTATTGCGCCGTGGTCCGCGTGCTCGCCACCATGAAGATGGACAACGAGCCCTATTACAAAGAGGTACTGCAGCAGTACCCGATCCCGGGAGTGAACTGACATGCGCTTGAAAGATCGCGTCGCCATCGTCGTCGGCGCCGGCCAGTCGCCCGGCGAAGGCATCGGCAACGGCCGCGCCACCGCGCTCACCTTCGCGCGCGAAGGCGCCAGGGTGCTGTGCGTGGATCACAATCTGCCATCGGCGCAGGAAACCGTCGAACTGATCGCGGCCAAGGGAGGCACGGCGGTGGCTTTCAAGGCCGACGTCACCAAGAATGCCGAGATCAAGGCCATGGTCGCCGAGGCCCATCGCCGCTGGGGCCGCATCGATATCCTGCACAACAATGTCGGCGTCAGCCTCGCCGGCGGCGACGCCGAGTTGCTCGACATCACCGAGGAAGCGCTCGACCGCTGCATCGCGATCAACCTCAAGAGCTGCATCCTCGCCGCCAAGCACGTGATCCCGATCATGCGCCAGCAGCAAAGCGGCGCCATCATCAACATCTCCTCGATGGCCGTCATCACCAGCTACCCCTATGTCGCCTACAAGGCGACCAAGGCGGCGATGGTGTCGTTCACCGAGCAGCTTGCCTACCAGAACGCGCCATACGGCATCCGCGCCAATGTCATCCTGCCCGGACTGATGAACACGCCGATGGCGGTCGATACCCGCGCCCGCGAATTCGGCAAAAGCCGCGCCGAGGTCGAGGCCGAGCGCGACGCCAAGGTGCCGCTGCGCCAGAAGCAGGGCACCGGCTGGGATGTCGCCAACGCGGCGCTGTTCTTGGCTTCGGACGAGGCAAGCTTCATCACCGGCGTCACGCTGCCGGTGGATGGCGGCGCCAGCGTAAGGCGGGGTTAGCGCTCGACAAGGTTGCCTGTACCGGTACCAACAGTGAGACGTCATTGTGAGCATGAAGCAAGGCAAACATGTTTCCGCGACGTGCCAATGCGGAAAAGTGAAGTTCGAGGCAATCGGCCCGCCGATTGTGACTGCCTCCTGCTATTGCACGAGTTGCCAGGCAGCCGGACGTCAGTTCGAGCAATTGGCCAGTGCGCCGGCCGTGCTCGCCTCCGATGGTGGAACAGACTTCATCCTGTATCGAAAGGATCGGGTGCGGTGCGTGATGGGGCAAGAGCATCTCGAAGAGCGTCGGCTCAAGCCTGATTCTCCCACCCGACGGGTCATTGCGACGTGCTGTAATTCAGCGATGTTCGCCGACTTCACCAAAGGACACTGGCTATCGATCTTCCGGAACCGCGTTCCGACGGGCGCGCCGCCACTTGAAATGCGGCTCATGACGAAAGAGCGGCGCATCGGCGTCGAACTCGCCGATGACTTGCCGAATTATAGCCGTCACTCCAGCAAGTTCATGTTGAAGCTGATCGCCGCCTGGATTGCGATGGGTTTTCGCAGGCCCGAAATCACCTGGGGAAAGACCGTCAATAAGACGCAATGACTACTTGCCATATCGCGCAAGCACGACTGCGTCTCGATTGCTGAGATCGCGCTCGCGACAGGCGCCATACCCATCGCGACCGCGTCGCTGACGCAACCCGATCTGTCCACATGGGAGGCGGGCTGAACCCGCCGGCAAATCTGCCGTGACCGTCGACCGGCGCGGCGTCTACAAATACCGATGCTCGATACGATCTCGTGTGCGCCACCTCGAAACTCACGGCTCGTCAGAAGATAGCTTGGAAAACGCAGCGCACCCCAGCGTCATTGGTGAGGTCATTTGTGGCGACGGCGGTCGTGCAGATTTGTCACACAAGCTGGGAATGCGCGGCCGTTCCCCCTGTGTTCGCCAAAGAACACGATTATGGCAGCAGTAGCGGCGTATGCTGGTTGTCGGGTCGGGGTGGTCTGAATGCCTTGTTGGGGAGCCGACATGCCAGCCTATATCCGTCATCACGACGCCGAACCGCCGTTCATGGTCTGCCCGAGCTGCGTAGGCTTGGCGATGTCCGTCAAGGAGGTCGCACCGCGCTGGAGCATGGCGAAAATCGATTTCACCTATGAATGCTTCGATTGCGGCGCGGAGGTCATGCACACAGTGACCGAACGGGAACTGCTGAACTAATTTCGGAGGGTGGGCAAAGCGTGGCGTGCCTACCACCGGCTTGGGGAGAGCCGGTGGTGGGCACGCTCGCACTGCTCGGATTTGAGATCGACGTTTGAGCAGGTATTGACCGCAATTCGAGGCGAATTTCAACGCCCGAGCGACTTCGCCAAACTCTCCAGGTTCTGTGGCCTGACCTCGATCAAACCATGCCGCGGAGCATCGATATCGGCTATCAAAAGGAAGGAAATCGAAACGACCAGCGGGAGCACGAGAACAAGCTTTCCCGCGGCGTTTCCACTTCGCGACCGATAGCCGAGCAACGCGCTCGAACACAGCGCGATGATCGCCATGAAATACCACGCGGCGGCGGGAATCCGGTTCCAGTACGCCGCCTGCGTGTAGCCCTGCGAATTGATCACGTCGTTCATACCGGCGAGTGCCAGCGCCATCACCGGCGTTGGTTGTGCAGCGGACGGACCGCGAACCGCAGACCAGAGATCAGCCTGCAACTGGCTGGTCCGGTCGTCGATCCGCATTCGCCTGACATCGTCCTTGTTGAGATAGAACTGGATGCGTTGGTCGAGATACTCGCCAAGAAGCTTGCGCACGTGAGCGGCATCCGCAGGAGGTAGAAAGTCGGCACGCAGGAGTTCGGTCCCGATCGCATTGGCTTCGGCTTCCTCGAAATTCTTGCGCTGATCGTAGCGATTGATGGACATCGAGAAGCTGAAGCCGATGATCAAGGCGAGTAGCGTCAGGGTAGCCGCAAGGATGACACCAAGATGCTCGTTCTGCTCGTCCTCGGCGTTTGGATAATTTCTGCGCAGCCAGGAGCCCGCCGCCGAAGCGAGCCACAGCGCCGCGAAGGCCACCGCGAATACAAGCAGAGGATAGTGCGACAGACTTTCCATGGCTCCGTCCGCTCGACCAGAACGCCGGACCTACCTTATTTTCGGCCGCGAGAAAGAATTCTCGCGCATATTTCCCAAGGTGTCACGCACCCGCTTGTTCTTGATCGAGTTGGTGTGTCGTTCGATTCTTGATCTAACTTCAGCTCGTCCGCCGCCACATCGAGGGGCGCGCCTTCACCGGGTCGAGCAGCGACCAGTCGCCCTGCTCGAGCGGATATCCCTTGGGAAACGGGGCACGCAATTCGAGCCCCAGCGAGCGCAGCACCCGGTCGTCGCGATAGTAGCATTGCAGCACGACGCGAGTGAGCGTCGCCGCCGGCGCTCCGCCGGAGGCGCGGAATTCGCTCGCCACCGCTTCTCGACGTGACAGCGTCGAGATCGGCCAGCGGCATGCGCGGCGAGACGCGCGAGATGATCGAGCGCCTGCGCACACCGCCGCGGTGTCGCGGCCGAGGGTCGCCAGCATGTCGGCCTGAATGGTCGCATCGTCCGCGCCGGGCACGGCGTATTCGGCGCTGGCCGGAATGATCATCGCGGCAACGACCCGCAAATCGTCGCGCTGCGCGGGGGTGAGGTTGTTCTCCGCTGCCATGGCCGCCTCAATCGAACAAATTGGCGAGGCGCTGCTTCATCTGGTCGGCGATGTAGAGCGCGATGGCCTGGATGGTGGAGGTCGGGTTGACGCCGCCCGAGGTGACGAAGACGCTGCCGTCGACGATGAACAGGTTCTTGACGTCGTGCGACCTGCCCCATTCGTTGACCACCGAGCGCGCGGGGTCGGTGCCCATGCGCGCGGTGCCGAGCAGATGCCAGCCGCCATACAGAATCGGTTTGTTGACGCAGATGTCGGTCGCGCCGGCCGCGGCAAGAATCTCCTTGCCGCGCGCAATGCCGTGTTCCAGCATTTTCGCGCTGTTTTCGCCGATGGTGTAATCGACGCGCGGCGCCGGGATGCCATGGCTGTCTTTCAGGACCGGATCGAGCGTGACGCGGTTGTGCTCCTCCGGCAGGTCCTCGCAAATGGCCGCAAGCCCAAGCCGGTGCCCGTTCAGCCTGCGAAACGCCGCGTGATGGCCCTCGCCCCAGGGCAATATCCCCTTGGCTTCGCTGGTGACGGCCTCCATCACCGGCCCAATGCCGCGGCCGAACTGGAACGCATAGCCGCGCACGAAGCCGCGCGAGGGATCGGTCTCGTAAAATTCCTTGCTCCACAGGCAGGTCGGCGGCGCGCGGTTGGAGTCGGTGGGTTCATCGACATAGCCGTAGAGCTGGGCGTAGGGATGAAACATCAGGTTCTTGCCGACCAGCCCGCTGGAATTGGCAAGCCCGTTCGGGAAACGAGCGGACGCCGAATTCAGCAGCAGCCTCGGCGTGCCGACGCCGTTGCAGGCGATCACGACCACTTCGGCGGGCTGAAACTGCTCGACGCCATCGCGGTCGTAATACACGACGCCCGAGGCCATGCCGTGCTCGTTGGTGGTGATCTCGCGCACGCGGCAGTGCGTGCGCAGTTCGACGCCCGCGCGCAGCGCCGCCGGCCAATAGGTGATGTCGGTGCTGGCCTTGGCGCCTTGCGCGCAGGCCGGCGTGCAATGGCCGAGGTTGATGCAGCGCGCGCGGCCTTCATAGTCGATGGTCGCGACCGTGGTGTCGGACGGCCACCAGTGCCAGCCGAGCTTGTTCATGGCCTTCGCGAGCCGCGCGCCGGAACGGCCGAGCGGCAGCGGCGGCATCGGCGGTTGCGTCGGCGGAAAGGCGGGATCGCCGGCGAGACCGGAGACGCCCATCATCCGGTCGTTCTCGGCAAAGAACGGCGCCAGCGTGTCGTAGTCGATCGGCCAGTCGTCGGCCACGCCGTCCAGCGTGCGGACCCGAAAGTCGGACGGATGCAGGCGCGGGAAATGCGCCGTGTACATGATGGTCGAGCCGCCGACGCCGTTGAAGTTCAAGACCTTGATCGGCGAGTTGTCGTCGTTGACGGGATAATCCTCGGGCCGGGCGCGGATGTTGGGGCTCGGCGAATAGTCGCCGTAGAAGCGCGCTTCCCAATCCCGCCCGGCGCTGGGATAGTGCGACGGGATTCATCCAGTCGCCCTGCTCGAGGCAGAGGATGTGCATTTTGGTGTCGGCGAGGCTCCAGGCCACCGCGGCGCCGGAGGCCCCGGCGCCGATGATCAGGACGTCGACGGGCTCGTTCATTCCCCGCCCCCGCTGTCGGTCCGCCTACGCCTTGTCCGGCCCGACCCGCACCAATTGCTTGCCGAAATTGGCGCCCTTGAGCAGTCCCATGAACGCATCGGGCGCGCTGTCGAGCCCTTCGGTGACGAATTCGCGGTGCTTGATCTTGCCCTCGCGCACCCATTGCGACATGTCGCGCAGGAAGTCGGCATGACGCGCGGCGAAGTCGCTGACGATGAAGCCCCTGATCGTCAGCCGCTTGGTCAACACCGCGCGCATCATCGACGCCAGCCCATTTCGGCGCGGCGGCCTCGGTGTCGTTGTAATGCGCGATCAGGCCGCAGACGGGAACGCGCGCGAACGCGTTGAGCAGCGGAAACACCGCCTCGAACACCGCGCCGCCGACGTTTTCGAAGTAGACGTCGATGCCTTTCGGGCAGGCTTCCTTCAGTTTCGCCGCCAGCTCGGGATCGCGGTGGTCGAGGCAGGCGTCGAAGCCAAGCTCTTTGGTGACGTAGTCGCATTTGTCCTTGCCGCCGGCGATGCCGACGACGCGCGCGCCCTTGATCTTTGCGATTTGCCCGACCGCCGAGCCGACCGCGCCGGAGGCGGCGGCGACCACGACGGTCTCGCCCGGCTGCGGCTTGCCGATGTCGAGCAGTCCGGTATAGGCGGTCATGCCGGGCATGCCGAGCACGCCGACGGCGGTCGAGACCGGTCCGAGCTTCGGATCGATCTTGGTCAATGCCTTGCCGTCCGAGAGCGCATGCGTTTGCCAGCCGGCGCGCGACAGCACGATGTCGCCCTTGGCAAAGCCCGGATTGTTGGAGGCGATCACCTCGGAGACCGTGCCGCCCTCCATCACGCCGCCGATCGGCACCGGCGCCGCATAGGACGGTCCGTCGCTCATGCGCCCGCGCATATAGGGATCGAGCGACAGCCAGATCGTGCGCAGCAGGACCTGGCCTTCACCCGGCGCCGGCTGCGCGATAGTCCTCGATGCGGAAATCCGACGCCTTGGGCTCGCCGACGGGACGAGAGACCAGAACGACACGCTTTGCCTGATGCGACATGATGGTTTCCTCCGATTTTTTTGCTTGTCGTCATTGCGAGGAGCACTAGCGACGAAGCAATCCAGCTCTGCTCGTGCCCCGGATTGCTTCGCTGGGCTCGCAATGACGAATTCATTCGTCAATACGGTTGTCAGCATATCACGCCGTGATTTTCGCCAGCACCGCGTCGAACGCCGCCGCAGCGCTCGGCAGATCCTTGAAGGCGAGAATGGCGCGCGATGGCTGCGGGTCCTTTTCCGAAACGCCCGGCCGGACCTCGGAAAACGTCTTGCCGCCCTCGATCATCGCCGTCGGCGCACTGACATGGAATTCGTGATCCTCGATCGGCGCATCCTTCAACAGCCAGACGCCAAGCGTCACGATGTCGTTGCCGCGCCGGTAGGAAATATAGCGGTCGACCGCCACCGATCCGTCGCGCTGCGATCCCCCGAGCTTGGCGTAGCCCTGGGCATCCAGAAGCTTGTGGGATCGGAAGCCCTTGACGCCGACCGACCTGGCCTTGGCGGTTTCCTCGGACAGATCGTACTTCTCGGCCATCTCCTTGCCGACCGCGGCGAGCTGACCGGACATGTCGTGCTCGAATTCCTTCAGCTCGGTGCGCGGCTTCGATGCCTTGCGGGGCTTCAAGGCATTGCGCTTCTCAAGCTCGGCCGTGCATTTTGCGATCAGATCGGTGGCGGATTTCCGCTCCGCATTGACCAGCAGATTCTTCAGATCTTGATCGGAAAGCGCAGCAAGCCTGTCGTCGGACCAATCGACCATGATAACCAACTTCTGTTTAGAGCTGTGTTTGCGATAAATCGTTTGAAAACCGCGGCACCGACGCGCGCGTCAGCGTTAGCTCACGCGCACACCGGTAGTATATGACCAAACGATACCTCGTTTCGTCGCACCTGTGGCGGCCAATTTGGGCCGCCGGGCTACACCCCGCCGGGATAATTCGGGCTTTCGCGGGTGATGGTGACGTCGTGGACATGGCTTTCGCGCAGGCCGGCGCCCGTGATCCGCACGAACTGCGCCTTCTCGTGAAACTCGGCGAGATTTCGCGCGCCGACATAGCCCATCGCCGCGCGCAGGCCGCCGGCGAGCTGGTGCATGACGTTTCCGACCGGGCCCTTGTAGGGCACCTGACCCTCGATGCCTTCCGGCACCAGCTTGAGCGTGTCCTTGATGTCCTGCTGGAAGTAGCGGTCGGCGGAACCGCGCGCCATCGCGCCCACCGAGCCCATGCCGCGATAGGCCTTGTAGGAGCGGCCCTGCCATAGAAACACCTCGCCCGGCGTCTCGTCGGTGCCGGCCAGCAAGCGAGCCGACCATGGCGATGTCGGCGCCGGCGGCCAGCGCCTTGGCGAGGTCGCCGGAATATTTGATGCCGCCATCGGCGATCACAGGCACGTTGGCTTTCTTCGCGGCTTCGACCGCATCCATGATCGCGGTCAGTTGCGGCACGCCGACGCCGGCGACGATCCGGGTGGTGCAGATCGAACCCGGGCCGATGCCGACCTTGATCGCGTCGGCGCCGGCATCGATCAGCGCCTGCGCGCCCTCTTGGGTCGCGATATTGCCGGCGATGACCTGCACCGCGTTGGAGAGCCGCTTGATGCGGTTGACCGCCTCCAGCACGCGCGAGGAATGGCCGTGCGCGGTATCGACCACGATCACATCGACGCCGGCGTCGATCAGCCGCTCGGTGCGCTCATAGCCGCCCTCGCCGACGGTGGTCGCCGCGGCAACCCGCAGCCGGCCCTGCGCGTCCTTGGAGGCCAGCGGATGCGCGACCGCCTTTTCCATGTCCTTCACGGTGATCAGGCCGACGCAGCGGTATTGATCGTCGACCACCAGCAGTTTTTCGATCCGGTGCTTGTGCAGCATCCGCTTCGCCTCGTCCTGGCTGACGCCCTCGCGCACCGTCACCAGGTTTTCGTGCGTCATCAGCTCGGAGATCTTCTGGCGCGGATCGGTCGCAAAACGAACGTCGCGGTTGGTCAGGATGCCGACCAGCCTGCCCGGCACGCCCTTGTCCGCCGCCGGTGACCACCGGGATGCCGGAGAATCCGTGATCCTTCATCAGCGCCAGCGCATCCGACAGCATCGCGTCGGGACCGATGGTCAGGGGATTGACGACCATTCCGGATTCGAACTTCTTGACCTGCCGCACCTGGGCGGCCTGGCCGTCGATATCGAAATTGCGGTGGATGACGCCGATGCCGCCCGACTGCGCCATCGCGATCGCCATCCGCGCTTCGGTGACGGTATCCATCGCGGAGGCGATGATCGGAATGTTGAGCGGGATCGCGCGGGTGACGTGGGAGCGGATGTCGGCCTCAGAGGGCAGGATATCCGAAAGGCCGGGCCGCAGAAGCACATCGTCAAATGTATAGGCTTCGCGTATCCCCTGAAATCCCTGCACTTGCGCCATTACCAACTCCGTTCAGCGGCCTGTTCGCCGCGATAGACCTTTGGGATGAGCAAGTCGCCCGGCGAAGCAACTGGCATCGCCGGCGAATCGAGCCCATCGGTAGGGTTGGCGGTGGTCGATAGCATGACAGGCCGCCAAATCAAAGCGTTTGCCAGCCATGCACCCAGTACAAGGTTTTCGCCGCCGCGCGCGCCCTGCAGCGGCGCCGATGGCCAGGCCGCAGGCCAGGCCATCCCGGCACGCGGAAGCTCACGCATGATTTAGGTGTTTTCCGGGTTCCGCAATGGCAAGTGCGGCAATGGGGTGATACAGCCCCCGTTTCCGTCCCTTCGTGCCAATCCCGGCGATTAAGAATGAACAATAAAGAACGCCTGATCCCGCTCATCGTGGCCACCGCCTTGTTCATGGAGAACATGGATTCGACGGTGATCGCGACTTCGCTTCCGGCGATCGCCGCCGACATCGGCACCAGCCCGCTGACGCTGAAGCTTGCCATCACCTCATACCTGCTGGCGCTCGCGGTCTTCATTCCGGCCAGCGGCTGGACCGCCGACCGCTTCGGCCCACGCACGGTTTTCAGCGTCGCCGTTGCGGTCTTCATGGTGGGATCGATCGGCTGCGCGCTGTCATCCTCGGTCACCGATTTCGTGATCGCGCGCATCGTGCAAGGGATGGGCGGCGCCATGATGACGCCGGTCGGGCGGCTGGTGCTGCTGCGCTCGATCGACAAGAGCGCGCTGGTCAATGCCATGGCGTGGGTGACGGTGCCGGCGCTGATCGGGCCGGTGATCGGTCCGCCGCTCGGCGGATTCATCACCACCTATCTGACCTGGCACTGGATCTTTCTGATCAACATTCCGATCGGGCTGCTCGGCATCGTCATGGCGCTGCGCTACATCGATCCGATCCGCGTCGAAGATCCCGAGCGCTTCGATCTTTACGGACTGGTGCTGGCCGGGATCGGGCTCGGCGGCATTGCGTTCGGCCTTTCGGTCGCGGGCCTCAATCTGCTGCCCTGGCCCATCGTGATCGTCGCTGATCGGGATCGGCAGCATCTCCATGACGCTCTATGTGATCCACGCCCGGCGAACCGCCTCGCCGGTGCTGGATTTCACGCTGCTGCGGCTGCCGACGATGCGCGCCAGCATCATCGGCGGCTTCATGTTCCGCCTCGGCATCGGCTCGTTGCCGTTTCTGCTGCCGCTATTGATGCAGGTCGGATTCGGCCTGTCGCCGCTGCGCTCGGGCCTGGTCACGTTTGCCTCGGCGGTCGGCGCCATGGGCATGAAGACGCTGGCGGCGCGCATCATCCGCACCTTCGGCTTTCGCAACATCATGACCATCAACGCGGTCGTGAGTTCGCTCTTCCTCGCGGCCTGCGCGCTGTTCACGATCACGACGCCGCTGCTTCTGATCATGATCCTGCTGGTGGTCGGCGGCTTCTTCCGTTCGCTGCAATTCACCGCGATCAACACCCTGGCCTATGCGGAGGTCGAGCCGGCGCAGATGAGCCGCGCCACCACGCTGGTCAGCGTCAACCAGCAGCTGGCGGTTTCCGCCGGCGTCGCCGTCGGCGCGTTCTCGGTGGAATCCACGATGTGGATCCATCATGTGGACGAGCTCAGCGCCGGCTTGTTCGCACCGGCTTTCATCGTGGTGGCGATCATCTCGACGCTGTCGGCGTACTTCTTCTTCGAGATGCCCGCCGACGCCGGTCATCAGGTGTCGGGACGCGGGGTTGTCGTCGTCTCCCCTCCGGAGCGCGATGCCGAGCCGGAAGAAACCGCCGCCACCGAGACCGCCAACGCCAGGGATCAGCGGCTGGGCTAGGTGGATCGAGGTTTCGTCGCAACGACGGCAAATTGCTACTCTACTTGCGAGCCGCGAAATCCCATCGCCAGCACGTAGCGCTCGGAGGAATCCTTCCGGCTCGATGCCGGTTTAACGTGCTTGACGGTGGCGAAGTCCTGCTTGAGCTGGGTCATCAGCGTCGGCGTCCGCGCCGCTTTGAAACACCTTGGCGACGAAGGTGCCGCCGGGATTGAGCACGTCAGCGGCAAACGCGGCCGCGCCCTCCACCAGACCGAGGATGCGAAGCTGGTCGGTCTTGCGATGCCCGGTGGTGTTGGCGGCCATGTCGGACAACACCACATCGGCACGGCCGCCGATCATCTCGATCAGTTTGGCCGGGGCGTCGTCGGCAAGAAAATCGAGCTGCGCAAAGCTGACGCCCGCGATCTCCGGCATCTCCAGAAGGTCGATCGCGACGACCCTGCCCTTGCCATCGGGCGCGCCGACACGCTTGGCCGCAACCTGGCTCCAGCCGCCGGGCGCGGCGCCGAGATCGACCACGGTGATGCCCGGTTTGAGAAAATGGTGCTTGTCGTCGATTTCGATCAGCTTATAGGCCGCGCGCGAGCGGAAGCCATCGCGCTTGGCCTGCGCCACATAGGGATCGTTGAGCTGCCGCTCCAGCCACAGTTTCGACGACAGCTTGAGCCTGCCGCCGCTCTTGACGGTGACCCGCAGCCGCCCGGTGGTGTCCTTCGCCATATCAGTCTTGCTTGCCTGGTATCGTCGTTTCGACCCGGCTCTAGCACATTGCGGATCGACGCGGCTATCGGCATCCGCTCAGCGCGCCGTCCTCACGCATCATCTCGACCAGCATTCCCTCGCGCAGGCCGCGGTCGGCGACGCGCAGGCGCGGCAGCGGAAACGCGTTGCGGATGGCGTCGAGAATGGCGCACCCCGCCAGCACCAGGTCGGCGCGTTCGACGCTGACGCAATTATTTTCGGCGCGCTCCTGATAGCTCATGCCGAGCAGGCGCGCGATGGTCGCTGATATATCGGCATTGTTCATCCAGATACCGTCGATCCGGCGGCGATCGTAGCGCGCCAGGTTGAGATGTACGCCGGCCAGCGTCGTCACCGTGCCGGAGGTGCCGAGCAGGTGCATATCCGCGAGATCGCCGCCGTGCTCGGCCGCGAACGGCGCCACATGCTGCGCGACCTCCTGCACCATCCGGGCATAGGATTCAGGGGTGACGTCCCGGCCGCCGAAATGCTCGGCCAGGGTGACGACGCCGAGCGGGATCGACATCCATGCCTTGATGCGCGGCTCCGCATTCGGCTGATTTCGATCGCGCTCGATCCGGACCAGTTCGGTCGAGCCGCCGCCGATGTCGAACAGGATGGCGCCCCGGCCGTTCGGGTCGAGCAGCGGCGAGCAGCCGAGCACGGCGAGCGCGGCTTCGGTCTCGCGATCGATCACCTCGAGCCAGATGCCGGTCTCCGCCGCGACGCGGTCCCGGAAACCGGTGGCGTTCGACGCCGCACGGCAGGCCTCCGTCGCGATCAGCCGCAGGCGGCCGGCCTTCCTGAAATGGATTTTGTCGCGGCAAACGCTCAACGCCGAGATCGCGCGTTCGATCGCGGCGTCGCTGATGCAGCCGGTCGCCGAAACGCCCTCCCCCAGGCGGATGATCCGCGAGAACGAATTGACCACGCGGAATCCATCTCCGGCCGGACAGGCGATCAGCAGCCGGCAATTGTTGGTGCCGAGGTCGAGCGCGGCATAGATGCTGGTGCCGACAGCCGGCGCAGGGCCCGCTCCCGGCAGGCCTCGGCCTGCCCCCGCGATCGAACCGTCCGGGCTTTCGCACGGCGCAAGGCCGTCGCGAAGCCGCGTGTCGTCGTTCATCAATGTGTCTTTCCGCGGCCTTTGACGGCCGGCGAGGATTTCCGTTCACGGAAACTTTAGCAGCGCCGGCAAGGGGTGCAACAGCGGGTGGCATGGGACCATGCCCAATCAGGCGTTGTCGTAGGGGTATTGCTGGTTTATCTGGGGGTGGAAGCCCGCGAAATCGCGCAAAAGCCGGCATTTCAGGTCCGTTTACATGCAAGATTACACACCGCCCTCCTCGCTGGAAAACGCCATCGCACTGCAAAAATACGGCGTCGGCCAGCCGGTCCGCCGCAAGGAAGACGACACCCTGGTGCGGGGCAAGGGCAAATACACCGACGACATCAGCCTGCCGGGACAGGCTTACGCCTGGATCGTGCGTTCGAGCCACGCCCACGGGATCATTCGCGGCATCGACACCTCGGCCGCCAAGGCCATGCCCGGCGTGCTCGGCGTCTGGAGCGGCGCGGACCTCGCGGCGGCGAATTACGGGCCGTTTACCTGTGGCCTGCCGCTGAAGAACCGTGACGGCTCGCCGCTGCTGCAGACCAACCGCGGCGCACTGATGACCGACAAGGTGCGCTATGTCGGCGATCCCGTGGCGTTTGTCGTGGCCGAGACACTGGCGCAGGCACGTGACGCGGCGGAGGCGGTCGAACTCGACATCGATCCGCTGCCCGCGGTGACCAATGCCGAAGAAGCGACCAAGCCGGGCGCGCCGCAGCTCTACGATCACATCCCCAACAACGTGGCGCTGGACTATCACTACGGCGACACCGCCAAAATCGACGCGGCGTTCGCCAGCGCCGCCCATGTGACCAAACTCGATATCGTCAATACCCGCGTCGCCGTCGTGTCGATGGAGCCGCGGGTCGCCGTGGGCGCCTACGACAAGTCCAGCGAGCGCTACACGATCCAGGTTCCGACCCAGGGCGTTTCCGGAAACCGGGCGACGCTCGCCAAGATCCTGAACGTCCCGGCCGAGAAGGTTCGCATCCTGACCGCGAATGTCGGCGGCTCGTTCGGCATGAAGAACATCAGCTACCCCGAATATACCTGCATCCTGCACGCGGCGAAGGCGCTGGGCCGGCCGGTCAAATGGACCGACGAGCGCTCGACCAGCTTTCTGTCCGACAGCCAGGGCCGCGCCCAGATCATTCATGCCGAACTCGCGCTCGACAGCGACGGCAAGTTCCTCGCCGTTCGTCTCAACGGCTACGGCAATCTCGGCGCCTATATCAGCGGCGTCTCGCCGGGCCCGTTGTCGCTCAACACCGGAAAGAATCTCGCCAGCGTCTATCGCACGCCGCTGCTCAGCGTCGACATCAAGACGGTGTTGACCAACACCACGCTGATGGGCGCCTACCGCGGCGCCGGACGGCCCGAGGCCAATTATTTCATGGAGCGGCTGATCGACCGCGCCGCCGACGAAATGGGCATCAACCGGCTGACCTTGCGCAAGCGCAATTTCATCAAGCCCGCGCAGCTGCCGTTTGCCGCGGCCTCCGGCGTCACCTACGACAGCGGCGATTTCCAGGGGGTATTCGACAAGGCGCTCGAGATCTCCGATCACGCCAACTTCGCCAAGCGGAAGAAGGAAAGCCGCAAGAACGGCAAGCTGCGCGGCATCGCGGTCGGCTCCTACCTCGAAGTCACCGCGCCGCCGAGCGGCGAGCTGGGCAAGATCACCTTCGAACCCGATGGTTCGGTGAAACTGACCACCGGCACGCTCGATTACGGTCAGGGTCACGCCACCCCGTTCGCGCAGGTGCTTTCCGCGCAGCTCGGCGTGCCCTTCGAGAAGATCACGCTCGAGCAGAACGACAGCGACCTCGTGCGGTTCGGCAACGGCACCGGCGGTTCGCGTTCGATCACCGCGACCGGCACGGCGATCGTCGAATCCTCCGCGCTGGTCGTCGCCAAGGGCAAGCAGGCGGCCGCGCATCTGATGGAAGCCTCCGAAGGCGACATCGAGTTCGCCAACGGCCGTTTCACCATCGCCGGTACCGACCGCAGCATCGATATCATGGAACTGGCGCGCCGAACGCGCGAAGGCAAAATGCCCGAGGGCGTGCCCTCCTCGCTCGATGTCGATCACAATACCAACGACACGCCGTCGACGTTTCCCAACGGCTGCCACGTCTCGGAGGTCGAGATCGACCCGGAGACCGGCGTCGTGCGCATCGTTCGCTATACCGGCGTCAATGATTTCGGCACCATCGTCAACCCGATGATCGTCGCGGGCCAGCTCCATGGCGGCGTCGCGCAGGGCATCGGCCAGGCGCTGATGGAAGAGGTCAGCTACGACGAAAGCGGCCAGCCCATCACAGGCTCGTTCATGGACTACGCGATGCCGCGCGCCGAAGACATTCCGCTGATGGCGGTCGGCGATCATCCGTCGCCGGCCAAGTCCAACCCGCTGGGCACCAAGGGCTGCGGCGAAGCCGGCTGCGCCGGCAGCCTCGCCACCCTGGTCAATGCGGTGCTCGACGCGCTGTCGGAATACGGCATCACGCATATCGACATGCCGCTGACCCCCGAGCGGGTCTGGCGCGCCATTCAGGATGCGAAGGCCAAGGCGGCGTAGGCGGCAATCAAAAGCAGCGCCATTCTTCGTCATGGCCGGGCTTGTCCCGGCCATCCACGTCTTTGGGCGCAAAAGAAAGACGTGGATGCCCGGCACAAGGCCGGGCATGACGGCTTGAATAGCACGTCCAGATGTTACGCAGCGGCCTGCTCGCGCGGCTGATAGATCGCGATGTGCTGGCAATGCGCGAGCGGCGTCGTGCCGTTGGCGACGACGAGCGCGTCGAGCTCGACGAAGCGGTGGCCCTTCTTCTCGTAATTGCCGGTGACTTTGGCGCGCGCGGTGATCTCATCGCCGTTCTTGCTGGCAGATAAAAGCTGCATCCGGCTGCCGACGTGAATCCACGGGCCCAGGATGGCGTTGTCGACCAGCACCTTGTTCATGACCCGCTGCAGGAGGCCAGGATGGCCGAGCCCTTCCTGCACGTAGATCGCCTCTCGCTCGCGTATATCCGTCAGATATTCGGTAGCGGCATCACCGGCCCAGGCGCGTGGCGCCGTGCCAAGCCACTTGCCGGGTTGGTAGGACGTTATGCTCACCGGCCTGCGCTCGGTCACAACAGCGGTTTCGATGAAATCCGAGATCCGGAACGACGGCACTGAGGCCGGCAGCGACGCGCTGCCGGTCGCGCACAGCTCTCCGCGGCTTTCGACTTCGATCGAAAGCACGCCGTCGTGTTCCTCGCCGGTCACGTCAGCGACCTCGCCATCGTAGACCGGCTTGACGAAACGCGCCTCGATCAAACCGCGCTCGAGGAACGCCCGGCCCCATTTCGCAACCGGCAGATGGATCATATATGCGAGGACGTCGACGCCCGGCACCAGCCCGCCGCGAAATCCGAACCGCTGCGCCACCGCGTCGTCGTGAATCTTGTTTTCCGATTGTTTGGAGGTGTTGTAGGCCGTGACGCGGTAGCTTTCGAGCCGGCTTGTCATGCCTGTATCCCCCTGATTTCGGCGTTTTTCCGTCCATAATCCTACGCCGGGAGGAGACCGTGGCAAGCCGGTTTCATCCGGTGTTCCCCTCGCATTTTCACGGCCGATGGAGTACCACCCGCCTTGCAGCCGCCGGCTGAACCCAACCGATGACGCCCGATTTGAACACCACCCGCATCTATGTCGACGCCGACGCGTGCCCGGTCAAAGACGAAATCTACCGCGTCGCCGCCAGGCACGCGCTGCCCGTCAGCGTGGTCGCGGGTCAATTCATCCGGGTGCCGCAGGATCCGCTGATCGAGCGGATCGCCGCAGGTTCCGGGATGGACGCCGCCGACGACTGGATTGCGGAACGCGCCGGCAAGGACGATATCGTCATTACCTCCGATATCCCGCTTGGCCAGCCGCTGCGTGAAGGCCGGCGCCGACGTGATCGCGCCGAACGGCAAGCCGTTCACGGAACAATCGATCGGCATGACGCTGGCGGTTCGCAACCTGATGACCGACCTGCGTTCGTCGGGAGAAGTCACCGGCGGACCCAAATCGTTCGCGGCGCGCGATCGCTCGACGTTCCTGTCGACGCTCGATCAGACCATCCGGCGTATCCAACGCCAGCGGGCGACCGTGCCCGCGCAGAAACAAGATTGAACAGAGAATTATGGCGCCTCCCCTGATCCAGTTGAAAGACATCGCGCTGACCTTCGGCGGCACGCCGCTGTTGTCGGGCGTTGAATTATCCGTGTCATCGGCCGAGCGCGTGTGCCTGATCGGCCGCAACGGCTCGGGCAAATCGACGCTGTTGAAGATCGCAGCCGGCCTTGTCGAACCCGACGGCGGCAGCCGCTTCGTGCAGCCCGGCGCCACCGTCCGCTATCTGCCGCAGGAGCCGGATTTCACCGGCTTTGCCACCACGCTGGCCTATGTCGAAGCCGGGCTTGCCCCGGGCGACGATGACTATCAGGCGCGCTATCTGCTGGAGCAGCTCGGCCTGCATGGCGACGAAGACCCCGCGCATGTGTCCGGCGGTGAAGCCCGCCGCGCGGCGCTGGCGCGCGTGTTGGCGCCCTCGCCCGATATCCTGCTGCTGGACGAGCCGACCAACCATCTCGATCTCACCACCATCGAATGGCTGGAGAGCGAACTCGGCAGCCGCCGCTGCGCGCTGGTCATCATCAGCCATGACCGCCGCTTCCTGTCCAACCTGTCGCGCTAGCACCGCGTGGCTCGATCGCGGCCAGATCCGGCAGATCGACCGCGGCTTTTCCGCATTCGAAGCCTGGCGTGACGAAGTGCTGGCGGAAGAAGAGCGCGACCAGCACAAGCTCGACCGCAAGATCGTCAACGAGGAGCATTGGCTGCGCTACGGCGTCTCCGGCCGCCGCAAGCGCAACGTCAAGCGGCTCGGCAACCTGCACGCGCTGCGCCAGCAGCGGCGGGACTATCGGGGAGCGACCGGCAACGCCAACCTCGCGGCGGCGGAAGCGGATAAGTCCGGCAAGCTGGTAATCGAGGCCAAGGACATCAGCCGGTCCTATGGCGAGCGCAAGATCGTCGATGGATTCTCGATCCGCGTGCAGCGCGGCGACCGCATCGGCATCGTCGGGCCCAACGGCGCCGGCAAGACCACGCTGATCGATATGCTGACCGGCACCAGCGCGCCCGATAGCGGCACCATCCGGTTCGGCGCCAACCTCGAAACCGCCACCCTCGACCAGCACCGCGAAAGCCTCGATCCGAAATCGACGCTGGCCGAAGCCTTGACCGGCGGGCGCAGCGATCACGTCATGGTTGGCGGCAAGCCGAAGCATGTCGTCAGCTACATGAAGGACTTCCTGTTCGCGCAGGAACAGATGCGCACGCCGCTCGAAGTGCTCTCCGGCGGCGAGCGCGGGCGGCTGATGCTGGCGCGCGCGCTGGCCAAGCCGTCCAATCTTCTGGTGCTGGACGAGCCGACCAACGATCTCGATCTGGAAACCCTCGACGTTCTCGAAGACATGCTCGGCGACTACGAAGGCACCGTGATCCTGATCAGCCATGACCGCGATTTCCTCGATCGCGTCGTGACCTCGGTGATCGCGCCGGAAGGCAATGGTGTCTGGACCGAATATGCCGGCGGCTATACCGACATGCTGGCGCAGCGTGGCGCCGACCTGAAGCGCGAGGCCGCCAAGGCCACCGCGGCGGAAGGCAACAAGGCTTCCAAGGGCGGTGCGGCTTCGGGTGGAGCGAAGCGCAAGCTGAATTTCAACGAGAAAGCACGCGCTGGAGACTTTGCCGAAAGCGATGGCCAAACTTCAGGCCGAGATCGCCAAGCAGCAGCGGCACCTCGACGATCCCAACCTCTACAAGAAGGATCGCAAGAAGTTCGATACCGCTTCGGCCGCCCTGACGAGCGCACAAAAAGAGTTGCAGGAAGCCGAGGACAAATGGCTGGAGCTTGAAGTGATGCGTGAAGAAATCGAGCAGGCTTGACAGGAAGAACACGATGACCACGCCCCTCGCCGCCAAGATCGCCCGCGACTACGGCACGCCCGCCGCCGTGATCGACATGGATCGGGTCGAACGCAACATCGCGCGGATCCAGGCCGCCTGCGATGCCGCAGGGGTCGCCAACCGGCCGCACATCAAGACCCACAAGAGCCCGCTGCTGGCCAAGATGCAGATCGCCGCCGGCGCCAGGGGCATCACCTGCCAGAAACTCGGCGAGGCGGAGGTGATGGCCGAGGCCGGCATCGACGACATCCTGATCAGCTACAATCTGATCGGCGCTGAGAAGATGGCGCGGCTGGCCGCGTTGCAGGCCAGGGCCAACATGACCGTTGCCGCCGACAATTCGGTTGTCATCGCGGGCTTGCCGCAGGCGGCGGCGATTTCCGGCCGGCCGCTGTCAGTGGTGGTCGAGTGCGATACCGGGCGCAAGCGCGCCGGCGTCGAAACCCCGACCGAGGCGATTGCGCTGGCGCGCGAGATCGCGGCGTCACAGGGACTGACATTCGCCGGTTTCATGCTGTACCCGACCGAGAGCGGTTGGGCGGACGCGCAGAAATTCTTCGACGAGGCGCTCGCCGGCGTCCGCCAACACGGCCTCGATGCCGCGATGGTTTCGACCGGCGGCACGCCGAACCTGAAGAACGTCGGCAAGCTCAAGGGCGCCACCGAGCATCGGCCCGGCACCTACATCTACAACGATCGGATGCAGGTCGCGGCCGGCGTCGCCGGCTGGGACGATTGCGCGCTGAACATCTATTCGACCGTCGTGAGCCGCGCCGGCCCGGATCGCGGCATCCTCGATGCCGGCTCCAAGACGCTCACATCAGACACCGGCGGCGGGCTCGACGGCCACGGCCTGATCCTCGAACACCCCGAGGCGAAGATCGCGCGTTTTGCCGAGGAACATGGGTTCCTCGATCTGACCCGCAGCAACACCCGGCCCAATGTCGGCGACGTCGTGCGGATCGTGCCCAACCATGTCTGCGTCGTCGTCAACATGATGGACGAAGTGGTGATGGTGCGCGGCGACGAGATTGTCGGGGTGCTGCCGGTCGCCGCGCGCGGAAAGTTGCGGTAAGAAGCTGGCGAGTAGCGAATGGCGAATAGGAATTCTATTCGCTACTCGCCATTCGCCGCGCTAGCCACTTCAACGCCCCTCGCCCGGCCGCGGCCCCTGTGGCGAACGAGGCCTGCAGCAGGTAGCCGCCGGTCGGCGCTTCCCAGTCGAGCATCTCGCCGGCGGCGAATACACCGGGCAAGCGGCGGATCATGAAATCGGAATCGAGCGCATCGAACGGAATTCCGCCCGCACTCGAGATCGCGCGCGCGATCGGGGCCACGCCGTTGAGCTCGATCGGTACCGCGTTGATCAATCGAGCGAGATTTTCTGCCGTGAGCGACGAAAGCGGCTCGCCGGATGCTTTAGCCGCCTCTTGCAGAAGACCGATCCCGACAGGCGACAGATGCAATGCCTTTCGGAGAAAGTTGGACAAGGATTGTTTGCCCCGAGGAACCGACAATCGCGCGATCAGGTCGTCGATTCCAAGATCAGGCCGTAGCGCGATATGCAGCGTGGCGTGACCGGAACTGATAACCGCCTCGCGCAACTCGGCCGACAGCGCATAGATCGCGCCACCCTCGATGCCAGTATTTGTGATCATGGCCTCGCCACGCACGGTCTGGGTACCAAACGACAGCGCGATGCCCTTCAGCGGCTGCCCCGCAAAACGATCGCGAAAAATATCGGACCAGGCGACCGTGAAGCCGCAATTGGCCGGCCGCAGCGGTGACAGAGTCATGCCCCTCGCCGTGAGCGTTTCGGCCCAAGCGCCATCGGAGCCGAGTCGCGGCCAGCTTGCGCCGCCGAGCGCAAGCACAGCGGCATGTGCCTCAACGGTGCGCGGACCATCTGCCGTTTCGAACAACAGATGCCCATCGTCATCCCAACCGCGCCAGCGCTGACGCAGCGCGAATTGCACGCCCATTGAGTCCAGCCGCCGCAGCCACGCGCGCAGCAACGGCGAAGCCTTGAACGCTTCGGGGAAGACCCGGCCGCTGGAGCCGACAAAGGTCGGCTGCCCCAGCGCCACGCTCCATTCGCGTAAAGCGCTCGGCGGAAACGCCTCGATCGCGGCTTTGAGATGCGGCGTCGCCGCGCCGTAGCGCGCCAGGAACTGCGGCAGTGGCTCGCTGTGGGTGAGGTTGAGCCCGCCCCGCCCCGCCATCAGGAACTTGCGCCCGGCGGACGGCATCGCGTCATAGACCGTGACGCGCGCGCCGCCGCTCGCCAACACCTCGGCCGCCATCAAGCCGGCGGGACCGGCGCCGATGACTGGCGACGTCGGTTTGGAACTCGGGATACATGGCGCGAGGCAAACCGGATTTGCACCTGCTCAGCAAAAAGATCCTCATCCCGGGACTGTCGCCGACTTCGCACGTCTGAACTGGATTCGTGGCAAACTCTCATGGTGTCGAGATGGCCGAGGACACGCTCCGGCCACGACGAAGAGAACCGCGCGTTGTCTGCGAAGTTTTAAAGCTTCACGCCCGCCTTCGCCGCGGCTTGCTCGACATATTTCTGGGTCTGCTGGAACGCGCCTTCCAGCGCTTTCGCCTTCGACATGTCGCTGATCTCGGCAAAATGCGCCGCGATCGCGTCGGGGGTCCAGTCGGATTGGGCTAAGTTGACGCCTTCGCTCTCCATGATCTTGATCACTGCGAACGAGCCGGCGCCGGCGCCCATGATGGTGCGGGTTGGCGCGTCCTCGCTAAGCAGATACACAACTGCGGGCGTGATCGCTTCAGGCTTCATCAGCGCCAGCGCCTGCGGCGGCAGCAATTCCTCCGTCATCCGCGTCGCCGCCGTCGGCGAGATGGTGTTGACGCGAATGTCGTTCTTGCGGCCTTCCTCGGCCAGCACGTTCATCAGGCCGATCATGCCGGCTTTCGCCGCGCCGTAATTGGCCTGGCCGAAATTGCCGTAAAGCCCCGACGAAGAGGTGGTGACGACGATGCGGCCGTAATTGCGCGCGCGCATGCCGTCCCACACCGCCTTGCAGCAATAAAACGTACCGGTGAGATGCACGTCCAGCACCTTGGCGAAATCGGCGACTTCCATCTTCCCGAACGATTTATCGCGCAGGATGCCGGCGTTGGCGCAGAGCAGATCGACGCTGCCCCACTCCTTGGTCGCGCGATCCACCATCGCCTGGACCTGCGCGAAGTTCGAGACGTCGGCGCCGTCGGCCATCGCGACGCCGCCGGCTTTGCGAATTTCCTCAACTACGGCTTCCGCCGGCGTTAGCGACCCACCGGTGCCGTCGCGGGCGCCGCCGAAATCGTTGACGACGACTTTCGCGCCCCGGCTCGCCAGCCCCAGGGCGTGCGCACGTCCAAGACCGTTGCCCGCGCCGGTCACGATGGCGACGCGTCCGTCAAATCTGATTGTCATGAGTTGTATTCCCGAACCTGGTTTCTTTCGTCATGCCCGGACTTGATCCGGGCACCATCAAAAGATAACTCCATGAAGCCGCCATTTTTGAGCAGTGATGGATTGCCGGGTCCGCAGACAAGTTTACGCAGTCTGCGCAAAGGCAGACTGCTTTGCCCGGCAATGACGGGTTACGTCAAGCGAAATAGATCAGGCCGATCCAGTCGGCCACCAGCGCGGGCTTTTCCTCGCCCTCGATCTCGACGGTGACATGGGTGCGCGATTGCAATTCCTTGGGCTTGCGCAATTTCGCTTCCGCCAGGGTAAAGCGTCCGCGGACGCGCGAGCCCGAGCGCACCGGCGAGATGAAGCGCAAGCTTGTCGAAGCCGTAATTCACCCCCATGGTGGTACCCGAGATCACCGGCATCACCTCATAGGACATGATGCTCATCAGCGACATCGTCAGGAAGCCGTGCGCGATCGTGGTGCCGAACGTGGTTTCCGCCTTGGCGCGCGCGGGATCGACATGGATGAACTGGTGGTCCTCGATCACGTCGGCATAGTCGTCGATCCGCTTCTGATCGACCACGTGCCACGACGACACGCCGATCTCATGGCCGACCATGTTCTGATAGGCCTCCAGCGACACCGGCGGTTTCTTCCAGACTTCATTCATTCGTCAACTCTCCAACCCGGTCGTCCGGACTTTCTGCAATTCCGGGAAATCCTCTTCGCGGAATTCCTGGCCGCGCAGCGCGTCGCCGCGATCGTTGTCGTGCTCGAGGCGCCGCAACTGCACGCGGCGGATCTTGCCGGAGATCGTCTTCGGCAGCTCGGTCACCAGTTCGATCTTGCGAATGCGCTTGAACGGCGCCAGCCGCGTATGCAGGTGCCGGAAGATCGACAGCGCGGTTTCCGGCGAACGCGCCACGCCCGAAACCAGCAGCACGTAGGCCTTGGGCGTCGCGAGCCGTATCGGATCGGGACTGGGAACGACGGCGGCCTCCGCCACCGCTTCATGCTCCAGCAGGATGCTTTCCAGTTCGAACGGGCTGATCCGGTAATCCGACGATTTGAAGACGTCGTCGGAGCGGCCGACGAAGGTCAGGTAGCCCTCGTCGTCGGCAAACACCACGTCGCCGCTGCGATAGAGATCGCCGTCCGCGCCGCTCACTTTGCCGTCGTCGCCCTGATAGCCCTGCATCAGGCCCGCCGGCCGGTCGGCGCCGAGCACCAGCGTCACCTCGCCCTCTTTGGTCAGATGTCCGTCGTTATCGGTGATCTGCACGCGGTAGCCCGGCAACGGGCGGCCCATCGACCCGACCTTGACTTTCTGCCCCGGCGAATTGCCCGCCAGCGCCGTGGTTTCGGTCTGGCCGTAGCCGTCGCGGATGGTCAGCCCCCAGGCGGTACGAACCTGATCGATCACTTCGGGGTTGAGCGGCTCGCCGGCGCCGCAGACTTCGCGCAGCGAAACCTTGAAGGTCGCAAGCTTCTCCTGGATGAACAACCGCCACACCGTCGGCGGCGCGCACAGCGTGGTGACGCCGCAGCGGCCGATGGTCGCGAGCAATCCCTTGGCGTCGAAGCGCGGCTGATTGACCACGAACACCGTGGCGCCGGCATTCCAGGGCGCGAAAAAACAGCTCCAGGCGTGCTTGGCCCATCCCGGCGAGGAAATGTTCAGATGGATATCGCCGGGCTGCAGTCCGAGCCAGTACATCGTCGATAGCCCGCCGACGGGATAGCTGCGCTGGCTGTGCCGCACCAGTTTCGGCTTGGCCGTGGTGCCGGAGGTGAAATAGAGCAGCATCGGATCGTCGGCATGGGTCGGGCCATCAGGCGCGAAGGTTTCGGCAAACGTCGCGGCCTGCTCGAACGGCAGCCAGCCCGCATGGCTCGACGACGCGCCGACGACGATACGAACCAGATCGTTGCCACCGAGGCCTTCGAATTTCGCGACCTGGTCCTGCGAGGCCACCACGACCTTGGCGCGGCCGCGATCGAGCCGGTCGCGCAACTCGTCCGGCGTCAACAGCGTGGTCGCGGGGATCACCACCACGCCGAGCTTGATCGCCGCCAGCATGGTCTCCCACAGCGGCACGACGTTGCCGAGCAACAGCAGCAGATGATCGCCACGCTTGAGGCCCTGCGCGCGCAGAAAGTTCGCGACCTGATTGGAACGGCGCGACAATACGGCGAACGACAGCTTGGTCTCGCGGTTGCTGCCGGCATCGACGATCCACAACGCCGTACGATCACGGCTTTCGGCGTTTCGCGCCAGCTCCGCGTCGAACCAGTCCAGCGCCCAGTTGAACGGCACCGGATCGGGCCAGCGGAAATCCCTCACCGCGGTGTCGTAATCGCTGCGATGCCTGAGCAGGAAAGCGCGCGCGTCCTGGAATGTGGTCATGGCTTGTCAGCCTTTCCCGGCGAGCCCGCGGACATGCTGGATGATGCCGGAGAAATCGACCCCGCCATGGCCCGCGGCATCGAACGCCTGGTAGACTTCCTGCGCGTGTTTTCCGAGCGGCGTCGCGGCGCCGGCGGCCTTGGCCGCCTCTTGCGCCAGCGTGAGGTCCTTCACCATCAGCGCCGAGGCAAAGCCGGGCTTGTAATCATTGTTGGCCGGCGAAGTCGGCACCGGGCCCGGCACCGGGCAATAGGTCGTCAGCGACCAGCATTGTCCTGACGAGGTCGAGGCCACGTCGAACAGCGCCTGATGCGACAGGCCGAGCTTTTCGGCCAGCGCAAAGGCCTCGCTGACCGCGATCATGGAAACGCCGAGGATCATGTTGTTGCAGATCTTCGCCGCCTGCCCCGCGCCGGCGCCGCCGCAATGCACGATCTTCTTGCCCATCTTTTCCAGCACCGGCTTGGCCGCGGCGAACGCCTTGTCCTCGCCGCCGCACATGAAGGTCAGCGTCGCGCCCTTGGCGCCGCCGGTGCCGCCGGACACCGGCGCGTCGACCGAGCCGACGCCATGTTTTGCCGCCAGCGCATGGGCCTGCTTGGCGCTTTCGACATCGATGGTCGAGCAATCGACGATCAGCGCGCCCTTGCTCATCGACGGAATGACGTCCGTCCATACCGACAGCACGTGCTTGCCCGCGGGCAGCATGGTGATGACGACATCGGCGCCCTTGACCGAACCGGCCGCGCTGTCGGCGATCGAAGCGCCGTCGGCTCTTGGCCTGGTTGCGCGAGGCTTCCGCCAGATCGAACGCGATCACCTTGTGACCGGCTTTGACCAGATTGGCGGCCATCGGTCCGCCCATATTGCCGAGGCCGATGAATGCGATCGTTGCCATCTCGAATTTCCTCCGCTTGAGCGTTTCTATTTTGCTTGATTGAATACGAGTTCGTCGGCGCCGATGGTCGCAAAATACGGCGCAATCATCTCCGGCGTCACATCCTCGATCCGCGGCGGCGACCAGCGGGGATTGCGGTCCTTGTCGATCACGGCGGCCCGCACGCCTTCGCGAAAATCGTCGCTGGCGAACACCTCGAGCGCGGCGCGATATTCCCGCACCAGACACTCCTCCAGCGACGACGACGTCCGCGCCAGCCGCAGCAGTTTCAGCGTCACGACCATGCCGCGCGGTGATTTCTCGTTCAACGTCTTCAGCGTCGATTGCGCCAATTCCGAGCCGTCGCGCGCCAGCGCGGCGACGATATCCTCCATCCGGTCATGGGCGAACCAGGCATCGATACTCGGCTGCATCGCGGCCACCGGGCCTGAGGTCTCGCCGGTCGCAAAGCCATCGATCAGGTTCTTGATTTCGCTGGAAGCCGTGCCGGGACGAACGTTGGTCAGCGCTTCGCGCAAGGCAGCCAGTTTGTCCGACGGCACGACGGCGTCGGCAAAGCGGGCATGGATCGCGTCGGGACCGTTCATGGTCTGGCCGGTCAGTCCGAAATAAGTGCCGATCTCGCCCGGGGAGCGCGACAGCAGCCAGGTGCCGCCGACATCCGGAAAGAAACCGAGACCGACTTCGGGCATCGCAAGTTTTGTCTTCTCGGTTACGACACGATGGCGGCCGTGCGCCGACAGACCGACGCCGCCGCCCATCACCAGCCCGTCCATGAACGCGACATAGGGCTTCGGAAACTTCGCGATCCGCGCATTCATGACGTATTCCTGGCGCCAGAACACTCTTGCCGAGGTCGCCTTTCGCCCGCGAACTCTCGTAAAGACCGCGGATATCGCCGCCGGCGCACAGCCCGCGTTCGCCCGCGCCTTCCAGCAACACCACCGCGACCGCCGGATCCGCCTCGAACCGGTCCAGTGCCGCATCGATCCCGATCGACATCTCCAGCGTCATGGCGTTGATCGCCTTCGGCCGGTTCAGACGGATGATTCCGGCCGCGCCCTCGCGCCGCACGATCAGGTCGCCTTCGGAATTCGCGACCGCCGCAACTGCCGTCATCGCGCGCCCTCGATCAGTTTGCGCGCCACGATCAGCCGCATGATTTCATTGGTACCTTCGAGGATCTGATGCACGCGCAGATCGCGCACGATTTTTTCGATGCCGTATTCGCTGAGATAGCCGTAGCCGCCGTGCAGTTGCAGCGCCTGGTTGGCGACCTCGAAACCGACATCGGTGCCGAAGCGCTTGGCCATCGCGCACAGCATGGAAGCGTCGGCGTCTTTTCGATCGAGCGCCGCCGCGGCGCGCCACACGAAGGTCCGCGCCGCCTCCAATTCGGTCGCCATGTCGGCGAGGCGAAATTGCAGCGCCTGGAACTCGTCGAGGCGCTTTCCAAAGGCCTTGCGCTCCTTCATGTAGGCGAGCGACTTGTCGAGCGCGGATTGCGCCCCGCCGAGCGAACAGGCCGCGATGTTGATGCGTCCGCCGTCGAGCCCGGCCATCGCGATCTTGAAGCCGATGCCTTCATCGCCCAGCCGGTTTTCAACCGGCACGCGCGCGTTCTCGAAAATCACCGCGCGGGTTGGCTGCGCGTTCCAGCCCATCTTGCGCTCATTGGCGCCGAGCGAAAGTCCGGGCGTGTCGCTTTCGACCACCAGGGTCGAGATGCCGCCGGGCCCATCGCCGCCGGTCCGCACCATCACCACATAGATGTCGCCGGCACCGGCGCCGGAAATGAACTGCTTCTGGCCGTTGAGCACATAATGATCGCCATCGCGGACCGCGCGGGTGCGCAGCGCCGCGGCATCCGATCCTGAACCCGGCTCGGTCAGGCAATAGCTCGCCAACAGCTCCATGGTGCAGAGTTTCGGCAACCATTTTTGACGCTGAGATTCGTTTCCGAAGGCATCGATCATCCACGACGCCATGTTGTGGATCGAGATGAACGCCGACACCGTCGGGCAGCCCTGCGCCAACGCCTCGAAGATCAGGGCTGCATCGAACCGCGTCAGCGCCGAGCCGCCGACATCGTCGCGGATATAGACGCCGCCGATGCCGAGGCTCGCCGCCTCGCGCATCACATCGACCGGGAAGTGCTTCTCCTCGTCCCAGCGGACCGCATGCGGTGCGATTTTTTCGGCGGCAAAATTACGCGCCATATCGCGAACCGCAATCTGGTCTTCGCTGAGAGCGAATTGCATCGAGCGATGCTCCCGCGACTAGTTCATCGTCGGCATCGCGAACTGCGCGCCTTCCTTGACGCCGGAAGGCCAGCGCGAGGTCACCGTCTTGGTCTTGGTGTAGAAGCGGATCGAATCCGGCCCGTGCTGGTTGAGATCGCCGAAACCGGACTTCTTCCAGCCGCCGAAGGTGTAGTAGGCGATCGGTACCGGAATGGGCACGTTGATGCCGACCATGCCGACATTGACCTTGGCGGCGAAATCGCGCGCGGCATCGCCGTCGCGGGTGAAGATCGCAACGCCGTTGCCGTAATCGTGATCCGACGGCAGCGCCAGCGCTTCGGAATAATCCTTGGCGCGCACCACCGACAGCACGGGTCCGAAGATTTCTTCCTTGTAGATGCGCATGTCCTTGGTGACGTTGTCGAACAGGCAGCCGCCCATGTAGAAGCCTTTTTCATAGCCCTGCATCTTGAAGCCGCGGCCGTCGACCGCGAGCGTCGCGCCTTCCTGGATGCCGATCTCGACGTAGTTCTTGACGCGCTCGAGCGCCTCTTTGGTGACGAGCGGGCCATAATCGGCGGATGGATCGATCGAGGTGCCGATCTTGAGGCTTTCCACCCGCGGAATGAGCTTTTCCATCAGCCGGTCGGCCGTGGTCTTGCCAACGGGCACCGCGACCGACACCGCCATGCAGCGCTCGCCGGCGGAGCCGTAGCCGGCGCCGATCAGGGCATCGACCGCCTGGTCCATGTCGGCATCCGGCATGATGATGGCGTGGTTCTTGGCGCCGCCGAAGCACTGGCAGCGCTTGCCGCTCGCCGCCGCGCGCTCGTAGATGTACTGCGCGATCGGCGACGACCCCACGAAGCCGACCGCTTTGATATCGGGATCGTCGAGAATAGCGTCCACCGCTTCCTTGTCGCCGTTGACGACATTGAGAATGCCGGCCGGCAAACCGGCTTCGATCATCAACTGAGCCAGCATCATCGGCACGCCGGGATCGCGCTCCGACGGCTTGAGGATGAACGCGTTGCCGCAGGCGATTGCGGGAGCGAATTTCCACATCGGAATCATCGCCGGGAAATTGAACGGCGTGATGCCGGCGACCACGCCGAGCGGCTGCCGCAGCGAATAGATGTCGATGCCGGGGCCTGCGCCTTCGGTATATTCGCCCTTCATCAGGTGCGGGATGCCGCAGGCGAATTCGACCACCTCGAGGCCGCGCTGGATATCGCCCTTGGCGTCCGGCACGGTCTTACCATGTTCACGCGCCAACAGGTCGGCGAGCTTATCATAATCGCGCTGGGCGAGTTCGAGGAACTTCATCATCACGCGGGCGCGACGCTGCGGGTTGGTGTTGCCCCACGCCACCTGCGCGGCCTTGGCGTTCTCCACGGCCGCACGAAGTTCGGCCTTGGACGCAAGCGCCACCTTGGCCTGAACGTCGCCGGTCATCGGCTCGAACACGTCCGCAAACCTGCCTGATGTGCCCTTGACCTCGCGGCCGCCGATAAAATGTCCGATTGTGCGCATGTGATCCTCCTTGACCGAGCAACTGCCGAGTTTGGCGGCATCTTGCAGTCTTTGCGCGGTTTGGAAAGGGGGCTCTCGACGCAGCGCAAGTGCGAAAACGTGCACCTTATTGTGTTCCCGGGCGCCTGCGACCAAGGTCGAAGGCGATCGGCGTCAAATCCCTCCCGTTACAGCGCGTCCGGGACGGCTTCTAGGCCCGGGCCTTCTTCGCGACCGGTTTTGGCGGCACCGCGCGGCCGAGCACCGCCTCGCGCCCAGCGCCGAGGATGTCGTCGGAAACCTCGCCATTGCCCGCGATGCGGGCCAGCACCAGCGTTCCCATCATGGTGGCAAGCGCGGCCATCGCCTGCTTGCGCGCGGCCTTGCGCGGAACCTCCGGAATTTGCTCCGCGAGCATATCGATCATCTGCTCCAGCTTGGCGGCGAATGCCTTGCGGGTCTTGGGGCTCTCGCGAGCTATCTCCGCACCGAGCGCCGGAACCGCGCAGCCATGGCCGGGATCGTCGCGATGCACTGCGGTCAGATAGGAATCCACGATGGCAGCGAGTCGCTTTTCCGGCGGCATCTGTTCGGTGAGCTTGCGCCAGCGTTCGGTCGACCGATCCATCGTATCTGCGAAGGCCTCGATCACCAGCGCTTCCCGCGAATCGAAATGGGCATAGAACCCGCCATGGGTCAGGCCGGCCTCCTTCATCAGGTCGGCGACACCAATACCGTGTGCCCCCTTCTCGCGAAGCCGCACCGAGGCCTTCTTCACGATCCGTGCGTGAGTCTCGAGCTTGTGTTCCCTGGAATAGCGCATCGGTCGTCCCATAAGATGTTTGCAGTCATATAATAACATTGGTGGCCGCAAAAAGCTGCAGTTTATTTCGCCTGCCGGAAAGACCTGTCGCAGCGGATGCAGCGTCGCGCCAGCGGCGGCAGCCCTTGACAAGACCGCGCGTTGCCCGGGAAGTGTCGCGATCACGAATGCGAGACTATCCATGCACATGCTCAATCCCCATTGCGGCGTCGACCGCGACCCCCGCGGCGTCGTGCGCCTGACGATCTGCAACGCCGGTTCGCTCAACATTCTGGGAACTGCCGTCATCAACGGCGTTCGCGAGGGACTGCAAGTCCTCGCCACCGAACGGCACCTTCGTGTGCTGGTGCTGGCCGGGCAAAGCGAGAAAAGCATGATCGGCGGCGCCGATATCAAGGAAATGGCCAGGCTCGATCAGGCGTCGGCCGAGAAATTCATCACCGGCCTACGCGATCTCTGCGAGGCCGTCCGGGCGTTTCCGGCGCCGGTGATCGCCCGGATGCCCGGCTGGAGCCTCGGCGGCGGTCTCGAAGTCGCCGCCGCCTGCGACTTCCGGATCGCGGCGCATGACGCCAAATTCGGCATGCCGGAGGTCAAGGTCGGCATCCCCTCGGTGATCCATGCGGCGCTGTTGCCGCGGTTGATCGGCTGGGGCCGCGCCCGCTGGCTGCTCATGACGGCCGAGAATATCGACGCGCCCACCGCGCTGGCCTGGGGATTGGTCGACGTGGTGGCGCCGCCAGGTGGCCTCGACGCCGCGATCGAACGCACGATATTGACCCTTCTGGACTGCGGTCCGGAAGCGCTGCGCGCGCAAAAGGCCCTGCTCCGGCAATGGGAAGAACTGCCGTTGAAGGAATCAGTCGACCTCAGCATCGGCGTGTTCGGGCAATCGTTCCAAAACGGCGAGCCGCAACGGCTGATGCAGGGCTTTATCGACCGCAAGCGGTAATCCGCGTCGCGACAATTTATCCGGGGAATGGCGTTGCAAATTCCGCAGTGCATCATATGATGTATATCATTCAATAGTTGCCGTTCACCCGAGCGCGAAATTGAGGAGCATCCGCCATGGCCACAGCTTCCGATCCGGTTGTCATCGTTTCTGCCGCCCGCACACCGCTCGGCAGGTTCATGGGCGATCTTTCGCCCTTCAGCGCGCATAAGCTCGGTTCTCATGTGATCGGCGCCGCGGTCGAACGGGCCAAATTGTCGCCGGAGCGGATCGACGAGGTGTTCATGGGTTGCGTGCTGCCCGCCGGACAAGGCCAGGCGCCGGCGCGCCAGGCCGCCCGCGGCGCCAAGCTGCCGGATGCGACGGGTGCTACGACCATCAACAAGGTCTGCGGCTCCGGCATGAAGGCGACCATGCTGGCCCATGACATCATCAACGCCGGCTCCGCCGAGATCGTGCTGTCCGGCGGCATGGAGAGCATGACCAACGCGCCCTATCTGCTCGCGAAAGCCCGTGGCGGCTACCGCGTGGGCCATGAGCGCATCATCGACCACATGCTGATGGACGGCCTCGAAGATGCCTATGAAGTCGGCCGCTCGATGGGTGATTTCGGTGAATCGACCGCCGAAGCCTATCAGTTCACCCGCAAGGACCAGGACGCCTACGCCATGGAGACGCTGACCCGTGCGCGCAAGGCGGTGGAAGGCGGCGCGTTCAAGGCCGAGATCGTCCCGATCACGGTGACAGAGAAGGCCGGCCCGCGCACGATCGACAAGGACGAGATTCCGCTCAAGGTCGATCCCGCCAAAATTCCAGGATTGAAGCCAGCGTTCCGCGCCAATGGCACCATCACCCCGGCGGCCTCTTCGGCCAACGCCGACGGCGCCGCGGCCCTGATCCTGGCGCGCCGGTCGCTGACCGACCGCGACGGCCTGCCCGCGCTGGCCGAGATCAAGGGTCACGCCACCCACAGCCAGGAACCGCAATGGTTCACCACGGCGCCGATCCCCGCGATCCGCAAGCTGCTCGACAAGGTCGGCTGGAACGTCGGCGATGTCGATCTGTTCGAGATCAACGAGGCCTTCGCGGTGGTGGCGATGGCGGCGCAGCACGATCTCGGTATTCCCCGCGAGAAGCTCAACATCAACGGCGGCGCCTGCGCGCTCGGCCACCCCATCGGCGCCACCGGCGCACGCTTGATCGTGACGCTGTTGCATGCCCTTGAAGCGCACGGCCTGAAACGCGGCGTCGCAGCGCTCTGCATCGGCGGCGGCGAAGCTACCGCCATCGCGGTGGAGCGCATCATCCACTAGCATTTTCTGCGTATGGCGGAAAATGAGGGAACTATGGCCTTTCAGTCAGACGACGGCTGGGTCAGAATGTGCAAGGTCGCGCCACCACATAAAACAAACGTCCAAGCAAACCTCTGAGGCTCAATGATCTCGAACTGGCTGTCAGCCGCCCTTGCCCGGCGCAACATCCATTACGGCTGGGTGATGGTCGGTGTGACCTTCCTGACCGCGCTTGTCAGCGCCGGCGCGGTCGGCGCGCCCGGCGTGTTCATCGTGCCGCTGCAAAAGGAATTCGGCTGGAGCACCGCGGAGATTTCCTCGGCGCTGTCGATCCGCTTCATCCTGTTCGGGCTGATGGCGCCGTTCGCGGCAGCCCTGATGAACCGCTACGGCCTGCGCAACGTGACGCTTTCGGCCCTGCTGATCGTGGCCTCGGCGCTGGTGGCATCGCTGGCGATGACCCAGGTCTGGCAATTGGTGCTGCTGTGGGGCGTGGTGGTCGGCATCGGCACCGGCATGACCGCGCTGGTATTGGGCGCCACCATCGCCGCACGCTGGTTTACGGCGCGGCGCGGGCTGGTGGTCGGGATTCTGACGGCCAGCGTGGCCACCGGCCAACTGGTGTTCCTGCCGCTGCTGGCCAGCCTGACCGAGCGGATGGGTTGGCGAATGGCCTTGGGGTTGATGTGCATCATGCTGGGCGTCGCGGCTTTCGCGGTGCTGATGGTGATGCGCGACCGTCCGGGCGACGTCGGCTTGCGGCCGTTCGGCGATAAGGGCACGCAACCGTTGCCGGCGCCCGCGCCGAACAACACGCCGATCATGGCGGCCGCGCTTGGCACGTTGCGCGATGCCGCGAAGACACGGGCGTTCTGGATCCTGTTCGCGACCTTCTTCATCTGCGGTGCCAGCACCAACGGCCTGATCCAGGTGCATCTGATTCCGATGTGCCTCGATTTCGGCATTCCGCAGGTGCAGGCCGCAACCCTGCTCGCCGCCATGGGCATCTTCGATTTCGTCGGCACCATTGCTTCCGGCTGGCTGTCGGATCGCTACGACAACCGCTATCTGCTGTTCTGGTATTACAGCCTGCGCGGCCTGTCGCTGCTGTTCCTGCCCTTCACCGATTTCTCATTCTACGGCCTGTCGCTGTTTGCGATGTTCTACGGCCTCGACTGGATCGCAACCGTGCCGCCGACGGTGCGGCTCACCGCGCAGCGGTTCGGGCCGGAGCGCGCCAACCTGGTGTTCGGCTGGATCTTCGCCGGCCATCAACTGGGCGCCGCTACCGCGGCATTCGGCGCGGGCCTGTCGCGAACCGTGCTTGCAAGCTATCTGCCGGCGTTCTTCGTCGCCGGCGCGCTGTGCGTCATCGCGGGAATGATCGTGCTGGCGATGGCGCGGCATCCGAAGCCGGCGGTAGCGTAAGAGGTACGTCATTCCGGGATGGTCCGAAGGACCAGACCTCAGATGCGCAATTGCGCATCGGGGAATCTCGAGATTTCGGATCGCCGCTTCGCGTCGTCCGGAATGACGACGATTACTATTCGCTATTCGCCTCCTGTCACGGCCGGATCGTCATGTTGGTCGCCGGACCCGGGGTGCGGATCGGCTCGGCCAGACGCGCGAATTCGCATAGCAGCGAACGGGTCTTGCGCGGATCGATGATCTCCTCGACCCAGAATTTCTCCGCCGAGCGGAACGGCGAACGCAGCTTGTTGAGCCGGTCCTCGATTTCCTTCAGCTTGGCTTTTGGATCGTCCGCAGCGTCGATGTCGGCGCGATAGGCCGCCTCGATGCCGCCTTCCAGCGGCAGCGAGCCCCAATAGGCCGACGGCCAGGCATAGCGCAGCGAGAACCGGTCGGCCGGCTGATGCACGACACCCGCAACGCCGAAGGAATTGCGCACGATGATGGTGCACCAGGGCACCGTGGTCTGGTTGACGGCGGCCATGGCGCGCACGCCGTGACGGATGGTCGCCGCCTTCTCGGCGTCGAGCCCGATCATGAAGCCGGGACAATCCATCAGATAGACCACCGGCAGATGGAAGGTCTCGGCGAAATCAACCCAGCGCACGACCTTCTGGCAGGCTTCCGCCGTCCACGATCCGCCATAATGAAAAGGGTCGCTGGCGAGCAGCAGCACCGCCCGGCCTTCCAGCCGCGCCAGACCGACGATCATCGAGCGGCCGAAATTGGCGCCCATCTCGAAGAACGAGCCCTTGTCGACCACCGCCTCGATGATCGGGCGCATCTTGTAGACTTGACGGCGATTGCGCGGCACCGCCTTCATCAGCGATTCCTCGGCGCGCTCGGGATCGTCGTCGCAGGGAAGCGTCGGCGGCAGTTCATAGACCGACGCCGGCAAGTAAGACAGGAATCGCCGCGCGCAGGCGAACGCCTCCTCCTCGGTGTCGACGGCGTGATCGACGCCGCCGGCGCGGGTCTGGATATCAGCGCCGCCCAGTTCCTGTTTTGTCAGGTCTTGCCCGAGGCGTTTCACCACCGGCGGCCCCGCGACAAACATCGCCGAACTCTTGGTCATGACCGAATAATGACTGGCTGCGAGCCGTGCGGCGCCCAGGCCGGCAACTGAGCCGAGGCCCGAGCCCCACCACTGGCACGCGGGCCATGTTCGCCGTCGTGTACCAGTACCAGCGGGTGCCGCCGATGCCGCCAGGCAGATTGGCGGCGCCCTTGGTTTCGATGGTTTTCACCGAACCGCCGCCGCCGGAGCCTTCGATCACGCGGATGATCGGCAGCCGGAAATCATGTGCCATCTCCTCGGCCATCAGCGGCTTCGCCGAGATCGAGGCATCGGCGGAACCGCCGCGCACGGTGAAATCGTCGCCGACCACGACCACCGGCCGGCCGTCGATCTTGCCGCGGCCAAACACGCAATTGGCCGGCGTCAGGCTGGTGAGTTCGCCCTGCGCGTCGTATTCGGCGCTGCCGGAAATAGCGCCGATCTCGTGAAAGCTCTTGGCATCGATCAGTCCGTCGATGCGCTCGCGAACGGTGAGCCGGCCCTGGTCGCGTTGCCGCTTGACCTTGTCAACGCCTCCCATCTCGCGCGCGAAGGCTTCGCGCCGGGCGAGGTCGTCGAGCTCCGGCTTCCAGTTCATGGGCGTCCTCCGTGATGATTTTATTGTTATGGGTCGCTACCGGGACCGGGAGCGGCCTGCTCTCGATCCGATGGCTGAAAATCTCGCCGTCGCTACCGTCGATCATGCCGCCGATCGCGGCGCCCAGTTCCAGCAGCCGCGGCGCGACTTCCTGATGCAACCGCTGTTCGTCGTACATCGCCGAGAGAAGACCGATCGTGACCACGACGAAGGTTTGATACTGCGGCGACCACATCGGCACGGCGAGACCGTTGATATGCGGGCTCCATAGTCCGCAGGCGACGACATAGCCATGCTCGCGCAAGAAGCGGCGATTGTCCTCGATCCGCGGCCGCAGCAGCTTGGCGCCATCGGGAATCTCGCGCTCCATTTCCGCCAGCAAGGCATCGCCGACATCGGCATCGAGTGCAGCCGTATAGGCGTGGCCGGCGGCGGTGCTGGCCATCGCGATGCGGCTGCCGGTGCCCTCGTGCAAGCCAAGCGCATTCGGCGCGCGGGCATGTTCGAGATAGACGAGATGAAAGCGGTCCGGGATCACAAAGCCGACGGTGCCGGGCAATTGCTCGGCCACATCCTGCAGCCGTTGCCGGATCAGGTTGCGCAACTGCAGGCCGCGCATCATCGAGGTGCTCATCGCGACCGCACTCGGGCCGATGCGGTATTTCTGGTCGCGCGGCAGATAGACCAGTTGGCCCATCCGGGTCAGCGTGTGGGTCAGGCGCGATACCGTCGATCGCGGCAGCCCGCAGCGGTTGGAAATTTCGAGATTGCCGAGCCGCGCCTCGTGGCCCTCGAAGCAGCGCAAGACGTCGAACGCGCGCGACACCACCTGGATGACATCGCCCTCACCCGCCAGATCGCTGGCGAGCATTCCCTGTTTACTGAGCCGCTCCGAGCGCCGTCCCATCCCACACCTCATTCCGTTCTACGGAATAAAATTCCACTTGCAGAACAAGCTACCTCAGGCAATCTGACGCCACAACAGCGAGCCGAGGGCGCCCGCCCTTCACGTTGCGCGGATCACGATCGCGCGCGGCGGCTGTCTTCGGAGAATGCAATGCCGGACATCAAGATCGTGACCGAGGTGGCGGGACGCGTCTGCGCGCTTCCGGTCGAAGCCGGCAGCCGCGTCGGCGACGGCGACGACATTGCCTTCGTCGAAGCCATGAAGATGGAAATCCCGGTCGCCTCGCCCGCGGCCGGCAAGCTCAAATCGATTCTCGTCAAGCTCGACGACGTGGTCGCCGAAGGACAGGTCCTCGCCATCCTCGAGACCTGAACGCGGCCCCGCGCGAGCCTGCCTCATAAACGATCATCGGACAGGTTTCCGCTGCCGCCAATGCGACGTAGAATCCGCCTGCGCGAACCGCCGCACGCCAGGACAAGTCATGAGTACCCTTAAATCCACGCCCGCCCGCAATGCCGATGGCTGGGCCGCCGCCAAACCGCCCTTGCTGCGGTTCCTTGACCCGGTGCCACGCCGAATTTTCCGCCGAGACCGGCGGCGCGGTCGCCGACTACATCCCGGAACTCGGCAAGGCCGACCCCGATCATTTCGGCATCAGCCTCGCCACCCTCGACGGCCACGTCTACGAGGTCGGCGATAGCCGAATCCCCTTCACCATCCAGTCGATGTCGAAACCGTTCGTGTTCGCGCTGGCGCTGGATACGCTCGGCGCCGAACGGGTCGAAAGCGCGATCGGCGTCGAGCCGTCGGGCGATCCCTTCAATTCGATCCGTCTCAATGCCGAGAACCATCCCTTCAATCCGATGGTCAACGCCGGCGCGATCGCCTGTTCCGGCCTGATCCACGAGGCCAAGGGCGACGGCGCGTTCGACTATATCCGTCAGGCGCTCGGCCGGTTTGCCGGGCGCGAGCTCGATATCGACGAAGCGGTCTATGCCTCCGAAAGCGCCACCGGCGACCGCAATCGCGCGATCGGCTATCTCCTGCGCAACTCCAACGTCATCAAGGACGACGTCAGCGCGGTGCTGGAGGTCTATTTCCGGCAATGCTCGATCCTGGTGACGGCGCGCGACATCGCGGTCATGGCCGCGACGCTGGCCAATCGCGGCATCAATCCCGTGACCGGCGAGCAGGTCATGACCCCCTACGCCATCTCGCGAACGCTGTCGGTGATGACCAGTTCCGGCATGTACGACTATGCCGGCGAATGGATCTATCGCGTCGGCATTCCCGCCAAAAGCGGCGTCGGCGGCGGCATCCTGGCGGCACTGCCGGCGCGGCTCGGGCTCGGCAGCTACTCGCCGCGGCTCGACAGCCACGGCAACAGCGTGCGCGGCATCAAGGTCTGCGAGGCGCTGTCGTCGCACTACGATCTGCACATGCTCAACCGCAGCGACGATGCACGCAACAGCATCATCGCCGACTACAACATCGGCAAAAGCTCATCGCGGCGCAGCCGGCGGCCGCATGAGCAGAAAATCCTCGCCGCGCATCACCACGATGTCCGCATCATCGAACTGGTCGGGCACGCTGACGTTTTCCAACGTCGACTATGTTTCGCGCCAGCTTGCGGGCAAGGCGCGTCCGCAATTCATCATTTTCGACCTGCGCCGCGTCGCGGCGATGACACGCGCCGGCGCCCGTCTGCTCGCCGAGGGTTTTCGCGAACTGGCCGCGTTCAATGTCACGGTGATCGTCTCGGGCATCAAGCGTCCTTCGCCGGAATGGCAACCGATCGGCGAATGGACCGAGGGCATCTCCAATCTGCGCAATTATCCATCTGCTCGACGACGCCATCGAATGGGCCGAGGATCAGATCGTTTACCGCCATGGCGGCTCCATCGAGCTGCACGAAGTGACCGAGCTGTCCGAACAGCCGCTGCTCGCCGGACTGACCGCGGAGGAACTCGCCGACCTCGCCGCGCTGGGCACGATCCGAACCTATCAACCGGGCGAAAGGATCATCGCGCGCCACGGAGCCCGCGACCTCGCTGTTCTTTCTCAAAAGCGGCGTCGTCCATGTCAAACTGCCCGATGGCATCAGGCTCGCGACCATCACCGCGGGCATGGCGTTCGGCGAAATGGCGCTTTTGGAAACACATCGCTCCGCCGACGTGCTGGCCGACAAATCCGTCACCGCGCTCGAAGTGCCGCTGCGCGATTTCCAGCGCTTTCGCGAGCAGCATCCGCGCACCGGCGAACGCATCATGCGCAATCTCGCGCAATTGCTCGCCGACCGCCTGATCGTCGCCAACACCAAGGTGAATTTGCTGACGGCGAATTAAGCTACCCGGCCGGCAGCGTGTCTGCCGCCTAGACCACTTCCGTCACCGGCTGCAGGTCGATGCCGAAGGTTTCCAGAAATTTCGACGTCATGATGTAGAAGCCGACCGCAAGCTGCAGTTCGACCAGCGCCGCCGGCGTCAGCTTGGCCGCGATGGCCTTGAACGTCGCGTCGGTCGGGCGGCGCAGCCTGACGATCTCGTCGGTGAAGGCGAGCGCCGCGCGCTGCACCTCGTTAAAGCAGGTCGGCCGACTTCCAGTCTTCCAGCGCGGCGTTCTGCTCGTCGGTGACGCCGACATTTTTGCCGATGCGCTTGTGCGCGACCACTTCATAGGGCGCCTCGCACAGGATGCCGGTGCGGGTGATCGCGAGTTCGCGGACCACCGGATCCAGTTCGCCTTTGTGACGGATCGCGCCGCCGAGCCGGCAATATTGCTCAAAGTAGCTCGGCGAATGCGCCATCATCCTGAAAATATTGGCGTTGCGGTTCTTGCCGAGGATTTCGCGGGTGCGGTCGTTGGCATTGGCGGGATCGCTATAGTCGATGCGGGCCATAATTTCTTATTCCTTGAGGTTTCCGGTTTGTTGCTGGCTGCCTTGTCGAAGGCAGCTTCGATCGAGAACGTATCCGGCTGGCTGGTGCCCGAGCAACAGCTTGCGCCGTCTTGTAAATCCGCTCCGCGCTTGGCGGCGTTTGCGGTCTTGGTTGGCGAATGAGCTCAATCAGCATCGTTCGTAAATCCGACTACACGCTGAGCCAAAATGCCGCCGCAATGCTGTTCGACTTTAGGACTGTCGATATTCGCAGAGTGGGGACTCATCAAAGCGAATACTCGTCGTGGGGTGTTCCGAGTAAAATAACCGGCCGTCGTTCGCGTTCCTCGCGCAGCGATGAGTCACGCCCGAAGTCTAGGGAGATAGGCATGAAGGAAGCCACCAAGAGGGCGGCCTCGCAGGCGCTTGCGCAGATGCTGGCGGTGACGGCAATGCTCGTCATCGCCAGCCTCATCTTCTATTGGCGGTGATGAACCGGCCTCTTTCCCGCGATCATGCTCTGAAACACCACGGCGTCCACCACGACGCAGCCCTTGCCGACGCTATCGAGCAGCACCGGATTGAGGTCGAGGCTCATCACCCTGGCCGCGGGATCGAGCATCAATTCGCCGATCCTGACCACAGCGTCGCACAGCGCATCGACATCCATCGGCGGCTCGCCGCGCACGCCGGCGAACAGCGGCGCGATCCGCAACTTGCCGAGCGCCTGCTTGGCATCGTCTTTCGAGAACGGCGGCAGCAACAGCGTGGTGTCGCGGAAAATCTCGACATACTTGCCGCCATCGCCGACCGCCACCACCGGACCGAATACGGGGTCGCGATGCGCGCCGATCATGATTTCGCGGCGGCCGCCGGCCATCGCCGCGACGATGACGCCATCGAACCGCGCGCCGTGCTTGCGGATGATACCCTCCATCTGGGTCCAGACCTCGCCGGCCTCCTCGCGCGGTGCTGACGCCGAGCTTCACCAGCCCGAGTTCGGACTTGTGCGCGATATCGGCCGAGCATCCCTTGACCACGACCGGCCCGCCGATCGCCTCGAACGCCGCCATCGCCTCGGCACGCGACCGGCACAACCGATGCGCCACCACGGGAATGCCGCGCGCGGCCAGCAGCGCGAGGCTGTCGGCCTCGTTGAGCATCGACGTCTGCTCCGATGCGATCACCGGCGGCGCGGCCTTGGCGCGGTCCGCCTTGCGCGCCAGCGTACGCGCCATCAGTTCACGGTGCGCCAGGAACTGATGCAGCGCGGTCACGGCCTCGGTCTCGGTCGGAAATACCGACGAGCCTTCCGAGGCAAATTGATCGGCGACGCTGCGCTGGGTCGCCGCGATCACCAGCGGCTTTCCGGTCTGCCGCGCGAACGCCGCCGCGTCGCGCGCGAACGCCTCGACGTCATAGCCGGGACCGGCGACGGGCACGCCGATCAGGAAAGCATCGGCGGCGGGGTCCTCCGCGATGACCGGGAGGATATCGCCGAACAGCCGTCCATTGGACAATAGCGCCGCGGTGAGATCGATCGGATTGGTCGTCGTCGCAAAGCTCGGCAGGATACCCTTGAGTTTCTTGTCGGTCTCCGGCGCGCAGCTTCGCCATCGGCATGCCGACGGCGGTCGCCGCGTCCGCGGTCATCACGCAGACCGCGCCGGAATTGCTGATGGCGACGAGCCGCCTGCCCTTCGGCTTCCACCCCTTGAGATAAAGCTCGGTGGCCTCGACCAGGCCGCGCATATCCGGCGCGCGCCAGATGCCGTGATGCTCGAAGAACGCATCGACCACGCGGTCCTCGTTGGCGAGCGCGCCGGTGTGCGATTGCGCCGCCTGGCGGCCGGCTTCGGAGCGGCCGGACTTCAACGCGATGATCGGCAGATCGCGCTCAAGCGCGACGGCGGCGAGTTCTTCCAGATATTTCTTCTCGGGGATGCTCTCGAGATAGAGCAGCAACAGCTTGACCTCGGGATCCTCGGCGACCGCGACGGCGAGTTCGCCGACGGTGATGTCGGCATCGTTGCCGGTGGCGTGGGTATGGCGGACGCCGATGCCGCGCTGGCGCAGGAAGCCGACCGGCACGGTCGACAGCGCGCCGCTCTGGCTCAGCATCGCGACATGGCCCTCCGCGCGATCCATATCCATGAACATGGTGGAGAAACTCGCGATCGCGCCGGTGCCGAAATTGGCCAGTCCTTGCGAGTTCGGCCCGACGATGCGCATGCCGGCCTTGTGGGCGGCTTCCACCATCCGCCGCTCCTTGGCCTTGCCGGCGACGGCATCGACTTCGCCGAAGCCCGACGCCATCACCACGGCGACCTTGACGCCATGCGCGGCGCAATCCTCGACCGCGCCGATGGCGTTGTCGCCGGCGACCGCGACGATCACCATCTCAGGCGCTTCCGGCAGATCGGCGAGGCTCTTGTAGCATGTGTAGCCCTGGACTTCCGTCCGTGACGGATTGATCGGGAAAATCTTGCCCTTGAAGCCGAACTTGTCGAGGTAATGCACCGGACGGCCGCCGACCTTGTTGGGATTTTCCGATGCGCCGATGATGGCGACGGAGCGCGGATCGAGGGCGGCCTGCAGACGGCTCATGAGGTTGTCCTTGCGAAATAGGGAACGAGACGACCGGCGAACCGCACGAACCGCGCGGTGACCTCGTCGCCGATGGCGAGATCATTGTCGCCGTGGGCCATCATGCGGAAGCCCTTCGGCGGTATCGACGAGAATGATGTTGTAGGGAACGTGGGCCCGCGTCTCCGGCGTCGCGGCACGGCACACCAGCGACGTGGCGTAAACCGTGCCGTTGCCGCTGGCGCGCTTCGCCACCGGATCCGGCGCGCCGCAGGCGGCGCAGAAGCTGCGGCGGAAATATTGCAGCCCGCCGCAGGTTGCGCAGGACTGATAGACAATGGCCTCCGTGCCCGTGGTCCAGTCCGCAAGATCGCCGCTCATCGCACCCGCTCCAGGAACATGCTGACATGCGAGGACAATACACCGCCGTCGCCGTGCAATAGCGCGATCGAGGCGTCACGCACCTGGCGCTGGCCGGCGCGTCCCGTCATCTGCAAATGGGTTTCGACCAGATGCGCCATCGCGCCGCCGACGCCGCAATGGCCGTAACTCAACAGTCCCCCATGGGTGTTGAGCGGCATTTCGCCATCGCCGTTGAAATAGCCCTGATCGCACCCGCGCCGCCGCCTCGCCGCGCCCGGCGAGACCGAGGTCCTCCAGCAGCATCGCCAGCGTGATCGTGAAGCTGTCATAGACCGCCGCATAGCGCACGTCGGATATCGCAAGGCCCGAGGCGGCCTTCGCCCGCGCGATCGCGATCTCGGCGCCGAGTTCGCTTAAAGCCGGCGCCGCCGTGACGTGCTGATGGGTATGCGCCTGCGCGCAGCCGCGCACGCGCACGCCGGTCGCGCCGGTGCGCTCGCGGCTGACGACAAACGCCGCCCCGCCGTCCGAGACCGGGCAGCAATCCAGCAGCTTCAGCGGCAACGCCACCGGCTTCGAATTCATGACGTCGGCGACGGTGATGGCGTCGTGAAACTGCGCGCCGGGATGCGCCAGCGCGTGCCGGCGCATCAGCACCGCGAATTCGGCGAGGTCTTCCTGCGTCACGCCGTATTCGTGCATGTAGCGCGAGGCGACCAGCCCATAATAGGCCGGAATGGTCGGTCCCAGCGGCACCTCGTAATCGGGATGTCCGACCTGCGCCAGCGCCAGGATCGAGGCGTCGCGGCTTTGACCGGTCAATCTGTTTTCGCCGCCGACCACCAGCACGTGCCTGGCGACGCCGGCCTCGACCAGATGATGCGCCAGCATGGTCATCGCCAGCCCGGTGGCGCCGCCGACCTGTACGGCGTGGGCGTAAGACGGACGAATTCCGAAATGCTCGGCAAACACGGTCGCCAGCATGATATGCGGCGACACCGTGCTGTAGCCGCAGAGAATGCCGTCGATCTCGGCGCGCTTCAGTCCGGCGTCGGCAATCGCGAGCTCGGCGGCCTGGCTCATGAGATCGAGCGAGGATGAGCCTTCGTGCTTGCCGTAGGACGTCAGCCCGACGCCGGTGATGAAGCTCATGGCTGACTCCCCTCCCCCTTGCGCGGGAGGGGTCCGGGGTGGGGGTACCACGCGCACCGTCCTTGCAGCCTACCCCCTCTCCCGACCCTCCCCCGCAAGGGGGGCGGGAGAAGAGAAGCCGTGCTCCCGTGGTGATCCGTACACGCATGATCAATACGACTTCATCAATACGACTTCGGCAGGCCCAGCACCTTCTCGGCGATGAAGCTGAGGATGAGTTGCGGGCTGATCGGGGCGATGCGCGGGATCAGGGACTCGCGCAGGTAACGCTCGACGTGAAACTCCTTGGCGTAGCCGAAGCCGCCATGGGTCATCACGGCCTGTTCGCAGGCGTGAAAGCCCGCCTCGCCGGCCAGGTATTTCGCAGCGTTGGCCGCCGGACCGCATGGCAGGCCCTGATCATATTGCCAGCCGGCCGACAACGTCATCAGCCAGGCCGCCTCCAATTCCATCCAGTTCTTGGCGAGCGGATGCTGGATCGCCTGGTTCTTGCCGATCGGGCGATTGAACACGTTGCGGCTCTTGGCATAGTCCGACGCGCGCGACAGCGCGAGCTTGCCGAGCCCGACCGCTTCGGCCGCGATCAGAATACGCTCGGGGTTCATGCCATGCAGGATGTATTCGAAGCCGCGGCCTTCCTCGCCGAGCCGATCCTCGATCGGAATTTCAAAGTTCTCGATGAACAGTTCGTTGGAGTCGACGGCCTTGCGGCCCATCTTCTCGATTTCATGAACCGCGATCCGGCTGCGATCGAAATCGGTATAGAACAGGCTGAGGCCGTGGGTCGGGTTCTTCACCTCTTCCAGCGGCGTGGTGCGCGCCAGCAGCAGGATCTTCTCGGCGACCTGCGCGGTCGAGATCCAGACCTTCTGGCCGTTGACGACGTACTTGTCGCCGGACCGTACCGCGCGGGTCTTGAGCTGCGTGGTGTTGAGGCCGGTGTTCGGCTCGGTGACGGCAAAGCAGGCGCGCGCCGTCCCGGCGACGATCGGCGGCAGCATCCGCTTGCACTGCTCGTCATTGCCGAACACCACGACGGGATTGAGCCCGAACACATTCATGTGGACCGCTGATGCGCCCGACATGCCCGCGCCGGATTCCGAAATCGTCCGCATCATGATCGCGGCATCGGTAATGCCGAGGCCGGAACCGCCATAGGCTTCCGGGATGCAGATGCCGAGCCAGCCGGTGTCCGCCAGCGCCTTGTGGAAGTCGGCCGGGAAACCGCCCTCCTTGTCCTTTTTCAACCAATAGGCGTCATCGAAACGCGCACAGATTTTTCCGACCGCGTCGCGGATCGACTCCTGGTTGGCCGACAGTGCGAAATCCATTTGTCCTAGTCCTGTATGCCGGTTGCCGGCTTGGTGACACCGTCGCGGATCAAGGCCGCGATCTCATCGGCGGTAAAGCCTGCTTCCCGCAAAATTTCCTCGCTGTGCTCGCTCAGGCGCGGCGCCAACCGCTCGGGCGTTGCCGGCGTGTCGGACCAGGTCGCAGACACCCGCATGCTGCGGATCGCGCCTTCGCTGGGATGATCGACCACCGGAAAGAAATTCGTCGCCACGAGATGCGGATCGGTCAGGATGCTTTCGAGATCATGCATCGGCAAGGTCGGAACATCGGCCTTGTTGAGCAACTCGGTCCATTCCGCCGTGGTGCGCTCCTTCATCATGCGCGCGAGTTCCGCATAGACCACGTCGATATTCACCGCGCGCGCGGCGAAGGTCGCGAATTTCGGGTCGGTGCGGAGATCGTCGCGCCCCGTCGCCTCGAAGAAGCTCTCCCACTGCTTGTCGTTATAGACGATCACGCAGATATAGCCGTCGGCGGTTTTGTAGGGCCGGCGGTCCGGCGACAGATGCCGCGCGTAACCGCCCTTGTCGAGCGGCGGCTCGTAGGTGAGACCGCCCATGTGATCGCCCATGACGAAGCCGCTCATGGTCTCCAGCATCGGGATATCGACGCGCTGACCGCGCCCGCTGCGCTCGCGGTGAACCAGGCTCGCCAGAATCGCGCCGACCGCATGGGTGCCGACGATGCGGTCCACCAGCGCATTGGGAACGTAGCGCGGCGTGCCGTCGCCGCCGATCGCCATCAGATGCGCGAGCCCCGAGCCGCCCTGGATCAGATCGTCATAGGCGGGCTTGGCGGCATACGGCCCATCCTGGCCGAAACCGAACACGCCGGCATAGATCAGGCGCGGGTTGAGTTTCGAGACCACGTCGTAGCCGAGTTGCAGCCGCGCCATCGCCTGCGGCCGCACGTTGTAAATCAGCACATCGGCCGATCCGATCAGCCGCAGCACGGCATCGCGTCCGGCCGGTTTCTTCAGGTCGAGGCAGATGCTGCGCTTGCTGCGATTGGTGTTGAGGAACACCGGCCCCATGCCGGGATGGCGCGTCGGGCCGATCTTCCGCGTCACATCGCCATCAAGCGTCTCGACCTTGATGACATCGGCGCCGTAGTCGCCGAGCATCTGGGTGGCGTAGGGCCCCATCAACACGGACGTCATATCGACGACCTTGATGCCCTCTAATGGTCCCATGGTTCCGTTCGCTCCCGGCTCTCACTTGCAGCGCATTCGGCGCCACCATTCGCGGGTCACGTAACGGCAGGGCGTTGCGAAGATCAAGGGTTCCCGGCGTATGGGCGTATGCGTGAATGAAGCCATGCTGGATCGGCAAAACGAAACGTGTTCACCAGCAGTTCGACGAGGACCGCGAACGCGCCCTCACGTCGTCCCGGCCTTGCGCCGGGACCCATACGGCGAGGACGACCGTTTCGGCACTGTAGCAATGCCTTCTGCAAACGACACGCCAGGGTTCTGGATCCCGGCGCAAGGCCGGGACGACGTTCTGGGTTCGGACCATCAAACACGCCTCTCCCATCTCGCCGCGCGATGCGCCCGAGTTGTTGCGAGATTCCGCCCAGAGGGCGCGGGCGACCCTAAAGAGAGGGCGCGGGGAATGCCGGGTGCCCAGTGCACCCGCAGCCTCGTGCGCGCATGATAGTGGTAAATGCGCACGAGTATTCACAGCGAGTTCACCGGAATCGCCCGGCATTCCCGCACGCAATGGTTTTACGGCTTACTTCGTGATCTCCCCGGCGATCGGCTTTCTTGCCACCGTCGCCTCGCGGATTTCAGGTTTTGTCCGACCGGTTGAGCCGAACGAACCTCCGCAAGACTTGACGCCAGCATCGAGGCGTCAGGACCACACGACTTCACCGTCCGCGATCAGCGCCGTCGTCCTGCGTGCCGGAGTTCGCTCACGGAGAGCAATCCGCCCTGCGCTTCACTCGCACGCCTGACGCTGCCGCGTCCACCGCATCCCGTCCCGCGTCCGTGACGATCGCGATACGCCCCTGCTGAGGGACGAGACGGGAGCGGATATGGAGGTGATTTGGGTCGGAACGGAACGAAATTATTTTTCGCTATGGGCTCGACAGACCCGACCACACCAAATCTGGCCCGTCGGGCGACCTTGCCGCGATTCGCAACGCAGCCGTATCGCTATGCAGACGCTCGGCACGCGCATTCCACACGGACTGCAAAACCGGTGTCCACTTTTACAGGACACCCTAATGTTCGACCCGGTACAGGCGCCATCGCTTCGGCACGCCTTTGAGTTGGTGAACGCCGCGATCCTTGAAGCAGATTTCAGACTGCGACATCAGATCCTTGACCGCACTCGAGACCAGGACTTCGCCGGCTCGCGCCTTCGCGGCGACGCGCGCGCCGATGTGAAGTGCGAGACCGACCGCTTCGGCCCCGATCATTCTGTATTCTCCCGCGTGTAACCCCACCCTGATCTCTAATCCCAGCGTGCGCACTGCCTCACGCATTGCCGTCGCGCAACGGACCCCGGCAGCCGGCGCCCCGAACGTCGCCAGCAGTCCGTCCCCCGTCGTCACGACTTCTCTTCCGCGCGAAGTCTTCAGCTCTCTGCGGACGGCGGCGTAATAGTGATTCATCACCTGGGTCCAACGCGAATCACCAAGCCGCGCGGCTTTTTCGGTGGATTGGACGATGTCGACAAACAGGATCGTGGCGAGCGCCTGTTCGAGTTCGGCGCCACGTTCGGCACGTCTGCGCCGGGTCGCAATATTTCCAACGAGCGGTTCATAGCGATGGTTGCGTCGCCGCGCGATTGCGGCTTTTGCGTAGTCTTTGGCACGCTGCACCGTGCCGCAACGAATTGTTTTCGCCCTCGGCGGAAGCGTCCAGTGAACCTTCCGCCCATCTCCGACGCCATGGACCTCGACGGCGCCCCACTTCAAAAAAACCGTCGAGCCAACCCGTCGAACGCACCATGCCTTTGACGTGTATCCGGAAACGTTCGACTGATGGACTCCGATGCGAAGGAACTTGGACATGTGCGTGCCACCGATCGAAAGACCGTTTGGGCCTACCAGGAGTAAAGCGTAATCATACATTCCTGTGCTGACAACAGTGCTCCCGATCGAAAATTTGCCTATGTGTCGCGTGTTAATTCGCGTTCGTAATCGACTTCCACGAGATCGGTATCGAACAGGCCTCAATCGGGAACAAATGAGTTGGAGCTTTAAGAAGCGCTGAAGCCGACGGGAAAATCGAACCGCCCAAGTCTGGATTCGTTCGAAAGTTAGGATAAGGTGCGCTACTTGCTGAAAAACTAAAAACGAACCTTGGGAGGAAGCGATGCTCGACACCACACTTAACGAGCGCGTCCAAGTCTTTCTTGGCAAGTTCGAAACCGCGCTTGTGGCAGGCGATCTTGACGCCGCCGTGGCGATGTTCGCACCGGAATGCTACTGGCGCGACCTCGTTGCCTTCACCTGGAACATCAAGACCATGGAGGGTCGCGATCAGGTCCGCGACATGCTCAGCTCTTGCCTTGCGCGCGCAAGGCCGTGCAACTGGAAAATCGCCGAGGGAGAGAGCGCGACCGAAGCCGGCGGCGTAACCGAATGCTGGATCTCGCTCGAGACCGAGGCCGCGCGCTGCTACGGTCTGATCCGCCTCCAGAACGGCCAGATCTGGACGCTTTTGACAACGATGGCCGAACTGAAAGGTCATGAAGAAAAGGCCGGCTTCACCCGGCCGCTCGGCGCCCGGCACGGCGTCAATCCCGGCGCCAAGACCTGGAAGGAATTGCGCGACGAGGAAACCGAGCAGCTCGGCTTTAAGACCCAGCCCTACGTGCTCATCATCGGCGGTGGTCAAGGTAGCATCGGGCTTGGCGCGCGGCTGCGACAGCTGGGCGTGCCCACCATCATCGTCGAGAAGAACGCCCGCGCCGGCGATTCCTGGCGCAACCGCTACAAGTCGCTCTGCCTGCACGACCCGGTCTGGTACGATCATTTGCCCTACATCGACTTCCCTAAGAACTGGCCAGTGTTCTCGCCCAAGGACAAGATCGGCGACTGGCTGGAGATGTACACCAAGGTCATGGAGCTGAACTACTGGACCGGCACCACGGCCAAACACGCCGATTGGAACGACGCCAACAAGGAATGGACCGTCGTCGTCGAGCGCGACGGCAAAGAGATCACGCTCAAGCCGAAGCAGCTGGTGTTTGCAACCGGCATGTCGGCCAAGCCGAACATGCCGCAATTCAAGGGCATGGACTCCTTCAAGGGTGAGCAGCACCATTCCTCGCGCCATCCCGGTCCCGACCGCTACAAAGGCAAGAAGGTGGTCGTGATCGGCTCGAACAATTCCGCGCATGACATCTGCGCCGCGCTGTACGAGGCTGGCGTCGACGTGACCATGGTGCAACGCTCGACCACTCACATCGTGCGGTCAGATTCGCTGATGGAATCCCTGGGCGACCTCTATTCCGAGCGCGCCGTTCGCGGCGGCATGACGACGGCCAAGGCCGATCTGATCTTCGCCTCGCTGCCCTACAAGATCCTGAATCAGTTCCAGAAGCCGGTCTACGACAAGATCCGCAAGGACGACGCCGATTTCTATGCGGGGCTAACGAAAGCCGGTTTCCGGCTCGATTTCGGCGACGACGATTCCGGGCTGTTCATGAAGTACCTGCGCCGCGGCTCGGGCTACTACATCGACGTCGGCGCCTCGCAGCTCATCATCGACGGCAAGGTCAAGCTGGCCGCAGGCCAGGTCGAGAAAATCACGCCTGACGGCGTCGCGATCGACAACGGCAAGGAGCTGCCGGCCGATGTGATCATCTACGCCACCGGCTACAGCTCGATGAACGGCTTTGTCGCCGATCTCATGAGCCGCGAAATGGCCGATAAGGTCGGCAAGGTCTGGGGGCTCGGCTCGAATACGACCAAGGACCCCGGCCCATGGGAAGGCGAACAGCGCAACATGTGGAAGCCGACGCAGCAGGAGAGCCTATGGTTCCACGGCGGTAATCTGCACCAGTCGCGCCATTACTCGCAATTCCTATCTCTACAGTTGAAGGCGCGCTATGAGGGCATCCCGACGCCGGTCTATGGCCTGCAAACCGTCCACCACAAGGCCTGAGATTTCATCGCACACAGCGGGCGCGGGTTGCCGTGGCCGCCATTTTCGGACTTCGGCGTCGAAACCGTATCGCGTGGCACCGCACGTCGTCACACCGACGCGGTCGATGTAGTGCTCTGACCGGAGCTTCGCACGAGGCTCACGGCTGCCAGGATATCCGCATGACGTCGACGCGGACGGAAGCCGACGTGACCCTGGATCACCGGCGCTTGATGGCGCGCAATTGCGCGTAAGGCGCCGGGACCCATACGGCGAGGAATCGCAGTTCAACGGGGAGCTAAAGCCCTTCGCAATAATGAGCGTGAGGGGTTATGGGCCCCGGCGCCTTGCGCGCCGGCCGGGGCGACAGGACTTCTCGTCTCGCCTACTTCGCGGGCTCCAGCACCGAGACGTAATTGGCGACTGCCGCGCCGCCCATGTTGAAGATGCCGGCGAGTTTTGCATTTTTGATCTGCATGCCTTCCGGCGCCTGACCCATCAGTTGCATCGCGCTCAGCACATGCATCGAGACGCCGGTGGCGCCGATCGGATGACCCTTGGCCTTCAATCCGCCGGACGGATTGATCGGCAGCTTGCCGTCCTTCTGGGTCCAGCCTTCCTTGATGGCGCGCGCGCCCTGCCCGCGCGGCGTCAGGCCCATCGCCTCGTATTCGATCAGCTCGGCCACCGTGAAACAGTCGTGGGTTTCGACGAAGGAAAGATCGGAAAGCTCCACGCCGGCCTTCTGCAGCGCCTGCTGCCAGGCCATGGTGCAGCCCTCGAACTGCAGGATGTCGCGCTTCGACATCGGCAGGAAATCCTGGGCGTGCGCGGTCGCGCGGATGTTGACGGCCTTGCCCATGGTTTTGGCGGTCTCGGCGTCCGTCAACACCAGCGCCGCGGCGCCGTCGGACACCAGCGAGCAATCGGTGCGCTTCAAGGGGCCCGCGACATAGGGATTCTTCTCGCTCTCGGAGCGGCAGAACTCGTAGCCGAAATCCTTGCGCATCTGCGCGTAGGGATTGGCGACGCCGTTCTTGTGGTTCTTGGCCGCGATCATCGCCAGCGCATCGGACTGGTCGCCGTACTTCTGGAAATAGGCCTGCGCGATCTTGCCGAACACGCCGGCGAAACCGCCGGGGGTGTCGCCGTCCTCCGGCAGGTAAGACGCCTTCAGCAGGTTCTTGCCGATTTCAGGACCGGGCGTCCGGGTCATCTGCTCGACGCCGACCACCAGCACCACCTTGGCCGCGCCCGCCGCGATCGCCCTGATGCCCTGATGCACCGCCGCCGATCCGGTGGCGCAGGCGTTCTCGACCCGCGTCGCCGGCTTGAAGCGGAATTTCGGATCGGCCTGCAGGACCAGCGAGGCGGTGAAATCCTGCGGCGAGAACCCGGCGTTGAAATGTCCGAGCACGATCTCATCGACATCACCAGCCGAAATGCCGGCATCGGCAAGCGCCTCATTGGCGACACGGACCACGAGGCTTTCGACGGTCTCGGTATCGAATTTACCGAACGGCGTGTGCGCCCATCCGACGATGCTGGCAGTCATGATCGTTCTCCCGTGAATTCAAGCGCGCGGATCAGGCGACGAACTTACCACCAAGTTCGTCCTCAATATGGATTTTGATGATGTCGTCGAAGGTCTTTTCAGCGGTGGTGAAACCGAGCTTGACCGCCCGTTTGGCGTCGAAATTGCGCGGCCAGCCGTCGACGATACCCATGATGAACGCGTCGGGCTCGCGCTTGATCCGCGCCGCGACCTTGTCTCCCGCCACCCGCTTCAGCGCTGCGATCTCTTCGCCGACGGTCGCCGAAAGGCCGGGCATGGTGAGGTTGCGGCGCGCGCCGGCCGTGGCGGTATCCATGGTCGCGGCGTGGATCAGGAACCCGACCGCCGAGCGCGGCGATGCATGCCAGTGCCGAACCTCCTCCGATACCGGCAGGATCGCTTCCTTGCCGGCGAGCGGCTCGCGCAGGATGTTGGAGAAGAATCCGGAAGCCGCCTTGTTGGGCAAACCGGGACGAATGCAGATGGTCGGCAGCCGGATGCCGATCCCGTCCATGAAGCCGCGGCGCGAATAGTCCGCCAGCAGCAGTTCGCCGATCGCCTTCTGGGTTCCGTAGCTGAGCAGCGGCGTGTGAAAGAACTCATCGCCGATGGCGTCGGGAAACGGCGCCCCGAATACCGCGATCGAGGATGTGAACACGACGCGCGGCTTGTAGCCGCCGCCGATGATCCTGATGGCATCGAGCAGCATCCGCGTGCCGTCGAGGTTGATCCGGTAGCCCTTGTCGAAATCGAGCTCGGCCTCGCCGGAGACGATCGCCGCGAGATGAAAGATGACGTCGGGACGGTCCGCGACCAGCTTGTCGGCCACGCCCGGTACCGCGAAATCGCAGGTCACGGTATCGACCGGAAATCCGGCCTTCGGTTGCGCCGGCGCCACCACGTCCTGCAGCGTCATGCGCGTGATGTCGTTCTTGCCGAGCCGCCCGTCGCGCAACAGCCGCTCGGTCAATTTGCGGCCGACCATGCCGGCCGCGCCCAAAACCAGAATATGCAAGACAGAGCTCCTTTTCTTATTACTTACCTTATCCTGAGCAGCATCGCGAAAGCGATGCGTCTCGAAGGACCGCTATCGGCGGTGCAAGCTGCCATCCTTCGTGACGCGCGCACCGGACAGCGCAAGTGCGCTGCCGGGAGCGAGTTCCTCGGGATGAGGTCCGGAAGCCCACGTGCGCGCTTACTCTTTCACCGCCCCGGTCATCGCCGAAACGTAATGCTCGACAAAGAACGCGTAAAGGATGACCAGCGGCAGCGAGCCGACCAGCGCGCCCGCCATCAGCGAACCCCATTTGTAGATATCGCCGTCGACGAACTCGTTCACGATCGCCACCGGAACCGTCTTGTTCGGCGTCGATTGCAGGAAGGTGAGCGCGTAGATGAACTCGTTCCAGCACAGCGTGAAGGAGAAGATGAAGGCCGAGATCAGGCCGGGAATCGCCAGCGGCACCACGATCTTGACCAGGATCTGCCAGCGCGACGCGCCGTCGATCAGGGCGCATTCCTCCAGCTCATAGGGAATGGTCTTGAAGTATCCCATCAGGAGCCAGGTCGAAAACGGAATCAGCAGCGTCGGATAGACCAGAATCAGCGACAGCGGCGAGTCGAACAGGCCGTAGGCCTGGATCACCGATGCGAGCGGGATGAACAGGATCGACGGCGGCACCAGATAGGCAAAAAAGATCAGGACGCCGACCGTGTCCGCGCCCTTGAACCTCAGGCGTACGATGGCGTAGGCCGCCAGCACGCTGGCGATGATCGAGAGCGTCGTGGCGCCCACCGCCACATACATCGTGTTCCACAGCCATCGCGGATACTGCGTTTCGAACAACAGCTTGCTGATATGCTTGAAGGTCGGATGGATCACCCAGAACGGGTTATACGTCTCCATGTCGATGAGTTGCTCGTCCGGTTTGATGGACGTCAGCGCCATCCAGTAGAACGGAAACAACAGCACGACCAGGATCACGAACAGCGGCAGATAAAGCGTCACCAGCCGCCGCGGCAGCAACTCCAGATAGCTCATGCCCTCGCTGTCGTCGCCTTGGCTGACGACCGGTAGCTTTCGATTGCAAAGCGGAATCAGTCATTGTTCGATCCTTGCTGCCATTTCCGGCGCTGCATGCCGAACCATGAAATCGCGATCGCTGCCAGCAGGAACGGGATCATGGCGGTCGCGATCGCCGCGCCCTCCCCGAGCCGGCCGCTGATGATGCCGCGCTGATAGCTCAAGGTGGCCATCAGGTGCGTGGCATTGACCGGGCCGCCGCGCGTCAACGCCCAGATCAACTGGAAATCGGTGAACGTGAACAGCACCGAGAAGGTCATGACCACGGCGATGATCGGTGTCAGCAGTGGATAGGTGATGAAGCGGAAGCGCTGCCAGTTGGTGGCGCCGTCCAGCGTCGCCGCCTCGTACAACGAGGGCGACACCGTTTGCAGGCCCGCCAGCAACGTGATCGCGACAAAGGGAACGCCGCGCCAGACGTTGGCGAAGATCACGCTGCCGCGCGCCAGATTGCCATCGCCGAGGAAGTTGATGTTGTGGTCGATCAGGCCGAGCCTGATCAGCGACCATGAAATGATCGAGAACTGGGAGTCGTAGATCCACCAGAACGCGATCGCCGACAGCACGGTCGGCACGATGAACGGGATCAGCACGATGGAACGGATCACCGCCTTGAACGGCATATGCCGGTTCAACAGCAGCGCGAGATAGAGGCCGATTGCGAATTTGATGGCGCTCGCGATGATCGTGTAGAGCAGCGTATTGAACACCGAGAGCCAGAAGATCGAATCATCCCACAGCCACTGGTAATTCTCCAGCCCGATGAAAACGCCGGTGCGGCCAATGCGTTCGTCGGTGAAGCTCATCCAGACCCCGAGGAACAGGGGATAGGCCAGAAACAGGATCAGAAACGCGGCCGCGGGCAGCATGAACCACAGCGCCATCCAGTGGCGGTTGGTCCGCAACCGGAACCAAAGCGACGGCGTCTCAACGCGCGGAGCCTGAACAGGCATCGATGACTGGACCGTACTCATTCCGCTGCAACTCCAGATCAGAAGGCGACGCCGGTTGTTCACTTGGCTGAGCATTTGGCCTTTCTCTTGGCCATTCGCTTGCCGGGTGGCGGCGCCGTCCCGATTTTCAAATAAAGACGAGCCGGCGCGGAAGACCGCGCCGGCGCGCCAGCCTATCGGAAGATGCGCTTGGCGGAACGTTCCGCCGAAGCCATCGCCGTCTTCACATCTTCGCGTCCGGTGCAGTAGTTCGCGAACATGTCGACGACGACGAAGTCGGCAATCGCAGCCGCGGCATTCTCGCCCATCTTGCCGATACCCGCCGGGGTCTGCGCGGTCTCGGCCACGTTGCGATATGGCGTGTTCTTGGGATCGGCGGTCCAGATCGGATTGTTCTTGTAGCCGAGCAGGAACGGCGAAAGATAGCCTTGCGCGGCTTCGACCCAGGGATCGAACTGCGTCGGTTCCATCAGGAACGCGGTGAAGGCCTTGCAGGCCTGCGGGACCTTGGTGAAGTTATAGACCAGGATCGGGAAGCCGAGATGCAGCTCTCGTGTCTTGCCATCCAGGCCCGCCGGCAGATGGGCGTGATTCATGTCCTCGGCGATCTGCGGATTTTCTTTCTTTGCGGTGACATAGATCGAGATGCCGTTGACGGTCAGAAACAGCTGGCCCGCCAGGAACGCCTTGTTGTTGGAGCTGTCGTTCCAGGACGCGGTGCCCGGCACGAAGTTGTCGTAGAGTCCCTTGACGTATTCCAGCGCCTTCGCCGTCTCCGGCGAGTTGACGACCACCTTGTTGTCCTTGTCGATCAGGTTGCCGCCATGGGCCCACAGCGCCCAGTGCAGCCAGCCGTTGGCATCGCCCGACGCATGGCCAAGCGCCATGCCGGCCGGTGTGCCGTTCTTGTTCATGCCCTTCACCAGATCGGCGAAGCCGCCGAGATCCTTCGGAAATTCCTTGTGGCCGGCTTTTTCGGCCGCGGCGATCCGGTAGTTCACCAGGCCGCCGGTGGCGGCGACGGGAACGCCGATCCACTTGCCGTCCAGCTTGCCGTAGGCCTCGCCTGACGGAGCCCAGCCGCCAGCCTTCTTGCCGAGGTACTCGGCGACGTCGGTCATGTCGGTGCATTTGCTCGGGAACAGGAACGGCAGGGAGTAGAGACCCCAGACCATATCGAGGCCCTGCCCGGTGTTGGCGGCGACCGACGCCTTGGGCTGGATATCGTCGTAGGATTCGTTGGAGACGTTGATGGTCACGCCGGTCGCCTTCTGGAAGGCGTCGACGATCTTCATGAAGGCGACGTCCTCGGCTTCGACGAAGCGCTTCCAGCGCAGCAAATTGATCTTGGCGCCCGCTTCCGGCTTCCACTGCGCGGTTTGGGCCCATGCCTTGGCATAGCCCAGCAACTGTTCGCTCGACATCGTGGCCGCGGCGGCCAACATGGTAGCGCCGCCCTTAAGTAGCGACCGCCGATCCGGTGTAATCTTAATCATCGTCCGTATTCTCCCTATGTGTTTTCCGTTTTATTGGTTCTTTTATCGACCAATTACCTTTTGCTACTTAGAGACGCTTGCCGGTCGCCTCATCGAACAAATGGATGAGCGACGGATCCGGCTTGAGCCGAACCTTGTCGCCCGGACTGAATTGATGGCGTTCGCGGAACACGGCGACGACCTGCTCGCCGCCGAGCTTGGCGAATACCTGGGTTTCCGATCCCGTCGGTTCCACGACCACGATCTCCGCCTCGGCGCCGTCATCGGCGATGGTGAAATGCTCGGGCCGCACGCCGTACACCACGGACCGTCCGTCGGAATTGGCGGGCACCGACGCCAGCGGCAGCTTGAGGCCGTTCGGCCCCTCGAAACTGGCGCTGCCGTTCAATTTCAGCTTGCCCTTGAGGAAATTCATCGCGGGCGAGCCGATAAAGCTCGCCACAAACTGGTTGTCCGGCCGGTCATAAAGCTCAAGCGGCGAGCCGATCTGCTCGACGATACCGTCATGCATCACCACGATCTTGTCGGCCATGGTCATGGCTTCGATCTGGTCGTGGGTGACATAGACCGTGGTGGTCTTGAGCCGCTGATGCAGTTCCTTGATCTCGGTACGCATCGCCACGCGCAGCTTGGCGTCGAGGTTGGACAAGGGCTCGTCGAACAGGAACACCTGCGGATCGCGCACGATGGCGCGGCCCATGGCGACACGCTGGCGCTGCCCGCCCGACAATTGCCGGGGATAGCGATCCAAAAGCGGCGTCAGCGCCAGGATTTCCGCGGCGCGCTTGACGCCCGATGTGATTTCATCGGCCTTGGCTCCGCGCAATTTGAGCGAAAATCCCATATTGTCGGCGACCGTCATATGCGGATAGAGCGCATAATTCTGGAACACCATCGCGATGTCGCGCTCTTTGGGCTGGACGTTGTTGACGACGCGGTCGCCGATCGAAATCGTCCCGGAGGTGATGTTCTCAAGTCCCGCGAGCATCCGCAGCAGGGTCGATTTGCCGCAACCGGAGGGCCCGACCAGAACCACAAAGGCGCCGTCCTCGATCGGAATCGAGACGCCGTGCAGGACCTCAAAGCCGCCAAACGATTTCCGGACGTCGCGAATCTGCACCGAAGACATACAATTCCTCCCAACACATTCGTTCGCCGCGATAAATGCCGCGGTCGTCTATCTTGTTTGATGGGCGTCTTACCAGACTTTTTTGGCGATGTCGTTGGATCAAAGTCGTATTGAGCTCCCCTCGCTGCAAACGTTGCGGTCAGGGCGACGACGTGCAAACATTGGCCGCCGATACGAACATTACGCACAAAAACAAGGCGTGTGCGCTGCGGGAGAGACGATGAACAAGCCGCTTACCGGGACCACCAGACGCAAACTCCGCTCCAGCGAATGGTTTAACAACCCTCACAACCCCGGAATGACCGCGCTCTATCTCGAGCGCTACCTCAATTACGGCCTGACCCGGCACGAACTGCAGTCCGGCAAGCCGATTATCGGCATCGCGCAGACCGGCAACGACCTCTCGCCGTGCAATCGCCATCACCTTGAACTGGCGCATCGGGTCCGCGAGGGAATCCGCGCCGCCGGCGGCATCGCCATGGAATTTCCGATGCATCCGATCCAGGAAACCGGCAAGCGCCCGACCGCGGCGCTGGATCGCAACCTCGCTTATCTCGGGCTGGTCGAAATCCTGTTCGGCTATCCGCTTGATGGCGTGGTGCTGACCACCGGCTGCGACAAGACGACGCCCGCCTGCCTGATGGCGGCGGCGACCGTGAATTTGCCCGCGATCGTGCTTTCGGGCGGCCCGATGCTGAACGGCTGGCACAAAGGCCAGCGCACCGGTTCGGGAACCGTGGTCTGGAAAGTCCCGCGAGCGACTGACCGCGGGCGAGATCGACTACGAGGAATTCATGAATATCGTGGCCTCCTCGGCGCCGTCGGTCGGCCACTGCAACACCATGGGCACCGCCTCCACCATGAATTCGCTGGCCGAGGCGCTCGGCATGTCGCTGCCGGGCTGCGCCGCGATCCCCGCGCCCTATCGCGAGCGCGGCCAGATCGCCTACGAGACCGGCACCCGCATCGTCGACATGGTCTGGGAGGATTTGAAGCCGTCCGACATCCTGACGCGAAAGGCGTTCGAGAACTGCATCGTCGTCAATTCGGCGATCGGCGGCTCGACCAACGCGCCGATCCATATCAACGCGCTCGCCCGCCATATCGGCGTGGAACTCACGATCGACGACTGGCAGAAACTCGGCCACGAAATTCCGCTGCTGGTGAACATGCAGCCGGCAGGCTTCTATCTCGGCGAGGAATATCATCGTGCCGGCGGCGTGCCTTCGGTCGTGCGCGAATTGATGGCGCACAAGCGCATCCATGAGGACGCCCTGACCGTCAACGGCCACACCATGGGCGACAACTGCCGCGAAGCGCCGAAGCCGGACAACGACGTGATCTGGAGTTACGACAAGCCGCTGGTGAAGGACGCGGGCTTCCTGGTGCTGCGCGGCAATCTGTTTGATTCCGCGATCATGAAGACCAGCGTGATCTCAAAGGAATTCCGCGACCGCTATCTGGTCAATCCCAAGGACCCGAATGCGTTCGAGGGCCGCGCCATCGTGTTCGAGGGCCCGGAGGACTATCACCACCGGATCGACGATCCCTCACTCAATATCGACGAGCACTGCATCCTGTTCGTCCGCGGCACCGGCCCGATCGGCTATCCCGGCGGCGCCGAGGTCGTCAACATGCAGCCGCCCGCGGCCCTCATCAAGCGCGGGATCCTGTCACTGCCCTGCATCGGCGACGGCCGTCAGTCCGGCACGTCGGGCTCGCCCTCGATCCTCAACGCCACGCCGGAAGCGGCCGCCGATGGCGGGCTGGCGATCCTCAAGACCGGCGACATGGTTCGCGTCGACCTCAACAAGGGCAGCGCCAACATCCTGATCTCGGATGAGGAATTGAAGCGGCGGCGCGTCGAGCTCAAGGCCAAGGGCGGCTTCCCCTACCCCGCCAACCAGACGCCGTGGCAGGAGCTCTATCGCTCGACCGTCGGCCAGCAGGCCACCGGCGCCTGCATGGAGTTTGCGACGCGCTATCACGACATCGCCGGCCGCGTCGGCGTGGCGCGGGACAATCACTAACAAGAGCATCGTCATTGCCGGGCTTGACCCGGCAATCCATCGCTTTCGAAGACGATGGATACGCGGGTCAAGCCCGCGTATGACTGCCCGAAATAATTCTTGATGTGCCAATGGAGAAAACGACATGGCAGACCGCCTGAAAGGCAAACGCGCATTCGTGACCGCGGGCGCGGTGGGAATAGGCCGGGCCTGCGCCATCGCCTTTGCGCGCGAGGGCGCCACGGTTTTCGCGACCGATATCGACGAACAGAAGCTCGCGCTGCTCGGGAAAGATGGCGTCTCCGAGGTCGCGCGGCTTGACGTGCGCGACACCGCCGCCGTCGCCGCGATGGCCAAACGCGTCGGCAAGATCGACATCCTGCTTAACGCAGCCGGCTTCGTGCATCACGGCACCGTGCTGGAATGCTCCGACGACGACTGGGACTTTTCGTTCGACCTCAACGTCAAATCGATGCACCGCACGATCCGGGCCTTCCTGCCGGGCATGCTGCAGGCCGGCCACGGCTCGATCGTGAACATCTCCTCCGCCGCCGGCGTGTTCAAGGCCGCGCCCAATCGCTACGTCTACGGCGCGACCAAGGCGGCCGTCGCCGCCCTGACCCGCGCGGTCGCCACCGATTTCATCACCAAGGGGATTCGCTGCAACTGCATCTGCCCCGGCACCATCGAGACGCCGTCGATGCTCGACCGCGCCGCCGCCGCGGGCCCGAACGGGCGCGAGATGTTCGTGGCCCGACAACCGATGGGACGGCTCGGCACCGCCGACGAAATCGCGTCGCTCGCCGTCTATCTCGCCAGCGACGAGAGCTCGTTCACGACCGGCGTCGCGCATATCATCGATGGCGGCTGGACGCTGTAGCAGAAAGAACCTCATCCTGAGGAGCGCGCCTTCGCCGCGTCTCGAAGGATGAGGAACGTGTTGCACTCATGGTTCGAGACGCGCGCAAAAGCGCGCTCCTCACCATGAGGACCATCAAACGAAAGGATCAACCATGAACAAGATCGATCTGAACGGCCGCTGTGCGGTCGTCACCGGCGGCGCGCAGGGTTTTGGGCGCGCGATCACCGAGCGCTTCGTGGCCTCCGGCGCCAAGGTCGCGATCTGGGACCACGACCAGCCATTTGCCGAAAAGACCGCCAAGGAAATCGGCCCGGCGGTGACGGCATTCAAGGTCGACGTGTCGGATCTTGCCGCGGTCGAAAAGACCCGCGACGCCACGCTGAAGGCGTTCGGCAAGATCGATATTCTGGTCAACAATGCCGGCATCGCCGGAATCAACAAGACGGTCTGGGAAACCGACCTCGACGAGTGGCGCAAGGTGCTGCGCATCAATCTCGACGGTCCCTTCATCTGCTGCAAGGCGATCGTGCCCTCGATGGTCAAGCAGAAATACGGCCGCATCGTCAACATCGCCTCCATCGCCGGCAAGGAAGGCAACCCCAACGCGGCGCACTACTCCGCTTCAAAGGCCGGCCTGATCGCGCTGACGAAATCGCTCGGCAAGGAACTCGCCGCGCATGACATCGCCGTCAACGCGGTCACCCCCGCCGCCGCCAGGACCGCGATCTTCGACCAAATGACGCAGCAGCATATCGACTTCATGCTGTCGAAGATTCCGAAAGGACGATTTGTCCTGGTGGAGGAACTCGCGGCGATGGCGGCGTGGCTGGCCTCGGAGGATTGCGCGTTCTCCACCGGCGCGGTGTTCGATATCTCCGGCGGACGCGCCACGTATTAAAGAGGCGTGGTTGGTCCGAAAAGCCTGCAGCAGGTGGAGGCGTCATGATCAGGGAAGGCGGATGCCTGTGCGGCGCGGTCCGTTTCAAGGCGAGCGGCGAGCCGATCAACGTCCGAGTTTGCCACTGCCGTAACTGCCAGAAGGCGATGGGATCGCCGTTCTTCGCCCGCGCGCTGTTCGACCAGAACGCGCTGGCGGTCGAAGGCGAAACCGCCCGCTACGCCTCATCGGAGAGCGATCGACCGGGTGTTTTGCAAGGCCTGCGGCACCCGGTTGTTTTCCTGGCGCCGCAACGGGACGGCGGCGGGCGTGGCGCTCGCGGTCTTCGATGACCGCAACGCGTTTAGCCCGACCGAACATATCTGGGTCGACGAGAAAATGCGTTGGGTGACGCTCGACGACGGGTTACCGCAATACCCGCAGACGGTTCCGACTTGAATGCGATACGTGGTAGGGTCATGCCGCTCCATCAGTTGAACCGGGCGGGATGATCGATTGCCTCTTAACAGTACAATTTATACCGTGTCGGTCTGGGTATTGCCGCTTGTCCTCGCCATCACCTTCCATGAGGCCGCCCACGGCTTTGTCGCCTACCATTTCGGCGACAACACCGCCTGGGACCGCGGCCGCGTCAGTTTGAACCCGCTGAAGCACATCGATCCGTTCGGCACGCTCCTGCTGCCGGCCATCCTGCTGTTGTCGCATGCGCCGTTTCTGTTCGGTTATGCCAAGCCGGTGCCGGTGAATTTTCGTGCCTTGCGCCATCCGCGGATCGACATGGTCTGGGTGGCGCTGGCCGGCCCTGCCACCAACATTGCGCTCGCTTTGTTCGCGGCGGCGGCCTTTCATCTGCTCGGCTATGCCCCCGCCAACGCGACGCAATGGATCGCCGATAACCTTAAAAATGCGCTTGTTATCAATGTCGTGCTTGCGGTTTTCAACATGCTCCCGATTCCCCCGCTGGACGGTGGTCGGGTCGCGGTCGGACTGCTGCCGAACGTGCTGGCGGTGCCGCTGTCCCGGCTGGAACCCTATGGCATGCTGATCCTGATCGGGATCCTAATTATCCTTCCGATGGCCGGGAGCCAACTCGGTCTAAATCTTGATGTTATTTCCGCGATACTGCGGACGGTGACCGGCTATGTGCTCCGGTTACTTCTCCTGGTAACCGGCAACACGTAAGCTTAACCGACATCCAGCCGAGACAATCCAAGGCCATGGCAATCAAAGCCGCCGACATGATGATCGCACGACGGGCCGACACCAAGGCCCGGGCCGATTTCGCGACCTGGAAAATGATGGCAAAGCTGAACGGCGCCTCCGCCCTGCCCGCGGAAGCCCAGACCTTCCTCGCCAGCTACCAGGCACTCCTCCAACAGATGACCGAGGCGGAAGCGACCGACGCCACCATTAATAGCATGTACCGGAGCTATTACGCGGAGATGGGCGGCAACGGCACCCCTCCCGACGTGCGGGCCCAGCCGGCCGTTCCGGTGACCGACAACGTGACCGCCTTCAAGCGCCCGGTGCCGCAGCGGCCCAAGACCAAAAGCGACCCGAACGCAAAACCCCGGCTTCCCGTCGCCCTGATCTTCGCTGGCCTCGTCGTCGTGTATGTCGGGTTTCGATATTTCCTGCACTGACGCGATCGCAATCGGAAGCGCTTCAGATCCCGGCTGATCGGACGACAGCCCAAATCCCCTTGGGACCACGCACAGACTGATCGCCACCATTTCGGCCGACGAAGCCTTTGTCCCGTTCGAGAAGAGCGTATGCACGTTGCTGAAGAAGAGCTGAGCCCAAGCTGAACAAATGACGGCGTCTCACGAAAATGCCGGCGAGCCATCTGACATCGCCGGCATTTTCGTTGCATGCTAAGCAACAGTTTAACCAAGCCGTAGCGCCGTTTAGCTACCGCGCGCGGCTCACTTGCCGTCCTTGAAATTCACATCCATGCTGAAGTTGAACTGGTCGTCGGTCAGTTTCACCGGCGGACGCGGCACCGGATCGGATCGGCGGATCATGGAAATCGCCGCTTCGTCGAACACTGGATCGCCGGACGATTCGAGAACGGCGACCGACATAACCTGCCCCAGGCGGTTGAGCACCAGGCTGACCCGGACCTTGGCGGTCTTGCCCTTTTCGACCTTCGGATAGCGCTTATGAAGCTCAAAATAGGCGCTGATCCGCCGGCCCCAGTCTGCCGTGAGCTTCTGCTGGTCTTTCCCGATGCCGATATTGGGCGAGGCCGTGGTCTCGGATTCACGCGCGCCTTCGAGGGTTTGCCGCGCCGTTGCTTCCTGCGCTACCGACTCCTGTGAAGCCGCCGTTTGCACCTTCTCGACCTTCGGATCGTCTTCAATCGGCTTTTTGGATTCATTTTGCGTCACCACCCGATCCGGATCCTCGGTCTCGGTCGGTGTGTCCTGAGGCAGATCGGTCGGCTTCACCTCGGCCTTCTGCTCGGCGAGCGCCGGCGAGGCCACGGAAGCGTCGGCATCCGGGCCTGGCGGCAGATCGGTGGCCTCCGCTTGCGGCGACGACAATTCGACCCCGACCTCAATCGCATTGGCGCCCAGGGAATCGTCGCCGTCATCGGAAGAAATATGCGCGATCGCGAGCGCCGCGCAGCCGAGATGAAGTGCGAGCGCGCCTGCCGCTGCGAAAAGCCAGAGCCGCCGGGACGGCTTTTGTTCGATTATCAGGTCAGACATATCTCAAGGTTTTGCACCTTCGGGCGCGGAAGGTTGTGCAGCACTGTCCGGAACGCCTTCGAGCGTCACCAGCTTCATCCGGTAATTTCCCTTGCGCAGGATTTCGAGCACATCCATCAGGTCGCCATATGGGACCTGGCGATCGGCGCGCAAAAACACCAACCGTTCCGGATTGCCCGCAGCCGCGGCGTCGAGCGTGTTGACGAGGTCAATCCGCTTGACCGAGGTCTCCCCGATCGCGAGCGTCAGGTCGGGCTTGATGCTGACATAGGTCGGCTTGTCCGGCTTCTTCTGCGGGTTCGCGGTCGACGACGGCAGATCGATCGGCAGATCGACGGTCGACAGCGGCGCCGCCACCATGAAGATGATCAGAAGAACCAGGATGACGTCGATAAAGGGCGTGACGTTGATCTCGTGCGTTTCCGCGAAATCGTCGTCATCGTGATCGTTGTCGGCGATCGAGATGCCCATCGCCTACTCCGCCGCCGCACGCGAGCGGGCACTGCCGTGGGTGCGGTCGAGATCGCGCGACAGCAATCGCGCCGCGGCGCCCGATGACCGGCTGACCAGTTCCATGTAGCCTTTCGTCACCCGTGCGAAATGATTGTAGATGATGACCGCCGGGATCGCCGCGACCAGACCGATCGCGGTGGCCAGCAGCGCTTCGGCAATGCCCGGCGCGACCACGGCGAGGTTCGTGGTCTGCGATTTGGAGATGCCGATAAAGCTGTTCATGATGCCCCAGACCGTGCCGAACAGACCGACGAACGGCGACGTCGCGCCGATGGTGGCAAGCAACCCCATGCCGATCCGGATCCGGCGCCCTTCGGCGCGAACGATCTCGGCGAAACTCGATGCCGCCCGTTCCTTGATGCCGTCGTCGCTGGAGATTCCCGCCGACAACCGCGCCTCGCCCATCGCCGCCGATAGCAACGCCGACAGCACGCTGCCCTTTGCACCCAGCGCGAACTGCGCTTCCGCCAGCGATCTTGAATCCTTGATCTTGGCGAGCGCCGACCGCAGCTTGCGCTGCACGAATGAGAGTTCGATCATTTTCGCGATGAAGACGGTCCACGTCACCAGCGAGGCGAAAGCCAGGCCGATCATGACCGCCTTGACGATGATGTCCGCCGACATGAACATCGACCAGGGCGACAGTTCGCGCAGCGCCGTCACCGTCGATTTTGGCGCTTTACCGCCGCCATCGGTGGAAAGTGCAACGGCATCGGGGGTCGTCGACACAGGCGCGGGCTGCACCGCCGCGGATGGCGCGGGCGCCGGGATTGCCTGCGCGGGAGCGACGGGCGCCTGGGACGATGCGGCCGTCGGCGCTGCCTGCGCTGGAGCGGCCGGCTGAGACGACACGGGTGCTTGTGGCGGGGCCGTGGTTTTCTGCTGGGCGAGCGACGGCGACACCGGCGACAACGTCGCCAGCGCGAGGATTACAGCGGCACAGGTCGTTCGAAACATTGACGTCTTCATACTTGGGCCCAGTAGCGGATCAGGTTGTGATAGATGCCGGTCAATTTGACCGTTTCGGGGTCATCGCGCCCAAGACGCTCAACCAGAGCTTGAATCGCAGTGTCGAGATCGAAAATCAGACTGCGGGCGTGGGCATCCCGTATCATGCTCTGCACCCAGAAAAAAGACGCAACACGTCTGCCCCGCGTCACCGGCGTTACCAGATGCAAACTAGACGCAGGATAAACCACGAGATCGCCGGCTGGGAGCTTGATTTCGTGGGATCCATAGAGGTCCTCGACCACGAGTTCGCCGCCATCGTACTCTTCCGGTTCCGATAAAAATAACGTGACCGACAGGTCCGTGCGAATGCGCAAGCCGGTCAGATGATCGCCGCGTACCGCGTTGTCGACGTGAATGCCGAAATGATGGCCGTCGGCTGCCGCATAGCGATTGAACAGCGGCGGAAATATCTGCAGCGGCACCGCCGCCGAGATGAACCGCGGATTGGCAGTCAATGCCGAGACGATGCGGTTGCCGAGTTTGCGCGCGACCTCGCTGTCCGGCGGCAACTGTTCATTTCTCTTCACGAGCGCCGATTGCGCGCCGGCCGTCGAGCGGCCGTCTTCCCACGCGCAACCGTCCATGATGCGGCGGAACTCCGCCACATCACTCTTGCTCAACACATTCGGAACACAGATCAGCATCTCTAGCGGCGATCAGTACCTTGCCGAGATCACCAGCGACACGGTGCGACCGGGCGCCTCCAGAACGAACGGCGCCGCGCTCTGATACAACGCGTTGTAATAGAGCTTGTTGAAGATGTTGTTGACGAACAACTTCAGGGTCCAGTTCTTGTCGACCTTGGCTTCCGCGAAGGCGTCGAAGCGCCAGTACTCCGGGATCGACGTGCCGGCGTTCGCGGCGAGCAAGGTACCGCCGCGGATGCCCGAGCGGTACACCGCCTGCCCGCCAAGTTCCCACATGTCGGTCAGCTGATACTTGCTCAGCATGCTGAAGGATTGGTTCGCCACGTTGGCTAGCGGCAGCCCGACATTGGTCTGATAAAGCAAGGGAGCCGGCATCGCCGCCGCCGGCACATTCGACTGGGTCACCTTCGACTGCATCAAGCACCAGTCCGCCGAACACGCTCCACTTATCGGTGATCTTGCCGCCGATGCCGAGATCGATACCGCGGACGTAATACGCCGAGCCCGCCACGATGCAGGATATCGTCGTGCCCCTATAGGGACAGGAGGCGGTCTGGGTCGCCGTGCCGGAAACGTTGAAGGCCTCGCGCGCGTTTTCCTTATTGGTCTGGAACAGCGCCGCGGTAACCAGCAGATGGCGATCGAACAATTCCCACTTCGTACCGACCTCGATCGCCTTGTTCTTCTCCGGCCCGAATATCTGGTTCGAGTTCCCGGCAAGGAACGGGGAAAGGCCACCATAGGCCGTGCTGGTGCCGTCGAATTCCGCGCCAACCGGATTGGATGAGGTCGCATAGGCCACATAAACGCTGCCGTTCGGCTGGGGCTTCAGCGTCAGGCCCAGGTTGAAGTTCGGCAGCCCGAACTGTGCCGACTGCTGGCCGAACGCGCCACCTGTGCCGTAACCGGCCGTACTGACGTTATAATCGTCGTAGCGGATGCCGCCGTTCAGAATCAACAGATCGTGGTAGTTGGCTGTATCGATCAAATAACCGCTGTTGGTGTCGATTCCGACGTTGGTTGGCCGTCCAGCCAGTGCGAGAGGTCCGAACTGCGCGTTTGTGAACTGGGGGAAGAATATGCTGACGCCGGACCTGGAGCCTGCACCCGTAAATGAAGTTGGACCGGTCGTTATTTCAGAACCAAGGCCGACATAGCTATCGATCGATGACGTTTCGCGATCTATTTCAACGCCGGCCACCGCCGTGTGCTTGAAGCCGAAATAATCGTTGAACTTGTACGTCGCCTCGGTCTGGTTCGCGAACACGTCCGTAATCTGCAAGCGGCTTTGCGGATTGGCGCTGAGCGTGAAGCTCGACAGCGCCGGCGCTTCAGGAAGGGTGCCGACGTAATTCTGGGTCGAACGGGATTCTCTGATTTTGTTGCTGAGCATCAGGTCGGGCGTGATCTGAACCTCGGCGTTGATCGTGCCGATATCCTGCCCGGTCCGGAAGAAGTCGCGATTGACGAAACCGTAGAAATTGTTGCGATTGACACCGAAGTCCGGGAACGGGCCGCCCGCGGTGGTGGCAGTGCTCGGCCGGAAGTATGGCACGCCGAAATCGGGGATACCGGTCAGTTCGGTATGGATGTAGTTGCCGGTGATCTTCACCGCATCGACCGGACTCCAGTTTGCCGCGATGAAACCGCCGTTGCGGTCGTCGGTGGTGTAGCTGCGGCCAGCGACATTGGCGTCCTGAAACAGACCGCCGGCGCGAACGGCCAAGGTCGGGCTGATCACCTGGTTGACGTCGAGCACGACGCGCTTGGTCTGATCGGTCGCGAACGTCGTGTCCATGTTGTAGAAGCTGCCTTGGGTCGTCGCCTGCTTGGTGACGATGTTGATCGCGCCACCCGTGGTGCCGCGGCCGGCAAACGAAGAACCCGGTCCGCGCAGGATTTCGATCTGCTCGGTGAAGAAATTCTCGCGAACGCTGACGCCGGAATCGCGGACGCCGTCGATGAAGATGTCATTGCGCACGTCGAAGCCGCGAATGAAGAAGCGGTCGCCAAAGGCGTTGCCGCCCTCGCCGGTCCCGAGCGTCACGCCGGGCGTGTTCAAGATCGCCTGCTTCAGGCTGGTGGCGTTTTCGTCCGCCAGGACTTCCTTGCTGAGCACGGTGACGCGTCTTCGGCGTGTTCAGCAGCGGCTCGGGAAACTTGCTCGATGCTTGAAGACGATCAACCTTGTAAGGCGCCGCCGGATCCGCATACGGATCACGGTCAGCGCTCAGCGCGCCGGCGTTGGGGAATGGCACCGGCGCAGCCTGCGTGGGTTGCGTACGGCGCGCCGCGCGGCGCAGTGCGTTGCGGGCGCGGATTTGATCGGGGGTCGGTTTCGCCGCCGCGGGCTTTGGGCGCGCCACGGGGGGATCGACCGTCACGGGCGGGAGGTTTGATTGCTGCGCTTGGGCGCCAGAAAACGTGGCCACCGCCATCAAGCCCGCAACTGCCGAGACCTTTCGAGCGGAATAGCCTTCGAACTTTTCGCTGACCGATTGGATAGCTGCGCTCGAACGCAACGACCTCGGCGTCTTTGCCTTGTTCATTTCACTTGCCCCTGAAACCAAAATTCGACCTGCTCCCGCACCCCATTCGCGCTGAGCAGCTGCATGTTGGTTATCGAGCGACAAAAATCGGGTCAATCCGAATACGGCAAAGCCGTGTTTGAATCTGTCCAGATCAAAACGATTCTAAAATCGATAGTTTGAAATCGTTCTAAAGTGAAAAGATAGAGCGTTCTAAACTGGATCGCGAAAGCCCTGCAAAGAAAGGTGTTTAGCCTCGTCGCGCCGACGTCAATCGACGCTGGGCGGCTTCATCAGCGAAAACAACTCGTCGACGGTCTGTTGTGCGGTCTGCCGCACCTGATCGGTGTTTTCCATGCCGGCGATGTTGACCCCTTGTACCACCGCTTTGATTTCGTCGCGAAAGTCAGTGAGAAATCGCAAGGGATCCGGCGAATTGTTCGCGACGCGCGCAATCAGGCCGGTGATCAGGATCTGACAGGCGATCATGCGTCCGTTCAATTCATCCATCATCTGTTCCTGACTGATTGCTGCTGGGGCGAGACGTTCGCGCGATGATATGGACGACGTCCACGCCGGTTACAACCGGGCGCTGGTGCCATGCGATCGACCCGGCGCGCACATGCAGGCCTCCCGGAGCACCGGCCGGGTCGGCGGTCAGGACGATGCCTTTTGGAAGGATTGCTCTCGGCGAGATTACTTCAGTGCGATTATTTGGCGGCGACGCCGCCCGGCTCGCTCGCGCCCTTGATGCGGTCCTTGACGTCCCGGAGCGTATCGAGACTGGTCTGGATCGAAGCCGTGGAAACGTCCTGCAGCACGTTTGCGGCAATGGAGTTGCGCAGGCTGTCGAGATCGTCGACCAGCTGGCGACCGGCCGGGGTGAGAAACAATCGGTTGGCGCGGCGATCCCGGGGATCGTTCCGCCGCTCCAGCAGGCCGTGCTCGACCAGGCGGTCGAGCAGGCGCACCAGGGAGATCGGCTGCAGCTCGAGCACATCAGCGAGGTCGACCTGCGACAGCCCCTCCTGCTCCCGCAATCGGAACAACACGATCCATTGCGCGCGGGTCGTGCCGCGTCCCTTGGCGCGATGCTCGATATAGTTGCGCAACAGGCGCGAGCTCTCCACAAGTTGCGCGACGAATTGGCGTTTTAAGTCGAGAGACATGGGCTTCTTCGTGGTCTCTACCTGTCCAAAAGTTTAGAATTTTCCAGAGGATAGTGTGTTTACACATTAAGTGCACGCATATTATATCTGGAGGTTCTGGGAACGGTTTTGAAGAGCCTGTACTATCTTTTTGAACCGACGAGCCGCCTCGGACAACAACGAGCTAGCATGAAAAAATCGCGGACGATTGTTTGGGTTGTGCTGATCGCCGCCGTCGCGGCGACGGGTTATGTCGGCTGGGACCGCTACCGCACCGCGCAGCAGGCTGCCGCCAACGCACAAAAGCCGGCACGAAATGTCGTTGGCGTCACCAGTGCCCGGGTGGAGAAGGCCGACTTTCCAGTTTACCTGACCGGGCTTGGTACGGTTCAGGGGTTCAATACCGTGCTGGTGCGAACCCGCGTGGACGGCCAGATCGACAAGATCGCCTTCAAGGAAGGTCAATTGGTCAATCAGGGCGACCTGCTGGTCGAAATCGACCCCCGGCCCTACCAGGCGGCGCTCGATCAGGCCGTCGCCAAGAAGGCGCAGGACGAGGCCAATCTGGCCAACGCCAACGTCGATCTTCAGCGCTTCACCAAACTCGGCGAGTTTGCGACCAGACAGCAGACCGATACCCAACGCACGAGCGTTCAGATGTTGACGGCCCAAATCGCGGCCGATGACGCCGCTATCTTCAACGCCCGGACCCAGCTGGATTATACCGCGGTCAAATCGCCGATCACGGGTGTCGCGGGCCTGCGCCAGGTCGACATCGGCAACATCGTCAACGCCGCGACCCAGACCGGCATCGTGACGGTCGCCCAGATCGAGCCGATCTCGGTGATTTTCACTGCGCCCGAAGGCCAATTGCCGTATATTAACGAGGCTCAGGCGATCGCGCCGCTCAAGGTCATCGCGATTACGACCGACGGCAAGAAGCCGCTGGCCGAGGGCACGCTCTCGGTGGTCAATAATCAGGTCGATACGACCAGCGGTACGATTCGTCTCAAGGCCGTGTTCGATAACAAGGATCACGCCCTGTGGCCGGGTCAGTCGGTTTCGACCCGGCTTCTGGTGAATACGCTGAAGGACGCCACCGTGGTCCCGGACGACGCGATCAAGCACGGCACCACCGGTCTCTACGCCTATACCATCGATGAGAATAACAAGGCGGTGCTGAACACGGTCAAGGTCAGCCAATCGATCGACGGACGCTCCGTGGTCGAGCAAGGCCTGTCGCCAGGGCAGCAAGTGATCACGGCGGGTCAATACAAGGTTTCGCCCGGTACCCTGGTCAGCACCGCGGTGGCGAGCTCCGATCCGGCGCAACCCAAGGTCAAGCCCGAATGAACGGCGGGATTTCAGCACCCTTTATTCGCTATCCCATCGGCACCTCCTTGATGATGGCCGGCATTCTCTTCGTCGGTCTCGTGGCTTATCCCCTGCTGCCGGTCGCGCCGCTGCCGCAGGTTGACTTTCCGACCATCCAGATCACCGCAACCTTGCCGGGCGGCAGCCCCGAAACCATGGCGTCGTCAGTGGCGCAGCCGCTCGAGCGGCAGTTCGCGCAGATTCCCGGCATCGCCCAGATGACCTCGACGAGCTACCTGGGAACCGCAGCCGTCACGATCCAGTTCGATCTCAACCGCAGCATCGACGGCGCCGCCAATGACGTGCAGGGCGCGATCAACGCCGCCAGCGGCCAATTGCCGAAAAACCTCCCCTCGCCGCCGACCTACCGCAAGGTCAATCCGGCGGACTCGCCGATCCTGTTGCTGTCGGCGACCTCGGATTTACTGCCTCTGACCACCGTCAGCGACGCGGTCGACGCCCAGCTCGCGCAGCAGATCAGCCAGATTTCCGGCGTCGCGCAGGTCACCATCGGCGGCCAGCAAAAACCATCGGTCCGGATCCAGATCGATCCGGCAAAACTGGTGGCCAAAAACCTGTCGCTGGAAGACGTCCGCACCGTCATCACGCAAACGACGGTCGACAGCCCCAAGGGCAATATCGACGGCGCTACGCGGGCCTTCACGATCTACTCCAACGACCAGTTGCTCGACTCCAAGGACTGGAACGACGTCATCATTGCCTACCGCAACGGCGGCCCGTTGCGGATCCGCGACATCGGTCAGGCCGTGACCGGACCGGAAGACGCCAAGCAGGCGGCCTGGGCCAATGGCAAACGCGGCGTGTTCCTGGTGGTCTACAAGCAGCCCGGCGCCAACGTCATCGAGACCGTGGACAAGATCAAGTCGCTGCTGCCGCGCCTGGTGGCCGCGATTCCGCCGGCGATCAAGATCGAGGTCATCAGCGACCGCACCGAAACCATTCGGGCCGCGGTCCACGACGTGCAGTTCACGTTATTGCTGACCATCGCGCTCGTCGTCATGGTCATTTTCATCTTCCTCCGCAGTTTCTGGGCGACCGTCATCCCGACCGTGACCGTGCCATTGGCGCTGCTGGGCGCCTGCGCGTTGATGTGGGTATTCGGCTATACGCTGGATAACCTGTCGCTGATGGCGCTGACCATCGCCGTCGGATTCGTGGTCGACGACGCCATCGTGATGCTGGAAAACATCACCCGCTATATCGAGGAAGGCGAGAAACCGCTCGCCGCGGCCTTCAAGGGTTCCAGCGAAATCGGTTTCACCATCGTATCGATCAGCATTTCGCTGGTCGCGGTGCTGATTCCGCTGTTGTTGATGGGCGGCATCATCGGGCGCCTGTTCCGCGAATTCGCGGTGACCTTGACCATGACCATCTTCGTCTCGATGGTGGTTTCGCTGACGCTGACGCCGATGATGGCCTCGCGATTCCTGCGCGCGCATGGTGAAGCCAAACACGGCCGGTTCTACCAGTGGAGCGAACGCGGGTTCGACGCGATGCTGCACGCCTATGAGAGAGCCCTCGACGTCGCCTTGCGCTGGCGCCTGACCACCCTGGCCATTTTCTTCGCAACGCTCGGCCTGTCGGTGTACCTCTTCATCATCATTCCGAAGGGCTTCTTTCCGCAGCAGGATGTCGGCTTGATCAGCGCCACATCCGAAGCCTCGCAGGACATTTCTTTCGCCGCGATGAAGGATCGGCAGGAGGCCCTCGGCAAGATCGTACAGGCCGATCCCGATGTCGCCAGCGTGGCGATGGCGATCGGCGGCAGCGGCCGGGCCGGCAATAACGGCAGTCTATTCATCACGCTGAAGCCACGCGATGAACGCTCCGCGTCCGCGCAACAGATCATCGCGCGGCTACGTCCCCAGCTCGAAAAGGTCCAGGGCGCGCGGCTGTTCATGCAGGCGGCGCAGGACGTCCGGCTCGGTGGCCGGCCGACCCGAACGCAATTCGAGTTCACGCTGCAGGATGCCGACCTAGGCGAGCTCAATCAATGGGCGCCCAAGATTCTGGCCAAGATGCAGACCCTGCCCGAACTGCGCGACGTCGCGACCGACCAGCAGAGCCAGGGCACCACGCTGCAGCTGAATGTCAATCGCGACACCGCCTCGCGCTACGGCATCCAGCCGCAGCTGATCGACGACACGCTTTACGACGCGTTCGGGCAGCGCCAGGTCACGCAGTATTTCACGCAGCTCAACAGCTATCACGTGATCCTGGAAATCCTGCCCGAGTTGCAGCAGAGCCTCGACATCCTCAACAAGCTCTACATCAAGTCGCCGCTGACGGGCGAACAGGTGCCGCTGGCGACCTTCGCGACCTGGACCAGCGTGCCGGTTCGTCCGCTCTCGATCAGCCACCAGGGTCAATTCCCGGCCATCACCATCAGCTTCAACCTCGCCCAGGGTGTCGCACTCGGGCAGGCAACCGAGGCCGTGCAGAGAGCGATGGTCGATCTCGGCGCCCCCGCCACACTCAACTCGAGCTTCCAGGGTACCGCGCAGGCGTTCCAGCAGTCGCTCGGCACCGTGCCGCTGTTGATCATGGCCGCCCTCGTCGTGGTGTACCTGATCCTCGGCATCCTCTACGAGAGCTACATTCATCCGCTCACGATCTTGTCCACGCTGCCGTCGGCCGGCGTGGGCGCGCTCGCGATCCTGATGGCATTTGGCTATGACTTCAGCCTGATCGCGCTGATCGGCATCATCCTCCTGATCGGCATCGTCAAGAAGAACGGCATCATGATGGTCGACTTCGCGATCTCGGCCGAGCGCGACGAGCATCTGTCGCCGGAGGAGTCGATCCGGAAAGCGGCCCTGCTGCGATTCCGCCCGATCATGATGACGACGATGGCGGCGATGCTCGGCGGCGTCCCGCTGATGCTGGGTACCGGCACCGGCTCGGAAATCCGCCAGCCGCTCGGCTACGCGATGGTCGGCGGCCTGATCGTCAGCCAGGCGCTGACGCTGTTCACGACGCCGGTGGTCTATCTCTACCTCGACAAACTATCGAATGCGTTTGCGGGCTGGGGACGATCCGACAGCGACGATCAGGACACCCACACCGGTGCGCATGGCTCGATCAAGGAAGCCGCCGAATAGCCTGGGTTCGATCGCGCGCGGCTGGCCGCAGAGATATATTCATCCCAGAGCCGGATCGTGGAGATTGCCGTAAAACGAGCGTTGCCTGCGGCCATCATGGCCTGCGGATTGATCGGACCGGGCCATCCCCAGACGACGCCCGCATCCAGAAGCGCGCCGCGGTCGACGCAGAAACAAATTATCGAGTGACGCGGCTTGTGGCTTCCCACGAGTCTGTAACGCCTCAGCTGGTGGGCTTCTTAGGAGAAAGCACCATTTCGCCAACCGTTGGTCGGTCCTCATCCAGCACCTTCTGCTGATGCGCTCGCGCCCACTTTCTAGCTAGGGCATACTCCCACTCGATCGATTTCTTTTCAAAGAAATGAAGCTCAGGCCGACGAAACTGGGACATACCGGTCACGCTGGTTAGGGGTCGCTCAGGCAACTGGCGCTGTGCAATTGTGTTCCGTAAGTATGAATACGTAGCCCGCCTCAGTGGCAGCTCTTCCAACCGCCTCCGCGCGGCCTTCCCGTCGCTGACCGCCTCCCACGCCTCGCCATTCGTGGTTTCTTGGCATCCTTCGCACCATATCCCCGCCATCGACGGTCCCTCCGCGCCAGCGCCGCGGTCGTCATCCCGTGCCGAGATAGACCTTCTGCACCTGCGGATCGTCGGCAAGCGCTGCCGCGGTGCCCGACAACACGCTTTTGCCGACCTGCAGCACGGTGGCAAAATCCGAGACCTCCAGCGCCAGTTCGATCGATTGCTCGGCGAGCAGGATCGTCAGACCTTCCCGGTGCAACCGTCCGAAGGTCTCGTACATCAACTCCACCACCGCCGGCGCGAGGCCGAGCGACGGCTCGTCCAGCATCAACAATTTCGGATCGCTCATCAGCGCGCGACCCACGGCGAGCATCTGCCGTTCGCCGCCGGACATGGTGCCTGCGCGCTGGTTGCGCCGCTCGGCCAGCTTTGGGAAGATTTCGTAGACCCGATCGAGCAGGCCTGTCGTCCGCGCCTTGTCGCGCAGCGGCGTGGCGCCCAGCAGCAAATTGTTCTCGACGCTTTGCTGCACGAACAGCCGCCAGCCCTCCGGCGACAGCGCGAGACCTTGGCGCACGATCGAGAACGCGGCCTGGCCGCCGATCTCCCGCCCTCGAAACAGGATCGAGCCCGAATGCACCGGGATCAGGCCGGCGATGGCGTTGAGGGTGGTGGTCTTGCCGCCGCCGTTGGAGCCGAGCAGCGCCACGACGCTGCCTTCGGGCACCTCGAGCGAGACGTCGGACACGCCGATCAGGTCGCCGTAGTGAACCTCCAGATGCTCGATCTTGAGCAAGGGCACGGTCATGTCTCGGACCCGCTGTTGGACCCGTTCTTGGGGCCGCTTTCCGGGCTGCCCATCAATTCGACCGGCGTGTGGCCCGCGGCGGCCCTGGCGGCGCGCTTGCCGAGATAGGCCTCGATGACCGCCGGATTGCCGGTGACCTCGCGCGGGCTGCCGCGGGCAATCTCCTTGCCCTGATGAAATACCACCACGCGGGTCGCCAGCGACATGATGACTTCCATGATGTGCTCGACGATCACAAGCGTAACGCCGGAACGATGGATATCGCGCACGAGATCGATCGCCAGTTGCACCTCGCGCTGCGTCAGGCCGGCCATGGCTTCATCGAGCAGGAGAACCTTGGGCTCGGTGGCGAGTGCGCGGGCGATTTCCAGCCGCTTGCGGCCGGGCGTTCCGAGCGAGCGCGCCGGCGCATCGGCGAGTCTGCTCATGCCGACGCGCTCCAGTACCGCACGGGCGCGGGCTTCGGCTTCCGAGCGATGGGAGGTGCGGAGAAACGCACCGATCATCACGTTCTCCAGCACCGACATGCCCTCGAAGGTCTGCGGCACCTGGAAGGTGCGGGCAATACCGAGCTGCGCCCGCGCTTCCGGCGTCATTGTGGTGATGTCGCGGCCTTCGAACAGAATCTTGCCGGAGGTGGTCTGCAGGTCGCCGGCCAGGCAATTGAAGAACGTGGATTTTCCGGCGCCGTTCGGCCCGATCAGGCCGAGAATGTCGCCCTGCTCCAGCGTCACCGACGCCGCATCGACGGCCTTGAAGCTGCCGAACGCTCGGGTGACGCTGCGGGCCTCAAGGAGCATGGGGTGCTCCCGATGCGGCCGATGCCTGGCCGTCTTGCCGCGCCGCTCCCAGAGCCGCTTGATCAGCGTCAGGATACCCCCCGGCTGAAAGCGCGCGATCAGCACAATGATGGCGCCATAGACGACGAAGGTCAGGCCCGCGCCCTTGCCGCCGAGCAGGTTGTTGGAGATTTCCTCCAGCGGCACCAGGATCGCCGCGCCGACCAGCGGCCCGAACAACAGCCCGGCGCCACCCAGTGCCGCCATGATCAGTATCTTCACCGAGATCAGGATACCGAGCCCGGATTCCGGGTCGACGAAGCCGAACATCGTCGCGTAGAGCGCGCCGGCGACGCTGGTCAACCCGGCGCTCAGCATGAAAGCATACAGCTTGACGCGGCTGGCCCGGGCGCCCAGCGAGCGCGCCGCCCGCTCGGAATCCCGGATCGCGCGCAAATAGAATCCCATCCGGTTGTCGGCCATCCACCAGGTGATGCCGAGCGTCACGACCAGGACCGTGAGGAACAGATAGTAGTAGGGCAGCGCCGAAATGAACGAGAGATCGAACACGTTGCGCGGCACCGTCGGGCCGCTGAGCCCGACGCCGGCTCCGAGGTATTCGGTGTTGGTGACGATCAGCCGGATGAGTTCGGCAACCGCGATCGTCGCCATGCTGAAATAGTGTCCGGACAGCCGCAGCGTCGGCACGCCGACCACCGCGGCGATCGCCACGCTGACGACGATGCCGACGGGAATGCCGACCAGCGGCGACAACGCAAAATGCGCATAGGCGCCCATCGCCGCATAGGCACCGCAGCCGAAGAACACGACATGCCCGACCGAGACCTGGCCGGCATAGCCGCCGACGATGTTCCAGGCCGACGCGGCAATCGCATACAGAAGCACCAGCGCGCCGAGCCGCTGCTGGAATGGCGTCGAAAACAACAGCGGATAGGCGATCACCAGCGCCAGCGCCACCGACGGCCACAGCAAACGCCGCATCACGTCTTCCCCATCAGGTCTTCCCCATCAAGCCTTGCGGCCGGAACCAGAGGAAGCACAGGAACAGCGAGTACACGACGATGTCCTTGTAGACGGCGCCGATCCAGTACGCCGACAGGGATTCGATCACCCCGATCAGCAAGCCCGCGACCAGCGCGCCCGGCACGCTGCCGAAGCCGCCGAGCGACACCGTGACAAAGGCGACGATCCCCAAGGTCTCGCCGACCGTCGGCACGATGTAAAAGAAGGTCGCAATCAACGCGCCCGCGATACCGGTCACCCCGGCCGCAATCGCCCAGGCGATCGCCTGCATGCTGTCGGGGCGGATCCCCATCAGCTGCGCCGCGGCGGAATCTTCCGCGACCGCCAGCATCTTCGAGCCCAGCGAAGTGCGCGTGAGCAGGATATGAAGGCCGCCGGTCACCACCAACGCCACCACGCCGGCCAGCAGCCGCGAGGCCTGAATCCGGATCCCGAACACATCGAAGGTGCCGCCGACGATATTTTCCGGCAGCGACAGAAAGTTGGCGCCGAACCACCAGAATGCCGAATAACGCAGCAGCAGCGCGAGCCCGAAGGTGCCAAGGATCTGGGCCAGCATCGGCCCCTTCATGATGCTGCGAATAAGCCCGAAATAGACGACGATGCCGAGCGTCGCCAGCACCAGCGCCGCAACCGGCGCGCCAACCCAGGGACCGGCACCGAACAGCGTCCAGACGACGAAGGCGACGTACATTCCAAGCATGACGAAATCGCCATGCGCGAAGTTGACGATGTTCATCATGCCCCAGATCAGCGTCAGGCCGGACGAAAACAGCGCATACACCGCGCCCAGTAACAGCCCGCCGACGATGACCTGAACGAGAATGGAAGACATAAAGCCGCGCGTCTTTTCGATTGAGCGATTGCCAGTGGGATCATGGACCGCAAGTGATTGCCAGGGTCAGCCGATCGTCCACGCGAACGGCCGCCTCGGCAAGCGCAAAAACAGGGCGGAAGTCCCCGCCCCTAACGCTTCACCAGCCCTTGTAAGGCGTCACCGGCGACTTATCCGCGCTGGCTTTCGGCCAGACGGCGACATAGTTCTCGCCATCCTGCAACTGGATGATGAGGCCGGAGGCGAGGATGTTCTGGCCCTTGTCGTCGAACTTGACGCCTTTGTAGCCCATCATCAGTTGATCGGGCTTGAGGTCGGTCGCCTTCAACGCCGCCTGGACCTTGGCGGGTTCAGTCGAACCGGCACGGTCGATCGCATCGACGAGCACGAAGAACGCCTGCATCTGGCGCGCGGCGGTATCATCCATCTCGTCGCCGCTCTTCTTCTTGTACATGTCGGCGATAATCGCCGTCGGCGAGCCTGGAGGGCCGACATTCCACGACGAGCGATTGAACACGCCCTGCGAAATCTTGCCGACCGCCTTGATGAAAGACGGATCGGAAAAGCCGGAATCGTCGGCGATGATCATGGGCGGCTTGTAATCCAGCGCCTGCATCGTCTTCTGATACAGGATGGCGTCGGATGCGTACGCGATCATGATCACGACGTCCGGCTTCTTTTCCTTGAGCTGCAGGACCTGGCTCTGCACGTCGGTTGCATTGACGGCGTAGGCAATGTCCTGCGCGATACTCTGGCCGTTTTCCTTGAAAACACTGGTAATCACGTTTGCGACCGAGGTGCCGTATTCGGTGTTGTCATGCACCAGCGCCACGTTGTCGGTCTTGACGCCGGCCGCCTTCATATCCTTGAGGAAGTCGTGGTAGATTTTGGCGAAATCAGACGCCACCGGGGTGACGCGGAAGAACCATTTGAAACCGCGCTCGGTGAGATTGGCGGCGACCGACTCGCCGTTGACGAAGGGAATGCCGTACTTTTCCGCGATCGCGCTCGCCGTGAGCGTGATGCCGGACTGGTAGGCGCCGGTGAGCGCAACCACCTTCTCCTCGGTGATCAGCCGTAGCGTCTGGTTCTGGCCGGTCGCGGGGCTGCCCTGATTGTCGGCGAATACCACTTCGACCTTGGCACCGCCAAGGCCGGCGAGCCCGGCGTTCTTGGCCAGCGGAAAATTGCCAAGTTCGGGATGCGCGTTATTGATGATGTCCATCGCGGTCTCGATCGCAAACTTGGCATGAATGCCGGCGCTGGCGGCGTTGCCGCTGAGCGGAAACACCGCGCCGATCTTGACCGTCTTGTCCTGTGCAAAAGCCGCACCGCTCAGCGCGACAGAAATCGAGGCGGCACAAAGCAGCCCGACAACGTGCTTGAATCTCATACTGATGGTCTCCGAAAAACGTTCCTACCCAATGCCAAGTTCTGAGTCAGGGCACGCCGAACGTCGTCCGCCGTCCCATCTTTTTATTTGTTGACGGTGAGCATGGCATGCCCGTTTCGCTGGAGCAAGCTATCGGCCTCAGGGCCGTGGGCTCGTGATCGCTGATATCAGCGGGCCGTTGGCGCCACCTGCCCGGTCGGCGGATTGGGCAAATCGGCCGTGACCGCGACATAGACGGTGTTGGTAGCGTCGTGATCGCCTTGCGCATTGTCGAACGTCACGACATGCGCCGCCGATCGTGCGAAGACGCCGGCCAGCGCGGCGTTAAATGCATCATCCGGAGGGTCATTAGACCAAAGTGCAAAGACGCCGCCGGGACGCAGATGTTCGGCAAGCCGTGCCAGCCCCGCCGGTTCATACAGCGCCGCGTGGCGCGGATGCAGCAGGTTTCGGGGCGAGTGATCGATGTCCACCAGCACTGCGTCGAAGCGCTGACCGGGCATGCGGGAATCGTAGCCTTCGACGGAATGCGTCATCGCGAAGAAGTCACCATTGACCAGGCGGCAACGCGGATCGCCGGTGAGCTCTTTGCCGAGTGGAAGCAGACCCTGTGCGTGCCACTCGATGACCTCAGCCAGGGCATCGACGACGATCAACGACCGCACGGCTGAATTCTCGAGCACCGCGCGTGCGGTATAGCCGAGCCCGAGGCCGCCCACGACGACATCGAGCTCCCCGCGCGACACGGCGGCCAATCCCAGCCGCGCCAGCTCGATTTCAGCTGCGGTGAATTGGCTCGACATCAGGAATTCGTCGCCGAGCTTGATCTCGTAGATGTCGACGCCGGAGGAAAGCTGCCGTCGCCGCCGCAGGCTGAGCACCCCCATCGGGGTGGGACGGAAATCCAGCTCTTCAAAATACACGCTCATTCGCCCCGTCCTGACCGCGACGCGAACGGCGTCGCAAATGCCTGGCGGCCCACCTGCCGCCCCCTTGCAACAAGCCCATCCCGGCACGCTTGCCAAGGCCCGGACCGAACGACGAACGGCGCACCTGAACAGGATCACATGATCCCACCGCAGCCGATTTCCCGGCCGCAGATCTATAACCTATTATTGATCTCGCTCGGACGTATTCGGCGACCGTCTTAACTCGGACCCCATCATCACGCCGCGCACCATGGCCTCTCGACCTTTGAGCGTCAGAGGCGCATGCGGCAATCGAAGGTTGGTGCAGTCTGAATTGCCAATCTCGGTCCTGTTTAATCACCAGGGTGGGCACATCTTTCCTGACAACTACCGGGACGGAGCGGCGATGCAGATCGCGAGGGGCCGTTCGAAACCTTCTCAGGAAATATCGAGTGACGCAACGTATGGATTATGAGGCCGTGACGCCGGCCGGAGCGAAGGCGCTAGGCGGCGTCTACAGTTACGTCTTTCAGAGCGGTCTGCCGAAGGCATTGCTGGACCTTGTCTACCTTCGCGTCTCGCAGATCAATGGCTGCACTTACATGGACATGCATTCACGCGACCTCTTGAAGGCGGGCGTGATGGTCGAGAAGTTTGCGCTATTGCCGACCTGGCGCGAGGGCGGTGCATTGTACGACGAATCCGAGCGCGCTGCGCTCGCTTGGGCGGAAACGGTGACGCGCGTTGCCGAAACGGGCGTACCTGATGCCGAATATGAAGACGCCGCCGCCGTGTTCGATCAGAAGGAGCTCGCCGACCTTACGATCGCGATCGGTCTGATCAACGCCTACAACCGGATGTCGATCAGCTTCCGCGCTCCACCGGCGGCGACCAAGCGATGGCGCGCGAGCTACTGCGACCGGCCCGTGGCGTATGCGCCGCAACTCCACATGCCGAGTGACGGATCAAAACAGGCCGATAGCGCCGCGCTTTCTCTGTGCCCTGCGAGAACAGCACGGCAACCCAAGGACACGTGATGACGACTCCGATTGATGCCTTGTACCATCACGCCATAGTCCACACCGGCGGGACGGCCTTCATCCATGAAGATGTGGTTTGCAGCTATTACGATCTGGTGATCGCCGCCGAACAGTTGGCCCGCGCTCTGCTGTCCCGTGGTGTCCAGCCCGGGGATCGGATCGTGCTCCACATGTCGAATCGACCGGAAATGGTCTTTGCCCTCTATGCCTGCTTTCGCATTGGCGCCATAGCGTGCCCAATGAACCTGCGATACAAGGCTCCCGAACTTCGCGAGATGTTCCAGCGTCTGCGCCCTTCGCTGTATCTCGGCGACGAGCCACTCTATTCCACAATCGAGAGCATCGAACCCGAGCTTCTCGCTCCGGAGAAACGCTTCGTCATCGGACCGAGCCAGGCATATAAGGGCGCGAGGCCTTGGTCGGCACTGCATGATGGAGTCATCTTTACGCGTCTGCCGCCACTGCCCGACGCGGATGCGCCGGCCCTCCTGCTCACAACATCTGGAACGACGGGGCAGCCCAAATTTGTCACTCACACTCCAGCGAGCCTAACGGCTAGCACCAAATCGTTCGCCTATTCGCATTTCGACGGGGAGCACATCGTACTCAACTCGGCACCGTTGGTTCATGGCAGCGGACTCTTTACTTTCCTTGCGTGTGTGAACTTTGGAGTAGCTGTGGTCTTAGTGGAGCGGTTTGATCCAGACATTGTACTGGATCAAATCGAAGCGCATCGATGCACATTCATTGGTGGCTTGCCGTTCATGTTCCACGCCTTGCTGAAGCACCAGCGGCTGCGGCCCCGAAAAATCAACTCACTCAGGCACTGCGTTTGCGTTGGGGATGTTTGTCCCATTCAGCTGCAGGCCGAGTTCGAGCAGAGCTTCGGTACACCGCTGCGCTCGATGTGGGGCTCGACCGAGGCATCAGGGCCGCTCACCTACGCTTTGCAGCCAGGGCCTGTATATCGGATCGTTCCCGGCACTGAGGTACGATTGGTAGATAATGATGGACGGACGGTGCCACGCGGCGACGTGGGCGAGTTTCTCGTACGCGGCCCAGAGGTCGCAGCAGGCTACTGGATCGCGCCCGGTGTAATCGAGAACCTGGCGCCAGACGGCTGGTTCCACAGCGGCGACTTGATGCAGCAGGACGAGAACGACGAACTATGGTTCGTTGGTCGCAAGAAGGATCTCATCATACGCGGTGGGTCCAACGTTTCTCCGATCGAGGTCGAACGGGTGTTGCTAAGTCATCCGCAGGTGCGCGACGCGGCGGTCTTTGGATTGCCGGATCCTGTGCTCGGCCAGCGCGTAGCGGCCGTCGTGCAGCTGCAAGGAAATGGCGGCGGCGCGACACGCGATAAGATCCTGAGCGCCACCAAGATGCAGCTCGCAGATTACAAAGTGCCGGAGTTGCTGGTGATCGTTGACGCCGTGCCGCGCAACCCACTCGGCAAGATTGATCGCCGAGCTTTGGCAATAAGTGCGACGTCTGGAACGGCCATCATCTAATCCGCTTTCGCTTTTTGCCATTGACGCCGAAGCGACACAACGCGGCCTGGAGGCCTGCCAATTCCCGAGGGTAACCCTCGGTTTCGAACGATGTTTGGGCGAACCAGGTGCCGCTGCCGCCTTGGGCCGATGAGCTGGACGGCACGCGCAAGTTGGTCCTGGTCACTCAAGGGACGGTCGCGAACCACGATTTCAAGCTCTTGGTCACACCGACCCTTGAGGCGCTGGCCGATCAGCCCGACCTGCTCGTCGTCGTCACCACGGGCGGCCGGCCGGCTGACGCTATTCCAGGTCCCATTCCAGCCAATGCGCGTGTCGCCAGCTATCTGCCCTTCGAGTGGATCCTGCCGAAGGCCGACGTTTTCGTTACCAACGGCGGTTATGGCAGCGTCAACTAGGCGATGAGTTTTGGTGTTCCCCTGGTCTGCGCTGGACTGACCGAAGACAAAGTCGACGTGAACGCGCGCGTGGGATGGTCCAAGATGGGGATCAACCTCAAAACGAACACACCGACGCAGCAGATGCTGCGCGACGCCATTGCGGACCGTGCTCGATACCGACAGGTATCGCCTACGTGCTTGGTTCATGGCTGAAGAGTTCCAGCTTATCGACACCCGCAGTGAGGTTCTCCGGGTGATCCGGCGGGTTTTGCAAAACTCCGCTCCGAGCATCAGCTCTTTCGGGAGCCAGGCGCCCTTGGTGGTTTTGTCTCCGTACAACCGATAGCCGACCCGCCGCGAGTTAAGCCTTCTGGTCCGCGGCGACCTTTACCTTGGCTCCCTCGGCAAGATCGACGGACGGATTGAGGATCACGCTCTCGCCCTGCTTCACCCCGTCGCGCACCTCGACCTCGGTGCCGAGATCGCGGGCCACGTCGACATTGCGCAGGTGGGCGACACCATTCTGCACCACGGCCACATGCACGCCGCTGGCATTGAAGATGATGGCGTCCGCAGGCACGGTGACATTGGCGGCGGATTGCGGGATGTGAAGTTCAACCGTGCAATAGATTCCCGGCGTCAGCACGCCATCCGGATTCGGGATATCGATTTCCGTCAGCAGTGTGCGCGAGCCCGGCTGCAGCGCATCAGCAATGCGGGTAACCTTGCCGGGGAATGTGCGGTTCGGAATTTCAGGAACGCGGATCACCGCGTCAACCCCGGGATGCAAACCGAACGCCTCATCCTGCGGGACATAGACCTGCGTGCGGATCACATTGCTCTGCATCAGCGTGAACATGAATGTACCGCTGGTGGCATCGGCCTGCACCAGGCTGCCGACGTCGATATTGCGTTGCGTGATCACGCCGTCAAACGGCGCCACCACCTGCTGATAGAGCTTCTGCTGATGCAGAACCTGCAACTGCGCCTCCTGGGCATCGGCATTGGCCTGCGCGACACCCACAGCCGCCTGATCGGCCTTGAGTGTCTGCACGTCGGTGGTTCCCTGTTGCGGCGTCAGCCAGCCTTTCTGCACCAGCGGCTCGTCGCGCCCCCACGTCACGCGCGCAAGCTCCATATTGGCCTGGGCCTGCTGCAGCGCCGCCTTGAGCTGCCCCAGCGTCGCCTCCGCCTGGGTGATCTGATGATCAAGCTCTGGTGCTACGATTTCGGCGAGCAGCTGCCCTTTCTTGACGCGGTCGCCAATATCGACTTGTCGCTTATCAATATAGCCGCTGGCCCGTGCGAAGATATTCGCCACGGCGAACGCCGATGTCGTGGCCGGCAGGCTCACCACAGCATCATGGTCGCTCACCTTCACCGTCGCGACACGGACGTTCGGCTCGAGATCGCGCTGCTGTTCGGCAGCTGCCGCGACCGCACGGTTCTGCTCGTATTGGTTTCTCGCACCGAAGGCGAGCCCCACCACGAGCAGGCCGAGAACGGCGAAGCCGAACAGCCCGTCCGCCGCGTCCTTTCCACTTGGGAGGCTGTGCCCCCTGCACATTCTTCAGGTTCTCATCATCCGGAACCGGAATGTAGAGTGGCGTCAGTGGATCCATTTTGTTCATATCGCGCCCTCCTCGAATACGCCGTGCGCGGTCTTTCCGTTATTACCTTTTCGCAACCAGGCGAAAAGATACGGCACGACCAGCAATGTCGTCGGCGTCGCAAACAGCAATCCGCCGATCACGGCGCGCGCCAGCGCAGCATTCTGTTCCTCGCCCGCGCCGCCGATCGCCATCGGAATCATGCCGACGATCATCGCAGCCGCCGTCATCAGCACCGGACGGATACGGGTGTGGCCGGCATCGATGGCGGCTTCAAATGATGTCCGGCCCGCAAGCTGCTGCTCGCGCGCGAACGTCACCAGCAGAATGGAGTTTGCCGACGCAACGCCGGTGGCCATGATGGCGCCCATCAGCGACGGCACGTTCAATGTGGTGCCGGTGATGAACAGCATGGTGAGAATGCCGCACAGCGTGGCCGGCAACGCGAGAATGACGACGAACGGATCGCCGAAATTCTGGTAGTTCACCACCATCAGCATGTAGACGAACACCGCCGCGAACATCAGGCCGATGCCGAGATCCCAGAACGCATCGTTCATGCTCTGGATCTGGCCGATCACCTGGATGGTGTTGCCGGGCTTCATCTGCTTCTGTAGATCGCCAACGATGTGGTTGATCTGCGTCGAAATGGTGCCGAGGTCTCTTCCTTGAGTGCTCGCATAAACTTCGTAGACCGGCTGGATGTTCGCCTGATTGGCGTTGGTCGGCACGATGCCGCGCTTGAGGGTCGCGACGTTGCTGAGCAACCCCGGCACCGGGCCGCCGCCGACCGTTGACGACAGCGCTGTCGACACCGGCGTGTTGCGCAGATCGTTCAGCGAAGCGACTTCGCGTTCCGGCGTCTGCACCGCGAAATAGTACGGAATGCCCGATTTGGGATCGGTCCAGAAATTCGGCGTCACCTGTTCGGACGAACTCAGGCTCACATTGACATTATTTGCGATGGTTTGCGCATTGAGCCCGAGCTGCGCCGCGCGCGCCCGGTCAATGGTCGCGTAAAACGCTGGTCCATCGACCTCCTGCTGCAAATGCGCATCCGCGATGCCCGGAATCGCAGCGATACGCTGGCGCAACTCCTCCGCCACTTTTAGATTGTTGGCGCGGTCATAGCCGACGGTACGGACATCGATCTGTGCCGGAAGACCGAAATTCAGAATCTGGGTCACGATATCGGCCGCTTGAAAATAGAACTGATCTTCAGGAAACGCCGCCGGCAGCACCTCGCGCAGCTTGCGCACATAGTTCGCGGTCGGCGCGTGGCCTTCTTTAAGGGACACAAGAATGACGCCGTCATTGATGCCGATGGTCGAGCCATCGGTAAAGGCGAAATTATACGCGCGCGCCGGAAGGCCGATGTTGTCGACGATCAGCTCCCGCTCCTTTGCTGGAATGACTTGGCGTATCTTGTCTTCGACGGCCTGGAAGATCTTCTCCGTGGCCTCGATGCGCGTGCCTGCCGGCGCACGGACGTGCAACTGGATTTGCCCACCGTCGATCGCCGGAAAGAAGTCGCGACCCACGAGCGTCAACATCGTGCCGCCAAGCCCGAGGACCAGCAGGCCGACGACCGGGATGATAACCCACCGCTTCAGCAGCATCTCCAGCAGCGCGACATAACCCTGCCGCATGTGTTCAAATCCGCGATCGAAGGCTTGCTGCGCCCGCCCAAACCAGTTGCGTGGGGTTGCATCGTGATGCTCGTGCTTGAGCAACAAACCGATGGTGATCGGCGTCAGTGTACGCGACAGTCCGTAGGACGCGAGCATGGCGAACACCACGGCTAGACCGAGCGGCGTGAACAAGAATTTCGCCGGACCGTGCAGGAAGATGACCGAGGTGAACACGCAGCTGATCGCCAGCGTCGACACAAGCGTCGGAATGGCGATTCCGGCCGCGCCATGCAGCGTCGCCAGCGGCAACGGCTGATGTTCCTCTGTCAGCAAGCGGTGCGTGTTCTCGATCGTCACAGTAGAGTCGTCGACCAGAATGCCGACCGCCAGCGCAAGGCCACCAAGGGTCATGGTGTTGAGCGTTTCGCCCATCGCCCACAGCACCACGATCGACGTCAGGATCGACAGCGGAATCGAGATCATCACTACCAGCGTCGAGCGCCACGACCCGAGGAACACGAGGATCATCAGCGCGGTGAGGCCAGCCGCAATGGCGCCTTCACGCAGCACACCCGCAATCGAATCCTTGACGAACACCGACTGGTCGAACAGCTCGTTGATGTTGAGGCCGGCAGGCGCCGCGGCCCGCGCCGACTTCAGCGCGTCCTTCACGGCGTTGACGACCGCAAGCGTCGAGGCATTGCCGTTCTTGACAATGCTGAGCAGCACCGAACGGCGACCATTCTGGCGCACCACATTCTGCTGCACCAGCCAGCCGTCGTGAACCTGGCCGACGTCCTTCACGAACACCGTGGCGCCATCCACAACCTTGATCGGGATGTCGTTAAGATCCTCGATGGTTGCAGGTGTCGCATTGGTGCGCACCGTATATTGCGTGTTGCCGATTTTCGCCGTGCCCGCGGGCAGCGTCAGGTTCTGTGCATTGACCGCGTTCACCACGTCCAGCGGGGTCAGTCCTTTCGCCACCAGTTTCGTCGGATCGATATCGACCATGATTTGGCGATATTTGCCGCCCGAGGGCGTCGGCAGCGTAATGCCGGGGATCGGCGCCAGTTGCTGGCGGATGCGATAGATGCCGTAGTCGTAGAGCTGCTGTTCGCTGAGCTTATCGGAACTCAGGCTGATCTGCAGCACCGGCACGCTCGATGCATTGAACTGCACTACAATCGGCGGCTGAATTCCCGGCGGCATCACCGCACGGATCGAATTGGTCGCGGCGACGATTTGTGAGATGGCGAGGTCGAGGTTGACGTCAGGCTGGAAGTAAATCTTCTGAACCGAGATGCCGTTGAACGTCTGCGCCTCGATGTCTTTAATCCCGCTGACGCTCGCGCTGATGAAATACTGGCTGTAGGTGGTGACGCGCTGTTCCATCTCCGGCGTGCTAAGGCCGGTGTAGCTCCAGATCACCGTGACGACCGGAATTTGAATCTCGGGAAAGATATCCGTCGGCATCGAGCGGCTGGCGACGACGCCGAGAAAGAGAATGAGCGCTGCCACCACATAGAACGTATGAGGAAAGCGCAACGCGAAGCGGACAATACTCATGGTGTACGCCTATTGTGAAACGATCTGGCCGGAATGGTCGACGGACATATAGGCGGCGGATCGCTTGAGTTGGTTACGTACTTCGTAAGGCAGCTTTTCGCACAACACCGTGGGCAGTTGGTAATGCCCTAACTGGCTGGCGAATGTTACGACGAGCGGAGCCCGCGACGGGCCGCTACGACCTGTGAGTCAGGACCGACTTCAAATGGGTTTAAAGTCTACCCCAAAGAGCGCTGGCACAATGAACTAGCGTATGCCGGCTGGGGCTCGCTTATGAGCAATTCGGCAACGAATTGAACAGATGCTCGTCGCGTTCGAGAGCAGCCGGCAACTTCTCCCGGATCAGGTCGAGCCAGGCTCTTGTCTTCGCTGCAACGAACTGGCGAGACGGCATCAATGCAAAAACGCCGAAATGCTCGGCTTGCCAGTTGGGCAGCACTTTGATGAGGGTCCGCGCCTTGAGTGGGTCAATAATAGCGAATGAAGGAACCAGCGCGATTCCCTGTCCTTGCACGGCCGCAACCACAAGCACATCGGGGGTATCGGAAAGAAGAGGACCTTCTGTGCGTAGTGTGAAGCTGGATCGGCCGTCTGTTAGGTCCCACTGTTGAGAGAACGTCGCGTTCACGAGGCGAAGGCACCTGTGATGAGCCAAGTCTTCCGGTCGAACCGGTTCGCCGTATCGTTTCAAATAGTCCGGACTCGCGCACATGTGCGCGTGGATTGTTCCGACCCGCGTCGCGATGAGCGAAGAGGATCTGAGTTCCCGGGCGACGAACATCCCGACATCGATGCCTTCGCCCAAGAGATCGGGGATCCGTTGTTGGGTAAGGTATTCAACTTGCGCGTTAGGATATCGTTTGAGGTACTCAGGTATGAGCGGCACCACGTAGCGCCCGCCAAATCCCGATAGGCATATTATACGTAGATTACCGACCGGCTGTTCAGCGCTTCCTGCGGCTTCACCTTCGGCTCCGGCTACAAGGTCGAGGACCTCACGACATTTGAGCAGGTAATTCTCGCCCGCGGACGTCAATGTCAAATTGCGTGAATTACGCTGTATGAGCTTCGTTTCGAGACGCTGCTCCAATTCGCTCATCATTCTCGAAATTTGTGCTGTCGTCAGGCTTGATTGGGCCGCCGCCGCAGTCATGCTTCTCGCGTCGGCAACGCGAACAAACAGCCTCATTGCATGGAATAGACCCGTATCCAAATTTCGGCGCATGACAGATTAACTTTGCAGTGCGGTCCGATCAAAACTGAAACGCGAGCTGACCTTTTGTAGCTAGCCGTGTCAGTATAATCTCCCATCAAATTGCGGAAAACGGCGACACCTTCGCTCGACTGTTAGGCAGCCCTTGATTTCGATCCCGTCCTTCGCTCGTCAACCGATGGTTGCTCGCGATCAACTTTTACGGCAACTACAAAATCCTCTGAAGCGTACCACATAAGACGAGCATCTTGGCCTCAAAAAATCAAACGGCAGAGTTTGGCCACCCTTCTGCTGTGTCGATGCGCCCTCCGACAGCGTCGATCGACGGACAATGAGCCGCTATGGCCAGCGTGGCTGGATGGGCAGCAAACAATCCCAACACGTCAAATCTGGCGTAGGCGTAGGTCGCGTGTTTGTTATCGAGACGGCAAATCCGTAGCAAGACCTCTTCAAATTGTTGGTCGGAAAGGCAGCGTTACGAATAACGCAACCAATTCCGCGCCACTCAGTCGGCCATAGCTGCTAAGAGGCAGCACGAAGAGCCATACGGCTTCACGACGATCGATCGTGCATCGGATTGGCGTGTCTGTTGGGATGGCGGCGAGTATCATATTTCTTTCCGGGAGCCCGCATGCCGCGTCAGGTCGATTACTATTTTTCGCTTCAATCCCCGTGGGCCTATATCGGGCACAAATTGTTCCGGGAGGTTGCCGACACCTACGATCTCAAGGTGAATCACAAGCCGGTGGTGCTGGTCGACCTGTTTTTCGAAACCGGCGGTCTGCCCCTGCTGAAGCGCCATCCGGTGCGGCAACGTTATCGTATGGTTGAACTGCAGCGCTGGCGCGACAAGCGTGGCCTGAGCTTTCATATCCAGCCCGCGAACTGGCCGTTCAACGCGCGGCTGGCCGATGGCGTCGTGATCGCGGCGATCGAGGCCGGCTGCGACCCGGACCCATTTCTGCGGCGGGCCTTTGCAGCAGTATGGGAAGATCAGCTCAATCTGGCCGATCCGGCCACGCTGGTTAAGCTCGCCGACGATTGCGGACTGCCAGGCAAGCAACTCGTTGAGCGCTCCAGATCGGAGGCGATCAGCGCTGCCTATGAGCAAAATTGCCAGGAAGCGCTGGCGGCCGACGTGTTCGGGTCGCCGGTTTATGTGCTCAACGGCGAGGTGTTCTGGGGACAGGATCGGATCGAATTATTCGCAGACGCGTTGAAATCAAGCCGCGCGCCCTATCGTTCGCAGGTCAGCCCGATTTAGTCCAGGCGCCGCGGCGGTTTTGAACGGAAGCAATCCAATGGCGATATCAGCATCGATTTTAAGATTCGCCATTTCGCTCGCAGCTACCGCGGTGGTTTTTTTGTCGGGGTGCTACGGCGCAGCCGATGCCGGACACCGACAATGGCCGCTGATCACCAGCAGTCTCGTTCGAGGCTCAGCGAACTTCCGAATCAACTCCTCAAGCACTGAGCCCATTTGGCTGTCGGAAACGTGAACGGGGTGAAGGTCGATGCCTGCGAATTTCTCGGTCACCAAGAACAACAGTTTGGCCTTGGCCAGCTTGTCCACCTGACCGGCGAACTCCAATTGATCGAAGATGTCCCTTTCCTCGGCTGAGACGCCTTGCGGTTGGAGAGCCTTGGCATGGAGCCTGCCGTCGTTATTTTCTGCATCAATCTCGCGCGGATTTGACGTTCGCGACGCGATTGCATTTCGAAACCCGATAGGAGAACTACGCGATGTATACGAAAAGCGAGAGCCGGTCCGGCACGGCTGTGCGTCCCGCTGGACTGATCATTCGGCAAAAAGATCCGAATAATCTCGAAATGCCTTTCGATCAGCTCGGCGACTTCATTACGCCGTCCGAACTTTTCTACATACGCAGTCATTTCCCCACGCCGGAGCTGGATCCTGTCGCGTATCGCCTGTCGATAAGGGGTGCCGTGCGGAACGAACTAAGCCTGAGCTACGGCGATATCCGCGCCATGCCTTCACGGACATCCGTCGCCACCCTGGAATGCGCTGGTAACGGCCGCGTTTTCCTGGTGCCGCCGGTGCCTGGCGCACAATGGGAACTCGGTGCGGTCGGCACTGCCGAATGGACCGGTGTTCCCCTTTCCGTGCTGCTGGAACGCGCCGGACTGGCCGATGATGTATGCGACCTGGTTTTGGAAGGCGCTGATCGCGGCGTGCCGAAGGAAGAGCCAAAGCCGCCGGGTCCGATCTCCTATGCCCGCAGTATCCCCAGGGTGCGGGCGATGGAGTCCGACGTGCTGATCGCCTACCAGATGAACGGGCAGGATCTGACGGCCGATCACGGGTTTCCGCTGCGTGCCATCGTGCCGGGGCATTACGGCATGGCGTCGGTCAAGTGGCTCACCGACATCGTTGCGGCCACGCAGCCGTTTCGGGGCTACTGGCAAACCACCGACTATGGCTATTGGGATGATTCTGAGGGGACGCCTGTGCGGCGGCCGCTCGCCGAAATGAAACTGAAGTCGCAGATCGCACGTCCCCGCGTGTACGAGAGGCTGGAACCGGGTCGTCCCTACACCATTTTCGGTGCCGCTTGGGCGGGGGACACCGATGTCACCGAGATCTGGATCAGCCTCGATGGCGGCGCATCGTGGGTTCAGGGCGATTTCGTCGACCCGATACACCGGCACGCGTGGCGCCGCTGGAAATACGATTGGATCACGCCGGCACAACCGGGCCGCTATACGCTGTTGGCGCGTGCGAGGGGAGCAGATCGAACTGCCCAGCCGGACGGTCACAATCCAAATTTCGGTAGCTATGTGATCGATCACCCGCTGCCGATTGAGGTCTTTGTAGCTGCGCTTTGAACTGCGGCCTACGCCGCTTTATGGACGGTATCCATGCCTTCTTTGGCGCATTTAACCGGTCGCATAGTGACGATCGGCGCCCTCACCGGCCTGTCGGCGCTCCATGCAGCACCCGCCGTCGACGGTCGCGACATTGCGCTCAACGGTAACAAGGCGGGCGCGCATGCATGTGCCTCGTGCCACGGGGAGGCTGGCGAGGGTATTCCGGCCGATGGCTACCCCCGCCTGTCTAAGATGAGCGTCGGCTATTTGGTCCATCAGTTGGACAGTTTCGCTGAAGGCAGGCGGGGCACAGTCGTTATGTCTTCGATAGCGGCGGCACTATCGCCGGAAGATCGACAAGCAGTCGCCACCTATTATAGCTCCCGAGTCTGCAGCCAAAGTTCACGACCAGCAACCGGAGGACGAAAAGCTGATCGCCAGAGGGAGGCAAATTGCCTTGCGCGGCGATTGGCCGAACGCAGTTCCAGGCTGCAGTCAATGCCATGGGCCTCAGGGCCAAGGAGTAGGTGCAAGCTTTCCCACTCTGGCTGGTCAGGGTTCTCTTTACCTTTCGAGCCAACTTCATCACTGGAAAAACGGTGAAAGATCGAGCGACCCGAATGGCCTGATGACGGGGGTTGCGAACAAGCTCAGCGATACGGATATCGCGGCCGTCGCTGCCTACTATGCGAGCCTTCCAGTCATTGATGCCGACTCTGGAGCACGACGATGAACCGACCTGAGGTGAACTTCCAAAACTGGGCGGCTGGCATTCTCTTTGCGGTGCTTGCTGGCATTGTCGGCTATTCGCTACCTCGAGAGTTTGTTGGGGCCGGTCCATCAAATGTGGGAAACGCGAGCGCGACCGATTATGCGAGGCCGCCTAAAATGAAACCCAAAGAGCCTGGCGAGGCAGCCCGCTTCTCTCCGCCCCCTGAAGATAAATTACCGGATGGTGATTTTGGTAAGATGGTTCGGCTCGGAGAAGATATTTTCAACGATACTGCAGGGCATGCCAAGGAATTCGTCGGGAACGACCTCCGTTGTTCGAATTGCCATCTTGATGCCGGCCGTCTGGCTAATTCGGCGCCGTTATGGGCCGCCTACGTCGCCTACCCTGCCTTTCGATCCAAGAATGGTCATGTCAACACCTTCGCCGAACGCGTTCAGGGATGCTTTCAGTACAGCATGAATGGAAAAGCTCCGCCGCTGAACGACAAGGTGCTGGTCGCTCTCGAAAGCTATGCATATGCTTTGGCAAAGGGCGCTCCTACGGGTCAAGATCTCCCCGGTCGCGGCTATCCGAAGCTGGCGAAGCCCAAGACTTTGGATCGCGAACGTGGTCGAGAAGTTTACGCCCAAAATTGCGCCGTGTGCCACGGAGGGAACGGCGAAGGCCAGAAGACCGCAGAAGGACAAACAGTATTCCCGCCGTTATGGGGACCGAGATCTTACAACTGGGGCGCCGGCATGAGTTCGATCGCGAACGCGGCCGGATTTATCAAGGCGAACATGCCGCTAAGCCAAGGCAATTCCCTGTCCGATGAGGATTCTTGGGCCGTCGCCGTGTTCATCGACAGCCACGAGCGGCCGCAAGATCCAAGATTTATGGGCTCTATCGAGGAAACGCGCGCAGCCCATCACAATTCACCACTTGATATGTATGGCACGGCTGTGGACGGAGCCGTGCTCGGAGCCAACTCGTTCGCATCTGGCACGGTGCCGAAATAGTCCGAGCGATTTTTTTGGGGAGGTGGTCATGACCCGAGAAACTTCAGCGTTGATCATCCCCTCCATCTCGTACGTGCCGAGTTCCGAACGTCACGATCGCGCGCTTCTCCAAGATTTGATTGCGTGTGCCGTTGAAAGAGTTGGATTGGGGGCCTCCTTAGGAGCTTCAAATCACAGTCTTAAAGGATCCAGGCGACGATGCGGAGTGCTGACCTTCTCAAGACGCCCGAGTTGAATTACGAGCAGTGGAGGGATCTGTTGCGCCCGAACTTCGGGCTGTACACGATAGACGACCCTAAAGCCTTTGCCGGCAGGGTTCGCTCCCGGCACATCTTCGGACTTAATGCGTCGGAAATCAGGAACAATAAATGCCATTGCGAACGGACACAAAGGGATATTCGCCTTGACGGCGTTGATCACTGCTATGCCGTATTTCAGGTCGCTGGACGATCAACGATCATTCAAAATGATCAGGCTGTAGACGCTGGCGGAGGGAGATGTCGCATTCATAGAGGCTGCCCGCCCAGTCACGTATGTTAATGATGGCCACGAACAGTGGCTAGTTCTGCAGTTGCCTCGTCAGCGTCTGATCTCCGCCCTTGGATTCGAGCCACGCGGCGGCCTTGGTGGTCACTCTGGAACGCGTGTATCACGCCTGCTGTTTCAACTCGTTGGGGGTGCCGTCGACGACGAGGAACCCATGCCAACGTCGGCTGATAACTGTATGCAGAGTGGCGGTTTATGATCTGCTCGGAGCATTGTTCGCACCGCTGGACCCAGCACCAGGCTCCCTTCATTCGGATCGGTTGTTTAAGCGCATCAGCGATGTCATCAGGGTTCGCTTTGCCGACCCAGATTTCGGTCCGTATGAGATCGCTGCCGAGCTTGGTATTTCGCTGCGTTACCTCCAAAAACTGTTCACGAAGCGCGGTTGTACCTGCAGCGGCTTCATTCAATCAGTGCGCCTGGATCAAGCTGCGCGCAGTATCAAGCGCCGGGCGTCGATGAAGTCGGGCCAGCCACTGAGCGCGATAGCCTACGCTTGCGGGTATCGCGATTACACTAATTTCGCCCGTGCGTTCCGCCAACGGTTCGGTCACGCACCCGGCGTTCATGCGCAGGGCGACGACGCCCACCTGGTGCGTGACGCAAGGCACGAAAGGACGCGTTAGACCCACGACGCCGCCCGCTCGGTGGCCTATCTGCGATGCCATTGCGGCACGTTCGCAGAGGTAGCCATCATGAACACCGTGCTAACGCCATCAATAGCGGAGGGCCATCGCATTCGGCCGCTTGGCGGCCTCGACTGGAGGTCGATCCAACTGCGCCACACTTCATCCGGGCTGAGCGCAGCATCGGCTATGTATTCCTGCCATCGCTCGAACCTCTCTGAAACACACGGTCGTCAGGGGGTGAACCGCTTCACCACGACCGTAGATTTACGCGAGGTCGTCGTCACCGATGGACCTTGCGGCCTCGCGTGGAGCTAAATCGGAAGGTTTTCAGTTCGTCAGCGCTGAATTTCTCGACCGCCTGGGCGGTGGTGAGGTGAGCGACGTGAATCATGGTTTGATCGAGACAGTGGCTGTCGAACCGCTCGTCGCAGGCGCAACGCATTTGTAGAGACGCTCCTGGTGGGCGGGTGGATGTTCTAGGCGCTCGGGTTGCGCTTCTGGCAAGGCATCCCGGCGTCGCCACAGGCGCAGGCATGCCCGCCGTCCCAAAACGCATCGGGGGCGTACGACGCCACCCCCGGTGCGCGACGCGAGGCACGAAAGGGCGCGTTAGACCCACGACGCCGGCCGCGCGGTGCATTAGCTGTGACGGCAGGTTTGCCGGCGGCAGCGTCGCGAGATTCGTCGTCAGCATGAACTGCCGGCAGATCTGCCCAGTTCACTTTCTCGTGCGCATCATTTGTCGGGGAATAGCATGCAAAACTTCATTGAGCTGGTGGCGTTGATCGCCTTCGCCGCGTTATTGGCTTGGTCTGGTTTTCGTACCTGGCGTGTTAAAAACCGCATCGTCAAATGGGGCAGCGCAGGTCTGTTGGCGCTGCTTTCCGTTGCGGTGCTGTCCGCCAGCGCGCTCACGTCGCTGGGGATGATCAAGCAGCACAGCCGCTCGGCGCCCGTCCCGGACATCAAGGTTGCGGCAACGCCCGAACTCATTGCGCGTGGCAAAGATATCGCCGACGGCTTTTGTGGCGCCTGCCATTCAAAAACCGGAACGCTCACCGGCGGTTACGATGTCGCCGTAGAAATCCAGATTCCAGTTGGGTCCTTCGTGGCTTCAAATCTTACTCAGGCTGGGTCGGTGAAGCACTGGTCTGACGGCGAGTTATTCCGCGCCATTCGCAACGGCGTCGATGCCGACGGGCATTGGCTGACAATGATGTCCTACGTCAATGCCGGCCACCTAAGCGATGACGATATCGAGGCCGTGATCGCCTATATCCGGAGTCTGCCAGCGGCAGGAGATCTCACTCCGGAACCGCCCGATCATCTCAACTTGCTCGGTTTGGCGATGTTGGGTGCGGGCATGCTGCCAAGCGGCAATCCGATCATCACTGAACATATCTCACGGCCGTTGAAAGGGCGGACCTCTCAGTTTGGCGAGTATATCCTGTCGTATCAGGACTGCCGTGCGTGCCACGGCAAGAACCTGACCGGGGGCGTGCCCGGGCAGTTGCCACCGCTCGGGCCCGACCTGAACTTGGTCAAGGACTGGACGCTGGCCGGCTTCACGGCAGCCATGCGTACCGGCGTCGATCCCAACGGTCATCAGATCAGCGAACAAATGCCGTGGCGTTCGGTCGGAAAAATGGATGATGACGAGTTGGCCGCGATCTATCAATATCTGACGCATATGCCCAACTCTTAGTCCGGTTGTATTGCATCAGCACACTGGAGCGCGCCGGCGGGTTCGTCGGCGCGATCGCGCCGCAGCCCTTGGTTGTACCTGCAGCGGCTTCATTCAATCAGTGCGCCTGGATCAAGCTGCGCGCAGTATCAAGCGCCGGGCGTCGATGAAGTCGGGCCAGCCTCTGAGCGCGATAGCCTACGCTTGCGGGTATCGCGATTACACTAATTTCGCCCGTCATTCCGCCAACGGTTCGGTCACGCACGCGGCATTCACGTGCAGGGCGACGACGCCAACCTGGTGCGTGACGTAAGGCACGAAAGGACGCGTTAGACCCACGACGCCGCCTGCTCGGTGGCCTATCTGCGATGCCATTGCGGCACGTTCGCAGAGGGAGCCGCCACATGAAGATCGTTTTCGCTACTACGCCGGCACCGGGCCATGTCAATCCGATGCTCGGAATCGCGCGCATTCTGCTGGCCGAAGGGCACGAGATCGTTGCCTTCACAGGTTCTGCCTTCAAAGACCGCATCGAAGGGATTGGTGCCGAGTTTCGTCCGATAGCTGCGAGCGCGGATCAGGATTTGGTGGATCCGTTTTCGAAGTATCCCGAACTGAAAACAACGCCTCCAGGGCTGGAGCTGTTGCGCGTCATCATTGAGCGCTTGTTCGTTGACCATATTCCCGCGCAGTACGAAGGCTTGCAACAGGTGCTGCGGCAGATCCAGCCCGACGTCGTGATAGGCGATGACTACTTCCTGGGCCTCTTGCCGATGCTGCTCGGGCCGCGCTCGAAGCGACCCCCGATTGTCTGTTTCGGCACCAGCATCCTGCACTGGCCCCGTGAGGACGGAGCACCGGAGTTCCTCGGCCTTACCCCGGCAACCACACAGGCGGAGCGCGATGAGTATGCCGCCATCGCCCAGGAACACGACAACGTCGTCAATCAACCTGTCGCTCGTCGCTTGAACCAATGCTTGAAGATTCTGGGTATGGGGCCGGTGTCGACGCCCCCTTTCGAGACGAGGTGAAACTCGCCGATGCCTATTTGCAGCTGACCGTGCCGAGCTTCGAGTTTCCACGTGCCCTCCCAAGTTCGGTACGATTCGTCGGCACGCTGCCGATCATACCGAACCAGGCGCCGCTGCCGCCTTGGGCCGATGAGTTGGACGGCACGCGCAAGGTGGTTCTGGTCACCCAAGGGACGGTGGCGAACCACGATTTCAACCTCCTGGTCACACCGACCCTTGCGGCGTTGGCCGATCAGCCCGACCTGCTCGTCGTCGTTACCGCGGGCGGCCGGCCGGCTGACGCTATCCCAGGTCCCATTCCAGCCAATGCGCGTGTCGCCAGCTATCTGCCCTTCGAGTGGATCCTGCCGAAGGCCGACGTCTTCGTTACCAACGGCGGTTATGGCAGCGTCAACCAGGCGATGAGTTTTGGTGTTCCTCTGGTCTGCGCTGGACTGACCGAAGACAAAGCCGACGTGAACGCGCGCGTGGGATGGTCCAAGATGGGGATCAACCTCAAAACGAACACGCCGACGCCGCAGATGCTGCGCGACGCCGTCCGAACCGTGCTGGATACCGACAGCTATCGTCTACGTGCTTCGGTTCATGGCTGAAGAGTTCCAGCTTATCGACACCCGCAGCGAGATTCTCCGCGCGATCAGGCAGGTGTCGCAGAAGTCGGCCGATGGCTTGTCGTACATGATGGCGGCGCGGCGAGGTCGACGTATTCAAACTTCTTGAGCATGAGGGTACGACAATGCGAGCTTGTCTCGACAATCACACTGCTCTTCACCGAATCTTGGCTTGACGTTGGCTGGAGCGCAGCCCGGATAGGCGCAGGAGCCCCACGCTGGTTGTGTGAGACGGTCGAGCGCAAGGGATGGCGGGATTAACTCGGGCGAAGCCTGATGCTTCGTGGCAATGAGGAGATACGGCTGAGGAAGCCAAGCCGCCGTTCAATATCATCGCCAGCCTGATCGGCACCAACATGGCATTGCGTGAACACGCCGAGCAGCTTGCGCTGTTCACCCACTGGGCGCAAAAAGGTTAAGGGCAGCCCACAAAAAATAGGGGGCGAAACGCTAACACGTTCGTTTCAGGTTGTTCGCCCGGGCGGCAAACTGATCTCTGCCGTGTCCCAGCCTGATCAAGACCGCGCAAAGCACCTCCGCGTCGACGCAGCCTTCTTCTTGGTGGAAGTAACCACGGAACGGCTGCGCAGAATTGCCGAACCTATTGACGGTGGTGAACTGAAAACACGCGTCGGTGCGGTCCTCCCTCTAGCCGATGCGCGAGAGGTCCACATGATGTTGGAAGGCCGACGACCGTCGCCGAAAGGGAAGATCATTCTTAACGTAGAAGCCGCGGGCAAGGTCACCGCAGACGTTTGAACAGGAGGTTGACTGTCGCCGACATCGGCGTGTCCGTGCACATCAAGGCTGCGCTCAGACACACGACGCTGGCCTGCGCGGCCACAGCTGCTTCGACGCGACGGCACAGTAATGCCCCGGGACGATCTCGCTTTAGCTCTGGTTTCTCGTGCTCCGAGCGCTGGCCAGCACCGCCAGCAGCGCGGCGAGGCTGAACCCAGCGGCCACCAAGCCGAGCCGCTCCACTGCTCCATGGGCGACGACCAGCGCGCCCGAGGCCGCGCCGGTTGCGCTGCCGAGGTAGATGGCGGAGGAGTTCAGCGAGAGGCTGACCGACGCTGAAGCCGGAGCCAGCGCGACCAGCCGCGCCTGCTGCGCGGTCATCAGGCCCCAGCTTGAGAAACCCCAAAGAAAGATGGCCCCAAGGATGAGTGGTGTCGCCCGATCCGGCCCGAGCATTGGGCTAAGCGAGAGGGCAAGGTACGCCAGCAGGACAAGACATCCACCCAGGATCACGGTGGGCCGGCCGCCCCAGCGATCCGCTGCGCTACCGCCGAGGCGTGTGCCAATCGCGCTGGCAAGTCCGAAGCCCATTAGCACCAACGCCAATCCTCTAGCGCCAATGCCGGCCGCTCCAGCCAGAAACGCGCCAAGATAGGTGTAAAGCGTAAAGGTGCCGGCTATCGTAAGTACGCTGACCGCCAGCACCACCAGTACGTCGCCACGCCCGGCCAAAGCGAGGCGCTGACGGAGACTGGCCGTAGCACTGGGCGGCTGCGACAGCAGGCCTGCAAGGGTTCCAAACAGGGAGAGCGCAGCCAGTCCGGCCACGGCAAGGAAGGTGGCGCGCCAGCCGAAGCCCTGCCCCACCAGCACCCCGAGCGGGACACCGGCGATGATCGCCAAGGTCAATCCGTTGTAGACCGTGGACAGGGCGCGGCCATGTCGCTGCGACCCACCCAGCGTGGCGGCATATCCGCTAGCCGCCGGCATGAAGGTGGCCGCGGAAAAGGCCAGCAGCAGTCGCGCGGCCAACAGACTGGCGTAGTTCGGCGCCAGTGCGGCGAGCAGATTGGCAAGCGCGAAGCCAGCCATCGCGATCGCCAACAGGCGGCGCCGCTCCAAGCCGGCCGTCAGCACGGCCATGACCGGAGCGCTGATGGCATAGGCGAGAGAAAACGCAGTGACCAAATGGCCGGCGGCGGGCAAGCCGACGTTAAGGTCTCGCGCCATGGCGGGCAGCAGCCCAGCGATCATAAAATTCTCGGTGCCGACCGCGAATGCGCCGAGCGTTAGCCAGATCAGGCAGGTCAGAGATCCAGGCACGGATGACGTCTCATTATGGTAGGACAAAATGGTTTTCGGCGCCGTAGTATGGAAGTTGGAGCAATTGACTGAGCCGCATTCCGCAAGGCGCAGCACGACTCTGCCCGCACCGGATCGCTCAGCCCTCCCCCGACGGTGGAAAGATTGAGCGGCCCCGGCCTGATGCGGAAGCGCTGCTATTCAGACTTGACGAAGGCTCTCGGCGGCTCAGCTATGCCAGTGAGAATTATGAACAAGCGTGCATATGTTCGGCTTGCGGAACGTCGGATCGACGCTTTCGATGAAATCGAAGTTCATGGTACCGAACGTTGTCTGCGGCTTTTTTAGAGCTGACCGGGTTTGAAGCTGAATGAACTCATTCTTGAAGTCATGGCGCGGAAAAGCGGCGATGACCTGGTCGCGCTGCTGTTCTGTATATTCGTCAAATCCACGTCCGACCACGTCCATGGCCACACCTGCTTGCGTGAGTGCGATTTCAGGCCGCATGTATTCGGGAATGCCGAGCGTCGAGTGCAGGGCGATCGCTTCCCAGACAAGGTCCGCCTTCGGCTCTGGAATCCCATGACTTCGGAGGAATTCGCGCGCGGCGTCAGCGCCATCGACCTCAAACCGCTTGGTCTCGGTTTCGTAAGCTTCGACAAGGCCCATGTCGTGAAACAGCGCGGCGACATAGAGCAGCTCAGAATCGAATTTGAGATTTTGCCGGATACCCTTCATAGCTCCGAATACATAAGTGCGGACACTGTGGTTGAAAAACGTCTCAGTTTGATGCTGCCGCACGAGCTCGGCCGCTTCGCGCGCGATCTTGCTATCAGGAATAGTAATGCCAGAAATTACGTCGGCCATTGTCGAGCTCCTATTTCCGTATCGGTTGAGCGCGGCGCGGTACAGTTGATCACTTTCTGTTTGATCAGCCTGCCCACAAGAGTTTGAATTGCACCGACTCGTCGTTTGTAGGGAATAGATGCGTCTCGCCCCGAGTCATTAAACAGTACTAAGATTGGTAATTCTGGCTGACCCATATGCAGATGACTGCTCTCCCCATCGAACTCGATCGTGCCAAAAAGACACCGCTGGCCGGACAAATCTACTCGGCGCTCCGAGAGGCCATCGAGACCGGGAGGCTCGCCTCTGGCGCGAGGTTGCCCTCCTGGAGCGATTTAGCGGCTCAGCTCGGTGTCTCCCGCGGTACCGTGCGTGAGGCCTACGCACGTCTGATCGCCGAGCAATTCGCGATTAGCCTGGGGGCGGCAGGCACTCGCGTCGCCGAACGGGCGTCCCGGTGCTTTGCACCCAACTGGTTGCCGGAAGCGCCGCCTTTTCCGGAACTCTTCCATGACTTCGGAACCGTGCCCCTGCCATTTCAGATGGGCGTGCCTTCTCAAGACGCCTTCCCCTTCAAGCTGTGGTCGCGGATCCTGACTGGAGCGACCAGGCAAGCCGCGGCGGCGCCGGTCGGATACCCAGATCCGCGTGGCGATCCTGGCTTGCGAAAGGAGGTTGCGGCTTACCTGGGCATTGCCCGCGGCATTCGGTGCAATCCCTCTCAGGTTTTCGTAACGGGCGGGTTTTCAGGCGCGCTCGGTCTCGCAATCCGTGGGCTTCAGCTTGAACGGCTGGAAGCTTGGATGGAGGATCCGGGATTTCCGCTCACGCGCGCCGCGCTCGGCTTGGCCGGCATGACCGTGACAGCCGTCCCGGTAGACGCGGAAGGCCTGGATGTCGCCGCCGGTGTTCGGAGCGCCCCCGCAGCGGCAGTGGCAGTCGTGACACCAGGCCAGCAGGCGCCGCTCGGGATGACGATGTCGCTCCCGCGGCGACTTGCACTGCTCGAATGGGCTCGCCAGAACGACGCCTGGATCATTGAGGACGATTACCTCAGCGAGCTGCAGCTGAAAGGACGGGCGGCTCCGGCTCTTGCATCCCTCGATCATGGGGGACGGGTGCTGCACATCGGCAGTTTCAGCAAGACCATCAGCCCGGCGCTGCGCCTGGGCTTCCTGGTGGTGCCGCCGCAACTGGCTCGTCGGTTCGGCGACCTCGCTGCTTGCCTGGCGCCGGCGCCGGCCGCGCCCGTGCAGCGCGCTGTGGCGGAATTCCTGGGGGAAGGACACTATCTTCGCCATCTCCGCCGCATGAAGCGCCTTTACGCTGCCCAACGAGAGGCCCTGCTCCGCTCCCTGCGGGAGATGGCGTTGGACTCGATCAAGGTGCAAGCAACTGCTGGCCTGTCTATCGTGACCTTGCTTCCCGAATTTGTATCTGACGTGGACATCGCTATGCGCGCGCTGGAGTTCGGCCTGGCGCCGGTTCCCCTTTCGCCCTGGTACATGCAGTCTGCACCGCAACCAGGGACTGCTGCTCGGCGTGACCAATCTCAGTGAACGGCGGCTAGCCGCGGACTGTCGTCGGCTGGCAGAGCTGGTGCTAGTCGGAACGAACGCCGGCAGTAAAGGACAGCGAACGCCGCCAAAGGGCGGCCATCGAAGGCCATGCTAGGCGGCCGACGACGAGGTGTTAGTGATTGGTTTTACGATGCCGCTGTTGAAGGTGCCGATCCGGTCATAGTTCGCCCGGTTCGCTTTTCCTGTAAGTCGTGAGCCCAGCTGGTCATCTGAATGATTGACCGTGCTCCCAATGAGAGTGCAAAGCGATGCTGCAGAGATTCCCGCGCTGACGTGGATAGGCGGCGATCACCGCCTCGCGTTGTTCATCCGTAAAGTGGTCATAGCCGTGGCCCAATGCGTCCATTGCGGCCCCTATCTGCACTAAAGCGATCTCTGGATGCATGTGTGCGGGAATGCCGGGGGTCGTGTGAAGAGCGATGGCGGTCCAGACTTTCTCGATATCTCTTTCAGAGATGCCGTGGCTTCGCAGAAATTCACGCGCGGCATTCGCACCATCTACTTCGAAGCGGAGCCGGCTCTTACAGTGACTTTGTGTGAGGCCAATGTCGTGGAACATAGCCCCGGTGTAAAGCAGTTCCGGATCAACCATCAGGCCCTCCCGCTTCCCGGTCAGGGCACCCCAAAAATAGACCCGAGTGGAATGGTAAAACAGCAAGTCGCTCTCGGTGTCACGAATAAGCTGCGTTACCTCGCGTGCCATTTTGCTGTCAGGAATCCTTACGCCGAAAATATCCTTAGCTTTCATCGCTTCATACTTAGTCAAAAGAGGCTCAGATACGTGATTTTGCAGGCCAGTTTCGCCCCGATGGCAGCCCGGCGCCGGCTTTGATGCGAAGCCGGACGAAATAAGCTACGTCGCCCTCGTCCGCAGATAGGCGCGCCCGCCGCGCCGGCGCAGCTCATTTCGGGTCGGGAAACACCAGCTGCGGTTCACCGGGATCCGCGACGAAGATTACGAGGAGCTTTGCGGGCTTTCTCTTGCTGGCGTTACGCGTGACCAAGTGGTGTGCGCCGGGCGCCTCGTACCAACTCTCGCCAGTCCGGTAGACGCGGGGCTTCTCGTCGTCGACGGCGCTGATGATGTCGCCCGATAGTACGTAGGCATAGATGAATGCCGATTTCGGATGCGTGTGCGGCGGCGAAGCGGCGCCGGGCGGAAACAGCACCTCAGCAGCCAGAAGCGCCTTGTCAGGGACGTTCGGCAACTCGTGCTTGAACAGTGGCGTGATCGTCTCTTGGAGCTTGACCCCGCCTTGCGTTGTCCCCTGCGCGGCGGCCGGGTCGCAGCGGCGGCGAGGATAGCCGCGCCGGCGGCAAGAAGTGCATGATTCATCTTGGAGGCTCCCTTTCGAGTAGTGCCAAGCCGCTATTGCTTGGTCGCAGCCGGCGTAGCGCGGAAGCTGATCGCCATCCGGTTGTAGGCGTTGATGAGACCAATCGCGATCGTGAGGTCGGCGAGTTGTTTCCGGTCGAACACGGCGGCGGCAGCTTCATATTCAGCATTGGGCACGCCTGTTTCGGCGACGCGCGTCACCGTCTCCGCCCAGGCAAGCGCCGCGCGTTCGGTGTCGTCAAACAGCGCGCCGCCCTCGCGCCAGGCCGGCACCAGCACAAGCTTCTCGATCGTCATGCCCTCCTTCAGCAGGTCACGCGAATGCATGTCGATGCAGTAGGCGCAGCCGTTGATCTGCGAGACACGAAGGTAGACGAGGTCGACCAGTGCCTTCGGCAGGCCGCTCTGCATGATGTGGCCGTAGACGGCGCCGAGCGCCTTTACACCGGCCGGCGTCGCAGCATCGTAATCCATGCGTTGAGTCAAACTGATATCCCCTGAGAAGGTCTCAAGCGGCCCTCGCGATTGCATCGCCGCTCCGCCCCGTTAATTGTCAGAGAAGACATGTGGCCCACCTTCGCGATAAAACAGTACCGAGATTGGCAATTCCGACTGTACTATCGGGCGATGACTGTGTTTCCCATCGACCTCGGTCGTGCCAACGCTGCCCAAGGGCGGCCAATCCGATCGAGCGCTTCCCGCGAGGACCTGTATTTCTACTCCCCGAAGTGCGCTCTGTGCACCGCCGACGGTCTCCGCGCGCGTTACGGACGCTGCTTGCCGACACGCCCGTGGGCCGCGAGCTGTGCCGCTGCTGGAAGGAATGGGGCGGCACGCAGGTCAAGAAGTACGAGTGGAATATTGACCCCGAGGATGCGGACCACCCCACGGACTGCGCGGGACCGGCATTCCGGCCAACAGGGCTGCGAGGTCGACCGGATCGCCAACGATATCGGAATGTCCCAGCAGAACGTCGGGTACTTCCGGGATCAAACCAAGGCCGGAGCCGACGGCCGGAAGTGTTTTCTGGCCTGTGGGCAACGCCGAAGTCTAGGACTAGACCGCGAACAAGGAGCCAGCTATATGACCGTTGCCCGTGGCTAGGCTTGCAAAAGCTCCTGGCTGCAGTTGCAGACTTCTGAAAAAAACGCTGGAATATCAGCTACTTCGATGGGGAATGGTGTAACGGTAGCACAACAGACTCTGACTCTGTTTGTCTAGGTTCGAATCCTAGTTCCCCAGCCAACCACCCAAACCCCATCAACCGCTTAGTCCAGCTAGGTTTTCCGCAGCAGTCCGTAAATGGCCGTTTCGGAGCTTGCCACCGCCTGCTCTGAAGTTTTGTGAGACAACCGTACACGGCGGCCGTCTGAGCGACTAAGCGCTTGATGCGGTCGTCGACCGCTCCGCCTCAATCATCTCCAGCGCGATCTTCTCGACCGAGGAGGTTCGGTCTCTAAGTAGGATTCCATTGGGCAATTCTCGGTAGTAGTCCAACCGGCGATTTGACATCTCCTTTACAACATCTTTCGGAGCCATCGCCTTCGTCGCCGCGATCGTAGCGTCGCCGATTGAGCCATCGGCAGCGGCACCGACCACCTGCTGCAGCATCCTAGCTGACCGCCCAGATCCGGCATTGACGCCGAAATCAAAGACCACGAGATCGACGCCTACTGGTAGATCGTCGCACCGCAAGACATTCCAATAGCGCGTCCGGTAGATTTCGCAGGCTTCGTCGCGCTCGAGCATCCTTACATCCTCAGCCGTAAGCTTTTGATCCTGCCGCCAGTCTCGCAAAGCGCCGATCGTAATCCCGAACTGAGTGACTGCATCTGGATCCCCAGAGTTGCCGGAGAATCCTCCTTGGTTCGCCAGCACGACGTCCATCCCCCGTCGAAAATTCGAAGGTTTAGACCCTTTCCCCGGCGTTGCTGCCATCGCTGTCCTTACCGTCGATTGCAGAGATTCGGCCTGCTTGACCTGCGCCTGCAGCGTGCTCTGCAAAGCATCGGTTTGCCTCGCCTGGGTTTCGATCGCCGCGGTGGTCGAGGCATCCTTCGCCCGCGAGCCCTGCGAGGATCCCAACCAGAAGCTGACAACGGTGGCGAACGCCGCAGCTAACGCCCCCACGGTGATGTTGACGATCTGCGCAACCTGCTGGCTCTGATCAAATTTAACAGTCAGCAGCATCGTCAAGATGCCGAAAAAGCCAAGCGTTACGATCACCGACACCGCTGGCGCACCCCAAGCCATCGGATTGTTCGCCAGCGCCAGCGCGCTAAAGCTAGCGCGCGCACTTTTCGTGTCCTCGATCTCGGCACGAAATTGCTCCAACTGCGCTTCGCGCCTTTTTGCTTCCTGTTCATATTGCTCTTTGAGGAACGTAATCTGGGCCTGTTGACGTTTTGCCTCTTGTTCATTTTGCTCTTTGAGTAGTGCGAGCTGAGCCTGCTGACGTTTTTCTTCCTGAGCTGCCGCGATTTCAGCCAGCTTGAACTGCAACTCGGCAATCGCCTCCGGATCAGCATTGAGCTTCTCCCTCGCCTTCCCAGGATCTGTGGTGTGGGCGACCTGTGCGACAGCCTGGCTGACGGCGCCTGCGACAGTACCAGCTTTGTCGCCGACGAACGCCTTGAGAATTTCGGGCAGAACTCCAACCGCAAGTGCAATCATTGGATTCATAGCGGCAACTCCCGTGATGAGGTTGGGAAATAGGTTTCTAAGGTCAGGCTGAATGGGTCTTTCCGTTAGTTCGATCGGCCCAGCACCTCCGGTCGCCACGGCAACCTCGAATTGATTTAAGACTTCCGGCTGCTTTGCGGGTTCGCGCGCCGTCAAAATTGTCCGGGCACCCGCTACGGTGCTCGCCGCTTCCCGCTCCAGTAGGTCGCGCGTTTTTTCATCGAAGTCGCCGGTGACCGTCAGTCCATGCCGGCGCTGGAACCTTTTCACGGCCTCCTCGGTGATCGCGCTGAAGATGCCGTCCTGCTCCTCTCCAGCAAAGCCAAGGAGGTCTTGCCAACGGCGTATGTCGTCACTCACATCGGACAGCACGGGCGATCTTCCTCCGATCCGTTCGGTTGGCAGCGGAAGCGCGGCCAAGCCTTCGGCGAGTACGTCGGATTCCGGCAGGATCGCGGTGGTAAACACGTGCTTGTGGTTGGCCTGATAGCGCGGGTCGGATTTCACGAGGGCCATGAACTCGCGATGGCCATCCTTGCTTTGGCCGACCAGGCAGCCGGCGCTTGCCTTATCCACCTCAGCCAAATCGTAGCCCCAATGCTGGTTGATCCCGAACTGTCCGGTTTGGCACCTGTCGCCCGTCCGCAAACCGTCCTTGTTCAGGTCGCGGCAGACCGTCACCAGTCCGCCGGTCTGCACGAGAGCTTCGTGGCCCGAAGGCTTATCGGCGTGGTGCATTCCGACCTGCCAGCTCGTGTACTGGCCGAATGCGATACGCGCGGCGCCCAGCGAGCTCAGCGGATTTTCAGTCCAGTACCGGCCTGGCTCAGTCGTCGCCGACCACTTACCGACGATCATCGGGTGGCCGCCTTCAAACTCGATCAGCAGGCGCAGGTCATTCCACTTGTTGGCCTCGTCGTTGTTGGGTGTTCCATCCGGATTCATCCCTTCCACGTAAACAATATTGAGCTCGCCTGGGCCGCGGTCGACCTCATAACCCTTACGCTCCAAGGCAGCGACGACGCGATGGGCCAAATCCGACACCATCGGTGCTTGCGTCGTCGGTGGAGCGGGTGAAGTCTCCTGGAACGGAATCGTTCGCCCCGCCACCACGCCGATGGTTGGATCAAGTTGCTGCAGGCTCTTGAGAACCGCCATAGTGCCGATCTGCGGGTCCATGGCGTTCTCATCGAATTTGTGGTCAGCAACGTATTTGCCCCGTTGCTGCACGCTGGTGCCGCCCCAAAGATACGGGCTGACCATGTTGCGCTCGTCGCGATACCCGAACCCGTTGAATTTCTCGGATACGTAAGCCAAAAATTCGATCGGGCATTCGTTCCATTCGCAACGGTCTTTGAGCCCTTCGACGTCGAACGCATCGATCGCAGCTGCCCTAAAACTCGTGAATGGCCCGCGCCCTTCGGGCACGAGGCGGGTCTTGCGACCCGTACCAATAATCTTCTCGCCGTTGTGCAAAACACAAAGCCAACCGCCAACGTCGCCCTCACCGGCCTCGCGCAAATGCAAGACGGCGACCACCCACCAGGGCGCTCCAACCGCCATGCCAACATCCTCGTAAGTGGAACGGTGGTTGTTGATCAACTGGGCCTGTCGCCTTGCCTCAGCCGTCTTGGTGACAGCGACTATGTCCCACAGTCGCCGGTAATCGGCACGCAAGCTCTCGAATGTGTGCTTGGCCATCCGTTTGTCCTTTCACCATCCTTCTCGCATCGGTGAAATTCTTCCGAGGACCGTTAGACCTGAAAACAAGCCGAGACTTCCGCTAATATACTAAAGGTTGCACGCAATCACCGTGTCATCCAAACGCGAGTCCGCCTTCATCGATTTCTCGATGGTGTGCTGCAGCTACAGGTTTAAAGCACAAGCGATCGGGAGTAGATTCTGATGACGAGTTACTTCTGTCGTTCAGGCTCCGGCGTGCCCTTGCTCCACATCCGATCGGTCAGTCCTAGCCGGAAGTATTGGTTCGAGGATATTGAACAGCACGTAGTTCCAGAACCGCCCCATTGCCGTGCTTGGGACAACGCGCGAGAACCGCGAATTCGTTGGTGCCAGGCAGAGAGGCGTCAACGCCGCGCCGTACTGCAACGCCTTCCCGGCGAGTAGTCGACCTTCCTTATCGACCACGTCCTGATTGCCCTGCGACTCGACGGCGCGTTTCATGATGTCCTTGACGTCATTGACCGTTGCATTCAAGCTGGTTTCCAACTTGCTTTGCGCGTCGCGATCCAACTTGAACTCTGCAGTGGCCCGCAAAATGCTGGTTACTTGGCATACGTACCCGCCGGCATGGATGTATTGCATTGCCATTTTGCTGCACTGGGGTTGGTCCATCAGCTTACCGAAAATCTGCCAATTGGCCCCGAGCGGAATCTCTTCTACTCGCACGTCCGTGAGTGAGTAATTCACCTTAACAACATAGTTGTTGTTAGCGCTGCCTTTGAGAAGCCACCCAACATCGATACTGATACCCGTGGCGAGTTGACCCTTGCGTTCAAGACTTTGCTGTAGCTCCACGCTGGGAGACGAGCGCAGGGATTCCTTAACGTCGTCTTCATCGGCGATACATATCGGAACGAAGTGTTTCGCTTCGGAATCGACGTAGTAGAGTGATCCGACGGTCATCAGAGTGGTCGGCGGATTCTTCGGTATGAAGCCAAATTCCCGTAACGTATCACCCAGTTGATCGCGGCTCGGCGCTTGTACGGAATGCGCCGCTAACGGAATTGCCACGACAATCGCGGCTAACGCAAGCATGTTCCTGATGCGCATGATCACATCCCCTGTTTCTCAGGCGTTTGTAAGAATGCTCATCGGCTCGGGCAGCAGGCGCCACCACACGCGCGATATCCTGCAGGACAGGCCGATACTGACGTGACAGCACATGTTGCCGCAACGATCGTTACAAGGAGTTTGAAGATAATGATGGTACGCATGGCCTCTCTCCCTAATTAGCTCAAACCGGGATTGGCACCTTGCACTCAACCACTGGTACCATAGCTCTCATTTTTCACCTCGCAGTGTGAACCAGTTCACGCTCTGCCCGCGACAATTTATCTCGGCGAGAACATTGGGACGGCATGGCTTTGAGCTTTCGCCTCCGACTCCCAAGAACGATTCACATGCAGAACAGGTCGCAGAGCAAAACAATTTCCAGGACAACGCAAAGGTGGCGGTTTATCCCTAAAATGCCTGCACGGCCTGAATTGCGGTCGAAAGCGGGCCGACACTCGCTATAGATATACAATCTGTGATATGTAATGGCATCTGTCGCGTCTTTAGGGGCGGCGTACGATGCCGAAGAACATTGTGATCTTTTCCGATGGCACGGGCCAGGCCGGCGGTATCAATTTCGATGAGGCGCGGACAAACGTTTACAAGCTCTACCGGGCATGCCGCGTGGGGCCCGACACCAAAATCGAACCGTCCGAACAGGTCGCGTTCTACGATCCAGGTCTCGGCTCGGCTTCCGACGGCGGACATTTCAAGATCGGCTGGATGCGGTGGCTGTATAACTTGGCCAGCATGGCGACCGGACTCGGAGTAACCCGCAATATTGTCGATTGCTACGCCGCGATCATCGCTCTCTACGACGAAGGCGACCGCATTTTCCTGATTGGCTTCAGCCGTGGCGCCTACACGGTACGTTCGGTTGCAGGCGTTATGTCCTATTGCGGCATTCCGCGACATTTGCCTAACGGCTCTCCTCTGCGTCGCGACCCTAAGAGCATCCACCAACTGGCCGAGCACGCGGTAAAGGATGTCTATCAATTCTGCCCGTCCTACAGCCGCAAGGAAACTCGCGGCTACCCGCAGTTCTTGCTGGAGACCCGCGACGCCATCGCGGCGCAGTTCAGGAAGCAGCACGGAAGCACCCTGATCGCAAACGATGTCGAGCGAGCGAATGTCTTTCCGTACTTTATCGGTGTCTTCGACACGGTCGCGACGCTCGGCCACAAATATCTCGGTCCGGCCCTCGTTGCGTTCAGCGTAGCGTTGCTGTTCGGACTTCACTATCTCGGCGGCGCGCTTGAACCCGTCTTGCCTTGGGCCGGATGGCTCGGCTTGGATTCTGAGCTATATTGGCGTCGCCGCAGCACTGATCGTCTATCTCATGAACTACCTCAAGATCGCGCCATCGCTACCAGGCTATGGCTTCCTGAAACGGCTCACCACTCTCCATCTGGCGCCGCCAAAGCATAAATTCTACGACACGACGCTGAACCCAAATGTCGGCTACGCCAAGCATGCGATCTCGATCGATGAGAACCGCGTCGACTTCAAGCGGGTCGGCTGGACACCGGTCGCAGGAAAAACTCAACAAGCGGGACGAGCACGGCAACCTGTATTTCGAGCAGGTATGGTTTTCGGGCGTTCATGCCGATATCGGCGGCGGCTATCTGGAGAACGAGGCGCGCCTGTCGGACGTGGCATTGAATTGGATGGTGGCAGGCGCCTCAATCATTCCGGACGGCCTTAAACACGATGGGAGCGTTCTGCGTCTTTCGCCAGATCCGGCGGGCCCGCAGCACAATGAGCAGGCGGGTAGTTTCTATAAAGCTGGTGTACGAGACCTCCCGCGGAATGAGGCAGGCCTATCTGAGGCTCCTATGCACAAATCGGTCTATCGGCGATTCGAGACTGGACCGGTTCGGTTGTATGACCGTATGGCTGACTATCGCCCGACCAACATGCGCGTCCACGCGGATTTCGCGCACTACTTTGATCTCGGCGTAAAAGAGACATCCAAACACGCCGCCGATGACATAGAACTGAAATGGAAGAATGCCGGCTGCGTCGGGCGACTTTAGGCCTGTGCTGGAATCTGGTCCGCCGACCGATGAGCCGGTCGCCACTCGTCACAAGTTTGAGCGAGCGACGTTGCAAGGCGTGATCTTCGTATTGCGTCGGTCGAGCACCGAATTGTAAGCGGCGTCACGGAGTAGTGGCGGCGCGGGTCGTCGCACCCTGCCCGTCAGGCTCGAATGATCGCATTGGTCCGTACTGCAATTCCCTGCCCGAAATCGGACAACGCGTCCTGCGGCGCTGCGCCACGGCTTCCGGAACGATGTGAACCTTCCCACGCTCAAGTGGCCTTGGTAAAGTCAGCCGACCTCCGTGGCCATCTCAATAACGCCCGCCGCTGGGGGTCTTTGTCACCCAGTGCAAATTGTCACGGGGAACAAAATGATTGCTTCTGATACAAGCCGGATAACGAGGAACGTTCCTTCGTTGGAATCATTCGGCATACTCGCGCTGTTGAGCGTGCTGATTGCGGTCCCCACATTCTTGATGATCCACGTGCTCGAGCCAGGACTTGTCCTGCCTGCGGTCAGCATTCTGCTTTTCGCGGAGGCAGCGATCGTCGCCATCGTGGCCCGCTCAGTCCGCGTTCAAGAAAATTCCGAAAACGTAACGTTATGGGATATTACCGGCGCATTCACCATGATGGGTTGCGCAGCGGCGATTTTTAGCGAACCGGATCAAGCGGCTCCACTTTTAGAGCAACTGGTCGAACGACATCCGGGTCCGCCGCGATAGAAGACAGTCACCAGGCCGGGCCCCTCTGGCAGCCAGCAGGCTGCGATGTCGGACTGGAGTTAAGTTGGAGTGGCCCCGTTTGTGATATCCGGCACAGGATTGCGGCACGTATTGGTGATCCCCGTTACACGCCTACGCATTGCTGCCAATCCCACGTCGAATGAGGGGCCATTCTCCCGGCAAGAAGGGGAGCGTGCCCCGTGTTTGAAACTCTCAGCGCCGATGTCCTGACCGCACTTTTGCAGGTCGTTCTGATCGACCTTGCGCTCGCCGGCGACAACGCCATCGTCATCGGCCTTGCTGCCGCGGGTCTGCCTGAGGCGCAACGCGGCAAGGCGGTCCTCATCGGCATCGTCGCCGCGACGTTGCTACGCATTCTGTTTGCCGGGGTGGCGACGCAAATTCTGCAGATTGTCGGCCTCTTGCTCGCAGGCGGGGTTCTGTTGTTGTGGGTATGCTGGAAAATGTGGCGAGAGCTGCGAGGCTCGTCCAGAGTGTCCATGGAAACGAAGGGGGCTACCGGGGCGGCTGCAGGAAAACACCTCGAAGGCAGGCCCCGGAAAACGCTCGGCCAAGCCACCTCGCAGATCATCGTGGCCGATGTTTCCATGTCGCTCGACAATGTCCTGGCCGTCGCAGGAGCTGCACGCGAGCATCCAATGGTTCTGATTTTCGGTCTGGTACTTTCGGTTGCGATGATGGGCGCGGCCGCTTCTTTCATTGCGCGCCTTCTGCAAAATCATCGCTGGATCGCTTACGCCGGCCTGATCGTCATTCTCTACGTCGCCGTCGAGATGACCTTTCGCGGAGCGCTGGATGTCCTGAAGGTTGCGTGGACATGACATGACGTACGGCCGCCTCGTTTTCTGATGGATCCATCAAATTTGGCTACGCACCTGGCCCTGTCCACCGCTTCTATCGTGTCAATTGCCGTAGAGATAATTCGGCAGCCAAAGCGTCATGCCGGGCCAGAGATACATTAAAACCATGCAAACAATGACGATCAGCATGTATGGCATCATGCCGGAAAATATCTGGTTGAGGGTAACATGGGGCGGTGACACACCCTTCAGATAGAACGCCGACATGGCCACCGGCGGCGACAGGAATGCCGCCTGCAGATTGACAAAAACGAGAACGCCCCACAACACCGGGTCGATGTTGAAGTGCTTGAGCATCGGCAGAAAGATCGGCACGAAAATCACGATGATCTCGGTCCACTCCAATGGCCAGCCGAGGATAAAGATGATCGCCTGCGACACGATCATGAACTGAACCGGCGTCAGATTGAGGGCGAGCACCCAGCTTTCGAGCAGTGCCTGACCGCCCAGGATCGCGAACACGGCCGAGAATAAAGCTGAACCGACGAACAGCCAGCACACCATCGACGTGGTTTTCGCGGTAAGGAACACCGCTTCCTTGGTGCGTTTCCAGTCGAGTGTCCGCGCCTGGAATGCGAGCAGGAATGCGCCTGCCGCCCCAACCGCCGCGGATTCCGTCGCAGTCGTAATCCCAAGCAGGATGACGGCGAGCACTACCACGGTCAGGATGCCAAGAGGCATAACAGAAGAAATCAACAGCAGCAGCACCTCGAACTGTTCGGCCTCCATGTTCCAATAGTAGTAGAGAAGTATCAGCGCAAAGATCGCCGCCGTAATCGCAAAGTAGGTATAGAATTCCCGCGGTGGACCGGCTTCCGCGGGCGCGGCCACGATCTGCTTCCGCAATTCGGCACTGCCCATTTGCTGCAGGGCCTCGGGCTCGCCTGTTTTTTCGGCCGCGTCAGATTGCTGGGCTGATCCGAGTTCCTGAAGCTTCTCTTCCGGCGGTTCGACGCCGGCCGCCGGCTTGCCGGTCGTCTGCACACGTTCCACCGTGGCGGCCGTTTGGCTATCCGGCTGCTGATAAATCACGACATACCACCACGCGCCCCACAGCGTAACCAGCGTCAGCACCAATGGAACGAGCGCGAACCCGAGAATTCTTAAACAACGACCCGTAACTCAGGCGCACACCGTCGGTCGTGATATGCAGGGTCCTTGCCGGGACGACGATGGCCGCCACCAGTGCGGGCAACATCTTGCGCGAATAAGTCTGCTGTAATTGCCTGACCCAAGGCCTCACCGGAACGCGGGTCTCGCTCTCCGGAAGTTTTGGCGCGATCTTCGGATTCAGAAGCGCCCAGCCGATGATGTAGACAAGATACAGGAACGCGAGGAAGAAGCCCGGAAACATGGCCGCAGCGTAGAGCTTGACGACCGACTGTCCCGCGACCGCCGCGTAGACGATGATCATCACCGATGGCGGAATCAGAATGCCCAGCGTGCCGCCGGCCGTGATGACCCCGGAGGCGAGCTTGACGTCATAGCCCGCCTTCAACATCGGATTGAACGCGATCACCCCCATCAGCACCACAACCGCGCCGACCAGGCCACTCGCGATGCCCCAGAATGTGCATACAATGAGTGTCGCGACCGCCAGCGACGCCGGCACGCGCCGGAACGCAAGCTGGATGCTGTAGAACATCTTGTCCACCAGCGCGCCGCGCTCCATCACGTATCCCATGAGCACAAATAGCGGAATGGAGATCAGGACGTCGTTGGTCATGGCGCCATAGGTGCGCTGCACCATGAGATCGAAGATATGATTGTCAGCCCACGACTCCCCGGCCCTATGGTAGGCAAAGAAGCCGAAAAACATCCCCAGGCCCATCAGCGTGAAGGCGGTCGGGAAACCCATCATGATGACGGCCACGATGAGGCCAAGCATCAATAGACCAAGGGCCGGATCGCTCATCTATTCAACTCTCCGCCCAAGCCGCGTTGACGAGCGCTATCGTCGATCTCCTGCGCGCGCTCGATGGCCATCTTGCGCGATGCATCATCGACGTACTCACTGTGTGCAAGCTGCTCCTCGACGACGTCGATCTCGGTGACGTCCTTCAATCGGGCCGGCCATGCACCCGTCCTGAGGCAGACGATGCAACGCACGATCTCGGCGATGCCCTGCAGCATCACCAACGCGCCGGCCAGCGGGATCATGGCCTTGAAGTGGTAAACCGGTGGACCATCAGCGGTGACGTTCGAATGCTCGTTGATACGCCATAAGTCGGCGGCGTAGTCATAGCCCGCGTAAATCAGCGCTGCGATTCCTGGGATGAAAAACATCACGTAGAGCGCGAGATCGAGGCTCGCCTGCACCCGTGGCCGCATCGAACTGTAGAGAAAGTCGCCGCGGACGTGGCCGTTCTGCGCCAACGTATACGCCCCGCAGAGCATGAACAGCGAGCCATACAGCATGTTCGAGGCGTCGAAGATCCACGCCGTCGGCATATGTATGATGTAGCGCTTGAAGACCTCGAAGCAGACAAGAGTCATCAGCCCGATAATCAGCCATGCCGCGGCCTTGCCGGTCCACGTGCTGATGCCATCGATCGTATACAGAAAACGCTGCGCACTCATGTGTGGCCGATCGGTGCAGGAATGGTCCGCTTCGCGAGACAATATATTTTCGTAATTTGCGAGATAGTACAGGGCATCGTCCGGGATCGTTCCGGATGATGCCTTGACTACTCAACGTATTATCAGATCTTCTTCGCGTTCGGCCCGAAGTAGTGATTGTACGCCATGCGTCGGCTGACGACCGTGTCCTGCTCCCACTGCGTCGCCCGCTTGGCGAATGCCAACTGGGATTCGACGATTTCCTTGAACAGCGGGTTTTCCGCAGACTTCTTCGCCACGACGTCGTCGTAGATCTCAAGTTGCTTCTGCAGTACTGAATCCGGCGTTTTGTAGAACCTGACCTTATCCTTGGTCTGCATCTCGATATAGTCTTTCGAGTAGCGGTCGATAGCTTTCCAAGCCATGTCTTGACCTGCGGCATCGACGGCATTGGCGATGATCGCCTTCATCTTTTCCGGCAGCGCGTCATACTTCGTCCTATTGAACATGATCTCGAACTGCTCGGCATTCTGGTGATAACTCTGCAGCATGCAGATCTTGGAAACATCCGGGAAGCCCAGGATGCGGTCCGACGAGGCATTGTTGAACTCTGCCGCATCCAGCAGGCCGCGGTCCATCGCCGAAACGATCTCGCCACCAGGTAGCGCGTTGACGGCGGCGCCAAGGCCAGTGAACACGTCGATGGAAATGCCGACGGTCCGGAATTTGACGCCCTTGAGGTCGTCGGCCTTGGTCACTGGATTCTTGAACCAGCCGAGCGGCTGCGTCGGCATTGGCCCGTACGGAAACGAGACAACGTTCGCACCGATCGATGCATACAGCTTGGCGAGTAGCTCTTTTCCGCCGCCGTACCTGTGCCACGCGAGCAGCATGTTGGCGTCCATCCCGTAGCCCGGCCCCGAGCCCCACAATGCCAGTGCGGTCTGCTTGCCGTAATGATAAGCAAGCACGCCGTGTCCGCCATCGAGCGTGCCCTTCGATACTGCATCGAGCAGACCGAAGGCCGGGACCACCGCACCTGCCGGAAGAACCTCGATCTTGAGGTCGCCTCCGGTCATATCATTGACCTTCTTTGCGTAATCGAGCGCGTATTCGTGGAAGATGTCCTTCGCCGGCCATGTGCTCTGAAAACGCATGCTGACGGGGCCTTGTGCATTGACGATGCTCGGCGCCGCGACGGTGGCGACAGCCCCGGTCGCAGCCACTTTCAGAAAGCGGCGACGAGTCGAAGTCCCGCTTTTAGTTGGTGTGGTCATGGCAGTCCTCCCTCTGGTGATTCGATCCTTGCTGGACCGGTCCTTGTTAATTCACAGTCAGCCAACGGCTTGCGGGAACGTTTGGCAAGATTGGACGTGACGATGCGACCCTACGACGCGCCATCCGCACGTCGGCGACAACCGAGGAGGTTACGGATACTCACCCGGTCGCCCTGCGTCGCAACGTCGCAATGACCAGTCAAAGGTGCGAAGGGCGAACGATTACTGCGCTCGAGCGTTGAAATTAACGGGCGACCAACGAGCAACCGGAAAGCCTCACTCATGCTTCCGCCTGGCGGTCGCTTTGCAGTATCTCTTCTTAGTATCGCCGTGATCACGGCAAGCAGCGGCTCGTATGCCCAGGAGCACAAGAGGCCCGCGCCGCCTGCAGCGGCCCGCCCCGCGGCACCCCCCGCCATAGCCCGTCCTGCACCTCCGCCGGCGATGGCACGGCCGACGCCACCTCCCGCCATGGCCCGCCCTGCGCCGCCGCCCGCGATGGCCCGTCCAGCGCCACCTCCCGCCATGGCTCGCCCTGCGTCGCCTCCAGCCATGGCGCGGCCTACCGCGCCGGCGTTCCGTCCGGCTCCGCCGCCACAGCGTCCGGCCATGGCGCCGCGTCCGACGCCGCAAATCGCCGCACCGCCGCGCCCGAGCGCAGCCACCCTCTCTGAGCGCTCGCCCGTCGCAACAGGAGCGGATCGGCCAGCGCGAGCAGCATCTTCAACAGCCGCAGCAAACCATGCAGGAGCGGCAGCGCGACGTGCCTGTGCGCCAGAGCCTGCAGCGCCAGGACCGCATCGATCGGTTGCAGCAGCGCGTACAACAGCTGCAGTCGCAACAGCCGGAAGGCCCGCGGGCGCAACGCGCGCAACAACGGCTGCTGCAGACAGAACAGCGCCTGCTCCAGCGCGAGCAGCGTGTGCAGCAGCTCCAGCAAACCGCGCAGGAACGGCAGCGCGACCAGCTTTCACGCCAGAGCGTGCAGCGCCGGGACCGCATTGATCGGTTGCAGCAGCGCGTGCAGCAGCTGCAGTCGCAACAGCCGCAAGGCCTGAGGGCGCAACGCGCGCAGCAGCGGTTGCTACAGACCCAACAGCGCCTGCTCCGGCGCGAGGAGCGCGTGCAACATCGCGATCTGGCACGCCAGCCGCAGCTCGGAATACCGCCTCTGGCTGCGCGCCCCGCCGATGTTGCCGCGGCGCGAGCCGCCGCACGGGGACGATTTGCAGCGCGCTTCGCCAGCGCCGACCCGCAGGTCCGGGCAGCAGGCGGGGCGCGGCAGCACGGCTGGGCCCCCCGCCACGCTTGGCGGCGCGGCCTGCGCGCGGCGTTCGTGCCGTGGGGCGGCCACGTGTTCTGGCCCTATGCCTATTCCGACATATTCGAATACACCTTCTGGTCCCATGCCTACGACCCCGGCTATTGGGCCTACGCTTACGATGACTTCGTCGATACCGTTTTCTGGGGCGCGGGCAGTCCGTCTTCCGCCTACGCCAGGCTCGGCCCGACGGAATATCCGGAGGATAACGGCGCCACCACCGGTTCTCGACCGCGCGAACCCTCAGGCGTGAGCCAACAGGATCTCAAGCAACTGTGCGGAGATCCGGAAAAGGGCATCACCGCCTGGCCGATTGCTTCGATCGAGCAGGCGGTACAGCCGACGCCCGAGCAGCGCGCATTGCTCGACGAGCTAAAAAGCGCGGCAGCAAAGGCCGCCGATGCGTTCAAGGAGTCTTGCGGCGGGTCGTATGCGATGACACCGCCCGGTCGCTTGCGGACGATGACGAATCGCATCAGCGCCACGCTCGAGGCAGTGCGGATCGTGCGGCCCGCGTTGGAGAAATTCTATATCTCGCTCAACGACGAGCAGCAGGCACGTTTCAATGCGCTCGGCCCCAATATAGGCGATCGTTCGCCAGGCCAGCAGCAGGAAGCGAACGCGCAGGCCGATGGCTGCGGTGAGCCGAAATCCAGCCTGACCCACCTGCCGATCGAGCGGATTGAGGCCGTGATCCGCCCGGCTGGCACACAAAAGGAAGGGCTCGAGCGCCTAAGCGGGGCGACGGAGAAAGCCGTTCAAGGGCTGCAAGCTGTCTGTCCCGACAACGTGCCGCTCACGCCGGTCGGGCGGCTGGAGGCGATGGAGAAGCGGCTTGAGGCCATGATGCAGGCAGCCCAACTGGTACAACCGGCGTTGGACGAGTTCTACGCTACGCTGAGCAGTGAGCAGAAGGCCCGCTTCAACACGCTGGCACAGTTCGCGGGCCCCTGATCAACGTGTGCCGGCAAATTGTTAGCGTTCATCCCGGTCCTGCTGAAAGCGCCTCCCGCGCCGCCGGCTTCACCACGAGACCCACGACGGCACTATGTCCGACGGGTCCCCTCCGTCGGTGCCACGCGCGGGAGAACGATATGGATTTTCGTGCCGCCACCTGGCTCGCTGTCGAGATCAAGCCGGCCGCCCAAGCGATTGGTGACGATGTTGTAGACAATATGCAGGCCGAGACCGACTTTGCCTTCGTGTCGGCGGGTGGTGAAGAACGGATCGAACGCCTGGCGCCTCACATCGGCACTCATGCCGCAGCCGTCGTCTGAAAAAACAATCTCGACGTGATCCCGGTCGGTCCCGCGCAACTGGACGTCGATCGTGCCTGCTTTGCCGTCTGGAAACGCGTGAGCCACGGAATTCAGAAAGAGATTGATCAGGACCTGGCCGCAAGGTCCGGGATAGCTGTTCAACGCGAGGCCCGGCTCGCACGCCATCTGGAGCGTCAGGTTGTTTTTTCGCAGCGCCGCCCGCAGGCTCGTGGAGACCTGCTCGGTCAGATCGCCAAGATCGAATACGCGCCGATCCAGATAATTTTGATCAACAGCCACTTGCTTGAACGACTGAATCAGTTCGGCCGCGCGGGTGAGATTGGCAAAGAGTTGCGTCGAAGCGTTTTGAACGACCTCAATAAAATCGTTCAGGCTCGATCGCTTGAGGTCTCCTCGCCTCGCCTCCGCTGCGAACATGACGCTCTTGTACGCCAGCGCCGAAGCTAGCGTGAGGCTGGTGCCCACGGGACTGTTGATTTCGTGAGCAACACCGGCCACCAGTCGCCCGAGTGCTGCAAGTTTCTCCGCCTCGATCAGCGATGTCTGGGTTTCCTGTAGATGGTGCAGCGCCGCTTCGGCCGCATCCCGCGCCCGGCGCAATTCACGCTCGCTGCGTTTTCGCTCGGTGATCTCTTCGGCCGCGACGTTGACGCCGACGATGTTGCCGGACGGCCCGCGCTGCGGATGCCAATGCGTGATCCAGAACCGCTCCTCCGTCTGATCGGCGCGCTGACCGGCAACCTCGATACCGGTCACCGGCTCCCCGGTCTCCATGATCGAGCGAACGATCGCCTCTACCGACGAGGCCAGCGCCGGCACGCAATCGCGGACCGTGCGTCCGAGATGGCCCTCGACCGAAATTCCGCAGATCTCGGTGAGACGCTGATTGATCTGCAAATAGCGGCAGTCGGGAGACAGAAACGCAAGACCGATCGGCGCCGTGTCATAGATCAACTGCAGCGCAGGCTGCTTCGGAAACTGCACATCGCGGATGACTGACGAACGCATGTCCTCTCTCCTGACTCAAAGGTCCAACCAATCATGGCGCAACGTGCCGATAGCCCTGGCTGTAGCTTGAATCGGACCAGGACCAGCACAATGTCCGGCGCAGGCGTGATGGGTACCTGTTACCGCCATTCCGATGAGTGCACTCTTCTTGAAGGAATTGGCCATCGGGTCTTTCCCCCGGATTGCAACAAGCCTCGCTCTCTTCACCAAAAACACATGTCGATAAACACACCTGGTTTATGCGGAGAGGGACAATCCGGGCCTTCCCTCGGGCTAAATGATGGCCGAACGCACGGGACGAGCGAATAAGTTCAACCGAGAACCGCCGTTTCGCCAGCCGGGCTGGCGATCGGGCCTGAACCAGCGCGTAAGCGAAAAAGCGGGAGGAAGATATAAGCCGTTGAGGGAAATGGCGATTTACGCTGGCGGCGCGCCCCACTTCCCGCGCGCCACACAGAGCTAAATTAAATCAATCGTTTTTAATCTGGCACGCCCAGGTTTCGGAGGTTGATGGCACTACCCCGGCAGCGAGGAATTTCCAGTTCAACTCGGATCGACATGACAGGACGAAACGGGCGCGCCGTCGCCGACTGGCGCGCCCGTTCAGGTCGTACGCTCAACAGGAGCCGTTGCCGACGGCGGCATCAAGAGTTCTGCAAGTGCGTCAGATATTGATATATAGCGGACAATTCGTCATCATCCATTCGCCCGATCGGACGCCACGGCATTTTCGCGCTGAGTTGATGGCCGTTGGGATCGACTCCGGTACGCATCGTTGCGATGAAGCCCTCCAGCGTCCAGTCCTTGACGAGGTTCAGGTCGGGTCCGAGCGGTCCCAACTGCCCGGGGACGCCGCCGGACAGATCTTTGCCGTGGCATTCACGGCAATCCTGATACGACAGGATATATTCGCCAAACTGAAAGGTCGGCCCTTTCAACGGCGCCGAGATGTGTCCCGTGACGATCGGCTTGCCGCTTGGCAGCATGCCCGCGCCCAGCATTGCCAGGCCGAGCAGGTTTAGGTGATCGGGCGGCTCTGGAGTTTGATTTCCCGCTGCCGGCAGGCTGCGAATGTAGGCGATTACGGCCTCGGTATCGTCGTCGCTTAACTTGCCGGCATTGACGTAAGACATCATCGTCAACCAGCGTCCTTCCGCGTCGACACCATTGCGGATGGCGCGGAAAATCTCACCGTCGGACCAGTTTTTCAATGGACCGGCCGCGGTAAGATTAGAAGACACGAATGACCCAACGGGCACCGGTAGATGGGTACCAAGATCAAGGCCGCCGGTGAGCGTGCCGGTCTTTGAATGGCATGCGCTACAAAATCCGTCGGAGATCGCCTTGCCTCGCGCGATAAGTTCAGGCGTTGCGCTGACCTTGATATCGGGAGCGGTAGCCGAGCGGCTATGCTGCTTGATCAGCCCCACGGCCGTGAGCGCGCTGGCGGACGACACCACGACGGCGAACAGCGCCAGAATCCCTGCACCGCCCCATTTCAAAAGGCGGTTTTTGGCTCGCCAGGTGCGGAAGCCCGACCAGACCAGCAACGCGGCGATAGCGATCAGCGCCACCAGGCTGATTATGTTCTGCATGCTACTCCTCAACGAATGAAATTTCAGAAAAAAGCGAGACCGGCGTAGAGGGGGCCGCGCGCTTGGGCGAACCAACGCTCAGCGCCGACGCCGCCGATATTCGCGACGAGGTAACCGGCGACGTTGCTGCAATAGCTATCGGGTTGGAATTACGCCGTTGTTTCAGCAGGTGTATTTTGGATTACAATCGTAACCTGGCGCGCGAAGCGCTCCGGAAAGCTGCATCACGGCTTGGTTTTCACCCGCCGCCAGCCGACATAAACAGGCACAGCCTTCCCCATCGTCCGCCGTCCAACGCGGCTTCCACCGCGGCGTGAGGGTGGTTCGTAGCCCAGCGGGCGGCGAGACGTTTCGATCGTCGGATCGAAGCATTGCCCAGGAACACTGGCGCGACCGCAAATGCATTGTTCTGGGGTGAAGTTGCCGGCCCCCAAGCGCGCGGGATCGATCAGCCGGCCTTGCGCCGATGATGGCTGTGCAGCTGCGACGAGAGCATCCGCCGCCACTCGTTGAACGCCGTGCTCGCAATATCGCGCGGCCTTGGCAGGTCAATCTGGTACTCCATGTCGATCCGGCCTGGTCCAGGCGACATCACCACGACGCGGTCGGCCAGAAAGATCGCTTCCTCGATCGCATGGGTGACGAAAAGAACCGTGAGGCCCGTGCGCGACCAAATCTCGACCAGCTCGTCCTGCAGCCGTTCCCGCGTCATCGCGTCGAGCGCGCCGAACGGTTCATCCATCAGCACGACCTCAGCGTCGTTGGCGAGCACCCGCGCAATGGCGACGCGCTGTTTCATGCCGCCGGAAAGCTGGTGCGGGTAGACATCGGCGAAGTTCTGCAGGCCCACGAGATCGATGAAATGATCCGACGTATCGCGAATCTCGGCCTTGGTGCGTCCCCTCGATTTCGGCCCGAAGCCGATATTGTCGCGAACGTTGAGCCAGGGAAACAGGCCATAGTCCTGAAACACCATACCGCGGCTCGGGCCCGGGCCCGTAATCGGCATGCCCCACATCAGGTTGTCGCCATGCGTGGCCGCCTCAAAGCCCGCGGCCATGCGCAACAGCGTGGATTTGCCACATCCGGAGGCGCCAATCAGGCAGATGAACTCGCCCTTTTTCACACTGAGATTAGCGCCACGCAGCGCCTCGATCGACCGTCCATTCTGCGAATAGGTCTTGCCGACGTTCTTCATTTCCAGGATTGGAATCGTGGCCTCAGCCATGCGATGGACTCCAGGCGAGGCACCGTCGCCCGATCAGCATAACCAGCTGGTCGGACAGAAAGCCGAAGATACCGATGACGATCATCCCGGAGATCACGATTTCGGTGCGCGAAAGCTGACGGGCTTCCATGATGATGGCGCCGAGCCCGGTTTGCACGCCGGTCATTTCTCCGACGACAATCACGACCCAGGCAAATCCCAGGCCGAGTCGCATGCCGGTAAAGATCGACGGCAGTGCGGCCGGCAGCACGACGCGGAAGAACTGCGCCGGTCCGCTGCAGCCAAGCATCGCCGCCGCCTCGAACAATCGCGGCTCGACCGAACGGACGCCAAAGATGGTGTTCACCAGGATGGGATAGAATGCGCCGAGAAAAACCAGAAAAACGGCGGAGCGCGGCCCAAGCCCGAAGATGATCATCGCCAGCGGAAGCCAGGCCGTGACCGGGACGGGGCGGAGAATCTGAATGGTCGGATCGATCGCCTGCCGGACCAGCGGCACGCGCCCGATCAGCATTCCCAATGGCAACGCCACGATTAGGGCCAGCGCGAAGCCGCCATAGACGCGGCTGACGGAGGCCAGCAAGTGGATGTGCAGGGTTCGGCTATAGGCATCGTCGTTGATGCCGCCAAAGGCGAGATCGCGTAACTCAAGCCAGACATCGTAAGGCGGCGGGATCAGGCTTCCCGGCCGTCCCGTCGTGGAAACATGCCAGATCGCCAGCAGCGCCACGGGAAATGCGATCGCCAGCAGGATTGGCCGCAGGCGCGGCCAGGCAGTTAGCGGCCCATGAGATTTCATGCGCGGAGACGGCGTCGCTCTCGCTTTGGGAGGTGAGCGTGGTCACGGTCAGGTCGGTTTCATCGCATCGACGAAGCTGGTGTCGATGAAGGTGGCGAAATCAGGCAGGCGCTTGATCTGTTTCAGCGCCAGCATGTGATCGGCATAGACTTTCGACTCCTCGACTTCCTTCGACCCAAGCCGCCATGTCAACTCGACATTGGGCACCGAGGCTTCGACGGCCTCCTTCTTCTGACCGAGCTTGCTGGAAGCCATTGCGACCATGGCGTCCTTGTTGGTCGCGGCGAAATCGGTCGCCCGCTGATGAATGCCCATCATCACCCGGACAAGGTCCGGCTTTTGGGTGATCAGGTCGCGATGGGTGCCGAACACCATGTTGAGGGACCCCATCGCCGTCGAATACGGATATTCGACCAGCGTGCCGACGCCGCTCGACAGCGACACGCCGGGACCGGGCTCGGCGCCGACATAGGCGTCGACGTCGCCGCGCGCCAGCGCGATGTGCATTTCGCTGAAGGAGACGCGAACCGGCACGACATCGGCGATCGTCATGCCCTCCATGTGCAGCCGCTCGAGGAAGAAGACTTCCTGGGTGGTCCCCGGAAACACCGCGACGCGCTTGCCCTTGAGGTCCTTGATCGAGGCGATGCCTTCCCCCTTCTTCGCAATGATGGCCATGCCCCGATTGCAGGTCGAGGCAATCACCACCACCGGCTCGCCCGCCGCGGCGCCGAGGATGGCTGCCGCAATCCCGAACGCGCCGAAATCGACCGACTTGGTCACGACGGCACTCTTGCATTCGGTCGGCGTTTCGAACGGCAGCACCTCGATTTTGTAACCCGCGGGCACGAACCGATCGTAGAAATAGGGCGCGATGGAATGGATCAGCTTCAGCGCACCGGCGCGAATGACGATCGGCTCGGCTTCGGCGCGCCCGATCGCGGGGGCTGCGAGGAGCCCGACGCCGAGGCCGGCAATGAATTCACGACGGCGGATTCTGGACGTCATCGGCGCAACTCCTTTGTTACATCGTGAAATGCAACAAACGTGCCGACAGGCGTGATTCAGGATGTTAAATCGCTTACCTCACTGCGAGGCGTTAAGGGCGTGGTGCCGCTTTAGAACTCGGCCGTCCCGGGCACGGAACGCGCCGGGAAAACCTGCTTTCCGAGCCGTGTTGCATCAAAATTAGGCGCACCGAAGCCCGAACTGGCCAAGAAACAGCCGCTTCAAGCTTCATCCTCCAACCAGCGGTGTGCCGTGGCGATGGCGCGTTGCTATACAACGCGATCCGGAAAAAGTGCTTTCAGCCTGACGTGGAAAAGGTCGGCAAATTGTTGAAAGCCTGCGCGCGCAGGATGAAGTTCATTGTGCCAGGAGTTGGGTTGCGGCGCCAGCGTACCTTGACCGTTGATGAATGTGACCGTTGGACTAGCCAGGGAAGTCAGCATGGCGGCGAATTGCTGAAGCATGGCCTTGACGACCGCCTGTCCCGCCGCGAGCGTCGGAAACTTCCGTAGCTTGAATGTGGGCTGCAGCCACGGACCAAACCCGCAGATACCGCGGCCATCGGGAATGGCAAAGTCGTAGCCCTGGAAAACCAGATGTGTCGTTTGGCTGAGCTTGTCCCGCAGTTCGATCAGATCTTCGTATCCGGCCCGCACCAGCGCCAGAGCGGCATCGAAGCGCGCCTTATGGATGTGGGCCGCCGGCGGTAGTGCCGGATTCCAGTCCTTGACCCAGAGTGCCATCGGGTTGTCGACAATATCGTTGCCGCCGCCTGAAAAAAGCAGCACGTCCCACGGCCCGCCCGCCGGGCAGCCATTGGTGAATTGCTCCGCGAGAACTGCGCGCTCCTCCACTCCCAGCATGTAGCGAACCTCATCGCCCGCCTTGGCGAGATTCAAAATCGGAACGCCGAGCCGATCCTCCAGACGAGGCACGATGCCGCCACCAAAGAATGGGAAGGGATAATCAAACCATGAATCGCCCTCCGCGAAGATCTGCAGCGGCTGGAATGATCCGCCGGCTTTCGCCGTCGGCTCTCCGTCATCCGCCTTGACACCTTTGGAGCGCGGCCGCCGTGCGCCCCGCCGCTTCATGATCTCCATCGTGGCCTTATATTCGCGAACTCGCCGCGCCCGCTCGTCGCGCTGTTCCTTCTTTAATTTCTCGCGCTCAGCGCCGACGGCTGCGGGCGATGCCGGCGGCGCCGCGGTCTTGCGTACGGCCCGCAACGCCAGCTTTGGCTGCTTTGCCCGCGCCAGCGTCCTGGCCTCGTCGAGGGTGACGGGCCCCACACTCGGAGCGGTCTTCCTGGAGGCTTTCTTCGCGTTTTTCTTGGCGGCTTTCTTGGCCCGCGGCTTGACCGGAGATGCTTTCTTGACCTTTTTGCGTTTTGCCGCGCGCGTCATGTCGCCCTCCTCGTCCGAATGCGTCAGGGCCCTATCCGGCAGAGCGAGCGTCTACGGCAATACCTCGATCCGCTCAGCGAGCAGCGTGTAGCCGACGACAAAACCGTCGCACTTCACGCGCTTGCCCAGATATTTTTCGAGCGCGTGGTCGCCGAAGCTTGGTCCATCCTTGCGTCTCAAGACCAGGCGGCGGCCATCCGTTTCCAACCAGATCGCCTCTCGCTCACTCTTGCTGCCTTTGCCGAACGTCCCCCGAACAACGGTGCCAGCCAAACCATCAACTCTCTCGGGACGATCGCCGCTGCTGCTGCCCACTACTTCTCCATATAAATTCGATACCCAACGATCCGGCCGGCGACTTCCTTCGCCACTGCCGCCACGCTGGGGTACTCCTTTTCCGGCCGATATACAGCGACGAAATAGCGTGACGCGGCCGGAACCGCCTTACTGCCTCGGGAACGGGTCCGCTTCGGCGTTTTTACGGCGAAAGCCGTAAAATCCCTCTTGTTTCCGATCCCTGCTTCCTTCGCAATACTGCGCAGCGCTTTGCTCACCGTTTCGGACTTGCGAACTTTGTTGGCCTTTTTGGACGCAGTAGGCTTGGTTTCCTGTAGCATCTCGCCTACGGCGCGCAGTTTCGCGCGGCGTTCACGCCGGTCCTCGCGTTTGCTTTGATCGGTATCGGCGCCCTTTGGGACGCTGGTCGCGCTGGGAACTTTCGCTGGAACGATCGAAGGATCGCCAAGCAGGCTGAACTGCGCGAGGGTCTTCAGATCCATCGGGTCGAGTTCGCCTGTCTGCGCAACGAACTGCTGGCGGGCGGTGAGCGCAGCACGGCCAACAGATGCTCCGTCAAGCACCGCCAGCAGGAAGTACTGGGTGATGAGATCCGCCGCGCCGTTGCCGTCCGCGGGACCATAGGCGATCGTGCTGCTGCCGAAATACCCGTAGGCGCCCTGGATAAGATATCGCTGGCAAATAGGGAGCGGCAAACTGAGAGTGACCGTGTCGTAAAGTTGCGCGCCATAGCAGCACTCAACCGCGGCCACCGTTCCGGGCTTGATCCTTTTTGCGATGCCGTCGCTGGTGAGCGATATCGGCTGAGCGTTGCCCTTCTCGCCGTAGAAGTTGGGATCCACATCACCGCCATGACAATTGATGAAATGGGAAAGCGGCGCCATGCGGGTGGGCGAATGCTTGGGGCCGCTCGGCGGGGCGAGCGTAAGCGCAGCATGATTGCCGAAAGTATTGGTAAGGCTGAGCTCGGTGGACTTGCGCCAAGACTGCGTCGACAAACCAAAATACCCACCATAGTCGGCGACATTACGCGATTTGAATTTCTCGGCTACTCGAAGCAGCGAAATCAGATATGCCGGTGAACCCGTTTTCTTTGTCAGGTCCGGCAGTCGCCCGACGACGCGGGTGGGCCCTTTAAAGGCTGCGGTGTCGCGCGAATACGGCGCGTCGCACGCATAAGGCAAGTCGCCATACGCATACTTGTCCGGATCATCGTCGGGCGGAGCGTAGGCCGGGTTGGCCATATCCTGATGAGGCACCACGTCGGGGGCACCCAAGATCATCAAATAGTCCGGATCTGCGGCTTTGAAAATTGCGTCGATCGCTGCCTTGTTCTGACGTGCGTCGCCAGGATCGGTCACGGGCTTTCCCTTAAAGCTCTTCATCGCAACGGTGTCGTCCAGATACACCAGGCGACTCTTGATGCCGCGCGTCGCATCGGTCGCGATCAGGGCGTGACCGCCTGCTTGATTTTCGCAAGACCGGCACTGCCATACTTAGCCGTTAACGCAGCACGGTTGCTAACGATGATCTTGTCGTCCATCGCGCCCTCCCAATTCATGAAAATATTAATTCGCGGAAGTGGCCACTGAAAATTTGCGAACCGTCACGGTCAATCCATGCGCGGCAAAATTCATACCACTATAAGGTGTGACTCGAAATTATGCATGTCAATGCCAACCGCGTCGGGCCAGCGGCCTGTCGGACAATTTATCGCACCTACTCCGTCGTTCCGCCTCTGCGGCAGCGGGCGGCGAACTGACCCACCAGCGCTCACGCGCTGCAACATCGGACACTCAATCCCGACATTGTGCCCCAGCGGACCGGACCTAACGGCTTCACTCCCCAACCGGCGGGGTGCCATGGGTGTGAAACGATTCAATCGTCTTGAGCCCCCAAGCCTGGCCTTTCTTGCGCTCTTCCTCGGTCCACACAATCGGCTTCCAGTCCGGCGCCAGAATGAGCCGGGCGCCGGCGTTGGCGACTTCGACGCGGTTGCCGCCGGGCTCATAGACATAGAGAAAAAACGTCTGCTGGATCGCGTGCTTGTGCGGGCCGGTTTCGATGTAGACGCCGTTTTCCAGGAAGATATCGGCGGCGCGCAAAATCTCCTCGCGACTATCGAGCGCGTAGGTGACGTGATGAAACCGGCCCGGCGTATTAGAGTGATCGTGCGAATAGGCGAAGTCGTAGCTCTTGTTCGACATCGTCATCCACATCGCAGCTTCGGTGCCGTCGTTGAGCACGATCTGCTCGGTCAACCGACACCCCAGATAATTTTCGAAGAAGATTCGGTTGGCCTTGATATCCACGGCCAGGCAATTGAGGTGATCGAGCCGGCGAACGTTGACGCCCCTCGCCGGAAAACGCTGCGCCTGATTTTTGAGGGCGGGCTTGAGTTCGGGCGGCGCCTGATACCACTCGGTCTCGTAATAGAGCTCGATGACGTGACCGTCGGGATCCCGGCAGCGAAATGCCGGCCCCTGCCCCATGTCGCCATCGGTCCAGCCGATATCGAAGCCTGATCCCTTCAGCGCGGCAACGCGGCGTTCCAGCGCCTGCGGACTGCGGGCACGCAGCGCCATGTGTTCCATGCCGGAGGTCTTGGACGCCGTGAGCTTGAGCGAATAGCGCTCGTAATCATCCCAGCCACGCAGATAGACCGACTCGCCCTTGCGGCCGCTGATCGTCATGCCCATCACGTCGACAAAGAATTTGAGGCTCTCATCGGGCTTCGGCGTCAGCAACTCCATGTGGCCGAGATGGGCGAGATCGAAGATCGGCTCGGGGTTCATTTGCGCTTCTCCTGATCGCTAGGATTCCTGTCGGCGCCCGCGAAGGCGATTTCGCGGATGATGGCGTCAGAGCAGCGCTCGCGTTACATCATCGAACAATTCATCCACCGCGAAGGCACGCGGGATAAGCCCCTGCTGCGCGGCATATTCGCTGATCATGGCCAGCGAGCGGCTCATCTCCTCTGCACTGAATCGCGGCCAGGCTGCCGGCGCCCGCGCCGTGCTCGCCTGCAGCATCCGGACAACTTCCCGTACGGCGTCTGGTTTCGTGCGCGCCAGCGCCTCGCTGACCACCACCATATGGTTGATCGGCAACACCCCGTGCTTTGCAAACCAGGACTTCTCCTGCCCGGCCACATCGGGAAACAGCGGCTTCAGCCCGTCGCGTTCTACTTTCTCGCCGAGCACGGCGTCGAGTTCGCCGTCGATCAGCATCTGGATGATCTCTTTGCCCGCGGGCGCCCGCTTCGTCGTGTCCTGGTACTCGGCAACATGAGCATCCTCGAACGTCACCCAATCGATCGAATTGAGATCGACGCCGTAGTCATTGGCGAGAAGGCCGCGCAACCATGCGCCGGTCGTAGTGGTGAAGGAGCGAATGCCGACGCGCTTGCCATTGAGGTCGCCGGGCTTCAGCGTCCCCTGCTTCGCATTATAAAGCGCATAGGCATGCTGAAACCGCGCCACCACCACATTCGGCAGCAGCACCATCGGTTTGCCGACGCTCTTCGCCATCAGATAGGTGACAATCGCCATCTCCGAGACGTCGAAAGCCCCGTCGCGCACCATCGGCTTGAAGCCCTTATGGGTCGGCGAATAGTCCGCGAAATCAAGCGTAACGGAATCGGACTTGATCGATCCGTCCTTCAGCGCGGCCGTGCCGGGATGGGTACCGAGCAGCGTGCGTAGCCGCATCGTCATCTCAATCCGTCTCCAACCGATCGACATAGACGAGGCCCGCCTTCGCGAGCGGCTCGCGCATGTTGTACATGTCGAGCCCGAGCACACCGGAGGCGAGTTTCTGGCGCTTGCCCTCCTCATCGGCGTGACGTTTTTCACCTTTCGCCACGACATCCGCCGCGTCCTTGCGGCCGATGACAACGACGCCATCGTCATCGGCGATCACGGCGTCGCCGGGCATGACATTGATGCCGGCGCAGACCACGGGGACGTTGACCGCCCCGAGCGTCGCCTTGACCGTTCCCTTGGCCGAGATCGCCCTGGACCACACCGGAAATCCCATCTCGCGCAGCGACTTCACGTCGCGGCAGCCGGCGTCGATCACGAGTCCCACCACGCCGCGCGCTTTCAGCGAGGTCGCAAGCAGATCGCCGAACATGCCGTCGGTGTTGTCGGCGGTACAGCCGACCACCAAAATATCGCCCGGCCGGCACTGCTCGACCGCGACATGGATCATCCAGTTGTCGCCGGGTTGCGCCAGCACCGTGACCGCGGTGCCGGCCGCCTCGCCGCCCGCCCACACCGGTCGCAGGTAGGGTTTCATCAAGCCGATGCGGCCGTAAGCCTCATGCACCGTCGAGGTGCCGAGCGCGCCGAGGCGCTTCACGAGTTCAGCATCGGTCCGATCGATGTTGCGGACAACCACCGTCTTCATGCCAATTCCTCCACCGCCATCGGAAACAGCCGTTGATAGGCCTCGCCATAGGTCATGGCCTTGCCGGAGTTGCGGCCGCCCTGCATGCCCCGTTGCAGCGCGACCCGCTCGTAATAGGCCCACAGATGTTTCTGTGCCGCGAGAATCTCGAACGTCCTGCGTTTGATGTCCCAGACCTCGTCGATGTTGAGGATGACCTGCGGCTTGAAGTTGCACATCTCCGGCTGGTGCGGCTCGAACAGGAATACCGGCGGCGCGCTGTAGCTGTAGTCGGATTGCGGCTTGTGGCCCATCGCCTGGGCGACGATGCGCGCCTGCTGGGCATAGGCCGCCGCCGCCGGATGGTCGACATTGTAGGGATCTTCCAGCGAATGCGTCAGCACGAAGCTCGGATTGAGCTCGCGGTAGATGTCGATCAAGCGCTCCTGATGCGCCTCGGTGAGACGCAGCGGATAGTCGCCGGCATCGAAGAATTCGATCTCGGCGCCGAGCGCGCCGGCGGCCCGTTCCGCTTCATCGCGGCGGCCGGCCTTGACCTTGTCGAGTGTCATGCCCGGTAGTTTCCAGGCAAACTGGGATTCGCCGCGTTCGCCGAACGCCAGGCATACGATCTTGACGCGGTAGCCCTTCTTGGCATGGAGCGCGATCGCGCCGCCGGCGCGCCAGACGAAGTCGCCCGGGTGCGCCGAAACCACCAGCCCGGTTTTGGGTTTGGACATGAAAATGTTTCCTGCCTATGTCGATTATCGAGCCCGGACGACCACCGGTTTCCCGAGCGACGTTGTTCTTGTTATCGTCGTCATCCTAGATATCGCGCGTTACCGGATTTGGCCAGCGGGAGCGCGAACCGGATAGGATGGTGTTTGTGGGTGCCAGCCGCCCCGCAGGCAAGTGACACGCGCGAAGCCGCAAGCTCGGGACACGTTTCGCCGTTCGGCGCCTCACGCGTCGAGGATCGCCCGCACCTTTGAGGCAAGCTCTTCAACGGTGAACGGCTTCATCAGCAAGTTGGTGCCGGCATCAAGGATGCCGTCATGGACGATTGCATTGCGCGTGTAGCCGGTGGTGTAGAGAACTTTCAGGTTCGGAATCATTTCCAGTGCGCGATCGGCCAGTTGGCGACCCGACATGTCCGGCATCACGACATCCGTGAACAGGACGTGCACCTCTTGTCCCTGCTCCAGAAGAAGCAATGCTTCCAGCGGACCAGCCGCCTCCACGACGGCATATCCGAGCTCTTTGAGAGCCTCGACGGAAACGGCGCGAACGCGATCCTCATCCTCGACCACCATCACGACTTCCCGGCGGCTGCCGCGAACGATGGGAACAGCGGGTTCGACTTTCTGTACGGTCATTTCCGCCGAGATGGCGCGGCAGATAGATTGTTGCGGTCGTTCCCAGGCCGACCTCTGAGTAGATTTTGACGTGCCCGCCCGATTGCCGGACAAAGCCGTACACCTGGCTTAAGCCGAGCCCCGTCCCCTTGCCGACCTCCTTGGTCGTGTAGAATGGGTCAAAAGCCCTGGCCACAACTTCGGCCGACATGCCCGAGCCGGTATCAGCGACCGAGATCAGAACGTACTGGACCGGGAGCTATGGCGAACTCGTTGGCAAAAGCGTCGTCCACATGGGCATTCGAGGTCTCGATTGTGAGCTTGCCGCCGTTCGGCATCGCATCGCGCCCATTGACGGAGAGGTTGATGATGGCGTTCTCGAGTTGAACTCGGTCCGCCATTATCTGCCAGAGCCCGGCCGCGAGCACAGTCTGGATATTGATTTGCTCGCCCAGCGTACGGCCCAGCAGGTCACTCATGCCCGATACCAGCACATTCGCACTGAGCGGTTCGGGGGCCAGCGGTTGCTGTCGCGAGAACGCAAGCAACCGCTGCGTGAGAGTCGCCGCCCGTTGCGCGCCTTCGATCGCTCCGTCCGCGAAACGCTCGACGTCAACTTCGCCCTTGGCGAGCTTGCGCTTCATGAGCGTCAGGCCACCCAGTATGACCGCGAGCATATTGTTGAAGTCGTGCGCGATGCCGCCGGTCAACTGTCCGACCGCTTCCATCTTCTGGACCTGTCGAAGTTGCTGTTCGGCCTTCGAGCGCTGAAACACTTCGTCGAGAACGCGTTGTTCCAGCGTTGCGTTCAAGGTTTGAAGCGCCGCTTCCGCGCGCCGCCGCTCGGCCAGCTCCCGTTCGGCGGCCTGAAACAACCTGCCGTTATCGATCGCGGTCGCGGCCTGACCCGCGATTCCGATCAGCAATTCCTCGTGCTCGAGAACAAATTTACCCGGCTGCGCATGGCCAAAAAACAATCCGCCAATCACCTCTCCGGCCCGCGACGTGACGGGAACGGCAAGATAGCTGCGTACGGGCAGATGCCCTTTCGGCATGCCAGAGTGCGGGCTGTTCTTGCCATAGCGGGGATCCCTGAGTATGTCGTCCGAGCGGACGACGCCCTGTCCCATGAAGGTTGGTGCGAACACCGCCGTATTTCGCGGCATCGGAAATTTCGAGAACGCCTCGCGGGGCACGCCGGACAGGGCGTAAAGCATATAGCTTTCGCCCTTTTCATTGATGACATTGTAGAAGAACGCGCCGAATTGCGCACCGACCAGTTCGGTACAGGCGTCGGTGACGATCTGGACGATCTTTCCGATATCGAGTTCAGCGGCGATCGCCGCCCCGGAACTCGTTCAGTATCTGGAGCTTTCGCGATTCATTCCTGATCGCGTTTTCAGTCAGGCGCGCTTCCGTGACGTCGTGGCCCTGAATGAAGATGCCGCTGGTATGGCCATCGGTCAGGATCGGCTGGTAGACAAAATCCAGATAATATTCGTTCGATTTGCCGCCCGGGGTGTGCTGCAGATCGACTTTCGCGCCGCGCCCCACGAACGGCTGTCCCGATCTGTAGACCTGATCGAGCAAATCGATGAAGCCTTGTTCGCCGACCTCGGGCAACGCTTCCCGAACGGTGCGGCCGAGCAGCTGGCGGTGCCCCACCAGTTTCCCATAGGCGTCGTTCGCCATCGTGAAGGTATGGTCCGGACCGGTGACGACGGCGATGAAGCCCGGCGCCTGTTCGAACATCCGGCGTAGACCTTCGCGCTCACTGCTCAGCTCTTTTTGCGCGCGGACTTTTTCAGTCGTCTCAATGACGATGGCCATGACGCCGGCCGGCTTGCCGCTTTCGTCGAGAAGCGGCGAGTAGTCCAGATCCATCCAAACCTGCTCGGGAGCGCCATTTCTCGAGAGGATCAGTGCCTGATCGCGGTACGCGAGCGTTCCCCCGGCCAGGCCGACCTTCATGACGTTATCGTTGAAGTCGGCAACTTCAGGCCAGCCTTCACGGACCTTGGAGCCGAACAACGAGGGATGACGTCCGCCGGCGAATTGGGAATAGGCATCGTTGTAGATCATGATGCCGTCCTCGTTCCACAGGGTCACGATCGGAACGGGGGATCGAAGGATAAGGGCAATAGAGGCTTTGAGGCTGGGGGACCACGACTCGATTGCGCCGAGAGACGTTGAGCTCCAATTGAAGCTCGCGATTATTTTTGAAGCTTCTCCCCCACCAGTGAGGAAAGGATGGGGAGTGCGTAAATTTATGATGTTGCAAAAGGCAGAACCCCGACCCAGGTCCGATCTTATTCGCGGCAACGCCGATGGAGGTGAAAAGTTCCCGACGGAACACCGGGGTCATCGATGCGCTGGCTATGGGCTGAAGGTCACCCTGCGAAGACAGCCCGCGCGGCTTCAGGCGATCAGTTCGACCTTGCCGTCCTTGAGGCGGTAGATCCCGCCGACGATTCTGAGCTTGCCACCATCGACCGCGGCACTGAGGATCGGCGTCGCCGACTTAAGTTTCGCGACATTGTCGACGACGTTGCGCCGGATCGCGTTCTCCAGTTGGTCGCCTGGTTGCCCCATGGTGGCCTTCACCGCCGGCGCGATGTTGTCGACCAGCGAGGGCATGTGACCCGGCAATGTGGAATTATCCTTGAGCGACTTGATCGTCGCATCCACGGCGCCGCAACTCTCGTGGCCCAGCACCAGCAGCAGCGGCGTGTTCAGGATCGCGACGGCGTATTCCAGGCTGGCAACCGTGTCGTTATTGGCGAAATTGCCCGCCACCCGGCAGACGAATAGATCGCCCCTGCCGCTATCGAAGGCGTATTCCGGAGCGATGCGAGAAGTCGGCGCAACTCAGGATCCCGGCGTAGGGATTCTGACCGCCGACCAACGCTTCACGCTCAGCCTTGAAATCGTGACGGCGCGATACGCCCGCGACATACCGGGCGTTCCCCTTCATCAGGCGATCCAGCGCGCCATCCGGAGAAATGTCGTTTTGCGGCTTGGGCGATGCCTTGGTGTCCTTGGCGAACGCGGACGGGACAAGCGCAACACTGGCGGCGAACCCGCCCACCGATTGAAGGAAGCGGCGCCTGGAGCTTCCCGGGTGCGCGGCAGCTGTACTGGCACGACACAAAAGGCACATAGCGTTTCCCCCTGCCCGACTGCTTGATGCAATCTGACGCACGATCCCGGCCGCCGTCAATGCGCGATATCGCCATTTCGCGGGCCGCGGGCAGATTCCTACTCGTCGCCCAGGAAGTGAAGGATGGCGAAATTGAATTGCCGGGGATCCTGGAGAAAGGCGAAATGGCTCACATTTGGCAGGATCAATAGCCCCGCGTGCGGGATGGTTGCCGCGATGTATTCGGTGTGATCGAGCTTGATACCCTCGTCGTGGTCGCCATCGACGACGAGGATCGGCGTGTCGATGGCCTTGAGCTGCGCATCGCTCCAATTCGGCTGCTCCGCCCACATCCTGCTGATCTGCTCAACGAAAGCGTCGTATTCCTTGGGGGTCGCCGAACGCTCGACGTATTCCCGGCCGGCGCGCGCGATGTAAGCGGCGAAAGTCGGATTCTTCTCGACGCCCTCCTTAAGGCCCGACGTCACCGTATTTGCCGCAAAGGCAAACACCTTGCCGACCCTGTCCTTGTGACGCATGGCGAGATCGATGCCGAGGATGGCGCCGTCGCTCCAGCCCACGATGTCAGCCTTGGCAATCTTGAGATTATCCATCAGCGCGACGACGTCGTCGGCCATCAGATCGTAGCCATAGGGTCGCGCATCGCGCGTGCTGCGGCCATGACCGCGGCTGTCCATGAGGATCACGGTGTGATGCGCCGCGACGGCCGCAACCTGGTTGCCCCAATAATCGGTGTTCGCCAGCCCGCCGTGCAAGAAGATCACCGGCGAGCCATGGCCGTAGATCGCATAGTGAATGCTGATGCCGTTCACCTGCGCCTGGCCGTCCCGATCGGTGGCGATCGGTGCCGGGGTCGGCGGTAAGGTCTCCCATCTTTCGCTTGCCAGGGCCGGCAACGTGGCAAGGACCGCGAGAGAAGCGAATAGAAACCTGAGCATGTCGTTTATCCCGACGAGTTTAGCTGTCAACTTTCGGTCGTTTGGCAGCGGCGAGCTGTTGCGCTCAATAGCATGTTTCGTTTTTGGGAACTCCTGAGGCGCTGGTAAATAAAACGTTAAGCCGATCGCGCGGCCCATCGTCGCCCGAACGCCGGTTCTCCAGCAATAGTCAGCAATAACGGCCTTCTGGACTGTCCGAACCGGGCGAAATCCTGACAAAGATGCCGCAGATTTTACGAAGCCGCGCCTGGCCGGTTTAACCGTTTCTCCAGCCGCAGCCCGGATAATCTTCCACAAAGCGTGCCTTGGCACGCGCTCATTGAATGACAGGTTTAACGCGAGTGACATCCTTCGGACGTGTGATTTCGGTGCGTGGATCCCTCGCCCGGGTGGGGCTTTTAGCGGCAAGCCGGATGGCCATCTCGGAAGTGCGGGCCACGGTCGGCCGCTTCGTCAGCATCCGCTGCGCGAACTCGACGATCGTCGCCATGATCACTGAAGTATCTTGCGAGAATTTGCCGGCTTCCGACGACTACATCGCCATCGCCTCGGTCGACCTGCTCGGTGAAATCCTCGGGGTCCGCGACCGGCCCAAATTCCAGCGCGGCGTCACCAACTATCCGACCATCGGCGATGCCGTCGACCTGGTCAGCAACCAGGAGCTTCGCACGGTCTACGCACCTTCCGGGTCGGACCAAATCGATGTCGGCACCCTGCAGCAGGATCCGTCCGTCATCGCCTATGTCGATATCGAGGAAATGCTCTCCAAGCACTTCGCGGTGCTGGGCTCCACCGGCGTCGGCAAATCGACCGGGGTGTCGCTGCTGCTCAACGAGATTCTCAAGTCCCGGCCCAACCTGCGGATTTTCCTGCTCGACGTTCACAACGAATACGGCCGCTGCTTCGGCGACCGCTCGCTCGTTCTCAACCCGCGCAATCTGAAACTGCCGTTCTGGCTGTTCAATTTCGAAGAGATCGTCGACGTGCTGTTCGGCGGCCGGCCTGGCGTTCCCGAGGAGCTCGACATCCTCGCCGAAGTCATTCCGAGCGCGAAGGGTATCTACACGCAGTACCAGAACACCGATCGGCTCGGATTGAAGCGTATCGATCCAAAGACCAGCGGCTATACCGTCGACACGCCGGTCCCTTATCGCCTGGTCGATCTGATTTCGCTGATCGACGAACGCATGGGCAAGCTCGAGAACCGCTCATCGCGCATCATCTATCACAAGCTGATCTCGCGCATCGAAACCGTGCGCAACGATCCGCGGTATACGTTCATGTTCGATAACGCCAATGTCGGCGGCGATACCATGGCGGAAGTCATCAGCCATCTGTTCCGGCTGCCGGCCAACGGCAGGCCGATGACCGTCATGCAGTTGGCCGGCTTCCCGGCCGAAGTCGTCGATTCCGTGGTCTCGGTGCTGTGCCGCATGGCGTTCGATTTCGGACTGTGGAGCGACGGCGTTTCGCCGCTGTTGTTCGTCTGCGAGGAAGCGCATCGCTATGCCTCCGCCGACCGCAACATCGGTTTCGGGCCGACGCGCAAGGCCATCTCGCGTATCGCCAAGGAGGGCCGCAAATACGGCGTGTATCTTGGGCTGGTCACGCAGCGCCCCGCCGAGCTCGACGCCACCATCATTTCCCAGTGCAACACGCTGTTCGCCATGCGCCTTGCCAACGAACGCGACCAGACGTTGCTGCGTTCGGCGGTCTCCGATGCCGCGGCAAACCTGCTGTCGTTCGTGCCCTTCGCTCGGCACCCGCGAAGTGCTTGCCTTCGGCGAAGGGGTCGCGCTTCCGACCAGGCTGCGCTTCAAGGAAGTACCGGTGCATCAACTGCCGCGCAGCGAAGCCACCATCTCGACGGCGCCGTCGGTCGCCGCCGGCCACGATATGCATTTCGTCGGCGCCGTGCTCGAACGCTGGCGCGGAGCTACTTCGCATCGCGACGTTCCGAACGATCCCGGCATCAGCGACCGGCCGGTCGCGCGCACGCTGGAGGCGCCGATGCTGCAGCCGTCGCTGGGGCTCGATCCCGACCGATTTTCGCTGCTGAAGAAACCGCTGCGCTGACGGCCCGGCGCGACCCGCGCCGGGCGACTTTGCGAGCGTGCCGCCATCGACTATGGTTTCGGGCGCCGCACGACGCGGCGTGCCCGGGAATCCCGCCATGACGCAGATCACCAAACGCTTTCCGACGCCTGCGATCGACACCCTGCCGGCGGATATCCGCGCCCGCCTGCTTGCGGTGCAGGAGAAATCCGGCTTCGTTCCGAACGTGTTCCTGACGCTGGCGTATCGGCCCGACGAATTTCGGGCGTTCTTCGCCTATCACGACGCGCTGATGGATAAAGACGGCGGCCTCACCAAGGCCGAGCGCGAAATGATCGTGGTTGCCACCTCCAGCGCCAACCAGTGCCATTATTGCGTGATCGCACACGGCGCGATCCTGCGGATCCGGGCGAAAAATCCGCAGATAGCGGATCAGATCGCCGTCAACTACCGCAAGGCGGATATCACGCCGCGCCAGCGCGCCATGCTCGACTTCGCCATGAAGGTCAGCACCGAGGCGAACAAGGTTTCCGAGGCGGATTTCACCGACCTCGCAAACCACGGCTTCAGCGACGACGACGCCTGGGATATCGCCGCGATCTCGGCCTTCTTTGCGCTTTCGAACCGGATGGCGAACGTCACCGCCATGCGCCCGAACGACGAATTCTACCTGATGGGGCGCGTGCCGAAATAGATCGCCGGCCTCAGACGCGGTCTCTAATCGTCCGACGCCGGCCCGCACCAGCCGGGCAGATAGATCGCGTCCTTGCTCTTCGCCAGCAACAGCGCTTTCTCGATCGCCTTCTCGAAATCTTGCTCCACGCCCTTGCGCGACATTTGCCGGCGCAGGAAATCCGCCCACAGGAATTCGCTGAACGGCGTCGTGTCCTTGGCAAACCCGCCGACGCGCCGCAATTCGCCGGCGAGGCTGCGGAACGGATCGTCCTTGAGGTCCGTCACCGATTTCGGGAGATCGCGGAAGTGCCGGCGGTCGCCCTTGGCATCGTAGGGATAGACCCATCTCTTATTGTCCATCACGCCCCAGAACGCATCGCTTCCGACCATAGAGAGATCGCCGATGACGGTGACGAGAATGTGCTTCACGCCCTCATCGTGAAGCGCCCGCGCCAAATGATGGTGATCGACGACGTAGTGGCGCTTGTCCGGCCCCAGAACAACCGGGATCATATGTTTGCCCAGCAGCTCCGCCTGCTTTTTCTTCGATTTATGCTCTCGCCAGCGCTCCCGCTTTTCCTTGACCTCTCGCATTCCGACGGTCATCTGGGTCGGCCGCAGAGAGACGATTGGAATTGGCTGCAGGATTGGTTCGCGCGTGTTCGCCATGACTTGAACCCTCCGATTTATGACCGGCAAAAATCTCGCTAAAATCGACGCAACTATGCCATGATGGCATAGGCGATCAAAACGCCTTCTGCCCGGGGACTCTCCAGATTTCAATCTTCTCGATGTCGCTGATGACGGGCCTGATCTTTGCCCGGTTCTCGCGACCCAATGCCCGGCTGCTGTTCGCCGACCATCCGGTGATTTCAAACCATGAGGGCAAACCGACCCTGATGCTGCGCGTTGCCAACGAACGTCACAACATCATCGGCAATGCCACCGCCAAATTGTGGTTGCTCAAGAACGTCGTGAGCGTGGAAGGCCAGTCGTTTCGAAGATTCTACGAGCTGCCGCTGGTGCGGAACGAGCACCCCGCGCTCGCCCTGAGCTGGACGCTCTACCATGTGCTCGACGAGAACAGCCCGCTCTACGGGCAAACTCCCGAAGACCTCGATGCGTGCAAGGTTTCGCTGGTGGCGGTGGTGTCCGGGTATGATGTTGTTGCGGCGCAAACCGTCCACGCACGAAGGCCGTACGACCATTCCGACATTCTGTTTGGCTATAATTACGCCGATATACTCGGCACGTTGGAGGACGGCCGGATCAGGATCGACTACGGCAGGTTTCACGATACTGTGCAGGGATAGGCGGGCACTTCCGCCCTATGACAACATTTTATGGACACGCGTCGCGAGCGTGCTAATTAACGTCAGGATGTCACGGAGCTGGCACCAGTGAAAATCCAGCGACCCATTGCGTCGGAAGAGGAGCATCAGGTGCTCCCATTTCGACCGCGCAACCCGGCGCTCACGCCGGGTCGGCGGAAGGATTTGGCGCAGGCGCAGCAAAAGGACGCCCGGCAAGAGCCGAACGACCTGTCGCGCTATGAGCGGCCGCGGGAAGAGCCGGATGATTTTCGCCACCGCATACTGGCAAATATCGCGGCCTTGGCATTTACCGTCGCGCTGACGGCCGTCGGCATATGGCTTGCCATGAGCATCGCGGATCTGCGCAGGACCCAGGATTGCGTCCTGATGGGGCGACGCGACTGCGTGCGCATTACCACGCCATCAATCTAGCGTTTCCAGGCCCCCGGCCGGGCCTCATCCCCCTCAATCCGATCCGGCGCGGCTGCCCGCCTCCATTGAACTCGGGGCGGGGCTCCGATATACGGGCAGTCGAGTCCCGAAGGCGGATGGGGGCATTCCGCGACGCGGTACCGGGCTACCTTGCCGTCATGGAATTTATCTCTCAATATATCAAAGGCTTAATGATGTCATCCACATTCGATCAGGTCGCCACGATTATCGCTGAAACCTGCGACATACCGCGCGACACGATCACGCCGGAGAGCCATGCGATCGACGATCTGGGGATCGACAGCCTCGATTTTCTCGACATTGCGTTCGCCATCGACAAGGCGTTCGGGATCAAGCTGCCGCTGGAAAAGTGGACCCAGGAGGTCAACGACGGCAAGGCCACGACCGAGCAGTATTTCGTCCTGAAAAATCTCAGCGCGCGAATTGATGAATTGGTCGCCGCCAAGAGCGCGAGCGCTTAATCGCGCGTCATGCATCTCGAATATTTTCATCTGATTGACCGTATCGTCGATCTCAATGTCGACGAGCGCACCATTGCGGTCGAGGCACAGGTTCCTCAGCACAACACGATCTTCGAGGGGCATTTCCCCGGCTACCCGCTGATGCCCGGCGTGCTTCTGATTGAGGCAATGGCGCAAACCTCGGGCTGGCTGCTGATCGCACTGACGAAATTCGAGCGCATGCCGTTTCTGGCCGCGGTCAAGGAGGCCAAGATGCGCAGTTTCGTCAATCCCGGGGATTTGTTGAATATCGATGCCAGCGTCGTTCACGAAGGGTCAGGTTATGCAATCACCCAGGCCAAGGTGAGGGTGGACGGCCAACTGAGGTGCAACGCGACGATCACATTCGGTATCGTCCCCTTCCCCAATCCGGATTTGCGCGGATACATGGACGCCATGGCCAAGCGCATCGGCTTTCCGCAACAGGCTATCGGCAATGACTGACACCAAAGCTTCGAATCCGGGATCGGCGGAAGTATGGATCACCGGCATCGGTCTCGCTACTTCGCTCGGCGAAGGGCTCGATGCGAACTGGGATGCGCTCAATCAACGCCGCATCAACGTCGACGAGAAGCGCTTTGCGCCGTACGTCGTCCATCCCTGGGCGCCCGTCAACCTCGACACGCAGATCCCTAAGAAAGGCGATCAGCGTCAGATGGAAGCCTGGCAGCGCATCGGGACCTACGCCGCCGGGCTGGCGCTGGATTCCGCGGGCGTCAAGGGCAACAAGGAAATCCTTGGACGGATGGACATGATCGTCGCGGCCGGCGGCGGCGAACGCGACCTCGCGGTCGACTCCGGCGTTCTTACCGCAGCCGCGAAGGGCAATTCCGCGCCGGGCTTTCTCAACGAACGCCTGATGGGCGACTTGCGTCCGACGCTGTTCCTGGCGCAGCTTTCGAACCTGCTGGCCGGCAACATCGCCATCGTCCACGGCGTGTCCGGAACGTCACGCACGTTCATGGGTGAGGAAGTCGCGGGCGTCGATGCGACACGGATCGCATTGGCGCGGATTGCCGCCGGCCAGAGCGACATCGCCCTGATCGGCGGTTCGCATAATGGCGAGCGCAAGGATCTTTTGGTTCTCTACGAGTTCGGCGATTACAATCTCAAGGACAAGTTCGAGCCGGTGTGGGCGCGCCAAAAGCAGTCCGGGCTTCGCGCTCGGCTCGGCCGGCGTGTTTCTCGTCATCGAGTCCAGGGCGCATGCGGAAGCGCGCGGTGCCAAGCCCTATGCGCGCCTGACCAACGTCGTGGCCGATCTGTCGCAGCGCAAGCAGCCGGGCGACGTCAAGACGACGCTTGAAACGCTCTGGTCCAAGCTCGGCACGCTGGAAGACGGCGGCGCCATCATCACCGGCGCGACCGGCGCCGAGCCGGCCACGTCGGAGGAACAGGCGTTTCTCAGGGAACATCCGGATTTCGCGGTGCGCGCCAGCGGCACCATGTTCGGCCACACCATGGAAGCCCAATTTCCGCTGGGACTGGCGCTCGCGGCGTTGTCGATTTCGCGCGGCGCATTGTTTCCGTCGGCCGATTCCTCCGGGGTCGAGATTGAAATGTCCAAGCCGCCTGCCCAGATTGTCGTGATCGGGGCCGGTCACTGGCGGGGTGAAGGCATGGCCCTGGTCGAGACGATCAAGTGAACATAGCGGCCTCACCGGCGGGGGAATCATGACAGCAATCACGGGACAAATCCGGAAGGCCGATCGTCGTCGTCACCGGCATGGGCATCGTGACGTCGCTCGGCGCCGGCAAAACCGATAACTGGGCGAAACTGACCGCCGGCGAATCCGGTATCCGGACCATCACGCGGTTCCCGATCGATGGCTTGAAGACCACGATGGCCGGAACGGTCGATTTCGCAACCGTCGAGCCGTTCTCGTCGACCGGACTCTCCGAACGTCTCGCCATAATGGCCACTGAAGAGGCGCTCGAGCAGTCAGGGATCGGCCGCAAGGGCGATTTCCCGGGACCGTTATTTCTTGCGGTGGCGCCGGTTGAGGTCGAATGGCCTCAACGGCTGGAATTGGGGCGCGCCGCGGAAAGCAGGAAATAGACTACGACGATCTGCTCCGCGTCAGCGGCGGCGGAAAATACACCCCCTATCATCGCCGATTCATGTTTGGCTCGGTGGCGACCTGTCTTGCGGAGACTTTCGGCACCAAGGGATCGCCGATTTCGCTATCGACCGCCTGCGCGTCCGGCGCGACCTCCATCCAGCTCGGCGTCGAAGCCATCCGTCGCGGCGAGACCGACGCCGCGTTGTGCGTGGCGACCGACGGCTCGGTCAATCCGGAAGCGCTGGTGCGATTTTCTCTCCTGTCCGCACTGTCGACCCAGAACGATCCGCCGCGCGCCGCATCCAAGCCATTCTCGAAGAATCGCGACGGCTTCGTCATGGCGGAAGGCGCCGGCGCACTGGTGCTCGAAAGCTATGACGCCGCGGTCGCCCGTGGCGCGCCTATTCTCGGCGTGCTGGCCGGCTGCGGCGAACTCACCGACTCCTTTCACCGCACCCGGTCCAGTCCGGACGGCAAGCCGATCATCGGCTGCGTGCGGAAGACGTTGGCGGATGCCGGCATGACGCCGGAACAGATCGATCACATCAATGCCCACGGCACCGCGACGCCGGAAAACGACAAGATGGAATATCTGGGGATTTCGGCGGTGTTCGGCGAACACGCCAAGCAAATCCCGGTGTCTTCGAACAAGTCGATGGTCGGCCACACCATCTCGGCAGCGGGTGCCGTCGAGGCGATATTTTCGCTGCTGACGCTCGAACACCAGCGGATTCCACCGACGATCAACTATGATGTTCCCGATCCTGCGATTCCGTTCGATATCGTCGCGAACAAAGCGCGCGATGCTCGCGTCACCGCGGTGATGTCGAACTCGTTCGGCTTCGGCGGCCAGAACGCCTCGCTGATCCTGACGCGTGAACCGATTTAACCGGCACCGCCTTTCGATGCCGGCTGTCGATATCTTTCCACGGAGCGACGAAACCTGCGCCTGCGCATTCGAGCGCTGGAAGCGCCGAGCGTTGCCCGGCAAAATCATTGTTGGTTTCTGATGCCTCCCCTGCTGGCTCGCACCAAGGCCCGTATCCGCCAGACCGCCAAGCCGCTCGGCGAAGCGGCGGTCGGCGCGTTGACGATCGGCATGCTGCGCACCACCCGCTATTTCGATCCGATCAAGACGGCAAACCTGTTCGGTCGCATCGCCCGCCGCATCGGCCCGGCGCTGCGCGAGCAGCGGATCGGCCGCGCCAACCTGACCGCCGCTTTCCCGGAAAAATCGCCCGAAGAGATCGAGACGATTTTGGCCGGCGTCTGGGACAATCTTGGCCGGGTCGGCGCCGAATTCGCCCATCTCGATCATATCTGGGAACACGATCCCGCGCGTCCCGAGGACAGCCGCATCGAGATCCAGCCGCGAACCCATGAGCTGTTCGCGCAACTGCGGCTCGACGGCAAGCCCGCGCTGATCTTTGCGAGCCATCTCGGCAATTGGGAGATGCCGGCGCTGGCCGCGGTCGCGCACGGGCTCGATGCCGCGATCCTGTATCGCCGGCCCAACATCGCCTCTGCCGACCGCATCATCCAGGAGATGCGCGCGGTGAAGATGGGAACCCTGATACCGGCCGGCCGCGACGCGCCGCTCAAGCTGGCGGAAGCCCTGCAGAAAGGCCAGCACGTCGCCATGCTGGTCGATCAATATCTGACCGGCGGCGTCGAGGTGACGTTCTTCGGGCGCAAGACCCGAGCCAATCCGATGCTGGCCCGGCTGTTGCGGCAGGTCGAGTGCCCGATTCATGGCGTCCGCATCATCCGCCTGCCCGGTCACCGTTTCCGCGCCGAGATCTCCGAAGAAGTAAAGCCGGTGCGGGACGCCTCGGGGCAGATCGACGTTCAGGGAACGACGCAGGCGATCACCTCGGTGGTCGAGGGCTGGATTCGCGAATATCCGGACCAGTGGCTGTGGCTGCATCGCCGCTGGCGATAAGGCGCGCAGTCATCAGTCATGCTGCGAGACGGCGACGAAGCAATCCAGTCGCATTGCGGCTCTGGAGCTGCTCCGCTCGCAATGACGCCTACCTTCCCGTCTTCACCTTGGTCCAAAGCCGGTTGATGACGCGCTGGGTGGCGGGGTCGCGCGCGGTGATCACGAACAGCTTCCCAAGCATCGCCGCGTCCGGATAGATGGCTTTGTCATCGAGGATTTTGGGATCGATCAGCTTCTGGCTCGCCAGATTGCCGTTGGCGTAGGACAGAAAATCCGAGTTCTTGGCCGCGACGTCGGGCCGGTTGAGGTAATTGATCAGCTCATAGGCTTCAGGAACGTTTTTGGCATCGGCCGGGATCGCCAGATTGTCGAAAAACATCTGGGCGCCCTCCTTCGGGATGGCGTAGCCGATCTCGATGCCGTTTTTGGCCTCAAGCGCGCGGCTGCGCGCCTGCATGATGTCGCCCGACCAGCCCACCACCAGACAAATCTCGCCGGTGGCCAGCCCACTCAGATATTCCGATGAATGAAATTTGCGGACATACGGCCTGATCTTGGCGACGAGATCGGCGGCCTTTTCGAGGTCGGCCGGCTTGGTCGAATTCGGATCGAGGCCGAGATAGCCCAGTGCCGCCGGAAGAATATCGTCGGCGGAATCCAGCATGTGGACGCCGCAATCCTTGAACTTGGCGAGGTTCTCCGGCTTGAAGATCATGTCCCAGCTGTCGATCCGGGCATCGGGGCCGAGAATTTTCTGCACCGCTTTGACATTGTAGCCGATGCCGGTGGTGCCCCACATGTAGTTGACGGCGTAGGTGTTGCCGGGATCGTAGATGGCGAGCCGTTTGGTCACTTCCGGCCAGGCATTCGCAAGGTTCGGCAGCTTCGACTTGTCGAGCTTCTGGAAGACGTTCGCGGTGATCTGGCGCTGCAGGAAATAGGCCGTGGGAACCACGACGTCATAGCCGGATTTTCCCGCCAGCAATCGGGTCTCCAGCGTCTCGTTGGCGTCGAACGTGTCGTAGACCACCTTGATGCCGGTTTCCTTGGTGAAGTCTTCCAGCACCCCCGGCGCCATGTAGTTCGACCAGTTGTAGAAGTTGACGGTGCGCTCCTGCGCGCGCGCGGGCAGCGCGGCCGCGGCGAGCGCCACAGCCATCGCGGCCGCAAGTCGAATGTAGGTGCAGCTTAAGCGGCGCATCGTTGGTCCACCCTTTATCGGCGATGCACCGCGTCGGACAGACGCTCCAGCGCGGTGTCGAGCGTGGCGTCCTTCTTGGCAAAGCAAAACCGCACCACCGACGTCACGGCATCGCGTTCGTAAAAGGCCGATACCGGGATCGCCGCGACCTTGTAGTCGGTGACGATGCGCCGGCAAAACGCCTCGTCGGTCTCGTTGAGGCCCAGCGGCGACAGGTCGACGGTGAGGAAGTAGGTGCCCTGCGACCGCAGAACCGGGAAGCCGATGCGTTCCAGTCCCTGGGTGAGACGGTCGCGGCTGCGCGCCAGATCCTTGCGCATGTCATGGAAATATTCCGCCGGCTTGCCGAGGCCGTAGGCGACGGCCGCCTGAAGATTGGGGGCGGTGGTGAAGGTCAGGAATTGATGCACTTTCGCGGCGACGCGCAATAGCGGCGGCGCGGCGCAGACAAAACCGATCTTCCACCCCGTCAGCGAAAAAATCTTGCCGGCGGAGCCGACCTTGATGGTGCGGTCGCGCATTCCCGGAATGGTAATCAGCGGAATATGCTCGCGGCCATCGAAGACCACGTGCTCCCAGACCTCGTCGCAGATCGCGACCGTGTCGAATTCCTGGCAGAACCGCGCCAGCAATTCGAGATCCTCGCGCGGATACACCACCGCGGCCGGATTGAGCGGGTTGTTGAACAGGACGGCCTTGGTCTTGGGCGTGAACACGCCTCGCAGCGCCTCCTCCGTCAGCCGCCAATGCGGCGGCTCGAGCCGCACCAGGCGCGGTATGCCGCCGGCCTGCCGGATGATCGGAAGGTAGGAATCATACACCGGCTGGAACACGACCACCTCGTCGCCGGGCTCGACGACCGCCAGGATGGCGCTGGTCAGCGCCTCGGTGCCGCCCGAGGTCACCATCACCTCGGTCATCGGATCGAGGCTGAGCCCGTGCCAGCGCCCGTAATGCGCCGAGATCGCCTGCCGCAACTCCGGAATGCCCATCATCGACGGGTATTGGTTGTTGCCGCCCATCGTCGCGTCCGCCGCCGCGCGGCGGATATCCTCGGGCCCGGGATCATCGGGGAACCCTTGGCCGAGGTTGATCGCTTCGTTGTCGCGCGCAAGCTGCGACATCGCCTCGAAAACGGTGACGGGAAGATCCGCAAAGACCTTGTTTACAGATGTCATGGAGCGATCAGCCGGCGGTGTTGGTCGGCAATCCCGCGGCCTTCCAGGCCAGCATGCCGCCGGCGAGGTGCTTGTCATAGGCCAAACCCTTGACCTGGGCGGCCAGTGACGCCGTCACCGACCTTTTGCCCGACCGGCAGGCAAAAACCACCTGCTTGCCCTGGGGGTCGGGAATGGTGTGCGGGTCGAAACTCGAAAGGGGAACGACGACGGCCGCCCGGATAGGCTTCCACCGCAACTTCGTTCGGCTCGCGAACGTCGACCAGCAGATAGCGTCCGTCGGCCATCCCCTTCGATACGTCTTCCGGCGTCAAATCCTGAACCTGATAACCCTGACCCGCCACTCACGTCCTCCTGACGATAACCCATTGCGAACGCGGCAAACGTCACGGATGCCCGCCCCGCGGCGCCAACGTCGCCCCTGGCGTGACGAAAATCAAGCGCCAGGACGTATCTGGAAACCGCTGACCGCACCGCTAGACGGTCACCTGTGTTCCCACCTCGACCACCCGGCCGGTGGGAATCTGGAAATAGTTGGTGGCGTCGTTGGCGGTACGGCTCAGCGCGATGAAAAGGTGATCCTGCCAGCGCGGCATCCCGGAATGCGCGGCCGGCTTCAGCGCCCGCCGCGACAGGAAGAACGAGGTCGACATGATGTCGAACTGCCAGCCGAGCTTGCGGGCGATCGCCAGCGTTTTCGGAACGTTGGGCAATTCCATGAAGCCAAATCGCAGCGTCACCTTGGAGAAAGTCTTGCTGATCTGCTCCAGCCGCACCCGTTCGGACGGATCGATCCGCGGCGTCGGCGCCGTCTCGATGGTGAGAATGACGTTCTTCTCGTGCAGCACCTTGTAGTGTTTCAGGCTGTGCATCAGCGCCGTCGGCGCGCTGACGGGATCGCTGGTCAGGAATACCGCGGTGCCGGAAACCCGCTGCGGCGGCCGCTTCTCCAGCATCGCCACCAGGTCCGCCAGCGGAAATTCCAGCTTGCGCGATTTCTCGAACAGCAACCGGCTGCCGCGCCGCCAAGTGTACATCAAGAGCATCACCACGCCGCCAAGCGCCAACGGCACCCAGCCGCCCTCGACTACTTTCAAGAGGTTCGCGGCGAGAAAGGTGAGGTCGAGAAACAGAAACGGCGCGATCAGCGCCGCGGCCGCGATCGGCGACCACTTCCAGACTTTCCAGATGACGACGAAACCCATCATCGCCGTCACCACCATGGTCCCGGTCACGGAGATGCCGTAGGCCGACGCCAGCGCGCTTGAGGAGCGGAACATCAAGACCAACAGCGTCACGCTGACGAGCAGCAGCATATTGATGCGCGGAATATAGATCTGGCCGGAATGGGACTCCGAGGTGTGGCGGATCTCGAATCGTGGCAGCAGGCCGAGTTGGATGGCCTGACGGGTCAACGAATAGGCGCCCGTGATCACCGCCTGGCTGGCAATCACCGTCGCCACGGTGGCGAGACAGACCATCGGCAGCAGCGCCCAGTCCGGAAACATCAGGAAGAACGGGTTCTCGACGGCGTGCGGATCGGCGATCAGCAGCGCGCCCTGCCCCAGATAGTTCAGCGCCAGCGACGGCAACACAATGTAGAGCCAGGCAGTCTGGATCGGACGCTTGCCGAAGTGGCCGAGGTCGGCATAGAGCGCCTCGGCGCCGGTGACGGCGAGAAACACCGCGCCGAGCGTGACGAATCCGATGATGCCGTGATGGATCATGAACCAGACGGCGTGCAGCGGATTCAACGCAAAAAGCACCTCGGGATGCCGCAGGATCGGGGTAATCGCCGCGATCGCAATGACGGCGAACCAGACCGACATCACCGGCCCGAACAAGGCGGCGACGCGCGCGGTGCCGCGCGACTGAACGGCGAACAGCGCGAAAAGGATGACGACCGTCAGCGGCACGACATAGGGATCGAACGTGGCGGTGACGAGCTTGATGCCCTCGATGGCCGAAAGCACCGACAGCGCCGGGGTGATCACCGCGTCGCCATAGAACAGCGCGCCGCTGACGATGCCGAGCAGCACGATCGCGCCGGCGCCGTGGCTGACCGCGCGTTGCGCCAACGCCATCAGCGCCAGCGTTCCCCCCTCGCCGTGGTTGTCGGCGCGCAACAGGATCAGCACGTATTTCAGCGTCACCACGACGATCAGCGCCCACAGGATCAATGACAGGACGCCAAGGACGGCTTGCGGATTGACGGCGCCTGACCCGCCGCTGGCGGCGTTGACGGCTTCGCGCAGCGCATAAAGCGGACTGGTGCCGATGTCGCCATAGACGACGCCGATGCTGCCGAGCATCAGCGCCTTGAAGCCGGCGGTGGAATGCGCATCGCCATGACCATTTGCCGCCGTCGTTTCCGCGGCGGGGACTCAACAACATCGCTGGTCATGAGAGCGGAGGCCTCAAAATGCTTCACTGCACATTCGCAAAGCGAGGCGGCTTATAGCCCTGCGCTTAGAGCATAGCCTACCCCGATTTTAGGCTTATGCCATGCAAAAATGCATATAACTTTGGATTGTAGCTTAAGAGCCGCCTAAGATCGTGACTTAAATCGTCACTTGGGTCCCGACTTCAACCACACGGCCCGTCGGAATTTGAAAATAGTCGGTGGCGTCGTTGGCCGAACGGCTCAGCATGATGAACAGGCGGTCCTGCCACTGCGGCATTCCGGACTGCGCCGACGGCTTCAGCGAGCGGCGCGAAACGAAAAACGATGTCGCCATGATGTCGAATTGCCAGCCGAGCTTCCGCGCGATCACCAGGGCCTTCGGAACATTCGGCGATTCCATGAAACCGAAGCGAAGCCGGACGGTCGCAAATTTATCGCTGATCGTTTCCATGCGGACCCGGTCGGCCAGCCCGACGCGCGGGGTTTGCGCGGTTTCGATGGTCAGGATGACATTATGCTCGTGCAGCACCTTGTTGTGCTTGAGGTTATGCAGCAGCGCCGTGGGAACGAAATTGGGGTCGCTGGTCAGGAAGACCGCGGTACCCTTGACGATGTGAGGCGGACGCTTTTCCAGGCTCTGGATCAGATCCCTGAGCGGAACTTCGGTGCGCCGGGTCTTGGCGGTCAGGATGGCAGCGCCCCTCCGCCAGGTCCAGATCGTCATCGCCATCGTCAAACCGAACAACAGCGGCACCCACGCACCTTCGAACAGCTTCAGGAGGTTTGCGCTGAAGAAGGTCATATCGACGACGACAAACGGGACGATCAACGCCGCGGCGGTCGCCGCGCGCCAATTCCACAGCTTCCATATCACGACGAAACCCATGACTCCGTCGACGACCATGGTGGTGGAGACGGCGATGCCGTAGGCCGAGGCCAATCCGCTGGAGGTACGGAACAGCAGCACCAGCAGCAAGACGCCGATCAGCAGCAGCGTGTTGACGCGCGGCAGATAGATCTGCCCGGCATGGGTCTCGGAGGTGTAGCGGACCTCGAAGCGCGGCAGGAGACCGAGTTGCACGGCCTGTCGGATCATCGAATACGCGCCCGTAATCACCGCCTGGCTTGCGATGACCGTCGCGGCGGTCGCCAGCGCCACCAGCGGCAGCAGCAGTATTTCCGGGACCATCCGATAGAACGAGTTCTCGATCGCGGCGGGATTGGACAGCACCAGCGCGCCCTGGCCGAAATAGTTGATCAGCAGCGAAGGCAGAACAAAATAGAGCCAGCCGGCCTGGATCGGCTTGCGTCCGAAATGCCCCAGATCCGCATAGAGCGCCTCGCCGCCGGTTACCGCGAGAAATACCGCGCCCAGCGTCACCATTCCAACCGTCCCGTGGGAGAGCAGGAATTGAATCCCGTACCACGGATTGATCGCGGCCAGCACCGAGGGATCGTCGCTGATATGGACGAGGCCCATCACCGCGAGGCTGCTGAACCAGACGATCATGACCGGCCCGAACGCCGACGCCACGCGCGCCGTGCCGCTGCTCTGAACCGAGAACAGCACGACCAGGATGAAAACCGTCAGCGGGACCACATAGTGCTCCAGCGCCGGTGTCGCGAGCTTGAGGCCTTCGACCGCCGAAAGCACCGAAATCGCCGGTGTGATCATGGAATCGCCGATGAACATCGACGCGCCGATGACGCCGAGCGTCAGCAAAAACCAGCTTCGCCGCTGTAGCGCGCGTTGCCCCAGCGCCATCAACGAAAGCGTGCCGCCCTCGCCATTATTGTCGGCGCGCAGCAGCAGCAGCACGTATTTTGCGGTAACGACGATGAAAAGCGCCCACAGGATCAGCGACAGCACCCCAAGCACGATGGACCGCGTGACCGGCTGACCTTGCGCGGCCCCGGCGACAGCCTCGCGAAACGCATATAGCGGCGACGTCCCGATGTCGCCGAAAACGACGCCGATGCTTCCGAGCGTCAGCGCCCAAAAGCCCGTCGTAACCGACCCCTCCCGGGCTTCGGTTGATGTGACGCTGAGAACCATGACGCTGGAAAAACGCTCTATGGGTTGATTTGATCCGGGTCGGCTATCGGCCGCTTCTGAAAGGCTAATCAATCGATCGACCATAGCACCATGGGCGACGCCCAAGTCCGCCAGGTTGGCAACTTCCTCAAAAATAATAGATACGGTACTATAGTAGCGCTCGATTACGGCTTCAAGTCGGGCGGCAGCGGCGGATCTTCGCGCATCAGCGTAATGGTCACGCGACGGTTGGCGGACAGCGAGGGATCGTCGGGAAACAGCGGCTGGCTGTCGGCCTTGCCCGAAACCGCAAAGATGTGGGACGACGGCAGCCCTTCTCGCTCCAGAATCTGGCGCACCGCGTTGGCGCGATCGGCCGAAAGATCGAAAGCCCCGTAGTCGCTTTGCGTCGGCACGAAGCCTGCCGCGGTGTGACCGACGATCGAGATCCGCAGCGGCGTCGCCTTGAGCGGCGCCGCCAGTTTCTCGATCAGCCGGCGGGTGCGATCATATGGCACCTTGGATCCGTCGGCGAACATCGAGCGGCCGTCCTGATCGACGATCTCCAGGTTGAGGCCCTGGTTGGTCTCCTCAAACATGATGTGTTTTGAAATCTCGGTCAGCTCCGGCATGTCCTGCAATGCCTGCCGCAACGACGCCGCGGCCAGCGCGAACTCGCGATCGATCTTGAGACGGACGCCGGAGGTATGGGCATCGTTGTGCTGATCCGGGGTCGGGGTGTTGGACGCTTCCTCAGGCTGGATGTGTGCGCTGTTCTTGAGCTTCGGCTTGGTGGGCAGTCCATCGGATTCGATGACGCCGGAATAGCGCTTCTCGCTCTGCACGCCGAACGCATCGCGCATCGAACCGGCGACGATCTTGAGCTTGTTGTTGTCCATGGTGGAAAACGCGACGAGCATCACAAAGAAGCTCATCATCAGGCCCATGAGGTCGGCGAAGGTCACGAACCAGCCGTGCCCTCCTCCATGCGCGGCGCCACGTTTTTTCTTGGCCATGGGGCTCGTTCCGGGTCCGGGCCGGCCGCTTAGGCCGGGACCGGTTCGCCGTCTTCCTGCCGGTGTTTTTCCGGCAGGTAGGCCAGCAACATTTCCCTGACCAGCGCCGGGCTCTTGGAATCCCGGATCATCAGGATGCCGTCGATGATCAGCGTGCGGTTGGTCTCCTCGTCGAGCAGCTTGCCGTGCAGCTTGTCGGCGATCGGCAGACAGAACAGGTTGGCGACCAGCGCGCCGTAAAGCGTCGCGAGCAAGGCGGTCGCCATGAACGGGCCGAGCTTCGAGGGGTCGGTCATGTTGGCGAACATCTGCACCATGCCGATCAGGGTTCCGATCATGCCGAACGCCGGCGCACAGTCGCCGATGGCGCGGTAGATTTTCCCGCCCTCATCGAGATGCATCAGAAAATTGTCGCGGTCGCGCTCGAGATTGTCGCGGATGAATTCGAGATCGTAACCGTCGGCGACATAGCGGATTCCCTTGGCGAGGAAGGGTTCGTCGGTCTCGACCTTTTCCAGGCCGACCGGGCCCTGCTTGCGCGCGATCTCCGCGATGCGGGCCAATTCGTCGACCAGGTCGCGCGCCGACAGCCGGCTCATCGTGAACGCGAATTTCGCGCCGAGCGGCAGGCCATGCATGATGGCCATCAGCGGAAAACGGATCATGGTCGCGGCGATCGATCCGCCGAAGATGATGATGACCGCATGTTCGCTGACGAACATGTGCAAGTCACCGCCCATGAGCACCATCGTCGTCACGACAATAATGCCGGACACGAGCCCGACGCTCGTCATGATATCCATGGGAAACTCCAACGCGTAGGCGAACTTCCGGCCATCCTGGACGGAGGCGCGGCCCATGGCGGACCGCGTACAACACCCTACGTAGACGCAATTAAAGACGCGTTACCGGTAGGCATAACAATTGGTTAACAAATAGCTAGAACCAGGCCATCCGCGGCTTCGCTCACGCCCTGCCGTTAAAAACGACGGCGCTTCGCGTAGCGAAGGTCCTCTCAGTCGCCCTGACCCGGATTGGGTGAGAAATGTTGTTCCAGCTTGTTAGCGACACCGTCAAAAGCCTTTGCGTCAGCGGGCTCCTCTCGTTTGATCGTAATATTTGGCCAGACCGCAGCGTATTGCGCATTCAGTTTGATCCAGCTTTCGAGACCCGGCTCGGTGTCGGGAAAGATCGCCTCGGCCGGGCATTCCGGCTCGCACACGCCGCAATCGATGCACTCGTCGGGATGAATGACGAGCATGTTGTCGCCCTCGTAGAAACAGTCGACCGGGCAGACCTCCACGCAGTCCATGTATTTGCATCGGATGCAGTTATCGGTGACGACGAAAGTCATCTCGCTGCCTCCCGCGGCCATGGACGGTCCGGCCGATAGAACAATGCGAGCTTCAGAACTCTCGGCGATACGCGCCGCCTTGGCACGGAACGCGCCACTGATGCCGTCATCAAACAGCTCGTCGCAGGTTTCATTGAACAGCGCCAGCCAGCGTTCAAACAGCGGAGGCTGGATGCCGGGAATCGCCAAGTGCTTGACGACCGGATTGCCCTTGTAGCGCCCGCTGGTGAGCATCACCGACGACCAGAAGGCACACATGGTGGCCAGATGCGGCTCCCAATCCCCGGGAATCGCGCGTGCAAAAACAGGCGCAAGTTCGGAATCAAGGCGAACCTTTGCGTAGAACGCATCGACGAGCCGGCGAATGCCATCCTCGGAAACGTGATTGAGTTTCGCGGTCGAAATAATCATGACTCGAGCACCACCACCAGGACGCCAAACACAGTCCAGAACAGCGAATTGATCAGCATGCGGACCAGGTCGTGGTGTTTGGAGACGCCGAACGCGCGACAGGTGAGGTTTCCCGGCAGCAGGAACGGCCACGCCAGGACGTCGCTGATCGAAACAGTCGCTCTCATCGATCTCTCCTATAAGATATATTGCACATACATCTTATAGATCGCCCCTTGCCATAAAGCAATATGCGTTATACATCTTTTTAGGTTGCTCAAGGAGACGCGCATGCGCCTGACTGTCTATACCGACTACGCATTGCGCATGCTGATGTACCTCGCCCTGAAGGAAGACCAATTGGCGACGATCGCGGAGATCGCCGAGAGCTACGACATTTCTAAAAACCATTTGATGAAAGTGGCGCATCAATTGGGCGTCGCGGGCTACGTTGAAACGGTTCGCGGCCGGGGTGGCGGATTGCGCCTCGCAAAACCGATCCAGGCGATCGTGCTCGGCGAGGTGGTACGCTACACCGAGCCGGACATGGCGATCGTGCCCTGCTTCGAGCCCGTCAACGCCCCCTGCGCCATTCAACCATGCTGCGTATTGAAGCGCGCATTGAAGAAAGCCCGCGACGCTTTTGTCGAAGTCCTTGACGGTTACACGTTGAGTGATCTGGTGCAGCCGCAGGCACGGCTCACGAGCTTGTTGGGTATTTCGCGGAGCAACGCTCTCCAATAGCCTCCGGGCTCACCTTGTTCACCGCCCGCGCGTGATGTCTGACATTCATGACGTCAGCGCGCTGTTTCCCGCTCCATCGCCAGTTCAGCCTCAAGGCTTGCCAGGTCGCGGTAGATCGATGCGACGGCGAGCACGCGGCCTTTGCTCTTGTATCGCAGCAGGCAATCCCTCGCCGCGATGTCGCCGTCGATAGCGATCTCGTCCCATGCCTCGGCGTGACCGACATAATTGATCGGCACGTCGTAGTGCTGGCTCCAGAAAAACGGCACCGCGTCGAAAGCCTCGCGTGCGCCCAGCATGTTGCGCGCGGCGGCCTGGCCCTGGCGCTCGGCCACGACCCAATGCTCAACCCGGATGTTCTCGCGGGAATGCGGATCGGGCCAACGCGCGATATCGCCGGCGGCAAAGATTCCGGGAACGCTGCTTTCGAGGAATTGATCGACCGCAACGCCGCGGTCGAGCTTGAGGCCGGCCCCCTCGGCCAGCGCCAGCCGCGGACGCACCCCAACCCCCACCACGACCAGGTCGGCCTCCAGCACACCTCCGCTCTTAAGCGTCGCACGCCGGCCGTCGATCGCGGTCACGGTATCGCCGAGGTGGAAGATCACGCCGTGCTCCTCATGCAAGGCGCGCACGAAGTCGCCCATCTCAGCCCCCAGCACGCGCTCCATCGGCCGGGACTCGGGCGCCACGACATGGACCTCGATATCGCGGGCGCGCAACGCCGCCGCGGCTTCGAGCCCGATGAAGCTGGCGCCGATCACAATCGCCTGTCGCGCGCCGGGCATGGACGCAATGATCGCCCGGCAATCCGCCAGCGTGCGCAAGACATGAACATGCGGCTGATCGGCGCCCGGGATCGGCAGCCGCACCGGTTCGGCCCCTGTCGCCAACAGGAGGCGATCATAGGCGACGATGTCACCACCGGCGGTGGTGACTTGGCGCGCCTGGGTATCGATCCCCGCGACATGGCTCTTGAGCCGCAGGTCGATACCGGCCTCCGCGTAGAAGCCTTCCGGACGCAGCGGCAGCCAGTCTTCCGGCGCGCTGCCGGCGAGATAATCCTTTGACAGATTGGGCCGATCGACCGGCGCGGCGGCATCGTCGCTCAGCATGACGATGCCGCCCTCGAACTGCTGCCGCCGCAACATTTCCGCCGCGGCAAAGCCGGCTGCGCCGCCACCGACGATCACGATTCGGCCCGGCGCATCGCTTAGGCCCTTGCCACGCGGCTTCGGCGCCTCACGCTTCTGCCGGACAAAGATCCGGCCGCCTTCATGCTCAACCTGCCAGACCGCAAGCGCGCGTCAGCGCCGGCGCGCGCGTCGCTTCCCCGGTCCGCAGGTCAAAGCAGGCATGATGCCAGGGACAACGGACGGTCTCGCCGACGATGAGCCCCTCTGCCAGCGGCCCATGATAATGGCTGCAATGGGCATCGATCGCGAAAATCTCGGATCCGGCGCGCACCAGCAGAACGTCCTGATCGCCGACATGGCCCAGCAGGGTTTCGCCAGTGAAATCATCCGCCGCAATGCCCTGGGAAAGATCCGGCCCTGTGGGCTCGGCCTGCTGTTCAGCCATGTTCGCTCCCTGCTTGGTTGCCCCATGATCGAACCCATTCTGGGTCAATTCGTCATCCCAAGGAATACCCGACGGGACCACACGCCGGGATGCCGCATGTTACGGGGTGGCCGTGCCGCGCCCAAGCGCGCGCGTTCAGTTCATTGGATGATCCACAGACGGCAGGGTTCCCGGTTTCAGCCCGGAAGGCTGAACCGTTAAGCACTCAGTTTGTTCCGGAGGTCCGGTGACTATGCCAGCATCCAAATCACGTCGAGATGCGCTCGACGCGATCCGCGACCTTGCGGCGCTATACGCCGAGATAGCGCTGCAGGACTTCGGGCTGCGCCTTGATCTCCTGCGCCGGTCCCTCGTGAACAATATGGCCATTGTTGACGATGTAGATGCGCTGGGCGAGCGCCAGCGTGGCGGCGAGGTTCTGTTCGACCAGCACGATGGTCTGACCGGCGGCCGCCAGATCGCTGCAGGCCTTCATGAGGTCGCGCACGATGATCGGCGCCAGCCCCTCGAAGGGTTCATCGAGCAGAACGATCTTGGGATCGCGCACCAATGCGCGCGCAATCGCCAGCATTTGCTGTTCGCCGCCCGACAAATCGGTGCCACGGTTGCCACGCCGCTCCTTGAGCCGCGGGAACATCTCGTAGATACGGCCGAGCGGCCAGCGCTTCGAGGCCGTCAATCCCGCGAGAACAAGGTTCTCTTCCACGTTGAGGCTGCCGAAGATCCGGCGATCCTCGTGCACGAGCTGCATGCCGGCCCGCGCGATCGCGTAGCTCTTTCGCCCGGCGATTTCGACGCCATCGAACATCACCGAACCCGCCCGCGGCGTCACCACGCCCATCAGGCTTTTCAGGGTCGTGCTTTTGCCGGCGCCGTTGCGGCCGAGCAGCGCCACGACTTCGTTACGTTCGACCCGCAGCGAGACGTCGAACAGGATATGGGAATCCCCGTAATAGCTGTTCAGGCCGTTGACTTCGAGCAAGCTCATGCGTCGAGCACTCCATGCACGCCGCCAAGATAGGCCTCCTGCACCACGGTACTGCGCTTGATTTCCTCCGGCGTACCTTCGACCAGGACGCGGCCCTCCTGCAGCACGGTGACGCGCTCGGCCAGTTCGAACAGGGCATCCATGTCATGATCGATGATGATCATGGTGCGATCCCGGCTGATCGATTTGAGCAATTTGACGGTTTCGACGCGCTCGCGCGGGCTCATGCCGGCGAGCGGTTCGTCCAGCAGCAACAGGCTCGGCGACGTCGCCAACGCCAGCCCGATCTCCAGGCGGCGCTTCTCGCCATAAGCGAGCTCCGATACCGGCGTATCCGGCCGCGAAGCGAGATTGACCAGTTTGAGCGTGCGTTCGACCTGCTCGTTCAGCTTCGGGATACTGTCCAGGCTGCGGAACAGATCGAGACGGAATTTTCCGCGCAATTTGGCGAGCGCGGCGATGACGATGTTTTCGCGAACCGTCAGCCCGGTGAAAAGCTGGTTGACCTGGTAGCTCTTGGTCAGGCCGAGCTGGCATACATTGGTGACACTGGTGCCGGTGATATCGTGCCCCTCGAACACGATCGTGCCCGACGTCGGCGGGATCTCGCAGGTCAGCATCTTGAAGAAGGTCGATTTGCCGGCGCCGTTGGGGCCGATGATGCCGCGCAGCTCGCCGCGATTGACCGTGAAATCGATATCGCTGTTGGCCGTGAGACCGCCATAGCGTTTGGTCAGGCCGGTCGCATGCAGGACCGGAGGTCCTGCCTCGCGTTTACGCACGACCGCCGGTTCTTTAGCGGCTTGGGCTGGCACGGCTTTCTGCTCATCGGCAGCGGTGAGGCCGGATACGGTCGCCGCCTCGTCCGGTTCGGAATGTTTTGCCCGCTTGCCGGTTGCCCAACCGTAGAGATCCTCAAGGCCACCGATGATGCCTCGGCGCAGAAAGCAGACCAGCAACACAAAGACGACGCCGAGCACCAGTTTCCAGGCAGCCCCAAGCCCAAGCGCCGCCTGCAGGAAATCCTGCAGGAATAGCCAAATTGCCGCGCCGACCAAGGGACCGAACAATGTCCCCCGCCCGCCGATCGCGGTCTGCATCACCAATTGCCCTGAGGTGTCGAAGGTGAAGGCGTCGGGCGGCATGAATGCCTGCAACACGCCGAGCAGACCGCCGGCGAAACCGGCATACGCGGCGGCGATCACGAACGCCGTGAGTTTGTAGCCGTGGATGTTATGGCCGACCGCGGTTGCACGCAGCGGATTGTCCCGGATCGCGCTCAGGATCGCGCCGACAGGGGAACGCACGATGCGCAGCGCAATCACGACGCCGATGAAATAACACAGCGCGAGAAACTGGTAGAGCGACCAGCCGGTCGTGAAATGGATCGACGTGAAGCCAAGATCGAAGCTCGGCGTCGGTACGCCGGGCAAGCCGTTCTCGCCGCCGGTCCAGGCCGACAACGGATTGAATTCGACAAAAAAGAACACTTCCGCGATCGCTACCGTGATCATGGAAAAGTAGATGCCGGTGCGCCGCAGCGCGATCAGCCCCACCAGATAACCGACCACGGCGGCCACAATCATCCCGATGACCAGGGCCAGGACGACGTTCGGAAATCCCGCGCGAGTAAGCAGATAGGCCGCGACGAAACCGCCGGTGCCATAGAAAGCTGATTGGCCGAACGACAATAATCCGGTGAAGCCAAACAGGATGTCGAAGCCGAGGCCGAACAGGCCCCAGACCAGGATCCGGTTCACGGTGTTGGGCGCAAATCCAAGATGAGGCAGCACAAACGGCGCGACGATCAAACCGATCGCCGTCAGTGTCTCAACCAGAAAAGGGCGTTGCTTAAGCATCACTTGACCACGCTCATTCGCGGCCCTGCGTGCCAAGCAGGCCGTGCGGCCGCACCACGAGCACTAGCGTCATCGCCGCGAACAGCATGACGTAGGCGTAGCCGGGATTAAACATCGAGGTGACGCTGATGATTTCTCCGGCGATCAAGCCGCCGAGAATGGCGCCGGGAAACGACCCGACGCCGCCGATCACCACCACCACGAAGGTTTCGACCAGGATGTCGTCACCGACCCCCGGCGTCAGCGACACAACCGGCGCATTGACAATGCCGGCAAAGCCGGCCGCCATCGCGCCGATGCCGAACACGATCATGAAGACGCGGTAGACGTTGATGCCGAGCGAGTCGACCATGACCGAATCTTCGATGCCGGCGCGCACGATCATGCCAAGCCGCGTCCGGTAGAGAACGACGAACAGCGCGCCGAGCGCGGCCGCGACAATGCCGACGACCGCAAGACGATAGGTCGGGTAGTACATAAAGCCGAGCGACGTGATGCCCTGAAACAACGGCGGCGGCGGCACCAATTTCGAGTCGCTTGAGAAGATCAGGCGGACCAGTTCAACAAAACAGATCCCCAGTCCGAAGGTAACGAGAAGCTGATCCTCGTGCGGACGATGATAGAAGTGCCGAATGATGACGCGCTCCATCACCACGCCCACAATCATGACGAACAGCGAGCCGGCGATCACAGCGACGATGAACGAACCGGTATATTGAAAGGCGACATAGCCGGCGTAGCCGCCGAGCATGAACATCGCGCCGTGCGCAAGGTTGAGCACCCCGAGCGTGCCATAGATGATGGTCAAGCCGGAGCTGATCAGCGCCAGCAAAGCCCCCAACGCCAGGCCGTTGAAGACCTGCGAAATGAAATTCGGCCAATTGATCATGAAAGACAATCGAGGAGCTTGGTTACGTTGCGAGTCCGGACAGCGGGCGCGCTAACACGAAAATGGCGCCGCGAGAAGTAGATCCCGCGACGCCAGGAATTAGTTGTCGCTCAGGTATAGTCGCCGAGCTGGCAGCCGAAAGCGTCCGGCTTCTGCATCAATCCCGCGCCGGGCACGATGTCGACGACGTCGTAGAAGTCTTCCTTGCCCTTCATGTCCTTTTCCATCTTGCCCTTGACGACGATGACGGGGCGGACACACTGGTGATCTTCCTTGCGGTAGTGCACGTCACCGAGCAGAGACGGAATGGTTTCCTCCTTCTCATAGGTCTTGATGACATCCGGCGGATAGAAGCTGCCGGCGTCTTCAATCATGCGCGCCCAGTGCACGAAGCTGACGTAGGAGTTGGCCGCACCCCACTCCGGCTTGTAACCGTATTTCTTCTCGAACGCCTCGTTGAACATCTTGGCGAGCGGATATTTGTCCTCGATGGTCCACCAATAGTCGGTCGCCGAATAGACGCCCTGCATCAGGCCACCGGTTTCGCGAGCCAGGAACGGCACCTGATAGGGAACGACGAGCTTCATCTTGTCGAGCACGCCGAACTGCTTGGCCTGCTGGATCGACAATACGGCGTCGTGGCCCCAATTGACGTTGATCAAGATGTCGGCGCCCGAATTGGCGACGTTGAGCAGATAGGACGAGAAGTCGGGAGCCCCGAGCGGCGAGACCTGGTTGGTGACGGTGGTCCAGCCAGCAGGCGCAAGGTTGTCCTGCATCGACTTGGTGACGGTGTGACCGTAGGTGTAATCCGGCGTGAGGTAAGCGACCTTCTTGTCCTTGCCGAAGGTCTTGATCAACGTCGGGCTGATCGCGGCTGCGGCGGTCTGGCCATAGAAGCCCTGGCGGAAACCGTAACGCACGCAGTCCTTACCGGTGGTGTCGTTGGAGCCGGAGATGCCGGACAAGAACAAAACCTTTTCGCGCTGCGCCAGTTTGTTCAGTGCGACCGCGACGGCGCTCGAGGTGCCGCCGGTGATCATCATCGCCTTGTTCTCGCTGATGAAGCGCTGCTGCGCCTGCACCGCTTCGTTCGGCTTGGCGGCGGAATCCGCGACGCCGTACTTCAATTCCTTGCCGAGCACGCCCTTGGTGGTCTTGGGCGATATCTTCTTGACCAGCTCATGGCCGCTGTTGATGTGCTCGATCGCAAGCTCATAGCCCTTGAGCTCGTCTTCGCCCTGCACCGCGTAGGTTCCGGTGCGCGGCACCGAAATGCCGATGAAAACCGAGGAGCCGGACGAGCCGGCCGGATAGGTGCCGATGGCCGGTTTATCGTCGGCGAATGCCGGCATGATCATCCCTGCGGGAAGCATCGTTCCGCCCGCCAATCCTGCCGCGGTCTGCAAAAGTCTACGACGGGACACCACGAGGCCGGATTCTTGTCCGACAACTGTTTTTTTCACTACCGGTTCTCCCAAATATTTTTATGACGTGCCCGACCATGTATGGTCGGCCGCTCTTACAATTCCCTGCGAACGCTGGCGCTTTTCGTGAAGGCGCCCGCTGCGTTGATGCATCGGCGGCATATCGCTTCACGACAAGTCCCCCTGTCAATGTCACTTTCGTCGCACAACGGCGGGCTTGCCTCGGAAAACATCTCGTTTCACATGTGCTTCCCCCGGAATTCTGCGGTCAGCCGACGAAACCACGGAAAATTGAGGCCGGCACGCCCCAGGCAGACTTGCCTGGGGCATAAGCTTGCCCGGACAGGAGAGCCGAATGACCGCGAGGCGTGGCGCCGCCGCTCCCGATCTCGATGAGGTGACGGAGTCCTTCGAAGACGCCCTCCCCGGAGCAACGCCGGCAGCGACGTTCCCGATGCAGCCCGGTATGGCAGCGTTTGCGCCAAGGCCCGGCCGTGGACTGAGCAACCGCGCCCTGAACGTTTTGAAAATTCTGGCGGCCGAATTGACCGGCAAATCTCCACCGCGCCAGCGGTGGACACCCTCGAGCGCCTTGCTACGGCAGATCACCTTCAAGCGCCTGGCGACGGCACGAAACTGCGGCCCTCAAACTGTCGGCGAGATCATCCGGTGGGCGCAATCGCAGGGGGTAACGATCCAGCCGCCGCACCATGCCGGCAAATCGCTGGCGAAAACATGGGAAGATCTGAGCGCGAAGTTTGCGGCCGGCGAGCTCACCCATGCTGAAATCGCCGAGGCGCTGGAAAAATCGGTGCGTCGCAAGAATACGACCATCCCCATTGCGGTTCAGAAACTGCTGCAGCAGCTCTTGAACACGACCGGCGGACAGGCGCCCACCTGAGCCGCGACGTGCCGCCGGGCTGGCCTGCGGCCATTGGGCCAAGGCCTAACTATCCGCTTGAATTACATGGGCGGTTGGTGAACTTGGTCGAAACCAAAAGTGTCTGCGCGCCGGGTCACTTCCCGGAATAAGCGCGAGGGAGACCGAACGCGCGTGGACGCAACCATTTTCCTGTTCCTGCTGCAGGACGGCATCATTAACGGTGCGGTCTACGCTCTCGTGGCCATCGCCACCGTGCTGGTGTTCGCGGTGACGCGGGTGATCCTTGTCCCGCAGGGCGAGTTTGTGGCGTTCACCGTGCTGACCATCGCCGCGCTGGAAAACGGCACGGTTCCCGCAACGCCCTGGCTATTGCTGGCGCTCGGCTGTCTCGCCGCGGCGTCCGAACTGGTGCGCCACTTCCGCGAGCTGACCTTGCGGCGGGTGGCCCGGATCGTGCTGTTCGACCTGGCCCTGCCGATCGGCCTGCTGCTGCTGACGCGAACGCTGGCGCCGATGAAGCTAGGCCAGGCCGCCAACATCCTGCTGGCGATTGCGCTGATCACGCCGATGGGTCCCGATGATCTATCGCATCGCGTTCGAGCCGATCGCCCATTCCAGCGTCCTGGTGCTGCTGATGGCCGCGTTCGGCGTGCATTTCTCGCTGACCGGATTGGGCCTGCTTGTTTTTCGGCCCGGAAGGCACCGGCACCGCGCCGCTGTCGTCGGCCTCGTTCTCGCTCGGTGATCTCGTGGTGACCGGCCAAAGCGTCGCGGTGCTGATCGTCACCGCGCTGCTGCTGGTCGCCTTCGCGTTGTTCTTCGGGCGCACGCTGCTCGGCAAGGCGCTGCGCGCCTGTTCGTCGAACCGCATCGGCGCGCGGCTGGTGGGAATCCCGACCTCGGCTGCCGGGCAAATCGCATTTGCGCTGGCCGCCGGTCTCGGCGCGGTTTCCGGCGTGCTGGTCGGCCCGCTGATGACGGTGTTTTACGACTTAGGCTTCCTGATCGGCCTGAAGGCCTTTGTCGCGGCGATCCTCGGCGGGCTCGTCAGCTATCCGCTGACGGTACTGGCCGCGCTCGGGGTCGGATTTGCCGAAGCGTTGTTCTCATTCTGGGCCAGCAACTTCAAGGAAGTGCTGGTCTTCACATTGATCATTCCGGTTCTCGCCTGGCGCTCGCTCTATGCGCCGCACGTCGAGGAAACCGAATGAGGTTGCCGCACGGACCCGTCATTGCCTTTGCCTGCGCGCTGGCAATCCTGATCGCGCCCTTCACCGGCCTGTTGCCGGACTACTGGATCACGCTGTTCAACTATATCGGCATTTCCAGCCTGGTCGCGATCGGCCTGGTGCTGTTGACCGGCGTCGGGGGCATGACGTCATTCGGACAGGCGGCCTTTGTCGGCTTCGGCGCCTATACCACCGCCGTGCTGACGGTGCAGTTCGGCATTTCCCCGTGGCTGACCCTGCCCGCGTCGCTGGTCGTGACGATGGTGGCGGCCGGACTGATCGGCGCAATCACGGTACGGCTTTCCGGCCACTATTTGCCGCTCGGCACCATCGCCTGGGGCATCGCGTTTTTCTATTTGTTTGGAAACCTCAATTGGCTCGGCGCCCATGACGGCATGGCCGGCATTCCGCCGCTTAGGATCGGCAGCCATGCGCTGATCGATCCGCGCCAGTATTTCGTGGTGGTCTGGGTCGCCGTCGTGCTTGCGGTGATCGCGACGCAGAACCTGCTCGGCGGCCGCGCCGGCCGCGCGATCCGCGCGCTTCGGCGCAGCTCCCGCGCCGCCGAAGCCTTCGGCGTCAATACCCCCGCCGCCAAGCTGATGGTGTTCGTCTATGCGGCGATGCTGGCGGGGTTGGCCGGATGGCTCTACGCGCATTTCCAGCGCTCGGTTTCGCCCGGCCCCTTCGGTGTCACGGCCGGCACCGAATATCTGTTGATGGCGGTGCTGGGCGGCGCCGGTCGCGTCTACGGCGCCATTCTCGGCGCCGCCGGCATCACCGTTCTACGCGACCAATTGCAGAACGTGCTGCCATGGTTGACCGGCAACACCGGCAATTTCGAAACCATTGCGTTCGGGGCGGTCCTGGTACTGATCCTGCAAACCGCCTCCAACGGCGTATGGCCGATCCTGTTCGGGCCGCCACCCGCGCCGAACCCACCGCCGCTGCGCGGTCACCAAAATTCGCTGGACCGGCCGCTGCCCGCGCCGGGGACGCGGCTGCTGCAGCTGCAGGCCGCGCGCAAGGCATTCGGCGGCCTGGTCGCCGTGAACGACGTCTCCTTCGAGGTCGAGAGCGGCCGCATCGTCGGGCTGATCGGTCCGAACGGTGCCGGCAAGAGTACGACGTTCAACCTGATCACCGGCGTCCTTCCCTTGAGCTCAGGTCAAATTCAGTTCGAGGGTCACGCGTTGCGGGCGCAGACCCCGCAGCGGGCGGCGGCTCTGGGACTGGGCCGCACCTTCCAGCACGCCGAAATCGTGGCCGACATGAGCGTGATCGAGAATGTCGCGCTCGGCGCGCATCTTCTGGGAACGGCGGGCGCGCTGCGTTCGATCCTGCGCCTCGATCGCGCAGAAGAGGCAAGGCTGTTCGCCAATGCGCAACGCCAGCTCGACCGCGTCGGATTAGCTGACGTCGCATTCAAGCCGGCCGGCACGCTGGCGCTCGGCCAATTGCGGCTGGTCGAAGTGGCGCGCGCGCTGTGCCTCAATCCGGTGCTGCTGCTGCTCGATGAGCCGGCGGCCGGCTTGCGCGTCGGCGAAAAGAAGGCGCTGGCACGTCTGCTTCGCGAGGTCCGCCGTGAGGGCGTCGGCGTGCTGCTGGTCGAGCACGACATGGATTTCGTCATGAGCCTCGCCGACGGCCTGGTGGTGCTGGATTTCGGCACCAAGATCGCCGAGGGCATCCCCGCCGATATCCGGCAGGATCCCGCCGTGCTCGAGGCCTATCTCGGGGGCGTATCGTGACGGCGCCCGTGCTGGAGGTCCGCGATCTCTGCGTTTCCTACGGACGCGCGCAGGTGGTGCATGACGTCTCGATCGCGGTGACCGCGGGCGCCCTCGTCACCGTGATCGGCTCCAACGGCGCCGGCAAGACGACGCTGCTCAACGCCATCATGGGATTACTGAAGGCGCGCGGCCACATCCGGTTTCGCGACGCCGAGGTGAGTTCGGTGGCGCTGGAAAGCCGGGTGCAGGCCGGGCTCTGCCTGGTGCCGGAGCGGCGCGAACTGTTCGCGGACATGCCGGTCGAGGACAATCTCCTGCTCGGCGGCTTCCGGCGATCCCGGGCCGAGCGCAAAGCGAGCCTTGAAGAAATTTTTGCCAGGCTGCCGCGGCTGAAGGAGCGGCGCCAACAACTGGCGGGGACGCTGTCCGGCGGCGAACGGCAAATGCTGGCGATGGGCCGTGCGCTGATGGCGCGGCCGGCGCTGTTGATGCTGGATGAGCCGAGCCTGGGGCTGGCGCCGCGGATCGTCCGCGACGTTTTTCACATCCTGACCGACTTGCGCAAGACCGGCGTTTCCATTCTGCTGGTCGAGCAGAATGCGCGGGCCGCGCTCGAAGTTGCGGATTATGCTTACGTAATGGAATTGGGCGCGATTACCACGCAGGGATCGCCCGCGGACATCGCCCGCGATCCGAGATTGGTCGAAAGTTACCTCGGCCTGGGAGGGAACGAGTACTAGACTAACGAAAAAACAAACTAAACAAAACACGCCAAAGGGAGAACGTCATGTTGCGCAAGAGTTGGATGATCGTGCTGGCTACCGTCCTCTGCGTCGGCAGCGCGCACGCGCAGATCAAGGTCGGAATAACCATGAGCGCCTCCGGGCCGGGCGCAGCGCTGGGCCAGCCGCAATCCAAGACCGTCGCCGCTCTGCCCAAAGAGATCGCCGGGCAGAAGATCACCTACTTCGCGCTCGACGACGAGTCAGATCCGACCAAGGGCGCGCAAAATGTGCGCAAGCTGCTCGCCGAAGAAAAGGTCGACGTGCTGATCGGCTCCTCGTTGACCCCGGTCAGCCTGCCGCTGATCGATATCGCAGCGGAAGCCAAGACGCCCCTGCTCTCGCTCGCCGCCGCCGCCGTGCTGGTCTCACCGATGGATGACAAGCGCAAATGGGTGTTCAAGGTGGTGCCGAACGACGACATCATGGCCAACGCCATTCTCAAATATATCGCCAAGTCCGGCGTCAAGACGCTGGGCTATATCGGCGTCTCCGACGCCTACGGCGAAGGATATTACAAGGTGCTGAGCGAGGCCGCGCCCAAGCTCGGCATCACGCTGACCGGCCATGAAGTCTACGCGCGCAGCGACGCCAGCGTCACCGGACAAGTGCTGAAGATCATCGCCACCAAGCCCGACGCGGTGTTCGTCGCCTCAGCGGGAACGCCGGCGGTGCTGCCGCAGAAAGCGTTGCGCGAGCGCGGCTACAAGGGGCCGATTTTCCAGACCCATGGCGTGGCGACCGAGGAATTCATCAAGCTCGGCGGCAAGGATGTCGACGGCGCCATCTTCACCGGCGAGGCCTTCACCGTCGTGAACGATCTGCCGGCCGACAGTCCGTTCCGGAAAACCACCGCCCGCTTCGTCGATGCCTACAAGGCCGCCAACGGCAACATCCCCTCGATCTTCGGCGCGCACCTCTGGGATTCCGTGACCCTGGTCGAGCACGCCATTCCAGGGGCGCTGAAAGTTGCAAAGCCCGGCACCGAGGAGTTCCGCGCGGCGCTGCGCAGCGAGATCGAAAAGACCAAGGACCTCGCGCTCAACAATGGCCTGTCCAACATGACGCCGGACAACCACAACGGCTACGACGAGCGTTCGGCTTTTGTGATCGAGGTCAAGGACGGCGGATTTCACCTTGTGAAATAGTCGCGTCCGTTCGTGACAAGACCCGCTTCAATCCTCATTGAAGCGGGTCTTGCTTTGCGGATGCAAACCGAGATGATTTCTTTGGGCTCGCGAACGCTTTCTAGTGAATCTCGGCCGAACGCTTCAGAGCGTCTTTCAGCTTTTCGAGCGTGAAGTCCGGGCTGCGGGCGATTTCCAGGATCGGCGTCTCGCGGCGGCCGCACAGTTCGGCCGCATCGGGAATTTTCGCTGCGATATCGTGCGGAATCACAATGGCGCCGTGCTGGTCGGCATGAATGAGGTCGTCCGAGCGCACGGTCATGCCGGCGACGCGAACCTCACCGCCAAAGCTTTCGGCGTGGACCCAGGCGTGCGAGGGACCGATCGAACCGGCCAGCGCCTGGAAACCGGGCGCCCATTGCGGAATGTCGCGGATCGATCCGTCGGTGACGACGCCGATGCAGCCAAGCGCCTTGTGAACGTTGCTTTGAACCTCGCCCCAGAACGCGCCATATCCGACGTCGGCACCGTCGATGTCCTGAATGACGGTAATGCGCGGCCCGTGTCCGGTCCCCATATATTCGTAATATTCGATCCGCCGCTTGGCCTGTTCCGCGGCCGGCAGACCGGAAACCAGCACCGAACGGATGGTCACGGTCCGGGCATAGCCGACGATCGGCGGCAGTTCGGGAAAAGGGCAAACCAGCGGTTTGGTCGTGTATCCGATCAGCCGGCGTTCCGGCGCCACGATCTCCATCGCATTGCAGATCGTTGGCGTGTCATAGCGCGCCAAGGCTTCAAGGACGGAAGCGGGCAGCGGCGCGGAGGCGGATTTCGTCACGGCGTTCTCTCCTGATTGTTGCGACCGGTCATTTCCTGACGGCCATGTACGTCAGCGCTATAGCCGAGATTGGGGATCGACCCAACTCGGCGCGCACTCATGGCAGATATCTCTGGGAAATGTCGCCCCAAGGCCGCCGGTTAGTTCAGCCGGACCGGACGATCGTCCTCTTCGGGCTCGGAGACAGGTGCGCCAAACGGTGCCGCCGGATCGGGCGGAGCGGCGCTGGCCGGCGTCGCGGCCTGCAGGGCCGCTGCCGCCTTACGCTCATGGTCGCGATAGGATTTCCATCCGAGGGGCAAGCTCAACAGGTAAAGCACGGTGCACGCCGAGAGAATGTACCAGGGATAGCCGATCAACAGCGCGATGAAGAACACCACCGAGACGAAAACCGGCAGCACCATTTCGGGCGGCACCCGCATCTTGACGGTCTTGCCGGAAAATACCGGCAGGCGCGAGACCATCAGGAACGCAATCACCAGCGTATAGAGCGCGGTCAGTACGGCCGGAGGCCTGGGTATGTCGAGGAACGCCAGGTAAATCGGAAGCAGCACCGTGATCGCGCCAAGAGGCGCCGGCACGCCGGTAAAATAATTCGCGGCAAAGGCGGGCTTGTTCGGATCGTCCATGGTCGCGTTGAAACGAGCCAGTCGCAGCCCGCCGCTGATCGCGAAAACCATCGCCGCGATCCAGCCGCCATTGTTCAATTCATGCAGCTGCCAGAAATACAGGATCAACCCCGGCGCCACGCCGAAATTGACGAAATCCGCAAGACTGTCGAGTTCGGCCCCGAACTTCGACTGGCCCTTGATCATCCGCGCCACCCGGCCGTCGAGGCCGTCGAGCACGGCCGCGAACACGATCGCCGCCACCGCCAATTCCATCCGCCCTTCGGTGGACAGACGGATCGCCGTCAACCCCGCGCAGATCGCGAGCAACGTAATGAAGTTGGGCACCAGCATCCGCACCGGAATCGGGCGAAACCGGCGGCGGGACGTTCCGGGGTACTTGGGATCGACAGGCATCGGCATGGCCGCTGATATATAGCAAACGCGTGGCTGCTGCGCCATTGCGGCGGCAACCCGGCCAATCCGGTGATTCAAATGGTTAATCGACCCGGTAGGTCCGGCCGGGGTCGTCATGCCGGAAATCGGCCAGAATGGTCTCCCCGGCCACCGCGGTCTGGCCTTCCGAGACCAACGGCCGGGTCCCCTCGGGCAGATAGACGTCGAGACGCGACCCGAAGCGAATCAACCCGAACCGCTCGCCGGCGCCGATCGACTGCCCTTCGCGAACAAATGACACGATCCGGCGCGCCACCAGCCCCGCGATCTGGATCACCCCGATGCGGCCGTTCGGCGTCGAGATCACCAGCGAGTTGCGCTCGTTGTCTTCGCTGGCTTTGTCGAGTTCGGCATTGATAAAGGCACCGGGCCGATACGCGATCCGGTCGATCCGCCCCGCCACCGGGCTGCGGTTCACGTGACAATTGAACACGCTCATGAAGATCGAGATGCGCGGCAACGGTCGGTCGCCGAGCCCGAGTTCGGCCGGCGGCAATACCTGGCTCACCAGCGAGACGCGCCCATCGGCAGGTGCCACCACGATGCCTTCCCGTATCGGCGTGACGCGCACCGGATCGCGAAAGAACAGCGCGCACCAGACCGTCAGCAAGGTGCCGATCCAGCCGAGCGGCGTCCAGATCCAGAACAGGATCAGACTCGCCAGCGCAAACCCGCCGATAAACGGGTAGCCTTCCCGGTGAATCGGCGGAATCTGGGCGCGGATCGAATTGCTAAGGGACATCTAGAACTTCACTGCCATTCTGGACTTGTTGTCGTGTGCCATCTCTCCCCTTGCGGGGAAAGGTGGTCTCGATTTATTCGGCCGCGGCCGGGGTCACCAGCGCGTCATCGACCGGCGGCGGCGTCCGGTTCGGCGCCTCGTTATCATCGCCGATTCGCGCCAGCTTCTCTCGCGCTTCCTCGGCCTCACGCTGCCGGTTCCACATACTGGCATAAAGCCCGCCGGTCGCCAAAAGCTGGGCGTGCGTGCCGCGCTCGGCGATCCTGCCCTGATCGAGGACAATGATCTCGTCGGCGCCCACGATCGTCGACAATCGATGCGCGATCACCAGCGAGGTGCGGTTGCGCGACACCCGCTCCAGGGCACCTTGGATTTCGTGCTCGGTGTGGCTGTCGAGCGCCGACGTGGCCTCGTCGAGCACCAGAATCGGCGGCGCCTTGAGGATCGTTCGCGCGATCGCGACGCGCTGCTTCTCGCCGCCCGACAATTTCAGCCCGCGCTCGCCGACCTGGGTCTCGTACCCCTTTGGCGACATCCGGATGAAGCTGTCGATCTGGGCCAATTGCGCGGCCTGCTCCACTTCGGCATCATCAGCGTCCCAGCGCCCGTAACGAATGTTGTAGCGGATGGTATCGTTGAACAGCACGGTGTCCTGCGGCACCATGCCGATCGAGGCCCGCAGCGACGCCTGCGTGACGTTGCGGATATCCTGCCCATCGATCAGGATGCTGCCGCCCGAAATGTCATAGAGGCGAAACAGCAAGCGCGAAATGGTCGATTTGCCGGCGCCGGACGGACCGACGATCGCCACCGTCTTGCCGGCCGGCACCTCGAAACTGAGGCCTTTGAGGATCGGGCGGTCGGGATCATAGGCGAACCGAACATCGTCGAAGCGGACATGGCCCGACGTCACGAGCAACGGCACGGCGCCGGGCACATCCTTCACCTCGGGGTTCCGCGACAGCACGACGAACATCTTCTCAATGTCGATGATCGCCTGCTTGATCTCGCGGTAGACCATGCCCATGAAGTTCAGCGGCTGGTAAAGCTGGATCATCATGGCGTTGACCATGACGAAGTCGCCCACGGTATTGGTGCCGCGGCGCACGCCGATCGCGCACATCAGCATCGTCGCCGTCAGCCCGATCGTGAAAATCACCGCCTGCCCGGTATTGAGCACCGCAAGCGACGTGTAGGTCTTCACGCTGGCGCGCTCATAGCCTTCCATCGAGCGATCGTAGCGCGCGGCTTCGCGCGTCTCGGCACTGAAATATTTGACGGTCTCGTAATTCAGAAGCGAGTTGATCGCCTTGGTGTTCGCGTCGGTATCGGACTCGTTCATCTGGCGGCGGATTCCGATCCGCCACTCGGTCGCGATGTAGGTATAATACATGAAGAGCACGACCGTGATCAGCATCGCGGCCAGGTAGCGCCAGTCGAACTTCCACAGCAGCACCGCCATCAACAGCGACACCTCGACGATGGTCGGAACCAGTTGCAGGATCACCATTCGCACGATGGTTTCGATGCCGGTGCGCCCGCGCTCCAGCACCCGCGTCAGTCCGCCGGTCTTGCGCTCGAGGTGAAAGCGCAGCGACAATTCATGCATGTGGACGAAGGTGAGGTAGGCGAGCTTGCGCACCGCGTGCATCGCCACCCTGGCAAAGATTCCGTCCCGCCATTGGGTCAGCACCGCCATCAGCACCCGCAGGGCGCCGTAGCTGCAGGTCATGATCAGGGGTGAGGCGATCAGCCATAACGCCCAGTTGGACGGTTGCACCGGCGCGGTGTCCGCGCCGGTCAACGCGTCGATCGCCCATTTGAACGTAAAGGGCACCACCATCGTCGCGACCTTGGCGATCAGCAGCAGCACCATCGACCAGACCACGCGCATCTTGAGGTCGGCGCGATCGCTGGGCCAGATGTACGGCCACAGATGCGTCAGCGTCCCGATCAGGGTCGCCTGTTCGATCGATTTGTCGGACGTAGGCGGCGTTTGGCCGCCGCCGGACGAATCAACGACGGTCATCGGCAAGCGCCCGGGGCCAAGTGGTGCGCCGATCCGGCGGCGCGGGTATTCTTCTGTTCATGTCCATCCGGTATGTCATATAGCGCGTTTCGGCACGCGAACACCCCACTGGTAAATTCTTTCGTGATTTCCAATATTTAGGGATGAATTCCGATGTTACCACGTAGCTGGCCAGCCTTGACGCATTCACGTTGCAGTGCCACATGCGTCATATGAGCAAGATTAAAACCGTCTGTGTCTATTGCGGCTCCGGCCCGGGCACAAATCCCCATTTCGTGGAAGCAGCCATCGAATTAGGAAAGACCTTCGCCGCGAACGGTATCCGCCTCGTCTACGGCGGCGGTTCGCTGGGTCTGATGGGCGCGGTCGCCAAATCCACACTGGATCATGGCGGCACCGTCACCGGCATCATCCCGGACTTTCTCCGGGCGCGTGAAAATGCCTTGACGCGCGTCCAGGAGATGATCGTCACGCCCGATATGCATGAACGCAAGCGATTGATGTTCGAACGCTCCGACGCCTTCGTGGCGCTACCCGGCGGTATCGGCACGCTGGAGGAACTGGTCGAGCAACTGACCTGGCAGCAGCTCGGCCGTCACAGCAAACCGGTGCTGCTCGCCAATATCGACGGGTTCTGGGAGCCGTTCATCGCGCTGCTGACGCATATGCGCGCGACCGAATTCATCCGCCCCACCCTCACCGTCGACATTCTCAAGGCCGAACGGGTCGCCGATATCCTGCCGCGGTTGCGTGCCGCCGCGGCGCGGGTGTCGGAGAGCAGCAAGGAACTGGCGCCCGAAGTCGCGCGGCGGCTCTAGAGCCGGATCGGGCTTCACTTAATCAGAAGGTTACCGCCTCGATGCGGTTGCCGTCGGGATCGACGACGAACGCCGCGTAATAACGCACGCGATCGTGCGGGCGCAGCCCTGGAGCACCGTCAGAGCGGCCGCCGGCACTGAGCGCCGCCGCGTGGAATGCGTCGACCTCGATGGTCGATTTCGTCCGCAGACAAATATGAGCACCGCAGTCGTGCGGCACCGGCGCCATATCGGCGCGAAGGTTGACCCAGAACTCCGGATAGCTCTTGCCGAAACCGACCGTCGCGGGCCGCGTGACGAGGCGCGACAACCCCAGCGGCGCCAGCGCCAGTTCATAGAAGCGCGCGGCGCGTTCCAGGTCCCTCACCCCGACTGAAACATGATCGATCATGTGGGATGCCTCAGGGCAGCGAACCAGAGTTTACGACATTAGCACGTCATTCCGGGGCGCGCGTAGCGTCGAGCCCGGAATCTCGAGATTCCGGATATGGTCCTGCGGACCATTCCGGAATGACGAACGCGTTGATACACCGTCATCGTCACGCCGGCGCGCCGGACTTCACCAGCTTGTAGATCACCGAATCCATCAGCGCCTGGAACGAGGCGTCGATGATATTGGGCGACACCCCGATCGTGGTCCAGCGCTCCCCCGCCTCGTCCTCGCTCTCGATCAGCACCCGCGTGACCGCCTCGGTGCCGCCGTTGAGGATACGCACACGGTAGTCGATCAGCTTCAGGCCCTCGATATATTTCTGATACTTGCCGAGATCCTTGCGCAGCGCCACGTCGAGCGCGTTGACCGGACCGTTGCCCTCCGCCGCCGAGATCAGTTTCTCGCCGGCGACATCGACCTTGACGACGGCCATCGCGACCGTGACGCGCTGACCTTTGGCATTGTAGCGCTGCTCGACGTTGACATCGAACTTTTCGACCTGGAAATATTCCGGCACCCGGCCCAGCGTGCGCCGCGCCAGCAACTCGAACGAGGCATCGGCGGATTCATAGGCGTAGCCGGCGGCTTCACGCTCCTTCAACTCCTCGACCAGACGGGCAAGCTTCGGATCGCTCTTTTCATAGGCGATGCCGGCGCGGTCCAGTTCGGCAATGACGTTCGAACGGCCGGCCTGATCGGAAACCAGCACCTTGCGGTGATTTCCGACCGCGTCGGGCGACACGTGCTCATAGGTATGCGGATCCTTGAGGACCGCGGACGCATGAATGCCGGTCTTGGTGACGAAGGCGCTTTCCCCGACATAGGGCGCGTGGCGATTGGGTGCACGGTTGAGCATATCGTCCAGCGTCCGCGACACCTTCATCAGGCTTGCCATCTTGTCCGGCGACACGCCGATTTCGAAGGCGTCGGAAAATTCACCCTTGAGCCGCAGGGTCGGAATCAGCGAGCACAGATTGGCGTTGCCGCAGCGTTCGCCGAGGCCGTTCAGCGTGCCCTGGATTTGGCGGACGCCGGCGCGTACCGCGGCCAGTGAATTGGCAACGGCCTGCTCGGTGTCGTTGTGGGCGTGAATGCCGACGTGATCGCCGGGGATTTGCTTGACCACTTCGCCGACGATGGTCTCGACCTCGTTCGGCATGGTGCCGCCATTGGTGTCGCACAACACCACCCAGCGGGCACCGGAATCATAGGCGGTTTTCGCGCAGGCGAGCGCAAATTCCGGGTTTTCCTTGTAGCCGTCGAAGAAATGCTCGCAGTCGAGCATGACCTCGCGGCCTGCGGCTTTGGCGGCCGTCACGCTGTCGCGGATCGAGGCCAAATTCTCCTCGTTGGTGGTCTCGAGCGCAACCCGCACCTGATACGCCGAGGACTTCGCGACAAAACAGATCGCATCGGCCTTGGCTTCCAGTAGCGCCGCGAGGCCGGGATCGTTCGAGGCCGAACGGCCGGGCCGCCGGGTCATCCCGAACGCGGTGAAGCTGGCATGATCGAACTTCGGCTTCTCGGCAAAGAACTTCGTATCGGTGGGATTGGCGCCGGGATAGCCGCCCTCGACATAGTCGATGCCGAGTTCGTCGAGCATCTGTGCGATCAGTTGCTTGTCATGCAGGGTAAAATCGACCCCGTTGGTCTGCGCGCCGTCGCGCAGCGTGGTGTCGAACAGATAAAGACGTTCGCGGCTCATGTCTGAACTCCAGGCGCCGCGCCATCGGCCAGCGCCTTCTGCATGGTCGTGTTGGCGAGCCATTCACCATTGACGGTCACGCTGTTGCGCTGCTTCGCGACATAGCCACGTTTCGCAAAAAACGGCTGCGCATTATCGCTGGCGTCGACGGTCAGGGCCTTCGCGCCACGGCTGCCGGCGAGCTTTTCCAGCGCTTCGCACAGCACGGACGCGGCGCCCTGCCCGACCGCGTTGGGATGGACGTAGAGCATGTCGATGTGATCCTTGCCCTTCAGCGACGCAAAGCCGATCGGGGAATTCTGCAGCGTGGCGACCAGCGTGAGTTCGGAGGCCAGGCGCTTGCCGAACTCCGCCTCGTCGTCGGCAACGCCGGCCCACGCCTGCTGCTGCGCCTCGCTGTAATCGTCACCGGTCAACTCCTCGATGGCGGCAACAAAGATCGCCGCCAGCACCGGCGTATCCGCCGCCAGGAACGGTCGCAAAGCTGGTCTCGGTAACGCCTGTCCCATGGTCTCAAAACACTCCAAACGATCTCAACGCCGGCCCCACCGCGCCGGCGATGACGGCCCATTCGACCGAGATATAGGTGCGCCCCTGCTTCGGAAAAGACGTGCCGCCCCGCTCATCGCGCGACGTCCTCTTTCTTTCCTCTCGCCCAGCGGGAGAGGGTTTTGCGCGTTGCACGCTCATCGCGCGATCTCCCAGGTAGTGCCGTCCTTGGAATCCTTGATGACGACGCCCATCGCCGCAAGCTCATCACGAATGCGATCGGATTCCTTGAAGTCCTTGCGCGCGCGAGCCGCCGTGCGATCCAATATCAAAGCATCGACCTGCTTGACGTCGATGCCGCTTGCCTGCTGTTTGCGCCTGTTCCAATCCGCTGAACTCTCGGACAGGAAGCCGAGAAGCCGCAGCGATGCGGCAAACGCGCCGCGATCGCGTTCATTTCCGGAAGCCGCGCTATTGCGCAAACTGTGCAGCGACGCCGTCATCTGCGGCGTGTTCAGATCGTCCGAGAGCGCCTCGATGACGTCGGCGGAAACCTGTCCGCTCTCGACATCCGCCGCAACCCAATACCAGTCGTCCAGCGTCTTCGCGCTCTCTTCCAGTCCCTTCAATGTCCAATCGATCGGCGAGCGGTAATGCGTCTTCAGCATGTTGAGACGCAGCACTTCTCCCGGCCAGTCCGCCAACACGTCCCGGATCGTCACGAAGTTGCCGAGGCTCTTCGACATCTTCTCGCCTTCGACCTGCAGGAAGCCGTTGTGCATCCAGTAGTTCGCCATCGCGGGCGTGCCGTGCGCGCAGCGCGACTGCGCGATTTCGTTTTCATGATGCGGGAAGATCAGGTCGAGCCCGCCGCCATGGATGTCAAAGACGTCGCCGAGATAGGCGGCGCTCATCGCCGAGCACTCGATGTGCCAGCCCGGACGTCCGCGGCCCCACGGACTTTCCCAACCAGGTTCGTTTTCAGACGACTGCTTCCAGAGCACAAAATCGGTCGGATGCTTCTTGTGCGCGTCCACCGCGATGCGGGCGCCGGCCTGTTGTTCGTCGAGCTTGCGGCCCGACAGCGCGCCATAGTCCGGCATCGACTGGGTGTCGAACAGGACCTCGCCGCCGGCTTCGTAGGCATGGCCGCGCGCGATCAGTTGCTTGATCAGCGTCACCATGTCGGCCTTGCCGTCGGGGCGCGGCAGCACGAAATCGGTCGCGCGCGGCTCAAATGTCGGCGGCAGGCAACCCAGCGCCGCGACATCGGCGTGGAATTGCGCGGCGGTCGTCTCGGTGACCTTGCGGATCGCCTCGTTCAGCGGCAGGCCGGGAAAATCGCGCGCGGCGCGGTCGTTGATCTTGTCGTCGACGTCGGTGATGTTGCGGACATAGGTGACGTGATCGGCGCCGTAGAGCTGCCGCAGCAGCCGGAACAGCACGTCGAACACGATCAGCGGGCGCGCGTTGCCGATATGGGCGAAGTCGTAGACCGTCGGCCCGCAGACATACATCCGCACGTTGTTGCGATCGAGCGGCACAAAGGCGCGCTTTTCCTTGGTCAGCGTATCGTGGAGTCGAAGTTCCATGGATATCCCGTCCCTTGCGGCCGGGCGTCCAGTGATCTCATGTGAGAAAAGACGGCCTCAGCCAGCGAATCGCTAGCTCATAATCTCGCGGCAAATGCCACAAATGGTGAGGAAACCGTACATCTGATCACCATGGGCCAGCCCGGGGGACCGCGTCAAGGGCTAGCTTGCGGGCCCGATTCCGGCGACTAAATCCGGGCCGGCCGGCCATGGTTAATCATTCTTAATGTTTTTAAGCGTATCGAATGAAGTAGTCCTCTCATTCGACGGTACAGCATGCGATCGATATCAGCGCTATTGGCCTGCGCGCTCCTCCTCGGCGCCACGGCGGCATTGGCCGACAGCCGCGTTTTCATCATCGAAAACCAGGCCGACGGGTACGGGGTGGACCAGTGCCTCGCCACGGGCGAGAAATGCGGCGCGCATGCCGCCCTGTCCTATTGCCAATCGCGGGAATTCGCGCAGGCGTCCTCCTACCGTCGCGTCGATCCGGATGAAATAACGGGGTCGGTTCCCAAGGCGGCCGCTGCCCATTGCAACCATGCCGGTTGCGGCGAATACGTCGCCATCACCTGCCAACGCTGAACCGGTCTGCCCGCGGCCTCCTCGGGCGCCGCCCTTGCCACATCGGCGCCCCGGAAACGACGTGACGCTGCCGCGAGAAGCGGCTATGTGGAGCCGCGTTGGCGGCACTCTGTTATCCAGGCCGCGCGGAATCGTCACTGATGGCCGGATATGCCTGAAACGCTGATTACCCTCCTTCCGAAGCCGATCTCGAAATCGAGCTCGAAATTGATCCTGGCCTGCGTTGCGGTGCTCGGCGTCACTGCGCCGGGCGTCGATGCCTGGGCGCAAATGGACCCGAACGCGCCACCGTCGCAGAGCGCACCGGGCAACCCGATGTGCACACGGCTGGAGGCGCAACTGGCGACCATCGATCGCGGCGGCGGTGGCACCGGCGATCCGGCCAGGGATGACCAAATCCGCCGCTATCAGGACGCCGCGAGCAAGCAGCAGGCTGAACTCGATCGCGTGACGTCGCAGGCCAAGCGGATGGGCTGCGACAGCTCCGGATTCTTCTCGCTGTTCTCGGGCCAATCGGCGCAATGCGGTCCGGTCAACAACCAGATCCAGCAGATGCGGGCCAACCTCGACCAGATCACGGGCAGCCTCGAGCGCTTGCGCGGCGGCGGTTTCGGCGGCTCCGACAACCAGCGCCGCTCGGTGCTGACGGCGCTGGCGCAGAACAATTGCGGGCCGCAATATGCCAACATGGCGCCCGGCCCAGGCGGCTTTCTCAACAACCTGTTCGGCGGCAATGGCGGCGGCGGCAATCCGCTCCCGCCCGGCGCCGATGTCGGGCCGCAATCCGGAACCTACCGCACGGTTTGCGTCCGCAGTTGCGACGGCGCCTATTTTCCGATCTCGTTCGCCACCGTGCCCGCCCGCTTTCCCGACGACGAGAGGACCTGCAAGGCGCTGTGCCCGGCAGCGGACGCCACGCTGTTCAGCTATCGCAATCCCGGCGAAGACATGAACTCGGCGGTGTCGATCAACGGCCAGCCGTATTCGTCGTCCCCGAATGCGTTCCGCTACCGCCAGGAATTCACTCCCTCCTGTTCGTGCAAGGCGGCCGGACAGACATGGTCCGACGCGCTGAAAAACATCGACGATGAAGCCGGCGCCAAACAGCAGGGCGACATCATCGTCACCGAGGAAGGCGCGAAGAAGATGTCGCAGCCGCTGAAACCGGTTGCCACTTCCGCCAAGAAGGGCAGCGCTCCGGCGAGCCCGGTACCGGCGGCCGATCCCGCAACCACCGCGGCGGCGCCCTCCTCGACCCCATCCGCGGGTCCCGCGACCGACAGCAAATCGATCCGCACGGTCGGGCCGACCTTCATCCCCGCGCGTTAACGAGACCCGTTCCGATGAAATCGGAACGGGGCTCTGGATTCTTGGTTTGACGCGTTTTCTTTACGCGAACCGGTATCCACTTCGCTGAAAACGCTCTACCCGTCGAACGCCTCCGCCGATCCGCGGCTCGCGCGCGACAGCAGCGTGTCGTCGGGTTCGGGCAGCGGCTTGCCGATATCGCGAAACCGGTTGGTGATGGGATAGCGGCGGTCGCGACCGAAATTCCGCCGCGTCACCTTGACGCCCGGCGCCGCCTGCCGCCGCTTGTACTCGGCGATATTGAGCAACCGGTCGATCCGCGCCACCACCTCCCGATCGAACCCCGCCGCGACGATCGCGGCCAGCGGCTCCTCGCGTTCGACCAGGCGTTCCAGGATCGCATCGAGCATGTCGTAGGGCGGCAACGAATCCTGATCGGTCTGGTTTTCGCGCAGCTCCGCGGTCGGCGGCCGGGTGATGATGTTGACCGGAATGACCTCGCCCGAGGGCCCGAGCGCGCCGTCCGGCTTCCACGCATTGCGCAGGCTTGAGAGCCGAAACACCTCGGTCTTGTAGATATCCTTGATCGGATTGAAGCCGCCGTTCATGTCGCCATAGAGCGTGGCGTATCCCACCGACATTTCCGACTTGTTGCCGGTGGTCACCACCATCGCGCCGGTCTTGTTGGAGATCGCCATCAGCAGCGTGCCGCGTGCCCGCGCCTGCAGGTTCTCTTCGGTGATATCGCGCGGCAGCCCCTTGAAGGTCTCGGACAAGATCTTTTCGAACCCGTTGACGGCATCCGCGATCGGCAGCACCTCGTAGCGGATGCCGAGCGCGCCGGCGAGCTTGGCGGCGTCATCGAGCGAAACCTGCGCGGTGAACCGGAACGGCAGCATCACGCCGCGGACGCGGTCCGCGCCCAATGCGTCGACCGCGATCGCCGCGCATAGCGCGGAGTCGATGCCGCCGGATACGCCGAGCAGCACGCCGGGAAATCCGTTCTTGCCGACATAGTCGCGCAAGCCGAGCACACAGGCGGCGTAGTCGCCCTTGTCGCCCTCAAGCAGCGGCGCCACCGGTCCGGTGCAGCGCCAGCCGCCATTGTCCCTGCTCCAGCGCAAGGTGGTGATGTTCTCCTCGAATGCCGGCAGCTGCGCCGCCACCGACAGATCGGCGTTGAGCGCGAACGAGGCGCCGTCGAACACCAGTTCGTCCTGGCCGCCGACCTCATTGAGATAGATCAGCGGCAGCCCGCTCTCGGTGACCCGCGCCACCGCGATCGACAACCGCAAATCGTTCTTGTCGCGCGCGTAAGGCGAGCCGTTGGGCACGATCAGGATTTCGGCGCCGGTCTCCGCCAGGCACTCGACCACGTTTTCGTAGTCCTCCGACTCCTCGAGCCAGATATCCTCGCAGATGGGGACGCCGACCCGGATGCCGCGCACCGTCACCGGGCCCGCCGCCGGTCCGCGCGCGAACAGGCGTTTTTCGTCGAACACGCCATAATTCGGCAAATTGGCCTTGAAGCGGATCGCGCTGATGCGACCCTCGTCCAGCAACGCGGAGGCATTGTAGAGCTTGCCGTCCTCGACCCAGGGCGTGCCGATCAGCATCGCCGGGCCGCCATCGGCGGTTTCCCGCGCCAGTTCTTCGATGGCGCTGCGGCACGCCGACTGAAACGCCGGCTTCAGGATCAGGTCCTCCGGCGGATAGCCGGCGATGAAAAGCTCGGACAGCACGACGAGATCGGCACCATCGGCCCGCGCCCTGACGCGCGCGGCCCGCGCCTTGGCGGCGTTGCCGGTGACATCGCCGACCGTCGGGTTCAACTGGGCCAGGGTAATCGTAAACTGAGAGGCAGGTGTGTTCATTGAGCGATGGTGCCTTGCGCAGGGGCAAACTGCAATTGCATGCTTTATATCGCGCCCATGCGTTCGGCGATGGCGAACAGCCAGAACAGCCCGGCCATGACCAGCGCGACCCCTACCGCCGCCGAGCCCATGTCCTTGACGTGCCCGATCTGCGGATCATGGTCGGTGGTCAGCCGGTCGGCGAGTTTTTCGATCGCGGTGTTGAGCAATTCGACGACCAGCACCACGACGACGGCGGCGACCAATTCGAAGCGGCGCATCACGGTGGTGCCGACCAGCCACGCCGCCGGCAAGGCCAGCACCAGCGCGATCAGTTCCTCGCGAATGGCCTGTTCGGACCGGATCGCGAACGCCAGACCGTTGCGCGTGTTGATCGTGGCCCGCCAGAACCGCAGCAACTCAAAGTCCCGCCGCCGCCGGCATCGGATTGATCCTGCGGCCGCGATCCTGCTTGAGCAGTTCGGCGATCAGGAACGCCATGTCGATCGACTGCTCGGCGTTGAGACGGGGATCGCAGACCGTGTGATAGCGATCGTTGAGGTCCTCGTCGGTGATGGCGCGCGCGCCGCCGATGCATTCGGTGACATCCTGACCGGTCATTTCCAGATGAACGCCGCCGGCATGGGTGCCCTCCGCCGCGTGGATGGTGAAGAACGACTTCACCTCCGACAGGATGCGGTCGAACGGACGGGTCTTGTAGCCGCTGGTCGAGGTGATGGTGTTGCCATGCATCGGATCGCACGACCACACCACGGCATGGCCCTCGCGCTTCACGGCGCGGATCAATGACGGCAGATGATCGCCGACCTTGTCCGAGCCGAAGCGATTGATGAGCGTCAGCCGTCCGGGTTCGTTGTCCGGGTTGAGCACGTCGATCAGCCGCAGCAATTCATCCGGCTTGAGCGAGGGACCGCATTTCAATCCGATCGGATTCTTGATGCCGCGGAAATATTCCACATGGCCGTGATCGAGCTGGCGGGTGCGGTCGCCGATCCAGATCATGTGACCCGAGGTCGCGTACCAGTCGCCGGTCGTGGAATCGACCCGCGTGAAGGCCTGCTCGTAACCGAGCAACAGCGCCTCGTGGCTGGTGTAGATATCGGTGGCACGCAATTCTGGATGGCTCTCGAGATCGAGACCGCAGGCGCGCATGAAGTTCAGCGCATCCGAGATCCGGTCCGCCAATTCCTCGTAACGGCGCGACTGCCGGGAATCCTTCAGGAAACCAAGCATCCACTGATGCACGCTGCCGAGATTGGCGAAGCCGCCGGTGGCAAAGGCGCGCAGCAGATTGAGCGTCGCCGCCGACTGGCGATAGGCCATCAGCTGGCGCTGCGGGTCGGGCGTGCGCAACTCGGCCGTGAACGCGATGTCGTTGACGATATCGCCGCGGTAGCTCGGCAGTTCGACGTCGCCGATTTTCTCCATCGGCGAGGAGCGCGGCTTGGCGAATTGTCCGGCGACACGGCCGACCTTCACCACCGGCAACGCGCCGGCATAGGTCAACACCACCGCCATCTGCAGCAGCACGCGGAAGAAATCCCGGATGTTGTTGGCGCCGTGCTCGGCGAAGCTCTCGGCGCAGTCGCCGCCCTGAAGAAGGAAGGCCTCGCCGACGGCGACGCGCCCAAGCGCCTTTTTCAGGTTGCGGGCTTCACCTGCAAAAACCAGCGGTGGAAACGTGGCAAGCTGCGCCTCGACGTCGGCCAGGGCCTTCGCGTTGGGATAATCGGGCACTTGCAGCACCGGCTTGGCGCGCCAGCTGTCGGGTGTCCACCGCTCGGACATGACGTTAACTCCTGAGCAAAAACCGCTACTTATATGGGACGACGTGAAGGGCCGCGTTATACACAGGCTCGTGACGGACCGCCATCGATTTAGCGCCTCCGAACCAACCCTTTGCCGCAAAAGCCGAATTCGGGGTTTTGGGAGAGACCGCGCGAAAATGCGGGAAATCGCGGAGACCAGCCGGCGCGCTGAGCGCTACTGCGAGAGAGATGTAGCGCTCCACACCCAGCCGTCATTCCGGGGCGACGCGCAGCGTCGAACTACGATGTGCAATTGCACATCGGAGAATCTCGATCACCTCTAGATTCCGGGTCTGCGCCAAAGGCGCATCCCGGAATGACAGCGGACACGATTTTCGCTCTCGCGACACGATGTGCCCGAGCTTTGCCAATCGTACCGCCCAAAAGAAACAAGGGCGCGGCGCGACCCTCAAGGGAGGGCGCGGGGAATGCCGGGTGCCCGTTGCACCCGCGGCCCGTGTGCAAAGGTAGAAAGCACACGGGTAGTCACCACGGTCGCACCGGAACACCCGGCATTCCCGCACGCAATGGTTTTAACGGCTTATTCCGCGCTCTTCCCGGCGACGAATTCGTCTTGTCACCGTCACCGGCGGATTAAAGGCTTTGCCGAACCCGGTCGGGTTCGTAAAACCTCCGCCGGCTTGACGCCAGCAACGGGCGCCAGAACCACACGGCTTTGCCGTACGCGATCCGCTTTCGCTAAGAGGCATCAACGGCATGTGCACGTCCGCTGAAGCTTTAGCGAAAGCTGAAGCAGCGACGTTCGTCCACGCGCCGGTCGACCGCTCACAGGTTTTGGCCCGCCCTGCAATCCCCTCGCGCGACGACGCTGCCGCGTCCACCGCATCCCATCCCAACGTTCGTGACGATGGCCAACGCCCCTCTCTCGGGACGGGATGGCGGGAGATAAGCCGGTGATTTGGGTCAGATGGAAACGAAAATATTTTTGAGCACGGGGCTGGACAGGCAAATCACCTGATTGGGTTTCCATCAAAAATCTCTGACCTTGGCCGCCATTCCAGGCGCGTGCTGGGGCAAAGCCAGCGAGGAAGCGCAACGTAATGGTCACGTCGCTCATCTCCCGCTCCTAGCCGGAATAGGTTTGAAACCTTCCGCGAGCGTAGGCGTGAGAAACAGCCTTCATCAGTTCGCTCACCTCAGACTCCAGAAAATCATTCGCCACGATCAGTGCCCGGATCGCATCCCGTGCATCGCCGCCGCAGGCCGCTATCGCCTGATCAACGGCTGCCTCAAGCTCATCGGCGCCCCTCGGCTCAGACTGTGGGCTGGAGTCCATAATTTGTTCCGGGTTTTACCAACTCGCGAAATGTTCTCATTATGTTCCTCTCAAGTCAATCGGCACTCGCTCCCTTTCCATTCACTTCTATTCCCGAGTGGCCTTCTGATTTTTGCGTGGTCCCTTTTGAGATTCGGAAAGAAACAAATTTCCCACACGGCCGTTGCCCTGCATGACCGATCCGGACGCTTTCCTCGCGGTTATTTCAACTTCTACCACCGTGTTGGTAGTCGCCTTCGGTCTTGCGTTTACGTTGCTGTAAGGTGGTACCGGCGTGTCGGCCTCAGTGGCCGGATTCGAATTTTTCCTCACATGCTCAATTTTGAACATCGGCGATGAGGGTTCGCTGTCATAGGTTTCCCAAAAACGGAGGCTCCCTATGGCCGATCAATGGAACGAAGAACTACGATGTCCGCAATGTCACCAGTTGGGGATTGCCAGCCTCTCCCAGGGCAGCGACGACGCTGTGCCAACCGTTGATAGAGTCGCGGATGGCTTCAAGGCCATACAAACCGAGCATGGCCCCAACTTCCAATGTGGAGTCTGCGACGTCCCAGTAGACCCGTAGGGGAGCCTCGGTTGATGCGCATCGTCGCACCGCCACGTTTAGTCCGAACAGCGAAGTCTATCGGTTGAGAATTTTGAGATTTCGACGATGTCCGCGATCAATTCACTCCGCGGAATCAATCTCTGGAACCATGCTCTCGGATGCAACAGCGCCGATTTCCGATATGCCGGATTCGAGAAACTTAGCGAACTGCGGCGCGGGTAATGGGCCACCAAAGTAATAGCCTTGCGCCTCATCGCAATCGTACGCTCGAAGAAATTCCAACTGCTCCAACGTTTCCACGCCCTCGGCGACGACGCGCAGCTTGAGACTTCGGGCCATGGCGATCACGGCGGTCACAATCGCCCTATCGTCGCCGGCAACACCAATCCGACGAACAAACGACTGATCGATTTTGAGCGCATCCACCGGAAACTTCCTGAGATAGCTCAAGCTGGAATAACCCGTTCCGAAGTCGTCGATCGCCACCTTTATTCCGTTCGCTCTGACAGACCGCAGAATCGATACGGACGAATCCGCTCGCTTCATCAGAACGCTTTCAGTCAATTCAAGTTCAAGGAACCTCGGGTCCAAGCCGGTGTCATGAAGGATGGTGAACAGTCCTTCAAGAAATTTCTCGTGTTGAAACTCAACACCGGAGACGTTTACTGCTATCGTTGCTTTGGGCAGACCGACGTCTATCCAGGCTTGCGCTTGCTCGCACGCCTGCCGCAGAACCCACGCGCCAATCGGCAGTATAAGACCACACGCTTCCGCAACCGGAATAAATTGTGCCGGCGACACCTCACCTCGAATGGGATGGGTCCAACGTAGCAATGCCTCGGCACCGCTGATGCGTCCCGTCCTCAGATCGATCTTCGGTTGGTAGTGCAGGACAAATTCCTGTCGCTCCAGCGCGCGGCGCAGGCCCTCTTCGATACTCTGCCGCTCGACTGCGCGGACGTTCATTGCAGGCTTGAAAAATTTATAATTCTGCCGCCCATCCTCCTTCGCCTGATACATCGCGGTATCGGCATTTTTGATAAGTGTTTCTGCCGACAAACCGTCGTCGGGATAAACGCTCACGCCGATGCTCGTCGTGATGTGAAGGTCATGCTCATCGATGGAATGCGCGACCGCAATCGCCTCGAGTATCCTTAGCGCAGAAATAACGGCGTCCTGCGGTTCTTGCACTTCCGAGAGCAAAACGACAAATTCGTCGCCTCCCTGCCGACTTACGGTATCCACACTTCGTACGCAATCTACCAGGCGCTTCGCGACGGATTGGAGAAGCTTGTCCCCAACAGAATGCCCCAGCGAGTCGTTGATGTATTTGAATCCATCCAAATCGAGAAACAGCACGGCGAGCTGGTTCGAGTGCCGCCTTGCAAACTCGACCGCCTGACCGATCCGGTCGTTCAACAGCATTCGATTGGGAAGACCGGTCAGAAAATCGTGCTCTGCCGAATGCGTCAGGGCATCCTCCATTGTCTTGCGTTCGATGGCATACCGCATGGCGCGCGATAGTCCTCGTGTTTCCATCTGCCCGGCACTCGACGTGATTTGCCCCTTTACCAGATAGTCTTGGGCGCCTTCTTGAAGGGCCTGAGCGGCCAGCGAACTCGTCGTCCGCACCTGTCAGGACGACCAAGGGGATGCTGGGCGCAGCCAAGCGAGCACGCCGAACCGCCTCCAATCCTTGCGCATCGGGTAAGCCGAGGTCGAGCAAAATAATATCGACCATGGACACCGCGAGATATTTCTCGGCCTCATCCATGGATGCTGCGTGTCCAAGTTCGGCATCCAGTATGCCGTCTTTCAACATCTCGCGAAGCAAGCGGGCGTCGCCTGGATTATCCTCAATTAAGAGAATACTCCTGATTGGTTTCTTGAGCATCAGCGCTGACCGACGGTGGCAAGGGTCAGCCGCGTATAACGGATTTGCGTCGCTGACATCGCTAAAATGCTTCCTGAGCCAGCCCGTTAGCTGGCGCGGTCATCGACCAAAAGGAGCTTCTATTGCCGTATCTTCCTTCAGCGCAAACAATTGCGGCTACGTCCGTGACGCCATTGTGTCACCGTATGATCGACCAAGCTTTGACGTTGCACAGATCGTGATGACAACAAGCTACTTCAACTCATGAAATGTTTACGGACTTAATGACCAAGCCGCAATGATTTGGCATTCAATTCGCGAACTATCGTAATGCGGTATCTCAACGACCGAAAAGACCATCATTCGTCAAATGTCGAATAAAGGCGCCGCATCAACGCTCACGTAAAACCTCCTGGGTGAGCAATATTGATCATTTTGTCGGTGCTGCGTTGTGCCATCCTGCATCGACCGCCGCGTCTATAATCGGCATCGATCGATGACTGGGAATTTCGGGCTCCGCATGGTTGAGGGCAGAGGATCCATGCCGCCGAAATTCGACTTGGAAGCCGAAGCTTTGGAGGCACTTGATAGGGCGCGGGCACTGCCGCACGGTCGCGAACGCGCCGATGCGCTGAAAACGGCGGGTGCGCTCCGGAATGCCGCAAACGCGCAAGGCATCTTGTTCGCAAAACGCGGAAGACCCGCGAAAACGTAGATTGCGAAATACTGGTCGCTGCATGCGCGGGTCGGACGTCGAGTGCATATTCAACCCATCGCGCAAAGAGACGCGTTGGGGACGCCGCAAACGGATGCACGACCACTAAACCTCTGATTGACGGTCCGAAACGGACATTAGCCAGGCGGACTTTCAGGTCTGCTCTGCGCCCCCACGAGCGACATCGCAGATTCTTCGGTTATGAAAGAGGCTGGCAACTGAAGTGGCCTCCTTGTTTCACAATCCTCAGTCTTTTTCCTAACTCCGATCCGCCGTCGTCGCTGGGTCAATAGCTGTGCTTTGCTGACCCGATTTCGCAGTTGGTTTAGTTCGTTCAGCTGGTTAGCAAGGTTTACGGCGTTCGCCGTGATGACAGCGAGCCGCCAATCATGAATATGCATTTGTCGCCCCAAACCCACTACGAGTTGCCCTGGGGGTGGGTCATCCCGCCGATCGGCATACGCGGCCCGCACTTTTTTGTGTTCTGTTTCTAAGCCGGCGAATCAAGACCCGTCTGTTCAAAATTGCTCAATGTTCAAATTAAGCCAAGACCGTTGAAATTAGGTCACTACCGATCAAAAATGCCGCCGGCACCATGAGAAAGTATCTCGATGTTCTCGGGGTTCGGATGTGCCTGGCAGGTGCGACTGGCGAGCACGCGAACAGCCCTGCCAAACGATGCGGCCTGATTTCACGTGCTCCGGGACTGCGCTCGACGAGGCCAATCCTTTAGATTTTGCGAGAGCCTTTGAATCGATTAACCGAAACTTCGAGCGGTACGGCACCCATCTCCTTTGTCTTCCCGTGCTAACTTTCGAACCCGTCGAGGCGAATGAGGTCCGATACAATCGTCTCGGCTTGAGGACGTTATGTCCAAACATATCTTGCCCAAGGAAGTGCTTTTGGTCGAAGACAGTCCCGGTGATGTGAGACTAATGCGCGAAGCCTTGTCTGACGCCAACCCGGCTGCCCACTTGCATGTCGCAACCGATGGCGCCGAGGCTGTCGCTTTCCTGGAGCGGAACGGGATCTATGCCAAATCCCCCCGGCCCGAACTCATTTTGCTTGACCTGAACCTTCCGAAGATGGACGGCCGCCAGGTACTCGCTCACATCAAGCACGATATGAGCCTCAGAATGATCCCGACCGTTATCCTGACCACATCGGCAGACGAAGCCGACGTTCACAGATGCTATCAACTAAACGCGAACTGTTACCTCACCAAGCCAACGCAGTTCGACGCGTTTGAGAGTCTCGTTAGAAACATCAACGATTTCTGGCTTACACGCATCAATCTGCCATCGATTAATAAACCGATCCACAACCCGATGGCGTCAGGCAGCGCGATAAAAATGGGATTGTGAGGTCCCGCGAGTATGGCGGCACCAGGCGGGAGCCGCGCTGGGTGACGCGGACAAGACCGCATGCTGAGATCACCGATCGAGATCCGCTTCGGTCAGCAGCCACTCCTTGAATGCGACGATCGCCGGCTTGCCGCTATTCTCCTCCTTGTGGACGATGTAGTACGCAAAATCGTAAGGCAGCGCTTCTCCAAATGGCCGAACCAGTCGTCCCTCCGCCAGATCCCTTGCGACCAGCGTTGTTCTGCCAAGCGCCACGCCATTGCCCGCGATCGCAGCCTGAAACACGGCGGCCGAGTCGTTGATCTGCAAACCTCGGTCGCAGTCGAAGTCGGTAAACCCGGCGTTTCGGAGCCATGCACGCCATGTCGGGAAAGTGCTCTCAAAGGACATCGACATGTCATGGATCAACGCGTGATACTTCAGGTCGGCGGCGCTCTTGAGCGGGTGCTCGCCAACCAGCAAAGCGGGACTGCAAACCGGGAAGAACGCATCGCGGAGTAGAAATGTCGCCTCCAGGCCGGGCCAGCGCCCGCCTCCATAGCGAATGCCGACATCGATCCGCTCTGCCGTGAAGTCGACCAGTCGGCCGCTTGTATCAATGCGCAGATCATATTCCGGATGGCACGCACGGAACCGCTCCACGCGGGCAAGCAGCCACTTGTCGGCAAAGGCCGGAGGAACCGTCACGGTCATCGCAATGCGCGAGCGCCCGGCCTTCATCCGTTCGACTGCCGTCGATAGTCGGTCGAAGCCCACTTGCAGATCGGGAAGAGCCGCCCGTCCGGTTTCGGTGAGAACCAGTCTGGATAGTCCGGCCTGCGAGCGGTGGAACAACTCGACGCCAAGCGTTTCTTCCAGCCCACGCACCAACTGGCCGATCGCCGCCGGCGTGACGTTCAGCTCATCAGCGGCCGCGACATAGCTCAGGTGGCGAGCAGCCGCTTCGAACGCGCGCAGCGCATTCAGGTGGTTGGGCGCTCTCATTCGTTCCGCAAAAGCTTTTCTATCTCGGCAGCACAGATCATCTCAGTTGGCGGCAACAGCGTCAACGACCATAGTCTCCTCCACGGAACGTGTCGGCTTCTCAACAACTTTCAGAGACGCAGGAGATGACAATGAAGCTCAAGAATAAGGTTGCGCTCATCACTGGCGGAACTTCTGGCATCGGCTTTGGAAGCCGCCAAATTGTTTCGCGACGAAGGCGCTCGCGTGATCGTGACTGGCGTCAACCCGGCCCGCCTCGAGGAGGCATCCCGCCAACTCGGCCCCGACGTGCTGGTGCTGCGTGCCGATTTACGTGTCCGGACCGACATCGACGAGCTCGTCGCGACGATCCGGCAGAAGTTCGAACATCTCGACATTCTGTTCGCGAATGCGGGCATCGGCCACGCCGCATCGCTGGAAGCTGTGACCGAGGAACAGATCGACGAGCAGTTCTCGATCAACTTCAAGGGCACTTTTCTTCGCTGTCCAGAAGGCGGCGCCCATTCTGAGCAACGGCGGCAGTATCGTCCTGACGACGTCGTTTCTCAACGCCGTCGGCACGCCCGGCCTATCGATCCTGTCGGCAACGAAGGCCGCCGTACGGTCTCTGGCACGCTCACTCGGCGCAGAACTCGCGCCGCGCGGAATTCGCGTGAACGCCTTGAGTCCCGGTCCGATCAGCACACCGTTCCACGGCAAGCTCGGACTATCCGAAAAGGACCTGACAGGACGTGGCGGCTAGCGTCAAGGCGCAGGTGCCGCTTGGACGCTTCGGCGAAGCCGACGAGATCGCAAAGGCGGCGTTGTTTCTCGCCAGCGACGACTCGTCCTTCATGACCGGTGCGGAGCTCGTCGTCGACGGCGGGCTGTCGCAGCTCTGACCTAGTTCTTCCCAGCTAATCAACTGCGCGTGGCTGCTGATCTCAGCACGTCATGACGTCGGCGAGGTCGTTCGTCGCCGACGCGTGACCGAGCTCTGCTGCTCATTTCGTTCCAAGAAAAAGGTACAGGCAATGCGTGAAGCGGAATCGACATTCGACTTTATCGTGTGTGGTTCGGGATCTTCCGGTTCTGTCGTGGCGCGGCGCCTCGCCGAGAATCGCCACGTCAAGGTGCTGCTCATAGAGGCCGGCGGCAGCAACGATATCGACGACGTCCGAGAAGCGGCGAAGGCCCTCGCAAATCTGGGAAGTCAGCGGGACTGGGGTTACGAAATGACCCCCAATCCTCATATCGACGGCCGCAGCTTGCCGCTTCCCGCGGGCAAGGTTTTGGGCGGCGGTTCAAGTGTCAATTTCATGTACTGGGCGCGCGGGCACAAGTCCGACTGGGATTACTTTGCCGCGCAGGCCGGCGATCCGGCCTGGGGCTTCGACTCGGTTCGTCGGATTTACGAGGGCATCGAGCATTGGCGCGGCACCGGCGACCCCGCGAGAGAAACGGCGCAGGGCATCATCCCGGTTAGTCAGGACAGCAGTGCGAGCCCGCTCGGAACTGCCGCCTCTGATGCCTTCGAACGAAGCGGCGTGCCCCGTTACAAGAGCCTCAACGGCAGCCTCATGGAGGAATCGGTCGGTCACTCCGACAGCGAAAGAACGGTCATCGACGGACAGAGGGCTTCGGTTTTCACAGCTTACCTGCATGACTACCTGACGGCGCCAAATCTCACCATCCTTACCGAAACACTGGTTCAGTCGGTCATCATCGAGGGGCATCGCGCCATCGGCGTGTCGATTATCCAGGACGGCAAGTCGCGGCAGATCAAGGCGCGTTATGAAGTGATTCTGTCGACGGGAGCCATCCAGACGCCCAAGGTTCTCATGCTGTCCGGCATCGGCGATGAAGAGGAACTACGACGACACGACATCGCGATACGCCGGCACCTTCCCGGCGTTGGCCGGAACTTTCAAGACCACCCTCTTGTTCTCGGTTGCAATTGGCTGACGCCGGAAGGTGCACCTGAAATGCAGCCGGCCTCCCTGGTCGCATTCTGCAATAGCCACACCTCAAATTTGGCGCCGGATCTGCATATCGTTTTTTCGGGGTTTATGACGGCCACTCCGCATGTTTCGCAGCGATATCGCTACCCGGACGGAAATTTCGTTTTCCCCGGAGGCTGGGGCATGGGCATTGGCTTATTGCGGCCGGAGAGCCGCGGTCGCATTACCCTTGCTGACGCCAACCCGAACAGCAAGCCTATCATCGATGCGCGCATGTTGTCGGAGCCAGGAGATCAGGAAGCCCTGCTTGTAGCGGTCGACATGGCACGTGCGATCGGCAATTCAGCTGCGCTTAAAGACTTTACCAGAGGGGAATTGAGCCCGGGATTGTCGACCTCGGAAGAGCGCAACTCTTTTCTGCGAGATGCAATCGGGACCTACTTTCATCCAACGTCGACCGCCAAAATGGGCACAGACGACCTATCGGTGGTTGGCGCCAATCTTGCGGTGCATGGCGATCGAGGGGCTTCGAATTGCGGACGCTTCGATCATGCCCAGAATTCCCGCAGGGAATACCATGGGGCCCTCTGTCGTCATCGGTGAACGTGCAAGCAGCATGATCAAGGCGTCCTACGGTCTTTGATCACAGCACGTCTTTCGTGCGGAAGCCGCGAGGTCGTGATCTCGCGCGCCTGGCAACCACGCGCGTTACCTCTCAACGACAAAGGTACCCAGACGATGACACCGACCGATGCGTTACTCTGGCGGGCACGTAAACGTCCCGACGCCGTGGCCTTCGTCGCGGGTGATCAAGCGTGGAGCTATGGACGCCTTGCGACCAAAGCTGAGCAGCTTGCGCGCGCGCTCCTGGAGCGCGGCGTGAAGGCGGGCGACCGCGTGGCCCTGCACATGGCCAACCTGCCGGAACTCGCGGTTGCGTACTACGCGTGTTTCCGGATCGGAGCGATCGCGTGTCCCCTGAATACACGGTTCAAGACAGCGGAACTGCAGTCGCTCCTACACCAGCTGCAGCCGGTTCTTTATCTTGGCCAGGCGCAGCACTATCCCCAGATTGCGCCCATTCCGTCCGATATCCTTGCTTCGAACGCTCGCTTCATTGTCGGTGCGGCGGATGAAGACGACGGGGTACGGCCATGGGCTGACCTCTTCCCTGACGTCGCCGATCGGCCAGTCCCGCATGATCCGGATATCGACATGCCGGCGGTACTGCTAACCACATCGGGAACGACGGGGCAGCCAAAATTTGTTGCCCACACCTCGGCAACACTGTCAGCGATCGCGGATTCGTTTCTCCATCTGGGCCTTGATGAGGAGCAAATTGCAATCAACGCAGTACCCATGATGCATGTCGGTGGACTTGCCACATTCCTTGGCTGCGTTCGCTTCGGTGTACCCATGATTCTATTTGAGCAGTTTGACGCCGATGCGCTGCTGGACGCCATAGAGCCGCACCGATGCAGCTGGCTCATCGGGGTGCCGCTCATGTACGCCGCGATTGTGGAGCGTCAGAAGATACGGCCTCGCCGAATAGGTACGATGCGGTTCTGTCTGGTCGCCGGAGATGTTTGCCCGCCGCAGTTGCAGCAGGATTTTCCTGATGTGTTTGGTTCTCCGCTTCGCTCATTCTGGGGTTCAACGGAGACGTTCGGGACGTTTACCTATGGCTTGCAACCGGGACCGGTCAGCCGTCCTGCGCCGGGCACCCAGTTCTGTCTGGTCGATGACAACGGAGCATCTGCGCCGCGCGGCGAGGTCGGCGAACTGCTCGTTCGCGGGCCAAGCGTTACTGTCGGTTATTGGTTGGGTCCAGGCAGGCTCGACGCCCCGTCCGACGGCTGGTTCCGTACCGGTGATCTGATGCGCGAGGGAGAAAAAAACGAGTTATGGTTCGTCTCTCGCAAGAAGGATCTGATCGTCCGCGGCGGCTCGAACATTTCACCAATCGAGGTTGAGGGTGTGCTGACGGCTCATCCCGCTGTGGCCGATGCTGCTGTCATCGGCATTCCAGACGTCATTCTGGGTCAACGCGTGGTTGGTTTTGTCAGGTTGGCAGACCACTCAGGCAAGTCGGTACTCGATGGCATTCTCGCCGATACGAGGACACGACTTGCGGACTACAAGGTCCCGGAGTGGCTGCAGGTCGTGGATGAAATCCCCAGGAACGCGCTGGGCAAAATCGATCGCAAGTCGCTATTGGCCATGACTTCGACCGAAGCAACCCGACGCAGGCGCTGCCACGACTAAGACTTGGCCAACCACACGGTTTGGCCGCCCGCAACAGCCGTCTTCGCCCAAGGGCTTCGCCGGGCTCTGGCGCCGTTGGTCCACGCACCGGCGACCATCGGCCCGCCCTGCGATTCCCCGCGCGCTCTCAGTTGGCGCGCGGCAGACGGTAGCGCACGGTCATTCCAGCACCATTGATGCGCTCGAGTATCAAAACGTCGCCGGACTTGATTTCCGCCTGCATGGCGTCGCAACAGAGCGGCATTCCCCGCTTGGAGCCGGAAAAGCCGCCAAGGGAGCGATGCAATTCCCCGGAGTTGATCAAAACATCCAGCAGGCCACTCCTGGTGGCACGGCCCATTTGCGCAAGCAATTCTTCCCGGAACTGTTCGACCGTAACCATACAGCCTCCTGCGAGGCGACGGCATAACAGGGTGCCTGCCAAGAAGTGTTGCGGCGAATCGTTCTCCTTTTATCGATTATCCTGATCGTGTGGACGCACCGGCAATATCCGCCATTCCAGGCTCGTGCTCAGGCACATTCGACACGGCCTGAAGTCACGCGAAGCGGCAATAACAGCGATCGCCTCGGACAAGACCGCACTCCGGGCGCCCCGGCCGATGACGGCTCGCCCCCGTAGCCACCACACGCACATTTTTATCGTGACCGGCCACAACTTGTGACAGTATTACTACAATCTAGCGTCAGTTCGGTAACATACGGAGCGGCCGATGAGTGTGGAATGGCGGGAACGGTCAGCTTCGCTGGCCTGGTCAAATCCCCTGGCGTGGTGGTGGAGCCTGCTGACGCTGGTCAGCGGCGCCAATATCGCGGTTTGGTTCTTGCTGCACCGCCGGCTGCTCCAACAGCCGGCTGGCGACCTTGGCGCGACGTCTGGCATCGAGCTCATGCTGCTGCTCTGTGCGGCCTATGTTTTTGGCTGCGCATTCAGGTCGTTCCTTCCGCGCGCGGATGTTCAGCGGATCTGCTTGTTCGACACGTGGCTGTCGAGCGTTGTGGTCGGACGTTCCGTCGCCACCGTGGCCGAGGTCTGCTTCGCGGCGCAGTGGGCGATGATCCTGCACCAACTCGGCACGGTGACGGGAGCGGACACCACCTTGAATGCTGCGTGGGTGATCGTGCCGTTGATCCTGATCGCGGAATGTTTCTCGTGGCATGCGGTGCTGACCACCAACTATTTGGGCAACGCCATCGAGAATTCGATATGGGCGGTCGCCTTCTTCATCGTCGGGATCGGTCTTTGCCGGCTGCTGCCGGAATTCGATGGACCGGTTCGCGTGGTCCTCGCCATCGCGATCACAGGGGTCGCCGGCTATCTGGCGTTTCTCATGACCATCGACGTCCCGATGTATCTCGGCCGATGGCGGGCCGAGTCGGCTGATGGCAGCAAGCGTCTCGGACATATCGAGGGCCTTCGCGACGTCAGCACGCGTTGGATCGTCACGCACGACCTCGCCGAATGGAAAGACGAGATTGCCTGGATGTCGCTGTATTTCAGCGCGGCGGTCTGGGCCAGCCTCGCGCTATGCGTTTTCTACTCGCTCGAAAATCATCTGCCGCGCTACCGTACCGTAGCGACGGTCGCAGGCCACGTCGTCGAAGCCTCGGCCACGGTTGGCAAGCCGCCCCCGGTCATTGGCGCGCCATATCGTTTAGACGCGCAAGCCACCCGATAGCGCCTGTGGTTCCGCCGCACGCGCAGCGAAATGTCGGCTTCGCGCGCGGGACAGCCATGCCCCCTGCCCGCGCTGGGTCCGCAGTCAATTGCCCGGTCGCTTCCTGCTCGCGCCTCGAAGGTTGGTCACCGGCGTTGCACGCGCGGGGTCGTTCATCTGAAGACAGACGAGCAGATCGACATAACTCGCTATCCCTGCGGCTGCGGCTTCGTCATGACAGCTCGCTTGAACGGGTGCGGAATACGACGACCAGATCGACGCCAATTGTTGTTCTGCCGTATTCTCATCGGCCATGCACGTCTCGTAACTTTGGGACAAAGCTATGCTCTTGTCGGCCTGTACCGAGGCTTTACAGGTCGCCTCCACATCGAGCTTGGGAACCCGATCGGAAACCGAGTCAGCAGTTGCGTTCCCATGGCAATTCCAAGAATGGCGGGATGCATGACAATTCCTTTCTCTAAAAACGACAAGCTCATCCAAAGTGCTTGAAATCCACCACGGCGAACTGGACTTCGCGGGCCAGGTTAAGCGCGATCAAAAACAGAACTGCGACACCGTACTCGTGCGGGAGGATCAAAAGCAGTGCGGCAGCAATGCTGCTGGCGACGGCCCACATGAGCATGACAAAACCTAAGTTACGACAGTGACGCATTGGCGCGACGTTGTCGACAATTGACGCAAACGACGAATTTAGGAAAAATGTAAGCAAAGCTGACGCAGGGAGTGATGCGCGCACATTGATCTGAAAGCGCGGCGGTGACATCGCATTGTGCGTCGAGCGAGCGATCTCCCACCCGCGATCATTCGGAACGATTTCGAGGCCGCACGACGTTGCGTCAGCGTCTGGTCAGTGCGGACGTCTGCTGCTTGGCAGATCGTGGTGGATTGCAGTTACCACCAGAGATTGCCCCCGGCTGTGGCACAAACGAGCTCACACCCACACACCGCACGCCATCACGTCGCCGTGCCGGGAAACCCGGCGCGATGGCCGTCGCGTGACATCAGCAGGCCCCATCGGCCGATCGAGCTGATTCCGCTTGCATGGCGGCCTGAACTCTGGGGGGAATAGGCGGATTTCTTCTCTCTGGTTCGGCGATCCAAAAGGTCAGAAGATTGTGGATCGAGAACCAGACTGCCCTCACACCTCTTTGGACAAATAGAAATGACACGATGTTCGCTTGCAATTTTGATGGTGCTTACGGTGAGCGCGGCAACCCTTCCGGCAGCTTTCGCCCAGACACCGGCTCCCGATCCGGCAGCCGTCAAGGCAGAACGGGAAGCCTCCACGCGGGCTTTTGTTCTGTGCCAAGTGAAAAACGTAAAGCGTCTGGACGATCGAAAATCCGATCCGGCGGCCGTCGCGCGGCGCTTGATGTCGGCGTGCAGCAAGGAATTTGACGCAAACGTAAAAGTCCACAGCCGCTATTTACAAAGCAGCTCGGAAGATCAGCAAAAAGTTGCGAGCGCGCTGCGCAAGAGCAGCACCGACGGCGCTGTCCAAATCGTGCTTCACAATCGGCAATCGCACTAACGTCCGCGACCGCCAATTGAACCTTGCCCCCGGCTCGGGGGCGAGGAGCACAAAGTCCATCCCTGCCCTGATCCTACCCGCTGCAGGGGATGAACCATTCCGGCTGGCACTGCTCTCGTTAGTACGGAAAACAAACTTGATGGCGCTCGAAATCCTCGTTCATTGTCGCGGCTCACCCTCACCTGGGTCCACAACACTGAGGTACGTAATGCCTGGCACGAAACCCGCCTTTATTTTTGTTCATGGCGGTTGGGTCGACAACTCAATTTGGCGGTCGGTAATATCGCTTCTTGAAGCACGCGGTCATATAGCCCGTGCGCTCGATCTACCCGGTTCAGGCGTTTTTGCCAAAGCCCCACTATCCTATGGCAGGCGGCCTCTTGATGCCGCAGCCTTCGCCACTGAGCCCTCTCCCAACGCCGCTGTCACGCAGGAAGAGCGCACCCAGGCGGTCGTCGCGCTTGCGGAGGAAACGGCGAGAGAGACCGGGGGCCCGGTCATTCTCGTTGGGCAGTCATTGGGCGGTCTGACTGTTACGGCCGTCGCCGAAGCTATCCCGGACCAATTACACGCGATTGTGTACATCTCCGGCTTTCTCCAATCACCTGGCACGACGGCGATCGCTCTGATGCAGCATGAAACCATGGCGGGCGCTCTGGTACCGTCCCTGTTCGTTGCGGATCCGCAAGCTGTGGGCGCCTGCCGTATTGATCCCCGATCGGACAATGCCGAGTATCGCGCACGGATGAAGAACGCTTTAGCTGGCGATGTAAGCGAGGCTGACTTCTGGTCAGCCCTTGCAAGTGCGAATTGCGATGAGCCGGCCGGGGTGTTGCTGGTGCCGGCGCATATAACGGCAGAACGGTTCGGCCGGGTGCCGCGCCATTACGTTCGATGCCTTGAGGACCGGGCGATTCCACTCAAGGGCCAGGATTTCATGATCGCTGCCGCTGACAGCGCCCTCGGCAGCCAAACTCACACCCACACGCTGCTCGCCAGCCATTTTCCGTTCTACTCGCAGCCCAAGGCCCTGACTGAAATCCTGGTAGCCACCGCCGCTGCCCATTAGGTTGAAAATGCGAGGCGTCGACTACACATCTAAGTTCAATTGGGTTTTCCAGAGCTAGGACAGAATACGGAATTGGTGCTTGAGCACCTATGATTTCATCGAACACATGATCAGATACGGTCAGTTTTGCCCCGTCGCAAAGACGGCTGAGATTTTCGGCGATCGGTGGTCGCCGCTGATCATCCGTGAGCTATGTTATGGCACAAGGTCCTATGGCGACTTCTTGGCAACCATTCCGCTGATCTCCAGAACCATGCTGTCGCAACGCCTGAAGGAGTTGGTGGCCGCAGGCGTCGTCCATGCTGATGTGAAGGAAAATGGCCGAGGTCACACCTATACGCTAACGGCAGCCGGAGAGGCTTTTCGGCCAATGATCAACATGATGGCCGAATGGGGACTCAAGTGGGGCCAGGGGCTGGTCGGTCCCGACGATCTCAATTCGCAGCTGTTGATATGGGGAATACGCCGGCACATCGCGCGGGAAGATATTCCGGCGCTGGAATTTGTTCTGCGCTTCGATTTTAGGGGTATCCCGAGGGGCAACCGCACTGCGCGCCATTGGTGGCTGTTGATCCGGCAAGACGAGATTGAGGTCTGCCTGCGTGATCCAGGGCAGACTCTCGATGTCGTGATCGAAGCCGACCTTGGCGCCTTTACGAAGGTCTGGACCGGATATTGCCAGTCTCGAAGAAGCCGGTCGCGCGAGGGCTTATTACGTTCCGCGGCACCGACTCTGCAATTGCTCAAATGCACCGGATGCTGAAATTGACCGATGAGACCGCGGTGCGGAACCTCGGCACCCTGCGGCAGTAGTGCAACTTCGGCCTAGGCGATTTGGACCACGCGAAGGTTATTGGTGGTGCCCGCTTCGCCAAACGGGACGCCGGCGACAACAACGATCGACTGCGCCGGCTGCGCAAACTCCTCGGTGACCGCGGTCTTTGTCGCGCGATCGACCATTTCCTCATAGGTGTTGACGTCCTTGGACAGCACGCTGTGAGCACCCCAAAGCAGGCAAAGCCGGCGTGACACCCGTTCATCCGGCGTGACCGCGAGGATCGAAACCTTCGGCCGCTTGCGCGCGATCCGCGCTGCCGTCGTGCCGCTCGACGTGAATGCGACAATGGCGGAGGCGTGGATAGCCGCCGCGAGATCGGCGGCGGCGGCGGCGACGGCATGGGGAGCGGTTTCTTCCTCGCCCGGTTCTGAGGCGTTGATGATGGAGCGATACATCTTGTGTCGTTCAGTGCTCTCGATGATGCGGCTCATCATGGCCACCGCTTCGCGCGGATATTGGCCGGTCGCGGATTCCGCCGACAGCATGACCGCGTCGGCACCGTCATAGATCGCGGTGGCGACGTCGGACGCTTCGGCGCGCGTCGGCGTCGGCGCCGTGACCATGGAGTCCAGCATCTGCGTTGCCACAATCACCGGCTTCCCGACCAGGCGGCATGACTTGATCAGTTCCTTCTGCCGACCGGGCACATCCTCGTGCGGGATCTCCACGCCGAGATCGCCACGGGCGACCATGATCGCGTCGGAGAGACGAATGATGTCATCGATGTGCTCGAGCGCCGCGGGCTTTTCGATCTTCGCCATGATCCCGGCGCGATCGCCGATCAGCCCGCGCGCCTCGATGACATCTCCGGCCTTCTGAACAAATGACAGGGCTACCCAATCGACCCCCAGTTCAAGGCCGAATGCGAGATCGGCGCGGTCCTTGGCGGTCAGCGGGGACAGGTTCAAAACGGCGCTGGGGACATTGACGCCCTTGCGGTTCGAGATCACCCCGCCAATGATGACGTTCACATCGATGAAATCGGGGCCGATCCCCGTCACGCGAACGCGCACCCGTCCATCGTCGATCAAGAGGTCATCGCCCGGCGAGACCGCGTCAAAAATCTCGGGATGAGGCAGCGGGATCGACATTTTGTCGCCGTCGGATCCTGACTGGACAAAACGCAAATGCTCTCCGGCAACGACGGAAATCTTTCCGTCCTTGATGGTTCCGACCCGGATTTTCGGCCCCTGCAAATCCTGCAAGATACCGATCGGCCGCTTCACCTTCTGCTCCAGCGCACGAATGGCCGCATGGACCTTGGCGTGATCGTCATGCGTGCCATGACTGAAGTTCAGCCGAAAGGTGTCCACACCTGCGAGGAAAAGCGCCTCCAGCATGGCGGGCGATCCACTCGCGGATCCGACGGTAGCAACGATTTTGGCCCGACGATTGCGGCGCATGGTTCACTCGGCCTGTCGGCCGCCTCTGGTAATTAAAATGGCTCGGATATCGTTCACATTGGTCCCGGTCGGACCGGTCCGAATCAGATCGCCGATTCCGGCAAAGAAACTATAACTATCATGCACTGCAAGATAAGCGCGTGGGTCGAGGTTTGCGAGGCGCGCTCTCGCAAGTGTGTCCGGGGTGACGATCGCCCCGGCGGCGTCTTCGGTGCCGTCGATGCCGTCGCTGTCGCCGGCAAAGGCGAACACATCCGGCTCACCCGCCATCGCAACGGCGAAGCCGAGCAGGAACTCCGTGTTGCGCCCGCCGCGCCCTGCCGGTCCCTTGCCGATCGTGACGGTCGTCTCGCCGCCTGACAACAGGACTGCGGGCGCTTTGACCGGAAGCCCGTTGAGCCGAACCGAGCGGGCAATGCCCGCCATCACGGTACCGAGTTCGCGGCTCTCGCCCTCGATCGCGTCGCCGAGGATCAGCGGCGTGAGCCCGGCCTTGGCTGCAGCCCGTGCCGCGGCTTCCAGTGCCAGCTTGGGAGCGGCGATCACCCGGACCGAGTTTTGCGCCGGAAGTATTTTCGGGGTCTCATGACGGGCTGCGAGAACCGCCGACGCAGACGGCGGCAGATCGATGATTGTAGCGCTTGATGATCTCGTGAACGTCGGCGAGCGTGCTGGAATCCGCGACGGTCGGCCCCGACGCGATCGCGGCAGGATCGTCCCCCGGTATGTCGCTGATCGCCAATGTCACGACCTTGGCCGGGTGAGCGGCGAGCGCAAGCCGGCCGCCCTTGATGGCCGAAAGATGTTTGCGCACGGCATTCATCTCAACGATGTTGGCGCCGCTGGCGAGCAGGCTCCTGTTGACCGCTTGCTTGTCGGCCAGCGTCATATCGCCCGCGGGCAGCACCATCAGGGCAGAGCCTCCGCCCGACATCAGCGCGACGACCAGATCATCGGCCGTCAGTCCCTTCACCGCGGCAAGGATGCGGCGCCCCGCCTCCTCGCTCATGGCGTCGGGCGTCGGATGAGACGCTTCCAGCACCTCGATGCGTCCCGCAGGCCCGCGCTGTCCGTGACGGGTGACCACGACACCGGCGAGGTCAACATCGCTCCATGCCTGGTCCAGCGCGGCCGCCATGGCAACCGAGGCCTTGCCGGCCCCGATCACCACACAGCGGCCTTTGGGCTTCTCCGGCAGATGCCGGAGCACGGCCGCCGCGGGATCGGCGCTGGCCACCGCAGCGTCGAAGATGTCCCGAAGGACAGCCCGCGCCGCGGTGTCGGTCCAGCCCGTTGGTGACGAAGCGTCAGACATTTGAACTTTGAATGGCCTCCACCACCGCGGCAGTGACGTCCTTGGTCGTTGCCGAGCCGCCGACATCCGGCGTCAGGATGCCCGCACCTGTGACCTTTTCCACCGCGCGCATCAAACGCGCCGAGGCATCGCTTTCACCGAGATGATCGAGCATCTGCGCGGCGGTCCAGAAGCTCGCGACAGGATTGGCGATGCCTTTGCCCGTGATGTCGAACGCCGAGCCGTGGATCGGTTCGAACATCGACGGGAAACGGCGCTCGGGATCGATATTGGCCGTTGGAGCCACGCCGAGACTGCCGGCCAATGCGCCGGCGAGGTCCGACAGGATGTCGGCGTGGAGATTGGTCGCGACGATGGTATCGAGACTCTGCGGCTTGAGCGTCATCCTGACCGTCATCGCATCGACCAGCATCTTGTCCCAGGTCACGTCAGGAAACTCCTTCGACACTTCTTCGGCGATCTCGTCCCACATCACCATCCCGTGGCGCTGGGCATTGGACTTTGTGACGACGGTCAACAGTTTGCGCGGGCGCGACTGCGCCAGTTTGAACGCAAAGCGCATGATACGCTGAACGCCGACCCGGGTGAAGATCGCCACTTCGGTTCCGACTTCCTCCGGCAAACCCCGATGGACGCGACCGCCGCAACCGGCATATTCGCCCTCTGAATTTTCGCGGACGATCACCCAGTCGAGATCGCCGGTGCCGACGTTGCGCAGCGGCGAGGTGATTCCGGGCAGGATCTTCGTCGGCCGAACATTGGCGTATTGGTCGAAGCCCTGGCAGATCGGCAGCCGCAGGCCCCACAGCGTAATGTGATCGGGGACATCGGGTGCTCCAACGGCGCCGAAGTAGATCGCATCGAACTTTTTCAGCTTTGCCAGGCCGTCGGCCGGCATCATGGCGCCGTGCTTGCGATAATAGGCAGAACCCCAGTCAAAGGTTTCGACGTTGAACTTGACGTCCCCCATTCGCTTTTGAAGGCTTTCGAGCACGGTGGTGCCGGCGGCGATGACTTCGGGACCGATACCGTCGGCCGGGATAGCCGCGATTGAATATTCACGCATCTTAAGTGCTCCATGAGAACCGGGTTTGAGGAATTTATCGTTGGGGAAGTGCATCTGCGGCCGTGGCCGCCGAAGTGGGTTGCGATCGCGCAAGGACAAGCGTGAGGACGGCGGACAGAACCAGCAATGCCGCGACAAACAACAATCCGCCCTGGAAACTGCCGGTGAGATCCTTGATCCAGCCGATCATCGCCGGGCCGACGAAGCCTCCGAGATTGCCAATCGAATTGATCGTCGCGATTCCCGCCGCAGCGGCAGAGCCGGACAGGAACATGGTCGGCATGCTCCACAGCGGCGGCTTCGCCGAGCTGATGCCGACGTTGACCAGCGTCAGACTCAAGAGAACGCCGAGCACGGTACCGGCAAATCCGGCCAGCACGAGGCCGAGCGTTGCAAGCATGCAGGCCCCGACCACGTGCCAGGTGCGCTCGCCGGTGCGATCAGAGTGACGCGCCCACCATACCATGGCGATGACGGCGACGACTCCGGGTAGCGCATTGAGGAACCCGATCTGTAATGCCGAGAGGCCGAACTCCTTGATGATCTGAGGGGCCCAGATACCGAGCGTATAGAGCCCCGCCGATGTGCCGAAATAGACCAGCGAGAGCGCGATGACACGCAGGTCGGCCAGTCCGCGCCATACGCTGTGGCTTGCGGTGCCGGCCTTTTGGGCGGCTTCCGCGTTCATCGTCCTCACCAGCCAGTTACGTTCGTCGTCGCTCAGCCATGTCGCTTTTTCCGGCCGGTCGGTCATGTAGAACAGGACAACGACGCCGAGGAGGACGGCGGGCACCGCCTCGACGATGAACATCCACTGCCAGCCGCTGAGGCCAAGTATCCCGTGCATTTCAAGCAGTGCACCGGATACCGGCGATCCCAGAACGGTCGAGAGAGGCGCTGCGGCCATGAAGATCGCGGTAACGGCAGCACGCTGCCTCGCCGGAAACCAGTAGCTGAGATAAAGGATAATTCCGGGAAAAAAGCCGGCCTCCGCGGCCCCGAGCAGGAAGCGCAGCGCGTAGAAGCTGGTGGAACCCTGCACGAACGCCATGGCACCTGAAATCAGGCCCCAGGTGATCATCACCCGGGCAATCCATATGCGGGCTCCGACCTTGTCGAGGACGAGGTTTGACGGCACTTCGCACAGGAAATAGCCCAGAAAGAAAATGCCGGCGCCGAAGCCGAACACCGTCGGCGAGAAACCCAGATCCTTATTCATCGTCAGCGCCGCAAACCCGATGTTGACGCGATCGATGAAGGCGACGAAGTAGAGCAGCATCACGAAGGGGACGATGCGCAGGGTGATCTTGCGCAGCACGCGCTTCTCCAGCTCGGCACTCATTGGATGGGCTCCTCGCCTGATTGTATTGCTTTTGATTTCCGCGCCATTTGCGCGGTGAAGGCGACCTTGCGACCGCAACCGCCGAGACTCAATTGGCTCTGGTTTATACAAAAAAATGATATAATCCTGATCCAGGAGAGAGCCAATGGATCTTCATCAACTGCGATGCTTCGTGGCGGCGGCCGAAGAGCTGCATTTCGGCCGCGCGGCACAGCGGCTGGACATGCTGCCCTCGGCTTTAGGGCGCTTTATCCGTCTCCTCGAAGAGGACCTCGGTACCCGGCTGATGACGCGCACCACGCGTAGCGTCACCTTGACCGACGACGGCGCAGTCCTCCTCAAGCAAGCCCGCGCGTTGCTGGCACAGGCCGATGCTCTCGCCGCGACATTCCGAACGCATGGTCGAAAGCAGGCCTCGACGGTACGCGTTGGCGCCATCGATAGCGCGGCGGCCGGACTGCTGCCGATGCTGCTGCACGATTTCCGAGCGCGGCGGCCCGATGTCACGGTTCAACTGGTCGAGGACAAGACCATGCGCCTGCTGCCGCAACTGCTGTCCGGCCGGCTCGACCTTGCATTCGTGCGCCCTCCGGAAAGCACCAACAAACGGCTGGAGTTTCTTTTCCTGTTCCACGAGACCGCCGTCGTCGCCGTCTCGGACCGTCATCCACTCGCATCGAAAAAACGCGTGACGATCGCCGATCTCGCAGACCAGCCGCTGATCGTGCCGGAGCGCCGTTCGCGACCGCATAGCCACGACCTCACCATGAAGCTGTTTGCCGAAGCCGGGCTTGAGGCCCGCATCGTCCAGATTGCGAATGAAAAGCAGACCATCGTCAATCTTGTGTCTGCTGAACTTGGCGTCGCGATCGTCCCGAAATGGACATCACGCATGGCGGCGCGTGGCGTCCGCTATGTCCGGCTTGCGGCGTCCGATATGAACAAGCTGCCGCTGGCCGCGGCCTGGACGCGGGGAACGCGCGATCCGATCAGGGACGATATGCTGGACATGCTCAAGACGTATCTCGCGCGCTATGCGCTGGAGGCATGAAAAAACCATTCGGGCGAGATGCCGCCAATTCACACCGTAGGATGAACGACGGCATAGGATGAGCTACGGCCTCGCCTCACCCTTCCCGCAGTAAGACGCCACTTGCGCCTGTCCCTCACATGAGTGTGATGAGCGCGCGACTGACGCGTGAGGGCACGCGCTCACCAAACACGAAATACTGTTCGGGTTCCGCGTTGCTGCAACAGCGCGTGAGCAAGCTGGTCTCCGGCGGCGGTAAGCCGACCACTCACGTCGAGCCAGCCGCGATCGGTTGCGAGGCGTGACACCTCATCCACGTTGCCACCGCCCGACAGCATCTGCGCAAACCCCAAAACGACACTCAAATCGTCTGGGGCGACAACTTTCCTGTGATCGAGAAGCTCTTGCATGAAGTCCCTCATCTGCTCGCAGCCGCGACATCCGCCGCTTCATGACAAAGGCGGCCAGTCTGCATCGTCTTGCCGACTTTCCGTTAGATAAGGGGCAGCCGCACCTTCACCATTAAAATTTTCGTTATACAGTTCCGCTCGGCTGCCGCTGGTGGATCAGTCTGGCCGTTTTCCCGCCTGCAGCAGCCGCGATGCGTGTTCGGGGCCAAGATTTTATAATCAGTTGGGATCCCTGCTGCTACGATCCAGCTTCAATTCACGCGTTGCGCATCCGGCAGTGACCCAATGCCCTCACCTGGCTTGGCGTCAAACGCCCTCTGACGCAGCGCGGCTGGCAAGCATGGCGCGGCGATCATGCACCAGGTTCTCCAGACGATGAGCCGTAACGTTCAAAGTCGTGACATCCATCGCATCCTCGTCGCCGCTTCGAGCCCTGGCGCGCTGGGCACGGAGGATTTCATCGATTTCATCTTCTATTTCGGATAGCTCGGATTCCTTGTCGGCGTGGCGAATCCTTCGCGCGAGCGCGTAAAGCGTGTCCAGCGCGGCCTCTTTGTTCTGAGGATCGCCTATTCCGAGAAATTTCCAGGAAAACGCCAGTAAAGACGCAAGACCGCCCAGGATCATCGGTGTCAGATAGATCGCGTTACTCCATCTGTCGATGAAGCTTTCGGTCGTCCCATTGTAGAAGGCGGCCGCCCCCGGATGGACTGGAAGGAAGGCGTTTGGATCGGTATCGGGGGCTGTGACCTGCGCAAGGATCGGCAATTCACTTATCAGATCCCGGCGCGCGCTGAGCAGCGATTGCGTCAGGCTCGAGACCAGGTCGTTGTCGAGTTTCTTGTGGGCCACCACGTAGAACGAAACTCTTAACGTCGTGAGGTCATCGTCAGGTATCGCGGGCGCCCCCCGAAACGTACCTTTCGGTACATCAAAGCTCTCATAGGCGTGATGGATCTCGGCAATCGCGCCTGCCGATTCGATCGGGATGAACACCGGGCTCGCCTTCGCGCCTTGCGGGAATATCCCTCGTAAAAGGTTCAGATATTTTTCAGTCAGTGGGATGACAACCAGGATCGCTGCGACCTCTTTCGAGTTCAAGGCCGTGCGTGCTTCGGCTGGCGCGATGTTCTTGAAGACGACATTGGCGCGATCGAGGTCGTATTCCTTCTTTAGCACGTTGACGATATTCTGATTTACCGCGCCTCCCACCACGCCCACGACGTGTCGCTTCAGGCTTGCGATGTCGGTGAGCGCCGAGCCCGTCGGGGCCACGATCAACGCGACCGCATGAGCCACCACAATAATCGCTTGCGCCTGCGACAAGTCTCCGACATCGCCGCGAACCACCGCGAGATCGGCTTTGCCCGACGAGAAGGCATTGGCGGCATCAAGCGCGCTGCCGGTTTCCATGACATTGAGCCGCACCGGCGCAGCCATCGAAACCAGCCTGCCGGCGATGGCTGACATTATCCTTGCGGTCTCCCCATCGACCGATCCAACCGCAATCGTCAACGTCACCGGGCGATTGTACCAGCGATACGCAAACAGGCCCGCCCCCACGGATAGAACAACAACGCCCACCACCAAAGTGATGCGAAGCCAAGCCGGCAATGTTTTCGAATTCATGAATGCCCCCAACCGCAGGAATCAACCTCTAGGAGCGGCCACATGCCTTTTCCCGACCATACTCGAACAATCTGTGCATGTATTGCCTGTTGAAGGCCATTTACGAGGCCACCTGAAAGTCAGGTTCGATCGCTAGCTGGCCGGACCATTATGGTTGAATAACCCGACCGCTTCCCGATCGATATCGACCACGCGCTTGTAGCCGCAGAGCGCCATCGTGACATCCAGCTCCTTGGCAAGAACGTCGATGGCCTTGGCGGCGCCGGCCCGACCGCCCGCGCCGATGCCCCACGCATAGGAGCGGCCGACCAGGCAGCTTTTCGCACCCAGCGCGAGTGCCCGCATGATGTCCTTGCCGGTACGAATACCCCCGTCGAACATGGTCTCGATTTCGGCCCCCACGGCATCGACGATGCCCGGCAAGACAGAGATCGACGACGCGGCGCCATCAAGCTGCCGTCCGCCATGGTTGGAAACCACGATCGCGTCGGCGCCGGATTTGGCGGCCAGTTTGGCGTCCTCAACGTCGAGAATTCCCTTCAGAATAAGCTTGCCGGGCCACTGGCTTTTCACCCATTCGATATCGTTCCAGCTCAAGGCCTGGTCGAACTGCGTCGCCGTCCATTCCGCCAATGATTTGACATCCTCCATTCCCTTGACGTGACCCGCAAGGTTGCCAAAGGTGCGGCTCTTGCTCTTCAGCACGCTCAGAATCCAGGCCGGCTTGGTCGCCATATTGAGAATGTTCCCGATCCGCAGTTCAGGCGGGACAGACAGGCCATTGCGGACGTCACAGTGGCGCTGCCCCAGAACTTGAAGATCGACGGTGAGAACCAGCGCGCTGCAATTAGCCGCCTTGGCGCGCCCGATCAGCTCGGCGATGAAGCCACGATCGCGCATCATGTAGAGCTGAAACCAGAACGGCTTGCCGGTTGCTTCGGCGACCTGTTCGATCGAACAGATCGACATGGTGCTCAGCGTAAACGGGATTCCGGCGTCATTTGCCGCCTGTGCCGCGAGAATTTCACCGTTGCCATATTGCAGTCCGGTCATAGCCACCGGCGCAAGGGCGATCGGTAGCGGCACTTTTCTGCCGAGGATGGTGGTACTGAGGTCCCGGCCGCTCATGTCCACCAGCACACGCTGGCGGAGCTTGATCTTCTGCAAGTCCTCGATATTGGCCCGCAGGGTTTCTTCTTCGTAGGAGCCGGCACAGACATAGTCGAAGAATGCCCGCGGTACCTTGCGGGAGGCGAGCTTGCGCAGATCCGCGATACAGGTGACGTTTTTCATCGGTCGGCTCCAGGCATGCGGCCAAGACGATCAAGCGCCGCGCGGAGTGCGATGGCCGCCTGTTCCCGTTCACCTGGGGACATCATCTGCGGCCGTACTTCGAGGCGCAGATGCGGAGTATCCGCCCGGATCGTCTCGGCATCGGCGGCCAGATTGGCCTTGAGGTCCACCACCCGGTACGTCGTCACGGGATAAGCGATGCCTCTGACGTTGATATTGCCTTGTTCTTCGCAAAGGATCTCATCCTTCACGTTTGCATAGGTTTCGTAGGAAATAAGCACACTACCGGGTGCGGCCTCGTGTTCGAGGCGCGAGGCCAGATTCACGGCACCGCCAATGATCGTATAGTCCATTCGGACGGCGCTGCCGAAATTCCCGACCGTGCAGAAGTCGGTATGAATGCCGATGCGGCAGCGAAGCGGGGTTTGAATCCCGGCGTCTCTCCAGACCTCGGCAAGTTCAACGATCCGCCGCTGCATGGCGAGTGCCATCTTGACCGCGGCCGTGGCGTCCTCCTTGACGCCGCGCGATTCCGGATCGCCGAAGAACATCACGATGGCGTCGCCAACGTATTTGTCGATCGTCGCGCCGTGTTTCGTGGCGATCTCGGACATTTCCGTCAAATAATGATTCAGGAGCTGCGTAAGGTCTTCGGACTCCATCCTGTCGGTTGTTTCGGTAAAGCCGGCGATATCGGAAAAGCAGATCGTCAGCTTCTTGCGCTGGCTCACGATCTTTGCGTCCTGACGACCGGCGAAGATTGAATTGTAGACCTGCGGAGCAAGGTATTTCGCAAGCTTGCCCGAGAGGCTCTCGAGGGCCGCCGATTTCTCCGAAAGGTTTTCTTCCCGCCGCTTCAGTTCGGTGATGTCGGAATACACCGCGACCGTTCCATTATCCTGGGTACGGCGCTCGCTGATCATGATCCACCGTCCGTTGGAGCGCCGCTGTACTTGAGGCGGTCCCGGGTTACGGTGCTGGAACAAGCGGCGGGCGACCCATTCCTCGACCCGGCCTTCCGCGTCCGCGATGTCACCGCGACTGGCGGAACGGCGGATAATGCTGTCGAAACTGGTTCCGGGCTTGAATTCCGCGCCCTCCCCGGGGTGAAGCATCTCCCGGTAGCAGGAATTACAGAGGATCAGTTTGTCGTCTGCGTCGTAGTAGGCAAAACCTTCGGAAATGCTCTCAATCGCTTCGACCAGGCGCTGCTCGCTGCGCTCGCGTGCTTTCTCTGCTTTTTTCAGCCCGGTGATATCGTAACACCAGGCCACCCGCTTTCCTCCGACAAAGCTGACGTGGCCGCCGCGATACGCGACCTGCGGATACGAAATCAACGTATGGATCGCCTCGCCCTGCTTTGTCTTCCAAAGCACTTCCTGATTCAGAACCTGGCCGCCGTTGCGAAGTTTCTCGATAATCTCGGCGCGCTGGTTGAGATCGTGCCAGAACTTCCGCGTATCGAACAGGTTCATTTCCTCCTTGGTGTAGCCGAAGAGTTCGCGCACCCGGGCATTGTGGAACAACAATCGTCCGTCTTCATCGACGACGTTCAGCCCCGCGGGGCAATAATCCAGAATTTCCCGGAACTGACGTTCGTGCTCGACGAGTTGCTCTTCGCGCCGCCTCAACGCGGTGATGTCGTAGATCCATGCGACGCGCTTGCCGCCCGCGAAATCGATGTGACCTCCGTGGTAGGCGACCTGGGGATAGGACACGAGCACAGGAACCAGTTCGCCCGTTTTGGTCTTCCAGATCGCCTCCTCATTGAGAACGTCACGGCCGCCTTCCCGCAGTTTATTGATGATCCGATCCCGGTGGCCCTGGTCGCTCCAAAATCTTCGCGTATCAAAAAGGTGCAGTTCTTCCCGGTCATAGCCGAACAGCTCACGCACGCGGGCGTTGTGAAGCAGAAGACGGCCGTCTTCGTCGACGACGTTGAGGCCGGCAGGGCAGTGCTCGAGAATGTCGAGAAATTGGCGCTCGCGATTGGCGAGCTGCGCGGCGTGTAATGTCTCCTCACGCAGGGCGATGCTCCCGTCGTCGGACATTCCGGCCCCCGAAGATAAGGATTCCGCGAAAAAACGTCCTAAATCAAATTTGACTTGCTGCGCGGTCGTCAACGGTCTCGGGGCCCTCTCATGCCGGGCCCCAACGGTTAGGTACTACCGCAGGAGATTGGTTCAAAAGCAAGATCCTAAAAGTCGCACGTCCTTCCGCCCTCCGAACCGCCCCATCCCCGCCTCAATGCCGGCCGCGTGCGCTGCGGCGACCGCCTCCGGTGGAACAAATCCGCTCAGTCCGGCTTATAGCGGACGGTTCGAAGGTGGGGAGATTTCGATGAAATTGGCAAAGATGATTTTGGCTGGTGCTGTGCTTACGCTCATCAGCCCGGTGGCGTTGGCCCAGCAAGCGCTGACCGGAACGGTCACCACGATCGATCGCATCACCGGAACCATCGCTATTCAACAGACCCAAAGCGGCACCGTCGGAGCTAACGCGGGCGGCGCGACCGAACAATTCAAAATTCCGGCGGGCATGTTGGAAACACTGCACGCCGGCGACAAGGTCACATTTACCGTCAGCGAAAGCGGCCCGACCAAGACGGTCACGAAAATCGAGAAGCAGTAACCCGCGAAACCTTCCGGGGTGCGTTGCTTGCCGCGCTCAAAAGTCGAACGAGCCTCACAGGACCCCGGGGATGAGGGTGCGGCGGCTACTCCGCCGCCTGCCGCACGTGGCGCGCGGTCGGGGTGCGCATGGTCACGAGTTCTTCCGCGGCGGTCGGGTGCAGCGCGAAGGTCGCGTCGAAATCGGCCTTGGTGGCCTTCATCTTGACGGCGATGGCGACGGCCTGGATGGTCTCGGCGGCGGCGTCGCCGACGATATGGCAGCCGACCACGCGATCGGAGCGGCCGTCGACCACGAGCTTCATCAGGATGCGGGTATCCCGGCCCGACATCGTCGACTTGATCGGCCTGAAATCGGTTTTGTAGATATCGACGTGGCTGAACTGGGCGCGCGCCTGCGCTTCGGTCAATCCCACGGTGCCGACCTCGGGCTGCGAGAACACCGCGGTCGGAATGTCGGCGTGATCGACCTGGACACTGCGCTTGCCGAACACGGTATCGGCGAACGCATGGCCTTCGCGGATCGCGACCGGCGTCAGATTGCTGCGGTGGGTGACGTCGCCGATGGCGTAGATGTTCGGCACCGAGGTGCGGGAAAAGCCGTCGACGCCGATCCCACCATTGTTGGCGTTGATGGCGACGCCGGCCTTCTCAAGCCCTAATCCGCTCACATTCGGATGCCGCCCGATCGCAAACATCACTTTATCGGAGGCGATGCTGGATCCGTTCGACAGATGCGAGATAAAATCCCGGCCGGGCTGGTCGATGCTCTCGATGGTGCAGCCGGTGAGGATGGTGATGCCTTGCCGTTCCATCTCGGCGCGGACATGGATGCGGACGTCGTCGTCGAAACCGCGCAGGACGTTGTCGCCGCGATAGACCACGGTCACGTCGGAACCGAGATTGGCGAAGATGCAGGCAAATTCCAGCGCGATGTAGCCGCCCCCCTGGATCACGATCCGCCGCGGCAATTCCGTCAGATGAAACGCTTCGTTCGACGAAATTACGTGCTCGATGCCAGGAATCATCCGGCCATGGTTAGGCGCGCCGCCGGTCGCGATCAGGATGTAGTTCGCAGTTACGGTTTCACCGTTGCTCAGGCGAAGGGTGTGGGCATCCTCGATCGTGGCGCGCGCCTTGACGATCCGCGCGCCGGCCTTCTCCACATTGGTAGTGTAGATGCCCTCGAGCCGCGCGATCTCCTTGTCCTTGTTGGCCACCAGCGTCGGCCAACTGAAAGTCGCGGGAGGTATCGACCAGCCGAACCCGGCGGCGTCCTCGATCTCCTGATGCACGTGCGAGCCGATCACGAAAAGCTTCTTCGGAACGCAACCGCGGATCACGCAGGTGCCGCCCATCCGGTACTCTTCGGCGATCATGACCCGCGCGCCATAGCCGGCGGCGATCCGGGCGGCACGCACGCCGCCCGAACCTCCTCCGATCACGAACAGATCGACGTCGAACTCAGCCATGCCAGCCTCGACGGTGTTTTATTCCGGGATCAGATTCTGCTTGCCACGCTTGCGCATTTCGGCGCGGAATTCACCGTTGACGGTTTCGGCAAAACTCTGCGCCCACTGGTTCATGAATCCCATGCTCATCTGAATGGCCTTGGGCTCGGTCGACAGCAGCTTCTGGCCAAGCGGCGACTTGTAGAACGTCACCAGATCCTTCAATTCCTGTTCGGTGAACTGGCCGGCGTAGATCTTCGCCATGCCCTCGCCGATTTCCTTTTCGTGGCCGGCAAACTTCTGGGCGACGATCACCGCAACCTCGTTCAGATCCTTCTGGTAATTGAGATTGGTCTGCAGCAACTGATCCTTGGTCTGCTGCACGATGTTGGGGACGGCGTTGCCGTACATCGCGCTGGCATTTTTCATCACCAGAATTTCGGCGGCCGCCGCGACGGCGGCCGGCGAAGCCGCTGGCGCGGCAGCCTGCTGGGCTCCGGCCGCAGCATTGGCAAACGCCAGTCCCAGCGCGAGGCCTGTGACCGACAACATTCGTGAAAAGCTCGTCATTCCAATTCTCCTCGATTGCGGCATCACCGCCGTTCAACAACGCGAATTCCCTGGGCGCCCGCCAGCATCGCGATGCTGGCAAGGCCAATGAACAGCCCGTGCTCGACTACGCCCGGTATCGCGTTCAGCAATCCCGCCAGGCGTGGCGCATCGGTTATTCGTTCAAGATGAGCATCGACGATCCAGTGGCCACCATCGGTGACGAAAACGTGGCCATCTTTGCCCTTCCGGACCACCATTTGCCCGGAAACGCCGCTTTCCGCAAACGCCTTGGCCATGGCGCGCCGCGTCGCCGCCAAGCCGAACGGAATGACTTCTACCGGGAGTGGAAAGCGGCCGAGAACGTCGACCCATTTGGAATCGTCGGCGATGACAATCATGCGATCGGACGCCGCCGCAACGATCTTCTCGCGCAGCAAGGCGCCGCCGCCGCCCTTGATGACATTGAGAGCCGGATCGATCTCGTCGGCGCCGTCGACCGTCAGGTCGAGGCGATCGATGTCGTCGAGCGTGGTCAGGCGGATGCCGCATCGCTCCGCGTCGGCGCGGGTCGCTTCGGAGGTCGGCACGCCGATGACATCGAGCCCGGCGCGCACCCGCTCGCCCAACAGTTCGACAAAATGCTTGGCGGTCGAACCGGTCCCGAGGCCGAGTTTCATGCCGTCGCGGACGTGTTCGAGCGCGCGCGCCGCCGCCTGCCGTTTCAATTCATCCATGGTCACGCGCAGACGATGCCTCTGTGCCGCCGATATCCGGCGGCCGCATATCTAGCGTCGTTTTACGACCGGGAACAGCGCTATTGCGCCGATCCGGCGTATCGTGACTTTACATTTAACGAGACCCCACCCGGTCCATGGCCGCCTGGATGGCGGCAAACCGCTCCTCGACGTCCGCGCGCATGTTGGGGTGCGTAAACACGTAAAGTTCATTCGCCCGGATGGCGTCGAGGACCCGGGCCGCGACCTCCGCAGGATCGAGACCGGCCTCAAGCGCGTTGGCGATCTCGGCGACCAGGGCGGCCGCGGGACTGGCCGGATCCAGGACCGGGGCCTGCCCGTAGCGTTCCGGGCGATTGCGGCCGCTCTTGCCGATCCCGGTGCGCACATAGCTCGGACAGAGCACGCTGACGCCGATGCCCTCCGGTTCCAGTTGCGCCTTCAGCCCCTCCGACATCGCGACCACGGCGAATTTGCTGGCGGCGTAGGCGCTGAATCCGTAGCCGCCATTCATGCCGGCCATCGACGCGGTATTGACGATATGGCCGCCTTCGCCATGCGCACGAAGGTGCGGCAGAAAGCTGCGAATGCCGTGCACCACGCCCATCAGGTTGACGTCGATCACCCATCGCCAGTTGTCGACCGAGATGGTGTCGATGCCGCCGCCGGCGGCAACGCCGGCATTGTTGCAGACGATATGGACATTTCCGAACGCCGCGAAGGTCTCGCGGGCGGCACGCTCGACACTGTCGGGATCAGTCACATCACACCAAACACCGCGTATATTCGGCGCGAACTTGCCCAGCTCTTCGATAGCCAAATCCAGCGCCTCGCGCTCAATGTCGGCGAGCATCACGCTCATGCCGGCTTCCGCAAAGGCGCGGCCGAGCTCAAGCCCGATGCCGGAAGCGCCGCCCGTCACGAATGCGGTCCTGCCTGTGAAATCCTGCATGCGTTTCCCCCACCTCTGGTTTGGTACGAGAGCCCGCCGAATTGTGCCAGCAATACCTGCAGAACAAGTTGCAAGACTACTTGCCTGTTGGCATCAGGCCCGCTAGCGATCCTCGTATGAGCTCTGTTCGCACCGTTGTATTCGATCTGGACGGCACGCTGGTGGATACCGCGCCCGACTTGATCAACGCGCTTAACTTCGTGCTCGGCCGCGAGGGCCTGCCCGCGATCCCGCTCGCTACCGCGCGCAACATGATCGGCGCCGGCGCCCGGCGGATGATCGAGCGCGGGCTGGAGTTGGAGGATCGCGCCGCAAGCGTCGCCGACATCACCCGGCTCACCGGTGATTTCGTCGATCATTACGCGGAGCATATCGCCGATTTTTCGCGCCCGTTCGATGGCCTGGAAAGCGCGCTCGATGCGCTCGCGGCGAACGGATATCGCTTTGCGGTCTGCACCAACAAGCTGGAGTGGCTGTCGAAGCTGCTGCTCGACCGGCTCGCCCTGAGCTCGCGCTTCGCGGCGATTTGCGGCGCGGATACTTTCGGCGTCTCCAAGCCCGACCCGGCCATCCTGCAGCAGACGGTGGCACGCGCGGGCGGCGAACTGGCGTCGGCGATCATGGTCGGCGATGCCGGTCCGGATATCGGCGTGGCCCGTCGCGCCGGTATCCCGGTCATCGGCGTTGCGTTTGGCTACACCGAAGTTCCGATCGCCGATCTGAAACCGGATCGGCTGATCAACCATATGCGCGAGCTTCCGGCGGCTGTCGAAAGCTTGATGCTGCAGCGGAACCCGTCGTAAGATATTGTTTCTTTGAAATTTTTTGGTTTGCTCATCAGCGAGATTAACCAATTCGTAACGATTGAAGCTGGCGTGGTTGCGTGGTCGTCCCGACGCTCTTATGGTCCCGGCGGGGGATTGTGGCAGTTTGCCGCACCAAAGTGGATGAACCATGTATCGTGTGATCGTTATTGCCGCGGCAGGCATCAGCCTGGCCGGCTGCTCCTCGTTCTCTCTGGACGCCTTCAAGCCGACCCCGCCGACTGTGCAGGTCCAGCTTGATTCGAAGCCGCAAGGCGCTGATGCCCGCACCTCGCTGGGGCCGGGCTGCAAGACACCCTGCTCGGTCGCCTTGCCGTCGCCGGAGACAGGGTTCTCGGTCACCTACACCATGGACAAGTTCCAGCCGGCTACCGTGCCGGTGCAGGTCGTTCATGTCCCCGGCGACCTGACGACGCCGTCAACGACCAATATCGATCCAAATCCGGTGGTCGCGGAGCTTCAGCCAGCGGGCCCACCGCCCAGGGCCGCCCGGAAGTCGCGGCCCAGGAAGCCGAAGCCGCGCAGCGGCTGCCGCCGCCCCGGCGCCAACCGCGGAGTCGGCCTTCCCGACGCCGACCCAGGCTGCGGCGCCTTCGGCTCCGGCAGCCGCGAGTTAGTGATCGCTCGCACGACGCCCTACAAGGTGTTGATTGTATGCGGCTTGTTTGATGCCTACATTGTAGCTGTGCAGCCGCCGCCATACGATGTGGCGGCCTTCGCAGCCACAAGGCCGGTTAAATGAACGCACCTATCTTGCGTCCTCTCGCATCGCTGTCGCGTCCGATGACCGACCCGTTTGGCCGGACGATCAGCTATTTGCGGGTCTCGGTGACCGACCGCTGCGACCTGCGCTGCTTCTATTGCATGTCGGAAGACATGACGTTCCTGCCCAAGGCCGATCTGCTCACGCTCGAAGAACTCGATCGGCTGTGTTCGGCCTTCATCGCCAAGGGCGTCCGCAAGCTGCGGTTGACCGGCGGCGAACCGCTGGTCCGGCGTAACGTGATGTCGTTGGTGCGTTCGCTCTCGCGCCACCTCGGCAGCGGCGCGCTCGATGAACTGACGCTGACGACCAACGGCTCGCAACTGGCGCGTTTCGCCGGCGAGTTACGCGACTACGGCGTCCGCCGTATCAACGTCTCGCTGGATACGCTCGATCCCGTGAAGTTCCGGGCCATCACCCGCTGGGGCGATCTCGATAAGGTTCTGGCCGGCATCGAGGCGGCACGATCGGCGGGCCTCGCGGTGAAGATCAACGCGGTTGCGCTGAAGAACATGAACGAGGAAGAAATCCCCTCGCTGATGGAGTGGGCGCACGGCAAGGGCATGGCGCTGACCCTGATCGAGGTGATGCCGATGGGCGACATCGGCGAAGGGCGTATCGACCAATATGTGCCGCTGTCGGTGCTTCGCGCCCGGCTCTCCCAGCAATATACCCTGACCGACCTTGCCGACGATACCGGCGGCCCGGCGCGTTACGTGTCCGTCAGCGAGACCGGGGGCAAGCTCGGCTTCATCACGCCGATGACGCATAATTTCTGTGAGGCCTGCAATCGGGTGCGGATCACCTGCACCGGCACCCTGCACACCTGCCTCGGCCACGAGGACGCCTCCGACCTGCGCAGGCCGCTGCGGGCCTCCCCCAGCGATGAACTGCTTGGTGCTGCGATCGACCGCGCCATCGGCCTCAAGCCCAAGGGCCACGACTTCATCATCGATCGCCGGCACAACCGCCCGAGCGTCAGCCGGCATATGAGCGTCACCGGCGGTTAACCCTCGCCCGACCCTCCCCTCGCCTGATCCGTCCGATCCCGCAACCGATTGATACCGCGTCAATTTGGCCATTTTCCAATTGACGCCGTCACCGGCCGCTGAAATGGTGCGCCGGCTTTATGCTCGCCCGGCTCGACAAGCCGCTGCGCCCGAGCTCAGCCAAGACAACAAAAGCGCAATTGGGGGAGGACTGTCGTTGCAATCGCTCGTGAAGAGGAGCCATGGCTCCGTGCCTCCAGGGCGCGCTGGTGAGATGACGGCTGCCGAAGCGGTCGGCAGACGGTGATGGCCGGCGCGGGAGAGAAGACGATGCGCCCATTGCTCGCCGTCAGCACGGCGATCGACCAGGTCAACGAAAAGATCGGCTACGTCTGCAACTTCCTGGTGCTCGCCGCCTGTCTGGTCAGCGCCGGCAACGCCATGATCCGCTACGCGTTCGGCTACAGCTCGAATGGCTGGCTCGAGCTGCAATGGTACATGTTCGCGATCCTGGTGATGTTCGGCGCGTCCTACACCTTCAAGCGCAATGAGCATGTCCGGGTCGAAATCCTGTATCTGTTCCTCTCCGAGCGCGGCCAGCTTTGGCTCGATCTGATCGGCACGCTGTTCTTCCTGATCCCGGCCTGCCTGCTGCTGGCCTATCTGTCGTGGCCGTTCTTCCATCAGGCCTACGCCGTCGGCGAAATGTCGGGTAATGCCGGCGGCCTGGTCCGCTGGCCGATCAAGTTCGTCATTCCCGCCGGCTTCGTGATGCTGGCGTTGCAAGGCGTCTCGGAAGTGATCAAGCGCATCGCCGCGCTGCGCGGCGAGGTGACGATCGACGCGAAATACGAGAGGCCGACGCAATGATCTCGCTGCAAATGATGCCGCCGTTGATGTTCGGCGGCCTCGTGGTGACCATGCTGATCGGCTTTCCGGTGGCCTTCACGCTCGCCGCGGTCGGGCTTTCGTTCGGCTTCCTTGCCATCCATCTCGGCTTTTTCGACCTGAACTTCCTGCAGGCCATTCCGGGGCGCGTGTTCGGCAGCGTGCTTTCCAACGAACTGTTGCTCGCGATCCCCTTCTTCACCTTCATGGGTGCGATCCTGGAGCGATGCGGGCTGGCCGAAGACATGCTGGATTCGATGGGCCAGCTGTTCGGACCGATCCGCGGCGGCCTCGGCTATTCGGTCATCCTCGTCGGCTTCATCCTCGGCGCCATCACCGGCACGGTGGCGGCCCAGGTCATCGCCATGGCGCTGATCTCGATGCCGGTGATGATCCGCTACGGCTACAACATCCGTTACGTCACCGGTGTGCTGGCGGCTTCGGGTACCATTACCCAACTGGTGCCGCCGTCGCTGGTGCTGATCGTGCTGGCCGACCAGCTCGGCAAGTCCGTCGGCGACATGTATCTCGGCGCCTGGGGGCCGTCGATTTTCCAGATCATGCTGTTCGCCGGTTACACCTTCGTGCTCGGCCTCATCAAACCGGATCACCTGCCGGCGGTACCTAAAACCGAATTGACGCTGACGGGGTGGCCGCTGTGGCGCAAATGCCTGCTTGGCATCATCCCGTCGGCGGTACTGATCTTCGTCGTGCTCGGCACCATGATGATGGGGCTCGCGACACCGACCGAAGCCGGCGCCATGGGCGCGGTCGGCGCGATCGTGCTGGCGGCGATCCACAGCAAGGATTTCAGCACCACCGGCCGCAAGGTCCTGATAACAGGCGTGATCGCCGGCGGCATCGGCACCATGGTCGGCATCTTCATGACCCAGGGGCTGATCTTCAAGACCGCCTTTGCCATCACCTATCTGGCCGTGGTGTGGATTTGCCTCGAAGCGGTTCGGATTCCGGAACTGCGGGATCTGATCAAGCAGGGTTACGAGACCACCATGCGCATCACCACCATGGTGGTGTTCATCCTGATCGGCTCGACCTGCTTTTCCGTGGTGTTTCTCGGCGTCTCGGGCGGCGTCTGGCTCGAACACCTGCTGACGTCGCTGCCCGGCGGCGTCTGGGGCTTCCTGATCTTCATCAACCTCTTCATCTTCTTCCTGGCGTTCTTCCTGGATTTCTTCGAGATCGCCTTCATCATCCTGCCGATGATCGCGCCGATCGCGCAGAAGGTCCTGGCGCCGGTGGTCGGGCCCGATGCCGCGCTGATCTGGTTCGGCGTCATGCTGTGCGTGAACATGCAGACGTCGTTCATGCATCCGCCGTTCGGCTTTGCCCTGTTCTACCTGCGCGGCGTCGCCCCGAAAGAGGTCAAGAGCTCCGACATTTATTGGGGCGCCCTGCCCTGGGTTGGATTGCAGGTGATTATGGTGATCCTCGTGATCGCGTTTCCGGTCACGGTCACGGGCCTGCTCGACAAGCCGCTGAATGTCGATCTGAACAAGATCCAGATCGACGTGCCGCAGATCGAATTGCCGCCGCTGGATTTTGGGCCGCCGTCGAAACAATAGCGGGGGGTTAGCAGAAGCCCGCATGAGCGTAGCGATATGCGGGTCCACGGCACAGACCCGGATATCGCTTTGCTCATCCGGGCTACGCCCGTGCCGGCCCAGCAATGGCGATAAGAACGAAAAAACGCCCGGAGCTTTCGCTCCGACATCAATGCTTGCGCGCCGTCATCGAACCATTCTGCTGATATAGTCTTGGCCGAGTTCGACCGCCTCATAGTGACGGCTTGCTTGTTCAAGCTTGGTGAAGGCGTCTTCGTAACCGAGTGCAACCCCATAGGGGTCGACATAGGTGTAGCCACTCGTGACATGAAATAGCGTAACCATCTCCTCGACGTCGTCCGGAACGACGAGGGTGTGGGTCTCGCCAGGGGGCTCGAACGCGTAGTCACCAGCGGATGCAATCCAATCGTGCTCCAGATAATGCCACCTGCCGCGGAGCGTGAATGCATGAACCGGTCCGCTATGGCGGTGACGAGACACGACACCTGATCCACGTACCCGTACCAGGTTGATGAAATAACCGTGGCTGACGTTGAGCAGGAGTGGCTTGAACGCCACGTCTTGCGATTGTGGGACCCAAGTTCGTTCGTCGCCGTCGAGGTCAAGTGCGGGAAGCAACGATCGTATCGGCGAGCATACCCTTCGGCTGGGGCAGCTGGTAGGCAACTTTGCTGCGATCGATCAATCGGCGCTCGGGAGCCTGCGCTAGACTTAAAGCGCCTTCCAAAGGATGTGCATCAGTCATCTTTTTCTCCTGTCGTTGTGCATCTGTGTTTTCACTTGAACTATTAGGCTTAGGATGAGCAGTGCGATCACGGGGGTCCTCTCCGTCCTAAACTCGATGGCGCGATGCCGTCTGTCCGAACAACGCGGTTTTCGCACTCTCGATCACCGTTGGTAGTGCGGTTGTTCAGTACGATCTTCAGAAGTTCCGGTGAGGACTGCTCACCTGCGCTCGCCAGAGCGACCAGATAAGGCAGCCCGTTCTCCTCAAGGAAGATTTGACCGTTCGGCGTGATCCAGAGATCAAGCATAGCGGGCTCAGCCAGTCGGCTCTCTCCGCGCTATGTTGGTGAGTTGGCTTTCATTTTCAATTCGTTGGAATTGCGCATTCGATGTGAATTTTCGCACCATGGCCCGCCGGGAGGACCTGAAGCTCTTTCGCCGCTATCACTTGCTCATCCGGATTACGCCTGCGCCGGCGCAACAATGGCGATTTGAACTAAAAAACCCCGGAGCTTTCGCTCCGGGGTTTTTCATAACGGGTATTGTGCGTCGGCGCGATCAGCCCTGCGCGTGACGCGCCATGAAGTTGTCGTAGCTGACTTCCGCGACCTGGAACCACTGATAGCCGGTGTTGGAATAGGCCGTGATCGATTCATAGATTTTCTTGAAATTCGGGTTGGTGGCGGCGACCTCGCTGTTCAATTCCTTGGTGGCCTTGAAGCTCGCCTCCATGATCGGCGGCGAGAAGGCGTGCAGTTTGGTGCCACCGGCCAATAGCTTCTTCAACGCGAGCGGGTTCACCGTGTCGTATTTCGCCATCATCCAGTTGTTGGCGTAGTGACCGGCCTGTTCGAGAATGTTCTGGTAGGATTTCGGCAGCGCGTTCCACTTCTCGAGATTGACCATCGCGAGCAGCATCGGGCCGCCTTCCCACCATCCCGGATAATAATAATGCGGCGCGACCTTGTAGAGGCCGAGCCTCTCGTCGTCATAGGGACCGACCCACTCCGCCGCGTCGATGGTGCCCTTCTCCAGCGCGGGATAGATGTCGCCGCCGGCAAGCTGCTGCGGCACGCAGCCGAGCTTCTGCATGATGCGGCCGGCATAACCGCCGATGCGGAATTTGAGGCCCTGCAGATCGGCGACGGTATTGATCTCCTTGCGAAACCAGCCCCCCATCTGACAGGTGGTGTTGCCGGCGAGCAGCGAGGTGACGTTGTAGTTCTTGTAGAACTCGTTGAGGAGTTCCTTGCCGCCGCCCGTCATGTACCAGGCCTGGTTCAGGCGCGCGTTGGGGCCGAACGGAATGCAGGAGCCGAAGGTGAAGGTCGGATCCTTGCCGAAATAATAGTATGACGCGGTATGGCCGAGTTCGACGGTGCCGTTCTGCACGGCGTCGAGCACCTGCAGGCCCGGAACGATCTCACCGGCGGCGAAGGTCTGGATCTGGAACTTGTTGTCGGTGGCGTCGGCCACCGCCTTCGCCATCTGCTCGGCGCCGCCGTGCAGGGTGTCGAGCGATTTCGGCCAGCTCGTCGTCATGCGCCATTTGATTTCCGGCATCGATTGCGCGATCGCCGGCGCGGCGATGGCCGCGGCGCCCGCGACACCCATGCCGGTGACCTTGATAAAGTCTCGTCGCTTCATTGCGTTCTCCCTGGGGTAATGTGTCAACGCCTTCGTTTCGAGGCTTGGGCGGAGCATGGAACATCCGGTTCCGGATTTCCATGGCGAACTGCCATGCCGCAACGCAAAAAGCCCGGTCTCCAGGGGAGACCGGGCTTCGTTGCGTCGATTTGAAGCGGAATCAGCCGCGCGTGCGCGAGCGAATCATGAAGCTGTCAAAGGTGTATTCGGCAACCTGCCACCACAGATACTGGTCGGAACGGTAGGCCTGCATCGCGTCGATCGATTTCTTGAAATCGGGATTCTTCGCGGAAATTTCGGCCCACAATTCGTTGGTCGCCTTCAGGCAGGCTTCCAGCACTTCGTTGGTGAAAGGACGCAGCTGGGTGCCGCCCGCGACCAGGCGTTTCAGCGCCGTCGGGTTCTGCATATCGTAGCGCGCCGCCATCCAGGTGTTGGCGTTCGCGGTCGCGTTGCTGATGATCGCCTGATAGTTCTTGGGCAGCGAATTCCACTTCTCGAGATTGCAGAAAGCATGCACCGTCGGGCCGCCTTCCCAGAAGCCGGGGTAATAGTAATATTTGGCGACCTTCTGAAAGCCGAGCTTCTCGTCGTCATACGGCCCGACCCATTCGGCCGCGTCGATGGTGCCCTTCTCCAGCGCGGGATAGATGTCGCCACCGGCAAGCTGCTGCGGCACGACACCGACTTTCTGCAGCACCTGACCTGCAATTCCCCCGATGCGGAACTTCAGCCCGGAAAGATCGGCGACCGTCTTGATTTCCTTGCGGAACCAGCCGCCCATCTGGGTGCCGGTGTTGCCGCAGGGAAAACCGATCACGCCGTATTTCTTGAAGAACTCGTTTCCGAGCTCCATGCCGCCGCCCTGGTACCACCAGGAGTTCTGCATGCGCGCATTGAGGCCGAACGGCACCGACGCATAGATCGCGAACGTCGGGTCCTTGCCGACGTAATAATAAGAAACGGTGTGGCTCATCTCGATGGTGCCGTTGGAGGTCGCATCAAGCGCCTGCAGGCCGGGGACGATTTCGCCGGCGGAAAACACCTGGATCTGAAATTTGTTGTCGGTCATTTCGGCGACATACTTCGAAAATTCCACCGCGCCGCCGTAAATGGTGTCGAGCGACTTGGGAAAGCTCGACGTCATGCGCCATTTGATCTCGGGCGAGGATTGCGCAATCGCGGGCGAGGCAACCGCGGTAGCCGCGGCACCGGTGGCGGAAACTTTTAAAAAATCACGACGCTTCATTCCGGCATCTCCTTGTGGGACTTTTCCCAGATTTTCTGGAGTAGTTCGTTCGGCGAAGCGATTGCTGCATCGGCCGATCGTTCCGGCGCTGGCTTTAACACGGAAGTCTGCCTGCGAAAATGCAACAATGGCGTGAGCATCCGCATTAAACGAAAGTCGCAGGCATCGCGCGGGCGGCGAGCGCTCCGGAAACAGGATCAGGCCGCGGCAATCACACCCTGCAGCTGGTCGCGGACCTTGGCGCCGATCGCCCGATAGATCGCCGCGTGCGGACCATCGGGTTCGCTTGCCACCACCGGCGTCCCCGCATCCGAGGTGGCGCGAATCGACATGTGCAGGGGAATCTCGCCAAGGAACGGCACGCCGAGCCGCTCGGCCTCATGCCGCGCGCCGCCATGACCGAAGATATCCGATCGCGTGCCGCAATGCGGACATTGGAAATAGCTCATATTCTCGACGATCCCCAAAACCGGCACATTGACCTTCTTGAACATCGCCAGCCCGCGCCGGGCATCGATCAGGGAAAGATCCTGCGGCGTGGAAATAATCACCGCGCCTTTGAGCGGCACATTCTGCGCCAGCGTCAGTTGGGCGTCGCCGGTGCCGGGGGGCATATCGACCACGAGAACGTCGAGGGTGCCCCACGCCACGTCCCGCAGCATCTGGGTGATGGCCGACATCACCATCGGCCCGCGCCAGATCATCGCGGTATCTTCCTCGACCAGAAAACCGATCGACATGATCGCCAGGCCGAAGCGCATGATCGGAATCATTTTCTTGTCGTCGTTCAACTGCGGCTTCTCGCGAATGCCGGTCAGCCGCGGCACCGAGGGTCCGTAAATGTCGGCATCGAGCAGGCCGACCCGCAAACCAAGATCGCGCAGGCCGAGCGCCAGGTTGAGCGCCGTGGTCGATTTTCCGACGCCACCCTTGCCGGAAGCCACCGCGATGACGGCGGAAATGCCGGGGATTTCCGCCTGTTTCGACATCGGCGACGCCGGGCTCTGCGGCGGCCGGTGCGCGGCGACAGGCGGCACGCCATGGCTGTGCGCGTGACGCGGCGGTGGCGGCGGCGCTGCCGAGCCGGCCTTGCGTTCCGCCGTGAGCGCGATCATGGCCATGGTAACGCCGGGAATGGCACGCACCGCCGCTTCGGCCTCGGCCCGCGTCGTCTCCCATGCCCGCGCCTCGGCGGCATCGACGTTGATCGAGAAAAGCACCTTGCCGTCGCTGACCGAAATCGCCGACAACACGCCGGCGTTACTCAAGGCGACGCCGCGGGGCGACATCACCTTGGCCAGACCATCAAGAACCTGCTGCTGCGTCACGCTCAAAGCGTATCTCCTGGAACTCACGCCGGGACGCGACACATAATGCGATCCGGCGGAAAAGGATACCCGCCCGATGCCGCATCAGGCCCGCGCGGCAGAGGGTGGCGCCCTGCCCTCGGGCCCGCTTCTTCAAGCGTGCCCGCCTTTTAAGCGTGTTCCTTGGCCGTTTCGTAGTTGAGCTCGATCATCACACCATTGGGATCGGTGACGAAGATCTGCCAGACATCGACGCCCGGAACCTCGCGGACATCGAACGGCAAGCCCTTGGAGGTGAGCTGCGCCTTCATGCCGGCGAAGCCGCGGCTTGCGAAGGCGACGTGATGGACAACGCCGGAGTCGGGTTTCTGTTGCTCGCTGGTCTGCGAAATATCGACCAGATGAACCACCGGCTTGCCTTCGCTGTACATCCAGGCCCCGGGAAACGCGAAGTTGGGCCGGTCGCCCTTTTTGAGGTCGAGAACCTCCTCGTAGAACCGTACGGTTTCAGCGAGCTTCCGGGTCCGGATATTGAAATGATCGAGCAAGCCCACGCTCATGTGTCACTCCCGCTGTTCTGGCTTTGATTGTCTTGCGGGCATTCTAGCACTAAAGCTTGCCCGCCCGCCAAATGGAGGCGTTGCCCTCCATGCCGCGGGGTCTATTGTAGCAAGTTCCACATCTGCATGACGGGCCTGTTCGAACCTCGAGCCAGCCCATCGCCCGTTCTCCAGCATACCGCCCGGCCCAACCAACGAGGCCGGCAAAACCCAAATGGGTTGCAAACAAGGGTTGTAAACATGGCTAAAGTCGCTTTTCTCGGTCTCGGCGTTATGGGCTTCCCGATGGCAGGACATTTGGTGAAAAAAGGTGGCCACGAGGTCACGGTATTCAACCGCACGCCGGCCAAGGCCAAGCAGTGGGCCGACAAGTTCGGCGGACGCACCGCGCCGACGCCAAAGGCCGCCGCCGAAGGTCAGGATTTTGTGATGGCCTGCGTCGGCAACGACCATGATTTGCGCGCGGTCACGCTGGGCGCCGACGGCGCGTTCGCCGGCATCAAAAAAGGGGCGACGTTCGTCGACCACACCACCGCTTCCGCCGAAGTCGCCCGCGAACTCGACGCCGAGGCGACCAAACGCGGCTTCAAGTTCATCGACGCGCCGGTGTCCGGCGGACAGGCCGGCGCCGAGAACGGCGTCCTGACGGTGATGTGCGGCGGCAGCGCGGACGCCTACGCCGGAGCTGAGCCGGTGATCGCGGCCTATGCCCGGATGTGCAAATTGCTCGGGCCCGCGGGCTCCGGCCAACTGACCAAGATGGTCAACCAGATCTGCATCGCCGGGCTGGTCGAGGGCCTTTCCGAAGGCATCCATTTCGCCAAGAAAGCCGGGCTCGACGTCGCAGCGGTGATCGACACCATCTCCAAGGGCGCCGCCCAGTCCTGGCAGATGGAAAATCGCTACAAGACCATGAACGAGGGCAAGTTCGATTTTGGTTTCGCCGTCGAGTGGATGCGCAAGGATCTCTCGATCTGCCTGGCCGAAGCCCGGCGCAACGGCGCGAGCCTTCCCGTGACCGCCCTGGTCGATGCGTTCTATTCGGAAGTCGAGAAAATGGGCGGCAGGCGCTGGGACACCTCGAGCCTGCTGGCACGGCTGGAACGCTGATCCCTGACGGGTGTCTTTGAGAGCGGGAGTCTTCGGGGTAGGAAAAAAGACTATTTAACTTCCCGTTAACGCAATTCTCTCGCTCTTTAAGGCCCGTCTTAATAATTTCGCGCCAGAGATAGACAATGCAGAAAGCTCGCGCCATCCGCGAGCAGGATTTGTGTTGTTTGATGAGTAAACCCGCCGATAGGCCCGAAATTGTCCAGCTTCCGGCCGAGGTCCCGACTGCAGCGCCGGTCAGCAACCGTCGCGCCGCCGCGCAAAGGGTGCGCGAGGCCCGCGACCGGTTAACCTCGACCAGCGGAACTCGTCCGGCCTTCGACCGCGAGCTGCTCCGGCAATATGCCCAGACGCGGATCTCGGCGTCCTACGTCATCATGCTGCTGGTGGTGGCGACCGGCCTGTTGTTCGGGTTCTGGATGCACCCGATTTCAGCGGCGGCGTGGACCTGCGGCATGCTCTGCGTCCATGCCGTCATCATGCGCAACTGCAGCAGGTTCCTCGCGGAGGCCGCCCCGCTCACCGCAACCCAGAAATGGCGAACCCGATTCGTCCTGCTCGACCTGCTGTACGGCCTATGCTGGGCGGCGATCCTGATCCATCCGGCCAGCCCGGATATGACGTCGAACACGGTGATGATGTTCCTGATGCTGCTGGTGATCGCGGTATCGAGCATGCTCGCGGCAAACCTGCCGATCGCGGCGCTGGCGGCGACCGCCCCGGTTACGGGGGTGATCGCGCTGAACTTTGCGCTCACCGGCACCTTCGATAATTACGTGCTGGGGCTGCTCGCGCTCGCCGCCGAAGGCTATTTCGCGCTGCTGGCGCGTCGCCTGCATTCGACCACGCTGGCGACGCTGGAGGCGCGCGCGGAAAAAGACGCGCTGATCGGCGAACTCGAGCAGGCCAAAGCGATATCGGACGAAGCCCGGCATCGTGCCGAATCCGCCAACGTCGCCAAGTCGCGGTTCCTGGCGCAGATGAGCCACGAGCTGCGGACGCCGCTCAACGCCATCCTCGGATTTTCCGAGGTGATGAAGAGCGAAATCTTCGGTGGCCATGCGGTGCCGGTTTACAAGGAATATTCGGCCGACATCCACAATTCGGGCGTCCACCTGCTCAACCTCATCAACGAGATTCTCGATTTGTCGCGGATCGAGGCCGGACGCTACGAGCTCAATGAAGAGGCGGTGTCGCTGGTCCACGTCGTCGCCGATTGCCATCATCTGTTGAAGCTGCGCGCGTCGAGCCGCGGCATCACCATCTACGAGGTGTTCGAGCACGGCATGCCGCGGATCTGGGGCGACGAGCGCGCGACGCGCCAGATCGTGCTCAACCTGTTGTCGAACTCGATCAAGTTCACGCCCCAGGGCGGTGAGATCTGGCTGAAGGTGGGATGGACCGCGTCGGGCGGACAATATCTGAGCGTCAAGGACACCGGCTCCGGCATCGCCGAGGATGAAATCCCGATCGTGCTCGCCTCGTTCGGCCAGGGTTCCAACTCGATCAAATCCGCCGAGCAAGGCGCGGGCCTCGGACTGCCGATCGCCAAGAGCCTGATCGATATGCATGGCGGCACGTTCACGCTGAAATCGAAGCTTCGCATCGGCACCGAGGTCATCGTGACCTTCCCGCCGGAGCGCGTGATGTCCGCGCTGGCGCCGATGGCCGAGGAGTCGCCGCCGCTGCAACCCGAACCGATCGTCACCGTCGCCACCGACGACAAGCGCCGGGCACGCCACAAGCCGATCATGAGCGCCGGTACCGGATTGTGATCCCGGTGCTTGCGTAAGCCGCTAAATACGTTTCACTATTACGCCATGAGCAAAGAAACGCCGTGCATCGCAGTCTGCATGATCGATCCCAGGACCAGTCTCTGCTTCGGCTGCGGACGCACGCTGCCGGAGATCGCGCGCTGGCACCGGATGGACGGCACCGAACGGCGGGCGGTGATGGCGTTGTTGCCGGCGCGCATGACCGACGCGGGGCTGGTCCAGCCCGAGGCCGCGGCAGCGCCGAAGCCGGATTGACAAATCGTATACTTGGAAACGGTATGCTTCGAAGCGGTACCCTTGGCGCGGGAGCCCCGCCGTGAGCCGTATCCTGCTCGTCCTCATCATGCTGGCCGCGACCGCCGGCGCCGTGGTCGCCTATGGCGATCCGGCCCGGATCGCCCGCGCCGGCAACACCGTCTCAGGCTTGTTGCACCGGCGCGCCGTGCCGCCGGCACGTTCCGTGCAGATCGCCCGCGGACAGACCGGCGAGTTCGCGCTGCAAGCCAAAATCAACGGCGTCAGCACCCAGATGGTGATCGATACCGGCGCGACCTCGGTGGTGCTGACCTATGAGACCGCCAAGGCGGCGGGACTGCCGCTGGAGGTGCTTGACTACGACGTCGACGTCGAAACCGCCGGCGGCCACACCAGGGCGGCACGGCTGACGCTCGACCGTCTCGCGATCGGCAAGCTGGTCGAGCGTTCCGTGCCGGCGCTGGTGGTGCCTCGCGGACAAATGAAAACCAATCTGCTCGGCATGAGTTTTCTGGATCGGCTGGAAAGCTGGGAAGTGCGCGCCGACCGGCTGATGCTGCACGGCTATCCCTGAGCGCTTGCGATCAGATCTTGCAATCGCGCGGCGATCGGCGCCGCAGGCGCCATCTGCAACCCGCTCAATCATCTCACCGGATCGTGTAACGGGCGCCGTCATTCGACCAAGATTAGTCGCCTGATGATTGATTTTCGCGCAAGCGGATAGCGATCCCGCAGAGGAAATATATGACAACATTTGTTCTCGTACACGGCGGCTGGCATGGCGGCTGGTGCTGGAATCGCGTGTCGAAGCTGTTGTCGGCCAAACAACACACTGTGGTCGCGCCAACGCTGACCGGCCTCGGCGAACGATCGCATTTGCTGAGCCCGGAAATCGATCTGGAAACGCACGTGCTTGACATCGTCAACGTCATGAAATGGCAGGAACTGCGCGACGTCGTGCTGGTCGGCCATTCCTACGGTGGAATGGTGATATCCGGCGTCGCGGAACAGATGGAAAGGTCGATCGCCTCTTTGGTGATGCTGGACGCGTTTGTTCCAGCCAATGGGCAGGACGTCAGCGAACAAGGCTCGCCGCGGGTCCGGGACTCGATAATCAAGGCAACGAGTGAGGGCGCAACGTCGATCCCGCCGGTGCCCGCCGCATTTTTCAACGTCAATGAGAACGATCGCGCCTGGGTCGACGCGCAGTGCACGCCGCATCCGCTCAAGTCCCTTCAGCAGAAGATTACCCTGACCGGCGCACGCGACCGCATCGCCCGGAAGGCTTATATCCGCGCGGCAAACTATGAGAGCCCTGCCTTCGACGCCGCACTTTCGGAAGTGCGCAACAAGGGATGGCAGACTTTCAAAATTGAGGCCGGTCACGACGTGATGATCGACGCTCCGGCGCGATTGGCCGAGGTGCTCGAGGGACTCGGCTAACGCCGAATGCGTTAGCGTCCGCGCGAGGCGCAATCACGCGGCGATCGGAGCCGCAACACGATCCTCGACCCGCGCGATCGCCTCACGCAAGACATCGACGCCGGCACCGGGCCTGACGCCGTTCTCGGCGAGATGGCGGCGGAACGCCCGCGCGCCGGGAACGCCATGGAACGCGCCGACGAAATGCCGCGTGATCGAATGCAGGCGGACGCCTCGCGCCAGTTCGCGTTCGATATAGGGCACCATCGCCTCGAACACGTCCTTCATCGCGGCATACGGGGCCGCCTCGCCGAACAGCTCGGGATCGACCGCCAGCAAGCGCCACGGGTCATGATAGGCAGCGCGCCCGAGCATCACGCCGTCGACATGGTCGAGATGCCCCCTCGCCTCACTGAGGCCTGCGATGCCGCCATTGATGATGATGGGCACGCCGGGCAGCGCAGCCTTCAACCGGTAGACCCGGTCGTAATCCAGCGGCGGGATGTCACGGTTTTCTTTCGGCGATAGTCCGTTAAGCCAGGCCTTGCGGGCATGGACGATCAGCGCATCCGCACCGGCGGCAACGACATCGCGCGCCAGCGTATCCAGCGCCGTTTCCGGATCCTGGTCGTCGATGCCGATCCGGCACTTGACCGTGACCGGAACACGCACCGCGCGCTTCATGGCAGCGACGCCCTCGGCGACCAGACCCGGCTCCGCCATCAGGCAGGCGCCGAAGCGGCCATCCTGGACCCGGTCCGACGGACAACCGACATTGAGGTTGACTTCGTCGTAGCCGAAATCCTCGCCGATCTTGGCCGCACTGGCGAGATCGCGCGGATCGGAACCGCCGAGCTGAAGCGCGACCGGATGTTCGCTGGCGTCGAATCCAAGCAGCCGCTGGCGGTCGCCATGAATGACGGCGCCGGTCGTCAGCATCTCCGTGTAAAGCCGCGCCCGCCGCGTCATCAGCCGATGGAACACGCGGCAACGGCTATCGGACCAGTCCATCATCGGGGCGACGCAGAAGCGCCAGTCACCGGGATCACTGATTATATTTGTTTTCTCAGCCATTTGATCCGGTTTTCTAACTGCCCGATTTAACCACGTCCAGCGTGATTTCGGTTATTGGAACGGGCAACGAAGGCCCGGCGCGCCGGCGCGCGGTTGGCGACGCTGTTGAACCTCCTAATGGGCGGCCGGTCAACGCGCTTGTCGCCGATCACCTCGCGACGAGTGGGCACGGTTCAAGGATTCATCGGATGCCCTCATCCAGGACATTCCAGTTGAACTCGACTTGGGCCTGGAATCGGATGATCGTCAAATTGGCACGCTTGAGGACGATTGCTTGAGCCTTACCGGCAAGCTGTCGCGCGCTATCTGAAACTTCATCATAGAGCTATATCCGAAAGGCCCGCCTGCGCGCGTGCGGCTATCGCGTTGCAACTCGGCGGCAACGAAGTCAGGCTGCACGAGCCAACGCTTGCCGCATGCGTGATTGAGGCCGACACACACTGACTGTGGGGCGGGCTGTCTTTCATTTCAGACGAGTCGGCCTTGAAGTCTTCGAGAACTATTGAATTTTAGCCCGCTGCCAGAAGGCGCAATATTGCGTCGTATCGAATGCTTTGCTCGCCAACGACGGCCACCGCATCGGCCTTGGCGCCGGCATCATCGTAGGTGCCAAGAAATCCGATGTGTTGAACTTTGGCTCCGATCGGTCGCGTGGTCGGGGTATGTTCTTGGCTGGTCATTTTGCCCTGCCACCTTCCGGCGGAGCACTCGTAGTTTCCCGTGTAATAGACGTAGGCATCGCCGCCGAGCACCTTGCCGTCTTGCAATATCAGGACGGCACCAACTTCATCGCCTACACCATCGCGGGGAGCAGCATTCAAAGAATAGAGCCCGTTCTTAATCATCGGCAGTCACCATTCCCGTCCGGTGAGCCAAGATTGGAACGCTGGCATCAGCTTCCCCATCGCATTTTGACGATCCTAGAACAGCACAATGAAACACCTATTGCAGCCAATGACAACGCGCTGTGTTCGGCAACCGTGTTCCTATCGGTGGTGCAGTACCACCACGGGAAAGTAGTGATTTCGGTCGACGAAATCTCGGGATTGAGCACATTTGGACGGCAAACGGCGGTGTTTCCGCGCAGTCTCATCAGCAGATAGCGCCTTCACAGTTCCACCTATCGATCGTCAAATATCCATCGATATTTAGTATGATGGACATCATGTTATACGGCGCAATATCATGAACGGAATGATGGCTATCATGACTGAACGGGAGGATTTGATGAACCTCAAAGGATCGGTTGTTTTTGTTACAGGAGCAAACCGCGGGCTAGGCCTCGCCTTTGCCAGGGCGGCACTGTCTCGAGGTGCGGCCAAGGTCTATGCCGGCATGCGGAGCACGCAAGGTTTCAAGGAGCCAGGGCTGGTGCCAATCCAGATCGATGTCACCGACCAAGCTTCGGTCGTGGCCGCCGCGGCGAACTGTCAGGACGTCACTTTACTCATCAACAACGCTGGCATTGCCGCGATAATCGATAGCCCACTCAGCGCCGACATGGAATCATTGTCGCGCCGGTTACTTGAAACGAACTATTATGGAGTCGTTCGGGTGACGCAGGCTTTCTCCCCTGCTCTGACGCGCAATGGCCCGGCGGGCATCATCAATGTGCTTTCCGACGTATCATGGCTGCCGAAGCCAATTTTAACGCCCTATTCGGATACAAAGGCGGCGGCCTGGAGCTATACGAATCACGTGCGCGTATATTTGAAAGAACAGAACATCCAGGTTTTGGGTCTGCACGTCGGCTTCGTCGACACTGACCTTTCGAAGGGGGTCACCGAGCCCAAGGCTCGTCCGGAAGACGTTGTGCGCGACACCTTCGATGCGCTTGAAGCTGGGAAGAGCGAGATCATGGCCGACGTTGGCACACGGGCGTTGAAACGATCGCTGTCCAATGAGGTACCGGGCTATATCGACCCGACCCAGTTGGCGTAAACCGACGACACCGATGCGCCTCGTCCAGCGATCGTGTTCCTATTGATGGCGCAACACCACGGGAAGCACTTCACACGATGACGCCCCCTTACTCCGTCATGAAGCACAGAAGGGCTGCAATCGGGAGGGCAAAGCCGATCCACGCGGTCAGCGTCCATCCTCCGTCTGCATAGGCCCAACCGCCCACAGCCGAGCCGGTCGCGCTGCCGGCGAAGAAGCTCGCGGTGTAAAGTCCATTGAGACGACCGCGAAACTCCGCCCCAAGCGAGAAGATCATGCGTTGTCCGACAGATGCGTTGGCGGACACACCCGAATCCAGCAGGATCGCGGCCACGACCAGCAAAAGCAGGGCAAGCATTGAGCCTTCAGGGACGATCAGTGTCATCAGGAAGGCCCCGGCAACCGCCAGCATGGCGCAAGCCGTGGCACGCCGGCCCCATCCCCGATCGGCGAAGCGGCCGGCAAGCGGAGCAGCGGCGGCCCCGGAAACGCCAGCCAGCGCGAACAGGCCGATGCCGCCCTGCGAAAGATGAAACAGTGGCCCTGCCAACAGCAGCGGCACTGTGGTCCAGAACAGGCTGAATGCCGCGCCCAGCAAGGCGTGATAGAGAGCACGCCTTTGCAGGACCGGCGTTGTTGTTGCTAGATTGCCCAGTGAGGCGAGCAATCCACCATAACCGAGCTTCGAGGTGGGAACGCGTCTCGGCAGCGCCACGCCGAGGACCAGTGCCAGCACAGCCATCGTACCGGCAGATACGAAGAACACAGCTTGCCAGGAGAACAGTTCAGCGATGAAGCTGGAGATCGGACGCGCCGCCATGATGCCGAGCAGCAGCCCGCTCATAACGTTGCCGACCACCCGACCGCGCTCGGCTTCGGGAGCTATGTGCGCAGCATAGGGAATGAGCACCTGCACAGCGACCGTACCGAAGCCGATAAAGAGTGCCGCGGCAAAGAAGAGCAATGCGTCGGGCGACAATGCTGCGCCAAGTAGCGCGAGCGCAGAGACCGCGATCATGATGAGGGTGAGGCGGCGATTTTCGATAAGGTCACTAAGCGGCACGATCAACAGTAAGCCGGCGCCATATCCGATCTGCATCAGCGTGACGATCAATCCCGTTGCCTGCGGAGAGAGACCCAGCGCTGCGCTGATCGGTCCGGCGAGCGGTTGGGCGGTGTAGAGATTGGTCGCCACCAATCCGCAGGCTGCCGCAAGAAGAAAGGTCATCCATGCGGAAACCGCGCGTTCGGCAGGCGCGTTGTCGGTGACTGTAGTGGTCATGCTCGTCTCCAAAACGGGGAAAATCGGTCGCATCCAATTGCTCACGATCATCTCTCCACGTATCTTACGGTGTAAGACTTAGTCTAACGATGTTAGTGAGATCAAGCCGAAAATGGCAGCTGGTGCGGGCGTTAAACAAGAGTTGATCGTACGGGCGGCGCTGACCTTGCTCGATGAGGTTGGGCTGGAGGGCCTCACGATGCGGCGGCTCGCCACCGCCTTGAAGATTCAGGCGCCTTCGCTTTATTGGCATTTCCCCAACAAGCAGGCATTGCTGGACGGCATGGCGGATGCCATTTTTGGCGCCGTGTCGCTGCCGCGGAATCTCAAGGGTAAAGCCTGGGACGAGCGGCTGAAGGCTGTTATCCGTGCCATCCGACGGGCTTTTCTCGCCCACCGGGACGGCGCTCTCGTCTTCGCCGGCACGTACGTCCCTACCGACAACGTGCTTCGAGTCGTCGAAGCCATGATGGCGCTGATGCAGGAAGCTGGCGCTTCGCCAAAGCTTTCATCCGACGGAGCCTTCAGCCTCGTCTATTACGTGCTGGGTTTCACGATGGAGGAACAGGGACTGGATCCGCGAACAGGTGGCCCGCTCGATCTCGCGAACCGGCAAGCGAAGTTCGCGAATCTTGCCGCAATGAAGTACCCAAGCATCCACGCGGCATTGCACCGTATGTTCGACAACGATCTCGACGATCGCTTCGAAGAGGGACTCGACTTGCTGATCAGCGGGCTAAAGGCCCGGATCGGTACCGGGTAACAGTTTGCTTCTCGCGGACCTGCCGGCTGCCTTTCGAGGCTCGCGAGAACGAGACGACGTCGCTAACACGCAGCCTGCGATGGACGCCGGGAGTTTTCCGGACTTCGGCCTTCGCATGGTCGACGGCGTTGCTAACGTTGCCGCCTGCCCGCTTCCATGGGCTGAATTTGAGCCTCACCAACTCGCCGCGCTACCTGCTCGATCTGACTGACATCCTCAAAAGCGCAAGGGACAGCGGCGTTCATAAGCAGGAGGCGTGTGCCGGGACGGCGTGCACGACTGAAGGTCTGCACGCGAACGACTATGGGTGCTCGACGTATGCAGGGCCAGCGCTTTCAAGTCACCTGCAACTGTTGTCGCGAACCGCCTAGGACGTGATCAGGCGACGAAAATGCGATCGTCGCCTGCCGTCTTTTCAAGTTCGCGTTCTACGAAGGCTTTGAACAATTCAATGAGTTCGGCCAATTGTGTCTCTGCTGTGGCGCCGGTGCGTAAACTGCAAACATTGCCCGCAAAATACCTTTTCACAGCTATGTGCAATTTTGTTAACCACTGCCATCGCGCAGTCATGCGATGGTCAGCAACTTTAACGTACCGGGATCTCGAACGCTTCGATGACTATTATTTCAATCCAATATCTGCGTGCTGTGGCCGCCATGTCTGTAGTATTTTATCATGTCAATCTGCAGATTACTCGGATGGGCTATGATGGTCCTTGGCCTGAGATTCTGTCGGCAGGCGTTGATTTGTTTTTTGTCATAAGTGGATACATCATGTGGTCCACTACAGCGGGCAAGAACGTTCAACCGGTAGTCTTTTGGAAAAGGCGAATTCTGCGCATCGTTCCCATTTATTGGCTCTTCATGACGGTAATTTTGGGAGTTGCTTTGCTGGCCCCCGGTCTTCTCCAGACCGCCAAGTTCGACCTGTCTCACACAATCGCTTCGTATCTGTTCATTCCATATCCGTCCCCAGCAGACGGAAAAATGGTGCCGCTACTTGTCCCGGGCTGGACCCTGAACTATGAGATGTTTTTCTATGTCATCTTTGGGCTGATACTCTTCCTGCCGGCGCCGATGCGGTTGGTAAGCATTTCAGCAGCGCTTTTATTTCTGGCGGCAGTTCCGGCCTTCGTGTCGGTGCATAGCCCCATGTTACAATTCTGGCTGTCCCCGATAATTTTGGAATTCTTGATTGGGGTATTGGTCGCCGCTGGGGCATCCCTGTTCAATATCCCTGCGAAGGCTGCGCTGAGTATAGCGGGGGTTGGATTGGCCCTACTGCTTCTATCGGCTTTTCACTGGGAGAATGTCACCCGCCTGTCGCGGTTTGTGTTGTTAGGACTTCCGATGGGGATAATCCTTTGGGGCCTCGTCATGTTTGAGACCTCAAAAGGGATGTCCAAGATAGAGCCCCTGAAGCTACTGGGTGACGCCTCATATTCTCTGTACTTGGTGCACCCCCTCGTCTTGTCGGCTCTGGCTCAGATCTGGCGGAAAATATTCATCGCTGGCAATGGCGCAGTGATTTCGTTTTGTATCGTCTCGCCAATTATCTGTGCCATAGCTGCCGTCATCGCGTATCGCGTGATCGAGCGACCTTTAACCACGTTCCTGCAACGGTATCTTTTTCTTCGAGCGGCTCCATTGACTGTTTGACGTCTGGATATTTCCGTACTTCCCCCTCAGCGGGGGCAGCGAGGATTGATCCAGATTTAATCAATCCCCGCCCTCACGGCCGCTCATCCGACGGCGATGCGATATTTCAAAGCCCGCCTCTGGCCCTCGGCGATATGCATCACGCCGGGCTTGTCGGCGAACTCGCCGTCAAAATCAGACGGGCTGGCAAACCCGTGCCAGGGCTCGATACAGAGGAACGGCGCGCCGCCGACCTTTGACCAAACGCCGAGTTCGCGAAATCCTTCCCAGGACACCTCGATCGACGGACCGCGATCGGCCGCGTAGCGGACCGACGTACTGGCGATCCGGTCCAGAATGACCGCGTCATCGTCAAACAACCGCTCCGAAAGTGCGAGCTTGTTGCCCACGATCGGCGTCGGTTCCGGCGCCGCGCGCAACAGCCCGTCGCGCAGGCGCCGGATCGGCGCAGGCTCGTCGCGAAAGAAGGTGAGCTCGTAAGCTTCCTTGCTAAGCCCAGGAAGCAACGGCCAATTAAATGCCGGATGAGCGCCGAGTGACGCCGGCAGCATTTCGTCGCCGGTGTTCGTGACTTCAAGGGTCACGTCCAGGCCGGACCCGGTGATCGAAAAGATTATCGCCAGCCGGAACCCAAAGGGGTAGCGGGCGCGGGTCTGCGCATTGTCGGACAGGACCAGCGTGCAGGATGCCGGGTTGCGGTCCGCCCACTCGAACCGCTGATCGCGCGCAAACCCGTGCTGCGTCATCGGGTAGACTTTCCCGCGGTGGCGCAACTCATCGCTCTTGAGACGGCCGACGATCGGGAACAAGGTCGGCGCATGCCGCGGCCATTGCGGGCCCGCCTGCCACAGCAGTTCGCGCCCTTCGGCGTTTTTCAGCGAGCAAAGCTCGGCACCGTCGGCCTTGACGGTGGCCGTGATCGCATCGTTACCAAATGTATAATTTTCGTTCGTCATGTCTCGTTTCACCAAAGGGCGCCCGCGCCGTGCCTTGTGCCCGATCGCCGCGACGCCGTCGACTATCCCCCGCGTGCGCGCCCGGAATGGACGATGGATCTTGAGACTATTTCGGTCCCTGGCCTTCAGCGGAAGTCACCTGGACATCTGTTCGGACGTCACGCAGGCGCGTGCGGATCTTGCTGAGGAATGCCGTCATGCCCGCGCGATACGCGGCAGCCGCAAGGATCGAAATCGCCATGGTCACGGATATGAAAAAAAATGTCCGCCAGCCGTGCAACTGATTCTTGAACAGGAAGCTCAGCAAGACGGTTGCGACCGGGACATGCAAAAGAAACAGCGGAAAGCTCAGATCATGTACAGGACGCAGCCTCGGCGAGCTTAAAACGGGGATTGGGAGTTCGTTTGCTTCCGGCGCGACCAGGACCAGAACGAGCAATACCTGAAGTAAGCAAAAGCTCACGGTCGGCAGAACATCAAATATCATTCCCGCCATTGTCAGGAGAAATATGATCGCGATGGGAACAGTCGATCGAACCAGGCCCTTGATCGTCAGGATGTTCCATCCAATCAACATCCCAAGCAGGAAGGTCGGAACGGCTCTCACAACGCCAAAATGATAGCTCCAATCCGTCCACTCCGGCTGGCCCGGCAACTCGCTCACGGCGACCAACGCGACAATCATTCCAATTGCCGTCGCCATCAATATCCACTGCTTGTCCCGCTGCAGCAGAAACAGAGCCGGCAGAAATATCAAATAGGCTCCGAATTGAGCACTCAAATACCAAGACGGATAGTTGAACGAGATGTGGTCTAGAAATCCCCACGCGTGTGTGAGGGTAAGGATGTAGGGAAGATCTGAAAGCTGGTTCCGGTCATTGAGACCGTGCAGAAATCCGAAGCGCGCCGCCAGCACCATCGCAGCATAGAACATCGCGGTGATGACATGCAGTGGGTAGAACGCCGAAAGGCGCTTGAAAATGAACCCCGGGAAAGAAGGCTTCTCAAATCGATATCTGGTGACGAGGACAAAGCCGGATGCCGCAAAGAAGAACTCCACACAATTCAGGCGGCCTAGACCGTCGGACAGTGTGGAAAATTCCGGCGGCAGGAAGAATGCGTAATGACGCACCATGATTATGACCGCCGCAAGACACTGAGCACTGGCAAGCGCCGCGTAATATTTTCGCTGAGTTTTTGTCGGTACTTCGGGATTCTTCATTTTGGTTCGCATTTAACGATAACGTGAAGCTCTATGGACGAGGGCGGGAAAAATCAAAGCGCAAAATGGTGATGCGCTGCGCCGCACGATATGCCTGAACTGAGGCGAGAATCCCGCGAGGCCTCAAGCCGACGAAAGCGCGGGGCTATTTTTCAACGCGGCATTCTTCTTTGCGGGAGGTGATCCTCTCCCAAAAAAGGCGCGGGATGAGTGCCGGCCTCCCCTTTCGAGAGCATCGCCCTCGATGATGAACAGGGGCGCCGATCGTGGGTCGTGCAGCAGTCGCCATCGACCATTTCGCGCGCGCTTGCCAGTATCGAACCTTGCGGCGCGAACCCATCCATGGAACGACAGCAATCGCGCCAGCAGTAGGCCAACGGCCTACCTCAGCCGAACGAACGGTATTTTCTGATCCGCCGACAGCGGCACCATCCAGCGCCGCCGTTCAGGTTCCGCAAGGCAGCTGCGGCAAAACGGTAGTCTTGCGATTCCAATCGCCTATCCTGTAGTCTTCACGCGATAAAATACGTTTATGCCAAACCAGCCGAAATTGCCCGCGTTTGTATCTGTTTTGTATGAGCTTTCGGCCATCGCGCCGCCGCATGTAAGCGGGCATCGCCATGGCAACATCACGGCTGCCGGTTAGCCGATTTGACAATTCCCAGCCGGGGGAAACCCTGATCATTGGCTGGCGTTGCTTTTGCTTGAGGGAGCTATTTGGTGTCCGCCCCTGAACCCTTCCCACGACCTGACCCGCCCGAGCCACCTCGGATTTTTACCCTCGAGATTGATGGCAGGCCGACGCTGGTGTTCGAAGCAACGGGGCTCGCAGAAGCCCGCGAAATTTGCGTCGATGCCGACTTCAGGTCGGATCTGGGCGCGCTCACGTCCGAGGGAGTTGCGATCTGCGCCGAGGGAGCAACGCTGACGCCCCGGCTGGCGGTGCAAGACGAAATCGCCGCGTTCCAGCGCGCCGTCGGACTGGCGCCGGCATCCGACGAACCGACCATGGCCTTTCTCATCCAGGTGGACGGCGTGGTGGTCATCGCCGTCGATCCCCAATAAGCCTGCCACCCCCGCGCCCGCCCCCATTCACCAGGTGCGCAAGCCCCGCGTGTTCTCGCCGAAATAATGCGGGCGGGTATAGCCGAACCGGGACTGTCGCGACCGGGCATAGCCACCGAAGTAGTGCGGCCGCGTATGGCCGCCAAAGTAATGCGGACGCGTCGAGCCGGTGGGGCGCCCGGCAAAGCGGTTCGCCGGCGCGCAGCCGCGTGGACCACAGACGGCACGCGCCCCTTCCACCCTGCTGGATATGGGTGAGGCGACCGCGGGTCCGGATATCGCGACGCTCGTGGCTGCGGCCGTCACCACCGCGAGCCAAGCCAAGCTTATGATCGCCCATTTACCGGTCATCGATCATTGCCGTTCGCAGGTGGAAAAAAGGACGCTCGCCTCAGAAGGAGATAGTGTCCCTCGCCCGCCAACCAAGGTCATGGCGTGGCCGGCTTCAACGCCCCGATCAGGGTCGGAATGAACTCCGAGACCGTCGGATGGATCGGCACTGACCATTGCAGCCGATCATACGGGGTTGCCGCATTCATCGCGTCGAGGATGCCGTGGATCGCCTCGTCGCCACCGGTCCCGAGGATCGCGGCGCCGAGGATCTGCTTGGTGGCGGCGTCGGCGACGATCTTCATCAGGCCTTGCGTTTCCGCCTTCTCGATCGCGCGTCCGACCCGCGCCATCGGAAGCGACGCCGTCAGGAGCGATCGGCCGGTGGCGCGGGCCTGCGTCTCCGTCAGGCCGACGCGACCCAGCGGCGGGTCGACGTAAAGCGCGTAGCCGGGGATACGATCGCCGACGCGACGCTTTTCGCCATCGAGCAGGTTTGCCGCGACGATCTCGAAATCATTATAAGCGGTATGCGTGAAGGCGCCGCGACCGTTGCAATCGCCGAGCGCCCAAATCCCGGGCACGCTGGTCTGCAGGCCGTCATCGACCACGATATATCCGCGCGCGTCGGTCGCGACCCCGGCGCGGTCGAGTCCCAAATCGTCGGTATTGGGGCGGCGGCCGACCGCGAGCAGCACGTCCGACGCCAACACCTGCGGAGCGCCCGTCTACGCAATCGACGTTGACACGCGATGCCGGAATCGGTTGCCGTAAAGCTGATGCATTCGGCGGAGGTGCGGACCTCGATGCCTTCCGCTTCGAAGTATGCCGCGGATGCTCTCCGACACATCGGCGTCCTCGCGCGAGATCAGCCTCGCATTCATCTCGACGACCGTGACCTTCGCACCGAACCGCCGATACATCTGCGCGAATTCGAGCCCGATATAGCTGCCGCCGACGACGACCAGATGCTCGGGCACGCGTTCGAGTTCCAGAATGGATTTGTTGGTCAGATAAGGGAATCGTGTCGATGCCCGGCATCGGCGGCACCACCGGCCGGCCACCGACATCGATGAAGATACGCGGCGCCGTCAGCAGTTCGTCGCCGACCCGAACGATATGCGGCCCCTCGAACTGCGCATGGCCTTGGATGACGGTGCAGCCCGCCATGCTCCTCAGCCATTTCTCGACGCCGTCGCGGGCGTTGGTCGAAACCGTGGCGGCCCTTTGCCTGACCCGCTGCATGTTGAGCCGCACCGGACCATCGAGAATGACGCCGTAATCTTCCGCCGCGACGTGCGAGATGCGCCGCATAGGCGCTCGCCACCAGGGTCTTTGTCGGCATGCAGCCGGTGTTCACGCAGGTGCCGCCGAACTGGCCGCGCTCGATAAAGGCGACCGTCAGTCCGGCCGCGGTCAGCCGGTTGGCGAGCGAGGGACCGGCCTGTCCCGCGCCGATCACGATCGTATCGAATTGCTGGGCCATCGCCGCGCTGCCTTTTATTCACAGGGGAACACGCATCTAGGAGTGATCGTCGGCGCTCGTCAATCGACGATTGCTTTCCCGGATATCGCGCAACCGAAAAAACTATCGACGACCGACGGTCACATCGACGATGATACGATTGCGGAACCCGTGCAATCCGCCGATTACCACATGCGGTCGAACTAAACCATGCAGTCGAACGTAATGCCATCAAAGCTCGCATCACTTTGTCCGCGAGATCGGTGATGCGGCCAATCGTCCTGCTTCCTGAGTTCGAAAGTCCGATTGCGAGGTATCCAAGTGAACAAGGTTCTCTCGGTCAACGTCGGCCTGCCACGCAATGTCGAATGGAACGGCAGAACGGTGCGAACCGCGATCTGGAAGCAGCCGGTCGAGGGCAAGGTGGCGGCGCGTCGCCTCAACCTCGACGGCGATGGACAGGCCGATCTCGCAGGCCACGGCGGCGAATACCGCGCCGTGATGGTGTACCAGACCGACAGCTATCATTACTGGGAAAATCATCTTCAAAGGTCCGACTTCACGTTCGGCCAGTTCGGCGAAAACTTCACCGTCGACGGGCTTGCCGACGATGAGGTCTGTATCGGAGATCGTTTCCGCATCGGCTCGGCCGTGTTCGAAGTCACGCAGCCGCGGGTCACCTGCTACCGGCTGGGCTTGCGGATGGAAAACGCGCAGATGCCCGCACTGGTGGTGTCGCACCGCCGTCCGGGATTTTATTTCCGGGTGATTGAAGAAGGTGACGTCAGCGCCGGAGACGAGATCGTCAAAATATCCGATGGCCCCGAGCAGATCACCGTCGCCGAGATCAGCGCTCTCTTGTATTTGCCCGATCATTCGCCGGACAAGCTTGAACGCGCGCTGCGCATTCCGGCGCTGAGCCCGGGATGGAAGAATTCGCTGCAAGCCCTGCTCTCGGCAAGCCGGGACGGAAAGCAGACCGGAAACGCCGGCCTGTTTGGGTCGCCGAGCGCGCCGTTGGCCTGGCAAGGCTTTCGCCGGTTGAAGGTCGTGGCGTCCACGCAGGAGAGCGAGGATGTCCGGTCGTTCACGCTGGCCGCCGAGGACGGCAGCCGCTTGCCCGACGCGCTTCCCGGGCAGTACATCGTGGTCAAGCTGCCGCGACAGCCGAACACGCCCGCGCTGATGCGAAATTATTCGCTGTCCGGACCATCAGGCACAGGCCGCTATCGCATCGGCGTCAAGCGCGAGCCAAAGGGCCTCGCCAGCAACTACCTGCATGCACACATACGGGCCGGAGACATCCTGGAAGCCAGCGCGCCCAGGGGAACGTTCACGCTGGCCGCGGGGAACGGGCCGGTGGTGCTGCTCAGCGCCGGCGTCGGAATCACGCCGGTGCTGGCGATGCTTCATGCGTCGGTCGCAGCCGAGAAGGCCGCGCCGCGCGACATCTGGTGGGTTCACGGCGCGCGCGACCGGGCCCATCATTCCTTCGCGAATGAGGTGCAAGGTCTCGTCCGGTCGCTGCCATCGGTTCACTCGACCGTCGTCTACAGCCGGCCCGGCGCCAATGATCAACGCGGCCGGGATTACGACGCGGACGGGCATCTCGACCTTGCGCTGATCGAACGGCTCGGCCTGCCGCAAGCCGCCGACTTCTATCTGTGCGGCCCGGCGGAGTTTCTGGAAGATATGCGTTCCGGTCTGCAGCGCCGGGGAATAGCCAATGGCCGGATTCACGCCGAAATCTTTGGCGCAGCCCCGCCGCTGACGCCCGGTGTCGTCGGCGCGGACCACCCCTCCCCGCATATGCCGGCAGGCGAAGCCGGAACGGGCCCAACCGTCACCTTCGTCCGCAGCGGCCTCAGCGTTCCCTGGAATGCACGCTTCCAAAACCTGCTCGAGCTTGCCGAGGCGTGTGCCGTACCTGCGAAGTGGTCCTGCCGCACCGGCGTCTGTCACAACTGCGAATCTGCGCTGGTGGGCGGCGACGTCAGCTATTCGCCGGACCCGCTCGACCCGCCCGCGGCCGGCAACGTGCTGATCTGCTGCGCGACACCTTCGTCCGATATTGAGCTGGACCTTTGAAGGACGGCCACGATCGCGACCTCATAACGTGCTAGTCTACCGGTGCGCTGGAGGAGCGCCGACGGCTTGAGGCACTAACGTGCTGTTTCTCTTCGCCGACCATGCAATTGATACCGTCCGACGCGAGCTTCGCCGCGGTTCGGAACCGGTTGCGGTCGAGCCCCAGGTGCTCGATTTGCTGATTTACCTGGTGGAGAACCGCGACCGCGTCGTCAGCAAAGACGATCTCATCGCCTCCGTCTGGGGCGGCCGGATCGTGTCCGACGCCACCTTGACCAGCCGCATCCACGCGGCACGAAAGGCTGTCGATGACAGCGGCCAGGATCAGAAACTGATCCGCACCATCGCGCGCAGAGGCCTCCGCTTCGTCGGGACCGTGCGCACCCAGATCGAGGACATTGCGCCGGCCACCGTCGGCGGTCCGCTGCCGGATGACGTCGGCGCGCCGTCACGGCCGGACCCGCCGCCATCCGATCGGCCCGCCATCGCGGTGCTTCCCTTTCTCAACATGAGCGGGGATCGGGCACAGGAATATTTTTCCGACGGAATCAGCGAGGACATCATCACCGCATTGTCGAAACTGCGCTGGTTTTCCGTGATCGCCCGCAACTCTTCCTTCATCTACAAGGGCAAAGCCGTGCACATGAAGCAGATCGGCGAGGAGCTTGACGTCGGCTATGTCGTCGAAGGCAGCGTGCGCAAGGTCGGTGAGCGCGTGCGCATCACGGCGCAGCTCAACAATGTCTCGACCGGCAGCCATATCTGGGCGGAACATTACGACCGCGACCTCGCCGACGTATTCGCGGTCCAGGATGAGATCACCGAAGCGATCGTGGCCGCCATCGCGCCGCAACTCTACGCCGCGGAAAATTTCCGCGCCGAACGCAAGCCGCCGGGCAGCCTCGATGCCTGGGATCTGGTGATGCGGGCGCTATCGCATTACTGGCGGGTGACCCAGCATGACAACATGGTCGCGCAGGCGCTTTTGGAAAAGGCGATCGCCCTCGACCCGAATTACGGCCAGGCGCTCGGTCTGCTCGCCGACAGCTATACGTTCGGCGCCCATATGGGATGGGTGGATTTCGCAACGGCGGTCGAGATCGCCGAACGCGCCGCGCTGGCAGCGGTTCTTGCCGACAGCGAAGACCCGTGGGCGCATCATGCGCTTGGCGGCGTCTATCTGATCACGAAGCGCTTCGACAATTCGCTCGCCGAATTCGAATTGGCGTTGCACCTCAATCCGAATTTCGCGCAGGCCCAGAACTATTACGCCACCGCATTGACGTTTTGCGGCCGATGGAAGGAAGGCGCCGAGGCCGCGCATCGCGCGCTGCGGCTCAGTCCGCGCGATCCGTTCTCGGCGCTTTGCTATGGTTCGGCTGCGCTGGCGGAGTACGTCGGTCGCAATTACGAGGAAGCGATGCGGCTGGCGCGTGTTTCGATCCGCCTGCGCAGCGATTACGCCGCCGGCCACCGCGTGCTCACGGCGGCCGCCGGCATGGCCGCGCCACCTGATGTCGCCGGCGCCGCCCTCAAGGAGCTTCGCCGCGCCCAGCCCAATATTTCGCTGGCCTGGGTCGCAAACCAGGTGCCGCTGAAGCACGACGCCGACCGCGAGCACTATCTGGAAGGTTTTCGGCGCGCCGGGCTGGACTAGCGCCGGGCGCGGTCAGTTTTCCAGCAACTCGTCCGCGATTTCATCGATCGCGTCGTAGACCAGGTCCAGTTCGCCGTCGCTGCTGCAATAGGGCGGCATGATGTAGACCGTGTTGCCGAGCGGACGCACCAGCAATCCGCGGGCGAGGAAGCTCCGGTAAAGCCGCGGGCCGATGTCCGCCATGTAACCGGCATCGCGGGTTGCGATATCAAGCGCGGCGATGGTGCCGATCTGCCGAACGTTACTGAAGCGAGGATCGTCGCGAAAGTCTTCGAGCCTGCTGGCGTGCCGGGCGGCGATGCGGGCGATGCGCTCAAACACCGGCTCCCGTTCCCAAACCTCCAGATTGGCGCAGGCCGCCGCACAGGCGATCGGATTGGCCGTATAGGAACTGGAGTGAAAGAACGTCCGGCTTCGATCCGTTGAATAATGCGCGTCGAAAACGTCTGCCCGGCACAGGGTCACCGCGAGCGGCAACGAACCGCCGGTCAATCCCTTCGAATAGCAGGCGATATCAGGCGCGATACCGGCCTGCTCGCAGGCGAACAGCGTGCCGGTTCGCCCCCACCCGGTCATCACTTCATCGGCGATGAAGAGAACGCCGTGCGCCTCGCAAATGCCCTTCATCGCCGCGAGCACCTGCGGCGGGTAGATCAACATGCCGCCCGCCCCCAAAATGAGCGGCTCGACGATGAAGGCGGCCACGCCGCCGCGCCGGCATTCGGCCTCCAGCGCCTGCAGCGTCGCTTCCTCGCGACCGGCCCGAGGGAATGCAATGCGCTGCACTTCAAACAGCAGGGGATCGTAGGGCGCGTTGAAGACGCCGCGTTCACCAACCGACATGCCGCCGATGGTATCGCCGTGATAGGCGCCTTCGAGCGCGAGGATGCGATGGCGTTGCTCGCCCTGGTGCCGCCAGAAGCCAAGCGCCATTTTCAACGCCACCTCGACCGCGGTCGATCCACTGTCGGAGAAGAAAACGTAGGCGAGTTGCGGTGGCGTGATGGAAATAAGACGCCGCGCCAGTCGTTCCGCCGGTTCATGGGTGAAGCCGGCGAAAATCACCTGGTCGAGACGATCGGCCTGATCCTTGATGGCGTTGACGATGTGCGGATGGCGGTGGCCGTGGGTCACCACCCACCATGATGAAATCGCGTCGAAGATGCGGCCGCCGTCGGCGGTTTCGAGCCAGGCGCCCTCGCCCCTGGAAATCAGCGTGGCTTCGGGCTGCACCGCATGCTGGGTAAACGGATGCCAGACCGGCGAAGGTGACGTCATCCGGGTATTCCCCCAAGAAAGTCGGACGTCCTGAATTGACTTGTGAAGGCGACGCGCAACGCGTCCGGCGTCAGCGCCGCCAGATATGGCAGCCGGCCGAGACGGCGGGTCCGTCCCATCTCGGTGATGATCTGCTCGGATGGCGCATTTTCGTCGCCGATGAAAGCCACGCCCAACAGCGGAATACCCCGCGACCGCAACGCTTCGATCGACAGCAGGCTGTGATTGATGGTGCCGAGGCTGGTGCGCGCGCAGAGAACGACCGGCGCGCGCCACCGCGCGATCAGATCGATGTAGGTGCTGTGCCGCGTCAGCGGCACCAGCAATCCGCCCGCGGCCTCGACGACCAGGGGTTTTTCCGTCTCCGGCAAGACGAGGGTCTCGATATCGATGGTGATGCCGTCGATATCAGCCGCAAGATGCGGCGAGACCGGCGTCTTTAATCTGTAGCGCTCGTCGAGCACGTCTTCAGGTGACAGGCCAGACAACCGCAGCACGGTCTGGGTATCGGTCTCCTCCAGAAGGCCGGACTGAACAGGCTTCCAATAGGCCGCGCCAAGTGCGCCGGCGAGCGCCGCGGAAAAAACCGTCTTGCCGATGCCGGTATCGGTCCCGGCGACAATGATCTGTGAGCTCATGCGGCCTTTCGGAGGTTTTCGGCGAGCGCGTCGAACAAATCCGTGACGATGGCCTCATTGACGTTGAGCGTCAGCGCAATCCGCAGACGCGCGGTGCCCTCCGGCACGGTCGGCGGCCGTATCGCGCGGATGTCGAAGCCGTCGCGCTGCAAGGCCGAGGCGAGATCGACCGCGGCCCGGTCGGCCCCGATGATCACGGGAAGGATTTGCGAACCCGACGGTTCGATGTGGCAACGTTTGTGAAGTTCGTTGCTTGCAAATGCAACAAGACCGGCGAGCCGCTCGCGGCGCTCGGGATTGGTACGGGAGATTTCGAGGGCGACGCGCGTAATCGCAGCGACCAGCGGCGACGGGGCCGTCGCAAAGATGAACGGACGGCAACGATTGACCAGAAAATCACGGATGATTTTGGGCGCGAGAATAAAACCTCCGACGGTGCCGAGCGCCTTGCCGCAGGTATGCAGCGTGATGACATTGTCGCGGCCCTCGAAAGCCGCCGCCAGCCCCCGGCCCTGCGGTCCGAGCACGCCGGTCGCATGGGCCTCGTCGATAACGACCATCGCGTCGTGACGGTCGGCAACATCAAACAGCGCCGCGAGGTTCGGGCAATCGCCGTCCATGCTGTAGAGGCTTTCAACCGACAGCCAGGGCCGGCCGGTTCCGCCGGTGGCGCGCCAGCGAACGATGGCGGCATCGAAGGCATCGACGTTATTGTGCGGAACGCTGACGAAATCGGCCCGCCCCCGCTGCATCCCCTCGTGAACGCTGGCATGGACCAGTTCGTCATGAACGACGAGATCGCCACGCTGGGGCAAGGTCGAAAAAATCGCGAAATTGGCGACATAGCCGCCGCCGAAATACAGCGCCGTCTCGGCGCCGAAATAGGCGGCCGCCTCGCTTTCGAGCGCCTCGTGCTCCGGATGGTTGCCCCGCAACAACCGCGATCCGCCCGACCCGACCGGTACGCCGCGCGCAATCGCGTCCAGCGCCGCCTGCCGCAGTTCCCCGGATTCAGCCAGACCGAGGTAATCGTTCGAGGTGAAATCGATGCCGGTCCGCGCGCGAAGCGACCGTAACCGCCCCTGCCCGGCAAGTTCGCGCAACCCAGAATCGAAGCCTGCATGTTTCATGATTCTACCCGCGGCTCCGATCTTGAGGGAGCGCTACGCTTGGCCCGACGCATCGGCCACGGTCGTCAATGCCGCAAGACCGACCTTCCGAAGCGCAATTGCCGTCGCTGGGTGCAGGCCGATCTCGCCGTCCGCCGACCGCTGATCGAGGCGCCAGCACTAAAGGCATTTATCTTTGATTTCAAGAATTTGTGAGATTTCTTGTGGCCTGACGGCCGCGTACGCGCGAATCGAATAAGGCCGCGGCGGCGTGCAAAGCCGTTCACGCCACGCCCGCGCTGGCGCGTAATGCCGCCAGATACGATCAAAGATTGATTGGGCCGGAAAGCGGTTACCGCGGGACGCGGCTCTCAGCGCAGGTCAACGCCGCCTGCGCGGCGGTTCAACAACGGGCGATCTAGTCTTCTTGTTTGCGAGGCACGCTACAGGCTGGAGGGCAACCGGCCCGGCACCCAACAGCGGATCAAGCCGTACTGCCGTCACGCAGCTTTCACTTCCGAGGTTATCTGGCGGAGAGATCTGATTTCATCGAGCGCAGCAGCCAGCAACAGGGGCTGGCTCGTATGTCCGGCGGCGGCGGCCGCAAGGATGCGAGACGCAACCGCGGTCTGGTTGGAAGGGGTGCGATGATGAACCGGCAGGCTTGCGACAGCCTGTTTCAGGACGGATCGCATCAGGGCAATCGTCTCCGGATCGAACAATCTGAGAATCGGCGCGGACATGGCATCTCCTTGCGCCGTTATCTAACCGGTCAATGTGACGACTGGATGGGCCGGAGTTTCACAACTGGTTGTGTCGCGCGTGAGCGCCCTGCGACAACTAGCCGCCTTCCGGACGGCCGCCATGATCGCTCGCGCAGCCACCGACACCAATTCCGAATCAATCGTCAGCGCGCCGCGCTCATTCGGGTTCTGGCGCAGAGCGCGCGCGGGAACACTCGCTACGCCACGGAAGCCAGGCCAGCGGAAGGTCCATCAGCCGGCGGCGCCACTTCCACACGGTTGCGCCCGTTCCTCTTGGCTTCGTAAAGCGCGCTATCTGAGCGGGCGATCAATGTCTCGGCGGTGTCACCTTGGATGTACTCGGCTATCCCAAAACTGCAGGTTACGGCGCCGACGACTGGAAACACGAACTGACCTATCGCGATCCTAAGTTTTTCCGCGGCCTGATGGGCCATCTGCTGATCCGATTCCAGGATGAGAATGACGAACTCCTCTCCTCCCCACCGCGCAAGCAAATCAGTTGCCCGCATTTGATCAGAGACGATACGCGATATCTCAATAAGTACGCTATCGCCGATCTGATGCCCGTGCACGTCATTGACATACTTGAAGTGATCAATGTCGAATAGGATCAACGAAAAATTGGTTTTATAGCGTTTTGATCGCAGAATTTCCATCGCCAGTGTCTGATTGAACTTTAGCCGATTGAAAAGACCGGTGAGTGTGTCGGTCGTCGCCTGAAACTCCATTTCCCGCGCCAACTCTTGCAGCCCCAGGCGTTTGTCCGTCTGGATGCTGTCGTGAACCCGCCGCTCTTTGCCGAACAAATAAATCAGAGTCATGATTGTCACGAGCAATGTGATGATGATCCCTAAAACACGGCTGGCGAACATTTCCGGGGTTGCCATCAAAATGACCAGGGACCAGCGGCTATTCTCTGCGTAGCGGCGACGGACATATTCCCGCTCTCCGTCAACGGTGGTCCATGTCCCATCCACGATCTCTTGTTTGAGCGGCGGTTGATCGGCAGTCCCGGCCCCTGCAGTAATTTGCGGTTTCTTGTCGGCTGATGGCGGCCATAGGCTTCGGGCCACCATTTGCGGCCGGTTACTCAGCATGACGATGCCGTCGGGATCGACAAAGAAATAAGGATGATGGAAGCTTTTGAGGTCCGCTTCGAAGGCGGTCAGTGATTTCTTCAGGACAGTTGCGCCGATAACAGAGCCGTCCTCGCGGCGTACCGGATAGCTTGCATAATAAGCTGGCTTGCGGCTCTCGGCGTCAAAGACGAACTGAAAGCCAGCTTTACCATCGGTCGAAATCTGAACGTCGGGCACAGAGACGGCGTCAGGCGCAACTGCGCCGATTACTTCCGTGGTCGCCAGAAACCGCTTTGACGACCCCGAATTTGTCCAGAATAAAGCCGACTTTTGCGCCGGATGCCTTCACACCCAGCTCAAGTGCCGAATGAGCGCCATCGCTATCTCGTTGATTTCCGCCGATCAACAAGCCGACGATCGACGGCGAGCCTGCGAGCGTTTGCGCCGTTGCCTGAACGCTGGAGGTTTCTCCAGACAGCCGGCTGGAAGCCAGATCGATGTCGCCCCGCGCTTCTTCTTGAACGTTGTATTTATAGATCCCGCCGAGAAACTCCGTGAGCATCCATCCTCCGACGAGGATAGCGAACATGGCGACCAGCGTCGCAAAGAATTGTCCTCTCAGATACTGCGTGTAGCGCTCCGACGAAACATCCAGAATAAGCGCTTGCCCCCAGATCGTCCAAACCGAAAACGCTATCGCGCAGGCGATTATTCCGCGCACCAGTTAAATCGGCACTCCCGTGAGCTGGGCGAACCAGGCGTGATTGATCACGGTTGCGGGCCATATCGGTGCCGGTGGAACGATGAGTTCGGCCGCGATCGCATAAACTGCAAAGGCTACTGCCGTGAAGATAGTAAGGCGTCGTTCGGAACCGGAAAGCCCTTTCGCCAGATAAGCGAATATTAAGCTGGTTGCTGCCGCCCCGACAAATCCAATGAAGTAGCGCGCTAACGCAATGCCCACCGAGGTGCCACCCAGAGCCCCGCCGACCACAGCCAGCGATAGTAGCGGGACGTAGACCCATCGTCCGGGCATCTTCAAGCCGAGCCGGATGGCTTCCTGTCGGGCAAAATCCAACAAAAGCACAAACGATATCGCCATAACGGCTGCGCGAACGATCCCAAATACCGCTGTGTCGCCGATAACCAGCGCCGTCAAGTCGAGCCACTCGCCAGCGCCGTGGACGAAGCCGAACAATCCGAGAGCCAGCCAAGAGGTCCTGTTCTCTTCTCCTCGCGAGATGGCGAAACAGGTGACGCCAAGCAGAATGAACGCCTGTCCATAGAAAAAGAAGATGAAGTCCAATTGCGAATTCAAAAATGTGAACATGGTTTCTCTCATCACGCAGCGATCAAACAGTTCCGGCCATCGTGTTTGGCGCGGAAGAGCCGTTCATCGGCATTAAGCAAGAAAAGGCTGAGAGTATTGCCGTCCCGACCGAACTCGGATGCCCCCATGCTGATGGTGACCTCGATCGGCGTGCAGCCGCCGACACTGAACGCGCTGTCTGCGACTGCCAATCGGAGACGTTCGCCGATCAAGCATGCAGCCGCCAACCCGGTCTGAGGCAGCAACACCATAAATTCCTCGCCACCCACGCGCGCGAGGAAGTCATGCGGGCGGATCTCGCGAGCACACTTCTGCACGAATTTTTGCAGAACTTCATCGCCAACCAGATGGCCATGCAAGTCGTTGATCGCCTTGAAGTGATCCAGGTCGAGGGACAATAGACAAAATGGAACGCGGTCTCGCTGGAACCGCCCGATCTCCGCCTCGATGCGCGCGATGAACTGCCGGCGATTTCCCGCACCGGTCAACGGATCCGTGGCGGCCAGATGTTCCAGCTTTTGATTGGTCTGTTGCACTTCCTGCATGGCGCGCTGGGTACCCGCCATCGCCTCCGCCAGGCGGGTCATCAAGTCTTCCTGGCTGTAGATCGTCGAGAACGAGCGCGTTGTAAGAAAGGCCTGGGCAATACCGTAGCTGAGCAGAAAGAAACCCGCTGCGAAGATGCCGTGGGCGAGCCACCACATATGGTTCCACGGTACGGCCACAATGAAAGCGAGCGACGATAGTGCGAACCATGTAACCGAGATGCCAAAAATCACCATCAAGGGCGACCGAATTCGGCGCGATAGCATGACGGCAACATTTAAGGCGGAGAGAATCAGTGCGCCACCCTCCATCGACACTCGTACGGCCGCATGACCGGCGAAGGCCGAGGTTGCAACCAGGGCAACCGCAACATCGGCCAGCAGGAACACGGCAATCCACAGCAACCAACCCCGCGCGCTCTCTTTGTCGCGGTTCACGGGCTGATGATAGGAGAGCAGTCCGATAAATAGCAGAAGCGCCATCGCGAACCGGGATGCCGGTCCATACAGCAGGAACAGCCAGATGTGGTGGTGGGCCAGGCCTGTGAACGCGCCGTGTGGCGCGTAGATCAACACAAAGCTGAGAAAACTGAGTGTCAACCAGCGCAACAGCGGTTCGCCGGATGACTGATAACATCGCCAGGTCGCGTAGGTGACGAAAAGTCCTGCCAAGACAGAAACGGCGATGGCGATTTCATGGAACGAATGATTATCGAACGTCAATGCGGGATTTTGGCAGAAATAAAGGTAGACGATGGAACAGGCGGGCAATAACGCAAAACCGACAAGAAGAATTCGAACATAATTCTGCACAACTAGCCGAAGAGCGGATCGCGGCTCGTGTGCTGCATTGTGGGTTGGCCACTGCATCGGCCTACTCCAGTGGTTCATCGTCTGAACCTTTCCATGAAGTGCGAATATTCCCGGATGGTCTCGCGACGTTCTCATGACCCTTGTTTGAGCAGGCCGCAGCAGCTCCCGCCTGCCCTTTCAATGGAGGAACCCGGCTGACTCCATCGTCGAACGCAACAGCATTGGCCGGTCGTGGACGGCCAAACAGATAGCCTTGTGCTTGCGTACACCCTGCGGCTCGAAGAAGCTCAAACTGCTCTTCAGTCTCAACCCCCTCGGCGGTTGTGACGATGTGGAGGCTTCGTCCAAGATTCGCAATCGCGCATACGATCGCGGCGCATACGTCAACGTGGGGCATCTCGCTGACGAACGATTTGTCGATTTTGATTTTGTCGAACGGAAACATCCGCAGATAGCTTAACGACGAATAACCCGTACCGAAGTCGTCGAGGGCGATAGAGGCACCGATGTCGCGCAGTTCATGCAACGTGCCGACATTCTGGTTGCTACGCTGCAACAGGACCAATTCAGTAATTTCAAGTTCCAGCCGCTTCGAAGGCAAGCCGGAGGCTCTGAGAATGCCTGCCACCCGTGCAGCCAGGCCCGATCCCTGAAACTGAATTGGAGATATGTTTACAGCTAGATTTATGTGTACGGGCCACCTGACGGCGTCCGAGCATGCCTGGCGCAGGACCTGTTCGCCAAGCAGGTTAATCAGACCTGTGTCCTCGGCCAGCGGAATAAATTTATCCGGGGACAGCAAACCGAGCCGTGGGTGGCGCCACCGGACAAGGGCCTCCATACATACCGAGCGTCGCGTCTCGATGCTCACAATCGGCTGGTAGTAAACTTCAAGTTCGTTGGCTGTAAGTGCGCGACGCAGATCGTCGCTCGAATTGTTGTAAGCCGCGAGTTGCGTACCTACGGGCCTCTCGACGTCAAAGTCCCCCGCGGTATCATTCACGGACCGCGACTTTCGGTCTGCGTCCTTCGTCAAAGTCGCCACGCACGAACTTTGCCATGGGGATCTCCCGACGGCAGGTCGCTGCTGGCATTCAATATGATTCCATGAACGATGTCTGACCGAGTCAGCCGATCACAACTCCACGCCCTGCGAACCATCTTGTCATCAGGGCAGATCGGAGCTCTCGCCTGCGTACCGTGGTACGAGTGCATGGCGTTATCCCTATGCTGGATTGATAGGAGACAACTCCAAACCTTTCAATCGGGTACTTAGCAGCGAGCATTGGCGCAAATATAGCTAGGATCGAGTTAAGTTCCGTATCTCATATGTCGGAACTAATGTCGGAATACTCGGGTATACGTACTCGCATGCGAGTTGTGTTTTCCGATGCGCATGGTGTCGCCTGCAATGGTCAAAGGCGCGACAGGGCTCAAGGCCTTCGTCATTGGCGCCCGTCCGTCCGGACTATGCGCCTGCCTCGGGCAGGCTGGCGGCCGCGATGGCGACGATCTGCGCCAGACGGCGGCCGATCCGGGACGGCGCCGAGCGCAGCAATTTACGCATCCGTTGCATGACGCAGTTCCTCCTGCGCCGGGCGAAACGGTGGTTTCGCGAAAGGAAGCGACAAGCGCAGGCTTCAGATGTGGCTCCATCGTCGGGAACTGTCGAGACCGCGGCGAAAAAAGCAATACGGCCACCGCCGGCCCCGCGCGCGGCAGTGGTTTTGTTGCCGCGACGAGGCCGGCCACGGCCGAAATCTTCTCCTTGAAAAATTCGGCCGCGGCGCCGAATTCCCCGTTCGGGGCGGCGGAACCAGGCTAACCGGCTATCCCGGCGCGAAGCCGAAGGCCTGCTCGAAACGCTTGACGTAAACCGGCCATACCTCGGGGTTGATGATGCGCGGCGGCCGCTTGCCGTCGAGCGCGTCGAGCACCTGCTCGGCTGCGATCCGGCCCATGTTCTCCCGCGCTTCCTTGGTCACGCCGGCGGTGTGGGGGCTCGCCAGCACATTATCGAACTGCAACAGCGGATGGTCCGGCGGCGGCGGCTCCTTGGCCCAGACGTCCAGTCCGGCGCCGGCAATCTGCTTGTTGCGCAAGGCCTCGGCGAGCGCGGCCTCGTCGTGGATGAAGCCCCGCGCCGTCGTGATGAAATAGGCATGCGGCTGCATCAGCGCGAACTGGCGCGCGCCGATCATGCCACGATTATCCTTCGTCAGCGGGCACGAGATCGACACGAAATCAGAGCGGCGCAACAACTCATCGAGTTCGACCTTTTCGCCGCCGCGGGCGGCCATCTCGGTCGCCGAGAGATAGGGGTCGTAGGCCAGCACGTTCATCCGAAGCAGGCCCCTGCAGAGTTCGGCGATGCGGCGGCCGACATTGCCGAGCCCGACGATGCCGACGGTTTTGCCCTGCGCCTCGTTGCCCATCAGGGCGTTGCGATCCACATTGCGGTCGCGCCGCAGCGCGCGATCGGCCTCGATAATGCGTTTCGACAGCGTGAGCAGCATCCCCAAGCGCGTGCTCGGCCACCGAATGCGCGTTGCCGCCGGACTGATTGACGACCACCACGCCCGCGGCCGTGCAGGCCTCGACATCGACGGGATCAAAGCCCGCGCCGTTGCTGGAGACCATCAACAGCTTCGGTGCCCGCCGCAGCAAATCCCGGCCGGCGTGAAAATGCGTCGCGAGTTCGTCGCGCGCGGCGCCGATTTGATAGACATGCGCGGCGGCCAGGATCGGTGCTGCGACCTCATCGCTGCTTTCGTTCTCGAGCCGGTCGAGCCGCACGTCGGGCCGCGCCCGCAGCACGTCGGCATAGATTTCATGGGCCAGGTATTTGACGTAGAACACGCGCTTATTGTTGACGGGCATTGATTGACGACCTTCGGTTCGGGATTCCCAAGAGCTTCGCTGGATTGCGCTTTGCTGGATCAGCTTTGCCGGATCGGCAGCCGAAAGCATCGGCCTCATTCGGCTTTTATTCCGGCGGCCTTGATGATCGGCCCCCATTTGTCATAGTCGGCGTGGATCGTGGCGTCGAACTGCGCCGGCGAACTGCCGATCGGCGAGGCGCCGAGCTTGGTCAGCCGCTCCTTCACGGGTTCCGTATTCAGGGCGGCGACGAAGTCGCGCGAGAGCTTGGCGACCAGATCGGGAGGCATGCCGGCCGGCCCGAGCAGGCCCCACCACACCCCGGTGTCGTACCCCGGCACGGCCTCGGCCATGCTCGGCACATCCGGCAGGAACGTGGCCCGCGACGCGGTGGTGACGGCGAGCGCGCGGACGCTGCCGGCCGCAAGCTGCCCCACCAACTCCGGCCCGTTGTTGAACGACATTGGAATTTGCCCGCCGAGCAGATCGTTGATCGCGGGCACGCCGCCTTTATAGGGGATGGCACCGATATCGACCTTGGCGAGATTCCTCAAGAGCTCCCCGGCGAGATGCGTCGATGTCCCGTTGCCGGCGTGGCCGTAGGACAGGCTCCCCGGTTTCGCCTTCGCCGCCGCGATGACGTCGCCGACCGTTTTGAACGGCGAGTCGCTGCGCACCAACAGGATATTCGGCGATGAAGCCAACAGCGAAATCGGCGTGAAGTCCTTGAAGGTGTCGTAGGGAAGCTTGGGGTACAGGAACGGATTGGTGGCGTGGCCGCTCGCGACCACGATCAGCGTGTAGCCATCGGGTGGCGACGCCACCAGCGCCTGCGAGGCGATGACGCCGCCCGCGCCGGGCCGGTTTTCGACGACGACCGACTGGCCCCATTGCCGCGAGACCACATCGCCCAAGGTTCGCGCCAGAATGTCGACGCCACCGCCGGCCGCGTAGGGCACGAAAATATGCACGGGCTTGGACGGAAACGGCGACTGTGCGGAAACACGGTCGCCCGCAGCAAACACCGTCGCCGCAGCCATCAACATCCAGAACCATCTGCCCACGACGTCGCTCCCGGTATTCTTGTTGCTTTTGTTATCGCACGCCGGTCAGCCCCGAACCTCTTCATGAGGTGCAGATCACGCCAACGTTCCGGATATGTTGACAATCCCGAAGATCGCGTCAAGTTGCGGCGCCTCGGCAGGACCGCTCAACGGTCGTGTTGCGAACGAGCACCAATGCGAGGACACAGGGAGAATTCGATGGCGGTTGCCGAGGGACAGACGTCGTCCCAGACAGGTCGAGGACTTGGCACGACGTGGTGCTGCAAACGCTCAAGCGCAACGATATCCGGCTGGTGCCCTACGTGCCGGACCGTGTGCTGACGGCGCTGATCAAGAACATTCACGCCGATCCGTTCTTCACGACCTTCCCCACCGCGCGGGAAGAAGAAGCGATCGGCATCGTTTCCGGCGCGTGGATGGGCGGCATGCGCGGTGCGGTGCTGATGCAGACCTCGGGCTTCGCCACGCTGGCGAACGTGCTGGCCTCGCTCGCGATCCCCTATCAGATTCCGCTGATCATGTTCGTGTCCGAGCGCGGAACGCTCGGCGAATTCAATTACGGCCAGTCGCTGGTCTGCCGCACCATGCGGCCGGTGCTCGAACTCGCTGGCGATGGAGCATCACACCGCGACGCGGCTCGACGAGTTCGAGTTCATCGTCGATCGGTCGATCAAGCAGGCCATCACCACCCAGGCGCCGGTGGCGCTGATTCTGTCGCCGCTTTTGACCGGCGGCAAGGTTCTGGACAAGTGAGCGCGCCGATGAACACGCAAGCCAACTCCCGCAACACCAAGATCATGAACCGCTTCGACCTCACCTCGCGGCTGGTCGCGAAGTTGAAGCACGAGGAAGCCGTGATCGGCGGCATCGGCAACACCAATTTCGATCTGTGGGCCGCGGGCCATCGCCCGCAGAATTTCTACATGCTGGGCAGCATGGGCCTCGCCTTCCCGATCGCGCTTGGCGTCGCGCTGTCGCAGCCGAAGCGTCGCATCTTCGCGCTCGAAGGCGACGGCTCGCTGCTGATGCAGTTGGGCTGCCTGTCGACGATCGCGACGCTGGCGCCGAAAAACCTCTGCATGATCGTGATGGATAACGGCATCTACCAGATCACCGGCGCGCAACCGACCCCGGCCGCCGCGGTCGCCGATATCATCGCCATCGCCATCGGAAGCGGCCTCACCAACAGCGCCTGGGCCGCCGACGAGGAGGATTTCGAGCGTCTGGTCGATCAGTCCCTGTCGGCCTCCGGGCCGACGCTGATTGGGGTTCGCATCGACGACAAGCCGGGAACCGGACAAACCCGGCGCGATCCCGTGCAGATCAGGGAACGCTTCATGCACGGCCTCGGCGTTCGACAGCCATTGTGATGGTTAATTGGCCCTATTCCGGCCAAAAGATGGTAGCGTCATTTAGATCAGCCCCGACGCCACGGTTTCCCGATTAACTACACAACGTCGCAGGCACACATAAAAGCGATGTTCGAGCACCAAATCGTGATATCCGGATCGGATGACAAACATCCTCCTCCGGATATTCGCCTGGTGTCTCGCCGCGGCGGTCACGTTCGCCACGCTGGGGCCGGCGCGCCTGCGGCCGCACTCCGATCTCAGTCAGGACGGCGAGCATGCCTTCGCGTTCCTTCTGATCGGCCTCGCGTTTGGCCTCGCCTATACCCGAAACCGGCTGCTGACGGCGGCGATTGCCGTCGTCATGATCGGCGTTCTCGAACTGCTGCAACTCTTGGTGCCGGGACGGCATGCCAGGCTTGAGGATTTCGTGGTCGATGCGCTGACTGCCTGCGTCGGACTGATCGCCGCCGCAGCGCTGGATTGGGCGAGGCAACGGCTGCGTGCGGCGGGCACAAATCCGACCTAGCCTGATCTGGAGCGTGATCGGTTCTGATTGAATCAGAACCGACCTTTTGTCTCTCGTTTGCTTTACGTCGCCGACGCTCAAACCGGCACCAGTTTGCCCCGCTGCCGCGCGTTCGAACTCGCCGGCGCGTCATCGAGCGGCAAGTCGATGATCTCCTCGAACTCGACGATGTTGTCGATTTCGGTGCCCATCGCGATGTTGGTAACCCGCTCGAGGATGAACTCGACGACCACCGGCACACTATACTTCGCCATCAGCTCGCGCGCCGTCGTGAACGCCGCGGGCGCGTCTTTCGCGTCGGTGACACGGATCGCCTTGCAGCCGAGGCCTTCCGCAACCGCGACGTGATCGACGCCATAGACTCCAAGCTCGGGCGCGTTGATGTTCTCGAACGAGAGCTGAACCTGATAGTCCATGTCGAAGCCGCGCTGCGCCTGACGGATCAAGCCGAGATAGGAGTTGTTCACGACGACGTGGATATAGGGCAGCTTAAACTGCGCGCCGACCGCGAGTTCCTCGATCAGGAACTGGAAATCGTAATCGCCTGAAAGCGCCACGATCTCACGATCCGGATCGGCCGCGCGAACGCCGAGCGCTGCGGGAAGCGTCCAGCCCAACGGACCGGCCTGCCCGGCATTGATCCAGTTGCGCGGACGGTAGACACCGAGGAATTGCGCACCGGCGATCTGCGAGAGGCCGATGACGCTGACATAGCAGGTATTACGGCCGAACGCCTTGCTCATCTCCTCATAGACGCGTTGCGGCTTGATCGGCACGTTGTCGAAGTGACTCTTGCGAAGCATCGTGCGCTTGCGATCCTGGCATGCCGCGGGCCACGCTTGGCGCTCCTTCAGTTTGCCCGACTTCCGCCACTCCCGCGCAACCGTGACGAACAATTCGAGCGCCGCCTTGGCGTCGGACGCGATCCCGAGATCGGGATTGAAGACGCGTCCGATCTGCGTCGGCTCGATATCGACATGCACGAAGGTGCGGCCCTTGGTGTAGGTTTCGATGGACCCGGTGTGCCGGTTGGCCCACCGGTTTCCTATCCCAAGGACGAAGTCGGATTCAAGCATCGTCGCATTGCCGTAGCGATGGCTGGTCTGCAACCCGACCATCCCCGCCATCAGCGGGTGATCATCCGGGATAGCGCCCCAGCCCATCAGGGTGGGCACGACAGGTGCATTGACGATCTCGGCGAATGTCACCAGAAGGTCGGACGCATCGGCATTGATGATGCCACCGCCCGCCACGATCAGCGGCCGCTCCGCCGCATTGAGCATGTCGAGCGCTTTCTCGATTTGCTTGCGGGTCGCAGCCGGCTTGTAGACCGGCAACGGCTCATAGGTTTCATCGTCGAATTCGATTTCCGCAAGCTGTACATCGAGCGGCAGATCGATCAGCACCGGCCCGGGCCGTCCCGAACGCATGATATGGAAGGCTTGGCTAAAGGCGCGCGGCACCAGCGCCGGTTCGCGCACGGTAACCGCCCATTTCGTCACCGGCTTGGCGATCGCTTCGATATCGACCGCCTGGAAGTCCTCCTTGTACAGCCGGGCGCGGGGCGCTTGCCCGGTGATGCAGAGGATTGGGATGGAATCGGCAATCGCCGAATACAGTCCCGTGATCATGTCGGTGCCGGCCGGACCGGACGTGCCGATGCAGACGCCGATGTTGCCGGCCTTGGCGCGGGTATAGCCCTCCGCCATGTGAGAGGCGCCTTCGACGTGACGCGCCAGGATGTGCTTGATCGAACCGCGCTTCTTCAAGGCCGAATACAGCGGATTGATCGCGGCACCGGGGACACCGAACGCGCAAACCACGCCCTCCCTTTCCAGAACACGCACGGCCGCATCGATCGCTCGCATCTTTGCCATTTCACACCCTGTTTGGTCATTTTGGTTCGAGGGCAATCATTGCGGCGGGGGTGGCTAATCTCAACGCGTTTGAATTTGTTTCCCGCCATGCGGAATGATTGACAAAAAGGACGGTGGATCAAACGGTTGGGTCGGCCGCGCAACGAAACAGGCGGTGGCAACGCAGGAAGCGCATTGAGCAGAACACGCCAATGAACGACACGCGAGCTATGCGGCCGCGTGTTGAGCCACAATCAAAACTTACATCAGGCTCTGCTCAGGCGGGATTGGCTTTAGGCATCACGCCGCCGATCGCAACCGTCAGTTCGGCCGCGACCTCGCGCACGATCTGACCGAGCGAGTTCAAGCGATCGTCGGTCAGGCGACTGGTCATGCCCGAAACGGAAATCGCCGCCGCCGGTTCGCTGCAATCATTGTAGACCACGGCCGCGATGCAGCGCAGGCCCATGCAGGCCTCCTCATCGTCGACGGCGTAGCCTTGCCGGCGGATGCGTTCGAGTTCCTTGAACAATTCGCCCGGCCGCACGATCGACTTTTCGGTCATCCGCGGCATGCCGTGATGGCGGATGATCGCGCTGACGTCCTCGTCTGAATAGGTCGCCAGCACCGCCTTGCCGACACCGGACGCCACCATTGCGACACGGCCGCCGACCTTGGTCAGCGAACGCATGATCTCACGGCTTTCCATGCGGGTGAGCACAATGATGGACTCATCATCGACGACGGCGAGGTTGGCGGTCTCGCGCGTGACGTCACGCAATTTGCGCAGATAAGGCAAAGCCTGCGCGCTGAAATTGCGCCGGCGGGCGAAAGTCGCGCCCACTGTGAAGCTGCGCGCGCCGACATGCCATTTCGAACTCGGCGCGATCGAACTGGACGAAACGCCGCTTCTCGAGCGCCGTCAGCAATCTGTGAACGGTCGAAGGCGAAAGACCCGTACGCACCGCAAGGTCGGTCAGGCGATAGCCTTCATCGTCTTCAGCAAGCGTTTCGATGATGAAAAGTGCGCGGTCTACCGACTGCACGCCGCCGTCCCTGGGATCGGGGTCGTTGTCCCCATTGGATTTCGGCTCAATCGGCCGACGCCGGATCACGTTCCTCTTCATCGCGACCTGCATTCATCCGTGGATGTGAAGACGCTCGCCGCTCGCTTTTCAAAATTCCATTCGTTTGGCAGTTCATGGGGATGCCGCCCCGGATATCCGGGGCGGCATCTGTTGTCGGATTTTTACAGCAGGCCCGCGCCGCGCGCCCACTTGTATTTGGCGCCGAGCACCGCGACCGGAATTTCGGTCGAATACGCGTAAGCCACGATGCCGTTCTGATAGAGGTAATCAGCGGCTTCCTCGACCTCGACGTCGCCGGCCAGCGAGGCCACGATCGGCTTCTCGATCCCCTTGGCCTTCATCTCGTTCTTGATCTCGACCATGTTCTTCGCGAACACCATCGGCGGCGTCACGATGGTGTGCCAATAGCCGAGGATCAGCGCGTGGATGCGCGGGTCTTCGAGACCGAGCTTCACGGTGTTGACGTAGGTGATCGGCGGCTCGCCGCCGGTGATGTCGACCGGATTACCGGCGGCGCCGAACGGCGGGATGAACTTGCGGAACGCGGCATCGAGGTCCGGCGGTATCGTCATCAGCGACAGCTTGTTGTCGATGCAGGCGTCCGACAACAGCACGCCCGAGCCGCCCGCGCCGGTGATGATGACGACGTTCTCGCCCTTCGGCGTCGGCAGGATCGGAACGCCGCGCGCGAATTCCAGCATGTCCCGCAGCGACCGGGCACGGATCACGCCGGACTGGTTGAACACGTCCTCGTAGATCTTGTCGTTACCCGCGAGCGCGCCGGTGTGCGAACTCGCGGCCTTGGCGCCGGCCGAAGTGCGTCCGGCCTTCAGCACGACGATCGGCTTTTTCTTCGACACCCGCTTGGCGACCTCGGCGAACGACCGGCCGTCCTTCAGGTCTTCGCAATGCTGCGCAATGATCTGGGTGTTCTCGTCCTGCTCGAAGAAGGTCAGGAGATCGTCCTCGTCGATGTCGGACTTGTTGCCGAGCCCGACGATCGCGGAGACGCCCATCTTGGCGGAGCGTGAAAAGCCGATGATCGCCATGCCGATGCCGCCCGATTGCGACGACAGCGCGGCCGAGCCCTTGACGTCATAGGCGGTACAGAACGTCGCGCAGAGATTGGAGTGGGTATAATAGAAGCCGTAGATGTTCGGCCCCATCAGGCGGATGCCGTATTTCTGGCCGATCGCCTGAATCTCCTCCTGGCCCTTCATGTTGCCGGTTTCGGCATAGCCCGACGGAATCAGGATCGCGCCGACGACTTTCTTTTCACCGCACTCGATCAGGGCATTGGCAACGAGGCTGGCCGGAATCGCGAACACCGCGATATCGACCTCGCCGGGGATGTCCTTGACCGATTTATAGACCTTCTTGCCCAGGATCTCTTCGGCCTTGGGGTGGATCGGATAGATCTCGCCCTTGTAGCCGCCGTTGATGAGGTTCTTCATCACCGAGTTGCCGATCTTGCCGTTCTCGGCGGACGCGCCGATCACCGCGACGGCCTTCGGCTTCATGATGCGGTTCATCTGGCGCACGATGTCGTCATGGTTGGGACGCGGGCGCGGCGGCTTCGGCGCGAAATCGACCACGATGCGCACGTCGGCGGCGATCGCATTGCTCTTGGTCGCGAACACCGGGTTGAGATCCATCTCGGAGATCTCGGGAAAATCAGTGATGAGCTTGGAGACGTTGACGATGATGTCGGCGATCGCGTCGCGGTTGGCCGGATCGCTGCCGCGCACGCCCTTGAGCATCTCGTGCGCCTGGATGCCGTCGAGCATCGAAAGCGCGTCCTGCTTGGTGGCCGGCGCGAGCCGGAAGGTGATGTCTTTCAGCACCTCGACCAGCACGCCGCCGAGGCCGAACGCCACCAGCTTGCCGAACGATCCGTCGGTGACCGCGCCGACGATGACTTCCTGGCCGCCCAGCAGCATCTGCTGGATCTGGATGCCTTCGATCTTGGCGTCGGATTTGTATTTCTTGGCGTTCGCCAGGATGGTCGCGTAATTCTTTTCGACCTCGGCGGCGGTCTTTACCCCCACCATCACGCCGCCCGCCTCGGTCTTGTGCAGGATATCCGGCGACACGATCTTCATCACCACCGGGAAGCCCATCGCGGCCGCGATCTTCGATGCCTCTTCGGCGGATTTGGCCACGCCTTCCTTCGGAACCGGGATGCCGTAGGCATCGCAGACCAGCTTGCCTTCCGGCGCCGTCAGACTCGTGCGTTTGTCCGCCTTGACCTGATCAAGAATCTTGCGGACCGCATCTTTGGAACTCGACATTGGCTTCCTCCCTGAAGTCGATTTTCTAATTCGCGTTTTTAGTTCTCGCTCGCACAGGCGCGCTTCGACATAGTGGCGCCGGCATGCGCACCATCCGTTGCCGGTGACGCGCATCGGCGTTGGCGCGCGTCCACATCGAGATGGATTCCGTCATTATGGCATTTGGTATGCCAGAAATCGGAGTGTCAAGGCAAGCGACCGCGTCGAAATGCCGAAAATAGCAGCGCCTTGACATTCTGGCATCTGGTATGCCAAAAATATTCGATCATTTGTGTGACAAGTGCTGTCTCCCTTGAGGAGATCCGTCGTGCCCCTACGGAAGCAAACCAAGGCGCCGCCCATCATGGCCGAGGCAGAGATCGCAATTGTCCGGATCGCGCCGGAGACCAGCTTCAAGAACAAGGCGTATGAGGCGTTGAAGGAAGCCATCCTCAAGATGGACATCTACGCGACGCCTGAGCCGGTGATGCTCGATGAACGCGCGCTGTCGGAACGCCTCGGTGTCAGCCGCACCCCTATTCGCGAGGCGATCGCGATGCTCGAGCAGGACGGCTTCGTCAAGACGGTGCCGCGCCGTGGCATTGTCGTGGTCCGCCGCACCAAGAGCGAGATCGTCGACATGATCCGGGCCTGGGCCGCGCTCGAGAGCATGGCGGCGCGCCTGATCACGACCACCGCGCGCAAGAAGGACATTTCCGCGCTGCGCGACTTCTTCAAGGATTTCGGCAAGGATCGCCTGCCGCAGGATCACGTCGAGGAATATTCCAAAGCCAACATCGCCTTTCACCAGGCGCTGATCTCGCTCAGCGAGTCGCCGGTGCTGGTCGACATGACCAACGATATCCTGCTGCACGTTCGCGGCTACCGGCAGTTGACGATCGGACGCGTCGACCGCACCGCGGTGTCGCTGCCCGAACATCTGGCCATCATCGAGGCGCTCGAGGAGCGCAACACCGAGCTTGCGGAAAAGCGCGCTCGCGACCATACGCTCGGCCTCGCCGCCTACGTCGAGGCGCACGGCCAAGAGCTCATTTAACCTAACCCAACCTTCACGCCGGACGGCGAAGGCAACGAAGCCGACCACCAAGAAACGATCAGGGAGAAAGCGGAATGTCCGCAGCAGTACAGAGTGTCGATGCAAAAACGGCCGAAGCCCCGCAGGACCTCACGGATGGCTTCCATCTGATCATCGACGCGCTCAAGCTCAACGGCCTTACGACGATCTACGGCGTGCCGGGCATTCCCATCACCGATTTCGGCCGCATGGCGCAGGCGGCGGGCATCCGCGTGCTTTCGTTCCGCCATGAGCAGAACGCCGGCTACGCGGCCTCGATCGCGGGCTTCCTGACCAAGAAGCCAGGCGTGTGCCTCACCGTGTCGGCGCCAGGCTTCCTCAACGGCCTCACGGCGTTGGCCCACGCCACCACCAACTGTTTCCCGATGATCCTGATCTCGGGCTCGTCCGAGCGCGAGATCGTCGACCTGCAGCAGGGCGACTACGAGGAGATGGACCAGCTTGCGATCGCCAAGCCGCTCTGCAAGGCAGCGTTCCGCGTGCTGCACGCCGCCGACATCGGCATCGGGCTTGCCCGCGCGATCCGCGCCGCGGTGTCGGGCCGCCCGGGTGGCGTCTATCTCGATCTGCCGGCGAAACTATTTGGCCAGGTGATGAACGCCGAGGCCGGCAAGAAGTCGCTGGTGAAGGTGATCGACGCGGCGCCCGCGCAGATCCCGGCGCCGGACGCCGTCAAGCGCGCGCTCGATGTGCTCAAATCCGCAAAGAAGCCGCTGATCATTCTCGGCAAGGGCGCCGCCTACGCGCAGGCCGACGATGCAATTCGGGCGTTCGTCGAGAAGAGCGGCGTGCCGTTCCTGCCGATGAGCATGGCCAAGGGCCTTCTTCCTGACACGCATCCGCAGTGCGCGGGTGCGGCGCGCTCGACGGTGCTGAAGGACTCCGACGTCGTGATGCTGATCGGCGCGCGGCTCAACTGGTTGCTGTCGCACGGCAAGGGCAAGACCTGGGGCGACGCGCCAAAACAGTTCATCCAGATCGACATCGAGCCGAAGGAAATGGACTCGAACGTCGAGATCGTGGCGCCGGTCGTCGGCGACATCGGCAGTTGCGTCTCGGCGATGCTCACCGCCATGGGCGGCAACTGGCCGGCGGCGCCCGCCGACTGGATGAGCGCGGTCGCCAAGAAGCGCGAAGAGAACGTCGCCAAGATGGCGCCGCGCCTGATGAACAACAATTCGCCGATGGACTACCACGGCGCACTCGGGGTGCTGCGCACCATCATCAAGGAACGGCCGGACGCGATGCTGGTGAACGAAGGCGCCAACACGCTCGATCTGGCGCGCGGCATTATCGACATCTACCAGCCGCGCAAGCGCATCGACGTCGGCACCTGGGGCATCATGGGCATCGGCATGGGCTACGCCATCGCCGCCGCCATCGAGACCGGCAAGCCGGTGCTGTGCGTCGAGGGTGACTCGGCGTTCGGCTTCTCCGGCATGGAGGTGGAGACGATCTGCCGCTACAAGCTGCCGGTCTGCATCGTCATCTTCAACAATGACGGCATCTATCGCGGCACCGACGTGAACAGCGCCGGCGACGATCCCGCGCCGACCGTGTTCGTCAAGGGCTCGCGCTACGACAAGATGATTGAGGCCTTTGGCGGCGTCGGCGTGAATGCGACGTCTCCTGACGAACTGAAGCGCGCCGTCAATGCGGCGATGGATTCAGGCAAGCCGACGCTCATCAACGCCGTGCTCGATCCGGCGGCCGGCAGCGAGTTCAGGCCGCATCGGCAACCTCAATCCGCAGAGCGTACTCAGCAAGAAGAAATAGCCCAAGCGATCCGGAGGGGCACCGCCCTTCCCTTATTTTCATTCCTGCACGCGCAGGAGCAGACACGAAAGACGGAGCAAGACGATGACACAGGCGCTGAAGGGCGTTCGAATTCTCGATTTCACCCACGTACAATCAGGACCGACCTGCACGCAGTTGCTGGCGTGGTTCGGCGCCGACGTGATCAAGGTCGAGCGCCCCGGCGTCGGCGACATCACGCGCGGTCAATTGCAGGATGTGCCGAATGTCGACAGCCTGTATTTCACCATGCTCAACCACAACAAGCGATCGATCACGCTGGACACCAAGAATCCGAAGGGCAAGGAAGTCCTGACCGCGCTGATCAAGAGCTGCGACGTGCTGGTGGAAAATTTCGGCCCCGGCGTGCTCGATCGCATGGGATTCACCTGGGAAAAGATTCAAAGCATCAATCCGAAGATGATCGTGGCGTCGATCAAGGGCTTCGGCCCCGGCCCCTACGAGGACTGCAAGGTCTATGAGAACGTCGCGCAGTGCACCGGCGGCGCCGCGTCGACCACGGGCTTCCGCGATGGACTGCCGCTGGTCACCGGCGCGCAGATCGGCGACAGCGGCACCGGGCTGCATCTGGCGCTCGGCATCGTGACCGCGCTCTATCAGCGCACCGTCACCGGCAAGGGCCAGAAGGTCACCGCCGCGATGCAGGACGGCGTGCTCAATCTGGCACGCGTCAAGATGCGCGATCAGCAGCGCCTCGCCCACGGCCCGCTGAAGGAATACAGCCAGTTCGGCGAAGGGATTCCGTTTGGCGACGCGGTGCCGCGCGCCGGCAACGATTCCGGCGGCGGCCAGCCCGGCCGCATCCTGAAGTGCAAGGGCTGGGAGACCGATCCCAATGCCTACATCTACTTCATCACCCAGGCGCCGGTCTGGGAGAAGATCTGCGACGTCATCGGCGAGCCCGGATGGAAGACCCATCCGGATTACGCCAAGCCCCCGGCCCGGTTGTCGCGCCTCAACGAGATCTTCGCGCGCATCGAACTCTGGACCATGACCAAGACCAAGTTCGAGGCGATGGAGATCCTCAACAAGGACGACATTCCCTGCGGCCCGATCCTGTCGATGAAGGAACTGGCGGAAGATCAGTCGCTGCGCGCCACCGGCACCGTGGTCGAGGTCGATCATCCCGAGCGCGGCAAATACCTGTCGGTCGGCAATCCCATCAAGCTGTCGGACAGTCCCGACCGAAGTGAAGCGCTCGCCCCTGCTCGGCGAACACACCGACGAAATCCTGCGGCAGGTGCTCGGCTTCAGCGATCATCAGGTCGCCGAGATCCACGATTCCGGCGCGCTCGATCCGCCGCGAAAAGTGGCGGCCGAATAAGCCGCAGGCTTGCAATCAACACCTCAAGGCCGCCGGTCACCCGGCGGCCTTTTTGTTTGACCGGAACCGGTCGTTCATGACGCGAGCGAAACCCCGGGATCGCCGCGCAAGCGACCATTCGTCGCCTGCGACAAATTGAACACGTTCAACGCGCTGAGAAACTCCCATAATGCCACATACCAGAGGACACACAGGCAACGCTCACCATTAACAGAAGCGTGCCGGGGGGACGTCATGGCGGAAATGGTTCACGGAGCGGCCCCTGCGGCCGCGCAAGTCAGTAACGCGTATCGTTGGACGCAATTGGCCATCGGCGTCGGCGCGATGGTGATGATTGCCAATTATCAATACGGCTGGACATTCTTTGTCCCCGACATCCAGAAGAAATTCGGATGGGATCGCGCGTCGATCCAGCTGGCTTTCACCCTGTTTGTCTTGTTTGAAACATGGCTGGTGCCGATCGAAGGCTGGTTCGTCGATAAATACGGCCCACGCCTGGTGGTTCTGGTTGGCGGCATCCTTTGCGCCATCGGCTGGTTCATCAACGCCGAAGCGACCACGTTGAACGGCTACTATCTCGGCATGATCGTCGCGGGCATCGGTGCCGGCGGCGTTTACGGCACCTGTGTCGGCAACGCGCTCAAATGGTTTCCTGACAAGCGCGGACTTGCGGCGGGCATCACCGCCGCGGGATTTGGCGCAGGGTCGGCGCTGACCGTCGCCCCGATCCAGGCCATGATCAGGGATTCCGGATTCCAGACCACGTTTCTTTATTTTGGCCTCGGCCAGGGCCTGATCATCATCATTCTCGCCTTCTTCCTGTATGCGCCGAAGCCGGGACAGGTCCCCGCCCCGGTCAGGAATGCGAGCATTGTTCAAACACGCCACAATTACGGACCGATGGAAGTGATCCGCAGCCCGATCTTCTGGCTGATGTATTTCATGTTCGTCATCGTCGGCGCCGGCGGCCTGATGGTCACCGCCAACCTCAAGCCGATCGCGGTCGACTGGAAAATCGACAATACGCCGGTCACGCTGATGGCCATGACGATGACGGCCGTGACATTCGCCGCAACGATTGACCGTATCCTGAATGGGTTGACCAGACCGTTCTTCGGCTGGATCTCCGACCAGATCGGCCGCGAGAACACCATGTTCATCGCCTTCGGCCTCGAGGGCGTCGGCATCTGGCTGCTCTACATGTTCGGCCAGGATCCCGTCTGGTTCGTGGTGCTGTCCGGACTGGTGTTCTTCGCCTGGGGCGAGATCTACTCGCTGTTCCCCTCGACCTGCACCGATACGTTCGGCGCAAAATTCGCGACCACCAATGCCGGCCTGCTCTACACGGCCAAAGGCACCGCCGCGCTGCTGGTACCGGTTGCAAATTACATGCAGCAATCTTCCGGCTCGTGGGACCGCGTATTCCTGATCGCGGCGGGCGCGAACATTCTGGCTTCGCTGCTGGCTCTCTTCGTCCTCAAGCCATGGCGCAGGGCCGTCATCGCCAAGGCATCCGGCTAAGCCACGACGCTGACAGTCAAAAAACGCGCTCACCCTCGGGGTGAGCGCGTTTTGCTTTGCGGGTCATCTCCGCCTTTGCGCGTTCCGCGCGGTGCACCGCACAAAAATCCCTACTAATTTCGACCTTGCCAAGTGGAATATAATATACCAGCCTCCCTGCGACGCTTTGGCCCATGAGCCACAAATTTAAAAGCGCGCACTTGGGGAGGAATCATGTCTTCAAACACTATGGCCGCGCCCAAAGCGGCTCCGTCTAATGGCTTTCGCTGGATGCAGCTCATCATCGGGGTGATCTGCATGGCGATGATCGCCAACCTTCAATATGGCTGGACCTATTTCGTCAGTCCGATGGCGAAAGCCAACTCCTGGGATGTCGCCGGCATCCAGATTGCGTTCAGCATTTTCATCGCGTTGGAAACCTGGCTCACGCCGCTACAGGGATGGATCGTCGACTCGTTGGGACCGCGTGGCCCGAAGCTCGTCGTTGCAGCCGGCGGTGTCCTGGTCGCCCTTGGCTGGCTGATCAACTCCTGGGCCGCATCGCTGAACATGCTCTATCTCGGCGCCATCGTATCGGGCACCGGGGCGGGAGCGATCTACGCCACCTGCGTCGGCAACGCCGTGAAATGGTTTCCGGACCGGCGCGGCCTTGCCGTGGGTTTGACGGCGGCTGGCTTCGGCGCCGGCGCCGCGGTCACGGTTATTCCGATTCAGATGATGATCGCCTCGATGGGCTATGCCGCGACTTTCTTCTGGTTCGCACTGGGCCAGGGCGCGTGCATCTTCGTGCTGGCATGGTTTCTCCGCCCACCGCTTCCAGGCGAAGTTCCGAGCGGTTCGGCTGTCAAGGTGCTGCAATCGAAAAACAGCAGCACACCGGGCCAGATGCTTAAATCACCGGTGTTCTGGATCCTCTACGCCATGTTCATCCTGGTCTCCGCCAGCGGCCTGATGGTCACGGCGCAGATCGCGTTGATCGCCAAGGATTATGGCGTGGCGCAAACGGTGGTCCTGTTCGGCGCCACCACCCTGATCGTCTCCGGCGTCATCGACAACCTCGCCAACGGCGGCGCACGGCCGTTTTTCGGCTGGGTCTCGGATCAGATCGGCCGTGAATACACCATGGCGATCGCGTTCATGGCCGGCGGCCTCGCCTATTGGCTGCTGGGATCGGCGGGCACGACACCGTGGACCTTCGTCATCTGTGCCGCGCTGATCTTCTTCACCTGGGGCGAGATCTTCAGCCTGTTTCCGTCGACCTGCACCGACATGTTCGGTCCCAAATACGCCACCACCAACACCAGCCTGCTCTATACCGCCAAGGGATTGTCGGCCTTCGTCGTTCCCTTGGCGAACCTGTTGAAGAGCTACACCGGCAACTGGCATTCGGTTTTCGTGGTTGCCGCGCTGATGAACTTCGGCGTGGTGGCGTTGGCGCTGTTCGTGGTTCGGCCGATGCGAATTTCGATCAGCGAGAACGAATCTCGAGGGGCTGTCGGACAGCCGGCCGAGTAGCCGGCGCCGCCTGCGGCCCTAACGTTCGGGCCACGACACGGCCCGAGTTACTAACCGAGAAAGGCGCATGTTCGTGCGCCTTTTTCTTTGCCCAGAAACGTTGGGATACAAAATACCATCCGTGTTTTTGCTCGCCAAAGCATGCCTGTCCGATAGACTATCGGCGCGAGGTCAAACCCCTAAACGTCAGTATTACTGCCGCTTTCTTTCAACACGGCGATCTGCTGATGCTCAGCAACATCAGATTGACAGTTGGAATAATGTATACCAATCTTAGTCGCATGGAAGCGCTGACCCGAAGGAGGTTGCGATGAAAGTCGGAGACATCCTGTGTAAAAAAGCCGCGCGCGTTGCGACGGTCCGCATGAACGAAACCGTGGCGATTGCCGCGCAACTGATGCGCGCCAGCAATATCAGCGCGCTGGTGGTCAAGGATGTGGTGCGGACCGAGGGCAACACCGCGGTCGGCATGTTTACCGAGCGCGATGTCGTGCGCGCGATCGCCGAGCACGGCGCCGCCGGCGCCAATGTGAAGGTCTCGCAGTTGATCTCGGTGCAGCAGCTGGTGTCCTGCAGTTCGTCCGATACGCTCGAACACGTTCGTTATCTGATGAACAAGAACCACATCCGCCATTTGCCGGTGATCGACAATTACAGCCTGATCGGCGTCATCAGCATGCGCGATATCTCCAGAGCGTTCGAAGAGGCAACCAACGCCGCGGCGCGGTCCGTTCCGGCCTAAGGCGGCATTTCCGGTTCAACCACAACCATTCCGGCCTTGGCCATGCGCTCGGGGCGGCAGGAAATTCTTGCCCAAAAATCCCCTCACCCGTGGAGAAATTTATCATGAAAATCTGCATCTACGGTGCCGGCGCCATCGGCGGATATCTCGGGGTCCAGTTTGCACGCACCGGCGCCGACGTCAGCCTGGTCGCGCGCGGCGCGCATCTCGCCGCGATGCGCGAGCACGGGCTCAAATTATTGATCGGCGATCAGGTGCACGTGGTGTGGCCGCGCTGTACCGACAATCCCGCCGAGCTGGGACACCAGGATTTCGTGATCGTGTGCCTGAAGGCGCATTCCATCACCGGCGCGATCGATGCGATGCGGCCGCTGCTCGGGCCGCAGACCAGGATCGTCACCGCCGTCAACGGCATTCCCTACTGGTATTTCCATAAGCATGGCGGCCGCTACGAAGGAGCGACGCTGGAGAGCATCGATCCCGGCGGGCGGCAGTGGAACGAACTCGGCCCGGAGCGCGCGATCGGATGCATCGTCTACCCCGCGACGGAGATCGAGTCGCCCGGCGTGATCCGCCATGTCTATGGCGACCGCTTTCCCCTGGGCGAGCCGTCGGGCGAGACCAGCGCCGACGTCGAGCGGCTTTCCGCGCTGTTCGTGGCGGCCGGAATGCAGGCCCCGGTGCTCGACCGCATCCGCGACGAGATCTGGCTCAAGCTGTGGGGCAACGTCTGCCTCAATCCGATCAGCGCGCTGACCTGCGCCACGCTCGACGTGATCTGTTCCGATCCGGCCACGCGCGCGCTGTCGAAAGCGATCATGCTGGAGACCCAGGCGATCGCCGAAACCTTCGGCGTCAAATTCCGCGTCGATGTCGAACGGCGGATCGAAGGCGCCCGCAAGGTCGGCGCCCACAAAACCTCGATGCTGCAGGATCTCGAGCGTGGACGTCCGATGGAGATCGACCCGCTGGTGTCGGTGGTTCAGGAAATGGGACGTTTGACGAAGATTCCGACGCCGGCGCTCGACACCGTGTTGGCGTTGGTTGCGCAACGGGCCAAGCTGGCCGGGTTGTACGACGGCAAGGTGATGCCGGCGGAAACCAAAGCGCCGGCTTTTGCATAAGGGCGATCGCAGATGACACGTTGGCTTCGTTTCCGTTACAAGGGCGACACAGGCTTCGGCACGCTGACGCCATCCGGCATCTCCGTGCATCGCGGCGAGATGTTCGGCACCGCGACGCCCGACGGGCAAACGCTGGCGCTTGCGGATGTCGAACTGCTGGCGCCGGCGACGCCGGGCAAGATCATCGCGCTCTGGAATAATTTTCACGCCCTGGCCGCGAAACTGAACATGCCGGAGCCGGCGGAGCCGCTATACCTCTTGAAGGCGCCGTCCAGCGCCGCGGCGCCGGGCGCCGTGATCAAGCAACCGGCTTCCTATGGCGGCAAGACCACCTATGAGGGTGAACTCGGCATCGTCATCGGAAAGCCGTGCAACGAAATCTCCGTCGATAAAGCCGATGACTTCATCTTCGGCTATACCTGCGTTAACGATATCACCGCCAACGATATCCTCAGCCGCGACCCGACCTTCCCGCAGTGGGCGCGGTCCAAAGGCATTGACGGATATGGTCCGTTCGGTCCCGTCATCACCTCCGGCCTTGATCCCGCAAAGCTCGTGGTGCGTACGATCCTCAATGGTGAAGAGCGCCAGAACTATCCGATTGCCGACATGATCTTCAGTGCCCAGCACCTCGTCAGCCTGATTTCGCACGAGATGACGCTGTTGCCCGGCGACTTGATCTGCTGCGGAACGTCGGTCGGCGTCGGCGTGATGAAAGAGCCGGTCAACACCGTCACCGTGGCGATCGACGGCATCGGCGAACTGACCAACGAATTCCGGCAGCAGGTCGCAGCCCGAGCGCCCGCGTAACCCGCCTCACGACTTTTGCATGATCGCGTTGTCCTGACCGCCGCCCCGTCCGGGTGGACTTTTGCCGGGCGTATCGGCATCCTGCCCCCTGAAATTCCAGAAAAGTTTGCGGCGCGAACTTCCGCGCCGAGGGAACAAGGGCGGACGATGATCAAAACACGCTTTACCGAGCTGGTCGGGGTCGAACACCCGATCGTGCAGGGCGGCATGCAATGGGTGGGGCGGGCCGAACTGGTCGCGGCCGTTGCGAACGCCGGCGCGCTCGGCTTCATCACCGCGCTGACGCAGCCAACGCCCGAGGATCTGACAAAAGAAATCGCGCGCTGCCGCGGCCTCACCGACAAGCCGTTCGGCGTCAACCTCACCATTCTGCCGTCGATCAAGCCGCCGCCCTACGCGGAGTACCGCCAGGCCATCATCGAAAGCGGCATCAAGATCGTCGAGACCGCCGGCAACAAGCCGCAGGAGCACGTCACCGAGTTCAAGAAACATGGCATCGTGGTCGTGCACAAATGCACCAGCGTTCGCCACGCGCTGTCGGCGGAGCGCATGGGGGTCGACGCGATCTCGATCGACGGGTTTGAGTGCGCCGGCCATCCCGGCGAAGACGATACGCCGGGGCTGATTCTCATTCCGGCCGCGGCCGACAAAGTCAAAATTCCGATGATCGCCTCGGGCGGATTCGGCGACGGCCGCGGGCTGGTCGCAGCACTGGCGCTGGGCGCCGAGGGCATCAACATGGGCACCCGCTTCATGTGCACCAAGGAGAGCCCGATCCATCAACTGATCAAGGAAAAGATCGTCGCCAATGACGAGCGCGAGACCGAACTGATCTTCCGCACCATGCGCAACACCTCGCGGGTCGCGAAGAACGCGGTCAGCACCAAGGTCGTCGCGATGGAAAAGGAAGGCGCGACCTTCGAGCAGGTGCGCGAGCTCGTGGCCGGCGCACGCGGCAAGATGGTTTATGCGAGCGGCGACGCCGACGAAGGCATCTGGTCGGCCGGACAGGTGCAGGGATTGATCCACGATATTCCGAGCTGCGCCGAACTCGTCTCCCGTATCATGCGCGATGCGGAGGCCATTATCCAAAGCCGGCTCGAACGCATGATGTCCGGCCCGCGGCGCCAAGCCGCGGAATAACAAGCTTGCTTTACCTCTCCCGCTTGCGGGGGAGGTCGGATCGCATCGAAAGACGCGATCCGGGTGGGGGAAGCTTTCTCCCACGAACAGAACACTCCTGGCGCGAACCCCCACCCCGGCCCTCCCCCCGCAAGCGGGAGAGGAAGAGAAAGAGAGAAGAATTTCATGAAAGCCTATGTCTACGGCGCCAACGGCGCTGAAATCACCGATGTCGCCAAGCCCGCGCCGAAAGGCACGCAGGTGCTGGTGCGGGTGCGCGCCTGCGGTCTCAACCGCGCCGACCTCGGCATGACCAAGGGCCACGTGCATGGCTCAGCCGGCGGCGTCGGCACCGTGCTCGGCATGGAATGGGCGGGCGAGATCGCCGAGGTCGGCCCCGACGCCAAGGGCGTCAAGCCGGGAGACCGGGTGATGGGCTCGGGCGGCGCCGCGTTTGCGGAATACACCCTCGCCGACCATGGCCGGCTGTTTCGGATTCCGCCCAACGCCAACATGAACTTCGAGGAAGCCGCGACGCTCCCCGTCGCGCTCGCCACCATGCACAACGCGGTCGTGACCAACGGCGCCTTGCAGCCGGGGCAGTCGGTGCTGATCCAGGGCGCGAGCTCCGGCGTCGGCCTGATGGCGATGCAGATCGCCAAGCTCAAGGGCGCGAAAACCGTGATCGGTTCGTCGACCGATCCGACGCGCCGTGGGCGGCTGAAGGAATTCGGCGCCGACCTCGCGGTGGATTCCAGGGATCCCGGCTGGGTCGACCAGGTGCTTAAAGCCACCGGCGGCGAAGGCGTCGACCTCATTGTCGACCAGATCTCAGGTCCCGGTCGCCAACCAGAACCTCAAGGCGACCAAGGTCAAGGGCCGCATCGTCAATGTCGGCCGGCTCGGCGGCACCCACGGCGATTTCAACTTCGACCTGCATGCCGCGCGCCGCATCAATTATATCGGCGTCACCTTCCGCACCCGCTCGATCGAGGAGATCCGCGAGATTTTTGTCGAGGTGCAGAAGGACATCTGGCCGGCGGTGGAGGCGCGTGAACTAAAATTGCCGATCGACAAGGTGTTTGCGTTCGACGACATCGGCAAGGCGTTCGAGCGCATGGACGCCAACCAGCATCTTGGGAAGATCGTGGTGAGGTTCTAGAGACCGGGCTGGCCCCACTTCCCTTCTCCCCTTGTGGGAGAAGGTGGCTCGATGACGCGAAGCGTCGGCGAGCCGGATGAGGGGTTGCCGCACAACGAGAGCCTCAGACTCCTCACCCGTCTCGCATCTATCCGCGCGGCCCGACGGTGGCGCGTCGACGCGAGCGTCGGCGGCGTCCCTGAAAGAGGGGTTGCCGCAGAACGACGAGCGTCAGTGCAGAACCTGTCACGCATCTATCCATGCGCACCATCGCGGCCATAAGTCGGCCGTCGCCAGGCTCTCTGTAAATCGCCACTATGGCGGCGACCGACTCGGGGTCGGAAAGGTGCCGCAACCGGACTCATGCCCGCGACAAACGGCATAATCAAATTTTTACCAGCGTAACACGTCTTCCCAGTAACGAGATGATGTCGTAGCGCGCGTCATCCACTGTGCCGTGACCAAGGCTAACGCGGAGCCGGGCCACCATATCGGATGGTGGCTCTGCCCGCCGAAAGGAAAAATCATGACTGCACGAAGAACGATGATGCTTTTGGCAACGGCCCTGCTTGCCGGGTCCCTGCTTGCGACGGGCGCACAGGCGCGCGGTGGACACCATGGCGGTGGAGGGATTTATCAAGAGCAAAAGAAGCAATTCCCCGTCGACTACCATGGCCTATATTATTTGTCTGACCCGATGGAACGGCGGTGCAGTACTGCGCCCGACTTCTGTCCCGATTACCACGGCGATAACGGCTGAAGCCAAGAGCTTCGGAGCCGGCGGAAAGTGAAGGGCGCGTGGACCTACCACCGGCGGGGCGCGGCTGTCCCGTTCGCGGCGAGCGGTTCGTCCCCGTTCGCCGCGAGCCGGTGATCGCGCTGGACGCTTTTGGGTGCTCGCGGTCATTCCGGTCCACCCCGTATAACGGACATTTCCGGCGTCGGTCGGCATGTCGCAAAAAGTGCCAATAGGCGACATCGCTGTGCCCGCCTATGACGGAGGACCTCAGGCGTCGCGAGGCGATCGCGCTCAATCGAACGTACTAGCGCGCAACGCGTCGCGCGGCGGCATTGACACGATCTCGGAGGTGTGAGTGGGCGTGACGCGGAGTTGAGCGGCACCTGTCTGGGGGCCATGCCAAGCTAACGAACGTTTGCCCGTGGCTTCGGCGCAGGCAGTAATAAAACCTAACGTTAGGTTTGATAAATTATTTCCCTGGGGAGTCGATGGTGCAGCCAAACGATGATTTTCTCAGCGCTCCGGAATTGGATTATGACGGTTTCATAGCTGCACTGCGCGAGAATTTTGGATGTTTTAGTCCTGCTCGCGGAACCAAAATCTTTGCAGGCAGGGTGCGCGCGCGGCGCGTCTTCGGGTTCGCTGCGGTGGATCTCGCCTGCAACACTGTCCGTGCTGACCGGACGGAGCTGGACATTCGCCGTGATGGCATGGAGTATTACTTCGTCGTAGCTCAGCAGACGGGCGGATCGACAATCATTCAGAACGACCGAGTTGTAAATGCCGCTGCTGGCGAACTCGTCCTACTCGATTCCACGAGACCCGTGACATTCGTTGGGGTCCGGCAAGCGCAATGGCTTGGCTTGCAGTTGCCGCGCCAGAACCTGGTGTCGCATCTCGGCTTCGAGCCGCAAGGTGGCGCGTGCGGTCGCGGGCTGCGGCCGGCGGCACGTATACTCAGTCAGCTCGCTCTTGACCGCGTCGGCAATGTAGAACCGGCGGTCGCGTCGGCTGACGACTATATGCGTCTGGTGGTCTATGATCTCCTCGGCGCACTGTTTGCACCGCCCGCCCAGTCGAGGGCACCGACACCCAGCTATTAAGTTTTGAAACTTCCAATCTTTGTCTTCGATCTTTGCAAAGCGTGACTGTCAAGATCGGAGCCAGACGGCAGGACCTTCAGGCGTCGCGAGGCGATTCGCGCTCGGCAACGCGCCGCGCGGTGGCATTGACACGATCTCGGAGGTGTGATTCCGCGTGACGCGGAGTTGAGCGGCCCCTGTCTGGGGGCCATGCCAAACTAACGAACGTTTGCCCGTGGCTTCGGCGCAGGCAGTAATAAAACCGAACGTTAGGTTTGATAAATTATTTCCCTGGGGAGTCGATGGTGCAGCCAAACGATGATTTTCTCAGCGCTCCGGAATTGGATTATGACGGCTTCCGAGCCGCACTGCACGAGGATTGGGGATGTTTTAGTCCTGCTCGCGAAATCGTCAGCAAAGTGCGCGCGCGGCGCGTCTTCGGACTCGTTGCATTGGATCTCGCCTGCAACGCCCGCGTTGAGCGGACGGAACGGGACGTTCGCCGTGATGACAGGGACTACTATTACGTCTCAGTTCAGACGGGCGAATCTGCAATCATTCACGACGAGCGAGTCGTAAATATCACTGCTGGCGATGTCGTCCTGCTCGACGCTACAAGACCTGTGACATTCGCCTCGACGGCCCAACAGCGACACGCGAAATGGCTTGGTCTGCAATTGCCGCGCCAGAACTTGGTCTCGCATCTCGGCTTCGATCCACAAGGTGGCGTTTGCGTTCGCCGGCAGGCGCAAGCGGCACGTCTTCTCTACCAACTCGCTACTGACCCCGTCAGCGATGCGGAACCGCCGGCTGATGAATTTATGCGTCTGGTGGTCTATGATCTCCTCGGCGCACTGTTTGCACCGCCCGCCCCGCTTTGCTCACGCCACACCGACAAATTGTTCGCGCGCGTCTGCGACATCATCAAGGACGGTTTTGCCGATCCGAACATCTCTCCGAGTGAGGTGGCTGCCGAGATGGGAATTTCGCTGCGCTATTTGCAGAGCCTGTTCACGAACCGCGGGTCGACATGCAGTCACTACATATCTTCGCTCCGTCTGGATCATGCGGCGCATCTGATCGAACGCCGCGCGTCGATGAAAACAGGTCAACCTCTCGCCGAGATCGCCTACGCCTGCGGCTTTCGCGATTACACGTATTTTGCGCGCGGATTCCGCCGACGTTTCGGCACGAGGCCGGGCGGCGTCGGAGCAGGAGCCGCTGGTAACGGCAACGCACGAGTCCCCGCCGACATTGGGCAGAGTAAAACGGTCCTCTACAAAGCGACGTGAACCAGCAGGACAGCGGAGGACTGATGTCATCTTCTGGCCCAATAACCGACCCCGCTGCGCTGCGCGCCAACAATTACCCTTTAGATGGCTCTTGGTCTTCGCGCCTATCGCCTATCCAAAGCTTTTAAACGAGCCTTCTTTGGGTTGATCTGGCGGGACGCTATGTCGCTTGGCCCGGAGAGTGAACCCAGTAAGGGCTCCCGGATGTACTAATCAGGTGGTTCGAACCGCCGGCGGTCGCGTAGGGAAATATGTAGGGTCGGCCGTCGGCGGCGCGCCAATGCGAGGCGCAAGTTCTGCCTTGGGTCAAAATGCGAAATACTCAGCCAGAGCAAATAATGTCTGCATCGCCCCCATGACCGGACATCATCAAGCATGAACGCCATGCCGGACATTTGAAAACGATCAACCCGATGGAAATCTAAAGGATTGATCCGTCAACGCTTTTCTCGCCCATCACAAATTTTCCGCCAGGCCTTTAAGGAACGGATGACTATGTCCCATCGCTGAATTGTCGATTTGCTTGAGGTGTTCAATATTGAACACGGCCGATTTTGCCCGCTGTCATACGGTGCAAAAAAAGCGAGTGCCTGATGACCGAACCACAACGTCGAAGTGGACCAGTGACAAACGGTCCGAAGGAATCACCGGAAGTTCGACTCCTGCGAGTGGAGCACGCCGCTGCGGTTACAAGGGCGGGGTCCCTTCTTGTATCCAAAGGTCCGGTATCGATTGAATTTCTAGAAGCCAAGAAGGCCCGCGCCGAAGCATGGGATAGGCTTCGCGATGCATTAGGTTTGTCCATAGAATTTATGAAGTAAGCTTCACCAGGGCGTCATACGCCGACGCACCGCGTGCGCTAATCGTCTTTCCTTGACGGCGTCGATGGCGATGAGACGGTCTGCCCACCGATCACGTAGATGTCAGTATCTTTTTGAGATTGTTATCGATCGATCGGAAGCGGCGAAACGCGGTTGACCTGCGATGGCCTCTGCCCGCGCTCACTTCGCCGCCTCAGTCCGATCCGCCGCCCGGCGCAAGCGCCGGATCAGGCGTATCGCCAGCCACAGCATCAGAACGACGATCACGAATGCGGCCAGCGGCGCGGCCAGTGCGAGCAGCGAGACGAACAGCGCACCGCCCAATTCGGCGGTCGCAACGGCTGAATTGCCGAAGCCGGCCGTGAACACGGTCGATTTCGCCCGCACCGCCGCCGTGAGACCGTGCACGATGCCGGCCGTGCCGCCGCCCGCGACGATCGCCGCGGTCCATTTCATCATCGGCGGAAGGTCGGTCATGGTCGCCGCGGATACGATGACTCCCGCGAGCACGGCGACCGGCGCGGCCAGCACGTCGAGCAGATTATCGACGCCGGGAACGAAATACGCACCGACCTCCAGCAGCGCCGCCACGCCAAGCATCACCATCGCGGCCGGCGTCCCGAGCCACGCGAAGCCTTCGCCGAGCGGAAGCGACCCGGCATAGCCGGCCACACTCACCACCAGCATCGGCAGGAACACCCGAAAACCGGTGGCGGCAGCGAGACCGATGCCGAGCATGATCGACAACGCAAGATCGGAGTTGGACATGAAATCGCCTGCGAACGGTTGCGCTCGAAAATTCTTACCCAACGGCCGATCTTAAACCATTTTCATCGGGATCGTCATTCCGGGGCGCGAGTGAAACGAACGAGCTTTGATGCGTGGCCCGGAGATGACGAGCGACTAAGGCCCACCCGCCCGATTGCTGGACCCACCCCATTGGGATAACCTCTCCTAATTAGAAGGAGGCTCGATCATGACCTCTCAGGATATTGCCGGCCTTCAGGACAGGATAAGGGCCGCTATTCAGCTGCACTGGAAGGCCTTTCTCATCGAAGGCATTGTGCTCGTGGTGCTCGGGCTTGCCGCCATCATCGTCCCTGCCCTCGCCAGCCTTGCCATCACCATTTTCCTCGGCTGGCTGTTCCTGGTCAGCGGCGTGGTGGGACTGGCGATGACGTTCTGGGCGCGGCAGATGCCGGGCTTCTGGTGGTCATTGCTGTCGGCCTTGCTTGCCCTGGGCGCAGGCATCGTCCTGCTCGCGCGGCCGGTCCAGGGCACGCTGACCCTCACCATCGTCGTCGGCGCGTATTTCCTCGCCGAGGGCGTCTTCACGATCATGTACGCGCTGGCGCATCGCCGCGAATTGTCGGAGCGATGGGGCTGGCTGCTGGCGTCCGGCGCGGTCGACTTGATCCTCGCGGGCATCATCATTGCCGGGCTGCCCGGATCGGCGCTCTGGGCGATCGGACTTCTGGTCGGCTTCGACATGGCATTCGGTGGTATTTCGTTGATCGGGATGGCGCTCGCGGCCAGAGACGCCGATCGTCTCCGTACCCATTGCGGCTGGGGCCAAGCGCCGGACGCAAGCTGACAGCGCACAGTCATGGCCGGACCCGTCGGCTTCGTCTATTCTACTCGCTGAGACCTGAAGAACGCCGCTCGGGCATGGCGTTGCGCGGATTGGGTGCATGATCAAACGAGTTTTCTTTGCGGCGCTGGTATTCACCTCTCCGCCCTGCGTGGTTTCAGCGCAGGATGCCGACGTTTCCGTCGACATGATCGGAATAGGCGCCATGAGTTGCGCTCACTGGCGGTCGACGCAACAGCATCAATCGGAAGGAATTGTCTGGATCCACGGCTTTTGGACGGGTCTCAATTACGTGGCTGCAGCGAGCGGACAATCACAGGCGAAAATCGACGAGGCGGCGATCGTGGCCGAAGTCAGAAAAACATGCGCCCAGCAAACGTCGCAGACATTGGCGACCGCGGCATGGACGGCTTATCTCAGGTCTGAGAAGTCGCGATCAGGCCGTTGATCCGCGACGTTCGGGCCTGACAGGCGGTAGCCTGGAACTGACGGCGCAACACTCGCTCCGCCAGTTGGCGTGGGCATGCTTGCCGCGTTGTTCACGCACCCGGCTTTAACCCCTCACGAACGGACCTTGAATCCGGAAGCGCCGAGCCGTGCCAGCACGTCGTCGAGATGCGCCTTGTCGCGGGTTTCGATCACCAGTTCGAGCAGGGTCGCCTTCGCCGGCAGGTCGGAAAACGTTCGCTGATGCGAGACTTCGATGATGTTGGCGCTGGCTTCCGCCAACAGCGTCGATACCGCGGCCAGCTGGCCCGGGCGGTCGACGATGTCGATCGCAAGCTGCGTCAACCGTCCCTCGCGGGCGAGTTCGCGGGTCAGCACGGATGCAATCAGCCGCGTATCGATATTGCCTCCGGTCAGGACCAGACCGACGTTACGGCCTGCAAACGATTGCGGCGCGGCCAGTACCGCCGCAAGGCCTGCGGCGCCCGCGCCTTCGACCACCGTCTTTTCGATCGAGATCAACGCCGCAACGGCGCGTTCGATCTGGTCTTCGGTGACGAGAACGATGTCGTCGACCAGATCGCGGCAGATCTCCGTGGTGATGCGGCCCGGCGCCTTGACGGCGATGCCCTCGGCCAGCGTGTCGCCGCGCATCGGCAGATGCTCGCCCTTGATGACGTTGTACATCGAGGGATAAAGCTGCGCCTCGACGCCGACGATGCGCAAGTTCGGCTTCAACGCCTTGGCCGCAATCGCCATGCCGGCGATCAGCCCGCCGCCGCCGATCGGGACCACCAGCGCATCGAGGCTCGGCACCGCCTGAAGCATTTCGAGCGCGATGGTGCCCTGGCCCGCAATGATCAGGGGATCATCATAGGGATGGATCAGCGTCATGCCCTGGGCCTTGCCGTGCTCGCGCGCGAACTCGCCCGCCTCCTCCAGGGTCTGGCCTGAAATGATGACCTCGGCGCCGTGCCGCCTGGTGTTCTCGACCTTCACCATCGGCGTGCCGATCGGCATCACAATGCACGCGGGAATACCCATCCGCATGGCATGATAGGCCACGCCTTGCGCATGATTGCCGGCGGACATCGCGATGACGCCGCGCCGCCGCTCATCGGGCGACAGCGCGTGCAGGCGGTTGAGCGCGCCGCGCTCCTTGAAGGTGGACGTAAACTGAAGGTTCTCGAATTTGAGCCAGATGTTGCAGCCGCACATCTCGCTCAGGGTCCGGCTCTGATTGCATTCCGTGACGATCACCGAACCCTGGATCGTCGCCGCGGCGGCCGTGACGTCGGCCAGCGTGACGGGAACACGGTCGGCGCCGACTGAGGCAATTTGCCCGGGCGGCGAGGAATTTTGGGGAGCATTCGGCATATCAGTTCATACCGCTCCCGGCACCGTTCCGATAGGCACAAAAACTTGTTGTCGGTGGGGCGCACGGATGCGGCGGCCGCCAGCTTGGCAGCGGCGCGCCGCTTCGCGGGTCTTGTAATCCTGCCCGTTGCCACGCACACTATGCACCGGGAAGCGGAACGCCGGGAAACAGAACGATGAGCGTCGCAGAGACGACAGGCGATCTTCGGCGCATTCCCTTTCCGATCGACATCAGCTGGCAGAACATCGTCTTTTCGCTGAAGACGGCCGCCGCCGCGATGCTGGCGCTGGCGCTCGCCTATTGGTTTGAGCTGAGCGATCCGCAATGGGCGACGCTGACCGTCTACCTCCTGGCGCAGCCGACGGTCGGCGCCGCGCTCGCCAAGGGCGTATGGCGCGCCGTCGGCACGGCCGCCGGCGGGCTGATCGGGCTCGTGCTGGTCGCGCTGTTTTCGCAAGCGGCCGAATTGCTGGTCGCGGCGACCGCCCTGCTGGTGGGCTTGAGTTTCTATGCGGCCGGCCGCCTGCGCAACTACAGCTCCTACGGCGCAATGCTCTGCGGCTACACGATGCTGCTGGTGGCCTATGACGGCTCAACCACCCCCCTGAACGCCTGGTCGATCGCGGCCGACCGCACCACCGAAATCCTGATCGGCAACGCCTGCGCCACGCTCGCCAGCGTGATCATCCTGCCGCGCTATGCCGGCGACGCCCTGCGCGAGGCGCAGGCCAACACCTTCCGCGACCTCGCACACTACGTCGCACACGCGTTGCGCCTGTCGACGCCACCAGCCGTGTTTGCGCAGCTGCGCCAGCAGATGGTGGCGAAAGTGGTTTCGTTCGACGCGCTGTGCTCCTCCGCGATGTTCGAGGCGCCGGAAATGCGTGCCGATGAAGCCGCGCTCCGCCGCACGGTGCGCGAATTCCTGGTTGCGCTCTCCATTGCACGCGGTCTGTTCGTTCGCCTCGACGAATTCAACACTGATGCCGCGCGAATGGTGCTGGACCGGATGCGTCCGACGCTGGAGGCGATCGCGGCGCGGATCGAGCGCATCGCGGACGATCCGGCCGAACGACGCGACCCGCATCGCTTGCGCCGCGAGATATTGGACGCACGGGTCGCGCTGAAACACACCGCGGCTGAGATCGAGGCCCTGGCCGGAGCCGCAGCGTTCGGTCCGCTCGCCGAGGCGGTGCTGATCCTGCGCCGCGTCGGCGATCTGCTGCACAGCCTTTCCATGGTGGTCGTCACCGAAGCCGCCAGCCTGCGTGGCGGCGGCGCGGCCGCACAGTCGCGCCGCCGCGCGCCGCGCGAGGCTCATGACCGGCGGGAGCCCTTGCTGCTCGGGATCCGCGCCGCGCTCGCCGTGCTGCTGCTCAGCGTGATATGGCTGGCGACAGGTTGGAACGAGGGTTTCACCGCGGTCTCGGGCGGCGCGATCATGCTGTTCTTCGGTGTCAACCAGGACAATCCGCTGGCCGGTGCGCGCACTTTCGTGATCTGGGCCAGCGCCGGCATCCTGTCCGGCATATTTGTTCATGGTCTTCGTGCTCCCCTATTTGCAGAGCTATGCGGAACTGACGGCCGTGCTGATGCTGGTGCTGCTGCCGGCCGGGCTGATGGCGGGGACGCCCAGTCATGCCTGGGCGGGCATCGCGCTCGGCGGCTGGACGGTGGCGGAGATCGGCGTCGGCAATGTCTTCAAGCCGGATGAACTGGCCTTCGTCAACAGCGCCGTCGCGCTGATCCTGGGCATGGTCGCCTGCCTCGCCGTCATCGCCGTGATGCCGGTGACCTCGCGCGGCAAGCGCGGCGAGAGCTGGCGGCGCAGCATCGGCACCATCCTCCCCGCGGTGGCGCGCGGTGAAATCCTGCCGCGCCGGGCGGCATCCGAGATCGTCACCATGCTGGCGGCGCTGCTGCCGCGCCTCGCCCTCGCTTCCCAGCGCGACGAGGACTTCTTTCGCGGCACGCTGAGCATGGCCTCGTCGGCGATGGAGCTTGGCCGGCTGGCGGAGCTCAGGTCGGATGCCGCGCTGCCGCGAGACAGCCGCCGACGCCATCGGGCGTTTCCTCGAACGCTTCGCCGTCGCGCTGGAACAGCTCGCCGCTGACAGCGGCGATCGCCGGACGTGCCTTGACGAGGCTGAAGGCATTGTCGCCGACATCCGCACCGCGCTTTCCGCTGAGCCGATGCAGACCCACGCGGCGGCGCGATCCGTGCTGCGCGCCGCTGCCTCGCTGCGCTTCATTGCCGATCGCTTCGAGATCGATCGTGCCTATCTCGAACGGCGGTTTGCCGGGAGAGTGAACATGGACCGTTTGAAGCTGCCGCACCTCAGCGTGTTTCACGACGTCGAACTCGTCGGCTTCTATGTGTCGCCGCTGCTGCTCTGGGCCGGTGCCGCGCTGATTCCCTTCGCCCTGCTTCGCTGGCTGCTCGATCGATACGGTCTTTACCGCTTCGTCTGGCATCGCTCCCTGTTTAACCTTGCGCTCTATGTGCTGCTGGTCGGCGGCGCCATGCTTGTCGGGAATTGGCCATGGCTGTGACTGCGATTCTGCGCGTCTTCGTTACCCTCGTTGCGGTGATCGCGGCCGTGCTGGTCGGCTGGTGGCTGTGGGACTTCTACATGCTGTCGCCCTGGACGCGCGATGCGCGTGTGCTCAGCAACATCGTCGAGGTCGCGCCTGATGTGTCCGGGCTGATCACGGATATCAAGGTCATCGACAACCAGAAGGTCGCAAAAGGCGACGTGCTGTTCGTGATCGACCGGCAGCGCTTTGCGCTTGCGGTCGACCAGGCGCAGGCGACCGTCGCCCAGAGCCAGGCGACGATGACGCTCGCCCAGGACGACGCCGACCGCGACGCCCGGGTGATGGCGCGCGATCCCGCCGCGATATCGGCCGAGACCGCCGAGACCTCGCGCGCCAAGGCCAGCGAGGCCACGGCCGCCTTTCAGCTCGCGCGCTCCCAGCTCGCCACCGCAAAGCTCAATCTCGAGCGCAGCACGGTTCGCTCGCCGGTCAACGGCTTCGTCACCAACCTGACCGCCACGGTCGGCGACTATGCGACGATCGGCACCGGCGTGCTGGCGCTAGTCGATCAGGATTTCTTCTATGTCTACGCCTACTTCATGGAAACCAAGCTGCCGGCGATCAGGATCGGCGACGAAGCCGAGGTGCGGCTGATGGCCGGCGGCACCCTGCTGCGCGGCACCGTGCAGGGATTGAGCCGCGCCATCGCCGACCCCACCGCCGTGCGCGGCGGACTGCTCGCCTCGGTCGATCCGAATTTCGAGTGGATCCGTCTCGCCCAGCGCATTCCCGTGCGCATCGCCCTGGACAAGCTGCCGGCCGATTTCGATCTCGTGTCCGGCATGTCGGCGACCGTCGTGATCCGGCAGCGGCCGCCGGGCGGTGATGCACGTGCGCGGCAGTGAGGCGCGCGGGACGTCGATTTCACTTTCGGACGATGTGTTGGCGACGGTTCCAAAATCATGACTCGAACCGGCGCTGCGCGACAAAATGACCGCCTGGATTGTGACAGGGGTCACAGGGCTCCAGGTTGTGAATGTGGGATGGATGACGCGGGAACGGGCCACAACCGAAAGGAGCGCAGTCATGAAAACCCTTGCAGTTCTTGCCGCCGCTCTGGCGATCTCTCTCGCGTGTGCTGGAACCGCTTCGGCTCAAAGGTCCGATGGCAGGTCGGTCAGCGAGACGCGGACCATCGTCGATGCCTTCGGCAACAAACGGACTGTCACCCGCATCCGCAATTCAGATGGTTCGGTTACCGATACACGAAGTGGCACCGACACCTTCGGCAACAAACGGAGCGTCACCCGCACGGTTACCGACGAGGGCGGCCTTACCTGCCAGACGGTCACCCGTCGCGTCAAAAACGCTTCGGGCGCCGCCGCGTCCCGCACCGAGCGCCGTTGTGCAGCTGATTTCTGACCCGGTGATGCCGGGTCCTTGGTGATGCACCGAACGACTTCCTACACGTCGTCGTCTGGATTGTGATCGTCGTCTTCGCGCCCTACTCGGTCCCGGCTATTCGCAGGCTTTCGCAGCGCGCGCCGCTGGGAAACTAGAGCGCTTCACAGGCCCGGATCGTCGCCGCGGCGACCGTGACGCCGGCCAACGCGAGGCAACGCCGGCGAAATCCCCCTTGGTGAAGAACTCCGTCCATTTTGCGTTCGCCGCCTCGATTTCCGCTTTCTGGGCGAACGCTGGCGCCATCGACGAGACAACGAGCGCAATCGCCAGGATAATTCTGCGCATGGCATCTGGCTCCATTCGTTTTGTTCAATATCTGCTACGACCGTGACGGGGCGGCAGTCGATGCCGTCCCCTGGCGAAGGCTTACCGCCATTCGATCGTGCCGTTTTTGGCAGTATCGCATCACGATAAATCCCGCCCCAGCGTGGCACCAATACCATCCAGCGCCCAGTCGACCTGATCACCGGTGATCACAAGTGGCGGCGCAATACGGATCGTATGTTCATGTGTATCCTTGGCAAGGATGCCCCTTGCCTGCAGCGCCTCGCAGTAACGGCGGGCTTGGCCGCTTCCGGGTGAAGCTCGACCGCCAGCATCAGCCCGCGTCCCCGCACATCGCGGATCGTATTGGCGCGGATGCTTCGTAGGCCGTCGAGGAAGCGCGCGCCCTGGACGGCTGCGTTCTCGATCATCCCTTCCTCGACCAGCACGCGCAAGGCTGTCCGCGCCACCGCGCAGGCGAGCGGGTTGCCGCCGAAGGTCGAGCCATGCTGGCCGGGTTTCAGTGTGCCCAGCACCGCGTTATTGGAAAGCACCGCCGATACCGGGTAGAAGCCGCCGGACAGCGCCTTGCCGAGCAGCGTCACGTCCGCCTCGATGCCGTCGTGCTGCTCAGCGAGCAATTTGCCGGTACGGCCGAGCCCGGTCTGAATCTCGTCGAGGATCAACATCACATCGCGCGCGGTGCAGAGTTCGCGTACCCGGGTGAAATAGCCGGATGGCGGGATGATGACGCCCGCCTCCCCCTGGATCGGCTCGACGAGGAACGCAACGGTGTTCGGCGTGATCGCCTGCTCCAGCGCCTCGGCGTCGCCGAACGGAATGATCCGAAAGCCCGGCGCGAACGGGCCGAAATGCTCGCGTGATGCCGCGTCGGTGCTGAAGCCGACGATACCGAGCGTGCGTCCGTGGAAGTTGTCGGCGCAGACGATGATCTCGGCTTGTCCATCCGGCACGCCTTTCACCTCGTAGCCCCATTTGCGCACGGACTTGATGGCGCTCTCGACGGCCTCGGCACCGCTGTTCATGGGCAGCACCTTGTGGGAGCCGGTCAGTTCGGCAATCTGCTCGTAGAAGGGAGCCAGTTGGTCGTTGTGGAAGGCGCGGGAGGTCAGCGTCAGCCTGGCCGCCTGCTCGATCATGGCGGCGAAAATCTTCGGATGGCAGTGGCCCTGATTGACAGCCGAATAGGCGGACAGGCAATCGAGGTAGCGGTTGCCCTGCGTGTCCCACACAAAGACGCCTTCGCCGCGCGACAGAACGACGCCCAGCGGCTCGTAGTTCTGCGCGCCGAACCGCGCTTCCCTGGCGATAAAATCGGCGACCGGCAGACCCATCTTCCGTCACTCCAGTTGCAGCGCAACCACCAACGGGGTCTCCAATTGCTTTTATCATACCCTCGGCTTGGGCCATAGCCGGTGCCTGCCATCATCGTCGGCGCTTATTTCCTCGCCGAGGGCGCGAGTTGACGCATAGACCCTCACTCGTCATGACCGGGCTTGTCCCGGTCATCCACGTCTTGCTTTCTGTCGGTGCGTGGATCATTCGGGGATTTAAGCGGCCTGCGGCCTGATGTCTTGTCAGTTAAGCGACGCGTAGGATGGGTTGAGCCTCTGCGAAACCCATCGCGTCATAAACTGCATTGACAGGTACCGCTTCGCTCCACGCATCCTACGTGCTGGATTCTCAGACCCCCAAGATCACGGCTGGCGCTCGGGACTGACAAGCCAGTAGAAGCAGATGATCTTCAACGCTACACTACTCTGGATTGAAACACGAGAGAATCGCATGGCTGGTGTCAAATCTGAGGCAGGCGGGATACCCTCGCAAACTCATCCGCAGGGCGCGGCCGCGAAGGGAGAGGCTGGAGGCATCGTACCAAAGCCCGGTTTCCAGGGCGTCGCGGCGAAAGGTGAAGCCGGTCAACTTTCAGCGGTCTCGCTCAGCGGGCCTGCCAAGACTATGGTCACCGCAACCGCCAATATCACGCTCTCTACCGGAGTGTCAGTCAGTGCCGAAGTCATCCGAGCGCCCTTCAGCCCCATTGGCATAGCCGAACACATTGCCAAAGACCCCGAGTTTTATAGGCGGCTCGCGTTATTCGTGGCATCCGAACTTGCCCATGAAGCCGCCAAATACACAGGACAGGGCAATACCGAGCAAACCATCAGGGGCGAGCTGGTAGCATTAGAGGAAGGCTTCAGCGACGTTGCCAAGCAAATCGCCAGCAAGGCTTATGACAAGGCCGCTCAGGCTGTTATTTCGATGCGCGCCGGACTTGTTACTTTCTCTGAGAATCATCCCCAACTTGTCGCAAATATCGAGAGCTTAGGCGCAATATGCTTGTCTACTTACGTCCTAGGAACGCTTGGGGTTCCGATGGTCTTGAGCGCACTGATATCAGCGTCTGTTGTTAAAGGCGAAAAGCTCTCCGACTTGATAAAGGCGTGGAAGCACGGAAAATAGTGCTTAGGATGGGTTGATCCCTCCGAAACCCATCAGCGTCATAAACCGCAATCGATGGGTATCGCTTCTCGTGTGCATGCGGTTACCCGCTTAGCAGATTAAGAAGCTCCTCTAAGGTCGCAAATCGAATCCCGAACTCTGCCGCTAGCCACGTTCTGTTTGTGGAGTTCAAAAATTGAGGCGCCCGCAGCGCGGGCTTGATCGTTCGTACACAAAATATCGTTCCGATAAGCGGTATGGCTGGCTACTACTTCCCCATCAGCCCATTCAGCGCAGGCCTTCGCAAACATTTTTTCATTGTGAGACGCGCTAGGCTGCGCATTCCAACCGCCGGCAGCGTCAAATGCAACCTTTCCGACACCTCTGGCCTCGATATTGGCTAACGCATCGATCTGGCGTTGCTCCGTCGGTATCGCTCGTTTGCGTGAAGAGTGCGGGATCGCGAATTTGCGGTGGACGGGCAATCCAAGCGGTTTCGCCACGCATAAGATGTAGCCTCAGGCGGGCGTTTTTCAATTTGCGGATTGACCTTAGGCAAACCGGATGATTTTCACACCGGTTAGCGATTATCTGAAGATAGGGCCGGCCGCGCCTCATCACGATGGAAAACGGAAACTGCACACCCATCGCCGGCTCTGCAAATTAGGCAGTGCGCACCGCGCTCGCATCGCCTCAATGCGGAAGCAGCGTCGCGAGAAGCCGGTTATTCGTCAAGTCGCAATCGCTGACCTAAGGGACGTCCAATTACGATCATCTGGCTCGAATATTTTCTCCCATTCATTGCTGTCGAAAGTAACGCGCATGACTGAATTCTATACCAAACAAAGTGCGGTTTGCCGCGCTGATTTTGCGCCATTTTTGTTACGCGGAATCGTGGCGATTGGTGATCGGCTGTTCGGTAGTAAGCCGTCTTTCGGGCAAGTCTCTTGCACAACTCGGACGCATCGTGTCGCGAGGGCGCGAAACCGTATCCGCCGTCATTCCGGGACGCGCGAAGCGCGAACCGCGGAATCTCGAAATACTGATCATCTCTGGATTCCGGGTTCACGCGAAGACGCGTGCCCCGGAATGACGGCTTGGGTTGAGCGCCTCGCGCTTCTCTCGTCAGCCGAGGGGCACTTGTGGCGAACCGCCGGACGTCGCTCGCACTGCAACAACCACCCATCCCGGTTCCCCTCATCGATCGCGGCGGATCAAAGCACCCGGTGCCGCAACACCGTCAACGCGCCTTGCCCGCGCGGATCAATTCATTCTCGGCATGTACCGAAAAATACTTGGCGTGCTGCGCAAGAGAGCGTCTAGTTGCGAAAGAACCGGCCCGGCTCAAGGGCGGCAGACTCTGCAAACAGGAGGCGGCGCCATGGAAGACGTAGAAAAGCGTGTCATCGGCAAAGTGATGCGGCGGCTGATTCCGTTTCTGATCCTGTGCTATTTCGTGGCCTACCTCGACCGCGTCAATGTCAGCTTCGCCAAGCTGCACATGAACGAGGCGCTGGGTTTCAGCGAGGCCGCCTTCGGGTTCGGCGCCGGGCTGTTCTTCATCGCGTATTTCCTGTTCGAGGTCCCTTCCAACCTCTTTCTGGAGCGGGTCGGCGCGCGGGTCTGGATCGCGCGCATCATGATCTCCTGGGGAATCGTCTCGGGCGCGTTCGCCTTCATCCCGCAGATATCGCAGGCGACCGGAACCTCGCATGAAACGGTATTCTATACGCTGCGTTTGCTGCTCGGCGCCTGCGAGGCGGGCTTCTTCCCCGGCATCATCTTTTATCTGACCCTGTGGTTCCCGGCGCTCTACCGCGCCCGCGTCATCAGCTTCTTCATGCTGGCGATCCCGATTTCATCCATTATCGGGGCGCCGATCTCCGGGATGCTGCTGAACCTGAGAGGCTGGGGACTGGAGGGCTGGCAATGGCTGTTCATTCTCGAGGCGTTGCCGTCGATTCTGGTGGGCCTCGCCGTGCTGTTCTACCTGACCGATTTTCCGCGCCAGGCGCGCTGGCTGCAACAAGATGAGATAGCGTGGCTGGAGAATGTCCAGGCCACCGAGAAACAGAACAAGGAGAAGGTCGAACATCTCTCCCTGCTTCAGGCACTGACGGACATCCGCATTCTGATGTGCGCCCTGGTCTATTTCTGCCTGAACGCGGCGAGCTACGGCGTTGCCTTCTTCCTGCCGACCATCATCAAGAACTTTGGCGTCAGCGATACCCAGACCGGGCTGCTGGCGGCGCTGCCCTTCATCTTCGGCGGCATCGGCATGGTGTTGCTCGGCCGGCACTCGGACCGCACCATGGAGCGAAAAGGCCACGTCGCGGCGGCGTTGCTGATGGCGGCGGTGGGAATTGGACTGTCCGGGCTTGTTTCCAATCCCGTCATCATCATGGCGTTGCTATGTTTTGCGCAGATCGGCGTCTCGTCGGTGCCGCCGATGTTCTGGCCGCTGCCCGCGAGCTTCCTGACCGGCGCGTCGGCCGCCGCCGGAATCGCGGCCATCAACTCGCTCGGCAACCTCTCGGGCTTCGCCGGTCCGTTCGCGATGGGTTACCTGAAAGACCTGACCGGAGACTTCACGACCGGGCTGCTTGTGCTCGCCGGCTGCGCGGTCGTCGGCGCAGGTGTATCCCTGAGCCTGCGCATTGACGCGCGGCGCGAGCAGGCCGCGGGGCAAGTGGCGCTGGCGCATTGAGGCGATCAGGAGATTCGACAACTCGTTGCAGCGCGTCGCGTTAAGCGACGCGCCAACCACCGCAATCTGCGCGCACGGACGCCCTGCGCGCGCCCCTCGATTTGCTTAACCGCATCAACGCGATGCTACCGGTCCAGCCTTGCCGGAAAAAACATTCTCCTTCCCCGCGAGCCCAAATCACCTCTACATCCCTCGCCGTCCCGTCCCCATAGAGGGGCGTTGGCCATCGTCACGAACGTTGGGATGGGATGCGGTGGACGCGGCAGCGTCGGGCGCGTGAGCGGGATCGCAGGGCGGGCCTTTGGCCCGTGAGCGATCACGGCGCGCAGACGAACGGCGCTGCTTCCGATTTCGCTAAAACTTCAGCGGACGTGCACATGCCGCTGAAGTCACTTGGCGAAAGCGGGTCGCGGACGGCAAAGCCGTGTGGTCCTGGCACCCGTTGCTGGTGTCAAGCCGGCGGAGGTGTGGCGAGCCCAACCGGGTTCTCGCAGCACCTTAATCCGCCGGCGAGGGTGGCAAGACGAATTCGTCGCCCGGGAGAGCGCGGAATAAGCCGTTAAAACTATCGCGCAGGGAATGCCGGGTGTTCCGGGGTACCTGTGGTGACTACCGTGTGCTTACTACCTTTGCACACGGGCCGTGGGTGCCGAGGGCACCCGGCATTCCCCGCGCCCTCACTCGAGGGTCGCGCGGCGCCCTCTGTCTTGGGGCGAGCGACTTGCACAACTCGGGCGCATCGTGTCGCGAGATCGCGGACGTACTACTCGCCGTCATTCCGGGGCGCGCGTCTTCGCGTGAACCCGAATCCAGAGATGATCAGCGCGAGATTCCGGGCTCGCGCTAACGCGCGCCCCGGAATGACAGCGTGTGTTTTCTCCCCCTAACGCCTTAATTTCAAATCACTATTGGTGTGTTTTATAGCGCCGGATACGCTAGGGTGCCGCGATGGACAACCTCGGGACGCGATCGATTCAGGATGAACCGGATTATCTGAAGGAGCTGCTGGCAAAGGCAGGCGTCGACGCGCAGGCAAGTTCGCTCGCGGCCAAGCTTCAAGAGGTCGTCATCGGGGAGCTTCACCATCGGGTGAAGAATACGCTGGCCATTGTTTCGGCCATCACGTCACAGAGCCTGCGGACCGCAACGAGCCTGGAGCAGGCCTCCAAAATCATCTCCGAACGGCTTCATGCGCTGGGCGTCGCCCAGGATCTGCTGATCCGCGAACATTGGACCGGCGCCGATTGCCGGACCTTGATCGAAAGCGCGGTAAAGGCCTTTCAATCGAAAAGTCTCGATCAGTTCAAAATTACCGGCGCGAGCATCCCGATTACATCCGGTCCCGCGCTGTCGCTTTCCATGGTCATCCACGAGCTCTGCACCAACGCCGTCAAATATGGCGCGCTGTCGGTTCCCAGTGGCCGTGTTTCGATTGATTGGTCGATTTCAAACAACGATCCAAAGCGTTTCATTCTAAGCTGGGTCGAAACCGGCGGCCCGACCGTCGATGAGCCCAAGCAAAAGAGCTTTGGCAGCCGGCTGATCGAACAGGCGTTACCCGGCCAGCTGCGCGGCGAGGCGCGGCTGCAGTTTCATCCGCAAGGTCTGGCTTGCGAAGTCAACATACCGCTCAGTGCGATGCAGGAACGATAGAACGATAGGCAGAATATCCGACGAATCGCTGGGCCTCCGTTTCGAGGGTACTTTGGGGATGAACATGGCAAGGTGGCTTTCGCTCGTTGTGTTTGCGGCGCTCGGAATTTCCGCCGCGACCACCGGCTCATCCGCGCAAAGCGTCTCTCCGCCTGAGGCGCGGGCGATCGCCAGGGACGCCTATATCTACGCCTTTGCGATGCTGGAAAGTTACCAGACGTGGCGCATGCAGGCGGTCGACAAGACCGCCCCCGGCTATGTCGGCGGATTCAATGTCTTCCGGCATTATTCCGAGCCGTTCACGCCTGACAACAAGGACATCGTCACGCCGAACAACGACACGCCGTATTCCTGGGCGTGGCTCGATCTGCGCGCCGAGCCGATGGTGGTCAGCGTCCCCGCGGTCGCCAAGGACCGCTACTATGTGATGCAGTGGATCGACCTGTTCACCCAGAACTTCGCCTATATCGGGGTGCGTTCGACCGGCATCCGCGAGGGCAGTTACCTGATTGCCGGCCCGAAATGGAATGGCAGCAAACCGCGCGGCATCAAGCAGGTTTTCAGGGCTGAAACCGACATCGTGGGAACGCTGACGCGGACCGCGCTGCAAGGTCCCGACGACGTTCGCAATGTCAGGGCGTTGCAGAAGCGGTACAAACTTCAACCGCTGAGCGCGTTCCTGGAGAAGCCGGCCCCGCCGGCGGCGCCTGCCGATCGACTTCCCGCCTTACGACAGGGCCAAGGCGAGAACGCATGATTTCATCGGCTACCTGAACTTCCTGCTGCAATTCGCCGAGCCGCCCGTTCCCAGCGAAGTCGCGATCCGCCAGCGTTTCGAGGCGATCGGCATCGGCCCGGGCAAGCCGTGGGATGCCTCGAAAATCGATCCCGCAACGCTGGCCGCCATCGATGCGGGCGTGAAGGAGGGCCAGGCGAAGATCGATGCGCTGGCGGCAAAGACCTTCACGACCAACGGCCTGTTCGGCTCGCGCGCGCAATTGAAGACCAATTACCTGCAGCGCGACGTCGGCGCCATGAAAGGGCTCTACGGCAACTCGCTCGAAGAGGCGTGGTACGGCGGCTATGTCTGCGATGGCGGCAAGCCATCCACCGTCCATTTCAGCAAAGCCGATCTGCCGCCGGCCAGGGTTCTTCTGGTCCATGACCATGTACACGATTCCCGAGCGGTTTCTGTTTGCCAACCCGCTCAATCGCTACTCGATCGGCGACCGCACCAAGGGTCTCGCCTACGGCAAGGACGGCTCACTGACGATCTATGTCAGCAACACCTCCCCCGGCAAGGACAAGGAAAGCAACTGGCTGCCCGCGCCTGACGACGAACTGCAGCCTGGTCGCGCGCGTCTACGGCCCCGGCAAGGCGGCGATCACGGGTCAGTGGAAGCTGCCGCCGCTGGAGGAGGAAAAAGTGGACGCGAAGAGCGCTATTGGATCGTCGCGTTCACGGTAATGACCGACGTGCCGGAAGCCGTCGGCCCCTGCCCCGTTGCCTTGATGGCAAAGCTGTCGCTTCCCTTGTATTTCTTCTTCGCCTTGTATTCGTAAGTCGAGATGTTGAGCTTTTTCAATTGCCGTGTCCCGGCTTTCGCGAAATGGTCGAGCTTTCACCGTGCCGCGCATCGTGATCGGAAACTGGCAACTTCCCCCGGATACAACGTTGATGTAGCCGGTCGAGTTCTCGCCCCAATCGGCCAGTGTCACCGATGTCGGACAGTCGGAAGCGGCCCGCGCCAACGACACGGACATGCAGGCTTGTGAGCAGCGACAAGCGCCACAGCGGCGACGTTAGAAAACTGCATAATTGGACTTCCTCGTTTTCATGAAAACTCAGCTGACCAAGGGCACTCCACTCATCCTGCGCGCGGCCCGTAGCATGGACCGAACGAGCGACGACGCCAAGACGGGAATGCCGCGCCGCGGCGGCGCGGCTCGCCTTTTCTGAATCGGAATAATTCGCAACAAACTGCTCCTGCAACTGAGTGGCGATTGCGCGTTGGATCCGTGCTTGATGTTGCATGATGGACTGTTAAACCTGCGCCCATGACCCATGCCGATCACACCGTCAAATCCCGCGTCGCGGCGATTTCGATTCTAGCCAGCGCGACAATGGCCGCGGCCAAATTCGTCGTCGGGATTGCGATCGGCAGTCTCGCATTGGTCTCCGAGGCGCTGCACTCTTCGGTCGACCTGGTCGCGACCGTCATCACCTGGATGGTGGTGCGGGTGTCCGACCGCCCGGCGGACAAGGACCATCAATTACGGCCACGGCAAGATCGAAAGCCTGTCGGCGCTGGGCGTGATCGCGATGCTCTATGTGCTGGCGGGCGGCATCCTGGTCGCCTCCTGGGCGCGCCTGCGCGACGGCACGCCGCCGCCGACGCTCTCAGCGATCCCGTTCATCGTCCTGCTCGTCGACATCGCCGTCAATTTCTGGCGCGCCCGCGCCTTGCACAAGACCGCGCGCGACACCAAAAGCCAGGCGCTGGCCGCCGACGCGCTGCATTTTGCCTCCGACGTGCTGGGCTCGATCGCCGTCATCATCGGGCTGGCGCTGTCCGGGTTCGGCTACGCCTGGGGCGACGCCGCCGCCGCGATCGGCGTCGCGGTGGTGATCGCGGCGCTGGGGTTGCGGCTGGCGCGCTCCACCGTGGAAACCCTGCTCGACCGCGCCCCCGAAGGCGTCGCCGACAAGGCCACCGCCGCGATCAAGGCCGTATCAGGCGTTCTCGACGTCGAACGGCTGCGCGTGCGCATGGTCGGCCCGACCCACTTCATCGACGCCATCGTCCAGGTGCCGCGCACCTATCCCATCGACCGCGTCGACGAGATCAAGCGACGGGCGCAGGACGCCGTCACCGCCGCGCTCGGCGACGCCGACCTGACCTTTACCGCGGTGCCGGTCGCGCGTGACAATGAAAGCGTCCGCGAACGCATCATGGTGATCGCGCGCAATTCGGGCCTCGCCGTCCACCATGTCACCGTGCACGATTTCGACGGCAGGCTGAGCGTCAGCCTCGACCTCGAAGTCGACGGCGAGATGGCGCTCACCGCGGCCCACGACATCGCCCATGAGCTGGAGCGCAACATCCGCGATCAATTCGGCGACGATGTCGAGGTCGACACCCATATCGAGCCGCTGGAGCCGGAGTTGCCGCTCGGGACCGATGCCGCGCCCGACCGCGTCCAAACCATCGCGGACGCGCTGTCACGCTTTGCCGCCGATGGCGCCATCCATGACATCCACAGTGTGCGGGTGCGCGATACCGACGCCGGTGAAATCGTCAACTTCCATTGTCGCGCCGCGCCGTCGATGAGCGTGATCAAGGTTCACGAGAATGTCGACGCGATCGAGCGTGCGCTGCGCCGCGCGTTTCCCACCGTGAAGCGAGTCATCAGTCACGCCGAGCCGCCGAACGCGTGAGCGAGCGACGCAACCCGCGACGCGTTCTCGTTTCGGACTCGCTTCGCGCCCGTTTTGCCGTCTCAATTTCCTGTTGAACAAGATTTATTTCCATTAAGGATTTGTTGACTCTCGACAGCCCGGCAAAAGTGGATTCAAATCACTCATGATTCGGAAGGGGGTGGGGTTCTTCCGAATGGCGGCGGTGAAAGCAGCTTTACTTTCTTTGGGGGTTAAAAGGCATGGCGCGCGCACATGCGGCGAGCGCGTGCGTCCAATCCGATTCGATTAAGGGATTGGCGCAGTCGATCGCGAAACCAGCGTACCATAGGCGCCTGACGGCGGAGCCCGCGCTCCGCCGCGCGGTGCCCACACTGATCATCGCTTTCCTGATCACGATCTGTCTTGGCGCCTTCGTTCAGGTGGTCGATCAGAATCGGCAAAAGCGCACCGCGATGAAGCGGGACCTCGCCGCCGTGGCCGATGTTCTCGCTGAGCGCGTCGACCGCATTGCCGGCCTTCGGCAGGATCACGCCGGCTCGTTCGATCGGCTGCAACTGCTGCTTCCCGGCCTGATTCCGACCTGGGGCATCGCCGCCGGCCGGCACGTGATCATCACCGGCGCGGACCAGCGCGTTCTCGCCCGCGTGCCTATGAGCGACGCCATCGGCGACACCGCCAGCATCCTCGACGTCATCAGCGCCGCGCTGCCGCTGGCCGGACCCGGCCGTTCATCCGCCGCGACCGACATCACGCTGCCCAACGGCAATGGCGCGCTGGCGATTCAGCGCGCCGTCAAGTCGCTGCCCGGCAGAGCTCGTCGTCATCCAGGAGAATGTCGAACCGCTGTGGGGGTCGGATGCCGCGCTTTCGGTGACGCTGTCCGCCACCACCGGATTCGTCGTGCTGATCCTGGGCTTCGCCTTCCACTGGCAATCGACCCGCGCCCGCGAAGGCGACCTCATCAACGACGCCGTGCGCGGCCGCATCGATACCGCGCTCAATCGCGGGCGCTGCGGATTGTGGGACTGGGACCTGTCGCGCGGCCGAATCTTCTGGTCGCACTCGATGTTCACCATGCTGGGCCTCGACAGCCGCAGCGATCTGCTGACCTTCGGCGAGGTCAACGCGCTGGTGAAATCCGACGACATCGACCTGTTCGAGATCGCCAACCAGCTGATCTCCTCGAAGATCGACCACATCGACCAGACCTTCCGCATGCAGCACACCAGCGGCCACTGGATCTGGCTGCGGGTCCGCTGCGAGCTCAGCCAGGGCACCAACGATGCCGGCCTGCACCTGATCGGCATTGCCGTCGATATCACCGAGCAGAAGAGCCTCGCCGAGAAGACGGTCGAGGCCGACCTGCGGCTGCGCGACGCGATCGAAACCATTCCGGAGGCTTTCGTGCTGTGGGATGCGGAAGATCGCCTGGTGCTCTGCAACTCGCACTTCCAGCGCCTGCACAAGCTGCCGGATTCCGCGGTCACGCCGGGCACCTCCTATGAAACCGTGATCGAGGTCGGCAGCATGCCGGAGGTTCGCACCCGGCTGCAGGAGACCTTCGCCCAGGCTCCGGGCGCGCGCACTTTCGAGGCCCAGATCGACGACGGCAGCTGGCTGCACATCAGCGAGCGTCGCACCAAGGACGGCGGTTACGTCTCGGTCGGAACCGACATTACCCGCATCAAGGAGCACGAGCAGAAGCTGGTCGACAACGATCTTCGTCTGCGCGCCTCGGTGATCGATCTGAAACGTTCGCAGACCGCGCTCGAACAGCAGGCGCTTGAACTCGCGGACCTCGCCGAAAAATATTCCGAGGAAAAGAACCGCGCCGAGGAAGCCAACCAGACCAAATCGAAATTCCTGGCCAATATGAGCCACGAGCTGCGCACCCCGCTCAACGCCATCATCGGGTTTTCCGAGATCATGGGCAGCGGCATGTTCGGAACGCTCGGTTCGGAAAAGTATCAGGAATACTGCCACGATATCCTGACCAGCGGTCACTATCTGCTCGAAGTCATCAACGACATCCTGGATATGTCGAAGATCGAGGCCGGCCGGATGAAGCTCGATATGGAACCGCTCGACCTGTCAAAGACGCTGGCGGAATCGATGCGGGTGGTTTCGGGGCGCGCCGACGACAAGAACCTGCTGCTCGACGCCGATATCGAAGGCACCATCCCGGTGGTGGCCGATCGCCGCGCGATCAAGCAGATCATCGTCAACCTGCTGTCCAACGCGGTCAAATTTACCCCCGACGGCGGCAAGGTGACCGTCCGCAGCCGGGTCTACAACAACTCGATTCACCTGATGATCGCCGACACCGGCATCGGGATCGCCCCGCAATCGCTGCAGCGGCTGGGCCGGCCGTTCGAGCAGGTCGAGAGCCAGCTCACCAAGACCTATCACGGCTCCGGGCTTGGGCTCGCCATCGCCAAGTCGCTGACCAACCTGCACGGCGGATCGATGCGGCTGCGCTCGAAGCTCGGCACCGGCACCGTGGTCTGCGTGTCGCTGCCGCGCGATGTGCGCAAGACCGAGGCGAAGCTGCCTGCGGCGGCTTAGAGCCTTCGTGAAACCTATGGCTCCAGCGTCGGCGCGACCTCACGGGCGATTTGCGCCAACGCCGCGATCAACGGCGTCAGGGGATCGCGCTGCGGCACCACCAGGCCGACGCTGTAGGTCACGGTGGGATCGACAATGGGAATGGTCCGGACCGCGTCCGACAGGCCCAAGGTTTGCGCCAGCCGGGCCGGCATCACGCTGGCCCAGCGCCCGGTCTTCACATGGGTATAGAGCACGATAATTGAATTCGAGGTCAGCGTCGGCATCGCCTCAGCGCCGACGGATTTGAGCGCCCGATCGATGATGCGGCGGTTTTGCATGTCCGGCGTCAACAGGCACAGCGGCACCTGCCCGACCTCCTTCCAGGTGACCTGCGTCGCGATCGCCGAACATGCCGTCCGGCGAGGTCAGCAGCCGATAGCTCTCGTTGTAGAGCGGGATCGAGCGGACTTTGCCGAGCGGTTCGTTTTCCAGATAGGTCAGGCCGGCATCGACCTCGAGGTTTTCCAACAGCCCAAGCACCGCGATCGACGTGCAGGACACGATGCGGAAACGCACATTCGGATGACGCGCGCGGAACGGGGTGGTGAGCGAGGCGACCATGCCAAGCGCCGTCGGAATCGCCGCGATAGCGATTTCCCCGGAAAGACCGTCCTTGAGCGTGTTGATTTCCTGACGCATCGCGCGGGCGTCGCCGACGATGCGTCGCGCCCAGTCGAGCGTCCGCTCGCCCTCGGGCGTAAAACCCTGAAACCGCGAGCCGCGCTGCACCAGCATGACGCCGAGGATTTCCTCAAGCTGCTTGAGGCTGGTCGACATCGTCGGCTGGGTGACCCCACAGGCTTCGGCGGCGCGTCCGAAGTGGCGTTCCTTTGCAAGCGCAAGCAGCAGTTCAAGCTTGTCGATCAAAAAACGCCCTCTCCGCAATACCGCGGGTCACGAATAACACGCTAGACGCCGGACCAACATGCAAAAAAGCCGCGTCCGAGCGACGCTGCCGACGCCCGCTCATTCTGTTTCCATATCATGTGATTTGATAATCGAATTGATCGAGTTTCCGTATCGCAGCATGAGACAGCTTTATTGATTTCTGGAGCAATTCCAACTCAGATCAGTGCGGCGATAACCCCCTGATCGAGAACGCGTATGCAGCCAGTTTACGAACCATGGGATGCCGTTCGTGGCGAGGAGATCATCAGCGAGCACGCGCGCCTTGAGGGCGCGACGCTGGTGATCCTGCACGCGCTGCAGGAAGCTTTCGGCTATGTGCCCGAGCCCGCGATTCCCATGATCGCGCAGGCGCTCAACCTGTCGCGCGCCGAGATCCACGGCGTGTTCACATTCTACCATGACTTCCGCCGTGAACCCGCGGGCCGTCATGTGCTGAAGCTGTGCCGCGCGGAAGCCTGCCAGGCCGCCGGCGGCGATGCGCTGGCCGCGCGCGCGGAAGCTAAGCTCGGCATTGCCATCGGCAACACCACCGCCGATGACCGGGTGACGCTGGAGCCGATTTATTGTCTCGGCCTGTGCGCGACAGCGCCGTCGGCGATGCTGGACGGCCGTGTTGTTGGACGGCTCGACGAGGCGCGCCTCGACGCGCTGGTTGCGGAGGCACAGCGATGACGCTCCGCGTTTTCATTCCGCGCGATGCCGGCGCGGTTGCGGTCGGCGCCGATGAGGTCGCACTCGCGTTCGAACGAGCCGCAGCGACGCGCGGCGTGACGCTCGAGATCGTGAGAACCGGTTCGCGCGGCCTGTACTGGCTGGAGCCGATGGTCGAGGTCGCGACCGCCCAGGGACGGGTCGCGTTCGGCCCGGTGACCGATACCGATGTCGCCGCCGTGCTCGACGCGATGCTCGCGGACGGCCCCCACGCCTTGCGGCTCGGCATCGCCGACGAAATTCCCTGGCTGAAGCGGCAGACCCGCCTCACCTTCGCGCGCTGCGGCGTGGTCGACCCGCGCTCGGTCGAGGATTATCGCGCCCATCAGGGCTACCAGGGTCTGGCGCGCGCGCTGACGCTCGGTACCGACGGAATCCTCGCCGATGTCACCGCCTCGGGATTGCGCGGCCGCGGCGGCGCCGGTTTCCCGACCGGCATCAAGTGGAAAACCGTGGCGCAGACCGCCGCCGACCGGAAATACATCGTCTGCAATGCGGACGAAGGCGACAGCGGCACCTTCGCCGACCGCATGATCATGGAAGGCGACCCCTTCGTCGTGATCGAGGGCATGACCATCGCGGGCATCGCGGTCGGCGCCACCAAGGGCTACATCTACATCCGTTCGGAATATCCGCACGCCGTCGCGGCGATGAACGCGGCGATCGCCGCGGCGAAGCGCGCCGGCTATCTCGGCGCGCGCGTCGGCGGGTCCGCGCACAGTTTCGATCTCGAAGTCCGGGTCGGCGCCGGCGCCTATGTCTGCGGCGAGGAAACCTCGCTGCTGGAAAGCCTCGAAGGCCGCCGCGGCATCGTCCGCGCCAAGCCGCCGCTGCCTGCGCATAAGGGCCTGTTCGGCAAGCCCACCGTGATCAACAACGTGCTGTCGTTCGCGGCGATCCCCTTCATCCTCGCCGGCGGCGCCAAGGCCTACGCCGAATTCGGCATGGGCCGTTCGCGCGGCACGATGCCGATCCAGCTCGCCGGCAACATCAGGCATGGCGGCCTGTTCGAGGTCGCCTTCGGCATCACGCTCGGCGAACTGGTCGACGACGTCGGCGGCGGCACTTTGACCGGGCGCCCGGTTCGCGCCGTCCAGGTTGGCGGGCCGCTCGGCGCCTATTTCCCGCGCGAACTGTTCGATACGCCGTTCGATTATGAAGCCTTTGCCGCGCGCGATGGCCTGATCGGCCATGGCGGCATCGTGGTGTTCGACGACAGCGTGGATATGTCGAAGCAGGCGCGCTTTGCGATGGAATTCTGCGCCGTCGAATCCTGCGGCAAATGCACGCCCTGCCGGATCGGCTCGACCCGCGGGGTCGAGACCATCGACAAGATTCGCGCCGGCGAGCGCGTGGCGGAAAATATCGCCGTCGTCGAAGACCTCTGCAACACCATGAAGTTCGGCTCGCTCTGCGCGCTGGGCGGCTTCACCCCCTACCCGGTCATGAGCGCGCTGAAGCATTTCCGGGAAGATTTCGCACCCGTGCCGACGCGCCTGCAGGCCGCGGAATAAGGACGATCGCCATGTCGCTGATTCAGGAAATCGATTTCGGCACGCCGCGCTCCAAATCCGAGGCGATGGTGACGCTGACCATCGACGGTCAAAGCGTCACGGTGCCCGAGGGCACCTCGATCATGCGCGCGGCGATGGAAGCCGGCACGCAAATCCCAAAGCTCTGCGCCACCGACATGGTGGACGCCTTCGGCTCCTGCCGCCTGTGCCTGATCGAGATCGAGGGCCGCGCCGGCACGCCGGCGTCCTGCACCACGCCCGCGACCCAGGGGCTTGTGGTCCACACCCAGACCGAGCGGCTGAAGAAGCTCCGCAAGGGCGTCATGGAGCTCTACATCTCCGACCATCCGCTGGACTGCCTGACCTGCGCGGCGAACGGCGACTGCGAGCTGCAGGACATGGCAGGCGCGGTAGGCCTGCGCGACGTCCGCTACGGCTATGAGGGCGAGAACCACGTGTTCGCCAAAGCGGGCGGCGCGGTCAACGCGGCCTGGATGCCGAAGGACGAATCCAACCCGTATTTCACCTATGACCCGTCGAAATGCATCGTGTGCTCGCGTTGCGTGCGCGCTTGCGAGGAAGTGCAAGGCACCTTCGCGCTGACCATTTCCGGGCGCGGCTTCGACAGCCGGGTGTCGCCCGGCATGAGCGAGAGCTTCCTCGGCTCGGAATGCGTGTCGTGCGGCGCCTGCGTGCAGGCCTGCCCGACCGCGACGCTGACGGAAAAATCCGTGATCGAGATCGGCCAGCCCGAGCATTCGGCGGTGACGACGTGCGCCTATTGCGGCGTCGGCTGCACCTTCAAGGCGGAAATGCGCGGCGAGGAAGTCGTGCGCATGGTGCCGTACAAGGACGGCAAGGCCAATCGCGGCCATTCCTGCGTCAAGGGCCGCTTCGCCTGGGGCTATACCAACCACAAGGAGCGGATCCTCAACCCGATGATCCGCAACAAAATCAGCGATCCCTGGCGCGAAGTGTCGTGGGACGAGGCGTTCGATTACGCGGCTTCCGAGTTCAAGCGGATCCAGACCAAATACGGCCGCGATTCCATCGGCGGCATCACCTCGTCGCGTTGCACCAACGAGGAAACCTATCTGGTCCAGAAGCTGATCCGCGCCGGCTTCGGCAACAACAATGTCGATACCTGCGCCCGCGTCTGCCACTCGCCGACCGGCTACGGCCTGTCGACCACGTTCGGGACTTCGGCCGGTACCCAGGACTTCGATTCGGTGGAGCACACCGACGTCGTCATGATCATCGGCGCCAACCCTGCATCGGCGCATCCGGTGTTCGCCTCGCGGCTGAAGAAGCGGCTGCGTCAAGGCGCCAAGCTGATCGTGATCGATCCGCGCCGCACCGAGATGGTGGAAGCGCCGCACGTCAAGGCACAGCATCTGCCGCTGCTGCCGGGCACCAACGTCGCCGTGTTGACGGCATTGGCGCATGTCATCGTGACCGAGGGCCTCGTCGACGAAGCCTTTGTACGCGAGCGCTGCGACTGGAGCGAGTTCGAGGAATGGGCGGCTTTCGTCGCCGACAAGAAGAACAGCCCCGAAGCCACCGCGATCATGACCGGCGTCGATCCCAACGAATTACGCGCCGCGGCGCGGCTGTTCGCCACCGGCGGCAATGGCGCGATCTATTACGGCCTCGGCGTCACCGAACACAGCCAGGGCTCGACCACCGTGATCGCGATCGCCAACCTTGCGATGGCGACCGGCAATATCGGCCGTCCCGGTGTCGGCGTGAACCCGCTGCGCGGCCAGAACAACGTGCAGGGCTCCTGCGACATGGGCTCGTTCCCGCATGAACTGCCCGGCTACCGGCACATCTCCGGCGATGCGGTGCGCGACCAGTTCGAGGCGATGTGGAACGTCAAGCTCAACCCGGAACCGGGCCTGCGGATTCCCAACATGTTCGATGCCGCGATCGAAGGCACCTTCATGGGCCTCTATGTGCAGGGTGAGGACATCCTGCAGTCCGACCCCAACACCAAGCATGTCGTCGCGGCGCTGTCGGCGATGGAATGCGTGATCGTCCACGATCTCTTCCTCAACGAAACCGCGAACTACGCCCACGTCTTCCTGCCCGGTTCGACCTTCCTGGAGAAGGATGGCACCTTCACCAACGCGGAACGCCGCATCCAGCGCGTCCGCAAGGTGATGTCCCCGCGCAACGGATTGGCCGACTGGGAAGTGACCATCCGCCTCGCCAAGGCGATGGGCCTGGACATGCACTACGATCATCCCTCGCAGATCATGGATGAGATCGCGGCGCTGACGCCGACCTTCGCCGGCGTTTCCTATGCCAAGCTCGACGAACTCGGCTCGGTGCAGTGGCCCTGCAACGAGAAAGCCCCGGAGGGCACGCCGGTGATGCACATCGGCGGCTTCGTGCGCGGCAAGGGCAAGTTCGTCATCACCGAATACATTCCGACCGATGAGCGTACCGGTCCGCGCTATCCGCTGCTGCTGACCACCGGACGCATCCTCAGCCAGTACAATGTCGGCGCCCAGACCCGCCGCACCGAGAATGTCGTCTGGCATAGCGAGGACAGGCTGGAAATCCATCCGCACGATGCCGAGCAGCGTGGCGTGCGCGATGGCGACTGGGTACGGCTCGCAAGCCGCGCCGGCGAGACCACGCTGCGCGCGCTGATCACCGACCGGGTCGCGCCGGGCGTGGTTTACACCACCTTCCACCATCCGGACACGCAGGCCAACGTCATCACCACCGACTATTCCGACTGGGCAACCAATTGCCCGGAATACAAGGTCACGGCGGTGCAGATATCGCCGTCGAACGGTCCATCGGAATGGCAAAAGGCGTACGACGCGCAGGCTCGCCATTCGCGCCGTATCGCCCCCGTCATCGAAGCCGCGGAGTAGCCGTGCACGATCCGGTTCGCAGCGTTGATCGTCAGGTCTGGCGCGACAGCGGCGTTGGCCAAGGGACCTTTGGACAAGGCAGTTGCGGCGAAGGCCTGCGCACCATCCCGGAAGAGACCGCGATCGCACTGACCTACAATGGCGGCACCTATGCCGTGATGATGGGCACGCCGCGGGACCTCGACGATTTCGCGGTCGGCTTCAGCCTCAGCGAGGGCATTGTCCAGTCCCCCGGCGATATCTGCTCGCTCGACATCGTCCATCTGGACGACGGCATCGAGCTGCGGATGTGGCTGGCGCCAACACGCGCGGAGCGGCTGAACGAGCGACGGCGGCATATCGCCGGACCAACCGGCTGCGGCCTATGCGGCATCGATTCGATTGCGGAAGCGGTTCGTCCAGCCGCGATCGTCGGCCGCTGCCGGTCGTTTTCGCCGCGGGAAATCATGACGGCGATGCAGGGCGTCCCGCCGCTGCAATCGATCAACATCGAAACCCGCGCGGTCCATGCCGCGGGTTTCTGGACCCCGGCGCGCGGCATCGTGGCCCTGCGCGAAGACGTCGGCCGCCATAACGCCCTCGACAAGCTGGCCGGTGCGCTGGCGCGCGATCAGATTTCCGCCAGCGAGGGCATCGTGTTGCTGACCAGCCGGGTTTCGGTCGAAATGGTGCAGAAGACGGCCGCGATGGGCGCTCCGCTGATGGTTGCCGTCTCCGCGCCGACGGCGCTCGCGGTCCGCATGGCGGATGCGGCCGGTATCACGCTGGTTGCGATCGCCCGGGCCGACGGGTTCGAGGTCTTCACGCATCCGGGCCGGATTGCCCCTGAAATTACAGTGCGAGGAGACGTTCATGTCGCCTGAGCGGTTGATCTACATGGCCAACCAGATCGGCAAATTCTTCCAAAGCCAGGGCCACGACAAGGCGGTCCCGGGGATATCCGAGCACATCCGCAAATTCTGGGATCCCCGGATGCGCTCGGCCATCCTGGCACATCTGGATGCCGGCGGCGCCGGGCTCGATCCGAACGTGCGGGACGCCATCGCGGCGCTGAAAAAAGCTTAACCGCTCCCCGCCCCGATCAAGGCCGAAAATATCCGGCGGACCTCGATCTGGGTCTCGCACACCCGCGCCTCCAGCGAGGAAAAGTCCGGGGCGTCGCCGGCGCGCGCCATGACGCGCAAAAGATCTTCCCCGGCGGTTTCCGGATTGAACTTGCCGACCACGCAGAGCCGCAGGATCTGCGTCAGGTCATGATAGAGCCGGGTCGCGGCCCGCAGAATTTCCGCCGACGACGGCGGCAATACGCCGAGCCGCGCGGCGTTGTCGAGCACCTGCAGCGTGCTGACGTCGAGAATGTCCGGCTTGTCGGCGGCATGAACGAGCTGAAGATACTGGGCGATGAAATCGACATCCACCAGGCCGCCCGCGGCGTATTTCAGGTCCCAGACGTCGTCCTCGCCCTTCTCCAGCGCCACGGCGCGGCGCATGTCCGCCACGTCGGTGGCAACCGTTGCGGCATCGCGCCTCCGGGTCAGCACCTCGCGAATGATCTGTTCGATTTCAACGCGGAATTCCGGCGATGACGAGATCACCCGGGCGCGGGTCAGCGCCATATGCTCCCAGGTCCAGGCCTCCCGGTCCTGATATTGGGCGAACGAGTTGATGCGCGAGGCTACCGGCCCGGCCCGGCCCGAGGGACGCAGCCGCATGTCCACGTCATAGAGCACGCCGTAATTCGTCCGTGTCGTGAACGCGCTGATCAGCCGCTGGGTGAAGCGGGCGAAATAGTGCGCGCCCTGCAGTGACCGCGCGCCATCGGAGTCCGGCTCGTCGTGATCGAAATCATAAAGCAGGATGAGATCGAGATCGGACGAGGCGGTCATCTCGCGGCTGCCCAGCCTGCCCATCGCCAGGATCGCGGTCTCCTGCCGCTTGATGCGACCGTGTTGCTCCGCGAACCGGTCCGTCACCAGCCCATGCACGGTATGAACGATGCCCTCGGCGACGTCGGCGAAGGCAAGACCGGCCTGCGAGGCGGATACCGTGCCGGACAGGATTCGCGTCCCGATCAGGAACAGGCTTTCCTGACCGAACAGGCGCAACCGATCCAGAAATTCCTCGTAGGAATTGGCTTCCTTCAGGGTCGCGGCAAGGCGCACGGATAACTCGCGGCGGTCCGGCATCGCGCCGAAGAAGCGCGGGTCGATCAGCCCATCCATGAGCTGCGGCTGCCGCGCCAGCATATCGCCGAGGCGCGGGGCGGCGCCGAGAATCAGCGCCACCAGGGCGACGAGATCGCGGTTTTGGCTCAGCAGGGGAATCAGCCGCCCGCCGCGCTGCAACGCCTGCAGGAAGCGATCGAAGGCGGCCACGGCGTCGTCGGGCTCCTCGGCGTTGGCGAGCCCGGCGATCAGCGTCGGAACGAACTCGATAAACGCGCTCCGCGTCGATTCATTCCGGAACACGCGATAGTCGCCGACTATCCATTGCTGCACGGTTTTTGCCGCCGCGACCGGCTTCCTGAAACCGAGCGACGCCAAATGTTCGAGCAGCCGCGGCTCATCGGGACCAACACCATAATCAACGGGCGGCAGTTTCGCGCTGCCGGCCGGATCGCCTTCGAACAGCTTGCCGTAATGCCCCTGCACGACATGGAGATGGCCAAGCAGATCCTTGGCAAACGCAGCGCGGCTGTCGTAGCCGAAAAAACCGGCAAAGCGCTCCAGCGCCTCCGCGGTGTCAGGCAACGCATGGGTCTGCTCGTCGGCCACCATCTGCAGCCGGTGTTCGACCCGCCGCAAGAACAGATAGGCAGCCGTCATTTCGTCGCGCGCCGCGAAGGTGATCCAGCTGTTCGACGCCAGCACGTCGAGCGCGTCGAGCGTCGGCCGTACCCGCAGCTCCGGGTGCCGGCCGCCGGCGATCAATTGCTGGGTCTGCGCGAAAAACTCGATTTCACGAATGCCGCCGCGGCCGACCTTGACGTTGTGGCCCTCGACCGCGATCTCGCTTTGGCCGCGATAGGTCTGCATCTGCCGTTTCATGTCGTGCACGTCGGCAAGTGCTGCGAAATCGAGATGCTTGCGCCAGACGAACGGCGCGATTTCCGCAACCAGCGCCTCACCGGCTTTGGCGTCCCCGGCGCATGGCCGCGCCTTGATCATGGCGGCGCGTTCCCAGGTTCGCCCTTCCCGCTCGTAATAATGCAGCGCCGCTTCGGTCGAAATGGCGACCTGCGTCGAGGCGGGATCCGGCCGCAGCCGCAGATCGACGCGGAACACGTATCCGTCGCCGGTGCGCTGTTGCAGCAGTCGCGCCAGGCCCTGCGTGATGCGCACGAAAAACGGCTGCGGCTCGATATCAGGTGCCAGCGTCGGCGCCGCGGGATCGAAAAATACGATCAGGTCGATGTCGCTGGAATAGTTCAGCTCGCCTGCGCCCATCTTGCCCATTGCGAGCACGACCAGACCGCTGTTTTCCTCGGGACGATCGTGGCTCGGCGGAGCTAATTTCGCCCGCGCACCCGCCTCGCGCAACAGATAGCGCAAGGCCGATTGCACCGCGGCGACCGCGAGGTCGGTCAACGCCGCCGTCACCTGCATCACCGGCCAAACGCCGCCGATATCGCACAGCGCGATCAGCAGCGCAGCTTCCGCCTTCATGCGGCGGAGCAATTGCATCACGTCGGCTTCGCTGGCGGCAGCCATGACGACGCGGCAGGTATCCTCGATCAGCCGCGCCAGATGCGGTTCCGGGTCGCATTCGAGCAGCCGGATCAGCCGCGCGGCGTCAGCTCGGATCAGGTCGAACAGATAGGGCGAACATTCAGCGATACCGAGAAGGATGGCGTTGGCGCGAGGGTATTGCGCCACAAGCTCCCGAATCGCAGCCGACTGCCTCGGCTCGAGGTCGGCGAGCCATCTGGCGAGTTGTTGTTCGGCTTCGAGGGGGGCGGACACACGCGGTCCGTCCACGAACCGCGCGGCCAAACTGTGTTGGCCCGCGTCGCCCTTCGCGGATGAGATCATGCCACCTTTTGTGGCACATCCGGTGATTGAGCCGCAAGCCTGTCGCTGGCGCGGGCCCGTGCCGGGACTGCAAGCGTGGCACGCAATCCCGGGTGGGCGTCGTCGAGCCGGAGTTCTCCGCTATGCAGCGTCGCCACCGCCGACGCCAGACTGAGACCGAGACCGGAACCCGGCTGGGTGCGGCTCGCCTCAAGCCGCACAAAGCGTTCCACCGCATGCCCGCGATCGGCTTCCGGAATACCCGGACCGTGATCGGTAACACTGAGCAGCACCTGATCGCCGTCGCGCTGGGCTTCGATCACAATTTCCCTGCCGTCGGGGCTGGCCGCCGCGCCCAGCGGCTGCGCGGCCGCAACCGGCTTGCCGTATTTGATCGCATTCTCGACCAGATTCGCCAATGCCTGACTGATCAGCTCCCGGTTGCCGTGAAGCGGAGCGAACGCCGTCTTGACGTGCAGGGTCATGCCATCCTCTTCCGCCAGCGGCTCGTAGAGCTCGTGAATGCCATTGGCGACGTCGGCGGCATCGAAGTTGTCCATATTGTCGCGCGCTTGCCCGGACTCGGCGCGCGCGATCATCAGCAGCGCGTTGAAGGTCCTGATCAACCCATCGGATTCATCGATCGTCCGTTCCAGCGCCGCGCGGTATTCGCTTTCATTGCTGGATTTCGCCAGCGCCTCTTCGGCGCGGTTGCGCAGCCGCGTCAGCGGCGTCTTCAGATCGTGGGCGATATTGTCGGAAACTTCCTTGAGGCCGATCATCAGGGCCTCGATCCGCTCCAGCATGGCGTTGAGGTTTTCGGCCAGGCGATCGAGTTCGTCGCCGCTGCGTCCGACCGGCAGCCGTCCGCTCAGATCGCCGGCCATGATGCGCTGCGTCGTACCGGTCATGGCATCGATGCGCCGCAACACCCGCCGCGCCACAAAGATGCCGCCGCCGAGCCCGAGCACGACGACGATCAGGACCGACCATTGCGCCGCCTTCGCGACGATGCCGAACAGCCGCCTGCGCTCCTCCAGATCGCGGCCGATCAGGAGCCGGAAGCCGCTGGTCAACTCAGTGACGAGCACCAGCGCGCGATGATCGGCAGTGTCCTGCTCGTCGAGCCGGCGATAGGCGGTCTCCGACCAGCCGGACGAGCCCATCACGCCGGGCGCCAGCGAGCCGACATTGCCGGCAACGGCCTGCCCTGTCGGCGTGGTGACGAGGTAGAGGTTGGCGCCGGGGCGCAGCGCCCGGTTCTCGATGGTGAAAACCAGGCCGCGCAGCCCGCGGCGGGCATAGATGTCGCTGATCTCGCCGGTTTCGGCATTCACCGTGCTGGTGATCTGCTCGGTGATCAGCCGGCGCGTGTTCCAGGCGAAATAGCCGAGCAGCGAGGCGGCAAACAGCGCAAACAAAAACAGGTAGACCAGCGTCAACCGGAACGCCGTGGTGCGTACGAGTTTACCGAATGCCGTCACGGATCATGTATCCGGCGCCGCGGATCGTATGCAGCAAGGGCCGCTCAAAACCCTTGTCGATCTTGGAGCGCAGCCGTGAAATGTGGACGTCGATGACGTTGGTCTGAGGGTCGAAATGGTAGTCCCAGACGTTCTCCAGCAGCATGGTGCGCGTCACCACCTGCCCGGCGTGCTTCATCAAATATTCCAGCAGCCGAAATTCGCGCGGTTGCAGCGTCAGTTCATCCTTGCCGCGCGCCACCCGGTGCGAAAGACGGTCGAGTTCGAGATCGCCGACGCGATAGGTGGTTTCCTCGGCCGGACCGCCGTGGCGGCGCGACAGCACTTCGACCCGCGCGAGCAGTTCGGCGAATGAATACGGCTTCGGCAGGTAATCGTCGCCGCCGGCACGCAGGCCCTTGATGCGGTCGTCGACCTGGCCGAGCGCCGAGAGGATCAGCGCCGGGGTGCGGTTGCCCTTTTCGCGCAAGTTGCCGATCAGCGACAGGCCGTCGCGTTTCGGCAGCATCCGGTCGATCACGAGCACATCGTAGTCGCCGCTGTCGGCCAGCGCCAACCCCTCCTCGCCATCGCTGGCGAGATCGGCGACGTAGCCGACTTCGCGAAACGCCTTCACCAGATAGTCGGCGGATTCGCGGTCGTCTTCTATGATCAAGAGGCGCATTTGGGGATCGGTTGCGGTCAAGTGGGCCAGCCTTCTGTCACCATGGCGCGGTCGGGATCATCATGCAAGACGACCCGACGCTTCTAATCTCTTGTTTGAGCATGATCTTATCGGAAAACCGGGTCTCCACTTTTCCGGATCATGCTTCGAACGAAAAAAGCGGGCGGTGAAGCTGGGGGGACCTCACCGCCCTTTGACCTTCCGACGGAGGGGGGCGTATTCCACCGGAAGGAGCCTGATAGGGAGCGGGCTTTTGGCCCGCTCCCCGGAAAGAGCCGTCGGCGGGGGCGACTAATGCCGGCGACACCCTCCATCTCGTCAGACGTTCTGACGCGTCAGCCTTTCGCCAGCGGCAGCGCGACGAACCGCGCCGACCCACCGCTCTTGACGCGCATCAGAACGCTATTCTTGTTGTCGGCGCGCGCGGCATTGATCGCTTCGCGCACTTCACCGGCGTTGGCGACGGTCTTTCCCGCAACTTCGAGAATGACGTCACCTTCCTTGAAGCCGCGCTCCGCAGCCGCACTCTTCGGATCGACCTCGGTGACGACGACACCGTCCTTGCCGGCACCGGCAACGCTGTTGGCGGGCGCGACCGTCAGGCCGAGCTTCGGCACGTCGGTACCGCGGGTTGCGCTGCCCTTGTCGTCGTTATCGTTGTCGGCCTTGGCTTCCAGCGAATTCGGCAGCTGGCCCAGGGTCAGGTTGAGGACCTTGTTCTGGCCCTTGTGCAACACGTCGAGCTTCACCGAGTTGCCGGGCGCGAGACCGCCGATGGTGCGGGCGAGTTCGCGGGCATCCTTGACCGACTCGCCGTTCACCGCCGTGATCACGTCGCCGGATTCGATGCCGGCCTTGGCGGCGGGGCCGTTGGCCTGGGGTTCGGCGACCAGGGCGCCTTCGGCCTTCTTGAGCCCGAGGCTGTCGGCGATGTCAGCCGTAACAGGCTGAATCTGGACGCCGATCCAGCCGCGGCTGACCGAACCCTTGTCCTTGAGCTGCGCAATCACGCTCTTGACGGTCGATGCCGGGATCGAGAACGCGATGCCGACGCTGCCGCCCGAGGGCGAATAAATCGCGGTGTTGACGCCCATCACCTCGCCTTCGGTGTTGAAGGCGGGACCGCCGGAATTGCCCTTGTTCACCGGCGCGTCGATCTGAATGAAATCGTCGTACGGGCCGTTGCCGATATCGCGGCCGCTGGCCGAGACGATGCCGGCCGTGACGGTACCGCCGAGGCCGAAGGGATTGCCGACCGCGAGCACCCAATCACCGATCCGGGGCTTGCTCTCGGAAAGCTTGGCGAACGGGAAGCTGCTGCCGCCCTCGACCTTGATCAGCGCGAGGTCGGTGCGGGCGTCGGTCCCGATCACCTTCGCCTTAAAGGTCTTGCCGTCATCGGTCGTGACTTCGACCTTGTCGGCGCCGTCGACCACGTGATTGTTGGTGACGGCGAAACCGTCGGCAGAAATGAAGAAGCCAGAGCCCTGGCCGGTCACCGCGCCGCGTCCCCGCGGCGTACCGCGCAGGCCCGGCGGCATACCGTCAGGTCCGCCGAAGCGACGGAAGAAGCGCTCCATCGGCGAGCCCGGCTGGAACGGCGAGTCGTCGTTGTTGTCGTCCTTGGCGGAGACCTTTTCGTTGATGTTGACCTTGACCGAAATCACCGACGGTTTCACTTGCTCGACAATGTCGGCAAAGCCGATCGGCTGCGCGACCTTGCGGACCTCATTGTTGACCTGCGCATGCGCAGGGCTGGAGAAGATGTCGACGGGACCATGCGAGGGTCCGAAGCCATAAACGGCGACGCCGAGGCCGGCGACGACGGAGGCCATTAATGCGAACTTGCGCGCGGAAAACAGCGAGCGGCGCGCCTTATAAGACGGAAGCGATGAAAGATCGGTAGGACGGTCGGTCATTATGGCTAGTCTCCAGAAACTGCATCAATGGTGCGGGCGGCGGGCACCTTGTAGATCTGAAGATGGGGATTTCCGCCTTACACCGCGCTGGCGGGGGCGTTAAACTTTTGTAATAAAGCCCGAAAACCTGTGCGGCAGTTTATCGCAGGGGCAAAAATGACCTGCCGCCGGGGAAAGCCCCGGCCGGCGCAGACGAAATGATCAATCGCAGCGCGAAACGGAATTTCGGGGCGCTAGGCCGGTTTGTCCGGCGATGGCGCGTCGGCGATCAGCCGTTCCAGCCGCGCTTCCTCTTCCGCCGTCAGCCCGACCGCGGAACCCTCGCCCGCCGCGGCGGATCGCGCGCGCCGCCGGCTATGCGTCCACAACGCCAGCCCGCCTCCGGCCAACGCCAGCGGCGGTAACAGCCACAACAACAATGTGTGAGGTTCGAGCCGGGGTTTCAGCAGCACGAACTCGCCATAACGCGCCACCAGAAAATCGAGCACCTGCGCGTCGCTGTCGCCGGCCGAGATCCGCTCGCGCACCAGCAAGCGCAAATCGCGCGCCAGCGGCGCCTCTGAGTCATCGATCGACTGGTTCTGACACACCATGCAGCGCAGTTCGCGCGACAGATCCCGCGCCCGCAATTCCTTGGCCGGATCCGACATGATCTCATCGGGTTGCACCGCGTAAACGCTTGTGGCGGTGAAACCTGCCAGCAACGTGACGATCAAAATCGCGATCAGCTTCCGCACTTGAACTCCCTCACGCCGCCGCGCGGCTCCTCAGGATGAGGATGACTTATTCCGCTGGTTGTAGCGCACGCGGCGCCCGGGCGGGTTTTGGCGCGCCGACCCGCAGCCGCCGGTCCGACAGTGACAGCATGCCGCCGAACGCCATCAGCACCGGGCCGAACCAGATCAACAGCACCATCGGCTTATGGTAGATGCGCACGTCGATCGAGCCTTTGGCGGAAGCCTCACCAAGCGAGATATAGAGCTGGCTCGCGCCGCGCGTCAGCAACGCAGCTTCGCTGGTGGTCGACCCGCGCGTGGTGAAACTGCGTTTCGACGGCGTCATCTTGCTCAACGGCTTGCCATCGAGGCTGACGTCGAACTGCGCCAGCATTTCGCGATAGTTCGGGCCCTGCCGCTGCGTCAATCCCTCGAGCTTCAACGCGTAGCCGGCGACATGCGCGACGTCGTCCGTTTTCATCGACCCGATATATTCGCTGTTCCAGGTGGTCTCGCAGACGATCCCGATCAGGGCGACGCCGACGCCGGCATGCGCGAACACCGTGCCCCAGCTCGAGCGGGGCAATCCCGCCGCGCGCCGCGCCGCGGTGGCGAAGGCAACGCGAAACAGGCCGGTGCGCTCGACGAGGTCGCTCAACGCCCCCGCGATGACAAATACGGCCAGCCCGATCGCCAGCGGCGCCAATGCACTGCCGCCCCGGGTCCACGCCCACAGCACCGCGACGGCAATTAGCGCGACAACGCCGGCGGCAAACAGCCGCTGCGCAGCGCCGAGGAGATCACCGCGCTTCCAGGCCAGCAACGGGCCGAACGGCACCGCGATCATCAGCGGAACGAACAACGGCGCGAAGGTCAGGTTGAAAAACGGCGCGCCGACCGAGATCTTGTCGCCGGTCACGACTTCCAGCGCCAGCGGATACAGCGTTCCGATGAACACGGTGGCGCAGGCAGTGGTGAGGAACAGGTTGTTGAGCACCAGCGCGCCCTCGCGCGAGATCGGCGCGAACAGCCCGCCCTGCTTCAGCGCCGAGGCGCGCCACACATAGAGCGAAAGGCTGCCGCCGATGAAAATGCAGAGGATCAGCAGGATGAACACGCCGCGCGTCGGGTCGGTCGCAAACGCGTGCACCGACGTCAGCACGCCCGAGCGCACCAGGAAGGTGCCGAGCAGTGACAGCGAGAAGGTCAGGATCGAGAGCAGGATGGTCCAGACCTTCAGCGCGTTGCGCTTCTCCATGACGACGGCCGAGTGCAATAGCGCGGTGCCCGCGAGCCACGGCATCAGCGAGGCGTTCTCGACCGGGTCCCAGAACCACCAGCCGCCCCAGCCGAGTTCGTAATAGGCCCAGTACGAGCCCATCGCGATGCCGAGCGTGAGGAATATCCACGCCAGCAGCGTCCAGGGCCGCACCCAACGCGCCCATGCCGCGTCGATTCGGCCTTCGAGCAAGGCGGCGACCGCGAACGAAAACGAGATCGAGAAGCCGACATAACCGAGGTAGAGCATCGGCGGATGCACGGCGAGGCCGAAGTCCTGCAGCACCGGATTGAGGTCGCGGCCCTCGATCGGCGGATTGGCGATGCGCAGGAACGGATTCGATGTGATCAGGATGAACAGATAGAACGCGCTGGCAATCCAGGCCTGCACCGCCAGCACATGGGCGCGCAGCGACAGCGGCAGGTTATTGCCGAAGGCCGCAACCAGGCCGCCGAACAGGGCCAGGATCGACACCCATAACAGCATCGAGCCTTCATGGTTGCCCCAAACGCCGGTGATCTTGTAGATCAGCGGCTTCAGCGAATGTGAATTCTCGAACACGTTGACGACCGAAAAGTCGGAGGTGACGTGCAGCGTGACCAGCGCCGCGAACGAGCCTGCGACAAACACGAGTTGCGCCAGCGCCGTCGAGCGCGCGACATTCATCAGCGCGGGATCGCGCCAGCGCGCGCCTAGGATCGGCACCGTCGACTGGATCAGCGCCAGCGCCAGTGCCAGCACCAGTGCGTAATGTCCGGCTTCGGCGATCACTGCGATACCCCTTCGGCCGCCCGCGGCGCGCCTTGATCCGCCTGCGCCGCGCGCGAGGCCGCCGCGGTGTTCGCATCCCGGTCCGGCTTGGCGCCGTCATCTTCCTTCCAGAGCCCCTGCTTCTTCAGCGCGTCGGCGACTTCCTTCGGCATGTATCTCTCGTCATGCTTGGCCAGCACGGTATCGGCCTTGAACACGCCGGAAGCGTCGAGCACACCTTCGGCGACCACGCCCTGCCCTTCGCGAAACAGATCGGGCAGAATTCCCTTGTAGGACACCGGCAATGTGGCGCTGCCGTCGCCGACCTTGAAGCTGACGGCGAGATCCTGGCCGCGCACCAGCGACCCCCGTTCCACCAGCCCGCCCAGCCGGAAGCGCCGCCCCGCTGGAATGTGTTTCTCCGCCACCATCGCCGGCGTCGAGAAGAACACGATCGAATCGCGCATTGCGTTCAGCACCAGCGCCGCGGCGACCGCGAGCACCGCAAGTGAACCGCCGATCATCGTCAACCGCCGCTGCTTGCGCGTCATGCGTGCTCTCCGGCCTTATCCATGATGCCGTCCGAAACCCGCGTCACTCTTTTCGACATCATGCCTATCCGTCGAGCCCGAGATTTTTCAGGCCCTCGTTCAATTGCCGGAGCCGCTCCGCGTCGTTGGCGACGGCCTGACGGGCGTCCATCAGCGCGCTCTTCGCCTTGTCGCGATCACCCATCACCATATAGGCCCGCACCAGCCGCAACCACCCCTCGACGTCGCCACCATCTTGTTTCAATCGGCTGGCGAGACGATCCACCATGCCGTGAATCATCGCGCCGCGATCGGCCTCGCTCATGTCCTTGGCCGCGGCCATCGCACCATCCGGCAGTGCCGGAGCCGTGGAACCGCCGACCCGGACCAAGGCCTCCTGAACCAACGGTCGCCATGGCGCATCGGGCGGCGCCTGGGCAAGCAGAGCGCGCCAGATCGAGGCGGCTTCGGCGCTGCGGCCGTCCTGCTCGGCGGCAAGGCCAAGGAAGTAGTGCGCCTTCACATCGTCCGCGTTCAGCGCGACGGCGCGTTCGAATTCGGCTTTGGCCTCGGCGGTGACGACGCCCCCCGCCGCGCCGGCGAGCGCCTCGCCGAGGTCGGCCCGGCGCTCGGCACTGTCACCGTTATAAGTGATCGAATTGTGATAGGCGCGCACCGCGTCGTCGTAGCGGCCGAGCCTCGTCAGCACCGGCGCGAGCACGTTCCAGCCGCGGCCGTCGGTCGGGTTTTTCTCCAGATGCGCTTCGACCTGCGCAACCAGATTGTCCAGTGGTTGGGTAGCGACGGGCGCGCGGATACGCTCGGCCAGCGGAAAATCGCCAAGTCTTGGCGATCCCAGCGGGAGGTAAAGCGCCACCGACAGGATCGGCAGTCCCACCAGCGCGATCACCGCTGCGGAGCGCCGCAACCTGACGTTCGAGGCGGTCGGCGGCGCGCGCTGATGGTCCGCCGCGGCCAGCAGCCGGCGGCCGATCTCGACGCGCGCGGCCTCGGCTTCGGGAGAGCCGATCAGCCCCGCGGCGACATCGCGGTCGATCTCGGCAAGCTGATCCTTGTAGACCGTCGCCTCGCTGGCATCGCTTTGCACCAAGCCGCCCCGGCCCAACGGCCAGAGTACGGCGAAAATCGCCGCGGCCGTCATCAGCGCGAACACAAACCACAGCGTCATCAAACAGGTTCCGATGGAACGGTGCCAGGCAAGCACCGATGCGCCGCTTTACACTACGGCCGGCAAGCCGGGCAATCGGCAATTGGGGCGGTCAATTTGGCGTTACAAGCGTCCGGCGCAACCTGGAATAACCCGCCGAAAACGGGCGCTAGCCGACGTAAAACTCACCGCTCTGCGCCGCAGGCTCGCCGTGCCCGTTCAATGCCTTCAAGTAATAGGCGCCCGACTTGACGGAGTCCGGCAACCTGATCCTCAACCATCCGCTCGGGGCCGGCGACGCGATCGTGGTGACGGGCTCGGGAAGCTGCTCTCCGCTGGCCTTGTCGACCAGCACCACCGTCGCCCGCAGCATGAGGTTTCGGTAGGTGGCCGAGATCACGCGATTCTCAAGTTCAACGAAATTGATGATCGAGTTCATACCGAAAAAGTACGTTCCTCATTAAGGCTGGTCAACCAGAAATAGCACTCTTAAGCTTATACTATCTATTTATCGGCTTATGCGGTGCGGGAAGATTTGCGTTCGCCGGTCACCGCATTCTCGGCCGCCCGTCCCATCAGCGACGCATAGTCATGGCCGAACAGAACTTCGCAGAAGCGGATGGCGGCCTGGACCTGCATCTGCCGATAGCCGCGCGTCTTGATATCGCCGCTGCGCAGCGACTGCACCAGCGCCTCAGTGGACTGTTCAACATATTGCTGCAGGTCGGAATAAGTCCGCAGCGTGACTTCATTGATGGCAAGTTCGCTGGCATAGGTGCGGCACACTGCAACGAAATCGATCAGCGCGACGGCTTCATCGACCTCGCCGGCATCGACCCTGGAACCGAGGGAAATATCCTTGTCGGCGCGCTGACGCAGGATGCGCCGGATACGACCGGGCACGCTGTCGATTTCCGATTGCAGCGCGTTGGAAATTTCCGCCCGGATCGACGTTAGCTGTTTGCCCCACGAGGAATCGTTGCGCAGATCGAGTTCGGTCCGCAAGCCGCGCACGCCGTCATGCAGCGTCTTGAGATGCTCGGCGACGTTGTCGAAATGGCCGCGCCTGATATCCATGCGCAATACTGCCGCGAGACAGGACAGGTCGTGCAGCGCAATGGAGACGGCCACGCCGTATGGCGTCGCCGCAACGCGGATTTCATCGTCGGACGCAGCCATCTTGATGGCAAGACGGATGATCTGCCATGGCGCAGCCAGCCGCTGCAACACCAGCGTTAGCGCAAAGGGCAGCAACTGCGGCGTCTGCAGTGCGGGAACGTTCAGCGAGGAGCTGGTCGATGATATCTGCAATTCCGCGAACAGCCTGAAGTGGGCCGGCAGCCGTCCACTGAGGGTGTCGAGGGCCTCGCGGGCCTGCAGAAGCGGGCCGATCGAGAGCAGATCCTCTATCACGTCGGGCGCACCGACCCGAGCCAGCCCGCGCCGGTCGCCGCCGATACCCGACGAGGCGAGCTGGCCGATCGCATCCGCTGCCGCACGCTGCATTGCGCGGACCGCCGCTTCAAGCGCGGACGACGTTGCGGTGTCCCGTGCTGCCGCCAGCGCGGCTTCGAATTCGCGTGCCTGTTCGGGCGCGCCATCGCGCAACAGCCATTGCCACACCGGCAGCAGCGAGGCGCGCCGTATCTGGCCCGGTCGTCGCGGAAAATTGCCTTCGACGAGAAATGGCTCCAACGGACGGAACAGCAGTCGCGCCGGATCGTCCGTGCGCGGTCGCGTTTCGTCGTCTGCTCCACGCACAATCTTGCGCAACTCTCCGAGCACGAAGGTGGCCACCGTGGCGTCCTCGCCGCGTTCGATGGCGCGCTCGAACTCCCGCATCAGCAACGCCTGCGACTGCGGCGGAAGCTGCGCGAGATAGTCCCTCAGCCGCTCGTTGGATGTCTGGCTCATGCCCCGGATGCATGTCTGTGTTGCGCGGACGGCAAACGCGCCCAAGTCATCATTCAAGTCATCATAAAAGCGGCGACGTTAAGAAGTCGTTTAGTAAGAGCGTGCGGACCGCTGCCTTTCGTGCGCGCGCGCACCGTGGCGCTCACACGCCGGGCAGCACCAATTCCGCCCGCAGCCCGCCGATCGGCGCGTTGCTGAGCGAAAGGCTGCCGCCGTACAGAGCTGCAAGGTCGACGACGATCGATAGCCCGAGGCCGGAGCCCGGCTTGGACTCGTCCAGCCGCTGACCGCGGCGCGATACCTGTGCGCGCTCGGCCGCCGAAAGTCCGCGTCCGTCGTCATCGACCGTCACCCGCAGGATCGGGCCGGCACCCGGCTCAACCGTTCGCTCCACCCGCACCTCGATGAAAACGCGGGAGGCCGCCCATTTGCAGGCGTTATCGACGAGGTTGCCGGCCATCTCCTCGAGATCCTGCCGCTCGCCGCGAAACTTGGCCTGCGCGTCGGCCTCGACGTCGATGACGATGCCGCGATCGCGATGAATCTTCTCCATGGTCCGGCGCAGCGCCTCGATCGCGGGGGCGACTTCGGTGACGGTGCCGATAATGGTGAGACGGGCCGCGATGCGCGCGCGTTCCAGATGGTGCGCCACCTGATCGCGCATCACGTTGGTCTGCTCCAGGACCTTGGTCGCGAACGGGTCGGCGGCACGGGCGGAGGCTTCGTTGACGATGACCGACAGCGGCGTCTTGATGGCGTGGGCGAGATTGCCGACATGGGTGCGCGCGCGCTCGACGATTTCCCGGTTGGCATCGATCAGTGCGTTGGTCTCGCGCGCCAGCGGCGCGATTTCGACCGGGAAATTGCCCTCCAACCGCTCGGCGCGGCCGGAGCGAATATCGGCGATCGAGTCCGAAATGCGTTTTAACGGCGCAAGACCGAAGCGGACCTGGAACACCGTGGTCAGCAGCAGCACGATCGTCAGGGCGGCGAAGGTGCCGCCAAGGTAGTAATCGAAACTGCGCGTCTCGTCGAAAATCTCGCTGGCGTCGCCGGCCACGCTGACGAGATACTTGCCGTCGGCGCCGAGATCGACCGGCCTTTCGACCATTCGCAGCGTCTGGCCCTCGGGTCCGTCGACATAACCGAGGCGGACGCCGGCGGCGGTCAGCTCGGCGCCGCGCTCGTCGAGCTTGGGCAGTTTCTTGTCCCACAGCGACCGCGACGCGCGGGTCTCCGCCTTTTCGGTATCGGTCCGGGTGATCTGCCAATACCAGCCGGACAACGGCAACTCGAACAGCGGCTCGCCCAGCGACTGGAATTGGTGGTCGGGCGGCTCGTCCGGCGTCGCGACTTCCGCAATCAAGGTGCGGAGATAAAGGTTGAGGCGGCGGTCGAAGGCGCGCTCGGTCGCGTCGCGATAGACCGACGACAGGATGATGCCGGTGATGACCAGGATCACCACCACCCACGCGGTCGCCGACAGGAATAATCGGGTCGCGAGCGAGCTGCCTCGCATCAGAGCGTTCCTCCGGAAAGCCTGCGCGCAAAGCCGACGGAGGGGGGCTGTTTTCCGGGCTGGATCATGCCCGCACAAAAGGACAAGTCCGGACCCCGATCAATACCGGATATTGAGCCGCCCGCGCTCACGCGTCCGGTTATCAAGCGCCTGGTTGTCACGCATTTGGCGACGGCGGTGTCAGCAGATAGCCCAGGCCCCGCACCGTCTGGATGATATCGACGTCGAGCTTTTTGCGGATGCGGCCGACGAAAACTTCGATGGTGTTGGAGTCGCGGTCGAAGTCCTGATCGTAGAGATGTTCGACCAGTTCGGTACGCGACACCACGCGCCCGGTATGGTGCATGAGATAGGCCAGCAGCCGGTACTCGTGCGAGGTCATCTTGACCGGGTTGCCCGCCACGCTGACCCGGCCGGTGCGGGTATCCAGCGAAACCGGCCCGCAGGTGAGTTCGGACTGGGCGTGGCCGGCGGAGCGGCGCAGCAGCGCACGCATCCGAGCCAGGATTTCCTCGAGATGAAACGGCTTGGCGACATAGTCGTCGGCGCCGGCGTCGAAGCCCTGCACCTTGTCGCTCCAGCGGTCGCGCGCCGTAAGGATCAAAACCGGCATCGCGCGGCCGTTGCGGCGCCATGCTTCCAGCACCGAGATGCCGTCCATCTTCGGAAGGCCGATGTCCAGCACGACGGCGTCATAGGGTTCGCTGTCGCCGAGAAAGTGCCCCTCCTCGCCATCGAAGGCGCGATCGACGACGTACCCGGCGTCGGTCAGCGCCGTGGTGAGCTGGCGGTTGAGATCGGGATCGTCTTCAACAACAAGCAGGCGCACGCTGGTCTCCGAATGTGAGCTGCACGATATCCGCCATCAAGATGAGGCTCAGCGGCGTGAATGGGCAATGAACAGAGCACGCACCGCCATGTTATTTTTTCTTCACAACTGAGGTTACGCGACAACCGCCTCACCGATTTTCGGTCACGCCAAACGCGTCTCGGCCGGTCGCGCATGGAACCTGATATTCCAGCGCGAACCCGAATGCCTAACACGGCGAATCGAAAGCCCCAATAGATGACAGCCGCACCGCCGCCCGCCGGCCCGGCGTCACCACGGTGTTGGAAATTTTGTTGAAAATCTGGCCCCCGCTTTTCGGGCCAGCAAGCCCCGCGACCTCAAGCTTGCAGGCGACCATCGCGTCGCGACACGTTGGCGCCGGCGCCGCCGGTTATCGAACCTGCTCAGGTGCGAAAGAACACGAACCAGATTACACCCAGGATCAGCACCGCCAATCCGGTGGACGCCGTGAGCAGAGCAAGCACCGAAGGACCAGGTTCGGCCTGGCGGGCTTCGGTCGGAGTTTCGACGATCTGCTGGTCTTGTCGCAATGCCATGGTGCCCTCGATTCCGCTGGGGTGAACGCCTTCTGGCGAGAGGTATGAAAGCAACGGATGATCCCGGACGATGTTCCGGGCGCTTAGCCCGCAATGTCGGACCTGGGACATCGCCGCGGGCGGCCAAACACCGCAACGGGGCGGCCCCTCGGTTAACTCCATCAGGAGATTCCCGGCCGCATCAGCTTGTGTCCGGGTTCCCCGGTGGTATCGTCTCAGGTCGACTGTTGCGTTTTCGGAGGATCCCATGGCCCCCCGCGCCAACTGGAAAGGCTTCTTGCGCCTTTCGCTCGTGACTTGCCCGGTCGCCTTATATCCGGCGACGTCGGATACCGAAAAAGTCAGCTTCAACCAGATCAACCGCAAGACCGGCCACCGCATCAAATATGCCAAGGTCGATGCGGACACCGGCGAGGAAGTTGCCGCCGACGACATCATGAAGGGCTACAAGGTCGACACCGATACCTACATCGAGGTGTCAAAGGATGAACTCGACGACATCGCGCTGGAATCGACCCGCACCATCGAGATCGACGAGTTCGTGCCCAAATCCGATATCGACAACCGCTACCTGATCCGTCCCTATTATCTCGTGCCCGACGGCAAGGTCGGCCATGACGCTTTCGCCGTCATCCGTGAAACCATCCGCGGCATGAACAAGGTCGCGATCGGCCGCGTGGTGCTGACCAACCGCGAGCACATCATTGCGCTGGAGCCGCTCGACAAGGGCTTGATGGGCACGCTGCTGCGCTATCCATACGAGGTGCGCGGCGAAAAGGAATATTTCGACGACATCCAGGACGTGAAAGTCACCAAGGACATGCTGGATCTCGCCAAGCACATCGTCGAGAAGAAATCCGGATCGTTCGAGCCTGACAGGTTTGAGGATCGCTACGAGTCGGCGCTGATCGATCTCATCAATCACAAGCGCAGCGGCCTGCCGACGGCAAAAGCCGCGCCGAAATCCGGCGGCAACGTCATCAACCTGATGGACGCACTCAAGCGCAGCCTGGCCAGCGAAGGGCAATCCGCCCCGCCCGCTGCAAAAGCCAAGGGCAAGAAACCGCGCAAGCGCATCGAGGGCCAGCGCGAGATGCTGCTGCCGATCAGCGGCAAGCGCGCCAAGGAAGAGCCGAAAGTGCAGGCGCCGCGGAAATCGGAGAAGCCGGCGCGCGCAACCGCCCGGTCGAAAAAGGCCGGATAGTGCCGCAGCGCCCGCGGCGAGGCGTGATCATGTCGGGGCGCCGGAATGCCGTGGTCGACGCCCTTCGATGAGCCGATTGCGCTGCGCGGCGGCCGCAAGCTTGCGACCCTGCAGCAGGCCGCCGACTACATCATGAAACTGCCCGACGACGCCCAACAGCAGGAGCGCTGGCAAATCGCCGTCGAGAACCTGATTAACGCGGCCGAGGCCGGCGGCGGCTGGTTGATGTTTGCGCGGATCGCGATGTTGCGGGCATTGAACGGCGACGGCAAAGGGCGGTGACGACGGCTTCGATCCGCCGGCCGCGATCGCTCACTTCAGCGAAGTGTTGATCGAGGTAAATTTGGTGTTGAGTTGCGGGCCGATGCCCTGAACGGCTGTGATGATCGCAAGCGCGATGCCGCAGGCGATCAGGCAATATTCGATCGCGGTGGCGCCGGATTGATCGGTAAGAAATCTTGAAAACAGCGGACGCATTCAAACTCCTGTCGACGCTACACGGCATTCTCCCGCAGCCGATCGGTTGAGCGGAATCTAGCGTCGAACTGGTTGCCGTCCCTTGACGAACACGCTGAACGTGCGGTTAAGGCCAGCATCGATTTTTTGCCGATAATCGGTGGTAATTCCGTCGCGCACGGACACTGCCGGCCGTAGCGGAATTCCCGCAAGCGCGGAAAATTCAGCCGGTCGAGATGCAAAACGAGATAGCAGAGCTTCCCGGAAGAGCTGCCCGCACGCTTTACCGACCAGCGGATTCCTGTTCCAACTGCTCGCATAGGCCGAGCCTGACATCGGCCAGTCAAAGGGGAGAAATCGGTATGAAGCTCGGCGCCGCCATCGCTGAAATCATGAAGCGCGAGGGTATCGAGATTCTTTGCGGCTACCCGGTCAACCATCTGATCGAACACGCCGCCGCAACCGATATCCGGCCGGTGATGGTGCGGCAGGAGCGCATCGGTCTCCACATGGCGGACGCGATCTCCCGGGTGACGTCCGGGCGCACCATCGGCGCTTTCTGCATGCAACACGGCCCCGGCGCGGAAAACGCCATGGGCGGCGTGGCACAGTGTTACGGCGAATCCGTGCCGGTGCTGGTGCTGCCGATGGGCTACCCGCGCCGGCTCGCCAACGTCGAACCGAACTTCAATTCCAGCCAGGCGATGAAGGCTTTTGCGAAGTCATCGGAGCCGATCAACCTCGCCAGCGAGGTCGGCAACATCTTCCGCCGCGCCTTTACCAAGCTGAAAAACGGCCGCGGCGGCCCGGTGATCGTCGAAATTCCATCCGACATGTGGAATGAGGAGGTGCCGGAGCCGCTGAATTATACGCCGGTGCTGCGCACCCGCTACGGCGCCGATCCCGTGCATGTGACGCGAAGCGGCGGCGTTGCTGATCAACGCCAGGCGCCCGGTGATTTATGCCGGCCAGGGCGTTCACTACGCCAAAGCCTGGCCGCAATTGAGGCGACTGGCCGAACGGCTTGCCATCCCCGTCACCACAAGCCTCGGCGGCAAGTCGTCCTTTCCGGAGACCCACCCGTTGTCGCTCGGCTCGGGCGGCCTCGCGGTGCCGCGCGCCGTACCGAAATTCCTGGGCGAAGCCGACGTGATTTTCGGCATCGGCTGTTCCTTTACCGAAACGAATTTCGGCATCGCGATGCCGAAGGGCAAGACCATTATCCATTCGACGCTCGACCCCGCGCATCTCAACAAGGATGTCGAGGCCAAAATCGGGCTGGTCGGCGATGCCGGTCTGGTGCTCGACGCGCTGCTCGAGGAAATCAGCATGAGCGTCAAGGCCGACCGCGATGCGCGCGCCGTCGCCGCCGAGATCGCCGCCTTACACCAGGAGTGGCTGGCGAAATGGATGCCGAAGCTGACCCACAACGACGCGCCGCTCAATCCCTACCGCGTGCTCTGGGATCTGCAGCACACGGTCGACATCAACAACACCATCATCACCCATGACGCCGGCAGCCCGCGCGATCAGCTCTCGCCGTTCTGGAAGGCGGTCGAGCCTTTGTCCTATATCGGCTGGGGCAAGACCACCCAGCTCGGCTATGGTCTCGGCCTCGCGATGGGCGCCAAGCTGGCAAAACCCGACAAGCTCTGCATCAATGTCTGGGGCGACGCCGCGATCGGCTTCACCGGGATGGATTTCGAGACCGCGGTGCGCGAGCGCATTCCGATCATGTCCATCCTCTTGAACAACTTCAGCATGGCGATCGAATTGAAGGTGATGCCGGTGTCGACCGAGAAATATCGCTCGACCGATATTTCCGGCGATTACGCCGCGATGGCGCGCGCCTTCGGCGGTTATGGCGAGCGGGTGACAAAACCGGAAGACATCGTTCCGGCCATCCGGCGCGGCATTGCGAAGACCCAGGAAGGCGTCCCGGTGCTGCTGGAATTCATCACCACCAAGGAAACCGAGGTTTCAAGGCCAGGGACGTGACGGTGACCGATCCGGCGGCAAGACCGGCGCGCGCCCCCTCCCCCGGCAAATCCGGGATCGAGGCTTACGGCTTGAAAAACGCGGGATCGTTGAGCGCCTTGATCATGGTGTCCACCATATCGGCCGCACCGTGGTCCTCGCGCGCCTCGAGCAATTCCCACATCTTGCGCAAGTTGGCGCGCATCGGTGCCTTCAGCGATGGATCGCGTTCGATCAGGGTCCGCGCGATGCAGAAGGCGATGCCCTCGGCGCCCATTTTGGTCTGCTCTACGGTGGGTTTGCTCATGGCGGCTCCTGGTCCATCATCGGAGATACCGGACGAGCCGGTTCGACCGGCGGTTGGCCGCTGTTAGATCAAATCCGTGCCGGGCGATAGCCAAAGCAATACGCGGGCAGATATGCCCGCGGCTGCCGCAGGTGCTACTCGGTCATTGCTACCGGGGGCTTGGCCGGACCGGCCAGCGGTCGCTCTTCCATCAAGACCATGCACAGCGATGAGCCGGCCAGCAGCACGGCGGCCGCGCCGAATACATAGTGGAAGGCCATGACCATGTCGGCGGCGGCGATCGAATTCACCGGGCCGTGATGCTGATCGCCGAGCGGGACGTCAGCGCCCAGTGCCATCAGGAGGATCGCGCTGAACGCCGCCACCATGAATGACGCCATCAGCGCGCGGAAGAAGTTCATCGCACCGGTGACGGTGCCGACCTGCGAGCGTGCCACCGAATTCTGCAGCGCAACCACGCTGACCGGAAACACGGTGCCGAGGCCAAGCGCAAACAACGACAACAGTGACAATAGAGCCCACAGCGGCAGCGTCGTAACCGCCATCGCACATCCCAGCAACGCCGCGCAGGCGGTCCCAATGATCGCGACGAGCTTATAGTGCTTGGCGCGCGCCATGGTCCGGCCGGCGATCGCAGCCCCGCCGGTCGACACGGCCGCCAGCGGAATCAGCGCAAGGCCCGCCTGGCTGGCGCTGAGATGATAGACCACCTCGTAATACAGCGGCAGATGCACGGTCAGCCCCAGCATCGCGCCGAACGCACAGCCGCCCGCCGCCATGGAATATGGCGCCACCTTTCCGCCCATCAGCGACAGCGGCAGGAAAGGCTCGTCGGCATTTCCCGCGTGCCACACGAACGCGAAACCAAGCGCGACCGATGCCCCCACCATCGCCAAGATCGTCGGCGACACCCAGGGGTAGCGGTTGCCGCCCCAGGTCAGCACCAGCATGATCACGACGGCGGCGGCCATCAGCAGTATGCCGCCGAGCCAGTCGACTTTGCGTTTCTTGTGAAACACTGGAATCTTGGCCATCTTCGGCAGCAGCATCGCCAGTGACGCCAGCGCGAGCGGCACGTTGATCCAGAAAATCATCGACCAGTGCAGATGTTCAGCGAAGAAGCCGCCCAGGACCGGCCCGCCGATTCCTGCCGCCATCCATACCCCGCTGAAATAGGCCTGATACTGGCCACGCTCGCGCGGCGTGACGACGTCGGAAATCACGGTCTGCACGATCGGCATGATGCCGCCGCCGCCAAGGCCCTGCAGCCCACGCGCTACGATCAACACCGTCATATTCGGCGCCAGCGCGCACAGGACCGAACCTGCGACGAACAGGCCAAGGGCGACGATGATCATGGCGCGGCGGCCGTAAATGTCGCTCAAGGTGCCGAACACCGGCGCCACCGCGGTCGATGCCAGCAGATAGGCGGTGATGACCCACGACAGATTGGAGACGTCCTGGAACTGCCGGCCGATGGTCGGCAGCGCCGTCGCGACGATGGTCTGGTCCAGCGCGGCCAGAAACATCGTCAGCATCAGGCTCATCAGGATGGTGCGAACCTCGCGCTGCGTCATCGGCGCCCGTGACGCCAACGGCGGCGCGTCGCTGAAGTCCATCACCTCGCTTGGCATTTGCGACAGGTCATGGGCGACGGCTTCGGACAAGATGTGGTTGCCGGCCGATCGGTTCTGCCGTTCGAACTTGTTCATGGGGGCGTATGATTTGCTGCGCCGCGCGGAAGCGCGAAGGAATCGTTCTCTTACCCGCTATTTAGGCGGCAAATCCGTCTCGCGGCAGCGGGTTCCGCGCATGGGTGCTCCCCACGCAGAGACAGTCGCAATCGTGCGACTCGGATCGCGCGGTTTTTCAGGATTTTGGCCGTTTTTTGAGGCGCGCCCGCTTTGGCAGCAGCGCCGGCCATTGCACGATGTGATCCTCGAGATCGGCGTCCGCGATCTCGTCCTCGGTGCCCTGGACCCGGCCGCGCACCGAGACGCCGGCCTCGTGCACGGTATTGGGATCGCCCGAGACCAGCGGGTGCCACCAATAGAGATCGCGGCCCTCCGCCACGAGCTTGTAACCGCAGCTCGGCGGCAGCCAGTTCAGGGTGCGGACGTTTTCGGGCGTCAGCCTGACGCAGTCCGGCACCAGCTCCGAGCGGTTCGCATAGTCCTTGCAGGCGCACAGCCCCGCATCCAGCAGCTTGCAGGAAACATGGGTGAAGTAGATCTTGCCGGTATCCTCGTCTTCGAGTTTCTCGAGGCAGCAGCGCGCGCAGCCGTCGCACAGGCTTTCCCATTCAACATTGGACATCTCCTCCAACGTTTTGGTTTTCCAGAAGAATCCCTCTTGGCCGGAGGGCGGCTTGGAAGTTGCGGTCATGCGTCTCAACGGTTCCGGGGCAATGGGGTCCGCGACCGTTCTAGGGGTTGCGGCGGCAGCCGGGCAAGTGATGCGAACAGGCGGCCGATCAAGGCCGGGCGCGACGTTAGCCCTGTCGATCGATATCCCAGCGGCACCATTGGTTTATAGCCCCCGCTCGGCTACAAAACCACCGAGTCTCCCAGCGGCGCTCACACGCCTTGGGTTTGCCGTAACATTCCCGCAAAATGTCTCGACGGTGCCCTGAAGGGCGCGCGAGCGTTTTCGAACGAACCAAGGGCCCTCATGCCGCCGATTTTGAAGTTCCCGCGCCACCCGCGGCAGGCTCCGTCAGGAACTTCAAATCGAAAAACGGCACTGGAATCCGAGGTTTACTAGTGCCCTTGTTTTCCGAAGCTCGTACAAGGGGACGGCAGGGTATTACGAACTTCTAAAAACGGGCACTCGTGCGCAAGATCGTACCAACGGAGTGGACAAGGAAAATCCGGCACTTCCTGCTGGATTTGGACGCGCGCATCGACTCGACGCTGTTCTCATCGGGCCGAGGCGCCCGAGAACTCTTTGAGCGTTATTCGACGTTCATGGACCGTTTCTATGTCGGCCGGTGGAAACGCTGGGTGTTCATCGAACCGCTGTCGGAGGCCGCGACCATCGGGCTCGCCGGCATGATCCTGATGCTGGCGCTGGCGATCCCGGCTTTCCGCGAAACCGCCGACGAGGACTGGCTGAAAAAATCCGATCTCGCGGTGACGTTTCTCGATCGTTACGGCAATCCGATCGGCAGTCGCGGCATCAAGCACAACGACTCGATTCCGCTCGAGGATTTTCCGGACAACCTGATCAAGGCGACGCTTGCGACCGAGGACCGCCGCTTCTACGACCATTTCGGCATCGACATCGCCGGCACCGCGCGCGCGCTCGTGACCAACGCGCAGGCCGGCGGCGTTCGGCAGGGCGGCTCCTCGATCACCCAGCAGCTCGCCAAGAACCTGTTCCTGAGCAACGAGCGCACCATCGAGCGCAAGGTGAACGAAGCGTTCCTCGCGATCTGGCTGGAGACGCGGCTTACCAAGAACGAAATCCTGAAGCTCTATCTCGACCGCGCCTATATGGGCGGCGGCACCTTCGGCGTCGACGGCGCCGCGCATTTCTATTTCAACAAGTCGGCGCGCGACGTCAATCTGGCGGAAGCCGCGATGCTGGCAGGCCTGTTCAAGGCGCCGACCAAATACGCGCCGCACATCAATTTGCCGGCCGCCCGCGCCCGCGCCAACGTGGTGCTGGATAACCTGGTCGACGCCGGTTTCATGACCGAAGGCCAGGTGTTCGGCGCGCGGCGCAATCCCGCCACCGCGGTCGATCGCCGCGACGAGAATTCGCCGAACTATTATCTCGACTATGCCTTCGACGAGATGCGCAAGCTGGTCGACACCTTCCCGAAATCCTATACCGAGCGCGTCTTCGTGGTCCGCACCGCGATCGACATGAACGTGCAGCACGCCGCCGAAGACGCCATCGAAAACCAGCTGCGCCAGTTCGGGCGCGACTATCACGCGACCCAGGCCGCGACCGTCGTCGCCGACCTCGACGGCGGCATCCGCGCCATGGTCGGCGGCCGCGATTATGGCGCCAGCCAGTTCAACCGCGCGACCGACGCCTATCGCCAGCCCGGCTCGTCGTTCAAGCCGTATGTCTACACCACCGCGCTCTTGAACGGTTACACGCCAAAATCGATCGTGCGGGACGGCCCGGTCTGCATCGGCAACTGGTGTCCGCAGAACTACGGCCACTCCTATTCGGGCGACGTGACGCTGACGCAGGCGATCACCCACTCGATCAACGTCGTTCCGGTGAAGCTGTCGATCGCGCTCGGCGGCAAGGGCGGACCGAAAGCCGGCCGCGCCAAGATCGTCGAGGTGGCGCGCCGCTTCGGCATCACGGCGCCGCTGCCGGACACGCCCTCGCTGCCGATCGGCGCCGACGAAGTCACGGTGATCGAACATGCCGTGGCCTATGCGACCTTCCCCAACCGGGGCAAAGCGGTCGCGCCGCACTCGGTGCTGGAAGTTCGTACCGGCGCCGGTGACCTCGTCTGGCGTTACGACCGCGACGGCCCGAAGCCGAGACAGGCGATTCCGGCTTCGGTCGCAGCGGACATGGCGGGCATGATGAGCCACGTGGTCAGCGAAGGCACCGCACGGCGCGCGGCGCTCGACGGCATTCCGACCGCCGGCAAGACCGGCACGACCAATGCTTATCGCGACGCCTGGTTCGTCGGATATACCGGCAACTTCACCTGCGCCGTCTGGTACGGCAATGACGATTATTCGCCGACCAACCGGATGACCGGCGGCGCGCTGCCGGCACAGACATGGCATGACATCATGGTCGCCGCGCACCAGGGCATCGAGGTCAAGGAACTGCCGGGCGTGGGAATGGGCGAGAAACTGCCGAAGCCCCCGGCTTCGGCGACGGTCGCGACCAACGAGGCGGCGCCGAAGGTTCTGGAGATCAAGCCCGGACCGCCGCCGGTCCTGACCAAACGCGGAGCGGACATTCTGGTGCAGGTGGAAAAAATGCTCGACGCCGCCGCCAAGAGCGCGGACAGCGGCTCGTCCGGCGCACCGACGAAATCCGCCAAGCCGGTATCGTCCAGCTCCCTCGCCGTCCCGGAAAGCCTGGCAGCGGCGGCACCCGGCGATCTGGCTACCCCAGCCGCCCGCAAGAACTGACCGTGCGGCTGATCTTCACCACCTTGTTGGCGCTGATGCTCGCGACCGTCGTGGGCCTGGGTGCGACGTGGATGACGGCGACGCGCGGCGCCGGTTTCGGCACGTTGCAGATCGGCGCCTGGATCGCCCGTCCCAAGACCGGCACCGCCGATGTCGATCCCTATTCGCGCGCCTCGATCGCCCGCAACGGCAACCTGCCGATCGGCCAGGGCGACGGCGTGGCCTTCTCGGCGACGACGGACGACCGCAAGCGACCGCTCGATGGCCGCTGCGACGTGGTCGTCAGCGGCGTGACGCCCGCCGCGCGATTCTGGACCCTGACGCTGTACGACACGAAAGGCCATCTGGTCGCGAATTCGCTGCAACGCTACGGCTTCACCAGCGAGGAGGTTATCCGTGGCGCGGACGGCGCATTCGAGGTTCGGATGGCTTCAAGGTCGCGGGCGGGAAATTGGCTTCCGACCGGCGGGATCGAGCGTTATGCGCTGATCCTGCGGCTGTACGACACGCCGGTCGGCGTGGCGACACGAACGCCGCGCGACGCGCCGATGCCCTCGATTGCGACGGTGGGGTGCCCGTGATCCGCGTGCTGTTCACGATTCTCGCGGGCGTGCTGCTGGGCGGCATCGTGCATCTCGTCAGCGTTCTGGCGTTGCCGCGCATCGCCAGCCAGGATGCCTATTCCCGACTGACGCCGATTACCAAGCTCAACACGGTGACCGCGCTGCCGCTCGCGGATCCGAACAATACGCTTATGCCGTTCATGGACCCGGCGTTCGCGACCGCGATCTGCCGCTACGATCTGTCAGACGGGCCGATCAAGCTCGCGGTCCCCGTCAGTCAGTCCTATACCTCGGTGTCGTTTTATACCCGCAGCGACGTCGCCTATTACGCGATCAACGACCGGTCGGCCGGACGCAAGGTGATCGAACTCGATCTCATGACCGAGGCCCAGCACGCCGAGCTGCCGGAGGACGAGGACGTGACCGCGGCTGACCGGCTGATCATCGATTCGCCGACCGCCACCGGATTGATCGTGTTGAAGGCGCTGGCGGCGGAGCCGGGCTTGATGCCGCAGGCGCAGGCTTCCCTCGCCGCCTCCAGTTGCAAGGTGCAGACCGGACCGCAGGTCGCCAGGCAGGGCGATTCCACGCGCAGCAAGCGCTAGCCGCGCACACTCACGACGTGACCGACGGCGGGCCGCACCGCAACCGGGGGATTCGCGGTTTGGGCGGCGAGTTCGCTGATCAATCGATCGGCGTCGGCCGCCATGTTGTCCGGCGCCTGGATCACCAGCCGCTCCAGCGCCCAGCGGTAAGACGAGATCCGCTGCTCCAGGCATTGCTGCACCCACTGCACGATCAGGCTGTTCTCTTCCATGCGGGCGACCGCGTCGGCGCTTTCGCGCGGCGACAATCCGGAAACATGCGCGAGGCTGGCGTTACGCTTCCTGTCGAGATCGAGCACGTGGATGGCGGACGCGAAGAACGGCTCGAACCGCGTGATGTCGTCACGCACATCGTCGATCAGTTGCGCATACCGCGAAGCGTGCGAACGGTGCGGCTCGTCGATCAACATCCGTCCATAGGCCGTGCGGTCGAAAAACACCGCCTGCCGCCACGGCGAGGGGAGCGGCTTGTAATCGCCGAACACGCTCTTCCAGGCCGGCCGCGAGTGCGGCGGTTCGATCAGTGGGAAAGCGAGATCGCGAAGCTGCCGTTCGTAATCGGTGAGCTGGAATTGCGACGGACGCAGGCCGATACTTCCGGTCGCCTCGGCGCCTACCCAGCTGTGCATGTCGTCGTTGAGGAACTCCCGACGGGTGCGGCCCAAATCACCGCCGCTGCAGCCAGCGAGCGCGAGGCCGAGGAGAATCAGCGTCAGCGCTGATGGCGCGACCCGAACTCGCCGCCTACGGATCGGAAAGCGCGTCCTCGGCATGTCAAAGGTCCTGACGTCAGCGCCGGCGACGCCGGCGGCCAGGGGCCGTTCCCTCTTCCGGTCCGGTGCCGCCACGCTTCGAATCGGTTTCGCGTTCGATGCGCACGACAGGAAGGATCAGGATGTTGCCCACGGCGTCGCGCGCAGCGCCATCCATGGTTGAGCCCGGCCGCCGCGAAGCCGCATCCGCCGGAAATTCAATGATGGTGGCCATTTCAAGCTCTCTCTCGTCGCCGTACCGGCATGATCTGGCGGCGACACCCGTCATTAAGAGCAGGACGTGGTTAACAGCTTCTTAATTTGCGGCCGCGGGCTCGGATTGACGGTCGATCAGGAATCGCGGCCCGTGGCAGCATGATGCCCGCGAAAACACCCGCGGTTTTTCACGGATCGTTTTCCTTAACGAGCTATTAAAACAACCGTCATAAATTGATGCGAGCATTACTCAGTCGCGTAAGCCAGACATGACCGCACCTCCATTGTTTCCGGGTTTCGACGGATTAATGGCGCTTTCCCGCCGGGAAGGCGTCGATATCCGCCCCACCCTCTTGCGGGTGCTGACCGATCTCTATGTCCAGGCCCGCGCGCACACCGACGAGGAGGCGCGACAGTTTGTCGAGCTGACCTCCCGCCTGATCGATCAGGTCGATGATGCGACGCGCGCCGCGGTCCGGGCGCGGCTTGCGATCTATCCGGGAACGCCGATCGAAATAGCGAGAAAACTCGGATTGAAGGCCGCCGGTCCCGATCTGCGCATGCCGGTTGCCGCTGAAATTCCGACGCAACCGCCGACCGCGGCGCCGGTCAAGCCATCGAGCGAGGCGCAGTTGCGGATGACGTCGAGTTTGTCGATGCAGCCAAAGGATGCCGCCGAGATCAGCGACATGTTTTTCGGCGCCGGCGCCAGCGAGCGCGCGTTGATCCTGCACAACCTTCCGGACACGCCGCTGCGGGCGTCGGCGCGAATTCCCGCCGCGCGCGCGGCACGCGCCATCGAGACCCTGGAAATGGCGGCATTCGCCGCCGACCTCGAAAATTTCACGCTGGAGCTCGGTGACGCCCTGATCTTGCCGACACGGGTTGCGGCCCAGGTGGTCAACGATCCCGGCGGCGAGCCGCTGGCTAGCGCGGCGCGCGCGCTGGATATGCCGGGCGCCGTGTTTCAGCGCGTCTTGCTGTTTCTCAATCCCGAACTCGGGTCCTCGGTCCACGACGTCTACCGGCTGTCGCGCCTGTACGACCGACTGAGCGAACGATCCGCGCTGATCATGCTGGCTGCATGGCGCGGCTCGACCATGGCGGCTACTCGTGCCAAGTACCGGCCTTCTCTTTACGATGACGAACGACGTCGGGTGCGCGCAGCGCCGGCCCCAAGCCGTCCGGCGGCGGAAGCGCCGGGCGCCGAGGTCGTTCCGCTCAACGGCTGGAAAAACGCCGGACGTTAAGGCTCCGCGCGTCACGACATGACGCGTCAGGCCCGCGCGAGATCGAGAAAGTGCCGCCCTGCCCGGTCCTCGGTCTCGACAATCCAGACGTCCGGATCGAAGCGGATTTCCTTGGCAAGCCGCTCTTCGACCGACGGTTCGGGCACCGGCTGCGGCGACGTCGAGACAAAAATGCGCTCGACCGGACGGCTCTCGTCATAGACCGTCTGCGGCGCAGGCGCATACAGCATGGCATTGCCGTCAAGCAGCGCGACCTTGACGAATACGGCGCCGGCCTCCTCCGCGCCGCGCCGACGCACGGCGCCGAAGATCCCTTCGGTTTGGCAGCGGCGCAGATAGGCGGCCACCCATATACTGGATTTCAATCGCATGCGGCGGACGATAAGCCAGCGCCAAAGTCGACGCCAGCGCGGAATGATTGAGCCCGGGTATTCGAATTCGCCGGCGCCGGTTCAGGCCACGGCCGCGAGCGTGCGGGGGCTCATGACATACTCCTTGAGGGTACTGTCTGTCGCGTCGACTTCGACGAGCGACACATCATAGCTCCAGAGATCGGCGAGATGCTGCAGCACGCGTTTTGCGTCCGCCTCGTTCAGCCGGGCGCCCTTCACCACGGCGTGGCGCAACATCAAGCGGCGGTCACCGGCCAGATCGACATCGACCACCTCGATGTTAGGATCGATGAAGCCGACGTCGTACTGCCGCGCCAATTCGCGCCGGACCCGACGGTAGCCGCGTTCGTCGTGGATGGCGTCGACCCTGACACCGGCGCTCTCCTCGGGGTCATCGTGCAGGTGGAACATCCGCATGTGCCGCATCAGTCGCGGACTGAGGAATTGGCTGATAAAGCTCTCGTCACGGTAGTTGGCCCAGACGTGGCGCAGCACGGCCATCACGTCGCCCGTTCCGGCGATATCGGGAAACCATTCGCGATCCTCGGGTTCAGGATCGGCGACGATGCGTTCGATGTCCTGCATCATCGCAAATCCGAGCGCATAGGGATTGAAGCCGGAAAAGCGCTGATCGTCGAAACCAGGCTGAAACACGACATTGGTGTGCGACTGCAGGAATTCGAGGAAATTGCCGTCGGAAATCCGGCCCTGCTCGTGCAAACGGTTCATGATGCGGTAGTGCACGTAGGTCGCGGTGCCCTCGTTCATCACCTTGGTCTGGCTCTGCGGATAAAAATACTGCGCGATGTGCCGAACGATCCGGAGCAGCTCGCGCTGCCAAAGCTGCAGGCGCGGCGCGGCCTTTTCGAGGAAATACAACAGATTTTCCTGCGGCAGCCCAAGCAATTTGCGGCGGCGTTCGGTGTTCAGCAATGCCTCGCTCTTGACCGGCCCGGTCGGAACGGTACGCCACAGATCATTGAAGGCACTCTCCTGGTGCAAGCGGCGCTCGCCGGCGCGCTTTTCCTCGGCACGCAGATCCAGCTTTTTCTTGCCGGGATAGCGATCGATGCCATGCGACATCAGGGCATGCGCGGCATCGAGCGTCTGCTCGACTGCCAGCCGGCCGTGCCGTTCCTCGCACTGCGCCACATAGCCCTTGGCAAAGTCGAGATAATCGAGAATGCCCTCGGCGTCCGTCCACTGCCTGAAGAGATAATTGTTCTTGAAGAAATGGTTGTGGCCGAACGCCGCGTGGGCGATCACCAGCGTTTGCATGGTCGCGGTATTTTCCTCCATCAGGTAGGAAATGCACGGCGAGCTGTTGATCACGATCTCATAGGCGAGGCCCATGAACCCTTTGCGGTACGATGCTTCTTGATGCGCGAAATGCTTGCCGAACGACCAATGCTTGTAGAACAGCGGCATGCCCACCGATGAGTATGCATCCAGCATCTGCTCCGCGGTGATGACTTCGATCTGGTTGGGATAGACATCGAGCCCGAGTTCGGATCGCGCAATCTGCTCGCACGCATCGTGGATCCGCTGCAAGGTCGGGAAGTTCCAGTCCGCTCCCTTGAACAGGCGTTCGGCTGTCGCGGTCATGGCGCGGCTTTCTCCTGCTTTCCACGGCGGTGAAACAGATCATGAAACACCGGAAAGATTTCGCTGCGCTCGCTGACCTTGCGCATCGACAGCGGCGCGCCGTCGGCGCGCAGGCGCTGGTACAGCGACCACAGCGATGAGTCGGACAGGTCGAACGTGCTGCTGCCGGCCTCGTGGACCTCAAGGTAGGCGAAGAACTGGCTGACCGGCAGGATGTTCTCCGTCAGCAGCTGGCTCGTGACCTCGCTGTCCGAACTGGAATTGTCTCCGTCGGAGGCCTGGGCCGCGTAGATGTTCCAGTCCGCGGGACGAAACCGCGACCTGACGATATCGTGCATCGCCTGCAGCGCGCTCGATACCAGGGTTCCGCCGGACGCCGGACCGTGAAAGAAGGTTTCCTCGTCGACCTCTTCCGCCCGGTCGGTATGACGGATGAAGACGATCTCGACATGGCGATAGCGACGCTTCAGAAACACGTAGAGCAGCATATAGAAGCGCTTGGCCAGATCCTTCATGTGCTCGCTCATCGAGCCCGACACGTCCATCAGACAAAACATCACGGCCTGCGCGACCGGCTTCGGCAAGGTTTCGAAACGCCGGTAGCGGATGTCGAGCGGGTCGATGAACGGGATCCGGCGAACCCTCGCCTTCAGCGCGTCGATCTCGGCCAGCAGCTCGATGCGGCGTGCCTCGTCGCAGTCTGCGATCTCAGCCTCAAGCTCCGCGATCGCCTCCCGCCGCGGCCGCCGCAACGCCACCCGCCGCGCCATCGCCAGCCGCATCGTGCGGCTCACCGAAATGTTGGCGGGTGAGCCGGAGGTCGCATAACCGGCGCGGTGAATCCCCTCGCTTTCCGCCTCGGCAAGCTTCCGCTTGGCGAGATCGGGCAGTTCCAGGTCGTCAAGGAACAGGTCGACGAATTCGTCGCGGCTGAGAACGAACCGAAACGCATCCTCGCCATCGCCTTCACCTGGCTCGGAGGCTTTTCCCCGGCCTTCGCCCGAACGCGGCAGTATGTCGCCTTCGACGAATTTCTTGTTTCCGGGAAGCACCATGTCGCGGGTGCCGCCCTCGCGGCGAAAGCGCGGCTCATCCATGCCGTCGAGCGGAATGCTGACCTCGCCGCCCTCCAGAATGTCCTTGATGTCGCGATCCCGCGAGGATTTCTTGACGGCGCCTCGCACCAGCGCCTTGGCACGGCGCAAAAAACGTTGGCGGTTCTCAAGACTCTTACTGCCCGGATTGAGGCGCCGATCGACGATGTGCATGGCAATCCTTGCGTACGCTCAGCCGGCCTGCTTTACGCGCATGTACCATTCGACCAACCGGCGGACCTGACGCTCGGTATAGCCGCGCTCGACCATGCGCTCGACAAACTCGCCGTGCTTCTTTTCGGTTTCGCCATCCTTCTTCGAGCCAAACGAGATCACCGGAAGAAGATCCTCCACCTGCGAAAATATCCGCTTCTCGATGACTTCTCGGATCTTCTCATAGCTGGTCCATGACGGATTCTTGCCGCCATGCTGCGCCCGCGACCTCAATGAGAACTTGACCACCTCGTTACGGAAGTCCTTGGGGTTGGCGATGCCCGCGGGCTTCTCGATCTTGGTCAGTTCCTGATTGAGCAGCTCGCGATCGAGCAATTGCCCGGTGTCGGGATCCTTGAAATCCTGATCTTCGATCCAGGCGTCGGCGTAATCCACATAGCGATCGAACAGGTTCTGACCGTAATCCGAATAGGATTCGAGGTAGGCCTTCTGAATCTCGTGGCCGATGAACTCCGCGTAGCGCGGGGCAAGATCGGCCTTGATGAATTCGAGGTACCGCTTTTCGGTTTCCTCGGGCAGCTGCTCACGACGGATCGCCTGCTCGAGCGCGTACATCAGATGGACCGCGTCCGCGCCCAGCTCGGAGGTGTCGTGATTGAAGGTCGCGGCCAGAATCTTGAATGCAAAGCGCGTCGAGACACCGTCCATGCCTTCATCGACGCCGGCGGCGTCCTTGTATTCCTGAACGCTGCGGGCCTTCGGATCGGATTCCTTCAGGCTCTCACCGTCATAGACCCGCATCTTCGCGAACACGGTCGAATTCTCGTGCTTGCGTAGGCGTGACATCACCGAAAACCGCGCCAGCGTCTCCAGCGTTGCCGGCGCGCAGGGCGCCGAAGCAAGCTCGGATCCCTGGATCAGTTTCTCGTAGATCTTTTGTTCCTCGGTGACCCGCAGGCAGTACGGCACCTTGATGACGCAGATGCGATCGATGAAGGCTTCGTTGTTCTTGTTGGTCTTGAAGCTCTGCCACTCGGATTCGTTGGAGTGCGCGAGAATGATCCCGGTGAAGGGAATCGCACCGATATTCTCGGTGCCGATGTAGTTGCCTTCCTGCGTTGCCGTCAGCAGCGGGTGCAGCATCTTGATCGGAGCCTTGAACATCTCGACGAATTCGAGGATGCCCTGATTGGCGCGATTGAGGCCGCCGGAATAGCTGTAAGCATCGGGATCGTTCTGCGCGAAGGTCTCCAGCTTGCGAATGTCGACCTTGCCGACCAGCGAGGAGATGTCCTGATTGTTCTCGTCGCCAGGCTCCGTTTTCGCAAACGCGATCTGCCGCAACCGCGAGGGCTGGATCTTCGCGACCCGGAAGCGCGAGATGTCGCCGCCGAACGCCTCGAGCCGCTTATAGCACCACGGGCTCATCAGTCCGTTGAGACGGCGGCGCGGAATGCCGTACTTCTCTTCGATGATCGGACCCAGCGTTTCCGGATCGAACAGGCTGAGCGGACTTTCGAACACAGGGCTGAGTTCGTCGCCGGCCTTCAGCACGTAGATCGGATTGATTTCCATCAACGACTTCAGCCGCTCGGCCAGCGATGATTTGCCGCCGCCCACCGGTCCCAGCAGATAGAGCACCTGCTTGCGCTCCTCCAGGCCTTGCGCCGCGTGCCGGAAGAATCCGACGATGCGCTCGATGGTTTCCTCCATGCCGTGGAAGCCAACAAAGGCCGGATAGGTGCGTAACGTCCGGTTCAAAAAAATACGGCCAAGGCGGGGGTCCTTGGCCGTGTCAATCATCTGAGGTTCACCGATCGCTGCCAGCAACCGCTCGGCCGCATTGGCATATCGCATCGGATCGCCTCGACACGATTCCAGATATTCGGCCATCGACATGTCGGTTTCGATTCGCGCCTCGAACGACCGAGCGAAAGCATTGAACAGAGAATCGTTGTACATGATCCCTCTCCACCTGGTTCGCTGAACTGCTGGACGCGCCGCAAACTCTTTTGGTTGCCGGGGAAACTGCCCGCACTCGGGTCACGAATCAGCATCAGCACATATGCTGATTGGACACTCGGCGGACTCGACCACGCAATGCGCATCGTGGGCAGCGGGTGAGTCATAAACAGGCAATTGCATAATCGTTGTGCGAATTACACCCTCGTTGCGGTAACACGATATGGTTTCGGCGAAATACCGCTGAATCCAGCACGCAAAGTTAATCCGGGAACTCGGGCGTCACGGGGTGGCGTTGCAAAGGACTCTGGCCCGCACGCGAGGTCCATAAAACGCTAGGTGTGCGTTGTTGCTCTAGACGAAGAGGCGCGATCGGTCGGGATCGACCCGACGCAATGCGCTCAAACGTTCGCGCGCTAGTCGATTGGGTGGCCGATCATCGCGGAAAGCTCGCGCACCAGACGATCGGTGACTTGTCCGGTCGCCGGGATCTTGCGATCACGCTCGAACTTCTGGATCGCGGCCTGGGTATCCGAACCGATGGTGCCAGTCGGCTTCAACTGGCCATAGCCATATTCCGTGAGCGCACGCTGCACCGCCGCTATCCGGCGCGAGCCGCCCGGGCTGAGACTGCTATCGCTGTGGGAAACCGGGACCGGCGCCGGCGGCCGCAAGACTGGGGGAGCCGCCGTGGGCGCGACACTGGTCGCTTTGACCAGGCTGGTCAGCGGATCGGCCACTTTCAGGTCTGAAGCCTTCAGATCCGATGCTTTGGGCTCAGCAACCGTCCTGGGTTCGACCGCTCTCGGCTCAGCGGGTTTTGTCTCCATCGGAGACGCCTCCGACCGTGTCGCGGCTTCCACCGGACGCGGGCGCGGCAATGGGCTGGCAGGCGGCGCCATCGCCGGCAACGTCACCACCGAACCGAACATCGGCGACGGATGAGGTCCGGCCTGCAGGAATAGTGCATTGGTGACGACCGCGCCGACCGCGGCAAAGGCAAGCGCGCCCGCAACCACGTCTTTCGGACTGCGGAGCAACAGGCGCATTACGAGACCGCGCTCGGCGTCCGCCTCGACCTCTATCGCGGCGGCACCGCGACGGCGGCGGCGCGGCATGTCGTCATCATCGAACTCGTCTAGGCACTTTTCTTCACCTGAAGGGCTTGATCGGGTGGTCCGGACCGCAGCGCCGGCGCGAGCGTTGCGATATTGGTCGACGGCTGCTCCGCGAGCGGCGTGAATACCAGGGGGAGCGCCACCGTTACAGTGGTTCCCTCGTCGATCCTGCTCTGCACGGTCATCTCGCCGGTATGCAGCCCGACCAGGCTTTTCACGATTGATAGTCCGAGACCGGTACCTTCGTGGCGCCGCTGATAGGTCTTGCCGGCCTGGAAGAAGGGATCACCGATCCGTTTGAGATCATCGGAGGTGATGCCGACACCGGTATCACTGACGCGAAGCATCAACCGCGATCCTTCGACGGCGGCGCAAACCGTCACCGTGCCGCCGCGCTCGGTGAATTTGACGGCGTTGGACACGAGGTTCAAGATGATCTGCTTGAACGCGCGCGGATCGCCGGTCATGACGGGCAGATCCTCGGGCGCGCGGGTCACGAGATCGATGCCGTTTTCCCGGGCCTTCAGCGCCAGCAGATTGCAGCAATTGAGCAACGCCGCGCGCGGCGCGAACGGCTCCGGCAAAATCTCGAAACTCCCGGATTCCATCTTGGACATATCGAGGATGCCGTTGACCACCGAGAGCAGATGCTGACCTGAATCATTGATCAGCTGGGCATATTCCTTGCGACGCGCCGCGTCCAGCATCAACGCGTCTTCCTGAACGATCATTTCGGAGAAGCCGATGATGGCGTTGAGCGGCGTGCGCAGTTCGTGACTCATGGTGGCGAGAAAACGAACTCTTGGACACATCGGCCTGCTCGGCGGCGGCCCGCGCCTGATCGAGCGCCTGTTCCTGGATCTTCCGGTCGGTGACATCCCGCATCACGGCCACGACCTCGGCTTCAGGTGAAGCCGTTGCTTCGGAATCCTGCCCGAGGGGTCGGCAGCGCATTTCGACCCAAATGAAGTCGACCGAATTGCCTTGATTGCCTTGGCCGCGCTCACCCCCGCGTGGCGCATCGCGCCGGAGGCGGAATTCGACGCTGCACTCCTCGCCGCCGCGCGCCGCGTCCGAAAGTGCGGTGAGATAGGCCGGCCGATCGGCGACGTGGACGCGCTCGAACAGACCATGGCCCAAAAGCCGCGGCACCGACGTGCCGAGCATCGTCTCCGCCGCGGGCGAAATGAACTGCACCGCGCCGTTGCGGCGATGACGAGAAATCACGTCGCTCATGTTTCGCGCCAGCAGTCGATATCGATCCTCCTCGACATACAGCAGCGACACGCTGGTGCGCGCCAGCAACTCGGCGCCGAATGCAAGCGCGGTGGCATAAAGCGTCGCCGACGCGACGCCGAACGCCATGCAGATGCCGCGCAAGACGGCGCTCGACTCCGGCGCCGGCAGCACGTCGAAATATCCGAGGACGATCAGCAGGCCGGCGCACGAAAGCGCAAGCGCGGACGCAAACGCGACGGCGCGGCGCGACGCCGAGAGCGCGGCCTCGAGCGGAACCAGGACCAGCCAGATCGCGGCAAAGGATTCGATGCCGCCAGTGTTGATCGCAACGGTCATGACGAGCCCCGCCAGCGCCAGCGACGACAGCACATAGGCGCCCTCGTAACGGCCGGTACGCGACAGGAACCATGACAGCAGGATGGGCGCGATCAGCCACGAAAATCCGGCGACCTCGAGCGCGGTGGGCGCGCCGCGCATCGCCAGATAGACCGGGAACGCCGCGAAGGCCACCAGACTTCCGAGCAGGCGCGGCGCGATGAATGCGCGGTGCCGCGCGCGCGTCAGCACGTCATAGCGCGCCGAGGGGTGCAGCAGCGCATCGAGACATTCGTGGATGATATTCAAAATGGTCACGGTCCTCGCGTTTCGGCTTGCTCGTCAACTAGACGCGCCGCAACGCCCCCTTTATCGTTGCGCCACCGTGTCAGAGCGACATTAAGCGAACGCTAAAGCGCCGCGGCCGACCGCCAAAGACCCGATCTCCGCCGGGTTTTCGCATGCCGTCGGGCCGCTCATTCGATCCGGATGGTGAATGCCGGGTTTCCAGCGCGGCGGGCGTATGGTTTCGAAAGGGTGGACGCTGGGCGGGCGGTGAACGCCGCCGTCAATCGAAAATTTACACCGAATCAAATCAGCGGGATTTTTCGCGAATTTCCGGCGAATTAAGTTCAAAGCAAACACTTGCGATTTATCGACGGCTGTTAGTCAGGGATTGATGCGCGAGATCAAGCGCAACGTTGCGAGGTATCGCAACGAGATCAAACAGGACGGCCGGGGTCGCGCGATGTTTTTTCTGCTCCGTTTGGCATTCTGGCTCGGGCTGGTGCTCGTGCTGCTGCCAAGAGACAAGACGCCAGAATCGGAAAAGCTGCCGCAAATCGGCGCATCCGAGGCGGTATCGGCTGCGACCGCGGCGGTGTCGGATATGGGGCAATTTTGCAAGCGCCAGCCGGCGGCGTGCGAAGTCGGCGGCCAGGCCGCGACCGTGATCGGGCAGCGCGCCCAGGACGGCGCCCGCAAGCTGTACCAGATCATCACTGACAAGCCCGCGCCCGACCGCACCATCACTGACAAGCGTGCACCCGACCGCACCGGCTCGATCGGCGGCGACGAGCCGACCGACGCCTCGCTCGCCAACGCGGCACCGCGCGACACATTGACGCCGGATGACCTCACCGCGGAGTGGCGGGTCCCGCCCGCCCCATAAGGGTCAATCCGGTCCGCGCTGGAGCGCTAATCCGACCAGAACCGCCGCGCGATCTTTCCCTGTTGGTGCGGCTTCTTGGCGCCAACCGGTCTCCACTTCGGCTGAAAACGCTCTATATAGGGCTTGACGCAGGGGTTGGGGATTGAGCGCGGGACACGATGACGATTGACGAAATCAGGGATAATTTTGCGCTGCTGGACGACTGGGACGACCGCTATCGGTACGTCATCGAGCTCGGCCGCACGCTCGATCCGATGCCCGAAGCCGAGCATTCCCAGGCCAACAAGGTGCAGGGTTGCGCGAGCCAGGTCTGGCTCTCGAAGCGGGTCGGCCGCAACGACGCCCATGAGCCGATGCTGAATTACCTCGGCGACAGCGACGCGCATATTGTGCGGGGGCTGATCGCGATCCTGCTGACGCTATATTCCGGCCACACGCCGCAACAGATTCTCGCCACCGACGCGATTGCGGTGTTCAACGAATTCGGATTTCGCGAGCATCTGACGCCGCAGCGCTCCAACGGCCTGCGCGCCATGGTCGAGCGCATCCGCACCGACGCGCGCGAGGCGCTCGCGACCGCGACCTGAAGCGCGCGGCTATTTGCGCCGCCGCCGCTGCTGGCCCAGCCCCATCTTCTTGGCAAGTTGCGAACGTGCCACCGCATAGTTCGGCGCGACCATCGGATAGTCGGCCGGAAGACTCCATTTGTCCCGATACTGTTCCGGCGTCATGTTGTACTGCGTGCGCAGATGACGCTTCAGCGATTTGAACCGCTTGCCGTCCTCGAGACAGACGAGGTAATCGGGGGTCATCGACTTTTTCACGGAAACCGCGGGCTTGGCCGGTTCCATCGGCGCTTCGACCCGGCCCGTCGACACCCGCTGCAACGCTGCGTGAATCTGGCTGATCAAGGCCGGAATTTCGGCGGCCGGCGTCGGGTTATTGCTGAGATAGGCGGAAACGATATTCGCGGTCAGGTCGATGAAGTTTTTGCCGGCGGCGTCGGTCATGGCCTGAACCTTTCGACGATCTCATGCATGCGGGAAACCCTGGCATCGAACAGTATCCCGTAACGCCAATACGCTCGCGGAATCGTCGACTACTTGTCGAATATGAGCGAATTGCTGCAGGACTGACAAGAACAACCAAGAACAACAATGTTTTATTTTCAAGGCAGGTTGTTTGAGGCAGATTCGACCGAAGTAGCTTCCACCTACGAACGCTGGTCGAGATGCGCGCGTAATTCGTCGATCGATGCGAATCGCATCAGGCCCTCGGGCATTTGCGCCTCGATCGAGCCGTCGGAATACAACGAATAAGCCATTCCATCGACGACGCCCGATTTGAGAACGCTCACCGCGGACGAATCCTCGCTTCGCGCCGCCGGCGGAGGACGATCGGCCCCGGTTGCGCCGGCATTTGCCTCGGTAAACGTCGATGGCGTGCGGCCACTACGCCGCGGCGGCGGCGCATCAAGGGTCCTGCCGCCTTCCCGATGCGGCCAAGGGTCTTCGGACGCCGCAGGCGGCTCGCTCGATTTGGAGGTGGTCGAGCCGGCAGCCGGCGAGGAACGCGGGTCGACCAGCGAGGGATCGGTTACCCGCAACTCGGCACGCTCGCGTTCCTTCCGCGATGTCGATGAAAACAGCAGATTGCGCCGCGGCTTGGCCGCGGGCTCGGCCGGCAATCCCGGTAGCGGCGGCGAATCATTGCGCGCGCGGTCGCGCGTCGCGGTCTCTTCGTGCCACGGCGGCAGCGTTGCCGGTTCCGCATCGGCTGGGTCCGCTCGGCCGGGGTTGGTCGCGACCGAATGGAAAAACGTCATTTTCCGGCTCGCGCGGCACGGGGTTCACGTCTGCAGGCAATCCGGCCTCGCGGCATCACCGCTTCGCCCGATTCGAGCCGCTGCCGCGATAGCCCTCAGTTCCCGGACCACCGTCCAGAGGCCAAGCAGGATCATGCCGGTGCAGGTGGTGACAGCCCCGGCGAGGATCAGCGTATTGCCGAAACTGAACTCCTTGACCGGAAGTCCAAAAACGATCCCCAGCAGGCCAGCCAGTACAAAGCCGATCCCGGCGACCAACAACGCAACTATCATCGAATCCACCCCTGCCACACGCCCCCAAAGCGCGCAGCCTCAAAGCCACGATACCGTCATATTGAGCGCACCGCCAACCAGCAATTGCAGGGGAAGTTCCCTCGCCAAAACGGGCTTGGCGGTCGCACAACGACGAGCGAACGTCTACTTTTGTCTAACACGGTCCCCTGCGACCATTTAACCCTCCGATTTGCTGCAACGCATCAGGGAAATTACGCCACAATTCTCAATTACCCGGTAATGGAACTGCGCTATATGGATGCCGGGGAACGAGGCCCAAAAGCGCCAAAGCTGGGCCATTAGGGACGCCGGGTCACCAATAGCCATGTCATCAATCACGACGTCGACTATCGATACGCCCACCCGGCGCTCGGTCGAGCGAACTTGTGACGACCTCGCTCTCTTTGCGCTCGCGGCGGTCGGGCTGATCGCGAGCCTTACTTTTCGCGACTACGGGCTGGGATGGGACGACTACACCCACGCCGAATATGCCGATCTGCTGCTGCGCATGTACGGTTCCGGCTTCAAGGATACCGGAGCGCTGTCGTTCGCCAATCTCTACATGTATGGCGGCGGCTTCGACATGGTGGCGGCGCTGTTGCACAAGGTTATCCCGCTCGAATTGTTTGAGACCCGCCGGCTGCTCGGCGCCATCGTCGGCCTGATCGGCCTTGCGGTGACGTGGCGACTGGCCCGGCGCGTCGGTGGTCCGCTCGCCGGGCTCGCCGCGCTGCTGCTGCTGGCACTGTGCCCGACCTATTACGGGCACATGTTCATGAATCCAAAGGATGCACCGTTCGCCGTTGCGATGGTCATCCTGATGCTGGGGCTGGTCCGCCTGGCCGAGGAATACCCCGCCCCTTCTCCGCGCACCGTCCTGATCGTCGGGCTTGGCGCCGGTCTGTCGATCGGCTCGCGCGTCCTGGGCGGACTGGCCCTGGTCTATGCCGTCATCGGTTTCGTGCCGTTGTTGCTGGAGGAGGCCCACACCCACGGCGCGCGCGAAGCCACCAGGCGGTTTGCGCATGTCGCTTACGTGCTGCTGCCCGGCCTGATCCTCGGCTACCTCGTCATGGGGCTGATCTGGCCATGGTCGGTGATCGAACCCGGCAATCCGTTCGGGGCCCTGACCTACTTCTCGAGCTTCTTCGAGAAGCCGTGGAAGGAAATGTTCGATGGCGCCCTGGTGTCGGTGCCGGACATGCCCTGGTCGTACCTGCCGACCCTGTTCGCGCTGCAGCTCCCCGAAGTGCTGCTCGCCCTGTTCGTTGCGGGCGTCGTCGGCACCTTCATGTCGCTGTCGCGCGACGACGTGCCGGCCCGCCGCAAGACCATCCTGCTGATGCTGACGTCGGCGGCAACGTTGCCGCTGCTGATCGCGATCGTGAAGCGTCCCGCGCTTTATAATGGCATTCGCCATTTCGTCTTTGTGATTCCGCCGATGACGGTGCTCGCCGGCGTCGCGTTTGCCAGGGGCATGAACAGGCTGAAGGAAAACCGCCGCAGCTGGCAGCCCGCGGCGGTCGCGATTTTCACATTCGGCCTGCTGCTGCCGCTCAGCGAAATGATCCGGCTGCATCCCTACCAATACACCCACTTCAACCATATCGCGGGCACGGTGCGCGGCGCCGACGAGTATTTCATGCTGGATTACTGGGGTCTTGCATTGAAGCAGGCCTCCGACGGATTGCGCGATGAACTGGTCGAGCGCCAGGAAGTTCCGCCGCAAGGGCGCAAGTGGAAGGTCGCGGTATGCGGGCCGCAACGCCCGGCCCAGGTCGCGCTCGGTCCCGACTTCACGATCGGCTGGGACAGCCATGCCGCCGACTTCGCGATGACGCTCGGTGAATTCTACTGCAAGGGCCTGACCGCGCCGGTGATGCTGGAGATCAAGCGCGACGACGTGGTGTTTGCCAGGGTCTACGACATTCGCGGGCGTAGCATTTCCAGCCTGCTGGCCATTCCCCCGCCCTAAGCCGGGAAAACCTCCGCTTCGACAGCAGAACTGCGGCACCGCTGCGCAACGCCGCAGACTTGCTGCCGATCGGCCATGGGACTAGGCTGAGCGCGAAAACCAACAACCTGTAAGGGAGACCCCGGTCATGTCGCCAGCTGAAGCACGCCTCAAGGAAGCACCGTCGGAAATCGAACTCCGGCCGAATGGAGCCAGCGGGTAAATCTCGCCGCCTGCTATCGGCTGATCGCGCATTACGGCTGGGACGATCTGGTCGACACCCACATTTCGGCGCGGGTACCCGGACCGGATCATCATTTCCTGATCAACCCCTACGGCCTGATGTTCGACGAGATCACCGCTTCGAGCCTGGTGAAGGTCGACCTTGACGGCAACCAGCTCAGCAAAAGCCAGTACAGCATCAACCCGGCCGGCTTCACGATCCATTCGGCGATCCACGAGGCGCGCGAAGACGCCGGCTGCGTGCTGCATCTGCATACGCCCGACGGCACCGCGGTCGCGAGCAGCGCGGAAGGCCTGCTGCCGATGAACCAGACCGCCCAGCTTGTCACCTACGATCTTGCCTATCACGACTACGAAGGCATCGCGCTCGATCACGACGAACGGCCGCGGCTGCAAAAGGACCTCGGCACCAAAAACCACATGCTGCTCCGCAATCACGGCACGCTGACGGTCGGCCGCTCGGTCGCATCCGCCTTCGAACGCATGTTCCATCTGGAGCGCGCCTGCACCATGCAGGTACGCACCCGCATGCTGGGGCCATCAGCCTATCCGGTCGACCCGGCCGTCGTCGACAAGAACACCGCCCTGCTCTCGAATCCCGATCGGCAGGAAATGCGCTCGACGACGCTGGTATGGCCGGCGCTGCTGCGCAAGGTCGACCGCCTCGATCCCGGCTACAAGAATTGAAATTTTGATATTCCGGGTGTAGTGTAACAACCAACGACCTCTGCACTTCGAATCCAAACGCCGCCCAATTTCGGGCGGCGTTTTTATTTGACCGGTCTTATGATGGGCATCGGCGACCCAACGTCGGTCCGAACTCGCGATGATGAACGCGAGCGAAGCAATCCCGGGCAAAAGCGAAACTGGATTGCTTCCGCATCGCTAAGCAAAGCACGGCGGACAGGTCGTCGCAAGCAGCTCCTCGCGGTGACGACGAAGCGCATGCGCTCAACGCAAGCTGTCATTCCGGGTCGCGCGAAGCGCGAACGACGATCAGCTTGCGCATGCAGGCGATGATGGCAACCTTCGCCGGCTTTCCCTTGGCGACCAGGCGGCGGTAGAAGGCCTTGAGGACGGGGTTGTTCAGCGTGGCGGCGCCGACGCAGGGCATGTAGATGGCGTTGCGGACCCAACGGCGGCCAGCCTTGATGTGACGTTCGCCGCGGCGCTTTCCGCTGTCGTCATCATAGGGTGCGACGCCAATCAAGGCAGGAGCGACTTTGTCGCTCACCTGGCCGAGTTCGGGCAGCCCTGCAACGAGGTTCGTGGCGCTGATCTCGCCAAGTCGCGGCACACTCGCGATGATCTCGGCACGCTCTGCCAAATCCGGAGAGGATTTCACCTTGGCGGAGATCGACGCCTCCAGCTTGGCAATCTCGTTGTTCAAGCGCTTCAAGATCCGGGCACGCGCCTTCCGCACTAATTCGGGCGCGGCGTGCTCGCCTTGAGCCTCCAGCCGTATCCTCAGATTGAGCAGTCCCAGGCGCGCCTTCACCATTGCCTGAAGTTCGTCACGATCTGCATCGTAGACCTGACTCGGCCCCTCGCTGAAGGTCTCGGCGAACCAGGCAATCATCTCCGCGTCGATCGCATCGTTCTTGGCCAGGCGTCCCGCCGACAGTGCGAAGTTGCGAACCCGCTTGGGGTCGACGATCCGCACTTCGATTCCGGCCTGGCGTAGCGCCTTGGCCCAGTCCCGCTCATAGCCGCCACTTGCCTCCAACACGACCTTGGTGGCCTTGTGCTTGCGCAACCAGACGACCAACCGACGTCGTCCTGCTGTGCTCGAAAAGGTCGGACGAACCGCAAGCGCACGAATGCAGGCGTCCACCTTGTCCTTGGCTACATCGATGCCCGCGACAACGCTGTGATGTTGTGCCATCATCCACTCCCTTCCTTGCCTGGTTCGGGCTCGAAGCCCGTGCAACTGTTCGGGTTGAGGAAGATACCGGAGCTGTCCCTCGCTCTCTTACGGGCTCTGTCGCTCTTGGGCGCAACGGGCTCAGTTCCAGCAACGGGCGGTTGGTAAAAACCGCCCGTTCGCACATTCTGGCAGATTTCTCCACACAAGGGCGCAGGAAACGCCGGGTGCGCGGTGCACCCGCAGCCCATGCGCAAAGTGTAGTAAGCGCATGGTAGTCACCACAGGTCACCGGAACACCCGGCATTTCCTGCGCAATGGTTTTAACGGCTTATTCCGCGCTCTCCCGGGCGACGAATTCGTCTTGTCACCCTCGCCGGCGGATTAAGGTACAACGAGACCCGGTTGGGCTCGTGCACCTCCGCCGGCTTGACGCCAGCAACGGGCGCCAGGACCACACGGCTTTGCCGTACGCGACCCGCGTTCACCAAGAGGCCTCAGCGGCATGTGCACATCCACCGAGGCGTTAGCGAAAGCGGAAGCAGCGCCGTTCGTCCACGCGCCGGGTGAATGCTCACGGGCCTTCGCTCAATCGAAAGCCCGCCCTGCATTCGCCGTGCGCGACGACGCTGCCGCGTCCACCGCATCCCATCCCAACGTCCGTGACGATCGCGATACGCCCCCTCTCTCGGGACGGGATGGCGCGGAATAAACAGGTGATTTGGGTCAAACGTGAAGCGGAAAATTTTTGGCACGAGGGCTAGACACGAATTTGCTGATTTGCCCGACCGAATAAAATCGGGCGAATGCTTCTTCTCCTCATTGCGGGATGGGACGAGCCCTTTTCGAAAACCCTTCATCTCCATGAAATGCAAACGATTGGCATCGCTTCCACTCCACTCATCCCACACCCCGGCACATCGGAAGCCAGGGCGCAAACTCGTAACGGATATGATAATCGTCGAAGGTGATAGATCAGTAGGAAATGGGCGGACCAATCATGAAGGCTGTTCAATTCGGCAGTTTCGGAGCCGGGCACGAGGTGGTCGATGTCGTCGACATTCCCGAACCATCATCGCCCGCAGCAGGCGAAATTATCATTGATATTCTTGCTGCTCCAATTAATCCCTCCGACTTTCTCAACTTCCAGGGACGCTTCGGTGCGAGTCCTCCAGACTTACCGATCCTCGCCGGCGGAGAGGCCGTGGGACAAGTCGCCGTGCTGGGATCTGACGTGCGTCACCTGAAAGTTGGAGATCGCGTTTTAGCACTCTCAGCCGGGCGGGGAAATTGGTGCCAGAGGGTTAAGGCTCCCGCCGCTGGTGTAAAATCTCTTCCCGAGCGGGCAGACACACTCCAACTGGCAATGATGGCCGTCAATCCAGCGACGGCCTGGCATATGCTCAAGGGGTTCGTGAAACTTGAGCCTGGCGAATGGGTTTTGCAGAACGCCGGCAACTCAGCAGTCGGACATAACGTAATTCGTATCGCCAAAGCCATGGGGTTGCGGACGGTCAGTGTCGTGAGGCGCGAAAACCAGGTGGCGCCTCTGCTGGCGACGGGAGCCGATGCAGCTGTTGTAGACGGACCTGACCTGCATGAGCGGGTTAAAGCAGCAATTTCATGCGCGCCGATCAGGCTCGCCTTCGACGCCGTAGCCGGCAACGGAACGGCGAAACTCGGTCGATGTGTGGCTGACAACGGGACCATCGTTTCGTACGGCCTGTTATCGAGTGGCGACTGCGTGGTCGATGCGTCCGATGTCGTTTTCCGTAATATTGCGCTTCGAGGATTTTGGTTCACTCATTGGTTTGAGACTTCGTCCGCCTCCGAGCGAAATCATGTCTACCGCGAGATCGGCCGTATGATCGATCAAAAGGTGATAAATGTTCACGTCGAGGGCGTTTATCCAATAACGCAAGTCAAGGAAGCGCTGGCTCATGCGGCGCGCTCGGAACGCAATGGCAAAGTGTTGCTTTTGCCGAATCCTCATCTCGTCTCTGTCTGGAATGAGGCATGGAGCGGGGATCGCCCTTAGCGGACGATAAAATAGCCGCCGTCCGTTGTGGCAACGGGCATGCCGGTCCTCAGCACGGCAATCGAAGACGTTTGCTGCTGCTCGTGTCTGGTGATCGCCGCAGTGCCGAGCATGATGAGGATGCAGATCACAACAAATGCCGATCCGATGATGCGGCGATGGGTTTGCCGATCGGCGCTGTACATTGAATGGTTCATGACCTGCCACCTGTGCCGTGGTCTGTGCGCGACGCACGCGATGACACAGCAATGCCGATCAGGCTTGAACAAACGGGAGCCAAAATCTGCGCAGTTTTATGGGGCGGGTTGAACCAATTTTTACTGGGGCGCCCGGGGACGACGGGCTGTCGACGGATGGTGAACGTTTCCTTGGCGGGCCGTTCAAATCTGAACGAATTCGAGGGCCGGATGTTTAAATTGCCCGCGTACAACACCCTCAATCAAAGAACGAGGGGGCAACCAATGCCAATAGTTGAGCGGGTACACGGCCGAACTGCGCGCGAGCCATCTGGGCATATTGCGGATCGGGCGAGGTCCGGCAATATCTGGGTCGAAACCGCCTGGGCCGTTCTGGACGTCGCCTGTGATGTTAACGACCAGGTCACCATGCAAGCATGCCAGCGCATCATCGTTGATGAGGCGGACGGTGGTCTGCCGTCGCAATCAGACGTAAACCTTGTTCTTTGGTTTCAGGATGCGCATTCGCACTAGCTGCTTGGGCATGACAGACGCACACAGATCGATTTAATCGGAATTCTTAACCGGGAATCGACCGGGATTTCGCGCGGCAGCCGGATCTTGCCACAACGCTTAAAGAATAGGCAGGAATACCGCGGAGATATTCGATCGTCTTGCGACCGCAGTTATGGGTTGAAAGTGAGGGCGCGGCGCTACTACTGCGTCCTCCCGCGCCGGCACGCGGCACCTCAGCGGCAACCCGATGCGCCCAAGCAGATCGCGGCGGACTCCATTGACGCCGTCGAGCAGGGATACGACATATCCTGGACCGTCGATCCAGGTCCCTGCTCAGGAGCACGATATGAACGCGCCGCCAAACATCGCTTCCGTCACCGCGCATTCTGACGGCGACGTAGTGCACTGGCTGACAACCGGCACGCGCGATGAGCGCTTCATTGACAATATTTTCGCTGAGCTGTGTGTCCGGCTGCAGAGCGCGAACATTCCCGTCAAGCGGGCGTCGCTTCATATCCTGATCCACCATCCGCAATGGCTCGGCGCCCGGATCATGTGGGCCGACGGGATGCGCGAGGCCAAGATTGAACGAGTCGACTACGATGTCACCGAGCGATCCGAATACATCGGTAGTCCCGCCAACGAAATTCATGACGGCGCCGTTGAGGTGCGCGAGAATCTCGAACGCGATCCCTCGCTGGGCCGCAAGCACGCCGTCTACGACGAGATGCGGGCGAAAGGCCTGACCGACTATGTGGCGTGGCCGCTGTACCATACGCTCGGCAAGCGGCATTTCGTGACCTTTGCAACCGACCGGCCCGGAGGTTTCGAAGACGCGCATATCGCCGGCCTGTTCAAATTGTTGCCGGTTCTGGCGCTGGTCAGCGAAATCCGTGTCAAGAACCGGCTGGCGCGAACGCTGCTCGAAACCTATGTCGGGACCCATGCCAGCGAGCTCATTCTGGCTGGCGCCACCAGGCGCGGAAGCGGGACAACGGTACGCGCCGCCATCATGATCTGCGATCTGCGTGATTTCACCCGGATCTCCGACAACTGGCCGCGCGATGACGTCATTGAGCTTCTGAACGGCTATTTCGATGCGATGTCGGAGCCGATTGCGCGGCATGGCGGAGAAATACTGAAATTTATCGGCGACGGTCTGCTCGCCATTTTTCCGCTCAGCCAGCCGTCAGCCTGCGCAAATCTGCTGCATGCCGTGGCCGACGCCCGTCAGGCCATGGTTACCCTGAACGAGAAGAACGGCGAAACCGGTCGAGCGCCGTTGAAGTACGGCATCGGGGTCCACGTCGGGGATGTCATGTATGGCAATATCGGGTCGCGCGCCCGGCTCGACTTCACCGTCATCGGTCCCGCGGTCAACATGGCTTCGCGTCTCGAAACCCTCACCAAACAATTGGGGAGAACGGTGCTGCTGTCCCGCGCGTTCGCCGACTTCGTCAAAAGCGATTTTGATCTCGAACGCGTCGGCGAGTATCCGGTGCGCGGCTTCAACGACCCTATCGAGATTTTTGCGTATAACGGCTGAATACCGACCGCCATCGCAAGGCTGGAAGAGGCTTTCGTGCAAGTGCGGGATCGATGTCCGCTATTCCACGAAGGCGAACAGCGTCGGGATGTCGGGACGGTCGTGCCCTGGATGGACGACCGTGCCGACATCACCGGCGCGACCACGCGCGAGAAGTTCGGTGGCTAGTTTGCCTTCTGCAGTGACGCCGTCTGCTTGGCGAGCTGTTTATCGAAATCCTGTTCCAGCCCTGCCACATATGTTGCCAGTTCGCCCGGCTTGACGAACGGGTTCGGAGCGCCGTCCTTCATCTGCGCACGCTTCTCCTGCATGCCATAGACCTCCGGGTGCGGCCCGAGCAGCACATCAACCTTCATCGCCTTGGCCTTGGCGAACGTCGATCGGTAGTCTTCGGCGATGCCAGGATAGGTCGGCTGGCCGACCAGCTTGTTCAATGCAACCGTTCCGCTGCAGAAGAACAAAACGTCGCGGTCCTGCCCGCCATCCTTGACGGTCATTTCCCAGCTCGTGCAGCCCGGTGAGTGGCCGGGCATCGAATGCGCGGTCAGCGTCGTATCGCCCAGCGTGACCTTGTCACCTTCCTTGACGGCGCGGTCCACCTTCACGGGCGGAAAGGCCAGATCGGCGTCCTTTTCATCCCCCGGATAGTACCCGCCTTCGAGCAAGGGCTTGTCGCGTTCGCCAGCGACGAGTTGCGCGCCGGTTTCCTTCTTGATCTCGGCAAAGCCGCCGGTGTGATCGAAGTGTGCGTGCGAGTTCAGGATGTACTTGATGTCGCCGAGCTTGAACCCGAGCTTGGCGATATTGCCCTTGATCATGGCCGTCGATTCCGGGAGCGCCGTATCCATGAGGATCAGGCCTTGCGACGTCTTGATGACATAGACCGCAATGCCGTCCGTGCCGACGTAGTAGATGTTATCGATCAGCTGGAACGGCTCGAACGGTGCCGTCCACTTCTTTGTGACTGCCGCCAGAAAGTCCTTGACGGTCTGCGCCTGCACACCGGTTACGACGAGCGCGAGGGCGCATAGCGCGGCTGTGAGTGTCCTCATGGTTGCTTCCCAATACTGTTGTTCTTGTTGGAATACACATCGCGTGTTTTCCGTTGGCGGCCGAAAACTACGTTGCCATCGATGCGCAGGCAACAGGTCCAATACCGGAATATTTCGTGCCGCCTGGGGAATAGCCCCGCGTCTGGCTTGTTACTCTTGTGAAAGTCAGCCGCGCCGCGCCGCTTCGATCGCGGCGACGTCGATTTTTTTCATGTCCATCATGGCATCGAATGCGCGCTTTGCTTCATCGCCGCCGGCCGCCAGCGCCTCGGTCAGCACGCGCGGCGTGATTTGCCAGGATACGCCCCACTTGTCCTTGCACCAGCCGCACGCGCTCTCCTCGCCTCCATTGCCGACAATGGCGTTCCAGTAGCGATCTGTCTCTTGCTGATCATCGGTGGCGATCTGAAACGAGAACGATTCGTTATGCTTGAACGCGGGACCGCCGTTGAGGCCGAGACAGGGGACGCCGGCGACTGCGAATTCCACCGTCAGCACGTCGCCCTTCTTGCCGGACGGGTAGTCGCTGGGTGCACGGTGGACGGCACGCACGGCGCTGTCGGGGAAGGTTTCGGCGTAGAAGCGGGCAGCAGCCTCCGCGTCCTTATCGTACCACAGGCAAATCGTGTTCTTGGCCATCGCTTGTCCTTTCGCTGGGGTTACGCGCCGTCGAGCAGAATACCTTGGTTGGCTTGGTCCTCTTGCATTGCAAATCTCGTGTCGGGAACCAACGCAAGACGGCGAAGTCAGGTTCGATGCGAACCCTCAGATTTTTTTCTGAATTTTTCTACCCATCACAGCCCTCCCCGGTATGCGATGCTCTACAGGAGTTTGCGACGCTGGAGGCTCTCTACTTCGTCGACGCGTGCATGCGACGCAATTCTAGCGTCGCGCACTATGACGTTTTGCGATGGTAAGCAGCGCGATAGCAAGCACAGGACAGATGATATCCATATAGAACGGAAGCCCGGCATTACCCGGTGCAAAGTTGTTAGCTTCTGCCATTTCCCGGATATGCCCAATGGCATCCCCGAGCAGGAATACTGATGCTGCGCAAACTGCCGCGGCCTTGAACGACAAGTCTTGCCAAAATGCGATGCAGGCCGTCACGCCAACAGCCAAGTCCGCCATTCCAACTTCGAATTGAAAGGGGCTTACCTGCCATCCGATGTGAGCGGCAGCCACTGCAGGAAAAAAGATGTGTGAAATGCCTGCCCAGAGTCCGGTGACGCCAATGGGAAGCAGTAATAACCAAGCTAAGAAACGTTCGGCAGCGCCGCCGCGATTGCGTAACAACGCTGCGAGCACCAGCGCTGCGACGAATAAGAAGGCTGGCAGATTGCGCAGAAAAAACCCTATTGCTTCGCCAATCATCGCTCGCTCTTTACCGCCTTGGTCCCAAATATTGCCTTCCACGCAGCTAATGCACTTTGATCAAGCGGTGATCAGCAGCCATAGGTTGCGCTTTTCTGCTTTGGTCAAATTGCGAAATACTCAAAGAGATCAACTCGCATCAATCCGAACTTGGCTCGCGTGCTAAAGAATCCACGCCACGACATCACCGTATTTGGGCGGGGTTGCCAAAGGCCTTCGCACCCGTCGGGAGATCGCGATTCACAAACGAGTTTGCGCCGATCACGACCTTATCCCCGATCGTTAGCCCCATCTGGAGGATCGTATTAGGTCCGATATAAACGCCATCTCCAATTGTTGTCGGCGCATAGTCGATTGGCGCGGCGCCCAGCGTAATAGACCGGTTGACGGTGTGGTGGGTGTAAATTTGAACGCCGGCGGAAATCGAGCAATGATCGCCAATTTGCAGACCGCCGCCGGAACCATCCAGGATGCATCCCGGTCCGATCCAGGTGTGACGGCCCACCTTCACGTCGCCGAGGACCAGGACGTTGTCGTACATCGTCGTCCCTTCTCCGAATCCATACATGGCGGCGTTGTCGCTGCGCTCCGTCAAGAGATCGCCGACGGAAACCCGACGATTGTATTGAGCCTTTTTTTTCAGGGACAGCGCGTTCAGGAACTCTCTGATAATTCCCAGCCATTCGTCCGTATGGCTAAGCGGGGGCAGGTTTTTTGGATCAAGAACCATTGCCTATCCTAAACACAACCCAAGAAGTTTTTATTCAGAAAATCATTTCAATCAACGGCTAAGTACTTGAGGAAATTGTTCGCGCATCCGCAATCATCGTGATCTTGAGTATCATCTCTTCAAATATTTTTCAAACCGCTATGCACTCCAAGTGCCGCAAGTCGTCGCATGCGCGGTTGCGATAAGCGGGACCATTGAACGAAGCCGGATATCGCGGAGCCAGTCTTCGGTCGCGCATTTTCGCGACCCGTTGGTTCGTCCGGGCTATGCTTGCTCTGCAAGCTCAGGCCTTCGGCATCTCCGCCAACGCTGCGAGGATGCGCGCCCACGAACGAATGCCTTTGTGAAAGCTCTTGAGGTCGTACTTTTCGTTCGGCGAATGAATGTTGTCGTCCTCGAGGCCGAAGCCGACCAGCACGGTGTCGAGACCGAGCGTGCGCTTGAAATCGGCGACGATCGGGATCGAGGCTCCCGAGCCGATCAAAAGGGCCTCCTTGCCCCACTCCTCGGTCAGCGCGCGCCGGGCGGCAGCGAGCGGCTTCATGTGCCAGTCGAGCGCAATCGCCGGCGCGCTGGAATGGTCGCCAAACTCGGCGCGGCAATCCTTCGGCAGCCGCGCGGTCACGTAATCGCGAAACGCCTTGCGTATCTTGGCAGGGTCCTGCCCCTCCACCAGCCGGAACGAGACCTTGGCGGAGGCCTCCGCCGGAATCACGGTTTTCGAGCCCTCGCCGGTGTAGCCGCCGATGATGCCGTTGACGTCGCAGGTCGGGCGCGAGGAGATTTGCTCGATCAGCAGACGATCCTTCTCGCCGGCGGGGACCGAAAGGCCGATCGGCTTGAGAAAACTGTCCGCCGTCAAATTGAGCTTCGACCATTGCGCCAGAATGTCGGCCGGCAAATCCTTCACGCCATCATAGAAACCCGGGATGGTGATGCGGCCGTCGTCGTCGAACAGGCCGCCGAGGATGCGGGTCAACACCCGGATCGGATTTTGCGCGCCGCCGCCAAAGATGCCGGAATGCAAATCGCGGTTTGCAGCCTTGATCCGCACTTCTTCATAAACAAGGCCGCGCAGTGAGGTCGTGATCGCAGGCGTGTTCGGGTCCCACATGCCGGTGTCGCACACCAGCGCGAAGTCCGCCTTGAACTCTTCCTTGTTCTTCTCGAGGAACGGCACGAAGTTTTTCGATCCGACTTCCTCTTCGCCCTCGATAACGATGGTGATGTCGACCGGCAGCGAGCCCGCGACGGTCTTCCAGGCCCGGCAGGCCTCGATGAACGTCATCAACTGCCCCTTGTCGTCTTCGGCGCCGCGCGCGACGATGATTTTTCGGCCGTCGGCGTGGTCGGTCACGGCAGGCTCAAAGGGTGGACGGTGCCAGAGATTGAGCGGATCGACCGGCTGAACATCATAGTGGCCGTAAAACAGCACATGCGGCCGAGCGGAATCCTTAGCGACGCCGCCATTGGTTTTGGCAACGACGGCGGGGTGACCGGCGGTCGGACGAACCTCGGTGGAAAAGCCAAGCGTCGCGATATCCCGCGCCAGATGGTCGGCGGCCGCCTTGCAGTCGCCGGCAAAGGCCGGATCGGCCGAGATCGACTTGATCCGCAGCAGCGTAAACAGCCGCTCCAGGCTGTTGTCAAAATCGGCGTCGATGCGGTCGAGGACCGGTTGCAATTGCGCGGTGCTGGACATTTTCGGTCCTCCCTTGGGTAGGCGGGGTTACGCTTTCATATCAGGTTGTAACTCGCTTGATGCCGCAGACAAGGCGTCGGCGCGATCATCCGCCGGCGGATGCAGGATATGCCAGACCAATCCCGCGGCAATCACGGCCGCCGCGGCGAGATTGTTCCCGAACGCCTGTATATCGTTCGGGAAAACCGGAAGCGACAGGCACAGCAAGCACCGTCGCGACCGCCAGCGCCGCCCATGTCCCCGTCCGCACGGCAGGCCTTGGATCGTAGGCGGCACGGTGGATCAGGACGGTGATGGGGAAGAACAACCACATGAAATAGTATTGCCGGGCCAGCGGCGACGCCACCGTCATCAGGCAGAACAGGATCCCGATCTCCTCGGCATCCGAGCGCGCGGTCCGCCGCGCGCGGGGCGGCATCACCGCGACGTATCCGAGCCCGATCAGCAGCGATATCGCGATCACGATCCAGTTCGCAGTCTTGAAATCGAGGTCGAGCAAATTCATGTACCGCGGCGGGCGGGCCGGATCATCCTGGTTGTAATTGACCGGCCGCGTCAGCCGGTGCGTCATCGCAATGATCGACTGATTGACCCAGGACCAGTTCTGCTCGTCGCGCTGCCCGAACCCCTTCTCCGAACTCGACCCGACCATTCCCTGATACCAGGTCTTTAGTTCGGCAACGTTGTGCTGGTAGCCGCGCACGGGGGCCGGAACGACGAACAGGAAAACCCCGGTCAGGACGACCATGCTCGCAGCCGCGGCCCAGTGCCTCCGCCAAAGCAGATAGGGAAATACGGCCAGCGGGAAAACCTTGATCGCCGTCGCCAGCGCAAACATGCTTCCCGCCATCCATGGGCGCTCGTGCTGCAGCAACCAGAAACCGCACAGCATCATCGCCAGCAGGACGAGGTTGGGTTGCCCGAGGTCGAACATGTCGAACACAAAGGTGACCGTGAGGAAGCCCGGCAACGCATACAGCCACGGACCGGGCGTCCGCCCCGAGCCGGTCATCGCATTGGAGAATTGCCCTGTCATCCACCACGCAGCGACGTTCATGAACGACAGGATGATATAGAGCGGGATTTTGCCGAAATAGCTGGGTATCGCGAGCAGAACCGCCGGCAGCGGCGGATAGATGAATCCGAAATAGGTGTTGGGGTCGCTGGGGTAGAGGTTGTTTCCCTGCAGCACCTGCTGCCCGGCCCAGTACCAGAGCGGGTAGTCTTTGGTTTTGCCGTGGCCCCATATCTCCGGACCGAGAACATCGGCGGTCAAAACGATACAGCAGATCAGAAAAAGAATATCGAGCGGCGCTCGTAACGACGGATATCTCAGCACACACTCGTTTCCGGAAGTCAGAGGAAGAACATATCGCGGTCAGGCAGCAAAGATTTGCAGCGAAGCGCTATCGTCGCAACAGCCCGCCAAGCGCGCCGCGCACCAGCGCACGCCCGACCGAGCCGCCGATCGAGCCGCCCACCGATTTACCGAGATCGGCGACGACCCCGCCGACCACCTTGTTGGTGACCGAGCGTGTGACGCTGCGCGCGATAACCTGTCCGGTCGACATTCGGCGGCTGCGCGACACGTTGGTGCCGAAAATCGTGCCGACGATGGCCCCGATCTGCCCGAGAACCCCTCCGCCCCCGGCGGGAGCATCGGCGGGCGCCGCGGTTCCGGCCACACGCTTTTGCAAAATCTCATACGCGGATTCGGCATCGATGGCGGTGTCGTATTTGCCCTTCACCGGACTATTATCCATGATCGCCTTGCGTTCCTCGGGCGTGATCGGCCCGATCCGCGCTGAAGGCGGCCGGATCATCACCCGCTCGACCATCGCCGGGGTACCGTTGCCTTCCAGGAACGACACCAGTGCCTCGCCCTTGCCCAACTCCATGATGACTTTGGCCGTGTCGAGCTTGGGATTGGGCCGGAACGTCTGCGCCGCCGCCGCCACGGCCTTCTGGTCGCGCGGCGTAAAGGCCCTGAGCGCGTGCTGCACGCGGTTGCCCAACTGGCCGAGCACCTTGTCCGGCACGTCGATCGGGTTCTGCGTCACGAAATAAACCCCGACGCCTTTGGAGCGTATCAGCCGCACCACCTGCTCGATCTTGTCCATCAGCGCCTTCGGCGCGTCGTTGAACAACAGATGAGCCTCATCGAAGAAGAACACGAGCTTGGGCTTCGGCGGGTCGCCGATCTCGGGCAGTTCTTCAAACAGTTCGGACAGCATCCACAGCAGGAATGTTGAATAAAGCCGCGGGCTCTGCATCAGCTTGTCCGCCACCAGGATGTTGACGATGCCCCGGCCATCGCGGTCGGTGCGCATGAAGTCCTTCAGCGTCAAGGCCGGCTCGCCGAAGAATTTCGTGCCGCCCTGATTTTCCAGCACCAGAAGCTGGCGCTGGATGGTTCCGACGGTCGCCTTGGTGACATTCCCGAAGCCCTGCGCGGCCTTGCGGAGTTTGGCCTTGCGGATTGCGACCTCCGCGTCGTCTTGATCCTCTTCATCCTCCGCGCCCTTTTTTCCGCTCTCCGGAACGATCGCATCCAGCAGCGCACGTAGGTCTTTCATATCGATCAGCGCAAGACCGCTGTCGTCGGCGACACGGAAGGCGACGTTCAGAACGCCCTCCTGCACGTCGTTCAGATCGAGCATCCGCGACAGCAGCAACGGCCCCATTTCGGTGACCGTCGCCCGTACCGGATGGCCCTGCTCGCCGAATACGTCCCAAAACACCGTCGAAAACCGGTCGGGCTGGAACGCGAGGCCCATGGCGCTGGCACGCTTGACGATGAAATCCTTGGCCTCGCCCACTTCAGCGATGCCCGAGAGATCGCCCTTGATATCAGCGGCGAAAACCGGAACGCCGGCGCGTGCAAACCCCTCCGCCATGACCTGCAGCGAGACCGTCTTGCCGGTGCCGGTCGCACCGGTGACGAGACCGTGGCGATTTCCAAGCGCCAGCGTCAGCCAGGCCGGCTGTTCGCCCTTGCCGATGAAAATTTTCTCATCCGTATCGGCCATCATGTTGTTGGACGTCGCCATGGTATCGCCTCTTCGCGCGCACCGAGGGTTTCGGTCGGCCAGCGCCGCGATCATACCGCATGTTGCAAGTGTAGTGAAACCGGTCAACGCCGTTTACCGGATTGGAACGAAGGGAACGCGAGACCGCTAGGAACGCACAATCAATCGGACATGCGCGCGTTCACGCCAATGCCGCGACAATTTGACTTCAAATTCCGCGCGTGGCCTTGCATTGGTGCAACACCCGCGGCGCGATCGAAGCCGAATCGCGCCTTCGAAAGGGTGATCGCTTGTAATTCGTATCGCGGAAGATCAAGATAAAATCACAAGCAAGGATCCGGCAAGCAACCGGGTGAGGACGGGGCAAGATGGACGAACTGACGGGGCAGCTGGCGCTGAAAGCCGGCATCGATGATGTTGTTGCTGAAAAAACCATTGGCATCATTCTAAGTTTCCTTCGCAACGAGGGGCCTTCCGACACCGTCCAGGCCTTGATTGACGCGATTCCAGGCGCGGAAGCAGCGATTACGGCCTCCGGCAAGAGCAGCGGCCTCAGCGGCTTGATGGGCAGCGGCCTGATGGCGCTCGGCACCAGGCTCATGGGACTTGGTCTCGGAATGGGCGAGATACAGAACATCGCGCGTGAACTTTTCAGGTTTGGCCGCGACAGAATTGGAGCGGACAAGATGGGCGAGATCATTGCGGGAACGCCGGGCCTTAGCCGGTTTGCCTAAAGTACCTTTTTCATATCGAGTATCATGACATATCCTATTTCCAAGATTGACGGCCTGACCGCTTTCACGGCGCTGAAACTGAAGGCACTGGGCATTCGCACCACCGACGGGCTGCTCGAGGCCGCACGCACCGTCAAGGGCCGCAAGGCGCTGGCGGCGAAGACCGGTATCAGCGAACAGCAACTGCTCGAATGGGCGAACGTCGCCGACTACATGCGGATTCCCGGCATGGGCAAGGCAAAGGTCGGGCTGGTGCGGGCGGCCGGCGTCACCACGGTTCGCGAACTGGCGCTGCGCAATCCGGCGCGCCTGGCGCAGAACATGAAAGAGGTGAATACCAAGCGCAAGCTCGTCCGGGTTTTGCCTTCCGAAAAGTCGGTCGAGCAACTGATCGCCCAGGCACGCAAGCTTCAACCCAAGATTACCTACTAAATTCTACCCAGTGGGTAGAATACCTCTCCTTCGAGAACGCCCATCTTAGGCCAGTTGGATGCGGTTCGGCCGACAGGATGACCGCCGCCGCGCCCCGCATCTTGACTCCCATGCACGGACCGCGCAAAGCGACCGCATGATCGCGACCGCGCCCAGACCCTCCCCGGCGGCCACCCCGGCAGATCGTCCGGCACTGCCTACCCTGTTGTCCCGGCCGTATCCTGCCGTGATGGGCGTACTGAATATTACGCCGGACTCATTTTCCGACGGCGGACGGTTCATCGCGCCGGATCACGCACTGGCACAGGCCCGGCGGATGATCGCGGAGGGCGCCGATATCATCGACATCGGCGCGGAATCCACCCGGCCTTACGGCGCGCAGGCGGTCTCGGCCGATGAAGAACTGGAACGCCTGCGGCCGGTATTGGCCGACGTCGTTGCTCTCGGAACTCCCGTGTCCATCGACAGCATGAAGTCAGTTGTCGTCGCCTGGGCCCTTGATGCCGGAGCGGCGATTGCCAACGACGTCTGGGGTCTGCAGCGCGATCCCGCCATGGCGGAGCTGCTGGCCAAGCGCGGCGCGCCCGTCATCATCATGCACAACCGCGACGAGGTCGATGCCGATATCGACATCATGAAGGATATCGCCGACTTCTTTACGCGATCGCTTGCGATCGCGGCGAAGGCCGGCATTTTACGGGATGCCATCGTGCTCGATCCCGGCATCGGCTTCGGCAAGACCCCCGAGCAGAGCATGACGGCGCTGGCTCGGCTGAGCGAGCTTCGGACATTCGAGCTGCCGCTGTTGGTCGGCGCATCGCGCAAGCGCTTCATCAGTTCCATCACGCCGTCGGAGCCGCAGCAGCGCCTTGGCGGCTCGATCGCCGCGCATCTGGTGGCGGCGAACGGCGGCGCGCGGATCATCCGGGCCCATGACGTGGCGGAAACCGTGCAGGCACTACGCGTCGCAGCAGCGATCGGGGACAGGCGATGACCGATACCATCTTCATCACCGGCGTCGTGATCCACGCCCGCCACGGCGTCATGGATCACGAGACCGAGGTCGGACAGCGCTTCGTGATCGATCTCGAACTCTCGGCCGACCTGTCGGAATCCTCGCGTACCGATCGGCTGGCCGATACCGTGTCCTATTCCAACGTGGTTGCAACCGCGACGGCGGCGTTCAAGGACGTCAATTATAGACTGCTGGAACGCGCAGCCGGCGCCGTCGCCGACGCGATCCTGGGCGCGTTTGCGCGCATCAGTGCCGTCAAGGTCACCGTTCACAAGCCGCACGCGCCGATTGCGGCGATTTTCGACGATGTCGGGGTGATCCTGACGCGAACGCGGCAACCGCCCTCCCAGGCTGACGTCCGGCATGGCTGAAGTCCTGATCGCGCTCGGCGGCAATGTCGGCGACGTCCGCGCGACGTTTCAAAAAGCGATCACCAATATCTGCGGCATGACGCAGGCGGCGCTAAAGGCGAGGTCGTCGGACTACGCCACGCCGCCATGGGGCGACGAGCAGCAAGCCCGCTTCATCAATGCCTGTATCGAAATTGAGACCAGCCTCGATCCTCACGCGCTGATGTTTACGCTGCACAAGATCGAGAAAAAGTTCGGCCGCGACCGCGCCAATGAAAGGCGCTGGGGCCCGCGCACCCTCGACCTCGACCTGATCGCCTATGACGATGTCGCGCTCGACAAGCCGGAACTGACGCTGCCGCACCCCCGGCTGTTCGAGCGCGCGTTCGTGCTGGTGCCGCTGGTGGAAATCGCGCCCGACCGCCTGATCGCCGGCCGCAGCGTCAAGGCGGCGCTGGCGCAGCTATCGACCGAGGGTATCGAACGATTACCGGACCTGGATTTGGGCTGACCGGACCGCAAACAAGCGTTTGGCTTGGCGGTCGGCCCGTGGCAATTTCCAGCCCGTGGAAGAACGACCGGAAGGGAGCGGTCCGCCGAATGACTGCTGTGCGAACGACTTCTCCAAATGACGATTTGCGGCTGGCGGCGGATTTCGCCCCGGCGGGCTACGACGACTGGCGCAGGCTGGTCGATGGCGTGCTCAAGGGCGCGCCGTTCGACAAACTGGTCGGCAAGACCTCCGACGGGTTGCCGATCGAGCCGATCTATCGCCGCGCCAGCGCCGCCGCCTCGGTCGCGGGCCGCGCGGCGGGCTCGCCCTGGCAGGTCATGCAGCGGATCGATCATCCCGATCCGGGAGCGGCCAATGTGCAGGCCCTGCACGATCTCGAGAACGGCGCCACCGGGATTGCGCTGACATTCGCGGGCGCCAACGGCGCTCATGGCTACGGGTTGCCACCGACCGCGGAAGCGGTCGACCGGGTGCTCGACGGCGTTTTCATCGATGCCGGAATTGCGATCGAACTTCACGTCGGCCCGCAGTCCCGCATGGCGGCGATCCACCTTGCCGAATACGTCAAGCGCAAAGCCATTGCCCCCGCGGCGTGCGATATTCGCTTCGGCCTCGATCCGCTCGGCGCCTGCGCGGTCTGGGGGTCCAGCCCCTATGCCTGGGCCGAGATCGTGCCCGCGGTCACCGGCGCGATCAAAGGTCTCACCGCAATGGGATTCAATGGTCCGTTCGCCGTAGCCGACGGGCGGGTGATCCATGACGCCGGCGGATCGGAGGCGCAGGAACTGGCGTTTGTGCTGGCGACTGGCGTCGCCTATCTGCGTGCGCTGGAAGGGGCCGGGGTCGCGCTCGAAGACGCCCAAGGCATGATCCATGCGCGGCTCAGCGCCGATGCCGACCAGTTCCTGACCATGGCAAAATTCCGCGCCTTGCGGCTGTTGTGGGCGCGGGTCGAACAGGCCTGCGGACTGGCGCCGAAGCCGATTTTCGTCGCCGCCGATACCGCGTGGCGGATGCTGACCCAGCGCGATCCTTACGTAAACATGCTGCGCGCGACCATGGCGGCGTTTTCGGCGGGTCTCGGCGGCGCCGACGCCGTCACCGTATTGCCGCACACGCTGGCGCTGGGATTACCTGATCCGTTCGCCCGGCGCGTGGCGCGCAATACGCAACTGGTGCTGCTGGAGGAGTCCAATCTCGCCAAGGTGTCCGATCCGGCCGCCGGCTCCGGCGGCATCGAAGCCCTGACGCAGGCGCTTTGCGAAGCGGCGTGGTCGCTGTTTCAGGAGATCGAGAAAGCCGGCGGCGCCTTCGCTTCGCTTGAGCAGAACCTGATCCAGCGCAAGGTCGCGGCGACGCGGGCGGCGCGCGAGGCCGCTATCGCCAGGCGCAAGGCGGTGCTGACCGGCGCCAGCGAGTTTCCGAACCTGCACGAGGCCGCCGTCGCGGTGCTCGATGCGGCGCCGGTTACGCTCGCGCCCTATGGCGAGGCCAAATTCACATTCGACCCGCTGCCGCCGATGCGGCTGGCGGCGCCGTTCGAACGCTTGCGCGACCGCTCCGATGAGGTTCTGAAAACCAGCGGCACGCGGCCGAAGGTTTTTCTCGCCAACCTCGGCACGCGGCCGACTTCACCGCGCGCGCGACGTTCGCCAGGAGCTTGTTCGAGACCGGCGGGATCGAGGCCGTCGACTTCTTACCCCCTACTTCACCTCTCCCTATGGGAGAGGTGAACGCCCTCGCTAGCGCCTTCAAATCTTCCGGCGCGGCATTGGCGTGCCTGTGTTCATCCGACAAAGTCTATAACGAACAGGCGATCGCCGCAGCGAAAGCCCTTCAAGCCGCCGGCGCGAAGCATATCTATCTGGCGGGCCGGCCGGGCGAGCAGGAGGCCATGTTGCGCGGTGCCGGCGTCGGCGATTTCGTCTTCGCCGGCGGCGACGCGCTGGCGCTGCTTCAACAAGCCTGGCGGCGGATGGAGTGAACATGACCTCGGCGACCCAACCCGTTCTGACCGGCGGCTGCCAATGCGGTGCCGTTCGCTTTGCGCTGTCGGCGGCGCCGGCGAAAATCAGCATCTGCCATTGCCGAATGTGTCAGAAGGCGGCCGGCGCGCCGTTCGCGTCCTTTGCCGAGGTCGAACGCGGCGATTTCGCCTGGACCCGCGGCAAGCCGTCGGCGTTCCGCTCGTCATCGCTCGCGGAGCGCGATTTCTGCGCCGCCTGCGGCACGCCCTTGAGCTTTCGACGTATCGACGGCTCCAAAATCGAGATCATGACCGGCGCGTTCGACCGCCCCGACCGTCTGGTGCCGACCCGGCAATACGGAACCGAAGCCCGGCTTGGCTGGGTGGTTTCGATCGCGAATTTGCCGAGCCAGACCACGCTGCAGAATTACGGTCCGGACAAAGTTAATGGCATCGTCAGCCACCAGCATCCGGACCATGATTGAGGTGGTGTAATCGATTGACGCGGACATTGTGAGCACGGATATGACCGGTCAGGCCGAACTCGCTCAACTCGAAATGGAGCGCGATCGATTGCTGTCGATGATCGCTTATCACAACGACCTATTCGATCGAACAAGGCGTGGATTTCGGGCGCCCAAGTGGTTCGCCGCGGTCGCGATTGCAATCATTTGCGGCATCGGAATTTCGATCGTGGCAGGAATTCTTGCCGGGCAGATTTCGTTCCCCGGTGTGCTTTTCTTAGTAGTGGGCTTGGCTCTATTGGCGTACATTTCGACGCGGAGGATTACGGTGTTCGGTACCCCTTTATTCCTGGGTGACATCCTTGCGCTGTTCGGGGGTAGTGTCGCTGCTCCAATAGGCCGCCCGGCCGGGGAGCGTGAAGCTCATCAGCGTCTTGCGGACTGCGAGGCACGCATTGTCAAATTAAGGGAAGGCCGGCCGTGAGCAGAATTCCCGATTTCTCGGATCTCGCCTTCAAGCCCGTCGCCGCGTCGACACCGGCTGCCAATGTCGAACCATGGCTCACGCCCGAGGGCATCCTGGTCAAACCGGCTTACAGCGAAGCCGATCTCGAAGGCATCGATTTCCTCGAAACCTGGCCCGGCATCGCGCCCTACCTGCGCGGCCCCTACCCCACGATGTATGTCAACCAGCCCTGGACCGTCAGGCAATATGCCGGCTTCTCCACGGCGGAAGATTCCAACGCGTTTTACCGCCGCAATCTCGCCGCCGGCCAAAAGGGGCTTTCGGTGGCGTTCGATCTGGCGACCCACCGCGGCTACGATTCCGATCATCCGCGGGTCTCCGGCGACGTCGGCATGGCCGGTGTGGCGATCAACTCGATCTACGACATGCGCACGCTGTTCGCAGGCATTCCGCTCGACCAGATGAGCGTCTCGATGACCATGAACGGCGCAGTGCTGCCGATCCTGGCGCTGTTCGTCGCGGCGGCCGAGGAACAGGGCGTGCCGCCGGAAAAACTCTCAGGCACCATTCAGAACGACATCCTGAAAGAGTTCATGGTGCGCAACACCTACATCTATCCGCCGGCGCCCTCGATGCGGATCATCTCGGACATCTTCGCCTACACGTCGCAGAAGATGCCGAAATACAACTCGATATCCATCTCCGGCTATCACATGCAGGAAGCCGGCGCGACGCAGGACCTCGAGCTCGCCTATACGCTGGCCGACGGCGTCGAATATCTCCGCGCCGGGCTTGCCGCCGGGCTCGACGTCGATCGCTTCGCGCCGCGGCTGTCGTTCTTCTGGGCGATCGGCATGAACTTCTTCATGGAAGTGGCGAAGATGCGCGCGGCGCGGCTGCTCTGGGCCAAGCTGTTGACGCCGTTCAACCCGAAAGACCCGCGCTCGCTGTCGTTGCGCACCCACTGCCAGACCTCGGGCTGGTCGCTGACGGCGCAGGACGTCTACAACAACGTGATGCGCACCACCATCGAGGCGATGGCGGCGACGCAGGGCCATACCCAGTCGCTGCACACCAATGCGCTCGACGAAGCGCTGGCGCTGCCGACCGATTTCTCGGCGCGCATCGCCCGCAACACGCAACTGTTTCTGCAGCAGGAAAGCGGCACCACCCGCATCATCGATCCCTGGGGCGGCTCGTATTATGTCGAGCGTCTGACCCACGACCTCGCCGCCAAGGCCTGGGGCCACATCCAGGAGGTCGAGGCGCTCGGCGGCATGGCCAAGGCGATCGAGGCCGGCGTCCCGAAACTGCGGATCGAGGAAGCTTCCGCCAAGACGCAGGCCAGGATCGACGCCGGCAAGCAGGCCGTGATCGGCGTCAACAAATACAAGCCGGTCGACGAAGCGCCGATCGACGTGCTCAAGGTCGAGAATTCGACGGTGCGGCGGCTGCAGATCGACAAGCTGTCGCGGCTGCGATCCGAACGCAACCAGAAGAATGTCGACGATGCGCTGGCGGCGCTGACGCGGAGTGCCGGCGAAGGCAACGGCAACCTGTTGGCATTGGCCATCGACGCCGCGCGCGCCAAGGCCACCGTCGGCGAAATCTCGGACGCGATGGAGAAGGTGTTCGGGCGGCATCGCGCGGAGATCAAATCCATCACCGGCGTCTACAAGCGGGAGGCGTCCACCATGTCCAACCGGGTCGAGAAGGTGCAGGCCCTGATCGATGCCTTCGAGGAGGCCGAGGGCCGCCGGCCGCGCATTCTCGTGGCAAAAATCGGCCAGGACGGCCACGACCGCGGCCAGAAGGTGATTGCCTCGGCCTTTGCCGATGTCGGCTTCGACGTCGATATCGGGCCGTTGTTTGCGACCGCCGACGAAGCCGCGCGCCAGGCGGTCGAGAACGACGTGCATATTCTTGGGCTGTCGTCACTGGCAGCCGCCCATCTCACCGCGGTACCGGAATTGAAGGCCGCGCTGAAGAAGCAGGGCCGCGACGACATCATGATCATCATCGGCGGCGTGGTGCCGCCGCAGGATTACGACGCGCTGTACAAGGCCGGCGCCGAGGCGATCTACCCGCCGGGCACCGTGATATCAGACGCCGCCGAGGAGTTGATCCACAAGCTCAATGCTAGGTTGGGGCACAGCGAGGCGGCGGAGTAGCTGCGCGCGCGACGACAGGAACCGTGAAGGGCGTGAGCCGTGGAGACGATCCATTCCCTCTCGCCTTGCCATACCCGGCCGTTGTAAACCAAGGGCATGACTTCACCGGATAAAGCCTCCCTCGACATCGACAAGCTAAGCAAAGGCCTTCGCGCCGGCAGCCGCGCGGCGCTGGCGCGTGCCATCACGTTGATCGAAAGCCGGCGCGGCGACCACCAGGCCGCCGCGCGCGAGCTGGTGCAGGCGCTGCTGCCCGACACCGGCAAGGCGATCCGGGTCGGCATCACCGGCTCGCCCGGGGTGGGGAAATCCACCACCATCGATGGGCTCGGAATGTTCCTGATCGAACGCGGCCACAAGGTCGCCGTGCTCGCGGTGGACCCCTCCTCTGCCCGTACCGGAGGCTCGATCCTCGGCGACAAGACGCGGATGGCCCGGCTCTCTGCATCCGACAACGCCTATATCCGGCCGTCGCCGGCCTCCGGCACACTCGGCGGCGTCGCGGCGAAAACCCGCGAGGCCATGCTGCTGTGCGAGGCCGCGGGGTTCGATGTGGTGCTGGTGGAGACCGTCGGCATCGGCCAATCCGAGACCGCGGTCTGCGACATGACCGATTTTTTTCTGGCGCTGATGCTGCCGGGCGCCGGCGACGAATTGCAGGGCATCAAGAAGGGCCTGGTCGAGCTCGCCGACATGATCGCGGTCAACAAGGCCGACGGCGACAACATCAAGCGCGCCAATCTCGCCGCCGCCGAGTATCGCGGCGCGCTGCATATCCTGACCCCGCGCTCGGAGCATTGGCATCCCCCGGTCGTGACCTATTCGGCGCTGACCGGCACCGGCATCGGCGAACTCTGGCAGAAGGTCCTCGATCACCGCACCGCCATGAACGCCTCGGGCGATTTCGCCGCACGACGGCGACAGCAGCAGGTGAAGTGGATGTGGTCGATGCTGGAGCAGCGGATGATGGCGCGGCTGCGCGCCGATCCCGCGATCCGCGCCAGGGTGAAAAAGACCGAGGCCGAGGTGGCCGACGGCCGTATCACGCCGGCGCTGGCGGCGGAGCAGATCGCGGAGATGTTGAAGTGAAGGACACCTCATGGTGAGGAGCGCGCATCGGCGCGCGTCTCGAACCATGGGGCACAGCGGGACATCTCATCCTTCGAGACGGCGCTGAAGAAGCGCCTCCTCAGGATGAGGTCTTCAGTTCAATGAAGAGGACAAATTGACCGACAAGCTCCGCATTCTCGTTACCGGTTTCGAGCCGTTCCCCGGCGCGCCCTATAATCCGACGCAGCCGCTGGTCAGACGGTTGGCGCGGCTGCGCCGCCCTGCTCTCGCCGATGTCGAACTGTCGGGCCACATCTTTCCCGTGACCTACAAGGCCGTCGACCGGGAACTGCCGGAATTGCTCCGGAAATATCGGCCGCAGGCGCTGCTGATGTTCGGCCTCGCCGCGCGCACGCGATATCTGCGGATCGAGACCCGCGCCCGCAATGCTGTCACCACGCTGTGGCCCGATGCCGACCACGCGCGCGTGCGCAAGGGATCGATCGCCGGTAACGCCGACGCGCTGAGCTTCGGCCCGCACACCGCCAAACTGCTGCGCGCGGCGCGCGGTACCGGCATCGATGCGCGAGCCTCGCGCGACGCCGGCAGCTATCTCTGCAATTACCTGAGCTGGCGGGCGATCGAGGCGGTGAATACAAACGACGGCCTGTCCGTCGCCGCGTTCATTCATGTCCCGCTGCTCGCGCGCGACAACACCTCGCGCCCCAAAGGCATCGCACGCATCACGCTCGACGAATTGGTCGATGCCGGCGAAGCGATGCTGATGGAGATGGTGAAACAAACGCGAAGCGCAGTGCGGGAGCACAACGCGCCAGCGTGCCCTTCTCCCGCGTCCCGCAAGCAGAAGGAAGTTTAAACGCTACCGCAATTCATATCGTGCATCATTAACCCTACCCCCAACAATCGTCCGCTGCCGCGCCGGCTTTCATCATGCGCGGCGGCCTTTCTGCGTTAATTCAGGGGTACAGGCACGCCGCTCGCGGAGCCGCCGAGGACGCGATCATGGACCTCAATCGCCGCCATCTCATCGGAGCATCCGTGACCGGCGCTGCCGGCGCGCTGGCGCTGTCGCCGGATGCCGCGCGTGCGGCGCCGCTGACGTCGGCGCTCGGACGCGACGCGACGCAATATGGCGTCCGGCCCGGCAGCCCCGACGATCAGACGCGGGCCTTGCAGCGCGCCATCGACGAAGCCGCGCGGGCACAGGTGCCGCTGGCGCTGCCGCCGGGCGTCTATCGCACCGGCATGCTTCGTTTGCAGAACGGCACGCAACTGGTGGGCGTACGCGGCGCCACCCGGCTTGTTTTCACCGGCGGCGCGTCGATGTTTCAGGGCGAAGGCGCCGCCAGCATCGGCATCGCCAACGTCACGCTCGACGGCGGCGGCATAGCGCTGCCCACGCGGCGTGGTCTCGTTCATTGCCTTGGCGGCCGCGATATCCGCATCGTCGATTGCGAGATCACCGGCAGCGGCGGCGCGGGCATCTGGTTCGAACAGGTCTCGGGCGATGTCAGCGGCAACATCATCACCACCACCGCTTCCACCGCCATCGTCTCGTTCGATGCGCAGGGCCTGCTGGTGTCGCGCAACACCATCCAGGGCACCAACGACAACGGAATTGAAATCCTGCGCACCGCCATCGGCGACGACGGCACGCTGGTCATCGACAACCGCATCGAGGACATCAAGGCCGGCCCCGGCGGCTCCGGGCAATACGGCAACGCCATCAACGCGTTCCGCGCCGGCAACGTCATCGTGCGCGGCAACCGCATCCGCAACTGCGATTATTCCGCCGTGCGCGGCAACTCGGCCTCCAACATCCAGATCACGGGAAACAGCATCAGCGACGTCCGCGAGGTGGCGCTGTATTCCGAATTCGCGTTCGAGGGCGCGGTGATCGCCAACAACACCGTGGACGGCGCGGCCTTCGGTGTGTCCGTCTGCAACTTCAACGAGGGCGGGCGCATCGCCGTCGTGCAGGGCAACATCATCCGCAACCTGCTGCCGAAGCGGCCGATCGGCACCGCGCCGGACGACGATGCCGGCGTCGGCATCTATGTCGAGGCCGATGCCGCGGTCACCGGCAATGTGATCGAGAACGCGCCGGCGTTCGGAATCATGGCCGGCTGGGGCGGTTACCTGCGCGACGTCGTCATATCCGGCAACGTGATTCGCAAAGCCCTGGTCGGCGTCGGCGTGTCGATCGCGCCGGGTGCCGGGACGGTGCTGGTCGACACCAACCTGATTGCGGAAACGCCGCGCGGCGCCGTGGTCGGGCTCGATCACGCGCGTCCGGTGACCGCCGACCTGACCGCCGCCGGCGCGCAACGTCTCGCGCAGGTCGTGATCGGGACCAATGCCCTGCGAGGGTAAATCTTGACGGAAAACCGAGCCCGGTTCAGTCCTTGCGACCTGCGCAAGCGCACCTTCGGCGATGACGTTTTCCTCGGCCGCTACTCCCTAGATCGCGTTGCGTAGCAGCGGATAGCGCTTCTGCATCGCGGCGATGTCGAGCAGTTCCGGAGCGTTGTCCGGCGAACGGAGCGGGTCTCGTTCGACAACCGGCGCATCGATCGCGGGCACGGTAGGCGCCTGGTATGAGATCCGAGCCGCTGCCGGCGGGATCGGAGGGGGCGACGGCCGCGCTGCGGCGGAAACGACAGCGATGGCGACGAAACCTGGCGAACCGGATCGCGACGCACGTCGCCGCGCGGCAAAGTCACGCTGATATGACCCGGCCAGGAAGCATCGGCTGCGGCATCGCCGCGGGAAGCCCCGCTGGCGCGGGCAGCCTCGTTGTCGAGCGACGCCTCGCTCATCGACAGACGGCGCCAGATTTCCACCACCGACCTGGCCTCCTGGATATTCTCGAGAAATGACTGCTCGGTGTGATAGCGGCGCCAACGGCCGGTTTCGAACAGCTCGGTAAGGTGCTCAAGCCTCTGCTCTGCAAGATTGCACCACCGCGCGAGAATGTCGCGCCGGCGCGCCACGTCTAATCGTTGTCTCATGAACCAGCCCGTGAGGAAAAAAACGGACGCAGACGCAACGCGACAAAAGACGAATCAGTTGGACGTGACAGGGATATTCTGTGGAAAACTTTTGCGTTGTCCAGTAGGCGGCATCACCGCGCGCCGCACATCAACAAAGTCCGGGAGAATTCGCGGATGTCTCGCGCATTCACCGTCAAGCCATCGTGCCGGCATGGCGGATCTGCGGAGCGATCGGTTGAGCAAGACGGCCAAACAAGGCGGCAGAAACGAAAGACCCGTCCGGGGGGACAACCGGACGGGTCAAGCCATATGGGCGCTAGGGTGGATGGGCGCTCGCGCCGGATACAGCCTCGATGGGGAGGGATTACCGCCGCTCCCACTTAAATGTGTCGCGGAAGGGTCGCGGGACGTTCAATGGTCCGGCAACTTTTTTTGACCTCCTCGGCAGGGTTTTTGGGAGGGAAAATTAGCGCGCGGCGGAAGGTTCGGCCGCCGGCTTGTCCGACACCAGCGACGCCGCGGGCGCGCTGAAAGCCCTGCCCGTGGACCCTTCTGCCGATCCGGAATTCGTTGCAGATTCAAAGTCCTTTCGGCGGCGGCGGATCCGAAGCCGCGGCTGATGGCGGCGTGGAACTCGCCTGGGCAAGCCGCGGCGCGGCTTACGGCGTGGCCACCGCAAGGCTGATGATCTTCTCGCCCTGCAGTTTGCGCATCAGCGCGGCAACTTCATCCTTCGACATCGTCCGGTTGCCGAACTGCAGCCGGAACAAGCCGCCACGGGTGTCGACGATCGCGGCCTGATAGCTGTCGAGCAGCGTCGTGATGTCGGCGACACGGGCATCCGGTGCGAACCGCACCAGCGCACGCGGCGCCACCTCCGGCCCCACGGCCTTGGTGACGGACTCGTTCAGGTTCAGCGATGCCGCCAGGAGCGACGCCGGCTGGTTTTTCAGGAGCACCGAGCCGATGATGCCGGCCTGCAACACGAGCGCCAGCGCGCCGAGACTGGCCGACCAGGCCAGGGTACGCGGCGAAAGCCCGGCGAAAAATCCCGATATCCGTGCGGCGAGGTTGCGCTTCATCGATGGCTTGCGCTCCGGCTCGTTGGCGATGGCCGCGAACAGCCTCTGCATGGCGCGCGCGGACGGCGCCCCGAGGCTTTCGTTGAGATGGATGGTCTCGGCGTATTCCTGCCGAATCATGGCATATTGCTTGGCCAGTTCCGGGTCGCGGGCAAGCGCCTCGTCGACGAGCCTGACATCGCGGACGTTCAACGTGCCGGCCGCATACCACGGCAGCAGCATTTCGATTTCACCAGGTTCTTGCTCCACCATTTTAGTCGTCGCCATTACGGTCAGCCTCGCTCTATGCCGGCTGCCTTGAGCAGTTCGGCCAACTTCTTGCGTGCATGAAACAGGCGCGTCGTCACGGTGCTCTCCGGTATGTCGACGATTTCGGCCACCTCTTCCACGGACTTTTCGATCGTCTAATTCGGCGTCTTTTCTACGCGCAACGCAGAAAGTGCCTTGAATCGTGTAATCGCTAGCAGCCAGGTGGGAACGACGAATCCGCCTTCGAATTTGCCTGCCTGGCGCCACACATCGAGAAAGACCTCGCTGATGAGATCTTCCGCAACCTGTTCATCCCGCACGACTCTAATCCGAAGCGGTACACCCTGACATGGTGCCTTCCGTACAGCACCTGCATGGCGAGCCGGTCGTCTTGAGCAATCCGCGCGAGCAGGACGTCATCGGTAGCCGCCTGCGTCGCACTCAATGGCCGTCTCGCAAGGTTGGTCGGCGTGGGTTGCCGGGTGGTTCGAAAGAAAACGCAAGATTCTTGAAATAATCGCAACCGCGGAGCTTCATTTGTGATTTGCCGCACAGACAGGGCTAAAAAAATCACAACCAAGGGTTTAAAACAATACTCCCGGTATCATCATACAGAACCGCTTTCCAGGCCGGGCCATCCCAGCTCGCGATACCGCCTCCGCCGATCCGCGCCGGATTTGCCAGATCGGGCCGCGGCACCCGATCCGGCGGATTTCTATTGCAAAACAAGGGTAAATAGGCGCGCCGCGGCCCCGTATTCGGCAACGAAAGATACCAAACCTAAAGGCTTTCCCTCTTAGATTTTGCGGACTTCGCTACCACCAACGGTAAGGCCATGGTCACCGCTGCGTCCGCGTTCCACCATCCAATTGCAGCTGAACTGGACGGCGTGGGCACCAGACCGACGGCAAAAGCCCTGTTGCGCCGCGCAAAACAGCGCCGGCAAATCCAGGGAATGATCGGCGTCAGCTATGTCATCGACGCCTTCGTGCTGCTGATCTACAGCCACGCCGGAACGATCCCGGCGACGATCGGGCCGGCCTACGCCGCGTGCGGTCTCTTCACCGTCGCCGGCAACATCGTGCTGTCGGAAACAGGGTTCACCGAGCGCTTCAAGGATCATTATTTCGTCACGCCGCAGGCCATCGTCGGGATGGCGATCCTGCTCGCGTTCACGTACATCGCGCCGCAAGCCGGCGTGCTGTTTCTGTGCTCGCTGTTCGTCGTCTTCAACTTCGCCTCGCTGCGTTCGACGCCACCACAGACGGTGCTGGTCTGGACCGCGATGGCGCTCGGACTCGCCGGGTTGTTCCTGCTGACCGACAAGCCGATCTCGATGCCGCACGGCACCGACCTGGAGCGCTTCGCCACCATGACGGTGTTCATCCTGACCATCGGACGCTGCATGTTTCTCGGGATGTTCTCGAGCTCGATGCGTCAATCGCTTTACCAGAGCGGGCTCAAGCTCAAGGAGGCCTATCGGCGCATCGAAGAGCTGGCCGAACTCGACGAACTGACGGGCTCGTACAACCGCCGCTGCATCATGCGGATGCTGGATGAGGAGATTGCCCGCGCCCGCCGCAGCCAAGCGCCCTGCTCGATCGCGCTGATCGATCTCGACTGGTTCAAGCGCATCAACGACGCCTTTGGCCATCCCACCGGCGACGAAGTGCTGAGGACGTTCGCCATCACCATGTTCGCCAACATCCGCAACGTCGACCGGTTCGGCCGTTACGGCGGCGAGGAATTCCTGCTGGTGCTTCCCGGTACGTTCACCGACGGCGCCGCGCACATTCTGGATCGGCTGCGCAAAATCATCGCCGATCTCGACTGGAGCGCGTTCTCGCCCGGCATGCGGGTGACGATTTCCGCCGGGGTCACCACGCTTAGGCCGGATGAAACGCCGGACACATTTCTCGCACGCGCCGATGGCGCGCTTTACGAAGCCAAGGCACGGGGACGCAACCTCATCGCCAGTGCCTGATTCAACCAATTCAGTTCCGGCGACGGAGAAACCGCCACCGGCCCGCATGTCCGAATGCTCCAGGATAGAGTCATGAGTTCAAAGCCCGCGCTCAACCCCGAAAGTCTGCTCGACGAATTGCAGACGACGCTCGCGCACGGAACCGTCGCGCGCCGGGTCGAAACCCTGCGCCGGGTGACCGACCTTTTCATCAACGGCGCGGTGGACTATTCGAGCGAACAGATCGGGCTGTTCGACGACGTCTTCCAATGCCTGATGCGTCACATCGAGACGTCGGCCAAGGCGCTGCTCGCCAATCGGCTCGCCCCAATCGACACCGCGCCACCGCAGACCATTCGTGCGCTGGCATTCGACGATCTCATCGAGATCGCAGCTCCCGTGCTGTCGTTGTCGGAGCGGCTCGACGATGCCGCGTTGATCGAGACCGCGCGGACCAAGAGCCAGGCCCATTTGATGGCGATTTCGACCCGACGGGTGCTGAGCGGCGCGGTGACCGACGTGTTGGTGCGGCGCGGCGACGACGAGGTGATCCAGAGTGCCGTCAACAACCCCGGCGCGGAATTTTCCGAGCGCGGTTTTACCCGGCTGATCACTCGCGCCCAGGGGGACGAGGACCTCGCCACCTGCATCGGCCTGCGCCCGACCATGCCGCGGCATCTCTATCTTAAATTGCTCGCGAAGGCGTCGGCGACGGTGCGGGCGCGGCTTGAGGCCGCCAACCCGCAGCGGGCGGGCGACATACCGACCGCGGTGCACGAAGCGACCCGGCGCGCGCGCTCGGCGCCCGCAGCCATCACCCAGGAAACCGCCATCGCCCACGCGCTCGTCAAATCGCTCTACGAGGACGGCCGGCTTGACGAACATCAGATCGAGGCGTTTGCCGAAGCCGGCAAATTCGACGAAGCCAACGCCGCGATCGCCGCACTCGCCAACGTTCCGGTGTCGGTCGCGGAAAACATGATGGTGGAAACCCGCGCCGAGGGCGTGATGATCCTGGCCAAGGTCTCGGGGATGTCGTGGTCGGCCGTCAGGGCGATCATCAACATGCGCGACGATCTGTCGGGCGGCGATCCCACCGATCTCGGGGCCTGCAAGGCCACCTACGAACGGCTGCGGCCCTCGACCGCGCAACAGGTACTGCGTTTTCACCGCATGCAGCAGACGGCATCATCCGCGGCATGAGCAGGCGACAAGCTTGGCCGTCCTCCCGAACCCGGCGTCGTCCCCGGCGGCGAAGCGGCACCCGCCGCTAAAGCCTGAGCACCCTCGATCCCGCCAGCGCACCGATCGCCGCGACCAGCGCGGTGGCGATGCTGTACCAGGTCGCGACGAACAACGGTAAATCGTCGGTGCAGTGCGACGCGTACAGCGTCGCGGCCAATCCCGCCGACAACAGTCCGGCGATCGCGCCCGCGACCGCCGGCCGCGCGGGGGCCCCGTGCTGCAGGCCGACCAATGCCCCCGCCAGCAGCGGCAGCGACATCAGCGGAATCGCCGTCATGCAAACCCGCGAATTGTGCCCAATCAACCGCGTCATCATCGGCAGCCGTTGCGGCATCATCATCTCGCCTCCGATCCCGGCGACGACAAGGCCTGCGGGAATCAGCAATAGCCACGCCCATCCGCGCAGCGAGGCATCCGGCCGCGACAAATGCAGGCTGACCGCGATCGCCGTGAACGCCAGCGCCAGCGTCACCACAAATTTCAGATCGAAGAACGGATTATGCATCGCGGTCATGACGTCCGGGCGGACCCCCAACATCGCGAAGAAAATCGCGGCCGAAACCGGCGCCGCGGCAAGCAACGCCAGCGCCAGCACGAACCCGACCGGGCGCGCACGGTAGGCGTTGTCGGCGGCGAGCGTTCGAATGAGCTGATCGGTTTCCATCGTTATTGTCCCCGCAATTTGGCGGTGAGGCTGGCCAGCCCACGGTGCAGCGCCACCCGGACCGCGCCCTCGCTCATCGAAAATTTCGCCGCCGTGTCCTTGATCGACGTGCCCTCGACCGAAATCGACTGCAGCACCTCGCGCTGTCGTTCCGGCAGGGACTTGAGCTAGCGTTGCGACCTCGCCCGGCGGAGCGGTCTCCGCGGCGGCCTCGCTCGGAATGCTCTCGGCGAAATCGTCGATGTTGACGAAAATCCGCCGGCCGCGGCGGCGCAGCGCGTCGATCAGCTTGTTGCGCGCGATCGCAAACAGCCATGGCGCGAACGACGCATCGGCGTCCCAGGTATGCCGCTTCAGATGTACCGCCAGCAAAATGTCCTGCACGATATCCTCGGATTGGTCGACCGGTTGCCCGGCCCGGGCCAGACCGCGACGCGCCGCGGCCCGCAACACCGGCGTCACAGCCTTGAGCAGACGGTGATACGCCCCGCCGTCACCTGCAATGGCTGCCCGCATCAGGCCGGTCCATTCGTCTTCACGTTCGCGCACGTGCGCTCCCACAGGACAATTCGCTCGATCTATCAATTTGTTACTTCGATAACCGTCGATCACATAACCGTGATAAACAAGCCGGAGGCCCGGCGCGGGATCGCGATAGCGAATTCCACAACCCAAGGCCACTGCCAAGGCCGCTGACCAAGGCTGATAACATCGATCGGTGCGGCTGACACCCGGCGACGGCACTGCAGCGACGAACCCGCCGCGAATCCCCACGAAACTTGTTGCCCCGTTTTCGCCGGACTCGCCCGAAGATTCCCTTTTTTTGCCCCGCTGTGGACATGCAGTGGGGTCTCTTTTCCCCCGGGGCGGGCAGATGGGGAGGTTATCAGAATGATCACCAAAGCCAGCGGGCACTCGGCACTGCTACTCGCAGCAGGACTCTGGATTTGTTACATTTGTTTCGCGGGGCCATCGCAGGCCGCGGCGGGCACCGACGATGCGGCGGCAAGTTCGAAGCCGGCAAGCGCTCCCGGGGCACCGATCGCGCTCACCAAAGACACCAAGCCCAGTTCGCATCATTGGAAAAAGTCCGCGCAGCGTAAATCCGGTGATGTGGCGCAAAAATCGCCCGACAAAAAAGCCGGCGCGGCCGAGACCGCCGCCGCCGACAACGCGCCGTCGATGCCCCAGTCGTCCGCGATACCGCCATCTATCGCCAACGCCAATGCGCAGCTGCCCCTCACCGGCACGCTCGCCGGCAGCGCCCGGGCGATGTCGGAGCGGGCCAACAGCATCGTGCAGGCCGCGTCCGACGCCTCGTCAGCGGCCGACATGCCGATCGTTTCAGCCGATCAGCTTAACGATGTCGATCGGGCGCTGCATGAAAACCCGCCGCCCGCGGCGCGGCTGACGATGGCTGCAGCCAATGTGCCGGTCATGGCGGCCAGCAGCCCCCTCATGGCCACCGGCAGCGGAAACACCACCTGGGACCGCACCTCGCTGATCGGGAAAATCTTCATCGGCTTCGGCGTGCTGCTGACCATGGCCTCTGCCGTGCGGATGTTCATCGCATAAGGCACACGACCCGGCCGCCGCGCAGCGCACAAGCGCTGCGCTGCCGCCCGTGGTGAAATCCCGGACCCGGCATAGCCCCACTTGATGCCGATCCCGGCAGCGGGCACATTGCCCTGCGACGTCATGCACGGGATGAACCATGGGCACATTCGAACACATCATCGTCGAAAGCAAAGGCGCGGTCGGCATTGTCACGCTCAACCGTCCGAAAATGCTCAACGCGCTGTCGTTCGGCGTGTTCAGGGAAATCGCCGCCGCGATCGACGATCTCGAAGCTGACGAGAAAATCGGCTGCATCGTGTTGACCGGCGGCGAAAAGGCCTTCGCCGCGGGCGCCGACATCAAGGAAATGCAGCCGAAGACCTTTATCGACATGTTCTCGAGCGATTTCACGGCAATTGGCGGCGACCGCGTCGCCAACTGCCGCAAACCGACCATCGCCGCTGTCAGCGGCTACGCGCTCGGCGGCGGCTGCGAACTGGCGATGATGTGCGACATCATTATCGCTGCCGATACCGCGAAGTTCGGCCAGCCGGAAATCACGCTCGGCACCATTCCCGGCATCGGCGGAACCCAGCGGCTGACGCGCGCGATCGGAAAATCCAAAGCGATGGACCTGTGCCTGACCGGCCGCATGATGGATGCCGCCGAGGCGGAGCGATCGGGTCTGGTCAGCCGCGTCGTGCCCGCCGACAAATTGATGGACGAGGTGCTGGCGGCGGCGGAGAAAATCGCCGCGATGTCGCATCCTGCCGCGGCGATGGCGAAAAGCGCCATCAACCGGGCGTTCGAAACGCCGCTGTCGGAGGGCCTCGAAGTCGAACGCGACCTGTTTCACGCCACCTTCGCGCTGGAAGATCGCGCCGAAGGCATGTCGGCGTTCATCGAGAAGCGCAAACCGGTGAACAAGAACAGGTAGAGAGCCCCGAATTCCCTGCGTGCGTCGTTACCAGGAACACAAATTTTACCTCGTCCCGGCGAACGCCGGGACCCATACGCCGTGTCATCTCCTTTAAGGGATATCGTTGGACAATCCGGTGGTGAACTCAGAAGCTAGGGGCTATGGGGGTCCTGGCGTTCGCCGGGACGACGGCAGGCGCGAGATTATCCCGCCCGGCTCCTCGCCAGCGCCGCGCCGACCAGTGCGCGGTAGGCGCGCTCCCGCCACGTCGTGGGCTTGTCGAGCCCGAGCCTTGCCAGGCATTCCCGATCTGGAGCATCCGGCGAACCGACCAAGCCCTGCCACAGCAATCCCGGCAGGCGTTGCGGCGTGCGTTGCGCGTCCTGGAGCAATTGCAATGCCGGAATCAGCCGCTGTTCGACGTCGGTGAAATCGCTCCCGAACGGAAAGGACGGCAGCAAGCCGGCCTCACGCGCGGGCTTCAGCGCTGCCGCAATCCGTTCGGGATGATTGTCCCGATAGGCGGCGGGGATTGCAAAGTCCGTCGGCAACTTGCCGGCATCCTTTGCCTGCCGCATCAGTTCGCCTTGAAAACGCGAGTCCGTCACCTGCAGCATCGCGGCGATCACCTCGGCGTCGGATTTCCCCCTGAGATCGGCAACGCCGTATTCGGTGACAATGATATCGCGCAGGTGCCGCGGAATGGTTTCATGGCCATAGCGCCAACGGATGTTCGATTGCGTTTTCGCACCCGCCTGCCGGGTCGCTTCCACCGTCAGAATCGAGCGCGCGCGCTCCAGCGCGAACGCCTGCGCCACGAAATTATACTGACCGCCGACGCCGCTGACGACCTGCCCGTCCTCGAGGCCGTCGGAAATCACCGCCCCCATCAGGGTGGCCATCATCGCATTGTTGACGAAGCGGGCGTCGAGGCGGGCGCGGCGCTTGGCGTCCTCCTCGCCATAGAGCTGGTTGGTAAAGGATACCGGCATCATCTGGATCCGCGCGACCTGGCTCGGTGTCATCTCGCGAAGCGCGCGATAGAATGATTTCGGCCCGAGAAAGAACGCAGCGTGCAGCACGACGCCGTCGACCTCGCGCTTGAGAATGCCGGCGTCGATCAAGCCGAGAAACGCCTCGAACAGCATTTCGCTGAGACCATAGAGTCCCTTTTCAAACCTCCCGGCCTGCAACGCCGGTACCTCGTCCGCCGTGGGCGCCAGCCGCTTGCGGATCGCGTGGAACTGCGCATTGTCGCGATGGCGGACGATCAGCGCCTGCGCCAGCGCATCGCCGACCTGTCCGATGCCGATCTGAAGCGTGCCGCCGTCGCACACCAGGCCCGCGGTATGCAGACCGATGGCGTATTTGGTGTCGGTGATTGGCTCGGATGGCGGCGCGAACAGTGGAAATTCGGTTGCGGGGCCCTCGAGCATCGCGCTGAATTCATCGGCCGGCAGATCGCCCGCGCCCGGCATGAACGGCAGTTCGGAATTGACCTGGCCGACCAGCTTGAACGCCGCGCGGCCTTCGGCGCGGGCGCGCAGAACATCCAGCGTGGTGTCGGTGTTGCAACTCAGGCTGTAGCGGGCGACGCCATCGACGACGCGCTTGGCCACCAGTTGGGCGACGACATTGAGCCCGCGCGCCAGCAGATACGACGAGGCGTGGGTATAGTTTGCCGAAATGTAATGTTGCTGTGCGAACGGCACGTGCAACCATTTTCCCGCCAGGAAGAAAAACTCGATGACCCGGACATTGGGCGGCAGCGCACCCGCATGCAGCGCATCGGCATAAGCGAGATCGGGATAGCCGCCGAACAGGCGTTCGATCACGGGCGTGATGAAACGCCGCTCAAGCAGGTTCGAAGGCCTTGGTTTTTCCAGCGTCAAGGCGGAAAACAAGGTCAGGTTGATGCCGCGGTCGGCGACCGCGCGCGCGTAGAGCGCGTTCACGATATGGTTTGCCTTGCCGAGCCCAAGCGGCAACCCGACCACCAGATCGCGCCCGACATCACGGATGATATCCTCCGCGATCGCATCCGGGTCAGAGAATAGTTTCAGCATCAGGTGCCAGCCCGGGCGCGGTTGGGAAGCCAGCGCCTGGAATCGGACGCAGCCACCAAGGGTTATAACCCTTTTTGCAACCGATATTCGTCTGTGACGAACCGGCAACAGCGCAGCACCGAATTCATGTGGTTTCCGCGCCCGGCGGTTTGCCTGTGGCGGCCACGCCCTCTAAACAGGTAAACGTGTCGAAGGCGTCGGCGGGGGCAGACGGCCGGTGTTGGTTACGGGATCACATGGTTGGGTGTGCCGCTAAAGTTGGCCACGCACGAAGGCGCATGCTTCGATCGGGCATTTGCCTTGGCGTTGTAACCTGCCTTGGTTTTGCCGCTACTGCGGCCGGCGCCGAAAGCCTCCCGGAGGCGCTGGTCAAAGCCTACCAGACCAATCCGCAGCTCAACGCCGAACGGGCGCGGCAGCGCGCCACCGACGAGAGCGTGCCGCAGGCGCTGGCCGGCTACCGGCCGCAGATCATCGCGAGCCTGAGCGTCGGGCTCCAGGCGGTGCGCAACCTGCTGCCCGACAACACCTTTCAATCCGCAACCCTGAAGCCGTGGACGATCGGGGTGACCGTGACGCAGACGCTGTTCAACGGCTTCAAGACCGCCAGCAGCGTGCGCGTGGCGGAATTGCAGGTGAAATCCGGCCGCGAAGCCCTGCGCAATGTCGGCCAGGGCGTGCTGCTCGACGCCGTCACCGCCTACACCAACGTGCTCGCCAACCAGTCGCTGGTCGAAGCGCAACGCTCCAACGTCGCATTCCTGCGGGAGACCCTTGGCATCACCCAAAGGCGTCTCAAGGCCGGCGATGTGACGCCGACCGATACCGCGCAGGCCGAGGCCCGCTTAAGCCGGGGCCTTGCCGATCTCAACGCCGCCGAAGTCAATCTCGCCGTCAGCCAGGCGACCTATGCCCAGGTCATCGGCAACCCGCCCGGGCAGCTGAAAGTCGCCGACGCCGTGGATCGGTATCTGCCGCGTACCCGCGATGATGCGACCACCCTCGCCTTCAAGGAGAATCCCGCGGTCCTCGCCGCGGGCTTCGACGTCGATGTCGCCTCGACCACCATCCATGTCGCCGAGAGCAGCCTGATGCCCACGGTGACCCTGCAGGGAAACGCCAGCCACAGCTCGGATTCCGATCCCACGCTCAGCACCTTCAGGACCGATCAGGCCTCGGTGCTCGGCCAGATCAACGCACCGATCTATGACGGCGGCACCGCGGCGTCGCAGACCAGGCAGGCCAAGGAACTGACCGCGCAAAGCCGGCAGGTGCTCGACCAGGTTCGCAGCCAGGCCCGCACCGCCGCCGTCGGCGCATGGGTCGCCAATGAAGGCGCGAAAGTCGCGGTGGCGGCATCGGAATCCGAAGTGCGCGCCGCGACGGTGGCGCTGCAGGGCGTGCAGAAGGAAGCGCAAGGCGGCCAGCGCACCACGGTCGACGTCTTGAACTCCCAGGCGGACCTGATTTCGGCGAAAGCCCGGCTGATCGGCGCGCAGCGCGATCGCGTGATCGCCTCCTACACCCTGCTCAGCGCCATCGGCAGGCTCGACGTCAAGACGCTCGCGCTCAATACGCCGGACTACCTGCCGGAGACGCATTATCATCAGGTGCGCGACGCCTGGGAGGGATTGCGCACCCGTACGCCGTCGGGACAATAACGCGACCGGCGGCGGGCCCGAGAACTTCAGGAGCGGACGTCCAGACTGCGATAACAACAACAGAGAACCAGGGAGTGAAGAGATGTTCAACCGACGCAATCTTCTGCTTGCCTCGCTCGCGGCCGGAGTAACCGTGCCGAACCGAACGGCTTTCGCGACGGCGTCGCAGCCTTCGACGCCGGTGAATTTCGACATCCCCGCCGGCGCTACCGACTGCCACACCCACATTCACGGTGATCCGGAGAAATTCCCGTTCTTCGCCGGGCGCGTCTACACGCCGGAACCGGCCTCGCCCGAGGAGATGACGGCGCTGCACAAGGCGCTGCATATCGAGCGCGTGGTCATCGTCACGCCGAGCGTCTATGGCCCGGATAATGCCTCCACGCTGTTCGGCATCAAGGCGCGCGGGGCGACCGCGCGCGGCGTCGCCGTGATCGACGACAAGACGCCCGAAAGCGATCTCGACGCCATGAACGCGGCCGGCTTCCGCGGCATCCGGGTTAACCTTGCGACCAGCGGCATCAACGATCCCAATGCCGGGCGCCAGCGCTTTCAAGCCGCGGTCGACCGCGTCAAGGGCCGCAACTGGCACGTCCAGGTGTTCGCGAGCCTGCCGGTGATCGCCGCCATCAAGGACCTCGTCGCCGCCTCGCCGGTGCCGGTGGTATTCGACCATTTCGGCGGCGCCCAAAGCGAGCTCGGCCTGGCGCAGCCGGGCTTTGCGGACCTGTTGGAGCTGGTACGGTCCGGCAAGGCCTATGTGAAAATCTCCGGCGCCTATCGGGCCTCGAAGCTGGCGCCCGACTACATCGACGTGGTCCCGCTGGCCCAGGCGCTGATCGCGGCCAATTCCGACCGGATCATCTGGGGCACCGACTGGCCGCACCCGAATTCGATCACGCCGCCCGGCAACAAGCCGACTGACCTGACGCCGCTGTACCAGATCGACGACGGCCGACTGCTCAATCAACTGCCGGTATGGGCGCCGGATGCCGCGGTCCGCAAAAAGATCCTGGTCGACAATCCGGCGCGGCTATACGGATTCTGAAGAGCTCGCCGCGCTATCTTTCCCGCCGCGAGAACAACGAAATCAGCACCGGCAGCGTCACCAGGATCACCAGTGGCGCCAGCATCATGCCGGTCACCACCACGACCGCGAGCGGCTTCTGCACCTGCGAGCCGATGCCGGCCGACAGCGCCGCCGGCAACAGTCCGACGCCTGCAACCACGCAGGTCATCAGCACCGGGCGAAGCTGCAGCTCGCCGGTGCGGACCACGGCGCGGATGCGGTCGAAGCCTTCGTCGATCAGCTGATTGTACTGCGACAGGATGATGATGCCGTCCATCACGGCGATGCCGAACAGCGCGATAAATCCGATCGCGGCCGAAACGCTGAAGGGAATGCCCGTTATCAGCAACCCGAGCACGCCGCCGAAGATCGCCATCGGGATCACGCTCATGGCCAGCAGCGTGTCGGTCATCGAACCGAAATTGAACCACAGCAGCACCGCGATCAGCGCCAGGCTGATCGGCACCACGATCGACAGCCGCCGGATCGCGTCCTGCAGGTTGCCAAATTCGCCGACCCATTCCAGCCGCGATCCCGGCGGCAGCTTGACCTGCTCGTCGACCTTCTGCTGCGCTTCCCGGATCGCGCTGCCAAGGTCGCGTTCGCGCACCGAGAACTTGATCGGCAAATAGCGCTCCTGCTGCTCGCGATAGATATAGGCCGCCCCTGAAACCAGCTGGATCGAGGCGATCTCGCTCAGCGGCACCTGGGTCATGGTGCCGTTCGGGCCGGGCGCGCCGATCCGCAAATTCTGGATCGCCTCGGCGCTCTTGCGATATTCGGGCGCGAGCCGGACGATGATCGGAAAGTGCCGGTCGCTGCCGGGCTCGTAGAGGTCACCGGCGGTGTCGCCGCCGATCGCCACCTTGATGGTGGCATTGATGTCGCCCGGCGCCAGCCCGTAACGCGCCGCCTTGGCGCGGTCGATGTCGATGCGGATGGTGGGCTGGCCGAGCGAGGTGAACACCGCAAGATCGGTGACGCCCTGCACGGTGGAAAGGACCTGCTTGATCTTGTTGGCGGTCTCGGTGAGCGCCTGCAGATCGTTGCCGTACAGCTTGATCGAGTTTTCGCCCTTCACGCCGGATACGGCCTCGGAAACGTTGTCCTGGAGATACTGCGAGAAATTGAACTCGACGCCGGGAAACTTCTCCTGCAGTTGCGCCAGCAGCTCGGCGGTGAGCTGCTCCTTGTCATGGGTGCCCGGCCAGGCGCTGACCGGCTTGAGCGGCGCGAAGAATTCGGCGTTGAACAGGCCGGCGGCGTCGGTGCCGTCGTCGGGGCGGCCATGCTGCGACACCACCGCTTCCACTTCGGGGCGGGCGCGGATCAGCTTGCGCATCTCGTTGACATAGGCGTTGCCGGTCTCCAGCGAGATGGTCGGCGGCAAGGTGGCGCGAATCCATAGATTGCCTTCCTCGAGCTTGGGCAGGAATTCGAGCCCCAGCAGGCGGCCGCCCACCACGGTCATGACCACGAGCCCGATCGCGCCCGCCACCACCAGCTTGCGATTGTCGACCGCCCAGTTCAGCACCGGAATATAGAGCCGATGCAGGAACGCCATGATCCAGGTCTCGGTCTCATGGACGTGCGACGGCAGGATGATCGCACTCAACGCCGGGGTGATCGTGAAGGTCGCGAGCAGGCCGCCCGCCAGCGCATAGGCGTAGGTCCGCGCCATCGGCCCGAAGATGTTGCCCTCGACGCCGCTCAACGTGAATAGCGGCAGGAACGCCGCGATGATGATGGCGGCGGCAAAAAAGATCGACCGCGACACGTCGGCCGCCGCGGAAAGGATGGCATGGCTCTTCATGTCCATCGTGGTGTCGGTCGAGATATGGCTTTGCTCGGCTTCCGAAAGCGCGGTGGTCTGCGACAGCCGGCGGAAGATCGCCTCCACCATGATGACGGTGGCGTCCACGATCAGGCCGAAATCGATCGCGCCGACCGACAGCAGGTTGGCGGATTCCCCCCGCAGCACCAGGATGATGACGGCAAAAAACAGCGCGAACGGGATCGTGGCGCCGACGATCAGGGCGCTGCGCAAATCGCCGAGGAAGATCCACTGCAGCAGCACGATCAGGAGAATGCCGACCACCATGTTGTGCAGCACGGTCGCGGTGGTGGTGTCGATCAGGTCCTTGCGGTCGTAGATTCGCTCGATCCGGACGCCCGGCGGCAGGATGCTGGAATTGTTGATCGACGCGACCAGGTCCTCGACGCGCCGGATCGTCGGCGAGCTTTGCTCGCCGCGGCGCATCAGCACGATGCCTTCCACGATGTCGTCGGCGTCATCAAGGCCGGCGATGCCGAGCCGCGGCTTCTCGCCCACGGTGACGGTGGCGACGTCCTTGACCAGAACCGGATTGCCGCCGCTTTGCGACACCATGGTGTTGGCGAGGTCTTCGATCGAACGGATCAGGCCGACACCGCGCACGACGGCGGATTGCGTTCCGATGTTGACGGTGTTGCCGCCGACATTGATGTTTGAATTCCCGACCGCCTGCAGCAATTGCGGCAGTGTCAGCCCGTTGGCGATCAGCTTGCTGAAGTCGACCTGCAGTTCGTAGGTCTTGGTCTTGCCGCCCCAGCCGGTGACGTCGATCACGCCGGGCACCGCACGGAAGCGGCGCTGCAAGACCCAGTCCTGCAGCGTCTTCAGGTCGAGCACGCTGTAGTTCGGTGGCCCCACCAGGCGATAGCGGTAGATCTCACCGATCGCGCTGAGCGGCGAAATCCCCGGCTGCACGTTGCCCGGCAACGGCGTGAGCTGCGACAACCGGTTCAGCACCTGCTGCAGCGCTTCGTCATAGGTGTAGTCGAACGAGAACTGAAGTTTGACGTCGGACAATCCGTACAGCGAAATGGTGCGGATGGTGCGCAGGTTCTTGATGCCCGCGACCTGGGTCTCGATCGGAATGGTGATGTAGCGTTCGATCTCTTCCGCCGACAATCCGGGGCTTTGCGTCACGATGTCGACCATCGGCGGCGTCGGGTCGGGATAGGCTTCGATATTGAGCTGCTTGAACGCGATCAGGCCGCCGATGATCACGATGGCGAACAGGCCCACCATCAAATAGCGGCGGTTGACGGCAATGGCGACAAGACGATCCATTCAGATCGGCGCTTTCAATGGGCTGAGGGAAAAACGGGCGTCCGAATCTGAAGTTCGCGTCACCTTTAGGACTTTACCTAAGCTGCGTGACGCCAATGAAGATAATTTCCCGATCACCGCTCTAGCTGCCGGATGCGGCGCGGTCGATGAACAGGCTGCCCTTGGTAACGATCCGCTCGCCGGGTCTTAAATTACCATCGACTTCCACGAGATCGCCGTTGGTGAGGCCGGTCTTGATCTGGCGGAGCTCGATCGACTTGTCGTCATGCGCGACCCAGACGTGGACCTGATCGCCCTCGTAGATCAGCGCCTGCTTCGGCACGCCCACGGCCGGATGATCGCCGGCCGAGTAGATCGTGACGTTGGCGAACATTTCCGGCTTCAAAAGCCCGTCCTTGTTGTCCACGGTGGCGCGGGCCAGCAGCCGGCGGTTGCTGGGATCGATGGCCGCGGAAACATAATCGATGCGGGCCGTGAGCGGATGGCCCGGCAGCGCCAGCACGTTGAAAGCGATCTCTTGCCCCACCGACACCGTCGCCGCGTCGGTTTCGCGGACGAAGGCGGTCAGCCAGACCGTGGAGAGATCGCCGATGACAAAGACGGGATCGCTGGCGCCGGCATTGACGTATTGTCCGGGCCCGACCTTTCGCGCCACGACCGTGCCCTTGATGGGCGAGAAGATCGTGGTATTCGGGTCGATGCGGCCTTTTTCCTGAAAGGCCGATATCGCGTCGTCGGTCAGGCCCAGTATCCGCAACCTGTTGCGCGTGGCCTCCAGCGCCGTTTGCGACGAGCGCAGATCGTTTTGGGCCTGGATCAGGGTCGCCTGCGACTGCTGATAATCCTTCAGCGGCACCGCCTTGCCCTCGAACAGATCCTTGGCGCGGGCATCCTGCAACTGGGCGAGATCAAGGGCCGATTTGGCCTTGTTGAGGCCGGTCATGGCGGCGATAAAATCGTTCTGCGCCTGCACGGTATCGGCGGCTTCGATCACGAATAGCGGCTGTCCCTGCACAACGCGATCGCCCGGGCGCGCGAGCAGTTTGGTGACGCGGCCCGCATAGGGCGAAAACACCGGCGTCGAACGATCCTCATCGACCGCGACCTTGCCTTCGGTGACGTGCTCGGCCCGGAAGTCACGCGCGGTCACAGGCTCGATGGTCATGCTGGCCCATTCGGCCGGCGTCGGCGTGTAGCGCAGCAAACCCTTGCGGGATTGGCTCGATACCTCTGAGCTCTTGGGCTGGGCCCCGCCCAGATGCATAAACCCGAACAGCGCCGCGCCGGCAAGCCCCAGCAGCGCCGCGCCAACGGCCAGATGTCTTCGACTAAGCATCTGCAATTGTTTAATAAATTCGGGCGGCATGGGATCCAGTCATATCGGCGTTGATCGCAGCAATGGCAGCCTGATTGCTAAGCTAATAGTGCCCATTTGATGCGTCAGACAAACTAAAAATGCCGATAGCCCTAGCGGTTAATGTTAAAATTTTGAAAGGCTTCGCCCCAATCTTAGGGCCGTACCGGCCATTGTGGCGGATGGCTGCCGAGCGGCATAGCCGGCCGGGCCCAGAAGGCGGGCGTTTTCGACAGCACCGCCGAATGACGGACAGCATGCAGCGGCCCGAAGCCGGAAGGCATTTCCTCGATAAAGCGCTGCACCGTATCGCCCTTCAAATCCTCGGTCTTTAAACCGTCGGCGACGCGGCCGAGATTCCACAACCATCGCCCGGTCTGCGCCAGCGACACGCGAACGTGCCAGCTGCCGCCTTCGCGCGACTGGCGCGCCCGCGCCATCATCGCGCCGAACGCCATCAGGTAGCCAGTGACGTGATCGAGCAGCTGCGCCGGCAATTCCTTCGGCCCGTCGATGCCGGCGGCCTGTCCTTCGGCGTGATTGAAACCGGTCGCGGTCTGCACCAGCGAGTTGAAGCCGCGGCGTTCCGCCCACGGTCCGGCCTGGCCATAGGCCGACAGCGACACATAGACGATGCCGGGGCTGAGCCGCGCCGCATCTTCGGCGGAGAAACCAAGTGCCGCGAGCGCGCGCGGACGATAGCCTTGCGAAAAGATATCGGCTTGCGCCAGGAGGTCGCGCAGCGTGCCCCGCCCCTGCTCGCTTCTCAGATCGACAAAACTCGTCAGCTTGCCGCGGCCGGTATCGATCGCAAGCCAGGGAATCGCCGGCAGGTCGGGACCGGAGACCAGGAGAACATCGGCGCCGTGCGCCGCCAGCGTGCGGCCGGCGACCGGACCGGCGATCACCCGCGACAGATCGAGCACGCGTAAACCCGCCAGCGGACGATCGCCCGCAGGCCAGGGCCGTGGCGCGGCGTCGCCGATCCTCTCGATCGAAAACAGCGGCAATCCGGCGAGCGCCTTGGCGTGCGGCAGATCGGACCATTCGGAATGGGCGCGCATCATCGCAACGACGCCGCCGGCGGCATAGGCCGCGGTCTCGAAAGCCTCGGCATCCCATTGCAGCAACGCGGCCTGAACCTCGTCGCGTTCCGGCCGGCAGTTCAGGACCTTGCAGACGGCATCGCGGTGATGCCTGAAATTGGTGTGCAGCCGCACGAAGCGCCGGTCGCGGGTCTTGTAAATGCCGGCGATGGCGTCCCAGGTCGGTCCCGGCGGCTTGCCGTCGACGCGCAGGTAACGCTCGCTGCGGCACTCGACGACGGCGTGGGCCATGTCGACCGCGACATCCTGCGATTGCCCGCTGCGCAATTTCCAGATTTGCGCGGCGGCAAGGCCGGCCGCGGCGACGCCGGCCTGCGCCGCGGCGCCAACGCGAAACGACGAGGGCAGTTGCGGCTCCTCCCCGCTCAGCGTGACGTCGCCGAGCGCGGCAACATCGCCTCCCGCGGCGGTCCAGATATCGGTTAGAATTTCGCTGGGGCTCTGCATGATCCTACCCTTCTGTCACGCATGATTTTTCCGGAAAACCGGTACCCTCTTTTCGGGATCATGCTCTAACGTCCAAAGCTCTGCCTTAGCACGGGAGGAGTTGCAATGGCTGCCATCGATCCGTTGACTGCCGGGGCCGTCCTGCTCGCGACGGCCGCAACCGACGCGGTCTACGTCATGTTCACCTCGGCCGTGGTCACGCGCAAGCGCGTGCCCGCGGCAACCTGGAGCAGCATATGGTACCTGCTCTCCTCCTACGCCGTGATCAGCTATACCGAAAACTGGGTCTATGTCGTGTTCGCGGCGGTCGGCTCCTGGCTCGGCGCGTTTGCAACGATCACGTTTCTGCATCGGCCGCCCGGCGGTCCACCAGTCGGCGCCGCGCCGGAATAGCTGAAACGCGTTTGTCGCTTGCTGAATGCGGTGCCGCATGTCGTTTCGATCATGCGGGTTACGGATGTTAAAACCGTCATTGCGAGCGCCAGCGAAGCAATCCAGGGCCACAAGCAAGGACTGGATTGCTTCGTCGCAAGGGCTCCTCGCAATGACGTTGATAATCCCAGACACGCCTTTGCGGTCTCGTTTCGTGCGAGAATGTAGAATGGCCGCCAGGGCCACAGACTATCGCGACAATCGTCGCCATCCGATGACCACGCCACTCACCGAAATGATCAGTCCCAGCAACGATAGCAGCCACACCGCTACGTCCCACGCGGGACGATAGGCCAGCAGCAACGGGAAATCGAGACTGTGCAATGCATTGAACAGCCAGCGATATGAGCGGCGACTGTTGTCGGCGTGGCCCACGATATCGCCGGTGCGCGGGTCGATATGGAACCAGTCCTTCGCATCATCATCAAAGCCGGCGCGCAGCACGGGAAATTCGCGGTCGTGATGATGTGCGTACCAGTAAGAGTCGTACTCACGGAGTCGCAGTTGTTGTGATCTGGCCTGCGGCAGCAGCGCGCCGCGCAGCAGCGAAATTCGCGCGTCGGTATCGGCATCTCGTGCCCGTTGTCGGATCGGCGGACGTCTGCACGCCATTGCGATCTGCAAGCATCATCGCGGCTGCCATCGAGCCAGACAAAGCGCGCTTCGACCGCGGCGGCTTGCGGCGTCGACAAAAACCGCGCGGTGATGTCGGCGCATCATGACCGGCATAGCGTTGCAGCACCTCGCTGGTCGTGTTGCGGCTCGCGAAATATTCACCGGGATTGAGCGAAAGCCAGCCGGAGAACATCCAGGTCAGCACGAAGATACCGGCGATCAGGCCGGTAACGTGGTGCCATGCCATCCAGCCACGATAGGGCGTGATGCCATTGCCGGAGTAGCGCGGCTTCAGCCGCACGCGCAGGATGCCGATCCAGATGCCGGTGACGCCGACGATCAGGCAGATGCCGGAAATCCAAAGCACCACCAGCCGCCACAGCGGGCCGTCCTTGCGCAGCACCGTCGGATAGATCCAGTGCGGGATCGAGCCGAGCCAGTTCCAGACGCGTTCGGTACGGTTGGTGTCGAGCGCGATCTCGCCGGAGCGGGAGGAGATGTAGAGCTTGGTATCCGCATTGTCGCCGAGCGCAATAAGGTAAAGCGGTCGCAGCGGATCGTAGCGGGCCGTCACGCTCCATTGATCGCGATCGATCGTTCCGTCCAATTGCGGGACCGGCATCGCGGGATGATGCTCGCGCGACCGCGAGCGCCTGCTGTTCGGTGGGATGCGCTGATGACGCGGCCATCGGCTGCAGAGATCGCCTGCCGTTTGCCGTCCCAGGCGGTTATCCGATACACCGGCTCGTCGGCCAGCATGGAAAGCCGGAGGTCGCGCGGATAGCGCGTGGCGCCGGCTGCTCATGATCCGGTCCGGAGCCAACTCCACCTTCTCCCACGGGATATCGGGCAGCGCTGCCAGCCTCTCCTTGTCGGAAAGACCGGGAAAGGCGACATACATCATCACCACGCCGGAGACGAACCACATGGCGAAAAACAGGCAGGTGACGATGCCGACCCAGCGGTGGCCGATATACAGCCACCGCCGCAGTGTGCGTTTCAGGGCGCGCGCCACGGTTAGAACTTCACGTTGACCGCGAGCTGCGCGGTGCGCGGCATCCCGAGCATCCACTGCGTGGTGCCGCCCGACGTCGTGTAGATCTCGTCGAACAGATTGTAGACGCGGAACGACAAGGTCGTGTTGCGCGTCGGGCTTCCACTGCACGCCGGCATTGACGACGTTGTAGGCCGGGCGGGTCATCGTGTTGGCATTGTCCGGACAGTCCTTGCCGACGATCTGTACGCCCGCATCGGCCGACCATTGCGGCGCAAAGGCCCAGGTCAGCCAGATATTGGAGACGTTCTGCGGTACGTTGATCGGCACGTTGCCGGCATAGTTGACGGCGACACCATTCGACCGATTGGACGAAGTCGTCATACTTGGCGCGCAGCCAGGCGGTATTGGCATCGATTCGCCAGCCATGATCGAGCACGAATCCGACCGAGGCCTCGATGCCGCGCGACGATTGCTGGCCGATCTGGTCGGTCAGCGTCGGAATGATCGGATCGCGCGCGAGCAGATTGTTCTTGACGATCTGATAGCCGGCCAGCGTCCATTCGCCTCGGCCGTCCCAGAACGATTGCTTGACGCCGATCTCGATCTGCTTGCCGGTGGAAAGTACGAAGTTCTTGTTGGCGGAAGGACAGCGAGATCAGGTCGCTGACCGGATCGACGGCGATCGAATACTGGCCGTAGACCGCGAGGTCCTTGACCGGGTTGTAGACCGCACCGACGCGCCACGTCGTCGCGGAGAAGGATCTTTTCAAAACTGTTGGCGGCCGTGACAGGTTGGTCGGTGCGTGACGGTCGGTTCATCCTGGCGGACGCCGGCAATCAGGGACATTGGTCGGTCACCGACAGCCGGTTCTCGGCGAACAGCGCGTATTGGTTGGTCACGGAACTGAACGCCGGCACCGTCGCGTTCGGGCTGATGAAGTAGCCCGGATCGAACGTACGGATTGACCGACGACGTGCCGCCAAATGGCGAGTTGTTGGTAGAGGTGAAGTTGATGCGGTTGACGTCGAAGCCGGCGACGAACTCGTTGACCATGCCGAACACATGGCCGCGGAAGGTCGCGTCCATGCGGTCGCCGATCTGCTGCTGGTCGTGAAAGATCTCGATGTAGGAACTGCGGTTGATCAGGCCGGTGGCGGGATTGTAGGCGTAGTTTTCGACGTCATTCCAGTGTCGCTTGGTGTTCAGGTAGTAGAGGTGTTCTGGAGGGTGATGCCGTCGGCGACTTGCCATTCGGTCTTCAGCCTGATTCCAGCTATCCTGGTAGCGGATGTGGCTGTCGCTGACGTTATAATTCTTGAAGCGCAGGGCTTCGTCGAGCTTGCCGTTGATCAGCGGCGTGCCGAAGTAGCGCGACGGGCTGCGGTCGCCATAGTCCGTGGACAGCGTCCAGGTGACGTCTTCGTTCTGTTTGATCTGGACCACGGCTGCAGTGCGACATTGGACGTGTTGTCGCGATCGACCCAGCCGTCGGACATGTTGCCGAAGGCGGTGATCCGATAGGCGACGTCCTTGCTGACCGGGCCGCCGCTGTCCACCGCAAGTCGCTCGCGTCATGTTGCTGTCCAGCGAGATCTCGGCCTGGTTGCGCGGGACCCACAGCGGCAGCTTCGTGACCACGTTGATGGCGCCGCCGACCGCGCCCGCACCATACATCACCGACGCCGGGCCGCGCAGGACTTCGATCCGCTCCGTCGACCAGGTGTCGAAAGGAAACGTCACCGTCCCGGAGCCGATATAGAGCCGGGTGCCGTCGTACAACGTCATGACGAGTCGAGTGCCGGTGAAGCCGCGGGTGTTGAACGAGACGCCGCCATTGCCCGGCGCGGGGCTCGCGGTGAAGCCGGTGGCGTTTTGCGTTACGGCGTCGATGATGTTGTGCTGGCCGCGCTCGGCGATGGTTTCGGCCGTGATCACCTCGACGCTCGCCGGCGTCTGCAGCGGCGTCAGACCAAGCCGGCTGCCGGTCGATGCTGGGAGTGTTCAGATTGAACGTGGGTGTGGCTGACTGGGGCCTGTCGATGAGGCGCGGCGGCCGGCGCGGCGGGGTTCGCCCCGCTCCGCGGCGACCGCTGAAGCGGCGGCTCGCCGGTCGTCGGCCCGGCGGCTGCGGCGGGCTTCGGTGGCGGACGGTTGACGACAACGGGATCGAGTTCGCGACTTGGCGTCGGCGCTTGTTGCGCCCGGCCACCGGTCGGCAAACACAGGAGCGATAGAGCGAACAGAGCATAGCATCGTCCCGCGGCGGGACGCGAGATGGCGATGGAGATCACGGAAATGGACTCGCGGTTAACGTGGCACGTCACCGCGAACGAAGTTTCCCCGCCGCCCGACTAAAGGACGAAAGTTCGGCTACCACCAGGACACCCCGCCCAATGTGCTCGCGTGTGACCACGACTAACGGCAGGTCTCCTGGCTCGCGGGTCGGTGCCTTTCGCCGCCTTCCCAGGCCGCGAGGCCCAGTGGCGTGTGGCGAAAGGCTCGCCGCTTACAGTTGCGGGGGCAGCCGCGGAATTGGAGGCTCGTTTAAAGAGCTTTCCTCACCGCATTCCCTTTTGATCCCCGAAGGGAACCGTCGCGGTCACTTATGGTGAAAGGACGATAGCTGTCAACGGCTCTTGCCCAGGACGTCGGGCGCTTCGTCTGTGTGTCCCCGGGAGCAGAGATTACTCGGCGAGCTTAGCACGTCGGTTCAGCGTCAGAAGCAGTCGATCAGGAACAGGTTGTCCCGCTGATTCGTTTCGGTCAGGATGTCATCCACGGAAAATCCGGGATCACGTATGCCCACACTCGCAAACGCTCTGCTTGAAGGCCTCAAGAATCACGGCGCCAGGGAGATTTTCGGCATCCCGGGCGATTTCGTGCTGCCTTTCTTCAAGACCATCGAAGAAAGCGACATACTGCCTCATTTCACGCTGAGCCACGAACCGGCGGTAGGCTTTGCGGCTGACGCGGCAGCGCGTTACCACGGTGGCATCGGCGTCGCGGTGGTTACCTACGGAGCCGGAGCCTTCAATCTGGTGAACTCGGTCGCCGGCGCCTATGCGGAACGCTCGCCGGTTGTGGTGATTGCGGGCGCCCCAGGCGCTCGCGAGCGTACGAGCGGATACCTCCTGCATCACCAGGCGCGCACGGTCGATACCCAGCTTGCCGTGTTCAAGGAAATCACTTGCGATCAAGCCGTGCTCACGGACGCGGCAAGAGCGCCCGCCGAAATCGCCCGGGTCTTGCGCAACGCGCTCGAACGGTCATTGCCGGTCTATATCGAGTTTCCACGCGACATGGTGGACGCACGGGTCGAGCCGGTGCCGCGGCTCCCTCAACGCACTGCCGACCCGGAAGCACTTGCCGAATGCGCGGAGGAAGTCCTTGCTCGCATCGCTAACGCCTCATCGCCGGTCCTCATGGTCGATGTGGAAATTCGTCGCTACGGGATCGAGGAGCAAGTCGCGGCGCTGGCGCGCAAGCTTGGCTTGCCGGTGGTTACGACCTTCATGGGACGGGGTCTGCTGGAAGCGGCAGGCGACGTCTTCGTTGGAACCTACCTCGGTGCGGCCGGCGATCCGGCGGTGACTCAGTTGGTCGAGGAAGCGGACCTCGTTCTTTTGTTCGGCGTCATCCTGTCCGACACTAATTTTGCGCTCTCGAACCGTGCGCCAGACCCACGTCGCACCATTTTGGCGGCTGGCCGCGAGGTACAGGTAGGCCATCACATCTACCGTGATGTGCCGCTGGCCGATCTGATCGCCGGCCTCAATGCCGGCGCCAAGCACCGAGCGCCACGGCGAACCAATGCAGCGCAAGGGATTGTCTACCCGCGCGGGCTCCCCGCCGACGATCGGCCAATTACGCCGTCGGATATAGCTGCCGGGATCAACGACCTGTTCGACCGCCACGGCAAGATGCCGATGACTGCCGATATCGGTGATTGCCTGTTCACGGCAATGGAGATCGACAACACCGCACTGGCGGCGCCCGGTTACTATGCCGGAATGGGCTTCGGAGTGCCGGCCGGCATCGGCGTCGCGGCGACCGGCCTTCGCCCGCTGGTGCTGGTGGGCGACGGTGCGTTCCAGATGACTGGATGGGAACTGGGCAATTGTCGCCGCTACGGTCTCGATCCGATCGTCGTGCTTTTCAACAATTGCAGCTGGGAAATGCTGCGCGTGTTTCAGCCCGAATCGCAGTTCAACAACCTTGACGACTGGCATTTCGCCGACATCGCGCATTCGCTCGGTGGCGCCGGCGAGCGAATAACGACGCGGCGGGAGCTCGCCGCTGCGCTCGATCGTGCCGTCGCGCGTCGCGGGCAATTTTCTCTTATCGAAGTTATGCTGCCGCGCGGGGTGACGTCGGACACGTTGGCGCGCTTCGTATCCGGCTTCAAGGCGGCGCGCGAACGCGTCGCGAAGTCTTAAGTTATCAAGCGAGCGGCCGCGGGACACCATCCGACACACTTATGGCTACGACACGGACGCAATCCTTCGGGTGGCACTAGACGACGGCTCGTGTGGAGACCGAGGGTTGAGCGATCAGACTGGCAAGAAGGGTGAGGCCATCTTCCAGCGCCCCACGGTCGGGGGCGACGCCGAGCGAGATTCGAACGGCTTCCAGGGGACGCGTCGAGACAGCAAATGTCGAGCTCGGTACGATCGAGATGCCCGCCCGGTCGGCATGTTCGGCAAAATCCGCAGCTCGCCAATGATCCGGCAGCCAAAGCCATAAATGATGGCCGTGAGGGTCCGCGGCGAAGGTCTTGCCCGCAAGGATCGAAGCGGCAATAGCCTGCCGCTCGACATTTTCGGTGCGAATCGCGTTCGTGATCCTGTCCAGCACGCCGTCGGCGATCCACCGGCTCGCAAGCGCCGACATCAGGGGCGGCGCCATCAAAACGGTCGCCCTGAGCACCCCGGCGAGTCGAAGTGCCTGGTTGGCGCTGGGAGCGACCACATAGGCGACCCGGAGCGCCGGCGTGGCGCATTTGGAGAGTGTCGCGATGTGCCAGGTGATCTCCGGGGCCAGCTCCGCCAGAGAAGTCAGACGCTCCGGGCGCAACGGCGCGTAAGGGTCGTCCTCGATGATGGCGACGCCGTGCTTGCGTGCGAGGACCGTTAGCGCGCGTCGCCGATCTTCCGATAGCGTCGCGGTGGTCGGGTTGTCGATCGATGGAACGACATAGAGGGCCTTCGGCGCCTTCACGCGACAGACCTTCTCGAACGCATCCGGAAGGATGCCGTGCTCATCCATGGCGAGCGCCTCGAGCGCGAAACCCTTCTGCACCGCTACCGCCTTGAGACCGGGATAGGTCATGGCCCCGGCAGCGATGACGTCGCCCCGGTGGAGAAGCAATTCGCAGACCGCGTAGAGCGCGGCCTGCGCTCCGCTCGTTAGCAGGATGCGATTGGCCGATACGCCCTCGATCCTCCGGCCAAGCCAAGCCGCCGCAGCATGGCGATCTGGCGCAGCGCCGGTGCTTTCCTGATAGTGAAGGCTCAGTAGCCCCCGCGCGCCACCCAATAGATCGGAGATGCCCTGCGAAAACGCCTTGCGCAGATCCGCAGCGGCCGGTTGCGGCGGAATGTTCATGCTGAGATCGATCAGCGGCTCACTCGGCTCGAAGTTTCCGTCCGCATCGTGCTTTTCGCTGATGAAACTGCCACGACCGGCCTGGGCTTCGACGAGACCCCGGCGACGGGCTTCGTTGAAAGCCCGCGTGACCGTGGTCAGATCAACGCTCAGCGCTTCTGCGATGGCGCGTTGCGCCGGCAACCTCTCGCCGTGCGCGACGCGCCCAGACCTGACATCGGCCTCAAGCGCCTCGACGATCCCGAGATATTTCATACGGGCGTTTTCGGTGAGCCGCGGTTGCCACATTACACTCCCCATATTGTATGTTTTATTTACATACAAAAATATCATGTATGGCTCTGGGTGGGAAGGGAATTCCCGTCATAGGTGAGTTGCTACGGCTCCATAGGGACTTCAGGCCCGCCGAACGTCGCTTAGGCAACACGCGCTTTCAGCCGCCGAGATGCTTCACTGACACTGCATATGCAGTGGTGTCCGGGCGCGGCCGTATCAACCGGCCCCGCCTTTCATTGCGCCAGAGATACGCGCCTGTCAGTCCTTCGCCCGCGCGCGCTCCGGCGTCATCTGCGTCGGCATCATGTTGACGTTGGCGTTGTGCATGACCCACAGCGAGCCGGCCACGATCGTCGCGATGAGCAAGCAGCGTGAGGACGAAGATCACCGTGTTGCTGCGCTGCTCCGGCGCGGTACCGAGATGCAGAAAGAAAACAAGCTGCACCAGCAGCTGAACGACGGCCAGCACGGTGATGGTCGGGAGCATCATGGATGCGGGACCACCCCGCTCATGACGGCCCCGAACGAAAACGCCGTGAGAACGAGCGAGCAGGACGAAGCCGATGATATACGACGTCAGGCTGCCGTGCGACGCATCGTGCTTGGCTTCAATGGGGGAATGCGAGGTCGACATCACAGCACTCCCCGCAGATAGACGAAGGTGAAGACGCAGATCCAGATCAGATCGAGAAAGTGCCAGAACAGGCTGAGGCAGGCGAGCCGCCGTCGTGACGATGCCGTCAAGGCCAAAGCGCAAGGTCTGGTGCATCATGACCGCGAGCCAGAGCAAGCCCTGCCGTCACGTGCAGTCCGTGCGTTCCGACCAGCGTGAAGTAGGCCGACAGGAAGGCGCTGCGGCTCGGGCCGGCGCCCTCGCCGATCAGGTGAGCGAACTCGTACACTTCCATGGCGATGAAGGCGGCGCCAAACAGGAAGGTGACGGCGAGCCACGTCATAACCTTGCTTGGGTCTGTCGGCCTGCACACCGAGCGCCGCCACGCCGAAGGTGAAGCTGCTGACGAGCAGCAGTACGGTTTCGGCGGCGACGTAAGGCAGATCGAACAGCTCGCGTCCGCTCGGGCCGCCCGCCGTGCTGTCCGCAAGCACGCCGAACGTGGCGAACAGGACCGAGAAGATCAGGCAGTCGCTCATCAGGTAGATCCAGAAACCCGAAGACGGCTCTGCGATCCGTCGTCGTGAGCATGGGCGTGGGCGTGCTCGTGCTGATCGCTGACCGCGAGCGGTATGAGTGATAACCATATTCATGGTTCAGGCAGCCTTTGCTAGCAGCGCGTAGCGTTCCGTTTTCGATGCGCGCGACTTCGGCGGCCGGCACGTAGTAGTCGACATCCCTGTCGTAGGTGCGGGCGATGAAGGTCGCGACCATGCCGACAAAGCCGGCGATGGCGACCGCCCACATGTGCCAGACGAGGGCGAAGCACAGGACGAAGCCGAAGGCCGCGATCACGAAGCCCGCCGCCGTGTTTTTCGGCATGTGGATGTCTTCATAGGAAGACGCGCGCGGCACGCCGGCACGGCCGGTCTCCTTGTCTTCCCAATGCTGCTCCAGCGAGGTGATGTGCGGAACGTGGGCGAAGTTGTAGAAGGGCGCCGGCGAGGCGGTGCGCCCATTCGAGGCTGCGCGCATCCCAGGGATCGCCGGTGACGTCGCGGTTCTCCTTGCGGTCGCGGATGCTGACCGCGAGCTGGACGATCAGCGCGAGGATGCCCGCGCCGATGATGACCGCGCCGATCAGCGCCACGACGAGATAGGGCTGCCAGCCCGGAACGTCATAGTGGTTCATCCGCCGGGTCATGCCCTTGAAGCCGAGGATGTACAGCGGCGTGAAGGCGAGCCAGTAGCCGATCAGCCAGCACCAGAAGGACACCTTGCCCCAGAATTCGTTGAGCGTGAAGCCGAAGACCTTGGGAAACCAGAAGCGTCATGCCGGCAAGGCAGCCAAAGACCACGCCGCCGATGATGACGTTGTGGAAGTGCGCGACCAGGAACAGGCTGTTGTGCAGCACGAAGTCCGCGCCCGGGCACCGCCAGCAGACACGCCGGTCATGCCGCCGACGGCGAACGTCACCATGAAGCCGATCGTCCACAGCGTCGCGGAATGAAAGCGGATGCGGCCCCGGAACATGGTGAAGAGCCAGTTGAACAGCTTCACGCCGGTCGGGATGGAGATGATCGTCGTCATGATGCCGAAGAAGGCATTGACGTTGGCGCCCGATCCCATGGTGAAGAAGTGGTGCAGCCAGACGAAGAACGACAGAACGCCGATCGACGACGTCGCATAGACCATCGACTTGTAGCCGAACAGCGGCTTGCCCGAGAAGGTCGCGATGATCTCGGAGAACGCGCCGAAACACGGCAGAATCAGGATGTAGACTTCCGGGTGACCCCAGACCCAGATCAGGTTGATGTACATCATCGCATTCCCACCAAGCTCGTTGGTGAAGAAATGCATGTCGAAGTAGCGGTCGACGGTGAGCAGCGCCAGCGTGGCGGTCAGGACCGGAAAGACCGCGACGATCAGGATATTGGTGATGAGCGCGGTCCACACGAACACCGGCATCTTCATGAGCGTCATGCCCGGCGCACGCATGCGCAGGATGGTGACGATGAAGTTGATCCCGGAGAGCGTCGTCCCAAGCCCGGATACCTGCAGCGACCATGATGTAATAGTCGACGCCGACGGTGGGACTGTAACCGAGCTCCGACAGCGGCGGATAGGCGACCCAGCCGGTAGCGGCGAAGTCGCCGACGAACATCGACAGCATGACGAGCGCCGCACCGACCGCCGACAGCCAGAAGCCGAGCGAATTGACGAACGGATAGGCGACGTCGCGCGCGCCGATCTGCAGCGGCACGACCACGTTCATCAGCCCGAGGATGAACGGCGTCGCCACGAAGAAGATCATGATCACGCCATGGGCGGTGAAGATCTGGTCGTAGTGATGCGGCGGCAGAAAGCCGGCGGCGTCGTTATTCGCGATCGCCTGCTGGGCGCGCATCATGATCGCATCCGCGAAGCCGCGCAGCAGCATGACGAGGCCCAGGCACGAAGTACATCACGCCGATCTTCTTGTGATCGACGCGACGTGATCCACTCGTCCCAGAGATAGGCCCACTGCCGGTAATACGTGATCAGGCCAAGGATGACGGCGCCCCCGATCATGACAACGACGAGCGTGCCCATGATGATGGGTTCGTCGAAGGGAATGGCGTTGAGGGTTAGCTTTCCGAGCATCAGTTCTTACTCCGCGGCATCAAGCCATCTGCGCAGTGCAGATCGCTGCCGACCCATTGAAGGCCGTGTCGACGGCAAGGCGCGGGCATGAATTGATCGACGACACGCTCGAACAGGCCGGGCGCGACATTCGCGTAGACGGCCGCGGGGTTCTTGATGCTCGGCTGCTCGAGCGACCTGTAGGTAGACATCGTCCAGACTGCGCGGAGTTGACTTCGCCTTCTCCACCCAGCCGTCGAATTCCTCGCTGACTGGTCGCGACGGTGTCGAAATGCATGTCCGAGAAGCCGGGGCCGCTGAAGGCCGAAGAGAGGCCGTCATAGGTGCCCGGGTTGTCGGCGATCAGATGCAGCTGGGTCTGCATCCCCGGCCATGGCGTAGATCTGACTGCCGAGCTGCGGAATGAAGAAGGAGTTCATCAGCGACTCCGACGGTCAGCTTGAAGTCGATCGGCGTATTGACGGGGATCACCAGCCTGATTGACCGAAGCGACGCCGTATTCGGGGTAGATGAACAGCCACTTCCAATTGAGGGCGACGACTTCGACCTGGACCGGCGCCACATCAGACTGCAGCGGCTTGTAGGGATCGAGCGAGTGGGTGCTTCCCCAGATCAGGACGGCCAGGAACGCCACGATGACGCAGGGGATCGACCAGACGACGACCTCGATGGCGGTCGAATGCGCCCAGTTCGGCGCGTAGGTCGCCTTGGTGTTCGACGCGCGATAGCGCCAGGCGAAATACCAACGTCAACACGATAACGGGGATGACGACCAGCAGCATCACGCCGAGCGCCAGAAGGATCAGCGTCCGTTCCTGAGCGCCAATATCCCCTTTGGGGTTCAGCAGCTCGAGTTTGCTGCAGCCACAAAGCGCGAGCATCAGCCCCGCGCTCAACACACCACGCGACAGTTTTCCGATCATCGGGTGCTCGATGCATTAGCCTGGGAATAGCGACGGCAGGAACTCACGGCCACGCTTGACCGCCACCCGGGTCGCGCAACCTTCCGGAAGCAGGCCGACCCCGAACAGCCGCGCGATAAGGCCGGAGGCATCCGAAGCGCCGTGCTTCGCCCCCAACCTCGTGATCGTTGGTAGCCTCAACATGCCCCGACCCTTTCATTTGCCTGTCCGGCAGGCAGAGGACCCGGCGGACGCTTATGGCCGGACAAGCGATCTAGGAATAAAGACATATCAGACCTTATGTATGCTCATAAGCCATACATGTCGCCATATGACAAAATGCCATGGACGAGGAGAGCGTTGAATGCACGTCTGTTATGCGGAAAATTGTGCAGTGCAGTGTATGGAACACATATGTTTTTGTCAGACAAAAAACCATACATTGCAGGGTAGGGCGGACGATCTACCTGCGGAGGCCTCGCTCACCCGGCGACGATGGATCCGGACTGGGGGCGCCGGCTGCAATTTTATGAGGAGCTTCCGAGCGGAATCGGAAGAGGGTCGAACATCATCGCCGGACCGAACGCGGTTAGGCAGGCCGCGCACTCGGACACTATCGAGCGACCGCTATGTCGCCTCGCAGGCGAAGTTCGCGCAGAGATTATGCGGGACTGCTCTATGACAGCCTGCGACGCCGAACCGGGATCAACGTTGTCGCACATCGCCTGCACAACATTGCGGAGATGTACAGACAGATCATTGCGAAATTACTATCCCGGCAACGTCGCACACGATCGACGTCCGCGCTCGACGGGCTGTGATCAGGTTGGTAAGCCCCTCTCCGCAGGGAGACTTTGAGTCGAGACATGACCGTTGCGATCGAGATGGGAAACACGACGGCAGGCGGCGCACCGGCGGCTCTGGACCTCGAGGAACTGCTGGCGACCCGCCTGTTGGTGCAGGGCAATTCGGGCTCCGGCAAATCCCATCTACTGCGCCGGCTACTTGAACAAAGTGCCCCCTGGGTACAGCAGACCATCATCGACCCCGAAGGCGACTTCGTCACGCTGGCCGATCGTTTCGGCCACCTCGTGATCGAAGCCGAGGACCATACCGAGCGCGGACTGCAGGTCGCCGGTGAGCGAGCACGCATCCATCGCGTCTCCACGGTGCTCAATCTCGAGGGGCTCGACGCCGAGAACCAGATGCGGCGCGCCGCTGCCTTCCTCGGCGGGCTTTTCGAGGTCGCCCGCGACCACTGGTACCCGATGCTGGTGGTGGTCGACGAGGCGCAGCTCTTTGCGCCGGCAGTCGCCGGGGAGGTTTCGGACGAGGCGCGCAAACTCTCTCTCGGCGCCATGACGAACCTGATGTGCCGTGGCCGCAAACGCGGGCTTGCGGGGGTAGTCGCAACCCAGCGACTGGCGAAGCTCGCCAAGAATGTCGCGGCCGAAGCTTCCAATTTCCTGATGGGCCGAACCTTCCTGGATATCGACATGGCGCGCGCCGCCGACCTTCTGGGCATGGAGCGGCGACAGGCAGAGGCCTTCCGGGATCTGGAGCGCGGGCAATTCATGGCGCTAGGCCCTGCCCTCTCCCGCCGGCCCCTGGGGCTGCGCATCGGTCCAACAGATACCCAGCCGCGCAATGCGACCCCGCGACTTATGCCGCTGCCGGAAGCGACACTGGAGGACGCACGCGCCATTATCCTGGCAGCCCCGCCGCCCGAGAATATCCGGCCCCAGCGCCGTTCGTCGCCGGATCTCCTCGGTCAGCTCATGGCGGCGAAGTCCGCGGCGCTGGAGATCCGTCCCGAAGCGGCGGAGCAGCCGCTTAGCGCCGAGGAACTGGCGGAGCGGCGGGAGCGAGTGGACCGTATTCTGCGCGCCGTCATGGCCGAACCCGACGCGGGATTCCGTGCCATCGGCGTCCTCTATCAGGAGTTCGTGGTCCGCTGCCGAATAGAGGGCCTCGGTTCGACTGTGCCGGACCTGGGTGACTTCCGTCGCATGCTGACGCGCGCCCGCGCCGGGCTCGGCTCCGACATGGCAGAGGATGACGCATGGCAGGATGTCTCGGTCCGCGCCTCCATTCTGCCCGAGGATATGCAGGGTGTCTTCATGATGATCGCCCGCGCAGCGAAAGAGGGTTGGCCCTGCCCCAGCGATGCAGCCATTGCCCGCGCCTATGGCTCACACTCGTTACGCCGGGCACGGCGTCTGCTGACCTACATCGAGGAGCAGGGCCTCATCGTTTGCCAGCTTGACGGTGCTGGTCGGCGGATCGTGACGCTCGTCGAACTGGCTTGGGCGACGGCACCGGGCGACCCCAATGCCGAGGAACTGCCGGCAGAGCAAGGCTGCAACACTCCGTCTCTATGATACGACGGATGCTATCCGCGAAGGGTACGCGCCGTCTCCAGGCCGCTTGCCAGCGCCGCCTCGACCGTCCCCATGTCCCGCCCTCGGTAGAGTGCTTCGCCGGAAAAGAACGATCGTGCCACCATCAAAGCTTGAAAGCACGGCCTGCGCGTCTCGCGTTTCGGGCGTCGCATACGAATAGGCGCCGCCGCGAAAGGATCATGGGCCCAGTTGATCGCCCGCGCTGCGACCAGATCTTGCGGATCAATTGCTGTTGGATCGACAGACCGAAGATTTCCGCGAGTCGAGGCCAGCCCTAGCTTCCACCAGTTCATGCTCGCCGAGGTTGGCCATCGATTCCGTCTTCGGACCCGCGAACCAGCCCGTGAGCACGGGGAGATCGGTGGGATGCTGCGTCCACCAGACCGGAATCCTCGCATCCGACGACACGAACGTCAGATCGACGAGATCCTTTCGCTGGTCGAGCCACCAGGCGGTCTCGAACCGCAGCAGGATCTTGATGACGTTGCCGAAGCCGATGTGGGCAGCCGCCGCCGCTCTCTCGCGTTCCGCCGCCGGAAGCACGATCTTGTTGAGGAGAGGAAGTGGTACGGTGAGGATGACGGCATCGCACGTCGTGAGGTCGCCGTTCGCGCAGCGGACCAAGGCGCTCCCATCGGATCGTCTTCGATGGCGGAGACGGCCGCACCAAGCCGGATCGCAACGCCGTGGTGGCGGCACTCCGCCGTGAGAAATTCGACGAGCGCGCCGTAGCCACCGATGATGCGCCCTTGCGTATGATGTCCGCCAACCATCCATTCGTCGCGAAGCGCCATGGGTGCTGGCCCGCTCCGGATCCGCCGCGTCGTAGCCTTCGACCATCCGCTCGATGGAACGCCGCAGCGCACCGTATCGGGGACCGGCGAAATGCCGTCGCAGGAATTCGGCGACGGTCAGATCCTCCGTGAGGTCCTGCAAGGCCCTTTGGAGCTCGGCCTGATGAGGAGCCTGAACATCCCTTCGCAAGAACTTCCCGTCCTCCATTGTCCGTGGCGTGCCCTGGATCGGCAACAGCCAAAGCCCCGCCTCGCGCAACAGGCCGTGCGTGACCGGAGCCTCGCCATGGACGAATTCGGCTCCGCCTTCCGCGGCGTATCCGAAGTCGCCGGCCGGAAGTGGATAAATGCGCCCGCCGCACCGATCCCGCGCTTCCAAGAGCGTCACCCGCCTGCCCGCACGTGCGAGTTCGCGTGCTGCCATCAGACCAGCGGCGCCCGCGCCGATGACGACGATGTGGTGTGGAGTTGGTTGTGACATGCTGGACTTTATCGGACCGACCAGCCGTCAGGCGACGCGTTCTGGATCCGGTACCGCAGCAGCATCGCGCCGCCTTCCAGGGCCTGGCTGCTCTCCAGCGTCATCGACACGACGGGTGCCCGGCAGTCGGCCTCCGCATCCGCGGAGTCGAATACGCTCGGTGCACCCTTCGCGCCGTCCACGGCCGGACACAGGATCAGATGGAGTTCGTCGACAAGCCCGGCGCGCAGAAAGGCTCCGTTGGCTCCGCCTCCTCCTTCCAGCAGCAGACGCTTCACGCCGAGTTCGCGATTGAGGATGTCCAGAGCGAGGGCGAGGTCGAGATCCGAGCTTTCCGGCGAAGATGTAGGAGACGCCTTCGCCGCGCAGGCCCGCCAAGTGCGCATCGGAGACCTTCTCGGAAAGCACGACCACGATCGGATCGCCCCCGATGTCCGAACGGCCCCAGCCAATCTTGCCGTGGGCGTCCAGCACAACGCCATAGGCCTTCGCGTCGCGTCGCGCGAACCAGGGCTCGCGCGGAAAGGTCTCCTTCGTCGACGGGGGATACGGCTTGCCCTTAGCGAACTCCTGACCCGTGACGCGGCCGACCAGCCAGGCGTCGCCGGCGAGTTCGTCGTGCACGCGCTCGAAGAGATTCCCCGCGGATCCCTTGGGCCGCCAGCGGCTGTGGGAGCGTCCGACCGTCGACGCTGGAGGCCATTAGACAGATGACATGCGGTTTCATGCAAGCTCTCGTTTCACATCGAAGCCACGCTCGTGCCTTCGCTCTCGTCGGCGTTTCTACCGAAACGGGGCCCGCCGAGCTACCTTTTATCGACGAACGGCACGCAATTGCCCCCGAAGTGAAGAGCCGGCGCCGAACCCGTCGCCGGCGAAAGGTGGGTAGTATCGGCCGGACCGCCTGGCAGCAGGGTGACTCACAACGTAGCCATCAAATGGAAATAAGAGGATTTAGCCGCTTCGATCCTTGTACGAACCCGTTGCAATCCAAGCATCAAACGCCGGCCGTATCGCTCTTCCGTCAACGAGCTTGTCATGCCAATGGTCGTGCTTCGGACGCACGACAAGCATCCAGCCTTCGCCATAGGGATCGTGATTGAGATATTCCGGCTTCCGCGCCAGCAATTCGTTGTGGCTCACAACGACGCCGTCGAACGCGGCACGCGCCGAGCCAACCCATTTGCCGCCCTCCACGACCGCGAACGATCTATCCTTCTCAAAATCGAAGCCGAGGCGTTTCGGAGTAAAGACAAGAATTTCGCCCATCAGATTTGCTGCCCAGGTCGTGAACCCGACACGAACCGTCCCATCGGCGAGCCGCTCGTACCAAATCTGATTCTCGATATCGTAGAGCAGATGTTCCGGAAAGTCGGGCGCTTGATTCGCTGTCACACCAGGGCCTCGCTAGAAGGTCAGAACGCGGCATTCACCATCCATCACCGATTGGATCATCGCGGCGGCACCCATGACGCCACTGCATTCGGGAACCAGATCAGCCTCGCTCATGCCGAACAATTCGAGATTGGCTGGACATGCCCAGAAGCGTGCGCCCTGTCCGTGCGCTTCCTTGATCCAGCCGTACACCGTCATGGGGTCGCCTTGCTTGATGGTCAAGCTTTCGGCGACACCCACGAATAGTAGCTTTCCGGCGGTGGCGGTGCATAGCACATCGACTTCGTAATCCATGGCGGCCGCGACCGCTGCGTAATAAAAGGGCGCGCCGAGTTCTTCCACGTTCCGTGGATCGGAGTTCACGAGAATGATGAGCAGACGTTGGGGCAAATTACCCTTCAACCTCCTCTATCTTTAATCTCTGACCCCATTTGTCGAAGAAGTGGCCTTCATTCAAAACCAGACGGTCGTCGTCGAGACGCTCTTCAAGTCGATGTAATTGCAAACGTGCATTCGGATTGTCGAGTGGGCCACCGTTCGCCGCAATCCGAGGGAAAAACGCGACGCCATCCCATGAATGCCCCGCCCCCGCAAACAAGACGGTCATCTCCCCCCAGTCGATCTCGTCGCCGATCACGTTGAAATAGGTCGAGCATAAAGGGGCGACCTTGCTGTCGGCAATCTCGACCAGCACGGCGAAGCGCCGTGAATGCGCCGGCATTTCTGAATTCCGCAGCGATCCACTGATCAAAATCATTGGGAGGTGCACTCTTTTCAGAAATCGACAACGGGTGTCTCCGGCATATGGTTTTCGAACAGGAACCAGAATGAATGCGGGTGCGTTTGCTCGTACCACGCTTCGAATTCAGCCAGTTTCTCCACTACATCGGGTCTCTCTTCCTTGACGTCCTCAGGCGGTATGAGACTGGCGAACATCGCCTGAGCTACCGGCGCAAAACGGGATACGACCTCCGTACGGGCCTCGCTGTCACTCGCCCATCCCAGTCTGCTGCGAAGAACGACCGCTGCGCCGGCGACGGCGATCTCCTCACTTTCGGCGTGCGCCATCACATCGGCGACCGCATGCATCAAATTCAGTCTTCGGAAGGCGAATGAGCGCTGGCGTTCCAGGGCTTTGGTCCGTTCGACGATATGACGGCGAAACTCATCCTCCGCTGAAGCACTGTGCTCAGCTGAGCGTTTTAATACGTCAAGGAAAGACAGCGTCGCGTCCATCGCGCTCTCCATTTCTATCGTGGCGGAAGAGAGAGGGAGTTCGAACCCACCAAGAACCGGCTCGCGGCCCTTCCCGGATTTGAAGTCCGGACGCCCCACCGGGGACGCTTCTCCTCCTGAATTATGCGCACTTCCGAACTCACTCTCCGTTGAGTTGCGAAACAGGTCGAGGCGATACCTGTTGATACGCCGCAGGTCGCCACGCCGGAGCGTCACGCCATGGCGATCAAGAAATTCAAGTATCTGAATCGCGACCTTGCGACCGCTGTCGATCCGATCGCGAAGCTGAGCGGCGACGAATTGCCCAAGTGGTTGAGTTCGCTCAGATCGACGATGATCCCAACGATCTCCGCGACCGTCGCGCGCAGGAAAAAGTGGTCAAGCGCGATCTCATCGACCTTTCCCATGCGTCCGAGCAGTTTTAGCAACCGCCGCACGTCTGCTTCGCCAACCCTCAATAATCCAGCGATATCGCGCACGCGGGGTGGACGAAATCGCTCCGAACCGGAAAGCAGCGGGGCCGTCATGGCCCATAATCTCTCTTCATCGGCGGTTAGACGGAGCGCATGCCCGGCGAGACGCACCCAGGCGCCATCCAAGGCAATCTCATTGCTGCGGACGAATCCTTGCAGAACTGAACGGAAAGCCGGCGCCGGCAGGCGCGGTTCAAGCTGCAGCCTCAGCCGTTCAAGACCGATGCCTGGCAGATCGGGATTGGTCGCGTGGAAATCCCTTAGCTTCGCAAGCAGCGTTCGCCTCAGTTCCAGCCATACTGGCGCAGACATCGCGAAAATGCCGCCCGCGGCTTGTGCGGTGACGAGCGCCAACCGTCCGACAAGCTCCCGGATTTGTGTTTCGGTGAGAGCGCGGTCACGCGCAAATGCCGAAAGCTCCACAAATTGTGGCGCAATTTCCAGCAGCGCGAGCAGCGCCGCCTCCGGATTATCGATGCGATTTGCCTGCAATTGAGCAAGCCGATCCGGGTGCGGCGCTTGCGGGTTGGTGCGCGCAGGTCGAGGAATGTACCACCACCCACTGTGCGCTGGTCGGTGGTATCGCGAATGACGAAGCGATCTCCGACCGCCGCGGAGATGGGCCGATCCAATACCAGCTGCACCAGGCCGCTCCGTCCTGGGGCAAGCGGGGTGTCCTCCAGTAACACCAATCGCGCACCAACCGCCGCAGCCGCGCAATACAGCCGGACCGGCATCCACTGGGCCAAAGGTTTCGCTTCCGAGGCGAGCAGCCGTAGATCTGCATCAACTCGGTTCGTTGGGGCGTGCAGACCGGGATCGAGGATCGTGTTGCCCCGACAGATGGCATCCTTGCTGATACCATCGCCCGCCAGATTAAGCGCACAGCGCTGACCCGCTACGCCGGAAGAGCACGGATGATTCTGGGCATGGATCGAGCGCACGCGAGCCGTAAGGCCGGTAGGAGAAATCATCACGCGATCGCCATTCGACACGGCTCCCGACAAGACCGTGCCGGTCACGATCGTCCCCGCACCGGCCAGCGTGAACGACCGATCGACGGCAAGACGGAAGCGCCCCGATACGGCACGACTTCCGATGCTGCGGGCGACGGCAAACAAGCGCTGGCGCAATTCAGGAATTCCTTGTCCAGTAAGCGTCGAGACGGGGATGATCTCAGCCCCCGCCAACTGTGTCGGACCGACCAACTGCGCGATTTCTGCTGAGATCTGGATCAACCGCAGTGGAGCCACCAAGTCGGTTTTCGTTAGCGCGACGACGCCCCTCGTTACACCGAGGAGGTCGATGATCGCGAGGTGTTCCAGCGTCTGAGGCTTAATGCCATCATCGGCGGCTATGACCAGGATTACGAAATCAATTCCGGCCGCGCCGGCCAGCATGTTGTGCACGAACTTCTCGTGGCCGGGAACATCCACGAATCCGAGAATCGATCCGTCCGAGGCTGGCAAATAAGCGAAGCCGAGATCGATCGAAATCCCACGCGCCTTCTCGTCTTTCAGGCGATCTGTTTCCACGCCGGTTAGCGCTCTTACCAAAGCGGTCTTGCCGTGGTCGATATGGCCGCAGGTACCGATGATCATGACGATGGCTCCGCCAGCGGCACTCTCGCCTCCTGCTCCGCCCCGGCAATCTCGGTTTCCGTGAGAATGGAACGTGTCGCGGCCAGGAACCTTTCCGCGAGCTTGCTGCCGCCGGCTTCAGCCCGCGACAACCAGACCAGGGCTCGGCACGGGTCCCGCTCGACACCAGCCCCCAGGTAATAAGCGGCTCCCAGCATCGCCTGACCGTCCGCATCGCCACGCTCGGCGCCACGTCGCCACCAATAAGCTGCCAACGTTGCATCACGCTCAACACCAAGCGCATTGTGATAGATCATTCCAAGACGCGTCATGGACGAGGCAACATTTTGCTCGGCAGCTCCCAGCGCCCACTTTCGGGCCTCGGCATAGTCATGTACGACGACTTCGCCTTCCAGCAGCATCCAGCTCAGCATGTCCTGTGCCGGTCCATCCCCGGCCTCGGCAGCGCGGCGATACAGGTTCGCAGCACGCCTGAAATCTTCTTTGACGCCGTCGCCTCTGAAATAAAGTGAGGCCAGATTGCGTTGCGCGTCCGGATCTCCGGCATCTGCGGCCACAGTCAGCCAACGGACTGCCAGCGCGAAATCCTGCTCCACGCCCCAGCCTTCCACAAAGCATGTTCCGACATAGGCTTGAGCCTGGGATATGCCGGCATGCGCAAGCGGGCCCCAGATCTCAAGCGCCGTCCGATAGTCTCCGCATTCAAATGCGTGGCGAGCGGCAACCATTCGATCTGCGACCGCGCGCGGGCCAGGTTCCTCGGGAAAAGGCTCAATCTGTCCCACTGTGCCTCTCCGAAAGATCGAGCGAAGAGAGGTTTCCGACAAAAACATCCTCATCGTCGAGACAGCGTAGATCGAGAATCAATGCCTGATCCTCGATCCGGCCAATGACTGGAACGTCAAGCTTGCGGAATTGGGCCGCCAAGCGTTTCAAGAGCCGCCCCGCCCGCGCCCTGGCGCGGACGGATCGCGAGACCTGCACTCGGCAAGGTCACCAGCGGAAATGCTCCTGAGCCAATCTGGCTCTGACACGTCACGATCTCCACCGAGAACGAGGTGCCGACCGATGCCTGTACCTCGGGATGCACTCGCCGGGCACGACTTTCAACTTCAGCTTGGGGAAGCGACAACAATCGAAACGTCGGCAACTGCTGCACAAGCCGGTCGGGATCGCGGTAAAGCTTGAGAGTTGCCTCGAGCGCGGCAATGCGCATCTTGTCGAGGCGTAACGCCGCTTCATCGGATTGCGATTGATGGCGGCGATCAGGTCCCGGCGTCCGACGATAAATCCGGCCTGCGGGCCGCCGAGCAGCTTGTCGGCGGAGAACGTAACAATGTCGGCTCCATCGATAATCGCCTCGGCGACTGTTGGTTCATGCGGCAAGCTCAGCTTTGTGAGATCGACGAGAGTTCCGGTAGCCGAGGTCATGAATCAGGGGACTTTTCGCTCAGCGCCGATCAAGGCCAAATCGCTGGCGCTGGGACTTCCTCAGTGAAGCCCTCGATTCGGTAGTTGGATTTGTGGACTTTGAAGATGACCGCGGTCTTCGGGTTGATTGCCTCAATATAATCGCTCTGCGCGTGCGGTTGGTCGTTCCAACCTCCACCACTTTCGCACCGGCACGGGACATGATTTGCGGCATGCGAAATGATCGCGCCGATCTCAATCGAGTTCGCCGCGTGATACGATCGCTTCACGTCGGTTCGATAGTGTATTGAGTACCAGCAGAACGGCCGCAGCATTGTTGTTCACGACAGTCGCGTCTTCGGCGCCCGTCAGTTCGCACAGCACGCCACGCAAGTGATCATCCCGCTCGCCGCGCCGACCGTCATCAAGATTAAACTCGAGAGCTACCGGCGAACGCATGGCCAAGACTGCGGCTTCGATCGCAGGTTCGGCAAGGGGCGCGCGCCCGAGATTTGTATGGAGGATCGTCCCGGTGAGATTGAAAACCGGTCGCAGGTTCGACTCCGCTTGTGCTTCGAGCCGCACAAACGCATCGCGTATCACTTCCTCGGATGAGCCTGGAACACTGCCGCCGGCGCGCAGCTCCGAGATCGTACGACGCACAGCGGCGACCACGGCCTGGCGTCCGAAGCGCTCGATCGCGTCAACCGCCCTGTTCGTCCTCAGCACTTCGTCTACCGAGGGAAGTTTACGCAGGCCGGCAGTTATCGTGTCTTGCATCGCTCACCTCAATATCCGAGTAGGAACGATTGATGCTGCCTCGTCGATAATCATCTCTCCGAACCAGCAAATCCAGGCCGAGGCTGGCGACGTCGTCTGCGACCGGGTCAAGTCCGGGATTCCGTGCTGATGCAGAATCTTCACGTAGCCGCGGCAGGCGTCGCAGGTTTCGGCCCATACCGTGCCGTCGCCGCCTTCAATTTCACGATAGGAAATACCTTTGGTCGATGCGCACAGCGTGCATTTGATGCGAACGTAATTCCACTGCGTGGCGCAGAGAGAGCAGACGCAAAAACGCGAATGTTGAGCGCCGGTCCAGCCGACCACCATCGACGCCACGGGACCTCCACCGCAGCACGGGCATACGCCATCGCCGACAGGAACGAGCTTTTTTGCATCGAGCCTTGATGCCAGCCGTGAACAGTGAACCTGAAGCGCGCTCGCCACAAACAGATGCTCGGCAAATTGCTCGAATGGAATTGCGCTCTCGAGGACGGCACGGGCCATCCCAAGCCGTTGTGCGGAATCCGCCTCGGTGACGCGAACCAACGCAGACCGCGCTTCGTCAGGCATATCGATCGCCGTGGCAAGCTGAAGCAGGCACCGCGAGCGTTGCACAAAATGAAGCGTCAGCAGCGAAGTGACCACGGTCGAGGGCGGCATTCCATGTTCACGGGCGCGCTCGCGCGCTCCATCGGTTGGAACATCTACATCCGGAAGTCCATCCAGAGACTGGTGCTCGACTTGACGAAATGCCCGACAGGAAAAGCAGAAACGGAGCCAGCTCATGCTGGCTGGAGAGCTCCCGAAAGCGCGCAGCTCTGGTTTGGAATAACGTCGACGGATCGGGGACGACGCTCGAACGGCGGCTCGGAAATCACGCCGATCGGCACCGGATCGTGCCGAGGTACGCCACCGCTACTCAGGAAATGACCTCGACGAACCCTCCGGGCCACGTGCAGCCTGAGAAACTGCGCTCAGACCGGGCGATACCTGATGCAACTGTGCTTTTCCTTGCTCGCTCGAACCAACTCGCGGAGCCATTTGCGGTGATGCCGCCAGGCCCAACCGCCCGGTCACGCGCCCTCGCGTCATTGCTCCGAATGTGCCGCGGACCCAGATCGCCGCGTAGACGTGAACGATCCGAGATGCAGATCGATAGTGACCTGCTGCGGCCGCGTGGATAAGAACTGCCAGAGCGCTTCTGATCTATTGTCGTGTACTGAGCAAAATACTGGTCCCAGATTACCAGGCCGGTCGCGATCAAAACAACAATCAAAAGCGACATGCCCCGCAACACCAGTCTTTCGACCTGCGTTATATTTGCCGACTTCAGGCAACCTGTCCTCTTCGCCGGCGAGTACGTAACGGAGCCGCGCGAGCCAGGTCATGTCGACCCGCCGCCACAGGTTCGCCCGCCAGAAAGCGAATGAAAAGCAGCGAAAAACTAAAGAAAAGCCAACGCCGATCCAGGGATGAATAGCGCGGGTCCGATCGTCCCCGCCGAACAGCGCCGTCAGAAAGAACAGGCTGGGCGGCAACAACGAGAGGCCTGACAGCGCCAGCAGCACGAGGCTCGTCGCCGTAATCCAGTGATTGATGCGGGCCGACGCAGTATAGCGATCCACCGTGACCGGATCGCCAGAATGCACGTCATCTCCCGGCTGGACGTCATCATAAGCGGTCATCTTTCGCCTCCGGCCAGCCGCTTTGCATTTTCCTCATCCTCGGGAGAAACGCGATCGGGTCCTAAGATCAGGGCATGCAGGAAACCAAATGCCGCGAACGCGCCGATCGCAGCCAAGCCTGCATACTTGGAAACCCCCTTCCAGACTTCAACTATCGGGCTGATCCTCGGGTTGTTAGGAAGATTTGCGTAGAGTTCGGGCCGGTCGGCATGATGCAGCACGTACATGACGTGCGTACCACCAACGCCGGGCGGATCGTAGAGGCCAGCATTCTTGAAGCCGCGGGACTTGGATCGGTGATACGGATATCGGCCCATTTCTTCATATCGTCCTTGGTGCCGAACACGATCGCCTGGGTGGGACAGGCTTTCGCGCAGGCTGGACCTTGGCCGACGGCCACGCGATCGGAGCACAGCGTGCACTTATAGGCCTTGTGGTCGACCTTGGAGATACGCGGAATGTTGAACGGGCACCCCTTGATGCAATAGCCGCAGCCGATGCATTTATCATGATCGAAATCGACGATGCCATTTGAATACTGAACGATGGCGCCGGGTGCAGGACATGCCTTGAGACAGCCCGGATCGGCGCAGTGCGTACAACCGTCCTTGCGGATGAGCCATTCGAAGATTGTCGGTTTCCGGATCGACCCACTCGGTGAAGCGCATGACCGTGAGACTTTCCGGCGTCAGGTCGAGCGGGTTATCGTAGACCCCGTGATTGATGCCGACTTCCTCGCGCAGATCGTTCCACTCAAGACAAGCTGCCTGACACGCCTTGCAGCCGATGCATTTCGACACGTCGATCAGCTTGGCCATCGGCGTGAGCTGTCGCTCAGGCGAAGGGACGCTCGATGCTGAGCGGCGAACCAGATCCTGCTCGCCGAACTTCGGCGCCACGGACTGGACGGGGGGATTCGGAAGCGGGGGAAACACGAATACCTCCTCCCTTGCTAGGCCACCGGCCCGGTGATGGGTTCAATGTCGACCAGGAACGCTTTGTACTCAGGCGTCTCGATGTTGGCGTCGCCCACGAAGGGCGTGAGTGAATTCGGGCCAAAACCCTTCTTCGCCTCACCCATGAAGCCCCAGTGCAAGGGAATACCGACGACATGCACCGCCTTGCCGTCGCACATCAGCGGACGGATACGCTTGGTGACGACCGCTTTCGCCTTTACCGAGCCTCGCTTCGACCAGACGCGGACCCATCCGCCGGACGTAATGTTTTTCTCCTTCGCGAGCTGTTCACTGATCTCGACGAAGAACTCCGGCTGCAACATCGCATTGATCTGGGAGTGCTTGGTCCAATAGTGGAAGTGTTCGGTGAGCCGATAGGAAGTCGCGGCATAAGGAAATTCCTTGGCATCGCCGAATTGCTCCATGTCGCCCCGGAACACCCGCGCGACCGGATTACCGCGGACTTTTGGTGCGATTACGTTCGCGATAGGCGCCTCAAATGGCTCGTAGTGTGCTGGAAACGGCCCGTCTCGCATCAAGCCGCGAGTGAACAGGCGCGCTGATCCCTCCGGGTTCATGATAAAGGGACCAACGTCCTCCGGCTTCGCGGTGGGGGAATGTCCGGTACATCGTAGCCGGACCACGTCGTGCCATTCCATTCAAGCAGCTTGCGGCTCGGATCCCACGGCTTTCCGCTTAGGTCGGCCGACGCACGATTGTAGAGGATACGACGATTGACGGGCCACGACCACGTCCAGCGCGGATAGACACCCGTCTCGTCCGGATCGCTGGTGTCGCGTCGAGCCATGTTGTTGCCCGCTTCGTTGTAGCAGCCGGAATAGATCCAGCAGCCGCACGCCGTCTTGCCGTCGTCACGGAGCGCCGCGAAGCTCACGACCTGCTTCCCCTTGGCCAGAACGACCTTGGTCGGATCGTTCGGATCCATGATGTCTTCGGTCGCCGATCCGTTTAATTCCTTGGCGAGTTCCTCCGGGGCCGGCTCATTCTTATCCTCGTAGCGCCAGTTCAAATTGAGGATTGGCTCGGCAACCGGCCCGCCCTCCTTTTGGTACAGTTCCTTCAGACGCAAGTAGATCTGCGCCATGATCCAGGTGTCGTGCTTGGCTTCTCCCGGAGGTGTGCCACCCGCCCAGTGCCATTGCAGCCACCGACCCGAGTTGGTGAGCGAGCCAGTATCCTCGGCGAAACACGTCGTCGGCAGTTCGATCACCTCGGTCTGGATTTTCGGGGTATCGACGTCGTTGTGTTCGCCGTGGTTCTCCCAGAACCGCGCAGTCTCGGTCTGGAGCGGATCCATAACGACGAGGAATTTTAGCTTCGAGAGCGCCGCCGTGATCTTACGCCGGTTCGGCGCCGCCAGCAGCGGGTTGAAACCCTGACAGAAGTAGCCGTTCATCTTGCCTTCGTGCATCAACTCGAATGCCCGCAGGATGTCGTAACCAGGCACATCGAGCTTGGGCAGCCAATCATAGGCAAAATTGTTTTCTGGCGTCGCGGCGTCGCCCCACATCGACTTCAGGAAGCTGACGAAGAACTTCTTGTAGTTTTGGAAATAGCTGATCTGGTTCGGCAGCAGAGGCTTGAAACCGCGAACCGACATGTAGCTATCGAACGACGCCTCCTTTTCCGTCGGAATTGTCATATATCCCGGTATCAGGTTCGACATCAGCCCGATGTCGGTCAGCCCCTGGATGTTGGAATGGCCGCGCAATGCATTCATCCCGCCGCCGCGCACGCCGATGTTGCCAAGTATGAGCTGCAACATCGCCATGGCACGGATATTCTGCGACCCCTTGGAATGCTGGGTCCAGCCTAGCGCGTACATCGACGTCATCGTCTTGGTTCGCGATGAACACTCGCCGATCATTTCGCAGACCTTGACGAATTTTTCCTTTGGCGTGCCGCAGATGCGCGAGACCATCTCCGGCGTGTAGATGGAGACATGCTTCTTGAGCAGATTCCAGACACAACGTGGATCCTGCAGCGTCGCGTCGACGACGACGTAGCCGTCAGGTCCAATCTGATAATCCCACGTCGACTTGTCGTAGTCGCGCCTGAGTTCGTCGTAGCCGGTGAACAGCCCGTCTTGGTAGTCGAATCCGTCCTTAACCAGATACGTGGCGTTGGTGAATGCCTTCGCGTACTCCCACTGCACCTTGTCATTCAGCATGCAATAGTTGATCACGCCCAGCAGGAACGCGATGTCGGTGCCTTGCCGGATCGGAGCATAGAAGTCGGCTACCGACGCCGACCGCGTGAAGCGCGGGTCGACGACAATCAGTTTCGCGCCACGATTCTGCTTCGCCTCCGTGACCCATTTAAATCCGCACGGATGCGCCTCCGCGGCATTGCCGCCCATGATGATGACAAGATCCGTGTTCCGAATATCGGTCCACGAATTCGTCATTGCGCCGCGACCGAATGTTGGGGCCAGACTGGCCACCGTGGGGCCGTGTCAAACGCGCGCTTGATTATCGAATACAAGCATTCCGGCGCTACGCACGACTTTATAGGTCAGCCACGCCGTCTCGTTGGTCGTTGCGGATGCGGCAAGGAAGCCGGTGGAGACCCAGCGATTGACCGTCACGCCGTCATTATTCTTGACCACGATGTTCTTGTCGCGATCATCCTTCATCAGCCGCGCGATGCGATCCAGCGCGACTTCCCAGGACACACGCTCGAATTTATCCGAACCCGGCTTGCGAATTTGCGGATGAAGCGTTCGGGTCTTCGAATGAACCATATCGAGCAGCGCGGCGCCCTTCGGGCATAGCGTGCCGCGGTTGGTCGGGTGATCGGCATCACCTTCGATATGAACGATATCTGCCTGCTCGCCCTTTTTCAGATCGCCTTTCGAATACATGATGATACCGCAGGCGACTGAACAATAGGTGCAGGTGTTCCTGGTCTCTATCAGACTGGCCAATTTGTACGGCCGGATCGATGTCGCGAAAGCCGCTTCAATTCCGCCGAAGCCAAGAGCGCTGAGTGTGGTGCCCGCGAGACCCGCGCCGGTAGCTTTCACAAATTGACGCCGTGAGAGTTCCATATTCATGGCAGGTTCTCCTTCAAGACCACATCCTCGAGAGACGCAGCACCGGCTCGCCGCTCGACGAGCCAAAGGTAGAAACTTTCCAAACCCGGATAATATAGAATGTTTTCAAAGTATAACGCTAAACTTCGAAAGTTCCAAATGGTCGAATGGCTGGGCAGCAGCGACAAAGCAGCGCGATATCTTTGCAGTGCGACGTCCTTCCAGATCGACGCAAGTATCGGACGCGCCCCCTACCCGACCCACGTCAAGGTGGCGCTTGCTGCAACGCCGCTAGCAGTTGCGATTGCGCTATTTTGCCGCGCGGTCGCATCGATTTTGCGTTGACGTCACCGCGCCAACACCCGCAAAATACTGCGTGCTTTGTGAATTGGCTCCCGAGTTTCGGGGCGTGCGAATTCGACACACGAAAAACCCGCTCAGGGCTGTGGTCCTGGTGGCAGGTTTACTGTTGGGATCACAACCTTCCGTCCGTGCGGACCAATTGGCGCACATCGACGCGCCTGCAAAGCCGGATTTTTCCCTACGCGACCTGGACGGCAAAAGCGTAGCGCTCGAAGCCTTCAGGGGTCGCACGTTGCTCGTCCACTTCTTCGCTACGTGGTGCGAACCCTGCCGCGAGGAATTGCCCGCGCTTGGGCGATTTCTTGATCGATCGGCAGACAGTGCATCGGTGCTTGCCATATCCGTCGCCGAACCGGATCAGCGAGTGAAGCGTTTCTTCGGGCAGACGCCGGTCAACTTCCCCGTGCTTCTTGACCTCGACCGAAACGTGGCCAGATCCTGGAATATCAGCGCGCTTCCCACAACTTACGTACTTGATGCCGACATGAAGCCCGCGCTCATGATCGAAACCGAGTTTCCGTGGGACATGATCGATACTGAAGAGATCAACAGCTTGCTCCTCAAGAGGAACTTCAAGGCGACCGATATTCCTTCCGATAAGCCTGCAACTTTGGAAACTGGAGGAAAGTGATGTTGAATTTCAACCGTCGCGATTTTCTCAAAGCGGGTGCCGCGGTTTCGCTGGTGGCAGGCCTTCCACGAAGCGGAAGCGCTCAAGGGACCTTCGCGCCGCAACCCGGCGCATGGCGCGAATTCCAGATCGTCACCCGGCTGGAGATCGCAAATCCCAAGGGCAAGACACAGGCGTGGATCCCGGTCCCTGCAGTCAACGAAAAGGAATGGTTCAGATCCAGCCCTAGCCAATGGACGACGAATGGCAACGCGGGCCTTGAACGCGATCCGCGATATGGTGCGGAAATGGTCCACATCGAATGGCCGAATGAGCAAGCAGCTCCTGTGGCCGAGGTCATCAGTACCATTAAGGTCCGCGATCGCGCGGTCGATCTGTCGAAGCCCGGCAATCCCGTAGCGCTGTCGGCGGCCGAATTGAAGCTCTACACCGGCGGGACAGATCTTGTTCCGACGGGTGGAATCGTCAAGGAGACTTCCGACAGAATTACAAAGGGCGCAGCGACCGATCTGGAGAAAGCCCGCGCTATCTACGCATGGGTTGTCGAGAATACATTCCGCGACGCGAAAGTGCGCGGTTGTGGCATCGGCGACATCGCCTCCATGCTGAAGACGGGGAATCTGGGCGGCAAGTGCGCAGATATCAATGCGCTGTACGTGGGTTTGGCGCGCGCGGCCGGCCTTCCGGCGCGCGACGTTTACGGCATACGCGTTGCGCCATCGAAGTTCGGCTATAAGAGCCTGGGCGCCGGATCTGCCGTGATATCCAAGGCACAACACTGCCGCGCCGAGGTGTATCTCGCCGGCTTCGGCTGGGTGCCGGTCGATCCCGCTGACGTGCGCAAGGTTGCACTTGAAGAGCCGCCCGCCAATCTCAACATCGGTGATCCCAAGGTTGTGGCAGCGCGCGAAGCATTGTTCGGATCGTGGGAGACGAACTGGCTGGCCTACAACTTCGCCCATGACGTGGCATTACCGGGATCGGACGGCCCGAAACTCGGTTTCCTGATGTACCCGCAGGCCGAGACGGCGAGCATGCGTCTCGATTGCCTCGATCCCGATAACTTCAAGTACACCATTACGTCCAGGGAGTTGACGGCAACCTGATGCGCATAACCACGCATGAAATGGCGCGCCGCTCACGGTGCACGGTTTATTTCGCGCGCGAGTCCCATCATCGCGGAACCTTCCGGCGTGACGAAAGGTTCTGTAGACACTCCCTCACAGGAGACGATGATGAAAAGACTCGTCCTTATGCCAGTGATTTGCATCGCGCTGACGGGAGTTGCGATAACGCGTTCCCCCGCGCAAAACACCAACCCACCCGCTTCCACTCTCGAAAAGCCCGCCGCCAAACCGGATACGAGCGGTTCCGGTACCGCTCCAGAAGGCAGGGGTTCGACAGGTTGGACCGGTGGCGCCCGAGAACAGCAGCCCCAATCTGCCCCCTCGCAAGGGTCCGAGGCGGCGAAGGATCAACCCGCGATGGCGACCGGCGAAGATTTGAAGGGACCTCCGACCAAGTTTCCGGCCCGTCAAACTCCGGAATAGCAGTTCAACGCCAGCCTTCGCACGGGGATCGTAGCGTACCCTCCGGACTGGGCTCGCTCGAGGTAATGAACTGCTCTCTGGGCCGACGACAACATGGCCATCGCGCTGCGTCCCTCCGACGCTGCCGAGCGGGAGTGAAGTCATGCTCGATCGGCCGATAAGTATGTCCGGTGAGATTGTCCTCGACCTTCGCGGCTTGCGCTGTCCGCAGCCGGTGTTGCGCGCCAAGAAAGCGCTCCGCGGCGTTTCGATTGGCGGGACGCTGGTGCTTGAGTGCACCGATCCGCTGACCGTGATCGATGTGCCACATTTCGTCAATCAAACCAGACACACGCTCAGTGAGCAGGCACACGACGGCGAACTTTACATTTTCAAGATCGTGAAACGGCACTGAAACCATTTGAATAGACAGCGGAGCCAAGAGATGAACATCCAAGATCTCCGTCTCACCAGTCTTGCGCATGGCGGTGGCTGCGGCTGCAAATTGGCGCCTTCGGTACTGCAGCAATTGCTCGCCAGTCAGCCCGCGGCTCGGCCCTTCGAACAGCTTCTGGTCGGAACTGAAACGGGCGATGACGCCGCCGTTTGGAGGCTGGACGACGGAACCTGCGTGATTGCAACGACCGATTTCTTCATGCCGATGGTCGACGACCCCTATGACTTTGGACGGATCGCAGCGACGAATGCAATCTCGGACGTCTATGCCATGGGCGGCAAGCCCATCATGGCGCTGGCGATACTGGGAATCCCCATCAACAAAATGCCCACCGAGATGGCGGCGAAGATTCTTGCCGGAGGATCGGCTGTCTGTGCTGCGGCCGGAATTCCTGTCGCTGGCGGACATTCGATCAATTCTCCCGAACCGATCTACGGTCTCGCCGTCATGGGTACCTGCAAAGAAGGCGACATACGTCGCAATTCTGGGGCTAGAGCGGGCGATGCGATCATTTTGACCAAGCCGCTCGGCGTGGGGGTCTATGCGGCAGCTTTCAAGAAGGGCGTACTGTCCACCCATGCATATGCCGACATGATCACTTCGATGACGCTGCTCAATCGTGTCGGAACAGAACTCGCAAAGGACGCCGCCGTCCATGCGATGACAGATGTGACGGGATTTGGCTTGTTCGGACACGCCCTGGAGATGGCGCGCGGATCGGGCGCAACTATCGTTCTGGAAGCGGCGAGCGTTCCGATTTTCCCTGAGGCGCCAGAACTCGTCCAGCAAGGCTTGTTCACGGGGGCGTCCGTCCGCAATTGGGCAAGCTACAAAGACGGCATCACGCTTGGTTCTGAATTCCCCGAGTGGCAGCGGCATCTATTCACCGACCCGCAGACGTCGGGTGGACTGCTGATTGCCTGCGATGCGGAACAGGCGACTACAATCGTGCGGAAGATCGTTGAAGAGGGTTACCCGTATGCGAGCATCGTTGGGCGCGTAGAAAAGGGAGTACCGACCGTCAACGTGTCCGGTCGCTTTGGCTGAGCTGCACCAACGACTAACATTCCGTGAGATGGCCAATAATGAACCCGCGGCCAAGGCCGCGACGGGGCGAGAGGCTGCCCGACTTGGGAAGCTTCAGCCGCCGCCCCACTCGGAGGCGCTTCTTCCGTTCCACAGGTATCCGCCCGCGGACACACCGGTTGGATTGCCGTAGTTCGAATGCACCGATCCGACCTGCGGTATAACCCGATGCAAGTCATGGATCCTGACGCTCGGCTTGTGACGAACCTTGCTTGCAAACGCAAACGAACTGGAGAGCGCGAAAGCGACGGCTAATACTATCGTGAGTTTCATGTCATTCATCATTCGGCTCCTCGATTGAGGGAACCTCAAATACAAAAGCGCTGCTGAAAACGGTCTGCAACAGGGCCAAAATATCCCCCTCGCCTACCGGACCTGAGATAGGAGGCGATTAGATCAAAATCGAGCCTGATTTCGTAACCGTGATCGACCTCCAATTTCACACCAAGCGGACATCAAAGCTTCGGCGAACTTCCGTTTGCGCCAACAGCGATCATGCCGTTCGAGTCGAGCGATGGACACGCGTTACCTGTGTGGACTTCGTCCCGCCTATTCGAGCCCGACCTCGCGGCGAAAGGCGCGGCTCGCTTTCCTGGCAAAGGCACCGAGCGTTTTCTCGTCGGCGCCGTCGCGCGCCGCCGCGGACATGCCCGCCATCGCGATCGTCACGAACTCGGCGAGTTCGTCGGCCATGTCGGGATACTCGGTCGCGATGAAGTTTCGGATCGCGGCGCGGTTGAGCTGCTTTGCGGCCGCCGTCAGCGCACACGCGTCGGCATCGACGCTGTTACTGGTGCCGTCGAGCACCAGGCAGCCCGCCACGCCGTCATGCTCTGGATAGAGTCGTGCCGCGCGAGCAAGCGTGCGGTCAATCACCTCGGCGACGCTGCCACCCTCCGCACGCGCGCGCGCAAAAATATTCGCCTCACTGTTCCTCATAGCGCTTCAGCACGCGCTCGAGGAGCCCAGCCTTGCTGCCGAAGGCAGCGTAGAAGCTCGGCGGTGTGATGCCGAGCTCTTCGCCCAGCTCGGCCACCCCCACGGCGTCATAGCCGCGTGCGTGGAACAGCTTCATCGCAGTGTCGATCGCCGCGTCCATATCGAACGACCGTGGTCTTCCGCGCGGCCTCGATATTTTCGTCGTGCTCACTAGAATAATCCTTGCGATCCACATCGCGCTAATTATATAGCGGTCACTATATAATTCAAGGAGGTGATTATGTCTGACTTCACTGGTAAGAACATCCTCGTTCTCGGCGGTAGCCGGGGTATTGGCGCGGCGATCGTCCGCCGTTTCGCGAAGCGGTGGCGGCAAAGTCGCCTTCACCTATGCCGGATCGAAGGACGCCGCGGAGGCGCTCGCAGGCGAGACAGGCGCCGAAGCGATCCGCACCGACAGCGCCGATCGTGACGCGCTGATCGCGACCGTCGCGTCCCGCGGCGCTCTCGACGTACTCGTCGCCAATGCAGGCACGCTCGTTATGGGCGATCCGTTGACGCTCGAGGCCGACGCCATCGACCACATGATCGATGTCAACGTCCGCGCCCCCTATCACGCCGCGGTCGAGGCTGCGCGCAAGATGCCCGACAATGGCCGCATCATCGTGATCGGCTCGGTCAACGGCGACCGCATGCCCTTTCCGGGCGGAGCCGCCTATGCGCTCACCAAATCGGCGGTGCAGGGCATGGTCCGCGGGCTCGCGCGCGATTTCGGCGATCGCGGAATTACCGTCAACTGCATCCAGCCTGGGCCGACTGACAGCGACATGAATCCGGCTAACGGACCGATGGCCGAGTTCATGCACAGCTTCATGGCAATCAAGCGCCATATTCGCACGGACGAGATTGCCGAGCTCACCGCCTATATCGCGGGTCCGCACGGTGCGATGATGACCGGCGCGATGCACACCATCGACGGCGGCATGGGCGCCTGAGAAGAGGCTCGCCGGGAGGCACAACGTTCGTCTTTGAGCGGAAGTCTTCAAAAAGCTGAGGCTTGCTTCACGCAAGGTCTGGCTCTGGGCACCTAACCGACGTCGGCAACGTGTCCAAGGTCCGTTTTGCGCCCAGAAGCTGACATTGGCCTGCGGTCATCTGAACGTCGATGACGGCACTTGAGTCCAGCTGAAGCCACCTTCAATGGATATCTGGGGCGTCAGTTGAAGGCCAACGCCCGCACTTGCTGTGAACGCGACACCATCATTGCCGGCGGAAAAATTCGTCAGGCCAGAGAATCCTGACGGGTCGGTTTTGAAGCTGGTGACGCCAAAACTTGCGGTCGTATAAAGCCCGTTCAGCCCGGCATCAGGAGCCGACTTGTAACTGCCAACAACCGACGTTCTCCAGGCGGAATCCCCCAGGCTCGCGAACCAATCCTGCCGGGATGTCGGGAACGCGGGCGCAGCGCCAAAAAAATTGCCGGTGGTTGCTCCGGCAACGTCGCTTCGAACGGATTCGACAAACAGTCCCACCGTTCCGGTCCCGAATGTCGCTGTGTATGCCTGCTGGTCGACGGCAGCAAAATTGGAGCCGGTGTTGAATCCGGAGAATGTGTAGGGGCTGGCGAGTGCCCATCGGGGATCATACGCGTTAAAGCCGCTGACCTGCGGCGCCTGCGCACTGGCTGGCGCGATAAGGCCCCCTGTCGCCGAAGTTACCATCAAGCTGATGCTGCCGATCGCAATTGACCGCCAGCAAAATCTCCAATGCATTCCCGCCTCCGGTCCGAAGCTGCCAAAAAATTGAACACCGGCTCTGGAGAGGCGCAAGTCGAAGCGTACGCCTATACGCCCAAATTCTGCCAACTGTGGCCGTTCAGTTACAGCGTCACCATACCGTGACCGGCGAGTGAAACCATAGCAAACGGAGCCATAGCAAACGACCTGAGCGATACGGCCCAGGCGAGTTCGCATAGCGGCGTTTCGACGCGAAGGTTCCAACGCGTCCTCACGTCAGATATAGAGTGCACCCAATCAACGGGTGAATGAAATGAACTTTTCCGCAATTTTTGCACGAATAGTCGCGGTGCTCGGCGCCGCCGCGCTGCAGTGGCGGCGGCTGCAGGGTGCCGCGCCCAAGCCGGCGTGGGGCAGCGCGCCAATGGTGCCGGTGGCGAAGCCGCAGGGCATGATCCCGACGCTCAAGATGCCGACGGCCAGGGGATGGAGCGACGGGCAGATGCCGGTGGCGGCGCCAGGGCTCAAGGTCAACGCGTTTGCGACCGGCCTGAAACACCCGCGCTGGATTCACGTGCTGCCCAATGGCGACGTGCTCGTGGCCGAGTCGAACCAGGTCGCCGGACCGACCAGGAGCGTGTTCAGTTACGCGATGCAGGCGACGATGCGGCGGGCCGCCGCCCTTGGCGTCAGCGCGAACCGCATCACTTTGTTGCGCGACACGGATGGCGACGGCATCGCCGAAACGCGCGAAGCTTTCATGGAGGGACTGAACCAGCCGTTCGGCATGGCGCTGCTGGGTGACACGTTCTATGTCGGCAATACCGACGGCGTGGTGGCGTTCCCCTACACGCCGGGCGCCGACCGCATCACCGCGGCGGGCCGCAAGCTCGTCAGCTTCAAGCCCGGCGGGCATTGGACGCGGAGCCTGCTGGCCAGCCCCGACGGCAAGAAACTCTTTGCGGGTGTCGGCTCGCTCAGCAATATCGCCGACGATGGCATGAAGGTCGAGGAAGGCCGGGCAGCCATCTATGAGCTTAACCTGGCGGATGGCAGCAACCGCATCTTTGCAGGAGGCCTGCGCAATGCGGTGGGCATGGCATGGGAGCCATCGACCGGCGTGCTCTGGACCGTGGTCAACGAGCGCGACGGCCTGGGCGATGAGACCCCTCCCGACTATCTGACCTCGGTTCGCGACGGGGGCTTCTACGGTTGGCCCTATTGCTACTGGGGGCAGACGGTAGACGACCGGGTGCCGCAGGATCCGGCCATGGTCGCAAAGGCCATCACGCCGGACTACGCGCTGGGCGGGCACACCGCCTCGCTGGGTCTATGCTGGGTGCCGGCCGGCACCCTTCCCGGCTTTCCGGACGGCATGGCCATCGGACAGCACGGCTCCTGGAATCGCAGCACTTTGAGCGGCTACAAGCTTGATCTTCGTGCCGTTCGAGAACGGGCGCCCGTCCGGGCCGCCGCGCGATATTCTGTCGGGGTTTCTCGCACCGGACGAGAAGGAATCTTACGGAAGACCGGTCGGGGTAGCGCTCGGCCCCGACGGCTCGCTGCTGATGGCAGACGATGTCGGCAATGTAATCTGGCGCGTGACGGGCGAGCGTCAAGGCTGACCGCGCGATGCGCGCTGCCGTCATCGGCTTCGTCACTCGGCGGCTGGCGTTTGCGCAGGGGAAAGCGCCGCCGCGTTGGTCTCCTGCGCAACCCCGTGGGGCCGATCGGCCTCCGCTATGGCGGGGGCTTCCGTTTCAAACCGGACACGATAGATTTGCAGGTTCTCCATGACACGCTGGACATAGTTTCGCGTTTCGGAAATCGGGATGCGCTCCACCCAATCGATCGCATCCACGTTGGGATCGCGTGGATCCCCGTACCGCTTCACCCAGTCCTGAACGCGGCCACGGCCGGCATTGTAGCCGGCGAAGGTCATGATATGGCAACCCTTATATTCCCGTAGCAGCGCGCTCAACTCGGCTGCACCCATTTGCGTGTTGTAGACGGGGTCGGAGACCATCCTGTCCCAGTCGTAGGTCACGCCGAACCGCTTCGCGGTATCGCGCCCGGCTTCGGGGGTCACCTGCATCAGGCCGACCGCGTTGGCCGGCGACTTGTCGCGCTGGTCGAAGGCGCTTTCGGTGCGGGCCACCGAATAGATCACGCTGCGGTCGATCTGGGGACCGATCGGGCTGTGCTTCGGTATCCCGATCGTCGGAAAGGCATAAAGGTCCAGCGCCAATCCACGGCCGAGCGCGGTCTTGCCGATCTGCAGCATCGCGCGCGCATCGTTCTGGCGGCTGCTAAGCTCGCCAAGCGCAACCAGCGCCGCGACGTCCCCGCTCTGCTCCGCAAGATCAGTCACAAAATACAGCACCACGTCGCGTTCGCCGAGCGTATAGAGCATGTCCGCGGCGCGCACGAGTTCGTCCGAAAGCGCGGGATCGCCCGCAGGATCGGGGTTTTGCAGCGGTGTGCGCAACTCAATTCCGTCAAGGCCAAGTTTGGCGCGCGCCAATTGCCCGTAATAGGCTGTGCTGTGACGGGCAGCAGCTTCATAGTTAGCGCGCATCGCATCTTTGTCGCCGGCGGCTTCGGCGGCGCGGCCTCGCCAGTAATTCGCCCGCGCCAGTACGATCGGATTAATCGATGTCTCGTCAATATGGGCGAAATGCGCACGCGCCGTCGCAGGATCATTGAGGTAGCGCAGTGCGATCCAGCCCGGCAGGAAATGGGTTTCCGCCCGGTAATATTCATTTGCCGGCGGCGCGGCGCCATGCACGACTTGATACGCGGCTTCGAACTTGCCGAGATCAAGCAGCTTGCGGGCGAGCGCGCGCCGTTCGCGCCACCATTCATCGGTATCCTGAAGCGCCATCGTCTCCGGCGATGCCGCCAGCATCAGACGGGTTGCGTCCTCGATTCGATCGTGACGCGTCATCCACTTGATACGACATAGCGAGTAGCCAAGGTCCTTGCGCGATTCGGCCGCAACCGCATCGAGCTTGTCGAGCGCCTTGGTCTCGTTTCCCATGACCGCGATGCAGGCCTTCACGATCGAAAGATCATCGCTCCCGAGGCGGCGCGCGGCCCTCATGGCTCCTGAAAAATCCTTGGCGCCGATGCGTCGATCCATGCGTGCCCGATGGTCTTCGCGGGTCAGAAGATCGCGGAAGATCTCGAGCGCGTCGGCTTCAGAGCGCTCCGACAATTCCTCCGACCGCCAGGCCTCGCGCACCTGGCGTCCGGCGCCGTCGCGGTCACCTTCGGCAAGCAGGACCCGCGCGAGCGCGAAGCGGCCCTTGGCGCTCGCCGGCCGATCGCCGGTAAATCCGTGAACCGTGGCGGCGTCGCTCCGCTCTTGCCACAAACGCGCTTCCGCGCGGCGGCGCATCGAGCCCATGCTCGGCCAGTTCGGGTTATCGGCAACGAACGCCGCATATCGGCTGAAATTCGCGTCGGCATCCGGATGTCGCAGGATGAACCATTCGACGAGTTTCCGGGCCGCCGGATCTGCGATCGATTTTTCTATTGCGGTTGCTTCGCCGGTCTTGGCCTTGCGTGCGAGATCGATCGCTTGCCTCACCGCGGCAAGGTCGCCGGTGAGCGGAACGGCCGTCGCAGCCTGAGAGGCTGCATCGGTCGGCGGTCGCCGACTTGGATCGCGCCGCCGCGACATCCCGGTGTTTGCCTTTTCGAGCCGCGGTTTTGTGCGGATGTCGTGACCGGGCAGCCGCCGCATCTGCCTTCTTCGCTTGATGAACTTCTTTTTTGTGGCGGGAGAGCGCAAGCGCATCGCTCGAGAACCCGGCGATGACGGCCAAGGCAAAGAAGCAAGTGAGCGGCCGGAAGGGCTGGTTCATTCCGAGATCCCCCGCGAACCCGCCGGCACGAACCATCAGATCGCATGATCCGTCCGGCTATGGCGGCCGAGAGGCTATCACAACGGCCATCCGCCGCTGTCACGTTTCGGCAACAATGGAAGCAAAACGTAAAGCGCAATGGAACTTAGCTGACAGATCGATCCGAACCGGTGGTTGCCGCCATGGGCAAAGACAAGCAGACACGCCTTGCGAAGGTGGAATCATAACAGTGAAAACCTCGGGCGTGCCGATGTCCGGTTCTGAAGTCCTTCCGGATCGGACTTGCCCACGCCTGATCAGCCCTGTTCAGGAGCAGATGTCGCCGGACGTGCCCGGCCTGTCCGTTTCGTGCCCTGCGACGACATTCGCCGCCGCAGGGAGCAGCGATGTGCTAGCATCGGGTCCTGACGAAGGAGTTTTTCCAGATCACGGCACACTGAGACGGGTGTTCAGATGATCACAATTCCAGAACTGGTCGCGCAGGCCCTGGGTTCGTTCCTGACTTCAGAAACTAAAAGTCGTTTCGGCGCTTCACATGCCAGCCTGGTCGGAAGTTATTCCTTTTGCAGCCAGGGTGACATTGGAGTGCATCGGTAACAGCGACGCCCTGTATCACAACATCGAGCACTCAATGCTCGTTACCCTCGCCGGGCATGACATCCTGATGGGACGCGCAATGTTGCGGCCGACGACGCCATGCGATTATGCGAATTTCATTTTGGCGTGCCTCACCCATGACATCGGATACGTTCGCGGAATTGTGCAAGGAGATGACCACGAGTGCTATGTCGCGGATCTCAGCGGTCGCACCATTCGTCTGCCGCGAGGATCGTCCGATGCCGCACTCGCACCCTACCATGTGGACCGCTCAAAGTTGTTCGTCTTCGAACGCCTCGACAGCACCGCAGAAGTTGACGCCAACCGAATTGCCAAGGCCATCGAATATACGCGCTTTCCTTATAATACGGCATCCGCCAACGACGATCTGACCGAAGAGGAAGGTTGTTTGCTGCGCGCCGCCGATCTCATCGGCCAACTCGGCGATCCCAACTATCTGAAAAAAGCCAATGCGCTGTTCTACGAATTTGAAGAAATCGGCCTGAACAAATCGCTCGGTTACGAGACGCCGGCAGACGTTGTCTACAAGTATCCGCAGTTCTATTGGAACAACGTCGCTTCGCAAATTCAACCGGCGATACGCTATCTCAACGTCACGTCGAGTGGGCGCCAATGGATCGCAAACCTCTATAGCAATGTCTTCCGGGCCGAGCGTGAAATGAGCCTCTCCGGTCCGCAGCTGTGAAGCCGTGGGACGCGATGCGTCCCATCACCGGAGGCCGTTGACGTCGTTAACCATTGGTTAACCAAACCGGCCGATCCTCCATGACGGAATTGAGTCCAAGTCGGTCACCGTGAACGCAATGTTTGCAGCCGATCTTTCGATCGGCGAGACCCATGCAAAGTTGCATCACGTTCTGTCTCTCGCCAACTATCGCGGCTGCAACATGATCGCTGACAGCAATAGCAATATCGCCTGGCACAGGGTTCAGGCCAAGAAGAACCGTGAAGCCTTGAAGGTTCTGGAAGTCGACCGGTTCAGGTCAGGCGAAATCAACGGGCCCGCCGGCCAGGCCCAGCAACGAGCTATCGCCGAGCTCAAGCGCAAGATCGCGGAATTGGAGCGCTGCATCGCCGCCCACGAGAAGCACACCAAGCGACCGCTCACGACAGACCTTCAAAGTCTTGCCAGAGTAAGTTGGGGCGCCTGGAACGCCAACTCGGCATCCCGCTACACGCCATCGAGAGCTTAACTGCCGATCTTCAGATCGAGCAGCCGCGCTTCATCATGGACTGATCGCCTTCAGGATGGCGTCGGTGTCGGTCAGCCAGACAGCGTCATCGGTCTTGAGGCGCAGCAGGACACGCCGTAAGGCGGCGGCCCCGTCGGGCGTGCCAACCACAAACGGGTGGATTCCGATCACCACCGTCGTGGCCTCTCTCGCAGGGTTGGCGCGGGCCTCGCGGGCCAACTCCGAAACGTAGTCGAGCCAAAGCGTTTCGATCTCGGTGGGCGTCTTCAGTCGTGCCAGATATTGGCCCATGTCTACCGTGACGACGGGATAGGGCAGTAACGTCAGAGACCCATCCGGCGTCTTGAGACGCGAGATGATGTCCGAATCCATCTGATCGAGATTGTAGGTGAAGCCCTCGGCCGCCATCGCCTGCATCGTGTCGCCATTGGAATAGACGCTCGGAGACGACCAGCCGGTCGGCTTGACGCCGGTCGCACCTTCGATCACTTCGCGCGTGCGGCGGATGTAAGCCTTCTGTTCGGCGATCCCGCGCCCAAGCGGCAGCATATGGCTGGTGTTGTTCATGCCATGGGCGATGATCGGTGAATTCGGCTGCGCGGCGCGAAACTCCTTCCACACCGACGCATGCGCACCAGGAAATTCAGCGTTCAAAACCGTGCTGAGCGGAACATCCAATTCCTTGAACAACCGGCCGACACGCACAATTCCCCAGTCGATGGCGTATTGACGAAAAGCCTCGTTCACGAGGTCCGGGTTGCGGGTCGCCAGATCCGGACGAAACACGGGGCCCTGGCCGAAGCCGAACTCCTCGACGAACAGCGCAAAGCTGACCGCGACCTTTCTTCCGCCCGGCCAGGCAGCGACATGAACGGGGTCACGCACAAAACCCGTGACCGGATCGGTCCGGTCTTGGGCAAATGCCGCAAGGGGAAACTGAATGCCGAGCGCGAGTGAGATGGCAGCGACGAAGCCGAACGCCTGGCATCTCCGGGCCAATTCGCGCCGTCGCATGTCGCGCTCCTTTGTCGTCAGGATTTCATCGCGATCTGAACCTAGCACGTTGCTGACCGGAAGCGCGTGGTAAAGGGCATTAATCCGGGTTCAGCGTTAATCCATGACGATGGGACTAATTCGGACTGTATGCTTCACGCCATCGTGCCGGGATTTCGAACCTCACGAAGCGATAGCTCAATGAAAATCCCGCGAGGGCGGCAGGATGCGCACGTTGCGCGGATGACGGATTTTCTGCGCCGGATGATCGGGATGCTGGCGGCGATCGTCGTGCAGCGGTTCGATCAGCGCCGGACCTGCCGGCAGGACGCGTTTCCGGCTCAATGCATCATTGGCAAGACCGACCAGATCATGCGAGCGATCGAACAATCGCTGGGCGACCAGATGCGTCACCTTTTCCGGGCTGCTCTGGATATAACCCTCGACCAGAATGAGCCGCGCGCCCATCACCTCCTTGCGAAACAGCTCCATCACCTTCGGCCACACCACGATGTTGGCGATCCCGGTTTCGTCCTCCAGCGTCATGAAGACGACGCCCTTGGCGCTGCCCGGACGCTGCCGCACCAGCACCACGCCGGCGCAGCGCACCCGGCGCCGATCATGATCATGACAGATCTCCTTGCAGGCGACGACGCCCTCCCCGGCAAACATCGGCCGCAGGAATTCCATCGGATGGCCCTTCAGCGACAGCCGGATGGTCTGGTAATCGGCGACCACCTGCTCCGGCAGCGGCATCAACGGCAGCGGCGCCGCGTCCTCATCCGGCTGCTCGCGCGCCGCCGCCATTTCGAACAGCGGCAGCGGCACGTCATCGGGCAGGCGCCGCACCGCCCACAACGCGGCGCGGCGATCGAGCCCGATGGAGCGAAACGCATCGGCATCCGCGAGCTGAATCAGCGCGCGCTTCGGCAATGCCGTCTCGCGGGCGAAATCTTCCAGCGAGGTGAATGCGCGGCGCGCCCGCGCGGCGACGATCCGCTCGGCCCAGTCGTCGGGAGGCGGGCTACAACCACCGTCATTCCGGGACGCGCCGTTAGGCGAAGACCCGGAATCTCGAGATTTCCGGGTTCTGTCGCCTGACGGCGACGTCCCGGAATGACGTCGGCCTGAACTTCGCTTCAACCGCTCCTCATCCGGATCAATCCACCTGAACCCGTCGATCTGGCGAAAGCCGAGCCGCACCGCGCAATATTTCCCGTCGCTCTCCTCCAGCGTGTTCTGCGCGTGACTGAAGGACACATCGATTTCGCGCACCTCGACGCCGTTCTTGCGGGCATCGCCGACGATCTGCGCCGGGGCGTAAAAGCCCATCGGCTGCGAATTCAACAAACCGCAGCAAAACACGTCGGGATGCCAATATTTGAGCCATGACGAGACGTAGACGAGTTGCGCGAAGCTAGCGGCATGGCTTTCCGGAAAACCGTAGCTGCCAAAGCCCTTGATCTGGTCAAAACAGTTTTTCGCGAATACCGGATCGTAGCCACGCCGATCATGTTGCCGATCATCTTGTCTTCGAATTTGCCGATGGTGCCGACATTGCGAAACGTCGCCATCGCACGGCGCAGCCCGTTGGCTTCCTCGGACGTAAATTTTGCAGCTTCGATGGCGATCCGCATCGCCTGCTCCTGAAACAGCGGCACGCCAAGGGTCTTGTGCAGGACCTTGTACAGTTCGTCCGTGCCTTGCCTCCGGTGCGGGCGAGGGATATTCGATTCCTCTTCGAGCTCATGTTCCGCCGCCGTCAAATAGGGATGCACCATGTCGCCCTGGATCGGGCCGGGCCGCACGATCGCGACTTCGATGACGAGATCGTAGAAGGTCCGCGGCTTCAGGCGCGGCAGCATGTTCATCTGGGCGCGGCTCTCGACCTGGAACACGCCGAGGGATTCGCCCCGGCACAGCATGTCGTAGACCGGTTTCTCGTCCTGGGGGATCGTCGCCAACTCATAGCGCTTGCCTTTATGATCCGCGATCAGATCAAAACATTTGCGGATGCAGGTCAGCATCCCCAGCGCCAGCACGTCGACCTTCATCATGTTGAGCGCGTCGACGTCGTCCTTGTCCCATTCGATGAAGGTGCGGTCGTCCATCGCGGCATTGCCGATCGGCACATAGGTATCGAGCCGGTCCTGCGTCAGCACATAGCCGCCGACATGCTGGGACAGATGCCGCGGGAATTCGATCAATTCGGTCGCGAGCTCCACCGCAAGCTCGATCATCGAATTTTTGGGATCGAGCCCCGCCTGCTTCACCTGCATGTCATTGAGGCCCTTGCCCCAGCTTCCCCAGACGGTATCGGCCAGCGCCGCGGTCACGTCCTCCGTCAGCCCCAGCGCCTTGCCGACGTCGCGGATCGCGCTGCGCGGCCGATAATGAATCACGGTGGCAATGATCGCGGCGCGGTGACGGCCGTAGCGCCGATAGACATATTGCATCACCTCCTCGCGCCGCGAATGCTCGAAATCGACGTCGATGTCGGGCGGCTCCAGCCGTTCCTTGGAAATAAATCGCTCGAACAGGAGATCGACCTTGGTCGGATCGACCGAGGTGATGCCGAGCACATAGCAGACGGCCGAGTTCGCCGCCGATCCCCGGCCCTGACAGAGGATGTTCTGGCTCGCGCGCATAATGAACGATGTCGTGCACGGTGAGAAAATAATGCGCGTATTTCAGCTTTCGCGATCAGCCGCAGTTCCTTGTGCAAGGAGCGCGTATTTTGTCTTCGGTGCAATCCGGATCGGAAAATATTTCTGTGCGCACCCGCCCAGGTCAGGTCTTCCAGATGGCGTTGCGCGGTCTTGCCCGGCGGCACCGGCTCATCGGGATATTGATATTTAAGCTGGTCGAGCGAAAAATGGATGCGGCCGGCAAACCGCATGGTTTCCGCGATCGCCTCCGGCAGGTCGCGAAACAGCCGCGCCATTTCGGCCGCAGGCTTGAGGTGGCGTTCCGCATTGGCCTCAAGCCGCCTGCCGATGGCCTCGATGGTGGTCTTCTCGCGAATGCAGGTGAGCACATCCTGCAGCGGGCGGCGCGCGGGGTGATGATACAGCACCTCGTTGGTGGCGAGCAGCGGCACATGGGCCGCCAGCGCGAGATGATGCAGCCGCGCCAGACGGCGCCGGTCGTCGCCGCGGTACAACAGGCTCGCCGCCAGCCACACGCCATCGGCGCGGCTCTCCCGCAACCGGTCCAGGACTTTCAAGGCGCGGGCCGCCTCGAAGCGATGCGGCAGCGTCAGAACCAGAAGCTGCCCTTCGGAAAATTCCAGGAGATCATCGAGCTTTAAGTGACATTCGCCCTTCTCGATCCTCTCGGTATCGTCGCCGCGCTTGCCGCGGGTCAGCAACTGGCACAGCCGGCCGTAGGCTTCCCGGTCGCGCGGATAGACCAGAATGTCCGGCGTGCCGTCCATGAAGACGAGACGCGAACCGATCAGGAGTTTTGGCGCGTGCGTTGACCTCGGGATTGATCGAGTTCCTTGTAGGCCCGCACCACGCCGGCCAGCGTGTTGTGGTCGGCAATGCCGATGGCAGGAAGCCGCAGCCTGCTCGCCTGATGCACATAGGCCCGCGGATCCGATCCGCCGCGCAGGAACGAGAAATTGGTGGTGATGCCGATCTCGGCATAGTCTGAAATGTTCATGCGAACAGTCCATGCACGAACCAGTTGGCAGCCACCGGCTTGCCCTCCTCGTCGGCGAGTTCGCCGCCGTAAAGCCCGTCGCGATAGATCCAGAAGCGCAAGCCCTGCTTCGTCCTCGACGCGGAAATAATCCCGCGTCAGCGCCTCGCCGTCCTGCTTCCACCATTCCATCGCGATGCGCTCGGGGCCTTCCACCCGCACCACCGCATGGGTGGCGCGCCGCCAGGTGAAGTGGTGCGGCGGTCCATCCGGAACCGTTGCAAACGGCACGTCGATCGGCTCCGGCCTTTCGAACAGGCGTAACGGCCGCAATGGCGGTTCGCTCTCGACGCGCGCCGGCCACACCGCCTGCATCGCCGCGGCCAGATGATGCTGCGCCGGCGCCGCCATCACCGCACGCTCGGGAATATGGGTGTCCTGCGGCAGGTGCACGACCACGCGCCGGCCGCCGATGCGGGCGGCGATGCGGTCGATCAAGGCCGCCAACTCGTCATTGTCGTGCACATGGGCGTCGAGGTCGCGCTGCTGCTGCACGACGATTTCGGTGCGGCTGGCGGACAGCCGGATGAGATCGAATCCGAAACCGGGATCGAGCGGATCGTTCAAGGCCTCGAGCCGCTCGCGAAACAGCCGGTCGATGATCTCGCCGCGCGTCACGGGACGTCCGGTATCCACCGCGATCGCGCGCACGGCGCCGTCGGTGCGGAAGAAACTGGCTTCCAGCCGCCGCGCGCCCTTGCCCTGCTTGTCCATCGCCGCGACCAGCATCCCGGCCAGCCCGGATAAGGTCGCCGAGATCACCGCCTCGGTCGCCACCGGTTCGGCGAACCGCTTCTCCACGATGTAATCCGGCAGCGGCTTGCGCGGGCTGATCGGCGCATCGCCCTGCCCCAACGCCTGTTCCAGCAGGGTGGTGAAATCCGCGCCGAAGCGCGCGGTGATTTCGTGGCGGGCGCGCGCGGCGACATCGCCGATGGTTTTGAGCCCGGCGCGGCGCAGGCCGCGGGTGATGGCCTCGTCGGCGCCGAGCGCAAACACCGGCAGCGGCCCGACCGCCTCGGCTTCCTCGCCCTCCCGGACGATGCGGCCATGGACATGACTTCGCAGGGTCCGCGCGCAGACGGAGGTGCCGGCGATGGCGGCGCTGACGGCAAAGCCCTGCGCGGTCAACACAGCGCATAGAAGGCGCATCAACGCCGCCTCGCCGCCGAACAGATGGGCGCAGCCGGTGATGTCGAGAAACAGCCCATGCGGGGCATCGAGCGCCACCAGCGGCGTGAAGCGGTCGCACCAGTCGGCGATGTCGTTCAGCGTCCTGGCGTCGGCGGCCTCATCGGCATCGAACACCTGCAAATGCGGACAGATCGCGCGCGCATTGGCCAGCGGCAGCCCGACCTCGAGGCCGAGCCGCGCGGCGGCATCGTCCAGCGCGTAAATCTGCAGCGCGTTGTTTTGCTTGGCGACGACGATGCTGGGGGCGTCGTTGGTGTCGTGCATGGAATTAGCGACGGCGAAGAACCTTCCTTGACCCTCCCCTGGGGGAGGGTCATCACGTGTCGCGCGAAGCGCGACGCGTGATGGGGTGGGGTGCACAGCGAGAATGCAGGGGGAGATTTCGCCGATGAACAATCACCCCACCCCGAACGCGTCGGACGACGCATAGCTCCGTCCGATGCGTTCGACCTCTCCCCCTCCAGGGGAGGGTAAGCAAGAGCCGACGACCGTGATATCGGTTTCACCCGGCGCGGCGTTCGCTGTGCGGAAACCATCTCCCATGAAAGCCGGCGCTTGATGCGGTCGATGGGCAGGCGCGGCAGCCACAGGCTGAGGATGCGTCGCCGGTTCGCTGAAAAGGCACTCATCACATTTCCATTCCATGATCCACCGCCCGACAGGGCCATGACGGTTGCGAACAAGCTGCGCGTCGAACACCGGCGCGCCCCATGCGCTCCAATAGGTGGCCGGCGGCGAATGCGCCGCGCGCACGATCCATCGGGTTTCCGCGGTCGAAGGCTGCGGCTCCGCCGCCACGCGCAGCACGAGCCCGGTGACGCCGGAGGCTTGCGCCGCCAGCGTCAGCTTGCGGCTGGCGACGAGATCGAGCTGACGCGCCTCGCCCCAGACTTCCAGCACCACGGCGCCCACCGCATCGCAGGCGAGCGCGTCGGCGGCGGTCCGCAACGCGTCGTCGACGTCGGCCGCGCGCACGCTCACCAGCCGGCGCGGATCGAGGCCGAGTTCGGAGAGCCCGCTCATCGACAGCGCGCCGGATTCAATTTCGGCGAAATCCTGACGCACCCACACCAGCGGACGCCGCGCCGCCACCCGCCCCGCGAACCCCGCGATGAACCCGGTGGCCGCGCCGCTCTGCCGTCCCTTCGGCGAACACCTCATGCATCGCGCCCTTCGCGAGACCGCCCTGCAGCGTCGCGTCCGCGCCGGCATGGCCGAGCGCCACCCTGTCAGGCGCATACGCATCGCCTGCGCCTCGAGGCGCTCGATGCTGCCGCGCAAGTTCGCAAGCGTGCTGATGCGTGCGGTGCTCATGCGCCGCTCCTCGGAAATTTTGAGCCGCCACCGGTTCTCGGGGAGAACCATCGGCTGGCTCATTTGTTCATGATATGTTCTAATATAAAGCTAACAGCGCCCGCGGAGTCAATCGAATTGGCACCTCAGGCGATTTCAGCAGTGGAATCAAAGGGATTTGAGCCATGGACGTGCAACGCAAGCTGGAGATCCTGGCCGATGCCGCCAAATACGACGCCTCCTGCGCCTCCAGCGGCACCGAGAAGCGGGATTCCCGCGACGGCAAGGGCATCGGCTCGACCGCGCCCGGCATGGGCATCTGTCATTCCTACGCGCCGGATGGACGCTGCATCTCGCTGTTGAAAATCCTTCTGACCAACGCCTGCAACTACGACTGCCTTTATTGCGTCAACCGCGCCTCCAGCAACGTGCCGCGCGCGCGCTTCACGGTCGATGAGGTGGTGAAGCTGACGCTCGACTTCTATCGCCGCAATTATATCGAGGGATTGTTTCTCTCCTCCGGCATCATCCGCAGCGCCGACTACACCATGGAGCAGGTGGTGAGCGTGGCGCGGACATTGCGCGAGGAGCATCACTTCCGCGGCTACATCCATCTCAAGACCATTCCGGAAGCCGACGACGCGCTGATTACCGAGGCCGGCAAATATGCCGATCGCCTCAGCATCAACATCGAAGTCCCGGAGGAAGCGAGCCTCGCCAAACTGGCGCCGGAAAAAGACGTACGCGCGATCCGCCGCACCATGGGCCGGTTGCGGCTCAAGCTCGATGAAGCGCAGGACGGCCGCAAGGCCACGCCGAAAGGCAACACGGCGCCGCGCTTCGCGCCGGCCGGCCAGAGCACGCAGATGATCGTCGGCGCGGATTTGGCCAGCGACCAGACCATCCTCACCACCAGCGCCAATCTCTATGGCTCCTACAAGCTCAAGCGCGTCTATTATTCGGCGTTCAGCCCGATCCCCGACGCCAGCCGTTCGCTGCCGCTGCGCGCGCCGCCGCTGGTGCGCGAGCACCGGCTCTATCAGGCCGACTGGCTGATGCGGTTTTACGGTTTCGACGCCGGCGAAATCGTCGACCGGGCGGAAGGCATGCTGTCGCTCGACATCGACCCGAAGCTCGCATGGGCGTTGCGGCACCGCGACCGCTTTCCGCTCGATGTCACCCGCGCCAGCCGCGAGGATCTGCTGCGCGTGCCCGGCTTCGGCACCAAGGCGGTCGATCGCATCATCGCGACGCGCCGCCTGACCTCCATTCGCGTCGCCGATCTGGCCCGGCTGCATATCCCCGCAACAAGGCGCTGCCGTTCATCGTTCTCAGCGATCACCGGCCGTCGCCGCATCTTCTGGACGAGCGCGCGGCTGGCGGAGCGGTTCAAGCCAAAAGCGAAGCAGTTGGGATTTAACTTTTAATGCACCTCATAACCCTCGACAGCGAAACCGATTTCGACGGCTGGCGCCAGGCCGCGCGGGCGCTGGCATTGAACCAGGTCGAGCCCGTCCGACGTGACCTGGACGGTGCGAGGCAACGAACCCGAACTGTTCGAACCAGTCGCCGAAACGCTGCCGCTTGCAGACCGCGCAAGCCACCTTCAACGTCCCGGCCAAATTCGTCGAACTGGCGCAGTCGGCGATCCTGCACCGCGATCCCGAACGGTTTGCCATCCTGTATCGCCTGCTGTGGCGGCTGCTCGGCCATCACGACCTGCTCGATGTCGCGACCGATCCCGACGTTTCGCAGGTCTCAGCGATGGCCAAGGCCGTGCACCGCGATGAGCACAAGATGCACGCCTTCGTCCGCTTTCGCGAGGTCGGGCGCGAAGCGACGTCGCATTTCGTGGCCTGGTTCGAGCCCGAGCATCACATCGTCGAAGCGGCGGCGCCGTTCTTCGCGCGCCGTTTCGCCGACATGCCCTGGTCGATCCTGACGCCCGACGTCTGCGCGCATTGGGACGGCCACGCCGTCTCCTTCACGCCCGGCGTCAGCAAGGCCGATGCGCCGACCGAAGACCGGCTGGAGGAAACCTGGCGGCGCTACTACGCCAGCATCTTCAATCCGGCCCGGCTGAAGGTGAAGGCGATGCAGACCGAGATGCCGAAGAAATATTGGCGGAACCTGCCCGAAGCCTCGCTGATTAAGCCTCTGATCGCCGGCGCCGAACGCGCCGCCGGCGAGATGATCGCCACCGCCGCGACCGAACCGCATAAATCGCAGAAACGGCCGGAGCCCCCGATGAAAAGCCCACGTCCCGCATGGCCGACGATGCCGAAGCGGACGATATCGAAGCACTGCGCGAGCAAGCGGCCGACTGCCGCGCCTGCCCTCTCTGGAAGGACGCAACGCAGACCGTGTTCGGCGAGGGCCCGCCGCAGGCGCAGATCATGCTGGTCGGCGAGCAGCCCGGCGACAAGGAAGACCTCGCCGGCAAACCGTTCGTGGGGCCGGCGGGACAGATGCTCGATCGCGCGCTGGAGGAAGCCGGCATCGACCGCGACAAGGTTTACGTCACCAACGCGGTGAAGCATTTCAAATTCGTGCCGCGCGGAAAAATCCGCCTGCACCAGAAGCCGAACACGCCGGAGATCAAGGCGTGCCGGCAATGGTACGAGCGCGAACTGGCGTCGATCAAGCCCGCGCTGGTGGTGGCGATGGGCGCCACCGCGGCGCAAAGCGTGTTCGGAAAGATCACGCCGATCAACAAGAACCGCGGGCGCCTGATCGATCTCGAAGACGGCATCAAGGCGCTGGTGACGGTGCATCCGTCCTATCTGCTGCGGTTGCCCGATGAAGACGCCAAGGCGCGGGAATATGCCCGCTTCGTCGATGACCTCAGGATCGCCGCGGCGCTGTTGAAGAAAAGCCGCACGGGCGGCGTAACGCCGCGAACTAATCGTCATGCACCGGCCTTGTGCCGGGCATCCACGTCTTACTTCTTGCGAGCCGAAGGCGTGGATGGCCGGGACAAGCCCGGCCATGACGATCTTAGCGACTAAGCTCCTTAAGCCGCCGCGGCGAGGTTGACCGCGGCTTCCGCGAGCACCGTCAGGCTCTCGTCGGTCTTCTTCTCCTCCTGAAGGGTCTGGTCCAGCAGGCGGACCGCGTCCTTCATGCCGAGCTGCTGGGCCCACTGCTTCAGCGTGCCGTAGCGGGAGATTTCGTAATGCTCGACGGCCTGCGCCGCCGCCAGCATGCCGGCGTCCAGCGCCTCGCATCCCTTGTATTCGTCCATGATCTCCTTGCCCTCGTCGAGGATGCCCTGGATCGCGTCGCAGGTCTTGCCGCGCGCCGGCTTGTCGATCAGTTCGAATATCTTCTCGAGACGCTCGACCTGGCCTTCGGTTTCGCCATGATGCTTCTCAAAGGCGGCGCGGAGTTTGTCGGAACTGGCGGCCTTCGCCATCTTCGGCAGCGCCTTCAAAATCTGCTTTTCGGCGTAGTAGATGTCTTTCAGCGTGTCGAGGAAGAGGTCGTTGAGGTCTTTGTCTTTCGCTGTCATGGCACACTCCCTGTGGGGCCTAGCTGAATACCGGACCTTCCCGTCCTCCCAACGTCACCCCACAAGCAATGTTCCAGTTATTTCAAAAGGAAAGCCGCTGGGGCGATTTTTCCGGCAACCGGGCCCGCGCAGGCGAGCCGCCGCTCGGTCCGGTGACGAACACACATGACTTTCGCGGGCATTTCACCTGCATGTCATATGCGTCGAGCAAAGTCCGGGCATCGGATATTGGAGAAATTTACCATGAGCGATTTTGCATTACCCGGCTCGATCGAGCCCGCCTCCCGTAAGGGGCCTAACCTCGATAGTGGCATCAACCCGCTGCAGGGCATTATCTATTTAGGGGTGATCGCCGCCGCGCTGCTGTTCGTCGCCTACAGCATCTATTCCGATATCGATGCGACCGGCACGCGGGTGACGTCGTTCCTGCCCTACATTCTGCTGTTCGTCGCACTGTTGATTGCGCTCGGCTTCGAGTTCGTCAACGGCTTCCACGACACCGCCAACGCGGTCGCCACGGTGATCTATACCCGATCGATGCCCGCCAACTTTGCTGTGGTGTGGTCGGGCATGTTCAACCTGATCGGCGTTTTGCTTTCGTCCGGCGCGGTCGCCTTCGGCATCGTGTCGCTGCTTCCCGTCGAACTGATCCTGCAGGTCGGCAGCAGCGCGGGCTTCGCCATGGTGTTCGCGTTGTTGATCGCAGCGATCATCTGGAACGTCGGCACCTGGTATTTCGGGTTGCCGGCGTCGAGCTCGCACACCCTGATCGGTTCGATCATGGGCGTCGGCATCACCAACGCGCTGTTGCGCGGCCGCGACGGCACCTCCGGCGTGGATTGGTCGCAGGCCGCCGGCATCGGCAAGGCGCTGCTGCTGTCGCCGCTGTTCGGCTTCGCGCTGGCGGCGATCCTGCTCTTCATCCTCAAGGCGGCGCTGGTGCGCGCAACGCCGGCCTTGTTCGGCGAACCCAAGGGCGACCAGCCGCCGCCGTTGTGGATCCGCAGCATCCTGATCCTGACCTGCACGCTGGTCAGTTTCTTCCACGGATCGAACGACGGCCAGAAGGGCATGGGTCTGATCATGCTGATCCTGATCGGAACGGTGCCGACCGCTTACGCGCTCAACCGCGCCCTGCCCGACAGCCAGATCGCGGCGTTCACGGCGAACTCGATCGCGGCGAGCAAGGTGATCGACAGCAAGGCCGCCGGCTACAACGTGATCGGCGATCCCCGCCCGGCCGTCACCAATTTCGTCGCCTCGCGCCAGATCAACGAGGGTACCTTCCCGTCACTGGCGGTCCTGGTCCGCGACATCGGCCAACAGGTCGCGCAATACGGGTCGCTGGCGAAGGTCCCCGCCGCCCTGGTCGGCAACACCCGCAACGACATGTACCTCGCGTCCGAAGCCCTTCGCTTCCTGATGAAAGACAAGGAAGCCGAACTCAGCGCGGCTGAAGTTTCGACCCTCAACAGCTACAAGGCCTCGCTCGACAGCGCGACCAAGTTCATTCCGACCTGGGTGAAGATCGCCGTCGCGATCGCGCTCGGCCTCGGCACCATGATCGGCTGGAAGCGTATCGTCGTCACGGTCGGCGAGAAGATCGGCAAGACCCACCTGACCTACGCGCAGGGCGCCTGTGCCGAAATCACCGCCGCCGCCACCATCGCGGCCGCTGACGGCTACGGCCTGCCGGTCTCGACCACCCACGTGCTTTCGTCCGGTATCGCCGGTACGATGGCCGCGAATGGATCCGGGCTGCAATGGTCGACGATCCGCAATATCGCGATGGCCTGGGTGCTGACCTTGCCCGCCGCGATGACCCTGTCGGGCTGCCTGTATCTGATCTTCTTTAAACTGTTTTAAGCAGGCGATCGGCCGCTCCGCGGCCAGCGACACCAACAAAAAGGCCCGCGCGGTTGGCGCGGGCCTTTCTTCATACTCTCCGAGATCTTCATACTCTCCGAGATATGAGCGCCGGCCTCACGCCGCCAGCGTGTTCTCGACCAGCTTGACCCAATATGACGTGCCGTACACGATCGCGTCGTCGTTGAAATTATAGGCGGGGTGATGCAGCCCGGCGCTGTCGCCGTTGCCGCAGAAGATGAACGCCCCCGGCCGCGCTTCCAGCATGTAGGCGAAATCCTCCGCTCCCATCATCGGCGGCATTTCGTGGACATTGCCGTCGCCGGCGATTTGCCTGGCGATCTTCGTCGCGACATCGGTCTGCGGGGCGTGGTTGACCGTTACCGGGTATTTGCGCTTGTAGTGCAGGTCGATTTTCGTGCCGGTCGTCTGCGCCACGCCGGCGACCACCTCACGCACCCGCTTTTCGATGAGGTCGCGCACCTTCGGCCTCAGCGTACGCACGGTGCCCTTGAGCTCGGCGGTTTGTGGAATGACGTTGCGCGCGTTGCCGGCGTGGAATTCGCACATCGAAATCACGGCCGACTCCAGCGGATCGACGCTGCGCGACACGACGGACTGCAGCGCCGTGATCAGTTGCGCACCGGCCAGAACGGTATCGATGCAAAGATGCGGACGCGCGGCATGGCCGCCGAGACCCTCGATCCGGATATCGATGTCGTCGGTTGCCGCCATGATCGGACCGGTTCGGATCGCGAACGAGCCGACCGGAAGTCCCGGACCATTATGCATGCCATAGACCTGCTCGATGCCAAAGCGGTCCATCAAGCCGTCCTTGATCATCGCAGCCGCGCCGGCACCGCCCTCTTCCGCGGGCTGGAAGATCACGATGGCGTCGCCGGCGAAATTGCGGGTCTCGGCCAGGTAGCGCGCGGCGCCGAGCAGCATCGCGGTGTGCCCGTCATGGCCGCAGGCGTGCATCTTGCCCGGGGTCTTGGACGCGTAATCGAGGTTGGTCGCTTCCTCGATCGGAAGCGCATCCATGTCGGCCCGCAGCCCGATCACCTTGATGTCGCCCTTGGCCGCAGGCTTGCTCCCCCTGATGACGCCGACCACGCCGGTACGGCCAAGCCCCGTGACGACCTCGTCGCAACCGAACTCGCGCAGCCGGTCCGCCACGAATGCTGCAGTGCGGTGGACATCGTACAGCAGTTCGGGATGTTGATGGATATCCCGACGCCAGGCCTGAATATCCGGTTGCAGATCGGCGACACGATTGATGATGGGCATGAACAATCTCGATGAGGACCAAACTGTGATCGCTTCGTTTAGCACGCCGTTGCCGCCGGCCCAACACTCTCCCGGCGAGGTTGAAACGACCCGAGAGGTCACGACAAGTCGTCCTGGCGGGCACTTGTCGCGACCACTCCCGTCTGACTGTATACGAATCAAAACAAAGACGTAGATGCCCGGCATAAAGCCCGGCATGAGGACGGCTTTAGACCGGGTGGAATCCAGCAATGGCGAGAAGGCTAGAGGGTGATTTCGACTACATCGTCGTCGGTGCCGGCACGGCCGGCTGTATCGTCGCCAACCGCCTGTCGGCCGAGCCCGCCAACCGCGTCCTGATTCTGGAGGCCGGCGGCAATGACAACTGGATCTGGTTCCACATCCCGGTCGGCTATCTCTTCGCGATCGGCAATCCCCGCTCGGACTGGATGTTCAAGACCGAACCGGAGCCCGGCCTCAACGGCCGCGCGCTGGCCTATCCGCGCGGCAAGGTGATCGGCGGCTCCTCCGCCATCAACGCGATGATCTCGATGCGCGGGCAAGCCGCCGACTATGACCACTGGCGCCAGCTCGGCCTTGCCGGCTGGGGTTATGATGATGTGTTGCCCGCGTTCCGGCGGCTGGAGGATCATTTTCTCGGCGACAGCGAACATCACGGCAGCGGCGGCGGCTGGCGGATCGAGGCGCCACGGCTGTCCTGGGCCATCCTCGATGCGGTCGGTGACGCCGCGGCAGAAATGGGAATTCGGAAAATTCCAGACTTCAACACCGGCGACAATGAGGGCGTCGGCTATTTCCATGTCAACCAGAAGCGCGGCCGGCGCTGGTCCTCCGCGCGGGGCTTCCTGAAGCCGGCCCTGGGGCGGCCCAATCTGCGCCTGGAAAAGGACGTGCTGGTCGATCGCCTGATCGTCGAGAACGGCCGTGCGGTCGGGGTGCGCTTCATGCAAGGCGGCGAAGTCGTCGAGGCCCGCGCCCAAGGCGAAGTGATCCTGTGCGCCGGATCGATCGGATCGACGCAGATACTGCACCGCTCCGGCATCGGGCCCGCCGACTGGCTGGCGCCGCTCGGGATCGACCCCGTGCTGGACCGGCAGGGCGTCGGGCGCAATCTGCAGGACCATCTGCAGCAGCGCGCCATCTACAAGGTCGAAGGCGTTCGCACCCTCAACGAAACCTATTACTCGCTGTTCCGGCGCGGCTTGATGGGCCTCGACTATGCGTTCCGCCGCCGCGGTCCGCTGACCATGGCGCCGTCGCAACTCGGCATCTTCACGCGATCGGATCCGCGCCGCGAGCGCGCCAACATCCAGTTCCACGTGCAGCCGCTGTCGCTCGACAAGTTCGGCGATCCCCTGCACCGGTTTCCCGCGATCACCGTGAGCGCCTGCAACCTGCAGCCGACCTCGCGCGGCACCGTGCGCATTCGCTCGACCACTTTGGATGAGGCGCCGTCGATCGCGCCGAATTACCTGTCGACCGATGAAGACCGCGAGGTCGCGGCGGACGCGATCCGCACCACGCGGCGGCTGATGAAGCAGCCCGCGCTCGCGCCGTATCATCCGAGCGAGTTCCTGCCGGGCCCGTCGGTCGGCGACGACGACGCCTCGCTGGCCAAAGCCGCCGGCGACATCGGCACCACGATCTTTCATCCCGTCGGCACCGCGAAGATGGGCACGGCCAATGATCCGATGGCCGTGGTCGACGAACGCCTGCGTTTTCACGGGCTCGCGGGCCTGCGCGTCGTCGACGCCTCGGTGATGCCGACGATCACCTCAGGCAATACCAACACCCCGACCGCGATGATCGCCGAAAAGGGCGCCGCGATGATCCTCGGGGATCGCCGATAGACGTCCCGCCAGCCAGCGCCGTCAGTGTCGGCACCCGGTCCGGGGCTGCCATCATCGATCATGGCGCTCGCCTTGATGTGCCCAACCAGCGGATCGGAATCGGAAGCATCTTCTCCGCGCCGAAGCGACGCAGGCCAAACTTGATCTGGCACAAACTCGAGAAACCCGATATCGTCTTGTCGGGTAGTGTGTGCGAGTAACGGCAGCGTTGCTCTCCACCTTCGGGGTCTAGCTTCCTTATCCGACAAGAAGGAATTAGCCCATGAAACTCACAACAATCCTATTAGCTTCGGCATTCGCGGTCTCCGGCACTTTTGCATTTGCACAAAGTGGCAATCCCAACGGCACTGCCGGCGGTCCCACGTCGTTGAGCGGCACCGGACCTTCCACGAGCGGAGGCTCGACACCCGGAGCGGTTGACAGTGGCGGCCCCGCCGTAGGAGGCCCCATGGGTGGCATCACTACTGGAAGCGCTGCTGGTAGCCAGCCCTGTGACAATCCGAACGGCTGTCCGGGCGGTCCCACGTCACTAAGCGGAACCGGCTCCTCCCAGTTCGGCGGCTCGACGCCGGGTAGCGGCGGCAAAAACTAACCGCAAAGCCAAGAGAAAATCCTGCGTGTTTCGCGCGGCCTCGTAAAAGCGGCCGCGCCAACTATCGGGCCTTCGTCAAGCTCGCATTACTTCGGATTTGATTGCGTGCTTTGGGGCGCTAATGAGTCCGCGCCCTAATTAGCTAGGGCCGGCCGTGATGGCGGCTAGCCTCGACATGATGGTGGTCGGCGTGGCTGGCGCGATCGCGGGCGCTGGGAGCATCGCGCTCGATAGCCATGACGACGTCACGACAGGGTTTCATCTGACGCATTGCCAGGCCGCCGACCCCCACGGTCACGGCATCGTCATTACATTCGCCTCGGCTCTTTCGCCTGCCTCCGAAAATTTTCGGGAATAAACCCTCCCCTCGCCCGATCACGTCCGTGGAACCCAATTAAGGGGCCATGGAGACTGGCGATGATTAAGTTCAAACACGACCACAATGATGAAAGCCGGGACATCAGCCGCCGCCAGGTGCTGGAATGCATGACCTGGGCGGGCACCGGCGTGCTCTGGACGGTGACGGGCGGCGTACCGCGTTCGCTGGGGCTGGTCGGCTCCGCGATGGCAGCCGAACCGGCCGGCATGACGTTCCTGCAGATCAGCGACAGCCATGTCGGCTTCGACAAGCCGGCCAATCCGAACGCACTCGGAACGCTTGAGGAGGCGATCGGCAAGATCAAGGTGATGCCGGTCAAGCCGTCCTTCATGATTCACACCGGCGACATCAGCCATCTGTCGAAAGCGTCCGAATTCGACGACGCCGAACGCATCATCTCGCAGGCCAAGCTCGACGTGCATTATGTGCCGGGAGAGCACGACTTCCTCGACGAGGAGGTGAAGTTCTATCGCGATCGCTACGGGCGCGGCACCCAGGGCGCAGGCTGGTATTCATTCGACGCCAGCGGCGTTCACTTCATCGGCCTCGTCAATGTCGTCAACCTGAAGGCCGGCGGCCTCGGCAATCTCGGCAACGAGCAGCTCGAATGGCTGGAGATGGACCTCAAGGGCCGCTCGAAATCCACCCCGATCGTCGTGTTCGCTCATATCCCGCTGTGGACGGTCTATCCGGAGTGGGGCTGGGGCACCGACGACGGCGCCCGCGTGCTGGACTACCTCAAGGGCTTCGGCTCGGTGACGGTGCTCAACGGCCATATCCACCAGGTGATGCAGAAGGTCGAGGGCAACGTCACCTTCCACACCGCGCGCTCGACCGCCTTCCCGCAGCCCGCACCAGGCGCGGCGCCCTCGCCCGGACCGATGAAGGTCGCCGACGACAAGCTGCGAAGCATGCTCGGGGTAGCCAGCATCAACTTCAAGCGCGGCGACCAGCGGCTCGCGATCATCGATACCCCGCTGCAAGGCTGAAGGATATTTGCAATGATTTCCGCAACGTTCCGCAACCTCGGCATTCGTCTCGTCGTCACCGCCGTACTGTCCTGGCATCCCGCCGGGGCGCATGCCGAGGAAACCAAGGTGACGATCGACAATTTCACCTTCGCGCCGGCCGAGCTGACAGTGAAAGTCGGCACCACCGTCACCTGGAGCAACCACGACGACATTCCGCACGTCGTGGTCTCCGCCGGCAAATTCAGATCGAAGACGCTGGATACCGACGACAGCTACTCCTTCACGTTCACGACGGCCGGCGAATACAAGTACTTTTGTTCGCTGCACCCGCACATGACCGGGACGATCAAGGTTGAATAGCGCTCAAAATCAAGGCATCACCACACTGCCCGGCCGGTGGATCGAAGCCGGCCGGGCACCTGCAGTTTCACCAAAAGCCGGGCAAACGGCGATGGCGGTCAACACGTCGGGGGACGATTTCGAGAAGGCGCGGCGTTTTCGCGACGCCGCGCTACCGTATCTCGACGACGCCTATACGCTTGCGCGCTATTTGCTGCGCGACGCCAATGACGCCGAGGATGCCGTGCAGGAATGCTACCTGCGCGCGCTGAAGCATTTCGACAGTTATCGCGGGCCGGCGATGAAGCCCTGGCTGCTGGCGATCCTGCGCAATGTCTGTCGCGCCGAATTTGCACGGCGAAAGGGTTCGCCAAGCGGCGGCATCGACGATATGCCCGACGACGCGGCACAAGCGCCGCTGTGGCAGGACGCCCAGGAAACGCCGGAGACGCAGATGCTGCGCCAGCGCGACGCGTCGGTGATCCGGCAGCTGGTCGCCGCGCTCGCGGAACCGTTCCGCGAGACCTTCGTGCTGCGCGAACTGCACAATCTTTCATATCGCGAAATCGCCGACATCGTCGACGCGCCGGTCGGCACCGTGATGTCCCGCCTCGCGCGTGCCCGCGCCATGCTGCGATCGGCATGGACGGCGGAAGAGGAGCTACCGAGATGACCTGCGACGAAGCCGAGATTCTGCTTCACGCCCTGATCGACGGCGAGCTCGACGCCGGGCATGCGCGCGACGTCGAAGCGCATATCGCGACCTGCCCGCGTTGCGCCGCCGAGCTTGCCGCCTATCGCGAGATGAGCAAGGCCGTCGCGGGCGCCGGCCTGTATGCGGCGCCGCCCGCGCTGCGCCAGCGCATCGAGGCGTCGTTGCCGCAAACACCAACGCTGACGACGCCGAGCCGGCGTTCGGTGCTCAGGGGTTTTGCGATGGGATCAGCGGTATCGGCGCTGGCGGCGACCGGCCTCGTCGCCATCGTGCTGCGCCACGATGACGAGCAGCGCATCGTGTCGGAGGTGGTGTCGGCGCATCTGCGGTCGCTGCAGGCGGGTCATCTGATCGACGTGGTTTCCACCGACCAGCACACCGTCAAGCCCTGGTTCAACGGCAAGCTGGATGTGTCGCCGCCGGTGCTTGATCTCACCGCGCAGGGTTTCACGCTGATCGGCGGCCGGCTCGACTACGTCGATGCCCGTGCGATCGGCGCCGTCGTGTACCGCCGGCGCCAGCACATCATCAATCTGTTCGTCGCCCAGACCGCCAGCGCCGAACACCGCGCGGCCAAGATGGAGACCATGCAAGGCTTCAACGTCAGGCGGTGGAGTGAGCAAGGCATGAACTTCTGGGCGGTCAGCGATATCGCCGCCGATGAACTCGCCGAATTCGGCGAGAAGTTCGAAGCCGCACTACGGGGCAATTCCGTGGGTTAGCCATGTGACGCGATGGCTATCGCGGAGTTTATCATCGGGCCGGCCGAAGGCCGGACCCGTTGGCTCCATCCCACGGGATGAAGTTGCACGCCGCTCCGGCTACGCCGATTTGCGAACGGCGTTGTCGACCAGGGTTTTGCCGAGCGACCAGATCGCGCCGGGAACCTTGTGGCTGGAGGCGATCACGTCGTCGAACGCCTTCTCGATCCAGCTGCAGTCTTCTTCGGTGATGGTCAGCGACGGCAATAGCTTGATGGTGTGGCTGCCATGGCCGGAGACCTGGGTCAAAATCTTGTGATCCTTGAACAGCGGCACGGTGATGAGCTGGCAGAACAGGCCCTTGTTGGCGCTTTCGAGCACATTCCACGACGCCTTCAGCCGTAACGATTTCGGCGGCCCGAATTCGACGCCGATCATCAATCCCTTGCCACGAACTTCCTTGAGGAGCTCATAGCCCGGCACCATCCGGGTCAACGCCAGCCTGATCTCGGCGCCGCGCTTAGCGGCGGCCTCGACGAGCTTTTCGGCCTCGACCACTTCAAGTGTTGCGATCCCCGCCGCCATCGCCAGATCGTTTTTCGCAAACGTCGAGCCATGCACGACCGCGCGATCCATCCGGTTAAAGATCTTTTCGAAGATCCACTTGCGGGTCAGCAAGGCGCCGACCGGCACGTGCCCGCCGGACAGCGCCTTGGCGAGCAGCACCATATCGGGTTCGACATTCCAATGCTCGACCGCGAGGAAGCGGCCGGTCCGGCCGACGCCGGTCTGAATCTCGTCGGCGATGAACAAGGTGCCGTATTTCTTGCAGAGCGCGGCGGCGCCGGGCAGGAACTCGTCGGTGGGCATGTTGACGCCCTTGCCCTGGATCGGTTCCACGATGAAAGCGGCCACCTGGCGCGACGACAGCGCCTGCTCCAGTGCTGCGAGATCGTTAAAAGGGATCGGAGTGCACCCCGGCAGCAGCGGTTCGAAACCGCCGCGGAAGTTGGCATCGTCGGTCAGCGAAAGCGCGCCGTAGGACAGTCCGTGGAAGGAATGGGCGCAGTAGACGATGCCGGGCCGATCGGTGGCGGCGCGGGCGAATTTGATCGCAGCTTCGACACATTCTGCGCCGGAATTGGAAAAGAACACCTTATCCAGGTAGGGAACATATTTCAGCAGCCGCTCGGCCAGCACGCCTGCCAGCGTGGAAACGTCGAGTTGCACGAGGTTGGGCAGGTCGGCGTCGAGGACACTCTTCAAGGCCTGGCGCAGCACCGGATGATTCCGGCCAACCGCAAAAACGCCAAAACCGCTAAGTAGATCAAGGTACCGGGCACCCTCACGATCGAACAGGTACTGGCCTTGCCCCTTCTGGAAACCGACGTCGTAGCCGATTGTCTTCAGGACCCGAACGAGCTGTTCGTTCAGATGACGAGTATGCATGGAACTGCGCTGTGACTGGCGGTCCACAAACATCTCGGAAACGTCTAGATTCGGATATAGCATCAGCTACATACTTCGGTTGATGGCCATTTCGTCAACTGAAAACACTCAATGTGACGAATCAATGCGGCGTTTAGCCCTCGACTTGATCATCCACCTGAGCATAGGCTTAAACCATGTTGCACTGCCCACGGAATATCACGCGCACCGTAACATATTCAGCAATATTTTTGGGAGCAGCACTTGCGCCGGCCCTGGCGGCGGATCCGACCGGTGACTGGAGGGTCGCCGACGGCGTCGCCGACATTCGTGTCGCCGAATGCAACGGCAGCATGTGGGGCGTGGTGGCGTGGGAAAAAATCCCAGGCGGCCGGGACAAGAACAATCCGGATGTTGCAAAACAGAACAGGCTGACGTTGGGAATGCCGATTCTGATCGACATGAAGAAAAAGCCGGGCGTCGATCAATGGGAAGGTGAAGTATACAACGCCAAGGACGGAAAAAGCTACAGCTCCTCGATCAAGCCGGTCGGTTCCGACCAGCTTGAGATCCAGGGCTGCGTGCTCGGTTTCCTCTGTGGCGGCGAAACCTGGACCCGCGTCGCCGGCCCGATTCCCTCCAGCCCCACCAACGTGGCGAAAGGCGCGGTGAAGCCGACAACGGCGGCGACGCAGCCCAAGCCCGCCACGCCAAAGACCACCGGCTCCGTCGGCGCGGCGGCCAAAACGCCTGGTCAAAAGCTCGCGACCACAACGCCGGCGGCCGCGTCGCCGACCGACCCGGTCGGCGACATCTGCCTAATCCCTGACATCGCGCGGTTTGCCCATTAACGCGGGCTGGAACAACAACACCGCGGCGAGCGTGGTGACGAGCGAGAGCGCCAGCAATTTTCCCATGCTCGCCGTGCCGGGATGACTGGATAGCCACAGGCTGCCGAACGCCGTGGCGGTCGTCAGTGCGCTGAAGAATATTGCGCGCGTCAGACTCGACTGCAGCAGGTTGGTTCGGCCGGCCCGCCACGCCGTCACATAATAGATCTTGAATGCGACACCGACGCCGAGCAGCAGCGGCAGCGCGACGATGTTGGCGAAGTTGAGCGGCATCCCGATCAGTACGCAAATCTCCAGCGTCACCGCGCCCGCCACCAGCAACGGAACAAGCGTCAGCAGCACGTCGGTGACCCGCCGCAATGCCAGCCAGAGCAGAAGACTGATCACGATCAGCGCCCAGAGGCCGGCATGGATGAAGGCCCTGACCACGGTTTCGCCGGATTTGAGAATCGATACCGGTCCGCCAATCGCGTTCGGTTCTGCATCCAGCACGGCGCCGGCGAACTTGCGCAGCGTGTCGTTGTCGTTGGGATCGCCGCGCGGCAGCGCCTCGACGCGTTGCAGGCCGTCCTTGCTCTTCCACGAACGCACCAGATCGGGCGGCAGCGTCTTCAGGGTAATCGGCTGCGCCTGCAGCGCGTTCTTGAGCTGGTTGAGCACCATCTGCAGCGGCGTGACGAAGATCGCCTGGGTCTTGTCGCGGGTCGCCTGATCCGAACCGGCGAGCTTTGACAGCGCCTCGGCAAGCCGCCGCGACGCCGCGGCGCCGGGCCCCTTGGCGTCGCCGGCAACCTTGCGCAGGCTGTCCGCCGCCCCCTTCAAGGCCTCGACATTCTCCGCGTCGGTCGGCGCGGCATCGATCGAGTCCGGGTTAAGCGCGGGGTTGAGGATCTTGGCGCCTTCGGCGATCAGCTTCAACTTGGCCGGCTGGTCGCCGGGCACGAAGCTGTCCAGCGACATGACGCGCAGCACTTCCGGCACCTTTTCCAGCCGGGCCTGAATTTTTCTGGCGTCCGCTTCCGAGTTCGTCACGACGTTGATCGCATTCGCCCCGGTATTCGGGTCTTTCCTCAAATCGAGGAAGGTCGCGATCGATTCGACCTTGGGACTGCGCAGGTTGATCGGGTTGAAGTCGAACCTCAGGAAATAAAGCAGCGGCAGGCCGGCCACCGCGATCAATAGCGTGCCGACGATGATGACGACGCGATGCTTTTCGAGAAAGTGATCGACCGGGGCCAGGAACGCATAGCCGACGGCCTCCTTTTCGCCGGGCGGGTTGAGCAGGCTCAACATCGCCGGCAGCACCGTGATGCTCGACAGAAACGCCACCAGCATGCCGACGCCGGCGATCTCGCCGAGTTCCGAGACGCCTTTGTAATCGGTCGGCAGGAACGACAGGAACCCGGCCGCCGTCGCCATCGCCGCAAGCGACAGCGGGACCGCGACATATTCGGCCGCCTTCTCCAGCGCCATCTGCAGGTCGTCGCTCTTGAAGCGTTCCGAGCGGTAGCGGACGCTGTACTGGATGCCGAAATCCACCCCCAGGCCGACAAACAGCACCGCAAACGCGACCGAAAGCAGGTTCAGCGAACCCACCATGATCAACCCCATCGCGGTCGTGATCGACAGTCCGATGAACAGGTTGATGAACACCGCGAAGATGATTTTCGACGAGTGCAGCGCCATCCAGAGAATCAGCAGCACGACGAGCACGGTGCCGATGCCGTTGGCGACGGCGCCGTCCTGAACGGTGGCGAATTCCTCGTTGGCGATCGGAACCGGTCCGGTCAGCCGCAGCCGCGCGCCATATTTGCCCGGAAGATCGAGATCTTTCGCGGCCTGCCGGATCGCATCGGTCGCATCCTTGCCGGGCTCGAGCTGATTGAAGTCGAGGATCGGCTTGAACTCGATGAAGGCGCGGCGATCGGCGTCGGTCAGAGGCTTGTCGCTGACGAGTTCGCGCCAGGAGAAGGTACCGGTGCCGGTTTTCAGCACGTCCTCCACCGTCTTTGCGACCTGCCCGAACGGCCGCGCGGTGCTGTCCAGCTTGACCTGACCGCGCTTGACGCCGGCAAGCCCGGTTTCCAGCGCGCCGGTCAGTCCCCGCAGCGTCGGATCGCCGGCCATGATTTCGATCAACGGCGCGGCGGCGGCAAACTGGCCTGTCAGGTCGCGAACCTCCGCCTCGGGCAGGAACAACAGCCCGTTCTTCTCGAAGAATTCACCGGAACCAAGCGGCTGAACCGAAGAGAAATTCTGGGTATCGCCGGTTAATTTCTGCGCCAGCGCATCGGCCGCGGCGGTGGTGAGTTCCGGCGTCGGCGCGTCCACCACGGCCAGGATGGTGTTGTCGCGATCGAACGCCTTCTCGAATTGGTTGTCGCGCTGGCGCCAATCCAGTTTGGACGAAATCAGCGTGTTGATGTCGGTATTGATCGAAAAATTCCGGGCAACGTAGAAGGCCGCCGCTATCGACAGGACGATCGCGACAACAACGGTGAGAGCGGCAAATCGCGTACAAGCTTTAACGATTGATACGACAATACTTGTCAGCACATCTTTTCTTTCTAAATGTAAGACCTCGCCGGAAGTGCCCGCTGTCTAGCGGAGTTCCAGCGGCCGATCTAATGCTGTTTTGGACGTTTTTCTTTTGGGGCTTGAACAGATAGCGCAAAACTTGCCTAAATCGTGCCCAAGTCGGGTCCAAGTCGGGTATAATCGGGATTGACCTCCGGCACAGTGACGAACAAGTGAGGGTTCCCTACTTCCCCTCGCCTAGGCTTTGTAATATTAGGTATTATATTACCAGCCGATATCAACCATGGCTGATCCTTTTTGCGATCCGCCTTTTCTAGCCGATCATTTTTTGACACAAAGCCTTGGCGTCGCCATGCGCTTAAGGGCGGGTGGATACGAAGGTAAGTCGTGGTGCAGATTTTGCAGATATCCGAACCGCGAGGAGAGACAGAATGAACTTGGTGCAACTTGCGTAACGGACGTCCCATGGAAGTGTTTCTCGCGCAGCCCCGCGGATTTTGCGCAGGCGTCGTCCGCGCGATCGAGATCGTCGAACGCGCGCTCGAAAAGTATGGCCCACCGGTCTATGTGCGCCATGAGATCGTCCACAACAAATACGTGGTCGAAAGCCTGAAGAATAAGGGCGCTATCTTTGTCGAGGACTTGTCCGAGGTGCCGCCCCGCGCCGTGACCGTGTTCAGCGCCCACGGGGTCGCCAGGAGCGTGGAGGAGGAAGCGGCGGTGCGCGGCCTGCCGGTGCTCAATGCCACCTGCCCTCTGGTCACCAAGGTTCACAACCAGGGCAAGCGCTACATGTCCAAGGGCCGGGCGCTGATCCTGATCGGCCATGCCGGCCATCCCGAGGTCGAGGGAACCATGGGCCAAGTCCCCGGGCCCGTGCTGCTGGTCCAGAACGTCGACGACGTCGCGGCTTTGACGCTGCCCGTGGACACCCCGGTGGCTTACATCACCCAGACCACCCTGAGCGTGGATGACACAAAGGACATAATTCTTGCCCTTCAGCAGCGTTTTACAGATATTCAAGGCCCGGATATCCGGGATATCTGCTATGCGACACAGAACCGCCAATCTGCGGTAAGGGACCTCAGCAAGTTGGTGGATGTCATCCTGGTGGTGGGGGCTACCAATAGTTCCAATTCAAACCGGCTCCGCGAAATCGGCACCGAGGTCGGCGTTGCGAGTTATCTCATCGCCGACGGCAGCGAGCTGAATCCGGAATGGCTGAAGGATGCGAAGGCCGTCGGCATCACCGCCGGCGCCTCGGCGCCGGAGGTTCTTGTCGACGACGTGATCGAGGCTTTGAGGCGGATCGGACCGGTTGCGGTGTCGGTGCTTCCTGGCCGGGAAGAAAACATTGAATTCCGGCTCCCGGCTGAACTGACGGCGGGCTGATCTACTTCTCTGCGGGCTGATCCACTTCTCTACCAAGTCCAGAAAGAAACTCGTAATGGCAATACCGTTCTTCAAGGAGCTGAGCATCGGCGGCTATCTGATCAAACAGAAGTTGCTGGGCCGAAAACGCTACCCGCTGGTGCTGATGCTCGAGCCGCTGTTTCGCTGCAACCTTGCATGCGTCGGCTGCGGCAAGATCGACTATCCCGACGCGATCCTCAATCGCCGTATGTCGGCGCAGGAATGCTGGGATGCCGCGGACGAGTGCGGCGCGCCGATGGTGGCGATTCCCGGCGGCGAGCCGCTGATCCACAAGGAGATCGGCGAGATCGTGCGCGGCCTGGTGGCGCGCAAGAAGTTCGTCTCGCTGTGCACCAACGCGCTGCTCCTGGAAAAGAAGCTCGACCTGTTCGAGCCGTCGCCCTATTTGTTTTTCTCGGTGCATCTCGATGGCTTGAAGGAGCACCACGACAAGGCGGTGTCGCAGAAGGGCGTGTTCGATCGCGCAGTCTCCGCGATCAAGGCCGCCAAGGCGAGAGGCTTCACTGTCAACGTCAACGCCACCATCTTCGATGGCCATCCGGCCGAGGAGATTGCCAAGTTCCTCGATTTCACCACCGAGCTTGGCGTCGGCGTTTCGATGTCGCCGGGCTACGCCTATGAGCGCGCGCCCGACCAGGAGCACTTCCTCAACCGGACCAAGACCAAGAAGCTGTTCCGCGACGTCTTTGCGCTCGGCAAGGGCAAGAAGTGGAATTTCATGCATTCCGGCCTGTTCCTGGACTTCCTGGCCGGCAATCAGGATTACGAATGCACCCCGTGGGGCATGCCGGCGCGCAACATTTTCGGCTGGCAGAAGCCCTGCTATCTGCTCGGCGAAGGCTACACCAAGACCTTCAAGGAGCTGATGGAAACCACGGACTGGGAGACCTACGGCACCGGCAAGTACGAGAAGTGCGCCGACTGCATGGCGCATTGCGGCTACGAGCCGACCGCGGCGAACGCGGCCCTGACCAATCCGTTGAAGGCGATGTGGGTGGCGCTGCGCGGCGTGCGGACGAGCGGTCCGATGGCGCCCGAAATCAACCTCGATAAGCAGCGCCCGGCGCAGTACATCTTCTCGTCGGAAGTGCAGAAGCGGCTGTCGGAGATTCGCCGCGATGAGGCCGCCGCGGCGCAATTGAAGGCGCAGCAAAAGGCATCGACTGCCGCTTAATTCGGCGACGAATCAAAAACGAAACAGGGCGCGATGCGAATCGCGCCCTGTTTTCGTTTGTGGATGGATCAGATGCCGCCGTCGATCGCTGCTCTGCGGCGGCACCGATGCCTTTAATTCACACGAGCCTTAGCCTTACGCCGCGGCTTCCGAGAACTCTTCGGTGACGACGAGGCCGTCGCCCAGCATAAAGTCGCGGCAGCCGCGCAGGCTGCGCAGCGCGCGATTGAAGTCGATCCCGGTCGAGACCAGCGCGCGCAATGAAAGCGGATTGCGGGCGACGCCGCGCAGAACCTTGCGCAGATCGATGTCGCCGTTCGGCTTGATGGCACCCATCGCCAGCGCCGGCAACGCGCGGGTGGCGGGGTCGCTGATAACCCGCAAGGCGGCAAAGGGAAGGCCCGCCTCGGCAGCGTAGGCCGCAGCGATATGGCTCTCCATATCGACGGCGGCCGCGCCCGTCTGCAGCCACAGCGCGGCCTTGGCGGCCGTGGCCGCGAGAACCTGCTCCACGCCCGCCAGACCGCCCCTGACCACGCGCCGGCGGCCCAGTGCGACGTTGGCGATCATCTCCTCGTTCAGCGCCAGATCCGCCAGCCAACGGGTGTCCCCGGCTAGGACCTCCGTCGCCACCACGACGTCACCCGACCTCAATGAGGGATCCAATCCGCCCGCGACGCCGAAGCTGATAACGCCCCTGATGGTCGATGGGTCGAAAACCGTCAGCAGGGACCGCAATTGCTGTGGATCGCTACTGCTGCAGACAACGGTCATCCCGGGCCCCGCCGCAATGCGCGCCTCCTGCACCAGACCCGTCACAATCAACACCGGTCGCGGGTCAATTGCATTGCCCGCGGAAACCCCGTCCCCCGCCCCCAAAGTCACATCCCGACCCCTACCGCCTTGCTGTTGGTGCTCTTCAAATTTCGATACCGCGCTAGCGCCCAGAGCGGAAAGAACTTCGAGTAGCCATGATACCGCAGATAAAATACCCGCGGAAAGCCTGTTGCCGTGTACCGGGCCTCGTCCCACAAGCCTTTTTCGGCTTGTGTGCTTTTCAGGTACTCCACCCCGCGTGCAACGGCCGGATGGGCGACCTCGCCCGCCGCCATCAGCCCAAGCAAGGCCCATGCCGTTTGCGAGGCCGTCGTCGGCGCGCGTTCCAATCCCTTGTAATCGAGTCGGTAGCTGGTGGCATCCTCGCCCCAGCCGCCATCCGCGTTCTGCACCGATAGAAGCCAATCCACTGCCTTGCGCATGGCTGGATCCTGATGGCTCACGCCGGCGGCGTTGAGGGCGCACAGGACCGACCAGGTGCCGTAAATGTAGTTCAGGCCCCAGCGGCCGTACCAGGAGCCCTCGGCATGCTGGGTCCGGCGCAGGTAGGCGACCCCATCCGCAACCGCTTTGCTGGTTTGCACAGTCTCGCCGAGTTGCGCCAGCATCGAGACACAGCGGGCGGTGACGTCCTCGGTCGGCGGATCGAGCAGCGCGCCATGGTCGGAGAACGGGATATTGTTGAGATAATATTCGAGATTGTTGACGTCGAAGGCGGCCCAGCCGCCATCGCGGCTCTGCATCCCCTCGATCCACTCGCGGGCGCGGGCGATCGCCGCGTCATACTCCGGGCTTTGCGAGGCGCGCCGCGCACGGTCCATTGCCATGACAACGACGGCGGTATCGTCGAGGTCGGGATAATAGGCATTGTTGTATTGGAACGCCCAGCCGCCGGGGCGAACATCCGGGCGCTTCACCGCCCAGTCGCCTTTGACGTCCAGCACCTGCTTGGGCAACAGCCAGTCCAGGCCCTGTTTCACTGGCAGCGCCTCCACGCCGCTCGCTTCGATCAGAGCGTGACAGACGAGCGAGGTATCCCACACCGGGGAGACGCAAGGCTGGCAATAAGCCTCGTGCTCGCCGATGACCAGAAGCCTGTCGAGCCCCTTCCGCGTCAGGGCGCGCGGCGGATAATCAGCTGGCTTGCCCAGCACTTCGTACATCATGACGGCATTGGCCATCGGCGGATAGATCGCACCTAGCCCGTCCTCGCCGTTCAGCCGCTCTTCGATGAACGCGACCGCGCGATCGATGGCGCGGGCCCGTATTTTTTTCGGGAACAGCGGCTCGAGCGCCCGCAACACGGTGTCCAGTCCGCGGAACAGGAGAAACCAGCCCCAGCTTTGATGGGGCGCCTTGGCCGTCATTCCAATCGAATGCGGCTCCTGCAAGAACAGTTCATCGATGCCGACGCCGCTAATATTTTTGGCGCGCGGTTTCAGCGCCGCCAAAACCAGCAGCGGCACCATCGTGGTTCGTGCCCAGTAGGAAATCTTGTTGAGATGAAATGGGAACCACAGCGGCAACAGCATGATCTCGACCGGCAACACCGGTACGCTCCGCCATGTCATCACCCCGAACATCGACGAGCATGAAACGCGTGAAAACGTTGCTGTGGATGGCGCCGCCGCGCGAGCGGATCGCCTCGCGGGCCCGCACCATGTGCGGCGCATCGGGGGAATCACCGATCATCTTGAGCGCGAAGTAAGCCTTCACGCTGGCGCTCATTTCGAAATCGCCGTCGTGCACCAGCGGCCAGCCGCCATGCGCGCCCTGAACCCGGCGCAGGTAATTTGCGATCTTGCCTTCCAGCGCAGCGTCGACCGGTTCAGCCAGATAATGGCGGAGCAGCACGTATTCCGCCGGGATGGTGCAATCGGCTTCCAGCTCGAACACCCAGTGTCCATCGGATTGCTGGAAGCCAAGCAATGCACGCGTCGCCGACGTGATGCTCGCCTCCAGAGCGGCATCGGTTCCGATGCCAATGCTGCTATTGCCGGACTCCATCTTGCTCGACATCTCCGTCATTGTCCCTGCCCGGCTTCATCGGAAGCCGATTGCCGTCTCTCGATCAGGCCTGCCGCATGGCGAGGATGAGGTCGGCGGCGCGGTCGCCCGAACGCACCGATCCCTCGATCGTTGCCGGCAACCCCGTATCAGTCCAGTCGCCGGCGAGAAACAGGTTTTTGCAATGGGTGACCGCGCCCGGCCGCAGCGCGTTCTGCTCCGGCGTGGCCTCGAATGTCGCGCGGCGCTCGCGCACGATCTGCCACGGCGGCAGCTCGGCCTCAAGACCTGCGGCTTTGCAAATGTCCCGCCAGATCGCCTGCGCGAGCTCTTCGCGCGGCATATCCACCAGCCGGTCGGCATTGCTGATCGTGACCGACAGCCGCTGCGGGAACGCGAACAGCCATTCCACCAGCCCGCCCACCACGCCCAGAATCGGCGGCATATTCTTTGGCGGATCGAAGCGGAAATGCGCATTCACGATCGCACGGAACTTGGAGGGCGTCTTCAGCCCCGGCAGCAGCACGGCCGCGGACCGCGGCGGAACCGCCATGACCACGACGTCATCGGGCGCAACGGCCACCGCATCGTCGCCAAACTTCAATTCATCGACCTTACCTGCCGACATCCCGAATGCGCGCAGCTCGTGCCCCAACTGCAGGCTGGCGCCCTTGCCCTGCAGCAGCCGGATCGCGGGTTCAACCAGCACCGCGCTGAGGCCCTCGCGCGCGATCAGCGGCCGGCACGCGGCCCCTCCCGCCAGCAGCGTCTCCCGCACAATTGCGCCGGCAAGGCCGGCCGACCCCTCGGGCGGATCGACATTGAGCGCCGCCAGCAGCAGCGGCTGCACCAGCCTGTCGTAAAGCGTTCCCTTGCAGGGGATAGTGTCGCCGACGCGCTTGCTTGGCGCGGCCCAAACCAGCGGCGACAGCGCCAGATAATCAAGCAGGCCGGTGTCGGGCACGCGTCGCGCAGCATCGAGCACCCACAATGGCAGCCGGCCGTCGCCGAGGTCGAGCTGCCAGCGCCGGCCCGTCGCCAGATCGACGAATGGAAATTGCGCGCGTGCCGGCCCGACCAGCCCCGCCTCGGTGCCGATCGATCTGGCGTAGGCGATCGCGTGGCGGTTGCCCGAGAGCAGCAGGTGATTGCCGTTATCGATGGTCAGGTTGGTCGCCGCGTCGAAATAGGAACGGCAGCGTCCGCCGGTCTGTTGCGTGGCCTCGTGGACCTGCACTTTGTAGCCGGCGTTGGCCAGCCGAACGGCCGCCGACAGGCCTGAAATTCCGGCACCGATGATGTGAGCGGTCTTTGACATCAGATGAATGCGTAGCGAAGAATAATAGCCATGCGGGCCATCTTGTTGAGCCGCACGGCCGGGCGCGGCAATGCGAACCCTCTTGCGACCAGCAGTTCGAGAATGGCCCGATAATATTTCGACATGATCCTGGGCGCGCGCACCACGCGCCGCGGATTGCGTTTCATGATTTCGTCAGCCTTCTCGAAATGGCCCCTGGCCCGCTCGACCAGCGGCGCGCAGACTTTCGGCAGCGCCGGATTGGCGGTGACCTTGAGCGGATCGGTCGAGGTGATGCCGGCATGCAGCAGACCTTCGCGCGGCAGATAGAGCCGGCCGATGCCGGCGTCTTCGTCGATATCGCGCAGGATGTTGGTCAACTGCAGCGCTCGGCCCAGATGATGCGCCAGCAGGATGCCGTCGTTTTCGGCCAGGCCGAAAACCCGCACCGACAGCCGGCCGACCGCGCTCGCCACGCGGTCGCAATACAAGTCGAGCGTTGCCAGATCCGGCGCACGGATATCCTGCGGAATATCCATTTCCATGCCATCGATGATGGCCAGGAAATCCTCACGCTTGAGATGGAAGCGGCTGACCGAGGCGACGTAATCCCGCAACCGCGCCGGCGGATGGCCCTGATAGAGCGCGTCGATGTCGACCCGCCATTGCTGGATCGCGGCCAACCGCTCCGGCCGCGGCCCATTGGAATCCGCGATGTCGTCGACCTGACGGCAAAAGCTGTAGATCTGGAACATCGCGTCGCGCTGCTCGCGCGGCAAAATCCGCATTGCCGCGTAAAATGAGCTGCCGGACGCTGCCGTCCCGTAATTCGGATTGGCCTCCGCCGTGTCGAGCGTCATGCGCCGGCCGCCGGATTAGAGACGGGGCGGCGTCCCGCCGCGCGCCGCGCCATCTCGCCGGTCATCGCGCCGACGGTATAGGCGAGCAGTTCGACCGGCCCCAGATGGACGGTCTGGCTCAGGGGGTCGCGCACTTTCAGCAGCCGAACGATGCGGTCGGCGAAACCCTGGATCACAGAGACCTCAAGCCCAAGGCGGAAGTCCTTCACTTCGCTACTCAGCGATCTGCCCTCATTGAGCAGAACCTCGTTCCGTACGGCGAGCGACTGCAGGCATTGCAGCAGCGGTGCCGACGCCCGCGCTTGCCCGAGGGCCTCGACGGGCGCGCCCGCCGCTTCCAGCGCGTCGCGCGGAATATAGACGCGATTGAGATTGCGGTAGTCCTTGCCGCAGTCCTGCAGATGATTGTTGATCTGCAGGCCGGCGCACAGCGCGTCGGAAGCCGCCCAGGTCGATGTGCTTTCGCCATGGACGTCGAGCACGAATCGTCCGACCGGCATCGCCGAGTAGCGGCAATAATGAATGACTTCGTCCCAATTTTCGTAACGCAGCTTGGTCACATCCATCCGGAACGCCGTCAGGACGTCGAGGGCGTGGTGTGGCGACATCGAGCGCTGCGCCAGGGCACGCCGGAGATTGACGGCCTCGGGCTGGCTGTCGCCCTGCCCCTGTAATTCGGCTGCCAGCAGGTCGAGATAAGCGAGCTTGTCGCCGTCACCAAGTGTTGCATGATCGGCAATGTCGTCGGCGGTTCGGACGAAATTGTAGAATGCGAGAATCAGCGCCCGATGGCGCGGGTGGATGATCCACGACGCGACGGGAAAGTTCTCGTCGCGGTGGGTCTTGCCGGATCGCAGTTCGCTTGCGGTGGTCATCAAGAACAGGTTTACATTCGGGTGAATTTGCGCGCGCCGGTCATCCGCGCATGCGGCCGGGTCGCAAACCCCATATAGGGGAATACGCCGCTAAAACCAATGCTATCTGCGATCGCAGGCAAATCCAGGCCGCGTCCGACGTCAAGCCAGTCACGGGTCAGCGACGACGCTGACCCGATGCAAAAAGCTCTACTGGCCGTGGCTTTTCAGGACCTGATCGCACGCCTTGCTCAACTTCGGGCGGACTCCCTGAAGACAGGCCAGAATGGTGAAATCGCCCTGATCGATCACCTTGCGGCAGTGGCGCTGAACGTCGCGCGAACAAGCCGCCTGCTCCTCCGGAGTGCCGCTGCGCTGCTGTGCAAGTGCTCCGGTGGATAAAGATACCGACAACAGGGAAAGGGCGAGGAAAAACTTATACATCGTGTTCCTTCATGGTGACTGTGGGGAATCCTTTAATCCCGGATAGCGCGAGGCTGAACGGAACAGATGATTCAGATTGTACACGTTGCGAAACAAGCGCTGGTAAATGCGGCCAAATTTACGGCGACTTGATCCCCAATACCGGGCTCGGCTGCCTAACTCAATGATGCCTACAATTATTTGATATTAAAGGGCTATTTATTCACCGGGTTTTCCCCAAGCTTTTGCTTCGCACAACCTTCGCCCAGATTTCGGACCAACCATGGCGATTTCCGCGCTGATGAACCAGAAATACCGCCGAACCTGCGTCCGGTACGGGCATTTTGCCGTATCGATCCGAACGACGCGGCCGGCTGACCCAATGGCAGCCGCGCGAACGCCTGTCATTTGAACCTAACCCATAGCGGCAACACTAAAACTTCGATGCGGCGAGACATATTTTTACAAGACAATGGCGATTTTCTACAAGACAACGGCGATTTGAACAGGGAAAACTCGATATGAAATTATGTACTGCCGATCTGTTTGGACACGCGATCAAGGCTGCGGCCGTCGGCGCCGCGTTGCTGTTGTCGATGTCGGCGAGCCAGGCGCAGTCGGGTCCTTTTGCCGGCTTTGCCGGCGCATGGTCCGGTAACGGCACCGTTGCGCTTTCCGACGGAACCACCGAGCGCATCCGCTGCAAGGCCGATTACAAGGTCAACGGCTCCGGACTGGGCCTGAAGCAAAACCTTCACTGCGCCAGCGACAGCTACAAATTCGACTTGAGCAGCGACGTGACCAGCCAGGGCGACCGCATTTCGGGCAACTGGAGCGAGGCCAGCCGGAATATTTTCGGCAATCTGCAGGGCACGGCCGGCGGTGGCCAGATCGACGTATTCGTCGAGGCTTCGGGATTTGCGGCGAACCTGACGCTGCGGACCACCGGCAACAAGCAGACCGTTCAGATCAGCTCCAAGGGCGAGATCAGGGGCGTCACCATTACGATGGTGAAGAGCTAGGGCACGATCCCGAAGCATCGAGGCCTCTTTTTCGTCCGGAGCAACCGCAGAGATCGGCGACGAGGCTGATTCGGCGAAGCCGGATCAGCTCTGCCGCATGAGCCGCCACTAGGCGCCGGCTCCCTTGGCCGGCTTCGCGTGGCGACCGGTCCCGCGGATCCGGTCCGACAGGTTGATCAGGAACATCGCGGTCGGCCGCAGGATGAAGAGGTCCGCGACCAGGGCCGCGATCATCGCAAACGCGCTGAGCCAGCCGAACAGCCGCAGCGACGGCAGATCGGAAAACACCGTCACCACCAGGCCGCAGGCCAGCACCACCGTGGTCAGGATCAGCGCCGGGCCGACCAGTACGGTCGCCCGCTCGACCGCCAGCTCCGGACTGACGCCCGGCTTGCTCTCGAGCCGCAGCCTGTTCAGGAAGTGGATCGTCGCACTTAGCCCCAGGCCAAACGACACCGTGAGTGCGACGACGCTTGCGAACTGCAGCCCCTCGCCGAGCAACCAGAGCACCGTGCCCGACAACACCACCGGGAAAATACCCGGCAGGATGCACGAGAACATCACGACCACCGAACGGAACGCGAGCCCGATGAAGATCGCGACCAGCGCAAACTCGATCGTCAGCCCGCGATTGAGCTTTTCGATCATGCTGGCGCTGTTGCGCGCGGCGATGGCGGAAAGGCCGGTCACGGCGATCTCATAGCCCGGATGCTTGCTGCGGACGGCGTTCAGCGCGGTATCGAGTTTCTCGACCACCGGCAGGATCTGGCTCGAATCGAGATCCGGCACCCTTCCTGAAACCACGACGGCATCCTGATCGGCGGAGATAAAGCGCCGCACCAGATGCTCCGGAATCACGCTGACATATTCCTTCAAGGTGGCGACGTCGGAGCTACCGGCCTTTTCGGCCAGCCAGCGGCGCAGCGTCTCCAGCGACCAGACGTTGCCGACGCCGGCCTGGGCTTCAACGGTGGCGTGAACGTCCGCGATCGTCTGCAAGGTCTCCGGCGCATATAGCGAGGCGCCCTTGGGAAATTCGATCAAGACGTCGATCGGATTGGCGCCAGTCAGCTTGGCGTCGAGCCGTCCGCTCGCCGCCACCGCCTGCTGTTTGTCCGGCACCTGATCGGCAAGCCGGTATCGCGGCTCGAGGTTGGCATAGACCACCGCGAGGCCGCCGACCAAAATCACCGCGATCAGGCTGAACAGGCCGGGGCGGCTGACCATGCGCACCGCGATCCAGTAGCAAAAATTGCGCAACGCCTGGACGCCGCCATCGGCGCCCTTGAACTTGACCGCGAAAACCTTTTCGTTGCGCACGAACAGCACCCCGAACACCGGCACCAGCGACAGCACCGCGATCAGCGCAATGATGGTGGCCGCAAGTCCCGCCTCACCGAATTTTCGGATCAGGTCGGAGTCCGAGAACTGCAGGGCGATAAAGGATATGCCGGCGGTGGCGTGGGTGAGCACGCAGGCCGGCCCGACCACCCGCACGGCGTTGGTGAAGGCGGTGAATTTGTCCTGGCCCGCGATCAGCCGGTCGCGCGCCGCGAACGTCAACTGCATCGAGTCCGAGAAGCTGATCACCATGATCAGCGGCGTCATCACGTTCAGGAACATATTGAGATTGAAATTGGCCCAGCCGAGGCCGCCGAGCGCGAGCAGGATCGCGATCATCGGCGGGAACGCGGCGCAGATCATGAACGATATCTTGCGGAAGAAGATGATCGCGATGATGCAGCCGGCCAGAATACCCAGGATGTTGTAGGTCAGCCCGTCGCGCTCGACCGCGTTGCGGATTTCGAGCTGCATGACGGGAACGCCGGAGAGTTCCGCGTTGAGTCCGCTGTCTTTGAGATCATCGGCCATCAGCTTTCTGATATCGCCGACGGTCTTGCTGAGCTTGTTGCTGGCGACCACCTCGGGTTCGAGCGACAGCACGATCAGCGCCAGCGTGCCGTCCTCGGACAACAGCTTGCCGCGGATGATCTCGTTGGATTTGACGGTCTCGATGAACTTGTCGTAGTCGGCGCCTTCCGGCAGTTCCTTCGGGAACAGCGCGGCCGGCAGCTTGCCCGGCGCCGGCGCCTGTCGCGCCGAGAACAGCGAAATCAGGCCGCGCGTGCCGTCGACAAGCTGCAGGTCGGTGACCAGATCGCGCAACTTTTCGAGATTGTCGCGCCTAAGCAGCGTCTTGCCTTCGACCACGACCAGCACGTCGAATTCGGTGGCCGGGAAGCGCTTGGTCTCCGCCTCGTATTGCTGGTATTCCTTGGAATTGGAGCGGAACAACTGGCTCAGCGAATCGTCGATCTTGATGCGCTGGATGCCGAAGATCGCGCCGACGATCAGCGCGAGCAGAATGATGCAGGACAGAATCGGCGCCCGAACCGCGATCAGCCCGATTCGCTCCAGTCCGAAGGCAATGCTGGCCGTCGGCCCCTGCTCGATCTTCTCGACATGAACCTCACTGTCGCTGTTCTTTTCGAGCATGCCTTGTCCAATTCTCACATCAGCTCAATTTGTATAGCTTAAGTTCCAGGGCGCGAATGAGGCCTCAAATCGGCTCTTCTGATCAGCGCTAGCCCTTGAAAACATGCGGAAATTCTGCCGCGAGGAGCTTTAGCAGGTCTAAACGGCCTCTCGCAAGCGTAGCCGACTACACAAAGCGGTATCTTGGAGATATTTGCTTCAAATCTCTGATTCGTCATGCCGGCTCGAACCTGCAACAGCGACCTGCCCGGAGATGTGACCGCCGCTTTCATCTTTCAACGCAACGCCGGTCACGCCCCGCGCGAGCCCCGCGCGAACCAGCCACGCGATCCTTGAGGCGGCCTCGTCGTAAGCCAGCCCGGAACCGTGGATGTTGGAAATGCAATTGCGTTCCGCGTCGCTCAGTCCGACCCGGGGTCCAAACGTCAGATACGCGCCCAGGCTGTCGGGGGTCGAAAGGCCCGGCCGCTCGCCGATCAGCATCACGATCATGCGAACGCCGAGCACGGCGCCGATCTCGTCGCCCAACGCGACCCGCGCGCCCGAGGCGACCACGGTGCAGCCGATCTCGATTCCGTCGGAGGCCAAGCGCGGCTGAAGGTTTCGCACCAGTTCGATCGCGTGGTCGTTGACCGCCGACGGCGACAGGCCATCGCCGACCACGATCGCAAGCCGGCACGGCCCGCCGTCGCGGCGCGCCAGCCGATGCTGCGAAGCCTCATCGAGCATCCGCCCGAGATCGGGACGCCTGAGATAATCCTTGCGGTCGCGGACGCGACTGCGGACTTCAACGGTCTCAAGCCCGAGGTTGCTGAGGCCGAGCATCAAGGCGGACACGTCGAAGCCGGCATGAACGGCGTCGCGGGCGCGCGCATGGTCCAGGGTGAATTCCAGCAGCGCATCGGTCGGCATGCTGGCGCCGGCCCGCCCAAGCCCGACGCGCGCCGGGGTGAGATGTCGCAAGTCACGCAGCGTTCGTCCCGGCGGGACCGATATCGTCGCCATTCGGTTTCGCTACTCGGCTGGAACGGAGGCTTCCTGCAGCTTGAGCGAATAGTAGGACGCGTTGGTGTGGCCGCCCGACGCGTCGCGCGCGAACATGATCAGATGGTGGGCGACCAGCATCGAACTGATGAGATATTCGATCTCGCCGCGGGACAGGCGCCTCAACGCGAACTTCCAGAATTCGAGCTTGTAATCGCCGAGGATGCCGACCTTCCAGAAGATGTTGCGAAGCATGGTCAGGCCGAGCTTGATATTTTTCCACGACGTCTGCTGCGGCGACCGCGGCGGTTGCAGCCGGTGCGGATAGGTTTCGCGGATCTGGTACTCGTAGCGGTCCAGCAGCTTGTCGGGCTGATAGGCGCTGCCCATGCAGGCGCGCCAGGTGGTCACGACATCCTCATATGGCAACCGGAAATCCACGTTGGAATCGCGGCCTTCGTCCTCGATCAACCGGTTCTCGCGCTTCAGCCGATCCCACAGCGGCGTCTTCGGCAGCGCCTGCAACAGGTTGATGGTCAATAGCGGGATTTGCGACGCTTCGATGAATTCGAGCAGATGCTGCCCGGTCTCGGGCTTGTCGGTATCAAGGCCGAGGATGATGCCGGACACGACCTCCATGCCGAAGCTGTTCAGCGTCTTGATCGCTTCCATGATGGGAACCATCATGTTGTGATCCTTGTGCATCGCCTTCAGCGCCACCGGATCCGGGGTCTCGATGCCGCAGAAGATGGTCGAGAAGTAGGCCTCGCGCATTCCCGCCAGGATTTCGGGACGCTTGGCGATGTTCAGCGTTGCCTCGCACGAAAAGCGCAGCACGTAGCCGGTCTTTTTCTGCCATTCGATCAAATGCGGCAAAAGGTCGAGCGCGGCCTTGCGGTTGCCGATGAAATTGTCATCGACGAAATACACCGACCCCATGATGCCGCATTCCAGCAGCTTATCGAGCTCGGCGGTGATCTGCTGCGGGCTCTTCAGCCGCGGATTGCGGCCGTAAAGTCCCGGGATATCGCAGAATTCGCACTGGTACGGGCAGCCGCTCGAATACTGGATGCTGCCCAGGAAGTAGTGCTTGATGTCGGCGAGTTCATAGGCCGGGATCGGAAAGCTGGTCATCTCGAGACGATCGGCGGTCGTCAGCACCACCTGCTGCTCGGGACGCGACGGATCGCGCGCCAGTCGCGCGATCAGATCGTTGGTCGCGTCGCCCAATTCGCCGACATGGAGGTAGTCGAACGAGGGATAGTAGTCCGGGCAGGCGCTGACCGAGGGTCCGCCGATCGCCACCGCCAGATCGAAGGCGTGGGCGCGATGGCAGATATCGTTCATCTGCTGACGCTGGATGTGCATCCCGCTGACCAGCACGGCTTCCGCCCACTCGAAGTCTTCCTTGGTGGCGGGACGGATATTCTCGTCGATAAAGCGGACCGGCCAGTTCTCGGGCAGATAGGCGGCGATCACCAACAGCCCCTGCGGCGGCATGAAGGCCTGAACCCCGTCGGTCAGGGGATAGGCATATTCGAATGTGCCGAACGAAGATGTGTAGCGCGGGAAGACGCACAGAATGCGCCGTACGTTCTCTATGCCTTCAACTCGCATCAGGCTTCCTCTGCAACTACAAACCTGTAGTGGCTCAACAATTGAGCACGTTCATAGTTGGGCTACAAATTCTTCAACATTGTGGCAGCCATGCCAACTCTCGAGGACTCGAACGATCACCTTAGAGCATATCTCATCAGAAGCATGGTTTTCAGGAAATAAACCGAGAAGCAAAATCGGGTAACACGCCCGTGTTGCCGGCCAGACGATGGTTGGCGTCGGCAAGTCCGGCGCGAAACAGCCAATCGTCGAACTCCGGAGCCCGCTTCAGGCCAAAGAGATCGCGGATATAGAGCGCGTCGTGGAAGGACGTCGACTGATAGTTCAGCATGACGTCGTCTGCCCCGGGCACCCCCATGATGAAGGTCACGCCGGCGGCGGCGAGCAACGTCAGCAGATTGTCCATGTCGTCCTGGTCGGCTTCGGCATGGTTGGTGTAGCAGATGTCCACGCCGAGCGGCAATCCGAGCAGCTTGCCGCAGAAATGGTCCTCCAGCCCGGCCCGGATGATCTCCTTGCCGTCATACAGATATTCAGGACCGATGAAGCCGACCACGCTGTTGACCAGCAGCGGATCGAAGGCGCGGGCGACGGCGTAGGCGCGCGCTTCCAGGGTTTGCTGGTCGACGCCGTGATGGCCGTTGGCCGACAGCGCGGAGCCCTGCCCGGTCTCGAAATACATGACATTGTTGCCGACGCTACCGCGCCGCAGCGACAATCCTGCCTGCTGCGCCTGCCCCAGCAGCGCGAGGTCGATCCCAAAGCTCCGGTTGGCCGCCTGCGTTCCCGCGATCGACTGAAACACCAGGTCGACCGGCAGGCCCTGCTCGATCAATCCAAGCGTGGTCGTCACATGCGCCAGCACGCAGCTCTGCGTCGGAATCTGCAGCCGCGCGATGACGTCGTCGATCAGCCGCACCAGCCGGCCAATCACCGCCGGATCGTCGCTGGCCGGATTGATTCCGATACAGGCATCCCCCGATCCCAACAGGATGCCGTCGAGGATCGACGCGGCGACGCCGCTGACGTCGTCGAAGGGATGGTTGGGCTGCAGCCGCACGCTCATCCGCCCGCGCAGGCCGATGGTATTGCGAAAGGCCGTGGTCACCTGGCATTTTTTCGCCACCAGGATCAGATCCTGATTGCGCATCAGCTTGGAAACCGCGGCCGCCATTTCCGGCGTCACCCCGCGCGACAGTTCTTGAAGCACCTCGCCGGTGGCGGCGTCGGACAGCAGCCAGTCGCGGAATGCGCCTACCGTCAGCGACGAGATCGCCGCAAAAGCCGCCGCATCATGCGTATCGACGATCAGGCGGGTGACTTCATCGTCCTCATAGGCAATGACGGTTTGGTCCAGGAAGGTTTTCAGCGGAACATCGGCCAGCGCCATCCGCGCCGCGATCATTTGCCGGGCGCTGTCGGCGGCAATCCCGGCCAGCCGGTCGCCGGAGCGCGGCGGCGTGGCTTTGGCCAGGAGATCGCGCAGATCGTTGAAGACGTAGCTGGTGGCATCGATGGCGTGGCGATAGACCATGGCAACTCCGGGCCGCCGACGCTTCGATGCGCGATGGCCGTTGCAAGACGTATCATCCCGGCAAGACTTTATGCAGCCGGAGCCGTTATGGAGCCAGAGCCTTTACGCAGCCTCGCCCCCTTGGATCGCCTGTGGCCGCAGACTTCGCAAGAGCTCCCGCCTGCTTCAGGCTCGGCACTCACTGTATCCGTATCAAACCGGATATTAATCAATCCGGGGTTAAGCTCGCTGTCGTGCTATCTGCCGGGAATCACGTGCCTTTCGCGCGACGTCGGTGGTCAATTAGTAATTTATCCGTGAACGGTTCACATATTTTTAAGCGGCCGAGGATCGGCCTCACAGATAGGCCGCACCATGCCTGAAATCCGCGAAATCCTCCGGCTTGACCTCGCGGTTTTCACTTGCCGCCAAGCTGTATCTGGTCTTCGCCCTGTTCGCGGTTCTGACCGCGGCGATCACCGCCCTGTCCGACTATAACACCCGCCAGAACGCGGCGCTTACGGATGCGATCGACACCGCCGGCCGTGCCGCGCTGAACGTCGAGCGCGTCAATTCGCTGGTCTACGCGGTCGTGATGGAATCCCGGGGCATTTACATGTCGACCGACGTCGCCGTCGTGAAGAAATACGGCGAGGGACTTCTCAAGTTCAACGACCAGATCCTGACCGTGGTCAAGAACTGGGAGTCGATCGTCAAGGCCGATGACGCCGAGCAGTTCGCCGTCTTCAAGAAGCGCATCGAACAGTTCGTCGACTTCCGCAAGGAACTGGTCCGCCGTGGCGTCGAAATCAGCCCGGCGGCAGGCCGCGAGTGGGGCGACAACGATGCCAATCGTACCGTGCGCTCCGCCCTCAACCAGGACCTCGCCGCGCTGGCCAAGGTCTATGTCGAGCGCGGCAAGCAGATCGCGCAGCAGGGCGACGTCAACCGCCAACTGGCCTTTGTCCTGACGTGCCTCGGCGGCCTCGCTCTGGCGGTGGCCGGCATCGGTGCCCTGATCATTTCCCGCTCGGTCGCGCGGCCGCTTTCGGCGATCACCGCCACCATCGAGCGGGTCGCGGACGGCGCCGAACATGTCGAAATTCCGCACATCGATCGGGCCGACGAGATCGGCGCGCTGGCGCGGGCCATCCGTATCTTCCAGGAGGCGATGGACCGCAACCGCAATCTCAACTCGCAGGTCTTGCTGGAGTCCAAGGCGCGCGAGCAACGGGCCCGTCACATCGAGACCTCGGTGGAAGCTTTCCGGGAGGCGATGGGAGGCGTGATGCGGGCGGTCACCGACAACGCATCGTCGATGCGCGACACGGCGCAGTCCATCACCAAGGTGGCGTCGGATGCAAGCGGGCGCGCCGTCGCCGCCGCCGGTGCGACCGAGCAGGCTTCCAGCAGCGTGAACGCGGTTGCCGGCGCCGCCGAGGAATTGTCGGCTTCGGTGGAGGAAATCAACCGGCAAGTCCGTCACTCCGCTAGCGTCGTCGAACAGGCCGGCTTGCGGACCGACAAGTCGGTCACCGAGATTGAAAGTCTGGCGGCGGCGACCCAGCGCATCGACGGCGTCCTCAACCTGATCCAGGCGATCGCCGAGCAAACCAACCTTCTGGCGCTGAACGCCACGATCGAAGCCGCCCGTGCCGGCGAGGCCGGCCGCGGCTTCGCCGTGGTGGCCCACGAGGTCAAGGCGCTTGCCGGACAGACCGCCAAGGCGACGTCGGAAATCGGCCAGAACATCACCATGATCCAGGCGTCGACGCGCAATGCCGTCGATGCCGTGCGCGAGATCGGCAACGCCGTGCGTGACATCAACGCGGTCACGTCGAATATCGCCGGTGCCGTCGGGCAGCAGGATGCCGCGACCCGCGAGATTTCCGTCGAATGCGCAATTGGCGGCCCAGGGCAACGAGACGCTGGTCGTCAATATCGGTTCGCTCAGCGATTCCATCGGCGAGACCACCAAGGCCGCGACCTCGGTGCTATCGGCGTCCAGCGACCTGAATTCCACCGCAGAGATCCTGTCGCGCGAGGTCGAAAATTTCTTTCGCAATCTACGCGCCGACCTCAACGATCGTCACGGCAACGACGCGCTGCGGCCGGCCGCAGCCGCCGGCTGAAATCGGATCATGCGCGCTAAACGTAACGGCCTGCCGCATAGCCCGACGACCACGCCCATTGAAAATTGAAGCCGCCGAGATGGCCCGTGACATCGACGACTTCGCCGACGAAATAAAGCCCGGGCACCGATCTCGACTCGAACGTCTTCGAGGAAAGCCCTGACGTATCGACCCCGCCCAGCGTCACCTCCGCGGTGCGATAGCCTTCGCTTCCGTTGGGCCGCACCCGCCACTGCTTCACCGCCGCGGCGACGTTGGCGAGCAGCTTGTCGGAGAAGTCGGCGATGCGCTCCGGACCTCCGACGGTCTCCGCGACGGTTCGTGCCAGCCGCTTGGGAAGGAAGTCGGCCAAGGCGGTCGCCATCTCCTGCCGGGGATGCTCGCCGCGCCATCGCTTGAGCCCGGCCAGCACGTCGATCTCCGGCGCCATATCGACGACGATGTCGGTGCCCTCGCGCCAATACGAAGATATCTGCAGGATGGCCGGGCCGCTCAACCCGCGATGGGTAAACAGCAGCGCCTCGTCGAAACGCGTCTTGCCGCAGCTCACGATGGCCTCGACCGAAACGCCCGACAGATCCTTGAAGCGCGCCAGCAACGCCGGATCGAACGTCAAGGGCACCAGCGCCGGCCGCGGCGGCACGATCTTCAGGTCGAATTGCTCGGCAATCTTGTATCCGAATCCGCTCGATCCCATTTTCGGAATCGATGGACCTCCGGTTGCGACCACCAGCGACTGCGCGCGAAATTCGCCCTGATCGGTGACGACGACAAAGCCGCTTTCACCACGGGAGACCGCGGAGATGCGAACGCCCAACCGCAATTGCGCGCGAGCCTTGCGGCATTCCGCCAGCAGCATGTCGATGATCTGCTGCGAGGAGCCGTCGCAGAATAATTGTCCCCGCGTCTTCTCGTGATAGGCGATGCCGTAAGCCTCGACCAGCGCGATGAAGTCGCGCTGCGTATAACTACCCAGCGCCGAATTGCAAAACCGCGGATTGTCCGACAGGAAATTCGCCGGGCTCGCGTGCAGATTGGTAAAATTGCAGCGCCCTCCCCCGGAAATCCGGATCTTCTCGCCGGGCTGCCTGGCCTGCTCGAGCAACAGCACCGAGCGCCCGCGATGGCCGGCAATGCCGGCACACATCAGGCCCGCGGCTCCCGCCCCGAGTATGATGACGTCATGCTGCGATGGACGGCGATCTTGCGTCATTCCACCAGCAGCACATCCACTGCCACCGCAAGCTTTTGCTTGCGCGATCCGACGATGATGCCATCGACCGGCGAGACGTCGGAAAAGTCCCGCCCCACCGCCAGAACGATGTGATCGTTCTCGACGAGGACGTCATTGGTCGGGTCGAGGCCGATCCAGCCCAACTCCGGGCCGCACCACAGCGCGACCCACGCATGGGTCGCGTCGGCGCCCTGCAGGCGTGGTTTGCCCGGCGGCGGGACGGTGCGCAGGTAGCCGCTGACATAGGCCGCCGGCAGCCCGAGGCCGCGCAGGCCCGCGATCATCACATGGGCGAAGTCCTGGCAAACCCCGTGGCGTTTTTCGAACGCCTCCGCCAATGGCGTCGAGATCACGGTCGCTTTCGGATCGTACTTAAAGTCGGTGCGGATCCGGTGCATCAGATCGATCGCGCCGGCCAGTATCCCGCTTGCCGGCGGAAAGCTCGCCGACGCGTAGCCGGTCACCGCGCGCTGGACCGGCACCAGCGGGCTCGGAAAGACGTAACCGATCGGCGACGAGGGATCGAGGCTGGTGGCCTCGAGCGCCGCGTCGCGCACGCTCTCCCACGCCGGGCTTGGCGCGGCACGCTCCGGGGCGCGACGGGAAACCGACACCCGCGACCGGGAATCGATCCGAAGGCTGCGGTGCGGGGTTTCGATCAGCACGCTCTCGGTATGCGTACCGAAGAAGTCGTGCCGGACGGCGCGCTCCGCCGGTTGCGGCCTGATATCGACGGTGTGCGAGACCAGTTGCTGGCCGTCGCCGTTCCTCGGCTCCAGCCGCAGCGAACACCGCGCAAAGCTGACCGGGCTTTCATAAGCGTAGGTGGTGACGTGACGGATATCGTAGATCACGCGAGGCCCGTCAGCTTCTCGGGGCGGCTTGCACTCGGTCCATGCGGAAAATAATGCGAGCCGATGGCGTCGGCGAGGGTGAGCAGATCCTGCTCCAGCGCGAACAGGGTCTTGGTGTCGAGCGCGGCCGCTTCGGTCGTCGTCAGCGTCGCCTGCAGGCTGACGGCCAGACGGCGCGGCCGCTCGATCAACCCTCCCGCCTTCAGGGTCGGCAGGCTGGCGATGTGATCGTTGAGCGCAAAAGCCTGGAACGCGACCGACCGCGGGTTATAGGGGTCCAGCACCACAAGGTCGCGCACCGGGGCCAGCAGCGGCCCCACTAGATAGCGCGAGCGATAGGTGATCTGGCAATCCACCAGCGTCAGCAGGGTGTCGAGATCCTCGCCGCCGGCTTCGTCGTAGGCGAACTGGCGCGCGAACCGCATGGTGTTGATGGCGCGTTCGGCACGGCGGCCCATTTCCAGGAAACGCCACCCCGCGGCGCGGTTCATGTTCTCCTGTGCCAGACCGGCGAAGCTTGCCAGTTCCTGCAGCGTCAGTTCAGCCGCCCGGACGACACCGTCGTCATCATCGACTTCCTCCGCGAGCCGCTCGGTCATCTCGGTGATGACCTGCCAGGCATCCGGCGAGAGCCGTTCGCGCAGCGACGTCGCGGTTCGCTGCGCGGTGCGCACCAGCGACAGCGCCGAGCCGAATTTGTCCTCGCTTTGCAGCGCTTCGGCGGCAATCTTCGCCGGCTGCGCGCGTGAGGCCTGCGAGGTCGCGCCCCAGGTCACGAGCAGCCGCTGGATGCGTTCGACCGAGTGCAGCGTGCTCGAAGCTCCCTTGCCGGGATCGCGCTGGGTGCCGAGCGCGCGGATCAGCCGCAGCGTCGCCTCGGCGCGCTCGAGATAGCGGCCGAGCCAGAACAAATTGTCGGCGGCGCGGCTCGGCACCACGCCGGCGATGCGCCTGATCCGAACCGTGTCGACCGCCGGCAGCAGGGTCGTCGGCGAAACCGTCTTGTCGGAAACCACCCAGACATCGGCCGCCCGCGCGCCATCGCCCATCGACACGGCGCGGGCGTCGGGTTGATCGGCGATCCGGCAAAAGCCGCCGGGCATGATGGTCCAGCCGTCGCGCGTCGCGGTGGCGAAAACCCGCAGCACGAACGGGCGCGGCGTGATCCGGCCCTGATCCCACACCGGCGTGGTCGAGAGCCGAACCAGTTCCTGGCCGACATAATCGATGCCGCGATCGCAGATCGCGGACTTGAGCCGCTCGCGCTCGCTCGCCGACAATTCCCCGGCGAGCACCGATCCCCTGCCCGGAAAACCGGGAACGCTGGTGCCGTAGGCGCCCTCGATCGCAATCTCGTCGAGCCGCGACAACACTTCCTCGCGCGCGGATTTCTGGCCGCACCACCACGTCGCGATGCTCGGCATCTTCAAATCTTCGCCGAGCAGGCGCCGGCTCAGGCTGGGCAGGAATCCCAGCAGCGCGCGGGTCTCCATCACCCCCGAGCCCGGCATGTTGGCGACGACGACGCCGTTCTTGCGGATCACATCGATCAGACCGGGCACGCCGAGCTGCGAGGCGGCATCGAGCTCCAGCGGATCGAGCGAATTGGAATCCACCCGGCGCAGCAAGACGTCGAGCCGCTTCAAGCCGGCGACGGTGCGAATATGGACGCGGTTGCCGCTGACGGCGAGGTCGTCGCCCTCGACCAGCAGAAACCCGAGATAACGCGCCAGCGTGGCGTGCTCGAAATAGGTTTCACTGAAGCTTCCCGGCGTCAGCAGTCCGATGCGCGGTTCGTCACGATCGGCGGCCGCGCGCAGGCTGTCGCGGAACGCCTCGAAGAACGGAGCGACGCGTTCGACGTTCATCGACTTGTAGAGCGTGGCAAAGGCGCCCGACAGAACCAGACGGTTTTCCAGCGCGTAGCCCGCGCCGGAGGGCGACTGGGTCCGGTCGCCGAGCACCCACCAGCGCCCGTCGGGGCCGCGGCCGATATCGGCGGCGTACAGATTGAGGTATCGGCCGCCCGGCGGCTTGATGCCGCACACCGAGCGCAGATATTCCGTGCTGCCGGCAATGGCGGCGGCGGGCACCGCGCCCTCGGCAATCAACCGGCCCTCGCCATAGAGATCACCGAGCACGCGCTCCAGCAGTTCCGCGCGTTGCACGATGCCGGCGGTCAGTTGCGCCCAATCGGCCTCGTCGATCAGGAGCGGCAGATGACTAAGCGACCACGGCCGCTCCGCGGTCTCGCCGGGTGCACGATAGGTCACGCCCGCTTCGCGCAGGTGCCGGTCGGCGGAGCCGAAACGCCGCTCGATGTCGGCAGGCGTCAGTTCGGCGAAGGCGTCGAAAAACCGGCTCCAGACCGCGCGCGGCGTGCCATCCTGCGCGAGGTATTCATCGGGAATCCCTGGCAGGCGGGCATAGCCGCGCGTCCACTGCGCCACGCGCCGGTTGGCCGGGCTCGCCTTATTGCCTTGACTGTTTGCCCGACCACTTCCGTGGCTGGTCTGCTCAGCCATCCCGACTCTCCTGCCCAAGCCTCACTCTCAATGCAGGAGCGGCGTCCTCAAGTCGAGAGTTAACGGAAATTCGGCGGTGCGCTCCTCGTGCGGTGGATCGACCTTGCCGGGGGTATGGCCATGATCCTGAAACCGGGCCAACCGCCGCGCCTCGGCCTCATAGGAGTTGACCGGTTTGGTGCTGTAACTGCGGCCGCCGGGGTGCGCCACGTGATAGACGCAGCCGCCCAGCGAGCGGCCGTTCCAGGTATCAATTAAGTCAAATGTCAGCGGCGCGTGCACCGGAATGGTCGGATGCAGCCCGGATGCCGGTTGCCAGGCCTTGAAGCGAACGGCCGCGACCGCCTCACCGGAGCGACCGGTCGCGGTCATCGGCATCCGCCTGCCGTTACAGGTGATGACGTGACGCCCCTCGACAAAGCCATCGGCCTTGACCTGCAACCGCTCGACTGATGAATCGACGTAGCGCACGGTGCCCCCGGCGGAACCTTCCTCGCCCAGCACGTGCCACGGTTCGAGCGCCTGACGCAGTTCCAGGCTCACGCCGCCGTGATGCACCCGCCCGAAAACCGGAAAACGAAACTCGAGTTGCGCGGCGTACCAATCGGACGAAAAATCGTAGCCGGACTGCCGGAGCTCGGCGAGCACGCCGCGAAAATCCTCCCACAGGAAATACGGCAGCATGAAGCGATCATGCAGCGTCGTGCCCCAGCGCACGAACTTGCCGTCTTGCGGTTCACGCCAGAGCTTGGCGATCAGCGCCCGGATCAGCAGTTGCTGCGCCAGCGACATGCGCGGATCGGGCGGCATTTCGAGGGCGCGGAATTCGACCAGCCCGAGCCGGCCGGTGGTGCCGTCGGGAGAATAGAGCTTGTCGATGCAGATCTCGGCGCGGTGCGTGTTGCCGGTGATGTCGACGAGGATGTGGCGAAACAGCCGGTCGACCAGCCACAGCGGCGCCTTGATCTCCGCCGGCGGCACATGCGCCAGCGCGATTTCCAGTTCGTAGAGGCCGTCGTGCCGGGCCTCGTCGATGCGCGGCGCCTGGCTGGTCGGGCCGATGAACATGCCCGAGAACAAATAAGACAGCGACGGATGCCGCTGCCAGTACAGCACCAGACTCTTGAGGAGATCAGGACGGCGCAGGAACGGCGAATCCTGCGGCGTGCCGCCACCGACCACGACATGATTGCCGCCGCCGGTGCCGGTGTGCCGGCCATCGACCAGGAAGCGATTGGCGCCAAGCCGCACCTGTGCTGCGTCTTCGTACAGGCCGAGGGTGATATCGACGGCATCGCGCCAGCTTGTCGCCGGCTGGATGTTGATCTCGATCACGCCGGGGTCCGGCGTCACCTTGATCACCTCGACACGGGGATCGAACGGCGGCGGATAGCCTTCGATGTGCACCTGCATCTGCATCTCTTCAGCGGTCGCTTCAACCGCCGTGACTAACTCCAGGTAATCCTCAAGCTTTTCTACCGGCGGCATAAAGGCGCACAGGATGCCGTCGCGGATTTCGATCGACATCGCGGTGCGCACGCCGCCGGACTTGAGCTGCTGCTCCTGCACCTCCTGATGCGGCGCGGCCGCACCCTCGGCGGGTTGGTCGTACACCGGCAGCGCTTCGCGCGGCTCCAGCGGATCCTGCTCGACGATGTAAGGATATTCCTCCGCCGGGATGTGCGGCAGCGACGCGATCGGCAGCCGCAGGCCGAGCGGGGAATCGCCAGGCGTCAGAAACAGATTGCCGCGCCGCAGCTTCCAGCGCTCGCTCTTCCAGCGCGTGGGAGATTGGCCCGCATCGGCATTCCAGCGCTGGATCGGCAACACGAAGCCCTTCGGCGTGTTGAGCCCCTGATCGAACACCCGCGCCATCCGCGAACGCTCTTCCGGATCGGAAAGCTTGGAATCGCTGGGGTCGACATTCGGCGGCAGGCCGGCTTCCTTCTGCAGCCAGTGGCTGGGGTCTTCGAACGCCGGCATGATGAATTCGGAATCGACGCCGAGCTTTTTTGCAGCCCCTTCCGCGAAACGCTCCGCGTCTGCGATGCCGGCACTGCGCGGGCCTTCGATTTTCGCGATCAAGTCGGAATTCTTCCAGATCGGGATTCCATCCTTGCGCCAGTAGAGGCCGAACGCCCAGCGCGGCAGGCTCTCGCCCGGATACCATTTGCCCTGCCCGAAATGCAGCAACCCGCCGGGCGCAAAGCGCGTGCGCAGGCGCCGGATCAGATCGTCGGCCAGGCCGCGCTTGGTCGGGCCGACCGCGGCGATATTCCATTCAGGCGATTCAAGGTCGTCGACCGAAACGAAAGTCGGCTCGCCACCCATGGTCAGGCGCACATCGTGCGCCTTCAGATCCGCATCGACCTGCTCGCCGAGTTTGTCGAGGCGCGCCCACGACGCGTCGGAGAACGGCCGGGTGATGCGCGGCGCTTCGCGGATGCGCTTGACGCTCATCTCGAAGTCGAATTCGACGTTGGCAAAGCCCGCGCTGCCTGAGATCGGCGCCGCCGAGCGGTAATGCGGCGTGGCCGCAACCGGAATATGCCCCTCGCCGGTCAGCATGCCCGAGGTGACGTCGAACCCGATCCAGCCCGCACCCGGAAGATAAACCTCGGCCCAGGCGTGCAGATCGGTGAAATCGTTCTCGACCTCGCGCGGCCCTTCAACCGGATCGATGTCGGGGCGCAACTGAATGAGATAACCGGAGACAAACCGGGCGGCTAGACCGAGATGTCTCAGGATGTGGATTAACAGCCACGCGGAGTTGCGACAGGAGCCCGCGCCCGAACTCAGTGTCTGCTCCGGCGTCTGAACACCGGGCTCCATCCGGATGATATAACGAATCTTTTTTTGAAGCTGAGCATTTAGATCAACCAGGAAATCGACCGTGCTTTCCGCATCGCGTGGAATTTCCTTGAGGTAGGCGGCAAACATCGGCCCCTGCTCCGATGTCGCAAGGTAAGGCGCGAGTTCGGTATTGAGGTCGTTCGTGTATTGGAACGGAAAGCCAGAGGCGTAAGACTCGACAAAGAAATCGAAGGGATTGACCACGGTCATCTGCGCCGTGAAATCGACCTCGATCTTCAGCTCGGTGGCCTTCTCGGGAAACACGAAGCGCGCCAGCCAGTTGCCCTGCGGGTCCTGCTGCCAGTTAACGAAATGGTTTGTTGGCGTGACCTTGAGCGAATAGCTCAGGATCGGCGTGCGCGTGTGCGGCGCCGGACGCAGCCGAACCGTTTGTGGGCCGAGATCGATCGGACGGTCGTATTTGTAGTGCGTGACGTGATGTAGTGCGACGAAGATCGACACAGGCGGACAACTCCAGCGGCTTTTTTAAGCAGAACACTGGTTGGGGGGGCGATCAAGCACTAACAACGGGCAGAGAATGCCCAGGCGGAGGGCTTTCGGGTAGCGGTCGTGTTAGTTGCGTGCGTCGTCCCGGCCTTGCGCCGGGACCCATACCCCCTGGCGTTTGTGGAGACAGAAGGCATCTACCACCGAAACTAAAATGAGATTCCTCGGCGTATGGGTCCCGGCGCCTCACGCGCAATTGCGCGCCAGGCCGGGACGACGTTTCCTTCTTCAAACATGCCTCTCCATCTCGCCGCGCGATGCGCCCGAGTTATGCCAGGAACTTCCGCCCAGAGGGCGTGGCGCGACCCTCGAGAGGGCGCGGGGAATGCCGGGTGCCCAGTGCACCCGCAGCCTCGTGCGCGCATGATAGTGGTAAATGCGCACGAGTATTCACAGCGAGGTCACCGGAAATCGCCCGGCATTCCCGCACGCAATGGTTTTACGGCTTATTTCGTGCTCTCCCAGGCGATCGGCTCTTTTGCCACCTTCGCCTCGCGGATTTAAGGTTTAATCCGGCCCGGTTGAGCCGAACGCACCTCCGCAAGACTTGACGCCAGCATCGAGGCGTCAGGACCACACGACTTCACCGTCCGCAACCACCCGTCTTCGCCGAAAGGCTTCGCCGGGCTTTGGCGCCGTCGTCTTGCGTGCTTAAGGTCGCTCACGGAGAGCAATCCGCCCCGCGACCCCGTCGCACGCCTGGCGCTGCCGCGTCCACCGCATCCCATCCCGCGTCCGTGACGATCGCGATACGCCCCTGCTGTGGGACGAGACGGTTGTGGATATGGAGGTGATTTGGGTGAAAACGGAATGGGAATTATTTTTCGCTATGGGACTCGACAGACCCGACCACACCAAATCTAGCCCGTCGGGCGCGGCATTTCATATTGGAGCGTGCCCCTATTCAGAATTGTCGACAGATGTCGGCGTCAGTGCGCATTCCAGACTCAGGTCGGACATTGCGGCACTTCCGAAATGTGCCAGAAGCAATCTTGATAACAGCCCGCGTCTCATCAAGGTCACGCCGGAACGGCGGCCCGTTTAAGGGCTGCGAGCAACTCTTTCGCCAGAGGTCCCGCTGAGGCGGGGTTCTGGCCGGTGATGAGGCGGCCATCAACTACGACATGAGGTTGCCAGTTGGATGTAGACGAGTATTCGGCTCCCTCTGCCCTTAGCGCGTCTTCGAGCTCGTAGGGCACATCATCGCGGGCGTAGTCGTACTCTTCCTTCTTGGAGAACGACGTGAGCTTCTTGCCGCGCACGAATGGCGTGCCATCACCGAGGTTCACCCCGAGGAGCGAGCACGGACCGTGACAAACAGCCGTCACAATCTTGCCTGTACTCCAGGCACGCACAATTGCCTTTTGGACGTCCGCATTGCGTTCGATGTCGACCATAGGCCCGAGGCCGCCGGGCACGAGGATGGCGTCGTAGTCCGCGGCATCGACTTCTGACAACTTGCGGCTGTGATTTAGACGGCGAAAAGCCTTGCCCTCGAAAAACTCTTTCTGGGCGAGATCTTGCTCGTCGTACGCGTCGTAAGGCGTCCATCCACCGGCAGGTGACGCGAACTCTACCGCGATGCCCGCCTTGTCCAGCACGTCGAAAGGGTGAGCGACCTCGGCGAAAAAGAAGCCGGTCTTGCGACTGTGCGGACCGATCACGGCTGCGTTGGTGACGATGAACAGGACATGTTGGGTCACGTTTTTTTCCTCAGCATTCTGATCTCGCTGCGCCCTTACGCCGCCAAAACTTTACCGGCCGACGATAGCATGTCTCTAGCCGCGCAATCGAACCAAGGTATCTGCGACCCAATGCCGCGATGGGTCAATCGCTGCCACTTTGGCTGCGAGCAATCAGATCCGGTTTGCTCCCACCTCCGGACATGCTGCCGTAGCGCATTAACTGACACTATGTGCCACAACCGGAAATCATCCAATCTGTTTGATCCATCCGTCGGAGGCCGCCGTTTTCAAATGTTCATTCTGTCCGTAAAGTCGCATTTTTATCGAACAGGGGCTTCGTGCGCTTCACTGGCCACACCAATGGCGGATACGGTTCTAAGCAACGCCGGTCACGATGGGCGACATCAAGGTCGCTGATGGTGCTGCGCGAAATTTTGCCTCGAATTGGCGATGCACTTCCGGCGTAGCGTGAACCGCAGGCCCTCCGCGAAGTCCAAGTGACTTCTTATGCCCAAGTTTATCGAAGTTCGGTGTTGAAGGTGAAGGGATAATACTCATGACACTATCATCGTACGCACTGTTAGTGATGGTATTCATCGCAGCGATAGGAGTGTGGGCAACTTCGAATTTATACAAGGAACTGAAGAACTCCCATCCCTCTCATTGGCAAGAATTCAGGGAGTCCCCACTCTTTTTTCTGAATTGTCCATGCGCCAACATTTCACAATGATCGGGTTTATCCTATTCAGAAAGTACCGAACCCTGGGTGACCGTGTTTCCGAATATGGGAATATTGTACTTATTTGCTTTCTTATAAATTGCGCGATTGCTGTCTCCTGGGGCTTTCTGCCAGGCACTGCGTCTCATTAATGCATGGCCGAATTTAGAAGTAGTGACATGTCCTCTCTAAATCGACTTCATGGCCCCTCTTGGCGATTCGATTGCTGGTCGAAAGCGCCGCTCCAATTGCTTGCCGGGTTGATGTCCGTTGTGGGTCATTCGCGTCGGTTTGACATCTCGTCGTCACGTCCGGTTATTGGATATTCTCGGAAGCGGGGTGATCTGCATCTGCACGCGCCCGCGTAGGATTTGGCGGAGCGAGGCGGCGCCCATCAATTTCGTCTCTGACGTGATCAGTTTCGCGAAGGAGCGCAACCATCCTACGCCCTGGTCCGCCATGCGGATGCTGCTCGCCGATGCCGCCTTTGCGGCGCCGGCGAAGGCGTCGCGGCTTTATAAGCCGCGCTCGAACGTGTTGAGCGCTCGGTCGCCAGATTGGCATCTATCCACGTGTCGGAACCGCCGCCTTAAACAACGCGTTTGCCAGCCTGGGCCGCGATCGGCCTCTGCACAAAATACATCAGGATCAGGGAAATCACCGCCGTTGTAACGACGACGTATCCCAGCCGGTCGAAATGCAGGAGCGAACCATCGGCGTCTTGTGCGATGAGCGCGGCGGCGAGCACGGAGCCGAGGCCGCCGGAGAGTTGTTGCAGGGAAGCACTGACCGCGCTGAAGGAGCCGCGTTGTGAGGGTTCGGGGATTGCGGAAATCAACGCCTGCGACGGGATCATGCGCGAAAAGATGCCGACGAACATCAAGACGTTGACCAGGATCGCGACCGTCAAACTCACCTGACCGAGATGCGTGTAGATCAGCACCATGACGATGGACATGGCGCTGCCGAAGGCGAAGGTGGGGAGTTTGCCAAAAGCATCGCTCGCACGTCCCACTAGCGGTCCGATGAAAATGGTAAACAGGCCGGAGACGAGATAGATGGTCGGCAGATGACCGATACCGATGCCGAGATTATGCACGGTGTAGGCGCTGCCGAACGGCATCAGCATGTAGCCGCCGGTCGCCAGCAGCGTCGTCACCGCAAATGCCATCCAATAGCGTGGTTGTGCGACCGTTGCGATCAGATGCCGGAACGCGTTTTTGTCCTGCTTCAGCAAGAGATGGCCGTTGACCGGATTCATCAAAAACAGCACGGCGGCCATCCCCGCGATCGACAGGCCGACCAATGCGCCGAACGCGACGTGCCAATTCCAATGGTTGGAGAGAAAAAGACCGGCCGGGATGCCAAGCACCTGGCTTGCGGCGAAGGCGGTTTGCACGAATCCCATGACGCGGCCACGCAATTGCAGCGCAAAGAGATCGGTGACGATGGCGAGCACCACGGAGCCGATCACACCGCCGAACAAGCCGGTAACGATCCGCCCCAGCAGCAGCACATGATAGTTGGGAGCGATCGCGCAAAGCGCCGTTCCAAGGGTAAAACCGACATAAAAAAACAAAAGCAGCCGTTTGCGATCGAACTGATCGGCAAAGCCGGCCGCCAGGATGCCGGAAATTCCCGCGCTGAAGGCGTAGGCCGAGACCGCCACCCCGAACTGTGCGGCAGAAATGTTGAGCGTCGGCATGATGATGGCGCCGAGTGGCGACATGATCATGAAATCGATGATGATCGTGAACTGGACGAGCGCCAGCAGCGCAACGACGATCGACTGGTAGCGAGAAAACCCGCGAGACGGCTCTTGCCGCTCATCGATCGGCTGCGTCAGGGCTTGTTCGGTCATGATATTCATTCGGGAAGAAGAAGGGTGAGAAGGTGCGATGTGCCGCCGGACGCCGATCCGTATCTATTCTGGCTTTGCGTTTATTTCGATGGCTTGACAAGCAATTTAATGCCTGCCCGACGGCGGCACGAGGTTGCGCACAAAGATCAAGTGGCTATTCCGAGCTGCGGACCGATCCCAAGCTGATTTTTGGCCTGCGAAAACCCATCGCAATCCACGCGGAGATAAGCCTCAACATGAATTTGCCGGAGTGACCGGAATAATTCGGCACATCATCAACAAGCTCGACGCCCTCTCGTCGGTCTTGTGTCATGACGCGCATTTCAAGGGGCGGAGCGCCTGCCGGAAAGCGGTTCCGGTACATCGCCAGCCAATGCCCCTTGGTAAAGTCGAGGAACATTGCTGAATTGCAACAGGTGGCAATGACCCGCCGGGTCGGGGAATCAGGCTTGAGCCGGTACTCCCTAAGATATTCCTGCCCCCTCACACATTGCACTCGATCCTTTCGATATAAGACGTAGTCTGTTCCACCGTCGGGATTGAGCACGGGTGGCGCAGAACCCAGCTGCTCGAAGCGGCTTCCGGCCGCTTGGCAACTCGCGCAATAGCAGGAGGCGGTCAGAATCGGCCGGCCGACCGCTTCTAATTTCACCTTTCCGCATCGACATATTCCGGAGAGGTGCTTTTGCTGTTTCTGGTTCACTGCGGCCGCCCATTCGCAGGTTCTGCCTATGAAGTTATTTTGGCGTTAGTAAAATATTTCCGCAACGGGTCGTTTGCGTCGGTTTTGACGTCTCGTCATCGCGTCTACCCGCATCCGTCGGCGCTAGCGATAAACGCCGTCATTCCAGGATGGTTCGAAGGACCAGACCTCAGATGCGCAATTGCACATCGGAGTTCGACGCTTCGCATCGGCTCGGAATGATGGCGTGTTGCGCGCCTTGCAGGCACTGTAAGCCGGTGCCACACTTGCCATCAAATCCGCGGCAAAGACCGGGAACGAGTGTAAGGGACGATAGAGGCAACGATGAAGCTCGCTGCGAACCTGTTCGCCGCCCTGCTTGTGCTGCTCGCGGCGCCGACGGCATCGGCGCAATCGAGTTATCCCAACCGGCCAGTGAAAATCCTGGTCGGCTTCACACCCGGCACCGCTCCCGACCTTGCGGCGCGTGTTCTTGCCGACCGGTTTGCGGAAGTCTGGGGCACGCCGTTCGTGGTCGAGAATATTCCCGGCGCCGGCAGCAACATCGCCACCGATCGCGTCGCCAAGGCGGCCGCCGACGGCTACACGCTGCTGATGGGCGGTAACCCGTCGCTCGTCATCAATCCGAAGTCTCTGTCGAGACCCTGCCATTCGATCCGATCAAGGACTTCGCGCCGATCTCGCAGGTATTCATCGCGGCCAACGTGCTCGCCGTTCCGCCCGAGGTGCCGGTGAAGACCGTGGCGGAGCTGGTTGCTCTCGCCAAAGCGCAGCCCGGCAAGCTTTCCTATGGCCATGCGGGCGTGGGCACATCGCAGCATCTGGCCGCCGAATTGTTCAAATACATGGCGCATGTCGATATTGCAGCTGTGCCCTATCGCGGCACCACGGCGTTCATGCCGGACCTGCTTGCCAACCGCATCACCATGTCGTTCGCCAATATCGTGAACGTGGTGCCGCTCGCGCGAGAAGGAAAATTACGCGCGCTGGCCATCACCTCGCTCAAGCACTCAGCCCTGGCGCCCGATCTGCCGACCATGGCGGAATCCGGCTTCCCCGGCTTCGAGGCGGTGCCGTGGTTCGGACTGCTCGCGCCAACCGGAACGCCGAAGGATGTTCTGGATAATTTGCACGACGAAACGGTCAGGGCCCTGGCGCTGCCGGTCGTGCGCAAGAAGTTCGACGAACTCGGCCTCGAGCCGGTCGGCAACACGCCGGCCGAGTTTGCCGCGATCATCAAGAAAGAAACGCCCGAGTGGGCGAAAGTGATCAAGGATGCCGGCATCAAGCTCGGCAATTAGCGCGGTGACAATGCCGTCATTGCGAGGAGCTCTTGCGACGAAGCAATCCAGTTTTTTCTTGTTGCCCTGGATTGCTTCGCTTCACTCGCAATGACGGAATCGAGAGTTTGCGAGTGTATCGCCTTACATCGTCGCCCCAAGCACCCAGGGCGCGAACTCCGCGCCGCCGAAATCGAAACTTTCGCTCTTGGTCGGCTGGCCCGAGGCGGTCTTCAGCATGAGATCGAAGATGCGCTGGCCGCATTGCTGCACGGTTTCTTCGCCGTCGAGGATGGTGCCGCAATTGACGTCCATGTCGTCTTCCATGCGCTTGTACATCGGCGAGTTGGTCGCGAGCTTGATCGACGGCGCGGGCTTGCAGCCGAACACGCTGCCGCGGCCGGTGGTGAAGCAGACCAGGTTGGCGCCGCCGGCGACCTGCCCGGTCGCCGCCACCGGGTCGTAGCCGGGCGTGTCCATGAAGACGAAACCCTTCTTGGTGACGGTCTCGGCGTAGTTCAGCACGTCGACGAGATTGGTGCTGCCGGCCTTCGCCATCGCGCCCAGTGATTTTTCCAGAATGGTGGTGAGGCCGCCGGCCTTGTTGCCGGGGCTGGGGTTGGCGTTCATCTCGGCGCCTTCGCGCGCGGTGTACTCCTCCCACCAGCGCATCAGCGCCACCAGTTTTTCGCCGACCTCGCGGCTGACCGCGCGGCGCGTCAACAGATGCTCGGCGCCGTAGGTCTCCGGGGTTTCCGACAGGATCACGGTGCCGCCATGCCGCACCAACAGATCGCTCGCCGCGCCCAGCGCCGGATTGGCCGAGACGCCGGAATAACCGTCGGAGCCGCCGCATTGCAGCGCGACCGTCAGCTCGCTGGCCGGCACCGGCTCGCGCTTGACTTTGTTGGCATCGGTGAGCGCCTCGCGAACAAAGGCGACGCCGGCCTCCACCGTCTTGCGGGTGCCGCCGACTTCCTGAATGTCCATCGCGCGCAGCCGGCCGGCCAGCTTCTGCTCCTGCATCAGCCCGCCGATCTGGTTGACCTCGCAGCCGAGGCCGAGCACCACGACCGCGGAAAAATTGACGTGCCGCGCATAGCCGCCAAGGGTGCGCCGGAGCAGCGCCAGCGGCTCGTCCTGGGTCATGCCGCAGCCGGTCTTGTGGGTCAGCGCCACCACGCCATCGACGTTGGGGAAATCCGCCAGCGGATTGTCGCCGGTGAACGGGTTCTTCTTGAAGATATCGGCGACCATGCCGGCGACATGCGCGCTGCAATTCACCGAGGTGAGAATGCCGATGTAGTTGCGGGTCGCGACCCGGCCGTCGGAGCGGCGAATGCCGTCGAAGGTCGCGGGCAGATCGAAATTCGGCGTCGGCTTGACGTCGACGCCGAAGGCGTAGTCCTTGGCGAAATCGCCCATGCCGCAATTCTGGGTGTGGACGTGCTGGCCCGGCGAAATCGGCGTGGTCGCAAAGCCGATGATCTGGCCGTAGCGGCGGATCGGCTCGCCGACCGCGATCGGCTTGATCGCCACCTTGTGGCCGGCGGGAATCCGTTCGACCGTGGTCACGCCATCCGCCACCACCAGGCCGGGCGGCAGGCTCGAGCGCGCGATCAGCACGCCATCATCGGGATGCAGGCGAATGACGGGTGCTGGGGTCATGCGAGTATCTCCTGTGTGTTGGGAGTCGTGAACGGGCGAATAGCGAATGGCGAGTAGCGAATAGAAAAGTCTCGCTTCTCACCCTTCCCTATTCGCCATTCGCCACTCACTATTCGCCTATCTTACGCTTTTCCGCCCGACTCCTTGCGGGTCTGGGCGATCTGCATCTTGGCGTAGGTCGCCATCAGGCCGCTTTCGTTGGACAAGGTCACCAGCTTGAAGCCCATGTTGATGGCGCGCACCGCGCCGTCGGCGCCCGAGCAGTGGATGCCGGGATACAGGTTACGCTTGCCGCATTCCTTGATGATCTTCTCATAGATCTTGAGAATTTCCGGTTCGTCGCGATCGAGCTTCGGCACCAGCCCATAGGAGAAGCCGAGATCGGACGGACCGATATAGACGCCGTTGATGCCTTCGACGTCGAGGATCGATTCCATGTTTTCGACCGCCGTCTTGGTCTCCATCATCGGGAGCAGCACGATCTCGTCGTTGGCGGTCTGCTGATAGGTGCCGGCCGAGCCGTACATGCCGGAACGGATCGGGCCGTTGGAGCGGGTGCCGCGCGGCGGATATTTGGAGTACTGGACCAGGTTTTCCGCTTCCTGCTTGGTGTTGATCATCGGGCAGATCACGCCATAGGCGCCGCCATCGAGCACCTTGCCGATGATGCCGGGCTCGTTCCAGGGCACGCGGACCATCGGCGTCACCGGATGGGCGTGCATCGCCTGAAAGCACTGCACCATCGACTGGTAATCCTGCACGCCGTGCTGCATGTCGACGGTGACGCTGTCGAAACCGCATTGCGCGATCACCTCGGCGGAAAATCCCGACGGGATCGCAAGCCAGGCGTTCACCACGGCCTTGCCGGAGGCCCATACTTTCTTGACGTTGTTAGCCACTCTCTGTTCCTTCCCTTGGTTCAAACGCGCCGTCATTGCGAGGAACTCTTGCGACGAAGCAATCCAGTCTTTGCCTGCAGCCCTGGATTGCTTCGCGTTCGCTCGCAACGACGGTGAATTACGCTGTCGCCCGCTGGATGCTGACTTCGCTGACGCCGACCTCGCGCGCGGTCGCAACTATCGCCGCCCAGGTGTCGTCAGGCAAGGGCACGCCGTTCTTGGTCCGCTCTGCACGCATGGCAGCCTCCGGATCGCCCGGAATCAGCACGGCATCGACGCCGGCGGCCGGCTTGGTTTCCTTGAAGTATTTGACATAGCGCGAAATCTCGCCGTCGAAGAAGTTGGCGGGATCGACCACTTTGGGATCGATATAGATCGCGAACATGCCGTTGGCGAAACGCCGGTTCGGCCCGGTCGCGCCGGTGCCGGTCAGCGCGCCGCCGAGCAGTTCGCAGATCAGCGCCAGCCCCGAGCCCTTATGCTCGCCGAATGCCCGGATCGCGCCCTTGCCCTGGCTATGGTCGCGTGGCCCGTCGGCCTGATGCGGGCCATACAGCACCGCCGGATCCTCGCTCAAAGTGCCGTCGAGATCGATCAGCGCGCCCTTCGGCAGTTTCTTGCCGCCGCGGCTGGCGACCAGCACCTTGCCTTCGGCCACGATCGAGGTCGCGAAATCCAGCACGATCGGCCGCTCGCCCTGGCGCGGAATGCCGACGCAATAGGGCGCGGTGGACAACCGCCGCTCGACGCCGCCATAGGGCGCCACCAGCACCGAACCCGCGGCGTTGACGAAATGCACCGAGACCAGGCCTTCGGCGGCGGCCATTTCAGCCCAGTCGCCGACCCGGCCGATATGGCCGGCGTTGCGCAACGCCACCGCGGCCAGGCCCGACGCCTTGCATTTTTCGATGCCGATTTTGACCGCCTGCGGCGCGACCGTTTGCCCGTAGCCGAACTTGCCGTCGACCACCGCCAGCGACGGCGTATCAACGACGACCTCGGCCGACTGGTTCGGAACCACCGAGCCCATCTTTTTCCAACGGATGTAGACCGGCACCCGGATCACGCCGTGGCTGTCATGGCCAGTCAAATTCGCGGTCGAAAGGTAGGTCGCGATGCGCCGCGCCTCCTCTGTTGAAGAGTTCGGCATGGGAGAACACGTCGCCGACGAAATCGATCAAGTTCGGAAGCTGGATGGTGACCATGGATGGGTAGCTCGCTGTTTTTGTTTGAGATCATGATCCGATTAGTTGGAATCGGATCATGATCTCATCTCTTCGTTTAAGCATGATCTCCGCGCAAACGCTTCGCGTTTGTCGCGAGGGAAAACCGTTTCCACTTTTCCGGATCATGCTCTATGCGTGTACTTTGGCGTGGCCGCCGAGATAGGCGGCGGCGATGGCTTCATTGCCCCACAATTCGTCGGGCTTGCCGCCCAGCACGATGCGCCCGGTTTCCAGGACGTAGCCGTGATCGGCGACCGAAAGTCCCATGCGCGCGTTCTGCTCGACAAGCAAGACCGTGGTGTTACGCCTGATCTCGGAGATGATCTTGAACACGGCCTGCACGATAACAGGCGCAAGGCCGAGCGAGGGCTCATCGAGCAGCAAGAGCCGCGGCTTCGCCATCAGCCCGCGCGCCACCGCGACCATCTGCAACTGTCCACCCGACAAGGTCCAGCCGAGCACGCCGGAAAATTTGCGGATGTCCGGAAACAGGTCGAACATCGCGTCGGCCTCGCGCGACAATTCGGAGGTCGCCACGCGCCGGTTCGACGCGCCGAGCATGATGTTTTCCTTCACCGTAAGCCCGGGGAAAACCCGCCGTCCTTCCGGCACGTGGGAAATGCCGAGCCGGACGATGGCTTCCGGCCCGAGCCCCGCGATCGACTTGCCGTCGAACAGAATTTCGCCCGCGGCGGGCTTGGCTAACCCTGAGATGGCACGCAGCGTGGTCGATTTGCCGGCGCCATTGGCGCCAAGCAGCGTGACCACCTGCCCCGGTTCGACGCTGAGCGACACGCCGCGCAGCGCTTCGATTTCGCCGTAGCGGACCACCAGGTCGCGGATTTCGAGCAGCGGCATTATTCGGTTCCGAGGTAGGCGGAGACGACATCGGGATGGCGCAGCACCGCCATGGATTCGCCGTCCGCGATGCGGCGTCCGAAGTTGAGCACGGTGATGTGCTGGGCCGCTTCGGAGACCAGCGTCATGTCGTGATCGATGATCAGGATGGTCAGGCCCTGGGCGGCGATGCGCTTGAGCAGTTCATGCAGCTCGAGTTTTTCGGTCGAGTTGAGGCCAGCCGCGGGCTCGTCGAGCAACAATAGCGTCGGGTTGGCGGCGAGCGCACGAGCAATCTCGATCAGGCGCTGGTGGCCATAGGAGAAGCTCGAGATCAGTTCGTTGGCGCGGCTGCCGAGGCCGACGAAGTTCAGCGCTTCCAGCGCGCGTTCGGTGAGCGCGGCATCGCCGCCCTTGCGGATCATTGTATTGCCGGGCCGTTCGGCGCCGATCTCGACATTCTCCAGCGCCGTCATCGAACGGAACAGCCGGATGTTCTGGAATGTCCGCCCTAGCCCCGCCGCGGTGCGCAGATGCGGCGGCAGGTTGGTGATGTCGGTGCCGTCGAGCACAATCTTGCCCGACGTCGCCTTGTAGAGACCGGAGAGCACGTTGAGCGTCGTGGTCTTGCCGGAACCGTTCGGCCCGATCAGCGCATGAACGCCGCCGCGCTTCACCGCAATGTCGACGCCATCGACCGCCTTGAGGCCGCCGAAATATTTCGAGAGCCCGGTGACCTCGAGCACGGTGTCGCCGCCAACCGTCGCCGGCTTCAATTGCAACGCTGCGGCGGCCGGAGGTGCCTTGGTCTGGCTGCGCAGGCGATCGAACCACGCGCTGACAAATCCCCAGATACCGTCGGGCATGTAGCGGATGATCAGGATCACGAACAGGCCGTAGATCGCGAGATAAAGTCCGGGAATGCTTTTCAGAAACCGCAGCCATTCCGGGATCAGGATCAACAGCCCGGTGCCGATCGCCGAACCAATCGGCGACGCCACGCCGCCGAGCAGCGACATCGTCAGGAACACGATCGATTCCGCGAACGAGAACTGATCCGGGCTGACATAGGCAAAGCCACCGGCAAACAGCCCGCCCGCGAGCCCGCCCAGCGCCGCGCATAGCGCGAACGCGTAGACCTTGGTGCGAAACACATCGATGCCGTTGACGCCTGCGGCGAGTTCGTTGTCGCGCACCGCCCGCATCGCCCGCCCGAGCCTCGTATCCGGCAGGTGCCAAACCAGATAACCGACGATCGCCAGCATCGCGACACAGAAGGCCAGATAGCTATGCGAGGTTTGAAACAGCGCGGGACGGCCGATGTTGGAGACGCCGTCCGGGCCGTGCGTCAGCGCAATGTCGTTGATCATGACGAGCGTGACGATCTGCTGGAACGAGATCGTCACCATGGCGAGATAGTGGCCGCCAAGCCGCAGCGTCGACATGCCGAGGAACGCGCCGGCGCCGAGCGCGATCACGCAGCCGGCCACCAGGCATATCCAGTAGTTCAGATGCAGGTCGGTCGTTCCGATGCCGACAGCGTAGGCGCCGAAACCGAAGAATGCCGCCTGCGCAAGGTTGATCTGGCCGCAGAGGCCGAGCACGACCGAGAGCCCGAACACCGCAATCGCAAACGTCGTTGCCTGCAGCAGGATGTTGTGGATGTAGCCGTCGAACTGCATCCAGCCGGACAGCGCGACCAAAATCGCCGCGCCGATGAAATACGGCAGATGTCGCAGCAGCGCCGGCTTGGGCTGCGCGATAGGTGCTGGAATAGAGATGTTGTCGCTGGGCGCGCTCATGCTTTCTCCGCGACGCGTTCGCCGAAGATACCTTGCGGCCGAAAGATCAGGAACAGCACCAACACCAGGAAGGCGAAGCCGTCCTTGTAGGGCACCGAGATGTAAGCCGCGCCGAAGGTCTCGATCACGCCGAGCGCCAGCCCGCCGATGATCGCGCCGGCGACGTCGCCAAAGCCGCCGATAATGGTGGCGGCAAAGGCTTTCAGCGCGATGGTCGAGCCCATCTGGATCGAGACGAACAGCACCGGCGCCACCAGGATGCCGGCAAGGCCGCCCAGCACCGCCGAATAGATGAAGGTGATCATGATCATGGCGGAAACGGAGATGCCGAGCAGCGAAGCCATTTCCTTGTCCTGCGAGGTCGCCTGCAGCTTCTTGCCGAGCATCGTGCGTTCGAAGAACCAGTAATTGAAAATGACCAACGCAATGGTCACGACGATGATGAGCAGATACTGGCTGTCGAGATAGACCGGGCCGAGCTGGATGCCCGGCGTCTCGAACCATCCCGGCAGGACCTGCGGCTGCGGGCCGTAGATCGCCAGCACCGAATTGGCCATCAAGATCGACGCACCGATGGTGGCGATGATCACCGGCAGGAAGCTGCGGTGGCGCAGCGGATAATAGACGCCGAGATTGAAGATCGCGCCAAGCAGCGCCATTCCGCCCAGCGCCAGCAGGAACGACAGCCAGTATGGCCATCCCAGATCGACGGCGAACACCACCATCAGGTAGGCCGCCACCATCGAGAATTCGCCTTGCGCGAAATTCACCACATTGGTGGCGCGGAAAATCAGCACGAAGCCGAGCGCAACCAGCGCATAGACGGCGCCGATACCGATGCCGGTAAACAACAGTTGTAGTACGAGGTCCATGAGAAGCGTTCGGTGAGAGGAACTGCGGAGGGACTTAAACGTGGCAGACGGTGCCGACCTCCCCGCGTTCGAGGAGGCCGGCAGCGATATCAGTCGTTGAACTCGATGTGCTTGTCGAAGACGATGTTGCCCTTCTCGTTCTTCACGACGTTGTAGCCGTGCAGCCCGTCGCCGTTCTGATCGAAATTATATTCGCCCTCGGCACCCGCGAATTTCTTGGTCGCCAGGATCGCCTCGCGAACTTTCGTGGGATCGGTCGTACCGGCCTTGTTGATCGCGCCCGCCAGCACATTGACCGCATCGAACGGCCAGGAGCTCTGGTTGTCCGGCGCGACCTTGACGGCGTCGCGGTAGATCTTGCCGAACGCTTTCGAACCTTCGCTGGAATCTTCCGCATAGTCGGCGACACCGTAGGTGCCGTACAGCGCCGGTCCGGCGAGTTTCAGCGCGGTGATGTTGGTGATCGAGGGCGAGCCGACCCAGGGAATGTTGACGCCGAGCTGGCGCAACTGACGGCCGAAAATGCCGAGATCGTTTTCGAAGGTGAAGTAGGAACCGAGAATGTCGGCGCCGGACTGCTTGATCGCGAGCACGACGGGCGTGAAATCCTGGCTCTGGTTGGCATAACCCTGATCGAGCACCGGCGTGGAGCCGAGTTTCGTCAGTGCTTCCGTCAACGCCTTGCCGCCCGCGGTCCCGAACGCGTCGGTCGAATGCAGCACGGCCCACTTCTTCTTGCCGAGCGTATTGACGCCGAACTCGGCGATCACGCGGCCGGAATAGCTGTCATTGGGACGGCAGCGGAACAGCCACTGATTGCCCATATGGGTCAGGTTCGGATCGGTGCCGCCGATCATCACCGGCTTGCCGAGCTTGAGCGCATCCGGCGCCATGGCATGGACCTGCGTCGAGCGGATCGATCCGAGGAAGCCGACGATATCGGGTTGCGCGGCCAGCTTGGAAAACGCCAGGACGATACCGGGATTGGTGGTCTGATCGTCTTCGACGATCAATTCGAGCTGCTTGCCGAGCACGCCGCCGGCCTTGTTGACGGCATTCCAGCGCGAGCTTGGCGCCCTTGACGGCATATCCACCGGATTCGGCGGCCGGTCCTGTCACCGGCGCGCACATGCCGATCTTGATGGTCGCGCCTTGCGCGCGTGCGCTGCCGAGGATGTAAGGTGCGGTAATACCAACCGCCAGTCCGGTCGTGAAATCACGTCTCGTGAGCTTCATCCATTCCTCCCTGAAGCCGGACTTGTTTGCCGGCCTTTCCTGATTCTTGCCGTCCGCGACGGACGCGAAAGCGAGTGCGTATCTACGGGCTCTTTCGCCTGGAGTAAATTGATAATGCGGTGATGACTTCGAACGGCGAAGGCGCGAAAAATGGCGCGGCGGTGGCAGGCGATTAACGCCGGCCTATTCCGCCGCGCGTCTAGTTCTCTTGGACTACTACTTTCGATGCTCAAAGAATATGCACCGACCAGGACCGCGCCTTTTTCCTCATCCCGATGTGGGCTGCGGCTACCCCAGCTCGCCAATTCCGGCCTTTTCCCTGTCGCTACCCGGCATCTGCGACAGGCTGCTCTCGAGCGCATGCAACATGTCCTGCAGCTCGGCGAGCTTGCGGGCGCCGTAACGCCGGGTGATGGCGGCGTAGATCGCCTCCGACGTCGGCGCGACGGCCTCGATCAGCTTCAGGCCCTTCGCCGTGATCGACACCACGGCGCGGCGCAGATCGGCCTTCGCAACCCGGCGCTCGATCAGGTGACGCGCTTCGAGATCACGCAGGATTCGCGACAGGCTTGGGCCCAGCAGAAACGCGACCCGCGCGAGTTCCGTGACCTCGATGGCGTCGATCGCCGCAAGCGCGCGCAGGATCCGCCATTGCTGCTCGGTCAGCTCGTGATCCCGCAGCGAGGGACGAAAGTGCCGCATCACCGCCTCGCGCGCCCGCAATAGCGACATCGGCAGCGAACGGGAGAATTCGCGCATCGGCACCCGCCGGGCGGCGGCCCTGCCCGCCGGGGTCGATTTGAGAGCCCTCCGCGGTTTTTTCGGCGCCATGATCGATTGTCCGAGTTCAGGAATTTGGGCAGGAACTGCTTTGATTTGCGCTTTTGTCGCGTCAGTGTTTTGCGACGCAACACTACCAATCGGGTTTGATCCGATACGTTTAACATGTTAATCATATTTCCGCACCCGCTTTCGTCGCGCCCACGCGTGACGATAGCCGGGATGGTACCGCTCAAAGACGGTATGCCGATAAAACCCTCGATAAAACCCTTGGGAGTGATCCGCCATGCCGCATTTCACGCTTGAATACTCCGCCAACCTCGATGCGCGCGTCGACATGGGCAAGGTCGTCGAAGTCGTCCGCAAGGCCGCGGCTGAAACCGGGATCTTTCCGCTCGGCGGCATCCGGGTCCGCGCGATCCGGTGCGAGCATTACGCGATCGCCGACGGCAGCACGCAGTTCGGCTTTCTCGCCATGCTGCTGCGGCTTGGCGAGGGCCGCGATCTCGCGACCCGCAAGAAGGCCGGCGAGCACGTCTTCAAGGCGCTCTCCGGTTATCTCGACCCGGTGTTCGCGAGCAGCCCATTCGCATTGTCGTTCGACATGCAGATCAACGACAAGGAGATGAGCTGGAAGCGCAACAATATCCACGAAGCCCTGAAGGCCGAGGCCGCGCATGGATAGGCCGCTGATCCACGAGCGTCATCTGCAAAAGGTCTGTTCTTATTTCGACGTTGCACGCCAGGACGGCGCCGTGATCGCAGCCGGCGGCAAGCCCCATGATGGCCCCGGCGGCGGACATTATATCGAGCCGACGCTGGTCACCGGCGCGCAGGCCAACATGCGGGTCGCGCAGGAGGAGGTGTTCGGACCGTTCCTGACCGTGATCCCATTCCGCGATGAGAATGACGCGATCGAAATCGCCAACGGCGTGAATTATGGGCTCACCGGCTACGTCTGGACCTCGGACATGGGCCGCGCGCTGCGCGTCGCCGATGCGCTTGAGGCCGGCATGATCTGGCTTAATTCAGAAAACGTCCGCCATTTGCCGACCCCGTTTGGCGGCATGAAATCGTCCGGCATCGGCCGCGACGGCGGCGATTATTCGTTCGACTTCTACATGGAAACCAAGCACGTCTCGCTGGCGCGGGGGACGCACCGGATTCAGAAACTGGGGGCGACCTCATCCTGAGGAGCGGGCTCTTGCCCGCGTCTCGAAGGATGGGCCGCAACGACATCATGGTTCGAGACGGCGCTAACGTGCCTCCTCACCATGAGGACACGCAGATCAGAGACCAGGGAACTTCCTATGCCCGTGCCGCAGCATATCTTCGATCCGCCGTTCAACATCATCCGGTGCAGCCATGTCGTGCTCGACGTGACCAACCTCGATGCCAGCCGCGCGTTCTATGAAACCACCGTGGGACTGCATGTCGAGGACGCCGACGACAAGGCGGTTTACCTGCGCGGCAGCGAGGAGCATCAGCATCATTCGGTGGTGCTGCGCAAGGCGACGACCGCCGCCTGCAACCGGCTGGGGTTCAAGGTCGGCAACGAGCAGGATCTCGACAAGGCCGCGGCTTTCTTTTCCGGGAACGGCGTCGCCTGCGCGTTCGCGGAGCTGCCGTTCCAGGGCCGCACGCTTCAATTCACCGATCCCTTCGGTTTCCAGATCGAGCTCTATGCGTCGATGGAGAAGCGCCCGCATCTGCTGCGCCGCTACGATCTCTACAAGGGTTGTCACCCGCAGCGGCTGGATCATTTCAACGTGTTCGCGGCCGAAGTGCAGGACACCGTCGACTTCTATGCCCGGCTCGGATTCCGCCTCACCGAATATGGTGAGGAGGATGGACCGAAAGGCCGCATCGCGGCGGCGTGGATGCAGCGCAAGGGCAACGTGCACGACCTCGCCATCACCAACGGCAAGGGCCCTCGCCTGCACCATTTCGCCTATTGGGTGCCGACCGCGATGAACATCCTGCATCTGTGCGACGTGATGGCCTCCAGCGGCTATCTCAACAACATCGAGCGCGGGCCCGGCCGCCACGGCATTTCGAACGCTTTCTTTCTTTATGTGCGCGATCCCGATGGCCACCGCCTCGAGCTCTACACCAGCGATTATTTCACCGGGGATCACGACCACGAACCGCTGCGCTGGTCGCTGAAGGACCCGCGGCGGCAAACGTTGTGGGGAGCGCCGGCGCCGCGCTCCTGGTTCGAGCAGGGATCGCCGTTTTCGGGCCAGGCGGTCCGCGAACCGCTGTTCGTTGCCGATGTCACCATCGCGGATTGAGGGCAACATGCGACTTGAAGTCATTCATCATACGTGGTCCCGACGATCGATGAGCAATCCGATGACCTCTCCTCTCGCCGTTCTCTCACTGCTAGGTTTGGTGCTGGCCATGTCGCCCGATGCAAAGGCCGCCGAGCTCAAGATCATCGCGGGTGGCTCCATGACGAGTTCGCTGAACCAGCTCGCCGCGCCATTCGAGCGCGCGACCGGCCACAAGCTTGTCATTCACTTCGACTCCACCCCCAACCTGATCAAGCAGGCCACTTCGGGCGAGCCGTTCGACCTCGCGGTGGTGCCGGTCGACGTTTTCAAGGATGAAGCCGCAAGAGCGCGTTTCAGCCCGGCACCGACCGTCGATATCGCGCGGGTCGGCTACGGCGTCATCGTCCGTGCCGGCGCGGCCAAGCCCGACGTCAGCACTCCGGATGCCCTGAAGAAAACCTTGCTCGACGCGCAATCCATCGCCTTCGTGCCGGCAAGCGCGGCCGGCGGCTATGTGTCCAAGGTGTTCGAACGTCTCGGCATCAACGAGGCGATGAAGGCAAAGACCAAACCGCAGCAAATGCCGGCACAGATCGCGCCGGCCGTCGCCAGCGGCGAGGCCGAACTCGGGGTATTTCTCGTCAACGTCTTGACCGGCCCCGGCGTCGAACTGGCCGGTTCGTTTCCCGCCGAATTGCAGCAGGAACTGGTTTTCACGGCCGCCGTAACCGCGGACAGCAATCAAGCCGAGGCCGCCAAGGCGTTCATCGACTACCTGACCGCGCCCGCCGCCATCGCGGTCATCAAGGCCGCGGGCATGACACCCGGCTAAGACAAGGCTCCGGCTTCGTAGCCTGCGGTGATTTCACCACCGACAGTGGACTTCTCAATGACCCCTCCCCGCATCGCAACCTTCGCCATCGACGGCTCCGCCAAATACGGCGCGGTGGTCGAAGGCGGCATCGTCGATCTCTCCGCGCCATTCGGAAAGCAATATCCGACGCTGCGCGAAGCGATCGCGGCAGGCGCCCTTACGGAACTCGCCGAGCATGCGGCGCGGCGCGCGCCGGATCACGCGCTCGACGCCGTCACCTGGCTGCCGCCAATTCCGGCACCGGAGAAAATCATCTGCATCGGGGTGAACTATCCCGACCGCAACGCCGAATATAAGGACGGTCAGGACGCGCCGAAATATCCCAGCATGTTCATGCGCACGCCGCGCTCCTTTGTCGGCCACGGCACGCCGCTGGTGCGGCCCCGCGCCTCAGCACAGCTCGACTACGAGGGCGAATTGGTCCTGATCATCGGCAAGACCGGGCGGCACATCCCGGAGCACACGGCGCTCGACCACATCGCGGCGGTCACGCTATGCAATGAGGGCACCATCCGCGACTGGGTCCGGCACGCCAAATTCAACGTGACGCAGGGCAAGAATTTCGATTCCACCGGCAGCCTCGGTCCGTGGTTGGTGCCCTACAGCAATAAATCGCAGATATCGGATATCCGGCTGTCGACACGGGTCAACGGCGAGACGCGGCAGGACGACCGCACCGGCCGACTGATCTTCGGCTTTCGCTACCTGATCAACTACATCTCGACCTTCACGACGCTGGTGCCGGGCGACGTCATCGTCACGGGCACGCCGACCGGCGCCGGCGCGCGGTTCGATCCGCCGCGCTATCTCGAGCCCGGCGACGTCGTCGAGGTCGAGGCCGAAAATATCGGCGTGCTCCGCAACGGCGTAATCGACGAAGCATCATAAATCCAGCGAACGATGGGACAAGCGCAAATGACTTCAACATCCGGCGGCGAAGCCATCGTCAATGGTCTGGTCGCCCATGGCGTCGACACCGTGTTCGGCCTGCCCGGCGCGCAGATCTACGGGTTGTTCGATGCCTTTCATCAGGCCCAGCTCAAGGTCATCGGCGCGCGCCATGAGCAGGCCTGCGGCTACATGGCCTATGGCTACGCGCGATCGAGCGGCCGGCCCGGCGTCTTCAGCGTGGTGCCGGGCCCGGGCGTGCTCAATGCCGGCGCGGCATTGCTGACGGCCTACGGCGCCAATGAGCCGGTGCTGTGCCTCACCGGGCAGGTCCCGACGGCGTACCTCGGCAAGGGCCGCGGCCATCTGCACGAGATGCCGGATCAGCTCGCGACGCTGCGGACGTTCGTGAAATGGGCCGACCGGATCGAATATCCCGATGCGGCGCCGGCGCTGGTCTCGCGCGCGTTCCAGGAAATGCTGTCGGGGCGCCGCGGCCCGGTCGCGCTGGAAATGCCGTGGGACGTGTTCACGCAGCGGGCGCAAGTCGGCCCCTCCAAACCGTTCGATCCCTTCCCGGCGCCGCAGCCCGATCCCGACCGCGTCAAGGCCGCCGCCGCGCTGGTCGCGGGCAGCAAGACGCCGATGATCTTCGTCGGCAGCGGCGCCATTCACGCGCGCGATGAAATCCTGGAGCTCGCGGAATTGATCGACGCGCCGGTGGTGGCGTTCCGCAGCGGGCGCGGCATCGTCAGCAACGCCCATGAACTGGGGCTGACCATGGCCGCGGCGTACAGGCTCTGGCCGCACACCGATCTCATGATCGGCATCGGCACCCGCATGGAATTGCCGACCACGTTCCGCTGGCCGTTTCGGCCGGATGGCCTGAAATCGGTTCGTATCGATATCGACCCGGCGGAAATGCGCCGGTTGACGGTGGACGCACCGGTCATCGCGGACGCGCAGGCCGGCACCCGCGAATTGCTCGCCGCGGTGCGACGGCACGGCTCCACCAAAAGCAGTGGCCGGCGCACCGCGATCCGCGAGGCCTCGGCGGCGGCGTTGCAGGAAATCCAGGGCATTCAGCCGCAAATGGCTTACCTGAATATCCTGCGCGAGGTGCTGCCGCCGAATGCGATCGTGACCGATGAAGTGTCGCAGGTTGGCTTCACCTCCTGGTACGGCTTCCCGATCTATGAGCCGCGCACCTTCATCACGTCGGGCTATCAGGGCACGCTCGGGTCGGGCTTTCCGACCGCGCTCGGCGCCAAGGTGGCGCACCCCGATCGGCCGGTGGTCGCGATCACCGGCGACGGCGGCTTCATGTTCGCGGTGCAGGAACTGGCCACCGCGGTGCAATTCAACATCGGCGTGGTGACGCTGGTGTTCAACAACAACGCCTACGGCAATGTGCGGCGCGATCAGCGCGAGCGGTTCGACGGTCGCGTGGTGGCGTCCGACCTGGTCAATCCGGACTTCGTCAAGCTCGCGGAATCCTTCGGCGTCAAGGCGTGGCGCGTGACATCGCCGGATCATTTCCGCCCGGCGCTGGAGCAGGCGCTTGGCCCATGGCGGCCCCACCCTGATCGCAATCGAGGTGCCGACCAACTCGGAAACCAGCCCCTGGAAGTTCATTCACCCGGCGAGGCCGTCGTCGTCATGATTCCGGGTTCGTTCGTTTCACTCGCGTCCCGGAACGGCAAAATCCGGATCCGTCGCCACTTTCGATACGCCTTGCCGTACCCGAAGCGCGATCAGCAGCAAAAGGCCGGCGCCGGCAACCAGCCAGCATGCCACTGGGGCCCAGGATAGCAGCGCCGCATATTCAGGGAGTTTCGGCAGACCTGCGACGACGACCGCTATTCGCGCAAACGTCGCAACTGCCACCGCGGAGAACATCAGACCCAGCACCTTGCCTTCCGCGCCGCCATACCCAATCTCCAGCGACGCCGAGATCGCGCTCATCATCATGCAGCCCCAGGCCGCGCCTGCGAGGAACTGTGCTGCGGTCAGCGTGTTGAGGTTGCCGGCGTACTCAGCACCGAGCAAGACCGCCGCTCCCAACAGGCCCGCGATACCCATCACGATCAACCCGCCACGGCGCCTGACGACAATGCTGGCCGGAAACATCGCGAGATTGAAACCGATCCAGAACACCGACACCCACCACTCAAGATCGTCGGACTTAACGAATTGCAGAAACAACGGCGCGCTATTGACGCTCAGATGCAGTTGAGAACCCAGCGCCAAAAGCACCATCGATGCAATGAAGATGATCGACGCCCCGCCGAGCGGCTTTGGCAGTTGGGCGCGGTTTTTCATGCACCGGCAATTTTCGCGCGAGCCCGCGTTCGATCGGGGACAATGCCAGCGTGGTGACCAGCAGAGCCGCGCTTGAAATCACGAAGGGAAGTCGTGCGTCATGGTCGCCGAGCACCGCGCCGAGATAAGGCGACACCGCGCCCGCGAGGCCATAGCCAAACATCGCGAGCGTTGCCAGAAATGGAATCGACGGTCGGGGGCGGTGCTTGAGCAAGGTCAGCGGCGGTGCACGCAGCGCCGATGAGGTCGTGGTCCAGATCACGATCAACGCGATGAACCAGACCTGGGCACCCGGGCCAGTGCCGGCGACGAACGGCAGTGCGACAAAGGCGGTGCACGAAAGCGCGGTCAACAGGCCAACGAATATGCCGAGCCGCCCGAAAATAGACCCGATTTTGTCGGCCGCTATTCCCATCGCGGTGTCGCTGACGGTGAAGATCGCCTGATCCAGCATCAGGATGAGGGTCGCAACCGATGGCGCGATACCGACTTCGGCGACCAGTCGCGGCAAATAAATCAGATAGGTTGTCCAACCCAGCGTAAATACCAACTGCAGAATTGCCAGATAGGGGCCGGCGCGATTGGCACCCGTCGTGCCGACGTCAGTTGAGTATTCGGTCGTTTTCATCTTGCCCCTCAAGCGTCACGCGTATTCCAGTCGCTTGGTGAGAAGCGGTCGTACGACGACAAGATATAAATACGACAATTTTCCCCGGGTTCAACGCGCTCCGCGAAACGTGAGATTGAACGGCGCAGATGCGCACTTAGATCGCGAAACGATTGCGCTATCGCGAGTCACGGCTTTCCGGATTTGTTTGGTTACCGTCGTAACGACAACCGGCGAGATCGGTGATCCAGCCGACGTCCCCATGGCTGATTAACACCATAGACGTCTGACGGCGGCCGACCCAAATGAGGCAATTTGCCTTGGCAATACCCCAATTCGACTCTGATTTAGCGCGCGCGACGAAACGTGAGATTGATGCGCTGCCGGCCCATCACCGCGTGCTCGCCGTCCGCCAGCGGCGCGACGCCGTGAAACACAAGCCGCGCCGGCCCGCCCCACACGACGATGTCGCCATGTTCGAGCCGATAACGCTGCGTCTTGTCGCTGCGTTTCAACCCGCCGAACAGGAAGATCGCGGGCAGGCCCAGCGACACCGATACGATCGGCGCGCCGAAATCATGCTCGTCCATGTCCTGATGCAGCGACATGCGCGCGCCGGGTACGTAGCGGTTGACCAGGCAGGCATCGGGTGCAAAGCCGTCGAAGCCCGCCTCCGCCGCGGCCCGGTCGGCCAAGCCGCGAAACGCCGGCGGCATGGCCGGCCACGGCTTTCCGGATTGCGGATCGATCCCGTCGTAACGATATCCGGTGCGATCGGTGACCCAGCCTACGCTGCCGCAATTGGTCATGGCCACCGACATCTGATGGCCGCCCGGCGTCGACATATGACGAAACGGCGCCGCCTCAACGACCGCGCGCAACGCCGCGATCAGATCGTCTTCGCCTGATCTGGCAAATCCGTGCAGGAGAACGGCGCCCTCCGCGATTTCTTCCCGCGAGGGCCGCACGTCCGGAACGCTGTCGAACAAATCCGCCATCAACCGGCTCGCACTCACTTCGCATCATGAAAGATCACGCCGACGGTATGGCGATGACCGGAGCGGATCCGGCTGACGCCGTGGCGCAGGTTAACGCGATAAACCCCGCGCGTCCCCTGCACCGGCCGGTGATGCACGGCAAAGGCGACCGCGTCGCCCTGGCCGAGCGGCACCACTTCGGGCCGCGACTGCATCCGTGGCCGCTGCTCGGTCAGCACGAATTCACCGCCGGTGAAATCGCGGCCGGGCTCCGACAGCAGGATCGCGACCTGAAGCGGAAACACATGTTCGCCGTAGAGATCCTGATGCAGGCAATTGTAGTCGCCAACACCGTATTGCAAGAGCAGCGGCGTCGGCCTGACTTGGCCGGCATCGTGGCAACGCTTCAGGAAAGCGCTGTGCGCCTCGGGATAGCGGATATCGATGCCCATGGCTTCGTTCCAGCGATTGGCGAGCCCACAAAGCTTCGCATAGAGCAACGGCCGCAACGCGTCGATCAACGAGGGAAGCGGGTAGCAAAAGTATTTGTACTCACCGCGGCCGAAGCCGTGGCTCCCCATCACGATACGGCTGCGAAAATGCGTGTCGTCCGGATAGAGCGCTGCAATCGCACGGCACTCGTCTGGCGACAGCAAGTTCTTAAGGACAGCGCAGCCTTGTGCGTCGAGATCGGCGATCGCCTGCGTCCAGTCGATCGCGTCGACGCGGGAGGCGATGCCTGAGGAGGTTGACGGCGCATCTGCGCGTTTTGCAACGGACATGCTGAATCCCCTCAAATCAAAACCGTCATTCCGGGGCGCGCGTAGCGCGAGCCCGGAATCCATAACCACGACAGGGAGTATAGATTCCGGGCCTGCGCCAAGGGGCGCATCCCGGAATGACAAAATTGATCGCAAATCAACCGTCGCGCCACCCGATTTCCGAGCGCCGATCCATCGCGCACCCAAAATGCCGTAGTTGCCGCTTACTTATAGCACGATCAAACCACAGCGCAGCCCTGACTGTTTGCCGCGTTTTGCGGAGCCGACAACAATCCGAGGGCCGGCGCCTACTCGGAGTAAACTAGCGATGACTGCACTCGAGGATGTTCGTGCGCTGGAACGGGGCCGGATTTCGGCCATGCTCAAAGGCGATCACCAATCGATCGCACAATACCTTGATCAGGATTTGATCTACGTACACTCGACCGGTCAGGTCGATGGCATGGAAAGTTACCTCGCCTCGCTCAGAGACGGCAAATACGTCTACGAGAAGATCGAAGTAATCGAGGAGCGCCATGCGGAAGGCACAGATTTCGTCGTGCTGCTTCAAATCCTGTCGGTCGTGATCCGGGTCGCGGGCGCCGGTGCGGCGCTCCCAAGACAGGTTGCGGCCTCCTCTCTGTGGCGGCGCTCACAAGGTCAGTGGAAGCTGGTCACCATGCAGGCAACGCCACGGCCGGCGTGACCATTCGGGCTCACAAAACGCGCTAGCCCAGCACCGGCAACTCGACCACGTCATAGGCGTGGCGAATTGCTGCGCTTCAGCACGGGGTCCTCGAGTTCATACTCGAACCGGCTGGCGGGGCGGATGCCGCCCTTGGCCGCAAAGGTGCCGCCGAACATGGCGCAGCCGTCGGGCAGGCCCGCCTTGCCGAAGCCGCGCTCGATCAGCTCCTTGACCGGAAGCATCGCGTCGAGCGTGCCCTCCTGGTACAGCACGCGCTCGCCTTTGATCCACGCGAACGAGCGCAGGATCATGCGGTCCCAGTGACCGGCGACCTCTTCGAGTTCCCACAGCACCGGCGCGATCGGCTTGTCGCACATCTGTTTGGAAACGGTGACGCTGTAGCTTTCGACCTTGCGGTCGGTATGATCGGAGCCGAGACCGACGAAGATACGGCCCTGCCATCCGATCAGCACGAACTCGACCTCGCCGCTGGAGTCGCAACCGCTGACTTCGATGCGATCGGCTGTGGTCAACCGGCAGGCCGCGACCCGGTAATAGATCGGCGTCGAGGCCGGCCGCGCAATGCCGATCGCCTCGAGCTCGGCGATATGCTTGTCGCGCGCTACCGGATCGCGCCCGGTCCAGCCGGCGATCACGGCCTGATCGATCGGCAGCGTCAGCGGCGTCGTGGTGTCCTGGGCGTCGATGGTGAATGCAAGATCAAACACGGATGACAGACTCCATTGCCGTGGCGAGTTCAAGGATGCGGCGATCCGATCCGCCCGATGCCGCCAGCATCAGCCCGACCGGCACCTCGCCCTCGCGATGCGCCGGCAGCGAAATCGCGCAGCCGTCGATCATGTTGATCAGCGTGCAATTGCGCAATGCCAAAAGGTTGGCACGGGTGAAGGCCTTGTCGTCGGCCAAATCGGCAATGCGGGGCGGCGTGTTGGCGGTGGTGGGCAGGACCAGCGCGTCATAAGGCGCAAGGCGCGCCTTGGCGTGCGCGATCAGCGAGCGCCGGGCCCCCAGCAAATCGACATAATCCGCGGCGCTCTGGCTTTCGCCCCGCATGATGCGGCTGGCGACGCGGGGATCGTAGTCGTCGCCCCTGCGGGTGATCAGAAAGCGATGCCAGGCATAGCTCTCCGCACGCCGAGAAACCGCCCTTGGCGTTCATCGCCCCGACATCGAGGAATTCCGGCACCGCGATCCGCTCGATCGACGCGCCCTGACGGGACAGCGTTTCCAGCGCGCGCTCGAAGGTCCGCGCCACCGCGTCCTCCAGATCGTCGAGCACGACCGTGGTCGGCACCGCCAGCCGCATCCCCTTGATCGGGCGCGGCTGCAGCGGAGTGACCGGCTCGTCGGCCAGCACGGCATCAAGCACGGCGCAGCACGAAACCGTGCGCGCCAGCGGCCCGATGCTGTCGAGCGTGAACGACAGCGGCACCGCGCCGTCGAGCGGCACGCGGCGCTGCGTCGGCTTGAAGCCGACGATGCCGTTGATACGCGGCCGGAATCCGGCAGGAGCCGCCGGTGTCGGTGCCGAGCGCGCCATGCGCCATGCCATCGGCCACCGACACCGCCGCGCCCGACGACGATCCGCCGGGCACATGGCCGACGCTGCGCTGCCAGGCGCTCTTCGGAGTGCCGTAATGCGGATTGATGCCGATCCCGGAATAGGCGAACTCGGTCATGTTGGTACGGCCGATCACGACGAAACCGGCACGGCGCAACCGCGCCACCACCGGAGCGTCGGCTTCCGCCGGCGGTGAATCCTCGAGCGCGCGCGAGCCGGCGCGGGTCACCTGCCCCCGGATGTCGAACAGGTCCTTGATCGAGATGGGAATGCCGGCAAACCGCGACGGCGCAGCGTTGGCCTTGCGGAGATGATCCATGGCGTCCGCCGCTTCAATGGCGGCTTCCCGGTCGACATGAATGAAGGTCCGCTGGCCCTCGCCCGAGGCGTCGGCGATCTTGGCGATGCACGCTTCGACCAGCTTGCGGGCCGTGGTACGGCCGCTTTCGAGATCATCGGCCAGGGTGGCAAGGGTCGGCGTGTTCGGCATGGCTTCCCGTTTCGTGGTTTGTTTGACGCACTTTCTTCCGCGACCGCTTCCCGCTTGGCTCGAGAACGCGACCGGTCGTTACTTGTCGCCTGAAGCAGGCGCGATGTCGAGATCGAGCAGCGCGGAACTCAGGGATTTGCCGTGCGCGTCGAGCGCGAGCGACCGCGTCACGCCACCGCCGAGCGTGTCGCGCATCACGAAATTTAGCGCCGAGATATTAGGCAGCTCATAGCGGACCACCTCGCCCTCGACCACGCCGGCAAAATGGGCCTTCACCCGCGCGCTCGTGACCTGTTCGAGCAGCAGCGGATAATGCTTTGCATCATAGGCAATCACCGAGATGTTGGAGGTGTTGCCTTTGTCACCGGTGCGGGAATGGGCGATCTCGCGCAGCTTCATGCCTCGCCCCCCACAAAGCGAACGCGCGGCGTTGCGAGGCCGCGCGGCAGCAGCACCGAGGCCACCGCGACCACGTCGCGCGCCGATTTGAACGCGCCGCCGCCTGCCGCCGGACCGTTGGTGTAGAGCGTTTCGACCTCGTTGCCGATCCGCACCGCCTCGCCCAGATTCTCGGTGCGTCCGGCGACGCGAACGCGCACTTCGTAGGGCTCGTTGGCCTGCGCGGAGACTTCCGGCCCATGCAGCGCGTCGACACCGATCAGGTCGAACCGCCATTCACTGGCGGCGACGCCGGTGAGCTTGAGCCGTTCGCGAACGATCTCGAGCGCCAGCCGCCCACGCGCCAGTGCCCCGGGACCGGCGTAGGAGATTTGGCCCTCGCCGATGTAGCTGTCGACATAGCCGACCGAAATCTTCAGCGTGTCGGTTCGCGCGGTGCCGCGGCCGCCGCTGACGCGCACGCGATCCGGAGCGATCTCCTCGACCGTCACCTGCGAAAAATCCGCCACCACATCGGGCTGGATATACTGCCGGGGATCGTGCACCTCGTAGAGCAGTTGCTCCTTGCAGGTCTGCGCCGTCACCGCGCCGCCCGAGCCGGCGACCTTGGTGATGACAAGCGCGCCGTCTTCGCCGACTTCGCCGATGGGAAAGCCGAGCCGCGCCAGACCGTCGACATCCTTGTAGCCTGGATCGGCGAAATAGCCGCCGGTGATCTGCCCGGCGCATTCCAGCAAATGCCCGGCGACGGTGCCCTGCCCCAGCAAATTCCAGTCATCCATCGCCCAGCCGAAAGCGTGGATCATCGGCGCCAGAAACAGCGCGGGATCGGAAGCGCGCCCGGTGATGACGATATCGGCGCCGCCGCTCAGCGCCTCCGCGATCGGCTCGGCGCCGAGATAGGCATTGGCCGACAACAGCCGGTTGCCGAGTTGCTTGATGGTGCCGTCGAACTCCATGATCGGAAGGTCGCCGTCCTTGCAGGCTTCCAGCACATCATCGCCGACGACGGCGGCGACCTTGAGCGACGAAAGCCCGAGCGATTTGGCAATCTCGGCGGTCTTGCGCGCCGCGGCCTCGGGATTGGCCGCGCCCATGTTGGTGACGATCTTGATGCCCTTGGCCGCGCATACCGGCAGCACCGCGCGCATCCGCGCCTCGAGCAGCGGATCGTAGCCGCTCTCCGGGTTTTTCATCCGCGCCTGCTGCGCCAGCGCCACGGTGCGCTCGCCGAGGCACTCGAACACCAGGTATTGGATGTCGCCCTTTTCGGCGAGTTCGACCGCGGGCTCGATGCGATCGCCCGAATAGCCGGCGCCGGATCCTATCCTGATCGTTCGCATTACTTCAGTCCAAAATAAGCCCGCCGCAACGCCTCGTTATCGGTCATTTCTGCCACCGTGCCGGAGAAACGGATACGGCCGCCCTCCAGCACGAACACCCGCGTCGCCACCTCAAGGAACCCGATGTTCTGCTCCGCGATCAAAAGCGCAAGGCCCCGTCCGCGCAGATCGCCGAGAATCCGGATGACTTCCTTGACGAACAGCGGCGACAGCCCGGCCGAGGGCTCGTCCATCACCAGCAGCTTCGGCTCGGCCGCCAGCGCCTTGGCGATGCCGAGCATCTTGCGCTGGCCGCCGGACAGGCTGGACGCCGGCGCGCGGCGCTTGTCACGCAGCACCGGAAACACGCCGTACATCTCCTCGACGCGGGCGCCGGGATCGGCATGTCCCAACGCCTGGGCGCCGACCCGGATGTTTTCCTCGATCGACAGGTCAGGAAATACCGCGAGTTCCGACATATAGGTCATGCCGAGCCGCATCCGGTCGCTGGAGCGCATCCGCGTCACGTCGGCGCCGCCGAGCCTGATGCTGCCGCTGCGGGCCTCGATCAGGCCGACCAGCGATTTCAGGAACGTGGTCTTGCCGGCGCCGTTGGCGCCGAGCAGCAGCACGGTCTCGCCGGCGCGAACGTCGAGATCGACGCCCCACAGCACCTGCATCGTGCCGTAGCCGGCGTCGACGCCGGCCGCTTTCATCAGCGGCGTGGTTTCAGGCGGCATGCTCGCCTCCCAGGAATACCTCGATGACTTGCGGCACCTGGACGGCGACGGCGAGCTTGCCTTCGAAAATCTCCTTGCCGGCATTCATGACGATGACGCGATCGGTAATATGTTCAATGAAGCCCATCAGATGTTCGACGACGATGATCGCCATTCCGCCTTTCGCCAGCGCCTTGATGCGTTCGGCGATCCAGTCGAGCTCCGACGGATTGAAGCCGGCAGCGAGTTCATCGAGCAGCAACAGCCGCGGACGGGTGGCGAGCGCCCGAACCAGGTCGAGCATTTTCTGCTGCACATTGTTCAGCTCAGAAGCCGGCCGGTCGGCGACATCGGCGAGCCGGTATTCGTCGAGCAGCGCAGCCATGCTCGGCGGCGCCACCGCGGCACGGCCATAGGCCAGCGCCACCTCGATGTTCTGGCGCACGGTCAGCGACATGAACGGCTTGGGGACCTGGAAGGTGCGGTTGACGCCGCGATGGACCAGCTTGTGCGACGCCATCCCGCCGATCGAGGCGCCGTCCAGCACCACCTCACCGCCATCCGGCGCGTAGAGGCCGGAGATCACGTTGATCGCCGTGGTCTTGCCGGAACCGTTGGGTCCGACCAGCCCGAGGATTTCGCCCGACGCGACATGGAAGCTCAATCCGTCGAGCGCGTGAAAACCGCCGAAGCGTTTTACCACTTTGGAAACGTTGAGAATGGGCTTGCTGTCAGGGGACATGCCACCCCCTGCGCGTCGCAAGCGAGACCAGGCCCGCGGGGAGAAACAGCACCAACCCCATGATCAATAGCCCGTAGATCAACTGGAAATATTGCGGCGTGGTGAATCCGATCAGGTTGTAGATGCCGTACAGGATGACGACACCGACAATCGGGCCGCAGATCGTGGCGACGCCGCCGAACAGCGCGAACACGATCGCGAAGATGCTGAAATCACCGCTGAATACGTTGTCGGGATAGAACACCGAAACATACCAGGCATAGATGCCTCCGGCGAGACCGGCGACCAGCGCCGACGCCAGCCACGCGATCACGCGCATCCACACCACGTTGACACCGGCCATCGAGGCGCTCACCGCGTCTTCCCGCACCGCCTGCAAGGCGAGACCGAAGCGCGAGTTCTTCAGGAACACGACTCCGCAAAGCGTCAGCGCCAGCACCACCAGCGCGGCGTCATAGGCCAGCGTCGGGTTGAAGGTGCCGGTGAGCGAAACGCCATACGGCCCGCGCGTGATGTCCTCGAGCGCGGGATTGGCGACGAAGTGAAGTACCGCGAGCGATGCCGCGAGATTGGCAATCGCGAAATAGGCGCCGGAAAGCCGCAACAGCGGCGTCAGCAACAGCCCGAGCGCGACGCCCACAAGCCCGCCCACGATCACCGCGAGCGCCGCCGGCGTCTGGTAATGCATCACCATGATCGCAAAACCATAGGCGCCGGCCCCGAAGAAGCCGACATAGCCGAACGGCAGGTAACCGGTGAACCCGTAGATGATGTTCACGCCCTGGGCGAGCACCAGGAAGATGACGAAATTGAACAGCAGCAAATGGTTCTGGTACACGCCCGGCAGTATCGCCAGGACGACGATCAGCGGCGCGACAATGAACAGCGTGTGTCTCAAGGCGTTAGGCAACGCGCACCTGCCTTCCCAAGAGACCGCTCGGACGCAGGAGCAGGATGAAGATCAAGAGCACATAGGGCAAAAGGTCGGCCCATGAGCTGAGATAGGTCTGTACCAGCATATAGCAGACACCGTAAACCACGCCGCCGAGCGCGGTGCCCAAGGGATTGCCGAGCGAGCCCAGCACCACGATGGCGAATGAGGTGACGGTGGCATCGGCGCCGAACGCCGGCGTCACCGATCCGAACATGAAGGGCGCGAACACGCCGGCCACCGCCGCAAGCCCAAGCCCGATACCGAAGGCGGCCGCGGAGACGCGGTCGACATCGATGCCGGTCGCCAGCGCCTCTTCGCGCCGCGACATCACCGCCCGGGTCAGGGTGCCGAGACGGGTGCGGTACAGATAGACGTAGACGAAGGCGATCGCGACCAGGCTGGTGGCGGCCGCGATCACCCACGGCGTGGGAAATCCCTGGCCGAAAATCTGCACCGGTCCGCTCGCGCCCGGTTGCCCGCCGAACAGCTTGACCCTGATGGTCGAGAACACGGTGCCGAGCAACCGGCTCTGGATCGAGCGTTCGCTGGTACCGGCGAAAATGGTGGTGATGGCCTCGATCACCTGGGACAGGCCAAAGAACAGGATGATCGACAACATTTCCGGGTTAACCGAGCCTTGTAGCCGCGGCACCAGGACCCAATAGAGCAACAGGCCGACCAGCACGAACACCACGAACGCCAGCGGCACCGCGAACAGCGGATCGATGCCGGCCATCGTCACCACGCCGATCGCAATGAACGCGCCAAGCATCAGGATGTCGCCATGCGCAAGGTTGACGATGCGCATGACGCCGAACACGAGGTTGAGGCCGATTCCGACCAGGCTGAAATACAGCCCGAACAGGACGCCGGCGACGAGCGCATAGACCAGCATCAGCGCATCGCCCCCGACGTCCGGTTTACAATCCGCAACCGTGTCATGGACGCGGATAGACCGGTTTGCCGGTCGCGGTTTCGTGAGGGTATATCGAGATAAATTTCAGGTGACCTTGATCGTTGAGTTCGAGCTGCCCGAGCGGCGTCAACTCGCCGACCTGGCCGCCGATCTCGTCGAGCGCAAACGTGCCGTCGAGCGTCTTGAGCTCTCCGGACAGGCTGAATGTCGCCCGGCGCAACTCAAGCTGATCGAGACTGTTAGCGACCGAAAGCGTCTTCTCGATGACAAGCCCGGTGGTGTAACCGGCGACCGCATTGAAGCCGAACTCGATCTTGCCGTCCGGATATTTCTTGTCCCAGGCCGCCTTATATTCCTTTAGCGGCATGCCGAAATTCACCGGGTATTCCACTTCCGACGGCGGCACGTAGGTGAATACGTGCTCGAGGCCCTTGTCGCCGACGTTCTTCTCGAGCAATTCGGTCTCGAGGCCGGCGTAGATGCAGAACAGCATTTTGAACTTGACGCCGACATCGGCGACATTGCGCAGGAACGCAATATCGTTCGGCGCATAGCCGAAATGAATCACCGCATCGGGCTGCGTGTTGTTGATGTTGTTGATGATGACCGTGTAGTTGGTGGTTTCGGTCGGAATTCCCTGATCGTAGACGATCTCGATCGGCGCGCCGGAATCCTTGACGAATTTACGAAACGCGTTGGCCTGGGTGCCGGTGAATTCGTTGGTTGAATAGAGAATCGCGATTTTCTTGATCCCGAGACCCGGACCATCGTGCGAAATGAAGTCGGCGACCGGCTTCGGCCAGACGGTCGAGACCGGATCCGCGATCAGCCCGATATAGGGGTTGTCCTTGGAAAAGAAGCTGGCGCCGGTTCCGGTCTGGTCGTACAGGAACATCTTGTGGTCGCGTGCGATCGTCACCGCCGGCGCGGTCAGTACCGAGCCTGAATCCGCGACCAGGAGATCGACCTTGTCCTGCGTCACGAGCTGATTATAGAGCGTCGAGGCGGTCGCGGTGTTGCTCTGATCGTCATAGGCCACAAGCTTGACGGGAATTTTCTTGTCGAACGCCTTTACGTAAACCCCGCCCTCGGTATTTTTCTGGTCGGCCCAGAGTTTGAGCGCGCTGTAAACCGGCATCGAAATCGAGGCGTAGCGCCCGGAAGACGCGTAGAGCGTGCCGATCTTGATTTCCGCCGGCGCATCGGCAGCCATTGCCTGCGTGGCGATCATCAAGCCCGCCGCTAATACCACGCCCTTCACCTTCAACATCAATTCCTCCCGGTTTCTGGTTCGGGCGGGACCATACTCCCGGGGCTTGGAGGGATACAAGCGCTCCCGACTAATCCATTGTGCGTGGCCCGGAATACGCGGCATGCAGGCCGCAAGCTGGACCGTTGACGCCGGACGGTCCAATGTCGCATCAAGATCGGAGCCAGCGGGACGAAAGAACCCGTGCCAGGGAGGAATCGACGATCATGGCGGAGCCAACGCGCGCGCGACCGAAACCGACGCCTGAGACCCAGCATTTTTGGGATGGCACGCAGGCGGGCGAACTTCGCCTGCAGCGCTGCGACGCATGTTCCAACGTCTACTTCCCGCCGCGTCCGTTCTGCCCGGCCTGCGCGTCACGCAAGGTCAGCGTGTTCAAGGCCAGCGGCCTGGGCAAGCTTTACAGCTACGTTATCCATCACCGCCCGGTGCCGGGATTCACCCCGCCCTACGCCATCGCCGTGGTGGAACTGGACGAAGGTCCGCGCATGATGAGCAACATCGTCGATTGTCCGCAGACGCCGGAAGCGCTCGAACTCGACATGAAGCTGGAAGTCGCGTTTGAAAAGCTCGACGACAAGATCACCCTTCCCTTGTTCCGTCCGGCGAGGGGTTAAGCATCATGCGCAGCAATCAAGTCGCCGTCGTCGGCGCCGCCGAAACCACCGAACTCGGCGTCATTCCGAATATGTCGCAAATCCAGTTGCACGCCGACGCGGCGCTCAATGCCATCGCCGACGCCGGACTGAAACTGTCCGATATCGACGGTTTCGCCACCGCGGTCGAAACGCCGCAACAGATCGCGCATTATCTCGGCATCACCCCGACCTGGGTCGACGGCACCTCGGTCGGCGGCTGTTCGTTCATGCTGCACGTCCGCCACGCCGCCGCCGCGATCGAGGCCGGCTTGTGCAAGACCGTCCTGATCACGCATGCCGAAAGCGGCAAGTCGAATATCGGCCGCACGCCGCGCATGATCGGCCCCGACAGCCTGAACGGACAGTTCGAGCTGCCCTATGGCGTCTCGACGCCGGCCAGCATGTTTCCGATTCCCGTGCTGCGTTACATGAAGACCCACGGCATCACCCACGAGCAGATCGCGATGGTCGCAGTGGCGCAGCGCGAATGGGCGGCGAAGAATCCGCGCGCCACCATGAAGGCGCCGATCACGGTCGAGGACGTCTTGAACTCACGGATGATCGCTTATCCGTTCCGCATCCTGCAGTGCTGCCTCGTCACCGACGGCGGCGGCGCGCTGATCCTGACCTCGGCCGACCGCGCCAAGGATTTCCCGAACAAGCCGGTCTACATCCTCGGCACCGGCGAGAGCGTCGAGACGCCGATGGTCAGCCAGATGCAGACCTTCGACAGTTCGCGCGCGTTCAAGGTCGCCGGTCCCCTCGCCTTCAGGGAAGCCGGCATCGCCCACAAGGACGTCGATCATCTGATGATCTACGACGCGTTCGCGCATCTGCCGCTCTATGGCCTCGGCGATCTCGGCTTCATGCCGCACGAAGAGACCGGCAAGTTCATCGCCGACGGCCATACGAGACCCGGCGGCAAGCTGCCGCTCAACACCAATGGCGGCGGACTGAGCTATATGCATTCCGGCATGTACGGCATGTACGCGCTGCAGGAAAGCGTGCGGCAAATGCGCGGCATCGCCCCGGCGCAGGTGCCTGGCGCAAAGATCTCGGTCTGCCACGGCGTCGGCGGCATGTTCGCGGCGATCGGGGACGATCATTTTTACGAACGAGAGGTAATCACACTACGTCATTCCGGGATGCGCCGCTAGGCGCAGACCCGGAATCTCGAGATTCCGGGTTCGCGCTTCGCACGCCCCGGAATGACGAACACTAACGGGAGACACTGCCCATGGCCAAATCACTCGAGGGCAAATCCATCATCGTCACCGGCGCCGGGCGCGGCATCGGCCGCGAGATCGCGCTGCTCTGTGCGGCTGAAGGCGCCAAGGTCGTGGTCAACGATCCCGGCAGCGCCGCCGACGGTTCGGGATCGAGCGCCTCGCCGGCGGAAGAAGTGGTCGAGGAAATCAAGAAGCGCGGCGGGACGGCGGTGGCGAATTTCGAAACCGTCGCCGAAGCGATCCCGGCCAGCAAGATCGTAAAGACCGCGATCGACAGTTTCGGCAGGCTCGACGGCGTGGTCAACAATGCCGGCATCCTGCGCGACGCGATCTTCCACCGCATGAGCATCGACGCCTTCGAGTCCGTCATCAAGGTTCATCTGATGGGCTCATTCTATGTCTCGCATGCCGCCGCGCGGTTGTTCCGCGAGCAGGAAAGCGGCGCGTTCGTGCACTTCACCTCGACCTCGGGTCTGGTCGGCAATTTCGGTCAGGCCAACTACGCCGCGGCCAAGCTCGGCATCGTCGGCCTGTCGAAATCGATCGCGCTCGACATGGAGCGCTTCCATGTCCGCTCCAACTGCGTGTCGCCGTTCGCCTGGAGCCGGCTGATCGGCACGATCCCGACCGAGACCGAGGCGGAGAAGGCGCGCGTGGCCAAAATCCAGCAGATGGGACCGGAAAAGATCGCGCCGCTCTGCGCCTTCCTGCTCAGCGACGCCGCCAAGGACGTCACCGGGCAGATCTTTGCGGTGCGCATGAACGAGATTTTCCTGATGGGCCAGTCGCGGCCGCTGCGCTCGATCCATCGCGCCGAAGGCTGGACGCCGCAGACCATCGCCGAGCACGGCATGCCGGCGCTGAAGTCGTCGTTCTACAAGCTCGACCGCTCGGCGGATATTTTCAACTGGGATGCGATCTAGCAAATCGGAGGCCCAAACGGCGGATCAATCCCGGCTAACGCAATTTAAAGTTGCTTTTCCTGTGATACCGCCCGCTTTACGCCAAAGTGTGGGCTCAGGATTTCCCTCCCAACAAAAAACGTCGGAGGAAATCATGACAACTCTATCGAAGTTGCCCGAGGCCGAAGCCGGATCGGCCGGGATCGATCGCCGCAAGCTGTTGAAGGGCGCGACGGCGCTCGCCGCCACCACCATGATCGCAACCGACGCGCTGGCCCGCGATTTCGGCCCGGCATCCGAGCCGCAACGCTATCCCGATCCCGATATCGTCGTGATCGACGCCAAGCGCTTCAAGGCCAAGGTCGGCAACACCTCGATCAAGCGCCTGTATACCGGCTGTCTGTGGGCCGAAGGCCCGGCCTGGAACGCGCAGGGTCAATATCTCGTGTGGAGCGACATTCCGAATAATCGTCAGCTTCGTTATCTCGACGACGACGGCCACATCTCGGACCAGTTTCACAAGCCGTCCAATGAAGCCAACGGCAACACCTTCGATTTCGAGGGGCGGCAGATCGCCTGCGAGCGGACCCGGCTGGTCCGTTACGAACATAATGGCGCGCTCACGGTGCTGGCCGAACAGGCCAATGGCAAGCAGCTCAACGGCCCGAACGACGTCGTCGTTCACCCCAACGACAGGTCGATCTGGTTCACCGATCCCGGCTATGGCGCGATCAGCATCTACGAAGGGCAGAAAGCCAATACCGGCTCGCTTCAGCCCTACCAGAAGGAAGCGGTGTACCGGCTCGACGCCCAGACCGGCCAGGTCAGCAAGGTCGCCGACGAACCGTTCAAGCCGAACGGCATCGCCTTCAGCCACGACTACAAGAAGGTCTATGTCTGCGATACCGGCATCACGCACTACCCCAACGCCAAGAATATCGTCTGGCAGTACGACCTCAACGGCGACAAGCTCTCGAACCCGCGCACGCTGATCGACATGACGCTGGACGGCAAATCGGGCTTCCCCGACGGCATGCGGGTCGACACCGAGGGCAACATCTGGGTCGGCGCGGGCTGGGTCGGCGACGGCTACGACGGCGTGCAGATTTTCGCGCCGGACGGCGCGCGCATCGGCCAGATCCGCCTGCCCGAGACCTGCGCCAATGTCTGCTTCGGCGGCAAGAAACGAAACCGCCTGTTCATGACCGCGAGCCAGTCGCTGTACGCGGTCTATGTCGAGACCCAGGGCGCGCATAATTGTTGAGCGATGTTGTGCCGCCGGTCATTCCGGGGCACGCGGTAGCGCGAACCCGGAATCTCGAGATTCTCCGATGTGCAATTGCACATCGGAGTTCGCGCTAAGACGCGTGTCCCGGAATGACGACTGCCCCGCCATTCACTACTCGCCATTCGCTATTCGCCCCTACCTTACCCGCTATTCCGCAACCCCGCCGATATCCCGTTGATGGTGAGCTGAATCCCGCGCAGCACCTGTTCGTCGGGATTCTGCGCGCGATGCTCTTTCAGCAGTTCCACCTGCACATGGTTGAGCGGATCGAGGTAGGGAAAGCGGTTGCGGATCGAGCGCTCCAGCAGCGGGTTACCCTGTAGCAGGCGATCCTGGTCCATGATGTCCAGCAGCGTCTCGATCGACGCGTGCCATTCGCGGCGGATGCGCCCGAAGATCTTTTCGCGCAAGCTCGCATCCGCCACCAGTTCGGCATAGCGCGAGGCGATCGCGATCGAACTCTTCGCCAGCACCATGTCCATGTTCGACAGCAAGGTGCGGAAGAACGGCCACTCGCGATAGAGTTCCTTCAGGAACGGCATGCCCTGCTCGGGATGCTCGGCGATCCAGGCTTCCACCGCGCTGCCAAAACCGTACCAGCCCGGCAGCATCAGCCGACATTGCGCCCAGCTGAACACCCAGGGTATGGCGCGGAGATCCTCGATGGCGCGGGTTTTCTTGCGCGAGGCCGGACGGCTGCCGATATTGAGCGTGGAGATTTCGGTGATGACGGTCGAGTCCCAGAAATAATCGACAAAGCCTTCGGTCTCGTAGACCAGCCCGCGATAGGCCTTGAAGGCGAGCGCCGACAATTGCTCCATCGCCTCCAGATATTCACCGCGCGGCGCGCTCTGCCGTGGCTGCAGCAGGCTCGCCTCCAGCGTCGCTGCCGCCAATATCTCCAGATTGTTGCGGCCGACTTCGGCGTTGGAATATTTGCTGGAGATGATCTCGCCCTGCTCGGTGATCCTGATCTGACCGTTCACCGCGCCGCCCGGTTGCGCGATAATGGCGTCATAGCTCGGGCCGCCGCCGCGGCCGACCGACCCGCCGCGACCGTGGAAAAGCCGCAGGCGCACGCCGTGACGCTCGAACACGCCGACCAGGCCGATCTCGGCCTTGTAGAGCTCCCAGCCCGAGGTGACGAAGCCGCCGTCCTTGTTGCTGTCGGAATAGCCGAGCATCACCTCCTGCATCCCGCCGCGGCTGTCGACCAGACGGCGATATTCCGGCAGCGACAGCAGCCGGTCCATGATGGCGGCGCAGGCCTGCAAATCCTCGATGGTCTCGAACAGCGGCACGATGTTGATGGCGCTGCGGCCGGACGGATCGATCAGGCCGACCTCCTTGAGCAGCAGCGCGACCTCCAGCAGGTCGGAAACGCCCTCGCTCATGGAAATGATGCATTGGGGGATCACATCGGCGCCGAACCGGGCATGCGCCTCCGCGGCCTCGCGGAACACAGCGAGTTCACCCACCGTCTCCGCGCTGTATTTCACAAAGCTCGAGGTCAGCGGCCGCGGGTTGCGCAGTTCGCCGGCCAACTGCGCGATCCGCGCGTCTTCGCTCAAGGCCAGGTAGGAGGTGCCCGACTGCGTCGCATCCAGCAACTCGGCGATGGTGCGTTCATGCACCGCGGAGTTCTGCCGCATGTCGAGACTGGCCAAATGAAAGCCGAAGCAATCCACCGCCCGGCACAATCGCCTCAAGCCGGCCGCGCGCAATCACCCGCGAATTATTCGCGATCAGCGAACGGTAGAGAACATCGAGATCAGCCTTGAATTCTTTCGCGCTGGCATAAGGCGCGGCCTCCCCGACCGGCGGCCTTGTGGTCTCCACCTCCAGCTTCGCGGCGGTCGCCGTCAGCCGCGCATAGATGCCGGATACCGCGAGACGATACGGCTCGCCGCTTCGATGCGGCGAGGTGTCGGGCGAGCGCTCGGCGAGCGCGCGCAAATCCTCCGTGACATCGGCGAGGTGTGCCGCCAGCGATAGTTCCGAGCCGAGCACGTGCAGTTCCTCCAGATAGAACCGCAGCACGCGGCTCGACTGCAGGCGCAAGGTGCCGCGCATGACCTCCGCGGTCACAAACGGATTGCCGTCGCGGTCGCCGCCGATCCAGCTTCCCATCCGCAGGAACGACGCCAATTCACCACGCGCTTCCCCGTTGTCCGCGTTCAGCCGGTCTTCCAGCGCGCAATGCAGCCGCGGCACCTCGTGCAGGAAGGTGTAGTCGTAAAATGAAAGGCCGTTGGCGACCTCGTCGAGCACGGTGAGCTTGGTGCGGCGCAGAAGATTGGTCTGCCACAGCGTCAGCACCTCGCGGCGCAACTGCTCATCGCTCGCCTCGATCTCTTCCGGCGTGAGCTGGACGCGCTCGCGGCGGTCCAATAGCGCGGCAATCTCCATCTCGCGGTCGATGGTGCTCTTGCGGCGCACTTCGGTGGGATGCGCGGTCAGAACCGGCCCGACCAGCGCGCCGGCGAAAAATTCGAGCAGATCGGCGTCGCTGAAGCCGGCGGCATGCGCACGCGAGAGCGCCAGCGCCAGTGTCCCCGTGCGCGGCGAGCCGTCGGCGGTGCTGCGCGCCCGCATCTGGCGGATGTTGTTCTGGTCCTCGGCGATGTTGGCGAGGTGCGAAAAATAGCTGAAGGCGCGCACGATGCGCACGGTCTCGCTGATCGACATGCTGTCGAGAATGACTTCGAGCTCGCGCCGCGCCGGACGGTCGTCATCCCGGTGAAACCGGATCGAGGTCTGCCGGATACGCTCGACGAGGTCGAACACATCGGCGCCTTCCTGATCGCGCACGGTGTCGCCGAGGATGCGCCCGAGCAGCCGGATCTCCTCCCGCAGCCGCGCGTCCTCCTCCAGCGCGGCGATATCGTCGCCGCGGTTCGGACGGGCGTCAGAAGTCGGAAGGCATGATCTGGGACGACATGACTTTGCTCCAGAATTTGCCCGGCAGGTCTTTGAGTCGCAATTTTTGCGTCTCGGCGCAAGATCAAGATCAAGGCGGTATGCCAAGAATGAGGCCTCATCCTGAGGAGCGGCCCTTTTGGCCGCGTCTGGAAGGATGGCTGCATCGGGAGTTCGTCGTCGCGATCGACCTAAATCTTCCGCCCTGCCCGCTCCCAATAGGGATCGCGCAGCCGGCGCTTGAAAATCTTGCCGGAGTCCTCGCGCGGCAGGTGGCGATGGATTTCGACGTGTTTCGGCACCTTGTAATCGGCCAGCGCGGCCCTGAGCTGCGCGCGGATGTCGGCGGTATCGAGCGTGACGCCTGACTGCGGTTCGACCACCGCCATCAGCGCCTCGCCGAACTCGTCGTCGGGGATGCCGAACACCGCACAATCATGGACGCCGGGAACCGCGTGCAGCGCGGCCTCGATTTCAGCGGGATAGATATTGACGCCGCCCGAGATCACCATGTCGCGCTTGCGGTCGCAGATGAAGACATAGCCGTCGTCGTCGATGTAGCCGACGTCGCCCGAGGTGATGAAGCCGTCGCGCTCGATCTCGGCGCGCTTCTCCGGCTTGTTATGATAGGTGAAGTCCGGATTGCCTGATATGCGCGAATAGATTTCGCCGATCTCGCCCGGCGGCAACGACTGCCCGTCGTCGCCGACAAAACGAAGCTCCGCGCCTGGCGAGATCCTGCCGACGGTGCCGGGCTTCTTCAGCGCGTCCTCGGAAGTGGCGAAGGTGACCGCGCCGGATTCGGTGGAGCCGTAGAATTCATGGATGATAGGTCCCCACCACTCGATCATGGCGCGCTTGATGTCGGGCGGGCAAGGTGCTGCGGCATGAATGATATGGCGCAGCGACGACATGTCGTATTTCCGCCGCACGGCTTGCGGCAATTTCATCAGGCGGATGAACATGGTCGGCACCATGAAGATGGTGTCGATCCGCTGCTGCTCGATCAGCCGCAGGAATTCTTCAGGCTCGAAACGCGGCATCAGCACCAGCGCGCCGCCGAGACGGCCGGTGCGGATGCCGAATGAGTTCGGCGCGGAATGATAGAGCGGCCCCGGCAGCAGCCCGCGAATGTTGGGCCGCAGGCCGTAGATCATCGCCCGCATCCGCTCCAGCGAGGCGGCCTGTTCCGGTGTCGGCGCGTTGCGACGAACGCCCTTGGGATGGCCCGTCGTGCCCGAGGTGTAGATCATGTTCTGCGGTTGCGGCACCGCCGGCCCGTCATAGGGCGCTTGCCGCCCGATCCAGGATTCGAAGTCGGTTGCGAAATCAGGGGCCGCGAGATGATCGGGATCGATCTTGTAATGCTGGAGGATCTCCGGCGGCAGCGGAACGCTGAGCACGGTGACGCCGGCCGGAATCGCTTCGCGCAAGGGATGCAGCAGGTCGGCATGGCCGATCAGCACCGGGGCACCGGAATCCCTCAGGATGTAGCCGATTTCCTCCGGCTTGAAGTGCCAGTTCAGGGGGACGCCATAGGCGCCAAGCCGCATCGCGGCATAGGCGACCTCCAGGAAGGCGATGTCGTTGCGCATGAGGATGCCGACGCTGTCGCCCTGCCTGACGCCAAGCTCTTGCAACCCGCTTGCGATGCGGGCGGCGCGATCGGCAATCTCGGCATGACTCACGCTGGCGCTGGCCGCTGATGATGCCGAGGAAGAGCGGTGTATCGGTCATGGTCTAGTTCGTGATTTAAAATGAACTTTAGCTTTGTCGTCATCACCGGGCTCGTCCCGGTGATCCACGTCTTTCTTTTTTGTTTTCGCAAAGTGAAGACGTGGATGGCCGGAACAAGTCCGGCCATGACGGTGCGCGAACTCACACATCCGAAAATCGCGGCGCACGCTTTTCGATGTTGGCGCGTACCGCCTCAAGTTGATTGGGCCCGCCCATCAATTTCATCTGCTCGGCGGATTCGGCTGATAGCGCCGGGCCGGGATCGACGGACAGCTTGTTGAGCAGGCGCTTGGCGGCGCGGATCGCCTCCGGGCTCTTGCCGGCGATCTCGCGCGCGACCTCAAAGGCCGCGGTGCGCGGGTCCTCGCAGATCCGCGTCGCCAGGCCGTAACCCAGGGCTTCCTGCGCCGAGAAAATCCGCCCCGTATAGGTCAGCTCGCGCAGGATATCGTCGCGCACGAGGCTCGCCAGGATCGGCGTCCCCGCCATATCCGGCACCAACCCCCATTTGATCTCCATGATCGACATCCGCGCGTGGGGCGCGAGGAAGCGCATGTCGGCGCCAAGCGCGAGCTGGAAGCCGCCGCCGAACGCCACGCCCTGGACCGCGGCAATCACCGGCACCGGGAGTTGCCGCCAGCCCCACACCGCCTGCTGTGGAAAATTGGCGAGGCCATGGGTGCGCACGGTCAGGTCGCGCTTGTCGCCACCCGCTATCCCGTTACCGCCATTTTCGTTCATCGCGGCGAAGCGGCCCATGTCGAGGCCGGCGCAAAACGCACGGCCCTCGCCGGACAATACTACCGCTCGCACGCCTTTTTCCTGCGCAAGGCGTTCGGTGGCGGCGACCAGCGCCTCAAACATCGCGGCATCGAGCGCGTTCATCTTGTCCGCCCGTACCAGGCGGACGTCGGCGATACCATTTGAAATCGATATCGAAACGCGTTCTTCCATGCGCATTCTCCTCCGCTCTTATTCTTTCGTGTTGCTTTACAGAACGGCGTTGTCCCGGTTTAGTCAATTGACCAATTAATAAACAATCTTGTTGGGTGGAAACGATGTTCAACGATCAGCTTCTCGCCGGGCGACGCATTCTCGTGACCGGCGGCGGTACCGGGCTCGGTAAGTCGATGGCGGCTCGCTTTCTTGAGCTGGGCGCCGAGGTGCATATCTGCGGCCGGCGCAAAGCGGTCTGCGACGAAACCGCCACCGAGCTGATGGATCTGCACGGCGGCCGCGTCACCAGCCACGGCGTCGATATCCGCGATCCGCTCGCCGTCGACGCGATGATCGAGAACATCTTCACGCAAGGCCCGCTTACCGACCTCATCAACAACGCCGCCGGCAATTTCATCTCGCGCACCGAGGAATTGAGCCCGCGCGGTTTCGACGCCGTCGCCAACATCGTCATGCATGGCACGTTCTACGTGACGCATGCGGTCGGACGGCGCTGGATCGCCACCAAACAGCGCGGTAATGTGGTGTCGATCACCGTGACCTGGGTCCGCAACGGCTCGCCCTATGTGGTGCCGTCGGCGATGAGCAAATCCGCCATTCACGCCATGACGATGTCGCTGGCGACGGAATGGGGGCGCTACGGCATCCGGCTCAACACCATTGCGCCCGGCGAAATCCCGACCGAAGGCATGAGCAAGCGCATCAAGCCCGGCGACGAGGCCGGCGCGCGCACCAAGGCGATGAACCCGATGGGCCGGGTCGGCAAAATGGAAGAGCTGCAGAATCTGGCGGTGTTCCTGATCTCGGGCGGCTGCGACTGGATCAACGGCGAGACCATCGCCATGGACGGCGGCCAGGCGCTGGCGATGGGCGGCAATTTCTATCAACTGCGCGACTGGTCCGATGCGGACTGGACCCAGGCGCGCGAAGCGATCAAGGCGCAGAACGAAAAGGACCGCGCGGCGAGAGGGTAACGCGCGATAGCACAAGGGTGGTCGTCCCCGCGAACGCGGGGACCCATAGGGGACACCCCTGGCGCTGATAACTACGGCACGGCAGTTCAACAAAGCAACTGATGCTCCCCAGAACAGCCACGACACGGCGTATGGGTCCCCGCGTTCGCGGGGACGACGGGTCGAACGGAGCAAGCGCAGCGGGCCAACAACCCCTTAGTGCTTCCCTGCCCCCATGTACCCGAACAGAAATCCAGCAACCTTGCGCTTCTGGATTTCCTCACTGCCTTCGGTAATGCGGTAGCGGCGGTGATGCCGGTAGATATGCTCGAACGGCTTATGCCGTGAATAGCCCATGCCGCCATGCACCTGCATGGCGCGGTCGGCGGCCTCGCAGCACAGCCGGTTCGCCCAGAAATTACACATCGAGACTTTGTCGGAGAGCGTGTGCTCGACCTGCGCCTGGGTCAGCTGGTCCATCTCCCACGCGGTCTTGCGGATCAGCAGCCGCAGCATCTCGGCCTGCGTTGCCAATTCAACCAGCGGCCACTGGATCGCCTGGTTCTCGGCCAGCGCCTTGCCGAACGGCTTGCGCTCGCGCGCGTAGGTCACGCTCTCCGTGATGCAGTAGACCGCCGCGCCGAGCGAGCTTGCCGCCTGCCGGATCCGGTTCTCGTGCACGAAGCATTGCGCCAGCGACAGGCCGCGCCCGACCTCGCCGAACAGCGCGTCATCAGGCACAAACACGTCGGTGAAGCTGACGCGCGGGTGATCGGTCGGCATGTTGAAGGTCCACATATACTCCTCGACCTTCACGCCGTTGCTGTTTGCCGGCACCAGAAAGCAGGTGATACCGCGCGCATCGCCGTCATTACCCGAGGTGCGGGCGAACAGCGCGCAGTGGCTGGCAATGTGCATGCCGGTGGTCCACATCTTTTCGCCGTTGATGACCCAGCCGGAAACGCCGTCGCGGGTCGCCTGCACCGCGCGGGTTTCCATGTGGGTCGCATCCGAACCGTGCTCGGGCTCGGTGAGACCGAAGGTGATGCGGTATTTTCCGGTGATCGAGCCTTCGATCATCGCCTTCTGGTCGTCGCGGCCATAACGGTCGAGCATGGTGACCAGCGGAAGATTGCCGACGATCGAATGCTCATTCTGCAGATCGTTGTGCAGGCCAAGTCCCTTGGCCGCGAAATGCTCGCGGATCACGGCCATCCAGAGGTTGGAGCCGTCTTTGCCGCCGTAGCGTTTCGGGATCGCGAAGCGCAGGTGCCCGGCCGCGTCGGCGATATCTTTAACCTTCCGCAGCAGCGCTTCCCACTCCTGCCGCGGCAGCCCGCCTTTGTCGAAATCGGTGCGCGCCCATTCGCGGCGATGGTCGAAGAAGCGGATGTTGTCGTCGACCAGTTCCAGCGGTTTGATCTCGCGCGCGATGAAGCGATCGAGTTCGTCGAGATAGGCGATGAGGTCGGCCGGCAGTGCAAAATCCAAGATGTCCTCCCTGGCCTCGTTTTCTTGTCGTTGTCGCAAGGCCCGCGCGATTAGGCTAACAGCCGCGCGTCAAGTCAAGCAACGCGATATGGCTTGTGACGCGCGGCTTGCCTGCGTAATTGGGTGGCATCCAGTGGCGCCCACGCGCTAATATCCGCACGAAATTCCTCACCGCAGAAAAAACGACGGGAGCAAACATGGACTTGAAGTTTTCCAAGGTCACCCGCAATGGCCCGATCACGATCGTGACGCTGTCGCGGCCTGAAGTGTACAACGCGCTGCATATCGATGCGCATTTCGAGCTCAACAAGGTGTTCGACGATTTCTGCGCCGATCCCGAGCAATGGGTGGCGATCGTCACCGGCGCCGGCGACAAGGCGTTCTGCGCCGGCAACGATCTGAAATGGCAGGCGGCGGGCGGCAAGCGCGGCTGGGACAAGGGCGGTTTTGCCGGGCTGACCACGCGGTTCGACTGCGACAAGCCGATCATCGCCGCCGTCAACGGCGTCGCGATGGGCGGCGGCTTTGAGGTTGCTCTCGCCTGCGACCTCATCATCGCTTCCGAGAATGCGACCTTCGCACTGCCCGAGCCGCGCGTCGGCCTCGCCGCGCTGGCCGGCGGCCTGCAGCGGCTGCCGCGGCAGATCGGGCTCAAGCGCGCCATGGGCATGATCCTGACCGCGCGCCACGTTTCCGCCAAGGAAGGCCTTGAGCTCGGCTTCGTCAATGAGGTCGTTCCCCTCAACGAATTGATGGAAACGGCGATGCGTTGGGCCGAGACCATCAGCAAGAACAGCCCGATGTCGATCCGCGCCTCCAAGCAGGCGATCCAGAAGGGCCTCGAGGTCTCGCTGGAGCAGGCCATGGCCGAGCAGCGCGACTATCCGGCCGTGAAGGCGATGGCCGCGTCGCAGGATTATATCGAGGGCCCGAAGGCGTTTTCGGAAAAGCGCGCGCCGAAGTGGCTGGGGAAATGATATTTTAATCCTCACTCGCGTGTCCTAGCCGTCATTGCGAGGAGCGAAGCGACGAAGCAATCCAGAGTCACACCTCCAGCTCTGGATTTGTGGCACTGGATTGGTTCGCTTCGCTCGCAATGACGGAACTGCTCCTTCGTCATTCCGGGATGCGCCGAAGGCGCAGACCCGGAATCTCGAGATTCCGGGTTCTTCGCTTCGCGAAGCCCCGGAATGACGGCATCGGCTCATCGGTCGGACAATTCCTCACCCTTCCTCTCCACCTCGCGCCTGTACGCCGCATAATTCGGCTGATCGACCGCGAGCTTGTCCATCGTGGTTTGCCAAAGATGCTCGGCGACGCCGGGCGTTTGCAGATCGACCTCACCTTTCGCAATGCCGTCGGCGAGCGCGCGATTGAGTTCGCCGAGCGAGCCTTGAATTCCCAGTAGTTGCGTGAGCCGCGCGGCTTCCGCGGCATCGCTGCCCTGCTCCAGCGCCAATTGCCGCGTGACCAGATCCAGCGCGTTGAGCGCGACGCGGAGCTTGAACGCGTTGTGTCCCTTGATGACCGGCGTGATCTCATGGCGCAGGAAATCCGCGACCGCTTTGATCAACTCGGTGGGCGTCGGCTCGTCCTGCATCTTAGCCTCCTCGCGGCGCCAACAGCCGCAGCAGATCGATTTCGGTCTCCGAGGCGCGGCGGCCGATCATGGCGCGCTCCATCGAATGGTCGGGGCCGGTGCGAAAACGCTGCATCATGCCGCAGCACATCACGCCCCAGCGTAGCGTGCCCATGACTTCCCAGAAGGTCACACGATCAGGGTCGGCGCGGCGGCCGGCCGCTTCATAGCCCGCGAACAACTCCTCGCGCGAGCCGAAGCCGCCGACCGGCTGGTCAATCGCGCCGAACCGCCACGAATTGACGCAGATCCATCCGAGATCCTCCATGGGATCGCCGAGATGCGCGAGCTCCCAATCCAGCACCGCGCGCACGCCATCGGGGCCGATGATGAAATTGCCGTGGCGGAAATCGCCATGCACCAGCGTCACCTCCGGGGGTGGACCGGGGTCGCGTTCGCGCAGCCAGCGCAATGCCAGCTCGAACACCGGGCGCGGCCAGTCGTAACAGCGGTATTCCCGCTCGAGATCGGCGATCTCCTTGCCGGCCGTCATGCGGCGCAGTTCGGGCAGTTGCGCCAGCGGCAGCCCATGGATGCCGGCGAGAACGCTGCCGAGCTGGCGCGCGAGTTTGGGGCGTACTTCCGCGAACGGCGCGTCGCGCAAGATCTTGCGCGGGATGGTCTCGCCCTCGACGCGCCGCATGATGAATCCGGTGCCGAGGCCGTCCTCGGGCCGCAGCACATACAACACCTGCGGCGACGGAACGCCGGCCTCGAACGCGCGCTGCATCAGCGCGGCCTCGGCGTCCAGCCCGGCTGCCCGGCTCGGCGCGGCACCGTACCCCTGCGGCGCGCGGCGCAGGATCGCGCCGATGGTGCCGTCGGGGTGAACGATATCGAACGACCAGGTCTCCTGGCTGGCGCCGCCGGACAGCCTGACGGCGTTGGCCACACCGGTCGCGCCCGGACACCACGCCCCGACGCAACGTCCGAGTTCCGCCTCCATTATTGTCCCTTGAATTTCGCCGGGCGCTTTTCCAGGAACGCGGTCACGCCCTCCTTGAAATCCTCGGTCGCGCCCGCCATGCGTTGCGACTCAAATTCCAGGTTGAGCTGGTCTTCGAACGAATTGTCCGGGCTGTCCCAGTAGAGTTTGCGGATCAGCGACAGCGCCACCGTCGGTCCGTTGGCGAGTTCGTGCGCGAGCTTCATGGCCTCGTCCATCAGGACGGCATCGTCGTGAACCCGATTGACCAGCCCCCATTCCAGCGCCTTCTCCGCCGGCAATTTCTCACCCATCAGCGACAGTTCGACCGAGCGCGCCTTGCCGATCAGCCGCGGCAGCAGCCAGGTCGATCCGCAGTCGGGGACGAGGCCGATGCGGCGGAACGCCTGCAGGAAATAGGACGAGCGCGCGCACAGGATCATGTCGCCCATCAGCGCGAAACTCATCCCGGCGCCGGCGGCGGGGCCGTTGACGGCTGACACGATCGGGCAATGCAGATTGCGCAACCGGCGCAGGAACGGATGGAACGCGGTTTCCAGCGCCGCACCAGCATTGCTGCGGCCCGGTTTCTGGTTGTTGCGGCCCTGCAGGTTGGCGCCGGTGCAGAACGCGCGCCCGGTGCCGGTGATGACAAGGCAGCGCACCTCCGCCCGCCGGTCGTCGATCGCATCGAGCGCCTCGGCAAGGCCGCCGAGCATATCGATCGATACCGCGTTCATGACCTCGGGGTGATCGAGCGTGAGGACGGCGACCGCGCCGTCGAACGCCAGCGTCACGTGCTTGAACTGCATGGTTTCCTCACCTTCTGGCCCGCGTTTCCAGCAGCGCGGTGCATCGGATTTGAATTCTCCAAACCATATTTGATTTTCCGGGCGAGCTTGTCCATGCTTGGGGCGGAACATCTGCCTGCCTCCGGCGCAAATCTGATGTGCATCATATAAAACGGAAACGCCTCATGAACATTTTCGACCTCAGCGGCCGCACCGCCATCATCACCGGCGGCAATGGCGGCATCGGCCTTGGCATCGCGCAGGCGCTCACCGCGGCCGGCTGCGACGTCTCGATCTGGGGCCGCAACGCCGAGAAGAACAAAAGCGCCGCGGCGACCTGGCCGGCGGCCCCGGCAAGGTCGATACCCGAATCTGCGATGTCAGCGACGCCGGCTCGGTCAAGGCGGCCATGCAGGCGACGCTGGACAGGTTCGGACGGGTCGACGGCTGCTTTGCCAATGCCGGTATCGGTGGCGGCGGCCGGCACGCCTTCATCGACCGCACCGAAGAACAATGGCGTGGCATGTTCGCCACTAATCTCGACGGCGTATTCCATGCCTTTCAGGCGGCGGCGCGCCACATGACCGAACGCGCCAATGCCGGCGATCCGTTCGGCCGGCTGGTCGCGACCTCGAGCCTCGCTTCGCTGTTCGGCACCGCGCGCAACGAACATTATGCCGCCACCAAGGCCGCCATCAACGCACTGGTGCGCGCGCTCGCGGTCGAACTGGCGCGCCACGGCGTCACCGCGAATGCCATCCTGCCCGGCTGGATCAAGAGCGACATGACATCAGGCATCATGGCCAACGAAAAATTTGTCGCCAATGTGATGCCCCGCATTCCGGTGCGGCGCTTCGGCGAGGCCTCGGATTTCGGCGGCATCGCCGTGTACCTGATGAGCCAGGCGTCGTCCTATCACACCGCCGATTGCCTGGTGATCGACGGCGGCTATACGGCGTTTTGAGGTTGCATTGTCATTCCACTCGGTCATTCCGGGGCGCGCTTTAGCGCGAACCCGAAATCTCGAGATTCCGGGTCTGGTCCTTCGGACCATCCCGGAATGACGGTGATACGACTTTACGATCCCGCGACGCATGCGCCCGAGTTTTGCAAGAACATCCGCCCATAAGAACAGAGGGCGCAGGAACGGGGCCGCTGCACCGCGCCGTGCGAAGCGTAACTACCGATTGGCGAGCCACAGGATGACGCTCAAGACGACGCTGAGCAGCAGCGATGTCACGATCGGAAAGTAGAATGAATAATTCGGCCGCTCGATATGGATGTCTCCGGGCAGTTGGCCGAGTCCGAGCTTTCCGATCAGGGGCCACAGCAGTCCGGCGGCGAGAAGGACGAGCCCGAGGATGATCAGCGTGCGCGACATCCGGCACCTCTCGAAACTCTATATAGCCGCCGCCGTGCAGCGCTTCTCCCTCATCCCCACGGTCCGCGCGACGGCGAAGGGCCGCCCCAGCGGCCGCGGGGATAGTTCGCCTGAGCCTGACCCGGGCCGCGGCTTCCCAGTTCGGCCGCGAGCTGTTGCAAGGCGGCGATGCGGTTCTCAGTCGACGGATGCGTCGTAAAGAGATTGTCCATGCCGTGGCCCGACAACGGATTGATGATGAACATGTGCGCCGTAGCCGGATTGAGTTCGGCTTCCCTGTTGGGAATCTGATGCGCGGCGTTGTCGAGCTTGACCAAGGCGGAGGCGAGCCACATCGGCTGGCCGGCGATGCGCGCACCGAGATTGTCGGCTGCGTATTCACGCGTGCGGCTGATGGCCATCTGCACCAGCATGGCGCCGAGCGGGGCCAGAATCATCATGGCGATCGAGCCGATCACGCCGGGCCCGCTGTTGTTGTCACGATGGCGAAAGAACATCCCGAACTGCGCCAGCATCGAGATCGCACCCGCGATCGTCGCCGTGATGGTCATCAGCAGCGTATCGTGATTTTTGACATGCGCGAGCTCGTGGGCGATCACGCCGGCGAGTTCCTCGCGGCTGAGCGAATGCATGAGACCGCTGGTCACGGCCACGGCCGCATTCTGGGGATTGCGACCGGTCGCGAAGGCGTTGGGCTGCGGATTGTCCATCACGAACAGCCGCGGCATCGGCAGATCGGCCCGCCTGGCGAGCTCGGCCACGAGATCCACGAGTTCGGGCGCGGTGTTGCGATCGACCTCGTGGGCGCCGTACATGGAGAGAACCATGCGATCCGAGTTCCAGTAGGCCAGCAGATTGGTTGCGGCGGCAATCAGCAGCGCGATAACCGCCCCGCTTGCGCCACCGATCAGATAGCCGACGCCCATGAACAGGCCCGTGAGGCCGGCCAGGAGAATTGCAGTCCGCAAATAGTTCATTGCCGTCTCCCTGCTGACGCGGTTCAAGCCGCCACCTTGCCGGAGCGGCCTAAGCCGCCACGGCAGCCTGATTTCAGGTAAAATCTGCCCTGCAGCGCTTCAAGACGGGCCGACTGCGTCGTGGCGCCGCGCTCGCTTTTGGGCGGGTTTCAGCCACCTGTGATCTCCGCGGAGAGAAAACGTGATCCGCGCGCTGGTCGCGATTTGTACGGCGCCTTAAGTAGGGGTTGATCACCCGCCGCATCCGCGCGGCTCCATGGCTGCCGCGGCCAGCGGCAAAGCCCCGATGAAGGACCGCAAGCCACACCATGGGACGCTTCGCCACGACCGTTCCGCTATATGAGGAATTCCGGCCTCCCTATCCGCTCGAATTTTTTCGCAACGCCGCCGAGAGGCTGGGGCTCTCAAAGGAGCATGCGCTGATCGATCTCGGAACGGGGCCCGGGCTGATCGCGCTTGGCTTTGCCCCCTATGTCGGCCGGATCGTCGGCGTCGATCCGGAGCCGGCCATGCTTGCCGCCGCACGACAGGCGGCCGCGCACAGCGCGCGAGCCTTTACCCTGATCGAAAGCAACGCCGAAGCGCTTCCGGGCGAGATCGGTACCTTCGATGCCGTGACGATCGGCCGGGCCTTGCACTGGATGGATCGCGACGCCATGGCCGAACTGTTCGAGCGGCTCGTTGCGCCCGAAGGCTCAATTGTCGTCTGCGCCTCACGCTCTGCCGCTGATAGCCGGAATCCATGGCTCGACGACTACAACAAGGCGAGGCGCTTCTGGTCGGGGTCAGGCAGCGGCGAGCGGCACCGCGAGGTGCTTGACGCCGCGCTTCGCGGCACCCGATTTCACGTCGGCGACGTGATCACGGTCGAGACGAGCCATCAGGTCAGCGTGACGAGCCTCGCGCGCCGCGTGCTCACATTCTCGACGTCGTCGCCTGAAATTCTCGGAGACAGAGCGGAAGCGATGCTGCGCGATGTGCAAGAACGTCTGCTTCCCTTCAGCCGCGGAGGCTTGCTCACTGAAGTCTTGGTATCGACGGCGCAGGTCGCGCGCTAGCGCCGCGCGGATGATGGCATGCACCTGGCATGAAGCTGGAATTTGCGGCTAGCCCGCCGCCCGGCGCGGCATTGCAGTCTCCGTGACGTCGGCCGGTGCGGGAACCTGCATCAGAATGGTTTGACTTGAAGGGGCGATTTCAATTCCGCATTCCTGAAATCGCCGCTTCATGCGGCGGTTGAATTCGCGCTGCACCGGCCAGCGCCCGCTGTCGCTGCAGCGAATCTGGCCGACGATCGAGGCCATCATGCCGTCGACCTTGTCGACGCCCCACAGATCGAGGTCGCCGCGGATCGCATGCCGGTATTCGGGCTCGCGACGCATTTCAGCGACGATATCCTTGAGGATCTGGCCGGCGCGGTCGGTGTCTTCCTTGTACGCAACGTTGACGCTGACGGCGGCATTGCCGGCGCCGCGGCTTGAATTGGTCAGCGTCGTCACGGCGCTAAAAGGAACGATGTGCACCGAACCGTCGCCGGCCCGCAGCCGAATGGTGCGGATCGACACATTCTCGACCGTTCCCGACAGGCCGGACACCGTGACGTTGTCACCGACCTGGACGGTATTTTCCAAAAGCAGAAACAGTCCGGTAATGAGGTCCTGCACCAGCTTCTGCGAGCCGAAGCCGATGGCGATACCGACGATTCCGGCGCCGGCCAGCAACGGCGCGACGTTGACGCCGATTTCGCTCAGCGCCGTCAAACCGACCACCGTGACGATCACGCACAGCAGCGCCGTGCGCAGCATCGGCTGGAAAGTGCGCAGCCGCGCCGCGCGCGCGTAGTGACCGTCGCGCGACAGCGCATTGAGCTGGCGATCCATCAGCGCGTTGCTGGCCTCCCAGATCGCCGCCGCCGCCAGCGCGGCGACGCCGATCGTCACCACCGCCGACAACAGCCGGCTGCCGATCTGGCCGCCGTAGAACCAGACGATGGCGTCGACACCCCAGACTTCAAGCAGGGCCACGAATCCGATCACGGCGATGACCGCCGAGACGATCCGGCGCAGCAGCGGCAGATAGCGGTTGGCGCGGGTCTCCAGGCCGGGGAAGCGCTGCAGAATGTCCGGGCTGATGCTGAAACCGCGATCGATCAGGCTCAGCACCACCATGGTGGCGAGGCGCGCAACCAGGACGACCGCAGCGGTACCGACAAAATACTGCAACAGCAGCGTATAGCCGTCGCGGATATTCAGCGCCCACACCGCCCACAACGCGAGGTCCAGCGCGATCGCAAGATAGTGCCACAGGCCGGCGAACCGGTTGCGTGCAGTGGCGGTGGCGCCCTCGCGGCCGGCCGGCGCGCGAATGGCCTCGGCGACCTGGCGGCGGCACTGCAGGATGATGATGACGACAAAGAGATGCAGGATCAGGACCACCAGACGCAGCACCGCCTCGTAGCCGCCGCGATGCAAGCCCAGCAGCAGCGCCACATTCGCAAAGGCGATGCCGGTCACGCCGGTGGTCGACCATGCGCCGCGCCCAGATCTCGATATAGGCCGCGGTCTCGGCGCGAACGCGAACCAGGCCGAACGGCCCCACCGACGCCCGCGCGATGCAGATCAGCCCGCGCGACAGCGCGTAGGCGTTGACGACCGCGAGGATCACCAGCCGGGTGGTCGCGAGTTCGCCGATCTCGGTGCCCAGCAACAGGGTGGCAACGCCGACAAAGACCAGCACCGGAAGCAGCTCGAGCAGCAGACGTCCCACCACCAACGGCAGCCTGACCACCGACTGCCAGGCGCGCGCCAGGCTGAGACGCCGCTGACGCTGTTCGGGCTCCGCGGTGGCGTCCGCCGCCGCGGACAGCGGATCGGTCATCGCCGGCGTCGGCGCAGCCGCCGTTTGCGCCAGCCGCGCTTCCAAGAGCGCCACCGGCCGCTTGATGAGCCGGAAGATCAGCCATTCGGCGGCCAAGGCGCAGCCGAACACCAGCGCGAGTTTCCACGCGATATCGAGCAGTTGATCATAGGCCGCGGGATCGTTGGCGGTCCGCATGATCCAGTAATAGAACGCCGGAAAGTGCGTCAGCGACCGCGCGATATCGGCGATGTCATGCGAGCTCTCGCGGACCTGCTCGGATACGGTCACCAGCAGCTGTGCGCCGAGGCTGTTTGCCGTCAGTGGAATCGCGGATTGAAGTGTGGGCGCCGGTGCCGCGGCTGCTGGCGTCGCGGGTGCGGCGGGAACGGCTGGCGCGGCGCGGGTACGACCGGCGCGGCCTGCGGCGAGGCATTGGCGATCGCGCGCAACGTATCGATCATCTGCGCGCGCTTCTTGTCGTCCTGCAGCGTTTCAAGCGCCCGCTTCGCCTGATCGGGCGTCAGCACATCGCCGCTGGTGGCGGCTGCAGCGGCGGGCTTGGGGGCGGTGCCGGTCTGGGCAGAGGCAGGAAGGGCAATTAGCGCGCAAGCGAGCAGGATCGACGGAAAGAGTTTGTGCAACACAAAGGCCCCTTTGAAAAATGCGCATGGCCGATAGAGCATGATGACTTCTTCGAATCGTCATCCCGCTCTATCTGAGCATGATCTTCGGGCAAACGCCTCGCGTTTTTCCCGAGGGAAAACCGACGTCCCCTTTTCCGGATCATGCTCTAGACCGGAACCGGTATCTGCCCTCGCGCATGCGTCATCTCGGATCATGCAGTTTCGCCGTGATCGTGTGTCGGAAGTTTGCCATGGTGACGGCTTTCTCTTGGCATTTCCCTTTGCGTTTTCTTGGTATTTTTCTTGGCGCTTTTCTTGACATTTTCCGCATCACGAAAAAAGCGCAGCGGGGCCGAAAAAGACCGTCATACCCGGCGCATGCGGGGTATCCAGTATGCCGCAGGGTTCGCTTCCATCACTGGCGTCTCGGAATACTGGATCACCCGCTTTCGCGGGTGACGACGCCGAGAGCATCGCGCGGTCATTGAGCGCCAGCGGGCAATCCAGGGCAACACGCACGCGCTGCGTTGTTGGCGTCGGCGTTTAGCATCGGGCCCGCTTGTGCAAATCCCGCGCTGCCGTCTACATTATCCCGGCAGCAGACCACGCCGCCGCGACACCCCGGTTCAGCAGGAAATATCATGGAATACGCCCCTAACGATCTCGCACCGCGCGAGCGCTACAAGGTGCTGGCAGGCTTCGTGCTGCCGCGGCCGATCGCCTGGGTGACGACAATCGGTCCGACCGGCGTTGTCAACGCCGCGCCGTTCAGCTTCTTCAACGTGTTCTGCGAGGATCCGCCGCTCTGCATGTTCGCCGCCAACCATCGCCCCGACGGCCGCGTCAAGGACACGACGGTCAACATCCAGCGCACCGGAGAATTCGTGGTCAACCTGACGGACGAGCCGCTGGCGCGGGCGATGCACGAGACCAGCGGCGACTTCCCGCCCGACATCAGCGAGCCCGATCTGCTCGGCCTGAAATTGGCCGCCTCGTCAAAGGTCGCGGTGCCGCGCCTGGCCGACGCGCCATGGGCGATGGAGTGCAAGACCTGGAAGACGATCGACGTCAACGGCGACCGGCTGCTGATCATGGGCGAAGGCATCAATTTCTACATCCGCGACGACCTGTGGGATCCCGCCTCGATGCGGGTGCATATGGACCGCTATCATCCGGTCGGCCGCATGTTCGCCGATCGCTATTGCCGGACCGACGACCGAATGGTGTTCCCGCCGGCGCAGGGGACGCCGGTCTAACTGCATGACGCGGACGGTGAGGTTCCAATAGCGAAGTGAGGCCTGTCCAGGCCGGCTTTCGAGGGTGCAGAACTTTTGCACTTCATCCGGGCGCTTTTGGCCCGGACCAGACAGCTTCGATCAAATCAGATCGTGCCTGCCAGAAGCAGCGACGCGACGCAGGAGGCGCCGCAAAGGGTCAACATCGTCTCGTAGAACGTATCGGACAATTCGGAAATAATGCGTTCAGCCATTGGTACGCTCCACATCCGATCCAACTGATTTCGATTTCCTCCCGATATCGTGGCCAGACTGAGGCACCCCGACGGAACCCCCAACATTGGCGCCGAGGTGTTTCCTATCGGCCACAGGTTTTCCGCGGGATTTAGGTCGCCGTGAGGTAGTTTTTTGGCGATGCAGCAGCTGCGCTGCCCCGCCGGCTAGGCGGAAGCCGGCCGGTGCGCGCGGAGGAAGGAGTGGATCTGGCGGACCGCCAGCGGAATCCGCTCCGGGGGCTGCTTCCACGGAAACATGCTCACTTCGGCCTTCGGCGCCAGCATCGCCGCTTCCATGGCAACCGCATAAGGGTGAGGCGGGATATCGTCCGGCAGGATCAGAACCGGCGTCTGGCAGTTGCGCACGAAGTCGCGCGTCACCGTAAACACGAAGTCCGGATCGGTGCGGTACATTCTGGTCAGGAATTGATCGACCTGCTCCATCGTGATGTCGGGCCGGCGCTTGGTCAGCTCCGGACCCCAGCCTTTCATATTGCCTTCGTAGAACAGGTCGCGCGCGTCCGGACGCGAACCGCTGGGCTGCGCCAGCACGCCGGCAACGACGCGATCCGGTGCACGCCGTATCAAATTCCAGATGAAAGGGCCGCCGATGCAGAAGCCCAACACCATGAACTTGTCGATGCCGAGATGATCCATCAGACCGAGGTGGTCATCGGTGTAGGCATCCCAGGGACGATCGATTTCGAGCGGACCGGTGGACTGACCGGCATTGGCGTTGCGCAGGTCCGAGGCGATGCAGCGATACTCGCCCTTGAACTCCTCGATCGGGTTGAAGGGCGAACTGCTGCCGGTGAGGCCCGAGATCGTCGAGTTCAATCCCCCGCCGGCGATCAGCAACAGCGGGAAGCCGGAACCAGCCTCCTCGAAGTGGATGCGAACGGCGCCTTTCTCATAGAAACTCATCGCGGACCCTCCCTGCCCCGTCTGCTGCGCCAACACGCGCGGCGCTGCGGCCATCGCGGTCACGGCGGCGCCCGTCGCCAGTATGGAGCGTCTGATCGAATCCATCATCGGCGGTTTCCTCGATCATCGTCATCGGCCGGTGCGTGCGGCTCTAAGCGCCAACCGGCGGCGTGGATGATCGCAACCGGAGCGTGCAACCTTGTATCACATGTCTTCGCGATGCTGAAGGGGCCGGATGCCATGCGAATAGTCCATCACGACTTGGCCGACTCGCCGATCTTGTCTTGTGTCCGGGTCTCGAAATCGCTGGCGTCGTGGCGCTCATGCAACTGGCTGGAGGGATCGCCTGCGATGCGGTTGACCATGCGTCCGCGCCGCACGGCCGGGCGTTTGGCGATGGCGTCGGTCCAGCGCTGCACGTTCTTGTACTGGTTCACACCCAGGAATTCGCCGCCGCCATACAACAGGCCCTTCGCCAGCGCGCCGTACCAGGGCCAGACCGCGATGTCGGCAATCGTATAATCATTGCCGGCGAGGTATTCGTGGTTCGCCAGGCGCTGATCGAGCACGTCGAGTTGGCGTTTCACCTCCATCGCAAACCGGTCGATGGCGTATTCGATCTTGGCCGGCGCGTAAGCGTAGAAGTGGCCGAAGCCACCGCCAAGGTAAGGCGCGCTGCCCATCTGCCAGAACAACCACGACAGGCATTCGGCCCGCGCCTGACCGCCGGTCGGCAGCAATGCGCCGAACTTCTCGGCGAGATACAGCAGGATCGAACCGGATTCGAACACCCTGATCGGCGTCGGCCCGCTGCGATCCAGCAGCGCCGGGATTTTCGAATTCGGATTGACTGCCACGAAGCCGCTGCCGAACTGATCGCCGTTGCCGATCCGGATCAGCCACGCATCGTATTCCGCGCCGCTATGGCCGAGCGCCAGCAGCTCTTCCAGCATCACCGTGACCTTCACGCCGTTCGGGGTGCCCTGCGAATAGAGCTGGAGGGGATGGCGACCGACCGGCAGCTCCTTGTCATGCGTGGGGCCGGCGATCGGGCGGTTGATGTTGGCAAACTTGCCGCCGTTCTCCTTGTCCCAGGTCCAGACTTTGGGCGGCTCGTAGGTGGTGGATGGGTCGGTCATTCATTCAGCTCCAGGCGGTTCGTTTGTCGTCATTGCGGGGAAGCCAACGGGCCCCGCCTTCGGCGGCCCGATGATAAACTCGCGACGACGCGATCCAGACTTTCCGCGGGACTCTGGATTGCTTCGCTTACGTTCGCACTGACGTCAACTATGACGCTGCCATTTTCCGAGGCGGCGCTGCCGATTCCATCTTGAAGCCCTCATAGCCCTTCGCCGCGACGTCGTTGCATATCTGGCGATACGCCCCGACCCCGCCGATATAGGGCATGAAGATGCGCGGCTTGCCCGGGATGTTGGCGCCCATGTACCAGGAATTGGCCTGCGGATAGAGCGTGGTGTAGGCGACCTCGTTGACATGGGCGACCCAGTTATCCTCGGCGTCTCCTTTCGCTTCCATGGTATCGAGGGCGCGGTCCCGCATATGGCCGACGCAGTCGGCGATCCAGTCGACGTGCTGCTCGATCGAAACCATCATGTTGGACAGCACCGACGGGCTGCCGGGGCCGGTGATGATGAACAGATTGGGGAAGCCCGCGCTCATCAGGCCGAGATAGGTGCGCGGCCCCTCCGCCCATTTCCGTTTCAGCGTCTGTCCATTGCGGCCGCTGATGTCGATCTTGGCTACCGACCCCGTCATGGCGTCGAAGCCGGTCGCCAATACCAGGGCATCGACCTCGTAATCCCTCCCCCCGGTGCGCACCGCATTCGGCAAAATCTCCTCGATGCCGTTGGCCTTGATATCGACCAGCGTCACGTTCGGGCGATTGAATGTCGCATAGTAGTCGGTGTCGACGCAGATGCGCTTCGATCCGATCGGATGGTCGTCGGGTTGTAGCAGCCTGGCGGTTTGCGGGTCCTTGACGATCTCGGCGATCTTGTCGCGGACGAAGTCGGCGGCGGTGTCGTTGGCCGCGGTGTCGAGCGCGATGTCGTTATAGGTTGCCGTAAACGTGAGCCCGCCCCGCGCCCAGCGCACCTCATATCGGGCGTGGCGCGCATTGTCGCCGTCGTCCAGTGCACCGCGATCGGGCAGTTCCTGGTCGATGCCGTTGCGCATCTCCTCGCGCGCCCTGCGCCGGATTTCCGGATAGTTGGAGCGGAAGGCGTCGCGCTCCTGCGCCGTCAGCGGCGCGTTGCGAGCGGGGATGCTGAAATTGGCGGTGCGCTGGAACACCGTGAGGTGGCTCGCCTGCGCGGCGATCACCGGCACCGACTGGATCGCCGACGATCCCGTGCCGATCACACCGACGCGCCGACCGGTAAAATCCACCGGCGCGTGCGGCCAGTGGCCGGTGTGATAGACGTCGCCCTTGAAGCTTGAAAGCCCCTTGATGTCGGGCATCCGCGCGTTGGAGAGACAGCCGGTGGCGAGAATGATGTAGGTCGCCGTCACGGTCTTGCCGTCGGAGGTGGTCACCGACCAAAGGTTGGCAGTCTCGTCGAACGCGGCACGATCGACGCGGGTGCTGAACTGGATATCCGGCCGCAGATCAAAACGGTCGGCGACGTGGTTGGCGTATTTCAGGATCTCGGGCTGCGGCGCGTAGCGCTCGCTCCAGTCCCACTCCTGCTGCAACTCGTCCGAGAACGAGTAGGAATACTGCATGCTCTCGACGTCGCAGCGCGCGCCCGGATAACGATTCCAGTACCAGGTGCCGCCGACGCCATCGCCCTGTTCATAGACCCGGACCGACAGACCGAGCCCGCGCAGCCGGTGCAGCATGTACATGCCGGCAAAGCCCGCGCCGACCACGACGGCATCGTAGGCCTGACGGCCCGCGGTGTGACTGTCGCCGGAAATGGATTGCAAGGCCGACATCGGTTTCGCTCTCCCCTGGGATTTCTCTGTTTATTTGCGATCCAGCATTCCCTTCGCGACGTGAAAGCGCAAGGGACAAAACGGCAGTTCCGGATTGCATATTCTGCGGCGCGGAACGCCCGCACGCCCTCATGGTGAGGAGGCACACTTGCGCCGTCTCCGGACGATGCTGCGCATCGCCGGGCGAACCATGCGCCGCGAGTCCGGAACAGCCATCCCTCGAGACGGCGCTGACGCACCTCTTCAGGATGAAGCGCGTATGCCGCCAGGGTTGTTGCGCTTGGCACCCCCACCCTTCCTGCGCTAGCGTCCGATATCGAATAACGCAAAACCAACGAGCAGCACCAAAATGCTGCCGCAGGGAGCGGACGACACCATGAAATCGCCGATCTGCGAGATGCTGGGCATCGAGTTTCCGCTGCTGGCCTTCAGCCATTGCCGCGACGTGGTGGCGGCGGTCAGCCGCGCCGGCGGTTTCGGAGTGTTGGGCGCCACCACGCACTCGCCTGAAACGGTCGAGCAGGAGCTGAAATGGATCGACGACCATGTCGACGGCAAGCCCTACGGCCTCGACGTGCTGATCCCCGAGAACATTTCCACGGCGGGCGAAAAGGACGTCACCTGGAAAAGCCTGGAAGCGCGCATCACCCCCGAACACCGCGACTTCACCCGCAGGCTGCTGAAGAAATACGGCGTCGAGCTGACCATCACGGAAGTCGCCGACAATCAGCCGCAGCCGTTCGACGCGCAACGCGCGCTGGAAGTTCTCGAGGTCTCGTTCCGGCACCCGATCCGCCTGATCGCCAATGCGCTCGGCGTGCCGCCGAAGGCGATGATCGAGATGGGCAAGAAGCATGGCGTGCCGGTTGCCGCGCTGGTCGGCGCCAAGGAGCATGCGCTGCGCCAGGTCGCGGCCGGCGTCGACATCCTGGTGGTGCAGGGCACCGAGGCCGGCGGCCATTGCGGCGAGGTCTCGACCATGGTGCTGGTGCCGGAGGTGATCAAGGCGATCAAGCCGATCCGCGACGTGCCGGTGCTGGCCGCCGGCGGCATCATGACCGGACGCCAGATGGCGGCGTGCATGGCAATGGGCGCCGCCGGCGCCTGGACCGGCTCGGTGTGGCTCGCCACCGTCGAATCCGAGACCACCGAAATCTTCCGCGAGAAGATGATCGCGGCCTCCTCGCGCGACGCCATCCGCTCCAGGGGCCGCACCGGCAAGCCGGCGCGGCAGTTGCGCTCGGTCTGGACCGACGCCTGGGATCGCGGGCCCGACAGCCCCGGCGCGCTGCCGATGCCGCTGCAGTCGATCATCAGCCGCGACGCGTTCAACTCCATCGACCGCTCCGCTGCGTCAGGCAACGCGCAGGCGCGCGACCTCGTCAGCTACTTCGTCGGCCAGGGCGTCGGCCTCGTCGACAGCGTGAAATCCGCCGGCGCCGTGGTGCAGGAATTCAAGGAAGATTTCATCGAGGCGGTCGAGCACATGAACGCGCTGGTGGCGGAGTGAACATCTTTCGGATGATGAGGGGCGCGACCAACTCCCCCTCATCCTGAGGAGCGCGCGTTGCGCGCGTCTCGAAGGATAGCCGCGAGTCCAGGCGCTGCGTCCATCCCTCGAGACGCGGCGAATACGCCGCTCCTCGGGATGAGGCTGGTCCATGTTTGAGAGGCAAAAAAGAGAATGGTGAGCGCAACGCAGTCCGAAGACCGCATTCCCGTCATCGTCGGCATCGGCGAAATCACCGATCGTCCGGCGGAGCTGACATCCGGGCTTGAGCCGCTCGCCTTGCTCGAACAAGCGCTCAAGCGTGCCGAACAGGACAGCGGCACTAGCCTGATCGGCGAGATCGGCTCGCTCGACATCGTCAATTTCCTGAGCTGGCGCTACCGCGACCCGGCGCAGCAGCTCTGCGACCGCCTCGGCATCAAGCCGGCGCACGCCTATTACGGCCCGGTCGGCGGCGAAAGCCCGATCCGCTATCTGCACGAGGCAGCGCAGCGGATCGCGCGCGGCGAATGCAGCGTCGCCGCGGTGTGCGGCGCGGAAGCACAGTCGACCGCGACCAAGGCCCAGCGCGCCGGCATCACCCTGCCGTGGACGCCGTTCGCGCACGATGTCGCGGAGCCAAAGCGCGGCGCCGCGTTCCAGAAGCCCGCGGCGGTGAAGCTCGGCGTCTTCACGCCGGTGACCGTTTATCCGTTTTACGAAGCCGCGGCGTCGGCGCGTTGGGGCCAGACCCCGCGTGAGGCAATGGCGGAATCCGGCGATCTGTGGTCGACCTACTCCGACGTCGCGTCGCAAAATCCCCATGCCTGGTTGAAGCGGCGCTTCACGCCTGAGGAGATCACGACGCCGACAGCGGACAATCGGCTGATCGCGTGGCCCTATACCAAGCTGATGGTAGCCAATCCTTCCGTCAACATGGGCGGGGCGATCCTGATGACCAGCCTCGCCAAGGCGCGTGCCGCCGGGATATCAGAGGATCGCCTCGTTCATGTCTGGGGCGGCGCGTCGGCGGAAGAGCCGCGCGACTATCTTGCCCGCGACCAGTTCTTCGAGAGCCACGCGCAGAATGCCGTGCTCAGGGCGGTCATGGATCTTGCCGGCGGCGACGGCCACGCGTTCGATGCGATAGAACTCTACAGCTGCTTTCCCTGCGTGCCGAAAATGGCGCGGCGAACGCTGGGGCTCGACGCCGACGTGCAGCCGACGGTGAACGGCGGGCTGACGTTCTTCGGTGCGCCGCTCAACACCTACATGACCCACGCCGCCTGCGCGATGGTGCGGAAACTACGCGACGGCGCCAAGCTCGGCCTGCTCTACGGCCAGGGCGGCTTCGTCACCAAGCATCACGCGCTGGTGCTGTCGCGTCAGGCCCCGACATCCATCGCTCGCGCAGGACAGCAGCGTGCAGACGGAGGCCGACCGCCACCGCGGCGCGGTGCCTGACTTCGTCACCGAAGCCGATGGCGACGGCACGGTTGAAAGCTTCACCGTGATCTATGGCCGCGGCGGCGAGGTCGAGCACGGCGTCGTGATGCTGCGAACACCGTCGCAAGCGCGCGCGCTGGCTCGCGTTCCCGCCGATGACCGCGCGACCCTGGCCCATCTTCTGAACATGGATCGCACGCCGGTCGGCTCGCGCGGCGCCATCGTCGCAGCAGATGAGGGCGTGCTGGAGTGGCGCATCAGCTAGCTGCCGGTGCGGCATTGAGAATAGTGGATAGGATGGTCTCCCTCACGCGGGCGCTTGGTCTGAAAGCACCCGCATTGTCCGTCATAGATATTTGGCAATCAGTTTGAACTCTTTGAGAGCGTGCCCCGAAGAGTTCGCGACCTTCAGCGGCCGCTCCAGGCAATTGCTGATGTGATCATGAATCAAGACTTTCTTAGCGCTTTCGATCGCGCTCTCGACCGCCTGCAATTGCTGGGCAATCAACAGACATGGCCTGTCATTTTCGATCATTTCGATGATGGTCTGAAGATGACCGTCGGCACGCTTGAGACGCTTGATAATCGCCGGGTGATTCTGGGCGGGCATGTACTCTCCAATCCTCCTACGAGAACAATATAACTGTTATAGTATCCCCCCATGGGGATCGTCTACATCCCCCCTAGGGGATACAGAAAAGCGCTTGACACCAATTTTTGGCAGGCGTATTCGCCAGCCACCGTCTGGAACCGATGGTTCTCGGCAAGACTTTCGACCCTGGCCGTTCAACCCCAACGACGAGCAATCTCGAACAAGACATGGGCAGTAGCACCTTTGGCAGCGCCGATCCGGCAGGAGTCGGGCTCGCGATGCCGCAAGACATCAAGATCAATCGCGCCGGCTGTGGCCGCGTGAGGGTGATGGTCGCGCCTAGCTGACCCTCTCGCTCACTGCCCTGCCGCGCAAAGCGGAAGTGGAGGTGAGCGATGTTCACAAGACATCGCTAAATCCAGACTTGCAGACCTCAGGCTTGGAGGATTCCGGCCTCTGCAGCCCCGGCGCGTTGCGTCGCGCGGGACAGCGTTTTTCAACGATACCCCTTCCAATGACAACCTTCCGGGTCGTCGCCGCCCGAAGGGCCAGCGCCGGATTCCACCTCCGGCGCTGGCGTGTCATTGGTTCCAGCGCGAAGGCCGCCTCGAATGCTTCTGGCAGGCCGAGCCCAGCGGCGATGCGCCGATCAGCGACGTCGACGAACACGGCACGAGCGGCCGAGCTTCTGCCCGGTCGCCGATGAAGCCACGCGACCGCAGGCTATTGCTGGTCGGGTGAGCAGGGGATCGCCATGCACATCAGCAAGGGCTCACCTTGGACGTCGAATGTCCGCGCGCCTCATCGATTTCAGAAACCGCAAATGGCCACTCGCCTACTGGCGTTGGTTATGGTCGCGCTGCTGTTTTGCATCGCGGTTCTCGCCGCGATTTATCAGGGATCGCAATAAGGGCACGAAGACTGGTCGCCATTCGAGCGGCGCAGCCCAGTCGTTGGCAGCCATTGGATAAGTAAAGGACCGCCATGGAAGAAGGACCTAGATGTCCCGCCGGCCACCGCTTCGGTGCCGCGACGGGAGCCCCTTGGGGGAACAATCACATTGAGTTTCGCAAGGCCGTGAATCAACCCGGCCGAGGTGGCGTGGGCGTCTAACTGCTCCGCTCGCCTCGTGCCGCGAATTTTCGGCATCGAGGTGACTGCGGAGGCAGAGTATGACGCACGCCGTTAAACGTTCCGATTTGAAATATTCCGAAGGCGATGGGTCCAGCCCAAGCGAGGCCGAATCGTCGTGTTGGCGCCCCGGACTGCATCGGCGCCATGCGCGCGCAAGCTTCCGCATCGTCTCCACACAAGACCGAAAGCCCGGTGGCGCCTGAGACACGTTCCAGCGTCGCGGCGCCAGGCGTTCTGCAAGGCGAACTCGATCGTCTCTATCGAGCGCTTGCAGAGGTAACGCCGGAGAACCATCCACGCACCGCGCGATTGCTCGCATCGAGCAGCCGCAAGACCGCTCAAAAGGTCATCGAGGAAGCCGGAGAAGTGGCGATCGAGGCGGTCAAACGTCACCCTCGAGGCGTCGTTCGAGAGAGTGCTGACCTGCTCTACCACCTCGTCGCGCTGTGGCATCGCGCCGGCATCGAACCGGCGGATGTTTGGATCGAAATGAACGCGCGCGCCGACACCCTCGGCATCGCCGAAAAGCTTCCCAAAACCCGCCGCGGCAATCGTTACCGCCCCATTCGGACGCCATCGCCGGAAAGGGATGACCCATGACCGTCATCAACGAACAGCCGGCGTCCCGCGGGCCACTGTGATCCCCGTCCCTCAACTCAAAACATCAAGCCACCGACCAAACTCGACAGGAAATATAGACCATGACCGTCATCAATGACGCGCACGCGCAAGCGGCTGACCGTACGACAAGCGCAACAACAGTTCTCACGGCCGTACTTGATAGGGCCCATCTCGGCGACATCCACGGCGCACTCGGCAGCATTGCGGAAGACGATTTTTCACCGCGGTCAACTTTGGGCGCACGGCTGAAGACCTTGCTCGCGATTCTTGGACCAGGCCTCATCGTCATGGTCGGCGACAATGACGCCGGTGCATTCGGCACCTATACGCAAGCTGGTCAGAACTACGGCACCACGCTGCTGTGGACCCTGGTGCTGCTGATCCCGGTTCTCTACGTCAATCAGGAAATGGTCCTGCGCCTCGGCGCGGTCACCGGCGTCGGCCATGCGAGGCTCATCTTTGAGCGCTTCGGCAAGTTTTGGGGTGCGTTTAGCGTAATTGATCTGTTTGTTCTCAACGCGCTGACGATTGTCACCGAGTTCATCGGCATCACGCTCGCGCTCGACTATCTGGGACTGCCAAAGCTGTGGGGTGTCATGGCGGCCGCTGGGCTCGTTATGCTCGCGGCAAGCACCGGTAACTTCCGGCGTTTCGAGCGTTTCGCGCTGATGCTCGTCTTGGGAAGTTTCCTGGTTTTTCCAGTCTTCCTGTTCATCCACCCGCCGGTGGGCCAGGTGATCCAGAACATGATGGTGCCGAAGATGCCGCAGGGGGCGCCACTGAACGAAGTGATGCTGCTGATCATCGCCATCGTCGGCACGACGGTTGCGCCCTGGCAGCTGTTCTTTCAACAGAGCTATGTCGTCGACAAAAGGATCAAGCCGCGTTTCATCAAGTATGAGCGCGTCGATCTCATGATCGGCATCGCGATCGTGATCGCCGGTGCACTAGCGATCATGTCGTTCACCGCTCACACGTTTGCTGGTCGCCCCGAGTTTGGCAATTTCGTCGATGCAGGCGCAGTTTCCACCGGCATGGAGAAGTATTTCGGGAAAGCTCCCGCGGTGCTTTTCGCGCTGGCGCTGCTCGATGCCTGCATCATCGGTGCATCTGCTGTGTCGCTGGCCACCGCCTATGCCCTCGGCGATGTATTTTCGTGGCGGCATTCACTGCACCGCAAGCCGACCGAGGCGAAAGGATTCTACGCTATCTATTGTGGGCTCATTTTGCTCGCTGCCGCGCTTGTCCTCACGCCGGGCGCCCAGCTTGGGCTACTGACCAGCGCCGTCCAGACGCTCGCTGGTGTGTTACTGCCAGGCGCGACAGTGTTTCTTCTGCTCCTTTGCAACGACAAGGCGGTGCTCGGTCCGTGGGTCAATTCGCGTAGACTCAACCTCTTCACCGGGGGTGTCATTGCGGTGCTCGTGATGCTCTCAGTCATTCTCACCGGATCGGTTCTCTTTCCCGACATTTCCGATACGGTCATCTTGAGCATCCTCGTTGGGGGAAGTGTCGTCGGACTTGTGGCGGCTCTGGGTGTCACGTTTGCGCAGCGCCGCTTGACGAGATTGAAGCCTGAGAACATCGGGTCGATATCCGGGGCAGCGCACGTCGCCGATGACAACTGGCGCATGCCACCTCTGGATCAGCTCCCGCCGGCGCGCCTTTCGCTTGCCTCTCGCATCTGGATGACTGTGCTGCGCGGCTATCTCATCATCGCCGGCGCCCTCGTCCTGTTCCGTATTTTTCAGCTTGCGACGTCGGGCACGTGATCAGCGCCTCGATTGCAAGAGCGAGACGATGGGGTGCCATCGGAGCTTTCCGGTTAGCAAGCAGCATCTTGCGCTGCGCGATGATCCTGCACCGGCAGCGCAGGATCTCGCGCCGCGGTCTTCAGACCGTCTTGTCAGCGACCCGATTGCTGGAACGGTTCGGAGCATTGCTGGCTTTAGGCCACCGCTGGCGAAAGCATCAGGAAGTCGAGAAGGACTTTCACGGCGAACGCCCCGGTTGATCGCGCGGCGATGCCTGGCGACGTGACGCCGCGGGGCTGTTTCAAGCGGCCCTGCCTCGACGACCCGGCTCAATCTCAAACCGACCGTTTCGGCCATGAGCCGGAGCGTCGGACCTATCGTTGAATAGCAGTCACCCCACACAAACGATCAGACGTAAGGAGACACGTGATGAAACGTATTTGCGTAATTGGAAGCACTACATCGGTTGTTCTTTTGACTTGTCCTTTCGCGGCCGCGGCCGATTTGCCGGCGAGCATGCCGAGCAAGGCACCGGTTCGCGCCGCGATCTACCATTGGACCGGATTTTATGTCGGAGGGCAGGTCGGCTACGGCCAAGGCAGCCTTGGTCCCGGCACCAATCCCATTCCTGAGCAGGCGGTCTTTTTTCCGAACAGCCTCACTGGCATGATCGCTGGGTTTCAGGCCGGCTATAATCTTCAGTTGCCAAACCGAGTGGTGCTCGGCGTCGAGGCGGATGTGTCATTCACGAGTCCAGTGGATCAACCGAAGCTTGATCCGGCGCCCTTCAATTCCACTCTGGAATACGCGGCGACGGCGCGGGGTCGGATCGGCTACGCGTTCGGAACGATTCTTCCCTATGTCACCGGCGGATTGGCGTGGGGTCAAACCAGGGTCAATGTCAACGCGGATGACGGCAGCCTGCTATCGTCACGGCTGCTTCCCCACGTCGGCTGGACGGCCGGCCTCGGCGTAGAAATGGCCGTTGGCGGCAATTGGACCGCCAAGATCGAATACGACTATATCGACTTGGCGGGCAGGACTTATGATCTCGGCGATGCGATGCTTCCAGACCTCAATGTCAATCCCAGGATTCATGCCATCAAGGGCGGGCTGAACTATCAACTTGGGGATTCGCCGCTCTGGGCTCCGCCCGCCACGTCCCCTATCGACGGGATGCAAATGCCGGAATCGCCTGATTGGAATGTTCACGGACAGACCACGTTCATCGCGCAAGGGTATCCGCCCATCCGTTCGCCCTATGAGGGCGCCAACAGCCTTCCGGGAGGCGGCCAGACCCGAGAGACACTGACTGCGGATGCGTTTCTCGGATGGCGATTGTGGGACGGCGGCGAGTTCTACTTCAATCCGGAACTGGCGCAGGGATTTCGGCTTGAACTCGACGCTCGGGTTGGCGGGCTTTTCGAATGGTGAAGCGCAAAAAGGTGGCACGGATTTTCCGAAATTCCGCCCGCAACGCTATTTCATCCGACAGACATTCGGCCTCGGCGGCGAGCAGGAAGAGGTTGCGGACGGCCCGCTTCAACTCGCTGGAAAGCGCGACATCGATCGCGTCACGCTGACGGTCGGACGATTTGCCGTTGGCGACTTTTTCGACGGCAACTCCTACGCCAAAGATCCGCGCGCGGATTTCATGAACTGGGCGATCTGGTCGTCCGGCGCCTATGACTTCCCGGCCGATCTGCCGGGTTTCACACGCGGCGCGGTCGTCGAACTCAATCGCAAGGATTGGGCACTGCGAGGGGGCCTGTTCCAGGTTCCGTCAGCACCCAACAGCGATGTTCTGACTTCCAAGGGCGGTGGCGCGGTCGTTGAACTGGAAGAACGCTACGCGATATCAGATCAACCCGGCAAACTCCGGCTCGGTGTCTTTGGAAACCAGGGTAACACCGCCAACTATCGCGAGGCACTGGCCATCGTGGCGGCCGATCCTTCACTCGACATCAATGCCGTGACGGCGAGCATCCGCCATATCCAACCCAAGTATGGCTTCTACGCCAATATGGAGCAGGCGATCACCCAGAACGTCGGCATCTTCGCCCGCGTCAGCTGGAACGATGGCCATACCGAGACCCTGTCGTTTACCGACATCGATCGCAGCGTGTCGGGTGGCGTCTCGATCAAGGGCAGCTCCTGGGGGCGAACGAATGACACAATCGGAATTGGAGGAGCGATCAACGGTCTCTCTAGCGCGCATCGCGATTTCCTCGCTGCCGGCGGCATCGGTTTGCTGATCGGTGACGGCCAATTGAACTACAGCGAAGAGAAAATCCTCGAGGCATACTATGCCTATAACCTCAACAAATGGAGCACGCTGACATTCGACTATCAGTTCGTCGCCGATCCCGCCTACAACGCAGACCGCGGGCCTGTTTCGATCTTCTCGGCACGCGCACATGCCGAGTTTTGAAGAGGGGCACGTTCCGGTACGACAGCGAGGACCAGCAAAGCTCTAATGCGGACAAGCGCTTATCGGAGCTTGTGAGGTCGCGCTGTCGGCTTCTCTCATCGAGCAATCATGAACTCGGGACCTGACCGGGCCACGCAGACTACTCAAGGCCTCAAGCAATGCCGTCTTTTCAGAAAAAGATTGCCAAACTTCACAGCTCATTCAGCAGCCGCAAGATAGTCCAATGATCAGCGGATGACCCGAGAGCGCCGGCCACATCATCGTGGTCGATGAACGACCTGGCGCCACTCCAGATGCCGCCCCCTGCAGAGCAGAATATGTCGGTGAGGCTGCGTCAAACCGGGCCGAACTGGACCGTCATCTCAAAACGTCGAGCCCGGCCTGATCATTCTCGATCTCTGCCTCAAGCGGCGCGAGAGTAAAGGGATCCCTACCCCTTGACGTCCGACCTGTCAGAAACCGTCGCGGGCTTGCCCTTGGCGCCGGCGACGCGGACCTGGTCGCCGTCGGCGATGCCGTCGGGCGGCGCGACGATGATGCGGTCGTCCGGCGAGATGCCCGAGGCCAGTTCGATATCGCGGCCGAGGTCGCGCGCGATGGTGACGGTCTTGAACAGCACCTTGTCGTCCGAACCGACGGTCGCAACCCGCAGGCCGCTCTGGTTGAAGATCAGCGCGCTCGCGGGAATGTGAAGCGGTATGGCGTCGCGCGCCAGGCTCATGCGCACGTTGGCATACCCGCCCGGCATCAACTCGCCCTTGGAATTGTCGAGCTTAAGCTGCATCCGCGTCGTGCCGGAGGTCACGTCGACCGCTTGCGAGGAGGCTTCGACCGTCGCCGGGAACGTCCGGTTCGGGTATTCCGGCATCGAGATGACGGCATTGGCGCCGATCTTGATCGCCGGCGCGTAGTTTTGGGGAACGTTGATGTAGACGCGCAGCCTCTTGATATCGGAGATCACGAACATCGGGGGACCGGTGTTACCGCCAGCGCTGATCAGGGCGCCGACGTCGGTATCGCGGGCGGTGACGATGCCATCGAACGGCACGGTGATCTTCTTGTAGCTGGCCAGCGCCTCGAGCCGCTCCACATTGGCCTGACCGGCCTTGACCGCGGCATTCTTGTTGGAGAGGTCGGCGGTGCGCTCGTCGATTTCCTGCATCGAGACGAAATTCGACGCGATCAGCGTTTTCCGGCGGTTCAAGGTGGCTTCGGAAAGCTTTGCGCTGGCCTCCTGGCTGGCAAGGTCGGCGCGCGCCTGCAGCAACTGCTGATCGAGGTCCGGCGCGTCAATTTCGGCAATCACCTGCCCGGCCTTGACCCGGGCGCCCATATCGGCATTCCAGCTTTTCACGTAGCCGCTGACGCGGGCGAAGATCGGCGCCCGGTAATAGGCCTCGAGACGGCCCGGCAGATCGAGTGTGGCGTTGAGCACCTTGGCGTCCGGCAGCACCACCGCCACCGTGGGAATGGCCTGGGTGTCGGTCCATTCACGCAGTTTTGCGTCCGAGTCCTCGCGCGCCCGAATACCGGTGATGACGACCAGCACCGCGCCGATGCCGGCTACAAGCCCAATGATGCTCAATTTCCGGCGGGAGACCGGCGAGCGGGATTCAGTGGGCATGCGAGTTCTCCGATGAGGTGGCGGCTTTGGCACCTTGCATTTTGTGTACCATACTAAATACCACAGGAACAAACATCAGTGTAGCGATGGTGGCGAAGATCAGGCCGCCGATCACCGCGCGCCCGAGCGGCGCGTTCTGCTCGCCGCCCTCGCCGAGGCCGAGCGCCATCGGCGCCATGCCGATGATCATCGCCAGCGCGGTCATCAGGACCGGGCGGAAACGCACGAATCCGGCCTCGATCGCCGCCGCGATGGGGTCGCCGAGTTCCTCATAGCGCTCGCGGGCGAAGCTGATCACCAGCACGCTGTTGGCGGTGGCAACGCCCATGCACATGATCGCGCCGGTCAGAGCCGGAACCGACAGCGTGGTCTGGGTCGAGAACAGCATCCAGACGATGCCGGCCAGCGCGGCCGGCAGCGCCGTGATGATCACGAATGGATCAGACCATGACTGGAAATTCACCACGATCAAAAAGTAGATCAGCACGATCGCGGCCAACAACCCGAACAGCAGTCCGGAAAACGCACTGTTCATGGTCTGCACCTGGCCGAGCAAAACCACCGAACTGCCCTTTGGCACGTCTTTCGCGGTATCCGCGATCGCCGTCCTGATGTCCGCGGCCACCGCGCCGAGATCGCGGCCCTGCGGCGTCGCATAGATCTGCACCAGCGACTGGATGTCGTATTGGGAGACGACCGCATTCGAGGTCGCTCGGCTGATGTTGGCGATACCGCCGAGAATCGGCGCACCGGGGCCGCCGGAGGTAAGCGGCAAGGTTTCGAGCGCGCTCATCGAGTCGATCTGGTATTGCGGCGTCTGCATCACGATCGAATACGACACGCCGTTGTCCGGATTGAGGTAGTAGGTCGGCGCCACCTGGGCGCTGCCGGCAAGGTTGACCACCAGGCTGTTGGTCACGTCGCGCTCGGTCAACCCGACATATTGCGCCCGGGTCCGGTCGACATCGATATTGAGGCTTGGATTGTTGGGTGACTGCTGGATGCGCGCGTCGGCGACGCCGGGTATCCGGCGAACCCGGCTGAGCAGTTGATTGGCGTAGGCGAAATTCGCGGCAAGGTTGGCACCGCGGATCTGAAGGTCGATCGGCGCCGGCGCGCCGAAGTTGAGAATCTGGCTGACGATGTCGGCCGGCAGGAACGCGAACGTCATGCCCGGAAAGGCGCGCGGCAACTGCTCGCGGAGCGCCTGAACGTATTCCTCGGTCGGCCGATGGCCCTCTTTCAGCTTGATCTGGATGTCGCCATCCTGCGACCCGATCACGCCGGTATTGTTGTAGGTCATGTTGATGCCGCTGATCGGCATGCCGATATTGTCGGCAAGGGTTTCGATTTCCCGCGGCGGAATGATCTTGCGGATCGCCTTCTGCACGTCGGCGAACTGATTGGCGGTTTCCTCGACGCGGGTACCTACCTGACTGCGCACATGCATCAGGATCGATCCGGCGTCGACGGACGGAAAGAAGTTCCGGCCGAGAAACGGCACCAGCAGGAATGAAACGCCGACGAAGCCGAGGAACCCGAGCACGAAAACCGGCCGCCGTTGCATCGCCATCGACAACAGATCGCGGTAACCGCCGCGGACGCGCTCGAAGCGCGCCTCGAAGCCGCGCTGGAACCACACCAGCGGGTTGCGCGACCGCGGCAATGGCTCGCCCTCGGCGTGGTGCACATGCGGCTGCAACAGATATTTCGCCATTGTCGGCACCAGCGTGCGCGACAGGATGAACGACCAGATCATCGCGAACATCACCGCTTCGGCCATCGGCACGAACAAGAAGCGTGCGACACCCTGCAGGAAGAACATCGGCACGAACACGATGCAGATGCAGAGCAGCGAGACAAAGGCCGGGGTCACGATCTGATTGGCGCCATCCATGATCGATTGCTCGACCGCTTTGCCCTGCTCCAGATGGTAGTTGATATTTTCGATCGTCACGGTCGCGTCGTCGACCAGGATGCCGACGGCGAGCGCGAGGCCGCCGAGCGTCATGATGTTGAGGGTTTCACCGATCGCCGACAGCATCACGATGGCGCCGAGCACGGCGAGCGGAATCGAGGTGGCGATGATGATGGTCGAGCGCCAGCTGCCGAGGAACAGCAGGATCATCACGCTGGTCAGCAACGCCGCGATGACGCCTTCAAAGGCGACACCGGTGATGGCGCCGCGGACGAACAGCGACTGGTCGCCGATAAAGCCGATCTTGAGCGCATCGGGAAGCGAGTCCTTGACCTCGATGACCTTGCGCTTGATGCCGGCGATGATGTCGAGCGTCGAGACCGATCCCGCCTTCAGGACCATCATCAGAACCGAACGGTTGCCGTCGACGTGAACGATATTGGTCTGCGGCGGGTTGCCGTCGCGCACGCTGGCGACGTCGCGGACGTAGACCATGGCGCCGTTCACCGCCTTGATCGGCAGGTTGGCGAGGTCTTCCATCTTGAGTGGCGAATTGTTGAGCTGGATGTTGTACTCGAAGCCGCCGATCTTCTGGGTGCCGACCGGGGTGATCAGGTTCTGCGCGGCGAGCGCGTTGGATACGTCCTGCCCCGAGAGCCCGCGGGCCTGCAGCGCCGTCAGATTGAGGTCGATCTGCACCTGGCGCTGCTTGCCGCCGAACGGATAAGGGATGGCGGCGCCGGGCACCGTCACCAGCGGCGTGCGCAATTGGTTGATGCCGATGTCGGCGAGATTTTGCTCGGTGAGGCCTTCGCCCGACAGCGCAACCTGGATGATCGGAACGGTGGACGCGCTGTAGTTGAGGATCAGCGGCGGCGTCGCGCCCGGCGGCATCTGCTTGAGCAGCGTTTGCGAGATCGCCGTGACCTGGGCGTTGGCGGTGCGGATATCGACGTTCGGCTGAAAGAAGATCTTGATGATGCCGACGCCGTTATAGGAATTGGCGACGATGTGCTCGATATCGTTGACCGTCGTCGTCAGCGTCCGCTGGAACGGCGAGGTGATACGGCCGGCCATCTGATCCGGCGGCAGCCCGGTGTACTGCCAGACCACCCCGATCACGGGGATACGAATGTCCGGAAAAATGTCAGTCGGCGTCCGCAGGGCCGCGAGCGGTCCGATAATCAATAGAAGCAGGGCCAGCACGACGAAAGTATACGGCCGGCTTAGGGCAATACGGACCAGTGCGATCATAAGTCAGGCATTCCCGGCGCCCGCGGAGGGCCAGCGGGCCAGTTGGTATGCGCTGATTTACCCGAACCGCGCTGGAAAAGCCAACGCCTGGGAACATGACTGACCTTCACTTCCGCGGTACCCCGATCCTGCAGAGCGGGCCGGCGGCAGCGAGGTGCCGCCCGGTCAGGCCGCCCGGACCGAACTCAGGAACTTGCCGACCTCGAGCTTGAGACGGCTGCTGCCGCGGGACAGCGACTGCGCCGCCGAGAGGACCTGCGAGGAGGCCGACCCGGTCTCGCTGGCGCCGCGCTGGACGTCGGTAATGTTGGCCGAGACCTGCTGGGTGCCATGGGCCGCCTGCTGCACGTTGCGCGAGATCTCGTGCGTCGCCGCGCCCTGCTCTTCCACTGCGGCGGCGATGGTCGAGGATATTTCCGATAATTTCTCGATGGTGCCGCTGATTTCCTTGATCGCGCCGACCGATTCCTGCGTCGCCGCCTGGATGCCGGTGATCTGCTGGCCGATTTCGCCGGTGGCCTTCGCCGTTTGTTCCGCCAGCGCCTTGACCTCGGACGCCACCACGGCGAAGCCACGGCCGGCTTCGCCCGCCCGCGCCGCCTCGATGGTGGCGTTGAGCGCCAGCAGGTTGGTCTGCCCCGCGATGGTGTTGATCAGTTCGACGACGTCGCCGATGCGCGCCGCCGCCTTCGACAGCTCGCTGACGCGGTCGTTGGTCCTGTGGGCCTGCTCGACGGCCTCGCCGGCCATGCGGGCCGATTCCTGTACCTGACGGCTGATCTCGTTGACGGACGAGGCCATCTCCTCGGTTGCGGAGGCCACCGACTGCACGTTGGTGGAAGCTTCTTCCGAGGCAGCCGCGACGGCCGTCGTCAGGGTCTGCGAACGCTCGGCGGTCGCCGACAGCGTGCCGGCGGAGGCCTCAAGCTGCGTCGAAGCCGCCGATACGGTCTCCACGATCTCGCCGATCAGGGATTCGAAGTCGCGGGTGATACCGTCGACCCGCTGTCCGCGCTCGATTTTGGCTTCCGCGTCGAGTGCGGCGGCCTCGTCGGCGGCCTTCTTCGCAATCAGCGCCTCCTTGAACACCTGCACGGCGTCCGCCATGACGCCGATCTCGGTCTTTGCGCCCTGGTGCGGTACCTGCGCGGTCAGATCGCCCCGGCCCAGCGCCTGCATCGGCTCCACGATGGAGGCGATGCCGCGCGAGACGTCGCGGATCAGATAGAGGCCGACCCCGATCCCGACGATCAGGGCGACGCCGAGTATCGCCGTGAGCATCACGAAGGCCGAGGCATAGGTGTCGGCCGCGTCCTTGGCCGCCGTGTCGGCACCCGCGTTATTGAGATCGATGTCCTTCTTGAGGATTTCGTCCGCGGCGAGCGAGATCTTGTTGACCGTAGTCGCATTCAACTCGTGCGCTTCACGAGGAATTTGGCCGACGGCCTTGCGGGAGAGCGCCATGACCTCCTCGGTCCCCTTCTTGTAGCGCTCCCAGGACTCCACCCATTGGTCATAAAGCGCTCGCTCCTGCGGGGACGTAATCAACGGCTCGTAGCGCTGGCGGATTTTATTGTTGTTCTCGACAACATCGGCCAGTCTTTTTTCGACCGCCTGCTTTTCCTCTGAGGTCTCGGCCAGCAGGTGCTCGCGCATCACGTTGCGATAGGTGATGACGCCGGCGCGCAGTTCGCTGAGTACGCGGACGCTTGGCAGCCAGACCGTCGATATCTCGACCGTGTTGGCGTCAATGGCACGCATGTTCCTGACGGCGAGCAACCCCATACCGGCCAGCGCCAGGAGCAGGAAGGCCACGACGGCCGTGATCTTGGCGCGAATCGAGAACTTGGCGAACATGAATGCAATCTCATGGTTTGGACGCTGAAGCGCGCCTGATCTGACGGAGCAACATGCGGCGGAACGGTAGAATCCCTGCGGCATTAAAACCGCTGGTTCCTGCATTTGCGTTAACCCTGAGCCCGCAAGACTACGGGAGACCGGCGGCCGGTCGCCGGCAAACCGGCAGACCGCTGGGCTCAGCGCATCAGCTCTAGCGCGTCTGAGAAAAACGCCGGCGCCGCCGAAATTGCCCGATTTCAGGGCCAGCAGCATCTCGCCGTTCGTCCCGCCGCCCTTGGCTCCGACCGACCGCAGCACCGGGACCCCGGCGGCGATTTCCGCGCCGACCAGAAAACCTGGAATGCCCAGACGATCCACCACCGCGCCCGAGGTTTCGCCGCCGGCGACCACCAGCCGCCGCACGCCCGAGCGCACCAATCCTTCCGCGATATCCGCCATCGCCTGCTCGATCGCATGCCCGGCCGCGTCGCGGCCGTGACGTGACTGCAGGGCTGCGACCTGATCCGGCGTCGAACTGCTGGCGATCAGGATCGGGCCTTGCTTCAGCCGGTCGGTGGCCCAGGCCAGGGCGCGGCGGGCTTCGTCCTTGCCCAAGACGATCTGCTCCGGATCGAGATGAAGCACCGGCATGACCCGTTCGGCATTGGCGATCTGCTGCAGCGTCGCCTGCGAACAGCTGCCGGCAAGACAGGCTGCGGGGCCGCCGACCGGCAGGTCGGAAATCGCCGTCGACGCGCTTGAGTTGGCGCGTCCCGACGCCACCAGCGCCCGGGCAAGCCCAAGCCCGATACCGGACGCCCCGACCGAGAGCCGGTGATCCAGCGCCACGGCGCCGATGGTCTCCAGATCAGAACCGAACACCGCATCGACGATGGCGGCGCCAATCCCCTGCCCCGCGAGATCGGCAAGCCGCGCGCGGACGGCGTCGGGGCCGCGCGCCACGACGGCGAGATCGACGAGGCCGATTTTGGTCTTGGCCTGCCGCGCCAGCACCCGCACCAGGTTGGAATCGTGCATCGGATTGAGCGGATGATCCTTGAGCGGGCTTTCATTCAGCGGCACCGACCCCACGAACAGGTTGCCCTGGTAGACGGTGCGGCCGGTCTCGGGAAACGCCGGGGTCACCAGCACGATGGCGTCGCCGGAATCGCTGCGCAGCGCATCCATGACCGGGCCGATATTGCCGGCGTCGGTGGAATCGAAGGTCGAGCAGATCTTGAACAGCACATGATCAGCGCCGCGCCCGCGCAGCCATTTTTCCGCGGCACGCGAGCGGCTGACCGCGAGGCCAGCCTCGATCGACCGGCTCTTGAGCGACACCACCACCGCATCGACTTCGGGCAGCGGCAGGTCGTCCGCCGGCACGCCGATGGTCTGCACCGTGCGCAGGCCGGCCCGGGTCAGCGTGTTGGCGAGGTCGGAGGCGCCGGTGTAGTCGTCGGCGATGCAGCCCAACGATAATGTCGTGGCCGGACGTCACGGCTTCACTCCGGCATAGGGCTTGAACCAGCCGAGGCCATCGGTGGTCTTGCCGCGCGGGTTATACTCGCAGCCGACAAACCCGCCATAGCCGAGCCGGTCGAGCTCGGCGAACAGGAACGGGTAGTTCAACTCCTCGCCGTCGGGCTCGTTGCGCGAGGGAATGCTGGCGATCTGGACATGGCCGATGATCGGCATCATCTCGCGCAGCCGCATGGTCACGTCGCCGTGAATGATCTGGCAGTGATAGATATCGAACTGCAGTTTCAGGTTCGGGATTTTCAATTCCTGGATCAGGTCGCGCGCGAAGATAAAATCGTTGAGGAAGTAGCCGGGCACGTTGCGCGGATTGATCGGCTCGAGCACCACGTCGATCCCATGCGGCGCAAAAAATTCCGCCGCAGTGGCCACCGATTTGTAAAACGCCTCCACCGCCTTCCGATCGTCCCGGCTGGCAATACCCGCCATCAGATGCAGGCGCTTGACGCCGGTCGCTTTGGCATAGGGCAGCGCGGTGCGCAGGCTCTGCTGCAAATCCTCGAAGCGATCGGGCAGCGCCGCAAAGCCCTTTTCGCCGGCCGCCCAATCGCCCGGCGGCAGGTTGAACAGCGCCTGGGTCAGTCCGTTGCGGTGCAGCCGCTCGCCGACCTGCTCGGCCGGATGCTCATACGGAAACAGGAATTCGACCGATGTGAACCCCGCTTTCGCCGCCGCATCGAAGCGGTCGAGAAACGGAACTTCGTTGAACATCATGGAGAGATTGGCGGCGAAACGGGGCATCGACGGTCCTCTGGCTGGTGCGGTTATTTCGGCTCGCCCGGCAAATGCGTGCCGGTGACGCGGGCATACATCCGCGCTACCGAGGCATCGTCGTCGCGGCCCATGCCGGAGGCCGCCGTCATCAGGAACATCTGCAGCGCCGCGGCCGCGACCGGAACCGGGAATTTCGCCGTGCGCGCCATGTCCTGGATGATGCCGAGGTCCTTGACGAAAATCTCCACCGCGCTGCGCGGCGTATAGTCGCCGTCGAGCACATGCGGCACGCGGTTTTCGAACATCCAGGAATTGCCGGCCGACGCCGTGATCACCTCATAGACCTTGCGGATATCGAGCCCCTGCTTGGCGGCGAAGGTGATCGCTTCCGACGCCGCGGCGATATGCACGCCCGCCAGCAACTGGTTGATCATCTTGAAGGCGGCGCCCTGCCCCGCGGCATCGCCGAGTTCGTAGAGTTTGGCCGCCATCGCATCCAGCGCCGGTCTTGCCTTGGCGAATGCCGCCGCGCTGCCGGATGCGAGGATGGTGAGTTCGCCCTGCGCCGCGCGCTGCGCGCCGCCGGAGATCGGCGCGTCGAGATAGTGCCGGCCGGTGGCTTCGAGCTGCTTTGCCAATCGCCGGGCGATGTCGGGGTCCATGGTCGCGGAGGAAATGAACACCGCGTCCTTGGCCAGGGTGTCGGCCACGCCGTCCTTGCCGAACAGGATGGCTTCGGTCTGCGCGGCATTGACGACGACGCTGACCACGATGTCCGCCAGCGTGGCGGCTTCCGCCGGCGTCCGCGCGCCCTTGCCGCCATCGGCGACGAAGCGCTTGACCGATTCCGTCGAGACATCGCACCCGGTCACGTCAAACCCCGCACGCCGCAACGAGGTCGCCATGCCAAACCCCATCGAGCCCAGCCCGATCACGGCAATACGCGGTTTGGTGAATGTGGATTCAGGCATGCGCGGTCCCTCGAACTTTGTCGCCGTCGCGATCTCAGACGTCGCGGCTTTGCCTTCTGGGTATCACGGCTTGGCCGCGCTGCCAAAGCATGGGACAACCGAGAAAACGGGGGTGCTGCCATGACCGAAACGAAGGTCCGCGAGGAAATCTGCCGTCTCGGCCGCTCGCTGTTCGAGCGCGGGCTGACGCCGGGCTCGTCGGGCAACATCAGCGTGAAGCTCGATGACGGCGGCTGGCTGGTGACGCCGACCAATGCCTCGCTCGGCTCGCTCGACCCGGCGCGGCTGTCGCGGCTCGGGGCCGACGGGCGGCTCGTCTCCGGCGACGCCCCGACCAAGGAAGTGCCGCTGCACACCGCGCTCTACCAGACGCGTGGCGCCGCGCGCGCGGTGGTGCACCTGCATTCGACGCATTCGGTGGCGCTGTCGATGCTGCCGGAGATCGACCCGCGCGCCGCGCTGCCGCCGATGACGCCCTACTATCTGATGAAATGCGGCCTCACCGCGCTGGTGCCGTATTATCGCCCGGGCGATCCCGCCGTGGCCGACGCGATCAAGGGGCTCGCCGGAAAATATTCATCGGTGCTGCTCGCCAATCACGGTCCGGTGGTGTCGGGCGAGACGCTGGAAGCGGCGGTGTTCGCGATCGAGGAACTGGAAGAGACCGCGAAACTGTATCTGCTGCTGCGCGGGCTCAACCCGCGCTATTTGTCGCCGGAGCAGGTGGCGGATTTGACGAAGACGTTCGGGCTGACGTTGCCGGAGCATTCGCCTCACACACCGTCCTCATCCTGAGGGCGTGAGGCTTGTTCCGTGGCGCCATGGTTCGAGACGCGCGAAGACGCGCTCCTCACCATGAGCGTACTTGTCTTGAGGCCCTTCCAGGGATGCTATCCTGGACGCAGCGCGCTGAGGATGCCGCGACGATGACGCCAGTGCGCTCTTCAGGATGAAGGTTGCACGTGCGGAGATGTCGCTAACCTTCACAGCCCCAAATACGCCTTGCGCACATCGGGATTGCCCTTGATGTCAGCCGCGGCGCCCTGCATCAGCACGCGGCCGGTCTGCAGGATGTAGGCGCGGTCGGCGATATCGAGGCATTCCGCCATGCGCTGCTCGACGATCAGCACGGTCATGCCGGCGTCGCGGATGCGTTTCACCGCGGCAAAGATCTCGTCGACCAGTTTCGGCATGATGCCCTGCGACGGCTCGTCCAGCATCAACAGCCGTGGGCGCGTCATCAGCGCACGCCCGATCGCCAGCATCTGCTGCTCGCCGCCGGAGAGCGTTTCGGCGCGCTGCTCGAGCCGTTCGGACAGCCGCGGAAACAGCTGGAACACCAGTTCCAGCGGCGCGTCGCGATCGCTCTCGCCGCGGTACATGTAACTGCCGAGCCGCAGGTTGTCGTGCACCGACAGCCGCGGAAACAGCCGGCGGTTCTCCGGCACATAGGCGATGCCATCAGCGGTGATGACGTGCTGCGGCTTGCCGTCGATGCGTTTGCCATCAAGGGTAACGGTGCCGGAACGCGGACGCTCGGCGCCGGCGATGGATTTCAGCAGCGTCGACTTGCCCGCGCCATTGGCGCCGGCAACGCAGACGATCTCGCCCTTGGCGACCTCGATCGAGACCGCCGAGATCGCCACCAGGCCCTGATAGGCGGTGGTGACTTCATGCACCGACAGCATGGCGATCCCCAAGGTAGGCGCTGATGACTTTCGGATTGCGGACGATGTCGGCCGGCTTGCCCTCGACCAGCACCTTGCCGAGATCGAGCACGATGGCGCGGTCGACCAGCGGCATCACGATCTCCATGACGTGCTCGACCATCAGCACGGTGACGCCGGTGGCGCGGGCGCGGCGCACCAGTTCGACGCCGGTCTGCGCTTCCACCGGCGTCAGGCCGGTGAGCACTTCATCGAGCAGCAGCAGCTTCGGTTCGGTCGCAAGCGCGCGCGCGACCTCGAGCCTGCGTTTCTCCGACGGCACCAGATCGCTGGCGAGCACATTGGCGCGGGCGGCGAGACCGGCGAATTCCAGCACCTCATGGGCCTTGCGGCGGGCCTCGCGCATCACGGTGGTGCGGATCAGCGCGCCGACGATGACGTTGTCGATCACCGTCATCGTTTCAAAACTTTTCACGACCTGGAAGGTGCGCCCGATGCCGCGCTGGCAGCGTTCCGCCGCCGGCAGTGCGGTGACATCCTCGCCATCGAAGAAGATCGAGCCCTGGGTCGGCGGCAGCACGCCCGCGATCAGGTTGAACAGCGTCGACTTGCCGGCGCCGTTCGGACCGATCAATCCGACGATCTCGCCGCGTTCGACCGAGATCGAGACATCGCTGTTGGCGATCAGCCCGCCGAAACGCTGCCAGACGCCGCGGGTTTCCAGCAACGCCGTCATCGGGCGGTTTCCTTTTTCCGGCGTGAGAACAGCCCGATCAACCCCTCCGGCCGCGCCAGCGAGATCAGCACGATCAGCGTGCCGTAGACGATCAGGTCGACGCCGCGGCCGGAGCCGCCGATGAAGGAGCGCGTCAGTTCGGTGAGCGGAATCAGGATCACGGCGCCGAGCACCGGTCCCCACAACGTTCCGATGCCGCCGAGCACGGCGGGCAGCGCCATCAACAGCGAGAACTGGAAGCCCATGACGCTTTCGGGATCGATGTAGGACACGAACTGCGCGTAGAAGCCGCCGCCGATCGCGGTGAGGAACGCCGAGACCGCGGCGGCGCCCATCTTGGAATTGAACACGACCACGCCGAGGCTTTCGGCGGCGTCCGGATTGTCCTTCACGGCGCGCCACCAGTAGCCCCATTTGGAATCCTCGAGCCACCAGGTCACGAGCCAGGCGACGCAGGCCAGCGCCAGCGCGAAATAGAAATACGGCAGCTTGCTGCGCGTGAACTGGAAATACAGCCAGCTGTCCCGGCGCACCGGAATGTCGATGCCGAGCGCCGCTCCCGCCCAATCCCAGTTCTGGAACAGGAGCAGCGCGATCTCGGCGATGACGATGGTGGCGATGACGAAGTAGTGCCCGCGCAGGCGGAAACAGGGGTAGCCCAGCGCCATCGCGATCACAGCGGATATCAGGCCGCCGCCGAGCATGCCGAACCACGGCAGCACGCCGAATTTCGTGAACAGAAGCGCGGTGGCGTAGGCGCCGAGCCCGAAATACAGCGCATGGCCGAGCGATATCTGTCCGCAATAGCCGGACAGGATGTTCCAGCTCTGCGACAGCGCCGCATACATCAGCGTCAACACCATGATGTTCTGGACGTAGACGTCCTTCACGAACAGCGGCACCAGCGCGGCAATGACGGCAAAGCAGGCGGCGAGGATCAGATCGCGGCGGCGGCGCTGGGCAAAGGCGGTATCCATCACAGCGATCCGAACAGGCCGCGCGGCCGGATGAAGACCACGAGCAGGTAGACCGCGTAGATGCCGACCGACTTCAGCGACGGCGGCAGGATCAACGCCGTGGTGGCTTCGACCAGGCCGACGATGATGCCGCCGGCAAACGCGCCGAACACGCTGCCGAAGCCACCCAGCGCCACCGTGACATAGGCGATCAGCGCGAACGACGCCCCGACGTCGGGATAGATATAGAAGAACATCGCCATCACCGCGCCGGCGAGCCCGACCAGCGCCGCTCCGAGGCCCCAGCCCAGCGCAAACACCCGGTTCTTGTCGATGCCGACCAGCGCCACCGCGCCGGCATCCTCGCGCGTGGCTTCCAGCGCCCGGCCGAAATCGGTGCGGTTGATGAAGAAATACAGCGCGGTGAAGGCCGCGATCGAGATCAGCGCGCCCGCCAGTTGCGGCACCGGCAGGAAGATGCCGGCGACCGAGACGGTCTTGCCGCCGAGCCATGAATGGGTGACGCTGCGATAGTCCGGCGTGAAGAAGAACTGCGCCAGGCCGCGCATGACGATGGCGAGCCCGAACGTCGAGAAGATCTGCACCATGCCGGCGTTGGCCTTGGCGCGGACCGCAAAGCGCACCACCAAGAGATAGACCACGGCGCCGAACACAAACAGCGCCGCCGCGACCAGCGGCGCCGCCAGCAGCGGATCGATCGCGAAGAACGCGAACAGGAAGAACGTCGCGTACATGGCGATCATGAGGAATTCGCCGTGTGCGAAGTTCACCACGTCCATCAGCCCGAAGATCAGCGCCAGCCCGACGGCGATCAGGCCGTAGAGCAGCCCCATCAGCAGGCCGCTGGCGAGACTCTGGATGATGGTTTCGGCGGTCATTGACGCTGCTCCAAGTGACCACCCTCATCCTGAGGAGCTTGCGCAGCAAGCGTCTCGAAGGATGATGACAGGAAACGAATTGCGGCCATCCTTCGAGACGCGCGCCAAGGCGCGCTCCTCAGGATGAGGGTCTGCAACCTGATGTGCCCCGCACGCCGCATTTTACTTCATCGGCCACATGGCTTCCGCAACTGCGGCCTGCGGCGGGAAGATCGTGACGAACTTTTTGCCGACATATTGCAGCAAGACCGGATCGGCATCGTTGTTCTGGCCCATCTCGTCGAATTTGACGCGCTTCCACGGCATGATGGTCGCCTCGCCGGGCATGTCGGTCGCAACCAGCGCTTCGCGGATCTTGTCGCCGTCGGTGGATTTGGCGCGATTGATGGCATCCGCCATCACGATCAGGCCCATGAATTGCCGCGACGAATAGTCGTTGAAGTCCTTGCCCGATCTTTCCCTGAACATGGCGTTGATCTTGCCGACCATCGGCCGTTTCTGGGAGAGATCGAGCGAGAAGCTGCCGCGCGAGATCACGCCTTCGAGCTTGTCACCGACCGCATCATACAGGGCTTGCTCGGAGAAGCCCGCGTCCTGCGCGACGATGGCCGGGGGCTTGTAGCCGAGTTCGGCCATGGTCTTCACCAGCAGGATGCCGTCGGTGGTGTAGCTCGACGGCATCAGCACATCGGCATTGGCGGCCTTGAGCTGCTGCACTTCGGCCGAAAGCGACGGCGAATTGGCGCGGTACTTGATATCGGCCGCTATCTTGTAGCCGCGCTCCTTGGCGAGCTTGAGCTGGGCGTTGCCGGAATCGGTGCCGAAGATGGTGTCCTCGTGGAACAGCGACAGCGTGTCGATCTTGGTGCCCTTCTTCTTCATCGCATCGAAGAAGTCGAACATCGCGCCTGAGAACATCTCGTCGTGGGGGGCGGCGCGGAAATAGAATTTGAGGCCGCGGCGATGCAGGCTCGGCGAGGAATTATCCGCCGAGATGAACGGAATTTGGTAGCGCTCGCAGATCTGGCTGACGGTGACGGCGACCGCGCTCTGATAGGTGCCGACGATGGCGCAGACCTTTTCCTGGGTGATGAGGCGTTCGGCTTCGGCGCGGCCCTTCTGCGGATCGGCCTGGTGATCGGCGAACACGAGGCGCACCTTGGCGCCGCCGAGCCCGGGCAAGCCCTCGCCCCGCGCCAGCGGCAGATCGAAATCGTAGTCCTTGTTGATGATATCGGCGGCGGTCTCGAATGCCTTTTGGGCGTCGACGCCGATCTGCGCACTGGCGCCGGACAGCGGATAGATCACGCCGATCACCACCTCGGAAGTTTGCGCGCGGGCCGCGATCGGCGCCAGCGCGGCGGCGGCGGTGGCTCCAAGCAGCACATTTCGACGAGTGATGGTCATACGGTACCCCCTGTTTATCAGCCGTTATCGATGAAGCGATTGAAGGTTGCGGTAAAGCCTCAAAGAACGCCACGCGCTGCCCATTAAAGCACGGCCAGTTGTTTGTTCTTCAGATCGGTCACCAGCATCAGTCCGGGCGCGTGCGTGATCGCGAACGGCAGCTTCGCCGCGGCGATCACAGCTTGCGGCGTCACCCCACAGGCCCAGAACACCGGAATTTCGTCCGGCGCCACCGGCACCGGATCGCCATAGTCGGGTTTGGCGAGGTCGGCGATCCCGATCGAATGCGGATGGCCGAGATGAACCGGCGCGCCATGCACCGCGGGAAACCGCGAGGTGATCTGTACCGCGCGGATCGCGTCCGCCGGCTTGAACGGCCGCATCGAGACCACCATCGGCCCGGCGAACGGTCCTGACGGGCTGCATGCGATGTTGGTGCGGTACATCGGCACCCGCACCTTGCGCTCGATGTGGCGGATCGGCAGGTCTTCCGCCAACAGCGCTTCCTCGAACGAGAACGAACATCCGATCACGAACGCGACCAGATCGTCGCGCCAATGCGCCATGATATCGGTCGGCTCCTCCGCCACCTCGCCGTCGCGCCAGACGCGATAGCGCGGCACGTCGGTGCGGATGTCGAGGTCGATGCCGAGCGAGGGAATGCGGGGGTCGCCGACGTCGGACATGCCGATCACCGGGCACGGTTTTGGATTGAGCTGGCAAAACCGGTGAAACGACGCCGCGAGCTTCTCGGGCAGGATCGCGAGGTTGCCCTGGACGAATCCATTGGCGACGCCGGCCGTGGTGGTGGCCATGCCGGCGCGGCAGGCGTGCCGGGCGGCGATGCTCGGCAACAGGTCGGCGTCAGCGCGCCGTTCCATTCTCGCAGGGCTGGTCATCGTTGATCCCGCTCCATTTAGCTCGACAGCAAATGACGCATACAGATATCATAATGTCTAATCGTCGTTTCTAATCAAGTTACATAAATCTGGCTTATCGACCTGCGGGCCTTCGAAGCATGACTGATTTCAAGGCAATAGAGACGTTCATGTGGGTCGTAACGCTCGGCAGCTTCCGTGGCGCGGCGCAAAAACTCAACACCACCCAGCCCGCGATCTCGCAGCGGATCGCGCAACTCGAACGCGAGGTCGGGGTCAGGCTTTTGCAGCGCGACCGCCGCATGGTGCTGCCGACCCCGAGCGGACGCCAGATGATGGTGTATGCCGAAAAGCTGATCAAGCTCCGATCGGAGATGCTGGCGGTGATCGGCGACCGCTCGGCGATGCGCGGGGTGCTGCGGCTCGGCGTCGCCGAGACCATCGTCCACACCTGGCTGTCGCAACTGATCAAGCGCGTCAATCACGCCTATCCCAACCTCTCGCTCGAAATCGAGGTCGACATCACCTCGAACCTGCAGACGCGGCTTCTGGCGCAGGAAATCGAACTGGCGTTCCTGCTCGGACCGCTGACGGTGCCGGCCGTCAGCAACCGGGTGCTGTGCGACTACCCCGTGAACTTCCTGGCCAGCCCCTCGCTCGGGCTCGGCAAGCGCAGGCTGACGGTGCACGATCTGGCGAAATTCCCCATCATCACCTTCCCGCGCAAGACCCAGCCTTATGAAATCGTGAGCTCGCTGTTCAACCGCCCGGACTTGCCGCCGATGCGCCTGCACGCCAGCGCCTCGCTCGCCACCGTCATTCACATGGCGATCGAAGGCCTCGGCATCGCCGTGATTCCGACCGCGATCGTCGAGAACGAGCTGGCCGACGCCCGGCTGCAGTTGCTGACGACCGACCTCTCGATACCGCCGCTGACGTTTTCGGCGAGTTGGCTGGCCTCCCCGGACACGGTGGCGATCGAGCGCGTCGCCGAGCTTGCCGCCACACTCGCGCAAGGCAGCGTCATTGTTGACGCGCCGCGAGCGGCGCGGCATTGAAATGATCGCGCGGAAAATCATCGCCGGCGCCTGTCGCCCGATTTCTGGAATGGCCCCATGACCTCAATCGCCTCCAACCTGCAGATCGACTCCGGCCGCCTGTGGGATACGATTCATGAGACCGCGAAATTCGGCGCCACGCCGAAAGGCGGCGTACGGCGGCTGACGCTCGGGCCCGAGGACAAGCAGGTGCGCGACTGGTTCCGCAGCGCCTGCGAGGCCGCGGGCCTCGACGTGCATGTCGATGCGCTCGGCTCGATGTTCGCGCTTCGCAAGGGCCGCGACATGTCGAAACCGCCGATCGGGTTGGGCTCGCATCTCGACACCCAGCCGACCGGCGGCAAGTTCGACGGCGTGCTCGGCACGCTGGCGGCGCTGGAAGTTGTCCGTACCCTCAACGACGCCGGCATCGAGACCGAAATGCCGATCTGTATCGTCAACTGGACCAACGAGGAAGGCTCGCGCTTTGCGCCGGCGATGATGGCGTCGGCCGCCTATGTCGGCGATTTCACCACCGACGATATCCTGTCGCGCAAGGACGCCGAAGGCGTCACGGTGGCGGCAGCGCTGGACGGCATCGGCTATCGCGGCGCGAGCCCGGTGGGCACGCAGAAATTCACCGGCTTCGTCGAACTGCACATCGAACAGGGCCCGATCCTCGAGGCGGAAGGCAAGGCCATCGGGGTGGTCGATTCCGGCCAGGGCGTGTTGTGGTACGACGGCAAGATCACCGGCTTCGAGAGCCATGCCGGCACAACGCCGATGCCGCTGCGCCGTGACGCGCTGGCGACCCTGTCGGAGATCGTGCTGGCGATGGAAAGCATCGCAAAAAAGCACGGCCCGAAGGCGGTCGGCACCATCGGCGAGGCCGTGATCGCCAGCCCCTCGCGCAACGTCATTCCCGGCGAGATCGCCTTTACCGTCGATTGCCGCAGCGCCGATGCCGATATCATGGACGCGCTCGACAAGGATCTGCGCGCCGCGATTGCCGAGATCGCGGCCCGGCGCAAGGTCGACGTCGCGCTCGACCTGGTCTGGCGCAAGCCGCCGACGCATTTCGATCCGAAGCTGGTCGACGCCGTGGAGAATGCCGCCAGGGCGCTCGGCTATTCGCACCGGCGCATCACCTCCGGCGCCGGTCACGACGCCTGCAACCTCAACACCATCATGCCCGCGGCGATGGTGTTCGTGCCCTGCAAGGACGGCATCAGCCACAACGAGCTGGAAGACGCGACCCAAGCCGATTGCACCGCGGGCGCCAATGTCCTGATGCATACCGTGCTGGCGCTCGCCGGCGTCGCGTCATAGCGAGGCATTCTTTCGGTTCTTTTCAAAGCAAACGGAGATTGCGGTGCGCGGAGTTTTTGTCGATGCCAACGGATCGCTGGCGGATATCTTCGAGCGGCAAAACCAGGCCGGCGATCCACCGGTTGCGATCAACCGCAATGCCGACATCACATCCGAGCAGATGCCCGCTCTGCTCGATGGCGCCGAGATTGTCATCATCGACCACACGCCGTTGCCGACAGACGTGGCGCGGCGCTGCGCCGGCCTGAAGCATGTGGTGTTTCTCGGCACCGGCGCGCGCAGCTACATGAACCCGGAGGAACTCGCTGAACTCGGCATCAGCGTTCACCTGATCAAAGGCTATGGCGACACCGCGGTGGCCGAATGCGCCATCGCCCTGATGTGGGCGGCGGCGCGCGGGCTCGCGGCGATGGACCGCGAGATGCGCGCCGGCAATTGGCTGCGCGAGGACGGCATGCAGCTGACCGGCAAGACGCTGGGGCTGATCGGTTTCGGCGGCATCGCGGCCGAGGTGGCGCGCATCGCCGGCGGCAGCGGCATGAAAGTGATCGCCTGGAACCGGACGCCGAAGCGCGACGCGAGCGTGGAATTCGTGACCCTCGAGGCGCTGCTGGCGCAGAGCGATGTGGTCTCGCTGCATCTATTGCTGAACGACGAGACCCGCGGCTTTCTTTCGCGCACTCGGATCGCGGCCATGAAGCCCGGCGTCCTCTTCATCAACACCGCGCGCGCCGCGATCGTCGACGAGGCCGCGATGATCGCGGCGCTGAAATCAGGCCACATCCGTCACGCCGGCCTCGACGTCTTCAACACCGAACCGCTGCCGATGGATCATCCGCTGACGAAATTGCCCAACGTAACGCTGTCGGCGCATTCGGCCTTCCGCACGCCGGAGGCGAATGAGAATTTAATTCGAGCGGCGTGGGAGCATTGCAGAAGGATCGCGAAGGAAGGTGAGCGGACGTACTCATTATCCAGCTCGTCATGCGCGAGACGGTGCCTGAATGCCAGCGCATTCAGGCGGATGAGCGGTCGAGACTATCGACAGGCCGTGGTCGCCGCCGTTTCGGACCGATCCCGGCCAATGACGCAAGAGAACAGCGATGCCTCTACTCCACCATCTCGGCAACGGCCTTGCCGCACGCCGAAGTATCGGCGTTGCCGCCGAGATCCTTGGTGCGCAGCGTGCGTTCGGCCAGCGTGCGCTCGATCGCCTGCACGATCGAGGCGCCGGCTTCCTTCTCGCCGAGATGTTCCAGCATCATCGCGCCGGACCAGATCATGCCGATCGGGTTGGCGATGCCCTGCCCGGCGATGTCAGGCGCCGAACCGTGCACCGGCTCGAACACCGACGGGAAATTGCCTTCCGGATTGATATTGCCAGACGGCGCGATGCCGATGGTGCCGGTGCAGGCAGGACCGAGATCGGACAGGATGTCGCCGAACAGGTTGGAGCCGACGACGACGTCGAACCAGTCCGGGTGCAGCACGAAATTCGCGGTCAGGATATCGATGTGGTACTTGTCCCACTTCACCTTGGGATAGCTCTTGGCCATCGCCTCCACGCGCTCGTCCCAATACGGCATGGTGATGGAAATGCCGTTGGATTTGGTCGCCGAGGTCAGGTGCTTCTTCGGCCGCGATTGCGCCAGATCGAACGCGAACTTCAGGATGCGATCGACGCCGATGCGGGTCATCACGGTCTGCTGGGTGACGAATTCACGATCGGTGTCCGGGAACATGCGCCCGCCGACCGACGAATATTCGCCTTCGGTGTTCTCGCGCACCACCCAGAAATCGATGTCGCCGGGCTTGCGATTGGCCAGCGGCGACGGCACGCCCGGCATCAGCCGGACCGGACGAAGGTTGACGTACTGATCGAATTCGCGCCGGAACTTGATCAGCGACCCCCACAACGAAATGTGATCGGGAATTTTCGCAGGCCAGCCAACCGCGCCGAAATAGATCGCATCGTGCTTGCCGATCTTTTCCTTCCAGTCGTCCGGCATCATCTGGCCGTGCTTTTCGTAGTAGTCCCAGGAGGCGAAATCGAAATGGTCGAATTTCACGGCGACGCCGTGCTTTTTCGCCGCCGCTTCCAGCACCCGCAGCCCTTCCGGCGCCACTTCTTTGCCGATCCCGTCGCCGGGGATTACCGCGATCCGGTATTGCTTTTTTTCCTTGCTCATCGAGATATCCCTTCGGTCCTGCCGCGCCAACGACGTGGTCTTTTGGACGTGGTTTTTTGATTGGATTGCAATGGACCAAACTCGGTCGCGGTGCAACGCTGCAATGCAATGTTGACCGGCCCAGTGGCGGCAGCCTAACAGGTGAAAAGCCAACCCACCGCACCCCGCCGATCGTTCCCACCCCGGAGAGCAATTCCATGGATCTTCATTTGCGCGGCAAGCGCGTCCTGATCACCGGTGCCTCGAAGGGCATCGGCGCCGCGGCCGCCGAGGCTTTTGCCGAAGAAGGCGCCCACGTGATGCTGGCCGCTCGCAACGGCGAGCAACTCAAGGCCCTGACCGAACGGCTGCGCTCGGCGCACCAGATCGACGCGTCAGCGCATGTCGTCGACCTGCGCAAGCCCGAAGACATCGCCAAGCTCGCCAAGGACGCCGCCGACATCGACATCCTCGTCAATAATGCCGGCGACATTCCCGGCGGCTCGATCGACAAGATCGACGAGCCGACCTGGCGTCATGCCTGGGAACTGAAGGTGTTCGGCTATATCAACCTGACCCGCGCGGTCTACGCCCAGATGAAATCGCGCGGACACGGCGTCATCGTCAATGATATCGGCGCGGCCGGCGAAAAGTTCGACGCCAATTATATCTGCGGCAGCGCCGGCAACGCCGCGCTGATGGCGTTCACCCGCGCGCTCGGCGGCAAGAGCCTCGCCGACAATATCCGCGTGGTCGGCATCAACCCCGGTCCGGTCGGGACCGATCGCCACGTCACGCTGCTGAAAACCCGCGCCAAGAACCAGTACGGCGACGAAAGCCGCTACAAGGAATTCCAGAAAGGCCTGCCGCTCGGCCGCCCCGCGCATCCACGCGAGATCGGCGACCTGATGGCATTCCTCGCCTCCGACCGCGCCGGCTATACGTCGGGGGTGATTTATACCGTCGATGGCGGGATCAGTGCGGGGTGGGGATAAGCATCGCAACAAACTCGCCCTCATCCTGAGGAGCCGCGCCAAGCGCGGCGTCTCGAAGGATGCGCCGCGAGTGTTGCTCTCATCCTTCGAGACGCGGCGAAGACGCCGCTCCTCAGGATGAGGTCAGCCCGCCGTCCGCTCGAACAGCTGCCGGACCAGGGTCGTGATGCGGCCTTTCGGCGAGCGCATTTCGTTCATGATGGTGAAGTGGTCGGCGCCGGGGATTTCCTCGTAGGTCACGGGCAGACCATATCTGGCGCGATGACCGGCGAAGTCGGCGGTCTGCTTGCGCAACAGCGGTAACTCCGCGCCGCCGACCACCAGCGACAGCGGCTTCATCGCTCCTTCCGCCTGCGCCATCGGCGAGTTGCGGTGTGACATCGGCCCATCCAGCCTGAGCTTGACGTTGAGGTAGCTGTGGCGGATCGGCTCGAGGTCGTAGATGCCTGATATCGCCATGCCCGCCTTTACTTTCGGATGCGACAGCGCCATCGAGGTGAGATGCCCGCCGGCCGACCAGCCGGACACCACGATCCCGCTTGCATCAGCGCCCAGCGCCGGCAATTGCCCGGCGAGATAATCGATCCCCTGATGGATCTCGGCGACGATCTGGTCGAGCGTCGCGTCCGGCGCGAGCGTGTAGCCGATCAGCGCGACATTGATGCCATGCGCCATCGGGCCTTCGGCGAAGACCGTGAAGACTTCCTTGGCGCGAGTCTGCCAGTAGCCGCCATGGATGAACAACAGCGTCGGCGCCTTGTCGGCGGCCTTGAGAAAGTCGATCCGGTTACGTTCGCGCGGGCCGTATCTGAGATCAAGATGGCTGGAATGCTGCTGACGCATCGCGGCCGAGCGTTGCTCCCAGCCGGCGACCATGTCGGTGCTGGCAGCAACCGCAAGGCCGTTGTTGAGGCCGCGGTCGCGGTCTTCCTGGCTCATCGTGCGCCAGTCGGGCGCGTCGAACGGGGTCGTCATGCTTGGATCTCCAGAGGTGGCTTACGTTTCCACTTTGCGGCAAAATGTTCTACAGCACCCCTACCGCAAGGCGCAACGAACAGGAGAGATGCGAGTGGTCGATCATCAAGGGCTGGTTCGGGAAACGGCCTGTGCCGTCGTCGACAAGTTGAATTCCGGCGAAGTCACGCCACTCGATCTGCTCGACGTGCTGGAGCGGCGGATTGCCGAAGTCGACGGCAAGGTGAATGCGCTGCCGACACTTGCCTTCGATCGCGCCCGCGCCCACGCCAAGGCGCTGATGAAGAAGCCGATCGGCCAGCGCGGCCTGCTCGCGGGGTTGCCGATTCCGATCAAGGACCTGACCAATGTGGAGGGCGTGCGCACGACGCAGGGGTCGCCGATCTTCAAGGATACGATTCCGGCACGTTCCGACATTGCCGTGGAGCGTCTCGAAGACAATGGCGGCGTCATCTACGCCAAATCGAACACGCCGGAATTCGGCGCCGGCGCCCACACCTTCAATGAAGTCTTCGGCGCCACCCGCAATCCCTGGAACCCGTCGCGCTCCGCCTCCGGCTCCTCCGGCGGCGCGGCGGTGGCGCTCGCGACCGGCATGGCCTGGCTCGCCCATGGCACCGACATGGGCGGCTCGCTGCGCAATCCCGCCAGCTTCTGCGGCATTGTCGGCATGCGGCCCAGCATCGGCCGCGTCGCGCATACGCCCGCCGCCAAGATCGACCGCAATCTGGGTGTGCACGGACCGATGGCGCGCAATGTCGAAGACCTGGCGCTGCTGCTCGATGCCATGAGCGGCGAGCATCCGGCCGATCCGCTATCGCTGCCCTTGCTGCCCAACTCTTTCCTCGCGGCCGCGCGATCCGGCAACAAGCCGAAGCGCATCGCCTATTCGCCCGATCTCGGCATCACGCCGGTCGATCCCGAGGTCGCCGCCATCACCCGGAAGGCGGCGGCGCGTTTCGCCGAGGCTGGCGCCATCGTCGAGGAAGCGCACCCGGACCTGCGCGAGGCGCATGAATGCTTCCATGTGCTGCGCGCGTACGATTTCGCGATCAGCAAGGCGGCGCTGCTGCGCACCAAGCGCGACCAGCTCAAGCCCGAGGTGATCTGGAATATCGAGGAAGGCCTCAAGCTCACGGTCGAACAGCTCGAGCGCGCGGAAGCGCAGCGGGTTGCGATGGCCGCGCGCACGCTCGAATTTTTCAAGACCTATGATCTGCTGCTGACGCCGGCGACCATCGTCGCGCCGTTCCCGATCGAGAACCGCTATGTCGCCGAATGCGCCGGCAAGACATTCGACAATTATGTCGAATGGCTCGGCATCGTCTATGCGATCACGCTGGCGTGCTGCCCGGCGCTGTCATTGCCGTGCGGGTTCACCGCGTCGGGCCTGCCGGTCGGGCTCCAGCTGGTGGGACCGCCGCGCGGCGAGGCGCAGCTGCTTGCCGGCGCCAAGGTGCTGGAGGATGTTCTGGGCCTGCGCGGCACCACGCCGATCGACCCAAAGCCGGCCAGCTAACGCGCCTATCCTGCGCAACGACAACGAGGCGCCGTTGCGCAGGGATGACGGCAGCAATGAGATCGTTCCGGGCGGCAGCAATCATTTGATCGCTGGCGAATGAGCCGCGCACCGCTATAATCGCCGCCGAAGCAGATGGGCGCGGGCTGCGAAGCACGCGCAGAGGAATGGTGCAATGTCCGGAACGCTGAAGATACACGTCGATCAGGACAAGTGTCAGGGACACGCCCGCTGCAAATCGCTGGCGCCGGAACTGTTCAATCTCGACGAATACGGCAACGCGCACGAAATCGGCGACGGCACCGTGCCGAAAGGGCTCGAAGACAAGGCGTGGCTCGCCCAGGCCAATTGTCCGGAGATCGCCATCGACGTGACCGAGGAATAGCGCTTTCGCCGTCGGGTAAATCCGACTGCAAACCGGCGATCTTGAATAGACCGAAACCGAAGGGTTCTTGATGACCGATCACGCCCCCGTCACCGATTGGGTTCACGATTTCGATCATACCGACCCGCGCTGGACCGAGAACCCGTTCCCGATCTGGGCGGAGTTGCGGGCCGAGAATCCGATAGTTCACACCAAGCGTTTCCTCGGCTGCTACCTGCCTACCACCTACGAGGCAGTCAAGGAAATCGCCTACGACACCGAGCATTTTTCCTCACGCCGCGTCATGGTGCGCGATGTCCGTCCAGAGACACCCGGAGCAGCGCCGCCGATCACCTCCGACCCGCCGGAACATAAGTCCGCGAAGCAGGTGCTGCTGCCGCCGTTCACGCCCGACGCGATGAAAAAGCTGGAGCCGCGGGTGCGCGCGATCTGCAACGAACTGATCGACGAATTCGTCATGGACACCAAGATCGATGCCGCGGCGCGCTATACCCGTCACGTCCCGGTTCGCGCGATCGCCCACATGCTCGGCATCCCCGAGAAGGACGGCGATCTCTTCATCAAATGGATTCACGAGATTCTTGAACTCGGCATTAAGGACAATGACATCTTGTTGCGGGCGATCCATGAGATGACCGATTATTTCGCCGGCCATGTCGAGCATCGCAAGGCACATCCAACCAACGATCTGATCTCGGCGCTGATGAATGCTCGGGACAAGGACGGCCAGCCGCTACCCGACATGCAGATATTGGGTATGTTGCGGCTGCTGCTGATCGCCGGCATCGATACCACCTGGAGCGCAATCGGATCTTCGCTGTGGCATCTGGCGAACACGCCCGCCGACCGCGCGCGCCTGATCGCCGAGCCGGAATTGATGCCAACCGCGATCGAGGAATTTTTGCGCGCCTACTCGCCGGTGACGATGGCCCGCGAGGTCGTCAAGGAAACCGTGGTCAGCGGCTGCCCGATCAAGTCCGGCAACATGGTGTTGCTGTCGTTCCCCGCCGCCAACCGCGACCCCGCGATGTTCCCCGATGCCGACAAAGTCGTGATCGACCGCAAGGAAAACCGCCACGCCGCGTTCGGCCTCGGGATTCACCGCTGCGTCGGCTCCAACCTCGCCCGCATGGAGATGACGGTCGCGATCGAGGAATGGCTGAAACGGATTCCCGAATTCCGAATGGACCCGGCCGGCCAGGTCACCTGGTCCGAAGGCACCGTGCGCGGTCCAAGGCAACTGCCGATGTTGCTTGGAAGCGCGGCGTGATTTTTTTGGCTGACGCGGTGGCGGCGTCGTTTTGTCGTGAATAGGTGAGCGCGGCCAAGCCATGACCGACAAAGATGACCAGCCTCCGATCAGCAAGCTGACACGCAGCAAGCAGCGCTGGGCGCGTGAGGGCCGCTTCCTCACGGGAGAGACATCCCGCCCGGAAGCGCAGCGGCTGCCGCCGGGACAGCATTTGACCCGGGACTGGCCCACCCTTGACCTCGGCCTGACGCCGGCGATTTCACGCGAGCGCTGGCGTCTGGATGTCCACGGCGCGGTCGAGCAGCCAATTTTCTGGGACTGGGCGCAGTTCAGCTCGCAGCCGCAGACGCGGTTTACGTCCGACATCCATTGCGTGACCACGTGGTCGCGCTATGACAATGCTTGGCAAGGATTATCGACCCACGATCTCCTGCTGACCTGCCGGCCGCGCGACGACGCGCACTTCGTTGTGCTCCATTCCCACGACGGCTACACCACCAACCTGACCCTGGAAGACTTCGCCGCCGATAGCGCCCTGCTCGCGCATAGCTGGTCGGGCGCGCCGCTGACGCAGGAACATGGCGGCCCGGTTCGACTCGTGGTGCCGCATCTCTATTTCTGGAAAAGCGCCAAGTGGCTGCAGCGTATCGAATTCCTCGACCAGGATGCACCGGGTTACTGGGAGGTCCGCGGCTATCATAACCGCGGCGACCCGTGGCAGGAACAGCGCTATTCGAACGATTGACTGACCCGCTTCGCCGCTTCCAGCGCAAGCTCAACCATCACCAGGGAGGCCTCACGTGCCGATCGAACGCTTTCAGTTTACGGGTTCGGAAGGCCAGCATCTCGCGGCAACCCTGGATCTGCCCGAGCGGGAACCAGTTGCCTATGCGTTGTTCGCCCACTGCTTCACCTGCGGCAAGGACGTGCTGGCGGCGCGGCGCATCGCGGTCGCGCTGGCGGCCAAGGGGATCGCCGTGCTCCGGTTCGACTTCACCGGCCTCGGCTCCAGCGAAGGCGATTTCGCCAATTCGACCTTCTCGTCGAATGTCGCCGATCTCGTGCTCGCCGCCAACCATCTGCGCCAGACCCGCAAGGCGCCGGCGATCCTGATCGGGCACAGTCTCGGCGGAGCCGCCATTCTGGCCGCGGCGGCCCAAATCCCAGACGCAAAGGCTGTCGTCACCATTGCCGCGCCGTCCGACCCCGCGCATGTCACCGGCCTGTTCGCCGATCGCGTCGACGACATCCGCAACCATGGAGAGGTGGAAGTCTCGCTCGCAGGCCGTCCGTTTCACATCAAGCGCGAATTCCTCGACGACATCGCCGAGCACAACCTGATGATGCAGGTGAAGGACCTGCACAAGGCGCTGCTGGTCATGCACGCGCCGGCCGACGACACCGTCAGCGTCGACAACGCGACCCGGATCTTCGTCGCCGCCAAACATCCCAAGAGCTTCGTTTCGCTGGCGGACGCCGATCATCTCTTGACCCGCAAAGCCGATGGCATCTATGTCGCCGACGTCATCGCCGCCTGGGCCATGCGCTATCTCGATCCCGTCGTGTCACAGCAGGACGCCGATCCCGGCAACACGCCCCGGAGTGTCGTGGTCCGAGAAACCCGCAGCAGCAAATTCCAGCAGATGATTTCCGTCGGGCCGCACCGCATGCTGGCCGACGAGCCGGTCGCGGCCGGCGGCGAGGACACCGGACCCGGACCCTATGATTTTGTGCTCGCCGGTCTCGGCGCCTGCACGTCGATGACGATGCGATTGTATGCCGAACGCAAATCGCTGCCGCTTGAGCGCGTGACGGTGACGCTGAACCACAGCAAGATATATGCGCAAGATTGCGCCGAGTGCGAAACCAAGGCCGGGATGCTCGACCAGATCGAGCGGGTCATCGCCATGGAAGGCGCGCTTGACGCCGAGCAGCGCCAGAAGCTGATGGAAATCGCCGACAAGTGCCCGGTGCACCGCACCCTGACCTCGGAGATTCACATCGTGACGCGTCCGGCGGATTGACGGGGCATTAGGCCGAGGCCAGCGGCTGAACGCGAAGCGCGCCGCGCAGACCGGCGGCCGAGCCCGCCAGGATCCCGGCGACGGCAACGAACGACGACAGCGCCAGTGTCGACAAGCCGGTCAGGCCCTGCCCGATCGAGCAGCCCAACGCCATCGCGCCGCCCGCGCCCATCAGCACCGCGCCGCTGATCGAGCGCAGCATGTGACGCGGCGAGGTAAAGCCTTCCCAGTGGAAGCGCTGCGTTGCCAGCGCCGTCACCAGGCTTCCGGCGAAGACGCCGATAACTGTCACGATGCCGAAATTCAATGTCAGTCCCGTCGACAGCATCATGTATTGCAGGGTATCGGCGATCGGCGCGACAAAGGTGAGCGAGGTGACCGGCACCGGATTGAAGTCGTCGGCGCCGAGATGACCGGTTACATACCAGCCGGCGGCGATCAGCAGGCCGACGATGAAGCCCGCCGCGATCTGCCCCCAGGCGCGCTGAAATGGCGCGTGGGCAAAGGCGAAAATAATCAAGGCTGCGCCTACGATCGGCGCCGCCAGCGTCCGCCCAAGAACCTCGCTGATGCCAAGTTTGGACAGCAGTGCCGGCAGCGACGTCACGCTCGCCGTCATCTGCGACCACTGCAGTAATGCGATACGCCCCGGTGCGATCAGGCCTTTCAGCGTCATCTCCGCGGCGATACCGAGCACGATCACCACGACGAGCGAGCGCAAATTGCCGCGTCCGAGCAGCACCAGCGCCCGTGCCCCACAGCCGTTCGACAGCACCATGCCGTAGCCGAACAGCAACCCGCCAAAGAACATCAGCGGCGCCGAAAACGTTGGCTGCAGATAAATCGATTTGCCGAGATCGACGACGCCGGCGCCCGCGAGTAGCTGGCTCGCGACAATCGCCACGCCCAGCGCCAGCGCAAAGGTGCGGATCAACCGACCGTCGCCCTGCGCCCACCATCCACGCAAGCCGCTCACCAGGCAAAACCCGCTGAGCAACCCGACGGCACCGTAGATCAGGCCGATCACGAGCCCGCCAAGGACAACGATATTGGCACCGGAAGGCACTGGCTTTATTCCCCGCCTGTCATGGACCGAAAGCTGCCTCTAGATAAGGCCACGAAACCCGGCCTGCAAACCATTCCTCGAACACGTCATTGCGACGCCGGCCGCAGGATGACGCGATCCCGCGACGAGCCCGCGACGGCAAGCAAGGCCGCCTTGGCGTCTTGCAGCGGATGAATTGCGCCAGCCTTGATCGGGAACGGCTTGAGCTGCCCGCCGGCAAAGCCGGAACCAAGTTCGCGCAGCACCGCGCCGGTCGCTACCGACGACAACCCCAGCGTATCGATGCCGACGTAAGTATGCTGGCCACGGTAGAACTCCAGGATGTTGAACGGCACCACCCGCTCGATGGTCGCGATCAGGATCTGGCGTCCCCGCAAAGCCAGCGATTGATGCGCGGCCTGAAAATAGGGATCGCCGACGGTGTTGAAAACGATGTCGGCGCCCCGGCCGTCCGTCAGTTCGCGAACGCGCGTGGCGACGTCGGTCGCCGAGGCGTCGATCACCTCGACGTTTGAGTTGGCGTGCCCTTCATAGGGCTCGCGCTTTCGCACCACGCCGATCACGCGCGCACCGTGCCATGTCGCGATTTGCACCGCGGCCTGGCCGACCTTGCCGTTGACGCCCATCACCAGCACGGTGTCGTTTTTCCCGGGCATCCCGGCCCGGCGAAGCCCTTCCATCGCGGTGACGAAGGGAACGCCGATGCCGGCGGCCTCTTCCCATGACAGGTTGTTCGGCTTCTCCACCACCGCATCGGCTTCAACGGCAAGATGCGTCGCGTGGGTGCCGTCGCGCCGGATCCCGAGGTCGCCCGACGAGCCGAACACCTCGCGCCCGATCCAGCCGGCCGGGCCGTCGATCACGACACCGGCGTAGTCGCGGCCCGAGGTGCGCGGAAACACCGCATAGGGCATCAGGCCGGTGGCCGCCTTCACATCGGACGGATTCACCGCCGCCGCCCTGACCTCGATCAGCACCTCGTTGGCGCCCCGCGACAGTGCCCGTTTCTCGATGACAGGTGCGAGCGAGGCCGGATCGTCGGCCTTCGCCAGCAGCCGCACGCAGCGCGCCTCGACGGTTGCAGCCGCACTGCCGGATGTTTTGGGGGCCGACGTCATGGACGCTCCAGACTTTATCGAATGCGATTTGACGCCCGCTGGGATCGTTGACACCATGGTCGCTTCGTCTCATGACTAACCGACTGATAGCTCAATTCAAGAGGCTTGTTCCAACAAGCCCGCAGCTTAAAATCAGACGGCCGCTTGAAATCAGGCGGCTTTGGGAGAACGCCTTGTACCGATCGCGACACGCGGGGATACCGCTGTGAACGTCAAGGCCACGCTGTCGCCGGACGATCTCGCCCGCGCCTGCGCCGAGGCGATGTGGAAGGAAGACGATGCCAGCAAGGGCCTCGGCATGGAAATCCTCCAGATCGGGCCAGGCCAGGCGACGCTGACGATGACGGTCGGGCCGTCCATGGTCAACGGCCAGCGGATCGCCCATGGCGGTTTCATCTTCACGCTGGCGGACTCGGCTTTCGCCTTTGCCTGCAACACCCACAACGAACGCGTGGTCGCGGCGCAGGGCAATATCAGTTTCATCCGGCCGGGCAAGCTCGGCGACCGGCTGGTGGCCACCGCGCGGGAGATCTCGCGCAGCGGCCGCTCCGGAATTTACGACGTGCAGGTTACCGTCGATGACGTGGCGATCGCCGAGTTTCGCGGCCATTCCCGCAGCATCGGCGGCACATGGCTGCCGGCAGAGAACGATATCAAATAAAAATACACGACAGGGAAACGCGCGATGGCTTTGACGAACCTTAAATCGGGGGGAAGCAGCTACCGCCCCGAGCTCGACGACGCCGAGCGCACGTCGCGCGATGCGATGACGGCGTTGCAGACCAGGCGTCTCGGCTGGTCGCTGGCGCATGCCTACGACCACGTCGCGCATTATCGGCGAGCCTTCGACAGCGCCGGCGTGCACCCTTCCGACTTTAAAGAACTTGCCGATCTCGCCAAGTTTCCGTTCACGGTCAAGACCGACCTGCGTGACAATTACCCGTTCGGCATGTTCGCGGTGCCGCGCGAGAAGCTGGTGCGTGTCCACGCCTCGTCCGGCACCACCGGCAAGCCGATCGTGGCCGGCTATACAAGGTCCGATATCGATATGTGGTCGGAGGTGATGGCGCGCTCGATCCGCGCCGCCGGCGGCCGCAGCGGCATGATCATGCACAACGCCTACGGCTATGGCCTGTTCACCGGCGGCCTCGGGGCGCATTACGGTGCAGAGCGGCTGGGCTGCACGGTGGTGCCGGTTTCCGGCGGCATGACCGAACGGCAGGTGCAACTGATCAACGATTTCAAGCCCGACATCATCACGGTGACGCCGAGCTACATGCTGGCGATCCTCGACGAGTTCCGGAAACAGGGACTGGACCCGCGCCAGTCGTCGTTAAAATTCGGCATCTTCGGCGCCGAGCCCTGGACCAACGCGATGCGTAGCGAGATCGAGGCGGCGTTCGGCATGGACGCCACCGATATCTACGGGCTGTCCGAAGTGATCGGCCCCGGCGTGGCGCAGGAATGCGTGGAGACCAAGGACGGCCTGCACATCTGGGAAGACCATTTCTATCCAGAGGTGATCGATCCCGAAACCGGCGCGGTGTTGCCGGAGGGTCAAAAGGGCGAACTGGTCTTCACCTCGCTGACCAAGGAAGCGTTTCCGATCGTCCGCTATCGCACCCGCGACCTGACGCGGCTGTTGCCGGGCACCGCGCGGCCGGGCATGCGTCGCATGGAGAAGGTCACCGGACGTTCCGACGACATGATCATCCTGCGCGGCGTCAATGTTTTCCCGACCCAGATCGAGGAAGTGCTGCTCGCCACCGACTGGTGCGGCGGCCACTTCATCATCGAGTTGACGCGCGAAGGGCGGCTGGACGAGATGACGGTACTGGCGGAAGCCCGCCCCGAGCGCTGGGACGGCAGCGGGCTGCTCGATCACAGCGAGCGGGTCAGCACCTACATCAAGAACACCATCGGCATCAGCGCCCGCGTCAGGGCGGTCGCGCCCGAGACGCTGGAGCGCTCGCTCGGAAAAGCGAAACGCGTGTTCGATAAGCGGCCGAAGGGGTAGATTACATCGCGTCATGGCGAGGATGGCACCGTTGCGCCGTCTCGAACCATGAGGATGCACGAGCTCGCATCCTTCGAGACGCGGCGAATGACCGGATCCGCTGCCTCCGAAACGACGACGTCAGCTACACATGATCATAATCCACCACCACCCGGTCCGACACCGGCCGCGCCTGGCAGGTCAGGATAAATCCCGCCTTGAGCTCCCACGGCTCCAGCGAATAATTCACGTCCATTCGCGCATCGCCCTCGACAAGATTGGCGCGGCAGGTCGAGCACATGCCACCCTTGCAGGCGAACGGCAAATCCATGCCGGCGCGCAACGCCGCGTCGAGGATGGATTCGCCCTCCGCGACCGGAACCTCGCGGCGTTTGCCGTCGATGATCAGCGAGGCCATCGCCTTTGGCGGCGCCGTCGCCGCGACCACGGCTTTCGGACGCGGCTTGCCGCCGAACTCGGACACGAAGCGCTCGACATGAATCCGGTCGGCGGCGATGCCGATATCCCGGCAGGTCGCCTCGATGTCCTCGCTCATGCCCGTGGGGCCACAGATCAAGACATGATCGACGCTGGCTGCGGGAACCAACGAGCGCAGCAGCACCCTCACCTTCTCACCGTCGAGCCTTCCGTGCAGGATCGGGATATCCTGCTCCTCACCCGAGATGACGTGAAAGATCGAGAGCCGCTGCATGAAGCGGTCCTTGAGTTCCTCGAGCGCCTCCCGAAACAGCATGCCGCCGGTCGAGCGATTGCCGTAGAACAGGAAAAACCGGCTGCCGGGCTCGCGCGCCAGCACGCCCCTCGCAATCGACAGGATCGGCGTGATGCCGGAGCCCGCGGCGAAACCGACATAGACCCGCGCTTGATCGGGCGCATGCGCGACGCCGAAGCGGCCGGTCGGCGTCATCACGTCAAGTTCGTCGCCGGCTTTCAGCTCGGCGGCGGCCCAACTCGAGAACGCGCCGCCATCGACCTTCTTGACCGCGATGCGTAACTCGCCGTCGTCGGGACCGGAGCAGATCGAATAGGAGCGGCGGACTTCTTCCCCGTCCATCGTCGTGCGCAGGGTCAGGTATTGTCCCGGCGCAAAGCGGTAGGCGTCCGCCAGCTCATCGGGGATCGCAAACGTCAGCGACACCGCATCCGGCGCCTCACGGCGCAGATCGTTGACGGCCAGCCGATGGAAACGAGGCGTCGATGCAGACATCTTCAGTGACACTTGAAATAGTCGAATGGCTCGCGGCAGCTCTTGCAGCGCCACAGCGCCTTGCAGGAGGTCGAGCCGAATTCAGACAGCACCTCGGTATCTCCCGAGCCGCATTGCGGGCACGCCACCTGCTGCTCGCCGAACAGCGCGCGCCGGCCGCTACCGGCCTGCGGCGGCGCGATACCGTATTCGCGCAACTTGCGGCGGCCGTCGTCGCTCATCCAGTCGGTGGTCCAGGCCGGCGACAGCACGGTGCGAATTTTCGCGTCGTGAATCCCTTCACGCGCCAGCGCCAGTTCGATTTCAAGCGCGATCATGTTCATCGCGGGGCAGCCGGAATAGGTCGGCGTGATCGCGACCTCGACATGGCCGTCCGTCACCGCGACGTCTCGCAATACGCCGAGATCGGCGATGGTCAGCACGGGTATCTCGGGATCGACCACACCGGCGGCAGCCGTCCACGCGCGCTGCCGCAGGTCGCCGTCGGCATGCACTGACGTCACCATGTCGCGCCCGGAAAGGTCCGCTGCATGGATTGCAACTCGCTGAGCAAATGGCCGAGATGCTCGCTGTGCCGGCCATCGCGGCCGCCCTGCTGCATCCAGTCGGTTTTGGGCAGCGCCAGCGTTGCCTCGCTGACCACGTCGGAGACCGTCCTGAGCCATTGCGGGCGCAAGGTCGCGGGATCGACGGCGGTGCCGCGATCGATCAGGCCGCGCTCGCTGTCGTCGACGGCAAACATCTCGCCGGTATAGGCCCAGAGATCGTCGATCGCCGTCTGCGCGCGGCGATGGCTTTCGTCGGTGCCGTCGCCGAGCCGGACCATCCATTCCGACGAATGCCTTAAGTGATAGGCGCTTTCCTTTTCGGATTTGGCCGCGATCGCGGCCAGCGTGGCATCCGTCGAACTCGTCATGGCGCGCCAGTAAAGATCGGCAAATGCCGCATAGAAAAACTGCCGCACCATGGTGCGCGCGAAATCGCCGTTCGGCTGCTCCACCAGCAGCAGGTTGCGGTACTGCCTGACGTCACGGAGATAAGCGAACTTGTCTTCGTCATTGCCCCTGCCCTCGACCTCCGCGGCATAGCCAAAGAGTTCGCGCGCCTGACCGAGCAGATCGAGGCCCATATTGGCCAGCGCCATGTCCTCTTCCAGGGCCGGCGCGTGGCCGCACCATTCCGACAGCCGATGCCCCAGGATCAGCGCGTCGTCGGCCCGGCGCAGCGTGTACAGCACCAGCGGGGTCTCGGTGATTTGGATCGAGGCTGTAGCCATGTTTCCAGTTGCTCCGCCTCATCCTGAGGAGCGCGCCCCTTGCGCGCGTCTCGAAGGATGGCCGCGAGACCCTGCGTTGCCTCATCCTTCGAGACGCTTGCTGCGCAAGCTCCTCAGGATGAGGTTGGGACGGAAAAAATCACATATGCCCGACTTCATCCGGCACGTCGTAAAACGTCGGGTGGCGGTAGATCTTGGATTCCGCCGGCTCGAACATCATGCCTTTCTCGGATGGGTCGGAGGCGGTGATCGCATTCGACGGCACCACCCAGATCGACAATCCCTCGCCGCGGCGGGTGTAGATGTCGCGCGCAGCCTGCAGCGCCAGCGTGGCGTCGGTCGCGTGCAGCGAGCCGACGTGCTTGTGGGCAAGGCCGTTGCGGCTGCGAATGAAGACTTCCCATAACGGCGTGTTCGGCGTGACCATCACGACCTCCCTACTCAGCAGCCTGCAAGCTTGACCGCTGACGGCGCTTCTCGGCATAGGCCGCGGCGGCCTCGCGCACCCACGCGCCCTCGTCATGCGCCTTGCGCCGCGCCGCCAGCCGCTCGCGGTTGCACGGACCGTTGCCGGCTAGCACCTGGTTGAATTCGACCCAGTCGATCGCGCTGTATTCCCAATTGCCCGCTTTGTTCTGCTTCATGCCGGGATCGGGAATTGTCAGGCCGAGGAACTGCGCCTGCGGCACCGTGGCATCGACGAATTTCTGCCGCAGCTCGTCGTTCGAGAAGCGCTTGATCTTCCATCTGGTCGAGGTGTCGCTGTGCTGGCTCGCTTTGTCGGGCGGCCCGAACATCATCAGCACCGGCCACCACCAGCGATCGAGCGCGCTCTGCGCCATCGCCTTCTGGTCCTCAGTGCCGCGCGACAGCGTCAGCATGATCTCGAAGCCCTGGCGCTGGTGAAAGGATTCCTCCTTGCAGACGCGGATCATCGCGCGGGCATAGGGACCGTAGGAGCAGCGGCACAGCGGAATCTGGTTCATGATCGCGGCGCCGTCGACCAGCCAGCCGATCGCGCCGATGTCCGCCCAGGTCAGCGTCGGATAATTGAAGATCGACGAATACTTGGCTTTCCCCGCCAGCATCAGATCGACCAGTTCCTCACGCGAGGCGCCGAGCGTCTCGGCCGCGGCGTACAGATAAAGCCCGTGGCCGCATTCGTCCTGCACTTTGGCAAGCAGCGCGGCCTTGCGGCGCAACGACGGCGCGCGCGTGATCCAGTTGCCCTCCGGCAGCATGCCGACGATCTCGGAGTGCGCGTGCTGGGAAATCTGCCGCGTCAGCGTCTTGCGGTAGGCCGCGGGCATCCAGTCGTTCGGCTCGATGCGATCGTCGGCATCGATGCGGGCCTGAAACGCAGCAGCGCGGCCAACATCCTCGATGCTGCGGTCCTCGACGTCCAGCGTGTTGAGCGCTTGGGTGTACACCCGGGCCGTCCTCCCTAGACTTGTTGGCAAAAACATATATCACAATTGTAACAATGCAAGTTAATTCTGTAACATAATCAGGTATCGCCGAACCTCCGCGCGAGTTCCGGGCCGGCCGTAGGCAATGGCCCCTTTTCGTTGCTGGCGTTACGGTCGAGCCATTGTTCGGACGCCGGGAGCAGCCCGCGATAAATCTCGCCGCAGAGCGCGCGCGCCGCCCGGCCCGGCCAATCCGACGGCAGCAGCGCCACCGGTAGCAGCGGGTCGCGCAGCACGACGCGACGATAGTGGTGGATCAGCAGAATCCTCGCCGTGAAGGCGTCGGCATCCGCCAAGGTTTCGCCACGGCCGATCCAGCCGCGTAGCGGTTCAAAGGTTTTCATGAACTTCAGATAGGCATCCGCGGTGCGATCGAGTGGCCAGCTTTGACGCAGCAACCGTCGTCCACTGTCGTCTTCGGCCGATACTTCCAGGCGGATCGCGGCCGCCGCTTCTTCCGGGACCGGAACGCCCGACGGCGCGACCCATACGCCCGGCAGCGGGCTGCCGAAGCCCGCATTCCTGAGCGCCTCGCGCGAGGCGTCGCGATCTTCCGCGTTTCCGATCAGCAGCAGTTCAAAGCGTCCGGTCCAGTCGGACGGCGGCGGATCGTAGATATGCCGGGTCGCGGCGTCGAAGGTTTGCCGCCCCTTCCTGACCAGCCGGTAGTAACTGTTGCGGCCGACCTTGCTGCGTTCGAGCCAGCCGTCGGCCGCAAGCCGCGACATCGCGGTGCGCACCACGCCGCTGTCGATGTCGATCGTCTCAAAAAACTTAAGCAGCGTGCCGAGCCAGACCGAGCCGCCGCGCGGCACGATCGCGTCGCCGAACACCGTGATGACGATCGAGCCGGTGCGCGAGGGTTCGCGCTTGAGCTGGTCGATGATGCGGGCAAGCGGATGCGCCATCCGCAACGCATAGCGTGTTTTACCGATTCACGACAACGTCGGTATCAAACCGCAGCCGCTTCATCCTTCGAGACGGCGCGGAGTTTATCATCGGGACGCGCTTTGCGCGGACCCGGTGGCGCCTCCTCGGGATAGAGACCTCATGGTGAGGAGCGTGCGAAGCACGTGTCTCGAACCATGGTCCACAGAACACTAAATCACGGTTCGAGGCGGAGCGTTCTATCTTGTCGGATCGGGATAGACGAGGCTGCGCCAGCCGCTGCGATCGAACGGCGCCCACCGGCCTTCCGGCTGCGCCAGGCGATCGGCCACCGCATAGACCACGGCGGGATGGTGGCCCATGCCGCAATGGCTGCTTTCGACCTCGATATTCTCCGAGCGGCTGGACGGCGTTTCCATGCAGCCCTGCCAGGCACAGATGCCGTCGGTGCGGCTGAAGATCGCGGTGGTCGGGACCGGCGGCGTTTCCGACAACGACCCGCCGAACCGCCGATCCTCTTCGTCGGCGCGGCGGCCGCTTGCCATCTCATAGACGCGCCAGGCATTGGTCGCCTTCGGACTGCCCGCGAACGGGCTGCCAAGCGTGATCACCGAGCGCACACGATCCGGCATCATCTTGGCAAGTTGGCGCGCGTAGATCCCGCCAAGGCTCCAGCCGACCAGACTGACCTTGCGGCCATGGGCGTCGCTGAGTTCCCGCACCAGATCAACCATCGCGTGCTGCACGCCGTCGCGTAAGCCGAGATTGCGGCCCTGGCGCCAGCCGCTGACGGCATAGCCGCGGCTTTTCAGAAAACTGCGCAGCGGGCGCGTCGAGGCGTCAGAGGCGACCAGCCCGGGCAAGACCAGCACCGGATGGCCGTCGCCATTCGGCGCGAGGCTGAGCAGTGGCAGGGCGCCAAGAAACGCGCCCAGTTCGTGAATGGCCCGCCCCTCCAGAAACATCAGGGTTTTGGACGGCGGGCGAAGCTGCGCAGCGACGGACATCTTAGCTCCTGTTCTGGTCCGGCCCCTTACGTCTCGGCAGCCAGCCAATGGATCTTGTAAAGACGCTCACTTCGGAAAATCGTTCCGCAACGCAACAATAACAACCTACCTTGGAAAGCTAAGGAACCGTTTTCGGCGTTGCAAGCAGGCCGCCTTGATGCGGTGGGGATCGCCGGAATTAAATGCGTTGCCGTGATTAATTAGTCACAGCAGCCGAAGCAGGAATTCGATGCTGTAAAGCGCCAGGCCGGCCAGCCCGCCGATCAGCGAGCCGTTGAAGCGGATGTATTGCAGGTCCTTGCCGATGTTGATCTCGATCAGCGAGATCAGTTGCCCCATGTCCCAGGCCTTGACCTGGTCGGAGATGAAACCCGAGACGCCGCTCTTCTGGTCGGCGATGAAGCTCTTGAATACCGCGACGAAGCCCTGGTTGATTTCGGCCCGCAATTCGGAATCCCCTGCGAGCGCCTCACCGGCTTCCATGAACATCCGCGCCAAGTGTTGCTGCAGAACCTGGCTCTCGCCGGCAGCGCTGCGCTCGATGAAGGCGCGAGCGTTCGACCAGATATTTCGCGCGAGATCGCCGAGTTCGGGACGCGCGAGCAGATCGCGCTTCAATCCGTCGATGCGATCGGCATAGCTGCGGTCGCTGCCGAGCCGGTCCACGAACGACAGCACCATGCGGTCGAACTCGCCGCGGAACGGATGCTTGGGATCGGCGCTAACTTCTTCGAAGAACGACGTCGCGGACGCCACGATCTTGTTCACCAGAAACTTGTCGGCGCGATAGAGCTTGAGCAGCGTCGGCAATTCAGCGCGGATTTTCTCGCGGATCAGCGCCATGGTTTCCGGCTGAGTCAGCGATTGATGCACCGCGCGCAGGATATCGTCGAGCAATCCCTGATGCCGCCCCTCGGCCACGAAGGCGCGCAGCGTGCCCGCGGCGAGCGGCGCAAGATCGATCGACTGCAATTGCGCGGTGATCCTCCGGGTGATGTAGGTTCTCAGCCCTGAGGTTTCCGTCGCCGCGACCGCCTCGGGCAATAGCCGAAGCATGAAGCGGGCGAGATCGGTGCTGCGCTTACGGTCGCGCAACCAGTCGGCGATGAAGGAGCCGAAGTCGATCTGGCGCAGCTTGGCTTCGACCGGTGCTGCTTCGAGAAAATGCACCTCGATGAATTCGCCGAGCTTGTCGGCAATGCGATGCTGATTGCTCTGGATGATCGCGGTGTGCGGGATCGGCAGTCCCAGAGGCCTTCGAAACAGCGCCACCACGGCGTACCAGTCGGCGAGGCCGCCGATGGTGGCGGCTTCGGCGAATGCCGCGACGAACCCGAACATCGGATGCAGCGGCAATAGCGTCTTCGCCAGCACGAACAGGGCCAGCGTAGCCGCCAGCACCAGCGTCGCCAGCGCCTTGACGCGCCGCAACTCGGCCGCGCGCGCGGCGTCGCCGGGAGCGTCGAACGAGAAGGTGCCGGTGGTGCTCATGGGATCTCTCCAAGGAGGTACCCTCATCCTGAGGAGCGGCGTCTGCGCCGCGTCTCGAAGGATGAGGCCTCATGGTTCGAGACGGCGCAAGAGCGCCTTCTGGTTCGAGACGGCGCACTGGACAGCGCAAGTGCGCTGCCAGGAGAGCGCCTCCTCACCATGAGGGATCCACTGCGCGCGACAAAAAGAAAGGCCCGCCTAAGCGAGCCTTCGAAATACAGTTTGTCCGATATCGCTCAGGCGGTCTTGGTGTAGACCTTGGAGAAGTTGTCCTGGGCGGTCTTGGCACCGTCGGCGACGATCTTGCCGAGATATTCGGTGGTGGACTTGGCCCGCGACATCAGCACTTCGCCGCGCGCACGGACCATATCGGACTGGATCTGAACCGCTTCGTTGAGCGACTTGGCAGAAGCCAGCTTGTCGATGCCTGCGAAGAACGCCTCGGCATCCTGGTAGATCGCCTGCTGGATCGTGCGGCTGATCTTGGCGGCTTCGCTGACCGAACCGGTAACCGCGGTCTCGATCACAGCCGTCACCTTCTCCGAACCGGCATGAAGGTCGGCAGCGCGCTCTTTGGCAGTGTTGGCAGTCTTCTTCACGAACTCGCGTGCAACTTCGGGAACCTCAAGGTTCTTGAACGCGTCGGTGACGGGCGCAAAGGCATCCTTGAAGCTATTCAGCACGGAATTGGTCTCGGTGGTCATTGGGGTCTCTCCATCCTCAGGTTTGAGCTATGGGCTCACCCCGTCCGGTTTGGCCCGGGGCGAGATCGTTGTGTCATAGTTAATGGTGCGACGCAACATTAATGTTGCACCGCGATATCACAAACCGTGATTGACGGTATTTTGACGCCATCTGCCCGAGAAAGCGGCAGACGCGACCCTCCCGGGCCTACTGGAAGGCGCCGGGAAGCCCATAGGCTTCCATTTGGGCCCTGACCTGCGCCACGTTATGCCCGAGCACGACGATATCGTGTTTCCCGCCGTCGACGTCGCGGACATGGTCGCGCAGCAACGCCTCGGCCTTGAAGCCGAGGCTTTCGAACAGCGCGATCGCCGCCTGCTGGTCGACCGTCATCTGCACCGACAGCTTTTCAAGGCCCGCGCCCAACGCCAGCGCGAAGGTCTCCTGCGACAGCGCCCGTCCGACCCCCTGGCCGCGGACGTCCGGCGACACCACCATCCGGATCTCGCCGACATGCGGCGACCACGAATGCAGATCGCGCACCACCGTGCCGCAGCCGACCACCTTGCCCAGCGCTCACCGCGAGCAGGCTGACGATCCCGCCACGCTCAATCTCGTTAATCCATGCCGACAGCACCTTGGGCTGGCTGATGTTGCGCGGCAGGAACAAGAGATCATGGGTCGGGAGTTTTCGCGCGAAGTCGAGCACCGCGGCTTCGTCCGCCTTCGACATCATGCGAAATTCGATAGCGCCGGCATCGGTCTTGACGTGTCGCGGGTACGAACGCGTTTCGCTCATATCGACCTTCCACCTAGCCAGGAGTCCAGTTTCGGCCACAGCCGCTTGATCGCGTTGGCGCCGGCGACAAGACTGACATGCCCGCCTTTCAGCATCACCTCTTCCTTGTCGGTCGAGCCGATCTTCGAAATCAGCGGCTTGGCCGCCTCATAGGGAACGATGTGATCGTGCTCGGCCACCGCATGCAGGAACGGCACTTTGATCTTTGATATATCCACCGCGCGCCCGCCGACCGACATGGTATCGTTGAACAGCTTGTTGTCCCACATCAGGTCCTTGGTGATAGTGCGGAAATACTCGCCCGCCAGCGGCAGCGTGTCGGTCGCCCAACGATCAAACATCCGGTACGACTTGACGTATTCATCGTTCCAGATGTTTTCCCACAATTGCACCTGGCTGGCGGCGCGCGATGCCGGCCGCAACATCTCGAACGAGGACAGGATCATTTCCGGCGGCACGTTGCCGACGCTGTCGACCAGCCGGTCGACGTCGAAATAGCGCCGGTCCGAGAAATTCTGGAACAGCTTCATTTCGCGGAAATCGACCGGCGTCGTGAAACAGATCAGGTTCTTCATCGGCCCGTCGCTGAAGATCGAGCCGTAGAGCAGCGACAGCACGCCACCGAAGCAATAGCCGATCACCGTGACGTCGGTCTCGCCGCTGTCGCGTTGCACGCGGCGTACGCAATCGGGAATGAAATCGAGGACGTAATCCTCCATCCGCAGCGACTTCTCTTCCGGCTTCGGCGCGGTCCAGTCCAGCATGTAGACGTCGTAGCCGCGCTTTAAGAGAAATTCGATGAAGCTCTGCCCCGGCACCATGTCGAGGATATAGCCGCGGTTGGTGGTCGCCATCACGATCAGGATCGGCACCCGATAGATTTCGTCCGACATCGACCGGTAATGATAGAGATTCATGGTGCCTCGGACATGCAGGATGTCCTTCGGCGTCGAGCCCAGCGACGGGCCGGACGAGGCGATATATTCCACGCCCTTGATGCTGCGCTGGATCGCGCGCTGAACCTCGGCCTGGATCCGGTCCGGGATCGACGCCAGATCGAGCCCCGCGGCGGCGTTCATTTTTGCTCTCCGCCCGATGATGGCGGTTTTCGGGTGCGCGACGGCCTGGCGGCGCCGGCAGATCCGCCTTGCGGCGCGCCGGAACTCGTCTGCATCTGATGCAGCGTCGCCTTGATCTCGTTCAACTGCCCTTCGATCGACTGCAGCCGCTCGGCCATGCCGACCATCTGCGCACGGCTCGGCAGGTTCATGCTGGCGAGATATTTCTCCATGAGATCGCCGAGCTGCTTCTGCGCGCCCGCCGTGACGCCGCCGACCTGATTGACGACCTTGCTGAATTCGGGCGACGCCATCGCCTGGTTAGCGAAGGCGTTGAATCCCTTCTCCATCTCCCCGACCATGGTCTGCCAGATCGCAACCGGATCGTTGCTCTTGTCGGCCATCGGCGTCCTCCCGCCATGTGTGCGAGGCTTTTGCCTCTGCCGTTTTCCGCTATACGACACCGTTGCGGCGAGCGGGTCAACAGCGCGTCCCGGCCGGCGGCGCCCGGAGGCCTTCTGCGGTGCGGGAAACCGTGCCATAGATTTTCCTTTGCATACCATCGAGGAAGGGATAGCCGCCGTGAACCCACTCGCCCATCAGCCACCGCAGATCGCCCGCGCCAACGGCATCGAGCTTTGTTACGAAATCTTCGGTGACGCCAACGCCGAGCCGATGCTGCTGATCATGGGGCTCGGCGCCCAGATGATTCACTGGGACGACGATTTCTGCCGGCAGCTTGCCGCGCGCGGATTTCGGGTCATCCGTTTCGACAATCGCGACATCGGCAAGTCCAGCAAGTTCACCGGCGGCAAGCGCCTGACGGCGGTCGAACTGCTCAAGCTGCGCTTCCTGAAGATCCCGGTCGCGGCGCCCTACCGGCTGTCCGACATGGCCAAGGACACGATCGGGCTGATGGACACGCTCGGCATCAAATCGGCGCACCTGGTCGGCGCCTCGATGGGCGGCATGATCGCCCAGGAAACCGCGATCTCGTTTCCGGAACGGGTGCGCTCGCTGACCTCGATTATGTCGACGACGGGCAATCCTAAAATTCCGCCGCCGAGCCAGGAGGCCACCGCGGTGCTGATGGCGCCGCCGCCGGCCAGCAAGGAAGAATATTTTGCGCGCTTCGCGCATACCTGGAAAGTGCTGCGCGTCGGCAGCTTTCCGGAAGACGAGGCGCTCGATCGGGCGCGCGCCGAGCGCACCTTCGCGCGCGGCCTGAACCCGGCCGGCGTCGGACGGCAGCTGCGTGCGATCCTTGCCTCAGGCAACCGCAAGCAGCGGCTGGCATCGGTCAAGGCACCGACGCTTGTCATTCACGGCACCGTCGATCCCTTGGTGCGTCCCGAAGGCGGCAAGGATACCGCGGCCTCAATTCCCGGCGCGAAGCTGCTGATGATCGAAGGCATGGGACACGCGCTGCCGATCCCGATGTGGCCGCAGATCATCGACGCGATCGACAAGCACGCCCATGCGGCGGGTGCCAAGGCGCCGCATTAGCGCGAGCAGAACAACAACGACAACAACCAAGGGAGGGAGAGATGAAACTGGAAGGTGGGTGCTATTGCGGCCAGCTGCGCTTCAAAGCCGAGGGCGACCCGATGCTAAAGGCGCAATGCCATTGCCGCGAATGCCAATATTTCAGCGGCGGCTTGCCCAACATGTTCGTGCTGATGCCCCACAAGGGCTTTAGTTACACCAAGGGCGCGCCGAAGAAATTCATCCGCAGCGATCTCGATGGCGCGGTAACGCGGGAATTCTGTGCCGAATGCGGCACGCATATCGCAACGCTGCCGCCCACCGCTCCCGGCGTGGTGCTGAAGGTCGGCACGTTCGACGATCCCACCCTGTTCGGTAGCCCGAAAATCGCGATCTACACCGTGGATAAGCAGGCCTATCACCACATCCCTGACGGCATGCCGGCCTTCGAACGATTGCCGCCGAGGTAGCAGAGGGAAAACAACCGCGTCGTCCCGGGTTTGGCGGGACGACGGTCAAGTTCATTGAAACGACGAGATCTAGCCGCCCGCCCAGACATCGAGCACGTAACGGTTCTTGGCGCCGAGATCGTCGATCCAGCGCTGGCCCGCTTCCGCGTCTGCGTCGGCGCGCTCGCGATAGATCGCAACCAGCGCGGCTTTCACGTCCGGCTCCATCTTTCCACCGTCACCGCAGACGTAGATGATCGCGCCCTTTTCAATCAGGCTCCATACGCGGTCCTTTTGCGCTGCGACCAGATGCTGCACGTAGGTCTTCGGTCCCTCGCCGCGCGAGAACGCGGTGTGCAATTCGGCGATCCCATCCGCGGCGAATGCCTTCAACTCGTCGGCGTAGAGATAATCCTGGTTGGGATGGCGACAGCCGAAGAACAGCATCGCCGGACCGAGACCGGCGCCCTTGGCCTTGCGCGCGGCGCGTTCCTGCAGGAACCCGCGGAACGGCGCCAGGCCCGTGCCGGGGCCGATCATGATGATCGGCACCGAGGGGTCGTCGGGCAGCCGGAAACCCGCCTTGGTCTCGCGGACCGTGGCGTGGATGGTATCACCCGCGCGGCGGCCGGCGAGATAGTTCGAACAGACCCCCCGGTAAATGCCGCGCCCCGAACTTGCGGGAGCTTCGACCACGGCGGCAGTGATGCTGCAGCGCGTGGGATCGCCTGATGGCGACGACGAGATCGAATAATAGCGCGGCGCCAGCAGCGATAGCATTTCGAGAAAGGCGTGAAACGGCAGTTCGCAGGCCGGATGTTCCTCCAGCAGATCGAATACCGATTTGCGCTTGCCGAGAACGTCGGTGCGGTAGCGCTCCGTGGCGGCGGCATCGTCGCCGACCAAGGCCAGCAGTTTCGGCTTGGTCATCGGACAGCGGGTGTGCTCGGACATGATCTGGATCTGCTTGCGGGTCGCGACCTGCTGCAACTCGACGAACTCGCTCAACAGCCGCCCGACCGACACGGCGTCGCCGACCGGCAGTTGCGCGCGGCGGCCCTCGGCGACCTGCAAGCGGATCTGGTCGGCCGGCAGAAAGCCAAAGCGGCGCGCGACGGAATTGACCAACGCCGGATCGTTGCGCGGCACGACGCTGAGGTGATCGCCGACGCGGTAGCTCATGTTCGGCGGCAGTTGCACTTCGATATGCCTTGTCGATCGATCGGAGGCGTCGGGGCCAACCTTGTTCTGCAGCTCGGAATTGGCCTGCACCTTCATCGCCGCGACGCCGCTCTGCGCAACGATGGTGTTGACCGCCGATGGCGCCACCGGCTCGATGCGGTAGAGCGGCTCGTCGTCGGCGCTGCGGCTGAAGTTGGAATCGACGCCGAATTCCTTCATCGCCGCCGGCGCGGCGGCGGCAAACCAGCTCTCGAACTGGCCGTCTAGATCGCTGCGGGCATCGCCCTCGCCCCGCGCGTATACGCTGCGCGCGCCATGCGCCGCCAATTGCTCGTCGATCATGCGCGGCACCGACTGATAGGTCGCCGCCCAGTCGCTGTTGCCGCAGCCAAACACCGCATAGCGCACTTTGGCGAAGGCGTCTTTCGGCAACTCGCCGCCGAGCCATTTGGCAAATTGCGTGGCGTTGTCGGGCGGCACGCCATTATAGGACGCGCAGAAAATCAGCACGCCCCCCGCTTCCGGCAGTTTGCCGACGAATTCGTCGAGCGGCGCAAGTTTAGTCGCAAAACCGTTGACCTCGGCGAGATCGGCGACGCGGGTAGCCAATTCTTCGGCAGTGCCAAGATTCGATCCGTACAGCACCAATAGCGGCGTGTTGTGGCCCGGACGCGCGCGGGCGCGCGGGGCGGTCGCCGCTGATACCACCGACGCGGATGCGCTTCGGCCGACATAAGCGCCGCGATCGCGCTCGGTGCGCGGACGCACCTTGATCTTGAACCCGTCAGGCTTGATCGTCAGCGTCTCCTTCAGCACCATCTGGTAGCGGTTGACGTCGATCAACTTGAAGCGCTGCAGGATCATGCCGAGCGCGAGCGCCGCCTCGTGCATGGCAAAGCCGCGACCGATGCAGGCGCGCTGGCCGTTACCGAACGGCTTCCAGGCGTTCAGCGGTCGCGCGGCTTCCGCCTCGCGGCTGAAATTCTCGGGGTCGAAGGCGTCGGGATTGGGCCCCCACACGCTGGGGTCACGGTGCAGCGCCAGCACCAGCACGGTGATGAAGGTGTTTTTCTTCAGCTTGTATTTACCGCCGATGGTCTCGTCACTCAGCGGCGAGATGCCGTAGGCCGGTGCCGGCGGCCATAACCGCAACGCCTCCTTGAGAATCTGGGTGATATAGGTGAGCTGGGTGACCTGCTGGTAGGTCGGCTTCGCGTTGATATCAGGCCCGAGCACGCGGTCGACCTCCTCATAGGCCTTCTTGAGCACCTCGGGATGCTTCAAGAGCGCGTAGATCGCGCAGGACAACAGGCCGCTCGTGGTTTCGTGGCCGGCGATCAGGAATGTGTTGATCTGGTAGCGGATATTGACGTCGTCGAGCTGCTCGCCGGTGACGCGGTCGACGCCGGTCATCATGGCGCCCAGCATGTCCTTCTTGTCCTGCGCGTCTTCGGCACTCTTGCGGCGTTCGGCGACGATCTCGTCGACCATCTTGTTCATGAAGGCGACGTCGGCGGCGAGGTCGCGCCGGCGCCTCTGCATCCACAGGTTCTCCATCGGCAACCCGCGGATCATCATGATGGTCTCGAGCGAGCGCACCAGCGACGCCACGAACGGGTGATAGTCGCGCCGATAGAACGAGTTGAAGCGGTAGTCGAAACCGCACAGCCCGATGGTGTCGAGCGTCAGCGCGGTCATGTCATGGACGACGTCGATCTCCTCGTCGCCGTTCAACCGCTCCCACTTCTTCACGAGCTGATCGGCGATATCGACCATGCTCGGGTGATAGGACTGCATGGCGCGGTTGCCGAACGGCTGCAGCAGGATGTTGTGCGCCTTGCTCCAGTTCGGCTCCGACGTGTCGGCGGTGAACAGCCCGTCGCCGCCGACGGCACGGACCCGACGCAGCGCTCCACGCACCGCCTTGTCGAAACGCTTCTCGTCGCTGAGCTCCTCGACGAGATCGTGGCCGGAGACGATCACGATCGGCGCGCCCATCATGTCGAGCCAGAAGATCGGTCCCAACTCCCTGGCGAGCCGCGCCAGGTTCTGCACCGGCGCGGAGGAGTCCAGCGACAGCATGTTACCGACCACCGGCTTGGTCGGCGGATGCGGAATCGGACTCAGTCGGTTCGTGGACGCCATCGCTTAAGTGTCTCCTGCCTGTTTTCAACCGCCGTTGCGAGCGAGCCTCCCGTACTGTCATTCCGGGGCGATGCGAAGCATCGGACCCGGAATGACTCTGTTCGGATTCGCTTCGCTCGCAATGACGGGGCTTTCCTACCCAAACCGCTTTCTACGCCACTCGATGAGCTTGGCGCTGACTTCGTCCGGCTTTTCCTGCTGCGTCCAATGGCCGCTGCCCCTGACCAGGTATTTCTCGAGATCGGGGATGATCTTTTCCATGCCGTCGGCCGAGGACGGCGGCAGCACCTGGTCGTTTTCGGCCATGATCATCAGCGACGGCACCTTCACCGTATGATCGATGTCGGCCGAACGCTGCCAGTTGCGCGACATGTTGCGGTACCAGTTGATGCCGCCGGTGAAGCCAGTCCGGGTGAAGGTATCGACGAAAACCTTCTTTTCCTCCGGCGACAGGATCGGCGTTCGCGGATCGTGCTTGGCGTCGTAGGCCGCGATCATCTGCGGAAATGCCAGATTCAGCCGCGGCGAGGCGCCGACACCGGCAACCACCTCTTCCGCAGGCGTGCCATCGGGGCGCGGCACCGGCTTGCGCATGAAGGCATCAAAGGTTTGCTCAACCCGGCTGTTGAAGATTTTGTCGGGACCGTGCGCGGGGTCCTGAAACTGCACGATATACATGTGGTCGCCAAAACGGGCGCGCAGCAGGTCGATCGGATCGGCCCATGCCCGGTTGGTGTGCGGCGTGTTGACGCCAACGACGCCGGCGACGCGGTCGAGGTGCCGCAGCGGCATTTGCCAGACGACAAAACCGCCCCAGTCGTGACCGACGAAAATCGCCTTGTCGATCTTGAGATGATCCATCAACCCGACGAGATCTCCGGTCAGATGCTCGATGTCATAGGACTCGACGGCCTCAGGCCGGTCGGTCGAACCATAACCGCGCTGATCCGGCGCAATCACCCGAATGCCGGCTTCACTGAGCGCCTTGATCTGATGACGCCATGAAAACGCCATCTCAGGCCAGCCATGGCAGAGGATGAGGGGCGGCGTGTCGGTCTTGGGGCCCGCTTCGTAATAACCCATCCGAATGCCGTTAGTCTGGGCGAACTGCAGTGAAGGCATCTCGATCATCGTCAACTTCTCTCTTTATTCTGGACAGTAGTTCCCAGCCAACGCCTCGCATTTGTCGCGATGATGACTGTTTTCACTTTGCACCAACGCGGCCTGGCCGAGTGCGGCATGCTCTTCAGCTCGCCGCACTCTTGCGATTCGGCCGGCGGCGCAAAGGCGGCTTGCAGCGCGGCGAACTCCTGCGGCAGCATGTCACAGAGCACCTGCACGTGGGGAATGATGTTGGCGCCGGCGATGAACCCGAAATCCAGTTGATCGCGATAGCTCTGCACGGTGATGTTCAGCGCCAGGCCATGGGTCGAGATCGACACCGGAAAGATGTGCAACAGCTCGGCACCCGCCGCATACAGCGTCTGGCGCGGCCCGGGTACGTTGGAGACCGTGATATTGGCCGCCGGAGGCAGCACGTCGGACAGGTTCGAGCGGCTGTACAGCAGCGCCAGGATCTGCACCAGGATCGGTGTGCCCAGCATCGAGATGTTCTGCACCTGCGGCATCAGCGCCCGCAGCGGATGCGACATCTCCTTTGATTTGGTGGATTGCGCGATGATGGCTTCCAGCCGCGCCTTGGGATCCTCGATGTTGGTGGCGATCGAGCAGATCATGCCGAACACCTGATTGTTGGCGTCGGTGTTGCCCTCTTCGCGCAACGAGATCGGCACCGCCGCCGTCATCGATTTCGAAGGCAGCGCACCGCGCTCCAGCAGATATCGCCTGACGACGCCGCTCGAGATCGCCAGTACCACGTCGTTGAGCTTGCCGCCGGCCTGTTTCGCCAGCGCCTTGGCCTGCGACAGCGAAATCGAGGTACCCGCGAAGCTGCGCTCGGACGAAATCGATTTGTTCAGGATCGTCGGCGGCGACATCATGCCGGTGAGGCTGTCGCGCGACTTCGGATCGGAGATTTTCCCGACCACTTCGGAGACGCTCTTGAGCATGGTGGGCATGTTGCCGGCAAACCTGACGGCGGCTTCGATCTGATACATCGCGTTGTCGAACAGGATCGAGCCGAGGTCGCTCTTTCCCGAACGCGGCAGATCGATGCCCTTGGCGGCCGCCGAAGCGTCGAACGGCTGGCGCCAGAGCTGCTGATAGGAATCGATGAAATTGGCGGCGATGTCGCGCGGTTCCTGCTCGACCTTTCGCGCCGCCGGCTTCTCGATTTCCCTTGGAACCGGCGTCACGTCGTAGATCATGTTGGTGAGCGCCGCGCCCGCGCCACCGTCGATGCAGGCGTGATGCATCTTGGAATAAAGACCGATCTCGTTGTTTTTCATGCCTTCGAAGACATAGAACTCCCACAGCGGACGGGCGCGATTGAGCAGCTTGGCATGCATCCAGCCGACGATGCGCTCCAGCGTCGCGCGGTCATGCGGCGCGGGAAGACTGCCGCGGAAGATATGGCGGTCGATATCGAACTGGTCGTCCTCGACCCAGGAGGGATGATCGATGTCGAGCGGCGCCTTTTCCAGTCGCGCTTTGAGAATCGGCGCCACATGCAGCCGCGAGGCAATCATGGCCTTGAAGTCTTCGAAAAAGTCGCCCTGGTAACCCTCCGGCAAACGAAAGATCGCCATGCTGCCGACATGCATCGGCATTTCCGGTGTTTCCAGGTACAGAAACGACGCGTCCATTGAGGACAGCTTCTTGGCGTCACCCATATTTCCCTCCCGCACGTGGACCGACGCGGCGCCTTGCCGGCGCTTCTGGTCGTCAGGCGGATTGTGCATTTTCCGGGGGCGCATATGCAATGGCAAACGGCCCCGATCGTTCAAAATGCGTGAATTGGCCCTCCGGCTGGGCCAGGCGATCCGCGATCGCCCACAAAGCGGCGGCATTGACCCCGAGCCCGGTATGGCTGGCGAGGTACACCTCGATATTTTCGGCGGTCTCGGAGGGACGAACGCGGCAGGTTCGCCAATTCACAATGCCGTCGGTGCGCGAATAGATCGAGGTGGTCGGCACCGGCAAATCGCCGGATATCGCCCTTTGAAGCTCGGAGTTGTCCGCGACCGACTCGCCCGACATCGCCTCGTAGAGCCGCGTCGCGTTGGTCGCCCGCACGTCGCCCGCGAACGGGCTTCCCAGCGTCACGACGGATCGCACCATCTCCGGCGCCCGCAGCGCCAGATCGCGCGCATAGACGCCGCCCAGGCTCCATCCGACGATACTGACCTTGCGGCCGTCGGCGGCGTGGATCGCCGCCAGCCGGTCGCGCAACGCGTCCCGCACGCGCGAAACGCCGCCGAGGTTACGGCCCATGCGCCACGCGTGGGTCTCGTATCCAAGCTCCCTCAGATATCGCCGCATCGGCGCCATCGACAGGTCGCTGGCGAGGAACCCTGGTAACGCCAACACCGGATGACCGTCGCCTCTTGGCGCCCGCAACAGCACCGGCGAAAGCAGCACGCTGGCGTTGAATTCAAATAGCCCCCTCACCTCGGCCAGCATCAGGCCGAGACCGGGCGGACGCAGTTCGCGCGTCGGCGGCGGTTCGCCTCCGTCGCGCGGCGTCATTTTTTCTTGTCGCCGGTTCGCACGCCACCGAGACCCGCCATGGTCGCGAACATGTCCTGAAACCGCTCGGCCAGCTTCGGATCGAACGTGAACCAGCTCTGCATCAGGGCTTCCGGCGACACCTTCTCGATGTTGCTCAACATCTGGTGCTGCAGTTTTTCCATCACCGCCGTTTGCATCGGCTGCACGTCCGGAAGCCCGAAAAACTGCCGGGCTTCCAGCGGCGTGCAATCGATCTCGATGTTCACCTTCATGTCGGCTCCCCCGGGTGGCACTTCAAAAGCTTGCCGCAGTATCGCCGCGACAGGCGGCACGACGCAAGCGGCGTTGCGGGGAAAGCCACGCCTTGGACCTTCAATCGGCGAAGATGGTCAACCAAAACGCTCGACGGCGTAGGGCTTGGGATCGGCGAACGGCGTTTCACCCGTCATCATCTCCGCCAGCAGCCGGCCGGTGGTGGGGCCAAGGGTCAGGCCGTGGTGCTGATGCCCGAAATCGAACCAGAGGCCGGGATGGCGAGGCGCCCTGCCGATCACCGGAATCATGTCGGGCAGACACGGCCGGGCGCCCTTCCAGGGCTTTGCGTCGACAGCGTCGCCGAGCGGAAACAAGGCGCGCGCGCGCGGCAGCGCCTGCTGGATCTGGATCGGCGTTGACGGCGCGTCGCGGCGGGCAAATTCGACGCCGGTGGTCAGGCGAATGCCGCGGTTCATCGGCGCCAGCAGATAGCCGAGATCCGAATCGAGAACGGGATGGTGCAGCACCGCGTTGCCGCCTGGCGCCAGATGCAGGTGATAGCCGCGCTTGACGCCGAGCGGGATGGAATATCCGAGCGGACGAAACACCAGATCCGACCACGGTCCCAGCGCCACCACGACCTCGCGCGCCACCACCGCACCCTGCGGCCCGCTGACGCGCCATCCGCTGCCGGATGGTTCGAGGGTCCGCGCGTCTGCGACCAGAAAGCGTCCACCCTTGCGCTCGAACAGCGACGCATAGGCCTTGGCCAGGGCGCCGGGGTCGGGAATGAAACCGGGCGCGGGATAGTAAACCGCGCCGGCGAAATCACCGCTCAGGTTGGGCTCGCGCGCCGCAATCGCCTTGCCATCGAGAATCTCGCCATCGACACCATACTGCTTCGCCCGATCGAGATCGCCGACCGCGCTCGCCAGCGTCGCGTCAGTACGAAACAGCTTGATCCAACCGGTCCGCCGCAGCAGCTCCGGCACCCCGGCCTCGGCGATCAGCGCCTCATGTTCGAACAGGCTGCGCTTGATCAGCGGCAATTCCGCCATCGCGCTGCGCAGCGCCCGTTCCGGTGATGATGCGAGGAAATAGCGCACCAGCCAGGGCAGAAAATCCGGCAGATCGGAAATCACGTAACGCACCTGCGGCGAGCGGTTCAGTGCATATTGCAGGATTTGTCCGAAATCCCGCGGAAACATCAGCGGGAAAACCGAAGCGCTCTCGATCAGTCCGGCGTTTCCAAAACTGGTCTCCTCGCCGGCGCGTTCATGCCGGTCGACCAGAATCACTTCCCGCCCTCGCTGCTGCAGGTGCAAGGCGGCGCCGACGCCGACCATACCCGCACCGAGGACAAGAACATCGGCCTTCAATTCCGCCATCCACCACTCCGAAAGTTAATTGCAACGCGCTTGGCGCCGTTATTTACATTTACGCTGTAGCTAGTTATCGCGCCATCGTCGCGCAAACTGGGCTGCGTTGTGGAATCACGCTTGCGCGACGGCCAAACTCTGGCAACATGGATTGGCGTTGACGCGCGACATCGTGGGAATAGCTGTTACGGGGAACGGGGACAATGCCGGTACGTGAGACTTTGCTTGCCGCAAGTATCGTGTCCGTGATCGCCTTTGCGATTGCGCCGGCATCGGCCCAGACGCTGCGCTATGCCAACCAGGGCGACCTCAAATCGCTTGATCCTTATACGCTCAACGAAACCACCACCCATGCCCATCTCGGACAGGTCTATGAAGGCCTGACCGGGCGCGGCAAGGACCTCAAGATCATCCCTGCGCTGGCGGAAAGCTGGGAAACGCCGGAACCCACGCGCTGGCGATTCCACCTGCGCCAGAATGTCAAATTCCAGAATGGCGATCCCTTCACCGCCGACGACGTGGTGTTCTCGGCCGACCGCGTTCGCGCCAAGGGCTCAAACCTGCAGACCCGCATCGACGCCGACGTGAAAGTCGTCAAGGTCGACGACTACACGGTCGATTTCGTCCTGACCAAGCCCAATCCCATCCTGAATTCGCAGTGGGATACCTGGTACATCATGGACAAGAAGTGGGCTGAGGAGAACAACGCGGTGGCGCCGACGCCGGCCTCCGCCACGTCGCCGAGCTTTGCCTCGCTCCATGCCAACGGCACCGGGCCGTTCACGATCGAAAGCCATCAGCCCGGCGTGAAGACCGTGTTCAAGGCCAATCCGAACTGGTGGCGCAAGCCCGAGCATAATCTGAAGGAAATCGTTTTCACGCCGATCGGCTCGGATGCGACGCGAGTCGCCGCACTGTTGTCGGGCGAAGTCGATATCGCCGAGCCCGTTCCGATCCAGGACATTGCGCGCGTCGATGCGAAGTTCCAACGCGCAAGTGCTCAAGGGCCCCGAACTACGCACCATCTTTCTCGGCTTTGACCAGAGCCGAGATGAGTTGCTGTATTCGAACGTCAAGGGCAAAAACCCCTTCAAGGACGTCCGCGTCCGCGAAGCCTTCTTCAAGGCGATCGATATCGAGTTGATCAAGAACCGCGTGATGCGCGGGCTTTCGACACCGTCGGCGCTGATGATCGCCCCGCAACTGTTTGCGCTGTCAAAGGACTTCACACGGCCGAAATTCGACCCCGTCGAAGCGAAAAAGCTGCTGACCGAGGCCGGCTATCCCGACGGGTTCGAAGTCACGATGGATTGCCCGAACGATCGCTACGTCAACGACGCCGCGATCTGCCAGGCGGTGGTCGGCATGCTGGCCCGCATCGGCGTCAAGATCGATCTTTTGGCGCAACCCAAGGCGCAGTACTTCGCCAAGATCCTGAAACCCGGCGGCTACCAAACCTCGTTCTACATGCTGGGCTGGACTCCCGGCACGCTCGACTCGCACAATGTGATGTACGACCTCATGGGCTGCCGCGACGATCCGAAGTCCCCACGCGGCGAGACCAATCTCGGCGGTTACTGCAACAAGGAATTCGACGCCCTGACCGACAAGGTCTTGCAGGAGACCGACACCGCCAAGCGCGACCTGCTGATCAAGCAGGGGTTCGAAATCGCGGCCAAGGACTACGCTTATATCCCGCTGCATCAGCAGGCACTGGCATGGGGCGTCTCGAAGAAGCTCAACGTGGTGCAGCGCCCCGACAATCAGGTGCTGCCCTACTGGATGAACAAGCAGGAATAGGACGGGTCGGTTGCGGCAAGTTCGAAGCAACTTTTCTAGTCGAGATTCCGGGTCTGGCCCTTCGGACCATCCCGGAATGACACCCGATCTGTTTGGTCATTCCGGGGCGCGCACTGAACTCGGCTTTTAGCCGAGTTCAGCAAATAACATTGTCCAAGTCGGCAACAGCCGACTTGGATGGCGCGAACCCGGAATCTCCCGGTTTTACCATAAGGGCGCGCCGACGCGCGCTCGCCAGCTACAGCAGTGAAAGGAACCTATGCTCGCTTTCACGCTTCGCCGCGCGATTCAGGCGATCGGCGTCATGATCGCGGTCGGGATCATCTCGTTTTCGATGTTCCGCTTCGCCGGCGACCCGGTCAACCAGATCGTCTCGCTGGACACGCCACCCGCCGAGCGCGCCGCGGTCCGCCAATCCCTCGGGCTTGACGATCCCGTGCTGGTGCAGTTCGCGCGCTACTTCGGCAACGCGATGCAATTCAAGTTCGGGGTGTCGTACCAGTTTCGGCAGCCGGTCGCCAACCTCCTGATGGAACGGGCACCGGCGACGCTCGAGCTCGCGGCCTGCGCTACCCTCTTCTCGATGGTATTCGGCATCCTGATGGGGGTCTATTCGGCGCTGAAGCGCGACAGCTTCCTGGCGAAGATATTCCAGGCGGTGTCGCTGATCGGAATCTCGCTGCCGACCTTCCTGATCGGCATCCTCTTGATCTATTTGTTTTCCGTGACGCTGGGCTGGCTGCCCTCGTTCGGGCGCGGCGATGTGGTGCGGATCGGCTGGTGGACCACGGGCCTGCTGACAATTTCCGGTCTCAAGGCGCTGATCATGCCGTCGATCACGCTCGGCCTGTTCCAGATGACTTTAATCATGCGGCTGGTGCGGGCAGAGATGCTCGAGGTCCTGCGCACCGACTACATCCGCTTTGCGCGGGCGCGCGGATTGACGACACGGGCGATCCATTTCGGCCACGCGCTGAAGAACACGCTGGTTCCCGTCATCACCGTCGCCGGCCTGCAGTTTGGCTCGGTTATTGCATTTGCGATCATCACCGAAACCGTCTTCCAGTGGCCGGGCATGGGACTTCTCTTTCTGCAGGCGGTGCAAAACGTCGATATTCCGATCATGGCGGCGTACCTGCTGATGGTGTCGCTGATCTTCGTCACCATCAATTTCGTGGTCGATATTCTCTATACCGTGGTCGATCCGCGCCTGCGCGCGACCATCAGCCGCCCGGCGTGAAGGCGAGCGTTGCCATGTCCGAAGCTGTCGTCCCGCACCCAACCGAACAGAACCCGCCCCGCGCGCGTCGGGGCTGGCTGCGGCGCGCGATCGAGAGCGACGTATTCTACTCGTTTCGGCGCTCCCGCCTCACCATGGTTGCGTCCGCCGTGGCCGCGCTGTTTTTCCTGATCGCGATCCTGGCGCCCATCCTCGCGGTGCAGAATCCGTTCGATCCCGCGCAACTGCAACTGATGAATTCGCGGATCTCGCCGCTGTGGACCGCGGACGGTCAAAGCCCGTTCCTGCTCGGCACCGACGAACAGGGCCGCGATGTCTTTTCCGCCATTCTCTACGGCTTGCGCATTTCGCTGGTTGTCGGCGTTCTCGGCGTCGCATTTGCGGGAACGCTCGGCATCGCGCTCGGACTGATCGCCGGCTATTTCGGCGGCGCCATCGACGGCCTGATCATGCGGATTGCCGATGTGCAGCTTACCTTTCCGGCCATCCTGATCGCGCTGTTGGTCAACGGCGTCATCAAGTCGGTGTTCGGCAACCGCCTCGACGCCATGAGTACGCTGGCGGTACTGGTGTTCGCGATCGGATTGAGTTTCTGGGTACAATATGCCCGCACCGTGCGCGGCTCGGTCATGGTGGAGAAGAACAGAGATTACGTCGCGGCGGCGCAACTGATCGGCCTTCCCGCGCCTGTGATCATGCTGCGGCACGTGCTGCCGAACACCACCGGGCCGATTCTCGTGATCGCCACCATTAACCTCGCGCTCGCAATCATCACCGAGGCGACATTGTCGTTTCTGGGCGCCGGCATGCCCGACACCATGCCGTCGCTCGGCACCCTGATCCGGATCGGCAACAACTATCTGTTTGCCGGTGAGTGGTGGATCGTCGCCTTCCCGGGCTTGGCGCTGGCGGCGCTGATCCTCTCCATCAACCTGCTCGGCGACTGGCTGCGCGACGCCCTCAATCCCAAGCTCCGATGAGACGCACGGCAACTCCCAGTGATCTGATCGCATGACCGAACCCGTTCTCTCCGTACGCAACCTCGAAGTGGAGTTCGTCACCCGCCGCAGCGTCCTGCGCGCGATTGACGGCATTTCCTTCGACATCGCACGCGGCGAGGTGCTCGGCGTAGTCGGCGAATCCGGCGCCGGAAAATCCGTCACCGGGCTTGCGGTGATCGGCCTGATCGATCCGCCGGGCCGCATCGCCGGCGGCGAGATCCATCTCTCCGGCCTGCGCATCGACAATCTTCCGCCGGAGCAAATGCGTAAGGTTCGGGGAAAACGGATCGGAATGATTTTCCAGGATCCGCTCACCAGTCTCAATCCGCTGTACCGGATCGGCGATCAATTGGTCGAGACCATCCGCACCCATCTCAATTTGTCGGAGGCGGCCGCGCGCCAACGCGCCATCGACCTGCTCGCCGAAGTCGGCATTCCCGCGCCGGACAAACGCATCGATGCCTACCCGCACGAATTCTCCGGCGGCATGCGCCAGCGCGTCGTCATCGCGCTTGCGATTTGCGCCGAGCCGGAACTGATCATCGCCGACGAGCCGACCACGGCGCTCGATGTATCGGTGCAGGCGCAGATCATTGCGCTGATCAAGCGGCTCGGGCGCGACCACGGCACCGCGGTGATGCTGGTGACCCACGACATGGGCGTCATCGCCGAGACTTCGGATCGCGTCGCGGTGATGTATGCCGGCCGCATCGCCGAAATCGGCCCGGTGCAGGATGTCGTGCGGAACCCGCTGCACCCCTATGCCAAGGGCCTGATGGGCGCGATCCCGACGCTCGCAAGCGATGCCGCACGACTGGTCCAGATCCCGGGCTCGATGCCGCGGCTTTCGGCGATTCCATCCGGCTGCTCGTTCAACCCGCGCTGCGCGTTTGCGTTCGATCGCTGCCGGGTCGAACGTCCCGAACCGATCCGGCACGGCGCGCAGACCGTGGCCTGCCATCTCTATGACGCCGCCGCGAAGGAAACCGCGGCATGACGTCAGCGCCCTTCGTAGACGCCAGAGACTTGCATCGCGTCTTCGACGTATCGAAGCCCTGGCTCGACCGGGTACTGGAAGGCGGCCGGCTCGAATTCCTCCGGGCGGTCGACGGCGTCAGCTTCGATATTGCCCAAGGCGAGACCTTCGCACTGGTCGGCGAATCCGGCTCGGGAAAAACCACCGTGGCGCGAATGGTCGTTGGGCTGTTGCCGCCGACGTCGGGCGAAGTGCTTATCGACGGCATCTCGATGAGCGACCCCCGGCAGGCACAGGCGCGCCGTCATCTGCGACGCCGCATTCAGATGATCTTCCAGGATCCCTATGCGAGCCTCAACCCGCGCTTCCGGGTCGATGCCATCGTCGCCGAGCCGATCCGCGCCTTCGACCTGATCCAGGGCGAGCGCAACATTGCAGCGCGGGTCGGCGAATTGTTGAACCTGGTCGGGCTGCATGCCGACGACGGCTTGAAATATCCGCACGAGTTTTCCGGCGGGCAACGGCAACGGATCGCAATCGCCCGCGCGCTGGCATCCGAGGCCGAGTTCATCGTCTGTGACGAGCCGACCTCGGCGCTCGACGTCTCCGTGCAGGCGCAGATCCTGAACCTGATGCGTGACCTGCAGGACAAGTTCGGCCTCACCTACCTCTTCATCAGCCACAACCTAGCCGTGGTCAGGCACATGGCGAGCCGCATCGGCGTGATGTATCTCGGCCGCATCGTCGAGATCGCGAAAGCGCGCGAGCTGTTCGATCACCCACGCATGCCCTACACCAAGATGCTGCTCGGCGCGGTGCCGGACCTGGCGATGTCCGGTCGTCAGCGGATTCCGGTCAAGGGTGAGATTCCTAATCCGATCGACCCGCCGCCCGGCTGTGCCTTCAACCCGCGCTGTCCGCTGGCCTTCGATCGCTGCCGCCGCGAGACGCCGGCGCTGATCGACGGCGTGGCCTGCCACGCCGTCAACGACCCGGCCTCCGTGAGCGCGCCGGCGTGATCGCGAGCAGGACCTCAACCGAGGACCGGTTGGCAGCCCGCTTCGGCTGTGGTCAAGTGCGGCCCAGCAAAGCCCAATTAAAAAATGATGGATTCCCATGAGCAAAATTAATCCCGATCCGTTCACGACGAGGCCGGAGATCGAAGGCACGTTCGGCGTCGTGACCTCAACGCACTGGATCGCCACCGCGGTCGGGATGGGGATTTTGGAAAAAGGCGGCAATGCGTTCGATGCCGGCGTCGCCACCGCGTTTACGCTGCAGGTGGTCGAGCCGCATTTGAACGGCCCGGGCGGCGACGTGCCGATCATCGTGCACGACACCAAGCGCGGCCGCACCGAGGTGATTTGCGGACAAGGCCCGGCACCGGCCGGAGCCACCATCGCGCATTACCGCAGCGAAGGCCTCGAAATGGTGCCCGGCACCGGGCTGCTGGCCGCCTGCGTCCCCGGTACGTTCGAATCGTGGATGTTGTTGTTACGCGACTACGGCACGCTGCGGCTGCGGGATGTGCTCGAACCTGCCATCGCCTATGCAAGGGACGGCTATCCGCTGGTCGAGCGCGCTGCGGCAACGATCCAGACTGTGGAACAGTTGTTTCGGAAACACTGGCCCACCTCGGCCGCCGTGTACCTGCCGAATAATGAAGTGCCGAAGCCCGGCACCCTCTTCACCAACCAAACGCTCTCCGAAACCTATGCCCGCATCCTCAAGGAAGCCGAAAGCGCGGGTGCCGACCGCGTCGCGCAGATCGAGCGCGCACGGAAAGCCTGGTCGCACGGCTTCGTCGCGGAAGCGATCGACACCTTCTGCCGGACGCAGGAGGTCATGGATGTCACCGGTTCGCCGCATCGCGGCGTCTTGCGTGGCGACGACATGGCTCGCTGGCAGCCCACCATCGAAGCGCCGCTGACCTACGATTACGGACGCTACACGGTCTGCAAGCCGGGCGTCTGGAGCCAGGGCCCGGTGATGCTGCAGCAACTCGCCTTGCTGAAGGGGTTCCCGCTCGACGGACTCGACCCCGCCGGCCCGGAATTCATCCACCTGCAGATCGAATGCGCCAAGCTTGCCTTTGCCGACCGTGAGAAGTTCTACGGCGATCCGAAGTTCGCCGAGATCCCGATCGAGACGCTGCTGTCCGACGCCTACAATGATGAGCGCCGCAAGCTGATCTCGGACCAGGCGTCGCTCGATTTTATCCCCGGTTCGGTCGAAGGCTTCGGCTCGGTGGTGAAGCTGCGCCGCCAGGAAGGCCATCGCGAGGCGGTCGGCGCCATGGGCGCCGGCGAGCCCACCGTCGGCCGCTTCGGCGAGGTGCGCGGCGACACCGTGCATTTCGACATTATCGACCGGGACGGCAACATGATCTCGGCGACGCCGTCCGGCGGCTGGCTGCAGTCCTCGCCGGTGATTCCGGAACTCGGCTTTTGCCTCGGCAGCCGCGCCCAGATGTTCTGGCTCGAGGAAAACCACCCCGCCGCGCTGGCGCCCGGCAAGCGGCCGCGCACCACGCTGAGCCCGACCATGGCGCTGCGCGACGGCGAGCCTTATCTGGCGTGGGGTTCGCCCGGCGGCGACCAGCAGGATCAATGGACCACGCAGTTCTTCCTGCGGCACGTTCACGCCAACATGAACCTGCAGGAAGCGATCGATGCCCCCGCTTGGCATTCGGAGCATTTCCCGATCTCGTTCTGGCCGCGCACCGCGCGGCCGGGCGTGCTCGTGGTCGAAAACCGCGTGCCAAAGGCCACCGTCGATGCACTGAAGGGCCTTGGTCATATCGTCGAGGTCGGTCCCGACTGGTCGGAAGGCCGGCTGACCGCGGCGTCCAAGGTCGGCCGGCGCCGCCGCGCCGCTGCCAACCCGCGCGGCATGCAGGGCTACGCGGCCGGACGGTAAAGAATATGACCTGGTCGATCATCGCCCGCGACGAATTGACCGGCCAATTCGGCATCGCGGTCGCGACCCGGTTCTTCGCCGTGGGCGCGCGCGTGCCCTATATCGCCGCGGGTCTAGGCGCGATCGCGACCCAGGCGCTGGTCAATCCCTATTATGGCATCGACGGCCTGCGCCTGCTTCGCGACGGCCGCAGTCCGCCCGACATCATCGAAACCTTGATCGCCGCCGACAGCGGCCGCGCGAGCCGGCAACTGCACGTGATGGACGCGGGCGGCCGTATCGCCTGCCATACCGGCAGCGAATGCGTCGACTGGTGCGGGCATGTCGAAGGCAATGGCTTCTCGATCGCCGGCAACATGCTGGCGGGCGCGCGGGTGCTGGACGACACGGCGCGCGCCTATGTCGAAAATGAAGCGCTGCCGTTCGCACGGCGCCTGATCGCGGCGATGCACGCCGGCGAGGCAGCCGGCGGCGACAAACGCGGCAGGCAATCGGCGGCGCTGTTGGTTTACGGCGACGACGAATGGTCCATGCTCGACCTGCGCGTCGACGACCATGCCGATCCGCTGGCCGAACTCGATCGCCTCGAACAGGTCAGCCGCGAGCGCTGGGTACATTTCCGGCGGTTCCTGCCCACCCGCCAAAATCCGGCCGGCATTACCGATCGCGCGACCATCGACGCGGGGATAGAAGCCAGTATCGAAGCCGCCATGACGAACCGGAAATGACGCCGCAAACCGGAGAGTGGCACCGAAGATGCATACGACGAACGGGTGGAAGTGACCGGCTGTTCCGGGGTTAATGTAGTCGGATAGCGCCAACGGCGGCGCCATGGGGAATATGGGGTCCAGGACGATGAAGCTTTACCGTTGGGCATTGGCTACCGCAGTCCTTTTGCTCTCGCTTGGAGCAGGCGCTCAGGCACAGACCACCCTGCGCATTGGCCTCGCGGAAGACCCGGACATCCTCGACCCCTCGATCGCGCGCACCTATGTCGGCCGTATCGTCTTCTCGGCATTTTGCGACAAGCTGTTCGACATCGATGAGAAACTTAACATCGTGCCGCAACTGGCGCTGTCCCATGAGACATCAGCTGACGGCAAGGAGATGACGATCAAGTTGCGGCCCGGCGTCAAATTCCACGACGGCGAACCGCTCGATGCCGAAGCCGCAAAATTCTCCATCGAGCGTCATATGACGCTGCCGACGTCCTTCCGCAAATCAGAGCTGGCGAGCGTCGATCACGTCGAGGTCGTCGACCCCCTGACCATCAAGCTGGTCCTGAAGACACCCTACTCGCCGCTGATCGCACAGCTTACTGACCGCGCAGGCATGATGGTGTCGCCGAAGGCGGCCAAGGCAGCCGGCGACAAATTCGGGCTGCATCCGGTTTGCGCCGGTCCTTACAAATTCGTCGAACGAGTGCCGCAGGACCGCATCGTATTCGAGAAGTTCGCCGACTACTGGAACAAGGATAACGTCTTCATCGACCGCGTGGTGTTCTACCCGATCGTCGACGCCACGGTGCGGCTCGCCAATCTGAAATCGGGCGGACTCGACCTGATCGAGCGCGTGCTGGCGACCGACATCAAGGACGTCCGCGCCGATCCCAAGCTTGTGCTGTCGACAGCGCCTGAGCTCGGCTATCTCGGTCTCACCCTCAACATCGCCAACGATAAAAGCAAAGGCGCGCTGAGCCGGTCGGTGAAGGTGCGGCAGGCATTGGATTTGTCGATCGACCGCGAGGCGCTCAATCAGGTCGTCTTCAACGGCGAGTTCACAGCCGGCAACCAGTGGGTCAGCCCGAAACATCCCTATTATCAAAAGTCGTTTCCGATTCAGCCCAGGAATGTTGAAAAGGCCAAGGCGCTCTTGAAAGAGGCCGGCGTCACGCCGCCCGTCTCCGTTGATCTGATGGTACCCAAGGGCACCGAATACGAAGCGGTCGCCCAGGTCCTGCAAGCGATGGCGGCGGAAACCGGCTTCGACATCAAGATCCGCGTGGTCGAATTTGCGACCTCGTTCAAGCAGGCCCAGGCCGGCGAATTCCAGGCTTTCCAGATCAACTGGAGCGGCCGGATCGATCCCGACGCCAATTCCTATGTTTTCATGCACTCCAAGGCGCCGCAGAACGACGGCGGCTATTCCAATCCGGAAGCCGACAAGCTGATGGAAGATGCCCGTCTGGTCTCAGACCCGACCGAGCGCAAGGCGATCTACGAAAAGCTGACCAGGATTCTGCTCAACGACGAGCCGATCATCTATCTGTATCACCGCACGCTCTTGATCGCGCACACCACCAAGCTCGAAGGCTACAAGCAGATGCCCGATGGGCTGGTGCGCGTGGTCGGGTTGAAGCTGAAATGAGAGACAATTGCGCGCGGGCCAACCCCATGTTGAGTTTCCTCGCCAAGCGCCTTGCGCAGTTGATCCCGACGCTGTTCTTCGTGTCGATCATGATCTTTTCGCTGCAGCATCTCTTGCCCGGCGATCCCGCGCTGGTCATGGCCGGTGAAGAGCGCGATCCCGCTGTCATCGAGCAAATCCGTCAGCAATACCGGCTCGATCGTCCGATCCCGGTGCAGTACTTTTATTGGGCCAAAGGTGTGTTGTCCGGCGACCTCGGCGAGTCGCTCCGCATCAAGGTGCCGGTACTCGAGCTGATCAAACAAAAACTGCCGGTCACGCTGCAGTTGGGATCGATGGCGATCGTGATCGCCCTTTTGATCGGAATTCCCGCCGGGATCGTCTCGGCCGTGAAGAAAGGCACGCTGTGGGATTATGGCGCAAACCTGTTCGCGCTGTGGGGCATCTCGACACCGAATTTCTGGCTCGGGATCATGCTGATCTTCCTGTTCTCGATCAAACTCGGCTGGCTGCCGGCCTCGGGCTTCGTGCCGCTTTCGGAAAACTGGCGCACAAGCCTCGCCTCCACCATCATGCCGGCCTTCGTGCTCGGCAACGCCATCGCCGCGGTACTGATGCGGCATACCCGCGCCGCCATGCTGCAGGTCCTCGACAGCGATTTCATTCGCACGGCGCGCGCGAAGGGTATTTCGGAACCGGCCGTCATCCTCAAGCATGCGTTGCGGAACGCGCTGACGCCGGTCATCACGCTGGGCGCGCTCGAACTCGGCACGCTGCTATCGGGAGCTGTGCTCACCGAGCAGATCTTTTCCATACCGGGTTTCGGCAAGCTGATCGTCGATGCGGTTTTCAACCGGGACTATTTGGTTGTGCAGGGTGTCGTGCTGGTGACCGCCACGATCTACATCTCGCTGAACCTGCTCGCCGACCTCGCCTACATCCTGGTCAATCCGCGGCTGAGAGACAATCCATGACCGAAGCTGTGCTTGGCGTCGCACCGACTGCAGTTGCAACGGACTGGGAAAGTCCGGCCCTGCGCACATTGCACCGGTTGTTCCGGCGCAAGGGCGCGGTCGTGGGTCTGATCGTGATTGCGACGTTTATCGTGCTTGCGCTGTTTGCGCCCTTGATTGCGCCCTACGACCCCCTCGCCACCAGTTGGACGCTGGTCCGCAAGCCGCCCTCGGCGCTGCACTGGTTCGGCACCGACGATCTCGGCCGCGACGTCCTCAGCCGCGTGATCTATGGAACGCGCGCCTCGCTCACGGCAGGCGCCATCTCGGTCTGCATCGCATTCAGCGTCGGCGTACCGCTTGGGCTGTTGTCCGGCTACCTCGGCGGTTTCCTCGATGCGCTGATCAGCCGCATCACCGATGCCATGCTGGCCTGCCCGTTCCTGATCCTTGCAATCGCATTGGCGGCGTTCCTGGGCCCAAGCCTCGGCAATGCGATGATCGCCATCGGCATTTCCGCGACCCCGATCTTCGTGAGGCTGACGCGCGGCCAAACCATGAATGTCAAGGTCGAGGACTATGTCGAGGCCGCGCGCGCCGTGGGCAATCCGCCCTGGCGCATCGCACTGGTTCACATCCTGCCGAACATCATGCCGGCGCTGTTGGTGCAGGCGACGCTGTCGATCGCCGCCGCCATCATCGCCGAGGCGGCACTGTCGTTCCTCGGGCTCGGCCAGCAGCCGCCGGCGCCGTCCTGGGGCAGCATGCTCAATGCCGCGCAACGTTTCCTGACCAACGCGCCGTGGATGGCGCTGTGGCCGGGGCTCGGGATTTTCCTGGTGGTGCTCAGTCTTCAACCTGGTCGGCGATGGCCTGCGCGACGCGCTCGATCCAAGGGAGCGGTGATTTTTCTCATGCGGTGAGGTCCCTCATGGTGAGGAGCGCTTCGTCAGCGCCGTCTCGAACCATGAAAACTCCACCACAATCGATCCCTCGAGACGCGGCGAAGACGCCGCTCCTCGGGATGAGGTAGCCGTTAACAACGTCCCTTAGATCACCGTCTCACGCGTCACGCGCCGGCAATCCATCTCATATTCCAGATCGACCACCGGCGGGCGGGCAAAATGCCAGGTCAGGCCCGAACGCATCGCGCCGTGGCGGACCAGCTCATCGACCACGACCGGATGAAAATCATGCACGGTATAGGCCTGCACCGCCGTGGTATCTTTCCAGCCGAAGCCGAATTCGCCGAGCCGGCTTTCCATCTGGCCAACGGTAAACCGCACCTTCTCTCTCAATCCCTCCGGGCTGAGATCGCGATAGCGCACGATGCGCTCGGGATAGCTTCCGCTGCCGCCACGCGCTTCGGCACCACCGGCAATGACGAATGATCGGCGTGGTGTTCTGGCTCGGCCGCGTAAATGAAAACGCATAAAAAGACGGCTCGGCCGGCGGATCGATGTCCGGGCAGACATTGCTGCGCGCCACCGGGTTAGTGACCCCGTCGAACAGACCCCATTGCGCCAGCGTCTTGACGTAGTGCTGGTTGAACGCGCGAAACCCGTCTTCGGTAAACGCCGCCGGCGAGCGCAACTCGCAGGCGCAGAATGACGTCAAGGGACGTCCGGCCGCCTCGATATATTTCGCGACCCGCGCAAACCCCTCAGCCAGCGGCAGCAGCCGGTCAAAGCGCACACGCTCGATCTCAAAACCTGGATCGGCCGCGGCACCGCTCGAATATTGAAACACGGCCGGAATGAACCGGTAATTGCCGGCCGGAAAATCCTGTGTCGTCATGTCCTGCGTCTCCCCGAATGCCTCGTCACAATGGCACGTCGGTGATCCCGCCACCATCGGACGCATTGCAGAGGCACCTGCCAGGACAGCAGGGTCACGGCGACCCGCGTAGCCGTAAACGGCATAGCCGATGCGCCAAGCCGCGTCCGATCGATGCTAGACTGGCTTGAGCCCCTTATGATCCAGATCGAAGTCCGCGATTTCCTTGGCCCGCTGCGATGTCGCCCCAGCCCGGTGATCGGTGGCGATCGCCACATAGACCGCGGGCAGCACGAACAGCGTGAACAAAGTCCCGATCGACATGCCAGAGACGACCACGAGGCCAATCGAGAACCGGCTCGCCGCGCCGGCCCCGGTCGCCGTCAACAGCGGAATCAGTCCGGTGACCATCGCCGCGGTCGTCATCAGGATCGGACGAAGCCGGACCCGCGCCGCCATCTCGATTGCCGAGCGCCGGTCGAGCCCCTCATTGCGCTGCAACTCGTTGGCGAACTCGACCATCAGGATGCCGTGCTTGCTGATCAGGCCGACCAGCGTCAGCAGTCCCACCTGGGTATAGATGTTCATGGTGGCAACGCCGAAGAACAACGGCAGCAGCGCACCGACGATCGCCATGGGAACGCTGATCATGATCACCAGGGGATCGCGCAGGCTCTCGAACTGCGCAGCCAGCACCAGGAAGATGATGATCAGCGCAAAGCCGAAGGTGACCGCAAGCTGGTTGCCTTCCTGAACGTATTGCCGGGAGTCCGCCAGATAATCGTGGCTGAAGCCGGCCGGCATCTTCTTCGCTTCGCCTTCGAGGAAGTCCACCGCCTGTCCCACGGTCACTCCCGGCATCGGCACGGCCTGGAAAGTGGCGGAGTTCAACTGGTTGTAATGCGTCAAGGAGTTGGGATCGGTCGCGGTTTCGATCGATACCAGCGTCGACAACGGCACCTGCTGCCCGGTCGCCGACGCGACATAGTATTCGCCGAGCGACTCCGGCGACAATCGCTTGTCGCGCGGCACCTGCGGGATCACTTGGTAGGACCGCCCCTCGAGGTTAAATCGGTTCACGTAGTTTCCACCGAGCAGCGTCGCGAGCGTATTGCCGATGCTCGCCATGGTGATGCCGAGATCGCTGGCCTTCGAGCGGTCGATCTTGATACGCACCACCGGCTGGTTGAAGTCGAGGTCGCTGTCCGAGACGATGAACAGGCCGCTCTTGCGCGCGGCTTCCTTCAGTTTTTGCATCTGCTCATAGACCGTCTGGAAGGCGTTGGTCGAGTTGATCACCATCTGTACCGGCAATCCGCCCGGACCGCCGGGCAACGGCGGCAGGTTGAACGCGAATGCGTTGACGCCCTCGATCTTGCTGAGTTCGCCCTGGACCAGAGGCTTGAGTGCGATCGAGGAGCGCTTGCGTTCGTCCCATGGCTTGAGCAGCATCCCGGCGATGCCGTTTTGCGGACCGTTGATGCCGTTCAGGACAAAGCGCAGATCCGTCTCCGGGAATTTGGCAAACGCCTTGTCGAGCTTCTCGCCGTAATAATCCGAGTAGTCGATATTGGCGTATTTCGGCGCCTTGGTTACGGCAAACACGATGCCCTGGTCTTCTTCGGGCGCCAGTTCCTTCGACGTATGCATGTACAGGAAGCCGACCAGCCCGAGGATGGTCAGGGCGAACAGGCCTGTGATCGGGCGATAGTCGAGTGAGCGATCGAGCAGCCGACCATAGCGGTGCGTGACCGAGCCGAACACCCGGTTGACGATCTTCGCAAATCGCCCCTCCTCGGCGCTCTTGAGGAACACCGAGCACATCATCGGCGACAGCGTCAGGGCGATGACGCCGGAGACGATCACCGAACCGGCCAGCGTAAACGCGAATTCGCGGAACAACGCGCCGGTGAGACCGCCGAGGAAGCCGATCGGCGCATAGACCGCCGCCAGCGTGATGGTCATCGAGATGACGGGACCGACGATCTCGCGCGCGCCCTGGATGGCCGCCTGCACCGGCGGCTTGCCTTCCTCCAGATGCCGATGGATGTTTTCCACCACCACGATGGCGTCGTCGACGACGAGACCGATCGCCAGCACCATCGCCAGCAGCGTCAAAAGGTTGATGCTGAAACCCATCGCCAGCATCAGACTGCAGACGCCGATCAGCGACAGCGGAATGGTGACGACGGGAATGATCACCGAGCGGAACGAGGCGAGAAACAGGAAGATGACCACGACCACGATGATGATCGCCTCGCCCAGGGTTTTCTCCACCTCGTCGATCGACGATTGAATGAACTTGGTCGAGTTGTAGGCCACCTTCATTTTCATCGACGGCGGCAGGTTGCGCTCCAGTTCCGGGAACAGCGCGCGGACGCCCTTCACGATCGTCAGCGGGTTGCCTTGCGGCGTCGCCTGAACGCCAATGAAGATCGCATGCTCGCCGTTGAAGGCGACGCTGGCGTCAGTGCTTTGCGCTGCGAGTTCGACGGAGGCGACATCCTCCATCCGCACGAAACCGCCATCCTTGGATTTGACGATCATGCGCTTGAACTGATCGATATTCTGCAGGTCGGTATTGGTCGAGACGTTGGAGACGATGAAATAGCCCTTGGACTGACCCGCCGCGGCCTGGAAATTGTTGGCTGCGATCGCAGCGGAAACCTCGTTGGGCGAAACACCGCGGCCCGCCATGCGGACGGGATCGAGCCACAAACGCATCGCGAAGGTCTGGCCGCCGAGAATATCGGCGGATGCCACGCCGTCGACCGTCGACAACACCGGCTGCACCACGCGCGTCAGGTAGTCGGAGATCGCCGATCCCGACAGGCTTTCGCTGGAGAAGCCCAGATACATCACCGCCGTGGTCTGGCCGGTGGTCTTGGTGACGATCGGATCGTTCGATTCCTTCGGGATCAGGTATCGGACCGAATTGACCTTGGCGAGGACTTCGGTCAGCGCCTGGTTCGGATCGAAATTCAGCTTGATGTAGACCTGGATGGTGCTGGTGCCCAGCACCGAAGACGAGGTCATGTAGTCGACGCCTTCGGCGGAGGCGACGGCCTGCTCGATCGGCGTGGTGATGAAGCCCTGGATCAGGTCGGCCGACGCGCCGGGATAGACGGTGGTGACGTTGACGACCGTATTGGAGAGCTTCGGATACTGCCGGATCGGCAGGCTGGTCGCGGCCTTGAAGCCGATCAGGAGGATCAGCAGGCTCACGACCACCGATAACACCGGCCGCTTGATGAAAATGTCGGTCCAGACCATCTTGATAGGCTCCGAAGCTCAAAAACCGATCCGATTAAACCGGATCGTGGTCGCATCTCATTAATTGCGCACGATGCTGCCGGAAAATCGGCTCCGATTTTTCCGGATCGTGCTGCTAGTAACGCGGCGGATTAGCCGGAATAGGCGGAGCCCCGTCGTCAGAGATCGCCACCGCCGCGCCCGACTGCAGCTTGAGCTGGCCCACCGAGACCACGCGATCGCCGGCCTTCACGCCGCTGAGGATTTCGACCCTTCCGCCGACCCGGTTGCCGGTCCGGATGAAGGTGCGCACGGCGGTCAGGCTGGTCTTGCCGTCGTCCTCTTTCTTCTCGGTGAGGAGATAAACCGAATCTCCGTACAGCGTGTAGTCGACGGCTGTTTCCGGAACGGTGACGACCGCGGGCTTTTCCGGCAGCACCACCGTCGTCGTCGTGAACATTCCGGGCTTCAGGATGTGATCGGGATTGTCGATCGTGGCCTGAACGCGGATGTTGCGCGTATCGGTGTTGATCTGCGGCTCGATGGTGGTGATCTTGCCTTCGAAAACCTTGCCGGGATAGGCGTCGACCACGACACGGACGGTCTGCCCGTCCTTGAGCATGGCGCTGGCCTTTTCCGTGGTGGTGAAGTTGGCATAGATCACCGACAGATCCGTCAACGTCACGATCATGGTGCCCGCGGTGAGGAACTGGCCGACCTCGACATGGCGAACGCCGAGCACGCCATCGAATGGCGCCCGCACCAGCTTCTGCGAAATGATGGCTTGGGTCTTGGCGATGCCGGCATTGGCCTGGTCAAACGCCGCCTGTGCCTGGTCGGCCGTCGCCTGCGGTCCGAACTGGCGCGCCGCCAATTGCTTGGCGCGATCCAGCGACAATTGCCCCACGACGGCCTGCGCCTTGAAGTTCGCGAGATCGCCTTGCTCGGGACCGTCGAACAATTGCACCAGCGGGCTTCCTGCCTTCACGGTGGCGCCGGCGGTAAACATGATGTCGGTGATGCGCCCGCTGACGTCAGACGTGACGTTGACCTGATGCACGGCGGCGAGATCGCCGACCGCCGTCAGCAGGTTCGGAATGACTTCGGTCTTGGCCACGGCAATCGAGACCGGCGTCGGCGGCGGCTTGTTGTGGGCGAAGAACTCCGCGATCATGTGACTGCGGAAGGCGTTGAAGCCGACCAGCGCACCCACCAGCAGCGCCAGCGACAGCCCAATAATGATGAACCAGCGCACCATCCGGACCGGACGCGTGCGCGGCTTTTCGACAATCGGCTTGCCCGCAATATTGGCTTCGGTCGCAATATTCATGTCATGCGCTTTCTGCAGTGACCGGTCGCGCCGCATCCGGCGACACGCCGCGGACCAGATGGAAATGAATGGCGGCTTCGTTGAGCCCTATGCCACGGAGAAGAAACTCGCAAAGCTGACGTTCAAGATCGGGCGTGTCGCCATACGACAAACACGGGACCGCCGGAAGTCTCACCAGAGCCGCCATCAACACCGTATGATGCGCAAACCAGAAAAGATTAAGCGGCTCACCACCGATCCGCGACGCATCGCCGGCCGCCACCGCGCGATCGAGCGAGTTGATGAAGACTGGCCCGATCAGATCGGCGACCTTGCCATAGAGCAGCCTGGCAAATTCGCCGTCCTCCAGATGGCTCGTGGTCATGAGCCTGATGCGCTGCGCTTCCTCGTCGTCGGCGGCGCCAGCGATCTGCATGAAATGCCGGACCATGCCCTTGATCAATTCGACCAGTGTCCGCGTCGACGGCTCCTGCCCGAGCAAATACACCAAGACCGGATCGGCCTCGCATTCCTCGGCGAGGATTTCGGCATACAGCGCGGCCTTCGATGGGAAGTGTTTGAACAGCAACCCTTCCGAAATGGCCGCCGCCGCCGCGACGCTCTTGGTCGTGGTCCCTGCAAAGCCGTTGCGCGCAAAACACCGCCTGGCTGCACCCAGGATCAATTGCCGCCGCAGGTCGCTGGTCATGCGCAGGGTTGACATGCGGCGTGTGAGTAATCACTCACCGTGGATAAGTCAACTAAGTAAATCATCCTTTTCGGTTCCAACCGAACCGAAATGAGGCGTTAAGCCATTGGTTTAATGAGATTTATTTGCAAAGCGCCTCCAAGGCCGGCCTTGGGATAAAAACCCGCTTGGGGCTAAATCGGGCTGAAGCCCAGCGCGCCGCGGATGCGATTCACGATGAAGGTGCCGTCGCGGTTGGACAGCGCCCGCTCCAGATTCGCCCCGTCGATTTTGACGCTGGCAAAGCGCGGCCCGGCCGAAACGTCCTGCAACGTGGACGCGAAGGCTTCGACCTCGACCATCGTCGATATCGCGCGCGTGTCGCCGATCCCGCAAGCCTGGGCGACGCCGACAAGGTCGACCACCGACGCGGTATGGCTGGTCTGCCCGCCGGTTTCGCCGTAGCGCTCATTGTCGAGCACGACGATGGTGAGGTTGCCGGGCTTTTGCAGACCGACGGTCGCAAGACTCCCCATCCCCATCAGCATCTCGCCGTCGCCGGTGATCACCAGCACCGGCAGCTTCGGCTGCGCCAGGGCGATGCCGAGCCCGATCATGACGGCGCCGCCCATCGCGCCCCACAAATAGAAATTGCGATCGTGGTCGCCGGCGGCGGCGATATCGTAGGTCGAGGCGCCCAACCCGCCGACCACGATGGCATCCTTGCGCTGGGACAGCAGGGTGGAAACGACGCTGCGCCGTTCGAGAAGGTTAGCTGTGCTCATTTCACGAAAACCTTTGCGCCGATCAGGCGCTGTGACAGCAATACGGCGGTCGGCGTGCAGGCATTGTAGGCCTGCCCCGCCGCGGCCTCGACAACATCACGGACCTCATCGGGACGCGTGGCGCGCAGCGTTTTGATTCCGGACAATTCGAACACCGCCTGCGTGCTCGATCCCATCGGAACCTGCCAGGGATTGAACTCGCCCCATTCGCCGCGCATCGTCACCAGCGTCAGGAACGGCAGGCGCAGCACCTGGGTCAGCGACAACATATTGATGCAATTGCCGACACCGCTCGACTGCATCAACAGCACGCCGCGCTGGCCGCCGGCCCAGGCCCCCGCCAACAGCGCCACGCCTTCCTCTTCCGTCGTCAGCGGGACTGCGCGCATCGAGGGCGAGCCCAGCACGCGGTCGATCAGTTGCGAATGTCCGGCATCCGGCACATAGGGCACCTGACGGACGTCGAAGCGCTGCAGGATCGCAAAAATATCCTCCGGCCAGGTCGGCAGGGTTTCGGAGGCCGTATCGGCGCGGGCGTGCATTTTCATTTCCAGTCGGTTGACGAGACTGTATTTCGGTGCGGGACTGTAGACGGAGCTACGATTTCGAAAAGAGCGAAAACGGCATATCGGTTCCCCCAAAGAGTATGGCAGCATGAATGCGGATGCGCGAGAGCTGGCGGCCCGTTTCGATATCGAGAAACTGCCCCCGGAATTCTACGCCGACCCCTACCCGACCTATCGTGCACTGCGAGAGCACGAGCCGGTCAAGCGATTGCCCAACGGCTCCTACTTCCTGACGCGCTATGACGACCTGGTCAGCGCCTACAAGAGCACGAAGCTATTCAGCTCCGACAAGAAAAAGGAGTTCGCGCCGAAATACGGCGATTCCCTGCTCTACCAGCACCACACCACCAGCCTCGTCTTCAACGACCCGCCCGCGCATACCCGGGTGCGGCGGCTGATCATGGGCGCGCTGTCGCCGCGCGCCATCGCGGAGATGGAGCCCGATCTGATCGGACTGGTGGACCGGCTGCTCGATGCGCTCGCTCGGAAAGGCAATGTCGAGTTGATCGCCGATTTTGCCGCCGCAATTCCGGTTCAGGTGATCGGCAACCTGCTCGACGTTCCCATGGAGGAGCGCGAACCGCTGCGCGACTGGTCGCTGGCGATCCTGGGCGCGCTGGAGCCGGTGATCGGCCCCGAGGTATTCGCGCGCGGCAATGCGGCGGTGCAGGATTTTCTCGGCTACCTCGAAATCCTGGTCGCGCGGCGGCGGGCCAAGCCGGGCAATCCCGAACGCGACGTGCTGACGCGCCTTATTCAGGGCGAAGACAATGGCGAACGCCTGCTGCACGCGGAATTGCTGCACAACTGCATCTTCCTGCTCAACGCCGGGCACGAGACCACCACCAACCTGATCGGCAACGGGCTGGTGGCGCTGTCGGGAAACCCTGCGCAGAAACAACGGCTGATCGAACAGCCCGATCTGATCAAACCCGCGATCGAGGAGATCCTGAGGTTTGAAAGCTCGAACCAGCTCGGCAACCGCATGACGACCGAACCCGTCGAACTCGGCGGCGTCGCGCTGCCGACCGGCACGCCCGTGACGCTGTGCATCGGCGCCGCCAACCGCGACCCCGCGCATTTCGCCGATCCGGAGAACCTCGACATCGGCCGCACGCCGAACCGGCATCTGGCCTTCGGCACCGGCGCGCATCAATGCGCCGGCATGGCGCTGGCGCGGCTCGAAGGCGCGATCGCGATCTCGCGGTTTCTGGCGCGGTTTCCGGGATATGAGCTAAGCGGCGCCGCCGGTGCGCGGCGGCCGGGTTCGTTTTCGCGGATTTATGAGCGTGCCGTGTGTGATGGGTTGATGACCTCATGGTGAGGAGTCAAGCTATTCGCCGACCCCGGGTTCGTCATGCCCAGCTGTGCCGGGATCGCACGTCCATCAGCGCTCAGAGACGTGGATGGCCGGGACAAGCCCGGCCATGACGCATCGAGGTCAATAGATCGTGCATAAACCACCGACCGATGCCGTTCGATGCAGGTCCGCAACACCTCATCCATCGGCTTTTCCCACCATTCCCGGGAGAAAATCTCGATCTCGGAATAGCCGGCAAAGCCCTGCGCCTCGACCGCCGCGCGGACCGATCTGATATCGATCACGCCGTCGCCCATCATGCCTCGGTCGTTGAGGATGTCTTTGGTCGGCACCAGCCAGTCGCAGACATGAAACGCGAGCAACCGGTCCTTGCCGGCGCGCGCGATCTGCGGCAGCAATTCGGGATCCCACCAGATGTGATAGACATCGAGCGCCACCCCTAGCGCCCCGGTGCGTTGCGGATCGAGCCGGTCGCAGATGTCGAGCGCCTGTTTTGTCGTATTCACGCAGGCGCGGTCGGCGGCGTAGGCCGGGTGCAGCGGCTCGATCGCGAGCGGCATGTTGGCCTGCTTGGCGTAATCCATCATCTCGGCGATGGCGTCATCGAGTTGCGCCCGCGCGCCGGCGATATCCTTTGAGGCCGCGCTGCCCGGCCGCGAATATTGCGGCAACCCGCCCGCCACCAGCACGATGCACGGCGCGCCCAGCGCCTTGGCCTCGTCAACCGCGCGGCGATTGTCGTCGCGCGCCTCGAGGCGATGCGCGGCATCCGCGGTGAACATGCCGCCGCGGCAATAGCCCGTCAGTTCCAGCCCGGCATCGCGCACCGCGCGCGCCGCGCGATCAAGCCCGATCGCCGCGACCTGGTCGCGCCAGGGGTCGATGGCGCGGATGCCGTGCCGCGCACAGGCCGCGATGATCTCTGCAAGATCGCCCTGCTTGCGGACCGTCGCGGTATTGAGCGACAGCCAGCGATGATCGTTCGAAAAATCCCGCATCAGGGTTCAACGCCGCGCTGCGCCAGCACGGTCTTCATGCGCCGCGTCGCCATTTCGGGGTTGGCGAGCAGCCCCGCTTTGTCCGCGAGGCGAAACAGTTCGGCCAGATGCAGCGTCGAGCGCGTGCTCTCCTGGCCGCCGACCATGGTGAAGTGGTCCTGATGGCCGTTGAGATAGGCCATGAACACGATGCCGGTCTTGTAGAAGCGCGTCGGCGCCTTGAAAATGTGGCGCGACAGCGGCACCGTCGGCTCCAGCACGTCACGGAAGCCGGCCTCGTCACCCGCGGCCAACCGCGACAGCGCGTAGGAAGCCGCCGGCGCGATCGCATCGAAGATGCCGAGCAGCGCATGCGAGAAGCCCTGCGCATCGCCGGCGATCAGTTCGGCATAGTTGAAATCGTCGCCGGTATACATCTTGACGTTCTTGTCGAGCCGCCGGCGCATGTCGATCTCGCGCTGCTTGTCGAGCAACGAAACCTTGACGCCATCGACCTTCGACGCGTTGGCGTTGATGACGCCGACCGCAACGTCCATCGCCTGGTCGAGGCTTGCGGTGCCCCAGTAATTCGCCAGCGCCGGATCGAACATGTCGCCGAGCCAATGGATGATGACGGGCTCGCGGACCTGCGACAGCACGCGGTCGTAAACCCTGGCATAATCATCGGCGTTGCGGCCGAGCTTTGCCAGCGCGCGCGAGGCCATCAGGATGATCCGGCCGCCGGCCTTTTCAACCGCGGCGATCTGTTCCTCGTAGGCTCGGATCACGTCGTCGACGGTCTTCGCGTCCTCCGGCGCCAGATGATCGGTGCCGGCGCCGGAAAACACCAGCGCGTTGCCCCTCGCCTTCGCCGCCGCCACCGAACGGCGGATCAATTCCAGCGAGGTCGGCCAATCCAGCCCCATGCCGCGCTGGGCGGTGTCCATCGCTTCGGCGACGCCGAGGCCGAGGTCCCAGACATGCTCGCGAAATGCGATCGTCTTGTCCCAATCGACCGCAGCGCTAAGCCACGGATCGACGTCGGCAAGCGGATCGGCGACCACATGGGCGGCGGAAAACGCCACGCGGTTCAGCGTGCCCTGGAGCTTGGACGGAAACGTTCGCGACGCCGTCAGGCGATAGGTCTCGATGGCGCGGTCGGCGGTCGGCAGTTTCAGTTGATACGACGAGGCAGGCAAAACCGGCTTGTTCATGGTCCTGGTCCTCACACCTTGATCGGAGCGACGTCGATCCAGCGCCGTTCGCGCCAGCTTTGCAGCGCGCATTCCGCCAGCTGCACACCCTTGGCGCCTTCCAGCAGCGTGTATTTATAAGGCGCGTCCTCGCAGACGTGGCGGATGAACATTTCCCACTGCTCTTTAAATCCGTTGTCGTAGGCGACGTTCTCCGGCAGCTTCTGCCAATCGGCATAGAAATCATGCATCCGCTTCTCGTCCGGATTCCACACCGGCCGGGGCGTCGCCTGCCGCGCCTGGATGACGCAATCGGTGAGGCCCGCCACCGCCGAGCCATGGGTACCGTCGACCTGGAAAGTGACGAGGTCGTCGCGATAGACCCGCGTGACCCAGGACATGTTGATGTGCGCGATCACGCCGCCCTTGAGGCGGAAGGTCGCGTAGGCGGAATCATCCGCCGTCGCCGCGTACTTCTTGCCCTTCTCGTCGAAGCGCTCGGGAATATCCGTGGTGCCGGTGCAGCTCACGCTTTCGACCTCGCCGAAGAGATTGTCGAGCACGTAGCGCCAGTGACAGACCATATCGAGAATGATGCCGCCGCCGTCTTCGCTGCGATAATTCCAGGACGGCCGCTGCGCCTCCTGCCAGCCGCCCTCGAACACCCAGTAGCCGAACTCGCCGCGCACCGAGAGCATCCGGCCGAAGAAACCGGAATCGCGCAGGAATGCCAGCTTCTTCAGACCCGGCAGGAACAACTTGTCTTGCACGGTGCCGTGCTTGACGCCCTTGGCGTTAGCCAATTTCAGTACCGCCACGGCCTCCTCGAGGTTGGTCGCGATCGGCTTCTCGCAATAGACGTGCTTGCCGGCATTGATCGCCTTGGTCAGCAGCGAGGGGCGCGCCTGCGTGGTCGCGGCATCGAAGAAAATGCTGTCGCTTTTCTCGGTCAGCGCCTTGTCGAGATCGGTGGTCCAGCGCGCGACGTTGAATCGCTTGGCGAGACGCTCGACCTTGTCGGCGTCGCGGCCCACCAGGATTGGATCCGGCATCATGCGGTCGCCGTTGGCGAGCAGCACGCCGCCCTGGTCGCGAATGGCCACGATCGAGCGGATCAGATGCTGGTTCAGTCCCATGCGGCCGGTGACACCGTTCATGATCACGCCGAGGCGTTGGGTCGTCATATCGCTTGCTCCTTTATTCTTGCTTTTGGTTGGGTAAGTGGCGCCAACGCCGACCAGTCCGGATGCACGGAGGTGGCAAAGCCCGGCGCGACCAGCGATCCCGTCAGGAGATCGCCGTCGCGGATCGACAGCCGGACTTTGTCGCCAACGCTGGCGTAGAGATCGGGGTGCGCGGCGAGGTAGGCCTGCGCTTCGGCGGCTGGCGTATCGCCAAAGCCGTCGACGTAATGATGGCCATTGCGCTCGGCGTGACTAAGACCGATCAACGCGCCCAACGCCAGGTCCTGCTGCACGCCAAGGCCGGCCTGGCAGGTCAGGTCCTCGCCGGTGACAAAGAATTTTTCACGATCCGTGCTCCACTTCGCGGCACGGGTCGCGTTGACGATGGATTTGTAGATCCCCTTGCAGGATTTGGAGGAGATGCCGCGATAGCCAGTTAGACGCGCCACCGGGAAGGCATCATAACCATCGTCGGCTTCGTCGATGATGAAATCGCGGACGCCGATATCGCCGAGCGGCGACTGCCGGAAGCTATCGCGCGGCATCGGCTGCTCGATATAGAGCAGCTTCGTCGCGACCGGCGCCAGGGCGCTGTCGTTGTCGAGGCGATCGACCAGCGCGCGCAGGGCTGCGAGGTCGGCATATTGCTCGTTAGCGTCCAGCGTCACGTGGTAGTCGTGGCCGAGCGCCGCCAGTTCCTTGCCGATGCGGATCAGGCGCGCCGCATCCGCCTCCGGATCGCCGTTGAGCTTGAGCTTGAAATAGCGCGCGCCGGCATTTTCCGCGGGGTCAGCGACGCCGCCGGTGCCTTCAACCGCGTCATCGAGGCCGACCGTGTGCCTGATCGCGACCCGTGACGGCCGCTCGCAGCGGCTGAGAAATTGCGCGATGTCGTCGTCCTGCAGGTCGGGCGACAGGCTCGCGTCGATCCCGGCGATATTCCCGATCATGCCGTCGAAGAAATCGACGCCCACGCTACGCAGCAGCGCGTCCAGGATCGCCTTGTCGATTTCGGCGGGCCCGTAGGCAGCTGCGAGCGGCGGTATGTCTTCCCGGGCGCAGGCCTCGACCTGTGCAGCGATGCGGCCCGCATGCAATCCGAATGCGGTCTCGAAGCCCGACGGGGTCAGATAGAGTTCGCGCGCGATCATCAGCGCGCGCCGCAACTCCGTCACGGTCTCTTCCGGCGCCAGATGCGGGCGCTTGTCGAACCATTTCGGCACCAGCATCTCGGCGCTGGCGCCGACCGAAACGCCTTTGCCTTCGACCTCGATTTCGACCCGCACGAATACCTGCGCCGCCGCGTTGATGACCACGGCGCCGAACCGGAACGGCCTGACAAAGGCGACCGGCCGCTCGAAAAAAGCGATATCGCGCACGGCCAAACGATGCGGCATGGTGTCGTGGTCTCAATCCAGCGAACCTTGCGTGAAGAAATGCTTGCGGATGCGCTGCACCAGCTCGGTGAACACCGGATCCGCCATGGCGTCGAGCGAACGCGGCCGCGGCAGCGGCACGTCGTAGATCGCCGCAATCGCGCCGGGCCGCTCGGTCATGACCAGCACGCGGTCGGCAAGGAACACGGCTTCCGGAATGGAGTGCGTGATCAAGAGCACGGTCTTGCCGGTTTCGCGCTGAATCCGCATCAGCTCGACGTTCATGCGCTCGCGCGTCATGGCATCGAGCGCGCCGAACGGCTCGTCCATCAGCATGATCTTGGGATCGTGCACCAGCGCCCGGCAGATCGACGCCCGCTGCTGCATGCCGCCGGACAATTGCCAGGGCAGCTTCTTCTCGAAGCCTTCGAGGCCGACCAGTTTCAACAGCGCCTTCGCGCGCGGCAGATATTCATCGCGCGGCAGCCGCTTCATGTCGATCGGCAGCATGACGTTGGAAAGGATGTTGCGCCATGGCAGCAGCAGCGCGTTCTGAAACACGATGCCGACATTGCCGTGCGGGCTCGTCACCTTTTCGCCCTCGACCAGGATCTCACCGCTCGAGGGCGGCATCAGCCCGGAGATCATCTTCAACAGCGTGGACTTGCCGCAGCCGGAGGGCCCGACCACGACAAAGAACTCGCCCGCATTGATCTGGAAGTCCAGCGGACGCAACGACGGCACGTCGCCATCGCGCGACCGATAGGTTTTCGACACGCCGGACAATTGAATGCCCGGCGTGCTGGCGGTGCGATCGGACACCACGCGCAGATGCGTGCCCGATGGACCGGCGGTTTTCTTGGTCGCGGCGCTCATTCAGCAAGGTCCATTTAGAAAGCGTTATCGAGAGCCGTCATTGCGAAGGACGCGGACCCATAGCCCGTGACTTTCGCGGGCATGGTCCGAGGACAGCCTTCTGCATTCAACTATTGCCAGGGTTATGGTGCTTCGCGTGCGCCGGGACGACGATGAGTTGTCACGAGTCGCCACCCAGGAATTGCCTACTTCGGCAGATAGTCATTGGTGTAGAACGCCTTGGGATTATCCTTGGCCTTGGCGTCGAGGCCGCCATACTCGACCATCAGATTGACGCTGTCGGTCATGTTCTGATCGGTCACCTGGAACGGCCGCTTGTCCTTGGTCTCCGCCGTGCGGTAGAGCGGAATGGTCAGCTCGAAACCCTGCGTGAGCGTTTCGATCTTGCCGCCCTTCGGGTTGGCGTCGAGGATCGACTGCGCAGCACCTTTCGGATCCTTCTCGGCCGCCTCGACCGCCTTGGTGGAGGCCGCCATGAAGCGCTTGACGAGATCGGCGTTCGCCTTGACGTAGTCGGTGTTGGCGACGAGGCCGGAGCTGACCATGTGGATGCCGTAGTCCGCGAACTTGATCGGATAGACGTCCTTGCCGGTGGCGTCCTTGATCTTCATCGACTGGTCCATCACGTAGCCGAGCAGAAGATCGGCCTGCCCGTTGATCACGGCATTCAGCTTGGTCTGGCCGTCACCGGCCACCGTCTGGAAGTCGCTTTCCTTCAGGCCGGCCTTCTTCAGGAACAGCGGCCAGATCTGCGTCATCGAATCCGCCGGCGTGATCGCGACGGTCTTGCCCTTGATGTCCTCGGGCTTGCGGATGTTCTTGTCGACAAACCCCATGACCGACATCGGGCTGGTCTCCAGCAACACGCCGGTAGCAATGATGGGGGCGCCCTTGACGGCCGCGCGCATCATGGTGGGCACGTCGACATAGCCGAAATCGGCAGTCTTGGCCGCGACGGCCTGGGTGGTCGCCGCGGAGCCGCGGCCTTCCTGGATTTCGAGATCGATGTTTTCAGCGGCAAAGATGCCCTTGGCCTTGCCGTAATAGAACGGCGCGTGCTCGCCATAGACATACCAGTTCAGCATCAGCACGACCTTGTCCGCGGCCGCCGCCGGAGCCACCGCCGATATCGTCCCGATCAATAGCGCCGAAAGCGCCGTTATCCATCGCAGCATCGCATCCTCCCGTTCGTGTTTTATGGCGACCTTTGCTCAGGCCGTTGTTGGTGTTTCGCCGCCTAAGCGGCGAAAATAACGTCTTCGCGCTGGCTGACATGCCAGGGGATCACGAGGCGCTCGACCCGATCGACGATCCAGAACAGCACGACGCCGAGCAGCGCCAGGATCACCAGCGCCGCAAACATGGTCGGCAGGTCGAAGGTGCCGATCGAGCGCTGCAGCACGTAGCCGATGCCGGAATTGGAGCCGACGAATTCGCCGACCACCGCGCCGACCACGGCCAGCGTCACCGAGACTTTCAGGCCGGAGAAAATCGACGGCGTCGCGTGCGGCAGGTTGACGGCGCAAAACACCTGGAAGCGGCTGCCCTGCATCGCGCGCGCGAGATCGACCATGTCGGGATCGACCGATTTGAAACCCTGCACGGCCGACACCACCACCGGAAAAAATCCCAGCAGGAACGCCGCGATCACCTTCGGGATGATGCCGAAGCCGAACCAGACCACGAACAGCGGCGCGATCGCGACCTTCGGCACCGATTGCGAGAACACCAACAGCGGATAGACGTAGCTCTCCACCGTCTTCGATCCCGCGATCAGCATCGCGATCGGAATGCCGAACGCCGCCGACAGCAGGAAGCCGCCGATGGTCGCGTAGGTGGTGGGCCAGGCCTGCCGCAACAGTTCCGGCCAATCGTGCCACAGCACCGCAACGACATCCCCCGGCGCGGGGACCTGATAGGCGGGAATCCGGAACAGGCGGATGGCCACATCCCAGGCGACGACGATGAAAATCAGGAGCAAAAACGGCCGAATCCACGCCGCATTCAGCGCTCTCGAGACGCTTCCAGGGCCCTTGGGCTCGACCAATTCGTTCCTCCCACGCGCTAGTTGCTTTTTCTCCGCACAAATTAACCCGTTGGATAATTACTGTCTAGGGGTTTCCCCTGCGATAAAAACCATCCTCTCGTCGTCCCGGCCTTGCGCCGGGACCCCGGCGTGAGCGCACCTGCGCTCATCGCCACGCCGTGCCGCCTCGTTTCGGCAGTGGGGCAGATACCTTCTTTCACAACCAGCGCTGAGGGTTATGGGTCCCTGCGTTCGCAGGGACGACGGAAATCAAGCGGTATGATGTGCGGTAGCCCGCGGCTTCGTCGCTTTGTTCCGGCCGAAAACCGCGGTCGATTTTCCGGTCAAGGCCGCGAGCACCAGCGCAACCATGTGATGGAGTCGCTCGTCCTTGGCCTGCTTCGCCAGGAGATCGCGGCCGAAAATCACGCTCAAGGTCGCGCTGTTGGAGAGATAGAAAAAACTTAAACCCGCGATCGAGATGTAGAGCTGGACCGGATCGACCGCGACCTGGAAGTCACCGCTTTCGACGCCGCGCGTCACCACGGTGCGGATCATCTCGACGAACGGCGAATGCATCGATTTGACCTTGGTGGATCGCTTGAGATGACGCGCCCGTGCCAGATTTTCAGTATTCAGAAGCGCCAGGAATTCCGGATTGCGGATGAAATAATTCCAGGTGAAGCTGATCAGGCGCGCGATCGCCTCGGGCGGATCGACGTGCTCCAGATCGAGCCCGCGCTCCTCCACCCGTATCTTTTCATAGGCATCCTCGAGTACCTCGAGGTAGAGATCGTCCTTCTTGCCGACGTGATAATACAGCATGCGCTTGTTGGCGCCGGCCTTGGCCGCGATCCGGTCGACACGCGCGCCGGCGAGGCCGTGCGCGGCAAACTCCTGCTTCGCGGCCGCGAGAATGCGAAGCCGCATGCCCTCGGGATCGCGCTGCCATTTCAATATTCGTTTTGCCTTGGCCAAACCGTCGGACCCGTTATTTGGAGCATATTTTAAAGAACATAAATACCGGACATCGCCTGTAGCACGCGCGGCCTGATTTGATAATAAATCATGTCCGGTGATTGCGCCGCCACCCTTCTAAAGGAGCGGTGGCGTTACCGTACGCTCGGCAGGCCCAGCGCGGTTCTGCATCCGAACCAATTCAGGACACGGGCCGCGGCGTCCGTTCCACCAGCAGCGTGGGAATGCCGCAGGCGCCGCTGTGCACCGTCAACACCCTGGTGCCCGGCTTGCGGCCAGCACGCACCTCGGACACCTCGACGCCGGCCGAGACCAGCCGCGCCCGCGCCGCGTCGATGTCGGCGACCCGCCAGCTCATGCCCCATAGCTTGTCATGCGCCGTGTCGGCGTTCGCGGCTGCGCCCGGCCGCTGCACGATTTCGACGATCAGGTCGCCGCAGCGGAAGAACATCAGCCGCCCCCAATCCGGATGCGAACGGTCGAGCGCCATGTCGAGCCCGAGCCGCGCGCCGTAGAGCGCGGCGGCGCGCTCAGGGTCCGCGGTCGCGATCACCACGTGATCCATCGCGGTGATCGATGCGGGCTCGGTCCGGACCGAGAGCGGGCGCTCGCTGGCCAATTCCAGGAAGAACAGCCGCACGCCGCGCGTGGCCTCGGTCGCCGCGCGCGTCCGCTTCCACGACATGGTTGCGCCTGACATCGCGTCGCGGCTTTCGGCCTCGGTGACCGGTTCCGGCTTCAGCGCCAGCCGGTCCAGCCTGCGATGCATCGCCGCGATGTCATGGGTGCGAAAACAAAGGCTCGCCAGTCCCTCGCCTTGCTTCGCCAGCACATCGCGAATCCGGTCGGCGGTGGCGCCGTCACCGTCGGGCGCCATCAGTTCCACCGTCATGTTGTCGAGCGTGAACAGCACGCGGTTGGCGCCGTCGCCGGCATTTTGCCACGCCGGCGCGCGCGCAAACAGCGTCTGGTAGGCGCTGGCGCCGGCCTTGATGTCGCCGACCAGAACGACAACGTGATCCAGCGCGCTGATCATGGGAACAGTCCCCGCATGGTCTTGGCGGCGCGGACCTTTTCCACGCCGATCGCCATCGCGGCGGTGCGGTGGGAAATGTTGTCGGCTTTGGCGCGCGCGAGCATCACCTCGAAGGCGCGATCGAGGATGTGATATTCGCGCCGCGTCACTTCCTCCTCCTCCCAGAACAACTGCTGCAGGTCCTGCACCCATTCGAAATAGCTGACCACGACGCCGCCGGAGTTGCAGAGGATGTCCGGGATCACAAAGATCTCATCCCGGCGCTTGTCCAGCACCAGATCGGCGTCCGGCGTGGTCGGGCCGTTGGCGCCTTCCGCCAATATCCGGCATTTCAAATCGTCCGCGACCCGCGCGTCGATCACGCGTTCCAGCGCCGCCGGCACCAGCACGTCGCAGGGCAGCGTCAGAAGTTGCGCGGGATCGAAATGCAGTTGATTGGAAAATCCGGCAATGCTGCCATGCGTGCCCGCGTGCCGCATCAATGCGGGAATGTCGAGGCCGACCGGATCATGAAGCGCGCCGGTGTGATCGCTGACCGCGATCACCTTGAGGCCGTACTGATGCAGTTCGAGCGCGGCATAGGAGCCGACATTGCCGAAACCCTGGATCACGGCGGTGGCGTGGTTCGCGTCGATCGCAAGTTCTTTCATCACCCGCCTGGCGAGATAGGCGACGCCGCGCCCGGTAGCTTCGCGCCGGCCCAGCGTACCACCGGAGGCGACCGGCTTGCCGGTGACGATCTCGGTCACCGTGCGTCCCTGATACATCGAATAGGTGTCCATGAACCAGGCCATCACCTGCTCGTTGGTGCCCATATCGGGCGCCATCACGTCGGTATGCGGCCCGACGAACGGAATCATCTCCTGCATATAGCGCCGCGACAGTCCCTCCAATTCGCGCTTGGATATCGTGGTGAGATCGACGTTCACCCCGCCCTTGGCGCCGCCATAGGGCAGCCCGACCAGCGCGCACTTCCAGCTCATCCAGATCGCGAGTGCGGCGACCTCGCCGATATCGACGCGGGGAGAAAACCGCGTGCCGCCCTTGGTCGGACCGAGCGTGAGGTGATGCTGAACGCGATAGCCCTCGAACACGGCGATCGAGCCGTCATCGCGGTGGATCGGACAGGAGACCGTGATCGCGCGCTTGGGCAGAAGCAGGCGGTCGCGCTCATCCATCGGGATTTCAAGATGATTGGCGATCACGCCGAACTGGTTCACCGCCATGTCGAAGACCGGACCGGAATAGACAGTCATAATCCCCCCTGTTTTGATCTGCCCGTCAGGAACTCCGCGCGGGCGCCGGCCGTTACATCGTTGGGCCCAACGCCGATGCCTGCCGGGCCGGTCATCATCCCGCCACAAGCTATCTCGCCAACGGTCCGGTTGCGAATAATTTTAGCGAATGATCCGCGATAACCGGTGCTAATGTACATCGCCGGCCGGGACCACCCATCAGCCACGACGGAAAACGAATGCAGGCCCTCTTCATCGGACAGACCTATATCGACGTCACCTTCATCACCGACCACATGCCGACCGGCGACGAAAAGCACGTCGCGTCGGCCTATGCGGTGTCGTTCGGCGGCAACGCGGTCACGGCGGCATTCTGCTGCGCCAAGCTCGGCATCGTACCGGACCTGCTCGCAACCGTCGCCAATGACTGGCTCGGCCGGATGTTTCAGGACATGACCGCGAAATATGGCATCTCGGTGCATCCGAGAAAGGTCCAGACCTCGTCGCTGTCGTTCATCATGCCGAAGGACGGCAAGCGGGCGATCGTGCGCTGCCGCGACGACGAGCATATCCACCCTTTTCCGCTGTTGAACCTCGGCAGTTGCCGCGCGCTGCATGTCGACGGCCACCAGCCGGACGCCGCTATCCATTATGCCAAACTGTGCCGCGAGGCCGGCATCCTGACCTCGCTTGACGGCGGCGGCCTGCGGACCAACACCCACGAACTGCTGGAATTCATCGATGTCGCCATCGTCGCCGAACGGTTGTGCGAGCAGATGGACCTGACGCCAGAGAAGATGCTGGATTATCTCAAGAGCCGCGGCTGCCGGGTCGGGGGCGTCACCATGGGTGAGCGCGGCCTGCTCTGGTACGACGAGACCGGCGCGGTTCGTACCTTGCCCGCGCTCCCGATTGCGCGTGAGCGCGTGCTCGATACCAACGGCGCCGGGGACGTATTTCATGGCGCTTATGTGTTTTCATATCTCAACAATCCCGGCAAAGGCTGGCAGGACCATTTCGAGTTTGCGCGCGCGGCATCGACCTACAAGATCCAGCGCCTCGGCAACGAGGCCGGATTGCCGACGCTCGCCGATATCGAAACCGTCAAGCAGGAGTTTCAGACCGGGCGTAAGAAGGAATTTTGGGACTAGAGCCTCCGTCCCGATTGAATCGGAACGGAGGCTCTAGATTCTTGGTTTGACGCGTTTTCTTTACGCGAACCGGTATCCACTTCGCTGGAAAACGCTCTGGGCAACCTTGGGATCAGGCATGGGTCGCGTTTTCGTTGCCGGCAGCATCAACATGGATGTGGTGGCGACCGCCGACCGCCATCCGCGGATCGGCGAGACCGTCGCCGGGAAAGAGGTGCTCTATTTCCCCGGGGGCAAAGGCGCCAACCAGGCGGTCGCCGCCGCCAAATTGGGTGCGCCGACGACGCTGATCGGTCGGCTTGGCCGGGATGCGTTTGGGGCCGAGTTGAAGGCCTTCCTCGCGGCACAGGAGATAGACCTGAGTTTGGTGCAGGAAACGCCGGAGGTTCATAGCGGTACCGCCATCGTGACGGTTGCCAACGCCGACAACACCATTGTCGTCATTCCCGGCGCCAATGCGCTGGTCGGCGCGGACGACGTTGCCGCAGCTTCGCTTGCGAAGGGCGACGTCGCCGTCAGCCAGTTCGAGATTCCCCTGCCCGCCATCGCGCCTTCTTCAAACGCGCGCGCGTGGCCGGCGCGACGACGATCCTCAATCCGGCGCCAGCGATCGGATTCGACACCGCCCTGCTCGACCTCGTCGATATCCTGATCCTCAACGAAAACGAGCTTGGCTTGCTGGCGAAGGTCGAGCTTCGCGACAGTGACGACCACGCACGCTTGATCGACGCCGCGCGTTCATTGCAAATCGGCCAAGACAAACGAGACAAGATCATCTGCGTGACATTGGGCAAGCGCGGCGTGCTTGCACTCGTCGGCGACGAGCCGCTGGTCATTCCCGGCCGCGCGGTCGGAGGCCGTCGATACCACCGGCGCCGGCGATTGCTTTGTCGGCGCGGTCGCGGCGCAACTGGCGCAGGGAAAACCCATTCGCGATGCGCTCGACTACGCCAACGTGGCGGCATCGATCTGCGTGCAGCGGATGGGCGCCGCGCCGTCGATGCCGACAGCTCAGGAAGTCGAGGCCGCCGGAGACAATTAAATCTAACCCAGCGCGCGCTTCAGATCGAAGCTTAAATCCGCGGCCTGCTCCGGCGTGATCGAGCCGTTCGCTGCAAGGATGCGGCGGCCGAACACGTGGTCGCCGGCGCGATTGACCAACTCGACGCCGACCAGCTGTCCGGATTTGTAGCAAAACGCCGAGAATGATCCCTCCCCGGGATTGCCGCGCACCGCGACGCGGTCGTATCCGGTGGTCAGGCCCGCGATCTGCAGCTTGTCGGGCCCCTGATCGCTCCAGAACCAGGGCAGGCCGTCATAGGCTTTGGCATCGCCGGTCAGCCGCGCCGCCACACAGCGGGCGTGGTCGGTGGCGTTCTGCACCGACTCAAGCCGCAGCGACGCGCCGAAGCGCGGGCTGGCATAGAGCGCGCAGTCGCCGACCGCGGAGATGTGCGGATCCGCCGTACACAGATGTTCGTCGACGATGATCCCGGCCGCGACCGGCAGGCCGGCTTCGGCCGCGAGCTCCACATTGGGCAACACGCCGACGCCGACCACGACGAGGTCGGCCGGCACGTGCTGGCCGTCGCTGAGACTGACGCCGGTCACTTTGCCGTTGTTGCTCTCGATGCTGGTGGCCTGCACGCCCAAATGAAGCCGGATGCCCGCCGCGATGTGGCGGGCTTGAAAGAATTCCGAGATCTCGGCGGTCACCGCGCGCGCCATCACGCGGCTGCCGAGTTCGAGCACGTCGACCTCAAGCCCCTTGGCGCGGGCGGTGGCGGCAAATTCCAGGCCGATAAAGCCCGCACCGATCACCACGACGCGCTGCCCCGACGCAAGCCGCTGCCGCAGCGCCTCGCTTTCATCCAGCGTCCGCAGATAGCGCACGTCTTCAAGGTTGGCGTTCGGAATATCGAGCAGGCGGTTGCGTGCGCCGGTCGCCAGCACCAGATGTCCGTAATCGAGCGACGCGCCGGAGGCGACCAGCAATTTGCGCGCTGCGCGATCAATCGCGACGGCGCGATCGGCCATCAACTCGATGTTCTGCTCGCGATAAAATTTGTCCGGACGGAACATCAGGCTGTCGGGAGCGCCGCCGCCCTTCAGGTAAGCCTTGGACAATGGCGGCCGCTGATACGGCAGATGCGCCTCGTCGTTGATCAAGCCGATCCGCTCGCCATAGCCATGCTGCCGCAGCGATGCCGCGAGCTGAAAGCCCGCATGCCCCGCGCCGACGATCAAAACAGGTCCCGACGCCATCCGGTCAGGCCGGCACGATGCGAAGCGGCAGGGTGTCGAGCCCGCGCAATGTGTTGTTCAGCCGCCGCTGCGGTTTTGCCATGATTTCGAACGCGGCAACGCGCCGGGCGAGTGCGCCGAAGATCGCCTCGCTTTCGAGCCGCGCCACCGCCTGCCCCACGCAGCCGTGAATGCCGGTGCCGAACGTCATGTGGCCGGTGGCACGGCGGCGCACGTCGAAGCTATCAGGCTTGTCCCAGCGGCGCGGGTCGCGGTTGGCGGCGGCGAGAAACAGCAGCACTTTCTCGCCATCGCCGAGGTGCACGCCGCCGACGTCGACGGCCTTCGTGGTGGTGCGGAAGAAGGTTTGCACCGGCGCCTCGAAACGCAACACCTCTTCAAACGCGCCGCGGATCAGGTTCGGATTTTCGCGCAAGATGGTCCATTGCTCGGGATTGGTGGCAAAGCAATACAGCGCGTTGCCGAGCCCGTAGACCGTGGTGTCGACCCCGGCCGACAGGAACGAGCGCACCAGCATGCCCGCCTCTTCTTCCGACAATTCGCCGGCATCGACCGCATTGAAAATCTGTATGCCCAATCCGCCGGGCGCCAGCGCCGCACGGCTGCATGTCGACGTGACCCAGTTGCGCACCGGCCCGGCATTCGCCATCGCCTTGTCGAACAGATCGTTGCGCGGACCGAACGAGTTGAACACCATGCTGCCATACGGCAGCAGATTCTCGCGGCCCTGCTCGGAAATGCCGACTGCGTCCGGAAATACCTTCAGCGGATAGGCCTCGGCCAGATCGGCAATGCCGTCGAACTCACCCTGCTCGACCAGCCGATCGGCCAGCGCTTCCGCCTCGCGTGTGAACGTCTCACGCAGAAGGTTGATGGCCGCCGGCGACAGGATGCGGGTCAGCACCGCGCGCGTGCGCGTGTGCAACGGCGGATCGGCCTCCAGGATGATGCTGGGCGGACGCCATGGCGGCTCTTTTCGGAAATCGCTCAAACCGACGCCGGCCGACGAACAATAGGTCTGCCAGTCGGTCAGCGCGTCGCGAACTTCCTGATGCCGCGCCATCGCCCAAATGCCGTACTGCTCGAGCCAGACCACGGGCCCCGCCTCGCGCATCGCCTCGTGGTGCGGATAGGGATCGCCGAGAAATCCATGGGAAAACGGATCGATGGCGGAAACAGGATGGTCGGCTGTCGTATCGATAGTCACTACGAAGCCTCCGCTTCCAGTTGTCGCAGTACCGCGGGCCACTTGGCCTTTGTCCGCATTTTGCAGGCTTCGCCGGGGATTGTCACCTCCCGGCTTCTGCGATTTAAATGCCAATGACTTTTCGGATCAGGAACAAGCCCATGCCGACACACGTTTCCGTGTCCCTTCCCGACGATCCGGCCCTGCTCCGGGTCGACGGCCCGATTGCGACCATCACGCTCAACCGGCCGGCCGCCTTCAATTCGATCGATCTTTCGATCGCCAAAAAGCTGGAGCAGCTCAGTGCGGAGGTCGAGGCGTCGGACGACATCCGGGTGCTGGTGATCGAAGGTGAAGGCCGCGCGTTCTGCGCCGGCGGTGATCTGCAAACCATCGGTGCCGCGGCGGCCGCCGACACCATCGCGCCCGTGGTCGGCGAACTGCTGCAGCACTACCACGCCTTCATCACGACGTTGCGGCGGATGCCGAAGATCGTGCTGGCAAGCGTCCACGGCTCGGCGGCCGGCGCCGGCCTCTCGCTCGCCTTCGTCGCCGACCTCTGCATCGCGGCCGAAGATGCCCGCTTCACCCCGGCCTATGCGAAACTTGGCGTATCGCCTGACGGCGGCGGCACGGTTGGCGTGGTCGCGAGCGTCGGCACGCGCCGGGCCCTGCAGATCTATCTCGCCGAAGACAGCTTTTCGGCGACGCAAGCCCGCGACTGGGGCCTGGTCGCCAAGGTCGTGCCTGCGACTGAGTTGAAAGCCGCGACCCGCGAACTGGCGCATCGCCTGGCGCAAAACGCGCCGGCCGCACTCGCCGCGACCAAGGCGCTGATTCACCGCGCGCCGGTGACGCCGATCGAACAACAGCTCGACGCCGAACGGGACGCCATCATCGGCTGCATGCAAACAGACGCGTTCCGCGCCGCGGTGAAGAAGTTCACCAGCAAGGGGAAGTAGCACGGCTTCGCAAAACCAGTGCCGCCTCGCTAATATGCCAGCCTCTCGTCGTCCCCGCGCACGCGGGGACCCATACGCCGAGGACTCCCGTTTTGTGCAATGAGGCGAATTCTTTCGTTCAACACCAATGCCAGGGGTTATGGGTCCCCGCGTGCGCGGGGACGACGGTGTGCTTTCTGCAATCGGCAGCGTCAATCCGGGCAGATATATCCCGTCCCCGCCGGCGACTTGAAGCAGCCGACCGATTCCGGAATCACGTGCTTCGGCAGCCATAGCACCACTTTCGGGAAATAGATCGTGAAGCAGATCGTCACCAGGAACACCACATAGATCGGCAACGCTGCGCGCAACGCCTTGGCGAAACTGACGCCGACGAATTTCGACGCCATCAGCAGCACCAGGCCGTAGGGCGGCGTGATCAGCCCGAACGCCAACGTCGCGATCAGCACCACGCCCATATGCACGCCGTTGATGTCGCCGGCCTGGGTCAACGTGTTCACCAGCGGCATGAAGATGATGATGGTCGGGACCGGTTCGATGAAATCGCCGATCACCGTGAACAACAGCACCAACAACAGCATGATCAGTTGCGGATCGTTGCCGGCGATCGAGGTGATCCAGTCGGCGATCACGGCGGCGCCGCGCAGATAGGCCAGCATCCAGCCGAAGGCATTGGCGGCGCCGATCGTGATCAGCGGCAGCGAGAAGATCAGCCCGGCGAGACAGAAATCGTACGGGATCTTGCGCAGGTGCCCGCGGTTGAGCGCAGGGATCACGACCGCGATGATCCACACCACCGCCACGACGCCGGCTTCCGTCGGCGTGAACCAGCCGGTGAGAATGCCGCCGAGCAGGATCACCGGGATCATCAGCGGCAGCGCCGCGTCGCCGGCGGCGAATGCCACCTGGCGCAACGGCGCCCGCGGCTTGCGCATGCCGGAGGGTCCGAAGAAGTAGCAATAGATCATCAACCCGAAGCCGATCATCAATCCGGGCACCACGCCCGCCATGAACAGCCCGGCGATCGAGACGTTGCCGACCGCGCCATAGACCACGGCGGTGATGCTCGGCGGCACCAACGCCGCGATGGTGGAGGCCGAAGCGATGATCGCGGCGATGAAAGCGGGGTTGTAGCCTTCCCGCTTCATCGGACCGCCCAACGCACGCGTCATCACCGCAACGTCGGCGGTGGTCGATCCCGACATCTCCGAGAAGAACATGCTGAAGACCACGACAACCTGCGACAGCCCGCCCCGGATGTGTCCGACCAGCGACAGCGACAAATTCGCGATCCGCACCACGACATTCGCAGAACTCATCAACTCGCCGACCAGCAGGAAGAACGGGATCGCCAGCAACGCTTCGGAATCGACGCCGTCGAAGATCTTCTGGACGATCGCCGCGAGCGAGACGTCGGTCAGCATCGCGCCGACGAAAACGCCCGCCATCAGCGAAAACGGCACGGGCACGCCGAGATAGCCGAAAAACAGGAAGCAGAACGACATCAACCCGAGGACGACCGGCGCGCTCACCGCGGCGCCCCGTCGCGGAAGCGAGCATCGAGCGGCGGAATCGGGAGTTCCTCGTCCGGCGGCTCGGGATGGTCAAACCCGTTGAGGATGCCGTTCACCAGTTGCTCGATCGTAAACAGCGCAATCAGGACGCCGGACACCGGGATCACCCCATAGAGCGAGGCAATCGGGGTACCCGATGGCAGCCGGAAACTGCCGAAACCCCTGACAAAATTGATGTAGCCGAACCAGATCAGGCAGCACGCAACGCTGAGCACCACGAGGCGGATAACGATCTCGACAATCAGCCGCGGCGTGCCGTGCAGCGCCTCGGAGATCGCGGTGAGATACAGATGATCGTTGCGACGGGTAGCGACGGCGGCACCGATGAAGATCGCATAGATGAACAGCGTCGACGTCACCTCCTGCAGCCACAGCCAGGGGTGGCCGATGCTGCGCGTCAGGATGTCGAACATCACCGAAAGCGAGAAGCCGAAACACAGCGCACCGCAGACGATCATCAGCCCCAGTTCGAGCCGGTCGAACGATCGCCATTTCAGGTGTTGCTGCCGCTGCAGCACCAGTTTGTCGGCGATGGTCATCGTCAGAAGCCCCATGTTCCTGGCATCCGGTGCAAAATCGTCCCGGCGAACGCCGGGATCCATACCCCTGGTGCCGATGGCGGCAGAGTGCATCTGCCCTCATGCCGAAACGAGAAGATCGGCGTATGGGTCCCGGCGCCTCACGCGCAATCGCGCGCCAGGCCGGGACGACTTGTGGAAACGTGGTCATGCGCCGACTTAATTGATTCCCCGGATCAGGGTTTTGATCTTGTCGGCGTGCGGGCCAAGCTCCTTGGCGAGCTTGTCGAGATAGGGGTCGGCGATTTTCTGGAAGCCCGTTTTGTCGACGTCGGCGACGATCTTGACGCCCATCTTCTCGAGCTTGGCCGCGGCGGAACGCTCAAGCTCGAACGCCCGCTTCGGCTCCTGCACGGAGACATCCCGGGCGGCAGCCTGCACCCACTGCTTCTGGTCGGCGCTGAGGCTCTGCCAGAGCTTGTCGCTGATCCACAGGATCGCATTGTTGGCTTCATGCTCGGTCATCGACAGCACCGGCGCCACCTCATAGTGCTTGTTGATGAGGTAGACGTTGACGGCATTCTCGCCGAAATCCATCACACCGGTTTGCAACGAGGTGTAGACGCTACCGAACGGCATGTGGACGGTCTGCGCGCCGTAGGCCGCAAACATGGTGTCTTCGGTCGCGGTCGCCTGCACGCGAACCTTGTACCCCTTGAGGTCTTCGACCTTGTGCACCTCCTTCTTGCCGTACATGTGCCGGAAGCCCTGGGTGCCGAGCCCGATCGCATGAATGCCCTGCGTGGTGTCGTCGATCATGTCCCGGATCGCCTCGAACACCTTGGGGTCGGCGAGCGCCTTGACGTCGTGGTCGGCGGAACGGAACAAATAATGCAGCGACATCACGCCGGCCTGCGGCGAGATCGTGGAGGTGTTGGCGGAAGAGACGATCGCGAAATCGATATCGCCTGATCTGACCAGTTGCAGGATTTGCGGCTCTTGCCCGAGCTGGGCGCCGGGATACTGGTCGACCAGCATGGTGCCCTTGCTCAATTCCTTGAGCTTGGCGGAAAAGATGTCGTAGGCGATGCTGTAGCCGGAATTGAGCTGCTGGTCATGGGCAAAGCGATAATGCTTCACCTCCTGGGCGCCCGCGCCCGCGGCGAACGTCATGACGATCGCCGCGACCAGCCCGCCGATCGTCCTTGCCGGATAATTCATTGCTCCCCCCTGTTATGATTTTCTCAATCATCCCATCGGGGTTGCAAGATTGTCAATCAAACACGGCAACGCGATCTCGCAACGCACTGCGAGATCGGCCTGACTTTGCCGTTCGGGGAATGCCCACATTCGCGGGCATCACAGCGGTATGGCCGTCAGCCCTTCCCGGTGCCGCGCATGAAATCGAAGTCGCAGCCTTCGTCGGCCTGCAGGATGGTCTCGTTGAACAAATGCGCGTAGCCGCGCTTCGCCCAATCCGGCGTCGCCACCGGCTTAAGCGCCGCGCTGTCGCTTTTGGAGCTCGGCTGCGTCGACCAGCAGCTCGATGCTGCGCTTGGCGACATCGAGGCGGATCATGTCGCCGTTCTTCACCAGTGCCAGCGGACCGCCGACCGCGGCCTCCGGCGTAATGTGCAACACGATGGTGCCGAACGCGGTGCCGCTCATCCGCGCGTCCGATATCCGCACCATGTCCTTGACGCCGCCGCGCGCCAGCTTCTTCGGGATCGGCAAATAACCGGCCTCGGGCATGCCCGGTGCCCCCTTCGGTCCGGCGTTGCGTAGCACCAGCACGTCGTCGGCGTTGACATCGAGGTCGGGATCATCGACCCGCAGCGTCATGTCCTCGACCGAATTCGAACACCACGGCGCGACCGGTGTGCTGCAGCAGCTTCGGGCTTGCCGCCGAATGCTTGATCACGGCGCCGCGCGGCGCGAGGTTGCCGTGCAGCACCGCCATCGCGCCTTCCGGCTTGATCGGGTTGGTGCGCGGCCGGATCGCATCCTGCCCCGGCACTTCCTCGGCACCGGCGACGACATCGCGCAACGTTTTTCCGGTGATGGTCTTGGCGTCGAGGTCGATCAGGTCGCCGAGCTGCGCCATCAACTTCGGCACGCCGCCGGCATGATGGAAATGCTCCATGTAATGTTCGCCCGACGGTTTCAAGGTCGACCAGCACCGGTACTTCGCGGCCGAGCTTGTCGAATGCCTCGAGATCGATGCGATGCTTGGTGCGATTGGCGATGGCGGTGAGATGAATGAGACCATTGGTCGATCCGCCGATCGCCTGCAGCACCACCTGGGCGTTCCGGAATGAGGACGGCGTCAGCAATTCGCTCGGGCGGGGTCCCTTCGCGACGGCCATCGCTGCTGCGACCCGGCCGCTGGCTTCGGCCGAACGAAAACGCTCGGCATGCGGCGCCGGAATCGTCGCGCTCATCGGCAGCGACAGGCCCATCGCTTCGGTGATGCAGGCCATGGTGCTCGCGGTCCCCATCACCATGCAGGTGCCGACCGAGGGCGCGAGACGGCCGTTGACGGCTTCGATCTCAACCTCGTCGATTTCGCCGGCGCGATATTTTCCCCACAGCCGGCGGCAATCGGTGCAGGCACCCAACACCTCGCCCTTGTGATGCCCGACCACCATCGGCCCGACCGGGATCACCACCGTCGGCAGATCGGCGCTGATCGCAGCCATGATCTGCGCCGGCAAGGTCTTGTCACAGCCCCCGATCACGATCACCGCGTCCATCGGCTGGGCGCGGATCATCTCCTCGGTATCCATCGCCATCAAATTGCGCAGATACATCGAGGTGGGAAATGCAAAGCTTTCGGCGATCGAGATGGTCGGGAACACCATCGGCATCGCGCCTGACAGCATCACGCCGCGCTTCACCGCCTCGATGATCTGCGGGACGTTGCCGTGACAGGGATTGTAATCGCTGTAGGTGTTGGTGATGCCGACGATCGGGCGGTTCAGCGCGTCGTCCGAATAGCCCATGGCCTTGATGAAGGCCTTGCGCAGGAACAGCGAAAACCCGGCATCGCCGTAACTCGTCAAACCCTTGCGCAGTCCGTCAGCCATTTGAGTTCCTTTGGGATACTTTTCGCAGATTTAGCACGGCACTCCCGACGTGCAACCGCAGATCGGAGGGCGCCCGCCCAGGCAAGCGAGCCCGGAATCCGTCATCACTGCTCTCAGTATGGATTCCGGGCCTGCGCTGCAAGTGCGCGCATCCCGGATGTGCATTTGCACATCGGGGAATAACGGGCAGGACGTTATTTCCAGTTCACGATTTTGCTAGCGTCGCCGTCGAATTCCATGCCGCAGAACGCGCCGCCCTGGTAGAAATCGCCGACCGGATCGGGCCCGATTTTGGCCTGCTCGGCCATGGCATGTTCGCGGAAGTCCTCTCCCCGGCCGACCGGGCGATAGCCGAGGTCGTAGGCACGGTGATTGTCCCACCAGGAACGCTCGTTATACGACGCGCCGTAGAGGATTTCGAAGCGGATATCGGGATGATCGAGCCCGATCCGGCACAGTTGCACCAGGTCTTCCGGCTTCAGCCAGATCGAAAGCCGGCGATGGTCCAGCGGCTTGTCGCCGAAATTGCCGATGCGGATGCAGGTGACCGCAAGCCCATGCTTGTCGGCATAAAGCGCGCCGACCGCCTCACCGAACACCTTGCTGACGCCATAGCGGCTGTCCGGCCGCGCCGTGACGTCGGTTCCGATCCGGTGATGGCGCGGGTAGAAACCTACCGCGTGGTTCGACGACGCAAATACGACGCGCTTGACGCCCTTTTTGCGCGCCGCCTCGAACAGATTGTAGCAGCCGATGATGTTGGATTGCAGGATGTTGTCCCACGGGCCTTCGACCGAAAATCCACCGAAGTGCAGGATGCCGTCGACGCCCTCGCAGATCGCCTCGACCTGCGCGAGGTCGGACAGTTCGGCCGCCTTGAAGTTCTCCTTCGGGCTGAGATCGGCCGGCGCCTTGAGGTCGCTCAACAGCAAATCCGGATAGATCGGCGGCAGCAGTTTGCGCAACGACGTGCCGATCCCCCCGGCCGCGCCGGTCATCAATATCCGTGGCATTTCATCCCTCTTTATTGTGGCTTGAAACGAGTATGGCGCGGTGACAACGACGCGGCAAGCGATCGCCTTCGCTTGCGCAGGTGTGACATCCGCACCGCCAATTTGCGGTCATGGACCGACAATGATAGCAAACCGGACCGCGAGGAATCCAACAAGCAACGAGAACAGCAAATGTCCAAGGCAACGTCCCATTCCGCCGGCTGGCAGCCGGCGACCTATTATCCCGATCCGGCCATTCACGCGCTCGACCCGCGCTTCGAAAAATACTGGCTGAAGCTCTCGGCCATCGAGCGGCTGGCGACGGGGCTGCGCTGGGCCGAGGGCCCGGTGTGGTTCGGCGACGGGCGCTATCTGCTGTGCAGCGATATTCCCAACCAGCGCATCATCAAGTGGGAGGAAGAGACCGGCGCCGTCAGCGTCTTCCGCAAGCCCTCGAACTTCGCCAACGGCAACACCCGCGACCGCCAGGGCCGCCTGGTCACCTGCGAGCACGGCGGACGCCGCGTCACCCGCACCGAATATGACGGCTCGATCACGGTGCTGATGGATTCCTTCAACGGCAAGCGGCTGAACTCGCCGAACGACGTCGTGGTGAAATCCGACGGCTCGATCTGGTTCACCGATCCGACCTTCGGCCTGCTCGGCAATTACGAAGGCTACAAGGCCGAATCCGAGATCGACGCCAACGTCTATCGGATCGACGGCGAGACCGGCAAAGCCACCATCGTCGCCGAAGGCGTGCTCGGGCCGAACGGGCTGTGCTTTCTCGCCGGACGAGAAGATCCTCTACATCGTGGAATCCCGCGGCGTGCCGAACCGCAAGATCCTCGCCTATGACGTGGCCGCCGACGGCGACAAGATTTCCAACAAGCGGGTGTTCATCGACGCCGGCCCGGGCACGCCGGACGGCATGCGCTGCGACATCGACGGCAATCTGTGGTGCGGCTGGGGCATGGGCGATCCCGAACTCGACGGCGTCGTGGTCTACGCGCCCGACGGCGTCATGATCGGCCGCATCGCCCTGCCCGAGCGCTGCGCCAACCTTTGCTTCGGCGGCGTGAAGCGCAACCGGCTGTTCATGGCGTCGAGCCAGTCGATCTACGCGCTGTATGTCAACACGCAGGGCGCGCTGGGGGGATAGTTCCTTCTCGCTTCGAAGCGACTGCCGACGCACCTAACATTCGCGCTCTGGATCGGAGGGCACGGTGCAAATGCGCCTTTGCGCACCCTACGGCAAAACGCCGGGGCGGATTTCCATCCGCCCCGGCGCTTCGATTGAATGTCGCGGCTTACGCGGCGTTGAAGCCGGCGATCGCCTTGACCTCGAGATATTCCTCGAGGCCGAATTTGCCCCATTCGCGGCCGTTGCCGGACTGCTTGTAGCCGCCGAACGGCGCGGTGCGGTCGTTCGGCACGCCCTGCAGGTTGACGTTGCCGGCGCGCATCTTGCGGCCGACCTTGCGGGCGGTCTCGACGGTGTCGGCGGAGACGTAACCGGCAAGACCGTACGGCGTGTCGTTGGCGATCTTGACCGCGTCGGCTTCGTCCTTGGCGCCAAGGATGGTGAGCACCGGCCCGAAGATTTCCTCGCGCGCGATGGTCATGTCGTTGGTGACGTCGGCGAAGATGGTCGGGCGCACATAGAAGCCCTTGTTGACGCCTTCCGGCAGGCCCGGGCCGCCGGCCACCAGCGTCGCACCTTCCTCGATGCCCTTCTGGATCAGCTCCTGGATCTTGTCCCACTGGATGCGGGACACGACCGGGCCGATGGTGGTGCCTTCGGCGCGGGGATCGCCGGCCTTGGTCTTGTCGGCGACGCCCTTGGCGATCGCGGCGACTTCCTTCATCTTCGACAGCGGCACGATCATCCGCGACGGCGCGTTGCACGACTGCCCGGAGTTGTTGAACATGTGCATCACGCCGCCGGTGACGGCCTTGGTGAGGTCGGCGCCTTCGAGGATGACGTTCGGCGACTTGCCGCCCAGTTCCTGGCTGACGCGCTTGACGGTCGGCGCGGCGCGCTTGGCGACGTCGATGCCGGCGCGGGTCGAGCCGGTGAACGAGATCATGTCGATGTCCGGATGCTCGCTCATGGCGGCGCCGACTTCGGGGCCGAGGCCGTTGATGAGGTTGAACACGCCCTTCGGCACGCCGGCTTCATGCAGGATTTCCGCGAAGATCAACGCCGAGGACGGCGTGAATTCCGACGGCTTCAGGATCATGGTGCAGCCGGCGGCGAGCGCGGGCGCGACCTTGCAGGCGATCTGGTTCAGCGGCCAGTTCCACGGCGTGATCATGCCGATGACGCCGACGGGCTCGCGCACCACGGTGGCGGTGCCGATCGGCTCCTCGAAATGATAATTCTTCAGAACCTCGAGCGTGGAGGCGATGTGGCCGAGGCCGGCGCCGGCCTGCAGCTTCTCCGCCATCGGCAGCGGCGCGCCCATCTCGTCGGAAACGGCGGCGCCGATCTCCTTCATGCGGCTCTTGTAGACCTCGATGATCCGGGACAGCAGCGCGACGCGCTCCTCGCGGCTGGTCTGCGAATAGGTCTCGAAGGCGCGCTTGGCCGCGGCCACCGCCTTGTCGACATCGGCCTTGGAGCCGAGCGCAACCTCATACATCGCTTCTTCGGTCGCCGGGTTGACGACGGGGGTGGACTTCTTGACGACGGGATCGACCCAGGCGCCATCGATGTAGAACTGCATGCGGTTGACCATCGTAAACCTCTTGATTTCAGCGAATGGTGGGGGTGGCGAAGCGTTCGGCAGGCATCCTTGCACGAAAGCCAGGCAAAATGAACCCGCCATATGCGGGAGGCCGCACTGCGGCGGACGCGGCATATAAGGTTAGCGATATGAAAGTGGCAAGACGCCATCCGCATTCAGGGCGCGCGCGCAGCAGGAACCCGGAATCGCAGTCGATGCACTCTGCAGATTCCCTGCGTTCGCCGCCAGGGACGCGCCCCGGAATGACGTCCAACTGCACACCCTCACACCGCCATTTTGCGGTGCCGCACGGGCGCACCGACGGTGAGGCTTTCGGCCGCATCGATGATGGCGTTGGCGTCGATGCCGTAGTGGCGGTAGAGGTCGTCGATGGTGCCGGTCTGGCCGAAATGCTCGACGCCGAGCGCCTCGACGCGATGGCCGCGCACGCTGCCGAGCCAGCCCAGCGCCGCCGGATGGCCGTCGATCACGGTGACGAGGCCGCAGTCGCGCGGCAGCGGCGCCAGCAGCTTTTCGACATGGCTGAGATGCTGCACGCCGCGCCGGTCCCGCCGCAGCTGCCGCGCCGCGGTCCAGCCGGCATGCAGCCGGTCCGCCGACGTGATCGCGAGCAGCCCGACATCCCTGCGGCTCTCGCCGATCATGCCGATCGCCTCGATCGCCTCGGGCGCGACCGCGCCGGTATAGGCGATCACGACTTCCGCGTTCGGTCCGGGTTTGCGCAGCCAGTAGGCGCCCTCGGTGATGCCCCGTTGCAGGTCGGGCGTCATGATCCGCTGCGGCTGCTCGATGGTGCGCGTCGAAAGCCGCAAATAGACCGATCCGCCCTCGCCCGCTTCGCGCTGCATGTGCTCGAAGCCCCAGCCCATGATGACCGCGAGTTCGTCGACGAACGCCGGCTCGAACGAGGCAAGGCCATCCTGCGCCATGCCGATCAGCGGCGTCGCGATCGATTGATGCGCGCCGCCTTCCGGCGCCAGCGTAATGCCCGACGGCGTCGCCGCGACCATGAAGCGCGCGTCCTGATAGCAGGCGTAATTCAGCGCATCGAGGCCGCGCTCGATGAAGGGATCGTACAGCGTGCCGACCGGCAGCAGCCGCTCGCCGTTGATCGAATGCGACAGCCCGAGCGCCGAGAGCATGATGAACAGGTTCATCTCGGCGATGCCCAGTTCGAGGTGCTGCCCCTTCGGCGAAAAATCCCAGTTGAAGGTCGAGGGGATCTTCTCCTGCCGGAACAGGTCGTGGTTCTCGGCCTTGGCAAACAATCCGCGCCGGTTGACCCAGGCGCCGAGATTGGTCGACACCGTGACATCGGGCGACGCGGTCACGATCCGCGCGGCCAGTTCGCTGTCACCGCGCGCGAGTTCGTTCAGCACCAGCCCGAAGCCTTGTTGCGTGGACATCTGCGCCGCCGGCTTGAAGGCAAGTTGTTGCGGTACCTCGATGACATCAGCGGTGAGACGGCGGCGACCTTCCTGATTGAACGGCGCTTCCGCCAGGAACGCCTCCAGCGTGGCTTGTGGCTGCGACAGGCCTTCGAACTTGTCCCATTCATGACCGGGGCGGATGTTCTGCGCGGCGCGCCACTTCTCCATCTGCGCGACCGTCATCAGTCCCGCATGATTGTCCTTGTGGCCCTGCATCGGCAGGCCGACGCCCTTGATCGTGTAGGCGATGAAGCAGACCGGACGATCGTGATCGATCGCTTCGAAGGCCTCGATCATGCTGGCCATGTCGTGGCCGCCAAGGTTGGACATCAGCGCCAGCAGTTCATCGTCGCTGCGGCGGTCGATCAGTTGCGACACCTGCCCCTGATCGCCGATATCGTCCTGCAGATGCTTGCGGAACGCAGCGCCGCCCTGGAAACACAGCGCCGCATACATCTGGTTCGGACAATTGTCGATCCAGCGCCTCAGCGCCTCGCCGCCGGGCTCGGCAAACGCCGCCTGCATCAGCCGGCCGTATTTCACGATCACCACGTCCCAGCCGAAATTGCGGAACATGGATTCGAATTTCTCCCACAGCCCTTCGCGCACCACGGCGTCCAGGCTCTGCCGGTTGTAATCGACCACCCACCAGGTGTTGCGCAGCCCGTGCTTCCAGCCCTCGAGCAGCGCCTCGAAGATATTGCCCTCGTCCATTTCGGCGTCGCCGACCAGCGCGATCATCCGCCCCTCGGGCCGGTCCTTCATCCAGCCATGCGCCTTGACGTAATCCTGCACCAGCGAGGCGAACAGCGTCTGCGCGACGCCGAGACCGACCGAGCCGGTGGAAAAATCGACGTCGTCGCTGGTCCTTGGTGCGCGACGGATAGGACTGCGCGCCCTTGAAGCCGCGAAACCGTTCGAGCTGCTCGCGGGTCTGGTGGCCGAACAGATACTGGATGGCGTGAAACACCGGGCTCGCATGCGGCTTCACCGCGACCCGGTCCTGCGGCCGCAACACCGAGAAATACAGCGCCGACATGATGGTGGCGAGCGACGCCGACGAGGCCTGGTGGCCGCCGACCTTCAGGCCGTCGACATTGGGCCTGACATGGTTGGCGTGATGGATGGTCCACGACGACAGCCACAGCACTTTGCGGGCCAGTGCGGACAGTATTTCCAGGCGTGCGGGTTCGTTCGACATGGCGGTGGTTCCGGCAGGGGATTGAGACCGCGATGGTACCGGGGCTGCCTCGGCTAAAAATCTCAAATTTTGGCGGCATACCCGTCCGAATTGGTATAAAATACCAAACATGACCCTCATCATCCAGAGTTTATACCAATGCATTCGCTCGACGCCATCGACCGCAAAATCCTCGGCCTGCTGCAGTCCGACGGCCGCATCACCATGCAGGAACTCGCCGACAAGGTCGGCCTGTCGGTCTCGCCGTGCCATCGCCGCGTCAAGCTCCTGGAAGAGCGCGGCGTGATCACGCGCTATATCGCGACCGTCGACCAGAAATCGCTCGGCCTGCATGTCAGCGTGTTCATCTCGATCAAGCTGGCACGGCAGAAAGAGGAAGACCTCGATCGTTTCGCCAAGGCGATTTCGAAATGGGAAGAAGTGCTGGAGTGCTACCTGATGACCGGCAACCGCGATTATCTGTTGCGCGTCGTCGCTGCCGACCTGTCGTCGTACGAAGCCTTCCTGAAAAACAAGCTGACACGGCTCGACGGCATCGCCTCGATCGAGTTCGAGCTTTGCGTTGAGCCAGGTAAAATATTCGATCGCGCTGCCGGTGTGAGTTACATTCCCTCGTTAAGGAGTTGATCGATCGAGTCATTGCGAGCGCTAGCGAGCATCCAGGGTAACAGCAGGTAACGGATTGTTTCGTCGTCGCTCCGCGCAACGCATTGAGAAGTGCGGGTGCTCGACCCACGTCGTCATTCCGGGATGGTCCGAAGCAGACCAGACCCGGAATCCAGGGGTGACAGTGAGATTCCGGGTTCGCCAGGCACGACCCGGAATGATCAGTTGCAGATGCAACTCCGCATTCTCGCGACACGATGCGCCCGAGTTGTTGCAAGAACATTCGCCCATAAAACAGAAGAGGGCGCGGCGACCCTCAAGAGAGGGCGCAGGAAACGCCGGGTGCGCGGTGCACCCGCAGCCCGTGTGCAAAAGGTAGTGAGCACACGGTAGTCACCACAGGTTCACCGGACACCCGGCATTTCCTGCGCAACGGTTTTAACGGCTTATAACGCGCTCTCCCTGGTGACGAATTCGTCTTGCCACCATCGCGGCGGATTAGGTGCGACGCGACCCGGTTGGGCCGAGGCACCTCCACCGACTTGACGCCAGCAACGGGCGTCAGGACCACACGGCTTTGCCGTACGCGACCCGCTTTCGCCAAGAGGCTCAGCGGCATGTGCACGACCGCTGAGGCTTTAGCGAAGCGGAAGCAGCGCCGTTCGTCCACGCGCCGGTTGATGCTCACGGGTGTTCCCTCAGAAAGCCCGCCCTGCATTCTCCTCGCGCGACGACGCTGCCGCGTCCACCGCATCCCATCCCCACGTTCGTGACGATGGCCAACGCCCCTCTCCCGGGACGGGATGGCCGGGATAAGAGGTGATTTGGGTCAGATGAAAAGCGGAATATTTTTGAGAAACGAGGCTGGACAGGCAAATCGCTGATTTGCCCCGACGGGCACGCACAATTGATCGCTACTGTCCGCTGCACGTCTTATCGGCGAACCACCACGCGCACCAACCGTGAGCGTGTCGGGGCGTGTATTCGGCCGTTTTGCTGCGCATTCCGAACTCAAGGCGGAGACCGAAATTAGGGCGCTGATACTGCACTCGCGGCCTTGCGGATGACATCGAGTACCACATCTGGCTTCGATAACATGGGAACGTGGGATGCGTGACTTCGGTCGTGGTGGCTTTCATGCGTTTCGAGACAAAGTGTTGCAGGTCAGGGGGAACCGTCTGGTCCTGGGTGGCGAGGACATACCAGCTCGGCTTGGATTTCCACGCCGTGCCCTCGACCTTTTGGTTGAAGAGGTCTGCCACCGGCGCCCCCTGCGTCGCATACACCAGCTTTTGCTCCGCCTCGGGCAGGTCCCCCGCGAAGTGCTTGACGCCGCTTTGTTTGAGCCAGATGCGCCCTTCCGGCACGTCGATGTGGTCGAACACGGGGGTCGTTGGAAACTTGCCAAGCAGGCTCTGAGAGGTTTCGTCGGCATCCGGCGCGAGGGCCGCGATATAGACGAGCCCGGCTACGCGCTCATCGGCCCCCGCGTGCGTGATCAATGTTCCGCCATAAGAATGACCGACGAGGATCGCCGGGTTAGCGACCCGAGCAAGGCACGCCTTCACGGCGGCGACGTCAGTCGCGAGTGAATCGAGGCCGTGCTGACTGGCCATCACTTCATGGCCTTCGGCTTGGAGCGTTGGGATCAGCTTGCTGAAGCATGATCCATCGGCCCAGAGGCCATGCGCGAAAACGATGCTTGGTTTGGTCACGATAGTCTCCGTCGGCTGCGTGAACGTGAGTTGATTTGATCGCGATGCGTAGCCTGAAGCAGGTGAGCTTCATGTCTTATCGCGTCATCAATACAGCCAACAGAGGGCGGCAACGATAATCGGGCGAAAGTGAAAAATGACGGGTCGGGGCATCAGCCCAAAGCAGCCCTAAAGGCAGAATGGGAAGGCAGCTATCGGCGATGAAGTCCCAGCTATTTGGATTGTCGCCTCATGCGCCCACCGCGATGGCCTTCATGGAACTCTCCTTTCTGGCTGGGAGAGATAATCGATCGCTATGACGCGGCGTTCCGGTGGCGGCGTCCCGCCGCAACATCAGCCTCCATTTCTTAACCCTTGCCGTTGCTGCGCCCGCCCACCATCATTGGTGCCAATTCTTTATCGCAGCTAGGTGGTGATCATGCCGGGCACGAGTAGTTGGCAGCTCCGCGACGGCGAACAAATCATTGCTTGCAATACAAGCCTATTGGGTCACAGGCACTTTTTGATCGGAATCACCCGCGTTCGCAATGAAGCGCTTATTCTTCGAGACACACTGGACTACGTCGGCAAGCACGTCGATGCGATCGTCGCCTATGATGACGCGAGTACGGATCGAACGCTGGAGATTCTTGGCGGACACCCAAAAGTCGCTCTGATTGTGACAAATCGGTCGTGGGAAGCGGACATCGAGGCACGCCGGATTGCCGAGGGTCGACATCGCGGACTTTTGCTGCAGACGGCGCGCGAACAGTTGCAGTTCGACTGGATGTTTTGCTTCGATGCGGATGAGCGCGTTACCGGAGATCTACGCGGATTCATAGAAGGAACGCATTCTAGCGATTACGACGGCGTGCGGGTTCAACTGTTCGACGCCTATATGACCCCTGGCGATCATGCACCCTATCAAGCCGATCGCGAACTGTTGGGCTTTCGTCGTTTCTTCGGCCCGGAACGGCGAGACATTCTGATGTTGTGGCGAAACCGGTTGGAGGTCATCTTCGCGAAGCACCATGCGCGAGAGCCGGGCGGCGTAGAACGCGTGGGGACCGGTCTCTATTGCCAACACTATGGTAAGTCGCTGTCGGTCGACCATTGGGAAGAGACCTGCGAATACTACATGCGACACTTTCCGTTCGATACCTACGGACGAAAATGGCGCGATCGCAAAGGTCGAGCAATCCACACCCAATCTGACTTCATGCGGCCCTTGTACGAGTGGGGTGACACGCTCTTCGCGAATGCGGTCAAGATGTGACTTGTCTGAGAGGAGCTCAGTAAAAGCACAGTTCTCCGCTTCGCCCTCAAACTCGGACATTACTCGATGCCGTGCACTTCTCCAAGCGCGCACTTCTGAGTCAGGTGGAACGGCGGGCGAAGCGTAGCGAGGCCCCGATCCGCACAGACCGCCACCGAAAGCTCTGGCGCGCTGGGGACTCCTCATCAGCGGAATTCCGTCGCATATTTGCGGGCAATCTCGTTGACCTGGTGCTTTGCGAGCTGCTTTTGCGGCACGCCGGGCGGATTGCAGGTTTCCCGGAAAAACCCATCCAGGCCCGGAGGCGCGACAATCCAAAGTAACAGCAATTCGTGATCGGGATTTGCGAACCCGTGCCAAGCGTTCCTGGGAATGAATATCGTCCCACCCTTCTCAAAGGGATGACGCACGTCGTTCAGTATGAATGTTCCACCTCCGTCCAAAATGTAAAAGCTTCGTCCGCGTCAAAGTGTCTGTGGATCGGAATGCCGGCACCTACGGGTACCTGCTGGGTGCCGCAGGCCACATTCTTGGAGCCTTTGACGGGATCAACCTTGATGAAGATATTGCCAGGATTACGGTAGTGAACGAGATGTTCGCCCTCGGCGGCGCCGAGCACGTATCCTTGCGCTTCGGTCTGAGCTTCCACTTCCGCTGCTGATTTCGACATCCGCTCCTCCCAGGTTGCAGCGGGGCGCATCCTAACTGATCAGCGCCAAAATCAACAATGTCCGCATGGGGTCAGAATGCGAAATACTCAGGGCACAGGATGGATATAGCGGAGCGATACACGTCAACTAAAAACGCGCGAAGATGATGATGGGTTTCGCAAAGGGCTCAACCCATCCTACGAGCTACAACGGTTTTACCATGCGTATTGATTCCGGACCAAATCCGCCGCGCTCATAAAAATCGACAGCACGCCCATTGTCTGCAAATACATCTAAGCTCAGGAGTTGATATCCCATTTCACGTGCCCAATCCTCAGCAAAGCGCATCAATAATCTCGCAATGCCTTGGCCTTCCGCCTCCTGTGTGAGTGCAAGGATCGCGACGTAACCGCATGCTTCGTCCGTTACGGCGTCTTTTCCCGGCTGCATATGGATGTAACCCAACCGCACGGCATCTTGCTGTGAAACCGCAATAAGCGTCCGAGAGTTTTCAGACTGGCATTGTGCACGGTAGCGATCATGAACCGACTTTGAAACTGCTCCATCGAGTTCTAAGGTTTGCCACGCGGGACGAGGGACGCCCGAAAGACGAGCAGAGAGCGCAAAAATGAAATCGTCGTCTGACCGGTTGACCTCTCTAACGCGAACCGCACCTGTATCAACCGGCATTTCAGTCCTCTACGAGAGCCATCACGAATTGCTTCCAGGCTTGGAATTACCACGGAACGGTTGGGTAGGTCATCGGACCTTCGTATAGGCCCGCTCAAGGTCATAATTGCAAAATACTCAGCAAGCGAAAATAATTTCCGCTTCGCCCTGTGAACGGACATCATCAAGCACGAGCGCCATCCTGGAAAAGTCCCGCAAGCAAACCTCCGGGACCAAGTCGAAATCATCCCCGTCCCGTCATACAAAACGAAGCCGGATTTCGTCGAGCGCTATCCCGGTAGGCTTGGCCGTCCAGACCTCGCCTTGAGCGATGGGCATGGCCTTTGTCAGAGTGCCGGTGCTGACAATCTCTCCCGCCGAGAGTGGTGGATCTACCGGATCACGCGCCAATAGCCCAACCAGATGACGTAGGGCCGAGAGCGGTCCGTCGAGCACGTTTCCCGAGTGACCTCGATCGATGACCTGACCGTCGCAACTTAGGTCTATTTTGAATGTGGAGAGATTTGCAACCATTCTGACGCGTCCGGTGCAAACGGCTGCCGCGGTCCGATCAGTAAGGCTCCATGCACGCCGTTAGCTGCAAAAGTGTCCGCGGCTGAAAATTTCCAGCCGGGAAAGATGGATTGCACGATCTCAAATCCGAGAGCTACCCAATCAATGCAGGAAGCCAGGGATGCGTCATTCATCTCGGCAGCGGGCGCCGTCCTCAAACCGAAACGATCTCAGGCTCAATACGCGGCTCCGAGAACGGTTCGAGCGACAGCGTTTGCACCGCCGCGAGGTCGTATGCGGTACTGTCGAAAACATAGCCCCAGATCGGTGCGTACACCCCGTATTGCGTCCAGATCGTGCGATTGGTGAAACCGATCTTGCGGCCGAGCACCTTTGAGCCGTGCGCCTCATACATTTGCCTGACGAGTGGCGTCACGCGGTAGGCGTCATCGATAGTCAATCCTCCAGGACGCGAGGAGAACAGCGCAACTTGCCGGGTATCGTTAAGCGCACCGAATGCTTCGGCAGCAATGGCAGTGAGAGTTTCGGCGTTTTGGAGCTGATCCATGGATCCCTCGAACGGTGTTCCGCTCCCGATGTCCGACCAGAGAGCCAAGCGATTTTCAGGACATGATGCCAGCGCGATATATTCGTGACCGACGTTCATCTCGGGTGGATCGTGCGCGCGTAAGCTACTGGATTTCGCCGCGCTCGATCGTCAGCGCGATACCGCGAAAGCTGCCACCAGCTTGGGGTTGGATTCGGTGATCAGCAGTGTGATGTCCTTGTCGTTGGCACGCAATCGCCGGAGCGCTTCGGCGTAGCGCTGGGCGAGAACGGGAGCGAGACCCTGGAACGGCTCATCAAGAATGACCAGGCGCGTTCCGAGCATGAGCGCCCGGCCGAGCGCCACCATCTCGCCCTGTCCGCCGGAGACTGATCCGGCGGGACGGGCTGCTAGTTCCTTCAGCTCCGGCATAACCCAATAGGCACGCTCCAACCGTCGGGCGGTTTCATCTTTCGACAGTTTGGCGACGCGGGCCGGCAGCAAGACGTTTTCTTCGACCGTGAATGCCGAGAACAGCCGCCTGTCCTCCGGCGCATATCCGATACCCAGGGCCGGACGGCGGTGCGGCTCGATCGGGAGATATCTTGGCCGGCAAAACGGATGATGCCCTTCGACGCGGTGAACCCCATGATGGTTCGCGCCGTCGTCGTCTTGCCCGCGCCGTTGTGGCCGATCAACGCGCATGTCGAACCCGCGGGCAGATCAAACGACACGTTGCGCAGCACATGAACGCCCGCGATCGAAACGTTGATCTTGTCGAATACGAGCATGGTCAAATCCCGATGACGTGTTCGCGGACTTTCGTATCTTTGAGGATCTCGGCCGGCGGACCAACCACCTGAATTTTTCCGGCACTCCATACCGCCACCCGATGCGCATAGCGTTCGACCATATCCATGTCGTGCTCGACAAAGACCGAACTGACTTTCTGCCTGGCGAGCGCCGATGTCAGAATGTCCATCAGGCCGAGCTTCTCGGCGGATGCGACGCCCGAGGTCGGCTCGTCCATCAGCAGCACTGTGGGTTTGAGCGCCAACGCCAGTGCGATATCGACGAGCTTGCGTTGCCCCTCCGGCAGTTCAAACGCCTTGCGGTTTGCGAACGCGCGGACACCGACAAGGTCGAGCAAGTCTTCGACCTCCTGGCGTTCTGGTAAGTCCAGAAGGTGACGGAACGCCGACATGGCCCCGGCCCGCGCCGCAGCCCCGATCATCATGTTTTCCATGACGGTTTGATCGAGAAACAACTGGGGAATTGGAAAGCGCGCGCGATACCTAGCTTGGTGATGGTACGCGGCGGAAGCGCGGTGATGTCCTGGCCGAGGAAGCTCACCGTTCCTGCCTGTGGCCGCAGATATCCGGTCGTCATGTTGAGGAAGGTAGTCTTGCCGGCTCCGTTGGGACCGATGATCGCGAGGTTTTCTCCCTCGAGAACGTCAAGGTCGACGCCATCGGCAGCGATGACGCCGCCAAAGCGGATCTTGAGCCCGCGCGCGGAAATCAGAACCCGGCTCATGTCCGCACCTCGGCCTGAACTTTCCGACGGTTGAGGAGGCCGATCAGTCCGTATGGCGCAAACATGATGATCACGATGAGCACGACGCCGAGGATCAACTGCCAGGCATTGGCCAATTGGGCCGACGCGAAAAGCGAACGGTCTCAAACACCGCAGCTCCCGCGAACGCGCCGAGAGCGTTGGCGGTGCCGCCCAGGATGGCGATAAAGACGAATTCGCCGGATTTGGTCCAATACGCGAACTCCGGTGTTGCAATCTGCTGTGCGATCGCGACCAGAACGCCGCCCAACCCGCCGAGAAAGGCGGAGGCTACATAGCCGATCAGCAGGATCTTTCGCGCTGAAACGCCGAGATATTCCAGCCGTGTCTCGTTGGATTTGATGGCCCTGAGCATGTGGCCAAGCGGGCTATCGAGATAGCGCTGAACCGCGTAACTGACGACGATAACAAGACCGAGGGTCAGATACAGCAGTACATATTGAAAGGCCTCGGGCGTGAATGCGATGCCGGCAAGCGTCGGCCGGGCAACGCGGATGCCATCGGCCCCATTGGTGTAGTGGTAGAGCTTTTCGAGCAGCGACCACAGCACCATCGAAAAAGCCAGGTTTAGCATCCCGAAAAAGATTTCCCGATAGCGCACCACGAACAGTCCGATCAGCAGGCCAAAGGCCATCGCGATCAGCGGGCCAATGAGCAGAAACAGCAACAGGTCGCCTGTGCCGACATAGCGGCCCCAAAACGCAACCGCGTATGCGCCGACGCCGTAGAACATGGCGTGGCCAAACGACACCTGCCCGGCCTGAAGCAGAATGATGATGCCGAGCACAACGATTCCCTTGGCGAGGATCAGGGTTGTCAGCGTCGCCCAGCTCGGCAGGATCAGCGGCACAATGGCCGCGAGCGCGATGCCGACCGCGATCGCCAGCCGCGATCGCAAACGTGCGGACATCAGATCTTCCTCAGGTTGTTGACGCCGAACAGTCCCATCGGCCGGATCAGAAGCACAATCATCATGATCAGGTAGGGCACCAGAACTTCCAGCTCCGGCTGGATGTAGATGATGAAGGCGCGCGCCAGGCCGATCATCAGCGCGGTCACCGCCGTGCCCTCGATCTGTCCGAGGCCGGCGGTGGCGGCGACCGCAAAGGACAGGACGATCATGTCGGTGCCCATGCCCGGCACCAGCGACGTGGTCGGAGACGCCAGCGCGCCGCCGAGGGCCGCAAGGCTTGCCCCGATGATAAAGGTGACGAAAAAAACCCGCTTGGCATCGATGCCGATGGCCGTGGCAGCCTCCCGGTCTTCCGTGACGGCCATGATGATGGCGCCGGCGAGCGTGTAGCGCAGGAAATAACGCAGCCCGAACAGGGTGAATACCGCCACCAAGGGCAGCACCAAGACCTGATAGCTCGTGTAGTTCACCCCAAGCACGGAGATATTGGGCAACAGCTTGACGGGCTCGGCGGCAAAGATCGGCTGCACGCCCCAGATCAGCCGCTGCAGATTGTCCATGATCATGAACACCGCGAAGGTGATCAGAAGCTGAAGCACCTCCTCACGGTGATAGACGGGTCGCAGCAGGAAGCGCTCCATGAATCCGCCGACGATCGCACCGACAAGAACCGATGCCACCAGGAGCGCCGGAAATGTCAGCCAGGGCGAGATCGGCGTGACCAGCAGACTGAGCGTCGCCGCGGTGTAGGCGCCGTAAGCGTACAGCGATCCATGCGCGACGTTGACGATGCGCAGCACCCCGAAAATCAGGCTGAGGCCCACCGATACCAGAAAGACCAGAGCGGCATAGCTGAGGCCGTCACAAATCGCCAGAATGACGATGGTAGAATCCATGCGGGTACCTTCAGCGACTTAAGAAATGAGGCGTGGAAACAACGTCTCCACGCCGGAGGTGACTGACGATGTCAGCCGCCGTGCTTGAAGGTCGGCACGTTCATCTTGGCGAAATCGGGCGGCAGGGTTTTCAACCAGTCCACGAACTTCATACCGGCCGGAGTGGTGATCGACTTCGGCTCGAAAATCATCATGTCATCCAGAATCTCGAAATCATAACCGGGCGCCGATTTGGTAACGCCGACGAGTTGCGACTTAAGTCCCTGGTGGTCTTCAGGACGAAGCGTCACGGCGCGGCCCCACCCCTTGAACTCGAGACCTTCGGCGGCGTCGATTATCTGTTCGCGGGTCGGCCACTTGCCGCCATTGGCCTTGATCGCCTTTTCAACGGCGCCCTGATAGGCCGAAAACGCCTGCTGCATGTGATAGACCGAGTAGATCGGCCAGCTGCCGGTCTTCGCCTTGAAGGCTTCGTTGAAAGCCTTGAAAGCCGGATCGTTCTTCATTTCCGGGTGCAGGAACCAGTGGTCGCCGCGCGCGCCCACGATCAGACCCTCCGGGAGGTCCTTGCCCAAACGCTGCATCGAGGATTTGCCGATGCCGAGGACAAAAGCGCTTTGCTGGAGCAGGCCACGCTGCCCGGCCTGCCGCACCAGCGTATCAAGGTCACCGCCCCAACTCGTGGTCAGCACCACGTCGGGCTTTAGCGCCAGCAGGCGCGAAATTTCCGTCGAGAAATCCGGTGCGCCGAACTTCGGGAACAGCTCGGCGACGACCTTCACATCGGGCTTCATGACCTTGAGCGCGGTCGAGAAGATTTCCCAGCTCTCGCGCCCCCAGGCGTAATCCTGATTGACCACCGCAATGGTCTTGAAATCCGGCTTGGTCTTGAGGAGATAGACCAGCACCGCGAGCATCTCGGGCGTTCCGTTGGCCTGAGAGCGAAAGACATAGCGATACTTCCTGGCTTCCAGAATTGAGGAAGCACCGCAATCCCACATCAAGTTCAGCATTTTCAGGTCTTCGGCGAGCGGCGCAAGCTGACCGCAGCTGCCGGATGAGATGGCGGCAAAGGTCACGTCGACCTTCTCGTCCTGCACCATCCGGCGATAGTTGGACACCAGCGCCTCACCACCGGCGCCCTCGTCGATAAAGCTCAGACTCGACCGGAACGCCTGCGATGCCGCCTTTCTTGTTGAGATCTTCGGCAATCATTTCGGCAGCGGCCTTGGCTGGCACACCGAAGACCGATGCGGGCCCCGACAGGAAGGTGGCGATGCCGATCTTGATTTCCTTCGGCTTGTCCTGCGCCTGCGCAGGATATGCCATGAGCGCGGCGGCCAGCGCCGCAGCCCCGAACATCCTTATCGATCTCATCATGACCGCTTCTCTCCCGTTGATTATTTTATGGTGTAGAGTTTCTCAAAATCGTCCTGTTGCCAAGGCAGTACTGAACGATAAACGCCGGTTATTGCCTGGACGGGGCGTTCGGGCATCGAGTGCAATGCAATAAACATCAGCTACCGAGGTGCGCAGCGGTTTGCACGACGAGCGTGACACGACCGGCCTTCACCGCACTGGCGGGCATTGCATGTCGGCCCGACCATAAGTGGACTGGTGTAAAATTGTCGCAGGTCAGCGGTGGCTGCCTCTTCGAAGCGGCCCACGACTGCGAGCGGGTCGCTGCTATTGCCCCATCAGCGCGTTGCGTTGGGCGATAAGGCCCTCACGCGCGGCGCTGGTGTCCTGAATCCTGCTGTGCATATTCCGCATCGACTTTTCCATCGCGCGCAGGCCGCCGTGTTTTTGGGCTTCGGATGTCGGAATGCCGCCCTCATTCACCCACGCCGTTCCGTCTTTCTTGAAGGTGTACTGCATGCCCTCGTAGCCGAAGATGTAGTTGTCCGCGCCTCCGATCTTGGATGGATCAATGCCTTGCGACGCCACCTTCTTGAGGATGTCCGCGATCTGCGCGTCGGTGAGCTGGACCGCGGGCACCGGCTTTGCGTTCTGCCAATGGGTGTAACTCTCTTTCAGACGTTGGAGCGTGGCCGTGAATGCCTTGTTCGTCTCGTCCTGCCGATCGAGCATTTTGAGCTGATGGTCGACCTGATCGATCGCGAACTGATGATGGATCGCGTCCATCTGCGCATGGACCGCATCGAGGCTCGCCTGCCCGAGGGCGTGCTGAACCTGACTCGTCTGCTCGATCGCCGCGAGACGATCCGCGCTCGCCTGCGAGAAGGCATCCAGCGTTTTCCGCGCGGTATCCGGGCTCTGCTTGAAGTCGGCGATCAGATGATCCACCAGATGATTTTTGGCTTCCTGCGACAGCGACACTTGAGTGGCCGGGTTGCGGTCGCTGTCATCCGACGTTGCGACCGGAGCGGACTGCGTCGCGCTGTCGTCATCGGCAGGCGCGAGATAGGCGAGCGGATTCGATGCGGGGGACTGGCTGGAAACGGCGCTGACCATGGTTTTTCGTCCTGATCTTGGTCGTTGATGGCGGCGCCAAAGTTCGACTTCGGCGGCTCCGTGCCTCGCTCTCCTTGTTCGTGCAGAAGTTGTGGCAGGGATTGGCTAATGAAAGATTGATGGTGGCCAAGGTTGGCTCTCTCGACACGCTGACGTCTCTCGTCAAGGTCGGCGTGGAATTGTCGGCCAGCGTCGGGGTATCGAGATCGCTATGCTCGTCGATTTGACGCCCTGCCCCTACTTCCGATCTACCCGAGTCAACGGACATCTCGGAAACGACCGAACTGCTCTGTTCGGTGCGCGCAGGACCGCCATTTCGTCCGGCTGATTAAACCTGGGTAGCGTGACTTCGGTCTCTATGAAGCCCGGCATTCGAAGATACGTTGGCCGTGCTCGTCCACTACCAATACGAGGTTAGACCTGCAGAAATCGCCGGCCTTACTCAATTCGGCAGCGAGGCACTTAGCCTGATTTATAGCTTCTTCTGAATTCGAAAAGCTCTTCCCGAACTCATCGGCAAAGAGTTCCGAGCCGTCTAGGATATGAAAAAAATATTGCGTCACGGGGAACCTCCAGAGTACCACGCGAAAAATAAGTTGCGGGCTGGAGATAGTTTCTGACGTATTACGCAGGGCTGTCTGTTGGATTAAGCTCACGTAACAATCGCGCTTTCTGCGTGGTCAAAGGGGAGACAAAAAGCCGCATTGAAAGCTTGCCCCCGACAGTCCGTCACGAGCGTCGTTGCATCTCCGAACAGATTTGAGGTGGTCCCACACGTCCGCTTTGGATCACTCTCGACGATTTCACCGCGCCCGCGCTACTTCCGCTTTCCCCCCGCGAGCGAGCGAAGAACGGACGCGGTGGCGAGACAACGCGACACCGCCGTCATTGCGCGGCCATCGATTTGATTTTCTGAACGGCTTCCGCGCAACCTGCCGAAGCAGTCGATTTGTTCGACAGCAGACACGCAGCGATTCGACCCTGGCCCGGCACTGTCTTGCCACACACGCCAGTTATCTCGGCCTTGCACGCAATCACTGCATCTTTCAGGGCGTCCGCCGCGCTTTGCACATTTTCTGCGGCGTCTTCCAGTTCGAACGCGCACTTGGCGCTGATCTTGTCCTCGTGAGCTTCCATGCAGTAGATGATACGGCCTTCACCGGGCGTCACCGTACTGCAGTACTTCTTGATGTCTCTGGCGCAGGCGCTCTCGAACTTGGCAACCCTGGCCTTCAGTTTTTCCTGAATCGTCTTTCCGAGATCCGCCTGCGCGGAAACGGAGCCAACCGACAAAATGGCCAGCAAAGGCAGCAGTCCAAGCGTGACCAGCAATTTCTCTGTAATTTTCATCGAACGTCCTCTGATGACTGGCGCCGAACCGAGCAGCTTCGCTTTAAATCGCCGCGGGCTCGCGATGGAGGCTTAAGGGTGCTTTCGCTCTATCCTCATTGTGCCAAGGAAAGCGTGAGACGTGAAACTCCAAGCGACAGGTTGACCCCAACCGACCCCTCGACGGAAAGCGGCTGCAAGGCGATCGAACGTCCGGTTCCGCCGAACAGGACGTTGGCACCGACGCCGACGCCAACGCCGATCGCGCCACTTGCGCCCACATAGGTGCCAGCAAGCGCGCCACGGTGCGGACCTGCGGTTGGTGCAAATACACCCCAGACGAGGGCCCCACCTGCCGTGATCCCGATATCGAGACCGATTGTGCCCATAACTCCAACATATGCCTCGGGCCGGCTGTTCGGCCCATTGGGCGTGAAACGACAGGCCATTCGTTGCCGGGATCCAAAGATCAAGCCGACCGAAGGTCCCATCCGGCAGGTGAGCGTACCTACGCTGACTCCCGGCGGCTGCTGGGCAGCCGCGGGCGAGACGAACGCCGCAGCGAGCGCAACAAGCACCAGCCCAATGAGATGTTTGAACATGATAAACTTCCCGCCCTTTCTGGAATGGTTGCTGGCGGCGCAACCATACAATCAGGGATCGAGACGACTATGCAGTTTCGGCAGATGTCAGAATTTATAGCCGATACCCGCCGTCACCCGATTGCCGTTCAGCTCCTGCTTGAATCCGACCAAGCCGAGATTCAGGGATCGGTATGGGGTGCACCGCGAACGGTAAGAAGTGGTCCGTTTCCGCGAATGCTTCCATTTGCTGTGCGCGAATTAAGACCCGGTAGAGACGCAGGAGCCTACAAATCGCTGTCCGGTGCGCTGCGGTCCGACGGATTTGCCGCGTGGAAGGAGCAATACCATGCGGAATGTTGCCTCGATCGTGACACTTGCCGCGGCGCTCGCGGCGGCGCCTGTGGCACTCTGCGCGGCTGTGGCTGCTGACGCCCAAATGCCTGAGTTGCGCGGGACCTGGAAGGGCGACAGTCATTCCGTCGTCCTTGGCGGAGGGCCCCATCATCCTGACACCAAGTCTGGCGAGCCGCGTTTCACCAGCGTTCCATTCACACTGGTGGTCGACAAGCAGGATGGCCGCCGGTTCTTCGGAACATTTTCGTCGACGCAGCACAGCGAGACGGTCGTCGCCGTCGTTTCCCGCGCCGGTTCGATCTTCATGGCCGATGACGATGGCTATAGCGTGGGCACGATGCTCGCGCCGGATCGGATGGAGATTTGCTATCTCCATTCATCATCGGCGACGCGCATTGCTTCATGCACGGAATTGGTCAGGCAGAAGCCGTAGAAACCTGGCCGCCGTGTCCGGGTACACGGTCCTGCCGCGGTTCCAATTTGGCAACAGCACCCGAACTTCACGATTTTTGATAGCGAAGATCACGGCAAAGTCTGGTTTTTCCCTTCCGGCGTCCCCATATGGGGTCTATGACCCAATGGCAAAAAACCTACACCCGCGAGCCGCCGAAGACCAAGGCCGAGCTTCGCGAGATGCTGACCGAGGCCGTCCGCAACACACAACCCGCAGCCACAGCCGCCGGCGAAGACTAACAAAGATCGCGGCTAGCCCCGCAGGGGATCTATCTCCACGGCTCGACAATGATCTTGGTATGCCGTTCCGGATTGGCGAGATCCGCGAAGGCCTGCGCTACGCCGTCGATGCCCACGCTCGCCGTCACCAGCGAGGCCGCATCGACCTCACCTTCCGCGATCAGGCGCAGGCTGGATGCAAATTCCTCGGGTGTATAGCCCAGCACATATTGAACGTTGAGTTCCTTCATGATGCCCAGCATCGGTTCGGAACGATCGGTTTCCATGCAGACGCCGACCACCACGATGCGGGCATCGCGCGGTGCCCCTTCAAATACCTGTTGCAACAGCCCGGGAATGCCGACGCATTCGAAAATCAGCGCCGGCTTGAGCGCCGGCAGCAACGCCTGCAGCGGCGGTCGCGCCGCCTTCTGTTCCGGCGACATCGCGGCATGCTCGGCCCAGGTCGCGTAGGGCTGCGTGCGCGCGGGATCGACCACGATATCGGCACCCAGTCTTTCGGCCAGGGCACGGCGGGCCGGCGAATAATCCGCCGCGACGATCGGATGCAGCCCCTTCAGCTTCAGCGCCGCGATCACCGCAAGCCCGACCGGGCCACAGCCGATCACCAGCGGCACTTCATCGCCGCGAATGTTGGCCTTGGCGACCGCGTGAACGCCGACGGCGAGCGGCTCGGTCAGCGCCGCATGCTCCGCCGCAAGTCCATTGGGCACTTCAAGCAGCAGCGCCTCGCTCAGCAGCATGCGCTCGGCATAGCCGCCGACATTGTCGTTGGAATAACCGATGCCCTGCACGCCATCCGCTGTCAGCAGCGCGGGAAGCGAGCACACCCGCGCCGCCCGCTTTCAGCTTACGTTGCGTACCCGGCCCGTAATCGAGGATCTCGCAGCAGAATTCGTGACCGAACACCACATCGCGGCCGAGGTCCATCGGTTTGCGGCCGGGGAGATGCCTGTATAATTCGACCATGCGATGGGCGTGCTTGCGCGCGTGCAGGTCCGAGCCGCAAATGCCGCAGGCCAGTGTCTTGACCAGCACCTGCCCCGCGGCCGGCCTGGGCTCGGGCAACGTATCGACGACGATCTCGCCGTTCCTGAAAATGGCAGCCCGCATAGGTGTCTCCGGCTTCCGATCGTTTGTCTTGTACATCTCCCTCCCGCATAAACGAAAGGACGGAAACGCCAACGTGATCAGGCGTTCGGCGACGGCTCGGCCTGCACCAGGAGTTCGGAACGCCGCAGCCGTTCCCGGTGCGCGGTGTAGAGACCGCTGGCGACGATGATCGCGGCGCCGGTCACGGTCCAGACGTCGGGCACCTCGCCGAAGATCAGGAAGCCGAGGAAGCTGACCCACAACAATTGGGTGTATGAAAACGGCGCCAGCACCGAAGCGTTGGCATAGCGAAACGCCAGCACCACGATCCACTGCCCGGCCGTCGATGAGACGCCGATGACAATTCCAAAGAAGATGTCGTGCCAGCTCGGCTGCACCCAGACGAACGGCACCAGCACCGACAGGATGCCGACGCCGGCCAGCGACGAATAGGCCATGGTGGTGATCGCGCGCTCGGTGCCGCTCATCATCCGCGTCATGATCAGCGTGCAGGCCCAGGCCAGCGCCGATACGATCGAGAACAGAGCGGCGGGATGAAACGCACCGGAGCCGGGGCGCAGGATAATCAGCACGCCGATCAGCCCAACCGCGGTCGCGAGCCAGCGCCGCAAGCCGACGCTCTCGCCGAGGAACACAATCGACAGCGCGGTGACGAACAGCGGCGAAACGAAACTGGTGGCGGACGCTTCGGCAATGGGGAGAAACCGCAAGCCCGAAATAAAAAACAGCGACGAGCCGAGCAGCGCTGCCCCGCGCATCAACTGAAACCCGCGGACGGCCGGTTTGCATGGCATAGAGCGGCGAGCCCGGCAGCATGGCCGGAACCATGACGAGCGCGAACACCACAAATCTGATCCAGGCGATCTCGATCGACGGCAGCGTCGCAGACAGGTATTTCGAGGTGGCGTCCGAGGTGCCGAGGAACACCGTCGAGGCAAGGATCAGCGCGATGCCGCGAAATGGATGATCGGCACGCCCGGGCGCAGCATCGCCGCCTGGCTTTTCTCCGGGTAAAGGCAACGGAACACGTTCCAGCCTAGCGGCTGATGGCGGGGTCAACATTGTAACTCGGGCAATGAAAACAGGATAATCGAATTGGACGACGCTGATGAAACAACGACAAAGCCTTCCGATCAGCAAGAACCGAAAACACGTATCCGATATGCGCGATTAGGCGCGGCGGCTCGCCGCAGCCGGCTCACCGCACTGGGATGCGCCCTCCCTCTCCCCGCGCGCGGCAGGGCTATCTCATATGGTCGAGTGGAGCCGCGAGTTGGCGCGGTCGATGCCTCGCACAATTTTCACCCGGTCGTCCCTGCGAACGCAGGGACCCATCACCCCTGGCCTCAAAGTGGAAAAAGGCTTCAGCTCCCGCGCAGAAACGAGAGTCCTCGCCGTATGGGTCCCTGCTTTCGCAGGGACGACGCGTTTAAATGACAACGCAAAATCGAAAAACTCCCCCCGCGGGCTGCGCAAAAGATTCCATATCCGATAAGCCCTGCCGCACGCGGGGAGAGGTAAACCTCAAAGCATCGGCAGGCCGCGTGGCTTCGCGCCGCGGGGAAACGCCTTGTCGAGCACGGCCAGTTCGTTTGCGTTCAGCGTCAGCGTTCCGGCGGCGGCGTTATCAGTGGCGTGTTCGGCGCTCGAGGCCTTCGGAATGGCAAACACGGAATCCTGTCGCGTCAGAAAGCCGAGCGCGACCTGACGCGGCGATGCGCCATGCACCTCGGCGATCGTCTGCAGCACCTGCCCCGGCCTGCTGCCCGGCGCGGGGAAATCATCGTGGCCGAACGGCGAATAGGCGACCACCGCGACGCCGTTCTGCCGGCACCACGGGATCACCGCGTGCTCGATCGCGCGTTCGCCGAGATGATAGAGCACCTGATTGCAGGCGATGCGGGTTGTGCCGGCCACCGCCTTCAGTTCGTCGAGATCGTCGGTGTCGAAATTGCTCACGCCCCAGCTGCGGATTTTGCCGGCGCCGACCAGTTGCTCGAACGCCGCCACCGTCTCCGCCAGCGGATACGACCCGCGCCAGTGCAGGAGATAGCAATCGAGCCGATCGGTCTTCAGCCGCGCCAGCGACCGCTCGCAAGCCTCGATGGTGCCGCGTCGCGACGCGTTGCTCGGCAACACCTTCGAGACCAGGAAAACCTCATCGCGCCGCCCGGCGATGGCGTCGGCGACCACCAGCTCGGCATCGCCGTACATCTCGGCGGTGTCGATGTGGGTCATGCCGAGATCGATGCCGCGGCGCAGTGCCGCGACCGCGCGCTTGCGATCGCCGTGATCGATATACCAGGTGCCCTGCCCGATCACGGGCACCTGAACGCCGCCGCTGCCGAATGGCCGGAGGTTCATTCGCTACCTCAATTCGCTGATATCGGCGACCATCACGGTGCCGGTGACCGACTCCGTGATGTACAGACGGTCGCTGTCCTTGCCGCCGATCGCGACGTTGGTGCAGCTCGATCCGGCGCAGGATTTGATGCGCGCGATCAACTCGCCATTGGGCGCGAACACGAACACGTGCCCGAGCGAGGCATGGCCCACGAACAGCCGCCCGGCTTTGTCCATGGTCAGGCCGTCGGGACCGCTGGGGCCGAAGGTCGAACAGAAGCGGCCGACTTTCGAGACGCTGCCGTCCTTCATGAACGGCATCCGCCAGACCGCATTGTCGCGCGTCATCGCCACGAACAGCACCGCCTCATCGGCGTCGAGCACCAGGCCATTGGGGCTGATGCCGGTATCGATCAGGCAATCGAGCCGGCCGGCCGGCGACAGCCGGTAGACCCGCCCGGTCGGATCGTGCAGGCCGGTCTGTCCCTGATCGGTGAAATAGATGTCGCCGTTGGAGGCGAGATGCAGATCGTTGCAGCCCCGGAACGACTCCGAATTGCGCGACGTCAGGATCGGCCGCATCCGCCCGGCTTTGGCATCGAGCTCCATCAGGCCATGGCTGTAGTCGGCGACCAGGATGCGGCCGTCGCGGCCGATCTTGAGGCCGTTCGGCCAGCCCTCATATTCGACCACCAGCGTCCATTGGCCGTCGGGTGCGATCTTGAAGATGCGCCCGAACGGAATATCGACGATGTAGAGGTTGCCGTCGGCGTCGAATGACGGGCCTTCGATGAAACAGTCGGTCGGCTGGCCCGGCCGGTTGGCGTCGGCCCATTCGGTGCGCACGCCCTTGCGCCTGAAGGCCTCGGGCATCGCTGAGAATACCTCGGCCTGGATCAGCCGCGGCGGAGTATCGAGATACATCATCGTGTGGTTTCACCTGTCCAAACCAAAACCGGCGCACCATAGATGACATCGTCCGTGTCGTCGATTGGCCTCGTCGATCCGTTTTTGCAACTCAACGGATCGCTCTCAGTCCGAGGGTATTCGCGGCCTCCGCATCGCTCCGCCCCCGGAGATGCGGACCATCTTGCAGGCGAGTTCCGAACCGCTAAGAATGACCGCTATTGCCGCGAACGGAATCGAAAACGGGATCGTCATGCTTCTCTACGCAGACCGAGAGCTCACATCGCCTTATGCCATGTCGGTGTTCGTGGCTCTGACCGAAAAACGGCTTCCATTCGAAGTCCGGACACTTGATCTCGCGGCTTGCGCAAACAACGAGCCGGATTATGCGCTGATATCCCTGACGCAGCGCGTGCCGACGCTGATCGATGGTGACTTCGCTCTTTCCGAGTCGTCGGCGATCGCGGAATATCTGGACGAGGTCCATCCCGATCCACCTATATTCCCGGCGGAAAGGCAAAAGCGCGCGCGGGCCCGTCAGCTACAGGCATGGCTGCGAAGCGATTTCCTGCCGATCCGCCAGGAGCGTCCGACACCGAGCATTTTCTACGGGCAGCCCATGTCAGCGGCGCTTTCCCCGGCGGCGCAAATCTCGTCGCGAAAGCTCTGTGCCGCCGCCTGCGAACTGCTCGGCCATGGTGGCGAAAACCTGTTTGGCCATTGGTCGATCGCCGACGTCGATCTCGCGCTCATGCTCAACCGGCTGATCCTGAATGGCGATGAGGTGCCGGCTGGCCTGGCCGATTATACGAGGACGCAGTGGGAGCGTCCCTCGGTTCAACAATGGGTTCACAGAGAACGGCCGCCGCTTGGCTAGGCGCTCACGACGCTACGCGCCGATCCTGTTCGGAACCAGCGGCCCCACCCTGCGCGATCAGCCGCTTCAGTTCCGGAATGCATGAGCCGCAATTGGTGCCGGCCTTGAGCTGCGTCCCGATCGCGGCGACCGTGCCCGCACCGGCGGCGATGGCGTCGCAGATCGTGGTGCGGCCGACCCCGAAGCAGGCACAGACCACCGGGCCCGGCACTCGCCAACCCATCGGTCGATTTGCCCGAGAGCAGCGATCGGCGCTGAGCATCACTGAGCGCATCCGCCGCGAACAGGCTTTTGATCACGTCCCAATCGCCGGCATCCCGCGCCGGACCGACGAACAGGCAGGTCTCGATGCGGTCTTCGGCAAAGGATGCGGCGCGATAGATGCCGCCGCCGAAATCCCGGTATTCCGCGAGATCGTAGCCGGCGACCGACCGCAGCCATGATTGCCAGCCGGTAAGGTCGGCGTTGTCGGCAAACAAATAGCCGTAGCCGCCGCCGACGGCGACCCGCGCCCACCAGGCGTGCGGCGGCAATTCGAGTTGACGGCGCGACAACGCAAAACCGCGAAAGACGTATTCGTAGGGCGCGATCGACGCCGGCGTCGCCTTGTTCTCGGGCTGACCGGAAAACGGATCGGTGAACGGCGCCACCAGCGCGCCGACGCGCGCGCTTGACGCGGTCTCGCCGCTCCAATGGATCGGGGCGAACAGCATGCCGCGCTGCTGCCGCGCGCTGACGACGACTTTCAGGATGCATTGGCCGTAGTCGGTGACGACGCGCGCGAAGCCGCCATCGATGACGCCCGACCTGCTGGCGTCGTCAGGGTGAACCTCGACAAACGGCTCCGGCAGATGCTGGCCCAGGCGCGGACTGGCGCCGGTACGCGTCATGGTGTGCCACTGATCCCGAATGCGGCCGGTGTTGAGCCGCAACGGCCTTGCCGCCGAGGTCTCGGTCCGCAGCGCCGGAATTTCCGGCGCGACGAAGCGCGCCTTGCGGTCATTGGTGAAAAACTCGCCCTCGGCGAAAAACCGCGGCTGCGGTCCGGCATCGCCGGAACGGGCCGGCCACTGCAGCGGCGTCATCGTATCGAACGCCTCGTCCGACAGCGCGCTCAAGGCGCCGATATCGAAATCGCGGCTGCCGCCGTTTTCGAATGCCGACAGAGCGGCATGTTCGCGGAACACATCCGCCGCCGATTTGAAATCAAACGCCGCGCCAAAACCCAATCGCCTGGCGACTTCGCTGACGATCCACCAATCAGGTTGGGCCTCGCCGGGCGGCGCCAGGAACGCGCGTTGCCGCGATATCCGCCGCTCCGAATTGGTCACCGTGCCGGATTTCTCGCCCCAGGCCTGCGCCGGCAGCAGCACATGGGCGCCCGCATTGACGGTATCGTTGGAGCGCACGTTTTCCGAGACCACGAACAATTCGAGCTTCGCAAGCGCCGCCCGAGCGACGTCGGCATCGGGCAGCGACACCGCGGGATTGGTGCCCATCACCCACAACGCCTTGATCTCGCCGCGCGCGATCGCCTCGAACATCGGGACCGCCTTCAATCCCTCATGCGTCGCGATCCGCGGCGCCTGCCAGAACCGGCGCACGCGGTCGATATCCGCCGGCGTGAAATGCATGTGCGCGGCAAGCTGATTGGCGAGGCCGCCGACTTCGCGCCCGCCCATCGCATTGGGCTGCCCGGTCAGGGAGAATGGCGACGCGCCTGACTTGCCGATCCGTCCCGTCGCGAGGTGGCAATTGAGGATGGCGTTGACCTTGTCGGTGCCCTGCGCCGACTGGTTGACGCCTTGCGAATACAGCGTGACGGCGCGCGGCGTCGCCGCGAACATCCGGAAGAACTCGGCGACATCCCGCTCCGCGAGGCCGGTCGCGAGCGCGGTCGCGGCAACGCTGCCGGCCATGCTTCGCGCGCGCCGCAGCGTTTCCTCGAAGCCGGAGGTGTAACGCTCGATATAGGTCGGAATCGAGCGCGCCATGGTCGGCGAGATGCACCAGCAGGCCATTGAACAGCGCGCTGTCGGTGCCGGGCTTCAATCCCAGGAACAGGTCGGCGTCGCCGGCGGTGTCGGTGCGGCGCGGATCGATCACGACGATGCGCGCGCCGCGCTGTTGTTTGTTGGCGAGCATGCGCTGGAACAGCACCGGATGGCACCAGGCGGCGTTGGAGCCGGTCAGCACCAGCAGGTCGGCTTGGTCGAGATCCTCGTAGCAACCCGGCACGGTATCGGCGCCGAACGCGCGGCGGTGGCCGGCGACCGACGACGACATGCACAGCCGCGAATTGGTGTCGACATTGGCGCTGCCGATGAACCCCTTCATCAGTTTGTTGGCGACGTAATAGTCCTCGGTCAGCAACTGCCCCGAGAGATAAAACGCCACCGCGCCGGGGCCGTCGCGCGCGATGATGTGATGCAGGCGGTGGGCGACGTGGTCGAGCGCGTCGCTCCAGGCCACGCGTTCCATGACTCCCTTGGCCCCCTTGTCGCAACGGATCATCGGATGGAGCAGACGGCCCGCAAGGCCGAGCGTTTCGCCGAGCGCCGATCCCTTGGAGCACAGCCGTCCGAAATTGGCGGGATGCTCGGGATCGCCGGAAATCGCAGCACCGCCATTGCCGTCGGGCGTTGCCAGCACGCCGCAGCCGACGCCGCAATAGGGACAGGCGGTGCGCGTGGCGCGCAAGGCGGGATCGATCATCGTCATGGGCGTAGCCGGTTCATCAAATTATGCGGCCTCGCGCTGGACTCGCGACGGGGCGGCCGAACATCATGTCGCGGCGAATTGCGGCGACGGGGCTGCGGCCGCGGATCAATTCGAGATACCAGAGCGCATCGCTGACATCGCCGACCAGGACCGCGCCGGTGAGCCGCCCCTCCGCTATCACGAGCTTGCGGTAGGTGCCGTGCCTGACATCGTCGAGCACGATGGTTTCGCTGCCGTCGGCGCCGATAAAGTCGCCCGCGGAAAACACGCTGACGCCGGAGACCTTCAGATTGGTGGCGACCACGCTGCCGTCATAGGCAAGCGGCGGCGCCGGCAAGATGCCGCGCCAGAACACGCGCCTGCTCGTAGGCCGGCTCGACCAGGCCGTAGCAGATGCCGCGATGCTCGGCGCATTCGCCGAGCGCGAAGATATCCGGCGCGGCGGTCTGCAGGCGATCGTCGACGACGATGCCGCGGTTGACGGCAATGCCGGCCTCCTTGGCCAGCGCGATATTGGGCCGGATGCCCGCCGCGAAGATCACCGCATCGGCCTCGAGCCTGCGGCCATCCGTCAGTTCGACGCCCTCGACGCGGGTTTCGCCGTGAAGGCGCGCGGTGTTGGCGTCGAGCAACACCTTGATGCCCTTGCGCTCGACCAGGGATTTCAACAGCGCCGCGGCCGGCGCATCGAGCTGGCGTTCCATCAGCCGGTCCATCAGGTGAACCAGCGTTACCGGCGCACCGGCCTTGGCCAGCCCGTAGGCCGCCTCCAGTCCCAACAGGCCGCCGCCGACCACGACCACGCGTTTCTTTTGCGCGGCCAGCGTCAGCAAGAGATCGACGTCGCGGCTGTCGCGAAAGGTGTGCACGCCGGCGAGATCGGCCCCGGGCAAATTGAGCCGCAGCGGCGTCGAACCGGTGGCCAGCACCAGCCTGGAAAACACGATGCTCTCTTCGTTGGCGATCTTGAGTTCGCGGCGGCCGACGTCGATCTCGGTGGCGCGGCAGCCATATTTCAGCGTGACGCCGCGGTCGCGCCACCACGCCGCCGGCTTCAGCTCGATGTCCTGCGTCGCGCGTCTCGCCCGCCAGCACCGAGGACAGCAGCACGCGGTTATAGGCGAGCCGCGGCTCGTCGCCGACCACGGCGATGGCGTAGCGCCCGAGCGCGACCTTCGCCAGTTCATCGACGAGGCGCGCGGCGGCCATTCCGTTGCCGACAATCACCAAGGGTTCGCTCATGGAAGTACCCTCACTCGGCAGCTTGCGGGCGGCCGTAGGCTTCGGAGATCATGAAGCCGGAGAGCGTCCCGTACGCCGTCTTCCAGGCGTCGGCGACCTCAGGCGTCCATGCGTCGCCAAGGCCCTTTTCCAGCGTCCACAGCAGCGCGCCGCCGACGACGGGATAGTGCTCGGGCTTCGCGCCGTAGCTGACATGGCGTTTTGCCAGCGCGCTCGCGGCCGGCAAGACCAACTCCAGGCGGCCAAGCCCGTTGACGACCACCGCCAGCGTCGCCATCAATTTCTTGCGTTGCTCGCGCAAGTCGGCGGGAAACATCGCCTTCACCGTAGGCGCGACCTCGAACAGACGATCATAGAACAGCACCGCTGCCTGATCCGAGATCGGCGCTACCTTGGCAAAGCTTTGTTGCACGAGATTGACCTGGTCGGGTGTCATGTTCGTTCGCTCCGCTATCTGGTGCCTCGCCCCACAAGCGGGGCGAGGCAGAGAGAACTTGCACAAGCGTTCCGGCGTGTTGCGTGTCGCCGGGGTTCAGGCAGCCTTCATATCCGCGCTCCAGCGAGGCTCGACGCGCTCGGCCTCCTCGGGACTCCTGCGCAGATAGAACCACCAGGTGACCGCAAGGCAGGTCGCGTAGAATGCCAGATAGATTTCCAGCGCAAGCTGCGGACCGCCGGTGGCTGCGATCGACTGGCCGAAGCCGCTCGGAATGAGATAGCCGCCGCAGGCCCCGATGGCGCCGATGAAGCCGACAGCGGCGCCGCTCTCGATGCTGGCGGTCTTCATGGCGAGCGCGCGGCCGGCTTCGCCGGTGCCCTTGGCTTTCCGAAGATTCTCCTCACGGAAGATCGACGGAATCATCCGGTAGGTCGATCCGTTGCCGATCCCCGTGGTGACGAAGAGGATCAGGAACATCCCCAGGAAGCCGGTGAAGTCCTTGACGCCTACGAAGTACAGCACGCCGATCGTGGCGGCGGCCATCGCGATGAAATTCCAGAACGTCACGATCGCACCGCCGACCTTGTCGGCCAGCAAGCCGCCCAATGGACGCGACAGCGAGCCCACCAGCGGCCCAAGGAACGCGACGGCCAACGTGACCGCCGGGAATTGCGTCTTGATCAGCAGCGGAAACGCGGCCGAGTAACCGATGAAGGAGCCGAATGTCCCGATGTAAAGGAAAGCCATGATCCAGGTGTGCTTGCGTCCGATGATGGCCAGTTGGTCCCTGAACGAGGACTTGGCCGACGTCAGGTTGTTCATGAAGAAGACCGCGCCAAACACCGCAACGATCAGCGGCAGAATCCACATCAGTCCGGCGTTCTGAAGGTAGACCCCCGCGACCGGCGTTGCCTGGTAGAGGTTGATGAGGCCGACGCCCATCAGAATGGGCGTCAGCAACTGGACGCTGCTGACGCCGATGTTGCCGCCGGCTGCGTTCAAGCCGAGCGCCCAACCCTTCATGCGGTCAGGATAGAAGAACGAGATATTGGCCATGCTGGAGGCGAAGTTGCCGCCGCCGAGGCCTGCCGTGGAGGCCACCAGCAGCATCAGCCAGAATGGCGTTTCGGGATGACTTACAAAGTAAGCGAGCCCGAGCGTCGGGATCAACAACACCGACGCGCTGAAGATGGTCCAGTTGCGGCCGCCGAAGGTGGTCACCGCGAAAGTATAGGGAAACCGCATCAGCGAGCCGATCAGTCCGGGCACCGCCACCAGCTGAAACAACTGGTCGGTAGTGAAGTGGAAGCCGGCCGCCGGCAGCTTGGTCGCGACGATGCTCCAGATCAGCCAGATCGAAAATCCGACATGCTCGGCGACGATCGACCAGATCAGGTTGCGGCGGGCGATGGCTTTACCGGTCGTGTTCCAAAACGTCTCATCCTCCGGCTTCCATTCTGAAATCCAGGTCGAATTCAGTGTCGGGTTTGGCGTCGGGTTCGGCTTGCTCACTGAAGGTTCCTTTCTGCGGCTGAAGGTCCGTTCGTCCGACGTCACGGGCACGCACGCGCGAAGGCACGGGGGCGCGCACTGGGGAGGCCCCAGCCTGGCGGCGTTACAGTTCGGATGATGGGTTTCGATGGACGGCTTCGATGGCGTCAGCATAAGCTATTCAAGCTTCATGCCAAATCGATCCATTGCCAAAATAGCAGATATTATAAAAGGTTAGCTCCGACGCAAAGCGGCGCCCGCAAGGCAGGCGCCGCTTCCAAAATTTGCAATTCGCTCAATCTTTGTGCGTCGCACAATGAATGGGCAGCGCTTTAGGGATCGCCACCCGGATCGTGTGCTTAGGCGTATTCCTTGGCCTTTGTGCCCAGCGGCTGCGGCGCCGTACCTTTGCCGGGCTTCACACGGAACTCATAGGTCATCAAATGCCACGGCTCGGTCGCCGGTTTGCCGTCGGGCATGACGGTGTCGGTCCGCTTTTCAATCTTGGCGACCAGCTCGTCCTTGACCCCGAACACCACGTCGGAGTCCAGATACTTGTCGCCTTCCATGAAGACGTGGGTGATCAGCGGCTCATAACCTGGTGCGTTGACCAGGAAATGCACATGCGCCGGCCGCATCGGATGCCGCCTCGTCTGCAGGATCATTTCGCCGACCGGACCATCGGTCGGAATCGGATAGCTGCACGGCAGAATGGTGCGGAAGAAAAACCGGCCATCGGCATCGGTGATGAACCGCGCCCGTGACGACGGACCTTCGGTTTCATAAGACGGCTTCTGCAAGTCGTAATAGCCATCATCGTCGGCGTGCCAGACGTCTACCGGCACGCTGCCAGAACGGCTTGCCCTTAGATCGGTGACACGACTTTGCACGAACATCCGCTCGCCCGCTAGATTGGCGCGAAATATCTGTGCCGTTCGGCGTCACTTGTGTTCGCCGACATAGAACGGGCCGAGCACGGTGGTCTCGGTGGCGCCGTCGCGCTCGCGATGGTTCACCGCATCGACCAGCATCGAAACCCCGAACACGTCCGACAGCAGGATGAACTCCTGCCGGGTCGGGGTGCATTTCTGGCCGACGCGGGTCAGAAAATCGATCGCGTAACTCCATTCGTCGAAGGTGAGATCGGTCTTGCGAACGAAATCGTGCAGCGATTTCACCAGTTCTTCCATCAGGTATTTGACGCGCGGATCCGGCGTCTCCTCGAAGCTGCGGATAACGGCGGCAGTAAGCTCGGTGTCGTTGAACTGGGGCATCGGATTTGTCCTTGCGGGCACGCGATTATTTGGTCAGCCTACACCGGCGACCCGGCCGGGTTAAAGCGCGCGATTGTAACAAGGCGCACTTTTCGGCTACCAATGCAATCCACGACAGTCCGGAGCCCAGTCCCGATGTTAGCCCCGACCCCTGCCTCGCCCGAATCCGCCGGCATGTCCCAGGCCGCCTTCGACCGCCTCGAGGATCATCTCAAGCGCAACTACATCGATGCCGGCCGGTTTCCGGGAACCCAGTTACTGGTCTATCGCCGCGGCAAGATCGTTCACAGCGCGGTGCAGGGCTTTGCCGATGTCGAACGCAAGGTCCCCGTCAAAGACGACACTATTTTCCGCATCTATTCGATGACCAAGCCGATCACGAGCGTGGCCTTCATGATGCTGTTCGAGGAAGGCCGCGTCGCGCTCGACGAGCCCGTCCATAAATACATTCCGGAATGGAAGAACCTCGGGGTTTTTCAGGCCGGGACTGCGCCTGCATTTCTCACCAAGCCGCCGTCGCGGCCGATGTTGATCGTGGATCTTCTCCGCCACACCTCCGGTCTGACCTATGGATTCCAGCAGCGCTCGAACGTGGACGCCGCCTACCGCGACAAGAAAATCGGCGAGGTGGTGAAATCCGGAACGCTGCAATCGATGATCGACGATCTGGCAAAAATTCCGCTGGAATTCTCGCCGGGCGAGGCCTGGAATTATTCTGTTGCCACCGACGTGATCGGCTATCTCATCGGCAAGATCAGCGGCAAGCCGTTCGAGCAGTTCCTGAAAGAACGGATCTTCGATCCGCTCGGCATGAACGACACCGACTTTTTTGTGCCGGCCAACAAGGCCCATCGCTTCGCCGCGTGTTACTCCGCCGACCCGCAGGGCGGCATGACGTTCCACGCGACCGATCGCAAGGGCAGCATGACGCTGCAGGACGATCCGACGACCAGCTCCTTCCTCTCGCCGCCGTCGTTGATTTCAGGAGGCGGCGGGTTGTGCTCGACCGCGGCCGATTATCTCACCTTCTGCCGGGCGCTGCTCAATGGCGGCGAACTCGGCGGCGTCAGGCTGATCGGTCCGAAGACGCTGGCGTTGATGACGACAAATCATCTCCCGGGCGGACGCGACCTGCCGGAAATCTCGAGGTCGCTGTTCAGCGAAGCGACCTATAACGGCATCGGCTTCGGTCTCGGCTTCTCCGTCACGATGGAGCCCGCCAAGACGCTGATTCCCGGCAGCGCCGGCGAATATGCCTGGGGCGGCGCTGCGACGACGTCATTCTGGATCGATCCCGCCGAGGAGTTGATCGGCATTTTCATGACCCAGGTGCTGCCGTCGAGCGCCTATCCGCTGCGGCGCGAACTGCGCACCATGGTTTACGCTGCGATCACCGACAGCAATCTCTGAGCACCCGCGCGCGTCGCTAACCGAAATTCTGCAGCGCTGGAAACGTCTCCAGCAGCCAGATGCTGACCGAGGAGACCGCACCGGTCAGAAAGCCGATGCCGGTGATGACCATCAGCACGCCCATCGCGCGCTCGACATTGGCGAGGTGCCGCTTCATCCGCGAGAACAGCGACGAAAACTGTTCGACCATCAAGGCCGCGATCAGAAACGGAATCCCGAGCCCGGCGGAATAGACCGCGAGCAGGACCGCGCCTTTCGCCACCGTAGCTTGGGCGGCCGCGACCGAAAGGATCGCCGCCAGGATCGGGCCGATGCACGGCGTCCAGCCGAACGCAAAGGCAAGGCCCATCACATAGGCGCCCCACAGGCCCACAGGTTTTGGAATCGCCAACCGCCCTTCCCGCATCAGCAAACCGATCCGGGTCAGCCCGAGGAAGTGCAGCCCCATGACAATGATGACAATGCCGGCGACGATCGAGAGTTCGGCCGACCAGGCGCGGATCAGCGTGCCGATCAGCGAGGCGCTGGCGCCAAGCGCCACGAACACGGTGGAAAAGCCCAACACGAACATGACAGCCGATATCATCACGGCGCGCCTCGAAGACGACGCTGTCTCGTCATTGGCGACGTGCTCGATGGTGGCGCCGGTCAGATAGATCAGATAGGGCGGCACCAGCGGCAGCACGCACGGCGACAGGAAGCTGACCAGACCCGCAATCAGCGCCGCAGGGATCGAGACATCGTGAATCATGCGATCATCGAACCATGTTTGACGGAGCCGGCGCAAAGACCCGAACCCAGTCCAGTTGCGTGTTCTCCGGGTTTCCGCTCCCGGTCTTAAGAAGCCGCCAAAGAGCGTTGGAAGCCGGCGATTTCACGGAAACTCCGCTACCCCGTTTCGCGCCTGTTTGGCACATTTGTTGCTCGAAGTAAGCTCAATCGATCGGGGGAAGCCATCATGTCAGCCATCTCCGCCACAGAGGTAAGCGCTCGAAGACCGCTTTACCATTCACTTTTCGTGCAGGTTCTGGTCGCGCTGTTGCTGGGAATCGCGCTCGGGATGGCGGTCCCCGATTTTGCCGTCAGCCTCAAGATTTTCAGCGATGCCTTTTTGAAGCTGATTTCGATGATCGTCGCGCCGATCGTGTTCTGCGTGGTCGTGCATGGCATCGCCGGCGCCGGCGACCTGAAAAAGGTCGGGCGGGTCGGGGTCAAGGCTCTGGTTTATTTCGAGGTCATGACCTCGCTTGCTTTGGTCCTCGGCCTGCTGCTCGCCTACCTGTTCGGCCCAGGTCACGGCATGAACATCGATCCGTCGACCCTCGATGCCAAGGCCCTCAATACCTACGCCGACAATGCCCACAGGCTGCAGGGCGGCGGGATCGGAAGTTTCCTGCTGAACGTTATTCCGACGACGTCGTTTGACGCGCTGTCGCGTAACGACGTGCTGCAGGTGCTGTTCTTCGCCATCGTCTTCGGCGTCAGTCTGGCGCTGGTCGGCGGCGAGAAGGGAGAGCGCATCGGCGCGTTCATCGATGCGGTGTCGACCGTCCTGTTCCGCGCCATGGGGCTGATCGTACGCCTCGCACCGCTCGGCGTGCTCGGTGCCGTCGCCTACACGGTCGGAAAGTACGGCGTCGGCTCGCTCAAGCAACTGATCTCGCTGGTCGCCCTGTTCTATGCCTCGGTCGCGGTGTTCGTGTTCGGCGTGCTCGGCGCCGTCATGGCGCTCGCCGGATTGAATATCCTGAAATTTCTGGCGTATTTGCGCGAGGAATTGACCATCGTTCTCGCGACCGCGTCTTCGGATGCCGTTCTTCCGCAGATCATGCGCAAGCTGGAGCGGCTCGGCGTCAAGGACTCGGTGGTCGGGCTGGTGATCCCCACCGGCTATTCCTTCAACCTGGATGCATTCTCGATCTATCTGACGCTTGCCGTCGTTTTCATCGCGCAGGCGACCAACACGCCGCTGTCGTTCGGCGATCTCTTGCTGGTGCTCGGCGTCTCCCTGATCACATCCAAGGGCGCGCACGGCGTTCCCGGTTCGGCCATCGTGATCCTTGCGGCCACGCTGAATGCGGTCCCGAGCGTACCCGCGATCGGCCTCGTGCTGGTGCTCTCGGTCGACTGGTTCATCGGCATGGCCCGCGCGCTCGGCAATCTGATCGGCAACTGCGTCGCCACCGTCGTTGTCGCGGCATGGGAAGGTGATCTCGACCGCGTCAAAGCGCATCGCGTGCTCGACGGCGACGAGCTGGTGGACGTGACCGCCGGTTAGGACCCGCCGGGCCGCCCGCCTTCCGATCGCGCGATTCTTGCGGCGGTCGGGCGCGCGGTCGCTAGTCGACCAGTTTCAGCAACGCGGACGGCTCGTGCTCCCCGCTGCGGCTTTTCCGGTGGACCGCCGTCCGCCGTCATCGCATCGCACAGAGCTTTCAGTTCCGAATCCGCAATCCGATTGAGCTTCATCCGAAGCTGGAGGATCGCCACGGAAACCAGCAGCGCGGTTTCCCGGGCAGCGGCGCCGTGGAGAACCGTCCGGCACTGCTCGAGCGTCGCAAGCACCGAATGCAATTGTCGTTCGGAATTAGCCACCAGCGTTTCTTCCGATACCGAGCTTGCGAGGTAGGGTCGCGGCAATCCAGTCGATCGTTTCATATACTTCTCCATAAAGTCCGGAAATTTTCGAAACGGCGCGATGGGTTTCATGGGCCGGCATGTCGTCGAGCGCGTGGCTGGCCGAGGCGTCGCACAGATAGGTGGCCTTATGGTTGCGGTGGAACGCATCGATCAAGGTCGACAGGCAGGCGGATTCACCGGCGAATCCGGCCAGCACGATCCCGCCCTGGCTTTGATTCACCATCGCGGTGAAGGCGTCGCAGGAGTAACAGGACGGGCTGCTGCGCTCGAAAACCATCTCGTTGCGGCACGGCTCGAACCCCTCGATCCAGCGCACGAACGGTGTTGCAGGGTTGAAAAACGCGGACTTGCTGACGGTGCGGATGAAGGCGACCGGCAGGCCCACCTTGCGGGCGTGATCCAGAACCCGCCGGCAATTGTCCAGCGCCTGATCGATCCCCGAAATCGCAAGCAGGCGCGGCTCCGCCAGATATTCCTGCTGCATATCGACAAGCACGACGATCGGGACAACAGACGAATTTGTGAATGACCGGAGGCTAACGACGGAGGTCACGGTACCCTTTCAGCGCGCGATGGCAGGCCTGAATGTCCAAGCCAGCGGTCCTGGACCCGCCATGGTTGTAGCTTGCCCGATATTCTGCCAAATTTAGCGGGGGAAGAGGACCGTGTATGCGTCTGGCGTCGGAAAGGGGCGTTCCACAGGAGGAACGCGATGGAATCGCTCTGGGAAGTCTCACCGATTGGGACGCGGCCAGGGTTTTCCTGGAAGTGGTACGCCGTGGGAGCTTCAGATCCGCGGCCGAGCGGCTCGAACTGTCCATCAACGTCGTACGCCGGCGAATCGATGACTTCGAGCGTCAGGTCGGCGCGACGTTGTTCACGCGTGACGTCCATGGCACCCACCTGACCGCCGAAGGCTCGCTGATCGTCTCCGCGGTCGAGCGCATGGAGGCGGCATCCTTCGACTTGCTGCGCGCCGGCAATTCCGCCGCCAACACGCTGGCGGGCGAAGTCCGGGTTGCCGTCACCGAGGGGCTTGGGACGTTTTGGCTGGCGCCGCGCCTTGTCGAATTTCAGCAGGCTTTTCCACAAATTCTCATCGATCTGCATTGCGCGATGCGCTCTGCCGACGTGTCGCGCTACGAGGCCGACATTGCGATCCATCTGTCGCGGCCAACGGCGCTCGACGTCAAACTGGTCAAGCTTGGCCGTATGCATTTGACGTTCTTTGCCAGCCAAAAATACATCGATATTTTCGGCGCGCCGAAAACCGCCGAAGAGTTGGTCAAACACCGGCTTGTTATGCAGGTCGTCGATCAGACGCCCGCCAAGGAGATCTTCGAAAGCTGGTTCCCGGGACGATCCCAGCGGGAACTCGTGGTCATGAAAACCAATGTCAGCAGCGCCAACTACTGGGCGGTCGCAAATGGGGCCGGAATCGGCCTTTTCCCGACCTATGCCAGCGCGCTGGGCGGGAAAATAGTACCGCTGGACATAGAGTTGAGCCGGGCACTCGACATATGGTTGTCCTATCACCCCGGCAGCGGTCACATCCCCAGGGTGCGCCAAACCATTGATTGGCTCGTGGAGGCCTTCAATGCGACAAAATTCCCGTGGTTTAGAGATGAATTCATCCATCCAAACCAGCTCAAAGCGGTATATAAGAGTGAATCCCTCAGCCACCTATTCGGGGGCTTCTCGACCGAAGGACGGTAAAACTAGAATGAACAAATCAGCGGCAAAAAAGATGAAGCAGCGCAGTGCCGGAAAGCCCGACATTGAACTGGGCAAGCGCATTCGTCTGCGGCGCGTCGAGCAGCGAATCTCGCAAGCGGAACTGGGCGACCAACTTGGTGTCAGCTTTCAGCAGGTCCAAAAGTATGAGAAGGGCGTCAACCGGGTCGGTGCCGCTCGTCTGCAACAGATCGCTACCGCGCTCGATGTGCCCGTCACATTTTTTTATGACGGCGACGGCAAGGCGCGGGAAGTCGAGAGCCTGCTGTTTCTCGACAGCTCGTTCAGCCTGAGACTGCTCCGGGCCTACAGCAAGATCAAGGATCAGACCGTACAGCGTCAGCTGGTGTCTCTGATGGAATCGATCGCTGCGAACGAAGACTAGCGTACGACTTGCAAAGTGAGCGGTTTTGGCGAAACGATCATGCGCTCTTTGGTTGAAGCGCGATCGGACGCAAAACCGGATGTCACTTTTGTTGATCATGCTCCAGACGTAGAAAATGTCTGGCCGATCTCAGCTTCGTTTCCCCAATTCGCAATACCGCGAATATGATCGATCAGCGCAAGCGGATCGGCCGGTAGCCTGTCGCCGCGCCACGCCACATGTTGGTCGGGGCGCGACAACACCAGCCTGCAACCGTAGAACCTCGCGGCTTCCGGCCGTCCGATCTCAAGCACCTTCAGCGGCACCCCCCTGCTGCGCGCCGCAGCCTGCAGCGGAGCCGTATCGAGCGCGGGATCGAAGCTCAGCAGCGTGAACTCCGGTCCCATGGCGTCGTAGAGTGAGACGCCGTCGCCGCACCACAGATGCGGCGTGCGGCATCCCGGGACGGTCGATGGCGTATAGCTGCTCATCGTATAGGCCGGATGCACAGCACCGTCATAGGCGATGATGGGCGAGCGATCGTAATAGCTGCCGAAGTTGAGACCCGCGCAGGCATATTGCTGCACGTTGATCTCGTAAGCGAGACGCCCGACCTCCGCGCGGGCCTGCTCGCCCGGGGACCCCGCATCTTCGATCTCGTCGGGTACCGCGCCACGGCGGCGAATCTCGGCCTCGGCGTGCGACATCGCGAAGCGCGAGACCTGGCTGGTAATCGGCCAACGCTCGGCTTCGTAGGCGTCGAGAATGGAAGCCGGCGCCCAGCCATTGAGATGCGCCGCCAGCAACCACGATAAATTCATGGCGTCGGCGATCCCGGCGTTCATTCCGTAGCCGGCATAAGGCACCCAGATATGCGCCGCATCGCCGGCGATGAACGCGCAGCGGTCACGAAACTTGTCCGCGATCAGGCGGCGGCCGTACCAATCCTCTTTCGAAAGAAGATGGTATTCGAAGTCCGCGCCGACGCCGAGGATGGTTCGGATGCAGGCGTCGCGATCCACCGAATCGAAATCCGGTTCGCCGGGTTTCAAGTAATTATGCACCAGCCACCGCTCGGCATGTGGCCGATATTTTTTGCGGCAGTGCAACAGCCGCAAAAACAGCTTAATCCGAACGCAACCCCGATTGACTAGGATTCCAAAAGACATTTTCGGTCCGGCCAGTTTCAATTCGGCGCGGCCCGGCTCGTTCGTTAATTTCAACGCCAGCGCCGTCGCGGCGCATTGCAGGGGCATCAGACATGCGAAGAATGACACTCGTTGCCATTGCCACGATGCTTTCGACCGCGTCGGCATTTGGCCAAGGCGCTGTTACCGGCGGACCCGGTGCCGCACTCGCAGCCAATTCGGCGCCGCACGCCGTCAAGCCGGCGTCCGCATCGACCCCGGAATCGCGATCCGCGGCGGCCTTGGCGCTCTCGCACGAGCCGATCTTCGACGAGGGGACGGCGCAGCGGATCAAGGATGCCGCGCTGAGCTACTCGGATCTCGCGGTGCGCGGCGGATGGCCGGTGATTCCTACCGAGGCCAAGTTCGTCTCCGGCGTGCCGGGACCGCACGACGATCTGCTGCGGCAGCGTCTTGTCATCAGCGGCGACCTTGCCGCCGACAAGGCCTCGGGTCCCTATGACGGCGACCTCATCGAGGGCGTGATGCGTTTCCAGGCCCGCCATGGCCTGGCGCCGACCGGCGTGGTGACGCCGCGCACCCTCACCGCGCTCAATGTTTCCGCGCAGAAGCGGATCAGGCAGCTTGAGGCCTCGCTGGAACGCCTCGAAAACATGAAATTCGCATTCGGACAACGCTACGTCGTCGTGAACCTGCCCGCGGCGTTCGCCGAAGCGGTCGAGAACGACAAGGTGGTCCGGCGTTACCGCGTGATCGTCGGCAAGACCGAAAAGCCTTCGCCGACGCTGACCGCGGAAATCACCAGCGTCAATCTCAATCCGACCTGGACCGTGCCGTCGTCGATCTCGAAAACCGAAATCTCGGCGCACATGCGCAAAGATCCCGGCTACCTCTCCCGCATGCACATGGACGTGCTCGACGCGCACGACGCCCCGATCGACCCGCGATCGGTGGACTGGTCCGGCACGCGCACGCCGAACTTCACGGTGCGTCAGCAGTCGGGCAGCTGGAACGCGCTCGGCGCGCTGAAGATCGACATGCCGAACCCCTACTCGGTCTATATGCACGACACCAACCAGCGCAACCTGTTCAGCGACGACTACCGCTTCGACTCGCACGGCTGCGCGCGGGTCGATAATGTGCGCGACCTCGCCACGTGGCTGCTGCAGGAAGAGATGCCGAAATGGAATCGTGCGGCGATCGACGCCGCCATCGCCACCGGCCAGCGCCAGGACATCGCACTCCCGAAGAAAGTGCCGGTGGCCTGGATCTATCTCACGGCCTGGATGACCAAAGACCAGACCGTTCAGTTCCGCAACGACATCTACAACCAGGACGAACAGCTGCTCGAGGCCACGGCCGAGGAAGCGGCGTTCTTCAATCAGGCCAGCAACCATCCGTTGACGGCGCATCTGGCGCAATAGGGATAACGGTTATCGCGATCGCTGGCCGCGCCGTGGTGGAGCCCTGCAATTCCGCATGGGCGCACGCGATATAAACGCGCGCCCCGCCCTTGACGATCCGCTCGGCCATCGGCGAGACCTGATGAACATTGCCGGGCCTTGCGTAACGCGCTCGGGATCGGGGAGCGAAGCATGATGATCCTCCACCACGGCTGGCGGTCGAGCGCATCGCGCCGCGTCCGGCTGTGTCTCGAAGAAAAGGGCCTCAGCTATGACGGCCATGTCGTCGACATGGCGAAGATGGAACATCATTCGCCGGAATATCTGAAGATCAATCCGTTAGGCGTGATCCCGACCTTGATCCATGACGGCCGGCCGCTGCACGAGAGCGGCACGATCTGCGAATATCTCGACGAGACCTATCCCGATCCGCCGCTGCGCCCGGACAGCGCCTACGAGCGCGCGCTGATGCGCAACTGGATCCGGCACATCGACGGGCTGATTCACAATCTCATCATTTTCAACTGGCGGCACCATCTGCAGAAAACCGCGCAGCAATGGTCGGACGAGGAATTGGCCGAACGGCTCAGGAATATCCCGAGCAAGGAACGCCAGGAATCCTGGTTGCGGGTGGCACGCAAACCCTACACCGAGGAAGAGCGCGGCGTTGCCCGGGCCAAACTGGTCCAGCTGTTGGACAAGATGGAAGAGGCGCTGAACCCCGCCGGATGGCTGGTCGGCAAGGCCTATTCGATCGCCGATATCGCCGCGGTGCCATTCGTGAAGCGGATCGACGAGGAAATCGCGCCCGATGAGGTGACCGCGCAGAAACATCCCCGTGTCACCGAATGGTGGACTAAAATACAGGCGCGCCCGGCCTTCACGCGCGCGAAATTCGATCCCTTTATCACCACGGTCTGAACCACCGATCTACCTTCATCACCGAAAGCAGTCCCGATGCTAGATGTCCCCAACAATGCCGACGCCCGTGGCGAAAAATCCTATGCCGACGGCAAGATCCTGCAGCGCGATCGCCGATGGCGTCGGGGTCATCACCTTCAACAATCCCGAAAAACGCAATGCCATGTCGCTCGACATGTGGGAGGGGCTCGGCAGCGCGCTGATCGAATTGCGCGACGACCCTGACGTGCGGGTCGTGATCCTGGTCGGCGCCGGCGACAAGGCGTTCGTCTCGGGCGCGGATATCAGCCAGTTCGAGAAAACCCGCCACAACGCAGAAGCCTCGGAAGAATATTCCAGACGCAGCGCCGCGCAGCGCGCGCTGCTGGCGGACTATCCGAAGCCGACTATCGCCTGCATCCGGGGCTTCTGCCTCGGCGGCGGCATGCAGGTCGCGATGCTGGCGGATATCCGCATCGCGGCCGAGGACAGCCAGTTCGGCATTCCCGCCGCCAAACTCGGCATCGCCTACGGCTATGACGGCCTCAAGCACCTGGTCTCGCTGGTCGGGCCGTCTTGGGCGCGGCTCATGATGTACACCGGCATGCGGATCGGCTCCGCCGAGGCGGTCCGGATCGGCCTCGTCGATCGCGTGATCGCCACCGGCGAACTCTGGGGCGAGACGATGGAAATCGCCCGCACCATTTCCGGCAACGCACCGCTGGCGATCAAGGCCGCCAAGATCACCATCGCCCAGGTGTTGAAGGACCCCGACGATCGCGACATGGACGCGATCAAGCAGATCGGCATCGACTGCATGGACTCAGAGGATTTCCGCGAGGGACGCCGCGCCTTCATGGAAAAGCGCAAGCCGCAGTTCAAGGGGCGATAGCGCGGCGGGATAATTCCGGCCGAAACGCGCAAACGGAGAGAGCCTCGCCGGAATGTGCGCGAAAGCGGCTGGGTCTCAACCGGATCGCCTTTGCCTGAGGCGGAACATGATTGACGCGCGTGCGCCTTCAGGTCGATTAATGCGCATTTGGCAGGCGGTTGACCACGACGCCGCCAATCCTGTGAAATCACAGGCACACTCCCGGAAAGCCGCCATGTCCGTTTCAACGAAAGCGCCAACGCAAGCCCAAACGCTCGATCTTCCCGGCGAAGTCGACAGGCTGCTTGCCGAACTGGGCGCGAGCCGGCCCCGCTATAAGGATGGCGCGCTCAGGGTACATACGCCCGTCACCAGCGAAATCATCGGACAGGTCCAGGAAACAGGGCCAAGAGAGGCTGTCGCGACCATCGAAGCCGCGCATACGGCGTTCCGCGCCTGGAGGCTGGTGCCGGCGCCGAAGCGCGGCGAGCTTGTACGGCTGCTTGGCGAAGAATTGCGCGCCAACAAAGAGGCCTTGGGCCGGCTGGTTTCGATAGAGGTTGGCAAGATCGTCTCGGAGGGGCTGGGCGAAGTCCAGGAGATGATCGATATCTGCGATTTCGCGGTCGGGCAGTCCCGCCAGCTCTATGGCCTTACCATCGCAACCGAACGTGGCGAGCATCGGATGATGGAGAGTTGGCATCCGCTCGGCGTCACCGGGATCATCTCGGCCTTCAATTTCCCGGTGGCGGTGTGGGCATGGAATGCAGCGCTCGCACTGGTGTGCGGCAACAGCATTGTCTGGAAGCCGTCGGAGAAGACGCCGCTGACCGCGCTCGCGACGCAGGCGCTGCTTGAACGCGCCTTGGCGCGCTTCAGACAGGACGGTGGAACGGCACCGGAAGGCCTTTCGTCCGTGCTGTTTGGCGGTCGCGAGATCGGCGAAACCCTCGTCGACCACCCAAAGGTCGCATTGGTCTCGGCCACCGGATCGACCGCGATGGGCCGCGCCGTTGGACCGCGGCTCGCGAAGCGCTTCGCACGGGCGATCCTGGAACTCGGCGGCAACAATGCAGCGATCGTGGCGCCGACCGCCGACCTCGATTTAACGCTCCGCGGCGTTGCCTTTGCTGCGATGGGAACAGCCGGCCAGCGCTGCACGACGCTGCGTCGCCTGTTCGTTCATGAGAGCATCTACGACACCTTCGTGCCGCGCCTGAAGCGCGCCTATGCATCCGTCACGATCGGCAATCCGCTCGAAGCCGGCACTCTGGTTGGTCCGCTGATCGATGCGGCTGCCTATGGCCACATGCAAAGCGCGCTTGAAGCTGCGAAAGCCGTGGGTGGCACCGTCCACGGCGGCGAACGCGTGGTCATCGACGGGGCGGCCGACGGCTATTATGTCCGTCCGGCCCTGGTCGAAATGGCGGCGCAAACCGGCCCCATGGCGCAGGAGACCTTCGCACCCATCCTCTACGTGATGAAGTACAGCGCTTTCGATACTGCGCTCGAACTGCACAATGCCGTTCCGCAGGGCCTCTCATCCTCAATCTTCACCAATGACCTGCGCGAAGCCGAGACGTTCCTATCCGCGCCCGGCTCCGATTGCGGAATCGCAAACGTCAATATCGGCCCGTCCGGTGCGGAAATTGGCGGCGCCTTTGGCGGAGAGAAAGAGACCGGTGGCGGGCGGGAATCCGGGTCCGACGCGTGGAAGGCCTATATGCGTCGCGCAACGAACACCATCAATTACGGCCGGACGCTGCCGCTCGCCCAAGGCGTCAAGTTCGACGTGACGTGATCTGAGAGGATCAGGCGTGAACGCGCCTGTCCAATTACGATCGTCCCTGTTCCGGCCGGCAGGTCGCGGCCGCTCTCACAACGCCGCCAGCACCGCCTTGGCGATGTCGGCGGTGCCGTTGACGCCGCCGAATTCCATCGGCTTGATGCCGTCGGCATAGACCTTGTCGACCGCACGCGCGATGTCCTCGCCGGCCTCGGCCGCTCCTTCCAGGCCGTGCTTGTCGGCCAGCCAGTCGAGCATCATCGCCGCGGACAGGATCATCCCGGTCGGATTGGCCTTGCCCTGCCCCATGATGTCGGGCGCGGTGCCATGGCACGGCTGGAACACCGCATAGCGGTCGCCGATGTCGGCCGACGGCGCCATCCCCAGGCCGCCGATCAGGCTGGCCGTCAGGTCGGAGAGGATGTCGCCGAACATGTTCTCCATCACCAGGACGTCGAAGTCCCAGGGACGCTGGACCAGCATCGCGGCGCAGGCGTCGACATAAAGCCGGTGGGCGTTGACCTCAGGATGGCGTTGAGCGGCCTCATCGAACATCTCACGAAAGAACGCGAATGCCTTGAACACGTTGGCTTTATCGACGCAGGTTAATCCTCCACTGACACGTCCGCGGGCCTTGCGGCGCGCGGCCAGCCGGAACGAGAACTCGAACAATCGCTCCGAGGTCTTGCGCGTAATCACCAGCGTCTCGCGCGCTTCGCTATCGGTGACGACGCCCTTCCCCATCGAGGCGAACAGGCCCTTCGGTGGATTCCCGGATCACCACCAGATCGATGCCGCGCTGGTCCGCGCCGACGATCGGGCTGGGGACGCCCGGAATAAGCCGCGCCGGGCGCACCCCGGCATAGAGGTCGAAGTGAAAGCGCAACTCCACCTGCGGCGCGATCTCGGTGTTGTCGGGGTAGCGCACCGACGGCAGGCCGCAGGCGCCGAGCAGGATCGCATCCGCCTCCTCGCATAGCCGCACGGTGCTCTCGGGCATCGACTTGCCGGTCTCGCGATAATGGTTGGCGCCGGCCGGCGCGTCGGTGAAGCGGAATTTCAGCCCCGACTTCCGTTCGACCTTGCGCAGGACCTCGAGCGCGGGGGCCATCACTTCGGGGCCGATGCCGTCGCCGGCAAGCACGGCGATGTGGAGCGCGTCGTTGGGTGACATGGGGTTTGCTTTCCAAGCCTCTTCAAGACCGAGCATGAACATAAAGCTCGTCATGCCCGGCCTTGTGCCGGGCATCCACGTCTTCACTGCATATCGGCGAGAAAGACGTGGATGGCCGGGACAAGCCCGGCCATGACGGAGAAGCGGATTAATAGACTACGGCGTCAGCACCGCGCGGCCGACCAGCCGGCCCTTCTGCAGATCGATCAGCGCCTCGTTGGCCTTGGCGAGCGGCATCGGCGTCACCGGGATCGCTCCGATCTTCTTGGCGCGCACGAGATCGAGCAGTTCCTGGGTTTCCCTGAGATTGCCGACATAGCTGCCCTGAATGGTGATCGCCTTGATCGGAATCAGCGGCAGCGCCCACGGTGCGCCGCCGCCGAACAGGCCGACGATCACGAGCTTGCCGCCCTTGGAGAGGCAGTCGAACCCCAATTGCGTCGTCGCCGCATTGCCGACCAAATCGATCACCGCGCGAATGGGTTGACCGGCTTTCTTGACGAGTTGCTCCAACGCGTCGGGCGCCTTGCCGTCGACCGTCGCTAGCGCGCCGGCCTGCTCTGCGGCTTCCCGCTTGCGCGCATCGATATCGACGACGATGGCGCCCTTGCCGCCCATCGCCTTCAACAGCGACAGCGCCATCAGGCCGAGACCGCCGGCGCCGAAGATGACGATCGGCGTGTTGAGGTTGGCCTCGACCTTCTTCAGCGCGCTGTAGGTGGTGACGCCGGAACAGGCATAGGGCGCCGCGGTGACCGGATCGAGCCCCTTCAGGTTCAGAAGATAGCGCGGGTGCGGCACCGTCATGTAGTCGGCATAGCCGCCGTCGCAGTAGACGCCGAGCGAATTGGGCTTGAGGCACATGTTCTCTTCGCCGGCGAGACAGGTCTCGCACTTGCCGCAGCCGAGCCAGGGATAGGCCAGCGCGACGTCGCCGACTTTGAGGTCACCCTTGTCACCGGACTTCACATCCGGGCCGAACGCGACCACCTCGCCGACCGTCTCATGCCCCATCGTTCGCGGCAGCGACACGCCACGATCCTTCAAGGAGAGCGGCTTGCGTCCATGGCCGAGATCATAGCCACCTTCCCAGATGTGCAGATCGCTATGGCAGACGCCGGCCGCCTTCACCTTGATCAGAACCTGCGTTCCCGAGGGCTGCGGGGTCGGCTGATCGACCTCTTTCAAAGGCGCGTTGAACTCGGCAACCTGAAAACTCTTCATCGCTTCTCTCCCGATATTTTTGCTGTTGGGCCGACACTGCCACGCCTGCACGGTCGAGACAAATGACTTGGACGACCTTGCATATGCGCGATCAGCGCTGCGCGGCCATCGCAGGTTTTCCGGCGAAGGCGGCAATTTCATCTGCCGACAGGCCGGTCTCCTTGAGATAGACCGCGGTGTGCTCACCCAGCGTCGCCGCGCGCCGGCCGGCCGAGACCTGGGCCCCGGACATCCGGAACGGCAAGTTCATCACCTTGAAGGTGCCGCCGTCGTCTTCGACCTCGGCCAAGGCGCCGCGATGCGCGATCTGCGGATCGGCCAATGCTTCGGCCACCGTGCGATAGGCGGAACTGGGAACGCCATTCCGACCGAGCGCGGCCAGGCATTGCTCGGTCGAGAGCGTGCGCGACCAGGTCTCGATGCCGTCCATCAGGCCCGCCCAGTTGTTGCGCCGGTCGGCGTACTTCGCAAAGCGCGGATCGCTGATCCACTCGGAATGACCGGCCACCGTGACGAGGCTCTGAAAGGTCTTTTCGCTGGCGATGGCGATCATCACATAGCCGTCCGCGGTCTCGACCGGACCGAACATCGGCCGGCTCGGCGAGGTCACTTCGAACTGCGACCACTGCACTTCGTTGAGCGTCAGGCTGAGCATCGATTCCAGCATCGAGACGTCGATGTACTGGCCGCGTTTGGCTGCCGTGCCGCTGGTATAACGCCGCCGAGATCGCGCCAAAGGCATAGACGCCGCTGACGACGTCGGCGTGGTAAATCCCGCAATAGTCCGGCCGGCTTCGGCCGGGCTGGTACGACAGGTGGGCCATGTCGTAACCCGAGGCCGCATGGATGACGGGTGCATAGGCCGGCAGTTCGGCGGAAGGCCCGGTCTGGCCGTATCCGGAGATCGAGCAATAGATCAGCTTCGGATTTAGGTGTTGCAGCGAACCGTAATCCAGCTTCAGTCGCCGCATCACCCCCGGACGGAAATTTTCGACGAGGATATCGGCGCTCGCGGCAAGCTTGCGGATAATCTCAACCGCCTGCGGCGATTTCAGATCGAGCACCAGGCTTTTCTTGCCGGCATTAAGCTGGCCGAACACCGAGCTGGAATGATTCCGGACCGGCGGACGGGTTCGCATCGTCTCGCCTTCAGCCAACTCGATCTTGATGACCTCAGCGCCCATGTCGGCCAGCATCCGGGTGCAGTGTGGGCCGGCAATCGTGGTCGAAAAGTCGAGGACGCGAAGGCCCTGAAAGCTCTTTGTCAAAATACCCTCATCGTTTCCTGTTACTGTCGTTCTCGAAGCTCCCTTCCGGGCAGCCTGGCGCACCGTGACCCTAGATTGTGAGGCCGCGCCGGGGAAGCGGGTGGCTCAGACTGCGCCCATTCGAGCGGCTCCCATTTAAGCAACCCAAACTGGAATCATTTTTGCATAGTTTTTAGTTAGAGCTGGTACGAGGGCATTCCTTTGAAGGTCTTGTTCGTTACCACGGAAATGGATGATTTTGTCCGGGTCGGCGGCCTCGCCGCCGTTTCAGCGGCCCTGCCCCGCGCCCTGCGCACGTTGAGCGACGTCAGGATCTTGCTGCCGGGATACCGGGACGTCGTCGAGCAATTCACCCACGTTCAAATCGTCGGCCAATGCGAGGCATTGGCCGAAATGCCGGCCTGCTCGCTTGGATTGACGTCGACCAAGGACGGCCTGCCGGTCTATGTGCTGTTGTGTCCACAACTTTACGATCGCCCCGGCAACCCCTATGGCGACGCCGTTGGCCGGGACTGGCCGGACAATGACATTCGTTTCGGGCGGTTTGCCTCCGCCGCGGCGCAGCTCGCGGCAGGCACATTGGACAAGAATTGGGCAGCGGACCTGGTCCACGCCAATGACTGGCAGGCGGCGTTGGTGCCGGCCTACCTCGCCTGGAACGCGAGCAAGATCCCGACCATCCTCACCATCCACAACCTTGCCTATCAGGGCCTGTTTCCGAAGGGCTCGCTGCGCCGGATCGGCGCGCCCGAGGATTCGTTCCATATCGATGGCCTCGAGTTTTACGACAAACTGTCCTTCCTCAAAGGCGGCATCGTCTACGCGTCCCACCTGACCACCGTCAGCGCGACCTATGCCAGGGAGATCACGACCCCGGAGCTCGGCTGCGGGCTCGAGGGCTTGCTTCGGCGCCGCTCCGACGCCGCGCAATTGACCGGGATATTGAACGGCATCGACGAAAGCTGGGACCCGAGGGTCTGCGCCGAATTGGCGCAGCCGTTCGGCGCCGGCGACTGGGAAGGCAAGCGCGCCAACGCCGATTACGTCCGCCAGCAGTTCGGCCTGGCGCTGTCGCGCGGTCCGATCTTCGGGCTGGTTGCGCGCCTCGTTCACCAGAAAGGCGTCGATCTCGTGCTTGCCGCCGCCGACGAGATCGTCGAGGCCGGAGGCCAGATCGTCGTGACCGGCAGCGGCGAGCCTGACATCGAGCAGGCGCTGGTGGCGGCGCACCGCCGCCGACCGGATGCGATCGGGGTTACCATCGGCTTCAACGACGGCCAGGCCCGGCGGATTTTTGCCGCCAGCGATTTCACCCTGATGCCGTCACGTTTCGAGCCCTGCGGCCTGAGCCAGATGTACGCGCAGCGGTTCGGGTCGCTGCCGATCGGTCACCAGACCGGCGGACTGGCGGAAACCATCATGGATGGTGAAACCGGATTTCTGTTCACGCAGCCCTCGGCCGAGTCGTTTCTCGGCGGGATCCGGCGGGCGTTCACCACCTTCATGGCAAAGGATCGCCTCAACTCGATGCGCCGGAATGCGATGTCGCGATCGTTCAGCTGGGCCGCCTCCGCCGCCTGCTACGGCGCGCTCTACCGCAAAGCGTTGTCCTAGCCACGGGCGTCGGCTCGGCGTCCCGTCCGCTACCGGACTGTCTCCGGCATGTACTCACTCCGCCGCGTTTCCGGCATCAGAAGCGCGATCAAGACAAAACCCAGCGCCGCAATGCCCGCAAGCCCGGTAAAGGCGACCGCGTGGCCCAGCTTGTCGCTGACATAGCCGGCCAGCACGGTGCTGAGCGCGGCGCCGATGCCGGTCGCGGTGCCGACGATGCCCTGGGCGAGATTGAAGTGGCCGCTGCCGAAGGCGACGTCGGCGACAATCAGCGGAATCATCACGCTGAACACGGCCGCCGTGACGCCGTCGAACACTTGCACCGCGACCAGAAGGTAAGGGTCGGTCACGGTGGCGAACAGCAGGCCGCGGATCGCCAGCGCGGCAAAGCCCAGCAGCAGCAGTGGCCGGCGTCCCCATTGCTGCGCCTTGCGCCCGACCGATGGCGACGTCAGCGCGACGATGGCTTGCGGCACGATGATGCAGGCGGCGATCAATACCGGCGCCCATTGGCTTGAGCGCGTGGTCACGACCCCCGCCATCAGCGGAAGCATCGCGGCATTCGCCAGTTGCAACAACATCACGCTGCCGGCAAAGATCAACAGCGGACGCTGGCACATCAGCCTGAAGACACTGGTCGCCTTGGCGTCTGTTGCCTCGGCATCGAGCGCGTCGCGCGGTATCGCGCCGTGGGCCTGCGCCGCATCAATCTCGCGCTCGCGGATGCGCGAGAGCGCGAACAAGGTCGGAATCGCCAGCACGAAGGTGACGAGGAACACCGAACGGCTCGACAGCAGATAACCGGCCGTTCCCATCACAGCGGCGGCGACGCCATTTCCGAGCGAGGCGAAGCGCGCGTTGCGCCCGAACCGTTCGCCGATGGCCCGCGGTCCGACCAGGCCGAGGCTGATCGCGGCAATGGCCGGACCGAGAACGCAACTGGCCGCGGCATGTAACGTCGCAGCCGCCACCACGACCGGAAAGATCGGCCATGCCGCATATCCCAGCGCGCTGACGCCGATGGTCGCCACCGCGAGCCCCGCGACCAACCGTTCCGAACGCGCCGCGTCGACGATGGCGCCACCCGGCATCTGGCCGATCAGCGCAATCACGCCGCCGATCGACAGCACCAGGCCGATCTCGACCTGCGTCCATTTCTGCGTCGTCAGATAGACCGCGACAAACGGGCCAAATCCGGTTTGCACATCCGCGAGAAAGAAAATGAACCAATCAAGACCGCGCAGGCTCTGCGGCGACGGTGACGGCCTGGGTGTCTTCGGCGACGGGCGCGATAGATCCCCGCCACCGCCTGCCGGCGGTGCGTCAATTCGGTCGACCGGCTGTCTGGGCGAACGCGCGGACAGGCTGCTTCTCCGAAATGGTCAGGGGTTGAACGGTTGTAGAACGCCGGAGGCGCCGAGCACCACGATCGGCGTATCCTCCTTGTATTCAGGCGCGGCCTTCACCTGGTCTTTGGTCAATTCGAGCGAGATGCTGTCGCCCTTGTCGGCGACGGCGACGAAACGCAGCGCCTTCCAGTCAACGACGATGCTGCCGGCTGCCGACGCCGAGGAACCCGCCGAAATCGATCACCGCAGCGCGAACCGAACCGGCGCGATCGACGATGACGTCGACAATGTGCCCCATGTCCTCATTCGCCGCGCTCCGCACGTCGCGGCCAAGCACGCCGTGGGCGTCTCCTGCGCCGATGATGGTGACCGAGGCCGGCGGCGCCGGCTCTTTCGGCGCCGGCGGCCTGGCGCTGGAGGCGCTGGAGGCACCGCATTTTGCTGGTGCGCCGCCGCGGGTGGATTGTCCGCCGGCGGCGCGCCGGGATCGTCGGCAGCCCCGGCCGGCACCGCCGCTAACGCTGAAAAACCAATTGCAAACGACGCGACCAGGCGTTTGGCACGCATACGGTCTCCTCCCATCGAGGGCAGCTTCTAGTGCGCCAGCACGATCGACACCCGGATCTGGCCGCGCGTGCGCAAAACCTCCAACGACACGTCATCGCCATGACGACGCACCCGGAGGTCGACGAAGGAAGGCCCGAGCTGCAAATCGCGCAGCACCACCTCGTTGAGGAAGGCCGGCAGACGCGGGTTGCGCAGCCTGATCTCGCCATGCGACGCATCGAATTCGAGACCGAGCGCGGCTTCCAGCAGCGTGAAGGGCGTTGCACTGGCCCAGGCCTGCGGCGCGCAGGCGACCGGATAGAGCGTCGGCCCGCGGCCCTTTTCGCGCCGAAAGCCGCAGAACAGCTCCGGCAGCCGCCGCAAATCCATGTAGGTCGCGGCGTCGAACAGCGCCTTGAACACATGCTCGACCGAATGCTTCAACCCGTAACGCGCCAGCCCGAGGACGATCAACGCGTTGTCGTGCGGCCAGATCGAACCGTCATGATAAGACATCGGATTGTAGCGGATCTCGCCGCGCGCCACGGTGCGGATGCCCCAGCCGGTGAAAAAATGCGGTCGCATCAGATCGGCGGCGACCATGCGCGCGCGGTCTTCGCGGACCATGCCGCTGAACAGGAGCTGCCCGGCATTCGACGTCCGCACCTTGCACGGCTGCTTGTCGCCGTCGAGCGCCAGCGCATAGGTGCCGAGTTCCTCGCACCAGAACGCCTTCTCGAAACGCGCGGCGAGCTGCTGCGCCTCGGCATCCAGCCTTCGCGCCTGATCGTGCTTGCCAAGCCGCGAGGCGCAGCGCGCCGCGAGCTGTTTGCCGGCGAAGACGTAGCCCTGCACTTCCGCAAGCGCGATATACCCCTCGGCGAGCCGGCCGTCGGCGTGAAAGATCGCGTCGTAGGAATCCTTCCAGCCCTGATTGGCGAGCCCTTGCTCGGAGGCGCGCTGGTATTCGACAAACCCGTCCCGGTCGGGATCGCCCGCGCCGTCGATCCAGCGCAGCGCTGCTTCGACCGCCGGCCACAACTCGGCCAACGTCTCTTCATCGCCGGTGCGCTCGACATAGAGACCCGCGAGCAGCACGAACAGCGGCGTCGCATCGACGCTGCCGTAATATTGCGCGAACGGAACCTCGCGCAACGCCGCCATTTCTCCGCCGCGCATTTCATGCAGGATCTTTCCGGGTTGCGCGTCGGCGAGCGGATCGACGGTTTTCGCTTGATAGAAGGCGAGCCGTCTCAACACGCCGCGGGCTACCCGCGGATCGATCCACAGCATCTGCAGCGCGGTAATAATTCCGTCGCGACCGAATGTGGTCGAGTACCAGGGAATGCCCGCATAGGGATAACGTCCCTGCGCCGTGTCCGTCATCAGTATATTGAGGTCGGCCATCGACTGGCACAGCACCTCGTTGAAAATATCGTTCGATGTCTCGATGCTGGTGGCGCCGGCGTTCGACCGACGCATCTCGCGGCGATGTGCCAGCAATCCGCGAAAGAACGGGACCGGCTCGGCCGCAGCCGGCTTGTCGCACGACACCGCGACAAACAGCGAGCTTGTCTGTTGCGGCGCCAGATCGAAATGATAGGTCGCGCCATTCACGGCAAGGCGGGTCGGTCGCGGGTCGAAATGCAGCGCCGTGCTGCGCAACTTGCCGTCGAGCCCGCGATATTCGAGCGCAACATCGGCAGGGCCGAGCAGCTTGCTGCAGCCGACGCCGCGGCGCAGGCGTCTCTCGCCGCGCACCTCGAACAGATCGGCGAAATCATTGTCGAACAACAAGACCAGATCGAAACTCGCCGGCCGATCGCCGTGGTTATGCAGCGCGATGCGCTGGTAGGCCGTTCCACGCCAAAGAAAGATCGTGCGCAGGACGTGCAGCATATCCTTCTGCAGCACGATCCGGCCGTTGCGATAGATATCGGGATTGGTGAGGTCGACGGTCAGCGATGAATTATCATCGCGCAGATTCGAGCCGAGCAGAAGCGGCTGAACGTCATCCAGGACCAGTTCGAGCCGGGCAAGATAACGGGTGTCGGCGTTGAACAGGCCGTCCGGTCCACCGGCGGATGCGCCGATGTCGCCGTGGCTGTCCAGCACGATGAAGGTGTCGTCGTGCTTGAGCGAGCGCCGCGGCCTCGCCCCGGGGCCGGTCATCGGGATATAGAATGGCGATTCCGAAACGAGTTCGACGGCCGCGGCCGTCACGATTTGGCTTGCGACTTCGGCTGGCATTTGACCTCGATCGATTTTCCGTTGCCTTGCGATATACGCACCAGAGCGGAACGGCTTTTCTCGAATCGCCGTTCCGCTCTATCTTATTAGTTAAGCATGATCTTTCGGAAAACCGGCGTCCATTTTTCCGGATCATGCCCTAGGAAGCCGGCCGCCACCGCCCGCATGTCAGGCCGCATGCGTTGCCAGGCGGCTCATTTCCTGCGTCACCAGGTCACGGTACGGCCCCTGGCCCTGCATCAGGCGATCCGGCGGCCCGTCCTCGATGATCTTGCCGGCTTTCAGCATCACCACCCGGTCAAAATTGCGCAACGTCGCAAGCCGGTGGGCAATCGCGATCACGGTACGCCCGCGCATCAAGCGGCCGAGCGCTTCGCGGATCGCTTCTTCGGATTCGCTGTCGAGCGCGGCCGTGGCCTCATCGAGCAACAGGATCGGGGCGTCCTTCAGGAAGGCGCGCGCGATCGCGATACGCTGCCGCTGGCCGCCCGAAAGCTTGACGCCGCGGTCACCGACCATGGTGCCGAGCCCTTCCGGCAAGGTCTCGACGAAATCGCATCGGGCCGCAATCGCCGCGCGCAATACCTCGTCGTCGGTCGCGGTCGGTCGGCCGTAGCGGATGTTTTCCAGGATCGAGCGGTGAAACAGCGAAATATCCTGCGGCACCACCGAAATCGCCTCGCGCAGGCTCTGCTGCGTGATGCGGGAAATGTCCTGACCGTCGACGGTGATGCTGCCCTGCTGCACGTCGTAGAACCGCTGCAGGAGAACGAACAGCGTCGACTTGCCGCCGCCGGACTGGCCGACCAGCCCGACCCGTTGGCCGGCCTGAAGCCGCAGGCTGAACCGGTCGAACACCTTGAGCCCTTGCGGATAGTGGAACGAGACGTTGTTAAAGGCGATGGCGGCGCCCGCCTTGACCAGCGGTTCGGCCTCCGGGTGATCCTGCAGTTCATGCGGCAGCAGCAGCGTCGCAAGCGCTTCCGTCAACCGCGCGACATGCTGGGTGACATCGACCAGTGCCACGGCGAGATCGCGCGTCGCGCTCAAGATGGAGATTCCCAATGTGCAGACCAGCACCACATCGCCCGTGGTCGCGGCGCCGCTCTGCCAGAGCGTGATGGCCCAGGCCAGCAGACCGATGATCAGCGCAACGGTAACGCCGGCGTGGGTTATGCGAAGCTTTTCGAGGTAACGCAGGCTGCGTCCCCGTGCCCTCAATTCGCGGTTGACGGTCGCGTCGAACCGGTCGTGCTCGAAGCTGAAGCCGCAAAACGCGCGCACCAGCGGCATGTTGTTGATGACGTCGACCATCTCGCCATCGACAGCCGCGGCCTTGTTGGCGAAATCGTCGTGTAGCGGCTTGCCCGCCGCCGCGAGATGAAACATCGCGATCACCATCACACCGGCGATTCCGATCAATGCTGCCGCCATCGTCCAACTGACGGTGCTGATCAGTGCGATGGCCGACACCGTCGCGATGCAGGGCGGCAGCACGTTCCAGACGAACATGTTCTCGACGGTGAAGACGGCATTGGAGGTCGCGGTAATGCGGCTGGTCAGCATTCCCGGCAAGCGGTCGGAAAAATAGCTCGGCGCGTGACCGGTCAGATGGCGAAACATGTCGCGGCGGAGATCGCCGGTCACGCCCACGAAGGTGAAGCTCGCCGTCCAACTGGCGATGCGCCACAAGAAATTATCCGCGGCGATGAACGATATGAGCAAAACGAATGCCAGCCATACGTTTCCCGACCTGCCAGGTCCCGCGGACAATGCGTCGACCAGATGTTTCACGCCGTATTGCGTGCCGACCGAACAGCCAACCGCTGCGACAACAGCAAGCAATATGACGACATGTGAAGCCCGCCGCTGGCGCAGATAGCGCAACACGAACGAAAACGGCCGATGCGCGTATCCTGAAAGATTATCCATACTGTTGCGGGCCTCTTGGCGGGAACGGAACTTTTAGTCGTATTTTAGAGATCGGGATGCGCGTCACGTCATCGAACGCCGGACCGGTCGCCGCAGTTCCATTCTGCGGCCATACCTGCGCAACAATTCCGCAGCAACAGCATAGGCGGAAACCTGATTGGACGAGATGGCATCAGCAAGACCGCGATGTGGAAGAAGTACGTTCCCTCAGGGAACTTCGCAGATGCGAGAACGTTCCCGACTCGGCAATCCGCTGCCAACTGGACCAAAGAGGGTGATTTCAGTTCATCAACGACGAAAAAACAGGAGAGGATAGATGCGCATCGCGCAGGTTGCTCCGCTGACGGAGGCTGTCCCGCCCAAGCTATATGGCGGAACCGAGCGGGTAGTACACTGGTTGACCGAGGAACTGGTTGCCCTGGGAAATGACGTTACGCTGTTCGCCAGCGGGGACTCCAAGACCTCAGCGAAACTCGATGCGACCTGGCCGCGAGCACTCCGCCTCGACGGATCCGTTCGTGATCCCAACGCCCTGCACATGGTGATGCTGGAACGGGTGTTGCGCAAATGCGACGACGAGGAATTCGACTTCCTGCATTTCCATCTCGACTACTATCCGTTTTCGCTGTTCTCGCGCCAGCCCACGCCATTCGTAACCACCCTGCACGGTCGACTCGATCTGCCGGAACACCAGCCGGTGTTCAACACGTTCTCATCGATCCCGGTGATTTCGATTTCGAACGCGCAGCGGCGTCCGGTGCCGCAGGCCAAATGGATTCGTACAATTCATCACGGCCTGCCGGAAAACCTGCTCACGCCACGATCGGTCTCGCCGGCCTACCTGGCGGTGCTGGGCCGCATCGCGCCGGAAAAAGGCGTCGACCGCGCGATCAAGATCGCGATCCGATGCGGTATCCCGCTCAAGATCGCCGCAAAGGTCGACCGGGCCGATCAGGAATATTACGACGAAATCATCCGGCCGCTGATGGATCATCCGCTGATCGAGTTTATCGGCGAGATCGGAGATGGCGAAAAACCCGACTTCCTGAGCGGCGCAATCGGACTGCTGGTTCCGATCGACTGGCCGGAGCCGTTCGGCCTCGTCATGATCGAGGCGATGGCGTGCGGTACACCGGTTGTCGCATATAACCGCGGCTCCGTCCCCGAGATCATTGACGAAGGCCTGACCGGCTTTATCGTCGAGGATGAAACCAGTGCGGTTGCCGCCGTTAAACGGCTTTCGAGCCTGGACCGCACGGCGATCCGCAAGCAGTTCGAGGCGCGTTTCACCGCACGCCGCATGGCGCTGGATTATCTCGCGGCGTATCGCGGTTTGATGGATGCGGCCGCACCGCGCATCAAGCTGGTCAGCAGCGCCGAATAGTTCGGCCGGTCAATAGCGGCAACGCCCGTGCGGGGCGATTGCACGCTTCACAAGAGAGTATGCCGGCGAATCGCCGGCTACTTGCAGAGAGATATCCGGGCACGCTTGCAGACTTCCAGGATCGAATAGAAGCAACGCCGTGCGCTTCGTCCACTAAGATCCAACCGGATAGCCGCGGCACAAGGCCGGGCATGACGAACTCAAGGAGCATCCGCCGGGATGCAAAGACTTCGTCGATGGTCCGAAGGACCAGACCTAAGATGCACAAATTGCGCATCGCGGAATCCAAGATTCCGCGGTGTGCAATTACACACACGGTCTCCTTAGCTCACCACCACCCGCTTCGGCTCGACGATCTCGAACATGCGCGGAAACTCATCCATCAGCATCATCAGCTCGCCGAGCCGCATCGGATTGCCGGTGAATGTGATCTTGCCGCTGCCGACCGCTTCCGGAAACGTCGTCAGCTTCGCGATCACCTCGTCGAGCGTGCTGCGCGCCAGGGTGAAGCTGGCATCGGCCTCGGCCGCCTGGCTGCCGGCGACGTAGGTCAGCGCGCAGTTCTCCAGATTGAGGATGAAGCTCTCATTGGTGTCGCTGAAGCGCCAGTTGAGCACGATGCGCTTGCCTTCGGCCTTGGGGCCGTTGAGCCTGACGCCGAGCACGTCCCATAACTGCTCGGTGCGCAAGGCGGCGAGCGTTTCCCGCGGCATCGGCGGCCGCGGCGGCGCCTTCGGCATGCCCTGCCGCAACTCCTGCGCGCCGAACAGATAGGCGTTGCGCCAGGTCGCGCTTTCGGCGGCATAGCCGAGCTGTTCGAAGGTATCCGCCAGCAACGCGCGGGCACGCGGGTTGTCCGGCTCGGCGAACACCAGATGGCCGAGCGCCTGGGCCACGAAGCGGAATTCGCCGTTGGCGAAATCCTTGGCCGCGCGCTCAAGCAGCGCGTCCGCGCCCCCCATGTATTCGACATATTTGCGGCCGGCATCGACCGGCGGCAGCGGATCGAGATTGACGGGGTTGGCGTCGTACCAGCCGAGGTATTTCTGGTAGATCGCCTTCACATTATGCCGGATGTGGCCGTAATAGCCCCGGCCGTGCCATGCGCCCTCGAGATCAGCCGGAAGCTTGATGGTCTCGGCAATCTCGGTGGCCGTGAGGCCATGATTCATCAGGCGGATGGTCTGGTCGTGCGCGAACTTGTAGAGGTCGCGCTGCTGGCGGATCATGGTGTCGATGCGCTCATGGCCCCAGACCGGCCAGTGATGCTGGCCGCACATGGCATCCGCCTTGCCGCCCCACATCTGCAGCGCTTCGCCGAGATATTTCGACCAGGCCAGCGCGTCGCGCACGTCGGCGCCGCGGAACGGCAGCAGATTGTGGAAATTATGCGTGCAGTTTTCCGCCAGGTTCAAAAGTTTGTAGCGCGGAATGAAGAAATGCATTTCCGCCGGCGCTTCGCTGTTCGGCGCCATCTGGAATTCGAATTCGAGCCCGTCGATGGTCCGCTTGTCGCCGGTCGCCATGATGAGGTCGGTCGGACGCAGCAGCGCGACCGAGCCGGCCGCCATCGATTTGCCGAGCCCGCAATCGACCTGCCCGCGCGGACCCTTGGCCAGGAATGGCCCGAACTGATACTGCGCGCGCCGCAGCATCGCCGGTCCCGCGATGATGTTTTCCGAAACCGCGTGCTCCATGAACAGATTGGGCGCGATGATCGGCACGCTTCCGCCGGCCAGCATCTCGTCATCGAGCACGCCGCGCGCACCACCCCAATGGTCGGTATGGGTGTGGGTGAAGATCACGGCGGCCACCGGGCGTTTGCCGCGATGCTGGAAATAAAGCTCCATCGCGGCGCGCGCGCCTTCGATCGAGGTCAGCGTATCCACCACGATCACGCCGCTGTTGCCCTCGATCAGCGTCATGTTGGCGATGTCGAGCCCGCGCACCTGATAGACGCCGGGCAGCACTTCGAACAGTCCGTGGTTCATGTTGAGGCGCGACTGCCGCCACAAACTTGGGTCGACCGTCGGCGGCGCTTCCGCCTCGGCAAGGAAGCCATAGGGCTCCAGGCTCCAGACCACCCTGCCCTGCGCCGAGGTGACCTTTGCATGATCCAGCGTGCCGAGAAAACCGCGCGATGCCTCGTCAAAATCGCGGGTATCGGAGAACGGCAGCGCCTTTCGCGTCGCCGCGTGCCGCGCCACGACCGATGCCGAGGCTTGCTTTGGCATTTCCTTGGATATTTCCTTAGATATTTCCTTGGGTGTTTCGCTGGTGCCCGCTTCGGTCATGGTCGTGCTCCCTGAAAATGCTGGCTGCGAATACACAGTTATGACAAATGCGCCGCGAGATACAAAGGGCCGGTGGTCAGGGAAGTAGCTAGCGGGCCAATGCGGTCAATCGTGCGACGAAGGCCCGTTGTCGCTATAAGCCCAGCAAGCCTCCCGTGGCAGCGAAACCGGGGTCTCGTCCCCGACCTGGTGACGCGCCGCGGTGCCGAGCTCAAGCGCCTCCAGCCGCCGGCCGAACAGGTCGATTTCGTAGACGGTCTGCGTGCCCTGATAGCGGCGATCGAGCACGCGCGCCGGAAATATGTTGACGCCCTCCCGCTTGCCGATGCCGATGTTTTCCGGGCGCAGCGCGATCCGCACCTTGTCGCCAAGATTGAGCGATTGCAGCAGCGCCGCCTCGGCGCGCCGTCCATCGCCGAAATCGATCACGCCAAACTCGCCGCTGCGGCCGACCAAAGTGCCGGCGAGTTCGTTGGTGGCGCCGGTGAAGTTGGCGACGAACGGATCGGCCGGCCGATTGTAGATCGTATCAGGCGTGCCCATCTGCAACAGCTTTCCGTTGCGCATGACGCCGATGCGGTCGCCGAGCACGACCGCCTCGGCCTGATCGTGCGTGACGTAAAGCGCGGTCATGCCGGTCTGCTTGAGGATGAGGCGCAGATCGTCGCGCAGCCGCAACCGCAGCTTGGCGTCGAGGTTCGACAGCGGCTCGTCGAGCAGCAGCAGTTGCGGCCGGTAGACGATGCTGCGCGCCAGCGCGACCCGCTGCATCTGTCCGCCTGACAACGCCACCACCGGCCGCTCGGCGTATTCCGACAGGCCGACCAGTTCCAGCACCTCGTCGACCCTGCGGACCGGCCTCGGCGCGCGCGACCTTGCGATGCCTGAGCGGGTAGACCACGTTCTGCCGCACGGTCATGTGCGGCCACACCGCATAGGACTGGAACACCATGCCGAGGTCGCGCAGCCGCGGCGGCACCAGAACGCCGCGACCCGGGCGACGACACCACCTTCCCGGCGATACTGATTTCGCCGCCGGTCGGATGCTCCAGCCCGGCGACGCAGCGCAAGGTCGTGGTCTTGCCGCAGCCGGAAGGGCCGAGCAGGACGACAATCTCGCCCGCCGGTACGGCAAAGCTGACGCCGTCGATGGCCGGCCGGCCGATCGCAAACTGCTTGCGCAGGTCGGTGACGTCGAGCGTCGCAGTCATGGTTCGATCCGGTCCATGCGCGGGTCACTCACTGGCGATAGCCGAATGTCTTGTCCCAGCTGGCGACCCAGGCGTCATGCAGCTTCACGTAATCGTCGAACTTCGGATACCAGAGTTTGACCACCTTGGGATCGAAGCCCTCCGGATAGGCCGGCGGCTCCTTCAGCGATGTGAGGTTGCCGAGGTCCTTGATCATGAAGGTCTGGCCTTCTTTCGACAGGCACCAGTTCAGGAATAATTTCGCGGCATTGGGATGCGCGGCGGTCTTCGGAATGCCCGTGGCATAGGGATTGACCGGCGAGCCTTCGGGCGGGAAGAAAATCTTGATCGGCGCACCGTCCTTCTGTTTCTGATAAATCACATTATACAGCAACGGGCCCATCGCCACTTCGCCGCGTACCAGCGCGTCCGCCATCGGGGCGCCCGACGGATACAGGATCGGATGGGTCGCGGCCTGCTTCGCCCAGTAATCCTCGCCGAGCACCTCACGCTCGAACATGATGCGGGTCCAGGTGGTGCCGCCGGACTGCGCGAACACCTGGCCGGTCATCTTGTCGTATTGCGGCTTGGTCAGATCCATCCAGCTCTTGGGCGGGTCTTTGACCAGTTCGGTGTTGTAAGCGATCGACCATGCGATCGTCGCGCGCGGCCAAAGCTTGGGCGAAATCAAAGCCTCCGGATTGTAATCGGCGGCATTCGGCGGCGCATAATCCTGGAACAGGTCGGCCAGCGGCAGCATCAGTGCGCGGTCGGAGTGATCGACGATGTCCGCGATCAGCTTGCCGGCCGCAGCCTCGGTCCTGACGCGGGTGATGAGCTGGCCGCCGGGCGCGCGCACCATTTCGACTTTGATCTCCGGGAAGCGCTTGTTGAACGCCTTGATGACCTCCTGTTCGATTTCCGCGAAGTTTGCCGTGTAGAACACGAGCTTGCCCTCGGCCTTGGCCGCCGCGATCAGTTCGGGCGAGCCAAATTCCTGTGCCCGCGCAGGTCCGCCGTTCAGTGTGACGCCAAGAACGGCGATGCTGGCGATGGTCGCGATCATGGCAACGATTTTTCGATTCATAGCTGATCCTCCCTGTTTTTATCCGGTTCGGGCGACACTGCCCTGCGCCTGCCCGCGCGACAGCCAGTTCGCGCCCCCGATGAGAACGCCGAGCAAAACCGTTTGCACCAGACTGAATGCCGCGGTCTTTCCGAGATTTCCGCCTTCGTAAAAATCGAGCAGCAAGACCGACATCACCATGGTGTTGCTGGTGTAGAGAAACAGCGACGAGCCGAGTTCGCGGATCGCCAGCACGAACAACAGCGTCATGGAGGCGATCACGCCGGGCCGCGCCAGCGGCAATACGACCGTCGCGATGGTGCCGAGCATCCCCTTGCCGCAGACCCAGGCTGCTTCCTCCAGCTCCCGATGGATCTGCAGGAACGAGGTCGACAGCGCCTTGACCGTGTCCGGGATGAAGCGCGCGATGAAAGCCAGCGCGAGGATCCAGATGGTGCCGTAGAGGCCGCCGGGAATTCCGATCCAGGCCCACAGATAGGCGACGCCGACGACGAGGCCCGGAATCGCCACCGGTATGGTCGATATCAGATCGATGCCGCGCCGGCCCGCGATCCGGGTGCGGTGAATGGTGTAGCCGATCGCAAAGGCGAGCGTGCCGCCAACCGCGGCGGTGATGATACCGACCTCGATCGCATTGTAGATCGACCTGAGAGTCAGCGGATTGTCGAAGATGCTGTAGAAATGCGTCAGTGAATATTGCCGCATGTCGAACAGGCTGGCGACATCGCGGATGAACATGAATTTGCGGAATGCCGCCACGATCAAGGCGAGGGTCGGCAGGATGACGACCACCAGCAGATAGACGGCGCCAAGCCCGAAGGTGAACCAGCGCCACGGCCCGAGGTCGAGATGGCGCGGCCGAAATGCCTTGCCGGCGACGGTGGTGTAGCTTCGCCCGCGCAGCACCTGCTGCTGCAGAAATACCAACAGGCCAGTCACCACCATGAGCAGGATGGCAACCGCGGCCGCCGTGTTGTAGAGCGGCGGCGACCAGTTGGTGAGCTTGAAGATATAGGTCGTCAGCACGTTGATATTGGCCGGCGCGCCGAGCACCGCCGGGATGCCGTAGATACCGAGCATCACGATGAACGACAGCAGCATGCCGGAGACGATCGCCGGCATGATCAGCGGGAACGTTACCGAGAACAACGTCGCGAACGCGCTGGCGCCGGAAATTTCGGCGGCCTCCTCCAGGCTCGGGTCCATGTTGCGCAGCGCCGAGGCCGTGAACATGTAGACGTACGGCGCATAGTAAATGCCGAACACGAACACCAATCCCCACAGCGAATAAAGATTCACACGCCAGTCGAGCTGCGCCCACTTGAACACGGTGTTGATCAGGCCGGTCTTCGGTGAACCGAGGATAGTCCAGGCTACGCCCGCGACCAGCGGTGGCGCGAACAGCGGCAGCATGCTGGCCGCCGCGATGAAACCTTTGAACGGCGTGTTGGTCCGCACCACGATCCAGGAAAACGCGAGCCCGATCACCACCGCGATCAGGGTGCCGCCGCCGCAGACCACGAGCGTGTTGAACAGCGCTTCGGCGACGTTCGGGTTGACCAGCACGACGAGGAAGTTGGCGATCGAAAGATGGTCGAGGCTGAAGCCGTCGACCACCGGATTGGTGTCGGTCAGCGCGCCCAACAGCAGCATGAGCACGGGATAGACGACCAGAAAGCCAAGGATCGCCAGCAACAGCGCGATCCACAGGCTTGCCCATATGCGCCGATCACGGCCTTCATCACCGCTGCGCACGATCTCGGTACGCCGGCGCGCCTGTCCGTTCAAAGCGTTTCCCCTCGCCGGCGGCCGTCATTATCTTGATATCGCGGCCACCGTGCACGCCGAGCCTAATCGATCGCATGGCGGGCGGAAAGCTAGCAGAAAGTCGTCGGCGGAAATGACGCAGCCGCAGCAATTCCAGGCTTCCCGCGCAGCCGGCCCTTGTCAACGCACCGCAGCCGGAATTCGTCGGTCCGGGAAAGCCGGGTGCCGCATCGCATACGCATCATGCAGCGGCGCGTCTGTGGACCGCCCCCGGTCCGTAGTACACGCCGCACGTGGCGCCATCGCCACCCCGGGTCCGGAGAACGCCAGAGGATGTCGACAATCGCAGCGAAAGCGGCTTCGGCGCCGGCCGGCGACGGTCTGCCCGCAGAACGCCGGCGTTGGGCCGTCGCGGCGATCTTGACCGCGCTGACGATGGCCTCGCTGGATACTGCGATCGCCAACATCGCCCTGCCCAGGATCGCCGCTGATCTTCATGTCAGCCCGGCGGACGCGGTCTGGGTGGTCAACGTCTATCAGATCGTGCTGGTCGCAACGCTGTTGCCGCTCGGCGCGCTCGGCGAAATCGTCGGCCATCAGCGCATTTATCTCGGCGGTCTGTTGCTGTTCACCCTGGCGTCGCTGGGCTGTGCCTGCGCGTGGTCGCTGCCGAGCCTGCTAGTGGCCCGGGTGCTGCAAGGATTGGGCGCCAGCGGGATCATGAGCGTGAACTCGGCCTTGGTCCGCTTTATCTATCCCAGCCGCCTGCTGGGCCGCGGCTTCGGCTATACCGCTCTGACTGTCGCCACAGCCTTCACGCTCGGTCCCACCATCGCCTCCGGCATTCTGGCGATTGGGCCACTGGCCCTGGCTGTTCGCCATCAATATTCCCTTCGGTGTGCTCGCGATCGGGATCGGCCTCAAGACCTTGCCGGCGACGCCCCGCGCCGTGCACAGCTTCGACTTTCCCGGTGCCGTTCTGGCCACGGGCTGTCTCGGCTTGTTCATCATCGGCATCGGCAGCGCGGCCCACGGGGCCCGGCCTCCGCTCGTCATCGTCGAACTACTGGCCGCGCTGCTGTTGGGCTGGCTTTTGACCCGCAGGCACGCGGATCATCCGGCTCCGATGCTGCCCATCGACCTGTTTCGACGCCCGGTGTTCGCGCTATCGGCCGCCACCGCGGTCTGCTCGTTCTCGGTCCAAGGCCTCGCTTTCGTGTCGCTGCCGTTCTACTTCGAGGACGTGCTGCTGCGCACGCAGGTGCAGACGGGTTTTCTGATGACGCCATGGCCGCTCGTGGTTGCCATCATGGCACCGATCGGCGGCCGCCTGTCCGATCGCTATCCCGCCGGCATCCTCGGCGGGATCGGACTGGCGTTGCTCGGCGTGGGAATGACGCTATTGGCGATGCTTCCCGCAGCGCCCAGCGTTGCCGATATAGCCTGGCGCATGGTCATTTGCGGGATGGGGTTTGGCTTCTTTCAGACGCCGAACATGAGAACCCTGATGTCAAGCGCACCGACCGACCGCAGCGGAGGCGCGAGCGGTATCGCGGCGACCGCACGCCTGACCGGGCAGACCACCGGCGCCGCGCTGGCGGCGTTGTGCTTTAGCCTCGCCGGCCACGGCGGCGCGGCGCTCGCTTTGGCGCTCGGCGCCGGATTTGCTGCACTCGGAAGCGTGATGAGTTTCCTGCGTTTGACGGTAGGGCCACAACGCAAGGCCTGAATGCGACCCGCAATCCGATCGGGGCGCATATCAGGCTTGCATAATAGCGTAGCGAAAGAGCGCAACAGAAGGCGGCTGATAGATCAGGCGCACGGTAACACCGCGAGATCGCCTATCTTCCCCTCGCGCAGCGAACAATCTTAATTTGAACTGTTCTAGTTTTCAGTCCAAAGATTGCCCCGAAGTTCAATCGATGGATTGAACGAATTCAGGGGAACGCGATGGCAAACCTCACTATCAATGGCAAAACAATCGATGTCGACGTCGAAGCGGATACGCCGCTGCTTTGGGCGATCAGGGAAAATGTCGGCCTGACCGGCACCAAATACGGATGTGGCATTGCACAATGCGGCGCCTGCACCGTTCACATCGACGGCGTTGCGATGCGCTCCTGCGGCGTGCTGGTCAGCGAGGCCGTCGGCAAGCAGATCACCACGATCGAAGGACTGGCCACCAACGGCGCCCTGCACAAGGTGCAGCAGGCCTGGATCAATGCTGACGTTCCGCAGTGCGGATACTGCCAGAGCGGAATGATCATGGCGGTGGCAGCGCTTCTCAAGGAGAACCCGAAGCCGACCGACCAGGACATCGACGACGCCGTCACCAACATCTGCCGTTGCGGGACCTTCAAACAGGTGCGCGAGGCCATCCATGCCGTCGCGAACGCTTGAGGGGGACGCCATGAATCATATGCCAAGAATCAACGCGCCGTCGCTCAACCGCCGCGCCTTTATCATCGGCACTGCCGCGATCGGCAGCGGCCTCGCCCTCGGCCTCGACATTCCCTTCGGCGGGCCGGAAATCGCGCGTGCCGCCGACGGCTCGCCGGAAGTCAACGCCTGGGTGGTGATCCAGCCCGACGATACCGTCGTGATCCGTATCGCGCGTTCGGAAATGGGCCAGGGTACGTTGACCGGCCTCGCCCAGCTCGTCGCCGAAGAACTCGAATGCGACTGGTCGAAAGTCACGACCGAGTACCCGACGCCGGGCCAGAGCGTGGCCCGCAAGCGCGTGTGGGGCGATTTTTCGACCGGCGGCAGCCGCGGAATCAGAACCTCGCATGAATATGTGCGCAAGGGTGGCGCGACCGCGCGCGTGATGCTGATCCAGGCCGCGGCCAACGAATGGAAGGTGCCGGCTTCGGAATGCACCGCCGCCAACAGCGTCATCACCCACACCCCGTCGGGACGCACGACGACCTTCGGCAAGGTGGCCGAGGCCGCGGCGAAGATCGAGCCGCCGGCCGACGTCAAGCTGAAGGATCCGAAAGACTGGAAAATCGCCGGCAAGGGCGTCAAGCGGCTCGACACCGCCGACAAGACCACCGGCAAGATGATCTACGGCATCGACGTCAAGCTGCCGGGAATGCTCAACGCCGCGATCAAGGCCTGCCCGGTATTCGGCGGCAAGCTGAAAAGCTTCGACGAAGCCAAAGCCATGGGCATGAAGGGCGTCAAGAAGGTCGTGCGGGTCAACGACAACGCCGTCGCCGTCGTCGCCGACACCTGGTGGCACGCCAAGACCGCGCTCGAAGCGATGCCGATCGTCTGGGACGAAGGTCCCAATAACAAAGTCACCAGCGCGTCGATCGCGCAATGGCTGGACGAAGGCCTCGATAACGCACAGCCGGCCTTTACCGGCAACCAGAACGGCGACGCCAAGGCGGCCATCGCCAGCGCCGCCAAGAAGGTCGAGGCGGTCTACAACTATCCCTATCAGAACCACGCCGCGATGGAGCCGCTGAATGCGACGGCGCTCTATACCGCGGATAAGTGCGAGGTCTGGTGCGGAACGCAAAACGGCGAGGCGGCGTTCGCCGCGACGCTGGAAGTATCGGGGCTGCCCGCCGACAAGTGCGACGTGCACAAGATCATGCTCGGCGGCGGCTTTGGCCGGCGCGGCCAGACCGACTATGTCCGGCAGGCGGTGGCGATCGCCAAGCAGATGCCGGGCACGCCGATCAAACTGCTATGGTCGCGCGAAGAAGACATGCAGCACGGCACCTATCATCCGATCACGCATTGCAAGCTGACCGGCGCCTTCGATGCCAACAACGATCTGACGGCGTTGCATGTGCGGCTGTCCGGACAGTCGATCCTGTTCACCCTTCGGCCGGAAGCGCTGGTCAACGGCATGGATCCGGCGGCGTTCCAGGGCCTCGCCCCCAACGGCGAGGCGGCGATCGGCTATTCGGTTCCGAATCTTCTGGTCGAACACGCGATGCGCAACCCGCATGTCCCGCCGGGCTTCTGGCGCGGCGTCAACGTCAACCACAACGCGATCTACCTCGAATGCTTCATGGATGAGCTGGCGCATTCGGCGGGCCAGGATCCGGTCGCGTTCCGGCGCAAGCTGATGGCGAAACATCCGAAGAACCTCGCGGTGCTCAACGCCGTCGCCGAGAAAATCGGCTGGGACAAGCCGGCGCCGCAAGGTGTCTATCGCGGCATCGCCCAGCACATGGGGTATGGCAGCTACGTCGCCGGCGCCGCCGAAATCTCGGTGACCGACGGCAACAAGATCAAGGTGCTGCGCATGGTCGCCGCCACCGACCCGGGCTACGCCGTCAATCCCGCGCAGATCGAGCGGCAGATCGCCGGTTCGTTCGTGTACGGGCTGTCGGGGCTGTTCTACGGCGGCTGCACCGTCAAGGACGGCTACATCGAGCAAACCAACTTCGATACCTACAACTCGATGCGGATCAGTGAAATGCCGAAGGTGGAATCGATCGTGATGCCGAGCGGTGGCTTCTGGGGCGGCGTCGGCGAACCGACCATCTGCGTCGCAGCGCCCGCCGTGCTGAACGCCTATTTCGCGGCGACCGGCAAGCGGATCCGTTCGGTCCCGCTGCGGGACCAGAACATCACCTTCGCCTGACACCACGCGAGCGGCGGTCCATACGACCGCCGCTCACCCACCGGACATTGCTGATGGACGGGTTACGCCAGGAGACGCGGAGAAACGTCGTCCGTGGCATTGCCGCAACCGCGGCATCGCTGACGCTCCCCTCACCCTTGTTCGCCCAGTCCGCGGCGCGCATCGTCGTGGTCGGCGGCGGCTTTGGCGGCGCCGGCTGCGCCCGCGCGCTGCGACAGATCAATCCAAAACTAAATGTAACGCTGATCGAGCCGAACCGGACCTTCACCGCCTGCCCGTTCAGCAACGAGGTGATCGCCGGGCTGCGCGGATTGGAAACGCAGCAATTCAGCTACGACAAGATCAGCGCCGAAGGCGTCACCGTCATTGCCCAGGCGGCTATGCGGATCGATCCGCGCACCCACACCGTCGGATTGGCCGACGGCAGCTCGCTCGCCTACGATCGCCTGGTGCTGGCGCCCGGCATCGATCTGCGATTCGATGCGCTGCCCGGCTATGACGAGGCGGCGGCTGAGAAAATGCCGCATGCCTGGAAAGCGGGGGAGCAGACAGCGTTGCTGCGCCGGCAGCTCGAGGCCATGGACGATGGCGGCCTGGTCGCGCTCGCGGTGCCCGCGAGCCCTTCGCGGTGCCCGCCGGCGCCTTACGAGCGCGCCAGCCTGATCGCGTACTATCTGAAAACCGCAAAGCCGCGCGCCAAGGTCCTGATTCTCGATGCCAAGGATGCCTTTCCGCAGCAGCGCCTGTTCGAGAATGCCTGGAAGGAATTGTACCCGGGCATGATCGAGCGGGTGTCGCTGTCGCAAGGCGGCCGGGTCGTATCGGTCGATCCCGCGACCAGGACGCTCGTCACCGATTTCGGCAATTATGCCGCTGACGTCGCCAACGTCATCCCGCCGCAGAAGGCCGGCCGCATCGCCGAGATCGCGGGCGCCGTCGACAATACCGGCTGGTGCCCGATCGATCCGGTCACCTTTGCCTCGAAGCTTGTGCCCGATGTTCACGTCATCGGCGATGCCAGTATCGCCGGCGGCATCCCCAAATCCGCTTCCGCCGCGAATGCCGAGGCCAAGGCCTGCGCTGCCGCCATCGCGAGCCTTCTTTCGGGCAATCCCCCGCCGGTCCCAAGATTGGTCGGCGCCTGTTACAACACGGTGGCGCCCGACTACGCATTTTCGTTGTCGGGCATCTACTTGCCGCGAGACGGCATGTTCGCCGAGATCGAAGGCCGCACCAGCCCGGTGGATGCGCCGCCCGAGGTTCGCAGGCACGAGGCCGAAATCGCTCAGTCCTGGTATCACAGCATCACGGCGGAAACGTTTGGCTAGGTCAATTCTCCATCCAGCCCAAGCATGGCTCGCAGCAGTGATGCTCATTCTGCCCGGCGAAGCAGCCGCGCAGGCATTGCACCCCTATGTCATCGTCGGCGACGCCATTCCAGCCTCGCTCACCGGCGAACCGGGAGATGCCGTGCGCGGACGGACGCTGATCCTCAACCGCACCAGCACCTGCATCCTCTGCCACAGCGGTCCGTTTCCGGAAGAGACCTTTCAGGGCGATCTTGCGCCGAGCCTGTCCGGCGTGGGCAGCCGCTGGTCGCCAGCTCAACTTCGGCTTCGGCTGGTCGATGCATCCCGCCTCAATCCCGCGACGATCATGCCGTCCTACTATCGCGTCGACGGACTGGATCGTGTCGGCGCGGCGTGGCGCGACAAGCCGATGCTGTCGGCCGCGCAGATCGAAGATATCGTGGCGTATCTCGCGACGCTGCGCGAATAGGATGATAAAGGAAGAAGCGATGCGCGCGCCTGAAACCCCCGCAACCCGCCGTCAATTCCTGAGCCTCGCCGGCGGCGCGGCCATGCTTGGCGCCGCTCCACTGGTGACGGCGCGGCCTGCGGATGCGACGCCCGCGATGCTCGCGACTGCCATTCGCAACGTGGTCGGGGCCGCCGTGGTACGAAGCGGCAAGGTCAAGCTCGACGTGCCGCCGCTGGTCGAGAACGGCAACACCGTGCCGATGACCGTCAGCGTATCGAGCCCGATGACTCCGGATGACTACGTGAAAAGCATCCACGTCTTCAACGAGAAGAACCCGCAGCCGAATGTCGGCAATTTCTATCTCGGCCCGCGCGCCGGCCGGGCGCAGATCTCGACCCGGATTCGTCTCGCCGACAGCCAGAAGATCACTGCCATCGCCCAGCTCTCGGATGGTTCGTTCTGGTCGGCCAGTATCGACGTCGTGGTGACGCTGGCGGCCTGCACCGAGGAGGTGATCTGATGGCATCGGCGCTGATCAATGTTCCGGCCAAGGCGAAACGCGGCGAGATCATCGAGATCAAGACGCTGATGTCACATGTCATGGAGACCGGCTATCGCCGCACCGCGACCGGAGAGCTCATTCCGCGCAACATCATCACCAGCTTCAGCCTGCCGCTACAACGGCGCCGAGATTTTTCGCGCCGACCTGTTCCCGGCGATCGCGGCAAACCCGTTCATCACCTTCTTCACGGTCGCGACCGAGAGCGGCAAGTTCGATTTCGACTGGATCGGCGACAATGGTTTCACCGAAACCGCCTCGGCCTCCATCACCGTCGAATGAGACCTGCTTACGCGATAGCCGCAGCGGTGCTGGTGATCGTGGCGGATATCGCCGCCGCGTCGCTTCCCGCCGCCGAAATCCCGCCGGCGCAACGCCGGTCCGGTTACAGTTTCATGTCGCCGGATACCCAGGCCATGCAGAACGACGATACCGCCAATCCCGGCATGCTGTCGGTGCTGGACGGCGAAGCGTTGTGGAAGAGCAAGACCGGCGCGCTGGGTAAAGCCTGCGCCGACTGCCATGGTGACGCCCGCGCCAGCATGAAAGGCGTCGCCGCGCGCTACCCGGCCTTCGACCCGGCGCTTGGGCGGCCGGTCAACCTTGAGCAGCGCATCAACCTGTGCCGCGCCCGGCATCAACAGGCCACACCGCTTCCCTATGAGAGCCACGACCTGCTCGCGCTGACCGCCTTCGTCGCACACCAGTCGCGCGGCATCGCCATCGCTCCCGATAACGATCCGCGGCTCGAACCCTTTGCAGCCAGAGGCCACGACCTGTTCATGCGCCGCCAGGGCCAGCTCAATCTCGCCTGCGCCAATTGCCACGACGACAATTGGGACAAACATCTTGCGGGGTCGGCGATCACGCAGGCGCAGCCGACCGGCTACCCGCTATACCGCCTGGAATGGCAATCGCTCGGCTCGCTGGAGCGGCGCCTGCGCAGCTGCATGACGGGGACGCGCGCCGTGCCCTACGACTACGGCGCGCCGGAACTGGTCGAACTCGAGCTCTACCTCATGTCCCGCGCCCGGGGGATGCCGATCGAAACGCCGGCCGTGCGGCCGTGAACCTCGCTCAACTCGGGGAGATGCGGCTGGCTTGCACGCGCTGACCGGCTTCGCGATCCGATCTGCGGCCGAAGGGCCATTTTCACCGTCTTTTTTGGTCGTCCGGAGGTTTTCCGCAGCGCACAGGCGATGGCTGCGTTGCAATCGCGGCGGCCCGGGCCGACTTGCGGCGCAGCGCGGGTTGCCGGTATCCTTGATGCAATCGATCAGGCCCTTTCAGAAAAAACAGACCGGTTCAATCGGAGCAACGCCATGACCCCTCCCGTAAGCTCACCCGCCATCAAAGTCGTCAAATCGGTCCGTGAGCAGGTGAGCCCCGAGGAATGGCAAACCCGCGTCGATCTCGCGGCCTGTTACCGCCTCACCGCGATGTACGGCATGACCGAGATGATCGCCAACCACATCTCATGCCGCGTTCCCGGCTCGCACGACCACTTCCTGATCAATCCCTACGGGATGCTCTACGAAGAGATCGATGCATCGAGCCTGATCAAGATCGATCACGACGGCAACACCATCTTCAACGCCTCGGATTATGACGTCAACGCCGCCGGCTTCGTCATTCATAGCGCCATTCACATGGCCCGGCGCGATGTCGACTGCGTCGCGCATACCCACACGCCGGCCGGCATGGCGGTCTCGGCGATGGAATGCGGCCTGCTGCCGCTGGCGCAGACCTCGATGCGGTTCCTGCACATCGCCTACCACGATTTCGAAGGCATCGCCGACGATGTCGGCGAGCGCGAGCGGCTGGTCGCCGACCTCGGCGATCACGAGGCGATGATCCTGCGCAATCACGGCCTGCTGGTGGTCGGACGAACCATCCCCGCGACGTTCAATCTCTTGTTCCGCATGGAGCGCGCCTGCGAGGTGCAGGTGATGGCGCTGTCGTGCAACACCAAGCTGATCTATCCGTCGCAGGAAATCCTGGAAGCCACCTTCGACAAGGTGAAGCCGCGCCCGAACCTGCCCAACCGGAACGGCGAACTGGCCTGGCCGGCGCTGCTGCGCAAGCTCGACCGCGTCGATACCTCCTATCGGAATTAACAAGCCGACAACCTGGCGGCGGACTGTAAGCGTTTCGGCACGCGCATGCACGCCGCCTGGGTCACCCGCCCAGAGATTTACCAAGCGGTCGGCATCCTCAGACGAGCGCGGAGACGAGCCGTCATCAAAGCGCATTTGTGGTCCGCGCGCCAAACAATTTGTAACGCGATTTCCCGCAACCGAGCGGCTCGTTCAGACGGCGCCGCCGAGATAGAGCCGCTTGACGATATCGTTGCTTCGCAGCTCGTCGACCGAATTGGCTGCAACCACGATCTCACCATGGACGATGATGTAGCCGCGGGAGGCAATTCGGATCGCCTGATTGAAGTTCTGCTCTGCCATCAGCACGGTGAGACCAAGATGCTGGTTGAGTTCGCCGATCTTGCTGATGGTCTGCGATACCAATAGCGGTGACAGCCCGACCGACGGCTCGTCGATCAGCAGCAAACGCGGCGAGGACATCAGCGCCCGCCCGATCGCCAGCATCTGCTGCTGGCCGCCCGACATGGTGCCGGCCAACTGTCCCTGTAGCCCCTTGAGCACCGGAAAAGCCTCGAAGGCGAGCGCCAGATTGCGCTCGATGTTGCGCCGGGCCTCCTTGCGGAAGGCGCCGAGCATCAAATTTTCCAGCACCGTCAGCCTAGGGAACAGACGCCGGCCTTCGGGCACCATCGCCACGCCGAGATCGACAATCGCCTCGGCCGACAATTTCGCAAGATCATGCGACTGTCCGTCGATCGTGAGCGACAAGGTCCCACGCTCGGGCCGGACCAGGCCCGCCACGCATTTCATCAGCGTGCTCTTGCCGTTGCCGTTGGTGCCGAGCAGCGCCACGGTCTCGCCGGTCTCGACATGGATCGAGACGCCGCGTAGCGCCTTGACGGCGCCGTAACCGGCGTCGAGACCACTGACAGCGAGGCTAAGTGCCAAGATAGGCCTCCTGCACGCGCTGGTCGGCCATCACTTCATTGGGCGAGCCGATCGCGATGATCTTGCCGGCGTCGAGACACATCACGCGATCCGAAAAACGCATCACCGCCTGCATGATGTGCTCGATCATGATGATGGTGATGTTCTCATCCGTGAGACTCATCAGGAGATCGAGCACTTCATCGACCTCGGAACTCGACAGGCCCGCCATGGCCTCGTCGGAAATCAGCAGCTTCGGATGCGTCGCCATTGCGCGGGCGAGCTCCATCTTGCGCAGCTCGACCTGGCTGAGCTTGGTGGCGGAGACATTTGCCTTTGAGGCAAGACCCATCCTGGTCAGGATCGACATCATGGTGTCGCGGCGTTGCGCTGACGTGACGTGCGCCTCGTTGGCCGCGGCGAAATCCAGCGCCACCATGAGATTCTCGGCGACCGTCATGCTTCGGAACGGCCGCGGGAGCTGAAAACTGCGCGCAATGCCGCGTCGGGTACGCAGATGCGGCGGCAGGCGCGTGATGTCCTCGTCGCGAAACACCACGGTATTGGCCTCGGTGCGGAATGCGCCGGAAATGCAGTTGATCAGCGTGGTCTTGCCGGACCCGTTGGGACCGATCAGACCGAAGCGCTCGCCCGGGCGAATATCGACGCTGATATTGTCGAGCGCGGTGAAACCGCCGAACCGCTTGGTCAGCCCGGCTATCCGCAGCAGCGGCCGTTGTGCGTCAGGAGCCGTCATCCCCTGCCCTCGCCGCGGTTGCCGGTGGCCCGACGGACCAGGCCCAGGATGCCCTCGGGTGCTGCGACCACGAACAACACCAGCATTACGCCCAGCACCAGCACGTTCACTTCCGACGAGATGGTGACGGCCAGCAGTTGCTGTGTCGCGCCGAGCAGAATTGCGCCGATCACCGGGCCGATCCAATGCGCGGTGCCGCCGATCAGCGCCATCGCCAGCACGGTCACGGAATAATTGAGGTTGAAGGCAGACGACGGATCCGCGTATTGCAGATACATGGCGCCGGGCGCGCCGGCCGCGCACATCAGTGCGCCGGAAATCACACAGGCCAGCAGCTTCAACCGCAAGGTCGGCACCCCCGTGCATTCGGCGGCCAGTTCGTCGTCCCGGAGCGCCTGTAGACCGTGCCCAATCCAGGACTTCTGGATGTAGCGCGACACCGCGATCGCCAGCACCACGAGCATCGCCTGAACGAAGAACAGCATCTGCAGATAGCTGTGAAACATGTCCAGCGCCGCCGGGCGCTGCAACTGGATGCCTGCCGCGCCGCCGACATATCGCCAGTTCGTCACCGACGTCTCGATCACGATCGAAAGCGCGATCGTCGCGATCGAAAAGAAGATGCCCTGCATGCGCAGGGTCAACAGGCCTACGGCGAGGCCGAGCAGCGCACCGACGCTTGCGGCGGCGACGATCTGTACCGCCAGCGAGGCACCGGTCAGTTTGGTCAGGAACACCGCCGTGTAGATGCCAACACCGAAAAACGCGTTGGTGCCGAAATTCACGTAGCCGGCATAGCCGCCAAGGATGCTCCACGATACGGCGAGCACGATGAACTGCAGGATCACATAGCCGGCAAAGAAGGGGTATTCGTTGCTGACGACCTGCGTCATCAGGAAGATAGCGGCGAGGAACAACGCCATCGCGATCCAGAAAGCAACGCTGTTACGCTTCATGATCGCCTGCCGAACAGACCCTGCGGCCGGATCGCAAGCACGCCGAGCAGCATCGCGAAAGAAATCGCCGGCGCCCAGGATGCGCCGAGCATGCTGAGCACGATCAATTCGGCGACGCCGAGGATAATGGCGGCGATCAGCGTACCGGTGATGCTGCCGAGCCCTCCCATCACCACGACGCAGAAAGTACGGCCGATATAGGCGCGGTCGAGTGTCGGATCGACCGGAGCCACAATAATGAGCAGGGCGCCCGCGACCCCGAGCACCGCCGTTGCAATTCCGAACGCCCATTGTTTGATCTTGACCGGGTTGGCGCCCATCAGCCGTAACGCCTCCTGGTCCTGCGCGACCGCGCGGATCGCGCGTCCCATGAAGGTCTTCGATAGATACAGCGATAGCAGGATGGTCAATCCGGAGGCCACCGCGAAGGCGACCAGCAGCCGAACCGGGATGCGCATATCACCGAGCCGCCAGGCCTTGCCGATATAGGACGCGCTGACCGAGCGCTGATCGACGCCGAATTGCAGGATGATCAGCACCTCGATGATGAAGGCGATGCCGAACAGGAATGCGATGCCGCGCACGCCCGCGTCGCTGCCGCGCCTCTCGAATGTTTCGTAATAGATCCGATAGGCGACCAGCCCGATCAGGAAAAGCAGCGGCGTGATCATCAGCCCCGCCAGCAAGGGGTCGATATCATAGCTATCGTTGAGGAAAAACACGCCGTAGGCCGCGAGAATCAGAAATGCCGGATGGGCGACGTGGGGAACGTCGAGCAGGCCGAACGAAACCGACAGACCGAGGCTGACGGCCGCGTAGAAACAGCCGACCAGCACACCGGTCACTACCGCATTGAGCAGCAGATCCATTGAAAACACTTAAGGTCCCCCTTGACCTCTTTTTCAGGCCGCTGTTTCCCCGGGTCGCAAGCTTGGTTCAACTGCGGGATCGGAGCGAACGTGCCCCGATCCCCTCAGAGGCGAGATTTACTTCCGCGCCGCCTCGAACGGGCTGATCAGATCGCCCGACTTCAGGTTTGCCGGGGACAGGATCACCTGCTTGCCCTGCTTGCGGAACTGATCGACATTCTTGTCGACGACACCGCGGAACTGCGCCATCAACGTCTCGGTTTCCTTCCACTCGCCGTCTTCGGCAAAGGCGATCGGGCCGACGATGGTTTTGACTTCGTTGGCGTGCAGATATTTCGCGATGCCTTTCTGGTCCAGCGACTTCGTCGCGTTGACGGCCGCCTCGAGGAGCTGGCCCGAGGCATAACCGTAGGGCGCCAGATAGTAGCCCAACGGGTCGACCTTGGCCGCGATCGCCTGCTTGGTATATTTTTCGAAGAATTCCTTGGTGCCGTCGAAATACATGCTCGGCTCAGGAAGCCATGTGTTGTAATTGACGACACCGTTGAGCAGCGAGCCCATGCTCTCCATCACCGCGGCAAATTGCAGGCCGACCATTCCGCCGCCGAAAATCTTGACGCTGTCCGAAACCCCGATTTCGTTCACGGCGCGCAAGATGCCGGCGGAATCCGGCGGATAGGACGCGACATAGACGATGTCCGGCTTGGCGGCGTTGAGCGCGCGGATGATGCCAGAGAATTCCACCGTGTTCGGTGGATAGGACTGGTCGAATACCAGCGACAGGCTTCGTTTTTTAGCGACATCGCGCGCGGTCAGCGCCACGTTCTGGGCGAACTCCTGGTCTGACGCGAGCAACGCCATGCTCTTGCCGCCGGCCTTCTGCGCCAAATCCAGGAACGCCGACGCCCAACTGTCGGCCGGCCCCCACGGCGCATTGTTGAACCACATGTCGTGGTGAACCTTGCTGTTGACCTGGAACGAGAAGTTTCCCATCAGCAACAGGCCGCGCTGCTTGACAAGCGGCATGATCGGCGCCGTCGGTACCGTCGCGTAGGGCGCGAACAGAAAATCGACCTTGTCGACATCCAGCAATTTCGAATAGATCGCCGGCGTCTCCGAAGCACTCGATTTGTCGTCATAGACCACGAGTTCTACCTTGCGTCCGAGCAGTCCGCCCCTGGCGTTGATATCGTCACGCCAGATCTCGATGCCGAGCAGCGAAGCCTTGCCACCACCGGCGAGACCGCCGGTTTGCGGCATGCTCATGCCTATCTTGATTGGCGCCTGTTGGGCCATGATCCCCGAGGTCAGGCCAAGCGTGCCCGCCGCGATCGTTCCGCCCAGAAATGTCCTGCGTTTCATTGAATGCTCCCGTTATGCCCCGTTTTTTTTGCAGCATATTGGATGAACAAAGCCGCCGTCACAACATACTTCGTCCCTTTAAGCCCTTCTCATTTGGTCGTGTACCGGTGTCGTCCTCGCTCAAATGCGTCCCAGCGCCGAAAGGATAAGCTGCGGCGTCAGCGGAATCTCGGTGATAAGGGCGCCGAACGGCCTCAAGGCATCATTCACCGCATTGGCCACCGCCGCCGCCGCGCCCGCCGTGCCGGCCTCGCCCGCGCCCTTCGCCCCCAGTTCGGTCTCCGCCGTCGGCGACACCACGTGGCCGACGTCGATATCGGGCATTTCGCCGGACATCGGGACCAGATAATCGGCCATGTTGGCGTTGGTGAGCTGACCGCGCTCGTCGTAGACGCATTTCTCGAACAATGCCGCGCCAAGGCCCTGGACGACGCCGCCCCTGATCTGCTCGTCGACCAATTGCGGGTTGATGATGGTCCCGCAATCCTCGACCACCCAATGCCGCAGCAGCTTGACGAAACCGGTGTCGGTGTCGACTTCGAGCCACGACGCCTGCACGCCGTTGGTGAAGGCAAAGGGATAGTCGCGCGGCACGAAATGGCGCGTCGCCATCAGCTCGGCCTGCATGCCGGGCGGCAGCGTATCGGGGCGGAAATAGACGATCCGCGCCAGCTCGTTCAATTCGATGCGTGACGCCCCGTCGCTGGCGTTGACGATCGCATTATTGACGATGTCGAGCTCGGCCGGCGCGGATTGCAGGATGGCGGCCGCGACATCGAGGATGTTGCCGCGCAGAACCTTCGCCGCCTGCAGCGCCGCCTCACCGCCGATGCCCGCACCGCGCGAGGCCCAGGTGCCGCCGCCATAGGGCGTGTTGTCGGTATCGCCGAGGATGACGCGCACGCGTTCCATCGAGACGCCCAGCACGCTGCCGACGATCTGCGCCGTCAGGGATTCCGAACCCTGCCCCTGCTCCGTGATGCTGGTCTGGCAGATCACCGAGCCGGTCGCGTCCAGCCGCACGGCGACGCCATCCTGCGACGAGATGCGGGCGCCGCCGACGCCGTAAAAGGCAGCACTTGGGTTGGTGATCTCGATAAAGCTGGCGATGCCGATGCCGCGATGGACGCCCTTCTTGCGCAGCGCCGCCTGCTCGGCGCGCAGCGCGTCGTAATCCATCATCTTCATCAGCTTGGTCATCGCGGCGTGATGCGACAACAACTCGAATTTCAGGCCGGAGGGCGAAGCGCAGGGATAGGCGTCATCGGGAACGAGGTTGCGGCGGCGGATCTCGACAGGATCCATGCCGATCCGCAGCGCCGCCATATCCACCAGCCCTTCGGTCACCGAGCATGCGACGGGATGGCCGACGCCGCGATACTGGCACATGACGTTCTTGTTCTGGAACACCACGCGGGCCCGCGCACGATAGTTCTTGGTGGCGTACTGGCCGCCAACCAGATTGACGACCTGATTGGCCTCGATGGCGCTGGTCCGCGGATACATCGAATAGGGTCCGATGCCCGTGAGATCGTCGATCTCGAACGCCATGATGGTGCCGTCGCGCTTGACGCCGATCCGCCCCTTGCAGCGATGATCGCGGGCGTGAATGTCGGTGTTGAAGCTTTCGACCCGGTCGGCCACATATTTGATCGGCCGGCGCAACAGCTTCGACAGCGCATAGGTCGCCATCTCGTCAGCGTAGATGTGGACCTTGATGCCGAACGAGCCGCCGACGTCCTTGCAGACCACGCGAACCTGCGCTTCGCGCAACCCGAGATGCAGCGCGGCGATGTTCTGCACCATGTGCGGCGCCTGGGTGCCCTGGTAGATCGTCAGACGCGACTCGGCGACGTTCCAGTCGGCGACCACCGCGCGCGGCTCCAGCGTCACGCCGGTATGGCGCCCGAACACAAATTCCGTTTCCACCACCTCGTCGGAATCGGCGAACGCCTGGTCGACCGCACCGGCATCGAGATTGCGTTCGAAGGCGAGGTTATCGCCGAGCGCGGCATGGATGACCGGAGTTTCCGGATCAAGCGCGGTGCGCATGTCCGTCACCGCATCCAGCTCCTCGTAATCGACCTCGACGATTTCCGCAGCGTCCTCAGCGACGGCCCGGCTGGTCGCCACGATCGCGGCGACCGCCTCGCCCTGCCAGCAGGCATGGTCGATGGCAATTGCGTGCTGCGGCGCCGACTTGAGACCCTTCATGTGCGAGAGCACGCCGACCCATGGCGTGATGACGGCGGACAATTCCCGCCCCGTCACGACGGCGATGACGCCCGGCACGCGCCTGGCCACGGCGGCGTCGATCCGAACGATTTTGGCGTGCGCATGCGGCGAGCGCAGGAACACCACATGCGCCATGCGCGGCAGCTCGATGTCGCTGACATAGAGCCCACGCCCCTGCAGCAACCGCTCCAAATTGGGCCGCGGCACCGTCTTGCCGATATAGGAGTTGGGACGGTCGAGCACTGAGAGGCCGTCGGGTTTGGCCGATGCCGCGGTCATGGCGTGCGGCTCCCGCGCGCCCGCGCTGTGGCCTCGACCGCATCGACGATGGCCTGATAGCCGGTGCAGCGGCAGTAATTTCCGGAAAGATGCTCGCGGATCTGCTCGCGGTCCGGCGCGGGCTGTTGTTTCAACAGATCCTGCGCGGCCATCAGCATGCCCGGCGTACAGAAGCCGCATTGCAGCGCGTTGCGATCGCGAAACGCCGCCTGCAGGTCGGCGATCTCGCCGCTATCGGACAAGCCCTCGATGGTTTCGACCGACGCACCCTGCGTCTGCACCGCCAGCAACAGGCAGGAGCGGACGATGTCGCCGTTCACGCGCACCGTACACGCGCCACAAACCCCGTGCTCGCAGCCGACATGCGTTCCCGTCAGGTGCAGATGCTCGCGCAGGAAGTCCGCAAGGTTGAGCCGTGGCAGGACGTGCGCATCGACATGCTCGCCGTTGACGTCGAGCGAGATCGGGACAGGGGCGGTCACGCCGGCCCTCCCGCGAGCTCGGGGCGCCCCAGCAGCGCGGCCACGCCACGCATCAACAATACCTTGGCCAGATGCCGGCGCATCGCCACGGAGGCCTGCTGGTCTTCCTGGGGATCGAGCTCGTCGTCCAACGCGGACGCAGCCTCGGACAATGCCTCGGGCGTGACGGCGACATTGATCAGGCCCGCCGCCTGCGCCAGCACCGGCCGATCGCCGATGGCAAAATAGGCGATACGCAGATCGGCGAAGCGACCGTTTTGCACGATCGCCTGCGCCGCGGCGCCGACGATGGCGTAGTCGCCATGGCGCCGCGCAAACTCGTGAAAGAAGTGCACAGAGTCCTGTCGCGCGACCGGAACTTCGACGGCGACGAGCAATTCCTGCGCCGATAGCGCGGTCTCGTAAATCCCGGTGAAGAAATCCGCGGCCGCGATTCGCCGCTCGCCGGCCTGGCCGCGAACGACGACGGTGGCGTTTAGCGCCACCATGCAGGCCGGCAGTTCCGAGGCGGGATCGGCATGCGCGAGGCTGCCGCCGAGCGTGCCCTTGTTGCGGATCGCCGGATGCGCGACATGGGCAATCGCTTCCGTCAGCAACGGCGCATGCGCCGCGACTTCAGGCGACCGCAAGAGATCGACATGGCGCGTCAGCGCGCCGATGCGCAAGCTATCGCCCTCGCGCGCGATTCCCCTGAGCTCGATGAGCTCACCGATATCGACCAGCAGTTCCGGCGCGATCAAGCGGAGATTCATCGCGGGCATCAGGCTTTGGCCGCCCGAGAGCACCTTCGCCCGGTCGCCATGCGCGACGAGCAACTCCAACGCGTTTCCGACGCTGGTGGCGCGCGCGTAGCTGAAAGCCGAGGCCTTCATCAGACATGACCTCCTCGGCCGGGTTGGTGGGTTTTTTGCAAGATTAGACGGCGGCGCCCCTCAAACGTCAAGTTTGTTTATCGACTGATTATTTCGACGGATCCGACTTTTGGCTTGCGATATCGTGATGGACGACGCACGTTTGCGTACACCAAAAATCGATCCGGGGGGAGCAGCAATGAATTTGGGTTTCTTCACGATGCCGATCCATCCGCTCGACAAGGATTGGCGGCAATCCCTCCGGGAAGACCGTGAAGCTTTCGTCCTGGCCGACGAGTTGGGTTTTACCGAGGCCTATGTCGGCGAACACGCCACCGACAAGGCCGAGAATATCACCTCCTGCATCGCGTTCCTCGCCTGGATCGCCGCCGCCACCAAGCGGATCCGGCTTGGTACCGGCACGATCAACATGCCGAACACCCATCCCGCCGCCGTCGCGGCCGGCATGGCGATGCTCGATCACATGCTCGACGGGCGGCTGATTTTCGGTATCAGTCCCGGCGGGCTGCTGTCGGATGCGGAGCTATTCGGCAATCTCGAAGCGAACCGTAACGAGATGTTTCTGGAGGCGATCAACCAGGTGCTGGAGATCTGGGGCAGCGAGCCGCCATACAACATTCAGGGAAAATACTGGAACATCTCCACGCAGAAGACCCTGATCGCGGATATCGGCCAGGGCTTTATCGCGCGGCCGCTGCAGCGCCCTCATCCGCCCATTGTCGTGACTGCGGTCGCGCCGTTCTCGAAGGGTGTCGAGGAAGCTGCCGCGCGCGGCTGGGATCCGATTTCCGCCAACTTCCTGATGCCGGCCTGGGTCAAGAGCCACTGGCCCAGATATGTCGAGGGCTGCAAACGTGGCGGCCGCGCCGCCGACCCCGCCAACTGGCGCGTCGCCAAAAGCGTGTTCGTCGCCAAGGATGCGGCGACGGCAAAAGCCTACGCCACCGATCCCAACGGGCCCTACGTCTATTATTATCGCTCGCTGTTCACCAAACTGAAAAGAAACGGCCGTATCGAACTGTTCAAGACCCGCCGCGACCAGCCCGACGATGAAGTGACGCTCGAAATGGTCTGCGACAAGTTGATCATCTATGGAACGCCCGACAGCGTTGCCGATCAGTTGCTCGCTTTCCAGGACGAAGTCGGCCCCTTCGGCACGTTGTTATACGCCGGCAAGGACTGGACAGATCCCGAGCTCGGACGTCAGTCCATGATCTTGATGGCTGAGAAAGTGATGCCGCAAGTCAACGCAGGCATCTCAAAACGGTCCACCGCCGCGGAATAGTCCGCGGCTAATTGGAGAATATTCGCCGTGGCTTTTACCGATCGCATTCCCTACCAGGCGCAAATCGACCGGCCGAAATTGAGGTTGCCGGACGGCAAGAAGCTGGCCGTATGGGTGATCTTGAACGTCGAGGAATGGCGGATCGAGAACGCGATGCCGCGAACCGTGCTGAGCCCGCCGATGGGCCAGCCGCTGTTGCCGGATGTGCCGAACTGGTCCTGGCACGAATACGGCATGCGCGCCGGCTTCTGGCGGCAGTTCAAGGCGCTGACCGACCGCAACATGCCGGTGACGCTGGCGTTGAACGCCAATGTCTGCAACTCCTACCCGCGCGTCGCCTCAGCCGCGCGCGAAGCCGGCTTCGAGTTCATGGGCCACGGATTTGTCCAGGGCCCGATGCACAAACTGGACAACCAGGCCGATGCGATCAAGCGCGCCGTCGACACCATCGGCGAAATTCGCCGGCAAGCCGCCGCGCTCGTGGGAAAGTCCGGGGCTGACGGAAACCGAAGAGACCATCGACCTGTTGCGGCTCAACGGCATCGAATATCTGGCCGACTGGGTGATCGACGACCTGCCGCAGGATATCGCGACGCCCCACGGCGTCATGACCACGGTGCCCTACTCGGTGGAAACCAACGATATCGTCATCCACGCGCTGCAGCATCTTTCTTCCGAACAATTCCTGAAGCGCTGCACCGATCAGTTCGACCGGCTCTATCTCGAGGGCGCCGACAATGCACGGATCATGGCGATCTCGATTCATCCCTACATCACCGGCGTTCCGCATCGCATCAAATACCTGGAGGCGCTGCTCGACTATGTCATCGGCCATGACGGCGTCGCGCTGATGACCGCGAGCGAAATCGGCGACTGGTACCGGGCCGAGATGGCCAAGCTGTAGCCCAAGCTATAGGCGAAGGCGAAACCGCTCACCCCGTCGCCTTCACCGGCGTTCGTCGCGTGGCAACATGGGCCGCGCCAAAAACCCGCTCGAAGCCGGCCAGAAACATGTCCAGCGCGGTGCTGATCATCTGTTCCTTGTCTTCGAGCACGGGCGCTTCATAGATGTATTTGCGGACCCCGTAATAGAAAATGCCGCTGTGAAACACCCACGCCATTTCCAGCTCAAGCGCGTTCGGCTTGCTTTGCGCCGGAAGTCCCGCCTCATGCCGCAATTCCCTGACGATGCGGGTCAGAATCTTGTCCCTGACCATGCCGACATACCAGCGGTTGATATCGAGCCCTTTCAGGCCTGAATAGAAATAGATGCGCAGCCATTTGCGCGTGAAGATCACCTTGGTGTAGGCGCTGTAGAATTCCTGCAGCCGCTCGCGAATCGGCCGGGAGCGGTCGGCCAGCAGCTTGTCCCAGCCGGCATCGAACGGCTCGAGATAGACCGTGCGATAGACTTCCTTGATCAAATCGTCCTTGCTTGGGAAATAGCGATAGAGCAACGGCTGGGTCACGCCGAGCCGGCGGGCGAGATCGCGCGTGCCGCCGCCAAACCCTTGCTCGGAAAAGAACTCGGTCGCCTTGGCGACGAACTCCTTGCGGCGATCGTCCGGGGAAAGCCGCCGCTGCTTCGCACGCGCACGCTTGGGCGGGGCTTTCTTGCTCATGACGACCTGTTGGTCCCGGAACCGTCCGGCGGGAGAAACCGCCCGTAACCGCCGCGCGCGAACAACAGCGGCTCCCGGCCGGTTATAGGCATAGGCCTCGACCGCGCCGAGGAAAATGACGTGATCGCCGCCGTAGTACCGGTTGGCCGCACGGCATTGAAAGCTGGCGACGCTCTCGGCGAGAATCGGAGCGTTGCCAAGCCCCGGCGTCCATTCCACGCCTGCGAACTTGTCCTCCGAGGATTTCGCGAATTTGTTCGCCAGCGCCTGCTGCGACGCGCCAAGGACGTTGACCGTGAAATGGCTCGCGTTCTGAAAGATGCTCAGTCCTTGCGAAAACATTCCCAGGCTCCACAGCACCAGCGGCGGGTTCAGCGACACCGAGGCGAAGGAATTGCAGGTCAGCCCGTAGGGTCTGCCATCCGCCGCCATGGCGGTGATGATGGTGACGCCGGTGGCATAGGTCCCGAGCGCGTTGCGAAAATCCCGGGGATCGATCGCCGAGCTGTCGCTCGCCAATTCGGTGGCGGGATCGGGATTGACGGGATGCTTGGGTGCGTCGTTCATCCGGCAGCCTCAGAGCGTCAGGTTTTCGGACGGCAGGCCAAGCGCAACACGACCGTAATTGGTACCGGCCGCATCGAAATTGAAAGCCAGGTGAGAATTGATCGCGTGCGCATCGCGAAACTGCCGCTGCAGCGCGCCGGACATGTACAAGCCGCGTGCGCCGCTGGCTGCGAACAGCAACGACACGGCGTCGGTGCACAGATTGACGGAGAAGGCGCCGTCGCGACGTAATCTGGTCTTCGCCGCGACATCCGGCACATCGCCGCGCCGGGCGTCGGCCATCGCCTCGATGCAGTTCGCGCGCATGATCAAGACGCGCGGCATCGATCTTGGCGGAAGCCTCGGCGATCTTGATCTGGGTGCTCTGAAGGTCGCCGATCTTGGCGCGGTTGTAGGTCGACGCGCGATGCGTTGCGATATCGACGTAATCGTCGAGGCAGGCCTGCGCGTTGCCCAGGGCGACGCCGGAAAGCACGTAAGGAAACAGCGAAAACACCGGCAGCGCATACAGCGCGTTCGGATTGACCGCGCTTCCCGGCGTCGGACCGCCGCCGAGATCGCTCACCGCAACCGTCATCGACTCCGCCACAAAGGCGTCATGAACCTCGACGTCGTTCGATCCGGTGCCGCGCAGGCCGGTCGCGTTCCATTTGTCGATGATCTTGTAGTCGCCCTTCTGGAGCAGGAAGATCCGGTACTCGATTCCGTCGGCTTCGTCGTCGGAGGAAACAACGCTGGCCAGCATGTTCCAATCGCAGGAATCCACCCCCGACGAGAACGGCCAACTGCCGCGCAGCACATAGCCGCCATCGACCTTCCGGGCGCGGCCGGCCGGAAAGATGAAGGAAGACGCGATCAGCGCATCGGCGTTCTTGTTCCAGACGAGATCCTGCGCGCGCTGGTCGAACATGGCCAGCATCCAGTGATGGCTGGCGAGGTTGGCAAAATTCCACGCCACCGACGCATCGCCCTGCCCGAGCGCATCGGCGCAATCGACCAGCGCGACGTAGTCGAATTCGGAGCCGCCCACCCGTTTCGGCTGCAGGATCCTGAACAGCCCGGCGTCATGCAGGTCGCGTTCGGTCTCCGGCGGCAGACGCCGCAACTCCTCGGTTCGGGAGGCGCGCTCGCACAGTTTCGGAATCAGCGCGTCGGCCCGCGCGATCATCGCCGCATAGGCGCCGTGATCTCGATCCGGTCCCAGACGACGGGTTTGCGTTCGGCTTCCGACCAACAGCTGCCATGTGCCAATCCCTGCTACTTCGCCCGTGCAGCCTTGAGATGCGGCCGATCGAGATACAGCGAGGCCTTCAGCCCCTCTTCGTTCTGTTCGGCGAATTCGGTCAACAGCTTCATCTCCGGAATTCGCGAGCGATCGAGCGTCTCGACATCGGGCCAGTCGATCTCGATCAGATTCCCGGCCGGATCGCGCAGATACATCTGGACGCATCCGTCCGGAAGTTCGTTCACCGGATTGCGGAACGCCGTCGAGTCCAGCGCACCCATCGCCTTCGCGGCGTCATAGGCGGCGTGGAAATCGTCCACATCCACCGCAAAATGCTGATAGAACGGAACCCGATCTTCCAGTTCGAAGATGTGCAATTGCAGATCGCCGCAGCGAAGATATTTGGTCTTGAAACCGAAATTGTAGCTCGGGATGGTCTGCATGCCCAGCACGGTCTCGTAGAATTTCACGGACTCCGCGAGATCCGTGGTGCCGATCGACAGATGATTGAAGCCGGTAACCTTCATGACGTCCCTCCGCTTCGAGAGCAAAACACGTTGCACTGCAACGAGACCGGTCGACGTGACCAGCTGCTTGTTTATCGCTTGATCACTAGCTATTCAAGACACGGGCGCGTTGACTTAGCAACGCCAATTTACCTCGCAGGAGATTTTCATGAGCAAGACCGTTGGAATCGTCGGCCTCGGCATCATGGGAAGCGCGATTGCGCCCAATCTCGTCGAGCGCGGCTGGCAGGTGATCGGCTTCGACATCGACCCTGTCAGGCGCGCCGAGCTTGCGCAGGCCGGCGTCACCATCGCCGGTGATGTCGGCGAGGTCGCACGCGACGCGCCGATCATCATGACCAGCCTGCCGACCCCCGCGGCCGTCATGAACGTCGCGCAGGCCATCGCCGACGCCGGACAGCCTTCGCGGATCGTGGTCGAACTCAGCACGCTCACCATCGCCGACAAGCTGCGGTTCGAGAGCCTTCTGAAGAAGGCCGGCCACATCGCGCTGGATTGCCCGCTGAGCGGGACCGGCGCACAGGCCAAGATGCGCGATCTCGTGGTCTATGCCAGCGGCGACAGCAAGGCCATCGCGCAGTGCGCCGGCCTGTTTGCCGACTTTGCCAAGCAAAGCGCCGACCTCGGCGCGTTACGGCAATGGCAGCCGGATGAAATTCGTCGCCAATCATCTGGTCGCGATCCATAACGTCGCCACCGCCGAAGCCATGGTGCTGGCGGAGCGCGCCGGGCTCGACCCGAAAATGGTGGTCGACCTGGTCGGTCCGGGCGCCGGCGGCTCGCGGATGTTTCAAATGCGCGCGCCGATGATGGTCGCGGGCGTATATGAACCTGCGACCATGAAAGTCTCGACCTGGAAGAAAGACATGGCGATCATCGCCGAGTTTGCCGACGACGTCGGCTGCGCAACCCCGATGTTTACGCTGACCCAGCCGGTCTACACCGACGCGATGGCGATGGGGTTGGGCGATCAGGATACCGCGGCGGTGTTCGAGGTGCTGAAGAAGACCATCGTCACGCAGCCCAAATCAGGCAGCCGGGAATAGTCGCGGCACGGCGGGGTTCGCCACATCATTCCCGCGACGGCGCGCCTTACCGCATTGCATCAAAGACGAGCCGGTGCGCCATTTTGACGCCGATCCCTCCGCACTTCCCATACCTCGAACTGATGAGGTGATTATCGCTTGATCATTTGTGACTTACGTCGGATAAATCACCCAACAAAAAATAAGAAGTCTTTCAGTCACAGAGTTCCGGGGAGGATCCATTGGCGATATCGCGACGACGATTTGTCGGCAGCGTTGCCGGCGCAGGCATCGCCAGCATGGCGGCCCCTCATCTGGTTTTTGCCCAGAGTGGCGAACCCCTTCGCATCGGTCTGTTGGCAGCCAAGACCGGGCCGCTGGCGTCCGGCGGCATCGACATGGAACTGGCCCTGACGATGTTCCTGAAAGAGCGCGACAACACGCTCGCCGGCCGCAAGGTCGAATTGATCGTCGCGGACACCGCCGGCGTTCCGGCCACCGCACGCACCAAAGCGCAGGAACTGATCGAAAAGAACAATATCCATTGCATGATCGGGCCGCTCGCGGCCTTCGAGGCGCTCGCGATCGCCGACTACCTTACCGAAAAGCAAATCCCGACGCTCGGCGTGGCGGCGGCGGAAGACATGACGCAGCGGCATCCGAGCCCATGGTTCGTCCGCCTGACCTCGACGGCGGCGCAATGCGCCTATCCGCTCGCCGAATATTCCGCCAAGGAATTGAAGTACAAGAAGATCGTCACCATCGCCGACGACTTTGCCTACGGACATGAAATGTGCGCCGGATTCCAGCGCGTGTTCGAGGACAATGGCGGCAAGATCATTCAGAAGATATTCACGCCGCTGGCCACGCCGGACTACGGCAGCTACGTCGCCCAGGTGAAGAGCGCCGATGCCATCTTCCTCGGCACCGCCGGCTCGAACGGATTTCGCTTCCTGCGCCAGTTCATCGAATACGGCCTGAAAGACAAGATGGCTGTCATCGGCGGCATGACCGCGCTCGACGAATCCGTGCTTCGCAACATGGGTGACGAGGCGCTCGGGATCCTGACCACGAGCTGGTATTCCGCGGAACTCGACAACGCGCCGAACAAGGTTTTCGCCCCGGCCTTCCGCAAGCAGTTCAAATACGATCCGGGCTATTATGCCGCAAGCACCTACGTCTCCGGCGAGGTTCTGGAAGCCGCGCTGAAGACCACCAAGGGAAACGTGGAAGACAAGAAGGCCTTGATGACGGCGATCCGCGGCAACGACGTGCAGACCGTGCGCGGCCTCGTGAAATTCGACGCATTCGGCAACGCCACCGGCGACGTTTACATCCGCAAGGTGACGAGAAGCGATGGACGGCTGGTCAATTCCGTTATCAAGACCTACCCCGACGTCAGCCAGTTCTGGACCTACGATCAGGCCGCTTTCCTGAAGAACCCGGTCTACTCGCGCGACTATCCGCCGGCAAAAAATCTGGAGCAGTAACCCTGCTCCGGCCGCGGCGCCACAGTCGCACCATTTTCCGGACGAGATCGGCTGACGATGCAGTTTTGGATCATCCAGGGTCTCAACAGCCTGTCGCTTGGCGGCCTGCTGTTTCTGCTCTCGTCGGGATTCTCGCTGATCTTCGGCCTGATGCGGCTGGCAAACCTGACGCACGGCGCGTTCTTCATGCTCGGCACTTATTTCGGAGCGACCGCGCTGCGCACCTGGAGCGGCCTGAATATCTGGGTGACCGCGCTCGGCGCCGGAATTGCGGTCGCGGTCATCGGCGGGCTGTTCGAACGGCTGGTGCTGACGCGACTGAAAACCAATCAGCTCGGGCAGGTGCTGGTGACGCTCGGCATGTCCTTCATCATTTCCGATGCCTGCCTGGTGCTGTGGGGCGGCGATTCGATCCCGGTGCCGACCCCGCAGAACCTGCAGGCGCCGACGCGCGTCTTCGGTTTTGTGTTTCCGACCTACCGGCTGGTGCTGGTGGCGTGCGCCATCGTTGCCGCGATCGCACTGTATTTCCTGATCGAGCGGACCCGGGTCGGGGCGATGATCCGCGCCGGCGTCGACGACCGGCAGATGGCGCGCGCGGTTGGAATTCCCGTCTCCAGGTTGTTCACGCTGGTGTTCTGCCTGGGCGCCGGCATCGCCGGCGCCGGCGGCGTGCTGGGCGGGCCGATCCTGTCGGCCTATCCCGGGCTCGACGCCGACATGCTGCCGCTGGCGCTGATCGTCGTCATTCTCGGCGGCATCGGAAGCCTGCTGGGCGCCTTCGTCGGCAGCTTCATCATCGGGTTCATCTACACCTTCGGCACGGCGCTGTTTCCGGAACTGGCCTACATCATCCTGTTCCTGCCGATGATCTTCGTCATCGCGTTTCGGCCGCAAGGCCTGTTCGGGCGCGTCGGCGCATGAAATGGATCGCCGCCGCCCTGCTGGCCGTATTGCTTGTTCTTCCGCCGTTCGTTGCGGGCGATTTCTACGTCAACCTCGCCAGCCAGATCCTGATCGCCGCGATTTTCGCGCTCAGCCTGAACCTGCTGGTGGGTTTTGGCGGCATGACATCGCTCGGACACGCCTCCTACCTCGGCGTCGCCGCCTATGTTTCCGCGTTGCTGACAAGCCGCTACGGTTTCGACCATGGCATGGCGGCAATCATCGCGATCGCGGGGACCATCGCGATGGCGGCTTTCTTCGGCGTCATCGCGCTGCGCGCCACCGGCCTCGGCTTTCTCATGATCACGCTGGCGTTGTCGCAGGTGTTGTGGGGACTTGCCTATCGCATGTCCAACATCACGAACGGCGATAACGGAATAGCCGGCTTGAGACGGCCGGCGCCGTTCGGCATCTCGCTCGACACCCCCGCCGCGTTCTACTGGTTCACGCTGATCGTGGCGACGTTCGCATTTCTGACGATGGCGATTTTCGTCTCGTCGTCGTTTGGTTCGTCATTGAAGGGGGTACGCGACCAGCCGCGCCGGATGGCGGCGCTCGGCTTCAATCCGTGGATGATCCGATGGATTACCTTCATCTATGCCGGGTTCTGGGGCGGCGTGTCCGGGTTGCTGTACGTCTATTACAATAAATATATCCACCCGACCTCGCTTTCCACCACGAGCTCGGCCGAAGCCCTGCTCGGCGTGATTGCCGGCGGCTCGGGCACGCTCGGCGGTCCGGTGGTCGGCGCAGCACTGGTGCTGCTCCTGAAGAACTACGCCTCGGCCTATGTCGAGCGATGGAACATGCTGCTGGGTCTGGTCTTCCTGTTCATCGTTCTGGTGATGCCCGCCGGCATCGTTCCCGGCGTGGGCCGGCTGGTGGCGGGATTACGCCGGAGATGGCGATGAATCCGGCGGCCGCTCCCTATGCCATCGAGGTCATCGACCTGAAGAAGGCGTTCGGCGGGCTTGTCGTGACACAAAATGTATCGCTGGCGATCCGGCCGGGTGAGCGCCGCCTGATGATCGGCCCGAATGGCGCCGGCAAGACCACGCTGTTCAACCAGATCAGCGGCGACATGCGGCCGAATTCCGGGCAGATCAAGCTGTTCGGCACCGACGTGACGCAGTTGCCGCCCTACCAGCGCGCGCATCTGGGGCTGTCGCGAACCTACCAGATCATTACGCTGTTCTCCGGCGATACGCTGGAGCACAACATCACGCTCGGCCTGCTCGGCCTGCGGCCTTCGCGCTGGCAGATGTGGCGGCCGTTGTCGTTTTACGGCGGCCTTGCGACCGAGGCCCGCCGGATTCTCGATACGGTCGGGCTGCTGCATCTCGCGGCGCACCCGGTTTCGGATATCGCCTATGGCGAGAAGCGCCGCGTCGAACTGGCGATGGCGCTTGCGCAAAAGCCGCGGGTCCTGCTGCTGGATGAACCACTGGCGGGTCTTTCAAATACGGAGCGCGCCGTCGTGAAGTCGCTGATCGCGTCGATCCCGCGGGAGACGGCCGTGATCATGATCGAGCATGATATGGATACCGCGCTCGATCTCGCGGAGACCGTGACGCTATTGAACTACGGCCGGGTCATCGTCGATGGCGAACGGGACGCCGTCATTGCGGACGAGCGAACGCGTGAGGTCTATCTTGGCGTCTGACGCACTCAGCCTGAGCAACGTGAATACGTTCTATGGCGACAGCCATATCTTGCATGGCGTCAGCTTTTCACTGCAGGCGGGCGGCGTGCTGGCGCTGCTGGGGCGGAACGGCGCCGGAAAGACCACCTGCATCTCGACCATCATCGGCTTCCTGAAACCCAAGGACGGTGAAATCAGGCTATTTGGCGAGCGGATCGAAGGGCTCAGCCCCGAACGCATCTCGCATCTCGGGATCGGACTGGTGCCGCAAGGACGCCGCATCTTTCCGTCGCTCACGGTCCGGGAAAATCTCATCGTGGCGCGGCAGCGCGCGCGCGCGACCGGCGAGCCCTGGAATGTCGAACGGATTTACGCGCTGTTTCCGCGGCTGCGCGAGCGTCACGCGCAATTTGCGGGCACACTCTCCGGCGGCGAACAGCAGATGCTTGCCATCGGGCGCGCGCTGATGGGCAATCCGCGGGTGCTTCTGCTCGACGAGCCCTCGGAAGGCCTCGCCCCCTTGATCGTCGCCGAAGTCGGCCGCACCGTCAGGCGCCTGAAGGACGAAGGCCAATCCATCCTTCTGGTCGAACAAAACCTGCAATTGGCGCTCGACGTCGCCGATCAGGCGGTGATCCTCAATACCGGTCGCTGCGTGTTTGCCGGCGACGCCCGCGACATTCCCAACAATGAAGCGCTGGTCGCGCAAAATCTCGGTGTCTTTCACGCCCACTAGATCATGCTATCCATCTATTACCCAAGTTGAGGTCAAGTCATGAAAATAGGCATCTGTGGAACCGGACGAATGGGATCGTCGATCGCGCAGCGGTTGATATCCGTCGGACACGAGGTCGGGGTCTGGAATCGCAATCCGGCCAAAACAAAGCCGCTGACCGATGCAGGCGCCAAACTGTACGCCTCGCCCGCGGCACTGGTGGAGGGCTGCGAGGCCGTGATCGTCATGCTGCTCAACGACGCCGCGAGCGAGGCGGTTTACCGCGGGCCGAACGGCATCCTGAACTCGAAGCTTGCCGGCAAGCTCTTGATCGACATGAGCACGGTGCGACCGGACACCATGATTTCGATCGGCACGGCGGTGACGGGACAGGGTGCGGCCTTCGTCGAATGTCCGGTCGGCGGAAGCACCGGTCCCGCGAAAGAAGGCAAACTGTTCGGGCTGGTCGGCGGGACCAAAGCCGACACCGCGCGCGCGATGCCGGTTCTCGAACAACTGTGCCGCCGCATCGAACATATCGGCGCGCTCGGCTCCGGTGCGACCATGAAATTGGCGGTCAATCTGCCGCTGCTGGTCTACTGGCAGGCGCTTGGCGAGGCGCTGGCGATCTGCAAGCCGCTCAACCTTTCGGCGGACCGGCTGATCGACATCCTGTCCGATACCGCCGGCACACCGGCGGCGATGAAAGGACGCCGCGCGGCGATCGCGCAGGCCCTGGCCGGACAGCCGCCTGGCGATACCGCGTTTGGTCTGAGCGCCGCGAAAAAGGACCTTGCGACCGCGATTCAATTTGCGAAAACAATTCACGCCGAGCTACCGGTCGCAGCGAGCGCACTCGCCTGCTTTGAGCAAGCCGAGGCGGCGGGCCTTGGCGACGCCGACGCGACCACGGTTTCCGTCCGCTGGGCGCAGCGCCCAGCGACCCGATCCTGATTGTTACAGTCCAATACCACGCCCCGAAAACTCCCAACAAAAGAGTCAAACGCAATGATCGACCGCAAGAACCGCTATGGCCGTACCGCCGCCCGTGTCCATGATGCCGACGGCCTCGCCCGCCGTCCGTCGTCCCCGACCATCGACATCCACGCCCATATCGTGGTCCCGCAGGCCGCCAAGCTGGCGCAACCGCATGTCGATATCAGCCGGGTCCCGCTCGCGTATTTTGCCGATGCGGCAACCAAGGAGATCAATGCGCAGCAGGAGAGCGACATTGGCGAGGTCATGACCACGATCGACCGCCGCCTGTTCGACCTCGACCGCATGGGCATCGACATTCAGGTCGTGGCGCCGGCGCCGGGCCAGTGTTATTACTCGGTCGCCCCCAAGATCGCCGAAGCCGCCCATCGCCTCGCCAATGACGGCGTCGCGGAATACTGCTCGCGCAAGCCCGACCGCTTCGTTGGATTGGGCGTCGTGACCTTGCAGGAACCGGAGATCGCGGTCCGCGAGCTCGACTACGTCATGAAGGACCTGAAGTTAAAGGGCGTCCAGATCCTGACCAATGTCGATGGCCAGGAATTGTCCGACGAGAAATTCCGGCCGTTCTTTGCCAGGGCGGAGCAGCTCGGCGCCTTCATCATGATGCATCCGAACGGCTTCACCCATGGCGAGCGCCTGACCCACTTCTATTTCAACAACGTGCTCGGCAATCCGCTGGAGACCACACTTGCGCTGCACAACCTGATCTTTTCAGGCACGCTGGCGCGCTTCCCCGAGCTGAAACTGATGGCGGTGCATGGCGGCGGCTATCTTCCCGGCTATTCCGGCCGGATCGATCACGCCTGGGGCGCGCGGCAGGATTGCCACGGCGCGCTGCCGTTGCCGCCAACCACCTATCTGCGGCAGGTCTATCTCGACACCGTGGTTTTCACCTATCACCAGCTGGCTTACATGATCGACGTGTTCGGCCCCGACCGCATCGTGATGGGCACCGACTATCCGTTCGACATGGCGGAATACAACCCGATCGGACATATCGCAGGCGTGCACGGGATGGACGAGGCAACGCTGGCGCAGATCGCCGGCGGCAATGCCGCCCGGGTGCTCGGACTCGATCTTTGAGGCACCATTAGAGCGTGATGACTTTTCTTCAAATCGTCATCACGCTCTATCCAGTTGCTTAAGCACAACCTGCGCGCAGTCGCTTCGCGCCTGTCGCGGAATACCTAGCGCACTAATGCGGTGCCGCGGTCTTGAAGCCCGGCTGCTCGAACGGATGCGATGTCGCGAAGGCCGGCATCGCAAAGCACCGATCGGCCAAAGCAGCCACAGTCGGAAAGGCGTCCATCTCGATCTTGAGGTAATGCGCGCCCACGACCTGGCCCGCAATGCAGATATCCGCAAGCCCCGGTGTCGCCCCCAGCGCGAAAGGCGCCGGCGCGCGGCGCGCCAACAGCCGCTCATAGGTCGCAAGGCCTTCGTTGGTCCAATGCTTGCCCCAATCCTCGATCGCCTTGGCGTCGGCGCCAAAGGCCTTGGCGAGATGATTGCGCACACGCGGCACCACCAGCGGGTGCGCGTCGGCGACCGTCATCAGCGCCAGCGAGCGGGCATAGGCCCGTTCCTTCGCATCCTCCGGGATCAACCGCGGATTGGGCTGGATATCGTCGAGATATTCGATGATCGCGAGCGACTGAAACACGGAATGGCCGTCATGTATGAAAGTCGGCACCACCCGCTCGGCATTGACCGCCTCATACCCCGGCTCGAATTGTTCACCGGTTAGGATGTCGATCGGGATTTCCTCGAACGGCAGGCCCTTGAGCCGAAGGGCAACCCTGACGCGAAAGGACGCGATCGACCGCCAAAACCCGTAGACCTGTATCCCCATCGAACGCCCCTCTTTGACTGATCCAGTACCCCGGCTTCATCGGGAAGTTTTGCCTGAACGTCAATCCGATCATACCAATATTTGCGATTTCAACGGCCGTTCGCTGGCTCTTCCGGCGGATTTGAGATCGCCGTCGGCCGCCGCTTGGAACAGCTTTCCGGGTACCGCGTTGTCCGCATATGCCCCGGTATCATTTTGACCTGATCGGAAAACAGACGATCGTCGACCACAGCGGTCTCGATCTGGCTGACGATGTTCTGGCGTCGGATGCCGCCGATCGCCTCGCCAACGAGTTGTATTCCAGCCGGCCCGAGTTCCGGCAGCAACACTGCTCCATTCTGGTGACAGATGAGGAAGGTGAAGAGGTCTGCCGCTCGCCGATCTGGGACCCCCTCCGCGACTAGATTTCGCCTCGCAATTGGCCGGTGCGACAATGGGGCTGCGAAACCTTCCGGCCGTCAGGGCGTTCCGTTTGTAACGGTTTTCAGGAGCTCCAAATGCCAAATACGTCTGAGATCAAGGAACACATGGACGTCATCTCATCGGATAAAAAGACGGTCGGGAAGGTCGACCATCTCGATGGCGCCGATAAAATCAAGCTCACCAAGCAGAGTTCACCCGACGGCCAGCACCATCATTTCATTCCGCTGGCCTGGGTCGATCATATCGATCAGCATGTTCACCTGAACAAATCTGGCGCCGACGTAACCTCGCACTGGGAGCACGAAGGCCGGTAGCTAAAGGCTGGCATTCGTCCGTCGAAATTTATCATTCTCATTTAGCTGGTCGTACGGGCTTACCTGCTCGTAGTCGGCTTTTTTACTTTGCACCCTGCTTACTTTGCCAATCGAGGTCGGAGATCAGCATTCTTGATCCAGAAGGTACCGAACAGGCCGATCTGCGGAGCGGCCGTTCGCCGTGGTTTACGACTGGCCAACGCCCGGCCGTCCCCAGTGTTCGCGAGAGCATGAAGTGCGATGCGCTGATCGTTGGAAGTGGCATTACCGGGTCGCTGATCGGAGAGCGCCTCACGCGCCAGGGTCTCGACGTCATTATCATCGATCGCGAGCATCCGGGCCACGGCAGCACGGCCGCCAGCACGTCGATGCTGTTGTGGGAGATTGATCGCTCTCTCGGAGAGCTGACGCAAGCCTACGGCTTTGAAAGGGCTTCGCGAGCATATCGCACGAGCCTGAATGCCGTCACAGCGTTGAAATCGCTCGTCGCTCATCTGGGCATATCCTGCGAGATGCGCGACAGGAATTCGCTATATCTCGCGACCGGTGACACAAGCAGCGAGCTGCTCAAAGAGCACCTCCTTCGCGAGCGCGCCGGCCTGCCCGGCTCTTTCCTCGATCATCGGATGCTTCTCGATACCTTCGGGATCGCTCGCGCCGGCGCTATCGTGTCACCCGGCGCGGCCGATGCGGATCCGATGCAATTATCCCTTGAGTTGCTCAAGATTGCCATCGCTCGTGGCGCCCGGTTGTTTGCTGGGGAGGCTGTTACATTCGACGCAACTGCACGCGCCGTCTGTGTTGAGTTGAAGAGCGGCCACCAAATCGAGGCGCGTTCGGTCGTTCTGGCGACCGGCTATGTCATGCCTGATATCGTTCATTCGAACATTCACACGGTGTCCTCGAGCTGGGCCATCGGGACCAGGCCGCAACCGCAAAACATCTGGAAAGGCGGCGCGCTGATTTGGGAAGACAGCATCAACTATCTCTACGCCAGAACGACACAGACGGGGCGGATCATCGTCGGTGGCGAGGATAGCGAAGAGGTCACTGAGCCCGATGCACGTGACCGTTTGATTCCGGAGAAGGCACGAATGCTGGCGAACAAGCTGGCCGCGCTCTGGCCGGTCGCGAATACTGAAATCGATTTCCGCTGGTCCGGGACGTTCGACACCACAAGCGACGGTTTGCCCCTGATCGGCCCGGCCCCCGGCGCGAAAGGCGTCTATGCCGCCTATGGCTATGGCGGAAATGGAATAACGTTCAGCTTTCTCGCCGCGCAGCTGATCGGGGGCCTGATCGCCGGAGCAAGCTCGCCACTCCTGGACGACTTCGCCCTCGATCGGGACGGCAGTTGAGCGCAAAGTTGAAGTTCGCCCGCCCAGGGAACTCAGCCGATCTAAGCGAATTACCTAAACAGTCACAAAACACGGAGGCTGACATGGGTTTCGGTCGAGGCGCACTGCTCTGGTTAATTGGAGTACCCCTTCCCATCATCATTCTTCTTGCGCTCTTCATGCATCACTAGCGTTTCGGGTACGGCGGCTTCACGGCGGTTAAGTAGGTGGCATGGCTCTGGTTACGGTCCGTCCGACGAATACGGATATCTCGATAGCTCGTGCAGTTGCGGCACACGCTAATCCTCGCGCCGAGAAAATTGCCGAAGCACTGACTTGGGGCGCGGACGAGCATATCCTGTGCGCGTTGGCTGCGGGCTGGTGGCTCTACACGCGAGACAGAAGCGAAAATCAACGTCGAGCCGGTAATCACATCCTGTTAACAACGTTCGTCTCTTCGGCGTTGCCACACCTTTTGAAGAATGTGTTCGATCAGGAACGGCCTGATCGGCTCACCGTCCGCGGTCATTGGCGTGGCATTCCGTTTTCAGGCAAGCGGCTCGACGCCTTCCCGTCCGGGCATGCCGTTCATATCGGCGCCTTGGCTTCAGCGGCGAGCATCCTTCCACGCGATCAAAAAGCGCTGGTTTGGTGCGCAGGGGGAGCGCTGGTGCTGACGCGAGTCGTTCTCCTTGCTCATTGGGCGAGCGATGTTGCTGTCGGGCTCCTGGTTGGGACGTGTGTGGAACGAATGCTCCGACCGATCACAGGCTATGGTCGTCGGTCGCTTGGGAGAGCACGCCGCACGGCGGCGAGCCAAGGCAATATCGTGCAAGGAGACGAACCGATGAGCGAACGGCCATTGCAGAACCCGGTCGATAAGTATCCGAAGCCGCCATACAAGCGGCAATCGCAGCCTTGGCCAGGCCTTGCGAGCAAGATGGATCCCAGGCCCGACCATGGGGAAACCAGTTATCGCGGGTCGGGCCGGCTGGCAGGCCGGAGAGCGCTGATCACCGGGGGCGATTCCGGCATGGGGCGGGCGGCGGCCATCGCCTACGCCAGAGAAGGTGCCGACGTCGCCATCAACTACCTGCCCAGTGAGGAGCCTGATGCAAAAGAAGTCCTGGAGCTGATCAAGGCCGAAGGAAGGATCGGACTGGGGATTCCAGGAGATCTTCGCGACGAGACGTTCTGTCGGCAACTTGTGGATCGAACCGTCAACGGTCTCGGCGGCCTGGATATCTTGGTCAGCAATGCCGGCCGACAACAGACACGCGCCTCGATCCTGGATGTGACAACCGAGGATTTCGATGCGACCATGAAGACCAACATCTACGCGCCGTTTTGGATCATCAAAGCGGCACTGCCGCATTTAAAGCCCGGCTCGGTCATCATCGGAACGGCCTCGGAACAGGCCTACGACCCTTCTCCGGACCTGTACGACTACGCGCAGACCAAAGCGGCCACCATGAATTACGTCAAGTCGCTCGCAAAACAGCTGGCGCCAAAGGGAATCCGCGTCAATGCGGTTGCTCCCGGGCCGATCTGGACGCCGCTTCAGGTGTCGGGCGGTGCGACGCAGGAGAAGCTCGAAAAATTTGGCGGTCAAACGCCATTGGGTCGCGCAGGCCAGCCGGCCGAGTTAGGTTCGATCTATGTTCAGCTTGCCGCGGCGGACGCAAGCTTTGCGACAGGCCAGGTGTACGGTTCAGCCGGTGGCTCCGGCCAACCTTAGGAGTCGTTTGCTCCGAGCGTGATCCGATAGCACGTCAATCAGCCCTTACCATGTCCTGTGAAGGCGCGGTTGCCGGCATCGTGAGCGCGAGACGAACCGCGATATCAGCCCACGTCAGGTCAAGAGACATGTTCATGTCACCGCCTTTGCGGTTCGGCCGCCAGTCCGATCTGTCCCACTATGCCCTTAAACAAGGGCATGGGATACATGCCAACTCTCAGAGGTAGCCCTCGCCCGCCTCGGCGGCAAACCGGCCGGGATCTCCTTCCCAGACGATCCGCGCGTGCTCGAGTACATACACGCGGTCGGCATGAGGGAGCGCAAAGGTCACGTTCTGCTCGCCCAGCAATACCGTAATCGGTGTGGTCTGGCGCAATTTCTCCAATGCCTTCGACAACAGTTCGAGAATGACCGGCGCAAGCCCGAGCGTCGGCTCATCGAGGATCAGGATTTTCGGCTGCATCATCAGCGCACGACCGATGGCCAGCATTTGTTGCTCGCCGCCGCTGAGCGTCTGCGCCATCTGGCCCTGGCGCTCAGCCAAAATCGGAAATAGCTCGAACAGCCACGCCAGTTGCCTGTCCCTGGCCTCCTCGGTCAAATGCTGGCCACCGAGATCGAGATTTTCGCGCACGCTCATCTCGCCGAACAATTCCCGCGACTCCGGGCACTGCACGATGCCGCTTCGGGCAATCCGCGCCGGGCTGGTGCCGCGCAGTTTCTCGCCGCCGCGAACGATCTCGCCGGTATAGGGCAGGAAACCCGAAATGGTATTGAACAGCGTGGTCTTGCCGGCGCCGTTGAGGCCGACGATGGAGACGAATTCACCCTCGTGGATGTGGATCGAGACGTTCTCCAGCGCCTGCGCCTTGCCGTAATGGACGCTGACGTTCTCCACCTGCAGCAGCGGTACCTTGTCCTTGAAGCTGGTTTCCGGACGCGCCGACGTTTCGATCGTGCCGCCAAGATAGACCCGCCGCACGGTCTCGTTGCGCATCACCTCATCGGCGCGGCCGGTGACGATTTCCTCGCCGAGATACATCGCAAGCACGCGATCGACCAGCGCGGCGACGCTCTTGACGTTGTGGTCGACCAGCAGCACCGCCCGGCCCTCGTCGCGGAAGCTGCGTATCAGTTCGGAGAAGGTGCCGACCTCGGCCAGCGTCAGCCCCGCGAACGGCTCGTCCACCAGCACCACCTTGGGGTCCCTGGCGATGGCCTTGGCCAATTCGAGCCGGCGCAAATCCGCGAATGGCAAAGTCGGCGGACGCCGGTTCATCACGGCGCCGAGGCCAACGCGCTCGGCGATCCACTTGGCACGTTCGGTCAGCGCCTTGTCGGCAAACAGCATGAACAGGCTGTCCGGCAGCAGCGCCACCATGATGTTCTCGAGCACCGTCTGCCGGTTCAGCGGCCGCGAGTGCTGGAACACCATGCCGAAGCCCTTGCGCGCGATCTTGTGCGCGGGCATCCCGGCGACGTTCTCGCCCTGAAAGATGACGTCGCCGGCCGTCGGGCGTTCGATTCCCATAATGGACTTCATCGCGGTCGATTTGCCCGATCCGTTCGGGCCGATCAGGCCGAAAATCTCGCCAGCGCGCAGGTCGAGATTGAGGCCCTTGACCGCGGTGAGACCGCCGAAGCGTTTGGTCAGGCCGCGGACTTCAAGGACGGGAGCGTTGTTGGAAACCTGGTCCATCAGGAGCGAGCCTCGCGTGATAGGGCCGCTCCGAGGAAACCGCCGGGGAAGAACAAAACGACCAGCAGCGCCACGGCCGAGACGATGAACGTCGCCAATTCGCCGGTGGGCCGCAGGAATTCGCCGGCGACGATCAGGAAGATCGCGCCGAGCGCCGCGCCGAGCACGGTGCGGCGGCCGCCGAGCACGGCCGCGACGATGACGTTCACGCCGACGGCAATATCGACCACGGTGCCGACCGAGGCGGTGCCGAAATAAAACACCAGCAAGGCCCCGGAGAGCCCCGAGAAAAACGCGCTCACGATAAAAGCCGCGAGCTTGTGCTTGACGATGTTGAAACCAAGCGCCCCGGCTTGCACGGGGTCCTGTCCGCTGGCCTGCAGCACGAGGCCGATCGGCGACTGCGACAGGCCATAGAGGATGGCGGCGCTGACGGTCATGAATCCGAGCGCGATCCAGTAGTTCACGCCGGCGTCGATCGATATCACGTCGGGAATGGTCAGACCGATTTCGCCGCCGGTCAAATCGGCGAACACCACGATGAAGTTCTGCAGCATCAGCACAGCCACAAGCGTCGTCAGGCCGAAGTAAGGGCCGCGCACGCGCAAGGCCGGCAGCGCCAACACGAAGCCGGCAATCACAGACGCCAGCGCGCCGAGGACGATGCACAGATACACCGACCATCCGTACTGGTTGTTGAGAATGCCCGCGGTGTAGGCGCCGACCCCGATCAGGAAGGTCGGGCCGAAATTGACTTCGCCGGCGAACCCGAACAGCAGGTCCCACGCCATCGCGAACACGCCGAAGTAATAGGCGACCGTCAGCAGGCCGAGAATATAGCCGGAGACGTAGAGCGGCAGCGTCGAGGCGATGATCACGATCCCGAGCGAGATCCAGAACAGCCGCGATTTGAAGAAATTGGCCATGCTCATCGCCTCCCGAGCAGGCCTTGCGGCCGGATATACATCACGATGACCAGCAGCAGCAGCGCCGGAATGGTCCGGTAGGCGGGCGAGATCAGATAGGCGGTCAGAGTTTCGAGATAGCCGACCACGAATGCCGCGATCAGCGAGCCCGAGACGCTGCCGAGGCCGCCCAGCACGACGATCGAGAACGCGCTCGCGGTGAGCGGCCCGACGCTATAGGAACTGACGCCGAGGAACATGCCGAGCAGCACGCCGGCGATGCCGGCAAGGATGCCGTAGATCGCCCAGACCACGACATATATTCTGGTGAGCTCAAGCCCCAGCAGCGTGACGCCGCGCGGATTCATCGACGCCGCCAGCACCGCCTTGCCGGTTCGGGTGCGGTTGACCATCAACCACAGAAGGCCGATCACCAGACAGCAAACCAGCGCCGTGAAAATTTCATTTTTCGGCGTGCGCACGCCGAGAATGTCGACTACGCCCTCGACGATGGGCAGCACGGTCTTGGCGTTGTTGGTAAAGAAGTATGCGATCAGTTCCTGGATCATGATTCCCCACAGCAAGGTGCCGGTGAGGACGAAGATCTCCTTCTCCTCGTTGGGAATGCGCCTCGATTTCTGGATCGGCTGCACCACCGCGAAGTAGGTGACCAACGCCGCGACCAGCGCCACCGCCACGCCGATCAGCGCACCGGCATAGGTGTTGACATGCAGCACGCTCGCCGCAGCCCATGCTGCAACCGCCGCCAGCACCATAATGGCGCCATGCGAAAGATTGAGCACGCCGGAGACGCCGAAGATCAGGGTAAAGCCGGTTGCGCCCAGCGCATAGAGCGCGCTGATCGCAAAACCGTCGATGAGAATTTGCAAGGTACGCATGGATGATGGCCGCGGCAGCACGGCCGCCTCACTCTAGAGAACTACAGGTGCGAAAATGCTCCCGGGCAGCCCGGGAGCATGATCATTCGAAAGATCAGTTCGCGGTGACCTTGATGAAGCTCGGGAACTTGAGCTTTCCGTTCGCAACTTCCGCCGGCCAGACGCTCACCTGCTTGCCATCCTGCCACTGCAGCATCAGGCCAGTGATCAGACCTTTGCCGTATTTCAGGCCATGGGTGAATTCGTCGTCTTTGCCGTAGAACTGGATGCGGCCGATGGTGCCTTCCCAGTCGGTCTTTTCCAGCGCGGCCACCATCTTGTCAGCGTCGGTCGAGCCCGCACGCTTGATGGCGTCAGCGATGTAGTAGACCTCATCATAGGACGTGTAGCCGGCATAGGAAGGATAGTTGCCGTACTTCTTCTTGAACGCTTCGGCGAAGGGAATCGACTTCGGCGTCACGGCCACACCCGGACCGGAGACGCCCTGATAGAGCACGCCGTTGGAGGCGTCATTGGTATCCTTGCCAAAGGTTTCGTTGGTCGCCTGCGAGCTGATGCCGAGCATCGGAATCGGCACCTGCTGATTCTTCCACTGCACCGTGGGCTGCACGCCAACGTGAGAAATACCGGTGATGATCACGTCGGGTTTCGAGCCCTCGATCTTGTTGAAGATCGGGGTAAAATCGGTGGTGTCAGGCGAGAAGCGGATGTGATCGAGCACCTTGAGGCCGATTTTGGGCAGACATGCCTCGTATCCGACGTCGAGCGGCTTGGTCCACGCGGCGTCCTCGCTCATGATAACCGCGGTCTTCATCTGCTTCTGATCGACCAGAAGCTCCTTGGCGGCGTCGCAGACCGACAGCGCCAATGAGGCCGAGGTCAGGTAGCCGTGAAAGGTGTACTTGTTCTTCTCGTAGTCCTTGTGGACGCTGAGCGGAATTTCGTTGGAAGCCGCGCCCGGGGTTACGAACGGCGTCTTCAGGCGCGAGGCCCACGGCATCAGCGCCAGCACGACTTCGCTGATGTAGCTGGAGATCACGGCGTGAACCTTGTCTTCGTTGACGGCGCGCTGGAAAGCGCGGACCGAGTCCGCCGAAGAGCTGTGATTGTCATAGGTGACGATTTCGATCATGCGGCCGTCGACGCCGCCCTTGGCGTTGATTTCGTCCGCCGCCAATTGTGCCGCCTGGGGGATCGATGCGCCGGCAATCGCCTGCGATTCCGCGATGACGCCGAGCTTGATCGGGTCGGCGGCAAACGCCTGACCGGAAACGGTCGCCAACAGACCGAGGGCGGTGGCTCCGAGCAGCCCCCGCAATGACCGGAAAACCGGCGATCGGGATGGATTCGTCATATCGTTCCTCTCCAATTGATAAATTTTCTTTTCTGCTTGAGCCATTCTAACCACGCCTGCGAGCCGGGCAAGCGAAACTGCGCGGTAAATCCCTTCCCGATCCCGAAACTAAAGTAGGTGGGCACGGTCCGCGCTGCGCCCATTGTGGACAACTACGACATTTAATCACCGGAGTGGCGCGACAGCGCAACCGATCGCGCCGCGTGCATACGGCGCATGCCAAGATAATTCCCGCCCCGATTGTTCGCCGCGCATTCCATCACGTGAACCGCTGAGTGATGCCGAACTGTGCAGTTCGCAGATCACGATGACTTCACGGCTGCCTCGCCATTCTGGTTGCCGGACAAACGGGGAGAAACTTTCGTGCAGAAAGGAACTGAGGCGTTCGCGCTCCCGATGTTGGAAGCCGCCGGGATCGACGGTTCGCTTCACCGTCAGGAAACGCCGCCCGGGTTCCGGCACTTTCTCGCGACGCCCACGCCTTCGCAACGATTCAAGGCGTATGGCATCGACCCGTTGGAGGCGCCGGAACATCTGCAAAAAGTCCGCGGACTGATGAACCGGTTGTCGCGGCGAATGGATGCCGAACTGCGCTGGCCTGCTCACAACGATGCCACCATCGAGCGCTGGGAAAATCCGCGTATTCCGTCGGGTTACACCTACCTGCTGCAATTCGTGGCCCACGACCTCGTTCACTCGGCGATACCGCTTTCCGTCACAGGGGTGCTCGGCGCCGACACCGCGAATGCACGCCGCACCGCGCTCAAGCTTGAAACCCTGTTTGGCAGCGGCCCGGTCGGCTCTCCCTTCGTCTATGCGCAGGATGCGCCGAACGACGAGCGGCGCACCAAGCTGCGGCTTGGCCGCATGCGCTGGAAAGACAAAGCCGTCGAGCCCGGCTGTCCGTTCCGCGACATCGCGCGGGCCCCGGCCGAGAACGTCACCGGAATAGATCGCAGCATCCCGGGACAGCGCGTCGCGCTGACGGAAGCATTGGTCGCCGATCCCCGCAACGACGATCACGCCATCATGTCGCAACTGACGGCGCTGTTCGCGCTGCTGCACAACGCGCTGGTCGACATGGTCCGCCGCGGCGAGCCCACAACGGGCATCAACGCCAACCTCGGCGCTGCCTACAAACGGTTTCTCTGCGCGCGCGACGCGCTGACCTCGATCTATCACAACATTATCCGCAAGGACCTGATGCGGCGGGTGATGCATCCGGCGATCTACGCCGCCTATACCGGTCCAGGATGGAGCTTCATCGACCGACCCGCGCATGTCGCAAACGATTTCGCCGTTCGCGGCATGCCGGAACGGAACGACTGGCAGGTTCCTCTCGAATTTTCCCATGGCGCGTTTCGTTTCGGTCACGCGATGGTCCGCCCTGAATATGTGATCAACGATCTCGCCACCCATGACCTCAGCAAGACCCTGGAGAAGACGTCGGCCAACGACCCCGTCAACATGCCGCTTGACGCGACATGGATCGTGCGATGGTCGCGCTTCTTCGAGATCCAGGGATCGCGGCCGAATTTCAGCCGGCGGATCGGTCCATTCCTGAGCGACGGCCTCGGCAACGACCAGATATTCCCTGCCGTCGACCACACCAACCGGGTCGGCCTGCTGTATCGCGATCTTCTGGGCGCCGCACTCGCCGGACTATGGTCGGTGGATGCGCTGATTGCCGAGATCGCGGTCCGCCGGCCGCACCTCATCAACCTGTCGCGGCTGCTTGCCGATCGTCCTTACCGGGTCAGCCAGATCAGCGAATGGCTGGCCAGCGAGCCGGCCTATGGCGGACTGACGTCCGACGACATCGAGACGCTCGCCAACGATCCGCCGCTGCCCTTTTTCATCCTGTTCGAGGCGATGCGGCAGCCGCAGGCCGAAGGTCAGTGCCTCGGCCCGTTCGGTTCGATCATCGTGTCCGAGGTGATCTTCGGCGCGCTCGAGCGCGACGCGATTCCGACTCGACATGGCGCAGGTTCGCTGACCGAAGCGCTCGCCGAGGTCTCCGCAGAATATTATCCCACAAATGTTTTTGAAGGCGTGCCCGAAATTGAACGAATGGACCAGCTGGTCGAGTTCGCCGCCGAAATCGGTGATCTGCGCCAGGCCGTGCCCGCATTTCTGTGAGGCGGAATTCTCCGCCTCACGCAACCCAGAGGAGTGAAATCAATGTCGATCGAAAGACTGCAGGTAACGAACCATGAGCGGTGGGGCAAGCTGGTGAAGACCTGGGCAACCGGCACCAACTATCTCGACGACAGCAACGAATATCCGTTGCCGGTCACCATGGACGAGTTCAAGGAGCAACTCGCCAAGGCGCAGGTGTTTGCGAATGTGCCGGAGCGCTTCAAGTCGATCCAGTTCGTTTCCTCCGACCAGGAGACGATATTGGTGCGGCTGCCGCCCAAGGTGATGATCGAGGATTCCGAGGAACTGCTCAACAAACCGGGCGCAACCTACCCGCTTCCGCCGTTCTATAAACGTCTCTTCAACGGCATGGACCCGGTGATTCCCGAAGAGGAGAAGTTCCGGGTGCACGCCGAACGCATCGGCGACTACACCATCAGCATCTGTGCCTGATAGTGCATGATCCGGAAAAGTGGACCTCGCGACAAACGCGAAGCGTTTGCGCGGAGATCATGCTCAAATAATGAGATAGAGCGGGATGGCGTTTCGAAGAAAAAGCCATCCCGCTCTGGTCGCCTCAGGAAAACCGAGTGATGCCCTCGACGGGAAGCCCCGCGCCGCGCAATCCATCGCGCAGGGCTTCCCATCGTGACGGTACGCTGATCGGATGCGCCTGCAGCAGCCAGCGGGTAATGGCCTCATCGGTGGGGACGGACGTCCCGACCCAAAACGAACGTATTCCGTTCAGGAACCGCTGCGCTTCTTCCCGTGCCTGGGCCGGTCGCCCAAGCAGAAACAGCGCCGCCGCCCGCCACGCCGGCGTGGTCTTGAGAACACCTTGCGCATGATCGAACGCCTCCACCGCGCCGGCATAGTCGCCGCAGAGGAAGCGAATGATGCCGTGATAGCTCCATTCGAGATATGAAGGCGCAAGCGACAGCGCGAGCGACTGGCTCGCCCGCAGCTGCGCCTGCTCGATCGACCCGCAAAATCCGTAATAGGCCGCGCTGGACAGCAGCGTCCACGGATCGTTGTCGTTCAGTTCGCAGGCCAGGTCCATGTGCGGCGCGGCCTCGGCCTCCCGAAGCGCCATCGCATGGGACCAGCCGCAGCACAGATGGGCTCTGGAATCGACGGGATCCAGTTGAACGGCGGTTTTCGCCAACTCGAGCGTCGCCCTCGCCTTGTCGAGGTCCCGAACCAGGCCCGGATGCACAAAGTGTTCGATGTTGTTCATTTGCACGAGGCTGCTGTAGCACGGCGAGAACGTCGGATCTTCACGGATCGCATCGAGGAAGATGCTGACCGCGCGCTGCCAGCTTTCCGGGTCGAATTTCGACATCAGATTCTGCCCGCGAAGCCAGCGGTCGTGAATGTCCAGCGAAACATCGGACTCGCCTGCGAGCCGCATCAGCCGTTCCGCCGACAACTGGACGTTCAGCGACGACGCGATCCGGCGGATGATGCGCTGCTGCGCCTCGAACCAGTTGTCGAGCCTTAACCGGAAGCTTTCGCTCCAGATATAGACGCCGGTCGCTTCGTCCCTGAGCACCATCACCATGTTGATTTCGGGACCCGCCTGGTAGGTGGTGCTCTCGATGCAGTATTGCGGCGCCGAATCCGACAACGGGAGCGCGGCTGTCGTGTTCGAGCGATCGATGACCCTCCATTCGCGGAAGCGCACAAGACACGCCGCAAGATGCAGCCCGAAGCCCCGCACAAGATGAACGTGATCGCCATCGATGCCGTGCATCGCAAACGGCCGCAGCACAAGCCGCGTCTTGGTCGAAGGCGAAGCGTGCCGGATCTCCGCAATGCCCGGACGATTGGAGGGTTCGCCGCCGGCCGAGACTGCATGCCTGCCGGATCCAGCCAGAGCGCCGCTCCGGTCGGCAGGCCGCTCGAAAGCGCCGAGCTTGATCTCGGCGACCAGCGCTTCCGTCGCTGGCGCGGGCTCCATGCCGTAGTCGCGATCCAGCAGATTCCACAGCGCCTTGTAGATGCGCAGCGCGCCCGCGACATCGCCTTGTTCGGCATGCATGCGCATCAGGTGGCAGCAGGCCTCTTCGTGGGTGGGGTCGAGGTTGACGATACCGGTCGCGATTTCATTCTTGGCACCGGTGTCGGCACCCCTTGCGATCAGTCCGGCATCCAGGCTGCGCATCAGCCTGTCATGGATCGTCTGGCGCTTCGCCAGCACCCAGATCCGAAATGACGGATCGAGATCGTCCATGCCCTCGAGGATCCGCTCGCCCAGGCGCGGCGTGTTCAGCAGCAGCGGGTGCACGCTGCCGTTTTCCGCCAGCCGGATGACGCTCTCGACATCGACATCGAGCTCGACCTTCTCGGTATCGAGATGGACCGAGAGCCTGCTTGCAACAAAACCGCCATATCCGGCATCCTCGAAGGCCGAACGTAATTCGCGAACAACCTGGCGCAGCGAGGCGCGGGCTTTTTCTTCGTCCGACCGGCTCCACAACAACCCGACGAGACGCTCACGGCTTTCCTGTTTGGTCTCGGTCAAGGCGAGATAGCTGAGAACGGCGTTTGCCTTCTGGGTCCGGAATTCGACCAAACGGCCATTGAATCTGACCGCGAGACGTCCCACCAGCGAGACCGAAAGGCGCATGGCGTCCTCGGGTGCCGTCGCGGGTTGTCTTGCTGTCAGCATGCGAGCGCCTGCAAACTCTTGCATCCCCAAATCCCGGCCCGGTTGTTTATATTAGAGCGACGCCACCGGTATAGCGCGCGCCCCCGCCGGTCCGCGCCATCATGGCGGCGAGCCGCGGCGTGATGATTTCCGAAGGTTCGAGCTGCAGACCGGGCGCCATGACGCGCGCCACCGGAACCGCAAAACCCGGCCGCGTCAGGTTGAGGACAAAGGTCTCGATCCCGAATTGTCCCAGGCGTGCCGCGATGAGTTGCAGCAACGCGTTCGCATCGGTCGCGTCGATCGGCCGGTGATCGGCCGGCTCCGCCACAGGCTGCAGCAAAAGACATCGATCCGCGTTGATCAGGGTGGCCCGCCGCCGATGAACCCGGTCTCGCTCGCTGAGCGCCGCCTCGCCCCGCTCTCGACACTTCGCCTCGACCACTTCATACGCCAGCTCGATCTGACACATTTCCAGGATGGCCGAGCGCGCCGCGGCGGCAAGTGTCGGTCGCGCCGCAAGTCCGAAGGCAAGACCAAAGCCATCCGCCCTGCAGGAAACGGCCGCGATGCAAGGCACGGCAATATCCGTCGTGATATCGAGCAGCCAGCTCCGTCGCGTCGAAACGTTTCGCCGCAGCCGCGACAGCAGCGCCTGCGCCATGATCTGGGCCTCATCGCCCGGGCGGGATCGACCGGCCGCGGTTGCCGCCCCGCCACCACAGACTGGCCGCGTCGCGCTCGATCAATTCGAGCAGGCCGTGCAGGACCGCGGCCTCCCAGCACGTGCCGGCGGCCGATCCGGTACTCAACGGAAATGGCGGCGCGATCTCTCGCTGCCCCAGTGGCCGCCGCAGGCACAGGTCCGCGGGCAGCAGGACCTCGTCTCCACCGTTGAGCCGTCGCGCGCGATACCAGGAAAGCTCAACATCCGCGCGCAGGCGGTGGGCCGAAAACGCCGCGAGGAATTCCTGCGTCTGCGGACCGAGCCCGGCGGCCGGATCGCGGGAGCCGGACCGGTGCAGCACATCATTTCCGGTCTGCAACTGGGATAGATACTCGATGCCTTCGCCGATACATCCTTGAAATGCTTCCTGCAGCGAAACGCCGACCCCGGACACACCAACCGCGGGACTGCCTGCATGCAGGGAATCCGCAAGCACAGGATCGAACTCAGCCCCAAAACTGACGAGGCCGGGAGCGTCCGGTGCGGCCAGTTCGAAAATACGTAAAAACCGCGACGCCGTTTTTAGCAGCTGGGCGCGGTGGCGTGTTTCGGCGCCGGATCTGCCTTCATCCACATCGGCCGCGACGGCATACCCGAGCGCCTGCAGCAGCGGCCGGACATTGGCGCCCCCGCTTTCTTCCGGCCGCTGGCCAAGCAACGATGAAGCCGCACGCGCAAACAGATTCGGCATCCCTTCTCCAGCCCGTTCACGATGGTCTCACGCCTGCCGTGCAAAATATCACGTGGGGAAGAATCCACCCCCGGAGGAAGATAATGCCCGCCAAAGCCTTCGTCGTTGCGATGGCTGCCGATATTGCCCGATCAGATTACGCCAGACCTACCCTCATCCGCAGCCGGAGCCGCGAATGGATGATTGCGTGCCGCTGGGGTCCCGACGGCGAATACCTCTCGATCGCGACGGCCGGCGCCATGCTCGACCCCAACGAACGCGCAGCGCCCGACGCCATTGCCCCCGTTCATAGCCTGTTCGGCGTGCTGGTTTCGGAATCCGAGAAGGACGCCGCCAGCACATTTTTGTTGGTCCGCCAGTTGCCCATTCCGATCGAGCTCGCCGGCACTTTCTTTCCGGCCGACGGATATGTGCTGCTGCAGCAACGTGAGACGATCAGCCTGGTTTCCAAGACCCGCTATTCACACAGCTGCGGCTGGCTAAATGGCAGAGAGATTCGCAAAGACATTCCTGACCCGGCCCCATCCTCGGCGGAAGCGATGGCCTGGCACATCGAGGCTAAGCGCTGCGACTGGATTGGCGAGTTCATCTCCGGATCCACTCTGCGCGAAAAGCGCGCGATAAGCCTCAGCGGATAATGCCATTCGGCGGCGGCGAATGGCGAGCCGGCTCTTCTGCGACGGAGGGCGGCAAGCTCGCCATCGGTCCAACAGGCACCGCGAGCCAACATGCTGCCGGAAGTCTACGTCCCGTAACTGCTTCGCCCGCGGCGCAATGACTCTTCCGGTTTTTCGATTGACGATATGTCCGCGGTTTGCTGGTCGGCGACGATTTCGACCAATTGGGCAATCGCACGGCGCAGACGTGGATCCGACATCCGGGAGAAGGCTTTGAGAACCCGCAACGCATCCCGCCCGGCAAGCAGCCGGAAAGGGGATTTCGCATCGCCGGGCCTGTCTTCGGACGACTCGAACAGCTCACCGATCGAGACCCCCAGCACGGCCGCGATACGCGACAAACGGCTGGCGCCTACCCGATTGGTTCCCTTCTCGTATTTTTGTACTTGCTGAAACGCGACCCCGATCTTCTCGGCGAGGTCGGTCTGGCTCATTCCCCGGTGGGTACGGAAGATCCGAATCTTGGCTCCCACCATCACGTCGAGCGGGTCGGGCGTCCTAGCCAACATCAGCTGTCCTCCATACCTCTCGTTGCCGGAAAAACTAGTCACAACTATAGGCAACGGGGGCAGGGATAAGCAATCCTTAAGGGGATGCTACGATTTGCAACAATGTCGCAGGGAAAAGAGGCTCAGGAGCGAGGGGTCTCGGGAGCAAGAATGCACCTGCCCTCCCGGTCGATCGCCACCGTCACGCGCTGGGAGGACAAGGACGCAAGGAAGTTCTGCAGGATCAACCGGTTATCGTCGGAAAGCGCAAACATTCCGCGCATCAGTTCGAAAAAGCCGGGTTCCTCGCCGACATACAGCAGCTCAAGCAATTCCGCGCTGGTGTAGCGTTCCAACGCAGAGAAAAGCCGCTCTGCTTCGTCGGTTGGGCCGCTCTCCTGCGAACGATCGAAGTTGTAAATTACCGCCGTCATGTGAGCCCCGATGCTTCGCGATGGTCCATGGCAGACTACAGCCGGATCGGAGATTGCCGCTGTCAGCGTGAATCCAACGTGAACGCTTGCGTCAAACGTCTGACGGACGTGAACGGAGCGCTCCTGAAGCCAGCGAATTGCCAAAAATCGCCAATGGCGGCTTTTCAGTTCTGCCCACCCGCGTCGCACCGCGTTCCCCGGTGCCTCAATGGCGCACAACGCGCCATCGCGCAAGCGATCTGAAAATGACGCCGCGACGCACTCTATTTGAACTCGGCGCAGAAACTCCCGTCACTTCCAGCCTTGGTACGACCGCCAATTCCCCGACGACGTACGACGGGGAAATCCGCGCGGCCACGCACGACGCGACTTCCTCGCACTTCGCAAGCTCCAGCCAGAGTCCGGTTCGCTCGCTAACCCCCTAACAACTTGAAATATCACTCCAAAGCCACAGCAACTCACAATATTGAAAATCCGTGCAACTAATTGCGGACGTCATACGGCGTCCCATGAGGCAAGGCAGCATACGGTCAATCTCGACAGGCCCGATCACTACAGGTAGGGTCCGAAAAAAATCATACCGGAGATACGCCGTTGCAGGAGAGATTTAAACTTAAGCGCGACTACTACGCCGGCGGCCTGATGCTGCTGCTCGGCGTCGGCGCCGCGGTCATTGGCTCCGGCTACAAGTTCGGCAGTCTCGCCAGAATGGGCCCCGGATTCATGCCGGTCATGCTGGGTATCGTCCTGGCGTTTCTCGGCGTCCTGATCGCCGGCACCGCGCTGGCCTCATCCGAGCCCGATGACGCAAAATTCCTGCCCGATAACCCGCAATGGTTCGGCTGGCTTTGTATTCTCGGCGGCCCGGTCCTGTTCATTATCCTGGGGCAATACGGCGGCATGATCCCGGCGGTGTTCGCCTGCGTCTTCGTCTGCGCGCTCGGAGATAAAACGGCCACCTATAAATCGTCGGCCGTCCTGGCGCTCGGTGTCACCGTGTTCGGGGTCCTGCTCTTCCACTACCTGCTGAGCATTCCGTTCCCGCTACTGCGCGGGGTCAACCTGTGATCTCAACAGCACTGACGGATCTTTGGTACGGTTTTGGCGTAGCGCTCGAGCCGCACAATCTGATGTACTGCTTCCTTGGCGTGCTGGTCGGCAATCTCGTCGGCGTGCTGCCGGGAATGGGGCCGGTCGCCACCATCTCGATTCTGCTCCCGCTGACCTTCGGGATGCAGCCGGTGCCGGCGATCCTGATGCTTTCCGGCGTCTATTACGGCGCCCAATACGGCGGAGCCATCTGCTCGATTCTGCTGAATTTGCCGTGTCATCCACCTCACGCGGTGACGTGTCTGGACGGGTTTCCGCTGACCAAGCAGGGCAAGGGCGGAACCGCGCTCGGCATCACCATTATCGCGGCGTTCGTCGGCGCATCGTTCGGCATCACCGAGATGATTTTCCTGGCCCCGTTCCTGGTCAAGATGGCGCTCGAATTCGGCCCGGCCGAGGTGTGCTCGCTGATGCTGGTGGGATTGCTCGCAGGCTCGACGCTGGCCAAGGGATCGCCGCTCAAGGGCATCGCGATGACAGTTCTCGGCCTGCTGGTCGGCATCGTCGGATCCGACATCGAGACCGGCCAGCCCCGCTTCACCTTCGGCATCACGGAGTTGTTCGACGGCGTCGAAATCATCGCGCTGGCGCTCGGAATGTTCGGCGTCGCCGAATTCATGAACAGCATCAACAACACCGAAACCGTCGACATGAAATACGCCAAGGTCGGCATCTCCGACATGTTCCCGTCGAAGGCAGACCTCAAGAAATCGTTCTGGCCGATGATCCGAGGCACCCTGCTGGGCAGCCTCTGTGCGCTGATTCCCGGTACCGGACCGACGATTGCCTCGTTCGTTTCCTACGCCACCGAGAAGAAGATATCGAAGACCCCGGAGCGTTTCGGCCACGGCGCGATCGAAGGCGTCGCGTGTCCTGAGGCTTCAACGCACTCCTCGGTGCAGGGTGACTTCATTCCAACCATGAGCCTGGGTATTCCCGGCGACACCGTCATGGCGTTGCTGCTGGGCGCACTCATCATTCACGGCATCGTTCCAGGCCCGCAGTTGATCACCCAGCACGCCGATATCTTCTGGGGTCTGATCGCAAGCTTCTGGATCGGCAACATCCTGCTGGTCATTCTCAACGTGCCGATGATCGGTCTGTGGGTGAAACTGCTCAGCATTCCGTACCGGTACCTCTATCCGAGCGCGATGTTCTTCGTCTGCATCGGGGTCTATGCCGCCAACAACGACATGTTCCAGGTCGGCGAGACCCTGTTCATCGGCTTGGTCGGCTATATCCTGCTGCGGCTCGATTTCCACCCTGCTCCCATCCTGCTCGGGTTCGTGCTTGGCCCGCGCTTCGAGGAAAACTTCCGCCGCAGCCTGTTGATCTCGCGGGGCGACCTGACCACCTTCATCGACCGCCCGATCAGCGCGTTCTTTCTGCTGATCTGTGTCGTGCTGATCGTGGCCCAGATCTATGTCTGGCTGCGCAAGCCGAAACTGATTGCCGAGGAAAAGGCGATCGAGGCCCAGGTGCCGGCAACGCCTTATTCGGAATTGGCCGGTTGATCCCGGCCATGACCCAACGTCCGCCGGGCATGCCGGAACCCGGAAACCGCACGGCTTGACGACAACCGGCCGTCGCGGTTGCGGCGCCGGTTGCTTCCACATCTTGACAGAGAAGGCGGCGGGTCCCGGCCAACGCGGCCGGGCTGCAGCGAGCTTAAGGGTTGGCTGACGGTCTATTTAGCTACCGCCTCCCTTGGGAGCCGGCGTCCCGAGTCGGGTTCTGCCCTTTGTCCACCGCGCGATCGAGGTCAGCAACTGTACAAATTTCTCAGGACTTAACCCGCCAGCCGTCGATCACTATCGCGTTCATTGGAGACAGAGGCGGTTTCAATCGGTGTACCGGCCTGCAGGGAGCCGTTGCACTCCAGGAAACGAGAAGCGATTTCTTCCTGCGCTTTATGATGCCACATCTCGGCTTCGGCGAGTAATCGCCAGCTTTCGAGGGGACGAAATACCGCGCTCTGGCGGCACAGCAACTCCATCGCTCGGTAGCGAACGAGGTCTTTCATCTCTCGCCTCCAACCTGCCTGCCCCAAATTAGTAAAAGCTAATATCGAGACCGTGTCATTACGATTCTTCGGCGCAAGAGTCTTGCTGCAGACTCAGGAACCGGACGATCGCATCGATAAAGACCTATTCGACGACACCCGTAAGACGACCCACCGGTAAGGCGCCTGCTGCGCTGCCGTGCCGCACCGAATTTTTCAGCGCGTGCAAATTCAATCGCGGCGTCGTCCGATCGCTGGCAGCACCGTCTCGAGCGGCGAGTGTCGGGGAACTCCACCATCCGGCGGGCGTTGTTAATGTGAACACTGTTCCTGAGCTGCTCTGGCGGCTCACTGCGATGTCGCCTGAGAGTGCCATGGCAAAGTTTAAAGTCCTCTTCGCTGTAGTGATGATGGCCGTTCTCGCGGGCGCTGCATATGCTGGGCCTCGAGGCGGTGGAGGACATGGCGGTGGGCGGCCATGGCGGTGGAGCACCGCACGCCATGGGCGGTGGCGGCCACTTTGGCGGCGGCGGCCATTTCGGCGGAGCTCGCGTCGGCGGCGGACCGCGTTTCGGCGGGGGTGCCCGCATCAGCGGCGGATCGCGTTTTAGCGGCGCCAGACCGTCGATGTCCCGGTTTGCGACAAGGCCGAGTTTCCACGCCCAACGCTCATTTGCTGTTCGGAGCATCCCGAACCGGAGCTGTCGGCCGCCGCGCAACGTTGGGCCAAAATCGAAGCGCCGCACGAAGCATCGCATTCGGCCGGAACCGAAATGCAGCATTTGCTCGCAATCCGGGCAACAGCGCGAGGTCACTCGCGGTACGGAACGTGCTGAACTCTCGCTCCGTCGCCGGCGCGCTGCGCAACCGGACCGCACTGCGAAATGCGAACGCTCGCGCGCTGATCACCGCAACCGCGGCCACGGCGGGATGGCATGACGGCCGCGGCCGACACGGATGGTGGCGGCACCGCAATGGCGGGTATGGTTGGGTCGGCCCGCTGTTTTGGCCGTTCGCCTATTACGACATCTATGACTACACGATGTGGGGCTATGGCGACGATCCGGGCTTCTGGGATTACGGCTACAACGACATCTATGCCGGGTTGTTCACGCCTTACGGATATGACGCGCTCGCGGGCTATCTGCCGCAAAGTGCCGGCAGCAGTCGGTCCAGTGCGGGACCGGCGCCGGGTACGGCTGCTCCGGCGCCCGAACAGTTGGTGCAGATGTGCGGCGAGGACAGCCGCGACATCGCGGGCTTGCCGATCGATCAAATTCAGCAAGCCATTCAACCGACCGATGCGCAACGCGCCGCCCTCGACGATCTCGCCAATGCCTCGGTGAAAGCCGCGCAGGATATCAAGGCCGCGTGCCCGACGCAGGTGGCGTTGACCGCGCCCGCCCGCCTCGCCGCCATGCAGCAGCGGATCGAGGCGATGATATCGGCAGTCGGAACGGTTCGACCGCCGCTGCAAAAACTCTACGATCTGTTGAACGACGAACAGAAAGCCCGGCTAAACGCGCTCGGCCAGGATCAGCGCCGCCGCAAGGCCGCGTCAAACAGCAATGGTTCACCGGTCCAGAGTTGCGGGGCCGCGCAACCCGGCGTGATGGATTGGCCGGCCGCCGCGATCGAGGCCAAGCTTCATCCGACCGAGGCGCAGCGCGCCAGTCTCACGGCGCTGCAGGACGCCAGCGCGAAGGCGGCAGACCTGCTCAAAAATTCATGCCAGGCGAACGAAGCCATCACGCCGCCGGCGCGGCTCGAAGCCACCGGCCAACGGCTCGACACCATGCTGCAAGCGGTGAAGACGGTGCGTGCCGCCTTGGACGACTTCTACGGCAAGCTGACCGACGAGCAGAAGGCACAGTTTGAGGCGATCGGGCCGGGCCGATCGCCTCTCGATCAACGGACCGACTTGAGACCACACACGCATCGCCACCATGCCAGCGTCAACGGGATCATTCGGCATTTCATCCGGCTTGCGTGGTAAAGCCAAACCGTGCGTCCGACCAAGGCCGCCCGCTCGTCGCCGACACAATCCTTCCGATCATCCGGTCCGCCCACGGCTTCTCGATCGGGGCCAGGGAGCGCATCGCCTTTGATGGCGTTTACACTTGCGCGACATAATCTATACATGCAGCACAAGAACAATCAGCCCTGCCCGGGAGTTGAAGCATTGGCGTTACCGAAACACCTGTTGCCGACGACGGTCGTCGGCAGTTACCCACAGCCCGATTGGCTGGTGGATCGCGCGATGCTGTCGAAGTCCGTGCCACGGACCCGCATGGCGCAGATGTGGCGGATTCCCGAACCCTACCTTGAGCAGGCGCAGGACGATGCGACGGTCGTCGCCATCCGCGACATGGAGCGCGCCGGAATTGACATCGTGACCGATGGCGAGATCCGGCGCGAGAGCTACTCCAACCGTTTCGCAACGGCGCTGGAAGGCATCGATACCGACAACCCGGCTATCATCACCTCGCGGTCGGGTCACGCGACCCCGGTCCCTCGCGTGGTAGGAGAGATCCGCCGCAACGGCCCTGTGGAATTGCGGGACATGGAGTTCCTTCGCCGCAACACCGATCGCGCGGCAAAGATGACCCTGCCCGGCCCGTTCACGATGAGCCAGCAGGCCAAGAACGAATTCTACAGCGACGACGAAGCGCTCGCGATGGCGTTCGCGGCGGCGGTCAACGCCGAGGCGCTGGCGTTGCAACAGGCCGGCGCCGACGTGATCCAGCTTGACGAGCCGTGGGTACGCAACGACCCGGCCGCCGCCAAGCGCTACGCCGTGAAGGCGATCAATCGCGCGCTGCAGGGCATCACAGTGCCGACCGTTGTTCATATCTGCTTCGGCTACGCCGCAGTCGTGCCCGGCGACACCAAACCGTCAGGGTATTCTTTTCTCGCCGAGCTCGACGATTCCATCGCCGAGCAAATCTCGATCGAGGCCGCGCAGCCCAAGCTCGATCTCGGCGTGCTCACGGATTTGTCGTCCAAGAAAATTCTGCTCGGCGTGATCGATCTCGGCAATCCCGAGGTCGAGACGGCGGCCGTGATCGCCGATCGGATCCGCCATGGTCTCAAATACGTCTCGGCGGAGCGGCTGATCCCGGCGCCGGACTGCGGCATGAAATACATGCCGCGCCACGTTGCCTACGGCAAGCTCAAGGCGATGAGCGACGCGGCGGCGATGGTGCGCAAGGAAATCAGCTAGCCGTGTCGCGGAATTCGCCGCCGTCGCGTCGCCGCCGCGACCGGAACGCCATCAACCGATGGTTCCGGTCGAACGCGATTTCCGAGTTCCTATTTGAGCATGATCTCCGCGCAAACGCTCCGCGTTTGTCGCGAGGGAAAAGCGATGTCCACTTTTCCGGATCATGCTTTAGCCGTTCTCGATTTCCTTGAAAGCCTCGCGTGCGATGCGGAAGCTGTCGATCCCCGCGGGAACGCCGGCATAGACCGCGACTTGAAGGAAGATTTCCTTGATCTCGTCCTTGGTCAGCCCGTTTTTCAGTGCGGCCTTGACGTGCAGCTTCAACTCGTGCGGCCGGTTGAGCACGCTGATCATCGCGAGATTGACGATGCTGCGGGTGCGGCGGTCGACGCCGGGCCGCGTCCACAATGCACCCCAGCAGAACTCGGTCGACCATTCCGCCATCGTGCGCGTGAACTCGTCGGCGCCGGCGATCGACTTGTTGACGTAGTCCTCGCCCAGCACTTCCTTGCGGACCTTCAGCCCTTTTTCAAACAGAGTTTCTTCGCTCATGGCTTCCCCTTTTATGGTTGGGTTGATTCGTTCGTGCCTGCTCTTAAACAATGTTTTGCTGGCAAATCCTACAGCAGCCGGCCGCGTGCAAGGCAGGGTCGCGCTGCGTCGCGCCACGCGATTGTGACGGCTGGAGTGCCAGATCAGGATCGCATCTAGTGGGTCAGGGTCGCCCACTGCGACGCCATCCGCTCTGCACCGCGTTGTGACAGCGCAAAGATCGTGAACGTCGGGTTCGATGCGCCGCAGGTGGGGAAGATGCTGGGCCCCGCGACCCAGAGGTTCGGAATCTCGTGGCTCTGGCCATAGCTGTCGACGACCGAGTTGGCCGCGCTGGTGCCCATGATGGTTCCGCCCATCAGATGGCTGGTCGCGATTGCGCCTCGGGACGACCACGCTTCCTTGGCACCGCTGGCCTTGGCGACTTTCAACCCTTCCTCGAGATTGGCGTTCCAAAGCGCCAGCGCATCCTGGTCGTAGCTGTGGATCAGCTTGCCGAGTGGCATGCCGAACTCGTCCTTTTCGCTGGTCAATTCGACGCGATTTTCCATATTCGGCTGATCCTCGCCGAAGGCCTTGAACCCTGCGAGCCCGCGCGCCGCCCGCTTCATGTAATCCGCCAGTTCCGGCCCGAACAAATCGGGGCGCGAATTCGCCAGATCCGTGGTCTTCAACGCAAACCCCGCGGCGATGAACGAGCTGCCGAACGCGCCAGGATGGCTCGTCTTCGGGTAGCGCGCGTAGGACATGTACTGCACGGCAATGGTGCCCAGGTGGTTTTTGATCTCCTCGTCGAACATGCCCCATGTCGACGCGACGTGGTGCGTCATCATAAACCGGCCGACCAGGCCGCTGGCGTTGCCGAGGCCCCTGGCGTGCTTGTCGGTCGCCGAATTAAGCAGCAGCCGCGGGTTCTGCGCCGACCAAGCGGCGAGCAGCACGACCTCGGCTTCCTGGGTCTGCTTTTGCTGCTTGTCGTCGTAATATTCGACGCCAATCGCGCGGGTGCCGGCTTGATTGGTGAGGACGCGCGTCACGGTGGAGAAGGCGCGGACTTCGGCGCCGGCCTTGCGCGCATCCCCCAAATAGGTGATCTGCGGATTGGCCAGCGCGCCGATCGGACAGCCGACGTGACACCAGCCGTCGTACAGGCAGGCGGGACGTCCTTTGAATTCCACCGAGTTCATGCCGACCGGCGCCGGCACCATCGGGATGCCGGCCGCCTCAAAACCTTTCAACCAGATTTCGCCGTTGCGGAACGTCTTCATCGGCGGCATCGGGTACGCTTCGCCGGCCGGCCGCCATTGTTCTTCGGCTTTGGCATCGCCGGAGACCCCGATCTCGCGCGCGACCTTGTCGTAGAACGGCGCGACATCCTCATAGGCGATCGGCCAGTCGTGGGCCCGGTTGTACTCGCTCTTGACCCGGAAATCGGTCGGCAGCAGCCGCGGAAAGTTGGCATAATAGTGCAGCGCGGCGCCGCCGACACCCCACCCGGCCTGGGCAGCGTAGCCCATTGGATTCTTGCCCTCGAGCAGGATTGGCGCGCCGGCCGGCTTGATGCGACGACCCCATATTTCGGAACTGATGAGATCGGAGAGATCCCAGTCCGGGCCGGTCTCCAGCAAGACCACCTTCTTGCCCGCTTTCGCCAGCACCGATGCATAGACGGAGCCGGAGGCGCCTGCACCGACGATGACGACGTCTACTTTCTCGTTCGTCATCTCACCACCTCTTTTCCGGCGGAATGTGCGGCATATAGGGGATGCCCAGCGCTTCGTAGCCTTCCATCGTGCCGTAGACGACATCGACGGCATCGGCGCGAAGCACGGCATAAACCATCGCGGCCGGCCGCCCGGCCCAGCCTTCAACCTTGTTTTGCCGCATCAGGTTGACGAACTCCCGCTGGTCGGCCGCCGGCAACTGCGCAAAGTCCCGGCCGAAAACCTTGCGGCTTCCGGTGTCCACGGTCGTGATGGTGCTGCGATAGAGGTCCGCGAAGGGCGGGCGGACGTTGAAGATGCGGGCCTGCAGAAGACATTCCTGCGCCGGCACTGAAATCTGCTGATCGATGAAGTGAGCTATCCCGGACTCGCGCGCCTGAGGCACCAGCGTCTCGCCGAGCGCCTCGAGAGTTTCGCCCTGATGCGCATCGAGCAGCCGAAACGGAACGCCGCGCGCCCGGGCCTCCGCGGCCGTCATGATGATTTCAGCGCCGCCTACCGTAAATGCCAGCGCGCTCAGCGTCGCGCCCTTCACAAAGCCGCGCCGGCCGATGTTTGCCATCGTCGTCTCCTCCCGGAGTTTTTGTTCTTGTGGCGGGCGGCATTACTGAGCAGCGCAGGCTTTGAGTCAAGCGCTACAGATGCAACGCTTCATAAAGAAAATGATGACGATTGGTATGTCGCGCTGCATTATGGTGCCGTACTCCGCAGCCGGGACCGCATCCATGCAGCAACAATTCGACCGCGCCGCCGAAGATCTCGGCAACTCGATCCATTTCGAACACGTCAACGTACAGGTACCCGACCAACGTCTGGCTGCCTTGTTTTATGTCGCGGGGCTGGGGCTGACCCGCGATCCCTATTTGATGGTTTCCGACAGCAACATGTGGATCAACGTCGGCAGAAACCAGTTTCACCTGCCGAGCGGCGAGCCGCAGGTGTTGCGCGGCCACACCGGAATCGTGATCGCCGGACGCGAAGCACTGCTCGGCCGGCTCGCGTCGGTCGCCGGCAAGCTCGCCGGCACGGCGTTCTCCTTTACGGAAAATAACGACTACGTCGAGGCGACGTGCCCCTGGGGCAACCGCGTGCGCTGCTATGAGCCGGACGCGGCACGCTTCGGGCGCATCACCCTCGGTATCCCCTATGTCGAATTCGAGGTCCCCATCGGCACCGCGCCGGGCATCTGCGCGTTTTATCCGCAGATCATGGGAATGCCCGCCGAATTAAAGAACGGCGACGGCAGGCTGGCGCGCGTGCAGATGGGCAAGGACCAATATCTGCAATTTCGCGAGACCGACCGGCCGCAGCCGGAATATGACGGCCACCATGTGCAGATGTACATCACGGACTTCTCGGGCCCCTATCGCAAGCTGGCGCAGCGCAGCCTGATCTACAGCGAGGACAATCAATACCAATACCGCTTTCGCGACATCGTCGATCTCGCCAGCGGCAAGCACCTGTTCACCGTCGAGCACGAGGTGCGCAGCGCCACGCACCCGATGTATCTGCGGCCGCTGATCAACCGCAATCCGGGACAGACCAACCAGAATTTCGCCAACGGTCACGACCAATGGCTGTGGGCGATGGGGCCGGAGCAATACGACGGATAATAGCCCGGCACGGCGGCGCTACTGCGAGGCGGAACGCTCGACCGGACTCGATACGCGACTGCGCAAGGCTTTGACGGTGTCGGCATCGACCGCGGAGGCGGTGTTGCCCCAACTGTTGCGAATATAGGTGACGACCGCCGCCACCTGGTTGTCGTCGAGGCGATAGCCGAAAGACGGCATCGCGGGCGATGTCGGCGACGTGTCGGTGCCCGCGCCCCTGACGCCCGTCAGGATGACGCGCACCAAGGTCGTTGGATCGTCCTGCTTGACGATGGCAGCACCGGCAAGCCGAGGAAACATGTGCTCGATACCGGCGCCAGTGCGGGTATGGCAGGCGGAACAAGTATCGACAAAGATGGCTTCGCCGACCTGCATGCGGGGATCGGACGCCGCAACCGGCGCCGGCGGCTCGGTGCCCGCGGCGCCGCGGTCCTTCAGATAAACCGCGATCGCCTTCAGATCGGCATCGGGCATTTTCGAGGTCGAATTTTCAACGACCTCCTTCATCGGACCGCTGGCGATCATGGTCTGCGTCTGACCTGTCTTGAGGTATTGTGACGATCTCTTCAACCGACCATTTACCCAGGCCCGCCTGGGGATCGTTGGTGATATTCGGCGCCGTCCAGTCGTCGATCCGATTGCCTTGCAGGAATTGGCCGGCCTTGTTCGCCCCGAACGCATTCAGCGGCGTATGGCAGGCGCCGCAATGGCCGAGCCCCTCCACGAGATAGGCGCCGCGATTGAATTCCTCGGAGCGCGTCGGATCGGGCACGAACGTGCCCGATTTGAAGAACAGCGCGTTCCATCCCGTCATCGCGGCACGGATGTTGAACGGAAACGGAAGTGTGTCGCGGTTAACGACCTTCGAGACCGGCGTGAGCGTCTGGAGATAATCGTAGATCGCATCGGTGTCCTGACGCGTCACTTTGGTAAAATAGGGATAAGGGAAAGCCGGATAGAGGTATGCGCCATTTCGCCCTCTACCCTCCCGCATCGCGCGCGCGAAATCTTCTTTAGACCAGCGGCCGATACCGGTCGCTTCGTCCGGCGTAATGTTCGGCGTCATGATCGCGCCGAACGGCGTCGCCAACGCCAGGCCGCCGGCGAACGGCGTTCCGCCGGGAGCCGTGTGACACGCCGCGCAATCGCCGGCAATCGCCAACGCCCGGCCACGCATGACACTGGCATAGTTGTCAGGGTCCGCCATCGCATGATCGGCTGCGACCAGCGCGATCAGCAATATCGCGTATCGCCATTTCCTTGCCATGGTGGCGAGGACTGACGAGTTGTTGGCTCGCGATCTCATAGTTGCACCAGCGGCCCGGGGGATTTCAGATAGCGCTGGATCGCATCGAGCGACCAATAGGTCAGCGCACCGACCGTGCCGGTCGGATTGTAGCCGGCGTTCTGCGGAAACGCCGAAGCACCCATCACGAACACGTTCGACACATCCCAGGACTGAAGGTAGCGGTTCAAGACGCTCGTCTTCGGATCGTTGCCGAAAACGGCGCCGCCGGTGTTGTGCGTCGTCTGATAGGGCACCACCGACCACGGGCCGACGAGACGATTCAATTGCGTATGCTTGGCGCCCATCGCCTTGGCGATTTCATCGCAACGCTCCGCCATCCAGTTGGCCATCTTGCGCTCGTTGTCCTGATAATCGAACGTCATGCGCATCAACGGGCGGCCGAGCGGATCCTTGTAGGTCGGATCGAGATCGAGATAGTTATTGCGATAGCTCATGACGCTGCCCTGCGCGCCGACGTTGGTGACGCGCTGATAGGTCTCGCGCACCGCCTTCTTCCATTGGCTGCCCCATGTCGGCGTGCCGCGCGGCGTCGGATGATACTGAATCGGCCGCCCGTTGGTATAGGCGCAGGTGATGGACGCGCCGCCGACGAAGCCATGCGGGCCGTGATCGAAATTGTCGCTGTTATAATCGTCGGCCGCGACGCCGAGCGAGCCTGCGGCCGCGAACGGATTGAACTTGGCGTCCTCGAAAAACGCGGTTGAACCGGAGCCGGTCTGGTAGGCGTAGTTGCGGCCGACGACGCCTTCGTCCCGCGCCGGATCGTAGGGTTTGCCGATACCCGACAGCAGCAGCAGGCGCACGTTGAAGAGACCGTAAGCGCACACCAGCACGAGATCGGCGGGCTGTTCCCATTCCTCGCCGTTGAGATCGACATAGGTGACGCCCGTGGCGGTCTTGCCATCGGCGGACAGGTTCACCTTCGTCACTTCGCTGTCGGTACGCGCCTCGAAGGTCGGCTGGCGAACCAGCGCGGGCAGCACGCAGGTTTGCGGCGATGCCTTGGAATAGTTGGAGCAGCCGAAGCGTTCGCAGAAGCCGCAATAGGTGCACGGCGCCATGCTGCAGCCATAGGGATTGGTGTAGGCGGCGGAGATGTTGGCGGATGGACGCGGGAAAGGATGCAGGCCGAGTCCGGATGCCGCCTTGGTGAACAATTCCTGGGCGTAGCCCTGTTTCATCGGCGGCGTCGGATAGTCCCGGTCGCGCGCGCCTTCGAACGGATTGCCTCCCGGCTGGATCTGCCCCTTGATGTTGCCGGCCTTGCCGGAGATGCCCGCCAGATACTCGAACTTGTCGTAATAGGGTTCGAGTTCTTCGTAACTGACCGGCCAGTCCTGAATGTGATTGCCTTCAGGAAAAATCGCTTCGCCGTAGCGCTCGGTCATGTGGCTGCGAATGCGAAAGTCGTTGGGCAGAAAGCGCCAGGTCTGACCGTTCCAGTGCACGCCCGCGCCGCCGACGCCATTGCCCGGCAGAAAACTGCCCCATTTGCGGATGGGCAACGCCGTCTGCGAGGGGTTGTTGCGCATGGTGAGCGTTTCCTGCCTGGGACGCAGGAAAACGTCGTGACGCACGCCGTAGCGCAATTCATCCGGCGCGGTGCCGATGTTGAAGTCCGTTGCGGTATCGCGCCACGGACCGCGCTCGATCGCGACGACCTCCAAACCGGTGCGGGAGAGTTCGTAGGCCAGGATCGATCCGGTCCAGCCGAGACCGACGATCACGACATCCTTGCGGGGCAGACGGCGGGCCATCAGCGCGATCCCCACGCCGGACGTCCCTGCATGCCGACCGGCGGCAACAGGTAGGCCTGGTTCGGCTTTTCCATCACGTCGCGGTAGTCATAGCGCGCGCCGGGAAAGCCGATCAGCTTCCAGCCCGCCATGTCGCGATTGCCGCCATAGATCGGATCGGCGAAGTAGCCCTCCAGCGTGTTGGCGTGGATAGCGGAGAACAGCATCTTGGCCCCGAAATTCGGCAGTTTCACTTCGCCCTTCTCCATGCTTGTCAGCAACTTCTCCTGCTCGTCGATGGTCAGGTGAACGAAACCGCGACCGCCAAAGCTCGTTGCGCAGTACGCTTCCAGCGCCGCAAGCCCCTGGCGATATTGCTGCCGCGGCGTCAACGGTGACTGCAACCCTTGCGACGGCAACGGCGCCGAAGCGAATGGACCCTGCATGTAAAGCCAGTCGTGTCCGCCATACGGGCCGGTCAACTGCCGGTCGATAAAGGTGGTCACGCCTGAATCCTTGGCGCCGGGACCGAGTTCGTCGGTCGGGATCAACCGATCGACAATGGCATCGACGATCGCGGCCTCTTCAGGGGTGAAGAAGAGATAGCCGCCCGGTCCGACCGGCACGACGGGATAGGCTTCGTTGGGATCCCACGGCAGAACCTTGGTCACCACGCGGGCGCGAGCGCCGGCGGTTGTGACCAGGAGTGCCGCGCTGGCCAGCAAGCTTCGACGCGTGATGGTGCGGGAATGCCTGCTCGCAGTCGACGCAGGAGGCTGTCTGTCCCGCGAGTTACTGCCCGCATCCGTCATCGAATTCTTACCCTTTTCATATTGTCGTTTAAGCGGCTTCTAATGCCCGATTCCCGACCGCGTGTACCTTCCCCGCAAGCCTGTCAGCTATGAAAAACGATGGATCGATTTTTGCAAACGCGTCCGCTACACGGCGGTTTTTCGGCACGAGCAACATCTCCGGTCGAAGTGATCGCCTCGTGCTGCAAGAGCCCGACATAGGCGGCGACCACGGCGGGATTCGCGCGAACGAGATAATCCAGCAGGAATCGGCGCGCAGAGATCACGCCGCCAGCACGTCACCGATCCGGCTTCGAATGACTTCCCGTTCTTCCCGACTAGTGTCGGCATCGAAACTGACGTCGTATGCGATCATCGCCGGACGCTTCAGCACCACGATCCGGTCACCTATCTCCAGCGCCTCGCTGATGGAATGGGTGATGAACACGGCGGTCTTGCCGTTTTCCTTCACCAGCCGGGCAAATTCGGCGCGCAGTCTTGCAGCCGTCGATTCATCGAGCGCGGAGAACGGCTCGTCACACAGCAGAATATTGGCATTGGTCGCGAAAGCGCGCGCAATGGAGACGCGCTGCCGCATGCCGCCGGACAACGCGTGCGGATAGTCATGCTCATGACCGCCAAGGCCGAGCTTGGTCAGCCATTGCTGGGCTGCGGTCCGCCGCTCCGCCGCGGGCACATCCAGCATCTCCAGCCCGAGTTCGACGTTCTGGATGGCGGTGCGCCACGGCAGCAACCGGTCGCTCTGGAACACGATCGCCATACTGCCACGGAACAAATCAAAATCCGCGAAAGGATCGCGGCCGCCGACGCGCACGGTCCCGCTGGTCGGCTCGGTCAACCCCGCGATCATGTTGAAGATCGTCGACTTGCCACACCCGGTCTTGCCGAGGATCGCCAGCATCTGCCCCGGGCGCACGTCCAGATTGAGGTCGTCCACCGCCCGGTACGACGCGTCGGTGCCCGGCTTGCCGAACACCTTGGATACGCGGTCGAGATGAATGGCCGCGCCGTTCACCGTATCTCTCATATCGCGCGCTCCGAGACCGCGCGGTATCGAAACGCGGTGTTTTCGATCAGCGTTAATGCGCCCTGCACGATCAGCACGAAAAACACCAGTTGCAGCGTCCAGGCCAGCGCGCCGGCCATGTCGAACAGCTGCTGTTGTTGCAGCAACTCATAGCCTACGCCGCCGGTGGCGCCGACCAATTCAGCGACGACGACCACGCGCGAGGCGTTACCGAGGTTGACTTTCCATGCAGTGAGGATGTCCGGCAGGATCGCCGGCGCAATCATCACTCGAAACAGTTTCATTCGGGTCGGCCGGAAGCTGAAGACCATCTCCATCAGGTCTTTGGACATCGCGCGCAGGGCGCTGAGCACCTGGAACGTAAACGCGGGCAACGTCGTCATCACCATGATGAAGAAAATGCGAAATTCGACGCCATGAAACCAGATGATGGCGAATACCACCCAGGACAGCGCGGGAATGCCCTGGAACAGCGACAGGATCGGCGAAAGGAATTGATCAACGGCGCGCGAACGCACCATCAGTAGCGCCAGCAAGCCACCGACAATGAAGGCACCGGCAAGCCCTGCCAGAATGCGCAGAACAGTCGCCAGCACGTCGGCGAACATCGACCCGGTCGAGAAGATTTCAAGGCAGCGCCAGAACACGTCAACCAGCGACGGAAACAGAAAGCGCGGGAAAAACAGCGACGCGAATTGCCACAACAGGATCACAACGACGAAAGGCAGGATCGACAACGCCAGCCGCTTCGCTGTCCCGAACAGCCCGATCGTCAGCTTCGAGGGTCCGGATTGAGATGCGGTTTCACTCATTTCGTGGGCCCTTGATAGATCGTGGAGGCTGCCGGCTCCGACGGAAGGAAGGAAATCGATTTTCCGGCGGCGTAGACCGAATTGATCTCCTTTCGAACGTCGGAAGCCCACTTCACGTTCAGGCCGAGCCGGTCATTGGCACGAACCAGATTTCGCGATCGCCTTCTGATCGTCCGGCGATCCCTTGGGTGAGATCAGTTTCGACGCCTCGTCGGGGTGAGCTGCCACCCACTCGGCGGCTTCCTTATAGGCCGCGTAAAGCTTGGGGATCAGCTCCTGGTGCTTTGCGGCCCAATCGACGTGGGCGGCCACACCGAGGTAGGGAAGGTTATGGCTGCCGGTGAATTTCTTCCAGCTATCGGCGATCCCGATGTCGATCGTCCGTATCTCGCTTTTCTTCGACAGCAGCGTCGTATAGGCCGGCTCCCAGAGCTGCACGGCTGCTGCACGATCGGCGAGCGCATAGCCGATCAAGCCCGGGGTCGCGGTGTTGACGACGGAGAATTTTGCGGTATCGGCGCCGAGCTGGCGAGCGAACCAGTCGAACATCACGTAATTGGTGGTGCCCTTGGCCGCGACCAGATCCTTGCCTTCGAGATCCTTCAATGTCTTGACGTCGGGCCGTGACGTCACCACCGTTCCCCAGAAATCGAACAGATTGAAAAGATACGTCACCTTGACGCCGCGCGTATCGGCGAGGCCGACCGTCAGCAGCGATGCACTGCCGCCAAGCTGGAATTCTCCGGAATTGAATTGCGCGGTGTAGGCGTCGGGCGTGCGTTCCTCGAATTTGATCGCCAGGCCGTACTTCTCATCCAGCTTCTGCGCCTTGATCACCGGAGGCAGGAATGCACCAAGCGAAGGCGGACCAAACACGACGATGGAAAGCGGCTCCAGCGGCTCGGCCACTGACGGCGTCGCCGAAAGCAGCGCGGTGGCGCAAGCAAGACTGGCGATAACTTTTCTCATAACCGTCCTCCCGATTGTCGCATTGTTTTTGTTATTCCGCGGCCCCCTCGACCGGCGTCTCAAATTCCTTGCGAAGCGCCGTAAAGAAACGCCCGACCAGATGTTTGGAAACGCTGCTTGATATCCTCTGGCCAACGCCTGCGACCAGGCCGCCGATCTCACCGACGCCTTGATACGTCAGGCGTGACATGCCGGATCCTTCCGGGGCGATTTCAAAGCGCGCAGTGCCGTTGCCGTGGCCGAGCGTACCGGCGCCGGAAACCTTGATGCTGCAGGCCTTCGGCGGCTCCTTGTCCGACAGCGCGATCTCTCCTTCGAACGAGCCCCCGACGGCGGCGACGCGCAGCTGCATCTCCACCTTGTAGGCGTCAGGCGCGATCTCGGTCATGGTCTTGCAGCCGGGGATGCAGCGCGTCAGCACCGCGGGATCGTTGAGCGCCTTCCAGAGCGCTTCGACCGGAGCCTGGATGGTCTCGGCGCCGCCAATGTCGAGCTTCATCGGAGAGCTCCCTTCACAGGCCGAACAATTGTTGCGCAAGGCCGCCGTTGATCGCGGAACGCTCGGCGTCCGAAAAACGGGTCTCGGCGACGATTTTCAGCGGCGCGAGATCGCCGATCGGGAACGGCATATCCGAGCCCATCATAATTCTGTCGGCCCCGACGACGTCGGCGAGATAGCGCAGCGCGCGCGGGTCCTGAACGATGGTGTCGTAGTACATCGCGGCAAGCGCCGCATCGGGATCGCCGAGCTTGTCCTTGTCGAGCGAATAATTTCGGCGCAGCCGGCCGATGACATAAGGCAGCGCGGCGCCGCCGATGCCTGCGACGATCTTGACGTCGGGAATAGCGGGTGACGTGGCCGGCATAAATCAGCCGCGACATCGCGATCAGCGTATCGGTGATGCGCCCTACTGCATTGGCCATGCCGTAATCATGCACGCGATCGTCGCCGCTTTCGAACACCGGATGGATGAAAATCACCGATCCGAGTTCGTTCGCAGCTTCCCAGAACGGCTTGAGCGAGGCATCGTCGAGCACGCCGCCCTTGCCCTTGGGCTGGGTTCCGATCATCGCGCCCTTGAAACCGGCGGCGTGCGCCTCGCGCAGCACTTCCGCGGCGCGCGCACCGTCCTGAAGCGGTACCGTCGCCAGCGGCACGAACCGCGGCTCACGCGACGCGGCTTGCGCCAGATGCGTGTTGATCAGCCGCGACCAGGCCGCGCCTTCTTCCGCCGGCACTTCATAGGCAAACATGTCGAGCCAGCCACCGACGACCTGACGTTCGATTTTCTGTTCATCCATCCATTTCAAGCGAGCCGGCAGGTCACTCAGCGGCTTCGAAACCGGCCGGGTCGGTTTGCCCCCGGCAAAGGAAAAACCGAGGCTGCCGCCATCCTCGATCAGGCGGATCGACGGAAAGCTCGAGGCCTGGGTGCGGATCGCCTCCAGCAGGCTCGGCGGGACCAGATGGGCGTGGCAGTCGATGATCATGTGGCTTGCTCGTTGTTCATTTCGCTTGTTTTTGGGGTTTGCCTTGTTGCGCATCCGCGATGGCATCGCCAATGGCGGAAATACGGATCGGAAGCTTGTTAAAGGAAATGCCGAGCGAGGCGACGCAATCGTTGATCGCGTTGGAGATCGCGGCGGGGGAGCCAAGATATCCGCTTTCGCCGGATCCCTTCTGACCGAACACGGTATGGGGCGACGGCGTGCAGTGATGCACGATCTCGACCTCCGGCACCTCATGCGCTGAGGGCAACAGGTAATCCATGAAGCTTTGGGTGATCAGGTGGCCCTCGTCGTCGTAGACGAACTCCTCCAGCAGCGCCGCACCCAAGCCGTGCGCGATGCCGCCGAGCGTCATCCCCTTGACGATGTGCGGGGTGATGACCGTGCCGCAATCATGACCGATCACGTAGCGCCGGATTTCCGGCTTGCCGAGCACCGGATCGATTGCCATCAGCACCACGTGAAATTCAAACGAATGGCATGGATACATCTGCACCCGGCCGTTCTCCGGCAGCTTGTCGCCCGTCGGCACCTGCATGACGTGGGTGACTTCGAGGCCCGGCTCCATGCCCTCCGGCAACAGATGATAATTGCGATGGCCGATATTGACGATTTCCAGCCAGCCAAGCTGTTTGCCGCTCCTGGGATCCGTGACGCCGCCACCGGCATACACGACCTTGTCCTCGCCGAGGCCGAATTGATGCGCCGCGATGCGCGTCAGCTTGGCCTTGAGCTTCTGCGCCGCGTGGAATGCGGCGCCGCCGAGCATAATGGCCATCCGGCTGCCGACCGGCGAGTTCGACGGCAGACTTGCCAGCGAATCCGGCCGCACCACGCGGATCAGATCGGGCTCGATCTGCAGCACTTCGCCGATCACCGTCGACACCAGGGTCTCGTGGCCCTGCCCCGACGACGTGGTGTGGATGGTCACCGTGACGAAGCCGAGCCCGTCGATGTTGATACGGCAGGAATCCATCCAGGTGGTGGTGGTGTTCTTCTCGTTCAGCAGCGGCTCGAACGACGAGTTGCCGCCGCTGGGCTCCAGGCAGGCCGCGATGCCAATGCCGGCCAGCATGCCGGACGCCCGAAGACGGTCGCGCTCTTTTTCCATCGCCGCGAAATCGATATGCGCGAAGACCTTGTCCACGACAGTGTGATAATCGCCGCTGTCGTACGTGCTGCCGCTCGGGATCAGGTAGGGGAATTCTTCCTTGCGAATGAAATTGCGGCGGCGGACCTCGATGCGTTCGAGGCCGACGGCGGCGGCAACCTTGTCGATCGCGGTCTCGATCGCATAATTGGTCGGCGCCTGGCCGAAGCCGCGTACGGCTTCCTGCACGGCCTTGTTGGTGGTCACGGATTGCGCGCGGTACTGCACGCTCTGGATCTTGTAGGGGCCGACGATGGCGCCAATCGGCTTGCCCAACTGAAACGGCGCCCGTCCAGCATAAGCGCCGGCGTTGTCTAGCGCGCGGATCTTCATCGACTTGACGATGCCGTCGTCGTTATAGGCCACATCGACGTCAAAAATGCGCTCCGGTCCATGCGCGTCACCACCGCGCATATTCTCCAGCCGGTCTTCGATCAAACGCACGGGACGACCAAGCCGCCGCGCGAGGTGCGCTACCAGCACGGTCTGCTTGATCCCACGCTTGACGCCGTAACTGCCGCCGACATCGACATCCTGATGGACGCGGACATTATTGGCGGGTATCCGCAACGCGCGCGCGATCTGATCGGAGTATTTCGGCATCTGGATCGATGCCCAGACGTCCAGCATGTCGCGCCATGGATCCCAGGACGCGGCAACTCCAAACGTCTCGATCGGAACGGTCGAATTGCGTCCCCAGGTCACGCGGAACGACAGCTGGCGCTGGCTCTCGGCGAAATGCTTGTCGACCTCGCCCCAGACGAAGGTCCGGTCGAGCAGCACGTTGGAGCCGTGCGCCGGATGCACCGGCGGACTGTCCGGCCGCAATGCTTCTTCCGCGTTGATGACGAAAGGCAGCGGCTCATAGTTGACGCGCAGCTTTTCGGTCGCATCTTCGGCCAGCGCACGGGTGTCGGCGACGACGGCAGCCACCCATTCGCCGGCATAGCGGGTCTGCTCCACCGCGAGCGGATGCCGCCGGACTTTCGGCGTATCCAGCCCGTTCATCAGCGGATCGGTTGCGGCGGCAAGCTCGTCGCCGGTCAGCACATAGTGAACGCCGGGCATCGCGAGCGCCGCCGACGCATCGATCGACACGATGCGGGCGGCCGGATGCTGCGACGGCAAGATCGCCACGTGCAGCATGCCCTCAAGCGCGACATCGGCCACGAACTGACCGCGGCCGGCCACAAAACGCCGATCCTCGCGAACGCGGCGATTGGTCGAGACAAAGCGGAAAATTGCGGGATCAGCGGTCATTTCGCCTCCGCGACGGGTTCGGCTTCCGTGGTCGCCGGGGTGCCCCGCTGCGGGCGCGGCGTATTGGCCACCCGCAGGCGCGCGGCGGCGAACTCGACCGCTTCGATGATCTGACCATAACCGGTGCAGCGGCAGATATTGGCGGAGATCGCCTCGACGATTTCCTCACGCGTCGGCGTCACCGTATGCTGCAGCAAGGCATGGGCGGCGAGGATCATGCCGGGCGTGCAATACCCGCATTGCAGGCCATGGGTTTCGCAGAACGCATCCTGGATCACGCCGAGTTCGCCCGGCGTAGGCGCAAGGCCCTCGATCGTCGTGATTTCGTAACCGTCCGCCTGCACGCCGAACATCAGGCAGGATCGAACGGGCTCGCCATCGAGCAGCACGGTGCAGGCGCCACAGACGCCATGTTCGCATCCCGCGTGGGTGCCGTTTAAGAGAAAATCCTCCCGGAGCGCATCGAGCAGCGTCTTGCGCGGCTCGATGTCGGCGGAGCGATTGACGCCGTTAATACGCAAGTCGACCTTCATCATGCGGCTCCTGCGGGTTTGGCGGCGGCATTGGCGCGTGCCTGCTCGAGCGCACGCGACGCAAAACGCAATCGCGACCCGGCGACGATAGGCAGCGCTGGCGTGCAGGTCGCTCGTCGCATCGAGTTCGACCGACGCGACGTTGACCGCTTCAGCCACTGCTGCGGAATCAAGTTTGCCGCCGACCAGGGACGCCACGTCCAACCGCAGCGGCCGATCGCCGACACCGCCCACGCCCAGCGCAACATCGACGCAGCGGCCTTCCTCATCGAGCGCAACCTGTGCGGCGGCTGAAGCGAACGCAAAATCGGAGCGCCGCGCACTGACTTCGAAGAAGCCCACGCCGACGCGCTTGTGCGGCCAAACCGGAAACCGGACCGCGCTGACGCAATCGCCTGGATTGATCGCGGTGAGCATCGGCCCGATGAAAAAGTCATCCGCCGGCATCGATGTCGCGCCGTCCGTGGTCGCGAGTACGATCTCGGCGCCGAGCGTCACTGCCACCAGCGGAATTTCAGCCGACGGGTCGGCGTTTGCGATCGAGCCGCCGATGGTGCCGCGATTGCGGGTCGGAGGATGGCCGACCCACGGCAGTACTCTCGCCAGCATGGGTACCGATGTCCTGATCACCGGATCGGACTCGGCACGCGCCTGACGCGTGGTGGCGCCGACAACAACGGCGCCCTCTTCCTCGCGAATCCCTGCGAGTTCCGGCAATCGCAATATGTCGACCAGCCTGGCCGGACGCGCGAGCCGCATCGCCAGCATCGGCACCAGCGTCTGGCCGCCGGCGATCACCCGTGCATCCTCGTCGGCAGCCAGCAACTGGCAGGCCTCCACGAGCGAACCTGGCCTGACGTAATCGAAGGGGGCGGGTTTCATCGGTACCGCTAACCCAAAGGCAACCCGGCCATCGCCGGCGACAGCACCGAGACAATCTGATTCTTCAAAAGCGGACCGTCGGTTTCACTGGCCGCTTTCACGGTCGCCCATTCCGGATCGGCGCCGAAGGCGGCCCAGGCCTTCTTGCGTGCGTCCTCGTCGACGAAGCGTGTCATGTAGGTCAAACGACCGTCTTCGGCCGGCGCGGTGAACGCGCCCACGAGTTCAATGCCGTGACGGGGAAAGAATTTGGTCGCGACGTTGTCGCGAAACCGGCGGCGCATTGCTTCGGCACGGCCTTCAACGGCTTCGTAGATCCGGATTTCGTAGATCAATATTCACTCCCACTTTCCTACGGACAGCTTGTCAGAACGCGCCGCCTTAAGGGACGATAGAGGCCCCGATCTAAAGCTGTCAAACATAAACTACAGCAATTAGTCAAGTTACGCACGATTGAATTGGTTCAATCAAACAATTGACGTGATCAGCGCTATTGTAAAATGTTAGATAAAACAATTGGACTACGCGTAAGACATCCCTCAATCGACCGGAACCTGAGTGCACTGCGTCAAAAACCTATGTCAAATATTGCAACAATTTTGAAATTGTACTACTCAAGAAAAATGTGCGCATGCGCCGCCCCGGATAACGAGAAATGACTGACTGGGTACCCACACTCGTTTCGATCGAAGGACCGCGCTATCTCGCCTTCGTTCTTGCGCTGGAGGCCGACATTGCGTCCGGACGCGTCAAGCCCGGCATGCGATTGCTGCCTCAGCGCGATATGGCGCAGCGACTCGATCTCAGTGTAGGGACGATTTCGAAAGCCTATGCCGAAGCCGAGCAGCGTGGGCTGATCTCCGGCGAGGTTGGGCGCGGGACTTTCGTGCAACGGCGACGATCAGAGGCGCGCGGAGGCTCATCGGAAACAACGATCAACCTGGCGCTGAACGTTCCGCCCTACACCGGCGAAGACGATGCCATTGCATCGGCGCTATCGGAAATCGTCGCCGATGGCGAGATGCCGAACCTGCTCGGATATCTGCCGCATCAGGGTCTGCGCCGGCACCGCGAAGCGATGTCCAACTGGCTCGCGTCGCTCGGCATGCCCGCGGACGCAGATCAGCTCTTTATCACCCACGGTGGACAGCACGCGCTGTCGATCACGCTCGGCATGGTCGCACAGCCCAGCGATACCGTCCTGACCGAAAGCTACACCTATTCCGGCATGCTCGCGCTCTCGGCGCAAAACGGCTATCGGCTTCATGGCGTCGCCACCGATGCATCCGGGCTTATTCCGGAAAATCTCGACCGTGCATTTTCCGAAACCAAGGCGCGCGTTCTCTATTGCATGCCGACGCTGCAAAGCCCGATGGGATCGGTGATGCCGCCCGGAAGGCGTCAGGCCATCGCCGAGATCGTGCGCAGGCACGACGCCTATCTGCTGGAGGATGACGCCTACGGGTATTTGCTGACACCGCCCCTCGCGCCGATCGCCCGGCTTATTCCCGAGCGCAGCTTCTACATCGTGAGTTTCGCGAAATGCCTGGCGCCCGGACTTCGTATCGCCGCCATGATCGCGCCCGAGGCGTTTCGCGATCGTTCGATCAACGCGTTGCGCGCCACCGGCTGGATGGCCGTGCCGGTCATGGCCGAAGTGGTGGCGCGGCTGATTCTCAATGGCGGCCTCGCCCGGCAAGCCAAGCTTAAGCGCGACAAGGCAGCGCTGCGCGACGGCATCGTGCGACGCATCCTGAAGGAGTGGTTGCCGGCCGCGCCCGCGACGCCGGGCTTTCATACCTGGCTTCCACTGCCTGCCGGCCGCACCCTGGCGGCACTGATTGCACAAGCGGCGCAAGCCGGCATCACGCTCGCCCCGCCCGGCGCATTGCGGCGAATGGAAAGCGAGAGCCTCGGCGTCCGGCTTTGTCTCGGTGCTCCCGCCACCGAATTCGGATCTCGAGCGCGCGCTGATCGAAATCCGGCGAATCCTTGAAATGGCCGAAGCCATCTCATTCGTCTGAAACAACAACCATAAGAAAATACGGAGGAAACAAATGTGGAAAGCCAGCGTCGTGCTTGTTGCGGCATCCCTGATTTTGACAACCGCAGCCAAGGCCGCGGAATGGCCGACCCACCCGCTCACCATGATCAATCCGTTTGCTGCGGGCGGTCCCAATGACGTGGTGGCGCGGCTGTTCGCGTTACGGATGGGTGAAATTCTTGGCCAGCCGATTATCGTCGAAAACATCGGCGGCGCCGGCGGGATGAATGGCGCCGATCGTGTCGCGAAAGCGGCCCCCGACGGCTATACCTTCCTGCAGGGCACGGTCGGCACGCAGGCCCAAAACCAGACGCTGTTCAAGAATCCCACCTATAACTCAATGACGGACTTTGCGCCGGTGGCATTGATCCTCGAGGCGCCGCTGGTGCTGATTGCGCGCAAGGATCTGCCGGCCAAGGACATGAAGGAATTCGTGGCCTACGCCAAAGCCAACAAGGACAAGATGCAGTTCGCGTCCGCCGGCACGGGCTCGGCGATCCATCTGGGCTGCGCGCTGGTGAATTTGGTGACCGGGCTCGACATTATCCACGTGCCTTTCCGCGGCGCCAATCCCGCGATGCAGGATCTGATCAGCGGCCGGGTCGACTATCTCTGCGACATCATCACCACGGCAAAGCCGCAGATCGATGCCGGCACGGTGAAGCCGATCGCGGTGTTGACCACAGAACGATCGCCGGCGCTCCCCAACGTTCCCACCGCCATCGAACAGGGCTTCAACGTGGAAGCCTATACCTGGAATGCATTCTTTCTGCCGAAGGGAACGCCCGAACCGATCGTGCAAAAGTTGCGGCATGCGACGCTTGAGGCCATGAAGACCCCGGCCGTGCGCGAGAAGCTCGAAGCCGCGGGCCTGGAGCTTGCCTCGGACGATCGCACAACGCCTGAATATCTGGCGAAATTCGTCGAGAGCGAAATCGCCAAATGGGCCGCGCCGATCAAAGCCAGCGGCGCGGCGGCCGACTAGGAAAATGCAGGCGCTTGAGACGCGAAAGATTTTCCTCCATCGATAGATGATGGTTCGACGGAGCTCGGTTTTAGCCTGCATTGCCGGATGGATTTCGCATCAACAGCGCTCCGGGAGAGCCGGCTTGCGGTGCAGGTGGCAGGGAATCGACGCCCTCTAGCGGGCCACGTTCATTGCGGGCTGATGTCCTTCACAGCCGCCGCCTGTTTTTGCAGCGAGCGCATTGCATTCAGGCGATGTTCCGTTGGATCGCATCCATAGATTTTCTTGAACGCCCGAAAAAAGCTGCTGCGACTGGCGTAGCCGGCCCCATGCGCCACTTGCTCGATCGATATATTGTTAAATCGCAGAAGATTGGCCGCATGACGCATCCGCAGCTTGCGGAGAATCGCCATCGGCGAATCGCTGAAAACGGCGGTAAATCTCGACATGAACACGGATCGGCTGAGCCCCACTTTGCTCGAAAGGCTCTGAACCGAATGCGGCGCACCAGGGCGGGCGGACATGTCGGCGAAGGCGCGCGCGATCTGCGGGTCGCTCAGCATCGAGAAGCGCTCGACCCATTGATTCATGGACGTCATCGATCGTCGTAAAAATTTGATCAATACCTGTTTTAGCAACGCCGTTGTCATCGCGCCCATACCGACCTGTTGGGCGACGAGTTCATCCACCGCCGCCGTCAAGCTGGTATCCAACCGGTCGGACGCATCGAATCGCTCCACGATCGGTGCCGTGATCGAGGTGAACAGATCGAGCGACGGCCCGTAGGACGCGCGGAAATATCCGCAGATCAAATTTACTCCCGGCCCGTCGATGCCCGCGATGAACCTTCTTACTTCACCTGGAGTAATCTTGAGCGACGCCGCTTCGACCGTTCGCATGACGGACGTGTCGCGCCCCTCGGAAGGTACTTCGATCGAAAATGGCTGATTTGGCGGCAGAATCACCAGGGTATGCGGGAGCAAGTCGATCGGCGGATGATCACCGACGATCATCCGTCCCTTGCCGGCGATATTGTAATGCATCCCCGGAACGTCAGTGCCTTGCATCGACAGGCGCCATCCCGGAGCTGACGACACATTGAGCAAACTTTGCGAAGTTCACTTCAAGGCTCGACATCAGGCTGTCGAGCTCCACGCGCGACATCCGGATCAACAGTTGCTGATCGTTCACGGGTATTGAACCGCTAAACCGGTTCTCACTCGATACTGTTCGCATGTTGGACATGTCACACCATCGCACTTAACGGTTCGAACCAATTACGAGGTAGCCGGCACAAATATACGCACGTCCTAATTGTTGACGGGGACACCCATCAAAACTACGACCATCACATGTCGCAGACCGACGCATCATAACCCTGAAGAATCTACCAGGCAGGTTATTGTTTTAGCATCCGCGTGGTACCCATTGGCCCAGACAATTTCTCCTCAACAATTTGTGTTTTTGCTTCCCGGTTATGCGCACGAGATCGTGAAACGGAACGCGTGGACTGCGTTCTTCCGCTATTTTTTGTATAGATATTTGAAAGTCGCGACACATGCAGTGACTAGATGCCATCACGCTCGACATCGATCAAATTGTCATGCCGGGACGTGTGGGACTTAGCAGTGCTTCGAGGTTCCGTGTGGAACCGCATCTCGCCAGCGACGCCACCAACGTTTCCGTCCAGCTTCTCTTGGATCGTACGATCATCGCGGACGGCGCCGAGCGCCGCCGACATATTCGTACACGGCTTCATCCTCCAGGACCGAAACTATGATACCAAGAATATACTGACCGAACGACTTTCCACCGACAGTGCGAGCCGTGCCGGCATCGCCCTAGATTCCGTCTGGATCTACTTCTCGGAGATGTCGCCAAGCGAGATGGAGCAGTTCTGATATAATGCAATCGGCCCGGCGGGCGGATCGTCCTGACGGCTGTCCGCAGAAGGCACATTCATGTCATCCATTCGCATTAAGCGCGTATACGAGCGCCCCGCACCGGAGGATGGTGTCCGGATATTAGTCGATCGCCTCTGGCCCCGCGGCCTGAGCAAAGAGGCGGCGGCGCTCGACCATTGGTTCAAGGACATTGCGCCATCCCCCGAACTCCGGACCTGGTTCGACCACCGCGAGGACAGGTTCGACGAATTCAAGCAACGCTACCGGCTCGAGTTAAAGGCAAATCCCGCTCTCGCAGAATTTCGCAAGCTGGCGAAACCCGGCAAGGCGACATTGCTGTACGCAGCGCACGACGAAAAGGTAAATCATGCCGTCGTGCTGGCCGAATATCTTCAGGCCTTGAACGCCAAGCACCCGGCAAAATGATCGATTGCCGCGGCCGGACTTCCAGTCCTGGCCGCGGCAGCAAATCCGAAAGGCCGCCCCGCCCGCAACAAGATAAGCGCCGGCGCCCTCATTTCTCGGGTTTCGGGTGGCTAAATCTGGTCCGGATTCGTAAAGTTATGGAGCAGATACGAGCCACTTTTGGAGCAGCTGTCGTAGACGCGCCCGGACCGGATGAATCAAGAAGAAAGAAATGAGATGGGTTACGTCTATAAAATGGTCGAATCGCCGGTCGGCAAGCTCAAGCTGGTCGCCAGCGATAAGGGGCTGGCGGCAATCCTGTGGGAGAACGACGATCCTCGGCGCGTTCGTCTCGGCCCGATCGAGCCGGATCCGGATAACAGGTTCTTGAAACAGACCGAAAGCGAGTTGAACGGGTATTTCAGCGGCAAGCTGAAGAAGTTCACCGTGCCGCTGGATTTCAAGGGGACTGATTTCCAGAAGCGCGTCTGGGCAGCGCTACTCACGATCCCGTTTGGCGAAACGCGTAGTTATGGCGAGATCGCCAAGCAGATCGGCAGACCCGACGCATCACGTGCGGTCGGGGCCGCGAACGGCCGCAATCCGATCTCGATCATCGCGCCCTGCCACCGTGTCCTCGGAGCCAACGGCAAGCTGACCGGCTTTGCCGGAGGCCTCGAAGCGAAGGATCAGCTACTGAGGCTGGAGGGGCGCGATCCCCAGCTTGGCCTCGCGGGGCAAGGATTTCGCAAGGAGCAAAATCAATCCAGATGGATCATGCAGTGACGCCGATCCGCTACTGTCGCCCACGGATCCCGAATCATCAGTCGGTGTATGAGACCTCAAGCTCCCTGGCGTGTTCGATATAGTCCACAATCGGGCCCCACGGACGAAGCATCGTTTGGACGACTAAAGGCTCCGAATAGCCGCGCCTGCGGCGCAGCGTCTTGTCGACCGGACGATGGTCAGCGACCTCAAGCAAGCGCTCGCGCAGCGACAGTTCAAGATCACCCTCAAGAAAGATGGTGCGGACAAGGACGCCGCGCACAAAACGCCGCTTTGCGTGATGTGCCACGCTGACATGAATGCCCGTTCCGCAAACACCCGGACCGTCGCCGCCGTGCACGCGACGGCGGAGCGCTCAGCAGGTCGTACAGGCTGGAGCTTGACGTGATTTCTCCGTCGTTGCGCGAGCCTCATCAGAATGATCTTAGGTCCGCGTGAGGAGATTTCTTCGTTCCCAAACGAAAACTTTGGCGTCTGGACAATACCAGCGCGATCATTGTTCGACACCGGCAACTCTGGTCCAGACTGGCGGCCACTTCTTCAGGATTCCCAGTTATGGCACCAAGTGCATCTTGGAACACTCGACCACCAGTGAACGAAAGGATCATACGATGCCCAGTACCGATCCGCAGGTTCGCCACGTATTCGAACAATGGCACGCCAAAATCCTTACCCGCGACCTCGATGGTCTGGTGGCTCTCTACACCGTGGACGGAATCTTTGAGAGTCCTGCCGTTTTCGTCTTGCAAGACGGCAGCGACGGCATTCTTCGCGGACGCGATCAGCTACGGGCTTATTTCAAGATCTTTTTTGCAAAGCTCGATAAGAATATCGCCGAGTGGTATCGTACCGGGAATTACTTCTCGGACGGCGTCACGTTGGCCTGGGAGTATCCGCGAAAAACGCCCAAGGGCGAGCAGGTCGATATTGTCGAATGGATGGATCTCAAGGACGGCTTGATCGCCGAGCATCGGGTCTATTGGGGATGGGTCGGCGTGAGAACCCTTTTGGCTTCCATGAACAAGAAGTCCTGACCCGTAGACTAGTCGGCCGATCAACGTATCCGTAACTGTGGGCCGGCGTCATCACTCCAGAAGGCGAACTCAAACCTGGTCGGGCCGTGAATCGCCTATTTCGAATTCGCTGTTGGACAGTCGCGACGCGCCGACGCGCCATATCACTCTCGCTCCACGCGCCTTCATTCAGCGCGCGGATTCGAGACACAGTTGCCGAACGATTAAGTGTCTAGCGCGGCTTGGCCGATTTTTCTTCTTCCATGCTGACGGCGACCGCGGCGTTTGCCGACAGGCGCACTTTGTTGCCTTCGATGTCCGCAACCAGGCCAAGGTCGATAAAATGATGATGACCTTTGTGTGCGCCCTCACCGCTGTCGGCCTTGGTCAGCTTGATCTTGCCGTTTTCGACACGGTCGACGGTCCCTACGTGGACGCCGTCGGCCCCGATCACTTCCATGTGCTCTTTTATACGGTTGGTATCCATCTCAATTTCCTCCCTATGCGCGCGAACGTCAGGCTGGCTCGATCCCGCGGACCGGCAGCAATTCGGAAAATATCTCTCACTACCGCAGAGCCCGACGAACCAAACCGGCAGCTTAACGCAATCAGCGCTGTTGGCTAGCGGGCGAGACGACCGGACACCCATTCGAGACTTGCTGGATTTTCGGTTGTCGTAGTTTGCAAGGCACCACTTTACCGAACAACGGGCGCACTAACGTTTGCGATAACAGCCTTCCGGTGACGATGGTCGAGACCAACATATGCGCTGCAGAGGTTTCGGATTTCGCAATGATCGGCTGGCGTCACGAAATCGCGATCCTGCGAGGTTTTCGACCCAATCCCGATGGGATTGGCGTACAAGCACTCTGCTCTCAAGCGATAGCACATCGATAATCGCAGCTTTCGAGTGACGCCGTAAAAGTTGATCGAGAACTTGCGGATTAAAAACGTGTCGTGCGAGGTTGAAGCTTCAAAGAGGTGATCGACTGTGTCTCTTCAATCTGTCTCCACTTTGTCTCGACGCGCGTTGCTGGCATCAACGGCGGCGCTTCTGGTTGCGGGCACAACCGCCGGGCGCGCCCGTACGCTGACCGGGAGCTTGCCCTGGGAACCCGGAACGGCGTCCCCGCCGGTAGCCGTTCGCCCGGGGCCCTGGATGTTCTTCACGTCGGATGAGGCGTCGTTGGTAGAGGCCGCCGTCGATCGCCTGATTCCGCCCGACGATCGGGGGCCCGGCGGCAAGGATGCCGGCTGCGCCGTTTTCATCGACCGGCAGTTGGCAGGCCCGTATGGCCGCGCCGAGGGGCTCTACATGAAACCACCGTTCATGCCGGGCGCCATCACCCAAGGTTATCAATTGCCGGATGCGCCGGCGGCGCGCTATCGCGCCGGGCTGAAGGCGCTTGCCGACTACGTCAAGTCGTCATTCTCCGGAAAAGCCTTTGGCGAACTTTCGCCTGCGGATCAGGACAAAGTGCTTGCCGGCCTCGAGTCCGGTTCGATCACGCTCAAGAACGTCAACAGCGCGGAGTTTTTCGCGCTGCTTCTGGGAAACACCGAGGAAGGCTTCTTCGCGGACCCGATCTACGGCGGCAACCGCGACATGGCCGGTTGGAAGCTGATCGGCTTTCCGGGCGCGCGTTACGACTATCGCGACTGGGTCGAGCGCCACAACGAAAAATATCCGCTGCCACCGGTAAGCATCATGGGTCGGTCCGACTGGACAGTGAGGGAGTAATTATGGCGCGTAAACTTCCTCGGAAGGACGTGGTGATTATCGGCCTTGGATGGACCGGATCCATTCTCGGCTATGAACTGGCAAAGGCCGGACTCGACGTCGTCGCCATCGAGCGCGGTCCGTGGCGTGACACCGGGACGGATTTTCCGCCGGCCTACATGCAGGATGAATTGCGTTACGCGGTGCGCCTCGACCTGTTTTTGCGGCCGGAGCAGGAGACGCTGACGTTCCGCAACAACGCGAGCCAGACCGCGCTGCCGATCCGCAGTTTTGCCAGCTTCCTCCCCGGCAACGGCGTCGGCGGCGCCGGCGTCCACTGGAATGGACAAACCTGGCGCTTCCTGCCCACCGATTTCAACATCCGCAGCCATCTCGAACAGCGCTATGGCAAGGACGCGCTGCCGTCAGACATGACGATCCAGGATTGGCCGCTGAGCTATGACGAACTCGAGCCGTATTACGATCGTTTCGAAAAGCTCTGCGGTACCTCGGGCAAGGCCGGCAATATCAAAGGCGTCAAGCAGGCCGGCGGCAATCCATTCGAGGGCTGGCGTTCGGCGGAATATCCGACGCCGCCCCTGAAACAAGGATACGGCGCCACGCTGTTCGCCGAGGCCGCGCGCAAGACCGGCCACAACCCGTTCCCGCAGCCGGCCTCCAATCTCAGCGAGGCCTACGTCAATCCGCTGGGAATGAAGCTCGGCCAATGTACCTATTGCGGCTTCTGTGAACGGTTCGGCTGCGGCAATTATTCCAAGGCCAGCCCGCAGACCTGCGTGCTGCCGGCGCTGCTTCGGTTTCCGAATTTCAGCGCGCGAACGGAATCCGAAGTCACCAAAATCAACCTGGATTCCACCGGCAAGCGGGCCACCGGCGTTACTTACGTCGATTCCTCCGGTGAGGTATGGGAGCAGCCGGCCGACCTCGTTCTGCTCTGCGCGTTCTCGTTCTTTAACGTCCGGATGATGCTGCTTTCGGGTATTGGCAAGCCGTACGATCCGCAAACAGGGCAAGGCGTGGTCGGGCGCAATTACGCCTATCAGACCACTTCGGCGGTCAACCTGATCCTGAAGGACAAGATCATCAATCCCTTCATCGCCACCGGCTCGCACGGCATGATGATCGACGATTTCAACGGCGACAATTTCGATCACAGCGGGCTCGGCTTCGTCGGCGGCGGCTATATGGGCTTCGGCCAAACCGGTGCCCGTCCGATCCAGACCCGGCCGGTGCCGGCGGGAACGCCGAAATGGGGTGCGCAGTGGAAAAAGGCCACCGCCGACACCTATCTGCGCGCCTGCAGCCTTGCCACCCATGGCAGTTCCTACAGCTACAAGGACTGCTATCTCGACCTCGACCCATCCTACAAGGACCGGCTCGGCCGTCCGCTGATGCGGATGACGTTCGATTTCCACGACAACGAACTGAAGATGTCGGCCTTCCTTACCGATCGCCTTGCCGAGATCGCGCGGGCGATGGATCCTGCGGAGATCACGCCGGCTCCGCGGAAAGGGCCGTACAACATGAACCTCTATCAGACCACGCATAACACCGGCGGCACGGTGATGGGCGCGGATCCCGCCAACAGCGTGCTCAATCGCTATTGCCAAAGCTGGGACGTGCACAACGTGTTTGTGCCGGGCGGCGCTTCGGTGTTTCCGCAAAATCACGGCTACAACCCGACCGATACCGTCGGGGCGCTGGCTTACTGGACCGCGGATGCCATCAAGGATCGCTATCTCAGAAATCCTGGACCGTTGGGGTGAGGAAGAATGCGCCGTTTTCTCGTATCCGCTGCACTTCTCGTTACCCTGACCGGCGTCGCACAGGCGCAGGATAGCCAGAGCTTCGATCGCATCGAACGCGGACGCTATCTCACGGTGCTCGGCGATTGTGCCGCCTGTCACACCGCGCCGGGTGGGCGGCCATATGCCGGTGGCTTGGGGTTGCAAACGCCGTTCGGCAAGATCTACGTGCCGAACATCACGCCCGATCGCGACACCGGCATCGGCAACTGGAGCGACCAGGAATTCGTCGCGGCCTTGCGTGATGGCAACGGGAAGAAGGCTCACCTCTATCCGGCGATGCCGTACCCGGCCTACACCAAACTCAGCGATGAGGACGTGCTGGACATCCGGGCCTATCTCGCGACGCTCGAGCCGGTAACCTCGCGGCGGCCGGCCAACGAGTTGCCGTTTCCGCTCACCATCCGCTCGGTCATGGTGGTCTGGAATAAGCTGAATTTCACGCCAGGGCGTTTCCAGCCCAATCCGCAGAAATCGGCGGAATGGAATCGCGGCGCTTATATTGTCGAGGGTGCCGCTCATTGCGGTACCTGTCACACCCCCAAGAACATTCTCGGCGGCGACAAGAACGGCAGTCAATTTACAGGCGGGACACTGCAGGGCTGGTTCGCACCGAATATCACGACAGACGCGCACAACGGCATCGGCGGATGGTCGAAACAGGATCTGGTCCAGTACCTGAAGACGGGCACCAATGACTGGACGTTAGCCTCCGGCCCAATGGCTGACGCGGTATCGCATTCGACATCGAAGATGACGGACGAAGACATCGCCGCCATCGCCACCTATCTGAAAGACAGCGGCATCGACAGCTCGACGCCCAAGCCCGCGCCGGTTGCCGCCAATGACAGTGCGATGCAGGCAGGCGCGGCGATCTACAAGGACAACTGCGCCGTCTGCCACAGGGATACGCGGCATGGGCGAAGCCCACCTGTTTCCGCGGCTCGCCGGCAGCGCGATGGTGCAGTCTGACGATCCGACCACGCTGGCGCACATCGTGCTGCAAGGCACCCGCGCCGTGTCCACGTCGAGCATGCCGACCGCACCGGCCATGCCGGCGTTCGACTGGCGGCTCAGCAACGCGCAGGCGGCCGCGGTCCTGACCTATATCCGCAACAGCTGGGGCAATGCGGCGCCTGCGGTTCCCGCCGCAGCGATCGCCGGACAGCGGGCTGCGCAGAATTAGCGGCAATCGCGGCGCCGTCGGCGGCTGTCGCGCCTGCCGGCGCCATTCAGCCAACTGATGGAACCTTCGCGTCACGATAGCGCATCGGACTAATAATCTTGTGATCGCATCTTTCGCCAGCTAGACAGATTTAATCGGCTGCTACGGCAGCGCCTTTGTACCGGAGAATTGGCGATGGAGAATAACAGCGGGCTGTCGCTGTCTGATCTCAATGATCGAATAGCGATGATTCGAGATAACATCCGGCAGTTGGTCGAGCAGGCCGCCGGCGCCACCGGCGCTCAGGACGACGAGCTTATCTCCGCCCGCCTGGATCAGCAGAACATGGAATTGGAGAAGCTGACCAAGGAGCGGGACGCCCTGATCACAAAATAACAGGTCTCGCGATCCCGTTGCCGCAACACGTTTCCTGCCGCTATTGGGATCAGCTTACAGCCCGACGGGCGTCATTTTACAGCCGAAGCAAGTTTTGCTTTGACACTATTTGTATTTGACGCCCGCATGTTCGCGATCACCGCCTGCGTAAACGCCTTGGTTCCCAGTGTCCCGCCAAGATCCCGGGTTCGGGTTTCGGGATCATCGATCGCGCCATCCAGCGCGTGCCGGATTTGCTTGCCGGCCTGAAGCAGATCCGCGCGTTCGCGCTTGGTCCCGAGCCAATCCAGCATCATCGCGGCTGAGGCGATCAACGCGTAAGGATTTGCCATATCCTTGCCCGCGATCGACGGCGCCGAGCCATGCTGTGCCTGGGCAACGGCGTAGGCCTTGCCGAGGTTCAGGGAAGCGCCCAAACCGAGGCTGCCGGCCAACTCCGAGGCTTCGTCGGACAGGATGTCGCCAAACATATTGGTCGCAACAATGACGTCGAATTGGCTGGCGTCGCGCACGAGCAGCGCCGCCATGGCATCCACGAGTTGCTCCTCGTAGGCGACTTCCGGAAAGCGCTGTGCGACCTCGCGCACGACGCTGAGAAACAGCCCGTCGGAAATTCGCAATACGTTCGCCTTGTGCACCGCCGTTACCTTGTTCCGTCTCAGCCGCGCCAGCCGAAACGCCTCCTCGGCAATTCTTTCGCTCGCAGCCCTGGTGACCTTTCGTGTTGACAGCGCGAGGTCTGGCGTCGGCATGAATTCGCCGGGCCCGGCGAACATCGACCGGTCGGCATAAAACCCCTCGGTGTTTTCGCGCACGATCACAAGATCGAAGGGAACGCGGCTTGGATAAGGTACCGCATCGCGCGTGAATGCCGGCCGTATGTTGGCGTACAGATCAAGGTGCTTGCGCAACTCGCCGGATGGATTCAAGCCGCCCTTGGCCACGGCGGGATATTCGTTGTGGGAAACCGGGCCGAGAACGACACCATCGCAGGCTTTCGCCAGCTCCAGCGTACGCGGCGGAAAGGTGGTTCCTTCAGCCTTCAAGGCATCGAACCCGATCACGGCCTGCTCGAACCTGATATCGAGACCGAACAGCGTGTCCGCGGCGGAGAGAACCTCGACTGTCGCGCGCGTGATCTCGGGTCCGATCCCGTCGCCTTCGAGAACCAGGAACTTGAGCGCGGAATTTTGGGCAGCCGTGTGCGGTGTTGACCCGTCTTGTTGGTTTGTCACGCTATTCTCCAGATTTAGCTGAATTCCGCTGGCGCCGCCGCGGGAGGCGAGTTGCCGGCCAGGACGTCCATGGCTGCCTCGACGCCGCCTTTTCGATGCGGAATGCCGCAAGCCTTGAGGCCCATTTCGACGCCTGCGAGTGTTCCCGAGACGGTCAGGTTATTGAAGTCGCCGAGGTGGCCGATGCGGAATACACGATCCGCCAGCGGGCCCAGGCCGTTGCCCAAAGACATGTTGGCGCGCGCGAGGATCTCGCGGCGCAACGCGTCGGCGGAGTGCCCCCGAGGCAGACGCACCGCTGTAAGCGACGATGAGTATTCGTTCTCGTTGCGACACTGAATCTCGAAACCCCAATGCCGGACGGCCGTCCGTGTCGCCTTCGCCGCCCGGTCATGGCGCGCGAACACCTGGTTCAACCCTTCGGCACGCAACATTTCCAGCGCGACCTTCAATCCCTGCAGCAAGTTGGTCGATGGCGTGTAGGGAAAAAAGCCGTTTGCATTGGCTGCAAGCATGTCGTCCCATCCCAGAAACGAGCGGGGAAATCGCGACTTCTTCGATGCAGCCAGCGCTTTGTCGGAAATCGCATTGAAGGAGAGACCCGGCGGCAGCATCAGCCCCTTTTGCGAACCGCCGACCGTGACATCGACATTCCATTCGTCGTGCCGGTAGTCGATGGAGCCCAGCGAGGAAATGGTGTCGACGAGCAGCAGCGCCGAGTGCCCTGCCCGATCGATCGCGCGCCGCACCGCCGCGACGTTCGAGGCCACGCCGGTCGAGGTTTCGTTGTGAACGACGGCAACGGCCTTATAGCTCTCCGTCGTGTCCGCGCGGAGCTTTGCTTCGAGAACGTCGGCATCGACGCCGGACCGCCAGTCTCCTTCGATGATATCGGCTTCGAAACCGAGAGATTTGGTCATCTTGCTCCACAGCGTGGAGAACCACCCGGTTTCAACCATCAGGATGCGGTCGCCGGGCGACAACGTGTTGACGAGTGCGGCCTCCCATGCACCGGTACCGGACGTCGGATAGATGATGACGGGGTTTTCCGTCTTGAAAACGGTGCGTATGCCGGTGAGGACCTCAAGCCCGAGCTCGGCAAATTCCGGCCCGCGATGATCGATGGTCGGCTTCGCGATCGCGGCAAGGATTGGCAATGGAACGTTGGTCGGTCCGGGAATTTGCAGAAAGTGGCGGCCGGGTTGCTGCTGCATGTGTCGCTCCGATTGCCTGAAATCCATTCTGTCACGAGTTGAAGCGATTGAACGTCGACGCAATTGTGTAAGATCAATTTATCAGTTTAATTCATGCGATTTACAAGAGAATATGGAAAGCGCAAACAAATGACGCGCGGCAGGCACCACGCTTCATTTGTCATCAAGAGTACGTGTTAGCGAGCACGACCAGGAATGCGCGCCGGCTCAGCGACGCCCGCCACAGGCGCGGAGAACTCGGGAGATCGGTTAATCCCACCTCGCCTTCGAACGCCCAGTTCGCGGCTCGCGGCGTCGAGTGCCTCAAGAAGCAATCGGGTCTTGCCGGTGCCGTCGGCGGCGAATACGTCGGCTTCAGCGCGCTGACCAGTCGCCCCAAACGGCGCCGGAGGCGCGGGCAGCCGGTCTTGCCTCATGATATATGAGCAATATACGCTTGGGATGAACGCGGCACCCTTCTTGTGGATGCGCAACTCTTTGGCGGGCCATCGCATGAGGATCCCTTGAAAGCTAAGACGCCATCCAAGCGCCGGCCTCGCGCGATCGAAGTCGAGGATGGCACGCTCACGGACCGCGCCTACCGCGAGCTTGAGGAGATGATCGTCACGCTGCAATTGTCGCCCGGGACGGTGTTGTCCGAGCAGGCCCTCGCGGTACGCCTCGGGATCGGGCGAACCCCAATCCGGGAAGCGCTGCAGCGCCTCGCCAGGGATGGCCTTGTCGTGATCATGCCCAGGCGGGGCATCATGGTTTCCGAGATCAATTTGAGGCTGCAACTGCGGCTGCTCGAGGTGCGGCGCGAACTGGAGCGCCTGATGGCGAGCCTGGCAGCGGAGCGAGCAACGCCTGACGAACGCGGCGAATTCGCCGAGTTGGCGGATGCCATGCTCACGGCCGCCGCGAAGGCGGACGATATCGCGTTTATGCGCCTTGATCAGCGCTTCAACATTTTGATCGCAACCGCGGCTCGAAACGAGTTCGCCCGGCGGTCCATGGGGCTGATGAACGCGCTGTCGCGCCGATTCTGGTATCAGCACTACCAGGAGGTCGCCGATCTGCCGCTTGCCGCCCGGCTGCACGCCGCGGTGGCGCAGGCGGTTGCGCAGAAGAAAGCGAAAGCCGCCGCGGCCGCATCCGACCGGCTGATCGACTATATCGAGGATTTCGCGCGCAAGACGATCGACGCCTGAACCTTTCAGTCGAAGGTAATGACCCTGCGAATGGTTTCACCGCACTGCCGCACACGCACCAATACATCGGTCGGCTTCAAGGCCGGCGCGGTAACGGTCTCGATCGACCACCGCGTCCGCGCCGCGTGCAGAACGGCGGCACGGGACTGCAGCGGCATTTAAGCGACCGCCTTGCCGGAAAGCGCGGCCAATGCCTCGTCGATATCGGCCGAAGTCATCTCCCATTCATTGCCGAAGTTCGCGACGACGGCACGCATGAAAGGCTCGACATTGGCCTTTGCAGCCGTCACGTCGCCAAGATGATCGATCAACAGCGCCAGCGCGAGTTGCCGAGGCTCCGGTCCTTCATAGCTCCACTCGAAACCGTTCCCGGTGAACGCGGTGACGTCGACGCGGGGATCAAGCGCGGCCCCGTCGACTGTCACCTTGACGCCGTCGATGGTCCGGTCTCCTGCATAATGCTTCATCCCGCCCTCCCCGTCTCGGCAACTCGCTATTCAGTCCATCGCAGGCGCTCAATCAGCCCGTTGTCACCCGCGGAACGTAGCCTCTGACGGGCCTGCGCCAACGGGGTCGCCAACACTATCCCGCCGCCAGCCAGTCCGTAAATCCGATCGGTCTCCGGCTCCCTGCAAAAAGCGGCTTTATTCGCCGGAAAAGCCTTTGCGCGCCTAATAGATTGGTGATATATCAGCGACAAGAAGGTTGCAAGATTGAGGGAACGTCCAGGGAGACGGCGCGATGGAATTGTCATCAAGCCCGATGACCGAACGTCAGCGGAACTACCGGGCGACGTACCGCCACCGCATCGCCGGCTGGTACAATGGCTGGCTTCATGCCTTTGTCATCTACGTGATCGGATTCACGGCGCTGTCGGTCTATTTCGCCAATATCGTCGATTTGCGCTGGTGGGAGCTGACCATCGTTCCAGTGACATTCCTGTGCGCCAATTTTTTTGAATGGTGGATCCACCGCTTCGTGATGCACCGTCCGTCTCAGGTGAAGGCGTTTCGCGCGATCTACAATCGGCACACGCTGATGCATCACCAATTCTTCACGGAAAAGGAGATGCGCTTCGCCGACCACAACGATTGGCGCGTTACCTTCTTTCCACCCTATGCGCTCGTGACTTTCACGATGATGTCGATCCCGCCCGCGCTTGTCCTCGGATGGCTGGTCTCGCCCAATGTCGGCTGGCTTCTGATCTCGACGACGACATCGATGTACCTGATCTACGAATTCATGCATTTCTGCTGCCACGTCGACGAAAACTGGTTCGTGCGCAACGCGCCGTTCGTCAATACGATCCGGCGTCACCACACCGCCCATCACGATCAGTCGATCATGATGGAGCGGAATATGAACCTGACATTTCCGGTGATGGACTGGCTGTTCGGCACCTCGGACCTCGATCGCGGCCTGCTTGGTCATCTCCTGAACGGCTACGACACCCGCTTCGTCAAGACCAACATGCGCAAGACCTCGCGGACCCCGAAGCCGGGCGTGGCGCGGCACCCGACGGGATTCGCCACGCCGGCCGAATAGCGCAACACGCATTTTGGTCTGGAGCCGGCATGAACGCCATCGAACCGAACTGGATTTCCCTGCTTTGGTTCGCGGCATTTGCAACCGTCTGCGCGCTGGCTTTCCTGGTCGTGGCCGGCATGTTTCCGCGCCCCGCGCGACCGCCGACCGCGCGATCCGGCGCGGCAAACCTTCTGATTTTCGGCAATGCTGTTTTGCTGGCCGCACTTCTGCTCGGCACAGGATTTTACGGTTATACCGAGTTGCGGTGGAGCACCTTGATTATCGTGGCCGGTCTGGTCGTGCTGTTTACGCCCGGGCTTTTCCAGCTTTGGCCATCATCGTCGCGCGACGGAAGGACCGGCCTTGTCATATCGGCCGGCGTTCAACTGCTCGCTCTCGCAGCACTTGCGAAAGTTGCCGGGCCTTCCCTGGCGAACCTGTCGTGACCTTACCGGGAGAACCCCGCAATGCCCGTTAAAATCAAGCTCGCTCTTTCGCTTCTGGTCGTGCTGGTAGCGGCCACCGCCTCCTATGCCCAGCACGTGCTCGGTCACGATCGCATCCAGTATGTCGTGGCCTTCCTCGGCTTCTTCATGATCTTCGCGATGTGGCTGTTTCCCGAGGTCAAGCGCGACGAAACGGCCGGCGGCGTGCGGCGGGATACTTCGCCGCGATAGCCGTCATGCGGCGGGGCAACCGGCGGGCGTTTCGGCCGAGCCGATCCCGCCAGCGCCTGATCGATGGCGCGCGGCGTGCGCCCGTCACCCCTTTTGAACAGGTGAAGTTGGGAAATCCGCCGAAACCCCAACTCCCGGAACTGCTCGACTTCCGCCAGGTTACCGCTCCATTTTTTTAGCGCCTGTTCAATTCCGACGGCGCCGAGCACCAGGTGACGCGGAGCCTTCTCCAGTTCCGTAATCCTGATCATCGCCTCGGCCGCCCGCACGGGGTCGCCGGGCTGCTTGCCGCTCCCAGCGACGGTATTCCGGAGACGGATCCCGGCCGTGTCGGCATACTCAGCGATCAGGTTCGGCGTCTGCTTCAACGAGCGCCCTGCCCAGTCGGTGCGGAACGCCCCGGGCTCGACGCATGTAACCTTGATGCCGATCGGCTCGCCCTCGGCGGCCAGGGCATCCGACCAACCTTCGACCGCGTGCTTGCTGGCGGCGTAGTAGCCGGAACCGGGAAGCCCGATGAACCCGGCAACCGACGAGATGTTGATCACATGTCCGCTGCGCCGCTTTCGCATTCCCGGCAAAACAGCGCGGGTCATGGCAAACAGACCGAATACATTAGCGTCGAACTGCGCGCGAATCTCCGCCTCGTCGCCCTCCTCGATCGTCGACTGATAGCCATAGCCAGCGTTGTTCACGAGCACATCGATCCGGCCGAAGCGTTCCTCCGCCGCCTTGGCCGCGGCTTTCACCTGGTCCGCGTCGGTGACATCGAGATCCAACGCCAGCGTCGTCTTGTCGAAACCTTGGACAAGTTCGGCGAGCCGCGACTTGTTACGCGCTGTGACCACGGCGCGCCACCCGCGAGCGATGACCAGTTTGGCCAGCGCGTGGCCAAAGCCTGTGGAGCACCCCGTAATGAACCATACGGGCACCGTTCGATCAGACATTGACGCTCTTTCGAAATGGCGGCCGGCGTTGTCGGTCGAGACTTTGAATTTCCTGCTCGTGCCGTCCGATGTGCCGCGGTGACGGACATATACGTTTTGGAATTGACGATGATAAGAGCCGAGCCAAGCACGAACGTTTGAAAGCACCTGGGAACAACAATGTCCGCCAAGCGGATGCTTTTCTAGTCATCCTTCGCCGCTTCAGCGGCGCCCGGCTGGTGCCGCCTCGCTTTTTGGTTGCGTTTTTCCGTACGAAGTATGGCCAATTCGTTACTTGTCAGGGGTAGCAGCAAACGCCGCCTCGATCACGTCACCGATCGGCTGCCAACTGCTGCCGTCGAACTGCACAAGCCGCATCTGCTTGATGGGGCGAAAGTCGGTCGGCCCGGTGTTGAATGTAATGCCAGGCAGCGCGACCGAACTTCGATACTCGTTGAGCGACGCGGCGTGCCGCATCACGTTCTCACGGGACAAGTCGTCGCCGCATTCGCTTAGAACGTGATGCAATGTCTCGGCGACGGCATATCCGAACAGGGCGTTGCTGTCGTCCCGGTCGCCGTCGGGATAGTACTTGTCCATAAAGGCCGACCAGGCCTTCATCGCCGGGTCGTCTTTCCAGGCTGGATCGCTGCTATCCTTGAGGAAAGATGTCGAGATCACGCCCGACGCGTTCTGAAGGCCTGCGGGCCGCAACGCGCTCGCGATCGAGGCCGACGCGTTGTCGAGCAGGTAGATCGGATGCCAGTCAAGTTCGGCCGCCCGCCGCAGCGCGCGGGCGGCGATCGCGGGCGCGCCGTTGAAGACCAGAATCTCGGCACCCAAGTCCTTCAAAATCTCGACCTGGTTATCGATTGACGTGTCCGAAATCTCGAAGGTGGTGTCGGAGACGATCATCCTGGCCCAGTCGCCGAGCCCCTCCTGCAATCCGAGAAACATATCCCTTCCGAATTGATCGTTTTGCCAGAGCACGGCGATCTTGCGTTCCGGATAGATGGCCTGGATGTAGTTCGCATAGATGCGCCCCTCGGCGCGGTACGTCGGCTGCCAACCCATGGTCCATGGGAAGGCCTTGGGATCTGCCAACCGTTCGTCGCCCGAAGCGACGAAGAGTTGCGGAATCTTCCTCTCGTTCAAATAAGGCCGCGTCGCAAGATTGCCCGGCGTTCCAAACGAGCCGAACATCAGAAGAACCTGATCCGTCTCGATTAGCTGGCGGGTCTGCTCGGCGGCCGTCGCCGGATCCGAACTGTCATCGTAGGAGATGAACCTGACCTTACGGCCGTTGATGCCGCCATTGTCGTTGACCATGTCGAAGTAGGCGGCTTCGGCTCTCCCGATCGTTCCGAAGGCCGCCAGGGGACCCGTGTATGGCATCACGCTGCCGATGCGGATTTCCATATCGCTTGAGCGTGGTTCCAGATCCTGCGCGGCGCCGGTGCGGCCGGGACAGTAAAGCGCCGCAGCAACAAACATCCCGGCGAAAATGCTAGCTTTGATCGTCCGCATTGATCGATCTCACGCCCGTCGGAACCGATTCGGCGCCGGCCACACGCAAAGGCCTGCGGCCTATACTATATCAGTTCTTGATGACGCCGACGACACCTGGATGTGGGAGGGCCCACGTCGCCCGGGCCACCGGCCTCAGAACTGGCCGGCAACCGTGAGACGCACCGCCAGCGGTTCAATCGGGTGCAGCACATAATCCATCACGCCGTTCTGGCACACCGCCGCCGGCGCCGGCGCTGAACCGGGAAGCACATATTATAAAGGCTATCAGTCTTGATCAGCGATCCGTAGGCGTAAGTGATCTGGTTGGCGTTGCTATTGAGCAAATTGAGCACGTCGAGTTGAATGCGCCAGCCATTGTCGAGCCGGTACCCCACGCGCCCATTGAAGATGCTGATGGCCGGCGAGCGAAAGGCATTGTCCTCGGTGAGCGGGCTCGACGCCAGATAGCGCCAGCGCAAGGTACCGAACCAGCCGGTCTTCTCGCCAACTGTAATGCCGGCCGACGCTACCATCGCCGGCGCATTGGGGATGTAATTGCCCGGCGCGTTTCCAATCTGCGCCTGCGGAAATCCGGCCAGCGAGGCATAGAGCGCGGCCTGATCGCTGTCATAGCCGACAAATCGCGCATGGGTCGCGGCCAAGTCCGCATCGAGGGTCAGCCAGGACTTCGGGCGATAGGTATTGGTCCATTCGACGCCGTAACGCCGGCTCGGCCGGCTCGCCGAGGTGTCACCGGAGTCGCCGTTGAACACGATTTCAAAGTCCTGATCGAGAATGAACACGCTCACCGATGAATCCAGCCCGGGCACGAGCTTGGTGCGAATGCCGACCTCCCCTCCCTCGGTTCGAACCAGCAACGGCGACGCCGTAACTTTCATGGACGGATCGGTCGGCTCTTCCGTGATGGTGGCGCCGCGTGCGTCGTTGCTATGCATGCCCGTTCCGGCGCCGAAGAAAAACTCGGTCTTGTTGAAGGGACCAACGACCATGGTGAATTTCGGGCTGCCGATTGCCGCACTGGTGTATCCGGAATTGTTGGCGTCGAAGATCGAGTTCACCGTCGCTTCGTAGAAGTCGCCGCGCCAACCCAGCGTGGTCCGCAACCAATCGGTCCAGCGCACCGTGTTCTGGGCGTAAACGCCGACGCTGCCTTCTCCCACCTTGTCGCTGCGGACATTCGACAGGAACGCGCGCTGATAGGTGTCGGTCAGCGACAGATCGATGTCATCGTAACGGCTCTGGAATCCGAACGTGGTCTCCATCGGGCGGCCGGCGAATGATCCGTTGAGGGTTCGCGACGCGGCTGCGCCGGCCATGATGCGGTCGTCGTGCTGATGAAACTGATCGCCGAGCGTCGGATCGGAGAGGAAATAAGTGAAGTTGTTGTAGAGATCGAGCTCGCTTTTGACGATGAAAGCGTTGGCTTTCCACGATCCGGCGTCGTCGGTACCCGCAACGCGCGCCGACAGCGCAAAGCGGGAAGTGTTGCCGCCGTCGGACGGATCCTCCTCACCGTATAACCCGATCTGCCCCGAGGTGATGGCGCGCTGCGGCACCTGATCCGTCGAATTCCACCGGTTCGAATAGGCCATCCCGGTGATTGAAAAGCCGTCCTGCGCCGTACCTTGCGTGTAACGCAGCAGGCTGTTGAGCTTCTGCATGTTGTCCGGATTGACCCACGGCCCATCGTAGGTGCCGACTTCACCGGCTGCCAGCAGCGTCCCGTCGCCGAGTTTGCTCGACCCCATGCCGAAGATCCTCTTGTAGCCGAAGCTACCGGCGGTGATCGAGGCAATGGCCTTGTCAACACTGTCGATCAGGCCGATGCGAAGATTGCCTGTCGAGCTGAAATCTCCCTCGTCGGCAAAATACGGTCCCTTTCGCACATCAAGGGTGTTGATCGTTTCCGGCATCAGCCAGTTCAGGTCCGCGTAGCCCTGACCGTGCGCGTGGGTGCGCATATTGATCGGCACGTCGTCGACCGTAGATCGCGAGATCGGTGCCGTGATCGAGATTGTAGCCGCGCAGGAAATACTGGTTGGCTTTGCCCTCGCCGCTGTGCTGCGTAACGATCAATCCGGGAACGGCCTCCAGAATTTCACCTGGGCGGGTCACCGGACGCGCATTCAGCTCGGCGCCGGTCACGGTCATCTGGCTCGCCATGCTCGGCTGCCCCGAGGCTCCCGAACCCACATTGGGAGCGCCCGACACCGACGTGGCCGGCTCAGCCGAACGATTGGAGGCGGTCCGCTTTTGCGAAAGTTGCGTTGGCATCCGCGCAACGCGCTTTGGTCGCTGGCGCGGCCTCACGGCATGGTGGGGTGCTTGCACCGTGACCGCTGGAAGACTGATATCTGCGGGGGCGCCGGCATTTTGCGCGACCGCTTCGGAATGGGTGGCGACAAGCCCGGCGAGAGCTGACCCCGCCAGCCCTGACATTCTGATGGCAACGCCCCATCGTCATCTGCTGTCCGTCGCACGCGGCGGCCATTCCGGTGCATTCCGGCTTCATATATCCGGGTTGCCGCCTTCCTGTTCTGCCGATCGGCATCCAAAACAGGAAATCATGCATCACCCTTCCCCAAACCGATGTCTCGTACCGAAGCCCATCCAGGAGTAAGCGTCATATTTGACCGGTCCCGGCCGACCTGATGTATCAATCTCGATGCCGGGCGCGGTGCGGCGGCGTTCATTGACATGCAAAGTATGATGTTGTCAACGATTCCTCATATCTTTGGAAGCTGGCGGGGAGACGAAAAATGCAGCGCATCACGGTTACACTCGACGACGATCTGATGGACGAACTCGACAGGATGATCGTCGAACAGGGCTACCAGAATCGGTCGGAAGCGATCCGGGATTTTACCCGCGCCGGCATGCAGCAGGCCTCGCAAAAAATGGGAAAATCGGGAGAATGCGTGGCGGCGCTGGTCTATGTCTATGACCACGCCGCGCGCGATCTATCGCGGCGGCTCGTTGAGAATTATCATGGCCATCACGACCTCTCGCTCGCCACGCTTCACGTCCATCTCGACGATGACAACTGCATGGAAGTGACGGCCTTGAAAGGTAGCAGTGCCGAGGTGCAGCATTTCGCCGACCACATCATTGCCGAGCGCGGCGTACGGTACGGCCGCGTCGTGATGATTCCGACCGAGATCGGGAAGAAAAGAACCAACGCCCATAAGCACGGCGACCATCGGCACAAATAATCCGCTAAATTCGAAGGCGAGCGAGCGGCGGCCTTCAGAGACCGGCGCGCTGCGCGGCAGCAGCTATTTACCGCAGGTCGTTATCGTTGGTGATAGCCACGATACCAAGCGACGAATTTGCGGATGCCATCTTCGATCGAGGTGGCCGGACGGAAATCAACCTCGCGGACGAGGTCGTCGACATCGGCAAACGTTGCCGGGACGTCGCCAGGCTGCATCGGCAGTAATTCCGTTTTGGCCTTGCATCCCAACTCTTGTTCAAGGACGGCAACCACCCGCATCAGCTCTTCCGGCTTGTTGTTGCCGATATTGTAGATGCGCCAAGGCGCCGTACTTGATGCCGGGTCCGGCGCAGCGCCGGACCAATCCGGGTTACCCTGCGGAATATGGTCGATCAGACGCACCAGGGCTTTGGTTACGTCGTCGACATAGGTAAAGTCGCGGCGCATTTGGCCTTGATTGAACAGCTTGATCGAACCACCTTCGACGATCGCCTTGGCAAAGATATACATCGCCATATCGGGACGGCCCCACGGCCCGTAGACCGTGAAAAACCGCAGCCCGGTGCACGGAATTCTGAAAAGATGGCTGTAGGAGTGAGCCATCAACTCGTTCGCCTTCTTGCTTGCGGCATAGAGGCTGATCGGGTGGTCGACGTTGTCGTGTACCGAGAACGGCAACTTGGTGTTGGCGCCGTAAACCGACGACGATGACGCAAATAACAAATGGCGGCATTCGTTGTGACGGCATCCCTCGAGGATATTCACGAAGCCCGCCAGATTGGCGTCGACATAGGCCTGCGGATTTTCCAGTGAATACCTGACGCCGGCCTGCGCCGCGAGGTGGATCACGACCGGGAACCGATGCCGCGCGAACAGATCCTTGATTGCTCCACCATCGGCCAGATCGAGTTTTTCAAAGCTGAAACCGGGACGACCGAGCAGAAGATCGAGCCGGGCCTGCTTCAGCGCCGGGTCATAATAAGTGTTGAGATTATCCAGCCCGATCACGTGCTGACCTGCGTCGAGCAACCGCTGCGCGACGTGGAATCCGATGAAACCAGCCGCCCCGGTAACCAGGACGGCTCGATTTGACGTGCTATTCATGACAATTGGTCCGTCCTGGAAAGCCGCTGGATCTTTGGCAGGTTGGGCGAGGCTCTGTCTAGAGCTATCGAACGACGACATGGCTATCCACGCAACTGCTAGTAAGCGAGCGGTTTAGGACGCCCGACCCCGCAGTAGTGAAAGCCATTTCGGACCACCTCTTCGGGCGAGTAGATATTACGCAGATCCACAATGACCGAACTGGCCATGATCGCGGCCATTTCCTTGAGATCGAGCGCGCGAAACTGCTCCCACTCCGTTACGATTACGATGGCGTGGGCGCCTCTCGCGCAATCATAGGCCGTGTCGCAGAAGGTGACGTTTTCAAGAACCTTCTTCGCCTGCGGCATGCCAACGGGGTCGAAAACACGGACCTCCGCGCCCATATCCTGCAATGCCGTAATTAACGGGATCGAGGGTGCATCGCGCATGTCGTCGGTATTGGGTTTGAACGTGACGCCCAACACCGCGATGGATTTTCCCCGCAGATTGCCGCCGAGCGCGTTTGACACTTTGCGAGCCATTGCACGCTTGCGCTGATCGTTTACCGATACGACGGTTTCGACAATCCGCAGCGGCGTCTCGTTATCCTGTCCCGTTTTGATCAGCGCCAGCGTGTCTTTCGGAAAGCAGGAGCCGCCGAACCCCGGTCCTGCGTGCAGGAATTTGGAGCCGATACGATTATCCAGGCCAATTCCGCGCGCGACCTCCTGAACGTTGGCGCCGACCTTCTCCGCAAGATCGGCGATTTCATTGATAAAAGCGACCTTAGTCGCAAGAAACGAATTCGCCGCGTATTTGGTCAGTTCGGCGGTGCGTCGGTCCGTATAGAGGATCGGCGCCGCATTGAGGTGAAGCGGACGGTAAACCTCAGCCATGACCTTGCGGGCACGCTCGTCATCGGTCCCGATCACGATTCGGTCGGGGTGCTTGAAGTCGCGAATCGCGGCGCCTTCACGCAGGAACTCCGGATTCGACACTACCGCGAATTCCGCGTCCAGATTTTCCTTGGTTATGAGGCGTTCAACCTCGTCACCGGTTCCGACGGGAACTGTCGATTTGGTTACAATCACCGTGAACTTCGAAATGGCCTTCGCAATTTCGCGCGCTGCCGCATAGACGTAAGAAAGGTCGGCATGTCCATCGCCACGCCGCGATGGCGTTCCAACCGCGATGAAGACCACGTCGGCGCTGCCGACCGCGGATTTCAGGTCGTTCCCGAATTCGAGACGGCCCTCCCGCACATTGCTTCCCACGAGATCGGCCAGTCCCGGCTCATAAATGGGAATTTCACCCCTCTTGAGCGCGGCTACTTTCTGCTCATCGCTGTCGATGCAGATGACATGATGTCCGAAATCGGAAAAGCACGCCCCCGAGACCAGCCCGACATAGCCGGCGCCTACCATGGCAATACGCATTGATGATCCTGTCTGATATTCTCCACGGATTTGTGGAGTTGATTTTAGTGTACCGGCGCCCCGCACCAACTAGCTGTTCAGGATCGATGCCCCGTCCAGATGCCGCGGAAAGAAGAAGAAGTTGTTGACATAGAACCGACCGCTCTTGCGGCCGCCGTTGGGAAGAAGCGCACTCGCGTCCTGCAATTCTTCGGAACGGAATTGGTTGACCGGAACGGCACTGCCCTCTTTCAGGAAGAATCCTTTGTAGGCTCTGTTCTCAAAGAATTCGAAGATCGACCGGGTTGCTTCAGCGCGGTGCCGATCTTCTGCCTCGACCAGGAAAACCGGTTGGCTCTGTTCGAGCAGCCCAACTGCGCCATTGAGCACGTTCAACTCGTGGCCTTCCACATCGATTTTTACGAAGGCAACGTTCTGACGGATAATCGCGTCCAGACGCGCCGTCGGCACGCTGACCGAAATCACATTACTGCTGGATGCGCCAATCGCGGGCTCGAGCGAAGCCAGACCGTAAACCATTTTCTGATCGGTCTGCGGAATGAATAGTTCGGCATTGCCGGTTTGATCGGACAGCGCAATCTCGTGGATGCTAACATTCGACGCCGAGGTTCGCCGAAGCAGATCGGCCATCTTGTGCGACGGCTCGAACGCATGGACTTTCTTCGAAAGGCGTGCCAGTTCGCGGGTGTAGAGACCTAAATTTGCGCCGACGTCGACGGTCACAGCCCCTTCCGGCACGATTCTGTCGAGAAATTGCAGTTCCTGCTCCGCAGATTTCGGACGACTGCATGAAATGCCAGCGGAGCCAGACCGATGGAAACGTTTCTTTCAGAAGCCCCTTGACCCGCTGCACTGCACTCATCTCAACCGTCTTTCAGTTTGGCGTTCGAAGATATTGAAGATGATTCCGCCTTTTCGGAGTCCGCGTCTGCGGCAAGGCGATAACTCCGTTCAAGATTCGACGGTTCAGGCGCGCTGGTAGATGTCCTGCACGCGAACGATGTCGTCCTCGCCCAGATATGCCCCCGACTGCACCTCGATCAGATTGAGCGGTATCTTCCCCGGGTTTTCCAGGCGATGCATGCAGCCCAGCGGGACGTAAACCGATTCATTTTCGCGCAACAGGATTTCCTCGTCATCGCGCGTAACGATCGCAGTTCCATTGACGACTACCCAATGCTCGGCGCGATGGAAGTGCTTCTGCAGCGACAGCTTCGCGCCGGGATTGACGGTGATGCGCTTGACCTGAAATCGATCGCCGGCGTGGATCGACTGATAATAGCCCCACGGCCGGTGCACATTGAGCGTTTGCGTCGCGGAGCGATGGCCATTGGTCTTGAGGCGTTCGACAAGCTTGCCGACGTCTTGATCTCGATTCCGGGTTGTCACAAGAACAACATCCGGCGTCGCGGTGATGACGAGGTCTTCAACTCCGAGCGCAGCGACAAGCTGTCCGTCACCGCGAACATAGCACCCCGAGGCGTCTTCGAGGACGACGTCGCCGATCGCCACGTTCCCGGATGGATCCTTGTCGCCCATCGTCCACAGCGCCGACCAGCTTCCGATATCGCTCCAGTCGAAGGGAGCGGTAACCACCGCCGCCTTGTCGGTCTTTTCCAAGACAGCATAGTCAATCGATATCGACGGGCACGTTGCGAAGGCACTTGCCTCCAGGCGAAGGAAGTCCAGATCGCGGGTCGCGCCCGCCAACGACCGGCGGCACGCCGCCAACACTTCCGGCGCGCGCATTTCGAGTTCATCGATGAACAACCGGGCCGGCAGAAGAAATATCCCGCTGTTCCAAAGATGCTCCCCGCCGGCCAGGAAGCGCTCCACCGTTGCCAGATCGGGTTTTTCGACAAAGCCGGCAACGTCGCACACACCGGAAACACCTGGAAGTTCGCCGCCCATACTGATGTAACCAAACCGTGTCGCCGGTTCCGTAGGGCGCTGGCCGAACAGCACAAATCGCCCATTCCGCGCCGCCACCAGACCCGCCGACACGGCGGCGCGGAATGGCTTGTGGTCACGCACCCAATGGTCGACCGGCATCACGAGAATGACGGCATCGGGATCGGCTTCACTGGCAAGAAGTGCCGCAACCGCGACAGCCGGCGCCGTATTTCGTCCAAACGGCTCCAGCACGATGGCCGGATCTGATATCCCTGCCGCGCGTAACTGTTCGCCGATGACGAAGCGATGCTCCGCATTGGCGATCACCATCGGGTCCGCAAACAGCGACGCGTCGGCGACACGCAAGCGCCGTTTGCTGCAGCAACGTCTGATCGCCGAGAAGCGAGAGCAGCTGCTTCGGATAGGTTTCACGGGAGAGCGGCCACAGCCGCGAGCCTGTACCGCCCGACAGGAGAACAGGAACTATGCGGCCGTGCTTCTGCTTCAACATGTCGTCCCCCACAACGATCGACTCTTCGAACGCTTCAGTAGCCGCTACCCGACAGGAATTCCCTTCGGATCGTGCGCACGATGATCATGATATCCATGCCCAACGACCATTTCTCGATGTAGTCGAGATCGTAATCGATGCGCGAAATGGCTCGATTTGGCTCAACCGTGCTGCCTCTGCAGCCGTTCACCTGTGCAAGACCGGTGATTCCGGGCCGCGCGGTATGGCGCTGGAAGTAATAGGGCACGAGATCTTCATAGGGCAGCTCCGCGGCGAGCATTCCCGGGACGTGGGGGCGCGGTCCGACCAGCGACATGTCGCCCTTGATGACATTGAGGAGCTGCGGGATTTCGTCGAGGCTGGTTTTTCGCAGTATCCTTCCGATCGGCGTAACCCTGGAATCGCCCTGCACGGTCTGTTTCACACCGGCAGCATCGCCAGCGCTGACGCGCATTGAACGGAATTTATAGATTTTGAAGAACCGGTTTCGATAGCCATACCGGTACTGATGGAACAGCACCGGTCCCGGCGACGTGATCTTGATGACGATGGCGATCACAATCAGGAGCGGCGCCAAAAACAACAAGGCCGCGCCGGCAACGGCGACGTCGAATATCCGCTTCCTTCTTGAAGCGGACGGTTCATTGCGCATGGCGCGGTGTGAATGTCTGCTGCGATACACCCGGCTACCGGCACATTCGACCGGACGTACCGATATGGGACGCCGTTCCATTTGGATCGGCATGACGTTGTCTTGATGCAAACGTACCGCGATGGTGGTGGCCATTGCTCTCGCCTTCTCGTGGGATCCTGGGAAAAAGTCACAAAGCGAAGTTCAACAAGCTGAGTTCAATGCATTCTCGCTACCGTTCTCCCGCCATCCAAACCTTCGCAGTTGCGAAATCCCGCCTCGATGCAACGCGAAACGTTCGTTCGACGTTAAAACTTCCTCAAGTCTTTGAACGAATTAGGGCAGCAAACGGAAATCACGCGCGCTTGTTTGCGACGCAGCGATGACGCTCTTGTGCAATGCGAAGAAAATCGTTTGAGGTGGAAGCCCTTAGAGAGCGCTGCCGAATTATTGCGCTGCGTGAATCTCGACGCTGCCATGCATAAACACGAAGGCTCGGCGATCACGTTTGCTCGAAGACGAACTGATTTATCGCGGAGAGGTAAAAAGCGCGGCGCCGTTTGGAGCAATCTTCTTCACGGAGCGCTAATGCGCGACTCGTATAGCGTGCATTGACTCCTCGTTCTCAAGCGCGACGCGAATTTTGATGACTGCCCGACTCAAACGGCGTGAAATGGTCACGTCCCACGTTCACCTTGTCTCCCGGACAACGTCCGCGGAGCCGCTGATGATCGCTGAGCATGCGAACAAGACCCCGCAGGAACGGCTTGCCCCGGTTGATCGGAGACTGAGAAACCTTATCATCGCAGGTAACGCGATCGTGTGGGTTGCGATCATCGCCGCCCTGATCCGCGCGTTCTCCTGCTAGACGTCCAGGCTAGACGTCCAAGCGCCCGACGCCGGGGCTGCGCGTTTCGGTTTTTATTTGACCGCGAAACTGTTCCATGATCGAACGTCACGGACGATGGGAACGTTATTCTCTGTAAATTCGCGATCCATCGGTGCGTCGACGCCGGCAGATACCCGCATCTATGCGGTGGGCGATATACACGGCCGGGCCGACCTTCTCCTCGAAACCATTGCCCGTATTGATGAAGATCGCACGCGCCGCCCGATTGGCCGCGCGTTCGAAGTCTATTTGGGCGATTATATCGATCGCGGCCCAGATTCGAAAACCGTCATCGATTTGTTGTCGATACGGCTCGTCAAACATCGTGCGGTGTGTCTATGCGGCAACCACGAAGACTTGATGATAGGTTTCCTTCAAGACCCGGCTCATCTTCATCACTGGCGACAGTTGGGCGGCATGCAGACCCTTGCATCCTATGGGGTTTGCGAACGTTCGGAAAACGAGACGGAAACCGACCTGCATCGTCGCTTTCAGGAGGCTTTGCCACGCACCCACGAACTATTCCTGCAGTGTCTCCATGATAGCTTTTGTTGCGGCGATTTCCTGTTTGTTCACGCCGGCATCCGTCCCGCCATCCCGATGGAACAGCAAGCGCGGAAGGATCTGCTCTGGATTCGCCACGAATTCCTCAATTCGACACGCGACCACGGAAAATTCATCGTTCACGGTCACACACCTGTGCAGCTTCCCGATATTCGTCACAATCGAATAAATATAGACACCGGAGCGTGGCACACAGGAACCCTGACCTGTATCGCCATCGAGGGCACGACGATTCTGGTGTTGTGAGAGAAGCTTGTGTCGGCATGGCGCTGATGAGGCTTTGCTTCACATTTTTTTGCCTTCTTTGCTCGCCTATCTCCATAGCTCTTATCAGCGCGCTTTCGTAGGGATGCAGTCATGCAGCAACGTTTGATTCGGGTCGCGGGCCTCTCGCTTCTCTTTATAATCACTCTCCTCTCTGCTTCCGGCATCGGCGTCCGATTTACGGTTCCCGCTTCAGCGCAGGTACAGGCGCGGGCATCTGCCACCACGGCCGACAATTATGTGCTGGGGCCGAATGACCGAGTTCGCCTCAAGGTCTACGGCGAGCCTGATATTGCTGGCGAATATGAGATCGACAGCACCGGCCAGGTATCGATTCCGCTGGCGGGGCACATCAGGGCGTCCGGTTTAACAACGCGAGAGCTCGAACGTTCAATCAGTTCGGCATTATCGAAAGGAATCGTGCGCGATCCTCGCGTGAATGTCGAGGTCGCGCTGTACAGACCCTATTATATTCTCGGAGAGGTCAAAAAGGGTGGCGAATATCCCTATCGCCTTGGCCTGACGGTGATGGACGCCATCGCCAGCGCGGGCGGTTTCACCTATCGCGCCAACGAGAACAAAGTCTATCTGCGTCGCGCCGGAAGTGCTGGCGAAGAGGTCTATGCTCTCGACACGCCCGTTCAAGTTTTTCCCGGCGACAATATCCGGATTGCCGAACGTTACTTCTAGCATCGCTGGGAACGTCGACTTCTTGCTCCGACGTTGCGTCTGACGCGACGTGAACGCACGCGTTGCCATAGTGTTGTCTTTTTGCGGTGCGAAATTGCATCGCAGCGCGGAAAAACTTTTCTCATTGGTCGCGTTGCAATCCGGGAAGGGGCCTCCCGAACTAGCTGCACGTTATTCCGTGACACCGTTGACGATGTGAACCGCAGCAACGGCCGCCGTTGTTGTGAGCGGATCACGATGTTTTTTTGGGCAAAGATCCAATGCATCGACACAGTGAAACGGTACTGCTGGCAGCGGCTTCGCACAAAGGACGCGTGATGAAAGGTGCATGTGCATTTTCACGGCTCGACGCGAGAGGCGCGCGTCGCCGGGCATCTCGTCCGGTGGCCTTGTTGCGCCGATGTGCGCCGGCTCCGGCGGCAGCGATCATGCTCGGCCTCGTGACTCCCGCGAATGCGCAGGTTATTCCCTCGGCCAACGAGGAAGTCGCCCCGCCGTGGAACGCACAACGGATATTCGAACCATCCACGCTACCCAGTCTGACGGATTCAGATAGCCGCGAGGCGGTGGCTCCTGAGGACATGCCGGTGAAGACACGGCAGCAGCCCGGATACGAGCCGGTCGGTATCCGCGCTGGCTCATGGATGTTCAGTCCCGCGCTGACCGCCGGCACCTTTTATGACAGTAACGTGTTTTCGTCGAATACGACGAAGCGTGCGGACGTCGCCGCCGAGTTCGATCCTTCGTTGCGCGCGCACACGCTCTGGGAACGGCACGGCATCGATCTCAAACTGGATACGCAGTCCACCATCTACAATCAGAATTCCGGTCTCAACCAGACCAATGCCAGCCTCCAAGGGCCTTGCCTGGTTCGACATCTCCCAGGACATGGCCGTTCTGACCAATTTTCAGATCGCCCATTTGAACGAGGGTGTCGGCACCCTAAGCTCGCCGGCAAATGCCGTGCAGCCGACGCCGTACGATCTCCTGTCGGGCGATATCAGTCTTCGCAAGGAGTTCAATCGGCTGACGACGTCGGTCGGATTTCGCACCGATTCCTACGATTACGGAACGACGCGGGCACAGAACGGCGCCCTCATCAACGAGGACGGCCGCGACGGTCAGATCTACGCCCTTCATGGCCGGGTCGATTATGCATTCTCACCGACGCTCGGGTGGTTCACCGGGGTCGAGGGCAACGAGCGCAACATTCGCGGTACCCCCAGCCAGACATTGGATTCGCAAGGGTATCGGGCGCTTTCCGGCATCACCATCGAACTGACCAACCTGATCAGCGGCGAGTTCGGCGCCGGATACGTGCAGCAGCGATTCGATGATCCGTCGATCGGCACCATCGAAGGTCCATCCTACCGCGCCAAATTGATCTGGCGCCCGACACGTCTGCTCGACATCCACTTCAATGCGGAGCAACTCGTCACGGAAACCTCCGATACGAGTTCCAATGGCGTGCTCGCCAACGCCCTGCAATTTGGATTCGACTACGAGCTGCGCCGTAACGTCATTTTCTCGCTCAGTGGTGGCTATGAGAACGACCGCTTCTTCGGCCAGCTGCGCGACGACCACGTCATCACGACAGATGCCAGCATCAAGTACGTGCTGAATCGTTTCGGCGCGATTTCCGTATTTCACCGCTACACCGACCGCGACAGCAACATTTCCACCTTCAGCTACGACAAGAACCAGGTAGGCATCAATGTTACAGCGCAATTCTGACCAGACGTACCCTGCGCTGGAGGAGTCGGCTATTCCGCGATGGTCCCAGCCGACGGTCGATCTGCGCGAGCTGGCACGGATTTTGCGCCGTCGCTGGATATTGGTTGCAACGGTCCCGCTGTGTTTGGTCGCGTTGGGCGTGACCTACGTCCTGATGGCAACGACATTATATACGGCAACCGCCACGGTCCTGGTCGATCCCCGGCGCACCAGCGCCATCGAAACCAACCAGTCGGCACTGTCGATGTCCAATTTCGGAACCGACGATGCGACGATCGAAAGCGAAACGCTGTTGATCCAGTCGATCGCGATCCTGCGGCGGGTCGTGGAAAAACTGAAGTTGACGGACGATCCGGAATTCATTCCGACGCCCGGCCTCCTTGATCCGATCAAGAATCTGTTCAGGAGCAAAGGCCCCGCTTCAGGCGCGAGCCCGGAAGACGCCGCGAAGGCAAGGTCAGTCGAAATTCTGCAGAAGCGGCTCAAGGTGACGCGGCAAGGCACCACGTTCCTTGTCGATATCGGCGTCAGCTCGGAATCGCCGCGAAAAGCGGCTACGATCGCGAACGCCGTTGCTGAGGGATATTTCGAGGAACAGGTCCGCGCCAAGTTCGACTCCACGCGGATCGCCGCCGATTGGCTCAATGGGCAGATCGAAGGGCTGAAGTCGCGCGTCAGCACATCGGAAAGGGCGGTCGAGGATTTTCGCTCCGCCAACAATCTGACGGTCTCACAAGGCGTTACCGTAAACGATCAGCAGATCACCGACCTCAATAACCAGCTGATCGCGGCCCGCGTTCAAACCGCTGAGGCCCGCGCAAAATTCGATCAAGCGCAGCAATTGAGGAATTCCGGCAATGACCCTGGCGGCTTTAACGCGGCAATTTCATCGGATATTGTCACTAAATTGCGCACGCAATATGCCGATATTGCCAAGAGCGAAGCCGACCTCTCGAGCAGATACGGACCACGACATCCTCTGGTCGCCAACGTGCACGCGCAATTGCGCGATACCCAACGCCTGATTGACCAGGAAATCCAGCGCATTCTGCAAAGCGCCGGGCACGATTACGATGTCGCTCGCTCGCGCGAGGCGTCGTTGCAGCAGAGTTTCGAGCAGTTGCAGGGTGTCTCGACTTCTTCGGGTCAGGCGCAGGTGCGCCTGCGCGAGCTGCAGCGCGAGGCTGAGGCCAACCGCACACTCTATGAATCCTATCTGGCCCGCTACAAGGAGACCACGGCGCAAGAGAGCCTGCAATTGCCGGACTCCCACGTCGTGACCAAGGCCAGCGTACCGATCGTGCCGTCGTGGCCCAAGAGCTCCATTATTCTGGGACTCGCGGTGGTGCTTGGCGCCGGCATTGGCTGCGTTCTGGCGTTTCTCATCGACTATCTGGACCAGCGCGTGAAGACGCTTGAGCAAGCCGAGCAAATTTCTGGCGTACCGGCCCTGGCCGCCATTCCGCTGGTTGGCGCCCGTGAACTCGCGCGGCTCGCCAAACGCGGACGGCAGGAACTGAGCCATTATGACCCGAAAACCGCGAAATTGTTGCCGCCCTCGTTGCAGCCGCCGTTGATGCGCTACGCGATCGACGAGCCTGGTACGTTTTTTGCGGAAGCAATCCGCGGGATCCGCCTTGCGCTTCAACGCACGATGCGGCTCCAGCCGGTCAAGGTTGTGCTCGTTTCATCCGCGCTCGAAGAGGAAGGAAAAACGACGCTTGCCGCCAACCTTGCGCAGTCGTTCGCGACGCTGGGCATCCGGACGCTTCTCATTGACGGCGATCTTCGCAACCCGCAACTGACGCGCTTGCTGTGTCCGCACGCCAGCACAGGGTTGATGGAGGTCGCTATGGGCCAGAGCTCCCCCGAGGAGGCGATCCTGGTGGATCGCGGCACCGGACTATCGATCTTGCCGTCAACGACAGTGAAGCAGGTCGACGTCATTACTGAACTGATGTTTTCTGAACGGATCGTCGATGTCATCGATCACCTGCGTCACCGCTACGAATTGATCGTGATCGATTCGCCTCCGCTGGTGCCGCTGGTCGACGGCCGCGCGCTGGCCGAACTTTCCGATCGCATTATCTTGGCGCTGGCCTGGGACCAGACCCCAGGGGAGGTCCTTTCCCATGCCATGGACCTGCTCGCGCCCGTCCGCGACCGGATACTCGGAACGGTCTTGACGCGCGTCGATCTGAGCCGGCTTCGCTTCTACGACTATTTCCGTAGCTCGGCCTATCTCAAGACTTACGCCACCGCTGGACTCACCGCCGGGACCTCGAAGTGATGTCGTCATCCGACCATATGGCCGGATCGAGAACGGCCGCATCGCTATCCTCGTGGCGTCGCGCTCATCCCGCCGTGGCCGGAGCCCGCCGGCTGTCCGCCACGGCGGGCAATAGGCGTGTCGAGGCGACGCCTCTGATCGACTTGATGATTTCGGGGCTGATGCTGCTGGCGGTGATAACCACCCTGACGATTTCCACGACGATGCTGACCGATTGGCATGTCCACTATGGCACGACGGGCGGCTTCGTCCTCGAGAAATTTCACCCCGCTACCTATTTCACCTTTCTCGCGTTCTTCCTGCTGCTCGTGCGCCACGGCAATCCGGTCGGCGAGATCAATCGGATCTTCTCCGACGCAAAGCTGGTCCTGGTCTATCTATTCTCCTGGTTTTGTCTCCTGCTTCAGATGCTGGTGCTCGAGCGGCCGTTTACGGCCATTGTCGACAATTTTCTGCAACCAGCCGTGTTGTGCCTAACAATCTGGCATCTGTCGGCCTGGCAGAAAAGGCCGCTGGTGTGGGCGTTCCACCTCGCGATGCTGCTCAATGTAGTCCTTGGCTACTACGAATACTTCTCCCATCACCGGCTGTTTGCGCTGACGCTTGGGGGGGATGTGATCGTGACGGGAGATTGGCGTTCGGCTGCTCTTTTGGGCCACCCGCTCACGGCATCAGGTCTCGTCGGTGCCTATGTTCTCGCACTCGTGCTTCGTCCCCGCCTCTGTCCGCCCGCCGTCGTGCGGCTGCCGCTGATCGTTTTCTGCCTGGCCTCGTTGATGGCGTTCGGTGGACGCACGTCGCTCGTCACGGTGTTGGGCGTGCTCGGTCTGGTGATCGCTCTGGAACTATTCCGCATCGTACGCGGCGGGCGCACATCGCTTCCAATGGCGATCGTTGTGATCTGCCTGCTGTTCGTGGCCAGCGCGGGCATCTTCGCCGCTTTCGAATCCGGCTTCTTCGACAAGATGTTGCTGCGGTTCTCGTCCGACAAGGGCAGTGCCATGGCCCGTTACGCGACCTTCGCCCTGCTATCGCATTTTGACTGGGGCGAGTTGATTTTGGGTCCCAACCCGGTGCGGGCAAACGCGCTTCAGACCCAGTATGGCCTCGCCTTTGGGATAGAGGACTTCTGGGTTTCGTGCATCGTCCAGTTTGGCATTATTTGCACGGCCCTGCTGTCGATCGGACTGGCCGCGCTGTTTGTGGAAGTGGTTCGGCGAGCAAGTGGCGCCGTCTGGGCGATCATACTGCTGATGCTCGTGATCGCGGCAAGCTCGGTCAGTTTCTCATCGAAAAACATCCAGCTCTCGCAGTTCATTCTCCTCATTACGCTCCTACTGCCGCGCGACCCCCGCAGCGCGGTATCTCCAAGCCTTGATCCCAACGGCAGGTACCGGCCGAATCCGGCCCATTCCTAGATCAGGACAACGCATGACGATCTATGTCGACCACACCCATCTCGGACGTCATGTCACCGGCCTTGAGCGCATCACGCTTGAGCTGTTTTCTCCAGCGGCGCTTGCACCGCTGGAGGTCGTTCCGGTCACGGCACATGGCACACGCCAAATGGTGACAACGCAAACGCTTGGGCTGCCGATGCGGCTGGCCGCCTCTTCCTCGATCCTTCTGTGTCCGGGTTTTCCGCCCAGTCCCCTGCTGCGGCCGTTTGCGGCGCGCGTCCTACCCTACATCCATGACATTTTCCTGCTATCGCGGCCGGCCGACCTGAATCGGCGCGCCCGGCTCTACATGGCGATGCCCTTCAAGCTGGCGCTCAAGCGCTACCCCCGCTTTCTCGCCAATTCCAACGATACGAGGCAAAAGCTTGCGGCCCATTGCCGGTCCGACGCCACGATTACGCTTTATCGGCCACCCGTGCGCAATGTGTTCGACCTCTCATCTGAGGAACGCGACGAACGCGCTATCCGACCGCTGCGGCTCGTGGCGCTTGGAACCGTGGAGCCGAGGAAAAATTTCGTTGCCGCCGCGCGAATCCTCAGCGCGCTCCGCGCGCAGGGGTTTCCGGACGCAACACTGGATATCGTCGGGCGGCAAGGTTGGGGCGATGACTGGCGGGCGCTAGAGGCCTTTCCCGGCGTGACGCTGCACGGCTACCAGGCGGGCGGCCGCGTTAGGCAGCTACTTCGTGATGCCGACATTTTCATCTGCACGTCGCATGAGGAAGGCCTGGGCTTGCCGCTGCTCGAAGCTCAATATGGCGGCCTTCCGATCGTCGCCCCTGACGCCGCCATTTTCCGGGAGGTGCTCGATGCCTCCGGCATTTTCATCGACCCGGCCGATCCGGCCGCCGCAGCGGCCAAAATCGCAGCCGCGCTGTCCGAACCCCAATGGCGATCCAACTACGTCGCACGCGCGACACAAAACCTGGAGCGCTGGAACACATTGGCGAGCACCGATCGCGATGCCGTCATCAACCTGATCGCCGGGCTTGCCGAACGACAAGGGCCGGCGAGCGCGGCGAACCGCCCCAACAATCTTGTTGGGCACTAACAAGGCTCCCGGCAGGCGGTACCAGATGACATTGATGGCGAGAGACTCACTCCGGTCGGTTCCGGATCAGGGTTCACCAGTGATCGCGTCGAGCCGCAATGCCGGAATCGACACTATGCGCGGCATCGCCATCCTGATGGTGATCGGCATCCATTCGTTTCAGCAGCCGCTCAATTCCTGGGAAACCGCGGCCGATGCGCTGTTGCGGCCCTGCGTGCCGATTTTCCTGTTTGCCTCGGGCTATCTCACCGCGCTATCCGAGCGGGTCCCGCTTTGGAAGCGGTTGAAGGCCGCGCTGATCCCTTACGCGATCGCCTTCGTTGCGGCCTATATCTACATGGCCCTGCACAATCCGGGGATGGACCAGCGCGTCACCACGACGGTTGCAAGGTTCGTTCTCGCATATGTGTTTGTCTACTATTATGTTTTTGTCTACGTCGGCTGCACCATTGTGCTGTGGCTGGTGTTTTCGGCGTCCGGTACCGGCACGCCGGGATCGGAACGGCGGCTCATTGGCCTGCTGCTGCTTTCAATCGCGCTCGGCATAATCGTCGGAAGCTATCTCGACCCGCTGCTGTTCCGACGGGGCTTTTCGGACTCGCTGGTCGAGGAAGTCCGCATGCGTGATATCCCGTTCTGGTTTTCCTTCATGGCGCTCGGCGCGCTGATCGGCCTGGCCGGAAAACGCGCCGGCCTGGACGGGATGCGCACCCAGATATCAAGCGCGGCACTGTTCGCCTACATTATATATGCCGCCGTGCGGCTGTTCGGCCTTGGCGACGCCGCCGACTATGACTCGGTTGCCTTTTTCGGCTACGCTGCTTTGCTCTGCATCGTGCTGCTTGCCCTGGACATCCACTTGCCGCTGTTCGCAGCCCTCGGCTCTGGCAGTTACTTCATTTATCTCTGGCATATCTTCATCATCATGACCTTGCGCGATCACGCGGAGCTGCGCCAGTTCGGGCCGCTCGCCAATTCGACGATCACATTTGCCGTGACCGCCGTCACCACTGTTCTTGCCTTGCTGGCCGTCAGGGCGCTCATGCCCCGGCATGTTACCCGCTGGCTGGGAGCCTGACACATGCTACTGCGCAATACCTTGCTCTACATGCCCGCGCAGATCGTCGGGCCGTTGTTTCAACTGATCGCGATGGTCGTCTGGACCCATGCCGTCAACGAACACACGTTGGGCATCATCACGCTGGTCACTGCGACACATGAATTGCTGCAAATCGGCTTTCTCGCCTGGTGGTCGCAATACGCCCTGCGCTTTCTCGGGCGCTACCAGGACCGCGGTGAGGGCCAGCGCTTCTATCGGACCGAAAACACGGTATTGCTGGTCTCCGTGATCGTCCAAAGCATTATCATCGTTGCCATTCTCCGCTTCGTGATCGCTCCCGACGCCACGGCCGGACTTTACCTCGCGACCGTTGGGTATGTGATCACGCGCACACTCAATCTCTACATCGGCGAGCGCGCCCGGGTTCACCACCAAATCGGGATCTATTCGATCCAGCAGATCCTCGGCCCCGCGGTCGGCTTTCTGATTGGCCTGGTCTTGATTAAGCTGATCAGTCAATCGCCCGAATGGCCGCTTGCGGGTTACGCCGTCGCCCAGCTTGTCGCAGCCGTCATTGTTCTGCCGAAGCTCGGTCATGGCCGCAGCTTTTGGCCGCTCGATCGCGAAATTATCAGGCATGCCCTGCATTACGGCATCCCGATCCTCATCGGAGGTGTGCTCGGCTGGATCGGCCTCAATGCATCGCGCTTTGTCGTCAACGATATGTTGGGGGTGGCCTCGGCGGGACTGTTCGCCGTCGGCTACGGGCTTGGTCAACGCGCCGCGGCCGTTGCTGCCATGCTGGTTACCGCCGCCGCCTTTCCATTGGCGGTCAAAAGCATGGAGCAGGGTGGAAGCAAGGTCGCAATGCGTCAGCTTGCCGACAACGGCGCGCTGCTGATCGCAATCCTGGCTCCGAGCATCATCGGCATTTTCATGTTGCGTGTGGAAATCGTGCACTTGTTGATCGCCGTACCGTTTCAGCAGGTAACGCTCGCGGTTCTTCCCCTGTCGGTGCTGGCGGGTTCAATTCGCAGCGTTCGCGCGCATTTTGGCGATCAGACATTCCTGTTGCACAGCCGCACCCGGTTGATGATCGTCGTTTCGGCGATCGATGCGACGGTGACCGTCCTTGTGAGTGCCATCTTCATCCGGTATTGGGGGCTCGTCGGTGCCGCTGGCGCAACCGTTCTGGCGGCAAGCGCTGCCGCGATCGTCAGCTTTGCGATCGGATTTTCGCGATTCGGCCTGACGCTGCCGCTCAACCACCTCGTCCCGATTGCGCTGGCGACAACGGCGATGGCGGCCTTGCTCAACAATTTTCCAGAGGCGCGATCCTTTATCGGCCTTGCGGAACATATCGCGGCGGGTGCTGTCGTCTACGCTGCCCTGCTTGCGTTGCTCTATTCGAGTACGCTGCTGCGGCTGTTTCGGTTGCGCCAGCGCCAAACCGAACCCTGAGCGCGGCAGCGCTTAATCGCAGGCTCTGTTCACAACATCGTCAACGCGCTCGACGCTCACCCGTTGTTGAGGCCTCTGCATGGCAGATCATCACTCAACGAATGCTTGATCGATCGTGTTCGGTATGTTGCAGCACACCATCGCCATCGTTGCGTCGCAATAATACGATCTCATAGTGGTGTTCGTTGAGGAAGAATCCTTTCGACATCGAAGTTCTCATCGCCGCTGCAGCAGGCACCTGTCGATATTCTGTGCATGCGTACCTCGACAACATCGTCACAGGAGATCGACATGCCGGACTCGCCCAAACGGAAGTTTCGCCATCTCACCGTCGATGGCGTCACCATCAACGTCCCCTCGTTGCCCGAGGCGGTTTCATCGATCGTGTCGGCGGCACAGCATGGCGATAATTTCAGCGTCTGCACACTTAATCTCGATCATGTTGTGCAACTGCAACAGCGTCCCGATTTTCGGGCTGCCTATCGCCGGGCCCGATTCGTAACAGCGGACGGCTTTCCCATTGTCATGTTGAGTCGTCTTTTGGGAACACCGATCAAGCGCACGACCGGTGCCGACCTGGTCGAACCGCTTTGCCAGGCCGCACAAAAAAACGGTCTCTCCATCTTCCTGATGGGTTCGAACGATGCGACGCTCGCCACCACGGCAAAACGCCTGTCCGAACGATATCCTGGGCTCGAAGTTGCGGGTTACTACGCACCGGGCTCCAATTTTGATGCGTTTTCCAGCGACGCGGACCTTGCGATCGATCGCATCCGCGCCTCTGGAGCGAAACTCTGCTTCGTCGCGCTCGGCGCTCCCCGTCAGGAATTGTTTGCAGCGCGCTGTCTCGATGAGCTCAGCGGAACCGGGTTGCTCTGCATCGGTGCCGCCCTTGACTTCATCGCGGGCACGCAAACCCGCGCGCCTTCCGTGACGCAGAAGATCGGACTGGAATGGGCGTGGCGGATGTTGCGCGAGCCGCGCCGACTCGGGCCGCGCTACGCACGATGCATGGCGATCGTTCCACGGCTGGTAGCTCGCACCATTCCGCAAATCGTCAACGCGCGCATGAGGAAGGCAGCATGACCTCTACAGTAACACTGGGGTTGCGCGCACGTAACGCAACCCCTGTCAACGCCCGATACCAGATCTGCCTGATCCACCCCTTCGATCCCCGCGGCCAGAAGGTCGGAGGTCTTGAGACTTACATCCGAGACTTCATTACCTTCCACCCGGCGGATACCGACCTGCTTTTCATCGGCGTCGATTCGATCGGCGATCTGAAGCTCGGCGAGATTCACAAACTTACCTTTCGGGGCCGAACGTTCGACTTCCTGCCTATCCTGCGATACTCGGATCTCGATGCGCGCGAAGCCGCCCGCAGCATCCGGACATCCCTGACCGGCCAGTTTTTTGTGGCGCTGTTGCGCTATTTCGGTTCGATCGCGAGGCTTATACGCGCGAGACGATGTTCGATCGACTTGCGTCGCGTTGAATTTTCGTGGCTTCCGGTAGTCCTGAGGCTTCCGTTCGTTCAGATGCTTCATGGCGAAGGCGCGCCGAAACTTCAGATGGATTCCCTGCTCCGGAAGTATTCGTTCGTTCACAACGCGGGCGAGCGCTTTGCGGTCGCCACCAGCGAAAAATTCCTTTGCGTCAATCCATTCATCACAGAGCGGCTGCAGCGGACCTACCCGAGCCAGAAGGACAAGATCGATACGCTGTGGACCTGGGTCAATACCGATATCTTCCAGCCGCAACCCTTACCCACCAACAGCTCACCATTCCGGATCGTGTTTGCGGGGCGATTGGACGAATTCAAGGACCCGCCGCTGATGTTCCGCACCATTGATCGCCTGCGGAAGCGGCTGCCGGGCGGCCTCGAATTCCACTATATCGGCACCAGCGACCCGCATCGTTTTTCGGAATTCTCTGCAATCGAAGACATCACGGTTCGGCACGGCTTCAAGGACGCTGCCGGCATGGCGGCAACGCTCGCATCGGTGCACGCCGGCATCCTGACCTCCGAATTTGAAGGCATGCCGCGCTTCGTTCTCGAGACCTTGGCGGTCGGGCGACCGGTCGTCGCCATGCACCTGCCTCAACTCGAACCGGTCATCCACGAAGGCGTCAGCGGATTTCTCGTGGCAAGAACCGGCGCCCGCGACGACATGGCGGAGGCCCTTGCACAACGATTCATCGATGTACGCGACGCCATCGATGCGGGCAAAATGGACGCGGTTCGAATTGCCGGTGCGATCGAGAACTTCACTCCCGGCATGCAGCTTGCACGCGTGTTTCGCTATCATCAGGAAATTCAGAATGCACGGGGCATGACGACTGCCCCATCATGCTGAGGTCGCATCGTGAACATTCTGCTGCTCACCAGCGAGTTCGCCCCTGCCAAGGGCGGAATTGGCACATATGCGCGCGAGATCGCGTCGGCTGCCGCCAATCTCGGTGCGAATGTAACGGTGGTCGCACCGGATTACGCACAACCTACCGCGATCGAGGATCGTTCGCTGCCCTTTGAAGTCCGGCGCTTTCGCGGCGGTCTGCATTCGATTCGAGACCTTCCATCCAAAATCAGGCTCGCGCGCCGCTATGTCAAAGCGGGATCTTACGACGCCATTCATGCCGCCGATTGGCCATTCTTCATCCCGGTAGCGCTTTCCCGACACCTTACCCCAGCCCGCATACTGATGACCGTGCATGGCACGGAGATCAACGAGACCCAGACGCCGCTCAAGCGGCTGGCGATTCGAAGTGCGGGCGTGTTCACTTCGCGAACCGAAATCGCCGCCAACAGCCGATACACCCGGGACCTATTCCGCGAGAAATTTTCCGTCGACGAGCGGCGTATCAATGCCATTTGGCTCGGTGTGTCGGACTTCTGGTTCGGTCAACGCAGCGGGCGCGCCGCGGCACGGGCCGCGCTCGGACTCACGCCCGATCGAATTGTCATGGTCACCGTTGCCCGGCTGACACAACGCAAAGGACATTCGGTTACGCTTGCCGCGCTGGGCACCCTTTCCGAGGAGCTTCGCAAACGAATCACGTGGCTCGTGATCGGCCCGGACGGCGAATCCGACTATGTGCAGCAGCTCCGACAGCTCGCCGCGGCGTCGGATTGCGACGTCCGCCTCCTTGGCGCGCTTCCGGACGAACAGATTCGCGACATCTATGGCGCGGCCGATTTCTTTTGCCTGACCGGCGTGCCCGAGCACTCCGGTCGGGTCGAAGGATTTGGGCTTGTCTATCTTGAAGCCGCCGCCGGAGGTCTTCCAAGCGTGGCGACTGCTATTGGTGGCGTTCCCGACGCGGTCATCGCCGATGAGACAGGGCTGCTTGTCCCTCCATCGGTCGATTCGATCGCGCGCGCCATCACAACGCTGGCCGAGGACATCGATACGCGGTCCGTTCTCGCCGCGGGAGCCTCGGCCCATGCCCGGGCGCTGTCGTGGGAACGCTGCGCGGCCGAAACCTACGGTCTATCCCGACCAGGAAAACCGGACGCGCAAAATACCTATGACGCAGCCTGATCGGGACCCGGCCCCGCCAGCCAGATCTCGCCGATCAGGCCGGCCCAACGTGACGATATCATGAGAGCGATTGGCGCTGATTGCGGTCTTGCTCGCCTTGGCCGCCACTAGCGCGCGAGCGGAAAGCTGCAGCAAAAGCCGCGAGTACCTGCTTGGCAATATCGAGGGGGAATTGAAGCTGCCCGCCGCAGGCCTACGAGGATATGTTCAGGAAATGCATGGCGGCGATCGCCATGACGAATGTCAGGGACGCCTTTATCCTGAAGGACGGCGGCATTGCCGTGATCCCAAAGCAGAACACCATCGCGGCAACTGCGGCGACGCTCTCGGACTTCTGCAGCGCCTATCCGCGTGCCACTCTGCACTTTTTTACGCGTGCGGAAGTTGCGCAGATCAAGTCGATCGCGAACGCCGTGAAGGTATCATCCAAGTCATCGACATCCTGCCAAGCGATCAAAGGTGGTTTCTTGATTCGTCGGCCATAAAATAGCGATATTGCGACGACGACCGTCGCACGCCACGTTCAAAATCACGAGCAGCAGACATGATCGTTTTTTCGCGCCGTCACATTCTACAAATGGCCGCCGGTGCCGCCGCGGCAAGTGGACACTTCGCGGCCGCGGCGCCCACGCCTGCACTTGGCGCAATTGCTGAAAAAAATGGCTTCTATGTTCGGCGCCGCCCTGGCGGACGTGATCGATCACGATGCGCCATATCGCGATCTCTATATTGCGCAGACGAAGATCGTCACGACTGACGTCGCGCTAAAGATGGCACGGCTCGCGCCACAGCCGGGCCCCAAACACTTCGAAGGCGCCGACCGGCTACTGGCATTTTGCGATCAGCACAGCATCGCGATGCGCGGGCACTGCCTGATCTGGAACGAATGGAATCCGGAATGGGTGAAAAACCTGAGCGCCAGCGAACGGCGCAAGTTTTTCGATTCCTATATCGAGGAAGTTGTCGCGCGATATGTCGGAAAACTGCAGTCGTGGGACGTCGTCAACGAACCGTTCTGGCCGGGCCATAAGGCCCCTGGCGGATTCCGGGTCGGCCCGTGGTACGACGCCTTCGGCACCGGATTATATACAACGCGCGTTCGAGCGCGCCGTGCAGGTCGATCGCAACACCAAATTCGTGTTGAACGAAGCGCAGACCGAACGCGACGACGAGGTTGGGCTGGCGGTTCGCCGTGGGCTCCTGAAACTGGTCGCCGACCTCAAAAACGCCGGTGTGAAGCTCGATGTCGTCGGTTTGCAGGGTCACTTGCAACCGAAATATCCGTACGATCCGGCTCGCTTCGAGGAATTCCTGCACGCGCTGGGCGATCTCGGCGTCGACATCTACATCACCGAATTCGATGTCCGTGACGATACTTTTCCCGATGATGTCGAGGCCCGCGATGCCGCGATTGCCAAGACGGCTCAGCAATACCTGGAAACGACGCTGCGGCATCCCGCCGTCAAGGCGCTGATCGCCTGGGAACTCTCCGACAAGTATACGTTCTATCGTGACATGCCGCAGTACAAGACGGCGGCGACGACGCGGCTTTCACGTCCCCTGCCTTTCGACGACCAGATGCAGCCAAAGCCGCTGACGAATGTGATCGCACAAGCTTTCGAGGGCGCCCGGCGTGCCGGTTGAGCAGAGGAGCGCCGAATGCGACTCTCACGGGCAGTTACCGGAACCGCGTTGTTCAGGCTGCGCCACGTGAACCTGCGCGCAGCCTCCATTTGGCTTTCCTCCGCCCTTCACGATCCTGCGCGAGGATGACGATCCAAACACCAGACGCATCATCGGGGTATGGCGGCGGCTCGATATCGAATGACGTTATGACACACCTCGTAATGCGCGACCCTGGATGGAATCGATGAGCAAAACCGTTCTTGTGATCATGATGCTGTGCATTGCCGGTGCTTCCGCTGCGCAGGAGCGTCAGACCTTCGGATGCCAGACCGTCGATGCCGTATACCGGCACCGCGACCATGCTGGACGACGGCACTCTCGCATTACGCCTGCGCCTCGCCAGCGACGGTACACCGGCCAACGATACCTTCATCTACAAGGTCGGCGATCGGGCATATGACGACATTCTCCGGCACCTCGGTGGTCTCCGTCCCGGCGAAACAAAGCCGTTCAGTCCCTGGAAGGATTGACACTCGCCGCCGCGCGATCGGCCGGTTCGGCTCGATGGCGGGCGATCCCTCGGCTTCGTTGCATCAAGAACGGCCGGTCCAATCCGAACAAGGACCGACAGTTCCCCACCTCAAAGGGTGGCACACAAAGGACAGCGCCGACCAGACCATTGGGCCTGACCGGCGCGTCTCAACGAAGTCAGATCACGATCACGCCGTGATCAGCACGCGGATCACTCGGTGTAGGGCTGATCGACCGCCTTGCTGAAGTCGAACGCGTCGAACAGGTCTGCAAGCGCCGGGCTGTTGGTCGGCACGTACGGATTTTTCTTCGTGAACGTCGGGTTCGGGAAGTTATCGCGGCTGCGGTTCGTGAGCGGCTGGAGATTCCAGTTGCGCTCGATGAACTTCAGCAGCGAAACGTGATCGCCGTAGTTGTGGTAGATCTTTCCGCCGGTCGAGTATGGCGAGAGGATCAGCAACGGCATGCGGGGTCCGTCGCCGAAGAAGTCGAGCGGCTGGACGAAACCCGAGTCGTAGTAGCCGCCGGCCTCGTCCCAAGTGATGAACACGGCCGTTTCCGCCTTCAGCTTCGGATTGGCTTCGAGGGCAGCGAGAACGTTGAGCGTGTAGGCTTCGAACAGGTCGACCTTCGAAGTCCCCGGATGACCGTCGAGCAGACCATCGGGCTTGCCGAACGACACCGCAGGCAAGGTGTTGTTCTGGATCGCCGTGATCAGATCAGCGGTATCCTTGATATGCGCCGCGCGGACCGTCGGGTCAGCCATGATCGAGGTCGCGTACTGGAACGGATTGCAGATCTGGCAATAGGCCACGCCGATGGCATGCGCCGGATCGGCAATCGCCGCAGCACCGAGGTCCGGATTAGCCGGATTTGCCGCAACCGCTGCATTCGAAAGCACCACGGCGTCATTATACGCGCCGCCGTAGTAGGCCCACGAAATGTTCTTCGCGATCAGAGCGTCACCGATGGTCCTGACCGGCGACGGCGGGAGGTTGCCAGCACCCGACGGTGCACCGTTCGGCAGGAAGGCCGGATTGGTGTTGTTGAGCATGTAGTAGTGATTGGGCTGGCAGTTCGGTTCCGCCGCATACGGCAGGCTTTCCAGATAGCTCACGATCGGCTTGACGCCGGGCTGAAACACGTCAGCGCAAGCGCTGAAGTTGTTGTCAGCCGTGTACTGGTTGACGGTGCCTGCTTTCGGATTCGGGTTCGCGATCTGGTTCGCGGGCGGCGTGATCGCGTTGCCGTTGCCGTCGCTCCAGAAGCCGGCGTCGCCGGTGCCGAGCATGAAGTGGTTGGCGCCGGTGCCACCCATGAACGACTGATGGAAATTGTCGCTCAGGGTGAAGCGGTCGGCCAGCATCTTCAGGACCGGAGCCTGCTCCTGCTCCGCATTGAGGAATCCCATCGAGTTGCCCACGCCCTTATTGGACGTCGAAACGGTGGCGATCACGAACGGGAACAGATCGGCCTTGCAGCCGGCGGGATCAGCCTTGGTCGCGTTGGCGAGGCTGCAATCTTGCTGCTGCCAGGCCGTGTAGAAGCGGTGCGAGGTGTCACCGGTATAGTCGTCGTCGCTGAGCTGGGGACCTTGCAGCAGATAGGGCCCCGACAAGGAGCCGGCGCCGGGAACCCGGGTGTCGAGGACACCTTGCGGCAGGTTAGTCGCGCCGGTCGTCAGGATATCGAGATCAGCCGGATTCATGTCCGTCTCGGCGCGGGCTATCGCAACGCTCGTGAAAGGCGGAGCAAAGGCGCTCTGCGCGGAGGGAGCCGCCGCGGTGTTCGGCTGGGGCATCACGTTGACGGCGCCGTAGGGAGACTTCGCGTTGTTTGGAGCGCCGATGTAGTACGACGGCTGACCGGCGACCGAGAACTGCTGCGCCAACGCGAAGTTCGGGCCCGGCGTGCCGTCTTCGTTCACGATACCTTTCGACAGCAGATTGGAGATGGTCTCCTTTTTCCCTTTCGGCTTGTACACACCGAATGTGTGATCGAGGCCGCGGTTTTCACCGATCAAGACGATGACATGCTTGATCGGAGACGCAGTCTTCGCCGTCTCGGTCGGGTTCTTGCTCTTGGCTTCGACGACATCGAGCTTGCTGCCGTTGTCGTTTTATTCCGTTCTGTTCAGCGCTGCTGGGATGAGCGCGCTTGTCCCAACTGCTTCGGCCGAAATCCGACGCGTAGGCTGCGCCGACGACTGCCGTCGTCAGCACGACGCACAACGCCGTCGTCGTTCTAAATCTTATTTTTGAATTCAACGTCGATTTCATTCTCGCCCCATGGAATTAGAGTTCACGTGGCGACAAATAACGAGGCAACATGACGCGGCCATATCGGTTTTGCTGAAGCGCGAAAGAAATTCATAACGATTTAAAACAATTTCGTCGGCGAGATTCCAACTTAGCATTTTGAGAAAAGCCGGACTACGCGAGGATGATAATTCACGGACCGGACGGATCATCGGGGACGACGGCTGCGGCTCGGTATCGCGTGCAAGTCCGCGAGCCGACGCCGACCGCGGTTAAGGTTGCGCGGACGGCTTTTCTACCCATACATCGCTTTGCTTGATCTGCTCTATGAGCTTCTGGGGATCGAACTTCCGGAAGCCTGCCGGAATTTCGAACGGCTGCGACGTCTGCGATTCGTCCTGAACATTTTGGGCGCTGATGACCGCGCCATCCTCGGTCTCGATTCGAAGCGGGAATTTGTAACCCACATCAACCCAGCCGGTCAGTTCTCGGCCGCGGGCTGAGATCGCCCGGTAAGCAACGGTGCTGCGCGCGCCGATCGTCTGCTCCCCGACGCGTTCGCAGCGCCAATCAACCTGATCGACGACTCCGGCCAGTTTCGCCATCGTCTGCCATTGCGCGCACGGATTATCCGGATCAACCGGTACGAACAGCCGCGTGAGTTGGCTTGATTTCCGGGCGTCCATGAAAACCCGCGCGGTTGGCCGCACGAAATAGGCGGCCGGTTTTGCGCCGTCGATCAGAAAGAAACCGTCCGCGAGGTCCGGCGTTTCGATCCTTACCTTGTCGCCGGAGACGCGCAGCTTGCCCGCCGGCACGGCCGCTCCCCCATCGCGCGCCACGATAACGAGATCTGCCGCAAACTGCTGCGCCCGCGCCGCCGCGCTACCGCACAACAAAGCGCTGGCAAGCGCGAGCCAACCAAGCCATGCCCGACCGGGCGGCAAGACGATCACTGAACCTTTGGCCATCGACGAAATCCACTGGAGAAACCACCTCGAAGGGTGGCGCACAAAAGACAGCGCCGACCAGACCCTTGGGCCTGACCGGCGCCGCCTCAACGAAGTCAGATCACGATCACGCCGTGATCTGAGCGTGGATCACTCGGTGTAGGGTTGAGTGACCGCTTTGCTGAAGTCGAACGCGTCGAACAGGTCTGCAAGCGCCGGGCTGTTGGTCGGCACATACAGATTGTTCTTCGTGAACGTCGGGTTCGGGAAGTTGTCGCGGCTGCGGTTCGTGAGCGGCTTCAGGTTCCAGTTTCGCTCGATGAACTTCACCAACGACACCTGGTCGCCGTAGTTGTGATAGACCTTGCCGCCAGTCGAATACGGCGACAGGATCAGGATCGGAATACGCGGTCCGTCGCCGAAGAAGTCGAGCGATTGAATAAAGCCCGAGTCCCAGTAACCGCCGGCTTCGTCCCAAGTTACGAAGACCGCCGTTTCCGCCTTCAGTTCCGGGTTCGCGTCGAGCGCACTGAGAACGTTGAGCGTGTAGGCTTCGAACAGATCGACTTTCGAGCTCTGCGGGTGACCGTCGAGCAGACCATCCGGCTTGCCGAACGACACCGCAGGCAGGGTGTTGTTCTTGATCGCCGAAATCAGATCAGCGGTGTCCTTGATATGGGCGGTCCGGACAGCCGGGTCAGCCATGATCGAGGTCGCATACTGGAACGGGTTGCAGATCTGGCAATAGGCCACGCCGAGAGCGTGCGCCGGATCGGCAATCGCCGCCGCGGTCAGGTTCGGATTGGCCGGATTGGCCGCAACCGCTGCATTCGAAAGCGCTACGGCGTCATTATACGCGCCGCCGTAGTAGGCCCACGAAATGTTCTTCTCGATCAAGGCATCGCCGATGGTCTTGAGCGGCGACGGCGGAAGGTTGCTTCCACCCGACAGTGCACCGTTCGGCAGGAAGCCGGGGTTCACGTTGTTGAGCATGTAGTAGTGGTTGGGCTGGCAGTTCGGCTCCGCCGCGTAGGGCAGGCTTTCCAGGTAGCTCACGATCGGCTTGACGCCGGGCTGGAACACGTCAGCGCAGGCGCTGAAGTTGCCGTCGACCGTATATTGGTTGACGGTGCCTGCTTTCGGATTCGGGTTCGCGATCTGGTTCGCCGGCGGCGTGGCCGGATTACCATGACCATCGCTCCAGAACTGGGCGTCGGCGCTACCGAGCATGATGTGGTTGGCAGCGGTGCCGCCATGGAACGACTGATGGAAGTTGTCGCCCAGGGTGAAACGATCAGCCAGCTGCTTCAGGACCGGAGCCTGCTCCTGCTCCGCATTGTAGAAGCCCATCGAGTTACCGAGGCTCTTGTTGCCCGACGAATAGGTCGCCATCACGAAGGGAAACAGGTCGTTCAGACAGCCCGAGCTGTTGGTCTTCTTGTTGGCGTTGGCAACGCTGCAATCATTCTGCTGCCAGTCGGTGTAGAAGCGGTGCGTGGTGTCACCGGTGTAGTCGTCATCGCTGAGCTGGGGACCCTGCAGCAGGAACGGTCCTGTCAAAGATCCGGCACCCGGAACGCGAGTATCCAGTGAATTGGCCGGCAGGTTGGTCGCGCCAGTGGTCAGGATGTCGAGAGAAGCCGGATCCATGTCCTTCTCGACGCCCGCTTCGGCGATCGTCTTGAACGGAGCGCCGGTATCGCTCTGCGTCGCCGGAGTGCCTTCGGTGTTGGGCTGCGGCATCGCGTTGGAAGCGCTGTAGGGCGATTTCGCGTTGTCCGGAGCGCCGATGTAGTACGACGGCTGACCGGCGACCGAGAACTGCTGCGCCTGCGCGAAGTTCGGGCCCGGCGTGCCGTCCTCGTTCACGATGCCCTTCGACAGCAGATTCGAGATGGTCTCTTTCTTCCCTTTCGGCTTGTACACACCGAAGGTGTGATCGAGGCCGCGGTTCTCACCGATCAGGACGATGACATGCTTGATCGGCGAAGCGGTTTTGACGGTCTCGGTCGGGTTCTTGCTCTTGGCTTCGACGACATCGAGCTTGCTGCCGTTGTCGTTCTTGCCGTTCTGTTCAGTGTTGCTGGGATGCGCGCGCTTGTCCCAACTGCTTCGGCCAAAATCCGAGGCGTAGGCTGCGCCGACGACTGCCGTCGTCAGCACGACGCACAGCGCCGTCGTTGTTCTAAATCTTATTCTCGAATTCAACATTGGTTTATCGACCCCTTGGGTTAGAGTTCACGCCGTGTGAATTAGCGCGTCAACATGACGCACACATATCGGTGATGTTAAAGCGCGAAAGATTTTCAGAACGATTCAAAAAATTACGTCGACGAAACGCGACGCGATGTCAGCCTTCGTAATTTTCAAAAAATACTCGACCTAATTTTAGTTGTTCGCTGTTCGCTGCGACAGATCATGATGATGGCGATGTCCGCACGCACCTCGGCGCCTCGCCGCTGAATGTCGGCAATTCAGTCGCGCCATCGGATATCGGGCAACTCGTTCAGCGCGACGATTTTTCCAGCTGCACGCCGCTTCCGCTCACGCTGGAAATACTCTTGTGCGCTATCTGCTTCGACTGCATGACCTGGCGAAGCGCCGCGTAGTGCGAATCATGGACCGCGGGATTGAACAGCGACCAGGGTTCGGTGTTCGCCAATAGCGCCGGTACAGCGGCCGCCATCAGGTAGCGAAAATTCTTAAAGTCCGCGGCCGCCTCGGTGGTCCGTCCTTCCGCGACCGCCATATCGATCTGCCGCAGGATAAGGACGAGTTGCTTGAGCGTCGAGCGCGCGCGCATTCGCTCCTGCTCGCCGCCCGATACGCTGGTGTTCTTCCGGTCGGGATATTGCTCGGTCAGCTCGCGCAGCTCGCCGCCAATGGTGTCGACTGCGAGCGCGACGATGTCCTTGTCACCAGCAGGTATGGCCGCCGCTAGCACGGTGTTGAAATCGTTGATTTCCTTCAGCAACTCACCGGCGCCCTCACGCTCATAGGGCTGCGCGCCATCGCCCACCGCAGTGAGATAAGCGACGAGATCACTTTGGTCCTGGGCGGACAGACCAAGATCGAACGCCCGATCAAAGTGCGCCACCACCTGATTATAGTTGTCGAACCGGCCGTCGTGAAAATATGGCGCGTTGAAATCGGCGTTGCGCAGCGTCGGCGTCTTGAAAAGGCCGCCAGAACCGACGTCGTGTTGCCGATGATCGACGAAGGCGCCCGACGGAATATGGCAGGCCGCGCAGCTCAGAGCCGGATCGTGCGGGAACGGCTTCATGAACAATGCCTCGCCGCGCCGCGCCGCTTCGTTGACCTTCCCCGTCAATCGCCCGCCGGGCCCGAGGCTGGGATTGGACAGGAAGTCGATATCCTGAATGTAGGCGACGATGGCGTCGAGGATAGCCGGTGACGGCTCGGGACCGGCGAACTCGTTGACGATGACGTTGCGGACAAAATCGTGCAGTGAAGGCATGCGGCCGTCCTGGCCATAGGGCGCAAGATAACGTGCGCCCCGCAGGCTCGGAATCCTGACCGGGTCGAGCATGAAATTATCCGCCTTCGGATTGAACAGCGGACCGGTGGTGTCGAAATTTCCCGGACGCGTCGACATCTTCGGCACGAAGAGCTTGGCGTTGCCCGCGCCGTTGACATGGCAAGTACTACAGCTGACGCTGGCCTGCCTCGCCACGCCGCCGAGAATTGCGGGCGAACTGAAGGCCAGGTTACCGAGATTGACCATGTACGATTTGCCGCCCGCGAATTCCGAGCGGAAGACCTCGCGAGGCTTGTCGAGTGCATCCTCATTGAGCTCGGTCCCCGGCGGCAATGTGGTTTGATTGCCGTCGACCGGAAAGGCCGCAACTCGGCCGTGAAGGCCCACGGCCAGAAGCCCAAACGCCAGGGCCACAATCCATGCGCGGCTGACGGTCATTGCTGGTTGGCTTCCAGGGCGGAGCGCCGCAATCCTAATTCGGTCGACGCGTCCTGCAGCGTCATCGCCAGTTCCTCGCTTGCCTGTCGCAAGGCGGGAATATCGATATGATGCAGATCGGGTGCGGCGACGATCGCCTTCAGCTGATCGATCCTTGCGGTCACCACATCGGCGCGCTTGGCGTCGGCCGTGCCGAGCGCCGTCGCAAAAATCGTGTGATAGGCGAAATCGATGCCGGCGACGTTGTTGCGCATGTCGTCGAGCGACGTTCCGCTGATTCGGAACTCGCCGCCGTCGGCCTTGCTCTCGCCGACCTCGTAGGCCAGCCTGACGGTGCCGTCGAGCAGACCCTGCGGCGTGAGCGCCATGTCGTGAAGCTTGGCGTGAAGGTTCTCCAGATGCTCGACGAGCGCGTCGGCGTCGCCTTGAGCGTCGGTGCGACCTGAGCCGAACAACTTGGCCTCGATGGCATGAAAGCCGCTGTTCGCGTTGGGCCAGGCGTCGATCTGAGTGTCCAGTTCGGGAACAAAGCCCGCCGTGAACACTTCCGAACGCTCCCAGCCGGCGCGCGCCGAAATCCAGGCTTGCTTCGCGCCCGCCAGATCGTTGGCCGCGACGCGCTCTCGCAGATTTCGCGCGCCGGCCAACGCCGCGCCGATACCGTCGATCATGATAGGGCCGATAACGCTCCGCCGCGTTGTCGAGCGGGGCCGCAACCGTCGCGCGCATGCCGATTCCCAGCACCAGCAACACCACACACACCGCGGCTTTCGCGTCGATCATTGCCTTATCAATCTCCCGACAGCAGCGGATCGCGCTACTGACGCAACACAATAGCTACCGCTGCAATACGAATAGCTGCGGATGCAATACCGCTACTGTTAGGTAACAATCATGTCAGTTTCGTATTCCGTTTTGTGACGAGATCGTTCCTCGAATTGATTTCCTGAAGCAAAAATCTTTGTCGTGGAATGATTTCCCCGGAGAACATCATTCGGTTATTGGATCCGCTCACAATAAGTTGTTTTGCGATTCTTCGATGAGGCTGAGGCTGGTGGTTTGCTTTGATCGCCTTGCTTCGATGCATTCGCGTTTTTTAAGGCTCACATGCTTCCCGACATTGAAACCTTGCAGCTCTTCGGATTCATCGCACCGCTCTGCCTGCTTTGCGGCGCGCTGGCGCTGATCGATATTCGTCGCGGGATCATTCCGAACCGATTGAACCTGGCGATTGCCGGTCTCGGACTCGTGAAGGCTGTCGTCGACGGCGGCGCTGCGGCCGGCATCGTGGCGCTATGCGAAGGCGCAGCTATCGGAGTAATCTTCTGGCTGTTGCAGTGGCTGTACTACAGCCTGCGAAAGACCCCGGGCCTCGGCCTCGGCGACGTCAAATTCCTTGCCGCCGCGGGATTGTGGATCGGCATCGCCGGGCTGCCGACGCTGCTGCTGATCGCTACGCTGACAGCGCTTGCCGCCGCTGGAATGCTGAAATTGGCCGGGCGCAGCATGACACGCCAGACCTCGTTGCCGTTCGGTCCGTTTCTGGCTATCGGCCTGCTGCTGACAATAGTCCTGCAGCCGTTCCTCGGCGCAGCGTAGAGCATGATCCGGAAAAGTGGAAACCGGTTTTCCGAAACGATCATGCTCAAACGAAGAGATGAGATCATGATCCGATTCCATCGAATCGGATCATGATCTGGTGCTCCGGAACCGAATCAACCAGTGAGCCGAATCAGCGCTGCGTCACGGCACTCACCGGCAGCAGACGGACCTCGCCGCTCGACGCATTGCCGCCGGGCTGCGGCAACGTCAGCACCGCCGTGCGTCGATCTTTCTCCATGGTCACTTCCCGTCCCTGAATCGCACGTAGCTTCCAGCCTTGATAGTCTTCGCCGACCTTTAGCCGCAGCGCTGCCTTCGTCGACTGGTCGATAAAAATCCCGAAACCTTCGTCGCCGCTGGCGATGGTGCCGACCAGAGAGAGCTGGGGCGGCTCGATCTCCTTCTTTCGCGGCGGCGGCTTGACGGCCACCGGTTCGGCGGCGACCGCGACCGGCGGTGGACGGCGGGAAGGAGAAAAGATCGGACGGTCGCGCGTACCTGACAACCGGCTGAGCGGAATGCCCCAGAGCGGATTGGCGCTTGGCGTTCGCACCGGCGCGGCTGGCGGCGCGACGACGCGCACCGTCGTGACGGGTTCGGCCGGAGCGGTGGATGTCGCGGGCGACCCGGCGGGCCGCACCTCCTCCGTGAGGTCGCTGTCCAGCGCATCATTGGACGCGGTGGTCGACCGGGCAGCGCCATGGACCGACAACGCCAGCAATGTGAGGCCGATCGTGAATTTCCGCATCATTTCGCGCCTCGCCATTGCCCGGACACCGTAAGCAGGATTCGCAACTTTCCACTTCCGGAACCGGACGCGGTGAGCGGAGTCTGGACCACGAGTTGATCGACGAACAGAAACGGCATGCCCGCTTCGAGATCGTAGAGCAACTGTTGCAATTGCGGCTGTTCGATTTCGCAGCTCGCGATCATGCTGAGAAACCCGGTCTTCGTTGACGATCCCTGCAGGTCGAGCTGGGTCGACAGCACGTTGCCGCCGAGTTTCACCACCGCGCCGGCCACGCGCTGCAGCAGCGTCGCCCCCGCGATCGTGACGGTCGCCCCCTCAAGAAAGGCCGAGCCCGACGGCATCGTGACATCGCCGGGCGCGCCACCAACTGCAACGGCTTTACGGTCCTCAAGTTGCTCCAGCATGGCGGACGCCGCCGCCACCTCTGCGCGCTGGCCGGCGATGTCGACGATCGACGTCACAACCGTGAACAGCAACGCGACGACAAGACCGACATAGATCGCCGCCGCCAGGATCGGCGACGCCGTGATGAATTTTCTTGATGCTGCAAATGCACTCACGTCCCGGATCCAAAGTAAGCTGTGAGATGGGCTTCGATATGAAACCGCTCGCCTGGCTCGTTTGCCGCGCGCGTTGTCGGCGCGAAAAACGTGGCACGGGTGAACTGCGGCGATTGTTCCATCAGGCGGACGAGCGACGGAGCATCCTGCGTCATACCCACCACCTGAACCTTGTCACCCTCGATCCGAAGTTCCGTCACATAGGTGGTGTCGGGCAGCGCCCGCGAAACAGCCTCCAGCACCATGATGCTCGACGGCGTGGTCTGCTTGCGTTTCGCCAGCAGGCCCAGGCCCGATCCGGGAGCATTCGGGTCGAGCCGTAGCGCCGCGCGACGTTGCGATATCCGTCGTTGCAAATCGCCCTGCTCGGACTGCAGCGAATTGTCCAGGTAGGCAGTGACGAGCAGCGAGGCCGCTGCGACCGCGCCGGCGGCGAGCAGAACGGTGCGCAGAAGGCGCGGTATGCTCACTTTCGACCCGATCGGGCTCTGCAATGGGTTGTCGAGCAACTTGATCCGGATCGGCGGGCCCTCGCCGAGCGCGGCCGTGCCGTGTACCGCAACCGAAGCGGCACCCGCCGCACGGACGAACTGGAGCAGCGGCTGGACTGTGAGCTTCGATGTCGCAGCGAAGGTCACTTCGATTCGTTCATTCGCTCCGGTGATCGGCGGGCTCCAGCCGAACACGGCGTCATTGACGGTCCAGGGCGTCAAACGATCGATCTGCGCCCGGATCATGCCGTCGAGGAAATGGCCGGCCTGGCTCGGAAAGTCGAGCCGGCTAGCCATGACATGCCCGGACTGCAGTTGCGCCTCGACGCGGCTGCCGCGAAAAGCCGCCACCCAATCCGCTGATAACGGCGGATTGGGCCTGCCGCTGTCGAGATGAAACGAAACGTCAGGCAACGCCGGACGATTTTTCACCGCGATCGCCTTGGCCGTGAGCGCGCCGTCCTCGCCTTCTTCGAGCAGGATCCGGCGCGAACGCACAAATCGGCCCGCGGCAGCATCGACGGCGTTGGTTACGGCTGCGATCCATTCGCCGAACAGCTGCTTGAATTCATCGATCATCGCCATCAAAGACCCCTGCGTTTCGGCGCAACGCGGCGAGGCTCCACGTCATCCTGCCAGGACAGCACGCGATAGGGCTCCACCTTGTCGCCGAGCGCAAAGACGACTTCCGAGGCGGTGCGGCGACCGTTGCTGAAGTTGATCGTCGCCTCGATCCGGTAGCACGGGCTTTTTGCCGTCGCCGTCGGATCGTTCGCTCCAGGAGCGGGCGTATTTGCAGTTGTGGTCGCGTCGCTCGACAGCGCGTCCTTGGGCCCATCCGGCGCGCTGTCGGGAAAGGCGGCAAGTACCTCGGGAGCTGCAATCGTGGCGTCAATACTGGATGATCCGTTGAAGATCGTCACGAACGGCAACGCGCGGTCCACCAGCGCCGGAGGCAGGCCGACGACAAGCGCGAGCTCGCTCACATGCGTAAACAGCGATTGCCGCGGCGAATAGTTCAGGCCCGCGGCGGTATAGAGCGCTTCCTCGTCATTCGTGCTGCCGGGCACCGGCCGGGTCCGCCATCCGATGATCCGGTCCGCATCGTCCTTGGCCGCCGCCTTGTTCGCGCCGAGCCCGGCGAAAAGGCCGGCCAGCGCTTCTTTGGGTGCGAAATTGAGATCGATGCGGGCCGCCTCGGAAATGAAGGTAACGAAAACGTCCGCGTCATCCATCCGGAAGTGAAACGATCCGCGCGGCGGTCGCGCCTTGTCGTCCGCCAGGGTCAGCTGGTAGGCGGTGAGTTCAACGCCAGCCGATACCAGCGCCTCGGTCTGCAAGGTGGTATCGTTGACCGCCAACGCTTGCGCCGAGGCGGACAGATACACCGAAAATACCATCGCCAGTACCGACAACGCCATCAGAATCCAGAGCACGGCAACGATCACGATGCCCCGCTCGGAGGATGACGCGGCGACGTGATCGCGTGTCATAGCGTCCCTCCCTGCTTTCCGGTGCCGGCCTGCGCATCTTCCGGCGCGTTCGATGGAACGCCCCGCTTGTCGTCGCACTTGCCGTCCGGCTGCACGCAGTCGCTTGGCACCTGGACGTGAACCGGCGCTACGGTCGAGACCGAGAGCACCCGCTCTGTTCCCGCATCGCGCACCGTCAACCTGATCAGCGCCGGTAGTTTATCGCCCCCGCGCCATGTGCTCTTCCAGATCCGGTCCGGACCGGCATAGGCAAACGACAGCCGGAACGGTGCGCGCAGCAGCACCACCGGATCGCCGAAATGCAGCTGTTCCGACAGCGACGACGCTGGCGGCAGCGGCGTGAACCGCGTCCGCGAGCGCACCGTCACAAACTTGCGGCGATCGGTCGTCTCCCCTACGCGCACCACGTCCAGCCCGGGCCCCGCATTTGGTCCCAATGCCGTGCGCACGAACATGACAGACAGTTCCGATCCGTCGAATAGCGGACGCCGCGACTCGCGGTTGGCTGGAACATATTCGGCCGCGGCAAGGTCGGCGCCGATCCGTTGCAGCGCGATGCCGATCCCCTCGTTGCGCTGGATGCGGTCGACGCCGCGATTCCAGTTCGGAAGCCATTGGGCGGTGATGCTGGCAAGCGCCGAGAGCACCAGCCCCATCAGCGCCAGCGCGACGAGGGTTTCGATCAGCGTGAACCCGTCTTCGCCGGCGCATCGCCTGTTTATCGCGGCGGTCACTCGGAAGACCTCTGGATCAAGCGAACGGTACGAATGTCGGACACCGCGCCAGTGGAAGATTTGACGCGCACTCTGACCAGTTCGGGAATCCAGGGAACGTCGGACTCCGGCACCGTCCAGTCGCCGCCGAGCGGCCTGACGTCGATGGTCCACTGATAGTCGTCGGTCTGCCCGGAAAACGTACCGGCCTGAAGCTTGGCACGCGGCGGAATGCCCATTGTCATGGCGGTACGCGCGGCCTGCATCAGCGCGACGTGATGTTCCAGCGACCGCACGCCCCGCGCATTGGTCGCCATCAGCGAGCCGATCGCGACCATGGAGACGGCCACCAGCGCAAGCGCAATCAGCACCTCGATGAGGGTGAAGCCGGCCTCGCGGCGATCAATTGGCAGTGGCGTCACGGGGAATAACCTCGATCCTTCCGGTCAGCCAATTGACGCGAATTTCATAGCCCGCATCGAAGCGGGTCAGCGCGATGGTGCCCCCGCAGGACGTGCCGTTGGCGAAAAAGCTGATGTTCGACAGCGCCGCCCGCTGTTCGCAGGTCTGCGGCAGCACCGCATCGAACCGCACGTCGTTGGGAATAAGAATTGCAGCCCGCGACGCGCCGGAACGAATCGCACGCGCTTCGGCATCGACCAGCGTGGCGACGCTGGTCCCGCGCCTGATCGCCGCGTTGCGATCCGTTTTCAATAGAGCCGCGGTCTGCAGCGCGAAGGCCTGCAAGCGGGACCGCGACGTCTGGCGCGGAATGAACGGCAATAGCACGGCTGACAGCAACGCGATGATGGCCAGCACGCACACCATCTCGAGCAAGGTAAATCCGCGCTGTGCGGCATCACTCATTTTTCGCGGTCGTGTTGTCGAGCGAAATGTCGGCGGCGACCCCGCTACCGCCTTCCTGGCCGTCGGATCCATAAGACATAATGTCATACGGCCCGTGCTCGCCCGGCGAGCGATAGACGTAGGTGTGGTTCCAGGGATCACTGGGAACGTTGCCGCCTCTCAGGTAAGGACCGTTCCAGGCGCCGACGCCCGGGGTCTGCTTGACCAGCGCCGCCAAACCCTCCGACGTGGAGGGAAACCGGCCCGCGTCGAGATAGAACAGGTCGAGCGCGCCGGCAAAACTCTGCAGCTGGATCTTCGCAGCCTTGACCTTGGATTCGCTGAGATAATTGAGAACGCGCGGACCGATCAGACCCATGATAAGGCCGATGATGGTGATCACCACCAGCATCTCGACCAGCGTGAAGCCTCGCTGCCCCTCATCCCGTCCAGGCTCGTCTTTGACCGACGCAACGAAAAGTCTGCCAACGGCTTTGAGCGATATCATGATGAACCAACCTTTGACCTATCCGACGAGTTGTGTGACCGACAGCAACGCTGTCATGACCGATACGATCAGTCCGCCGACGACCGTGCTGATGGTGACGATGGCGAGCGGCCCGACGATGCCGACGACGCGGTCGAGGCTGCGTTGTAATTTCGCTTCGTAGAATTCGGCGACCCGGCCAGCCAGCGGGGGCAATTGCCCGGTTTCCTCACCCAGCCGCAGCATGCGAACCGCCATCGGCGGCAGGCTGCTGGCGACCGCCAGGGCATCGGACAGTTTGCCGCCATGACGAACGCGATCCGCCGCCGCGGTCCAGCTTTCTTCGCTTCCGGTCACCGCCATGATGTCGACCAGGATGCGCAAGGTCGCCGTGAGATTGACGCCGCTGCCGAGCAGGACGCCGAGATTGCGACAGAACAGACTGGTGCGGTAAAACTGAAAGATCCCGCGAATGCCGGGCATACGCGAGAGCACGTTCATCATCGCGGCTCCGGCACCGGGCCGGCGCAGCAGCCACCAGACGCCGGCGACGACCGCAGCGGTGCCCAGCAGCGCGGCGGTCGCGTTGGCGCGCAGAAAGTCCGACAGCTTGATGAAGCTGCTGAGCGCGGTATCTGATTTCGAGCCGAAATCCTGCAGCACCGCCGAGAATTGCGGCAATACGAACAGGATGAAGAACAGCATGACGCCGGCCGCCGCGACCAGCACGAAAGCCGGGTATTGCATCGCGTCGGTCAGCTTGCGGCGCATCAGCTCGGATCGGGCCCGCTCCGCTCCCAGCATCTCGAGCACCTGATCGAGCGTGCCCGAGACTTCGCCGACCCGCACCAGCGCGCTATACATCGGAGGAAACAGCGCCGGATAGTCCGCTACCGCATCCGCCAGGCTCTCGCCGCTGAGAAGCGCCGCGCGGAGCTTGCCGACCACCGGCCGCAATCGTCCGACGTCGGCGTCGCTCGCCAGCAGTTCGAGCGCAGAGTCGAGACGGGCGCCCGCCTTCAGCAGCAGCGCCAGATCCCGCGTGAATGTCGTGATCTCGGCGGCGCTCGGGCGGCCGAACAGACCGAACCCGCCGGAGGCCGCTTTGGCGCCCTTGTCCTCAATGGTCTCGATCGGCAACAGCCGCAGATATTCGATCCGGCGCGCGACTTCGGCGGCTGTCGGCGCCGAGAGCGTACCGTTGACGATCTCGCCGCTCTGCGTCAGGGCCCGGTAGCGAAAATTCGGCACGCGCTCACCGCACAGTTGTGACACGGAGGATTTCAGCGGGCGAGGTCAGCCCGGCGCGGCATTTGGTGATGCCGTCGTCGAGCATCGTCGTCATTCCGGCGCGGATCGCCATCTCGTCGATCTTCAGCCCGTCGGTCTTCTCCCCGATCAGTTCGCGAAGATCGCCGGTCAGTTCCAGCAGTTCGAACACGCCGAGCCGGCCGCGATAGCCCGTGCCGCCGCAGCGTTCGCAGCCGCATGGCTCATGGATGACCTCGCCGGCACGAAAGCCAAACGTCACGAGCCGGGGATCTTCGGCAAGATCAGCCTCGGCCAGAACCCGCGACGTTTTACAGCGCTCGCACAACTGGCGAACCAGACGCTGCGCGATCACGGCGCGCAACACCGATCGCAGCAAATAGCCTTCGACGCCGAGGTCGAGCAGACGGGGCACCGCCGCCGCCGCCGTTTCGGTATGCAACGTCGTCAGCACGAGATGTCCGGTAAGCGCCGCGTGCACGGCCACATGCGCGGTCTCGGAATCGCGCACCTCGCCGACCATGATAACGTCGGGGTCCTGACGCACGAACGAGCGCAGCGCGGCCGCGAATGTCAGCCCGATCGCCGGCTTGGTCTGCGACTGATTGACCCCGGGGATTTCGTATTCGACCGGATCCTCGATGGTCAGGATTTTTCGAATCGGTTCATTCAGGACCGACAGGATGGTCGCCAGCGTGGTGGTCTTTCCGCTGCCGGTCGGGCCGGTAATCACGATCATGCCGTGGGGCAACTTCAATAACCGCCGCAGCGTGGCGTCGTCGCGTGGCGAAAATCCCAGCTTTTCAGCGACCAGCAGTCCGCGGTCCTTCGGCAGGATACGGATGACGGCGGATTCCCCGTGCTGCGTCGGCATGATGGCGACGCGGATGTCGACGTCGGTGCGCCCTGCCCGCAACCGCGCCGCGCCGTCCTGCGGCAGGCGGCGTTCCGCGATATTGAGGTTGGCGACGATCTTGATGCGGGAAATCACGGCCTGCGGCAACACGCCGGCCGGTGCCGCTACCGGTCGCAGCAGTCCGTCGATTCGCATGCGAACCACCAGCCCGGTGGAAAACGGCTCGATGTGAATGTCGCTGGCGCGTAGTTCGACCGCTTTTTCGAGCAGATCGTTGACGGCACGCACGACCGGAGCGCCGCTGGCAAGATCGCGCAGGCTCTCGATGTCGTCTTCGCGCGGTTGCGACGCCGGGTCTGCAGTTCCATCGACGTCGCCGACATCCAGACGCTGGTTCAGAACGAGCGCAATGTCGTCCGATGCCGCGACTTTGATCACGACGCCCGCGCCCAGCACAATCTGCGCTGCGCGCTGCACCGCCATATCAGTCGGGTCGGCAACCGCGAACGTGGCGCGGCCATCGGAAGATCGATACGGAAAGACCACCATCTCGCGCAGGAAACGCTGCGAAAACAATGTCACCAGCGGCGCGGCGGCAGTCATTTCCTGCAGCGCGACGCGCTCAAGTCCGTGAAACCGTGCCGCTTCGTCCGCGAACTCGCTGGCCGACAGGCTCGCAAGTTCCCAAAGCTTGGCTTGGCGATCAGACCCGGCCTGTCCCGAGGTATCGATACGATCATCAACTGACGTCAAATGGTTGCCTTGACGCAGATATTCGACGAACTGCGAGGACAGGTTGGCCATTTGTGTTTTCCGGTCGCGCAGCATTTTCTAGATCGATCGACGACTATCGGCGACTCTTGGAGCCTCAAGCGGTCATCGACAGCTGTTGCAGGCAACCGAACACTTATTGATCCGAAGTGTGACACCCGTGCGAAGCACGTGACACAGACACCGTCCAAAAATATTTTTGTGATGCCTGTGCATCGGCGCCCGCATCGCGATGTCTTTTTGAAATCAATGCGATGCGGTTGGCTGGAGCCTGCGTGCCGTCGGCGCCGCGTGGACGATCGATGCCTCCAATTATTTCTGTCATGATCCAAAGCTAAGCATGGTCCACTTGCGTGGAGGGATCGTCGCTAGCGATTCTGCGAGCGTAAACGCATAATCGGAATGTTGGAAATGATGGTACGCGTCGGCAGACTAGGCCGGTACCGAGCGATCGGTCGCAATGTTTTCGGCGTCTTTATTCTATTGTCGATTGGCCTGTTGGCCTCGTGCAATTCGGCAACCGTCGGTTCCAGCAACGACGGCGCGCAGCTGGACATCATGGACAAGGTGCGTTCGCTGGACCTTCTGCCGCGCCAGCCGCAGCCGGTGAGCGGCGGCGCCGGGACGATATCCGGCCAAGGAGCCGGCAGCCGTCCTGTGATGTATGAAGGGACTGAAGTGACCGCCGTCTCCGACGAGCGGCCGCAACCAACGTCCAGTGGCAACGGCTTCGATCTCAACTTTGAGAATACGCCGGTCGCAACCGTCGCCAAGGTGGTGCTCGGCGACATCCTCGGCGTCGGCTACACCATCGATCCGCGCGTGCAGGGAACCGTCAGTCTCGTCTCGGTGCGGCCGGTCGCCAAATCCGATATCGTCTTCGTGCTGGAGAACGCCTTGCGATTGAGCGGCGTTGTGCTGCTGCATGACACCGCGGGCTATCGGCTGACGCCGCTCGGCGATGCGGTCGGCGCAGGGCGGGTCGATGCGGCCGGCGCCAGCCCCGAACCCGGCTACGGCGTATCCGTCGTGCCGCTTCAATATGTGTCGGCGCAAACCTTGTTGAAGCTGATGGACAGCTTTGCCACCAAGGCCGGCTCTGTCCGCGCCGACGTGACACGAAATCTTCTGCTGATTCAAGGAACCGGCGCCGAACGCCGTACTGCGGTGGATACCGCGCTCAGCTTCGACGTCGACTGGATGCGCGGTCAATCGGTCGGCATTTTCCCGATCTCGAGCGGGCCGCCGGCCCCGCTGATCACGGAACTGGAAAAGATCGTGGATTCCGGCGAAAACGGTCTCAGCCAGAACGTCATCAAATTTCAACCGGTCGCCCGGCTCAACGCCGTCATGGTGGTCAGCAAGAACCCCGCGATGCTGCACACGGCGGCGACCTGGATCAAGCGGCTCGATCATGCCGACACCGAAAGGACCAGCGTTCACGTCTATCAAGTGAAGTACGGCGACGCCCGGCAGATCGCGCGACTGCTCACCGACATGTTCACCGGCGGCTCCTCCTCCAACCTGCTGGACAGCCCCGACAACCAACTCGCTCCGGGATCGGGCGCCTCCACAACGTCCAGCGGCTTCGCGATGAATGGCAATAACAACAACGGCAGCGGCGGCAGCGGAACGTCATCGACATCAAGCGGCTTCGGCAGTGGCTCCAGTGGCGGATCCGGCAGCGGTTTCGGTAGTGGTTTCGGCAATCATGCCGCAACGGGCGGCGGCGCGCAGGGGGCGAACGGCGGCGCGCTCGACGCCGGCCGTGGCGCAAGCTCCGGCAATGGCCAGCCCCTGCTGCAGGATGTGCGGATCACGCCCGACACCGTCAACAACACGCTGCTGATCTATGCGGACCAGGCGAACTACCGAATCATCGAGACCACCCTGCTGCAGGTCGACAAGCCGCAGGTTCAGGTCGCAATCGACGCAACGATTGCCGAAGTGACGCTCAACAACGACCTCAGCTACGGTGTTCAGGCGTTCCTGACCAGCCATAACCTCGGGCTAGGCGCGAACAAGGGGTCCATTCTCAATACCCAGGCGACGGTCCCGCCGGCCGCCGCCACCACCGATCCTACGACGGGTGTCGTCTCGGCCGCGGCCGGCGCCTTCATCAATCGTGCATTCCCCGGCTTCAACTTCCTGGTCGGTTCCGAAGCGCAGCCGAGCGCCATTCTCGACGCACTGCACACGGTGACGAGTCTGAAGGTGCTATCCAATCCCTCGCTCGTCGTCATCAACAACCAGAAGGCGCAACTGCAGGTCGGCGACTCGGTGCCGGTATCCACCGGTAGCGCCAACGTGCTGACGACAAGCAACACCATCGTAAACACCATCGATTATCGCAACGTCGGCGTCATCTTGAGTGTGTCTCCGCGCGTCAGTGTCAATGGTGATGTCCGGCTCGACATCGAACAGGAAATCAGCAGCGTGTTGCCGACCGCATCGGCGACCCTGACGCCGACGGTGTCGGAGCGAAAGGTCAAGAGTTCGATCTCGGTAGCGAGCGGCCAGACGGTGCTGCTGGCGGGATTGATCAGCGAACAGCAGAACGGCACCCGCAGCGGGATTCCGGTGCTCGACCAGATTCCCGGCCTCGGCGATGCCTTCGGGCATCAGGATAACTCCACGGCACGCACCGAATTGATCATCTTCATCCGGCCGCAGATCATCCGCAACGGCTCGGAGGCGCATATCGTCGCCGAAGAGCTTCGATCGAAGTTGCGCGGGAACATCGCCACGACTGCGACAAATCAAGCGGTCACCACCAGTGTCCATTGATAGCCAAATGCCGATAGCTGGCGCTTTTGTTATCCGTCGCCGCCGCGCGCGAGCGATTGCAGCCGTGCGGCGATGCCTTGCAGCCGTCGCTGCTCGCCGGGCTGTCCGGCATCAGCGCCATGCCGTCCGCCCATGCCGACGCGCTGGCGCGCGGCACCGCGGCCTATTCCCGCGGCGATTACATTCGCGCCGCGCGCGAACTGACCCCGCTCGCTCAGCGTGGAAACGCGAGAGCGCTCGGCCTGCTCGGCTTCCTGTACGAACATGGCTTTGGCGAGCCACAGATCTACAGTGTTGCGGCCGACCTCTATACCCAGGGCGCGGTGCAAGGCGATCCGTTCTCCCAGGCGATGCTCGGATTGATGTATGACAAGGGTCACGGCGTCCCGCTGAATTTCGTCCTCGCCTACACATGGCTCAACCTTGCCGCAGCACACGCGTCGGGAAGCCAGCGTGATGTCTATGCAAGGTTCCGCGACGCCGTCGCGTCGAAATTGTCGACCAATGAGATCAACGAGGCGCAGTACCTCATCTCGAGCTGGCCGCCTAATGTGCCCGCGCTATTCCCGCCGGGAGCGCCAGGCCCGGCCTATTTCAAATACTATCCCAAATAATTCAGCGGCGACTTCCGCCGATATCGTCGCCCGATCATTGCGGATGAAGCTGCGGACGCGGCCGGGTGAACGACGCCCGCCCCCGCTTGATGCCCCAAAGCGGCTGCGCAAGCGTCGCGATCGCTTCGGCGGGATCACTCGCATCGAGGCAGACGAAGTCGGCCGGTCCGCCAACCGCGATGCCGTAATCCTCGAGGCGCATCAGCCGAGCCGCCGCGCCCGTAATCATGTCGAGGCAGCCGGCAAGATCGGCCGGTCGCGCGACGTGGCAGACATTGGCATAGAGGTTCGCCATCCGGATCAGCGAGCCGTCGCCATAGGGCGTGAACGGATTGAAGACATTGTTGGTCGAGATCGAGCAGGTCACCCCCGCCTTCCGCAACGGCTCCGCCCGCACGACGCCGCGCGGCACCGCATGGTCGTGGCTGCGCCCCATCAAATGCAGATCGGTGGACGGCAATATCGTCACCGCGACGCCGGCGCTGGCGAGCTTCGCCGCGATGGCGCCGAAGCGGTCCGGCGGCAGCAGCGACATCTGGGTTGCATGCCCGACGGCGACGCGTCCGCCCCACCCGAATTCTTCCGTCTTGCGGCAGACATATTCGACCTGCATCCCGTCGGTGGTTTCGGCGAGATCGAGATGCATGTCGATTTCGGCGTCGAATTCGCGCGCGATGGCAAATATCCGGTCGATCTGGCCGCGCGGATCGGTGTCGAAATACGGAACGGCGCCGATCGCGCGCGCTCCCCGGCGCAAGCCCGCGATCAGCAATTCCTCGGTGCCGGGATTATTGGTAAGCCCCTCCTGCGGGAAAACGCAGAGTTCGATATCCATGGCCCAGGCATAGTCGCGCGCGAGTTGGTCGACCGCCTCGAAGCCGATCATTCCGATGCCCGGATCGACCTCGACATGCGTGCGCATGTGCATGGTGCCTTGCGCGATGCAGCGTTCCAGGGTGCGCTTTCCCCGCGCGTAAACGTCCTCGACGGTGAAGTCGCACTTGGCGGCGGCGGTCTTGCGAACTGCCTCGGCGACGGTGCCTTCCTCGATGTGGCAACGGTCCATGATGCAGGTCTTGTCGAGATGGATGTGAGTCTCGATCATGCCGGGAATCACCAGGCATCCCGCCGCGTCCAGCTCCGGCGCATCTGCCTCCAGGCCAGGAGCGATAGCGGCGATTGTTTCTCCGCGGATGCCGACATCGACGACACGAAGTTCATTGCCCGACAGCATGCGGGCATTGCGAATAATCAGGTCCATCAAATCCCCACTGCTGGACTGGCGCCGAGATAGGCCTCATCCAATTTCGTGTCACGCAGCTCCGCGGCGCGCCCCTGCGCCAGCACGCGACCGCCGCCGAGCACATAGCCGCGATCGGCAATCGCCAGCACATGATCCGCCATTTGATCGACGACCAGCAAGGTCATGCCCTCATCGCGCAACTGTGCCAACTGCCCGAACAGTTCCGCCGCGACCGCAGGCGCCAGACCGAGCGACGGCTCGTCCAGCAGCAGAATATCGGGCCGCGCCAGCAGGCCACGGGCAACGGCGAGCATCTGCTGCTCGCCGCCGGACAATAGACCCGCGGCGGTGTGCAGGCGCGGCCGCAGCCGCGGAAACCGGTCCAGCATCGGTTCGATTTCGGCGAGCGTGAAGTCGCGGCGCCGGGTTGCGCCGAGGCGGAGATTTTCGGCAACGGTCAGATGCGGAAATACCTGGCGTCCCTCGGGAACGAGGATCAGGCCGGCGCGCGCGACAAGGTGCGCCGGAAGCCGCGCAAGCTCGGCACCGCCAAAACCGATGGTGCCGGTGACCGGACGCAGCAAGCCGCTTAACGCTTTCATCAAGGTCGACTTGCCGGCACCGTTGGGACCGAGCACGGCGATGGTCTCGCCGCGGCCCACTTGCAAGCCGATCCGGTCGAGCACGGCAAGTGGTCCATAGCCGGCGCTCAATGCTTGCACATCGAGCACGGAAGCGCCGGCCGGCCGCGTGACCGACGGGCGAGCCAAAGTCTGACGCCGAGATAGGCCGCCTTCACCGCAGGGTCGGCGCGAACCGCGGCCGGCGCGCCCGCCGCGATCCGACGTCCGGCATCGAGCACCACGATCTCGTCTGAAATCGACATCACCAGCGCCATGTCGTGCTCGACCAGGACAACCGCGAGACCGGCGCGGGCCAGGCGTTGAAGCAGGCTGCCGAGCCTGACCGTGTCGGCGTCGTCGAGTCCGGCGGCGGGCTCATCCAGCAGAAGCACCGCCGGTTTGGTGCCGAGCGCGCGCGCGATCTCGACCAGGCGCCGATCCACATGCGACAGCGTGGCGGCGGCCCTGGTCTCCGATCCGGAATAGCCGACCAACGCGAGCAGCCCGCGCGCCAGCTCAGTCGACGCCGTGCCGCGCCAGGCGCCGCGAAGCAGGCCGAGCCGGACATTGTCCAGCACGCTGAGAGTCCCGAAGGGTTGCGCGGTCTGGAACGTACGGGCCAGGCGATCGCGCGCGACTTCATCGGCGGCCTTGCCGGTGATCTCGCGTTCGCCGACGCGTACCGTGCCTGAATCCGGGCGTTGAAAGCCACTGACGAGGTTGAGCAGCGTGGTCTTGCCGGCGCCATTGGGGCCGATCACGCTGGTGATCCGGCCGGATGGCGCCTTCAGGTCGACGCCCGCGACCGCAACGACGCCGCCGAACGCCACGCGAACACCTTCGGCCACCAGATCGCCGCCGGATCCCGCAATGTAGGCCAGCGCCGGCGCGATATCCGGCGGCGAAGCATCGACAGGCTTTTTCGGAATAACAAAGCGGGCGATGGCGCCGGCGATCCCGCCCGGCGCCATCCAGAGCACGATCAATAATCCCAGCGCCGAAAACCAGCAGCCGGTATTCGGCGAGACCCGCAAGCATCTCCGGCAGCAACACCACGACCGCGGCCCCGACCAGCGGACCGAGGGTGCGGCCGGCGCCGCCGACGACCACGACCAGCAGAAACAGGATCGACTGCGAGAACGGAAACGAACTCGGCGCGATGAAACCGGTCAGCGCCGCCTGCAGATCCGCCGGCAAGACCCGCCGCCACCGCCGACAGCACAAAGGCCACCGTGCGCACCGGCAACGGCCCGATGCCGATGCTGCGTGCGGCCGCCGGTGCCGATGCCGTCGCCTGCATCGCAAGCCCGAGCGGGCTTCGCACGAAATAGTGGAACGCGACCAGCGCCAGCGCACAGAAGCCGCAAGCCAGTAACGCGGTGCCGCCGGTCGTGAACGGCGCCGGAATGCCGGCAAGGCCGCTGGCGCCGCCGGTCAGGTTCTGCCATTCCACCGAAACGGATTCGACAATGAAGCCGAAGGCGATGGTGACCATCGCCAGATAGGGTCCGGTGACGCGTAGCGCGGGAATCGAAAGCACCGCCGATATCGCTGCGACCAAGAGCACGGCGAGCGGCAGCGCTTCCCAAAAACCAAAGCCGGCCTTGGTGGTGAGAATTCCAACGCCGTAAGCGCCGAGCGCCAGAAATCCGGCCTGGCCGAGCGACACTTCACCGGCGAGACCGAGCAGTACGTTCAGGCCAACGCCGACCAGCGCGGTCGTGGCCACCGTTCCCAGCAGATATCCGTAGTAGCCGGGCGCGAACAGACAAACGACGGCCGCGCCGACGGCCAGTATCGCAGCAGCGACGAGGACGATCGCCTTCATAAACGCGCCTTCATACCCGCGCCTTGGTCCGACCGCCGAACAATCCCGATGGCGCCAGTGCAAGGGCCGCGATGACCGCGGTGAACGTAACGATCTGGGTGCTGGAAGATCCGAGCCAGGTCGTGGCGCAGGCCTCCACCAGACCATAGGCGAGGCCCGCCATCACGACGCCCCACGGATTGGTGAGACCGCCCAGGATCGCCACGGCAAAGGCCTTGATGCCGAACAAGGTCCCCATGTCGTAGGCCACATTATAAAGCGGCGCGATCAATATCCCGCCGATCCCGGCCAGCAGCGCGGCGGCGGCATAAGTCAACGCAATCAGCCGGGTCACGTCGATGCTCATCAGCCGGGCGGCGTCCGGATTATCGACCGCCGCGCGCAGCTTCAGCCCGAGTCCGGTCCTGACCATGCCGAGGTGAACCAGCCAGGCCAGCCCCAATCCGACCGCCGGGATCAACACCTGCAACGGAAAGATGCCGATATTGCCGATCACCCAGGGATCGTCGGCCAGCGCCGACGGCAGCGCCCGCGGCTCCTTGCCGAACAGCACCATCACGACGTTGTCGAGCACGATTCCAAGCGCGACCGTCGCCATCAGCCAGGAGTTCGTGCCGCGGACGACGAACGGCCGAACCGCGACACGCTCAACGACCAGACCCCAGATCGCGCAGACGAACAGCGCCACCGGCACGGCCGCGAGCATCGGCCAATGCATTGCCATCGTCAGCGCGTGGCAAACCACGGCCCCCAGCATCACCGACGACCCTTGCGCGAAATTCACGGTGCCGGAGACGGAAAACGTCAGCGTGAAACCAAGCGCAATCAGGCCGTAGATGCTGCCGAGGCTGAGCCCTGAAACAAGTGCGGTCGCGAGCATCGATCAACCCGCGATCGGCTCGATCTGATCTCCGTTGTAGCGGACCATGACGTAATCGTTTTCATTCAGGGCGTCGTGGTTCTCGTCGGTGAAAGGCTTGGTGTAGTTCTTGATCAGGCCCTGATAGCTGTCGATCGCCAGAAAGCCCTCGCGCAGTTTGGGACCTTCGCTCGAGCCGGCCTTGGCGAGTGCGAGCGCGGTCAGTTGCATGGCATCGTAGGCGTTGGCCACGCCGACCGGCGGGGTGACGTCGCCGGGACCTTTGACATCAGGATATTTCGCCATCATCGCCGCGAGCACCCGCTTGCCGACGTCGTTCTGCGGCCCGAAGAAGCTATAGGTCTGCACGAAGTGCACCTTGCCGGCCCAGGAGCCCGCAAGCTCGGGGAAGCGTCCTCCGGAAATGCCCCAATGCGACACCACCGGAACCGGCCACGCCGTACGCTGCAGCGATTTGATCACCTGCGCCCCCGGCGCCGCATTGCCAACCAGGATCAGCGTATCGGCGCCGGCCTCGCGCAGGCGCTGCAACTGCGGCGTCATGTCGACGTCCTTGTCTTCAAACTTTTCCGCGCCCGCGAGCTTGATACCCGCCGCGGCCGCGGCCGCGGTCAAGCCGCCAAGGTTGGATTCGCCCCAGCCATTGTTGACGAGCATCAGCCCCGGCGTCTTTGCGCCAAAGCCCGTCATGGCGTGCTTGATCAGCGCACGATCCACCAGCACGTCGACCGCCGAGACACGAAACACGTAATTCGGATTGGCGCCGTTGCGGGTGATGTTGGTTGCCGCGGCCCACACCCCCATGAACGGCACCTGCGCCGTGTTGACCAGCGGGCACGATCGCCTGCGAAACCGGACTGTCGATGCCGCCGAACAGGATCGCGACGCCCTCCTTGTCGATCAGCTCGCGCGCCGCGGTCTGGCCCTTGGCGGGGTTCGATTCATCGTCGCGCCGCACCAGTTCGAGCATGCGCCCGCCCAGCACGCCGCCGCGCGCGTTGATCTCGTCGATCGCGATGGTGAGCCCGCGGGTGATGCCCTCGCCCGACTTTGCCGACGGTCCGGAAAGTGCCGCAACCAGACCGACCTTGACCGGCTCGGCGGCGAAGGCGGGCCGGCCGACAAGACCTCCCAGAGCGAGGCCCGCGGGAATAGCAAGAGCTTGGCGACGCGTCAGGTTGGTCGGCATGTGAGATACTCCACTTCAAAAAAGTCTAATCGGGAAACTCTATGCGGCCGAAGCGCATCGCCATTGTTTGTCGCAGCGCATCAAAGGCCAAGGCGCCATCGACGCCTAAACAAGTGTCTAGCAAGCGACATGCCATGCACGCGTTACGGACTTGTTTCGGAGGTCTCGCCCGAAACTACACCAAATGGCGCGGCCCCGTGCAGCATCCCTGCCCCGGTCTGCACGTTTATGGTCATCGGCCGCCCATAATTTGCGCACAGATTTTGTTCGCAATGCCGCATATAGCGTGCGGCAAACAGTTCATGGCGGCAATCGCCGCCTGCCACCATTCCGAGATCGCTTCGAAATGCCCATTCCAACCCTTTTCGACTTCGAGGCATGAACGGGCGCCGCACCATTATCCGTGGAGGCCTGGTCCTCAGCCCTACCGGACAGGCCGCGCCGAAGGATCTGTTGATCGAGGATGGTCGTATCCTTGCGATCGACAATCCCGGCTTCGACGTATCCGAAGATGCGCAGACGCTGTCGGCCGAAGACCGGATGCTGATTCCGGGCTTGATCAGCGCGCACACGCATTCGCACGGCGCGCTTAACCGGGGAGCGGTCGACGACAAGGTCTCGCTCGAAATGTTCCTGACCGGCGCGGGAGCCGGCACGCGATCGCGCGGCGTCGACGACAAATATCTGAGCGCGGCCCTTTCCGCCGCGGAGATGATCCGTAAGGGATGCACCGCCTGTTTCGATCTCACCGTCGAATTTCCTGCCCCCTCGCGAGAGGGAATTTCGGCTGTGGCCCGAGCTTACCGCGATGCCGGCATGCGCGCGGTGGTCGCTCCGATGATCGCCGACCGGACGATCTATCAGGCGTTGCCGGGCCTGCTGGATGCGCTGCCGGATGAAATGCGGTCGCATTACGCCGATCTTCGCACCGCACCGATCGAAGACACGCTCTCGACATGCAGTGATATTTTGGCGAACTGGGAGTTCGACCGCCGCTTTATTCGGCCTGCATTGGGCCCGACGATTCCGCTGCATTGCTCAGACCCCTTCCTGATCAATTGCGCGCGGCTGGCGAGCGAACACGGCGTGCCGCTGCAAACCCATCTGGCGGAATCGCGTGCCCAGGCGGCGATCGGACGGACGCGATACGGCAAGAGCCTCGTGAGCCATCTGGAGGATCTGGGCTTTCTCTCCGAACGCTTGAGCGCGGCGCATGCCATCTGGCTTGACGACGATGACATCGCACGGCTGGGCCAAGCCGGCGTGCGGGTGGCGCACAACCCTTCCAGCAATCTGCGGCTCGGGTCCGGCGTGGCACCGGTACGAAAGATGCTGACCAACGGAATCGGGGTCGGGGTCGGCACCGACGCCAGCAATACATCCGATGGACAGAACATGTTCGAGGCGACGCGGCTTGCCTCCTATTTGTCGCGGATCGATGGATTTGCCACCGACGAATGGCTTTCGTCGGATGAAGCCTTCCATCTCGCCACCGAAGGGTCGGCGAAGGTTCTGGGCTTTGACAAGATCGGCCGGCTGGCCCCGGGATATGAAGCCGACATCGTGTTCCTGCGGCTGGACAGCCCGCATTTCGTGCCGCTGCGATCGCCGTTGCTGCAGATGGTGTTCGGCGAGAATGGCGCGTCGGTTCATTCCGTGATGATCGGCGGTCGGATCGTCTTTCAGGACGGCAGACTCCTGACGCTCGACGAATCGTTGCTGCGGCAACAAGCCCAGGCAGCCGCCAGCAGATTGGACAAGGCCGATGGTGGCCACACCGGATCGACGGCGACGGTCGCACGGTTGGTTGGCGCATTCTGCGCAGCGCAGGGATGCATTGGCCACGCGCTGCCACGAAAGCTGAACCTCGCCTGCGAAGGATAATGTGCGTTCGCACAAGGAATTCTTCGACGTCCGCGTGGGCCGGGAAAAGCCACCTCGCTGGTATGATTTTTGCTGCGTTTGCGCGGGGCCGGCGCCTAACTGGGAGTAGACTATGAGTGGACTTGGAGGTCTCAACAAATCGCCTGACGGTGTCGTCATCGGGCTCGTTCAACTGCAATTGCCCGTCGTGGTGACCAAGGCGGATTTGGCGCGCCAGACCGAGCGCATCGTCTATATGGTCGGCAAGGCGCGGCGCAATCTGGGCACCATGGATCTCGTGGTATTTCCCGAATACTCGCTGCACGGCCTGTCGATGGACACCAATCCCGACATCATGTGCCGGCTCGATGGCCCCGAGGTCGCCGCGTTCAAGAAGGCCTGCATCGACCACAAGATCTGGGGCTGCTTTTCCATCATGGAATTCAATCCCGACGGCAACCCCTATAATTCGGGCCTGATCATCGACGATCACGGCGAAATCAAACTCTATTATCGCAAATTTCACCCGTGGATTCCGGTCGAGCCGTGGGAGCCCGGCGATATCGGCATCCCCGTGATCGAAGGACCCAGGGGCGCCAAGATCGCGCTGATCATCTGCCACGACGGCATGTTCCCGGAGATGGCCCGCGAATGCGCCTACAAGGGCGCGGAGATCATGATCCGCACCGCCGGCTATACCGCGCCGATCCGCGAAAGCTGGCGCTTCACCAACCAGGCCAACGCGTTTCAGAATCTCATGGTCACGGCCAATGTCTGCATGTGCGGATCGGACGGCTCGTTCGACTCCATGGGCGAAGGCATGATCGTGAATTTCGACGGCAGCATCATCGCCCATGGCACCACGGGACGCGCCGACGAGATCATCACCGCGGAGGTGCGCCCCGATCTGGTGCGCGAGGCGCGGATTCACTGGGGCGTCGAGAACAACATCTATCAGCTCTGGCACCGCGGCTACGTCGCGGTGAAGGGCGGTGCGATGGATTGTCCCTACACCTTCATGCAGGACATGGTGGCCGGCACCTATCGCCTGCCGTGGGAAGACCAGGTCAAGGTGACCGACGGCACGTCGTGCGGCTTTCCGGCGCCGACGCGGATGTTCGGCGCCAAGGCCGCGAAAGCGGCGGAGTAACAACGGGCGCCGTTTGTCTTTGCGCACAATTGTGAGGCCCAGCAAAGCAATCCCGATCAACAAGCAAGGGCTGGAATGCTGAAGAGCTCTGTCGTCCCGGCCTTGCGCCGGGACCCATAACCCCTGGCTTGGCTTGGTGCGGAAGGCATCTGCTGCACTGCCTAAACGAGAACACACGGCGTATGGGTCCCGGCGTTCGCCGGGACGACGTCGGTTTTTGTGGTGATTCATTTGAAAACACGCGACTCCGCGCTCTCGCCGCGCATTGCGCCCGAGTTGTTCAAGAACAACCGCCCATAAAAAGAGGGCGCAGGAAATGCCGGGTGCGCGGTGCACCCGCAGCCCGTGTGCGAAGGTAGCAAGCACACGGTAGTCACCACAGGTCACCGGAACACCCGGCATTTCCTGCGCAATGGTTTTAACGGCTTATGCCGCGCTCTTCCCGGCGACGAATTCGTCTTGCCACCGTCACCGGCGGATTAAGGTCTTGTCGCACCCGGTTGGGCTGACCTGACCTCCGCCGATTTAGCACCAGCAACGGGTGCCAGAACCACACGGTTTTGCCGTCCGCAGCAACCTCTACCAATCCTGCGGGTCGGCCATGTGCTGCCGACCGCATTTCAGCAAAGGCGTTGAAGCGCCGTTCGTCCACGCGCCGGTGGAAGGCTCACGGGCATTCCCTCAATGGAAAGCCCGCCCTGCGATTCCCCTCGCGCGACGACGCTGCCGCGTCCACCGCATCCCATCCCAACGTTCGTGACGATGGCCAACGCCCCTCTCTGCGGGACGGGACGGCGGGAGATAAGCCGGTGATTTGGGTCAGAAGGGAACGAAAATATTTTTGCGCGCGGGGCTGGACACCCAAATCACCAAACCGCCCGCAGCCGGCACGAGCGCAGGCGACGCGCCGGACTACCGAAAAAACAAACCCCGATATCGCGGAGCTCATCCGGCTACGTTAGCTTACGCCTCGCGCGGACGGAAGTTCTCGATCAGCCGCAGCAGCACCCGCGCGCCGGCATCGGCGTCGGCCTTGTCGACATGCTCGTCGGGATGATGGCTGATGCCGCCACGGCACCGCACGAACACCATGCCGACATCGGCAATGTCGATCATCGCCATGCCGTCATGCCCTGCCCCGCTCGGAAGTTCGAACACGCGATGGCCTTCGCCCGCCACCGCGTCGCAGACCTGGCTCTTGAGCCACGGCGCGCACGGCACCGTGCGGTTTTCGTGGGTGACATCGACCTGCAGCGACAGCTTTCGGCGCTGGGCGATATTTTCAATTCGCCTGACAACATCGGCCACCGCGAGCTTGCGATGCGCATCCGAGGCGGCGCGGATATCGACGGTGAACGATACCTGCCCCGGGATCACGTTGGTTGCACCGGGCATCGCATGGATGGCGCCGACGGTGCCGACCAGCCCGTCGGGGTCGGTCCGGCAAAACGCCTCGATCTCGACGATGCATTGCGCAGCGCCGGCCAGGGCGTCGCGACGCAACGCCATCGGCACCGTTCCGGCGTGGCCGGCCATGCCGGTGATGCGTACCGCCAATCGCGTGGCGCCCGATATCGCCGTCACCACGCCGACCGGCAGGTTCAGGCCTTCCAACACCGGCCCCTGCTCGATGTGGAGTTCGAGATAGGCATGCAGCTCGCGGCGGGCGCGCGCCGCAGCGCCGATGTGCCGGGGATCGAGGCCGAATTGCACCAGCGCATCACGCATCGATATCCCGGCCGCGTCCTTTGCCGCGAGCACGCGCTCGTCGAACGTCCCGGCCACCGCGCGGCTGCCGAGCAAGGTCGAGGCGAAACGGACGCCCTCCTCGTCGGCGAACCCGGTGATTTCCACGGCGAACGGCAGGCGGAGATTTCTCTTGTGCAAATGCGCCACGCAGGAAATCGCCGTGATCAATCCGAGCGGACCATCCCATTTGCCGGCGTCGCGCACGGTGTCGTAATGCGAGCCCAGCATCAGACAGGGCAACCCCGGACGATTGCCTTCGTAGCGGCCGCAGACATTTCCGATCGCATCGAGATGCGCGCGCATGCCCGCCTCGCCCATCCACCCCAGAATGAGCTCGGCCGCGGCCCGGTGTTCGGCGGTCAGGAAAATTCGCGCCAGATGCTCCGGCGTCTCGGAAATGGCGGCGAGCCGATCGATGCGCCCCACGATCTCATCGCCAAGCGGCATATCTTCGAGCCCGGCAATTCCTGCGTCCATCACACCCAGCTCTTCCCATCACGATGCGGCCCAACATATCCGAGGCATCGGTGAGCGCGCATTCTGGATAATACAAGTTCAGTGCCAGCGCGACCGATGGTGAAAAACAGCGTCCCCGGCGCGAGCGGATTCTCGGGTTGCATGCCGGCGTCGGTCGTACCCAGAGGCGTAAATTTTGCTTAACTATCCTGCATACAATTCAAAAGTTATGCCTATAATTTAACCCAAGCCGCGTCTGCTCAAAATTTGAACGAGAGTTGATTTGCCAAAATAATCAAACATTTCCAAATGGTTGATGATTTAAGACCAACAACTAAGCATTGGCACAAAGATTGCGAATCTGGCTCGGGGCTCCGCCGAACCGGGCGAAGCTGCGCAATGTAGCGGCGGTCCGTCCGCCAGAGGAGCAACGCATGGATTTTCGAAGGATCTCACGACGGCATCTCTTGCAGGGCGGTGCCGCGTTGACGCTCGGCTCGGCGCTGGGGGTACGGTCCGCGGCCGCCGCCGGCATGACGGTCGGGTTCGTCTACGTCGGATCGCGCGACGACTACGGCTACAACCAGGCGCACGCGCTGGGCGCGGCAGCGGTGAAGAAAATGCCGGGCATCACGGTCATCGAGGAAGAGAAAGTCCCCGAAACCGACGCCGTGGCAAAGACCATGGAATCGATGATCAATCTCGACGGCGCAACGCTGCTGTTCCCGACATCGTTCGGCTACTACAATCCGCAAGTCACCAAGGTGGCGAGCAAATATCCCAAGATCCATTTTGAACATTGCGGTGGGCTGTGGACCGACAAGGATCCGAAGAACGCCGGCAGCTATTTCGGCTATATCGACGAAGCCCAGTACATTTCCGGCATCGTCGCGGGTTACTCCACCAAATCCGGCAAGCTCGGCTTTGTCGCGGCCAAGCCGATCCCGCAGGTGCTGCGCAACATCAATGCCTTCACGCTCGGCGCCCGGCTCGCCAACCCGAAAGCCACCACGCAGGTTATCTTCACCGGTGACTGGTCGATGCCGGTCAAGGAAGCCGAGGCGACCAACAGCCTGATCGACCAGGGTGTCGATGTTCTCACCTGTCACGTCGACGGACCCAAGACCATCGTCGAGAATGCCGCGCGCCGCGGCGCGATGGTCTGCGGCTATCACGTCAACCAGGGGCCGCTGGCACCGAAGGCCTATCTGACCGGCGCCGAGTGGAACTGGGAGGCGCTGTATCCCAAATTCGCCAAGATGATCCAGGCCGGCGAAGCGATCCCGAATTTCTTCCGTGGCGGTCTGAAAGAGGAAATCGTCAAGTGCTCGCCCTATGGCGAAGCGGTCTCGGCCGAAGCGCGCAAGCATGCCGACGACATCAAGGCCAAGCTGGTCGCCGGCAACTACACCATCTTCAAGGGCCCGATCGTCGACAACAAGGGCAACACCGTTATCGCCGCCGGCATCGATCGCGGCCAGAGGGATTCCGATCTCGAAAGCATGAATTATCTGGTGGAAGGCGTCATCGGAGCCGTTTCATGACGTCGGAGGTGGCGGAGCCCGTCGATGCGGTCGCGATCTCTCCCGCGGCCGATCCCGGATTCCTCCAGCGCTACGGCACCACCATCGAGTACATCCTGATTCCGGGCGCGGCACTGATCGCCGCGCTCGGGGTGTTCGGCCTGTTCGTATTCTTGTTCGGCAAAAATCCGCTCGATCTGTATTTTTACATGTATCAGGGCGCGTTCGGAACCTGGTTTTCCTGGCAGAACAGCCTGACGCGCGCCGCGCCGTTGATTCTCACCGCGCTGTGCACGGCGCTTCCGGCGCAACTCGGCATGGTGATCATCGGCGGCGAAGGCGCACTGCTGGTCGGAGCGCTCGCCGCGACCAGCGCTGCGCTGATGCTGCCATCGGCGCCGCCGCTGGTGGTGCAGGTCGCCATGGTTTGCGCCGGCATGGCGGGCGGCGGTCTCTGGATCATGCTCGCGGGCGGCCTTCGGCAATATCGCGGCGTCAACGAAACCATCTCCAGCCTGCTCCTGGTCTACATCGCGCTTGCGATCCTCAATCATTTGGTCGAGGGACCGCTGCGCGATCCCGCCAGTCTCAACAAGCCGTCGACGCACGGGATCGGCGACGCCAACATGATCGGTTCGATCCCCGGCACCGAGGTGCATTGGGGCCTGGTGTTCGGCATCATCGCCGCCGTGGCGTCCTACATTTTGATCTATCACACCGTGTTCGGCTTCGCGGCGCGGGTCGCCGGCGGCAACATCCGCGCCGCCAAGATCGTCGGCCTCGGCGTCAACAAGCTGATCCTGACGATCTGCTTTCTGGCCGGCGCCTCGGCCGGGCTTGCGGGAATGGTCCAGGTCGCCGCCGTCGAGGGCCGCGCCAACGCCAACCTCGCCGCCGGTTACGGTTTCACCGGAATCCTGGTCGCGTTCCTGGCCCGGCAAAATCCGCTGGCCATCATCCCGGTCGCGATTCTGCTCGGCGGGATCAGCGCCAGCGGCGGCCTGTTGCAGCGCCGGCTCGGCCTTCCCGATGCTTCGGTGCTTGTGCTGCAGGGAATTATCTTCGTCGCGGTGCTGGCCAGCGACGCGCTGTACGGACGAATAGGCTTCCTGAAAGGAAAATCCTGATGGCGGATGGGACGATCGGACTGTGGACCGTGCCGCTCGCGGTGTTCGGCGGCGCCATCCGCGTCAGTACGCCGTTCCTGTTCGTCAGCCTTGGCGAATGCATCACCGAGCGCAGCGGCCGGATCAATCTCGGCCTCGAAGGCACGCTGGTGATGGGTGCCATGAGCGCCTACGGCATCTCCTATCTGACGGGCTCGCCGTGGCTCGGCGTTCTCGCTGCCGGCATCACCGGTGCCCTGATGGGCGCGCTGCACGCCGGCATCTGCTCGCTGCCCCGGGTCAACGACGTCGCGGTCGGCATCGCGCTGATGCTGTTCGGAACCGGACTGGCGTTTTTCCTCGGCAAGCCGCTGATCGAACCGACGGCGGCGCGATTACCCGCCATCGACTTCGGATGGTGGAGCGATGTCGCGCAGGTGCGCGAGGCGTTGCGGATCAATGTGCTGTTCCTGATCGGCGTCGCGCTGGCGCCGGTGCTCTACTGGGCATTCCGCACCACGCGCTGGGGCCTGTTGATCCGCACCGCCGGCGAAAGCGCCGACGCCGCCCGCGCCATGGGCTATTCCGTGCTCGGGATCCGGTTGCGGGCCACCATGGTCGGCGGTTTCCTCGCCGGAATCGGCGGCTCGTTCCTCTCGCTGTTCTACCCCGGCAGCTGGAACGAAGGTCTGTCGAGCGGTCAAGGCGTCACCGCGGTCGCGCTCGTCATCTTCGCGCGCTGGGACCCAATGCTGTGCCTGTGGGCGTCGTTGCTGTTTGGCGGCGCCGCGGCGCTCGGGCCGGCGCTGCAGTCGGTCGGGGTCACCTCGGGCTATTACCTGTTCAACGCCGCGCCCTACATCTTGACGCTGGCGATCATGACCATCACCTGCTCGCCCAAACGCACCTTGACCGGCGCGCCGGCCGAGCTGTCGATCACCCGATAATCATTCGATACCCCCTTGCGCAGGACGAACCATGGCTGAGCGCTACCTGAAGTCCGAACCCTATGCGTGGCCGTACAATGGCGATCTTCGCCCCGCCAACACCGCGCTTGTCATCATCGACATGCAGACCGACTTCTGCGGCGTCGGCGGCTATGTCGACAAGATGGGCTACGACCTTTCGCTGACCCGGGCGCCGATCGAGCCGATCAAACGGCTGCTCGCCGCGATGCGCGACCAGGGATTTCACATTATCCATACCCGCGAGGGTCATCGTCCCGACCTGACCGATCTTCCGGCCAACAAGCGCTGGCGCTCGCGGCAGATCGGCGCCGGGATCGGCGATCCCGGTCCGTGCGGCCGCGTGCTGGTGCGCGGTGAAGCCGGCTGGGAGATCATACCCGAACTGGCGCCGCGGCCGGGCGAACCCATCATCGACAAGCCGGGCAAGGGTTCGTTCTGCGCCACCGATCTGGAGCTGATGCTGCGGCTGCGCGGCATCGAGAACCTGGTGCTGACCGGCATCACCACCGACGTCTGCGTTCACACCACCATGCGCGAAGCCAACGATCGCGGTTTCGAATGCGTGCTGGTCGAAGATTGCTGCGCCGCCACCGATAAAAGCAATCACGAGCATGCCCTGAAGATGATCAAGATGCAGGGCGGCGTGTTCGGCGCCGTCGCAACCTCTCACGCCATGATCGAGGCGCTGTCATGATTATCGGCGAAATGCCGCTTCCGGACGGCGCGCTCGGCATCAATGCCATCGCCATGACCATGCGGTTCGGCGACTTCGTCGCGCTCGACAATGTCGAACTCAAGGTCCGTCCCGGTTCATTCCACGCGCTGCTCGGCGAAAACGGCGCCGGCAAGAGCACGCTGGTGAAGTGCATCATGGGTTATTATCACCCGACCGAGGGCGACATTCTGGTCGGCGGCCGCGAGCAGGCGATCGCCAGCCCCAAGGACGCGCACGCGCTCGGGCTCGGCATGGTGTACCAGCATTTCACGCTGGTGCCGGCGATGACGGTGGCCGAAAACCTGGTGCTGGCGCGCGACGACGTTCCCGCGGTCGTGAACTGGTCGAAGGAGACCAAGGAGCTGGAGGCGTTCCTGGCGCGCATGCCGTTCAAGGTGCCGCTCAACGCACGGGTTTCCGACATTTCCGCAGGCGAACGGCAGAAATGCGAAATCCTTAAACAGCTCTACCTCAAACGGCGCTTCCTGATCCTGGACGAGCCGACCTCGGTGTTGACGCCTGCCGAAGCCGACGAAGTGCTCGGCATGCTGCGCGCCATGGTCGTCGCCGGCGACCTGACCATTCTGATGATCACCCACAAGTTTCGCGAAGTGATGGCGTTCGCCGATGACGTGACCATTCTTCGCCGCGGCAAGGTGGCTGGCCGTGGCCGGGTCGCCGATCTCACGCCGGACGATATGGCGCGAACCATGATCGGCGCCGAGCAATTGACGATCCAGCCGGCGCGCGTCGGCGAGGTCACCGCGGCGCGGCTCGAACTGCAGAAATTGAACGCGCTCGACGACGCCGGCGCGATCGCGGTCCGCGACGTCTCGCTCGCGGTTCGCGGTGGCGAAATCGTCGGCATCGCCGGGGTTTCAGGTAACGGCCAGCGCCAACTGGTCGAAGTGCTTGCCGGTCAGCGCGAGGCCGAAAGCGGCCAGATTCGTGTGATCGGCGAGGTCTATCATGCGAGCCGGGAAGAGATGCGGCGGCACAAGATGTCGCTATTGCCCGAAGAGCCGCTGAAGAACGCCTGTGTCGGCGGCATGAGCGTCGCCGACAATATCGCGTTCCGGGAATTCGATCGCGCCCCGTTTGCAAGCGGCGGCTGGTGGCTCAACCGGGCGGCGTTCCGCGACGACGCCGAAAAGAAGATCGGGCTCTACAAGATCAAGACCCGCAGTCCCGACACGCCGATCTCGGCATTGTCGGGCGGCAACGTGCAGCGCGCGGTGCTGGCGCGCGAATTGGGCGGCGACGTCGAAGTCCTGATCGCCGCCAATCCCTGCTTCGGCCTGGATTTCGCGGCGGTGGCGCAGATCCACGCCGAGATCATGGCGGCGCGAAACCGCGGCGCCGCGGTGCTCCTCGTCAGCGAGGACCTTGACGAACTGCTCGAATTGTCCGATCGGCTGGTGGTGATGTTTCACGGCGAACTGGTCTATGAAGCCCGCGCCGGTGAAGCCGACCTCACCGAAATCGGACGGCACATGGCCGGGCACTGATGAGCGACATCGCCGATCCCATTCCTGGCGAGCATGACGCGCATTTTCTGCGCCGGTCGTTCGAGGTCGCCCGCCGCGCGGTGACCCACGGCAATCATCCGTTCGGCGCCATCCTGGTCGATCCGCATGGCAACGTGCTGATCGAGGCCGAGAACGGCTACATGCCGGCGCATGACGGCACCGCCCATGCCGAACGGCTGCTGGCGACCCAGGCCTGCACCACCCTCAGCCCTGCGGTCCTCAAGACGGCGACACTCTATTCATCCGCCGAGCCCTGCGCGATGTGCGCGGGCGCGATCTATTGGGCGGGCATTGGCCGGGTCGTGTATGGCCTGAGCGAACACCGGCTCCAGGCCATCACCGGAAACCATCCGGAGAACCCGACGTTGAATTTGCCCTGTCGCGAGGTGTTCGCGAGTGGACAGCGACCGACCGCCGTCGTTGGGCCGCTCCTTGAAGACGAGGCCGCGGCGCTGCACGACGGCGTCTGGACAAAATAGGCTTCGACACTTTTCGTTGCGCCGAACACGAACCGAAATGGCGCCGCGAGGTTGGTCGCGGCGCCACCGTCGTCACCTCGATCACCTGGAGAATGATCAGGTGATTAGAACTTCACCGTGACACCGGTGTAGACGGTCGATTCGGTGCAGCTGTTGGTGCTTGGCGTACCCGGCCCCGCGAGCGTGCAAACGCCGGGCGCGTTGTTGTGGTCGAGACCGAACTTGTTCTGCCAGTAGCGATAGGCCACCCAAACATCGACGAAGTGCGTGTACTTCGCGCCCCAGACCGCCTTGCTGGCGTCGAACGTCAGACGGATCGGTTCGCTGTTCAGCTCCACCTTGGTTGCGGTGCCGCCACCGGCGAGCCCGAGCGGCGCATTCTGGTTGCCTTTGGGGCCGTACCAACCGGCGCGACCGCTGATCGACCAAAACTGCATGTTTTCAGGCAGGAAGCCCAAATCCATATAATAATTGGTCTCGACAGCCCAGGTGGTCTTGAAATCGGTGTTGCCGTCGTCGATGCAGGTCACCCCGGGGATACCCGGACCGAAGACCCCGCATTGGGTGAAGGAGTTATGGTTGATTTCCTTATAGGCCAACGGCGCTACGTCGATGTAGCCCTTGTAGGGAAGATCGAATGCAAACTGCAGACCGGCAACGAAGTCGCGTTTGGCTGGCGCCAGGTAGCTATTTTCGGAGTTGGCGTCGGCGCCTATCTCGAACGAAATATTACGAAGAGGCCCGATGCTGAAGGCCTTGGTGTTGAAGATTTCATTCCAGCCGAAGGTGCTGCGGAACAGGCCGTAAATCTCGGTCGCCCCGGCGCAGTTTGCCGGAGTACCGAAGATGGTGCCGGCATTCGTGCAAGGTGACGCGGGATCGTTGTGGTCCGATTTCAACATCGAAATGGTGAAGAAGTTGGTGCCGTATGCCCATGCATCGAAGTGCGTGAACGAATACACCGATTTCGCGGTGGTGCCGTTGATCGACCCGTTCGGCCGAACGCTAAAGGCGCCGGGATCGGTACCCTTGGGCATCCAGGAGTAGGTCACCCGGTCGTCGACCACTAAAAAGAACGGAAGATCCACGAGCGGCTTGGCTTTAACCGGCATCGGAGCCAGGTCCGCCGCGCTGGCAAAGCCTGTTGGCGCAAACGCGGCAAATGCGGCAATCGTCAGAGCCGCGGCTGTAACTTTCTTAGCACGGTAAGACATTCAGCAAACCCCCAAAGTAAACGACCAAACGAACCAAGCCGTTGGGGACGACCTTTGCCCCCCTTCGCGTAAAGTGCGAAGCCTCAAGTTTTTCCACGGCTTGCTGCAAGTTTCATCAAGAACGATCGATGCATCAGCCATTGACGCGTCGCTCGCGTGACACCGTGGGCGCCCGCAAGGCTTGCGACGACGACACATCCGAATGTGAAGTTATGCCTGCTACTATTGGGTTTTATCGATTACCGAAAGATCGCAATCATAGATTGCTCCATGCACGAACGCAGATTCGTGCCTCTTCTCATCCGATGAAAGACACACTGCTCATCTTCGGAGCAGAGGTGCCTCGGCAGTTTTGATTTGCTCTCGACCGTCACAATTCTGCAACAGGCTGCTCAGCCAACTTCTTAAGGACGAGACCACGCCAGCTAAGAACCAGGATGAAACGTCCTGCACTGGGAGAAACGATCCTCGCGTATCAAGACACTTGCGCTGCTAAAGAGTTGGGCAACCGCTGGCGCTTTTTCACTACTTACGGCAAAGTCCAAATTGGCTCAGTATTGAGGCACCCGTTTCCTCGCACCCCTGACATCGAATGCTTGATCCGACGTCTACCGGCCTGCATCCCAACGCAACGCCGTTACTTCAGACGGTTGGGTTGACCAAGCGCTACGGCGATTTTCTCGCCAACGCGTCGATCGACATCGATATCTGGCCGCAGCAAATCCATGCCCTGCTGGGCGAAAACGGCGCCGGCAAATCCACGCTGGTCAAAGCGATCTACGGATTGGTTCAGCCGAGCGACGGCGAGATGCGCTGGCAGGGCGAGAAAATGACGCTCTCCGGCCCATCGGAAGCCCGCGCGCGCGGCATCGGCATGGTGTTTCAGCACTTCTCGCTGTTCGACAACCTCACCGTCGCCGAAAACGTCGCGCTGGGGCTCGATGGCAAGGAATCGTTCAAGGACATCTCGGCGCGCCTTGAGCAAGTGTCCAATGTTTACGGGCTCCCGCTCGATCCCAGGCGCGAGGTGTGGCAACTGTCGGTGGGCGAGCGTCAGCGCATCGAAATCGTCCGCGCCCTGATGCAAAATCCGAAATTCCTGATCCTCGACGAGCCGACCGCGGTGCTGACCCCGCAGGAAGCCGATCAACTCTTTATTGTGCTGGACCGGCTCAAGGCCGAAGGCCGCGCGATCCTCTACATCAGCCATAAGCTCGAAGAGGTGAAACGGCTGTGCGACACCGCCACCATCCTGCGCGGCGGCAAGAAGGTCGCCACCTGCAACCCGCAACAGGAAACCGCGGCGTCGCTCGCGCGCATGATGGTTGGCGCCGACATCAAGCAGGTCAGGGCGCCGGCGGGGCGGCGGATCACGATCCCGCGCCTGGTCGTGAACGACCTCAGCCTCGCGCCCGGCGATCCGCACGGCGTCAGGCTTGAAAACATTTCGATCGAGCTCAGGGGTGGTGAAATCTTGGGCATCGCAGGCGTTGCCGGCAACGGCCAGGATGAACTTTTCGCGGCACTTTCGGGCGAGCGGCTATCGCAAGACCCCGGCACGGTGGTGATCGACGGCATCGCCGCGGGGCACCTATCTATTACGCGACGACGCAAGCTTGGCGCGGCCTTTGTGCCTGAAGAACGATTGGGTCATGGCACCGCCCCGCGCATGAAGCTTTCCGAGAACGCCCTGCTCACCGGTCACGCGGCGGGCAAGATGGTCCAGCATGGCTTCGTCAACACCGCGGCCACGCTCTCGACGGTCGACCGCGCCACCGCGGCGTTCGACGTCCGCAAGGCCAAGCGCGATCCCGAAGCGGCAAGCCTGTCGGGCGGCAACCTGCAAAAATTTATCGTCGGCCGCGAAATACTTCGCAACCCCGCGGTTCTCGTGGTCAGCCAGCCGACCTGGGGCGTGGACGCCGGCGCCGCCGCGGTCATCCGCCAGGCGTTGCTCGATCTCGCCGCAGCCGGCGCCGCGGTGCTGGTGACAAGCCAGGACCTGGATGAATTGGCCGAGATCACCGACCGGATCGCCGTGATGTTTCACGGCCGGCTGTCGGAGTCGTTGGCGACGGCGGACGCCAGTCGCGAGAAGCTCGGCCTGCTGATGGGCGGTAGCCGTCTGGAGCAGAAGGAAGCGGCGCATGCAGTTCGTCCTTGAAAAGCGGGCCGAGCGATCCAACACGGCCGCGCTGATTTCGCCGCTGATCGCCATCGGCCTGACGATCGTGACCATGAGTATCCTGTTCGCGATCCTTGGAAAAAATCCGATCGCCGCGCTTGGCGTCTACTTCATCGCCCCCTTGACCGACAGCTATTCGCTGCAGGAGATCGCGGTGAAGGCGACGCCGCTGGTCATGATCGCGGTCGGCCTGTCGCTCTGCTACCTCGCCAACGCCTGGAACATCGGGGCCGAAGGACAATTTCTGATCGGCGCCGTCGCCGGCAGCTGGCTCGCCGTCGATACGCAGGGCACCGGCGCCGGGCCCTGGGTGCTGCCCGCGATGCTGCTGCTCGGCGCGGCGGCGGGCGCGCTATACGCCCTGATCCCGGCGATCTGCAAGGTCAGGTTCGGCGCCAGCGAGATCTTGACCAGCCTGATGCTGGTCTATGTCGCGGAGCTTTTTCTCGACTACCTGGTGCGCGGTCCATGGCGCGACCCGGCCGGGTTCAACTTCCCGACCACAGCGGAATTCGATCCGGTCGCAACCGTGCCGGTGCTGATCGAAGGCGGCCGCCTGCATCTCGGCGCGGTCATTGCGCTGGTCGTCGTTGCCGCAGCGTCCGTGCTGCTCGGACGCACCATCAAGGGCTTCGAAATCCGCGTTGTCGGCGCCGCCCCGCGCGCGGCACGGTTCGGCGGCTTCAATTCCAACCAATTGATCCTTTTGACCTTCGCGATCTCGGGCGGCCTCGCCGGGCTGGCCGGGATCATCGAGGTGGCAGGACCGGTCGGTCACCTGCAGCCGGGCGTGTCGCCCGGCTACGGCTTCACCGCGATCATCGTGGCGTTTCTCGGACGCCTGAACCCAATTGGAATATTAATTGCAAGCCTGTTTCTCGCACTCACCTTTATCGGCGGCGAGCAGGCCCAGATCGCAATGAAAATCCCGTTGGACGTGACCAAGGTGTTTCAGGGCATCCTGCTGTTCTACGTGCTCGCCTGCGATTCCCTCATTCTCTATCGCTTCCGGCTTATTTTCGCGTCCCGACAGGTGCCCCGTGGAACTGGCTGAAGCGATCATCCTGTCGGTGCTCGCCGCATCGACGCCGTTGCTGATCGCCGCCACCGGCGAACTGGTGACCGAGCGCTCCGGCGTGCTCAACCTCGGCGTCGAAGGCATGATGATCGTCGGCGCCGCCTGCGGTTTCGGCGGTGCCTGGCTCAGTGGCTCCATCATCATCGGCTCGCTGTGCGGAATCCTTGCCGGCGTGTTTCTCTCGCTGATCTTCGCGATGATGGCTTTGGGCCTCGCGGTCAACCAGGTTGCCACGGGTTTGGCCCTCACGATCCTCGGCGTCGGACTATCCGGCCTGATTGGCGCCGGCTTTGTCGGCGAGAGGATCGCGATCGCGCCGCATCTCCACATCCCCGGCCTGACCGAAATCCCGTTTGTCGGACGCATTCTGTTCGGCGAGGACGGTTTCGTCTATTTCTCGCTGGCACTCGTGATCGGCGTCTGGCTGTTTCTGTACCGGACCCGCGCAGGACTGATATTGCGGGCTTGCGGCGACAACCACGTTTCGGCGCATGCGCTGGGATATCCGGTGCTGCGAATAAGAACATACGCCGTGATGTTCGGCGGCGGCTGCGCGGGTCTCGCCGGGGCCTATCTGCCGCTCGCCTATACGCCCTTCTTCATTCCCGGCATGACCGCCGGCCGCGGATGGATCGCACTGGCGCTGGTGGTGTTCGCGTCGTGGCGTCCCGGACGTCTCGTGCTCGGGTCGTATCTGTTCGGCGCCGTGACGATCCTCCAGCTTCATGCACAGGGTTGGGGCATCGGCATCCCATCGCAATTCATGTCGGCGTTGCCGTACCTCGCCACGGTGATCGTCCTTGTTCTGATCTCGCGCACGCGAACCGGCGGCTCGACCGCCCCTGCCGCCCTGGGCACGGTCTTCGTGCCCGATCGCTGACTTCGCATTCCGGACGTGCGCGATGGGGCGCCACGCTCGGGACTATGGTTGCCCCGATGGTTTGGAGATTTGAAGATGAGAAAAATATTTTCTGCGGCGGCCGCTGCGCTTCTACTGGCGGGCAGTATCAGCACCGCCGCCTTCGCCGCCGACAAGCTCAAAGTCGGCTTCATCTATCTCGGCCCGGTTGGCGATTTCGGCTGGACCTACCAGCACGAACTCGCCCGTCAGGCCCTGGTCAAGGAATTCGGCGACAAGATCGAGACCACCTATCTCGAGAACGTCAGCGAGGGCCCGGACGCCGAGCGTTCGATCGAACAATTGGTCCGCGCCGGCAACAAGCTGATCTTCACCACATCGTTCGGCTACATGGATCCAACACTCAAGGTGGCCAAGAAATATCCCAACGTGCATTTCGAGCACGCGACCGGATTCAAGCGCGACAAGAACATGTCGACCTATAACGGCCGGTTCTACGAGGGCCGTTACATTCAGGGGGTTATCGCCGGCAAGATGTCGAAGGCGGGCGTGCTCGGCTACATCGGCTCGTTCCCGATCCCCGAAGTCATCATGGGGATCAATGCCACGATGCTCGGTGCGCAGTCGGTCAACCCCAACATCAAGGTCAAGATCATCTGGGCCAACACGTGGTTTGACCCGGGCAAGGAGGCCGACGCCGCGAAGGCGCTGCTCGACCAGGGCGCCGACGTGATCATGCAACACACCGACAGCCCGGCCGCGATGCAGATCGCATCCGAACGTGGCAAGCTGGCCTTCGGCCAGGATTCCGAAATGATCAAGTTCGGGCCGAAATCCCAACTCACGTCGATCATGGACAATTGGGCGCCCTATTATATCGAGCGCGTCAAAGCCGAGCTCGACGGGACCTGGAAGTTGGAAGATTTCTGGGGTGGCCTGAAGACGAAGACCGTGGTCATGGCGCCCTACACCAACATGCCCGACGATGTGAAGAAGCTGGCTGAAGAGACCGAAGCCGCCATTACCGCGGGCAAGCTGTTCCCGTTCAAGTGCCCGGTCATCGGTCAGGACGGCAAGGAGATCGAGTGCAAGGGCGACGGCCGTCTTTCCGACGTCCAGGTGCTGAGCACGAACTTTTACGTCAAGGGTGTCGACGACAAGATTCCCGGCAAGTAATAATTGGTCGGAACTCCGAACCCTTTCTTTTGAAGGCTACTTCCTCGACCTTTCCGTGAGACGAGTTAGCTTATGTATGGAGTTCGTCATGCCCGGGCTTGTCCCGGGCATCCACGTCTTTGCCACACCTTAGCAAGAAAGACGTAGATGGCCGGGACAAGCCCGGCCATGACGAAAACCGGTCTGCGCGTTCGCCATCGTGAAGGCCGTCCTTCACCCCGCCTGCATCGCCCGCGCCGCAGCGCCATGGCGCCGGATCAGATCGGCGATGTCGAGCCCGGGAATCGCGCCATCGGTCACCACCCATTTGCCGCCGACCATGACGCGGTCGGCGTGGTGGGCGCCGCATAGAACCAGTGCCGCCAACGGATCGCCATGGCCGGAGAAACGCAGTTCGTCGAGCTTGAACAACGCCAGATCGGCCGCCTTGCCGACGGCGATCTCACCAAGCTCAGGCCTGCCGACGCAGGCCGCGGACCCCTTGGTAGCCCACCGCAACGCGTCCTTGTGGCTGACGCGGCCGACGCCGTAGCGGGCCCGCTGCAGCAGGAATGCTGCCCGCACCTCCTGCATCAAATTGGATTCGTCGTTCGACGCTGAGCCATCGACGCCCAGGCCGATCGCCACGCCCGCATCCTCCATGTCGCAGACCGGGCAGCACCCGGACGCGAGCGCCTGGTTGCTGCAGGCACAATGGCTGATCGTGGTGCCGGCCTTGCCGAGCGCTTTCATCTCATGCGCGTTGAAATGAATACCGTGCGCCAGCCAGGTCCGCGCATTAAGCCATCCGCATTGCTCGAGATAGTCGAGCGGCCGGCAGCCATGCACCTGCTCGCAAAACCGGTTTTCGTCCTCGGTCTCCGCCAGATGGGTATGCAGGCGAACGTCGAGCCGTTCGGCCAGCGCTGCGGTCGCCCGCATCAGCGACGTCGTCACCGAGAACGGCGAGCACGGCGCCAGCGCGATCTGTACCATCGCGTCCTCGCCGCGCTGGTGATGCTTGGCGACGACGCGTTCGCTGTCGGCCAGAATGGTGTCTTCGTCCTGCACGACGCTGTCGGGCGGCAATCCGCCGTCCCGCTGCGAACGGTTCATGGAGCCGCGGGTCAACAGCACCCTGACGCCCAGCCGCCTCGCTACCGCGACTTCGATATCGACGGCGTCCTCGAGCCCTGCGGGAAATACGTAATGATGATCGGTCGTGGTGGTGCAGCCGGACAGCAGGAGTTCCGACATCGCGACGGTGACCCCGAGGTCGAGGGCTTCGGGCGTCAGCCGCGCCCAGACCGGATAAAGCGCCTGCAGCCACGGAAACAGCTCGCGATCCAGCGCCGCCGGCAGCGCCCGTGTCAGCGTCTGGTAAAAGTGATGATGGGTGTTGATCAGCCCCGGCAGCACCACATGGTCGCCCGCCTCGAACGCCGCCGCTGGTGTCGCCGGTTGGCCGCCGCGGGGTACAAGTTCGACGATCCTGCCGTTCCGGACCACAATGCCCCGCTCGGCGCCCTCGGCGAGAATAGCCAGGGGGTCTTTGATCCAGATAGCGTGGGTTTGATCCATGGCGCGCGGCATCTCCGGGGATAAAGGTTGAAAATATGTCTCCCAAGACGTCTCCTGAGGCGTCTTCTAAGGCATCTTGCAATTCAAGGACCAGTCGCAATTCAAGGACCAATCGCAATTCCAAGACCAACCGGGATCGCTCCCGGAAGTTGGCGTCGGTCTTGCACAGCACCTGCAAGACAAGTTCACTGCTTTGAAACGACAAGGGTATCCATGGATTTGAATACTATCACCGAGGTCGCACACCCGCACAGCCGGGCGCAACTGCCGGTTTGGACGGCAGGTGATGCCTGGCTGGCCGGCGGGACCTGGCTGTTCTCTGAACCTCAGGTGCACCTGACCCGGCTGATCGACCTTACCGATCTCAAATGGCCGGCCCTGACGATCGGAGAGCGGGGCCTGACCATCGCCGCAACCTGCACGGTCGCGCAGCTCGACGCCTTCATTTATCCGCCGGAATGGATTGCCTCGCCGCTCGTCAGCCAATGCTGCCGCGCGTTCCTGGCCTCCTTCAAGATCTGGAAGACGGCAACTGTCGGCGGCAATCTGTGCATGTCGTTGCCCGCCGGTCCGATGATCGCGCTGACAGCCGCGCTCGATGGCGTCTGCACGATCTGGAAAGCCGATGGCAACGAACAAAAGATCGCCGTCGTCGACTTCGTCACCGGCAACCAGTGTAACGTCCTCGCGCCGGGCGATCTGCTGCGCCAGATCGATCTTCCGCTCGCCGCGCTGACGCGGCGCGCCGCGTTTCGCCAGATCTCGTTGACACCCGCCGGCCGTTCGGCGGCGTTGCTGACCGGCAGCCTCACTGGCGGCGACGATCTGACAATCACGGTGACGGCGTCGACAACGCGGCCCGTTCAATTGTCCTTCTCTGGAATTCCGCAGCCGAAGCAACTGCGCGAAGCCATCCTGGATCGCATTCCCGATCAGCTCTACCACGATGACGTCCATGGCAAGCCGGCGTGGCGCAAGCACATGACGCTGCGGCTCGCCGAGGAAATCCGCTTCGAGCTGCAGGGCCTGGCGCGACCATGACCTACCAGATCAACGGCCAGGCGTTTTCGGAACGTCCCCAGGCCGGGCAATGTCTGCGAACGTTTCTTCGTCAGCTCGGCCATTTCGGCGTCAAGAAAGGCTGCGACGCCGGAGATTGCGGCGCCTGCACGGTGCTGATCGATGGCGAGCCGGTCCACAGCTGCCTGATCCCCGCCTTCCGCGCCGAAGACCACGCCGTCACTACCATCGAAGGCCTCGCGCCCGACGGCGGCATCCACCCGATGCAGCAGGCGTTTCTCGATGCGCAGGCATTTCAATGCGGCTTCTGCACCGCGGGCATGATCCTGACCTGCGCATCCCTGAACCAGGCGCAACGGCGGGATCTCGGCGCCGCGCTGAAAGGCAATCTGTGCCGCTGCACCGGCTATCGTACGATCGAAGACGCGCTTCTGGGCAAGCAGAACGTCGAAGGCGCGCAATCAGGCGGCGCGTTCGGCCGCAGCCTGCCGGCGCCGGCCGGGCCGCAGGTGGTGCGCGGCAAGGCGCGCTATACGTTCGATGTCGGCCTGGAAGGCATGCTGCACATCAAGATGCTGCGCTCGCCGCATCCGCACGCCAGGATTATCGCGATCGACAAGAGCGCGGCGCTCGCGGTTGCCGGCGTGCATGCGGTACTGACCTTCGAGGACGCGCCGGATCGGCTGTTCTCGACCGCACGCCACGAGAAGACCTGGATGGATCCGGACGATACCCGCGTGCTGGACAATGTCGTCCGCTTCGTCGGACAGAAGATCGCCGCCGTGGTCGCGGACAGCGAGGCCGCCGCGGAAGAAGGCTGTCGCCGCCTCAGCGTCGATTATGAAATTCTGCCCGCGGTGATCGACCCGACACAGGCGATCACGCCGGGCGCGCCGACGATTCACCCCGATAAGACCGCCGAACACCGCGTCGCCAATGCATCACGCAACATCGTCGCCGAAACCCATGGCGAATATGGCGACGTCGCCAGCGCACTCGCTTCCGCCGCCGTCACCTACGAGGGAACATTCACCACCCAGCGGGTCCAGCATGCGGCGCTGGAGACCCATGGTGGCATCGCCTGGGTCGATGCGAACGGTGTTCTGAACGTGCGCTCGAGTACCCAGGTGCCGTTCCTGACCCGCCGGGCACTGGCGGATATCTTCAACCTCGCACCCGAGAAAGTGCGCGTCTTCTGCGAGCGTGTCGGCGGCGGTTTCGGCGGCAAGCAGGAGATGTTCGTCGAGGACATCCTGGCGCTCGCCGCGCTGAAGACCGGACGACCGGTCCAGCTCGAGCTGACCCGTGAGGAACAGTTCATCGCGACCTCGACGCGTCATCCGATGCGGGTGACGGTAAAGGCCGGCGCCGACAAGGGCGGAAAGCTGACGGCGCTGCAGCTCGACGTGCTCTCCAATACCGGCGCCTACGGCAACCACGCCGGCCCGGTGCTGTTTCATGCCGTTGGCGAATGCCTCGGCGTCTATAATTGTCCGAACAAGAAGGTCGACGCGGTCGCCGCCTATACCAACACCGTTCCGGCGGGCGCGTTTCGCGGTTACGGCCTGCCGCAAACGCTGTTCGCGGTGGAAGCCGCGATCGACGAACTGGCCAGGCAGCTCGGCATCAGCCCGTTCGACATGCGCCGCCGCAACGTCGTGAAACCGGGCGATCCGATGCTGTCGCCGCCGGAGTCCGAATATCACGATGTGTATTACGGCAGCTACGGGCTGGATCAATGTCTCGATCTGGTCGAGCGCGCGATGCAGGACCAGCGCGCGAAGGTCGAACTGTCGGCCGATTGGTTGCTCGGCGATGGCATCGCGCTCACCATGATCGATACGGTGCCGCCCGCCGGCCATTTCGCCGATGCGCAGATTTCATTGGATGACGATGGCGGCTTCGAACTGACCGTCGGAACGGCGGAATTCGGTAACGGCACCAGCACCGTGCACCGCCAGATCGCCGCGACGGCGCTGGCTACCACCGTCGAGCGTGTACGTCTGCGGCAATCCGATACGGCGCATGGCGGCCACGACACCGGCGCTTACGGCAGCGCCGGTGTCTTTGTCGCCGGGCGCGCGACGCAGGCGGCGGCGGAAAACCTGGCTCGTGACCTGATCGCGATCGGCTCCGAGATCACGGGCAAAGGCCCAAAGGCCTGCACCCTGGAGAAGGACGCCGTGGTCTGCGATCGACAGCGCCTCTCCTATGCCGAACTGGCAAGGTCCGCGCGCAGCAACGGCAAAACACTCGCCGCCAGCGGCACGTCGGCCGGCTCACCACGCTCAGTCTCTTTCAATGTGCAGGGCTTCCGCGTCGCGGTGAACAAGGCCACCGGTGAAATCAAGATATTGAAAAGCGTGCATGCCGCGGATGCCGGCAAGGTCGCCAATCCCTTGCAGTGCCGCGGGCAGGTCGAGGGTGGCGTCGCGCAATCGCTGGGCGCCACGCTTTACGAGGAGATGGTGATCGACGATGGCGGTCGCGTGGTCAATCCGAGATTTCGCGATTACCACCTGCCCTCCTTCGCCGACATTCCGCGGACCGAGGTGTTTTTCGCCGACACCACGGATACGCTGGGGCCGATGGGCGCCAAATCGATGAGCGAGAGTCCCTATAATCCGGTCGCAGCGGCGCTCGGCAACGCGCTTGCCGATGCCACCGGCATTCGTTTTACCGCCGTGCCGTTCAAGCCCGACCGGCTATGGCCGCTTCTGCACGCGAAGTTTGGCTAGACAGTGCCGTCATTGCGAGGAGCGCAAGCGACGAAGCAATCGAGCTCTTGCTTGTTGCCCGGATTGCTTCGCGGAGCCTGTCATCGGGCGGCGCTTTGCGCCGACCCGTTGGCTCACAATGACGAGATCGCTCACCCCCGTCCCACCGTGCATTCGATCTGGCCATGCGGCTCGTCGGTCGGCAGGAACACGTCGTTGTTGTTGTCGAGCCCAAACGCCGAGAGATTCATCGGGATGAAATGCATGTTCGGGCAGGCCATGCTGATCTCGGAAATCTCCGGCACCGCCGCCAGCGCCGCCTCGCCCATCCGGTAAAGGCTGTCCTGGACGCTGGCGCTGTAGGTGGTGCCGAACATCTCAAGCACGGTCGCGAGAATCCTGGCATTGGTCGCCGCATAGTTCGCGGGCTTCGCTGACCACTTCCAGGAGGCGACCATGCTGGTGGCGCACATCCGGTCGTTGGTTTCCTTGATGGTCGTATAGGGGTCCTTGACGTAACCCTCCCAGCCCGACTGGGTCGATTTCATGAACGTGAACCCATCGATGCCGGACACGAGCGACGACCCCTGACGTGTCGCGGCCACCTCGACGAACGGCTTGCCGTTGCTATCGAGAATAAAGCTGTGCGGATGCGGCTTGCCGCCAAAACTTAAGCGGCTCCATTTGGTCTCATGCGCCGTGACGACCACCGATGCCACCTGCGGATAGAGGTCGAGATATTTTTGCGCCAGCACCTGACAGAAATCCTCGGTACCAAGGCCGGTGTTCTCGCGCGCGACGATATTGACGAGGTTCTTGACGGTGTCGGTCGACACCGAATTGGAATTGTCGGCATGGGTATAGGTACGGGCAAAGTCGCCCTCGAGCATGGCCTGGACATTGAGCTCACTGACCTCGTGGCGCTCGCCCTCGCGGTGGATTCGCATGACGCGAACCCGGGCCTTTCCATACTTGTTCTTGATAAGCGGCACGCGCGCGACCTCCGGGTTCGACCGGCGCATTCGCGTCACGCCAGCCTGGACAGATAGCGCCATAATGAGCAACGTTCGTGCCATGGGGCAAGTATCTGGTAGGCAAGTATCTCGGTTTGGCACGGACCTTGTATTTAGTTTCCTTGGGAACTGCGTCAGGAGAGTCGGCTCATGAACACCGAAATCCATCCGGTCGACCAGATCTTGCCGACCCCTCGCCTCCTGGCGCTCGGGCTGCAGCACGTCCTCGTGATGTATGCCGGCGCGGTCGCCGTCCCCTTGATCATCGGCCGGGCGCTGAAGTTGCCGCCGGAAGACGTCGCCTTTCTGATTAGCGCGGATTTGTTCGCCTGCGGGCTGGCTACGCTGGTGCAATGCATCGGCTTTCCCGGTGTGGGCATCCGGCTTCCCGTCATGATGGGCGTCACCTTCGCCTCGGTCGGCCCGATGCTGTCGATGGCAGCGGCGCCCGACATCGGTTTGCTCGGCATCTATGGTTCAGTGATGGCTGCCGGAATCTTCGGCATTATTGCCGCACCTTTCATCAGCCGGTTGCTGCCACTGTTTCCGCCTGTCGTGACCGGCACCATCATTCTGGTGATCGGCCTCTCGCTGATGCGGGTGGGTATCAACTGGGCTGGAGGCGGGCTACCGACCTTGACCAAGGTGGTCGACGGCGTTCCCGGTGCCTTTCCCAATCCGGGTTACGGTCAGCTACAGGGCCTCGGCATCGCGCTGTTCGTACTTCTGGTCATCCTCGGCCTGATCAAATGGGGCTCCGGTTTCGTCGCCAATGTCTCGGTTCTGCTTGGCATTATCGCCGGCGCGATCCTGGCCAGCGTGCTCGGCGTGATGCATTTCGACAAGGTGGCGGCGGCATCATGGGGCGCGCTCGTGATCCCGCTTCGTTTCGGGATACCGCAATTTCATCTGGTGCCGATCATCACCATGTGCATCGTGATGATTGTGGTGATGATCGAATCACTCGGCATGTTTCTGGCGCTCGGCGAGATCACCGGCAAGGTGATCGATCGCGACGCGCTGACCCGCGGATTGCGCGCCGACGGTGTCGGCACCGTGCTCGGCAGCCTGTTCAATACCTTTCCCTACACGTCGTTCTCGCAAAATGTCGGGCTTGTCAGCATCACGGGCGTTCGATCGCGCTGGGTAACCATTGCGGGCGGCGGAATCATGCTGCTGCTCGGCCTGCTGCCGAAAATGGCGGCGCTTGTGGAAGCGGTCCCACTGGTCGTGCTCGGCGGCGCGGGCCTCGTGATGTTCGGCATGGTGGCCGCGACCGGCGCACGGATTCTCACCGCGGTCGATTTCAAGAATAACCGTTACAATCTGTTCGTGGTCGCGATCTCGGCCGGCTTCGGCATGATCCCGCTCGCAGCGCCGAATTTCTTTCGTAACCTGCCGCACGACCTGCAGCCGCTGCTGGAATCCGGCATCCTGCTGTGCGCGCTGGTGGCAGTCATCCTGAACGCATTCTTCAACGGCTTAGGCAGCAACGCTGCGGCGGAAGCGGACGCGGTTGCCGCCGCTTCGTCGGCGCAGCACGTGTGATCCGAGACGCGCGCCTCGCCATAAGGAAAGCACCTTAGCTCCCCCGATAGGTCGCGTAACTCCAGGGCGTGACCAGCAGCGGCACGTGGAGATGGCCTTCGGGCTCGCTCACCGCAAACCGCAGCGGAATCCGGTCAAGGAAAGGCGGGTCGGACACCGCGACGCCCCGCTCGGCAAAGTATTTGCCGACGCTGAACGTCAACTCGTAACGGCCGATCGGCACCGGCCGGCCATGGATCAGCGGCTGCTCGGTGCGGCCATCCGCATTGGTGATCGCACGCGTCACGACACGGCTGGCGCCGAGGTCCGAGAGCTCCACCAGTTCAAGCGCGATCCCCGCCGCCGGCCTGCCGCTATGGGTATCGAGCACGTGGGTCGACAGCCGCCCCTGAACCTTGAGCCGATCGTCCGACGTCACCAGCGCATCGAGGCGCAGCGCGGCGATGCGGCTGATTTCCTCGATCGATCTCTGCATTTCGGCATCCGCGTCGTTGGGCAGGCGGCGCTCGAAATCGCGCAGAATCGAATCCCTGGTCTGGCGGCGAACGCAGATGATGTAGGGAAACCCGAACTTGGCGCGGTAAGCGTTGTTGACGCGCTGGAACGCCTCATATTCGGCATCCGACAACCGATCCAGCCCGACGCTATGCTGCTCGCCGCTGGATTCCGCGGTGAGACCAGCGGCGCGCGCGGTCTTGTCGGCAAGGTCGGGGTGCGCCTTGATCAAGGCGAGCCGAAGTTCCGGCGTGGCCCGATCGACCGCTTCTGTCATGGCCTCGAACAGCTGCGTCACGCCGGCGAAAGGCCGCGCCGCCGCCGCACGCTCGGCAATCCATGGCGAGTATTCGAAAATGTTCGCCAGCGCGGCGACGAAATCTTCCCTGCTGCAGGCATTCAAATCGGAGAGGCTCTTTTGCGACATTCCGCGCTCTCCTATCCGGCACTTGGCGCGTGTTCGGCGAGCTGCGCCAGATTGGCGTGCCAATGCTGCGCGATCTGAAGCCGCGTCGGCACCCATACGCGCTCATGATTGCCGATATAATCGAGAAACCGCATCAACGCCGCCGCGCGGCCAGGACGGCCGGCAATCCGGCAATGCAGGCCCACCGACATCATCTTGGGTGAAGCTTCGCCCTCGGCGTAAAGCACGTCGAAACTGTCTTTCAGATAGGTAAAAAACTGATCGCCGCCGCCGAAGCCTTGCGCGTTGACGAAGCGCATGTCGTTGGCGTCGAGGCTGTAGGGAATAATCAGATGCGGTCCGGCCGGTCCCTTGATCCAATATGGCAGATCGTCGGCATAGGAATCGCAGGAGTACAGGAAGCCGCCGGCTTCCATCACCAGCCTGACGGTGTTGATGGAGGACCGCCCGGTGTACCAGCCGAGCGGGCGCTGCCCGGTGGCCTCGGTGTGAACGCGGATCGCGTCGGCAATCTCGGCCCGCTCCTGCGCTTCCGACATGTCCTTGTGCTCGATCCACTTCAGGCCATGGCTGGCGATGTCCCAGGCCGCCTCCTTCATGGCGGCGACCACTTCAGGATTTCGTTGCAACGCCGTTGCAACCCCGAACACCGTCGTCGGCAACTTGCGCGCGGTGAAAATCCGCCACAGCCGCCAGAATCCGGCGCGCGAGCCGTATTCGAACATCGATTCGATATTGGCATGGCGTTGCCCGGGCCAAGGCTGCGCACCCAGTACATCGGACAGGAAGGCTTCGGAAGCACGGTCCCCGTGCAGAATGTTGTTCTCGCCGCCCTCCTCGAAATTCACCACGAACTGGACCGCGACGCGCGCATTTCCGGGCCAATGCGGATTGGGCGGGGTGCGGCCGTAGCCGCGGAGGTCGCGGGGGTAATCGGCCCCGGCCACCTAGACTTCCTCGAAGCGGATCTTCTGGGCGCCTTTCCACAGCACGGTCTTGCCGAACGCCGTCAGGTTCTCAAGACCCGAGGTCAGGGTGATGAAGTGATTGCCGGCAAGCTGGCCCATCTTGCTGGCGAAGTGCACGCCGCCATAGGCCAGCAGAATTTCAGTTTCGCTGATCCCGCCGGGATAAAGAATGATCTGGCCGGGCGCGGGATAGCTGGTGTGGTTCTCATAAGAGACGCCGAAATCCAGATCGCCAAGCGGCATCCAGACCCCCTCGCCGCTCCAGCGGACGTGGATCGCCTGGCTCTCAAACGGCATCGCCTTGCGGAAGGCCGCGCAAGTCTTTGGCGCCTGTTCTTCCTCAAATCGGGCCTGAAACCTGAAGTCGCCGGCATGGATAATGAGTTGGCCCATTTATCTTTCTCATGATCAAAGTGGATTCGGCTGAAATCATTGCAGCCGCGAACGGTCGAAGCAAGGATCATTCCAGCCAACCGCCAGCGTACCAACACCTCTGAAAACGAGATCCTCTGAAAGCGCGATCCTCTGAAAGCACGAGCTTCAGAAAAGCGATCGCGCTCGGAAGGCCGGCACCTATTGGTCCGGTGATTTTCTTTCATAAGAGAAGCCGAAAATCCCGCTGCGATGCACTTCCGGCTCGGGGGCTGGCGCCGCCGCCGCCGGCGCTTCCGCCTGGGGCGGCGGGGTGGCGGCGCCGGCAAATTCTCGCACTTCATCGAATAAACCAGGGTGCCGTTCGCGGTTCGGCCGATCGGAGCACAATTGTCGACGTGAGCCGTCACGCTCTTGGGCACCAATTTGGTTTGAGCCCAGACCGGCGACGAAACCAACAGAATTGAAAATAGCAGGTATTTCATGGACTTCGCTGGCAACGGACGTCCTCTCTTCGTTGAAACAGACCGGCGAGCGCGAATGTATCAGGGGCAGGCCGGGACGACTGCTGAATTTTTAGCCGAAAGATTTTTTGACCAAACAATTTGCTCGCCGCTTCGTGATGGCCTGCACCGTCAAAATCCGTCCGACACAGCGTTATGTCGAAGGAACAGCGCTGCCCGCGAGACGCCTTTGCCTCGCGATTAGAGAGCGCGAACAAGGGAGATCTAAAATGCGAAAAACGATCCTGATACTTCTCGGCTCGGCCCTGCTCGCGGGCTCGGCGATCCAAGGTGCCGCGGCCACAGAGCGTTACAAAGCCCGCAAGGCCGTCCGCGCGCCGGCGCCTGTAAGCGAGCCATTCCGTAACAGCAACGCCTACTGGCCCGCTTCCCCGGCGCGGTCCGACGCCAGCTACTACGCCAACCGCGGACTGTCTGCCCCCGCCGGTCGCTACTGACGTCTAAATGTCGGGTTGAATAAAGCATGAAGCCGGCCGCTCCCCGCGGTCGGCTTTAGTCCTTCGAGCGACCGAATTCACCGCCAACGACAGCATGGACGCGGCGATCAGATTTGTTTCGGGACGATACCGGATCCTGCTGCAATAGCGCGACAATCGGAGCCGCAACGCAACGGGACAGGACACTGGATAATTCCGCTGACGTCACCGGATAACGCACGACGTCGAATATTCCGGAAGCTGCCAGCGACGGCGCGCCGAGATCTCGCGCCGACGGCGTCGCCAGAATAATCGGTAGCGTCGGGGCAACGCCGTGCAATGTCCCCGCGAAATCCAGCGCCGAGGTCGTTCCGGGCTGGTGGCATATCAGCGCCGCATCGAACCGCGCCCGCGCCGAGGTGCAAGCCTCAATCGCCTCAGTCGGGGTGGTGAAGCCTACCGGTTCATAACCAAGTGCCGCCAGGATCTCCTCGTACCGCAGCAGGCGCGCGCGATCGGTCTCCAGCAGCAGGATCGTTTCGCCATCTCCGCGACCGGCGATGACCGGCGCACTTTGTGCCGATACCGGTTCATTTGACGGGGCCGAAGGAAGCCAGATTTCGAACCGCGTGCCTGCGCCAACGGTGCTCTGCACCTCGATAGTCCCATCGTGTTCCCGAACGATTTCCCGAGCCGTCGCCAGCCCCAAACCATTGCCTTCGAAGCGCGTGGTGAAAAACGGCTCAAAAATACGCTCCAGCGTTGCCTCGTCCATGCCGCGTCCGGGATCGGAAATCGTAACGACAATGAAACGGCCGGGCCCGACCTGACCATGCCCTGTTCGCGACCCGTATACTATTTCCCGCAACCCGAGCTGGATCGTGATGACGCCCGGTTCGTCCATGGCCTGCGCCGCATTGTTGCAGACGTTCAGAATGACCTGCTGCAACTGGGCCGGCTCTGCCGACACGACCGTCGGTTCGGATGTCTCGCAAATCACGATGTCGACGTGGGGAGGCAACGATGCCGCCAACAACGACCTGGTTTCGGCAATCAGCACCTTGACGTTGACGCGCTCCCGCCTGCGATCGTCGCGACTTCCGAATGTAAGTATCTGGTCAACAAGCTCGCGTGCGCGCTCCCCCGCGCGGCGAATTTCGGCGAGATGGCTGGCCGGCCGGCTCCCCGAAACGACCCGGGCAGCGGCCATCTCCGCGTAACCGAGGATCGCGGCAACGATATTGTTGAAGTTGTGCGCTATACCGCTGGCGAAGGTGCCGATCGTCTCCAGCCGCCGGGCCTGCTCCAAATTCATTTCCAGCCGCTCCTTCTCCTGTTCAAGCTTGATCCTGCCGACAGCATTGGCGATGACGTCAAACGCCATGCGAAGGAGAGCGGCTTCGATGTCGCGCGTGGGGCAGCTATGCAGACCGTCAAAGGCCAGGATCGTATTCAATTTCCCCCACATGTTGGCGATGCAGAGCCAACCGTGAAGGCCGACGCCAACCGGCAGGCTGGTTTTTTCATAGGAATGCGAAGCCCTGTCCCTTGGAATATGGATGATGTTGTCGTTGCCTCGATCGAAACTCGACGCGAGGTCCAATGCGCGTTCGGGCCACCCCTCCGGTAAGGTCGCTCCCTCCCCGAGCCAACGATAGGCATCGATCGGCTCTCCAGCCACGACGAAATAAGCCCGGTCCGCACCGACGTACCGCGCCAATTCCTCCAGCGCGCATTGGACATGAGCGGAAATCTCATTTTGTTGCGAATTAATGAACCGTGCCGAAATCCGAGCGATCACATGCTCGAAAGCGGCGCGCCGCTGCAACGCGTTCGCGCGGGCCCGCAATTGCAGCCCGAAATACACCAGGACTCCAAGCAGTGTCAGCGATATTGCGTAAAGGAAGACCCGATACTCGCGCGCAGAGCTCCTCGCGGCAAGCTGGTGCTTAAGTATCAATGAACGAACAGCGTCCTGCTCCGGATTGCGCGCGGTGTCGATCAGGGCTTTTAGAATGGCATCAGTCGATGGCAGGAGATCATGCAACAACCCTCCATGCGCAAGTATCGCCTGAATGAAATCTACGTCGCTGCGCCGCGGCTGCAATGATGCGAGGTCGCTCAACTGACCTTGAACCTCGCGCGCGGTCGTATCCGAGGTGTCGAGCGTGAGTCGCAACATGGCGGTCGAGAGCTTGGTGGCGACCGCAACCAAAGCCGCGTCATCCGACGCGGCGAGACGCGCACTGAGTATTCCAAAGTAGGCCAGCGAATTCTGCAGCAAGGCATTCCTGCTCTTGAACTGCTCAATCAAATCCTCCTCTTCGGCAGCGCGCGCCGCCAGAGCTTCGATGGCCGGCTTTTCCTCCGGGTCCGGTCCCGCCTCTTCTCGCAACCGGTCGAGCGACTGATCCAATAGACCCGTCATGTACACCAGAGCATCGTAATTTCGCGACAAACCGACGCGCGCAGTCAGCACTTCCCAATTCAACGCACGCTCAAATCGGGAAAAATCGCCGATTGCCCGAAGTTGGCGATCATAGCGAGCAGAATTCAGGTTCAGCCCGCTCAGCATTACCCAAGTGAGCAAAAGAAGGAGCGCGGGAACGATGATGGCAACGCGCTCCAGCCTCATGGCGGCGCTCCAACGAGCGCTCCCCGATACTTTCCAGTCAAGGTCTTGAGATAAGCCACGATTGAGTTTGCTTGCTGGTCCGTCAGCGTTGAATTCAGCTGGGCAATGGCCATCTTTCGCACGGCGTCGTCGAGCGTCGGAGCGCTGCCATCATGAAAATACGGCGCCGTTGTCGCAACATTCCGCAGGCTCGGCACGCGCAGGATTTCGGGATGTGGCGCTGCAAGCGGATGGAATATTCCATGCCGTTCGAAAAGGTTACCTCCGACATTGACGCCCTGGTGACAGGAGACACATCCCAGAGACTTGAACAGCCGGTATCCATTCAATTCGTCCGCCGACAAGGCGGTCGCATCGCCCGCGAGCCACTGATCGAACCGGCTGTCAGGTGTTACGAGAGTTCGCTCGAAGCTGGCGATAGCGTCCAATACGTCGGCAATGTTCGGGCCACGACCATAGGTTTCGGCGAATGCCCGGCGCATGTTGGGGTCCGCATTAAGCTTCTGCACGACTTCGGAGGCACTGGCACCCATCGTCCACGGGCTTTCCAACGACACCGCGGCTTGTGATTCAAGTGTACGAAATTTTCCTTCCCACCCGAAGCGGAAATTGAGCGCGGCATTGAACACGGTAGGGGTGTTTAGCGGGACGTTCGCACCATCCAGGCCGGTGTCACGACTATTTCGGCTAGCGCCATTTGCATCGAGGTCGTGGCAGGATGAACAACTGCGTGAATTGTCGTGAGAGAGGCGAACATCTTTGAATAGACGCTCCCCCAGTGCGCTCTTTAGAGCGTCGATCGGCGCAGCCTCAGGCGTCGGGGTGATGGGTTCTCGCGCCGTCGTGCTGGTCAATTCTGGCAATTGGTCGAATGATTGTGATGGCGCCGACGATAACTGTAGGCTGCCGACAATCAGCGCAAAAATCGCAATGGTGTACCGACGTTGGCGGCCGACTTGCGCGACGGATTTTTGCAACTCTAACAGGACCCCTGGCTACAATCGCTGACCGATACGGGACTCTTCAATCTTCGATATTAAGGGTGCCGTCTGACCCAGCTTTGCGTCATAACGGTGTTCATGCCGCCCCGCAGCGCCCGCCGTAGGATCAGACGGCTCGCCGCATGACAGAAGTCAATTCCCGCGATAGCAAAATTGATGAAATCAGCAATCATGACAGTACCTCACGGTCTGCTCGATGTAGGATCGATGGGGAATACCCAGATCGAGCAACGTCCGGTCGTCGAATCTTGCCAGCGCGGCAGTCGCTTTCTGGATCTCGCGCTCCCGTTTCCTCCGGTTCCCGGACGCGGTCGCAAACCTGGCCGCCATCACGCGATCCGCCTCGCGATCAAATCTGGTTGATGCCGTGTCCCGAATCGACGAAATGACCCGGATCGGCCCGCGCCATCGGCGCACCGCGATCTCCCTCGGCGCCGGGCTTTGCTCCTCGCCCGGATCTGGCTCGGCCGGAAACAGCACCCCCGCGTGCACGGACGCACCGTAAAGCGCTAGGCCCTCCATGACAGAACTGATGAGCAACGACCAAAATCCGGTTTGCTGACGATCCGTTACGCTCGCCGCGTTCGTTACACGCGGAAGCGGCTTATTTTCCGAATTGGGCTGGCGCATCGTCCTCGAACGCCCGGCTGCAAGGCTCCCATCGCGCGGCGCGTCGTAGTGCTTGACGACCCCGTTTGCCGATCCAGATAAAAAGTTCTCCAGCATATGCGGCTCCCACAAATTACTTGCAGGAGTACTCTGGTGGATGGCTGTTACGGGTTTATCTCAGCCACAGACAATGTAGTTACAGCCGCAGTCTGCGGCGCCATGCTTTCATCACTTTTCAAAACGGCTCGACCGCGGCTGTGAAAACATAGCCGACGCCGCGCTCCGTCTGAATCACGCGTGGCGCACTTGGATCAACCTCCAGCTTGCGTCGCAGCCGCAAGACCTGGACATCGATGCTTCGATCGAAGATATCCTCATGTATTCGCGTGGCTTGCAACAGGCGTTCTCGTGAAAGAGGTCGCCGAGGAGATTCCAGGAAGGCAAGCAACAAGGCATATTCGCCCTTGCTCAGCGCGACCGGGGTCGCACCGGGGTCGACGAGCTTTCGACTGCGGCGATCAAGAACCCACCCGTTAAACCTGTACCCGCCACGCTCCGGAGCGTTCGCCCGCGCCGATCGTCCCATTTCCTGTCGCCGCAACACCGCCCGGACGCGTGCAAGCAGCTCTCTGAGGCTGAACGGTTTTACGATGTAATCGTCCGCTCCGAGTTCGAGGCCGACGATGCGATCGATTTCATCGGGCCGATGGCCGGTTGTGATGATGACCGGAATATCCGAATGCGATCGAATTTCTCTCAAGAGATCCAGCCCGTCGTCCTGGCCGAGTCGCAAATCCAGAATGATCAAGCTGGGATGGGTTCCTTCAAATTCACGATTGAGCCCAATTCTGTTCGATACGGACTTCGCCGGGATATTATGATCCTCCAAATATCGGGTCACCATCTGCCGGAGCGACGGATCATCATCAACAACGATAATATGGCCAGTTTCGCTAAGCATGAAATGTCTCAATAGCAATTAGAACGCGGTATAGCGAGCGGTCTGGCGTCGACGCCGATAGAAGACAATCATCGCCAATACCCTCGCCCGGTCCATGCCGTTCAACTAGATGTGCTCTGGGCCAAAACTAAGGCTTCTGCATGCAGAGTAAGCACCGAATGCGTCCTTAGAATATGCAATGAGCGAACACAAACATCATTGAACGAATCTAACTTTCGATCAAAATCGGTTGATGCCGCTGGCAGCCGTTGACTTTGATCGCCGTATTCGAGTTGTGGTAAATCTGCGGTTACAGGCGCGGAGCACAGCGCCGTTGATATTTTTGACGTGCGCATCAAGGTTGCGACGATGCATTTCTCGGCCTTGCCGACCCAGAATTGCGCGAATGTGCGCAAACATCTTCCTGATGCCAACGGCATGGCAATACGATAGTTCGCCCCGAGTTCGAGGCCGGCCCTCGATCTCACAAACCAAAATCTGGTCGAGGGCCAATATCGGAACGTCTTCCCAGTTCATAAGAGACACTTGATCGTAACGAGCGCATTTTGATTGGATATTTCTGCGTTTCCTGTCAAGTCTTGGTGAACTCGGCGTGAACGGCCATGAACGCCCGCTTCCAGCAACACTAGCCTCACGGTGTAAACGGCCATGCGACCGGCGCGCGGGGGCTACGGTTAGCCAAGGCTGGTAAGATAAAGTTGCTGCAGGCGGCCGCGTAATGGTCTCCAAAGCTCAGGCGCAATTCGCAGCAAGGTCTGTTCTAAGCGTTCTGCAAAACTGCGCTCGTTGCTCCGGTCCGTCGTTGAGGCAGAGTTCGAAAGCCCTCACTCCCTGGTTAAGCTGCCAACGCGCCCCTCTCCATGAGCGGGCTGCGCAAGATCCGCGAGCACCGGTCACGAGGCGCCGCGCAGGATAGACTGCAGGCGCCGCACCAGATCTGACAGGCGGAACGGCTTGTCGATGATTTGAAACTCGCCCACCGCCTGATGCCGTTCCAGCACATCCCCGGCGTGGCCGGAGGTGAGGAGGATTTTGACGTTCTTGTTCCGGCGCCTCAGTTCGCGGGCAAGCTCGACGCCGCTCATGCCGTTTGGCATCACAACATCACTGAACAGGAGATCAAACTCCTGGCCACTTTCGACGATCTGGATGGCTTCCGCACCATTTCGAGCGCAAAGGACCTCGTAGCCGAACGTGGTCAGCATTGCCGAGGTCACTTCCAGGAGATCCTCATTGTCCTCGACCACCAGGATTCGCTCCGAACCTCCCGGTATGGCTTGCGGTTGGATAGGTTCGACCTCGGCATTGGCATTTTGCGCGGCTTTGGGCAGATACAGCGCGACCATGGTCCCTACCCCCATTGCGCTCTCGAGAGTGACGTGCCCCCCGGACTGCCGGACAAAGCCGTAGACCATGCTGAGGCCGAGCCCGGTCCCCTTGCCGATTTCCTTGGTCGTGAAGAACGGCTCAAAAGCCCTGTCCCGCACTTCGGGAGACATCCCGTTGCCGGTGTCCTTGACGGACAGCCGAACATACGATCCGGGCGGGGATCCGGCGGCGGCTTCATCGAGAACGACGTTCTGCGTCTCGATCTCGAGCACGCCGCCATCCGGCATGGCGTCGCGGGCGTTCAGCGCCAGGTTGAGGAGAGCGGTCTCCAGCAGCGACGGATCGACGTTGCACAGCCACAATCTGCTCAACGGTCCGCAACCGGATCTCGCATCGTTCGCCAACGGCTTGCTGGATGAGCCCCTGGAAGCCAAGAACGAGCTGGTTTGCGTTGACCAGCTTTGGGCTCAGTTTCTGCCGCCGGGAAAAGGCCAGAAGTTGCGCCGTCAGCTTCGCCCCGCGATCGGTCGCGCGCCGTGCGGCGGTAGCGAATTGCCGGACTCGGCCAATATCCTTTGTGTCCTCGATGAGCTCGAGATTCCCGGAGATCACCGTAAGCAGGTTGTTGAAGTCGTGCGCGACACCGCCGGTGAGCTGGCCGACGGACTCCATTTTCTGACTCTGGTGGAGCTTCTCCTCGGTCTGACGCCGCGCCTCCAGGGCCTGCTTGTGCTCGGTGATGTCTCGAAAGAAGATGGCGAGGCCATCGCTTGTGGGGGACGCATTGATCTCGTACCAGAGACCGTCGCGGGAGCAGTACGCCTCGAACGAGACCGGCCGCTGGTCCGCCAAGGCTGCTCCGAGCAACTTGCAAAGCTCCGTATCCGCAGGTTCAAGAACGGCCTCCTGCAGGGTCATGCCGATCGAGTGCGCGCCCTTCGGCGATGTGAGCCCTGGCGCGTTCATTGAAGAAGGTGATGCGGAAATCCCGATCGACGGTGATCACGCTGTCGGCCGTACTCTCAAAGATCATCGTAATCCGGGCCGCAGCTTCCTCGGCTTTCTCCTTCGCTTCGCGCAATTCGTGCTCGTGATGCTCCAGCGCATCGGCCATGGTATTGAAGGCGTCGGCGACCCGGCCGATTTCCGACCTCTCCCTTATATCCACGCGCCGTGCATATTCACCGAGCCGCCATTGGTTCGCGGCGTCGACCAACCGGCCAAGCGGGCGATGAATGAACCGGCGGGCCCCCAACCATGTCAGGACCAATACCAACGAGGTGCTGAGAACGATCAAGACGATCCCGAACTGCGTTCGGCTTTGCATCTCGGTGAAGGCCAGCCTCTTGTCGAGGCCAAAGCTGACAGCAAGCCCCCCGGAATCAGGTCCCAGAGGAGAGTAACCTTCGACTCGCTCCACGCCGTCGACGTCTAGAATATCGGCGGCAGCCTGGTCGCTCATCGTCGAGTATTCCTCACGGGGCATCTTTGTGCCGACGAACCGGTCGTTATCCGGGTAGCGGGCCAGGTAGGTGCCGTTGCGATCCGTGATGGCGAGCGCGGCTCCCGCCGGGACGCCCTTCCTGGCGATGTAGTCAGCCAGCCAACCCAGGCCGAGAGGTGCTATGATGACACCCCCCATGTGACCGTCGTCGTCGTAGAACGGCAACGCAAATTGAATAACTCTCCGCGGAATTGCCAAACCTATCGAGAATTCTCCGACCGTGAACGCTCCCGTCTTGAGAGCTCTGGCAAAGTAAGCCCGCGTCGCGACGTTGACTGTCTTATGGCCAAGGTTGGTGTCGCAAAAGGTAACGCCATTCACGTCAGTTACCATAAATGTAAGGAACGCGGGAAAACGCTGCTGCATTGCAGCCAGGTAAGCGTTGCACGCCTTACTGTCCCTCGCTTTTATCGCCGGGAGTTCGGATAGCGCGACCAGGACCTGGCGAATGCCCCGGACGATCTGCTGCTGCTCCGCCGCAGCGAGCTTGGCCAGGTTGAGCGCCTGGCTCTGTACTTCGAGCTGACGCGCGCGCCGCAGATCGAATTCATTGTACGTTTCGATCGCGATCACTGGCAGCAGCGCGATAACAACCAGCAGAAATAGACGTGATATGAGATTCACTTCTCAGCCGCCCCAATCTTCAATCCCGTAACGCTTGCCGGCATGTCACCCTGCGGCGTTAAGGTCTATCAGCGGCGACTCATTGCCATAATGAGCACAAGGATATCCCGGCGTCGCTTAGAATGAGTTTCCCATCAGAGCTCTAGCGTCATGCGCCCCGACGATCCCGAGATTGTACCGCAGTTCGATTTTACCAGCAGAAAAACTTCGTTACGATCGTAATTACCATACAGATTTCATGGGTTCGATAGCGCACGATCAACGCTGGCTCTAGGCCACACGAACTCCGACTCGATTGTCAAAGCCCGGGATCCTGAAGGATGACATCAACATTCGACAAGAAACATTGCCCTACCCCGGGCCACTGATCGGACTGCTGCGCCCGCCACGCAGTGGCGATCGAACCCCGTCTCCGGCGTCCATCCCCCGAAAACGGGATTTTTGGCGGTGGCGGCCGGAGATTTTCGGTGAACTGCCCCCTGATTTAGCCAAATCAGGAGTGGAGACCATCCACTGGATCCGTTAGTGGCGGGCCTGTCTGCTCCTAACAGGGGCCAGATTCTCTGCCTTCGGCACGCCTGGCTGCCGCAAATAGGGTAATGTTCCTGGCAGCAGTTGCAAAACTGGCCTTGCATGAAACGCGGGGGAGAGATTGTGAGATTGCTGAGACGCTTATTTCAGCGCTTGCTGGTTTTCGGACTGGGCATCTTTTGCGTCTGGCTGATCGTCTTTGTAGTCTTCGACACCGCCGACCGAAGACTGCCATGGGTTCTTGCTGCCGGTTTCACCTACGCAATTGCCGCTTATGTTATCCTTCCGCGCGCCATTCGAATGGGGCTTAAAATCCTCCAGCACAAGTCAGTGCCTAGCTTTACGATTACCGGCGACGGACTGCCCGGCGATCCCGTGAACCTTGCGCTTATCGGTACACTCCAGCAGCTTCGTTCTGCCTTTGCCACGCTCGGGTGGGTTGAGGCGGATCGACTAAGTTTGTCAAGCTCGTGGGGCATGATCCGGGCATTCGTATTCAACTCTCCCTATCCTACCGCACCGTTCAGTACGCTCTATCTTTTCGCGCGCGGCCAAGACATCGGTTTTCAGAAGGCAATCGATAACAGCCCACGTAAGCGCCATCACGTCCGATTCTGGGCGCTGGACCTCGTACGAGCAGAGAACACGTGGGGAGCAGCCAATTTCTGGCTCAACACCGACCGTCCGCCGGATCATGCACGCGTTATTTGGGTCGGAGCCGGAACCAGGGATACCGGCTTGTCCTTTACCCGTCTAACATTCCAGGTCACCCATGCGACCGATTCGGATACGAACGCCGAACGGGACTACATCATTTCCGAGTTACTTAAGTTTCGAGCCATTGAGGCTGCGCAAGCCATTCAATCGGGCCACCGATTACCGACTGAGCGCGTCAACCACTATGTTACGGATGGTGAGATCGCGCTGGCGAACTTAACGGAAATGCCGATGCCGACGCATGGCCATTAAAGGCGTTCGCAGCCGCTGGGAGGAGGGTCATCCGCGCGACTGCTGCTGAAACGCGTAACGTCGTTCGACATTTGCGCTGCGTTCCCTTACTTTTTTTGTTTACTCAGACGACCTTCGAGATCCTTGACGAGGCTAGCCAGATCACGGTCGTTCGGCGTAGCGCGAGCGAGTCGCTCGGCATACTGGAGCGCCGAGACGACATCTCCGGAATCACGACTGAACGTCACAAGGGCCAGCAAGGTGTCACGATCGTCCGGATGCCGGACCAAACTCCCTTTTAGAATTTCGATGGATTCATCGACCCGGCCAGACGTGTGCAGCGCGACGGCGTACACATAAGCATACCGAAGCCGGTCGGGTTCGAGTTCGGTTGCAACGCGAAATTCGGAGAGCGCCTCAGGCCGCCGCTTCTGCCTGGTCAGCGTCAGCCCGAGCGTGTGGTGCAATCCCGCGTCCTGGGGTGAGGACGCGATCGCCGCGCGCAGCATGCTCTCCGCATCGCCGTCCCGTCCCGATTGCCGGTAAAGGTCGGCCAGATTGATCGCTACCGGCGCATATCTCGGACTAAGCCGCAACGCAGCGTTGTATTCGCTCTCGGCGTCAGCAACGCGCCCACGGCGTGCATAGAAATTTCCGAGTGTCGCGCGGGCCTCGGGCCGATCGGCATTGAGACGCTGCGCGGCAATAAACTCCGCGGCCGCCCTTTCGAAAGCTTCGCGATCAGCGGCAGGTTGATTTGCGGTCGAAACGCCCGCGAGCAACGACACCGCCCTGATGCGAACGCCGCGGCTGGAATCGGAAAGGAGCGGTGAGACCAGAGGCCAAACCCGGTCGCCTGCGACGCCGTCGAGCATATCGAGGGACGCGATCCGCACCATGGGGTCAGGATCGCCGACGCCCTTGCGCGCCAAGTCGATGTTGGCCGGCGATAGGCGCGAGTTAAGCTCCGTTAAGGCGCTGGCCCGCGCGATCGCCGGCGTCGCCGGATTTGCAGCGACCGCTGCAAGAAGCGTCGCCGCATCGGCGCGGCCGCTCCAGGACGCCTGGAACGCTTCGGCGTAGTTCTGAAAACCTTTTCGGTCGGGCCCATGCCACTGCTCGATCGCGGTGGCTGCCCATTCCGGCGATTTGTCGGTGTGGCAGCCGTTACAGGCGTTGGGCGTTCCAAGCTTTGACAGAGAGATCGGGTCTTGGAATTCGAAGACTGTGATCGTGCCGTTTGTCGATCTCCATATAGGTGCTGACGGGCATATGGCATGATGCACAGGTCACGGGCCGGGTTTGCCCTCTCGTGATGATGGTGGGTGGCAACCTCGTATTTGCCGGAAGCGTGACATTGCAGGCACACCCCGTCGCCCGGTGCGCGAAGCTTCGCCGCGTGCGGTTCGTGGCAATCGCTGCATGTAACTCCCGCCGCGAACATCTTGCTCTGCTTGAACGAGCCGTAATTGTAGACCTCGTCGAGCATCTGCCCATCGGCATGGTAGAGCCCGCGAGCGAGCGTGGAGACGACGTGCGTATCGGACAGCGATCGACCGGGAATCCAGTCTTCGGAAAATTCGCCACGCCGCGCGTGACAGAGACCGCAAGTCTCGACCTCCCGGCGCACCAATGCGGGCGCAATGCTGCGTTGCGGGTTGCCGGTTCTCGGATCGGGAAGCCAGGTGATGCCGTCGCGCTCGTTCAGGAGAACCACGAGACCCTTGACCGGATCATCGCTCTTTCCGAATGGCCACCAACTCCGTTGGTTTTTCGCCCAGCTGACGTGACGCGATCCCTTGCCATGGCAGGCCTCGCAGCCAACGCTTAGTTCTGCCCAGGTGGTCCCAAACCGGTCATTGGCCGCATCGTAATTTTTCTTCACGCCGGTCGAATGGCACTCGGCACACATGAAATTCCAGTTCTGGTTCAGCTTGGTCCAATGCAGGATATCATCGTGCTTGATTTCCTCTTTGGGATAGAGATGAAACCAGCGTTGGCCGCCCTTGTCCTTAGGCCGGGTGTCCCAGGCAATCGAAAGGGCCTGCAATCGACCGTCGGGAAACTCGACGAGGTATTGCTGCAGCGGGTCAATTCCGAATGTGTATTTGATCTCGAAGGTCGCAAGCTTGCCGTCGGGGCCGTCGGTCTCGACAACGAATTTCCCATCTTTCTTGAAGAACCGCGAATGCACGCCGTAATAGTCGAAGCTCGTGTCTTCGAAATTCCCGAGCACGGTGGCGGCGCTGGCGTGCTGCATGGCATGTTTGTGCTGAGAGCCTTTCCACAATTCGGTTTCGGCTTGATGGCAGCCTGTGCAGGCTTCACTGCCGACGAAGGCGGCGGGAGTAACGACGCCAGCGCCGCCTGGTCCGAACGGAGGGTATCCGCCGTGGAAAAGAAACAGCGACGTCAGGCCGCCAACGGCGATGGCCGCCATTGCCGCCAGCACCGTGATCCGTGTTCCGGATTGCCACCAACGGTGCGCGCCGCCGCGCGGTGGGTCTGTCGCGCTCCGATTTGCCGTCAATCCGGCAGCACGGTCGCGCTTGTTGGATTTGCGTTTACCGCAACCCAACGTCATTCCCATCGCGCGAATTCGTCCCGTTCCGGCTTCGCGAGTATCGCAGGACGAAGCTCGTCCGAAGATACACTGCTAATAGGTTATGCTTCATACTGATGGCCTCGATGATTGCAACACCGGGACAGCCGTTCAACTGCGTCGCGCAGCGACGACGATCACGCTCTCGCCACTGCCCTGGCGCGCGCGCCCGGAATGGCGCCGCGACCAGATCGGGCCCGACGAAGGTCAGCAAATGCTCGCGTCGTCCGCGGTCGATCGCCGCCGAGCAGCAGGTCGCTCTGGTCGACGCCGTCGATCGGCCGGTCATCCGGCACCTTTCCACCCGCAAGCCGCGCAAAGGTTGGAAAGAAATCCATGATCGAGAACATGGCGTAGGAAACTCGCGGCCGGATGTGGTCCGGCCAGCGAATGATCGCGGCAGTGCGGATCGCGCCTTCGCTCACGTCACCGAGCGCGCCGCGGTAAGGTCCGGACGATCCGACGTCCTGCATGTCCATGGCGAATGTACGCACTCCAGGTCCGTCGGGACCATTATCGGAGGCAAAGACCACGACGGTATCTTTCTCCAGCCCGAGGTCGTTCAACGAATTGAGCATCTTGCCGACGATGGCATCGCCCTCCATCAGGGAGTTGCCGAACTGGCCGATCCTGGATGCGCCGTCGAAGTGTTTCGACGGCAGATTGGGAAAATGCGTCCTTGAGATCGGCAGATAGAGAAAGAACGGTTTGCCCGTCGCCCTTTGGCGCTTCATGAAGTCGATGCCGTGATCCACCAGCTCCCAGTAGATCTCGCGCCGCACTTCTTCCGTATATGGTTTCACCGCCTTCAACGGTTCGCCGCGTTTGGCCTCGACGGTCTGCGGCCCCTTGTCGAGCGGAATATCGAGGGACTTGGTCTGGTGGCCCTGACGGATCATGCCGAATGCATCCCAGGTGTCTGCCGGTGGAATGCCGTAAAATTCGTCGAAACCCTTGTTCTGCGGCTGGCTGTAGGGCTGACCGCCAAGATGCCATTTGCCGAAAATCGCGGTGGCATAGCCGGCATCGTGCAGCATCTCGGCCATGGTGATTTCCTTCGCCGGCAGCGAGAAAGTCGTCCCCTCGACCGCAACCAGAGACAGCCCGGAGCGGATAGAATAGCGCGCCGTCATCAAGGCCGCGCGCGACGGCGTGCAAGCGGGTTCGACCAGGAACTGCGTCAGCCGCAAACTCTCGGCGGCGAATTGATCGATGCGCGGTGTCGGCGCTCCGCGCAACTCTCCGCCACCGTAGACGCCGATATCACCGTAACCGGTGTTGTCGGCGAGAATGAACAGGATGTTGGGTTTTTGCTGCTGCGCGGATGCCGTGGCAACAATGAGCGGCTGGACAGCCACGCTTACCCCGATCGCGAACGCGCAGAGCATCTGCCTGGGTGGCCGCAGAGAGCCCATGTGGTGCCTCAATTGCGAGTCAGTGCATGCGCACCTTCGCATTCCCGACGTGACTATGCGAACGATGATTACTCGATTTCATCTTTGAGGGCGGCTCTTTCGAGCCGCCCTCGGAGTCGCACTGCATCGCGTCGCCTAGTCGCCCGCGTGACTGGCGTTGGCCTTCTTGACCTGCTCCAGTATCCCACTCAGGTTGTAGGACTCCGGTGCCTGCAGCGGCGGGTATTTTCGTACGTCAGCAGATGGCCCAGCCACAGCGCCTGGCCGATGGGCAGCATGTTCCAGTCGTAGACGTAGGCTGTAGAGGGGGAGCCGATTACACCGCCCAGACCCATGAGTGTCTTGTTTGTGAACCAATGGAGGTCTCGAACGGGTCTCGCTTGATGTTGACGACCTGCGCCCAGTGATAGGGAAGCGCTCCGGCAATAAAATCCTGTGGGTTGTCGGACACCATCGTGAAGTAGATCTTCCAGTTCTTGTACCGCACCGCCGAAGGATCCTTGCCCGAGATAGTAGAAGAAGGTATCGCGGGCCGACTTTTCCGAACGCCCGGAAAGGTATTCGGTCTGATCGACGCCATCGAGCGTGGTCTTGACGATGCCAGGATAGCTGCCGGCCTCGATCTGCTTCTTCAGCGCGTCTCCCTTTGCGCCACCCGCGATGTCGACAAACGTGGGCAGCCAGTCGAGCGACGCGAAGATGTCGTTCTTGATGGTGCCGGACTTGATGACCCCCGGCCAGCGAATAAGCGCAGGAGCGCGCATGCCGCCTTCCCAGGTGCTCAGCTTCCGCCCTTGAACGGGGTGGTGCCGCCGTCCGGGAAGGTGATGGTCTCGGCGCCATTGTCGGTGGTGAACACGACGATCGTGTTGTCGAGCTGGCCCATGTCCTCGAGCTTCTTCAGCACGTAGCCGATGTTGTCGTCCATCTGCTTCATGCCGGCCTCGTTGAGGCCCCAGTCCTTGCCGCCGGGTTCGCCGACCATGGCCGCGTACTTGTCGATTCAGCACGGTCGTGATGTGCATGCGCGCGGGGTTGTACCAGACGAAGAACGGCTTGTTGGTCTTCTTCGGATCGTTGCGGTCGATGAAGTCGATGACCTTGGCCGAGATTTCCTCGTCGACGCTCTTCGATCGCTCAAGCGTCAGCGGGCCCTGGTCGATGCACTGCTGGTTCTTGCTGTACCATCCGACTTGCACGACAGGACGTTGCGCGGAGGCGTCAGGCAAACCGTCGTTTTCGGATCGACCGCGCCCGGTACCTCCGGGATACCGGGGATCGGCGTATTCTTGCATGGGGGGGCAACCGTCTGCTGGGTGGGGGTCTTGTTGATGTCCGGGAAACTCACGCCCTGCATCGCATCGAGGTGATACAGGTAGCCCCAGTATTCCTGGAAACCATGCGCTGTCGGCAGCGCGTCGGTGTGGTCGCCGAGATGGTTCTTGCCGAACTCGCCGGTGTTGTAGCCGAGATCGAGCAGGAACTTGGCGAGCGCCGGGGTGCCGGGCCGCAGATAGGACGGGCTGCCGGGCAGTTGCGGAGGAATCATCCCGGTGCGCAGCGGATGCATGCCGGTGAAAAAGGCGTTCCGGCCCGCAGGTGCAGCTCTGCTCGGCATAGTAATGCGTGAATATCGCGCCTTCATTGCCGATGCGATCGATGTTGGGCGTCTCGCCGACCATTAACCCGCGATGGTAGATGCTCGGCTGGTAGAGGCCGATATCGTCACCCATGATGAAGAGGATGTTGGGCTTCTGTCCCTGCTGCGCAGACGCCGGCAGGCAAGCCGTGCCTACGGCACCGCACACAGCAAGAGCGATCCAGAGTTTTCTGAATATGCTCATGGTTTACGTCCTTGATGACGGCTGCACGAGCCGGGCCGCAGCCTTCGCCCAATTGCGCCAAACGCTGCTGCTGTCCTTGACCCGCGTACCAGCGGCTCAAGCCCAGCAGAGGATGGAGGATTGAAACCCCTCCTCCTTCGACAGATCGTGCTGCGAGAGTGGCCGGTTGGCCCCGGACGGGCTATGCACTTTCGGCCACTTCTTCAAACGTCCTCTAGCCCAGCCGGCGGTCAATGGGCTCGACATCGCGGACGGTGTCGACCGAACGGTACCACTAGTGGGTACCGATCTCTCCGCTGATGAGTGAACCGAACAGCTCGCCGTGCTCGCCGTTGAAGCGCGACATTTGCATCTGCTCGACCGGAAAGAAGTCGGTCGCACTCGTATTGATCGTGATGCCCGGCAGCAGTAATCCGAGTTGCAGGTCCTTAAGGTTGGCCGCTTGCCGCATGACGTTCTCACGGGTCAGTTCGTCGCCGCACTGCTTGAGTACTTGAACCATGGTCTGCGCCGTCAGATAGCCGTAGACGCTGAAGGTACTCGACTTGTCTCCTTCCGGAAAATACTTGTCCATGAAGGCCGCCCATTCCTTGATCGCGGGATCGTCCTTCCAGGTCGGGTCGGTGGCGTCCTTGAGATAGTTTGTCGACAGGATACCCTTGGAGTTCTCGAGGCCGGCGGGCTTGAGCACGGAACCCACCGAGTTGGAGATGCTGGCGAGAAACTGAACCGGCTTCCAACCGATCTCGGCGGCTTTCTTGATCGCCTGCGCGGCAAATTTGGGCGACGCTTCGTTGAAGAAAATATCGGCGCCTTCGGTTTTCAACGTAACGATCTGGCGGTCGACGGTCGGATCCGACGGCTCATACGGGATCTCGGCGACGATCATGCGCTTTGCCGCCTCCGCGCCGAGGCCATCCCTGAGGCCTTTGATGTAGTCGCGGCCGGAATCGTCGTTCTGATACAGAATTCCAATCTTGCCCTGCGGATGGTTCTGCAGGATATATTTTGCGTAGATTCGCCCCTCGGTCTGGTAAGTCGGTTGCCAGCCCATCGTCCAGGGAAAGTTCTTGGGATCGCCAAACTTAGTGGCGCCGGTGGCAACAAAAAGCTGCGGCACATTCTTTTGGTTCATGTATTTCTGAATGGCGTTGTTGGTCGGTGTCCCCAAGCTTTGGAAGATCAGCAGCACCTCGTCGCTTTCCACGAGTTTGCGTGCTTGCTCGACGGTCTTCGGCGGACTGAAAGCGTCATCGTAGGAAATGAAGTTGATCTTTCGCCCGTTAATGCCACCCTCGGCGTTGATCTTCGTAAAAAAGGCGGTTTGCGTGCGAGCGATCAGGGCGTAAGCCGATAATGGCCCACTGTACGGCATGATGTTGCCGATCTTGATCTCGCTGTCGGTTGCGCCGGGGTCGTACTTCTTCTCCGCCGCCGCAGGGTTCGCACTGAGCAAGAGGCTGATCGCATATGCCAGAAGAATGCTGCGTCCTGCCGCCATGTCGTCCACCCTCCCGATGCCGTCGGCTGTCCGCCGATCATGCATAGTCTAAGGTGGAACAAGCGAAAGTGTCTAGCCAGTCGATCAATCCGGTCCGGAGAAAGCTTCGATTTACTCTTTCAATTCAACCAGTTGGTTATTTAACGCGTGACAGTATGTCCAACCCCAACTCTGTCTGGCTCAGATCGAGGGTCCCGATCGCGCTGCGGCAATGGCTGTTTCGTTACCAAGTGCTTGGTCGGCGTGACCGTGCTCACAGGCGCCGGCGAGATTGAGAACGTCAGCCAGGTATTCCAGCCCGGACGGACGGTTGGCCGCATCGAATTCGCCATAGCCTTTCAGGTTTAAATAGCCCTGCATGCCCCCAATCGGGAAAATATAGCCGATCTGCGGGCCGACGCCGAGCAGCCGCGATCTGAAGCCACCAAGGATCGGGGCCCCGCCCGCGTCGTCGGAAATTTGCTGATAGGCATATCCGACGAGACCGACAAACAGCTGCTTCGAGAGAAACTGAGATGCACCCCAGTCGAAATGAAAATCGACGCCGCTCTGAACCCCGGTATCGGGATTCCTGAAGTTGTAGGTAAATCCGCCGACGCCAGAAAATTCGTGTCCCGTTGTCGGATTGAGGTAGGTGTAGGCCGCCGCCGTCGATGGCGCCGTGACCGATGCCGATATTGGAGATGCGGCTTGAATCGTAGGCGCCAACTGGAATATCGCCCGTCGCATAGGTCATCCAATTATGAACGCCGTCATGCCACTTCAGCGACACCATAGGATATAGGTCGCCGAATCCGATGAGCGATTCCGAGATGCTTCCCATGCGAGAGGCGGCACCTCCATTAGGCCCCACCGCTGTCAGCGTCCCGGCAATCGACGTGCTCGTCTGGCCGAATGCGCCCATCACGCTGACGGCCAGTTGTCCGCCCAGCACAGGCGTCCCGAACGTGTACGTAGGAACGAGAAGCGCGAGATCCGCTTGCGCGTTGATCCGTGCATTGAAACTCACATTGACCGTCGGAGAGAACCGGCCGATCTGAATTTCCCTGGCTGCCGCGACGCTTCCGAAGGCCGAAACCGTGGTATGATAATAGATCGAACCCAGTGACCAGCCTGGCGTTACGGGGGTCGCTGCGAGGCTGCCAAATAAACCCGGGATCCAGAATGAAATGCCGCTCTCATCGGCACGGGACACGTCCGGACAAAACGCGAGGGCAAGGGCTGCCGTTACGGCCGGCAGCTGCATTGAGCGAAGAGCCCGTCTTCCCGACCCGGTTCTCTTCATTTCCCCGTCCCCACGCAAATTCCCCGCAGATTTCAGTGATCTCGGGAAGCGACTATAAAATCGCTTCGCTCGAACAACGTCAGCGTTACCGGAATCGCAATCAAGAGCTAGCTACGCATATTCCGCAACGAAAATCCGTTGCTAATTAGCCACATCAGAATTTTTTTGATCGCACGAAACTGACATGACAGGCGTGCCGAATTTCGCGTCTCTAGCCGGCCGTTTGGTTAAGCGCTGTCAGACCAGGCCAGGCCGCGCGTTCTCCACCGACGCCGCTGTTAGGGCCTATCGCGGCGGCGCCTTCGTCGGCGAGCGCGGTAGCCGGAATAGAGAATAGGATGAGGCCGTTTGTCAGCAACGGCAACGCCAATTGGAATGGGCGCCTAACCTGCCACCCGATGGAAAACGGGGCATTTGAACACCGGCCGAGCAACAAACCTAATTACGAAAATCAACGCTGCGCAGGATGATGCCGGGTGGTGTGCCCTCAAACTCCCGGGCGTAGAATTTTCTCGACGCACATTGTTCAATTCGGCCACGCAAGCGCAGGAATTGTTCTTCGCGCTGATCCGGCTTGGCCCGCGAGCCCCGCTCCAGATCGTCCATGGCGGAGCTGCTGACGGCACAAGCGACTTCCTTGGTCCCGTCCATCATGGAAAACAGCATCACCATCCGGTCCTGCTCAAAACCTCTGACACTGCCGGGTTGGAGCGTCATCTGACAGACCTCCTCACTCATTTTCGTAGGCTCACCTGCGGATTGATCTCAGCGATCTTACGAAGGCAGTCGGCTTCGGAATCATGCGGGCCCGAGACGAAGGTTCCGCTGGCCTTAATCGAGTACCAACCGGATACCACGCCAAGGCGAAGTGACTCTTCCGTTTTGACGTGACGCGGTGAAAGATTTTGCATGGAATGCTTTCAGTTGGTGTTCGAGACCACCTCGAACGAGGGTGAGGCTTTCGGCTTTCGAGACGGACCGCAGTGTCGTTCAGCTCTCACCGGAGAGCCGGGCAAAGTCCGCCAGTACTGCCGCAACTAGATCGCGGTGATGGGTGTCGGCGGGGGCGAGCCCGGCCGCGTATAGGTTCAAGACATAGCGCGCCTTTGCCGCCGCCTCAGGCCACGAGCTGGCCTGCACGGCAAGGAGCTGGATTTCGACAAAGCCCTGGCGGTCGCGCTGCAGTTTGGCGTTAGCCTCGACATCGGCGAGCACGCGGCGGATGTCGGTCGCCTTTTGTGCCGCCATGCCGCGATGCTTGTCGAGATCGACGGGATTATCATTCATGCGATGTACTCGCATCGATGCGCTGCGCGTCGGACAGATCGATCGAACCGATCGAGACCATCTCGGTCGAGGATTGGCGCGGTGCGGCGCACGGCACCATGATCAGGGTGGCGACGCGGCGAAAGCTCGGAAACGACAGGCCCTCGATCATCTCATCGTCGGTGACGACCTCGTAAGCGCCGGGCGGCAGCAAGCGATCGATCCCCTTGATCCGGAAAGGATGCTTGAAATGAACCGTTTCCCGGCGCGAGCGCGTCGTCATACCGATCGACCGGCATTCCGGCGCGACGGGACGTTCGGATGTTGTAACATCCCCCATCGTGCGCGCTTTCACGGCAATTAGCCATCGCTTTCTCGCTCCATGCGAGCATTTGACCGAATAAGTCCATTCGGTGGCTTCGTAAGGGCAGCCCGATCATTCCGCGAGCTTAGATTCGCCGTCATCGACCCGGATAAGGTTTTCGGTAAACACAGTCCGATCGAGCAGTCGGGGGCGTCCCCAAGATATCGCAGCCCCTTGCCAGCTCTCCCAGGAGTTGCAGCGTCCTGGGATGACCTCCAGGGTCGTTCGAGGCGTTTCCTCGCTACTCGGATAGCCAGGCAATGGTCCATTTCACATCAAGCCATAACGCGTCGCACTTCTGACCGCGTCATCGATCTCACTGGCCAACTGGTCTTCGCCTATTTGATGGAGATCAGTTGCCAATGACGACGCTTGCGCGGCACTCATCGAGAGCAACTCGTCGGCGTCATAGCAGAACTTGATGCGCCAGGCTCCACCGCGATTTCGATGGGGCTCGATGAGCACCACTGGAATGTCGAGCAACCCGTTCTGGACCAGCAGCAGCGACAATCTGGTCATCTGAACCGCCGGCGGCGTTGATGGGATATCCTCAGCGCCAAGCCTGCCTCAACTCGGCCTTGCCTCTTGCTGCGTTCGGCGCGCACATGCATCGAGTTGCTCCCAACAGGCCTAATTTGATTTTGACGGCGGCCTTTGGCGTCGTGGCAATGCGTAGCGGATCGTTAGCAGGCTTGGCTTGCTGTCATCGAAAATCAAACAATCCGTCATCGCCATTTCGGCGCGCATCGCGTTGCAGCAGAAGATCATCCATGGATCAAAAACAGGAAGCTTACTGAGTGACCAGTAGAGCTCTCCACACTCGACGGTCAGGTCCTGCCGACCTTGCGCGCTCGCCAATTCGAGCCGGGATCGAAATTTCTTGCCGGAAATGATCCGTTGAAACCATGCCACATCCGACAGCCGAAACCCGTTCC
>CAWJJV010000031.1:0-11352 GCA_963843235.1 uncultured Alphaproteobacteria bacterium
CGGAAGGAACTCTTCCGGAAAGTATTTGATGACGGATGTCAGCGAATTCGAGGCCGCCTGGCCAAGTCCGCAGATCGACGCATCCCGCATCGCTTAACTCAATTCATCGAGCAGTTTGCTGTTCCAGACCGGCTGTTCCATCAACAGCGCCGCCTTCTGGGTGCCGACGCGGCAGGGCGTGCACTGCCCGCAGCTTTCGTCCTCGAAAAATCGCATCAGGTTCAGCGCCGCCCCCTTCACGCTGTCCTGCTCGGACAAATGATGACCGCGGCCGAGCCGATGAAGCAGCCGTATTTCTCCAGCGTACCAAAATCGAGCGGGATGTTGTCCATCGCCGCGGGCAGGATGCCGCCGGAGGCGCCGCCCGGCAGGTAGGCGTGGAAACGGTGGCCGTCGGCCATGCCGCCGCAAAATTCGTCGATCAGTTCGCGCACCGTGACGCCGGCCGGCGCCAGCTTGACGCCGGGATTTTTTACGCGTCCCGACACCGAGTAGCTGCGCAGGCCGTGGCGGTCGTTGCGACCATGGCACTCCACCAGTCCGCGCCTTTCTCGACGATGTCGCGAACCCACCACAGCGTCTCGATGTTGTTGATCAGGGTCGGCAGCCCGAACAGCCCGACCTGGAACGGATAGGGCGGCTTGTGCCGGGGCAGCCCGCGCTTGCCTTCGATGCTTTCCAGCAGCGAGGATTCCTCACCGCAGATATAGGCGCCGGCGCCGCGCCGCATGTGCAGCACCGGACCGCCCGGCGGCAGCTTGGCGATCTCGCGTTCGAGAATTTCACGCGGGCCGGATATTCGTCGCGGATGTAGATGTAGATTTCAGGTGCTTCCACCACATGCGCGCCGATCAGCATGCCCTCGAGAAAGCGATGCGGATCGGTTTCGAGGTAATAGCGGTCCTTGAAGGTCCCGGGCTCGCCCTCGTCGCCGTTGATCGCCATCAGCCGCGGCCCGGGCTCGCCGAGCACGGCGCGCCACTTTCGTCCCGTGGGGAAACCCGCGCCGCCGAGGCCGCGCAACGACGCGTCGTCGAGCGCCTTGAGCAAATCTTCTTTCGCGAGATCGCCGGAGCGCAAGCGGTTGAGCAGCTTGTACCCGCCGCCGGCGACATAGGCATCGTAATCGATGTATTTGGGCAGATGCGCGTGGGTATCACCCGCCTCGGCCGCCGCCAGCACGCTCGTAACGCTGGCATGGTCGACAAAGTGATGACCGACCTCGGCCGCCGGCGCGGTGTCGCAGCGGCCGACGCAGGGCGCCCGCACCACGCGAATGCCGGGGCCCGCGGCGTCTTGCAACGCATGCAGCAGTTGTTCGGCGCCCAGCATGGCGCAGGTCAGGGAATCGCAGACGCGGATGGTCAGCGGCGGCATGTCGGCCGCGCCCTCCTTCACCACATCGAAATGCGCGTAGAATGTCGCGGTCTCGAACACCTCGGCGAAGGCGAGCTTCATCTCGTCGGCGAGCGCGGCCAAGTGGGCTGCGGAAATCTGGTTATATTTGTCCTGGATGAGGTGGAGATGCTCGATCAGGAGATCGCGGCGCCGCGGCCGGTCGCCGAGAAGCAGCTCGATCTCGTGCGCGGCGGTCGGGTCGATCTGCCGTCCCTTGGGGGTCGACTTGGCGCGCCGACGCCCTTCGCCGGGATGTTCGAACGAACGGACTTGCTGCACATCATGGCTCATCGAACATTAACCCCCTCGCCTTTCAATCGTTTCTAATCCTTTGGTATGCCAGATGCCAGCGAAAATAAGCTGTTCGCAGAACGATTTGGGGGGCCTGACAGCTTCGACCGTCACGCCCCCTTCCCCGGAACATCAATGAGAGGCGCGTCAGACCTTGTCCATTCAGCCTTCGATGTAGAACCAGCGATCATCGCGCGGGACGGCAACGCCACCGTCCCGCGGCTCGATGAACGATCAGAAGATCTGGCTCGCGCTTTTCAGCGTCTCCCACACACCCCAGATCAGCGGGATGCCGACGAAGGCCCAGAACAACGCGGCCTTGGCGTCGAGCCCGCCGAACCCGATGCCGTACGACCCCGAGGGGCCTGATGCACCCGCGGTTGCGGTGGCCGCCTGCAGCTTGGCGACCTCGGCGTCACTCATGTGCCACTTCGGATCGACCGGCTTGATCATGTAATTGCAGATCAAGCCTGCAATCAGCATGGCGCACAGGATGTACATGGTGGTGTTGTAGAGCTGATCGCGTGGCACACCCGCCGCGAGCTGGAATTCGCGGATATAATTCACCACCACAGGACCGATAATGCCGGCCGTCGACCACGCCGTCAGCAGCCGACCGTGAATCGCGCCGACGAACTGCGTTCCGAACATGTCGGCGAGATAGGCCGGCACCGTGGCAAAGCCGCCGCCATACATCGACAGGATGATGCCGAAGCCGAGCACGAACAGCAGTTTTGAACCCATCGCCGCGAAGGTCGGGGCAAGCGCATAGAGCGCAATGCCCAGGATGAAGAACGTATAATAGGTGTTCTTACGACCGATTTTGTCCGACAGCGACGCCCAGAAGAACCGGCCGCCGATGTTGAACAGCGAGAGCAATCCGGCGAAGCCGGCCGCGATTTCCGCAATCGTCGCCTTCTGCGTGGCGTTGAGCGCGTTGAAGCCGACATCGGGCAATCCGATCAGCTTGCCGGCGAAGATCTCCTGCAGCATCGGCGATGCCATGCCGATCACGCCGATACCCGCCGACACGTTCAGGCAGAGCACCCACCAGATCAGCCAGAACTGCGGCGTCTTGTGCGCGTCTTTCAGGTGAACGTTTTTCTGCGAGATCATCGCATTGGCTTTTGCCGGGGCTGTCCAGCCCTCGGGACGCCAGCCGGCCGGCGGAAGGCGATAGCGGAAGGCGCCGATCATCATGAACACGAAGTAGATCACGCCCATCGCGGTGAAGGTCTCCCAGACGCCAACCGACGTCGGGGACTTGAAATGGTTCATCAGGAGGTTCGCGAGCGGTGCGCCGATCATCGCGCCGCCGCCAAAGCCCATGATGGCCATGCCGGTCGCCATGCCGCGGCGATCGGGGAACCATTTCACCAGCGTCGACACCGGCGAGATGTAGCCGAGACCGAGGCCGATGCCGCCGATAACGCCGGAGCCCAACCAGAGCAGCCAGAGCTGATGGGTCGCGACGCCGATCGCGCCAAGGAAGAGGCCACCGCACCAGCACATGGCCGAGACGACACCGGCCTTGCGCGGTCCAACCCGCTCCAGCCAACCGCCCCAGACGGCGGCAGCAATGCCGAGCAGCACGAAGAAGAGCGTGTACATCCAGCCCATGCTGGCGACCTTCCAGTCGCAGGTGGTGGTGAACAGCTCCTGCACCAGCGACATGTCCGGGCAGGTTTTCGCCGCCGTCACCCCGATCGCGCGCGACAGGGGCAGCCAGAACACGCTGAAGCCGTAAGCCATACCGATGCACAGATGGATGCAGAGCGCCGCCGGCGGCACCAGCCAGCGATTGAAGCCCGCTGTCGCGACCGTCCGCTCCTTGTCGAGAATCCCTATCCCGGCGCCGGACATAGTCCCGCCGCTGCTGATTGTCGTCATTGACCCCTCCCCTACAGCCGCCCTTACCGGGCAGGTCTGCGGCCTACGATTCTGTTGTCCTCAGCCTTCGCGGCGCGGTAGCATTTTTTGCACCGCACAATTTCGAGATGCGCCAGAATCGCGAACCGCCCCCGAAATCCACCCCCTGACGCGACACGTTATGCCCGCTGCCGGCGTCTTTCCGCGTGTTGAGACCACGCCGCCCCGCATCGTGCGCCCCGCCAAGGCACAACCTCACCTCCGCAACCCTGCGGAGAGTTCGAATTGGACAGAAGCCGCACGTTATGTCGATAGGAAAAAGGTAGCGGTACGGGGGTTCAAACAATCGCTGACGCGACGGGAAAGCCTGACGGTCCGGTTTCGTAACTAAGTTTGCCTGCTCGCGCTTGACAAGCCCCCGGTCTTTTCAATCAGGAATACGATCCGGCTGTCGCTGCGTTCGGTGATCTCGACGCGATCCCCGGTCTCCCGGATCAGCGTCGGAATATCGATCACCGACAACGGATCGGTACAATGCACTTCCAGGAAATCGCCCGGCGGCACCGTCTTCAGGGCCTTGCGGGTCTTCAGCGCGGGCAGCGGACATTTTAGTCCGGTGAGGTCGAGTTTGGTTGTGGTCATGCTTCGGCAAACATGTCGGGAGAGCCTTTATATCGTCAACGGAGGTTGGTCCGGGTAGAGCGCCTTTCAGAGCAGGCTGGCATAACTAAGAAACCCGACGCTCTCGCCCGGGTCGACCCGTGTGATCGCCTCACTAAGTTCGACGAGACCGTCGGTATCGACGAGCGACGACAGCAGCCCGGCGCCCTCGCGTGGGAACTTGATCGCTTCGAGCACGCCATCTGTGCCCGCGCGCAGATTGACCCGGACATATTCGCGGCGTGCGATTTTCTTCTTGTAGGCGAAGCCGGCGCGGACCGGCATCGGAACCAGCGGCGCCTGCCTGGCTCCCGACAACGCCAGAACGGTGGGCCGGACCACATGCACGAAGGTAACGAAACTCGCCACCGGATTTCCCGGCAGACCGATGAACGGCGTGCCGCCGACGATTCCCATGGCGACCGGACGACCGGGCTTGATCGCCATCCGCCACAGCACCAGCGTGCCGACACTCTCGACGGCGGCCTTGACGTGATCTTCTTCGCCGGTGGAGACGCCGCCGGTGGTCAGGATCAAATCGTGGCCGTCGGCGACCTTTCGCAGCCCCTGCGCCAGCGCCGCGTGATCGTCCCTGAGGATACCGAGATCGCTGACCTCGCAACCAAGCCGTTTCAACATCGCCATCAGCATGAAGCGGTTCGAATCGAACAGTTGCGCTTCCGTGCGGCTGCCTCCCGGCGATACCAGCTCATTGCCGGTGGAAAACACCGCGACGCGGATACGCCTGATCACTCCGAGATGCGTCAGCCCGAACGCGGCGGCGAGCGCGACATCCTGCGGCCGCAACCGCTGGCCCGACGCCAGCGCGGCATGCCCGGCGGAAATGTCCTCGCCGGCGGGGCGCACATTGGCGCCGGGTTTCAACCCGGGCGGCAGCACAACCTTGCCGTCGCCGTCGATCCGCACGTCCTCCTGCATGAAGACGGTGTCGGCGCCCAGAGGCATCGGCGCGCCGGTAAAAATCCGCACCGCATGTCCGGGTTTGATCGCATCGCCGACCGGTGCGCCGGCCTGAATTCGTCCCGTCACGGGAAAGACCTGTTCTTGCTGCCGTGGCAGATCGCCGCTGCTGATGGCATAGCCATCGACGGCGGAATTGGTGAACGGCGGCAGCGGCAGCGGCGCACAAATCTGGCGGGCAAGAATGCGCCCGTCGGCGTCGTCAAGCGCGACGGTCTCGACCTCCTGCACCGCGGCGACACGCGCAGCGATGATGCCGACGGCCTCATCGACCGACATCATCGGGCCACCGAAGGCAAAGCAATCGTCGGACAATTGCGCCATCTTGCCTCTCAGACCTCCGTGGTGCTTCTCGCCAGCACGTCTTCGACCGAAATCGCGGATCGCTGCATCAACGCTGCGACCGCCTCCACATCATCGAGATGGGCTGTTGGAAGCGCGGTTTCAACCACGGCGTCGGTGGCGATACCGACGATGCCGGGATCGTCGGGAAACAGCAGCGGTCTCGCATTGGCGATGCGATGAACCTCGATCTTGCGATGCGGTTCGCGCTTGAACCCTTCGACGATCACGAGATCGACCGGCGACAGCTTCGCCAATAATTCCGCCAGCCGCGGCTCGCCGGCGCCGCGCAGTTCATGCATCAGGGCCCAGCGCCGGGCGGACGACACCAGCACCTCCGTCGCCCCCGATTGCCGGTGCACCCAGGAATCTTTGCCCGGCACGTCGACGTCGAACGCATGGTGGGCATGCTTGATGACCGAAACACGCAACCCCTGGCCCAGCAGATGCGGGATCACACGCGTCAGCAAGGTGGTCTTGCCGGCGCCGCTCCAGCCCGAAAGGCCAATCACTTTCATCTTATTCTCCGGCAAGCCCCGGGAACCGGGCTAGGCATTGCTATCTGGTGCTTTATATCGGTCGATAGGTAAAGTCATGCTAGCTTGCGGACATCATGAAGATCGTTAAAGCGCCCATTCCGCTGATCGTGCCGAATCCGGGGGATCCGCGGCTGACCGAACGCGTCGCCGGGACCGACCAGACCGGCGCCACCGTCGAGATCAACGTTCCGGTGGAGCGGCCGCTGACGCTGTACCTGAACGCGCAGGAGATCGTCACCATGATGACGATCGGCGACTATCCGGAATATCTCGCGCTCGGCTATCTGCTCAACCAGAACATGCTGAAATACGACGATATCGTTACCGAGGTTGAATATCACGACGATCTGCAGGTCGTGGTGGTGCGCACCGAACACCACACCAATTTCGAAGCCAAGCTGAAGAAGCGCACGCAGACCTCAGGCTGCGCCCAAGGCACGGCGTTCGGCGATCTCCTGGAAGCCGTGGAAAGCGTCGCGCTGCCGCAGGCCGAGTTGCGCACCTCCTGGCTCTACCAGATGACCCATACGATCAACACCATGCCTTCACTCTACCTCGAGGCCGGTGCGATCCACGGCTGCGTGTTGTGCAAGGAGGGCACGCCGGTCTGTTACACCGAGGACGTCGGCCGTCACAACGCGGTCGACAAGATCGCCGGCTGGATCTATCGCCACGGCGTCGATCCCGCCGACAAGATCCTCTACACCACGGGACGGCTGACTTCCGAAATGGTGATCAAGACGGTGCGGATGGGAATTCCCATTCTGGTTTCGCGTTCGGGTTTCACCGCCTGGGGCGTCGATCTGGCGCGGCAGGTCGGGTTGACGCTGGTGGGGCGGGCGCGCGGCAAGCGGTTCATCGCGCTCTCCGGCGCGCAGCGGATCATCTACGATCAGGACCTCGCCTTTGTCGAAGAGGAATCCGCGCGCCACAAGCGCAAGGGCGGTGATCGTGACGAGTGGAGCGACGTGCAAGTGACGCGCGGGCGACGTCAAGTGACGCGCGGGCGACGTCAAGCGACGGCGCGCGGCACGCAAGTGACGCGCGGGCAATACCGGGCGTGTTGCTCGCCGGCGGGCTGGCGCGACGAATGGGTGGCGGCGACAAGCCGATGCGCCAGATCGGCGGCCGCAGCATTCTTGAGCGCGTGATCGCGCGGCTGTGCAGCCGCAATGCGACGGGCTCGTTCTCAACGCCAACGGCGATCCGGCACGGTTCGCGCATTTCGAATTGCCGGTGATTGCCGATACCGTTGAAAATTTTCCGGGCCCGCTCGCGGGCATCCTCGCCGCGCTGGATTGGGCCGCGGCCGAAAGACCCGGGGTTTCCCTGGTGCTGAGCGCGGCGGCGGATTGTCCGTTCCTGCCGCGCGATCTCGTCGCACGGCTGCATCAGGCGCTCGTCAAGGAGAATGCACAGCTTGCGGTCGCGGCGTCCGACGGACAGTCGCATCCGGTGATCGGGTTGTGGAGCGTCGGCCTGCGCGAAGAATTGCGCCACGCGCTGGTGGTGGAAGATATCCGAAAGATCGACCGCTGGACCGCGCGCTACAAACTGGCGACCGTGACCTGGCCGGCGGAGCCGCTCGATCCGTTCTTCAATGCCAATACCGTGGACGACATCGCCGCGGCGGAACGGCTGGCGGAATTGGACGGGCGGTAGAGATCCCCCCTTTCGTTGTCCGGCCAAGCCAACGGGTCGGCGCAAAGCGCGGCCCTATGACCGGTTCCACGCGAGGCGGCTTACGCCTTAGCGCGCCTTTGCACCGCCTCCCGTTCTTTGAACCGCAACGATTCTCGTGACTTTGGTGATCATCTATTCGCCACGCCTTCGAGAGACTGCCCAACATCACTGTCGTCGATGAAGGCGGTAATCAATGGTTTTAAGCGCCCTTTGTCGCGCAAGTACGGAAATGTTATGTGGCTGCAGTCCAGGTGCCAAACCTCCGTCATTGAAAATGTCGAGAGCAGGTGAGCTTGCGTGCAGTCAAATGCATTCTGATCGCCGACAAGACCAATGATGCGTGTCTTCTCGTTCCTCCGAAGAAATGGAGCGAGATTGCCCATCTGAATATGCACGTTTTTCAAGCGACCGATGCTCACGCTCCCAGGCAGCTGTAGTTCTATTTCTGGCACAGAAGCCAGGACGCGCGTAGCGCCTAGCTCGATCCCGAAGCCAATTGCAGCGAAAGCACCCATAGAGTGGCCAAGGCAGATGATTTCATGATCTGGAAACTGCTCGGAACACAGGCGGCGCAAAAAATTGCCAAGCCCATAATAGTCATCGGCGATGTCGCTGATACCCGTTTGATACCAGTCGTTCTTCCCTGGATTCAAGAACAGGATTTTGCTGTGACCGCGTTCGATGAAGTTCGTATGGGTAATGACTTCAAGCGGCTGATCGACATAAGCAAAAACAATCAACAGTTTCTTTGCAGGGCTCTCGGCTTCGATCCGAAAGTGTCCTGATTCAGTTGGCATAGGTACGGCACAAATTCCGTGAGACGGGACGAGAACGGTAGTCACCAATGAGGCGGAGAAAATTCGACGCGTAATCATTTCGGCACTCACAAGGGCGCTGGAACTGCCAAGTGATAACCGATCATAGATAAGGGAAAAGAATACGCAAGTGACTCGCGCGTTGTGGCGCGACAGCATCAAGGTTGGTTAGATCACGTCGAGTTAGGAAAATTAGACATAGAGTTAGTTAAACTAAATTGACATCGCGCCAGCTAGATTGAATCGAGCCAGGCGTTCGATGGCAACGCCAAAAAAAGCCGCGCCTAGCTGCGGGCAATGTGAACCATATCACTATCACCCTTCTCCTTTTGGCCTACGGTTGCAGACAGCGTGTGATTGAGTAATTGAAGTATTATCTCAGGCCGCGTTGGAGGCTGCGATGGAAATCGTACTGTCTTCCAGTCAATGGATTGTTCCTGCTCTGCTGCTCTTCGTCGTCGCGTGGAATAAGTTCAACAGCCCGCCGACGAACCGCTCGGGAACAACTTTCGCGCTGTTCTTCTTCGGAGCCATATTTTATTACGCGTTGATACTGGCACTTTGGCTCTTGGTCTCAGCGAGTGGCATTGGTTTCGGCAGGTTTGCATCGCTCGCAAATCCAGCGTCAGAAGCACAAATTGCTCACTACGCTCCTATTTTCGCAGCGCTCATCATTGTCGTCGCATCGCAATTTCCCCGAGTGGATCAGATTGATACCACGGCGCGAACGTTCTGCTTTAGCCTCGCAGCTATTCCGCGCGAAGCCGATCGGCTATCAGTCGAACTGGCAAGTGCCGACTTTGAGCCTCCGACGGAGCAGCTTCGCCGACTGGTCACCAAGTTTATCTCTGAGAACATCAATTCTCAGGCCGTCAATTTTAGCAGAGACGGCACGCTTTCTGCCCGCTTCACAAGGGCTGTCGTCTTGCACCGGCTTTTTATTCGGCCGAAGGACGATCTTACCCCACTGGTATTTTCTACGAGCGCCCACGGCCGATCCGCCTATTCCGCAATCATGAACGTCCACGAGGCGATCGCGGATCGCGCAAATTCCCGCTACGAAGAAATGATACGTGAGGGTCTCGCCTATTTCACTTCTCCCCATCCAACGAAGGAACTCGAAGAGGCTCTGAGCAAGACCATCACGGAATTATCGAACCTCGTTTGCAGCCTTATCGCGCGTTATGTCCTTTATTGCGACGTGACTCGGGGGGGACGACGGCAGCGACTCTCGAGCATGGGTTTTGACACCACGCACCCAACACCGACCTTTGGTCCGGACCAATGGGCTGCAACAATCATTGCCGTGATGATACTAAGCATCGTTGCGATGGTTCTGATGCCCGGATCCAAGCAGCTGGGAGCCCCTAAGATTCTGACAATTGCGATTACCTATGCGGCCTCGATCGGATTTGCTGTCATGGCCGCTGTCGTTGTCGCGCAGCGCTTCATAGAACATCACGAAGGAGAAAAACCCGCATATCCGCCATTCGGCGAGTTGCTGGTCGCAGCCCTTATCGTCATTGGACTGTCGATCGCTATAAGGATCGCAATTCCACTCGTCCCCGCTTTGATCGAAAGTAACGGTGATGGAGCAGCACTGCGGGATGTCGTCAGTCAGTTTCGGGAAAGGCTACCGGGAATCATCGTACCATTCATTTGTACGATCTCCCTCGGCCTCCTTTGCTCTTATGTGAACCTTTGGGGCGGAACCTCACTTCGCGTTGCGACGGTTGGCGCAATTGGAAATGGGCTCGCATTTTCGGCTGCAGGCTTTTTTGTAGGAAAGATGCTTGACCCCAGTGTGCTGGCTCAGTTCTTCGACCTGGATCCAGATCAAGCAAGGCTCATAATCATCGCCAACACCGGAATGACCGGGGCGGTGATCGGTGTCATGGTGCTCACGGCGTTCAGAAAATCGGAGCATGCGCGCAAAGATGACGCGGCGCATGTCCGTTTGGAAACGTCATTGCCAGTGGGGAATCTGGAACTTCCTGTCCCATCTTCATCCGACGCCGCCAAAAATCTCGGCGCGTACTCGCGCGTGAATGTGGAGGAGCTGGAGGGGTGTTATGTCTGCTTCCGTCCTGGCTTCACTGTGGCCGACCTCATTACCGCGTACCTTGTGGTCATTCGCTGGGACGAAGCCGAGTCTTGCCTTATGTTCGAGGAGCAAGGCCGTGCTGACGCTTCGCACACCCAAAAGGGACGTATCTATATTCCTGATGGGTGTCCGTTCATCAACCTCATGACAATCGAAAAGGGCGCGGTACGCCTGATAACGGTATCCCGTCCGAACGATCAAGAACCTGCTCGTGGACTCATTATGACGTTATCGAATCCGCGTGGGATGCATTTCACACCGGCGAACGCTCCAATCGTGCTCAGACGTGTCGCGAGCGAGATACCTCAACTTGGCTTTCTCCGGCCGGACTCGCCAGACTATGAATCCTACCGTCGAGAACTCGAAACGGTGATCCCCGCTTTCGGTTTGTTGAGCGCGGTTCCACAACCGGCCGCCGAACCCGAGCCGGGATCTGCTAGATCGGCGGAGGACGTTCACCTGTCCATCGTGAGGTGAACGGGCGTGGCGAGGGCATCATCCCGTTCACACAAACCGGGATCAAAGCGTCCAGCCTCGTCAGCAACGAGCCAAGATCACGCCTGATCCATTCTTCAACGCCAACACCATGGACGACATCGCCGCGGCGGAGCGGTTGGCTGGATTCGGTTAGCGGTGCGCCCTTGCGTCATGCCGGTTGCACATCAATGTT